>NZ_JAKLOY010000009.1 GCF_023652955.1 Geomonas sp. Red32 | reverse complement strand
TTCTGAGCCAGGATCAAACTCTCCAGTTTAAAATGAAAACCGAAAGCTCGATTCTGTTTAACAAAAACAACTGACTTAAATAGACCCACAATGTGATTCGTCTACTATTTAGTTTTCAAAGACCAAGACCGCCGCTCGCTGCGACAGACTCAGCAATCTACACAAACAGGCCTTGAGAGTCAACAATAAATTATCAGGAATGTGTTTTTTTCTTGCACCCAGCCCGAAATCTGCGGAACATCGGGAGGTTAGCAGAGTGCCCTCGCCAAAGGGAGGCGGGACCCCTCTTACTGGCTCAGGCAACATTGAACTGACACCGGGGATCGAGTTGGCTATACTGCGGCGATGTCAAATCTCGCTTTCACCCTGATCATCATCTCTGCCGTGATGCATGCCATCTGGAATCTCCTCGTTAAGCAGAGCCACCACAAGACGGTATTCATATGGTGGATGTTCCTCATGTCATCTACCCTGTTCACCCTGACACTGCCCTTTGCGCCAGAGCAGTTTCACTGGCCAGAGCCCGGCACCCTCCTCATGGTCGTCATCGGTGCTGTCGCCTACGTCTTATATCATCTGCTGAATGGACGCGCCTACCGAGATGGAGACCTATCACTGATCTACCCTCTCTCGCAAACTTCCATGATCTATGTCCCAATCTGGGGAATGCTTCTCTTAGGTGAAAAGACCTCCCTATTGGGGGCCGCGGGAATTGTGCTGGTCATCTTGGGGACCTTCTCTCTCCAAATGCGCCACCCTTCCCTTTCGGAACTGACCAGGCCTTTCAGCGACCTTAGAAGCCCTTCCACCCGGGCTGCCCTCTCGGCTGGATTTATCTACTCCGTCGGTTCCATTGCCGAAAAGACCGGCGTAACCCACTATCCTCCCATCCATTTCACCTACTTCCTGATACTCTCAATGCTGCTTTTGATGACTGCCAATCTTGCTCGGCCCAAATATCGGAGCCTCATCGCCGCCGAATTGCGCGAGAACTGGAAACCAATTCTTTGGAGCGGACCGGTGGTAATGGCTTCTTTTCTCACCTTCCGCTATGGTTTGAACCTCTCGCCTGTTGGATATGCAGTACCGGTACGACAGGTGAGCATTATGGTGGGTGTGCTGGTAGGGATCGTTTGGCTGAGGGAAACCTGCGGGATGATGAGACTCGTCTCCGCCTCTGTAATTGTGGCCGGGGCCGTGCTGATCCGGTTTGGGTGAATCGCGGTTTGAAAAGGCAAGGCCCAGCGCGAACGGGTCGCGGCGGGCCTTGCGGGATTTTACGGATGCCGGGAAGGTCAGCGATGCATCATGCTGGTCACCTTTTTCCCCATACTGGTCATGCTTCCGGCTAAATCAGACACGCTGTCATTGAATCCCTGCACCATCTTCTCACCCGTGTTGGTCATGGACTTGCTGAAGCGGACGATGCGCTTGCGGCTTTTAGCCCCGGAGCAGGGAGCAAACAGCAGAGCCAAGCCGGCACCAACGACGCTACCTCCGAACAGTATCAAAGCGTTATTGACTTTGTGTGCCATGTGGCGCCTCCTTTCAGACTTTCTTACTACCAATTGTACTCCCTCACAGCCAGTACGGCCAATATGAAAATGGATGCCAGTGATTAGATGCTCCACAAAAAATGCCGGCACCACTTAAAGACGGTGCCGGCACTGAGGGGCGATGGTCTTCTGGAGCTCAGCAGTTGAGATCGAGGCAGGCGAGCATGCGGCTCTGCATCTTACGGACATGGTCAACAAGGCCGTTGGTACCTTCCAAGCAGTTACCGGTGCAGACTTCGTTGACGTGGCAGTAAAGCTCCTCGAGATCCCCGGTAGCAGCCTTTTCATCGACGTCCACCAACAGGAGGACCTTGATACCGATCAGCAGATTTTCCATCCTAAGCTTGGTCAGGATGTCGATCTTCGAAGATTTGAGCAGGCCGAGACACCTGTTAATGATCGTGAATTCTTTCATGATGGCACCTCCTGAGGGAGTTCCTAGGCACGCCCTTCTATATCCAATCTCCGTGCCAAGTTCATACCATCCTCACTTTGTGTCATTTCAAGGGGTTAGTACCGACAGCCTCCCTCCAGACTCGCAGTGGCCAATGTCCCCTTTTTTCCACCCAATTCCCCGTCCCTGGCCAACCGCCGTGAATTCGAGGAGTTAGTTAGTGGAAGTAAAAAAAGGAACTGTGATTTTTTTTACATCAGGGCAGGAGGCCCGGCAGGTGGAGGCCGACGGCAACAAAAAAAACGGCGCCGCAGGAAGCAGCGCCGGCCAGGGGGTAGAGGAGAGGTTAAATCAGCAGCCGAGATCGAGGCAGTCGGCCATGGAGCTGCGGAGCTTGCGGACGTACTCGAGGAGGCCGGAGACGCCTTCCGCGGTACCGCCGTTGCAGACGGCAGTGACCTTCTCGGAAAGCTCCTCGAGGTCGGGTGCAATGCTCTCTTCGAGGACTTCGGCGAGGAGAAGCATCTTGATTCCGATCAGCAGGTTCTCGATCCTGAGCTTGGTCATGACATCAATCCTGGAACCCTTGAGGATGACGAGGCATCTGTTGATCAGGTTATATTCTCTCATCGCCGTTTCCTCCCTGCACGTTCGGTGATCGCGGTGCACGACCATCACACTTCCAAACTCCGTGCCCAAAATAGGAGAAAATTATTTCAACGATTTAATCTACTTAGGGTGGCAGAAATAAAGACGCGTCCAAGACAGGAAAGGCAACAATTTCACCCCGCCAGCACCCTGTCAGGTATTTCACTACTACTGTCAAGGGTTTACAGAGGATCGGCAAAAAAACGAACTGTGAATTATTTTACATCCCGGCTACTCGAATTTCCGGTCGTCGAATATCCTCTTGGTCTTCCGCTCGGAGCGGGGCATGGTTCCGTGGTAGACCATCTCGACGTCACAGGAAACCAGCAGGGTATGCTTGATCCCGGATCGGATCCGCTTCTGGATCTGCTCATCGCCGATGCCACAGGGAACTTTTGCACGCTCGACCTTCACCACCATATAGTCCCGCCCTTCGGCATTATGGCCGAGGTGAACCTGATACTCGCTGCCAATCCCCTCGATGCCGTTCAACACTTCGTCGACCTGGCCGGGATAGATGTTAACTCCTCGGAAGATGACGACGTCATCCGAGCGTCCGAGGATTCGGTCATGGCGGGGAAGCGTGCAGCCGCAGGAGCAGGTTCCTTCGATGAGGCGAGTAAGGTCGCGGGATCGGTAGCGGATGAGGGGCGCTCCTTCCTTGCCGAGAGTGGTATAGACCATCTCGCCGACCTCGCCGGGAGCGACGGGCTGAAGGGTGTTGGGATCGAGGATCTCGAGGATGTAGTGGTCGGCCCAGTAATGAATGGCGCTTCCATGGCCACAGGAGAGACCGGTACCAGGTCCGTAGACCTCGGTGAGGCCGGTGATGTCGTAGATATCCGAGACCCCGAGGCATTCCCTCATGGTGGCCAGCATCGCGCTGGAACTTCGCTCTGCCCCAAGAATGATCTTTTTGAGGTTGAGCTTGTCCTTGAGTCCACGGTTGTGAACGGACTCGGCAAGGAGAAGGCCCATAGAGGCAGTGCAGCAAAACACAGTACTCTGGAGGTCGATCATCAGGCCGGTCTGGATATCGAGATTTCCGGGGCCAACCGGTATAGCCAGCGCACCGAAACGCTCGCAGGCTTGCTGGAACCCGACCCCTGCTGTCCAGAGGCCGTAGCCTACCGCGATCTGCACCCGGTCCTCCCGAGTCAGCCCGGCGAGTTCATAGCAGCGGGCAAACATCGTCTGCCAGTCGTCGATGTCTTTTTGGGTATAGCAGAGGACCTTCCTCTTGCCGGTGGTTCCGGAGGAGGCATGGATGCGGACCAGATCAGCGAAAGGAACCGAGCGCAGCGCAAAGGGGTAACCATCGGCAAGATCCTGGGCGGTCAAAAAGGGAAGACGCCGCAGGTCGTCGAGTGAGCCGATACAGTCCGGGGTCACGCCGGCCTCCTCCAAGCGTTGCCGGTAAAAAGAAGAATTGTCCCAGGCGTGACGCACCGTCCACCGAAGACCGGCCAACTGAAAGGCCTCGAGATCGGCGGGAGAAGCCTTGGCGGGAAACCGGGTCAGCATGCTCCATCCTCCTTGCCGCCCGCCTCCAACCCGGCCCGGAAGGCCGCCAGCGCGCGCGCGAGTTGCTTGTCTTTGCCGGCCATCTTGCGCCGGATTACCGCCTCCACCTCCTCGGCAGTGCAGAAAAGTGTGCCGGAATCCGCCAGGGCGCGCCCCAACACGATGAGGTTGACGGCCTGCGGATCCCCCAGAGCCAGTGCCAGTGAATCGGCATCGATGAGGGAAACAGGATGCCCGGCCACGTCCGCCAGCGACTGTTGCGCATTGGCCGCGACGGCACCTCCCTCCTTGAGGAAATGGAGGTGGAGTGCCACGGTTTCCGGCTTGAGGGAGAGGAGGGCGTCTGCCCGCCCCGGACGGACCAGCGGACTGGCGAAGGCCCCTACTTTAAGATGAGACACAACGATGCCTCCCCGCTGAGCCATCCCGTGGGTCTCGCTGGTAAGGACGGGGAGTCCCTTGGCGATGGCGGATTCGGCCAGCAGACGGGTGACGAAGAGGATCCCTTGCCCCCCTACCCCACAGATGATCAATTGCTGGTTCATGGAATCTCCTCCCGCACAATAGCCTTAAAGGCGCAGACGTCCAGACAGACCCCGCACCCGCTGCAGATCATCGGATCGACCGTTACCCGTTTCCCATCCGGCTCGAACCGCAGCGCAGGACACTCGAATTGGTCGATACAGACCCGGCATCCGGTGCAGGCGCTGGAAACGGTAGGCTGGCGCCGCTTCTGCTTGGGCACCGCGCGATCGACGAGGCACGGGCTTTTAGCGATCACCACCGCTACGCCCTGCTCCCGGGAGTAGGCGAGCGCCTTCTTCAGCAAAGCGGTGAACGCCGGCAGTTGCAGAGGGTCGGCCGTTTCCACGAAACCGACGCCGCATCCTTGAACGATCGATTCAATGTGGACAGCTCGTCCAGCCGGGCTCCCGTGGGCGGGGGTCGGCTGGTTACCGGTCATCGCAGTGGTGACGTTGTCCAGGATGACCAGCACGAAGCGGGCGCCTTGGGCGACCGCGTCGATCAGCGGGGGAATCCCGGCATGGAAAAAAGTGGAATCGCCGACGGTCGCGACGATATCCTTCCGCTGACCGGTGACCCGGTAGGATTGATAGAAGCCGGCGGCCTGGCTGATGGAAGCGCCCATGCAGAGGACGGTATCCACGCCACCGAGATTGATCCCGAGGGTGTAGCAGCCGATATCGCTGGGATAGATCCCCGCAGGAGCGGCCCGTTTGATGGCATAAAAGCTCGCCCGATGCGGACAGCCAGGGCAGAGCGTGGGGCGCCTTCCGCCCTGGGCCTGAACCGCAACCTGGACCGGCACGGTGAGCCCGGCAAATTCGGCAAGTAACCGCTCGACCACTTCCGGTAGGAGTTCCCCCGCCTCGGGGACCATCCCCGACAGTTTCCCCTTCACCTTGTGGCGGTCGCGGATCTGCATCTCGATAACGCCGACCGTCTCTTCCAGCACCAGTATCTCGTCGTATTCAGCCAGGAGAGAATCGACGAAGGAGGAGTGCAAGGGATACGGCTGGATGACCTGATGCAGGTTCATTTTGTCCCAGAGCTGGAGATCGGCAAAGAGTTCCTTCGCGTAGCTCGCAGCCGGGCCGGAAGCGACCACTGCGCGGCGGGATTTCACCTCGGGGTTGAGACAGCGGGGAGCAGTCGGCCCATAGGCGGCTATCTCAGCCAGCTTGCCGTTGAGTTCGAGGTGCAGCTGGTAGCGGAATTTCGGGGTCGCCGCCCATCGAGAGGGATCCTTTTTAAAAGAGGCGGTCCGCTCCAGCCGGGTGACGGGACGAAGCTCGATGTCTTGGCAGGCGTGGCAGACCCTGGTGGTGGGGCGGATCATAACCGGGATCCGGAAGCGCTCGGACAGCTCGAAAGCGACACCGGCGAGCTCCCGCGCCTCTTCAGGGGAGCCGGGATCGAGGACCGGGATTTTCGCCAGCATGGCCATCAGCCGGCTGTCCTGTTCGGTTTGGGAGGAATGGGGACCGGGATCGTCGGCGCTCACCACGACGAAACCGCCGACGACGCCGAGGTAGGCCGCACTCATGAGGGGATCGCTGGCCACGTTGAGCCCCACCTGCTTCATGGCCGTCGCCGCCCGCAGCCCCGTCTGGCTCGCCGTATAGGCGATCTCGAGGGCAACCTTCTCATTCACCGCCCACTCGACGTGCATCTCCACGGCTTCCGCTTGCTGCCAACTCTTCACCGACCCGAGAATTTCGGAAGCGGGAGTCCCCGGATAGGACGCGGCGACGACGCAGCCGCTCTCGACGAGCCCCCGGGCCAACGCCTCGTTCCCTTGCAGAAGTCTCTTCTGCAGCTTTTCAATTGCCATCTAGTACCTCGTTGTCCTTCAGTAGAAGTGCGGCATTTTCCCGCCGTAAGATCGTTATGTCAACCGTAAATGACAGAAATGACGGCCCAAGAAACCCGCCGGCCCGGCGGCGGCGACGGCCAATGAGTGCAGAAGGAGACCGGGAGGCAACGGACAAAGAGGGAGGAGAGGACGGCGAGAGCGATCGGCTCAGGATTGGGAACTGCCGGCGACGGATACAGCGTCCGGCGGCGGATACAGCCAGGAGGAGAACAAGGGAGCAGATGGCGGATCCCTATGCCCCTGGTAAAACACCTCTAATCTAGTCAAGACGGGAGGTACTACATGCCTCAGATAAAGTACGGCAGCACGGCACTCGTGCACTACTCAGTGCCGTTGAGGAACGGCAAGTCGGTGGAATCGACCGCCGGTGGCGGCCCGGTGCGTATCACGGTGGGTGCAGGCAAGGTAATAAGGGGATTGGAGGAAGCTCTGGAGGGGATGTCTCCGGGAGAAACCAGGCGGGTAACCATCCCGCCGGAGAAAGGGTACGGCCGCAGGAAAGGAGAAGTCGCCCACCACTCTTTCGACACCACTGCACCAGTGGGAAAAGCCCCGGGCGAACTGCAACGCCAAGTGGTGAATACCAGCTCGCCTGACGGGTTCTCGGTGGTGGTAACCGACAAGGGGGTGAAAGTGGACAGCAACCCTCACCTGGCCGGCCAAGACCTGGTCCTTGATATCGAGGTTATCGAGATCGAGAACACCTGAGAAAATCGGAACTCCACAGAAAAAGGGGGAAGCCGCGCACCGGCTTCCCCCTTTTCATTTGATTCCTAACCTTCTGCAGTCACCTGCGGCGCTCGTCCCGGAACTCCGGCCTTCCCTTCGCACGGCGATACTCGGGACGATGCCACCTTCCCCGGTACTCAGCCCGGTTGCGCATGTAGCGGCGGTATTCTACCTCCCGATAGTGCCGGATGTTGTCGATCCGGTACCGGTAGAAGGCAGGATAGCTTCTGCGGGGCGCGTAGACCCAGGGGCCGTTGTAGTAGGGGCTCCGGTACCAGCGCCCGCCGTAGAAATAGTAGTACTCGTTGCCGGTGTAGACGAGGTCGTAAGGGGTCCCGACCGCCACGTACATGTTCATGGACGGGTAGTACACGAACTGGGGAGCCTCGTTGAAGTAGATTTCCGGCGCAGGCTGATAGTACACCTCGTCATCGACCACGACGGGGGGCGGGGGATCCGTTACCACCTGCGGGGGCGAAACTGGAGCCGGCGCTACCGCTGGGGGTGGATCAGGAATCTCAACGGCAGGAGGAGCGGAGATCACTGGCGGCGGGGCGGGAGCAGCCACCGGCGGAGGGGGGGCTACCGGGGCCTGGGCAACCTTCCTCGGTTTCGTCCGGCGGACACCGGGAATCTGGTTACCGTAGGAGTACATACACTGCATATAAGCGTTATCGTACCTCCGCTGTACCTGGCGGGCACTCGCCGTCCCCTGATCGGACCCGATGGCGGAGCCGAAGAGTAGCCCGGTGGCAGCGCCAATTACTGCTCCGGTTCCGGCATGATGGGAGGCCGACCCGAGTGCGGCGCCGACTCCGGCACCGAGCGCGGTACCGGCGACCGCTCCGGTGGCGGTGTTTTTCTCGTAGGTTTCCTGGGCAGGCTGTCCTACCTGGCGATCGGCCCACTGGCGGCAGGCGTTGTCCTCGACCTGGAACTGCTCGAAGGACTTTCCGGGGGCCGGGAGCACGTTAACACTCGGCCCGGCCGGCATGGTCGCGCACCCCGCGGCGACGGCCAGAAACATGAAGGGGAACATCCTTCGCATGTATCTCATGGTGTCAGACAACCTCCTTGCTTACAGTGCCAACAATTCATGAGAGCGTAAACCAGGAGGCATCGGCATTTCAAGAGGTATTGCATTAGCAATGTTTTCACGACATTGCGTTAATTACCGAAGTACCATGTGGCGGGGTCCCCGGCAGTGGGAGATGAGAGGGAGACGGAGAGTGGAAAGGGAAGAGGCCGGTCAGATGCGATGGCGGCAGGCGGCGTGGCCGGCTACGAGTCGAGCACGGTCCTGATCTCCTTCAACAGGTCGACGGGAGAGAAGGGTTTTTGAATAATTTTAGGCAGCGAAGAAGCGCCCCTGGTATCGGCATAGTAGCCGCTGACCAGCAGGACCGGGGCGTCAGGGCTCATAAGCTTGATCTGGTTGTAAGCCTCCATGCCATTGAGAGCCGGCATCAGCATGTCCAGGATGGTGACGTGGATCTTGCCGGCGTGTTGCTTATAAAGTTCTACCGCCTCCTCTCCATTGCTGGCCATGAGGACGTTGTACCCGCAGCCGACCAGAAACTGGGCCAGCAACTCTCTCAACGCCTCCTCGTCATCGGCAAAGAGAATAGTTTCCGTCCCACGGTATGCTTCCTGGATATCTGTCAAGTAGGTCGCCATGTCGTTGAACACCCTCAGTATTTCAGCCTTGGCCGGGCATGGTGATTGTGGATGGTTGATCTCGAGTATCACCTCAACCTCGAGAAGGATATTGGAAACAGAAACACAGAGTGCATTGGCGAGGGCAAAGATCGAGATGAGGCTTGGCTGTTGTTTCCCCCCCTCGATGTTCGAGATGAAGGTCCTGTCCAGGTTGCTGGTCGCAGAAAGCTTTTCCTGAGACAGCCCTCGTTCTCTCCGTAGTCTGCGAATGACTACCCCAAATGCCTCTTCAATGGTCAACGAGAACTCCTTAAACTGTAGCCATAAGCAATGATCAAGATAATTTTACGGTTGTATATCAAATCTCACGCCAAAATGCTGCCGACTATTAGCTACATGAATTCCCCGACCAATGGGCGGGGCGGAGGTGCATCTACCTTATCGGCCTAATCGAGAGAGTCTTGACGACAAAGCAAACGGGGTGACGGTGACGAAGGTGGAGCGATGGCCGACGACGAGGGAAATTGCGAGGAACAGAGAAAGGCAGCAGGAGGGGGCCGCCCACAAAACCGAGGAGGACTTATCCAGGCTGCGATGAGGGGCGTGCCCCCCTGCGAGTTTCCCTCGAGCTCTTTTGCCCCGCTTCCGGCACCCAAAGCGCATCGCTTCGGCGGTCGCTTCTTTTAAAGAGAGAGGAAGCGAGCAGAATAACTGGCTGTGGCAGCTAATCTAAAACGATGACGACACACTCATTGCGTCACTTGATTTGGTATGATTGAGGCACCAAGCAGTTTGGGTACTATAGAGTGGTCTGTTGTAACATTATTGAAAATAAGTCCATCCAAAGGATGCAAAGCACAGGCAACCGTGGCTCGCAGCACCTCAGCGCATTGGCAACAACTCATAGTCGAGGTATTGCCGGCTTTAGATTGTAATAAATGACTTGGGCTTATATTATTACCTGCACGGAGGCGGCTCCTATCTCCTTGCCATGCTGACCTCGGCACCTCAGATTCACACCCTTGAGATTCACTATCGCAACCGCTTTCAGGGTCACGCTCGATGAACCAGAGACTCACCGCACTGCTAAAAGGTAGCGGGGACATTCTCCCCCTGCTTTTTTACATCTTCGTCACCGAACTGGCGATCATGGAACTCCTCTACCCGTTGTTTTCCGGATTAGGGGTGGTTCGCAGCGCCCTGGTCGACGCCGGCATCGTGGTGGTGATCGTGGCCCTCCCGCTCTGGCGGTTCTTCCAGCGGGTGGCCCCCGGGGAAGAGGACGATCTGGAAGGGAGCCGCCCGGCGATCATGCTTGGCAAGACCCTGGTCGCCATCTTCATGATCGAGTACCTGATGATGCTGCTCTTGCCGCATCTCCTCCCCAATGCCGCCCCACATACCGACTCCCTGGTGGACGCCTTGCTGACCGCCCTCTGCAGCGCGGCTCCGCTGTTGCGGTTTCTTTACCTGCAGAGAGTGCAACGATTGAAGTCTCCGCAGGTGGAGCCGTCGCTGCGCCTCTACATCCTCCTGCTCTGCACGATCTTCCTCTCGGATTTGAGCGAGGATATGCTCTTTCCCTTCTGGCCCGAGCGCCACACCCCTTCCAACAATGTAGTGGACGCCTTCGTGACCACGGTATGGGCGGCGCCGCTCTTCTGGTTGCTCGTGGTACGTCCGCTCAGGAGGGCGGCCCAGTCGGAGAAGAAACGGGTCAGCGCCGTCCACGCGCAGGTGGTGGAGCCGATCGTGACCGTCGATCCGCAGGGAAGCATCAGGACCTTCAACCCGGCTGCGGAAACCGTCTTCGGCTTCCGCGCCAAGGAGATGATCGGCGCCCAGGCCTCCTTGCTTTTCGCGGAGGGAGAAGCCGGCCTGGCCGACCTCTTCGCCTCCGCCACCGCCCTTCCCGGCCAAGCATCCCCCGCTTTCAACGAGGTCACCTGCCGGCGCCGTGACGGCGAGAGCCTCGTGATGGGGGTTTCCATCAGCGTGGTCCTCCTCGAAGGGAGCCCGGAATTTCTCCTCATCATGCGCGACATCACCACCAGCAGGAGGATGGAGCAGGCTCTGCGCGACAGCGAACAGCGCTTCCGCGACATCTTCGATCAGTCCGAGGACGCCATCCTGTTCTTCCGGCCCGGGGGGAGCGACATTGTCGATCTCAACGCCAAGACCGAGTCGACCTTCGGTTACGGCAGGAGAGAGCTTTTGGAGGGGGGGCTCGCGCAGATCGTGATGCCTGAGGATCTGGCCGCCGTCGCCGCCGCCATCGGCACCATAGGCGAGGTGGTTGACGTGAGGCAGGATTTCGCCGGCAGACGCAAGAACGGTGAGGCCATCGTCGTGTCGCTGCGCGGCAAGGTGATGGCCCTGCAGGACGGGCCGGTTACCTACTGCACCCTGCGTGACATAACGGAAAGGGTCCGCATGGATGAAAAGTCCCGCGAAATCCAGGCCAAGCTGATCGAGACCAACAAGATGACCTCGCTTGGGCTGCTGGTTTCGGGCGTGGCACACGAGATAAACAACCCGAACAATTTCATCATGGCCAATTCCGAGCTGCTGGAGAAGGTCCTGGCCGACACCCTCAAGGTGGTCGCCGAGTACCGCGAGGAGCATCCGGACGAGGAGCTCTACCTGGCGGGGATACCCTCCGGGGAGCTGGCCGAGCATTCGATGCGCCTCGTGCGGGGGATCGTCGACGGGTCGCGCCGGGTGAACGACATCGTGAACAACCTGAAGGACTTCGCCCGCTACGAGCGCCGCACGGAGAAGCGCGACCTGGACCTGAACCAGGTGGCGCGGGCCGCCGTCTCGCTGCTCAATCACGAGTTGACCAAGTACACCCACCATTTCAACCTCGAACTTTGCGATCCGCTCCCCCCGGTCAAGGGGCATGCCCAGCAGTTGGGGCAGGTGATCATCAACCTGCTCATGAACGCCTGCCAGGCCCTTCCCAGCTGCGACCGCGGCATCTGGCTCAGCACCCTTTTCGACCAAAGCGACAACATGGTCAGGATCGTGGTACGGGACGAGGGATGCGGCATTTCCCGGGAGGGGAGCCAGAGGATCCTGGAGCCGTTTTTCACCACCAAGCTCGACAAGGGGGGGACCGGGCTCGGGCTGGCCATCAGCGAGTCGATCGTGAGGGAGCACGGCGGACAACTCGAATTCTCGTCCGAGCCGGGAAGGGGAACGACCTTCTCCGTAGGCCTTCCCGCCGCCGGCCAGGCCGGTTAGGGATTACCGGGTGCGCCCCCCGACCGAAAAAAGGAGCGATCCAGACATGAAACTGACCATGGATTCCCGCAAGGTGCTCGTGGTGGACGACGAGGAGCACATCCTTTCCACCTGTAAGCTCAACCTCCAGATCAAAGGGGTCGGCGAAGTGCTGACCGTGAGCGACAGCCGCCAGGTGCTGCCGCTTCTGGCCGCCGAGCCGGTGACCGTCATGGTGCTCGACCTCGCCATGCCGCACCTCTCCGGATTGGAGCTGTTGCCGACCGTGGTGCGCGATTACCCGCACATTCCGGTCATCGTGATGACCGCCAACGACGAGATCGAGACGGTGGTGGAGTGCATGAAGCTCGGCGCCTTCGACTACCTCGTCAAGCCGGTCAAAAGCGAGCGCCTGGTTTTGACCGTGCAGAAGGCCCTCGAGGTCTGCTCGCTCTCCCGGGAGATCTCGTCCCTCAAGCGCCGCCTGCTGAGCGACAACCTGGACCATCCCTCCGCCTTCGCCTCGATCATCACCCGCAACCGGAAAATGCGGGCGATGTTCCAGTACATCGAGGTGGTGGCCCCCACCCCCCAGCCGGTCATCATCACCGGCGAGACCGGGGTGGGAAAGGAGCTGGTGGCGCGGGCGATCCACCACCTGAGCGGCCGCAAGGGGGAGTTCGTCGCCGTCGATGCCGCGGGGCTGGACGACGACATGTTCTCCGACGTCCTTTTCGGGCACCGAAGGGGCGCCTACTCGGGAGCTGATCAGCAAAGGGAAGGGCTGGTGGCCCGCGCCGCGGGAGGCACCCTTTTCCTGGACGAGATCGGCGACCTGCACGAGACCTCCCAGATAAAGCTGCTGCGCCTTATCCAGGAACGGGAGTACTACCCGGGAGGGTCGGATCTCGCCAGGAGGACCGACGCCCACTTCGTGCTCGCCACCAATCGGGACCTCAAGCAGCGGATCGCCGAAGGGAAGTTCCGAAACGACCTCTACTACCGGCTCTTCGGCCACCACGTGGAGATCCTGCCGCTGCGCGAGCGCCCCGAAGACCTCCCCCTGCTGCTGAACCACTTCATCGCGCTTGAGGCCAAGGGGCTCGGCATCGCCCCCCCGGAGTACCCTAAAGAGCTGGTCCCCTTGCTCGCGGGCTACCCCTTCCCCGGCAACGTGCGGGAACTGCAGGGGCTCGTGAGCGATGCGGTTCCCCGCAGCAGGTCCGGACAGCTGTCGCTGGAGCCCTTCGAGAAGGCGGTCGCCTCGGCCCCCTCCCCGCATCCGCAAGCGCCCGCGAAAGGGAGCTCGGACGAGGAGTCGCTGCACAGCAAAGTGGATCGGATATGGGGGCACTTCCCGACCCTGCGCGAAGCCCAGGAACTCCTGATCAACGCCGCGCTGCAGGAGGCCAATGGCAATACCGCAAGCGCCGCCGCCATGCTCGGCGTGAAGCGGAAATCCGTCTATGAACTGCTCTACACCAGGAAGAAAGAGAACTAGAGGAGGCGCCTCCCACCGTCTCCCCGAAAATCCCTCCGCATAACCACCACGTTTCCGCCCCTTCCCCCCCCTCGACTCCGCCTGTGCGGCCGGTGCCCTCGCGCCGCACGGACGCTCGCGTCTTGCCCGGCAGCGCAGGCTCACACCGCCCCGTGGCGACCGTTATCCAAAAAGTAGCCAAACTCGGGGGTGCGTCCGGAATTCGGCAACGCTTCGCCTCGGGAACGGGGGGGGAAGGGGTTCCCCAGCCCCCCGTTCCCGGCCAGCACCGCAGCAAAAGCGACCACCATCCGGCCCGCCCGTAGCCGCGCCCGTCCCTTCAGCCCGCCCCCCGCCTGCCCCGCAAACGAAATTAAATAATAAAGTCGTTTACTTGCAGCTACTACACTCCACCGAGGGCCTGCGGCCGCGCCCCTGCCCGCGGAATGGTTCGTCTCCCTCATGAGGGGTTGGCATGTCCTATGCTAATTAGCAAAGTAAACTGACCGGCGATGCAGTTAGCGGTTAACCCCGCCGGTCCTATGGAGGAAGGTCATGGAAAAAATGAATCAGATGCTCATCAGATTGCAGACGATGCTCCTGAACAACCAGAAGGGAGCGACGATGGTTGAATACGCCATGATGGTTGCGCTTATCGCAGTCATAGCCCTTACCGCGGTGTCGCTGGTGGGAACCAACGTGACGGCCACCTTCAACTCGATTGCCGCCAAACTGTAAGGCCGGCAGTCGACCGCTCGCCAAGAGAGAAGAACAAACCTGCGGTACCTCATCCACCTGACCCTTCCGGGGACCGCAGTCGGTTTAACGGGTCGTAACCACGACGTGATTGATGGACCTGCGATGGAGGAAGGGCGGCGAGCCGCTCTTCCTCCAAGCAAATTTGGGCAGCGATAAAGGCAACGTCATGAAACCCAACAATCGAAAAAAATGCATCAATCAAGACGGGATCGCACTGGTGGAAATGGCCTTGCTGCTCCCGGTATTGCTCCTCATTCTCTTCGGCATAGCCGAGTTCGGCCGGGCACTTTACATGGAGAACACCCTCACCAACGCGGCCCGGGAAGGAGCCCGCCTGGCTTCGACCAGCACCACCGATCCGCTGAACGTCGCCGCGCTGCAAAGCTACGTCAAAGGGTACATACCGTTTGACCAGACGGGAATCGTCATCAACATAACCCCCACGACTCTGCTCAAGCACGGGGTCGACACCGTAACGGTGGTCGTCAACCTGCCTTTCCAGAGTGCGGTCCCCCTGATCAGCCAACTGAGCAACGTAACGCTGCAGGGGCAGGCCTCCATGCTCTACGAGTAAGGGGAAAAGGAGACGCAGCCGGTCTCCGGAGGACCTCATCATGACCAGACCACGCACCTTGACCATCGTCACCCTCTCCGCGCTGCTATTGGCGAGCTGCGCGGCCCTGCTCGCCTATAGCTTCCTCACCAAGCAGACCGGCAAGCCGTACCAGGGGGTCCCCACCGTTTCCGCGGCGGAAGATCTTCCCATCGGCTCCCGGCTGGACGCCTCCCGGGTCAAGCTCGCCAACTGGCCCAAGGATTCCCTCCCTCCCGGGAGCTACCGGGACCCCAAGGCGGTCGCCGGACGGGTGCTGGTTCGCCCCCTGGGCGCCGGCGACATCGTGACCGAGAACAAACTGATGCCGCTCAACGTCGCGGGGGGGGTGATGACCTACCTGGTTCCCCAGGGGCACCGGGCGGTGACGGTGGCCGTCAACGAGGTGGCCGGGGTGGCGGGGTTCGTCGCTCCCAACAGCAGGGTCGACGTGGTGCTGACCACCCCGCGCCCGTGGATCAAGGACGATCCGGAGAACATCAGCAAGATCATCCTCCAGAACATCCCGGTGCTGGCAACCGGACAGGTCACCGAACAGAAGGAAGGTAAGGCCGCGCTGGTCCCCACCGTCACCCTCGACCTCCTCCCGCCGGATGCCGAAAAGCTGATCGTGGGCGCCAAGAAGGGGACCCTCCAGCTTTTACTGAGAAACGTCATCGACGTCGCCGCCACCGACACCACCGGGGCCACCCTGTCCAAAGCCCTGGGGACCGCGACGGTGCAGGCGCGCCCTCCCAAGACGATCAGCCGCGCGGCCGCACCCCACAGGATGGCGGCCGCACCGATCAAAGCGGCGACGCCCCCACCGCAACCGATGTTCACCGTGGAGATCATCAAGGGGGGGGCGAAGAGCGCCCGGGAATTCGCCCAGCAGTGACCCCTCCCCCCCTTGATGGGGAGGGCGGCCTGCTCGCGGCCATACGATGAAAGGGATATTCATTTTCGCGAGGTGACAGGATGAAACCGTTATCGGCAACCATAAAGAATCTCTGCAGGCTCCTGGCGCTGGCGGCGCTCCTGCTACCCCCCGGCCTGGCCCGGGCCGGCATCGCCACCGAGGTCTTCCTCAACAAGAGCGTGCTGGTCAACCTGCATACCAAGTCCCAACGCGTCTCCATCGCCGCCCCCGAGATCGCGGAGCTGGTGGTCATCTCCCCCACCCAGCTGCAGATAAACGGCAAGAAGATAGGCTCCACCTCGCTGATCGTCTGGGAGGTGGGGGGGAAGACCTCCTTCTTCGACATCCAGGTCAAGGGAGACGCGGCCCTCCTGGAGAGCCGCATCCAGGAGATGGCCCCCAAGGACAGCATCCGGGTGGAGTTCGTGAACGACACCCTGCTGCTCTCCGGTAAGGCGGCCAACGAGCAGACGGTGGACAAGGCGGTCCAGATCGCCCGGGCCTACGTCTCCTCGAGCGCAGGCTCCGAGGCGAAAGCTCCCGCCGATGCCCCCCTGGATGCCACCATCTCCTACCAGGCAGCGGGCGAGCGCTCCGACCGTGAGGCCGGGGGAGGAAGCGGCAGGCAGGGGATCAAGGTGCTGAACCAGATCCAGATCGACGACCCCCAGCAGGTGCTTTTGGAGGTCAAGGTGGCCCAGGTGGACAAGAGCGCCCTGAAATCCTTAGGGGTGAGCGCCTTCATCCGGGGGGCGAGCGCCGAGGGATTCAGCAACATGGTGGGGGCCCCGTCGGGGCAGCTGACCATCTTGAACCCGGACGGCTCGGTCAAGTCGCAGGCCACCGGGCTCGCCGGCCCCATTCCGGGGCTCGCCAGCATCCAACCTCTCGACCCGTACCAGCTCGGGGTTTCACTCTTCAAGCCGGGGTTGAGCACGGTACTGAAGGCGCTGGTCACCAAGAACCTGGCCAAGGTGCTGGCCGAGCCGAACCTCCTGGTTAAGAGCGGGCAGACCGGTAAATTCCTGGCCGGCAGCAAGATCCCCTTCTCCTACGTTTCCGGGGTGGGGTCGCTCTCCACCACCTCCATCCAGTTCATCGACGTCGGCGTGAAGCTCAACTTCAAACCGGAGGTGCTGGAGAGCGGGCTCATCTCGCTCAAGATCGATCCCGCCGAGGTGAGCAGCATCACCGGCACCCTGGCGGTCAACGGCTACCCGATCATCGACACCCGCGAGGTACGCACCCAGGTACAGCTCAAGGATGGAGAGAGCCTGGTGCTCGCCGGGCTTTTGCAGGAGGAGAGCATCAAGGTCATGTCCAAGATGCCGATCCTCGGCGACATCCCGATCCTGGGCGCCCTGTTCCGCTCCACCCAGGACAACAAGACCGAGAAGGAACTGGTCTTCTTCATCACCCCGCGGATCGTGAAAGCCAATGCTCCGGGAACCAAGCCTGCCCTTCCCACCGACAAGCCGATCACCCCCGAGCAGGAAAGGGAGCTGCAATGGATACCTCTCTTCAACTAACGGTATGCCGAAACCAGAAGGGGTTGGCGCTCGTTTTCGTTGCCATCTCCCTGGTGGTCCTGCTCGGCTTCCTGGGACTGGCGGTGGACACCGCCCGCCTCTTCAAGGTGCGTAACGAGCTGCAAAACGCCGCCGACGCGGCGGCCCTCAAGGGTGGATGGTATCTCTACACGAGGCCTACCGCCCCGGGAAGCTCCCCCACCCTGCAATGGAGCGTGGCGCTGGCCAAGGCCCAGGAGCTCGCCAACAGCTCGGACAACCAGGCACTGGCAAACGCCACGGCGAGCGTCGGCTACTGGAACCTCCTCTGGGACAACACCCAGCCGCACGACCTGCAGCCGACCACCATGATCCCCACCACCAACGACGTGCCGGCGGTCAAGGTGGCGGTCGGCAAGTCGGGAGCCAACAACGGCGGGCCGGTCACGAGCTTCTTCATGCAGCTCTTCGGGAAGGCCTCGGTGCCGGTCGATTCCCTGCCGGCGGTGGCGATCTCGGGACATCCCGGCACCATCGCCGCCGGAAACCTCTTCCCGCTGGCGCTCTCCAACTGCATGACCAACCAGTACTTCGCCCAGAGCCCGCTCCCCGAGCCGCCGACCACAATCGTCATCAACTCGGCCTACTCCTCGGGGGGCTCTTCCTGCTACTCGGGGCAGTGGACCTCGTTCCAGACCAACGCCAACGACGTCTCCACCATCCAGGGGTTCATCAACTCCGGCAACAGCTCCCCCATTGAGACGGGAGACAGCATCTGGATCGAGCCAGGGGTCAAGAACTCCATCTACAACTACGTGAGCGGCTGGCTCCCGAGCGGCGGCAAGGACGTGCTGATGGCGGTGGTCGACAACTCCACCAACAACCTCTCCTCCAAGGGGGAGATTGCCGTCACCGGGTTCGCCACCTTCCACATCGACGGGGCGAACAACGGCAGCAACCCCAACGTCTTCGGCCACTTCGTCGACTTTTCCGTCACCGCCCCCGGATCCCGGCCCGGCGGTGGTTCCTCCAACTCGGTGACGCTACCGATCCTGGTGCAGTGAGGCCCTCCATGAAACCGCACATGACCGCAGTTCTCATCGACAGCGACCCGGGCTCCGCCAGCAGGATAGCCGAGGCGCTCAAGGGGTTCGAGGGGGGAGTGCAGCTACTTGGAGTGGCCGGCTCCCTGCAGGAGGGGATGCCGGTGATCCTGGCCGACGCCCCGCACATCATCATCCTCGAAGTGAACGATGTCGAGCGGGGAAGCCGGGAGATCGAGTCCCTCCTCTCCCGCTCGCCGTCGAGCACCATTTTCGTGACCTGCCGCGAGAGTAGCCCAGCCTGGATCCTCCGGCTGATCAGGGCCGGAGCCGGCGAATACCTGACCGCCCCGGTCTCCGCCGGCGAACTGGTGGACGCGGTGCGGAAGGTGGCCCGGCAGCACGCCCTGAAAAGCGACCAGGCCGGCAAGCGGGGAGAGGTGATCTCCGTGTACAACCCCTCCGGCGGGGTGGGAACCACCACCATCGCGGTCAACCTGGCGGCCACCCTGGCCGGCCGGGGGCACCACACGGCGCTCGTCGACCTGAACCTCTTCAGCGGGGATGTCGGCGCCTTCCTGGACCTGGCCCCCCCCTACACCCTGGCGAGCGTGATCCCCAAGATGGGGGAGGTGGATATCAGCTTCCTGCGGAGCATCGTCGTCCCCCACCCAAGCGGCGTGCAGGTGCTGGACGGCCCGGCCGAACTGGCGGAGGCCAACCGCATCCGCCCCGAGCTGATCCTGGAGGTCCTCGCGCTGCTGCGCGGCGTCTTCGACTTCATCATCCTGGACACCGGAGGGCAGCCGTTCGGCTGCAACCTAGCCGCCTTCGACCAGTCGGACCAGGTCCTCTTCGCCACCCTCCTGAACCTCCCCGCGCTCAGAAACGCCAAACGGTACCTGGAGACGCTGGCCGGGGAGGGGTTCGGCCCGGAAAGGGTGAGCGTGGTGATGAACCGGCAGACCTCCGGCGACGACATCAAGCTCTCCGACGCCGAGAAGGTGCTGAGAACCGGCATCCGCCACCTCCTCCCCAACTGCTACGCGGAAGCGAGGAACTCCATCAACAAAGGGGTGCCGCTCGTGCAGCTGTATCCCAAATCACCCTTCACCAGGGCGATGGACCAGCTGGTCGGCCGGCTGCACCCTGAAAGCGGCCCAAGCGGCCGGCCGGCCCACTAGGAGGAATCTCCCATGACATTCTCTGACCATTTCACAGGGCGGTCGCTGGACCGCAGGCCCCTTTCCTTCCAGGAACTGAAAACCCGCATCCACCGCCTGCTCATCGAACGGATCGACCTCTCCAAGCTCGACCTCCTGCGCTCCGGCGAGTTGGAGCACGAGATCGGCGTGGTGATCGAGAGGCTGATCGGCGAGGAGGGGGTTCCGCTCAGCCACCAAGAGAAAGAGAGGCTCGTGGCCGAGGTGCAGGACGAAACCTTCGGCCTGGGGCCGATCCAGCCCCTTTTGAGCTCCCCCGACATCTCGGACATCCTGGTCAACAACTACGCGAGCACCTACGTGGAGCGGCACGGCAAGCTCGAGAAGACCGACATCGTCTTTCGCGACAACGCCCACCTCATGCAGATCATCGAACGGATCGTCACCGGGGTGGGGAGAAGGATCGACGAGTCCTCCCCCTTCGTGGACGCTCGCCTGGCCGACGGCTCCCGGGTGAATGCCATCATCCCCCCGCTGGCCCTTGACGGCCCGGTTCTCTCCATCCGCCGCTTCGGCCTGGAGGCCCTCAAGATGGCGGATCTTCTCGCGCTCAAGACCATCGAGCCGCGGATAGCCAAGCTGATCGAGGGGGCGGTCAAGTCGCGGCTCAACATCCTGATCTGCGGGGGAACCGGAACCGGCAAAACCACCCTCTTGAACGTGATCTCCGAGTTTATCCCGGAGAACGAGCGGATCATCACCATCGAGGATTCGGCCGAGCTGCAACTGAAGCAGGACCACGTCGTACGGCTGGAGACCCGTCCCCCCAACATCGAGGGAAGCGGCGAGATCACCCAGCGCGACCTGGTGAGAAACGCGCTCCGCATGCGCCCCAACCGGATCATCCTCGGCGAGGTGCGCGGCGGCGAGGCCCTGGACATGCTGCAGGCCATGAACACCGGCCACGACGGCTCCATCTCCACCATCCACGCCAACACCGTGCGCGACGCCATGTCCCGCCTGGCCACCATGGTCATGATGGCCGGCATGGATCTGCCGGACCGGGCCATCAGGGAGCAGATCTCCTCGGCCATCAACATCATCATCCACCTGGTGCGCTTCCCCGACGGGACGCGGAGGGTCGTCAAGCTCTCGGAGATCACCGGGATGGAGGCCAACACCATCACCATGCAGGATATCTTCTGCTTCGTGCAAAGCGGGGTGGGGCCCGACGGGCAGGTGATCGGCGAGTTCCGGGCCACCGGCGTAAGGCCCCGCTTCGCCGAGCGCCTCAAAACCTACGGCTTCGTTTTGCCGCCGGACATCTTCGAGGGGAGGGAATAGCGATGATCGCCACCGTGCTCTCCATATTCGGCGCCGTCTTCCTCGGCGCCTTCGCCCTCTTTTTCACCGCCGAGGGCTTCAGGCATTCCCTGGAGCTCAAACGCAGGGTAAGCCGGCTCGCCTCGGCACCCGCCGCAGGAGGCGGGGGGGCGGCCGGGCAGGATCTCTGGCAGGAGTCCGGGAGCTTCGAACGGCTCCTCGCCCGCCTGCCGTTCGCTTCGGCGGTACAGGAGCGGCTCGCCTTCTCCGGCGTGCGGCTCACCATCTTCCGCTTCCTTCTGCTGACCGGTGCCCTCTCGGTCACCGGCTTCGTGGTCGGCTACGCGTGGAAAGGAGGGATTCTGCTGCCGCTTTCCGTGGCCGCGGCGCTGCTCATCGCCCCCTTCATCTACCTCGGGCACAAGAAAAGGGAGCGGAGCGCCCGCTTCGCCGAGCAGCTTCCCGAGGCGCTCACCATGGTGGCCCGTTCGCTGAGGGCCGGCCATTCGCTTGCCGCGGCGGTGGAACTGGTCGGCCAGGAACTGCCGGAGCCGGCGGGGGGCCTGTTCAAGCTCGCCTACGAGCAGCAGAAACTCGGGCTCAGGATCACCGACGCCCTGCGCTCTTTGAGCGGCAGGATCGACAGCGTCGATTACGAGTTCTTCGTCACCATCATCAGGATCAACATCGAAACGGGGGGGAACCTCGCCGAGATCCTGGAAAAGCTCGCCGAGACCATCCGGTCGCGGCTGCAGATCCGGCGCCAGGTCCAGGTCTATACTGCGGAGGGGCGCGTCTCGGGTTACGTGCTGGTGGCCATGCCGGTGGTGGTGTTCGCCCTTTTCTACCTGCTGCGCCCAAGCTACATGAACGTTTTCTTCACCCAGCGCATCTGCCAGCTCATCCTGGGGGCCGCCGCGCTCGGCCAGGTCGTCGGCTTCCTGATGATCAGGAAGATCATCGACATACGCATCTAAGGGGGATACCACCATGCTCGCCCTGATCGTCCTATCCGTTTTCGGCTCCGTGGCACTCATTTCAGGCGCGGCGCTTTACCCTTTACTCTCCCGGGAGGACCTGCTCAGGGGAAGGGTCGCCAAGTTGATGCCGCATGACAAGGAGGGGCCGGTACTGATAGCCGCTCCCACCGGATGGCAGACCCTGCTCGGCAGGATCGGCTCGCTGCGGCAGTTGAACCCCACCGAGATACGCCGGTACCGGGAGATCGTCACCGCGGCCGGTTTCAGGAAGGAAGCGGTCTACGTCTTCGTAGGGGCCAAGCTCCTCTGCGCCGTCCTGCTGCCGGCGGGGTACCTCCTCCTTCCCGCGGGTCACCTCCTTTTCAGTGCAGCTCCCCGCGGTGCGACTTCGGGAGGGCTCACCCTCCTGATAACGATCTGCGCAGCCATCGGGGGGTACCTCCTTCCGACCGCCTGGCTCAGCCACCTGGCGGAAACCCGCAAGACCACCATCTTCCACGCGCTCCCCGACGTCCTGGACCTGCTGACCGTCTGCGTGGAGGCGGGGATCAGCCTGGACGCCGCCCTGATCAAGACCACCGACAACTTCCAGCACAAAAACTGCCCGCTGATCGACGAGCTCAACAGGGTGATCCTGGAGATACGGGCCGGGCGCGAGCGCTCGGAGGCGCTCAAGGGGCTGGCGGAGAGGACCGCGGTGGACGACATCAGGTCGCTGGTCGCCATGCTGGTCCAGACCGAGAGGTTCGGCACCAGCCTGGGGAAAACCTTGCGGGCCTTCGCGGATTCGCTGCGGATCAAGAGACGGCAGATCGCCGAGGAAAAGGCCGCCAAGACGGCGGTGAAGATGCTCTTCCCGCTGACCTTCTTCGTCTTCCCGGCCATGATGGTGGTCATGCTGGTGCCGGCCTTCGTCCAGATCTACGCCATGTTCAAGAAATGACCGCACGCTAGTGGGTTTACGCCATGGTCGACCACATTTTGCTCCACAATAAGGCGAACCGTTTCGAAATGGCAGCGGCCGTCTGCTCCTCGCTTGCCTTTCATCTCTGGGTGGTCGTCATCCTGCTGACCACCTCCGCCTTCGACCTGGTGGCAGGTTCCTCGGCACGGTTCGACTTCCTCTGGGTCGAACCGACCTCCCTGCCGGCGGCGTCCGCTCCTGCCGGCGTGCCCCCCGCAGTGAGCGCGCCTGCGGGTGAATCGGCGTCCCCCCTCCCCGGCCGCCGGCTCGCGCGGCCGCTCTCCCCGGAAAACGGCACGAGCCGGTTGGCGGAACCCACGGATCCGCCGGATGCGGCCGCCGAGCGGGGGTCCATAGTTTCCCTTTTGTCCGGCACGACTCCCGCGCCCCCGGGATACCTCCCTGGCGAGCCGGGTGCGCCGGTCCAAGCAGAGGCGCAAATGCCCGGCTTCAAAGCTTTCGCAGAACTGCCGGCCGCCCCCCTTCCCGCGCAGGGCGAGAGGACGCCCCCGTTGCCCAAGGAGAGCGACCCGCCGGTCGAAAAAGCGGAGCTGCCGCTTCCCGCGACCGCAGGGGTCCCGTCCGCAGCCAGGGAACAGGGAGACAGTCGGGCTCCGGTGATGCAGCGGGTGGGCGAGCCGGTGGGCTCCTCCGAAGGGGACGGCCAAAGCATGCAGGCTCCAAATCAGCTGACCCGCGACGGAACCGTCGGGGCAACGGCCTTAGCACAGCCCACCTCGCTTCCCTGGCCACAAGCCCCGGCGATCCGGCTGCCGATCATTCAACCTCAAGCCGCCCAGTCTCAAGCGGCACGGATTCAACCCGCTCAGTCTCAACCCGCTCAGTCTCAACCCGCTCAGTCTCAACCCGCTCAGTCTCAACCCGCTCAGTCTCAACCCGCTCAGTCTCAACCCGCTCAGGCTCAACCCGCTCAGGCTCAACCCGTTCAGGCTCAACCGACTCAGGCTCAAGCATCACAGTATCAAGCATCACAGCCTCGTGCCCTGCGGTCCCATGGCCCACAGTCTCCGCCCCCACAGCCACCAACCGCCCAGTCTCAAGCCGCCACAGCGCAACTCCAGTTCGCCGCGCCACCGCCGCAGCTGTCGTCCGCAGCGCCGAAGGTTCCGCTCCTGCCCCGGGATACGGAAGCCGCGAAGGTGGTTAGCCGTGCCGACGCTGACCGCAATGCCACCGGCGGTGTAATCCGGGAGGAGGCCACCACCAAGCCAGCCGAAAAACAACGGCAGGCCGGTGGGTTGGCCGTCGCCAGGCCACACGGCGATCTCAAGCTGGTCATCGCCGGCGATGTC
The DNA here is from genome assembly GCF_023652955.1 of Geomonas sp. Red32. Taxonomy (GTDB): domain Bacteria; phylum Desulfobacterota; class Desulfuromonadia; order Geobacterales; family Geobacteraceae; genus Geomonas. The sequence goes on along the minus strand of NZ_JAKLOY010000009.1, from coordinate 184,291 downwards.
AGGATGAGGCTGTCGGTCAAGTTCCGGGAGTACCCCAAGTCGCGCAGGAATCGGCCGTTGACCCGCTACGAGGCTCGGCAGGAGCGAAACGTGCTGCCGATCGTGACCCGGACCGCGGAAGGAAGCAGGGAAGCGGTGATCGAGAACACCCAGGAAGGGATCTACGTCTTCAGTGTGGAACCGGAAGAAGAGGCGGGAGCGAAGGCGACCTTCACCCTGAAGATCTTCGAAATGGCCGCCCGCGAGAGGACCAGGAAGTTCGGGGCCAGAACCATCACCGGACGGACGGTCCTCTTCAAAATCCTGATGCCGGATGCCATCCTTTGGGACGACGAATCCGCATTCACCGGAAGCCTGGAAGACTCGATAAGCGAAACCAAGTTCAACCCTGCTACCGGGCTTTATTGGAGAGAATTCAGAGATTAAGTTAACCCCGCTAACTACCTCAACAACAACACCTCCCTCAGCAGATCCATTAATACCAATCCATTCCACCTTTGATTCAATCAGTACTGGCATACGTTATGCGTAGTTCCAGTCAGTTATAAAATTTTGGCTGCAAATACAGAGCATGCAGCAAGTGCTTTTCTGTTAAAAGGTATCCACGGTGCGAAAAAACAATCATTGGTTACGAAAGCGCTCTTTTTTGTACAACGTGGCGCACGCCAATAAGTACATGCGCCTGAACCTGTCGCACGGGTTCCCCAGCAGTACCGGCATCTGCCGAAACCAACATCCTTCTGTTAACAAGATAGGTGGCCATCATGTATGTCTATGTCAGAGCGAAATTCACTTCCGCATATATCCTCTCGGGCGTCTGGACCCTCATCTCCATCTACCTGGCGATCCCTTGGTACCACGATCTCTCCGAGCGCCTGTACGCACCCCTGCCGGCACTGATCGTTTCAGGGCTGGCCATCGTACCGGGATGGGCCATGTCGTTCATGATCTTTTCCCTGCTCCTCGACCGGCGCCCCAGGTACGTCGAGAAGCCGTTCGACGCCCCTCCCTTGACGCTGCTCATCGCCGCCTACAACGAGGAGGAGCGGATCACCGACACGCTGACCTCCGTCTGGCTGCAGCAGTATCGGTCACACCTGCGGGTGGTGGTTATCGATGACGGCTCCAAGGACCGGACCGCCGACATCGTGCGTACCTTCATCCAGGAGCACCCCACCTGGGACAAGACCTTCGAGCTGATCCGGCAACCGAAGAACATGGGTAAGGCGGTTGCCCTCACTACCGGGCTCAAGACGGTGGAGACCGAGTACGTGGTCACCATCGACGCCGATTCCTACCTGCACGTGAAGGCGGTGGAGAACCTGGCCAGGAACATCGTCCTTGGCCCGAAGCAGACCGCCGCAGTGGCGGGCAACGTGATGGTCCGCAATTCGCGGGACAACCTGATGACCAGGTTGCAGGAATGGGATTATTTTCACGGAATAGCCGTCATCAAGCGGGTGCAATCCCTCTACCAAGGGACCCTGGTGGCGCAGGGGGCCTTCTCCATCTACCGGACCGAGGCGGTCAGGCGCCTGAACGGCTGGCCCCCCAAGGTGGGGGAGGACATCGTGCTGACCTGGGGGCTGCGGGAGATGGGGTACCGGATCGGCTACGCCGAGAACGCCTTCTGTTTCACGGTGGTCCCCCAGACCTACCGGCAGTTTTTCCACCAGAGAAAGCGTTGGGCGCGCGGCCTGATCGAGGCGTTCAAGGCGTACCCGGCCTCCTTGGTCCACCCGAGAATGACCTCCCCCTTCGTCTGGTACAACCTCTTCTTCCCGCTGGTGGACAGCGTGTACCTGGTCTTCTTCCTCCCCGGACTGATCATGGCGCTGCTTTTCCACAACTACCTTATCGTCGGGATGATGACCGTGCTGCTGCTGCCACTGGCCCTGATCGCCAACGGGCTCTTCTTCTGGAAGGAGAAAAAGACCTTCACCGAGTACGGGCTGAAGGTGAGGCTCAACTTCTCCGGATTCGTGGTCTATCTCCTCGCCTATCAGGCGATCATGGCGCCGGCGACGGTGTCAGGATACGTGAGCGAGATGATGAACATGACCAAGAGATGGGGGACCAAATAATGAAAGCGACCGTACTGGCGGCAGTGATCATGCTGATCGTTCCACCCTGCGCCTTTGCCTGGCAGCAGCATGATCTGGAAATGAGAACGGAGATGTTCAACGACAACGAAGGCTCGCACAGCTTCGGGTTCGACGAGGTATTTCATTGGAAGGACAAGGAGAGCAAGATCGGTCTCGGCGCCACCGAGACTCTCATTCACGAATCAGGCAGGAGCAGAGTCTTCAGCGGCGGCTTACTGGAGGGGTATCAGAAGGTGGGAGTCGTCGACTTTACCGGCAAGGTCAAGCTAATCGACTGGAATGGGGGAGTGGAAGCGCCGGCAACCTTGGGATCGTCCCAGGCACTCGGCAAGTTCCGTCTGGAGGAAACGGTCGATCATGGCACCATCGACTCGGTGAGGGCCTACGACGCCAGGATAGACTACTGGTCGGCGGGTGGATCGGTCGACTTCACCCCGGTAAAGGATCTCACCGTCACCGGCGGGTACTGGCGTCGCTGGTCATCGGACAGTAACAGTCGTGACCTCTTCGTGGGGCGGGCCGCCTACAGCCTGACCGACAACTTCCTGGTCCAGTACCGGTACCGCGGGATGAGAAACCAAACCCAGGTACCGGAATACTACAGCCCGCGGACCTTCGACCAGCATGCCATCATGGCCGGTTACGCCGATTCCTTCTTCGACCGGCTGAGCCTGAAACTGTGGGCCGGGCCGGTATCCCAGTACGACGGATTCACCACGAGCTACGGCGCGCTGGAAGACCTCAAGGTAAGCTGGAAGGTCGACAACCACTGGCTCCTCTCCCTGCAGGGGGAAGCGGACCAGGTCGGCACCGGATACCAGTACATCTACTCCACGCTCAGCATCACCTACGGATTCTGAGCCGTGGTGACAATACGCAAGCGGCAGGGCGTCGTTGTCTAAAAAGGACGCCCTGCCACGGGGCAGGTGTGCACCGACTCCGCGGTGGGGATTCCGGCTTTTATTCAAAGGCCGGGAAACGTGGCCTCGCAAAGGTGGTATCTCCCAAAAGCCAAAGAAGGTTGCACGGCCCGTTCGGGCAAAAATAAAGGGCTACCCGTTACCGGATAACCCATTGATTTCATTTATGGTGCGAGAGAGGGGACTTGAACCCCTATACCCTAGGGTGCCAGATCCTAAGTCTGGTGCGTCTGCCAATTTCGCCACTCTCGCCTGAGGGCTACAAACGGAAAACCCCGTTTGCACGGGGTCTCATTACTTAGTTGGGGTGGGTAGTGGGATTCGAACCCACGTATGAACGAGTCACAGTCGTTTGTGTTAACCGCTTCACCATACCCACCATGAAAAAAATTGGCACGCCTGAGAGGGTTCGAACCTCTGACCTACGGCTTAGAAGGCCGTTGCTCTATCCAACTGAGCTACAGGCGCAGAAGCTTGACTTGAGTGGTCGGGGTGAGAGGATTCGAACCTCCGGCCCCCTGCTCCCAAGGCAGGTGCGCTAGCCAGGCTGCGCTACACCCCGTAATCCAAGAAGCACGTTTATAGCACACGGTTCCGCGGGGTGCAAGCATTTTTAGCCGGGACACCTCGAAAAGCGGCCATGGCTGCCGCCCCGCCACCACCGGCTTCACTGGTCTTACCCATTCGCATCGGCCGCCAGCGCCTCCCGCAGCATCTGCATCGCACGGCCGCGGTGGCTGATAGCGTTCTTGATCTCCATCGGGAGCTCGGAGAAGGTCTGACCGTACTCGGGCACCAAAAACAGCGGGTCGTAACCGAAGCCTCCCTCCCCGCGAGCTTCTTCGAGGATGACACCGGAGATGGCCCCGTCGAAGGTCCGGCAGCTTCCGTCGGGAAGGCAGAGAGCGATCACGCAGTGAAAGGCGGCCTGCCGCTTTTCGGCCGGCACCCCGGCCATCTCCGACAGGAGAAGCGCGTTGTTGGCAGCGTCCCCAGCCCCCTCCCCGGCAAAGCGGGCCGAGTAGACTCCCGGCCGCCCTCCGAGGAAATCAACGCAAAGCCCGGAGTCGTCGGCCAGGACCGGCTTGCCGGTGAGGAGAGCGGCCGAACGCGCCTTCTTCACGGCATTCGCCTCGAAGGTCTCGCCGTCTTCCTCCACCTCGGGAAGGCCGCCGAAATCGGCGGGAGAGAGGACCGTGTCCACCACACCCTTCAAAAGCTCGGCGAACTCCCGCAGCTTCCCCTTGTTGCCGGTGGCGACTATCACCTCTTTCATTGGCCGAGCGCCTCCCGCTGGATCTCGAAGAGCCTGGTCAGGCCGGAGATGGCGTGGTTGCGCATGGCATCCATCTGCTCCAGGGTGAACGGCTCGGCCTCCGCGGTCCCCTGCACCTCGACGAAACGAAGCGATGAGGTCATCACGAAGTTCATGTCGACCTCGGCGCTGGAGTCTTCCGGGTAGTCGAGATCGAGATAGGGAACGCCGTCGACGATCCCGACACTGACGGCTGCAACCGCTTCACGCAGCGGAGAGGCGGGAAGCTCGCCGCTATCGACCAGCGACTGGAGGGCGTCGGCCAGGGCCACGTACCCCCCGGTGATCGAGGCGGTACGGGTGCCGCCATCGGCCTGGATGACGTCGCAGTCGATAAGGATGGAACGCTCTCCCAGGGCGTCCATATCCACCACCGCGCGCAGGGAGCGGCCGATCAGGCGCTGGATCTCGTGGGTCCGGCCGGTGAGCTTCCCCTTGGCGGATTCGCGCTGGTTCCTGGTGTGGGTGGCGCGGGGGAGCATGCAGTACTCGGCGGTGACCCAACCGGTCCCCTTCCCCTTCAGAAAGGGGGGCACCTTCTGCTCCACGGTGGCGTTGCAGATCACCTTGGTGTCGCCGAACTCGATCAGCACCGATCCCTCGGCGTGCTTCAGGTAGTTCCTGGTTATCTTGATATCTCTCAGGGCATCGGCCGCCCGGCCGTCTCTACGTGTCATCAACTTCTCCATTGCGTTTTTGTTGGTAAAGGTCTCGCTCGAGGTTGCGGCCGCCGTCCCGGTAGTGGTAACGATGAAGCCGGCACTGCTGCGGGGGAAGAGGGAAGGGATTACTGCCCGAGGGTCCACTCGGGCCTGGCCGGCAGAAGGGGCGTGTTCATCACCTTTCCCCTGCCGTTGTTGTCGAAGATCTTGGGGGTGCCGGTGCCCCACCAGTTGCCGGGGGCCCGGAATTCCTCGTTGCCGGCGTTGTAGACGTCGTAGCCCGCGTTCTCGAAGAAGGCGTTGTCCCAGGCGAGGGGTGAGCTGTCGAAGACCATGATGCCGTTTTGCCCGTTGCCGGTCACCAGGTTCCCGTTGATCCGCATCCGCGAGGTGGTCAGGGAGAGGCCGAAATCGCGGTTACGCACCAGCCTGGCGCCGGTAATGGCTCCCTCGCAACCGAGAAGGGTAGCCCCGCTTCCGTTGCCGGTCAGGGTACCTCCAAGAAACCTCAGCCGACAGCCATCGGCGGAGAGGCCCGCCTCCCGGTTGCCTGAGACGACAACTTCACTGAGATACAGGGAGCTTCGCTTGCCGCTCACCCCGACGCGGTTTCCGGAAACCTTGGCACCGCGCATGGTGGATTCGCTTTCGGAGAAGAGGAGCCCGGTGTCGCAGCCGCTCGCGCCCCCACCCTCCATCAGCACCACCGCCTCCTGGAACCTCATCCCGGTGGAGGAGTGCCCGGCAGCGACGTTACGCAAAGTGACGTTGGAGAAAGCCACCTCGAGCCCAGTCTGGGCCCCCTCGATCAGGCAGTTCTCCAGCTGGTTCTTCTTCTCGGTCCCCAGCAGCAGCACCCCCTGCCAGTCTCCCGCCTCCGGGGTCTCGAACCCGGAGGTGAACCGGACCAGCTCCTCCCGGCTTCCCAGGATCACGAGCCGCCCCTGGATCATCAGGGCCGGAGGCTGCCCCGAGCCACGCCGGAAGCGGACCAGGGTTCCCGGTTCCACGGTAAGGGTCGCCTGGGGGCCTACGGTCACCACCCCCTCCACCAGCACCTGGCCCCGCCAGACGGTGTCCTCGGTGAGGAGGCGGTCACGGTAGAAAAGGGTGGCGTCGAAGGAGGCCAGCGGACGGGGTGCAGGTGCGGGGGCCACAGCGGAAACCGGGGTGGGCGCGGAATGATCGGCCGCGGCCAACGCCGGCCAGACGGACACGAGCTGCAGGACGGCCAGCAGCGAAAGGGCCGCACGTATGGAATTACGGGAGATAGCTTTCATGGGGTCGGATTGAGCAGGCTTTCCTGATGATAGACTTTGTTCTTGCCGCAGCACTTGGCACGGTAAACCAGGCAGTCGGCGATATTGAAGAGTTCGTCCATGCTGTCGCCGTTGTCGGGATAACTCGCCACCCCGACGCTCACGGTAACGCCCCGGGTGGCGGTTCCCACCAGGTTCTTGGCGGTCACACGCTCGATTCCCTCCCGCAGGCGCTCGGCGGCCAGGATGGCGTTGGCGAGCCTGGTCTCGGGGAGGAGCACGATGAATTCCTCGCCCCCGAAGCGGAAGGCGACGTCCACCCCCCGCACCGTCTGGAGGATCACCCCGCCGAGGTGGCTCAAGAGCTCGTCTCCCGTCGCGTGCCCGAAGCTGTCGTTGTAGGCCTTGAAGTCGTCCACGTCGAGGATGATGATCGAGAACGGCTTGTGGTAGCGCCGGGCCCGCGCCATCTCCTGCCGGAAGAAATGCTTGAAGTAGCGGTCGTTGTGAAGCCCGGTCAGCGGATCGGTGATCGCCAAAAGCTTGGTCCGCTTGTGCAGCGAGGCGTTGTTGATGGCCATGGCAGCAAACGAAGCGAGGATGGCGAGAAGGTTCAGCTTCTGCTGCTCGAAGCGGCGCGGAACGAAGTCGTCAAGGTAGAGGACTCCCAGACCGCCTCCCTGGAAGATCAGGGGGAAACAGAGCAGCGACCGGATCCCCTCGCCGAGCAGTACCGGGTCGGCAAAGGAAGGTGTCCCCTCGGTATCTTCCACCACCACCGCCTCGGCGGTGGCCAAGGCCCGCTCGGTCACCCCTCCCGGGACGACCTCCCACGACTCCTTCTTCACGAAGTCGGCGCTCAAGCCGGCATGGGCACGCAGGGTGAGCTTCCTCGCAGGGCTGTGATAAAGGGCGATGCTCCCGGCAGGGGTCTCGGCCAGGGTCATGGCGGAAGTCAGGATCGCCTGCAGCACCGTGTCCAGATCCAGGGTGGAAACCACCGCCCTGGAGACCTCGACAAGGTCCTGCAATCCCTTCACCTGGCTCTCAAGATTGTCCGCCATAGCCCCCCCGCACTCCTTCATGCACGTGGTCCCTACAAGATTAGCCCGTCATTAATAGCACACCGGGAGAGCCGTTGTAAAGCTAACCCGAGACGCTACGGACCTTTTTCCCAGGCCAGAAATTTTAATTTAAATGGGCTTGACTTCGCCATAGATCTTGTGGTTTATATCACCGCGCCCACTAAATGTGGTGGGTGGTGCCAGCCAAATATCACCCTGGAATCTTTTTCCACAAGGAGAACGGAGCGTTATGAAAAAAGCGGTCGAAAAAGGAGTCATTGCCGGACTTTCTAAAAACGCGCAGACGGTGCTCGAGAAGCGCTACCTCAAAAGGGATACCACGGGCAAGCCCTTAGAGACCCCGGCGGACATGTTCCGCAGGGTGGCGGCCACCATCGCCCAAGCCGACGCCAAGTTCGAGCCCAAAGCCGACGTCGCCGCGCTTTCGGAAAAGTTCTACGACTTCATGACCCGCTTCGAGTTCCTCCCCAACTCCCCGACCCTCATGAACGCCGGCCGCGAGCTCGGCCAGCTTTCCGCCTGCTTCGTGCTTCCGGTGGGCGACTCCATGGAAGAGATCTTCGAATCGGTCAAGCATACCGCCCTGATCCACAAGTCGGGCGGCGGCACCGGCTTCTCGTTCTCCAGGCTCCGCCCGGCCAACGACGTCGTCATGTCCACCACCGGTATCTCCAGCGGCCCGCTCTCGTTCATGAAGGTCTTCGATGTCGCCACCGAGACCATCAAGCAGGGGGGGACCCGTCGCGGGGCCAACATGGCCATCCTGCGCGTCGACCATCCGGACATCATGGATTTCATCATGTGCAAGGCCGACCAGCGCCTCCTCAATAACTTCAACATCTCGGTCGGCATCACCGAAGCCTTCATGAAGGCGGTGGACGCCGACACCGATTACGAGATCATCAACCCGCGCGACAAGAAGCCGGTCGGCAAGCTCAACGCCCGCAAGGTCTTCAACCGCATCGTCAAGCAGGCCTGGGAGAACGGCGAGCCGGGGATCATCTTCCTCGACCGCCTCAACAAGGACAACCCGACCCCGCACATCGGCGAGATCGAGTCGACCAACCCCTGCGGCGAGCAGCCGCTGCTTCCCTACGAGTCCTGCAACCTGGGCTCGATCAACCTCGGCAAGATGGTGAGCCATGGCCGGGTCAACTGGGAGCGCCTGAAAGAGGTGGTCCACCTGGCCGTCCACTTCCTGGACAACGTCATCGAGGTGAACAACTACCCGCTCCCCCAGATCGACGAGATGACCCGCTCCAACCGCAAGATCGGCCTCGGGGTGATGGGCTGGGCCGACATGCTGATCATGCTCGGCATCTCCTACGCCTCCGACGATGCGGTCAAGCTGGGCGAAGAGGTGATGAAGTTCATCGACGACGAGGCCAAGGCCGCCTCCCGTGCCCTGTCCAAAGTCAGGGGGCCCTTCCCCAACTTCAAGGGGTCCATCTACGACCGTCCCGGCGCCGAGACGATCCGCAACGCCACGGTGACCACCATCGCCCCGACCGGCACCATCTCCATCATCGCCAACGCCTCCTCCGGCGTCGAGCCGCTCTTCGCGGTCTCCTTCGTGCGCCAGGTGATGGACAAGAACATCCTCGTCGAGGTCAACCCGCTGTTCGAGAGGATGGCCAAGGCCGAAGGATTCTACAGCGAAGAGCTGATGCAGCGGATCGCCGAGCACGGCACCGTGCAGGACATCCCCGAGATCCCGGAAGGGATCAGGGAGATATTCGTCACCGCCCACGATATCACTCCGGAAGAGCACATCGCCATGCAGGCCGCCTTCCAGCGTTACACCGACAACGCGGTCAGCAAGACGGTCAACTTCCCGAACACCGCTACCATGGAGGATGTCGAGCAGGTGTACCGCCTGGCCTATGAGACCAACTGCAAAGGGGTCACCATCTACCGGGACGGCTCGCGCGACGAGCAGGTCCTTTCCACCGGCAAGAAGGAAGAGCCCAAGGCAGCGGCGCCGACCGTCGAGGAGAAGCGTGCCGTCAAGCGGGAGCGCCCCAAGGCCCTCAAGGGGTGGACCTACCAGATGCAGACCGGCTGCGGCCCGCTGTACATCACCATCAACGAGGACGCCTCCGGGCTCTTCGAAGTCTTCACCACCATGGGCAAGGCCGGCGGTTGCGCCGCTTCCCAGTGCGAAGCAATCGGCCGCATGGTCTCCCTGGCGTGGAGAAGCGGCGTGCAGGCGAGGTCGGTGGTCAAGCAGCTCCTCGGCATCTCCTGCCACTCGCCGTCTGGCTTCGGCGACAACAAGGTGCTCTCCTGCTCGGACGCCGTGGCGAAGGCCATCCAGGCACACCTCGCCATCACCGGCCATGCCGAAGTGGTCGAGGCCCCGACCTTTGAGAAGGGCGCCTGCCCCGAGTGCGGCGGCGTCGTGGAGCACGAAGGCGGCTGCGCAGTCTGCCGCGTCTGCGGCTACTCCGAGTGCGCATAGTGCAATAAAACAGCGCCTTAACACCTGAAACGCGAAAGCCCCCGGCATGCAGAAGCCGGGGGCTTTTCGTTTGGAGCGCCCTTTTCGACCGGTAAATTTCCTTCATCGTTGACAACGATTATAGAATACTGTTATGTTTCGAGATATAACCATCTCCGGATGTAAAAGGAATGCGCTCATGGCTCTTGCATTACAGTGTAAGTTTTTCGGGCACGTCATCGACGTCGAGAAGGCGCTGGCGATCAGGGAAGCCGCCCAACCCGAACACCGGGATTCGCTTCGTTTCGAATGTGTTAAGTGCGGCAAACGGGTTCGCCCCCGGACGGCCGGTGACAAACACATCGCGCACTTCGTCCACCTCATCGACAATCCCGAATGCTATTTTACCGACCCGCCGCTGGAGTACTGACCTCCCCCCCCGCCGAACGGCATGCTGGATCGATGGTCCTCTTTCTCAGAAGAACCACAGAAGAGGCATCTCCATTGCGAAGGCAGGCAAGTCACCGATTCTTCGAAAAAAGGGCCTCTACTCGAGGCTTTTTTTCGTTGGAACCGCATTCCCCCTCCCCACCATGAGACACTCAAGGACACCACAAGCGGAGCCTCCCGTAAAGGCCCGGCGGCTGGCCCCCTCCTGCTTAAGACGCGGCTAACCTATTGATTCTCCTGAATTGCGTCATGGATACTTTCGGCGGGTTTTAGTAAGATCGAGATAGAGCCAACGACAAACGGGACTTCAAAAGGAGAACGTTATGGTCTGCCCGAAATGCAAAGGCGAAGGCAAAATTCGTGCGGCATTCCGTCAAAACGGCTACGACCAGATCATCGTCCCCTGCATAATCTGCAAGGGAACCGGGAAGAAGCCGTACTACACCCCGCCCAACCCGTAACGGAAACCGCACCAGCCATCGGAGTGAGCTTCCACGATGGTGAAATCAGATAGAGAACGCCCGCCTCATCAAAAATGTCAGGCGGGCGTTTCATTTTGGTACTTCCGGTTGGAGCGGTGAAGGACTAGGGTGCCGGCGGCAGGTAATCCTCCCTCACCGGCGAGAACACCTCGACAGCCAGGGAGTCCCGGACGATTTCGGCGCCGTGGCGAACGCCCCCGGGGATGCACCAACTGTCGCCGGGACGTACGTGGTGGATTTCGTCACCGATGGTCAGGCGGATCTCGCCCTTGACCAGGTACCCGATCTGCTCGTGGGGATGGCAATGGAGGGGAAGTTGCGCACCTTCCCGCAGCACGAACTCCACCATCAGGGTTTGGTCTCCGTACACCAGCGTTTTCTGCTCGATCCCTTCCACCGGCCTGCTGTAACCATCACTCGTCTGCTGCTCAAACATCACGGATCTCCTCTCTCTTTTAATGGATCTCCACTCCATCCTCACCCTGTCCCTCCCCTTAGAAGGGGAGGGAACCTGGGTCCGCGCGTTCCTTAAGGAAGGCGACGGAGGAAACTGTTGCAAAGCCGGCCCGGGGTGTGGCACTTTTGGGCGGCTGTTGATAGGAGCCCACAATGAAGAAAAGATCAAGCCTTTTTGGCGTTGGCGACGTCAACGCCTTCTTCGGCCTCATGCTCGACAACGTCACCAACCTCGTCATCGTGGCCGCCATCCTGACCGGCGCCTTCAAATTCCCCCAGGAGCTGGTGCTTTCCCGGATGCTTCCCGGTTCCGCCGTAGGGGTCCTGGTGGGAGATCTCCTCTACTCCTGGATGGCCTGGAGACTGGCCAAAAAGAGCGGCCGCACCGACGTCACTGCGATGCCGCTGGGGCTCGATACCCCGTCCACCTTCGGAATGACCTTCGGCGTCATCGGCCCCTGCTACCTCGCGACCAAGGATCCCTACCTCACGTGGCAGGTCGGGATGGCCACCATCGTTCTGATGGGGATCTTCAAGATCGCGGTTTCCTTCTGCGGCCCCGCCATCCGCCGGGCCATCCCCCGCGCGGGGCTCCTCGGGAGCATCGCCGCGGTCGCGCTTCTTTTGATCGCCTACCTTCCTTTTCTGAAGCTGTTCGCCTCGCCGGTGGTCGGCTTCCTCTCGCTGGGGATCGTCTTCATCTCGCTATTGGCCCGCTTCCGGCTGCCTCTGCGCCTCCCGGGAGCCTTGGCGGGGATCCTCTGCGGCACCGTCGCCTACTACGTCCTAGGCGCCATCGGTCTTCTCCCCGACGGGCTCCACCCTGCCCTGACGCCGCCGTCACTGGCCCTGCATCTGCCGCTTCCTTCTCTGGAGTTCTTACCGGGCCTCGGGCGGGCGCTCGGCTACCTGCCGCTGGCCATCCCGTTCGCGTTGGCCACCGTGGTAGGGGGCGTCGATGTCACCGAGAGCGCGGCGGTGGCGGGGGACGATTACAACACGCGGGATATCCTCTTGGTGGAAGGGTTTGCCACCCTGGTGGCGGGGATGTGCGGCGGGGTGATCCAGTCCTGCCCCTACATCGGCCATCCCGCCTACAAGGAGATGGGAGGGCGCTCCGGGTACACCATCGCCACCGGTCTCTTCATCGGGCTCGGTGCAGTCTTCGGCTATCTCTCCTTCTTCGTGGCGCTCCTGCCCGAGGCGGCGGTGGCGCCGATCCTCATCTTCATCGGTATCGAGATCACCTCGCAGGCCTTCGAAGCGACCGGCAAGGAGCACTACCGTGCCCTGGCGATCTCCTTCATTCCGGTCATTGCCTGCCTGGTTTCCATCGAGTTCGGCCAGCTTTTGGCCGGCGTCGGAAAGAGCGCGGCCGATCTCACCGGCGACCTCAAGGCTACCGTCACCGCCACCACCATACTCGGCAACGGCTTCATCGTGACCTCCCTTCTGTGGGGGGCGGCATTTGCCTACGTGCTCGATCACCGGCCAGCCAAGGCGTCGATATTCCTCGCCATCTGTGCGATCTTCACGCTGTTCGGCATCATGCACTCTCCCCTTCCCTCAGGCGCGCTCTTTTCGCCCCTGGCCCCTCCCTCGGCCATCGTCTGGCACCTGGCGGCGGGGTACGCGGCAATGGCAGCGACCTTCCTGGTGCTGCACAAAATGAAGGAAACGAGAGAGTAGCGAGGCGGCCGCGAGGGAGGGTCCGGCCTCCAGGGAACCGTACCTATTTCCAGTCGAGAACGGATTGCCGCTCTTCGGCCATGCGGGACTCGTCCCAGCCAAGCTCGGCGGCCATCAAACCGGCCACGGTTCCGGCGGCTTCCCGGGCGGCGGCGACATCCATCAGGAGAAGACCGCTCCTGCGCTCCAGGAAGTCCAGGCAGGTCAGCGCCATTTCCTCCTTCACTGCATAGACGACCTCCCCCTTCACAAAGGGATGACCGGCAACGAGGGGCTCCGCCAACCGCCCCTGGCAATAGGCGGCGGCCGCCCCGGCACGGCTGCCGTAACTGCCGTTGAAATGCCGGGCGCACTCCCCGGTAAGGCCATGAGCCACCATCAACGACGTCCAGGCATCATCCCGGTATCCTTCCCCCCCCTGCAATTGAATACTGTCGGTCCGGCACTTGCCCGCTGCGGGGAGGCTGGCGTCGCGGACGGCAACGTCGACGGTATCCTGCGCCATCTTCCGGTAGGTGGTCCATTTCCCTCCGGTGATGGTGACGAGACCGGACGGGGAACGGTCGATCAGGTGGTCGCGGTGGAGGCTCGCGGTGTTCACGGCGGTGGAATCTCCCACGAGGGGCCGGATGCCGGCCCAGGAGGAGAGGACGCGGGCGGAGTCACGATCGAGCTGGAAGTAGCGGGTAACCTGCTCGAGGAGGTAGCGGACGTCGCCACGATCGACTGCGGGAGGCTCTCCCGCCGCGGCCGGGTGGTCGGTGGTGCCCACCAGGGTGCCGCCATGCCAGGGAAGGACGAAGAGGACCCTGCCGTCCGGGGTTTTGGGGATGGTGATGCCGGCCCCCTCGGGAGTCAGGACTCCCGGGAAGACGAGATGGCTGCCGGCGCTGGGGGTAAGAAGCGGCGCCGCGTCCGGCTGGTCGAGCCGTCGGAGAAGGTCGACGCCAGGGCCGCAGGCGTTGACCACGCAGCGGGCCCGCACGTCCCACTCGCGCCCGGACCAGCGATCCCTCAGGCGAAGGCCCGCCACCCGCCCGTCCTCATGAAGAACCGCCACCGCCTCGACGTAGTTGGCCGCCACGGCCCCCTGCTGTATCGCGGTCAAGGCCAGGGCAAGATTCATGCGGGCGTCGTCGAACTGCCCGTCGTAGTAGAGCACTCCCCCCTTGAGCCCCTCGCGCCGCAGCAAGGGGAAATACCGGAGCACCTCGTCGGGGTCAAGGGTCCTGCTGACGCCGATCCCGTGGGCGCCGGCCAGCGTGTCGTACAGGATCAAGCCGGCCCGGACATAGACCAGCTGCAGACTTTGGTAGATGGGGACCACCAACGGGATCCGGCGGCAGAGGTGGGGAGCGAGGCGGAGCAGGATCGACCTTTCCGCCAATGCCTCCCGTACCAGCTTGAAATCGTCCCGGTCCAGGTGAAGCACCGCCCGTTCCAAGTACCTGACCCCGCCGTGAAGGAGCTTGGAGCTCCTCCCGCTGGTTCCCGAGCCGAAGTCCCCCTTTTCGACCAGGGCAACCTTCAGGCCGCGAGAAGCGGCGTCGAGAGCGACGCCGCAACCGGTAGCCCCGCCGCCGGCCACCACGAGGTCGAAGACCTCCCCCGATAATCTCCCCAGCAAACCGTCTCGATCGATCACGAGTAATCCTCCGGCACTCACCGCTCCAAAGCGAGACCTATTACGTGCACCGTGTCACCGGCCAAATCAATTCATCGATGAAGTGAGCCAAAAAGCTCCTCATATAGCCGCATCCGTTTCAGTCACTGCCATCCGGCACCGCGATTATACCCGCCACCGGCACTGACAGGGAGTGATATAATGAGAGTACCAGTAAAACCAATCCCTGTACCAGTGACAGAAAAAACAAACAGCAGTAACAGCCGCCGCGATAAGAGCAGAGGGGGATGACATGAACGTCTTCGATTGCGCCATAAAAATTGAGGAGGAAGCTGAGAATTACTACAAGGGGCTGGAGGAGGAGGCAAGCGAGCCAGAGCTGAAGACCCTCTTCGCCATTCTGGCCGCCGCCGAACGGGAGCACCGGGATAAACTGGTCCGCCTGAGAAGAACGACCGCTCCCCATAAGGCCAGCCTCGACGACCTCGACCACAAGGTCTGCAGTTTCAAGCCGCAGGTAACCCAACAGGAATTATTGAACGAAATCCGGAACGATCCGGATCTGTACAAGTTTACGGTGAGGGAAGAGGAGGAAGAGATCCGCTTCTACGAAGAGATGGCCGCCATGGCAAACAACGAGACTACCCGCCGGACGCTTCTCATGCTGGCCGACGAGGAGCGCCGCCACCTGGATACCATGGAGAACATCTACGAATTTGTGGAGGCCCCCAAAACGTACCTCGCCTCGGGAGAGTTCAGTAACCTCACCGAGCTCTGAGAAGAGGAATTCCTGCACCGGAAAGAAGAAAGCCCGCCATGGCCGCGGGCTTTCTTTTTTAGGACGAGGGGGTCACCCTTTTTCGATCATGGCGTCGGGATGGGCACTGTCGGGGTCGCACTCGGGACGCAGGTAGCGTTCCATGTCGTCGTAGAGGCGGGTTACGGTAATCTTCATAGCCGTGAGGGTGTCGAAATCGGGGGGGCTGCCTTGGAGACAGCCGGCGTGGAAGCGATCCATCATTCCTTTGAGCTCCTGGACCATGCGATAACTTTGCCGCAGCATCAGATAGTTACTCTCACTCAGCTCCCGAACCCGCTCTTCCCGGATCTCTTCGCTCATGACATCCTCCTTCGCCTCTTCGGGCTTACCGCCAATGTATGCAGCTAACAGGGCAGCTGTCGATGGCCTGCTGAATCCTCTCCTCTTCGGCGCCACCCTGGTCGTAAACTTCGGAGACGCCGTTGTCGTTCAACCGGAACACCTCGGGAACGGTGCTGGCACAAAGGCCACACCCGATGCAGACATCCTGATCCACGTATACTTCTCGAGCCATTTGCAACCTCCTCCTGTGCTGCGATTCTATGATAGCGGTTAGCCGTGACCGGCAGACAAAGGATATCGAAGATGGGCTAAATGTCGAATGTCATTACCCCCCTACCCTGTCCCGGTTGAACCTTTCCTGCACCGGAGTGCCAGGAGGGGGCAATTGAATTTTTTTCCTCGCGCCCCTCCCCTCCCCTCCCAAAATCGGGGGGAGGTCTCGGGGGAGGGGGCCATAACCACTGAACAGTAAGCGAATGAAAAGGCGGAAGGGGGAGGCAGGGTAGCGGGAGCGGGCTCCCAAAATGGGCGGTGGTTACCTCGGCTTGTAGGTCATGCAATCCGGGTGAGACTCGTGTACCCCCACCTTTACGCTGGGCGCATTGCACTCGAGCGATTGGTTGAAGGTGCAGGCTTCGACCTTGCAGGCACCGATACCGCCCTGCACGTCGAGCAGCCCACCCTTCTGGTTGCCGTGCAGATAGGTGTCGCAGTTCGGGCACGGATCGGCAGGACCACCAACCGTGATGGCCAGGGTGTGGCAGGCGTTATGCTTGTTGTATGAGCAATCGGTTACGTCGCACGAAACGATTTTCACCATGTCTTTCTCCATCAGCGTCTCCTTTATCACCGCCCCCTTCACGCGTAAGAAGTTTTTAACATTTGGCCATGGATAGTCAAGGCGGCTTCCCCGCCGTGTACTTATTTCTCGCAAGGGACAGCAGGGACAGCAGGGACAGCAGGGACAGCAGGGACGGCAAGGGGCAGCGAGGGGGACGGGGGGGCGAAGGTAAAGCGGAGAGGGGTTGCCTCGTGGCAGGAAGGGCGCCGAGGTAGGCGGCAGCGCCGGCAGTACATGCCGGCGCTGCCGTTTTCGGTTTGGCGCATCATCTTGAAGCGGGGCACCTGCGGGGCGATCCTACCCCTCTACCTGACCGTAGAAATCGGGCATGCCGAGCCGGTGCACCTTCATAAGGTTGGTGGTACCCGGGGTGGAGAGCGGGCTTCCCATGGTGATCACCACCACGTCCCCCTTCTTTAACCCGCCGCGGGAAAGGACCGCCTCCTCGACCGACCTGATCTGGGCCTCGGTATCCCCCTCGATGTCGACCCTGAGCGACCTGACGCCGGCGTAGAGGGCGAGGCGGCGGCGGACCTTGGTGTTGGGAGTCACCGCCAGGATGGGAACCGAGGGGCGGTACTTGGAGACCAGGGCGGCGGTGCTGCCGGTTTGGGTGAAGGCCAGGATGGCGGCGGCGCTGACGCTCTCGGCGACCCGGCAGGCGGCCTGACCGATCACCTCGGCAAGCTTGGGCGAATCCTCGTCGGTGAAGGTACGGAAGACCTGCTGCTTCAGCGCAGGATCCCCCTCCACGTCGCCGGCCACCTGCGCCATCATGTAGACCGCCTCCACCGGATATTTTCCGGAGGCCGTCTCGGCGGAGAGCATGACCGCATCGGTCCCGTCGAGGATGGCGTTGGCGACGTCGGAAACCTCGGCCCTGGTGGGGCGGGGATTCTGCACCATGCTCTCGAGCATCTGGGTGGCGGTGATGACCGGCTTGCCGGCCTGGTTGCAGGCACGGATGATCCGCTTCTGGATGAGGGGAACCTTCTCCGGGTTGATCTCGACGCCGAGATCGCCGCGGGCCACCATGGCGCCGTCGGAAACCTCCAGGATGGCGTCGAAGTTGGTCACCGCCTCCGGCTTCTCGATCTTGGCGATCACCCGCAGGTCGGAATTGCGCTGTTTGAGGATCTGCTTGAGCTCGACCACGTCGGCGGGGTGACGCACGAAGGAGAGGGCCACGTAATCGAGCTCCTGCCGGATGCAGAAGTCGAGGTCCTCGCGGTCCTTGTCGGTAAGGGCGGGAGTGGAGACGTTGACCCCGGGGAGGTTCATCCCCTTGCGGTCCTTGAGGATGCCGCCGGTGATCACCTGGCAGCGCACGTCCTGACCGTCGATGCCGAGGACCTTCAGCTCCATGAGGCCGTCGTCGAGGAGGATACGGTCGCCCGTGACCACATCGTTGGGGAGGCCGCGGTAGATGGTGGGGATGGTGTTCCCCGCGCCGAGGACATCGCGGGTGGTGACCACCACCTCGCTGCCGGTGACGAGATCGAAGGCGCCCCCCTCCATGAGCCCGGTGCGGATCTTGGGTCCCTGCAGGTCCCCCAGGATGGCGACCGCGCGCTGGTGCTGGAGCGAGATCTCACGGATGGTGCGGATCACTTCCGCCTTGTTGGCGTGGCCGCCGTGGGAAAAATTGAGACGGAAGACGTTGACCCCGGCCTGCATAAGGGCATTGAGTCTTTCCGGAGAATCGGAGGCTGGACCTACGGTGGCGACAATCTTGGTACGTCGAAGCATGCTAGTACGTCCCTTCATAAACAAAATTGCGGCTTACGCCGCTGGTGAAAAAGTACCTGAATTTGAGAGGAGAGGCAAACGCTTAATTACGAAAAGCAGGCAACAGATGAGTGACAGCCAATCTACATCTACAGAGATGCCGTATACATCGGCGCCCGGCACCTGGTTGTCAATGACGGGAGGGCCGGGAGGATTTGTGTCATCCCGGCCGCGGCTGGTCCTGAAGTGGACTTGCGGCGGCCGCGCCGGTGACACCCCCGGGTGCCGTTATCGCTGCAGCTCTTTCCACCTGAAACAGTCGGTGGTGTGATCGTTGACAAGGCCTACGGCCTGCATGAGGGAATAGCAGATGGTGGAGCCGACAAAGCGGAATCCGCGCTTCTTCAAATCGCGGCTCAGGACATCGGAGAGGGGGGTGGAAGCGGGGACTTCGGAGAGGGTCCGCCAGGCGTTTTGAACGGTGGTGCCGTCCACGAAACGCCAGAGGTAGGCGTCGAACGACCCGAACGCCTCGCGGATGGCGAGAAAGGCGCGGGCATTATCCATTGTGGAGGAGATCTTCAGGCGGTTGCGTACGATGGAGGGCTCCTCCATCAGGCGGCGGAAGTCGGCCTCGCCGAAGCGGGCGACCGCCTCGGGATCGAACCCGCCAAAGGCGCGGCGGTACCCTTCCCGTTTTCTAAGAATCGTCAGCCAGGAAAGCCCGGCCTGAGCCCCCTCGAGGGTGAGGAACTCGAACAGCCGGCGGTCGTCGTGAACCGGCACCCCCCATTCGAGGTCGTGGTACTCCCGGTACAGCGGATCGGTTCCGGACCAGGAACAGCGGACGATTTCCCCCTCAGCCGTTGGCACGACGATCCACCTCGACCCTTTTCCGCAGCTCCCCGGAAGTCATGGGAGGGGCGAGGAAAAACCCCTGGGCGCCGTCGCAGCCGAGCTCCTTCAAAAACTGCAGCTGCTCGGGGCTCTCCACCCCTTCGGCAACCACCTTGAGCTTCATGCTGTGTCCCATGCTGATGATCGCCTCCACGATAGCCGCGTCGTCGCCGTCGGCCAGCGATTCCCCGATGAAGGAGCGATCGATCTTGATGACGTCGATGGGGAAGTGCTTCAAGTAGCTAAGCGAGGAGTAGCCGGTCCCGAAATCGTCGATTGCCAGCTGCATCCCCATCTCCTTCAGGGCCCGCAGCGATTCGATGTTGCGGCTCGCCTTGGCCATGATGACGCTCTCGGTGAACTCGAGCTCCAGGCAGGAAGGGCGGACCCCGGTCTTTTCGACGATGCGCGCTACGGAGGAGAGGAAATCGGGGTGGCCGAACTGGCGGCCGGAGATGTTGACGGCCACCTTCAACCCGCCCAAGGACTCCGCCCACTCCTTGGCCTGCAGGCAGGCTGCGGTCAGGACCATCTCCCCCAGGTCCATGATGAGGCCCGACATCTCGGCGATGGGGATGAATTCGTCGGGGGTGACGGTGCCGAACTGGGCGCTCTCCCACCGCAAAAGCGCCTCGACCCCGACCAGCCGGCCGCTCTTCAGGTCCCACTGCGGCTGGTAGTGGAGGGAGAACTCGCCGAGGGAAAGCCCCTGCCGGATGCCGTTCTCCAGCGCCACCCGGCGCATCCTCCTGCTGTTGATCTCGTGGGAGTAGAACTGGCAGTTCCCCTTCCCTTCCTGCTTGGCGTGGGACATGGCGGAATCGGAGCACCTCAGCATGTCGTCGACCAGCAGGCCGTCGTCCGGGTAAAGGGCGACGCCGATACTCGCGGAACTGGCGATCTCCACCCCGTCGATGGTGAAGGGGGTGGAAAAGAGCGCCTGGAGCTTGCCGGCTTCGGTGGCGGCATCCTCCTCCCCGGTGGTGGGAAGCATGACCAGGAACTGGTCGGTTCCCAGGTGCCCCAGGCCGTGCACCTCGCGCAGATGCACGGTCAGCCGGCGCCCGACCTCCTTCAGGAGCTGGTCGCCGAAGACATGCCCCCTGGTGTCGAGCAGGTACTTGAAGTTGTCGAGATCCAGGAAGAAGACGGCCACGCCGCGTCCGTTGCGGCGGGCGAGGTCCAGGGCCTTCTCCAGCCGGGTGAGAAAGAGCGCCCGGTTGGGGAGTCCGCTGGTGGGGTCGTAATAGGAGAGCTGCTCGATCTGCCTTTCCGAGGCCTTGAGCCCGGTAATGTCCTCGCAGGCGGTGACCACCGCGATGCAGCGGCCGCGGGCGTTACGCAGGGGGGTGGAATTTATCTGGACGGGAAAGCGGGCACCGCTTTTCTTCACGTTCTGGCATTCGAGATTGGTGATGGAGGTACCGGCCAGGGCCAGCTGGCGGAAGATGACGGCGTCGCCCGGCTGCGAGAAAAGGTCGGCATCTTCGCCGAGCAGCTCGGCCGGGCGGTACCCGTGCATCGCGGCCTGCACCGCGTTCACGTACAGGATCCTGCCATGCATGTCGGTCACCGTGATACCGGTCTGGATGGGGAGGCACTCGATGGCCTTCATGAGCATGTCGAGGCTCTCCTGGTCCTGCTGGAGCTCCTTGAGGTGCTCGTAAGCACCCAGCATGATCGGGGTTTCCAGATGCAGATTCGCGGTGTCAGGCATCGAGGTGCAGCTCCTGTGGTATTGCAGCCGGAGGGTGAGGGACATCCGCTGAGGTGGCCTGTCGCGGCCGATGAGCCGATTTTAATGCGCCGACAAAAAAAAAGGGTCGCCGCAATCCTTGTCAGAGATATTTCGGCAACCCGGCTGTCTGCGTGAGACCCTATGGCTTTCCGCCCCACCCTCGCGAGTGGTTTAGTATTATCGTGTATCTATCGGTGATGTATGAGAGTTCGATTGCTATGACATAAAATTACCCGGAATGTATTACCACGGACAGCATTGTCGAATATCTTATCACTGCGTTAAACCAGAACATGCCCGAAAAGTCAAATGAATTAAACGTAAAAAGTGCCAGTAAACCCGCTCTCCACACGGCCTTCGACGGCTCCCGCACAGTATTATCAGTAATCGTTAATGATATCTCCATATATTCTACATCACTCGTTAATTAATTATATTAAGTATCTATAAACACAAGGAAATCGGCGAAAAAAGCCCTAAAGTATTTTTTTGACGCGGCGATAAGCAGTCCTGTATCGACTGCACGACCCTCTGTCACGGCGGAAAGAACCAGAATGGTGTTCCCCGTGAGTTTGTCAGTGTGGCCCGGGGTTCTTGAGACAGTACCACGGGCTTTGATCCAGCTTCTTTGACAACAGGCGCAGCACCACCCCAACCTCTGCCAAGAATGGCAGAGCAACACCAAGAAAGGAGTATCACCATGAGCGTCAGCGACATCTCTCTCACCGCAGGAATGAGGACCAACCTTCTCAATCTCCAGCAGACCAGCCAGCTCCTGAACAGGACCCAGCAGAGGCTGTCTTCCGGCAAAAACGTCAACAGCGCACTCGACAACCCGACCAACTACTTCGCAGCCCAGAACGCCAACCAGCGCGCCAGCGACCTCGCCGACCGCAAAGACGGCCTGTCCGAGGCGGTCCAGACCGTTAGCGCAGCCAACGCAGGCATCACCGCCATCACCGGCCTGATCCAGGCTGCCAAAGGTATCGCCACCTCCGCCCTCTCCACCTCCGATACCAACGTGCAGTCCAAGCTGGCTTCCCAGTACGACACCATCCGCAGCCAGATCGACAACCTGTCCTCCGACTCCGGGTACCAGGGCCTGAACCTCCTGAGCTCGGTCAACACCCTGACCGTCAACTTCAACGAGAAGGCCACCTCCACCCTGAACGTAATCGGCTTCCAGGCCAACGCTTCCGGTCTTAGCCTCTCCGGCGCCAGCAACAACTGGCAGACCACTTCCGACATCACCTCCGACTCGGCGAAGATGGACTCGGCGATCACCACCCTGAGGACCAACACTCAGACCCTGGCCGCCAACCTGAACATCATCACCACCCGTCAGAACTTCACCGACAGCATGATCAACACGCTGCAGACCGGTGCGGACAACCTGACGCTGGCCGATATGAACCAGGAAGGCGCCAACATGCTGATGCTGCAGACCCGTCAGAGCCTGGGCACCACCTCGCTCTCGATGTCGTCGCAGGCGGCACAGGCGGTCCTCAGACTCTTCTAAGAGCACGGAACGCAGCTTCACCGATAAAAGGGTCCAGCCAGGAGGCTGGGCCCTTTTTGTTTTGGAAACCAGGGATACCGGTGGGGACCGCTATACCACCACCTTGACACCCGGCGAAGGGAGTTCCAGCATAGAAAGGGTGCGATGACGGCTGGCGCGGCAGGGTACATCGAACGGGGTGCGACGGAGGCTGGCGATGACGGAGAAAACGGTGAACGATGAGATGCGCGAGCGGGAAGTGATCGTGGTGGGAGCGGGGCCCAACGGTCTGGCGGCGGCGGTCGAGATGGCGCGGGCCGGGTGCCGGGTCACCATTCTGGAGGCGGCCGGCACCATCGGGGGGGGGACCCGGACCATGGAGCTCACCCTCCCCGGCTTCCGGCACGACGTCTGCTCGGCCATCCACCCCCTGGCCGTCAGCTCTCCCTTCTTCAACCAGCTCCCGCTGGGGGACTTCGGCCTGCGGTGGATCCATCCCGCCGCGCCTCTCGCCCATCCGTTCGACGACGGCACCGCGGCCATGCTGGAGCGGGACGTGGCGGTGACCGCCGGGACCCTCGACCGGGAGGATGCCGGTGCCTACCATCACCTATTCTCCCCCCTGGTGGCAGGCTGGGGCGAGCTGGCGCCCGACATCCTGCGGCCGGTCGCCGGGGTTCCCAAGCATCCCGTCCTTTTGGGGCGCTTCGGATTGAACGCCATCAGGCCCGCCGAGGGATTGGCGCGTGACGTCTTCAAAGGGAGCCGCGCCCGCGCCCTCTTTGCCGGGCTCTCCGCGCATTCCTTTCTTCCGCTGGGCAAGCCGGGGAGCGCGGCTTTCGGGCTGGTATTGGGGATTCTCGGGCACGCGGCCGGCTGGCCGCTGGCGGCTGGGGGATCGGCAGCGATTTCCCGCGCTCTCGCCGATTACCTCGTCTCACTCGGCGGAACCATCCGTACCGGGAGCAGGGTCACCTCCGTCAACGACCTCCCCGGCGGGGCGGTCATCATCCTGGATGTCACCCCGCAGCAGCTCTTGGAGATCGCGGGAAGCAGGTTCGACGACCGTTACCGGCGGCGGCTGGCCGCCTACCGCTACGGGCCGGGAATCTTCAAAGTCGACTGGGCCTTGGCGGGGCCGATACCGTGGAGGGCACGGGAGTGCGCGAGGAGCGCCACGGTCCACCTGGGTGGCACCCTGGAGGAGATCGCTTCGTCCGAACGGGAGATCTGGGAGGGGAAACATCCGGTGCGGCCGTTCGTGCTGCTGGCCCAGCAGAGCCTCTTCGACCCGGGGCGCGCCCCGGAGGGAAAGCATACCGGCTGGGCTTACTGCCATGTCCCCAACGGCTCCACCTTCGACATGACCGAAAGGATCGAGGCCCAGGTGGAGCGCTTCGCTCCCGGCTTCCGCGAGCTCATCCTGGCCCGCCACGTGCGGAACACGGCCGGCTACCAGGAGTACAACCGGAACTTCATCGGCGGGGACATCAACGGCGGCGTTCAGGATCTCCGCCAGATCATCGCCCGCCCGGTGGCGGGGCCACGCCCCTACGCCACCCCCGATCCCGGCATCTTCATCTGCTCCTCCTCGACCCCTCCCGGCGGCGGTGTCCACGGCATGTGCGGCTACCTCGCCGCCCACTGCGCACTCGGGGGACATTAGACCGTCTCTAGCACGCCGGCAGCTCAGGCGTCGAGGATGCTGCGGACCTTGGTGGCCAGATCCGGAAGCGAGAACGGTTTCTGGATGAAATGCACCCCCGGCTCCAAAACCCCATGATTACCGATGATGTCTTCGGTGTACCCCGACATGAAAAGGCAGCGGACCTCGGGGCAGACCGCATTCACCGCATCGCACAACTCCCTCCCGTTTACCTCCGGCATCACCACGTCCGTTATCAGCAGCCGGATCCGCTGGGAGTTCTGGCTCGCCAGCATCATGGCCTGGTCGAAGTTCCCCGCCGACAGGACGAGGTATCCCTGCATCTCGAGGGTCTTGCCGACCACGCTCAGAATGGCGGCATCGTCTTCCACCAGCAGCACCGTCTCCTTGCCGAAGGGAGCCTCCTTGACCGCGGTATCGTCCCCATCGGCAGCGAGCCCGCCGCAATACCTCGGGAAGTAGAGGGAAAAGGTGCTTCCCAGCCCCGGTTCGCTGTAGACGTTGATGAACCCGCCGTTTTGCTTGACGATGCCGAACACGGTGGCGAGCCCCAGACCGGTTCCCGTCCCCTGGGCCTTGGTGGTGAAAAACGGTTCGAAGATGCGGGCCTGGACCTCCCTCCGCATCCCGCAGCCGTTGTCGCTCACCGCGATCCGGACGTAGTCGCCGGCCATGGCGTCGAGGTGGCTGACACAGTAACTGCCGTCTATGGACCTGTTGTCCACCTGTATGGTGACGCGCCCGTTCTCCACGATGGAATCGCGGGCGTTCACGCAGAGATTGGCCAGGAGCTGATCGACCTGGGAGGGGTCCAGCTTGACCGGCCACAGATCCCCATTCGATTGCCAATCCAGCCTGATATTCTCCCCGATCAGCCGGGTGAGCATCTTGAGCATCCCGCTGATGACCAGGTTGAGATCCAGCGCCCTCGGAGTGATCACCTGCTTGCGTGCGAAGGCCAGCAGCTGCCGGGTCAGGTCCGCCGACTGCTCGGCAGCCATCCGGATCTCCTGGAGCATGGCCTGCAACCTGACAGGATCCCCTTCCATTTCGGCAAGATAGGTACAGCCGAGGATGACGCTCAGCTTGTTGTTGAAGTCGTGGGCGATCCCGCCGGCCAGGCTGCCGATCGATTCCATCTTTTGTGCCTGGTAGAGCTGGGACTCGAGCTCCCTTTTCTCGGCCGCCGCCTCCATGCGCGAGGAGATGTCCGCAAAAGAGACCACCGCCCCCGTGACCTCTTCGTGCTCTATGAGGGCATAGGCCGAGTACTCGACGGGGAAGGAGGAGCCGTCGCTACGCCAGAAGACCTCGTCGTCCATGCGGCACCCCTCCCGGGGGAAGTTCCTCTGGAACACCGGGCACTCCTCCTCGGGGTAGGGTGTGCCGTCGCTTCGCTGATGGTGAATGAGAACGTGCATGTTCTTGCCGAGGCAGTCATCCAGCCGGTGTCCGAGCATGTCCAGAGCGGAGTTGTTGATGAAGATGCAGTTGCCGGCCCGGTCGATGCCGTATATCCCCTGGTCGGTACTCTGCAAGAGGCTCAGGACCAGGTCCTTGCTTTTCCGCAACTCTTCCTCGGCCTGTTTGCGCAGCATCGCCTCGCCGATGTTCTCGGCGATGTCTTCCAGGATGTGGATCCTTTCGACCGAGAACCGGTCCTTGCGGCGATCGTTTAACTGCAGCAGGCCGACGACCACCCCCTTGGCCTTGATGGGGATGAGGGCGACCGAGGCGTATCCCTGGTGGATGCATTCGTTCCGGGGATTGTCCCTGGGGTCCTCGTCCGCAGGTACGTCGAGAAAGGGAAACGAGTCGTTGGTCCAAGAGCTCCCGCGCTCGGTGAAGAGTGGGTGGGAAGGATCGATCTTTCCGGAGATGACGAGGCCGCAGGTACACTCCAGACAGATGTTCCCGTCGCAGTCGCGGCAGATCCCCCCCTCGCGGGTTCTGGCCAGGACGGAGTTCTCCTTCCGCACGAATTCGGGGGCGAACCCCTCCTGGTAGAAGTACGGATAGTCGTCTTCGCATTGCAACCGGATGCCGACCGCGTCGACACCGGTGGCCGATTTCACCAGCCGTATCGCCTGCTGGATGGCAGCTTCCTTACTCTCCATGTCGTTCAGGGCCAGGAGGATATCCTGCCCCATGCGCCGGTACGCCTCCGCCTGCTTGCGTGCGCTGATGTCCCTGGCTATTTTGGACGCCCCGATGATGGCGCCCGAGGCATCCCGGATGGGGGAGATGGAGACCGATACCGCGACCATCTCGCCGTCTTTTCTTCTCCGGTAGGTCTCGAAGTGCTCGATGATTTCGCCGCCGCTGATCTTGGCGAGAATTTGCCGCTCCTCGTCCCAGCGCTCCGGCGGAATGAGCACCGCCATCGACTGCCCGAGCATCTCGCGCTCGGAATAGCCGAAGAGCCTCTCCGCGGCGGGGTTCCAGCTGGTGATGATCCCGTCGATGGTCTTGCTTATGATGGCGTCGTTGGAGGACTCCACGATGGCCAGGATCTGCCCTTGAAGCTTCCCGGTCCGCAGCCGCTCGCGCTCCGCCTCGGCCAGTTTCGACTGCGTTTCCGCCAAGGATTTCATCACGCTGGGTCCCGGAGAGCGATCGACCGGAATCGCCGAGGAAAAATCGCTCTGCCCCATCCGGGCGATATGGAAGGAGACCTCGTCCGGCGTCCCCCCCAGCGTTTCGTACACCGCCCGGTACGTGCGCCACAACATGAAGAGCAGTCCACCGGTCGCGCAGATGAACAGGTAACGAAGAAACCGCGCCCAGTTCCCGGCCTTGGTGATGGCGCTCGCCGTCCGCCTATCGACCATGGCGTAAAAGTCGTCGATAGGCTTCATGATGCGGGCCTTGTCTTGATGATAACGCCGGTCATGCAGCATCAGGCGGGCGGCGGCACGCTCCGCGTCCCCGCGAGGGCCGGTCGATTCGGCCAGCCGCATCGCCTCGCGTTCCAGCGCTACCAGCCGGTCCGAATTGTTCTTGGCCTCGGTCAGTTTCGCCATCTCGGCGGCCGAAAAGCCATTTTTGCGCATCAGTTCCAGCAGCGGAATCGACAGCGAAGAATTCGGGCGGGGCGCCTTCCCGTCACCGGCCACGAGGTCCCAGTAGATTCTGTTGTAAGCCTCCGGACGCGGCTTTAAGCCGTTGCGGATGTCGATGACGTCCCGGTAGGCCCGTTTGTATTGCGGGTCGAGGGTCAGGACGTAGGTGCGGGCGAACCGGGTGAGATCATCCGAAGTCTGACGCAGTTCGTCGGCGAGGACGTAGGAGTCGTAGCGCTCGCTGTTTACGCGGTCGATCTCTTTTTGTGCATGGACGTACAGGATGAAGGCGACGATGGAGGGTATCAACAGGATCAGCGTCAACTGAAGGTTGCGGGTAAACCGCCCCATGTTTTTGAAGGTGAGCATGCCGATGGTCCTCGCTGAAACAATCAACCTGCAGTTCGGCATCGATGAGAAAATACGACTGAGAGAAGAGGCGGGATGGGAGACTCGTAAAGGGAGCCCCGCAAGACCGGATGGATCCTTTAGGAAAAAGGTAACATCAATCGACAGCGCAATCTGTCAGGAAACCTTGATATCGAAAAAAAGATTAACCGGCACGAATGATACCTGTATAACAATCGCAAGAAGCCGGGAAGGGCGATCACTTCACCTTGTCCAGCATTTTCTCCTGGTACTGCGACAGGAGGTCCAGCGAGATCGGGCGCTTGCGCATCATCTCCAGCTTCATCAGCTTGAAGTTCAGTTCCCGCACCTTTTTGGTCTTCTCGGGGGAATCCTCCATCTCCAGGACGAGCCGCCTCAGCGAAGCCACCTCTTTGGTCAGTTCCACCTCGGGGGGGACGCAGCCGGCGTTCTTGAGAATCTTATAGGCCATCCTCAACTCCTCCGGGACGGCGGACAGATCCTCCTCAACCAGAGGCTTCCCCTTCCCCGGAAGGTTGTCGAACTCCCCCCGCTCCATCGCTTCCCGGATCCTTCTTTCCGCTATGCCCGCCAGGATGTCCATATCGGGATATTCGCATGTATCCGGAAGCGGCGTCAACCTCTTCCCGCCGCCCAAGAACGGTAAAGGGGACGGGCTTCCGTTCCGGCTACAGCGCCCACGCCGGCCTCCCCCCACGCCGGCCTCCCCCCACGCCGGCCTCCCCCTCACCCCGGCCTTCCCCCGAGGCGGCCTCCCCCGGACCGGCCGGTGCCGCAATTGGTCTCCCGGTCCAGCGATTTGGCGGGCACGATGGTCACCTTTTTGACAGACGCTCCCACCGCATTAGCAAGATTTTGACTGAGGGGATTCCGGTATCCGCCCGATACCCGGCGAGGCAGCGACCCTTCCGGCAGGCACCGGCGCCGCGGGATCCCCATCTTCGACGCCGGATCAGGGGGTTAGCCCGCCGATGCCACCGGCACCCTGGCCGGCCGGTTCGACCGACGCCCGGGGAAGACCGCCTTTCCCGCGAAATGGCAGAGTACTTGCAGCAGCGCGGGAGCCGTATTATCGCCAACCATCGCCAGCAGGCTGTTTCAAGGGGGTCCCGTGGCAGGACAGAGCATGGCCCAATTCGACGAGGGGGATCTGGAAGCATCCCTCGCTAATTCCTCCGGAGAGCGGAACACTCCCCCCTCCGCCCCGGGGGCCGAGGTCTGGGCGGCCACCTTCGACGCCATTCCGGACCTGGCGGCCATCATCGGCACCGACCACGTCATCATCCAGGCCAACCAGGCACTGGCCCGGCATTGCGGCCTTCCGCGCCACGAGGTGATCGGCAAGAGGTGCTACGAGATCATCCACGGCTCCCCCTGTCCTCCCCCCAACTGTCCCCATCACGTCTCGGTCCGGCTCGGCGTCTCCCATCGCGCCCAGATCGAGGCGCCCAGTTTGGACAAGGTCTTCGAGATCACCGTTTCCCCCATCCTGGACGCCGACGGGAGCGTTTCCGCCTGTGTCCACCTTGGGCGCGACATCACCGCCCGCCGCAAGGGGGACGCTTTCCGCCAGATGGGACAGCAGATCCTGCGGGTCCTCAACGACACCGAAGGACAGCGGGCGGCCCTCGGTGCGGTGGTATCCCTGGTGAGGAAGTTGACCGCCGTCGACGCGGTCGGGATTCGGCTCCAGGACGGCGACGACTTCCCCTTCTTCCACCAGGAGGGCTTCAGCGATTCCTTCCTCGGCACCGAAATGACCCTGCTCGGCAGGGAGCCCGGCGGGGGGCCCTGCCTTGGCCCCGACGGCAAACCGTCGCTGCAGTGTACCTGCGGGACCGTGCTCTGCGGCGCGCAGGAGGGAGCCGACCTCTTCACCCCCGGCGGAAGCTTCTGGACCAACGACACCCTTCCGTTTGCCGAGCTTCCGGTGGAGAAGGATCCCCGCATCGCCCCCAGAAACGAATGCATCCACCACGGTTTCCGGTCGGTGGCGCTGATCCCGATCCGGGCCAAGGGGCGGATTGCCGGGCTGTTGCAACTTAACGACCGCCGGACCGGGCGCTTTTCGATCGAGGCCATCGAGGCCCTGGAGGACGTGGCCAAGAACATCGGGGAGGCCCTGCTGAGAAAGCAGGCCGAGGAGAAGCTGAAGGCAAGCCAGCAGTTTCTCTCGACCCTCACCGACCAGCTCCCCGGCCTGGTTGCCTACTGGAACCGGGACCTGCGCTGCACCTACGCCAACCACGCCTACGAAAGATGGTTCGGCCGGCCGCGCGACGAGGTGATGAGGCTTACCCTTCCGGAGCTTCTCGGGGAGGAGACTTTCCGCCTGCATGAGGCAAAGGCGCGGGCCGCCCTTAACGGGGAATACCAGCTCTTCGAGCGTTCGCTGAAGAAGCCGGGGGGAGAGAGCGGGCACCTCTGGGTCCATTACATTCCCGACGTGGTCGATGACCAGGTGCACGGCTTCTACGTCCTCGGCACCGACGTCACCGAGCTCAAGGAGACCGAAGAGGCGAAGGACCGCCTGGAGCTCCAGCTCCAGCAGGCGCAGAAGCTGGAATCGGTCGGACGGCTGGCAGGCGGCGTGGCCCACGACTTCAACAACATGTTGGGGGTCATCCTCGGGCATGCCGAGTTGGCCCTCATGAAGCTCGAGCACTTCGAGCCCCCCCAGGACGATCTGATCGCCATCAGAAACGCCGCCGAGCGCTCCGCCAACCTGACCCGGCAGCTTTTGGCCTTCGCCCGGAAGCAGACCATCTCGCCGCGGGTGATGAACCTCAACGACACCGTGTCCGGCATGATGAAGATGCTCCAGCGGCTGATCGGCGAGGACATCGAGCTCACCTGGCAGCCCTCCCCCGACCTCTGGCAGGTCAAGGCGGACCCGAGCCAGCTCGACCAGATCCTCGCCAACCTCTGTGTCAACTCCCGCGACGCCATCGCCGACACCGGCCGCATCACCATCGGCACCCAGAACTCGGTCATCGACGATACCTACTGCAAGATGTACCCGGACGCCATCCCCGGGAGCTACGTGCGGCTGTCGGTCAGCGACGACGGCTGCGGCATGGACCAGCAGACCAGGGAGCGTATTTTCGAGCCTTTCTACACCACCAAGGAGGTGGGGAAAGGAACCGGGCTGGGGCTCGCCACCGTGTTCGGCATCGTCAAGCAGAACCAGGGTTTCATCACCGTCTTTTCCGAGCCCGGGCACGGGACCGTCTTCTCGATCTACCTTCCGCGCTTTCAGCCGGTGGAGACCCAGGCGGTCGTTCCCAGCCACGCAACGGAAGCGGCGGGCGGGAAGGAGACCGTGCTGGTGGTGGAGGACGAGCCGACCATCCTGAAGATGACCGAGATGATGCTGGAGCACCAGGGGTACCGGGTGGTGACCGCCGGGACTCCCGAGGAAGCGGTCCGGATCGCTTCGCAGCGGCGCGACCCGATCCACCTGCTGATCACCGACGTCATCATGCCGGCCATGAACGGCAAGGACCTGGGCTCCCTGCTCCGCACCCTCTATCCCGAGCTCAAGTGCCTCTTCATGTCCGGCTATACGTCCGACGTCATTGCCCAGCACGGAGTCCTGGAGGAGAAGGTGAACTTCATCCAGAAGCCTTTCTCGCTGCAGGACCTGGCCTCCAAGGTACGGCAGGCACTCGACAGGTGACCCCGCTTTCCTCCCCTTCAAGGAAAGGGTGAGGAGGGGTTGCGGATACCAAACAACGACGGGGGCTGGAGATCGCTCGGATCTTCAGCCCCCGTTTGTTATGGGAGGAGGTGCAGCTTAGCGTGTAGCGCTAGGCGGTGGGCGCGGATTTGCTCTTGGTGAGCTCGTGATAGGGGGTAAGGGTGGCCCGGGAGGCGAGTCCCCGTTCCCGGAAGATGCGGCTCATCTCGTCGCCGCTGCTTTTGAAGATCTCCATCGGGGAATGCTCTTCCCCTGCGGGGTGGCGGGGATGGCGGATCACCTGCCCCCCGAGCACGCAGACCACGTCCTTTTCCTGGACTACCAAAACCTCCCGCCCCCCGGTGGCCGGCTGAAGCTGAAGCCGGGCCGCCTCCTCGGGCGCATCGAAGACCGGGAAGAGCACCCGGAAGGTCGAGCCTACCCCTTCCCGGCTCTCCACCGCGAGGAGGCCGCGATGACTCCTCACGATGCCGGCCACGGAGGCGAGCCCCAGGCCGCGTTTGGATTTCTTGGTGCTGAAGAACGGCTCGAAGAGGCGGCGGGTCGTTTCCGGGGACATCCCGGGACCGGAATCCGAAACCTCGACGAAGACGAAACGCCCCGGCGACGTCACCGGCGGGGCCACCGCGTGGCGGCGAAGCTCGTCCTGGTCGCAGTAGGTGACGCCGGTCCTCACCGTGATGCGGCCGGGACCGTCACCGACGGCGTCGGTGGCGTTGGCGAGCAGGGACCTGATCACCTGCAGAGCCTGGGCAGGATCGGCGTTTACGGCGGGCATGCTCCCTCCCTGCCGCACCTGGACCTCGATCCCCCCGGTGCCGCGCGAAGCGAGCGAATCGGTGTAACCAGCCACCAGTTCGTTGAGGTCCACGGCACATCCCTGGAAGGCACCCTTTCCGGTGAAGGCCCGAAGTTCCTGGATCAGGGCTCCCACCTGGCGCCCGGCGGTTACCGCACGCTCGAGGTAGGCGGCGACCTTATGCTCGCCGTCGGGGAGCTGGAAGAGGGCCAGGTCGAGATTGCCCAGCACTGCGGTCATCAGGTTGTTGAAGTCGTGGGCAACGGCGGCGGCGAGGCGTCCCACCACCTCCAGCTTCTCGTCCTTCAGCCGGGCGCGTTCCTCCTCGATACGCCGCTCCTCGCGGCGAAGCTCATCCCGCTTCCGGTCGAGCTCGCCGTCCAGCAGGGAGAGCTGGTGCAGAAGCCCGTTGACCTTGGCGACCAAGTGGGCGTCGCCTGCCTGCTTCCCGACAATCTCCTCCGCCTGGCTCCAAAGCTCGGCGTAGGCTGCCACCTCTACCATACCCCATCCTCCTTTTGCGGTTCCTCGACCGGTGCTTACCCGGCCAGGATCCCAACCAGAGCAAGTTCTGCAGAATGTATACCAGACACCTATCGGATGAAGTTGCCACCCCCTTTAGCGCATTTTGAAAGAATAATGTGTTTTCTCTGAACCTTCGTTCCGCCGGTATCGCAACCGCCCGAGCGTTGACAGTCAGGGCTTTTACCCTAAACTCCTTACAGGGCTTTTTTTGAGGCCAGGGGACTTCACCGAACTGACTGAAGGAGGATCTGAATGGGATCTAAAGGGCGTGAAATAATTGGAATGGATGTCAATGAGCTTCTGGAGCTCTTGAGAAAAGCTTTCTGCGACGAGTGGCTTGCCTATTACCAGTATTGGCTGGGTGCCAAGCTGGTGAAGGGTCCGATGAAGGACGCGGTGGGGGCGGAACTGCTCCAGCACGCCACCGAGGAACTAGCTCACGCCGACATGGTGGCGCTGCGCATCATCCAGCTGGGCGGCACCCCGGTGACCAAGCCCGAGGAGTGGTACCACCACACGAACTGCGGCTACGAGGCTCCCGACGATCCCTTCGTGAAGGTCCTCCTGGAGCAGAACATCAAGGGAGAGCAGTGCGCCATCGGGGTTTACAAGCGCCTTTTGGACATCACCCGGGAGAAGGACCCGATCACCTACAACATGGTGCTCACCATCCTCCAGCAGGAGATCGAGCACGAGGAGGATCTCCAGGCACTGCTGGAGGATTACGACCTGCTGGTGCGGGCCATGAAAGAATAAGGTCAACCGCCCGTTCGAAGAACAAGGCCCTCGGTCCACCGGGGGCCTTTTCTTTTGCCTGCTCCTCACCCCGTACAGCAAGGCTGTTACTGCAAAGAGAAAATCTTCCTGAATCCCGCCTTTTAATGGGGACATTCCAAAGGAATCTCATTGTTGGCCGGGCTCATTTCAACTTGAAGAGATCGGAAGAAGCTGTTAAAGAATGAGTCGGATGCACCGATGAGTGTATTTACATCGCCCTCGAAAAAGAATAACCTCAGAACCCGGAACGGTAAGTACAGATACCGCGGTTCCGGTTGTTGCCGGACGATGCCCTTCGCACACAAATCGCCAACCCAATTAGAGGTGCCCTAAGGGAAGATGAGCGAATCTTCCCCGGGCGCCCGCTCGGCCCGATTCTCCCGCAAGGGGACCTTTTTTCACCGGAAAGGAGGACAACAGAGGATGTTACAGGGCGAAACGCCAAGACTCCCGGTACGCGTCCTCTGCGTCGACGACGAACCGGCCCACCTGGAGCTGCTGAAGCGCCTGTTGAAGCCGATGGTGAACGAGGTCGTCCCCGCCGAGAACGGCGAAGCGGGCTTCCGGGCCTACCTCCAGACATCCCCCGACATCGTCATCACCGACCTCTTCATGCCGGGGATCAATGGGCTCGCTCTTTGCCGGATGATCCGGGAAAGCGGCGCGAAGACCCAGCTGATCCTGCAGACCAGCTTCAGTTCCTCCGAGGCGCTCGCCGAGGCGATCGACGTCGGGGTCAACCAATTCCTTCCCAAACCCTTCACCCGGGCCAGCCTCTACCGCGCCCTCGCCCGCTGCCATGAAACCGTCGACCTGGAGCGCCGCCTGAGCGAAGAGCATCGCCGGGCCCAGATCCTGGCGTCGGCGCTGGAACAGAGCAAGACCGGCGTGATCATCCTCGGCCCCGATGGCGTCATCGAGTGCGCGAACCTCGCCTGTACCCTGGTGGCCCCCTGCCATCCCGAGGAACTGGCGGGGCGTTCGGTGAACTGCCTGCATCTCGCCCCCGACCTTCCGAGCTGGCTGAAACAGGTCGCCGGCTGCGGCTCGCCGGTCGAGGTGGAGGTTCCCTACGGCAAGCCGCTCTCGCGGCCGGGCTGGCTGCGGCTCAGGGTCTCGCGGCTGGTGGGGCGCCAGGAAAAGACCAGGCTCTGCCTGACCATCGACGACATCAGCGACCGCAAAGAGGCCGAACACCGTCTTCTCTACCAGGCTACCCACGACAGCCTCACCGGCCTCCACAACCGGAGCTATTTCGAGGAGGAGTTGCACCGGGTCGAGGTGGGGAGAATGTTTCCGGTGACCTTGATGATCGCCGACCTCGACGGGCTCAAACAGGTCAACGACGGGCAGGGGCACGAGGCGGGGGACCGGCTGATCCAGGAGGCGGCCAGGCTTCTTCGCGGCGCCTTCCGGGCCAGCGACGTGGTGGCGAGGATCGGGGGGGACGAGTTCGGGGTCATCCTGGCGGGGGCCACCGGCGAGGTGGCGGAGGGATCGCTTCGCCGCGCTATCGACCTGGCGGCGCAGATGCCGCGGGAGGGAGACGGCAGCGGCCTCAGCTTCTCCTTCGGCTGCGCCACCGCGAGGACGGCGGCGGATATCAGGGATATCTTCCGCGAGGCGGATTCCCGGATGTACAGACAGAAGACGGGGAAGCGGGGAGGAAACGAGCGCCAGCCGGAACTAGGGCAGCCGGCGCTTTACCCCTCCTCGTAGGCCCGGCCGTCGCGCATCTCGATGCGGCGGCCGGCCAGCCCGGCCAGGGTGGGGTTGTGGGTGACCATCACGATGGTGAGCCCGGAGGTCCGGTTCAGATCGGTCAAGACCTCGCCGATCTCACCGGACCGTTTGCTGTCGAGATTGCCGGTCGGCTCGTCGGCCATCAGGATCTCCGGACGGTTGACCAGCGCCCGGGCGATGGCCACCCGCTGCATCTCGCCACCGGAGATCTGGCGGGGAAGATGGTTCGCCCGGTGCTCGATCCCCAAAAGCTTCAGCAGCCGGTCGACCTCCCCCTCGGCACCCGGCTTTTTGTAGAAGGCCAGCGGCAGTTCGATGTTCTCCCGCACGGTCAGGGTCGGGATCAGGTAGAAGTTCTGGAACACGTATCCGAAAAGCTCCCGCCGCACCAGGGTGAGTGCCTTTTCCGACAGCGGTTTGCCATGCCCGAAGATCATCCTCCCGCAGAGATGAAGCTCGCCGCTGGTGGGATTGTCCAGACAGCCCAAGAGATTCACCAGGGTGGTCTTCCCGGAGCCGGAGGGCCCCATGAAGGAGACGAACTCCCCCCGCCGGATGGCGATCTCCACCCCGTCCAGGGCCGGAATCTCCTCGCTCCCCCGCCGGTAGGTCCTGCCTAGTCCCCGCGCCTCCAGTACCTTCTCAGCCTCGCCCATCATTCGCTCCTGATCGATTCCAGCGGCCTGACACTCCCGGCCCGCCAGGCGGGGTAGAGCCCGCTCAAAAGCCCGACCACCAGGATGATGGCCAGGGTCAAAAGGGAAAGCCTGGCATCGATGGTCACCAGCGCTCCCCCCGGCGCATAGGGGAGGAGCCGCCGCACGAGCACGCCGGTCAGGTTGGCGAAGACCACCGCCTGCACGATGCCGAGCATGCCGCCTCCCAGGCAGAGGATCAGGGTCTCGCACCAGACCAGCCGGAAGATGTCCCCCGGCATGGCCCCCATGGTCTTCAGGATCCCGATCTCCTGCTTGCGCTCGTACACGGACATGAGCACGGTGTTGATCACCCCGACCATGGCGATCAGGAGGGCGATCACAGCGATGGAGAGGACCATCACCCGCGCGGTCCCGATCAGCTTCATGATGGTCTGCTTGACCTGGGCGAAGCTCACCACCTGCACGTCGGGGAGCTGGTAGAGATCGTTCTCGAGCTTGGCCAGGTCGGCGTCCTTCTTCCCCTTGATGCCGACGGTGGTGATTTTGTCGGTCTGGGAGATCTTCTGCAGGGTCTTCAGCGGAACGAAGATGGTGCCGTCGTCCTGGGTGCCGGTCCGCTCCAGGATTCCCGCCACCTTGAGGGGGACGTTCTTCTCCGGGACCATGATCTGATCCCCCACCTCGCGCTGCTCCAGTTCGGCGGCCTCATACCCCATGACCACCTCGTCACCCGCGGGATCCTTGAACCACCCCCCCTTCTTGAACTTGAGAAACGGCTTCATGGCCGGGAAGCTCGCGGGATCGACCCCGAAGTAGCCGGCAATCCCTCCGTTTTCCCCCTTGTTGGGGTCGAAGAAGGCCTGCATCAGGATCGGGGTGACCGCCTGCACCTCGGGGCGTTTGGCGATGTCGTGCATCACCTTTTCGTCCATGTAGCGGATCCCCTTCCCCCCCTGCAGCATCAGGGTGGCCGACTCGTAGGGGCACCCCTTGGCCATCACCATGAGCTGGTATCCCATGTTGTCGATGTCGCGGTTCAAGGCGGTCTCGTACCCCTGGTTGAAGCCGAAGAGGCTCACCAGCACCCAGGAGGAGAGCATGATCCCCGCCAGGGTCAGCACGGTGCGGATCCTCTTCCTCAGAAGGTTACGGTAGGCTATCCCGAAAGGAGTGATCACTTACCTACCCCCTTGCCGGTGTATCCGAGCTCGTCCATGAGCACCAGGTTCTTCTTGAGCCCCCGCAGCACGCCGTAAAAGTCGGTGTCCCCCTGGGCGGGATTCTTAAGCTCGGCCAGCCTTCCGTGCCCCTTCCCGGTGGCCGGATCGAAGCTGCCGAAGTCCTTGAGCGACACCCCGGCGAACTTCTTCGCGAAGCCCGCCTCCCTGAGCTTCCCTGCCGAGGGTCCGGAGATCTTCTGGATGTAGAAGGTCTTGATCTTCCCCGAGAGGTCGAGGGCGACGAAGACCTGGATCCCGCCGAACTGCCCCTTCTGGTTGACGCCGTGCACGAAGCCCACCTTCTTCGCCCCCTGGTAGACCTCGTAGATGGTGAAGGGGAGATCGACCGGAGCGTAGAGGGAGAGATACTTCTCCCCCAGCCGCGCCTCGATCTTTTTCAGCAGGGGAGCTCCCCCCGCCTTGTAGATGCTCGTGTAGACGGTCTTGTAGCTGGTGGCGCCGGGGTAGAGCCGGTAGACGTCGCGGTCGGGGTCGTTGAGATCGCACCCGACGGCGGCCAGCAGGGTCCGGGGAGCCAACGCCATCAGCACGAGGGCAACCAGCACGAGGAGACGGAAGTTAGTTCGCATGCTCATTGCTCCCACCCGCTCTTTTTGACCAGCCGCGGGTTGTCACCCTTCTCCAGCTGGACGATGTAGCAGCCGCGGGCACCGTAGCGCTGGGTGGGGCCGAAGCCGACCCGTCCGTAGAGGGGGAAGGTCTGCTCCATCATGGCCCCCACCACGTCGAGGAAGGCGTCGCGGTAGAAGTTGTCGTTGAGATCGATCAGCGCCTGCGTCATCAGCTCGGCGAGGGCACGGCTGAGGGCGGCGGAGCTCTCCACGCCTCCCTGCAACGGGAGCTGGGAGCGAAGCAGGGTCTGCCGGGCGTCGCCGGTGAAGGTCACCGGGGCCATCACCCCCCGCTTCGGCTGGTACGGGGAGAAGGAGAACGGATAGGTCAAAAGGGTCGTCTCCCTCGCCCCCTCCGGAATCTTCCAGGTAGCCTCCCCCAACAGGCGGGAGGAGAGGACCACCAGCTCGGGCCGCTTCCGCGCCCCGGCAAGCTGTTCCAGCGCAGGGAGCGCCTCCGGCCCGGCCCAGACCAAAAGGACCGCCGAGCGGTCCGCCCCGGCGATCTTCTCCAGCAGTTCCCGGGTGACCGGCGCCTTCTCGGCCAGCGGGACGGTCACCAGCGGCCGTTTCCCCGCCGCCCAGTTCTGCTGGAAACCGGCAGCGAGCGCCCTACCCTCAGGACTTTGCCGGACCAGCTGGATCACCTTCTTGGAGGCCAGCTCCTCGCGGCCCAAGAGGTAACGGGCGGCGCTCTCCCCCTCCTGGTAGTACCCCTTGGAGGGATAGAGGGTGTACCAGTCGGTTTCCGAGATCACCGGGAGGTCGGTGACCGGGAGCAGGCAGGGGAGCGCCTGTTCCTCGCAGAAGCGGTGGATCGGCTGCCAGTCGCGGTGGCTGATCCCCCCCACCAGCGCGAAGACCGGCTCCTTGCGGTAGTACTCGTCCAACTGGGCGTGCCAGGTGGCCGGATCCCCCTTGAGGGTCCAGACCGAAAGGGAGAGCTTGGTGACCGACATCTCCCGGTTGGCGAGCATGTTTTCCGCCATCAGCCGGGACTTGGCGGCGTTACGGCCGGCGAAGGCCCGGGATTGGCTGTTCTTGAGCTTCACGTACTGGGTGATGGGCCCGAGGAAGGCCGCCCGCTCGTTGTCCGGGACGTCGTCCGTGATCACGGTGGCGAACTTCAGGGTATTATCGGCGAAGCCGGGGGAGTGGCGGGAGGAGAGGTATTTCAGGTACCCCACCAGCAGCACGGCGTCCCGGTCGCTCAGGGGGTAGCGCGGCATGGTGTCGCTCAAGGTCCTGCCTGCGGGATCCACCCCGGTCCTGATGGCGGCGATCAGCGAGGCGTCGGTGTAAGGCGGGCGCAGGGTGGAGATCGGGAAGCCCGCCTTGAAGAGGACGTCACGCTTTTTGAAGAGCTTTTCGCCGGTGATGGGAGGGGTGAAGACGTTCTCCTCGTAGGAGCCGACACCGCTTCGCAGGTGGCAGCTCACGCAGGCGAAGGAAGTCCCGGGAAGGGAGCTGTCCCCCTTGACCTGGGCGCGGAGCGGCTGGCCGGAGGGGAGGACTCCGCTGCGGTAGATCTTCTCCCCCTGCCGGAGGGCGTCCGGCGAGCCTGGCGGGGCGGTGTCCGCAGCCGAGGCGAGGAGCGGGACGAGCAGAGTGACGAGAGCGAGGAGAGCAGACAGCGTGCCGCCTATTCTCCCTTTTATGGTTTGGTAAGGCATAGGAATCCTTTACACATACCCCCCCTCCCCGTTGAGGGAGGGGGGCAGCGGTGGGTGAGGGGATTGACGCGGCTACAGGTCGAAGAGGTACGAGCCCCGCAGGACGGTCTTGCCGTTCTTGCCGAAGGTGAGACGGATCTCCCAGTCGCCCGGCATCGGGAGCCGGACCGGGAGGAGGTAGACCCCTTTGTTGGAAAGGACGAAGGGCTGGTCGCCGCTCGCGTGGGCGCCCCGCATGGAGGGCATGTCGGCGTCCCCCTTCACGGTGAACGAGGTGTCGTGCTTACCGTCCAGGGTGAAGATCTCCACCCGCATGATCGAGGTGCCGATCTTGGGCGCGGCGGCAAACCCGTAGGTGAATACGTGGCTCGCGTCCAGGGGGATCCTGGTCCCCGGCTTGGGGAGCTGCTTGTAGGCCTGCGGCGGGGCGGCGGCAGTGGCGTGGCTGGGAGTGAGGGTGCCGGCGGTCAGCACAAGGGCCAGGACGGCGAGGATCAGGGTGCGCATGTTCGGTCTCCTGTCGAGCGGCTAGTCGCCGTGCGGGGCGTGGTGGTGCCCCTTCATGTGATCGAATTCCTTCATGGTGGCGGAGTCGTCTTCTATCTCGGCGCGGGCGGCCCGGCTGGCCGCGGCAAAATCGGTGACGGTCCCGCCGTTCTCCTTGAC
This sequence comes from Geomonas sp. Red32, assembly GCF_023652955.1. Lineage (GTDB taxonomy): Bacteria > Desulfobacterota > Desulfuromonadia > Geobacterales > Geobacteraceae > Geomonas. The sequence continues at coordinate 144,488 of NZ_JAKLOY010000009.1, read as the reverse complement.
GAACCGCTCGGCCTCCCCTTTCTCCGCAAAGGCCCATTTGGCGGTGCCGGTCATCACCCCCCGCTTGCTCCCGCCGATCACCCATACCGCGCTCTCGGCCGGGATCAGCTGCTTGCCGTAGTAATCGGCCACCTTGAGCGCCGCCTTCCCCTTCCCGGCGTCCTTGGCCAGGGCCGTGGTGGCACAGTGGAGGCTGCAGGTGGCAACGGTGGTGCCGTCGGCATACTCGATCACCATCCGGCTATGGCTGAACGCCTTGCGGCTCATGCCGCACTCGGCACAGGAGGGTGCCTTGGCGAGATCGTCAGGGGGAGCAGGGAGCGCCGGAACGGCGAGACACAGTATCAGGCCAAGGATCAACAGGGTAAGACGCATAGGTTCCCTCCGATAAAATTGAAGACGTTGTCAGTGCATATCGTAACCATCTGATGATACTGGCAAATGATACTATCCCACCCGCATTCCGGCAAGCCGGGGAGCCCTTATTGTTTGCCAATTAAAACAGCCGTGAGTATCGGCTCCCCACCCTCTTACAGCAGGGAACGCGAAAAAACCGCTGAGAGACAGCGCCGCTGCCCTATTAAGAGATAGGGATTTTAGAAGTTAACTATCATGACCGCGGGCCGATACATAGGTTAACGCAATTTTATTCGCTGTTACTTGCCGTCCCCCCGGGTTCAAGGGAGCCCCCCCTGGTGACCAGGGAAGAGAGGCTGCTTCGGCCAGGCTCTTTCTACCCTCACCTATTTTGCGGCCGCAGGCTCACCACCCGGCCGCCCCTCCCGTACCCCAGCCGGGCGGCCTCTATCTCGCGGGAGGAATCATGAAATTCTGGATGGATCTCAACGTTAAAACCAAGGCGATGGTGCTGGTGGCGGTCGCCGTGCTGACGCTGGCGGGGATGGCAGGCGCCGCCCTGTTCGCCATGGGCGGCATGGCGGACAACGAGAAGGAGATGAACGCCTCGGTCGGCCAGATCGCCCTGCTCAACGACCTCAAGTACGACCTGGCAATGATCAGGCTCGACCTGGTCTACATGATGACCCTCGAAGACCGCAAGCTCCTGGCGGATAAGGCCGAGGACATCGCCACCCGCAAGGCCTCCATCGAGAAGGGGGTCGCCGCCTTCCGCAAGGAGCCGATCGACCGGGAGGAGAAGGGGCTCATCGAGGAGTTCAACCAGGGATGCCTCGCCTACCTCGAGCAGGGGGTCAAGCTGCAACAGATGGCGGAGCAGAGCGCGGGGAATCCCGAGGCACACCGGGAGACGGTGCTCTTCGCGGTCGGCTCGGTCTCCCCGCTCAGCCTGAAACCGGCTAAGGTCATTGCCGACCTGGTGGCCCACAACGTTACCGCGGCCACTGCCGCCCACCAGGAGGACCTGGCCGGCTACCGGAGATCCCTCATCGCCATGGTTTCCATCGCCGCCGGGGCCGCTCTCTTCATGGCCTTGATCGGCCTCATGATCGCCAACTCCATCAGCCGTCCTCTGCAGAAGGTCTTCGAAACACTCGCCCAGGTGGCGGGCGGGAATCTCGCCGCCCGCTCGGACATCGCGACCCGCGACGAGATGGGGATGCTGGCGGCCGAGGTGAACCTGATGGCGCAGCGGCTCATGGAGACCATGCAGCAGGTCTCCCGCAGCAGCGAGGAGCTCGCCTCGGCGGCCACCCAGCTGGAAGGCACGGCGGAGGAGATCGCCAAAGGCGCCGAGGACGTCGCTTCGCAGGTGGAGACCCTCTCCACCGCCAGCGAGGAGATGTCCGCCACCTCCGGGGACATCGCCCAGAACTGCCACCGGGCGGCCGACGGCAGCGACATCGCCATGGAGCGCGCGCGGACGGGGTCCGAGGTGGTGGCCAAGACGGTGAAGGTGATGGAAGAGATCGCCCTGCGGGTGAGGGAGTCGGCGGCCAACGTCTCCAGCCTGGGGAAAAGAAGCGACCAGATCGGCGAGATCGTGGGGACCATCGAGGATATCGCCGACCAGACCAACCTCCTCGCGCTCAATGCCGCCATCGAAGCGGCGCGGGCAGGCGAGCAGGGGCGCGGCTTCGCGGTAGTGGCCGACGAGGTGAGGGCCCTGGCCGAGCGGACCACCAGGGCGACCCGGGAGATCGGCGAGATGATCAGGAGTATCCAGGCCGAGACCCGCGACGCCGTCGAGGCGATGGAGGAGGGGGTCCAGCAGGTGGAGAGCGGCACCAGCGAGGCGGCCCGCTCCGGCGAGTCGTTGCAGGAGATCCTCAACCAAATCGGCGAGGTGACCATGCAGGTCAACCAGATCGCCACCGCCGCCGAGGAGCAGACCGCCACTACCAGCGAGATCACCAACAACCTCATGCAGATCAACCAGGTGGTGCAGCAGACGTCCCACGGCTCGCACCTCTCCGCCACCGCCGCCAGCCAGCTGGCCGGCCTGGCCGACGGCCTGCGTAACGTGGTCGGCCAGTTCAGGATGTCGTGAGGTTCGTGACCATCTACCGCTTCATGAGCTCGCCGAGCTTCTCGAACAGGCGGGCCGCGTCGAGGGGTTTCTGGAGGTAGTGGGTCCCCTCTTCCACCACCCCGCGCTTCACGATGATGTCCCTCGGGTAGCCGGACATGAAGAGCACCCGGATGGAGGGGAAGAACTCCCGCACCACCGCCGCCAGCTCGCGTCCGTTCATCCCCGGCATGACGACGTCGGTCAACAGGAGGTCCGGGGTGAGGGCCGGGTGGCGGCAGAATTCGAGGGCTTCCTCGGGGTTACGCGCCTGAACGACCCGGTAGCCGTGCTCCTCGAGGAGCTGCGAGGTGGTCAAAAGGAGCATCTCCTCGTCCTCGACCAAGAGGATGGTCCCCGGCGTCGCCTTCTCGCGGGAAGGCTGCGCCGCCTCCTCTTCCTCCCCCCCGCCCGCCCGCGGCAGGTAGACGCGGAAGGCGGTCCCCACCCCTTTCTCGCTGTAGACGTGAATGAAGCCGTTGTTCTGCGAGACGATCCCGTAGACGGTGGCGAGCCCCAGCCCGGTACCCTCCCCTACCCCCTTGGTGGTATAGAACGGCTCGAAGATGTGCGAGAGGGTCTCCTGGTCCATGCCGCAGCCGGTATCGCTCACCGTGAGCTGGACATAGTCGCCGGGGCGCGCGTCGGGGCAGGCCCGGCAGTAGTCGGCGCCGATGCTGACGTTGCCGGTCTCCAGGAGGAGGGTCCCCCCGCCGGGCATGGCATCGCGGGCGTTGACGGTGAGGTTCATCAGGATCTGGTCGACCTGGGAGGGATCGATGGTCACCGTCCAGAGGCCGCCGGCTGCGTTCAGGTTGACGGAGATGTCCTCGGTCACCAGCCGCTCCAGGAGTTTCTTCGACTCCCTGGCGGCCTCGCTCAGGTTGACCGGCCTCGGGGAGATCAGTTCCTGGCGCGAGAAGGTCAATAGCTGCCTCGTGATGGCGGAAGAGCGCTCGGAGGCGCGGGCGATCAGGTCGAGGTATTCCCGGACCGGGTCCCCCGGCGCGAGGCGGTTACGGGCGAGGGCCACCCCTCCCAGGATGACGCTCAGCATGTTGTTGAAGTCGTGGGCGACCCCGCCGGCCAGCCTCCCGATCGACTCCATCTTCTGCGACTGGCGAAGCTGCTCCTCGAGGAGTTTGCGCTGGGAGATGTCGGTCATCACGCAGACCCGCGCCGGGACCTTCTCAAAGACGAGGTCGTGGGAGACCACCATCACGCTGACCGGGGAGCCGTCCTGGCGGCGGTGGCGCCACTCCTTCGCCTCCCCCGCCGCGGTCGGGGCAAGGGGGCCGTGGAGCTCGGCCTCAAAGCGCCCCCGCTCCTCCTCGGGATAGAGGGCGGTGATCTCCAGGGAGAGGGCCTCATCCTCCCGGTAACCGTAGAGGGAGAGAAACGGCTGGTTCACCGCCATGATCCGGAGATCGTCCTGCCGGTAGATCACCATCGGGGTCGGGATCTGCTCGAAGAGATGGCGGTAGCGGAGCTCGCTCGCCTTGATGTCCTCCTGGGCCCGCCGCAGCGCGGTGATGTCGCGGGCGATCCCCAAAACGCCGACCAGCCTCCCGGCGCCGTCCCGCATCGGGGTCTTGATGGTCTCCAAAAGCTCGCTATGGCCGTCGCTGGCGAAGACCACCGTTTCCTCGTTGACGCTCGGCCTTCCGGCGGCGATCGACTTCAGGTCGTTCATCCGGAAGAAGTCGGCCAGCTCGCGGGCGAGGAAATCGTAATCGGTCTTGCCGAGGATGTCGGCTTCGGAGGCGCCGAAGAACTGCTCGAAACGGGCGTTGCAGGAGAGGTATTCCCCCTTGGGGGATTTGAGCCAGACCATGTCCGGGATGGTCTGCAAGAGGGTATGCAGGCGGGCGCGCTCGTTTTTCAGGTTGCGCTCGGCGAGCTTGCTGGCGGTCACGTCGCGGGCGATGAAGTAGAGGCACTCCTCCCCCTTGACGGTGACCGGCACCAGGTACATGAGCCCGGACCGTTTCTCGCCGCCCTTGGTCCCCAGGGTGAATTCGAAGTCCCTGACCAGCCCGTCCCTGCGCACCACCGCGACGGCGCGGGCCCGCGACTCCCTATCCCACAGCCCGATCTCCAGCGAGGTCCGCCCGATCACCTCCTCGGGTTTCCACCCGGTCCACTGCTCGAAGGCGGCGTTGACCTCCAGCATCCGGCCGTCCCGCAGACTGGTGATGCCGACCATGTCGGGCATCAGCTTGAAGAAGCCTGCGTACTTCTGCTCGGAGAGCTGCAGCTCCCGCTCCGATTCCTTTCTCCTGGTGATGTCCGAGGCGATCCCCAAGTAGCCGGTGACCTCTCCCTCCTCCACCATGGGGGTCACCACCAGCTCGACCGGAAGGCAATGGCCGTCCTTGCGCCGGTACTGCCACTCGGTCCTCGGGACGTCGCTCCCGCCGGCCAGCTCGACGAAGACCTGGAACCCCTCCACCGCTCCCCCCTGCGTCTTGGCGAGCTCCCGCCCCGCCGCCCGCAGCTCCTCCTCGAGGAGAAAGAGGAGCGGGGTGGCGCGCCCGACCACTTCGTCGCTGCGGTAGCCGAGCATCCGTTCGGCGCCGCGGTTGAAAAGGGTGATGGTCCCCTCCCGGTCCACCGCGACGATGGCGACCTCGGTGGCCGCGTCCATGATCCCCTGGAGGAAGGAGTTGGCCCCCGCCAGCGACTTGCGCGCCTTCTCGAGCTCCTGCAACTGCTCCCGCAGCTCGGGATAGTAACTCTTCCTGGCCGAGTTTTCGCCGAAACCGATGATCCGGTCCCTGAGCTCGTCCCAGCCCTCGGGTGGGTCAGAGCGCCGACGCATAGAGCTCCTCGATGTCCCGTTGGGTGGGGCGGCGGGGGTTGGTGACCATGCAGGCGTCGGCCATCGCCTTGGCGGCCAGTCCCCCCAGGTGAGCGGCGGAGACCCCCTTGCCGGAGAGCGTCGCGGTGAGACCGAGGGCACCCCGCAGGGTGGCGATCGCCTCCACCAGGCGGCCGCATGCCTCGGCGTCGCCGCAGCCGGCCACGTCGGCCCCGAGGGCGGCGGCCACCTTCCGGTAACGCTCGGGAGCGGCGGGGAAGTTGAAGGCGACCACCCGCTCGAAGAGCATGGCGTTGCAGGCGCCGTGGGGGGCGTCGAGCATCCCCCCCAGGCTGTGGGCCATGGCGTGTACCGCCCCGAGGCTCGCGTTGGAAAAGGCGAATCCGGCCTGGGTGCTGGCAAACATCATGGCGTCGCGGTGGACGAGCGAGAGGGGATCGGAGAAGGCGCCCAGCAGATGGCCGCCCACCTGGCCGATGGCCTTGAGGGCGTGGAGGTCGGTGAAGGGGGAGCTTGCGTTGGAGACGAAGGCCTCCACCGCGTGGACCAGGGCATCAATACCGGTGAAGGCGGTGAGGTCGGGGGGCATGGTGACGGTCAGCGAGGGATCGACCAGCGCCACGTCGGGGACCAGCGACTTGCTGACGATGGCCATCTTGGTGTGGGCGGAGGTGTCGGTGATGATGGCGAACTGGGAGACGTCCGCGGCGGAACCGGCGGTGCTCGGGATGCAGATCAGGGGGGGCATCGGCTGCCGGATCTGGTCCACTCCGGCATAATCGAGGACGTGTCCCTCGTTGGTGCAGACGATGCCGATCCCCTTGGCGCAGTCCATCGGGCTTCCACCGCCCACCGCCACGATCCCGTCGCATCCCGTCTCGCGGTAGAGCCCGGCTCCCGCCATCACCTCGTGATCCTTCGGATTGCAGGTAACCCCGGTGAACCTGACGGTGATCACTCCGGCCCCCGCCAGCGCGGCGACCACCCGGTCCGTCCAGCCGACCGCCTCGACACCGGGATCGCTCACCACGAGGACCTTCTTCAGACTGAAGCTGTTCGCGTAGTGCCCCACCAGACGGTGGGCATCGGCGCCGTACACCAGCTCCGGAATCACGAACTTACGTACCCCCGCACTACTTGGTTCCATACCTGCCTCTGCCATAGAGATTAACAGTTCCAGATCAAGTTCGAAGCCGAATGTTCGGCTTTTAATTGTATCCAAAAATGAACGGCTCACTGAAGGAGAGCATAAAATTAGACATCACCAACAAATATGAGACACCCCATCCTCATCCAGCCCTGCCCCTTGAAGGGGAAGGGGCGCGTAGATCGCTAACCGGCATTGTTCTATGCCATTGCGAGACGCTGCCGAGCTTATCGGCTGAAACCGGAATAGCATTAATTTCCCCTCAAGTGTTTGTAACATAAGCCGATATGGTAGGCACCGGACGAAAAAAATAGTTAAATGAAGAGGGTCACGCAGATGACGTTCCGTAACAAGTTGCTCATCCTGGTGCTGGCCAGCAGCCTTGGCCTTTCGGTCCCCATCGGGCTCATCTCGCTGCAGCGGCTGCAGGAGAGCTATGCCCAATCGACCGCCGCCTTCCAGACGAGACTCTACGCCGATTTCGACCTCAAGGTGAAAGACGAGGTCCTCACCGCGGTCACCATGCTGCAGGACCTCGAGGACCGCCGCCAGCAGGGGGAACTGACCCTGGAGGAGGCGAAGAGGCTGGGGGCCAACGGGCTCAGGAAGCTCAAGTACGGCAAGGACGGCTACTTCTGGGCCGACACCACCGAAGGGGTGAACGTGGTGCTGCTCGGCAAGCCGGCCGAGGGGAAGAGCCGCATCGACCTGAAGGACGCCAAGGGGAAACCGCTGATCCGGGACATGATCCGGATCGCCACCGAGGGGGGAGGCTTCTACGACTACTACTTCCCTCGTCCCGGCAGCGACACCCCCTTCCCCAAGCGGGCCTACGTCGCCCAGTTCAAGCCGTTCGGCTGGGTGATCGGCACCGGCAACTACGTCGACGACCTCGACGCCATCGTCCAGGAGACCGCTGGACGTAACCACCGCGCCATGGTGAATGGCGCCTACCTCATCGCCGGGGTCACCGCGCTCATCCTCCTCATCACCGTGGGGGCGGTGGTAGCCACCGTGCGCCAGCTGATCCGCCAGATCGGGACCGAGCCGCGGGAGCTGGAGGAGATCGCCAAGAAGGTGGCCGCCGGCGACCTCACCGTCGACCTCGTGGAGGGGAGAAGCGGCATCTACGAGGCGATGAGGAAAATGATCGCCGACTTGAAGCGGGTGATGGAGCGGGTTAACCAGGGGGCGCATGAGATCTCGGCCGCCGCCGTCCAGCTCGATGCCACCGCGCACCAGACCGCCGAAAACTCCCGGCTGGTGGTGAGCCAGGCCGAGACGGTTTCGGTGGCGAGCGAAGAGATGTCCGCCACCAGCTCCGACATCGCCAACAACTGCCATGCGGCGGCGGGCAGCTCCCAGCGGGCCACCTCCTCGGCCGAGGCGGGGGCAGGCATCGTGGCCGACACCGTGGACGGCATGAACCGCATTGCCGACCGGGTGAAAAGCTCGGCGGGGGTGGTGGAGCAGCTCGGCACCCGCAGCGACCAGATCGGGGAGATCGTGGCTACCATCGAGGACATCGCCGACCAGACCAATCTCCTCGCCCTCAACGCGGCCATCGAGGCGGCCCGCGCCGGGGAACAGGGACGCGGCTTCGCGGTGGTGGCCGACGAAGTCCGGGCCCTGGCGGAGCGGACCACCCGGGCCACCAAGGAAATCGGCAGCATGATCAGGAGCATCCAGCAGGAGACCCGGACCGCGGTCGAGACCATGGAGGAGGGGGTGGCCGAGGTACAGCGCGGGACCACCGAGGCGGCCCGGTCAGGGGAGGCGCTGCAGGAGATCCTCGACCAGATCAACGAGGTCACCGGGCAGATCGGCCAGATCGCCACCGCCGCCGAAGAACAGACCGCCACCACCCGCGAGATCGCCGGCAACATCCAGCAGATAACGGAGATCGTCCGTTTGGGCGCCCGCAGCTCCGAGGAGCTCTCCAGCGCCTCGACCAGGCTTTCCGGGCTGTCGGTCGAGATGCAGGAGATGGTGCGTCATTTCAGGGTTTGACCTGGCCGGAATGGCCGCTAGACTCATCAAGGGCGTAACGATGCCCATCTTGAAAGGAGAGGTATGATCGGCATGGACGGAAACGGACCACAGGGCGGGGAATCGCTGCAGGAAATGATGGCCTCCATCGAGGAGGTTGCCGACCAGGCGAACCTGGTGGCGCTCCACCTCGCCATCGAGGCGGCACTGGCGGCCCAGCACGGAGGCGGCTCGCCCGCCTTGGACGACGAGGTGAGGAATCTGGCCGAGCAGACCATCCGGGCCACCGACCAGATCAGCGGCATGGTGCGCATCCTCCGCTAAACAACCAAAAGAGGACGGTGCTCTGCACATCCTCCGCAAACCAACGAAAAGGGGACCGGCTCCGCTAGGTGCCTGTCCCCTTATTTGCTCTATCCCTTCTCCCTCGTTGGGGTGACGGGAGACTACTCCTCCGGCAGCGGGACCGAGATCACCGCTCGGGTCCCCACCCCCGGCCGGGAGTTGATCAGGAACGATCCCCCCAGATGCACGATCCGCCTCCGGACGTTGAAAAGGCCGAAGCAGCGGCCCTTCGAGGTGGGATACTCGTCGATCCCGCCCGGCTCGAACCCCTTCCCCCAGTCCTCCACCTCGATAAAGAGGCGCCCCCCCTCCCGCCGGATGCTCAAGCGGGCCGCATCGGTCTCCGCGTGCTTGGCGACGTTGATCAGGAGCTCGCGGGCGGCGAAGTACAGCACCGACGCCACCTCCTTGGCCACCCCCTTTTGCTGGCCGTCATCCATGAACTCCACCGTCACCCCGTAATCGGTCTCCACCTGCTTCGCCTGCCACTCAAGCGCCGCCTCGAGCCCCGCCATCTCGAGGACCGGCGGGCTGATCAGCTGCGTGAGCGACCGCACGCTTCCGATCACCCGGTCGACCGTATCCCCGGCCTCTCCCAGGGTGATGGCCGCCTTCTCCGGGAGGGGGACTTTTCCCAGCAGCGCGATCTTCAGACGCAACAGGGCCAGGTCCTGACCGATGTTGTCGTGCAGGTTGGTGGCGATCCGCATCCGTTCCTGCTCCTCGGCAATCGATAGCTCCAGTGCCAGGTCGGCAACGCGCTGCTGCTTCTCGAGCAGCGCCTGCTCCGCCTTTTTCCGTTCGGTGATGTCGCGGGTGAGAGAAAAGAGGAGATTCCCGCCGGCGATCTCCACCACCCGGGTGCTCACCTCCACCGGAATCCGGCTCCCGTTCTTGGCCATGATGACGGTCTCGAAAAGGGCCTTCCCCTCCTTGCGCAGCTTTTCCATGGTTCCGGGAATGTGGCCGCGGCACTCGGGGGCGTCCAGCTCGAGGGGGGTCAGGCCCGCCAGCTCTTCCCGGCTGTAGCCGAGGACCTCGCAGGCGGCCCCGTTCACCTCGACGAAGGGGCCCGGATTCCCGTTGTCGAGGATGGGGTGTACGAAGACGAAGTCGTTGGCGGACTCGATCAGCGCCCGGTACTTCTCCTCCTTGGCGCGCAGTTCGGCGGTCCGTTCCTTCACCTCCCGCTCGAGGTTCTCGCGAGCCCTCGCCAGTTCCTCCTTGGCCCTGCTGAGCTCCCAGAAGATGAGCTTGAACGGCTCCTTCATCCCCACCACCACGATGGCGCGATAGATGAGATAGAAGGCCACCATCTTGAGGATGTGGCCGGTGAGATCGGCGATCCCTCCCGACTCCGGATACCTGAGCAGGCAGAGCTCCGCCACGATGGTACAGACCATGGAGGCCACCAGCATGGCGGACACGGGAGCGGCCAGATGGTCGCGCCGGCGTGCGATGAGCACCGCGGCGGCCGCCAGCATGGCAACGATCAGGAATTCGGAGCCGATCTTGAACGGGGTGATTCCGGTCCCGGGGTGGTAGCACTCCGGAAAGAGGCCGGTGAAGATAAGGGCGACAGCCACGGCCTCGACCAGCAAAAAGATAGCGAAGAGCGCATGGTTGCCGATCCGGCGGGAAACCATCAGCGGCGCCAGCAGACAGGTGGCTCCCTGCAGCAGGCGGGCGGAGATCCAGAACTGCATGGCGAGGTTGGCGGCCGATCCGTGAAAAGGGATCACGTTGGCGAAGGCCAGGGCATGGAGAAGATCGCTGAAGGCGGCGAAGGCGTAGCCAATACCGAGGGCGCTCAGGAAGGTCCCCGAAAGGAAGCGGCTGGAATTCCAGGTGAGAACGAAAAGGGAGAACCCGATCGCCACCGTGGTGATCTCGACCAGGGTGTGGAAGAGGGTATAGCTGTAGAGGTGCGCGGTTAAGAGGACAGCTGCTGCGGCAGCCACCGCCCAGAGCGAGGAGCCTGCAGTGGTTTCCTGATCCGCCATCGAGCCTCCTGGGTGCAAATTTCATGTGGAAAGGGGTGACTACGTTTTAATCGAATGGTACAGTATTGGATCTGCCACATCAACAGGGGAATCGGTGACGAGGGTAACGCTATGAAGATAACCGTGCTATTGGCGGACGATCACACGATTCTGCGGCAGGGATTGCGGGCATTGCTGGAGCCCGAAGAGGATATCGAGGTGGTGGCGGAAGCCTGCAACGGGCGGGAGGCGGTCACCATGGCGCTGGATCTGGCACCCCGGGTGGTGGTTATGGACCTCACCATGCCCGAGGTGAACGGTGTCGACGCCATCCGCCAAATCGCGACGCAGAACCCCGCCATCAAGGTGCTGGCGCTCTCCATGGTTCACGACCGCGGTTGCATCATGGAGGCGCTCAAGGCCGGGGCCACCGGCTACCTCTTGAAGGACTGTGCGGCCGAGGAGCTGGTGGGAGCCATCCGGAAGGTGGCCCAGGGCCAATCGTACCTCGGGCCGAAGATCGCCACCCTGGTGATCCGGGATTTCGTGGAAAAGGAGGGCCAGCAGACCCCCGCGACCCCGGAGGTCCTCAGCCCCCGCGAGCGGGAGGTGCTCCGGCTGATCGCCGACGGCTGCAGCACCAAGGAGATCGCCTACTCCTTCGGCGTGAGCGTGAAAACGGTGGAAACCCAGCGCTCCAAGGTCATGAAGAAGCTCAAGCTCTTCACCGTCGCCGATCTCACCAAGTTCGCCATCCGCCAAGGGATGACCACCATCAACTAACGTAAGGCTCGTTTGCCGGACCAAAGGCAAATCCCCCCTGTCCCCCCTTTGACAAGGGGGGGACCTGATTCCACGCCCCACCTTGAAGGGGAGGACCAGATTCGAAGTCCCCCTTTGACAAAGGGGGATTTTTCCCTGGGGTCAGCTCCATAAATCCCCCCTGTCCCCCCCCTTTTCAAAGGGGGGGACCTGATTCCTCCCGCTGAATAATAAGAAAGGGGCACCCGCCGATGGGGTGCCCCTTTTTCACTGCCTATTTTCGATACCGGATATTCGATGCCCTTTCGGGCGATCAGTAGTTCTCGAAGGCCTCGTCCGAAGCCGCCATCTCCAGGACAGCCCCTGCAGTAGTCAGCCGCTGCCCCTTGGCCGCCGGATTTTTCACCGCCGGCTTGGCCTGGGTCTTGACCGCCGACCGCTTGGCGCCACGCGCTCCCCCTTCCACCACCGTGAAGAATGCGATGGTCTCCTGCAACTGCTCCGACTGGGAGGAAAGCTCCTCGGCGGTCGAGGACATCTGTTCGGCTGCCGCGGCATTTTGCTGGATCACCTGGTCGAGCTGCTGGATCGCCTTGTTGATCTGCTCGGCGCCGGAATCCTGCTCCTTGCAGGCGGCGGAGATCTCCTGGACCAGTTCCGCGGTGCGCTGGATGTCCGGGAGCATCCGGTTGAGCATGCCGCCCGCCTGTTCGGCCACTTCGACGCTGGAGGAGGAGAGCTCGGAAATTTCGGCGGCGGCCTTCTGGCTTCGTTCGGCGAGCTTTCTCACCTCGGAAGCGACCACCGCGAATCCCTTGCCGTGCTCACCGGCCCGGGCGGCCTCGATGGCGGCGTTCAGTGCCAAGAGGTTGGTCTGTCGCGCGATCTCCTCGATGATGGAGATCTTGCTGGCGATATCCTTCATGGCGGTGACGGTGAGCGCCACAGCCTTGCCCCCCTCCTGGGCATCGGCAGCCGATTTCACTGCGATTTTCTCGGTCTGCAGGGCGTTGTCGGCATTCTGCCTGATGTTGGACGACATCTCTTCCATGGCCGCGGAGGCCTCCTCGGCGGCAGCTGCCTGCTCGCTCGCACCCTGCGAGAGTTCCTCGGAGCCGGACGACATCTGCTGGCTCCCGGTGGCGACGTTGCTGGAGGCCGCCTTGACGTCGTTGACCACCTCGGAGAGTTTGGAAACCATCTGGGAGAGCGAGCGCATCAGCTGATCGTTGGCGGAGCGTTCGGAGAGCTTGACGGTGAGATCGCCCCCCGCCACCTGGCCGGCCGCGACGGTGATGGTGTTGGTAGCCTGGATAAGCTCGTTGAGGTTGTGCTTGATGGCGTTGAAGTCCCCGCGGTACTCTTCGACGATGACCGGCGGCATGTCCCCTTTCGAGATGCGGTCGACGTAGTCGGCCGCCATGTTGAGGGGGCCGATCACTGCGTCGAGGGTGCCGTTGACTCCGGCGATGACGTCGCGGTAGGCCCCTTGATGACGGCTGGCATCGGCACGGACCGACAATTGTCCCTCAAGCCCCGCTTTACCCAACCTCATGGTGTCGTCGACCAGCGCCTTGATGCTGACGATCATGGTCTGCATGGCACGGAGGAGATCGCCGGTCTCGTCCTTGCTGGTTTCCCCGATGGAGACGGAAAGATCCCCTTCCGCCAGTTTCTGGGCAACCCCCACGCCGTGCTGGAGCGCCCGGCTGATGGTCCTCGCCACCGCGATGGCCAAGACGACGCCGATCAGGATGGCCGCGACCATGACGCCGATCAGCGTGTTACGCGAGCTGGTGTAGGTGGCCGCCGCCTTGACGGTGGCCGTGTCCGCCCCCTTGTCGTTGAGGGCGATATCCTGGTCGATCAGGTCCATGGTGTCGTTGAAGGCCTTCGCGGATTCGCCGCGGATTACCTCGACGGCCTCCTTGTTCTTATTCTGGCGGGAAAGGTCGAGGAGCTTTTGATGGACCTCCAAGTACTGAGCCCATCGGGCGGAAAACTGCTGGTAGAGCTGCTTTTCCTCAGGGGAAGCGATCATCTTCTCATAGTCGACTGAGTTCTTCTTGAATTCGGCCAGATCCTTGTCCATCCGCTTCTCGAACTTCCCCATTTCATCCTTTGTGGTGGAGAGAATGTGCTGAAATTCGGAACGGCGGAAGTCGCCGGCGACGCTCTCGATGCGGCCTAGGACCCTGACACTGGGCAGCCAGTTCGTTGCAATGTCGACGGTGGACGCGTTCACCCGCGACAGCTGCATGATGGCGAAGATCCCCAGCACGCAAGTTAAAGCCAGCACCCCCCCAACCACACACAAAATCTTCGCGTTGATCCTTAGGTTTGCGAACCACTTCATCCGTCTTCCTCCCTTGCTTTATGAACTTCCGATCTGTATCGACTGTGGAGTTCACTGACTAAAGGAGTTTTTTTGCCGCCGATAGACATCAGGAAAACACGGAGACGGACCGGCGCCAATGTCCGGACAGACAAGGCCCAGCAGACGAACGCCCAGCAGGCGTTCGCCCCGTTTTCGGGGGCTTGCCGTAGCGGAGGCATCATGGCCGATTGTTAGGAAAAAAAAACGTTCAGGTTGCGACCAGGGTGTTCCCACAGTAGGGACAGACGGTGCAGACGGGATCGACATAGCGGAGGCAATACTTGAAGGTACACTGCTTCGGTTTCTTTTTCAGGACGAGCGGGCCCATGCTTCTTTCCGCCGCCTGCTTGACGGCAAGGCACTCGACAGCCTCCTCCAACTGGATGCGGCGTTTTTCCACATTCTCGGCTTTCTTCTGTTTACCGCGTTTGGACATGATCGATCTTTCCTTCCGCCCCGGTCACCGGCCACCCTCTCCCATGAAGGGGCGAAGGTGCCTGCCATGAGGGTAGTTGCAAGAGGCTGGTGGTAGCGTTTAAGGGGGATGATAGTACACGATCGGCGGAAACTGTGACAGAAAAACGCTGAGAGCTGAAGACGCCGGGGAAGGGAGTAGTTCGCACGAGACTTGATCAAGGTGTAAAGGAGCCCGACACGAACTCTCATAAACTGTACGGGACTCCTTACAGCACGCCGAACGTGAGGGTGGAAAGTTTGCTCAATCAGGCGGATAAGTGGAGGGTACAGGAGTTGCAGCTCGAGCTTCATCCGGAATCGCGTCATTCGATGTAGCAAGGAGGCCCGCCATGAAGAAAATCGTGATGGTTGCCTTGTCTGCGGTCGTGATTTCCCTGTCGAGTGCCTCCGCCATTACCATCGCCAACGGGCAAATCGACTCCGACGTCACCGGTATCTCCGTTTTGCGGAGGGTCAGTCATGCCGAGCCCTCCTCCTGGTTTCTCATGGCCGCGGGAGGATTCCTGGCCTTCACCGTCTACACAACCAGGAAATAACCCCGGCTGGGGCAACAGAGGGCGGGGCCCCGTTGCCACGCGGGATCCGGCTGCTCAGTTCAGCTTGATCCCGGCCACCTGGGTGTCGGTCCCGGCGTTCTCCAGCGCCTTTTGGGCCAGTTCCACCATGACCTCGACCGAGACATCCTGCCTGTCCTGCTGGCCGTTGTAGCCGACGATCCCGAACAGGGAGACGACCTTGAATTGCTGGTCGTTGAACTCGATCACCTGCTGGTTCAGCCTCAATTTCAGCCTTTTCGCCATGGTGGAGGCACCCTCCACGTCGGTCTCCGGCAAAAGCACCATGAACTGGTAATCGTACCAGCGCGCCACCCAGTCGATCTCCTGGCGGACGGAATCCTTCAGGACCGAGGCGGTGGCCTGCAAAAGCTTTTCGGTTACGAAAATCCCGTGCCCCTTACGGAAAGCCTCCAACTGGTGGAAGCCGACGACCATGACGGAGAGCGGACGCTGGTAGCGGTTGGCCCGCTTGATCTCCATCAGCAGCCTCTCCTCCATGAACTTCCGGTTGTGGACACAGGTGAGTACGTCGATCAACGATGCGGTCTGCAACTGCTGCACATGTGCCTCCCTGATTCCTTCCAATTCAATGATCCTCATGGCAGTCCTGATCCTCGCCTGGAGCTCCGGCTTGTGAACCGGCTTGGTGAGATACTCGTCCGCCCCTGCTGTCAGTGCGGCGATCAGGTCGTTCTTACTGTCCTGGCTGGTGAGCATGATGATGTAGGTGTAACCGGTCGCCGCGAGCCTGGCGGTGTCGGCACGGACCGCCTCACACAGCTCCAGCCCGGTCATGTTCGGCATGACCCAGTCGGTAATGATGATGTGGAAGCGGTTGGCGCGATATAACTGCAGCGCCTCCTGGCCATCCTCCGCCTCGGTCACCGCGAACCCCATCGCCTTGAGGAGATCGGTGAGAATGTTGCGGATCAGGGCATTGTCATCGGCAACGAGAACTGAATAACTTGCGGCGGGATTCAATGAAGACTCCTCCAACGTACTGGGTAAGACGACCAATCGGCCGGCCCGAATGAAATCACCTTTTTCCCCTTATCGGCAATAGCCCGGCCGAGTTGAGCCTCCTTACTGCCACCACGCCCCGAAGCGGGCCAGTACGAAGACGACGAGCCCCCCCATGATCAGAAAGGACGACATGAGAGGAACCGCCGCGCCGAGTGCCGGCGAGCTCATGCCGAGGAACATCAGCGATAACCCGGCCCCGATCGACACCAGCGAGTACAGCTTGAGGTTGTGAAACGCCCTCTTGGTCAACCGGATGGTGACAGTGTCGTCGGAGACGCCGCACCCGCAGTTGGGACAGAAGTTGCCGTTATCTGTCATCTCTTCGCCGCACGATTTGCAGGATTGCATAATGCCTCCCTTGCCCGGGCTTTAACCCTTGGCACAGACGATTAACCAGAAAATGAACTGGCACTCATCAACCGTATACAATTCTAACACCGGGGCGACTGTGTCAAGCCCGACGGAGGCAAGCAGTGGGAAGCATCCGTCACAGATTGTCACCCGATGGAAGAGACATTTACTTTCCGGCAACAGCCCACTATCTGGCATCGCAGAAACAAAAACAGCGTTCTTGTTGTAATAGCGCTAAAGGAATATTTGTGCTATGACGACACGTTACCAATGCGGTCCAGTATCCGATCCATCGACACAACAATAGCGGAAGGTGAAATGAAGGAAAACCTTACCCAGCCACGGGCGCTGACCTGCTACGCGTGGAGCCTCACGGCAGGCTGGACGGCGGTTATCGTGGTCTTGGCCGCGCTCAACTTCCACCACGAGAAGTCGCAGGCCGTCGAGTTGGCGCGGGCGCAGGCGCGCAGCCATTTCGAGCGCGATGTCACCTACCGCCATTGGAACGCCCAGGCCGGTCCGGTCTACGCCCCGATCACCCGGACCACCCAGCCCAATCCCTACCTTTCCGCCCTGCCGGAACGGGACATCCGAACGACGGAGGGAAAGACGCTGACCATGGTCAATCCCGCCTACATGGCCCGTCTGATCTCCGACATGTCGTCGGGCTCGCCATTCACCAAGGGGCACCTCACCAGCTTGCGGCCCATTCGTCCCGACAACAAGCCCGATACCTGGGAAGCGTCGGCCCTGGCCTCTTTTTCTTCCAAGGAGGAGGAAAAAAGCACCGTCGAGAAGATGGGCAACCACACCTACCTCCGGCTGATGAAGCCGCTGATGTGCGAGGAGGCGTGTCTCAAATGCCACGCCAAGCAGGGATACCGCGTGGGAGACGTGAGGGGGGGGCTCAGCATCGCGGTGCCGCTCGATCCGCTTTGGGCGGTAGCCAGGCAGAATTCCATCTTCGTGGCGATCAGCTTCCTGCCGCTATGGGGGATCGGGGTGGCGGGGATTTTCTTCGGCAGCTCGCGGCTTCGTCGAACGATCAGGGAGCGCGACGCGGGGGTGCAGAAGATCGTCGCGCTCAACGACGACCTGCTGTCCCGCACGCAGGAACTGGAGACCGCCAACCGGGAACTGGACGACTTCTGCTCGACCGTCTCCCACGACCTGCGGAGCCCGTTGACGGCGGTGAGCGGGTACTGCCAGCTCATCCAGCAGATTCCCGAAGCCAGGGAGCCCAAAGCCCTCGAGAGTTACATCGGATCCATCATGGAGTCGGCGGAGAACATGGCGAGGCTCATTTCGGCGCTCCTGGATTTCTCGCGGGTAACGCGGGGGAACCTGGTTCGCAGCGGGGCGGATTTAACAGCCATGAGCCATGACATTGCCGTGGAACTGCAGTTCCAGGAACAGGACCGGCAGGCGATCTTCCGGATCGCGGAGGGGCTTACGGCCAGTGCCGACCACGATTTGGCGCGGGTGGTGATGCACAACCTCTTGGGAAATGCCTGGAAGTACTCGCGGAGCGCTGACCCGGCCGTCATCGACGTCGGCCAGACAGAGCACGGCGGCGAGACCTTCTACTACGTGAAAGACAACGGCATTGGGCTTGAGCAGGGGCAGGCAGAGCGGGTCTTCGATGCCTTCCACCGGCTCTCCAACGTCAACGGAGTCGAGGGACACGGCATCGGGCTCGCAACGGTGAAGCGGATCATCCTCCGGCACGGCGGCAAGATCTTCTGCGAAAGCGGCCTCGGCAAGGGTGCGACGTTCTACTTCTCCTTCGGAGAAGCCACGGAGAGAACCTCACAAGCCTAGACTAGCCACGATCTTTTTCTCCTCAGATTTTCTCCGTGTCTCCGTGGCCCGGTTTCTCAGCTTTTCCTTCCTGTCTCGTGGCCGGTTTTCCTCACTTTTTCTCGGCGGCCGCCCCTATCTTCTGTCTCACCGCGTCGAAAAACCCGTCGAGGGTGGTGAAACTGGCTGTGCCGAGTAGTTGCATCAGGTGCTCGATGCTGTGATAGCCCAGTTTACGGTAGCTCTCGAACTGCGACTCGCTGAACCATTGGTCGGCGGTGCTTTCGTGGGGGAAGTCCGTATTCTGTTTGGCATAATCGAAGACATCGGCCGGTATCTTCTTGCAGAGCGCGGGTTTCAGATAGAGAAGGATCCCTTCCTTGGGTAATGCCTCATCGCCGCCTGCATATTTGATGGTCCCGACGGCAAAGTGACAGTCGCACTTCCTGAGCTCGTCCAGCTTATCCTCTTCCGGCTTCAGCTTTTCCAGGTTGATCTCGACCTCCGCCCCAAGGTCCACCCTGATCTTCCGCACGGCGTTGCCGAAGTCTTCGAAGCCGGTCTTTGCGTCGCACGAAGCATCCCCCACCACGATGAACCGGCATTGCCTCCTCACCATTTCATACAAGCCCAAGTTCTCGAAATGACCGCCATCAGAGAGATAGATGAAGGAACTCTCCGTGTTGGTGAACCCGAAGGTCTCCTTCAACATGGGCCAAAAAGCTATCGACGGCCCGCTCTTTCTCCACTTTTCCTTTTTCGGATTGCCGAGCCACCACCCCAGACGCACGTTGAAAAACGCCATAACGAAGGTGATCAGCGGCGAGGAGTGATACCCCATATTGGGACTGGCGGCCGCCCCGGAAATTGCCATCGCGGTTCCCAGCGAGATCGGCCCCAAACCGCGCGTCATCCCGTAAAATTCGCTCGGCCGGTACCCCTGGTCGGCGTTGCCGCAGTGCAATTTCGAGGCGGTAAAGGAGATCGCCTTCCGCTCCTGCCATCCCAATTTGCTTCCCTTCACCACGTTCCACGCCATGTTCACGATATGGAACGGCCGGGCGGCAAGGGTGTGCAAAAAGACGTTGTCGTTGGGATCGAATCCGGTGAAGGGATGCGGACTGCGGCGGTCGGTCTGCGGATTCCTGGTCGCTCCCAGGTAGGCCCGGATGAGGCGCAACCGGTAGAGTGCGTGCAGCGAAAACTTGTTCGGATTGGTAAGCCGCCCGACGAAGAAGGAGAAGGCCAGGGTTACCAGGAACAGGAGAAACAACTGCCAAAGCGACCACTGATTGCAGAATGATGCCAGGTGCCGGTCGGGCTCCGGTGCCTTTTTCGCCGGCTGAACGGCGGGCGCTTTGTTAGCCGTCGCCGTAGCCGTCGCGGTCGCTGTAGCCGGTGCCGTAGCCGTAGCTGTAGCCGTAGCCGGAGTTGTGGTAGCCAGAGCCGTAGCTGGGGCCGCGCTCGCCGAAGCTGTGGTACCTGATGGCGGGGCCTTAGGAACCGGTACGCAGAAGGTAAGCGGGTGATGTTTTTGAGCCGGAGCCGGGTTGATGATCAGCGTAGCGAGCGACGAAAGTCCGACCACCAGCAGGACGATGAAAACCAGCGCCGCGAGGTGCAGCCCGAACTTCGCGAAAGGATTCTCCTTCTGCTCGGTCCCCCTCAACGGTGAGGGGGTCGCCTGGCTCTTCCCCAGCAAGGCGGTCACTAAACCCGAGACCCCTGAAATCCCGAAGGTGGCCAAGAGGTTGTTTACATTCTGGGCGTTGAGCAGCGAGGGGCCAAAAACGACCAGGACAAACAGCGTCAACCACCCCAGGAACACCATGAGCAGGAAGGCGCCGGAGCGGGCCCACCATTCACGGTCATCGTCGCCGGTCCAGCAATTTAAAAGCAGGATGTGAATCACCCCCGCCAGCAGGTAGACGGCAATGAGGAGCGGAACCGCCAAGGTGGCGTAGACGACTGGGGCACCGCAACCGGCACCGGGTTCGGGGAGGAGCGGGAGCACATTGATGCCCGCATAATAGCAAAGACATCCCCCCAGCGCGCCGGCCAGCAGTGCCGCCAGCGTCGAAAGGAAATACCGGACGGCAACGATCCCTTTCTCGCCGCCATTCGGGTCCCTGCCCCATGGAAAGAGGTAGCAGACGGCGCGCAGCAGCCACCCGCTACCGAACATGCCGATGCCCCCTACCACGAACCACCAGAGCGGATACGAGCGCCGGAGGGTATCCGGGTAGGCGGCCGCCCAATACATCGACAGCAAAAGCGAAGAAATCCCGAGCAAGGGGAGAAAGAGTTTCCGGCAGCAGGTCCTCAGCCTCTTGGACGTCAACGCAAAACTGGGAAGATCCGCACAGGTGCAGAAAACTCCCAGCGCCCCCAGGATGAGGCCGCCCCCGAGGTACCAGTTCGTACAGGAGTCGAGCCGGGCGGGAAGGACCGCCAGGTAGAGGCGCGGAAGGCACAGGATGGCAAAGAAAAGCGGAACCAGCATCAGCCAGTTGATTAGCAGGTTGCGGAGATAGATGGCTCCCAGGGTCCATGTGTCGGCTGAAAGCACCCCCACCCGCGGCGTCAGGTAATTGCTGTAGTCGCGCAAAAACCTCACCTGCGGGACCTCGCGTCCGGCCGGGAAGGCGCAGGCGAGGCTCTTGGCGACCCTGCCGATTCCTTCCCCGGGGGGATGAGCTTCCTGGGACGAAGGGGTCTTCTCCCCCTTCTCCACCCGCTGTACCCAAGAGCTGAGCCAGCTGCCGATGTACCCCCCGCCGGAGACCGTCGAAAGGTAGTCGAACTTATCCAGCAGTCCCTTCTCGGCCAGGCCCTCCAGTATCCCCAGGTTGAAGGTCGCGCTGCGGATGCCGCCGCCGGAAAGGCAGATGGCAGAGAGCGAGGCGCGCGTTCGTTGCCGCTGCTCGGCCTGCTTTCCGGGCGAAGCAGGACCGGCCAAGGCAGCGATTTCCTGATCGATCACCTCCTGGTAGGTAATGGGGGGATCTTCCATGTCCTTTTTCATAGGGTCGCATCCTCCTGAGCGGAAACCGGCTCGTCATAGCCGGCCCCCGGCTCCAGCGTCACAGCGGCTTTTGCGTCGGATTCCCCTGGGGACAGTGCTTGCTGTCCTCCAACCAGAAACGGTACACGGCCGGCAACGGCTTCTCCGGTGACTCCTTTTTCTCCTCCTTCTGCTGGGGCGGTTCCGCCCCCTTGCTCATGACCTCCTTGGTTACGAAGGCGGTCACAAACTGGATGAAACGGTCGTTCCAGATATCGTCGTGGTCCTTGATCAGGCTGCGGTCCGCCGACATCACAAGATAGGGAAGATGGCCCGTGTAGACCGGGGTGGGATCGAGCCTGACCCCGTCGTACCACCTCTGCAGCTTGCCCGGGGCCTCCGGTGCCTTGGCGAGCTCCCTCAGGTTTTCCAGCGCCTGGCTGACCGAGGTGATGGAAAGCCCGGAAGTCCGCTCCAGGGGTGACGGCTGGTGGGACGGATCGTAAGTGATGTCGTGGGTCTTGTAACGGTCGAGGTGCCCGACGGTCCCCATGATGGCCGCTCGCTCCCCGGGGTGCGGCGCCGTCTGGGTCAGGGTGTAGAGCCTCCCCAACGGGAAGGCCACCCCGGTCGCCCAGTCGCTCTTGGAGGTCACCACGACCATGATCGGGCGCTCGTTGGGAGGGAAGCAGCGCGATTTCCCCGCTTCGAAGAGAGGTTCGTAGGCGGCCCCTTCGAAGGCGGGATTGACCAGCAGGATGAAATCGCCGAAGCTCTTCGCGGTATCGAAGTGGTAGGTGCCGTCGTCCCGGCGCTCCAGGTAGAGGCCACGGTCGATGAGACCGGAGTGCACGGCATGATACATGAGGAGCCCGCCGAAGCTGTGACCGATAAGGAAGAGCTGGGTCTGGCGGTTGCTCGCCAGTTTGCCGCTTTCCTGCCACCCGTTGAGGTTCGCCCTCAGGTTGTTGATCTCTATCAGCAACTGCTTCGCCGAACGGTCGCCGACCCGCTCCCCGGCGTTCTTCCGGTTCCAGAAAGTGATGTTGTTGAGGCCGGGGATCTTCAGGGAAAGGCCGCGCCAGGCGAGATAGATACCGGCGACCTTGCGGGCGTCCCGCTTCTCGTGCTGGGCGAGGAGTTGTTCCTGGACGTCCAGGCGCTCCAGCAGTTTGTTGAATTCCTTCACGTTGTCGTCGTCGCCATCGGCATTGTGCTTCCAGCCGTGGGCGAAAACGGCGATGAGGTACTGCCGGTCGCGGCCGGTCTCCCGCCGGTACCGCTCGCGGTCGTCGGCGATGGCGTCGAAGATCGCGTTGCGCTGCCTCTTGTCGTGGAACCACCCCTGGTCGTCGAACTCAACGTATCCCACCAGGTAGTTCCCCTTGGCCAGGATGGCCCGGTTGGAACTGTAGTTCTCGAAGGTACGGTTCTCAGCTGGGGACTCGCCGCGGCACGTTATGACACAGGGAGGATCCTCCCCCTTGGTGCAGCGGCTGGTGCAACTCTCAATGGAAGGTTTCAGTGCGTCGCCGGAATAGGGCCTGCGGGGACGGTCGAAGGTGCAGCCGGAAACGGTAACCAGGATAAGGAGGGACAGAAAGCAACGGATCAACGGGATCGGCAGACGGTCACACGGAGTGGCAGCTTCACGCACGGTTGGTCCTCCTTTGACGTCGCAGGTAGTGTCACTACCTGCAATCGTGGTTACTTAAAACCAGGACAGACTGACAGTGTTGCTTGCGGTGGCTGAGGATTCCTCACTATGGCGATGACTGTGGATGGAATGGAGATGATAATGATACTTTTCACATGATACACGGAAATGCGGTCAATGCCAGAAAGGGGGTGGAATCGGCCAGGGTGTCGCCTGATCCGGGGGCGGGGTTGTGTAGCTGCTGGGCTTGGCGGCGGACGGCTCGACGGGGGCAAGTTTCCGCTGCTCCCATCGTGAGGGCGTGATCGTTTTCTCTACCAGGGAAGCCGGATTGTGAGACAACCCGGGAGCCGGTCACTACTTGTACTGCCCGCTGCCATTCTCAAAGTGCTATAATATTGTCAGATGATCGGAAGTAAGCTCTCAGAGCCGGTAGACGTTTTGGCTATGAGAGCTACCGATGGTGCCGGTTAGGATCAGTTAAAGTAAGAGGGGCCGGCCATGAGGACCGGAAGACCCACCCACTCAAGCAGCCGTTCACAGACGTTCCCTCCAAGCTGGCACCACCTCCACGAGAACTATCCGCGCAGAACTGTCCTCTACACAGTTGCCATTGCCATCTTCCTCCTGGCCGATCTCATCCTGATTGCCAAACATCTCCAATACCTGCGGGAACAGCCGAAACGGCTCGCCTCGATGGATCAGGCCGATCTTCTTCGCACGGAGAGCGTGGAACAGACGGAACGGAACCTGGCCGAGCGGCGGATGCTTTTGGGGCGCCGGCAGGCCATGCTTGCCCGGGGACCTCACCTGAGCATCGACTGCTCCCGGGGTGTGATGTACCTGCAGCACGACCGGGCAATTCTGCGTGAAATGCCGGTCCGGCTCGGCTCCGCCCTGACGGCGGCCACTCCGGACGGGTCGCTCCAGGTGCCGCTTAAGCGCAGCCGCAGGATCCTGGCGGGAGAAAATGGCCAGGTCACGGCTCCGGCCGCGCCCCTTCCCGGCACCGCGGCCGCCCCCGAGGGTGCGGCGGCAGCGGCAGGCAGCGATCCGTTGCCTGTCTTCCTTGAGGGAGGGATCGCCATCTATCCACTGCCGGAAGACGGTGCCCTTTCCGGCGGCCGGTATCCACCTGACGCGATTGAGGTAGCCCGCTCGGACCTGGAAGCGATCAGGGAAACCCTGCACCCGGGGATGCGGGTGTACTTCTACTGATATGCAGACCTACACGCTCAGATATAAGCAGTTACCGGGCACGCACCTGGGAGGCTCTCTGGCCAGCGGGGCCGGCTGGTACCTGGCCATCCTGCTCTTCCTGGCCGCCTTGGGGGTGGCGATCCTGATGGTCACCTCTCCGATCAGGGCCGAGCGGCAGGAGACCCTGCTGGCTTTGGACGGCCGTCTGCAGGCGCTGGGGGTTGCCCGCCAGGATCTGGCCCTGTCCGAAAAGCTCCTGGCTGAGGCGGCGCAACTCCCGCCGGTCCGCCCGTACCTGGTGATCAGCATCCAGGACCGGCGCCTCTGGTACCGGGACGGCGACCGGCTCCTCATGACCACCCGGGTGGCCACCGGCAGCGGCAAGACCTTGATCAAGGAAGGGGGAGCCAGCATCTGGAAGTTCGAGACGCCGCGCGGAAAGCTCACCGTGGAGAGGAAGGAGGTTAACCCGCTCTGGGTGCCGCCGGACTGGTTCTACGTCGAGCAGGCGCGGAAGAAACACCTGGGGCTCCTCCACCTAAGCCGCGGCGGCGAGTTGCGGGGAAGCGGAGGATCGGTGATCAGGGTGGAGGGGAAAGACGTGGTGCGCCGCCGTCCGGACGGAAGCCGGACAGTCATGAAGGCGACCGAAACCAAGTACATCGTGGTCAACGGCAGGATCCTGGTACCCCCGATGGACACCAACCAGCGGCGCTTCGACAAGGTGCTGGGGACCCACCGGCTGGTGCTCGGCGGAGGCTACGGCCTGCACGGCACCAATCAGCCCCAGTCGATCGGGCAGGCGGTCAGCCACGGCTGCGTCCGCGTGGTCAACGAGGACATCGCCAAGCTCTATGAGATGGTACCGGTCGGTACCAAGGTTTACATCTACTGAGCCCCCTGCCCCCCAGGGAGAGGACAGGGTGGTGAGGGAATTTTTTTCGGAAGGAGGGGAAAAAGGGATGTAAAGGGAGGTGCTTATGTATCGGCTCACCTGCCGCAGAGGATTTCTCAAGTCATCGCTCGTCTTCGCGACGACGCTGTTCAGTTCGCATAACGCCCTTGCCAAGGTCTTCGACGGCCGCCCCCGCCCGGAGGCGAGGATTTCGCTGCATAACCTGAAGAGCGACGAACGATTCACCGTAACCTATCGTAACGAGCAGGGGGTGTACGACTCCGAGGCACTCAAAGCCCTCAACTGGGCCCTGCGCTGCCCCACCACCAACGAAACCACCCAGATGGATCTCCGGGTCATCGAATACCTGCACCGGCTGGATCTGGCGCTCGGAGGGGGGCACGAATTCCAGATCATCTCGGGGTACCGCTCTCCCACCTATAACCTCCACCTGCGCAGCGAATCCCACGGCGTGGCCAAGCACAGCTTCCACATGAAGGGGAAAGCCATCGACCTCGCCATCGCCGGCATCGGTCTCGACCACCTGCGGCGGGTGGCCCGGAACCTCTCCCCAGGCGGCGTCGGCTTCTACCCGAAGGCCGGCTTCATCCACATGGATTCCGGCCCCTTCCGGAGCTGGTAACCGTCCGCCACAAATTGCCAGGAGATGGAGAATAACGGGGATGGATGCCCGAACGAGGTTCCCCCCTTGTCAAAGGGGGGACAGGGGGGATTTGCCTAAAGCTCGTCCTCGCCGTAGCAGATGAAGCTCTTTTCGATCCGGACCGCGCAGATCTTCAACTCCGGGATCTTCGCCACCGGATCGATGGCGTCGTTGGTCAGCACGTTGGCCGCCGCCTCGGCGAAGTGGAAGGGAATGAAGACCTCCCCCTTGCGTACCCGGTCGGTCACCTTCACCGCGATCCGGATCTCTCCCCGCACCGACGAGACCTTCACGAAGTCGCCGTTTTCCACCCCCAACTCGCCCAGATCCTCGAAAGCCATCTCGACGTAGGCGCCCCTCACATACTGCGGGAGCACCTTGGTTTTCCGGGTCATGCTCCCGGTGTGATAGTGGTACAGGATGCGGCCGGTCATCAGCGCGAACGGATAGGCGGCGTCCGGAAGCTCCCTGGCTCCCTTGTACTCGACCGCGGAGAAGAGCCCCTTGCCGCGGGTGAACCGCTCGTGGTGCAGGAACTTGGTCCCGGGATGCTCCGGGGCCGGGCAGGGCCACTGCAGTACCTCGCCGTTCGCGATCCTCTCCGGGGTGATACCGCCGTAAAGCGGGGTGAGTAGATTGATCTCCTCCAGGATGTCATCGGCCGACCGGTACTCCCAACCGGCCCCCATCGCCCGGGCGAGGCGCTGCAGAATCGCCCAGTCCTCCTTGGCCTCGCCGGGAGCGTCCACCACCCGCCGCACCGGGAGGACCCGCCGCTCGGTGTTGGTGAAGTTTCCATCCTTTTCTGCGAACGAGGCCGCCGGGAAAACCACGTCGGCAAGCTGGGCGGTCTCGGTCATGAAGATATCCTGGCAGACCAGGAAATCGAGACTCTCCAGTGCCTCCCTGATGTGGTTGGAGTTGGGATCGGAGATCACCGGGTTCTCCCCCATGATGTAGAGCCCCTTGACCTCGCCGCCACTCGCCCCTCTCATGATCTCGGTGAGGGTCATCCCGGTGCGGGGGGAAAGCTCCACCTGCCAGGCCTGGGCGAACTTCTGCCGGACCGCCGGGTCGGCCACCTTCTGGTACCCCGTGAATACGTCCGGCAGGGCTCCCATGTCGCAGGCCCCCTGGACGTTGTTCTGTCCCCGCAAGGGATTGAGACCGGTGCTCTCGCGGCCGATGTTGCCGGTCAAAAGCGCCAGGTTGGCGAGCGACCTGACGTTGTCGGTCCCGGTCGCGTGCTGGGTGATCCCCATCGCGTAGACGATGCTCCCCTTCTTTGCGCTGCCGTAGATCCTCCCCGCCTCCATGATCTGGGCCGCCGGGATCCCGGAGATCCGTTCCACCTCCTGCGGCGTGTACCGGCTCAAGAGCTCCTTCAGCGCCTCGAAGTTCTCAGTCTTCTCCGCGATGAAGGCATCGTTCTGGAGCCCCTGGGCCAGGATGGCGTGGGCGATACCGTTGAGCCAGGCGACGTCGGTGCCGCTTTTCTGCCTGAGCCAGAGGGTCGCGTGCTGCACCAGGTCGATGCGGCGCGGATCTACCACGATGAGCTTCGCCCCGTTGAAGAGCACCGCCCGCTTGATCTCGGCGGCGATCACCGGATGGGTCTCGGTGGTGTTGGAGCCGGTGACCAGGATGACGTCGGCGTGCTCAAGCTCGGCGATCGAGTTGGTCATCGCGCCGGAACCGAGCGTTTCGGCGAGTCCCGCCACCGTCGAGGCGTGGCAGAGCCGGGCACAATGGTCGACGTTGTTGGTCCCCACCACGCCCCGGATGAACTTCTGGAAGAGGTAGTTCTCCTCGTTGGTGCAGCGCGCCGAGGAAAGACCGGCGATGGCATCGGGACCGTGCTCCCCTTTGATCCCGGCAAGTCTCTGTGCGGTGTAGGCGATCGCCTCGTCCCAGCTGACCTCGACGAAGCTCCCGTCCCGCTTGATGAGCGGCCACCTGAGCCTCGCCGGGTGGTTCACGAAGTCCAGCCCGAAGCGCCCCTTCACGCAGGTCTTGCCGTGGTTGGGGAGGGCGTCCTCGCTGCCGGTCACCCTGATGATGTGGTTCTTGCGGACCGCCACGTCCAGCTGGCAGCCGACCCCGCAGTAGGGGCAGGTGGTCTGCACCGTCCGCTCGATATCCTTTTCCCGGATCCTCTTGCGGTCGCCGTAGACCTGCTTGGCGGTGAGGGCTCCCACCGGGCAGATCTGGATGCACTGCCCGCAGCCGTCGCAGTTGGAGGCGGTCCAATCCTTGAAACCGGTCCCGACCGTGGTCTTGATTCCCCGGTTGACGAAGCCGATCACCCCTTTCCCCTGGAGCTCGTAACAGGCGCGCAGGCAGCGGGCGCACTCGATGCACTTCGAGGCCTCGAAATCGAGCACCGGCGAGCTGTAGTCGGAAGTCTTGTCGATCTCCTGCCAGATGGGGGGAAGCTTTCTGTCGTGGCGCCCGAGGTTGTAGCGGAAGGCCAGGTCCTGGAGCTGGCAGCTCCCGTCCTGGACGCAGCTGACGCAGTCGTCGTTATGGTTGGAGAGCGCCATGTCGAGGATGGTGCGGCGGACCGTTTCCAGCTCGTCGTCGAAGGCGATGACCTCCATCCCCTCTTCGACCGCCGTGGTGCAGGAAGTCACCGTGCCCGGTCTCCCCTTCACCTTGACGATGCAAAGGCGGCAGGACGCGGTGTGGGAGATCCTCTTGTACCGGCAGAGATTGGGGATGTCGATATCGTGGCGCAGCGCCGCCTCGAGGATGGTTTCCCCCGTCCTGGCCGCCAGTTCCTTCCCGTCTATGACAAATGAAATAGCCTTACGCTTGCCCATCGTTACCCCAACGTTTCCGTGCTTCCATAAACTGACGTTGCGTCCACATTCGCCTCACCGCACCACCACCGCGTCGAACTTGCAGGCCCTGAGGCACTCCCCGCAGCGGATGCAGTCCCTTTCGTCGATCCGGTGGGGTGTCTTCACCTTCCCCGAGATGCACTTCACCGGGCAGCTCCTGCTGCAGAGCGTGCAGCCGATGCACCGCTCGATGTCGATGGAGTAGGTGAGAAGCTCGCTGCACCGCTTGGCCGGGCAGCGCTTGTCGACGAGGTGGGCCCGGTACTCCTCGGGGAAGTGCCGCAGGGTGGAGAGCACCGGGTTGGGCGCCGTCTGCCCCAGCGCGCAGAGCGAAGCAGTGGTCATCGCCTGGGCGATGGTGCGTATCGTCTCGATGTCCCCTTCCACCCCGTTTCCCTTGGAAATCCGGTCGAGCACCATGAAGAGCTGCTTGCTGCCGATGCGGCACGGCATGCACTTGCCGCACGACTCCTCCATGGTGAAGTCGAGGAAGAACTTGGCGACGTCGACCATGCAGTCGTCCTCGTCCATGACGATCATGCCGCCGGAGCCCATCATCGACCCCTTGGCCTTCAAGGTGTCGTAATCGATCGGGAGGTCGAGATTCTTTTCGGTAAGGCAGCCGCCGGAAGGGCCGCCGGTCTGGACCGCCTTGAAGCCCTTTCCACCGACGATACCGCCCCCCATCTCGAAGATGACCTGCCGCAGCGTGGTCCCCATCGGTACCTCGACCAGTCCCACCCGGTTCACCTTGCCTGCCAGGGCGAAGACCTTGGTCCCGGGGGAGTTTTCCGTCCCGATGCTCCGGAACCACTGGGCGCCCTTTCTGATGATCGGGCAGATGTTGGCGAGGGTCTCGACGTTGTTGACGATGGTGGGTTTCCCCCAGAGACCAGCGATGGCGGGGAAGGGAGGCTTGTAGGTCGGCATGCCGCGCATCCCCTCGACGGACTGGATGAGGGCGGTCTCCTCTCCGCAGACGAAGGCACCGGCGCCGTACTTGATCTCGATATCGAAGGAAAACCCGGTAGCAAGGATGCCGGCGCCGATCAGCCCGGCGTCCCGCGCCTGCTTAAGCGCGGTCTCCAGCCGTTCGATGGCCAGCGGGTACTCGGCCCGGATGTAGATGATGCCATGGCTGGCGCCGATCGCGTAGCCGGTGATCGCCATCGCCTCCAGGACAGCGTGCGGGTCCCCTTCGAGGATGGCCCGGTCCATGAACGCGCCGGGGTCCCCTTCGTCGGCGTTGCAGATCACGTATTTCTCGTCGCTCTGCACCCCCGCGGCAAAGCGCCACTTCTTCCCGGTCGGGAACCCTCCCCCGCCGCGCCCGCGCAGCCCCGAGGCCTCGATCACGTCGATCACCTCGTCCGGCGTCATGGCGGTCAGCACCCGGGAGAGCGCCTGGTAGCCCGAGTACTCCAGGTAGTCCTCGATCTTCGCGGGATTGATCCGCCCGCTGTTACGGAGCACGATGCGGGTCTGGTGGCAGCCGGGGAAATCCTCCTCGTCCTCCGGCACGTACCAGGAGCGCTCCAGCGTCGCCACCCGGCCGGTCCCCGCCATGCCGGCGGTCAGGATGGCCGCGGCGTCGCCGGGGGTAACGTTCCCGTAGATAAGCTTGGCGCCGCTCTGGCGATCAACCAGCTCGACCGTCGGCTCGCTGTGGCAAAGCCCCATGCAGCCGGTCTCCACCATCTCCACCGCCCCGGCGAGCCCAAGCTCTTCCGCAGCCCGCTTCAGTGCGTCGTAGACGGCCTTCCCGCCGGCCGCGATCCCGCAGGTTCCCAGCGAAACCAGGACGGCGAGCCCCTCCCGCTTTTCCTTGCCTGCCTTCAGACCGGCGACCAGCCTCCGGAGCCTTTCCGCACCATCGGCCACACCTTCCGTCGAACCGTTGCCTGCGCCTGCCTGACCAGCACCTTCCGTCACAGCGTTGCCCAGGCCCGCTACCCCCGCGCCTTCCATGACACCGGTGCTGTCGTCCGCTCCCCCCGCACTTTCAGTGGAAGCGATGCTCTCCTCCGCTATCCCAGCATCTTCAGCGGAAGCATTGCCCTCCTCCGCTATCCCGGCTCCTTCCAAGGAAGCGCTGCACCCCTCGACGATGCCCCGCACCATTTCGGGGGTGACGTTGCCGTACACGCGGTCGTTGACCATGACGACCGGCGCCAGGCTGCAGGCACCGACACAGCGGAGGGCGCCGAGGGAGAACTCGCGGTCTTCGCTCGTTTCGCCATGAGCGATGCCGAGCACGTTCTCGAACTCCCGCAGCACCCGGTCCGCGCCCTTGACGAAGCAGGCGGTCCCGGTGCAGACACTGATCCTGAATTTTCCCGGCGGCTGGGTGACGAAGAAAGAGTAGAAGCTGACCACGCCGTAGACATCGGAGAGCTGCAGCTTGAACTTGGCTGCGACGAAGAGCTGGACTTCCTGCGGCAGATAGCCGAAAAGCTCCTGCGCCTTGTGAAGCGTTGAGATGAGGTGGGTGCGGCTTTTCCTCAGTTCCGCGGTCGAGGCGAGTCCTTCAATGTACCTTTCAAGTGCCAGCTTCTTTTCGGGAAAAGCATCCAGTACGCTGGACGACTCGTTACAACTGCACATGCCTTCTCCGGTACTAACAGCGCCGGGGCAAACACCGGCTGAGAGATAAAAATTGAGCGGGAGCGGGAATTGGAAACAGTACCATTTTGCCGCAGCCACATCAAGATCTACACACCTCCCCCCACGTTAGAAAATCCTCGCCTTTCCGCCCTCTTGCGGAGCA
Source organism: Geomonas sp. Red32 (assembly GCF_023652955.1). Taxonomy (GTDB): domain Bacteria; phylum Desulfobacterota; class Desulfuromonadia; order Geobacterales; family Geobacteraceae; genus Geomonas. Next base: position 113,342 of record NZ_JAKLOY010000009.1, on the reverse strand, counting down.
GTAGCGATTCGAGAAATCCACCTCTTTCAAAGGTCCTTGAAAGAATTTCGGGATAGGTTAAAAGTCCCCCTTTTTCAAAGGGGGGGACCTCGTTCCCGAAATTATCCTCGGTATCCCGCGATGAACCTTTCCAAAGGGGGGGACCTCCTGCCAGTGCGTCCCGGTCAAACCGCCAATTTTCTCCCTACGAAGACGCCGATGGGGACGCTGTAGACGATGGTGTCGCCGGCCCGTCGGGGGGCGATGCCGAAGCTGTCGGCTCCGACGTCGGCGGTGATCATCTCCCGCAGCCGCTCCTTGTCGCCCGGCTTGGGAAAGGACGCCTTCAACTGGGCCTCAAGCTCGATCTCCACCCGATAGCTCCCCTGCCGGCAATCGACGAGCCCGGAAGCGAGCATCAGCGCGGAGAACTCCTCGGTGGTCAGTGCGTGCGTGTGCGAGGGATCGCGCATGATCTCCAGCCGGTCGTAGGCTTCCACCTTGGCAGGCTCGATGGCCACATCGGCCACCAGCACTCTCCCTCCCGGCCGGCAGACCCGGATCATCTCAGCCAGCGCCCGCTGGGGTTCCAGGAAGTGGTGGAAGCTGTAGCGGGTGATCACCAGCGAGAATGAGTCGTCAGGGTAAGGGAGCGGGACGACGTCCCCTTCGGTCCAGGTGAGGTTAGTCAGGCCAAGCTCCTGCTGGCGCCTGGCCGCCTGCTCAATCATAGCCGGGGTGATGTCGATACCGGTCACCTGCCCAGCGTGGCGGGCGAACTCGCAGGCCACGAGCCCCGGACCGCAAGCAACGTCCAGCACCAGATCGTCCTTGGTAGGCTTGGAAAGCTCGACCAGCAACTCCATGGCATCGAGGTGCCCCGGTACCTGGGCAAAGGGAATGGCCTGTTGGGAAAACTGGGAAACAATCTCCTGCAGGTGGCTGCGACTCATCTTCTGCTCCTTTCATTAATTCTAATTTGGCTCAGCTCAAAGTTCCCCCTCCCCTTGAGGGAGGGGGTTAGGGGGTGGGGGAAGGTGCCACATTTCCCGTAGCTTGCGGCTTCACCCGCCCCCCCGGCCCCCTCCCATCAGGGAGGGGGAGAGCTTAACTTAACGGCAGGGGGGACAGGGGGGATTTGCCTTTTCCCGTTTTATTGGCGGCAACTATAACTTGCCTCCCCGTGACAGTCTATCTATAGTGCGACAATGACTGTCGCGAAACTGACAAGAATAGCCCCCATTGAGCTTGGCTTCCGGCTGGATGAGAGTCTGCCGGTCATCCCGCTGGCCATCGAAGTGAGCCCCCAGAAGATGGGAGCCCGCGAAGTGGGGTGCGCGGCCGTCCACAGCCATCCCCGCGGCCAACTGATCTTCGCCAGCAGCGGCGTGATGCGGGTCATCTGCGGCCGCGACATCTGGGTCGTCCCACCCTCCCAGGCCGTCTGGGTTCCTCCCAACCAGGAGCACGAAGTCTATTTCCCCTGCGACGTCTCGTTGCGCAACCTTTTCGTCGATCCGAGCGCGGTGAAGGGTCTGCCGGAGATCTGCACCATACTGAAGGTGACGCCGCTCTTGCGGGAGCTGGTGCTGAAGGCGGTGGAGATCGGAGAGGATTATCTTCCGAAGAGTGCGGGATGGCGGCTGATGCAGGTCCTTCTGGACGAATTGCGGCAGGCGGAGACCACGCCGCTGCATCTTCCGATGCCGAGGGACGAGCGTGCCTTGCGGGTGACCGAGCAGTTACTGGCCAATCCGGGGGACGACCGCGATGTGGAGGCGTGGGGACGTGAGGCGGGGGCGAGTGGCCGGACCCTCGCGCGCCTTTTCCAGGCCGAGACCGGTCTCACCTTCGGCGCTTGGAGAAAGAGGCTACTGTTACAGGAAGCGGTAAAAAGGCTGGGAAGTGGCGACCAAGTCACCGCCGTCGCTTACGATCTCGGCTACCAGAGCCTGAGCGCCTTCATCGAGATGTTCCGCAAAGAGTTAGGCAGTTCCCCGCGCCAGTACGCAAAGCGGCAAGAAGGAAAAATCTAACCGCCCCCCTCCCCCCTTCAGGGGAGAGGGGAGCAATTGCCAATCATTCGGCGTGCATATGCACCGCCCCCTGGTACACCGCCGCGAAGCTCTTGGCGAACTCCTCAATCGAAGTCGGCGTGGTATTGGCGGCGTTACGCGGGCGGTTGACGCCGAACAGCCCCTCGTTGAGCGCCTTGCTCATCTCAATGAAGAGCCGGGCGGTGTCTGAGCTGAACCCTGACATGGTCATCCCCTTGAACGCCTCATCGGGGTTGAACTGCACGTATTTGAGGTCCGGCATGCCGATCCGGCGGCCGATCACCCCGAAAGCCTCTTGCAGGGTAAGATCCCTCTCCCCAAGGAGGTCCCGCACCTCTTTCCCTTGGAAATCCAGCGCGGCCAGATGACCGGCAACCTTCTCCGCGATGTCCCTGGTAGCGATCATGGCCAGCTTGATATCACCCCGCACCGCCGATCCGGCGATACCGTGCTCACGGATGAACGGGATAGAGGCCATGAGGTTCTCCATGAAGTAGGTCGGGCGGAGATGGAGCACGTTCAGGTCCAGCCGGTTCAGCCGTTCCTCCTGCTCGTGCAGCCCCACCACCGGGCCGGTTCCTGAGGAGAGCTCCGCCCCCTGGCTGCTCAGGTTGACCACATACCCAACCTTCGCCGCGGCCAGCGCCGAAGCAATGGTTTCCCCGACCTCCCGCTGGTGATTGCGGAAACTCGCTATCGAAAATTGAGGAGGCGGGATCATGGCAAAGACCGCCTTTGCCCCCTTGAAGGCATCGGTGACAAACGGGAGGTCATTCAAGTCCCCCACCGCCGCCTCGGCCCCTATCTCCACCAGATGTTGCAGCTTAGTCCTATCCCTGCCGATGACCCGCACCCGCTCCCCGCGTTCCAGCAAAAGAGCAGTGGCCGTTTTCCCTATATTGCCGGTTGCCCCCGTTATGACTAACATCTGTATCTCCTTTCCCCCCTCGCGCGGGGCTTGTTCTCTCTTCTCATTATAACCCCTCTCCACCCCGGGGGGGCCAGTTTCGCCGTGCGGACCCTATCTCGTGGGAGAGGGATAGGGAGGCCGGGTGAGGGAGATCTTCGATGCAAAAAGGCACCTGATCCCGGACCAGGTGCCTTTTCATACGCTCTGTCTGTCCCCTCCCGGCTTAAACCGGCAGGCTCATCACCGCGCGGAGCCCTTTGCTGGGGAGGTTCTCCAGCCGGATCTCCCCGCGGTGCAACATCGCCACCTCCCTCACAAAGTTGAGCCCCAAGCCGGTGCTCTTTTTCCCCGTGTCGGGGCGCTGGAGCGAGAAGAACCGGTCGAAGACCCGCTCCAGGCAGTACTCCGGAATCCCCGGTCCCTCGTCGTCGACCGACAGCGAAAAACCTCCCGCCTCGATCTCTCCCCGCACCGTTATCTGCGCGCCCGGCTTGCTGAAATCGATCGAGTTCTGGACAATGTTGGAAACGGCCTGGTGAAGGAGGAATGGATCGCCCTGCACGTTGCTGTCCCGGGCGATCTCACAGTCGATGCGGAGCCCCTTACAGGAAAGGATGGGGGCCTTGCTCTCGATCACCTTGGCGACCAGGGTGTCCATGGGGACCGGCTCCACGTGCTGCAGCGTCTTCTGGGCCTCGAGCTCGGAGAGCTTCAGCATGCGATCCACCAGATCCTGGATACGGTTGGCTTCGGTGCGGATATTGGAGAGAAACTTGCTCCTTTTTTCCGCTGGCATCTGTTCGTCCAGCAGCTCCGCGGCCCCCCTGATGGCCGAAAGCGGGCTCTTGATCTCGTGAGTGAGGGTGTGGACGTACTGCTCCACGTACTTTTTCCCTTCCAGCGCCTCGCGCATGTTCTCCAGCGCCAACCCCATGTCCCGCAACTCGCTCCGCCCCATCGGGGGAAGGGGCGATCTCTTGCCGTCGCGGACGTCGTTGGCATAGCGGGTGAGCCGCTTGATCGGGCGGGTGAGCCAGAGGGAGACCAGGAACGACAAGGCGATCGCCAATGCGGCGCAGAAGTACCAGAGCTTGCGGATCCTCGCTTTCTCCTGCTTCAAAAAGGTATTGATGTTGGTGGTCGGCTTGGCGACGGTCAGCACTCCGGCCGTCTTGCCGTTCACGACGATGGGCGCCGCCACGTACAGCACCGAAGTCGCCGGATCGTTCGGGCTCAGGCGGGTGCTCCTGGTGCCGTACTCGCCCTTGAGGGTAAGCTTCACGTCCCGCCAGTTCGAGTAATCGGCACCGATGCGCTCCCTGCCGCGCGAGTCGAAGACCACCTTTCCGGAGCTATCGGTGATGTACACCCGGAGGTCGACGCTGCTCTTGGCAAAGCCGTAGATTTTCGCGCTCAGGGGGCGGGAATAGGTCCGGTCGAAGACCAGGTAAAGCTCGTCGGCGCTGAAGCGGTTCTCCTCCATCTGGCGGCCGACCAGGTTGGCGAGGAGGGTGGCGTGATCCTGGAGCGGATCCTCGACGCTCTCCAGGAAGAACATCCGGAGATCCTTGATGAAATGGCTGGCGGGGTAAAAGAAGCAGATGAGGCAGATGAGCACGAAGGCGCTGAAGATGCGGGAGCCGAGTTTCACAGGTCGTCCCTCAACGCGTATCCGGTCCCTCGATGGGTGACGATCGCCTCGATCTCCGGCTGCATCTTCTTGAGTTTGGCGCGGATGTTCTTGATGTGGGCGTCGATGGTCCGGTCGAGACTGCACTCCGGGTGCTCCCAGACGAGCTGCATGAGCTGCTCGCGCGAGTAGACGTGCCCCGGACGCCTGATGAAGGTCTTGAGGATGTCGTATTCGTAGCGGGAGAGATCGACCATGCTGCCGTAGTAGCAGATCTGCCGCTTCGACTCGTTCACCGAAAATGCCCCGGGACTCGACGCGGCGTGCTCGGCGTTCCCCACATCCCCTGTTGTCCCTGTTGTCCCTGTTGCCCCTGTTGTCCCTGTTGTCCTGCGCAGGACCGCCTTGACCCTGGCCGAGACCTCCCGGGGACTGAACGGCTTGGTGACGTAATCGTCGGCGCCGAGCTCCAGGCCGACGATCCGGTCGATCTCGCCCGAGCGCGCGGTGAGGAAGATGATCGGGACGCTGCTTTGCTGGCGGATGAGCCGGCAGAGGTCGAAGCCGCCGATGTCGGGGAGACCGATGTCGAGGATCACCAGGTCGACCTGCTGCGCCGCCAGGGCCTCGACAGCCGACATTCCGGTGGAGAAACAGAGCGTTTCGAATCCCTCCGTTTCCAGGGCGTACTGGATGGCATCGACAATAGCCGGCTCGTCGTCGACAATCACTATCCGCTCCTTCATCTGTATCAGCCCCCTCTTCCACTCAATGTGAGTCGGCCATAATCATTCGGCCGTTCCCCGTTTCTCTTTCCTTTCAACCGATATGTCAATCTTTTTGTTTTCCTTCTCCAGTTGCGCCACCGGGAGAGAGTATTCCGTACCCGGTGCTTCCCTACACAGTTCACAAGGAAAGATAGGACGATCACCTGGATGTCCAGCCAAAGGCTCCACCGTCCGGCGTGGCATCCGTCGAGGAAGCGGCTCACCCGCCGCCCCTTCCCCGCGAAGAGCTGGGCCACTCCGGTCAGCCCCGGCTCGCTTCGCCATCGGTCCAAGTCCGGGCCGCCCCAACCAAGACGGTCGACGTCGTCCCGGGTCATCGGGCGGGGGCCGACGATTGCCATCTCCCCTTTCAGAACGTTGATGAACTGCAAGAGCTCATCGATCCCCGTCACCCGGATCCATCGCCCCACCCGCGTCACGCGGCCGTCCCGCATGCTGCGGAACTTGTAGATGCTGAAGGGAACCATCCTCTTGCCGAGCCGCTCTTGCACGAAAAGAACCGGCCCGCCGTCATCGAGCAGGATCAGCAGGGCAACGAGGACAAGGAGCGGCGCGAAGAGCAGGAGCGCCGTACCGGCGACGATAGTATTAAAGGCACCTTTCATAGCGAGCTTTTCACCCCCCCGATGGACATCCGGTTATCGAGAGAGAGCTTGCCGTCCTGGCTATCGGCTTCCCCGCGGGCGCTCTGGGCGCTCGAGAGAATCGATTCCAGCACGCCGCGCATGGAAAAGAGCGCCTTGGACTTGATCAGGAAGTTCCAAAGCGGCTCGAACCGCTTCCATCCCCCCGCGTAGAGCACGTGCCGCAGGCGGTTGGCGAATTCCAGGTGGGAGCCCGCCCCCTCCAGGATGGATCCCCAGCTATAAAACTCCCGGTACGCCCAGTCGTAGCCATCCTTCAGTTCCTGTGCGCTCATCCCCTTCGGCTGGTAGACCACGTGCCTCGTGTCGTAGAGATCCCAATCCCGGCTGGTGATGCGCCCTTGATCGTTCAGCGATTGAAAGAGCCCGGTGCCGGGGTAGGGAGTCAGGATATGGAAGGTCGCCGTGGTGATCCCCCTTTCGATGGCCCACGAGGCGGTGCGCCGGAAAACGTCGGGGCCGTCGTCGTCGAGCCCGAACACGAAGCTCCCGTTGATGAAGACTCCCAACTCGTCCAGGCGGCGGATCACCCTGTCGTAGTCCCGCCCGAGGTTCTGGCGCTTGTTGCTCGACCGCAGGTTGGCCGGGTTGATCGACTCGAAGCCGATGAAGATACTGCGAAGCCCTGCCTCCACGGCCTTCTCGATGAGATCCCCCTCCAGGATGGAATCCACCGTGGCGGCGCCCTGGAAGAGACGTTTCATGCCGCGCATGCCTTCGAAGAGGCCGGCGCTGAATTTCCGGTCCCCCAGCAGGTGATCGTCCAGGAAATAGAGGTGGCGCCCCGGCAGGCTCTCGATCTCGGCCAGCGCCGCATCGACCCGCCTCGTGTAGAAAGAAGGTCCCCCCTGGAAGAAGTTGTCCTTGTAGCAGAAATTGCAGTGATGGGGGCAGCCGCGGGAGACCACCAGCGAGTTGGGGACGAGGTAGCGCTCCCTTTTGATGAGGTCGCGGCGGGGGAGCGGGATGTCGAGGGAACGAAGCGGCGAGAAGTAGACCGGCTTCGCCTCCCGGCGCCGGAAATCGGCCAGGAACTGTGGAAAGGTCGTGTCGCCGGGGCCTAGGAAAATGGCGTCGGCATGGAGCGCCGCCTCTTCCGGGACCGACGTCACGTGCAGCCCCCCCAGCGCCACGAAGACACCTTTGGCACGGTAATGGTCGGCCAGCCGGTAGGCGCGGGAAGCGCTGGTGACATAGACCTGGATCACCACCAGGTCCGGCGTGTCGTCGACGGCGACCTCCTCCACGTGTTCGTCGACAATCTCCACCTCGTCGGCGGGCGACAGGAATGAGGCGAGCGTGGCAAGCCCCAGGGGCGGGAACAGCGAGTACTTGATAGGGCGCCAGAACGGGCTTTTTGCTTCCACGAGCGCGGGGAGTATCATCTTGACCTTCATACGGTACCTCCTTCATGGCATGAGCTGCCGCATCGCCGGCAGTGATCGTGCCGCTATAGATAGAAGAAGAAGGTGAAGCCAGTATGAAGCCGCGATGAAAGAGCTATGAAAAGCGCTCAGAGGGGGATGGGACAGGATGGAGGAACTAAAAAGGGATGCGCAGTGACTCGCAGGACACCGCTGTGTGTTAGAATCTTAAAATCCTGAAACGGCACAACCAGCCGCCGGAATCGGAGGAAGACGTGAAGCACTTACTTTTTGCCCTTGTGACCGTACTCTGTCTGGCCGGGTGCGGAGCCGACTGGTTCCCGCAGAACACGAACACGGCCTCTTCGCTGACCGTCTCCACCAGCACCCTCCCGGCGGGGACCGTGGGAACGGCGTACAGCCAGACGCTGACCGCGACCGGCGGCACATCCCCCTACAGCTGGTCCGTTACGACCGGCACCCTTCCGGCTGGGCTCAACATGAGCTCCGGCGTGATCTCCGGATCGCCCACCACCGCCGGTACCTCCACCTTCACCGTGCAGGTCACCGATTCGTCCTCTCCCGCGCAGACCGCCACCAAGAGCCTGAGCATCCAGGTCAATTGAGCCCGCGGTAAGGATCCCCGTTACCTTATCTCCTCAAGACGTTCTTCCTAGGATTCCGGCGGGATACAGGTCCCCCCTTGTCAAAGGGGGGACAGGGGGGATTTGAAGTAACAACCCTGAGGAAAAGTAGACGCCGGAGCAGAGCCGCGCTAGCCATGGTGCCGGCTCCCCTCCTCTTCACAGCTCCGGAACCTCGATTCCGAAGGATGAGAATATGGACGCAATGAGAAACTTCATGCCCGGGGTGAGCACGGTCTGCCTGTTCATGACCAGCGTTCGCTTGCGGCGATGGTCCAAACCTTCCACCTTGTGCTCGCAGAGCACTCCCGCCTCGATCTGAGCCTGAACGAGCTCCCTGCAGATCAGCGCAATCCCTTCCCCATCCACAATCGACTGCACTATCACATGAAGGTCGTCGTAGGTCACCGTGTCGGTGAACTCGCTCACGTCGTGGCCGGCCACCTGCATGCTCACCGCCAGGTGTTTCCAGGAACAGCAGTCCTCCCTTCTGCGGTACAGCCGCTGCTTCACCAGCTGGTCTATGGTCACCGTCCCGGGGGGAAGCCCCAGCTTGGGCGCGCTCACGAAGACCATCTCCCCCTCCGGCAAGGGAAACGTCGCGTACCCTGACAGATCCAGCAACTCCCAGTGTTCGATCACGATGAAGTCGAAGATCCCTTCCCGCAGGCCGTCCAGCGCCAGGTGCGGGGGCTTGAAGGCTATCTTCAGGTTTTTGAGGTTGGGAAACTTGGCCGTGTAACGCTTGAGGACGTCCGGGAGGTAGGCGATGCCGAAGGGATGGGTGCAGGCAAAGGCGATGGGGGGATTGTGCTCCAGGGTATCGAGCCGGTGCAGCATGTTCTCCTCGAGGCTCAGGATCTTCTCCGCCTCCCCGATGAAGATCTTCCCCGCCGCCGTCGGCTTGATGGTGGGGCCGCTGCGGTCGAGCAGCGGGTGACCGCACTCCTCCTCGACACACTTGATCCTCCGGGAGATGGCTGACTGGGTTACGAAGAGGTTTTCCGCCGCCTTGGAGAAGCTTCCCGTCCTGACAACTTCGATCAAACTCCGCAAGTTTAATGAGTCCATATTCCTGAACGTCCTCTTCTTATGCGTGTTGCGCATCCAGCCATGAGAAATATTCGTTTTACATTCAAAAAGATATATATTTAAATCCATCGCCGAGGTCAAGAAAAAAGCGACTCACACTTTCATTAGAAAGTACGCCGCGTTACGCGATACCAGAAAACGTTACCGAACCGTAACACCCGGCGGCCAAAACGGGAGGTAAGACAGGGGTAAACAGTTAATTACGGTGAGATGAATGTGCAGCTAGTGGTTACCAATAAGTTGTTTCACACAAAGGAGTTAGCAAGATGCATCACTTGGAGAACATCAAGTTCGGACTCATGTTGGCCTGCGGCGTCCTCTTCGTCATCTTCCTCTTCTTCGCCACCTACTACACCCTCTACGAAATCTCCCTCAACGAAACGCTGGAAAAGCCCAAAAAACGCAGGTGGTCGGCCCTGACCCTCCTGCTCCCCGGAATCGGCGCCATCTCCTACCATCTGCTCGCCCCCAAGAACCGGTAAACACAATCTGAAATAAGATCGTGCGCGGCCACTCCCTCCCCCAAAGCTTCCTCCCTCCGAGGCACGGGAGAGGGGGCCGCGCGCCCTTGCGGCAACAATCGACGGCAGCAGTGCGCCCGCCGGCGGGTAAATGAACCCGGGCGCCCACTAACGGCAACAGGAGAGAAGTGTGCGTTTCATCTACATTGCATTGTTTATAGCGGTATCGCTGGCAGTACCCACCCCGGCCAGGGCCCAGCAGGGGATGGCCATCGACCCGGCAACCTGCCTCGGGTGCCACGGCGACAAGATCCAGGCCACCAGCTTCGCAGCCTCGGTCCACGGCAAGAACGCCTGCACGAGCTGCCACGTCGAGATCACCGACCTCGCCAGGCACATGAAGGGGGAGATCAAAGTAGGCAAGGTGCAGTGCGTGCGCTGCCACAAGAAGGAGGCGGCCGAGCACTTCGCGAGCGTCCACATGCTGCACGACATCGGGTGCGCCTCCTGCCATACCGACATCCACACCCACACCTACTGGAAAAAAGACAAGCGGGCGGTGGTAGCCAAGTGCATCCAGTGCCACGACAAGGAGTCCGTCTACCGGCAGTCGGTACACGGCATGGCGGTGGCGGCAGGCAACCAGGATTCGGCGGCCTGCAACGACTGCCACAACCTGCACGAGATCAAGGCGGTGACCGGCAAGGACGGCCGCAACAACAGCGAGTTCCACACCAAGGTCTGCCTCAGGTGCCACAGCGACCGCAAGATGATGGAGCGTAACGGCGTCTTCAACGTGGCGGTCGAGACCTACATGGAGAGCTACCACGGCAAGAACTACCGCCTGGGCTACCCGGAGCGGGTGGCCGGCTGCACCGATTGCCACACCGCCCACGCCGTACTCCCGGGGCGGGATCCCCGCTCCACCGTCAATCCGAAGAACCTGGTGGATACCTGCCGCAAGTGCCACAGCAAGGCGACCTTCCTCTTCACCAAGTACTACCCCCACGGCGAGCACACCGACCGCGACAAGTACCCGGTCCTCTACTGGACCTTCCTCAGCATGACCGGGCTTTTGGTCTCCACCTTCGCCGTCTTCTGGCTCCATACCCTGCTCTGGCTTTGCCGCGGCTTCATCGAGAACCGTGAGAAGCAGGCGGCCCTGGAGAGCGGGGAGCTGTTCCACGCGGTACACGACGGGCACAAGCAGTACCGCCGCTTCACCAGGCGCCACATATTCCTCCACCTGCTGGTCATCACGAGCTTTTTGGGGCTCGCCCTGACCGGGCTCCCGCTCAAGTTCAGCAGCCAGGATTGGGCCAAGATGCTCATGTACTTCTACGGGGGAAGCGCCAACGCCGGGCTCATCCACCGGATCTGCGCCGGGATCACCATGGTCTACTTCGGCTCCGCGCTGGCGATGTCGATCCACTTCCTCTTCCTGCGCAAGGACCTCCCCGGCAACTTCCTCCAGCGGCTGTTCGGCCCCGATTCCCTCTGCCCGAACCTCCGCGACCTGAAAGACGTGACCGGCATGGTCCGCTGGTTCCTGCTCCGCGGTCCCAAGCCGACCTTCGAGCGGTGGACCTACTGGGAGAAGTTCGACTTCATCGCGGTCTTCTGGGGGATGTTCGCCATCGGCGGCTCCGGCCTCATGCTCTGGTTCCCGCAGTTCTTCGGGAGCTTCCTCCCCGGCTGGGCCTTCAACGTGGCCACCATCGTCCACTCCGACGAGGCCCTTTTGGCCACCGGCTTCATCTTCACCGTCCACTTCTTCAACACCCACGGGCGCCCCGAGAAGTTCCCGATGGACTTCGTCATCTTCAACGGCCAGATGTCCAAGCACGAGTTCATCGAGGAGCGTGGCGACCAGTGGAAACGCTATGAAGAGCAGGGGGTAACCGAGCAGTACAAAGCCGAAAAATCGAGCGGCCCCCTCTACGACTTCTTCTTCAAGGCCTTCGGCTTCCTGGCCCTTTTCACCGGCATTGCGCTCCTTTGCATGATGACCTACGCCTTCATCGCCCCCCACTGATGCGGCAGATGCGGAGCAGCCGGTTAAGGCGGGGGAGGGGCAACCTTCCCCCGCGGCATCAAGCAGGAAGGACCAACGTGGGCAAGGACCGCATTCTGATCGTAGACGACGAGAGGCTGATCGCCTCCTCGCTCGCGACGCTGCTCGGCCGGGAAGGGTACGAGGTGGAGAGCGCCCTGACCGGCGCCGAGGCCCTCGAGAAGTTCGAGCGCTTCCGGCCGCAGCTGATCATGCTCGACATCTCCCTCCCCGACATGAACGGGCTCGAGCTCCTCAGGCGGATCAAGAGGGGAAACGGGGAGACCCGGGTGATCGTGATGACCGCCCTCGCCAGTGCCGACTGTGCGCTGCAGGCGCTCAAGGACGGGGCGGAGGATTTCTTCGGCAAGCCGTTCGACCTGGAGCTGGTCAAAGAGGTGGTGCGGCGGACCCTGGCCAAGCGGGAGGGGGGAGAGGAAAAACGGCCGGAGCTCCGCAAGGAGGCGGCCGACGCGAAGATGATCGGCAACTCCCCCAAGATGATCGGCATCTTCAAGCTCCTCAAGGCTGCCGCGGATGCCGACGCGAAGACGGTGCTCATCACCGGGGAGAGCGGCACCGGCAAGGAGCTCGCGGCGAGAGCCATCCACTGCCACAGCGGCCGGGCCGGCGCCCCCTTCGTCGAGGTGAACTGCGCCTCCATCCCGGAGAACCTGCTGGAAAACGAGCTCTTCGGCCACGAAAAGGGCGCCTTCACCGACGCCTCCCGGCTGCGCAAGGGGCTCTTCGAGATGGCGCAGGGGGGAACCCTCTTCCTCGACGAGATCGGAGACATGCCCCTCCCCATGCAGGCCAAGGTACTGAAGGCGATCGAGAACCGGCGTTTCAGGAGGCTCGGAGGGCAGCAGGACGTGGAGGCGGACGTCCGGATCGTGGCCGCCACCCACCAGGACCTCCCGAGGATGGTGGCCGAGGGGAAGTTCCGCGGCGACCTCTTCTTCCGCCTCAACGTGATGCACATAGAGCTCCCCCCGCTGCGCGAGCGGGTGGAGGACATCGAGCCGCTCGTGAAGTACCTGATCGAGGCGCTCAACGCGGAGTACGGGAGGAAGGTGGTCTCGCTCTCGCCCGCCACCCTCGCCTGCCTGGCCGGCTACCACTGGCCCGGCAACGTCCGCGAGCTGCGCAACGCCATCGAAAGGCTGATGATGCTGGAGCCGGGGAACGTCCTCCCCCCCGACCAGCTTCCCTCCGAGATCAAAGGGGGACGCCGCGCTCACCCCCCGGTCGGCAAGGCAGGCGCCGGGGAGCACAGGGCGGCCGCCGAAGAGCGCAAGCAGACCGGCGGAGAGCGGGCCGACGGCGACACCATCCGGCTCCCCTCCTCGGGGATCGCCCTCGACGAGCTGGAAAAGCTCCTGATCGAGCGGGCACTCGCCATGAGCGAGGGGAACCAGACCAGGGCCGCTAGGCTCTTGAAGACCAGCCGGGACACCCTCCGCTACCGGATGAAGAAGCACGGGCTCGGAGAGGGATCCGGCAATCACCCGGCCTCGGGAAGCTGAAGGCCACCGCTACCAACACTCCGCGCTGCCCGCTCTTCTGGTGGGGCCGGCTCGACGCGGTCATCTCGCAGTGAGAAAGAGGGAGAGAAAGAGACATGCAAAGGAACACCGTAGGGAAACTCTTGTTGGGGGCGCTGGCAGTGGCGCTGGCCGTCCCCGCCGCAGCGCTCGCCGACGACCAGGCGCTGCAGACCAAGGTCGAGGATCTGACCAGGAAGGTGCAGCGGCTGGAGGAGAAATCGCTCAGCCGGTGGCTGTCGGTGAGCGGCGACTACCGCTTCCGGATCGACAGCCTGCGGGGTGCCACCACCCCCTACACCGACGTCAACCAGACCTTTTCCTTCGCCCAGAGCCAGATGAACAGCGGCTTTCTTAACGATCCGGCCGGTTTCGGGCCGCAGGTCGCCGCCTTCCAGAACTTCGCAACCCAGATGAGAGGGGCCACCACCTACCAGGCGGCCAACGCCTTCCTGGGGAGTAACCAGGCCATGCTCGGGGCGCTCCAGAACTTCGCCCAGACCGTCCCCGCCTACAAGCCCAACAACGACACCCTCTACACCAACCGGCTGGGACTGAACATCCACGCCAAGGCCACCAAGGACGTCACCGTCAACGTCCGCCTCCTCGCCTACAAGGCCTTCGGCTCCCAGGACGAGTCCTCGGTGACCAACGGGGGCTCCACGCCGTTCTTCGCCGACCGGACCGGCGTCTTCGACGGGACCCTCGGGCATGTCCCCTCCACGAGCCTTCTGAACGTCGACCGCGCCTACGCGACCTGGTCCAACATCGCCGACCAGCCGATCTGGTTCTCGGTGGGCCGCCGCCCCTCCACCGGGGGAGCCCCCAGTAACCTCCGCACCAACGACGAGCGCCCCGGTAACGGCGGCACCCCTGCCCTCCTGGTCGACTACGCCTTCGACGGCATGACCATCGGCTGGGCGCCCGACATCGAAGCGCTTCCCGGCGCCTACGCGAAGGTCTGCTACGGCCGCGGATTCGAGTCCGGGTTCGAAAACCCGGGCAACAGCGTGAAGGACACCGACATGCTCGGCGTGGCGGTGGTCCCGGTCGATACCGATCCCCTGCGCGTCTGGCTGCAGTGGAACCGCGGCTTCGACATCTTCGACTTCCCGGTCATGAAGAACACCGCCTTCGGCGACACCGCCCCCACCGTCAACCTGGGCTCCATCGACTGGTACGGCGCGGGCGCCATGAGCACCCTCAAGGATATCGGCCCCGGCAAGCTCAACTTCTTCGGCGACGCCGGCCTGAGCGTCACCCACCCGAACCAGAACGTCTCCGCCAACGCCGGATTCCAGGGGCTCATGACCGGCCAGTTCTTCCGCCCCGAAGCACCCAACGACAAGACCGGCTGGGCCGCCTACCTGGGCGCCCGCTACGACTACACCCCGACCGACACCAAGCTCGGCTTCGAATACAACCACGGCTCCAAGAACTGGATCACCTTCGCCCCCGCCGCCGACGACATGTGGACCTCCAAACTGGGGACCCGCGGCAACGTCTACGAGGCCTACCTGATCCAGGGGCTCAACCTCAAGGCCGTCTCCTCCTACCTCTCCAAGGCCTTCTTCAGGATCGGCTACCAGTACTACGACTTCGAGTACACCGGGAGCAACAACTGGGTCGGGGCACCGGTCAAGATCTCCTCGATCAACCCCTCCGACATGATGCTGCTCGCCCCGGTCAAGTACGCACACGACATCTACGGCACCTTCGAAGTGAAATTCTAACCGCACGGGAGAGCCCCCAAGCGGGGAGCCCGGACAAAGGAGAACGAGATGAAAAAAACAATATCGACGTTGTTTGTGGCGGCAGTGGTGGCCCTCGGTCTGGCGAGCTCCGCCTGCGCGGAAGATGTCAAGTTCGTCGGGGTCATCACCAAGATCGAGATCGCCGGCAAGGACGCCAAGACCGCAACCGCCACGGTGAAGGATAACGGCTCCGGCACCCCGGTGCTGGTCACCGTGAACGACGATCTCACCCTCGACAAGTTCAAGGACCACCGCATCGTCGAGGGGGACGAGATCCGCTGCAAGTACGAGACCGCCGCCGGGAAGAACGTCTCCAAGCTCTTCCGCAAGACGGCCGGCTGCTAGCGCAAACAATGCCCCGCCGGCACGGACCGCGGGGCCTACCTAAAAAAGAGAGGAATCAAATGACCAGAACAACCATCGTCGCGGCGGCTTTCGTCCTCGCCGCGTCCACCGCCATGGCCGGTGAGCACTTCGGGCGGGAGAGCATCGAAAAGAGCGGCTACCAGGGTCCCGAGACCTGCGAGGAGTGCCACCCCGGCACCGCCAAGGCCTTCCTCGACACCGTCCACTGGAAGCACGAATCCAAGGTGACCAACGTCGACGGCATCGATCCGAAGAAACCGTACGGCATGAAGAACCGCATCTACGTCATGTGCAACGGCAACGATATCGTCAACAACCTCAAGGAAATCCCCAAGAGCCCCGAGACCGGCAAGACCAAGTTCTCCGGCTGCAACACCTGCCACCCGGGGAACCACTTAAGCGACGTCGGGAGCACCGGCCCCGAGGCCGAGAAAGCCATCGACTGCCTGGTCTGCCACTCCAGCGACTACGACTTCAGCAAGAGAAAGCCGTACAAAGACGAGCAGGGACGCATCGTCATGGGTCAGGACCGCAGCACCAAGGCCGCCCTCGCCATCGGCAAGCCGAGCGTCAAGAACTGCATGGTCTGCCACGAGGCGGCCGGCGGCGGCTACGTCGTCAAGCGCGGCTTCTCCTTCACCAAGGACACCGACGTCCATGCCGCCAAGGGGATGGTCTGCGTAGACTGCCACAAGGCCAAGCACCACAAGATCCCGACCGGCCTCGATCCCAACAACTGGGCCAACGACGGTGTGCGGATCTCCTGCGCGGACGCCTCCTGCCACGGCGACAAGCCGCACAAGGATGCCGACCTCAACCGCCACATCGCCAAGATCGCCTGCCAGACCTGCCACATCCCCCGCACCGGCGGCGCCTTCGCCAAGGACTTCACCGTCTGGACCCAGACCGCCGACAAGTTCTACGAGCCGACCACCCTCAAGAAAGAGGCCAACGAGACCACCCCGGTCTACGCCTGGTACAACGGAACCGTGGCCAACACCCCGCACTTCATCGGCCCCAAAGGGAGCCGCAAGGACGGCAAGAGCAAGATCATGCCGTTCAAGATCTTCCAGGGTAAAGCCTTCTACAACGCCAAGAGCGGCGAGCTCCTCTCCATGGACTTCGCTCCTCCCATGGCAAGCGGCGACACCCGCGGCGGCGTCGAGTCGGCGGCCCGGACCCTCGGGCTGAAGAACCCGGAGCAGGTGGCCAAGAGCGCGGTCCCCGGCTGGCAGACCATCTACTTCGGCTCCAACCACTTGGTCACCAAGGGTAAGGCCCTCTCCTGCGCCAACTGCCACGCCCCCAACGGGGTGCTTAACTTCAAGAACCTCGGCTACAGCGACAAGGAAATCGTCAGGCTGACTACTCCCGAGCTCTATCTCAAGCAGCTCGTCGAGAAGCAGAAGGAAGAGTGGTAGTACGTTCCGGCACCGTTTCGTCCCGTACCGGCAGCAGCGCGGTGCGGGGCGGACGGGCCAACAGCGCTCCCGGCGGAGCAGGTGGGTGACGACGATGGCATGCGAACTACACGACTGTTGTCAGTTCTTCAAGGACAACATGGCGGAATTCCCGCAGGCGGCCGAGTACATAAAGAAAAAGCTCTGCTTCGGCCAGCACGAACAATGCACCAGGTACATGATCTACATGGAATCGTGGCGGGGGGGAATGGCGCGGCTGTACCCTCCCGGCGACGAAGAAGCGGTCGCCAAGGCCACCCGGTGCATGGGAAAGAAAAAGGGCGCTCCGGCGGACGGTCAGGGTGACGGCACTCCCCTCCCCGGCGAGCCGGCCGTTGCCTGCGCCATCGACCGCTCCGACAAGTAACCCCGACAAGTAACCCCGACAAGTAACCCGCCGCCAGGCGGACCGGGCACCGCTGCCCACGGTGCCTTTTCTCGAAGCACTCCGCTTCCCTCTACGACGCCACCGCCCAGGTGCTGAAAGCGGTGTACGGCCATGAAGTACTCAACCTCTGGTATTCGAAACGGGTACTGGCCGAGCCCGACGTCATGGTCGGTGCCGGCGAGCCCGGCGTCATCCACGGCCAGAGATAGCGGTAGCAACCGGCAGGGGGGCCCGAAGCGGCGCCGTCAAGTTAAGGTAGCGGCAGCAACGGCGCCCGCCCCAGGCTTCAAGAAAAAGGCACCCGGCCAAAAACCGGGTGCCCTTTTTCTATTCTGCCCCTTTCAAACCAGAGGGCCCCCTCCGGACAAGCGGGAGTTAGATCTGGTAATCTTCAACAAATACACGCATCTTGCGCGGCCTGGCAAAAACCTTTTCCCCAACAGCCAGCTGCAGCCGGTCGGCCTCCTCGCGCGGGAGATTCGCCTCCCAGGTATCGCCGCCGGCTATCCGCAGCTCCACCCGCACCAACGGCCCCACCGACAGCAGGTGGCTCACCTCCGCAGAGACCGCCCCCCCCTCGCCCGGCACCCGCTCGATCGTTATGTCATGCGCACGTACGTAGCCGATCGCGGGAGCGTCGTCGGCAGTGGCATGCTCGGGCGAGTGTACTCTCAATCCTCCCATCTGGGCGGTCCCGGCATGCACCCTCCCTCGAAAGAGGTTCACGCTCCCCAGGAAATCGAAGACAAAAGGGGTGGCGGGATGGTCGTAGACTTCCGATGGGGTCCCCTCCTGCTCGATGCGCCCTTTGTTCATGACGACGATGCGGTCGGCAACCTCCAGCGCTTCCTCCTGGTCGTGGGTAACGAAGACGCTCGTCACATGGATCTCATCGTGCAGCCGTCTGAGCCAGCGGCGCAGCTCCAGGCGTACCTTGGCATCCAGGGCGCCGAACGGCTCATCCAGCAGCAACACCTCCGGCTCCACCGCCAGCGCCCGGGCCAGCGCCACCCTTTGGCGTTGCCCTCCCGAGAGTTGCCCCGGGTAGCGCCCGGCCAACTGTTCCAGTTGGATCAGCTTCAGCAGACGTGCCACCTTGTCGCGTATTTCCGCCTTGCCGGGCCGTTCCGCTTTCGCCTTCACCGTCAAGCCGAAGGCGATGTTGTCGAAGACCGTCATGTGGCGAAAGAGCGCGTAGTGCTGGAAGACGAAGCCCACCTTGCGCTGTTTCACCTGACGCCGGGTGGCCTCCTGCCCGTTAAAGAGGACCGTTCCCCGGTCGGGATGCTCCAGTCCGGCAATGATCCGCAACAGCGAGGTCTTTCCGGAGCCGGAAGGCCCCAAAAGCGCGACCAGTTCACCGGACGGGACCTCGAGGTTGACGTCGCTCAGGGCGGCAAAGTTGCCGAAATTCTTGCTGAGATTCTCTATCGTGATGCTCATCGGTACCCCTTTCACTCCGCGGCAGAGACCTGCCGGATTTTCCATTCCGCCACGCTCTTGACGGCCAGGGTCACCAGGGCCAGCATCGCCAGGAGCGAGGCCACGGCAAAGGCCGCGGCGTAGCTGTACTCGTTGTAAAGGATCTCCACCTGGAGCGGGATGGTGTTGGTCGAGCCCCGCACGTGCCCCGAAACCACCGATACCGCTCCGAATTCCCCCATGGCCCGCGCGTTACAGAGGATCACCCCGTAGAGGATCCCCCACCTGACGTTGGGGAGCGTCACCCTGAAGAAGGTCTGCAGTCCGCTCGCCCCCAGGGTCAGCGCCGCCTCCTCCTCCTCCCGCCCCTGGGACTCCATGAGAGGGATCAGTTCGCGCGCTATGAACGGGAAGGTGACGAAGATGGTGGCGAGGATGATGCCGGGAACGGCGAAGATGATCTTGACGTCGTGGGCCTGCAGCCACGGACCGAGCCACCCCTGCAGCCCGAAGATGAGCACGTAGATCAGCCCGGACACCACCGGGGAAACCGAGAACGGCAGGTCGATCAGGGTGATCAGCAGGCTCTTCCCCGGAAAGGCGAACTTGGCGATGGCCCAGGCGGCGGTCACACCGAAGACGAGGTTGACCGGGACGCTGCAGGCGGCGGCCACCAAGGTGAGCTTGATGGCGGAGAAGGTGTCCGGGTCCTTGAGTGCCTCCAGGTAGGCCTCCCACCCCTTGTCCAGAGCCTGGACGAAGACGGCGGCCAGCGGGAGCATCAGGAACAGGGTCAGGAAGGAAAGGGCCACGGCCAGCAGCAGGTAGCGGACCCAGGCCGGTTCGGCGATACCGGAGGTCCCGTTTTTCTTTACCGTGCGATGAATGGAGACCTGCATCTCGTACCTCGAAAAAGTTTCTGTTTTGGCGGCAATTGCGCGCCCGCCGCCCCCCGCCCGGGAGAGGGATTGGCGTGGTCATCCGGTCGACGGGGTGGCAAAAGAGCTACTCGGCGAAGCGGCGGCTCCACTTCTGCAGCAGGTTGATGGATAAGAGCAGCAAGAACGAGACAACGAGCATCAGGGAGGCGATGGCAGTCGCTCCGGCATAATCGTACTGCTCCAGTTTGGTGATTATCAGCAGCGGAGTTATCTCCGAGACCTTCGGCATGTTACCGGCAATGAAGATGACCGAGCCGTATTCACCGGCTGCCCTGGCGAAGGCCAAGGCGAACCCGGTGAGGATGGCAGGAAGCATGGACGGAAAGATGATCCGGTAAAAGGTCTGCCAGCGGCTCGCTCCGAGGCAGGAGGCGGCCTCCTCCAGCTCCCGGTCCAGTTCCTCCAGCACCGGCTGCACCGTCCGGACGACGAAGGGAAGACCGATGAAGACCATGGCAACCACGATACCCAAAGGAGTGAAGGCTACCTTGATACCGTGCGGTTCGAGGTAGCGCCCAAGCCAGCCGTTCGGGGAGTAGATGCTGGCCAGGGTGATCCCGGCAACCGCGGTCGGCAGGGCGAAGGGGAGATCCACCAGGGCGTCCACCAGCCTTTTCCCGGGAAACCGGTAGCGCACCAGCACCCAGGCGACCAGCACACCGAAGAATGCGTTGACCAGGGCCGCGGCCAGGGAAGAGCCGAAGGTGACCCGGTAGGAGGCGACCACCCGCGGCGCGGTCACGGCGGCGACAAACTCATCCCAGGTGAGGGTCGCCGTCTTGAAAAATAACGACGACAGGGGGATGAGCACGATGATGCTCAGGTACAAAACGGTGCAGCCGAGGCTCGGTGTGAAACCGGGCAGGACGTTGTTCTTTCCGCCATGCGATGCCATAAAATCTCCTAGATCCCCAACCCACCGGCGACCACTCCGGTCTCCAGCTCGGTTATCACCTCACCCCACCTAAGAGCCCACTTCTTTAGCGCCTCTTCCTCCAGGAACTTGGGGCGCCGTACTTCGCGGGCATGCATGACGGAGCCGGCAAGCTTCCGATAGGCGAAGGAAATCTGCGAGACGGGCGCGGCTTCGATCAGGGTCTGGTTATAGAAATCGCTTACCGAAACCATGAGCGAGCGGGAGACGGTGGCCGCAATCGAGGTCCCGGTCCGGCTGACGAAATCGGAAACGATCGACTCGTAGAGGGGGCCGGTCAAATTGTTAACGACCACTCCGCCGAAGCGGCAATTGGCCGCCGGAAGGGTATTAAGCCAGCCGAAGCAGGCATTCGCGCTCTGCAGGGCGGCCATGTCTGCCGTTGTCACCACGAGGATACGCGGCACCCCTTCCACCGCGGCCGGAACTCCGAAGCTCGCCGCCGGCTCCCGGGAGACGTCATGCACGACGAACTCGGGCCGGTAGGCGGCCAGCAGGGGGTGCATCATGAGGCCGGCCGCGCCGGGATCCTCCCCTTCGCAAACCGGTTCCCCCGCTTCGAGGCAGATCGAATGCCGGTACCCGCGGGCGTACTGCGGCGAAGCCTCGCCGCTCCATCCTGGCAGCGGTGCCAGCTCACTCTCTCCGCGCAGAGGCAGGGAAGAGTTCCCGTGGGGGTCGTACCCAATAAAAACGACCCGTTTCCCCGCCTCGGCCAGGGCAGCTGCGAGGTTGACCGCGGTGGTCGATTTTCCCACCCCGCCTTTGCCGACGATGACCACATGTTCGGCCGCCATCTCAGGCTCTCCTTCCGCTTGGCGCTACCGCCCGGCCACCGGAAAGGCCGGCTGCGCCGTGGGGTTCCCGGGCAGACCGGGCGATTACCCGGCCCCGCCCCTTTCCGCTCCAAGCGGGTGATTGCCGCGCAGGCTGTAAGCGCCGGTGAAACATGGCCTATCTCCCCCCGGCATAAATCTGGTCGAATACCCCGCCGTCGGCGAAGTGGGTCTTCTGCGCCTTGCGCCACCCCCCGAAGGTATCGTCGATGGTAACCAGCTTCACCTTCGGGAAGACCTTGGCGTACCGCGCGGCCACCTTCTTGTCACGTGGCCGGTAATACCTCTTGGCGGCGATCTCCTGCCCCTCGGGGGAATAGAGGTACTTCACGTATTCCTCGGCGAGCTTGCGGGTTCCCTTCCTGTCCACCACCTTGTCGACCACCGACACCGGGGGCTCGGCCAGGATGCTCAGCGAGGGGACCACGATCTGGAATTTGTCCCTCCCGAGTTCGTTCACCGCGAGGAAGGCCTCGTTCTCCCAGGCCAGCAGCACATCCCCCTGCCCCCGCTGCACGAAGGTGGTAGTCGCCCCGCGGGCACCGGAATCGAGGACCGGCACATGCCTGAAGAGATCGGCAACGAACGCCTTGGCCTTGGCTTCGTTCCCCCCCTTCTGCTTCAGCGCGTAGGCCCATGCAGCCAGGTAGTTCCAGCGCGCCCCACCGGAGGTCTTCGGGTTAGGGGTGATCACCTGGACTCCCGGCCGGATCAGGTCGTTCCAGTCCCGGATCTGTTTCGGGTTCCCCTTCCGGACCAGGAAGACGATCGTCGAGGTGTACGGAGAGCTGTTATGGGGGAGGCGTTTTTGCCAGTTTTCGGGGATCAGCTTCGCCTTGTCATGGATCTCATCGATGTCGTAGGCAAGGGCGAGGGTCACGACGTCTGCCTCCAGCCCGTCGATCACCCCCCGGGCCTGCTTGCCGGATCCACCGTGCGACTGCTTGAAGGTCACCTCCTGACCGGTTTCCTTCTTCCATTTCCTGGCAAAGGCCTTGTTGAAGTCCTGGTAAAGCTCGCGGGTCGGATCGTACGAGACGTTGAGAAAATCCTTGGCGACTGCGGTGACCGGCAGCATGGCGACGCCCAGGGTGAAAAGTACCGCCGCAACAATCGTTTTTTTCATGGCAACCCCTCCAGTTGATTTGTCCTACAGATTTAATAGACTAATTGACGAGGTCCACTTATAGACTTCAACGGCACTACTGTCAAGAAAAAATAAACACCCTACCACACCAATACGGTCAAGTTACCACAAGGTCATCACCGGCATGACATCGCCACATCCACGAGGAAGCAGCTATTCGCAATACGCATTGGCCCGGCGTCCACTTCGCCGGGGCCACGGAGGGATGAAGATCGTCGAGATAGGTCAGGGGGAACTGCTTTTGACACAGCCCCCCACCTGCTCATCATTCCCGGTCTCATCAGCGCCCTCATCGGCGTGATCCTGACCCTAGCCGGCCGCATCCCCTCGCTGGGACGGCTCCCCGGCGACATCTGCCGGCTGTGGAGTTCGTCTGGTTTCTTTTGGGAATGCAAAGATACGTTGCCCTTTTTGAAAACTTTGATATCTTACCGGGCATGCGCGAGAGCCTGACAGCCATACTGCTTATAGTGGTCGTACTACTGACTCCGGTAGCCTGTTTTGCTCACCCGTGCATGGACTTTCACGCGGCAACCGATGCAGAGATGCAGCTAGAGCTATGCTCTCCCGAGCAGGGGCCGGCTCAGCTCGAAGCAGACTGTTGCGAGACGAGCTGTTGCTGCGCCGATTACCTCCAGCTCTCGCCACTTCCAGCGGTGGCTCACTCCCCCGAGATTTCCCGTAACCGTATCCCCGCGCTCGTTGCGGTCCTTCCGCAGGTATCTTTCGAGATCTACGTCCCCCCGAAAAACCGTTACCCCTCCGCATAACCGTTACCGGGGAGTCGCCTCCTCTTAAGTCATCTACAAGCAGCTATTTCCGCTCAGCCAGCCGCGCCCTCCCCTTAAAAGAGAACGGCCCGGATCTGGATGGGGGGAAAATGCGGTCTCGCGTTATTCGCGGGGGGGATGGCAACGATCGTTGCCCGGTCCGGCAACCGTCTTGCACCCTCTTGTCTTGGGCACGAAGACCGCTACCGCAAAGGAGATAAACTATGAAATGTCCCGTATGCACTGGAATCGATCTTAAAATTGCCGACCGCAACGGCGTGGAAATCGACTACTGCCCGGAATGCCGCGGCGTCTGGCTTGATCGCGGAGAGTTGGACAAGATACTCGAACGCTCCCAAAGCTACGCCATGCAGCCCCCCCCCGAACAGCGGCCCCAGCATGGTGGGTACGGCCTAAGGGGTCACGATAGCCACCATGACGACCACCAGGGATCGCACGGTTACCAAAGGAAGAAATCGTGGCTGTCGGAGTTGTTCGACTGACCGCCTGACGAGGCAACGCGGCAACCGGAGACGCCAAGACGCCGTTAAAAGCGTAAGCATCTGCAGACCGGACCGTCGAGGCCGGGCAGATGAAGTGGGAAGTTGACCTAAGGCGGGCAGGCGGCGGGAACCCTGTCCGCCTTAGGAGACCGCGGCGCGCCGTGAAAAACGAAAGGCAAGAATAATGGACCTCCACAATATCGCGGGACTGACATCGCTTGAGGCAGAAGAGATTCTCCGGGAGGAAGGGGCCAACGACCTCCCCTCTTCCGGGCAACGCGGCAACCTCCGGATTGCCCTCGATGTCATGCGGGACCCGATGTTCCTGTTACTGGCGGCCTGCGGCACAATTTACCTGCTGGTTGGTGACATGCAGGAAGCCCTGATGCTGCTGGCCTTCATTTTCTTCGTCATGGGGATCACGCTTTACCAGGAGAGCAAAACGGAACGGGCATTGGAGGCGCTCCGGGATCTTTCCAGCCCCAGGGCACTGGTGATTCGGGATGGTGTCCAGCAACGTATCGCGGGCCGCGACGTCGTCCGCGGCGACATCATCGTTCTCGCGGAAGGGGATCGGGTCCCCGCCGACGCCCTGGTGCTCGATTGCACCAACCTGGCTTCCGATGAATCGCTATTGACGGGAGAATCGGCGCCGGTCAGGAAACGGCCGGGCGATGCGTCATCCCCGCTTGTCCAGCCAGGGGGGGACGACGTCCCCTTCGTCTTCTCTGGCTCGCTGGTGGTAAGCGGCCAGGGGCTGGCCCGGGTGACCGCCACCGGCCGGCAAAGCGCAATCGGGAAAATCGGCGCGGCATTACAGACGGTAACGGCGGAAGAAAGCCCCCTCCAAAGGGAAACAGCCCGGCTGGTGCGGACCCTGGCCACCGTGGTATCCGCCCTTTGTGCCATTCTTATCGTCACCTATGGTCTCACCCGTGGCCTCTGGCTCGACGGCATGCTGGCCGGTCTCACCCTCGCCATGGCAGTCATGCCCAACGAACTGCCGGTGGTCCTTACCATCTTCCTCGCCCTGGGAGCCTGGCGGCTCTCCCGAACCCAGATCCTTACCCGGCGATCGCCGGTGGTGGAAACCCTCGGCTCGGCAACCGTTCTGTGCGTGGACAAGACGGGGACCTTGACCCTGAACCGGATGGCGGTCGCCGCCCTGCACGCCGACGGCCTGTTCTGCCCCGTTGGCGATTTCCGCACCGATCTGCCACCCGAGGTCTTTCATGATCTCGTCGAGTTCAGCATCCTCGCCAGCCAGAGGGATCCGTTCGATCCCATGGAGCGCGCGATCAAGGAATTCGGCGATACCTATCTCGCGCACACCGAGCATCTGCACGTCGACTGGTTCCTGGAAAAGGAATACCCGCTCTCGCCGGAATTGCTAGCCATGTCCCATGTCTGGCGGTCTGCGAAGAGCGAAGCCCATGTGATAGCCGCCAAAGGCGCGCCTGAGGCGGTCTTCGACCTTTGCCATTTCACGGAAAAAAAGCAAAAGGAGATGATGGCGGCGGTTACCCGTATGGCCGACGGCGGTTTGCGGGTGTTGGGAGTCGCCCGCTCGTACTTCCGGGAGGAGGGGCTGCCGGGAGAGCAGCACGATTTCACCTTCGAGTTCCTGGGACTGATCGGTTTTGCCGACCCGGTGCGCCCTACCGTGGCCGGCGCCCTGCAGGACTGTTACCGGGCAGGCATGAGAATGGTCATGATCACCGGGGACTATCCCGGCACCGCCAGGAGCATCGCCCGGCAAATCGGGCTAAGGGAGCCGGATCAGGTGATCACCGGCGACGAATTGGCCGGTATGGAGGAGGGCGAACTGCGGGAAAGGGTGAAAACCGTCAACATCTTCGCCCGCGTCGTCCCCGAACAGAAGCTTTGTTTGGTGCAGGCGCTCAAAGCCAATGGCGAGGTCGTCGCCATGACCGGCGACGGGGTCAACGACGCGCCGGCCTTGAAAGCCGCCCATATCGGCATCGCCATGGGGGGACGAGGTACCGACGTGGCTCGCGAGGCCTCCGATCTTGTGCTTCTTGACGACGACTTCGCCTCGATCGTCCGGGCCGTCCGGATGGGGCGGCGGATTTTCGACAACCTAAAGAAAGCGATGGCTTATCTTTTGGCCATCCATGTGCCGATTGCCGGCATGTCGCTCATCCCGGTTTTCTTCAAATGGCCACTGCTTTTCATGCCGATCCACATCGCTTTTCTCCACCTTATCATCGATCCCGCTTGTTCCGTCGTTTACGAAGTCGAGCGGGCCGAGCCCGAGGCGATGAACCGGCCGCCGCGCCCCCCCCGGGAACCGCTGTTTAGCGGAATGGTACTACTGTTGAGCACTCTCCAAGGCCTGGGCGTCTTACTGGTGCTGCTGGCGGTGTTCGGCGTTAGCCTCAACCGCGGGCAGGGAGAATACGAGGCGCGGACCCTGGCGTTCATGACTTTGATCATAGCCAACCTCGGGCTTATGATCACCAACCGCTCCTGGTCGGTAACGGTAGGCTCCATCCTGAAGGCACCCAATTCGGCCCAGTGGTGGGTCACCGGAGGGGCCTTGGCATTCCTCGCCGCAGTGTTGAACATTCCCGTAGCCAGGGAAGTCTTCCGTTTCAGCGCGGTTCACCCGTTAGATGTCGCCATAGCGGCGTCGGCCGGTCTTCTGAGCGTGCTGTGGTTTGAACTGTTTAAAAAGCTACAGCCGAAGGGTCGCGGGAGGCAGTAACCGGTGGCGCAACCGGCCGCCGGACAGGAATCCCCCTTTCCGCAGAAGTTGGCGGCTTCCGTCCGGAAAGGGAACCTTTCCCGGTCAGCCTGGGGACGATAGGCGTCTCCGGGCCAGCTAGCCGCTTCACGGCGCTTTGCCCCCCCCCTCTTCCAGCTTCCGGATTTTCTCCTTCAGCTCCGCCATGCGCAACTCCCGGTTGACCAGGAAACGGTTGATGAGCGTCAGCTGCTCGTTGTTCTTTTCCAGCTCGGCCGTTCTCTCTTTCACCCGCTGGTCCAGGTCTATGGTGAGAGCAAGGAGGGCCTGTTCCGATCGCTTCAACCGTTCGTAGTTGCGCGCATTGTTGATGGAGAGGGCACAGATCGGCAGCAAAACGGTAAGCGCCATGTCGACATAGTGCTGCCGGTACTCGGGAAAGGTGATCCCTTCGACGACGACCATGCCGAGGGTCTCGTCGTCCAGGGCGACGCGGAACAAACTCCCCCCCGGATCACTCCAGCAGTGATTGCCGGCCAGGTCGGCGAGACGCCGTACGGTCGCCTCGTCGGGGGTGCCGCTCCCGGCGGCCAACGAGTGCGTCCGGAGCGCTTTTCCCTCCTCGAAGCTGACATAGGAGAGCTCCTTGGGCGCCAGCAGCATGTCGAAAGTCCCCAGTACCAGCCGGATCGTTTCCTCTTCGTCCTGGGTGCAGTTGAACCTCCCGAGCAGGTCCAGGGCCATGGCGTAATCCGAACACTGGTGTCTGAGTTTGGCGACGGTCTCCTCGCCTTTGAGCTGTTGCTGTGCCAGCCTGCGCTTCAAAACGATGACGGTGAGCAGGCGGGAGAAGTGATCGAGGCCGACGTCGACGACGGCATGGGGAAAGCCCGCATATTCGGCAAATTCTTGGAGCCGGGCGGACGACTCCGCGCAGACCCCGGTGTCCAGCAGGATGAGTTTGCTGGTCGTTTCCAGCAGGAAGGCGTGCAGCTCTTCCCTGGTGAAGCGCCAGGAGGCGATCCGCTCCCTCCAGTGGGCAAGCCAGCCGGGGGTCAAGAGGTAGGCCCCTTCCCGGATGGCTCTTTCCACCTCGCCCCGGCCGGCGAACATTTCGAAACAGGGTGTGGCGATGTGAAGGCGGCAGCCGGTGCCGCTGCCGGGTGCATCCCGCAGGAGCGCGAGACACGAATCGCCGATGATGTCCGCTTCGGTGCCGCCGGAAAGACACTGCGAGGCGTCCTCCAACGACAGGGGGGGACGGCCGCAGCGGCTCGGAAACGAGCGGACCGTCACCCCGTCGAAAAGGGGATCCGAGGCAACTACCCTCCTTGCTTCCTCGAGGTAGTTCTCGCAGACCAGCAGATCGATAGTGTCAGCCATGTTCCTCCACCTGTGCCAGGGGATAGCGTCCCCACCTCCGCACGGACTCCGCGATGGCGTAGAGCACCGGCTCCGGCACCTGCCAGGGGATCTCCCCGTGGTTGTCGGCCAGGATGAACCCGCCACCGGCCCCGGCCGCCGCGATAGCGTTTCTTACCGACCTTTCCGCATCTTCATCGCTCCAGTGGCGCATTTCGATGGCATTCAGGTTCCCCACCACCGTGAGCCTGCCGCGGCAGGCCTCCTTGACCGTCTTCAGATCCTCCAGGACGCTGACCCCGATGGCCTTGGTGCCGGTATCGGCAACATCCCCGACGACGGAGAGGCAGCGCCCGGAGGCAAAGTGGGTGGCGGTGGCCCCCTTTATGCGGGCGATAGTGCGTTTGGCCACCGGGAAGCCGGTCTTCAGGTAGAGATCCCGGGGAACGATCGATGCCGACGAGACCGGGTCGAAATAGCAGATGAAAGTTGCTCCCGCTGCCAGCTGGGCGTTGGCCCAAGCGACGCAGAACTCCTCGTTGACCGCCATCAGCCTCTCGAAGAGGGACGGCTGTTCAAAGATAAGGTCAAGGTAGGGGGCGAACCCCATCTGCATTACCGGCGCGGAAAACGGCGAAACCACCACGCCCACGATGGGCACCTCGCCGCCGGCCCGTGACTTCATGATTTGCTGGGCCTTGAGCACCTCC
Organism: Geomonas sp. Red32; assembly: GCF_023652955.1. GTDB lineage: Bacteria > Desulfobacterota > Desulfuromonadia > Geobacterales > Geobacteraceae > Geomonas. Next base: position 84,876 of record NZ_JAKLOY010000009.1, on the reverse strand, counting down.
TGCAAGCAGGGCGAATCCGCGATCGAGGGCGGGGTCAGACGGCCGATCTCTTCCGGGGAACGGATGAACGGCGCGCCCGAGTTGGGGGGGCCGTCATCGCTGAAGATAACCTCCCCTCCCCAAGCTTCCACCTCCACCGGCGCATAGGAAAACCCGTTCAGGCAATCGTGGCCGTATTTCGCCCGCATCCGGAGCTGCCCCTCGGCAACGAGCTCTCCCTTGGAAAAATACTCCTTGATGGAGAGCCCCAGCTCCCGGGCACCATGCATGGTCAGGGAGAGGAAGTAGGGAACGCGATCCGGCTCCCGGTTGCCCATGGTGGCGAGCACCCTTTGCAGCGAGGTCATGGCAGTCATAGGCCACCTCCGGTCAGCTCCTGCAAAATGACCGCGGCATCCGAGGCGTTGCGCCCCATCGCATCGGCGCCGACCTCACGCCAGAGCCCCTGGTCGAAGCAAAAGGGCGCGCCGCCGACCACGATCTTGACGGGCAGCCCCGCGAGGTTGAGCCGTTGCCGCAAATCGGCGATGTGCAGCGCCGAGTGGAGCATGAGCACGGAGATAAACAGGATCTCGATGCGGTCCTCGGCCACCAGCCGCAGGGCGGAGTCGAGGTCCACCCGCCCGTAATCGCGCAGTTCGTAACCGGCCGAGCGGAGCACCGAATGCACGAGCCGCTTGCCGAGCATGTGGTAGTCCTCGTAAACCGCGACCGCGAGCCGCGGCTGGTTCCTTCGGCCCGGATCGCCGAGCGGCAGGAAGGTCTCGATCAGATTCTCGCAGATCCGCCCCGCCATGTAGATCTGGGAGAGAGCCAGCTCTCCCGCTTCCCAACTGCGGCCGATCTCGGTCAGGGATGCGGTTATCAAGGTTTCCAGGGTCGGCACCACCCCCTGCCGGTCGATCGACTCCTGCAGCACTTCCTGTGCAGAAACGCGATCCAAGGCGAGCAGGGCGTTTTTGAAGGCGGCAACCGGCTCGTTCATCTTCAGCCTCCCGCAACGGTACTGCCATATAAATGTCCTCGATATGTAACTTTCCCAGTTAAAGTATTGTTGTCAAGGCACTATCCGATCCGCTTCGTGACATAAGGGGAGCAGTGCAGAGGCGGGTCTGAAGCTTGGGTAAAAAAACGCGGCCGCGGCGGTTGACTATGCCAAAAATGAGTGCCTACTTATACTCATAGATGATTGTGACAACCAACGCAGGTCAAGAAGAGGTGGCGGCCATGACAGACAAAATGCTCATCCCTTCCGTGGAAGAAAGAATCGGCAGTCTCATCGAAGTCACCCGCAGGAACCTCAAGGAGCACGGCATAGCCGGAGAGAGGCTGCGCCCTACCGTCACCCTGACCAGAGAGTACGGCTGTCAGGGGTATCCGGTCGCCGTGCAGTTGCAGGCAGCGCTGGAAAAGCGGACCGGCGCGCCCTGGCTGGTCATGGACCGGGCGCTATTGGAGGCGGTGGCCCAGGATCACCGCGTGAGCGAAGAGATCCTGGCCAACATCGGGAGCCGCCACCGCTTCCTGGACGACATGCTCTCCACCTTTACCCCGCGCTGGAAGAGCGACAAGGATTACTACCGTCTGCTGGCGCGCCAGATCCTCGCGCTCGCCCAGGAAGGGAACGTGATCCTGGTGGGACGCGGAGCGGCGATTTTGACCCAGGAGATGACCCACTGCTTCCATTTCAGGATCGTCGCCCCCATCGACTTCAAGATCAAGTCGGTCATGGCGCGGACCAAGCTCCCCTCCCACGAGGCGCAGGATCTGATCAGCGACCGGCAGGGGCAGCGGGACGCCTTCCTGAAAGACTTCCTGGGGCGCGACATCGCCGACCCGACCCTCTACCACCTGGTCTTCAACAACGCGCGCTGTACCGCCGGGCAGATCGTGTCCCTGATGACCCACGTAATGTTCCCGAAAGAGGGGTAAGACTGTGACTACGTTATACCTCTCCCCTTCAGTTAACTCCCATTCAGAAAGTCGAACTGATGCCAAGATGCTGGTGGATGTGAGGGGGGCGCGATGACGGATAAAGGCGGACAAAAGCGGTTTAGGCTGTAGGTTTATCTACGGATTGACTTCACTGGCAGTGGCGATGACCCCCCCGGCGGGAAGGAGGCATTATGACTGGTATGGATCAGTACCAACAATTGGCTGTCACCTATGCAACGACCTTGGGAACCAAGATCATCGCCGTCATCCTCTTTTGGCTGATCGGCCGGTACCTCATCGGTCTGGTGGGACGTATGCTTCAGTCGGTCTTGGAGCGGCAGAAAGTAGATCCCACCCTCATGCGCTACATTGGAAACTTTGTAGCCGTGACGTTGAATATCGTTCTCGTGGTCGCCATCCTCGGGTACTGCGGGATCCAGACGACAACCTTCGCCGCATTGGTGGCTGGTGTTGGCATAGCAATCGGAGCCGCGTGGGGGGGACTCCTTTCCAACCTGGCAGCGGGGATTTTTATCGTGGTTTTACACCCGTTCAAGGTGGGCGACTTTGTGACAGTTGCGGGAGTCACCGGCAGCGTCAAGGAAATCGGGCTTTTCGTTACCTCGATCAACACGCTGGATAACATACTCACGCTGGTCGGCAACGGTAAAATATTCGGCGACACGATCCAAAACTACACCGCAAACCCGTTTCGCAGGGTCGACTTGAAATGTCAACTTGCAGGCAACGCAGACCATGTTGCCGCCATGCTCCTGCTGCGTGAGAAATTAGCCGCCGTCCCCAACGTTTTGGCCACCCCCCAAGTAGATGTTGAAATTCTCGAGTTTAATCTTGTGGGACCTGTTCTGGCCGTGCGGCCGTACTGTCATAACGACCACTATTGGCAAGTTTTTTTTGACGGCAATCGCACGATTCGCGAGAGTCTCAATGCTGCGGATTTTCCTGCACCGATGCCATCCCAGATGGTACTCGTGAACTCGGTCCCCTCCCCAACCACCTAACAGTGCATGCCCTCCCAAAGGCTGTCGTCATCCTTCGGCAGGGAAAATGGTGACAAAAGAACGGAAAAGGCACCCGGCGGATACCGGGTGCCTTTTATCGTTTTGCTCACTCCAGGGCCACCTTGGCCAAGGAGTGCCGCCAAAGCGATGCGGGGCGGTCTCATTGATCGAGAACCTCCCTGATTTTCCTCAACAGGTCGATGGGCTGCACCGGTTTCATGAGGAGGTGCACGCCAAGCGGCGTGGCCTCTCGCGTCTCGATGAAATCGGCAGGGTACCCGCTGGTGAAGATCGTTTTGATCCCCGGTCTCATGGCACTGATCTCGTCGTAGGCGATTTTTCCCGATTTCTTCGGCATGATGACATCCATCAACACCAGATCGATCCGGTCCCGCTCCCGGCGGAAGGCATCGACAGCCTCCTCCCCGTCTTGCGCCTGCAGTATCTGGTAACCGAACTCCTCCAAAGTCTGCACCACCATTTTCATGACGCCCGCGTCGTCCTCGACCACCAGTAGGGTCTCGTTGCCGGTCAGCACCGGAACCCGTTCCTGGAGGGGACGTTCTTCGCTGCTTATTTCGCCCCCCGCAAGCGGCAGGTATACCTTGAAGGTCGTTCCATGGCCTACTTCGCTGTAGACGTTGATCACTCCCTTGTGTTGCTTGACGATGCCGAAAACTATCGCCATGCCCAGCCCGGTACCTTTGCCGACCTCCTTGGTGGTGAAGAACGGCTCGAAGATGCGCGAGCAGACGTAATCGTCCATCCCGAGGCCGCTGTCGGATACGGAAAACCAGGCATACGGGCCGGGCGATACGTCGCTGTTGTCGTAGGAAGAGACCGGTGCCTGCATCTGGACACCTGTCTCGATGAGCAGCAGCCCCCCCCTGGGCATGGCATCGCGCGAGTTGGCCGCAAGATTGATGAGCACCTGGTCGATCTGGCTTTGGTCGACGCTGACCGGCACCTCCCGGGGGATGGTTTTGATTTTCAACTTGATGTCTTCCCCGATAATCCGTACCAGGAACTTTTCCACTTGGACGACGATGCCGTTCAGGTCCACGACGTCGAGCGTGAAGGGTTGCTTGCGGCCGAAGGTAAGCAGGCCCCTGGTCAACTGGGCGGCTTTCTCGGAGGTGGCGAGAATCTGTTCCACCGCTTCCGCTTCGCGCTTTGCCAGGTTGCCCAGTTTGAGCATGCTGGCGTAACCGACGATGACGGTGAGGAGATTGTTGAAATCGTGGGCGACCCCGCCGGCCAGTTGCCCGATCGATTCCATTTTTTGGGATTGCCTCAACTGCGCTTCCAGGTGTTTGCGGTCCGTCACGTCCTTGGCCATGCTGATGGCCAGCCTGCGCCCGTCGAGAAGGCTCCCCAGCGGAGCGGAGCTGAAGTCCCAGAACCGTTTTTCGCCGCTACGGGTGGTTATCTCGTAATCGCCTTCGTCGATTCTTCCGGAGAGCCCATACAGATCGCCGATGTATTCTTTCACCTGCCGGGCCCGCCCTCCGTAGGCCTTTTGGGTCCAGACATCGACGGTGGGGATGTCCGCCAGCGTGTATCCGCTCATTTCGGTCCAGGTGCCGTTTATCTGGACAACCTCCCCGTCTTCGGCGTGGATCATGATCGGAAACGGGGCATTGAGGACCGCCAGCCTGAACCGCTCCTCGCTGAGCCTCAGCACGGCCTCGGCGGTCTTGCGCTCGGTGATGTCGCGAATGAAGACCGCGTAGTGGCCCCCTTCCTCCCCCATGTGCTTGATGCTGACCTCGACATCGAACAGGGAGCCGTCTTTGCGCCGGTGCCGGGACTCGAACCGCGCCATCCCCTCCAGGAGAATCCTTTTTCCCCTTTGGGCGACATCCCGCTCCGTATCCACCGCCTCCACCAGGGTGATGGGGGCGCCGATGAGCTCGTCGCCGGGAAAGCCGCTCATCCGGCAGTAGGTATCGTTGACCTCGACGATCCTTAAGTCGCCGTTTACCAGCCAAAACCCCTCCATGGCGGTCTCGATGATGGTCCTTTGCCGGTCGACCGCCCGTGACAGCTCCGCGGTCCTCTCCGCCACTTTTTTTTCCAGTTCCTCGGACTGCTTTTCGATCTGCCTGAAGGCAAGCGAGTTTCTGATGGCAAGAGCGATGGGAGGTGCCAAAAGGTGGATGATCTGGCTGATTTCCCTAACCCGGTCGACCCCCGGCAGATCCAGAAGGACCAGCCAGCCGGTGGTCTCCCCCCCCACCTTGAGAGGGTGGACGAGAAGCGAGTCGATGCTTTTCCGGATCAACGCCTGGCGCGCGGGATGATCTTCATCGAGCCCGGCCGGCAGGACGAGGCGCTCCCCCGAGGTGACCTCCTTGCACAGATCCAGGATTTCGTTACCGGTAAAGATGCCGGATCTTCGCAGCGGGCTCACATGGAGTATTTCCACCGAGGTCCGGTCCAAGCCCGCCACGAGCACGGCAGCCGTGCGCGCACCGGTCAGCTCCCGGACCTGCTGGGTCAATGTCTCGCTCAGCGCATCCGGCGAGGTCGACGCAAGGAGCTCGGAAATGATCTCTATTGCCATTATCTGGGAGGCGGAAAGGGCGTTTTTGCTCATAGGCTCACATCACCCTGGAATAAGGCCGTCAAGCTCGCTGCGGGCGGCAAGCAGCGCCGCACACATGACATCCAGAGAAACCGTCTCGATACGCAGGGGAAGTCCCGTGTAGGCGGAGAAATCCTCGAGACACTCCACCGGGACGGGAACCAGCCCGGTATCGAGGTACACCAGCACGCTCCTGTTTTCCCTCATCAGGTCGCGCGCGGTCGTTCTTTCGAGACCGAGCTCGGTCCGCATGATCTGTTTCCACCGCGGCGCCCACTCCGGCAACACGAGAAAGGCCCCCTCCCGCATCAGCTCGCGGTACCGCGCGCGGCCGACCAGCAACTGGCCGCAGTTTATGATCGGGGTCCGGCTGACGCCGAATCGGCGCACGAGGTCCAGCATCGACGCGGAGCAGTCGCCGTACACAAGGACGATCCGGTTGGCGGGGGAAGCGAGAGTGGCAAGCTCTGCCACCAGCGCCTCTTCGAGCCGCTGCGGATTCATGTGGAGCATGGAGTCGAGAAAAAGGAGGCGCCCCCCGATCAACCCTCTCCGGCATAGCTCCTCCATCTCCGCACGTATCACGCCGCAGCAGACCCAGACGTCATTCATGCGGTTCCCTCCGGGCCCCGGCATGATCTTCGGCCGCCCTTTTCATGGCATGCACCGTGTCGGGCGAGGCCGACAAGGGAATATCCGCCCCCGAGTTGGAGAGTATGTAATGTCCGTGGGGAGCCCCTTCGAGCAGGCAGCGGCGGCTCATCTCGTAGATCTCCGTTGCGGACGAGGAAGCGAACCCGAGGTTGTCGAGGTTACCGATCAGATTCGTCTCCCCCCCCACCAGGCGCCGTGCCTCGCCGAGATCGTCCCGGGAGCCGATGGCCACCCCGGCCAAACCGTCGAGGCCGGGGAGGAGATCAATCACGTGATTGATCCTTCCTCCGGTGTGATGAAACACCTTCGGCCCCCGGATCTGCGAAAAGGTCTGGGCGACCACGGGGAGAAAGCGCTCTTCGAACAGGGCACGGGGGGCGATCTCGACCGTAGCCATTGCTTCCGTTATCACCAGGCAGTCGGCACCTTGGGCAAGGAGCGCGTTGGCCAGGGATACGAAGAAGGGATTGGTGTGGTCCAGGACCTTGCGGGCCAGAGTCTCCTCGAAGAGCACGGTTTCCATCCACGGTCCGATCCCCATCATCAGGGAGGGCATGATGCAGGGTCCCGGCAGCACGCCGATGACGGGAACCTTCTCCCGGTAGCTCTTGGCCAGTTGCCGGGTCGCCTCCAGGATGAACGAGAGCCTCGGAACGTCCTCCGGGGCCGGCATGGGGGTCGAGAGGAGCTTGGCGGGAGACCCTATTCCCGGACGTTTCATGTTGGGGACCTGATGCTCGCTCCAGGCGGTCTCGCCGCCGAAGCTTTCCGATATGAAGGTATAGATGAACGGGGTCATGACCAGATCCAACCCGAAGGTGGTTTGGACCGCCGTCTGACTTTCGGCATAGGAGGCGGGATCGGTGAAGATACGGTTCAGGGAAGCGCCGGAGAGCTTTGCCCCGTAGGCGCCAAGGACCGCGAAGACCGGCACCCGGTCGACCGGCTGGCCGGTAAGGGTGCCCATGACCCGTTGATAGGAATTCATGTTAGGCCACCTCCCGCGATTCTCTGTCCAGACGGGTGAACAATCCGTCTGCGCTGATCGCGTTACGGGCGGAGCCGTCCCCTCCCACCTCGGCAACCAGGTCGGGCCTCCAGTTGAAGACGGCGCCCCCTACCGCCAGTTTCAGCTTCCCGGCGAGCCCCTGGTCGTCGATGAGGTGACGGAGCCGGAGGATATTGTGCGCCGTGGTCTGCATCATGGCCGAGACGCCGATTACCGAGGCCCCCACCTTGAGCGCGGTCTCCAGAAAGAGCTCGGGAGGGACGTCGTTGCCGAGATCGTGGACCGTCCATCCTGCCGCGTTCAGGAACAGGCCGACGGTGTGCCGTCCCAGGCTGTGAAAGTCGTCCTCGATGTTGCCGATGACCACGGGACCTTTGGTCCCCTGGGACTGGGAACCGGCCGGTATGCACTTCAAGAGGGTATCCTCGGCGATCTTGGATGCGACGAAGTTCTGAGACAGGGACATTTCCTGCCCCTCCCACAGCCGTCCCAGCTCCACGATGGCCGGGTCCAGAACTTCCGAGATTACCGTATGGGGATCCATCCCCTCAGCCAGCACCTGATCGATGATATCCGTTGCTCCCAAACGGTCCGCGCCAACCATGGCGGCAAACAGCCGCTTGCTCCAGGATACCGAATCCATAGAAAACTCCCTTGTGTCTCAGAGGACTGAATAAGCTCAAGAAGAAGCAGGTCGTTGCCGGGCGGAAAGAGATCCACACGGTTGGTTCAGAGTGTTTGGTGTTTGGAATATAGTATTATAGGTTGGTATCAAGAAAAGTAAAATGCGAGCTGTCTCAGTAAAGCTAAGGCCTGCCCTTACGAACAATCATTTGAAACAGCATACAGCCAGCAGGCTGGAAACTCCCTCCCGCGCACGGCCCCTCCGGATTGACCACGGGAGGATGACGTATGAAAGGGAGAGGGCAATTACAAGGAGCAGGCGAATTACAAGGTAACGGAATAGGCCTTGCCACCGTCCAAAGGATCGTTTCCCGGCACAATGGAAGTATCTGGTTCTTTTTCACTCTCAACGCAGAGAGATAGACATCTTCCGAGGCATATTCCGGGGAAGTAGTGGGAAGGAGGGGGGATGGTGACCAGAGAACGGAAAAGGCACCCGGCGGATACCGGGTGCCTTTTATCGTTTTGCTTACTCCAGGGCGGGTTCGGCGCTTGGTTCTGCCACCTGATCCTTGGGGAGGAGGAGGTTCATCAGGATCGCGGCGATGCCGCAGAGGCTTACGCCGTGGAGGTGCTGACCGGCAACGTTGATGGTGAGCCCCCCGATCCCGAAGACCAGGACCAGGGAGACGATCACCAGGTTGCGTGGCTTGTGCATGTCGACCCGGGCATGGATCAGGGTGTTCAATCCAACGGAGGCGATGGAGCCGAAGAGCAGCATCATGATCCCCCCCATGACCGGCACCGGGATCGACTGCAGGATGGCGTTGAATTTGCCGAAGAAGGCCATCACTACGGCGAAGCCTGCGGCCCAGGTCATGATGACCGGATTGTAGCAGCGGGTGATCATCACCGCCCCGGTTACCTCGGCATAGGTGGTGACCGGCGGGCCGCCGATCAGGGCCGCGCAGCAGACGGCCAGCCCGTCCCCCAGCATGGTGCGATGCAGTCCCGGGCTCTCGGTGTAATCTTTCCCGGTCACCGCGCCGATGGCCACGATGTCTCCTACGTGCTCGATGGCCGGGGCGAGCGCGACCGGGAACATGAAGAGGACCGCCGACCAGTTCCACTGCGGGGTCACGAAATGCGGCACCGCGATCCAGGGGGCGTTGGCGATCTTTGAGAAGTCCACCAGCCCCAGGAAGATGGAAACGAGGTACCCCACCGCCACGCCGGAGAGCACCGGGAGGAGCCGGAAGATCCCGCGGGCCTTGGTCGCCACCGCCGCGGTGGTCGCCAGGGAGACTCCCGCTACCAGGAGCGCGGTCTGGTATTCCACCAGCACGGCCTTGCCATCGCCGGTTTTCCCCATCGCCATGTTGACGGCGACGCCGGCCAGGCCAAGGCCGATGACCATGATGATGGGACCGACCACCACCGGCGGCATGATGCGGTGGATGAAGTCGACCCCGCGCAGGCGGATGGCCAGCGAGAGGATCAAGTAGAGCCAACCGGCGGCGAAGAGTCCCCCCAGGGTGGCGGGAAGCCCCCAGGTCTGGGTGCTGTAGACGATCGGCGCGATGAAGGCGAAGGAGGAGCCGAGAAAGATGGGAACGGTGCGCCCGGTGGCGAGCTGGAAGATCAGGGTCCCGAGCCCCGCCCCCAGAAGGGCCATGCTCGGATTGAGCCCGGTCAGGAGCGGCACCAGCACCAGTGCCCCGAACGCCACGAATAGTATCTGCGCACCGGAAAGCGCCTGGCGCCAGACCGGTTCGTTAGCCTGTGTCATCTGTTTGCTCTCTCCTGCCCTTACTTGGTTCCGAAAATCTTGTCGCCGGCGTCCCCGAGCCCCGGGAGGATATACCCGTTCTCGTTGAGGCGCTGGTCGATGGCGGCCACGTAGATGTCGATCTCCGGATAGGCGTCGGTAACCCTCTTCAACCCTTCCGGAGCCGCCACCAGGCAGAGAACGCGGATCAGATGGCACCCAGCCCTCTTCAGCATTTCGACGGTCGCCACCATGGAGCCGCCGGTCGCGAGCATGGGATCGACGATGAGCGCCAGGCGCTCGTCGAGCTTTCCGACGAACCGCTCGAAATAGGTGCGGGCCTCCAGGGTCTCCTCGTTACGGGCGAGCCCCACTACGCTGACCTTGGCGTTGGGGATCATGTCCAGCACCCCGTCCAGCATCCCGATTCCCGCCCGCAGGATCGGGACCACGGTAACCTTCTTCCCCTTGATCTGCTGGACGACGACCGGGGTCCGGTCCCACCCCTCGATGGTCTTTTCCTCCAAGGGAAAATCCCTGCTCGCCTCGTAGGCCAAGAGGCAGGCCACCTCGGCGGTCAACTCGCGGAACTTCTTGGTGCTGATCCCCGCCTCGCGCATGAGGCCGATCTTGTGCTTGACCAGCGGATGATTAATCTCGTGTACTGCCATCGCTCCCCCAGAAAGGTTTAGTTGATCCCCGTATATACCTCAGATCGTGGAGCAAAGCAGCAGTTTTGCCATTAATTATGATCAATCATCTGATTGGGGAAACCAAACATACTGACGTGGGTGAAGAGTTGCTACGGATAGGGGCGCGAGGGCAACGTTCGGAAGTCGTCGGCAGGGAGCGGAAGACAATCAAAGGCACCCGGTCAAAACCGGGTGCCTTTGATTATTGGTTGCGGGGGCAGCTCGTCTCTGCGTGCCACTATGACCTATCCAGCATCGATCTCACCTTCCGCAGCAGTTCAATCGGCCGTACCGGCTTCATAACAAGTTCGATTCCTTCCTCAGACACTCCCCGGTTCTGGATGAAATCGGCGGTGTAGCCGCTTGAATACAACACCTTCACGTCCGGGGCCATACGGCTGATTGCTTCGTACGCTTCCCGGCCGTTTTTCTTCGGCATGATCATATCCATCAGAATCAGGTCTACCGTACCCCGGTGCTCGGAAAATTTCTGCACCACGTCATCGCCGTCTACGGCCTGAATGACCCGGTACCCGAATTTGGTCAGAATGGTAACCACGAGAGTGCGCACCGACGCGTCATCTTCGGCAAGCAGGATGGTCTCCGTCCCCTCCAACGGCATTTCCGGCACATTGGATTCCGCAGCCTGCGTCTGTCCGGCTTCCGCCAGCGGCAGATAAATTTGGAAGGTAGTGCCCTGTCCCGGCTCGCTATAAACGGTAATAAAGCCATTGTGCTGCTTCACGACACCGTAAACGATCGCCATGCCCAAGCCGGTCCCTTTACCGAATTCCTTGGTGGTGTAGAACGGCTCAAAGATTTTCTTCCGGGTTTCCACGTCCATGCCGCATCCGGTATCCGATACGGCGATGCAGGCATACTGTCCCGGCTCGCCAAATCCATGCTCCGCCACAAAAGCCTGGTCGACTTGTCGGCGCGAACTTTCGACGGTAAGAGATCCTCCATTTTGCATGGCATCGCGGGCATTGGTGGCCAGATTGATCAGCACCTGCTCTATCTGGCTGGTATCGACATTGACCGGCAGTTTTGTCTCGTTGCAGATGGTTCTGAGCAGGACATCTTCGCCAATGACTCGATCAAGAAACGTGTGCAGATTGTGGATGATGTCGTTGAGATTGACCAGTTTCGGGACCATCACCTGCTTGCGGCTAAAGGCGAGCAGCGCTCTGGTCAATTGGGCCGCCCTCTCTGATGAGGAGATGATCTGTTCTATGCTCTCCCGCTGCTGGTCATTAAGCGCGTTGTCCATTTCCAGAACATGGCAGTACCCGCTGACGACAGTCAGGATATTGTTGAAGTCGTGGGCCACTCCGCCAGCGAGCTGGCCGACCGCCTCCATTTTCTGCGACTGCCGGAGCTGTTCCTCTAGATGCCTTTGTTCGGTAATATCCCTGAATGCGCCTATGAGCTTGACCGGCCGGCCATCCTTGGTGATGACCTTGCTACTGGTGTGGACCAGGATGGACCGCCCCTTGGCAGTTATCAGCCGCAACTCGAGCTCGAAGCCGGTACCACTGCTAAGGGCAGCTTCGACAGCCGATGTGATGGCCGGCCGTGATTCTTCCGCATAAAAGTTGAGGGCCGATTCGATCGTAGGCGAATATTCCGCGGGCGATATTTCGTGAATCCGGAAGGTTTCGTCGGTCCAGTACAGATGATTGTTGGCAAGGTCGATTTCCCATCCCCCCACCTGGGCGATATGTTGAGATTCGTCGAGCAGTGCGGCGAGCCGGGCATTCTCGTTCTCGGCCTGCTTGATCTCCTCGATATCGGTGCAGGTGCCGAACCATTTCGAAATCGCTCCCTTATCGTCGAGAGCCGGGACACCGCGAATCAGCCACCAGCGATAGGTCCCGTCGTGACGGCGCAAGCGGCATTCGAGCGAATAGGTACCGTTAGTGGCAACCGCATTATGCCAGGCATCCCAGGCGCGCTGCTGATCGTCCGGGTGAAACGGCTTGTTCCATCCATGCCCGTAACTCTCCTCCAGCGAGAGCCCGGTATAGTCGGCCCACTGCCTGTTGAAGTAAATATTCCAGCCGTCCGCCCGGGTGATCCAGACAATTTGAGGCATTGCCTCGGCCAGGAAACGGAACTCCCTTTCACTGGTGACCAGCGCGTCTTCAGCCTGTTTACGGAGCATCGCCTCACCGATGTTCTCCGCGATATCCTCCAGGATTTCTATCCCTTCAGGGGTAAAGCGGTCTTTGGCACGGTCATTTAACTGCAGCAGGCCGACAATACTTCCTTTTGCCTTGATAGGAATCAAAGCGACCGAGGCGAAGCCCTGATGGGTGCATTCGTTACGCGAATGGTTCCGGGGATCCTGCTCAGCCGGCAACTCAAGGAACGGGAATGTGTCATTGGTCCAGACGCTGCCGCCGGCAGTGAAGAATTGTCCGGAGGGGTCAGGTTTTCCCGAGAGAACCAGGCCGCAGGTGCATTCCAGGCAGACGTTGCCGCACTCGTCCCGGCAAATGCCACCGTCGCGGTTCCTGGTCAGCACCGAGTTTTCAGTGAGGAGGAAATCCTGCGGAAATCCTTCCTGGTAAAAGTAGGGATAATCCTCCTTGTCCTGCAGCCGGATACCCACGGCATCCACCCCGATGGCCGATTTCACCAGCGAAATGATCTTCTGGATGGCATCCCGCATGTCATCCTGTTCGTTGAGCAACCGCAGAATATCCTGCCCCATGGTGCGGTACGCCTCAGCCGTTGCCACACCGCTGATGTCGCGAATGATTTGCGACGAACCGATGACGGTGCCCTCGCCATCTTTGATGGGAGAGATGCCGATCGACACGGGAAACGCTTCCCCGGTTTTTTTGAGACGAACGGTCTCGAAATTCCCGATGATTTCACCGCGTTGGACCCTGGCGAGCATTTTCTGATCTTCCGCAACCCGATCGGGCGGAGTGACCCGTGCTATCTCCTCCCCCAGCATGTCCTGCTCGCAGTAGCCGTACATCTTTTCCGCAGCGGGGTTCCAGCTCGTGACGCGCCCGCGCGGATCGATGCCGACGATAGCGTCCGAAGACGAGTGGACGATGTCGTAAAACTGCCGTTTGATGGCTTCGGACGTCTTGCGTTCGGTATCAGCCTGCGCCAGTCTGGCCTGGGTTTCCCCCAGCGATTTCATGACACTTGGCGCGGCATCGTCCATAGCGGGTATCGGCACGGAAAAATCGCCGCGCCCCATCCTGGCGATATGGGCAAAGAGCTCCTGCGGGTTTCCGCCGAGCACTTCAAACAACGACCGGTACACCCGCCACAGGGTGCCGACCAGACAGAGCGTCAACGCGATGAACAGATAACGGAGTATCAGGGCATGTTGTGAGGCCAGCTGGACAGATGCGTCCGTTCTCCGGGCGACCATGGCAAAGAGATCGTCAATCGGCCGCATGATGGCAGCCTTGGCTTCATGGTACCGCTGGCCATACATCATCAGCCGCGCTTCATCTTTCATCCTAGCGGCATCAGCCCCACCCCCCTCCGCCAGCTTCATCGCCTTGAGCTCCACGCGGGCCAGCAGATCGGACTTTTCCTTGGCCTGTGCAAGCTTGGCAAACTCCTGAGGGCGGTAACCGCTCTGCTGCATAAGAAAGAGTAAGGGAATTGTTTGGTCAGAGTCAGGGCGAGGAGCTTTGCCATCAAGGACCAGATCCCAATAGACTCGCCAATACTCTTCCGGACGTGGTTTCCTCCCCTCGCGGATCGCCAGCACGTCAAGATATTCCTGTTTGTAGCGCGGATCGCCAGTAATTACGTACGTCCGGGCGAGCCGGGTCAGATCATCCGACGACTGGCGCAGCTCATACGCCAGTCTCAGGGTAGCGTGCCGGTTTTCGTTAGCACCATCGATCAGCTTTTCGGATCTGACATAGAATGAGAAGGAAATTCCCAATAAAATGCTAAGAACAACCGCCAAAATGATATTCTGCCGGAATCGAAACGCTCTATTTAGGAAGGGCATGATTGCTACTCCAACGTCATGACAATATTTTTTTAGACAAAAACCGTCGACTGTAGAGCTCATCGGCAGCAACAGAGACACTCTTCATGCTCTGAGAGTAATTTTTGTGCTGGTCACACAAATGGCCAGCCAATTATAGCGTCAAACGCTACCCCGTCCACCTTGAGGCGGCCGGGGTTGTCGGGGCGGCCTCGGAGCCCCACTGGATGGACGTTACAACGCCCTCCCGGTAGACACAGATTCCTACCTCCCGGAGTTGGTCCGTTATGTTCACCTGAATCCGGTGACGGCTGGAGTTGTTATGTTGCCGAGTGGATAAGAGTCTGGTGGGGGAGTTAGAAGGGGGCTAAAACTGAAAAAGGCACCCGGTCGAAACCGGATGCCTTTGATTATTTGGTTGCGGGGACAGAATTTGAACTTGTGACCTTCGGGTTATGTGTAAGCCTCCGGGAACCTTGGGAGGTGGGTCTGTAAACTTTACTGAATTTGGTAGCAACAAGGAAAATGTAAAAAGTACAGACGCGGCCCCTTGAATTCGTTTGCTGTCAAACAGATTTTTTGGCTATGCAAGATTTGTCAAAAATAGCTACAAAAACCTGAAATCCAGAATACATAGGCCCCTCGACTGCAGGTTTATGGATGGTATAATTCATATCCGTTAACCGTCTATGATTGTCCGTATTGGCAGTTAAACAAAGTTGAGCATCTGATCCATGCGGATTTGAACGATGGAGCCAATGACAAAACCACAGGTGGGGAGAATGCCTAAACATCTGGAGCGGCACTATGCAACCAGGATCGGTTGGCTGCGGGCGGCGGTACTGGGCGCAAACGATGGAATCCTTTCGACCGCAAGCCTCGTTGTGGGGGTCGCAGCCGCTGACGCCGTGCGGGGCAATGTGCTGTTAGCGGGAGTAGCGGGCTTGGTGGCAGGTGCCATGTCAATGGCTGCGGGAGAGTATGTGTCCGTCAGTTCACAGGCCGACACCGAGAAGGCCGATCTTGACCGTGAGCGACGTGAGCTTAAGACGGACATCGTGTCCGAGTGCCAGGAGTTGGCGGCCATATATGTCGGGAGAGGACTTGAGCCCTCACTCGCCAGGCAGGTCGCCGAGCAGCTTATGGCACACGATGCGCTAGAGGCACATGCGCGCGACGAACTGGGAATTTCAGAAATAGTCATAGCCCGTCCCCTGCAGGCGGCACTGGCCTCTGCAGTGACTTTTTCACTGGGTGCAGCCTTGCCGCTACTCATGGCCTTATTAAGTCCAAAGGCCTATTTCATTCCCGTGGTGGCAGGTGGCTCCCTTTTGTGCCTGGGGATTCTGGGCGCTCTGGCGGCCCGAGCCGGGGGGGCAAGCGTTGTTGTCGGGGCAGTTCGTGTCGCTCTGTGGGGAGCCCTGGCGATGGCGGCCACGGCGGCAATAGGCGCCCTTTTCGGTACGGCGGTCTGATTGGCAACTAGGCCCTCCGTCTGGGACAAGGCCGTCGTCAGACGCTCTTCAACAAGGGTTTTATAACCCACCATACTTAAACCATAAATTCAACATTTGCCTTAACCTTCGGTGTGTCTTCAGTCCAACCGAGTAAGGTTGAGTCAAGGGCAATTCGGTAAAAATCGCCACACAACGGAGACAGTTTGGTCAAAAGGTATCGGAGTAATACAGCCCGTAATTCCCCACGGCAACAAAACGGCCATTCCCGTAAGCAATTTTGTTGAGCCAGTACTGGCCTGTGAAGCTCATCACCGACCAGTGCACCCCGTTATCGTTGGAAACTAGAATTTGATCGATGTGAGATGAATAGTCCCCTGATACTGCTGCGAAAACACCTTTTCCGAAGGTGATTCCATTGATGCCATAGGTTGTTCCACTGGGAGAGCTGGTCCATGTAGTTCCAGCATCAGTTGAGGTAAGAATCGCACCTCCCCCTCCCACCGCAACAAAAGTGTTATGTCCGTAGGCAATATCGCTGAAAGAGTTCGAAAGTCCTGACTGCCTTGTGACCCAAGTTGTTCCATTATCGACTGAAGTCATGACAATTCCACCAGATTCATTAGAGCCAACAGCAACGAAAGTTCCGTCACCATATACTATCTTAAAGATCCAAAGGAGAGGTTGGTTTAATCTACTGGTCCAATGGATCCCATCCGTTGAAGTCATGATGACACAGCTTTCGCCGTAACTGGTAGCGCCACTGGCAATAAAAATTCCGTTGCCATAACTGACTGTATTGAAATATTCGACTATACCTGAATGGTACGTCTGAAAGGTAGAAAAGTTATCATCTGAAGTGATCACCGTATCAGCCCCCCCTACCGCGACCAATTCATTTCCGTTTGATGCGAAATCCTTTAAGTTTCCAAGGTCATAGCTGTTGGTTAAAATGGACCAAGTCACCCCATCAGCGGAACTTTGAATGTAGTTGTACCCGATCCCCACTGCAAAAAATAGGTTGTCGGCGTACCCAACAGCATGAAGCTGCGGAGAATTGGAAAGCTCGTCCACCCCATGCCAATTTGACTTACTGACCAAATTAACCTGAATCTGGGAGGAGGGATTTCCACCGCCCCCACCACATGAGGATATCAGAATGGCTAGTACCAAGAGTTGGCAGAGTTTTGAGAAACCACAATAAATTTTTGCCCTCATTCGTACCCTCCTCCGGTGCTCAATTTAATTGGCAATGTCGTATCATATTACCACATTCACATAAGTATTTTTACAGAAAGACAGTGCATTTGCGTCACCCTAGTCGCACCAGGGTCGCCCAAGTAAGAATATCTGGGAAGAGGTTCGGGTCAGGCTTGCAAAGTTGCAAAATGTCTAGGCAAGACGAGGGAAAGAGACGGATGTGGGCTAGAAAGGATGGATGAGGGTGTGGTGAGACAAGGCGCAAAACTGAAAAAGGCACCTGGTCGAAACCGGGTGCCTTTGATTATTTGGTTGCGGGGACAGGATTTGAACCTGTGACCTTCGGGTTATGAGCCCGACGAGCTACCAGACTGCTCCACCCCGCGTCATGAGTCACCTTTTCTAACATAGCGGGCGAGGCCGGTCAAGGTTTTTTACAGGAGTCGGGATAAAAATCTCCTTTGGTCTACGTTGTCACTTCGTGGAAGCTTCCCCCACCCCCTTGCCCCCTCCCTCAAGGGGAGGGGGTGAGCTATCCCAAAATAAAAGCCGCACCCCCAGGAGACGGGGTGCGGCTTTCACTCACAGTGTGCTGCCGGGTCGCCAGGCGGAAGCCTGACCGGTTACGGGAAGTTGATGTCGAGCTGGGTGGTGAAGGTGTTGTTGCCGGCCAGGGACTTGTACAGGTAGACGTCATAGCCGAAGATGACGGAGACGTTCTTGGCGAAGTTCCAGGAGGCACCGAAGTTCACGGCGCTGTCCACGTTCTTGCCACCCTGGTAGTCGACGCCCATCCAGAGCTTGTCGGAGATCTCCGCCATGGAACGGTCCCAGGAGGCGAGCAGGCCGTGGTTTTGGGTGCTGCCGTCGGTTCCGATGAGCGCCCTCTCGGCGCCGCCATAGTAGCCGACCGACAGACGGCCCAGGGAGGGGATGGATCCGAAGGCAGGGAGGGTCTTGGCAGCCAGGCCGTAGAGGATGTTCTGACCGGAGACTACGCCGGGAGCGACGGATTTGGAGAGGGAGGGTCCGAGGTTGTAACCGCCGACGGCGAGGGCCGGGGAGTTCTTGAAGAGGGAGTCTTCGGGGGTGCCGATCTTGATGTTCGCACTCCACGGATGGTTATCGTTAGGCTCGGTGCCGGTGGAGAGGTAGTCGAAGCCGATCTCGCCCTGGAGCTTCTCGAAGGGGAGGAAACCGGCGACCGGGCCGATATCGTACACGTTGGCGTCGCGGTGAGTCGGGTCGCCGGAGGCCCTGCCGACGCCGGAAGCCCTCAGGTAGTTGTCGATGCCGAGGTGGAAGGTGCCGAAGGCCTGGACGTCGGTGGACGGGATCCAGATCTGGGTCGACGGAGTCGCCATCGCGACACCGGTTGCTCCGAGAGTCAGCGCCATTGCCAGTGTGAGAACCTTGGAAAGCTTTTTCATTTCTTACTCCTTTGTAATTTAGTGATAAGTTCAATCAGTACTGCCTGCATCGAAACAGCCTTCACCGGCTGAACTTCCCCCCTTTCAAGACTTTGATCGAAAAGAGACAATCTCTCCATCGGCGGAGAATTTGCCTGCGACTATCACGGACCGACCTGTCTCACTGCCTTGTGCTCTCAGATCGCTTCCCTACCTAAGCAGAAGGTGTGCCATCCGGCCGATAGACGGTAAAACCGTTGCCATCACTGAAGTTGCCGCCGGCACCTTGGCGCCCCCACCGTTAGAAAACCTAAAATAAAGGCAGCCAAGCCTATTCTTTGTGCAGGTTGGCGGGAGAATTTCTTACGGCGAAACAGGGGCTTAGGCAGGCTAATTATAATTTTTTTTAATTTGCAAGCAACTCCGCCATCGCGTAGATTGGCGCGGTTGGAAAATCTTGGTGGTGACGGGCGGGTTCAGTGGCGAGTTGGCAAGTCTTCGAGATGTTTCTGGTGGGACTGGGGGCGGGGGTAATCGGTGCCATCCTGGGGCTGGGAGGGGGGATCATCATCGTCCCGGCCCTCACTCTCGGGTTCGGCGTCGGCGTACGGGACGCGGTGGCGGCTTCCACCGTTTCGATCATCGCCACCTCGACCGGAGCGGCGGTCGCCTTTTTGAGGGACCGGCTGACCAACACGCGGGTGGCCATCTGGCTGGAGATGGGGACCTCGCTGGGGGCGCTTTCCGGGGCGCTCATCGCGGGGATCATCAACCAGCGGATGCTGTTCATCCTCTTCGGGGTCCTCCTCTCCTACTCCGCCTACAACATGTTCAAGGCGAGAAAGCACGAGCTCCCCATCGGAGTCACCCCGGACCATATCTCCACCAAGCTCAAGCTGACCGGCTCCTACTTCGACAAGGCGCTCGGCCACCGGGTGGAATACCAGGTGACCGGGACGGTGCCGGGCTTGATCCTCATGTACTTCTCCGGGGCCGCCGCCGGGCTCTTGGGGATCGGCGCGGGGATGTTCAAGGTGCCGGCCATGGACCAGGTGATGAAGATGCCGTTCAAGGCCTCCACGGCCACCTCCAATTTCATGATCGGGGTGACGGCTGCCTCGGGCGCGGTGGTCTACTTCGCCCGCGGCGACGTGAAGCCGCTGATCGCCGGGCCGGTGGTGCTCGGGGTCTTGCTGGGGGCGGTGCTGGGGGCGCGGCTCATGGTACGGATGAAGGCCTCCCGCGTCAGGGTCCTCTTCCTCCCGCTGATAATCTATACCGCTATCGAAATGATCTACCGGGGGGTGAAGTGGTGGTAAGCGAACACGGGCATGAAGAGGTGAGCCGCCACGAGGCGATCGAGCTGGTGCTGGCGAGGCTCTTGCGGATCGGCTCCATCGTTGCGGCCTTCCTGCTGGCGGGAGGGATTGCGGGGATGGCCATCCACGAGCCGTTCGCCACCAAGATGATCACCGCCGGGCTGCTGGTGCTGCTCGGGACCCCGATCCTGCGGGTGCTGGCGGCCTTCGTCATCTTCCTGAGGGACCGGGAATGGCACTACGCCCTCTTCTCCCTGGTGGTGCTCGCCGCACTGGCGGCGGGGATCATTCTCGGCCGGGCCGGGTAACACTACCGCCTACTCCTTCTTGCCGTTTCCCTTGAGCTTCTCGCGCGCCTTTTTCTCCAGCATCCGCCTGCGCGGGCCGCTCACCAGCTTCTCTTCCAGAAAGGCGATCAGGTAGATCCCCGCCAACAGGATGGCCACGATCGCCACCAGTCTAAGCCACCACATACTCTCTCCCTCTATTTTCGACTATTATTTCATTCACTTAAGATCCGGCAAGGAGACAGGCACCTTCCGGAGCCAGTCCCCGGCTAGCGGCGGGCGATGAGGGCGGCGCCGGCGAAGAGGAGAAGGCTCCCGATTACCCGCTTGCCGTCCAGCGGGATGTGCCTCAGGCCGAAGGCTCCATAGTGGTCCAGGATGATCCCGGCGGTCAGCTGGGCGGCGATGGTGACCGCCATGGCCGCCGTGGTGCCGATCCGGGGAACCAGGAAGAGCGCCATGGAGACGAAGAAGGCGCCGAGCGCTCCCCCCGTCCACTCCCACCACACGGTATCCCCCATTCCCTTCACACTCACCTTCCCCTGCACCGCCAGCACCAAGAAGAGCACCAGCGTTCCCACCGCAAAGGAGATGCAGGCGCTTTCGATCACCCCAACCTTCTGGGCCAGGCGCGCATTGATGGAGGGCTGCACCGCGATGGCAGCCCCGCCGCAGAACATCAGGGCCACCCAGAGCAGATTGGTCACGGGGTCACCTTCTCTTTCCGCTTGAGAAACACCACGTCACCGGCATCCGCGACCGGAACATAGTTGGCGGTAAGGTAATCGCACACCTCGGGGACCTGGATGTTCTCCGGGATGTTGTCGACCCGCCAGGTGTTGCGGCTGAATACCGCGTATTGGGGGCGCTTGCGCTCCAGGTCGGCGATCAGCTCACGGCGCTGCTCCGCGGTCACCGCGAAGTAGGAGATCACGTAGCGGGTCGGGTTGTTGCGGTTGAAGAGGAAATAGTAGGCGGCCTCGTTGGGAAAGAAGAAGACGTTCTCGCCGGGACGGGTGGTGCGGTCGAGGAAGGATCCGATGGTCCGCACGCTGGCTGCGGTTCTGGGGTCGAAGTCGATACCACCGCGGGGAAGGTCCGGCACCGCCACCCCCGTCGAGTGCAGGGTCAGTTTGCCGGTCAGCGACTTCACCTCCCCGAGTGCCACCCGCGCGGGGCTCACGTAAACGCTATTGGCGGCCAGAAGGCAGATGCTGGCAATGATGAGGGTCGCCATCGCCAGCCGGACGTTCAGCAGGGCGGTGGATTTCTCCCTCGCCACCAGACGCAGGGCGTCCTCCACGAAGAGAAAGGCGAGCAGGAAGGCCGGGGGAGCGACGAACTGGACGTGGTAGGCGTCGGATCTGGCCAGCGCTGCGCGGTAGAGGATGCCGCCGAAGAGGAGCAGCGCGCTCCTCAGCAGGATATCCCGGTCCCTCCTCCCCAGGATGAGCAGCGGGACCAGGTAGAGCGCGGCACCGATGTAGAGGAAGATGACCCAGTAGTGGTAGATCGCCTCGCCCGAAAAGGGTGCCGACAGGAAGGTCCTGAAGTCCGGGAAGACCAGCGCGGTGAAGCCCAGCCCGAGCAGGCGGGGGTGTACCAGCAGGTTGTCGAAAAAGGCCTTCAACGCCCCGTGCGAGGCGAAGTAGCTCAAAAGGGGAAGCATGGAGACGAGCGCCCCCCCCACCACGAGGCCGGCGTCCTTCGGGAACCCGCCGCTTTGCCCGGGCTTTTTCTGCACCGCGAGGAGGACCAGCACGGTGATCAGCGAGCAGATCCCGACCTCCTGGCTGAAGAGAATCGATTGCCCGAGCACCACCCCGGCGACCAGCATCCGCCACGGCGCAGGCGTTTTCCTGAGCGCCACCAGCAGGATCGGCACCAGCCCGAGCGCCACCCGGAGGTAGGTCTCGTTGGGAGCGAGCAGGGTTTCCGGCTTGAAGATCAGGAAATAGCAGGCAGCAGCGATCAGGAAGCCGGCCGTGGTCTTGAGCGAGCGGTAGAGGAAGGCGAGCACGATGCCGTAGGCGGCCAGGTTCAGCAGGTACCCGTACTCGCGCGCGGCCACCACGGTGGTGCCGAAGGCCCGCATGAACCAGGCGAGCGGACAGATCAGCATCGGGCCGTAGAGGCAGTGGAAATCCTTGCCGTAGGTGGCGCCGTTCATGAGCGCCTGGGCCCAGGCGAGGTTTTCCCCCTCCTCCCCGAGGAAGGGCCAGGCGCCGACGTAGCTGTTGTAGGCCTGGACGTGGAAGAGATTCACGTTGAAGGAGAGGACGAGGTAGGCGATTGCCGCTACCGCCAGGGCCCACCGGGCCACCTTCTCGCCGGGTAGCGGCGGCTCGGCGGCGAAGGCCTCCTGGAGCGCCTGCCGCCGGTGGCCGAGGAGCGTCCAAGCGAACCAGGAGAGGACTCCCAGGGAGATCGGGAAGCCGACCATGGCGAGGTAGTTGAGGACGTCCCTCCCCTTCCCGTACTGCATGAGGATGGTCTTGCTGACGATCCCGAGCTGCCGAGCGCGGGCCAGTTCGGCGGAGAAATCGAAGGCGATGCCGTTGAAGAAATAGACCGCCAGCAGGCCGGCCAGCAGACCGGCAATCAGCACGGCGACGTGTCCCAGGACCAGTTTCTCTTCGGGACCGGGGTTAGGTTGGTTGTTCATGACAGCGAAGCTCCTTCGGGGAGGGGTATCTTCTCGAGCAGGACCACCATCTCGCCGATGGTGATCCGGAAGTTGCCCTGCCGGATCCTCTTCGGGAGGAGGCGGTGGAGGGCCCGGCAGACCGGGGTTAACAGCCAGTGGGGGTAGCGCTCGAACTGGTGGTAGAAATAGTCGGCGGTGAGGGTCTTCCGCGCCGCCTCGCGGTGGAGCACCCGGAAACCGTGGCGCTTGGCCAGCATTTCCAGCGACCGCGGATCGAAGTAGAAGAGGTGCTCGATCTTGTAATGGACCCACCGGCTCCCCATCACGCGGTGGGTGAGCGAGGAGGTGTCGGGTGTCATCACCATCACCACCCCGTCCTCCTTGAGGAGCTCCCGGGTCTTCGCCAGCACGGAGCCGGGGTCGCGGACGTGTTCGAGGAGATCGGACATGGCGATGACGTCGAAGCTCGCCGGGGCGAAGGGGGCATCCTCGAGCACCCCCTGGAAGACCGCCTCTTCGCCGAACTTTTCGGCCGCGATGCGGGAGGAGTACGGGGAGAACTCGACTCCGTAGGGGGAGAAGCCCTGGCGGGCGGCCTCTTCCAGGAAGAATCCGGTGGCGCAGCCGACGTCGAGGACCTTCCCCTGCCGCTTGTAGCGCTTGATGAGCTCAAGCCTGAGGGCGAAGGTGGAGACCTTCATCTCCCGCACCCGGCCGTCCTCCTCCTGCAATCCCCAGGCATCGTAGTAGCTGCGGGAGTAGAGCTCGCTGAGGAATTCGGCGGTTGGCTGGGGGAAGAGGAATCGCCCGCCGCAGTGCCCGCAGCGCTGGACCCGGAAGTCCGGATTCTCCCGGACCGGCCACATTTCCTGCGCCTCGCCGGTCAGGCAAAGGGGACACCGCATCTACCACTCCCTCCGCAACTCGCCGAAGACCATCTCGGGGGTGATCTGTTTCATGCACTGGTTGTCGCGGCAGACGGTCCGCTTGCCGTTGTAGATGGAGCCGCAGGGGCTGCACCCGAGCCCCAGGAAGATGTTCGAGGCGCGCTTGGCCAGCGAGCCGAAGAGCATCGGGGTGTCGGGACCGAAGAGGGTGATCACGTGGGTGGAGGTCAGGGCCGCCAGATGGGCAGGGCCGCTGTCGTTGGTGACCAGGCAGCGCGAGAGCCCGAAAAGAACGCAAAGCTCCCTGAGCGAAGTCGCCCCCGCGAAGTTGATCACCCGGCTGTCACCGATCCTCGCCTCGAGATCTTCCGCCACGGCGAGGTCGCCCGAGGCACCGATGATGCCGATCCGGACGCCGGGGATCTCGCGCAGAACCGTGCGGGCGAGCTCGGCGAAGTGGTCGAGCGGCCATCTCCTGAGGTCGATGAACCCCTCGCTGATGTTGGGATTCAGGAGGACCAGCGGCTCGTCCCCCAGCCCGAAGCGCGCGGCAAGCGCCCTCCCCTCTTCGGCGGAGGGCTCGAATGCGATCCCGAGCTCCGCCAGCCGCGGAA
Organism: Geomonas sp. Red32; assembly: GCF_023652955.1. Taxonomy (GTDB): domain Bacteria; phylum Desulfobacterota; class Desulfuromonadia; order Geobacterales; family Geobacteraceae; genus Geomonas. The sequence continues at coordinate 60,795 of NZ_JAKLOY010000009.1, read as the reverse complement.
GCTCGTGGTTCTGGGTCTTGTTGTACGGGAGCACGCCGCCGAGCCTCATGGTATCGACCATGTCGAGATAGGAGAGTGCGGTGTGCTGGTAGTGGTTGTAGAAGACCTTGTGGGTCAGGAAGTCGCCCCGGTAGAGCCCCTCGATGTAATGGTTGTAGAAGCCGATCCGGTTGCGGGCGCGGCTCAGAAAGGAGATCACCGAGGTGAAACGGGAGAAGAACTCGAGGTCGACCACCACGTCGAAGCGCTCCTTGCGAAGCCTCAGCAGGACCCGGAAGGTGTCCGCCGCGAAGGCCGCGAGACTCGAGGTCCGGATCAGGATCAGCTTGAGGGAGCGGGTCAGCGGAAGGAGATCGAAGACCCCCTTGGTCTCGGTGAAGGAGAGGAAGAAGAGCTCCGCGTCGGGATACTGCTCCCGGCACCGTTGCAAGGCGGGGGTGGACAGGACGACCGTCCCCATCCCGAAGAGTTTTATGAAGAGGATCTTCCGGGGATTGTGAACCGAGCGGTCCTTGCGCAGAAAACGGCGGGAAAGGGAGTGAAGTAAGGAGAAAAAGGAACAGACCGGAATGCCGATATGATAATCGATCTTCCGCATGAATCCTGTCCGCATACACTCTCCCCGGGGCTAGTTGAATCGCGCCGACAAAATTACCAGATTGTCTCCCGGAAATCCAACGATTATTAGAAGTAAGCAGGGCGCCGGAGGCCGGGGAGGGAGCGGATACCAGAGCCGCCGGGGACGAAAAGATATTAGCTTGGAATAATTTGATTTTTCATGTAAAAGATACCCCGTCTCGATGCTATCGGGGCCTGACGGCATTGCCGCCGCGGGCCCCTTTTCCGGGGAGCTCCCGGATTTCAATCAAAAGGAGGACGTACCATGAAAAGAAGCACCTTAGCGGGAAGATTGGTCATGCTGGCTGCGGGGATCGCCGCCACGGTGGGGATCGCGCTTGCGGCCGACAGCGGCGGGATGACGCCGGACCAGGCGCTGCAGAAGCTGATGGACGGCAACGGCCGCTACGTGGCGAGCCAGATGGGTGCCTGCAGCGCCTCGGACGCCTCGGCCCGCGCCAAGCTCGCCACCAGCCAGCACCCCTACGCCATCATCCTCTCCTGCTCCGACTCCCGCGTCCCGCCCGAGCTGATCTTCGACCAGACCCTCGGTGAGGTCTTCGTGGTCCGCGTGGCCGGCAACGTCGCCGATCCGGTCGTGTTGGGGAGCATCGAGTACGCCGCCGAGCACCTCGGCTCGCCGCTCATCATGGTGCTCGGCCACGAACGCTGCGGCGCGGTGACCGCCACCGTCAACGCCAAAGGGAAGCCGGAAGGGAACCTCGGCTCCATCGTGAAGGAGATCCAGCCTTCCGCCAAGAAGGCGAAGAAGCTCTGCAAGGGGAAACCGGCCGAGGAGATCGTCGAGTGTGCGGTGGACCTGAACGCCAAGGCGGTAAAGGCGGCGCTCACCAAGCGCTCCAAGGTGCTCGCCCACGAGCTCAAGGAAGGTCAGATCAAAATCGTGGCCGCCAAGTACGACCTCGACGACGGCAAAGTGACCATCCTCGAATAACCGCATAAAGAACCGAGTGATTCCGGCAAAGAATCAAAAAAAAGGGCGGCCCCACGGCCGCCTTTTTTCATTTCAAATAGCGCGCGAGGTTGCTCCTCGCTCCCTTACTGCCCGACCAGCACCGGGTGCAGGCCGGGGAAGAGCACCTTCTCCTTCTCGGCGCACCCGACGCAGGAAATCCGGTCGATGTAGAGCCCCTGCTCCCCCGGGTGGCACGCCGCCGCCGGGGAGACCGACTGGGTCGCCTGGGCGCCGCAGCCGGCCGGGCCGCTCACGCAGATCCGGCTGACTCTCACCAGTGCGTAACGGGTCACCGTGCGGGGCTCGAAGATGTCCCCCGCCTTCGCCGCCGTGCAATCGGTCACCGGCGCTACCATCCACCATCCCACCAGTTTTCCGTTGCGGTCGTACTCCTTGTTGCCGCTGTCGGCCTTCGGGTCGTACATCTTCGCCTTGATGTCGCGCAATATGTCCTGGGCCGTGCCCGAGCCCGCCGCGACGTAGATCGGGGAGCCGCAGACTTCCTGTTGGGGGGATTCCTGGCAGACGAGGTCCGAGATGGTGTTGGTGATGCCGACCGGGCGAAGCAGCGAGGTGAAGAGGTAGCGGTCGTTACCCTGCGGCGCGCTGGCGTCCGGCCAGGCGGGGGTCATGTGCCGCTCGGCGACGTTGCAGATCTTCGGCCAGCTGCAGGCGGGCTCGCAGGCCTTCTCGCAGAAGGCCAGGTTGGAGCGGGTTCCGATGGGAAGGGCCGCCACCGCCACCGGGGTGGAGCCGAAGCTCTCGGTGCCGGTCGCCTTGGCCAGGAAGCTCCCCAGCGTGCCGAGCCCGACCGAGGCGCTCTCGGCGGTCCGCTTGGTCCTCACCTGGACGGCGTTGACCGGCGCGGCGCCGGGGGTGTAGGTACGGCCCGTCTGGTTATAGTTGCCGACCGTGATGTCGTTGTCGGCGGTCAGGGCATTGGTGTTGGCGTTGGCCACTTCCATGAGGGCCGAAGCCTTGTTCTTGCCGGAGACGGTTTCCACCACGGCGTTGCGGGCCGAAGCCTGCACCAGGTCGCCGGTGGCGGCGGTAAGCTGATCCGGAGCCTGCTGCGCCTGGGCGAGGACCCGGTGCTTCAAGGCTTCCGCCCCGGCCAGCGCCGAGTTCTCCGCGGTGGCCAGCAGGTCCTCCTCGCTTACGTACATGTACCCGATGTCGATGGCCAGGCCGGCCACCACGATAAAGACCACCAGCATGATGCTGACGTACGTGGTATCCCAACTGGGTTCGTTATCCACTGCCTCTCCTCTCCGGAAGGATCTCCTGCGGGGTGCGACATACTACCATTAACAGTAAAAAAAGGGCCATGCATAAACGCATGACCCTCTTTGTGTATTTACCGAACCACTGCGGATTAGGCAGAGGTACCGATCTTGACGGCGACCTTCTCGCCCACCACCGAGGGAACCTCGACGGACACGGCTTTCTTCTCGCGCAGGAAGAAGGTGAGGATGGTGCCGGTGGCCAGGCAGGCACCAGCCAGGATGAAGGACTTGTTCAGGCCGCCCGGCTGGGCGTTGAGCATCTCGGAGACGCGCCCCATGACCAGGCCGCCGACGCCCCAGGCGGTGAACAGGGTGCCGTAGTTGAGGCCGTAGTTCCTGAACCCCCAGTAGTCTTTCGCGAAGGAGGGGAAGAGGGTCAGGTTGGAGCCGTAGTTGAAGCCGATGAAGGAGGCGAGCAGCACCAGCAGCACGGCCGAGTTGGAGGCCACCACGGGAATCGCGGCGAACATCAGGATGGCCTGGAAGGAGAGCATGATGGTCAGGGTGGCGCGGCGGCCGATCTTGTCGGAGAGCACACCGGCGACCACGCGGCCGGAGGCGTTGCCGACGGCCATGATGGCGACGGCCACGAAGGCCATGGAGCCCATGGAATGCTTGGCCAGGCCGGCCACGGAGCCGATGACCATGAGGCCTGCGCCGGCGCCGATGAAGAAGTTGATCCAAAGGAGGTAGAACTTGCCGGAGCGGAGCATCTCGGCAACCCCGGCGTCGGGACCGGCAGCCTTCTTGACCAGGGCGTCGCCCTTGGCGGCCGGCTCGACCGGAACGTACCCTTTGGGCGGGTTCGCCAGCAGGAAGGAGAGGCCGCAGACGATGACCGCGAAGCCGGCGCCCAGGAAGTACATGGACTTCTGGATCCCGTAGATGCCGAGCAGGTAGCTGGAGAGCGGCGCGATGTAAACCGGGGCCAGACCGAAGCCGGCTACCACGATCCCGGCGATGAGGCCGGTCTTCTTGGAAGAGAACCACTTGAGGGCCGGCGGGGTGGCGGCGGAGTAGCCGAAGCCGAAGCCGGAGCCAGCCAGCACGCCGAAACCGGTGACCCAGGCGGCGTAGCTATTGGAGGATCCCATCAGGGTGAAGCCGCCGCCCACCAGGAGGCCGCCGATGAGGGCGGTACGGGCAGGGCCGATCTTGTCCTGGCACTTGCCGGCAATGATCATGGAGAAAGCGAAGAAGAGGCAGCAAAGCGCATACGGATCGTTCACCGAGGCAGCGCTCCACTGGAAGGCGTCAGGTCCTCCAGCCTTGATGGAGGCTTGGATGGCACCCTTGAAGATACTCCAGGCATACAGTACCCCGAGCGCCAAGTTGATTCCCGTTCCGGCCATTACTACCTGCCAGCCCTTGCTAGATGACGTTTGTGACATGCCTTTATACCTCCACCATGGATTTGATGACGCCTGACCTAAACCGTTAGCAACTTGCATACCAACGTTCTAGCTTTTTTATTTTCCGGCAAAAACCTCAATAATTCCTATGGTTATTAAAAATAGAGAGTCTCACCCCCCGTTTTGCGGCTGGTACCGTTTTCGCATGGGTGCAAAACCTGTTTGGAGAAGCCGGAGAGAAGGGGGCGGCGGTAAGCGTTGTAAAATCAACATCTTGGTGTTGGCTAATGGAAAGGAAGCTAACTTTCGCACGATTGCAAAAGGCTCCCGCACATTTGCACATCCGAAAATCGCCCCTCGCTCCTCTGGCGGCTCCGCCCGCCGAGTCCCGTTCCGGCCGGGCTCTTTCTTTCGCAGTTACGCCCCCTTACCGCCAAAAAAATCGAACGAACGATCGAACGCGAAGCGGCCGGATCGCCTCTTCCGCCTCTCCCCGGGAGGCCATGGCAATCATCCCTATTAAAGTTTTGCTGCCGGCTGCCGTACGGTAGTGCCGAATGTTTCTTGCACGCCATTCGCCCTTCTGTTAATATAACGCAGGTTTATTCCTGTGAACTCCCGGATACGAGAGACTTCTCCGCATGAGGAGCAAGCTCCGTTGACGGCAGCGCATTTTCGGTGACGTGTGGAGCCTGCCTGGCAGGCAAAGGAGAGACTCCTTGAAAGAGACGGATCACAGGACCATGGTAGCGCCCGACGAGAAGAGAGGATCCCTGGTACTCACCCCGCTGGTGGGGGTTTACCTCCTGTATCTCCTCATCACCCTTTCCCACCTTGGCGACCCCTTCCCCTTCATGGGCAAGCTCTACTCGGGGGATGCCAGCGAATCGTCGATCTTCGCCGCCAGCATAGCTCTTGTCTATCTCATGATCGGGATCCTCAAGCGGCAGCGGATCACCCTCTGGCTGCTGATCGCCTACAACTCCGTGCAGTGTCTGAGCGAGATCGCCAACCTCGTGCATCTCCCCGTCCAGCAGGTGGTCACCGCCACCGGGTCCACTGTCCCCGATTACGAGTACCGCCTCTACGCTTTCTGCATGGCGGTGCTGTTCCTGATCCTGAACCTGGTCCTCTACTTCAACCGGCGCCACTTCGACAACAAATCCCCCTACCTCTGGTAGCCGCCCCCTTCGGCCCCGGCGAACCGTCATCAGGCCGCGAGCTTTTATCAGGTCCACGAGCTTTTGTTAGGCCAGCACTAGCTATTGTCAGGCCAGCCCGTGCATCTTCTAACCGCCGGAAAACAGGTCCCCCCCCCTTGTCAAAGGTTCATCGGGAAATATTGGGGATAGCAGGTCCCCCCCTTTGAAAAAGGGGGGACAGGGGGGATTTATGACGTTGGCAGCAGGAAAATCCCCCTAAATCCCCCTTTTGCAAAGGGGGACTTTGAGCCTCCCCGAAACCTCCCGATGAACCCTCTCCATAGCGAGAGAAACCAAGCTAAGCACCACCTCGCATCTAAAATACAGAAAGGGCCATGGCGATTGCCATGGCCCTTTCTGTTTGCTGGGTCGTTCCGGTGCCGTTTCAGGACGGCTTCGGAGGAGCCGGTTACGCGGTTACCTTGCTGGCAGCCATGACTTCCTTCTCCTGCTTGTCCTTGATCCAGGCTTCACCCACCGGAAGCTTGATGCCGGACTCGGCGTAGACGGCGACGGCCATCAGGTAGAGGGCGGAGAATGCGCAGAGGAGCAGGTCGTAGGCGGCGAAGGTCCCGGCCAGGGCGCTGCCGGCGAGCTCTTTCAGGTCGAGGCCGATGAAGCCGAGGAGCAGGGTCAGGAAGATGAAGGCCAGGGTTGCGTGGTGCTTCATGGAGGCGATGAAGAGGATGAAGGTGAAGATGGTCCAGGCCACCAGGTAGAAGCCCAGGTCATTGGCCGAGAAGGCCAGGGTCGGGTAGGCCTTCACGAGGTCGGCGTTCTTCCCGAAGATAATCATCAGGCAGAGGGAGATCCAGAAGGCCCCGTAGCCGGTGAATGCGCAGAAGCCGAAGTTGTTGCCGGTTTTGAACTCCATCAGGCCGGCGATGAGCTGTGCGGTGCCACCGAAGCAGAGGCCAAGCCAAAGAACGGGAGCGATACCGCACCACCCGAGATTGTGGCACTGCAGCACGAAAGTCGTCATACCGAAGCCAGCAAGGCCAACAACCGCGGGATTCCCCAATTTCACGTCACTCATTTCACTACCTCCTCGTTTTATGTGGATGTCGATTCCGACTTCAACGCATGTAATGTGCCGCTGGCGCCCTGGTTGAGACCCGTGAGCGCAAGCCGTCCACACGATACCTATAGCAACGAACATACCAATGTTATAGTTTTCCGTATTCACGGATTTTCTCTTTATTGACGGCATGTTACGGAAGGGGTCGATTGAGGAGGGACTAAACGGCAGCCGGGGATTTTCGCAACATTGCAAAAGGCCCACGTGCTCCTCTTGCCCGGGGGAAACAAGGAAAGTGATTCAAAATTAGCTAATTGCGGAATCGAGAGAGGGGCACGGGCGGCCATTTGCAAATGTGCGAATGGCCTGGCCGCTTTCGCAAATGTGAAAATGCCGCGGGAGCCGTTTTCTCCGGGGCTATCAACCTTGGCGCTCCGGCAGGGAATGGGGGCGATCCTCTTTACTGGGTGGGGCAGCAGTGCTTGCTGCAGTCTCCCCCCACCAGCGAGACACAGCAGGCGAGGCCGTCTTGGTCGCAGCCGGTAATTTCCTGGGAGGTGCAGACACACTCTGCGGGGTTGACGATGGCAGGGGCCGGAGGAGGGGTCTCGCAGGGAAGGTCGAGGGAAACCCAATCTCCATCGCTGCAACGGAACTGGTGGCCGGACTGGCAGGAGATCGCGCCGTCGGAGAAGTTGACCCCGGCAAAGACGCAGTCGGAAATGGCCCCCGCCGTGGCGGGAGCGAGCAGGGACAGGACGAGGGGGGCAAGAAGCAGGGACGGTCGCACGTTCATGGCTGGCCTCCTCGGGGGGGATGAAAACGAGGCGGGCCGGCCCTTGATGAGAGCCGGCCCGCAAATAACCATTTCCGCTTGGTTTAGCAGAAACCTACCTTGCCCCTTCGTTCGGGCCCCATGTAGATGCGCCCTCCCACCCCCCGGACCGGGTCGACGCCGACCTGGACGGCCTCTCCATCGCTGCGCAGGAAGGAAACGATGGCGGCCTCGTCGATCAACTGCTGGAGCTCTTCCGGCCTTACCCATCCCGGACTGTTGTCACTGTAGACCACCGGAATTTTCATGGCACCCCCCTTTCCTTTCAATAGCCGACTGCAAAAGTCTAGCAACAAGCGGGGGCATAGCAACCGCCGCCTACTTCTTGGCGATCATCTCGATCTCGAGGCTGATCTGGACTTCTTCCCCCACGGCGACCCCGCCGGTCTCCAATAGGGCGTTCCAGACCAGGCCGAAATCCTTGCGGTTTATCTTGGTGGTGGCCGAGGCTCCCCTCCTCAGGTTCCCGTACGGGTCGCGGGAGACGCCGCTGGGACCGTCGACGTCGAGCACCACTTCGCGGGTGATGCCATGGAGAGTCAAAAGCCCGTAGACCTTGAGCTTGTCCTTCCCCGCCTTGACCACTTTGCTGGAGACGAAGGTCATGGCCGGGAACTTGGCGACATCGAGGAAATCGGCGCTTTTGAGATGGGCGTCGCGCTTGGCTACGCCGGTATTGATGGATGCGGTAACGATGGAGACCGAAACCGAGGACTTGGTGACGTCCTGGTCGTTGATGTCGACCACCCCGCTGAAGGTGCCGAAGTCCCCTTTGACGTTGGAGACCATCATGTGGCGAACCTTGAAGCCGACACTGGAGTGGTCCGGGTCGATCTGCCAACTACCCGCCTGGGCCACCAGCGGAGCCAGCGTGATGAGGACCGCGAGAGAAGATAAGAACGCCTTCAGGTAACTCTTCATTGGGAATCTCCTTTCAGATGAAGTATACCCCGCAGGCCACCGTCCCTCAACTTCCGACGATTTAACATCAACCTACCGGGAGGACCTGCCCGCCCTCCTTCTCATCGCCGCGGTGCGCCTCCGGGTCAGCAGCTGGGGAATCCCGGGACCTTGAGGGACCTGCTTTTGACGAAGACGGATATCGCGGAGTCTACGGGAACCCGGGTGGGGGCTCCGTCCCCCGCAATGAAGGCAACCCCAGTTCCGGAAAGCTGGCCCGGAAGGTCGGTGGTGCCGTTACGGACCACCTTCGCGCGCATCTTGATGACCGGACGGTCGGCCGCGGGGAGCGTGAAGCTGAGCTCTACCGTGGTGCCGGTCGCAATGACCTCGTCGGGTTCGAAGCAGGCGCCGGACCTGCTGATATCGAGCAACGCGCCGGAGATCACCCGCCGGCCCATGGTCACCTGGACCGGGGTCAGCAGTTCCACGCGGCGGTCCCGGCGTTCCACCACCGGGATGAAGCAGGTGATGGCATCGAGGAAGATCCCGGTGTCGAGGGGCTTGCGGAGGATGGCGTCGCACCCGGCCTCGCGGCAGAGCGCTGCGTTGTCCGAACAGTTGGGGACGGTCATGATCACCGGGATCCGGCTGTGGCGGTCGTGCTGCTTGAGAAGGCGGCAGCAGTCAACGCCGTCCATCTTCGGCATGTTGGCATCGAGGACGATCAGGTCGGGGGCGAACTCATCCACCACTCCCAGCGCCTCCTCCCCGCCGGTGGCGGTCGCGACCTCCACCGGAAGAGCCTGGAGCATGTTCTTCTGGATTTCCAGGAACATCTTGATGTCATCCACCAGGAGGATTTTGGGCATAGAGTTGTTTTCCATGATTCGTGACCTCGTGATGCAGAAGATGACTGACACCGTCTGAGACGGCAAACGCAAAGAGTATACATTACGACCGGTCAATTGGAATCAGATAATTTTTAAAATAGAGTCACAACCGGCACACTCCTATTTCCTAAGTTCTTTCATATTCCATTCACATTTGAGCGGTAAGGTTCTCCCATCGACAGCAAAGTACACCGGAAACGGCAACCACTAACCAAAGGAGAAACACGATGAGACAACATCTGAGACCTCTTGCCATGATTACCTTCCTTACCGCAGCCACCACCTTCGGCGGGCAACTCGCCTTCGCTGAAACCACCCCGGCGCAGTCCCCGGATACCACGGTCGCCCAGCCGGGCCATGGCCATCAGCATCACGGGCGGAAGGAGGGGCACCGCAGGGAGATGTTCTTCAAGCGCATCGCCAAACAGCTCGGTTTGAGCGACCAGCAGAAGAGCCAGGCCAAAGCGATCATGCAGGCGAGCAGGGAGGAGAACAAGCCGCTCTTCAAGGCTATGATGGACGAGAGAGGCAAGATGCGCGACCTCGTCCTGTCGGGTAACGCCGACGAGGCGGCCATCAGGGCCCAGTCGGCCAAGGTAGCCCAGGCACAGGCAGACCTCGCGGTGAAGAAGTCGCAGGAAGTCGCCAAACTCCGCGCGCTGCTCACCCCGGAGCAGAACACCAAGCTGAACACCATCCTGGCCAAGATGGCCCAGCGCCACAACAAAGAGTTTCAGGAGCACGGTCCGATGATGTAGAAAACGGCGGCTTGAACGGGGGCACCGCCGGTGGGAAGGCGGGGCCCTCGTCAGAAGTACCCGACCACCGGATTTTTTGTTAAAATTAAGTTAGCCGACTATACGCTCTAAGAAACGGGGAAGCCGCTGGCAACCGGCTTAAGAGAGGGAATAGATGAAAAAACTCGCCATGATAGGTCTTTTGGCAGGAGCCCTGCTGGCCCATGCCCATCCGAGCGAGGCCCACATCCGCGGAGGGGTCTATTTCGGCCCGATGTGGGGACCATGGTGGTGGGGGCCACCGGTGGTAGTCCAGCAGGAACCGGTCATCATCCGTGAGGAGCCCCCGATTTACATACAGCAGCAACCGCAACCTGAACCGCAGCAGTACTGGTACTACTGCTCCGATCCCAACGGGTACTATCCGTACGTGAAGAAATGCCCGAAGGGTTGGATGAGGGTGGCGCCGACGCCGGCCCCGCCCGACGAGGAGGAATAAGTCATGGATGCACGGCACAAAATTCCGGCCCTGCTGATCCTGCTGGTGCTGGCGGGATGCGCCACGCTCCCGACCGGTCCGAGCGTCATGGTCCTTCCGGGTCAGGGAAAAACGTTCGAGGAGTTCCAGACCGACGACCTCGTCTGCCGTCACTGGGCCGATAGCCAGATCGGCGGAGCCCAGCAGACCTACAACCAGAACGCCACCCAGGGTGCCGCGGTCGGAACCGTCCTGGGAGCCGGGGTAGGCGCCCTGCTCGGGGCCGCCTCGGGGCACGCCGGAGCGGGTGCCGCCATCGGCGCCGGTGGCGGCCTGCTGGCCGGTACCGCGATCGGCTCCGACAACGCCCAGGTTTACGGGCAGCAGGCGCAGCGGCGCTACGACAACAGCTACGTGCAATGCATGTACGCCAAGGGGAACCAGATTCCCGGCGTGAGGAACACCTACCGCCCCCGCCGGACTACGACGCCTCCTCCCCCGCCGCCCACGTACCGGGAGAGCGTGCCGCCGGTCCCTCCCGATTACACTCCTTATTAGCTCCCCGGCGCCGGCCAGTCCTGTTGTCTTCTAAAGTCGTTCCCCCTCCCGCTGAGGGAGGGGGAGGGACGGGAAACCTATCCCTTCTTGAAAGGATTGCCGCCCCATCCTCACCCCGCCCCTCCCCTTGAAGGGGAGGGAGCCCGATGCCACCCGCTCGCTTCGCGCGCGCCACCCTCGCTTCGTCAGCCACCCTTGCAGCCCTACCCCGAGCCCTTCGTCTTAGTCTCCTCCCGCGCTTGATCGCCCTTTTACAGCGGTAATCGTGACGCCCCGCCCCTTCCTTGACAGCGGGAAAACCATGATTATCTTACCTGCAGATGGAGCAAGACCAGATCGAAAGACATCGAAAGGAGGTAAATCAACATGGCAAGCTGGAGCATTTTCAACGAGTTGGACAGTTTGAGAAGAGAGATCGACGAGGCTTTCCGGGGCGTCGGGCTTTCCCGCCCACTGACCACCACCTTCCTTTCCCCGTACTCGACCAAACGCTTTCCGCTCCTGAACCTGACCGAGGACGAGGACAAGGTCTACATCGAGGCACTTCTGCCGGGCGTCGATCCCAAGGAGCTCGAACTTTCCGTTCTACGCGGCACGCTGACCATCTCCGGTGAGCGGAAGGCCCCTACCGAAAAAGGTGTGCTGCACCGGACCGAGCTCGGGTTCGGCAGGTTCACCCGCTCGATCGACCTCCCGGCCGACATCAACCCCGACAACACCAAGGCCGAGTACAAGGACGGCGTGATGCTGATCACCATGACCAAGTCCGAACACGCCAAGCCGCGCAAAATCGAGATTGCCAGCTAACGACAAGTGAACGCCGAAACGGAACAAAGGAGGAAGAAACCATGACGACCCGTGACGTAACCACCAGCCAGGAAAAAAATCTCCAGGGAAGGGAGGAGACCAGGGCTCCTGAACGGTTCCTGCGTCCCGCCGTTAATATAGTAGAAGAGGAATCCGGTCTCCTGGTGACCGCGGACCTGCCGGGGGCCAGCAAGGAAAACCTCGACATCCGCGTCGAAAAAGGGGTTCTTACCATCACCGCGCCGGTACACCGCCAGGTGCCGGGGCGTCCCGTGTACAGCGAGTTCTCCTGGGCGCCGTACTACCGGCAGTTCCAGATCCCCGACAGTATCGATCAAAACGGCGTGAACGCCGAGTTCAATAACGGCGTCCTCAGCCTGCGGCTTCCCAAGGCCGCAGCCGCCAAGCCGCGCCGGATCGAGATCTCGGTGCAGTAACCAAAGCTCCCGCACGGGCGCGCCCCTCACGTCATCGGTGCCGCCCCGGGGGATTCTCCCCTGGAGCGGCACCGATGACCGCGACCTCCCTCTCCTCCCTCTCCTCCCTCTCCTCCCTCTCCTCCCTCTCCTCCCTCTCCTCCCTCTCCCCTTCCCGACTCAATCGACTCAATCGACTCAATCGACTCAATCGACCACAGAACACTCTACCGGCCTCTTCCGGTCCGCTCCCCGCGCCCCCTCTCGTTGTAAATCACCCGTCATCGGCTACAATCAACCGGAGTTGAAAAACCACACGAGGGAGGACGGCGGATGCTGACCCACAACCTAGGCTACCCCCGCATCGGTGCGGATCGAGAACTGAAGACGGCCTGCGAACGTTACTGGAGCAACGAGATCGGCCTCCAGGAGCTCGAAGAGACAGGGAAGAAACTCCGCAAGATCCACTGGGAGGCGCAGCGGGAGGCGGGGCTCGGCCTCATCCCCTGCAACGACTTCTCCTTCTACGACCAGACGCTCGACCTCTCCCTCACGGTGGGGGCGGTACCGCCCCGGTTTTCCCGGCTCTCCCAAGCCCCCCTCCCCGAGCTCGCCTTCGCGATGGCCAGGGGGTGCCAGAAGGAAGGGGTGGACGTGGTGGCCATGGAGATGACCAAGTGGTTCGACACCAACTACCACCACCTGGTCCCGGAATTCACCCGCGACCAGCGCTTCTCGCTCACCCCCGACAAGCCGCTGGCCGAACTCAAGGAGGCGCGGGGAATGGGGCTCCCGGCCAAGCCGGTACTGATCGGCCCGCTCAGTTATCTCCTCCTCGGGAAAGAAAAGGAGTCGGGCTTCCACCGGATCGAGCTTCTGAAGAGGCTTTTGCCGGTTTACCGGGAGCTGCTGACCGAGCTCAAGCGGGGCGGTGCGGAATGGGTCCAGCTGGACGAGCCGTTCCTGGCCCTCGACCTCTCCCCCGAGATCGCCACCGCCTACCGGGACGCATACGCCCAGCTCGCCGCCGGGGGATCGCTCCCGAAACTCCTGGTGGCGACCTACTTTGCGGGGGTGGGGGACAACGCCCGGCTCGCTGCAGGGCTCCCGGTCAGCGCCCTCCATATCGACCTGGTGCGCGCACCGGCACAACTGGAGGAGGTCCTCCCCCTCATCCCGCATGAGCTCTCCCTCTCGCTCGGCGTGGTGGACGGGCGCAACATCTGGAAGAACGACTTTTCGCGTTCGCTCCGCCTCGTCCAGCGGGCGGTGGAGGCACTGGGAGAGGAGCGGGTGATGGTGGCCCCCTCCTGCTCGCTTTTGCACGTCCCCTACGACTGCGCACTCGAGCGGGATGCGGGGATGCTCCCGGCCGAGGTGATCGACTGGATCTCCTTCGCCCGGCAAAAGCTCGACGAGGTCGTCACCATCGCCTCGCTGGCCGTAAAAGGGGGGGCCGCCCTCGAGGATCCGCGGGTGATCGCCAACGCCCAATCGCTGGAGCGGCGGCGGCACTCACCGCTGATCCACCGCCCGGATGTGAAGGAGCGGGTGAAAGGGATCACCCCGGAAAAGCTGCGGCGCTCCTCGCCGTTCGCCACGCGCCGGGCCCGTCAGCAAGAGGCCCTCGCCCTCCCCTCCTTCCCAACCACCACCATCGGATCCTTCCCGCAGACCGCCGAGGTCCGGAGGCTCCGCTCACGGCTCACCTCCGGCAAGCTGTCGGCCGAGGAGTACCGGGCGGAGATCGAGCGGGAGATCGAGCGGACGGTCCGCTTCCAGGAGGAGGTCGGGCTGGACGTCCTCGTGCATGGCGAGTACGAGCGCAACGATATGGTGCAGTACTTCGGTGAGCAGTTGGAGGGGTGCGGTTTCACCAGGGGGGGATGGGTGCAGAGCTTCGGCTCCCGCTGCGTGAGACCGCCGGTCATCTTCGGCGACGTGGAGAGGAGGGGGCCCATGACGGTAAGCTGGACGGTCTTCGCCCAGTCGCTCACCGAGCGCCCGGTGAAGGGGATGCTGACCGGACCGGTGACCATCCTGCAGTGGTCCTTCGTGCGGGACGACCAGCCGCGCAGCGATACCGCCCGGCAGCTGGCACTGGCCATCCGGGACGAGGCGGCCGAACTGGAACAGGGCGGGATCAGGGTCATCCAGATCGACGAGCCCGCCTTCCGGGAGGGGGTGCCGCTCAAGCTGGCGGACCGGGCCGCCTACTTCGCCTGGGCCGCCGACTGCTTCCGGCTGTCCACCTCAGGGGTCGATGACGCGACCCAGATCCATACCCACATGTGCTATTCGGAGTTCAACGACATCATCGACCGGATCGCGGCGCTCGACGCCGACGTCATCACCATCGAGGCGTCGCGCTCCCAGATGGAGCTTCTGGAGGCCTTCAAGGAGTTCAGCTACCCCAACGACATCGGCCCCGGGGTGTGGGACATCCATTCGCCGCGGATACCGTCCTGCGAGGAGATGTTCGATCTATTGGAACGGGCGCTGGAATGCGTCCCCAAGGAAAGGCTCTGGGTGAACCCGGACTGCGGGCTGAAGACGCGCGGCTGGAGCGAGACCCGGGCAGCCCTCGCCAACATGGTCTTCGCCGCCCGCGCGCTCAGGGAGCGCTACTTCGCTCCACCCGCCCGGTGACCGCCCGGCTGATCATCCCGGCCTCGGAGGTGGTGAGCCCCACCCCGGGCCTGTTTCCCATCCAGCGGGTAATGCCGTCCCTGGCTGCGTACATTTTGTACCATCCCAGGTCTTTCATCTGGGCCCCCGGGGCCGCGCCGTTTTGAAAATTATTTTCATTTCATTTCGGTGCGGCCGGCCATCCCTTTCGACATAATCATCGACGCCTGCCGGTAAAACTTAAGTTGGAATACCGGCAGGTTAGCACAACGCCCCTCGCACCTGCCGCCTTTGGCGGCCTCCCCGCCTCCCCGTCACACCCCCCCGGTCCTCCTGTGAAAAAGCAGCGGGAGGATCTATACTATCGATCATGGCGCGGCACCCCGCGCAGATTAAGCAAACCACCGGCACGCACATGAAGATCGATCGTCCCCCAGTTTCCGATCCCCCCGGCACCGCCACCGGCCGACGCCCTCCGGCAGGAGAATCACCCTCTTTCCCAACTGACCAGTGGTACGCCCTCATGATGCAGCAGCTCAGGGAGTACGCCGTCATCCTCCTCGATGGCGAGGGGACCATCCTCTCCTGGAACGGGGGCGCCGAGGCGATCTTCGGCTACCGTCCGGAAGAGGCGATCGGGCGCCCTCTCTCGCTGCTCATCCCCCCCGATGAGGGGAGGGACAAGGCGGACCGCGAGCTGGCCAGGACGGTCCAGGCCGGAAGCCTCGAGCTGAGCGGCTGGCGCCCCCGCAAGGACGGAAGCCGTTTCTGGGCCGAATTGACCCTCACCGCGCTGAAGGACGGCGGCGGCGAGCCGCTCGGCTTTTCCCTGGTGGCCCGGGACGATACCCGGCGCCACGGCGTCGAGGAGGCGCTCCAGAAAAGCCGCGGCATGTTCGAGAGACTCTTCGAAACCTCTCCGGACGCCATCGTGGTGGTGGACGGCAAGGGGTCGATCAGGAAGGTGAACCAGCAGACCGAGGTCCTCTTCGGCTACCAGCGCGAGGAGCTGATCGGGGAGCTGGTGGAGCGCCTGATCCCGCCCCGCTTCCACGACCGCCACATCAAGGACCGCGAGGGGTACTTCCGGGAGGCGCGCCCCCGCAAGATGGGGATCGGCCTCGAGCTGTACGGGATGACCCGGGACGGGCGCGAGGTGCCGGTGGATATCATGCTCACCCCCATCGAGATGCCGGAGGGGACCTGGGCCTTCGCGGTGATCAGGGACATCACCCGCCAGCGCAAGAGCGAGGCCAAGATCAGCGAGCTGAACGGAGAATTGAGGAGGCAGATCGAGAAGCTCGAGGCGAGCAACCGCGAGCTGGAAGCCTTCAGCTACTCGGTCTCCCATGACCTCAGGGCGCCGCTTCGCCACGTGATCGGCTTCGTCGACCTGCTGATCACCCGGGGCAACGAGAACCTGGACGACAAGAGCCGCCACTACCTCGAGGTGATCACCGAGGCGGCCAAGAAGATGGGGGACCTGATCGACGACCTTTTGGCCTTCTCGCGGATGGGGCGGTCGGAGATGATGAAATCGCGGGTGGACATGGGGCATCTCGTGCGGGATATCGTGGAGGAGCTCACCGGCCAGGCCAAGGGGAGGAACCTGACCTGGGCGGTCGGGCCGCTCCCGAGCGTCACCGGGGACAACGCCATGCTGAGGCAGGTGGTCTACAACCTGCTCGCCAATGCGGTGAAATTCACCCGGGACCGGCAGGCCCCCAGGATCGAGGTGGGGGCGCTCGAGACCCCCGAGGAGTACCAGTTCTTCGTGCGGGACAACGGGGTAGGATTCGACGCGGCCTACGTGGGGAAACTCTTCGGGCTCTTCCAGAGACTGCACCGCAACGAGGAGTTCGAAGGGACGGGGGTGGGGCTGGCGATCGTGCAGCGGATCGTGGCGCGCCACGGGGGAAAGGTCTGGGCGGAGGGAAACCTGGAGGAGGGAGCGAGCTTCTGGTTCACCCTCCCCCGGCGGGACCCTGCCCAGTAAAGAAGAGCCCAGGTCACAGCTTGTTCCTGAGGGTCTCCTTGAGCTCCAAAAGGGCCAGGGTCTGCAGGTAGCTTCCCAAAAACTCGATGTTCTTGAAGGCAATCCCCTCGCCGAAATAGTCGTCGATCTCGTGGATCGCCTGCTTCATCAGCTTCTGTGCTGGGCTCAGCTTGGCGGTCTCGGGGTTCATATGCCGGTCCTCCTCATGGGGGTTCGCTCTGCTATATATATACCAAAGCGCCACGCCCTTGGAAACCCTCCCCTCCGGCAGCGGCCGCCACATTTTCCCCTTTACCGCGGGGACCGATTTCGGGTAACCTGCAGCGGTTCCGATCCGCTTGGGTCGGGAGAGTTTACAGCGGGAGGAGCGGTGAGATGAGATTGGCGACAGCGGTACCGGCAGTGGCAATGTTGCTCGTTACGGCGGGATGGCAGCCGGCCTGGGGCGGGCATGGCACCATCGAGGAGACCGACGACCAGATCATCGTCGAGTATAGCGGGGACGCCGGGGACAACGCGGCGGCCAGCCGTGGCGCCAACCCTTCGGCGGCGAACCCTGCCGCGCTCCCGGGCACCGTCAACGCTCAACCGTCGTCCACCCCGCCGGGTAGCACCCCGGAGGCGAGTGCGGGCAACGGAAGCGGCGACGAATCGCCGCGCAGGCTGCCGAGAAACCGGAACACCAGGCGCCCCCGCTCCGGAGGGGGAGCCGTCCCGATGCCCTCCGTGGACGAGTAGCTACCCGCCGTTCCCCTGGAGCTTCAGCCGCTTGTTGAGGGTCTGTCTCCCCATCCCAAGGATCTTCCCCGCCAGCCCCTGGTTCCCCTTGGCGAGCTTCATCGCCTCCCCAATCATGTACTCCTCGACCTCGTCGATGGTCGGAAAATGCCCGAAGATGGCGCAGAGCGGGTTCTCCTCCCCCGAGGCATCCGAACCGGACGCCACCCGCACCGGACGCTCGTCGCCGATCACCGACTTGAAGGTCTCGGTGGAGAGCACCCCCGACTTGTGGCGCAGCACCGCGTCGAAGACCAGCGCCTCGAGCTCGCGCACGTTGCCCGGGAAGTGGTAGAGCGCCAGCATGACGGCGAGTTCGGGGGGAGGTGTCGGTTTCTTCTTGTTGAGAGAGGCGGCGGCCGCCTCCAGGAAGTGGTCCAGAAGCAGCGGGATGTCGTCCAGCCGCTCCCGCAGGGGGGGAAGATGGACGCGGTGCCCGCAGAGGCGGTAGTAGAGGTCGTTTCTGAATCTCCCCTGCTTGATCAGCTCCTGCAGGTCGCGGTTGGTGGCGAGCACGATGCGGGCGTCGCTCTTCTTGACGAAGTCGCTCCCCACCGGGTAGTACTCCTGCTCCTGGAGAAGCCTCAGGAGCTTGATCTGCGACATCTCGTTCAAATCCCCGATCTCGTCCAGGAAGAGCGTCCCGCCGGCGGCCCGCATGATGAGCCCGTCGCGGTTTTGCTCGGCGCCGGTGAAGGCCCCCTTGCGGTGCCCGAACAGGGTGTCGGAGAACATGTTGTCGTCGAGCCCGGCGGCGTTCAGGGCGACGAACTCGCCGCTGCAACCGGAGAGGTCGTGGATGACGCGGGCGATCCGCTCCTTGCCGGTCCCGGTCTCGCCGGTGATCATCACCGGCTGGCGGGTGCCGGCGATCACCTCGAGGTACTGGAAGATGGCGCGCATGTTCTTGTTGCCGGTCACGATGGAGCGGAAGGCCTCCGGGTGGTCCAGCCGGTCGGTGAACAGGTACTGCTTGAGCACGGAAAGCTCGCTGGAAAGCGAGCGCATCTCCAGCGCCTTTCTCACCGAGGTCACCAGCCGCTTCACCTCGATCGGCTTGACCAGGTAGTCGAAGGCCCCCTCCTTGATGCAGTTGACCACCAGCTCCACGTCGTTGTTGGCGGTGGCGAGGATGACCGGTATCTGGGGGTGGCGGGAGACGATCTGGGGGAGGAGTTCCTGGCCGGTCAGGTTGGGCATCCTCAGGTCGAGGACGATCACGGAGACCTCCTCGCGGGCGAGGAGATCGAGGACCTTACGGCTGTCCGATTCGGTGAGCACGTCGCGGTAACCGCTGGTGATGAGACAGCTTTTGCAGCTCTCCAGGATCTGGGTCTCGTCGTCTACCAGGAGGATGCGCTGCAGATGCTTGTTTTCCCGTATCACGTTTCTGACTCCTAGCGGTGCCCGCCGCCTCCCTCGCCCGGGGGCGGGGGAAGCGGTCAGGCAGGGAGGGTAAAATAGAAGGCGGCTCCGCGGCCCGGTTCCCCCTCGGCCCAGACCCTGCCACCGTGGCGCTCGACTATGCGCTGAACGGTGGCGAGCCCGATGCCGGTCCCTGAGAACTCCTGGTCCGAGTGGAGCCGCTGGAAGGGTTGGAAAAGCTTGCCGCACAGCGCCATGTCGAAGCCGGCGCCGTTGTCACGGACGAAATATGCCCTTTCCCTACCGGTCACGTCAAGTCCAAATTCGATGATCCCCTGCTCCTTGCCTCCGGTGTATTTGCACGCGTTGTCGAGGAGATTGAAGAGGACCACCCGCACGAGGTCCGGATCGACGGAGGCCGACAGGCCGGGGGAGATCTCGAAGCTGAGCTCGCGGCCGGGGTTGCGGCAGGTGAGCTCGGCCGCGATCGCCTGGGCCATCTCGCTCAGGTCGGCCTCCCGCTTGGAGAGCTCGTGGCGGCCGGCCCGCGAGAAGTCGAGCAGGGTGCGGATCAGGGTGCTCATCTCCACCGTCTCGTCCTCGATGATCCCGATGAAGCGGCGGCACTGCTCGTCGAGGAGGGGGCCGTAAAGCTCGGCGATCAGCTGGCAGTAGCCGCTGATCTTGGTCAGGGGGGAGCGGAGGTCGTGGGAGATGGTGTGGCCGAAGGCCTCCAGGTCGCGGTTGGCGAGCTCGAGCTCGCGGGCGCGGGCGGCCAGCCGGTGGTTCAGCTCCTCGATCTCCCGCGCCGCCCGCACCCGCTCGCGTTCCTGGGAGAGGAGGCGCAGCGAGTCCTCGACGGCGGCGAAGAGCTTGGCGCTCTCGATCGGCTTCAAGACGTAGCGCCCCACCCCGATCTCGATCGACTTGATCAGGTAGTCGATGTCCGAGTGGGCGGTGGTCACCACGATGGGGACCTTGGGGGCGGCCTCCAGGATCCTCCTCGCCATCTCGATGCCGTTCATGGCGGGCATCTTGATGTCGGTCACCACCAGGTCGGGGCGCTCCTTCTCGAAGAGGGCGAGCCCTGCGGCCCCGTCCTCGGCCCAGACGAGGGTCAGCTCCGGAAAGCGCCTCCCGAGCATGGTGAGCACCGCCTGCCGGGTGATCTCCTCGTCCTCCACGTACAAAAGTTTAAGCCCTTCCCCCCATGGCCGTTCGCCTTTCATCTCACACCTCGATCCTGAACTCGGCTCCCCCGGCCACGTTGCGGGCGGTGATGGAGCCGTTCATGCTCTTCTCCACGATGTTCTTGGCCATGAACAGGCCGATGCCGGTCCCCTTCCCCTGCTCCTTGGTGGTGAAGTAGGGCTCGAAGATGCGGGCGATCACCTCCTCGGGGATCCCTCCCGCGTTGTCGGCGATGGTCAAGACCGCCTTCCCCCCCTCGCCGAAGAGCCTCACCTCGATGCGGGGTTCGCGGCAGCCGGAGGTCGAGAAGGCGTCCATGGAGTTGCTGAAGATGTTGAGGAGCACCTGGGAGAACTCGTTGGGGTACCCGGCCACCCGCGGGGCGTCGCCGGAGCGGACCTCGACCACGATCCCCTTGTCGTTGAGGCTCCCGTTGACCAGGGCTAGGGTGCGTTCCACCACCGGGGCCAGGTCGAACTCGCTCTTTTGGCGGTCGGGGGCGAAGAAGTTGCGGAAGTCGTCGATGGTCTGGGACATGTGCCTGACGAGCTGCATGATCTTGGTGGTGGAGGCGTAGAGGTGGTCGGGGGTGAAGGTGCCGTACTCGTGGCTTAAGGTGAGGTCCTGGACCAAGAGCCCGACCGCGTTCAGGGGCTGGCGCCACTGGTGGGCGATGTTGCCGAGCATCTCGCCCATGGCCGCCTGGCGCGACTGCTGGATCAGCACCTCGTCCTTCTTCCTGAGCTCCTCCATGGCCTGCAGCCTCTCGGCGGTCTCGCGGGTGAGGGCCGCGGTCCGCTCGGCCACCCGCTGTTCGAGCTCGCGGTTCAGCCGGGAGAGGGAGTGCTGGGTGGCCAAAAGCTCCTGGTTCTTGTCGGCGGCGAGCTCGTAGGTGGCAAGGAGGAGCTCGACGATCTGGGCCCGGCCGGCGCCGATCCGGTAGCTCCGGTCCCGGTAGCGGATCTCCACCGGCTCGACGGACTCCCACCCGGAGCGCCCGCCGTGGCCGGAGAAGACGGTGGCGATCCGGTTCAAGAGGAGGGTGTTGCTGTACGGCTTGGAGACGAAGTAGTCGGCACCCGCCTCCAAAGAGTTCAGGACGTCGGCCGGATCGTTCAGGTGGGTCAGGAGGATGATGGGGGTCCCCGGGGCGCTCCCCTCCCTGCGCACCCGGCGGCAGAGCTCGAGGCCGTCCATCTCGGGCATCATGATGTCGCTGATCACCAGGTCGGGGCGGTGCTCCTCGATGAGCGGCAGGGCGTCCAACCCGTTCCTGGCGGTCTGCACCAGGTAACCGTTGGCGAGAAGCAGATGCTCCAGGAACTTCGCCTGGGTCGGGCTGTCGTCGACGATGAGGATCAGGCGCGGGGCGCCGGTCGTGGTCATGGTACCTCCTGCGGTGCGAGGGAGTGGGGGGTGCCCAGGCGGGTCAAGAGCCGGACGATCCCGTCGGGGGGGAGCACGTAGCGGGCGGCCCCCAGCGCCACCGCGGCCCCCGGCATGCCGAAGACCACCGAGCTCTCCCGGTCCTGGGCCACGGTGATCCCCCCCTGCTCCTTGATGGCCAAGAGCCCGCGGGCGCCGTCGCTCCCCATCCCGGAGAGGAGGATCCCGGCGCTCCGGGGGCCGAAACGGAGGGCCACCGAACGGAACAGGGCGCAGACGGCGGGCCTCAGCCCGTTGACCGGCGGCGCGGTGGAGAGCTGAACCCGCTCCCCGGGGCCCGCCTCCAGGTGGCACCCCTCGGGGGCCACGTAGACCCTCCCCCCCAATAGCGGCTCGCCCTGGCAGGCCAGCCCGACCGGGAGGCGGGAATTCTGGTTGAGCCAGTGGACGAAGTTGCCGGTGAATCCGTCGGCCATGTGCTGCACCACCATGACCGGGAGGGAGAAGCTCTCCGGGAGCGAGGAAAGGATCTCCCCCAGCAGGGGGGGACCTCCGGTGGAGGCCCCGATGGCCACCACCCGGACCTGCTGCCCGTCGGGGAGCGCATCCGGGGGAGTGGGAAGGGGAGCGGGGGCGGCAGCCGACGGACGGGGGAAGGTGCGCCGCACCACCTTGATCTCGGACATGAGCTTCACGTGGCGGATCAGCTTCTCGACCGACGCCGCATGCCGCGGGGTACCCGGAGGCTCCGGCTTGGCGAGCACCATGAGGGCGCCCGCCTCCATCACCCGGAAAAGGGTGGAAGAATCGGCCGGGTCGACCTTGGAGGTGACGATCACCACCGGGACCGGGGAGAGGGACATGATGGCGCGGGTCGCCTCGTAGCCGTCCATTCCGGGGAGGTGGAGGTCCATGGTCACCAGGTCGGGACGCAGGGAGGCGGCCGCCTCGACCGCGGCTTCCCCGGTCTCGGCGCACCCCACCACCGTGATCGCCGGATCGCTCTCCAAGGCCGCCACCAATGCCCGCTGCACGGTGCGGGAATCTTCTACCACCAGTACCCTGATCACCCGTCTCCCCTTCAGGTCAATTTGCCGATCACTTCGATGAGGCTGCTCTGGTCGAAGCTGCTCTTCACGAGGTAGGCGTCGGCCCCCACCTCGATCCCCCGCTCGCGCTGGGCACGGGACTCCAGTCCGGTCACCAGCACCACCGGGAGTCCCGCCCACCGGTTGTCGCGCCTGATGGCGGCGGTCAGCTCGAAGCCGTCCAGCCGCGGCATCTCGACGTCGGAGACCACCAGGTCGAAGCGCTCACCCTTCAAACGGTCGAGGGCGTCCTGGCCGTCCACCGCGGTGGCGACCCGGAAACCGCTCGACTCCAGGATGTTCTTCAAAAGGGTCCGCGAGGTGATGGAGTCCTCGGCCACCAGCACCGAGAGCTGGCGCGCCTCCCCGGCGCTCCTCACCCTCGTGGCCGCGTCGCCGCGGGAGAGGGCCGAGCGGAAGAGGTCGGCCGGGTTGGCCACCGGGACCACCTTGCCGTCACCGAGGACCGCGGCCCCCACCACGTTACGGACCCGCGACAGCTGGCTGCCGAGCGGCTTCACCAGCATCTCCTGGACCCCGATCACCCGCTGCACCGCGAAGGCGAGCCTGCGGCCGGCGGCGTTGAGGACCACGAGCTGCTGGAACCCTCCCGCCGGGGGGAGCCCCTCGGGGAGCTCCAGTACCCGCGCGAGGCTCACCAGGGGGACCACCTCGCCCCCCAGAAGCACCGTTTCCCGGTTCTCCACGCTCCTGATCTCCTCCACCGCGACCCGGGTACCGAGCTCGACCGCCTGGGCCGGGATCAGGCAGAGGCGCCCCCCCGTCTCCACCAGGAGCCCCTCCATGCGGGAAAAGCTGAGCGGAAGGGTGATGGTGAAGGAGGTCCCCTTCCCCGGCTCGCTCGCCACCGCCAGGTCCCCCCCGAGCTTCTCGACCGATTCCCGCACGATGGCGAGCCCCACCCCGCGGCCGGAGAGGTTGGTGACCATGGGGGAGGTGGAGACCCCGGACTCGAAGATGAGGCGCACGGCATCGGCGCCGGAGAGCCGCTCGAGCGCCTCGGGGGTCACCGTCCCCGCCTTGAGGGCCGCGCCCCGGACGGCGTCGAGGTCGATACCGCGCCCGTCGTCGCTCACCACCACCTGGAGCCGGTTGGCGTCGGGGAAGAGCGGGCGGATCTCGATGGCTCCCCTCTCCCTTTTCCCCGCCCCGCGCCGTTCGGCGGGAGGCTCGATGCCGTGGTCCATCACGTTGCGCAAAAGGTGCAGGAGCGGCTCCTTGAGCTCGGCCAGGATGCGGCGGTCCACCTCGAGGTGGGGGTCCGGGGTGACGAGGTCGGCCTCCTTCCCCAGCTCGCGCCCCAGATCGCGCACGAGCTTACCGAGCGGCGAGGTCAGCCAGGAGAAGGGGAGGAGCTGCAGCTTCTTCAGTTCCGCGAGGAGCGGGTCGACCGCCGCCTCCAGCCCCCAGAGGTGCCGCTCGGCGCGGGCCTCCAGCTGCCTCGCCACCCCCTCGGTCAGCCGCTCGCCGGCGGCCAGCTGTTCGAGGAGCGGGGCCAGCGGCGATGGCTCGCCCTTCGGCCCGCCCCGCCGGATCGCCTCCCGGGCCAGGTCCAGCGCCCGTCCCCGCTCCCCGGCCCGCCCTGCCAGCTCGGCGGCCAGCTGCCCGACCTCCTCGCGGAGGAGCAGGGCGTTGAGCTTGGCGGAGGCGAGCTCCTCGGCCTGCAAGAGGAGCGATTCCAGCAGATGGGCCGAAACCCGCACCGTCTCCGGCTGGGCCGCCGGAGGGGAGGGAAGCGGGCGGCTTGGCGGGGCGGCGGTGGCCACCCCGGGGGCCCCGGCCGGCTCCTGCCGCGGCCGCGGCGCCGGGGCGGCGGCTTCGATATCGCGGGCGAGGAGGTTCACCCCGCCGTGGAGCCGGTCGAAGACCTCGCCCCCCAAGGCGAGCTCCCCGCGCTTGACGGAGGCCAGAAGCTGCTCGAGCTCCTGGCACTCCTTGGCCACCTCCACCAGGTTGACCGCGTGGGCGGCCCCCTTCAGGGTGTGCATCCGGCGGAAGAGGGCCTCCACCAGACGCCCCTGGGCGGCAGGCTCCCCCCGCTCGAGCTCGACGAGGAGCTCGCCGAGCCCGGCCAGCTGTTCCTGGGCCTCGGCGCGGAAGGTCTCCAGCAGCTCCCTCAGGAGGTTCTCGACTTCAGGCATGGCGCCCCTCCCCCCTTAGGCCGCGGGGTATCACGGTTACCCCCGTCATGCCACCAGGTAGCGGCTCACCAGCTGCTGGAGCTTCTGGTTCAGCTGGTAGAGGTCGCGGGCCGCCGCCTCGATCTGGCGGGAGCCGTCGAGGTTCTGGCTGGAGGCCTGGTTGATGCTCTGCACGGCGATGGCGATCTGGTCCATGCCGATCGCCTGCTCCTGGGTGGAGGTGACGATCTGGAGGGTGGCGTTGGAGGACTCCTCGATGGCCTGGGAGAGCTGGCGGATGGCCTCCCCGGCCTCGCCCGACTGCTTCACCCCGCTCTCCACGGCCTTACTCCCCTGTTCGGTGGCCAAGACGGCGGAGGTGGTCGCCTTCTGGATGTAGCCGAGGATGTTCCTGACCTGGCCGGTCGCCTGCTTGGACTGGGTGGCGAGGTTCTTGACCTCCTGGGCCACCACCGCGAAACCCTTGCCGTGCTCACCGGCCTTGGCCGCCTCGATGGCGGCGTTGACCGCCAGGAGGTTCGACTGTTCGGCGAGGTCGTTGACGGTGGCGATGATCTCGCCGATCGCCTGGCTCTGCTCGGAGAGATTGACGATCCGCTCGGCGATGAAGGCCATCCGTTCGTCGATCCCCCGCATCCCCTCGATGGCGCTCTCCACCGACTCCCTCCCGGTCTTGGCCACCTGGACCGCCTCGTGGGAGCGGTCGTAGACCTGGCGGGACTTCTGCGAGGCGAGATCGGTGGTCTGGCGGACCTCCTGGACGGTGGCGTTGGTCTCGGAGACCGAGGCGGCGGTCTGGGCCGAGCTGGAGGCGAGCTCGGAGACGGTGGTCATGATCTCGCCGGCCGAGCGGGCCAGCACGTTGACGGTCTCCCGGATCTCCAGGTTGAGCTCGCGCAGGTTCCTCGCCATGGCGGCAAAGGAGGTCCCCAGCTGGTCCCGGGGCGAGGCGGGGATCACCTGGACGGTGAGGTCGCCGGCCGCCAGCCGGTCGGCGTTGGCGGCGAGCCTCTTAAGCGAGGCGACCATGTTCTGCATGGCGAGCCCGAAGACGTCGCGGTCGGAGGAGGGGACCACCTCCACCTCCAGGTCCCCGAGCGCGATCCGGTTGGCGCTCTCCCCCATCCGGCGCAGCGACTCGACCATCTGCCCCATGGCCTCCAGGAGGGCCCCGAGCTCGTCGCGGGAGGCGGAGCCGATCTCCACCGAGAGGTCACCCTGGGCAAGCCGCTCGGCCGCCGCCACCGCGCTCGAAAGCGGACCGGTGATGGAGGCGGTGATGAGGGCGGCGATCACGAGGGCGGCGATCCCGGCGGCCACCACCAAAAAGGCGGTCAGCATCCAGGTGGAGCGCTCGTTGCTGCGCGCCTCCTCCTCGAGGGTGCGGGCCTTGTTGCTGGAGAACTTGAGCACGTCGTCGATCTGGCTGTCGATGCGGGAGACCGTGTCGCGGGCGAAGACCTTGTGGAACTGGGCCGCCTCGGTCACCCGGCCGCGGTTGACCAGGTCGATGGTGCGGGCCCGGACCGGCTTCCAGGCGTCCATGGACTGGCGCACCCGGTCGATCATGGCGGGGTCGCCGAGGAACTGCTCCCGGGCCAGGGCAAGCTGTTCGTAGACCAGCTTTTCGTTGGCATCGACGTCGCGGATGGCGTTCTCGCGCTCCACCGGGTCGCTGCCGTAGAGCACCAGGTCCTTCATGCTCCGGTGCATCATGATGACGTGCTGGTCGACTTCCCCGATGGCCTTCACCACGGTGAACGGGTGCTGGTAGAAGTTACTCACCAGGTGGGACTGGGCGGAGAGGTTCCTCAGGGAGAGGAGCCCGACCAGCACCAGGAAAAGGACCAGCAGGCCGAAACCGGCCACCAGCCGGGTACGGATCTTCAGATTTTTCAGCATGACACCCCCTGTCTGCAGGATAGCGATTGGCATGACATATCAGCTCACTTCCTCGTGTACCACCAGGCGCGGATCGGCCAGCACCCTGGCGAGGTCCAGCACCGCCAGCCGTCCGGCGGTGACCCCGGCGAGGAACTCCCCCCCGGTGCCGGAGAGGGTGATGGGGGGAGGCTGGAGCGCCCCCCGGGAAAGCGTCCGGACCCCCACCACGGCGTCGGCCAGGATGCCGAACTCGACCGTTCCGTCGCCGACCACGATGACGCGGTTCAAGTCGGAGAGGCCGGGGGCGGGGATTTCGAGGAAGCGGCGGAGATCGACGATAGAGACGATCCTTCCCCGCACCTGGACGATGCCGAGCACGAAGGGGGGGGTGCAGAAAAGCGGCGTGAAGTCGGTGACCGCCAGCGTCTCCTTGACGAAGGAGAGCTCCACCCCCCAGCTCTCGCCGGAGAGCCTGAACTCGAGGCAGTCGAACTTCGGCCCCGCGTCCTCCTCCCTTTCCGGGCGGGCCGCCAGCCTGTGTGCGCGGGCGAGGAGGATCTCCCGCTCCCTCGCGGGGTCGAGCCCGCCGGGGATCTCCCCGGACTGCTCCTCACTGGCCGTCATGTCGCGTTCAGCATCCATCTATCATCCCTCCGCTCCCCCCCGGGCAGGGGAGGAGCCTTTTTCCCTTCCCGCGCCCCTTTCCCCCAAAAGCCCCCGGACGATCTCGGCCAGCCGGCCGGCGGTCAGCCCCTCGGCCTCGGGGAGCACCTCGTGGGGGAGCCTTCTCTCCAAAAGCCTCAGGGCGTTCGCGAAGCAGCGGCGGGACTCCTCCGGCTCGCCGCCGCGCCTTTTGAGGTTTCCCAGCGCGAGGTAGGCCATGAGATGGTCGTGGTCGATGAAGAGGGCGTTTCTCAGGGCCCGGGCCGCCGCCGCGTCGTCCCCCTGCTGCTCGAGGATCAGCGAGAGGAGGTAATGGTTGGCGGCGCTCAGCCGGTCGCAGTCGATCGCCTGGCGGCAAAGCTCGGCCGCCTCCTCGCAATGCCCCAGGTTGGCAAGCGCCCGGGCCGAAAGGGCCAGCGCCCGCGCCCCGGGCTCCCCCTCCCGGGGGATGGGACGGCAGCGTTCGGCCGCCTCCAGGTAGCGCCCCTCGCGGTACAGATCGAGCGCCTCCCGGTAACGCGCTTCCCCCTCCCCCTCCGGGGAGGGTCCGGGTGGGGCCGGCGCCGGGGCGGCCGCGGCAGGAGGAACCTGCGGCGGGGCCGGCGGGGCGCCAAGCTCCCGCTTTGGCGGGGCCGGGGACGATGCCTGGCCAGGCTCCGGCCGCGAGGGCAGGCGGAGGCGGCGGGTCCGCTCGGTCGGCCCGGGGGGCGGAAGCAGGGGGGCTTCCTTGCCGGGGAAGGGGGCCAGCGGGCCGGATTTCTCCAGCACGAAGCTCCCCGCCACGTGCAGGCAGCGGAAACCGCCGAGGTTACGGTGGTCCACCTCGGTGGGAGCCACGAAGAGCCATCCCCCCTCCCTCAAAAGGTCGTGCAGCCCGGCCTGGGTCCGGAGCGCCTGGGAGGGGGAGAAGTAGAGCATCACGTTGCGGCAGAAGATCAGGTCCGCCTGGTCGATCCCGGTCCCCTTCCGGAAGGAGGAAGGCTCGGCCAGGTTGAGGCGGCAAAAACGGACCATCGACCTCACCCGCGGCGAGAGCTCGAAGCGGCCGTCGGGCAGCCGGGTGAAGTACTCCGAAAGCCAGGGCGGCGCGTTCCTGAACGACCAGGGGGTGTAGATCCCGGCGCGGGCCCGGGCGAGGGCGTGCTCGTTGAGGTCGCTTGCCACCAGCCGGATCTCCCAGGCCGGCAGGTCCGGGATCAGCCGGGTCAGCAGGATGGCGATCGTGTACGGCTCCTCGCCGCTCGAGCACCCCGCGCTCCAGATGGTGAGCCGGAGCCTCCCCTCCCGGCGGCGGGCCGCCACCAGCTCGGGGAGGAGCCGCTCCTCGAAGAGGCGGAAACTCTTGGGGTCGCGCAAAAAATAGGTCTCGCCGATGGTGAGGACGCCGGCGAGCTTCTCCAGCTCACCCGGAGGGGTGGGCCGGGCGGTCAAAAGCCACAAAAGGTACGGCTCGCAGGCGGGAAAGCCCGCCTCCTGCGCCAGCGGGGCCACCCGGCGCTCCAGCTCCTCGAATCGCTCGGGGCCGAAGAGGAGCCCGAGTGTGCGTGACACGAAGGAGGCGAAGAGCTTGAGGGTCTCCCCCGCGGCAGGCCGCGTCATGACCTGAGGTTCTCCAGAGCCTGCAGGATCTCGCGTTCCTCGGAGCGGAAGAGGAGGGTCTCCAGGTCGTGGATCAGCACGAGCCCTTCTTCCCCGCTTCCCACCCCTTCGAGAAGCCCGAGCCCCGCCATCACCCGCTCGGGGGTGTGGACGGTCAGCTCCCCCCCCTCGATCACCTCGCCGGCGGCATCCACCGCAAGCCCTAGCCTGAGCGCCCCCGCCCGCACCACCAGGAAGTGGTCGGAGGAGGCGAGCTCGCGTAACGGCAACCGGAAGCGCCTGCGGAGATCGAGGACCGGGAGGGGCTCACCCTGCAGGTCCAGGAGGCCGAGCACCACCTCCGGCGCGCTCGGCAACGGGGTGAGCGCCGCCGCCGGCAGCACCCGCTGGACGGCCTCCAGCCGGACGGCATACCGCTGCCCGGCCAGGGTGAAGGTGAGCAGATGGGAAGTCGTGATCTCCTCCTAGAGTGGGATGACCGGCGAGGCGGGGTGGAAGGCGCGCCCCACCACGTCGAAGAGCTGGTGCCGGTCGACCGGCTTGATGATGTATTCGCTGACGCCGCTTTGCTCGGCGTCGCGGCGGCACGTGGTTTCCGAGTGGGCAGAGATGGCGATGACGACCGTCCCGGGGGCCTCGGCGCGGATGGCCCGGGCCATCTCGATGCCGTTCAACACCGGCATGTTGATGTCGGTGATGACCAGCGACGGCCGGTGGCGCCGGAAGAGCTCCAGCCCCTGCTGGCCGTTTTCGGCCGCATGGATGGCGACTCCGGGGAATTTCATCCCCAGCATGCGCTCCATGGTTTCCCGCGCGGCCTGATCGTCCTCGACCAGCAGGATGGCGGCCCTGTCGTGAGTCGGGTGCTTCATGAAAATTGTTGACCTCGTGCTGAAAATTGCCCTCCGGCGGGACCGGGGGGAACAGTTACTTCCGGGATGAGCGCCGCCTGCGGCTGGGTAGCCGCCGGGAAAGGGTGGCGCCGGGTGTACAGGCAGAACCGGTGACGTGCGGGATAGACGGTGGCCGGCGGGGCGGGAAGGCGATCGATGCGGCGGACGGTCCACGGGCTTCCACCGCATCGTGAGGTGGAGGGCCGCGGAGACTCCGGGGACGGAGGTGACCGGCGATGGAGCCGCCGTCGCGGGGACGGCATCGTGCTTCCTCTTGGGAGGCGCTTCCCGGACCGCAGCCAGCGATCCGCATTTCACTGGTCATGCCAGCCGGTTAGGCCGGAAGAGCAGGGTCGGTACGGTCACCTTACATAGCACATCGCCCGGCTTGCATAAAGCGAAAAACCGGGCCTTAGGTCCGGTCATCCGCTGATTCGGTAGCTGCGGTGGATAGCCCCGGGGACCGTCTCCCCCAGGGCCGTCTCCATGGCGGTGAAAAGTTCCTGCACCCGGTACGGTTTGCCGATGGTGGCCCTCGCCCCGAGGAGCGCCGCCTTTTCCCGCCAGCGGGGATCCCCCCCGGCGCTGACCACGAGGACCGGGGTCTCCTTTTTGACCGCCCGCATCCGCCCGATCATCTCCAGCCCCCCGAGGACCGGGAGGTCCAGGTCGGCAATCACCAGGTCGGGAGAGCTCTCCCGGAAGATGCGGATCCCCTCCTCGCCGTTGCCGGAGCTCACCACGGTGGCCTGGGGAAACTCCCACGAGATGAGGAGGGTCATGGTCCGCTCGGTCTGGTGGTCGTCCTCGACGATGAGCACCGTAAAGCCGCTGCCGCGTATTCCCGCTGTGGTCGCCGCCCTCCCCTCCATGGCCGCTCCTAGCTATGGGCGGATTGGAACTGGGAGGGGTCGGGAAGCTCGACGAAGGAGCGGAGCTTCTCCAGGGCCTTGGACTCGATCTGGCGGATCCGCTCGCGGGTCACCCCGAAGTTTCTCCCGATGTTGTCCAGGGTCTGCGGCTCCCCGTCGTCCAGCCCGAAGCGCATGGTGAGGATCTTCTTCTCCCCTTCCGAGAGGGTCTCGAAGCAGCGGGCGACCAGGTCGTAGCGGTCGAGGTCCTCCAGGAGCACCGCCGGCGAGACGGTGGAGGTGTCCTCGATGGTGTCGATCAGGAAGTAGTCGTTGCTGTCGCCCAGCGGCCGCTCGATGGAGTAGGTCTTCTTCAGGAACACCATCAGGCGGCGGACCTGGGCCGGGTCGGTACCCATGGCGTCCGCGATCTCTTTGGTGGAGGGCTCGCGGTTCATCCGCTGCACAAGCTGGCGGGTGACCCGCATCATCTTGTTGATGTCGTCCGATATATGCACCGGGAGCCGGATGGTGCGCGACTGGTTGACCAGCGCCCGCTCGATCGACTGCCGGATCCACCAGGTTGCATAAGTGGAGAACCGGCACTCCTTGGAGAGCTTGAAGCGCTCGACCGCCTTGATGAGCCCCAGGTTCCCCTCTTCGATCAGGTCGAGAAAGGGGAGCCCCCGGTTCATGTACCGCTTGGCGATCTTAACCACCAGCCGGAGGTTGCAGACGATCATCCGGTCGCGGGCCGCCTTGTCTCCCTTGGCAATCTTGGCGGCGAGCTCCCGCTCCTCCTCGGCCGTCAGCAGACGGGTCCTCTGGATCTCCTTCAGGTAGAGCTTGATGGCGTCGTCGAAGTGCTCTTCGACCGCCGCCCGGCGTTCCTCCTCGGGCTCGTCCGTCTCTTCCATTCCGCCCTGCTCCTCGGCCTCCATCTCGCCCAGCTCCGGCTCGCGATCGAGGAACGGGTCCCGCTCTTCCAAAAGCGCACAGCTTTCCATGCTACATCTCCCAGACCGTCGCCCGGTTAGGCGAGCGGGTTGTTGAAGGATTTTTTCCGGTTGGCCACGATGGTGGTATCGACCATCTCGCCGCAGCAGACGCATTTCCAGGCCTCGAACGACCTGACGAAATCGTAGTATTTCTCGGCAAACATCCTGCCTTTGCATTTAGGGCATGTCATGACGGGCCTCCTCCCCCCGAAGGGGTGTTTTTATCAATGATGTGAAGAGATTATCGTTGCACAAGTGATGTATTAGAGGCAGGAAGCGTGCCAGCCGGCCGCGAGGCTGGTAAGGGTGCGATTCCGCGCGGTTTGCCGCGAAAAAGGAGGAAAATCGCCCCCTCGAAGGGGTGCGAAAAATACGACAGTCGCGAGGAGGCCCGTCGCCAAGCTGCCGATTTATAAGGATAAATCCACCCCTGTCGAAAAAGGAGCACGCAAAATTTGGCGACACCCGTGCCGGGAGGGGCTGCCCGCTATCGTTTCCTCCGGTTGGCAAGCGGACGATTTCAGTGTAAATAGATAGCCGAAACATGGCCGGGGGAAAGCGCTGCGCTTTCGCCGATGGAAGCGAAAACGGGAGGATGCGGCAGGTGACGGAGCACAAGGTAAAAAGCAGCCGGTGGGGAAAGGGTGGCCTCCGGCGTCTCCCCCTGCTCAAGGGGGTGCTCCCGCTGGACCGCTCGCGGCTGGGGAGTGAGCTCTTCGCCGGGGTGACCCTGGCGGCGCTGGCCATCCCGGAGGTGATGGGGTACACGAGGATTTCCGGGACCCCGGTGGTGACCGGACTCTACACCCTCCTCGTCCCGATGGTCCTCTTCGCCCTCTTCGGGGCCTCGCGCCACCTGGTGGTGGGGGCCGACTCCGCCACCGCAGCCATCCTGGCCGGCGGGCTGGCCACCATGGCGGTCCCCGGCTCGCCGCAGTGGCTTTCGCTCGCCGGCGTGCTGGCGCTGATGGCGGCCGGCATGCTCCTTCTGGCCCGGCTGGCCCGGCTCGGATTTCTGGCCGATTTCCTCTCCCGGACGGTGCTGGTCGGCTTTCTCTGCGGGGTGGGGGTACAGGTCGCCGCGGGCGAGCTCCCGGGGATGCTCGGGATCGCCGGTGGGGGGGGAAGCGGGGTGGCCAGGATCGCCGCCGTCGTCCGCCATTTCGGGGAGGCCAACCCGGCCACCGTGGCGCTCTCCGGTGCCATGCTGATCGTGGTGCTGGGTGCGCGCCGGCTCTCCTCCAGCATACCGGCACCGCTGCTGGCCATCGCCGGCTCCGTCGCGGCCGGCTGGGGACTCGGCCTGGAGGGCTATGGCGTCCGGCTCCTCGGGACCGTTCCGGGCGGGCTTCCCACCGTCTCGATCCCGCCGCAGACCTGGCAGTGGGGGGTGATCCGCACCCTCGCCCCCACCGCCTTCGCCATGTTCGTCGTCATCCTCGCCCAGAGCGCCGCCACCTCGCGCGCCTACGCGGCCCGCTACCAGGAGAAACTGGACGACAACCTCGACCTGGTGGGCCTTATGCTGGCCAACATCGGGGCGGGACTCACCGGGACCTTCGTGGTGAACGGCAGCCCGACCAAGACCCAGATGGTGGAGAGCGCCGGAGGGAGAACCCAGCTCTCGCAGCTGACCGCGAGCTTCTGCGTGCTGATGGTACTCCTTTTCCTCACCGCCCCCCTCGCCTACCTCCCCACCGCGGCCCTCTCCACGGTGGTTTTCCTGATCGGGATGGAGCTCATCGACCTGGGCGCCCTCAGGAGGATCTACCTCGAGCGTCCCTGGGAATTCTGGGTGGCCCTCGTCACCGCGGCGACCGTGGTCGTGGTGGGGGTCGAGCAGAGCATCCTTTTGGCCATCGTCATGTCGCTCGTGGTTCACACCCGGCACGGCTACCTGGTGAGCAACATGCTGCTCGTTTCCGACGGGCGGGGGAGCTGGCGGCAGCAGAAGGTGGAGAAACCGGAGCAGATCGTCCCGGGGCTGATGATGTACCGCTTCATGCACAACCTCTACTACGCCAACGCCCACCTGCTGTACGAGGAGGTAGGGAGGCTGGTACGGGAGAGCTCCCCTCCCCTCACCTGGTTCTGCATCGACGCCGCCGCCGTCAACGACGTCGACTTCACCGCCGCCGAGGCACTGCGGCACCTGCACCGGGTGGTGGAGGGGGAAGGGGTCAAGGTGGTCTTCTGCGACCTGGTCGAACACGTGAAAAACGAGTTCGACCGCTCGGGCCTCACCCAGCTCTTCGGCGAGAGCGCCTTCTACCCCTCCATCGCCGCCGTGCTGGCCGATTTCCGGGACCGCTTCCCCGGCCGCCCGGAGCGGCCGTCCTAACGGGCGCCTCCTTCTTCCAGGCCTTCTCCCCTGCCGGCCTCTTCTTCGTCCAAGGTCCGAGCGGGTGAATTGGATCGGGAGGATGTTTTCGTGGCCGTTGCGGCTTTCAAGTCCACTGTTTTTTCCGCAATGACAGTCCTGGGGAGACGGCCGCGAGCGGCAACAATATCTATTGAAATCCTTTCATAATACCGGTAATATTTCTGACATCCTGCCCTGGTGCCTATGAGATAACTCCGGGCCTGACGGCGGCGGCGTTGTCATGTACCGGCAACCACTCTGACAAGGCAAAAAGGTGACGAAGTGTTCATCGTTCTTCTCAACTACTTGAAGCCCCTCACCGAAGTAGACCGCTTCGTCGGGGAGCACCGCCAATTCCTGGAGAAATATTACGCCTCGGAGGATTTCCTCATGTCGGGGCGCAGGGAGCCGCGCACCGGCGGGGTCATCGTCTCCACGGCCAAGACCCGCGAGGAGATCGAAAGCATCATCCTGAACGACCCTTTCCACCGCGAGAACATCGCCGAGTACGAGATCATCGAGTTCGTCCCCTCCATGACCGCGCCGCAACTCGCGGCTCTCCGGACCCCCTAGCGGCCGGCCTCTCAATCGCCCAGATAGTTCTTCGCCCAGTTGCACATCATTTCGAGCACGGGATAGATGCTCCTCCCCTTCTCCGTCAGCGAATATTCCACCTTCGGCGGAACCTGCGGGTAGACCTCCCGGTGTACCAGCCCGTCGGCCTCCAGCTCCCGCAGCTGCTGGGTCAGCATCTTCCTGGTGGTGTCGGAGAACTGCCGTTGCAGATCCGAAAAGCGCATGGTCTCCTGGGCCAGGTGCCACAGGATCGACGCCTTCCACTTGCCGCCCACCACCGCCAGGGTGAGGTCGATCCCGCACTTGTATTCCTTCTCCCGGTACACCATCGGTTCGCCGGAGGGCTGGTTCTCGTTCATCTTCGCCACCTCGTATGACATGTATGACATAGGTTACCTGCTGGGTACTACGTCCCTTTTAGGTAACTACGTTCCGGTAAAGTACGTAGTTGACCTTTTGGAACGTAGGAGTAAAGTTAGCACACTTAATTTGCCTTTGGAAAGAGATTCCGATCAACCGAGAAATGGAGGAGTAGCGATGAAAGTGGTAGCGTTCAACGGCAGCCCCAACAGCGAGGGGAACACCTGGCACGCCCTGAAGATGGTGACTGCGGAACTGGAGAAAGAGGGGATCGAGACGGAGATCGTCCAGGTCGGGAACAAGGTCATCAGGGGCTGCCTCGCCTGCGGCGGCTGCGCCAGAAACAAGAACGAGCGGTGCGTGATCGACGACGAGGTCAACGGGTGGGTGCAGAAGATGAAGGAGGCCGACGGCATCCTCCTCGGCTCACCGGTGCATTACGCGGCCATGGCCGGGACCATGAAATCGTTTCTCGACCGCGCCTTCTACGTGGCCGGGGTCAACGACAGCCTGCTCCGCCACAAGGTTGGCGCCTCGGTGGTCGCCGTTCGCCGCTCCGGCGGGCTCCCCACCTTCAACCAGCTGAACAACTTCCTGCTCTATGCCGAGATGCTGATGCCCACCTCCAACTACTGGAACGTCATCCATGGCAGGGCGCCGGGCGAGGTGAGCCAGGACAGCGAAGGGGTGCAGATCATGCGGGTACTCGGGAAGAACATGGCCTGGCTGCTCAAACTCGTCGAACACGGCAAGGGAGCCATCACTCCTCCCGAACGGGAAGCGAAGACCTTCTTCAGCTTCATCCACTAGAAAAGGAGATTGCCATGTCAAAGCTGTCGATTGTCGCACGGCTCAAAGTGAAACCGGAGTCGGTGGAACTGGCCAAAAGCGAACTCGTCAAGCTGGTAGCACCGACCCGCCAGGAAGAGGGATGCCTCGAGTACAACCTGCACCAGGACAATGACACCCCGGAAGTCTTTGTCTTCTACGAGAACTGGGAGAGTGCCGCTCATCTCGACAAGCACAAAGAGAGCGATCACTACCGGCACTGCTTCGGCACCGTCGGCTCCCTCATAGTCGAGAGAAGCCTCCAGAAGCTCACCTGCCTCGAATGACTGGACGGGGAGCAAGTAACCGTATCATTAGATAAAATTAAAGATAGCTTTACTCGCATGAGAAATTGTGCTACCAAGGGACACTTACAAACTCCAGGAGGTAGCATATGAAGCGTACGTATCTGGTTGGTCTTTTGGTTATCGGAGGGATGCTTTCGGGTTGTGCCTCGAGTGTTCCGGTCGGGGCTCTCTACACCGAGCTGAAGCTCCCGGTCACCGCCACCTCGACCCCCGGCAAGAAGGAAGGGACCGCCGAGTGCGAGAGCATCCTTTCCCTGGTCGCCACCGGCGACTGCAGCATCGAGACCGCCAAGAAAAATGGCGGGATCTCCCGCGTTTCGAGTGTCGACTGGGAGGTCAAGAACGTCCTGGGCATCATCGGCAAGTACAAGGTCAGGGTGACCGGCGAGTAATCGCGAACTACCCCGGGACACCGAAATGCCGCAAGTACCTCCGGGCGCTTGCGGCATTTTTCATTCCCGATTGGCCGCCGCAGTCCGGACGGCGAATGCCGCTTCCGCCTCGAAAGGGTTGATCGGCCATTTAGTATTGGGTATACTCCGGCATCGATTCCCACCAGTCGGAGGTAGTATGGAAAATCAGATGAGGCTGTTCGGAGAGTTGCTGCAGCCGCGGCCGGTCGAGCCGGCTTCCGCCCCTACCCGGGCGGCTGCCAAGACACCCGCTCCTGGGGCCGCCAAGTCGCCGGCACCTGCGGCGGCTCAGTCACCGGCACCCACGGCCGCTCAGTCATCGGCACCTGGGGTCGCTCAGGCACCGGCCCCGGCGGTCGCCCAGGCACCCGCCCCTGCTCCCGTCCGCGAGAACACCGCCGCCAAGCCCTCTCGCGCCGCCAAGGCGGCCAAGAAGCAGAACACGCCCAAGAAGGTTTCTGGACTGGTCCCGGCCGGCGACGTGCGGCTGACGGCCAACATCCGCGAAGATCTGCACCTCAAGCTCAAGATCGCCTCCGCCCACCGCAGGACCACCATCGGCGAGATCATCGAGGAACTGGTGGAGAAGTACCTGAAGTAACCGCTCCCGCCAACGTGCGGAACGCCCCTTCCCCAAACAAAAACGGCCCCAACCATTACCGGTGGGGCCGTTTCTTTTCCGCCCTCGCCTCCCGTCCGTAACGGACGGTGGCGCGCTCTTCCTTATTTGTCGTGACAGCTCTGGCAAAGAGCGCTTTCCCTGTCGCTCATCACCAGGTGCCCCTTCTCCGGATTCAGCGGATCGTGGCAGGAGAGGCAGCCGACCCGGCCGTTGATCAGGGTGATCTTGCTGGTGGCGAAGATCGGCTTGTACCCACCTTTGCGGGCATTCACGTAGCTGTTGTACACCATCCCGATCGGGTGATCGCTGGTGAAGGAGTCGACATGCTGTCCG
Source organism: Geomonas sp. Red32 (assembly GCF_023652955.1). GTDB lineage: Bacteria > Desulfobacterota > Desulfuromonadia > Geobacterales > Geobacteraceae > Geomonas. The sequence continues at coordinate 23,436 of NZ_JAKLOY010000009.1, read as the reverse complement.
CGCTCGTACGGGTTGTTCCTGAGCACCACCGTGATCCCCATTGCCCCGACGCCGTCGTGGCAACTGAGACAGTCGGCGGAGAAGGCGTCGACCTCGGCGCGGGGCCCTTTGTATTTCCGGTACCCGAGAAAGCTCACTTCGACCTGGCCCTCCCCGTCGTTTTCATCCGGAGAGTAGGAGGCCTTCTGGATGTTGCTGTACATGTCCTCGACGGAATTGCTCGCGACCTGCACCCGGCCGAGGGCGTTATCGATCTGAACCATGTACTGCCGGCGGGCGCTTACCGATTTCTGCAATTGCTCGGAGAAAAGGCAGGTTCCGGTCGCCTGCGACACGCCGTTGGGGGAAGCAAAGGCCGCTACCCGCTCGGGATGGCCGAATACACCCACCCCCGCTATCAGCGAAATGCCAGCCACCGTGAATACCAGTCCCTTAATCGTAGTGTGTGTTTTCATGGCGGACCTCCCGTTTGCCTTTGCCTTCTGCATTACAAACGGGATACCCCTTTTGACGGGGAGGGCATAAAACTTATAGATAGCTGTTTTTACTAATTGTTTTACGGGCCTGAATTCCGGATATTGATTTTACATTTCACTTAGCCGCTGTTCACCTTTTGCACACAAAACAGGGAGCTATCCTGCAAGTGACCAAAATGAACAGCTCATCAGGGGACTGGACTGGACTGGACTGGACTGGACTGGACTGGGCGGGACTGGGCGGGACTGGGCGGGAGCGGGCGGGAGCGGGCGGGCGGGAGCGGGCGGGAGCGGGCGGGAGCGGGCGGGAGCGGGCGGGAGCGGGCGGGAGCGGGCGGGAGCGGGCAAAAAAAAACCCGCCCTTTTTGGGGGCGGGTTTTTTCCTTAAGCGGGAAGCGGGTATCAGTCGAGCGAGAGGGACCCGCTGACGGAAGCGCCGTTTTGGTCGGACAAGGCGGAATTCGACATCACGTAGTCGGTCGCCGCCGGGACCGCAGTTCCGGATGCCAAGTCGAAAGTTACCTTGACCAGGTCCCCGGTCGGCAAATCAGCCGTAGGGCGCGTGATCAGGATGCTGAGCTTGGCCGGGGTATTACCCGATGCAGCAGTGTAGTATCCGGTGGCATTGAGTCCGCTTATAGTCGTGGTGAAGGTTGAGTCGGGAACCTTCCCGGAGGAGTCTGCGGTAAGAGTTACCCCGGCGGGGAGGGAAATGACCCCCTGAACCCCACGCACGCCGCTCGCGGCAAGGGCGACATTCACCGAGGCAGTGGTGGGCGCCGCCGGAGTGCCGCCGCCACCGCCCCCTCCCCCGCCGCAGCCGGCCAACGCAAGGAATGCTCCCAGAACCAGTATGAGTCGTATCATTTTCATCGTTTCATCTCCGTGATGTTGGAAGTGCCGTTACCAGGTTTTGAGGCCAACGAGCCTCTCGAGGATCACCAGGACGTCGCCCACGCCGATGATCCCGTCCGGCTGCGGCTTACCGCCTACCAGCGGAGCCACGTCGGCGTACCCTTTGTCCTGGGTGCTCGCGGTGTTGACGCCGAGGGCGAACTTGATCAGCTGCTGGGCATCGGCCAGGGACGGCGGCGAGATGCCGTTGGTCAGGCAGCCGGTCGGGTAGGTAACGACCACGTTACGCTGGACGGTGGTGGTGGCGAGGGAGTTGGGATCGGTCGCGGTGACCTTGATCACGTAGCTTGCGCCGTTGGCCAGCGACAGGCTGGTGCTGAAGGTTCCGTTGCCTGCCACGGTAACCGCGGTGGGGGCCCCGCCGTTCACCGTGTAGGCCAGGGTCGGGTTGTTGGTCACGTCGCCGATCACGCCGGCCAGGACGACGCTGCTGTTCTGGGTGCTCGGGTCGGCCAGCACCGCCTGGGTAGCCGCAGGCGAGGTGACGGTGAGGTCGGGTACCGAGCCGTCGTAGGTGACGCTCAGTGCCTTGGTGGTGGTGCCGGTCGCGCTGTCGGTGGCGCTGACCACAATGGCGTTGGCGCCCTGGTTCAGGAAGACGGTAGCGGAGAAGCTGGAGCCGGAAACCACCGGGGTGACCGCAACGCCGTTGACCTTCACCGTGATGGTGGCGGTCCCCTGGGCGGCGAAGGTGCCGTTCAGGCTGACGTTGTTGCTCTTCGTGTAGCTGCCGTCGGCCGGCGACGAGATGGTGAGGTCGGTCAGCGCCGGGTTGTAGGTGATCACCCGCTGGTCGGTGGTGGAGCCGTGGGCGTCGGCAGCGGTGGTAACGATGGTGTTAGAGCCGACCGCAAGGACGAGGCCGGTGCTGAAGACGCCGGTGGTCGAATCGAAGGCGATGCTCTTGGCGGTGCCGCCGTTGAGGGCCACGCTCACGCCGGTAACCGCCGAGGCGTTCGGGGTGGCGGTGCCGGACAGGGTGAAGTTCGGGTTCTTGGTGGCGGTGCCGTCGGCCAGGGTGGATCCCGAGATGGTCAGCAACGGACCGCTCAGGGTGATCCTGACGACCGCGCTCTTGTAGGCGGAGACGTTACCTGCGCCGTCCTTGGCCCAGGCGTAGAGGGTGACGTTGGTGGCAACCCCTTCCGGCACCGACTGGGTCACGGTGTAGCTCGACGGTGCGCTAGAGAGCCAGCCGGAAGTCGGGGCAGTCGAGGTCTCGGTCACCAGGTACCCGGCCACGCCGGTACCACCGGCGTTATCGCTGGCGGTGAAGGTGCTGATCGGGATGTTCAGGGTGGTGGAGGCGGAGGCAGGGGTGAAAACGGTCACGGTCGGCGCCGTGGTGTCGGGCACGGGCACGAGAGTCGCGTCGACGTTGGCGTTGACCGTGTCGTCGGTCACGAAACCGGCGGTGACCGGAACGGTGGCCGCGCTCCAGACATCCGCATAGCCGGCGGCGCTAAACTTCAGGTAGTAGCTCCCCGGGGGAACCAGGGTGAACTCGTAGGATGCGTAGCGGACGGCGGGGGTGACGGTGACCGGAGAGATACCGGACACGGCGACCTTCGCGGCGGTGTAGAGGCCGACGGTGACAGGCACTGGCGCAGGGCCGGTGCCCGAAAGGTAGAAGTTCCCCTTGATGATACCCCAGGAGCCAAACTCGGCGTTGATGTTGGAGACTATCGTTCCCGCCGTCACCGCGAGGGGATCCGGGGCGGTGATCTGGTTGTTGTAGTAGACGAGCTGGCTGTTGGTGTTGAAGAGGACCGTGTAGGTGCCGGAGGCCAGGCCGCCGTACATGTAGGTACCGTCAGCCAGGGTGGTGACCGACACTCCCCGGGTTACCCCCTGGGAATCGATGGCCGACACGGTGACCCCGGCCACCGGTGCGCCGGTCATGTCGGTGACCTTGCCGGTAAAGTTGACCCCCGTCATGAAGGAGTTGTTGCGGACCTCGGCCCGGTTCCCCACTGCGTCCACCGAGGCGACGTTCCAGCTGTACAGTACCCCCGGGGTCACAGCGGCGGCGTATCCGCCGACCTGGGTGGGATTGTTGTAGGTGTAGGTGGTGACACCCGGGGCGATGTCATCGGTCCAGACGATGTCGCTGCCGTTGATGGCGATGTCGTACCCCCCCGCCGGAGCGGTGGTGGGCGCCGTCCAGGTGAAGGCCGGGTTGGCGCTGGATCCGACGGCACCAAGCGGTGCGGTCGGGACCGGGAAATTGTCGGAGACGGTGGAAACCGTCGCGGTAAGGGTCTCGGTGGTGTTGTCGACGTAGGTCACGTTGAAGGTGCACTGGGCGCCGGTCCCCGGGCGGTTGGCGACATCGACGGTCGCCGTGTAGACCGTGCCGCTCGATTCGCCGACCAGGGGCGTATTGGCGGGGATACCGAGAGCGGTGCTCGTCATGGTGATGGTGGCGGGGGCAAGGTTATCCGGGATGGTGACTTTCCCCGTCACGGTGTACCCTTGGGTGCTGCCACTTTTCCAGTGGGTGGTGGTGACCGACGGAATCCCGGTAGCGGCCAATGCGGAACCGCCGAAGAACCCCATCAAGGCCAGCAGACTGGCAGCCATCGTGGCAAGCCGCGTGCCTTGTCTGAAGAATTGCCTGACAAACTCTTTCAACATTCTCCCTCCTTTTTTGCCTGCCTCGCGGCGATGGTCGCCGCAGACCGGTCGGTCCTTCGGGGTACGTGCCTTACCAGCCGGCGCCTCGCGTGTGGCGAGGGCCGGGATCATTACCTGCAACAAGCGCTCCCAGATTGCGAGATCGCGGCACCGATCGGCGACGCGCGGGGGATCTCGCTTTCCCGGAGCTGAAAAAGCTTTATATTTCGCTAATTTTTACTGCCGATCCCTGAGGAGGTACGGCAAATAACCTTGGCCGTGCCGTGTTTTGACGGAGAGGCTCCCCGGGAGGCGGAAACGGACCGGGTCCGGCGCCGGGGAGGAACATTCCGGAAGGGGATGCCGGGGGCCGGAAAGGCCGGCCGGCGAACGCCCCTGCGCTCTTCTAATGAACGCTAACCTCTCGAAGAGAGAGGCGAATCATACTACGACAGCAGGTTCACGTTTGTCCAGATGTAAATAAAACAAGGGCGGATAGAGTATCGCTATCCCCGCACTGTCATTAGCAAGCGTTTATCCTTGAAGTACAGAACGGTTTAGTATAAGATGCGCGAAGCCAGCAGTATCTGGAGAGGAATTTGCCGCGCATCGTTCGCATATTATTACTGGTCGTTCTCTTTACCCTCGCGCTTTCCCTCCCGGGTCTGGCTCTCACCGAGATCCCCAAGGTTGTAAAGCCCGTGACAGAGTTCGAAGTGGCTCCCATCATTGGAGGATACTTCTTCGCCTCGGGCCAGGCGCTGGATCCGACTCCGCTCTATGGAGTCAGGGCGGGATACCACATAGTGGGAGCCAACGTCGCCGACTCAATCGGGGTCGAGGCGAACGTCAACTACTTCTCCACCAGCACCAGCTCAGGCTCCAAGGCCACCGGCTATCTCTTTGGAGCCGACGCGGTCTACTCGCTGACCCCGAGGAAGGTGACGGTTCCCTTCTTCTCGGTCGGCATCGGCGGCATGTCCGTCGACAAGGGCCCTCGCACCACCGGCAACTTCATCTTCAACTGGGGACTGGGAGTCAAACACTTCCTGACCAACCATCTGGCCCTCAGGTTCGACGCCCACCAGCTCTTTGTATACGACAACGTTTCCACCAGGACCAACTACGAGATCCTCGCCGGGGTGTCCTACTCCTTCACCGACCTGATGCGCATCATCCCCCCCGCGCCTCCCAAGCCGAAGAAGGCGCTCCCCGCCCTGGCCGTCCCGGAGCTCAAGGACGATGGGAAATCCGAGGAGCAGGAACCGTCCGGCTACGTGCCGGAACCGGAACCGGCGGCAGGCGCGCCCGGCCAGGCGACGCCCCCTGCTGCAGCGCCCGCGGCACCAGGCACCCCGGCTACCGGCGCCCCGGCGCCCGGAGCCCCGGAAGCCACACCCGGCACCGCGCCCACGCCAGCCCCTGCCATCAAGGGTGCCCCGGCCGGCAGGGAGGTTGGCCCGGCCACCGAACAGGGGAGCGCGCCGGAAATCGTCCTGGGACCGGTGGTGCTTTCCGAAGTGCCCCCGCTTGAGCCCGCCGTGCTTGCCCCGCGGGCTCAAGCCAAGAGTGCCGCCCCCCCCGCGGGTCAGCCAACCCAGACGGCATCGGCACCGGCGGCAGGCATACCGGCCGCCGCCGCGCCCGCCCGTCCCGCCGCCCCCGCTCAGGCGGTTCGCCGGCCCGCACAGGCTCCCCAGGAGGAGCTCGTGCTCGAGCCGGTGGAACCCGAACAGGCGGCGGTCCCCGAGCGGGACGAGACCGGGGTCGTGCGGCGCACGCTCGGTTACCTGACCGTGGAGTTCGACTTCAACAAGACCGTGGTACGGGCCGAGTACGCCGCCAAGATCGACGCGCTGGCCGCCATGCTCAAGAAGTCGCCTGACGTATCGGTGAGGATCGAGGGGCATACCGACAGCGTCGGCAGAAACGAACCCAACCTGCGGCTCTCCGAGGCGAGGGCCCAAGTCGTGGCCCGGGAACTGGTGGCCCGCGGCGTCAACACCGACCGGATCTCCACCAAAGGGTTCGGCTTCGGCAAACCCAAGGCAAGTAACCGCAGCGCCAAGGGGAGGCAGGTCAACCGCCGGGCCGAAATCCTGACCCTGGTGGTCCAGCGCAAGGATGCCACCCAGCCATCCCACTGATCGATTGATGCAACGGACCGGCCCACAAGGGGCGTTCCTTAAATAACAACATGAGGAGACCAACATGATGAAACACAGGAAACTGGCAGGGATCACCCTGGCCCTGGGTGCCGTTGCCATGGCAGGCTGTGCAGGCCCCGGCCAGACCGCCAAAACCACCGCTGCACCGGCATCCGCGACCGCCGCCGCACCCGCCGGTCTGTCCGGGAAGGTCGTCGAGACCATGGACGCCGGTGGCTACACCTACATCAACCTCGAAAAGGACGGCAAGAAGAGCTGGGTGGCGGTCCCCGTGACCCAGGTCAAGGTGGGAGACGAGCTCAACCTGCTCCCCGGCGCCGTCATGAACAACTTCACCAGCAAGTCCCTCAACCGCACCTTCGAATCGATCGTGTTCTCGGGTGGCGTGGCAGCCGCCCCTGCCCCCGCAGCAGCCGCCGCTGCCGCCCCGGCCGAGCCGGGCAAGGAGACGGTCGACCCCAACGAGTCCGCCACCCCGATCCTGGCCGGCAAGGTCATCGAGACCATGGACGCCGCCCAGTACACCTACATCAACGTCGAGAAAGACGGCAAGCACAGCTGGATCGCCGTCCCCGCCACCCCGGTCAAGGTCGGTGACGAGATCGAGGTCCTCCCCGGCACCCCGATGGGCAAGTTCACCAGCAAGATGCTGAAGAGGACCTTCAACGCGATCTACTTCTCCAGCGGGATCAAGACTCCGGGCTCCGCGGCCGCCCCCGAAGCCGCCAAAGAAGCTGCCCCCGCAGCGGCACCCGCCGGTCTCCCCTCCGGGCACCCGAAAATCGACGCGGCCAAGGCTTCCGCCGAGCCCCCGCGCGCTCCGGAACCGGCCCCGGCCGTCACCCCGCTCACCGGCAAAGTGGTCGAGTCCCTCGACGCCGGCGGCTACACCTACCTGAACGTCGAGAAGGACGGGGTGAAGAAGTGGGTGGCCATTCCCCAGGCCAAGATCGCCGTCGGCGAGGAAGTCGCCCTCTCCCCGGGGATGACCATGAGCAACTTCGTCAGCAAGGGGCTCAACCGCACCTTCGAAAAAATCATCTTCTCCAACGGGCCGGTCTCCAAGTAATCCGCCCGCCAGCCGCACGAAAAAAGGGCCGGGGAATCGCCTCCCCGGCCCTTTTCTATTTCCGTTACCTCGGTTGGCTCCGCCAGCCAGGCGGATCCCCCGTTTCACACCTCGTCAAGAACGTACCCTACCCCCCGCACGGTCCTGATCAGCTTGGCCTCGAACGGATCGTCGACCTTCATCCGCAGCCTCCGCATGTGCACGTCCACCACGTTGGTGTCGCTCTCGAAATCGATGGACCAGATCTGCTCGGCGATCCTGGTCCGGGAGAGCACCTCTCCCCGGCGCCGGGCCAAAAGCGACAGCAGCGAGAACTCCTTGGGGGTGAGGTCGATCCTCTTCCCCTGGCGCGACACGCGGTGGGCCGGGAAGTCGATCTCCAGGTCGCCTACCGTCAGCACCTCGGGGACCCGGATCGGGCCGCGCCTGAGGATGGTCTGGACCCGCGCCAAAAGCTCCGAAAAGGCGAACGGCTTGGTCAGGTAGTCGTCGGCCCCCAGTTGCAGCCCCTTCACCCGGTCCTCGACCCCGTCCAGGGCGGTAAGGAGCAGGACCGGGGTGTGGCTCCCGCGTTCCCTAAGCCTTTTCAGGACTTCCCAACCTTCCATGGCGGGGAGCATCACGTCGAGGATGATCAGGTCGTACTCCCTCTTGAGGGCCAGATCCAGGCCGTCCTGCCCGTTGTCCACCACGTCGGTCGTAAAGTTGTCCTCGGTGAGCCCACGGCTGATGAATGCTGCGGTCTTCTTCTCGTCCTCTACGATCAGGATATGCATCGGTGCCCAACCTCTTCTTGAAGTTTCTTTTGCGGGTGACCGGCCGGTCCCCCTCTCACATTAAAACGGCATACTATCCGTAGCAGACCGTCCAAGGCAAGAAAATTATAGCGGTTGCCGGTAAAGGTAACGATTTCCCCCTACCCGTCCGGCGTCCCCCGCCCCTATCCCTGGGCCGCCGTCTCGGAGGGGAAGGACTCCGGGTCGGGGTAACTCAGGGTGACGGTGGTTCCCCTGCCGGGTTCGCTGCGGACGGTGATGGATCCCTGGTGCAGGTCCATGATCGCCTTGGCGATGGGGAGCCCCAGCCCGGTGCCGTGGGGATCCATGTGCCTCGTGGCGTAGATCCGGTAGAAACGGTCAAAGATCTTGCCGAGCTGGTCGGCCGCCATGCCGCAGCCGGCGTCGGCGACCGAGATTTCGCAGGCGAGCCCCGCCCCCTGGGTGACCGAGAGCTGCACGACTCCTCGGGAGCTGTTGTAGGTGATGGCGTTGGAGATAAGCGCCGCCAGCGACTTTCTGAACAGCACCCGGTCGGCCACCAGCTTGGCATCTCCCCGGCATTCCAGGGTGATCCCCTTCTCTTCGGCCACCGGCCCGTAGAAGTCGATGACCTCTTCCGCCTCCTCGCGCGCCGTCAGGTCGCTGAGCGTCAGGCTGAATTTCCCCAGCTCGGCGTTGCCCAGAAAGAGAATGTTGTCGGCCAGCCGGGTGAGCCTCGTCACCTCGTCGAGGCTGGAGGCGATCACCGCCTCGAGCTCCTCCGCGCTCCTCGGACGCGAGAGCGCCACCTCGGCCTCCCCCTTCAGGATGGTGAGGGGGGTGCGCATCTTGTGGGAGAGGTTGGACGCGGAGCGGTAGAGCCGGGCGAAGGAATCCTCCATGCGGTCGAGCATGTGATTGATGGCGTCGGCGACCACGCCGATCTCCGACGGCCACCCGTCCCCCCCTACCCGCTCCTCGAGGTTGGTCACCGTGATGCGGCGGACGGTGTCGGTCAGGGCGACCAGCGACCGGGTCCCCTGGCGGGCGATCAGGAAGCTCGCCCCGCAGCAGAGCGCGAAGCCCAAGGCGAGGGCCAGGCCGATCTTGGTACGGTAGCCGACCAGGATCTCCCGGACGTTGGTCACGTCGAGGGCGACCTGGAGGACCGCGCGGCGGTTGAAGCGGGGGTCGACGTCGATCCAGACGAGGGTGGTGAGGTAATCCCTGCCGTCCGGTCCCACCAGCGCGGTATCGGTGGCAGGCCGGTCACGGTAGGGGATCCGGAAGAGCCCCCTCGGGAGGAAGCGCTCCATCCCCGGCGACTCCATGAGGAGCGCCCCGTCACCGTCCATCACCCGGATGAAGTGCTTGACGTACTCGCTCCCGGAGTGCTCGAAGTTCAGCTCCTTGAAAATGACGGAGATCTCCCTCTGGGCCTGGATCATGTTGCCGAGCGAGGTGACCTCGTCGTGGAGGTAGGTGTGGTTTTGCTTGGCGAGCTGGGAGGCGAGCCCCGCATAGAGCAGGGTGGAAACCAGGGACATCAGGATGAAGAAGGAAAAAGCGTTGCTGCAGGCGAGCCTGAGGGTGAGCGACCAGCGGCGCGGCCGGGCGGCGGTTCCTTCAGCGGAAGCGGGATGGCGCGGGCTTGCCGAAGCTGGCATTACAAGGCTCTCCATGACATGGCATTACACGGCCGCGGCAACATCTGCCCGCGCTCGCCCCTATCCCCTGCTCTCCCTCTGCTCTCCCTTCCCTTCAAGGGAAGGGCTGGGGTGAGGATGGAGGTGAAGGCGGAGGAACGGGACAACGATAGGAAAACCTGCCCCCCCGCTCGATCCCGCTCTCCCTCCCCTTCAAGGGGAGGGCTGGGGTGAGGCTGGGGGGGAATATCCGCAAATTACTGTGCGGTGACCTTGAAGGTTATCGGCACCCCGTCGATGTTGACGATGGTGGTCGCCACCTGCCCGGCGGTGGCCGGCAGCAGATCGCTGAAGTAGAGGGAGTCGCCGTTGGCGAAGGTGTGGGTTTCGTCGGTACCGGCCCCGGTGTAGGTGCCGCTGGCGACGTCGGCGGCGGTCAGCGCGTAGCCGCCGGAACCGGTAGAGCTGCTGACGAAGTGGACCGTATAGGTCCCGGGGACCAAGGCCAGCACGGCCGACCCGGTGATGACCCCACCGGCCGTCCCGGTGAGATACACCGTCTCCGGCGCCACGTTGCCGGGGGTGGTGGAGAAGGTCGCGCTCTGGTCGCCGATCGTTAGCACGGTGGTGACCGCCACGTTCGAAGAGATGTTCTGGACCACCACCTGGTCGCCGTTTTGGACGGTCCCCGGACTGGAAGTGAAGCCGCCCGAACTGCTCGACACGTACTCGCCGCCGGTGATGCTGATGGGGGCCGACGTTCCCGAGGTCAGGTTTACCGTGATGGAGTTGGAGGTCTTGGTGGTGCCCGAGGTCGTCACCCCCGCGTACCCGGCCGGGGAGAAGAAGAAGGTAGATACGGAGGCGGTGGTGGTGGTACTGGAGAAGGTCGCGCTCTGGTTGCCGACGGTCAGCGTGGTGGCCACCGTGCCTCCGGCGGTGCTGGCGGAGGTATGCTGGACGCGGACTTGGTCGTTTTTATGTACCTTGCCGGTCACCGAGGTGAAGGAGGTGGTGGAGTTGATCGAGTACTGTCCGTTGGAGACGCTGATGGCGGCCGTGGAACCGTTGGAGAAGGCGATGGTGACCGGGTCCGAGGTCTGGACGGTGTTAAACGCCACGTTGGTCGCGTTGGTGAAGGAGAAGGGCTGCACCGTGCTCGAAGAGCCAGTGGTGGAGGTGGTCTTGGTGGTGTCGGGGAACCAGTCGACTCCGCATCCGGCCAGGGTAATCAACAGCAACAGGGAAAACAGTATCGAACGGAACATCCTACCCCCTCTGGACAAACAAACGTTGGCGCGCATTATAGCGCCACCTGCGACTCTTTGTCAAAAAGAGAAAGGTAGCTGGAATAACTAGATAACGGAGCGGATCTCTAGCAACGGATTGAGAGAAGCGATTCCCCACTGAAGAAGCGCTTAACCGTGTGCTGTCCGGCCGCCATGCTGCAGATAAAAAAAAGCCCCGCTCCTTTCGGGGCGGGGCAATCGCAAAAGGTGAAGCTTTTCTGCTGCAGCTGTTGTGGCAGTGTCCGGTGTATATTGGTCACTGTGATTTAGTTTTCTTTCTGCACGATACAGGCCATTTCGGCGAAAAAGTAATTTTATAGCATCTCGGTTGTCATTTGTTTGTAATTTATAGGTTATACAACTGTAACAATTACTTGCCCTGACTACCGATCCCATCTCAACCGCCGAGCGATGGCGCTCTTTCGCGTATCAGCTACGCCATAGCACGTAACCCTACCTTGCCATACAGGCTTTAGCCGCCCGCCCCCCTCCGGAGCCTTCCCCCCTTCCCCGCCCTGCGCCAATAAAAAAACCCCGCCTCTTTCGAGGCGGGGCCATTACATACGGATTAGAAGGAGGAATTACCTTCTGGCACCGTTCCTGATCAGGTACCCCTTCAGGGCAGTGATGCTCACGCTGGAGCCGGACTGGCCTGCCGCGATCCGGTCGGAGTTCGGAGCGGAAATCGCGGTGGAGTAGTTGGTGAAGTTGATGAGGTTGTTCGGATCGGTGGAAGTGACGGTACGATCCGCGTCAATACCAGCCTGGCCTTTCTGCAGGTACACGAGGGAGTCGGTGATGAGTGCACGCATGAAGGCGCGGTTGTGGACGTGGGAACCCTTCTCAGCTTTGAGCAGTTTGAGGTTCTGGGCTGCGCCCATGGTCTGCTTGCCGGTGACGGTCACGCTGTTCGGGTTGTTGGTCCAGTTGGTTGCGCTGGTGGTGAAGGCCGCATCGGTGAAGAAGTACGGGTTCTTGTCGTTGTTGAAGTACAGACCGTATTTCTCGAGCTCGTAGGCGAGCAGGTCGAGAGACCTGTCAACCAGAGCCTTCTCGCCGATGGCGACTTCTTCCATGTCCTCGCCGCTGTGGCAGCCGAAGCAGCCGTTCGGCGTGGTGTTGGTACCCCAAGTGGCCTTGGCAGCTTCGAAGGCATTGAAGGTGTGGGTGTTGGTGGGTCCGAGGTGGCAAGCCACGCACTGACCTTTGTTCCCGGAGCCGCGGATGTTGCCGGTGTTGGCGGTCTTCAGGGTGGAGGTGGTGTAGTTGTCCATACCAAGCTTGCCGTGGCTCCAGTTGGCGGTGCGGCCGATCTTGCCGGCGGCGCCGTAGGTGTTGTAACGGACACCCGAGGTGTAGAACTGGAAGCCGCCTTTGCCGTAGAAGACAGCGGCTGCGGCAAGGTAGTGCGGGTTCTTGAAGCCGGTGTTGCTGAAGTCGGCAGTCGAAGCGTTGATGGAACCGCCGTTTTCGCGGCCAGCGTGGCAGGGAATGCAGACGTTGGACTCGCCCATGTTCTCGTAGGCGGTGTAGGCCGGAGCAGTCAGGCTGAAGCCGCCCTGAGCTGCCTGGTAGTTGTTGCTCATGGTACGGATGCTGGTTTTCCAGCTGGTGCTGCTGTGGCAGGCGGTGCAGCCAAGGACCTGCTTGGTGGTGTCAGCAGCGTTGCCGATGAAGGCCGGGGTAGCGATCTTCCCGCCGTTGGCATTGACGCTGTCCATGGCGTTCGCGAAGCCCTTGGTGGTGTGGCACGGGGTGCAGCCGGAGCGGCTGGAGAGGTTGAGGAAGTTGTAGTCGGTCCATGCCAGACCGTTGATGTCGCCGTGAGCGGACTCAGCGTAGTTGGCGTTGATACCTTTACCCTGAACACCGGAGATGTTCGGGAAGGCAGCCTTCGAAGCGGAGTAGCCCGGGCTGTCGGTGCCGTGGCCGTAGCCGTGGCAGTCGTTGCACTGCGAACCGGCAACTACGAACTGTGCCTGGGTGAAGGTCTGGCCAGGAACGTTGGTAGCGGCGGTGTTGTAGTGCGGAGCACCCTGGACGCCCGGGATAGCTTCGCCGTTGAGGTTGTTGGTGGTGGTCCCGAAGTGGCAGCCGAGGCAGCCCGGGTCGTTGGTGGCGGTAAGTGCGTTAGCCACGTTGAGGTTGGCGTTGTACAGAGCGTTCCCATTGACACCCATCGCCTGGACGGTAGCAGCAGCAGAGCCGTTCAGGGTGTTGTCGTCGAGCATGTCGATGGAGTCGGTCAGCAGCCTGCGGGCGTAGGACGGGTTGTGGGCGTAGGCAGCCGGGTCGGTGGTGTTGAAGAGGTACCAGTTGTACCAGGCACCCATGTTGCGCTGAGCGATGGCGTTATCCTTGGTGCCAAGGCTCATGTCGAACGCTTTGCGCTCTGCCAGCGGAGTAACGCCGTCCTGGGTGATCCCCTTCTTGACGAGGAGGTTGCCGAGGGCGTCGACCAGGGCCTTGAATTCGCCCTTCCTGGTGTTGAGGTTCTGGTAGGTGAAGTCGCTCGGGTGGCACTTGGCGCACGCGGTGCTGGTGATGGAGGTGAAGTTGCCGTTGGCATCCTTCTCGCCGATCTCCAGGTTGTGGGTTGCCCCGGCGGTGTTCATGTGGCAGCCGACGCAGTTACCCTGGGTGACGCCGGTGTTGTTGTAGCCGGTGCCGGTGCCGTAGTTGCCGATCCTCTGGTGACGGGCACGATCCTGGTAAGCGAAGCCGTTGTTGCTGGTGCCGTTCTGGACGGTGAACTCGTAACCACCCATGCCGGCCACGATGGCGGCAGGCTGTGCGGCGTGCGGGTAGATTGCGCTACCGGCGGAGTACTGCTTGAAGTTGCCGAGAGCGAACACGTCTTTGATCTCCTGGCCGGAAGCACGCTGGCTGTGGCAGGGGAGGCAGACGTTGGAGTTCTTGTTGTCCGGCAGGGTCAGGGTGCTGTTAACCAGCACGTTGTTAGCCAGAGCGTTTTTGTAGCCGTAGCGAGCCATGTACTTCGCGCCGCCCAGGTGCTGGGAGGTGAAGTTGGCCAGACGCAGGGTGCCTTTGTCCACGTTGTTGTGGCAGGCGGTGCAGACGATCGGCTCGGAGGTGTTGTCGGAAGCGACGCCGACCGGGGCGATGTTGGTGAAGCCGGAGTCGACGAACTGGGCGAAACCGTTGGCGGTGTGGCAACGGACGCAGTTACGTGCGCTCGGATCGACCTGGTAGTTGACGCCGGCGACGCCCATGGTCTTGAAGTTTTCGCTCGGGCTGCCGTCGAAGGCCGGGGTGGTGGTGGAGCCGTGGCCGCCTTCGGCCCAACCGGCGTTGATGGTGTTGTTGTGGCTGTGGCAGCTAGCGCAGGAGGTGCGCGGGGTCATGTAAGCGGTGGTGTTGTCGGTTTTGAAGTGCGGAGCCTTGCCGATCCCGTTGGAGCTGAAGATCGAGTACGACTGGCCCGGAGTGTGGCAGCCCTGGCAGCCGGTAGCCATCCCGGCGGAGCGGAGCTGGTTGGAGGAGACGTTAGCGAACTCGGCCTCCAGGGAGTGAGCATTGTGGCAGGCGATGCAGGCTTTGCCGGTCGGGCCGCCCATGCCGTCGTAGATGGCGTAGGTGCTGGTGTAGTGCGTGGACTTCTCGAAGGCCTTCACGGACCAGCCGTGGTTGCCGCCAGCGTGGCAGGTGTAGCAGGTGGAGCGGGCGTCGGTCACGAGTTTATGCGAGTCGTGGCAGGCGAGGCAGGCGTTGCCGCCCGGACGGGTGTAGGTGATCTTCTGCCCGGAGGCGCGGGAAGAGTAGGCGATGTAGGTGATGGACTTCCCGTTGGCGAGGTAGCCGGCCACGTTCTGCTGCGGGCCCATGCCCGGACCGAAGTGGCAGCGGTAGGCGCAGGTGGTGGCTGCACCGTTCTCGGTGGTGTTGTAGCTGGAGTTCGGGTTCATGTCGCCGGGAACGGTGGCGGCGTCGAGCTTGACGTTGCCGTTGGTCTGGGTCTGGCCGGCGAAGGTGTAGCTGCCGTACTCGACGGCGTTCTGGCCAGCGAACTCGGGGCCGGACTCATGGGTGTTCTTCCAGTGCTTGGAGTTGAAGAACTCGTTGGGCACTACGCCATGCTTGGAGCCGGAGTGGCAGATGAGGCAGGTCTG
Source organism: Geomonas sp. Red32 (assembly GCF_023652955.1). Classification (GTDB taxonomy): domain Bacteria; phylum Desulfobacterota; class Desulfuromonadia; order Geobacterales; family Geobacteraceae; genus Geomonas. The sequence goes on along the minus strand of NZ_JAKLOY010000009.1, from coordinate 8,369 downwards.
GTAGTCGGCTGCCTTGCTGGTGTGCGGATCGTGGCAGGCGATGCAGCCGTCGCCACCCGGACGGGTGTAGGTCTCGTTGTTAAGGGTGTCGGTGTAGCTGACGTTGGTGGTAGCGCGGCCGTTGGTCACGTAGCCGGTCACGTTGCGGGACGGACCCATGCCCGGTTTGAAGTGGCAGCGGTAGGCGCAGGTGGTTGCTGCACCGAACTCAGTGGTGGTGTAGCTTTCGTTCGGGTTGATCTGCTCGGGCACGGCGCCGCCTGCGAACTCAGGCCCGTACTCGAAGGAGTTGTTCCAGTGCTTGGAGGCCAGGAAGTTGTCGGTCGGGCCGCCATGCTTGCCGCCGGCAGCGTGGCAGACGGTGCAGGTGGTGTTGTAGTTAAGGATCTGGGTGTTGTGGGCAGCAGCCGAGGAGTAGGTCCCCTGGGCGAAGCTGCCGTCGCTAGCAAGGGCGCCCGAGTGGCAGGTGCCGCAACCGGCGGCGGGCTGGCTCTTGAAGTGGCACTTCTGCGAGCAGCCGGCGTTGGCGCTGGTGTTGTAGGTGTTGGTCCAGTGAGCGGAGGTCAGGAAGCCAGCCGCGGTGGAGCTGCTGTGGCAGGAGGTGCAGTAGACGGAACCGTCGGTCTTCTGCAGAGTTACGCGGCTAACGGTGCCCGCGGTCACGTCGCCCGGCATAGTGTTGTGGCAGGAGACGCAATCGACGGCGTTACGCTTGTGGACGGAGTTGTTCCACAGGCCGGCGGTAGCCTGGACCTGGGCCGAAGCGGACATGTGGCAGGTGCTGGTGCAGCCCTGCATCTGGCCGGTGTTGTCGGTGCCCGGGGTGTAGCCGAGGGTCAGCGGACCGGTGACGGCCGAGATGGTCACCACCACGGAGCCTTTCCAGGGAGCCGAGGTGTTGCCCTGGGCGTCGATCATGGTGACGGCGCCGTGGCCGGTGCCGGTCAGCGAGAGGGCGGTGATGGTGTTGTAAGGAGCCATCGGGGAGACGACCAGTTTCACGTCCTTACCGTAGGCGACCTTCGGGTTAACCGGGAGGATGCCGTTGGCGGCGGAGGCGGTGTTGGTGGTCACGGTGTTGACCAGCGGCTTGTAGTTGGCGGTGACGTTGAACACCTTGCCGGCAGCCGAAGGATCAATGGTGTAGACGCCGCCAGCCTGCGGGAAGCTCGACTGGAGGACGCTGTTCACGTACACGCTCGACACGTAGTAACCGGTAGCCGGGGTAACGGTCACCGGCATCGGAGTGGTGTCGGAGTAGTTGTACATCTTCATCCCGTAGTTGCCAAGCGAGCGGCCGGCAACCGAGATGGTGCCGCCGAAGCTGCCGTTCTGCAGCTGGAGCTGCCAGGTCTTGGCACCGGTGTTGGCGGCGTTGAGCCCGACGAAGCCCGCGAATACTTTCACGGTGTGGTTCGGGGTCGTGACCGGGATGGTGAAGGTCACGGTCGGATCGGCAATCGTCTGGACGACGTTGTCGACGGTGACCGTCGAGATCTTGTAATTGGCGGCCGGCTGAACGTACACCGGAACTGCATTGGCAGTCGTGAAACTGCTGAATTTGATGGCCCCAACACCGGAAAGTGCGGTGCCGTTCGCAACCTTGATGCTACCACCGAGGGAGGTAGTTTTGGTCTCCACCCAGTAGGTCGAGAAGGCTGTGGCTGCCCACGCCCACACGACCGCTACAAGGGTGAGAGAGACCAGTGTTGCCAGTCCTTTTCTCATGTCGTAAGTCCCCTTTAAATTAGAAATTCAAATCGCATCAAAAGTGCCCATTAAACATGTGGTCCGTCCGGGGCTCTCAAACCGGCAGGGAGCGCCCCGGGGGGCCTGCTACTTCACGTGGCAGGAGAGGCAGATGAGCGACTCGCTCTGCTTGGCGTAAAGGAAGTAGTTCGGGGCCGCCATGGGGTAAGTGGTGCCGCTGACGGTGAGGTTCTTCGGACCGTCAGTGAAGTTGTCCTGGGTGGCGTTCTCTTTGTTGTGAACCTCGTGGCAGGTGGCGCAGGTCATGATGTTGGCGCCGTAGAGGTTGTCCACGATGCGCTTGCCGCCTACGTTACGCTGAACGTAGTTGTACTTGCCCTGGGTGGTGTTTTCCACGGTGATGGAAAGGGCGTACCCTTTGTCTGCCGAGACGATCTCGGTGTCGCCGGTCGGGTTGTGGTTGGAGTCGAGGGCACCGTTCTGGGAGTTGGAGTTACGCCAGGCGGCGATCTCCACGTAGTCGAACCCGATCGGGTGGGTCTGGGTGAGGTCCTTGCCGAGGGCGCCGCGGCCCTGCTGGTTGGTGTAGGTCGTCACGTTGGCGATCGAGGTGGTTGCCTGGCTGGCGTCTTTGCCGAAGGCGGAGTTGTGCTCGTCGACGGCGACGGCGCCGTCATGGCAGCTCATGCAGAGACGGCTCGGGCCGGCCAGCGGGTCGGTGATGGTGAACTCGCCGTTGTTGGAGTTCATCGGGGTGGCCCAGGCGTAGGGGGTGTAGGTGGTGACGTCCGGGATGTCATGGTTCCACAGCGGGAGGTTGTAGCCGCCGTCCGAAGACTGGGCATGGTGAGGGGTGTGGCAGAAAACGCAGACTCGAGCCATCGAGTCAGCCTGGGGCCCAACCACCACCGTCATGTCGTGCAGGGAGCCGTTGACCCCCGTGCCGGCCGGAAGACCGCCAAGAGCGGTACTAGCGGCCGCAAGACATCCTACTGCTGCGACTGTTGCCAATACTTTTTTCATGTTGCCTCTCCTTTTGTACTACTGAAGATATGAAGCACTGACAGCACTTTGTGCAAAAAACGAACCCTACAGGTAATCTTTGTGTAATTTTTATCGACAGCGTTGGTCAGTTTTTGTTTAACGTTCCGTCATTTTTACGTAATTTTTTGTACAGCAATACGTAATCGGTGCGATGCCGGGGAAGCCCTCCGGTCATACCAACGGCTTAGGGCAGGCTATTTCACCGGGATGAAGGTTATTTCACGGAAAGGGGAGCCGGGCATTTCGCGGAGTCGTCCCCGCGGAGGATCGGACAGACGCAGGACGGGCAGAAAACCGGTGGGATCGGCACAGTGAGAAGGACGATGGGACGGGGAAGTAAAACGGCGGCAGAAAGAGAGGTCAGGCGAAGTGAAGTGAAGTGAAGTGAAGCGGTTGGGATGAGGCGGGAACGCATCAAAAAAAGCCCCGCCTCTTGCGAGGCGGGGCAGGTACTGCATTGCAGAAGACTTCAGGAGCTACTACGGGCGCTCAAGCGGGTTGTTGGCGGTGAGCTTGTAGTTGTTCCAGTTGCCGTAGGTGCGGTTCCAGTTGAAGAGGAACAGCGATGCTTCAGTGGTGCCGGTGCCGACCACGTCCAGGTTGCTCTGGAGGATGCCGGTGGTGGTGTTGGCGGTGCCGTCCTGGGTGTAAGCGACGGAGCCGATGCCGTAAACAGCCGGCATCTTGGTGGTAGCGGTAGCGCTGACCGAGAAGTTCATGGCGCCATCATCGAGGAAGTCGATGGTGTCGTACAGCGAACGGCGGGTAGCGGTACGGGCGTGGGCGAAGGCCGCCTTATCCTGGTAGCCGTAGAGGGCCACGTTGTAAGCGGCACCCATGAGCTTCATGGCGGCGGTGTTGTTCAGCCAGTAGGCGCCGTTGCCGTCGGTCTGGACTGCGGAGCCGAGGGACAGGGCGATGGTCGGGTTGGCGGTCAGCCAAGCCTTCCTGGTGTAGTCGGTGACGGATTTGCCTGCGTTGGGGCCAGTGGCCTCGACGGTGGTATCGGTCACAGTGTTGATGCCGAAGTTCTGGGTCAGCAGGCTGCTGGCCAGGGTAACGGCACTGTTGTAAGCCTCTTCCTGAGCGCCGAGGAAGTAAGTCTGGAAGTCGGCGAAGGTGTTGAGGGCGTGGCCATTCTCGCTGGTGTGGCAGTTGATGCACACCTGGTTGAAGGCGTCTGCGTTGATGTCGAGGCTGTGACCGCCGTCAGCGCGGTGAGCCAGGGAGGTGCCGGTACCCTGCATGTGGCAGGTGACGCAGGGACCGCCGGTGGCGAGGACGCCAGCGGCAAGGCCGTGGCCGACAGCGGTGGAACCGAGCAGCCTGTGGGTACTGGTGACGCCGCCGGTCAGGTCGAGGCTGGAGGTGACGGTTTTGGCGTAGGTGGTAGCGCTGCCGACCGAGGTGTAGTTCTTGAGGGTCGGGATGGAAGTGCCAGCCGAGGTGAAGGAAGCGAAGGCTACCTTCATGTACATCACGCCGGCGACCGGGAGGTTGTGCAGGGTCGGACGGCTCTTCACGTTGGAGATGGTGAAGTTCGGGTTGGCAGCGATGACGCTGATGTGCTGACCGGTGCCGCGGCCGCTGTGGCAAGACACGCAGAGGTTGGAGTCCTGGACATCCGGGAAGTTAGCCTGGGTGCGTGCACGGTAGGACAGGTGGGTGCCGTTGTCGACAGCCGAGATGTTGTAGAAGATGGCTGCGCCGACGCCGCTGGTGCCGTTGCCGGTACCTGCGGTCTGGGCGATGCTGCGACGGTCGTTGCCGGTCGGCAGCGGCTTGACGTGGCAGGCGTTGCAGTTGAGCGGGGAGTTAACGGTGCCCGCATCGGTCCTGGTCAGCGGGGCAACGCTAGCGAAGGCGCCACTGTTGGTGAACTGGACGAAACCGTCCACGGTGTGGCAGCGGACGCACTCGGCGCTCGGAATAGCGGTCCCGTTGTAGGGGGTGCTGCTACCGCGGCTGGAGGAGGAGAGGCTTGCGCCCCAGCCTGCTTCGGAGGTCAGGCCGTGGTTGGACTCGGACCATGCGACGCGGGCGGCAGCCTGGAGGGCGGTCTCGCTCGGGTTGTGGCAGTCGGTGCAGGTAGCGGTGCTGATCATGTACTGGGTCTTGCTTGCACCGGCAGCGTAGTGGTTGTTGGCGTTGTTCAACGCAGTGATGGCGGCATCCTGGGTAGTAGCGCTGAAGCCCGGGAAGTAACCGTCGGTGGAAGCTGCGTCGTACGGCAGCTGGCTGATGGCGTCGGCCACCGAAGCGGTGGTCGGAACGCGCAGCGCGTTGATGGTGTCGTTAACAAGCTGCTTCAGGTACTGCGGGTTGTGAGCGTAAGCACCTTCGTCGGTGGTGGAGAAGGCGATGCCCCACAGGAGCTGCAGGTTGTAGTAGGCGCCCTGGAGGTCGGCGAACTTGGCGGACTTGCCGGTGAAGGAAACGCCGGCGATGCCGCGCTTGGAGTCAGCCCAGCTCCACTTGAAGCTGGTGGTGCCGTACTGGGTCACGGTAGCACCGGTGACGATCGGGGTACCGTAGACGTTGTTGCTGGTCTTCATGACTTCGGCCAGGGCCACGACAGCGGCCTGGAAGTTAGCCTTGGCGTCGTCGAGGGAAGCGCCGTTGAAGCTTGCGCTGTGGCAGTTGGAGCAGAGGGTCGGCAGGCTGCCGTCAGCCTTCACGATGGAGAACTCGTGCTTGCGGTAGGTAGCGGTTTTGCCAGCCTCACCGGTCTGGGTTTTGAAGTCCATGTGGCAAGAAACGCACGGACCCGGGGTCGGATCGGTGGTAGCGTTGCCGTTGACAGCAGTCACCACGCTGTTCACGCCGATGGTGGCGTGGCCGTTGGCGGCGGTGGTGTATGCGGAGAATTTGTAGCCGAGCTTCGCGTCGAGGATGGCAGCCTGGTACACGCCGTGCGGCAGGCTCGGGGTCCCAGCGAAGGTAAGGGTGGTGTAGTTAGCGTAAGCGCCGAGAGCCTTGATGGCGGAACCGTCGGTTGCGCCGGTACGGCCGGAGTGGCAGGGTACGCAGACGTTGGAGTAGCCGAAGTTGTTGAACTTGGCCTGGCCCACGAACTTCTTAACCTTGGAGACCGAGTAGTTGTAGTACATGGTGTACGGGGTCTTGGCGGCGCGGATGGAGTTCGGGTTCCAGTTGTTCGGGTTGCCTTCCGGCAGGCCGACAGTGGCCTCACCCTTAATGGCGCCGGCGCCGGTTACGTGGCAAGCGCGGCAGGTGATGACCTCGCCGGTGGCGTCGGCTTTGTTAGCGAAGCCCCAGGCGCGGAGGTCCTGGAAGCCGGACTGAACGAAGTTCACGAAGCCGGTAGCGGTATGGCAACGTACGCAGCCGTCCTGCTTGACGTTGGCCGGGGTGTACACGGTGGCGGTAGCAGCGGAGTAGCCGGCGAACTTGAAGCCGTCGATGGCTTTCCAGCGGCCGTTCGGATCGGCGTGCATGGTGGTGGCGTATTCGGCGTTGATGAAGTTGTTGTGGCCGTGGCAGTCGGTGCAGCTGTTGTTCGGGGTCACGTACTGGGACTGAACGTTGACGGTGACGCCGGTCAGCTGGCCAGCGGAGTACCAGCCGGCGTTAGCGCTGAAGCCGTGCAGGTAGTTGCTGTTGTCGGTGGTGCTGGCAGCGGAACCGCTCTGGTTGACGTGCGGAGCGACCATCTGGCCGTTGGAGCTGAAGATGCCGTACGGACGGCCCGGGGTACGGGCGTGGCAGCTGTCGCAGGCGCCGGCAGTAGTTTTGGCGTAGGTGGTGGCGTCGTAGCCCGGGAAGGTTGCCTTGGTGCTGTGCGGATCGTGGCAATCCTGGCAGACGACTTCCTTGTCGCCGTACATGTAGTACGGGTTCAGGTAGTGAGCGGACTTCTGGTAAACAGCGGTCGGGGTCCCGTGGTATGCGCCCTCATGGCATTTGATGCAGGTGCTCTCCATGGTCGGGGTGAACGGGTTGTGGGCGACGCTGTTAGCGGAGTAACCGGCGAAGGTGCCGTCGGCGTTGATGTTGTTGTCGGTGCCGGCAGCATTGCCGCGGTGGCAGGTAGAGCAGCCGGTCTGGTTGGTGCTCTTGAAGTGGCACTTCTGGGTAGCGCAGGTAGCGAGCTGGTCGCCGGCCACGGCGCTGTCGCCGTTGTTGCGGAGGTTGGTCCAGTGCGGGCTGGTCAGGAAGCCTTCGACGGCAGCGTCAGCGTGGCACTTGGAGCAGACCACGGTGGAGCCGACGGTCATGGTGGCTTTGTTGACGGTGTCGCTGGTCCAGGGACCGGGCATGGTCTGGTGGCAGCTCACGCAGTCGACGGCGTTACGCTTGTGGTTGGAGGCGTTCCACTGGGCCGGAACAGCCTGAACAGCGGCGGAAGCGGACAGGTGGCAGGTGTTGGTGCAGCCGCCCATCTGGCCGGTGTTGTCGGTGCCCGGGGTGTAGCCGAGGGTCAGGGGGCCGGTCACGCCGGAGATGGTCACCACCACCGAGCCCTTGAACGGAGCAGCGGTGTTGCCCTGGCTGTCGACCATGGAGATGGCGGTGTAGGTGGAACCGGTCACGCTGATCGCGGTCACGGTGTTGTAGGGAGCCATCGGAGCAACGATCAGCTTGACGTCGTTGCCGTAGGCGACCTTCGGGTTAACCGGGAGGATGCCGTTGGCGACCAGCGGGCTGGTGACGTTGGTGGTCACTACGTTGTTCTGCTTCTTGTAGTTGGCGGTCACGTTGAACACCTTGCCGGTGACGGAGGGGTCAACAGTGTAGGTACCGCCGGTGGTGGCGAAGCCGGACTGCAGCACGCCGTTGACGTACAGGCTCGACACGTAGAAGCCGGCGGCCGGGGCAACGGTGACCGGGATCGCGGTGGTGTCGGCGAAGTTGTACATCTTCATGCCGTAGGTGGCCATGGTATGGCCAGCGGCAGAGATGGTCCCGCCTGCGCTGCCGTTCTGGATCTGCAGCTGCCAGGTCTTGGCGGCGGAGGTGGAGGCGTTGGCACCAACGAAGCCGGCGATGATCTTCACGGTGTGATCCGGAGTCTGCAGGCTGTTGTAGGTGTATGCGCCAGTGGCCGGCACGCTCTGGGCGACGTTGTCGACGGTGACGGTGGAAATCTTGTAGCCGCTATCCGGGGTAACGGTGACCGGAACAGCGTTGGCGGTGGTGAAGCTGGTGAAGCGGATGGCGCCGACACCGGAAAGTGCGGTGTTGTTGGCCACCTTTACGCTACCACCGAGGGTGGTAGTCTTGGTCTCTACCCAGTAGGTCGAGTAGGCGGTGGCTGCCCACGCCCAAACGACCGCTACCAGGGTAAGACAGACCAATGTTGCCAGTCCTTTTCTCATTTTATCTATCCCCTTTTTCATAATAAGTAAGATCTCGGGTTCTTTTGCTTGCCGCCTGAGCGGCCCGCCATTACTTCACGTGGCAGGAGAGGCAGATGAGCGAGTTGCTCTCTTTTGCGTACAGGAAGTAGTTCGGAGCGGTAACGGTTTTGCCGAGCTGGGTCCTGGTCACGCCATCGGTGAACGGGTCCTGGGTAGCGTTCTCTTTGTTGTGGACCTCGTGGCAGGTAGCGCAGGTCATGATGTTGGTGCCGTAGAGGTTGTCGACGATCTTCT
>NZ_JAKLOY010000008.1 GCF_023652955.1 Geomonas sp. Red32 | reverse complement strand
CTTCATCCTTGAACTGCGGAGAGTAACGGTTGCGAGTCTTCTTTTGTGCTTCTGCTTTCTTCACGGATCACCTCTGTCGCGAACTTTACTCGCTTAACAAGGCGTCCGTCAATGGCGGGCAAGATCATTCTATATCAGCTCTGAATTGGTGACACGTGGCCAGGTTTACTCTGTAGATGGGAAAGACTATGACCCTAGGTGTTTCCATGAGCCGGTCAATTACCACTTACCATATGAAGATCCTGATATGAATGATGCTCATAAGTTTGTAGAGACATTGAAAAAGTTAACGGGTAAATATTACCGACTACCCTCCGAGGCACAGCTTGAGTACATCGCGGTAACTAAAAACGCTGCGCGGTTGAAGAAGCCGAACGTCCTGGTGAGTACAAATGTCTGCGAATGGAGCGAGGACGTAGATCCACGCGAGATATATTGTTTAGAACAAAATCCTAAGGAGTACTGCCGTCAAAGGGATACCTGTAGGTTTGTGGGGCCTGCACCGAAAGGTGACTCGATACTGCATGGGTTTAGGGTTGTCCTTCCCGTAAGGGGCTATAAGGACAGGCAGAGTGGTAAAGGTAAGTCCAGCCACTGATGAATTGACAACGTGGAAAGATGACAAGAGCCCAACCAAATGGGTGGAGACGGTCTCCGCACGTGGTGAGTGTTATCCAGCTTGAAAAAGTTGAGACGCTCCGCCGCTCACCCCGATGTTGGCAAGGTAAAGTGAGGGGGCAAATGTTTGAACGCGTGATGGTCAATCCGAAAAAAGTGAAATTAACAAATGAGAAATGCCTTAAAAATCATGGAGCAAGAATCTGCCTGCCCTCTCGGGTCAACAAACTCAAGCCGGTAACGGTGGCGGAGTGGACCGAGCGGTAGGCGGTCAACGGTAAGGCTGAGAAAAGGACTCGGCTAATCAACCCTGCTAAGTTTGTCAAGTCGACTATTATTCAGCTAAATTAAGAGGCGATAAAATGAAAAATGTGAGAGAAGCTTTACTGAGCCTGCAGGGTAAAAAAGTTAGGTTTTGGAATGACTGTTGGTCAAGGGCTGGGCTTATTATAACTTGCAAAGAAGACTATACCACTGCCTCTCTTAAGGAATATTTAGTCAAAGATGTAGGCGAAGATTGTTTCTTAGTCGCCGATAAAGACGGAAATGAAACCTTGTACAATATCAATTATATATTCCAGATCGATTTTTGATCGCGTTTATACCTCCCAAGCAAGGACATGGGGATGGATATAAGATCATAAGAATCAATTGCCCAAAGACCCAGCAGACAAGGGTACTTCCCCGGGACGTTCTTAAGATTTTGAGATTCTAATCCACGTTGAGCTGCGACTATTAGAATCTTTGTTTCTTAAGAACGTCCATGAGGCGGCCCCGCGAGTCGTGGGTTCTGCCCAATTGGGCTCAATTACACAGTTGGACCTATTAGACCATAGGAGTAGGTGATGGATACGCTGATAGATCAACAAGAAGTAGAACTTATGAAAGACATTTTTGGTTTTATGGGTTCACTTGCGCGCGAAAGTGAACGTGCAGCGGTGATACTCGCCGCCGCTCGAATTGATGTGGACCTTGAGGCCTTGCTTAAGCATGTATTGCTCCCCCACCCAAGCGGTGTTGACTCTTTATTTGACACAGATAGGGCTCTAGGAACTTTTTCCTCTGAAATTGCACTTGCCCATAGACTCGGACTAATATCCCCTGATTTTGAACATGCTTTACAAATGTTGCGAAAAGTACGGAATGATTTCGCTCACGATTTACAAGACCAAGCATTAGGAACTACCCGTCAAAAATCACGCCTTTATGAAATAATTAGATGGGCACATCAATCTGATATCTACCAAACGAATCTTAAAATACTGTTAGAGAGTACTAAGACGCCAGAACATGCTCAATTTGTAGCCTGCACAATTTGCATGGCAGTGCTTCTCAAATGTGGAATATACAGGTTCACTAGGGTCAATTTTGGTCGCCCTTTAGGCTTAAGTAGATCTGCTCGTCCTCCACACCCTTTTTCAAGACCGCCCACTGATGAAGAAGAGGAGTCGAGTGGGTTGCCAAAGAGTAGCCAAGAGCTGGCTTGTGATTCTGAGAGCTGAAGCTGATGGGGCAAAGCAAGGGGACGGTCATGCGTTGCATGCGTTTCTCTATGTAGGGCCGGTCTCGCCATCACGATGAAAGGTAGGTAAACGTAAAGAACGCATGACCGTCCCCTTCGACGTCCCCGTAAGATCGGTTTTCCCTCCACCTTCGAAGTGAGGGTGCTGTGAGGAAAGGGTAGGAGAAACTATGCCGACAGCAACAGTATCAGCGCAGAAGTCCGATCCCGGCCTCCTTCGGCAGAACAATGAGGACTGCGTGTTCAGCGATGACCGGCTGGGGCTCTACCTGCTCGCCGATGGGATCGGGAGGCATAATGCCGGCGAAACGGCAAGTTCTCTCGCCATCGAGACCGTAGCCGCTATCATGCTGCCGGCCCTTGCGGCCGCGGTTGACGACGCACTCGGCAGTCTTATGAAGGGGGCCGTCCAGGCCGCGCATGGTGCGATAAAGGGGAGGGCAGAGGCATCCCCAGCCCTTGCCGGCATGGGAACCACCCTTGTCATCGCAGTCGTCAGAGAAGGTACCGCCTACATCTTGAGCGTCGGCGATAGCCGGGCGTACCGGTTTTCTTCGTGCCCGGGCTCGTTTCCGGAGGGAACGCTGGCGCAGATCGCCTGCGATCAGACTGTAGGTGACGAACTGTTGTCGAGCGGTCTTGACCGGGAGCTGATTGCGGAGCGGCACTTCCACACCCTTACCCAGGCAGTGGGGTGCGGTGAGCCGCCGGTGCCTGAGCTGAAGACCGTGTCGTTGGATGGGCATGACACCCTTTTGCTCTGTTCCGACGGCCTGACCGACATGGTGACCGACGATGACTTGCAGGAGTTGCTGTCCTCTCACGTTGGCACTCTGGAGGCTCTCGCCGACCGGTTGGTTTCCGCAGCAAACGCACGCGGGGGCAGAGACAACGTCTCGGTGGTGCTGGTGCGGATCGCCCAGGGTCGCACAGCGTAGGGTACGGAAGAGGCCGGGGACGGAAGAGGCCGGGGACGGAAGAGGGAACGGTCATGCATTCATGTGTTTTGGGGTTGAACGGGAGACGCAAAGCGAGGTTGTGTTCTGAGAAACGCATGGAACGCATGCCCCCCTTACCCTCCACAAATTATGCTGAGGAACCTTTCTTGGTTCACTAGCTTTGTCAAGAGGTAACAATGACCGAATTGAACCAGCATATAGTGCGGTTTCTTGATTACTACTGTGGACTGGCGCATTCTCCTGAATATGCAGTACTTTTAAAAGGTCCATGGGGGTCTGGTAAGTCTTGGTTTATCAATAAATTCCAAGAAAGGCTGCAAAAAAAAGGAATAAAATCGATTTACGTTAGCTTGTACGGTGTAACATCCTTTTCTGAAATAGAGAGTATTTTTTTCCAGCAGCTTCATCCTGTACTATCCCATAAAGGGATGGCCTTAGCAGGTAAAGTTTTAAAAGGCGCGCTCAAGGCCACCCTGAAAGTAGACCTGGACGTGGACGGCGATTCGGTCTCAATTAACTCGCAAATTCCAGACATAAAGATACCAGATTACCTCAAAAATACTGAAGGGTGTGTCCTGATATTTGACGATCTGGAACGTTGCCCCATGGATGTTCACAATGTTCTAGGCTACATTAACCACTTTGTCGAGCATCAAGGCTTCAAATCGGTGATTATTGCCAACGAGGAAGAGCTATTTAGGCATGATCAAAATCGTGAAAACCTGCAAGCAAAGTATGCTGACGTAAAGGAAAAACTTATAGGTAAAACCTTCCAGGTTGAACCCGATATAGATACTGCCCTCGAAGATTTTTGTGGAAAAGTTAGCGATGAGGAAGCACGACTGTTTTTAGTAAGGAACCGTAAGTTAATTAAGGATATTCACAATGCTTCTGGATACAAAAACCTAAGGCACCTAAAACAAGCCTTGTGGGACTTTGAAAGATTATTTTCAGTTTTGGATTTGTCAGCACAATCTAAAGAAGCTATGTTACAACATTTGCTTCGTGTTTTATTCGTTTTATCATTTGAAATAAAGAGCAATGCGATAAAAATCAATGAAATTCCTGGACTAAAATCTGTTGCCATGACAAACCTATTACACAGAGAACTAACAGAAACTGAAACAAAACTGTCAAATATTGTAAAAAAGTACAATGTGTTATTTGATCCATACAACACTTTATTAGATTATAATACATGGAAATCTATAATAGATACGGGCAAAATAGAAAAAGATATCATTTCAGACCTGCTAGCCAAAAGCATGTATTTTAACGATGAAAACCAAAAAAGTTGGATTAGACTTTGGCATTTCGTGGATCTGACTGACGACGAATTCGATAGTCTGTTGCCACTAGTGCAGGCTGAATTTGGAAGAATGGAGTACGATAGCGCAGGGATAGTATTGCATGTAACAGGAATTTTAATCTACCTATCACGCCGCGGAATCATTAACACAACACATGATGAAATCAAAGAACTGGCTGAGAAGCACATCCTACATTTAAAAACCACCGGAAGATTAGAACAAAAGCAAAAACGTTATTTGGGATTTCTAGATCGTGAACAGTGGGGTGGCCTGTCATTTGCTGAAAAAGATTCAGATGAATTTAAGCAAGTGTTTAAGTTTTACACTGATATGCTAGAAAAGTCACACCTAGAGAAACTACCTCTAATTGCGACTGCTCTAATGGATAAGCTTATTCAGGATGAAAATAAGTTTTATAGCATGGTCACACTGTCAAATGATGAAGATTATGATCTTAGTGAAGTGCCAATCTTCTCATATATTTCACCCGCTGATTTTGTTGAAAGGTTCATAAAGATTCCGCCTCCCAAAAAGTTCACTGTTGCGTACGCAATATGCAGGAGGTATGAAATTCCACATACTATTCACCAACTTGTTGATGAACTCCCTGTATTACGTGAAATAGTGTCCCTGTTAAATGCTAAGCAGCAGGAATTGTCCCCAAAGCTCAGCAGTGATACCCTTAGAAGAATCTTGGATGGACATTTATACAAAGCTCTTGAAGCTTTAACCGAAGCTTACAATAGAGAACCACCGGGGGGACGTAGGTAACTTGGGGCAAAGGCTGGGGCCAGGCTTGCGGTGTTGCAATCTCCGCGGATGATTTTGCAACTTGCCCAAGAGGGAGGGGGCCCATGATTTTATGCGTTTCTCCCCTCCCGAGACGGTAGCGACGCATAATTTCATGAACCTCACCCTTTATCGCCTTTCAAGGATGAAAGGCGTGGTGGGCGCTTCCTCCTCTAGCGGAAGTGCCCACCTCACCGGTTTCGGCAGTGTTTAGGGCGATGGCTGGGCTGCGATCAGTTCGTCGAGGTGCTTGAGGACGGCGTCGATGGTGGACCGGGCGGTAACCATGTCGCCTTTCATCGATTGGAGCTGCGCCGGCTTCAGTTTCCCCAGCGCCACTCCGTCCACTTTCTTCGCAAAGGCGGACACGAACGACACGTCTACCTCCTTCTCCTCATCCGGCTTGGCCGGCTGCACGTCCTTTTCGATCACTTCGCCGGTAATCAACCCCTTGTCCTTGTATTTCTTGTACAGCGCCACCATCTTGGCTCGGCTGTCTGCCTGGGCGATCTTTGCCAGGACTTCAATAGGCGCGCCAGGATTGTTCCGAAGGTCGTCCTTCACGCTGTCCGGCAGTTTGTTGAGCGACAGTAGGGCGTAGGTTTGGGTTGAGCCCAAATTGATCCGGTTCAGCAGGTCGGCAGGCTGGTAGCCATACTTAACCATCAGTGCTTCGAGCGCTTCGGCTTTTTCGATAGCGGTGCATGGCTCACGCACCAGGTTTTCCACCAGCATTACCTCTTCGGGTTTTCCATCGGTCAAGATGGCCGGTATTGTCGATAGCATGGCTAAGGGGGCCGCCAGGCAGCGTCGATACCCCGCCGCGACGCAGAATGTTCCCGGTTGATCGGGGTCAGGATAAACCACGATCGGCTCCATTACCCCATGAACGGCGATCGATTGGGCAAGGTTCGCCAAGGCCTCCTCGTCGAAGTGTGTCCGCATCTGGTTGGGGTTCGGATGGATGAGGACGAGGGGGATGTTGTAGAGCTTCCCCTTTTCGTACTGTTCCGCCGTGGTCGTTGCCATACATGCCACCTCCTGTTTGGAATATTGGTAACCTTTAACATTCTCGCGGCATCTGTCAAACCCGAAGCAAGAAAAAGCCATTTTTCACCGGGACCTGAAAAGAAATAGCTTAACCAACAGAAATAACACAGGAAATTCGGAAAAACCATCGCCGCTTCTCGGCGGACCGTCGGAGCGGTAGTAAATGGCGGGACTGCGGCTATTTGCTCGGAATTACATCGTAATTTGTTGTCGCCATGAGGTCGGCGTGCCCATGACCAGCACCTCCTGGACCGTTGAAACCGGTACACCTTTCGGTTGCCGACAAGGGGGAGGCTGGTAGACTTCCGGCATGCCTACCCTCGCTCGCATAGATCAGGTCGAACTTCTCCAGCACGTCATCGTCAAAGCCGTCACGGGCCAACGGCTCTTCGAGGACGATACCGACCGTGACCTCTTCCTCAGAATCCTGGAACCTCTCCTCACCCGGACGGGGACCAGGTGCCTCGCCTGGGTCCTGCTGCCCGACCACTTCCACCTGCTTCTTCGCCCTACCACGCAAAGGCTCACCACCTTGATGCTGCCGCTCTTGGTCGGCTATGCCCGTGGCTTTAACAAGCGGCACGGCCGCCGCGGGCGCCTGTTCCGCGGGCGCTACAAGTCGGTGGCCTGCGAGGACAACACCCTCAAAGAGTTGGTCCGCTACCTCCACCTCCACCCGTTGCGCTCGGGCGAAGTGGCGAAATACAAGGATCTAGAGAGCCACCCCTGGTGCGGCCATGGTGCGATCATGGGGGCGACGGTGCTGGGATGGCAAAGCGGAGAGGTGCTGGACAGTTTCGGCAGGAAAAGGGTCCGCTGCCTCCTGGCCTACCGCCGGTTCGTGAAGGCGGGCGTGGGGCAAGGCGAGCGGCGGGAGTTGGCCGGGGGAGGAAAGCGGCGGGTGCGAAGGCTAGGCGTAGAGGCGGATCCAACGCGGTGTGACGGGCGAGTTCTCGGCACCAGCGCCTTCGTGCGGGGAATAGAGGAAGCTCAGGAGTGGCAACGGGCGCCGGTGCGGGGGAGGGCGGCGAACATCTTCTCTCGAAACTGCGCAGTGGTTTCGGTAACGGAAGTCGTCGAAAAGGTAGCCGCCGCGATCGGGCTGAGCCCGGAGCAGGTGCGGCAGCGGAGCCGGGCTCCCGAGGTCCGGAAGGCGCGCAGCATCGTCTGTTACCTGGCGTACATACGCAACACTCACCCCGGCAAGGCGGTAGCCGCCGAGCTCGGTGTCGCACACTCGACCATCTGTGCCGGAGCCATGGCGGGAGAAACGTTGCTCCGCAACGACTATCGCCTCCACCACCTGCGGTGGTGAGAGCAGCGCGAGAAGGGGGCAACTCTCTACACGGGGAAGGCGTGGGACGGGGGGGCCGGGAGGGGTGCAAAGCGGGAGAGGAGTATGCGCGGCAGTAGCTGCATGAAAGTTCTTGGCAAAGCAAGTGCAAGGTGATACTCCGTTTGGCGTGTTCTTCGGGAGTCATCACCTGATGGTCAGGGAGTTAACTCTGCATTTCAAAAAGCCGCTTTTTGATCGGCAGGATTGAAGAGGTGGGAGGGGCGGTGGATTCAGTCCGGAAAATAGCTCGCTTATGCAAACTGGCCGCGCGGGTAACCACCGCGATGCTCGTGTGGTCGGCCATTACCCTTTTGATGCCGGGAGCGACGCGTGCCGCTCTTGCCGCTGAGGAACCGGTCGTGGTTGAGGCGGTGGGGGAATCGGTAGGGAGCGACCTGGAGTCTGCCGTCGAGGTGATCCAGCGGGCCAAGCTGGAGGCGGAACGAGCGGCCGTGGAAAGCGCTGTCGGCGTCTTTATCCGCTCCCACACCCTGGTCAGTAACGGCCAGCTGGCCGATGACATGGTTTTTGCCAGAGTCCGCGGCCGCATCGAAAAAGTCGAGGTGCTGAAACAGGAGCGGGACGCGGCCGACCCGAACCGCTACCGTGTAAAGATCAAGGCACTCGTGAGGCCGATCTATCCGAAAGGGGATGAAGGGATCACTATAAAGGCGGCGCTGTCCCGGGACCGTTTACCGGAAGGCGATTTGGTGGAGCTCCATTACCAGGTCAGCTCAGACAGTTATGTCTACCTCTTCGTGGTCGGTGCCGACAACTCGGTGACCCAGCTGCTTCCGAACTCCAGCCTGCGCGACAACTTCACCCACGCCAACCAACTGGTGACCTTTCCACCGCCCGAGACGGGCATCCGGCTCAAAGCCATGCTCCTGCCTGAATTCAAAGCTACCGGTGCCGTGGAGCGGATCAAGATCATTGCCACCAGGCAGGAGGAACCTCTCCTGAGCAGCGGGTTTCAGCAGGGGTTCAAGGTGTACGACGCCAAATCTACCGGCCTGGTCAGCGACCTGCTGAGACGTCTTATGCAGTTAGATCCCGCCGATTGGGGTGAATACACCATCGACTACAAAATCGTGCCTCGCTGACCCCACCAACACCGGCTGCCGCCCCGGCTGGCCTCTGACCGCCGTTCCCTTTACCGGCCGCTTTACCGGTCAGCGCAGACGCAGCTTGCCGATATCCTTGATGGTCGCCAGGCTCGGCGTAATAACCGGCGTCTGTTCGACATTTTGCAACCGGGCGTTCTTTTCCACTTCGGGAAGGAGGTACCGGTACAGCCCTTCCACCGTGATCGACCCCTCCCTTCCCGCTGCAGCAGCTCCCTTCAACCCTTTGAGCAGATAGTAGGTGAAAAGTCCGTGCCCCCGCTTGTCGTACGAGGTGCTGATCTGGCTTGCGCCGGCGGCGGCCAGCACCACCATGTTCTCCTTCAACGGGGGAGGCGCCTCCACCGACATGACCAGCGGGCGCGCGCCTTTGGCCAGCACCGACCGACCTCCGGAGCCGGAGAAACAGGAATCGAGCACGACCACCACCTGTTTGGCCGGGAGCTGGGCGAGTCCCGCGTAGAGCCTTTTCAGCGGATAGGCGGTGGTTTCCAGATAGTTGGGATCGCCATCGTAGGGGACCAGGTACGGCTCGCCGCTGGCCGGATTGGGGGCGCCGTGGCCTGCGTAATAGACGAAAACGGTACTCTGCGGGTTTACCCGGTTCTTAAGCCAGGCCCCCAGGTATTTTTCCAGGTCGGACTTGGTGGCCCTTTCGTTGGGGAGAAAGACGACGTTCTCCTCCGGGTATCCCATGAGCTTGGTCAGGTACAGCTGCACCGTCTTGGCGTCGTGCACGGCAAAATCGACCCCCTTGATGTCCCGATAGGTTTCGATGCCGATGACCACCGCAAAGTTGTCCGTGTGGGGGGGCACCCGGCCATCGGCTACCTCGTCCACATTGACCTCGGGGCCGGTCTGGGGAGGCCCGGCAGAGCCTGCTTCGTGCCGGTCGGCGACCCGTATCGAGGCGGGCAGCACCCCCGACTGGATCGCCTTAGCCAGATCGCGGGCCTCATCAACGGAGAAGCCGCCGGTTACCTGCAGCCGCCCTCCGGTAATCGCGGTACGGATCACCGGGGCGGAGACCACATTGCCGTCGACCGCGATGGCAATTTTCTCTCCGATGGATGCCTCGGTCACCTTGGCAAGGAGCTCGCTCCCTTTCTTGTTTAAAACGAGATCGATGACCGGTATGCCGGCGCCACCGGTATCGACGAAGGTGACCTCGGCACTTTCCACCAGATCCCCGGAGAGGAGCGGCTTCTTTAGGACCAGATAGGGGATTTCTTCCACCTTTCCGTCGCCATCGAGCCTCGATTCGTAGATGGTTTCCGTATCGGCGCGAGTTTCTTCCGGGGAGTTGGCGTCCTTGACCAGTTTGAACTCCAGCCGGGACGGCCTGACGAGAAACTCGATGACCGAATCCAGCTCCGACCCGCTCCGCCCCACACGGAGGGTGATCCACCGCTCTCCCCGTTGCTCAACGGAGCCGTCGGTAATGCCGATCGACTCCAGACGGTTCTTGATCACCTCAACCGAGCGGCGGGTGATCTCTTTGTCGATGAGCCCTTTCCCGGTGGAGGAGATCTCCAGGGTCACCACGCTCCCCTTTTCAACTGCTGCTGCCTTTGCCGGATGTACTGCCAAAGCTGCCACAAGCAACAGCAGGCCAACAAGCCAACTCTGTAATGACCGTCCCACTCTGGTCAGGTGCGTCACTATCATCTCTTCTGTCTCCCTTGGGCAGTTACGGCGGCTGCTAATGCCGGTTACCTTAATCTGCTTGTTCTTGAATAGCAAGAGCCAGCAAGGCCTCCTCGCCGAAGTGTGTCCGCATCTTTCTAGGGGCTCGGATGGACGATGGAGAGGAGGGGGGATTTGAGTATAGGGGAGGGAGCAGTGGCCCGCGGATGTGAAGAGTCAGTAGTGGTAGCGTGCCTGGAGGAAGTCAATACGATCATCGCGGACAAGATAGACAAGGCGGTGTTCTTGGGTGAGGCGGCGGGACCAGACGCCGGAGGAGAGATATTCAAATGCCCCCATCAAGGCTTCCCGTCTGGCTGATGCCGTAGGGCTCGGCGGAGCTGACGAGAGCGGGCTCCGTTGTCTACCTCACCGCAAGGGCGCGCTTGGCCTTCTCCAGGAGATCGGTCTTTACGTACTCCTTCGCCACGGGGGGCTTTGCCATCTTCCCGATCCCGTATTTCGCCATCAGTTCAGTGGTCGTCTGTATGTGCCGCACGGTGATGTCGTAGGTAAACGGTGAATTGGCCACCGCCATACGGTATTCCTGGCTGCTGAGCTGTCCCTTGAACATGCTTTCGCGGACATACTTCTCGGCGAGGGCGGGATTGGCGAGGAAGGTCCTGGTCGCTTCGACGAAACATTTCAATAGCCTCTGGGCGACGTCTTTTTTAGTGTACAGCCGCTGGGTCATGGTCAGGGCCCGGGTCGGATCGCCCAGCGGGGTGTCGAACGGTTTCACGATTTCAACGCCGAACCCCTTGCGGATGGCCTGGGCCGACTGGGGTTCCGATTGACAGATGGCGTCGACGTAATGGGTCAGCAGGGCCTGGTTCAACTCCCCGTAGTTAGGGAGGTAAACCACTTGAACATCCTTGCCGCGCTTGTCGGAGAAGGAGAGGTGGTGTTTGGCCAGTTCCGCCAAAAGGAGCAGCTCCTGGGCTCCCCCCCTGACGGCACCAACCCTTTTCCCCTTGAGGTCTGCTACCGAGTGCCATTTCCGGTCGGAACGCCCCACGATGCGGGCGCCCCCTTTGGCGAACCCCGCCACGATATAAATGGGGATACCTGCGGCACGGGCGGCGACGGCGCCCTCCGCTCCGCTGGCCGCGACATCGATTTCACCCGCCACCATGGCCGGGAAGATGTCGATCCCTTTCGGGAAAAACCGCTCCTCGATCTTCAGGTTGTACTTCGGCGCTATCTCCTTCATGTAGGAAACGGCGCCGAAGTGGGCGAGCTTGAGGTTGCCTACGCGGACGACATCGGCGGCAACGGCGGCGGAACTCTGCGATATGTGGAGCAAAACCAGAATGAAAAGCAGATGCTTTTTCATGACTTGTCCTTTGTTCATCTCTGTTGCCGGCCTGAATGCCGAGATTGGACTGCGCAGTGCCGGGCAAAATACATAATGTACAAATTTTAATGTTAAAGACTGCGCTGTCCAGTCAATGATGTTGAGGGATGGGACCCGGGGAAAGGCGCGGGGGGGGATGGGTAACCAGGGGGGAGGGTGGATGGAAAAATCCCCCCTGTCCCCCCTTCGCAAAGGGGGGGACCGCTCTCCCTGCGGCAATGGGGGCGACGGGCAAACGTTGGCAATTGCGGGTAATGGCGGGCATTAGCGGGGGGCGTACACGCGGGCGGTGTGCGAAAAGCGTTGGCAAAATCGGCGGGAGATATTAGACTGCCGCAGTCCCCTTGCTCAAGAGACGCCGCATGATCGACTCCTTCTACAGGTTTTTCCTTTCCCGCTCGCTACGGACCCACCTCGTCTTGATGGTGCTGCTCCTCTCCTTGCCCGCGGTCGCCCTCATCACCTACTCAAGCTGGCAGCAGCGCCGCGCCGCCCTCAACGAGGGGCTCACCGAGGCCAACCTGCTCGCCCGCGGCATCCTTTCCGAGCAGTACAACCTGACCGGCGACGCCCAGCAGCTCGCCATGGCGCTCGCCCAGCTCGCCGACGTGAAGATGCACCGCGCCGGGGCGGTCAACCGCGTGCTCGCCGACATCATGAGGATCACCCCCGAGTACAGCAACATCGTCATCACCGACCGCACCGGGGATATCTGGGCCTCGGCGCTCCCCTTCAACCAGTCGATCTCCCTGCGGGGAAACCGCGCCTTCGAAAACGCCCTCCGGACCCGGAACTTCTCGTCGGGCGAGGCCGGCCTCGGCAAGATCTCCGGCAAACCCAACCTCGGCTTCGGCTGCCCCTACTTCGGAAGCGGGGGGGAGGTCGCGGGGGCCATCATCATCAGTATCGATTTCGCCCACCTCAACCAGCTCCTCCTGGAGTCCGGGCTCCCGAGCGGGACCTCGTTCCTGTTGGCCGACCACCAGGGGGTGGTGATCTACCGCAACCGCGAGGCCGGACTCCCCATCGGGAGCCGCCTTTCCCGGGCCGAGCTCGCGAGCCTGCAGGGAGAGACCGGCGGGGCCTTGCGCACCGGGGACGACACCATCGTCGCCCACGGCAATCTCAAGCTCCACGGGGAAGAGACGCCGTATCTCTACCTGAGCACGGTGCTCCCGGTCCAGCAGACCATGGTCAATGCGCGCCGGGCCGAATTGACCAGCGTAGCCATCCTCTCGCCGGTGCTCCTCGTGGCCGTGCTGATCGCCACCTTCATCGGCAAGGTCTGCCTGGTCAACCGCATCAGATCTTTGCAGGAGGCGTCCCACCGCCTGGCGGGAGGGGACCTCGGGACCCGGGTCTCGGATGCGGTGCGGGGGGGCGAACTCGGGGAGCTCGGGCAGGCCTTCGACGAGATGGCCTCGCGGCTCGCCGCCCGCGACCGGGAACTGGTGGAGCTGAACCAGGGGCTCTCGCAGCGGGTCGAGGAGGAGACCGAGCGCCGCCTGCAGCACGAGCGCCTGCTCGCCCGCCATGCCCGGCTGGCCGCCATGGGGGAGATGATCGGGGCCATCGCCCACCAGTGGCGCCAGCCGCTCGCCACCCTCGGGGCGGTGATCCAGAGCCTGCGGATGGCCTGGGAGCGCGGCATGCTCGACGGGCGTTTCCTGGAGAAGGCCGAGGGGGACGCCCAGAAGCAGCTTTACTACATGTCCGATACCATCGAGGATTTCCGGAACTTCTTTTCCCCCGAAAAGGTGGAGGAGAGCTTCGACGTGAGGGAAAAGATCCAGGAGGTCATGCTGCTCGTCTCGGCGCAGTTCGCCAACTCCGGGATCGCCTTGCGCCTTAAGGACCGGGCCGGAGGGAGGCCGCTTATCATCCGCGGCTACCATAACGAGTTCAAGCAGTCGGTGCTGAACCTGGTGAGTAACGCCTTCGACGCGGTGGCCGCCCGGTGGGGAAGGGGAGACACCTCCTCCGGCCAGGGGATGGTGGAGATCTCGCTCGACGGAGGTGAGGAGTCGGCCGTCATCGAGGTCTTCGACAACGGCTGCGGCATCCCCGCCGACATCGCCGAGAAGATCTGGGAGCCGTACTTCACCAGCAAGACGGACGGGAAGGGGACCGGCATCGGCCTGTACATGGCGAAGCTGATCGTCGAGGAGAGCATGGGGGGGGATATCTCCTTCCGCTCGGACGAAAACGGCACCGTGTTCCAGGTGGTGCTCCCGCAACAGCCGCAAAGGGAAACCGGGGGCGGCGCTGCTGCGGAGGGAGGCCCCCTCCCTCACGGCCCATCCCCCGTCCCCCGCCCGAAGGGTGAGCGGGGAGCCGGTGGCGGGGCGGTGGGAGGAGCGGTCCAGGTGCGGCCGGAAGGAGAGGAGCCGAGATGACGAGTGAGACGAATGAAAAAAGCGCCCTGAAGGTCCTCTACGTGGAGGACGAGCCGGACCTGCGGGGGCGGATCGGCATCGTGCTGGAGATGTACTTCGACCAGGTGCTGACTGCCGCCAACGGCGCCGAGGCGGCCGACCTTTTCGCCCGCCACCGCCCCGACGTGGTGGTCTCCGACATCATGATGCCGGTCATGGACGGGCTGGAGCTCGCCCGGCGCCTGCGCGAAACCGCCCCCGGGCTCCCGATCATCTTCAGCACCGCCTTCACCGAGACCGGCTACCTCTTGAAGGCCATCGAGCTCGGCATCGCCGCCTACGTCAGGAAGCCTCTCGACTGCCGCGAGCTGGTGGCCGCCATCACCCGGGCGGGCGCCCCCATCCTCCAGGAGCGCGAGCTTGCCCGCCTCCGGAGCCGGGAACAGGCCGCCCTGGAGCTCTTCCTCGGAGAGAGCCCCGCCATGCAGGAGGTGGCCGCCAAGGCCCGCCGCATCGCCGGCACCGGCTACTCCCTCGTCATCCAGGGAGAGACCGGGGTGGGGAAATCCCACCTCGCCTCGCTGATCCATTCGCTGAGCGAGCGGCGGCACCACCCCTTCGTCCCGGTCACCGTCAGCTCCCTGGCCGACACCCTGGTGGAAAGCCAGCTCTTCGGACACGTGAAGGGGGCCTTCACCGGTGCCGCCACCGCCAAGAGCGGCCTCTTCGAGGAGGCCAGCGGAGGGACCATCTTCCTCGACGACATCGACTGCGCCTCCCCCGCGCTGCAGGCGAAGATCCTCCAGGTGGTGGAGCAGAAGTGGTTCTTCCCGGTCGGGGGGACCAAGCCGGTGACGGCCGACGTCCGCATCATCGCCGCCACCAACCGCGACCTCATGGCCGAGGTGAGGGAAGGGCGCTTCCGCGAGGACCTCTACTACCGGCTGGCCGACCTGGTGGTCGTCGTCCCCCCGTTACGGGAGAGGGGCGGGGACATCCCCGTTCTCGCGCGCACCTTCCTGAACGAGATCTCCGCGGAGTTGCGGCGGGTCCCGCCCCGCATCGGCCCCGAGGCGCTCATGATGCTGACCCGCCACCCCTGGCCGGGAAACGTCCGGGAGCTGAAGAGCGTCATGAAGCGCGCCGCCCTCTTCGCCGGGGAGACCCTCGGATCCGAGGAGGTCTCCCGCCTCCTCGCCGCCGCCCCCGATGCCGCCCCCGGCTCTTCTCCCCGGACCCTGGAGGAGATCAAGCGGCAGGCCGTCCGCCAGGCGCTGGAGGCGACCGGCGGGAAAAAGATGGAGGCCGCCCGCCTTTTGGACGTCGAGTACGGGAGCTTCAAACGGATGCTCGAGAGGTACGGTCTCTAGCACTCCTCATTTTGCCCACCCCGGGGAGCCCCGCACTCCTCACTTTGCCCACCCCCCTCTCCCCGGCCATCCGCCGGAACTCAGTCATTGCAGCACCTTGAGCCGCTGGCACCCCGTTTGCTAACCATTTGGCATTACCAGCAACGGGGTTTCCCCTTTCGCCGAGGCTCAACCGGACATGACAACCGCCGAACAGACATTTCCCAGGATCGACACCGCCGGGACCCGCGTGGTCTGCGACTTCCTCGCCAGGCCCTTCTCCGACTGTTACTGCATGAACATCTCCAGTTCCACCATCGGCAAGATGCTCACCTACTGTATTGGCAACTTCCCTTCCTGTCCCGTGTACCGGGAGCACCAAACGCCGGAGGGGAAGCCGTGATCATTGTGGCGGCCGTCGAGGCCCATTTCCGTTGTCGAAGGAGTCTTCCGTGAAGCGTTTACTTGCCGTTCTCTATCTCTGCCTGCTTTTCCCGAGCTATGCCCATGCCTATTCCGATCCCGGCTCGGGGCTCATGCTCTGGCAGCTCATCGTCTCCTTCTTCATCGGGGCCATGTTCTACTTCAGGAAGATCTGGGGCTTCCTGATCAAGGCCGTGAAGCGGAATGAAGAGTAGAGCCCGCTCGTTCCGCGATCCCGCCGGCCGGCTCCATTTCGTCGGGGACTCGCCGGTCCGCCAGGTCTACGCCGAAGCCGCCGACGAGTGCCGGGCGCTGGTGGGAGGGGAGTTCTTCCAGGGGATGATGAAAAACGGGGAGGTGGTGCGCACCCGCGTCCTCGACAAGGCCCCCGGCGAGCTTGCCACCGTCACCCGCCCGGGAGAGCTCATTTTGGCCCACGAATCGATCCCCTTTCCGTCCTTTCCCGCCGAGTGGTGCGGCGAGATGCTGAAGGCGGCGGCGCTTCTTACCCTGGAGATGGCGGAGCGGGGGCTCGCCCGGGGCGTGGGGCTGAAAGATGCCACCCCCTACAACGTTCTCTTCAAGGGGAGCCGCCCGGTCTTCGTGGACGTCCTCTCCTTCGAGAAGCGGGACCCCCTGGACCCGGTCTGGCTCGCCCAGGGGCAGTTCATGCGCACCTTCCTGCTCCCGCTTTTGGCCGCCTCGCATCTGGGGCTGCCGCTCTCCACCCTGTTCCTCGTGCGCCGCGACGGGATGGAGCCCGAGCAGCTGTACCGGATGCTCGGCCCCCTCGACAGGATCCGCCCCCGCTTCCTCTCCCCGGTCTCGCTGCCGGTCTGGCTCTCCGGCCGGGCCGAGCGTGAGGCGGCCTCCGTCTACCGCCCCCGGCGGTCGAAGAGCGGGGAGCAGGCGGAGTTCGTGCTGAGAACCCAGCTCAAGGGGCTCCGGCGCCAGGTGGAACGCTCCTGGCGTCCCCCGGCACGCTCCACCTGGAGCGACTACGAGACCAGTTGCAGCTACGAGAAAGATGCCTTCGACCAGAAAAGCTCCTTCGTGGAAGAGTTCCTCCGCCGGACGCGCCCCGGCCGGGTGCTGGACGTCGGCTGCAACTCGGGGCACTTCTCGCGCCTGGCGGCCGAGGCGGGCTCCGAGGTGGTGGCCCTCGACCAGGATCCCGTGGTGGTGGAAGCCCTCTACCGGAAGAGCGCCGAGCGGGGGATGAACATCCTCCCCC
This sequence comes from Geomonas sp. Red32, assembly GCF_023652955.1. Lineage (GTDB taxonomy): Bacteria > Desulfobacterota > Desulfuromonadia > Geobacterales > Geobacteraceae > Geomonas. The sequence continues at coordinate 207,837 of NZ_JAKLOY010000008.1, read as the reverse complement.
TGGTGGTCGATGTCGCGCGTCCCACCCCTGCCGCCGGGTGGAACAACGAGGAGACCCCCTCCTTCCTGGCCCGGGCCCGCGGCCGTTTCGACGCCGTCTTCATGCTGGCTCTCGTCCATCACCTGGTGGTCACCGGCCAGATCCCCCTCGACGAGGTGCTGGCCCTGGCCGCCCGGATCACCAACCGGCACCTGGTGATCGAGTACGTCCCCCCGGAGGATCCCCAGTTCAAGCGGCTGACGCGGGGGCGCGACTCCCTGTACCGGCAATTGACCCGGGAGCACTTCGAGCGGACCGCCGCACAACACTTCACCATCCGCGAGCGGACCAAGGTGATCGATCAGGAGCGCTGGCTGTATGTCATGGAAAAAAATCCTCTGGTCTAGGGGGAGCCGCCGGGAGGCGATCGCCTGCCTGTCGGTGGCCAACCTCTGGCTGGTCCGGCTGTGGCTGAAGATCCTTCCCTACCACCGGGGAAGCGGCTTCTTCCTGGCCTCCTCGCCGCTCAACACCTACCTGGCCGCCATGGCCAACGTCCTCCTGCTCGGGGCGCTCCTGTATCTGCTGGTCCGGCTGACCAAGGGGGAGCGCCGCCTTTTCCCGTGGCTCGTGATGGCGGTGATCTGCGCCACCGGGGTCATCGTCGCCTACGGCATCGGGGTCGCCTTCATCTCCTTCGCCCGTTTCGTCTTCCTGTTCGGCGTCACCGGAGCCTTCTGGTTTTCGGCCGCCTGCTGGGGGGGAGGGGCGCTCCTCCTGGGGTTTTTGATCCGCTACCGCGGGTGGCTGGCCCGGCACTACACCGTGCTCCCCCTGCTGTTCTCCCCCTATCTCCTCATCACCTTCGGCGAATCGCTGCAGGCGGTCTACCTGGTGGAGCCCGCCGCCCATTTCCGCCCCCACGCGATCGATCCTTCCCGGCCGCTGGTCAATCCCCTGAAGAGGCGGGTGGTCTGGGTCATCTTTGACGAGACCGACTACCGGCTGGCCTTCGCCAAGCGGCCTGCCTCGCTTGCGCTCCCCGCCTTCGACCGGCTGAAGAAGGAGGCGTTCTTCGCCACCCGCGCCTACTCGCCCAACGACAACACCCAGACCTCGCTTCCCTCCCTCATCACCGGGATCCCGCTGGTGAGGACGGTGCCGCAAGGGGCGGCGAGCCTGGAGCTGGAGCGGCAGGGGGGGCTTCCTCCCTGCGACTTCGCCTCCCAGGAGAGCGTCTTCAGCGAGGTCAAGAAGCGGGGAGGGAGCACCGCCCTCCTCGGGTGGTACCTTCCCTACGCGAGGACCATGAAGGGGGTCGATCTCTGCCGCGACTACCCCCGCTTCAACTTCTACACCTCGGAAAGCTTCCTCGCGGTGCTCGTTCACCAGTGGCGGGAGGTGGTCGATTTCCGCTTCCTCCCCGGAAGCAGCACCATGCTGGCCGACAACCAGATCGGCATGGTGACGTCGATGGGGCGGGACGTGGCGGCGGCCATCCGGGGTGAGGACGCGACCTTCACCTTCCTGCATTTCTCGGTGCCGCATTCCCCCAACGTCTATGACCGCAAGAGCGGGCGGCTCGCGTTCAACCGCAACAAGCGGGAGGGGTACCTCGACAACCTGGCCCTGGCCGATCGCTGCCTCGGGGAGCTCCGCCGCTCCCTCGAAGAGAAGGGGATCTGGGACTCGACCCTGCTGGTGGTCTCCTCAGACCACCACTGGCGGACCAACACCTACGACCAGGTGCTCGACCGCCAGCACGTCCCCTACCTGGTGAAGCTCCCGGGCGAGCGGGCAGGCTTTACCTACGGCGGCCGCTTCAACACCATCCTCACCAAGCAGATGGTCCTGAGCGTACTGGACGGGAAGGTGGGGACACCGGCGGAGCTCGCCTCCTGGCTGGATGCCAAGGCGGCCGGTGGCTCGCTGCCGGTAACTATCTCGAAAGAAGAGCCCGATGCCGACTGATTTCTGGCAGAAAACCGCTGATTTTGCCGTCCTTTGCTATTTCCCTATTTTCTGCTACTGTTTTCCAGCTGGCAGCCTACAGAAACGGAGGGGGAAATGACGCCGAAGGATGTGGTACTCAGCAAAGAGGGGGACGGGAAGGGCCGCTATGAGCGTTTCAGTGCGCTCTCACCCAATCCCGAGGTGAGCCGTATCTTCACTATGATTTCGGAGGACGAGGCGCGGCACGCCGAGGCTCTGCGCGCGCTCGAGGCGGCGGGGAAGGTGGATCTCCCCAATTCCCGCACGCTGGACGGTGCGCGCCCGCTCCTCCACAGCCTGAGGAGCGGCAAAAGGCAGCGGTTCCGCTATGAGAAGGAAGAGTACCTGGCCGCCCTCGATTTCGAGGCCGCCAGCGCGCGGCATCTCTGGGAACTGGCCCGCGAGGCGACCCACGTCTGGGAGCGCGAGCTGCTGATCAAGATGGCGGAGGAGGACGAGGTTCACTTCACCCTCCTGGAGCAGATCGGCGAGCTCCTGGTCCAGCCGGAGGCAAGGATACGCAATGAACAGTAACGAGGAAATCGCCCGCTACCTGGAAGAGGCCGTGGCCGCCGCCCGGGAAGCGGGAGCCGTGCAGCGGGAGGAGCTGTACCGCGAGCACGACATCACCCTGAAAGGGGCGGTGGACCTGGTGACCGAGGTGGACCGCCGCTGCGAGGAGCTCATCGTGGCGAGGCTTAAGAACGCCTTTCCCGATCACCGCTTCCTGGCCGAAGAGAATACCTACCAGGCCGGCTTGGCCCCCTTTACCTGGGTGATCGATCCCTTGGACGGCACCACCAACTATGCCCACGGTTTTCCCTGGTTTTGTGTTTCCATCGGTCTCGAGTACGAAGGTAAGGTCCTTCTTGGGGTGGTCTATCACACCATGATGGACGAGCTTTTCACGGCGGTGAAAGGGGAGGGGGCCTTCCTGAACGGCCAGCCGATCCGGGTCTCCGAGCGGGCTCCCCTGAACGGGACCCTGCTCGCCACCGGTTTCCCCTACGACCGCACGCGCGACAACGAGAACAACTTCCAGCATTTCATCGATTTCCACCTGGAGTGCCGCGGCGTGCGGCGGGCCGGGGCCGCCGCCCTCGATCTCGCCTATGTGGCGGCAGGGCGGTTGGACGGCTACTGGGAGTGCAAGCTGAAGCCGTGGGACGTGGCGGCGGGTTCGCTCCTGGTCGCCGAGGCGGGGGGGAAGGTTACCAACCACGCCGGCGAACCATATTCAATCTACGACCATCGCATCCTCGCCTCCAATGGCGCGATCCACCAGGAGATGCTGGGAGTGTTGCAGCGGGGGGCGTAGGCGGAAAAGCAGAGGCAGGAAAAGGAAAAGGGGCCGAATGGCCCCTTTCGTTTTTTGATCGTGCTACTGAATTAACCGGTCTATGGCATTGATGATGTCCGTACGATGTTGCTTCACCGATCCTAGTGGACGCCCAAGTGCTGACCGTAAGACTGCTGTGATTTCGGCAACGCCAAGATAATACTCAACTCCGCCGAAAGAAATTACGGGATTCAAAACCGGCGCGGGGATAAAAGATGTTGGCAGTAAAAGCGGAACCACGACGGTCGTAATGGTGGAATCGAGATAGTTCCCCTGGACCTGCACGAGATATGGTGCACGCTTTGAAGTCTTCGAACTGTGATTAGAGAAGACATCAAACTGTGCCATTTTCAAAGCACCCCAAGGTCATCGGAAATCAATCCTGTTTCCTCAATCATTCGATTGTAGGACTCGAAAGAGGCCCGGTTCTCCTCTTTCCAGCGCTCTAACTCCTTTCTCTTCAGGAATTCCTTCATCGACTCGTCGAGCAATGCCGACAGGTTTCCCCCCTCTTGGCGAACGCGGCTCACCAGTTCTGCGTCCGCGGTGAGGTTGATGGAGCGCCGGCGGTTAGTCTGTTTTTTCAACGTCTGCATATTGCCTCCCTTTCCAGACACTGGCGCGAGTGTAACGCGCATACCTATGCGCGTCAAGGAGATCCAAGGAGGGAATGCTGCTGTGGAGATCTGAGGGGAGCGGTCTCCCTATGGTATCGAGATGAGCAGGTTGTCGACGGGGGTGTACTCCAGACCGAAGGCGTCGGCGACGCCGCGGTAGGTGACACGGCCGAGGGCGACGTTGATGCCTGCGCGGATGCCGGGATCCTTCCTGACCACCTCGCGCCAGTCTTCGCCCGCGAGCTCGACGGCGTAGGGGAGGGTGGCGTTGGTCAGGGCCACCGTGGAGGTGAGCGGGACCGCCCCCGGCATGTTGGTCACGCAGTAGTGCAGGATCCCCTCCTCTTCGAAGGTGGGGGCCTTGTGGGTGGTGGGGCGCGAGGTCTCGAAGCATCCCCCCTGGTCGATAGCGACGTCCACCAGCACGGCTCCCTTCTTCATGGTCTTCAGCATCTCGCGGGTCACCAGCCGGGGCGCCTTGGCTCCCCTTACCAGCACCGCACCGATCACCACGTCGGCCACCTTCACGAGTTCCCGGATGGTGGCCGGCGACGACATGAGCGGAAAACAGTTCTTGGGCATCACCTCGGAGAGGTGCCGCAGCCGGTTGAGGTCCGCCTCCACCAGGTAGACCTTGGCCCCCAGCCCGCAGGCCATCTGGGCCGCGTGGGTGCCGACCACCCCGCCTCCCAGGACGACGACGGTGGCCGGAGGGACTCCCGGGACCCCCCCGAGCAGGATGCCGCGCCCCCCCTGGGCCCTTTCCGAGTACTTGGCAGCCTCCTGGGCCGCCATCCGGCCGGCCACCTCGCTCATCGGGGTGAGTAGGGGGAGGCTGTTGCTGGCGTCGGTGATGGTCTCGTAGGCGATGGCCACCGCCCGGGAGCTCATCATCGCCGCCGTCAGCTCGCGGGAGGCCGCAAAGTGGAAGTAGGTGAAGATGAGCTGCCCCTCGCGGATCAGCCCGTACTCGGAAGGCTGGGGCTCCTTCACATGCATCACCAGCTGGGCGCGCCGGTAGACCTCCTGCGGGGTGGTCACCACGGCGGCTCCCGCGTCGCGGTAGGCATCGTCGCCGAAGCCGCTCCCCACCCCGGCCAGGCTCTCCACCAGCACCTGGTGTCCGTGGCCGGTCATCACCTCCACCCCGGCCGGCGTCATGGAAACCCGGTTCTCCTCGGTCTTGATCTCCTTCAAAACGCCGACGATCATGCCGCACCCCCTGGAATTGTCATGGCAGCGCTCCATCAATGACTGAGCGTTCCCGCTATCGCTACTGATATTCTCACGGGGGGAGCCGGTGCTGTCAACCAGCGTACCCTGATTGAGTGGGGAGCGGGCAGGTAAGGGTGAGCGGACTGGCTGTTAACCCCCTAAAATAGCTTTTGAAAAAGCTCAATCAATGAATTATAGTTGTGCAACCGTTCCGGACTGGATGACGGCATATCGGAGGAAGTTTATGCTCAACCTGCGCAAGAAGATCCTGGTGGCCATCGATGGCTCTCCCCTTTCCGACAAGGCTGCCGAAGAGGCGGTGAGACTGGCGGCCGGCAACCCGAGCCAGTTCAAGAGCAAGGTGCACGGTCTCCTGGTGCTTCCCAACACCACCAGGAACACCTTCACCGACTTCGTCCCGACCAGGCCGGTCACCGAGCAGGACGGGTGGGCCGAGCTCAAGGAACGGATCTTCTACGTGATCGAGAAGAACGCGGCCGAGATGGAGGTGCCGCTCGAGATCGCGGTGGTCTACGGCGACCCGGCCGAGGAGCTTTTGCGCTACGCCGACAAGGAGGAGATCGACGTCATCGTGATCGGGAGTACCGGTAAGGGGTTTCTGAAGAGGAAGCTTCTGGGGAGCGTCTCCCACAAGGTGGTCAAAGACGCCAAGTGCTCGGTGTACGTGGTCAGGGGGTAGTCTTGGCGGTCTCCCGCCTCAGGTAGTCGAGGATCTCCTTGAGGCTCTGCACGATGATCTTCTCGTCGCGCGGAAATTCGTGGGGGGAGAGCTCGAGGGTGACGATGTCGTTGTAGGCGGTGTTCCGCAGGTGGTTCAAGAAACGGGTGAGCGGCAGGATGCCGTGGCCGGGCAACAGGTGCTGGCGGCCGTGCCCGTAGTCGGAGAAGTGGATGTTCCGGATCCTCCCCGAGTTGTAGCAGAGGTAGAAGTCGTTGATGAAGTTGGCCTTGCCGCTCCCCATGTGGGTGCAGTCGAAGGTCAGGTAGAGGTTTCTCTCCTTCAAAAAGTCGATCATCTTCTGGGTTTCCGACAGGATGTAGCCGTTGATCCGGTACTTCCCGGTCCAGGGCATGTTCTCCAGGGTGAGCGCCACCTTGTCCCCGCCGATCTCCCGCTGAAAATCGTTGATCTTGTAGAGCCAGCGCCAGTAGCCGATCTCGCAGCCGAGCCAGGACGGGGGGTGGAAGTTCACCAGCCCGATCCCGCAGTCCCCGGCGATCTCCACGCACCTTTTCACCGAGTCGATCTGGTTCCCCCAGCCGTCCAGCGCCATGAACGGGGCGTGGATGGAGAGGACCGGGATGCTCTCGGCGAGCTTCCTGATCAGCCTGCGGGAGTTCACCTTCTGGAACTCCTGGTTGATCACCAGCTCGACGCCGTCGAAACCGACCTCCGAGGCCATCTCGAACACCTTCTCCAGGGGGAAGATGAAAAGCGTGCCTGCCGAAATGGAGATCCGCATCCGCTACGCCATCCCCACCAGGCGCTGGTAGGAGATCTTCTGCAGGTTGAGCACCGTGTCCAGCACCCCCCGCAGCCGTTCGTCCTCCTCGCTCCCCAGTTCTTCGGTATTGAGGTACGCACCCCTCTCGCCGGTGGTCAATTCCGCCTTGATCCTCAGCTGCATGAGGAGCTGGTAGGCCTTCAAAAGCCGGTCCGAGAGATCCACGCTGAGTGCCCCCCGCTCCAGCAACGCTTGCACCCGCTCCACCGTCCCCCCGGGGGCGATTCCCGCCTGCACCGCCAGCACCCGCACCGTCATGACCAGCGGGGAGAGTGCCAGCTGCTGCAGGTCGAGCTCGCCGCGGTGATCCCCCTCCTTCTCCAGCCGCCACCTCCCGAAACGCCCCAGGGCGAGCGGAAGGGTGATGATCCGCCGGGCGAGCTCCATGAATCCCGCACGGTAGCGCTCCTCGAGAAGGGCGGCGCGGGCGGCCTCCAGTGCGGTGGCGGCAAGCTTCTGATCGCCCCCGGCAAAAGCCAGGTCGCAGATCGCCTCCAGGCGCCACTCCCATTCCGGGAATTCGTGAGGGGCGTCCACCAGGGGAGAGCGGGGGAAATCGTCGTCGGATATGGAGGGTGAGCTCCCCTCCACGATGACCCGCCACCGGGTGAGGGGGCCGTGCCAGAAGAGATGGTCGCCGGTGAGGATCCCCGATTCCTTGAGCGCCTCGGTCAGCTGGCGGCTGAAGAGCAGGGCGCGGGGGGAATCCTCCAGGTAGAGGAGGAGGTAGCGGTTGTCGCTCACCAGGGTCTGTTCGCCGCGGCCGCGGTCGCCGGAGACCAGCAGGGCGTAGGAGGGTGGCTCCCCCTGCCCGAGCGAGGCCATGCGGCCGCGGGCCAGGGCGGTCGCGCGGGCGAGGACGCGGTCGTGGAACCGGTTGCAGCTCCCGGTCATGGCCAGGACCGAGCCGCGGCGGCGGAAGTAGGCGGAGACCAGCTCCTGGTGGCGCCGCAGCAGTGCGCGGAGCTCGGGGCAATCGGCCGCCTCGCCGGCGGCGGTCTCGAGGGCGGCGAGCTCCCCGGCGAACTCCTCCTCGAAGGCGAGCTCCTCGTCCAAAAGGGCGAGGTATTCCCTCATCACCCCCTCGGCCTTCCGGGTCGAGCTCCTTCCCCACCGGCCTTCCAGCCTCTCCCTGATCCCGTCGATCAGTTCGTTACTGGCACGCCATTCCAGGATGTCTTTTCCTTTGGATCCCAACAGCAAAGGCATGGAGTGCTCCCTGCTAAACCTGAAGGCTAAAGCGGTTTGCCGTTAGCCTGGAACGTAGAACTCAGAACTTGTTCTTATCACCTGGAACCTGCTCCTAATCCAGATGCCCGTGTACCTCTCTCTCCAGGAACTGCCGCATCTCCTCGGGCGGGGGAGGGGTGATGAGCGAGACGACGATCATCACGCAGATCACCAGCGGGGCCCCGAACAGCGACGAGGAGGTGAGCGGGAACCAGACGGCGGCCTGGGGAAAGACGGTGCCGAAGAAGGGCTCGGCGAAGGTGCAGACCACCCCGGCCAGCATCCCGGCGATGGCCCCCTCGCCGTTGGCCCGCTCCCACCAGATCCCGAGCAGGAAGAGCGGGAAGATGGTGTTCCCCGCCAGGGCGAAGGCCACCGCGGTGATCTCGGCGATCATGCCGGGAGTGTTGAGGGCGATCAGGAGCACCAGCCCGGCCAGCGCCAGCGTCCCCCCCTTGGCGACCCGCATGCGGGCGCTCGCGCTCGCACCGGGATGGAGGATCGAATAGAAGATGTCGTAGGAGATGGAGGCCGCGCCGGTCATCAGAAGGCCTGCCACCGTGAAGAAGGCGGCGCACAGGGGGCCGGCGGCCAAAACGCCGATCAGCCACCCCGGGAGCCCCGCCACCACCGCGGTCTTGAGGACCACCAGGTCGGCCATCCCCTTGACCGGCTGGATCTGCCCCCCGCTCGCCTCGATGAGCCTCCCGAAGACCGCGTAGGCCGGGGCCGACCAGTAGATGAGGGCGATGAAAAAGAGCCCCCAGACCACGCTCCAGCGCGCCTCCCTCAGATTGGGGACCGTGTAGAAGCGGGAGAGGACGTGGGGAAGCCCGGCGGTGCCGACCATCAGGGTGAAGCAGAGGGCGCACCATTGGAAGAGGGTCCCCTGGGCGAAGGGGGTGGACATGTCGATCCCGAAGCGGGTGGCGAGGTCCCCCATGGCGTCGCCGTAGCCGAACTGGGGGAGGAGCCAGAAGTAGCCGAGCTTCCTGGCGAGCCACATGAGCGGCAGGATGAAGGAGACGAGGATCACGAAGTACTGCAGCTGCTGGTTGCGGGGGACCCCGAGGATGCCGCACAGCACCAGGTAGGAGACCACCGCGGCCGCGCCGTAGATCACGCCGTGGGCGTAGTCGATCCCGAGCATGAAGGAGACAATCAGGCCGATCCCCTTGAACTGGGCCACGCAGTAGATGATGGAGATCATCACCGAGATCCCCGCCGCCATCAGGCGCGCCGCCGGGGAGGCGTAGCGCTCGCCGACGAAGTCGGGGGCGGTGAACTTGCCGAAACGGCGGATCTGGCCGGCCAAAAGCACGAGCAGCAGCACGTAGCCGCCGGTCCAGCCGATCACGAAGGCGAGCGCCTGGTACCCATTGAGGTAGATCAGGCCGGCGAGACCCATGAGACTCGCGGCACTCATCCAGTTGCTCGCGATGGCGGCCCCGCCGCCGATGCGGCCGGTGAAACGCCCGCCGAAGCCGTACTCGATCGTTTCCCGCGACTTCTGCTTGAGCCCCACCACGATGAAGGAGAGGAGGGCGATGGTGGCGACCACCAGGGTCCAGGAGGCGTCAGTCATAGTTGCGGTCTCTCCTGCGGCTGTGGAATTCGGAGATGCGGTCGATGTAGAGGTTGAAGAAGACGCAGAGGACGATGAACCAAAGGGGGAGAAACTGGCCGGTGAACCAGAAATGGAGCGGGAGGCCAAAGAGCGACAGGCGGGTCAAAAGGCTCCCCAGCCCGGTGCCGCTGCTCACCGCCAGCACGATCTGGAAGCCGAAGGTGCAGACGGCCCAGCCGAAGAGGATGGCGCAGATGATGATCACCTCGTCCCGCATGTGTCCCGTCTTCGGGCGGAACAGGTTGACCTGGTAGCGTTGCTGGCGGTTCATGGTGTGCTCCCGGGGCGTTACATGATGGCGAAGTTGGTATGGATGATCTTCTGCAGGTCCTCGATCAGCAAGAGCGCGTGCCTCATCTGCTCCCGCTCGTCGCTCGCCAGCGAGTACGGGTTAAGGTGGTAGGCGTCGCTCTGGATTCCCTTGATCACCTTGACCTGCAAAAGGATCCGGTGCTTGGTGAGGATGCGGTATGCCTCGATCAGCCCGCGCGCGGTGTTGGCCGAGAAGCTCCGCTCCTTTTCCAAAAACTCGATCCGCCGTACGGTCGAGGTGGCCGGGATCCCCTGGTTGATGGCGAGGATCCTGACGTTCATCACCAGCGGGGCCCAGGCGAGGAGCTTGAGGTTGAACTCCCCCTTGTGCTCGCCGCTCCCCTCGGTCCAGAAACGTTTCAGGAAGCCGAGCGCCAGCTTCATCTCGGTGGCCGCCTTGGCCATCCCCCAAAGCGCCTGGAAATAGTCCTGTTCGAGCGCCCTGATGCGGGTCACCAGCTCCCCGGCGAGCTCCCGGTCCCCGGCCACGTAGCGCGCGTCGGAGATGACGATCAGGTCCATCAGGTTCGTCCCGTAATCCTCGCATTCGTAGCGGGCGATGGAGAGGAGCCGGCGCATCCACTGGGACAGCGATCCGCGCCACTTCTCGTTGGAGGGCATGATGTCGCCGGTGCATTTCTTGAAGCCCGCCTCGGCCAGCCGCTCCACCAGGATCAGCGAGAGCTCCCGGAAGTAGCGGTCCGCCTCCTCGCCGCCGCCGTCCGCATAGACGATCAGGTAGTCCTGGTCGGTGATGAGGGTCTGCTCCTCGCGTCCGTCGCTCCCCATGCTGATGAGGGCGAAGGGGAGGGGAGGGGGCGCGGGCATCTCGGTCTCCACGAGCTCGAGGGCCCGGCGGGCCAGGGCGTCGCGGTAATCGGTGCAGTTTTCGTGCAGGGCGGGAACGGAGTAGAACTTGAGGAAACGCTCCATCTCCACCTGGTTCAGCAGCTGGTGGAGCCGGTGGAGTTCCTGGTAACCGGCGGCGGGGATGGAGTCGAGCAACTCCTTTTGGCGGCGGGTGAAGCGCGTGAGCTCGTCGAGCTCCTCCTGGGCGGAGAGTTTGAGCCCCCTCAGCATGGCCGGGATCTCGTCACCCTCCAGAAGCGGCAAAAAGCTCTGCACCCGCCCCATCAATTCTTTCAGGAGCTCCTCGTCGGTCATTTCGGCGGGGTAGATCTGGTGGGGCATTGCAGCTTTTCCGTTCTTGGGCTTGGATGGGAACTGCTTGAATGATTCTACAGAAAAATTGCGTTTTGTAAAACTCTTTGTACCGCACTGCAGTTATTACCGGTCGGCACGGGTGACAGTATCAAAAAAAATGGGGAAGGTATCCCTTCCCCATTTTCCTGTTACTTAGCGGGCCAGATTCTAGTGGTCGACGGCCTTTGCCATACCTATACCGGTGTTCTGACGTACATAGACTTCGTCGAACATCTCTTCCGAGCGGCGGCTCGGGAAGGCCAGGGCGCCGATGATGGCGGCCAGGAAGCCCAGCGGGATGGAGACGATGCCCGGGTTCTTCAGGGTGAAGAGCGGCTTGTCGAGGCCGACCAGCGAGGTGCCGTCCTGCTGGGCATCCACGCGGGCCTTGGCGAGAGCCTTGGTGTCCTTCTCGGTGAGGGTAGCGCCTGCCGGCAGGGCAGCCTGCTTCTTCTCGAGGGCGGCGACCACCTTCTTGGCGCCGCCGGCGACCACTTTCGGGTAGGTCATGTTCGGGGAGACCAGCACCAGGGCGATGGAGCAGACGGTGCCAACCACCAGGCCGGAGATGACGCCGGCGGTGTTGAACTTCCTCCAGAAGAGGGAGAGGACGACGACCGGGAGGTTACCGGAGGAGGCGACCGCGAAGGCCAGTGCCACCAGGTGGGCAACGTTCTGCTTCTCGGCGGCGATACCGATCATGATGCCGCAGGCGCCGACCACGAAGGAGGTGACGCGGGCAGCGAAGACCTGCTCGTGCTGGTCGGCGTGGCCGTCCTTGATCACGTTCACGTAGATGTCGTGGGCGATGGCGGCGGAGGCGGCAAGCACCAGGCCGGAGACCACGGCGAGGATGGTGGCGAAGGCGACCGCGCAGAGGAAGGCGAGGAAGAGGTCGCCGATGATCGGGGCGATGTCGGCGCCCATGACCTGGGCCAGCATCAGGGTAGCCATGTTGCCGCCGGCGTCGACCGCGGTGATCGCCTGCGGGGTGATGTTGATGGCGGCGCCGAAGCCCAGGAGGGTGGTCAGCACGTAGAAGCCGCCGATGATGAACATCGCGATGATGACCGACTTACGGGCAGCCTGGGCGGTCGGGACGGTGAAGAAGCGCATGAGGATGTGCGGCATGCCGGCGGTACCGAACACGAGGGCCATACCGAGGGAGATCTGGTCGAGCGGGTTCTTCATGTACAGACCAGGCTCGAGGAAGCGCTGGCCGGCATCGATACCGGAGAGGATGACGCCGTCTTTCAGCACCAGCTTGGAGACGTGGTCCTGGATGTTCGGGTTGTTGACGATGATGTCGAAGAAGCCGACCGGGTTGAAGCCTGCCTTGGCCATGACCAGGATGGAGAGCAGGATGGCGCCGGACATGAGGAGACCGGCCTTGATGATCTGGACCCAGGTGGTGGCGGTCATGCCGCCGAAGACGACGTAGCCGACCATGAGGATGCCGACGCCGATGATGGACATCTTGTAGGGGATGCCGACCAAAAGGGCCATCAGCTTACCGGCACCGACCATCTGGGCGGTGAGGTAGAAGGTGGAGACCGCTACGGTGGAGATGGCGGCGAAGGCGCGTACCGGCTTCGGGGAGGTCCTGAAGGAGAGGATGTCGCCCAGGGTGTACTTGCCTGCGTTACGGCACGGCTCGGCTACGATCAGGAGCACGGTGATGTAGGCCACCAGCCAGCCGACCGAGTACATGAACCCGTCGTAGCCGTAGAGCGAGATGAGGCCGGAGATACCGAGGAAGGAGGCTGCCGACATGTAGTCGCCGGCGATCGCCCAGCCGTTCTGGGTACCGGTGATCCCGCCGCCGGCGGCGTAGAAGTCGGCCGCGGTCTTGGTCTGCTTGGCGGCCCAGACGACGACGCCCATGGTGATGGCGATGATGACGGCGAACAGGCCGATGGTGATGGTCCTGTTGGTCTTGAGCTCGTGCTTCTTCTCGGCCGGGGCCGGAGCGGGTGCTGCTACCGCGGATTTCTGGGCGGCGGCTCCGGGGGCGGCGGCGGTGGCGGCCGGAGCGGCACCCTGGGCTGCGGGGGCGGCTGCTGCGGCGGGGGCGGCTGCGGGAGCCTTGGCGGACTCTTCAGCAAAGGCGGCACCGGCGATAGAGAGTGCCAGCGTGGCGGCGATGAATATCTTCTTCATGGTCATGTGTCGTTCCTCCTTTCCTAAAGATGCAGTTCGTCGATCAGTTCCCTGGTCAGCCGGTCGAAGTCCTTGTTGGCGACGTGGGAGTAGTAAAGCGCGATTCCCCAGGACACGAAGAACTGGGAAAGAGCGAACATGTACCCGAAGTTGATGACGCCGATGATCTTAACCTTGAAGATGCCGGGGGTGTACGCTGCACCCAGGGGGAGCAGGAAGTAGTACACGCAGCTGAAGATCCACCAGCCGAACAGGAAGGCGGTCTTTTTGTGGTGCAGTTCTACGAATTTTGGATTCTTTGCGATTGCGGCCCAGTCGTACTTTTTCTCTGCCATGGTTGTCACTCCTTTCTTGATAAATGCACTGTTGTGGTGGCGGCGTCCCGCCCCGTGTTCGTCAGATTCCGATAACTCCTCCTTTTTCGAAAATTTTGTGATTCCGTTTCAGCTAAGTGCTACCTCTATCGTGGAGCCAAAAATGTTCAGCTGTTTTACTAGTACTGCCGGTTGATAACCTGTTGAAAAGCCGACTGTTCTGCTGTGATCCAGATGTTTTTGGGTTTCTGCTGGTTCTGAAACACCGTCTCATTTTCCAACCCTTTGAGTCACTTTTACCATATGATTTTAAAATGTACAATAAAAATAAACGCCGTTTTAAATCTTGCAACAAACAAAAATGAAGGGGCTTGGGCCCCTGGTTTGCACTAAATATTCGAAAATACAACAGTAAATGGAAAAATTGGGGATAAATTATTTTTTATTTTTGTTTGGCGGCCTTCCGGTACGCCGTTGTGGTGCCGCTTTAGTGTAGCTGGCGTCCATTTCCGGAAACGCCGTCGCATTTTATTTTCGACATATGCCCGCATGCTTTTTCGCCTCTGCGGGACCGGGGCGGATTCACTATCTGCCGCTGAAAATGCTCTCAGCGGGCTGGAGTTTCACCCGATGCCGCCTCATTGGCGGCTGCTTTTCCGCGTCACAAAGAGAGGGCGGAGGGGCCCGGCGGCTCATGTACTGTCATAGCATCGTGCCTGACGCCATCAATAACAGAGGCGGCCGTTCCGCCCGAGGCCAGCTCTCTTAATGACCAAGGATAAGTTGTTTAATTAGGATGTCAACGGAGGGAAGTAATAAAAAAAGGGAGGGCCTTTTACGGCCCTCCCTTTAAAAAGGAGACTCTCATCTTTGGGTTTAAACTGTTCAGCGTTTGAGCATACCCAGTGACTTGGATGGTCCATTCATTCTGATGGCCGCCGAAAATTCCATCCAGAAGATGAGATAGATTGAAATCATCAGCGACAATCCAATGTTGGCGTTCTCGGGACCCAGCGCCTGAGTGAGGATGGGGGAGGCGAAGCCGGCTCCCAGGGTGCCGGTGGCCCGCTCGAGGAGGTAGAAGACCGGCAGCGTGAAGAGCGTGCCGGCTACCATGATGCCGATCCCGCGTCCCCGTTTGACCCAGTACTTCGGGGAGAAACCGTACATCCGCATGAAGATGACCACCAGGATGATCCAGACCGAGTAGTCGACGGCTGCATCGGGGAGGGCGAGCTTGTTCTTGACCAGCGCCACCTCCAGGACGGTCACCGCGAAGAGGAGCACGAACATCCAGTTGAACTTCTCGTTCGCCTGCGTCTGCCAATTCCTGCTGTCGGGGGCCGCCGTCTCGCGGGCGCTGTGGTTGGGGGTTCCCAGGGCCGAGAAAAGGATGGCGAACCAGATGCCGGCGTTATGGAACAGTAGCGAGGCGTGGTTTCCCGCCACGTTGGCGATCCGTGACATGGGGTCGCGGGCGAAGTCGGCGGCGATCCGCATCAGGAAGAGATTGACGATGATCGAGCACATGGCGATCACCGCCAGGGTGAAGATCCGCCGCGGCAGCAGGTAGGGATCGATCCGGTCCGGGAAGCCCAGGATGAAGGCCAGCCAGATCAGGTACATGATGAGCGGAATGCCGAGGCAGATCCCGTACACGGAGTTCCCGGCGAAGTCCCCGGCCTGGGCGTAGATCAGGTACTTCTCCCTGGCGTTGGGGTCGGTGTTGACCGCCTTGACGGTCTCTTTGGGAACCTTGTTCACGTGGGGAAGGAGCCCCATGGCGTACCAGCCGTTGTCCCCTTTGGTGGTGTCGACCACCCAGTACTGGTCTCCCATCATTTGGTCCAGACCCTGGAAGACCCTGAGCGAGAAGGTCGCGCAGATGACAACCACCACGAGAAGGAGTATGGCGTTCGATATTTTCATCGGCATCTCGTGATCCTCCCGAACATGCGGGCGGCGCCCCCGGGGGAGCGCCGTCTGAAGTCCCTGCTATTCCTTGTGAGTGGTCCAGAACATCGAAACGGCGTTGGCGGCGAACAGGCCATAGAGCCACATGGTGTTCCAGGCGGGGCCGGACCAGTGGCTCCCGCGCCCGCCTCCCACGACACCGGAGGCGATCACGATACCGATCATGGCGGTGAAGGCAACCATGGCCACTGCGCGAAGGATGGCGCTGTTGCGCCAGGTATGCCGCTCAAGTTCCTCGATCCTTGAAAGCAGTTCCAGTTCTCTTTCGCTCATTGCCTTGCTCCTTTTCAGGTCATGATACCGGCGCGGTCCGTCGACCGGCCGTACAACTCGGAGTGGGCGCCTAGACGGCGCAGAGGCCGCCGTCCAGAAGCTCGGCCGGGACCCGTTCGGAGAGTTCCCGGTACTTGAGGCATTCCTGATAGCGGCAGCTGCAGAAGCGGATGATCTGGTTGACGTCGTAGGGCGAAATGTAATCGCACCCGACGTCGCAGTAATCATCGTTTTTGCCGTAGAAAGGGCACACGGTGTTGGGCTGCTGCATAGATCCTCGAATGCCTGACACATGGTGACAGATCAAGAAAGGTGACACCGCAGATTAAGCAACCACCGTACCAATTACCCGTTTCGGACCGGTACTTTGAAAAACGGTGCAAATACGGCCGGTTACCGCTACTGCCCTCATTTTACCCTTCCGTGAACGTCAATGGCGCATTTGCAAAAGCGCAAAGAATATTAAAGTGTTCTATTGGGGTGACCGGGGCCGGCCGGCCGCGTGTATACACGGGGAGGGGGTGAAATGTCGCGGGAATACAGGTGGTTAGGGTGTAAAAAACGGGCGGGGCTGCAGTTTTTTGCAGAAGTGCAAAGCGAGACGCCCCCTTTTGCATCGGTGCAAAAGGGGGCGCCGGAGGGGAAAGGGGATCAGGCGTTGTACTCGTCCTTGCGGATGCCGTACTTCTTTATCTTGCGGTAAACAGTGGCCATGTTGGTACCCGCCTCGCGGGCGGCGGCTTCGACGTTGCCGTGATTCTTTCTCAAAAGGCCACGCAGGTATTCGGTCTCGAAGCGGGTAAGCGCCTTGTTGTATTCCCCTTCCTCGGTGGGAGCCTCGGCTTCCACTGTTTCGGCAGGGGCGATCTCGACGAACTGGGAGAGCACAGGGAGCGTGATGTAGTCGCTGTCCTCCAGGGCGATGCAGGCTTCGATAACGTTCTTGAGCTGGCGGATATTGCCGGGCCAGCCGAACTCCACCGCCGCTTCCAGGGCGTCGTGGGCGAGCCCCTTGATGTGGGTGCCGAACTTCTTGTTCTGGAGGCGGATGAAATGGGCCGCCAGCAGGGCGATGTCCCCCTTGCGGTCCCTGAGCGGGGGGAGGTGGAGGTTGATCACGTTGAGGCGGTAGTAGAGGTCCTCCCGGAATTCGCCGGCCTTGATGGCCGTCTTCATGTCGGCATTGGTGGCCGATATGATCCGCACGTCCACCTTGATCGGGTTCGGGTCGCCGATGCGGTGGAATTCCTGTTCCTGGAGGAAGCGGAGAAGGGTCTTTTGCACCTCCATGGGAAGGTTCCCGGCCTCGTCGAGGAAGAGGGTGCCGCCGTCGGCGGTTTCCAAAAGGCCGCGCCGGTTTTCGGTGGCTCCCGTGAAGGCCCCCTTCTTGTAGCCGAAGAGCTCGCTCTCCAGAAGGGAGGCGGGGAGGGCGCCGCAGTTGATGGCGACGAACTTCTTGTCTTTTCTGGGGGAGTTGTAGTGGATGGCCTGGGCGATCAGCTCCTTGCCGGTTCCCGACTCGCCGGTGATGAGGACCGACGTGTCGCGGACGGCGAGCTTTTCCACCTTTTCCAGCACTTCCTTAAGGGACGAGGAGGCACCGATGATGTGGTCGAACTTGAAGCGCCCCACGAGCTCTTCCCGGAGCTCGCGGTTCTCCTCGAGGAGCTTGGTGTGCGAGAGGGCGTTTTTGACCCGGTAGAGGAGCTCCTCCGGTTCGAACGGCTTGGTGAGCATGTCGTAGGCGCCCTTTCTCAGGGCCTGGATCGACATCTCGACGGTGGCGTAGGCGGTCACCATGATCACCGGGATGGTGGGATCCTTCTGTTTCACCTTCTGGAGGAGCTCCAGGCCGTCCATTCCCGGCATCTTGATGTCGGTGACCACCAGGTCCCACTGTCCGGGCTGGAAGGTTTCCGCCGCTTCGAAGGAGCGGGTATAGGCGGTCACCGCGTAGCCGTTGTCGCAGAGGACCGCCTCCATCATCCGGCAGAGCCCCTCCTCGTTATCGACCAACATGATCCGTTTTTCAGCAGTCACTGAATACACCTCTTGAGACTAATAATTCCCCCTCCCCTGGAGGGAGGGGGCGAGGGGGTGGGGGAATCCGGTTCTAATCTACAGCGCGTCGTACTCGTCGCGGTTGACCGGCAGGCGCACGATTACGGTGGTGCCGACCCCGATCTCGCTGTCGATGCCGATCTTGCCGTGGTGCTGCTCCACGATCTGCCTGGTGATGGCGAGGCCGAGCCCGGTGCCCTTCACCTTGGTGGTAAAGAACGGCTCGAAGATCTTCTCGATATTCTCCTGCGGTATCCCGGCTCCGTTGTCGCTGAACTTGAGACATACCGCCCCATCCTCGGTCATCCCGGTGGAAACCACCAGCCTCCCCCCTTTTTGCATGGCGGCGCCGGCATTGAGAATGAGGTTGATGGCCACCTGCCGCAGCTGGTCGCCGTCCACCATGACCTCGGGAAGGGAGAGGTCGAACTCTTTCTGGACCGTCACATGGTGCATGTCGGTGTGGTTGGCGGCGAAATCGACGATCTGGCCGAGCAGGGCGTTGATGTCGGTCTGTTCGAGCACCGGTTTCGGGGTGCGGGCGTAACTCAGGAGGTCCTGGACGATCTTCTTGCAGCGTTTGCTCTCCCGCTTGATCTCGTGGATGTACTTGTAGTTGGGATCTTCGGGGGTGAGTTTCCCTTCGAGATAGGCGGCGTAGCCGAGGATGACGCCGAGCGGGTTGTTGATCTCGTGGGCCACCCCGGAGGAGAGCACCCCGAGCGAGGCCATCTTTCCCTGCTGGGCGAGGTTCGCCTCCAGCTCCTTGTTGTGCTTGATGATCTGGGTCATCCTGTTGAAGGCGGCCGCCAGTTCGCCGAGCTCGTCGTTGCTCTCCACCGCGATCCGTTCGTCCAGGCGCCCCTGCTTGACCTTGCGGATCACCGACATCATCCGGCTGATGGGGTCGGTCATCACCCGCGCGGCCACAAAGACCAGCAGCACCGAGATGATGCTGACCAGGATGGTGAGCACGACCATGCTCTCCATGATGCGCCCCTTGATGGCGTTGGCTTCCTGGTAGAACTCGTCCTCGTAGGAGCCGACCGCCACGATCCAGTTCCACGGCTTGAAGTACTCGTAGCGGACGATCTTCATCCGCGGTTCCTTATCCCCGGCGTTTTTCCAGGGATAACGGATCCAGCCGCTTTTCCGTTCGCACATCTCCCGGATGAAGTGCTCCCCGCTGGAGTCGGTGGCGTCGATGAAGTTCTTTCCCTCGCCGGTGGGGTGGATCATGAAGTTCCCGGAGCCGTCCAGGCAGAAAACGTAGCCGGTCTTCCCTACCTTCTTGCTCTTGATCTTCTCCTTCAGGGCGGCAAAGGAGCGGCGCTCGAAGTCGACGTCGTCGTAGGTCTCCTCCAGGTAGCCGCCGGCCGCGATGATCCAGTCCCAGTCCTTGAAGTAGCGGTAGGCCACCACCTTCTTCCTGAGCTTCTTATCGCCCAAGGTGGCGTTTTTCCAGGGGTAGACGATGTAGAGGACCTCGCCCGGTTTCGATTTCACCGCCCGCTCGCACATCTCCCGGATGAAGTAATGCCCCTTCTCGTCCCGGCTGTTGAAGACGTTGGCGCCTTCCTGGGCGACGTGGACCTTCAATTCTCCCTTGCTGGTCATGACGTAGATGTAGCCGGTCTTGCCGACGTTCACCTTGGAGAGGGCGTTGTGCGCTTCCCGCTTGGCGGTGGCGAGGTCGATCTTTCCAAGCAGGTACTGGCGCTGCTGGGTCTTGGCCACGTTGTAGGCCAGCTCGGTGAGGGTCGCGAGGTCCTTGTCGAAGCTGTTCTCTTTATCTTCCTTGTAGACCTGGAACTGCTGGTAGTGCGAGTTGAGGAGGTCGACCGTGTAGGCCGCCATGTGCTCGAGGTCGTCCTTACTGGTCTGGGTGATGCCGAGGTAGGCCTGTTTGGTGGAGATGTAGCCGATGACCCCGCCGACGATGAAAATCGGGATGATCACCAGCGGGAGCACCAGCACCACCATCTTCCAGCGGAGCTTCAGGTTATTTATGAATGCGAAGATGTATTTCTGCATGGTCTCGCCTGGAAGTGATTCGAAACGGGGTTTTGCGGATATTAACGTATACGCTGAGAGAAAGGCCAGAAATTTTTGCAGAAATGCGAAAAAGGGAGGGCAAAGGCGAGAGACAATAGAACGCGGATGACGCGGATTGAGCGGATCTACGCGGATAAACCTTAAAAGCGAGGCGTGAACCGTTTTATTGTTAAGGCCAAAGACTTAGGCTGTAACCTTCTTAGAGTTTAAGCCTTTGCAGTATCCGCGTTAATCCGCCCAATCCGCGTCATCCGCGTTCGGGTTGGAGGGTGTTTGGCAGTAACCTTTTAAAGTTTTGAAGCCTTTGACGTATCCGCGATAATCCGCTCAATCAGCGTCATCCGCGTTCCAATGCTTTGTATTGTGTTAATGCACAACCCGGCCTGTGCTATACTTCCCCTTCGCCGCTATACTAGTTACCCATGGAGCCCATCTTGGAAATACCCTCCTACCCGGAGTCCCGTCCGATTGCCCTCGAGGACAAGCCGCACCTGGACGCGCTTTTCGCAGCCCTTCAGCCCCGCATCTCGGAGCTTACCTTCGCAAATCTCTTCCTCTTCAGGAAGGTACATAATTACCGGCTGACCATGGTGCGGGACTCGGTGGTCGCCTTGGGGTGCGGCTACGACAGCCGCCCCTATTTCCTTCCCCCGTTCTCGGGAGACGCCATCTCTTCCGCGCGGGAACTGATCGGCCAGGGGCTCACCCTGTACGGTGCCGACGATCCCTTCCTCGAAAGGCTCGGCTCACTCGACGGTCTCGAGGTGACCCCTGACCGCGACAACTTCGACTATCTGCACGTGAAGGAGGAGATGGCCCAGCTAAACGGCAAGGCCTACCACCGGAAGAAAAACCGGGTGAACTACTTCATGGTGCGCCATCGCCACCAGGTCGAGATGTACGGCGACCAGCACCGGGAAGGGGCGCTGGCCCTTTTGGAGGAGTGGCGGAGAATCCGGAGCGAGCAGGGGCCGGGTTCGGCCGACAAGGAGGCTGCCGGGGCGGCTGAGGCGCTCACCCTTTACAAGGAGTTGGGGCTGTCGGGTCTGGTGATCCTGGTGGAAGGGGTGGTGAAGGGGTTCGCACTGGGCGAATGCCTCAACGACTCCACCGCGGTCTGTCACTTCGAAAAGGGGGACCTCTTCATGGAGGGGCTCTACCAGCTGCTGGACCGGGAGTTCAGCAGGCTCCTCTTCACCGGCTGTACCTATCTCAACCGGGAGCAGGATCTCGGGGTGGAATCGCTTCGGCAGGCGAAACTCTCCTACCGGCCGGTGGAGCTCGTCAAAAAATATAGGATCAAGAAGATAGGATCCCCCTCCCCTTGAGGGAGGGGGGAAGGGGGTGGGGGAAGCTTCCAGTTAAACGGGAATGAGGGGCGAAACTTTTAGGTGCTCCTCAAGGTACTCGCAGAGCGTTTCTGCGGCCTGGCCGAAATCCTCCATGTCGAGGTCGAAGTCGGCCACCCACTGCCGGTTTTTGTAGTAGACCTTGTCGTAGTAGTCCTTGATGAGCCCTTCCATGAACGGCTCCATCTCCCAGCGCTCGAGGTTCCCCGCCAACTCGTCGCACCGCTTGCCACCGAGCTTCTTCCTGATCCGCTCGAGAGCCTCGCCCATCTCCTCCCGGTAATCCGGCCGTCCGTATTCGTCGATCAGCCGTCTCACCCGGGTTTCGATGGACGCCGAGCACCACACCCTGATGCCGGCCGCCATCTTCTGGTAGAAGTCACCCGGGAGGCGGACCTTCCCGATCCGCTCGCTTTCCCCTTCGAGGATCACCGGAACCCCTTTCGGCGCGCTCCGCAGCGCGTCCCACAGCAGGGTCTCGAACCGCTTCTGGCTGAGGGTTTGGTTGAGCCCCAGCTGCCCGAATGCGGAGCCGCGGTGGCAGGCAAGCCCCTCCAGATCGACCACGGAGCATCCCCTATCCTGCAGGTGGGTGAGCAGGGTGGTCTTGCCGATGCCGGTCATCCCATGCAGGACCACCAGCGGAAGCTCGGAGCTGTACGGCTCGAAGAATTCCGATACTTTGGCACGAAAATCCTTGTATCCCCCGACGAGCTGCACCGCCTCGTGCCCGGTCAGGTCGAGGATGGAGGTCACCGTCTTGCTGCGGAGCCCTCCGCGCCAGCAGTAGACGAGCAGCGGCTTGCCGCCGGCTTTCCCGGCGATCTCCTCGACCATGGCGGGGAAGCGATGGGCGGTGAGGGCGAGCCCGCGCTGGCGTGCGGGGTAGGGGCCCTGCTGCTTGTACATGGTCCCGATCTCGACCCGCTCCTCGTTGGTCAAAAGGGGAACGTTGATGGCGCCGGGAAGGTGGTCCTCCTCGAACTCGAGAGGGGTCCGTACATCGACCGGGAGGTGGGTGTCGAGAAGGCTTTCGGTGAAGTGAATCGTCTGAGGCAAGGTTTGCTCCGTTTGTATACCGTTTCTGTCCGGGCGGTCCGGCCGGCGCCGGGCACTCCCGGCGGGTGGCGGACTGCCGCAACCGGTGCATTATAGGGAGATGGGGAGCGCATTGCAAGGCGGTCGTCAGGGGAAGGGAGATAGGGCGCAAGGCGCCTTTTCTGTTGAGACCTTCTCACTAATATGGTAGCGTTACCTGTTTTTACATCCCTTTATGCAGATAGCAAGGAGATCCCATAGATGTTTGGAGCGCTGATCAAGAAGTTTGTTGGGAGTAAGAACGAGCGGGAACTCAAGCGCATGTGGCCCGTCGTAGAACGCATAAATCAGCTGGAAAGCGAGATGGTCAAGCTGAGCGACGAGCAGCTCAGGGCCAAGACTTTTGAATTCAAGGAGCGCTACGGCCGCGGCGAGAGCCTCGACAATATGCTCCCCGAGGCCTTTGCCGTATGCCGCGAGGCGGGCAAGCGCGTGCTCGGCATGCGCCACTTCGACGTGCAGCTGATCGGCGGCATGGTCCTTCACTCCGGCAAGATCGCCGAGATGAAGACCGGTGAAGGTAAGACCCTGGTGGCGACCCTTCCCTCCTACCTGAACGGCATCAGCGGCAAGGGTGTCCACGTGGTCACCGTCAACGACTACCTGGCCCGCCGCGACGCCGACTGGATGGGGCGCATTCATAAGTTCCTCGGCCTCAACGTAGGGGTCATCGTGCACGGGCTGGACGACGACGAGCGCCGCGAAGCCTACGCCGCCGACATCACCTACGGCACCAACAACGAATTCGGCTTCGACTACCTGCGCGACAACATGAAGTTCGACCTGGCCGACTACGTCCAGCGCCCGTTCAACTTCGCGGTCGTCGACGAGGTCGACTCCATCCTCATCGACGAGGCGAGGACTCCGCTCATCATCTCCGGCCCGACCGAAGACTCCACCGACAAGTACTACATCATCGACCGCATCATCCCGCTCCTCAAGAAGGGTGAGATGGCCGAGGTCGAGGCCAATACCCTCTCCGGCAAGAGGAAGACCTACACCGGCGACTACACCGTCGACGAGAAGTCCAAGCAGGCCACCCTGACCGAGGAAGGGGTCCTGAAGGTCGAGAAGCTCCTGAAGATCGAGAACCTCTACGATCCCCGCAACATGGAGATCCTCCATCACACCCAGCAGGCGTTGCGCGCCCATGCCCTCTTCAAGCGCGACGTCGATTACGTGGTGCGCGACAACGAGGTCATCATCGTCGACGAGTTCACCGGCCGCCTCATGCCGGGGCGCCGCTGGTCCGACGGCCTGCACCAGGCCATCGAGGCCAAGGAAGGGGTGAAGATCGAGAACGAGAACCAGACGCTCGCCACCATCACCTTCCAGAACTACTTCAGGATGTACGGGACCCTCTCCGGCATGACCGGCACCGCCGACACCGAGGCCGAGGAGTTCCACAAGATCTACAAGCTGGACGTCGTGGTCATCCCGACCAACCGCCCGCTTCTGCGCCCGGACTTCCCGGACGTCATCTACAAGACCGAGGCCGAGAAGTTCGCCGCGGTCATTGCCGAGATCAAGGAGCTGCACGAGAAGGGGCAGCCGGTGCTGGTCGGTACCATCTCCATCGAGAAGTCCGAGCAGCTCTCCGAGCTCCTGAAGAGGGATCGGATCCCGCACTTCGTCCTGAACGCCAAGCAGCACGACCGCGAGGCGGAGATCGTCGCCCAGGCTGGCCGCAAGGGGATGGTCACCATCGCCACCAACATGGCCGGCCGCGGTACCGACATCCTCCTCGGCGGTAACTCGGACGGCATGGCCCGCCAGGAGTTCGGCGGCACCCCCGAATCGCGGATGCGCGAGTTCATGGAGGCCTTCGACGCTGCCACCGACAAGGAGCTCGACGAGGACGAGCTGATCGCCACTCTCGCCCAATCCTTCCCGACCCTGGAGAAGGTGGTGGCAGGCTACGTGAAGGGGCGCGACACCTACGAGTTCGACGTCCTGGAGGAGCTGGTCCTGGCCGAGTTCCAGAAGCAGTTCGACCAGCTGGTGGAGAAGTTCAAGCCGATCTGTGCCGCCGAGCACGACGAGGTCATCGCGCTGGGCGGCCTCCACATCCTCGGTACCGAGCGCCACGAATCCCGCCGTATCGACAACCAGCTGCGTGGCCGTTCCGGCCGCCAGGGTGACCCCGGCTCCTCGCGGTTCTACCTCTCGCTGCAGGACGACCTGCTCCGCATCTTCGGCTCCGAGCGCGTCTCCATGATCATGGACAAGCTCGGCATCGAGGAAGGGGAGGCGATCACCCACGGGCTCATCACCAAGGCCATCGAGAACGCCCAGAAGAAGGTCGAGGCGCACAACTTCGAAATCCGCAAGCACCTGATAGAGTACGACGACGTCATGAACAAGCAGCGCGAGGTGATCTACACCCAGCGCAAGGAGATCCTGGCGGGTAACGAGATCCGCGAGAGCTTCATGGGGATGGTGGACGAGACGGCGCGCGACATCATCGCCGCCTACGCTATCGACAAGGTCCCGGCCCGCGAGTGGGACTGGAGCGGTATCCAGGACACCATCTTCAAGGTCTTCGGCTACCAGCTCGATCTCCCCGCCGAGACCATCGACCGTCTCACCGTGGTCAACTTCGAGGAGTTCCTGAGAAACGAGGCCCGTTCCCGTTTCACCGCCCGCCTGGAGGAGTTCGGCGAGGAGCTGATGGACCACCTGATCAAGGTGATCATGCTCCAGGTCATCGACGCCCAGTGGAAGGACCACCTCCTCGGCATCGACCACCTGAAGGAAGGTATCGGCCTCAGGGGCTACGGCCAGAAGGATCCCAAGCAGGAGTACAAGCGCGAGGCCTACCAGCTCTTCATGGACATGATGGCCAGGATCCGCGAAGAGGTAGTGGAGAAGATCTTCTGGGTCCAGGTGGCCCGCGAAGAGGATCTCGTGCCGGACGAGGAAGGGGATGTCGCCCCGGTCGAGATCCCGCAGCGGAGGACCTTCAACCTTGCCGAGGAGCGCACCGTCCTGCAGGTTCCCGCCAAGGGGGCCAAGACCGCCGGCAGAAACGACCCCTGCCCCTGCGGCAGCGGGAAGAAGTACAAGAAGTGCTGCGGCAAATAAAACTTCCGCGCTATATAATTAATTAAAGAATTGCCGGTTCTGGTCCGATCACCATATAAGCTCGTCAGTAACCGGCTCCCCCACCTTCAAGAACGGGGCGGGGGTGGCAAGGGGTGCACATGAAGCTCAAAGGTTTCAAGTTTTCCGCTGTCGAGGCGGCCATCAAGAAGCCGGGGCGGCTCGACCTCGCCCTGATCTTTTCCGAAATACCGGCCCATGTGGCGGCCGTTTTCACCACCAACAAGGTGGTGGCGGCCCCGGTGGTCATCTCCCGCGAGCGGGTAAAGAGCGGCAGCTGCCGGGCCCTCTTGGTCAACAGCGGCAACGCCAACGCCTGCACCGGCGAGCAGGGGATGGCCGACGCGCTTTCCTGCGGCCGGAGGACCTCCGAGGCGCTCGGTATCTCCGACGAGGATCTCCTCATCGCCTCCACCGGGGTCATCGGGCAGGCGCTCCCCATGGATCGCTTCAAGAAAGGGATCCAGCCCCTGGTGGACGGACTCTCCATGGGGACCCTCGAGCAGGTCTCCGAGGCCATCATGACCACCGACACCTTCCCGAAACTCGAGAGAAGGAGCGGTGAGGCCGGCGGCGTTTCCTACGAGCTGCAGGGGGTGGCCAAGGGGGCCGGCATGATCGAGCCGAACATGGCCACCATGCTCTCCTTCCTGGTCACCGACGCCGCGGTCGATCCCGCCTTCCTGCGCGAGGCCTTCGCCGGCGCGGTGGACGGATCCTTCAATGCCATCACCGTCGACGGCGACACCTCCACCAACGATACCGCGCTCGTCATGGCCAACGGTGCCGCCGGCAACCCCGTCATCAAGGCGGGAACCCCCGAAGCGGCCGCCTTTAAGGCGCTGCTCGACGAAGTCCTCCTCTCCCTGGCCAAGCAGATCGTCAAGGACGGGGAGGGGGCGACCAAGTTCGTCCAGATCAGGGTCAAGGGGGCGAGGAGCCAGGCCGAGGCCAAAAAGGCCGCCAAGTCGGTGGCCAACTCGCTCTTGGTCAAGACCGCCTTCTTCGGGCAGGACGCCAACTGGGGGAGGATCATTGCGGCGGTCGGCTACTCCGGCGTGGACGTCGATCCCAACCGGGTCGGCATTCTCTTCGACGACGTGGTCATGGCCGCCAACGGGGTCTTCCGCGGCGGCGACGCCGAGGCGGCCGGCAGCGAAGTGTTAAAGCAGAAGGAATTCAACGTCACCATCGATCTGCAGTTGGGGAGCGGGGAGGCGGTGGTTTATACCAGCGATCTCTCCTACGACTACGTCCGCATCAACGCGGATTACCGGACCTGATATTCAATAGCTTTTTCCCGCGGAGGGCATGATGACTCTCAACAGGCTTTTGGGCACCGTGGCTGCGGCCTTGCTGTTTTCACTCTCCTTTTGGGCACAGTCGGAGGCGAGTGACCTCAAGATCACCGAGATGACGGTCACCACCAAGATCGTCAAGGGAAACCCCATCGACTCCGTCTGGCGGATCTCCTCTTCATCGGTGAAGGCGCTCTACTGCTTCACCCGTATCCTCGCCCCCAAGGGGACCGATACCACCATCAAGCATGTCTGGTACCGGGACGACGAGGCGGTGAGCGAGGACGAGATGCCGGTCAAAGGTTCGCACTGGCGCACCTACAGCAGGATCGGCGTCCAGAAGGGCGAGTCGGGGCAGTGGCGCTGCGAGGCCCAGGACGGCGAAGGCAACGTGATCAAGTCGGTCAGCTTCAAAATGAACTAGCGGAGAACCCAGCGAGACTATGCGATCGTTCAGACCACTCAGGGTGGTCCTCCTCCTGACAGCACTGATACTTTGGACGGTACTGCTCCTTGCATCCAACGCCTCGGCGGCCCAACCTTCGGCCCGCATCGATGCCCTGGTCCAGGAAGCCATCTCCAGGAACCTGATCGCCGGCGGCGTGGTGCTGATCGGCAGCCACGACCGGGTCCTCTTCGAAGGGGCCTACGGGCGGGTCTCGCCGCTTCCCCAGTCGCGGCCGATGACCGCCGACACGGTCTTCGACCTGGCCTCCCTCACCAAGGTGATCGCCACCACACCCGCGGTCCTCAAGCTTGCGGAGGAAGGACGGCTATCCCTGCTGGATCCGGTGGTCAAGTGGTTCCCGGAACTGGCTCACCACGGCAAAGACGCCATCCTCATCTTCAACCTCCTCACCCACACGTCGGGTCTCGACGACATCCCCCTCTCCAACGATAATGCCCTGAAAAGCGCCATCGATGGTGCCGCCAGCCAGCGCCTCAAGGGCGACGTCGGCTACCGCTTCAAGTACGCCGACCTGAACTTCATCCTGCTGGCCGAGCTGGTAAGGCGGGTCACCGGCGAGCCCCTCGACGTCTACACGAGAGAGTCCTTCTACCAGCCGCTGGGGATGAACGACACCGGTTTCAATCCCAAGAACCGGGAGCGCTGCTCCGCCACCATCTACGACGACCGCCTCATGCAGGGAGACGCCCAGGATCACCTGTGCCGTCAGTTGGGCGGCGTGGCCGGTCATGCCGGGCTCTTCTCCACCGCGTTCGACCTGGCGAGGTTCTGCCAGATGATGCTCTACGGCGGAACGCTGGACGGCAAGACCGTCCTGGCACGAAGGACGGTGGAGCAGATGACCGCTCCCTACTTCGCCAGGGGAGGGGACGTGGTTCGCGGCCTCGGGTGGGACATCTCGTCGCCGTACTCCGCCCCGCGCGGCGGCTTCTCGGCGGTTTCCTTCGGCCACACCGGCTACTCCGGCTCCTCGGTCTGGATCGACCCGGTCTCCGATACCTTCGTGATCTTCCTCACCGCCCGGCTCGACTACAAGAATGTGCACGAGTTCAACAAGTTGCGCGGAAATCTCTCCACGCTCGCCTCCCGGATCTTCGGTCTTCCTCCCCAGGGAGGGAAGTTCGCCGGCTTGCATGATCGGTGATTAATCAGAAAGGGCAAAAACCTTGACACTCGGCGGCCCTTTGTGCTAGTTTTTTTTACCTTTTTTCCTCCCTAAACCGGCCTGAGGAGAGACATTTTCCGGGGCCGGCGGGGAGAGTTGAACCACCCGCATCCGAACCGTTTGCAGTAGAGGGGGACTAGATGGGCAACAGATTGCTCCTCGCCGATGACAGCATCACCATCCAGAAAGTCGTGGCGATCATCTTTGCCAACGAGGAGTTCGAGCTGACCGTGGTCGACAACGGTAACGCCGCCCTCGACAAGGCCAAGGAGATCCAGCCCGATCTGATGCTGGTCGACGCCCTGATGCCCGGGAGGAACGGCTACGAAGTCTGCGCCGAGATCCGCCGCGACCCCAAGCTTAACGCGGTGCCGCTGCTGCTTCTGATCGGTGCCTTCGAGCCGCTCGACGAGGAGAAGGCCCGCAGCTGCGGGGCCGACGCCACCATCACCAAGCCGTTCGAGTCCCAGCAACTGATCGACAAGGTCAAAGAACTGCTCGCCCTCGGCAAGACCAGGGTTGCCGCCCCCGTGCCGCAGCCTGCGCCTGCCGCCGCGCCGGAACCGGCCTTCTCCAACGCCGAAGACGTCTGGGGCGATCTCTCCGGCCTCGATACCATGGCCGAGCCCGCTCCCCAGCCGACGCCCGCGTTCCAGGCCCCGCCGGCCGCTCCTGCTGCACCGGCTCCCCAGCCCACTCCCCAGCCTGCTGCGGCTTCCTTCGCGGCCCCGGCTGCACCGGCTGCACCGGCTGCGCAGGAGGAGATCATGGAGGCAACCCTGGAAGACGATCTCTGGGGAGCTTTCGAGATGGAGGCTCCCGGCGCCCCCGATGCTGCCGAGACCTTCGGGGTCGTCGAGGGAGATGTCGAGTACGAGGCCGAGGAGTTCTTCACTTTCGAAGAGGAAGGCGACGACGTCGAGGAGACCGGCCCCCCCCTCGAACTGGTGGAAGAGCCGTATGAGCCTGCCGCCGAGGATGTCTTTGGCTTCCAGGAAGAGGCCGTTACTGCCGAGCCCGTGGTTGCTGCCGAGACCGTAATCGAACCGATGCCGCTTCCGGAGTACGAGCCGTTCTCCCTTGAAGAGGAGAACGTCACCCCGGTCGAGCCGGAGCCGGCCCCGTCCTTCTTCGAGCAGCAGGCGCCTGCAGCGAGCTTCTTCGAAGCGGCCGCGCTGGAGCCGGTGGCGCCGCCGGTCTTCGAAGCACCTCAAGTCCAGCAGCCTGCCTTTGCTCCCCAGGCGCCGGTTGCCGCACCCGTTTCCGCCGCACCCCTGGCCCCGGCCCAGCCCGTCGTCACCGGGATCACCGAGGCGGATCTCGAGGCCGCCATCGCGCGCATCTCCCGGGAGGTCATCGAAAGGATCGTCTGGGAAGTGGTTCCCGATCTGGCCGAGGTGCTGATCAAGGAAGAGATCAAGAAACTCAGGGCGGGCGTCAAGGGATAACCACCCCGGCTGCCTGGATCAATCACCCGCACGTACCGCAAGAGGGGATTTCACGATCCCCTTTTTGCATTGTGAATATGCCGAATCAATTTGCAGCGCATTACATACGAGGTTAGTGTCAGATGGCAAAACGAGAGCTGGAAAAGGTATACGAGCCGCAGAGCGTTGAACAGAGATGGTACAAGGAGTGGGAAGGGAAGGGGTACTTCCATGCCACCGTCCCCTCCGATAAACCGGGCTACAGCATCGTCATCCCCCCCCCGAACATCACCGGTGTCCTTCACATGGGGCACGCGCTGAACAACACCCTGCAGGACATCCTTTGCCGCTGGAAGCGGATGAGCGGCTACAACGTCCTCTGGATGCCCGGTACCGACCATGCCGGCATCGCCACCCAGAACGTGGTGGAGCGCCAGTTGGCCGCCGAAGGGAAGGACCGCTTCGAGCTCGGCCGTGAAGGTTTTATCGAGCGCGTCTGGAAGTGGAAGGGCGAGTCCGGCGGGCAGATCATCGGCCAGCTCAAAAGGCTCGGCGCCTCCTGCGATTGGGAGCGCGAGCGCTTCACCATGGATGCCGGGCTCTCCACGGCCGTGCGCGAGGTCTTCGTCCGCCTTTACGACGAGGGGCTCATTTACCGCGACAACCGGCTGATCAACTGGTGCCCGCGCTGCCACACCGCGCTTTCCGACATCGAGGTCGAGCACGAGGATAAGGCCGGTAACCTCTGGCACCTCCGCTACCCGGTGGTGGGGAGCGACGAGTACGTGGTGGTGGCCACCACCCGTCCGGAGACCATGCTGGGCGACACCGCAGTGGCCGTCAACCCGGCCGACGACCGCTACAAGCACCTCATCGGTAAGAAGGTGCTCCTCCCGCTGGTCAACCGCGAGATCCCGGTGGTCGCCGACGACTACGTCGACATGGAGTTCGGGACCGGCGTGGTGAAGATCACCCCCGCCCATGACTTCAATGACTTCGAGGTCGGCCTGAGGCACAACCTCGACAAGATCAACGTCTTCGACGAGTCCGGCGTAGTCAACGCCGCGGGCAAACAGTACGAGGGGATGGACCGTTTCGCCGCCCGCAAACAGGTGGTGGCCGACCTCGAGGCCGACGGCCTCTTGGAGAAGATCCAGGACCATGCGCTGTCGGTGGGCGGCTGCTACCGCTGCAAGACCGTCGTCGAACCGTACCTCTCCCTGCAGTGGTACGTGAAGGTGGGTCCCTTGGCCGAGCGCGCGCTCGCCGCGGTGAAGGAAGGGAAGACCAAGATCGTCCCGCAGCAGTGGGAGAACACCTACTACGACTGGATGGAGAACATCCGCGACTGGTGCATCTCCCGCCAGATCTGGTGGGGCCACCGGATCCCCGCCTGGTTCTGCGATCACTGCGGCCACGTCACCGTCGCCAAGGAGGATCCCACCAGCTGCTCCAAGTGCGGCTCGGATGAGATCCGCCAGGAGACCGACGTTCTCGATACCTGGTTCTCCTCCGCCCTGTGGCCGTTCTCGACCATGGGATGGCCGGAGAAGACCCCGGAGCTCTCGGCTTTCTACCCGACCTCCACGCTGGTCACCGGCTTCGACATCCTCTTCTTCTGGGTGGCCCGCATGATGATGATGGGGCTCCACTTCATGGACGAGGTCCCCTTCAAGGACGTCTACATCCACGCCCTGGTGCGCGACGCCCAGGGGCAGAAGATGAGCAAGTCCAAGGGGAACGTGATCGACCCCCTGACCGTCATCGACGCCTACGGCACCGACGCCTTCCGCTTCACCCTGGCCGCCTTTGCAGCCCAGGGTCGCGACATCAAGCTCGCCGAGGAAAGGATCGCCGGCTACCGCAACTTCGCCAACAAGATCTGGAACGCCTCCCGCTTCGCCCTCATGAACCTGGAAGATTTCGACCCGAAAGCCATCGATCCGGCAACTCTTTCGCTCTCCAATGCCGATAAGTGGATCCTCTTCCGGCTGAACGAGGCGGCCGCCTCGGTCGACGACGCGCTCACCAACTTCCGCTTCAACGAGGCGGCGAGCGACCTGTACCGCTTCACCTGGAGCGAGTTCTGCGACTGGTACATCGAGCTCGTGAAGGATGACCTCTACAAGGGCGACGGCTCCCGCCAGACCACCGCCAAGTACGTCCTCTGGATGGTGCTGGAGAACCTCCTCCGGCTGCTTCATCCGTTCATGCCGTTCATCACCGAGGAGATCTGGCAGGCGCTGCCGAGGACCTCGGAGGAAGAGAGCGTGATGATCGCCAGCTACCCGACTCCGCGTGAGGAGTGGAAAGGCTTCGCCACCGCCGCCGCCGAGATGGAGCTGGTGATGGACGTCATCAAGGGGATCAGGAACATCAGGGGCGAGATGGAAGTGCCGCCGAGCAAGCAGATCGCCGCGCTGCTCGACTGCAAGTCCGCCGACAGCCTGGCGCTTCTCAAGCGGAACGAGGTGTACGTGATGAGCCTCGCCCGTCTCTCCGATCTCGCTATCGGGCAGGGCGTCGAGCGTCCCGCGGAGGCCTCGCTGCAGGTGGCGGGCGACGTGGAGATCGTCGTGCCGCTGCGCGGCCTGGTGAACGTTGAAGAAGAGGAGAAGCGCCTCAACAAGGAGATCGCCAAGATCGAGAAGGACATCGAGTTCCTCTCCAAGAAGCTCGAGAACCCGAGCTTCGTTGAACGCGCCCCTGCCGACGTGGTCGAGAAGGAGCGCGAGAAGGTCACCGAGTTCGCCAACAAGAAGACACTCCTCGAAGAGAACCTCGTCAAGATTCAGCGCCTGAAATAACCCTGCAACGTCTATCGTAGGGTGGGCACTATGTGCCCACCCTTTTGTTTGTCCGATCGCACGCGATTAACCGGTGATGGCGGGGCAAGACCGCGTGGCCACGGGGGTATAGTCCTGTATGATGGCCATGGTTAGTCCTGCGATGGCTATGGTTAGTGCTTCGATGGCTATGGTTAGTCCTGCGATGGCCATGATTGGACCGGTGAAGATCATCATACCCGAAACGATTGGGACGTTCCGGAGGAAGAAGGGCCATCGCGGAATTATGAAGGGGACCATCACGGGATTGTTACGGCTCCCTTGATGCCAACATCGTTGCCGTCGGCTCCGAAATGCGGACATCTCACGTTGTAACAGCTTCACGCGGTGCTAAGAAAGCAGTGTGTCAGCCCATCGGTCGCCGTCTTCGACCCAAACTTCGACATCTACGGTCTATCCATCCCTGTCCATGACCCAGAGATGGCCATGGGCTGAAGCCGCCATACCTATCGCAGGACCAACCATACCTATCGCAGGACCAACCATACCTATCGCAGGACCAACCATCGCAATCGTGGGACCAACTCTCTCTATGGCAGAGCCGAGCATCCCTACAGCAGAGCCAAGCATCCCTATCGCCAGAGCCGAGCATCCCTATCGCAGAGCCGAGCATCCCTATCGCAGAGCCGAGCATCCCTATCGCAGAGCCGAGCATCCCTATCGCAGGGCCAGCCATCCCTATCGCAGGGCCAGCCATCCCTATCGCAGAGCCAGCCGAACCTATCGCAGAGCCAGCCGAACCTATCGCAGAGCCAGCCGAACCTATCGCAAAGCCAGCCGAACCCATTGCCGGGGGAAGTAACCCTACCGCAGGGCCCATCGGCACCTTCCGCGTTAACGTGCATTATCATCGCAAGACCATGACTCCCATTTCAGAACCCCAAGCAGCTTGCTGGCAGGACTACGCAACCATTTCTCACCTTCCAGGGGCGGCACGGATGGGGGGCTGGGAAGCGAAACGACTAGCATTTCCTTTGAAACCGCCGCCTCTTTCTGTCATACTACAGCGAATTTTCCATTCATTAACGAAGAGGTCCTCTTTTGCAGCTTCCCGTCGTCTTCCTGGCAGGCCAGCCTTTCGCCTTCGGTGCTATCGTTGCCTTTGTGATCGGCGCGGTGGTCGGATCCTTTCTCAACGTCTGCATCTACCGGCTTCCCAACCACGAGTCGGTCGTCTTTCCTCCTTCCCACTGCCCCAACTGCGACTACCAAATCCGCTGGTACGACAACATCCCGATCCTGAGCTATCTGCTGCTCAGGGGGCGCTGCCGTAAGTGTGGAGAGCACATCTCGCTCCAGTATCCGCTGGTGGAGTTGTTGAACGGCCTCCTGACCCTGGCGCTCTTCTGGAAATTCGGCTTCGGGCTGATCTTCGCCATTTTCTTTGTGTACTCCAGCACCATGGTGGTGCTGACCTTCATCGACCTCGAGCACCAGATCCTTCCCGACGTCATCACCCTTCCCGGCATCCTCGCCGGATTCGGCATCTCCTTTCTCTTTCCGGAGTTTGGCTGGCTCAGTTCGCTGATCGGCATCCTCGCCGGGGGAGGGAGCCTGCTGCTGATCGCCTACGGCTACCAGTTGCTCACCAAAAAGGACGGCATGGGGGGAGGGGATATCAAGCTCTTGGCCATGATGGGGGCTTTCTTCGGCTGGAAAGGGGTGCTCTTCATCATCTTTGTCGCCTCCCTTCTCGGCTCGGTGATCGGCATCAGCGTTATGCTGGCCCAGAAGAAGGATTCCAATCTGGCCATACCCTTCGGCCCGTTCCTGGCCGGGGCATCGCTCATCTTCATTTTCTTCGGGAGAAGGATCATCTACTGGTACCTGCACATAGGCAGCTAGTCTGCCGATGGACGTCTGCGGTGCTCATCCGGCACCGGCATTAACGGGCACAATGAAACCTTTCCGTTTCACCCTCACGTTTCACATCCTTGCCTCTTTGAGCGCCCTGCTGGTGCTCACCTGGATACTTCTCTCTCTCATCTCGTTCAAGACCGCCGAGAACGACCTCTACCTCATGAAAGGGGAGGAGGGGAAGTCCCTGCTGGCCTCGGTGGGCGATCTGCTTCCCCGCCCGTTGACCGCTCCTCCCCCCGGTTCGGCAGCGGACCGCTACCTCGCGCAGCTCACGAAGTGGAAAGGGTACGCCGGACTCCTCGTGGTGCGCGACAACGGAGAGACCGTCGTCTCCATCAAGGACAAGCGCGGGGGGGATCCGCAGCTTTACAGCGTTCTTTTGGGCGGGCGCCCCGGCTTCCAGGTATCCCGGGACGGGCGCTACGGCCGGTGCTATGCGCCGATCACCGACGGGGGACAGATTGTCGGAGCCGGCCGGCTGACTTTCTCCCTGGCGACCGAGCAGCAGCGGTTAAAGGAACAGCGCCAGTTGCTCCTTACCTACTTCACGCTCGATTTCCTGCTGTTATTGCTGTTCGGCAGCTACCTCTTATCGCGCAGCGTCGTGGTCCCGATCCGCAGGCTGCTTTCGGCGACCGGCCGGATCGCCGCCGGGGACCTCCAGGGCACCGTCAACGTTCGAGGGAGCACCGAAGTCGCCGAGCTCTCCAATGCCTTTAACCTGATGGTCATGGCCCTGAGGGAAAAGCAGGAAGAGGTCGAGGAAAAGGTTGCCTCCCTCAACCGGGCCAACGCCGAACTGCGCGAGGCGCGTAACGAGACGGTACGCTCCGAAAAGATGGCCTCGGTCGGCCTTTTGGCAGCGGGGATGGCCCACGAAATCGGCACACCCCTCGCCGCCGTCATGGGATACACCGACATCCTGGCGGATGAACTTTCCAGCGACGAGGAGAAGTCCGATTACCTGAGGAGGATAGGGGAGGAAACGCGCCGGATCGACCGCATCGTGCGAGGGCTGCTCGACTTCTCCCGTCCGCGTCCGGCCGTGCGCGAGGAGGTGGAAGTCCGCTCCCTCTTCGAAAACATCGTGGAGCTGCTGGGAACCCAGGGGGTGCTCAAGCAGCTCGAGGTGAGAATAGAGGCCGGAGCGGCGCTCCCAGACATCCGGGCCGACCGCCACCAGTTGGAGCAGTTGCTCATCAACCTGATCATGAACGCGAGAGACGCCATGCCGCAGGGAGGGACCCTTTCGCTGATCGGACGGAGCGACGGGGACGAGGTGCTCATGGAGGTGCGTGACACCGGGATGGGTATGCCGCCGGAGCATCTGCCGCTGGTATTCGATCCCTTCTTCACCACCAAGGAACCGGGGAAGGGGACCGGGCTCGGGTTAGCGATTGCCGCCCGCATTGCCGAGTCGTGCGGAGGGAGAATCACCGTGCAAAGCGAGGTCGGCAAAGGAAGCAGCTTCGTGCTGAGAATTCCCCACATCTAGCCACGGAAACACCGAGAAAAACAGATCTAGCCACGGAGACACGGAGGACACGGAGAATTCTGGGGAAACCACAAATCAAAAAGCTATTAATGTAGAGTTTGAGTTCTTTCGTTGTACTCTAGATCTTGGTTTTCTCAGAAGTTACTCCGTGTCTCCGTGGCAAATGTTTTAACAGGAGTGCCATAAATGCCTGACAAGAAGAGAATACTCGTCGTCGATGACGAGGAGAACCTTCGCCATATGCTTCAGGTGATGCTGAAGAAGCAGGGATACCTCGTCGATACCGCCGCCAACGGGGCCGATGCTCTCGAAAAGCTCCGGGAGACCAGGTACGACTTCACCCTCTGCGACATCAAGATGCCGGTCATGGACGGCCGGCGCTTCCTCACCTCCTGCGCCGAGGCTGACCTCGGCGGAACCACGATCATCATGATGTCCGCTTACGGCTCCATCGACGACGCCATCGATTGCATGAAGCTTGGCGCCTACGATTACATCTCCAAACCGTTCAACAGCGACGAGATCTCCCTGGTTCTGAAGAAAGCGGAGGAGCGCGAGCGTCTGAAGGCGGAGAACCGCCGCTTGCGTGAGCAGGTGGAGGCTGGAAAGGGCTTCAACGGCCTGATCAGCTGCAACGCCGAGATGGCCGAGGTCTTCCAACTGATCCAAAAGTTAGCCAGCCACAAGACCACCGTCCTCATCGAGGGGGAATCCGGCACCGGGAAGGAGCTGGTGGCGCGGGCGCTGCACTACCATGGCGCCCGTTGCGACGGCCCCTTCGTGGCGGTCAACTGCGGCGCCATCCCCGCCGCCCTTTTGGAAAGCGAGCTCTTCGGCCACGTGAAAGGGGCCTTCACCGACGCCACCCACGACCAGTCCGGGCTCTTCGAGCAGGCGGACGGCGGCACCCTCTTCCTCGACGAGATCGCCGAAATGCCGCTTCCCTTGCAGGTCAAGCTCCTGCGCGTACTGCAGGAAGAGGAGATCCGCCGGGTCGGTTCCCCGACCTCGCAGCGGGTCAACGTCCGGGTGGTTTCCGCTACCTCCCGCAACATGGCCGAGGAGGTCGCCGAGGGGCGCTTCCGGGAGGACCTCTTTTTCCGTCTCAACGTCTTCACCATCTCCATCCCGCCCCTGAGGGAGCGGATCGAGGACGTCGAGCTCCTGGTCGATCACTTCCTCAACAAGTACGGCACCGCCATGAACCGGCCCGGCGTCCGTCCCTCCGACGAGGCGCTCCAGGCGCTGAAGCGGTACCAGTGGCCGGGTAACGTGCGGGAGCTGGAGAACTGCATCGAACGCGGCCTCGTGCTTTGCGAGTCGCAGGAGCTGGGTCTTTCCTGTCTCCCCGAGAGCGTGCGCCGGTCGGCCGGCACGGCGCGGCGGATCACCGATTACGTGAGCTCGCTATCCATCAAGAAAGGGGCTGAGGCGCTGGAGCGTGACCTCATCGCCAAGGCCCTGGAGCAGACGGGAGGTAACCGGACACACGCGGCGAGGCTTCTCGAAATCAGCCACCGCGCCTTGCTCTACAAACTGAAAGAGTACGGGATGGGGTAGGTCGCGACTTTTTGCGTAATGCGTCACCCGTTGTGAAAAGATTTCATAGTAATATTCCCGCCCGCTGTGGTACCCTTTTGACACAACTATCCGTTTCTACGACTATTACCCCTCGATAAAACTAAGAGTTTTTGGTGGCATGGAAGTTGCTCCCACACTGGCAGCCCCAAAAACGGCACCTTTTTGCCGTAAGGAGAAAGCCTCGCATGTTGGTTCGGTTTCGTCCCCTCGTTTTAGCCGTCCTCGCACTTGCCGCCCTTGCTTCCCCGTCCTTTGCCATGTCGGAAGGATGCAGCGGAGATTGCGCATCCTGCCATTCCATTACCCTCGATGAGGCCAAAGGCATCATGAAAGGCCTCGCTACGGTCAAGGATGTCAAACCTTCCGCCGTGAGAGGGCTCTACGAACTGACCCTGGAGAAGGATGGCACCACCGGGGTCGCCTACCTCGACTATTCCAAAAAGCACCTGATCGGCGGACAGATCTATGACATCGCCGCCCGCCAGCTCGTCAGCGGTGCTCCTGCTTCCCCGGCCAAGAAACCGGCCGAGCACCTCGACCCCTCCACGCTCACTACCGACCATAGCGTCATCATGGGTAACCCCAAAGGGGCCAAGAAGCTCTTCGTCTTCACCGATCCCGAGTGCCCCTACTGCTCCAAGATGCACGAGGAGCTCAAGAAGCTGGTGACGATAGAGCCGGACCTCACGATCTATATCAAGCTCCTCCCGCTCAAGATCCATCCGCACGCCTACGACAAGGCGAGGCTGATCGTCGCGAAGAGATCCCTGAAGCTTCTCGAGCAGTCCTATGCCGGGAAGAGCCTTCCCACCCCCGGTGCTCACGAGGGAAAGGCCGCGGTTGACGAGAACATCCGCTATGCCGAAGCGGCCGGGATTTTCGCCACCCCGACCCTGGTTTTCTCCGACGGCCGGATCAAGCCGGGCGTCATGGACGCCAAGAGCATCAAGGCGCTGCTTCAGTAGGTTCCTCCCCCACTTGAGGGGGAGTCTGTCAATCTACCTTCCCTCCCCCTCTGAGGGGGAGGGGTAGGGTAGGGGGGAGGCCGGCCTCGGTACTTCATGGATGCTTCCCCCACCCCCTTGCCCCCTCCCTCCAGAGGAGGGGGAGTACGAGAAAAAGGGCGCCGGCGGCGCCTGAGGAGGCAGTGTTGAAGTTCATGGTGGGCCTGATGGCTCTTTTGCTGGTCGCTGCTTCAGCTACTTTGGCGGCGGCCGATAATCTCGACGTGAAAGAGGCGAATGCGCTTTTGTCCGGGCTCGGGGTGACCGTCAAGGAAGTCCACGATGCGCCGGTCTCCGGCATGTGGGAGCTCATCCTCGAAAAGAGTGGCGAGCGCTCGGTGGCCTACCTCGACCACGCGAAGAAACACCTGATGCCGGGACCGGTTTTCGATCTCACCACGAGGTCGCTCGTGGGTGCGCAGGTGCGGCGCCCTCCCATGAGCCCGACCAAGGTGGACGTCTCCTCGCTCCCCAAGGAAGATTCCATCGTCCTCGGCAACCCGGCCGGCACGAAAAAGATGTTCGTCTTCACCGACCCCGACTGTCCTTTCTGCAAGCAGTTGCACTGGGAACTGCTCAAGCTGGCAGGCATGGAGCCGGACCTTACCATCTATATAAAGATGTTCCCGCTCAAGATGCACCCGAAGGCCTACGACAAGGCACGGGTGATCCTGGCCAAGCACTCTCCGAAGCTGCTCGACAAGGCCTTTGCCGGTGAGGAGATCCCCGCTGCCGGGGCGAACGACCCGAGCGCTCCGGTCGACGCTTCCCTCAAATTGGGCGAAAAGCTCGGCGTGAGCGGGACCCCGACCATGGTGCTTCCCGACGGCCGGGTAATGACCGGCGTGAAGAGCGCGGTAGAGCTGAAGAAACTAATTTCCCTGTAGCATTCACGAGTGGGTTGGATTGCTGATGTCAAGGCGAGGACTGATATGAAGAATACGATACGGTTGCTGGTAACGATGGTTGTGATGGCGGCTGCCCTGGCTTGTTTCGGTACCGCCCCGGCCGAGGCGACAACCTACAACTTTACCTATTCGCTTAATGGTAGCAGCAGCGATTACGGGAGCAGCTCCATAGCCGGTACTGCCAGCTATTCGGGTGCCCACTCTGCTTCCGTCAACGTGTCCATTGCCGCGGGGTACGTCATTTACGACATAAAGTGGAATGGCACCTCCAAGTTCTCCACTTCCAACATCACCCACAACACCGACGGCTCCTCGACCTACAACGATTCCTACTCCGCTTCCGTAGTCGACAACACCGTGGTCGCCTACATCAGGCCCTCTACGGTGACCGTCAACGCCGTCGTCGCCTCGGGGGCGCCTGCCGGGGCTGGAATTTCGCCAACTTCCAATACCATCAACTACAACGCCACCACCACCTTTACCGTGAATCCGGTCGCCAATTACCTGGTGTCTTTCGCCGGACCAAACGGCTGCGGTGGCGGCACCTTCGCCTCCAATACCTATACGACCGGCAACGTTACCAGCGGCTGTACCGTCACCGCCACCTATACCCGTGTTTACACCATTTCCGCCCAGACAGATGGCTCCTCGGGGAGCTCCGTGAGCCCGACGTCGGTGCAGATTCCGAGTACCGGCTCCCAGACATTCACCGCCGCGACCACCAACGCCTGCTACAGCTTCAATAACTTCAGCGAAGGAGGAAACGTCCTGACCACCGGTGGCAATTACACGGTCAGCGGCAACTCCGTCACGGTCTCTAACCCGACTTCCAACCATACCGTCCAGGCCAACTTCTCCCAGAACCACTACTCGGTCACCGAGAACACCTCCGCCGGAACGACCGGCTGCTCAGCGACCTTCAACAACACCCCGGCCTCGTTCGCTTCCATCGCCTGCGGCACGAGCGGCAGCTTCACCATCACACCTTCCACCGGATGCCAGGTTGCTTCCGTTACCCAGAGTACCGGCTGCGGGCTGACCGGCCCCTC
Organism: Geomonas sp. Red32; assembly: GCF_023652955.1. Lineage (GTDB taxonomy): Bacteria > Desulfobacterota > Desulfuromonadia > Geobacterales > Geobacteraceae > Geomonas. The sequence goes on along the minus strand of NZ_JAKLOY010000008.1, from coordinate 167,309 downwards.
CAGCGGAACCTATTCGGTGACCCCGACCCAGAACTGCTCCGTTACCGCCAACCTGGGAGTGCAGACTTTTACCGTCAGTTCCGCCCTCGGGGCCGGGGCTCCCACCGGAGCGAGCGTTTCGGCGTCCAAGACCAACGTGGCCTACAACTCGATCGTCTCCTTCACCGCCCCGGTGGTTAGCGGTTACACCGTGACCTTTACCGGGACCGCCGGTGGCTGCGACGCCGGCTCGACCTCCGGACCTTCCGGCGGCAACTATACCTACACCACCGGAAAGATCACCGGGGCCTGCACAGTGACCGCACTCTACTCCGCAGGCACCAACACGGTCACCATTAACCAGGTGGGGGGAACCGGTACCGTTGCCTGCTGCGGTTCCGGCTGCAGACCCGACAACATCTGGCCGGACAACGGTATCGCGTCTTATACGGTGACTCCTCCCAACGGGCAGGTCCTTTCTTCGGTGTCACTTTCCCCCGGCTCGTTCACGGCCAATACTATTACCCCGACCGGCGCCGCCTGCGGAGCGATCACCTTCCCGATGAACGGCACCAACCAGACTCTGACAGTGAACTGGGGACATGGCGCCACCGTCACCCAGACCACCTACACCAACGGCGTGGTTGACAACCCGGCCGGTTCCGGTGGGGGGACCATTTCGGCTTGCCCGGCGGGAAGCAGCAGCAATACCTGGCCCGACAACTCCACCGCCCAATATGCCATCACGCCTGGCAGCGGCTACGCGCTCACCACCGTCTCGGCGGGTCCCACCGGCGGCCCGTACACTTCCATGCTGAATCCCGCGGCCGGCGGCTACACCTGCGCGAGCCCTTACACCTTCAGCGTGGGCACCAGCGCCCAGTCGATCACCGCCTACTTCGCCTCGGCGCTCACCGTCAACCCAAGGGTTTGGACCAACGGTGTCTATTCTTCCGCGGGGGGGACGGTCGTGAGCTGCAACGGCTCCAATACCTGGGGGCAGAACACCACCGCCTCCTACGCCGTTATCCCGGCGTCGGGCTACACGCTGCAATGGATCGGGGTCAATCCGGCAACGAGCTATACACCGCTTAATCCCGGTGGATACTCCTGCAGCGGCATTTCCTACCAGTTCCCGATGGGGAGCAGCAACCAGAGCCTGGCGGTGAGCTTCATACCGACCAACAGCGTCCAGATCGTCGGCTCCACCGTGGGAGGGGGCGACATTACCGTCGGCGCCTACAACGGCCAGAGTATCGTGTCGACCAGCTTCAACGCCGGGTTCAACACCTCCCAAACGTTCTACTTCATCCCCCCCTCCGGCAAGGGGATCAGTTCGGTCTCCTTCGACGGTAACCTCGTTACCGGGAGTGTGGCCTGCCCGAACGGCGACTTCACCGTGAGCGGCAACTCCAACACCAACGTCTGCACCTACACGGTTCCCAGCGTGGGGACCACCGGCCATACCCTTTCCGTCACCTACGACACGGTATACCAGGTGACCGTGAACACCTCCACCAGCGGGTGCAACCAGAGCTCGGGGGGCGGGTTCATCGGCACAACGGCCCCCGGAGCGACCCAGCAGGTGATCAACGTGGTCAACGGAAAGCCGGTCTCCTTTACCGTCTCTCCCAACTCGGGTTTCGTCGTCAACGGGCTCGACTTCGGCGGGGTGGCCGAAATATCCACCCCGCAGTTCACGAGCTACACCTTCACCAGTCCGCCCATCCGCTCCAACGTGACGGCGATGGCGACCTTCACTCCCTTCTACACGGTCTCGTCCCAGATCGTCAGTGCCAGCGGGACCACTGCTACCGGCACGGTGACTCCGCCGACCGCGCAGGTCGTTTGCGGCAACAGCAGCCCGACCTTTACCTTCACCCCGACCGCTCCCGCCTCCATAAGCGACGTATCCGTCACCATCGGGAGCAGCGGCGCCCAGTCAAAGGGGGTGATCAGCAGCTACACCTTCAGCAACGTGACCTCGAACTCGTCGGTGACGGTTACCTTCACCCAGGAGGTTTTCCAGCTCAGCAACTACTCGATCATTCCCCCCTTCGTCCAGTCGCCGGTGCTTCCCAACCTGCTGCTGATGATCGACAACTCGGCCAGCCAATACGACCTCCAGTACGACGCTACCGGGCAGTGCTACGACAACAACGCCTACAACAACACGGTGACCTACTACGGTTACTTCAACAAGGACACCTACTACAGCTACAACTCGGCCAGCGGCCGGTTCGAACCGATCCCTGCCGGCGACACCATGCCGTCGAGCTGCACCTTCCGGACCCCTTTCTTCTGTGTCGCGATGTCTGCGGGGACGCCGGTCTCCCAGGGGGGGACCAGGACCATCGCGTCGGTTACCCTTTCCGACGGCAAGGTGGTTAACGGCTTCATCGCCCGCGGGAATTTCATCAACTACCTGGTGACCTCCAAGTTCGACCTGCAGAAGATGATCCTTACCGGGGGCAAATTCGACGTCCCCTCCAACAGCCTGGTGGCGGAATCGCGCGGCTGCATGGGGAAGCGTTTCGTCAAGATCCTTTCGAGCACCCAAGGTGAAAATTCGGTCGAGTATGTCTCCAACCTCACCTTCGTCGTGCGCGGCCCCAATGCCTCCGATCCCGATTACGTCAACCCCGTCGTGCAAAACGGTACCAGCCGGATCGATATCTACGACGGCCCCTACAACATCACGTCCTGCACGGGGGCCTTTACCGACTCCAGCAAGATCGACACTTGCCTCGCAGCGCCGGTCGGAGGAACCAACTACAAGGCCAACGGCGTCATTCACGCCCTGCATGTCTGCGTGAAGGGGGCCGCAAACGGCAACATGAACTCCCTGGAGAAGGACTGCACCGACGATTGGTCCACCAACTACGGTTCCGTTTCCGCCACCGTCGCCGCCACCTTGATCACCAACGACCAGGGAGGCGACGCGATCTGTTCCTCGGTCTTGAAACACTCGCTCATCAACGGGAGGGACACCGGGTACATCGGCCTCTGCTATGACGGGAGTAAATGGGACGGCACCTGTGAATCGAACCAGATGGCCGACTTCTGCGGACAGATGCAAGCCCAGCAGGTGGTCGACCCGACTAGCACTACCGCTACCTCCGGCTCCAACTACCTTCCCTCCTTCGTCATCGACGCGGGGGTTAACGCCCTCGGCCCTGCGGTGGCCGACTACCTGGCCAAGGCGTACCAGCAGCAGGCGCCCACCGGTCTCATCCAGGAGTTCCAGAACTACATCGGCTTTGGCGTGCTCGCCTTCAACTACGACGGCGCGGGGACCGAGTGCAACGACGGGATAACCAACACCTCGAGCCCGATACCCTGCACCAAGGTCTGCTCCGACACCGGCAAGGCGTGCTTCATCAACTCGGACTGCGCTTCCAACTCGTGTAACGTCGTCGTCAAGACCGACGGCGGGAAGATTCCGGCAGGGGGTTACATCGGCGACCCGATCGGAGACCACTCCACCGGCCTGATCAACGTGATCGACAACCTCCAGGGGACTTCCTGGACGCCGTTTGCGGAGACCTTCTACGAGGGGCTTGCCTACCTGACCAACAGCACCAATTTCTCGCTGGCGGACACCAAACCGACCAGGCTGCAGACCAACGACTTCGATGCCACCAAGCCGCCGCCGTCGGCCAGCTGCTATCTCAACAACGTACTGATCATCACTGACGGTTCTTCCACCGCCGACCAGAACGCCCACGTCAACACGCTGGCCAGCAACAGCACGCTGAATCCTACCGGGTCCAGGTACGCGAGCTTCTGTTCCAACTTCAAGGGGAGCACCAACGTGGCGGCCTTGGCGTCCATGGCCTACAACCGGAACATCTGGGATCTCACCAAGGTTGCCGACCACTCCATCAACAACGAGTACGTCACCACCTACGTGACCTACAGCGGGCCGGACTCGTCGTCGACGAGCGCCTGCGATCCAAAGAACCTGATGTTGAACACCGCAAACTACGGCAGCGGCGGAAAGGTTCCCATGTACTGGGCGACCGACTACCAGTCGATGGTGTCCAACATGCGCGACGCATTCAAGAAGATCGCCACCTCCTCGGCCTCGGGTACCGCCGCCTCGATCCTCAACAACAGCCAGGGAAGCGGGGCAAACCTCCTGCAGGCGGTGTTCTTCCCGAAGAAGGTTTTCTCCTATCTGGCCAGCGACAACAAGACGGAGCTGCAGGACGTGACCTCCTGGATCGGGGAGTTGCAGAACCTCTGGTTCTACGTCGATCCGTACCTCGGCAACAGTACCGTCAGGGAAGACACCAACCAGGACTACAAGCTGTCGCTCACCGATGACAACGTGGTGAGCTTCGGTTACTCCCAGAACCAGGCGACGGTCACCCTCCTGAAGGACGTCTTCGGCAACGGCACCAGCCTGGTTACCCAGAGCAGCGACGCCTCGCTCGACACCTTGAAAAGCCTCTGGAAAGCCGGACGCAAACTGTGGGACCGGAACCTCTCCACCGATCCGCGCCAGATCTACACGCTTTTAGGCACCGCGAACTCCGACGGCGTCGTGATCGGCAGCGGGGTCGATTCCGTCAACGGGAGTCCCTTCACGAGGTTCATCAGCGGCGGTACCTTCACCAACAACGCCACCGCCCAGAGCTATATGCAGGTGTCGTCCCAGGGCGAGGCCAATACGCTGGTGGATTACATCTCCGGGATCGACCCTGTCCTTGCCGACGGTTCAACGCCGGATCCCAGCTGGCGAAGCCGCAAGGTCACCATCAAGCCCTGTCTCTGGACCGATGCGGAAGGGTGCAAGCGCGAGTGGAAGCTCGGGGACATCGTCAGCTCCACCCCGAAACTTGATTCGAACCTTGCGCTCAACACCTATGCCGCCTCCTGGCCCCAGGGGTTCAATGACTCGTCGTATTCCCTCTTCACCGGGTCCCAGAACTACCTCAACCGCGGCATGGTTTTCGTGGGGGGGAACGACGGGATGCTGCACGCCTTCCGGCTGGGGGTACTCGACGTTTCCAACCAGTTCACCACCACCGGTGCCATCGACAACACCAAGAAGGCGCAGATGTTGTACAACGGTTCGCTGGCGACCTACCCCTCCGCCGGAAGCCTGGGTAGCGACCTCGGCCGCGAGGAATGGGCCTACATCCCGATGAACGCCCTGCCGTACCTGAGGTACCTGGGGGATCCCAACTACATCCACATCTACTACGTCGACAACACGGTAAGCCTCTTCGACGCGAGCATCGGCGTATCCAGCACCAGCAGTTCTGCCTGCAGCTCGACGAACTACGAGCAGTGCCAGAAGATGACCACCCTGGATTCGGGGAATCTGGACATGGACAAGACGAGCTGGCGGACCGTCCTCATCGGCGGCATGGGGCTGGGCGGCGCTTCGCGCGACCAGACCGCCACCTGCACCGACAACGTCGCTACCGGCACCTGCGTCAAGACCCCGGTCTCCGGGATCGGCTACTCTTCCTATTTCGCCCTCGACGTCACCAATCCGTCGATAGCGCCGGGGAGCAGCGACCAGGGAGCCGTAAAACCGCTCTGGGAGTTCAACGCCGGCGGGAACCTCGGCTACTCGCTTACGGGGCCGGCGGTGGTGAGGATCGGGGTGGCCGGGGACACCAGGGCGACCAAGAACGGGAAATGGTTTGCCGTCTTCGGCTCCGGCCCCACCGGCCCCATCGAGTCGACCACCCATACCTTCTACGGCAAGTCCGACCAGAACCTCACTCTCTTCGTGGTGGACATCGGGACCGGTCAGGTGGCGGCCAAGATCAACACCGGAGTTCCCTACGCCTTCGCGGGGACACTCACGACCGCCGTCATCGATACCGACCGTAACTACAGCGACGATGCCTTCTATGTCGGCTACGTCCAGGCCGACAGCACCCAGACCAACTGGAATCAGGGTGGCGTCCTGCGCGTTTTGACCCATCAGGATCCCAATCCCAACAACTGGACGGTAACCAAGATGATGACCGGTACCGGACCGGTCACCACCTCGGTCACCAAGCTGCAGGATACCTCCGCCCGGTGGAAGGCCAACGGCACCGGTGCCGTCGGTAAGCTCTGGGTCTACTTCGGGTCCGGCCGCTTCTTCTACAAGAACGACATGGCATCGGTCTCCGGGCCGTTCAGGATCTACGGCGTTACCGACCCCTGCTATTCCATGAACAGCGGAAGCCCCGACTTCATCCCGACCGGGACGTCCAACGCCTTCTCCTCCACCTGCTCGGACTCCAACGTGATCAGTGGGGTCTCCACCTTACAGAACCAGACGGGGGATGCCTCGACTGCACCGGCCTCCACCCTTACCTCCGGGAAGCAGGGATGGTACATCAACCTGGCCACCTCCGAGAACGTGATCCAGAACAACTCGACCATCACCTACAACGCGGAGAGGGTGATCACCAACCCGAACGCGAACACCAACGGAACGGTCTTCTTCAGTACCCTGATGCCGACCGCCGACCCGTGCGGGGTGGGGGGGCAGACCTACATCTGGGCCTTCAAGTACGACACCGGCGCCCAGCCGCTGGCGGCAACCATGAAGGGGAGTATCCTCTTGCAGGTCTCCACCGGTGACCTTAAGCAGATCCAGCTCTCGACCGCGTTCCAGAACCCCACCAACCAGGGGTACAACATGCGCAGGCTGTCCAGCCCGATCTCGGGCGTTCCGCCGACCGGCTCCGGCATGGTCGGCATGAACCGCCCCGGGCCGACCAAAAAACTGTTGCACATTCAGGAGAAGTGATGTCTCTTATTAGATCGCCCAGAGTTCTGCATCGCAGTGACGGCTTTACTCTACTGGAGCTGGTGATTGTCATCACCATCGCCAGCGCGCTGTTGGCGATCGTCACCATGAACTTCAACAGCATGACCAAGAAGTATCAGATAGAGTCGCAGGTCAAACAGATGCAGGCCGATTTCGACAATATCCGCCTCAAGGCGGTCACCACCAAGAAGAAGTACACCGTGGTCGTGAACCCCGGCGGCTACCTCTTCCGGTGTTACAGTTCCGACGCCGACACCGTAGGGGTCGTCACGGAGAGCAAGACGGTGAAGTACCCCATGCAGCAGTACCTCTCCGGCGGTTCGGGATCGTACGATACGCTGAGCGACTACGTCCTTACCTTCGACACTCGCGGCTGCATGTCCTGTCTGACGGGATCCGATCCCTTCTACCTCGCCGTGTCGCCCACCGTGAACGGCCCATCGGTCAACGTGGTCGCCGTACAGACGGCCAAGACCAACGTCGGAATCATCCAGGGGGGAACCTGTGTCCTCAAGTGAAAAAGGGTTCACCATGATCGAGTTGCTGGTCGCGGTCCTCATCCTTTCGGTGGGGCTCCTCGGCCTGTTCCAGTCGGTCTATGTGGCGATCGGCAACGGCATGAAGGATACCCTCCGGGCCGAGGGGATGACCTTCGGCGATGAGCTGATGGCCCACGAGGTGAACCAGCCCTTCACCAACCTTTCGGTGAGCCAGGCCCAGCCCTGGAGCCGGAGCAGCAGCCAGCCCCGCTCCATCAACAACGGGATGGCCCAGGCCACCTACTCCTCGGTACGCACCCATGTCTACGTATCCCCCAGTTCCACCGATCTCCAGATCCGGGTCACCTGGCGGTACAAAGGGGCACAATACAGCCAGAACTTGGCCACCATGGTGAGCAAGTGATGGGAAACCGGAGCCAGCTGTTGAAAACGAGGTTTTTACGGATGAGGCTTAGGTCGGAAAAAGGCTTTTCGCTCATCGAGATGGTGATGACGATGGCCATCTTCTCGGTGGTCATCATGGTCGTGGCAAACTCCTTTTCCGCCTTGCTGAAGTTCTCTTCCGGCTTGATGAAAAGCGAGGAGAGCAACATTTCGGGGATGGTCGGCTTGGAGATGATGCGGCACGATCTCTCGGCGGCGGGGTTCGGCCTCCCCACTTCCTACAACATCAGCGGAGTTCCCAACTATTCCGAGGTCGACGGTGCCCATACGCTGGCCGCGGCCCTTAACGACAGCGCCACGGCCGGCAGGATCCCCCGCGCGCTGGTGGGGACCGCCAACGCCGGGATCGCCACCGATGTCGGCAGCGACGGCGTCAGTTACCAGTCGCTCGGGAACAGCGACTACCTCGCCATCAAGGGGAGCTCGCTCGGTACCCAACCGGCAGCGCAGAACTGGTCGTATCTCAACTACACCTCGGCTCCCCCGAAAGCCCCCAAAACGTGGCCGACCGTCGGAAGTAACCTCAACGCCGGCGACGCGGTCATCGCGCTGGACCGTTCCATCAGCTCCACCACGGGGGGGTACGATCTGCTGAAAGATTCTACCGGAAGGTTCTGGACCACCTATTCCCCCAGCGGTCTCCCCGCTTCCTTCAGCCCGCTGACTCCGCAGGACGTCGTCTATATCTACGGGTTGGGGGGAAGCGGCACCGTCCCCCGCATGCCCTTCAACAGGGTCGACTACATGGTGGCGACTCCAACCACCGCCGGGAAGCTTCCCGCCTACTGCGCCCCCCATACCGGTATCCTCTACCGTGGCGTGGTGCGGCACGATCCGCAGGGGGGGAACCTGGAATACCAGCCGGTCCTCGACTGCGTGGCGGCGATGCGGGTGGTGCTTGGCTGGAACATGTTCGACTCTTCCGGAACCATGGTTTCTGACGCCACCAAGACCGGCTCCGGCATGGTAGATACCTGGACCAACCTCGCCGGAGCAGGGATCAGCTGCTCCGTTTCGCCCACGCCGGACCTTACAACGCTTTCCGCACAGATGCTGTCGGCGGTAGGGGATCCCGCGCAGATCCGGACCAAGCTCAAGGTGATAAAGGTCTACATCCTCGCCCAGGACGGCAACAAGGACCAGAGCTACACCAGTTCGTCGATTCCCATCAACATGTACTCAAGCGAGGAGGGGGCCACGCCGCTTGGTTCGACGCTGGCGACCTATACGCTCCCCCCCGAGATGACTCATTACCACTGGAAGGTTTACAAGCTTGTCATCCGTCCGAAGAACCTGGTCTCCAACCAGTAAACCATTAGATACCAGTCGCTTTGCACGAGGGAACACCATGAAGGCTGTGAAGAAACTAAAAGAGGAGCAGGGCATCGCCCTCGTCACATCGCTCATGCTCACCTTCCTGGCGCTGGTGGTGATCCTGTGCGCCCTCTACCTCATGACGGTGGCCACCAAGCAAAGCGGCATGGTAAAGAGTTACAAGTCCGCCCTCCAGGCCTCCTACGGCGGAAGCGACATGATCATGAAGGATCTGATCCCCCAGATGCTCATGAGCGGCGACGTCATCAACCAGGCCATCGCCAGCGGGAGCACTGCCACCATCGCCCAGACTTTCCAGACTATCGCCTCCAATTTCAGTGGCCTCAACGACCTCGCCTTCGGCCCGAACTACGGTTCGGCGACGGTCGCTGCCCAGTGCCTGAGTGCCAAGCTGACCAGCTCGCCCAGCGGTCAGCTGGTCACCGGGGGAATGGGGAGTGGGTACGGGCCCGCCTGGAGCACCGTTTGTCCCAGTCCGGGGGGAGCTGTGACCGCCACTTCGCTCAAGCCTAAGGATCTTCCCGACTTCAAGTTCACGGTGCCTGGGGCCTCCGGGGCTCCCGCCTTCACCGTCTTCTCCAAGATCGTGGACACCGTCCCGGGGAACTCGGACATGAGCGGGACGAGCCTCATGGGCTCCGGGGTGGCCGAGACCCAGAGCAACATCGCACCGCAGCATATCCCGTATGTTTTCAGGATCGAAGTCCAGGCGGAACGGTCGAACAACCCAAGCGAGACCGCCGACCTTTCCTTCCTCTACGCGTACTGAGGTGGCGCCACTCCGTCCTTTTCGCAAGGAGCATCATCCTTTTTGGCCCTTCTTCCGTTCGACAAAAATCTGCGTGAGTTCCTCGTCTGGTCGCTGATCTTTCACGCAGCCGTCGGAGCCTACTTCTGGCGGCACCGCAACGACAACCCACCGCACGAGGAAATGGTCATCGAGGTAGGGAGCTACGCTCCCGGTCTTCCCGGCGACGCGGGGCCTGCCAATGCGGCACCGCAGGCGGCTCCTCCGCCCCTGCCGGTGCCGGTCCCCACTCCGCGGGTACCGGTTCCCGTTGTCACCCCGAGGGTACCGTCTTACTTCGACCGGGGAAGCTTCCAGTCCGGCAACTCCACCAATCGCTCGACCGGTACGGGTGGAGGGGGGGGCGGCGGTGGGATGGCGGCCCCGCTTCCCGTGCCGTATCCGCAGAAACGATGGACAGGGTGGGGGCGCTACAGCAGCTCGCAGTAGCTGCCGCGGCAAAACGTTCCCTCCACTTCCGCAACACCGGCACGTCTCCGCCCCCCAAGAAAAGGCTTCTTCAACGCCTTTTCCGCCGGCCGGCGTTCTTCTCCCCGCAGGGCCGCGTGAATTCACCATTCTTTCTATGGCAAATTCGGGCGGCCCTTTCTTCACCCTCCCGCCGTGTTAATATTAAGCGTGATTAATCTCTTTCTATCCCTTTTCGAATCCCAAAATTAACCAGCCAGGGGCGGCGCTGCCGGCCGCGGCCGAAGTCCCACAGCCGGGGGGCGTTATGGACGAGCGCGGTTATTCGCTGGTCGAGATGATGGTGGTGATCGGCATCATCGCCATTCTCCTCGCGGTGGGAACCCTCCGCTTCAGGGAGTACTTCCGGAATTACCAGGTCGAGTCGCAGGCCAGGGGGATCCAGGCGGACATCATGCGGGTCAAGGCCACCGCCATCTACCAGCGCCGGCCGGTCCGTCTCAAGGTCTACCCGACTAGGCTGGAGACCTACTCGACGGCCACCGACCGCGATGGCGGTGCCGAGCCCGTTGACGTCAGGGTGCTTGATTATCCGGTCGTCCAGAGCAAGACCGGCAACGTGCTCGATTTCGACGAGACGGGAACCACCGAGAACGAGCGGACCATCTGCACGGAGGGAGGGGAGGGGGCGGCGGTGGATAGCGTGGTGGTGGGGAACATCAGGGTGAGGATCGGCAAACTCGCTTCGGGAAGTGACTGCCATGGCGAATCCGTCACATCGCGATAACCGGGGCTTCACCCTCGTGGAGCTGATGATGGCCATCCTGATCCTGACGGTCGGGCTTTTGGGGCTTCTGCAATCCATCGTGGTGGCCCTTCAGCACAACACCCGCAACCGGCTCCGGGAAGAGGCGATGATGGTGGCTGAGGAGCAGATGAACTCGATCCGGGCCAACAGCGGCTTTTCTTCCATGACGGTGGCCAGAAAGAGCGTGAACGGCATCGATCACGCCTTTACGGTGGTGAGGGACCAGACCCCGATGCACGACAAGAGTAACGACTACCGGCTGACGGTGACGGTGACCTGGGGCTTCCATAATGTGAGCAGTACCCACCAGATCTACTCCTTCCAGAAAAGGTGAGACATGAGAGGCGGCCTGCACGGTTACACGCTGGTGGAGCTGGTGGTGGCGATGCTGATCTTTTCGGTGGTCATGACCGTCATCTCGGCCTCCTTCAACCGGATCGTCACCAGCTCGGCCCAGGCCAGCAAGAATGCGGAGACCGACATCGGCGGGCTCATCGGTCTTGAGGTGCTCCGCATCGACCTGGAATCGGCCGGGATGGGGCTCCCCTGGTCGCTTCCCGCCGGGATCGCGTACCGCGAGACCTGCCTCGGCAAGATCATGGTGGACGGCTATCCCGGCACCAAGGTCGACATCTACGAGGATGTCGACCCCGTGAGCAAGGTGCCCAGGCCGCCGCGGGCGGTGGCGAGCGGCGACAACGCCGGGATGAACGGCTCGGACTACCTGGTCTTGAAGGGGAGCGCACTCGGCATGTCGACCGCCTCGCAGGGGTGGAGTTACCTGACCTGGGGAGCCGCCGGAGCCGTGGTGAAGCCGAGCAAGTCCGCCACCGAGCTCGTGCCTGGCAACGGCGACCGGGCGGTAGTGCTTAAAAGCGAGGTAACCGGCCAGGGCCCCACCCGGACGCTGGTGGCAACGACCGTCTCCACCGGCGAAGGTACCTCGTCGAGCGCTTCTCCGGTGGCCTTCACCCTCCATTTCAACACCCCCATCCCCCAGGATTTCACCCCCTCTGCCCCCGAGGACCGCTTTCTCGTCTACGGCATCGCCCGGCGGGACGATTCGGGAAAGCTCGTTCCCCTGAGCTATCCCTACAACCGGGCCGACTACTTCATCAAATCCTCGCCGCTCAATGACGGCGGATCCCCGCTCTGCGCACGGGGTACCGGCACCCTCTACAAGACCGTCATCAGCCAGAACAGCGACCGTCCCGCCTATTATCCGCTGCTCGACTGCGTGGCCGACCTGCAGGTGATTTACCTGCTTGATAACGGCTACCACGTAAGCGACTTGGGCGAGGGACTGCAGGACGCGGCCTCGGCGGAGGAGGTCCGGGAGAGGGTGAAGGAGATCCGTCTCTACCTCCTCGCCCAGCAGGGGAAAAGGGAGCCTGCGTATCGTTATCCGCTGGATGACCTTCCGCTGGTGGTGGGGGATCCGGCTCTCGACCGCGGGACCGGCAAGGTCCTGGGAAGCCGCTGGGGACAGCAGGCCTTCGCTCTCCTCACACCCGACTGGCGCCAGTACCACTGGAAGGTCTACACCATCGTGGTCCAGCCCAAGAACTTCTAAGGAGGCACGATGTCCCTCTCCCGTCCGACATCCCAGCGGGGGGCCGCCCTGGTGACGGCGCTCATGCTGACCACCCTCGCGCTGGTGATCTCCCTTTCGCTGCTCTACGTCGTCATCACCGGGACGAGACTCTCCGCCGGGCAGAAGCGGTACCGGACGGCGCTGGCGGCGGCGAGGGGAGGGGTGGACCTGATGACCGAGGAGCTCATCCCCAGGCTCTTCAACTCCGCCTCGGCCGGGGATCTTGAGCGCGAGTTCGCCCTGGTCGGCCTGAAGGTCCCCCAGTTCGTCTGCCTCAGGCAGAAGATCGACCACCCAAGCGACCAGTGGAGCTCCTGCACCCCCGCCCAGGTTTCCGGCGACCCGGAAGAATCCCCCGACGCCGTCTTCCGGCTCAAGGGGGGAGGCGACGCCGCCGGTTTCCAGGTCTCCTCGAAGATCGTCGATACCGTGGCCGGCAACACCGACCAAAGCGGCATCGACTTCCTCGACACCGGAGGGGGGGTAAGCTCCAAGGACGACATCGTCCACCCCCGCCACGTCCCCATCCTCTACTCGATCGCCGTTTCGGGCAGCCGCTCGGGCGGACCCGTCCGTGAGAAGGCGAAACTTTCCGTGCTGTACGCCTATTGATCCCCACCCCTACATGTTGTGTCCGATATCACTGTGATGCACTATTTCCGATTATTTCTCTTTAACCGGACTCAATAAGGCACATAATTATGCATAATTTGAAGTAATTTCTTGACATTCTTTGTAATTGAGATTAAATGGCTCGAAAATTGTGCAAACTCTCTAGCGGGTCCCATCTATGATCATGAACAGTGTCAAGAAGTTGCGTGAAGAGCGGCTGATGAGCAAGGCCGAATTGGCGCGTATCGCCGGGGTGTCGCCGATCACCATCGACCGGATCGAGCGGGGCGAGGACTGCCGAATGGAGACCAAGCGCAAGATCCTTCTTGCCTTGGGCTTTTCCCTGTCCGAGAAAGAGAAGGTTTTTCAGGACTAACCGCCGCCATAGGACCAAGCCATGCTTTTCGCCAAGAAGAAGGACATAGTCGGTGTCGATATCGGGTCAAACTCGGTGAAGCTCGTGCAGCTGCGCGAGTCGAAAGGGAGCTACCAGCTCATGAGCCTGGGGATACTCCCGCTCCCTCCCGAGGCGATCGTCGACAACACCCTCATGGACAGCTCCTCCATCGTGGAGACCATCCGCACCCTGCTGGCCAACCTGGACATCAAGGCCAAGGAGGCCACCTGCTCCATCTCCGGCAACGCGGTGATCATCAGGAAGATCTCGCTGCCGGTGATGCCGGTCGAGGAGCTCGAGGACCAGATCCACTGGGAGGCCGAACAGTACATCCCGTTCGACATCAACGACGTCAATGTCGATTTCCAGATCCTCTCCCCCGACGAGCAGGACCCCTCGAAGATGAACGTCCTGCTGGTGGCCAGCAAGAAGGACATCATCAACGACTACATTGCGGTCTTCGCCGAAGCGGGGCTGAAGCTCATCGTGGTGGACGTGGACGCCTTCGCGGTCCAGACCGCCTTCGAGGTCAACTACAACGTCGATCCCAACGACGTGGTGGCCCTGATCAACATTGGCGCCAACATCATGAACCTCAACGTGGTGAGAGACGGGATCTCGCTCTTCACCCGCGACGTCCAGATGGGGGGCAACCTCTACACCGAGGAGATCCAGAAGCAGTTCGGTCTCGACAGCAAGAGCGCCGAGATGAAGAAGCTGACCGCGGCCGCCAACGACGACTCGCGACTCCAGGAGATCCTGCAGCGGGTCAACGACACCATCGCGCTGGAGATGCGCCGGTCGCTCGATTTCTACAACACCACGGCCGGAGAAGGGAAGATCTCCCGGGCCCTTTTGAGTGGCGGGGGAGCGAGAACGCCGCAGCTGGCCGAAGCGGTCCAGCAGCGGCTCCAGATCCCGACGGAGGTCCTCAACCCGCTCTTGAACGTGGCGGTGAGCGAGAAGGAGTTCGACAAGGAGTATCTTGACGAGGTCGCTCCCTCGCTGGCGGTTGCCGTCGGGCTGGCGACCAGGAGGTTAGGAGACAAATGATACGGATAAACCTCCTCCCCGTCAGGGCGTCCAAGAAGAAAGAGACCATCAGGCAGCAGATCTCGCTTTTGATCATCTCCATGGTCGGCGTGCTGCTGGTCGGAATGATGATGTACTTCATCATGCTCGGCAAGGTCAACGTGGCCAAGAACCGGATCGAGGCGGCCGACGCCGAGCTCAAGTCCCTCAAGGCCAAGATCGGCGCCATCGACAACCTCAAGAAGCTGCAGGCCGACGTCAAGAAGAAGCTCGACGTGCTGGCCCAGCTGCGCCGCGGCAAGACCGGCCCCTCCTCCCGCTGGGCGGCGCTTTCCGCCGCGGTCCCCGACCAGCTCTGGGTGACCAAGTACACCGAGAGCGGCACCGCGGTCGCCCTCGGCGGCTACGCCATGAGCGAGGAGCTGATCGCCCAGTTCATGAGGAATCTCCAGGCCTCGGGCTCCTTCGCCAACGTGGAGCTCCAGGTCTCGGAGCAGGCCGACCAGGGGGGGCTCAAGGCCAAGCGCTTCGACCTCACCTTCCAGATCAAGGACAAACCCGACCAGGTACCTCCCGGCCAGCCGGGTAAACCCGCGCCCGTACCGCCTGCCGGTAAGCCGTAACCGCCCAAAGGGACAACCATGGATCCTCGCGTAGAAAAGATACTCAAGCTCCCGACCAGGCAGAAGGTCGCCATCCTGGCGCTGATTCTGATTATGGAAGGGGGGCTCCTGTTCAATTTCCTGTACCGGCCCCAGATGGTCGCCCTCAAGGACCTGCAGACCAAGGTGGACGACATGGAGCGGCAGATCCGCGAGAACCGCGCGATCGCCAACAACCTTCCCCGCTACAAGGCGGAGTACGAGCAGTTGAAGCAGGATCTCGACACGGCGCTCACCGAGCTTCCCAACCAGAAGGAGATCCCTTCCCTCTTGACCAGCATCTCCTCGGCCGGCAAGAACGCGGGTCTCGATTTCCTCCTCTTCCGCCCCCGGTCGGAGGTCCCCAAGGAGTTCTACGCCGAGGTCCCGGTCGACATCGCGGTGGCGGGAACCTACAACAACGTGGCCGATTTCTTCGTCGCGGTGGGGAACCTCCCCCGCATCGTCAACATCAACAACGTCAACGTGAGTGACATAAAAAACGCCAACGGGCGGATAACCCTCAAGGTGACCTGCCTCGCAACCACCTTCCGCTTCCTCGAGAAAAGCGAGATAAAGAATGACAAGAAAAAATAGCCTCGCGCTCTGCCTGCTTCTGTCGGTGGCCCTGGTCGCCGGGTGCAAGAAAAAGGAAGAGGGGGCGCCTCCGCCCAAAGCGCCCGCCCTGCCACGGCCCAAAGCCCAGCCGGTAGCCCCGGTGCAAAAGCAGATCTCCAGCGCAACCAAGCAGGCCCCCCAGCTGGACTTCACATCCCGGCGCGATCCGTTCCGCCCCTATGCTCCCCCTGCACCCCAGGCGCCGGTAGCCGCCACCCCCGCCTCTCCGCAGGCCTCCGTGGCGGTGAACCCCGACCTCCTCCCGATCCAGAGCTTCGAGGTCACCAGGTTCAAGGTGGTCGGCATCGTGGCCGGGCTCAGGGAGAACCGGGCGCTGGTGGTGGACCCCAACGGCAAGGGATACGTGGTCTCGCCGGGGATGGAGATCGGGAACAGGAATGGTCGGATCACGAAGATCACCTCGTCGGCCGTCGAGGTGGTGGAGCGTTACAAGGAAGGGCGGCAGATGCGGCAGAAGAGAACCGTGCTGACCCTGGCCAAGAAAAGGTAAGGAGCAATCGATGAGAATACGCACAAGCCGCATCCTCTGTCATTTGATGGCGTTCGCCGCCCTGATGACCGTTCCCACCGGCTGCGTCAAACGGATGTCCGCCGCGAACGAGACGGCACCCGCGGAGGTCTCCGCCTTTGCCGCTTTGCAATCGGTCACCGTCTCGCCTGACGCCAACCGGGTCGAGATCGTCAGCGACCGGCCGCTTACCTATACCTCCTACAAGGCGGGTGAGCCGTTCCGGGTGGTGATCGACATCTCCCAGACCGAGCCGGGTGCGGTGAGCTCCCCGATGGAGGTCAACCGCGGGAACGTGCGCCGGATCGACGTGGTCAAGCAGCCGGTCGGGGGAGGGGTGCTGACCCGGGTGGAGATCGCCCTGGTGAAGGACCGCGAGTTCGTCGCTTCCACCGACCCCAACGACCGCAAGCGCCTGGTGGTGAACCTGCAGCCGATCGACGAAGGGAAGTCGGCCCAGGCCGAGCCGCAGGAGGCTCCCGCCGCCGAGACCCCGGCCGTCGCCGCCAAGGCCGAGGAGAAGCCTGCCGCCGCCAAGGTTGAGGCCAAGCCTGTCGCCCTGGAAGCACCGGCCGCCGCCCCGGTGGTGGCCGCCACCCCGCCGGTGGAGGTCAAACCCGCCGAGGTGAAGCCGGCCGAGCTCAAGAGTATCGACGCCAGCGCCGCCGAGGTGAAGCCGTCCGAAATGAAGGTCGCCGAGGTCGCCCCGGCCGCCACTGCCGACGCTGCCGGTGGCGGGGCGATCAAGGCCGAGGCCAAGGAAGCTCCGGCTAAGCCCGCCCCCAAGGCCGCCAAGCAGGGCGGTCCCAAGATCAACGCGGTGCTCCCCTCCTCCGACGGGGTGGAGCTCTCCATCGAGGGGGGAACGGTCCAGACCTTCAACTCCTTCAAGCTCCGCAAGCCGGACCGGATCGTGCTCGACATCTTCGGGGTCGGCAGCGTGCTCGACAAGAAGGTGTATCCCATCAACACCCTCGGGGTGGCCAGCGCCCGCGTCGGCACCACTCCTGACAAGGCACGGGTGGTGCTCGATGCCTCCGGCGCCGCTCTTCCCCGTTACGAGGTGGTCAAGACCGACCTCGGCCTGAAAATCAGGCTGATGCCGGAGGGGGCTGAGAAGGCCAAAGTTGCCGCGGCGCCGGCACCCCGTCCTTCCGCTCCCGCTGCCGAAACTGCCCCGGCCCCGGCTTCCGAAGTGCCCGCGCCGGCCGCGAAATCCGAGGTCCCGGAAGCTCCCAAGGCGCCGGCTCCCAAGGCGGTCGAACCTCCGGTACCGGCAGGCGAGAGCCTCAGGACGGAAGTACCTCCGGCCCGCCTCTCCAAGCCCACCCTGGAGTCGGTCGACTTCAAGGTCGTCGACGGCGTTTCCCGCATCACCATGAAGCTTCACGGGAGCTGCCAGCCGGGCCAGCCGCTCCACGGCCCCCAGGGGATCTCGCTCTCCATCAACAACTGCGTGGTCCCCAAGCCGCTCCAGCGCGCCATGGATACCACCAAGTTCGGCTCCCCCGTCCTCTCGATCACTCCGTACCAGGTGAGGCTCAAGGGGCTCCCGGTCGCCAAGCTCCTGGTCCGTCTCCGCGGCAACCCCCGCTTCTCGATGGCGAGAAAGGGCGACGTGCTGGTACTCGACGTGGTTAATCCCGCTCCGGCGGTAGCCGCCAAGCTCCCCACCGCTCCCGTGGTGGAGCCGCCCCGCCACGCCGCCTCGAGAGCCGCCGAGAGCGAGGTCGCCGAGGAACTTGCCGCGGCACCCCGTGACGAGTCGGTGACCGAGCTCCCCCGTCAGGAAACCGTGCGTCCGTTCAAGAAGGTCTACAGGGGGAGGAGGGTCACCCTCGAGTTCTCCGACGCCGACATCAGGAAGATCTTCCAGCTGATCGCCGAGGTGAGTAACCTTAACTTCCTGATCTCCGACGACGTATCCGGAACCATCAGCCTCAAGCTCGTCAACGTCCCCTGGGACCAGGCGCTCGACGTCATCCTCGACGCCAAGGGGCTCGGGATGCAGCGCGAGGGGAACATCGTACAGATCAAGCCCCGCTCCAAGATGCAGACCCAGGCCGAGGAGGAGTTGGCCGCCAAGAAGGCCGCCGAGCGCAACATGGAACTGCGGACGGTGGTGTTCGAGATCAACTACGCCGCGATCGGCGAGGTGGCGACCCAGTTCGCCGCGCTCAAAAGCGAGCGGGGGACCATCATCCAGGATGCCCGTACCAACCGGGTGATCGTGACCGACATCCAGCCGGCGCTGGACCGGATGAGGCAGCTCCTGAAGACCCTGGACGCCCCCGAGAAGCAGGTCATGATCGAGGCGCGCATCGTCGAGGCCACCTCCACCTTCACCCGCGACCTCGGCGTACAGTGGGGGCTCAACTACAAGGACGGCTCCGCCTCCCTCGCCGGGATCAACACGATCGACTCCGCGTTCGGCGGTGTCGTCTCCTCTGCCGGCCCATCCTCCACCGGCGCAGGCGGAATCGGGATGGGGATGTCCTTCGGCAAGCTCAACTCCAACATCCAGCTCGACATGCGGCTCTCGGCTGCGGCGACCATCGGCGATGTCAAGATCATCTCCACGCCGAAGGTGGTGACCCTCAACAACAAGGCGGCCAAGATCTCCCAGGGGCAGTCGATCCCGTACCAGACCACCTCCGCGGAAGGGACCAAGACCGAGTTCGTCGAGGCGGCGCTGACCCTCGAGGTGACGCCGCACATCACCGCCGACGGCTCGGTCAGCATGAAGATCAAGGCGAGCAACAACTCCCCGGGAGCCGGTTCGCCGCCGCCGATCAACAAGAAGGAGGCCACCACCGAGCTGGTGGTCAGCAACGGGGAGACCACCGTCATCGGCGGCATCTACGTCGACAGCGACACGGAGTCGGACACCGGCGTTCCGTTCCTTTCCGACATTCCGCTTTTGGGGTGGCTCTTCAAATCCAACTCGAAAACCAAGACCAAGACGGAACTGCTCATCTTCATCACGCCCAAGGTGGTCATTTAAGGAGTTAGTATGTTGAAAAAGTTTCTGGCCACGCTTTTGATCGGTACCTTGGCCGCCGTTGCCTTGACTTCCTGCGGGGATTCCAAAGCAGCCGGAGTCGGCCAGTTCGCCACCGTCTACGCCACGGCGACCTCTCCCGGGGTACCTCTGGACTCGGACGAAGCTACCTGGGTCGACGCCACCACCCAGAGTAAGGCACAGGCGTGTCTTGCCACCAGTGTCCCCCATTTCGCTTCCGACGACGTAAACTACAGCGTTACCAGCACCGCCTGGACGAGCGGCAACACCGGCCAGACCAACCCGACGTCGGCTTCCGACCTGATGATCCAGAAGGTCATCCTGACCCTGACCCCGGATGACAGCACTACTCCCGCCCTGCCTGCTGTCTACCAGACCCAGTTCCTGACGAGCGGTATCGTGGTGCCGGCCGGCAGCACGGTCTCCGTTCCCGTGAGGATCGTGTCGCAGGAGTTGAAGACCTTTCTCTCCAACGACCTGCTCTGCACCGGCCTCATGTACAAATACCGTGCGACGGTCTCCTTCGAGGCGGTCGAGGTGAACACCAACAAGGTGGCGACCATCACCGTGCCGGGATTCGTTTTGATCCGGCTGACCGACTTTACCGACAAATAAACAGCAAGGGTCCATGGTGGCACTTCCTCGGACGAGGGGGCCATGTAACGTCAGCGTCGACGAGGGGCAGCTGCCGCCGCCGGCCAATGCGGTCACCGCGGTGATCCACGATGTGTCACTATCTTAGAGTTTTCGAAACGAAGAGGAATCGCGAGATGAGTCTCCAAAGGAAAATACGGTTGCCGCTTGTAAACAAGTTGTGGTGGATGATGCTGGTTCTCGCCTGCATGGTCTCCCTGAGCTGCTCCGGCAGCAAGCCCAGCGGCGTGAACGCCGACACCCCGGCCCGGGCGAAGGGGGAGGTCCTTGCCAGCGACTTCCAGGTCTCCAACAGCACCAGCGACGAGTCCGCGCCGGCGGTCGCCTACGACACGAGCAGCCACAACAAGTACCTGACCGTATGGGTGGACCTCCGGAGCTCCAACGGCAGCCAGATCTATGGCGCCATCTGCACCGGGGCCGACAGCACAACCCAGGGGGCGGCGGGTAATGTCACCACGATGACCAAGACGGTGGCCGACTTCGCCATCACCGGCGTGGCAGCGAACAAGGCACAGCCCAAGGTCGCCTTCTACCAGGATTCGGTTACTCCGTCCAATAGCCGGTACTTGGTCGTCTGGACTGACTCCCGCGACGCTACCGCGACCTACGGCAGCCGGATCTACGGCCAGTTCGTCGGCACGGACGGCTCCCTCATCGGCTCCAACTTCCCGATAACGTCGCTTAGCGCTTCGAATTGGAGCCAGAGCGACCCCGACCTCATCTACAATCCGGTGACCGGCAAGTTCGTGCTCGCCTGGATCGATACGAGTACCGACGACACCGCCATAAGCAGGACCTACCAGGCCCTGGGAGCGGTCAACTCGACCACGGTAACCATCATTCCGACCCCCTTTGTCGATTACAACATGGTGAAGACGGCCACCATCGATCCGATCTCGGCCGCCGTGTCGAGCGCCACCGACGTCTCGAAAGCGGTTACCAACAACGACCTGGCCGACAGCGGTTCCGCGATCACCGAAAGCTTTAACGTGCAGTTCCATGAATCGCATCCGAAACTCGCCTTCAGCCCCATCACCGGCGAAGTTTTCACCTCCTGGATCGGCAGCACCAGCAAGGTCACCGTGTCGGTGCCGTACACCACTACTTCCGACACCAGCACGCCGCCGATTGTTACCGCAAAGTACGGCGCCCCCGCCTTCATCATCGCCGACCTGGACGGCGGCCAGTCTAAGGTCAAGATCAGGCGCTACCAGACCGGCCTCGTCACCGACTACAGCTACGGGACCACCGCCGATACCGTAAGCATGGCCGTCGATCCCAACACCAACCGGCTTCTCCTTGCCTGGGAGGACAACAACGGCGGGCTTACTACCGGAAAGAATATCCTCGGCCAGCTGATCGACCTGACCAGCTTCGCCGCCTACGGCAACCTGATCCCGATTTCCAACGCCATCGGCGACCAGACATCGCCGGTAGCCGCCTTCGACAACGTGAACCAGCGCTTTTTCGTGGCATGGGAAGACGCCAGGAACGAGAGTGCCAACCTGAGTAACATAGACATCTACTCCCAGTTTGTCGATCCGCAGGGCAACCTTTCCGGTGGCAATCAGCCGGTAACGGTAGCTTCCGCCAACCAGTTGGCACCCGCGGTAGCCTTCGGCGACGTCAACTTCCGGAAGTTCTTCGTGGTCTGGAAGGATGGCCGGAAGCTTTCCTACTCGAACATCTTCGGACAGCTCCTTGAGTTCTCCACTGCGCCGCAGCTGGTGGTGGAGGACAGCACCAAGAGTCCTATCCTCAGCGGTTCGATCGACTTCGGAACCACCCCCACGGGAACTCCCGTCGACAAGCTCGTGTATATCGCCAACGAGGGTAACAGCCAGCTTACCATCAGCAGCATGTCGAACCCGGATTCTCCGTTCTCCTTCGTGACTCCGGCTCCGGTCACCATCAGCCCGGGTACGACCTACGCGATGACCATCCGGTTCAACCCTCTGGCTGCCGGGAGTTTCGCCGGCAATTCGACGAACAACTACAAAACCACCATCGTTTCCGACGGCGGTACCCTTACTCTCTATTTGACCGGCACCGCGTCCGGGATCAACCCGCTGACCATTACCACGTCGTCCTTACCGGACGCCAACACCGGGGTCGCGTACTCGGCGACCATGGCCGGCGCTGGCGGTGTGTTCCCCTACACCTGGAGCATGACGGGACTGGTACTGGCCGACGGTCTCAGCATCGATTCATCCACCGGCGTCATCAGCGGTACCCCTACTTTCTCCGGGACCAAAACCGTCACCGTTACCGTCACCGACAATAACTCTCCGAAAAACTCGGTCTCCAGAAGCTACACCATCAAGGCCGGGGTCCTCAGCATCACCACGACTTCTCTTAAGCCCTGGACTCAGGGGGTGGAATACTCCAATGCCCCTGTTCAGAGCATCGTAGCTACCGGGGGCACCGGTCCCTACACCTTCACGGTAGCAAACGGAAGCCTCCCCGCCGGGATTTCCCTTTCCGCAAGCGGGGTACTTTCGGGGGTGGCGACCACGAGCGGTACCTTCTCCTTCACCGTCCAGGCGACCGACTCGGTCAACAACACCTCGACCCAGCCGCTTAGCATCACCATCAACCCCAAACCGGCGATTCTGACCACCAGTCTCCCCGACGGCGGGGTAGGCGCGCCCTACAGCCAGACTATCCATTCCTCCGGCGGAACGGTCCCCAACACCTGGGCCATCACCTCGGGCGCCCTTCCGGGCGGTTTGACCTTCGATACCGGCAACGGGATCATCAGCGGCACCCCGTCCGCTCCGGGGAGCTACCCGCTCACCTTATCGCTGACTGACTCCACCGGCGCAACCGACACCAAATCGCTCACCATCAAGGTCAACACGGTCCTCGACATCTCCACCCCGACCACCGGGGCCGGAGCGCCGCTGACCGCCGTGGTTGGTGGACCCTACACCTTCACCTTCGGCGGGACCGGCGGCACCTCGCCGTACAGCTGGTCGGTCGTGGCGGGGAGCCTTCCTATCGGCGTGAGCCTCAATCCCTTCACCGGTGTCGCCTCGGGGACTCCGACCACTGCCGGGGTCTTCACCTATACCGTGAAGGTCGCCGACACCAGCGGCTCCACCGTCGTCAAGACCTTCACCACCGACGTGCAGGCACAGGTGGCGATCACCACCTCGGCCATCACTTCGGCCTGGACGAGGAACGTCGCGCTTCCCTCCCAAACCCTGACGGCCGCCGGCGGAAGCAACAGCTTCAACTGGACGATCTCCGCCGGGGCGCTTCCCCACGGTGTCACCCTCACCTCGGGTGGCATCCTTTCCGGCATCCCCGATACCGCCGGCACCTACGCTTTCACCGTCCAGGCGGCCGACAGCGTCAGCACCACCGCGGTGGCCACCAAGTCGTTTACCATGACGATCAATAACCTCCCGGCTATCCAGGCGGCGACCTTCGCTCCGGCTACCACCGGGACCCTCTACAACCAGGTTCAGACCTCCACCGGCGGGACCACTCCGCTTACCTGGACCATCTCCTCGGGCTCGCTGCCGGTCGGCCTCGTCATCGATCCCGTCACCGGGACCATTTCCGGCATTCCGGCCGCCGCCGGCGACAGTACCTTCACTGAGACCCTCACCGACGGGGCCGGCGCCACCGTTTCCGTCTCCAAGACCATCTCCGTGAAGGATCCGCTTTCCATCGCCACCACCCAGGCCGACCTCGGGACGCTCACCCTCAATGCCGCCTACAGTAAGGCATTCACGGCAACCGGCGGCCGTTCTCCCTACACCTGGTCGATCACCCAGGGAGCGCTTCCTTCCGGTCTCAGCCTCAACTCGGCTACCGGCGCGCTGAGCGGTACCGTAATCATCAACGGCAGCTGGTCTTTCGTCGTCACCGTCACCGACGCCGACCTGAGGACCGCCACCCAGACCTTCGCGCTGGCGACTCCGGCCCAGTCGACTCCTTCGATCTCCGGCACGCTTAACGCAGGGACGGTTGGCACCGCCTACTCCCAGACCCTTTCCGCTACCGGGGCAACCGCTCCGTATACCTGGTCCATCGTGGCCGGCAGCCTCCCGGACGGCCTTGCCCTGGCCAGCGCCACCGGGGTAATCTCCGGCACTCCGACGGCGGCCGGCGACTACAGCTTCATGGTGCAACTGGTCGACGCCACCAAGGCGGTGGCCACTAAGACCTTCACCATCTCTGTGATCAGCACCTCCGGTGGGGGGACCTCTGGCTCGGTTACCTTTGCAGCAGCCAGCGATCCGAATACCCCCATCTCTTTCTACAGCTTCGGCAACGTGCTCCTTGGCAACTCGCTCAGCAAGAACTTCGTGCTGAAAAACAGCGGCGCTTCTTCCATCACCCTGCACTCCTTCACCTCGAGCGATTCGTCCTTTACCGCCATGCTCCCGGCAGATACCGTGGTGGGGGCTAACTCTTCGGTGACCATCCCGATCTCCTTCTCGCCGGGGAGCTCCAAGTCGTACTCGGGAACCTTCACCATCACCGCCGTTTCTGGGGCGACCTACCAGCTGTCGCTTTCGGGCACCGGCTCCATCGCGGTAGCTAGCCTTAACCCGACCACCCCGGGTAGCACCATCCCCGGTACCACCACGGTCTCTTCCTTCGTGGTTCCGGTCTCCTCGCCGGTCTTGAGCACCTCCAGCCGGCCGGCCGATTTCACCCCGGCCGAGGCGATCTCCGTCGTGGTTAACAACATGACTCCTTCCGGGACGGTCAACGTTGACGTCACCTTCGTGGCGCTCCCGACCAACCCGGTTTACTACAAGCTCACCAACAACGTCTGGACCCAAGTTACCCCGGTCGCCACTAACGGCAACGTGGTCACCTTCGCCCTCACCGACAATAACGTGCTCCAGGATTCCGACACCACCCTGGGGAGCATCCAGGATCCCATCGTGGTCGGAAGCACCTCTACCGGTGGCGGCACCGGCGGTACCGGCGGTACCGGCACCACCAACCCGGTTTCCTCCCCCGGCGGCAAGAGCGGCTGCTTCATCGCCACCGCGGCCTACGGCAGCTACCTTGACCCGCAGGTCGTCGTGCTCCGGCACTTCCGCGACAACGTGCTCCTGAAGAGCGGCCCCGGTACCGCATTCGTCCGCTTCTACTACACCTACAGCCCGCCGGTCGCCGACTTCATCCGCGAGCACGTCGTCCTCAGGCTCCTGACCCGCTGGGCCCTCACGCCGCTGATCTTCGCGGTCAAGTATCCGGTCACCCTGCTCGCCCTGCCGCTGCTCGCCCTTGGCGCCCTGTTACGCAGGATTCGCGCCCTGGGTGGCGCCCGCCTGGGCAAAGCCATTCGATAACAACCTTGACCCGTTACCGCCTCCCAGCCAGGGGGCGGTAACGGCATCCTGCGCAGAAAAGTTAACCCGCCGGTCCCGCGGGCATGGAGATGTCATGTTCAGAAAACTTTTGACCGTAGTTGTCGTATCCCTGGCGCTTGCCGCCTGCTCCCAGGCTCCCACCAAAGAAGAGGTGACCGGCGCCGTCAAGAAGATCATCCCGATGCAGTTCGAGGTCCTCCAGGTGACCCAGTTGCAGGAAATCCCTGCTCTGTACCAGGTGGTCATCCGCGTCAACAACCAGCCGGTCGTCCTGTATGTCGACAAGAAGGCGCAGTACATCGTTTCCGGCAGCGTTCTCGCTCTCGACAAAAAAGTGAACCTCACCGCAGAGGTCCAGAAACAGTATCTGCAGCAGAAGAAGTAGGTGCATGCTTCGGTACGCCGCGGTGTTTCACCGTTTACTCGTTTAACAGAGAGCCAGGGTCATCCTGGCTTTCGTTTATCGGCTCTATGAGAGCCGTGGTGGACGATTGAGAGGGGAGAGTGGGCTAATTTCTTTGATTCGCGATCCCTTTCTGCTATTATCCACACCTTCCCGCGGGACATTGTCCCCAGGGGCATTATTTCTGAGAGTGCAGTGAAGCAAGGAGAGTGCATGTTCAGGTACCTGACCGCGGGCGAGTCGCACGGCCCGCAGTTGACTGCTATTGTAGAAGGGCTGCCCGCCGGCCTCGGGATAAACGAGGAGACCATCAACCGCGACCTGCAGCGCAGGCAGGGGGGCTATGGGCGCGGCGGCAGGATGCTGATCGAAACCGACAAGGCGTTCATCCGCTCCGGCGTCCGCTGGGGGGAGACCCTCGGTTCTCCCGTGACTTTGGTGGTGGAAAACGCCGACTGGGTGAACTGGGAAAAGAAGATGTCCCCGTATTCCGAACACCAAGGCGAGTGCGACAGCGTCACCCGTGCCCGGCCCGGCCACGCCGATCTCCCCGGCGCCCTCAAGTATGGCCATCACGACGTCCGCAACATCCTCGAGCGCTCGAGTGCCCGCGAGACGGCGGTCCGCGTCGCGGTCGGGGCACTCGCCAAGATATACCTTTCCCATTTCGGCATTTCCGTCAACGGCTGCGTCATCGAACTGGGGGGTGTGAGGGCCACCAGGCCCGAGGCGAGCCTCCAGGAACTCCAGGACCGCATCAACCGCTCTCCCGTCTATACCTACGACACCGAGGCAGAACTCGAGATGATCAACACCATCGACCGCGCCAAGGCTGCCGGCGATTCGCTGGGCGGTGTGGTCGAGGTGCGTGTCAACGGGGTTCCTGCCGGGCTGGGAAGCCACGTCCAGTGGGACCGCAGGCTCGATGCCCGCCTTGCCGGTGCCGTCATGAGCATCCAGGCCTTCAAGGGGGTTGAGATCGGGGCCGGTTTCCAGGCCGCCCGCGTTCCCGGTTCGCAGGTACACGACGAGATCTTCTTCGACGGTTCCCGGGTAGGGGAGGGGGCCGCTACCGGCTTCTACCGGACCACCAACCGGGCCGGCGGCCTGGAAGGTGGCATCACCAACGGCGAGGAGATCGTCGTCTGCGGGGCCATGAAGCCGATCCCGACCCTTTACACGCCGCTTCGCTCGGTTGATATCGTCAGTAAGGAGGCCTTCGAGGCCACGGTCGAGCGCTCGGACGTCTGCGCGGTCCCCGCCGCCTCGGTGGTCGCCGAAGCGGTGGTCGCCATCGAGATTGCCAACGCCTTCATGGACAAGTTCGGCGGCGATTCGATCGGCGAGACCGAAAGGAACTTGAAGGGGTACCTGGAGTACCTGAAGACGTTTTAAAGACCATCCACCTCCCTAACTACATTCCCCTTTCCCCCTCCCCTTGAGGGAGGGGGCGAGGGGGTGGGGGAGGCTCCAACGGAGTGCCGAAGACGGCCTCCCCCTCACCCTGCCCCTCCCCCTCAGGGGGGGAGGGAACAATTTCGGAAGGGCACGTTTGTAATTTGTGTTGTTGAGGTTCTTGTGACGGTAGAAAACATCCACGTCTCTCTGGGCGAGAGAAGTTACGATATCAAGATCGGGGCCGGGAATCTCGGCACTCTGGGCGCACTTTGCCGCGAGGCAGGTCTCTCCGGCACTGCCGCCGTGGTCTCCAATACCACGGTCGCACCCCTTTACTGGGAGCGGGTCCGCGGCTCCCTGCAAGAGGCCGGTTTCCGCCCCGTTCTTATCTCGCTTCCCGATGGCGAATCCTACAAGAACAGCCGCACCCTTGACCTCATCTACGACGGCCTCATGGACGCGGGCCTCGACCGCGGCTCCTTCATCGTGGCGCTCGGCGGCGGGGTGATCGGCGACATGGCAGGGTTTGCCGCGGCGAGCTACCTGCGCGGGATCCCCTTCGTCCAGGTCCCCACCACGCTCCTCTCCCAGGTCGATTCCAGCGTAGGGGGCAAGACCGGCATCAACCACCCCAAAGGGAAGAACATGATCGGGGCCTTCTACCAGCCCCGCGCCGTCCTCATCGACGTAACCACCCTCGAAACCCTTCCCGAGCGAGAGTTCCTCTGCGGAATCGGCGAGATCATCAAGTACGGCGTGGTGCTCGATGCCGGCTTCTTCGCCTTCCTTGAGGAGAAGGGTGAGCTCCTCTTGCGGCGCGACCGCGAGGCACTCATCCACGCCGTCAGCCGTGCCTGCGCGATCAAGGCCCGCGTGGTGGAGACCGACGAAAGGGAAGGGGGGCTTAGGGCGGTCCTCAACTACGGGCACACCCTCGGGCACGCCGTGGAGACCCTCACCGGCTACACCCGTTACCTCCACGGGGAAGCGGTTGCCATCGGCATGGTCCAGGCCGCCCTCATCTCGGAAAAGTTCGGCTTTTGCAGCCGCGAGGACGGGGAGCGGATTACCGCGCTCATCAAGCGGCTCGGCCTTCCCACCGCGCTCCCGGATTTCCCGCCCGCCGCGTACGTGGAGGCGCTTTCGCACGACAAGAAGGTCCGGGAAAACGGACTTCTCTTCATCTGCAACCAGGGGATCGGTGACCACCGGATGGAGAGGGTGAATGACCTTAATGCACTTCTGGAGATCTGCCGCATAGGAGAGTGACATGATCGAAGATGCCATCTCGTTCTGGACGGACATCCAGCGTTTCGAAAACATGCTGGCAGCGGACCCACGCTCCTACTGTTTCGTGCCGCTGTCCGAGCTGTACCGCAAACTGGGGCTTTTGGACGACGCCATCATGGTCGCCTCCAAGGGGTGCGGTCTGCATCCCGATTACCCCGGCGGCTTCTTCGCTCTCGGTGCCGCCTACGGCGCCAAAGGGGAGACGGCTTCCGCCATGGAAGCGCTCGAGAAGGCCGTCGAACTCAAACCCGATCATGTCGAAGCCCTGAAGCTGCTCGGGCAGATCTACGTCCAGGAGGGGCTCCTGGAAAAGGCCGAGGGTGTCCTCGTCCAGGCACTTAACGAGCATCCCGACGACACCGAGACCTCCATGCTGCTCCATTCCATCGCCCCCCAACTGAAAGGGGGAGTCGCCGCGGCCGCCACCGCCAAAGCTTCCGCAGCCGTGCCGGTCGAGCCCGAGACTGCCGACGAGGAAATAATAGAGGATATCGACCTCATCGAGGAGCTGACCGAGATCGAGGAGCTGGAGGAGGAGCCTGCCGCACTGCAGCACCCCGCGTCCCAGGCGGCGGCAGCGCCAGCCCAGCCTGCGGCTCCCCGGGCTCCTCTTCGCGCCGCCGTTTCCGACGAGGAGGACTTCAGGGCCTTCGATGACGGCGACGATTTCTGGGCCGTCGAGCCCGAGACCGAGTTGGTCGAGGCCGGAGATGTCGAGGAGCTCGGCGGAGGTGCCTCCATCGGTTCCTTCGAAGAGATCGGGCAGCCGGCCGCTTCCGCAGCTTCGCCGGTGCAGCCCTCGGCCGCCGAACCGGCGCGCAAGGATCCCCTCACCACCGCAACCCTCGCGGAGCTCTACGTTTCTCAGGGATTCGTGGAAAAGGCGGTCGGCGTCTATCGCGAGCTGTTGACCGCCGATCCCGGCAATACCGGCTACCGCGAGCGGATTTCGCAGCTGGAAAGGGCCGCCGAGCCGCAGCCTGCCCAGGAGGTGGCTTCGCCACCGCAGCCTCCCCGCCAACCCGCACCCCAGCAGGCTGCGCGGGAAACCGTTGCCCCGGCGGAAGCGGTCACCGGGGAGGGGGGAGCGCCCCCCGCCGATCTGGAGGCGGCATTGAACCTCTGGCTTGAAAACATCAGGAGGAGAAGAGATGGGGTTTAAGGCCATACTGAAGGGGATTATCGACGATTGCGGCGGTGGGATCGGTGCCATCGTCATGGGCTACGACGGGATCTCCATCGACGAGTACATCAAGCCGTCGGCCGGGGTGGACGTGCAGATCCTGGCGATCGAATACGCCTCCGTGCTCAAGGAGATCAAGGAGACCGTCGGCGTGCTGAAGACCGGCGTACTCCAGGAGGTCGCCATCATTTCCGGCAACTGCTCGGTGGTGGTCCGCGGGATCAACGACGACTTCTTCCTCGCCCTCGTGCTCGCCCCGGACGGCAACTTCGGCAAGGCCCGCTACCTCATGAAACGCGAGGCGTCCCGTCTCGGGGAGGAGCTGCAATGACCGTGAAGAAGCGGGTGCTGGTGCTGCATGGCCCCAACCTGAACCTGCTCGGCGTCCGCGAGCCGGGGATCTACGGGAGCACCACGCTTGAGGAGATCAACCGCTCCCTCGCCGTACTGGCCGCCGAGTCCGGAGTGGAGATCAGGACGCTGCAGTCCAACAGCGAAGGGGCCCTGGTCGATGCCATCCAGGGAGCCATGGACGATTGCCAGGGGATCCTCATCAACCCAGCCGCCTACACCCACACGAGCGTCGCCCTGAGGGACGCCATCGCCGCCACCGGTCTTCCCGCCGTTGAGGTCCACCTCTCTAATATTCACTCCCGCGAGGCCTTCCGGCAGCACAGCTACATCGCCCCTGTGGCGGTAGGACAGATCTGCGGTTTCGGCCCGGACAGCTATCTTTTGGGGTTGAGAGCGCTCATTAAACGGCTGGAAAAATAGTTGTCAGACGGAGGTTATTATGTTACACGATAGAATCTCCGCGGCCAGGGGGTGCCTCCAGAAGACCGGAGCCGACCTGCTCCTGGTCACAAACCTCAGCAATATCAGATATCTAACCGGCTTCACCGGGAGCGAGGCGCTGCTTGTGGTCTCCCCGTCTGAAGCCTGGTTTTTGACCGATTCCCGCTACACCTCCCAGGCCGGCGCCGAGGTCAAAGGCGCCCAGGTGGTGGAGTTCTCGGTCCGGCTCGAATCGCTGGCGCAGGTGATCAAGGACGCCGGTGCCGCCAAGGCTGCCTTCGAAGCCGGCCACCTTACCGTCCAGACCTACCAGGAAATCCGCCAGAAGCTCCCCGGCGTGGAGTTCATCGAAGCCGACGCCGAGATGGTCTCGCTGCGTACCGTGAAGGACGCGCAAGAGCTGGAGATCCTTGAGAAGGCGGCGGTCATCGCCTCGGAATCGCTCTTGGAGGTCGTGGCGGGCATCAAGCCCGGGATGGTCGAGAGCGAGGTTGCCTGGGCGCTCGAGAAGGTCATGAGGAGCAGGGGGGCGGACGGCAAGTCCTTCGACTTCATCATCGCCTCCGGCGAGCGGGGAGCGCTGCCCCACGGCAAGGCCTCCGGGAAAACGATCCAGGCGGGCGAGCTGATCACCTTCGACTACGGCATCGTCTACCAGGGGTACTGCTCGGACGAGACGGTGACCGTAGCGCTCGGCGAGCCTGACGGGAAGCAGCGCGAGGTGTACGAAACGGTTCGCGAAGCACAGCGGCTCGCCATCGAGGCGGCCCGCCCCGGCATGGCCTTCAACGAGCTCGACGCCATCGCCCGCGAGTACATCGGCTCCAAGGGATACGGCCAGTACTTCGGCCACGGCCTGGGCCACGGGGTCGGCATCGACATTCACGAGCATCCGACCGTCTCTCCCCGGAGCACCCACACCATCAGGGAGGGGATGGTCTTCACCGTCGAACCCGGCATCTACATCCCCGGGTGGGGCGGGGTGAGAATAGAAGATACCGTGGTGATGGAATCCGGCGGCTCGCGCCGGCTGACCAAGGTCCCCAAGGAGTTGATCGTCCTGAAACCGTAGCTTTCGTTTCGGGATCCCATATGAAGCAATCAGCCGTTCATTCCGGCCCTGCATCTGGGCACGGAGGTGGGCGGTTACTTTTACGTACACGTAGGTACAGAGCAGTAGTCGCAAAGGCTGCCATCACGCTGCAATGCAAAGGAGAAAGAGACGTGGATATAAAAGACCTTAAGACCCTTATCAAGATGGTTACCGAAACCGACATCACCGAGTTCGAGCTGGAGAACGCCGAAGAAAAGGTGGTGATCAAGAGGGGTTGCACCGTCGCCGCACCGCAGTTCCAGATGCCGCAGGTCGCCTACCAGATGCCCGCCATGGCCCCGGCCGCTCCGGCTGCCGCTCCCGCCGCTGCCGCTGCCGCCGCTCCGGCTGCCGCCAAGCCGGCAGGCGACGCCATCACCTCTCCCATCGTCGGTACCTTCTACCGCGCTCCCGCTCCGGACGCCGCTCCCTACGTCGAAGTCGGCCAGATCGTGGAAAAGGGCGAGGTGCTCTGCATCGTGGAGGCCATGAAACTCATGAACGAGATCGAGGCCGAGTTCCGCTGCAAGATCGTCCAGATCTGCAAGGAGAACGCCCAGCCGGTCGAGTTCGGCGACGACCTGTTCATCGTCGAGAAGGCCTAAGCCTATGTTCCATAAAGTTCTCATTGCCAACAGGGGCGAGATCGCCCTCAGGGTCATCAGGGCCTGCAAGGAGATGGGGATCAAGACGGTTGCCGTCTACTCCACCGCCGACG
This sequence comes from Geomonas sp. Red32, assembly GCF_023652955.1. Taxonomy (GTDB): domain Bacteria; phylum Desulfobacterota; class Desulfuromonadia; order Geobacterales; family Geobacteraceae; genus Geomonas. The sequence goes on along the minus strand of NZ_JAKLOY010000008.1, from coordinate 134,916 downwards.
CCGAGTCCCTGCACGTAAAACTCGCCGACGAAAGCGTCTGCATCGGCCCCCCTCCCAGCCACGCGAGCTACCTGAACATCAACGCCATCATCTCCGCTGCCGAGTTGACCGACGCGGAAGCCATCCACCCGGGCTACGGCTTCCTCTCGGAAAACCCGGTCTTCGCCGAGATCTGCGAGAAGTGCGGCATCACCTTCATCGGACCTACCGCCGAGAGTATGCGGATCATGGGGGACAAGATCTCTGCCCGCCAGGCCGTCATCAAGGAAGGGGTACCCATCCTCCCCGGCACCAAGGAAGGTGTACACGACGTCAACGAGGCGATCAAGGTCGCCAAGCAGATCGGCTTCCCGGTCATCATCAAGGCTACCGCCGGTGGCGGCGGCCGCGGCATGAAGATCGTCCACTCGCCGGCCGCTCTCCCCAACGCCTTCGCCACTGCCAGGGCCGAGGCGCAGGCGGGCTTCGGGAACCCGGAAGTCTACATCGAGCGCTACTGCGAATCTCCGCGCCACGTCGAGATCCAGGTGCTGGCCGACAAGCACGGCAACGTCATCCACTTGGGCGAGCGCGACTGCTCGATCCAGCGCCGTCACCAGAAGGTGATCGAGGAGGCTCCCTCCACCGTCACCACGCCGGAATTGCGCGAGGCGATGGGTAAGGCCGCCGTCGCTGCCGCCAAGGCCGTCAACTACAACAGCGTCGGGACCATGGAGTTCCTGGTCGACAAGAACAACAACTTCTTCTTCATGGAGATGAACACGAGGGTCCAGGTCGAGCACCCGGTCACCGAGGCGGTCACCGGCGTCGACATCGTGAAGGAGCAGATCCGTTCCGCCTACGGGCTGCCGCTGCGCTTCAAGCAGAAGGACATCAAGATCCACGGGCACGCCATCGAGTGCCGCATCAATGCCGAGGACTCGATCAAGTTCACCCCCTCCCCGGGGCGCATCACCGATTACCACACCCCCGGCGGCCTCGGCGTCAGGGTCGACTCCTTCGTGTACACCAACTACACCGTGGTGCCGCACTACGACTCCCTGATCGCCAAGCTGATCGTGCATGCCGACACCAGGGAGGAGGCGATCCGCCGCATGGCGCGCGCCCTCGACGAGTACATCGTGGAAGGGATCAAGACCACCATCCCGTTCCACAAGCGGATCATGGCCAACAAGGACTTCATCGAAGGGAACATCGACACCGGTTTCATCGAAAGGCTGGTAATGGAGTAAGGTATGGATTTTCCTGAGGAGCTTAAGTACAGCAAGGAACACGTCTGGGTCCGTCTGGAAGGAGCGCGCGCCGTCTTCGGGCTCACCGACTACGCCCAGAAGGAACTGGGGACCATCGCCTCCGTCGATCTCCCGGAGGCGGGCGACGACCTGGAGCAGGAAGACTCGTTCGGCTCCATCGAGGCGCGTAAAACCGTCGCCGAACTGTACGCACCCCTCTCCGGGACCGTCCTGGAGGTGAACTCGGAGCTGCACACCACCCCCGAGTTCGTAAACGACGATCCCTACGACGCCGGCTGGCTGGTGGTCATCGAGATGGCGGACGAAGAGGAAGCCAACCTGCTGATGACCGCGGAGGCATACGAGGAGTATGTTTCCGTGTCGGATGAGGACGAGGAGTGACGGACCTCGTAGATTGAACTGCATAACAACAAGGCGAGATGATCTCTCGCCTTGTTCTTTTTGGCCTCCTTCCTTTTCCGCCGCTCCCCTCGCCGCTTTAGGGTGAGGGTGGCCGGAGGCCGGGGGAGGGGGGCCGTTAAACTTTCGGTAGAGGCTTTCCCGTGACTATCAATATCGGACACATCCAGTACGCCAACTGCACCCCCATCTTCACCTCCCTTGAATCCAATTTCGACTGCTCCGGCTACCGCTTCGTGGACGGCGTCCCCTCGCACCTCAATGCGATGCTGAGGGTAGGGGAGCTCGACGTCAGCCCGTCCTCCTCGATCGAGTACGCCCAGGCCCACGAGCAATACTGCCTGCTGAGGGAGCTTTCCATCAGCGCCGTCGGACCGGTCAAGAGCGTCTTTCTCTTCTCGACGGTCCCGGTGGAGGAGTTGAACGGTTGCACCATCGGGCTCAGCACCGAATCCGACACCTCGGTGAATCTCACCCGGGTGCTGCTGTCCCGGATGTACAACTTCGAAAACAGCTTCGAGCGGACCCCGCTTCCGCTTGACGAGGCGCTGGCCAAGTATCCCGCCCAGGTGGTAATCGGTGACAAGGCGCTGAAGGGGGCTGCCGCCGGCGGGCCCTACCGGGTCTACGACCTCGGCGAGCTCTGGCACCGGTTCACCGGTCTTCCCTTCGTGTTCGCCCTCTGGATCGTGACCCGCAAGGCGGCGCGCGAGAAGCGGGCCGAGTTGGCGGCCTTGGGACGCGACCTGGTGGCCGCCAAGGAGCTCGCCTACCGGAGCTATCCCGAGATCGCGAGCAACTGCGTGGAGCGGGAGTGGTTGAGCGAGGAGGAGCTGGTGGATTACTGGCAGACCATCTCCTACGAGCTCACTCCGGCCCACCTGGATGGAGCCCGCCTATTCTTCCGCCACTGTTACGAGATGGGGATCATCCCAACGCTCCCCGATATCCGCTTCTTCGACGAGATCGAATAAGAAAGCGGGGCCCGGTATCACCGGTGCCCCGCTTTTCTTTACGCCTTCTTTTCCCTTTGGCCGCGTGAGCAGCCCCTGTCCGTTCTAGCCTGCCGTCCGCAATGCCCGCTCTAGCTAACCCCGCATTCATCCTCAGATCCAGCTACCGCCCGCGATGCATCCACAGAGCATGGACGCCGGAATCAGGTCCCCCCTTTGCGAAGGTTCATCGGTAAATACTGGGGGATAGAAGGTCCCCCCCTTTGAAAAAGGGGGGACAGGGGGGATTTGTGACGTTGGCAGCAGGGAAAATCCCCCTAAATCCCCCATTTCAAAGGGGGACTTGAGCTTCCATGAAATTTCCCGATGAACCTTTGCGAAGGGTGGACAGGGGGATTTATGGTTTGCAGCCTTTTCTCTTAAATGCTTCCCGCGAGCTTCCTCGCCGCATAATCGGCCAGGATCTTCGCATGGTCGAAGCAAAGAGGCTGCGGCAGCCGATCGAGCGGAAACACCGCGAGCCCCGCCGCATCGTCCCCCGCCTGCGGCTTGCCGGTCGCGGTGGCGGCATAGACCGTGGATATGTTGTGGCTCCGTTTGTCCCTGGCGGGGTCCGAGTAGACCCCGAGCAGCCGCAGGTTATTCACCTCGAGCCCCGTCTCCTCCAGGCTCTCCCGGGCCGCCGCCGTCTCAACCGATTCGCCGTAATCGACGAACCCTCCCGGAATCGCCCACCCGTACGGCTCGTTTTTCCGTTCTATGAGCACGATCCCCTCGGCTAGCTCGATGATGACATCGACGGTGGGGAACGGATTCCTGTACGCTTTGATCGTATGCCCGCAGTTGGGGCAGGTGAGGGAATCGTGAGCCATGGACGCCTCCTGGATTAAAAAGTCCCCGGTGGTATGTAGTACCATTTCGGAATGAAAAATGACGTTTCGCGAGAAAAAGCGACGTTTTCTGAGCTGAAGTGACGATTTTGAAAACGAAATGACGATTTCGGCGACGAAATTAACGTTTTGGTGCTGGAAATGACGTTTTTAAAAACGAAATGACGATTTTAGCCGCAAAAATGACGTTTCGCGGAAAAAAATGACGTTTTTGGAGACGAAGTGACGTTTTCGAAAACGAAATTGCAGTTTCGCCGGCGGAAATGCAATATCCGGCACGAGCATGCCCTTTCACCAACCTACGAGTCGGCCGCCACGCAAAGGGGAGCCTCGGTGCATAAAAAAAGGGAGGACCATGTCGAGTCCTCCCCTTTTTGCGTCGCCGCAGTCGGTGAAACGCTTACTTCTTCTTCTTGGAGCCGGCTGCCTTTTTGGAGGCTTTCAGCGGGTTGATCTTCGCATCGTCGGTCTTAATCTCGACCTTGACGTGGGAAGCGAAGTTGCAGATGCCGGCAGCCCACTTCTTTTCCGGAGCCGGGTAAGCGCTGCAGACTTTGCCGATGGTGGAATCGACTACACGGTCGCACCCTTCGCAGTTTTCCACAATGTTCTGGCAAGACCCACTCGTAAAGACGCAACCCTGTTTACCCTGAAAAGTACACTCGGCACCAGGAAGTACGGTTTGACATTGCATGGTTGAAGCCTCCTCTAATCCTTCGAAATTGTTGATAGAGGTTACTCTACCAATTCCAAAAGAATAATGTCAACCCAAAAAGCCGCAAGTTTTCTGTGTGAAACTTGACTCTCACAGGAGAATCGATTAATCTTTTAAACTTCGGTCAAATCAGCACTGGACGCGGTTTTATGGGTCAGGCCCCCTGCCTCGTCAATCATACCTCGGGAGGATTTTTATGCAGCGTATTACCTTCGGCACTTCTGGCTGGCGGGGCATCATGTGTGAGGATTTTATCTTTGAAAATGTGAAGGTGGTGACTCAGGCGATCGCGGACAATGTCAAGGAATCCGGAGAGGCCGGCAAGGGGATCATCGTCGGATACGACTCCCGCTTCATGGGCGAGTCCTTCGCCCGCGAGGCGGTCAGTGTGCTGGCTGGGGCCGGTATCAAGAGCTTTCTCTGCGTGCGCGACACCCCGACCCCGGTAATTTCCTTCGAGATCTTAAGGCGCCACACTGCTGGGGCCATCAATTTCACCGCCAGCCACAATCCCCCCGAATACAACGGCATCAAGTGGTCCCCGTCCTCCGGCGGGCCCGCACTTCCCGAAACCACCCGCGATATCGAGCGCAGGGCCAACGAGATGGCCGGAGAGATCTGCTACCAGGAGATCTCCATCGAGGAGGCCAAGCGGAGAGGACTCCTCGAAGAGATCGATCCGATGCAGGCCTACCTTGAAGACATCTCCAAGAAGGTGGACTTCCGGGAGATCGCCAAGCTCGGGACCCTCGCCGTCAATCCCCTCTACGGCACCGGCCGCGGCTACCTCGCCGAACCGCTCAAGGCGCACGGCGTGCAGGTCGTGCAGATGAACGCCCATCGCGATCCTTACTTCGGCGGCTTCCCTCCCGAGCCCTCCGAGAAGTATATCCAGGACTTCATCCGCCTCGTCCAGCAGGATCCCGAGATCCACCTCGGCATTTCCACCGACGGTGACGCCGACCGTTTCGGCATCGTGGACCGCGACGGGAGCTTCATCGAGCCCAACTATATTATTGCCCTGCTGCTCGATTACCTGGTCAGGGTGAAGGGGATGACCGGCGGGGTAGGGCGCTCGGTGGCCACCTCCCACCTGATCGACGCGGTGGCCAAGATGCACGGGATCCCGGTCTACGAGACGCCGGTCGGCTTCAAGTACATCGGCGAGCTGATCGGGCAGGATAAGATCATCATCGGCGGCGAAGAGAGCGCCGGGCTCACCATCAAGGGGCACGTTCCCGAGAAGGACGGCATCCTCGCCTGCCTTTTGACCGCCGAGATGGTGGCCCACGAAGGGGCGCCGGTTAAGGAGCTCCTGGAGCGGCTCTACAGCAAGGTCGGCCGCTACCTCACCAAGAGGGTCAACCTGGAGCTCTCCCCCGAGCTCGAATCCGCCTTCCCCGAGCGCATCGCCGCCACTCCCGACAGTTTCGCCGGGGTGAAGGTGAAGGAGCGGATCACGGTGGACGGCAACAAGTTCATCCTCGAGGACGGCAGCTGGCTCCTCTTCCGGAAGTCCGGCACCGAGCCGGTGGTACGCCTCTACTGCGAAGCCTCCAACGAAGACCGCCTGCAGTCGCTGGTGAAAGCCGGGAGAGAGTTCATCCTGGGCTAGGGACGGGGCTCTTATTGCTTACCAAACGGGCATGCCTGCGCCACCAGACGCAGCGCATGCCCGTTTGTTTCTTTAGCTGCACGAAAGTCCCCCTTTGAAACAGGGTGATTTAAGGGGATTTGATTTAGGCCCTGGCTTGGATTAAATCCCCCCCGGCCCCCCTTTTTCCAAGGGGGGAGTGTCATAAAAAGGCGGGATGTCAGCCTATGAGAGCAGGCAGGTGATGATGTTGGTATTTGTTAATCGATTTAACTGTCAGTAAGGAGCGGGAATTGCAATAAAGTTGATGCAGGTCAACCAATAGGTGTTATCTGATCGTTATGCTGTAGATCGATGGAACTTTTGGGTTTCAATTTAAACCAGCTTTGCGCTATGATACCGAGACTATCTAAACAGGAGGGTCTATGTGGGACTATACTGATAAGGTTAAAGAACACTTCCTCAACCCGAGGAATGTTGGTGAGATAGAAGATGCCGATGCGGTCGGCGAGGTAGGAAGCCTGGCCTGCGGCGACGCTCTCAAACTGTTCATCAAGCTGGATGAAAAGAAAGAGCGGATCGTCGATGCCAAGTTCCAGACCTTCGGCTGCGGCAGCGCTATCGCCTCTTCCTCGGCTCTAACCGAAATGGTGAAGGGCAAAACCCTCGACGAGGCGCTCCAGGTGACCAACCAGGAGATCGCCGACTTCCTCGGCGGGCTTCCCGAAGAAAAAATGCACTGCTCGGTCATGGGGCAGGAGGCTCTCGAAGCCGCCATCGCCAAGTACCGCGGCGTGGATGCTCCCGCGCACGGGCACGGCCACGACCATGTCGAAAACGAGGGCGAAATCGTCTGCAAGTGCTTCGGCCTGACCGACGGCTTCCTCAAGAAGGTCATCGCCGCCAACAAGCTGCACACCGCCGAGCAGGTGACCCATTTCACCAAGGCCGGTGGCGCCTGCGGCGGCTGCATCCCGAAGATCAAAGAGATCATTGCCGAGGTCATGGGCGAGGAGAAGAAGGCTGCCGCCAGCAAGCCGGCCGCCAAGCTGACCAACCTGAAAAAGATGCAGCTCATCCAGGAAGTCCTGGAAAACGAGGTCCGTCCCCAGCTGTGGGCTGACGGCGGCGACCTCGAGCTGGTCGACATCGACGGCTCCAACGTCCAGGTCGCCTTCCGCAAGGCCTGCGCCGGTTGCGCCTCCTCCGGCTACACCGCCAAGTTCGTCGAGCAGAAGCTCCGCGAGCTGGTCGCTCCCGACATCAACGTCCAGGAGGTCCAGGGATAATGAAGGAGATCTATCTCGACAATAACGCCACCACCAAGGTAGACGAGCTGGTCTTCGAGGAGATGCGCCCGTACTTCTGCGAACTGTACGGCAACCCGAGCTCCATGCACTTCTTCGGCGGCCAGGTGCAGAAAAAGGTCGACCAGGCGCGTGCCCGCGTGGCGGCACTGCTCGGCGCCCACCCCGACGAGATCGTCTTCACCGCCTGCGGGACCGAGAGCGACAACTCCGCCATCCGTTCCGCGCTGGAGGTATTCCCGGAGAAGCGTCACATCATCACCAGCCGCGTCGAGCACCCGGCGGTTTTGACCCAGTGCCGCAACCTGACCAAGCGCGGCTACCGCGTCACCGAGCTCAACGTCGACGGCGAAGGACGCCTCGACATGGCTGAGCTGGAAGCGGCCCTCGACGACGATACTGCACTGGTCTCCCTCATGTACGCCAACAACGAGACCGGGGTCATCTTCCCCATCGAGGAGGCGGCCAAGCTCGTCAAGGCCAAGGGCGCGCTCTTCCACACCGACGCCGTGCAGGCCGTCGGAAAGATCCCGCTCGACATGGCGGCCTCTTCCATCGATCTCCTCTCCATCTCCGGCCATAAGCTGCACGCCCCCAAGGGGGTCGGCGTTCTCTATGTCCGCCGTGGCACTCCGTTCCGTCCGTTCTTGGTCGGCGGCCACCAGGAGCGCGGCCGCCGGGCCGGCACCGAGAACACCGCCTCCATCATCGCCATGGGCAAGGCATGCGAGCTGGCCATGGAGCACATGGCGGACGAAAACACCCGCGTGCGCGCCATGCGCGACCGCCTGGAGCGTGAGCTTTCCGCCCTGATCCCCAACACCCGGATCAACGGCGGCGGCGCCGATCGCCTCCCGAACACCCTTTCCATCGCCATGGAATTTGTGGAAGGGGAGGGGATCCTGCTGCTCCTCTCCGAAAAGGGAATCTGCGCCTCCTCGGGGAGCGCCTGCACCTCCGGGTCGCTGGAGCCTTCCCACGTTCTGCGCGCCATGGGGGTGCCCTTCACCTGCGCCCACGGCTCGATCCGCTTCTCGCTCTCCCGTTTCACCACCGACGCCGAGATCGATACCGTCATTAAGGAGCTTCCGCCGATCATCCACCGTCTGCGTGAGATGTCTCCCTTCGGCAGGGAGTTTTTGAACAAGAAGTAGAACTTCCCCGCGGGGAGGTACGCAACCGGTAAAGAGGGGGACAGGCTTCGGCTCGTCCCCCTTTTTGTTGCCTGGGGCAGCCTCAAAACGGGCGGACAATTTACCTTTTGCGGTAGGGAATTTCGGTTGCGGAGGGAGGATACTCTTCCCCATTGCTTTCAAACGATCCGTGCATCAGGGTGTCTCTGGTAAGTGGCTGAAAACACGGCCTCATTCTCGCCCCGTCTTTCCCCTTGAAGGGGAGTGGATCTCCGGCACCTAGTTGGTACGCTGTATGCTAAAGCCTAGGGTAAGGAAGTTAACCACGCAACTCAGGAGGCTGACCATGAAACGAGTTCTTACCGTTATCGCCAGTGCCCTGGTAGCCCTTTCCTTTGCCGCCCTTGTGTCGGCAGCCGAAACGACCACCACGACCACCACCACGGAACCTGCAGCCACCAGCGCGCCGGCCGGCGGTGAAACCAAGGCCCCCATGAAGCACCACAAAAAGCATCACAAGAAAAAACACCACAAAAAGCACCACAAAAAGGTCATGAAGAAAGAGACGACCACCACCACGACCACCACGGAACAGCAGGTTCCCCCGCCGCCCAAGTAACAACCTGGCCAGCGGTTTTCATAGAGACAAAAAAGCCGCCCCCGTATGGGAGCGGCTTTTTTGCGTTCGGCGGTCATGGTAACCGCCTCGGTTTTGGTTGTACTACAGCATCCGTTTCGTGGTGGGCGTGGTACCCTCCATCGCCAAGCCGAGGGCGGATGCACCGTGGAAAATCATTTCCAGCGAGACGAAGAGACCGATCACCCAGAGCCCGGTAACCGGCCACTGCGCGATGATCAGGAAGCCGAGCACGATCGAGATGAGGCCCGAAATGATCGACCAGAGCCAGTACCGGTGAGATCTATGCTGGAGCCAGAAGCCGATCCGAACCGCGCCGAGGGCGATCAGGGCTCCGGCGAGGAAGAGCGTGAGGCTCAACGAAGCGGCGACCGGGTTGCTGACGATCAGAATCCCGGCAATCACGTAGAGAACACCGAGCAGGGCGCCGCCTATCACGTACCGCTGGCCGTGATACGAGAAGCTCTGCACCAGTTGGATGATGCCGCCAGCGATGGCCAGGGCGCCGAAGAAGATCACGCTGGCGACGGTCATGGCGGCGGCCATGAAGAATCCGATTATCCCGAAGAGGAAAAAGAGGATCCCCGAGATGGCCAGCCATCCGCGGTGAACGCCGACGTCGTCGTAGATGTCATGGGCGAACCAGCTGTGCTGGAAGAGTCCGTGGTGAAAGAGGTCATGCCCGTGAGGGGTAGAGAACCGCATACCATTCACCTCCTTGTGGAGTTAAAACCGCTAACCCGCTTATGTTATTGTACCTCGTACCTCCTCCACAATTCCAGGCCGTCGTAGGACTCCTCGAAGCCGAATTCTTTGAGCGGTTTCGCATAGGGAGACGAGGCCGCAGCCTTGCCGTTGATGCTCTGCACCGGCACCCGCTTGAGCGGGTTGAACTCCCGGGTCAAAAGGACCTTGAAGAACGTGAGGTATTCCGGCAGCCGCGGGTCGTCCGGGGGCGCCTGGAAGTCGAGCTCCTTTCCATAGCGCTTCGAGACCAGCACGAGCTCGGTGTCCCGGTACACCAGGTGGGTGGAGGGGAGGCGGGAGGGTAGCCGTTCGCGGATCCCGTCCAGCCCGCTTCCGCAGAGAGAGGCCGGGTCGGTGGCGTTCATCCAGTACACCATCTCTCGCGGAAGCCCTTTCTCGAGTTCCCTGAACGCCTCGTGGGAAACGAACTGGAGACCCGGCAGCCCCTCGAAGAAGTTCCCCGAAAGAATCTCCCCCGACATCTCCATGATGCGCAGGGTGCGGAAGAGCCTGCTCCACTGCAGGGACGGGAGCTCCCGCGTCAGGAGTTCCTTGAAGAGGATGCCGTAGCGCTCTAACAGCACCCGCACCCGGTCCTTGTTCCTCTCCTCCCGCTCGAGGATATCCGGCGAGGGGGGCGTGCCGGGGAGGAGGTACCAGTTGCCGGCGTGTTCCTGGCCGCGGTTCCAGCGGCTGGGGAGCGGGGGGCGGCGGTAGTCTCTTCGGGGCTCCGCTTCCTTCGATGTGAAGCGGTTGAGGATCCCCTTGCGGACCGCCGCGAAGGAGTCGTTGCTGACTTTTCCGCGCCAAGCGAGATTCCAGAGGTCGCCTGCCACGGTTGCCGACGAAAGCCCGGTGGTTAGGCAGATGGTTGGCAGGGAGTAGTGACCCTTCGGGTCCGGGATGAGGCGGGCGATGGTTTCCTCGCCGGCTCCTCCGCTCTCTACCTGGTCCTGGAAGAGATCGAGGTCCTCGGGGAAGGCGAAGGAGAGCTTCTTATCGCCGCAACCGAACCAGAGCAGGTCGCTTGACTGCATGAGGCTGTCGAGCCAGGGGGTGAAGTACGGATGGAGCCGGGCGGGAAGTACTTCCTCCTCCCAGGCGGCGGCCGGCAGCGGCGTGCCGAGCAACTGCTCCAGTTTCCTCCGCAGATCGTCCACCGAATCCCCCCGCCGGACGACTCCCTGGTGGTGGGCCAGGAAAAGGGGGAGGAAGGAGAGCTCCAGCGCCTCGAAGGGTGCCCTGCGCGAGCGGCGGAGCATTCTCAAGAGCGATTCCAGGTTTGCCGCGTCGCAGACCTGCCGGGTTTCGCCCACCCCTTCGCTGAAGGAGTCGACGACGACCTGGCTACTCTCCTCGAGATCGCCGATGGCCTCCTGGAACGTGGCAGGCGGGATCCCGAGCGCCGCCTGCAGCCCGCTCAAATCCACCGGACCATTGTAGGCGAGCCACTTCCCGAGGAGAGATGCGGGGCCGGTCTCGTCCTCGCTTCCCTCACCCGCGGCCGCCCGGCCCGCCCGTTCCACCATGGTGCGGGCAAGATCGGCCAGCCGCGGACGGAGCGACTCCTCTCCGGTCAGGGGCTCCAGGGTCAGTTCCTGCCACTTCCGGGCTACTCCCCGCGTCACTTCCGGCAGCATTTCGACGGCCGAGACGAGAGGCGCGGCGGCTCCCGGGATTCCGACCAGGCAAACCCGTTCCCTCACCTCCCGGGATACCTCTTCGGGAGCGAGGCCGCTATCGCGCTCCATGGCCCCCTGGAGATCCCGCCATTCGTCCAGTGGAATCAGCAACCGCTCTTTCACCCAATCGATCAGCTCCCGCGGGGAATCGGGAGCGTAGCCGGGGGCTGTTCGGTGCTGCTTGGCCTCGAAAATGGCGATCAATTCCTTCGGAAGGCGGGGACGCAGGTGCGAGGAGAAGGCGAGCTCCTTCAGGAGGTCCTGCCCGAGCGCCGAGGTCCGGGTGGCCAGCGGGGTGTCGTCCTCGTAGACGTACTTGTTGGTCTGGAGCCAGATCAGGTCGCGGGCGAACGGCGTGGCGGCGGTGGTGCGTATCTCGGTGACCCGGATCTCGCGGTCATGGAGCTCCTCCAGCATCCGCCTGAGGTCGGCCAAGTCGAAGTCGTCCTGCAGCGCCGAGCGCCAGGTCTCCAAAAGGACCGGGAAGTCGCGGTACTTGAGCACGGAGGCGAGGAGCTTCTTCGAGCGGAGGCGGTTCAGCCACAGCGGCATCCGGCGTTTGAAGCTTGTACGAGACAAAAGAAGTGCGCGCCCTGCGTTCTCCCGGAAGCGGGCGCCGAAGTAGCCGGTTCCTTCCAGGGAGACCCGCAACAGCGGCTCGAGATTCTCCGGCACCACCAGGGAGAGGATCTCGTCCAGTTCGACCTCGTGCGGCACCAGAATGGCGATCCCGTCGTTGTTGTAGAAGGTCTGGAGCGGGTAACCGTAGCGCTTTTCCCAGGCGGCGGCGAGGGCGAAGGTGAAGGGGCGGTTGAGGCTGTTTCCCCACAGGGTGTGGAGGATGATCTGCTGGGCCTCGCCGTCCGCCAGGGGATCGTGGAAGTGCTCCACCAGGAGGTGGTGCCGGTGGGGAAGCTCGCTTCCGCTGGCCTCGCGCTGTCTGCGCAGGAAGGCCCGCAGCGCCTCGGCGGCGGTCTCGTCCATGGAGTGGCGCTCGCGCATGTCATCGAGGAAGCTATCGCTTTCCAGATTGCCGGCGCAGTACTCGAGGAAGGTGGAGACCTTCTCGGAGTAGAAGAAATCGCGGTCGAGCTCCTCCGCCCGCCAGAACGGGATGATCTGCTGGGGCTTATGGGCGGCGACGACCTGGACGGTGCTGTGGGTGATCTCGGTGATCTGCCAGACCTGGGCACCCAAGGCGAAGGTATCCCCGAGCTTTCTTTCCCAGACGAACTCCTCGTCGAGCTCGCCGATCTTGGCGCCGCTCTCCTTGACCCGAAGCTCGTAGTAGCCGCGTTCCGGGATGGTGCCTCCCTCCAGGTAAATGAGCATGGAGAGCCCCGGCTTGGTGGAGATGGTATCCTCCAGCCGGTCCACGGTGGCCCTCGGCTTGAGCTCGATCACCCGGGAGTCGGCGTACTTTCCTTCCAGCATCCCGACCACGAGGTCGAACTGCTGGCGGGAGAGGTTCCGGTACGGGTAACTGCACCTCAGGAACTCGTACAGGTCCTCCAGGTTCCACTGTTCGGGGAGGGCCATGGAGAGGATGATCTGGGCCAGGAGGTCGAGGGGGGCCTCGATGGGATGCAGCTCCTCGATCTCACCCTCGGCGATGGCGCGGGAGATGACGGCGGCGGAGATGAAGTCCATGCCGTTGGTGGGGAAGAGAAGGCCGGAACTGGTTTCGCCGACGCCGTGGCCCGAGCGGCCGATCCGCTGGATTGCCGAGGAGATGGAGCGCGGGGTCTGGATCAGCACCACGCTGTCCAGCTTTCCGATGTCGATGCCGAGTTCCAGCGAGTTGGTCGCTACGATCGCCTTCAGCTCACCCCGCTTGAGCCCTTCCTCCACTGCCAGGCGGATCTCGCGGGAGAGCGAGCCGTGGTGCGAGTAGGCTACTTCCTCCCCGCTCTCCTCGTTGATGAGGCGGGTGATCTTCTCGGTGGTCCTCCTGCTGTTGGCGAAGAAGAGGGTGGAGCGGTGCTCCCGGATGATCTCGGCGAAGCGGCGGGCAAGTGGCAGCCAGAACTCGTCTTCTGGGCCGCGCTCGCTCTCTTGCGGCGCAGTGATCCGGAGATCGAACCGTTTGGTCCGCTCCCCTCGCACCAGGGCGACCGGGCGGCGCTGGAAATCCCGCCCGGCCAGGCGCTGTCCCCCGACGAACTCGGCGACGGTTTCCAGGGGGCGGACCGTGGCGGAGAGGGCGATGCGCTGGAACTCTCCGCTTAGCAGGGTGAGGCGTTCGACGCCGGTGATGAGATGGGTTCCGCGCTTGTTGCCGGCGACGGCGTGGATCTCGTCGAGGATAACGGTCAACACGGCGGTGAGGGTGGCGCGGCTCCCTTTGGAGGTGAGGAGGATGTTGAGGCTTTCCGGTGTGGTGATCAGGATTTCGGGAGGATGGCGGAGCATCCTACGGCGTTCGCTGCCGGCGGTATCCCCGCTACGGGTCTGGACGCCGATGGCCGGGAAGGTGGCGCCAGCCTTCGCGAAGTACTGCCTGAGATCCTCAAGCGGAGCCAGGAGATTCCGGCGGACGTCGTTGTTAAGGGCTTTGAGAGGGGAGATGTAAAGGACCCTGGTTTCGCCGGAAGGCCAGGCGCCGGTGACCAGTTGGTTGATCGCCCACAGGAACGCCGCCAGCGTTTTTCCACTGCCGGTGGGAGCCGTGACCAGGACGTGGCGCCCGAGCATGATCTCCGCCCAGGCGCGAAGCTGCACATCGGTCGGCTCTCCCACGGTTTCGGTGAACCATCGGGCGATGAGCGGATGGAAATGACTGAGGACGTTCGGTGGCATAAGGTCTCGTAACGATTGGGGGGACAGTTAACGATTATAGCACGGAAGAGTGGGGGGAGCCTTTGGCTGCAATGCACGCAGTTGAGATGTACCCGTGCCTATCGTGCAACTAAAGTACACTGTCGCATTACGTGCTGAAGTAGCTGTATCAATTTTGCTCATTACTGGCATTCACGCGACATAACCGTTGACAACAAGGGCGTGATGCTGATTAAATGGCGTTTTCAGTAATCTCCAGGGCTGGCGCCCGGAAGACATCAACATAAAAGATCCAGGAGGAACTGATGAACCCATTGGCCGCTGAATTGAACGAGCAGTTAGCGCAGCACAGCCCGCACGTTTTGGAGATGCTCTCCGATCTCGGCAAGAATCTCTTCTTTCCGAAGGGCATCCTGACCCAGTCGGCAGAAGCCAAGGAAAAAGCTCATAAGTTCAACGCCACCATCGGCATCGCCACCGAAAACGGCGGCCCGATGTATCTCTCCTGCATTCAGGATAAACTCTCCTCCTTCGACCCGAAGGACATCTTCCCGTACGCTCCTCCCGCCGGCAAGCCGGAACTCCGCTCCCTTTGGCGGGAGAAGATGCTGCGTGAGAACCCGAGCCAGGTGGGCAAGCACTTCAGCAACCCGATCGTCACCAACGCGCTCACCCATGGCCTCTCCATCGTCTCCGACATGTTCGTCGACAAGGGCGACCACCTCATCCTTCCGGACATGCTCTGGGGTAACTATAACCTGACCTTCGGCACCTGCTCGGGCGCCATCGTGAAGAAGCACCCGACTTTCACCGCGACCGGCGGCTACGACATCGACGCTTTCAAGGCCGTGCTCCAGAACTCCGCCGAGGAGAAGGGGAAAGTCATCGTACTGCTGAACTTCCCGAACAACCCCTCCGGCTACACCCCGACCGTGGAAGAGGGTGACGCCCTGGTGGCCGCCATCAAGGAAGTCGCCGAGGGTGGCTGCAACGTGGTTGCCATCACCGATGACGCCTACTTCGGCCTCTTCTACGAGAACAGCCTGAAGGAGTCGCTGTTCGGCAAACTGGCCAACCTGCACCCGCGCATCCTGGCCATCAAACTCGACGGCGCCACCAAGGAGGAGTTCGTCTGGGGCTTCCGTACCGGCTTTGTCACCTTCGCCGACGGCAACGACTACGAGAACGCTCCGGTCATCAACGCCCTCGAGAAGAAGGCCATGGGTATCATCCGTGCCCGCATCTCCAACTGCCCGCACCCCTCCCAGACCTTCGTGATCGAGGCGCTCCGCTCTCCGGAATTCCTCGCCCAGAAGGAAGAGAAGTTCCAGGTCATGAAAGGGCGCGCCCTGAAAACCAAGGAAGTGCTCAACCGCGGCAAGTACGAGAAGGCGTGGGATTACTACCCGTTCAACTCCGGCTACTTCATGTGCCTCAAGCTCAAGACCGTGGACGCCGAAAAGCTGAGGGTCCATCTGCTCGACAAGTACGGCGTGGGCGCCATCTCCACCACCAAGACCGACCTCCGTATCGCCTTCTCCTGCATCGCTGAGAGTGACATTCCGGAACTGTTCGACATCGTCTATAAGGGCGTACAGGACCTGACCCCGGGGATGTAAATCGGGAAGAAGGTTCGCTTCGTTAAATGAAAGGCCCACCGGCAATCCCGGTGGGCCTTTTGTGTTTAAAGTCCCCCTTGTTAAAGGGGGATTTAGGGGGATTTGCCTTTGGTGCCCGCATCCAATGGCCAAAGAAAAAGGCGGATCTGCCATTGGCAAATCCGCCTTTCCTTATAGATCAGGATTGATCCGCAGTTATCCGTTCAATCCGTGTCATCCGTGTTCTATCACGGTTTTAGGTGTTTAGTTGATCAGCTTCCCGATGCTGCCGAAGCGGACGCGCATCTTGGTGCTGTCCCAGGACCAGTACTTGATGAACGCCAGACCCTTGATCTTATCCATGGTGACGAAGCCCCAGAAGCGGCTGTCGTAGGAGCGGTCGCGGTTGTCACCCATCACGAAGTAGGAGTTGGCCGGAACTTTGACCGGATCCTTGAAGTCGCGCGGGTTCATCTCCTTGGGAATGACGTCGCTCTCCTTGTGGACCTCGTGCGGGTTCTCGTAGAGCTTGCCGTTCACATAGACGTGCTTTTCCTTGATCTCGACGGTGTCGCCCGGAGTGCCGATGACGCGCTTGATGAAGTCCTTGGAGGGGTCTTCGGGGTACTCGAAGACGATGACGTCCCCCCGGTGGGGATCCCTGATCTTGAGAAGGCGGGTGTTGGTGAAGGGGATCTTGGCCCCGTAGATGAACTTGTTAACGAGGATGTGGTCGCCGATGGCGAGGGTGTCTTCCATGGAGCCGGAGGGAATCTTGAAAGCCTGCACGACGAAGGTTCGGATCACCATCGCCAGCAGGACCGCGATCAGGATGGACTCGACGTACTCCCTGACGATGTGTTTGCCCTTGTACGGTTTGACCTCCGGTTTGGCGGGATCTCCCTCTACCGGTTTGTCGGCTACCACATTCTTGTAATCTTCCATAAAAGTCTTTTCCCCTTTTGGTTGCGCGGAGATCCTTCTCTGCCGGTGGCTAACCCTCGACCTTGAGGATGGCCAGGAATGCCTCCTGCGGCAGTTCCACGTTTCCGACGTTCTTCATCCGCTTCTTACCTTCCTTCTGTTTCTCCAGGAGCTTGCGCTTCCTGGTGATGTCGCCGCCGTAGCACTTGGCGAGTACGTCCTTCCTGAGCGCCTTCACGGTTTCCCTGGCGATGACCTTGGTGCCGACCCCCGCCTGGATGGCGATCTCGAACATCTGGCGCGGGATCAGCTCTTTCATCTTGGAAACCAGTTCCCGGCCGCGGTAGTAGGCCTTGTCCTTGTGGATGATCAGGGAGAGGGCGTCCACCACCTCGCCGTTGATCATGATGTTGAGCCGCACCAGCTCGCTCTGGCGGTAGTCGAGTATCTCGTAATCGAGCGACGCATACCCCTTGGTGATCGATTTCAAGCGGTCGTAGAAGTCGAGCACCACCTCGTTCAAGGGCAGCTCGTAGACCACCATCACCCTGGTCGGGGTGAGGTACTTGATCTCCCGCTGCACGCCGCGCTTCTCCTCGCAAAGGGCCAGGATCCCGCCGACGAAGTCGTTGGGGACGTGGATGGAGGCGAGGATGAACGGCTCCTCGACGTAATTGATCTCCTGGGTGGGAGGAAGCTGGTTGGCGCTCTGGATGGTGATCATGCTCCCGTCGGTCCGGTGGACCCGGTAGACGACGGTCGGGGCGGTGGTGATCAGCTCGAGGTTGAACTCGCGCTCGAGCCGCTCCTGAATGATCTCCATGTGGAGAAGGCCGAGGAAGCCGCAGCGGAAACCGAAGCCAAGCGCGATGGAGGTCTCCGGATCGTAGGAGAAGGAGGAGTCGTTCAGCTTGAGCTTGGCGAGCGCGTCGCGCAGCTGCTCGTACTGGGAGGTGTCGATCGGGTAGAGCCCCGAGAACACCATCGGCTTCACTTCCTTGTAGCCGGGGAGCGGCGAGTCGCACGGGTTGTGCAGCTGTGTGACGGTGTCACCGACCTTGGCGTCGGCCACTTCCTTGATGCCGGCGATGACGAAACCGACCTCGCCCGCGGTAAGGGAGTCCACTTCGCGCATGTCCGGCGAGAAGACGCCGACCTTCAGGACCTCGTGGGTCTTGCGGGTCGACATCAGCTGAATCTTGTCTCCCTTCTTCACTACCCCGTCGATGATCCGGACCAGGATGATGACCCCCTGGTACTGGTCGTACCACGAGTCGAAGAGGAGCGCTTTCAGCGGCTTGTTGGGGTCGCCCTGCGGGGGCGGGATCTTCTTGACGATCTCTTCGAGGATATCTTTGGTGCCGATCCCTTCCTTGGCGCTGGCCAGCACGGCGTCGTGGGTGTCGAGGCCGATGATGTCCTCGATCTCCTGCTTGACGCGCTCCGGCTCGGCGGCCGGAAGGTCGATCTTGTTGAGCACCACGAAGACTTCCAGATCGGCATCGAGAGCCAGGTAGACGTTGGCAAGCGTCTGGGCCTCGACCCCCTGGGAGGCGTCCACCACCAAAAGCCCCCCTTCGCAGGCGGTAAGGGAGCGCGAGACTTCATAGCTGAAGTCCACGTGTCCCGGGGTGTCGATCAGGTTGAGGATGTAATCCTTCCCGTCGTTGGCCTTGTACCTAAGGCGCACCGTCTGGGCCTTGATGGTAATTCCACGCTCGCGTTCCAGATCCATCTTGTCGAGGAACTGGTCTTGCTTTTCCCGTTGAGAGAGGGTGCCGGTGAATTCGAGGAGGCGGTCTGCGAGGGTGGATTTCCCGTGATCGATATGGGCGATTATGGAAAAGTTGCGAATGTGCTCTATTACCATACTGTCCTTTATCCGGTCGAGTTTAACTAATGAATAGTATAGAACTGCCAGTTGATTGTAAAGGGATTTCTCCCTGTGTATACCCTGGAAGGTGCGCCGCTGGCGGCTTCGCGAAATTGTAAGTTTTACCCCCCGTGCTAGAGTTTTAAATGAGAAGCGAAGCGGAAGGAGCTGCTTTCAGCGGCCACCCGCCGCGGCTCCTCTGCCGGAGGTGTCATCCATGTCGATCATTCCAGTTTATGTCCCGCCCGGCTTTTCCTCCCCGGGGCTCTCAGATGCCCCGCCGGTCCGGGTTTCTCCCGCCCCGGCAGATGGAATCCTTCCCGACAACTACCACGGAACCTCGAACTTCCCCGAATACGTACATCTTGGCGGCGGTGACTGGGTGCTCGCGGCCGAGAGCAGGATGGATTGCGTCCTGGTGCTGAAGGGGAGGTCACTTGAAGTGGTCGAACCGCGCCGGGTGAGGAAGGGGGATCCGGTGGTGGTGGGGAGGACCGAAAACGGGGAGGAGGGGATCTTCGTCCACGTGGGAGGTTTCCAGTCCTTCGGCGAGGGAGCCCCCGACAAGTTCTCCTTCCGCAGCCGCGGCACCCGCGAGACCCCTTTTTCCCGCTCCTATGATGAGCTTTACAAGGTGCTCCGGGAGGACCGCGAGGGCGGTTTCATCGTCTGGGTGCTGGGCCCCGCCGTCGCTTTCGACAAGGACAGCCGGAGCGCGATGCAGGGGCTCGTGGAAAGCGGCTTCTGCCATGCCCTTTTGGCGGGCAACGCCCTCGCCACCCACGACCTGGAGGCGGCCCGCTTCCGGACCGGGCTTGGGCAGGACATCTACACCCAGGCCTCCCAGCCCCTTGGCCACTACAACCACCTGGACATCATCAACGAGGTGAGGAAGAGGGGCTCCATGGCGGCAGCCATCGAGGAGCTGGGACTTGCCGACGGGATCATGTACGCCTGCTACCGGAAGAAGATCCCGATCGTGCTGGCCGGATCCATCCGGGACGACGGCCCGCTTCCCGAGGTGATCGGCGATGCCTACCGCGCCCAGGACGCCATGCGGGAGATCGCCAAGAAGGCTACCACGGTGATCGCGGTCGCGACCCAGCTGCATTCGATCGCCTTCGGCAACATGGTGCCGAGCTACCACGTGCGGCAAGACGGCACGGTGCGGCCGGTCTTCTTCTACGTCGTCGACATGACCGAGTTCTGCGCGGACAAGCTCGCCAACCGGGGCTCCGCCCAGGCGATGGCCATCCTTACCAACGCCCAGGATTTCATCGTCAACCTTTGGAATAACCTGAAGCAGACGGAAGGAAACGGCGGCGAGGTGGGAGAGCTGGAGTAATAGCCAGAAAGAGGGTAGGGCAATGCGGGAAAGTATCAGGATAATCGGGGTGCCGATAGATTTGGGGCAGGCCCAGCGGGGCGTGGATCTTGGGCCCGGTGCCCTCCGTTACGCGGGGATCGCCGCCCATCTGGCTGCCCTTGGGTTCGAGGTCGAGGACGCCGGCAACCTTCTCGTTCCCGTGCGTGACGTGCTCGCCCATGAGCGCGAGGTACACTTTCTCCCTTCCATCAGCAAAATCTGCGAGGCCGCCTACCAGGCGGGGCGTGCAGCCATCGAGGAGGACTTCATCCCGCTTTTCATGGGGGGCGACCATTCGCTCGCCATCGGCTCCATCGGCGGCATCACCCACGATGCCCCGGCCGGTATCATCTGGATCGACGCCCACGGCGACTTCAATACCCCCCAGACTTCCATCACCGGCAACATCCACGGCATGTGCGTCGCGGCGCTTGTCGGGGAAGGTTATCCCGAGCTGGTCAACGTGGGAAGGCCGGGGCGGAAGGTGAAGCCGGAGGATGTGGTGATGATCGGGCTGCGCGAGCTCGACCCGCAGGAAAAGATCCGGCTCCGCCAGAGCGGGGTGGCGGTCTACACCATGCGGGACATCGACGAGCGCGGGATGGGGCGGGTGGCGCGGGAGGCGCTGGCGAGGCTCGGGCATCTCGACCGGCTGCACGTGAGTCTCGACCTGGACGCGCTCGATCCGCTGGAAGTCCCCGGGGTGGGGACGACGTCGCCGGGGGGGCTGAGCTACCGGGAGGCGCAGCTGTTGATGGAGATCATCGCCGACAGCAGAAAGCTCGTCGGCATGGATGTCGTCGAGATCAATCCCATCCTCGACCACCGCAACAAGACCGCCAAGATCGCCGTAGAGCTCACCGCGTCCCTTTTCGGGAAATCCATCATTTAACCCACGCAGTTCGCGAGCACCGGCTCGTGTATAAGGTCGATGAGGATGGGATTGTAGTGATCGGCTGCCGGTATCACTACTAGCCTTAGTTCTTGATGTTTCCGTTCAGCTCGGTGAGGAGGGTGTCGATGTCGAGTTTGTGGACGGAGGCGCCATGTTCGAGCTCTTCGAAGTCGGCGATCTGGCAGTCGAAGCAGTCCAGGCCGTGGCGCTGGAAGACGGGGAGGGTTTCGGGGTAACTTCTCAGGATGCTGGTGATGGTCATTTCCTTGGTGATCATGGCCTTGCCTCCCGACCGGTGCGGGGACCGGCCCCGCCAGGTGCCTGTCCCTCTATTTTTACTGGCTGACGAAAAACAAAAGGCGCCCGCTGACACAGGCGCCTTTAACATTAGCAGACACTCCCTTTACCGGCAACCCGGAGCAAGTTGTCAGGTCTCATGTCTCTCTCCGTACTATCTTCCGAACTTCTTGTCCAATGCCGCCTTGACCACGGGCGGAACCAGCTTCTCTACCGGACCGTTCAGTGAGCTCACTTCCTTCACGATGGAAGACGAGAGATAGCTGTACGGTACCGACGTCATCATGAAGAGCGTTTCCACGTCCTTGGTGATACTCCGGTTCATCTGCGCCAGCTGGAACTCGTACTCGAAGTCGGAAACCGCGCGCAGACCACGGACGATGACGGAGGCGCCGCGCTCGCGAACGAAATCTACCAGCAGGCCGTCGAAGGTTTCGATGGTGGCCTGGGGGCGGTCCGCGAGTATTTCGGTCAGCAGATCGATCCGTTCCTTCACGGTGAAGAGGGCATTCTTTTCGGAGTTTCTGGCCACGGCGACGATAACGCCGTCGAAGATCTTAAGGGCACGCTCGATGATGTCGAGGTGACCGTAGGTAACAGGATCGAAGGAACCGGGGTAGACTGCGAGTTTCAGGGGCACTGTTCACCTCTGTCGGTTAGGGTTAGGAAAGAGAGGGCGGTGTCGCCATAAACGCGGCGTTCGTATTCCTGCAAGCGGCCAAACGCGGTGGGGATCTGCTCTTTCGCCGAGAACTCGGCGACCACCGTGGTCCCGCCGTCCACCAGCGGGGAGTGGGAGAGATGCTCAAGGATCCGCTCGGTGTGCCCTTCGCTGTACGGCGGATCGAGGAACACCAGGTGAAAGGGGGCCTCGTTTCGCTCCAGGTTCTTGAGGGCGAGGGCGGCTTCCTGCACGACCACCTTCGCTTTCCCCGTAAAATGGGTCAGTTCCAGGTTCTTCTTGACGATCTCGGCGGATTCCCGGTGGGAATCGACGAAGACCGCGTATTGCGACCCTCTGCTGAGGGCTTCGATGCCCAGGTTGCCGGTGCCGGCGAAGATGTCGAGCACCCTCATGCCGTCAAACTCTCCCAGGCGGCTCATGAGCATGCTGAACAGGGCTTCCTTCACCCGGTCGGCGGTGGGGCGGACCCGCATGTTCTTGGGCGCGTGAAGAGTGCGTCCCCTGGCTTCGCCAGCGATTATCCGCATTATGGTTGGCCTCTAAACCTCATCCCACGTCCCCTCCACCTTCTTTGCCTTCGGTGCGGCCGGCTTTCAAGAGATGGGGTGACTTAGAGATGGAGGGAAACTATTATAAATCAATCGGAAGCGGCAGTACTTACAGTACAATGTCCCTTTTATGAGACAATATTTGTAAACACAGTTATTATCATGACGGGTGAGATGCCGTCAATGCCAACTTTGGTGTTGACAGTGTCATTTCCCGGTATATAAATACGTTACTTTGGAAAACCATCATTAAGCTTGAGGTGTACACGGATGAGAGACGGGCAGTCCATGGAACGTGCCGATCTGGCGGGATACGCCGCCCAAAGCAACACCTCCCGCGGGCGTAAATATCATGAGGAGTTTCGCGACAATCGCCCCGCCTTCGAGCGCGACCGCGACCGCATCATTCACTGCGCCGCCTTCCGGCGCCTCGAATACAAGACCCAGGTTTTCGTCAACCACGAGGGGGATTACTATCGCACCCGGCTCACCCACTCTCTGGAGGTCGCCCAGATAGGGAAGGGGATCGCGAGGCGCCTGGGGCTCAACGAGGAGCTGACCGAGACGCTGGCCCTGGCCCACGACCTTGGGCACACCCCGTTCGGGCATACCGGCGAGGAGGTCCTCAACCGGCTCATGCAGGGCGCGGGCGGCTTCGAGCACAACCTGCAGTCTCTGCGCGTGGTCGACGAACTGGAGGAGCGCCACCCCAACTTCAACGGCCTGAACCTGTCGTGGGAGGTGCGGGAAGGGATAGCCAAGCATTCCTCGCAGTACGACACCCCCCTCCACCCCTATGCCGAGTTCCTCCCCGGGGTCGTTCCCACCATCGAGGCGCAGCTCATCAACCTGGCCGACGAGATTGCCTACAACAACCACGACATAGACGACGGGCTCAAGTCCGGCTATATCAACCTCGCCCAGTTGAAGAAAGTCTCCCTGTGGGAAGAGGTGCACGAGGGGATCCTCAGGAAGTACCCCAATATCGACGTCGAGCGGGGTGTGTGCCAGACGGTCAGTGCGCTGATCGGCGTACTGATCAACGACCTCGTGGTCACCACCGCCGCCAATATCGAGCAGCTGGGGATCGAAACCCAGGAAGACGTCCGGCGGGTCAACAAGCAGGTTGTTTTCTTCAGCGAATCGATGGCCGAGCGCAACGCGGAGCTGAAGCGCTTCCTCTTTCAGAACCTCTATCGCCACTACAAGGTGGAGAGGATGCGGGTCAAGGCGGAGCGCTACCTGAGTGAGCTCTTCGAGACCTACGTGAAGCATCCGACCCTGCTCCCCTCCAAGCACCAGGCGAAGATGGAGCGGGAAGGGCGGGAGCGGGTGATCTGCGACTACATCGCCGGCATGACCGACCGCTTCGCGCTGGACGAGTTCAAGAGACTGTTCGAGCCGTACGAGAGGGTGTAAGAGGGGAAGCCCCCCTTCGCAAAGGGGGGAGAGGAGGTAAAAGGGGGGAGAGAGGAGAAAGGGGGCTGGCGGTCTAGCCCCTCGGCAGCTCCAGCCGCGGCTCCTTGGCGGGGCGGTAGATAAGTAAGGTCCTCCCGAGCACCTGGGCCAGGTCGGCGCCGGTCGCTTCGCACAGTTGTTCGGCCACCTCGTGGCGGTCCATGAAGCAGCTCTCCAGTATCTTCACCTTGATGAGCTCGTGGCTATCCAGCGCCTCGTTGGTGGTGGCCAGCACCGCCTCGCTGATGTCGCTTTTCCCCACCGTCACCACCGGCTTCAGCGAGTGTCCCAGACCCCGCAAAAATCTCTTCTGTTTACCAGTCAACATGCCTTGCGTTCCTTTTCCCTCTGCACCATCCGGCTCACTGCCGAATCGGCACGTCACGGTCTTGAGCAAAAGTTTCATTTATTAGCGAAAATCTCCGTCGGGTTATAGCATCGACTGGCGAGTAAGGTCAAGCGAGCCATGTCGGCGGCAGCCGGATAGCCGTCAGATAGAAGGCGAAAGAAGCACTTTTTGCGCGCTCAGGGCGGAAAAACGCGGGGTCTTGGTGGGTAAGTAAAATCTAATTTAAATCAATACCTTTACCCGCTCATTGGCCTTGACTCCGCCTGGTCCCGATGCTAATCTAGCGAAAATTTGCTGAACGACTGCCTTTTAAATTAGCCCTGTGAGGTTAGCAAAGGTGACGCAAGAGTCCTTCTTTCTAAGTTTTATCGGAAGAGCCTTACGCCTTTTGTGCGCGTGAAGGCTCTTTTTCATTGTTAAGTGCGTGGAATCAACTGTTTATGATCGAATTCCAGGGGGTCCAAATGGCTGAAAACACTGTAATTTTGGACGGCAACGGAGTAAAGCGGGCGCTCACCAGGATCGCCCACGAGGTGCTGGAGAGGAACAAGGGGGTAGACGGCGTGGTGCTGGTCGGTATCCGGACCGGCGGCGTCCACCTGGCCCACGAATTGGCCTGCCGCCTCCTGGAGATCGAAGGGGTCGAGGTCCCGGTCGGTGCGGTGGACATCACCATGTACCGCGACGACATCAAGGGACACGCCGAGCACCTGCCGGTCGGCAAGACCGAGCTTCCCTTCGGCATCGAAGGGAAGAAGGTCGTCCTGGTGGACGACGTCCTCTTCACCGGGCGGACCATCCGCGCCGCCATGGACGCGCTGATGGACCAGGGGCGTCCCTCCTGCATCCAGCTGGCGGTCCTGGTCGACCGCGGGCACCGCGACCTGCCGATCCGGGCCGACTTCGTCGGGCGCAACGTCCCGACCAGCAGGAGCGAGAACATCGCCGTCGACTTCGACGCCGACAACCACCCCACGGAAGTCATTTTGCAGAAATAGAGTCACTCTCATAACCGCGAACGTCTAACCACGAACATCTGTCAATGTCAGGGGGGGGTATGGGTTTCAGGCACAAAGACATCATCGGACTCAAAGATCTGACCAAGGAAGAGATCGAGCTGCTGCTCAACACTGCTGACAGCCTCAACGAAATCAACAGCCGCGACATCAAGAAGGTCCCCACTCTGCGCGGCAAGACGGTGGTCAACCTCTTCTACGAGGCATCCACCAGGACCCGCACCTCCTTCGAAATTGCAGCAAAACGCCTCTCTGCCGATACCATCAACATCTCGGCATCCACCAGCTCGGTCACCAAAGGCGAAACCCTCCTCGATACCGCCCAGAACGTGCTGGCCATGAAGCCCGACATCATCGTCATGCGCCACGCGATTTCCGGCGCGCACGAGTTTCTCGCGAAAAGGGTCTCCTGCTCGGTGATCAACGCCGGTGACGGTGCCCACGAGCATCCCTCCCAGGGGCTTCTCGACATGCTGACCATGCGTCAGAAGTTCGGCAAGCTGGAAGGGCTGAAGGTCGCCATCGTCGGCGACATCACCCACAGCCGCGTGGCCCGGTCCGACATCTACGGGCTTACCACGATGGGCGCGAAGATCTTCGTGGCCGGCCCGCCGACCATGATGCCGATCGGCATCGAGCGGCTGGGGAACGTCACCGTCTGCAAGGACATGCGTGAGGCGGTACACAAGGCAGACGTCGTCATGATGCTCAGGATCCAGCTGGAGCGCCAGGGCAAGACCCTGCTTCCGAGCATGCGCGAATACTCCCGATACTATGGTTTGAACCCCGACATGCTGGCCCTGGCCAAGAAGGACGCCATGGTCATGCACCCGGGTCCGATCAACCGCGGCGTGGAGCTCGCCTCGTCGGTGGCCGACTGCGACCAGTCCTACATCCTCAAGCAGGTGGAAAACGGCGTCGCCATCAGGATGGCCATGCTCTACCACGTCTGCGGCGGGGAGCCGAGCGAGGGGTAAGGGGAGGGGGGGAGGCCCATTTCGGCCGGCCGAAATGGGGAGTTAACCTTCCGATAACGCTCAGTATTTTTCGAAAAAGTGTACCCGATTCTAATGAGTCATTCAACCCAATTGCTTCTCTAAAGAGGTGCTGAATATGAATCTGTTGATCAAAGGCGGGCACGTGATTGACCCCTCGCAGGGGATTGACGAAGTGATGGATATTCTGATCGCCGACGGCGTCATCCTGGAGCTTGGCCAAGGGCTGACCGCTCCGGAGGAGACCGAGTCGGTCGACGCCACCGGGCTGATCGTCACCCCGGGGCTCATCGATATGCACGTCCACCTGCGCGACCCCGGTCTGGAATACAAGGAAGACATCGCCACCGGTTCCCGTTCGGCCGCGGCCGGCGGGTTCACCTCGGTGGCCTGCATGCCCAACACCTCCCCGGTCAACGACAACAAGGCCGTTACCTCCTACATCGTCAACAAGGCGAGGAAGGAAGCGATGGTCAACGTCTTCCCGGTCGGCGCCATCACCAAGGGGAGCAAAGGGGAGAGCCTGGCCGAGATGGGCGATCTCAAGGAAGCCGGCTGCGTGGCCGTTTCCGACGACGGCAAGCCGGTCTGCAGCAGCGAGCTGATGCGCCGCGCCCTCGAGTACGCCAAGGGGATCGGCATCACCGTCATCACCCACTCCGAGGACCTTTCGCTGGTGGGAGAGGGTGTCATGAACGAGGGGCCGGTCGCCACCGAGCTCGGCCTCAAGGGGATTCCCTGGGTGGCCGAGGACGCCGCCGTGGCCCGCGAAGTCTACCTGGCAGAGTTCTGCGGCGCTCCGGTCCACATCGCTCACATCTCGACCGCCGGTTCCTGCCGTATCATCCGTAACGCCAAGGCCCGCGGCGTCAAGGTTACCTGCGAGACCGCACCGCACTACTTCACTCTGACCGACGAGGCGGTGCTCGGCTACGACACCAACGCCAAGATGAACCCGCCCTTGAGAAGCGCGGCCGACCGCGATGCCATCAAGGCTGCGCTCGCCGACGGGACCATCGACGCCATCGCTACCGACCATGCCCCGCATCACCCGGACGAGAAGGACGTCGAATTCAACCTTGCCTACAACGGCATCGTCGGCCTCGAGACCTCGCTCCCCCTTTCCCTCAAGCTGGTGGAAGAGGGGCTGGTCGATATGAAGAAGCTGGTATCGCTCATGTCCTGCAACCCGGCCAAGATCCTCGGTGTCGAGCGCGGGACCCTGAAGTGCGGGGCGGTGGCAGACGTCACCATCATCGACCCGAACCGGAAGTGGGAAGTGGTGGCGGAGAAGCTGGAGTCCAAGTCGAAGAACAGCCCGTTCATCGGCTGGGAGATGAAAGGCGCCGCCGCCTACACCGTCGTGAAGGGGCAGGTAGTCAACAAGAAGTAGTTTCCTGCCTTTCCCCTTCCCCTGGAGGGAGGGGGCGAGGGGGTGGGGGACGCCGGTGGTTGGGGCGATGCCGGAAGTAGCAAAAATCCCCCCTGTCCCCCCTTCGCAAAGGGGAGGACCTGCCGCCGGTTGACGAGGAGAGTTCCGCCAACTGGGGGCAGAGTTCCGATGCTGGTTCACCACATTTAGGTTGTTAACGTAAATTGCCGACGCTTGACTGGTTGGCGCAGCAATAAAAACAGAATTGGAGAAGATATGAAAGCAGTGCTTGCTCTGGCGGACGGCCGGATCTTCACCGGTAAGGCCTTCGGCGCAACGGGCGAAACGAGCGGTGAGGTGGTCTTCAACACCGCCATGTCCGGCTACCAGGAGGTCCTTACTGACCCCTCGTACAAGGGGCAGATGGTCACCATGACCTACACCCAGATCGGTAACACCGGCATCAATCCGGAAGACATCGAAAGTAACCAGCTCTACCTCTCCGGCTTCATCGTGAGGGAGTACCTGGACTGCTACTCGAACTGGCGCGCCACCATGAGCCTGGACGCCTACCTTAAGGAGAATGGCATCGTCGGTATCCAGGGGATCGACACCCGCGCGCTGACCCGTCACCTCCGCGACAAGGGTGCCCAGAACGGCATCATCTCCACCGTCGACTTCGATCCGGAGAGCCTGGTCAGAAAGGCCCGCGCCATTCCTTCCATGAGCGGCCTCGATCTCGCCACCGGCGTTACCTGCGACAAGCCCTACCACTGGACCCAGGGGCTGTGGGACATCACCGATGGCTATCCGCAGATCGACAAGCGGGACCTCAAGTACAAGGTGGTCGCCTACGACTTCGGGATCAAGCTGAACATCCTGCGCTGCCTGGTCTCCGCCGGCTGCGACGTGACCGTGGTCCCGGCCACTTTCCCGGCCGAATCGGCCCTGGCCATGAACCCGGACGGGATCTTCCTCTCCAACGGCCCGGGCGATCCGGAGCCGATGAAAGAGGCCATCGAGAACATCAAGAAATTCGTCGGGAAGAAGCCGATCTTCGGGATCTGCCTCGGGCACCAGCTCCTCGGCCTGGCTCTTGGCGGGCGCACCATGAAGCTCAAGTTCGGCAACCACGGCTCAAACCTCCCGGTCATGGACATGAAGACCAGGAAGGTGGAGATCACCGCCCAGAACCACGGCTTCTCGGTGGACATCATCTCACTCTCGCACGCCTGCGAGCTCGGGCACGAGAACCTGAACGACCAGACTGTCGAGGGGATGGCTCACAAGAACCTCCCGATCTTCTCGGTACAGCACCACCCGGAAGCCTCCCCCGGTCCCCACGATTCGCACTATCTGTTCAGCAGGTTCGTGGAGATGATGGAGAACCATAAGGGGTAGAGTTCGAAAGTCCCCCTTGAGTACCATGAACTACCTTGCTCTTTACAACTCCGGTGAACTGAGCCGGCGGATCCGCGAAGGGTACCGCCGGCTTGCCGCGTGCGACCTCTGCCCCCAGAACTGCGGGGTGAACCGGCTGGCGGACGAAGTGGGGTGCTGCGGCGCGGGAAAGATGCCGCGCATCGCTTCTGCCAACATCCACCGGGGAGAGGAACCGCCGATCTCCGGCAGCAAGGGATCGGGCACCATCTTCCTCTCCGGCTGCACGCTGAGCTGCAAATTCTGCCAGAACTTCCCCATCAGCCAGCTCAGTAACGGCACCGACCTGACGGTGACCGAGCTGGCCGGAAAGATGGTCGGGCTGCAGAAGCGGGGCGCCCACAACATAAACTTCGTGACGCCGACCCACTACACGCCGCAGATCATGGCGGCCCTCTTCGTGGCAATCGGCAAGGGGTTCCGGATACCCATCGTCTGGAACACCAGCGGCTACGAGAAGGTCGAGACCCTGAAGCTTTTGGACGGCGTGGTCGACATCTACCTCCCCGACATGAAGTACGTCGACGACGAGGAGGCGGTCAGGCTCTCGGGGGCGCCGGGATACCGGGAGATCAACCGGGCGGCGGTGAGCGAGATGCTCAGGCAGGTCGGCCACCTCGAGTGCGACGATAACGGGATCGGGGTTAGAGGGATGATCATCCGTCACCTGGTCCTTCCCGAGGGTAGGGCAGGGAGCACCGGAACGCTTCCCTGGATTGCCGGGCACCTGGGAAAAGAGACCCACATCGCACTGATGAGTCAGTATTTTCCGGCTCATGCCGCCACCTCCACCCCCGGGATCGAGAGAAGGGTGAACGCGGAGGAATACGGCGAGGCGGTGGAAGCGCTGGAAGACGCCGGGCTGGAAAATGGCTGGGTGCAGGACGAACCGGCTGAATAGACACCAATAAATATCGGAAACGATTTACGAACAGAGATTGGAGATGATTTACCATGCCTAAACGTACAGACATCAAGAAGATCCTCATCATCGGCGCGGGCCCGATCGTCATCGGCCAAGCGTGCGAGTTCGACTACTCCGGCACCCAGGCCTGCAAGGCGCTGAAGGAGGAGGGCTTCGAGGTCGTGCTGTTGAACAGCAACCCGGCGACCATCATGACCGACCCGGACTTCGCCGATTTCACCTACATCGAGCCGGTCACCCCGGAGATCCTGGCCGCCATCATCGAGAAGGAGCGCCCGGACGCGCTGCTCCCGACCCTGGGCGGGCAGACCGCCCTCAACACTGCGGTGGCGGTCGCCGAAAACGGCACCCTCGAGAAGTTCGGGGTCGAGCTGATCGGCGCCAAGCTCCCGGCCATCAAGAAGGCGGAGGACCGCACCCTCTTCAAAGAGGCGATGATCCGCATCGGCCTGGACATCCCGCGCTCCGGCCTCGCCCATAACTACCAGGAGTGCATGGAAGTCATCAAGCACGTCGGCTTCCCGACCATCATCCGCCCCTCCTTCACCCTGGGCGGCACCGGCGGCGGCATCGCCTACAACATGGAAGAGTACGAGCGGATGTCCATGGCCGGCATCGAGGCCTCCCCGACCAACGAGATCCTGGTCGAGGAGTCGCTGATCGGCTGGAAGGAGTACGAACTCGAGGTCATGCGCGACACCGCCGACAACGTGGTGATCGTCTGCTCCATCGAGAACCTCGACCCGATGGGCGTTCACACCGGCGACTCCATCACCGTCGCCCCGGCCCAGACCCTGACCGACAAGGAATACCAGATTCTGCGTGACGCCTCCTTGAAGATCATCCGCGAGATCGGCGTCGACACCGGCGGCTCCAACATCCAGTTCGGCGTGAGCCCCACGACCGGCCGCCTGGTGGTCATCGAGATGAACCCGCGCGTCTCCCGCTCCTCGGCGCTCGCCTCCAAGGCCACCGGCTTCCCGATCGCCAAGATCGCCGCCAAGCTTGCCGTCGGCTACACCCTGGACGAGATCACCAACGACATCACCCGCGAGACCCCGGCCTGCTTCGAGCCGACCATCGACTACGTGGTGACCAAGATCCCGCGCTTCACCTTCGAGAAGTTCCCGGCCGCCGACGCCACCCTCACCACCCAGATGAAATCGGTGGGCGAGGTCATGGCCATCGGCAGGACCTTTAAGGAATCCTTCCAGAAGGCGCTCCGCTCGCTGGAAATCGGCTCTAGCGGCTTCGAGTCCCGCTTCTTCGGGCCGGACGGCGACACCCGCCGGGCGCTGACCGACAAGGAGCGCGCGAAGCTCACCGAGAAGCTGACCATCCCCAACTGCGACCGCGTCTGGTACCTGGGCGATGCCTTCCGCGCCGGGATGGAGGTGGCCGAGATCTATAAGCTGACCGGGATCGACCCCTGGTTCCTGCACAACATCCGCCAGATCATCGAGAAGGAAGAGGAGCTGAAGCAGCTCAACGTGCTCTCGGAGTCGAAGGATAACCTGAAGGACATCCTCTGGGACGCCAAGCGTTTCGGCTTCTCCGACAAGTTCCTGGGGCAGCTCTGGAAGATGCCGGAACTGGACGTGCGCGGCCTGCGGCTGGCCGCCGGTGTCAAGCCGGTCTTCAAACGGGTCGACACCTGCGCCGCCGAATTCGTGGCCCACACCCCGTACCTCTACTCCACCTACGAGGAAGAGTGCGAGGCCGAGCCGACCGACAAGAAGAAGATCATCATCCTGGGCGGCGGACCGAACAGGATCGGGCAGGGGATCGAATTCGACTACTGCTGCGTCCATGGCGTCTTCGCCCTGGCCGAGGACGGCTACGAGACCATCATGGTCAACTGCAACCCGGAGACCGTCTCCACCGACTACGACACCTCCGACCGTCTCTACTTCGAACCGCTCACCTACGAGGACGTGCTGAACATCGTCGACGTCGAGAAGCCCGCCGGGGTGATCGTGCAGTTCGGCGGCCAGACCCCGCTGAAGCTCGCCGTGGCGCTCGAGAAGGCCGGGGTGCCGATCATCGGCACCACCCCCGACGCCATCGACCGCGCCGAGGACCGCGAGCGCTTCCAGGAGATGCTGCAGAAACTCAACCTCCGCCAGCCCGAGAACGGCACCGCCCGCTCCTTCGAGGAGGCCGAAGCGGTGGCCGACCGGATCGGCTACCCCGTGGTGGTCCGTCCCTCCTACGTGCTGGGCGGCCGCGCCATGGAGATCGTCTACGACGTCGATAACCTCCGCCGCTACATGCACACCGCCGTGCAGGCTTCCCCCGAGCACCCGATCCTGATCGACAAGTTCCTGGACGAGGCGGTCGAGATCGATGTCGACGCCCTGTGCGACGGCCAGGTCGCCGTCATCGGCGGCATCATGGAGCACATCGAGGAGGCCGGCATTCACTCCGGCGACTCCGCCTGCTCGCTCCCGCCGTACTCCATGTCCCCGGCCGTCATCGACGAGATCCGCCGCCAGACCAAGATCATGGCGCTGGAGCTGAACGTGAAGGGGCTCATGAACGTGCAGTTCGCCGTCAAGGGGAACGACATCTACATCCTCGAAGTCAACCCGCGCGCCTCGCGCACCTCGCCGTTCGTCTCCAAGGCGACCGGCCGCCCGCTGGCGAAGATCGCCGCCCGCGTCATGGCCGGCAAGACCCTGGCTGAGCTTGGCGTGACCGAAGAGATCATCCCCGAGCACATCTCGGTCAAGGAATCCGTCTTCCCGTTCACCAAGTTCCCGGGGGTCGACACCATCCTCGGACCGGAGATGAAGTCGACCGGCGAGGTGATGGGGATCGGCAAGACCTTCCCGGAGGCTTACGCGAAGGCCCAGATGGGTGCCAACGTGAAGCTCCCGGTCGCCGGCAAAGTCTTCATAAGCGTCAAAGACGCCGACAAAAAACATATTGTCACTCTAGCCAAAAGACTGTATGATCAGGGCTTCGAGCTGGTTGCCACCAAAGGCACAGCGGCCTATCTGCAGAAGGAAGGCGTTGCGGTCCAGGTGGTCAACAAGGTGCTCGAAGGCAGACCGCACATCGTGGACGCGATCAAGAACAACGAGATCTGCATGGTGATCAACACCACCCTCGGTGCGCAGGCAGTAGCCGACTCCTTCTCGATCCGTCGCAATACCTTGATCAACAACATCGCCTACTACACCACCGCCTCCGGCGCCAAAGCAGTAGTAGACGGCATTATCGCTACCTCGCAGAAGAAGCTGGAAGTGAAGTCCATTCAGGAATATCTGAAATAAGCGGCTCAACGGGGGAGCGTGGTTCACGTTCCCCTTTCACAATCCAAACAGCTGAAACGGGGGGCCCTCTGGCCCCCCCATTAGTTCAATAAGGAGTACGAAATCGATGTCCCAGACTGTTCCACTGACTAAGGAAAGTTTCGAGGCACTCCAGGAGGATCTCCGCCGCCTGATCAAGGAGGAGCGCCCGAAGGTTATCCAGGATATTGCCGAAGCACGTTCCCACGGCGACCTTTCCGAGAACGCCGAGTACGATGCCGCCAAGAACCGTCAGGGTTTCATCGAGGGGCGCATCCTCGAGCTGCAGGACAAACTGGCCCGCGCCTACGTGGTCGACCTTTCCAACCTCAAGCCGGACAAGGTCGTTTTCGGCGCCACCGTGACCGTCTACGACACCGGCAGCGAGGAAGAGATCACCTACAAGATCGTCGGCGAGGACGAGGCCGACATCAAGCTCGGCAAGATTTCCTGCACCTCCCCGGTCGGCAAGGCCCTGATCGGCCACAAGCTCGACGACACGGTGCGGGTCACCGTGCCTTCCGGCACCAAGGAATACGAGATCATCGAGATCCGTTACGAGTAGCAGCAAAACCCAACGAAGCAGGACGAACACGGAGGAACACATGGTAACCAAGGACATGACTTTCGCCACCGTCATGAGGATGCACCCGGATGTGGTGAAGGTCCTCGCCAAATACAATCTCGGCTGCATCGGCTGCATGGGTGCCCAGAACGAAAGCCTCGAGCAGGGGTGCTCCGCTCACGGCATCGACGTCGAGGAAATCCTGGCCGACCTCAACAAGCTCTTCTAAACCCGACCTCAGCTCCTTCTTAGGGGTCAGGTCTGGAAATTGACTCGTTAGTCCCATTTCCAGACCTGACCCCTAGGGAGGATTCTCTTTGCACCCCCACTCCCATGCCGACCATCTCGCTCGCCCCAGATGGATCCATCAAGATTCCTGACGAGCTTCGGGACTCCCTGAAGCTGAAGGCAGGCGACCGGCTTGAAGCCGAAATCGTCGACGGTACCCTCCGCCTAACTCCTAAACCAAACAATTCAGCCAAGCCTGTTACCGGCAAGAGCACCAAGCCGGCAAAACAGCTCGATCTGACTGAGCTGGCTTCATCAGCGCCGCATCAGTCGGCGGCTTCGACTGCTCCGGCTAAACGTGGGCTTGCGTCTACGGTTGCCGAAGGGGCCGGCTCGGCGGAAATCGCCCCTTCGGAAGAAAAGCCATTGCCTCTTCAGGCGGGAACGGCAAATCCCCCCTGTCCCCCCTTTGACAAGGGGGGGACCTTGAGCTCTCCCGTTGTCAAAGGGGGGGGGACCTCGGGAGCACCGGCTTTGGGGGACGAACCTTTTCAAAGAGAGGGGCGGGCGGTTCCGCACGAGGTGGAGATCCCGCAGGAGCTGAAGACGCCGATGCAGTTCATCAAGGGGGTGGGGCCCAAACTGGCCGAGGCGCTGACCCGGATGGGGGTCGCCACGGTGCACGATGCGCTCTACGTGCTTCCCAACCGCTACGAGGACCGGCGGGAGCTGAAGAGGATACGGGATCTGCGCCCCGGCGCCACCTACTCCTTCTTCGGCACCGTGGTTTCCGCTCAGCCCATGGTGACCAAGGGGGGGAGGAAGTACTTCGAGGCCATCGTGCAGGACGATAGCGGGAGCCTGGCGTTGAAATGGTTCCACTTCCACCCGATGTTCATGAAGAAGAACTGGGAGCCTGGCCGCCGGGGAATCTTCATCGGGGAGGTGTCGCAGTTCGGATTCCAGCGTGAGATGCACCACCCCGAGGTGGAATGGGCCGGTGAAGGGGAGGACCTCGCCCAGGTGATGGCACGGGACCCGGACAATTTCGGGCGCATCCTCCCGGTCTATCCCCTCACGGAAGGGGTGACCCAGAAGGTGATGCGCAAGATCATGAGGGAGACGGTGCAGCGCTACAGCCGCTATGTCACCGGTTGTCTTCCCGCCGACGTCGCCGAGCGCCAAAAAGTCCTCTCTCTGCCGGTCGCCTTCAGGGAGGCGCACGCGCCCGACCCGGACAGCAAGGTGGCCGATCTCAACTTGGGCAAAGGGGAGGCGCACCGCTCGCTCGCCTTCGACGAGCTCTTCTTCCTGCAGATGGGGCTCGCCCTCAAACGCCGCGGCATCGCGGTAGAGGACGGCATCGCCTTCCAGGTGGCCCACCGCTACACACGCGAGCTTCTCAAACTGCTTCCCTTCAGCCTGACCAACGCCCAAAGACGCGTGCTCTCCGAGATCAAGGAGGACATGATGTCGCCGCATCCCATGCACCGCCTGGTGCAGGGGGACGTCGGCTGCGGAAAGACGCTGGTGGCTCTGTTGGCGGCGCTCATCTGCGTGGAGAACGATTACCAGGTCGCCATCATGGCCCCGACCGAGCTTTTGGCCGAGCAGCACTACCTCAACATCCACAAGTATTGCGAGCAGCTCGGGATCAGCGTGGCCCTGCTCACCTCGAGCTCGAAGGGGAAGGGCGATACGCTGGATAGAATCGCCTCCGGGGAAACCAAGATCGTGGTAGGCACCCATGCCGTCATCCAGCAAAAGGTGGAGTTCCACCGGCTGGGGCTCGGGGTGATCGACGAGCAGCACCGTTTCGGCGTCGTGCAGCGCGCCCTCTTGAAGAAGAAGGGGGAAAACCCGGATATCCTGGTGATGACCGCGACTCCGATCCCCCGCACGCTCTCCATGACGGTCTTCGGGGACCTGGCGCTGTCGGTCATCGACGAGCTTCCTCCCGGCCGCACCCCCATCGAGACGCGTATCGTGCGGGAATCCCGCCGCAACGAGATGTATTCCGTCGTGCGGGACGAGATTTCCAAGGGGCGGCAGGCCTACGTCATCTACCCCCTGGTCGAGGAGTCGGAGAAGAGCGACCTGAAGGCCGCGGTGCAGATGGCAGAGCACTTGGCCAACGATATCTTTCCGGACCTCAGGGTGGCGGTCTTGCACGGACGGATGACGGCGGCCGAGAAGGAAGCCACCATGCTCGCCTTCAAGAAGGGGGATATCGACATCCTGGTCGCCACCACGGTCATCGAGGTCGGTATCGACGTCCCCAACGCGACGGTGATGGTCATCGAGCACGCCGAGCGGTTCGGCCTCTCCCAGTTGCACCAGCTGCGCGGCAGGGTAGGGCGGGGGAGCGAGCGGTCGCGCTGCATCCTGATGACCGGCTTCCAGCGTTCCGAAGATGGTGACAAACGGCTGCAGGTCATGGTAGAAAGCACCGACGGGTTCGCCATTGCCGAGGCGGACCTGGAGATCAGGGGGCCGGGGGATTTCCTCGGCACCCGGCAGGCGGGGCTTCCCGATTTGAAGGTGGCTGACATCCTGCGGGACGGCGGCGTTCTCGAGCAGGCGCGCAAGGAGGCGTTCGCACTGGTGGAAAGCGATCCCGAGCTGCGGGCGCCGGGGCACGAGAGGCTGAAGAGCGAGCTGATGTACCGCTGGGGCGGCCGGCTGGAGCTGGCCTCCATCGGCTAACCAGAGAGGGGGACTGGCTCTGCCAGGTGCCTGTCCTCTTGGCGGAAGGCTCAAAGGCAAATCCCCCCTGTCCCCCCTTCGCAAAGGGGGGAACGTGAGGGCGGCTGTGGGTGGTTTGGGCGCGGCTTGGGGTCGCGCTAAAGAGGTCTTTTACATTGGGGTAGGTACGCTGCTATGAAATCGCACAACCTGCGCACATTTTTCATTATCATCGGCGTCTACATCCTCGCGGCTGTCATCTTCGTCGCCATCTATTACTTCCACTGCAACCCAACCGGGTTGTGCTTCCCCGATCAGTTTTAAGTACGAACTCCTTCGGATCCCAAAGCAAAGCAAAAGCAAATCCCCCCTGTCCCCCCTTCGCAAAGGGGGGTACCTGCAATCCACTTTCTCACTGTCTTCGCGGAGGCTTTGTATGATCGAGGTACGGTCGCTCGTTTTTGATTATCCCGGGAAACGCGCGCTGAAAGAGGTCTCCTTTTCCCTGCGGCAGGGAAGCATCACTGCCCTGGTCGGTCCCAACGGTGCGGGCAAGACCACGCTCCTTCGCTGCCTGGCCGCCCTGGAGGAGCCGGTCTCCGGCACCATCCTGCTCGACGGCCGCGACATCCTTGCCGATCCCCGGGCTACCCATCGTCAGATCGGGTACCTCTCGGACTTCTTCGGCCTCTACGAGGAACTGACCGCCCAGCAGTGTCTCGACTATGCCGCGCTCTCCCACGGCGTAGATCCCGAAACCCAGCCGGATTGGATTCTCTCCTGCGCCCGGCAACTCGAGATCGACGGGAAACTGAACCAGAAGGCGGGTTCACTCTCCCGCGGCCAGCGCCAGCGCCTTGCCATCGCCCAGGCCATCATCCATCGCCCCCGTCTGCTCCTTCTCGACGAGCCCGCCTCCGGGCTTGACCCGGAGTCCCGCCACTCCCTGTCGCTGCTCTTCAGGCGGCTGCAGGAAGCCGGAATGACGCTGCTGGTTTCCTCTCACATCCTCTCCGAGCTCGAGGAGTACTGCACCGACATGCTCGTGTTGCAGGAGGGGCGGATCATCGACAACACCCCCCTCGTTGCCCGCGAGGAGCAGGCGCTCTTCGAGCTGAGGGTGGCCGAAGCGCTGCCTGACCTGGAAAATGCACTCCTGCAGCTGGCGGGGGTCGAGATCGTCCGGGTCAACCAGGGCTCCGCTCTCATCTCCTGCAGTTCGGATCCCGCCCGTCAGCACGAGTTGCTGCGGGAGATGATCGCCGGCGGCCTGCGCGTCTGCGCCTTTGGACAGTCGAAGCAGAACATGCAGGACGTTTACCTGCGGACGGTGCAGGGCGACCGGCAGAAGGGAGTACGCTGACATGTCCAACAATCCGGAATTCAGGAAAAACGTCTGGCTCGAGCTGAGCGGCTACCGCGTGATCGGAATGCCGCTGGTCATCGGTTCGGTGCTCTTTCTTGCCTATGTCAGTAACGCCAGAAAGTTCGGGGCGGAGATCTCACAGACGGCCGGCTCTCTCTATTTCCTCATCACCGTCCTTTGGGGCACCAAGCTCGCCGCGGAATCGATCATGAACGAGATCCGCGAGCATACCTGGGACGGCCAGCGGATGTCGGTGCTGACTCCCTGGCAACTGGTCCTCGGCAAGCTCTTTGGCAGTACCATTTACACCTGGTACGGTTCCTCGATCTGCCTCGCGTTCTATGCCCTTTCGGTTCCTGACACGCCGTATGCGCGGATTCTGGAGACCGTCTTCTCGCTGGTCTTCGCCGGCATCCTGGGGCACGCCGTCTGTCTGCTGGCCAGCCTGCTCTCGATCCAAAAGGAGCGGAAGTTCGTGAAGAGCCAGACGACGGCGATCCTTCTGCTCGGGATCGTGGCCGTCACCCCCTTCGTAAGCCTTGTGTTCAGCCGGGAGAAACCGGCCACCTGGTTCGGCAACAGCTACGGAGGTCCCGAGTTCGTCCTGCTCAGCACCGCGGCCTTCGCCGCCTGGACCATTCTCGGTGTCTATCAATTGATGCGCCGGGAATTGCAGATGAAGAATTCCCCCGTCTCGTGGTTCGCCTTCGTCCTTTTCATGATGATCTACCTCGCGGGCTTCCTGTATGGCGCCAAACCCGGGGCCGGGTTCGAGGGGATCAATCCTGCCATCCTGGTCGCGTTCTACGTTCCCCTGGGCGCTACCTACCTGATGGCGTTCATCGAGCGGAAGGATCCGGTCACCTTGCGGGGCGTTGAGCAACTTGTCAGGGAGCGAAAGGCGGGGGCATTTCTCCAGAAGGCACCCCGGTGGCTGTTGACCGCGCCGCTGGTAGCGGTGATGGCAGTGGTCATGGTGGCGGGCAATGCCTCCAACGGGACCATCCTCAAGACCGCCGCCTTCGTCTTTGCCGTCCTCTTGTTCATGGTGCGCGATCTGAGCGTGATGCTCTTCCTGAATCTGGCCGATAACAACCGGCGTGCCGAGCTCTTGAACGTCCTATACCTGGTGATGGCGTACGCGATCGTCCCCATCATCGTCGAGGCGGTTCATGGAGACATGGCGACCGTCCTGTTCTGGCCGATTACGACTCAGCCCTTGTTCCTCGTGGTCGTGGCTCCCCTGGTCGAAATGGCGGCCGCGCTCTTCCTGCTCTCCGGGCGATGGAGAAGGAAAGTGGCCGCCGTCCGCGGGTAACATGAAGAGGCTCATCTCGTGATCCAACTTTCGAAAGTCACCATGCCGGCCGCGGATCTCCCGTATCCCTCCCTCCCGGAGTTTTTCAGCTCCCGGTTTCCCGCCATTTCCAGGGCCGTCTGGGAGAGGCGGATCCTGGACGGAAAGGTTCTTGACGAGGCAGGGCACCCGGTGACCCTCGACTCCTCCTACTGTCCGGGGAAGCGTCTCTTGTACCGGAGGGAAGTGGACAGGGAGCCGGTGGTTCCCTTCCGCGAGAGGATCCTGTACCAGGACGACCACCTGCTGGTCTGCTGCAAGCCCCACTTTCTTCCGGTCAATCCGAGTGGTCCCTACGTCGAGGAATGCCTCATGAACAGGCTCCGGAAGGCGACCGGCAACCCCGACCTGGTCCCGATCAACCGGATCGACCGGGAGACGGCTGGCCTCGTCCTCTTCTCCGCCACCCGGGCAACCAGGGATGCCTATTGCCGGCTCTTCCGGGATAAGAAAGTGGAGAAGTTGTACGAGGCGGTCGCCCGCTGCCAAGAACTTCCGACGGTGGATGAATGGCTGGTGGAGTCGCGGATCGTCAAGGGAGATCCGTGGTTCAGGATGCGTAGCGTGGATGAGGAGCCGAATGCGCGCTCGGCGATCAAGCTGGAAGCGGTGAAGGATGGGCGGGGAAAGTTTCAGTTGCGGCCGGTGACCGGCAAGACCCACCAGTTGCGGATACACATGAGCGGGTTAGGCTTCGGCATCGAGAACGACCGGCTCTATCCGGAGCTCCAGCCGCAACGGGCGGATGATTTCGCGAAGCCGCTGCAGCTGATCGCCCGGGAGCTGCGGTTCGTGGACCCCTTGAACGGGGAGGAGAGGGTGTTCCGGTCGGAGAGGCAACTGCAATGGTAACGGCATTCAGCTCCCCCCTTTGAAAGAGGGGGGGCGGGGGGGATTTGCCGTGAGGAGCAGGAGGAAATCCCCCTAAAGCCCCCTTTTTCAAAGGGGGACTTTGATGTCATTGGGTGTTTAGGGTTTACCGCTGCCGAAGATGCGCTCCACCGCTTGCACCCGGTAGCCGAAGATGGCCTCCAGCCGCCGCTTCACCAGCCAGCTGACTGGCAGGGCGAGCGGACCGAAGGGAAGCTGGTAGTGGACGATGTCCCGCATCTCGACCCCGTCGGCCACCTCCCGGAAGTGGTGCTGGTGGTGCCAGAAGTGGTACGGGCCGATCCGCTGCTCATCGATGAAAAAGGAAGGCGCCTCGACGTGGGTGATCTCCGTCACCCAGTTCAGCGGCAGGCCCGGCATCGGGCTCACCTTGTAGGTGACGATCATGCCGGCGTACATCGTCTCCTGGGGAGCGGAGGTGACTTGGAAGGCCATCGAGGGAGGGGTGATGGCTGCCAGATTGCCGGGACGGCTGAAGAAGCTCCAGGCCTCGGCGAGGGTGGTGGGGATAAGCTGGGTCCGTTCGAGTTTCTCCAGAGGCATAGGCTCCTCCTCGTCCGTGGATCGTTCCTATAAGAAGGGGACTGGCATGCGAAGCCAGTCCCCTTTTACTTTCCTTTTTCTTCTTACTGCTGGCTCGCCTTTAGCGCCTGCTCGACGTCGGCGATCAGGTCGTCGATGTGCTCGATGCCGACCGAGAGCCTGATCAGGTCGGGGGTGACCCCGGAGGCGATCTGCTCTTCCTCGCTCAACTGGCGGTGGGTCGTTGTGGCGGGATGGAGCACGCAGCTCCTCGCGTCGCCGACATGGACGACCAGCGCGATCAGCTGGCAGCTCTCCATGAACTTCTTCCCGGCCTCGGCCCCTCCCTTGATCCCGAAGGTCAGCACGCCGCTTCCCCCTTTCGGCAGGTACTTCTCGGCCTGCCCGAAGCTCTTGTGGCTCTCCAGCTTCGGATACCTCACCCAGCTCACCGCGTCATGCGTCTCGAGATACTTCGCCAGTGCCAGCGCGTTCTCGCTGTGACGCTGCATGCGAAGCGGCAGGGTCTCCAGTCCCAGGTTGAACAGGAAGGCGTTGAGCGGTGCCACGCAGGCGCCCAGGTCCCTCATATACTGCACGCGCGCCTTCACGATGTAGGCGAGGCTGCCGAAGGTCTCCAGGTACTTCAACCCGTGGTAGCTGGAATCGGGCTCGGTCAGCTCGGGATACTTCCCGTTGCCCCAGTCGAAGGTGCCGCCGTCCACGATGACCCCGCCCACGCTGGTGGCGTGGCCGTCGATGTACTTCGTTGCCGAATGGATCACGATGTCCGCGCCGTGCTCGAACGGACGGCAAAGGTACGGGGTCGGGAAGGTGTTGTCGATGATGAGGGGGACCTGCATCTTCTTGGCGATGGTCGTGAACTTCTCGAAGTCGAGGACGTTCAGGCCGGGGTTGCCGATGGTCTCGCCGAACAGGGCCCGGGTCTCGGGACGGAAGGCTGCCTCGATCTCGGCGGCGCTCGCTTCGGGATCGACGAAGGTCACCTCGATCCCCATCTTGGGGAAGGTGTTGGCGAAGAGCGAGTAGGTCCCGCCGTAGAGGGTGCTGGCGGCGACGATGTGCTGGCCGTTCCGGCAGATGTTCATCACCGCGATGGTGGTGGCCGCCTGCCCGCTGGAGGTGGCCATGGCGGCGATCCCCCCTTCCATGGCAGCGATCTTGGTCTCGAACCCCTCGGCGGTGGGGTTGCTCAGCCGGGTGTAGAAGTGGCCGCCGACCTCCAGGTCGAACAGCTTCGCCACATGCTCGGCGCTTTGGAATTTGAACGTAGTGCTCTGCACGATCGGGAGTATGCGCGGCTCCCCGTCCTTGGGAACGTAGCCGCTCTGAATCGCCTGAGTCTCTATCCGCCAATCCTTTTTCATCTGGTCTCCTCCTGGTTGAAAAATCATTCCTGCAGACAGCGCCGTAGAATATAGCAGATTGTCGCAGTCATTGCAGGGGAAATCGAACTAACCGCTGTTCTAGGTTCGCTGTTTCAGGTTCCAGTTTGAAAGGCTCTACTGACTTGCCTCAGAGTATCTTCTCCTTATTTATCTTGACTTTATGCCTTTCGTCATATAGTGGATAGGGCTTGTGATGCCGTTTATCCGGCTTGAAATGGCTTGAGAAAGTAAGGGAGGAATCGAGAGGATGCATTACGAACCGGCGCGGCTTCACCGCGGCTATGCCAACAGGATTCTCAATGTGGATCTCGGAAAGGGCTCCATCGCCATCCAGGATCTCGATCCGCAGGTCCGCGACTATTTCATCGGCGGGCGCAGTCTCGGCCTCTACCTGCTCCACAAGGCGACTACCGCGGCCACCAAGCCGCTCGATCCGCAAAACCCGCTGATCCTTGCCAACGGCCCCCTGGGAGGTATCCCGCAGTTCCCGGGCACCGCCAAGGCGATGGCTGTCTCCCTTTCTCCCACCACCGGTGTTCCCGGTGTCTCCAACTTCGGCGGCTACTTCGGCGCCTATCTCAAATACGCCGGTTTCGACGCCCTCCAGGTGACCGGCAAGTCGGACCAGCCGGTGCTCATCGTCGTGAACGGCTACACGAACGAGGTCACGGTGGAAAAGGTCGCGGCCGATGACGAGGCGTTCCACGTGCAGGCCGACGTGGAGAACCGCTTCGTGGCCGCCGGCTACCAGCGCCGCAACATCGCCTTCATGTCCACCGGTATCGGCGCCGCCAACACCAACTACGGCTGCATCAACAGCCACTATTTCGATATCACGAAGCCGG
Source organism: Geomonas sp. Red32 (assembly GCF_023652955.1). Classification (GTDB taxonomy): domain Bacteria; phylum Desulfobacterota; class Desulfuromonadia; order Geobacterales; family Geobacteraceae; genus Geomonas. The sequence continues at coordinate 91,923 of NZ_JAKLOY010000008.1, read as the reverse complement.
CCAAGGACGGCGGCAAGGGGGTCTGGCGCTCCAAGCAGGCCGGGCGCACCGGCATCGGTTCGGTGATGCGCGACAAGAACGTGCTCGCCATCGTGGTGCTGGCCAACTACCCGCAGGGGGAGAACCCCTACGGCGCCGCCGACTGGAGCAAGGTGCAAAATGCCGGGAGCCGTCTCCACAAGGTGGTCAAGGAGGTCGATCCCCAGCAGCTCAAGATGGCCCGCAAGGGGAGCGTCGGGCTCATCACCTTCATGAGCAAGCACGAGTACCAGTCGCTGCCGGTCCACAACTTCCAGGGGGGGAGCGATCCCCGCGCCGTGCAGATCTGCGGCAAGCACTACGCCGAGAATCTCTTCGAGCACCGGGGGATGGACGGCTGCTTCCCGGGGTGCAACCTGCAGTGCAACAAGGGGGGATGGGTGACGCTGGTTTCCGGGACCCACGCAGGCCAGAAGGTCTGGGTCGACGGGCCGGAGTACGAGACCGCGGCCGGGTTCGGCTCCAACCTCGGGATCTGGAGCGCCGAGTTCATCATGGAGGCCAACTGGCACTGCGACAACTACGGCATCGATACCATCTCCACCGCCACCATCATGGCCTTCATCATGGAGTGCTTCCAGCGCGGCTACCTCACCGTGGCCGACAGCGACGGGCTCCGGATGGTCTGGGGTAACGAGGAGGCGGCGTTCGCCTTCATGCACCAGCTGGCGCACGGCGACACCGAACTTGCCCGCATGGCCGGGCAGGGGATGGTTGCCTTGAAGCGGTGGGTCGCCGAGCGGTACCAGAAGCGGACCGGGAAGGACCCGGTAGCCGATCTCAAGCTCTTCGCCATGCAGACCAAGGGGCTTCCGTTCTCCTTCTACCGGACGCACCGTTCCCTCTCCATGCAGGGCTCCTACGCCGCGGCGAGCGACATCGGCGCCCATCATGCGGCGGCCTGGCTGATCAAGTCGGATCTGTTGGGTGCCTTCCCGACCTTCGAGGACAAGGCGCGCGCCCTGATGAGCTACCCCCGGGTGCGCCTTGGCAACGATAACCTCGGCGTCTGCAAGCTCCCCTGGGTCGACGTCTTCAACCCGGACTCTGCCAAAAGGGCGGAGGGGGATGTCTACATCAACCCGGCCTCGCAGGAGATCTACGCCGATTTCTACAACGGGGTGCTCGGCACCGACCTGCGGTGGGAGGAGATCTTCGAGCGGACCGACCGCGACATCAACCTGCAGCGGGTCATGAACGTCATGCGCTACGGAGAGGACACCATCGCCCAGGACTGGATCCCCGACCGGGCGATCGGGCCGACGGAAGATGCCCTCTACGAGAGCGAGCAGGAGTATAACGATGCCGAGCTGAAAAGGATGCTCGGCTTGGACGACCTCCAGCTGGCGGCTCTCTCCACCACCGACAAACGCACGAGCCTCATGGACGCCCGCAAAAAGGAGCTCCGCAAGCTGATCCAGGTCTACTACCAGGAGCGCGGCTGGAGCGAGAAGGGTATCCCGAAGGTCGATACCCTGAAGGGGCTGGGGCTTTGGGATCACCTGACCTCGGAGACCCGGGAGCAGTTGGTCGCGTACAACTGATCCTTTTGAGACAAAATCCCCCCTGTCCCCCCTTTGACAAGGGGGGGAACTCTGAACTACGTTCTGGGGGGCTCTCGCTTCCGTTTTGTTGGGGGTGGGATGAGGATTCGGTGAAGCTGCGATGAGTGAGTTTGGTTCCGAAAATTCCGTCTCTGTTCAGGTCGAGCGGGTCTCGGTAACGAGAAAGAGCCAGGAGGGGGTGGAAACCGAGATCGTCCGCGAGATCTCCTTCTCTGCCCGCCGCGGCGAGATTACCGTCATCATCGGCCCCTCCGGCGGCGGCAAGAGTTCCCTTATCCGTCTCCTGAACCGGCTCGCCGAGCCCTCGGGCGGGAGGATCCTGGTGGAGGGAACCGACATCGCCACCATCGATCCCATCGAGCTCCGTCACCGCGTCGCCCTGGTCCCCCAGAAACCGTTCATGTTCGCCGGGAGCGTGCTGGAAAACCTGCAGCGCCCCTTCCTCTACCGCCAGCAGCCGCTCCCTTCGGCGGGAAGCGAAGCCGTCCTCCAATCTCTCTCGCTTGCCAAGCTCGATCCCTCCCTGGTCGAGCGGGACGCCCGTTCGCTCTCGCTGGGGCAGCAGCAGCGGGTGGGGCTTGCCCGCGGCCTGATCACCAAGCCCAGCGTCCTTCTTCTCGACGAGCCGACCAGCGCCCTCGACCGCCGTACCTCGGACGCCTTGGCCGCGACCCTGCGGGAGATCTGCCACTCGCAAAGGCTCACCGTCCTCCTGGTCACCCACGACCTCAGGCTCGCCGAGCGGCTGGCCGACTACTGCCTGTACCTCGAGGCCGGACGGATCCTGGAAGAGGGGAGGGGGGAAGATCTCCTCGCCCATCCGAAGTCACCGGAACTGATACGGTTCCTCGAGGAACCGGGGGCGGAGGTCTGATCATGGAAAACCAGGGACTCGTCAATCTCGAGATCATCGACCTCGTGCTGGCCTTCGGGCTGGTGCTCCTCTCCATCGGCCTCGCGCGCCTGATGAAGGTCGGCCACGAGGGGCAGATGCTCTGGGCCGCGGTCCGCATGGTCGCCCAGCTCCTCTTGGTGGGCTACCTGCTGCATTTCATCTTCGCGGTGAAAAGCCCGCTGCCGGTGATCGCCATCCTGCTGGTCATGGGGGCCTTCTCCCTCCAGGTGATCGGGGGCCGCATCCGCAACCGTATGCCCCGCTTCTACCAGGTGGCGGGCACCTCGATCTTCATCGGCTGCGGCGCGGTCACCTTCCTCTTTTGCGCCGTCATCGTCCGCTACACCCCCTGGTACGATCCCCGCTACCTGATCCCTCTCGCCGGGATGATCATCGGCAACTCCATGAACGGTGCGAGCCTCGCCGCCGAGCGCCTGGCAGCCGAGATGCGGGAGCGCCGCGACGAGATCGAGACCGCCCTCTGCCTGGGTGCCACCGGACGGCAGGCCTCCCAATCGGCGGTCCGCAGCGCCTTCCGGGCGGCGCTCATGCCGACCGTCAACACCATGGCCGCCATGGGTATCGTCTCGCTCCCCGGGATGATGACCGGCCAGATCCTCTCCGGCACCGAGCCGGTGGTGGCGGTCAGGTACCAGATCGCCATCATGTGCGCCATTACCGGCGCCGTCTCCATCACCGCCTACCTCATCCTTCTTCAGGGCTACCGCCATTACTTCACCCAGGCCCACCAGTTCCGGGACGAATAAACTTCATCCTCCCCCCCCGTCAGTTACCTATCCCCAGCCGCACTCTTTAAGGAAATGGATCTCCCTGTCCGTCATAGCACCTGTTTGCCGGATCTCCAACGTGCAGAAAGTAGAACTCTGCATAAGGGATTGCCGTTACTGTTATAAAACACCGGTAGAAGTTGATGAGAGTGTCCGTCATAGAACCGGTAAGAGTGAACGAGGAAAATCACTAAGAGATTTCAACCTTTCTATAGTCTTATCCTCAGATAAAACCTGATTTTGTTCTTGAAAAAATGCTTTCCCGTTGGTATCTTGCCGCCACCAACGGCTCTTTGTATACGCTACCTCGCAACCCGATGTTGCATTTGAAATATTTAATTCAATCCGGTACAGAGAAGAAAGGGGAGGGAAACAATGAAAAAGAGCATGGTAGTGACAATCGCCGTCCTGTTGAATGCCGCCGTATGCTACGCCCAGTCGGATATCCGCGGCTCGGTCAACAACAACTCGAACAACCAGGGTGCCGCCAACGTCTCGGTGGGCGACTACAACAACGCCAACATGGGCACCACCGGGGTCTCCAACAGCCGGGTGAACGGCTACGTCGGCAACTACTCGAACAACCAGGGTGCCGCGAACGTCGCCGTCGGCGCCGGTAACAACGCGAGCAGCGGGTCCACCAACCTCAACAACGCCAACGTGAACGGCTACGTCGGTAATTATTCCAACAACCAGGGCTCTGCCAACATCGCGGTCGGCTCCGGCAACAACGCCAACACCGGCTCGGTCAACGTCAACAACGCCACCATCAACGGCAGCGTCAACAATAACTCCTACAACCAGGGCTCTGCGAACGTCGCGGTGGGGACCGGCAACAACGCCAACGTCGGTTCCGTCAACGTGAACAATGCCAACGTGAACGGCTACGTCGGCAACTACTCCAACAACCAGGGGGCCGCCAACGTCGCGGTCGGGGCCGGCAACAAGGCCAGCATGGGCTCCACCAACGTCAACAACTCCAACGTCAACGGCTACGTCTATAACGGGTCCAACAACCAGGGCGCCGCCAACATCGCGGTGGGGGACAACAACCGGGCCTCGCTCGGCTCCACCAACATCCGCAATTCCAACGTCGGCGGAGGCGTGTACAACTACTCCAACAACCAGGGGGCTGCCAACGTCGCGGTCGGCAACAACAACAGCGCCCGCATGGGTTCTACCAACATCGGCGGTTCCAACGTGAACGGCTACGTGGACAACTACTCCAACAACCAGGGCGCCGCCAACATCGCGGTCGGCTCCGGTAACCAGGCCAGCATGGGCTCCACCAGCGTGACCGGCTCCAACATCAACGGCGGCGTCTACAACAACTCCTACAACCAGGGCGCCGCCAACGTCGCCGTCGGGACCGGCAACCAGGCCAGCATGGGCTCCACCGACATCCACAACGCCACCGTGAACGGCTACGTGGACAACTCCTCCAACAACCAGGGTGCCGCCAACGTCGCCGTCGGCTTCGGCAACCACGCCAACATGGGCTCGGTAGAGGTCCAGAACGCCACCGTCAACGGCTCCGTCTCCAATAACTCCAACAACCAGGGTGCCGCCAACGTTGCGGTCGGCTTCGGCAACACCGCCAATATGGGCTCGGTGGTGGTGAAGTAACCCGATCCGTTTCCGGCGGCCGCTGCCCTGGCGGGGTGGCCGCCGGAAACTTTTTGAGGAGAGAGAAATGAAGACGATGCCGAAAATCCTGCTGATCTCCTGTTGCTTCGCCCTGCTGGCCGGCAAGGGCGCCATCGCCTCCGACCTCGACGACGGGATCTCCCGCCACCTGGAGGGATCCATCGAGAGCGACGACGAGCTGGGGCAAAAGGACCGCAACGTAAGCTTCATCAAGAGAAACGCCATGAGCCAGGCCGACGTCCGTTCCTCCCACGGGATGGAGGATGGGCAGCAGGCGGGGGGCGGTTCCGGCCCTTCCACCGGCAACATGAACTCCGTCGTCCTCGGAGTCGGGGGGACCATCCGCGGGGACGTCGTCATCATCGACCAAAGCCGCGGCGACAAAACCCAGGTCATCGGGCGCTAGCTTGCCCCGGTACCGCTTCAGTTGTCCAATTCAATGCGCCACGAGGGAACCATGAAGAACATTACTGTGCCGTCGATGCGACTCAAGCTCGCGTCGCTGCTGGTCTTTTCCGGCCTTTTAGCCGCCTGCGCCTCGGTAGCTCCTTCCAAGGTCGACGTCAAGCTCCCCGAGACCGCCCCCATCAAGAAGGTGACCTCCTTCACCCAATCGCTCAGGAACCTCGGCCTGATGACCGAGATCTACGACACCGGCCCGCTCAAAATCCAGAGCAACCCGATCGGTGACAACACCGGGACCGCCATAGCCACCGGCGGCGAGATCCCGAAGGATATCACCGAGATGATCAAGAGCGCCCTGAACTCCATCGGGGGGAACGTCACCTTCATCCCCTACGACCCCGCCTTCATCCAGAACCAGATGGCGACCGGGTACTCCAATTTCAGGAACAAGCTGATCCCGGACGTGGTGGTCTCCGGCGGCATCACCGAGTTCGACCGCGGCCTCGAGACCCGCGGCTCCGGCACCGACGTGGGGGCCGAAGGGGAGGTCCCGCTGCCGATCCCGGTCCCCTCCAAGAAGATCGGCATCGACTACTCCGATTCGACCAAGACGGGGCTGGCGAGGATCACCCTCGACTTCAACCTGCTCGACTTCAAGACCATGGCCGGCATCGCCCGCATGAACACCACCAACTCGATGGAGGTGACCAAGGCCCTCTCCGAGAAGGAATTCGGCATCACCCTTTTCGGCCCCACCTTCGGGAGCAAGGGGAGCATCAAGAAGGTGCAGGGGCGCCACAACGCCGTCCGGCTGCTGGTCGAGTTCAGCATGATCCAGATCGTCGGCAAGGACCTCTCCATCCCGTACTGGAGGCTCGTCGACGACGACACCCAGGCCGACGAGGTGGTGACCGACGCCATCAAGAAGAGCTACTACCGGATGAACGACTTCCAGCGTAACCACAACGCCCAGCAGTGGCTCTACCTCTACGGCTACGACGTGCCGCTCACCGGGATGCTCGACGAGGTCACCCTTGGCGCGCTCAAGAAGTACAAGCCGGGCTTCGTAGCCGAAGGGAAGACCGTCGACCTCGACACCTTCACCCAGCTCTACGTCAACATCCCGATCAACGAGAAGACCCTTGGCCGCCGGATCACCCTGACCAACATCATGCAGGCCCAGCAGTCGGCCTCGCAGGCTCCCGCCCCGGCTCCGGCTCCCGCTCCCGCGGCGCAGCAGCCGGCGCCACCGCAGCAGGCGGCCGCCCCCGCGCCCCCGGCCGGCTCTCCCTACGCCGGGTTGAGCGACGACGAGCGCCGCATGAAGAGCACCGAGGCGATGATCCTCGCCGGCCGTGCCTTCCGTGGCCGCGACTATCCCAAGGCGATCGAGTACTTCTCCGAGAACCTGAAGATCCTCCCGTCGCCGGAGACCTACTTCTACCTGTCGCTTTGCCTGAAGGAGATGAAGGACGAGCCCAAGGCCGCCGCGGCCCTCAAGGAGGGGACGGTGAGGTTCCCGCAGGATCCGCTTCTGTGGAAATCGCTCGGCCTCCTCGCCTACGAGAAGGGGGATCTCCCTAACGCGCAGGCCGCCCTGCACGAGGCGCTCCGCTTCTCCCCGGACGACCACCAGGCCAAGTTCCTTTTGGACCGGATGGAAGCGAGCAACAAGTAACGAGAGCGCAAACCGCCGCCCGGACCAGCGCCGGGCGCCACTTGAGAGGAATAACCATGTCGAAGAAACTGTGGCCGGTTCTCATCTCCGCCTCCCTCGCCACCGCCGTCCTGGCCGGCTGCTCCGGCCCGGGGAGGAACTACAAGGTGGGCGTGGTCGGTTTCCAGCAGTGCCGTCCGGACCTGGTGCTGAAGGAGATCGGGTACAACGATATCAAGACCAGGAACGACGCGAACCTCTGCAGCAAGAAAGGGATGCCGGTCATCTTCGCCGCCGAGTTGGCGAGCCGGCTCCAGCAGCTGCTCAAGAAAGAGGTGGTCATCGTTCCGCTGGACGTGCCGTACAACTACAACATCCGTTCCCAGATCGACATTGCCCGGCGCGAGAAACTCGACTACGTGGTAGGCGGGAAGATCGACGGCTACGTGGACCCCAACGCGGTGGACCGTGCCCGGGCCGCCGGGATCCTCCCCTACACCGCGACGCTGTCGCCGACCCCGTCGGCCATCCCGGACAACGCCCCGACCGTCCTCTACGTCGATCTCAAGGTCGCCCGGACCTCCGACGGCAAGATCCTCTCCGAGCTGCAGTATTCGGAGGAGGGGGACAAGGGTGGGGATTACTACACCGCCGAGGTGGCGAAAAAGATCGCCGGGACCATCGGCAGCTACGAGTAGCCACTGAGTAACCAAGAGGGGCCCGGCACTGCAACGTGCCGGTCCCTCTTTCCGGTGAGAAAGTCCCCCTTTGAAAAAGGGGGATTTAGGGGGATTTGAAGCGGCCGGTGCGTGAGGAAATCCCCCCCGCCCCCCTTTTTCGAAGGGGGGACTTTCGGTCACTGACGTTATTCAATTCAATGAATTTTTAAAGGAGAGGACGATGAAGAGGATTGCGGTAGCAGCCCTGATGATGACGCTCTGGGCAGGCGCGGCGCTGGCCGACGACGGCGGCGCCAGCCAGATCGACGATACCTTCACCAAGGCCAAGGCGTGGTTAAGCCAGCAGAACCTCAGCGTGACCGGCGGCCCCAACGGGCGTGACGACAACGCCGCCTTCAGCCAGGAGGCCCTGGTCTTCTACGGCGAAGCAGTGGGCAACCCCGACGCCAGGACCCCCGCCCAGCGGGAGATGGGAGCCAAGCGGGCCGCCGTGGTGCTCGCCCAGCGCTCGGTGGCGGAATACCTCAACGGCTTCGCCCTGGTGGGCGATACCTCGGTCAAGGACGGCATGCTCCAGTACGACAGCGTCCGGAGCGCGGTCACCGGAATGGTGAAAGGGGTCCAGGTGGTGCTGCAGGAGTACAGCAAGGACAAGGACACCGCCATCGCCATCGTCAAGATCGGGCTTCACGGTCCCAAGGGGTTCGCCTCGGCGGTGTACGACCGGATGACCAAGGATCCCGAGCTGAAAAAGGCGGTGACCGAGCTGGATGGGAAGCCGGCTCCCAAGTACGAGCCCCCCGCGGCCACCCCGCCTCCGGCCGCTCCCCCCGTCGACTACGATGGCCTGATCGTCGATGCGACCGACCAGAACTTCAAGGCGGCGCTCATCAACCGCATCTTCAGCACCAAGAAGGAGCTCCTCTACGACCCGTCTAAGGTGAGCCAGAAGGTGCTGGTCGAGCAGGGGTGCGGCGAGTACACGAACAGCGTCGAAAAGGCCAAGGCCGCGCTCGAGGCCCGCGGCGTGAAGACCCCGCTGGTCATCAAAGCGGTCGGCACAGTGACCGCCGCCGACCTGCAGGTCAGCGACCAGGATGCGGTGGCCATCTTCTCCGCCAACCAGAAAGCCAACTTCCTGGCGGGCGCCAAGGTCGCCTTCGTACTGAAATAATTTCGTGCGGTCCGGCGGGAGCCAAATCTCCCTCCGGACCGCCGATTCCTTCCAGCCCCGCCGAGTCCCCGATCATCCCGCCGTTCCTTAATCCCCCGCCGTATTGAAATCCTCCCGCCGTTCCTGTCGCCCCCAGACGGCCTTCCTGTATAATTTCCCCAACTGCCCGATTTTTCCGGTTGGTGTGAAGATCACCCATGCAATATTGGGTTGCCTTTTTTCCCTTTTGCCTTTAATTTTGCACTTTGGTCCAGCCGGACCTTCATTAGACGTTTTCGGAGAATGTCCGAATGACACAACACGATACCACTGCCCCGCATATCCCGGGTTCCACCGTACCCGGCCACAAGCCGCTCGGGGAGATATTCGTCGAAAAGGGGATCCTCACCTCGGTTTCGGTTTCCCGGCTGATTGAGCACGCGCGGTCGAAGCACCTGAGGCTGGGAGAGCTTCTCGAGGTGATCGGGCTGGTCACCCCGGAGGAGCTGGCCGACGCCCTCGCGGTGCAGTACCGCAGCCGCAAGATCCACGATTTCGCCAAGTACGCCTTTCCCCCCGCGATGCTGAAGATGATCCCGCTGGAGCTGGCCGTCAAACATACCCTGTTCCCCCTGAAGGTGGACGGCGGCAAGCTCGGTCTCGCGGTGGCCGATCCCACCACCGGCCAGCTGTTCGACGAGATCGAGAAGCTCACCGGGCACAAGGTGGTGCTCTACGTTTCCACCCGGGTCGAAATCACCCGCGCAATCGCCCGCCACTACCTCGGCCAGCAGCAGATCGTCGAGGCGGGGAGCAAGAGCATCCTCGTCGTGGAGGACGACCAGTTGAACCGTGAGATGGTGGCCAAGATCCTGACCCGCAAGGGGTACCAGGTGGAGACCGCGCTCGACGGGATGGACGCCTTCACCAAGATCTTCACCCTCAAGCCGAGGATGGTGATCACCGACAAGGTCATGCCGAAGCTGGGAGGCTACGAGTTTCTCTTCGCTATCCGCAACATCCCGGAGTTCCGCTACATGCCGGTCATCCTGATGACTGCCGCGGCCACACCCGACGAGGAGAAGGAGGCCCTCGAAAAGGGATTCTTCGACTTCGTCCTCAAGCCGGTCAAGGAGATCGGCCTTTTAACCCGTGTCAAAAGAGCCTTCCAGAGCAGCGAACACATCTACGGAAAATAGCTGCCACCTGCACCCCCTTTCCAAAGCCGGTACCTGGGCGCCACACACCGCGCCCCCCGTACCGGTTTTCTATCTGTTCTTCGGGAAATGGTGGGTAATAGTTGCCGAAACGTCGTGCCCCCCCTCTGTTTTTCCGTCGCCGTCCCGCCGGGCAATTTCCCGCCTTTTCACTCATGAATTTTACCCGCTGGCCGATATAATGAAGTGACCGTCTCTCCTCACCCTTTCCCCCGACCGTCGCGCAGCAAGGAGATTCATGGAAGTCGCTCGAGAATCAGCCGCAACCTCCCGTGCCAACAGCAACGTACTGTTCAGACTGGTCGCCGTCGTCCTCCTCCTGAATCTCTTTGTCGCGAGCCTCGCCGCCTTGTCCCTTGGGCAGAGCAAGCGCCAGTACCTCGAGCGGGCCGCCCAGGACAGCAAGAACCTGTCGGAGGCCCTCGGCTACAGCATAACCGGGCTGGTCGATACCATTGACGTGGCCCTGTTGGCAGCGGTCGACGAGGCGGAAAGGGAAATCGCAGCCGGCGGGATCAAGCCTTCCGACTTCAGCCGTCACCTGAGCCGGCTGCAGGAGCGCCTTCCCGAGGTAGTGGCTTTACGGATGGCCAACGCACGGGGGGATCTAATCTACGGCGCCGGGGTGCCCGACGGTCACTTCACGCTGGCCGACCGCCCGTTCTTCCAGCAGCTGCGGGATGACCCGCGGGCGGAACTGGTCATCTCCTCTCCGGTCATGGGGAGGGTCACCCCCAAGCTCATCATCGCCTTCGCCCGGCGGATCAACAATCCCGATGGATCCTTCGCCGGTGTCATTTCCTGCCCCGTTGCGGTCGACACCATCCGGACCATGTTGTCCGCCATCGACGTCGGCCCCACCGGCGGCATCAGCCTGCGCGACGGCAACATGAGGATCATGGTCCGTCACCAGGGCACCTCGGGCGACACCAAGGTCATCGGCGTCTCCAAGATATCCCCCGAACTGCGCCTGCTACTCCAGGAGGGGCGGCAGCGAGGAACCTTCTATACCCCCTTGAGCTGGGACGGCGTCCCGAAGATGGTCTCCTTTCTCAAGGTGGGGCGCTATCCCCTCTACGTCCTGGTCGGCCTGGCGGAAAAGGACTTCCTGGCTCCCTGGCGGCGGGACCTTTTCCGGATGTCCTGCCTGGTCGGCGTCTTCGTGCTGGTGACCGTGCTGTTGTCGCGCCGGATCTACTACGGGTGGCAGAGCGAGGTGAGCGCCCAGGAGGCCCTCCGGTTCTCCCGCGACACCCTGGAACTGAGGGTGGCCGAACGGACCGAGGAGCTCGACCGCACCAACCGCCGGCTCTCCCGGGAGCTCGCCGAGCGAAAGACTATCGAGGAGGCACGCGACAAGGCGCTGGTGCTGCTGGAGACGCTGCTCGCCTCGTCCCCCACCGGCATCCAGGTCTTCGACGGTGCCACCGGCGACTGCGTGGTCGCCAACGAGACCCTGGCCGCCATGGTCGGCGGCACCAGATCGAGGCTTCTCTCCCAGAATTTCCGCATCCTGGGAAGCTGGAAGTCCTCAGGCGTCGATGCCATTGCCGAGGAGGTGCTCGTAACCGGGGTAACCCGGCACCTGGAGCGCCCCTTCGTCACTACCTTCGGCAGATCGGTCTACTTCGATTTCTTCATATCCCGTTGCGAGGTGGACGGCTGTCCGCACATCATGATGGTGGTGGTCGACGTCACCGAGCATAAACAGCTGCAGCTGGAGAAGCAGCGGATGGAAGAGCAGATGCGGCATGTGCAGAAGCTCGAGAGCCTGGGGGTGCTGGCGGGCGGAATCGCCCACGATTTCAACAATATTCTGATGGTGGTGACCGGTAACGCCGACCTGGCCCTGATGAGGCTTCCCGAGGATTCCCCGGCCCGCGACAACATCGCCCAGATCGAGGTGGCAGCCGGCCGTGCCGCGGAACTGGCCCGCCAGATGCTCGCCTACTCGGGGAAAGGGAAATTCCTCATCGAGGAACTGGACCTGAGCCACCTGGTGAAGGAGATGGGGCAGATGCTGGAGGTTTCCATCTCCAAGAAGACCGCCCTCAAATACGACTTCCAGCAGCCGTTGCCGGCCATCAGCGGCGATGCGAGCCAGTTGCGGCAGGTGGTCCTGAATCTGGTCATGAACGCCTCCGAGGCGATCGGGGAAAAGGCAGGGGTGATCACCCTGGCCACCGGCTCTATCGACTGCGACCGCGAAATGCTTTCCGATTCCTGGATCGACGACTCGCTTCCGGAAGGGCGCTACGTGGTCTTGGAGGTGAGCGACACCGGGTGCGGTATCGAGCCGGGCAACATCCAGAAGATCTTCGATCCCTTCTTCACCACCAAGTTCACCGGGCGCGGGCTCGGCATGGCCGCCGTGCTCGGGATCGTGCGCGGGCACCGGGGGGCCATCAAGGTCGAGAGCGAGGTGGGGAAGGGGACCACCTTCCGTGTGCTGCTTCCCGCCCTGGCGCTCCCGGCGCAGCGTCCGGTAACCCAGCCAGGGGACGGACTGTTCAGCGGCGAGGGGACCGTGCTTTTGGTGGACGACGAGGAGAACATCAGAAAACTCGGCGGGCACATGCTGTCCGCCATGGGGTTCGAGGTGCTGGTGGCGCGGGACGGGAGGGAGGCGCTGGAGGTCTACGGCCGGCACGGTCAGGAGATCGTCTGCGTGCTGCTCGACCTGACCATGCCCGAGATGGACGGCGAGCAGACCCTGAAGGAGCTGCGGCTGATCGACACTTCGGTGCCGGTCATCGTGGCGAGCGGTTACAGCGAATACGAGGTGGCGGAAAAGTTCAGCGAGGAGGGGGTGGCCTTCATCCAGAAGCCGTACCGGCTGATGGAGATGAGTAACAAGCTGCGGGAGGTGCTTTCGTGAGGGCGCATGGGGTCTACGGCCTATCGCACATCCTTGGGGGTGAGTCTCTGGACGCTCCCGAGGGAAGCTTTCTGTGATAGTCTCCAAAGGTCGTATTGCATCTGCTGAACCAACCAGCTTTCCGGTGTGGTGTCAAAGGCTATGGCAAGCCGCATTGCCATTTCAGGCGTTACTCCGCTCCTTGCATTCAATAGCGATGACAGTGCCTTCCTGCTGACTCCCAAAGCCTTGGCTGCCTCGGTTATTGAGAGCCCCAACGGTTCGATACAGAGAGCGCGAATAACTTCTCCAGGATGAGGAGGATTGTGCATCATGTCACGTTTCCTTTAATGGTAGTCCAGATAGTCGACGTCTACAGCGTCCTGCCCTTCGAAGCGGAAGATGACTCTCCAGTTTCCGCTGATCATTACCGAGTTGAGTCCCTCTAATCGACCTTTCAGCTCGTGGAGTCGTAGTCCCGGTAGGTCCATGTCTTTAGGTTCGTGGGCAGCATGTAGCCGGGCGAGGACCAGCCTGAGTCGGGCGGCGTGGTGGGCCTGAATCCCAGCCTTTGAGCCTGACTCGAAATACTTCTGAAGCCCCTTGTGCCGGAATGACAGGATCATGGAGAACTGTAACCCTTCCGGTTACGATTGGCAAGGAGCAAGAGAAAGGGGCGCAGCCGGTCGGCTGCGCCCCTTTTTATGAAAAACTGCGGTCTCTCTTCGCTCTAAAGTTACTTCCCGCCGGTCACCATCAGTTCGCTCACCAGCTTGGTGAAGCGGAGCGGGTCCTTGATCGGGCTCCCCTCGGTGAGGAGCGCCTGGTCGAAGAGGAGCTCGCAGTAGTCGCCGAGCTTGGCGTTTCCTTTGTCCTTCTCGTACATGGAGGTCATCACCTGCATGATCGGGTGATCCGGGTTTAATTCCAGGATCCTCTTCCCTTCCGGGACCTCCTGGTTCATCGCCTTGAGGATCTTCTCCATGTTGGCGTTCAGGCCCATCTCGTCGGCCACCAGGCAGCAGGCGCTCTCGGTCAGGCGCGAGGAGAGCCGGACCTCCTTCACCTTCTCCTTGAGGGTTTCCTGGATGAAGGAGAGGAGGGTGCCGTACTCCTTCTGGGCCTCCTCTTTCTGGGCCTCCTTCTCCTTCTTCTCCTCCTCGCTCTCGAGCTCGAGGTCGCCGCGGTCGATCGCCTTTAAGTGCTTCTCCTTGTACTCGTGGAGCGCCTGGACCACCCACTCGTCGACCGGGTCGGTCAGGTAGAGGACCTCGTAATCCTTCTTCTTGAAGACTTCCATGTAGGGAGAGTTCTCCACCGATTCACGGTTCACGCCGGTGATGTAGTAGATCTCTTTCTGAGACTCCGGCATCCTCTCCACGTACTCCTTGAACGAGACGAACTTCCCTTTATCGGTCTTGGAGCTTTCGAAGATGATCAGGTCCTGCAGCTTCTCCTTGTTGGCGTAGTCGAAGTGGATCCCTTCCTTGATGACCGGGCCGAACTCCGCCCAGAACGTGAGGTAGTCGTCCGGGTTCTTCTCCTTCATCTCGGCGAGGGTGGAGAGGATCTTGCCGACCAAGTTCTTCTGGATCCGCTTGATCTGGACGTCCTCCTGGAGGATTTCGCGGGAGACGTTCAAGGGAAGGTCGCTGGAGTCGACGACCCCTTTGACGAAGCGGAGGTAGTCGGGGAGCAGCGCCTCGCAGTTGTCGGTGATGTAGACCCGCTTCACGTAGAGGTGGACGCCCTTTTTGTGGTCGCGCAAGAAGAGGTCGAACGGTTTGTGGGACGGGATGTAGACGATGGACTTGAACTCGCTCACCCCTTCGGCGGAGTAGTGGATGGTGGAGAGCGGCTTGTCGTAATCGTGGGAGATGTGCTTGTAGAACTCCTCGTACTCCTCCTCGGTGATCTCGCTCTTCGGCCGGGCCCAGATGGCCTTCATCGAGTTCAGGGTCTCCTCGGCGGTGTTCTCGATGGTGCCGCCCCCCTCGATCACCTTGCCGTCCTGGTCCTTCACCGGCTCGCTGCGGGTGACGTCCATCACGACCGGGTACTGGACGTAGTCGGAGTACTTCTTGACGATGGAGCGGATCTTCCACTCCTCGAGGAACTCCTTCATGTCGTCTTTTAAGTGCAGGGTGATCTCGGTGCCGCGGAACTCCTTCTCGCACTCCTCGATGGTGTAGCTGCCGTCGCCGGTGGATTCCCAGCAGCAGCCGTACTCCTTGCCCCCGGCCTTCCTGGTCTTCAAGGTGACCTTGTCGGCGACCATGAAGGAGGCATAGAAACCGACCCCGAACTGGCCGATCAGCTCCGGGTTGTCGGTCGCGTTCTGCTCCTTGAGCGCGGCCACGAAGTTGCGGGTCCCCGACTTGGCGATGGTGCCGATGTTGTCGGCCACCTCGTCCATGGACATGCCGATACCGTTGTCGACGATGGTGAGGGTGCCAGCCTCCTTGTCAGCGTGGAGCTTGATCTTCCAGTCGGCGTTGCCTTCCAGAAGCTCCATGTTGGAGTGGGATTCGAACCTGATCTTGTCTATGGCGTCAGAGGCGTTGGAAATCAGCTCCCTCAGGAAAATCTCCTTGTTGGAGTAGAGGGAGTGGATCACCAGGTCCAGCAGCTGCTGTACCTCGGTCTCGAACTTTTTGACGGTTTTGCCCATTGGTTGGTAATCTCCTTTGGTCATGGTGGATTGGTCTGGCGGGAAGGTAATAACGATGGCGGCCGATTTCAAGGGGGGAGAGAAAAAAAGACAGACATTTGAGGCTGGGAACGCGGATGACGCGGATAAGACAGGGACAACTGCAATGGAACACGGATGACACGGATTTTGACGGATAAAGGCGGATCAGGACAAAGTCTTAAGGGGTAAGGCGGTACGTCAAAGGCTTTGAACGTGGATGACGCGGATTTGGCGGATTCACGCGGATCAATCTAAAACTCTTTTTTTGTAAAAGCTTTAGCCCTAAAACCTTCATCGGTACTCGGATTTGATTCGTGTTCTATCGTCTCTAAGGTTTAGGTTTAACCTTAAAAAGGTTTATCCGCGGAAATCCGCTCAATCCGCGTCATCCGCGTTCCATCGCCTTTGATCTAATACTGTCTGAGATACTGGTCGAGGATGGCGGGGTGGACGTTCAGCCGCATCACCTCCCACGCCTCGCGCAGCGCCTGCGCGTCGAAGAGCGCGTGATGCTGGGATCCCTCGGACGACTGGAGCGATTTCGCCCGCGCCTCCTGTAATAGCGGCACCAGCTCGGGGAAACTGTCGGAGTAAAAGGTGATGGGAGCCGGGCAGAGGTTGACCGGAACCGCCTCCAAGAGGAGGTCCAGCATGAGCACCCAGTCGTAGCGGGGTGCGTCGCTCACGACCCGGACGGGACAGCCGAAATCGGTCACCCACTGGGATAGCCGGGGACCGGCGTAGCTTCTCTCCTGCATGAACTCTCCCCCGGTCAAAAGGGGGAGGACGTTCTGGAGCACGAACCCGGAACATCCCACCGGGCTCCAGCCGTTGGCGAGCTCGCAGTAGAAGCTCTCGCCGCTGTCCGCCACCAGCGCGATACTGATCAGTTGCGGGTACTCGAGGTCGGTGAACTCGGCGTCGAGAAAGAGGAGCCTGGTCTTTTGCCCCGGCTCCAGTTCTCCCATCTTGTGGTAGGGGCGCTTGCGGATCTTGGCGTGATCGGGACAGAGGGTCTTGGCGAAGCCGTGCCCGAGCCTGAGCGAGCCAGCCGCACCGCACTCCTCGCAGGTGGCGGCGGCCTTGTGCTCGATGTCGCGGGCGAGTTCGCGGACCAAGAGGGAAGGGGAGTCGATCTTGATGAAGAGCCCCCCCAGCCGCTCTTCGGCCTGGACGGTCCCCACCTTCGGCATGGCGAGGTGCTCGAGCGCCTCGATCGCGGTGCAGAGGTCCCACACCAGGGGATACCACCCTCTGCCGCAAACCACGTGCCCGGGAGCGGCCCGCAGGTAACGCGGGAACCTTGCCGTCAGCGCGTCGAGGGCGATGTCTCCCTCCGGCTTGACCCTTCCCTCGTGGGGCAGGAACAGCTTTTCCGTGGACCGCTTGAACCTGACGATGAGGTCGACGACGGCGAGTGCGATGCGGCGGATGTGCTCTATGAGATTGGAAAGCTTACTCATTGGTCGTGGAGATTGTAACTAACGGCGGCAGCTTCGGCAACCGCGACTTTTCATTTCCCTATCCCACTATTTGATCATCCAAAACGCCGCTCCCGATCCCCTTGTGATCTGGTAACTCCGCTACTTTCCTTGACTCTTGATTCCCACTATGTTAATAAATGTAAGCTAAACCCATAAGCATCAAGGGCTAGCTTCCCTCCAAGGCCCAGCCCGGGCAACTACAAAAGGAGCCCTATGTATCATCCCGATTTCGCCTCGTTTCAATCCCTTTCCGCCCAAGGCAACCTGATTCCGGTCTACCGGGAAATCCTGGCCGACCTGGACACCCCCGTTGGCGCCTTCAAGAAGATCGATGACGGCCGCTACGGCTTCCTGCTCGAAAGTATCGAGGGGGGAGAGAAGTGGGGCCGCTACACCTTCCTGGGCTCCTCACCGGCGGTGGTCATCCGGGGCAAGGACAATTGGGTCGAGATCGTGGAAGGGGGAGAGGTGACCCGGGTCGAAGTGGAGGATCCGCTCGATTACATTCGTGGCTACATGGCCCGCTACACGCCGGTCGAAGTCCCGGGGATTCCCCGCTTTTTCGGTGGGGCGGTCGGGTACTTGGGCTACGATGCCGTCCGCCATTTCGAAAAGCTTCCCGAAAAGAACCGGCGCGAGATCGATGCCTACGATGCCTACTTCATCATTACCGACACGATCCTGATCTTCGACAGCCTCAGCCAGAAGATCAAGGTGGTCTCCAACGCCCACCTCGACGGCTCGGCGTCGCCCCAGGCCGCCTATGACGAGGCGGTGAAAAAGATCGAGGGGCTGATCGCGCGGCTCAAGGCACCGCTGGCCGCTGTCGAGAAGAAACCGTCCCAGGGGAAGGTCAACCTCACTTCCAACGTGAAGCGCGAGGATTTCGAGAACGCGGTGGTGCGCTGCAAGCAGTACGTGAAGGAGGGCGACATCATCCAGGTGGTGCTCTCCCAGCGCTTCTCCGGCGATCTCACCGTCGACCCCTTCGATATCTACCGCGTTTTGAGAACGCTCAATCCCTCTCCGTACATGTTCTTCCTGAGGATGGACGAGACCGTGGTGGTCGGCGCATCTCCCGAAGTCATGGTGCGCAAGGAAGGCGATCTCGTCGAGCTTCGCCCCATCGCCGGTACCCGCCCTCGCGGCGCGACACCGGCCGCCGACGAGGCGCTGGCCCGGGAGCTTCTGGCCGATCCCAAGGAGCGGGCCGAGCACGTTATGCTGGTCGATCTCGGCCGCAACGATCTTGGCCGGGTCTGCAACATCGGGAGCGTGAAGGTCTCCGAGCTGATGGTGATCGAGCGCTACTCCCACGTCATGCACATCGTCTCCAACGTCCAGGGCGAGCTCGCCCCCGGCCAGGATTCCTTCGACGTGGTGAGGGCCACCTTCCCGGCCGGGACCCTCTCCGGGGCGCCCAAGGTGCGGGCCATGGAGATCATCGAGGAGCTGGAAGGGATGCGCCGCGAGGTGTACGGCGGCGCGGTCGGCTACTTCTCCTTCTCCGGGAACATGGACATGGCGATCGCCATCAGGACCCTGGTGGTGAAGGACGGCAAGGTCCACCTCCAGTCCGGCGCCGGTATCGTCGCCGACTCCGACCCCGCCGCCGAGTACACGGAGACTGTCAACAAGGCGATGGCGGTGAAACGAGCCATCGAGATGGCAGAGAAGGGGTTGGACTGAGAGGACAAAGTCAAAGGCGATAGAACGCGGATGACGCGGATTGAGCGGATCTACGCGGATAAAACTTTTGATAGAAAAAGAAGCAAGGCAATAGAACACGGATCAATCTGATGGAACGGATTTGCACGGATAAAGCTTTGGGTTAAGGCTTTAGGGTTAAGAGGTAAGGCTTGAACAATAAAATGCTTTTGCCTGATCCGCGTTAATCCGCTAAATCCGCGTCATCCGCGTTCCAATGTCTTTGATTCAGATTTCCCGTCCTTTTCCGTGGTCCATGATTTTAAGTTTTGAGGTGTCTCAATGCTTCTGATGATAGATAACTACGATTCCTTCACCTACAACATCGTCCAGTACCTGGGCGAGCTGGGTGAGGACGTGCGGGTCTACCGCAACGACAAGATCACCATCGCCGAGATCGAGGCGCTCTCCCCGGACCGGATCGTGGTCTCCCCCGGCCCCTGTTCTCCGGAAGAGGCGGGGATCTCGGTCGAGGCGATCAGGCACTTTGCCGGGAAGATCCCCATCCTGGGTGTCTGCCTCGGCCACCAGTCCATCGGGTACGCCTTCGGCGGCATGGTCATCAAGAGTGCGACCCTCATGCACGGGAAGACGTCGCCCATCCACCATGACGGCAAGGGGCTCTTCGAGGGGCTTCCCAATCCCTTCAACGCCACCAGGTACCACTCGCTGATCGTCGAGCGGGAGAGCCTCCCCAAGGAGTTGGAGGTCACCGCCTGGGTGGCCGAGGGGGAGATCATGGGGATGCAGCACAAGACGCTTCCGATCTGGGGCGTGCAGTTCCACCCCGAGTCGATCCTGACCGAAGGAGGAATGGACCTCCTCAGGAACTTCCTCAGGATGACGAGGCAGTAGCCACGGAGATCATCGGAGCAAGGCTCAACGGCATTAGCCACGGAGCCACGGAGAACATCTGAGGAAACCAAATCTTTAAGGGTAAAGTCTTTGACTTACCCCCCTGATAGTCAGGTTGTTTCTCTCCGAAGTTCTCCGTGCCTCCGTGGCACAAGGTTTTAGAGGTTTGTTTTCTCCGGAACTCTCCGTGTCTCCGTGGCACCAAAGGAGCCGAAATGATTCGTAAAGCGATTGCCAGGGTGGTAGAGCGGCAGGACTTGAGCGAGCCGGAAATGATCGAGGTGATGGACCAGGTCATGTCCGGGGGCGCCACCCCGGCCCAGATCGCCTCCTTCATCACCGCCCTTCGCATGAAGGGTGAGACGGTCGACGAGATCACCGGCGCCGCCCGCGTCATGCGCGACCGCGTCATGCCCATCAGGGTAGGAAAGCGGGTCCTCGACCTGGACCGCGACGAGATCAACCTCGACCAGGAAACGATCCTCGATACCTGCGGCACCGGCGGCAGCGGTACCAACAGTTTCAACATCTCCACCACGGTAGCTTTCGTGGTCTCCTCCTGCGGGATCAAGGTCGCCAAGCACGGCAACCGCGCCGTCTCCTCCTCCTGCGGGTCGGCGGATGTCCTCGAGTCCCTGGGGGTGAACCTGGACGTGACCCCGGAAACGGTGGAGCGGTGCATCGCCGAGATCGGCATCGGGTTCCTTTTCGCCCCGGCGCTCCACGGTGCCATGAAGCACGCCATCGGCCCCCGGCGCGAGATCGGCATCCGTACCATCTTCAACGTGCTCGGCCCGCTGACCAACCCGGCGGGCGCCGACTGCCAGGTGCTCGGGGTCTACCGCCCCGAACTGGTCGACAAGATCGGCCACGTGCTGAAGAACCTCGGCTGCAAACGTGGCTTCGTCGTCCACGGTCTGGACGGCATGGACGAGATCACCCTCAACGGCGAGACCCGGGTGGCCGAGGTGACCCGGGAGGGGGTCGAGGTAACAGTGATCTCTCCCGAAGAGTTCGGGCTTAAGCGTTGTGCCGCCGCCGAACTGCGCGGAGGCGATGCCAAGGGGAACGCGGGTATCGTCAGGGACATCCTGGCAGGCGTGAACGGGCCCAAGCGCGACATCGTCCTGTTGAACGCGGGCTATGCCCTGGTGGCAGCCGGCAAGGCCACCGGCGTCATGGAAGGGCTCCGCATGGCCGAAGACGCCATCGACTCGGGCCGGGCAGCAAAACAGCTGGAAAAACTGGCGGCAATGACCAACGAAAGCGAATAGGAACAAAGCGAAATAGAACACGGATCAAATCTGATTGAACGGATTTCCACGGATAAAGCTATTTGGGGTCCATGCTTTAACCTTAAAAGCTTTTGCTTGATCGGCCTTTATCCGTTCAATCCGTGTCATCCGTGTTCCATGATTTGTCTATAGGGATTTACATGTCCAACATTCCTGATGTCCTCAAAAAGATAGTCGATTACAAGCAGGGCGAAGTCGCCGCCGAGAAGGCCGCGTCTCCGCTTTCCGAGATCGTCGCCCGCATCGGCGATCTCGAAGACAACCCCCGCGGCTTCGAAATGGCGCTGCGGAACTCCCGCGAGTCCGGCTGGACCGCCATCATCGCCGAGGTCAAGAAAGGCTCCCCGTCCAAAGGTGTCATCCGCGAGGACTTCGATCCCCTCGATATCGCGCTGACCTACCAGAACAACGGCGCCACCTGCCTGTCGGTTTTGACCGACGAGCACTTCTTCCTCGGCCATCTGGGCTACCTCGCCCTGATCCGCGAACAGGTGAGCCTTCCGCTTTTGCGCAAGGACTTCATCTTCGACCCGTACCAGATCTACCAGGCGAGGGCCGCCGGCGCCGATGCCATTCTCCTGATCGCCGCCATGCTCGATCTCCCGCAGCTGCGCGACTTCCATGCCCTCGCCCGGGAACTCTCGCTGGACGTCTTGCTGGAGGTCCACGACGATCGCGAGCTGGAGACCGCCCTTAAAACCGACTGCCGCCTGATCGGCATCAACAACCGTAACCTCCGGACCTTCGAGGTGGATATCGCCACTTCCGAACGTCTGGCGGCCCAGATTCCAGACGGCTACCTTATCGTTGCCGAGAGCGGGATCAACCACCGCGAGGAGATCGTCCGCCTAAGCGAGAATCGCATCGACGCCTTCCTGATCGGGGAATCGCTGGTGCGCGAGGAAGATATCGGGGAAAAACTGCGCGAACTGCTTGGCTAATTTCATGCAATGTAAAAAGGAGCGGGCCATGAACACGAAGATCGTCCTGGAAGAGACCAAAATTCCGAAGCAGTGGTACAACATCATCCCCGACATGCCCGGGCCGCTGCATCCGGTCATCAATCCGCAGACCCTCCAGCCCGTCACTCCCGACGACATGCTGGCCATCTTCCCGATGTCCCTCATCGAGCAGGAGATGTCCAACCAGCGCTGGATCGACATCCCCGATGAGGTCCGGGAGATCTATAAGCTCTGGAGGCCGTCGCCCTTGTACCGCGCACGCCGCCTCGAGCAGGCGCTCGGCACCCCGGCCAAGATCTACTACAAGTATGAAGGTGTCTCGCCGGCCGGTTCGCACAAGCCGAACTCCGCGATTCCTCAGGCCTACTACAACAAGCAGGCGGGCATCCGCAGGCTCGCGACCGAGACCGGCGCCGGGCAGTGGGGGAGTTCGCTGGCCTTGGCCTGCTCGATGTTCGGGCTGGAGTGTACCATCTACATGGTGAAGGTCTCCTGCACCCAGAAACCGTACCGGAAAAGTATGATGCAGCTGTGGGGGGCCCAGGTGTTCCCGTCCCCCTCCGAGTTCACCAACTCCGGGCGTTCCATCCTGGCCCACGATCCCGATAACCCGGGGAGCCTCGGCATCGCTATCTCCGAGGCGGTCGAGGACGCCGCCACCCACGCCGACACCAACTATGCGCTGGGAAGCGTGTTGAACCACGTCTGCCTCCACCAGACCGTCATCGGCCTGGAGGCCAAGGACCAGCTCGCCACCGTGGGGGATTACCCGGACGTCGTCATCGCCTGCTGCGGCGGCGGATCCAACTTCGCCGGTCTCGCCTTCCCGTTCATCTCCGACCGCGCGAATGGCAAAAAAGTCCGTGCCCTGGCTGTCGAGCCCGCCTCCTGCCCGACGCTGACCAAGGGGATCTATGCCTTCGACTACGGCGATACCGTTAAGATGGCCCCGATCATGAAGATGTACACCCTCGGCCACGATTTCGTGCCGCCGGGGATCCATGCCGGCGGTCTCCGTTACCACGGCGACTCCGCGCTGGTTTCCCAGCTCTACCAGGCAGGGGAGATCGAGGCTAAGGCGTACAAGCAGAACTCCTGCTTCGAGGGCGCCTTGCTCTTCGCCAGGAGCGAAGGGATCGTTCCGGCCCCTGAATCCTCCCACGCCGTGCGTGCCGCCATCGACGAGGCCGTGCTGGCCAAGGAAGAGGGGAAAGAGAAGACCATCCTGTTCGGGCTTTCCGGCCACGGCCAGCTCGACATGGCCGCCTACGACGCGTACCTCTCCGGCTCGCTCGAAGACTTCGAGTACCCGGAGGAGAAGATCCGCGAAGCGCTCCAGCGGCTGCCGAAGGTGGCACTGTAGGAAGACCCAGAGACACAGGCACTAGAACGCGGATGACGCGGATTTTGCGGATTTTGCGGATAAACCTTTTAAAGGTTAAGCTCAAACCTTTAACACAATGGAACACGGATCAAATCTGATGTAACGGATATACACGGATAAAGCTTAGGGGTAAGGCTTTTACAATAAAAGAGTCTTTGATTGATCCGCGTGTATCCGCTCAATCCGCGTCATCCGCGTTCCAAGGTTCGGTTAGGGTTTTGCCTGATCCGCCTTTATCCGTTATATCCGTGTCATCCGTGTTCCACAGTTTTGCTGTTTCTGTACGTAACTAAGTAATTTTAAGGGTATACAGCGATGACAAAGGTGAAGATCTGTGGCATAACTTCTGTGGAGGATGCCCTGATGGCCGCCGCGGCCGGGGCTGACGCCCTGGGGTTCATCTTCTTCGAGAAATCCCCGCGCTTTCTCGACACGGAAAAGGCCGCCTCCATCATCACCTCGCTTCCCCCCTTCATCCAGGTGGTGGGGCTTTTCGTCAACGCTCCCCTTGAATTCGTCAACGATACCGCCGACCGCTGCCGCCTCGACATCGCCCAGCTCCATGGCGACGAGAGTCCCGATTACTGCGGGGAGGTGCGCCGCAGGGTTATGAAAGCCTTCCGGGTGCGGGGAATGGAATCTCTCGCCGCGATGCCCGATTACCGGGTGGCGGGGTATGTGCTCGATGCCTATTCCCCCAACGCCTACGGCGGTACCGGAGCCAAGTTCGACTGGGAGTGCGCGGTAG
This sequence comes from Geomonas sp. Red32, assembly GCF_023652955.1. Taxonomy (GTDB): domain Bacteria; phylum Desulfobacterota; class Desulfuromonadia; order Geobacterales; family Geobacteraceae; genus Geomonas. Next base: position 67,893 of record NZ_JAKLOY010000008.1, on the reverse strand, counting down.
CCGCCAAGGCACATGGCCCGATCGTCCTGGCCGGCGGACTCGAACCGGACAATGTCACCTCAGCGGTTGCGCAGGTCGCCCCCTACGGCGTCGATGTCTCCAGCGGCGTGGAGCTTTCTCCCGGCGTGAAGGATCCGGAAAAAGTCAGGAACTTCATCCGGCGGGCGAAGGGTTTTTGATTACCCCTATTAGCCCCTGAACGGTCAGGCGGCGCCAATAACTACTACCTGAGCTTTTCCCACTTTCGCAGACTCTCTCTCTTTCAAGGGGAGGGGGGATGAGGATGGGGATTAATTGGCATATCGACGTAACAACGTCTAACAAAACAAAGGAGTGGAAATGAAGATTATCGTAACCGATGAGGTGGCTCAAGAAGGTTTGGCCCTTTTGCTCAACGACCCGCGTGTGCAACTGGACATCAAGCTGGGACTGAAGAAGGAAGAGCTTCACTCCATCATTGGTAACTACGATGGTATCATCACCAGGAGCGGCACCACCGTCGACAAGGCTCTCCTCGATGCCGGCAAGAACCTCAAGATGGTCGCCCGCGCCGGGGTCGGGGTCGACAACGTCGACGTCGAGTACGCCAGTGCCAAAGGGGTCATCGTCGTCAATGCTCCTTTCGGCAACACCAACAGCGCCGCCGAGCACACCATGGCGCTGCTGCTTTCCTTCTGCCGCAACGTGACCCAGGCCAACGGCTCCCTCAAAAGCGGCGCCTGGAAACGTGCCCCCTTCACCGGTTACGAGCTGAAAGGGAAAAAGGCCGGCGTCATTGGCCTCGGCAAGGTCGGCGGCCGGGTCGCTACCCGTCTCAAAGCATTCGAGTGCGATGTCATCGCCTGCGACCCCTACATCGCCGAGAAGAGGGCCCAGGACCTCGGCGTCAAGCTCGTTTCTCTCGACGAGGTGATCCGCACCTGCGACATCATCACCGTCCACACCCCGCTCACCGACGAGACCCGCGACATGATCGGCGCCAAGGAATTCGCCGCCATGAAGGACGGCGTCATCATCATCAACTGCGCCCGCGGCGGCATCTATAACGAGCAGGCCACCCTCGACGCCCTCAACTCCGGCAAGGTCACCGGCGCCGCCTTCGACGTCTGGAGCCACGAACCCCCCGACTCCGAAGTGCTCAAGGGGCTGATCGGCCACCCGAAGATGGTCGTCACCCCGCACCTGGGCGCCAATACCTTCGAGGCCCAGGTCAACGTCGCCGTCGACGTCTCCCAGGAGATCATTCATTACCTCGACGAGCAGCCGCTGGAGAATGCCATCAACATCCCACGCTTCGACGCTTCCCTCATGGGGCAGATGCGGCCGTACCTGAACCTGGTGAATGTCCTGGCCGACTTCATCATCCAGCTCGTGGACACCAACGTCAACAAGGTGACCTTCTCCTACACCGGCAACCTGGCCCAGTACGACTGCACCCCGATCACCGTCTGCGGTCTGGCTTCCCTTCTGAACCGGCGCGTGGATCAGGACGTCAACATGGTCAACGCCCAGCTGGTAGCCCAGCGGATGGGGATCGTGGTCAGCGAGGAGAAATCGAGCCAGTCCGAAGCCTTCTCCAACATGATTACCGTGAGCCTGGAAGGCTCGGGCGAGAAGCGGCTGATCTCCGGAGCATTGTTCGAGGGCATCCCCAGGATCGTGAAGCTGCGCGACTTCCAGATGGACTTCCGTCCCGAAGAGCACATGCTGCTTTTGTCCTACGGCGACCGTCCGGGTATCATCGGCAAGATCGGCACCATCCTCGGCGAGAGCGACATCAACATCGCCTCCATGAACCTCGGCCGCCGCGAGAAGAAAGGGGAGGCCATGGTCATCCTTTCGCTGGACTGCGCCGTTCCCGCGGACGTGGTCGAGAAGGTCAAGAAGGCCACCGAGGCGACCTTCATCAAGCCGCTCTACCTGGTAACCGCCAAAGGGTAAGACGATAACAGCCTATAAAGTAAAAGGCCCCGGGGGAATCCCTCGGGGCCTTTTTACATCAATGACTAACATCAACGGCGACAGAACACGGATGACACGGATTGAGCGGCTAAAGGCGGATCAGGCAAAGAGTCAAAAGCATGGAACGCGGATGACGCGGATTGAGCGGATACACGCGGATCAATCAAAGACTCTTTTAGTGTAAAGGCCTTCCCTCTAAAAGCTTGACCCGTGTAAATCCGTTACATCAGATTTGATCCGTGTTCCATTGCCTTTGTCTTAGGTTTATCCGCCGTTATCGTTTTATACGAGCTTTCTACCGCCGCACTTCTTGAGTCTCGCGTGTGCCTCGCGCAGCGCCTTCTCGGTGGTCTCCCAGCTGATGCAGCTGTCGGTGATGGAGACGCCGTAGGCGAGCTTGGAGGTGTCGGCAACCATCGGCTGGTTCCCGTCCTTCAGGTAGCTCTCGATCATCACGCTCGAGATCGAACGGTTCCCCGCCTCGATCTGGTCGATCACGCTCGATAGGACCTTCGGCTGATTCTCGTACTTCTTCTCGGAGTTTCCGTGGCTGCAGTCGACCATGATGGTCGGATTGAGACCGGCCTTGTTGAGCATCTCCTCGGTATTGGCGATGTCCTCGGGGGAATAGTTCGGCTTCTTGCCGCCGCGGAGCACCATGTGTACGTCGGGGTTTCCGTTGGTCTGCACGATGGAGGTCAGGCCGTCGCGGTTGATGCCGAGGAAGCTGTGGGAATGCAGCGCTGCCTTCATGGCGTCGATTGCGATCTGGAGGTTGCCGTCGGTGCCGTTTTTGAAGCCGATCGGGAAGGAGAGGCCGCTGGCCATCTCGCGGTGGGTCTGCGATTCGGTGGTCCGGGCACCGATGGCGCCCCAGCAGAGGAGGTCGGCCAGGTACTCGGGGGTGATGGGATCGAGCATCTCGGTCGCTACCGGAAGCCCCATCTCGGTGATGGCGCACAAAAGCCGGCGGGCGATCCCCAGACCCTTCGAGATCAGGTGGGTCCCGTTCATGTCCGGGTCGTTGATGAGCCCCTTCCAGCCGATGGTGGTACGCGGCTTCTCGAAATAGACCCTCATGATCAGGAGCAGCTCGTCGGAAAGCTCGCGGGAGAGCGCCGCCAGTTTCTCGGCATACTCCAGGGCACCTTTGGGGTCGTGGATCGAGCAGGGACCGACCACCACCAAGAGCCGCTTGTCCTCGCCCCGCAGGATGCGGATGATGGCGTTGCGGTTCTCGGTGACATAGGTGCTCGACTGCTCGGAGACCGGAAAGACCTGCCTGAGGTCGGTCGGTGCGATGATGGGAGTAATGCTTTTGATTTTGAGATTATTGGTCTTGATCATGAGCGCTCCGCCTAGTGCTTTTTAATGTGACAGCGTAATCTAGCGCGTTTCGCCCATGGTGTCAAAAAGAAATCCCCCCTGATTACCGTTTTTTGAGACGGGCATACTCTTGTATGGTCCAGCCGTAAATCCGCGGCGAAAAAGGGCGTTTCAGCAGATGGATTCTCTCAATGTGGCGAGAGTGGCCACCACCGCACCCGCCCCGGTCATCTCGGCAATCGCCTGATCCGAGTCGGTCGGGGAGAGGTTGACCCCCCTGATGGCGTCGGTGAGCAGGGTGACCAGGTAGCCGTCCTTGAGGGCGCCGAGGACGGTCTCTTTGACGCAGTAGTCGGTGGCGAGCCCCCCCACGAAGAGGCGGTCGAGCGCCATCCGGCGCAGGAGCATGGGGAAAGGAGTCCCGTTGTCCGTCATCCCCTCCATGGCGGAATAGCCGTTGTCCCAGCGGGACATCCCCTTGGAGATAATGATGGTCCCCTCCGGGAGCGCGAGGTCGGGATGGAAGAAGGCCCCGGGGCTTTGCTGGACGCAGTGAACCGGCCAGTTTCCGCCGAGAGTTTGGAAGTGCCGGCTGTCGGAGGGGTGCCAATCGCGTGTGGCGAAGATGGGGGACCCCTTATCCGAAAAGATCTTCAGATAGCGGTTCAGGACCGGGACTACCAAGTCCCCCTCGGGGACCGGGAGGCTACCGCCCGGGCAGAAGTCCACCTGTACGTCCACCACTACCAGGGCTCCTCTGCGGCGCATGACGGTCTCTCCTTCCGTAAGCAAAAGCATTAGAACGCGGATGACGCGGATAAACCTGAAAAGCAATAGAACACGGATCAAATCTGATTGAACGGATCTACACGGATAAATCTTGAGGGGTTAAAGCGTTAACCTTTAAGTCTTTGCTTAATCCGTGTCATTGTTTAGGAAGCCGCTTTTACCTTAAAGTCTTTGTCTGATCCGCGTTCATCCGCCCAATCCGCGTCATCCGCGTTCAACGGTTTTAAGGTTTGTTTTAAACATAAAGCTTTTGCCTGATCCGTCTTTATCCGTTCAATCCGTGTCATCCGTGTTCGATGTTTTTAAATGAACCTGCTCTGCACCTCGGCCATCATCTCCAAGCGGAGCTCGTTCAGCCCGGTGCTCAGCGATACCTTGTAGATGTGGGGATTGACCAAACGCTGACACCCCTCCGGAAGGCGCCGCAACTCTTCTGCGCAGCGGTCGGCGGACTGGTTCAGGGTAGGGGAGGGGGCGGTGCGGGCTCCGTGCGACATCACCTGGCTCCGCACCTCGCGGAAGGCTGCGTCGGCCGGAATCCTGACGTGCTGAAGCGGGTTGGCCGGGTCGAAGACCAGGTCGCCGGAGCGGAGCTCCTCGTCTTGCAGGGTGACCACGTCCTGCACGAAGTGGCCGTCGGGAGTGGTGACGCGGACGACCCTCTTGCGGTCCGGCAGGGTTGCCTTGGCGACATCGCTGGTGACTTTCAGCTTCGGGTGGCCGTCCACCCGCACGAGCTTATAGACTCCCCCCAAGGCGCCTCCACCCTGTCCGGCGCAGGTCGCGAGCCGGGTTCCGACTCCGTAGATGTCGACCCTGCCATCCTCGTCCCGGATGGAGTCGATCACGTACTCGTCCAGCTCATTGGAGGCGACGATCTTGACTTCGGGGAAGCCGGCGGCGTCCATGGCCTGGCGGACCTGGCGGGAGAGGTAGGCGAGGTCGCCGGAATCGATCCGCACCCCGACCAGGGAGTGCCCCGCCGCCTTCAGCTCGGCCGCCACCGTGATGGCGTTGGGGAGGCCGCTTTTGAGCGTGTCGTAGGTGTCGATCAGCAGGACTGTGCTGTCCGGGAAGTGTCTCGCGTAGCTGCGGAAGGCGGTGAGCTCGTCGGGGAAGGCCATGACCCAGCTGTGGGCGTGAGTTCCCATCACGGGCATGCCGAAGACCTTGCCCGCCAGCACATTGCTCGTGCTCCGCACCCCGCCGATGTAGGCCGCTCGCGCCACCGAAAGGCCGCCGTCCGGCCCCTGCGCGCGCCTAAGACCGAACTCCAGCACCCGCGCCCCGCCCGCCGCTCCGGCGATGCGGGCCGCCTTGGTGGCGACCAAGGTCTGGAAATTGACGATGTTGAGAAGGGCGGTCTCCACGAACTGCGCCTCCGCCAGGGTCCCTTCCACGCTCAGAAGCGGCTCTCCGGCGAAGACCACCGATCCCTCGGCAGGAGCGGTGATGCTCCCCTTGAAGCGGAACCCTTCCAGGAAGGAAAGAAACTCGGCCTTGAAGATCCCCAATCCGTTCAGGTAGTCGAGCTCTTCCGCCGAGAAGGAGAGCCCTTCCAGGTAGTCGAGGGCGGTTTCCAGCCCGGCGAAGACGGCGTATCCCCCCTTGAAGGGGTTGTGGCGGAAGAAGAGGTCGAAGACCGCGGAACGATCCTGCATCCCCTCCTCGAGGTATCCGGCCAGCATGGTCAGTTCGTAGAGATCGGTGAGCAGAGGGGAAAAGCGCATAGGTACCTCTAAAATAAGTGAGCTGGCGGTAGGAGCTTCATGATAAGGCTGCCGGTGGCTAAACTCTAACACATCCTCAGGAGGCAGACAAAACCAAACACAGATAGAACGCCGATGATGCGGATTGGGCGGATAAACGCGGATCGAACAACAGCTTTAAGGTTAGGGATGAAAATATTCCGTCTCAGTTGATTTCATCACACTTGATCAGTGTTCCAGTGGTGGCGGTTTTGACTTGGCTCAGTCCCGTCCTTTCTGGTAGAAAAGGTGGTCGAATTAAAAGCAAAAAGGAGCTTCCTGATATGTCAGAACTTCTATTGATCGGCTGCGGCGCCATCGGGCGCCGGATTGGACGGCTGGCCCTCGACCGGGGCGATAGTGTAGCTACCTTTAACCGGGAAGATGCGTGCCTTCCCGGCGCCCGCCACTGTACCGGCAACCTGGATTTACCTGTCACTTTGGCGGATCTTCCCATCAAGGGAGCCTCGGTAATCTACCTGGCGCCTCCGCCCGGCGGCGGGCACGAGGAAACCAGGGTCCGGAACTTCATCTCCTCCATTTTCCCCGGCAACGAGCCCGCAAAGATCGTCTACATCAGCACCAGCGCGGTGTACGGCGATGCCCAGGGCGACGTGGTGACCGAGGAGACCCCGCCCATGCCGGGGACCGCACGCGGAAAGCGACGCTTGCACGGCGAGGAACTATTCCTTGCTTTCGGCCGTGAGCGCGGGATTCCTGTGGTGATCCTCAGGGTAACCGCCATCTACGCCGCCGACCGCCTCCCGGTGACCCAGCTGACCACCGGACAGCCGGTCCTGCGAGAGGAGGAGTGCATGCCGACCAACCGGATCCATGCCGATGACCTGGCGCGGATCTGTCTGGCCGCCCTGGAGCGCGGGGAAGGAGGGGAGATCTTCAACGTCTCCGACGGTCATCCGACCAGCATGACGAGTTACTTCGACGCCGCCGCCGATAAACTGGGGCTATCGAGGCCGCGGCGGGTGACCATGGAGGAGGCGAAGAAGGTGATGACCCCGCTGATGATCAGCTACTTCTCCGAATCGCGGGTGGTGGACAACAGGAAGATGCTTGAAAAGCTGGGAGTGGAGCTGAGGTATCCGACGGTTGAGGAAGGACTGAAACCGTAAAGCAATAGAACGCGGATGACGGATTGAGCGGATCTACGCGGATCAATCTTTTGGTTTTTAGTTTTTACCCCAAAGCCTTCGCCTTATCCGCGTTAATCCGTCTAATCCGCGTCATCCGCGTTCCAAGCCTTTGACGTTAGTTTTATCCCTAAAGCCTTTGTCTGATCCGCCTGTATCCGTTCAATCCGTGTTATCCGTGTTCTATCAGCTTTTGAGGGTTTATGAATAAGAAAGGTCCATGAAACAATGTTCATGGACCTTTTGTTGTGCGCCGGCTCTCGTGACCGGCATGACTCTGTATCTAACAGTCCGGTTGTTTGAGTTGCTGACCGCTCGGGGCAGCGTTTCCCAATAGATCCGCTTCAGGCTTCCCTCTCAAAGTTGAGGGCTTGCACACCGCGATCGGCATTGGGGTCATTTCTTTGTCAAGGTGGTCAGGGGGCTCAAACAGTACTCGGTCCGCTCATACAGAGCGCGCATCGTGTGCGCTGACTTCAGGGCAAGCTTAGCATCGGCTCTATGAGTGTCAAGCTAGTGTGGAAAAAAATTTAAAAGTATATTCTAATTGCTATATCCGTATCAAGTGTACAGCGCAGGAAATACAGGGGTCGTAGCAGCGGGTGAGCTGTTCGAGGGCAATTCTCATAGCATCCTCGCCGCCTGCCTCGATCCCGCGGGCCAGCGCCAGCAGGTCGCGCGAAAGGGCGCGCTGGTTCAGGGAGGTCGGGGTGACGACGTCCGCCTCCCGGCAGATCCCCTCCCCGTCGAACAGGTAACTGTGGATCAGCACCCCGCGCGGCGCCTCGCAGGCCGCCGTTCCCCATCCCTCCGCAGGGCGCACTTCCACCTTTTCTTCCCCCCGCCCCTCCAGCTCCAATAGGCGTTCCACCAGGGCGAGCGCCCGCTCCGCCGCGTGGCAGAGTTCTACCGCCTGGGCCAGATTGTTCCCCCGGATGTCCCCGCCGGTCAGCTCGCTCCTGACCGGCCCGAAGAGCTCCGCCGCCCCGGGCTCCAGCGGGAAGCCGAGGTTCAGCCGCGAAAGGGCTCCCACCGTCGGCTCCCTCCCGTCGGCCAAGGCAAGCTTCGCGTGCGTGCGCGGCCCCACCGTCTCAACCACGTGTTCCCGGTAGTTTTCTACCGCAAAACTCTCCCCTCCCTTCAGCCGGAAACTGCCGCCGGTAAAGCCCGTGTGGTCCGGCACCAGCGCCAGGAATTCGGGGGGCGGAAGCGGTGGGAAGGGGAAAGGGATTCTGAAGAGGCATACGGTCTCCCGGCAGGCGGGGAGCACCGCGGTGAGCCGCTGCTTGAGGCGGAGAAGGTCACGCTTGGCGATCCTTTGCCCGAGCCCTCCCACCACGATGTTTACCGGGTGGATCATCCTGCCGCCCACCACCTCTTGGATGAGGTTTCCTGCCTCCTTGATGGCCAGCCCCTTCTTGAGCACATCGGGCGCCTCGGCCACCAGTTCGGCGACCCCGCGTTTTCCCATCAGGTCGGGGAGCACCAGGCAGTAGAGGTGCAGGGCGTGGTCCTGGAGGCTTCCCCCCTGCACGATCAGCTCGCGGGTGAGGCGGGTGATCTCGGAGACCTCTATCCCGAAGGCCCGCTCGATGGCCATGATGGCGGTCAGCTTGTGAATGGTGGAGCAGATCGAGCAGATCCGGCAGACGATCTCCGGCACCTCCCGGTAGCTCTTACCCACCAGGAGCTGTTCGAAGAGACGGGGAGAGTCCGTCAGGGAGAGGTTGACCCGGTCCACCCGCCCACCTTCCACCACCACTTCGATCCGTCCGTGCCCCTCGACCCTGGTGAGGGGATTGATCTCAACGACGCTGGCCATAGTCCCACTCCGCTTTGAAACGGCTCATTCTCCGAACGATCTCCTCTTTCGAGAAGCGGCGCTCCAGCAACAACTCCAACTCCTGGGCCACGTTGGCCTCTTCTACCGGGCCGCGGCACCCCTCGCAGGCGATCCCGGTGGCCGGGCAGCGGGCGTTGCACCCTCCCCGGGTAACCGGGCCGAGGCAGAGGTCGTCCCTTTCCAGCAAAAGGCAAAGATTCTCCCGGCTCCGGCACTCAAGGCAGACCGGATAGGAGGGGAGGGGAGGGAGGGTGCCGGCTAAAAGCGCCGACAGCAACTCGAGGATCTCGCTTTTTTCGGGAGGGCAACCGGTGACGGCAAAATCGACCGTGACGAAGGAGCCCAGGGCGGCGGGGCGGAAACTGTCGATCTCACCGGCCCCCTCGCCGTAGACCTCGCGGAGCGCCTCCCCCCGGTCCCACGTGCCGTTGTTCATGGCGGCCACGCCGCCAAAGAGCGCGCAGGTGCCGAGGGCGATCAGGGTGCGGCTCGCGTTTCTCAGCCGGAAAAGAGTCTGGTGGTCCTTCGGGGTGGAGACTGCCCCTTCCACGATGGCGACGTCGTAGCGGTCGAGGGGATCACTTCCGCTCTCCCCCATCGGGAAATGCACGATCTCGAAGCGCTCGACGATCTCGGGAAGCTCACCCTCGCAGTTGAGGAGCATCAGCTGGCAGCCTGAACAGGCGGTGAGCCCGGCTATGGCGAGTCGCGGCCTGTTCATAGCGCCTCCGGGATATCTTTCAGCTCGCTCAGGCGGAAGACCGGCCCGTCGGTGCAGCAGAGCTTCTGGCCGATGGCGCAGTGGCAGCAGCGCCCGATCCCGCAGCGCATCCGCCGCTCCAGGCTCAACAGGACGCGGCTGGGATGGACCCCGGCCTGCTCGAGGTCCGCGGTCAGGCAGCGGTAGAGGGGAGGGGGGCCGCAGACCGCCGCGTAACTGTTGGCGGCGTCGAAGCGGAACCCTTCGAGGAGGTCGGGGAGAAGCCCCCGGGCGCAGCTGTATCCCCCCACCTGGTCCTCGGGGGCGAAGTCGACCGTCAGGTACAGGCGGATCAGGCCGCGGCCGGCCAGTTCCACCAGCTCGTCCCGAAAGAGCATCACCGAGGGCTCGCGGGCGCCGTACATGAGGGTGATCTCGCCGAACTTCTCCCGGTAGGCCATAAGGTGGCTGATCAGCGAGCGAAGGGGTGCGATTCCCAGCCCTCCGGCCAGCAGCAGGACCGGGTGCCCCGCCATCTCGTCGACCGGGAATCCGCGCCCGAACGGTCCGCGGATGCCGAGCGGGCTGCCGGCCGGGAGCCGGTGCAACAGACCGGTCACGTGCCCCACGCGCCGCACACAGAGGCGGATCATTCCGGCGGACGGAGGCTCGGCAGGAGAGATCGGGATCTCCCCGCCGCCCGGCACCGAGAGCTGGACAAACTGGCCGGGGACGAAGGTGGAGAGAAACCCGGCGGCGTCCCGTCCGGCGGACAGCGTGAATAGCGCCGTGTCGGAGGTCAGGTCACGCTTCGCGGTCAGAGTTGCGGCCACCGGAATATGCGGTGAGAACGGCCCGGTCATGATCCCTCCTCCGGCAACAGTTCCCTCAAATCGATATCCACCGGGCAGAACTGCCGGCATCTGCCGCACCCCACGCAGGAGCTCATCCCCTCCAGAGGTGAGAAGCCGCAGAACTTGTGGAGGAAGCGGTAGCGGAGCCGGTCCAGCCGCTCCGGCCGGAAGTTGCCCCCCGCCACCTCGCCGTGGTTCTTGAAGAGGCAGTTGTCCCACTCACGCATGCGTCTGTGGCCGCCGGTAAGTTCCGGGTACTCCCGGAGGTCGAAGCAGTAGCAGGTCGGGCAGCAGACCGAGCAGGCGCCGCACCCCACGCAGCGCCTGGCAAATTCCTCCCAGAGGGGATGGCCGGAAAATCTCAGTTCGGGATCCACGCTCCCCGGGACCAAGGTAGCCCGTTTCAAACCCTGCGGGCGAACTGCCGGCACTACGTCCCCCCCTTTGCGAAGGGGGGGCAGGGGGGATTTTTTGCCCTTGGATGCAGAGTCGAACGCCGTCAAACACCCCCTGGCCGCCGCCGCGATCTCCTCTCCGCGCGCTGTGGAGAGGGTCACCTCGAACCCGCCCTCGGCCCTGTTGAGGAAAAGGTCGCAGGGGGCCGCCTCCCCGGTCCCCGAGCAGAAGCAGAAGTCGTCCGGCTCGCAGGAGATCCCGACCAGGGTGAGCCCCGAGCGCCTGCGGGCGTAGCCCGGATCGGCGGGGTCGGCCAGAAAGACCCGGTCGAGGTAGGCGATACCTTCGAGGTCGCAGGGGTGGATGGCGAAGAGGACGGTTCTGGCGGGTTCGTCTCCGCCGTTGTGGTAGCCGCCTTTGGAGAATGAGATAACTTTTTCCCGGAAGGGGAGCAGGTACTTCTTGGGGGGAATCTGTGTCCGTTTATAGTCGAGAAGAAGCAGGGATGGATCTGTCACAGGGGCCAGTACGGTCACCCCCTGCACGGACAGAGTGGGGCCGGCCAACTCACCGAACAAGCGCAGCGTTTCCAGGAATTCACCCAGCAGGCTCTCTTTGAGAAACATGGTCGCCACGTGTCACCTCTTGGATCAGTTAATTCTATCGGCGACTTTCCGTCATGCAACCGAACCTTTTGACTTGATGACAGTATCGTGCTAGTACTCTCCGGCAATATGACCACTCGTTATACCGACTACCATTCCCACCTTCTTCCCGGCATCGACGACGGATCGGGGACTCTCGAGCATTCCCTGGAGATGGCCAGGATCCTCGTGGATTGCGGCTTCGGCACCGTTCACTGCACGCCCCACCGGATCAAAGGGTGCTTCGACAACGAACCGGAAAAGGTGAGGCAGGGGACCCGCCAGCTTCAGCGCCACGTCCACGAGGCGGGGATCGACCTGAAGCTCGTGCCCGGTACCGAGCACTACATGGACGAGTTCCTCGTCGACCAGGCCGGCGACGCCCTGACCACCGGGACAGTACCGCACCTGCTGGTCGAGGTTCCGTTCGCCGCCGGGAAGGAGATCCTTCCCCCCGTGGTCTCGTGGATGCTTAACCGGGGGATCGTCCCGCTGTTCGCCCATCCCGAGCGGTGCAACGTCTTCGAGCCGGGGTGCCGGGACGCCGGGCTGATGTCGCTTTTGTGGAAGCGGCAGAAGCAGCCTGACATGGAGAGCTCGCTGATCGTCAGCCTCAAGGAGTCCGGCTGCCGGTTCCAGGGGAACCTCGGCAGTTTCGCCGGCTACTACGGCCATGAGATCAAGCAGCGGGCCCTGCTCTTTCTCCGCCACGGCGTCTACTCGTGCCTGGGGAGCGACGCCCACAAAAGCGAACGGCTCGGCCAGATCGTTTCCCAGGGAATCGACGCTATCGTATCCGTCGTCGGCGATGCCGCCGCGCTCCGGCTCCTCACCGGGGAAGAGCTGCACCGGTAAAGACCTCCATCAGGATAGAGTTTGTCCTGAAAAGGGCTGACCTTCCTCGATATACCCCTCGCCGATATCTCTCCGAAATGCAGCTATCTCTGTCTTTGCCAGCGTAAATCCTTGTATCAAATACGAAAAATTTCATCCAAAACCCTTTAAACATTTGACTTCATGTCTCTGAAATGCTATTCGAGATACCTACACATTTCACGGGATAGGTGGAAATGAAAAGACATAGCATTCTGCGTTCAGTACCTCTGGCAGTACTGTTCCTCGCTTTATTCGGCTTACCCAGTTGTGCCCCCTACCGAGACATTCCTCCCGGCACCGTCAAAGAGATAGGCAGTGCCATCGTTGCCAAGGAAGAAGTCTCCGTCCCTACTCTCCCTCCCGAGCCCGCACCGTCCAAAGACTACCAAGTGGGCCCCGGCGACGTTCTCCTGGTCGATATCAACGGGCGGCCAGAATTCACGGTGGCCTCTCCGGGGGCTAACGGCAAGGTTCAGGGGAGCAGGGTAGACGGCAAGGGGTTCCTCCATGTTCCCTTGGCCGGAGCGGTCCAGGTTGCCGGACTCACCCTGACCGAGATCGAGGCGAAGCTGTCGGTCGTGCTGAAGAAGTACCTGCAGTCCCCCTGGGTGGTGGTGGAGGTGGCGGAATACAAGAGCCTTCCGCTGTACCTGATGGGGCAGTTCAAGATGCCGGGGACCTACTACATGGACCGGCCGCTGAACCTGGTCCAGGGAATATCGCTGGGAAGCGGTTTCGACCCGACCGCGAACCTCCGCGGCGCCCGGCTTTCCCGGGACGGCAAGATTGTCCCGGTGGATCTCTGGGACCTTCTCCAGGGGGGCGATCTGAAGCAGAACGTCTGGTTGAAGGGGGGGGATACCATTTATCTTCCCGACAACCGCAACCAGGTCGTTTTCGTTTTCGGAGCGGTCAAGAAGCCGGGTGTGGTTCCGATGCCGAGCACGGGGATGAATCTCGCCCAGGCGGTCGGGAGCGCGGACCTGCGCGACACCGGCTACGATCTCAAGCACCTGAGGATCATCCGCTCGCTGTCCACCACCCGCGGCCAGCTCATCGTCGTCGACTTCCAGAAGATCCTCAAGGGGGAGGCCATCTCGCCGCCTCTCGTCGATGGCGACGTTATCTACGTGCCGAAGAGCGGCTTCGGGAACTGGAACGATGCCATCGCCGACATGCTCCCCTCCCTGCAACTGGTCAGCAACGTGCTCCAGCCCTTCGTGTCAATCAAGTACCTAAGCAAATAGGGAAGAAAATATGAACCAGCAGTTGCCCGTTACGCAGGTGGAGGAAATCCACCTGCAGGATTACATTAAAGTGATTATGAGAAGGAGGATGACCTTCTGGGCCACCTTCCTTTTGTTTTTTGTGCTGGTGGCTCTCTATACCTTCCTGGTCCCCCCCTCCTACGAATCGACGGCAACCCTCTTTGTCAAAGACGACAAAGGCAAGGTTGGCCAGATGGGTGATCTTCTTCTCAACGCTGCCGCTCCGGTAGATTCGGAGCTCGAGATCCTCAGGGCCCGCAGCAACATGGAAGCCGTGGTGTCTGCTCTGCACCTTAACTGGAAGATCGGCAAGAAATCGGACGGTGTGGAAGTAAAGCTGCTTGATTTCACCTCGACCTCTCAGGACCCGATCTATTCCGTCGACATAACCGGACCGGGTACCTTCTCCGTGACCGACAGCGACGGCACCGTCTTGGGAAGCGGAAGGGTGGGCACCCTCTTCCAAGGCAAAGGCATGACCCTCCTCGTCAAGGAATTGAAGGGGGCGAAGGGGGATCACTTCCGTCTTACCATGCTTCCCTTCAACGAGACGGTCGAGGCCTTGGGAAAGAGGATCAAGGCGACGGAGGTTGGCAAAAAGACCAACGTTATCGCCGTCACCTATCGCAGCCGGAACCCCATTCTTGCCCGGGACGTTGTAAACACCTTGGTGCAGGCCTATCTGGATAAAGGGGTAGCCCTCAAGGCGGAGGAGGCCACCCGTACCGTCAGCTTTGTCGAAGACCAGTTGAAGGGGGTCAAAAACGATCTTGAGGATGCCGAGAAAAAGTTGGAGGCTTATAAAACAGCCACGGGCGTTGTTCAACTCGATGCCGAAGCGCAAAACCTGCTGCAACTCCTCTCCGACACCGAGAAACAGAAGGCCGACCTGATCCTGCGGCGAAAGCAGGTTGAGTTTGCCCTTTCCTCCCTCAAGGCAGCAAGGCTGAAAGGGGCCATATATTCACCCGGGCCGACCGACGACCCGGTGATTAGCGCTTTGACTTCGAAATTGGCCGACCTGCAGATCCAGAAAAAGGGACTCCTTTCTGATTCCACTGAAAACCATCCCGGGGTTAGGGTGGTCCAGGGCCAGATAGATGAGGTCCAGAAAAAGCTTCAGGCTACCTATGAAACCACCTTGGCAACCATCCGGAAGGATGAGGTAAACCTTACCAGGTTGATCGCTCAGTATGATGCGGGGATCAAAAAGCTTCCGGTGGCCGAGCGGGACCTCGCGCGTTTGATGCGAGTCAATAAGGTCAACTCCGACATCTACACCTTTTTGCTGCAAAAGCATGAGGAGGCCCGGATAGCGAGGGCGTCGACCATCAACAACATAAGCATTGTCGACTCGGCTATTGCCGCCGACGACCCGGTCTCGCCCAAAAAGGCGAAAAACCTCCTTCTAGGACTCATACTCGGCTTGATGAGCGGGGCCGGGCTTTGCTTTTTCAAGGAGTATTTGGACGACACGCTTAAGGATCCCGACCAGACCAAGCAGGTACTCTCCCCTCTCCCTATGTTGGGGGTAGTGCCCTTTATCCAGAAGAAGGACGGCAACGAGGCCATGGTGACTCATTTCTCGCCCAAAGCGCCTGCGTCCGAAGCCTTTCGCGCCATTCGCACCGGTCTCCACTTCAGTGGAGTGAATCGCAAGAAAAAGGTTTTGCTTGTCACCAGTTCCTTCCCGGGGGAAGGGAAATCCACCATTTCCTCCAACCTGGCCATTACCCTGGCCCAGACCGGCAGCCGTATCCTGTTGATTGACTGCGACCTCCGCCGTTCAACCCTTCACGAAAAGTTCGGTATTGGAAGAGGGCATGGGCTTACCGAAGTCTTGGCGGGCGATACCCCTGCTGCCGAGTCCATCTTTACCACGGAGGTCGAGGGGCTCGATCTCCTCCGGGCCGGCACCGTCCCCCCGAACCCGTCCGAAATGCTCGGCTCGGATGCGATGATGCACTTGGTGGAAGAAATGTCCGCTAAGTACGACCAGGTAGTAATCGATGCACCACCGGTGCTGGCGGTTACCGATGCTGCGGTGCTGACCCGGCTGGCCGACCAGGTCGTGGTCGTTGTCGAAGCCGGGCGGGTACCCATCAAAGCCGCACAGCGGACCAAGGAGACTCTGCTTTCCGTTTCGGCCCCTATCGCAGGCTATGTCGTATCGGATAAGAATTCCGGAGGGCAGGGGTATGGGTACGGCTACGGATACGGCTACGGGTATGGCAACGGCTATGGCTATGGTTATGGCTACGGCCTTGAGCCCGAGAAGAAGCCGTGGTGGAAATTCGGAAGAGGATAGTCTGAAATTCAGCCGAGTGTGATGCTCGGCATGGAGGATATGCAATGAACATCTTGGTGACTGGCGGCTGTGGGTTCATCGGCGGCAACTTTGTCCGTCTTCTGTTGGGTACCGATCGCGACTTCCGGCTGGTGAACCTGGACAAGCTCACCTATGCGGGGAACCTGGCCAACGTCGCCGATCTGGCCGACGATCCCCGCTACCGGTTCGTAAAAGGCGACATCTGCGACGCCGAACTGATTAATCGGATCTTCAGCGAGGAGAAGATCGACCACGTGGTCCATTTTGCCGCCGAGTCCCACGTCGACCGGAGCATCGACGGGCCGGCCGCCTTCATCGAAACCAACATCATCGGGACCTTCACCCTCCTGGAGGCGGCACGCGCCGCCTGGCTGGGGGAGGGTAGGGACGCTACCGGAAAAAGGTTCCTGCACGTCTCCACCGACGAGGTGTACGGGTCGCTGGGGGAGACCGGCTACTTCACCGAGACTACTCCTTACGATCCCCGCTCGCCGTACTCGGCCAGCAAGGCTTCCTCCGACCACTTGGTGAGCGCCTACCACCACACCTACGGGCTGCCGACCCTGATGACCAACTGCTCCAACAACTACGGCCCGTACCACTTCCCCGAAAAGCTGATCCCCCTCATCATCACCAATGCTTTGAAGGGGAAGGATCTCCCGGTCTACGGGGACGGGAGCAACGTCCGCGACTGGCTTTACGTCGTGGACCACTGCCGGGCCATCCTGAGGGTGCTCGACCAGGGGAAAGTGGGTGACACCTACAACGTAGGCGGGAACAGCGAGAAGAAAAATCTCGAGGTGGTGGAAACCATCTGCGACCTCCTCGACGAAGTCGCTCCCCCCCTTGCCGATGGAATGCCGCGCCGCTCGCTGATCCGCTTCGTCAAGGACCGCCCCGGGCACGACAAGCGCTATGCCATCGACGCCTCCAAGCTTCGCAGTGAGCTCGGCTGGGAGCCCGAGGTCACCTTCCAGGAGGGAATCCGCCGCACCATCGAGTGGTACCTCGCCAACACCGCCTGGACCGATGCCATCCTTAACGGCAGCTACCAGGAGTACTACCGCTCCATGTACAGCGAGAGGCTGAAGTAGCCGGCGCCCCGGCGTTTGGGGAGCCCGAAACAGAAAAATTGGCTATTCCTTAACGATTCCGGAAGCTTGCGAGAAAAATTCGAACGTTCGAATTTTGCCCAAAAATTTCGGGTATTCATCAATAATATCTGGTGGTTGCAGGAGATTTCTGGCGTCCGAAATTCGCCAGCCAGGGGAGTTGCAGTTAATGCGCGTCATCGACACCGAGATTCCGGAAGTAAAGATCATCGAGCCGACCGTTTTCGGCGATCAGCGTGGCTTCTTTTTCGAAAGCTACAACCAGAAGGAGTGGGAGGAGAAGACCGGCCTCAAAACCGCTTTCGTGCAGGACAACCATTCGCGGTCGGGCAAGAACGTGTTGCGCGGCCTCCATTACCAGATCAAGAACACCCAGGGCAAACTGGTCCGGGCCACGGTAGGCGAGGTTTTCGACGTCGCGGTGGACATCCGCAAGAGCTCACCCACCTTCGGCAAATGGGTCGGCGTGGTGCTCTCGGCCGAGAACAAGCGGCAGCTCTGGGTGCCGGAAGGTTTTGCCCACGGTTTCGTGGTGCTCTCGGAGGTCGCCGAATTTTTGTACAAGACCACCGACTACTGGTCCCCGGAGTACGAGCGGAGCATCATCTGGAACGATCCCGATCTTGCCATTGCCTGGCCTCTGCAAGGTGAGCCCTTGCTGGCCAAAAAGGACGCCGAAGGGAAGCCGTTTAGGGATGCCGAATATTTCGCATAATCCCCCCTCCTCCGGTTGAAGGATCAGGGGGAGGAATGGGCTATCCGCAGCGAGTTGATCAGAGCACGTACGTATTAAAAGAAGGCTAGTTCAGATATAAGAAAGGTTTATCAGGATGTTAAAGGTTCTTTTTGTTTTCGGTACTCGCCCGGAAGCCATCAAGATGGCTCCGGTGATAAAGGAACTGCAGAACCACCCGGGGAAGTTTAAGACGATCGTTTGTGTGACCGCACAGCACCGGCAAATGCTCGATCAGGTGCTTAGCCTCTTCAAAATAGAGCCCGATTACGACCTCAACATCATGAAACCCGGCCAGGACCTGTTCGACATCACCTGCAACGTCCTGCAGGGGCTCAAACCGGTCCTCGAAAAAGAGCGGCCTGACATCATGCTGGTGCATGGCGATACATCTACCACCATGGCCGCTTCCATCGCCGCCTACTACACGAGAACTCGCCTAGGCCATGTCGAGGCAGGGCTCAGGACCCACGACAAGTTTGCCCCCTTCCCGGAAGAGATGAATCGGCGAGTGGCGGGCGCCCTCACCGACATCCACTTCGCTCCGACCACCGCCTCCCGCGGCAACCTTCTAAGGGAAGGGACCTCCGAGGAGGCCATCGTTGTCACCGGAAACACCGTGGTTGACGCGCTCCTCTCGGTGTCAGCGATGATCAACCAGGATGCATCTCTCACCGACACCTTCGCCCAGCGCTTCTCTTTCCTCGATTCTGGGAAGAGGCTGATTCTGGTGACCGGGCATCGTCGTGAAAACTTTGGCGAAGGGTTCGAGAGCATCTGCCGTGGCTTGGCCCGCATCGCCCGACAAAATCCCGACGTAGAGATCCTCTATCCGATGCACCTCAACCCGAATGTGCAGGAACCGGTGAAGCGCATCCTTGGGGGCGCCGACCTCGGCAACGTTCACCTGATAGAACCTGCCGACTATCTCCCCTTCGTCTACCTGATGAATCGGAGTTACCTCATCATCACCGATTCGGGTGGGGTGCAGGAGGAGGCCCCTTCGCTGGGGAAACCTGTCTTGGTCATGCGCGACACCACCGAGCGCCCGGAGGCCGTGGCTGCCGGGACCGTCCTCTTGGTAGGGACAAACGAGAAACTCATCGTGGACGAGACCCAGCGGCTGCTCGACGACCCCGAGGCCTACCGTACCATGTCCATGGCGCACAATCCATACGGTGACGGACAGGCTTCTTTACGGATCCGGGAAGCTTTGGAGCGACTATAGTTTATTGTTTTTTGAATTAAGAATTTAGAAGGAGCGAGGGCAATGCATAAGAACAGGCAAAAAATAGTAGTAATCGGCTTAGGCTATATCGGACTCCCCACCGCATCCATGCTGGCCACCAAAGGACACCAGGTGTTGGGAGTTGATGTCAATGAGTCCGCTGTCAACACCATCAACCAGGGCAGTATCCATATAGTTGAGCCTGATCTTGATATCCTGGTCCGTTCCGCTGTCCACAGCGGAAATTTAAAGGCATCGTTGGTCCCAGAGGAAGCCGATACCTTCATCCTGGCGGTTCCCACCCCATTCAGCACCAGCGATCACGGTCTCAAGATTCCCGACATCAGCTATATCGAGGCAGCCACTAGAAGCATCGCTCCTTTCCTGAGGGAGGGGAACTTGGTGATTCTCGAGTCAACATCGCCAGTTGGCACCACGGAGCGGATCGGCCAGATCATCGCTGAACTGAGGCCGGACTTGGTGACTTCCCGGTCCAGCCAGCAAGCAAATCTCGCCATCCATTTGGCCCACTGTCCGGAAAGGGTGCTTCCTGGGCACATCCTTCGCGAACTGGTCGACAACGACAGGATCATCGGTGGAGTGAACAGGGCCGCTGCTGAAACAGCGCGGGATCTTTACAAAACCTTTTGCAACGGCGGGATCTTTCTGACCGACAGCAAGACCGCTGAAATGGCCAAATTGGTCGAGAATTCGAGCCGCGACGTCAGCATAGCCTTCGCGAACGAACTGTCGATCATCTGTGACAAACTGGGAATCAATGTCTGGGAGCTCATTGAGCTTGCCAACAAGCATCCCCGGGTCAACATACTTCAGCCCGGACCAGGGGTCGGCGGTCACTGCATCGCGGTAGATCCGTGGTTCATCGTGGCTGCCGCTCCCGATGAGGCGAGGCTTATTCGGACAGCCCGTGAGGTGAATGATGCAAAGCCTAACTGGGTGCTGGACAAGGTAAAAAGCAAAGCCGATAGATTCAAAAATCCGGTGATCGGTTGCCTGGGCCTAGCCTTTAAGGCTAATATCGACGATCTGCGGGAGTCCCCTGCGCTTGAAATCACCCGTAAGCTTATTAAAGCCGACATCGGTCAGGTAATGGCTTGTGAACCGAACGCTTCGGATGATTTTTGCGAATTCGCACTCTTTGATCTGAGCGATGTCCTGCAAAAGGCGGATATAATCCTGCTTCTAGTAGACCATAACGAGTTTAAGCAGATCGATAATGAGCTTCTAAAAGAGAAGGTCCTGATCGACACTAGGGGAATTCTGAGGTGATACGGCAACGTTGGCCGGATATGAAGTATTATAATAGGTGGCAGTTATATGTTGTTGTAGGGTGGTATTTATAAAGTGCACAAGGTCCTTATGTCACTGCTGAAAAAAGTCTGGAAAAAAGATATCCTATACCGTATTTATACTCGGCTACGTATCCAGTGGATGCCAACTATTCTTGCCTTTTCAGTGACAGTACGATTCCTTTCCAGGAAGGCTCAGAAACCTCATGGGCTCACCGGTCCCCTGATTGTTTCTTTGACTTCATTCCCCCCACGTTTCAAGCAATTACCCTTGACCTTGAAGTGTCTTCTCTCTCAAACGGTAAAGCCTGACTCCATCATTTTATGGATAGCCAAGAATGACCAACAATTTCTGACTGAAGAAATTCTCGAGTTGGAGGGGGCGGGGCTGCAAATTAGATTTTGTGATGACTACCGATCTTATAAGAAAATCATTCCTGTTTTAGAGGCTTTTCAGGACGCTTTTGTTGTCACCGCTGATGACGATTTGTTTTATTGGTCGACATGGTTAGAGGAACTGGTAGATGCGCATAAGATGTCTCCGGAGGATATTGTATGTCATCTTGCACACCGGATTCGACTTTCCCCTGACGGTTCTCCTCTTCCTTACCTGCAGTGGGAGCTGAATTCAACGGAATCGGAAACCTCCGCCTTGACGTTTCCGACCACCGGCGCCGGAGCGCTCTACCCCCCCCGTTCGTTTGACGGTAAAGTCGGTGACGTTGCGCTGTTTACTTTGCTGTGTCCGAATGCGGATGATATCTGGCTTTATTGGATGATGAGGCTTGTCGGGCGGGCCGCTCGTCGGATTCCGCGGCCAAAGAGGAATTATTATTGTTGGGAAGGAAGCCAAGGAGTGGCTCTTTGGCATGACAATCTAAACAGCGCGGGCAACGATCGTCAAATGAAAAAGATGATAGATACTTTCGGCTTCTGTACGTTTGACGATGCATTCAACTCCGGCCGATAGTCGCGTCCCATGCTAGTTGTTCAAATGGATGTAAACACCACTTCAACTCACGCGAAACCCACGTCTGATGCTGTTTTGATAGTTGTGGGACCTTTGTCATCGGACTTTACGGCATGTCTTTAGTTAACTCGATTACCCGCGGTTTGACCTGGTCCGCCATGTCTCAAGTGGCGAGGCAGGCAACCGCACTGCTCACCACGGCCCTGCTCGCCCGTCTCCTCTCCCCGGCTGATTTCGGCGTGGTTGGCATGGCGACCATCGTGGTTGGTTTTCTCGCCATTTTCAAGGATCTCGGTACTGCGTCCGCCGTTATCCAGCGCAGGGAGCTGTCCAAGGAGCTTGCTAGCAGTATTTTCTATCTGAATGTAAGCTTCGGTTTAGGCATGACTCTGCTTTTGCTCCTGCTCGCTCCCCTCGCTGCAGTTTTCTACCGGGAACCTCAGGTCACCTCTCTCTTGAGAGGAGTGTCGATTACCTTCCTCATATCGAGTTGCACTATCGTGCATCAGTCCTTTTTGGAAAAGGACCTAAAATTCAACGTGTTGGCTAAAATAGATGTTTGCGCTGCTTTGGCAGGCTCAGCGGTTGGAATCGGCTCCGCACTCTACGGCTGCCGGGCCTGGAGTTTGGTTTTCCAAAGCATCACTACCACTTTGGTTACAACGATTCTCTTGTTGATCGTCGCTCCTTTCAGACCCAAGCGCACGTTCGACCTGGCCGAGCTGAAGTCTGTTACCAGCTACAGCCTTAATCTTACTGGATTTAATATTTTTAATTACGTCGTGCGGAACGCCGATTACGTCCTGATCGGACGTTATCTTGGCCCACAGAGCCTTGGCTACTACACTCTAGCTTACAAGCTCATGCTTTACCCTCTTCAGGCGATCTCCACCATTTTTGCCAGAGTAATGTTTCCAGTTTTTGCAAAACTCCAAAGCGATGACGACGCGTTCCGCAGGCTATACGTCAAAACCTGCCAGTGCATAGGCCTTGTAACCTTTCCCATGATGTTCGGCCTCTGGTATCTGGCACGGCCGTTCATCATGTGTTTTTTCGGAAAACAGTGGGAGCCGGTCGTCCTCCTTCTTGAAATTTTAGCTCCGCTCGGTATGGTTCAATCCGTGGTGACTATGGTGGGGTCGATTTATCAGGCAAAGGGGCGGACCGACGTAATGTTGAGGTGGGGTGTTGCCACCGGCGTATTCTATATAATGTCCTTCATCATCGGGCTGAATTACGGCGTTGTCGGAGTCGCTTCTTGTTACGCGATAGCCTTCATCATTACGGTTTATCCCGCCCTGGCCATTCCGTTCCGATTCATCGGGCTTCGGTTGCCTGATTTCGTCAAAAGCTTCGCTGGGATATTGGCTTGCTGCGTCATTATGTCGGTTTTTCTCATGACATTTGATCACCTAATTGCCAGCCGTCTATCCGACGTTCCACGTTTGATCTCTTTGACACTTCTGGGGATCGCGGCCTACGGCGGCTCGGTCTTCGTTCTACTGCGCGGGGAAGTCAGGGGCTTTCTGGCCCTGGCGAAGCCGGTCAGCTAGCATTTTCTCACACACAATCTTGGCACTATGACCTCACAAAATTCTAAAAAGCGCGTTCTCATCGTCGTTTATGATTTTCCTCCCGAATGCGGTGGGGGCGGAGTCATGAGGACCGTCAAGCTCGTAAAATACCTCCCATCCTTCGGCTGGGAGCCGGTCGTCCTGACGGTTTCGAGGAAAGATAGCTGGATGCCGGACGAGGGGATGGCGAACGAGGTGTCGGGCTCGAGCATATACCGCTGCGGCGACTGGATAAGCAGGTTCAAATCGTCCAGCCCGGGGGACGCACAGCCTGGTCCCGCGACACGCCAGTCCGTTGCGAGCCGCCTTAAGTGGTGGCTGAAGGAAACTGTGAAAACCCTCCTTGTTCCAGACAAAAGGGCCGGATGGCTGGTGCCGGCGGTTTTGCTCGGGCTCAAGCTAATAAAGGACGAGGACATCTCGCTGATTTACGCGACGGCTCCGCCGCAGACCCCGCTTTTGGTCGGCTACATGCTTAGCATCCTCTCCGGCAAAAAGCTCATCGTGGATTACCGGGATATGTGGACCGGCAACAGGATCTTCGCGCCGGCTTTCCGGTTTCAGAAGGCGATCAACCGTCTCCTGGAAGCCAGGGTGTTGTCGAAAGCTGATCTTTTGGTGGCGACCACCGAGCCCATGGCCGCCAAACTGAGCGAAATGTCCGGTAAGGAGGTCGTGACGATCTTGAACGGGTTCGATCCTGCCGATTTTCTGGAACTGAAGCCGATGGACTTCCATTCCAGCAAGGTCAATGTCGTATATCTGGGCGGTTTTGGAGGGTTTCGCACCTCGAGGTATCTGATTGACGCCCTGATGTCGCTCGACCCTGCCTTGAAGGACCGCATCGCTTTTCATATGGTGGGAAAGAACGAACGGGAAGAGACCGTCCTTCTGGAAGCCGCGGTCCATGGCGGCTGGGAAATCAACGTGCGCGGCCCCGTCGCTCACAAGGAAGCCTTGCGCTACCTCTGTTCGGCCGACGTGCTGGTTGTTTTTATCTTCGACGAGGAGGACAGCAGCACCGCGATCCCCGGCAAGGTTTATGAGTACTTGGCGGCGAAGAAACCGATTCTGGCTTTTTGCGGCGAGAACAGCGCCTTGGCCTGCCTGCTCCACGGGCTCGGCTTCGGGCGCATCGTTAACCCTTGCGATGTCGAAGGGATCAAAGAGTCTCTCAAGGCCCTGCTTGAAGAAGGCCAGCACCTTCCCGCGTTTTCGGACGCGCCCTTCAACCGCCGAGAAAACGCCAACCGGCTCGCAGCGCATTTCGACAGGCTTATGTCCTAAGTTGCCTCGAGGTTTTTACCCATGTACTCCTCTGACGGTGTCATTAACCCGTATTTTGCTCATAGACGCGCCTGTTTGGTCGGAAATACCCGGCTGAACCTAGTCTTTTACACGCTCGTCCTGTATGCGATGTTGACCCCCATGATGGCGGCAGAAATCGTGACTCTGCCGATGTCAAATTACGCTTACTCGGCCGTTCTCCTTGCCGTTCTGGGAACGACCGCCCTGCGTAAGGCGCGGATTTGGACCGACGAGCTGGTTTTTAATCCTGCCACCCTTTTTCTCGGTTACTTCTTCATTCAAGGGCCCCTGACGGTTCTCACTGCTAACAGCAGCGTGAAAATTGTCGCGGTGAACTTTCTCTTCACCCTTATTCCTTGTACCGCTGCGTTTCTAGTCGCCGCGGCGTTTGGGCGTTACGCGGACATTGGTAAAATCGTCAAGCTTTTATCTTTTTGCATCATGATTTCGATCGCATCGATCGTTCTGGACGCTTTTGGTTACGCGGATTTCTGGGCTGGCAAATACGTGGACCTGAATCCTGTACGCTTCGGCATCCGTCAGTTCCACGGACTAATGCCGTGGCCCAACGTCATGGCGACCATGCTGATCATCTTCTCGATCGTTCGCCATATTCTCGCCAGGAATCAGTTCATTACCCGATTAGGATATTTGGCTGTCTTCGCCACTTCGGTCAGGGCCCAGATCGCTACTGCGATCATCTTGTTGATTTTATCTTTTAAAAGCGCACGGACACGTTTGATCCTTTTCGTGTTGTTTTTGGCTCTGATCGTCCTGACCTTTTCGGATGTCAAGCAATCGACCAATGAATTCGGCAAGTCAGGGAGTTCGGTGATATACCGGATCGTCTACGCTGTCGGATCCTTGGATATCTTGAAGGATTATCCGGTCTTCGGCATCGGGTTGAACAGAATCTCGGACACGGCAATATGGGAGCTTGACGGTTATTACTTCCATAAAATATATTCGTTGCCCACCACTCTCGACAACTGGAGCATGGCCAATTCCGACACCTCCGTCACCTATATTGCCGAGTTCGGAGGCATTGGGCTCATTCTCTTCATTGCCCAATTTGTCTGGTTCATCCAGATCGCGTTGCGTTCAAACGAACGGAAATTTCTTTTCATATTGATCCCCATTGTCGTGTGGTTTTACAGTGCCACCAACCTGCTGTTTTCCTCGACTTTCGGTGTTTTTTACTGGTTCGTTTACGGATTGATGGTGTCCAGGTATGTTCAGTGGAAGAGTACCGTGGCCAGTAGTTGATTCGCCAGGCTTTAGCGCTGATTCTTAACACCCCACTCTAGGAGGTCTCCATGCGCGCGGTTTTAGCGAGATTGTTTTTTATCCTGCTGTTGGTTTTGAAGGCGAGTTCCTTGGCCCTCGGCGACGACCTCATCACCGTGGCCAACAGTCAAATCATCAACAAAAATTTCGTCGGATTCGGCGCGGAATGGGATTCGATTGGGTATCCTGTCAACGGCGTCAACGAGGAGGACTTCAACACCATCTCCAGCCGGGTTTCGAGCCTGAAGATGCCGGTATGCAGGATCATGGTGCTCGGGAGTTGGTGCTATTTGGGTGGGGGCAAATACAACTGGAACTCCGACTCGATGAAGTGGCTTTACAAGCAGCTCGACCTTTGCCAGCGGCAGGGGATCAAGGTCATCCTGTGCTCATGGGGCGCCGGCGGCTCAGCCGCCACCTCCTGGCTCAACATCCCTGGGATCACCGGGCCCGATGACCCCCAATACGCCCAGGTGATAGGTGCCATCGTGGATTACCTTGTCAACACCAAGGGATACAGCTGCATTAAGTACTTCTCCGCTGGCAACGAGCCCGATCTTGAACTGGCTAACAATTGGCCCATGTGGAAGAACCTGGTCGTTCGGGTCAATGCGGAGTTCACAAAGCGGGGATTGGACCGCAAAGTCACCTTTTCGGGGCCCGAAGTGTCGCAGGGCCAGCATGGAGATACCTGGCTTAGCGGATGCGGCGGCCAACTCCCGGATATTATGGGCGCCTACAGTGTCCATAACTACGCGACGAGAACCGACGTCAAAAACGGTATCGTCGAGAACCTTTTCCTGCAAAAACGGCAGTTGCTGCGCAACGCGAGCGCGGTGGCTGCGTCCATGCCGATTTTCGTATCGGAGGCCGGTATGCAGGACGACCAGGTTTTGCCGTCCGGCAACCGCCATATTGCCGAAGTCGATTACGGCATCTTCATGGCCGATTACGGGGTGCAAGCCGCGCGTTCCGGCGTCTCCTCTGTTCTTGCCTGGATGTTGGAGGACAACGGGCATAAGGATTTCTTTTGGGGAATGTGGAGTGATAAAAAAAGCGGCATGTATGTGAGGCCATGGGCTTCCTCCTGGTCCCTTCTTACCCGTTATTTCCCTTACTCGTCCACCATCTATCGGGTCCAGCAACCGAATATGATGCGCATCCTGGTCGCAAGGGTCCCAGCTAAATCGAACCTCCACTCTCTCGACTACTCCCTTTGTCTGGTGAACCGGGATACCACCACCCACAACGTCAACGTCAACCTCGCCATCGCCAAGGCCGAGCTGAGGACCTTCAAACACTACGTTTACTCCGACTCGGCGGTCGCGACCGACCCGGCGTTTCCGAACCTGAATGTATCGACCGAGATCTACAACACCAAGAGGCCTATCACGATCGCCTGCCCTCCCAACTCGGTCACCGTCTTGACCACGATGTAGGAGCCGATGCAAACGCCGAAAGTCTACGTCGTCATACTGAACTGGAACGGGTGGGCGGACACCATCGAGTGCCTGGAAAGCCTGCTGCGGAGTACCTACCGGAACTTCCAGGTGGTGGTCTGCGACAACTCCTCCTCCGACGGTTCGGTGGAGCGGATCAAGGCGTGGGCAGCGGGAGATCTCAGCCTGTACCTCGACCGAACCAATCCGCTGCGGGGGCTTTCCTTTCCCGCCGTTGCCAAGCCCCTTTCCTGCCTGCACCTTCGCGCCGGGGAAGGGTTCGGTGCCGGTACGGGGGAAGGGTACCCGCTGGTACTGATCGAGACCGGCGGCAACCTCGGATTCGCCGGCGGCAACAACGTCGGGCTCCGCTACGCGCTGGCCCGCGACGACTTCGACTTCGTCTGGCTGCTCAACAACGACACGGTGGTCGCCCCCGACGCGCTGGCCTCCATGGTCGAGTCGATGGCGCACCGCCCCGACGCCGGGTTTTGCGGAGCGATGCTGCTCGACTACTCCCCCCCCCAGGCCGTCCAGTCCTACGGAGGCTCCACCTACAACCGGTGGCTCGCCGCACCGAAGAGCGTCGGGGCAGGGGAAACCTTGGGCCCGGCCATCGACGAGGATACCGTCTCGCAAGGGCTCGATTACGTGGCCGGCGCCTCCATGCTGGTGCCGAAGCGGCTGCTGGTCGAGATTGGCCTGATGTGCGAGGATTACTTCCTCTACTTCGAGGAGATCGACTGGTTCCAGAGGGCCCGGCGCCGTTTCCGCATCGCCTTCTCGTCCCGAAGCCGGGTCTACCACAAGGAGGGGGCCTCGATAGGTTCCAGTTCGGTCGCGGCAAGCCGCAGCAAGCTGTCCGATTTCTACCTCGTCAGGAACAAGGTACTCTTCACCAGGAAATTCTTTCCCCTGCTGCTGCCGGTGGTGATCCTCTCCACCCTGGTGGTCGCCGTCAACCGGATCCGGCGCGGACAGGCGGACCGTGTCGGGATTGTCTTCAAGGGAGTGTTGGAGGGAATACGAGGGTAGCGTCCCGCGAAGGCCGCTGCTTCAATCAGCTATGAGCAAGAAATCGCTCCTTTTTCTGTCCAGTCATCTTCCCTCCAAGTCCGTTCCCCAGGCCGGACAGGCCATCGCCTTCGACCGGCTGGAGGAGTACGCCCGCGACTACGACATCTACCTGATGGCTTTCGTGAACGAGGCGGAGAAGGGGCATGCCGGCCCGGCACTGGAGAAACTCTGCTCGCAGGTGTCGCTCTTCGAGGTCTCGCTCCGTCAACGTGTGGTGGGGATCCTGACCCATCCGGCTCTCCCTGTCCGGGTGGCTTCCCGGATCCACCCCGGCTTCGACGCCGAGCTCCGCCGGGTCCTGCGGGAGCGCCGCTTCGACAGGGTCCACTTCGAGTACACCTCGGTCGGCCACTATCTGGACCGGGTGTCCCACGTCGAGGAGCAGCTGCTCATCGAGCACGACGTCACCTACCAGTCCTTCCAGCGCAAGATGGAGGGGAGCTCCGGAGTCAGGCGGTTTCTCTACCGGCTCGAGTACGGGCGGCAAAAGGCCTGGGAGCTGGACGTCCTGCACCGGGTGCAGCGGATCGGGACCCTCAATTTCAAGGACCGCGACCTCCTGGTGGCCGACGGCGTGGACCCGGCCAAGATCGAGGTCTTCCCGCCTAAGGTCGATGAGCGCTTCAAAAAGGTGACCCGGGAAAAGGTGGTGGCCGGTACCATCCTGCTGTGGGGGGCGATGGGGCGTACGGAAAACTCCGACGCAGTCTTCTGGTTCCTCGACGAGATCTTCCCGCGGGTCAAAGAGCGGGTTCCTCACGCCAAGGTTTCGGTGGTGGGGGCGAATCCGCCGGCCCGTATGCTGGAGAGGGCCTCGGAGTGCGTGGAGGTCACCGGCTTCGTGGAGGACCCCATTCCTTACTTCGAAAGGGCACAGGTCGGGGCGGCTCCCCTCCGGCTCGGGGCGGGGATCAAGATCAAGGTGCTGGAATTCATGGCGGCCGGGCTTCCCGTGGTCGCCACCACCGTCGCCGCCGAAGGTATCGACGGTGAGATGCGGATAGCTGACGATGCGAGGGGATTCGCTGACGCCCTTTGCGAGACACTTACCCAAGGGTAGGAGAACATACTGAGGTTAGTGGTGAATCTGAGTAATTTTGCCGTAATAGTCCCGACCCTTAACGCCGGTCCCGAATTTGCCAGTTTCCTGGCCTCGTTGGAAAGCCAGACGGTTCAGCCCCGCTACAAGATCCTGGTGGATTCGGAGTCGACCGATTCGACCGTCTCCCAAGCCACCGCTGCCGGTTTCCAGGTGGTCCCCATCACGAGGGCGTCCTTCAACCACGGTGCGACCCGGCAGCTGGCCATCTCCTACGCCCCCGAAGCCGAATTCCTGGTCTACCTCACCCAGGATGCGGTCCTCGCGTCACCCGCCTCGCTGGAGAGCCTCCTTGCCTGCTTCCGGGACGACCAGGTAGCCGCCGTCTGCGGACGCCAGCTTCCCTACGAGGACGCCTCACCCCTTGCCGCCCATGCCCGTTATTTCAACTATCCGGCCCACTCCGCGGTCAAGGCGCCGGCGGACATCGCAAGGCTCGGCATCAAGGCCGCCTTTCTCTCCAACTCCTTCGCCGGTTACCGCCGCAGCGCCCTCGAATCGGTGGGGGGCTTTCCCGCCGACGTCATCTTCGGGGAGGACACGGTGGTCGCCGCCAAGTTCCTGCTCAACGGGTGGAGCCTCACCTACTGCGCGGAGGCGGCCTGCTACCACTCCCACAATTACACCCTGATGGAAGAGGCCCGTCGCTACTTCGACATCGGCGTCCTTCACCAGGCCGAGCGCTGGATCCTCGACCGGTTCGGCAAGCCAGAAGGGGAGGGGAAGAAATTCGTCGTCTCCGAGCTGAAGTACCTCTTGGAAAACTCCCCCTTTACCATCCCGGCGGCTTTTCTCCGGACGGCCTCCAAGCTGGTTGCCTACAAGCTCGGCAGCCGCTGGAGCAGCATTCCCCGCTGGCTGGTACAGGATCTCAGCATGAACAAAGGATACTGGAAAAAATGAAATATGTGATATTTGGCGGGGCCGGCTTCATCGGCAGTCACCTGGTGCGGGAACTGAAGCGTCGCAATGTGACCGAGATCGTCATTGCCGACATCGTGGAGCCTCAAGGGGATCTTTTCAGCGGGACCAAATTTGTACGGTGCGATGTCCGTGAGCCGATCCCGGCGGAGGTCCTGGCCGCGCCGGACGTGGTTGTGAACCTCGCCGCCGTCCACCGTACCCCCGGCCATCCCGACCACGAGTATTTCGACACCAACGTCGCGGGAGCGGAGAACGTCACCGCCTACTGCGAGGCCACCGGGTGCCGCACCATCTGGTTCACCAGTTCGATAGCCGTTTACGGTCCCACCGAGAGCCCCAAGAGCGAGAAGTCGGAGCTGGTCCCCAATTCCGCCTATGGCAAATCGAAACTGCAGGCCGAGGAGATCCACCGCGCCTGGCAGAAGAAAGGGGAGGGGCGGCGGCTTCTCATCGTCCGTCCGGCGGTGGTCTTCGGCCGTGGCGAGAACGGAAACTTCACCAAGCTCGCCAAGGCGCTCAAGAAGGGGTTCTTCGTCTATCCCGGGCGAAAGGACACGGTGAAGGCGTGCGGGTACGTAGGGGAGCTGATGGGGACCCTCTTCTTCATGAGCGAGCAGCCGGAGCCGTACCTCCTCTACAATTTCTGCTATCCCCGCGAGTACACTATCGAGGAGATCTGCCGGGCCTTCTGCAAAGCCGGCCCCTTCCGCCCGCCGCTCGGGACGGTTCCGCTTTCCGTCATGGTCAACGCTGCCCGTCCTTTCCAGCTTTTGAACGCCCTGGGGCTGAAGAATCCGATCCACCCATCCAGGATGCGCAAGCTGGTCCGTTCCACCAACATCGTCCCCGGCGAACTCGTCGCCAGGTCGTACCCGTATGCGACCGATCTGGCAGAGGGGCTGGCGCGGTGGAAAAAGGACGACCCGGACGGAGATTTCGTCTGATCTGGTGCCTGCCCGGCCGGAAATGCAAAAAAGCCTGCTGCTCGTATTGAGCCGCAGGCTTTTTTTATATCTCCTGTCTAAACTTTATGCGCCGACCGTCACCGCGCTGCTTCCTTTGACCACCACTCCGTAGCGGGTGGTCTGGGCTCCGGAGGTGATGGCGCGCCAGTTGGCAGCGTCGGCCGAGATCACGGTGGCCCCGGCCTCGCCCACTGCCATGAAGCTCGTGCCGGTGAAGGTGATCCCCATCAGGGTGCTGGTGGTGGCGGAATTCTGTTTCTGCCATGACTTCCCGTCGGCCGACGTCATGATGGTACCGTTTTCGCCTGCCACCACGATGGTCTTGTTGCCGAAGCCGACCGCGTAGAGCCAGGAGCTGTCGCCGGTGGTAGCGCTCTGCCAGGTCGTCCCATCGAGGGAGACGGCTACCGTACCTGCCTCGCCGACCGCCACGAACTTGTCGCCGCAAAAAGCGATGCTGTAGAGGATGTTGTTGGTTCCGGACTCCACGTTGTCCCAGCTATGCCCATCGGTCGATTTGACGATGGCGCCGTTGTTTCCCACCGCCACGAAGACCCCGTTTCCGTATGCCACGCTGTAGAGCACGTCGGAGCCCTGGGCGGCCTCCGGGTTCCAGGTCGTCCCGTCCGCAGAAGTGACGATCGTTTTGTCGCCGCCGACGGCCACGTAGAGAGAATTGCCGTACGCGACCGCCAGCAGGGAGTTGGCCGTATTGGAGGCCTGCTCGCTCCAGGTGGACTGGTCGGCCGAGGTGATGATCCTGCCGTCGTTGCCTACCGCAACCACCAGGTTGGCCCCGGCCGCGGCGCCATTTAAAACCTGCTGGGCCTGCACGGGGGCTGCCACGATGGCCGGCGGGACCGGGTCGGTTACCGGGGTGCTCGCCGTCGCGGTCGCGGTCACCGGGTTCCCTCCGCCGCCACCGCATCCGAACAACAGGGAAAGAGAGAGACCAGCCAGGAGCATGTTTAAGTTTTTGGTGATGTTTTTTTGGCCTCGCATGTCGATGTCCTCCTCAGTTCATGCCTGGGGAGTTTCACCGAAAGTGCCAGGTGGGGCGGGGTTGGTTGTTTGTTGCTAAGTACTGGTAAACTAACAAGAAAAATCTAAATCTTTTTGTGCTACTGAAAATACGTTTCAAAAATGGATGAGGATACGTTGAGCCAGTGTTTGGTATGTCGAGCGGGAGAGTGACGAAAATTCAGATAGTTAAGGAAGTTTCAGGAGTTGAACAACTGGCACGGTTTGAACAGGGGGCCATGAGCCGTGTCGTCGGGGATTTCTTAGTGGGGGAGGGAAGGGCAAAGGGATGGTTGAGGCGGACAGGTGTGAGGTGTGAGGTGTGAGGTGTGAGGTGTGAGGTGGGGAGTCGGAGAAGCAGTCCTGTCGGAGTCGGCGAGGTGAGGTTACGGTGGAGCTGGAGGTAAGCGCTGCGGGGATGGTGAGAAATTAAATCGACTGGCGGGGGCTCCCGAAGGGGCCCCCGCCAGTAGGTGTTACCAGCTGCTACTTAAGTGTGTAGTTGATCCATTTGGCTGCTTCATAGGTGGCCGTGGAGCCGGCGTTTCTCGCGTAGACGGCCAAGGTGTAGATGCCGGGGGTGGCGCCGGTGGTGTTCCAGGTGTAGGTGTTAGCGGTGCTGTAGGGACCGACGGCCTGGGCAACGGTGCTACCTGCTGTACTGATCCGGAACTGGTACTCGTAGTTGCCGGTGCCGCCGGTTGCCTGCCCGGACAGCAGGATGGAAGTACCGGCGCTCTGCGGGCTCAGCGGATTGGTCGTGAAGGAGACGCTGCTGACCGGCGGAGAGGTCACGGTGAAGTTGATCCACTTGGCCGCCTCGTAGACAGCGGTCGACCCCACGTTTCTCGCGTACACGGCGAGGGTATAGGTGCCCGGAGTGAGGGTGCTGGTGTTCCAGGTGTAGGTGTTGGTGGTGCTGTAGGGCCCGACGGCCTGGGTAACGGTGCTTCCGACTGCACTCACCCGGAACTGGTACTCATAATTGCCGCTGGCTCCGGTTGCCGAGGCGCTCAGCAGAATCGAGGTGCCGATGTTCTGCGGACTGACCGGGCTGACGCTGAAGGAGACGCTGCTAACCGGCGGATAGGTCACGGTGAAGGTAATCCACTTGGCAGCCTCGTACATGGCGGTCGACCCGACGTTCCTCGCGTACACGGCGAGGGTGTAGGTGCCGGGGGTGAGGTTGGAGGTGTTCCAGGTATAGGTGGAGTTGCTTCCGTAACTCGTCACCGGCGATACCACCGTTCCACCCACTGCGCTCACCAGGAACTGGTATTCGTAGTTGCCGCTGCCGCCGCTCGCCGAGGCGGAGAGCTGGACGCTTGTACCTTTCAGTTGGGGGCTGGAGGGGCTGGTGGTCAGGGTGACGCCGGTCACCGACGAACTGCTCAGCAAGGTGTAGTTGGTCCACTTGGCCACCTGGTAGACGGCGGTGGAACTGGCGTTGCGGGCGTAGACCGCAAGCGTGTAGATGCCGCCGGGCAGGCCCGTAGTGTTCCAGTTGTAGCTGGAGGTCGAGGTGTACCCGGTGACGGCCTGGGTTACGGTGCTGCCGGCGGCGCTGATCCTGAACTGGTACTGGTAGACCCCGCTCCCTCCCTGCGCGGCGGCGTTGAGGGTGATCGAGGAGCCTATCTGTTGCGGGCTCGGTGTGCTGGTGGTCAGCGACACGCTGGTGGGCGGCGGATAATCCGGGGTCGTGACCGAGGCGGTTGCGTATCCGGAGTTCCCGGCAGAGTTGAACCCGTGGATCCGGTACTGGTACGTGGTGTTGGCGATGACGGTGGTGTCCACGTAGGAGGTGGCGTTCGCCAGCG
This sequence comes from Geomonas sp. Red32, assembly GCF_023652955.1. GTDB lineage: Bacteria > Desulfobacterota > Desulfuromonadia > Geobacterales > Geobacteraceae > Geomonas. The sequence goes on along the minus strand of NZ_JAKLOY010000008.1, from coordinate 34,144 downwards.
TCGTGGCCACCTGCGAGTAGGAGGTGGAGGTACCGGTAGCCCGTTCGATCACGAAGCCGATCTCGTTGGCGGAGTTATCCGTCCAGGAGAGATTGACCGAGTTGTAGGCCGGGGCGGCGGCGGTGAGGTTGGCCGGCGCGGCCGGGATGGTTTCGGTCACCCGGAAGATGAACGGACGCATGAAGTCGTTTTCTTCGTGGCCTAAGATGTGGCAGTGCCAGACGTACTCCCAGCCGAAGTCGGCGACGGTGTTGCTCACGCCTTGGCCGGCGGGGTAGGGGTTGCCGGTGGTCGGGTCGAGGTTCATGAAGCCCATGGTGTCGCCGGGGGCCTGGGCAGGCGCCAGGTAGCGGACGCTGTTGGGGATGCCGAAGCCCCCCAGGGTCGGCTTCTTGGCCCTCACGGCCACGATGATGTCCTCGAGCGGGTTCATCCGCACGGTTTCTTTCCAGCCGACTTCGTTCGGGTTCGGCGGCTTCACGGTGCCGTCCCAGCCGACCCGGTTGATTACCTGCACGTTGACCAGGTGGAAGTGGACGGGGTGGGTGTCGACGCCGTTATGGGTGATCTTCCAGATCTGGGTCTCGCCGTCGGTGATGGTCTCGGTGGCCGGGTCGATGTACCCCAGCGGAACGGTGGTCTGCACGTTGGAGCCGGTGTAGGGGATCTCGACGCCGAGGGTGGCGTTCATACGCCCGTGGGTGTCGAAGAGTTCCTGGATGGCCTTGTTGAGGACCGGGATGCTGGCCACCTGGCCTGCGCCCACGGTGGTCAGGGTGGTGGAGCCTTCCGGATAGTAGCTGATGGTGTCGCCTGCGACGAAGTCGAAGGTATGCTGGGTTGCCGATCCGGTGAAGATCCTCGCGTACTTGTCGGTGTAGCTGGTGCCGAGCGCGGTGTTGAAGGCGGATTCCGCCACTACCGGCTTGGGCTGGGAGTCGGCGAAGGCCTGCGGCAGCGCGGTCAAAAGGGCCTTCTCGTCGAACGGGGTGCCGTTAGCGCCGGCGGTCCCGGTTACCTTGATCTGCATGATGGTGCGGGTGTTGGGGCCGAAGCCGGGGGCGGTGGTGAACCAGCCGCCGGAGTCGGTCTGGTCGACGTCGCCGGTATAGTAGTCGATGCGGGCGTCGAAGGCCGGGATCGGGGCCGGGGCGTCGTTGTAGAGGATCAGGGTCTTCCCTGCGTACTGCGAGAAGTCGACTACCACGTCGGCGCGCTCGGCGCTCCCCAGGAGAAGGGCGTGGTCGGAGACGTTAAGGACGGTGATGGAGCGGCGCATGTACTCGTAGTTGGTCGGGTTGGCAGGGATGATGGCCGCCTGGGGCAGCAGGCCCCCCTCGGTGCCGATCTGGATCATCTTGGGACCGGCGGTGGTCGGGTCGGGAACGCCGCCGTCCCTGCCGTCGACCGGCCAGGTGGCGGGGAGGCAGTTGTTCGGGATGCCGGTGACCGGGTTGACCGGGGCGGTGGAGGCGCAGGCCGGCAGTGCCCCCGGGGCGGACGGGATCATCTTCACCTCGGTGTTGGTCCGGCCGTCGGCGGTGGTCACCGTCGGGTCGGCCACGAAGAGGCTCAGGTTGATCATGCGGTCGTTGGTGGCGTTGAGGATCCGGAAGCGGTAGGCCTTGGGATCCACGGTGACGGCCGGGTAGGGGGTGCCGTTGATGAGCGGGGTGTCGCCGAAAGCTTCCGGGGTGGTGGTCACGTCACCGTACACGCCGGTCGGCAGCGGCTGGTCTGCCGGGAAGACCGGCCAGAACCAGGGGCCCCAGTCCCAGCGCCCCACCGGGTTGGTCCCGTCGTAGGAGGTCGGGTCCTGGTTGGTCTCGTACACGTGCGGGAACCAGAGGTCGCCCGGCTGACCCCAGTGGAGGGTGTCCCACTTGGTGTCCTGGACGGCAATGTCGGCCGGCACGAAGGTCTTTTCCTGGATGATGAGCGGGATCTGGGGAACGCCGGCGAGCGGCAGGAGGTTCTCCCCGTGGCCGGCCGCATCCTGGATCAGGTAGCCGGCCGCCTCGCCCGCGTAGACGTTGAGCCTGGTGAAGCCGAGGGTGTGGTCGTGGTAGAACATGAGCCGGGCGCTCTCGCCGTTGGGGAAGTAGTAGGTGGCGGAGCCGGGGCCCGGATCGGGCATGTCGGGGACGTTCTGCTGCGAGGCCCCTTTCGGCCACGGGGTGTTCTCACCGGCCGGAACCACCCACTGGTGCGGGGTGCCGTCGCTGATCCACGGGTTGTCGCCCCCGTGCAGGTGGATCTCGGAACCGTTCTGGGTGTACTTGTGGGTGCCGTCGGGACCGAGTCCCGCCCCCATCAGGGTCTCGTCGACCGGGAGGAAGAGGTCGCCGTTACGCTTGCCGGTGGTCGCGTCGAAGCGCCCCTTGGGGAGGAGGTTGGTGAACTTCACCCTGACCGCGGTCCCCCGGGTGGTCACGATCATCGGTCCCAGGTAGTGCGGCTGGTCGACCGCGTAGATCTGGTTCCCCTTGGCGTCCAGGATCGGCGTGCCGTCGGGGTATTTCAGCGCGAAATGTTTGCTCTTGTTGGCCGCGTAGAGTCCGGCGGTTTCCAGCTGGACGTAGCCGCGCAGGGTGGTCGCTTTCGGGAGATCGGAATGGAGCTTTTCTTGGTACTCGACGACGGCGATTTCGTAATAGTCGTCATTGGTGGTGACCCCGTTGCCGTTGACCCATTTCTCGGGAACGCCGGCCGGGATGTACTGGCCCAGGTTGTTGGCCCCGAAGGTGGTGAAGCCGGGGACGCCGGGGAGGGTGTCGACGAACTTCCTCATCGTCTCAGGGGTGGCGGAGCCGGGGATACTGACCGAGTTCGCGTAGTAGGTGGGGATGGTCCTGGTCCCGCCGGTGGAGTAGGTGCTGTAACCGATCCCGGCCCCCGCCCGTGCGGTACCGGGCGTGAAGGTCAGGGCGGCCATAAGCGTCAGGCAAACAGAGCTCAGAATACTTCGCCAATTCATGGTGTCCTCCTTTTCAGATAATGACTACATAGCTGCAGGTTAGGGGTGAGCCTAAAGGCGGTGGAGCATGGATTCATTTGAGGTAACGGATTGTTCTATTGTTTTTGGGGGTGATCGCTTGCGGCGACTTTTTCTTTGCCGGTGGCGGGCTGGGCGCCTCTGGCGTCCTGGGCCTGTTTGGACTGAAGCTTTCTGGCCATGGCCAGGTTCCGGTGCAGCTCGGACTGGACGTCCTTCATCGCTTTGCGGACCACGCTTTCGGGGAGCTGCACCCGGTTCCCTTGGGCATCCTTCATACCGCGGATGACCTGGTCGAGGTCGATGTCGATGCTCCCTTTCTGCAGATTCCTTGCGGTCTCCACCCCGATCGAGTAGCTGACGATGTCCTTGCGGCTTTGCAGAGGGGAGACCTCCTCGGCGTGGGCGAGCGGGCCGGAGCAAATCTGCAGTGCAGCTCCGGCCGCAATCACCGCCGCCATGACAATGGGTGTTGTCAATTTCATGCGAACTCCTCTTTGTCCTGATTGGAATTGGGGTTATGTCGGGTTCTTTTACAGTAAGCGTGCCATAATGAGCAGTGCCTGCTAAGTAGCTAATTAATAATAGGAACGTATCACCAGTGGCAGGGGGACGGAACAGCGAGGGGTTGCGAAAAACACGACACGGCTAGGGCGGGGGAAGGGGTAACTACTATTTTTCCTTACCTGTTTTCGGTAATGACGCGAAAACGACCGGCTGCAACTTTTACGACACCGTTAATGGACCTCCGGTCCATGGCATGTAATTTTATCGCTGAGAAATATAATGCCGTTTGCAGTGATCGGTCGGTCGTCCTGCGGGGGGCGGTCCGGCACCAAGGTAACATTACCGGAATGTAATCTTTGACAGGCCGGTTCGAACTCTTCCTGTCCGTCTAAAACACCAGTTGCCTCAGTCAAATTTAACAAGTTTGTAAATTTTAAACACTTGAATCACCGTATTTTTTCATGTATAAACTCATTCACTTTGTTTTGAGAAGCGGCTATGAGAGTACCGCTTCTTTTGGAATGGTTGCAGGTGCTGTAAGGGGGACGCTGAGATGTTGAAGGAGCAGGCTAGTGTCATAAGAAAGGCCAATATCGTTACCGACGCTGCCATCATCGTGACTGCATTCCTCACAGCCTACGACCTTCGCGTAAAAATGGGAGAACTGAGAGATCTCGACGAGTACTCCTGGCTCCTGCTCGCCATCATCCCCATCTGGCTTATCCTGCTGGATCGTTTCGGATTATACGCGTCCCAGCGGATCAACTCCCTCTGGAATATTTTCGTATCACTCATTAAAGTTACCGCCTGTGGCGGGATCCTTTCCGCCGCCCTCATCTACTTTCTCGAACCCCGGGGCTATTCCCGCGGCTTCTTCGGGACCTTCCTCATCCTCTCCTTCTTGATGCTTTTGGCCGAGCAGTACTTCGTACGGCTGCTTTTGAGGCTGTTCCGCCTGGAGGGGTACAACGTCCGTAATCTCCTTCTGGTCGGCACCGGGGAGAGCGCCAGGAGAATCCTCACCATCCTGGAGGATAAAAAGGAGTGGGGATTCAAGGTGGTGGGGTTCGTCCACACCCAGCCGAACTACTCCCACCGCACGCTGCTTGGGCATCCGGTGGTTGGGCCGCTCACCAGGCTGGTCGAGATCTGCAAGGACAACCCGGTGGACGAGGTGATCTTCTGCGACTCCAAGGAAGAGGCCCGCTTCGAGATCGCCGCGTACATCGCCGATCTCCACGAGATGGGGATCACCGCCCGCACCGTTTTGAACCTGTTCTACCGCTTCGAGGGAAAGAAGGAGCTCACCATGCTCCAGAACGAGGTCCCTCTCCTGACCTTCCGTTCGGTCTCCGCCGACGCCAACCAGCTCTTCTTCAAGCGCTGCCTCGATCTCGCCGGCGCTTCGGTGGGGCTCGCCATCACCGCCGTCCTCTTCCCGTTCATCGCCCTGGCCATCAAGCTGGAATCCCCGGGCCCGCTCTTCTTCGGGCAGACGCGGGTGCGCGAGAACGGCAGGACCTTCACCTGCTGGAAGTTCCGTTCCATGTTCATCGACGCCGAGGAGCGCAAGAAGGAGCTCATGCATCTAAACGAGATGGAGGGGGCGATCTTCAAGATCAAGAACGATCCCCGCGTGACCCGGGTCGGCGCCTTCATCCGGAAGACCAGCCTCGACGAGCTGCCGCAGTTTTGGAACGTGTTGAAGGGGGAGATGAGCCTCGTGGGGACCCGTCCGCCAACGCCGGCCGAGGTGGCCAACTACCAGAACTGGCAGAGAAAGAGGATCTGCATGAAGCCGGGGATCACCGGGCTTTGGCAGGTGAGCGGAAGAAACTCCATCAACGACTTCGACGAAGTGGTGCGGCTCGATCTCGAATACATCGACACCTGGAGCTTCGCCACCGACTTGAGGCTCATCCTGAGGACCCTCAAGGTGGTCATCTTCAGGGAAGGGGCCTGCTAAAGGGATAACGCAGGGGACTGCGACGAGCGGATTGAAAGGGGACTGGCACTTAAGACGGCCAGTCCCCTTTTTGCGTCCTCAACCCGGCAATGCTGTTCCACTACGGCGACTTCTCCGTTTGTAGAATTACAGCTTCCCGCCGGCCCTTCTCAGGAGAAGGGAGTTGGCCACCACCGAGACCGACGAGAATGCCATGGCGAGACCGGCGAATTCGGGCTTCAAGGTGATGCCGAACGGGTAGTAGAGGATGCCGGCCGCGACCGGTATGCCGAGTATGTTGTAGAAGAGCGCCCAGAAGAGGTTCTGCTTGATCTTGGCGAGGGTGTACCTCCCGAGCTTCACGGCGCGCACCACGTCCATCAGGTCGTCCTTCACCAGGATGACGTCTCCCGTCTCCTTGGCCACGTCGGTCCCGCCGCCAATGGCTATCCCGATGTCCGCCCGGGCCAGCGCGGGCGCGTCGTTGATCCCGTCACCGACCATTCCCACCGGCTCACCTTTCTCCTGGTACTCCTTCACCACCTGCTCCTTGCGCTCCGGCAGCACCTCCGCTTCGAAGCCGTCCACACCTGCGCTTTTGGCGATGGCGGCGGCCACTCCCTTTTGATCCCCAGTCAGCATGAAGGTCTTGATCCCAAGCTTGCGGAGCTCTGCCACTGCGGCGGCCGAAGAGCTTTTGAGCCGGTCGGCCAGTGCCGCGACGCCCAAAAGGTTCCCGCCGGAAGCAACGTAGATGAGCGATTTCCCCTCTTCGGCGAAGCGTGCCGCCTGCCCGGCCACCGGGGCAACAGCAATACCCGACTCCTCCAGGAGGAGCGCCTTGCCCGCCATGATCTCGCTCCCCTCGAGGCGGCAGGTAACGCCAAAGCCACCCCTTTCCCGGTAGTCTGTCACTGCTGACGGTGCCACGCCGCGCTCGGCGGCCCCTTGCACGGCGGCCTGGGCGAGCGGATGGGACGAGTGGGCCTCGGCCGAGGCAAGGCAGGCCAGGAAGCGGGCCTCGTCGGCACCGGGTGCGGTAACGAGGTCGGTGAGGGTAGGGCGCCCCTCGGTGAGGGTGCCGGTCTTGTCGAGCAAAAGCGAGCGGACCCGTGAGATGTTCTCCAGCACCGAGCCGCGTTTGATCAGGATCCCGCGGGAGAGCCCGACCCCGCTCCCCACCATGATGGCGGTCGGCGTGGCGAGCCCCATGGCGCAGGGGCAGGCGATGACCACGACGGCGATGGCCAGCTTGAAGGCGAAGAGGAACGGCTCGTTTACTGCCAGGTACCAGATCAGGAAGGTGGCAAGCGACAGGGCGATAACCACCGGGACGAAGACCCCGGAGATCCGGTCGGCGAAGCGCTGGATCGGCGCCTTGTCCGCCTGGGCCTCCTGGACCATGCGCACGATCTGGGAGAGGAGCGTCTCCTCGCCCACCCGGGTCACGCGGACCTTGAGAAGACCGCTTCGGTTGATGGTGGCACCGGTGACGGCATCCCCGATCCCCTTTTCTACCGGGACCGATTCGCCGGTCACCATGGATTCGTCTACCGAGCTCTCTCCCTCCACGATCTCCCCGTCGGCGGGGATAGTCTCCCCGGCACGTACCAGGACGAGATCACCCACCCGGACCATGCTGGAAGGTACTTCCTTCTCCCCCTCCTCGGTGATCAGCCGCGCCTTGTCGGCCTGGAGCTTCAAGAGCTTTTTGAGCGCCTCCCCAGCCTTGCCGCGGGTGCGGGCCTCCAGGTACTTGCCGAACCGGATGAAGGCGATCAGCATCGCGGAGGTCTCGAAGAAGACGTCGCCGCCGTGCTCGCCGAAGGCGCCGAAGAATGCGAAGAGGGAGTAGACATAGGCCGCCGAGGTACCCAAGGCGACCAGGACGTCCATGTTGGCGCTGCGGTTTTTGAGGGCGAAGAGCGAGCCGCGGTAGAAGGTGAGCCCGGCGCTGAACTGGACGACGGTGGCGAGGATCAGATTCATCCACCCCACTCGAGGATCGTGGTGCATCCCCATGGTCAGCATGATCGGGAGCGACAGGACCATGCTGAAGATGAACCAGTTGCGCTGGCTGCGGTAGCTCTTGGTGCCGTCCTCTTTCGCCTCCTCGTCGGCCACCGGCTGGTATCCGGCGGCAGTCACCACGGCATAGATGCCGGCAGGATCGATGGCGGAGGAGTCGTAACGGACGAAGGCGGATTCCTGGGCGAGGTTGACCACCGCCGCGGCCACTCCGGGGGCGGCGGCCAATTTTTTCTCGAGGTTGTTGACGCAGGACGCGCAGTGGAGCCCATTGACGCCGAAGCGGAGCTCGCCAGCCCCCCCCTTGACCCGGGCACCGTAGCCGAGCTTGGTTATCTTCTGCTGGATGTCGTCACGGCTGATGGCGGCCTCGTCGAACTCGGCAAGAGCTTCTTCCATGGCGAAATTGACCGAAGCCCGGACGATCCCCGGGGTCTCGGCGAGGTTTTTCTCGATGCGGGCGGCGCAGTTGACGCAGGACATGCCGCTGATGGAAAAGGTTGCTTTCTGCATGACCGGTTGCCTCCTATTTCAAAAAACGCGATACGGTGGTCTTCACTTCGTCGAGGAGCTCCTGCTGGGTCATTCGCTGGGCACTCTCGTGCCCGGTTCCGCTGCCGTGCCCGATGACGCACATCTCCAGGTGCCTGGTGAGGAGCTCCACACCGAGGGCATCGAGGGCCGAGCGGACCGCTGCTATCTGGTTGAGGATGTCCACGCAGTAGCGCCGGTCTTCCAGCATCCGCTCGATCCCCGCCACCTGTCCCGCTACCCGCTTAACCCGCGCGGTAAGTTTCTTCTGCTGGTCGGTCATTGCCGTTCCTCCCCGGTTTCCTTAGATACCCCGGGCGGGTATCCTCATGAGTGATACGATACCCCCACGGGGTATGAAGGTCAAGGAGGAAAGTGAAAGGGAGGTAGTGACGGGGCGGGGGGGCAGGGGGGGATAAGAGAAAACAAAAAGCCCCGGAATTGCTCCCGGGGCTTTTGTGGCAGTGCGGCGTACGGTAGCCGGCTTAGGCGGCCTGCCGCTTGAGGTGGAGCTTTTTCGTGAAGAACTCGGTGTACTCCTTGTCCACCTTGAGGATGTGCCCCATGAGCCAGCCGCTCAAAAGGTCCATGATGGTGGCCGGGGAGACGCGGTGGTTCTCGAAGTCGACGATGGTCTCCTGGACCTTCTGCACGAAGGTGTCGTGGATCTTCTTGTGCAGCTCGTAATCGGGATAGCGGTGCTGGACCATGAGCCGCTCTTCGTCGCCGAAGTGCTCGACGCAGTAGGTGGCAAGTCCCGAAAGTATCCGGATGATCTCCCGGTCTCCGTGGCCGCGGGTGAAGGCGTCGTTCAGCTCCCCGATCATCGCGATCAGCTTCTTGTGCGCATCGTCGAACTGGGGCACCTGGACCGACATCCAGTTGTTCCACTTGATGATGGTCTGGAAGTGGTTGATCGAGCTGATCATCTCCTCGGCCAGCCGGTTCAGCTCCGCGGCGGCCTGGGCGAGGCTCGTCGCCTGTTCGCACTCGCGTCCGGCCAGGCCGGTGATCCGGTCGATGTTGGCGCTGATCTCGGAGGTGGTGGAGGTCTGCTCGCCGGCCGCCTGCGCGATCTGGTTGATCTGGGAGGTGACCTGGTCCACCTGGGCGAGGATCTGCCCCAGCGAGGAGCCGGAACGGGCCGCCTCCTCGGTTCCCTCCTGCACTTGGAGCACCCCCTGGTTCATGGCCTCGACGGCCCCCTGGGTCTCCTGCTGGATGGCCTTGATCATCCCGGTGATCTCCTGGGTCGCCTTGGTGGTACGCACGGCAAGTGAACGGACCTCGTCCGCCACCACAGCAAAGCCGCGTCCCTGCTCGCCCGCCCGCGCAGCCTCGATGGCGGCGTTCAAAGCCAGGAGGTTCGTCTGGTCGGCGATGTCCTCGATGGTGCCGATGATGTCGCCGATCTGGTGGGAGCGATCCCCGAGCACCCCGACCGTGGTCGCCGAGCTCTCAACCTGCCGGGCGATCTGGCCCATGACGGCGATGGTATTATCCACCACCTGACGCCCTTCCTGCGCGTAGGAGGCGGTGGTTCGCGAGGAGTCGACCGCCATCATGCAGTTATTGGCGATCACGCCGGCGGTCGCCGCCATTTCCTCTCCCGCGGTGGCTACGCCCGCCGCCTCTCCTGCCACTAGCTCGGCCCCGGCGGTCATCTCCTCGGTACGCTTCCGGATGTCGAAGGCCGCCTCCGCCACGTTGGTGGAGCATTTGCGGACGTTGCCGATCACCGCTTGCAGGTTATCGAGGAAACCGTTGAACGCCTTGGCGAGCTCGCCGGACTCGTCCTGGCGGGTTATCGGGATCCTTTGGGTCAGGTCGGCGTTCCCCTGGGTCATCTCCTTGAGTTGCCCGATGACCGCGGCGAGGGGGCGGGTGATGCCGCGCCCGACCGAGTAGGAGAGAAGGAGCAGCATCAGCGACAGGGCCATCGCCGCTGCATGAATCCACCACTTGAGGGCGGCGGCCTCCTGCATGACGTCCTCCATATAGACGCCGCTGCCGATGACCCATCCCCAGGGGGCGAAGAGCTTGACGTAAGAGATTTTGGGGAGCGGTTTCTCGCCTTCGGGCTTGGGCCACATGTACTCGACGAACCCCGCCCCCTTGTCCTTGCAGACCTTCACGAAGTCGACGAAGAGATGCTTATCGGCCGGATCCCTGTTGTCGGTCAGGTCCTTGCCGTCGAGCTCGGGCTTGTTCGGGTGAACAACCATCTTTGGTGTCAGGTCGTTGATCCAGAAGTATCCCCCTTTCCCGTAGCGAAGCGCCTTGACCGCCGCGATGCTGTCCGCCTGTGCCGAGGCGAGGTCGAGTTTCCCGTTTTTCACCAGCTGGTCGTAGCCGGCCAGGAAGCCGTAGGCGACCTCGACCACGTGTTGGGTCTCCACCTTCCTGCTCTCCAGGATCCTGTGGACCATGAAGGGGATGACCAAGCATTCGGTGCCGATCAGGGTGGCGATCAGCCCGATCAACGGGATAGCGAGAACCTTATTCTGGATGGACCAATGTCTGTACTTTTTGAATTTCATGGATCGTCTCCGCTAGAAGATCTCTTTCGACCTCTGGTAAGGGCCGCATGAAAGGATTAGATGTATGTAATGTGGGCGCTGCCGTCTGAGGGAAAGGCCGGTATTGTTATCGTATCGGTTTTGGCGTCGTTTTCTTGAGAGAGATCCGCGGCTAGATCAATGGGGGCTCCACAACTCTTCAGCATCAACCACTGAGCGCCCGGCCGGAACGGCGAAGGCCCAGGGGGGGAAGCCCCTGAGCCTTCTTTATTCATCTCTGTTGGCACCGCAGCGCCTTGATTCGTAGCGTTCGATTCTTCCGAGCCTTTCCCTTTCAGGCCCTTTTCCGGCAGCGCTAATCGCTGAACTTAAAGATCCTTCCAAAGTTGGACGGGATGTCGACTCCGGCAGGTTTGGACGGGTCGGTGACGTTTATCTCGCAGGGGGGTGTAGTGTCGTTGACCGCTCGTTTCATCGCCTTCTCCAGCTCGTCTGTCCACTTACCCGCGTGCCCGAAGGGGATATCGAGATGGACGGTATTACAGGAGAAATTGATGGCGATAACGAAGACCTCGCTGTTGAGCCATCTCCTGAAAACCACCGTCTTCCGGTTGAAATCCTCGATCTCCTTCTTCGCGTTGTCCCGCGGACCTCTCAGCGCAGCGTACTGCATCCTGAGCGCGCCCAGGCAACGATACAGGCTGGTCAGTGGCAAGACTACCGGAGATCCCGGGAGCTCGAGCTGGCTGTAGAAGTATTCCCAGCAGATCGGCCTCGTGCCTCTGACCCTGCACTGCCCATCGTTGGGCAGGCCGTAGGCCTCCCTGAATTCCTCCCCCTCCCATAACATCGGAGTCCCGACCGCAGTCAGCAGGGCTATCGCGTACGGTTGAAGCCGTGTCCAGTCGGGGTCGCCCGGATAGTCGAAGCCGGTGTCATCCCACTTCTTCTTCCGGTCGATCCGGTACATGAGGTGCGACTTGTCGTGGCAGTTGTTGTAGAGGATCGGAGAGACGGGGATCTCGTCGCCATCCACGTTCTTGGTAGGTTTCACCGCGTCCCACCTGGAATCCGACAAGAGCAGCTCATTCAGGTACGAGCCGTTGAGACAATCGTAAATAGCCATGTCCGTGCTCGCCTCGAAGACGGTTTCCTCCCAGCAGCCGTTGATGGCACTGGCCGAGACCGGCGCGAGCTGATACGAGCCCTTGCTGAGATCCTCCGCTATCTGAATCAGGTGCGAGATCCCGTTGGGGCCTTTGAACCTGCCGATCCCTTTGGAGAGCTGGTAGGTATCCTTGGTGAGCTCCTGGAGGGACTTGAAGGTCGGCCGGTAGGAATCGAAGTCGGGGTTGCCGTCACGGTCCAGGGGAGGGGCGGTGTCGAGAAAGCCGTTGACGTGATCGTATCTGAAACCGTCGACATGGAACTCCTCGATCCAGTACCTGTTGATGGCCTTGTAGAACTCCATGGTGGAGCGCATTCTGAAGTCGCTTTTATGACCGAAGCGGGACCAGCCGGAGACGATGGGGTTCGGGGAATAATGGGTAGCTCCCGCCGGATCGGTGTATTGGTCGTCTCTCCAGAGATCGAAGAAGCGGTCGTATCCGCTTTGGTAGTGGAACTGGCCGTCGGTGTGGGCATACACCATGTCCAGGATCACCGCGATGCCTGCCTTGTGGCTCTCGTTCACCAGCTGTTTCAGCGCCTGCGGACCGCCGAACCTCTCCTCCGGCGAGAAGTAAAACATCGGCATGTAGCCCCAGTTGCACTCGTCGTGCACGCTCGTTACCGGTAGTAATTCCAGCACGTTGACCCCGAGGCTCTTGAGGTAGGGAAGCCGGTCGACGATGCCGGGGAAGTTCCGGTTGAACTCGGAGACATTGAGCTCGTAGATTATGGCGTCCTTGATGGAGGGGACCTTGAAGCTTTGATCTTCCCACGGGAAGGGGGAGTCGTTGGTGGAGAAGACCGAGAAGACCCCGCTCGAGGTTTCCCGGGCGCAGGGGTCGCCGAGGAAGATGGAATGGACGTTTCCGCCGCCGTTTTTGGCAGGGCCGGTGATTTCGTAGCGGTAGAGATAGGTCGTGTTCTGTTTGACCGGCTGGGGGGCGCTTTCCCACAAGCATTGGGAGAGCTGACCCCACGTTCCCTGACTCTGAGCCGGCTGCAAATCCACCGCGGTAGATGGAACTGCCTTGTCGAACTGGTCCTGCTTGGCGATGTACAGCACCCGCACGGAAAAAGGTGGCGAAGTCATGCTGGGGAGAAAAAGTGAGAATTTCACGGTATTGTTACTCTTGTCGACCTGCGCTCCTGCCTTCGATAAATCGAACATGCCATACCCTCCTTTTCAAGTAGTGACCCAAAACTGAGTGAGTATATCACAGCAATAAGAGGGGAACAGCGAACGACGGATTATGTGTTGAATATCCAACAGCGGCTGTGGAATTTTCTTGGATCCTGCGGCAACCAAGAGTGGTGATGTTAACAGAAAAACGTTAATAAACAGGCGGGTGCGGCCCTGGTGCGATCGTTGCTTTCAGGGCCAGATACCGATTTCATCAAATTCAGACCCGGCGGGTCGATACAGAGGGAGGGAAAATGAGGGGAACCAAGAAGGTTATCATGGTCGTCATGGTGGGGTGGGTGCTGGCCTCGGGCCAGGCATTCGGGAAGGAAGGTGACACCTCAGTCGAGGCAAGCCTCAACTACGGGTCCGAGTCCTTTGATGGCCTGGGGGGACAGATCGGGGTAAGCGTGGGAGGCGGCTACGAGTTTCTCAACAACCTTCAGGGCCGGGTGGATCTGTCGTACTACCGGTCCAGTACCGACCAGGGTGGGATGAACGTGGCAGGCACCAGGGTCCCGCTTGACCTCGGGGCCCGCTACTATTTTCCGCTCCCCAGCATCGACCCAAAACTTGCCGCCTTCGCCCAGGGAGGCCTGGAGGTGAGCTTCGACGACTGGAAACCGTCCGCCGATCTCCCGTCCCGGAGCTCGACCAGGTTCGGCGGGGTTGTCGGCGGTGGGGCGGAGTACATGCTGGACCGGCAGTTCGGCGCCCTGGTCAACCTTCACTATCACATCGTCGAAGGGGGCTATCTCTCCACGGGGATTGGGATGTCCTACCATTTCTAGGGCACCCCGCAGGTGCAGGCCGAGGGCTTCCCGGTGCTGGTTGCCAGCACCGGGCCCAGACGGCACCCATCCGTCATCTCGTTACATCGGGTGCATCATTCCCATGCAGCCGCTCAAGGCCGAGGCGGCCAGCAGCAACAGTAGCAGGGCTGAAATTCTTAACATTGTTTTCCTCCTTTGAAAATCCCTTCGCTGTCCGAATTCCGCAGAGTATTAATTCGTGGTGACCGTTTGGGGGGTAGTCGTGGTTGCGGTGCCCTGGTTACTGGCCGCACTTGCCGTGCTCCCGGCGGTTTCTCCCTGGCTGCCCGGGGACGCGGCAGCCGGCATCTGCATGGTGCCTTGCTGCATGCCCGTGTGCATCTCCGTGTGCATGCCCGACATCCCCATGCCAGTTTCGGTCGTCATCGGCGAAGACTGGCCGGAGAAGCCCGCCTGTCCCATCCCCCCGCTCATTCCACCGCTCATTCCACCGCCTCGTGCGAACGACTGACCTGCAACGGAAAGAACGGCCATCATGGCTACCACAAACAGTACTGTTTTTTTCATCGATTTTCCTCCGGGCTTTATTGGTGTGACACCCGGAGGAAATACACGGTGTGTGCCATGTTGTGTAGCGGCTGCCAACATGCTGAAAAAACAACGATATTGGCAGCCGCTTGTGCCGAACGGATGGGGCTTTCGGTGCAAATGCCTGCACCCCGCGGCGATCCTTTTGCACCAATCATTCTCTGCCGCAGGAGAGGGGGATCAGGCCGCCGGTTGCAACGGGGTAGCGGAATCGGTGTCCCGGTAGCGTTCGGCAATGGAACGAAAGTCGCCGGGCGCGATGGCCATGAAGGTTTGAACCACCGCCGGGTCGAAGTGGGAATTGGTCTCCTCACCGATCATCTGCACCGCTTCTTCGTGGGAAAGTGGCGGTTTGTATGGGCGCTGCGAGGTAAGGGCGTCGTACACGTCGGCCACCATGAAGAGCCGGGCACCCAGAGGGATCTCGTCTCCTTTTTGCCCGCGCGGGTAACCACTACCGTCGTAGCGCTCGTGGTGGCTGTACACCATCTCGGCCGCGCCCTTCAGAAAAGCGATCTTCTTCAGGATCCGGTAGCCTGCCTCGGGGTGCTTTCGCATTTCCACCCATTCCGCCTCGGACAGCCTGGACTCTTTAAGCAGGATCTGGTCGGGAACCGCAATCTTTCCGACGTCGTGGAGAAGGGCCCCCAAACCGATCTCCCGTATCGTGCTCTGGTCCAGGCCGTGCCTGGTGGCGAGGAGCTCGGTGTAATTCCGGACCCGTTGAGAATGGTAATGAGTGTGCCGCTCACGAAGGTCCAGGGCCGAAACCAGGCCGAGGATGGTTTCCTCGTTGGCTTGGGCGAGTTGCCTGAGAAGTGTACGCTGCCGGTCGAACAACCACCCGGGGACCACCGCCGCCAGCCAAAATCCGGCCAGTTCGCCGACCTGGTTTGCCTGCTCCATGTAATTGCTGGGCCAGTCCACAAAGGCATGAATGACGAAGAGGACGCTCACCACCAGCGCGGTGAGGCACGCCTTTCTCAGGCCGAACCAGGCCGCAGCCATCACCGGTGGGAGAAAGTAGAGCTTTCGCAGGACGATGTGGAGCTTGTGATAGGTGTGAGATTCTGTCGGTGTCAGATAATGAAGCAGGGCAATGGCAACGATGGTGGAGGCGAGTATCACCGTCTTGGTACGAGTGTCGTTTGCAGTGCTCATGGCCGCCCTCCCTGGCAAAGGATAGCATACCCATCTCGTCAAAGTTGTCCCCGGAAAAGCAGAACGGCAGCTTTGCTGAGCGCTCTTCGTGTCGCGCTCGGCAGGCTGCCGTATCTGTGTTCAGCGGCGGGGGTGCTTTAGGGCTTAGCTCTGGCAGCAGGAGGGGACGCCGTTGTGGTCAGCGGCCTGGTGGAGTTGGCCCTTGAGGTTCTTGATGTCGTTCTCGAGCGCGCTGACCTTGGCGGAGTCGAAGCTGTCGTAGCCGTACAGACCGCGGAGTTCGACCTCTTTGGCCTTGATGGCACTCGCGATCTTCGCCGTATCCTGGTTGGTCTGCAGGGCCGCCTGCTCTTTGACGCATTTGCCGCCGTCGCAGCAGGAGCCCGCCGCGAATGCGGATACCGCGCCGGTGGTAAGGATAGCGATTGCCAGGGTTGCACCAACGATCATGTTCTTTTTCATTTTCTTGCTCCTTGTTGTCCGGTTGTTGTGAGGCCGCAGCCTTCATGCCCTGACCTATAGCGACGAGCGTGCCAAACTCCGTGTTTATCGTGTAAGTATCCGGAAACACTAGATGATGTAGCCGGGACAGGAGGTCCGGGGCGGGCGCCGGTTCGAGAATATCCTTCACCGCCAGCCTGGAAATTCGAGAATTTTCTCCGGGCACCCTTTTCCCCCCCCCCTCGCAAGTTGTCAATTGTTTGACGTATCACCGGGTCGCCCCTATTGAAGAGGAAGGCTACGGGATCTCTCCGGCAGTCGCAAAACCAGCAGCCAAGCGCATTAAGGGGTAACTGGGCGTGGAGTCCGATTTTGGCACATTAATTGATAGAGTCCTGTGCTCGTACCAGGGAGGATTCATGCCAATTATCACCAGTAGCGCAATTACAATGTTCGAATGGGGCGGAGTCGCCAGTTCTCTAGCCGGATCGGTTCTCAATGCCAGAGGCCGCCGCTGCTCCTTCTACTTTTGGACGCTGTCGGCGGTACTGCTCGCTGTAGTCGCCTTTCAACTGGGACGCCCAGGCTTGTTGGCTCTTCAGGCGAGCGGGATCGGAATAAATTTGTATGGCATTAGAACCTGGAAAGGGAATGCTCCTACCCGCCTTTGACGCTTTGGCTTGGGAACTCGGCCGTAAAAACCAACCACGATATATTCTTTGCCATGACCTGTTTAATATTCGGCATGCGTGGAGGATATTCTTCCTGAAATCTACGGGTTGTCACTACCGTAACCGGCCTAACTCACTGTAAAACAGTCCGATCTGGTTATGGCACAAAAATGGCACCGCCAGGCCGTCAGTTTAATTCAGTGTGGATGGA
Source organism: Geomonas sp. Red32 (assembly GCF_023652955.1). Lineage (GTDB taxonomy): Bacteria > Desulfobacterota > Desulfuromonadia > Geobacterales > Geobacteraceae > Geomonas. Next base: position 17,424 of record NZ_JAKLOY010000008.1, on the reverse strand, counting down.
GGATAGGTAATGAAAAAGGTATTCGCCCTGGTGGCCATGGTAATGTTGGTTGCTCTTGCATCGGGCTGCGCTATGAACGATTACATGAACGGCAGTGACCACTCGTCCCATTCGGAGGATTCGCGAGCTTACGGTGGTCATGGCGGGCACACGCATTGATTATGGAGGAGTAATTCCGGGTTATGATTGGCGCAATATAATTTAATTGCCGGAAGCCCCCTCCCTTGAAATCATCGCATGTTATGGTCTACTGGACCTCGTTCAGTTCCGAGGTTCAACAACCGGAGGAGAGGACACCCTTCTTCTCTAACCCAACAGGAGGCAAAGGATGAAAAGGATTGCTATTGCGGTTATGGTGCTGGGATTGTTTGGGGCTATGCCGGTATTGGCAGCAGACCACGAACACATGAACATGGACACCAAAGAAGGGGTGCGCCAGTGCGCCATGCAGGCTGAAACCATTCAGCAGAAGATCAAAAGGCTCAAGACTGAGGTCAAAAAGGGCAACAAGGAATACAGCGCTGAAGAGTTGAAAAAGCTGCAGGACAAACTCAAGGAAGCCAACGATATGCTTGACTCTTTGACCACCAAACCTTAATCTTCCACCTGCAGCAGTGAAAAGGCCCGACTCCATCGGGCCTTTTTTTTTGGGGATTGGTTAAAGAGCTTTGTCCGGTCCAGATTGAGCGCCGTCTCAAAGTTGCCCTCCAAGGCTATTTCCCCCACCTCCACATCGAACGGCAGGCCGGAAATAGCTCCCTGGTCCTTGCTAGGGCAGGGAGGAGCTCCTCCGTAGAATATTCTGCAACAGCCGCGAATATTCTCCATCCTTCTTTGTTTTTCGTCACCCACCGGCGTTCTCGTAAAAATATAACATATCGAAATTATACAGTTTTAGCGGTACTGGCCGAGCTGGCACGGGAATTGATAGATAGGCGGGCGGGCCGGAAACCGGGATCGCACCAGGCTCATCAACGGCCTGACAGGAGGAGGGGATGAAAATGAGGCATTTTTCCACCGGCGTTATTGTCTTTGCCGCCGTCACCCTTCTGGTGGTCCTGGCTTTCAAGGTGAGAGTGGGGGGCTCCGCCGATTCGGTTGCCATCCTTAAAACGGCCGGCATGACCTGCGGCGCCTGCTCCGACAAGATCTCCTCCGCCCTGCAGACGCTTCCTGGAGTAGCCGCCACCGAGACCGACCTCGATGCCGGTGTCGTGATGGTCGGTTACGACCGGAAAAAAACCAGTCCCCAATCCCTCGCGGCTCGGGTAACCGCGGCCGGCTTCCCCAGCACGGTGGCCGAAATTATGAGTGCGGAACAGTACAAGGCAACCTACGGCAAGAGTGTGGGCATACCTACCGGATGCTGCGCCGGTAGAGAAGGGTGTGGCACCAAAAAACCTTAAAAGGAGCAACAGATGGCAACGACGAACTCGAAGAAAACAGCAGTGGTGGCGGCAATGGTGGTAGCGGTACTGGTGACGGTGGTCACGGCCTTCGCCTTCAGCTTCCCGGGAATGGGAAAGGCCCAGCAGGTAAAGGCCGCCAGCGGCGTGGTGAGCATTCCCCTTTCCAAAGTAGCGGACGGAAAGGCTCATTTTTACCGGTTCGATGACGGGGGCAAAGCGATCTCCTTCGTGGTTGCCAAGGGGAGCGACGGCAGCTACCACACCGCCTTCGACGCCTGCGACACCTGCTTCGCCTCCAAAAAAGGGTACGAGCAGAAAGGGGACAAGCTGGAATGCCAGAATTGCCGCCGGCTCTTCGCCATCAACCAGATCGGCCCCCACGCGGTAGGCGGGTGCAATCCCTCCTATGTTCCCAGCAAGACCACTTCCAGTGCGGTCACCATTACCGTTGCCGACCTTAGGACCGGGGCGCGCTTCTTCTAACACGGATGCGGGGGAGAGTTCCGGGATGAAACTGCACACCATATCGATCAACAATCTCAGGCGCCGCAAGGCCAAGATGGTTTTTCTGACCGTGGGGCTGGCGGTGGGAGTGGCCACCATCGTCACCCTGGTCACCCTTACCCGTTCCATGTCGAGCGACATAGAGCGGAAGATGGACGAGTTCGGGGCCAACATCCTCATCACCCCCCAAAGTAACGGCCTTTCTTTGACCTATGGGGGCATCAGCCTGGGAGGCGTCACCTTCGACCAGCACGAGATCCGCGAAGCCGATCTCTCGCGTATCAAGACCATCAAGAACCGCAGGAACATCTCCGCGATCTCCCCGAAGGTCCTGGGTGGGGTCAAGGTCCAGGGGCACGACGTTCTGCTGGTGGGAGTGGACTTCGCCAGCGAATTGAAGATGAAGCAGTGGTGGAACATCTTCGGTGACGCCCCGAAAACCGACCACGAGGTTCTCCTGGGGAGCGACGCATCCAAGGTGCTCAACGCCAGCACCGGGGACAGCATCGCCATCAAGGGTGAAACCTTCAAGGTGGCGGGGGTGCTGGACCAGACCGGCTCGCAGGACGACGCCCTGGTCTTCGCCCAGCTTGCCAAGGCCCAGCGCATGCTCGGGAAGGAAGGGAAGGTCAGCCTGGTCGAGGTCGCCGCGCTCTGTTCGGGATGCCCGATCGGCGACATGGTGAACCAGATGGCCGAGCTCCTTCCGGACACCAAGGTCTCCGCCATCCAGCAGGTGGTCGAGGGGAGGCTCAAGGCGCTCGACCAGTTCAAGCGGTTTTCCTACGCGATGGCCGGCGTGGTGGTCCTCATCGGTTCGCTGGTCGTCTTCGTGACCATGATGGGGAACGTCAACGAACGCACCACCGAGATCGGCGTCTTCCGGGCCATCGGGTTCAGGAAGAGCCACATCATGAGGATCATCCTGCTGGAAGCCGCCCTGGTCAGCCTCTTTGCCGGGTTCATCGGCTACGGTGCCGGCATGGGAGGGGCGAAGCTGGCCCTGCCGCTGATGGCGGAAACGAAAAATGCGCACCTTATCTGGGACCCTTACGTGGCCGCCGGTTCCATCGCGCTTGCCGTGACGCTCGGGCTCATTGCGAGTCTCTATCCCGCGCTCCGCGCCAGCCGCATGGATCCCACCGAGGCCCTGCGAGCCCTTTAATTGTGAGGAAATGACATGCCGATCATTGCGATACGCGGTCTCAAGAAAAGCTATGCCAGTGGCAACGAGAAGGTCGACGCCCTCAAAGGGGTGGACCTTGCCATCGAGGCGGGCGAGTTTGTGACCATCATGGGAAAGTCGGGTTCCGGGAAGAGCACGCTCCTCTCGATCCTGGGCGGGATGAACCACCCCACCGCCGGCGAAGTGGAGATGGCAGGGGTGAACCTCTACCAGCTCCCCGGCGAAAAGCTGGCCGATTTCCGGGCGCGGCATCTGGGATTCGTCTTCCAGTCGTTCCACCTGATACCCTTCCTTACCGCGCTGGAGAACGTCATGCTTCCCCTGGCCATCGTGAAGATGAAGAAGGCCGCCAAAAGGGAGGCCGCCCATAAGGCCCTGGAGCGCGTGGGGCTGGGGGGGAAGGTGGACCGACTTCCCAACCAGCTTTCGGGAGGGGAGCAGGAGCGGGTGGCCATTGCCCGGGCGATAGTAACCAACCCGCACATCCTCCTTGCCGACGAGCCGACCGGGAACCTCGATACCAGCACGAGCGAAGAGGTGATGGCGCTTTTCCGGGAGCTGAACGAGGCCGGACAGACGGTGGTGATGGTCACCCATAACCCGGAGAACGGGGCCTACTCCGACCGGACCATCCAGATCCGGGACGGGGTGGTGGTGTAGTGCCGCTTACCTTGTCTCAGCGGTGCAGGGGCGAAGGTTGGGGCCGGTACGGCCGGTTAAGCCGGTTTCCGGATGCTGCCAGATGGTTGCTTTCTCTCTTGCTCGTGCTCTTGCCTGTCACTGCCTTCGCCGGCCTCGACCTGCCGGTGGCCGGCACCATCACCTCTGGGGTGGGGTGGAGGCTCGATCCGTTCGGAAGCGGCAAGATGGTCTTTCACCGGGGGATCGACATCGCCGTTCCGGTAGGGACTCCGGTGCATGCGACCCACAAGGGAAAAGTCGTCTTCGCCGGAGAAAAGCCCGGCTATGGAGCGGCGGTGATTATCGAGCACCCCAACGGCGACCGAACTCTCTATGGCCACAACTCCACGGTCTCCGTCCGCACCGGACAGGAGGTGGAAGCCGGCACGGTGATCGCCTTTTCCGGCAACAGTGGCAGGTCCACCGGACCACACGTCCACTATGAGAGGATTCCGGGTGGACGTCCCATCCAGCCGGAGGTCGCGGTGGCCAAGGCCGAGGGAGAGGCCCCGCCGCTGCCATCGGCCTTGGGGCTCCGGGAGAGGGAAGTCCTGGAAAAGAAAATGGACGAGGCGGTGCAGTCGATCCTCCAGCGCATAAAGACGAGTAACGGCGGACTGGGAGGGTGACGCCAGGTGACGGCACCAAAGGAGCATCAGTTGAAGTTATTAGGCGTGTTCGTGTTTCTCCTGTTGATGCCTACGGTGGTGTTGGCCATGGAGCAGAGTTTTACCCGTCAGGGGATGAAAACCACGGTGGTACTGACGCCGGACACCCCGGATGCCGGCAGCGAGGTCCAACTGAAGATGACCCTCGAGCAGGACGGTGCGAGGGTCACGGATAGGGAGGTCACGCTCCAGGTATTCCAGGGGGATCAAGCGGAGCCGATACTGGATCGCGACGTCGATGTCCTCGACGGCCAGTACGTCGACTCCTGGCGTTTCGCCAAACCGGGGGAGTATCGGGTGGCGATTGGTATCGCGGGCGCAGGGGATGATGACGATTGGATCGACTACCAGGTCAAGGCCACTGTGGTAGACTCGAGCCACGACCACGGGTTCTTCTCGCACCATTTCGGCAGTCACTGGGGATGGTGGGGAGCGGGGATGATGATCCTCATGATGGTTCCCATGATCGTTTTGATGTGAGGAGAGGTCCTGTGGGTTCAATTCTCAAACCTTTGCTGTTGGTTGTTTCGGTGGTTGGCATCAGCCTGCTTCACTACCTGACCCCTTTGCAGTTTCCCTATCTGCACGACATTTTCCAGAGGCTTTACTATCTCCCCATCATCCTTGCCGCATTATGGTACGGCATCAGGGGCGGGCTTCTCTGCTCGATCCTGGTCAGCGTGGTGTACATCCCCCACATCCTGTTCCAGTGGGGGGGGCACATGACCATGGAGATGGAAAAGTACATGGAGCTCCTTCTTTACAACGCGGTAGGAGGTCTGACGGGGCTATTGTCCCAGCGTGAGCGGGAGCGGGCGAAGGAACTGCAAAAGACGGCCGATGGTCTCGAGGATTCCTACCGCAAGCTGCGGACCCAGTCCGAGCGGATCATGGTCATCGAGGAGCAGCTGCGGCGGGCCGAGAAACTCTCCACGCTGGGCGAGATGGCCGCAGTGCTGGCTCACGAGATCCGCAATCCGCTCGGCTCGATCCGGGGCACGGCCGAGATCCTGAAGGACGACTATCCTCCGGGGACCCCGAAACACGAGTTCATCGAGATCCAGCTCAAGGAGACCGAGCGGCTTAACCACGTGGTCGAGGATTTCCTGCGCATGGCCCGGCCTCAGCCGACTGACTTCGGCCCCTGCCACGTTCAGGACGAATTGGAGACCATCGCGACCCTGGTTGCCAGCGAGGCGGCCAAGCGGGACATCGCCGTGTCGGTGCACCCGCCGCCGGTCCCGGTGGTGATCAAGGCGGACGGAGAGAAACTCCGCCAGGCATTCCTGAACATCATTCTGAATGCTCTCCAGGCCTCCCCCGCCGGGGGAACGGTTGCCATCACCACTACGACTGACGACCGGTGGTGCGAAATAGCCTTCGCAGACAATGGTGCGGGGATCGACCCCGCCGTCCGCGAGAAGATCTTCGAGCCCTTTTTCACTACCAAACCAGACGGTACCGGCCTCGGCTTGGCCGTCACCAAGAGGATCGTGGAGGGACACGGCGGGCAGCTCCAGGTGGAGAGCACCGAGGGGAAAGGTTCCACGGTTACCGTCCGCTTACCGGTTCAACGAGGAGAAATGGCATGAAACAGAAAGTTCTCGTCATCGACGACGACAACTCGCTGCGGCGGGTGTTGGAATACAACCTCCAGGAGGAGGGGTACGAGGTCCGGACCGCATCGTCGGGGGAGGAAGGGCTCTACTGGTTCGGCCAGGATCAGCCGAGCCTGGTCATCACCGACATGAAGATGCAGGGGATGGACGGCCTCATGGTGCTGAAGTCCATCAAGGAGCGCTCTCCCGAGACGCTGGTCATCATCATCACCGCTTTCGGTTCGGTGGATATCGCCGTCGAGGCCATGAAGGCCGGAGCCCACGACTACATCACCAAGCCCTTCAACCGCGAGGAGCTGAAACTGACCGTGCGCAAAGCCCTGAAGTTCAGCGGGATGGCCCAGGAGAACAAGCGCCTCAAGGGGGAGCTTTCCGACCGCTCCGATCTAAAGAGCATCGTCGGCACCTCCAAAGAAATGGAGAAGGTCTTCGACGTGGTCCGGAAAGTGGCCGACACCGAGGCTCCGGTCATGATCACCGGCGAGTCCGGAACCGGCAAGGAGCTCATCGCCCGTAGCCTGCACGCCAACAGCTCGCGCAAAAACGGCCCCTTCGTTGCCATCAACTGCGCCGCCATTCCCCGGGATCTTCTGGAGAGCGAGCTCTTCGGCCACCTCAAGGGGGCCTTCACCGGGGCGGTGAAGGACAAGATGGGGAAATTCCAGGCCGCCGACGGCGGCACCCTTTTCCTGGACGAGGTCGGCGAGCTCCCCATCGAGCTGCAACCGAAGCTTTTAAGGGCCCTCCAGGAACGGGAAGTCGAGCCGGTAGGGGGGACCGCACCGCAGAAGATTGACGTAAGGGTGGTTTCCGCTACCAACATCGACCCCGGCAAGGCCATCGCCGAGGGGCGATTCCGGGAAGACATCTACTACCGGCTTTCGGTTATCCCGATCCACCTTCCCGCGTTGCGCGAGCGTCGCAGGGACATCCCGCTGCTGATCAAGTATTTCTGCAACAAAAGCGGCGCCGACAAGGTAAGCTTCGACAAGGAAGCGCTGGAGATGCTGGTGATGTACTCGTGGCCCGGCAACGTGCGGGAACTGGAAAACACCGTCGAGCGGCTCCTCATCATGCGGGAGGGGGATGTGATCACCGCCGGGGAATTGCCCGAAAAGTTCTGTGAAAGCAGGCCCCTGGCCCACGCACTGATCAGGCTGCCCGACGAGGGGTATTCTCTCGAACAGTTGGAGAGGGAGGTGGTAGTGGAGGCGCTGGAGCGAAACTCCTGGAACCAGACCGCCGCGGCCCGCTTCCTGAGAATTCCCCGCCACACCTTGATCTACCGGATCGAAAAGTTCGGGATCGCCCTTCCCGCCCGCGGTTGATTAAGGGCTCAAGGGTGCGAAACTCTTAGCCGATACGAATAAAATGGACTTACCTTTTCGTAGAATATTCGCCCCTACTGTCAGATATTCTCCAACGGACTTGCCGGTGCCAGCCCTGTGTCCCGTTATATAACGGTGGGTTGCAGGGCTGGCATGCCATGTGTAGTGCATTGGGCGACATCAGCTATTAAGGAGCAGTCATGAATCCCCGGTCCACCATCTCTCTGACCTTGCTGTTTTCTTCCCTCATCATCCAGCCGGTGATGGCGGAAGGGAACCTGGCAGCGGAAAAGCTTCCTCCTCTCATCGACCAGGCCCTGGCCAACAATCCCGACCTGAAAAGTTCCGATGCCCGATGGCGGGCGTTCGAGAGCCGCATCGTCCAGGCGCGGGCCTTCGACGACCCCATGCTGATGCTGAAGATCCAGAACGGGCTGGTCAACGATCCGCTCAACTTGAGCAAGGATTCCATGACCCAGAAGGTGATCGGGATCTCGCAGCAGCTCCCGTACTTCGGCAAGCGCGACCTGAAAGCCGAGATGGCCGCCAAGGAGGCCGATTCCTACCGCTGGCAGGTCGACGAGCGGAAACTCGAGCTGAGGAGGATGGTAAGCGAGGCGTATTACCAGATCTATTTCACCGACCGGGCGGCCGCCATCGTGGACCGTAACATCAAGCTGATGGACGATTTCGTCGCCCTCGCGGAGAACAAGTACTCGGTCGGGCAGGGGGCCCAGCAGGATATCTTCAAGGCGCAGGTGGAGCGCTCCAAGATGCTGGACATGCGGATCACCCTCGATCAGCAGCGGAAGACCCTGCAGGCAAACCTCAATGCGCTCCTGTACCGTCCGGCCGATACTCCCGTCGGGGCGGTCCCCGATTTCGACATCAAACCTCCCGCCCTCACCGCCGAGCAGCTTAAGGCGATGGCATTCGATAACCGTCCCCTGCTGAAAAGCCTCAAGGCACAGATCGAGAAGAGCGAGGCCGGGGTAAAGCTGGCTCGCAAGGAGTCCTACCCGGACTTCAACGTCTCCTTCGAATACATGCAGCGCGACCCCGCCATGGGAAGCAACGGGGACGACATGTACTCGCTCGGGGTCACCTTCAATCTTCCGGTCCGCAAGGAGCGGCGCCAGGCGATGGTCGCCGAGGCGTCATCCGAGGTGAACATGAGCACCGAGGACCTCAGGGCCGCACGAAACACGATAGAGGCCGGCATCGCCGACCTCCTGGCGCAGATGGAGCGGAGGCGGAAGCTGATCGACCTCTACAAGACCGGCATCATCCCCCAGGCAGAGCAGGCGCTGGAATCGGCCACCATCGGCTACCGGGTGAACAAGGTCGATTTCCTCACCCTCCTCGACAGCAGGGTGACGCTCTTCAACTACGAACGCGAGCTCTACGACTCGATGGCCGACTACCAGATGAAACAGGCCCAGCTCGAAGCGTTGGTAGGGAAGAGCCTGCAGTAACGGCGCACCACTAAAGGATACGGATTCAATTTCCATACAGCGAGGGTAACCATGGATTCGAAGAAAACGATTGCGGTAACGGCGGCGATAGCCATCTTGGTCGTTGGGGGCGCGGGAGGTTACTACCTCTGGTCGCACGGGAACGGGACCAAGGGGGGGCAGGAGGCCAAGCAGGGAGAGCAAGGGAAGGTTCTTTACACCTGCGCCATGCACCCCTTCATCATCAAGGACAAGCCCGGGACCTGCCCCATCTGCGGGATGGCGCTCATCAAGAAGGTGGAAGGGGGAGCCCAGCAGGCGGGAGGGCCGGATGCGGCGATGCTCGGGCACGTATCTCTCTCGCCCACCCAGATGGTGATGGCCAACGTGGCGACCACGGTCGCGAAGTCGATGCCGCTTTCCAAGGACATCAATGCCGTCGGCATCGTCCAGTACGACCAGTCCCGGCAGGGTAAGGTGACCTCCTGGGTGGCGGGCCGGCTGGACCGGCTCTACGTCACCACGGTCGGGGCCTACGTCTCCAAAGGGAAGCCGGTGGCGGAGATCTATTCCCCCGACCTGGTTGCCGCCCAGCAGGAATACCTGCTGGCCCTCAAAAGCCGCGAGCAGTTCAAGAGCTCCACCATCCAGGCCATTTCCCAGGGCGGGGAGGGGCTCGTTACCTCGGCTCGCCAGCGCCTGAAGCTCTTAGGGGTGAAGGACGAGCAGATCGCCCGGCTCGAGAAGGGCGGGGAGCCGAACATCCGGCTCTCGATCTACACCCCTCTCTCCGGTGTGGTGATCGAAAAGGTCGTCCAGCAGGGGCAATACGTGAACGTGGGGGATCCGCTCTTCAACGTCGCCGATCTTTCGACGGTCTGGGTCGAGGCGGAGGTCTACGAGAACGACTTCCCGAACATCAAGGTGGGGCAACGGGCCGAGATCGTCTCCCAGTCCTATCCCGGCAAGATCTTCCACGGGAGGGTCTCCTTCATCTACCCGTTCCTGGACCCGAAGACCCGAACCGTCAAGGTGCGGGTCGAGCTTCCGAACCCGGGCCTGAAGCTCAAGCCGGACATGTTCGTCAACGCTTCCCTCAAGGTGCCGCTGGCATCGTCCATCGTGCTCCCGACCGGCGCGGTGATCGATACCGGTACCCGCCACGTCGTCTGGGTCGAGACCAAGCCCGGGATGTTCGAACAGCGTGACGTCCAGGTCGGGTACCGCGACGGCACCAACATCCAGATCCTTTCCGGGCTAAACGACGGGGAGAAGGTGGCTTCCTCCGGCGGCTACCTGATCGATTCGGAGGCCCAGCTCAAAGGGGGCAGTGGCGGCGGCCACGAGAGCATGCCGGGGATGAAGATGGACGACAAAGGGGGGGCGAAACCTCCGGCGGGACCGGCTCCGAAAAAGAACGGCGGCATGGATATGAACGACATGAAGATGTAGTCATCCGCAACCAGAAACCACCGAACTAAGGATAGTATCCATGATCGAGAAAATAATCGACTACTCCGCGAGGAACCGCATCATCATCTTGATGCTCTTCGCCCTCATCATCGCCTGGGGCGTCTGGTCGGTCTACAAGACCCCGGTGGACGCCATCCCGGACCTCTCCGACAACCAGGTGATCGTCTTCACCGACTACCCCGGCCGGTCCCCGCAGGTCGTCGAGGACCAGGTCACCTATCCGCTGGCGGTGAACCTGCAGGGGCTTCCCATGGTGAAGGCGGTCCGCGCCTCCTCCGCCTTCGGCTTCTCGATGATCTACGTGATCTTCGACGACAAGGCCGACATCTACTGGGCGAGGACCCGCGTCCTCGAGCGCCTGAATTACGCCGCCTCGCTCCTCCCTTCGGGGGTCACCCCGACGCTCGGACCCGACGGCACCGGCGTCGGCCACGTATTCTGGTACACCCTGGAAGGAAAAGGGTACGACCTCGAACAGTTGCGGACCCTCCAGGACTGGTTCGTCCGCTACCAGCTCAACACGGTACCCGGCGTGGCCGAGGTCGCCTCCATCGGCGGCTTCGTGCGCGAATACCAGATCGACCTCGACCCCAATCGTCTCTTCTCCTACAACGTGACGGTGGGACAGGTGATGGAGGCCGTTAAGCGATCCAACAACGACGTAGGCGGCGGGCTCATGGAACATGCCGACGCCGAGTACCTGATCCGCGGCACCGGGTACGTGAAGTCGCCCGCCGACCTGGAGAACATCGTGGTGGGGGCCGACTCGCGGGGGACCCCGATCTACGTGAAAAACCTCGGCACCGTCCAGATGGGCGGGGCGATCCGCCGGGGCCTCCTCGACATGAACGGCCAGGGTGAGGCGGTAGGCGGGATCGTGGTCATGCGCTACGGAGAAAACGCCAAGGACGTCATCGACCGGGTCAAGGAGAAGATCCACTCTCTTGAGAAGGGGCTTCCTCCCGGGGTGAAGATCATGGTCTCCTACGACAGAAGCGACCTGATCGAGCGCGCCATCGAAACCCTGAAACATGCGCTGACCGAGGAGTCGATCGTCGTCTCGCTGGTGATCCTGGTCTTCCTCCTCCATTTCCAGAGCGCCCTGGTCATCGTGCTCACCCTCCCGATCTCCGTGCTGATCTCCTTCATCACCATGAAACTCATGGGGGTCAGCTCCAACATCATGTCGCTCGGGGGGATCGCCATTGCCATCGGGGTGCTGGTCGATGCCGGGGTCATCATGGTGGAGAACTGCTACCGGCACCTGTCCGAGATGCCCCCGGAGGAGCGCAATGAGAAGCGCCTGGAGGTCATCATCGCCAGCGCCAAGCAGGTCGGCCGCGCCATCTTCTTCTCGCTGGCCATCATCATCCTTTCCTTCGTCCCGGTCTTCATGCTGGAAGGGCAGGAAGGGAAGCTTTTTCATCCGCTCGCCTTCACCAAGACCTTCTCCATGATGGGGTCGGCGTTTATCGCCATCACCCTGGTGCCGGTCCTCATGTTCTTCTTGATGCGGGGGAAGATGCCGCCGGAAAGCTCGAACCCGGTGTCGCTTTTTTTCATCAAGCTCTACTCGCCCGTCATCCGCTGGGTGCTGAAGTGGAAGAAGACCACCATCTTCCTGAACGTCATCGCGCTCGCCGTTGCCATCCCGATGTTCATGTCGATCGGAAGCGAGTTCATGCCTCCTCTCGACGAGGGAAGTCTCCTCTACATGCCGGTGACCCTCCCCAATATCTCGATCACCGAGGCTAAGCGGCTGATCCAGGTGCAGGACACCATCATCAAGAGCGTCCCCGAGGTGGAGCATGTGCTCGGAAAGGTGGGGCGCGCCGAGACCTCCACCGACCCGGCGCCGGTCTCCATGTTCGAGACCATCATCATCCTGAAGGATAAGAGCAAGTGGCGCCCCGGCATCACCAAGGCCGACATCGTGTCGGAACTGGACGGCAAGCTCCAGCAGATCGGGGTGCGTAACGGCTGGACCCAGCCGATCATCAACCGGATCAACATGCTCTCCACCGGGGTCCGTACCGACCTCGGGGTAAAGATCTTCGGCAACGACCTGAACGTGCTGAAGGACCTGGCGGTCCAGGCCGAGGGTATCCTCAAGACGGTGCCGGGTGCGGCTGACGTGGTGGCCGAGAGGGTGACCGGGGGCAACTACGTCGACATCGACGTCGACCGCGAGGCGGCGGCCCGCTACGGCGTCAAGGTCGGCGATGTCCAGGATATCATCAGCACCGCTCTCGGCGGGGAGATGCTCACCACCGCAGTGGAAGCCCGCAATCGTTTCCCGATCCGGTTGCGCTACATGCGCGACCTCAGGGGGGACATCCCGGCCATCCAGCGGATGCTCGTCTCGGGCATGAACGGCGACACGCCGGTCCAGGTGCCGATGTCGCTGGTCACCAAAATCAAGGTCTCTACCGGGGCCCCGGAAATCAACAGCGAAGGGGGGCTCCTCCGCTCGATCGTCTTCCTGAACGTGCGGGGGCGCGACATGGGAGGCTTCGTCGGGGAGGCCAAGACTGTGCTTGAGAAGCAGTTGAAGCTTCCCCCGGGGTACTACGTCGCCTGGTCGGGACAGTGGGAAAACCAGGTGCGGGCCAAGGCCAGGCTGCAGATCCTGGTGCCGGCCGGCATCCTGATCATCTTCATCCTGCTCTACTTCACCTTCCACTCGGCGCTGGAGGCGAGCATGGTCATGCTCTCGGTTCCCTTCGCCTTGGTGGGCGGCGTCTACCTGGTCAAGGCGCTGGGATATAACATGTCGGTTGCGGTCTGGGTCGGTTTCATCGCCCTTTACGGCATCGCCGTCGAGACCGGGGTGGTCATGGTCATCTATCTGCACGAGGCCCTGGACCGGAAGCTTCTGAAAGGGCCGGTGACCGAGCAGGATATCTACGACGCCACCTTCGAAGGAGCGGTTCTCCGCCTGCGGCCCAAGCTAATGACGGTAGCCGTGGCCCTGATCGGCCTGATCCCGATCATGTGGTCGAGCGGCACCGGCGCCGACGTCATGAAGCCGATTGCCGCCCCCATGATCGGAGGCATGATCTCCTCGGCGGTGCACGTGTTGATCATGACGCCGGTCATCTTCGTGCTGATGAAGAAGCACGACCTGAAGAAAGGGAAATTGAAGTACTCGGGGATGAAGCACTGACCGCCGGGATTTGACCACTGGCATTTCCCCTCCTTGCCCCGATCAAAGGTTCCCCTCCACGAGGGGAGGGAATAAGAGCCAGTTGTAGTAACTGTTAAAAGCAGGTTCGATACCTGGAGGCCCGCAATCACACATGGTTGCGGGCCTTTTTGCGCAGCAGCGACTTGTTGATGCTCCAGCGATGCTTGTGCCGGGCCGGAATAAAGCGGGAAGGCTCACCGCCGCCAAGGAAGAGATGCGGTTTTCGCAGGAGCAGGTTCCCTCCTCTACATCCCCCTCATGTCGTTTTTCGACCTCCGCTTCCCCCTGCATCGCCCATTCCGTCGCAGGTGAGGGCGCGGTCATGGGTAAATTCCCCTTCGGTGGAGCCAGCCCTGGCACCCTTAGCCCGGACAGATAAGGTTGGCAGGGCAATGATGATGGCGTTGGCAAGGCAACGATGATGGTACTGGCAAGGCAACGATGATGGTACTGGCAAGGCCGCCTCGACCACTGTAACCTCGTCGACCTCCCGGAGGTCCGGGGTGATTCCCCTCACCATCTCGACCCTCAACTCTTACCTTTACTTGAGCCCGGACGGCGAACTACATCGCGACGATGGCCTCTGATGCCACCACAGGGGTGAGACCGCCCTTGGGAGGCAAGCTCCTGGGCAGCGGCCGGCGGTGCAGACAAAAAAAACCCCGCCTCTTTCGAGGCGGGGCCTATGGCAGTTACTGCAAGGAGATCTACGGCCTGGTGGTGCCGAGATAGTCGGCTGCGGCATTAGCGTCGAATGCCGGGATCTGCTGGATTTGGGTGACGTCGATGGTTCCGGTGAGGCTGCCGTTTTGCAGCCAGTCGATGGCATCGAAGATCAGTCGCTTGGCGTAGAACCGGTTGTGGGCGTATGCCCCCGGCTCTCTCGTCAACAGGTTCAGGTTGAAGGCTGCACCCATGTTCATCTTCCCTTGGGCGTTGTCGTTGGTGCCCAGCGTCCAGTCGGAAGTGGTGCCGGTGGTGGTGTTGTAGCTCGCATCCTTGAAGAAGTACGGGTACACCGCGCTGTTGTAGTAGATCCCCTTGGACTGGAGCAGGGCCTGCAGGGCGCCCAGGGACGCCTGGAACCCGTTGATCTGGCCGTTCAGCTGGGTGAGATCGGTGGAGAAGTCAAGGGCGCCCGGGTCGCCGGCGTGGCAGCCGACGCAGATGGTGTTGTTGATCGCGGTCACGGCACCGGTGGTGTCCCTGGTGAAAATCTTCAGGGTGTGACCCGGGCCGTTGAGGAGGTGGCAACCAACGCAGGGGCCGAGGCTACCGGTTCCCGGTGCGGTGACGCCGTCGGCATTGGCGCCGGTGGAGCCGATGAGGGAGTGCTCGAAGTATACGGTGTTAGTGGCGGGGTCGGTGTACATCGGGTTGCTGGTCGAGGTGTAGAACTCGAAGCCGACCGACTTGTAGAGGATGCCTGCCGCAGCCTTGTAGTGCGAATTTTTGAAGCCGGTGTTGGCCATGTTGGAGGTCAGGCCCTGGATGTTCTTGCCGCTCACCCTACCGGAATGGCAGGGGATGCAGAGGTTGGACGGCCCGACGTCGGGGAACTGGAAGGAGACGTTGGCGCTGCCGCTCTGGGTGTAGACGGCGGGGTAGGCGGCAATCTTGCGAAGGCTGCCGGTCACGCCGTTGACGGTGGTCAGGTTGCCGAAGGGGGAGTAGGCCATGTCGGTGCTGGTGTGGCAGCCGTTGCAGGAAAGGACCGACTTGGTCGCCGCGATCGGGGTCACCACCTTGAAGGTGGAGTAGTTGATGAAGCCCTGGGTGGTATGGCACCTGACGCAGGGAGTACCGCTCCCCCCCTCGGCCCAGGCGGACGAGGTGACATCGCCATGGGCGGACTGCCCGTAGTCGACGTTGATCGAGTTGTTGTGCCCATGGCAGGTAGCGCAGGTGTTGCCCGCGTTCATGAAGGCGACGCCGGTGCCGGTTGCATCGAAGTGCGGAGCGGCCGGGAAGTCGCTGTTGTCGAGGAGATTCGGGGCGTTACCTTCGCCGTTCCCCTGGTGGTGGCACTTGACGCAGCCGGTGTCATGCCTCCAGTAGCCAAACTGGAGAGATTCGGTGGTCGGGTTGCCATTGGCGTCGACCCCCGGTACCGTCCCCGAGGAGGGGAGCGTCGAATAGGCGAAGAAGATGGCATTGGGCGCTGTGGCGTCGGCCGGTAGCCCGGTTTCCGGACGGTGCTGGTTATGGCAGGCGAGGCAGGCGTCCTTTCCGACGGTAGTGGGTTTGAAGTGGCAGTTGTTGGTGCAGTCCATGCTCCACTGCCCGACATCCGGGCCGTTCGGCCCCTCCACCGATATGAGGTAGGCGTTGGCGGTCGTAGCATTGGTGAAGGTGTTCATCTGGTTGGTCCAGTGTACGCCGTTCAGGAAGTTGACCGTCGGAGCTCCCTGCTTATCACCACCGCCGTGGCAGGTTTCGCAATTGTTGGCGGAGGTCAACACCGGGCCAGGCATGGTCTGGTGGCAGGTGACGCAATCGATGGCATTGGCCTTGTGCAGCGACGCGCCCCACTGAGCCGGAACGGCCTGCACCGCGGCGGAAGCGGACAGGTGGCAGGTGTTGGTGCAGCCGCCCATCTGGCCGGTGTTGTCGGTACCGGCGGCGTAGGAGATGTTCAGCGGGCCGGTTACGTTGGAGATGGTCACCACCACGGAGCCCTTGAACGGAGCAGCGGTGTTGCCCTGGCTGTCGACCATGGAGATGGCGGTGTAGGTGGAACCGGTCACGCTGATGGCGGTCACGGTGTTGTAGGGAGCCATCGGAGCAACGATCAGCTTGACGTCGTTGCCGTAGGCGACCTTCGGGTTAACCGGGAGGATGCCGTTGGCGGCCAGCGGGCTGCTGGTGTTGGTGGTCACCACGTTGACCTGCTTCTTGTAGTTGGCGGTCACGTTGAAGACCTTGCCGGTCTGCGACGGATCGACGGTGTAGGTACCGCCGGTGGTGGGGAAGCTGGACTGCAGCACGCTGTTGACGTACAGGCTCGACACGTAGAAGCCGGTGGCCGGGGTAACGGTGACCGGGATCGCGGTGGTGTCGGAGAAGTTGTACATCTTCATGCCGTAAGTGGTCAGGGTGTGCCCGGCGCCGGAAATGGTGCCGCCGGCGCTGCCGTTTTGCAGCTGGAGCTGCCAGGTCTTGGCGGCGGAGGTGGCGGCGTTGGCGCCCACGAAGCCGGCGACGATCTTCACGGTATGATCGGGAGTCTGCAGGCCGTTGTAGGTGTATGCGCCGGTGGCCGGCACGGTCTGGGCGACGTTGTCGACGGTGACGGTGGAAATCTTGTAGCCGCTATCCGGGGTAACGGTGACCGGAACGGCATTGGCGGTGGTGAAGCTGGTGAACCGGATGGCGCCGACACCGGAAAGCGCGGTGTTGTTGGCCACCTCGATGCTACCACCGAGGGTGGTAGTCTTGGTCTCTACCCAGTAGGTCGAGTAGGCGGTGGCAGCCCACGCCCATACGACCGCTACCAGGGTAAGACAGACCAATGTTGCCAGTCCTTTTCTCATTTTATCTATCCCCTTTTCATAATAAGTAAGATCTCGGGTTCTTTTGCTTATCTGCCTCCCTGCGGGCATCCGGAGGAGAGGCGGGCGGGCCGCCTAAGCGGCGCACCATTACTTCACGTGGCAGGAGAGGCAGATGAGCGAGTTGCTCTCTTTGGCGTACAGGAAGTAGTTCGGAGCGGTAACGGTCTTGCCGAGCTGGGTCCTGGTCACGCCATCGGTGAACGGGTCCTGGGTAGCGTTCTCTTTGTTGTGGACCTCGTGGCAGGTAGCGCAGGTCATGATGTTGGTGCCGTAGAGGTTGTCGACGATCTTCTTGCCGCCGGCAGCGCGGGTCACGGTGTTGTACACGCCCTGGGTGGTGCCGGTGGTGTCGACGTTGGTG
>NZ_JAKLOY010000007.1 GCF_023652955.1 Geomonas sp. Red32 | reverse complement strand
TTTTGAATACATCGAGGTTGACTACAACCGTAACCGCCGTCATAGCGCCAATGGCAACATCAGCCCGGCAGCGTTTGAGGCCAGACAAGCCGCTTAATTTCGTGTCCGTTATTGCTGGGCAAGATCAAATCCCCCCTGTCCCCCCTTCGCAAAGAGGGGGACCTGTTATGCCCCGGAACGCCCCGATGAACCTTCACAAAGGGGGGGACCTTGGGCTGGCGGTAGCGGTCTCACTTCTCTATATGGTCCCTGTTATATAGCCAGCTTTGCTCTTAATCGGTGCCGCAGCCGGTGGACTGGTAGAGGGTCATCTGGTTTTTTAGACGGTTGAGGCGGTTCAGGGCCAGGGACTTCTCGGCGCTCCGCCTGCTCTCCTGGGTGTCGAGCCAGGACTGTAACTGGGTCGCACCGGAGCGATAACGAATCTCAGCCAAGCTCTCGGCCTTTTTCGCCAGCACCAGCGACTCTTCCAACTGGGTGGCCTCCTCGGCGTAACGTTCACGTCCAGCGAGGGCGTTCTCCACATCGGCAAGTGCTTGATACAGAGTCTGGCGGAAGTTCACCACTGCCTCCTGGTAATCGGTCCGGGAGATCTCCACGTTGAGCTTCATGGTGTTCCACTGGATGAAAGGGAGCGTGATCCCGGCACCAAGCGAGGCGACTGGGTTATGAAGCACATCGAGGAGCGTGGTCGAACTCGTCCCTAAGGCCCCGGTCAGGGAAAAGGAGGGATAGTAGCTCGCCCGGGTGTTGTCGATGGCAGCCAGGTACTTCCTGAGACGCTGCTCGGCGGACTGGAGGTCGGGACGGCGTGCAAGGATCTTCGCCGGAAGCCCGGGCTGCACGGCGGGTAGCTGGCCGCCCGGAAGGCGGTCCCTTTCGGCAACCGCGTGCTCGGGAGACTGATCGAACAATATGGCCAGCGCATTGCGCGCCTCCGTCCGCTGCCGCTGAAGATCCGCCAGCTCCGCATTCTGGCTCGCCACCGTCTGCTTGGCCTGGTAAAGATCCTGGGCGGTTACCGCCCCTGCCCCGTATTTCACCGCCACTAGATCCCGAACCTTTTCGGCATAGGCGATGCTCTCGCCCGCCGTCGCTATCCTCTCGTTCAGGTAGGCGATCTGCCAGTAGTCGGTCGCCACCGTCCCGATCAGGGCAAGCGCGGTGGCGCGGCGGTCGGATTCTGTGGCCTGCGCCTCGAACCGGCTTACGTCACGGGCCGAGGATAGCTTACCCCAAAGGTCGAGCTCGTAGCTCACGGTGCCCGTCACGCCCGAGCTTTTGACCGTGGTGCCCCGTGTGAGGTCCTTCTGCAAGGTAGTGGCGGCGGAAACGGCAACCGAAGGGGTGAGGTTGGTGCCGGTGAGAGCTGCGTTGAGCTGGGCCCGTCGTACCTTGATGGCCGCGGCGGCCAAGTCGTTGTTGCTGGAGAGTGCCCGCTCGATCAGACTGCTCAAGGCAGGATCCTGGAAGTTATTCCACCACGTCTCACCCTTGGCGACCGCCGAACCGCTGGTGATGGCCTTTCCCTGTTGCCACGTTTCCGGGAGATCGACTTTCGGTGCCGCATACAGGCCTCGGGGCAAGATGCCTGCACAGCCGGTAAAGATCAACGACAGGGCAGCCAGGAGAAGGATGCGGGAGATTACCGTTACCGTCCGTTTCCTTGTCATGTTATTCCCTCGCCAGCGCTTCGATCGGGTCGAGACGCGCCGCGTTACGCGCGGGGAGAAAGCCGAAGAGGACGCCGATCAGCGTCGAACAGAGGAAGGCGGAGACGACGGAGGCCACCGAAAACTTCATGGAGAAGCTGGAGACGACCATGGAGAAGATCCCCCCCACTCCCCAGGAGAGTCCGATCCCGATCATCCCGCCGATCAGGCAGACCAGCACCGACTCTATCAAAAACTGCTGCATGATATCCTCCTGGCGGGCTCCCACCGCCATCCTGATCCCTATCTCGTGCGTCCTCTCGGTCACCGAGACCAGCATGATGTTCATCACCCCGATCCCTCCCACCACCAGCGAGATGACGGCAATGGCCGAGATCATCATGGCCAGCGTTTGGGTGGTCTTGGTGACGGTCTTCATGATGCTGTCGCTTGAATTGGTGTAGAAATCCTTCCGGCCGTGGCGCTGTTTGAGGAGCGTGATTATGCTCTGCTCGGCGATCTGATTGGAGACGCCGTCGCGCACCCGGACGGTGATGGAGTTGAGATACTGCTGCCCTAGAAGCCTGCTCATGGCCGCGCTGTACGGTATCCAGACCTCCAGGTTCTGGTTGTTGCCGAACGGCCCCTCCTTTTCCTTGGTCACCCCGGTCACCCGGCAGGGGAGCGTCCCCACCAGGATGACCTTGCCGATCGGTTCCTCGTTCCTGAAAAACTTGGCGGCGGTGTTCTTGTCGATGACGACCACCTGCGCGAGCCGGTTTTCGTCGGCGGCGTCGAACGCGGTTCCCTTGGCCATCTCGTAGCCCCGCACCCGGAAGTACTGCTCCCCTACCCCGTTCACCGAGGCGCTGGCGGTGAGGTTACGGTAGCGAAGGAGTTGGGAACCGCTGACAGAAGGGGTCGCGCTGTCGACGTAGACCTGCCCCTTGAGCGCTTCCAGATCGGCTGGAACCAGGGTCTCGATGGCTGAGGCGTCCTCGTCTCCCCAGTCCTTGCCGGGGTTGATGTCGATCACGTTGGTCCCCATGGCGGAGATGTCGTTGATGACCTTCTGCCGGGCCCCCTGCCCCAAGGCCACCACCGAGACGACGGAGGTGATGCCGATCACGATCCCCAGCATGGTTAAAAGCGTCCGCATCCGGTGGGATGCCATGGCGATCAGGGCCATCTTGAAGGCTTCGGCGAAACGGCTCCAGGCGGCGAACAATAAACCTCCCTCACCCGCCCTTCGGGCACCCTCTCCCCCAATGGAGCGAGAGGACAATGAGGTCTCGGCGCCAAGTGGGGTGAGCAGGAACGTGGACAGGTTCGGCTCGTCGCGGACGATCTCGCCGTCCTTGATCTCCACGATCCGCTCGGCGTGGCGGGCAACTTCCAGGTCGTGGGTCACCAGGATGATGGTGTGGCCGCGGCGGTGCAACTCGTGGAGGACTTCCATCATCTCTTTGCCGCTCTTACTGTCCAGCGCTCCGGTCGGCTCGTCGGCCAGGATGACGTCGCCGCCGTTCATGAGGGCGCGGGCGATGCTCACCCGTTGCTGCTGCCCGCCGGATAACTGGTTGGGGCGATGGTGGCAACGGTCGCCAAGCCCCAGCCGCTCGAGGATCTCGCGGGCCCGGGCCCGGCGCTTTTCCTTGGAGATGCCGGAATAGACCGCCGGGATCTCGGCGTTTTGAACGGCGTTCAGGTGCGGCATCAGGTGGTAGCGCTGAAAGATGAATCCGAAATGTTCGCGCCGAAGCCTCGCGAGCTCTTCGCCAGTCAGGTCCGCGGTCTCCCGGCCGGCGATCCGGTAACTCCCTTCGCTGGGGCGGTCGAGGCAACCGAGGATGTTCATCAGGGTCGATTTCCCGGAACCGGACGCGCCGACGATGGCCACCATCTCGCCGGCACGCAGGGTGAGGTCGATCCCTTTGAGCACGCTGATCTCCTGACCGCCGGTCACGAAACGCCGTCCTACTCCGCTCAACTCGAGTAACGCTTCGTCTTCCATCAATGCCTCCCGGGAGGCGGCCCCATCTGCTGCGAGGTGGTGGTGGCGGGGACCATGCTGCTGTCGCCGACCACCACCTTCTCGCCGGGGGCAAGTCCTTCCACGACCTGGATCTGGACGTTGTCGGTGATCCCGGTGCGGATGCTGCGGCGTTCGACCGATTCCCCTTTCAGGACTTTCACGGTGCAGCGGCCGTCCTTCTTGTCGCCGAGCGCGGAGAGCGGAATACAGAGCGCCTGGCGCGCCTGGTTCAGGACCACCGCCACTTGCGCCGTCATGGAGACCCGCAGGCGATGGTCGCGATTGGGAACCTCGAAAAGAGCGTAGTAGTAGATGGCGGAACTGCTTCCCGAGGTAGAGGAGCTGCTGGCGGTGGAGGAGGTTGAGCTGGAGACCGGTCCGGGCTCGATGGCGCGCAGGGTTCCGTAGTAGCGATGGTCGCTGTCGCCCAGCAGGGTGAAATAGGTGGGAAGACCGGGACGGATCCTGGTGACGTCGGCCTCGGATACCTTCGCCTTGATGGTCATGGTATCGAGGTCGGCCAGGGTCAGGATGGTGGTGGCCGATTGGGTGGATACCACGGTCTGTCCCTGCTCGGTGTCGATGGAGATGACCACTCCGTCCATGGGGGCGGTGATGCGGGTGTAGCCGAGGTTCGCCCGCGCGGTATCGACCGCGATGACCGCCTTCTTGATCTGGGCATCGAGGGAGGCGATGTCGTAGCGCGTGCTCTCCATCTGGGCCTGCGCGCTTTCCAGGTCCGCGCGGGAGGCGGCGTCCTTGGCGGCCATCTCTTGCTGACGCTGGAACGAGAGCCGGTACTGCTTCAGCATCGCCTCCTTGGAGCGCTTCTGGGCCCGGAGGTTATCGACCTGTGCCTCGGCGTCTTTCAGCGTGTTTTCCTGGAGCACCGGGTCTATCTCGGCAAGGAGCTGCCCTTTCTTCACCAGATCGCCAAGCGCGACGTGGAGGGTCTTCAACTGGCCGGAAACCTGGGCGCCGACGGCCACCGTCTTGTAGGCCTTCAGGGTGCCCGTGGCCAGCACGCTTTCTTCGAGATCCGTCTTCACTGCCTCTGCGGTGACGTAGGTGGTTTTGGGCTTGGCGAGCCAGACCTTGGCCGCGGCAACTCCGGCGCCGGTCAGGGCAAGCAGGGCGACGGCGGCGGCAATTACTTTTTTGGATGACATGGGTTCGAAACTCCCTGCCCCCATCCTCACCCCTCCCCTCCCTGGAAAGGGAGGGGAGAACTTACTGGAGGGGGGTTACGTTTGCGGTTGAGAGATAAGCGGATAGCTGCCGGGAGACATTGCCGAGGAAGAGAGCTCGCCCTCATTCGCTTGAACCGGAGTATAGGGAATCGAGTGTGAAGAAAGGAGTCAAGTTTTGTAAAGAAGGGTAAGGCGGCGGTCAGGCATTACTTAACCTATTCCTACATCTCTTTATCCAACTTAACGCCGGGCGCATCTACTATGTCACCAACCGTCGGTCAAAGAGTGAAACAGGCATGGGACGGAGCCGGTTTTTCAAACAATCAATGTGGAGGTGGGGAGATGAAAAGACGGGTGTACTCGAAGAGAGAGGCAATCGTAACGGCAGGAACGATCGTCGTTGCGCTAGCGGCAACCTGCGCATGGGGATCCACGGGACCAGGCTCTCAGGGGGACCGGCAGCCGCCCAAAGAGGCGTTCGAGGCCTGCGTGGGGCTCACCGAAGGGGCGAGCGCCGAGGCCAAGGGGCGAAACGGAGAAGTCATTACCGGGACCTGCAAAGCGTTCGGGTCCGGTTCCGCTCTCGCGCTGGTTCCGGACCGGCCGCCGCAGGACGGGGGCGGCAATCCCCCCGGCGGCATGCCGCCCGTTGCGGACGAGACCAGACCGCCGCAATAAGGGGAGGTACGCAATGGACAGGAGAAGCATCCTAGTGGTGGACGACGATGCCGTCTACCTCAACCTCATGAAGTCGATCATCGAGCAGATGGAATATACCGCCGACACGGCTGTCAGCGCAAACGACGCCCTGCGGTTGCTGGAGGCGAGCCGCTACCGGCTGATGATAACCGACATGTCCATGCCGGGGACCAACGGCCTGGAACTCACCGTAAAGGCGAAGAAGATCGCGCCCGATCTCAATGTGGTAATGCTGACGGGTGACGTGTCACCGGAACTGCTGGTAAGGGCGACGGAGGCGGGGATCAGCGAGCTGTGGCAAAAACCGTGTCAGGCGAACAGGATCAGGAGGTTGTTGAGGGATTTGCAGTAACGGTAGCCGCCTCGGGAAAGGTCCCGGGGCGGCTATTCGACGTAGGTGGAGATGGTGGAGGCGACCAGGCGGATCTCGCTGTTGGAGTATCCGGCGGCCACCAAGATTTTGACGAACAGGGAGCCGACGAGGGGGGCGCGATCATGCACCTCGACGGCAGTTTGCAGGTTCTTCCAGTCTTCGATCAGGTCTCGTGTCAAAAGGGGGGCCTCCAAGGCAGCTGAATGCTCAAGGGAAAGTTTTACCATCCGGGGCCGGGGTGGTCAACCCGGGAAGAATCTGATGGGACAACAGGACGGTAGGGACCGCGGAGATAGCGGTCACCCTGGCAAGGCCTGCCTCATCCTCGCCAGCGCTTTACTCAAAAGCTTCCTCGAACAGCCGAAGTTGAGCCTGACAAAACCGGGGGCGCCGAAATCGGCGCCGTCGGAGAGGCCGACACCGGCTTCCTCGAAGAAACGCCCCGGGTTCTCCACGCCCAATTCTCTCGCATCGATCCAGGCCAGGTAGGTGGCCTCCACATGGGTGATCTTGAGGGCCGGCATCGCGGCCACCTCGGCTTCAACCAGGTCACGATTCCCCCGCAGATAGTCGAGGAGCGCCGCCCGCCACCCGGCTCCATCGCGATAGGCGGCCTCGGCGGCGGTATACCCCAGGGTATTGACATGCGGCACCAGCCGCCCCATCGCCTGGCGGAATTGACGGCGAAGCTGCGGATTGGAGATCACGGCAAAGGAGCAGCCGAGCCCCGGAACGTTGTAGGTCTTGCTCGGCGCGAGCAGGGTGATGGTCCGCTCGGCGATCTCCGGGGAGAGCGAGGCGATGGGAAGGTGGCGAACGTCATCGAGGATGAGCTCGGAATGGATGTCGTCGCTGCCGATCACCAGCCCGTGACGCTGCGCCACATCGGCGAAACGCAGAAGTTCCTCCCGGGTCCAGGCACGGCCGACCGGGTTATGCGGGTTGCACAGGAGAAGGAGCTTGGTGGCCGGGGTAATGGCCTGCTCCAGCGCCTCGAAATCGGTTACCCACCTCCCCTCTTCCAGGACCAGCGGCACCTTGATCGCCGTGCGCCCGGTCAACACCGGCGCCGACATGAACGGCGGGTAAACCGGAATCAGGGTCACCACCTCGTCCCCCGGCTCGCCGATCGCCCGGCAGAGTACGTTCAGCCCGCAGACCAGCCCGGGAAGCCAGACGATCCACTCCTCTTCAATTTCCCAGTCGTAATCCCTTTTCAGGGCTCCCCGCACGGCCTCCACCAGCGAGTTATCGGGATAGCTGTAGCCGAAGACACCATGCTCCACGCGCTTGTGCAAGGCTTCGATGACGGCGGGAGGAGAGCGGAAGTCCATGTCGGCAACCCAGAGCGGGATGATGTCGCGGCCGAGGTACTTGTCCCACTTTTCGCTGCCGGTGTTGCTCCGGTCAATGACGGTGTCGAAATCGAAGGTGCTGTTCGTGCTCATCGCTTAACTCCTGCTAGCCCCGGTACACGATGCCGCCGACACAGGCGGCACCGAAGATGACAAAGGCGGGATTGATGTTGGTGAAGGTCAGGATGGCGAAGCTGACCAGCATGAAGGCGAGCTTGTCCCATCCTTGAGGTATCGCGCTCCCCCAGCCGCAGCTCTTGGTGCCGAACACGCTGTAGGCCATGTCGTAGGCGGTCCAGAGCAAGAGCCCGACGACCACGGGGCGGACCGCCTTGAGCATCGATTTGACCACGCCGCTGTCCTTGATCTTGAAGAAGTAGATGACCATGACCAGCATCAGCAAGGTAGTCGGCAGGACGGTTCCGAGGGCGGCGGCAACGGCGCCGGGGAGGCCGGCAAGCTTGTAGCCGATGTAGGCGGAAACCTGGGGCGCGATGGGGCCGGGAAGCGCGTTCCCTACCGCGACGGCATCGGAAAACTCCAGCGGCGTACACCAGGGGACCGGATGGGCGCCCCCGGGCGGGATCCAGAGGGCTGCAGTGGTCTCGCGCTGCATCAGCGCCAGCGAAGCGGGGCCGCCCCCCCAGGAAAACAGGGCGACACGGGTGTAGAGTACGAAGATTTTCCAAAGAAGCATATTACTGCCTCCACCACCATGGTCCGGCCTGCTCTTCCCCTTGCAAGGGAGGGACAGCGGACAGGGGTACGTGAATACCTTTCCTCAAGTGCCGAGGAAGGAGAGAAAGCGAGCGGTTCGCTCGTCAGGGCCGGAGTTGGGGACAAAGTCACAAAGGCCGCTTTGAATCAGCGGTCCTCGATGATGGCCAGCGTCCATTGCGCAAGCCGGACCAGTTGATCGACGGGAAGCGACTCTTCGGTGGTGTGGGCCTTTTGATAGCCACAGCTCAAGACCACGGTGGGAAGGCCGCGGTCGTTGAAGATATTGGCGTCGGAGCCACCTCCGGTCGCTTTGAAAACAACGGGTACGCCTAAGGCGGCAGCTGCCCGGGCGGCTCTTTGGACTACGGGGGCCTCTTCGGAATGGGTGTAGGTCTTGTAACAGGTGGTGAGGGTGATTTCTACCTTTCCCCCGAACTCGGAGGCGGCTTGCTCCATGGCGCCGGTCAATCGCTTCAGATGGCGTTCGAGCTTCCCACGGTCGACCGATCTCGCCTCGCCCAGGATTTCGCAACGGTCGGGAACGATGTTGGTGGGACCGCTTGCGGAGATGCTCCCGATGTTGGCGGTGGTATCGACATCGATCCGCAAAAGCTCCATCCGGCCGATGGCGGCAGCGGCCATCTGGATGGCGGAGATCCCCTGCTCGGGAACGAAACCGGCGTGGGCCTTACAACCGTGGAAGACCGCGCGGAATTTGACATGCTCGGGAGCCCGGAGGACGATCTCCCCGACCGAGCCCGAGGCATCGAGGACGAAGCAGTAGGGAGCGGAGAGGCGGCTTAGGTCGTAAACGCCTGAGCCAAGAAGGGAGAGCTCTTCGGCGACGGTGAAGACGAGCTCGATGGGGGGATGGTCACCACCGCGAGCCGTCAGCACCGCCACGGCTTCGAGGATGGCGGCGAGACCCGAGGCGTCGTCGGCACCGAGCACGGTGGTGCCGTCGCCGACCAGGAGATCCCCCTCCCGGCGAGGTTTTACCCCCATCCCGGGGACCACGCGGTCCATGTGGCAGCAGAACAGGACCGGAGCCAGGTCTTCGTTACCCGCCAGGCGCGCGGTCAGGTTACCCGCGTTGCCGCCGGTTTTCCCGCCTGCATCATCCTCGACCACCTCGAAACCGAGCTTCTTCAGCAGAGCGATCAGGTGATCGGCCATCAGCCGCTCCCGGCAAGGCTCGGAGTCGACCGAGCAAAGCTCCAGGAAGGTCGTCACCAGACGTCGTTCATCGACCATGCAATCTCCTTTTGCGCCGGGGTTGCAGCGTCAGACAGATGCAATACCATATTCCGGAGGAGTTGACTAGATGCAGTGGCAGCTCCGGCAGCCTCTTTTGCCTTTCTCGCGCCATCCCCGAAGAGAGATTCAGGTCCCATCGGCAGTCCTCCGATAATGCTCCAGCTCCCCCTTCGTTTGCCAGCGATCACCCCGTGTTTGACAGCTGTCAGCTGGCGTTTGACAGCTGTCAGCTGGCGCGTGACAAGAGTGCATGCGACTCGACATCTAAACCGTCAATGATTGTACGGTGTTATGCACGTCGTCAGACGCCAGCCGACTGCAGTCAGACGCCAGCCGACTGCAGTCAGACGCCAGCCGACTGCAGTCAGACGCCAGCTGACTGAAGTCAGACGCCAGCCGACAACGGTCAGACGCCAGTCGACTGCAGTCAGACGCCAGCCGACAACGGTCAGACGCCAGCCGACTGCGGTCGGACGCCAGCTGACAACGCTGCTATTCTTCACTTCACTGCAGGGGCGAGGGTTTAACTCGAAGCGCCGGACAAAAAAAGAGGGCTGCGCGGAAAGCGCAGCCCTCGGCGGGATGATGGACAGGAGGGACCATCACCCCGTTTTCGGTTGGCAGAGCGGAAGAATGACCGTGACCTCGGTCCCCTTGCCGACTGCGCTCTTGACCTCGATCTCCCCGCCGTGCCGCTTGATGATCCCATAGCAGACGGTGAGTCCCAGTCCGGGTCCCTTTCCGACCGGCTTGGTGGTGAAGAAGGGATCGAAGATCTTCTTCAGGTTGTGGGCGGGAATGCCGCAGCCGTTGTCCCGGATGCTGACCGCTACCTGGGGCGCCTCGTGGTACTTCTTGATGACGCGGGTGGCGATCTCGAGGGTGCCCCGGTGGGAAAGGGCGCTGCGGGCGTTTTGCAGGAGGTTCACGAAGACCTCGAGGAGCTTCACGAAATCGCCGTCGATGAGCGGAAGCCTCGCGTCGGTGTTCCACTGGACCTGGATGCTCATCTCGGAGAACTGCTCTTCCATGACATCGAGGGTGTCGCGGAGGACCTGGTTGAGGTCCATCTGACTGAAGTTGCAGCGTGCCTGGGTGGAGAACCGGGTCAGGTCGTCGACGATCTTCTGGCAGCGCAGGGCCGCGTTTTCGATGTCCTCCAGGACGTCAACCCCTTCCATCAGCTCGTCGACGATCGGCTGGGAGAGCGCGGACTTGCGCAATACCTGGATGGCCCCCAGGATGCCCGCCAGCGGGTTGTTGAGCTCGTGGGCGGCGCCGAAGATGACCTCGCCGAGGGTGGCCATCTTCTCGGACTGGATGAGCTTGGTCTGGGCCTCCTTGAGGTGGCGGGTCTTCTCCTCGACCTTTCTTTCCAGCAGGGCGTTCCACTCGGCTCTCTTCGCTTCGGCCAGCTTGCGCTCGGTGATGTCGCGCAGAATGACCTGCGAGGCGGATCTCCCCTGGAACATGATGATGGTACCGGTCGCCTCGACGTCGACCGTGCTCCCGTCCCGGCGGACCACCGTGGCCTCCCGGAGGGACGAGGTCTCGCCCGTCTCCTGGCTCAACCGGATCCTGCTGGCGACGGACTCCCTCGAATCGGGGTGAATCCAGGGCACGATCGGGGTTCCGATCACCTGGCCGGGGGAATCGATGGCAAACAGGCGGCAGGCCTCGTCGTTGAGATCGATGAAGGTGCCGTCGCAATGGACGACGATGGCATCGGGGGCGTGCTGGAAGAGCTTGCGGTAGCGGTCCTCGCTCTGCTGAAGCTCACGCTCCATGATCTTGCGGTCGGTCACGTCCCGGAAGATCCCGCGGGTGATGGCAGGTCTCCCCTCAGTCTTGCTGCAGTTGATGCTCCCCTCGAGCTCCACCACCTTCCCGTCCTTGGCGGTGAACTGGACGTCGACACGCCGCACACTCCTCCCCTGGATGATCTCCTGGAAGAGCAACGAGCAGTGGTCCCGGCAGGCCGGGCTGATGACGTCGAACACCCTCAGCCGGGCGATCTCCTCGTCGCTGTAGCCCATCGCCTCCTTCCAGGCGCGGTTGACGAAGAGAAACGATCCGTGCTCGTCCACGCTCTGGATCAGGTCGTTGGCGTTTTCCAGCAGGTCAAGAAGGGGGAACCCGCGATCTATCACCTCGGTGGCGGGAATGTCTGCGTCCTCGGAAGCTATAAGAAGCTGGTAATTGTGGGTTTCAGGCATGGAACATACTCCGATCAGGTCTGCGGCGAGGCGGCATGGGCCGGCCTCTTCCTCACGGGAGATACAGCCGCGTCCGTTTGGCGGTGCATTAACCCTGCCAAATCAAATTCCTCCCGAGCCTCCCCCCGCCGCGCATGTATACAGATTACAGGCAGGCTACAATCGGCACAGATTATGCTCATGAATAAACCGTTGTATTTTAGGGGAGCTGGCCGCGAACCAGCTCTTCGAGGCCCACTCCTTCAAGGGTCCGAATATATAAGTATTTTTGAATGCAATGGCCGCAGGCCCGGGAGCGGCCGACCAGCCGCAGGTGGTCTTTTGACCAGCTTTCAGGGGAATTTCTGCGCGATTTGCCCCATCTAGGGTGCCGGCGAGGCGGTTTGGGTAAAAATCCCCAGTCTGAACGGTAGGCACGGCCCGAGTGGGTGATATGACCCACCACTGGGGGAATTGCCCCCACCAGTCTGACCAGTCTGACCAGTCTGACCAGCCGGGGCCATGACGGAGCCTGGGCAGGGAAAGTCACAGGCTTTGAGATCCATGTATGCATATCTGCCAATGCAATGAGTGCCAACGGCGGAACCGATAGCGAGGAAGGACAAATCGATGAGTAAAAACCGCGTCCTCGTAGTTGACGACGAAAAGCTGATCGCGTGGTCCCTGGCGGCCATGCTCAAG
Organism: Geomonas sp. Red32; assembly: GCF_023652955.1. Taxonomy (GTDB): domain Bacteria; phylum Desulfobacterota; class Desulfuromonadia; order Geobacterales; family Geobacteraceae; genus Geomonas. The sequence continues at coordinate 318,387 of NZ_JAKLOY010000007.1, read as the reverse complement.
AAGGAAGGTTTCGACGTGGAAACCGCCGCCTCGGGGCACGAGGCCCTGGCCAAGTTCTCATCGTTCCGGCCCGAGCTGGTCCTTCTGGACATCTGCCTTCCCGACCTGGACGGCCTTGAGCTCCTCAAAAGATTCAAGAAGGCCAACGAGGACCTCTACGTCATCATGATCACCGCCTACGCCAACGCGGACTCCGCGGTCAAGGCGCTGCAGGACGGGGCGGAGGACTTCTTCGGCAAGCCGTTCAACATCGAGGCGATCAAACACGTGGTCCACCGGGCCTTCGAAAAGCGGAGGCTCCGCAAGGAGGTCGACTACTTCCGCCGGGAACTGCGGAAAAAATCGGAGCACGACAAGCTGGTCGGCAACAGCCAGAAGATGATCGAGGTCTTCAAGATGATCAAGATCTGCGCGGACACCGACGCCAAGACCGTGCTGATCACCGGGGAGAGCGGCACCGGCAAGGAGCTGGTGGCGAAAGCCATCCACTACCACAGCGCCCGGGCCGACGCCCCCTTCATCGAGATAAACTGCGCATCCATCCCGGAGAACCTCCTGGAAAACGAGCTCTTCGGCCACGAAAAGGGGGCCTTCACCGACGCCTCCAAGCTCCACAAGGGGGTCTTCGAGATGGCGGAGGGGGGCTCCGTCTTCCTCGACGAGATCGGGGACATGCCCTTCGCCATGCAGGCCAAGATCCTCAAGGCGGTGGAGACCAAAAGGTTCCGCCGGCTGGGGGGACAGGAGGACGTCGAGGCCAACGTCAGGATCATCACCGCTACCCATCAGAACCTCCCCACCATGGTGAAGGAAGGAAAGTTCAGGGGGGACCTCTTCTTCCGGCTCAACGTGATGCACATCGCCCTCCCCTCGCTACGTGAGCGCAAGGAGGACATCGGGGCCCTGGTCCAGTACTTCGTCGAGAGCCTCAACGAGGAGTACGGAAGAAACGTGCTGGGCGCGGCGCCGGAGACCCTCGAGCAACTCTCCCGCTACGACTGGCCGGGGAACGTGCGTGAGCTCAGAAACTGCATCGAGCGGCTGATGATGCTCGGGCAGGAGAAGATTCTTCCGGTGGAACACCTCCCCCCCGAAATCAGCCGGTGGGGGAGCGAACAAAAGAGTAACAGCGGCGCGGCGGCCATCAGGACCGACGAGAACGGCGAGCACATCGTCCTCCCCGCCAACGGCATCTCCCTCGAGGAGCTGGAAAAGCAGCTCATCCAGCTGGCGCTGAAGAAATCGGGAGGAAACCAGACCAAGGCGGCCAAGTTCCTGAAGACCAGCAGGGACACCCTGCGGTACCGGATGAAGAAGTTCGGCTTCTCCGAATCGGGACGGGAAGAGGGGGACGGACTTCCCCTCCCCAGCGAGGAGCCTGGCGAGGAAGAGCCGCAGCCGGAGTATTACCACTGGCGGTGAGGGCTGCCGGTCCCCGCCCTGTGGCACCAAAAGGAGCGTCATGAAGCATCTCATCTTAGGCACCGCCGGCCATATCGACCACGGCAAGACCTCGCTGGTCAAGGCACTGACCGGGGTCGACACCGACCGTCTCAAGGAGGAAAAGGCCCGCGGGATCACCATCGAGCTCGGTTTCGCCCACCTCGAATTCCCCGGCGAGGTCCGCTTCGGCATCGTGGACGTCCCCGGGCATGAGCGCTTCGTGCGCACCATGGTGGCCGGAGTAGGAGGGATGGACCTGGTCCTCCTGGTGATCGCGGCCGACGAGGGGGTGATGCCCCAGACCCGCGAGCACCTGGAGATCTGCAACCTCCTCGGGGTCAAGCGGGGGCTGGTGGTGCTGACCAAGTGCGACCTGGTGGAGAAGGAATGGCTCGACCTGGTGGCCGAGGAGATCAGGGAGTACCTGGGGGGAAGCTTCCTGGACGGCGCTCCCGTCATTCCTGTCTCCTCCCGCACCGGCGAAGGGCTGGAGCTCTTGAAGAACGAGCTGAAGCTCGCGGCCGCCGAGACGGTGCAAAAGCGGGGCGACGCCGCCTTCCGCCTCCCGGTGGACCGGGTCTTCACGGTGACCGGTTTCGGGACCGTGGTGACCGGGACCCTTTTGAGCGGGCAGGTATCGGTGGGGGACGAGGTGGAGCTCCTTCCCGGCGGGCTCTCCTGCCGCGTCCGCGGCGTGCAGTCCTTCGGGAGCAAGGTGGAGCGTGGGGGCGGTGGCGAGCGGCTGGCGGTCAATCTGCAGGGGGTGGAGCATACCGAGGTCTCTCCCGGAGACGTGGTCACCCCGCGCGGCGTGTACCGCCCTACCCGCGCCGTGGACGTCAAGCTCAACCACCTCCCTTCGGCGCCGCGCGAGCTGGTACACCGCTCCACCCTGAGACTCCACTCGGCCACCTACGAGGTAGCCGCCCAAGTGATCCTCTTCGACCGGAGCGCCCTTGAGCCCGGAGAGAGCTGCTACGCGCAGTTAAGGCTCGCCCGCCCCGTGCTCCTGCTCCCGGGGGACCCGTTCGTGCTGCGGACCTTCTCCCCCCAGGCGACCCTGGGTGGGGGCGCCGTGCTCGACCCGGCCCCGCCGCGGCGCCGCCGCCGCTCGACCGAGGCGCTCATGCTTTTAGAGGCGGTGGAAGCAGGGTGCGACCAGGACCGCATCCGGCTGATGGTGGAATCCTCGCTCTTGTCGGGGGTTTCCCTGGAGGAGCTCATGAGCCGCAGCGGGCTCTCGGCCCGCAAGCTCGACACCCTCCTCCCTCCCCTGCTCACCTCCGGGGCCATCGTGCAGATGGTCAAGGAGCCCCGCATCTTCCTCGGGCGCGCCTCGTTCGACCAGCTCAAGGAGAAGCTCTCCCACGAGCTCGTCACCTTCCTCAGGGAGAACGCCATGCAGGAGGGGATCGGGAAGGAGGAGCTCAAGTCCCGCATCCCGAAAAGGAGCGATCCGCGCTTCTTCGGGCCGCTGCTCGCCAGCATGGAGAAGGAGGGGCTGGCCGTCTCGGACCGCGATCTCGTCCGGCTGCCGGGGAGAAGCGCCGAGGTGAGCCGCGACCAGGCGGAGTTCCAGCGCGAGCTCGAGACCGCCCTTATAGACTCGGCCATGGAGCCGCCGGCGGTCAAGGAGCTCTGCGAGCGCCTGAGCTGCCGCGAAAAGGAGCTCTACGAGCACCTGAACCACCTCATCCGGGAAGGAAGGGTGGTGAAGGTGAGGAGCGATCTTTACTACGCGCCGGCGCCGTTGGCCGACATCCGCAGCAGGCTGACCGGCTACCTCAGGGAACACGGGGAGATCACCCCGCCCGAGTTCAGGGAATTTACGGGACTGTCGCGGAAGTTCATGATTCCGCTACTGGAATACTTCGATCAGGAGAGACTCACCATCCGGAGCGGTGACAAGCGGGTACTGCGCAGGGGGTAGCCAGGGTCGGGTCGTAGGCGGGTTTGGCCTCCAGGGCCACCCGCTCCATGGCGGTGTCGATGGTGAGGTAGTGTGCCACCGTCCGGGAGGCGTACAGAAGGATCCCGAAGTTGAGGGCCGCCAGCAGCGCGATGTAGGTCAGGCAGTTCGAGCTCATTACCTTTTTTTCCATTCTTTGTTCCATATCCGGCCCTCCTCCGCCGTTTCCCGCAAAGATCCCCCCCTCCGCTTAGGCCCGAGACCCAAGCGGAGGGGAGACCCTACCTTCCTTTACCATCACAGCATGACGTCTATCTTGGCGGCCTTTCTCGCATCACCCACGAACTTCTCGTTGGCATCGTTGATCTTCTTGGTCCGCAGGTAGCTGCGGATACTCTCGCGCGCCTGGGCAAGCGAGATCGGCTGCGCCGCCTTTTTCTCCACGAGTTTGATCACGTGGAAGCCGTAGCGGCTCTCCACCACCTCGCTCACCGCAACGGGCGTGAGGGCGAAGGCGGCCTTCTCGAAAACCGGGTCCATCCTCCCCTTGCCGAAATAGCCCAAATCCCCTCCCTGCTTGGAGCTCGGGCAGGCGGAGAATTCCTGGGCCACCTTGGCGAAATCCTCACCCTTGACTACCCGCTCCCGGAGCATCCCGGCCTTTTGCCGGGCGGCCTTTTTCTCCTCGTCACTCATCTTGGCGTCGACCGCCACCAGGATGTGGCTCGCCCTCACCCGCTCTTCCCCTTTGAACTTGTCGGGATTGTCCTGGTAGAACTTGTCGATCTCGCCGTCGGTGACGGTGACCTTGGAAGCGATCTCGGTGTTGACGAAATAGGCGATGGAGAGGTCCCGCCGGATGGAGGTCAGGAAGGCCCGCTCGTCCATGCCGATCTTCTCGAGCTCCCGGCTGTACTGCGCGGGGTCGCGGAAACCCGCCTTGACCTGGGCCAGCTTCAGCTCGGCCTGGTGGTCGAGGTCGTCGATCTTGAGCTTCTGGCTCGCCTGGAAGAGGAGCTCGGTGCTGATCAGCTGGTTCAAGGCCTGCTGCCGGAAATCCTTCTGAAGAAGGGGGGGAACCTGCATCCCCGGCTTGTTGGCCAGCAGGATCTGCTCCGCTCTTTTCAGCTCGAGGGCGGTGATCTCGGTCCCGTTCACCCGGGCGACCGCCTTGGCCAAGCCGGCCGAAGCGAACCCGGGATTGGAGGGAGCCACGTTACTTGCCGCCACCGAGCAGCCGGCCAGCGTCATCGCCGCAACGGTTACCGCCATCACCTTTTTCGCGTATCTTGCCAATTTCATCACAGTATCCTCCAGGTTGATAATTTCATGCGTATGTCGTCACTCCCCTTTGGGGGTGCTTATGGCCGTCGTTGGTTGCTTCTGTTGTGCCACCGTGAGGGGCGCGTTGAGCTCCTCGAGCATCTTCTTGGCATCCCGGTACCCCTGCCCGGCGGCCCTGGAAAACCATTTCTTCGCCTCGTCCCGGTCCTGCGTTCCCCCCAGTCCGTCGAGGAACATGACCCCGAGGTCGTACTGGGCGTTGGCGAAGCCCGTCTCGGCGGCCCTGGTGAAGAGCTCCCGGGCCTTGACCAGATCGGCCTCCACCCCTTCCCCCCTCACGTACATGAAGGCCAGGTTCCACTCCCCGACCGGGTACCCCTGGTCGGCAGCCTTTCGATACCACTTCACCGCTTCCTTCTTGTCCATCCTCATTCCCACTCCCGTCGAGTAGAGCACCCCCAGTTTCGACTGGGCCGCGGCGTCCCCCTTTTCGGCGCGCTGTTTCACCTGGGCGATCTCGATCCCGTCGAAGGCGCGGGCCGGCTCCCCGGCCGCCATGGCCGCGACGCAGAGCGCCCCGGCCACCACCATCCTCTTCAACATCGCACGTCTCTGCATAGCAATCCTTTGGGGCTAGCCCCTGAAGAGGTGCCCGGTGGCGGGAAGCCACCGGGCACATGTCATTACAGCTGCAAACTACTTCTCACCGTCAGGGAGCCAGCTGGCTGGCAGCGCCGGAGATGGCGGTCGGGTTGGTGAGGTACTGGATCCAGGCAGCGCGGTTGGCGTAGGTTCTGCCGAGAACGTCGGTGAAGGCCCCTTCGATCGGGTACATGGCTTCCGACCGGTCGAGGGGTTTCACGCTCTTGTAAGCCCCGTCAGCCGCGGGGGTGAAGGTTTTGGTGGCGGGATCCCAGTTGCCAAGCTCGTCGAACTTGATTTCGAGAGCGCCACCGGCCTTGGTGGAGAGTTCCGCGCCGGTCTCGATGTCGGCGGCCTTGCCGACGACTTTCCACTGCTCGGCCGGGCTGTTCATGAACTGGCCGCCCGCGGTAGCCTTGATGGCGGTGCCGAGCATGTCGAAGTCGCCGGAGAAGAGCTGCGCCTTCGGAGTGGCGGAGTGGCAGTCGGTGCAGCTCTTGCCGAGAACGAAGGTGCCGACCGGGCGGATGCCGTGGGTCACTTTGTACGGCCCGCCGATGAAGGCGAGCTGGGTACCGGCCCAGGACTTGTTGTCGACCGCGCCTTTGATCTGCTCGCGGTAGGCCTTGTAGTTGGTGATCTCCTCCGGAGTGGAGAAGAGGATGTTGCCGCCGTAGACGCCGACGTAGGTCCAGGCACCGGTGAAGGCGCCGGTGTTGTCGTAGGCGGCCTGGTAGGCACCGTTGCCGAAGCCGACCGGGATCGGGGCGAAACCGGAAGGCCCGTAGTTGATGCCGGCCTTCATGTCGCGGGCGATCCAGGGATCGTAGTTGGCGGTGACGGTCCCCGGGTAGTCGCCTGCGTGGTGGATGGGGGGCGCGCCTGCCACACCGTCGCCGTTGGCGTCGACGGTGGGATCGGTGTTGTTCCAGATACCGGCGGTGATGATGTTGACCGCGTAGACCTTGCGGCGCCAATCGGCGTTGATGCTGTGGTCGTCCTTGGTCTTCCAGTAGTTGCCGTTTTTCTGCCAGGTGTACAGGGGCTGCCACTCGGTGAGGTTGTTGCCAACCGGAGCGCCCATCCCCATCGGGTCGGAGAACATGCCCATCATGCCGCGGGAGGTGTCGAAGCCGAGCATATTGGGGTAGCGGTTGCCGGAAGTGGCGTCGAGCTCGCGGACCACCATCTGCTTGCGGGCCAGATGGCAGACGGTGCAATCGAGGACGTCGAGGTGGCTGCCGGTGAAGGCGACCTCGTTGGTGCCGTCGGTGGTCTTGAGGGCCTGGGTGACGTTCTTGAGGAGCCCGGCGGCCTGGTGAGCGGCGTTCGGGTTGGGAGCGCCGTAGGTGTCGATGGCGATGCCGTCGGCGTTGCGGCCGGTGACGTGGCAGTTTTCGCACCGCTTGACGGTGTTCTGGCTGTTGACGGTCGCCCGCTTGGCGGCGTTACCCTCGACGCCGGCCGCGCTGTCGTACCCCTTGCCGGGGTCGCACAGGCTCTTGCCGTCGAAGATGGTGGACGCGTTGGTGGCGCTGGTCGGGTTGGTGAACACGTCGGTCTTGGTGGTGTTGGTGTTCATGTGGCAGCCCGAGCACTCGAGGTTCAAGTGGACGTCGTAGCCCGGAGCCCACATGTCGCCGCGCTTGAACCACTCGGCCCTCGGGAAGGGGACCACGCTCTTCTTGAGCGAGTTCTGGTCGTAGTTACCCTGCGGGGTGAAGGCCTGGTAGAAGATCGGGCCAAGCCCAATCCCTGCCGGGTTGCCACCGCCGACGAAGTACTGCTTCATGCCGGGGTTGGAGGCCGAGAAGTTGTCGAAGGCGGCCTGGTTGTACGGGGTCCTCCCCATGGCGCTCGGCCAGCCGGCCGGAATGCCCGGAGAGTAACCGGGAAGGGTGCTCCCCATGCCGGTCTGGGTCATGAAGACCACCGGAGAGGTCTGGAAGCTCCCCATCCCCAGCGTCCAGTCGGGGCTGGAACCGAAGACGGCACCGAAGTCGTAGGCCGGCATGGAGAGGCCGGTGAAGGACTGGGTGAACTGGTTGACGTACTGCATCGGTGCCGACGACAGGAAGTCGTTGAACATGTCCGGCAGGTCTTTCAGGCCGGAAGGCATGTGGCAGTTGCGGCAGTTCTGGCTGTCGGGCTGGGCTTTCATCTTGGAGAAGAAGGCCGGGGTGAGGGAGACGACACCGTTGGCGTCCTTGGCGATCATGCCGGTGGTGAAGTCGTAGGCCTGGGTGAACATGTTCATCAGCCCCGAGCCGAAGGAGGGGGTGACGTTGTGTGCGCCGGAGTAGGCCATGATGGAGGATTTCATGTTGCTGTAGCCCTGGAGGTGGCACATGAGGCAGTCCATCTCCTTGACGTTGGGCATCATGACCTGGCCCTGGAAGATCGGCATCTGGCTGCCGTCGGGCATGGTGATGATGAACGGGCTGCCGTCGGCGTTGGCCTGTCCCCAGCCGCCCGGGGTGATGACCGGGGTCTGGCCGTTGTACATCGGGTAGGACCAGGGGGCGCCCATAAGCTGATGGTTGGGCATGCCGGTGTTCGGGTCGTACTGGTCGAAGACGGTCATGGTGTAGGGGGTGTAGCCGTCGATCGCCGGGTTCATCATGCTGAAGCGTTTGCCGTTTCTGTCTTTCTCGACGAAGCCGCCGCCGGGGTGGCAGCTGCCGCAGGTGGTGGAGAGATCCCAGGCCGAAGCGTCGACCATGGTGAACTGGCTGCCGGTGTTCGGGGTGGTGCCGGGGGTTACGATGTTGCTGCTGCCGGAAACGAAGTTGCTCAGGTTGTTAACGTAGTTCAGTGCGGAGATGGAGCTGGAGCCGGGGGTCTGATTCATGAAGTTCGCCAACTGGCGAAGCGAGGGGCTTCACCACTTGCCGACCATGGCTGTTGACTGTAGCCATGGCTTGTTCTTGGTGGCGTCGAACTTCCCGGTTGCGCTGTCCTGGTACTCGCTGCGCCCCTGCCCGGAGTGGAAGGCATGGTCGGAAATCTTGTCGTAGGTGTAATCCACCCCGTTTTTGACGTGGCACCCGGAGGTACCGCAGGTCATTTTCGGGGAGTACGGCAGACCTTTGCCGTTGGCGTCGACCTGGACGGGGACGGGCTGGCCGTTGTTCATCTGGTAGCCAACTTCCTCGAAGGTGTAGAGGGTGACCGCGGGGTGGGCGCTCGGGGTCCCGAGGGTGGCGGTCACGGTTTTGGGATTGTGCTTGTCGTGGCACTCCACGCAGGCCTTGGTCCCCATGGTCTGGGCGGTGTGGTTGTCCACGTAGGTGTGGCAACCCTGGCAGGCGGTGCGGTTACCCTTCGGATTGTGGCTGGCGTCGTGGCAGTCGGTGCAGACCAGCGGCTGGGAGGGCATGGTGTAGTGGAGCGAGGCCTGGACGGTTGCTACGGTCTGGGCGTGACAGCGGGCGCAGTAGATGCTCCCGACGGTGCCGGCGCTGGCGCCGGTTACCTTGAAGCTCGCGGCGTCGACCGAGGCCTTGACGACCGGACCCGGCATGGTGCTGTGGCAGGTCACGCAATCGACGGCCTTGGCCTTGTGGCCGGAGAGGGCCCAGTCGGTGGCGGTCGCTTGGACTGCGGCCGAGGCGGTCAGGTGGCAGGTGCTGGTGCAGCCCTGCATCTGGCCGGTGTTGTCGGTGCCCGGGGTGTAGCCGAGGCTCAGGTTCCCGGTCACGTTGGAGATGGTCACCACGACCGACCCTTTCCAGGGAGCGGTGGTGTTCCCCTGGGCGTCGACCATGGTCACCGCGCCGTAGGTACCGGAGAGGGAGATGGCGGAGACCGAGTTGTAGGGAGCCAGGGGGGCAACCACCAGCTTGACGTCCTTGCCGTAGGCGACCTTCGGGTTAACCGGAAGGATGCCGTTGGCGGCGGAGGCGGCATTGGTGGTCACGGTGTAGACGACCGGTTTGTAGTTGGCGGTGACGTTGAACACCTTGCCGGCGGCCGACGGCTGGACCGTGTAGGACCCGCCGGTGACCGGGAAGCCGGTCTGCAGCACGCTGTTCACGTACACGCTCGACACGTAGTACCCGGCGGCCGGAGCGACGGTGACCGGAATCGGGGTGGTGTCGGAGTAGTTGTACATCTTCATGCCGTAAGAGCCGACGGAGTGCCCTGCGGCGGAGATGGTGCCGCCGGCACTGCCGTTTTGGATCTGGAGCTGCCAGGTCTTGGTGGCGGCGTTGGTGGCGTTGGCGCCCACGAAGCCGGCAAAGATCTTCACCGTGTGGTTCGGAGTCTGCAGGCCGGTGTAGGTGAAGGAGCCGGAGGCCGGTACGGTCTGGGTGACGTTGTCAACCGTGACCGAGGAAATTTTGTAGCCGGAAGCCGGCGTTACCGTCACCGGAACCGCATTGGCGGTGGTGAAACTGGTAAAGCGGATGGCACCGACACCGGCGAGGCTCGGCGCGTTCGCCACGGTGATGGAGCCACCGGCTGTGGTTGTTTTGGTCTCTACCCAGTACGTCGTGTAGGCCGTGGCTACCCACGCCCATATCGCCGACACCAGAGATAAACAGACCAATGTAGCCAGTCCTTTTCTCATGTCGTAAGTCCCCTTTAAAAAATGAAATTCACATCGCATCAAAGTTGCCCTTCAGGCAACGTTCCCAGCCGGCCCGCGCCGGCCGGCCTGCCTACTTGACGTGGCAGGAGAGGCAGATGAGCGACTCGCTCTGCTTCGCGTACAGGAAGTAGTTCGGGGCCGCCATCGGGTAGGTGGTGCCGCTGACGGTGAGGTTCTTCGGACCGTCGGTGAAGTTGTCCTGGGTGGCGTTCTCTTTGTTGTGGACCTCGTGGCAGGTGGCGCAGGTCATGATGTTGGCGCCGTAGAGGTTGTCCACGATGCGCTTGCCGCCCACGTTACGCTGCACGTAGTTGTACTTGCCCTGGGTGGTGTTTTCCACGGTGATGGAAAGGGCGTACCCTTTGTCGGCCGAGACGATTTCGGTGTCGCCGGTCGGGTTGTGGTTGGAGTCGAGGGCACCGTTCTGGGAGTTGGAGTTACGCCAGGCGGCGATCTCCACGTAGTCGAACCCGATCGGGTGGGTCTGGGTGAGGTCCTTGCCGAGGGCGCCGCGCCCCTGCTGGTTGGTGTAGGTCGTCACGTTGGCGATCGAGGTGGTGGCCTGGCTGGCGTTTTTGCCGAAGGCAGAGTTGTGCTCGTCGACGGCGACGGCGCCGTCATGGCAGCTCATGCAGAGACGGCTCGGGCCGGCCAGCGGGTCGGTGATGGTGAACTCGCCGTTGTTGGAGTTGAGCGGGGTTGCCCAGGCGTAGGGGGTGTAGGTGGTGACGTCCGGGATGTCGTGGTTCCAAAGCGGGAGGTTGTAGCCCCCGTCCGAGGACTGGGCGTGGTGCGGGGTGTGGCAGAAGACGCAGACTCGAGCCATCGAGTCAGCCTGGGGCCCAACCACCACCGTCATGTCGTGCAGGGAGCCGTTGACCCCCGTGCCGGCCGGAAGACCGCCGAAAGCGGTTCCAGCGGCGGAGAGTCCAGCGACTACCGCAATTGCCAAGATTTTCTTCATGGTGTCATTCTCCTTTGTAGTATTCGCAGCTACTCGGGTAGCTGGATGGTTGCTGCTCCCCAACCTCCTCAACCTCCAGGCGGATGGGGGTTTGCTGCGGGACTCTTGATGCGGCTGCAACCTTCACCTCCTTTCATTATCAGATTCAAGTCCACGTACACAGAGCAATAACCGGGCCAGCGCGAGTTCGAGAGCTCATCGCGGCAAGTGACTGATATTGTTGGAGGTGACACCGGCGGAAAAGTAGTAATTTCAAATGAATTAGAAACACATGAGGGTGATCTGACCCGGCAGTGGGGGAAATGGTTGGGGGAAATTCCGCGGACCGGGGTGGACCGGGGTGGACCGGGGTGGACCGGGGTGGACCGGGGTGGACCGGGGTGGACCGGGGTGGACCGGGGTGGACCGGGGTGGACCGGGGTGGACCGGGGTGGACCGGGGTGGACCGGGGTGGACCGGGGTGGACCGGGGTGGACCGGGGTGGACCGGGGTGGACCGGGGTGGACGCAGCCCCGCCGCTCCTAGAAACGGCAAAGGCCCCTGAAGAGTTCAGGGGCCTTGACGAGTTTGGCGGAAGCACATGGGAATCGAACCCACCAGGGAGATTTCTCATCCCCCTCACCGGTTTTGAAGACCGGGCCACCCACCAGCGATGAAGGTGCTTCCGTAATAGCGGCGGTTTATCGTCTCATGTGCACGATGCTTGCCAAACCGGCGCCCTCCCCCGCTCCCGGCGGAGAATACGGCGCCCGGCCGGCGGCAACCGGCTGAATTACCGCCGGTTGGCTCCTGCGGCCGACGGCAGCCACTCCCGGGGTGGGGCAACTCCCCCACTCCCTCCCGCAGCCCCACGGTGGGTGAAATGCCCCAACCTTCCCTATTTTTCACCCAGCCAGGACAATTCCCCCAGACCGGCTTCTATCGAAATTTTCAACCAAAGCTAATTCATCGTTGAATATGCCTGTGAGATCCTATATGATTGGCGGCAATTTTTTGGCCCAAAGTTTAATCACTTAGCGATATCCCTACCGTGTGTACCGGCCCCGCGGAGACCCTCCCGTGCTCCTGACCAAGACAGATAACTTGACCGCAGTAATCCGCCGCCGTGCCGCCCGTGCCGCCCGTGCGGCCTGGAGCGCGGTGTCGCTCGCCTTCTTGCTGTTGCTGCTCATCCCCGGCACCCTCCACGCCTATATCATCATCAACGCCCCCATGACCGATACCAACGCGTCGGGGTGGGTCCTTGGGGGAAATCCCGCCTCGGCCTACCTGACCGGCACCGGAGGGGCGTCCCCCACCTACGACCCGGTGGGACAGGGGTGGCTGAGACTCACCAACACCAACGGCAACCAGACCGGTTTCGCCTACAACACGACCTCCTTCGACCTCTCCGCCGGGGTCCTCATCCAGTTCGACTACGCGGCCTGGGGGGGAAGCGGTGCCGACGGCACGAGCGTCTTTCTCTTCGACTCCAACGTCCCCACCTTCAACATCGGCGCCTTCGGGGGCTCGCTCGGCTACGCGCAGAAGATGGCCAACAACCCGATCTGCAACGGCGGCACCAGCGTCTCGCCGGCCGTCCCCGGGGTGAGCGGCGGCTACGTCGGCATCGGTATCGACGAGTACGGCAACTACGCGGCCTGCACCGAGGGGCGCTTCATGGGGTGGAACACCAACTCCTCGAACCTCGACGCCAATACCATCACCGTCCGCGGCTCGGTGGTAGGCTTCGGCAACGGAGCGGTCGGCTCCACGCTGGACGCCTCGTCGTATCCCTGGGTCGCCACCTCATCCTCCACCACCGGCTACGGCGGGCTCTATACCGGTGGGGTCTCCTCGCGTCCGAGCCAGACCGGCACCGGGTACCGCAAGGTGATGATCCAGATATCGCCGGCCCCCAACCCGGTCCTGAACGCCTGGGTGCAGTTCGGCTACAACACCATCCCGGTGCAGGTGGTGAGCAACCAGTCGCTCCCCACCATCTCCCCCTCCCAGACCCTGAGGGTCGGCTTCGGCGCCAGTACCGGGGGGGCCAACAACTACCACGACGTGCGAAACCTCCTGATCACCTCGCTCGGGCAAAGCACCTCCATCGACCTCGGGATCACCAAGGTCCCGGTGAGCAGCGGCACCTCCACCCAGATAACCAACGCGAACCTCAATTCGTCGTTCCAGTATCTGTTGACCGCCACCAACAACGGCCCCAACGACATTTACGCTTCCGCGGTCGGGGTCACCGATATATTCCCCTCCAACGTGACTCCGGGGGCGTGGACCTGTTCGGTGGTGACCGCCGGATCCTCGACAGGGGGCGCCACCGCCTGCGGCGCATCCTCGGGTAGCGGCAGCATAAACACCACGGTCAACCTCACCAAGGGGGGATCGGTCGCCTTCCGGGTCAACGCCACCGTCAACTCGGTGCCGATCGGGAACTCCTTTTCCAACACGGCAAGCCTCACCATTCCGGGGGCGATCACCGATTATTACTCGGGGAACGACAACGTCACCGCCACCATCAACTCGTATTCTCCGCTGACGGTCACCAAGGCGTTCTCCCCCTCCACGGTCACCGCCACCGCCACGACCTCGGTGATGACGGTGACCCTGTCCAATCCGAACAACATCCCGGCCACCGGGGTCACCTTCACCGACACCTTCCCGACCGGCCTCACCAATGCGACCACCCCGGCCGCCTCCACCACCTGCGGGGGAACCGTCTCGGCCACCGGCGGGGGGAGCACCTTCAGGCTGACCGGGACCGGCAACACGATACCGGCCAACGGGAGCTGTACGGCGTCCGTCACCGTCAAGGGAGCCACCGCCGGCGCCACCTACACGAACACCATCGCTGCCGGAGCCCTCGCCACCACGGCCACCACGCTGCCGAGCAACACCGCGGCGGCGACGGCAACCTTCACCGTCATGAGCCCGCCGACGGTGGTCAAGACCTTCACCCCCAACCAGGTGGGGGTCAACCTCCCGGCCTCGGTCAACATCGCCGTCACCAACCCGGACGCGGTCCCCATCACGGGGGTGGCCTTTACCGACAACTACCCGGCCAACCTCCTCAACACCGCCACCCCCTCCCCCACCATCACCGGGAGCGGGTGCAGCGGCACCCTCACCGCCAACGCGGGGGGGACCTCGCTGGCGCTGACCGGCGGGACCATCCCCGCCAATACCACCTGCACCTTCTCCGCCAGCGTCTCCGCGGCCACCGCCGGGACCTACGCGAACCGCACCCCGGCGGTGACCACCACCAACACCACCAGCGTCGCGGCGGGAACCACCGTCAACCTCCTGGTCCTCAATCCCCCGACCGTCACCAAGGCCTTCGCCTCCCCGGGAACCATCCTCCCGGGAGGGACCTCGGCGATGACGGTGACCCTCACCAACCCGAATGCGACCGCCATCACGGGGGCCGCATTCAACGACAGCTACCCGGCCGGTCTCTTCAACACCGCGGCGCTCAACGATGCGACCACCTGCACCGGCGGTATCTCCGGCTCCACCAACGGCGCCACCAGCGGCACCCTCTCCCTCGCGGGGGCGACCATCCCCGCCAGCGGCTCCTGCACCGTTACCGTGACCACCACGAGTCCTACCGCCGGGAGCTACACGAACGCCACCGGGGCGGTCACCACCACCAACGCGGGGACCGGGAACTCGGCCTCGGGTACGCTCGTCGCGATGGCTCCCCCGGCGGTGACCAAGTCGTTTTCCCCCAACTCCATCAACGTGGGATCGACCTCAGTGATGAGCGTGGTGCTGACCAATCCCAACACGGTCGCCATCACCGGGGCGGCCTTCACCGACAGCTACCCGACCGGGCTGCAAAACACCACCTCGGCGGGCGCCGTCATCACCGGGACCGGTTGCAGCGGCACGCTGACCGCCGCCAATAACGGTACGAGCCTCAAGCTCGCCTCCGGGGTCATCCCGGCTAACTCGAGCTGCACCATCACGGTCAACACCACCATCACCTCCTCGAACACCTACGCGAACACCATCGCGGCGGGAGCGTTGACCACCACCAACTCCGGCTCCAACACGGTGGCAGCCACCGCCACCCTCAACGGACCCCAGCCCCCCACCATCGCCAAGGTGTTCGGCACCACCAGCCTGGCCTCCGGGGGGACCACCAGCATGACGCTCACCATCGGGAACACCAACGGGATCCCGATCACCCTCACCAGCGCCTTTACCGACACCTTCCCAACCGGCATGACCGTCGCCACCGCCGGTAACACCGGGACCTGCACCGGGGTCACCGCGACCGCCGGGGCGGGAAGCATCGCCATGGCCAACGGGACCTCCATCCCGGTCGGCGGGTGCACCATCGTGGTCACCGTCACCAGTTCGACGGCGGGAACGGCGGTCGATACCATCGCGGCGGGGGCCCTGCAGACCTCGATGGGGAATAACCAGACTGCGGTGAGCGCTTCCCTGGCCGTGTACGCCCCACCCACCGTCACCAAGGCGTTCTCTCCCACCAGCGTCTCCTTCGGCGGGAGCTCGACCATGACCATCACCGTCACCAACCCGCTGGCCAATCCCGGCAATATCACCGGGGTGGCGCTTTCCGACAGCTACGTCGGGGGGCTCACCAACACGGCGGCGGGAAGCGTCGCGTGCAGCGGCGGGGGGAGCGCTACCCTCTCCGGCGGGGGGAGCGGCGGCAACTCGGTCGGCTTCACCGCGGGCACCATCGTCCCCGGAGGGACCTGCACCATCACCCAGAGCCTCTCGGCGACCGCCACCTACGCCAACACCACCGGTGCCCCCACCGCCACCGGACCGGTCGCCCTGACGGGACCCGGGGCATCGGCCACCCTGACGGTCAATCCCATTGCACCGACGGTGACCGAGGATTTCGCCGCCACCAACCTGGCGACCGGGGCCTCCACCACCCTGACCCTCACCCTCGGCAACACCAACGCCGGGCCGATCACCCTGACGAGCGCCTTTACCGACACCCTCCCCGCCGGAATGACCATAGGCACCGCGGGGAGCACCGGCACCTGCGGCGGGATCACCGCCACCTCCGGCGCCACCAGCTTCACCATGGCGAGCGGGGGCACCATTCCGGCCGGCGGCTGCACCATCGTCGTCAACATCGTGAGCTCCGTGGCGGGATCGGGGAACGACACCGTCGCGGTGGGCGACCTCCAGACGACGGCGGGGAGCAACACGGTGGGGGCGACCGACACGGTCAACGTCTACGCGCCCCCGACCGTCGCCAAGACCTTCTCCCCGAGCAGCATCCCGGCCGGGGGTACCTCGACCATGACCATTACGGTGACCAACCCGGCGGCCAATCCCGGGAGCATCACCGGGGTGAGCATCTCCGACAGCTACAGCGGCGGGCTGGTCAACAGCGGCACGGGAAGCGTCGCTTGCAGCGGCGCGGGGAGCGCCACCCTGACCGGCGGCGCCAACGCGGGCACCGCCATCGGCTTCAACACCGGGACCATCGTGGCGGGAGGAACCTGCACCATCACCCAGACGGTGACCACCAACGCGAGTTATACCAACACCACCGGGGCCCCCACCGGCACCGGCCCGGTCGCCCTCACCGGCACCACCGCGAGCGCCACGCTGACCGCCACCCAGCAGGCCGCGCCCACCGTGGTGAAGAGCTTCTCCCCCACCCAGATCGAGACCGGCGGGAGCGCCACCCTCACCATCACGCTCACCAACCCGAGCGCCAACACCATCTCGATCAACGGGGTTGCCTTCACCGACACCTTCCCGACCTCCCCGGCGCAGATGACGGTGAACGGGGTGATCACCAGCGACTGCGGCGGCTCCACGGGGGTCATCAACACCAACAAGGGAATCTCGCTCTCCGGCGGCACCATCCCCGCGGGCGGAAGCTGCTACGTCTCGGTGCCGGTCACCGCCTCCACCATCGGCACCTACACCAACACCACCAGCACCATCACCAGCTCGAATGCCGCCACCGCCGCGGCAGCCAGCGGACAGCTCGTGGTGGCCGCCGTGGCCGCCCCGACCGTCACCAAGTCTTTCTCGCCGAGCCAGGTGGGACAGGGGCTCAACTCGCAACTGACCATCTCGATCTACAACCCGAACTCGAGCATCTCCCTGACCGGGGTGAGCTTCACGGACAGCTTCCCGAGCGGGATGCAGGCCTCCTCCCCCTCCAGCATCTCCACCGGGGCCGCCTGCGGCGCCACCGCCACGGTAGCCGCCGACAACCTCTCGGTTTCCCTCTCCGGGGGGACCATCGCCGCCAAGAGCACCTGCACCATCACCCTCAACGTCAACAGCCCCAACGCCGGGAGCTTCCTGAACTCCCTCACCGTCACCACCACCAATGCCGGGAGCAAGAGCGCCTCGGGGACCCTGAACGTCCTGCAGCCCCCTACCGCGACGGTGCAGTTCGCCCCGGCCATGACGCTCGTGAACAGCGCTACCGTGCTGACCTTCACCCTCGTCAACCCGAACTCCATCCCGATCGCCGGGCTGGCCTTCACCGACAGCTACCCGGGAAATCTCTACAACTTCTCCTCCGCCACCACCACCTGCTCCGCGACCTCGACCATCTGCAACTGCTCGGCCGGGTCGGTCACCGCCGCCGCCAACGGGACCTCGCTGGTATTGTCGGGAGTGACGCTTTCGGGGGGCGCCACCTGCACGGTCAACGTCAACGTGGCCGCCACCGCCACCGGGAGCTACCAGAACAGCAGCGGCCCGGTCGCCATCTCCACCACCAACGCGGGGAGCGCTTCCGCCGCCCCGGCGGGCATGGTGGTCACCGGCACGCCGGTCCTCTCGGTGGTCAAGACGGCCAATCCGACCGCCGGCAAACCGGGGGACGTCATCACCTACACCGGCACCGTCACCAACCCGAGCGGGGGCTACGCCACCACGGTGGTGGTCACCGACACGGTGAGCCCCTACACGGCGTTCGGCCTCAACAGCTACGGAACCGGCGTCCCGTTCCAGTTCAACGACGGCACCACCCCCTCAGGGCTTACCATGGGGGCCCCGGCGTACTCCTCCGACAACGGCTCCACCTGGAGCTATACCCCCACCTCGGGAGCGGGCGGCGCCAATGCGGGATACGACGCCAAGGTCACCAACTGGAAGATCCCGATGACCGGTACCATGAACCCCTCCGGCGCCTCCTTCTCCGTCAACTACAAAGTGCAGATCAGGTAGCTACGTTTTTTTGCCCAACTGTAACAAGGGGGGCAAGAGACTGTAATGTCGCAGGGTGATCCTGTATGGGCGCAGATGCTGAGCATCCGCAGCAACATCACGCCCGACAGGATACCCGCATGCACGAACCCCTCGCCCAGGAACAGTTGCTCACCGTCGGCCAGCTCGCCCTCTCCGGCCGCCAGGTGGAGCCCGGCACCACCGTCACCGGCGTCTACGATCTCTTCCGCGCCGACCCAAGCCTCGAGGCGCTCGGGGTCGTGGACGGCGGCCGTCCGCTGGCCCTCATCACCAGGACCAAGCTCCTCTTCACCCTTTCCAAACGCTTCGGATACGAGCTCCACGCCAAGGCCCCCATCATCACGCTGGCCGACCGCTCTCCCCTCATGGTGGACGAGGGGGAGCTCCTCGATTCCGTGGTCGAAAAGGCCTGCGGCCGGGCCCCCGCCGACGTCTACGACGAGATCGTGGTGGCCGCCTCGGACGGCTCGTTCCTGGGGCTTTTGCCGCTGAGAGAGCTGATCATCCAGCAAAACCTCGCCCTCACCAGGAGTGTCCTGATCCAGGAGGTCGCCACGGCGCGCAGCCGCGAGCTGGAAAGGGTCAACCAGGTCAAGGCCCACTTCCTCGCCAACGTCACCCACGAGCTCCGCTCGCCGATCAACGCCATCGTCGCCCTCACCCACCTCATGAAGATGGCCGCCGACGCCGGATCGGTCGAGCAGATCAGCGAGCGGCTCACCTTCCTGATGTCGACCGCGTCCCACCTGAGGACGGTGATCACCAACATCCTCGATCTTTCCAAGATGGAGGCGGGGAAGATGGAAGTATCGCACAAGGAGGTAGAGATCGGGCCGCTGCTGGAGGAGGTGGCCGAGACCGCGCGTCTTTTGGTGGGAGAGAAGCCGGTGGAGGTGCGCCTCGCGGCGCCGGACGGGCTGATGGTGGTCACCGACGGAATGAAGCTTCGCCAGATCCTCCTGAACCTGGCAGGCAACGCCGCAAAATTCACCGACCGGGGAGAGATATCCCTCGCCGCGGAGGTTGCCGAAGACGAGCTCCGGGTAACGGTGGCCGACACCGGCATCGGCATCAAGGACGAAGACCTGTCGCTTCTCTTCAGCGCCTTCGGGCAGATCGAGGACGCGACCACCAAGACTCGGGAGGGGACCGGCCTCGGGCTGGCCATCAGCAACCAGCTGGCCAGGCTGTTGGGGGGATCGATCAAACTAACCAGCAGGTACGGGGAAGGAACCACCTTCACGCTGTCCCTGCCGCTAACCGACACCAAGGAGAGTTTCAGTGAGTAAGAGAAAGAAAGTGCTGGTAATAGACGACGAGCAGATGCACCTTTACACCGCCAAGGCACTTTTGGAAGCGGAGGACCTGGAAGTGGAAACCTACCAGGGGGCCTTCGGCGCCACCAACTTCGTGAGGAGCTGCAACCCGGACCTGGTCCTTCTGGACATCAATATGCCGGCCCTGTCCGGGAACAACCTGGTCAACCACCTGAAACCCTTCTGCGTCGAGCGGGAGATTCCGATCTTCTTCTACTCCTCCAACGACGAGGCGATGCTGAGAGACCTGGTCGCCATCCACGGAGTCCACGGCTACATCAGCAAAGGGGACGTTCCCGGCCTGCGCCGGAGAGTGACGGAGGTGCTGGCGCGAAAGTAACCAGCTTCAGCCCGCCGCCAGGATGGGGCTGATTGTGCGCAGATGGAAGGGCCTATCCCCCACGGGACGGGCCCTTTTTGCGTGGGCAATGCGGGCCATGGTGTTGAAGTAGAGCAGGTTGAAGCCGGGGGGTAGCCGGGAGCCGTGTTGAAGTAGAATTTGAAGCCGGGGGTAGCCGGGAGCCGGATGAGGGGGGAATCGGTTGGCTCAGGTTTGGCGGTTATGCCTGGCCGGGGAGGCGATGGTGGGGGCGGCCGGTGAGGCCGTCGCCGGCGAAGGGGCGGGTCACGAAGGAGATCAGCAGGACGAAGGCGACGATGACGGCAATAAAGGAGTAGAGACCTATTCCCCTCAAAAGTTTCCACAATCCCAGCACGATAGTCATACTCACCCCCGGATATGCAACTGGTACGCGATGGCGGCAGATACTGGAAGTGTAGAGTCTGAGGGGGCGGGCGATGCAATCAGGGGTGTGACCGGTAGCTTACATCCCGGGGCAAACTCATTCCGGCTTCAGTACTGAGAGGATCCGGAGAGTTCCAGATCCTCAACGACACTCTTGCGAGCAGTATCGGCGTCTTTCGGAAAACCTTTAACCCTCTCTTTGGCCGCCGCCGCAAAGGCCTCCCCTTTCCCCTGTAGGGACGGGGGGAGGCTCGCTCTTACCATCGCTAAATCTTCTCCGCCTTCACATGGAAGCTCAGGGTGGCGGCGGTTACCCTGCTGAGCCCCGTGTAGAGGAAGATGGCGACCCAGACGACCTGCACCAGCAGCATCGCCCCGGCACTCCAGAATCCGTCCATCCCGGCGGCGAGATCCGGCAGGCGGCCGCCATCCTCAAACTGCCGGACGGCCCAGCACCCGTAGACCACCGCAATCACACCCATCCACTGGTAGGCGGAGATCCTCCCTCCCCCCCGGTAGTCGTCGCGCAGGAATTCCGAAGCCACCCTCCACAACTGCGTCACCGCGAGCGACAGGAGAAAGGCCCCGCCGAAGTAGCCGTTGAGAAAGAGGGCCGTGGCCCCAATGCCGGTGGCGGTATAGAGGAGGTAGGTGACGACCTGCACCGGGAAGACCTTCACCCCTTCCAGACCGGAGGCATAAGCGATCTTCTTGGTGCTGCCGGTGAAGACCAGCGCGAAGGGGGCCGCTATCCTGGCGAGAGCGGGACGGCAGGAGGAGAGCGGCTTGCCGTAGCAGCAGCCGAAGCTGATGCAGGCGAGCCTTCCATACCCTTCGCCGAAGGCGTAAGCGATAGAGATGGCAGCCAGGGCGGGGAGCACCGGGACCAGCAGCCCCCCGTCGCCGACCGGGATCTGATTCACCAGCTCGACCACCCAAGGCGAAACCAGCGTCCCGACGAAGACCGCCCCCCCCACCGTGAAGGTGTTGCGTTTCCCTTCCACCACCTGGGCAACGAGCCGGGAGGCGGGGACGCAGACGGCCAGGAGCAGGAAGACGATGGCGGCGATGGCGTTGAAGGAGATGCCGGCGGATCTCATGAGCACGAGGGCCACGACGACGGCGGCCACGTAGGCATTGGCGGTCAGGATCCCGTACCAGGTGAGGTTGAGCCCCTGCCAGCGGCCGGCAGCATCCTTCTTCAAGGGGACCGCGGCGGCGATCTGCATCCTCTCGTGGGGGAGTTTCTTGATCCCCCAGTAGAGATAGAGGGCGGAGACGAAGGCCAAGAGAGTGATGAAGGTGAATTGGGTCATATACCGTTCCTCCGTTAATCGAGTTGCGAGCAGCGTTTCGAGATTTCCCCCTCCCCTTGGGGGAGGGGGCCAGGGGGTGGGGGAGGCTTCTACAGAGTGCCGAAGCCTGCCTCCCCCCCACCCTACCCCTCCCCCTCCGGGGGGGAGGGAATGTAGACGTCAGTTGGTGGAAGTTGCCAAAAGCGAGCGGACCCTGATGTCGGTTTCCACCAGCGGGCGTCCGAAGCCCTGGCTGAAACGGCTGGCCGCGTCCATCCGGTACTGGTTGGCTACCAGGTCCTCGGCGAACCGCACCCGCCCCCGCTGAAAGATGACGATGTCGGTGCTGCTCCCGGGGCGGTACAGCGATTTCGGCTGCCCTTTCTTCAGGAACATCCCCGGTTTCACCTCCCGCGGCTCGCAGTACCCCTCCTCGCTGTAGCACTGGACGATATCCCCGATCATGAGGGCCACCACCTCGATCATGGCCACCAGCCCTACCCCGGTCCCCCCGGGGACGTCGGTGTCGATAATGGTCACCACCCGGCGGTTTTTCGAATAGGGGGTCGCCTCCGCAACGATGGCGCCGGGGTTGCACGAATTGAAGGAGCCGTCGATCGCATAGATGTCGATCACCTGGCCGGAGACCGGGACGTGATTGTAGTGGTACTTGTCGGGGGTGAGCCTGAAGAGAGCGAAATCGCCGCGGCTGAAGGCGCCTATCCAGAGCTTGTGCCCGAGGAGCTCCGGATAGGCGAAGAACTTGTCTTTGATGAGGAGCAGGGAGTCATCGGAGAGGGAGCCAACCAGCACCCGGGCGTCGGCCGGGGAGACCACGGCCCCGCGCTCGCCCGGCATCGGGCGGCACGTTTCGAAGCGGATCCGGCGCTCGAACACCTGGCGGGGGGTTCGCAGCGCCCCGGGAGGATCGAGGCACTCGCCAAGGTCGACCTGCAGCTCCCCTAAAAACCTGGCAGTTGCCGATCCCCCCACGAAGGGAAGGTCGTAGTTGACGAAGCCGAGGAGATCGGTCATCCGGGAGCTGGTGACCAGCCTGAAAAGGGACGGGGCGCTCTCCCGCACCCGGTGATAGAGAAGGTTAACGACCCGGTCGCCGAAGAGAGGCTCGGTGCGGACCGCGCCGCTATCCCGCTCGATGTACTGGTGCTGCATGGTTTGCATGCTCTTCTCCTGTGGTTGGTCGCATTCCCGCGCCGCTATCCCGGGCGACGGTGAGGAGGACCACGTTGATCAGCCGCAGCAGCCCTTCCCCCCGCAGCCGGTCGTGGAGGAAGTCGGCGCCCACCGTGTCGAGGAGCGCCTCCGCGCCATCCTCAACCTCCAGGGCCGCCAGGGTGCTCCGCACCATCTGGTCCCCACCGGCGGCGAGGCGGTCGAGGGAGCGGAAGTCCTCGCGCAGGAAGCGAAGCCCCTCCTCCATGTGGCGCCGCCTGAGCGGGCCGCGGTAGTAGCGCTCCGCTCCCCGGTTGAAGTCGTCGGCCGCCGCCCGCATCGGCGAGGTGGCGTCGATCTCCCCCAGGATCCCCCTGGTCAGCTTCCCGGCCGCCGAATACTCGTCCGGCTCCGCGAGCCGCCGCGACAGGTCGCCGATGGTCTCCCAAAGCCCCATCATCTCGATCAGATCGCCGGCCTCCTCCTTGAGGAGCTCCACCAGTGCCTGGCGGTAGTGATGCACCTTGACGCGGAGATAGCCGGGGTAGCGGCCGCTGCCGCGCACCTCTCGGGTGCGGGAAACGATCCGCATCAGGAACCGGTTCTCGGTGTTCTTCTTCACGTAGAAGGTCGGGACGCCGATGGCGGCGGCGAAGAAGATCTGTCTCCGCTCGCTCTCCAGGGCCGGCCCGTCCGGGATCTCGGAGCGGCTGAGGGTACCGTCCGCTAAGTACTTGAAGGCGACTGCGTTGATGAGCGCCTGCAGGTCGGTGGCCCGCCCGAGATCCTGTTCGAGGCTGTCGAACTGGCTGTAGTGCCTCCCCTCGAAGCCGGAGAACCCCATCACGTTGAACTCCCTGAGCTTGTAGAGGAGATACAGCGACATCTGCCGGTCGAATACCCCCATTTCGCTCAAGTCGCGCTTGAGCTTTTCGCTGCTGCCGGGGCGGCCGTCCAGGGCGGGGCTCTGCGGGGTGGAGAGGAGGCAGATCAGGTAGTCGATCAGCCGGAAGTCCGGGACGAAGTCGCCTTTCAGCCCGCAGGCGGCGCTCACCATCCGGTCGATCCAGGGGGGGCCGAACGGGGTGACCGGCTGTCCGAAGACGGTGAGGGAGGCCTTCTTCTGCCACCTCCGCCAGAGCATCCTCAGGTGAGTGAAATCGAGCTCGTGAGGCAGGTAGCCGAGCGCGCGCTCGGGGTGGAAGTCGGTGTACCCGAGGCGATAGGGGGCCGCCGAGTAGGTCCCGACGAAGAGCGGGAGGAAGTGCTCCGCCATCTTGATGGCGAGATCGCCGCAGTACTTCTCGTGGAGATGGCTGAAGCCGGAGGAAGGATCGGAGAGGAGGCGGCCGAGCTTGCGGCTCCCGAGGCTTACGTGGGTGCCGTTGTTGGCGAGGCTCACGTTGGAGACGTTGGGGAGCACCACCAGGTTGCTGGTAATGATCCCCGCCTCCCTGAGCTTGGCCACCGCGTTCAGCTGGCTGCGGGAGAGCACCTGATGGCATAGCTGCATGTACCGGTACTTCTCCTCTCCCCGGTCCCATCCCGACAGGCAGGGGCTCATGAAGAGCTCGCGGTAGAAGGCGTCGGCTATGTGGTCGTTCAGCTGTTTCTGGCGCAGGGGGGGATGAGGGGCGAAGTGGACCAGGGCCCGCTGTCCGCTGTCGGCGAGCCCGAGGTGCTCGTTGGCGTACTGGACGAGGAGCTGGGTGAAGAGGAAGCGCTTGGAGGTCTCGCGGGCCACCGCCCGCCCCATCCCCCCTTCCCTGGTCAGCGGGACCACGTGGAAGGAGAAGGTCTCCGGCGAGGTGTTGTCGTTCAGGTAATGTCCCATGAGCCGCTCCCCGGTGGCGCGAAGCTCGGCGGGGAGCTTCTGGGAGCCGACCAGGTCGGCCAGGGAGAGTTTCAGGAGATAGCTGATGGGGAGTCTCAAGAGCTCTTCGCCGCCGGGACCGGAGAGGAAGAAGCGCCCGGCATCGGAGCGTTTGCCCGCGGTGGGATCGCCCTTGTCCGCCAGGAGGTCGGCCTCCAGCACCCGCTGGGCGAAGGGGGAAAGGAGCCGGCGGGGAAACCGTACCCAGCTGTTCTCCCAGACATTGTCTTTGTTGGCGGCCAGGTAGCGCTGGAGAAAGTCGATGCGGCTTTTGTGGGTGTCGCCGGAGGCCGCCCGCTTGACCAGGTTGGCGAAGTATTCGGACTCCTCGATGGTGCGGGGGAGGTCGACCGTGTCCCGCTAGCCTGCCACCGCCGCCTGGAGCTCGGTCTCGGTGCCCGCGGTGCAGTCTCCCAAGGCGAAGGGGAGCCGTTCCAGGAGCGGCTGTCCCGCCCTCTCCGGCTCGAGGAGCCGCTGCATGATGTTCTTTTGGTAATGGGGATCGTAGCCGGTGACGGTGGCCGGGGAGAATTGCGGGGGGGGGCTGCATACTGACGCGACAAATGAACCTCCTGTCAGACCTTGTTACCTTGTCTCGGGAAGTCTTGTACGCCGTCAATATGAAGATCGTGTTTCGGGGAGGTGAATCCTTGGTTACTGCGGGCACTCCGGCCGGTTGCGCCTGAGGATCTTCACCAGCACCGGGTAGAGGATTCCAGCCAGGGGAGGAACGGTCACCAGCCAGGCGGCCACCGCCTTCAGGGTGATCCACCCGATGAGGGCGAAGCCGACGGTGAACTGGCCGTGCAAAAGCGCCTTCAGCATGGAGAGGGAAACGGCGGGGCCCCAGGGGACAAAGCGCTCCCCGAGCTGGAAAAAGGGGACGAACAGGGCGATCTGCAGCGGGTAGGCGAGGTAGTTGACCGCCTGCATGGCGGCCTGGTTCAATCCGAAGCGGGCGGCCAAAAGGACGCAGAGAAGCGTGGTCCCCCCCACCACCGGGATGGTGCCCGCCGCGCTCCCGAGGCAGACGGTAAGGGCGATCTGCTCAGGCCCAAGCCCCTGCTTGAGTACCGTCTTCACGGCGTTGACCACTTTCTCTTTGAGCACGTCCCCTCCCCTTCCCCGTTTCCAGCCTCCAAAGCTGCCCAATTCATATCATTGTCGCAACCGGATGGCAAGGAGTCAGGCGGACTCCATCTTGTAGCCGAAGCCGCGCACGGTCTTGATGAGCTCCCCGGCGTCCCCCATCTTAGTCCGCAGGCGGGTGATGTGGGTGTCGACGGTGCGGGTATCCTCCACGTAGTTGTACCCCCAGACGTCGCGCAGGAGCTGCTCGCGGCTTTGCACCCGGCCGAGCCGCTGGGCCAGGGTATGGAGGAGCTTGAACTCCGTGCTGGTGAAGGGGATCTCGGTACCGGAGATGATCACCCGGTGGCGGATCGGGTCGATGGAGAGCGGCCCCACGCTCAGCACCGAATCGTTCTCCACCTTCGACTGGCAGCGCCGCAGCACCGCCTTGACCCGCAGCACGAGCTCCCGGGTGGAGAACGGTTTCACGACGTAGTCGTCGGCCCCCACCTCCAGGCCGACCACCCTGTCGATCTCCTCTCCCTTGGCGGTCAGCATGATGACCGGAATGGAGGAGGTCCTCTCCCCCATCTTCAAGAGCTTGCAGACTTCGGTCCCCGGCAGGCGGGGGAGCATCAGGTCCAAAAGGATCAGGTCGGGGAGGGACCGGGCGGCCTCCTCCAGGCCTAAAGCGCCATCGGAGGCGATCAGGGTCCGGTACCCCTCCTGCTGGAGATTGAAGGCCACCAGCTCGGCCAGGTCCCGCTCGTCTTCTACTATCAGAATCGTGTCCATCGCTACCTCGACTGGGAATCGGAATGATCCTCTTCCTACAGGAGGTTTGTGGAGAGTTTGTTACAGCCGGGTGAATTGTTCGCCAAGACAGGAAAACGGGAGGACTGCAGGCAAAAAAAAAACGCCCCCTGGGGTGGGGGCGCTTTCTTATACGGAGAAAGGGAGCTTACTTCAGCAGGCTCGGGTCGATGAGGCAGGTGCCTTTCACGCGGTACCTGGTGTAGCCGAACAGGAAGCTGAAGAACTCGTGCTCGAGCACGCCGTCGACCAGGGCAACGCAGCCCGGGACGCGCTGAATGGCGTTGTCCATGGCTTCCTTGGCGTTCGGAATACCGATCGGGAAGATGATGATCGGCTTGGTGTCGGTGCCTTCGATCCTGTTGATGTCCCTCTTGAACTGGGCAGCGTTGGAGAGATCGATGTTTTTGGAGGAAATGATGGTGAAGTCGGTGATCCTCTGGGTGCAACCGACCATGGTGCTGGCAAACAGTGCCAATGCGGCGAGACAGACAAGCTTCTTCATACTTCCCTCCTAAATTAAATAAAATTTATTATACAACCTACTTCAAAGCATCTTGTGTTTACAGTATGAAGGGTGCTTTGTCAACAATGAAGAATGAGATAGCAGAATATTTCTGAATCAAAAGAATGGATGACTGACTCAGTAATGGGTTTTACTGACTGTAACTCAGATTTTTAGCCCTATCAACGGCCAAACAAACAGTACCGATGCCATGAAAAGCAGCCAGGAAATAACCATGACCACGGCGCCGGCCACCATGATGTCGCGTCCCTTCAGAAAACCGGAGGCGTAGGCAATGGCGGTAGCCGGAGTTCCCATCGGAAGGCAGTAGGCGAGACCGGCGGGGAGCGCGATGGAGAGGGTCATCACCTTCGGGTCCATCCCGGTACTCTTGCAGATCCCCATCCCGACCGGCATGAGAATGGCCACCACCGCGGCGTGGCTGATGCACTCGGTGAGCGCGATGGCCACCAGGGAGATGACGGCGATCACCGCCAGCGGGTGGCCGAAGAAGCTCCCCATCCCCTTTTTAACCAGCCAGAGGGCGGCGCCGCTCTTCTCCAGCGCCGAGGCGAGCGCGATGGTCCCGCCGTACATGAGGACGATCCCCCAGTTCACGTACTCCTCGATCTTCTGCCAGCTGATCACCTTGAAGGTGAAGAGAGCGGCCGCTCCCAGGATGGCAATGGCGGCCAGCCCGGTCTTCTCCCCGAAGAGGATCCAGCAGGCGACGGTGGCGACCATGACCACCGCGGTCAGGATCTCGTCATAGCCGATCTTCCCGGTCTCCAGACGCTTCTGGTTGAGAAACTTCCTCCCCACCTCGACGTCGCCGATGTCGACCGGGAAGAAGCGGATCAGGAGCAGGAAGGCGACCACCATGAGGGGGAGGACGATGAGGCAGGCGGCGCCGGTCCATTCCAGGAAGCTGAAGTGAAGACCGGTGGCCTCCTTCAGAAGACCGGCGGCCAAGGGCGCCCGCGC
Organism: Geomonas sp. Red32; assembly: GCF_023652955.1. GTDB lineage: Bacteria > Desulfobacterota > Desulfuromonadia > Geobacterales > Geobacteraceae > Geomonas. Next base: position 290,570 of record NZ_JAKLOY010000007.1, on the reverse strand, counting down.
GCCTCCCAGGAAGGTGGCGATCCCGCCGATGATGCATCCCCAGGCGAGCGACATGAAGAGAAGCCGTCCGTAGCTGCTTCTCCCCTTCTCCAGCCCGAGCGCGGTGGTGATCTCGGAAACCACCGGGAAGAGCATGGCGGCCACCGCGTGCTCGCTCATGATGAAGGAAAGAAAGGCCGAGAGAAGAAAGACAGTGATGGCCAGGCTGGTAGGCGTGCGGCCGAAGCGGGCCAGCATGGCGCGCGCCAGGCGGGCGGAGATGCCGGTACCGGTCATGGCGGCGGCCAGGATGAAGGCGCCGAGGATGAAAAAGACCGCCTCGTTGCCGAACATCGCGTAGGTCTTTTTGGCGTCCATGATCCCGAGCAGGGGGAGCATCACCATGGAGAGGAGCGCGGTGACGGCAATCGGGAGGAGCCCCGAAACCCAGAAGAAGACCGTCCCCCCGAAGAGGACCAGCGAGCGGTAGCCATCGGTGGAGAGCCCTTCGGGAGGCGACAGCCGCAGTAAGAAGGCGACCACCAGGGCGGCGGCGGCCATCACCTGGTAGCGGGCCGTGCGATCGAGGAGTATCAGCCACATCGGGCGGTTGTCGATCTTGAGGGGCTTGTCGAAGAGCTGCTCGTCGGGAAGAGACATGGCGGGAATCCTTCTTTGCTTGGGGCGATTCGGGTGCGGCTAGAGACCGGAGGACGAGAAGGAGGCTTCCACTTCTTTCACCCTTAAGACCCGGCGGAGGTCGGAGGTGGCCAGAAGACGTCGGCCGTCGATCAAGTCGATGAAACCGCGCAGCGCCCCGGGCGAGGAGGAAGGGGCAAACGGAGTGGTGAGATAGATCAAGGGGAGGAGCGGTTTCAGGGTCACCCTGCGTTGCAGCCATCCTCCTTCCAGCGTTTCGAACAGCATGGCCAGGGCGTCCGCCGGGACCACTCCGGCACCGGGAGCGATACGGACCAGGGGGACGACGCCGTCGTCCAGAAGGCGCTCGATGGCTTCAATGGAATGGGAAATGTTCTCGTTGCCTGCTTCGAGGGTGCAAACCGTCGACCAGCGGGGAAAGACGGTGCGGGCATGAGCAAGGGAGGGGGAGTTATCCTCGGGGCTGCCAAATTCCACGATATCGACCCCGGCGGCATAGGCCCGCTCGATAAAGGAGGCCGGCGCGGCGTAGTCGAAGCGGGCCATCAGGTAGACGTGGAAGTTCTTCTTGATGGTCCGGGCGAGCGCCTCGCCTGCGGCGAAGTTCTCCTCGGGACCGAAGGTCAGGTGAAAGAGGGAGGCGTTGGACTGGTAATGGCTGTCGTAAAGGGTTTCCAGCGTCGGGCGCTCAGGAAGGTTTCCCCCCACGAAGAAGACATTGTCCACGCGGCGCAGCTCGTCTGCCGAAGAGAGAGGCGGCGGGTCAATGGTCAGTTTTTTCAGCTTCTTAAGATTGAGATTCATGGCGCATCCACCCTTTCAGACATACCACCGCGTCTTGGTGTAGAAGCACCATACAAAAACAAACCTTTTCAGTCAACAAAAATAAATAGATTTTCCCTACCAATTAAATAGTGTATTCGTTTCCGCCTCTGTTCTCCCCGCTCCACGGGGCGGAAGAGAGCCAGTATCCCCTCGCCCTTCCCCCCAATAGGCGAAAGTCTCCCCCTTTACCGCACCTGCACCCGGCTGCGGCCGCCCCCCAGGGGGACGACTTCGATGCGGGCGCCGATGCGCTCGGCGAGGCCGGGGACGTGGGAGATGATGCCGACCTTGCGGCCGGAGGCCTGCAGGGAGTCGAGAGTGGCAAGCGCTACCTCCAGGGTGTCCTGGTCGAGGGAGCCGAACCCCTCGTCGATGAAGAGCGATTCCACCGTGGTGGAGGCGGAGGAGAGCGAGGAGAGCCCGAGCGCGAGGGCTAAGGAAACCAGGAAGCTCTCGCCGCCGGAGAGGCTGTTGACGCTCCGGATCTCGTCCCCCATGTCGCGGTCGACGATCTGCAGCTCCATCTCGGAGGAAGGGACGCGGGTTACTGCGTAGCGGGGGGCCAGGGACGCCAGGTGCTCGTTGGCGTATCCCAGCAGGAGCTCCAGGGTGAGGCTCTGGGCGTAGGTGCGGAACTTCTTGCCGTCCGCGGAACCGATGACCTCGGAGATCCCCTGCCAGAGCTCGCACCGGCGCGCCTGCGCCTCGATGCGGGGGAGGAGCTCGGCGGCTTTTACCCGCGCGGTATCGTCGCTTTGCAGCCGGTGCCGGATCTCGAAGAGCTGCTGGTCGAGCGATTTTTTGGCATCGAGGGCAGCGTCCCGTTCCGCCGCGACCTCTTCTACCGGCATCGATGGAGCCGTGCTCTCCTCGTGGAGGCGAAGCGAGCGCTCCCGTTCCTCCACCACCGTGCGGGCCGTGTGGGCCTCCTTCTCCAGCCGCAGGAGCCGCTCCCGCTCTTCCACGATCCAGGAATGGTCGTGGCCAAGCCGCTGACGGAGAACGCCCTCCTCGAGCCCCTGCCGGGCCAGTTCGGCGGAGAGCTGCGATCGGGCCGCCGCCGCTGCGCTTTCCGCCTGGCTCAGCTGAGCCTTGAGGGTGGCGAGAGCCTGCTCGGCTCCGGCAACCTCCCGCCCCCGCCGTTCCGCCTCCTCACGGGCCACCTGGAGCGCGGAGTGGGCGTTTCGCTGCCGTTCCCCCAGCTCCCGCTCGACCGCTTCGACCGGCCGGCCATCGAAGCAGCCACGCCGCTCAACGCTCACCTGCTCGAAGGCGGCCGCGTGCGCCTTGCTGTTCTCCAGCTTCCCGGCCTCTTCGCGGCTCAGCCCTTCCAGGCGTCCCCGGGCCCCGGCAAGCTTCGGATCGAGGGCGGCCAGCGCTTCCTTGGCGCCGTCGCGCCGGGCGCTCCACTGGTTCCATTCGGCGACCACCGCGCCGCAGCGGGTCACGAAATCCTGCGGATCGTTGGCCAGCTTGGCCTCCCACCCTTCCCGGCCGGCGAAAGGCTCGGCGAGGACGGCAAGCACGCCGGCGATCTCCTTCTCGGTGCGGGCGAGATCCCGGTCGGCCCCTTTCCGGCGCTCCACGGTCTCCGCGAGCGATTTCTCGGTCCGTCCTTTGGCCTCGGCGGCCTTCTCGCGGGCAACCACCGCGCCGTCGCAGCGCTCACGGCAGCTGCGCGCGGTCCGGGCGGTCTCCTGGAGCGCCCGCTCGCTGGCGAGGAGATCGCCCAGCTGCGCATCAACACGCACCCTTTCCGCCGCCAGCGTACCTTCCGCCTCGGGCGCCGCCGGGCTCTCCGGAAGACCGAGCCCGGAGAGAGAGGGGATGTTCTTCTTCCAGGCCTCCTCCCGCTCAGTAAGGCTCTTGGCCACGAGTTCCGCCCGGGCCGTCAGCTCGCGGGCACGCGCGTCCATCTGCGCCTCGCGCTCGCGCCCCGCCCCTTCCGAGCGGCCCAGCGCCGCCACCGTCTCCCGCAGCTCCGCCACCCGGCGCTCCTGCTCGTCCAGGATGGCCGCCACCGGCGAGGCCGAGCTCCAGGGATGGTCGAGGGAACCGCAGAGGGGGCAGGGCTCGCCATCTGCCAGCTCCGCCCGGCGATCCTCCAGGGTGGCCGCCGCCCGCGCCCCTTTCAGGGCCCGCTCCGCCTCCTCAAGGGCCGCCTGCCGCTTCTCCCGTTCGGCCTGGTCCTGGCGCCACTTCCGCCCCGCTTCGCCCTCCTCTTCCCGGGCCTGCCGCGCCTCGTCCTCGATCCTCCCCCGGTCGGCAAGGGCCGTCACCGCCTCGCGGTTGAGCTGGGCAAGAAGGGTCAAGGCGTCGCGGCGTGCGTCCAACTCCTGGCGCTGCGCGGTGAGAACGGTGGGGTCGATGACGGAAGCCGCCCGCTCCGCCTCTTCCAGCGCCTGTTTCGCGGAGGATTCCGCCTCCAGCGCCTGGGCGACTTTCCCCGCCGCAGCCTCGGCCTCTCCGGCCAATCGATCCTCGTCGTCGAGCAGGGTCTGGCGCCGGTCGAAGGCCTCCTGCCGGGCCGCGCTCACTGCGACGTAGCGCTGCAGCTCCTGCTGCCACCGGTTCCACTCGGCGGCCAGCGGCGCCACCGGGCGGAAATGCTCGAGCTTCTCCTCGGCGAGCTTGAGCTCGGCGTCGAGTGTCTCGCGCTCCTCCGCCATGACGGCCACTTCCTTGCCGGTCTCGGCGGCGGCGGTAGCGGCCACCTCGTACTCGCGCCGCGAGCTCTCCGCCAGCGAGGCCGCCTGGGCCAGCCTGGTATCGAGCTCGATCGCCTTGGCGATCAAGGGTCTCGCCGCGGCCAGCTCGTCATCTACGGCCTGAGCGCGCTCCTCGACCGCTGCCAGCTCCTTTTTCCCGGATTCCTGGCTTTCCGCCAGCCGGGCAAGTTTCGTTTGCTGATCCCCAGCGGCACGGGCGGCGTCGGCTGCACGCGCCGCGGCACCGTCCGCCTCCTGCACCAGCGGGCGGAGCCCCTGGGCCTGTTCGATACCGGCAAGCTCGCGGCGCCCTTCCTCACCCGCCAGGTACTTCCGGTCCGCCTCCTCTTTGGCGGTACGGGCAGCCTCTACGGCTTCCGAGAGAGTCTGCCGCTGCTGGTACCACCCCTGGGCCTTCTCGATCTCATCCATCCGGCCCTTGAGCCGCTCCAGATCGCCGTTGACGGAAGCCAATCCCTCCTCGGCCTCGCGCCGCTCCTCGGCCGTCAGCAGCGCGATATCGTTTCGCTGGCGGTCGAGGTCGGCGAGCAGTTGCTCCTCCTCGCGCATCCGGCGGAAAGCGGCCATGGAGATCTTCCCGTAGATCTGGGTCCCGGTCACCCGTTCGAGGAGATCGGAACGCTCCCGTTCCCCCGCCTTCAGGAAGGCGGCGAAATCCCCCTGGGCGAGGAGCACCGAGCGGCAAAACTGCTCGTAGTTGAGCCCGACCAGTTCCTGGATCCGCTCCAGCGTCTCGCTCTTGGTGCGTCCCATCTGCTGATCTGTCACCGCGTTCCTGAGCTCGACGGTCTGGTCCTGAAAACGGCCGGTTGACGATTCGCGGGCCTTTCTCACCGCCCAGCGCGCGCGGTAGGCGATGCCGTCCTTGCCGACGAAGACCACCTCCGCGAAGCCGGAACCGGCTCCCCGGCGCAACAGCGAACGTACGTCGTTACTGGGGAGGCGGTCCTCCTCCCCTTCCCTGCCGATCACCGCCCCACCCTTCTCGGAAAGCCGCGGGGTCTTGTCGAAGAGCGCCACACAGATGGCGTCGAGGATGGTGCTCTTGCCCGCCCCGGTAGGACCGGTGATCGCGAAGAGGCCGGCGCGCCCGATGGGCCCCTCGGCGAGGTCCAGGTGGAATTCCTCCAGGCTGGCCAGATTTTTTCCCCGTACCGAAAGTATCCTCATCCCCGCTCCTCCTGGCCGATCTGCTCGATGATCTCGTGGAAGGCCTCCAGCACCTCGGCGGAAGGGTCCTGTCCGCAGAAGCTCTGGTAGCGGCGGACGAAGACCTCTTCGGCGGTCAGGTCATGGAGCCCCTTTCCCGAGGCGGCCCCGGCCAAGGGAGAATTGGTCCCACCGTAGCTCGGGGTGATCTTCATAAGTCTCGCCCGTTTTCCCTCCAGCGCCTCGGCCACCCGCGCCCGCAAGCCGGGCTCCGGCTTATCCAGCTGGACCGCGACCTCCAGGTACGGAAGCGCCCCCTCGTCGCCGGGAGAGCGGTCCGGAAGGGCTGCCAGCCGCTCGAGAAGCTCGTCGATGGAAAGCGCCCCGCGATCGGGGATGCGCAGCATGTCGACCGTGCGCGGGACGGCAATCTCACGAACCGAGGAGCAGAGCTCCCCTTCCAACTCGACAAGGCAGACCTGGCTCGGGTAGCGGGCCTCGGAGAGGGAAAGCGGCACCGGGCTCCCGCTGTAGCGGACATGCTTGCGGCCGCCGACCGCCTGGGGATAGTGCAGATGGCCGAGCGCCACGTAGGCAACGTCGCCGTCGAAAATGTCCACCGGCAGCGCGTGCTGGTTCCCCCCCAGGATCTTCCGCTCGCTCAGTTCGGAGAGGACTCCCCCGGTCATGTAGCAGTGCCCGGTGGCGAGCAGCGCCTCACCTTTGCCGCACCGCTTGCGCGCCTCGACGAGCACCTCCGCATAGGCGCGCCGCACCCCTTCCACCAGGGGATCCATCCCCTCTTCGGCGACCGGCGCGAGGTCGGCCGGACGCAGGAAGGGAACCGCCGCCACCCGGGCGCCGACCGAGCCGTCCGCCCGATGCAGGGGGACGATCAGGCGGTCCCAGTCCGGCGCTCCCTGCGGATCGGTGGGAAATCCCCCCACCACGCGGACGCCGAAGGCACGGAAGAGCGGCTCGGGAGCGTCCAGCCTTGCCGCGGAGTCGTGGTTGCCGCCGATGACGAGCACGTCCAGGGCCGGGAAAAGGCGCCGGGCGCGGGCCATGAAGCCGTACCAGAGGGCCTGGGCCTGCGAGGAAGGATTGGCGGTGTCGAAGATGTCGCCGCAGACCACCAGGGCGTCCACCGCCTCGTCCCCGATCAGCTGGAGAAGCCAGTCGAGGAAGGCTTTGTGCTCTTGATCGCGGGGGACATCGTGGAGGGTGTGGCCGAGATGCCAATCGGAGGTATGGATCAATCTCATAGGAAAAGGACCTTTTCTATTTCGGCAGCTGCCATCTGACAACGAAAAAAATCACTCTGTTAATACGAGGGGGTTGCAAACAAAGATTAGTTTGATATAAATGAGTAAAATCTTTGGGTAACAGCAACATTAGTATTTACCAACACTCCAATTGTTATTCGTTGGAAACGGGACCTATCAAAAAGGAGGATGAAATGGAACAAAGAACTTTTGTCACTCGAGTTGTACTTTCCGCCTTGCTGGTGTCGTCCGGGATGATCGCCGGATGCGCCAACTACGAGGTGAACACCCATCGTGGGAGCATCCCCGGCCACTACATTCGCTACGAGATGCAGGAGGCCGACCGCGCCGTCGAATCGGCTCGCGCCGCAGGCAAGGACAAGCAGTGCCCCAATGAGTTCAAGTCCGCGGAAGATGCCAAGAACCACGCCTACGACGTCTACCGGGCCTGCTTCACCGAGGAAGGCGCCCAGCTGGCCAAGGAGGCGACCGCCAAGGCCAATGCCCTCTGCCCGGCGGTTCCCAAAGCGGTGTACCCGGTGCCAAGCGACACCTTGACCCTCACCCCGGCGACGGTGACCAAAGGGGACTCCGCCACCCTCTCCTGGACGTCGAAGGATGCCACCAACTGCGACATCCAGCCGGGAATCGGGGCGGTACCGGCCTCCGGCTCCATGCAGGTCACCCCGGACGACACCATGGTCTACACCCTGACCTGCACCGGGGAAGGCGGGACCGCCAAGGACACCGCCCGCGCCACCGTGCAGCTGCCGCCCCCGGCACCGGTACCGGCCCCCGCCCCGAAACCGCTCCTCCCGAGCAACAACCTGGCGGTACAGCCCCAGACGGTCATGAAGGGACAGAGTGCCACCCTCATGTGGAGCTCGCGTAACGCTTCCGACTGCGCGATCGACCAAGGCGTCGGCGCCGTCAACCTGCAGGGGAGCATGCCGGTCACCCCGGCCGAGGACACCTCCTATACCCTGACCTGCAACGGAGCCGGCGGCTCGGTGACCAGTTCCGCCCGGGTGGCGGTGACCACTCCTCCGCCGGTCGAGCCGCCGCCCCAGGCCGCGCCGGTCGTCGACCTCTGCAAGCCGACCGTCCTCGACATCCACTTCGATACCAACAAGTGGGACATCAAGCCGCAGTACAGCACCGCCCTCTTGAGCGTGGCGGATTTCCTCAAGCGGTACCCGGCCGCAACCGGCACCATCGAAGGGTACACCGACAGCGTCGGCAACAGGGCAGCTAACATGTCCCTCTCCCAGAAGCGGGCGGACAGCATCAGGAAATACCTGATCGACAAGTTCGGCGTCGCCCCCGACCGGATCAAGGCGGCCGGTTACGGCCCCAAAAAGCCAATCGCGGACAACAAAACCGCAGCGGGAAGGGCCAAGAACCGCCGGATCGAGGCTAATTTCTCGTGCAATTAATGAAGGGGATGGCCATTTGAGCGGCGTCAGGTAAACTTTGCATTAGAGTCGTATTCCACAACCAGGAGGAACCACATGAATAGGATGATTTCCCTGACGCTGGCCCTTGCCATCGCCATGACGTCGCTGCAAGGGTGCTACGGCAAATTTGCGCTGACCCGCAAGGTATACCAGGTGAACGGCGAGGTCCAGGACAAGTTCCTGCGCAGCCTGGTGACCTGGGTGTTCATCATCGTCCCGGTTTACGGCGTCTCGGCCCTTGCCGACTTCGTGGTGTTCAACACCATCGAGTTCTGGAGCGGCAAGAACCCGGTCGCCGAGGGAGAGAAGGAGTTCCAGTACACCGATAAGGCGGACACCTACCACGTGAAAGCCACCAAGCATGGCGACCAGGTCTCCTACCTGATCGACCACTACCGCAGCGGCAGCCACGTCGACACCATGGCCATCAACTGGAACGCGAAGAGCGGGCAGTCCCAGGCCACTCTCGACCAGCACGGCAAGATCACCGACTTCCTCGCCTTCGTCGAGAAAGGTGGCGTCCGTGTCCAGAGCGGCACCGGCATGGCAGCCAACGAAGCAACCGACACCTTCTACCGCTAACCGGCAGGAGCATCAGCCTAACCAAAGGGGGCCGGTCGCAAGACCGGCCCTTTTTGCGTCCGCCCCGTCATTCCCCCCGGTCTCCCCTTCGCAAAGAATCTTCCGGGAATCCCGGTAGTCCAGCCCCCTTTGTAAAAGGGGGGACTTTGAATCATTCCCCATCATCCTTCCACAACGCCTTTCTCAGCCCGGAGGTCCGCTCGACGCGGCGGGAGACCCCTTCCAGGAAGACCGGCTTTTCGCCCCAGATGGCGGCCCGGCTCCTTGCGCGGGTGATGCCGGTGTAGATGAGCTCGCGGGTGAGGGTCTCGCTCTCGTGACCGGGAAGGAGCATCAGCACCGACTCGAACTCGGAACCCTGGCTCTTGTGAACGGTCATGGCAAAGACCGTCTCGTGCTCGGGGAGCCGGGCGGGGGAGACCTTGCGCACCCCTCCGTCGGGGGCGGGGAACCAGACCCGCGGCATCCCGTCCGAGTCGGGGTCCGGCAGCACGATGCCGATGTCGCCGTTGAAGAGCTTGAGGTTGTAGTCGTTGACGGTGATCATCACCGGGCGCCCCCGGTACCAGCGGGAGCTCCGGTCGATGAGCCCCTTCTCGGCCAGGATCTCTTCGACGATCTCGTTCACCCCGGCCACGCCGGCCGGACCGTTTCTCAACGCGCAGAGCAAGCGGAAACGGTCGAAAAGCCGGAGCGCATCCCCGGGAGCCGGGGCGGCGAGGTACGGCGCGTACCCCTCCTCGACCTTGGCGGCTAGCGCCTTCTTCAGACGCTCCGGCGCCGGCATATCCTGCCACTCTACCTCGCCAAACTCATCTCCGGTCAGGATCTCCAGGGCCCGTATCCCCTCACCGCCGTTTACCGCCCGGGCGGCGGCCCCGATGCCGCTGTCGGCGCCGAAGCGGTAGTTCCTCTTGAGCACCACCAGGGAGTCGGCGAGCGGGATCTCCGTCCCGGTAACGGAAGCCGTCACATCCTCGCCCTGAGCGACCGGGACCGGAAGCTCCTCCCCGCCCACCTCCCTCACGAAGGCGGAGAAGGCTGCCGAGAACGGCTCGCTCCTCCCGCCGCCGCAGATGTCCCCCAGCACCGCACCCGCCTCGACCGAGGCCAGCTGGTCACGGTCCCCCAGCAGGATCAGGCGCGTGGCCGGGCGAAGGGCGATGGCGAGCCTCGCCATGAGCGGCATGGCTACCATGGAGGCCTCGTCCACGATCACCACGTCATGCGGCAGCGGGTTGTCGGCGTCGTGCCGGAAACGGAGCGAGCCCCCGCGCACCCCCAGGAGGCGGTGGATGGTGGTGACCTCTTCCGGAATGAGGTTCCTGATTTCAGAGGAGCAATCGAGCCGCTCCTTCATCCCCCGGATGGAATCCTTCAGGCGGGCAGCCGCCTTCCCGGTGGGAGCGGTCAGGGCGATCCGGAGATGGCCCCCCTTGGCCTGTTCGAGAAGCAGCGCCAGGATCTTGATGACCGTGGAGGTCTTGCCGGTGCCCGGGCCGCCGGAAACCACCGTCAGCGGCTTCCAGAGGGCGGCCAGGGCCGCCACTTTCTGCCAGTCGGTCTCCCCTGCCCGGGCGGAACCGAAGAGACGCTCCACCCCTGCCCTGAGAAGCGGGAGGTCGAGATCCCCCGGGGCGGGAGCCGAGCGGTGCAGGAGCACCCGCACCAGGTCCCGCTCGTAGCGCCAGTAACGGTAGAGGTAGAGCCGGTCGCCGTCCAGGACCAGCGGCCGGAACTCCCCGGCAGCGGTCACGCAGGGGCTCTTCAAAAGGGCCGCCTTGATCTCCTCCAGCGGCGGCAGGGAGACGTGAGCGGCGTCCACCTCGATGGTGGTCCCGGCGATATCCGCCAGGTCGAGGCAAACGTTCCCCCCCACCACGGCGTTACTGACCAGCGAGGAGGCGAGCGAGAAGAGCGGCGAAGAGCCCCCACCCTGGCGTTGCAGGAAGTCGGCGAAGTGCCGGTCGGTCGGGTTCAGTTGAAAAGAGATGGTCATAGGGTCACCCTCCCGCCTGGATCAGGCAGCCGGTCAGCTCATCGATCATGGCGGCCGGGGGGAGGTCGCGGAAGATGCCGTAGCGCTCACCCTGCTCCTTGGCGGCCCCGCGCAGGAAGATGTACAGGACGCCGCCGAAGTGGGTGTCGTAGCGGTAGCCGGGGACCCGCAGGGAAAGGTAGCGGTTGAGCGCCACCGTGTAGAGGAGATACTGCAGGGTGTACATGTGCTGCGCCATGGCGCCTTGCAGCGCGTCGCGGTGGTAATCCTCCGCCCGGTATCCCAGGTGGTTCGATTTCCAGTCGGCCAGGTAGTAGCGCCCCCCGTGCTCGAAGACCAAGTCCATGAAACCTTTGACCATCCCCTTCACGGGGCGGAAACGGAGCGACTGGCAGAGATGGAGCAGATCCGAGCACCCTTCCACACCGCTCCACTTCTTGAAGAACTCCCTGAGGGTGGCCGAGGTAACGAACTTGAGCGGAAAGAAAAATTCCAGCTCGGTGAGCCAGCGTCCGGGACGGAGATCGGCCAGGGTGAAGGAGCCCTCCGGGGCCGACAGCGGCGTGGAAACCACGTGGTCAACCATGTCGCGGATGGAGGGGGCCCACTCGGGGTCGATGTTGTGCCCTTCCAGGCAGGCGCCGACCAGGCCGGCGGCCTTCTCGCCGTTGCAGCCGGCAAAGTCGAGCTTCTCGAAGATCTCGTGCAGGAAGATGCCGGCGCTCGCCCCGCGGGGAAAGGTGAAGATGTTCTTTTGCTGCCCATCGGGGCGGACCGGTGCCGGGGCGGCGGTGGGATCGTCCCCCACCGTCTGGTCGCGCTCGGGAAGCTCGTGGGGTGCCTGGTCGTGGGCGGCCAGCGAGGTAAAGCTTGAGATCCTCCACTCGCGGTCGATGGCACGGTCGAAATCTCGGCAGCGATAGACGACAGGTCTATCCTGCTCGGGGCGATACCCCTCCGCGATCTCGTCCCCGGGGAGCGGATCGATGGAGATGGTTCCCTCATCCTGCGCGGCCAACTCTTCGAGCTGTTCGAGCACCTCGGCGGCGGATAATTTCTTCACCTCTCCGGCCAGCACCCCGACCGGCTCCTTGGCCCCCCTGGCACCCTCGGAAGCGTGAAGAAGATAGGAGATAGGCGAGGTTTCCGGCCGGTTCTTGGCCGCCCCCGAGATCTTCCCCCCCACCAGGTAGCAGCGGTACTTGGCGCGGGTCAGCGCGACGTAGAGAAGGCGCAGCTCTTCGGCGAGGGATTCCTTCTGGGCTGCCGCCACCCGGGACGCCCGCTGGGAGGAGCCGAAATCTTTGGTGAGGCGGTAGCCGTCGTGGTAGGCGATGACCTCGTCCGGCTCCCGCAGCCCTGCCCAGTGGTAGGGGCAGAAAACGATGGGGTATTCGAGCCCCTTGCTGACGTGGATGGTGAGGATCTTCACCGCCTTCTCGTCGGTCTCCAGGCGGATCTGGTACTCCTCGTGGCGGTCCTGGGCGCTGATCCTCTCGCCGAGCCAGGTCACCAGCCCCTCGGCGCCGAGCCCGCGCTCCTGCGACGCCTTGTGGAGGATCTCAAAGCAGTGGAGGATGTTGGTCAGCGAGCGTTCGCCGTCCGGGCGGGCCAGCAGGCGGCCGCGCACCCCTTCCGAAGCCAACAGCGCCCGCGCCATCACCATGAAGCCTTTTTCCAGCCAGAGCTGGTGGTACTCCCGGAATTTCTCCAGCCACGCTTCCCAGGCCGGCTCGTCCTCCAATAGCTCGTGGATGTCGTCGCCGTTAAGCCCGAGGAGATCGGTCACCAGGGCGGCGCGGAGCTTCGATTCGTTGCCGGGGGCGGCCACCGCGTTCAGCACCGTGCAGACCTCCACCGCCTCGCGGGTGGTGAAGATGCTCTTGTCGCTACGGACCACGCTGGGGATGCCGAGCCTGCGAAGCGCCTCCTGGACCTGGCCACCCTGATCGTGCTTCCTTACGATGACGGCGATGTGCTCGGGCAGGAGCGGCTTGTCGCCGATGGAGAGCTCGCTCTCCCGTCCGGCCGCCAGCAGTCGTGCGATCTCGGCGGCCACCGCACCGGGAATCCGCTGCCCGGCCTGGGTGACGGTCGCCTCCTTGCCGTTTTCGTCCACCGGCAGATGCCAGATTTTGAGGGGAGCCTCCTCCCCTTCCGGTACGGTGAGGGCGGAGGCTTGGTCCGCTTTTCCGGCCTGGGCGGCGTGGAACTGGATCTCTTCAAAAACGAAGGGATTATCCCCGTTTCGGTAGACAAGGTTAAAGGCGTCCAGGAGACGCGGAGCCGAGCGCCAGTTACGGGTCAAGGTGAAGCGCCGCTCCGCCTCGACGTCGCGCGAGGCCTCGAGGTAGGCGAAGATGTCGGCGCCGCGGAAGGAGTAGATGGCCTGCTTCGGGTCCCCGATCAGGAACAGGGGGAGCCCGGAGTCTCCGTAGATCCGCCGGAAGATGTCGAACTGGACGGGGTCTGTGTCCTGGAATTCGTCGATCAGCGCCGCGCAGTAACGATTACGGAGGCTTTCGGCGAGGTCGTCGCCGCGCCCGCCATGGAGGCCGTCGTAGAGCGAGGTCAAGAGGTCGTCGAAGCAGCGGACGTTTCGCTGCCGCTTCAGCTCGGGAAGCCTTTCGCGGGCGAAGGAGATCAGCTCGGAGCGCAGGGCGAGGAAGCGTTCGGAGACGGCGGAGTGGAGCCGGTCGCAGACGAGGAAGAACGGATGCTCGGGCGGGGTGGACTTTCCCTTGGTCCCTTTGGCGATCCCCGCCGTGGTGAGCTTCGCGAAATCCGCGGAGAGGTCGTAGGGATCGTTTCCCGCCACGAAGCGGTCCATCCCCTCCAGGATCGCGGGAAGGAGCTCGGCCTTGTAAGCGTCCTGGGCCCGTGAAAGAGCCTTGCTCGTTTCCAGGAGCTCGCGGATTTCGTCATGGTGCTGCTGCCACGCGCCCTTTACCTCGACGAAAGCAGCCTCTACGCGCGACTCGAGCTTTTCGACGCCGGCGGGGTCCAGTTCGGGGAGGATGGTCAGCTTGGGATCGCCCAGCAGTCCCTTCAGGAAGTCCATGAAGTAATCGGGGGTAAGCCCTTTTCTCAACGCGTAGCCAAGGAGTGGCGCCGGGTCGGTGAAGAAGCGCTGCCGCCAGAAATCGTCCACTACCTCGCGGAGAAGCTCACGCTGATCGGTGAGGAGTTCGGTGTCGTAGAGCGAGCCGCTCTCGAAGGCGTTATCCTGCAATGCGCGCAGGCAGAAGCCGTGAATGGTGAAGATGGAGGCCTGGTCGAAGGACTTGAGAGCTCGGTCGAGCCGCTCGCGAGCTACGGCGGTCTCCGGCCCTCTCCCGTTGGTGTTTTCCAGCAAGCCGCGGAGGAAATCGTCGTCGGTTACGCCCCCTTCGAAAAGCTCCAAGGTCTCGCGGATGCGGGCGCGGACGCGGCCCCGCAGCTCCTCGGTGGCGGCCTCGGTATAGGTCACCACCAGGATCTTCTCCGGGGTCAGGTCGAGCTCGACCAGCAGGCGCAGGTAGAGGCAGGCAATCGCGTAGGTCTTGCCGGTCCCCGCGCTGGCCTCGATGAGGTTCGTCCCCGCCAGCTCGACGTTTATATGATCAAGTTCATTCATCTCAGTCCTTTACGTCCCTCATCCCACCCTCCCCTGTAGGGAGAGAACCCTGCTTCACGTCCCCCCTCCCCTGGAGGGAGGGGGCGAGGGGGTGGGGGAAACGTCAACGGAGTGCCGATGCCGGCCTCCCCCTCACCCTAGCCCTCCCCCTCAAGGGGGGAGGGAACTAAACACTCTACTTGATCGTCTCTCGGTGAGCGATCAGGGGGTCGAGGAGCTGGCGGGCGCAGCTTTCGAAATCGCAGTTTAAGGGGGTCTCCTCGCGGCCGAAACAGAGCTGGAAGTGGCGGTCCTCCTGCTCCCCCTCGTAGTTGTAGCCGCTCTCCCATTTCTTGAGCGCCTTGGAGAGGTCCCACCCGCTGGATACGTACTCAAGCGAAGAGGCCGGGAAAAAGCGCAGCGGCGCCTTAAGTCCCTGCCAGTAACAGCCGAGCAGCGAGGCCAGCATCTCCACTGCCCCGTCCACCGGCTTGAACCGTACCGCCCCGTCCTTCATCGCCAGCACGCTCTCGCGCGGATATCCTTCCGGGGCCATCGCATTCAGCACCAGGTGCTCGATCCAGCAGGAGATTTCGTCCTTGGCCTTCATCTTCGCGCAGCGGTAACTCACCTTGCAGGAGGGCCAGATCCCGGCCAGCTGCCCGCTGAACAGGAACGGCCCCAGGTTGCTCTCGAAGCGCACCGGCTCCAGTTGCTCCTCCCCGTCGATGAAGGTCTCGATGGCGGCGGCGAGCTCGTCCACTTCGGCCACAGTTTTGGCGAGCACCAGGTCGCCATGGCGGGCGGGCGGCAGCATCCCCCTCCCCCTGGTCGCGGCGAAGAGAGGCTCCAGGTCGCAACGGGAAAGCCTGCGGGCGAGAATCTGCTGCTTGATACCGTAAGCGTCGAGGTGATCGACGGCGAAGGCCTCCCGCTCTTCCAGCGGCACGGCGAGATCCTCCAGCCTGATCCCGAGGCGGCTCTCCAACAGGAACCGGGAGGGATTGGCGAAGAAGCTCACCAGCTGCTTTAACGTCACGTTGCGCATCTCCTCGGGGGGCTCTTTCAACCCGGCGGAGATGAAATGCGACGGCGGCGCCGCGTGGCCGGCGGCTTCCACCAGGGCGGCATAGTTTTCGGTGGAGTAGCTGAAAAGGCCGGAATCCGGGAGGAAATAGCTCTTGCTGAAAGCCTGGAGCCGATGGCGGATGACCAGCCGCTCCTCGACCTTCCCTTCAGGCACGGCGAATCCCTTACCGACGGCGTCGATCAGCTCGCTGACCAGCACCGAGGGAGGGATGGCGCTATTGTCCTTGATGCTCTGCCCGACGTAGCTCAGGTAGAAGTACTCGCGGGCGGACATCAGGCATTCGAGGAAGAGGTAGCGATCCTCGTCGCGCACGGAGCGGTCCCCTTTGCGCGGGTGGCGCGCGATGAGGTCGAAACCGGGGGGACGGCTCTGGCGCGGGAACGCCTTGTCGTCCATGCCGATCAGCGCCACCACGCGGAACGGGATGCTCCGCATGGGAAGCATCGCGCAGAAGGTCACCGAGCCGGTCAAAAAGCCGGTTCCCTGCTCTTCTTCGCCCAGCCGCGAGGTGAGCCAGGAACGGATCACCGCGAGGTCGACCGGGCCGGAGAAGCCGGCCTTTTCGGCACCCTCGTCGAGAGAGCCCACCACCTTGGTGATGGCGGAAAGCTCATGGGCCAACTCGTCCCCGGCCTCCACGAAGTCGCCCAGCAGGCGGATCAGTTCCCGTCGCCATTCGGGAAGCGCGCGCGGATGGGTAAGGGTGCGGGAAAGGTCGAGGACGTGGCGCAGGAAGTCGGCGAACTTACCGAGTGTGCGGGCGCTGTTCCCTTCGATCTCGCCGTAGGGAAGGACGCCGTTGAAGAGGAGATCATCATCCTCGGGCATGGCGTATCCCAGGAGCAGACGGTCCAGCCCGGCGCTCCAGGAGTTGTCGCGGTAAGCGGGGAGCCCGAGGCTCGCGCGATGCTGCTCGTCGATCCCCCAGCGGATGCGGGTCTCCTCGATCCACCCCCGGATCAGCTCCAACTCCTGAAGATCGAGCCCGAAGCGCGCCCGGACGGGAGGGGATTCCAGGAGGTCGAAGACCGCGGTGGCGGTCAGGCGGCTTCCCGCCAGGGTGAGGAGCTTCAGGAGGACGGCGGCTACCGCTCCTTCACTGGCAAGGCTTCGGTCGGCGATGGAGAAGGGGATTTTCTTGGAGGGATCGCTGCCCCCGTCGAAGACCATGGAGACGTAGGGAGCGTAGCTCTCGATGTCGGGGGTCATCACCACGATGTCGCGGCACTCCAGGGTGGGATCGGAGGCGAGGAGATCCAGCAGGTTGTCGTGCAGCACCTCGATCTCGCGCAACGGGCTGTGGCAGGAGTGGATCTGCAACGAGCGGTCTTCGGGCGCGATGATCCGCTTCTCCTCCAGCCCCGCTCCGCGGAGATTCAGGATGTCGGATTGGACGGCGGCCAGGAGCGTCGCGTCGCCGGGGTCGCGGTAGAGGTCGGTCTCGGACACCACGGCGCTGCCGCCGTCGATCACCATGTTGGAGAAGTCGCGGGCCAGCTTGCCGAGCGAGGCGAGGAGCGGGTTTCCTTCGGTCACGTACTCCTGCTCGTCCGCCCTCAGGCGGGCCATCTCGCGGGGGGTGACGATATCGCCCCAGTACTCGCGGCAAGGGCTCAACAGGAAGAGGTTGACGGTGGTATGGCGCGCGGCATCGGCCAGAATATCGAGATGGTACTGGGGAAGATAGGAAACACCGAAGACGGTGATCCGCTCGGGGAGCGCGGGGTCACCCGGCGAAGACTCCTGGAGGAGCCGGGAGAACTCGTACTTGAGCCTGCCGCGATGCTGACCGCCGCCGAAGCGGGAGAGCTCGCGCCAGAGGATTTCCTGCCAATCGCCCCCCTTCCCCGCTTCCCACTCAAGGAGCATCTCCGGGCGGAAGAAGGTGTACTGGTCGAAGGTGTCGGCGACACGGGAAGCGAGCTGGAAGCGTTTGAGACCGTCGCGGTCGTCCGCCAGGTAATGGCGCAGGGGAGCGAACTCCTCCCGGTGGAGGAAAGCGGGGAGCATCTCGACGATCTTCCAGGTCATGATGGGGGCCGAGAAGAAGGAGGTGTCGCCGATCCCCGGGAGGGTGCGGGCGAAGAGCTGCCAGGCCATCTTGTTGGGAAAGGGATACTCGCAGTTGGCCCAGATGCCGAGCTTCCCGGCCAGCTCCATGGCGATCCAGCGCTGCATCCCCTTTCTCTGCACCACCAGCAGTTCCGGGGTAAACGGCGAGGCGAGCGGCTGGCGCAGAACTTCGGCCAGTGCCTCCACCAGGTTTTCCAACCGGTTGCTCGTGTAGATATTGAGGGACATGACGGGATCCTTTGAGGAGTCTTGGGACTTCTTCCTTTGTTACAGGGTAGCGGGAGGGGGCGACAGGAAAAGTCGCAGCAAACCTCCACCACCTCAGCCGTTGACGCGTAGTACTATATCCAGTACCATCAAGCTATGACCACTGCGGGAAAAATACTCCAAAAAATGCGCACCAACCCTCGGGATTGGCGAATAGCTGATTTCCGTGGCGGCCAGATATGGCATCGAGATACGCAATCACGGCGGGAGCCATCACACATTCTCGTTTCCCGGAATTGAACTAAGCGTCACAGTTCCGGCCCATCGGCCGATTAAGCCGATTTATATAAGGCAATTGGTCGCTCTGATCGACCTGGCAAGGAGAAGCAATCAATGAGCATCAAGAAAATAAAACCCGTCCCCCCTCCCCATGCCTTTGAAGAATACATGCATGAAGTCTCCCCCCTTTCAGTGGAGGATGGTGGAGGCTTTCTTATAACGTTTCCTGACCTCCCGGGCTGCATGTCTGACGGTGCTACCGTGGAGGAGGCGGTCGCCAACGGCCGGGATGCCTTTTCCTCATGGGTCGCTGCAGCGGTCGACATGGGAAGACCTATTCCTAAACCGACCGCAAGACCTGTGGAGTTGGCCCAGGTATCGGGGAAATTCGTGGCGCGACTTCCGAAGTCCATGCATGCCCGTTTAGTCTCCATGGCTCAACAGGAAGGCGTCAGCCTCAACACCTTGGTTTTGACTCTCATCGCCGAAAGCATGGGACGAACAAGAGACGACTTCGATCGGGTCTTGGCCAAGGTGAAGGACCGCACCCCTCTGCCGGGGGACGAGATCTGAGTATCGTTTGCCGCAGTTGCTCTGTCAATTGGGCGGGGTCGCCGGGGGGAGTTTATTAAGGTCTTCCTCGATCTGACGGGCGAGCTTTTCTTGGCCGGTGGCGCGGTAGAGGCCGGCGAGGCGGGCCATGTCGCCGGCGGCAGCGGAACGGTCACCGCCGTTGAGACTGGCCTCCATGGAACGGCGGTAATAGGCGATGGCGGAGGCTTTGTCCCCCTCGACGGCGGCGGCGCAGGCTACGCCGCGCAGGTCGGCTGCCACTTTCCTTCCCAGCCCGAGATCCTTGTCGAGCCCAAGCGCCTGCCCGAACAGCTCCCGCGCACTCTTCCCCTCACCTTTTGCCAGCGAAATCTCCGCCAAGAGTCTCAGCGAATTGGCTTCCTCCTGCGTCGCCGACACCGAGCGGTTGAGGTTACGCGCCCTCTCCGCCTGTTCCCGCGCCTGATCCCGAAGCCCCTGCTTGAGCGAGATGAGCGCGGTCAGGTTGGCCATCCTTCCGGCGGCATCCCCCTTCTCGGCACCCTCGGCGCGGAGCGCCCATTCCTTGGCGGCGGCAAGATCTCCCGCGGCGAGGAGGATCTTGGCCTTCTCGAAGCAGACCTCGGAAGCGACGGTCGACGATTCCGGGAGCAGGGAAACCGCCCGGTCGATCGACTCCCGTGCCGGGGCCAGCATACCTTTGAGCCGCTCGGTCCTGGCAATGTTAACCAGCGCGACTACCATCCCTTCGTTGTTCTCGATCGAGCTTTGCAGCCTCAGCGCCTCGCCGAACTGGGCCAGGGCATCGTCCTGGTGGCCGCCGGCCTGGGCGGCGATCCCGCGCTCGGTGCAGGCGACGGCATCGAGCCGCGCCTGGGGGAGACGTTTCGCGGCTCCGCCGCCGCAGCCGGAGAGTAGGAGAGTGAGCAGAGCGATGATGCAAATCCCCCCTGTCCCCCCTTTAACAAGGGGGGAACGCTGGGGCAGCGTCGCAGGAACATCCCCCCTCCCCTTGAGGGAGGGGGCCAGGGGGTGGGGGAAGCCCGCCTCGCCAACCATGGCCCGCGGCTCCGACAGCGCTAAAATCCCCCCTGTCCCCCCTTCGCAAAGGGGGGGACGCTGGGGCAGCGTCGCAGAAACACCCCCCCTCCCCTTGAGGGAGGGGGTCAGGGGGTGGGGGAAGCCCGCCTCGTCGGCCATCATCCGCGGCTCATTCATGGCTGTCTCCCTCCACGAACTGCTTCTCGTTCGGCTCCGGGATCTTGCCGCTGATCGGCCAGGTACCCTTGACCGCCTTGATGACGGTGTTGGCTCCGTCAAGCGCCTCGTCCGATTTCCTCACCATGGCCGGGACCTTGGGAAGCACCTGCTCCTCGGTGTGGCGGAGGTCCTTGCTGATCGCCTCCACGTTCTTCAGGGAGCTCTCCATGTTTCCCAGCATAACCGGCAGTTTCTCGTCCACTTTCTGCAGCGAGGCGTTGGCCCGTTTAACGGTGACCGAGGTGTCGTCGAGAACGGAAGACAGTTTGGAGGAAGTCTGATCCACCGCCTTCACGGCATGGGTACTGATGGTCCCGACGCTGTCGGTGGTCTTGTCCAAAAGGTGATCCGCCCGCTGCCTGGTCAGCTCCAGGTTCCCGGAGAGGGTGGCGAAGTTCCTGAGCGACGTCTTGATATCCCCGTTGGGATCGTTCATGTATCCGATGATGTCTTTGACGTCCATGAGGACCGGCTTGACCTTCTCAGCCAGCTCGTCGGCCAGCTCATCAAGCGCCTTGGTCTTCGCGTAGGCGAGCCGCTCGCGGTCTTTAAGCTCGGGAAGCTGGGGATTACCGACCGAGACCTCGATCACCGAGTCGCCGACCAGCCCTTCCTTGACCAGCTTGGCGGTCGAATCCTTCCGTATCCATTTCCGGTACTCCGTGTCGATCTGCAGCACGATGTCGACCTTGGCGGTCTCGTTCAGCGAGATCGACTTGATGCGGCCGATCCGGAAGCCGGAGAGCTTGACCGGCATCCCCCGGTTGAAGCCGGTACCCTTGTCGACGGTGAACATCAGCTCGTACTTCTGGGTGAAGAGGTCGTTCTCCTTCCCGATCAGCACCACCACCCCCACGATGACGGCAACAGCCACCGCGGTGAAGACGGTGATTTTCTTCTTCAGGTGCCTGAAGCGGGGGTCCTCTTGCTTAATCATGTGCCGAACTCCCTTTGACGGAGATGCGAAGGTTGATGTCCAGGTCCTTTAAGGCCGCCTCGTCGGTGGACAGAAAGAGTGCGGTGCGCTCGGGGTTGCGCCTATTGAACCGGTTGATGGCGGCAACCAGGGCGTTTCGCTCGCTCCCGCTCAGCCCCGAGAAGATCCCCTGGTAGACGGCCAGCGGGGGATCGGTGATGATGGCCCGGGCCAGCCCGATCTGCCGCTTCTGGTAGACTGACAGATGGGCGGGGAGCTCCATGAGCCGGCCCGTGTAACCGACATCCTGGAGGGCGGCTGTCCCGCGTTCTTCGATGTCCGGGGCGGAAAGCTTCGAGTGATACTCCAGGGGGAGCACCAGGTTTTCCCAGACCTTCAGATTGGAGACCAGCCCGCCGCTGCTTTGGACCACGGCCACTTCCCGCCTCAAATGGTTGAGCGCCTTTTCGGAGAGAATCCCGACCTCCTGCCCCAGCACGGTGACCGTTCCGGAATCGGGTGCGGCCAGCCCCAGCATTATCCTCAGCAGGAGGTCGCACTCCTCCTGGCGGGAGGCGATCACCGCCGCCCGGCTCCCCTGCGGGACCGAAAGAGTTACCTCCTCCAGCACCTCCCCTCCCCTCACCTGGTCGAATACGATGGCATCCATGGCGGTCACCTGATGAGGAAGAAGAGCGAGATGATGCCGTCGATGATGAAGAGCAAAAAGAGGCTCTGCATGACGGCCTTGGTGGCGGCCTGCGGGATCTGCGTAACGCTTTTGCCGACCGAGAGCCCCTGGCGGCAGCAGATGGCCCCGATGAAAAGCCCGAAGAGGAGGCTTTTTAAAAGCGACAGCGCCAGCTCCCAGATGGTCAGCACGGCGAAGACTCCCTGGGAGTACTGTTCCCACGGAACGTGCCACCCGAAGGAGGCGACCAGGAAGCTACCCAGCACCGCCCCTATCTCGAAGTAGATGGTGAGCACCACCACGGCGGTGGCGACGCCGAAAATCCTCGGGAGGATGAGGTACTTCTCCGGGGGGATCCCCAGTAATGCCAGCGACTCGATCTCGCCGCCGATCTTCATCTGGCTCAATTCCGCGGCGATGGCGGTGCCGGAGCGGGCGACCACGATGATCGCGGTCAAGAGCGGCCCCAGTTCCCGTACCACGATCCAGACCAGGACCTTGCCGGTGAGAGATTCGCTCCCCGTCCCGGCGATGCTGACGATCTGGGTGATGACCACGGTGCCGATGATGAGCGCGGTGCTGATGACGATCTTCACCGCCTCAAGGCCGGTGAAATAGACCTGCCGCAGGTAGACGCTGAGGACCGGACGGGCCCCCTCGCGGATCACCAGGAACGAATCCCGGAACGCCTTGAGGATCATCTCGGTGAGATCGTACAGGTAGACGATCATGGTGACGAGCCCGTCCAGCAGCGCGGTCACCATCGGGAGTCCTTTTGGCCGGACCGGGAATTACAGCTCATAGACATCCCCGTCCCGCATGACCTCGACTCCGGCCAGACCGAGCGCCGCGAGCTGGGCGGTGATCTGGTCATAGTACTGGGGCTTTAGGTGGGTGATCAGGATCCGTCCAGGGGGAGCCGGGAGTTTCTTCAGTTCCTTTTGCAAAAGGAGCGGGGTGAGGTGACCGGTCATGCTGGCCAGTTCCTCCAGCTCGTTCGGGAAGGAGACCTCGATGACGAGGGCCGAGAGGTGCCCCGCCATCTCCCACAGGGGTGCGCAGGGACCGGTGTCGCCGGTGTAAAGGAGCGACGAGCCGCCACCCTCGATGCGGTAGGCGACCGCGGGGACCGTGTGATTGACGCGGCAGGCGGTCACGCGGTAGTCACCGACGGCGAACTCGCTGCCGGGGGCGATCTCGCGGAACCTCAGGACCGGATTTTCGGGGGTCGGTATCTTGGTGAAATCGGGCCAGATCAGCCCGTTCATAAGATGGGAGCTGAGCGCGCCCAAGGTCTCGGCGGTTCCGATCACGTTGACCTGGCCGGAGAGCCCCTTGATGACGATGTTGTCGGCCAAGAGCGGGATGCCGCGGATATGGTCCAGGTGGGGGTGGGTGATCAGGATATCCTTGATCAGCCACTGGTCCTCTTCATCGAGCACGGCGCCGATGGTCCCGCCGTCCAAAAGGAGGCAGCCGTCGATCAGAAAAGCCGATGGATGATGGCCGGGGAATTCCGCTCCCGAGCAGCCAAGCACGCGTAGTTTCACTGCCCAGTACTCCCTTCCTAACTAGTTACTGTTTCCGGACGGACCGGCTTTAGAACCCATCGCGTTTCGTTCCTCAACGCGACCTACCCATAATCCCCCCTCCCCTGGAGGGAGGGGGCGAGGGGGTGGGGGAAACCGGCTACGGAGTGACCTGCCGGCCTCTTCAAAATCCCCCCTGTCCCCCCTTCGCAAAGGGGGGGGACCTGTGCCCCACCTCGTAGGTTGCGTTGAACGGCCTAACCGTGAAACGCAACAACCCACCCTTATTTCGTCTTCGCCACGTAAACGCCGTCCCAGCCGGTGGCGGGGGGGGTGGCGATGTATTCGCGGCAGCGTTCCTCGTAGAGGGCGGAGACCCTGTCTTCCTTCGCGGCGGCAAGCTCGGCGAAGATGGCCATCGCCTCGCTGAAATGCTCGCCCCGGTAGAGGGTGAGCGCCCGGGAATAGTTGGCGGCAAATTCCGGCTCGCCCGCGAGAAGCTCGTACACCGCGACCGGCTCGTGCTTTCCTTTCACCCTCACCCGGTCGACCTCGCGGAAGTGGTACCCCTCCCCCGACTGCGCCCGGGTGGTCTCGCTTACCAGGATGTGGGTGCCGTAGAGCTTGTTGAGCCCCTCCAGCCGCGAAGCAAGGTTGACGTTGTCGCCGATGGCGGTGTAGTCGAAACGGATGTCGGCGCCCATGTTGCCGACGACGGCGTCGCCGGTGTTGATCCCGATGCCGATCTCGATCCGCGGCAGTCCCTGCTTGGCGAACTCCTCGTTGAGGACCTTCAGGCGGTCCACCATCTTCAGCGCAGAGCGACAGGCGTGGCCTGCGTGCCCTTCGACGTCGAGGGGGGCGTTGTAGATGGCCATCACCGCGTCGCCGATGAACTTGTCGAGCGTTCCCCGCTCCTCCATCACGATCTGGGTCATGGGGGAGAGGTACTGGTTGAGAAGCCGCACCAGCGCCTCAGGAGTGAGCGACTCGGACAGGGTGGTGAAGCCGCGGATGTCGGAGAAGAGGATGCTGACCTCGCGCTTCTCCCCGCCCAGCTTGAGCCGCCCCGGATCCCTGACGATCTCCTCCACCAGCTCGGGCGAGACGTAGCTGCCAAACGCCTTCTTCAGGTAGCGCCCCTTCTTCTCGATGACGAGGTTACGGTAGGCCTCGGCGCCGATATAGGTCAGCACGACCGGAGCCACCGGGAAGATGACACTCAGGTCCAATGAGAACCGCCGGAAGAGGACGTAGTTTAATACGAAATAGAAGCCGCTGCACAGAGAAAAATAGAGTAATCCCACCAGGGTGCGCGGCGTCGTATTGAGGAGAAGGGCCAGAATGAGAGGGAGGAGGAACATGCATCCCATCTCGAGCCCGATGGTCCTCCCGTCGCGGATCAGGAAACGTTTCTCGATGGTATTGCCTGCCACCGTGCAATGGATCTCCACCCCGGGGAGCGCCGGGTCGTACGGGGTCGCGCGCATGTCGTAGATGCCCGTTTCGGTGGCGCCGACGAAGATCAGCTTGTCCTTCAGCTCGTGGCCGGAGACCTTCCCGTTGATGACATCGGAGGCGGAAAAGGTCGGGAAGGTACCGCCGGGGCCGTAGTAGTTGAGGGAAAGGCGCCCCTGCTCGTTGACCGGGAGCGGGAGATCCCCCAGCGAGACCGAGCGGACGCCGAAGCTGCCAACCTCGACGATCGGCTCCTTCTCGAGGTAGCGGCTCAAGGCGGTGAGCCCCAGGGAGGGGTAGATGTCGCCGTCGTAGAGGAGAAGGAGCGGGGCCTTCCGGAACAGCCCGTCGTCGTCGGGGACCTGGTTGAAGAAACCGAAGGAGCGGGCCCCGGCGCCTATCTCGGCGATGTTGGGTTCGATGTCGGTGAACTCGGTGAGAGGGACGGAGGTGACGCCGGGGTCGAGCTTGAGGAACTTGATCTTGGAGGAGGCGGTCTGCTCCACCGCCCGCGGGTCGGGTTGCTGCTTTTCGTTTCTGAAAAAGTACCCCAAAACGAGGCTGGGGGAGCTTGCCACTGCCTGCGCCAGCGCGCGGTCCTGCGGTACCCCCTGCGGCTCGGAGAAGACCATATCGAGGGCGACGACCTTGGCGCCCGCCTCCTGCAGCCTGGAGAGAAGCCGGGCGGTGATCTCGCGGGACCAGGGCCAGCGGCCGATCTCCTTGACGCTCTTGTTGTCGATGGCCACCACGGCGATATCGGGAGGCGGCTTAACCGCCCCCCTCACGCGAAACCGGGCATCCTTGAGACGCAGGTCGACCTGTTCCACAAACGGGAACTTGGCGCGGTAAAGGGAAAGGGTCGCCAGAGCGGCGGCCAGCGCGATGGCAACGAAAATC
The DNA here is from genome assembly GCF_023652955.1 of Geomonas sp. Red32. Taxonomy (GTDB): domain Bacteria; phylum Desulfobacterota; class Desulfuromonadia; order Geobacterales; family Geobacteraceae; genus Geomonas. The sequence goes on along the minus strand of NZ_JAKLOY010000007.1, from coordinate 265,375 downwards.
AGCGCCTTCTTCATTGCCGGTCGAGCACCTTCTGAAGCGTCTCAACACTGGAGCGGTACCGGCCGTTGGGATACTCGTCCAGGTACTGCTTGAGCCGCATCTTGGCGAGATCCTTCTTTCCCATCTGCATCAGGGTCTCGCCTACGTTGAAGAGCGCGGTCTCCTTCTGGGGGATCTTTGGATACTCCTCGAGGACCAGCAGGAACTCGGCCAGCGCCTCCTCCGGGCGGTTCATCAGGCGGCCGTACACCGAACCGCGCTCCAGCCGGGCGTCGGCGCGGATATCGGCCAGGGTGGTGAGGTCGAGGGCGATCTGGAAGACCTGCAGTGCCGCCTCGTTCTTACCGGAATCGGCGAGGTAGTGGCCATGGCTGATGTCCCAGCGGGCGACGATGTTGGGGAGGTTGTCGGTCGCTTCCCACTCTGCAGGGGGGAGCACACCGGTGGAGGCCTCGAAGGCGTCCTTGGCCTTGGCAAGCGGGGTGTTGGGCTCGACCTTGACGGCTTCGGTCGGCTTCTCGCCGCGGGTATTCTGGGTCATGGTGCCGGCAGGGAGCGCCACCCCGGAGCCCGGGGGACCGGAGACCGAGACGACCCCTTCGTTGCCGAAGAAGATGTTGGCCGGCCCCTGGCAGAGCATGAGGAACTCCGTCCCCTTCACCCCTGCCACCGCGGTCCCGCTCTTTACCTTGATGTCAGTCTGCTGCCCGGCGATCTTCATCACGCTGGCCCTCAGTTTCCCCTGGGTCAGGCCGAAGGAGCCGGTCTTTTTGGTCTTACTCACCAGGTAGCTCTGGATCTCCAGTTCGGAGTTGTTGGCGATGGTGAAGCGGCTGTTGTCGGCCAGGGTGAGCTCGATCCAGCCGTCCTTGCCGGTTTTCACCCAGTTCCCCTCGTCGATGTGCTGACCGGCGTGGAGAGGATGGTAGGAAGCGGCCTTGACGGTCCGATAGAGGACGGTCCCGCTGGCCTTGGTCACCTTGCCGGCCTGGGCGGCCAAGGCCTGGGAGGCGGCCAGCAGGATAGAGATGAAGATAAAGAGAAGCTTTCCGATCATGATGCCCCCTTGCATGTAATCAAAATCTCCCTCCCCCCCTGAGGGGGAGGGTTGGGGTGGGGGGGAAGGCGGAGTACGGCACTTACGTGGCACCTTCCCCCACCCCCTCGCCCCCTCCCTCCTGGGGAGGGGGGATGATGGACGATTATTATTTCTGCACCGGTTGAGCCGGTGGGTTCTGCATCTGCGGGGCCGGAGCCGTCGGAGAGGCTGCAGGAGCTGGTGCCGTCGAAGGCGGAACCAGCCGTTTCAATACGAACTTCGCCTGACGATCTTCCGGGGAGAGGCGGATCACCTCTTCCAGCGCCTTACGCGCCCCGTCCTGGTCCCCCTTCTCATACAGCAGCATGCCGAGCGACTTCCACAGGAGCGGGTCGTGGGAGTATTTGGAAGTCCCCTCCTTCAGCACGCTCATGGCCTTGTCCTGCTCCTGCATCTCCTGGTGGCAGAGGCTCAGGTAGTAGTAGGTTTCCGGGCTGGGGGAGAGTTTCAGGGTCTCCTGGAAGAGCCCCGAAGCCTTCCCGTAGTTCCTCTGCCGGAAGAAGCTGCCGGCCTCGATAAGGTACTCGGTCCCCTTGCGCTGGCGCTCCTCCGGGGTGAGCTTCAGGTAGGGATCGACCACCGGCGCTACCAGGGCGCCGCCGGGCACCCGTGCGTCGTACACCTGCGCCGCGCTCGCCTGGGTAAGCTTCAAGGCATCCCCCTGGACCGACCCGAACCAGTTGGGGCCGACCGCCAGCGGCTTGTCGGAACGGATGTTCGTCTCGTTCTCGAGGAGATTGTTGTCGCGGATCTCACCGGAGAACCCGTCGGCGACGATCCCCTCCTTGTTCTGGGTAATCAGCGAACCGGTGATGCGGGCCGCGGTGCCGGTCAGCTTGAGACCGGTGACGTTCCCCGATACGTTCATTCCCTTGATATCCACCGCCGGCATCCCGCTCACCGCGAGGCCGGTCTGGCATCCGGTCACCACTCCGCCGTCGGCCTGAAGCTCGGCGTCCTTCGAGGATATACCGGTGGCCGCGCCTTTGATGGTGAAGCGGCTCATGGCCGCCCCGCCCCCATCCAGCGAGATCCCCGCCCATTTCCCATCGGCGGCGGGGATGAAGAGGACGGGGGATTCGCCCCCCTTGACGACCAGGCGCCCCTGGACCAGGAGCCCGGCATCGGGAGCGAAGTAGAGCCGGCTGTCGCCGTCGACGGTGAGGGTGACCCCTTTGGGGACCGTGACCGGAGCGGTTACGCGGTAGGAGCCCTCCAGGACAGTGTCGCCGTTGAGGACGCCGGAAAGCTGCTGCGGCTCGCCGGTCCTCCCCCCGCGCACGCCGTCGCCCGGCTCCGCCTGGTTGCCGACCCGGTCGAACGAGGCGACCCGGTAGTAGTAGCTCTTCCCGGCCTCGGCCTTGCTGTCGACGAAGGAGGGAACCTCCACCACGGCGAGCTCCTGGTAACCGGAAAGCGGGGAGTCGCTCCGCAGCACCCGGTACCCCTTGAGATCGGGAACGTTTTTCAGCGGCTCCCAGTTAAGCTCCACGCGGTCGGCGTACCCCTTGGCCTTCACCGAGGCGACCGGCGGAGGGGGAGTGGTGTCGATGGCGACATAGCCGCCGGGGTCGACCCAGGTCGTGTCGTAGCCGCCGGGGCGGCTCAAGGTGACGGTGATCGGCATGTCGCTCGTGGTGTCGCCGGGAAGGACGGCATATTCGCCGCTGTAGATCCCCGGCTTCACCTCCTTCATCGGGATCCCCTTCTTAAAGGAGCCGATGTCGAAGCTTGCTACCAGGCCCGGCTCCCCTTCCAGGCCGACGTGGATCACCTTGCGGGGACCAAACGGTCCGTCGGCGGCATTGGTCAGCACTTCCTTGATCCTTGGGCGGCCATCCTGGGCCAGGTTCGCGGGAGCGGGGATCTTTTCCATAAACTTGTAACAGAGCTCGTTCACCATCCGGACCTTCTGGATTTCGCGGAGGTTCATGGCGGTGGAGACCGCGGTGACCACGATGGAAAGGGGCGAGGTGGGAACGCCCCCTTCGTGGTAGCGGACCGATTCCCTGAAGCGGAAGACTTCCTTGCCGGTGCGGGCATTCACCAGCCAGACCTCGGCCTCGACGCCGAATTGCGAGTAGACGCCTGCCCAGAGCCGGTTGTAGTCGGTGACCTTGCCGTAGAGGAGTCCATCGGAGCCGAGAGCCGCGGAGAGCTCCGCCGGAGTCGCCTGGTCGGGCTTTTTACCGGTGGTCTTTTCCATGAGGACGAGTTTCTCGTCCACCACCGGCAATTTCATGTCGAGGTAGGCCTTGGAGGAGAAGTGGTTGGCAAAGTTGCGGCGGACGATGGCGTCGATCCCGGGCTCCTGGGTGGCGTTAGAGAAGGGAAGGATCGCCACCTGGCGGGGCAGCTCGTCATCCTTCAACTGGAGCTTTCCGGAGTGCTGCTCCATCTTCAAGGTGGGGGCGCAGGCGGCAAGGAACAGGGCAACAACGAGCAACAAGACTTTTTTCATGGAACGTCCTCGGGTTCTACGTCTAACGGCTGCCCCCCATCCCCCCCTGCCCTCCCCTTGACGGAGAGGGAGAAGTGGGCTGAGCGAACAATGGTGACTGATCCGGAAACTATTTCGCTACTTTTCGGCCTTCTTGGAGGTGGTCAGCTCGGCCGCCGACTCGGCGAACTCGGCCGCCACGGGCTTTTTCCGGTCACCCGCCACCAGCTTGATTCCCCGGGTGGCAACGGGGATGCTGGCGGGCTTGGAGCGGACCTCGTACACGGCGTCGGCCTCGGTTACCTCGATATCCCCAAGCAGTGCCGTGCTCGCGTAGAGGGTGATCCTTTCCTTGCCGAACGGGGCGCAGGTCTCCATGTTGAAGCGGTCTTCGCCGCCGGGAAGCTCGTAGACCACGCCGCCGTTGAAGTAGTTCAGCTTGCGGTAGGGATTGGGCAGCAGCTGGACATGGCCGCCGTCGGCCTGGCTGTAAACCACCCGGCCATAGAAGGGCTTGTTCCCCTTCACGAAGATGCGGATCGGTTCCTTCTCGGAGTACTTCGGCCGGTCGGTCCAGATCTTCACGTTGAGCGGAGCGGAAGGGTCGCTCTCCAGCGCCTCGGCCCCCTTCTTGGCCAGGGCCGCCATTGCCTTTTCGTCGGGAACCACTTCGACCTTGAGCTTCACGCGGTAGCAGTCCCCCGAGCCGGCGTCCTTGTACCATTCCTTCATGATCTCCTGGAGCACCTTCACCAGCGCGTTCGCGTAGGCGGAAAGGAGATCTTTCTCCAGCATGGCGTCCTTCACCTTGGTTTCCGACTCGATGTAGGTGGCGGCGGATTCGGTCGCCTTGCGTTTGCCGTCCTGGTAGGCGCTGCTTTCCGTCTGCTTGCGGGACTTGTCGTCCCCCATGCAGGAGTACCCCTCGGTCTCGATGATGACCGACTGGGCGGCGCGGGCTACGGCCGGAAGGAGAAGGGCTGCACAGATCAGGGCGAGCAGAAGACGTTTCATGAGCACCTCAAGGTTAATGCCCCATTGCCATAGCCCTCTCAACGGCGGGCCGACGGCCTCCCCTCCGGCTTAAGGGAGGGGAAAGGGGAATGTGGTTTGGTAAGTACTGTCCTTTAAAGACGGACGAGCGGGCGGTTTTCCCCGCGTGGGGAATGAGGCCGCTGTCCGTCCAAGCTAATGAAAAGCACCGGTCACGGGAGGATGCCATGTCGAGGAATGACGGAGTTCGCAACGCAGCCCAGGTAGCGGTTCTTTCCGAGCGTATGGTGGAAGCCTTCTCCCGGGCGGGAGCCAAGGCCACCGCGGTCTTGCACGGGATGTTTCCCTCCAGGAGGAGAACCGGGGAATTTCAGCCCCTGCCCCCGATGGAAACCGTCCATTTTCCTACCGGCGCCCACGCCATCACCGAGGAGGCCCGCGACATCGTCGCCCGTAACGCCCAATTGCTGCGGGCGGACCCCCATCTCAAGGTGATCCTGATCGGCCACAGCGACGACCGGGGATCCGAGGAGCGGTGCCTGGCACTGGGGGAAAGCTTCGCCCTCGAGGTCCACGATCATCTCCTCTCCTTGGGAATCGCCCCCTGCCGGGTCGCCTACGTATCCCGCGGCAAGGAGGAACCGGTCGCCCACGGGCGCGATCCTGAGAACCGGCGGGTGGAGTTCCGGCCGGTCCGCTGAGGGGATCCCCTACCGTTTGACCGCCAGCGTGAAGTCCGGGATGGTCCTCGGCTTGGCGGTAGTGGGGGTCTGTTTCCCGTCGGTCAATTCCTGCACCCGTTCCGAAATCCAGAGATCGAGGCTCGTCACCGAGATCTTCCCCTTCCCCGTGTAATCCGCCTTTCCCTTCACACCTTCAACGAGCGCCTTGGTAAAGGCCCCATTTCCCCACGACTCGTCCTCCAGCGAATACTGCCGCCCGGTGGAAGAGGCGAAGACCACCACGCCGTTCTCGGCACTGGAGAGCTCGTTCACCACCGCGCTCACGTCGCTGGCCGCGCTACGCCCTCCCATCACGTCGCCGGAGTGGCAGGTATCGACGAACAGCACCGCCTTGCCGGGGAGCGACATGAGCGTGTCGCGGATCTCGGTGAAGACCACCCCTGTCTGGGCCAGTTTCTTCGGATCGCCGTTCACCGGGAGGAAGTAATAGGCGCCGCTTGGTTCGGTGATGCCGTGGCCGGAAAGAAAGACCACCGCCACGTCCCGCTCGCCCGCCTCGCGGCGAAGCCATTTCAGCCCGTCCAGGACGGCCTCCCGGGTCGCCCCGGCGTCGGTCATGACCTTGGTATTGACCTCGCCGTAGAGCCCCCCCTTCTGCCCCTGCATCAGCGCGGCGAAATCCTGCGCGTCCTTGGAGGCGAAGTTGAGCGTGAGCTCCTTGTCGGGGTATGCGCCGACCCCGATGGCAAGTATGAACAGCCGGGGAAGAAACGATATCTGTTCCACCGGAGCCTCGGGCGCCTTGGTGCGAACGACCTTGACGGTGGCGGGTTCACTGGCGGCAAAGCGGTTCTCGGCGATGACGGTGATCTCGCTCTCCCCTTCCGGTAGGCTCACCGACGCCTCGCGGAGATCGCCGCCGGGCTTGGCGCTCTTCTCATGGAAGGTGGCGGGACGGCCGTTGACCAGGAACTTGACGCCGGTGACCTTTTCGCCCGAGGGAGAACGAAGGGCGAAGGAGACAGTGGCCTCCCCTCCCTCGACCTGGCTCCCGCTGGCGGGACCGGCGATGGTGACGATGGGAGGCAGCAGGGTCCTGAGCGAAACGGGAGCAGGGGAACGTCCGGCGGCCAGATCGGCCACCTTGATCGCCCTCCCCTCGTCCGCCATCTCGAGGACGCGGGCGATGACGTCGGGACGGCAGTACACCGAACGGAAACGGGCCAGCGGGAAGAAGTCGGCCGCTGCCTCACCGCCGTTGTTGAGGTGCCAGCCGGCCAGCTCCTCTCCACCGATGGAGGCCTGGTAGTAGCCCGAAGGGGTCCAGAGGACCCAGCGTTTGCGGTCGGCGTGCGGGAAGAAAGCGAGGAGCTCGGCGCCGTCGGCAAGGCGGAACCACCGGATGGTACCGTCGGCAAAGGCGGCTACCGCCACCATCCCATTGCCCGCCACGTTCACCCCCCAGGTGTTGCCGGGCGCGGCGATACGCCACATCTCCCGCCCGCCGTTGTTGAAGCAGCGCAGATTCCAATCGGTGCCCAGCAAAAGCCGGGAACGGTCGGGCGAGATGGCGAGGCTGCGGACCGCCTCGTGCTCTTCCAGCGGCAGCCTGACTCCATGCACCGCCAGGAATCCGTCGGGAGTCCGGGCGAGGCCGAAACGCTGGGCGGCGGTATTGGGCCCCTTGAGGCCTGCTTTGATCTCCCGTCCGGAGAAGCTGCGATCGAGGACGGAGAAGGCGGCGGGGCCAGCCGCACCGGAACCGTAAGAAAAGCCGACCGTGGAGCCGTCGGCCGAGACCAGGAGCTGACTGTCGCGGAAGCTGGCGGTACCGGAGCCCAGGCGGATGGCGAGGGCGCCGTCCGCTCCGGCGATCCCCACCTCGGGGCTGGCGGAAGCGAAGGCGATGCGCCCACCGGGAAGGGTGAGCAGTTGCATGACGTCTCCCTCCGCCAGCGGGAAGTCGCGGTAGATCCCCTGTCCCCCCTGTTCCCAGCGGCGCACCAGGTATTTCCCGTCTCCCTGGTGGCTGCCGGCGGCGAAGAGGTAGGCCCCGTCCGCGGACCAGGCGACGCTGAAAAGGGTTCCGCCGTCGGCTCCGCCGGGAGCGGTGTAGAGCGGCGAGAGGTCCTTGCCGGAGAGGACGGTAACCTTGCGGGCATCGTCGCACCCTACCGCTACGCGGGCGCCGTCTGCCGAGAAGGCGACGGCATAGGGGCGCTCGCCGTTGGGGGCGCGCTCCTTGGCGATCAGTTTGAAATTGGCATCGTAGAGCCGGACGAAGCCGTCCCAGGAGGCGGTGACCAGCCTGCCACCGGCATCGAAATCGAGAGCGTAGCAGTCGTTGCCGTACTCGGAGTCGATCCCCGCGAGCTTGGCATCGGAGGCCCTGACGAGGTAGACCCCTTTTCCGGCCCCGAGGCCGACCGCCAGGGACTTGCCGTCGCGTGACCAGGCGAGCGACTGGATCACGTTGGGAAAGCCGTCCACCTTCTTCAGGAGCTTCCCGGAGGCGCGGTCGAAGAAGTAGAGGGAGGCGAAGCGGTTGATGTCCCACCCGGTCCAGCCGCCGCAGACCACGGTGGAGCCGTCGGGAGAGATGGCGACCGCAAAGATCTTTCCTTCGTTACCGGCGCCGATGGGAGGACGCAGCACCCGCGAGGGGAGCAGGACCTGCGCCGCCGCCCCCTTGGCCTGTTCGGTCAACTCCCAGACCCGGACGGTTTTGTCGTCCGACGCCGAGACCAGCCAGCGGCCGGAAGCGTCCACCGCGATCTTCTTGATCATGGCCGTATGCATCCCGGTCTCGACCCGGAGGATCGGCTCCTGGGAAAGCCCGGCCAAAGCCAGCTGGGGGAACAATTGCACCAGGGCCACCACCGCCAGCCCGATTATCCATTTTATGATCATCAATTTATCCTTCCTGATCGGTGCCACCCGTCTCCCTTGCCCTCGCCCTACCGGGCTTTCGGGTCATGGTAGCCCACCGTGACGGTGCAGACGTTTTCATCCCTTGAGTAGCTGACGCTCTCGATCTCCACCACCCGGAACCCTTTCGGCAGCATGTCCAGGTCGAGAACGGGAAAAGCCTCGCCATCCGGCACTCCAAGCCTCGTCCTGATTTCCAGCATGCCTTCCCCCGGAACACCGCCCGGCACCCGAAGCACCATGCGATCCTCCTGGGCGATGGCATCGACCACCAGCGATTCGCGCTCCACCGTCACCCCGGTGGCGAAGCTGGCCAACGAGGTCATACGCACGCGATCGGTCGCCATCATGCCGTCGTTGATGACGGTCGAGCCGGAAAAGGCGATACCGCCCAGCCTTCGCCCTACCCCTTCCACCGCCGCGACAAAAGCGACCGTGCATGATTCCCGCCGCCGTAGTTCAGGATCTGGTGAGTGCGAGCTCCCACGTCCGAGAGAGAAAATGCTTTGGGGCGCGACACCGGGCGGACTCATTCGGCTCATGAATGGCCAGACGATCTCAGTCTCATCAGCGGCTGCAGTAGCCGCTAACAGCGGGACGGACACCATGACCGAGAGCACCTTCATCCTCACCCCTCGCCCCCCTTTCGGCTCTAATTGACGTAACCTGCGCCCAGGCCGCCCCCGAGGTTCGGCATGCCGAACCTCACTTAAATATACGAAATCAATACGTAATACGTCATTCTGAAAGCAACTTTCACTAGAGCTACCGCACGGCTCCTTGCCAAAAATGTGGTGTAACCCCTTTATTTCACGCGAAAAACGAGGGCGACTCTCCCCGCGCGGAAAATCCCCGAGGTGCGTTCGGTGGCCAATATCTGGGCGGCATTGGCGTCGCCTATCCTGACGTCTGCCCCCCGGGAACCCTCAAGGGCCTTCACCATCAGCGGATTGCGCGAGCCACGGCTGGCAAGGAGTTTTCTCGCCTGTCCCTGGCTGGTTGCCAGCAGCACGCCCCCCGTTTCCGCGTAGCGCTCCGGCGGCAGGAAAAGCGGTGTGTAGACCGTCTCGCCGGCGCTGGTGAACAGCCGGTTGAAGAGCGCCGGGTGGACGTTGAAGGCGCTGACGTCGACGATGACGCCATCGTAGGATGAGGCGCCGGTCGCCGCGGACGGCCGGTAGGGAAGATCCCCCTCCACCATCCGTTTCAGTTTGGGGCTACCGGCCACCGTCTGGTAGACCTCTGCCAGCATCCCGTCGTCTCCGCCGGCGTCGCCATGGAGCACCGCCACCCCGATGTCGGTCTCGGGAGAGTAGGCGAAGGTGACCGGGCGGACCATGGGGAGCAAACGGTTGAGGCAGCCCCGGGCGGCCTCGTTCTCCTTGGCGATATCGCCCAGACGGGCATTGCCGGCGAAGGGAATCTCGGAGAGGAATTCGGCAGCGCTCCGGTACCCCATGACCTCGGCGGCCCGCTCGGTGGTCACCCGGCGCTGTCCGGCCGAGGTGAAAGCCGGGTTACCGGCGGCCTCACCATACCAGGCGGCTTTGCCGCGGAAGAAAGCGATGAGGTCGGCGTTGGTGACCCCGTTGTAGCCCGCCAGCACGAGTTGGCGTGACTGGAGCCAGCGGCTGATCTCTCCGTACGGCGGGCCTTGACGGAGCTGGCCCGCCCAGGCAGGGGCCGCCAGAAGGAGGAACAATAACAGCCATCTCAGGTACCTCATCGCCGCCTCCTGCAACTGCTTAAAACCTTCCCTCACCCAGCTTTCGGCTCTCCTGAACCGGGACTACGTACCGGACTATTTAGCCACCTCTTTTGCGGAGACCTTGAAGACGAAGTCGTAGGTGAGGATGTCTTCCCACTGCCATCCCTGGGCGGTCGAACGGGTGTCGTCCGGGCCGCCGTAGGGCTTGCCGAGGGAGTAGTACCAATTCACGACAGCCTCGCCGGAACGCCGGACGACAATCCAGTACTTGCCGGGTTTCAAAGGCTCATTCTCCGGCGGCAGCGAGAAATCGACCCACTGATAGCCGGACTGTTTGCCTAATTTGTCGAGGAAAAGTGGCTTGGAGCGAACGCCCTTGCTGTGGGCGGGTTTACCCTGGTCGTCGGCAAGGATGTCCACATAGACACTGCCATCGCCCCCGAATTTCTTCATCGCCAGGGAAACTTTCTCGACTTTGACCGGCCGGTCGATCTTAAAGGCTTGCGCATAGACGCCCGCAGACGATGTGACGTATTCGGCTGTTTCCTGGGAGAAGGCCGCCTCTCCGCCGGTCTCGGTTTCGACGTAGGCGCCCACCTGCTGAGGAAGGGCGATGTTGCCGAATTCGAGGACACCATCCTTTCCCGGCGGCGGGAGCGTTGCGGTAAAGGAGCGGCCTTTTTCCGGCGCCGGTGCCGGTGCCGGAGACACCGGCTCCAGTGCGGCTGGCACCGGCGCGGCCGGCTGTGGGGCGACCGTCTGTCCGGCCTGAGGTTGCGGGGTAGAGGGTTCCGGGGCGGCTTCGGCACGTACCTCGGCGGTAACGGTCCGCGCAGAACCGCCGGCATCGCTCACCCCGGCTATCTCGCTGCTCGCCAGGTAGCCGCGCGGCTCGGTCCCCTCCCCTTTCAGGCTGAGCTGGACCAGGTCCTTCTCGATCTTGCTGGTGATGGCGGACTGGTAACGGGGCAGCACCGGAGAGGAATGCCAGGCCGCACCGATGCCGGAGGCATCGAGACCATGGGCGTACTTTATGTGGCGGCTCGAGGTGAAAAGTTTCGACTGCAGCGGGTCATAGGGGAGCCAGCCAAGGTCGGGATAATAGACCTCGATCCAGGAATGGAGCCCCTCCCCCATGGCCTGCACGAGCGACGATCCGCGGCCATCCAGCGGGATCTTCCACTTGTTCTTGAGGGTGTAGCCGACCACGACGCGGGACGGGATCCCAGCCGCACGCAGGAGCGCACAGGAGAGATGGGCGTAGTTCTGACAGTTGCCGCTCCCGGTAGAGAGGGCGTAGAGGGCGTCGAAGGATTTGGGCTGCGGGCGATAGCGGGTATTGTTGGCGACGAAGTTGAGCAGGGAGTCGACGGCGCCCGATTCGGTGGTGATCCCCTCCGTCAGCCGGGAGGCCTTGGAAACGATTTCACCGCTGCCGCTTTCCACCAGCTTGGTCGGCTTCAGGTAGAGACGGGCCTCCTCGCTTACCTGCTGAAGGGGAAAGGGAGCTTTCGAGCTCAGGGGATCGAGGACAGCGTCGATTGCCGTGTTGAAGACGATGGTGGCCCGGCAGTCATGCCCGACGTTGCGCCAGGTAACAACCTTGAAGTGGTTGCCGAAGGTGTCGTCTTCGTCTTGTACCGACTCCGGCTGGGGATCGAACTTCGCCTGGAGTGCGCCGACCCGTTGCGTGACGCTGGCGGTCTGGACCCTGGCCGGAACCGGGAAACGGTAGACGAGCTCAGACAGGCTGCTGTCGACACCGAAAACGACCTGCTGGGTGAGGTTGACCTCGCTGGAGAGCCGGCCCGAAACAACGAGGGTACGAGCTTCCGAGATAACGGGAGCCAGCAGCAAGATTCCAACGATCATCCGCTTGATCACGGGGTCCTCCGGTCATGGCAAATGCATCACAAAATACGAACTCCGCGGTGAAAATAGGTCCCCCCCTTTAACAAGGGGGACTTGCCACCGCCCTTACTCCTGCGGACCGGTGGACGTCACCAGTGGACGTTACCGCTGCACGTTACCGGCGGACGACACGGCCGGCGACTTTGAAGACGAAGTCGTAGGTCAGGACGTCTTCCCACTGCCACCCTCGAACGGTGGAACGGGTGTCGTCGGGGCCGCCGTACGGTTTGCCGGGGGTGTAGTACCAGTTCATGATCGCCTCCCCGGACCGGCGGAGCACCATCCAATATTTTCCCGGCGGGAACGGATCGCTGTCCTCCGGAACGGTAAAGTCGAGCCAGCCGTACCCGGGGGTCTTTCTCACGTTCTCCAGGTAGACCGGCTTCGAGCGCACCCCGTTGACCAGGCCCGGCTTTCCGCCGTCGTCGGCTACGATGTCGAGGTAGACGGTCCCGTCGCCTCCGAACTTCTTCATCGCCAGGGAGACCTTCTCGATCCGCAAGGGGCGGTCCAGCACGAAGGCCTGGGCGTAGACCCCGGTGGAGGTCACGTACTCGGCGGTTTCCCTCTCGAGAGAGGCCTCGCCGCGATCGCCGCTGTTCGTGTAGAAGGAAAGGTTGGCCGGGAAACGGGTATTGCCGAAGACGACCATCCCGTTGCGGTCCGGCTTGAGCGGCGGCGGTCCTGACGGCCTCCTCGGCTTCACCACGTGCCGGGGCGGCTCCGGGATCGGCTCCGGCTTCTTCACAATCTTCTTCGGCTCCGGTACCGGCTCGGGCTGGGGAACCGGAACCGGCTCGTGGGTCGTCACCGGCGGTGGGACCGGAATCACCTCCGGGGCCGCGGCGATCATCTCGTTACTGGTGATGTATCCGCGCGGGTCGCTCCCGGAGCCCTTCAGAGTCAGATCCACCACGTCCTTGCTGAAACTCGAGGAGATGAGCGCGCTGTAGCGGGGAAGCACCGGGGACGAGCGCCACGAGGTCCCGATCCCGGCCGCTTCCGGACCGTGGGCGTACTTGATGTGCCTGGTGGAAGTGAACTGCTTGGACTGCTGCGGGTCGTAGGGAAGCCAGCCAAGGCCCGGGTAGTAGATCTCGACCCAGGCATGGAGCCCTTCTCCCATCCCCTGCACGAGTGAGGATCCGCGATCGTCCAGCGGGATCTTCCACTTGTCCTTCAGGGTGAGCCCGACCGCCACGCGGGCGGGGATTCCGGAGGCGCGCAAAAGGGCGCAGGAGAGATGGGCGAAGTTCTGGCAGTTGCCTGTGCCGGTACGGAGCCCGAAGAGGGCGTCGTACGATTTCGGCGGAGTCTCGTAACGGATCTGGTCCGCCACGAAGTTGAGGATGGCATCGACCGCGGCCGACTCGGAGGTGGCCCCGGCGGTCAGCTCGGCGGCCTTGGCGGCGATCTCCGGATCGGTGCTTTGCACGAGCTTGGACGGTTTGAGATAGAGCGCGGCGTCCTCGGGGATCCCCCGCAGAGGGAAGCGGGACTTGGCGGAAAGCGGATCGAGCACCGCGTCGATGTCGGCCGTGAAGACGATGGTGGCCCGGGCGTCGCTGGGGAGCTGTTTCCAGACGACGACCTTGTAGCTGTTACCGTAGCTGTCCGTCTCGTCGGTCACGCTTTCCGGCTCGGGATCGAAGGAGAGGCGGTGATCGATCATCCGCTGGGAGATGCTCGGCACGCCGACCCGGGCGGGGAGCGGGAACCGGTAGGTGAGCTCGGAGAGCTTCTGGTCCACCCCGAAGGTAATCATCTGGGTGACGGTCACCTCGCTGGAGAGGCGTCCCGTCACCACCAGGGTCTTGGCCTGCGCCAGCACCGGGAACAGCAGCGATGCGAGTACCACCGCGATACGGAGTGCTTTATTCACCATCCCCCCCTCACTTCGAACCTTAATCGCAGATGCATGACGTCCTCCCCCATCCCCATCCTGTCCCTCTCCCGGCTTTTGCCCGCTAGAAACCGCCACCGAAGGTGCCGAAGCTGCCGCTGGAGCCGCCTCCGGAGTTGCCTCCGCGATACCCGCCACCGGGGCCGCCGATCGGTGCCCGCTCCACGAGAAGCCCCGGTCTCAGCAAGCCGAAGTAGCGCGGCTCGCACCTCACCGAGCACCAGGCGCGATCACCCTGGATCTGGTCGGATACCACCAGTTCGACCGGGATCCTCTGCTGGTCGCAGACGGTCTTGCCGGTCAGGGGGTCCATGATCTCCTCGAACGCGTACACAAAGAGGGAGTGCCCCGGCTGGAGCTTCTGGTTCTGCCCGAGGCTTACCAGGGCGATCTTCTCGCTCCCTTCGGGGCTCGTCTTGGTCTGGATCACGTATCCCTTGACGGTAAAGAACTTGGAGAAGTCGGTCTGGACGCCGCCGAGGCTCCCGCTGACCGCCTTCTTGATGGAGCCGATCAACTGGTCGTAGGTGGGATACGGCATCCTCCCGACGATCTGCTTGCCGACCGCCTTCTTGGAAAGCACGATCTCCCCGGTCTGGACGTCGAGCATCCGGACGTTCACCTCGGTCTCCACCCGCCACCCTTCGGTCTGCTCCATGGCGGTCTTCACCAGGGCGTTGAGGAGGTTATTGTCGCGCCCCGAGGCGTCCTTCAGCCTCTGCAGCGACAGGTAGGAGAGGTTCACGTTGTCGATCGATCCGGTCATCATGTACCTGACGCCGGTAAGCTTGCCGAGCTGGACCAGGTCCTTGTCCTCGACGAGGCCGGACTGCTGGAGCTTCTGCTCGTCGAGCACCTTCTTCAGGTCGGCCCGCGAATAGAGCTTCAATCCTCCCAGGTTGGAGAGGACGTCGGAGATCCCGTCCCCCACGCTCTCGGAGAGGTTCGCGTTGATGTCGCGCTGGATGGTGGAGGCCTCCGCCTGGAAACGGGTCCGCTCGCTGGTTCCCCAGACCACCCCCCCTCCGCGCCGCCCGTAGGAAGCTGCCGCGGCACCGGCGGAATCCTGCTGGACGTTACCGGCCACCTGCGCCTGGACGGTCTTCGCGTAGTCGAAGGTGGTGAAGTTCGAGATCTCCGCCACCGCCACCTTCGGGATGGCGCTCTCGTAGGAGGGGCGGCAGATTTCCGGGATGTTCAGACGCTCCTGGCGGTCGGTGATAAAGGCGGCCGGATCGACCCGGGCGGCAGTGGCGGCCGGTACGCATCCCAGTATCCCCCCCTGCAAAAGCAGCATCGCCGCAGCGGCCGCAGCCTTCCATGCTTTCATGAGCCCTCCTGAAACGGGTTTGGACCTGCTACTTGCGGTACTCGACGGTGACGGTCGCCGGGGTGAAGCCGATCAGCCGGAAGTTTTCCTTCTGCCGGATGCTGTTGGCGAGATAGATGCTGTTTTCGGGATAGCCGACGGTGAACTCGCCCAAGCCCCGCTCGTCGACGCCGGTCACCCAGGAAAGCCCCTGCAGGACTTCCTTGACGGCGAAATTGTCGCTCAGCTCCTTGACTCCCTGGACCTTGACCAGCACCTTGCGGGTGGAGGCTTTCAGGTGGGCAGCAACCTTTTCCACCACCGGCGCGGTGACCTTCCCCGCCACGTCCTTCAGGCTTTCGGAAGCGGCGTCCGCGACGTTACCGGCCAATCCCTTCCCCTGCTCCGAACCGGCGGCCAGGATGACGAGCTGGCCGTTGGAATCCTTGCTGATCAGGCGGTAGGTGAAGCGGGCGGTGACGTTGTTGAACGGCATGGAAAGGCCGTAGCCGATGTCTTCCCCCCTCTTGGTGCTGACAGTGTAGTCGACCTTGCCGATCAGCATCACGTTGGTGAGGAACTTGTACATGAGGCCGCGCAGGCCGAGGAGATTCCCTCCGCGGATGGCAGATTCCACCGCCTTGTCGTTGAGGGCCTGGGCCGCAGCGGCGTCGGTGACGGTGAAGCCGCGCTCGACCAGTTTGTCGATCAGGGCCTGGGAGAGGAGGTTAGTCTCCTGGTAGCCGGAGGCGTTGCCGGTAGGATCCTTGGCGAGCACGAAGACCGAGACCGCGTTGTTGAGCGCGAGCCCCGCCACCGCATCCTTGGCCTTGCCCGGCTCCACGCACGCCTTGAGGGCTACCTTCATGGTGTCTTCCTGCTGTTTGGCCGAGAGGATCTTGAAATTCTTCACGCTCCCGTTGACCTGCTTGCTGATGGACTCGTCGACCATCATCAGGTTCTGCACGACGCTCTGGGCCTTGACGTCCACGCCGACCGCCTCCTCGATGGCGTTCCACTTGGCGCGGTTGATGGCCTCGGCCTTGGCGGAGGGGACGTCCCCGTTGACGATGGCCGCCTCTCCTTCCGAATCCAGGCAGCGGGTTTCGGCGCCGGCGGCTACCGGCAGCAGGGTGACGAGCAGCAGAAGTAACAGCGAGAGGTAACGCATGGTGTTCTCCGTGGCGATGATCTCTGCCCGAAAAACGGGCTCGTTAGAAACGGGAAAAGAGGAGACCGGGCCGGATGTGAAGCCTGATCTCCTCTTGGGATCCTGAAACCTTCTTCCGTGCTACTTCAGGACGAAGGCGACCTTGGCGCCGGCCAGGAAGTTGGTCTGCTGGTTGGCCGAGAAGATGAGCACCGCGTCCTGGTCGGAAACCTGGAGGTCGGCCGAGGTGACGGTGGCGACCGCCTTGATCACCAGCGGATTCTTGATCCCGCGCGCCTCAAGAGCGGCCTTGGCCTTATCGACCGTGTTGGTGTACTCGCCGCACCCCTGCTCCACCAGGACCTTCTGGCTCACCTTGGAAGGATCGTAGAGAAGCTCCTTCTTCGCGCTGAAGATACGGTTGATGAGGGCCGGTTTGAAATCCTGCTCGGTGGCGTCCACGATCAGGCCGTCATATTTCTCGTCGAGCTTCTCCGGCTTGTGACGGTATTTCGGGGCGGGCTTGCCGTCCAGCTCGGTGACCGCCTTCTTGAGGTGCGGGTCCTTGTTGAGCTTTTCGTACAAGGAGGAGGCGAAACCTTTCGGCCCGTGCATCCCGAGTTTGAGGATGGCGATGGCAGTATCCTTGTCCTTCGAGTAGTCCTGCACGACTACCTGGACCCCTTTCACGATGCCGGAGACCGCGCTTCTGACGCTGTCGTACTGGAGCATGCCGTCCTTGACCAGGGTATCGCCGACCAGGGCGAAGCCGTTGAGGTACTCGGCGACCGCACGCTGGGCGACGACGACGGCGGCCCTTTTCGCCCCCATCTCGCGCTGCGCATCGGTCCTCGCGTCGGGGTTGCCGACCGCCTCGCCGTAGAAGAGGATGGCTTCCTGGGTGAAGGCCGCGTTGTCGTCGCGGGCCGACGGGCTCCCGGTCAGGGAGAGATTCTGCTGGCTGAGCCAGGTCTTGGCCTTGACGAAGGTATCGTCGATCTGGCCGTTGAGATTGTCATCGGCATAGGCGTGGCCGGCCAGCGCCAGGCCGAGCAGACATCCGAGAAGCAGTTTTTTCATGGGTACCCTCCGCATATGATGGTGTGATCGAAAGCTAGTACACGTTTTTCTTCTGGTTCAGCATCCTGATGGCCAGCAGCGCCTCGGCGCCGTCCACCGGGTCGGCGGGACGGAACTCGCCGGAGAGCTCACCCTCGATGATCCCCCGGGTGGTCATGTTCATCACCGCATTGTAGTAGGGGGCGGTCGGCCTCACGTCCGGGAACGGGGAGCGGTCCTGCCCGAAGTAGGCGGTGGCGAGCTTGTTGTCGCCGGTGAGCTTGATCAGCACGTCCTCCAGGATGAAGGCCATCTCGGCGCGGGTGACCGGATCGGACGGCTTGAAGAGGTAGGCCTGGGAGCTCTCGTCGAACTTGGGCTCCATGCCGCGGACCCTCCACTTGAGCATGGTGATCACCTCGTCCTTGAACGGGGAATTGACGAGGTCGGCGGGGATGAACTCGGGCTTCATCTTGGCGAGCTCGGAGGCGACCGGGATGCGGCCTGCCAAAAGCTTCTCGAGCTTCATCTCGTCGATCAGCAGCGCGGCCAGGTCGGCGCGGGTGATGCTGTCCTTGACGGCGATCTTCTTCCCGACGTCACCCACGGTGATGCCGGCCATGGCGCGGACGATCCGGTCGGTCTTCTTCCACCCGAGGTCCGCCTTCTCGTGCCACTTCCCTTCCCGGCGGGAGTTCAAAACGTCGGCGAAGCGGTCGCGCGCCTTCTGGAACTCGAGACCTTCGAGGTAGGCCGCCGCCATGTAGTATGTGAGCGCCTCGGTCCCCTGGTAATACACGAGCTTGCGTTCGTCGACCTTGAGGTCGGCGGCACTCTTGTAGGCCTCCTCGGCCTCCTCGAGCCACCCCTGCGGCTTGATGGCGGTGTTGGCGCGCACGAGCGCCACCAGGCAGTCGAAACGCTCGTCCGGCTGCTTGGCGTATTTCTTCGCCTTGTCGAGGTTGTCGTAGGCGCGGTCGACCTCGACCTGTTTCATCTTGAGATCGGCCACCCCCTTGGAGCGCTCGGCGTAGACGATGGCGAGCCCGGCGTACCCCTTGGAGTAGCGGTCGTCCAGTTGCAGCGCCCGTTCCAGCTTCTCCTGTGCCTCGGGGAGCTTGCCGGCCTCGAGGGCGTTCATGGCGTTGAGATAATGATGCTCGGGGTTGTCCTCGGGAGAGATGCTGCGGACGCGCGGACCGGTGCAGCCTGCCAGCATCGTCAGGGTCCCGGCCAACACCAGCAGCATCACCACTAACCTTTTCATCATTTTGGTACCTCCTTTGGTTAAGCGATCCGCTTCCCGTTCCGCGGGAATCGGAGGTTCATGTCCGTTGGACGGACACGCAAACGGAAAACTCTTCGGTGCGACTTAAATTCCAGCATTCCGTGGGAAAACAGGTTCCCCCCTTGTCAAAGGGGGGACAGGGGGGATTTGATTCTCACGGATCCAGAGGCAAATCCCCCTAAATCCCCCTTTATCAAGGGGGACTTTTGAACCCGCCACAAAATTCCCCAAATGAACCCTTCGCAAAAGAGAACGCTGGTCGCGGGGACCGATTACCTCGTAGCGAACACGGTCCACCCGGCGACCTTCTCGCGCTGGTCGAGGGAGAAGATGATCTCCCCTTTACGGTACAGGAGATAGGTACCTTGCCGCGCCGTCACCTCGCGGCTCGGCGTCCCGTACTTGGCCATCACGTCGCCCCGCGAGCTTCCCACCGAGATCCCGCGGGCGGTCTCCCCCTGGTATCCCTTCCTCGTGGTCAGCAGGCGTTCCATCCTCGCTCCGCTGACGATCACGGCGTCTTCCCAGTGATCGTACTGGCGGGCATGGACGGCGATGGTCCGCGCCCCCGCGAGCCCCTGGAGCGAGAAGGTGGTGGTTTCCTTGTCCTTGGCGAACGGGTCGCGGCAGGCGATTCCCCCTACCCGCTCCACCAGCTTCGACGCCACCTCTCCTTCGGCCGGAGCGGCGATGGGCTTGGCCCCCTCCTCCTGGAGGATGGCGAGGTTGACGGCGGCCACCGACGAGTTGAGGTTTCTCGCTCCGGCGAAGTCGACCAGGGCGCGCTCCTTGTTGCCGAGCCCCGCATAGGCGATGCCGCGCACCACGAGTCCGTTACCGACCGACACCATCTCGTTGGCCTTTCTTCCGAGCTCGATCCCCTTGTTGGCGAGGACGACGGCGGTGTCATGGTCCCCAAGGAGCGAGGTGGCGGCGGCCAGGTTGACGCAGGCGGCGGCATAGGCGCGATCGCGCTGCATCGCCTTCTCGAAGGCATCGGCGGCCTGGTTCAGCAGCCGTCTGCGCTCCTCCGCGGAGTGGTCCGGCGCGCCCTTGGCCCGCAGTCCCTTCCCTTTCAACCTGGTCTCGGCGTCGATCTCGAAGGGATAGGCGAGGCGCCGCTGCCCCGGGGGATTGAGGCTCAAGGCCTGCAATGCGTAGGCGACGCCGAGATTGTTGAACATCTCCCGGCTGGGGAAGTTGTGGGTGAGCTGTTCGAAGAGGCGGGCGGAATCGGCGTAGCGCTCGAGGAGAAGAAGCTTGGTGGCGGCATCGAACACCGGCACCATCTTCCTCAGGTTGAGGTCGGCGTGCTCGGCGATGGTTTTGCGATCGCTGCGGGAAGGATAGTTGGGAAGACGCTCGCTCAAGCCGTACCCGGCATAGATGAGATCGAGGGCGTGCGGAGCGATGCCCAGGGTGTCGTAGCCCGCCAGGTAGCCGTAGAAGCCGCCGAAGTAATCGGCCTCGGTCTCTCTTTTGATCGTCTCCTCGATGCTGGCGGCCTTGATCATCTTGCGGCCGACATCCAGGGAGGCGAAGGAGTTTCCGAAGTCCCCGACCCAGCCGTGGCGCATGAAGTAGTGGGTGAGCTCGTGCCCCAGTAAAAACGCCAGGCCGTCGTCGCGGAAATCCCCGAGCGGCGCGAGGACATCGTAGGCACGCTCCTCGATGGCGATGTACCCTTCCTGCATGGGAGCACTGTCGGCCTCCAGGCCGATGGCACCCTCGGTGCCGGGATCCGACCAGGCGACGGAGTTACGGTTCTGGGAGCCGAGCGGGACGACCATGAGACGGGGGGGAATCCTCCCCTCGCCGAAGGCGCGGGCCACGGAGTCGTAGACCGCCTTGATGCGGAGGTACTTCGGGTTGTCGGCCGCCAGCGAGTCCATGGCGTGGACGCGCGTCTCCCCGAACATGAGCGCGATGAGCACCCACGCGGCAAAGACCAGCCACCTACCCACACCGTGCGATCGAGACAACGGCACCTCCTGAAAACCTCCCTCACCCGCCTTAAGACATACTCTCCGGTGCATCGTTTCGTCGGTCTAAAACCTGCCCTCACCCGGCCTTCGGCCACCCTGAAGGGGCAATGGTATGGCACCACTAAAAGATGACGGAAACCTTGACGGTGAATTCCTTCTCCGAAAACCGTCCCTTCACATCGCCGACGGCGACCCGGAAGCGGTAGAGCCCGGGGGGAAGGGATACGCTCTGAAGGCTAATCCCCTGCTTGCCGGCGTACGGCCGGATGCGCGGGGTGAGATCGATGGGATTGCTTTTGAGGCATTCGAGCCTCACCGTGGCGGCGTCGACCGGTACATCCCCCTTCTCGGCAAAACGTACCACCAACGGGAAGGTCGGCGCCGCGGCGGGAACCTCGAGATCGGAAACCCAGATCTCGGGACCATCGGACGGCAGACGTTCCGCCATCCCGTACACCCGGGAATCGGGCAGGGCAGCCTCCTGAACGGTCAGAAGCTGCACGGGGCCGGAAGCCAGGGCGGCAGCCGCCGTGGTTAGCAAAAAGAGAAGGACAGCCATCGTTATCCTGGTCAGCGACCTCATGCCATCCTCCTTTCAGTCCCGGCGCTCGCGCGCCTCTCTTTCATTCCGTAACCCGGCACGCTCAAAAGGCGTGGATCAGCTCGTCGACGCGGGCGGCCATGGTGGTGAGATCGACACGTTTCCCCTTGCTCCCCTTCTCGAGTGCTGCGAGCGCCTTGCGAACTTCCGGCGGGCAATCCGGCAACGAGGCTGCCGTCAGCGCCTTGGGAACCCCGCCCGAGAAGAAACGGGCGTTGCCGCTCTTCACTGCCAGACGCGCCCCCTCAGCCCATTCTCCCAACCGGACGTACCCCTGCTGGCCTGCGGGAATCGCCACGAGGAACCTGGCAGTGGCACCGCCGAACTGGTTGG
The DNA here is from genome assembly GCF_023652955.1 of Geomonas sp. Red32. Classification (GTDB taxonomy): domain Bacteria; phylum Desulfobacterota; class Desulfuromonadia; order Geobacterales; family Geobacteraceae; genus Geomonas. The sequence continues at coordinate 243,985 of NZ_JAKLOY010000007.1, read as the reverse complement.
CCTTGTCCCCGCGCTCCAGCCGCGAGTTCAGATCGTCGATGGCTTTGACATCGGCGTTAGGTGCCAGCGACTGAAGCACCGTTGCCAGCCGGTTGGCGGCGGCCTGGGCGCGGTCGCCGTCCGAAGCGGCCAGGGCGACCTCGAGATCGACCGCTGCCCGCCCGGCCCGGAAGGCGCCGGACTTGGCATCGCCGGCGGCGGCGAAACCGAATGATTTTTCCTGGGTCGAGGTGAGGGCCGCCAACTGGGCGGCGTCGCCGCTCCCGGTCAACCTGGCCGCAATGGCAGATGCGGAAAGAGCGGTCCCCCCTCGCCGCCCCCCGGCGGCTTCCGGCCGGGCCGGGGTGGACGGCGCTACGGGAGATGGTTCGGACTGGGAAGCGGGGGCCATGGCCACGGTCGGAGCCACGGCGGCAGAGTTGCGTGCCGCGTCGGCCACCTTGGCGGCCGGAGCACCGGCGGGGGAAGGGCCGGGGGCGTGCAGCGCCACCGAGAGGGCGAGCACCATCACCGCCGCGGCGGCAAACGCCGAAGGAAGAAGGTAGCGGTTACGTTTCGCCCCGGCACTCCCTGCGCTGGTGAGCTCGCGGGACCTGACGAAGGTCTCCCGGCAGGAGTCGCAGCTGGCGAAGTGCCCAAGGAGGAGATCGCGCTCGGCCCCGGTGACGGCCCCGTCCACGAGGGCTGCTATCTCTTCCAGGGCCGGACAGGGACCGGCGGGGCTCGACTCTGCGAGACCTTTGCCGATCGCCTTGGCTAGCGGTGAGTTGTCTCTGTTCATTGGTACCCTTCCGTCACAAAGTTGTTCTCATGCCACCTGTGACGGACAGTCGCTAAAAAAACTACTCCCCCAGGAAGTCGGAGGCCTTGAGACCGCGGGACAGGAGCGTCTCCTTGAAACGAAGGAGCATCCTTCTCACCCGCGCATCGACGCTCTTTTCGGTGAGATCGAGGAGCTGGGCGATCTCCCGGACCGACTTCGGCTCCACCTCCTCGTCGTCGGGAAACCGCAGCCTGAGAATGAGACGGTCCTCGCCGGAAAGATCGGTCAGCAGCCCCGCCACCGTCTCCCTGGCCGCCGATTCCTTCTGCCCGGAGATCATGGTGGCTTCCGCGGTCTTCCGGGGGTCGGTGACGACGATCTCCACCGCCTCGTCGACCACCATCGCCTTCCCCGGGACCATCCAGGCCGCCTCGCCATCGGCCACGACGGAAAGGTTTTTCTCCCTGCCCCGCATCCGGTCCAGCATCGACTGCAGGGATGGGAGCGGCTCGTGGATGGCGTGGGTATGTTCGAGATGGGCGGAGGCTTCGTGGAGGGAACAGCCCCCCTGGTAGACCAGCTCGTAGAGGCGTTCGGCCACCGGTCCCATCTCGCGGGCCCGCTCCTTGGCCCGGCTGCGTCCTTTTTTGGAGCGGACGAGATCGATGATCAGGTTGGAGATGATGGTGGTGATGTAGGTGGTAAGTTTCGCCTTCCCCTTGAACTCCCGCAGGGCCTTGAAATCGTCACCCCGCAGGCGGTCCAGCACCTCGTTGAGGAGCTCGTCCACCTCGTTTTCCTGGGATACGTCCCCGTCGCCGTGCCCCATTACGGCGCGCCGGCACTGTTTCTCGATATAGGAAAGATTGCCCGTGATGAGCGCGGCATAGCCGGCACTCGTCTGAGGAGGAGACGCAGGCTCACTGTCGGTTGTTGTGCCGAACTGAAATAGTCGCATCTGACGGGCCCAATTGTAAAAGAAACGAGCTTTAAACGGTTAGTGATTTACCAACCAGGCATATAGTTGGCATAGCGAAAAGCAGTAATAGACAACCAGTATTTTATTTCAGAGTATTCGGCACTAAAACTACAGCCGTAACGGCCACTTGTCAAGCCACAACCTCCCCATAACAGTAAATATTACTGAGTGTTTTTTGCACGTTCATGGGGCTTGATCCATTAAAGGAAAAAGTAGGGTACTGCGGCAGGTTAAAGATCACCTGAGAGAGATGCCCTGCCGGTGTGCAACATGCTCAAAAAATACTCGCATAGATATATTGAAATTGTCGGATTGCAGTGGTATGGTACCGCGCTTCGCAGAACCCGTATACAGACGGAGAGCCGCGCTCTCCAGGCATCGAGAGGAAAATGATGGGCCAGAAATACCTGATCGTGGGTGGAGTGGCAGGAGGCATGTCCGCCGCCGCCCGCTTGAGAAGAATCGACGAAGAAAGCGAGATCGTAGTCTTCGAACGGGGCGATTACGTCTCGTATGCAAACTGCGGCCTCCCCTACTACCTCGGGGGGGCCATAACCGAAAGGAGCCAGCTCCTCCTCCAGACCCCGCAGTCGTTCCACGCCCGTTTCCGGGTCGACGTCCGGACCGGGCACGAAGTCGTCGCGGTAGATGCCGATGCGAAAAAGGTCCGGGTGAGAGAAACCGGCACCGGCAAGGAGAGCGAGGAGTCCTTCGACAAGCTGCTCCTCGCCCCCGGCGGCTCTCCCGTCAGGCCTCCCATCCCCGGTTGCGATCTCCCCGAGATCCATACCCTGTGGACCATTCCCGATACCGACCGGCTCCACGAGCTCCTTTCCGGAAGATCGGTGTCGCGGGCCCTCGTGGTGGGGGGCGGATTCATCGGGCTCGAGATGGTCGAGAACCTGCACGCCCTCGGCATCGGCGTCACGCTCGTGGAAGCGACGGCCCAGGTCATGGTCAACCTCGACTTCGAGATGGCCGCCCTGGTCCACCGCGAGCTGCGGATGAAGGGGGTCCCCTGCCTGCTGGAAGACGCGGTGCAGGAATTCGCCCCGGCTCCTGATGGCGGGGTAACGGCAACCCTCGTGAGCGGAACCGTGCTGGAGGCCGACCTGGTGCTCCTCGCCGTCGGGGTCGCCCCCAACACCTCCTTCCTGGCCGGCTCAGGGATCGAGCTCGGCAAGCGCGGGCACATCCTGGTCGACGAGCAGATGAGAACCAGCCGGCCGGACGTCTTCGCGGTGGGCGACGCCATCGAGGTGACCAATCCCTTCACCGGCAAGAGCTGGGCCGTGCCGCTCGCGGGCCCGGCCAACAAGCAGGGACGGATCGCGGCCGACAACATGAACGGCGCCGGGATTGCCTACCGCGGCACCATGGGGACTTCCATCGCCAAGGTCTTCGATCTCGACGCCGGCGGCACCGGGGCCACCGAGAAGTTCTGCCGCGCCGAAGGGATCCCCTGCGCCTCGGTCATCATTCACCCCAACGACCACGCGGGCTACTATCCGGGAGCCACCCCACTCACCTTAAAGCTCGTATTCTCCACCGAGAACCGGAAGGTGCTCGGCGCCCAGGTGGCGGGCTACGGCGGGGTCGACAAGAGGATCGACGTCATCGCCACCGCCATCAAGGCCGGTATGACCGTCGACGACCTCTGTGAGATCGAGCACGCCTACGCGCCCCCCTACTCTTCCGCCAAGGATCCCGTGAACATGGCGGGCTTCGTGGCGCAAAACGTCCTGGACGGCCTCTGCGGCATCGTCACCTGGGACCGGATCGACTCGCTCGACCGGGCGACCCACTTCGTTCTCGACGTCCGTGACGAAATGGAACTCGGCGCGGGAACCATCGCCGGTGCGGTCAACATCCCCTTGAACGAGCTGCGCGGACGGCTCGGCGAGCTTCCCCGGGACAAGACCATCGTCATCTTCTGCAAGGTCGGGCTCCGCGGCTACCTGGCGGCCCGCATCCTCACCGCGCACGGGTTCACCGGCTGCCTGAACCTGTCCGGCGGCTGGGATACCTACTGCCTCGCCACCACCCGCCAGAGTATTACCAGGGCTTCGGAAGCCACCCGGGAAAACGAAAGGGAGTGCATCATGCCTCAGTTACCGATAGAGAACAGGAACGTGGTCAAGGTCAACGCCTGCGGTCTGCAGTGCCCGGGGCCGATCATGCGGCTTAAGCAGGAGATGGACGTGGTGGCCCCCGGCGGGGTGATCGAGATCAGCGCGAGCGACCCCGGTTTCCACAGCGACGTGCAAGCCTGGGCCCGGGCGACCGGCAACCAGGTGAAAAAGCTCGAATCGAGCAAGGGGACCATCACCGCGCTGGTAGAGAAGGGGCATCACCACGAGGTGGCGGTGACCACCAACCGGGGCGGGAACGACAAGACCATCATCGTGTTCTCGGGCGACCTCGACAAGGTAATCGCCTCCTTCGTCATCGCCAACGGCGCCCTCTCCATGGGGCGCAAGGTCACCATGTTCTTCACCTTCTGGGGGCTCAACGCGCTGAGAAAGCCGGAGAGCTCCTCCGGGCTCGGCAAGAACCTGATCGAGGCGGCCTTCGGGATGATGATGCCGCGCGGCAGCCGCAAGCTTTCCCTCTCCCGCATGAGCATGGGGGGGATCGGCGGCAAGCTGATCCGCGGGATCATGAAGAACAAGAACGTCCCCTCCCTGGAGGACATGATCCAGCTCGCCATCCGCGGAGGCGCCCAGCTGGTGGCCTGCCAGATGTCGATGGACCTGATGGGGATCAGGGCCGAGGAGCTGATCGAAGGGGTCCAGTTCGGCGGCGTGGCCGCCTACCTCGAAGCGTCCGAGCACGCCGACAACAACCTGTTCATCTAAGGGATCTCGGCTCCCGGCACAGCTGCCACCGGATAACTTCGAAGAATTCCGGGGGAATCTGGTCCCCCCCTTGTCAAAGGGGGGACTTCCACACCTCCCCGGAATTCCTCGATGCCCCTTCGCAAAGAGGGGAACGTTTCCCCCTCCCCTGGAGGGAGGGGGCCAGGGGGTGGGGGAAGGTGGCCACGGAAGACCGCCCGCCAGCGAGGAAGAAACCGGCTCCTTTTCCTTTTTGCTTTTCCCTCCGCTTCGCGTTATGCTGGGCCAAAATTTCATGAGGGGGCCAACAGATGAGCATACTTCCCGAAGGTGAGGAGCTGAGACGCGCGGTCAAGTGGGTTTCCGGCAACATCCAGGAGTACCCCGACAAACCGGTCCCGCCCATGGTCCAGGAAGCGATATTCCGGTTCAACCTCTCCCCCAAGGACGCCGAGTTCCTGATCATGTTCTTCCGCGAAAGCGCCAAGCACAAAGAGTAGCCCCCCCCTTTTCGGCCCCACTTCTCCATCTGCAGCACTGCATGCCGTCAGGGCACCGTCTCTTCCCCCCTCCCCTCCTCCAGCCGGGAGGGGGGAAGGAGTATGGCCCACCGCGAGCACTCGCCGAAAAATATATTATAATCCTCTAACGAATCCTTCATTCTTTCCCATTCCAGCAGCACCAACAGCAGCAGCGCCTCATCCAGTCCCCGCCCCCCCGGGAGCTCGGGGCGTCGTTCGGCGTCGATCTCACCATCTGTCAGAGGAGAGCGAAAATGGCCAAGAAGCTGCAGACCGTCCTGATCGTTGACGATTCCCCCATCTCCAGGAAGATGCTGAAAAGCTGCTTTCCCAAGGAGCGAGAGTTCCAGTTCCACGAGGCGGGCGATGGCCTGCAGGCCCTCAACCTCTACCGGGAGCTCAAACCCGACCTGGTCACCCTCGACCTCACCATGCCGGTGATGGACGGCTTCACCGCGCTCGCGGAGATCCGCGCCTTCGACCCGGAAGCGATGGTCATCGTCTGCACCGCCGACGTGCAGGACAAGAGCCTGCAGGAGGTGACCGATAAGGGTGCCTTCATGATCCTCGCCAAGCCCCCCAGCAAGGGGAGCGTACTGGAGGCGCTCACCAGGGTGGAGGAGTCGGCATGAGCGAAGCAATCATAAGCGAGATAAAACTTGCCAACGCAGCGGAACTCGACCTCTTTTTGAGCGAGGAGAGCCAGCAGAGGATCATGTCGGCCGACGAGCGGGACACCCTCCAGGAGATGATGAACATCGCCTTCGGCCGGGCCGCCGCCTCGCTCGCCGAGGTGATCAGCATCTTCGTCAGCCTGAGCGTTCCCTGCGTCCAGCTCCTCAAGGGTGAGAAGCTCACCGTCTACCTGGAACAGATGGTGGGGCCGGGACCGGAGATCTCGATCGTGGAGGAGAGGTTCTACGGAAAAATGGAGGGAAGCGCCTTCCTGGTCTTTCCGGCCGATGCCGGAGGCCAGCTGGTGCCGCTCTTTGGCGACGAGGAGACCCTGTATGAGGGGGAAGCGCGAGAAGAGGTGGAACGCGACGCCCTCCTCACCACCGGCGGGATCCTGATCGGCGCCTGCGTGGGGAAACTCGCGGAACTTTTGGGGGACCAGGTGAGTTACTCGCCCGCGAAGCTGGTGGCCAAGACGCAGGGAAAGGCGATCCCCGCCGCCCTGTGCAATCCCGACGCGGTGGCCATCGTGCTGAAGACCGATTTCTCCTTCCGCGAGGAGTCGGTCCAGGGATTCCTCTTCCTGGTCACCAGCCAGGAGTCGATCGGCTGGCTGAAAGAGGCCCTGGCCGGGTTCCTCTCCCAGTACGAGGGATGACATGGAGGGACTCCCTGCCCAGATCCTGGAAATCGTCGATCTCGGCGTCGTCGTCTTGGACACCGAGTTCCGCGTCTGTTACTGGAACCGGTGGATGGCCTTCCACAGCGGGATCGCGGCGGAGGCCATCACCGGGACCCCGATCTTCGAGAGCTACCCGAAGCTGAACACCCCGGAGTTCCTCCGCGGCGCCCGCATGTCACTGACCTTCGGCTCTCCCGCCGTCTTTCCGCAATCCCTGCATCACTACCTCTTCCCGTTCAAGGTGGTCGGCACCCCCAACGGCATGTTCGACCTCATGCAGCAGCACTGCACGAGCGCCCCCCTGCGCGAACCGGACGGGGAGATCGGGCACCTTTTGATCACCGTGCAGGACGTGACCGAGCGGGCCATCTCCCAGCAGAGGCTTAGGGAGCTGAACATCCGCGACCAGTTGACCGGCGCCTACAACCGGCGCTACCTCGACCACCGGCTCCCCGACGAGTGCAAGAGGCACGACCGCCACCACCGCTCCTTGAGCGTCATCATGATCGATATCGATTTTTTCAAGAAGGTAAACGACCAGCACGGTCACGAGGCGGGAGACAAGGTGCTCTCCCAGGTGGCGGGGAAACTGATGGCAACCGTCCGGAAGACGGACTGCCTGGTGCGCTACGGGGGCGAGGAATTCTGCTGCATCCTCCCCGAGACCCCTCTGGAAAACGCCTGCGTACTGGCCGACCGCTTCCGGACCAGCGTCGAGAGGCTCGCCATCGCGGCGGGGAGCACGGAGTTGCGGGTGACCATCAGCCTGGGAGTCGCCCAACTGCGCCCCGAGGACACCCACGCCACCCTTTTGAAGCGGGCGGACGAGGGGCTCTACGATGCCAAGCAGTCGGGCCGTAACCGGGTGATTGCACGGACGTAAAGGCTGTTGAACCGGGGGGGCGCTCCCCCTTTCTCACATTAAAAAATGGTACCATTTTTGAAAATAAAACGAGTTATTACGTGAACTTAACCCCGAATTTCGGCCGGCCGAAATGGGGCTTTTTTATATTCCTACTGCCGCCTAGGCCGGAAAGCGCCGGTCCAGGACGGTCATGACGGCATCGACCACCTCGTTGGGAGCGATATCGGTCAGGCAGCGGGCCTTTTCGCGGCAGGCGGGTGTGGTGCCGAAACGGGTGCAGGGGGAGCAGGCGAGCTTCTTGTTGAGGACCAGGTCGAACTCCCCCCGGGGTCCCCACTTGGCCTCGATACCGGGGCCGAAGAGCGATACGGTCGGAATCCCGAGCCCGACCGCCAGGTGCAGCACGCCGGAATCCCCCGAGACAAGCAGCAGGGAACGCGCTATGACCGCCGCCGTCTCGGCCAGGGTGGTCTTCCCGGCCAGGTTGGTCCCGCCGCACCACTTCACGATGTAGGCCCCCTCCTCGGCATCCTCTTCCCCCCCGACCACCACGATGCTCAATCCCCGCAGCGAGAGATGATCGGCGACCCGGCGGAAGCGCTCCATCCCCCAGCGCCGCTCGGGGATGCTCGCCCCCGGGAAGATGGCCAGGTACGGCCGGCCGGCAGGAAGGAGATCGGCGGCCTTGGCGGCGGCAGCTTCGGGAACCGTCAGGAAGGGGATCTCCAGCGAGCCGGGTTGCTCGATGCCGAGCGGCGAAAGGAGGTCGAAGAAGCTCTCCACCTCGTAGCGCTCGTGGGAGTACGGGATCCGGTGGGCGAAGAGGCGCTTGCGGTTGTTGGTGGCGAAGCCGACGGAAACCGGGGCGCCCGCCAGCCGTGCGACGATGGCGGAGAGCCGGTGCCACTGCTCGGTGTCGATCACCAGGTCGTAGCTTCCACGCACCGCTTCAGCCAGTGGGGAAGCTTCGTCGTAGAGCAGGACTTTGGCCACCGCCGGAGCAAGGGCGAAGGCGGCGGCATTGCGCCGCTCGGCCAAGACGGTAACTTCGGCGTCAGGATAGCGGCTCTTCAGGGCGTTTAGCGCCGGGACCAGGAGGACGGCATCGCCGATCCCCCCGGGGCGGATCACCAGGATGCGTTTGATCTCTCCGTGCTGCCGCTCGCGGGCGGAAGGGAGCAGCGCGGCCCCCACGATGCCCAGGACGGCATCGACTTTCTTCAAAATCTTGATGCGGCTCAACGGTCATCCCTCACTTAAGCTCGATGTGGCAAAGATATCCAACGGTCGATCATGCTGGCAATGGTGCGCTTTCCGGTCATAGCCGCCACAGCCGCACTCCTGCCGACACGAGACGGTCCCGGTCCCATCCCCCCTTGACGTCGCACAGCAATCCACCTTCGGTCATCAACTGCTTCAGTTCCTCAACAGTAAGGTCAAGGTATCGGCGGTGGGCAACCGCGAGTATCACGGCATGGGCGGGTTTAAGCGCATCCCACGGCACGATGTCCACCTGGAAGGCTGCTCGGGCTTCCTCCGGGTCGGCCAGGGGATCATGCACCTGCACGGTCACCCCGTAATCCCTAAGTTCCCGGACGATGTCGATCACTTTGGAATTCCGCAAGTCCGGGCACTGCTCCTTGAAGGTCAGCCCCAGTACGGTCACCGTCGATCCCAGGACGTTGTGCCCCGCAGCGATCAACTCTTTAATGGCCCGCTGGGCGATGAAGGACCCCATGCCGTCGTTGATCCTGCGCCCGGCCAGGATCACCTGCGGTATGTAACCCAGCTGTTCGGCCTTGTGGGTGAGATAATAGGGATCGACCCCGATGCAGTGGCCGCCGACGAGACCGGGGGTGAATTTGAGGAAGTTCCATTTGGTGCCGGCGGCAGCCAGCACGTCGTGGGTGTCGATCTCCATCCGGTCGAAGATCTGGGCGAGTTCGTTCATCAGGGCGACGTTGAGGTCCCGCTGGGTATTTTCGATCACCTTGGCGGCCTCAGCGACCTTGATGCTGGACGCGCGATACACTCCCGCAGTGACCACCGTTTCGTATACCCTGGCAACGGTTTCAAGCGTGGCGGCGTCTTGGCCGGAGACGACCTTGGTGATCCGGGTGAAGGTATGCTCCTTGTCCCCCGGGTTGATTCGTTCCGGTGAATAGCCGACGGTGAAATCCTCTCCGCAGGTAAGGCCCGAGGCCTTTTCCAGGATCGGCACGCACTCCTCCTCGGTGACCCCGGGGTATACGGTGGATTCGAAGACCACGATATCCCCTTTTTTGAGAGCCTCGCCCACGGTGGCGGCCGCCCGCAGGAGCGGAGTCAGGTCGGGCTGCTTGGCCCGGTCCACCGGGGTCGGCACGGCCACAATGTGGAAATCGGCCTGGCGGAGGTCTTCGACCCGGTCGGTGAAAAGGAGCTGCGCATCGGCGAACTCGGCGGCGGAGACCTCACCGCAGCGGTCACAACCCTTCTTAAGCTCGGCAATGCGGGAGGGATTGATGTCGAAACCAACGGTGAAACCGACCTTTCCGAAGGCGACCGCCACCGGGAGACCGACGTACCCCAAACCAACCACCGAAATTACGCGCTTTTTCTGAGACATGTTTAGCTTCCCACTCCTGTTATCCCAAAAGTCTTGCCCAGCAAGCCGCCCCTCGTGCTCCGGCATCAGCCCCCCTTGATGGTCTGTTCCGCGGAGCCGGAGAGTATCCGATCCACCGCCTCCACTCCCTGCATGAAGCAATGGTCCATGTTCCCCACCTCGTACTTCCAGGCCCCGAACCGGCCGCGAGAGTAGATGCCTCGCTCCTCGAGCCAGGGTTGGATCGCCTCCAGCGCCCGGTCCCGCCCCAGGGTGGGGACCGGATACGAATACGGGATGTCGATCAGGTAGCGGCTCACCGCCCGCTCCGCCTCCCCTTCCGACAAAATCCCGGAGTTCTTCAGCCCGGCCACGGTCGCCTCTACGATCCCCCCCTTCTCCTCCGGCTTGGTCGGCGAGTAGGTGGTCTCGCACATGAGCGAGAAATAACGGGAGGTATCCCCGTCGGGGACGTTGGCGGCGGCGTAGTTGTGGAAGTTGGTGACCCGGTAAAAGGGGGAGTTGCTCTCAGGGAAGTACATCCAGCATTTCGAATCGTTGCGGCGCCCTTCGATCCCCACCCCCACGATGAGCCCGCCGTTGTGGACGAGCCCGCCCGCATCTTCGCGCAGGCGCTCCGGTGCATCGCTCAAGGCGGCCACGAGAAGGTCGAGCGGGGAGGTGTTGATGAGGATGTCGTAGCGCTCGACGCGCCCATCGGCGAAAGTGATCTCGCGGGCGGCGCTATCGAGGGCAACCATTTCCCTCCCGAGGTGGACGCGGTCGGCGAAGCGCTTCGCGATGCCGCGGAAGATGGCCCCGGTCCCCCCTCTTTTCGGGAACTTGAAGGTGTTATTGGGACCCCAGCTCAGGTCGTCGATCCCCTGGGAGATGTTCCGCTCGATCCGCGCGAGGTCCACCACACTCACCCGCTCGGCGATCCACCCCTTGCTCATCTGCTCGAGCGGCGTCCCCCACACCTTCTTGTTGTACGGCTCCATGAAGTGCTTCACGATGCCGGCACCGAAGACCGCATCCATCCACTCGCGGAAGTTGGCGGCCAGGTTGGGAGAGCCGGAGAGCGAACGAAGCCCCTCCACACACTCCTTCAAAGCCTCATCCGGGAGGTAGCGGACGTTGTTTTGGAAGGGATAGGGAACCCAGGTGCCGAGGATGCGGACCCAGCTTTCCCGCTGGTGCTCATGGTAAGCATCCCCCAGAGCCTCGGCGACTGCCTCGTCGAAGTAGGGATAATGGGAGAAAAGGACATGCCCGCCGACGTCCCAGGTGAACCCGGCGCCGTCCACGAAGGAGGCCGAAAGCCCGCCTACGTGGGGCTCCTTTTCGAAGAGCACCCAGTCGCGGTGGCCGATTTTGTCGAGATGGTAGGCGGCGCCCAGCCCGCAGGGGCCGGCGCCGAGGATGACGATCTTCATCGGAATTACCTGTGCCTCTTCATCAGATGCCGAGCCGCCCCCGCAGGTCCAGTATCCGCTGGGCAAGATGCTTCGCGAAGAACTGGAGCCAGGCGAGCGGCATGTTGTAGCCGTGGGCCTTCAGCGCCCGGACATTCTCGCTGAAGCCCTGGTAGATGTGCTGCCCGCTGGCGCCCCCCGCCTGCATCCGGACCAGCACCTCGGGAAGGTAGCGGATCTCCGCCCCACCCTTTTGCCACCTAAGGAACAGCTCGAAGTCCATGTGGGAAAAGCGGTAGCTCAGGTCGAAAAGCCCGAAGCGGTCGAAGAGCTCGCGCCGTACGTAGCAGGTCGGGTGGTTGAAAAGGATCATCCGCCACGGGAGCCACCAGTAGCGCGGTGGGGCGAGCCTCTTCAGAAGAAACTCACCGTCGTAGAGGAGAAGGTCGGCGTGCAGTACCTCGGTCTCGGGGTGCTCCTCGAAGTAGCCGCTGACCCTGGCGAGCGCTCCGGGGAGGAGCATGTCGTCCGAGTTGATGAAGCCGACCAGGTCGCCGGTAGCCAGCGCGATCCCTTTGTTGAAGGCGTCGGAAATGCCGCGGTCGGGTTCGCTCACCCACTTCGAGATCCGGTCGCCGTAAGAGCGGACGATCTCCATGGTGTCGTCGGTCGAGCCACCGTCGACCACGATGTACTCGAGCGTCCCCTTCCACTCCTGGGCCAGGACGCTCTCGATGGTCCGGCGGATGGTGGCCGAGGAGTTACGGCAAATGGTGATCAGCGAGATGGACGGCATACTTCCTCGAAAATCGGTAAGGTCGGCCCCTATGCTAGCCTCCGACAACTTCGGCCACGATGGCGGCCACTCTCGCGTTGAACTCTGTGGCGGTCCACTCGCGGCTCACCTCGATGCCGCGGGCACCCAGCTCCCGGCAGAGTCCGTCGTCCTGCCAAAGCCTCCCCAAAACGGCGGCCATGCTCTCTACCGAAGAGGGATCGAACAGCAGGGCCGCCCCCTTGGTCTGCTCGGGCATCCCGTACACGCCGGAAACCGCGGCCGCGCACCCCATCTTCATCGCTTCCAGAGGGGGGATGTTGGTCGGGCCGCAAAAGGAGGCCATGACCAGGGCACGGGCACGGCGGTAGATTCCCGCCATCTGATCGTCCGGTACGTACCCCAGGAAAATGACCTGGCCGGTCAGTTCCAGCTCGCGTACCAGTTGCACCAGCGATGGATAGAGCCGCTTCTTGGCGCCGGCCAGCACCAGCTTGATGTCCGGAAAACGCCCCTTCAACAGGGCGATGGCCCGGATCAGCCCCTCGTGGTTCTTGTGCGGCCAGAACTGGGCGGGATAAAAGAGAAACTTCTCCGGGAGTTCGCACTCCGGCTCGACTCCCCCCTCCAGGTAGGCGGGCGCAATGAAGGGAAGCACATGCACCTTGGCCGGATCCATGCCGTAGGAGTCAATCACCTGCGCCTTGCCGATCTCGGAATCAACCAGCACGCCGCGGCACCACCGGCAGGTATTACCGTAGTGCCACTCCCGCCAGGAGAACTCCTTGGCCCTCCCGATCTCCGGGAAGCGCCGCTCGTAGCGGTGCATCAGGTCGTGGATGGTGGCCAGAGCGGGAACCGGCACCAGGTAGGCCCAGGGGTCCTGGGACGGGAAGATCCAGAGATCGCACCGCTGCCTTAAAAAAGCGCGCACGGTCGGGTTCCACAGCGGGGCCAGACGCCGCCATAGCGGGGTACCGAGAAAGCTGTAGTGCAGAAGCTGGCCGAAGATCCGCCCCCAGTAGCCGAGCGGGATGGGCGCCGTCTTAAACGGGTACCGCTTGAGATACGGCTCCCAGGAGGGATGGGAGACCCCGGCGATCACCTGGTAGCGGTCGGCGGGAAGCTGCGCCAGGGCGTCGAGGACGGTCTGGTTGTACTGGAAGGCCCCCCCCCAGGTCGGCTCGATGCCGAGAAAGATCCCCACTCTCTTCATCGGCAGACCGCCTCCCGGACCGCGGCAGCCACCCGGGCCTGCTGGTCGCCGGTCAGCGCAAGCCCGCTCGGAAGATAGAATCCGCGCCGGGCCAGCCTTTCGGCGACCGGGTGGCGTTCCCCCGCGAAGAGGCCGCCACCGGTGAAGACCGGCTGCTCGTGCATGGGCCAGAAAAACGGACGGGTCCCGATCCCCAAGGCCGAAAGCCTCCTCATCGCCTCCTGGGCGTCGAAAGGAAGTTCATCGTCGAGCACCACCCCGAAGACCCAGAAGATGTTGTCGGCAAAGTCGCAGTCGCCGGCCGGCATCTGGAGGCCGGGAATCCCCGCCAGAAGCTCACGGTAGCGCCGTCCCATGGCCCGTTTCTTCTCCACGAACTCGTCCAGCCGCTCCAACTGGGCAAGTCCCAGGGCGGCCTGCAGGTTGGTCATCCGGTAGTTCCACCCAAGCTCCTCGTGGACGAAGCGGCGGGAGGGCTGGAAGCAGAGGTTGCGCAGCGAACGGCAGCGCTCCGCGAGACCGGGGTCGTCGCAGACGAGCATCCCTCCCTCGCCGGTGGTTACGTGCTTGTTGGGATAGAAGCTGAAGGTGCTGATGTCGCCGAAGCTTCCGCACGGCCTCCCCCGGTAGGTCTGGCCGTGCATCTCGGCGGCGTCCTCGATGACCTTCAGGCCGTGCCGGCGGGCAAGCTCCAGGAGCGGATCCATATCGACCGGCAGGCCGTAGATGTGGACCACCATGATGGCCTTGGTGGCCGGCGTGATGCGGGCCTCGACCTGGCCTACGTCCATGTTCCAGGTGACCGGGTCGGCGTCGACCACCACCGGGGTGGCGCCCGAGCGGACGATGGAGGCCGCGCAGGAGATGATGGTGAAGGTGGGGAGGATCACCTCGTCCCCCGGCCCAAGCCGCAGGGCCTTGACGGCGATGTCGAGGGCCCCGGAGCCGTTGGCGACCGCGATCCCGCACTCCCGCCCGACCCGGCGGGCGAAGCGCTCCTCGAACTCCTTCACGAACGGCCCCTCGGAGGAGATCCAGCCGGTCTCGATGCACTCCATGAGGTAGCGTTTCTCGTTGCCGTCCAAAAGCGGCTCGTTCACCGCAATGAAGTCACCCATCGATCACTCCCCGAGGATCGCCTGGTCGGCGGTGATCCCGCGGAACCTGGTCTTGTCGCCGTCGCCGGCGAAGGGGCCCTGCTTGACCTCGATCATCTCCAGCTCCTCGAGGGCCTCGAATCCGTGGCCGCCGGAGGCAAGGAGGATGGTGTCCCCTGCCGACAGGATCCTGCTTTCCACATAGTTTTGCCCGTTGTCGTAGAAGTCGACCCGTACCTTTCCTCGCCTGACCAGCAGCACTTCCTGGGTGAGGGAGACCTCGCGATGGACCGGATTATGAACGTGCGGCTCGATCAGCTTGCCGGCCGGATGCCGCATGTAGGCAAGCTGCTGGGAGAATTCCCCCGGAGTCAGAAAGTGGATGCCTGGGGTGTTGAAACCTTCCCTGAGAATGATGGCCAGAAGTTCCCCCCCGGCCTGGACCTGCTCGATCATGGGCTCTCCCCTGTCAGACGATAATGTGCTTGAAGAAAGGCTTCAGGACAGCCTTCAGCGGAAAACGAAGCGCAGTCAGCGCGGCGATCAGCAGCAGGTCCCGGACGGTGATTCCCTTCCGCAGGCGTTCGCGCCCCGCGGCAGACTCCTGGATGTTGCGGACCTTCTGCTTGGCGCACACCATGCGCCAAGGCCGGTCGCTGTCGTGGTACTTACTGCTCGTCGCAGGACTTCTGCAGGCTTTCGCTTACCATCACCGGCTTCCCCGTTTGCCAGCGATGAATCTTCTGATGATGCCGTCGAGCTCCACCGCCCGGTGGGCGAAGGTATGACAGGAAAGAGTCCGCTGCTGGCCGGCCGCGGCAATCCGCTCCCGCTCGGCAGGATTCTCGCACAGCCAACGGACCTTTTCGAGGCACTCCTGCGGCGACCGGTACAGTACCACTTCCTGGTCCGGCACGAACAGCTCGGCGAAGTTCTCCTTCCAGTCCGCCACCATGCACCCTCCCACCCCGGTGATCTCGAAAAGCCGCATGTTCGAGGCGTAGCGCGGCGAGGAATCGGCGTGGATGTTGAGGGCGATCTTGGAATCCCTTAGCACCTGGAACATCTCGAGGCCGTAGACGTCCGGCTTGAGAAACGGCCGGAGGGCAGGATGAACGATGAAAGAAGGGGGCGTCTCCTCCTCTTCGGCGATCCAGCCGACCTGCGGCAGCCTGGCGAGCCAATCCCGGTCGATGCCCACCCTTTTCAGGATATTGAAGGAGTGGTGGATCCAGACCGAGAGCCAGGCCTTAAAGTTGTTGAACCGTCCCAGCCGCGCGCTGGAGGAGAAGATGGCGATCTCGGTGACCTTGGCCAGCGCGAGCAGCAGCTCCTCGCGCTGCAGGTGAAACTGGCTGGTCCGGATTAGCTGTCCAATGAAGCTGAGCGGATACAGCTTCTCCCGGGCCGCCAGCCGCTCGTTGATGCGCGGATCGAAACTGTGGTGCAGATGCTCGGCCGGCACCCCCTGTGCGCGCAGGTATTCTACCGACTCGGGGGCGCAGGAGAGGACCAGGTCGAGGTGCCGCCAGTGCGTCGAGCGGGGCACCGCACTCCCCGTCCAGCCCAAGGCGAGACGGATGGAGGGGACGGCCGACCTGATGGCAGCCAGAACCCGCTCATCGCTGTCGTCGAACCAGAGCACCTCCGGCCGGAACCTGCGCACCTGTTCGATGGCGATCTGGTCGAGCGGGACGCCGGCAGGGTCTGCGAAGCCGTTCTCCCTCGCCCAGGCCCGCTGCATCGGTTCGGCGTTCAGGATCAGCTCCGTCCCCTGGTATCCGAGGGGGGCGAGCGCATGACTCCAGAAATCAGCACTCCCAGAGGCGTCGAAATCGAAGGCCACCTTCTGCTCGGCGAAGCTCGCACCGGCGAGTCCCGGCCGTTGCGCGTAGAACCGGGCGAGGTAGGAGGGATAGAGCGTTGTTATCCGGACCAGCCTCATGCTTCTTTCCGCCCTTTCCCCTGGGTTACAACCGTCAATGATCTGCTCCTTCGCTGGATCTGGCGACTTCCCGATAGATCTCCCGCAGCTGCGCGGCGCTGCAGGAAAGGTCGTACTCCTTCTCCACGTGCCGGCGCGCGGCCCGGCTGAAGCGCTGGTACTCGGCGTCGTCCATCAGGTAGAAGCGCTCGACGAAGGCGGCCAGGGCGGCGACGTCTCCTTCCGGCGCGAGCAAGCCGCTCTCGCCGTGGACGACCTCATCCGGGATATCGCAGTGGGTGGTCGAGATCACCGGCAGTCCGGTCGCCTGGGCGTCCAGGAGCACCACCGGAGCGCCCCCCTCGCAGTCCCGGGAGGCGCTGTAGCGGCTGGGGTGGATGAATACGTCGAAGTCCGCGAAGAACCGGTGCAGCTCCTCGAAAGGCACCCCGTCGACCATCTCCACCCGCCCTCCGACCCCCAGCTCAGCTATCCGGGCCTGGATCCGCCCCCGCAGGCCGTCCTGATCCCTTCCCACCAGCGTCAGGGTCATCTCGGGGCAGCGCGCGAGGGCCCGGGCGAAGGCCTCCACGGTGACGTCGTACCCCTTCTTCTCCGTGAAGCTCGCCATCTGCAGAAGGCGCAGACGCCCGGGGCGTTTCTCTCGTTTAAAGAGCGGGATGCTGCCGGGGTCGACCCCGAGATGGAGCACCCTGACTTTGGAAGGGGGGCACCCCATCTCGATCAGCCGGCTGCGTCCGAATTCTCCCTCGGTCAGGAACATGCTGGCCTCCCGGAAAAGAGTCCCGTACCGGCGCACCCACTTCGGATCGCTCCCCGGAAGCCACTCGTAGTCGAAGCCGTAAAAGGAGACCACCAGCGGTAGGGAAAGGGCCCGGGCAAGCCAGAGATAGTCCCAGGCCATAAAGGAGAAATGGGCGTGCAAAAGCTGGAGCTTTCGGCAGCGCCAGATTACCCAGGGGCGCCAGGCCAGTAGAAGCGCCCGGCGGACCGTCACCAAAAGCCCTTCGGCCGCCGTGGTTCCCAGCGCGAAACGCCGTGCCAGGGGGCCCACCACGAAGCGAGCGTCGCGAAGGGGGAAGCGTTCCTCCCCGGAGAGGTTTGCGGTCACCACCGTCAACTGCACCCCGCTCAGCGCGTCGAGCAGCCGATAGCACCAGTTTTCGGTGGGCGCCAGGTAGCAGTGCAGCAGTTCACCGACCCGGACCGGACCGGTATCCGATCCGGCGGATGCTGCTCGCAATGCTCGATGAGTACGGCCGGTCACTCCCCTCCTCCCGCCACCATCTCCGCCAGACGCCGTCCCTTCCTCGCCGCGATTTCGAATAGCGGCGTCTTGAGGAGCGCAGAGAGCCGGTCGAGCAGCCTGAGCCGGTACTCCGCCCCCAGGGCAACCACCTCGGGAAACCTCTTCTGGAGAACCAGTTCGCCGGCTAGCTGCGCCACGATCTCGCCGATCCTGCGGTCCCCTTCCCCGGCGAGTCTGGTCCTGAAGTCGGGGAACTCGGCCAGGATGCTTTCGGCGCTTTTAAGGAGCGCGCGGTTGATTTCCACCCGGTTGGACGACTTGTTGGCGCTGTGGTAGTGGACGACCGCGGTCGGCTTGTCGAGGTAGGCGGCCCGGAAGACGATGGCAATCCTCTGCAGCAGGTCGGAATCCTCGTTGTAGCGCAGCGACTCCTGATAGCGGAAACGCTCGAAGACGCGGCGGCGGTACAACAGGCAGCAGACGTACACCCTGGTGGTAAAGAAGTGTCGTTCCGCGAAGCGGTCGGGGTCGCCGGCGGCGGTCGGATAGACCAGGGTGTCCCTTCCGCCGATACGGGTGTAGGCCGGGCTGTAGACGAAATCGGCGCCGCTTCCTTGCAGGGTGGCGACCATCTCCTCGATGGCGGTCGGCAACCACTCGTCGTCGGAGTCGAGGAAAGCGACGGCATCCCCGGTGGCGAGCGAAATCCCGAGGTTGCGGGCCGATGCGCAGCCGCCGTTACTCTTTGCGACGTACCTCACCGGCCGTCCCCATTGCGCGCTTAAGGTGGCCACCACCTTTTCGGTATCGTCGGTGGAGCCGTCGTCCACCACGATCACCTCGAGCTCGCGGTGACTCTGGGCCATGATGCTTTGCAGCGCTCTGCCGATTAAGTGCGCCCGGTTATAGGTGGGGACGATGACGCTGACCAGCATGGTCGTCATAGTTTCAGTCTCTTCTTCACGGCCTGTCCCAACCGTTTCACCCTGCCGTTATAGAGCCGCGCGACCAGCGGGATCTCCAGGGCGGCGATCACTCCCTGGACGATAACCGCCTTGGCAACCCCCTTGCCGCGCAGGTCGTTTCGGAAGGTATCCAGCCGGTACCGGCGCCGGTACCTTTTCTCTAACCGCTCCTTCGTCTCCTGGGTAATGCGGAGGGCGGTCTTCTTTTCCTCGAGCGTCATCCCCGGCCCGTCGAAATAGGGAACCCGCTCGTACTCCGCGAGGTCGTTCAGGTAATGCTCCGGCTCCATCAGGAGGGTGCCGTGCTCGGTCACCCACTCCATCAAGGTGGTATCGGGGATGGGCATGAGGCTCCCGAAATTGCAGCCGCCGCTGGCGTACTTTTCCGCGAAGGCGATCGACTTCCTGACGTCGTCGAGCGTTTCGTGGGGACTGCCGACGATGAAGTAGAGCACCACGTAAAAACCAAGCTCGTTGGCGGTCTTCACCGCCGCCTCGATTTCCTCGACGGTCTCGTGCTTCTTCAGTACCTTGAGGATCTCGTCGGAGGCCGACTCGACCCCGAAGGAGAGGTGGGTGAAACCGGCCCGTTTCATGGCAACCAGCAGCTCGTGGTCCACCCGGTCCGCCCGGACGCCGGAAACGTAGAAATCGAGGTCGTCGAAGCCGGCTTTCTCCAGCAACGAGCAGAGCTCGAGGATCCTCCCCTTTTGCAGGGTGAAGTTGTCGTCCACGAAATTGAAGTGCCGGTATCCGAGCTGGTACCAGTAGGCGATCTCCTCGAAGATGTTCCCCGCGCTTCTGGCCCGGAACTTTCTGCCGAGCATGCTCTTGGACTGGCAGAAGATGCAGTGGTAGGGGCAACCGCGGGAGGAACAGAGAAAGACTCCCGAATGGTAGCGGCTAAGGTCAAACGAGCGGTACCTCGGGAAGGGGATCTGGTCCAGGTCAGCCACCAGCTCCCGTTCGCCGTTGAAGACGATATCCGAGCCCCGGCGGTGGATGAGCCCCTTGATGCTCCCGACTTCGGCCCCCTGGCAGAGCTCCTTCATCGGGTACTCCCCTTCCAACGAGACGCCGAAATCAAGGGAGGGGCACTGCTCCAGCACCTTCGTTTTCCAGGCGGTCAGATGGGGGCCGCCGCCGATGACGGGGATGGCCGGGAACCTCTTCTTGACCGCCTCGATCAACTCGTAGTGATGGCGGTACCGGAAGGTCATCAGCGAGATGGCTACAAGGTCCGGCCGGAACTCGGCGATCCGTTCGAAAAGGTACTCGAGCGGCCAGAGCTTCCCCATGTCGACCAGGGCCGTCTCCACACCGATCCCTTCAAGCACCTCGCAGAGGTAGCCGATGCCCATGGGAGGGAACTGGTTTTCGCCGCCGTAATGGTTCCCCGGGTAGTTGGGGTAAACGAACAGCACGCGGCGGTATTTGAGGGTTGCCGTCATCTAGGCTCTTCCCCCTTCCGTCGCGCTCCCCCCCGCCAGCACCGCCTTCACCGAGGAGATCACGTCCTCCACGTCCTGGTCGGTGAGCTTGGGAGAGAGGGGAAGGCTCACGGTTTGCCGCCCGACCCGCATGGCGTGCGGGTAATCCTCCGGCCTCCAGCCGAAGGTATCCTGGTAGTACGGGTGTTCGGGGAGGCTCAGGTAGTGGACCCCGACCCCGATATTGCGGGCGGTCATCAGATCGAGGAAGCGGTCGCGGGAGATCCCGGTCTTCTCCTCGTCGATCAGGATGGTGTAGAGATGGCGGGCGTGCCTGGTTTCCTGCTCCACGGGCGCGGGAATTGCGACCGGCAAAGGCCCGAAGGCTTCGTCGTAGCGCCCCCAGATCAGCTCCCTTTTGGCCCAGTTGGTCTCCACCCGGGCCAGTTGGTGGATGCCGATGGCGGCCTGCAGGTCCATCATGTTGTACTTGTAGCCGCACTCGACGAGGTAGTAGTGCTTGAACCCCTCGTCGCCGAAGCGCTTCCAGGCGTCCTTGCTCATGCCGTGCAGGCCGAGGATCTTGATGCGGCCGATATCCTCCTCCCGTTTGGCCACCACCATCCCCCCTTCCCCGGTTATCACGTTCTTCGTCACGTAGAAGGAAAAACAGCCGAAATCGCCGAAGGTGCCGGCCTTTTTGCCGCGATACTCGGTTTCGATGGCGTGGGCGCAGTCTTCGATGACCTTCAGGCCATGCCGCTTGGCGATGGTCATGATGGCGTCCATCCGGCAGGGGCGCCCGGCGAAGTGGACCGGGATCACCGCCTTGGTCTTTGCGGTGATCTTCCGCTCTATCTCGGCGGGATCGATGTTCATGGTAACCGGGTCGATATCGGCCAAGACCGGGGTCCCCCCGGCGTGAATGATGGCGTTGACGGTGGCGCAGAAGGTAAGCGGGGTGGTGATCACCTCGTCGCCCGGCCTGATACCGGCAGCCACCATGCTCAAGTGGAGCGCGGCCGTGCAGGAGTTAAGGGCCGCGACGTGGCTCACCCCCTGGTAGGCGGCGAAGTCGCGCTCGAACTGCGCCACCCGGGGACCGGTCCCGAGCCAACCACTCTCCATGCAGGCCACCACTTCCTCGATCTCGGGCGCCTCGATGGCCGGAGCCCCGTACACGAGGAAACCGGCTCTCACCTTGTTGTTATCCGTCATAGCTGTATCAGTCCTTGACCTGGTCGAGCAACTCATGGCTCATGGGGTTGAGAAAGAACTCCCTGTTCCGGGAGATACGGTCGTCGTCCCACTCCCACCACTTCAAGGCCAGCAACCGGTCAACGATCTCCTGGTCGAAGCGGTACTTGATCACCTTGGCGGGGCTTCCGGCGGCGATGGCGTAGGGGGGGATGGTTCCGGTGACCACGCTGTTGGCGCCGATCACCGCACCGTCGCCGATGACGGCACCAGAAACGACCACCACCTGGGAACCGATCCAGACGTCGTTACCGATCACGATCGGTCCCCGGGATACCATATCCTCGCTCTGATTGCCACCAAAGACGTTGCCGGCAAAGAAGTAACTGCTGCACCGGTCGATCCTGTGGTTGTATTCCTGCATCGAGACATTGCGGGCGATGGAGCAGAAACTCCCGACGGTGACCGGATTGAGCCAGCAGTAGATGTCAATGTTGGGTCCCCACAGACTGGTGTTGCGGCCGATGGAGATGTCGCCTCCGGAAAGGTAGGCCTCCTTGATGATGGAGTTCTTTCCGACCTTGATCCGGCCGCCCAGTATGGAGTTCCTCAACTGGGCCGCCGGATGGATCAGCTCCGGTTGCGAAACGCTGACGCAGATATCGGGAGGATTGACCAAGGCTTGCAGCAAGCCTGCTATTCTCCTGCGCACTCTGACCATGAAGTAGTTCACGCTGTCACCCGCCGGCCCCTCGGCAACAGATGCCGGCCCGGGAGAGGAGCTGATCTATCCCTTGCCCGGCCACCTGCGGAGGGGCGAAGTAGTTCTGCACGGAATCCTGACACTGTTTCGACGAAATGGTTTCGCATCGTTTCAGCGCCTCGAACAGTTCCTGCAAGGTTTCCACATGGAGTACGATTCCCGCATCCACCAACCCCTTCAAGGCACTCGCCCCGTTGGCCGTAACGGTGACGGTCGGGATTCCGAAGAAGAGGGCTTCCTGTGCGGAGGTGGAATAGCCGGTCACCTGCACGTCGCTCAGCTGCATCAAGGCGTACATGGCCATCCGGCTCGCCTGCTCCGTTTCGAAGTTTGCCCGGCGGACGGATTGCAGCTTCTCCTCGAAATGGGCACGCTCCGCTTCCGGGGTTGCCGGATGGAAACGAAGCAACCAGAACCACCCGGGGGGGCTTTCACGCACCGCCTCCACGATGAAGTCGGTGAACTCTCCGGGGGTCTGCAGGGTGACCAGGATGGTCTTCTCGAATCCCGCGGTGGACCGCGCCAGCTCGCCGCCCTCCTCCCCCCCGAGGTCACCGTCGGTATGCCACTTGTTCAACCAGAGGTTGCCGCAGACCGCCACATCGCATTGGGCGGCAAAAGCCTCATTTTCGGCCAGGAGCGTCCTCTTCTGCTCCTCTCCCCAGCACCAGAAGAGATCGGGAACCACTTCGTACGGTACCGGCGGAACTTTCGCCCATCCCGAGTAACCGTGGTGATCGCGCCCCTGAACACCGTGCTGGAGATCGACGGTGACCACCCCCACTCTGCGCGCGGCCAGGGTGGCGGCCATCACGTCGAGCCCATACCAGCAGACGGAGACCAGTAGTTTAGCCCCGGTCGCCCGGAGCCATTTCTCGAAGACGAGGCTGAGCTTCTGCAGGTAGATGATGTCCGCCTGCACCTCGTGCCAGTTCCGGTAGCGACCGGAAACGGCGGCGGAGAACGCAGCTAACTCCTGGAACCAGGGGGGTTCCTTCAGCGGCGGGGGGTCCGGGATCAGCAGGGCCTCCCGTTCCAGCAGGCGGGAAACCCACGCCGACCGGTACCGTCGGGGGTGGCGCGGCACCCCTCGCTCCCAGAGCAGGGAGGAAACCCCCTTGCGGTCCAGGTACTCGACCAGGGGATCGGCGTAGATCTCGTAGAGCCCCTCCCGCGTCTGCACGCGGCGTCCGGACAGGGTGAAGAGCACCACCTCCCGCCCCGGCGCCACCGGGTCGTCGTTATGGGAAGGATCGAGAGCCAGCAGGGAGTCCCACTCCCTTGCCCAGGTCCGCTCCATCTCCCTTCGGGACTGTCTCGCCCTCAGGGAACCCAGCATCCGGGTCAGCGGCCGCAGGTGCCGGTGGCCGTGCAGAAAGTCGCGAACCACCGCCCCCCAGGAGCCGGTAGGGGCGGCGACCCGCGGCGGCATCATGGCCACGATCAGCGTTTCCTCACGGATCAGGGGCCACACGTTCCAGTCGAAGAACCGGTAGCTCTCCACGGGATGGGTCATCTCGAAGGCCCGCACCGTCTCGATGATTTCGCGGTTGGTCATGCCGGCCTGGCCTAGGTTTGCCGGAAACCGCGGAAGGAGCTGTCCGCCTGCAGGTAGAGCCGCTCGGCCTGCCCGACCGCCTGCTGCAAGGCCCGGGAGTAGTAGTTATCCAGCAGTCTCCGGTTGGCCACCAGCAGGGCCTGGTGGAATTCGTCGTCGCTCAGTTCGGTGAAATTGACGCTCAGCAGGTCCGAGTTGACGTGCTTGTGCTCGTAGAAATCCTCGCAGTCCCGCAGCAGCCCCTGTTCTATGGCCTGGTAGTAGAGCGGGGAACCGGGATACGGGGTCACCGGCCGGATGGTCCGCAACTGGGCACCGTCGTCATATTTCAGCAGGAAGTCGACTCCCTTGTTGAGCGTCTCCACGCTATCGCCGGGGTTTCCGAAGATGATGTTGAAACCGGGGCTGATCCCCGATGCCAGGGTCAGCTCGATCCCTTTCACGATCTGGGCGGTGTTGAGGCACTTGTTCATCCGCTTCAACACCTCGTCGTCGAGAGCTTCGATCCCGTAGTTGATGAAAACGCACCCTGCCCGCTTCATCAGCGCGAGGAGGTCGGCGGAGACGAAGTTGAGCCTTCCCTGGCAGGCCCACTTGATGTTGAGGCCGCTGGCCAGGATGGCCTCGGAAACCTCGGCGGCCCGCGCGGCCGAGGAGATCAGCAGTTCGTCGGAAAAGTTGATGTAGTTGATGCCGTAGTCGCGGTTTAAAAGCCGTATCTCCTCAAGGATCCCCTCGGTGCTGCGGAGCCGGATCCCCTTCTCCATCCGGTAGCAGAAGATGCATTCGAAGGGGCAGCCGCGGCCGGAGAGGAGAGGCATCACGAAGTCGCCGTTGACGGCGTGCGCGTTTCTGATCAGCCGGTAGTACTCGATGGGAAAGAGATCGTAGGCGGGATGGGGGAGCGCGTCGATCTCCTCGATGGGAGCCCGGCGCTCGTTGACCCGGACCTGGTCGCCGTCCCGATAGGCGAGCCCCTTCACCTCCGAGAGGGGAGCGCGGGCAGCCAGCTGGCGGACGAGTTCCACCACCGTTTCCTCCCCTTCCCCGATCACCGCGGCGTCCGCCTGGGTGCGTCGCAGGAAGTACTCCGGCTCGGGCGAGGGGCCGTGCCCCCCCAGCACGAAGAAGGGGCGCTTGCGCGAGCGATTGATCGCCTCCGCTATCTCCAGCAGTTTGCGGTACTGGTAGTACCCGGCGATGACCCCGACTCCAACCATGTCGAACTCGTTCTGGTCCAGGAAGTCGGTCAGCGCGGAGCTCGGGTAGTGGTGCAGGTCCTCGTGGTAGATAGTGACCTCGCACCCGCACCCTCTCAAGGCGGCGGCTATGTAGGCGGTTCCCTGCGGGAACCAGTGGATGTACGAGTAGTTGTCGTATACGACCAGCAGCACTTTCATGGGGTGGCCTCCGCCGGGAAGGGAACTCGTTCTTTGGCAAACCAGGTGCGGTGCATGCTCATCCTGGAGGGGTTATCGATCACCGGGCCCTCCCCGGAAAAGCGGAAAGCGGCCTGGCGATGCCCGGGAGCTTCGTTGTTGTTGATGCGTCCCAAAAGGAGCGGCTGCAGCGAGACGTCCCAGTTGAAACAACTTTCCATGGTGAAGCCGAATTTCATCGAGTACTCTCCGGCCAATTCCGCCACCCGGGGGGAGACCGACTGGCGGTAGCCGAAGGGATAGCTTATGCAGGAGAGCGGGGCGCCGGCCACCTCGCCGAGGATTTCAGCGCAGCGGCCGATTTCCCGACGGGCCTCCTGCTCGGGGAGCGAGGCGAGCGAGAGGTGGCTGTGGCCATGCACCCCGAGGGCGCGAAACCTCCCGTGCAGCTCCCGCGCCTCGTCGGCGTTCAGGTAGAACCAGGAACAGAATTCGGCCTCGTCCGCCTGCTCGCTGAACATCTCGTCCACGATGGTGGCGGCGTGCTCCGGGCTCAACAGGAAGTTCAGCGTGTACTTCAGCGCCCTCGCCGGCGGCTCATCGTACGGGTAAAAGCTCGGCCCAATGGATGAGGCATCGATCTCCGGGAAGGAGAACGACAGTTTCCGCTCGGCCACCAGACGGGCTCGTGCGAGGAACTCTTCCGAGGAGATCACCGAGCGGAGGTAGTGGACCTTGTGCACGAAGCAGGGGCGGCGCTCCGCCAGCGGGGCCGAGTTCACGAAGAAGATGAAGGGTATGCGACGGGCTTCCAAGATGGGGAGCGCCAGCGCGAACTGCTCCTTCAGGCCGTCGTCGAAGGTAACGACTGCCGCATTTTCAGGGAGCGCCCGGTTGCCGGAGAGCGCCCGCTCGATGGCGTCGGCGCCCACGAATTCGACATGGCGCCCCATCTCGTCCAACTGCGCCTCGAACTCAGAGGGAGTGACCCCGATGATGCCCGGGTACGGGTAGCGGTCGGCGGCCCCGATATAGTGGTAGTTGACCGCGAGCAGGAAAGGCCCTTGCGCTGTGGCACCCCGCTCCATATCAGGAGTTTTTCCCTTTGCTGACCTCGATGATCACGTGGTACAGGCTGATCTCCATGTTGAGACCGTTCCAGAGTATCCTCTTCCCCTCCGGCGTCATCACCGTCCAGGACCTCATCGGGTCATCCTCCCGGGGGGGCAAGTCGAACGGCATCTCGTGCTTGAGAAAACGGTAGGAGGCCACCTCCGGATGCTGTTCCAGGAACTCCGCCACCGAGCTCATGGCGAATTTGTTCCAGTTCGCCTGCACGACCCCGGTCCCGGGCACCCGGTAGCGGATGAGAACGTCGATGGGGAACTCGTTGAGCATCATCAGGTTGACGCACCGGCCGCCGTCCCTGGTCACCCGGATCATCTCGCCGAGCGAGGGCTTGAAGTCCTCGAATATCTGGGTAACGCCGAAGGAAGTGGCGAAATCGAAGGTGGAATCGGCCACCCCCTGAAGGTCGTTGATGTCCCCACAGCAGATGTCGATCCCCCGCTGGGCCAGCAAGGCGCGGCAGTCCTCCACCAGCTCGGGGTTGTGCTCGATGCACTGCAGCTTGATCTCGGGGTTGAGGCCGCGGATGTAATAGGCGAACTCCCCCGTGGCGGAGCCCAGGTCGACCAGGGAGAGCGACGGCTGGCAGGCGGCCGGGGAGGCCAGGGCGAGAATCTCAGCGGCCTGCTTGAAGATCTCCTTCGGGTGGTCGTAGCGCCTCTCCCTGAGGTAGATTTCGCCATCGATCGAGGAAATGTAGTTCTTGTTCATATGCTGACCTTTCTGTGTCTGGGCCGGCGGCTCATCCCGCCACGTCACTACGCTTGCGGCCGACGTATATCATGGTGTCCGAGAGCCCCGCTTGATCGATGACCGGCTGGATAAGCGAATTCAAATCCAGGGCCTGGCTGTAGAGCGAGGAGGCGGGGAGATCGGCCGATGCCATGGCCGAAGAGAGGAGGTCGTAGTAGTCCTGCCCGAAATACCAGAGACCGAGCGGCTCCAACCCGTTGCGGGAGGTAAGGCGCTGCAGGGAAGCATCGGTGAAGACGTGCAGGTGGTCGGGGGGGACGATGTGCCGGCAGGAGACCCCGGGAAAAAGGGAGTTGCTGAGCGAGCTCAACGAGGGATGGCGCGGCACCTCGATCACCACCAGGCAGTCCGGCTCCACGGCCGCGGAGATCGCCTCGGTCACTCCACCGGGATCTTCGGTATGCTCGAGAACGTTGAAGAGGGAAACCACGGCAGCTCCCTTCAGGAGCTCTGCCGCGTTGGAACCGGTGAGGAATTCCTCCACCACGGTCGCCCCCCGCTCACGCGCAAAGGCGCACTCGGCCGGATCGCACTCGAGCCCCACCGCCTCGAAACCTGTCGAGGCCGCTGCCACCAGCGTTTCGCCGGCCCCGGAGCCGACATCGATCCAGCGCCCCCCCGGCTTCGTACAGAACCCGTTGACGTAGGCCACCTTGGGGGCGGCTATGGTCTCGACCCTGGTCTGGTAGTGCCGGCTGTCGAGGTAGGTCCAGGTCTGGATGGTCTTCTTCCCCTGGTCGTCCGCGCCGGT
Source organism: Geomonas sp. Red32 (assembly GCF_023652955.1). Classification (GTDB taxonomy): domain Bacteria; phylum Desulfobacterota; class Desulfuromonadia; order Geobacterales; family Geobacteraceae; genus Geomonas. The sequence goes on along the minus strand of NZ_JAKLOY010000007.1, from coordinate 216,455 downwards.
GTAGAGGTTCTTCACCCCCTCGGCGTCAGGGGGATTGGAGCAGTAGAGATGATGGCAGGCGCCACACTCGCGGTAGTGGAAACCATAGACCGCCACAAAGCAGGATGAGGCGCTCTCGCCGCAGATCGGGCAGCGTTCCACGGTGTGCCGCGCTGACAGCACCGCCTCGGAAATGGCCTGCTGCCCCCGGGCAATCTCCCGGCGCCAGGAGGGGGTCCGGTTCAGGGTGCGCATGTCGAAAGGTTTGGTGAAGCGGAGTTCGGCGGGATGCCAGAGCTCCTCCATCCTGCTCCGCGCCTGGCCTGGATGCATCAGTCCCCCCCCGCTTCGAAGCCCGCTTGGTCGACGAAGTACTTTTGGATGTTGGTCCCCCAGATCTTCCTCCCCTTGACGATTTCGAGGAAGCGATCTTTGCTGGTGCCGTTGCCGAAGTGTTCGGTCGGCGTCCTCGGCAAGGCGGCGATCTGCGAGATGGCGGCCTCGATCTCCGGCACGCGCTCCCGGCAGTTGATGATGGTGTCGCAGCAAAAGCGGCCGTTTTGGCGGCTGCCGAGGTTGATGGAAGGTATCCCGTAGAAAGGAGCCTCCCTGACCCCGGCACTGGAATTGCCGATCATGAAGTCGGCATGCTTCAGCAGCACCAAGAAGGCCTCGAACCGGATGGAGGGGAAGATGCGCAGGGCCGGATTGTCCCGCAGGGCCGTCAGCTCCTCGATAATCAACTCCGAGCCGGGGTCGTTGTTGGGGTAGATGGCGACGTAGTTCCTCCCGGAAGAGACCAGGGCTTTGGAGATCTCGCTCAGGTTCCCCATCAGGTCGTGCAGTTTGGTGGTGACCGGGTGGTAGACGAAAATCCCGTAGCTGTCGAAGGAGATCTCGTAGTGCTCCTTGACGGAAGCGAGGCTGGGGAGGCCGCTGGAGGTCATCAGGTCGATGTCCGGGGAACCGATGATGAATATGTTCTCCTCGTGCTCCCCCATCTGGATCAGCCGTCGCCGGGCCCGTTCGTTGGCCACGAAATGGATGTGGGCGAGCTTGGAGACCGAGTGCCGAATCGACTCGTCTATGGTGCCCGAAACCTCTCCCCCTTCGATGTGACTGACAAGGACGTTGCTGAAGGCCCCCACGATTGCGCCGGCCAGCGCCTCGGCACGGTCACCGTGGATGACCAGCATGTCCGGCTTCAGAAGCTCGACGTAGTTGGAGAGCCCTTGCACCGTGTTGGCGAGGATGCTCCCCATGTCGTCGTTGGACTTCTGATTGATAAACCGGTAGATGTTCTTGAAGCCGCACTTCTCCACTTCCTCGCCGGTGTTGCCGTACTTGGGGAGCACGTGCATGCCGGTCACAAAGACATGCACCTCGAAGGCGGGATCGTCGTCGAGGGCGTGCATCAGCGATTTCAGCTTCCCGAAGTCGGCGCGGGTAGAGGTGAGAAAGAGAATCTTCCTAGCCATGGCTGATCTTTCCCCAGGTGAGCTGCTCGTTCATCGTGATGGCAGCAGCAGCCTTTCTTCCCAGCAGCGACGGGTAGTCCACGGCCTTGATCTCGCCGGTACCGGGCCGCTTCACCCAGATGTTGTCGCCGGAGAGCTCCTCTCCGGCTGCGATGTCGCGGATGGCCACCACGCAGGCGTAGGCGAAGTCGATGGTCGGCTGCTCCTCGGCCAGGATCCCCTTCTTCCCGCCGCGCGCGAGGAAGATGGCGCGGCTTCCGGCGATCAGCTCGCGAAGGTCGGATGGGTCCATGGAGATCTCGATGTCGGGGCCGGGCCAGCTCTTGTCCGAGGTGAAATGGCGCTCCAGGAGGGAGGCCCCGAGAGCCACCGCGCCCAGACAGGGGTAGTTACTCAGGGAATGGTCGGAAAGCCCGATGACGGCGTCGGGGAAGGCGTGCTGCAGGTCGGCAAGAGCACCCAGGCGCACCTTGTCGTAGGGGGTCGGGTACATGCTCGTGCAGTGCATCAGGGCGAAAGGAACCTGGTGCCGCCGCAGGATTTCCACCGCCCGGGCGATGCTGGCGAGGTCGTTCATCCCGGTGCTCAGGATGACCGGCTTGCCGAAACGGGCGATGTGCTCGATGAGCGGGTAGTTGTTGCACTCCCCGGAGCCGATCTTGTAGGCGGCAACCCCGAGCCGTTCCAGCCGGTCGGCCGCCGCGCGCGAGAACGGGGTGCTGAGGTAGATCATCCCCTTCGACTCGGCGTACTCCTTGAGCCGCGCGTCCTCGTCCTCGGTCAGCGCGCAGCGTTCCATGATCTGCCAGATAGATTCCGAGGCGTTGCCGGGCACCACGTCGTTGGGCACCATCTCGTCCGCTATGACGTGGGCCTGGAACTTCACGCACTCGCACCCTGCGGCATGGGCATCGTCGATCATCCGCCGGGCCTTCTCGAAGTCCCCCTCGTGGTTGATGCCGATTTCGGCCAACACCAGCGGGGGATGGTCCGGCCCCACGGCTCGGCCGGCTATCCGTATGCAGTTCATCTTGGTTCTCCCTTCCCCTGCCGGCCGGTCAGCAGCAAATCGGCCAGCAGCAGATCGAATTCGGAGTCAATGTCGAGGGACCGCTCGACGGGCATGACCAGCGGACGGGTCGCCGGCGGGTAGAATGTCTTCTCGCTGACGAGCACCTCGGTCTTGATCAGGTAGATGGCACCGTTCAACCGGTAGATCTCCTCGGCTTCCTGGCGCCGGGCCAGTTGCTCCCCGGCCATCCACGGCACCAGGAGTCCCCCGTCGTCCACCCTGCGCAGCCACTGGACCGGACGCTCGTTGGGAGTGACGCTCACCACGGCATCGGCGTCACAGGCCGCCTGTAGCCTCACGGCCTCGTCGATGTCGGCGGAGGTCCGCAGGGGTGATGTCGGCTGGAGCAAAAGGAGCAGTCGAGGACGGTACCCTTCCCGCTCGGCAAGCCAGGTCAGCGCATGCAGGGCCACGGACTCCGACGAGGCATGGTCCCCGGCAAGCTCAGCCGGACGCAGAAACGGCACCTCGGCACCGAAATCAGCGCTGACCGCGGCGATCTCCGCGTCGTCGGTGGAAACCACCACCCGCAGCTCGGGCGACGACTTCCGGGCCGCCTCGATGCTCCAGGCGATCAGGGGCTTCCCGCCGACCTCGCGGATGTTCTTGTACGGCACCCCCTTGGAGCCGCCGCGGGCGGTGATGAGGGCGATGATGTCGGGACCGGCTTTGTCCATCGGGTGCCTCACCTCCAGGAGGGTGCATCCTGCTGCCACTGCAGCGGGAGATAGATGTGACCCGGCCGGGAACTCCTCACCCCGTGCAGGTCTTCGACCTCGAAGGTCAGGGCGTCGATGCAGGCATCCACGGTGCCGGTAGGGGGGCGTCCGATATAGGCGGAAATGCTGTAGCGTCCCGGTGCCAGGAGGGGAGCCGGAATGGTTACCGTGGCCGAGATCTCCCCGGCACCCGCGTAGGTTGCGGAACCGTCGTGATCGCGGCTATCGGAAAAAAGGACATACTCGCCCTTGAGATCCTTGACCGCCAGCACGGCGTAGCCGCCGGGCAAGGGGGTTTGCAGCCGGCAACGGACCTGCACCGCCAGTTGCTCGTCCACGCCGACCGGCCCGCTGATCGCCGTTCCATCGCCCTTGCAGATGCTGACGCCGGTAATCTGGTGGGGCTTGTCCGGATCGGGGCACCGCTCGGCGGAGGTGGCCCCCGCCGAGAGCGCCGCGTCGAGGTACGCTTTGGTGACCGACTCGACATCGCCGTCGACGGCGATTGCTCCCTCACCGAGGAGGATGGCGCGCCCGCACAGTCTGCTGATGGCGCCCATCTGGTGACTCACGAAGAGCACCGTCCGTCCTTCCTTCCCTGCCTGCTCCATCTTTCCCAGGCATTTCTGCTGGAACTGGGCGTCGCCAACCGCCAATACCTCGTCCACCACCAGGATCTCCGGTTCAAGGTGGGCGGCGACGGCAAAGGCGAGACGGACGTACATGCCGCTCGAGTAACGCTTGACGGGGGTGTCAAGGAACCGCTCGGTCTCGGCGAAATCGACGATCTCATCAAACTTCCGCCTGATCTCCCCTCTCCCCATCCCCAGGATGGCGCCGTTGAGGTAGATGTTTTCACGGCCGGTGAGTTCGGGATGGAAGCCGGTCCCCACCTCGAGGAGACTCGCCACCCTTCCCCTGAGGCGCACGCTCCCGGTGGTGGGCTCCGTGATCCGGCTGATGATCTTCAACAACGTGGACTTGCCGGCCCCGTTGCGACCTATGATGCCGACCCGCTCCCCCTGCTTCACCTCAAAGGAGACTCCTTTGAGGGCCCAGAACTCCTCCATACTCCGCGAGCGGTCACCGGAACCCTTCCCGATCACCCTGCGCCCGAACGACTTGACCCCTTCGGCCAGCACGTCGCGCAGGGCCAGGTAGGAGCCCTGCCCCGCCTGGTGGGTGAGGAGGTACTTCTTGGCCAGGTTGTCGACACTGATCGCGCTCGTCATCGGCTACACCACGTCCGCGAAGGTGCGTTCCATGCGGCGAAAGTAGAGAACGCCGCCGGCCAGGATGGCCAGGACCAAAAGCCCCGACAGCATGAGCCCGCTCCACTGGACCGGGAAGCGGTCCCCCAGGATGGCCCAGCGGAAACCGTCGATCACCCCGACCATCGGGTTGAGAAAGTAGGCAAGCCGCCACTTCTCGGGAACGATGGAGCTGGAAAAGCCGACCGGCGAGATGTACAGCCCGAACTGGACCAGGAAGGGGACCACGTAGCGGAAGTCGCGGTACTTCACGTTGAGAGCGGCGAACCAAAGCCCCATGCCGAAACTGGCGGCGAGCGCCATCAAAAGGAACAGCGGCAAGAGCAGGATCCTCAGGTCGGGAACGAAGCGGTACCAGGCCATGATCCCCGCGAGGATGGCGCACGAAATCGCGAAGTCCACCAGGCTCACCGCCACCGCCCCCGCCGGCACGATCAGCCGCGGGAAGTAGACCTTGGTGAGGAGGTTGGCGTTGTCGATCAGGGAACTCGCGCACTCGGCGAGGGAGTTGGCGAAGAACTGCCAGGGGAGCATGGCGGCGTACACCATGACCGGATACGGCACGCCGTTGGAGGGGAGCTTGGCCAGCTTCCCGAACACCACGGTGAAGACCAGCATGGTGGCGAGCGGCCGGATCACGCTCCAGGCGATCCCGATGGCGGTCTGCTTGTAGCGGACCAGGATGTCGCGCCAGGCGAGGAAGAGGAAGAGCTCCCGATAGCGCCAGAGATCGCGCCAGTAGTTGAGCTCCCCCATCCCGGGGCGGATGACGATCTCGCGCTGTTCGTTCATGTCAGCCGTACTGGAACTCCTTTTTCCGGAACAGGGACGAGATCACCCCGGCGATGAAGCCCAGGCCGAAGCGCCCCATCTCGCGGTTCTTCCTCCCCGGCAGAAGGTACAGCGGGGCGTGGCGGCTGCAGTTGGCGAGCACGAGGAGCCAAAGCGGCCACGAGTAGCGCCCCTTCAGGCGATAAAACGACTGCCCGACCGCCATCGGCTTCCTGAAATTGCCGACCAGAAGCGGCGGGTGGTAGTACTGAAGCCTCGGCGAGTTGACGCTTTTGGCGCCGGCCACCAGGAAGCGGACCACGAACTCCACGTCCTCCTGCCCGATGAAGGCGGACATGAATCCCCCCAGCCTAGCGATGATGTCCCGGCGGTAGGCGGTGCAGCGGCTGGTCATGAAGAACTCGTCGTGGTGGTGGTAGCGCCCCTCGACAAGCGCATAGCTCGCCTCCCCGCGCGGCACCACGGCGGCCGCCTCCGGATGGGCCGCGAACTCGTCGAGCAGGGTGGAGAGGAAGTCGGGCTGCAAAAGGACGGTGTCGTCGTCGAGAAAGAGCAGGTACTCGCCCCGGGAGGCCGCCACCCCGTGGTTCCGGGAGTACCCCATCGATCCGAAGTTCTTGTCGAGCGGGGCGTAGACGATCGGGAGCCGGTCGGCGAACTCCTCGGCCATCCGCTTCCCTGCCTCGGTCCCGGCGCGGTCCTCCACCAGCACCACCTCGAATTCTGCGCGGGGGAGCTCCTGCTGGGCAAGCGAATGAAGGATCCCGGCCAAGAGGTCGAGCCGGCCGTAGAAGTTGATCACGCAGGAAAGCCTGATCCCGTCGCGGGCGGGGGGGACGGGGCAGTCGCCCCTAAGGTCGAAGGGGAAAAGCCGGTATATCGATCTGAGCAGCGCCTCTCGCATGCTTAACAACTATGCCTCTCCACCGTCAAGATACTTTCGCTGTCGCGGTGCAGCCGCTCCACGCAGTCAAACAGTTCCGGCACCAAGGTGTCTCACCAAGCTTGATACCCGCTAGGCTAGGATCGTCTGCGCGGAGATACTCATAGCGCTCTGCCGATCAGTACCAGGTCGGTCTTCTACACTTCGAGATGCGGGGAGAATTTCTTCCCGAATGTGTTCCACCTTGCTTGCTTCTAGCAGATACTGTCAGTACCCGGCGTAGACGCCCCATCCTATCATAGCCGCCCACAAAACCCCCACAATAAAAAGGGGAAGGTCCTTCAAGAGCGACTCGGTGGGATCCCCCCCTTCCCCGCTCTGGACCCGCAGAATGAAGCGCAAAAGTCCGAAGCAGCAAAGCGGTACCGTGTAGACCAGGGCATGGCGCAAAATCACGTACTGGGTGTAGGTGACCAGCACGGCACCGCCGGTCATGTACATGGCTCCCGGCAAAAAGCCGTCCGGGTACGACAGAAGCGACTTTCGGTGCTCGCCGGCCTGCTCGCCGAGGCTCTGTTTCTCGCCGAGCCGCTTCCCGGTGGCGAGAAAGAGCGCCAGCAAAAAGACGGAAAGAAACAGCCAGTGGGAGATCTCGATCCCGAAGGCCTCCCCCCCCGCCTCCAGCCGCAGCAGGAATCCCGAGGCGATGCAGAAGAGATCGACCACCGGCAGCTCCTTCAATTTCAGCGAGTAGCAGGCGGAGACCGCGAGGTAGGCCAGCAAAAGGAGCAAGAAGAGGGTCGAGATGCCGACGGCGAGATAGACCCCGGCCGCGAGCGAGAGCGCACCGAGGAGCGCTGCCGCCCAGACCGGCACGGCTCCGGAGGGAATCGGACGCCCCTTCTTGCGCGGGTGGTGCAGGTCGCGGTGGCGGTCCAGGAGATCGTTCAGGACATAGGTGGAACTGCTGGCGAGACAGAAGGAGACGAAGGGGAGCACTCCCCTTGTCGCCATGCCGTGCTGCAGGATGGTCCCCCCGAGAAACGGAGGGAAGTAGAGCATCAGGTTTTTCAACCACTGGGCGGGACGCAGCAGTTTGAGATAGGCGGTTATCTTCAACAGTCGTGATGCCTCGCTTGGCGGTTTATCGCGGCCCAGTATGCCACAGCGCGGGAAGGTTGCGCAAGCGCCAAATTCCTGAAGAGACTGCGGTTTACCCGTTTCTCCCCTTGATGATGTCGAGGAAGAAGTCCTCGAGGCTCTTTCTTCTGGGCTCGATCAGGGTGACCTCCCCCCCCTGGTCCCGCACCGAGGCGAGGGCGCCGGAAAGCTCGTCCTTGGGGACGTAGAGCTCGGTGGTCCCCCCCCCGCTGTCCCGCAGGGTGAGGTAGTAGCCGACCACGCCGCGGGTCATGATGTCTTCCACCCGCTCAACGCTCTGCAGCTCCCCCTTCAAGATGATCCCGACCCGGTCGCAGACCGATTCGACGTCGGCGATGATGTGGGTGGAGAAGAAGACGCACTTCCCCCGCTTCTTCAGGTCGAGCATGATCTCCTTGACGAGCGCCCGCCCCACGGGGTCGAGGCCGCTCATCGGCTCGTCGAGGATGCAGACGTCGGGATCGTGGATCAGCACCTGGCCAAGCCCCACCCGCTGCACCATCCCCTTGGAGTAGCTCCGCATCGGACGCTTGCGGGCCTCCCAGAGCTCGAGTTGCTTCAGCACCTCCTCGCTTCGTTTGGCGAGGAGCTCGGGATCGAGACCGAAGGTGGTCCCCACGAAGGCCAGGTACTCCTCGGCGCTCAGGTAGTCGTAGAAGGCCGGGTTCTCCGGGAGATAGCCGACCCGACGGCGGGCCTTGGGGGAGGAAATGTCGATCCCCATGATGCAGGCGGAGCCGGCCGACGGCTCGATGAGCCCCATCAGGGTCTTGATGGTGGTGCTTTTGCCGGCCCCGTTAGGACCGAGGAAGCCGAAGATCTCCCCCTGCCCCACGGTCAGGCTCAGATTCTTGAGCGCCTCAACGCGGGTGAAGCGCTTCCCTTTGAAGGTCTTGGAGAGACCGGAAATTTCTATCGCGTTCATCGATTCCCCTCTGCGAGTGTGGTCACTGTTTCTTCTTGACGGGATAGGCAAGGTTGCTGGTGGTCTTCACCGTCCCGTCGGCAGCCAGGTAGAAGGTCCCCCCGTAGGGGTCCTTGGGGATCTCTTGCAGGTACCCCGCGTACAAAAGCTGCTGGACGGAGCTCGGCAGCCGTCCGGTGGCGTTGTGGAAGGCGTCCCGGGCCGTGCCGATCGCCCGCATCGCCTCCAGGGCCTTGAGCCTCGTGGTCAGCGACTCCCACATCACCTTGTTCTTGGCCCCCTTGGCCATGGTCTTCAGGTAGGCGATGGCCAGGTCGTTTTGCCCCGACTCGTTTAAGTAGCGCCCGGCCAGGTTGATGAAAAGCTCGTTGCCGGAGAGCTCCCCCGCCTTCATGTAGTACTTGGCGGCCTGCGGGTAGTCCTTCAGGAAGTAGCCGTAGTTGAAGCCGGCGAAGAACGGGAGGTACCAGTCCCAGCTCCGGTACTTCATGCCGTAGTCAAGCAGGTTGTTGGCGAGCTTCACCTGATCGACGTCCCAGACCAGGATCGCCTGGGCGAAGTAGTAGGCGTCCATGTTGTACGGGTCGAGTTGGACCGCACCGTGGAGCAGCCGCGACATGGCCTGGAAGTCGGGAGGGACCACGACCTTTCCCTTCTCCTTCCCCAAAAGCCCACCGAAGTACATGAGGACGTCGAGGATGAGCCCCTCGGCAACCACCTGTTTCTGATCCGCCGCGATCGCCCGCAGCACCTCCACCCGCGGCAGGGTTCCGAGCTTTTCCACGAACGGCTTGTTCCGCATGTAGCTCGCGAAGGGGGTAATGATCGCCCCGTAGCAGACGACGAGGAGCAAGGTTACCGCGAGCGGACGGGCCAGGCGGCGCCAACCTCTGCTTGCAGCGGCCATCACTTCATTTCCCTTTTGGAAAAGATGATGGCGGCCACCGACAGCAGTACCGCCGCGTAGACCACGAGGTAGCAGACGGTCAAAACGATCCCCCCGGTAGAAAGCGGGACCCCGTAGATGGCGTTTACCTTGAGGTCGAAGGCGCTGAAGTTGGGGAGGACATAGTAGAGCGCGGTGGCGGCCTGGCGGACCAGGGGGGAGAGGACCTGGCCGGAGGAGGAGTGGACGTAGTCGTAGACCTGCTGGCTCGCGCTCCCCACCAGGAAGGCGGAGATGGTCCCGAAGATCGGGAGGAAGAAGGAGGTGCTCACCGTGGAAAAGAGGACGGCGACCGCCAATAGAAGGATGTACTTGAAGGCGTCGAACAGCACGCAGAGGTAGATGTTGTTCCAGACCACCGGTCGGTCGGGGGGGAAGTTGCCGGCCACGATGGTGACCACCACGCTGGCCACGAACCCCAGGACGGCCGCGGTAATGAGGAGAAAGAGCGCCACCCCGAAGAAACGGCCAAGGAGATAGGTGGTCCTCGTGATAGGAAGGGAGAGGACGCTAAAGGTGTAGCGCCTTTCCATGTCCTTCCAGAGCGAGGTCCCGCCGAGGAAGACCGCCAAAAGCAGGAGGATGAAGGAGATGAGCGACAGCGACAGGGTGACGGAGAGCTCGGTCACCTGCCTCATGGAAAGCTGGCTGATGCTCGGGATCAAGGGGAGCAGAAGAGCCGCCATCAGGATGCCGTGGAAGACGCGGTCGCGGAAGATCCCTTTGACCGTGATGCGGACGATGTCGAACATGGGTGCTAGCTCCTTAGGGTGAAGTGCGCTTGGCGAGTTTTTGGGCAAGTTTCAGGGCCGGTTCCCGGTAGACCGCGTTGGCCGGCGCCTTGGCCGCCGCGACCGCAAAGCACGCCCCGGCCAGCGCGTCCTCGTGCTGGGCCAGGTGGACGATGCCGAGCCGGTACTGGTAGAACGGGTCGCCGGTGATCTGGTACAGCCGGGCGAGAAGCCGCACCGACTTTGGGTACAGGGTGGCGCCCAGCCGCTTGTCCTTCTGGATCTTAAGGTCGTACACGGCAAGCAGCCGGCGGATGATGTCGGCCTCGTGCTTGCCCGGCTCGGCGAGCGCCTCTTCGAGGATGGCCTGCCCGGCGTCGAGGTCACCCTTCCTGATCTGCACGGTGGCCTTGGTAATCAACCCGTACTGGTAGTTGATGAGTGAAGCGGGGGTCTCCATCGAGCTCAGGACCCTGGTCGCCTTCCCGGTCTCGCCGCGGCTGTAGAGGGCGATGGCGATCTCGTTTTGAGCCGGCACGAAGCCGGGGGACTTCTTGAGGGTGTCCCGGAAAAGGGCCAGGTTGTCCTGCCAGAGCAGGGTCCGGGTGGCGGTCCCCCATACGGCGATGCCAAGCAGCACGAGGAACAGCACACTCACCGCCGTACGGTGCCGGCCGGCAAAAGGGAGCCCCTCCACCCCGAACACGCATCCCAGGGCGAAGAAGGCGCTCGGCACGTACAGGTACCGTTCGGCGAGCGGGGTCCAGGTCAGGTTCAAAAGGGGGACCAGGAGGGCCGAGCAGCCGACCGCCAGCGCACAGAGGAAAAAGTACGCGGTCAGGGTCCGCCGCTTCAAAAGCCAAAGTCCCAACAGGCAGACCGCCACGCCGACCGGAAGGTAAAGGTCGGAGACGTGGATGATGCCGAAGTTGAGCGGAAAGGGGACGAACAGCTTCTTAAGATAGAAGCCCGCCGCCTTGAAAACGAGCCGGGCGCTGACCGCGAGCCCCGCACTGTCGTGGCCGGCCACGTGGGTCACCACCCGAGCCACCCCCGCGTCGTGGCTGTGGGAGCCGATCCGCCGGAAGGCGAAGAACCCGAGGCCGGTGGTGAACATGACCGCCAGGTGCGGCCAGTTGCGAAGCAGAGCCTCCCTCGGTGGGATCCGCCCCCCTTCCCTGCCGGGAAGGAAGAAGGGGAAGATCAGGGCCGCCGGCAGGAAGAAGATGGAGGTCTCCTTGACCAGGCAAGCGGCCAAAATCGCCAGGGCGGCCAGCACGCTGGAAAGCGGGGCAACGCGGGGGGCCGGCGCCGGCTTCACGAGGAAAAAGAGCGAAGTCAGGATGAAGATGCAGGCCAGCGGATCGGTGCGCCCGGAGATCCAGTTGACCGATTCGGTGTTGATCGGATGGAGCGCGAACAGGAGTGCGGCGGCAAGGGGAACCAGGGGAGAGGCGATTTCCAGGCGGGCCGCCACCCGGCGCGCCACCGCCAGCACAAGGAGGGCGTTCGCCAGATGGAACAGCACGTTCTCCAGGTGCATGAAGCTCTCCTGCAGCCCCCACAGATACTTGTCGGCCATGAAGGAGAGGAGGAGCAGGGGGCGGAAATAGACGGCCCCGGGAGTGAAGATGTCCCGCAGGTTGAAAGAGTCGGTGTTAAGCAGGTAGGTGATGGTGCCGGGATCGTCGATCGAGTTGATGGGGGCGAAGATGGCCGGGTAGTAGACCCCCAAAACGACCAGCACCACAAGGAGCACGCAGGTCCGTGCAGTTATCCGCTCTTGCATGAATTACCCGAAAAAAAAGCGGGATGCCGAGGCATCCCGCCGACGTGCGATGCTACGGTGGTGTTACATCGAGCTCCAGGCGGAGAACTCGGTGGAGTCGGACTTTTGCGGAAGGGTCTCGACGGCGGTGCCGACGTTGGTCACGTCCTTGTAGTAAACGGAGGTGGAGTCGTAGGCGGTACCGAAGGCGCGGTTACCAGACTTGTGCTGGGTAGCCATCGCGTAGCCGTTGGCGGAGGTCAGGGCGCCCAGGCCAACGCCGGTGGAGGTCTTGCCGATCAGCACGGTCGAGGCGGAGGCGGTGGTGATATCGCCGTAGAGCGAGGCGCCGGTTTTGGAAGCCGGATCGGCAAGGTTGCCGTCCATGGTGACGCCGGCGCCCGGGCCGTAGCTGCCTGCGTAGGCGATGCCGCCGAGAACGAGAGCGAAAGCGGTGAGAGCAATGATCTTTTTCATAGAGATATTCTCCTCTTAAGTTGTGTGATTACTGGTACAGCAGGCTGCCGGGGTACTGCTGCTTGTCGGCCATGAACGCTTCCATACCGGTCTTCATGTTCTTGAGGTCGGCGTTAGCGGCGGAGTTGTAGGCCTTGGCGCGGTAAGAGGAGAACTGCGGGATCGCGATAGCCGCCAGAATACCGATGATGGCGACGACGATCAGGAGCTCGATCAGGGTGAAGCCTTTGCTGCTTCTGAGTTTACGTAACATGTAGTTTCTCCTTTCGTTCGTGTTGTTGCACTGGATTGATACAGCAAGCTTGGTAACCGTTTGAGTGCTGCAAAACGAAGAAACTAGGAGCAAGGAGCGGGCCAAAAAGATTAAAATCCCTAACTATCCGTTTTTACGCGGATCACCTAAAAAACGCCGAAAAAGGGCACCGCTCTCATTAGTAACAGGGACAAAATTAGTCTCCCTGAGGTGACGTTTTTTGTCACTCGTCGTCCATCCCGAACTTGGCCAGCCGGTAGCGGAAGGAGCGGAAGGTCATCCCAAGGAGGGCGGCCGCCTTCTTCTTCACCCCGCCGCACTTCTCGAGCGCCTGGATCAGGAGCTTTTTCTCCAGTCCGTCCAGGTAGGCCTGGAGGTCCATCCCCCCGTCGGGGATCGCCAGTTCGTCGGCCGGAGGGGTCGGGATCCGGTAGTCGCGGACGCTCGGGGGGAGACACTCGCGGGTGATCACCCGGCTCCCGAGCACCACGCAACGCTCCACCAGGTTCTCCAGCTCGCGCACGTTACCCGGGAAGGGGTAGTTGAAGAGGGCGTCCAGGGCGTCGGCGGTGACGATCTCGCCAGTCCCGGACCAGAGGGCAAACTTCTTGTAGAAGTGCTCGACCAGCACCGGAATGTCCTCGACACGCTCCTTCAGGGAGGGCATGCGGACCTGGACCACGTTGAGCCGGTAGAAGAGATCCTCCCGGAAGCTCCCCTCCCGCACCTGCTCCTCGAGGTTACGGTTGGAGGCGGCCACGATGCGGACGTCGGCCTTGAGAGGCACCCCTCCCCCTACCCTGCGGAACTCCCGCTCCTGCAGGACCCTCAAGAGCTTGGCCTGCAGCAGCAGCGGCACCTCGCCGATCTCGTCGAGGAAGAGGGTCCCCCCCTCGGCCTGCTCGAAGAGGCCGGCGCGGTCGGCGGTTGCGCCGGTGAAGGCCCCTTTCAGGTGGCCGAAGAGCTCGCTCTCGATGAGGGTATCGGGGATGGCCCCGCAGTTGACCGCCACGAAGGGGAGGGCCTTTCTCCGGCTGTTGTAGTGAATGGCGCGGGCGGCCAGCTCCTTGCCGGTGCCGCTCTCCCCCATGATCAGCACGTTGGCCATGCTCTCGGCCACCTTGCCGATCAGGTCGTAGACCTCCTGCATCTTGCGGCTCTTACCGACCAGCCCGCTGAAGCCGAAGCGCTCCTGGACTTCGGCCTTGAGACGCTTGTTCTCCACGAGAAGGCTCCGCTTCTCGAGGGCGTTTCTGACCAGCACCTTGACCTCATCAACCTTGAACGGCTTGGAGAGGTAGTCGTAGGCGCCGAGCTTCATCGCCTCCACCGCCTGCTCGGAGGTGGTGAAGGCGGTGATCATGAGGACGGCGGTGTCGGGGGACTGGGCCTTGATGGAGGCCAAAAGATCGATGCCGGAGAGCCCCGGCATGCTGACGTCGGAGAGAACCATGTCGTAGCTCTCCCGGGCCAGGTACTGAAGCGCCTCTTCGGCGCTCTCCGCCTGGTCGACCCGGTATCCCTCCCCTTCGAGAAGGATGGCGAGAAACTCCCGCATGCTGAGCTCGTCGTCAACGACCAGAATGTGCGTGTTCATAGTGCCTCGTAAGTTGAAATCGCTCCCCCCATGAGGGGGAGGGTGGGCCGAAGCCCCCTTTCCGCTCCCCTCGCCCCGTCAGGGGAGGGTGGCCGAAGGCCGGGAGAGGGTAGGCTCCTTCCCCCAAGGGAGGAAGAGAAGGGTCAGCTCGGCAGGTAGAGGGTCACCATGGTCCCTCCCCCCAGCCGGCTGGCGACGGCAACCCGGCCGCCGTGGGTCTCCACGATGCGATACACGGTGGCGAGCCCCAGCCCGGTCCCCCCCTTCTTGGTGGTGAAGAACGGCTCGAAGACCCGCTTCACCACCTCGTCGCTCATGCCGGAGCCGTCGTCGCTCACACAGATGCGGACCTCGCGCTCGAGCCCCTCCCCTTTGAGCTGTTCGCCCTCCACCTGGATCTCCCCTCCCCCGACCATTGCCTCGGCGCTGTTCACGAAAAGGTTCCAGAAGATCTGGGAGCAGTGGTCCTTGTCGAAGGTAAGGACCAGATTATCGGGGACCCGGTTGTCGAACTTCACCCCGGCTAGCCGCGGGTCGCTCCCCAAGAGGGCGATCACGTCGGCCACCTGGCGGCGGAGATTCAGCGGGATCCGGGTCGGCTGGGAGGGCTTCGCGTAGAAGAGGAAGTCGCGCAAAAGGGTGTCGAGCCGGTCGGTTTCCCGCACGATGATGGAAAAGAGCCGGCGGTCCTTCTCGTCCGGCCACTCCCGCTTGGAGACCAGCTGCACCGAGCCGCTGATGGCGGCCAGCGGGTTGCGGATCTCGTGGGCCATGCGGGCCGAGAGCTCCCCGATGGCGGCCAACCGGTCGGCCCGCTTCAGCTCCCCGGCCATCCGCTTGATGTCGGTCAAGTCGTTGATGTCGAGGAGCGCCCCGGTTTCATCCCCTTCCTTTCCCGCGAGCGGCACCGACTTGAACGAAAGCAGAAGCTCGTGGCCGTCCTTCGCATGGTGGACGAACTCGCCGCGAGAGACCCCGAAGATCCCGCCGACTAGCGGTGAGAGCCCGGGAAAGACCTCTGCCACCGGCCGGTCGTAGGCCTCCCGCTGGGAGAGGCCGGTAAGGAGCTCGGCGTAGCGGTTGAAGACCCGGATGTTCCCCCCCGGGGTCAGGGTGACCAGCGCCGAGTCGATGGTGGAAACGATAGAGCGCTGCAGCCGTTCCAGCTCCTCGTAGTCGAAGACCTTCTCCTTGAGCGCGGTCTCCGATACGCGTGCCCGTTCGGAGAGGCTCCCGGCCAGGAAGGCGATCAGGTAGAACGAGAGACTGTAGAGAAAGATCAGGTAGAAGACGTAGCCGGCCCCGAACTGGTGGGACATGGTCGGCCCGAGTCCTAAGGGGACCAGTCTTCCGTAGTACTGGAAATCGAGGATCGAGCCGTAGAGGATGACGCAGAGGGAGGCGGTGTAGTAGGCCTCGGAACGCGACAGCAAGACGCTCGCGCTGACGATGGAGAGAAAGTAGAGAAAGGCGTACGGGGAGGCGACCCCCCCGGTGGTCAGGATCAGGGTGGTGACCAGGAAGAGGTCCCACACGATCTGGGCGTAGCTCACCGCCTTGAGCTGCCGTCCCGTGAACTTCAGGGAGATGAGCGAGATGAGCGAGAAGAGGTAGGTGGCGATCACCAGCCGGGTCATCACCCCGAGCGCCCCCTCCGCATAGCTCTCGCTGCTCGGGAGGTGGAGCATGAAAAGGGCGGCCAGGAAACCGGTGGCGATCACCACCCGCAAAAGTATCGACCAGACGATCCTTCGTACTTCGGGCATCGGCTATCCGCCGACGGTGGAGGCGAGCTTGAAGATCGGCAGGTACATGGCGATGACCAGGCCACCGACGGTGGTTCCCAAAAACACCATAAGCATCGGCTCCATCATGGCGGTGAGGGCGCTGACCGCGTCGTCCACCTCGTCGTCGTAGAAGTCGGCAATCTTGTTCAGCATGGTGTCCATGGCGCCGGTTGCCTCGCCGACCGAGATCATCTGGACCACCATCGGAGGGAACACGCCGCATTCGGCCAGCGGTTCGGCCATGGTGCGCCCCTCGGAGATGGAGGTCCGCACCTTGTAGATCGCCTCCTCGACCACCTTGTTGCCGGAGGTCTTGGCCACGATGTCGAGGCCGTCCATGATGGGGACGCCGGAGCTGATCATGGTCCCCAGGGTACGGGTGAACTTGGCGACCGAGACCTTGCGGATCAGGGGACCGATGACCGGCGCCTTGAGGCCCATCCGGTCGATGTTCTTGCGCCCGGCGGGGGTCTGGTAGTACTTCCCGATCCCCCACTTGATGGCGAACCCCAGGGCGATCAGCACCAGGATGTACTTGGTCAGGAAGTGACTCAGGGCGATGACGATGCGGGTCGGCGCCGGGAGCTCGCCGCCGAAGTCGGCGAACATCTTGGCGAAGGTCGGGATGACGAAGACCAGGATGACGCCGACGACCACCACCGCGATCGACATGATGGTTGCCGGGTAGACCATGGCGCCCTTGACCTGCTTCTTGAGCTTCATGGCCTTCTCGATGTAGGCCGCCAGGCGGTTCAGGATGGTATCGAGGATACCGCCGACCTCGCCGGCCGCCACCAGGTTAACGTAGAGCTGGTCGAAGGCCCTCGGGTGCCGGGCGAGCGATTCGGCGAAGGTGGAGCCGCTCTCGACGCTCTCCTTGACCTTGACCAGGACGTCCCTGAAGGTCGGGTTCTCCTGCTGGGAGGAGAGGATGTCGAGGCACTGCACGAGCGGAAGCCCCGAGTCGATCATGGTGGCGAACTGCCGGGTGAAGACGACCAGGTCCTTGGTGTCGATCTTCTTGGCGCCGCCCAGGCCGGGGATCTTGAGCTCCATGCTGAGCCCCTTCCCCGCCTCCTTCACCGTGATGCTGCTGAAACCGTATCGCTTGAGCTGGGTCTCGACGGCGGCGGCGCTGGCGGCGTCCATGACGCCTTTCTGGGTGGCTCCCGCTTTGCTCCTGGCTTCCCAATTGTACTTGGGCATTCCCGTATGCTCCTTTTGTAGGCCGCGCCGGAAGGTTTGGCTATCTCATCGGCGGACGCCGGGGCATGGAGGAACCGGGCGAGAGCATCTGCTTCAGCTCGTCAGGTTCCGGCGAGCGCCCGAGCGCCTCGTCGATGGAAATGATGTTCTTGGCTAACAGCGCCATCAGGGACTGGTTCATGGTCTGCATGCCGAACTTGTCCTGGCCGACCTGCATCTGGGAGTAGATCTGGTGCACCTTGTCCTCGCGGATCAGGTTCCTGATAGCGGGGTTCGGGACCATCACCTCCAGCGCCAGCGCGCGCCCGCGGCTGTTCATCTTGGGGACCAGGGTCTGGGAAAGCACCCCTTCCAGCACGAAGGAGAGCTGGGTCCGCACCTGGGTCTGCTGGTAGGGAGGGAAGACGTCGATGATCCTGTTGATGGTCTGGGCGCAGGAGTTGGTGTGCAGGGTGGCGAAGCAGAGATGCCCGGTCTCGGCCAGGGTGAGCGCCGCCTCGATGGTCTCCAGGTCGCGGAGCTCGCCGATCAGGACGACGTCCGGGTCCTGCCTCAAGACGTACTTCAGGGCGTGCTTGAAGCTCTTGGTATCGGCCCCCACCTCGCGCTGGTTGACCAGGCAACCCTTGTGGGGATGGAGGTACTCGATCGGGTCCTCGATGGTCACGATGTGGTCGCGGCGGGAGGTGTTGATGAAGTCGATCATGGAGGCGAGCGTGGTCGACTTGCCGGAGCCGGTCGGCCCGGTGACCAGGATCAGGCCGCGCGGCTTCTCGCAGAGCGCCTTGACCACCGGGGGGCATCCCAGTTCCTCGAAGGTGAGGATCTTGTAGGGGATGACCCTGAAGACTCCGGCCACCGCCCCCCTCTGGATGAAGAGGTTACCCCTGAAACGGGAGAGCCCCTTGACGCCGAAGGAAAGGTCGAGCTCGTTGTCCTCCTCGAAGCGGTGCTTCTGCGAGTCGGTCAGGATGCTGTAGCAGAGCTGTTTGGTCTCAACCGGGGTGAGCGGCGGGATGTCCATCGGGGTGAGCTTCCCGTCGATTCGGATCTGGGGGGAGGTGTTGGTGGTGATGTGGAGGTCGGACCCTCCGCGCTCCACGAGATCCTTGAGCAGTTGATGAAAATTGACCATGAGACCTTCCTTGTGCTGTTGAAAACGCCGATACCGGTTCGCGGATGGAGCTGGTTAGTCGTCCGCCACGGTCACCCTGAGCACCTCTTCGAAGGAGGTGACACCTTCCATCAGCTTGGTGAGCCCCGACTGGCGCATGGTCTTGATGCCGAGCCGCATCGACTCGCGCTTGATCTCCGCGGTGTTGGCGCCGTTCAAGATCAGCTCGCGGATCGGCTCCAACATCGGCATGACCTGGTAGAAGCCGACCCTGCCCTTGTAGCCGGTGTTGTTGCACTTGGCGCAGCCGGCCCCCCGGTAGCAGACCACCCCCGGCGCCTGGTGGGCGGGGATGCCGGCCTGGACGAGCGACTGGACCGGGATCTCTTCCACCACCTTGCATTCCGAGCAGACGCGCCGGGCGAGCCTCTGGGCGGTGATCAGGTTGACCGCGGAGGCGACCAGGAACGGCTCGATCCCCATGTTGAGGAGACGGTTGATGGTGGAGGGGGCGTCGTTGGTATGGAGGGTGGAGAGGACCAAGTGGCCGGTAAGGGCCGCCTTGACCCCGATCTCGGCGGTCTCGAAGTCACGGATCTCGCCGATCATGATGATATCCGGGTCCTGGCGGAGAAAGGCCCTCAAGGCCGCGGCGAAGTTCAGCCCGATATCCTCGTGCATCTGCACCTGGTTGATGCCGGCGAAGTTGAACTCGACCGGGTCCTCGGCGGTGGAGATGTTTTCGGTCACCTTGTTGAGCTCGGAGAGCGCGGAGTAGAGGGAAACGGTCTTCCCGGAACCGGTCGGCCCGGTGACCAGCACCATCCCGAACGGCTTGTGGATCTCGCGCTTGAAGGATTCCAGGGCCTCCGGTTCGTAGCCCAGCTTGGTCATGTCGAGCTGCAGGTTGCTCTTGTCCAAAAGCCGCATGACGATCTTCTCGCCGAACAGGGTCGGCAGGACCGAGACGCGGAAGTCCATGTCCTTGCCGCCGCCCAGCTTGATCTTGATGCGGCCGTCCTGCGGCAGGCGGCGCTCGGCGATGTCGAGCTCGGCCATGATCTTGATACGGGAGGTGATGGCGTTCTTGAGCTTCATCGGAGGCTTCATCACCTCGTAGAGGATGCCGTCGATCCGGTAGCGGACCCGGAAGCTCCTCTCGTAGGGCTCGATGTGGATATCGGAGGCCTTCTTCTTGATGGCGTCGGTGAGGATCAGGTTGACCAGCTTGACGACCGGGGCGTCCTCGGTGGCGCGCTCGAGCTGGGTGAGGTCGACGTCCTCCTCGTCCCCCAGTACCTCGAGGTCGTCCATCTCGAGGTCGTTCATCACGTCGGCCAGGGAGGCGGTCTGGTCGTAGAGCTTGTCGATGGCGCTCTTGATGGCGCTTTCGGCCACCACCACCACTTCGACGTTGTAGCCGGTCATGAACTTGATGTCGTCGATGGCGAAGATGTTCGACGGATCGCTCATGGCGATGATCAGCGTGGAACCGGCCCGGTTCACCGGGACGATCTGGTACTTGGTGGCCACCTCGGCGGGGATGATCTTCACCACCGCGGGGTCGACGTCGTAATCGGTCAGGTTGATGGTGGGAACGCCGTACTGCTTGGAGAGAAACGACGTGAGGTCGGCCTCGCTGATCAGCGAGTCGCGGACCAGTATGGAACCAAGGCGCAGGTTTCCCCCCGCCGCTTTCTGCTCGGCGAGTGCCTGCTGAAGCTGCTCCTTGGTGATCAGGTTGTTCCCGACCAGGAGTTCACCCAGTCTGCTTACGTGCATACGGACCTCAAAGTTCAATAACTTCGAATGGTATTTTGTAATCGCGGCGTTGTCAAGGCTTACCTAATGAATGATACGCAGTAAGCGCTCTCTCCATGCAACCTTTCGGGGGCCTTACCCCGGTCCAGAGATAAAACGCCGCCTCACCCTGGGCCACCAGCATCCCGAGCCCGTTGGCGCTGGCAATGCCGTGGCGGGCAGCCTCCTTCATGAGCGGGGTGACCGGCGGGGCGTACACCATGTCGTAAACGGCGAAGCCTTCCTTAAGCCCGGCCAGGGAAAGCCCGGGGAGGGAGTCATCCTTCATCCCGACCGAGGTGGTGTTGACCAGGAGGTCGAAGCCGGCCAGATACCCCGGGTCGGCCAGCCGCTCCAGGGAAACCGCACCGAGCGAGCAGCCGGGAAGCCGGGGAGCCAGCGAAAGGCAGAGGTCGCTCGCCTTCTCCACCGAACGGTTGGCGATCTCGACCCGGGTCGCTCCGGAAAGCGCGAGCGAGGCGACCGCGCTCCGGCCGGCGCCCCCCGCCCCCACCACGAGGACCGAGCGGCCGGCCGGCGAGAAGGAGAGCTTTTCGCGGAGTGCGGCCACCAGCCCGATGCCGTCGGTGTTGTGGCCCGTCAGCCGCCCTTCCCTCACCACCACCGTGTTGACCGCGCCGATCAGGCGGGCCTCATCGGAGACCTCGTCCAGAAGCGGCATCACCGCCACTTTGTGCGGGATGGTCACGTTGAAGCCGGCCACGCCGAGGGCCGAGAGCCCTGCCACCGCCTCGGCAAGGCGGTCCGGGTGGACCGGGAAGGGGACGAAATTCCAGTCGAGCCCCAGCTCGGCAAAGGCCGCGTTGTGCATCACCGGCGACAGCGAATGGGCAATCGGGAAACCGATGATCCCCGCCAGGGTCGTTTTTCCGGTAATCATCAGCGCACCCGGTAGGTGGAGAGGATCTGCTGCACCTGGGGGATCACTTCGGGGGCGATCCTGGTCGCCTGTTCGAGATCCCGAAGGCCTGCCTGCTGGTTCCCCAGTTTGAAGTTGGTCTCGCCATCCTCGAGGCGGGCAGAGGCGTAGATGAGGATCGCCTTGCCGGTATCGAGGTCGCGGAAGAACATCCCGCTGTCCGGTGCGATGCCCCGCATGCTGTAGTACGGCCAGATGTCGGCGGGGGGGGCCAGCGGCGAGCCGCCGGGGAGCAGCCGGTAGGCGATGCCGTCCTGCTGCAGGACGAGCTGCGCGAAGGGGACCGTGTAGCGGGTGGAGAAGTCGACGTAGACCGGACGCAGCGGAAGCTGCTCCTGGATCGAGACGACCAGGTTGTTCTCCGGCGCGCTCTGCTCGAGCGGGAGCTTCCTGATGGCGCTGTTCGCGAAGAGATCGGGGAAGGTGTCGAGGTACCAGTCGAAGACCAGGTGGGGGGTATGCGGCAAGAGCACGTCCTCGCGCATCCGCTCCACCCCCTGGACGTACCAGAGCGGGAAGGCGCCGGAGTCGCCCCAGGTGTACATGACGGCCCCCTGGGCCAGCGAGCGGAGGGTGTTCTCCGCGTAGTCGTAGGCGATGTAGTTCTCGTGCTGGTCGTTCTCGCGGTAGTTCAGCGCGCAGATGGCGGCCGGCAGGGTAAAGAGGAAGGCGAAGAGCGTGAAGCGGACCACCGCCATCCCCGCCACGTCCCCGGGAAGCCGGGTGAGGATCTCGCGGATGACGGCATAGCACCCCACCCCGATGAAGACCGCGCTCAGCAGATAGAGCGGAGTGAAGAACTCCTCGGTGAGGAAGATGGTCTCCTTGGGAGTGTTGAAGTAGCCGACGATCACCAGCAGGAAGGTGCCCAGGGCGATCAGGTAGGAAAGCACCAGGTACATCTTCTTCCGGAACAGCACGGCGAGACCGATGAAGAGCAGGATGACCCCGGCCACGGTGAACTCGTAGGGGACGTTGAAGGCGTTGATCTGGAACCGCAGGAGCTCGAAATCGCGGACCGGGGGCTCCACCGGGTACCCCTTGCGGAGCATGGTCCAGAGGAACTGGGTCAGGTTGCGGGAATCCCCCCAGTTAAGGAGCGGCTTCCTCAAAGCCCGCACGATGAGGTGGAGCTGGATGGCGAAGCCCAAAAGCCCGAAGGCGGCGGCCAGGATGATCTCCTTGAAGCGGAGAAAGACCCGGCGGTCGGCGGAGACGAGCAGCCAGGCGTAGCAGGGGATCATCAGCACCACGATCTGGTGGGCGCCGGTCCCCAGCCCGCAGAGGAAGGCCCCGAGGTAGACGTAGGAGGGGCGCTCCTCTCCGGCCAGGTACCCCTCGCGCCAGCGGAGCATGAGGTAGAAGACCATGCCGCAGATGAAGGCCAGGATCGGGTACGGCTTGTCGTGGTTGGACTGCAGCCAGAGCCTCGGGGTGCCGGCGAAGGCGAGCGCGGCGGCCAGCGAGATGGCCCCTTTCCAGAAGCGCCCCAGGGGGCCGGCGAGGAACTCCTCGTCCTTGAGGACGTGGCTCGTCAGGAGGAAGACGCCGTAGCAGGCGGCCGCGGCGGAGAAGGCGGTGGCCAGGTTGACCCGGAAGGCGATGCTCCCGAAGGGGAGCCAGGTGAACGGCTTGGCGTAGTTGATGAAGAGCGGGTAGCCCGGGGAGTGGGCGGCACCCAAGGACGCGGTGGCGGTGATGAACTCGCCCGAGTCGAAGAAGGTGACCGAGGGGGCCAAGGTCAAAAGGTACATGAAGAGCGGGAGCAAAAACGAGAGGAGGGCTAAGGGGTCCAGCCTCTTGAGGATTCCGGTTTGATTCACGCAGGCTCTCCAGTTTCGTTATTTTGTCTGAGGTCCTTCACGGACAGCTTGTCCCGCCAGAGGTAATAGAAGCCGACCGGGATGACCGGGAAGAAGCTGAGGGCGTGGATGACCAGGGCGATACTGACCGACATCTCCCATTTGGCCCCCAGCGCGGTGAGCGCCACCGCGCCGGCGTACTCGTAGGTTCCCACCGATCCCGGCGAGGCCGGGATCATCACGGCGAACACCAGGAAGACCATGATGAACAGCGAAGCCGAAACCGGCATGGGGAGCCCGAAGGCACGCAAAAGCAGGTCGACCGGCCAAATGGCGGTGGCCCAGATGGCGAGCGAGCTCGCCACGATGCCGAGGTACTGCAGCGGCGAGGCCGAGAGCCTGAGCCCGTCGATGAAAGAGGTCAGCAAATCTTCGATCTTGCTGGAAAAACGGGTTGGCAAAGGGGTGAGCAACCAGCGCACCACCCCCAGGGTCCATGCCGTTCTCTGTTTGAGCAACACCAGAAAAGCGATGACCACCAGGTAGAGACCGAGCATGAGATATCCACCGCGCATCAGCTGCTGGTGGAGCCCCGCCTTCTCGGGCGGCAGGGTCACCGTGAAAAAGGCGACCACCAGCACCAGCAGCATGGTGAATCCGTCGCACAAGCGGTCGACCACCAGGGTCGCGAAGACCGCGCTGAACTCCAACCGCTCCCTGCGGGCCAGCGCGTAGGCGCGCATGAACTCGCCGAGCCGGGCCGGGAATACGTTGTTCCCCATGTAACCGATCATGGTGGCGGAAACGAGGTTGGAAAGCCGCGTCCGCTTGATGGGTAACAGCAGGAACTTCCACCTGACCGCCCGCAAAAAGTAGCTCACGAAGGTGAGTACCAGGGCGGGGAACAGGTAGCGGTAATCCATCCCCTTGAAGGCCGCGGCCAGTTTGTCGAGCTCGATCTTCCTGAAGACGAGCGCCAGGAAAAAGAGGCTGATGGCGAGTCCCGCCAGCAGTTTGATGTCTATCTTTGGCTTGGCCAGGTCATTCTCCTTGTCGGCCGCTCAGGTCACGGCCAGGATCGGCCTGGCCGGCCGAGCTTTCCGGGGCACCCAGGATCGCGCGGCAGCGGGCGACATCCCTGGCGATGGCTTCCTTGAGCGCGTCGATGTTGGGGAAACGCATCTCCCCGCGCAGCCTTTCGATGAAGGTGATGGTCACCTCCCGGCCGTAGAGATCCCCGTCGAAGTCGAAGAGGAAGACCTCCAGGGAGAGCCGGTGGCCGTCGAAGGTCGGGTTGGTTCCTATGTTGCACGCCCCGTCGAAGTGGTCGTGGCCGACGGCGGCCTTCACGGCGTACACCCCTGCCGCGGGAAGGAGATCCTTCTGGACGCAGAGGTTGGCGGTGGGAAAGCCGAGCACCCGCCCGCGCTGGTCGCCGTGGATGACGGTGCCGGTCACCGCATAGTGGCGCCCCAGCACCGAGAGCACCCCCTTCACGTCGCCGGCCCCCACCATGTTGCGGACCGCGGTGGAGCTGTAGATGGTGGTGCCGTTGGAGATCGGCTCCAGGAGATCGACCGTGTAGCCGTAGCGTTCCCCGAGCGCCCTCAGGAGATTCACGTCCCCTTCGCGCCCGCGGCCGAAGGCGTAGTCGTAGCCGATCACCAGGCTCTCCATCCCGATGGTCCCCACCAGGATCTCCTCCACGAACTGGGTGGCGGGGATGGAGGCGAAGTTCCAGTCGAAGGGGATCTCGAGCAGGTAGTCGATGCCGGCCGCCGCGATCAGCGCCTCCTTCTCGGTGGTGGTGGTGATGAGCTTCACGCCGGTGCCGGGGGAGACCACCTGCATCGGGTGCGGCGTGAAGGTGATCACCACCGACACCCCGCCCTGAGCCCGGGCCTTTCCGGTCAGCCGCCGGAAGATCTCCCGGTGCCCCAGGTGGACGCCGTCGAAGTTCCCGATGGTGACCGCCGGGTGGCGCAGTTTCTCTTTTACCTCGGAGAGTTTTCTAAATATGATCATGGGACTCAAAAAAGACCGTTATTCCGCCGCCTCGACCATGACCGGCTTTTTCTTCTTACCGAAGACCAGCGCGACCCAGATGCTCACCTCGTACATCAGGTAGAGCGGGATCATGATCACGAACATGGTGATGAGATCGGCATGGAAGGCGGCGATGATGGAACTGGCCAAGAGGGCGTACTTCCTGCGGGCGGCCAGCATACGGTAGTTGACGATCCCGAAGCGGGCCAATAACAGCGAGATGATCGGAAGCTCGAAGATCCCGCCGAAGATGAGGATGAGCCTCAGGCAGAAATTGATGTAGGCGGAGATGTTGAACCAGCTCTGCAGTCCCGCCGCCTCGTAGGAGAGGGAGAAGTTGATGATGACCGGCCAGATGACGATCAGGAAGAAGAGCGCGCCGGTGCAGAAACTGAGCGAGGCGGCGGTCACGAAGGGGACCACCAGCCTCTTCTCCTTGCGGGTCATCCCCGGGGCGACGAAGAGCCAGAACTGGTGGAAGATGACCGGGAGCACGATCACGAAACCGGCCAGCATGGAGATCTTGCACTGGACGAAGAAGGGCTCCAGAGGCGCGCTGTAGTTGAGCACCCGGGTCTTCTCGGGGACGGCCAGCTCCTCCCCAATCTTGTAACGCTTGTAGGCGTCGGGGTAGCGCTTCTTGAGCTCACCGTAGAGGCTCTTCTTCATCTCGGTGAGGTAGGTTTTGCCGGTGAGGGGCTTCTCGACGAAGCTCAAGAGGTCGTTGGAGAAGTTCCACGCGACACCCATCCCGATGATGATGGCAACCACGCAGACAATGAGCCGTTTCCTCAGTTCGGCGAGGTGTTCCAGAAACGGCAGTACCTTTTCATCCGACGACATAGACCCCCTCTTCTCCGGTTCTTACATTGGTGAGCACAAACCGATGCTATACCACAGCGGTCAAAGCGAGCGCAACAGCTTTCAACGGCGCTTGGGCTTGGGACGCTTCCCCTTGACCGGTACCCGCTGGTAGAATTCCCCCTCGGGAGGAGGCGCTACCGGCCGCTTCTCAAGGGTTCCCACCAGGGCGAATTCGACCTGGCGGCGCGCCTCGTTCACCCCGGCCACCCGGACCCGCACCTTGTCGGCGATCCGGTAGCTCACCCGGGAGTGCTGGCCGACCAGGGCGTGCGCCTTTTCCTGGTGCTCCCAGTAGTCCATGGGAAGGGTCGCCACCGGGATCATCCCCTCCACGAAGAGATCGACCAGTTCCACGAAGAGGCCGAAGGGGGCCACCCCGGTGACGAAGCCGTCGTACTCCTCGCCGATCTTGTCCCGCATGAACTGCATCTTCTTGAGATCGACCATCTCCCGCTCGGCCTCCATGGCAACCCGCTCGCGGCGGCTCGTGTGGAGCGCCACCTCGGGAAGCCTCGCCTCGAGCTGCGCCTTGTCGGCACCGGTCATCTTGCCGGAGAGGACCCGACGCAGGATTCGGTGCACCACCAGGTCGGGGTAGCGGCGGATGGGGGAGGTGAAATGGGTGTAGGAAGGTGCGGCCAGGCCGAAGTGGCCGAGGTTCTCGGCGCTGTAGCGCGCCTGCTTCATGCAGCGCAGGAGCACCTCGTTGATGAGCCGCTCCTCGGGCTTACCCTCCACCTCCGCCAGGAGCTTCTGCAAGGCGATGGGGCTCACCTTGTCGTCCAGGACCGGCAGCTCGTAACCGAAGCCGAAGACGAACTCGGCCAGGTCGCGGAGCTTCAGGGGATCCGGGTTTTCGTGGATGCGGTAAAGGGAGGGGACCGGGGTGTTCTCCAAAAAGCTCGCCACCGCCTCGTTGGCGGCCAGCATGAACTCCTCGATGATCCTGTGGGCGAGGTTCCGCTCGGCCTTCACGATGGCGGTGGTCTCCCCCTGCAGGTCGAGGACGATCTGCGGCTCGGGGAGGTCGAAATCGATGCTGCCGCGGGCGCTCCGCTTCTTGTTGAGCTTAAGGGCGAGCTCCTCCATGAGCTGCAGATCGGCGAGGAGATGGGTGTGGAGGGCCATGGTCTCGGGGTCCTTGTCCACCAGCACCTTCCTCACCGTGGTGTAGGTGAGCCGGGCCGCGCTCTTGATCACCGAGGGATAGAAGCGGGCTTTGACCATCTCCCCCTGGGGGTCGAAGAGCATCTCGGCGGTCATGGTCAGCCGGTCCACCTGGGGATTCAACGAGCAGATCCCGTTGGAGAGCTCCTCCGGGAGCATCGGGATGCAACGGTCGGGGAAATAGACCGAGGTGCCCCTAAGGTAGGCCTCGTCGTCGAGCTTCGTGCCCTGGGTGACGTAGTGGGAGACGTCGGCGATGGAGACCCAGAGTACGATCCCGTCCCCTTCCCGGGCGACCGAGACGGCGTCGTCGAAGTCGCGCGCGGTCTCGCCGTCGATGGTGACCGTGGTGCGCCCGCGGAGATCCTCCCGCCCTTTGAGCGCCTCATCCTCGACCGCCTGCGGCGCGCTGGCCGCCTCCGCCATGACCTCTTTCGAGAAGAGGTGGGGAAGCTCGTACTTCTTGATGACGGTGAGCACCTCGACCTCGGGGTCGTTGGCCTCGCCGAGCACCTCGGCTACGATCCCTTCCAGGCCTCTCGTCGCCGTGGGATAGGAGGTGATGGTGGCCTGCACCACCTGCCCCTCCCGGGCTCCCTTGGTGTCGCCCGGCGCCACGAAGAGGTCGCGGAACAGACGCGGGTCGTCGGGGACCACCCTCCCCCCCTTCCCGGCCGCCTCGAAACGGCCGATCACGCTGGTCACCCCGCGCTGAACAAGGGCGGTCACCCTCCCCTCGCGCTTGCCGTCCCGGCGGGTAGAGACCACCTGGGCCTCCACGATGTCGCCGTTCATGAAATCGGTCAGGTAGCGGCGGGGGATGAAGAGATCCTCCCCCCCCTCCTCCGGCGCCAGGAATCCGTAGCCGTCCGGGTGAATGGAGAGCCTTCCCTTGAGAGAGTTACCTCCCGCAACGGCGTAGATCCGCCCGGGAAGCTTGACGATCTGCCCCTCCTCCACCAGGCGGTCGAGGTGCTCCTCGAAGCGGGGGCGCTCGAAACGGGTCACCCCGAAGGCCTTGAGCATCTGCCTGAACGGGACCGGCTCACCCTTCCCCAAAAGCCTCAGCACCGGGTCGCTCGCCCGGTGCCCGCCCGGGTGCGGGTGCGCCTCGCGGTGTTCCTTCCCCTGGTGCGCCGGCCGCTGATCCCTCTCCGCGGCCCCTTTCCCGCTCCCTTTGCGCGGACCTCTCCCCCTATGCATGCAGACTCCTCGGTTGTAGATATTTTCAAATGAAAAAGTGATGAATGAGCTCTTAATGGATAATGCAGAAGCACCGGCGGAAAGTCAATGCCCACCAGCCGCCGGTCTCCGGCCGCGGCATCTTTAATGGGGCAATCTCTCCTTGCTATTTCATGATCCGTTCGGTAAAAGTAGGAGGTTAACCTTGCACCTCGGAGGCGTATTCCCATGCTGTTTTCCCGCATCATCGCAGCCGGATTGATCATAGTTTCGGCCACCCTTCCCGCTTCCGCAGTAACGACCAGGAACCTCCTCGACGCCCCCCTCACCGCCGCCGCGGCGCGCATGAAGGTGAAGGACTTCAACGGTGCCCGCACGGCCGCCCTGAAGAGCAACGAGGCCGGGGCCCGCGCCTTCCTGATCGGCATGGCGGACATCAAGCTCGAGAACTGGGAAGAGGCCGCCGCCCAACTCGCGGCCGCCGCCGAGAGCTACCCGCTTTTGGCCGACTACGCCCTCTACAATCAGGCCCTCGCCCTCTCCAAGCTGGAGCGTTACGACCAGGCGCTCAATCCCCTCTACCGGCTTTTGCAGCAGTACCCCGACAGCAGGCTGGTCCGGGCGGCCATGATCCTCTACGGAGACTCCATCGCATCCCGCGGCTATCCGAAGGAGGCGCTGGAGACCTACACCCTCTTCATCGAACGCTACCCCTCCGGGAGCGACTCCATCTCGGCCCTCTACGGCTCGGCCCTCTGCAAGGAGAAACTCGGCGACTCCAAGGCCGCCGCCTCCATCTTCCGCAGCCTCTGGCTCAAGTACCCCACCTCCCCCTATGCGGAGAAGGCGGCGGGCCAGCTCGAGTTGATGGCCCAGGCGGGAGTGACCGTCGCCCCCTACACCCCGGCGGAGCTCTACAAGCGTGCCGTCACCCTCTACGACCTCGGTCGGAGCAGGGATGCCGCCGACGCCCTGGCCAAGCTGCCGCTCGACGGTCAAAGCGACGACTTCGCCTTCCGGGTGCGCCTCAAGCTCGGACAGGCCCAGCTCAAGGCGCGCCACTACGACGATGCGCAGGCCACCTTCCGCGCCATCGTCAACAGGGGGGCCGCCAACGGCAACCTGGCCGAGGCGAGGTACTGGCTGGGCAAGGCGCTCGACAAGGCCGGCAAAACCGACGAGGCATACCAGGTATTCATGAAGCTCGCCGAGGTTCCCCGTTCCACCACGGTGGCGGACGACGCCCTCCTGGAGGCGGCCTACCTGAAGCGTTTCCAGAAGAAATGGGGGGAAGCGCAGCAACTTTTCAAAAGGTACCTCGACACCTACCCGGCACAGAGGACCCCGGCCGTCATCTGGGAGACCGCCTGGACGAGCTACCTCTCCCGCGACTACAAGGCCGCCGCCGGTTTCTTCAGGCAGCTTGCCGAGCGCGACGAGACCAGGGAGAAGGCGCTCTACTGGCTCGGCAAATCGCTCACCGCCACCGGCGACGGCAAGGGAGCCGAGTCCGCCTACTCGACGCTCGCCTCCGAGTACCCCTTCGGCTACTACGCCCTCATCTGCAACCGGATGTGCCCGATCTCCGCTTTCCCGCAGCCCCCGAGGAACCTGGCCGACTCGCTCGCCATGCCGGCCGGCTACGAGCGGGAAAAGGCGCTGATCTCCTTTGGCCTCTTCGACGAGGCGGGGCGCGAGCTGAGCGCCAAGAAGGGAAAGAACACCCTGGTGCTCGCCCGTCTCTACCTGGAGATGGGGAACTACAACGGCGCCTACCACCTGATCTCGCGGGAGAGGCCGAAGCGCTCGCTGTCGGAGAGCGGCCAGATGTGGGGGCTCTTCTACCCGCTGGCCTACCTCGACGAGGTCACCCACCAGGCCTCTGCCAACTCCATCCCCGATACCCTGGTCTGGGCGGTGATGAGAACCGAGAGCAACTACTTTCCGGGGGCGCTGTCGCCGGTCGGCGCGGTGGGGCTCATGCAGATCATGCCCGCCACCGCCGAGAGGATCTCGCGGGGCGACGGCTCCCGGCTCACCCGTCCCGACCTCAACATCCGGCTGGGGGCCAAACATCTCAGGAGCCTCTTGGCGAGCTACAACGGCAACATGACCCTCGCCATCGCCGCCTACAACGCCGGCTCGGGGAACGTCAACCGGTGGCAGAAGTCGCTGGGTGATCTCCCCCAGGACGAGTTCGTGGAGAGCATCCCCTTCCGCGAGACCCGGGAGTACGTCAAGAAGGTCGCCACCGCGATGGAGATCTACAAGAGGCTCTACCGCCTGCAGCCGGTCCCGGCCAAGGGCTCCGCCCCCCAGACCGGGATTAAGGAAGAGCCCCAGGGCTCCGCTCCTCCCGCTCCTCCCGCGTCCGCCGAACCCTCGGAACCCGCCCCCCAGCAGCCCGCCGCCGGACAGTGACCGGCACGGTGGGTAGCGCTTGCCCCAAAGGTGACGGAGGTTCCCCCCTCACCCGGCGCACATAAAAAAAAAGGGCGGCCATGACGGCCGCCCTTTTCATTTTCTTCCCTCTCCCCCTACCCTTCCATCTCGATGTGGGAGTGGTCCCCGATATTCATCCTCCTCGTCCCCCCAATAAGGTGTACGCAGTCCCCGAGGATCGAGTGGTGCAGCACGATGTTGCTGACGTGGGAGTCGCTGTTGACGATGGTCTCCTTCAGGATGCTGGCCTCCACCACGCTGCCGGCGGCCACCGAGACGTTGGGGCCGAGGATGGAGCCCCTGACCACGGCCCCCTTCTCGATGTGCACCGGCTCGATCAGCACCGAATCGACCACCTCGCCGTGGTTGTGATGGCGCCCGGCCAGGAGGTAGCTGTTGGTCTGCAAAAGGGTCTCCGGCGTCCCGCAGTCGAGCCAGGCGTCGATCTCGGGAGCCCTGAACTTCAGGCCATCCCTGATCATCCGCATGAAGACCGCCGGGAGGTAGTACTCACCCTTCACCGTCTCGCAGGCGTGGATGGTCTTTTCCAGGTATTCCATGAAGGAGAGGCCGTCCTTCAGGTAGTAAAGACCCACCTGGGCCAGCTTGGAGATCAGGGTGTCCGGTTTCTCCACCATGTCGACGATGATACCGTCGCGGACAACGTTGACCCCGAAGCGCTGGTAGTCTTCCACCTCTTTAGAGTAGATGAGTCCGTCGCAGCCGTCGCAGAGGGAGGGGATGCGGGTCAGGTCGGCGTCGAAGATGGTGTCGTTGAAGACGATCAGGAGGTCGTCCCCCTTGTTGATGTAGGGCGAGGCCAGCGACACGGCGTGGGCCGGTCCCTTACGGTCCTTCTGAACGATATAGCGGCAGTTGAGGTTGGGAAAGACGCACTGCATGAATTCCTGGACCTGGCAGCCGTTGTCGTCGGTTATGAAGAGGAATTCGGTTGCATTGAGCGGGATGAGCCGGCTGATGATGTGTTCCAGCACGGTCTTTCCGGCGACGTGAACGAGCGACTTCGCCTTCGTGTGAGTGTGCGGCCGCAGCCTTGTGCCTTTGCCCGCAACCGGGAGCAATATCTTCATTATGGGATCCCCTTTTGAATAGATAGCAGAAAAGCAGGCCACCGCTGCCAGTGACTGTAAGTGGGAGAAATCATGTCACGACCGGGCGAGCACGTCCAGATACGAAGGATTGAAATACTACCATAGAAGAGATCCCCATTCCACCAACAATTTTCACGAGTTTGCCCCCGCGGCGCCCCTTCGAGCCCCCCTCAAGGAACAATTGACAGCATACTGATTATATGCATAATGACCATCTCGATGAAACGGGCTCGTGCCGGACCGGCACCGGAGAGCGGAAAAGAGAGGATATGTCAGCCAACAAACCGCAGCAGACCAAGCGGATCGTGATCGGGGAGAGCGTCGGCTTTTTGCTCGCCAAGGCGTACCAGCGCGCCTGCCTGGTCTTCAAGGAAGAGTTCGAGGGTTACGAGCTGACTCCCCAGCAGTTCGGGCTTTTAGGCTTTCTCTGGCAGGAAGACGGTCTCACCCAGACCGAACTCTCCGCCAGGAGCCAGATCGACCGGACGACCATGGGCGGGCTCATCGACCGACTGGAGAAAGAGGGGCTGGTAGCGAGGTACAGCCATCCGGAAGACCGCCGGGCCTACCAGATCTGCCTTACCGAAGTGGGCAAGGCGCTGCAGCCCCAGCTGACCCCGTTGGCCTTGCGGGTCCAGGAGCGGGTGGTAGAGAAGCTCGAGCCGCACGAAGTGGAGATTTTGAGGAACCTTTTGGAGAAGATGCGCAGTTGAGTGGGGAGAGTTCCATGTTCAAGAGCATCATCGTGCTGGTGGCCCTCGGTGTGGGCACCGGCATTTCCTATGCCGACACACTGAGTCTGAAGGATTGTCTGGGCAGAGCGGCAGCGGCCAACCTGGGGTTGAAGGCGGCGTCCCGTGACGTTGCGATCAGGCGTGAGCAGGAGACCGTGGCGGGGAGCACCCGTTTGCCGCGGGTCGACGTTCAGGCCGGTTACACCGCGCAACTGGAGCCGCAGGCGGCCAAGTTCGGTCCCCTGGTGGCCGAGACCCAGGATGCGGATTTTGCCACCTTCAACCTGGGGATCTACCAGACCCTATACGATTTCGGGAGGACCAAGGCGCGGGAAGGAGCCGCCCGGGTAGCGACCGATGCCGCGCGGCAGAGCTATGCCGCGGGGGAGCAGGATCTTTTCCTGCAGGTAGTGCGGGCCTACTACGGGATTCTCGAGACCGGGAAATTCGTCGGCGCGGCGAAGGACGAGCTGGCCTCCATGGTCTCGCACCAGCAGACCGCGAAGGCGATGTACGAAGAAGGCGTGGTGACCAGGAACGACCTGTTGCAGGCCGAGGTTCGGGTAGCCAACAGCAGGCAACGGGTGCTGGCCGCCGAGAACGCCGTAGAAAACGGCTGGCTGTTGCTGAACTACCTGACCGGCGCCCCCGCCGGATATCGTGGCGAGCTGGTGGAAGAGACCGTACAGCTCCCGCCCACCGGCTCCGCCTCCACCGGTTCCACTGTTCTTTCAGGGTCCACCGGGTCCACCGGGTCCACGCCGTCCACCGGGTCCACCCCAAAGCCGGCCTCGGCCCCCCAGTCGGCCCCTCCCCCGTCCGACCTCTTCGTCAAGCGGACCGAGCTGCAGGCCCAGCGGGACGTAGTAGCCGCGCAGGACTACCTGGTGCAGGAAGCGAAGACCGACTACTACCCCGAGTTCTTCGCCCACCTGGGACTCGATTACATGCAGAACAGCAGAGTCCGCGAGCAGGCGATCATGTCCGCCACCATCGGTCTCAAGGTGAACCTTTTCGACGGCAACGCCAAGACCTCGCGCCTGCGGCAGGCAGTCGAAGAGCGTAGCCGCGAAGAAGACCGCCTGAGGGACCTGGAGCTGAAGATCCGCTTGGAGCTGGCCACCGCCCAGAACGACCTGAAGGTTGCCGCCGCCCGCATCGACGCGAGCGAAAAAGCCATTTCCCAGGGGATCGAGAACCTGAGGATCACCAAGGACCGCTACGCCGAGAAGGTCGGCACCGCCACCGACGTGGTCGATGCCCAGACCCTTTTGACCCTGACCCGCACCGACTACTACCAGAGCGTCTTCGATTACGAAGTGGCGGCCGCCCGGGTGAAACGGGCGACCGGAGAACTGTAACAAGGAACGAGAGCCGAGCCTGGCCGCAGATAAAGAGGTAACCATGTCTGAAGAGAAAGCACCGACCACCACCGCTGAAGAGGAAACCACCGGCAAGAAAGGGATGAGCAAGAAAAAGCGCGGCGGCATCATCCTTCTCGTCCTGCTCATCTGCGCCGCCTTCTTCGGCGGACGCCAGTGGGTCCGCGGCAAGACCCATATCGAGACCGACGACGCCTTCATCGAATCCCACATCCACTCCGTGGCCAGCCGGGTCCCGGCATTGGTGAAACGGGTGGCCGTGGCCGACAACCAGTTCGTCCACAAGGGGGACCTCCTGGTCGAGCTGGACGACGCCGACTACCGGGCACGGATGAAAACCGCTGCCGCCTCGCTGGAGATCGCCCGCAACGAAACCTCCGGCGATCAGGCCCAGGTGGAAAGCGCCAAGGCCAGCGTCGGCCTCGCCGTAGCGCGACTGGACCAGGCGAAGCTGGATCTCAAGCGCGGGGAGAAGCTCTACGCCAAGGAAGTCATCCCCAAGGAGCAATTGGAGAAACTGCAGACCGCCAAGACCGTTGCCGAGATGCAGCTGAGAGAAGCGCAGGAAGGCGAACGGAGAGCCAAGGCGCTATTGGGTGCCGCCGGCCCGGGTTCCCGCGAGGCCCGCGTCGCGCAGAAGCAGGGTGAGCTGGAAACCGCCGCCCTCAACACCTCCTATACCCGGATCGTGGCTCCCACCGACGGCTACGTGACCCGCAAATCCGTCGAGCAGGGAAACTACATTCAGCCCGGGCAGGCGCTGATGGCGCTGGTGACCCTGGAAGACGCATGGATCACCGCCAACTACAAGGAGAGCCAGCTGACCGACGTGCATCCCGACCAGCCGGTGGAATTCACCGTCGACACCTACCCCGGGCACGTATTCAAGGGGACCGTCGACAGCATCATGGCCGGCACCGGAGCCGCCTTCTCCATGCTCCCCCCCGAAAACGCCACCGGCAACTACGTGAAAGTCGTACAGAGGATCCCGGTCAAGATCGCCATCGATAAGGGTAGCGATCCGCAGCACCTGTTGAGGGTCGGGATGAGCGTCGTCCCCACCATCCTCACCGGCAAGCGCTTCAAGGACGTCGTCAAAGGACACTAAAAATCCAGCCACGGAGAACTGCGGAGAAAATCAAAATCGTAGCCACGGAGACACGGAGAACATCGGAGAAAACCTTTTAGAGAGAGGTACATCTTCGTTTTTGGTAAAAATAAGGCTTTTAAGCCTCAACTCTGAAGCCTTTGAAGTTCTCCGATTTTCTCCGTGTCTCCGTGGCGCATGTTTTTTGTCTTCTCCGGATTTTCTCCGTAGCTCCGTGGCGAACAGATATTTATGACAAAAGCAGAAGACGAAAAACAAGTTAACAAGTGGCTGGTAACCATCACGGTCATGCTCCCGGCCATCATGGAGATCGTCGACACCTCGGTCGCCAACGTGGCGCTCCCGCACATGCAGGGGAGCCTCAACGCCGGTACCGACGAGATCACCTGGGTGCTGACCTCCTACCTGGTCAGTAACGCCGTCGTCCTCCCGATGACCGGCTGGCTCGCCCGCATGTTCGGCCGCAAGCGCTTCCTGATGACCTGCATCGTCCTCTTCACGCTTGCCTCCTTCCTCTGCGGCGCGGCCCCCAGCCTCGGCGCCCTCATCTTCTTCCGCGTCCTGCAAGGTGCCGCCGGCGGTGCGCTCATCCCCATCAGCCAGGCGATCCTCATGGAAACCTTCCCCCCCTACCAGCAGGGGATGGCGATGGCAATTTTCGGCATCGGCGCCATGTTCGGCCCCATCATCGGCCCCGCCCTCGGCGGCTGGATCACCGACAACATGAGCTGGCGGTGGATCTTCTACATCAACATGCCGATCGGGGTCGTCGCCATGGTCATGGCCACCTTCTTCATCTTCGACCCCAGCTATATCAAGCGCGCCAAGGCCACTATCGACTACTGGGGACTGGCGCTTCTGGTGGTCGGTCTGGGTGCGCTCCAGATCGTGCTCGACAAGGGGCAGCAGGAGGACTGGTTCAACTCGCCGTTAATCCTTGCGTTCTCGGCCATCTCCGCCTTCTCGCTGCTCTCGCTGGTCTACGTTGAGCTTACCCATCCGCATCCCATCGTGAACCTGCGGCTCTTCAAGAACGTATCCTTCTCGGCCGGCAATCTCATCATGTTCGCGGTCGGCTTCTGCCTGTACAGCTCCATTATGCTGATCCCGCTCTTTCTCCAGACCCTGATGGGCTACAACGCCACCATGGCAGGCATGGTGCTCGCCCCGGGCGGGGTGGCGACCCTCGTCTGCATGCCGTTCGTGGGAGCCATCATCCAGCGCTACGACGGCAGGAAGGTCGTTCTTTGCGGCCTCACCGTCGGGGCCATCTCCATGTTCATCATGCAGCACTTCTCCATGGAGGCGGCGTACCGCGACTTCGTCTGGCCCCGCGTGGTGCTCGGCGTCGGCCTCGCCATGACCTTCGTCCCCCTCACCACCCTCACCCTCTCCACCATTGCCAAGGAGGAGATGGGGAACGCGACGGGGATGTACAGCCTGCTCAGGAACATCGGGGGGAGCGTCGGGATCGCCATCTCCGCCACCCTGCTGCAGCGCTACGCCCAGTTCTACCAGACCAACCTGGTTGCCCACGTGACCCCGTACAGCCCGGCCGCCCAATCGAAAATCGCCATGCTGAAGGCGGCCACCATGGCCAAGGGGGTGGATGCGGTAACCGCCCAGAAAACAGCCCTCGGGATCGTCTACGGGACGGTAGTGAAGCAGTCCTACATGCTCTCCTACAACCGGATCTTCTTCATCGTCGGCATGGCCTTCATCGTCATCATCCCCCTGCTCCTGCTCCTGAAGAAGCCGGTCCATCACGCCCGCCCTCCCGCCGCCCACTGAATAAAAAGAGGCGAAGGGAATTTCCCTCCGCCTCTTTCTCTATCTTCCGGTAGCGTTCCGCCCCTTACTTCTTTTCTTCCCTCTCCTGAGCCATCCGCGCCTCATGTGCCTGGCGGACCCGCTGCTGCTCTGCCCAGTGGGCATCCCAGTCCTTGGTCCTCACCAGCCGCAGCGCGAAGCTTCCCAGGATGATGCAGAAGCCGAAGAATGTCTGCATGACCTTGAACCCATCAATCAGGCCATAGACCACGCAGCCGATCCCGACGATGCAGATGACGGTCTCCGTGGAGAACAGTTGTGCCATCAGCGACTTTTTCCCTTTATTACCGTCCGTCATCACTCCTCCGTGTCAGAACCTGTCCCGGCATCCGTCGCCGACGGGGGCCATTATAGCCTATGGCTCAATCCAGGCACAACCGGAAAAGCTCCTCTCGCCAAAAGCGCCCGCTCCTTTAAATCTACCCTCGCCCGGCCTCCGGCCACCCATTCTGATCCCTCACCATCCCACGCTCATCGGCTGCGGCTGCCATCGTCGTTCCTCCTGTACCTACCCTATAGATGCTTCGGGAGACGAAAAGGTTCCCAACATTTTCTAGTAACGATTTTACTCGATGGGGAGCGGCCCCGCGTTGACATCCCTCGATGGTGAACTACAATCCGCTTTGTTACCGGCCTCCGGCACGAGGCACCGGGGGAGAGGCGTCTCACAAGGAGAGGAGCGAGGATGTGGGGAACAATGGGGTGGAGCATTTCAGGGAGGTAATCATGAAAATTGCCAGTTTCACCGTAATCGCAGCGTTGATGGCATCGACCGCCATGGCGGCCCAGCGGCCCTGTGCGGACGACGT
Source organism: Geomonas sp. Red32 (assembly GCF_023652955.1). GTDB lineage: Bacteria > Desulfobacterota > Desulfuromonadia > Geobacterales > Geobacteraceae > Geomonas. Next base: position 179,078 of record NZ_JAKLOY010000007.1, on the reverse strand, counting down.
AGCTACCTGGTGCAAGGATGTCAAGCCGGGAGGGGGAAGGATCTTCGCCTGCCTGAAGTCGCACGAGGAATCGGTCTCCGCCACCTGCAAGGAGCACCTCAATCAGGTGAAAGAAACCGTGCGCGAGGCCCAGCAGGCGTGCCAGGACGACATCGACCAGTTCTGCGGGAACGTGCAGGCCGGGAGGGGACGCATGATGAAATGCCTGAGACGCCATCAGGGCGAACTGTCGCCGGAATGCCGCCAGGCACTGCAGAAAGGGCACCGGATGTAGAACTTCTCTCCCGCCAGCAAAAATGACCCCGGGGCTCCTTAGCCCGGGGTCTTTTATTGCGTCAAGATCGTCGGAGATTTACCCCAGCCGGAAGCGGGAGACGAGCGTTTGCAGCTGATCGGCGTGCCGGGAGAGCTCGTGCGACGCTGCGGCGGTCTCGTTGGCGCCGCGGGCCGCTTCGTTGACGATGGTGGCGACGCGATGCACGTTGGAGGAAATCTGGTTGGTAGTGGCCATCTGCTCCTCGGCCGCGGTCGCCATCTGGTTGATCTCCAGGGTCACATCGTTGATCTGTTGGAGGATCTCCTCCAGCGCCTCCCCCGATTTCTCCGAAGTGGCCGCCCCCTTCTCTACCTCCCGGACACCGTCCTCCATGGCGCGAACCGCCGTCATGGTCTCCGATTGGATACTCTTGATCATCTCCGAGATCTCGCGCGTCGCCTTGGTCGTCCGCTCGGCCAGGGCCCGCACCTCGTCGGCCACCACCGCGAATCCCCTCCCCTGCTCGCCCGCGCGAGCCGCTTCGATGGCGGCATTCAACGCCAAAAGGTTGGTCTGGTCGGCGATGTCCTCGATGGTCCCAACGATCTGGCCGATCTGCTCCGACCGCTCCCCGAGGCTCTCCACCGTCTGGGCGCTCTGCCTTACCCGTTCCGCGATCTTGGCCATGCCCGCGATGGTTTCCTGGACCACCTCGCCTCCCCGGGAAGCGGATTCGCTCGTCCTTCGCGAGCTTTCCACCGCCCTGGTGCAGTTCAAGGCGATATCGCTGCTGGTGGCACTCATCTGCTCGGTGGCCGTGGCGACGCTCCCCGTCTGGTTGGCGACCTCTTCGGTACCTGACGCGATCTTTTGCGAGGTGGAGCGCATCTGTCCGGCGGCCGTGGCCACCAGCGACGACGCTTGGCTCACCTCGCTCAGCACCTCCCGCATCTTCTCCACCAGGCGCCGCGACGAATCAGCCAAGTGGCCGATCTCGTCGTTTCCGGCCAAACTCACCGTCACCGCCAGGTTGCCGTCCGCAATCTGATCGTTGACTGCCGCCAGCTCGGCAACCGGTTTGGTGATGCTCCTCGTGACGAAGAAGCCGAAGAAGAGGCTTAACCCCGCCGCAATGGCGGAGAACACGATGCTCAGTGCCAGCGTCTCCCGGTACTTGGTCTCCGTATCATCCGTGGTGTTACGGAGAAGCTTCTCCTCGTGGGCCAGCATGTCCTTGATGGCGCCCGTGTACCGGTCCTGCGCCCCCTGGTAGGAATCGATCAGGAGCTCGCCCGCCTCCTTCTTGCGGTTGGCCTGAATCAGGGCCATGACGTTTTTCTGCACCGACTTGTAGCTTTCCCGCTGTTCGTTTATCAGACCCAGCAGGCGTTTCCCCTCCTCGTCCTGGACCGTCTTCTTGAGCTTGTCGAAATTTTCCAGCGTGGACTTGGTGGGTCCACCGATCTTTTCAAGCTCCTTTTTCATCTCGTCCGGATTCTCGATGAGGACGGCGTTTCTCAGGGTCAGAGAATTCTTGTTGATGTTGTCATTGATGGTATTCAACATCACGGTTTTCGGCCATTGATCATTGGTTATGACTTTGACCATTCCATTAACATGCGCAAACATCGTAACGGTGAATGCACTCAGTGCAAGGATGATTACCAGTATCACCCCGAAACTCAGTCTCAGCCTCGTCCCAATCTTCATCGACATCCTCCCGTACTACCTTCCAGAGTGGTTACAGACCAATTCATCCTCTTATCGACGAGGCTCGCGCCTACTGAAGTGAAATCACCGTATGCCGGACAAAAAAAGAGGGCCACCGGTCCCCGGTAGCCCTCTTCGTTGTTGCTGCTGCATTTGTTTCCGTTACAGCTTGGCGGGCGGACCGCTCTGTCCCCCCTGGTGCGGCTCGGAATGTCTGCGGGTTAGCGCCATCAGGTCGACGCCCGGCAACAACCGGCTCAGCTGCCCCATCAGGCCGTCGACGGCACTACCGCCGCCGGTCACCAGCACGTCCGGGACGATCTTGATGGCCCCCTGTTCGATGGCCTGCGAGATCAGCTCGACGATCTTGATCTGCTTGATAGCCTCCTCGCCGATGGCCTCCTGCTGCTTCTCGTAGGCCTGGGCGGTCGCCTCGCCGATGGCGGCGATCTTGGCGGCCTCCCCCTCGCCTATCGCCTTCAAGCGCTTACCTTCGCCGGTTCCCTCCAGCGCCTTGGCCTCGGCGGACCCCTCGGCCAGGGTAATCATCTCCGTCTTCTTCTGGGTCGCCACCTTCACCGCGATCTCGGAAGCGACCAGCGTCGGCTGCTGATCCGCGGTGGCGCGCATCTTCTCCATTTCGGTACGCTCCGCCTGCGAGCGCTGCTCCATCTTGAACATCTCCTGCTGCTGCTCGGCAATGATCCGCTTGGTCTGGGTCTGCATCAGCTCCTCGGGAAGCCGGATCTGGCAGATGAGGACCGACACGCACTCGACGTGGTAGCGCTCGAGGTCGGCGCGGGCCCTCAGCTCCGCCTTGGCCTGCTCCTCCGACCGGCTCTGGAGGAAGTTCATCGCCGAGGCGGTGGAGGCCTGGTTGCGGAAGGAGGAATCGATCATCGGATGAATGACATGCTGGATCAGGTTGTCGATGGAGCCAACCTTGGCGACCATGTACGGCGCCTGGTCCGGGCGGACCCTGATGACCACCTTGACCGAGACCTGGATCGGGAAGCCGTCCTTGGAGATGACGGTCAGCTGGTCGAAGCGGGTGTCCTCCTGGTCGTCCCAGTCGATAGTGATGTTGGTGGTGTCGATGATGTAGGCCATGAAGGCGCGCCGGTTGAGGTAGTAGCGGCCGGGGCCCGCCACCTCTTCCTGGATGCCGCGGAATCCCTTGGGAACCACGTAGCGCTCCTTCCCCTCCTCCTCGGAGGGATCGTGCTGGGAGGCGCCCAGCCGCTTCTTCATCTCTTCGGTCGGGTCGTCGCCGACGTTGGAGACGATGACGCCGACCTGCCCGCGCTCGACCACCGCGACGTTGTCGATCTCCACCGCGAACATGAAGGGGTTGATGTAGTAGGTACCGGGGCGCAGCACGTCGAGCTGCGGTCCGCGCTGCCCGTTTTTGGAGAGGAAGGCGGAGCCGTCCTGGTAATCGTTATGCCCGGTGATGGGCGCGGCCACGTACTCGCGCTCGGGGAGAGGGAGTCCGTCGAGGGCGGTAACCAGGCCGATCTTGTTAGCCTCCACCACCACCGCCGGGGCGACCTGGATGGAGAAAAGGTTCAGGTTGATACGGTAGGTACCCGGCAAGAGGACGTCGATCTGCGGCCCCTTCTGCCCGCCGTTTTTCAGGAAGGCCTCGCCGTTCTCGTAGTTGGAGTGCCCCGGCACGCTCTGGGCAAGCAGGCGCCCCATCGGGATCGGCGCACCGTCCTGGGCGGTCACCACGCCGACCTCACCCTTGTTGATGACCACCGCGGCCGCCTTGGTTACCCGGAAGAGGTTCGGGTGGATACGGTAGACGCCCGGGGGAAGGATCTCGGTCTGGGGCCCCTTCTGGCCACCGTTGGAGATGAAGTCCTGCCCGGACTGAAAGGAGTTGTGGCTGGGGACCACGGCGGCGAAGATGCGGCCGGCGGGAATCGCGGAGCCGTCGGCCGATTCCACGAGGCCGATCTCCCCTTCCCCGACCTTGGTGGCCTGGCTCTTGGTCACCTTGAAGAGGTAGGGATTGATGCGGTAGTTGCCCGGCGGGATGATCTCGATCTGGGGCCCTTTCTGGCCGCCGTTGTTGATGAACTCCTCACCGTTTTGGTAGGAGGAGTGCCCCTGCACCGCGTGGGCGAAGATCCGTCCCTCGGGGATGGCGGCGCCGTCGACCGACTCGACGATGCCGATCTCGTTGTCCGCAATCTCGGTGACCTTCCCCTTGGTGAGTTTGAAGAGGTAGGGGTTGATCCGGTACTTCCCCGGAGGGAGCACCTCGATCTGGGGCCCCTTCTGGCCGCCGTTGCGGATGAAGGCCTCGCCGTCCTGGTAGGAGTTGTGGCCGGTGACCACCGCGGCGAAGATGCGGCCCGAAGGGATGGCCGAGCCGTCCACCGACTCGATCAGCCCGATCTCGTCGTCGAGGATCTCGGTGAAGACGCTCTTGGTCGCCTTGTAGATGAAAGGGATGAGGAAGTGGAGCCCCGGGCCGAGGGTGCGGGCCTGGATGCCAACCTCGTTGCCGAGGGCGACCACCCTCCCCTGCGGCATCTTCTTGCCGAACCAGCGGCGCTCGATCAGGGCGATCTCGTTGCCGCTGACCACGACGACCGAGTTCCAGAGCAGCACGATCAAGACAGCGAGGGCAATCAGGTAGTAATAGTGGTGGCCGATCCAACTCAACAGCGATCCTGCATCAAGCATTTACTCCTCCGAAGTTCGTTCAGTGTTGTACGTCGTCAATCCTGCCAGCCGTCTGGCAGCTAGTAGTTGTTTTCATCTCTTCCGTTTGCACGCCTTCCGGGCCAGGTACAGCAGCCAGAAAGCGATGATGGGCGGTCCCATCTGGCTTGCCGCGACCGCACCGCTGCGGCTGTCGCCTGCCACGTCGGAGAGGACGATGACGGCCAATCCGCTGACAATGGAAACGGAGGCGAGCACGATGCTGAAGAACCATGCGTAGTAGTTGAGCTTGCAAAGGCCGATGCCGCTCACCACGAAAAGCACGGCCAGGCCCAGCATGAGGAAATGGAGCGGCCGGATCGGGTTACCGGGAAGCAGCACCAGCACGAACACCGCCAGTCCGTACATGATCTGCAAGGCACCCAGCACCCGTGCGCTCGTACTCCCCGGGATCGCCTCCTCCTCCAGTTCGCCGATGTGGTCTTCCATCAGATGCCTCCATCGATCCGCCGCTTCCCGCGGCAGGGGCAGGCAGTGGCTGAGCCGGGCCCGCTCGTTCCCTCTCTCACACGGCCGGCACCACCTGCGGGCATTTCGGGTACTCATGACAGACCCAGAACACGCCTCCGGCGTGCGGCCCGTTGGTGGCGCGGCGGCGGCTCATCTTGCCGGAACAGGCGGGACAACACTGCTCCTCTTCCCCGGGGGGGGCGGGGCGGCAACCTCCCGGCCGGAAGCCGGGCTCGCCTCCTCCGCGGTCTCTTCGTCCACGTCCAGCTTCAGCCTGACGCGGGCCGCGGCGGGAGCATCGGGGAATTCCTCCACGAACTGACGATAGCGCCGGTGCGCCAGTTCGAATTCGCCGGTCTCTTCGAGAAGCCTGCCGCACTGGAACAGCGCACGCTCGCGGTCGGGTGGAGAAGCTTTTGGGTTGTCGGCGAGCAGGGAAAAGGCCCGCAGGGCAATCTCGCTGTTCTTCAAGCGTAAGGCATAAGTGCCGATGGTATCGATCACCCGCGCCTCGAGCTGGACATGATACTTGTAAGAATACTCATAGAAGGCCTCGAGAGCCAGTTGCGGAGTCTCCTTTAACAGCGATTCGATGGACCTGCAGTAGAGGGAATCGGCTTCCTCACTGTTGAACACCCTGGATTTCAGACGCGCCATGGCAAGGAGAGCTTCGCCGGAGCCGGGATTTCTTTCCAGTGCAATATTGAGAGATCTTTCGCCGTCCTCCATCCATTGAGCGGTTTCCGCCGCCTTGATGCCGATCTCGAGGTGACGCTCCTCGATGGCATCGTTCCCCAGTTTCAGGAACCAACCCGCCACCACCATCCCGGTGATCATCCCGCCGAGGTGGACCCAGTGACCGATGTGGGAGTATTTGCCCGCGATCTGGGATAGGCCGCCTGCCAGGTCAGAGTAGAAAAAGAGCCCGATGACTACCAGGGAGTTCAGGCGAAGCTTGAAACTGATCGGGAAGATCAGGGAGAAAACGCCCATTATCGGTACGGGAAAGATCATGCTCTTGAAGTAGCAGCGCACGGCAAAGATCCCCATGATACCGGCGATGGCACCGGAAGCGCCGAGACAGTGGCCGGCGTTCTCCAGAAAGACATACTCGACGATGACAAAGAGAAGCCCTCCCATCACCCCGGTGAAGAGATACAGAAAGAGAAAGGTCCCGCTGTCGATCCTTCGCTCCACCGCCGATCCGACCACCCAGAGAAAGGCCATGTTCCCCCAGAGGTGGCTGTTGCTGCCGTGCAGGAACATGGAACTCAGGGCGCTCACCGGGAGATTCCAGAAATCCGGGTGCTGGGGGAGAAAGATCAGGTTATCGGAAATGAGATCGTCGGGGAGGCTACTCTGGACGGTGTAAAAAATCAGCACGTTCAGAATGATCAAGCCGTAGGTCACGGTCGGTACCCGCTCGCTTTTTCGCTCCGAGCCGGTACTCATGACGGGGATAAAGGTCAGATGCTCTTTCAGGATCTCCCAGGGGCCGGAACCGGTCAGCCTCATCTGGTACCGGAGATACATGAAAAACAGTAACGGCAAGAAGAGCAGCACGAAACCGATCAGCCCGCCAACCAGTTCGCGGGCGAGGATCAGAATGACGACCAGCCCCAGCACCTTGGCTATGAAGGCCTGTTCGACATGACGATCGAAGTATCCGGTTTCCGTTTCCATCTTCCCTACTTTCCTTTCGACTCGCTGGCCATGCTTTCCTGCCGGCAGGCGATCGAGTCGATCGCTACCGTGGCGATCGGGAGCCCGTCCTCGCCCTTGAAGCTGTACGCGAAAGTCGCGTCCATATCGATGTACCGTTTCAGCTCTTTGCTGGAGCAGACATTCTTCCTGATCCCCGGAAGGACGGCCTCCTTGAAGTGCGGTACGTCAAGGCGGTCAGCGGTTAATTTGGTAAGGGTGCAGTTGTAGGTGAGGAGCTTGCCGGGGCCTGCCGTGACGCTGTCGATGGTGAGATTGTCATTCGCCTTGCGGGGAAGATCCTTGCCGAATTTGGCGGCTTCGTGTTTGAGCTGGGTTTCGACACTTTCCACCAGCCCCTCGGCGGAATCGGGCAGGGACCCGTTGAAAACCCCGAGCATGGCGATGAGCATCAGGGGCGTCACCGCGAACCGCATCAAAAGTGTACGGAGCCTATGGTCGTTGACCGCCTTGCGCAGCCCCTTGGCCTTTTTTCGCAGCGACAGGCTCGTCATCACCAGGAGCACCAGCAGTATCGCGGCGTTCAGAAGAGGGATGAAGGAGCCGACGAGAAGAAAGCCTCTGACCTCGGTGTGGATCTCGAGAACGGTGCCGGAGCGATGGACAGCATAGAGAGCCAGGGGAATGGCGACCACGTAGAAGACGGGCGAGAACAGGGACACCAGGACGGCGAGAAAGGCATTGAGAATGAGGACCGGGGCGTCGGTCGGAAGCTCGGGACCGGGCGAAGGCGCGGCGGCAGCGCCTTTACGAGGATGGGCGGAGCGCGCCTCCCCAGAGGGGGGTCCCGCGGGCAGCTTTGCCGCCCCGGGAGAAAGGCCGGGAATGAAAACGGCCTGGGCACCGCATTCCCGGAGTTTCTCCGCCAGGCGTGTTCCCGTCGATGAGGAAACCGAGCTGGACAGGACCAGGGGCAGCGAAGACAACCGTTGAGCGACCTGCTCGGGAGTGGCTCCTGCGGCACTGCGGCAAAGAAGGGCAATGACCTTCTCTCTGACGGCCTCGTCCGGTATGGCTTCGAGAACCAGGCGCCCCTTGCCGGCAGGCGCCGTGTCGTTTCCCGCCGTGGTCATGGGAATTCCTTGCTTGATCATTCCTCGGAGAAGGAGAACTCGAGTTCCTCCTTGCGGGCGCCGTACTGGGAGCGGTCAAAACCGAGGGCCGGGAAACAGAGCATGGGGAAAAACACCAGTCCGACCGCGAAGAGGGCGCTCTTGCCGAACTTCTCCGCGAGCGACAGGTAGGCCAACAGAAGGATGGCGATCCCCACGACCGGAATGAAGAGCAGGAAGAACCACCAGCCGGGCTTTCCGGCGATGATCATCAGGAGATACATGTTGTAGAAGGGAATGATCGCCTTCCAGCCGGCGTACCCCGCCTTTTCGAAGACCTTCCACATCCCGGCAATTATGAGCAGGAGGCTCACAAGGATCAGGATGAGGTTGGACATCAGCTTCTGCTTCATTTCAGCGGTGACTTCCGGCTTGGCCTGAGCCGCAGGCTTGGGCGCTACGGCCGGCTTGGGGGGGACTGCCGGTTTGGCTGCCGCACCGGGCTGTGGTGACGGTGCAGCTTTGGCGGCGGGAGCGTCAGCTCCACCACCAACAGGAGGGGTGCCTGCGGCGGGCTTGGCATCTCCGGCGGGGGCCACGGGAGCGCCACCGTTTTGCGGTTGCGCCGAGGCTTTCTGTGCGGGCGGAGCTGGAGCGTTAGCGTCCTTACTCTCCGGATTCTTGGCGTTTGCGGCAGCCTTCACCCTCTTCTGCGGGGGAGGAACCGGCGCGGTGGCGCCTTTTTGGTCCGGTGAGGAAGAGTTCGCCGCCGGGAAGGATCCCGATGTTCCGGCATCGCCCCCCTTGGAGGCAGCCGGTCCGCCGGGGAGAACCGCACCGTGAGTTTTTCTCACCCGATGGAGCTTTTTCTTCACCGTCTTCTTTTTGGTCCGGTGAAAGCTTTTGGCGAGATTCACTTCGCTTGCCTGGAAGGTCAAGACCACGTCCCGGTTGACCTTGGCCACGACCTGATTGTTGCGCTTCCAAAACGACTCGCAATCAAGGACACTGCCATCCTTGAGGAAGAGCTGCTTGGCAAAACAGAGCCCGGACAACTGCAACCAGACCAGGGTGATAATCGCTCCCCGCCACCAAATCTTCATGCTTTCCTCCTTGCCAATGGCTGAATCAATCGCATCTTCCCAACCTCATCCACCCGACCCCGCCAGCACCCGCTGGACCCTTTCCAGCATCATCGGATGGTTGTCGAAAAGCTCCCCGAAGCGTGGTCCTTCCCCCGCCATGTTGTGGTCCTTGGCAAGCAGAGCCAGAATTTCCGCATAACTCCGGATAGGAATCCTCTTCTCCTTCAGGTACGCCACCGCAGCATCATCGGCCTCGCGCTCGAAATCCCGCGAATACTTCGCGTCAATCAGCGCGGTCGGCAAGGTCGCCGCTATCGAATGGAGCGAGGTGATATCCCCGGTCAGCGTGGCGATCAAGAGCGCGGTGACCGAGTTCTGCAGTAGATTCCGCAGGGAATGACGCCGTACCAGGTGACCAACTTCGTGCGCCAGCACTCCGGTGATCTGGTCGTCATTCTCGGCGATCTCCACCATCCGGTCGGTGATCACCACGATGCCAGAGGGAAGTGCGAACGCGTTCGCTCCGATGGGCTTGGAAGAGCGGAAGACCAGCCGCCACCCCTGCCTATCCGGGTGCCCGGCCACGATGGCGGCAAATCGCCGGGTTAAATCCTCCTGCCGCTCCTTGCCGAGCTCCGACGGCTTCAGCGCGATCTCGTCCAAAAGTTCCAGCGTGTGACGGCCCAGGACTTCCTCGGTCGCGGGCGGCAGTGCGAAGGCCAGCTTCTCGGCCAGAATCGGGACCCCGAAACGCATGAAACAGGCCACCACGATCACCGTGATGCCGAGAGCGGCAAAGGCCTTCTTGAGATTCATCTCCCAGCGGGGGACGACCCGGTTCATCACCCCGTTTTTTCCTTGCCTGCTTAAAAGCTCGTCAAGGAAGACGTCCGCTGCGCCCTCGGCAACGGCGCCGTCTTCGAACCGCAGGCAACGCCGGGCCTTGCCGAGCCGCTGATCCATTCGCACCCGGGACAGCGGATATTCGCACGCCACCCCCTCCCCCGCTACCCGGAGCATCTCGCCGTCCAGGTGAATGATCACGTCATGGCCACGGGAAGTCTGCCCGTCGTACCAGGTGGCTGCGTACTCGCTCATAGGCCCAGGTCGAAACCGAGCATGTCACCAAGCTCCTCGGAAGCGGCACCCACCTGTTCCTCGCTGGAAGCCCGGAAGACGTCGAAACTTCCGGCACCGCGGGCGCTCAGATGCTCCAGCCGGTACCGCATCATCCGGACCGTCGCCCAGGGAGCCATGAGCCCGAGCGTGCAGACGATGGCAATCCCGTTGGAGAAGTAGATCCAGAGAAGATCCCGAAGCCGGAGCTGGCAGGAGAAGCGGTGCCCCCCCAAGGTCGTGGAATTCCAGGTAAGGTTCGTGAGTGCCGTGGGGAAATAGACACCGGCGACCAGGTAGCCGGTGACGAACAGGATGGGAATGATAAAGGCCATGTACGCGCCGCCTTTGTGCAGGACGCCTGCGGTGATGATCACCGCGCCGACCGCCGGAAAAAGCAGCAGGACCGGGATGAATATCTTGAAATATTCGTCCGGTTTGGCGTGAAAGCGGAACGGGGTGGTCCCGAAACGGCTGTTCTCGACCAGGAAACGTTTCTGCCGGTAGATGACGTAGGGAGCCAGGATCCCCATGGTAAGCGGGACCAGCAGTTGCCAGAAGAGAAAGACCCGGTATGCCTCGCGGTAGTCCGGGTTGAATCCGAAGTGGATGTTGCGGTGGGTAGAGTTTCTGAGGCTGAAGAGGCGGGAACGGACCACCACCCACGGGTACACGCCGAAAAATACCAGCATCCAGAAGCCGGCATACTGGGGACTTACTTTGGAGGTCAGCGAGTAGAGGCCGAGGAAAATACCGGCAATGAACCATCCCTTGAGGATGGCCCACGGATCGGCAAGGTAATCGAACGGGGCACCGGCGAGAAGGGTGTTGGTGTAGAAGTAGCGTCTTTTCCTGACCTTCGCCCAAGGAGAGTAGAGGCCTAAGGTAACGATCCGCAGCAAGGTATTGACGATCCAGATGCCGAAGTACTCCTTCGCGTTACCGGTGAAGGAAAAGGTGTAGGTGCGGGGGATTTCGCGGGCCGGAGGCGGCGGCGAGACGGCAGGCGGATCGGTGGGAGGGACATTTTCACCGTCCGGCAACGGCAGCGGTTCCTCCTGGAGCTCAAGAGGAAAGACCGACCGGCACTTGGGACAGGTGACCTTGCTCCCCGCCTTGGGAAGCAGAGCGGAGTCGAGATCCTTGGAAAAACCGCAAACGGGGCAGGACAGAGTTACCAGACTCATTCGACTCCTTTACCATGTACTGAACTAATATTGCCTGGCCCAGCAATTATCCATTGTTTAAAAGGAGAAGCTAATTCAGGCCACACTATAAGTGAATGCCCATACTTTGTAAATTCGAAAATTATATAAAGCGATAACGCAGTGAAATTTAGCCTTATTTACTCTGCAGAGCTCCCCTCAGCATTCAACCTCGTACTCACAGAATTTACGACCGCTCCGTACTAACAGTGTGTGGATTACTAACTTTCCAAGGTATCTCAAAATTTTCGCCATTTGGGCAACTTTCGGCTTTGACAATAATGAGTATTACTTATATATTCTCCTCCAATTTTGAAATGAATATTTTTCCAGCACAGGAGAGAAAATTGAAAAGATTGGTATGGTTGGCCGTGGTGCTAGCTGTTGTTTTGACCGTCAATGCTGCCGACGCCCAGGAGGTAAAAGAAAGGGGCAACAATGCAGTCACCATGGGTGCTGCAACCAACAGTGCCACTATCGGGTACTGGCACAAGCTCAACGATGACGTCAGCCTTGGTGGCGATTTCACCTTATATTTAAGGCACCATAACGACTATGTGAGCCAGACCTACCAGTTCAGCCCGGGCATCAGGTATTACCTCCTGCCTGAAAAGGCAGTTTCACCCTACTGCTATGGCGCGATTATAGGCAGATATGGAACCACCCTCGACAGAGGGTCTGATACGAAAACCCGGTCCGAATCCTATACCGCCGGTCTGCAGGGCGGCATCGGATTGGAATGGTTCCCCACCCAGCGCGTGAGCGTTGCCGGGCATGTGGGAGCAATAGCCCAGTACGAAAAAAACCACTCAACCACCTCCGGCTCCTTCACTGGGTCCTCCCACGACGAAGGCTATACCATCGGCACTATCAGTTCCGGTATTTTGGTGAATCTATACTTTTAACGTCCTTACCGAGCACCCAGGGCAACTCCATTTCCGATAACTAGTCTGCCTTCTTCGCCCCGAGAAAGGCCTCCATGGGGGTGACACATTCGACACGTTAACTTTTTTTGCCACTATCTTCTTTGCCTTCTGCTCGTCGCTTTGCTTGGTGGGTGTGGTAACTCGAAATCTGAGACCGTATCCAGCCAACCGGCAGTCGGCCAATGGAGGAGTGCCGCCCTTCTGGCAAGTCCTGCTCGCTACCAACAATCCGCCGTCGACGGTCAGGGAAACGTATATGCTGTATGGGCAGAGCCGGGAGGTTTTTTCGCTAACATATACCGCCCGGAGACAGGATGGGGAGTTCCTCAAAGGATAGGAGACACGGCATCTGGGTGGGATAACCTGCATCTGAGCGTCAGCCAAAACGGAAACGGTGCCGTAACCTGGCTGAGGACCGTCAGCGGAGTTTACTCTCTCCAAGTCGTCAGATTTTCTACAGCGACTGGCTGGGGCCAAGTCGAAGACCTCGGCTGGCAAGGTACTCCGTACGACATCGCAATAACTGACGATGGGTCCGTCTATGTAGTCGGCTCGCTCTACACCTCAGGGATAACCGTCACCACGTTCAGGCAAGACTCCGGCTGGACCTTTCAACAATTATCCCCTGCTCCAGACCATAGTCCCCCCCAAATCGGCCTCGATGCTTCAGGGGCCGGGTTCGTGTTTTGGAGTGAACGAGACTCCAACGGTTCCTATTTGATGGTGAGTCAGTCCGGAGCTAACCTCTTTGCGTCCCCGGAAATTATTGCCTCAACTCCCGGGGCAGTCTCTTCGCTCGCCATTGCCACCCATAATGGAAACACCATGCTCGTGTGGGGGGAAGACCTTCCCGGATACCTCACGCACACCATCGCAAAGTACTATGACGCGGCCAACGGCTGGTATCCTGCCGTGCAACTCGAAGACTCGCTTTGGGGCAGTAGTTGGCCATCCGTCAATCACGATGCCCAAGGGAATTTCTACGCCGTATGGGTCGAGAGCCAGTGGAGTGAAGTTGTCTCAGCCCGCTTCCTTCCGTCCAGCGGCTGGCTCCCCGCGGAAGTTGTCAGTACCGGTGACAACGTAGTTACCCCCCAAATAGCAGCCGACGGAAACGGGACGGTGTTTGTTGCGTGGCTGCAATACAACTTCAACGATCCTTATCCAGGAGAGGGCAAAGTCTATAGCAACGTACGCACGCCGACCAGCGGATGGGCCGTGGCACAGCAACTAAAAACCGCGCCTGGAGGCGCAGACACACCAACATTGGCAGTCGATTCCAGTGGTCGTGCGACAGTCATGTGGTCCCAAAACGTCGGCATGACAGACGGTTCTCCTTCCTATGGAATCTACTTCAGTAGGTTCGAGTGATTACGGGAACAGTAATGCAGACTCCCCAAGGACGTATTTAAAGGCGTACTCCAGCGCGTCCATGGGGGGAAATCCAGGCCGGAAGGTTCTTTGTCGGAACAACTACCGGTAAAACGCCCCGGCATGGAAAGGAGTTCCAAAATGAAAAGAATCGGTCTTGTCAGCGGGATCGGGCCCGGAATCGACGCCGGACGCATCATCGATAGATTCAGTACCAAAACACGTGCAGCAGCCTCAAAAGCACACGGCTGAGTGCTGGGCGATGTCGTCATTGCCATGTGTGGGGAAATGATTTGTCCCCTCCGTGGCCAAGCAAGAGGATACCATGCGAGCGAATATTTTAGCGTTGTCCGTACTTTTCACCCTTCTCATGTGCGGCCAGCTCTTTGCCCAGGAGTTCGAGATCAAGCTGGACAGGCCCGAAAAAGTTGGAGACAAGTATCTTCTTTCCGGATCCGGCAGGGAACTGGAACATTTCAAGGTGTCTCAGGGATTGAAAGTAGTAAGCGAAACTACGGCGTCTTATTCAGGTAAGCTTGACGCAACCGTAACGGTCTTAAAGAACGGCGATACCGGTGATGGAAGTAAACTCGGCCTGATCGTCTCCGCCTGCAAGTATTCCGAGAACGGCAAGACTCCCGAACAGGAAATCTTACCCGCAGGGACTGAAATCCTGGCGGAGCTTCAGGGGAAGGAGGAAGTGTTTCTGGTGAATGGCAAGCCGGTATCTCCCGAAGTGAAAAAGGTCCTGAACCTGTTTTTCTCCCTGCGGCACGACAAGACCACTGACGATGATGTGTTTGGAACGAAGGAACGTAAGAAGGTAGGCGACCGCTGGCCGGTCCACAATGCGGAAATGGCTGCCAGCTTGAGTGAGGTTGGCATTTTGGCCAAGCCGGACAGCATCAAGGGGAGCACGGCACTGGATAAGATCGTCGAAAGCGACGGTATCAAGGCTTTGCGAATCACCGGAAACGTTGAGGTTGAAAACCTTACCTCGCCGGCGTTACCGCCCGAGTTCATCGTCGATAAAGCCAACGCCTTCGTCTACTTTTCAGGGGACTTCCCGATCGACACCTCAAAGGCCCCCCTCTCCGACAAGATGGACATGAACATGTGGCTGACAGGAAGAGCCTCAGCCCCTAACGGCATCGGATTCGTTCTATCGATGAGGATGGAGCAGACCGTGGAGAAAAAATACAAGGCACTGCGGTAGCCTCACCCATCTAACCGAAATCCGAGCACAATCATCAGCGTTCGGTCAGTTTGTGGCAGATAAGGCATTGCTCCTTGGGAGGGTGGCCTTTGATCGTCTTGATGAAATGGCACTCGTTACAGCTCCTCTCGATGGCGGACTGGCTCTTACCCTCCCGCGCCGCTGCGTAGCCCGCGGCATGCATCTCGTCGTGCGGCGTATCCCGGCCTTTCCCCTTCAAGGTACCAAGCGCGAGTATGAAAAGAATGATAACCGCGACGAGTATGAATAATGAGTCCCTCCTGGGTAACGACATCTCCCCCCCCCACACAAATGGTTTGCCGATTGGCGATGATCTTCCGCTACGCGGCCCTTCCCCTTCCCCTCAACCCCGCCCTCTCCTTATCCGATCACGACCACTCCGCTGTCGCCGGCTTCTGCCCCGATCGAGCTCTGGCGGCTGAGAAGATGACATTTTTGGCCGCGAGGTTCAAGTGTCTTTACACGCCGCCGCCGGCCCCCCCATCGGAGGGGCCCCGATGAATTGCACAACTTCCGGAAAAAAGTTGTCACCTTTCGTTTGGAAAGTGAAACTTCCGGGGAGAAGTTGTCACCTTCCGTTCGGAAAGTAAAACTTCCGGAGAAAAGTTGTCACCTTTCGTTTGGAAAGTGAAACTTCCGGAAAAAAGTTGTCACCTTTCGTTTGGAAAGTGAAACTTTCGGAGAGAAGTTGTCACCTTTTGTTTGGAAAGTGAAACTTTCGGAGAGAAGTTGTCACCTTTCGTTTGGAAAGTGAAACTTTCGAAAAAAAGTTGTCACCTTTCATCCGGAAAGTGAAACTTTCGGAGAGAAGTTGTCACCTTTCGTTTGGAAAGTAAAACTTCCGGAGAAAAGTTGTCACCTTTCGTTTGGAAAGTGAAACTTTCGAAAAAAAGTTGTCACCTTTCATCCGGAAAGTGAAACTTTCGGAGAGAAGTTGTCACCTTTCGTTTGGAAAGTAAAACTTTCGGAAAAAAGTTGTCACCTTTCATCCGGAAAGTGAAACTTTCGGAGAGAAGTTGTCACCTTTCGCCCGGGCAGCCCCCCTTGCCATGGAAGCACTACTCGAGACTAACCTCACTGCCCAAATCCACAGAAGCGGTATCGTCAATTCCGATACCGGCATTCGGCTTTATCGAAATTTTCCAATTGTTAAGAGATTCAGCTTCGCGTATATTCCTTTAGCTTAATGCTTCCCATGAAGCCCCGGCCCGGAACGGGGATATTATTCGTAAAGGAGAATAAAGTGCGTAAATCCCTCGTCGCATCCATACTTTTCTCGTTGTTCTTCGCAGCCGCCGCGCATGCTTTCGGCTACAACTATGTTTCCCCTGGCGACTTTAAAAAATGGCTGGAAACCGGGAAAGCGATCCAGATCGTCGACATCCAGGTACCGAGCGATTTTCAGAAGCACCACTTCAAGGGTGCCATGGAGACCGACTCTTTCCCGGTCAAATCCGCGGATGAGAAGAAGAGACTGGACAGGATCCTCCCGCAGCTTGCCGCCAGCAAGAACGACGTGGTCGTCGTCTGCCCCCGTGGCCGCGGCGGTGCGAAAAACGCGTACGACTACCTGCAGCTAAAGGGGATACCGGAAAAGCGTCTCTTCATTCTCGAAGACGGGATGGAGGGCTGGCCGTACAAGCAACTGACGGTGAGCGGCAAATAGGACACCGAAGGAAGTCCGGTAGTTCGCGAACAAAATCGAAAGGGCCTTCCCGACTATGTCAGGAAGGCCTTTCTTATGCTCAGCCTCGAACGGCAGCATCAGCCTGGGTAACAATCAGGGTGGTGGACTTGCTGCAGTCACCGAAATCGGGACGAAGGCGGTTGTCCCCCCTATCTTGAGGGCGGACCCGGCGGCGGCTCCCGCGATTGGTATCCCCCCGGACGGCCCCCCTCCCATCCCCGGAGTTGCGATTGCTACCATCACGAAGTAGTCGTTCGCCGGGGAGAGCTGCCCTGCAGGGACGTTCAGGAAGGTAGTGCCGGGTAGAGTTGTCCATCGGATTTTTATCTGCCGGATAGACGAATTTGCCAAGAGACTTGGAGAAGATTCCGATGGTGTAGTTGGCGTTTTCCAAGGGAGCTCCGGCACTCCAGACAATGTCGTTGCCGCTGCCGGTATCCCACGTGGCACCTGACACGGGTGAGGTGATGCTCGGAAAGATGGTGAACTGGGTGCCAGCCGCACTGTAGGTGTTGGTTCCGACCGTCACATTCAGTTCGACTGAACCACCGGGGTCTATCGGTTGGAAACCTGTGTAGCCACGTTTTTGAGAGTCGTAGGTAAGAACCGTTCCATTCACCGTCACGGTGGCGTCAGTCACCGGAGTTTGCTCGCTGTTATCGGAGGACACTCGCACCTGCTGTAAAAAGCCCAAGGGGTTTTCCCCTTCAGTCACGCTGATTACTACGGCGGAGATATAGGGTGCGAGGGTTACGGTCAGCGTGGCCTGCCCTGAATGATGGCCATCAGCGGCTGTTATGGTGGTCGATCCTGCTCCCACGGCGGTCGCCAATCCCGTGGTCGCATCTATGGTGGCGACTGAGGGATCCGACGAGGTCCAGGTTACTGCCCCGGAGATGTCCCGCGGCGTAGAATCGTCGTGGTAATTGCCCAACGCCGTGTACTGCTGGGTCGCGCCGATAGCGGAGAGGCCCTGGTTGGGCGGATCGACGGTAATCGAGGTCAACGCACGCAGCATGAAGAAGGTCACCAGGTCGGTTGTCTGCCCAGCCAGTACGACTACCCCGTTTACCACCCCCGTGTAGATTACGTCTTCGTTTTCATCGAGCGCAAGGGCGGTAACCTTGATGTCCCTGCCGGCAGGGACATCCTTTTCCTCGGGTGAGTTACACGAGTGTGGTGACGTCTGGGCAGGAGCTATCCGTATTAGTCTATGTTAAGCATTTACAGTTACTAT
This sequence comes from Geomonas sp. Red32, assembly GCF_023652955.1. Classification (GTDB taxonomy): domain Bacteria; phylum Desulfobacterota; class Desulfuromonadia; order Geobacterales; family Geobacteraceae; genus Geomonas. The sequence goes on along the minus strand of NZ_JAKLOY010000007.1, from coordinate 161,288 downwards.
CACCCGAACGGATGTTTATTTTTCCAACGAACAGGCTAACTCTATCGAGCCTACCAACTCGTACTTTAGACAGACCGGTAGCGCCGCCTCGCGCATGGCGAAGCACTGAGGACCTCCCATGATCCTGTAGGCCTGGAACGGCAGATACGATAGAGTAAACGTGATCCACCAGGTAATGAAAAAGGCGGACCAGGATATCCTGATCCGCCTTTTTGTTGGCAGAAACAAACAACGGCCGGAGAGGGGGACGGGCACCTGAAGGTTCCAGTCCCCTTTCCCCATCCCCACTCCTGCCCTCCCCTTGAAGGAGGGGGAGAGGCGGTAAAGTCAGTATGAGCTACCCTGAGGTAGCGGTGCGCCGGGCTTACGCGTAGCGGACGAGCTCGGACATATCGCGGACGGCCTGGTGGAGACCGACGAGGATCGCGCGGGACATGATGGAGTGGCCGATGTTGAATTCCTCGATCCCGCCGATGGCGGCCACTTTCTTCACGTTCACATAGTTGAGCCCATGGCCGGCGTTCACGCCGAGGTCGAGCTTTCTCGCGAGCTTCACCGCGTTCTCGAGCTTGATGAGCTCCTCTTCTTCCTCCTTCCAGTCCCTCGCCTCGGCGAAGGATCCGGTGTGGATCTCGATGTAGTCGGCGCCGACCTTGTTGGCGGCCTTGATCTGATCGGGATCGGGATCGATGAAGAGGCTGACGATGATGCCTCCGGCTTGCAGCTTTTCGATATACGGCTTCAACGCCTCCTGGTGAAGGCGGACGTCGAGCCCCCCTTCGGTGGTGAGCTCCGCCCGCTTCTCGGGAACCAGGGTGCAAGCCTCGGGCTTCACGTTCAGGGCGATTTCCACCATCTCGTCGGTGGCGGCCATCTCCAGGTTCAGCCGGGTCTGAACGGTCTGCCTCAAGATGTGCAGGTCGCGGTCCTTGATGTGACGGCGATCTTCCCTCAGGTGAATGGTGATCTGGTCGGCTCCGGCCAGTTCCGCGATGGCGGCGGCCGCCACCGGATCCGGTTCCGATCCCCCCCGCGCGTTGCGCAGGGTCGCTACGTGATCGATGTTCACTCCCAGTCTAGCCACGAACTTCTCCTCCCAAATGACAGGCGACGGTCGATGCGATGTCGTGCGCCCAGGTGCGAATCTCACTTTCGTCGGTGCCTTCCAGCATGATCCGTAACAGCGGCTCGGTGCCCGAATAGCGGATCAGCACCCTCCCCGCTCCGTCAAGTTTCCCTTCCACGTCGCGGATCAGGTTGGCGACCTCGGGAACCTGCATGATGTCCGATTTCTGGCTCAGCCGCACGTTGACGAGCACCTGGGGAAGCGCCTCCATGACCAGGGCCAGCTCGGAGAGCCTTTTTTGGCGCCGCTGCATGATGGCCAGCACCTGCAGGGCGGAGAGAATGCCGTCGCCGGTAGTGTTGTGGTCGAGGAAGATCATGTGCCCCGACTGCTCGCCCCCCAGGTTGTAGCCTCCTTTGACCATCTCCTCCACCACGTAACGGTCGCCGACGGCGGTCTTGATGACCTCGCCGCCGATCCGCTTCATGGCGATATCCAGGCCCATGTTGCTCATGACGGTGGCCACCAGGGTATTCCGCTTGAGGGTTCCGTTCTTCATCATCTCGGTGGCGCAGATGGCCATGATGCGGTCGCCGTCCACCACGTTTCCGTACTCGTCGACGAAGATGACCCGGTCGGCGTCGCCGTCGAGGGCAATGCCGAGGTCGGCTCCGTGCTCCTTCACCGCCGCGCTCATCACTTCCGGGTGCAGCGACCCACAGTCGGCGTTGATGTTGGTGCCGTTGGGTTTGACACCGATGGTGATGACCTCGGCGCCCAGTTCCTCGAAGACCGCCGGAGCCACCTTGTAGGCCGCACCGTTCGCGCAATCCAGAACGATCTTCAGCCCGGCGAGGTCGAGGTCTTTGGGGAAGGTGCTCTTGAGGAATACCACGTAGCGGCCGGCGGCGTCGTCGATACGGTAGGCCTTGCCGACCTCCTTGGCGGTCGGGCGCAGGGAGTCGATCTTCTTGGAGAAGATCAGCTCCTCCATCATCAGCTCCTTCTCGTCGGGAAGCTTGAACCCGTCACGGGAGAAGAACTTGATCCCGTTGTCCTCGAAGGGGTTATGGGAAGCGGAAATGACCACGCCGGCGTCGGCACGCATGGAGGAGGTGATGTTGGCAATGCCCGGGGTCGGGAGCGGCCCCACCAGCAGGACGTCGACCCCCATCGAGCAGATGCCGGCGACCAGGGCGCTTTCCAGCATGTAGCCAGAGAGACGGGTGTCCTTGCCGATGACGATACGATGCCTTCTCTTGCTGTTCTTAAAGGTATAGGCGGCCGCCCGCCCGATCGCCATGGCCATCTCCGCCGTCATGGGATAGACGTTGGCTACGCCGCGAACACCGTCGGTGCCAAATAGTTTCTTCATAGGGAGCTCCTTGGATCGAAATAAATGGAGAGAGTGCCCGGTATAACCTGCCCTCGCCCTGCCCCTCTCCCCCAAAGGGGGCGAGATGAAATTACATTAAACGGCTACTTTGCCTGGCCGGAGATCGTCACCAGTGTCACCCGCACGTTGGCCGGATACATCCGCACCACCTTGAGATCGCTGTCGGCAAACCGCAGAGAGCGGCGATCGGCGGCAAACGATGCCGCACCTGCCGCCGCCGTGGAAAGATCGAGCTCGACGCTCCCGGGATCGACGAAACGAAGCGGCCATAAAAGGATCCCCGGCCCGGCCACGGTAACCTCCACGTTCTCCGGAAGCGGCGTGGTCACTTTCAGGCCGGCAGGGATATGTTCGGCTCGCAGGGGGACTTTCAGGGTCGTCTCGGCGGGACGCTCCACCATCACGCACGTCCAGATAAGGACGGACAGCAGCAGGGAAAGCCCCGTGACCACCGTTGCATCGCTCGGTTCCGGCCCGTGCATTCTCATTTAAGCCACCTCGGCTCGATCAGCCTTCTCAGCATCTTGCCAAGAGCCGGCGGTTCCAGGATAACGGTCTTCTTTCCTCCCACGACGACCGAAATGGCGCCGGTCTCCTCGGAAACCACCACGACCACCGCGTCGACCAGCTCCGATAGCCCGAAAGCCGCGCGGTGCCTGGTCCCCAGGCTCTTGCTGATCTCGAGGTTCTGGGTGAGCGGCAAAAAGCATCCCGCCTTGGTCAGTTTCCCATGCTGGATAATCACCGCACCGTCGTGGATCGGGGAGTACGGCAAAAAGATGGACGAGATCAGCTCGCTCGTCACCTTGGCGTCGATGTCGGTCCCCACCGCCAGGTAGCTATCGACCTGGATGCCTCGCTCGATGACGATCAGGGCCCCGATCCGCTTCTGGGCCAGTCCCGCCACGGCGAACACCAGCTCGTCGATGACATCCGACATCTCCACGTCCTTCCCGGTCTTGCTCCTGATCCAGGCGGCAAAACCCCGGCGGATGTCGGTCTGGAAGATGACCGCCAGCACCACCACCGAAGAGGCGAGGAAGGTATCGAGGAGGATCCGGACGGTGTACAGGGAGAAGAGCCGGGCCAGGAGGTGACCGGCCAGCAGGAGACAAAGCGCGGGGAGGACGCGCAGGGCCAATTGCGCCTTCAAAAGCCTGGAGAGCCGAGTGACGATCAGAGCTACGAGCGATAGATCGAGAAGGTCCCGAATCACGCCTATGTCTTGCAGAGAAGGATTCATCGGCACCACGCGGGAGGTTACTCCCAGCATTCGTGCGGGGCTAGCTGAGCGCCCGCGCCATATCCGCGACGTCCCTCATGGCAGCTACGTCATGCACCCTTACGATGGAGGCGCCGTTCACGATGGAGACGGCAACCGCTGCCGCCGTTCCGAAGAGCCGCTCCCCCCCATCCCTGCCGAGCACCTTCCCGATGAACGACTTCCGGGAGGGGCCCACCAGCACGGGATACCCCAGTGCGGCAAGCTCGGGGAGTCTGCGGATCAACTCGAGGTTACCCTCCAGGCTCTTCGCGAAGCCGATGCCGGGATCGACCGCAATACGGGAAGAGGCGATGCCTGCCCGCTTGGCCAGCGCGAGGGACCCTTTCAGGTATTCGACGACCTCGCCAATGAGATCGCCGTAGCTGGTGTTTTGCTGCATCTCGTGGGGTCTTCCCCGCGTATGCATCACGACGAGTCCCGCCTCGGCTTCCGCGACGGCGGTTGCCATGCCGTCGTCGAAGAAGAGCCCGCTCACGTCGTTGACGATCTCGGCGCCGGCGGCGCAGGCGGCCCGGGCGACACCGGCCTTGTAGGTATCGATCGAGATGGGGACCGTAAGTTTCCCGGCCAGCGCCTCGATGACGGGGACCACGCGGCGAAGTTCCTCGTCGAGCTCCACGGCGGGGGCATTGGGCCGGGTGCTTTCCCCCCCGATGTCGACGATGTCGGCGCCTTCCGCCTCCATCTCGATGGCGCGCTCCACGGCGGCCTCAAGGGAGAAGAAACGGTGTCCGTCGGAAAAGGAGTCCGGGGTCACGTTGAGGATCCCCATGACCAGCGGACGTTTCAACGAAAGAGAGCGGCGTGGGAGATCCCACGCCGCCGGTGCAGCTATCATGCGGTGGCAGTCCCTTCCGGGGGAAGGGCGCCCTGGGCGATGATCCGGTCAACCTCATCGCCGGTCAGGTTCTCCTTCTCGATGAGGGCCAGGGAGATGCGGTGCAGGGCATCCAGGTTGGAGCGGAGCAGATCCTGGACCCTGGCGTAGTTCTGCTCGACGATCAGCCTGATCTCGTGGTCGATCTCGACCGCGGTGGCCTCGGAGTAGTTTTTGTGGGTGGCCATCTCGCGGCCCAGGAAGATCTGCTCGTCCTTCTTGCCGAAGGTGACCGGGCCGAGCTTCTCGCTCATGCCCCACTCGCAGACCATCTTGCGGGCAATCTCGGTGGCGCGCTCGATGTCGTTGCCGGCGCCGGTGGTCATCGAGTTGAAGATGACCTCTTCGGCGACGCGCCCGCCCATGAGGACGGCGATCCGGTCGAGAAGCGACTCGCGGGAGTAGCTGTGCTTGTCCTCGATCGGGAGCTGCATGGTGACGCCCAGCGCGCGGCCGCGCGGGATGATGGAGACCTTGTGGACGGGGTCGGTGCCCGGGATGAGCTTGGCGACCAGGGTGTGACCGGCCTCGTGGTAGGCGGTGTTCTTCTTTTCCTCGTCGGAGATCACCATGGAGCGGCGCTCGACGCCCATGAGGACTTTATCCTTGGCGTCGTCGAAGTCGATCATCTCGACGATGCTCTTATCCTTGCGGGCGGCCAGGAGAGCCGCTTCGTTGACCACGTTGGCGAGGTCGGCGCCCGAGAAACCGGGGGTGCCGCGGGCGATGACGCCGAGATCGACGTCGGCCCCGAGCGGGGTCTTCTTGCAATGCACCTTGAGGATCATCTCGCGCCCCTTCACGTCGGGACGGGGAACCACGACCTGGCGGTCGAAGCGGCCCGGGCGGAGGAGCGCCGGGTCGAGGACGTCGGGGCGGTTGGTAGCGGCGATCAGGATGACCCCTTCGTTGGACTCGAAGCCGTCCATCTCGACCAGCAGCTGGTTCAGGGTCTGTTCGCGCTCGTCGTGACCGCCGCCGAGGCCTGCGCCGCGGTGACGGCCGACGGCGTCGATCTCGTCGATGAAGATGATGCACGGTGCGCTCTTCTTGCCCTGCACGAAGAGGTCACGCACGCGGGAGGCGCCCACGCCGACAAACATCTCGACGAAGTCGGAACCGGAGATGGAGAAGAAGGGAACGCCCGCCTCGCCGGCGATGGCGCGGGCCAAAAGGGTCTTGCCGGTACCCGGGGGGCCCATCAAGAGGACACCCTTCGGGATGCGGCCACCCAGCTTGGTGAACTTCTTGGGATCCTTCAGGAAGGAGATGATCTCCTCGAGCTCTTCCTTGGCTTCCTCGATGCCTGCCACGTCCTCGAAGGTGACGCGTCCCTGGGCCTCGGTCAAAAGCTTCGCGCGGCTCTTGCCGAAGGCCATCGCCTTGCCGCCGCCACCCTGCATCTGCCTCATGAAGAAGATCCAGACGGCGACCAGGAAGATGATCGGGAACCAGGAGACCAAGAGCGAGAACCAGGAGAAACGCTCCTCCTCGGGGCGGGCCGAGACGGCAATGTGCTTGGCGATCAGCTTGTCGGTCAGGTTGGCATCGGCCGGCTTGTAGCTCCTGAACTCCTTGCCGTCGCTGTACTTGCCGATGATCTCGTTACCCTGGATGGTGACGCTGTTGATGGTCCGGTTGGTGTTCTTCACCTTGCCGGTGTCGACCGCTTCGATAAAGTCGCTGTAGTCGAGCTTTTCCTGGGTGGGTTTTGGTTTGTTAAAAAGGTTGAACAGCAGGATCATCATCAGGCTGATTACCAGCCAGAGTGCCAGGTTCTTGTAGAATTGGTTCAAGTTTCCTCCCCGGAAATATCGGTATGACGCTCGCGGCGGGGGCTGTGACAGCGGTCCCGGCGGCGAGCGCACCTGCGAGCATTTATGTGCTTAGATTAGTAGTAAAAAAAAGATTTCAAATGAACAAAAGGATTACCACAAAGGTAGCACCTTGACAAGAGCTTTAAACCCTAAGAATCTCAACTCTCCACACCTTTTCCGCGGTTGCCTTTACCTTTGCGTGTTCGGAAACCCGTATCCCCGCCACCCAGATAATCCGTCCGGCTGACTCGATGAGCGGCACCCGGGATCGTTCCCCCAAAGGTATCTTCTCGTTTATGAAAAGATCCTTCACCTTCTGCTCTCCCGTCATCCCGAGCGGCGTGAAGCGGTCGCCGGGGCGGAAGTTCCTCACCGTCCAGGGGAAAGGGGCCGCCTCGGGGTCGATGAAGGCAACCAGGCGGGAGCCGGAATCTAATTTTTCGGGGCACGGGATCCGTTCGACGACCAGCGCGGAATCTACCGGAAGAGTATGCCGCCCTTCCCCGCTTACCACAAGTTGCCAATTTCCGGCGGGAGCCCGCCACTGGCCGCTGAAGGAGAGCGAGTCGTAGCCGCGGGAGACCACGCAATCCCCGGGGAGCTTCAGCCGGGCGCTGGGGCGTTCGCCGGACGCCAAGTGGTCGACGGCTTCCAGGTGGGCGAAGGAGATCCGCCGGAGGTCGCCGCGTAACTCGTGCAGGGCAAGCCGATACAGGCGCAACCGCAACCCGCGTGGCTCGCGAAGAAGCAGGCCGAGCGGAAGCCGCACCGCGGCCGGGGAGCATTCGACGAGGCGGGCAAAGGCGGCCGCCGCGACCTGTTCGAGGAGCTCTTCATCGCCGGAGAGGATCTCGGCGGTGGCGGCCAGGCGTTCGGAGACCTTGGGGTTGTAGCGCTCGAGCTGGGGGATCAGCTGGTGACGGATGCTGTTTCGGAGGATGGCGGTGTCGGCGTTGGATTCGTCGGTACGCCAGGTTAACCCGCGAAGCTTCAGGTAGTTCTCCAGCTCCTTCCGGCTTACCTTCAGAAGCGGACGCCTGAGTTTCCCCCGCACGGGGCTCATGGCCGAGAGCCCGGCTCCCCCGGAGCCGCGCAAAAGCCTGATGAGCACGGTCTCCGCCTGGTCGTCCCGGTGATGGGCCAGGGCGATGGCGTCGGCGTTCCGTTCGTTGGCGGTCAGTTCGAAGAAGGCGTAACGGGCGGCGCGGCCGGCGTCCTCCAGGGAAAGCCTGCCGTCCCGGGCAAGGGCGGCCACGTCGACGCGGCGGGTGACGAAGGGGAGCTGGTAACGCGAGGCGAGGGAGGCGACGAACTCCTCGTCGCCGTCGGAGGCAGCCCCGCGCAGTGAGTGGTTGAGATGGGCGACGACCAGGGTGAGCCCTTCGATCTCCAGGTGGACCAGGATGTCCAGCAAGGCGACCGAGTCCGCCCCGCCGGAGACCGCGACGATGACGGTTTCGCCGGGAGAAAAGAGCCGTAGACGGCGGATTCTGCTTATGAGGGAAGCGGCCAGTCGGCTCTCCATGACATGCAACGTTTCCCTCCCTTTCAAGGGGCGGGCCGGGGTGAGGATGGGGGGCGGAGAAGGAACGCCGGGCGGAAGACGGCTGCTAATCGCCCTTGAGGGTGCACTCTTTTTCCCAGGCGAAGTAGCCGTCGTCCTTGATGTCCCAGAAGCTCTCGATCCGGGCGGCGTAGTAGCCGAGGTCGGCGCACTCGGCCTCGATGGACTGGAGGAACTTGAGCGAGATGAGGTGGTGACCGTGGAGGAAGCGGTAGAAGGCCTTGACCCCGGCCAGGTAACCTTCGAGCTCGGCGGCGCTCGGCTCGATGGTATTGACGATGTACCAGTTGGCGGCGAACTGCCGGACGACCCCGGCCCGCTCGTCGAAGATGCTCCGCTGCTTGATCGACACCACGAAATCGCGGATGAAGTAGTCGGCGCCGCTGGCGAGGGCGGTGGCCTCTTCGGCCGGTATGCCGGCGCCGATGCTTTCGTTATAGAAGCGGAGCAGGAGCTCCTTGCACTTGTTGTCGACCCGCACCTCGTCATCGAGAGTGGCGGGCACAAAATCCTGCTTGCTCACCTTCAGTTCTTCGAATCCTTCATCACAAAGCTCAGCCATAAAAACTCCTAAAACATGTTCTATATTCTCTGCGAGCTCCCCCCTTGTCAAAGGGGGGCGGGGGAGGATTTGCCGCTAACCTGCTGCAAATCCTCCTAAATCCCCCTTTAACAAGGGGGACGTAAGGCCGTTATCTCCTTCTCGGGTCCAGCGCGTCGCGGATCCCCTCCCCCACCAGGTTGTAGGAGAGGACGGTGACCAGGATGGCCAGGCCGGGATAGAGCGACAGCCACCAGGCGAACTCGATGTAATCCTTCCCCGAGGTGAGGATATTGCCCCAGCTCGGCGTCGGAGGCTGCACGCCGATCCCCAGGAAGGAAAGCGCCGATTCGGTGAGGATGGCCCCCGCTACCCCGAGGGTGGCCGACACCAGCACCGGCGAGAGCGCGTTCGGCAGGATATGCCGGAAGATGATCCTCGCGTCGGAAGCCCCCAGCACCCGCGCCGCCAGCACGAAGTCACGGCTCTTCAGGCTCAGCACCTCGGCCCGCACCAGCCGCGCCACCCCGGTCCAGCTGGTCAGGCCGATGATCATCATGATGTAGTTGATGGAAGGCTCCAGCATGGCGATCACGGCCAGGATCAGGAAGAAGGTCGGGAAGCAGAGCATGATGTCCACGAGCCTCATCAGGATCGAGTCGGTCCACCCGCCGTAAAAGCCGGACAAAAGCCCGACCACGACGCCGATGGCCACCGAGATCCCTACCGCCACGAAACCTACCTTGAGCGACACGCGGGCGCCGTAGATGATCCTGGTCAAGACGTCGCGCCCCAGTTCGTCGGTCCCGAACCAGTGGGCGGACGAGGGGGGAAGAAGCACGTGCCAGGCGTTGATGGTCTCCGGCCGGTACTGGGTCAGGAGGGGAGCGGCGAAGGAGATCAGAAAGAGCACCGCGATGACGGCGAGTCCCGCCACCGAAAAACGGTTTTCCTTGAACCTCATCCAGAACTGCATGAAGGGAGTCGAGGATCGCACGCTACTCCCTCCCGTGGCGGATGCGCGGGTCCGCGAAGGCGTACGAGAGGTCCGCCAAAAGGTTACCCAACAGGGTCAGGAAGGCACCGATGATCAGAATACCCATCACCAGCGGATAGTCCCTGGCCATGACACCCTGGTAGAAGAGCTGCCCCATACCGGGAATGGCGAAGATGGTCTCGAAGATGACGCTGCCGCCGATGAGCCCCGGGAGCGAGAACCCGAGGAGGGTGATGACCGGCAGCATGGCATTTTTCAATGCGTGCTTGTAGATGACCAGCCGCTCCTTCACCCCCTTGGCGCGGGCGGTGGTGATGTAATCTTGGGAGAGCACCTCGAGCATGGACGAGCGCATGTAGCGCGAGAGGCCGGCCAGGCTGCCAAAGGTGGCGATCCCCACCGGCAGGATCAGGTGCTTGGCGAGATCCCACAGCCAGCCGAAGAAGGGAAGCTTATCGCTCCCCATGGAATGGAGGCCGGAGATCGGGAGCCAGTTGAGCTTCACGCCGAACAGGTACATGCAGAGAAGCGCCAGCCAGAAGGTCGGCACCGCAAAACCGAGGAAGACGAAGACCGATATGCTCCTATCCACCAGCGTGTCGCGATGGGTGGCCGCCAGGATGCCGATCGGGATGGCGAGGCAGAATTCGAGAATCAGGGCGATCACGTTGAGCGACAGGGTAACCGGGATCCGCTCGGCGATCTTCTCGGTGACGGGGCGGTGGTCGGAGCCGAAGGAGCGGCCGAAGTCCAGGCGCGCCAAGTGCGATACCCAAATGCCGTACTGGACGTGCAGCGGCTTGTTGAGGCCGTAGTATTCCCTAAGCTTCTCCCTGGTCGCGGCGGAGATCTTCGGGCTCATGGAGACCTGCATCTCCACGGGCTCCCCGGGAGCGAGATGGATGACCACGAAGGTGATCAGGGAGATCCCAATCAGCATCGGGAAGATCATCAGCAGCCGTTTTATGAGATATCTGCCCATAGTTGTCCTAGTAAACCTGCTCCGCCTTCGGCACGTACCATTTTATGAGGTTGTAGCCGATGCCGGCCGGCGCGGGGACGATTCCGTGGAATCGGGACGACACCGCGGGAAGCGCATCGGGAACGTAGAGGAAGGTGTACGGCTGCTCCTCGGCGAGGATGTCCTGGATCCGCCAGTAACACGCCTTCCGCTTCTCGATGTCGAAGGTCTCCCTCCCCTCTTCGATGAGGCGGTCGACTTCGGCGTTTTTGAAATGGATGAAGTTGAGCTCCTTCGGGCCGGTCTTCGAAGAGTGCCAGACGTCGTAGATGTCCGGATCCTGCCCTAGGGTCCACCCCAGGATCACGCATTCGAACTTGCCGGTGTCGATGAAGTTGGTGATGAAGGAAGCCCATTCCATCACCCTGATCTTCGCCACGATGCCGACCTTTCTCAGCCGCTGCTGGACGATCTGCGCGGTCTTCACCCGCTGGTCGTTCTGGTTCAGCATGATGGTGAAGGCGAACTGCTTGCCGTCCTTGACGAGGATGCCATCCTTCCCCATCACCCAGCCGGCCTCCTTCAAAAGTGCCAGCGCGCGGGCCGGGTCGTACCCGAAGTCGTCGTTCACCTTCGGCTTGTAGGCCCAGCTCCCGGGCTTGAACGGCCCGTGCGCGATCTGCCCCATCCCGAACAGCACCCCCTGGATGATCTCTTCCTTGTTGATCGCGCAGGTCATCGCCTGGCGGACCCGCTTGTCCTGGAACAACGGGAGGCGCAGATTGTAGCCGAGATACGTGTAGGCGGAGGCCGGATAGCGGTACTTGTTGAAGCGGGAGAGAAATTCCGGCGTGTTCGTCTGCCGCTGGTACTGCACCGGCGACAGCGGCATCTCGTCGATCCCCCCCGATTTAAGCTCCATGTACATGGTCGAGGCGTCCGGGATGATCCGGTAGACGTACTTCGAGATGTAGGGGCGCCCCTCCCAGTAGTCGGGATTGCTTTCCAGGGTAACCTTCTGGCCGGTGATCCACTCTTTGAAGATGTAGGGACCGGTGCCGACCGGGTGCCGGATAAGCGGGCTCTTGGTGATGTCCTTTCCCTCCAGAAGATGGGCGGGAAGGATGTTCATCCCCCACGACTCGAGGGCGGGAGCGAACGGCTTGGGATAGGTGACCCGGAAGGTGTAGGGATCGGGCGCCTCGGCGGTCTTCACCTGCTTGTAGGCATCGGAATAGGCGGTGGGGGTCTTGGGATCGACGAGGACCTTGTAGGTATAGAGGACGTCCCGGGAGGTGAAGGGCTCGCCGTCGTGCCACTTGACGCCGTGGCGCAGATGGAAGGTGATGGTCAGGCCGTCCCGCGAGACGTCCCAGGACTGCGCCAGATCCCCCTCCAGCTTGAGGTCCTTGTCGTAGCGCACGAGCCCGTTGTAGACGAGCCCCGAGATGTCGCTGGAGGCGGAATCGGTGGAGAGGACCGGGATCAGGTTGGAAGGCTCGCCGATGCTCCCGGTCACCAGCGCATCGCCGTAGGCGGGCGGTCCGCCTTTGGCGGCGGCACGCGGCTTCTGCTCGGGCGTACCTTGGGCGCAGCCGAAGGCCAAGAAGGCAAAAAGGACCAGCGCTAGCCGGCGCCCCAGGGTCATTTTTCCCCAGTCTCCTGACGGCAGCGGCGGATCTTGTCGGCTATGTCCTTCTGATCGGGCTCGAGCTTCTGGAGCTTGCGGTAGATCGGAAGCGCCTTGCGGTAGTCGCGGTTTGCGCAGTAGGCGTCGGCCAGATGCCCCATGACGGTGGTGTCGTGGTCGGAGAGATCCACCGCCCGTTCGAGCTGGTAGACCGCCTCGTCATAGCGCTTGAGCTTGTAGTAGCACCACCCGAGACTGTCGAGGATGAAGCCGTCGTCGGGCTTGAGGGCCACCGCCTTCTTCAGGTAGCCGAGCGCCTCGTCGAGGTTCTCCCCCATCTCCGCGTAGGTGTAACCGAGGTAGTTCAGGGCCTGGGCGTCGTCCGGGGTGGCGACCAGCACCTGTTTCATCATGGCCACCGACTCTTCCCGCTTGCCGGTCTTGTCGTAGAGGATGCCGAGGCGGAAGCTGACCCGCGGGTCGGCCTGCAGCTTCTTGTCCATCCCGGTCAGGACGCCGATACCGTCCTGGTAGCGGTCCATCGCCTCGTAGAGCCCGGCCAGGTGCAGGTACGGCTCCACCTTGTCCGGCATCTCCTTGATCTCGTTCTTGATGAGATCGATCCCCTTGGCCGGGTCCCCCTGCTCCTTGTAGAGGAAGGCGAGGTGGCCCATGGCGTCGACGTAGTAGCTCGAGTCGCGCGGGATCTTGGAGAACTCGGCGATGGCTTCCTCGGGCTCGTCCATCTCCTCATAGGCGTTACCGAGGTAGAAACGGACCTGGTGGGCCTGGGGATCCGTCTTGAGGATCTGTTCGAAGGTGGCCACCGCATCGTCGTAGTGTTCAAGCTCCAGCTGAAGCAGACCGACTTTGCGCTGGTTCTCCAGGGAGTCTCCCCCCTGCTGCTGCAGAAGGGTCAGCGCCTCGTCGAGCTTGCGCTGCTGGATGTAGAGCTGGGCCAGGTGCTGCACGACGGTGATGTTGGAGGGATTCACCTCCAAAAGCGCCTTGTAGGTCGCGATGGCGTCGCTGGTCAGCCCCTGGGTCTCCTGCGAGATCCCCATTTCGATCAGCGCCTGCTCGAAGTCCGGCTTGATCTCCACCGCCTTCTTGTAGTAGGAGAGCGCCTCCTTGGGAAGCCGCATCTGGTCGTAGGTCTTGGCCAGGTAGTAGTAGCCGAGCGGCGATTCCGGAAGCGCCTTGATCATGGACTTCAAGGTGTCGACCGCCTGCTCGTACTCGTAATTCTTGAGGTAGGAGATCGCCACGTGAAGGTAGACCTCTTCCTTGGCCGGGTCGAGCTCCAGCACCTTCTTGTAGTAGGGGATGGCCTCCTTCTCGCGCTGCATGGTGGTCAGGATGTTGCCGGTCAAAAGCTCGGCCTGGACGGAGTTCGGGTCCGCCTTGACTGCCGCCTGGGCCTCGGCCAGCGCCTCGTCCGGGTGGTTTTGCTGCAGGTAGATCTGGGCGGCGGCGGTATGCAGAATGGGGGAGGACGGGTCCGCCTCGATGGCGGAGCGGAGCAGGGTGAGCGCGCCGTCGAGGTCCCCCTCGCCCGCCCGCAGACGGGCCAGCGCGAAGAAGTAAAGAGTGCGGGACTGCGTACTCGCCTCAGGGGTGAGGGGGGAAGGAACCTCGTGGGTCGCCTGTCCGGTGGCGCACGCACTCAACAGGGAAAGAAGTAAAAGGAACGGAAGACACTTCTTGGTCATGGGGTACCTGTGGTTTCCAGTTAGAAAGCAGTCATAAAAACTTAAAAAACGCGGCACCCCTGGGGGATACTCTATCCCGCGGGATGGCGCGAATCGTCACATGAAAGCTAACACAAATACCCAGAAGCGTCAAACAACAATTGTGCCGGGTATTTGAGTTGCACCACCGGGTCGTTGTGATAGTATTCCTCAAGTGAAATCGTCACCTTAAGGGAACGCGATGGAGCGTACGCTCATAAAATCCCTACTTGAACCAATGGCCTACCCTGAGCCTACGGCTGAGGTGCGGCTCATCGAAACACACGTCTCTTTTCTGTTCCTGACCGACCGCTTCGTCTACAAGGTGAAGAAGGCCGTCGACTTGGGTTTTCTCGACTTCACCACCCTGGAAAAACGCCTCTACTACTGCCATGAAGAGCTCCGTCTCAACCGCCGGCTCTGCCCCGACACCTACCTCGGCGTGGTGGAACTGCACCGGACCGGAGATCAGGCGAGCTTTCGTCCGGAGGGGGAGCTCATCGACTATGCGGTCAAGATGAGGCGGCTCCCCGAGGAGCGGATGCTGAACCGGCTGCTGGAGCGTGGCGAGGCGAGCTTCGGGATGATGGAACGGCTCGCCCGCCGGGTGGCAGATTTCCACCTCGCCGCCCGGCGCGCCCCCGAGATCGACGCCTGCGGCACGCCCGAGCTCCTCGGGGTGAACTGGGAGGACAACCTGCGGCAGGTGGAGCCCTTCATAGGCGCCACCATCTCCCGCCGCGACCACACCCTCGTCGGGGAGTGGGTGCGGGCCTTTCTCGATCAAAGGAGGGATCTCCTCGAAAGCCGGGTGGCGCAAGGCTTCATCAGGGAGTGCGACGGCGACCTCCACTCAGGCAACATCTGCCTCACCGATACCATCTGCATCTTCGACTGCATCGAGTTCAACGAAAGGTTCCGCTACACCGACACCGCGGCGGACATCGGCTTTCTCCTGATGGACCTGGAGTACGCCGGGCACCGCGAGTTCTGCGCCCCCTTCCTCGCCACCTACCGGGTCCTGGCCGCCGACTCCCTGCCGGAGCCGCTGCTGACTTTCTACCGCGCCAACCGCGCCTTCATCCGGGGAAAGGTGATGAGCATCAGGAGCGGCCAGGAGGGGGTGACCGAGGCCGAGCGCAACTCGTGCGCCGGGAGCGCCGCCCGCTACTTCAACCTCTGCCGCGGCTTTATCCTGCGGGAACGGCTGGAGCCTTCGCTCATCGTCACCTGCGGGATGACGGGAAGCGGCAAGAGCGCCCTCTCCGGCGAGCTGGCCTTGCAGCTCGGCATCCGGCGGGAGCGAAGCGACGCGGTGCGAAAGGAGATGGCGGCGCAGGCCAAGGTGGCGTCAGCACCCCATCCTCCGGCCCCCCCCCTGGAAAGTGAGGCCACCTCTGCCAGCAGGGGAACGGCCACCTGCAACGAAGGAATTTACACGCCGGAGTGGGACCGGGCCACCTACGCGGAACTGGCCCTGCGAGCGTGCGAGGAACTATCGGCCGGGAGGCCGGTCGTGATCGACGCCACCTTCCGCCGCCGCGCCGACCGCGATATCTTCCGCAAGCTGGCCGAGGATCTCGAAGTCCCCTTCGTGGTGCTGGAGACCTCCTGCCCCGTTGAGGTGATCAGGGAGCGGCTCGAGAAGCGGCTCGATGACCCGCGGGAGATCTCCGACGCCCGCTGGGAAACCTATCCGCAACTCGCCTCCGAGTACGAACCTCCCGCCCCGGGGGAGTCGATCACCGTCGATTCCTCGCTGCCGCTGGCGGACGTGGTGGAGCGGGCGCTGGAAGGGATGGGGTTATTGACATGAGAAAGCGGTTTCGCGAAGGGGTGGCGAAGCGCCTGCGGCTCAAGGACACCTGGGTCGTCTGGTTCGTGCTCGGGATGGTGATGATGAACTATCCCTTCCTGAGCATCTTCAACCGCCCGGTCCTCCCCTTCGGCCTCCCGCTCCTTTACCTGTACCTGCTGACCGGATGGTTCGTCTCGATCTGCACCGTCTACCTCTTCAGCCGTGCCGCGCGCAAGGAAAACGAGAAAAGGGACCGTCACTGATGCTGACCGCCAACCTGGTGTGGGGCACCGCCCTGCTCTACATAGCGCTCCTCTTTCTGGTGGCGTACTACGGGGACCAGAGGCAGAAGGAAGGGAGAAGCATCACCGCCAACCCTCTCGTCTACTCGCTCTCCATCACGGTCTACGCGACCTCCTGGACCTACTACGGCTCGGTCGGCAAGGCGGCCACCACCGGGATCGACTTTCTCCCCATTTACCTCGGCCCCACCCTCACCGCCTTTTCCTGGTGGTTCTTCCTGAAGAAGATCGTCCGCATCTCCAAGGAAAACAACATCACCTCCATCGCCGACTTCATCTCCTCGCGCTACGGGAGCTCGCAGGTGCTGGGTGCCCTGATCACGGTGATCACCCTGACCGGGATCATGCCGTACATCGCCCTCCAGCTGCGGGCGGTCTCCACCTCCTTCACCATCATCACCGGCACCCGCGACTTCGGGCTGCCGCTTCCCGAGAGCCTCGCCACGATCTCCCCCCACCCCGGCCTCTTCTCGGCCATCGTGCTGTCGCTCTTCAGCGCCATCTTCGGCGCCAAGCACCTGGGGGCGGCCGAGCGGCACGAGGGGATGGTGGCGGCCATCGCCCTGGAGTCGGTCGTCAAGCTGGTGGCATTTCTCACCGTCGGCATCATCATCACCTACGTCTTCTTCGACGGCGTGGGGGACATCTTCTACCGGCTCAAGGAGCACTCCCCGGCCGACCTGGCCAGGCTCTCCACCCTCGGGTCCGGGAACGAGAACTCCTACCTCTCCTGGTTCAGTCTCCTTACCCTCTCCATGAGCGCGGTCATGCTCCTTCCCCGCCAGTTCCAGGTCATGGTGCTGGAGAACGCCGACGAGCGGCACCTGAACTCCGCCGCCTGGGCCTTCCCCGCCTACATGTTCCTGATGAACATCTTCGTCATGCCGATCGCCGCGGCGGGGATGCTGATGACCGGCACCAACGCCGGAGCCGACTATTTCGTGCTGACCCTGCCGCTCAAGGCGGGGCACCACTGGCTGGCCCTGCTGGCCTTTCTGGGGGGATTCTCCGCCTCGGCCGGGATGGTGATGGTCGAGTCGGTGGCGGTCTCCACCATGTTTCTGAACCACGTCCTGATGCCGGTCGTGGTGCGGCTCAAGCCCAGGAGCTGGTTCTCGTTTCTCCTCCTCAACCTGAAGAGGGTCGGGATCATCCTGGTCATCTTCCTGGGCTACCTCTACCAGAGCATCGTCGGGGAGAGCTACATGCTCGCCAACATGGGGCTCATCTCCTTCTCGGCCGCCATCCAGTTCGCCCCTGCCTTGATCGGCGGACTCTACTGGCCCCGCGGCAACAAGGCGGGGGCCATCGGCGGCCTGGCGCTCGGGTTCGCGGTCTGGTGCTACACCATGCTCTTCCCCTCCATCATCCACGCCGGGCACTGGCACTCCGACATCCTCACCTACGGACCCTTCGGCATCGAGCTCCTGAAGCCCCAGGCGCTCTTCGGCCTCAAGCTCGACCCCTGGAGCCACACCCTCTTCTGGAGCATGTTCTTCAACATCTCCGCCTATCTCCACCTCTCCATCATCTTCCACCAGGGAGAGAAGGAGAAGGAACAGGTCGAGAAGTTCGTCCACGTCTTCGAGCCAGCCGACGGAACCCCGCAGTGGGAAACCAAGCGCCTCTCCAAGCCGGTGACCATCGTCCAGTTCGTCAACCTGATGTCGAAGTTCATCGGGGAGGGGCCCGCCTACGCCGCCATCAGCGATTACCTCGGCGATCGTGAGATCGACGGCAAGGGGGGGGTCTCCGAGTTCGAGCTCCCCAACCTGAAGCGCTTCGTCGAGAAGACCCTGGCCGGCTCGCTCGGGGGGGCGGCGGCCGGGGCGGTGGTGGAGAGCTTCCTCTCCGACATCGGGTCCCGCATGGAGTCGGTCTACGACATCTTCTCCACGGTCCGGACCTCCCGCGACCAAAGCCGCGAGGCGCTCTTCGTGAGGCTCAGGGCGTCGGAGATCATGAGCCGCTCCCAGGAGCTCGACATCATCATGCAGGACCTTTTGACCCTTTTGTTGCGCGAGTTCAAGCTCGACCTGGCGGTCATCCGGCTCCTGAACGACCGCGGGATGCTCGAGGTCCGCTGCTTCAAGGGCGAAGGGGGAGATGCCATTACCGGCGAGGACCGCCAGGTGGAGATCGACACCCACGTCGGCGAGGCCTTCCTCGGGAGGCGGACCGAGTTCTTCAACGACACCACCTACATCACCAAGCCGATCGCCAAGGAGATCTTCAACCGCGAGGGGATCAAGTCCTTCGCCCATATCCCGATCGCCAGCGAAGGGGCCCCTCCGGTCGGCATCCTCTCCGTCTTCTCCCGTTCCATCGTCGGCCTCTTCACCGAGCAGTTCGTGGAGCTTTTGGAGAGTCTCGCCGGCCAGCTCGCCCAGGCGGTGGGAATCGTGCGGGAACGGGAGGCGCGCGAGCAGGAACGGCGCCAGAAGGAAGCGGCCCAGCTCGAGAACGCCCGCGTCACCCGCGACCTGGAGCTCGCCAAGCAGATCCAGCTCTCCCTGCTCCCCGAGCGCCCCCCGGAGGTGCTCGGCATCAGCATCGCCTGCCGCTGCACCCCGGCGACCCACGTGGGGGGGGACTACTACGACTTCTTCCAAAGGACCGAGGACCAGGTCGATACCGTCATGGCCGACGTCTCCGGCCACAGCGTGGGCGCGGCCCTCATCATGGTGGAGACGAGGAGCGTGTTGCGGACCCAGATGCAGGCGACCCGCGCTCCCCGCGAGGTACTGAGGGTGCTCAACGAGCTCCTCTACCACGACCTCACCCGGGCCGAGCTGTTCATCACCATGTTCTGCGGGAAGTACGACGGGACCACCCACACCTTCAGCTACGCCAACGCCGGCCACACGAGGCCCCTTCTCTACCGCGAGGGGAAATGGGAGGAGCTGGACGCCGAGGGGCTGATCCTCGGAGTGGAGATGGACGTGCTTTTCGAGCAGAAAGAGGTTTCCCTCGCACCGGGGGATCTCCTCTTCATCTACACGGACGGGATCATCGAAGCCGAGGGGAAAAACGGCGAGCTCTTCGGGGTCGAGCGGCTTACCGCCACCCTCACCCGCCTGCTGGACCGGGAGCCGGAGGGCATCGTCGAAGAGGTGATGGCCGAGGTGACCGCATACACCTCGCCGGCCCCCTTGCAGGACGACATCTCGATGGTGGTCGTCAAGGTCACCGACGGCAAGGAGCCGTCCAATCCACCCCGCCCTCGGGAAAAGGGGCAAAAACCCGGCACCCCCTCGCCTCCCCACTAAACCGGTACGCG
This sequence comes from Geomonas sp. Red32, assembly GCF_023652955.1. GTDB lineage: Bacteria > Desulfobacterota > Desulfuromonadia > Geobacterales > Geobacteraceae > Geomonas. The sequence goes on along the minus strand of NZ_JAKLOY010000007.1, from coordinate 142,044 downwards.
ATACTCACAGAGGTGCAAAAGGGGCTAAGGAACGGCGGTTTTCCAATGAAAATGAAAGGGTGAGGGCATTAAACCGGCCGCGGGAGGGGGGCCGGGAGCGAGGAAGAGCCGCGAAGGCTTGCGGGGCGGGGGATAAGGAATATCGCGCTTCGCTTGATAATTGCTGGGGGTTATTGCACAATTAATGTGAGTCGCGGCTCGAGCTATGCGGACATGGATTTACATAAAGGAGAAGGTTATGAACCTTGTAAACGAGACGAGGAACGACGTGGTAATTCTCTACGTTAGAGAGGAGCGGCTGGACGCTCATAACTCGGCGGAACTTAAGAGCGCCGTGCAGAAGCTTTTCGAAGACGGGACCAAGAACGTGCTGGTCGACCTCAAGGATGTCAGGTTCATCGACAGCTCCGGGTTGGGCGCCCTTGTTTCCGGTTTCAAGAACGCCATCTCCCACCAGGGTAACCTCAAACTATCCTCGCTTCAGTCCCAGGTGAAGTCCATGTTCGAACTCACCCGCCTGCACCGGGTTTTCGAGATATTCCCCTCCAGCGTGGAAGCCATGGAAAACTTCCAGTAAAGCGAGGCGAGCAATGGAAGGAAACAGGATCGAGGTTGACATCAAGGTCCCCAACAAGACCCGTTACCTCAGCCTGATCGGCAGGATCGGCGAGGACATCGCCCGGGAACTGGAGAAATACAGCGGAGACCGGGACACCCTCGCGTACCACCTCAACCTTGTGCTGACGGAGGCGATGGTCAATGCGATCAAGCATGCGGGTCCCAACGAACCGGAGAAGCTCGTCCGCATCATAATCAGCCTTCACGCCTCCGAACTCACCATCCGGGTCTTCGACGACGGTCAGGGGTTCGACATCAACGCCATCCCTACCCCAAACTTCGAGGAACTGGAAGACCGGGGCCGGGGGATCTTCCTGATCCGCTCGCTGATGGACTCGGTCTCCTACCACAAGAACTGCCGGGAGAACATCCTGGAGATGAAGAAGAAACTCTCCTGATCCCTCTTATCTCCTCCGGTAGCAGCGCACCGCCATGGCAAGGCCGGCCAGGAACATGGGGAAGCTCAAGAGCTGTCCCATGGAGAAGATCCCGAGCAGGTACCCGATCTGGGCGTCCGGTTCCCTGAAGAACTCCACGATGAAGCGGAACAGGCCATAGCAGGCGATGAAGGTCCAGAAGACCACGCCGTCCCGCCCCTCCGACTTTTTCCCGGCCAGGTAAAGTATCAGGAACATGAGCGGCCCCTCGAGGAAGCCCTCGTAGAGCTGGGAGGGGTGGCGCGGAAGGTCGCCGCCGCCGGGGAAGACCATCCCCCAGGGGGCGTCGGTCACCCTGCCGTAAAGCTCGCCGTTGATGAAGTTGCCGAGGCGGCCGAGGCAAAGCCCGATGGGGGCGGCCATGATACCGATGTCGGCCATCTGGTAGAAGCGGAGCTTGTGCTTCCTCAGGAAGTAGATGGACGCCACCACCGCTCCGGTGAGCCCGCCGTGGAACGACATCCCCCCCTCCCAGACCGCGAAGAGTTTCAGCGGATGCTCGAGGTAGAAACCGAGGTTGTAGAAGAGGATGTAGCCGAGCCGTCCGCCGAGGATGACGCCGACCGCCACGGTGAAGACGAGGTCGGCCACCTTCTCCTTGTCCAGCGGGAGCCCTTTCTTCTTCACGCCCGAGAGGAGCACGAAGTAGCCGGAGAGAAAGGCGAGGATGTACATGAGGCCGTACCAGCGGAACTGAAGCGGTCCGAGCCGCAGGAAGACGGGGTCGATATGAGGATAGGTCAGCATCGATGAGACTCCAGGAGAAAAATTCCAGCTACCGTAACAGCAAACCGCCGGGGTGTCAATCGCCGCCCCCGGTCCCCTCGCTCCTTCAGAGATGGCCGGAGGCCGGGTGAGAGGGCTGGAAAGTTGACAACCCCCAACCGGGTTATACAGTTCTAGCATTTCCCAAGCGCGCAGGATCATTCAGTCTCCGATACCGCCCCCGGCCGCCCTTCCACGCTCCCCCCTCCCCTTCAAGGCCGGGGCCGGGGCGAGGATGGGGCCGGCCGGCGCACCCAACCGCAGCGGTGACCCATGGCCAGGACCAAGAGCGAGATATTCCTGAGCACCGTGCTCGGCAGGCCCGTGATCAACGCGCAGGGGCGCGAGATAGGGAAACTACTGGACCTGGTCATGGTTCCCGGCGAGCACTTCCCCGCCGTCTCCCACATCCTGGTCGAAGGCGACCACCGTGTCGTCAGCGTCCCCTGGCCCCGGGTCAACCTTTTCAACCGCTTCGTCATCTCGCTGGCCGGCCCCGGCCAAAACCTCCCCCTCTACCGGCAGCAGGAGGGGGACATCCTCCTGAAGCGCGATATCCTCGACCGGCAGATCGTCGACGTCAACGGCGCCAAGGTGCTGCGGGTCAACGATCTGAAGCTCGGCACCTTCCAGGGAAAGCTCTGCGTCTTCTTCGTGGACGTCGGTCTGCGCGGGCTGCTGCGGCGGATGGGGTTGGAGCACTGGGCCGAGAAGGCCGCCTCTCTTTTCCACCGCCCGATCTCCGACCACCACATCAACTGGAAGTACGTGCAGTTATTGGAATCGAACGTCTTCCGCCTCACCCTCACCGTGGCCCGGGATCAGCTCAAGGAGATCCACCCGGCCGACCTGGCGCTCATCATCAGCAACATCCCGTCGAACCGCGTCGAGACGGTGCTCAACTCCCTCGACAACGAAACCGCCGGTGAGGCCATCCACGAGTTGGAACCCGAGCTGCGAACCCGGATCATCAACCAGCTCGAGGCAAGCCAGGCCTGCAGCATCATCGCGGAGATGAACCCCGACGAGGCCGCCGACGTCATGGGAGATCTCCCCGAGGACAAGGCGCAGGAGCTGCTCGGGCTGATGGGAGACGAGGATGCGGACCGGATCCAGGAACTGCTGGAACATGAGGAGGACACGGCAGGGGGATTGATGAACAGCCAGTTCATCTCCATCAAGAAGGAGCTCACCGCCGCCCAGGCCCTGGAGGTGGCGCGGCAAAACGCTCCCGAGGTGGAAACGATCTACTATCTTTACGTGCTCGATCAGCACGAACGGCCGGAAGGGGTGGTCAGCCTGAAGGATCTGCTGGTGAATCCGGCGGAGGCCGTGGTGGCGGGCTTCATGAGCTCCGGCGTGAAGAGTGTGCAGGTGGACTCCACCCCGGACGACGTGCTGGAGATCGTGGCGAAGTACAACTTCATCGCGCTGCCGGTGCTCGACAAGGAAGGGAAGATGGCGGGGATCGTCGCGGTGGACGACGTGCTGGAACTTTTCATCCCGGCGGCGCTGAGACGGAAACGGCACCGGCTTTGAGGGCCGGTGCCGCGCCGGTTACTGCCGGTACGAGGCCGGAACCTCGGCCCGGTCCGCCTCGTTCTTCAGATCACGCAGTTTTTGCTTACGCTCATCGAGGATGGACTGGGTGTGCTTGATGCTGTTCTGGATGGAGAGATACTCGCCACGGGACATGTTGGAGGTATCGGTAAGCCTCGCCTTCAACGACTCGAGCTCCGCCTCCGCACGCTGGATCGAGGCGTTGGCGTTCTGGAAGGCCAACCGCCACCCCGCTTCGTCCTTGTCACCGTACTTCTTGTTCGGCTTCTCAGCCGCCTCTTTCGCGTCCCCCTGCCCTTCCGCCGGCTTCTTCCCGGCCTTCTCGTTCTTCGGCGAACCAGCCGGTGCCGAGGGGGCCTCCACCTCGTCCTCGCCCAAAATCTTCGCCTTCTTCCGGTACTTCTTGGGGATCTCTCCCCGGTCGTCGGTGAAATGAACGGTGCCGTGATTATCGGTCCACTCGTAGGTCACCGCCAGTGCCGAAACGGGATAGATCAGCAATAGGGCCAGCAACAACGTTTTCATGTCTACTCCTTGCATGCCAGATTAGCTACTCGGGCGGCGGTTTCGCCGTCAAGGATTACGCGACAACGTCACCATTACCCCGGAGGCCAGGTCAGCTTGCGGCCGGCCAGGAAATGGAAATGGATGTGGAAAACGGATTGCCCCGCCGCCAGGTTGGTGTTGTTGACCAGGCGGAAACCATCGTCGGCCACGCCGCGCTCGCGTGCCAGGGTGGCAGCGGCCCGGTGAACGGAACCGATCAGGGCGTCGTGCTCAGGGGCAAGGTCCAGGGCATTGGCAATGTGCTCTTTGGGGATGATCAGGATATGGACCGGCGCCACCGGATTGATATCCTCGATGGCGAACAGCTGGTCATCCTCGTAGACCTTCTTCACCGGAATGGCGCCAGTGGCCATCTTGCAAAACAGGCAGTCTGACATCTAACCCTCCACTTCAGATTTTGAATACTAAGTAACGCGTTGCCGGACGTTCCTGGCAACGCGAACGCTGCTTCATTCCGTCTCCGCATCCATCGGGAAGGTGACCGGCGTATCGGCGGTCTTCTTCAGGTGGATGAGAAACTCCTTGTTCCCCTTGGGCCCCAGGATCGGCGATTCGCACACCCCGAGCACCAGGAGCCCGAGCCCCTGCGCCATGGCGGTCACCGAGGCGACCACCTGGTGGTGCTTCTTCTCGTCGCGCACCACCCCCCCCTTCCCCACCTGCCCGCGCCCCACCTCGAACTGCGGCTTGATGAGGGCGACGATGACCCCATCGGCGGAGAGAAGCCGCAGCGTGGGCGGAAGCACCTTGTCCAGCGAGATGAAGGACGCGTCGATGACTGCCAGCTCGGGGACCTCGGGGAGGCTGGCCGGCTCAAGGTAGCGGATGTTGGTTTTCTCCAGGTTCACCACCCGCTGGTCCTCGCGGAGCTTCCAGGCGAGCTGCCCATAGCCTACGTCCACCGCGATGACGCGGCGGGCTCCCCGTTGGAGGAGGCAGTCGGTGAAACCACCGGTGGAGGCGCCGACGTCAATGGCGCAGAGGCCGGTGACCTCGATCCCGAACTGCTCCAGCCCCTTGGCGAGCTTGAGTCCGCCGCGGCTCACGTAGGGAAGCGGCGCCCCCTTCAAGCGGAGATCGGCCTCCACGTCCACCATCAATCCGGCCTTGTCCGCCAGATGGTCGTTGACCACCACCTGACCGGCCATGATGAGAGCCTTGGCCTTCTCCCGCGAAGGCGCCAGCCCCCGCTCGGTAACCAGCTTATCGAGCCTTTCCTTTGGCAAATAAATTCCTTTCTACTGGAATGGGAATTCTCAAACCAGCGAGACAGCTCCGCCGTCTAATAGAGATCCCCTGCTTAGCTCCCCCCTTTGAAAAAGGGGGACGTATCAGTACAGCCCGTGCAGCGGTCCGCCGGGCGCGGCGAGCTCGTCGACTTTGCGCTCCACCGCCGGGTCTTCGATCAGAGGCGGCGCATGGTGTGGCTTCACCCGGGCGTCGATCACCAGCGGCCCCCGGCACCCCCACTGCTTGCAGGAGGTGAAGGCCCCCACACCGTAGATATCGGCCGCGGGATCGGAACGGGTGAAGGTAACCCAGAGGAAGTTGTTGAGGGTGGCGGCCGTGAACCTGCTGTCGTCGCAGACCACGATGAGGGGAATCCCCTCCAGCCCCGGCACCCCTTCCAGGGTCCGGCAGAGCTCCTCCATGCCGGGATCGTCCGCCCCCTTGGCTATCCGGCAGGGGGGGGCCTGCACGGCCAGCACACCCGGGAGGCAGATCGCCGGGGCGGAGAAGCCGGCGGGAAGCCGCAGTTCGCCGGGCACCTCGGTAGCGAGCGTCCGCCGCTTCTCGCCGATAGCCGCCATGACCACCTTCGAGCCGCTGTTCAGTCCGCTTCCGGAGTAATCGAGGGTGTCCATGGTGGTGGCGGTCTGGAAATGGAGGTCGCGGGAGGGGTCGATCCGCTCCAGGACATGCGCAAGAAACGCCGGGATGTCGTGGATATCGAGCTGCGGCGCGTCCTCGTGACAGCCGATCATCAGGTACTTGGCGAGCGAAAGCTGCCCCTGGCCGAGCACCGCGTTGGCGATGGTGAGGATCTCCTGCGGAGTGCGCTTCTCGGCGTACGGGACGTAGCGCTCGCTTCCCACCGCGAAAAGAAGCGGGTGAACCCCGGCGGCATCGACCGCGTGGACGGCCTTCACACCGGAGATCACGGTGGGAATCAGCGGCCCGGTCAGCTCGTGAATGAAGGCGCCGAAGGAGGTGTCTTCCTGGGGAGGACGCCCCACCGTGGTGAAGGGCCAGATGGCGCCGTCGCGGTGGAAGACTTCCTCGACCTTCAGGACCGGGAAATGGTGAGCCAGGCTGTAGTAGCCGAAATGGTCGCCGAAAGGCCCTTCCGGAAGGGTCCGGGTGGGATCGACGGTACCGGTGATGACGAAATCGGCCTGGGCCGGGATCGGGAGGCCGCCGGGGCGGGCAATCATCTCCATCCGGTGGCCGGCCAAGAGCCCGGCGAAGGAGAGCTCCGGCATCCCCTCGGGAAGCGGCATCACGGCCGCCACCGTCATGGACGGGGCCCCGCCGACGAAGATGTTGACCTTGAACGGCTCCCCCTTCTCCAGCGCCTCGGCGTGATGGAAGCCGATGCCGCGATGGATCTGGTAGTGAAGCCCGATCTCCTCGTTTTGCTTGTAGGAGCCGCCGGAAAGCTGCACGCGGTACATGCCGAGGTTGGAATGGCGAAGGCCGGGGCTCGCGGCGCTTTCGGAGTAGACCTGGGGGAGTGTGATGAAGGCGCCGCCGTCGTCGGGCCAGGACTTGAGCTGCGGGAGCTTGTCGATGGTGGTCCGGTGGGCCAGGATGGGCCCCTCCCCGACCGTCTTGGGAAGGAGATGCCAGGCCGCGGGAATGGCGGAGACGAAGGAGAAGGGATTCTTCATGACGGCGCGGGGGTCGACTTTCATCTCCACCAGCTTCTCGATCCCCTTCAAGGTATCCCGGAAGATATACCTGGTCCTCTCCAGGGTTCCGAAGAGGTTCCCGAGCATGGGGAAATCGCTTCCCTGCACCCTGGTGAAGAGGAGCGCCGGCCCTCCCGCCTGGTACACCCGCCGCTGGATCGAGCCGATCTCGAGCTCGGCGGAGAGTTCAACATCGATTTTTCTCAAGGCCCCCGTGCGTTCCAGGTCGGCGACGCACGAAGCAAGGTCCCGGTAGCCCAATCGTTTCCCCCACGTGAAGCTTGAAATAACTGGTTATTCTTAATGCAGCCCCGCGGCGAAGTCAATTAAAACCATCCCGTTTCGCACTAACTCTCCCCCCTTGTCAAAGGGGGGCCGGGGGGGATTTGCCTCACGCCCGCCACCATCGAATCCCCCACCCCCCTATTCGCGGGTGGACTTCCTTCTGCAGGATTATGTTTATTCAGCCGGGAGATTTGTGTTAGTCTCCGGCCAAGACACTGTTTGATCCCTTGGCAACTGAATCGACTTCTATCAGCATCGGCACCTTACGTGGAGGAACCCCTTCTTGCCCCGCTTCACCATCTTCAAGAAGATCCTGATGAGCACCCTGCTCCTTTCGCTCGTGCCGCTTTTGGTCTCCTCGATCATTCTGCTTTTCAACCTGCAATCGACCAGCACGAAGCTTACCGCCGAGATCGCCGAGTCCGACGACACCCAGTCCTCGGAGGTGCTCCAGATGCGGGCGCGGGTCTTGGCCGACAGCGTCTCCGATTTTCTCCACCAATGCGAAAACGACCTCTTGTTTCTCTCCCGCTCCCGCCTCGACAGCGCAGCGCTCCTTAATTTCTACCAGACCCGCCGCAGCGAGCTCTGGCTCCGTAGCGGCACCCCCGAGGCCCCGCAGGAAAGCCACGAGCTGGTCCCCCTCTACCGCTCCATCGCCCTCATCGACCGTACCGGGCAGGAGAAGCTCGTCATCGCCAACGGGCGGATCGTCTCCCCCAGCGAGCTTCGCAACGTCTCCGATCCGGCCCGCACCACCTACAAGAGCGAGGAGTACTTCCGCCGGATCCGCGGCCTTAAGCGGGGGGAAATCTACGTCTCGCACGTTACCGGTTTCCATATCCTCAAAAAAGAGCAGTTGGCCGGGGCCGGCGACCCCGAAAGCGCCTACGACGGCAAGAGCTACCAAGGGGTGGTCCGCTTCGGCGCGCCGCTTTTTAACGCCGGGGGGGGCTTCGCCGGGGCGGTGGTGCTCTCCCTGGACCATCGCCACCTGATGGAGTTCACCCAGCATATCGATCCCGGCAAGAGCTTCTCTACCGTCTTTCCCTCCTACCGCAGCGGCAATTACGCCTTCATGTTCGACGACGAGGGGTGGATCGTCACCCATCCCAAGTTCTGGGACATCCGGGGGGTAGACGAAAACGGCCGCCTGGTCCCCCCCTACAGTGAGCACTCCTCCAAAGCCGACATCGATGCGGGGCGCATCCCCTACAACCTCGACTACGCCGGTTTCGTCGACCCGAGCTATCCGCTGGTCGCCTCGGAGGTCCGCAACCAGCGGTTCGGGTACGTCGACATAACCAACGCCGGCGGCGCCAAGAAGATCATGGCCTACGCCCCCATCCCGTACGACAGCGGCGACTACAAGAAATTCGGAGTCTTCGGCGGGGTGACCATCGGGTTCCAGGCCGACCAGTTCCACCAGGCCGCGAGGAGGGGGAGCCGGCTGATCTTCACGCAGCTCGGCGAACATAGAACCACCAGCGCGCTCATCATCCTCGCCACCGCCCTGCTCGCCGCCCTCTCCGCCTGGCTTTTGTCCCGCAACATAAGCGTCCCCTTAAGAGAGCTCACCCAAGGGGCTTCCAAGCTCGCCGCCGGGGACAGCAGCGTCAGGGTGGCGGTCAGCTCGGCCGACGAGATCGGGGTGCTGGCCGGGACCTTCAACTACATGGCGGACGAGCTGGAGCTCCGCAAGGAGAGCATCCTCGCCACCCTGGACGAGCTCCGCAAGTCCCGCCTCGAGATCATGGACGAGCGGAACTTCCAGAAGAGCATCCTGGAGAGTATCTCCAGCGCCATCGTCACCCTCTCGCCGGAGGGGACACTCACCTCGATCAACGGGACCGGCCTCCTCTACCTCGGCGAAGAAGCCCGGCTCGGCAGGTGCTACCGCGAGGTCTTCGAGGGATGGGGGGACCTGGACGCTAAGATCGAGCGGGTCCTCGCCAGCCACGCGGGCTACGGGCGCCAGGCGCTCAGGGTGGAGCGCGGGGAGGGGATGACCCACTTCGAGATCGGCTTCTTTCCCATCGGCGAGGAGGCGGCCAAGGGGCTCACGGTCATCCTGCGCAACGAGACGGAGAAGGCCAAGCTCCAGGAGGAGATGATGCGGCTCGACCGCCTCGCCTCGCTGGGCAAACTGTCGGCCGGCATCGCCCACGAGGTCCGCAACCCCCTGACCGGGATCTCCCTGCTCCTCGACGATCTTCACGACCAGGCCGTCTCCGGGTCCGGGGACCAGTTGCTGATCAAGAAGGCGCTCAGCGAGATCGAGCGGGTCGAGCGGCTCATCACCGCGCTGCTCAACTACTCCTCCCCGGCCCGGGCCGCCTTCAGGGAGTGCGACTTGAACCGGGTGGTCTCCGACACGGTGCTCTTGATGCGCCGCCAGTGCGAGCGCCAGCAGGTCCGGTTGACCCTGGCGGTCGGGGAGCTCCCTCCCCTGCTCATCGACCCGGACCAGATTAAGCAGGCGGTCATGAACATGATCCGCAACGCGCTGGAGGCGCTTCCCAACGGCGGGAGCATCGAGGTAGCCACCGCCCGGGGGGAGACGGCAAGGGTCTGCATAAGCGACGACGGTGCCGGAATCGCACCGGAGGACCTGCCGCTCATCTTCGAGCCGTTCTTCACCAGGAAGGGAGCCGGCACCGGCCTGGGGCTGTCGATCACCCAGCGGATCGTGGAGGAGCACCGGGGGACCGTCAGGGTGGAGAGCGTGCAGGGCGAGGGGACGCGATTTACCATCGAGCTCCCTCTTACCCCGTCCTAAGCCTCCCCCTCCGCGTCGCTCCCCCCTTCTCCCAAAGAGGGCGAGGGCGAGGTGGAAGGGGAGGAAGAAGTTGGTTCAGCGCCAATCGGAAAAGGAACTATCTAGATGGAAAAAATCCTGATCATCGACGACGAGGCCTTCATCTGCGAAAACGTGCAGCGGGTCCTGAGCGACGAGGGGTTCGAGGTGCTGAGCGCGGCCACCGGGAGCGCCGCCCGCGACCTGGTCGCCTCCGAGGAGATCGACCTGGCCCTGCTCGATCTCAACCTCGGTACCGAGAACGGCATCGAGGTCCTGAAGACCCTGAAGGAGCTGGACCCCGAACTGCTCGTCATCATCATCACGGGTTACGGCTCGGTGGAGACCGCGGTGGAGTCGCTCAAGCTCGGCGCCTTCCACTACATGAAAAAGCCGTTCAAGGCGGACGCCCTGAGGCTCATCGTGAAGCTCGCCCTGAAGACGCAGACCTTGAAAAGGGAGGTGCGCAAGCTCAAGAGGGCCGACGGGATGCTGCCGGGCAGCTCCCCCTTCATCGGGAAAAGCGCCCCCTTCCTGAGGGTGGCCGCCCTGGTGCGGGAGATCGCCCGCATCCCCTCCACCGCCCTCATCACCGGCGAATCCGGCACCGGCAAGGAACTGGTCGCCCGGGCCATCCACAACCTCTCCGACCGCACCGAGGCCCCCTTCATCGCCATCAACTGCGCATCGGTACCCGCCACCTTGCTGGAGAGCGAGCTCTTCGGGCACGAGAAGGGGTCCTTCACCGGGGCCACCGGCCGCAAGAAGGGGCTTTTCGAGGAGGCCGACCGGGGAACCGTCTTCCTCGACGAGATCGGCGAGATGGACATGGCCATGCAGGCCAAACTCCTCAGGGTCCTCCAGGAGAGAACGGTCCGCCGGGTGGGGGGGGTGAAGAACATCCCCATCGACGTGCGGGTCATCGCCGCCACCAACCGTAACCTGCAGAAACGGATCGCCGAGGGGAGCTTCCGGGAGGACCTCTTCTACCGCCTCAACGTCTTCCCGATCCACCTACCGCCGCTTAGGGAGCGGACCGAGGACGTCGACGCCCTGGCCGCCTACTTCCTCGACGAGTTCTCCCGCTCCTTCGGGCGCGACTTCGGCGGGGTCTCGGACGAGGCCGCCCGGCTGATGAGAAACTATCCCTGGCCGGGGAACATCCGCGAACTGAGAAACGTGATCGAAAGGATCTGCATCATGCACAAGGGCCCCATGCTGCGGCCGGAACACCTCCCCCCGGAGATAAGCGGTGCGGTGCCTCCCCAGCCCCCCTCCGCCGCCCCCGCCCCCCTCCCTCCCGGAATGGGGCTGGAAGAGGCCATCTCGAGCTACGAGAAGTCGGTCATCGAAGAGGCGCTCGGCAGAAGCGGCGGGAATGTCCAGCAGACGGCGAGCATTCTGAAGATCCCCCGCGGCACCCTCCGTTATAAAATGGAAAAGTACGGCCTGTCCCCCTCATAACGCCCTCCCCCTCCGCTAACCGCCGCCCCCCGGTGGCGGAAATCCGCCTCACGCGGTGGCGGATTTCCGCCATCGCTCCCTTTCCATCGGCCTCCCCCTTCCCTTTCCCACGGCACCATCCTTTCCCGATGGTCTCCCCGCCACTCCCCCCCCGGCGGCCACGCCTGCGTGGAAACGGCAGGTTAGCCATCGCCGCCCCCCCCGCCCCCCCCCGAAAGCCCGCTCCCGGAAGCGACCGGCATCTTATTTGCTTCTAACCGGCAGATAGAAAATCGTTTTAGCATTCTCCGGCAAACGGCGTCCGCCTCAGCCCCCCTGCCGTCCGTGAAAACGCACCAAGACGGTTTTACCAGTTAAAACAGGCAGCTTTCACCCGCGGCATATCACCATCAACAAGGAGGGAGTATGAAAAAACGTTTTGTCGCTCTGGGTCTTGCGCTCCTCATGGCGGCGCCGGTGGCCGCCTTCGGAGCCAGCGTGAAAATCGGGGTCATCAACTCGATCACCGGCCCGGAAGCACCGATCGGCGAGAACCTCACCAACGGGATCAAAATGGCCCAGGAGGACCTCAAGAAGAAAGGGGTCAACGTGGACCTGGTGTGGGAGGACGACACCGGCAAACCGCAGATCGCCATGAGCGCCATGGAAAAGCTCGCCACCCGCGACAACGTGGCCGGCGTGGTCGGGCCCTACACCTCGGCCTGCTCGAACGCGGTGGCCAAGCTCGCCCAGAGGTACAAGGTTCCCGTGCTGATCCCGGCCGCCGCCAAAGAGGAGATCACCCGGCAGGGGTACATGTGGGTCTTCCGGATGAACGCCCCGGCCGACGTCTACGCCTCGGTGCTGATCGATGCCGCCCTGACCGCCGGCAAGCCGAAGACCATCGCCTTCATCTACGAGAACACCGACTTCGGGACCTCGACCAGCCAGAGCGCGAAAGCGTACGCCCAGAAGAAGGGGATCGCCATCGTGGCCGACGAGTCGTACTCGAAAGGCTCCCCCGACTACCGCTCCACCCTCACCAAGATCAAGGCGAAAAAGCCGGACCTGGTCTTCATGGTCTCCTACGTGGCGGACGCCATCCTGCTCATGCGCCAGGCCCACGAGATCGGGCTGAAGCCGCAGGCATTCCTCGGCGGGGGCGCCGGCTTCACCACCGTCCAGTTCGCCAAGGAGAAGCAGATCTCCAACTACGTCCTCTCCAGCACCCAGTGGACCGAGGACGTCAGCTGGCCGGGGGCCCACGACTTCGGCAAGCGCTATAAGGCCAAGTTCGGCAAGGAGCCGACCTACCACGCCGCCTGCGCCTACGAGTCGATGATGATCATGGCCGAGACCGCAGCCAAAAATGCCGGCAACCGCGAGAAAACCCGCGCCGGCCTCAAGGCAGGGAAGTGGAACGGCATCATGGGCGAGGTGAAATTCGCGGATTACGCCGGTTTCACCAACCAGAACAACCACCAGATGCTGGTCGAACAGATCCAAAACGGCGTCTACGAGACCGTGTACCCGAAGAAGTGGGCCACCAGGAAGCTGATCTACCCCTTCCCCGGCTTCAAGTAACCACCAATCCCCGCCCCCCGCGCGCCGGCATCGGTCCGGCGCGCGGGTCAGGCGGGGCCCCCGGTTCCCCCCCCTCCCGGCCATCCCGGCCGGCCGCAGGCCAAGGGGGAGCGGACAGGGGGAGGACGTCTTGTCTGCGCAGTGCGCGGGACATTCGGAGTTTCCCATGCTTGTCTTTTCCCAATCGCTCATAAGCGGCCTGCTGATCGGCGGCGTCTACGCCCTGATCGGCATCGGGCTCACCATCATCTTCGGCGTCATGCGGATCATCAACTTCGCGCACGGCGACATCATGATGATCGGGATGTACCTCACCTACAACCTTTTCACGCTGGCGGGGATCGACCCCTTCGTATCGGTGGCCATCACCATCCCGATCATGTTCCTGTTCGGAGCCCTGCTGCAAAAGGTCTTCATCAACAGGGTCCTGAACGCGCTTCCCCAGAACCAGATCCTTTTGACCATCGGGCTGGGGCTCATCATGAGCAACACCATGATGCTCATCTTCACCTCCGACTACCAGATCCTCACCACCAGCTACTCTTCGAGCAGCTTCAGGCTGTTCCACATCTCCATCTCGCAGCCTCTCGCCATCTCCTTCGTGATCACCGCGGGCATTACCGCCCTCCTCTACTGGTTCTTCATGAAGACCGACACCGGCCAGGCCATCCGCGCCACCGCCCAGGACCGGGACGCCGCCCAATTGATGGGGATCAACGTGAAGAGGATGTCGATCATCGCCTTCGGCCTGGGCTCCTCGCTGGCCGGCACCGCCGGCGCCCTGATTTCGCCGACCTACTACATCTTCCCCCAGATCGGAAGCACCTTCACCCTGAAGGCCTTCGTCATCACGGTCCTTGGGGGAATGGGGAGCATCCTCGGCGCCACCCTCGGCGGGATCCTGATCGGGGTCGCCGAGTCGATGGGTGCGGTCTACATCTCCAGCGGCTGGAAGGACGTGGTCGTCTTCGTCCTCTTCCTGCTGGTGCTCGTCTTCAAGCCCTCCGGCCTGCTGGGTAAATCCCGCGCGTAGGGGTGCCAAATAATTCATGGGAACCAGTGAAATGGCAATAAACACAAAAGAAAACAAGGCCGCCGGGGGGAGCTTCATCACCACCGGCACCGTACTGTCCCTCCTGGCGCTGCTGGCCCTCGCCTCGGTCCCCAGCGTGGTGTCGAGCCCCTACACGCTGCACCTCATGATCCTGCTCTTTCTGAGCACCATCATGGGGCAGAGCTGGAACCTGATCGGCGGCTACACGGGACAGTATTCCGTCGGCCATGCCGCCTACTTCGGGGCCGGCGCCTACACCACCATGATCCTGTTGCAGCACTTCCAGATCGCCCCCTGGTACGGCGCCCTGGCCGGCATGGGGGTGGCCCTCGTGGTAGGTCTCGTCGTCGGCTCCATCTGCTTCCGGTTGCGCGGCCCCTACTTCGTCCTCGCCTCGATCGCCGTGGCAGAGATCCTGCGCCTTTCCGCGATGAACCTCAAGGAGATCACCAACGGCGCCGAGGGGATCCTCGCCACCGACCTCCCCCCCTTCTCCATCGGCGGCACGGTGATCACCGACTTCTCCACCAAGGTCCCCTTTTACTACATCGGACTCGGCCTCGTGGTGCTGACCGTGGTGGTTACCGTCGCGGTGCAGCACTCCAAGCTCGGCTACTACTTTCAGGCCATCCGCGAGGACCAGGACGCGGCCCATTCCCTCGGCATCAACCTGAGCCTCTACAAGAACCTGGCCCTCGGTTTGTCGGCGGTTTTGACCTCGCTGGCCGGAAGCTTCTACGCCATCTACGTCGGCTTCGTCGATCCCCCGACCGTGCTCGGCCTGGACATCTCGGTGCAGATCGTGCTGATCTGCATCATCGGCGGTATCGGCACCATCTACGGCCCGGTGGTCGGCTCCCTGGTGCTGGTCCCGCTTTCGGAGGGGCTCCGGAGCAACCTGATAGCGAGCGCAATCTTCGAGACGGGCATCGTCTCGGAGAGCTCCCCGGTCGGCAACTTTCTCAAGGAGAACCTGGCCCACGCCCACGCGCTCATCTACGGCATCCTGGTGGTGGTGGTAATCCTGTTCATGCCTGACGGGGTGCTCGGCTTCGCGAAGAAGCTGGTATCCAAGAGGAAAGGGGGGCGGGCCTGATGGCTATTCTCGAGATCAAACACGTAAGCAAATTCTTCGGCGGGCTGGCGGCCAACTCCGACGTATCGTTCGAGGTCGCCCAGGGCTCGATCATGGGACTGATCGGCCCCAACGGCGCGGGCAAGACCACCCTCTTCAACTGCATCACCGGCTACTATCCCCCGTCGCGCGGGGACGTCATCTTCAAGGGTAACCGGATGAACGGGCTGCAGCCCGACCGGGTCTGCAAGCTCGGCATGGCCCGCACCTGGCAGAAGGTCCGCCCGCTGGCCAAGATGACCGTACTCGACAACGTGATGGTAGGGGCGCTTTGCCGGACGAGTTCCCTGAAGGCGGCCCGGGAGATCGCCATGGAGCAGCTCCACGTGGTCCGGATGGAGCACAAGGCGGGCTTTCTGGCCGGCGGGCTGCCGATCGGCGAGAGGAAGAAGCTGGAGATGGCCCGCGTGCTCGCCACCACGCCGGAGCTTTTGCTGCTGGACGAGGTGATGGGGGGGCTCAACCAGGCCGAGAGCGAGGAGATCATCAACCTGATCCTGGACATCAAAAAGCGCGGGGTCACCCAGATGGTGATCGAGCACGACATGAAAGCGATCATGAGGATTTCCGACCGGATCGTGGTCTTGACCTCCGGGGAGAAGCTGACCGAGGGTACGCCGGAAGAGGTGGTGACCAACCAGCAGGTGATCGACGCCTACCTGGGCGAGAGCCACACCTAGCCGGATCCCCCTTCGACAGCTCTCCCTCCCCTGCAAGGGGAGGGGCGTTCCCCCCTCCCTCGCCGGGAGGGGGAGTACTGGTAACGAGGAATACATGCTCAAAATCGAAAAACTCAACTTCAGCTACGACGACCTCAAGGTCCTCTGGGACATCGATCTCGAGGTCCACCAGGGAGAGATCGTGACGGTGGTCGGCTCCAACGGGGCCGGCAAGTCCACCATGCTCAAGAACATCTCGCGCCTGGTGCGCCCCAATTCCGGCACCATCACCTTGCAGGGAGAGGAGATCAACAAGCTCGAATCGCACCAGGTGGTCGAACGGGGAATCGTGCAGGTGCCGGAAGGAAGGAAGATCTTTCCCGAGATGACGGTACGCGAGAACCTGCGGATGGGCTCCTTCATAAAAAGCGCCAGGGCCAACCGGGAGGAAAACATCGAGCGGGTCTTCAACCTCTTCCCCCGCCTCAAGGAGCGCGAGAAGCAGCTCGGGGGGACCATGTCGGGCGGAGAGCAGCAGATGCTCGCCATCGCCCGTGGGCTCATGACCAATCCCAAGGTTCTGCTCCTCGACGAGCCCTCCCTGGGACTCTCCCCCCTGCTGGTCGGCAACATCTTCGAGATCATCACCGAGATCAACCGCCAGGGGATGACCATACTGCTGGTGGAACAGAACGTCTACCAGTCGCTGCGGATCGCGCACCGCGGCTACGTACTGGAAACGGGACGGGTCGTGCTCACGGGCAAGGGGGAGGATCTCCTCAACGACCCGCACGTGCGGAAGGCGTTTTTGGGGATGTGATCGGGCGCCCAGACAGGCGCAACCGGCGGTAATTAACGATGCGAACACGGCCACGCGGGCCGAGGAGGGATTCATGACCAAAGTGAAGCGCTGGATGACCACCAACCCGATCGTCATCGAGGCGGACGCCACCGTCATCGAGGCGATGCACCTCATGAAGGAGAAGAAGATCAGGCGGCTGCCGGTGATGAAGAAAGGAAAGATCGCAGGGATCCTGACCGAGGCGATGGTGAAGGATTTCACCCCCAGCAAGGCAACCGCCCTCGACACCTGGGAGCTCCACTACATCCTGAGCAAGACTCCCGTCACCAAGGCCATGAACCCCAAGCCGTTCATGGTCACCCCGGACACCGACCTGACCGAGGCGGCGGCCCTTCTGCACGACCGCAAACTCAACGGGGTGCTGGTGGTGGACGACAAGAAGCTGGTCGGTATTCTGACCATCACCAACGCCCTGGAGGCGCTGATAGCCATCTGCAAGGATCCCCGCCTCGCCGAGAACGGAGACGACTGACCTTCCGCCCCTTTTCCCCGGCCCAGTATTTTCGACCCGCTACGCCTGCAATCCCCTCTCCCTCCGGGAGAGGTTCAGGGTGGGGAGCGATCGGTGCTGGGCAGAATTTTGGGCAGGGGCCGCACCAACGAAAAGGGCCCGGCAATTTTTTGCCGGGCCCTTTTTCTGTCCAGAAGGTGTAGCCGGGGTTATTTCTTAAGCAGCATCTCCATCAGGCGGTACCCCTCCTGCACCACCACACCGGTGGCGGCGGCAGAGGTCTCGCTGTACCCTTCCACGCCCGGCTTCGCCTCCTGCTCGCCGCTGTAGAGGACGAACGGGACCGGATCGGAGGTGTGGGTCATCAGGGAGACCGGCGTCGGGTGGTCCGGGGCGCAGAGGACGCGATATTCCCCGTACTGCTTGAGCCCCTCGAGGACCGGGCCAACAATCAGCTCGTCGAAGCACTCGATGGCCTTGATCTTGTCGGCCAGGTTGCCCGAGTGGGAAGCCTCGTCAGGCGCCTCCACGTGTACGAAGACGTAGTCGTGATCCTTCAGCGCGGCGACGGCGGCCTCGGCCTTACCCTGGAAGTTGGTATCGAGGTAGCCGGTGGCGCCGGGGACGTTGACGATGTCGAGCCCGGCGTAGACCCCGATCCCCTTGATCAGGTCGACGGCGGATATGACCGCCCCGGTCAGCCCGAACTTGCCGGCGAAACGATCCATGGCCGGGGCTTTTCCCTGCCCCCACAGCCACATGGAGTTGGCCGGAAGCTCGCCCTTGGCGGCCCGCCGCTTGTACTGGGGATGGTTGTTGAAGATCATCTGCGAGCAGTTCATCAGGTAGATGAGCTTGTCGGCCCCCTCCCCGCTCGGGAGGTAACCGAGAATATCCTGGCCGGTGATGTCGTGGGGCGGAGTCGCCTTGATCTGCTCTTTGCCGCCATGCCAGACCATGAGGTGACGGTAGCTCACGCCGGGATGAAAGGAGAACTCGTCGTTGCCGAGCTGGCGCTGGAGGTCCTCCACCAGTTCGCGGCCGTCGGCGGTGGTGATGTGGCCGGCGGAGTAATCTTCCATGATGAGACGGCCGCCGCGGGCCTCGAGGGAGACCAGGTTGAGGCGGAAGGCGACGTCGTCGGGACCGAGGGAGACTCCCATGCTGGCCGCCTCGAGCGGAGAACGGCCGGTGTAGCAGGAGGCCGGGTTGTACCCGAACATGGAGAGGTTGGCCACGTCGCTCCCCGGCGGGTAACCGGCCGGTACCGTCTTGGCCAGGCCGAGGACGCCGCGCTTGGCAAGGTAATCCATGTTGGGGGTTTTCGCCGCCTGCAGCGGAGTTTTCCCGTCAAGGGCTGCTATGTGCTGATCCGACATGCCGTCGCCGAGCAGTACCACGTACTTCATCGAAAGTTCCTCTTTAGCTTGGGAAGTGCATTGCAATTGCATTGCAATAAAAATGACCCTACCTATCTAGCAGGGAATGGGGGTGAAGGTCAACCCTTGAAGGCGAAATACCCCCTGCCCCTCTGCGCGCCGTTTTACTCTTCCCTCCGGAGCGAAGGAAGGGAGCAAGGGCGCGAACGTTAAAGATGGTATGCGCTTTCCAATGTAAGACCGTCTTTTTCTAATATGCGCTCTGCTTTTGCTTAAAGACGGTCTCGGTTACGTAAAAGACGGTCGTGGTTAAGTAAAAACAGAGCACCTCGTCGTGGCGTAACGGCGATTTTCACCTCGCGCATCCCGCCTCTTGGTTACTCGGGCAGCGGTTTACCTTTCGCAACAGGGTTGACGCCGAAAAGATGCCCAACTATTAATCAACGCACCGCTTCAAATGTCCCCTGCCGCCCGATTCGGTTAACGGGAAAACCTTCTTCGGTTAATGGAGGCCCCTCTTTTACTTAAAGACGCCTTCATTTATTTAAAGACGGTCTGCTTTTTTTTAAAAACGACCTTCTATTAAAATGAGCGACCCTGCTTTTGCTTAAGTGAGGTCCGCAATAGCTTAACCGGGCGTTCGCTTAGCTTATCATCCGCGCGGATGGAAATCGGCGTGGAGGCGCTTCAGCCTTTCGCGGGTCACATGGGTGTAAATCTGGGTCGAGGAGAGGTCGGCGTGCCCTAACATGATCTGCACGCTTCTCAGGTCGGCTCCGTTTTCCAGAAGATGGGTGGCGAACGAGTGCCGCAAGGTATGGGGGGAGATGTTCTTTAGGATACCGGCCTGCAGCGCCCTCTTCTTGATGATGTTCCAGAAGGACTGCCGGGTCATCCCGTCGCCCAGCCGGGTCAGAAACAAAAGCGTCGATGCCCCCTCCTTCAGGAGATCTTCGCGCGCCTCCACGAGATAACGGCTGACCGCCCGGCAGGCGCTTTCCCCCAGGGGAACCAGTCTCTCCTTGTCACCCTTGCCGATGGTCATGAGGTATCCGGCCGAGAGGTTCACCTCGGAGAGTTTCAACCCCACCAGCTCGGAGACCCTGAGCCCTGTCGCGTAGAGAAGCTCCAGCATCGCCTTGTCCCGCAACTCCCCCGCGCCCGTATCCAAAGGCGAAGAGAGGAGCGCCTCCACCTCCCGGCCGCTCAGCACGATGGGGAGCTTGTGTACCCCCTTCGGGGCCTCGATGATGGAGGTCGGATTGGTATCGCAGTACCCTTCGGTGACCAGAAAGCGGTGGAACATCCGGAGGGCGGAGAGCGCGCGGGCACGGCTGCGGGGGGCGATTCCCTCGTCATTCAGGCGGGCGAGGTAGGAGGCGATATCGGTGGGGGTGACACCGCCGGGCCCCTTCCCCTCCCCCAGAAAGCGGAGGTAGCGGGCCAGGTCCCGGCCGTAGGAGGCCACCGTGTTGGCGGCGGCCCCCTTCTCAACCAGGAGGTAACTTAGAAAGAGGTCGACAAAAGAGTCCACTAGTCCTTGTCGATGGCGGCTAAAAGCTCGCGGCGGATCTCCTCGAGCTTGCCCGGATCGGTGATCTTCTGCCCGAAGATGTCCTTGACGTAGAAGGTGTCGGCAACCTGGTCGACCTTGGTGGAGATCTTGGAGACGCCGATGTAGAGCCCCAACCGGGTCAGGGTACTGGTGATGTTGTAGAGGAGGCCCACCTTGTCGTGGGCGTAGATGTCGATGACCGAGTAGTCGGTCGATACCTCGTTGTCGATCTCCACCCGGGCCGGCTGGGTCGGCTTGGCCTTCCCGGTGAGGATGCTCGGCCGGTGGCGTTTGGCGACCAGCGCCCCCACCCGCACATTCCCCTGCAGTACCTGGGTCAGGTCGGATTCGAAGCGCGCCCAGCGGCTCTCCTCGGTGATGACGAATCCCTGCGGAGAGTTGACCTGGAGGATGTCCAGTACCTTTTCGTTGGTGTTGGTGTGGATCTGCGCCCCGAGGATGTTCATGCCGTTGGCGGCCATCACCCCGGTGATCATCGAGAAGAGGCCCGGGACGTCGTAGGTGCAGACCGTGCAGGTCGTGTACCCGCTGGAGACCTCGTGGGCAATCTTGACCTGCAAGAGCTGCTCGCCGCGCAGGGTCAGCAGGATCCGCAGATGCCCGGCAATGATGTCCGGCTTGTAGGAGAGGAGATGACGGGTGGAGAGCGACTGCAGCTCGTCCTTGATGAGCTGGTGCGGGAAATCGTCGGCCAGAAGGTCGAAGACCGCCCGCTTCACCCGCTTCACCCGGTCGCCGGAGGCCTCCAGCTTGAAGTCGCCCCGCTCGAGCACGGCGAAGGCCTTCTCGTAGAGCTCCTGGAGCAACAGCGCCTTCCACTCGGTCCAGACGTCGGGCCCCACCGCCTTGATGTCGGCGTAGGTCAGGAGGTAGAGCATCTTCAGATTCTCGCTCTTCTCCATCTGGCGGGCGAACTGGATGATCATCCGCTCGTCGTGCAGGTCGCGGCGCTGGGCGATGTGGGCCATGAGGAGGTGGTGGCGGACCAGGAACTGCAGCCTCTCGCTGTCCTCTTTGATGAGCCCCAGCCGGCGGGCGATGGTCTTGGAAAGCTCGGCGCCGATCTCGGCGTGGCCGCCCCCGGACCCCTTCCCGATGTCGTGCAGCATGACGGCCAGAAGGAGCAGGTAGCGCTTGTCGATCTCCAGGGAGAGCTGGGTCAGGAGCGGAAGGTCGTCCCGGTGATCCCCCCGCCACAGCTTGGTGATCTCCTCGACGGCGAAGAGGGTGTGGGTGTCGACCGTGTAGATATGGTAGACGTCGTGCTGGACCTTGCAGTAGATCCTCTCGAACTCGGGGATGAACCGGTTCAAAAAGCCGAGGTGATGCATCTGCTGGAGGGTCTCGGCCACCAGCTTCTCGGACTGCAGGATGTTGACGAAGGAGGCATTGGCCTCTTTCGAGCGGCGGACCTTGTCGTTGACGAGGTCGAGATTCTCGCGGATCAGCCGCTTGGTGTTGATGTTGAGGTTCACCCCGTGCTTCTGGGCGTACTCGAATATCTTGACGAGCCGGACGGGGTCCTTCTCGATGACCGATTCGTCAGGCACCACCAGCTCGCCCCGCATCACGTAGAACCCGTCTCCCACCGGACGGCGGGTGAAGTAGCCGAGGATCTTGCTCTTGCTGTCTTCGCGCCGGCTGCACTTGGTGATCAAAAGGGAGCAGAAATGCTCGACGTGGTTGGCGTGCAGGTAGAAGTCCTGCATGAACTGCTCGACCGCCAGCGTCTTATCCTTGTCATGGTAGCCGAAGAAGCGGGCCACGGAGATCTGGTTATCGAAGGTGAGCTGGTCGTTCTTCCTGCCGGCCGCGTAGTGGAGCTCGTTGCGGATCCGCCAGATGTAGCTAAGCGAGTCGTAGTAGACCTTCAGCTCCTCCTCGGAAAGGACCCCTTTGGTGATCAGCTCGCGCGGCTCGTCCACCTTGTACTTGATCTTGGCGATCCACATGGCGGAGTGGAGGTCGCGCAGGCACCCCTCCCCTTCCTTCAGGTTGGGTTCCAGGATGTAGACGCTGGAGCCGTACTTCTCCCGCCTTTTCTTGAGCTCCTCGACCTTCTCCGTGATGAAGGCATCGCTTCTCTTGGCGAGCACCTGGCTCACCATGACCTTCTTCAGCTCGGCGAAAAGCGGCTGGCTCCCGGTTAAAAGACGTGCGTCCAAGAGGGCGGTCTTCACCGTGGTGTCGTTGTTGGCCATCTCGACGCAGTCGGTGAGGTTTCTCACCGAGTAGCCGACATCCAGCCTCAGGTCCCACAGGAAGTACAGCAGGCGGTTGGCGATCTCCTCCACCCTTTTGACGTCCTTGCCGGAATAAAGGAACATCAGGTCGAGGTCGGAGTAGGGGTTCAATTCCCTGCGGCCATAGCCCCCCACCGCCACCAGGGCGAGCTCCCCCACCTTCCCGATGTGCAGGTCGTCGGAAAGGGCGGTGAAGAGGGTGGTGACGAGGTCGTCGGTCATGGCGGTGATGGATTCCACCACGTCCTTGCCGCTCTCCCCCTCCCGGTGCTCGCGCTTGGACTCCTCCCGGAAATGCTCCAGAAATTCACGGGCGGCGGCCAGGTAGGAGCCCCGTTTATCCTCGAAAGTGTGGGACGCCCCCATGAGCGACTGGGGGAGGTATCCTTTTATGTTCAGACGGCGCATTTATTCTTCCTTGGCGATCCTTACCACCTGGAGCACACCCGGGAACGCCTGGATGTCGGCCTCAGGCAGGTTCTCCGTGTCGCCGATGACACCGATGATGACCCGGTTGGCGCCGGTAGACTGATGAATGTCATACCCGCGTTCGATGAGATAAGCCTTGATCTTCTCCTGAGCTTCGGTGTCCGCTCCCTTGCGCATCACTATCAGCACGATTCACTCCTTTGGAAATGCAGGGGGCAGATACGGCAAAGCCGGCGAGGGCATGGCCCCGGCCGGCCTCGTTGCCTGACTCCCTGCGGTCATCTTGATTAGGTTTTGTTTGTCGAAAGGGGGTGATACCATACGGCGCCGCCTAGTGCTCACCGGCGGTCATGATCCTCTCCAGACGGCGGGATTCGTCGACCACCCTCTCGAAGAGACGGACGATGGCGTCGTCGTCGAGCGGCCCCGGGTTTTCCTGGGTCATCCGGTTGAAGATCCGCTTCTCGCGGGCGGGATCGTAGACCGGGAGCCCCAGCCCCTTCTTGAGCTCACCGATCCTCAGGGCCAGCGAGGCCCGCTCGTTGAAGATCCGCAACAGCTCGCTGTCCAGCCGGTCGATGTTCTCCCTGATCTCGTCTATGGTCATCCGCGCCTCAGAACTGCTTCTTGATGATGGTGTCACGCTTCCAGTTGTCGTCCAGCTGCGGGTAGTCGATGTTGTAGTTGAGACCGCGGGACTCCTTGCGCATCTGCGCGCAGGAGACGATCAGCTTCGCGACGGTGGCGATGTTCCTGAGCTCGATCAAGTCGGAGGTCACGATGAAGTTCCAGTAGTACTCCTCGATCTCGTCCTGGATGAGGTCGATGCGGCGCATGGCCCGGGCGAGACGTTTGTCGGAGCGGACGATGCCGACGTAGTTCCACATGAAGCGCCTGATCTCGTCCCAGTTCTGGGAGACCACCACCATCTCGTCGGAGTTGGTCGCGGTGCCGGCATCCCACTCGGGGAAGACCGGGGCGGAGAACTCGCCGTTCTTCAGGGTCTCCACCGCGTGCTTGAAGGCGCGGCCGGCGTAGACGGCGGCCTCGAGGAGCGAGTTGGAGGCCAGGCGGTTGCCGCCGTGCAGGCCGGTGAAGGCGACCTCGCCGATGGCGTAGAGGTGCTTCACGTCGGTCTCGGCGTTGGTGTCCACCGCAACCCCGCCGCAGAGGTAGTGGGCGGCCGGCACGACCGGGATCATGTCGCGGGTCATGTCGATGCCGAACTCGAGGCAGGTCTGGTAGATGTTGGGGAAACGGCTGGTGATGTAGGAGGCGTCGCGGTGGGTGATGTCGAGGTAGACGCAGTCGTCGCCGTGGGTCTTCATCTCGTTGTCGATGGCGCGGGCCACGATGTCGCGCGGCGCCAGGTCCTTCAACTGGTGGTAGCGCTCCATGAAGGCGGTGCCGTCGCGGCGCCTGAGGATCGCCCCCTCGCCCCTCACCGCCTCGGAGATCAGGAAGGAACGGGCATGGGGATGGTAGAGGGTGGTCGGATGGAACTGCATGAATTCCATGTTGGAGATGGTGGCGCCGGCGCGGTAGGCCATGGCGACGCCGTCGCCGGTGGCGACGTCGGGGTTGCAGGTGTACAGGTACACCTTGCCGGCCCCGCCGGAGGCCAAGAGGGTGATGCGGGCGGCGAAGGATTTCACCGCGCCGGTCTGCTTGTCGAGCACGTGGGCGCCCAGGCAGCGGTTCACGCTCTGCGGAGTCTTCTTGACCTTCGCCTCGGTGACCAGGTCGATGGCGATATGGTTCTCGTAGATGGTGATGTTGGGGTGCCCTTTGACCACCTCGACCAGGGCGCGCTCGATTTCGCGGCCGGTGACGTCCTCGGCGTGGAGGATGCGGCGGGCGGAGTGGCCACCCTCGCGGGTCAGGTCGTAGACCTCGCCGTTCTTGGTGAAGTGGACCCCCCACTCGATGAGGCTCGCGATGACGCCGGGCCCCTCCTCGACGACCATGCGGACCACGTCTTCATGGCAGATGCCGGCACCCGCCACCAGGGTATCCTGGACGTGGGCGTCGAAAGAGTCCTCGGCGCTGGAGACGGTGGCGATCCCCCCCTGCGCGTAGTTGGTGGCCGACTCGGATATGTCCTTTTTGGTGACCACAGCGACCGTGCCATAGGCGGCGGCCTGCAGAGCGAAGGAGAGCCCGGCGATACCGCTGCCGATCACCAGAAAATCACTTTGCACCTTCATTTTTGTTCCCCCCGGGCGGAGCGTTAGAATTGGGAATACTATCCGGAAAACCAGCGGATTATTGACCCCCGGGGTACTTTTGTCAAGCCTTTTGGCAGGTTAGGCCATCTGGTAATATATTAGGCCTTGAATTCTAATGGTTATTGTTCTATATCTTTTCAGTGCGTTTTTTTTCCACATTTAGCCAAGGAAGGTCACGCGCTTGAAGCGATACGTCATCCTTTTCGCCCTTGTGGCGCTGGCCCCTGCGGCAGTCCTCCACCCCGCCTCCGCCCGCGCCGACATCTACCGGTACGAGGACCCCGACGGCACCCTTCATTTCACCGATGCTCCCACCGACAAGCGGTTCAAGATTTTCATGCGGGACATCAAGAAGGACAAGAAGCTCCGGACCGCCTTCAAGCTTTCGGGGTATGCGAGGAATCCCGCGGAATTCGAGCCGATCATCGCTGCCTGCTCCAGGAAGTACGGGGTGGACGTAGCGCTGGTCAAGGCGGTGATCCATGCCGAATCCGGGTACAACCCGAACGCAGTCTCGTCCAAGGGGGCCCAGGGGCTCATGCAACTGATGCCCAAGACCGCCCAGGGACTTAAGGTGGCCGACACGTTGAATCCTTCCGACAACATCCAGGGAGGGGTGCGCTACCTGAGGTTTCTTTTGGACACCTTCCGGGGGGACGAATCACTGGCCCTGGCGGCCTACAACTCCGGGCTGGGGAACGTGGCCAAGTACGGCGGAATCCCCCCCTTCCAGGAAACCAGAAACTACGTGGCGAAGGTACTGAGCTACCGGAATACCTACCGATAGAAGGATTGCATGCAGAAATCCAACCACGGGACCATTCTTAACATCCCCAACCTCCTGACCATGCTGAGAATCGCGGCCATCCCGGGTCTCTGCGTGCTGCTGCTCTCCCCGGACCGCCGCCCCTGTTTTTGGGCCGCGGCGCTCTTTGCCGCGGCCTCGGTTACCGACTGGCTGGACGGCTACCTGGCCCGCAAGATGGAGATCGTCACCGTCTTCGGCAAGTTCCTCGACCCGATCGCGGACAAGCTGATCGTGATGGCGGCCCTGATCATGATCCTCCCCTACGACCGGGTTCCGGCCTGGATGGTGCTGGTCATCCTCGGGCGCGAGATTATCATCACCGGCTTGAGGGGGATCGCCTCCACCGAAGGGATCGTGATCCCCGCGAGCAACCTCGGCAAGTTCAAGACGATCTTTCAGCTAGTGGCCATTATCGGGCTGCTGCTGCATTACGATTACCGCTGGTTCTTCTCCATCGACCATCCTCTCCTCGTGGTGAACATGCACCATGTCGGAATGTTCTATCTTTGGATAGCAACAGTGATCACTATCTGGTCGGGAGTCGACTACTTGAACAAGTTCGTGAAGCTCATCGCCCGCTAGCAAAATTTCCCATTGACAAAAAAAAGGATTCACGATATACATTCACCTCCTTTCGTTGATTAAGGCGGCGTGGCCAAGTGGTAAGGCAAAGGACTGCAAATCCTTTATTCCCCGGTTCAAATCCGGGCGCCGCCTCCAGAAACATCAAGGGGTTAGCTTTTTAAGGCTAGCCCCTTTTTCTTTTCCGGGTTTTTTGTTTTGTAAAATTTAAATAATTATACCATACTAAAAAATATTGCCCGGCAGGAACGGCGCAAAATCGCGAAGATGGGGACGGAACCAAAAGGTGCCGTCCCCTTTTTCGTGGCAAAAAGGTACGAGGTAAATCCCCCCTGTCCCCCCTTTGACAAGGGGGGAACCTGTTTCCGGCGGAATTCTCCGGAGAACCGGCGGCGGCCCCTAGACCTGCCGCGAGCTCGCGGTGGCAATAGATTCAGCGGAGGGGGAGCTCGCCGGTGAAGACGGCGCGGGCACCGTCGATGACGTACTGGGCGGCGATGAAGGCGAGGAGGAGACCGGCGATCCTGGTGACGATCCGCATTCCGAGGGCACCAACGGCGCGGGCCAGTTCGTCGGCCCAGAAGAAAAAGACGAAGGTGATGGCGAAGACGACGGCGGCCCCGGCTGTCAGCACCAGGATGGAAACGGGGTCCCCAGCCCGGGCGGCGAAGATGAGGGTGGTGGCGATGGCACCGGGACCGGCCAAAAGCGGGATGGCAAGGGGGGTAACCGATACGTCTTCCTTTTCCTCGGCCAGGCGCTCCTCGCGGCTGCTGGTACCGGTTCCGGTCGCGCGGCCGTGCAAAAGCTCCAGGGAGATCAGGAAGAGGAGGATGCCGCCGCAGAGACGGACCGCGGAGGTCTTGATGCCGAAATAGCTGAGGATGTAGGGACCGGCGACCAGGAAGAAGACGATGACCACGAAGGCGATGAGGCAACTCCGCCATGCGGTGGTACGGCGCTCGGCCCGGCTCTTGTTGGGGGTGATGGCGAGGAAGATCGGGATGCCCGCCAGGGGGTCTACGATGATGAAGAGTTGCACCACGAAGACGACCAGCAGCTCGGAGTAACCGCCCATGCCACCTCCTTGCCCGGATGAAACCCGGCAGGCGGTGAGTCCCCTGTCCGGAGGCATCACGCCTCTCATTATTCTACCACCGGGAGGGAGGAAGGAGCCCACCTACTCCGCTCGCTTCCAATGCGCCCCCTAGCCCCTTTACCCTTCCCTCACCCGGCCTTCGGCCACCCTCTCGCCTAAAAGGTTGAGGGTAATGTCCTAAATCCTTACCCGATAGCAGCTCAGATGAGGGACGAGGGGAAGCCCTACTGATGGGCGTGGTTGATGGAGAGCTTCTTCATCATGTCGTAGAGGGTTGGACGGCTCACCCCGAGCTCTTCGGCGGCCTTGAGGATGTTCCCCGACTGGCGCTCCATGGCCGAGATGATCATCTCACGCTCAATCCGTTCCCGGGCCTCCCGCAGGGAGAGCCGCTCCGGGTGGGACTCCAGGGCCACGGAGGTGTCGTTGTCGCAACCGAGGTCCGAGGGGGAGACGGCGCCCCCCTCGCACATGATCACCGCGCGCTGCACGCGGTTTCTTAGCTCGCGGACGTTCCCCGGCCAGTGGTAGCGCTTCATGAAAGCGCCCGCGGTCGCGGAGAAACGGGAAACCTTCTTCTTGTTCTCCTTGGCGTAGAACTTCAGGAAGTTTTCGGCCAGCAGCAGCACGTCGTCGCCCCGCTCCCTCAGGGGGGGAAGCTTGATGTTGATGACCCCGATCCGGTAGTAGAGATCCTCCCGGAAACGCCCCTCGGCGATGGCCCTGTCGATGTCGACGTTGGTGGCGCAGGTGGTCCGGGCGTCGATGGTGATGTTCTCCCTCCCCCCTACCCTCTGGATGGTCCCCTCCTGCAAGAAGCGAAGGAGCTTCACCTGGAGGCTGACCGGAAGCTCGCCGATCTCGTCCAGGAACAGGGTGCCCCGGTGGGCATACTGCAGTTTCCCCTGGACGGTGATGTGGGCGCCGGTGAACGCTCCCCGCTCGTGCCCGAAGAGCTCGCTCTCCAGGAGGTTTTCGGGAATGGCCCCGCAGTTGATGGCGACCATCGGCCCCTTGCGGCGCAGGCTCGCCTGGTGGATCGCCCCGGCCACCAGCTCTTTGCCGGTTCCGCTCTCCCCGGTTATCAGCACCGGCGCGTTGGAGGAGGCGACCTTGTTGATGGTCGTGAAGACGGCCTGCATCTCCGGACAACTCCCGACCATCCCCCAATGCTCGCCCGCATCGGCCGCACTGCCGTCCCCGGCGGAATCGTGCGCGAGCCCTGCCAGGTGGAAGGCGCGGGCCACCATCACCTTGAGGTCGGCCAGGACCGGCGGCTTGTAATAGAAGTCGGAGGCGCCCATCCGGAGCGCCTTCAGGGCGTTCTCCCGGTCGTTGTTGCCGGTCAGCATGATCACCTTGGCGGCCGGATTGACCTCCATGATCTCCTCCAGGCAGCGGAACCCCTCCTCGGAGGTGTCAGGGCTTGGCGGGAGGCCGAGGTCGAGGAGCACCACGCCGGGGCGCTCGGCACGGAACATGGCCGACGCCTCGCGGGCATCGGCGGCCACCACCACCTTGTATTCGCTTCCCAGCCCCCACTTGAGCTGGCGCCTGATATCCTCGTTGTCATCTACGATCAAGATCTTCTGCACGACTCCCTCCTTCATCACGCGGCATGGACCATGACACCAGCGGCATCAAGCTCCAGCGGCGGAAGCCAGACGGTGAATTCGGTTCCGACCCCCTCCACGCTGGAAACCTCAAGCCGTCCTCCGTGGGCCGCCACGATCTGGCGGCACTGGTACATCCCGATCCCGAGCCCCTTCAACTTGGTGCTGCGGAACGGGGTGAAGAGCTCACTCCTGATAAAGCGCGGCGACATGCCGCAGCCTCGGTCGATTACCTTGATGTACGGGGCGCCGTCGTGCCCCACCTCGGCGGTGATTTGAGCCCCCCTCTCGGAGGCCTCGATTCCGTTCAAAAAGAGATTCAAGAGAACCTTCTGGAGCTCCTCCTCGTCGGCCATGGCGGTATGGCGGTCGCCCCGGATCGCGATGGGGGCCTGCAAAAGGCTCGCGCTCCGCTCCACCAAGGCCAGCAGGTCCACCGGGCGCAGGCGGTAGTACTCCATCTCTTCGAGGTTACTGAGTCTCCCGATCAGGTCCTGCATCTTCTGGGAGGTCCTTCCCAGGCTTTCCAGCATGTCGCGCTGGAAGTCGGGGTTGTCGATGTGATCGCCGGCGTTGTCGACGATGAGCGAGACCGTGGAGGTCAGGTTCTTGAGATCGTGGATCACGAAAGTGGCAAGGCTGCCGGCGGCTTCCATGGCCCGTGCCTGGGTGAGTTGCTCGGAGAGCCGCTGCTGCTGGATCGAGATGGAGACCTGCCGGCCGATGGCCTTCATCAGGTCGAAATCCTCGTAGCGGTAGCGCTCGTCGGGGACCATCCGTTCGCCCAGCGCGATGAACCCGATCAGGGCCTCCCCCTCGAAGAGCGGGATCACGAAGGAGATCCGGTGCCTGTCGATGAAGCTCCGGTTGGCGGCCAGGATCTCGGGGTTGTCGTCGCCGCTGTAGAAGACCCACCGCTTACCCCGCAGGTAGGCGAGGAGCGGATTGTTATCGGCCAGGGACTCCTCGGCACCCTCCAGATCGAGGATCCCGGTGGCGCAGAACCAGCCGCACTCTTCCTGGTGGAGGTAGATGGCCGCGCCCCGGACCCCGAAGATCTCGCAGTAAGCGGAGAGTATCCGCTTGAGGAGATTTTCGCCGGAGCCGGCGGTGGCCAGCCGCTCGGTGATGGCGAGCCACTGGGTCCGGTAGTCGTACTTGCTCTGGTAGAAGTTCTTGTGGAAAAAGACCTTCACTTCCCGCTTGAGCCGGTTGGAAAGGAGCACCAGAAGCAGCAGCATCCCGGAGATGAAGCCGAGCGCCATGGTCAAGACCCGCGGGAACTGGTCCCCGAAGTAGCGAAGCCCCTCGCCCAGGGCACCGAGCAGGACCAGGTAGCCGACCACCGCGGCCAGGGCTGCCGACCTGAGGAGGATCCGCTGGGAAACGCGGATCTTCACCGCTCCGCGCCTCTCCGCACGCGAGTAGAGCACGAGCCCCGCCCCCAGCATGAACAGCAAGGCGCGCAGCGGCACGAGTTCCATGTTGAGCGTCCGCTGGAGCAGGGCGTTACTGTAGTAAAAGACCAGCACCGCCAGCATCGAGCCGAGCGCCACGATGTCGAGCTTGACCCGCCAGAGCGCATCCGGGGAGGCGTGCAGCAGGGTCGACTCAAAGTTCATCAGGGCGGCCACCAAAAACACCAGGATCGCCACGTAGAACAGGTATCCCCGGTCGGTCAGGAAGAGGATCCGTTCCGCCGGAAAGTCGGGGGCGTAAAAAAGCTCCTGCGGGGTGAGAACCACCGGCACCAGCAGCAAGAGGCCCGAGACCGCGAAAAGCAGCCAGCCGCCCCTGCCGACCCCCTTGACCCCGCCCTCGCGGCCGTAACTCAGGCTCAAAAGGAGCCAAAGCGCCGGGGTCACCGCCTCGATGAAGAGGACCGAGTGGCGGCAGGAGCCTCCGCTGTCCGTCCCGGTGACGGCGCAGAGATCCCCCAGCTCCAGGAGGGCGGCCGCCGCCAGGGTGGCAACGAGCAGCCAGCGCGAGCCGCGCCGCTGCGGCTGCAAGACGAGCCTCAGCACGGACAACGACAGCATGGCTACTGCGATCAGCGAAATCGTCATACTCTTCCTCCGCAGGGCGGCGCGCCGTAACCGGCGCGCCTCGGGGGAGCTAGAGGGACCAGCATCTGATGCCGGCCTCGGCGAGCTGAGGCCGGTCGTACACCCCTTTCACATCGATGAGCACCGGATTGCCGCCCATGAGCGCCTTGAGGTCGGCGGGGCGGAACTCCCGGAACTCGCGGTGGGCAACCGCGGCAACCACCGCCACCGCGGGCTTGAGCGCCTGGCGGGGAACGAGCTTCACCCCGTACTCGTGGACCGCCTCGGCCGGGTCGGCCAACGGATCGGTCACCTGCACCTCCATGCCGTAATCCTCGAGTTCGTGGACGATATCGGCAACCTTGGAGTTCCTCAGATCGGGGCAGTCCTCCTTGAAGGTGAGCCCGAGCACGGTGATGCAGGCGCCCAAGACCGGATGCCCCGCCTTGATCACCTCTTTCACCGCCCGCTGGGCGATGAATTTCCCCATGCCGTCGTTGATGCGGCGGCCGGCTAGGATCACCTGCGGGATGTACCCGGACTTCTCGGCCTTATGGGTCAGGTAGTAGGGATCGACCCCGATGCAGTGGCCGCCGACCAGGCCGGGGGTGAACTTCAGGAAGTTCCATTTGCTGGCGGCGGCCGCCAGGACTTCCTTGGTCTCGATCCCGAGGCGGTCGAAGATCACCGCCAGCTCGTTCATGAGGGCGATGTTGAGGTCGCGCTGGGTGTTCTCGATGACTTTGGCAGCCTCGGCCACCTTGATGGTGGGGGCGCGGTGCACCCCAGCGGTGACCACCGAGCCGTAGACCTCGGCAACCACGTCGAGGGTGCGGGGGTCCTGTCCGGAGACCACCTTCTTGATCTTGGTGAAGGTGTGCTCCTTGTCGCCAGGATTGATGCGCTCCGGGCTGTAGCCGACGGTGAAGTCGACCCCGCCTTTGAGCCCCGAGACGAGCTCCAGGATCGGGAGACACTCCTCCTCGGTGACCCCGGGGTAGACGGTCGATTCGTACACTACGATGTCGCCCGGCTTCAAGGCCGCCCCCACCGATTCGCTCGCGCGGTACATGAGCGAGAGATCCGGCTGGTTGGCCTTGTCGATCGGGGTCGGGACCGCCACGATGTGGAAATCGGCCTTCCTGAGCACCTCGGTGGAATCGGTGTAGAGGATGTCGGCCGCCCGCAGTTCCTCGGTGGAAACCTCGCCGGTGCGGTCGAAGCCGTCGCGGAGCTCCGATATCCTGCTCCGGTTGATATCGAAGCCGATGGTCTTATGCTTCTTGCCGAAAGCCACCGCGACCGGCAGGCCGACGTAACCAAGTCCAATGACCGAGATGACGCGATTGGAATCCATGAAAACCTCCGGTATGGCCCCGCGGGGCAAGAGATTTGAGACCGGTTGAAAAGCGGCTGGCCGCCTGCTCCTGCGGCTTTGGACGATAGGCTAACCCGGAAGAAATCCCCGTATCTGCGGGAGGAAGTCCCCGACGAACTCCTTGGCGATCTCCCCGGCCCTCGACTCGCCACCGTCGGCCGGAAAGGGGACCGAGATCCGGATGAAGGAAGCGTCGCGGCGGTTATGCAGCAGCGAGTTGGCGATCTCAGCGGCCTTGAGGGAATACTCCTCCGAGATGGTCGCCCCGCCCACCTGGTACCAGTAGAGAAACAGCTCGCGGTCGTCCCCCTTCTGGTAGACCGCACGCACCAGGTTGAGCTTCTCGCCGGCCGTGGCCAGTTCCGTCCGCGCAGTGGAGAGGGTCAGCCACCCGCTCCCCGGCAGGCAGTGCTTGGGGGAGTGGATCTCGCCGCTCCCGTTCCCCCCGTCGTGATAGCCGATGTAGAGCTCGACCCTCTCTCCCCGCTCGTTCACGTACTGCCGCATCAGCACATCCGAGGCTTTAAGTACCGCCCGCACCCCTTCGGAGAGGTGCGATTCCCCCGCCATCCGCCAGTGGCTCACCGTGGAGGGAAAGAGATCGAGCGGCTTCTTGATGGGAACGTGCCCGGTACCGTGAAACTGGAGGTAGCCGCCGGCCGCCAGAAGAAGGACGTACACCGCGGCGAAGTGCCATTTCTTCAGCATGGGCCCTCCTTCTTCCGCGAGAGGAGCGCTCCCAGGGCGACCAGGAGGAAGGCCGCCGCCATGAAAACCACCAGGCCGGCAAATTCATGAAAAAAGCCTTCCGCCGCCCGCGCTCCCCAGTACTGGGCCAAAAGGCCGGTGCCGATCACCCGCAGGGCGTTGGCGAAAATGGCGATGGGGACCGCGGCCACCACCAGCGCCACCCGCCTCCCGGCGGGGAGCTTCAAAAAACAGGCGCAGGCGACGGCCAGGGCCAGCAGCGAGATGAGCGAGCGGATACCGCTGCAGGCGTCGGCCACCTCAAGGGTGGTGAGCGGCAGCTGGATCACGTTCCCCTCCCGCAGCACGACCACGCCGGCCATCTGGAGGAAAGCGATGGATACCCTGGTGACAAAGAGCTTGAGAGGGAAGGCGATCGCATCGTAAACAAGGTACGGGAGGGGGACCATGAACAGCAGGTAGGCTAGCGGCAACAGCATCAGCCTGAAAAGCCGCCTGCCGAAGAAAAAGAGCGTGATTCCCCCCAGGGCCACCACCAGAGAGCTCCTCATGGTGAAGAGTTCCATACCCAGCCGGCCCACCACCAGTTGCAGCATGGCAAAGATCAAAAGGATCAGTCCCGGCCACCACGGCTCCACCACGGTGGTGGCCAAAAGCCGGCGGCGTTCCCAGACGAAGAATCCCGCCACCAGCGGGACAAGAAAGCCGTGCGAGTAGTTGGCGTCTTCGTACCACTGGCGGGCCATGTCCGGCACCACCTTGGCGTAGACGGCCATCAAAAGCAGCAGCGTGAAGAGAAAGGCGAGTCGATTCTGCCTGAAAGTTTCATCAAACGTCACGCCGCGGCCCTCACTCTAATTAGACCATACCTGAGCAGGTTTAAATTAAACCTTTACCATCTTTTCCTGTCAAGTTAGAAATGCACGGCCGGACAAATTTTACCGGCCGGCTCGAAAGCTTATTCGCTTAAAAGTGGTGGTTAATGATATTTATTACACCAACCCGTCATCCACTGCCATCTAATTAACGCTGCTACTGGCACTTACCCATGAGGGTGCGGGGGTCGTGTAAAGTATAGCGGCATTTTGTCGGATGTCCTTACACTGATGAAAAAAATTTTTTCTACTGATAGCGCCCACTTGCCAGTAATTTAAATTAATTAGCATTTGGCATCCTTGTTGCTCATTATCTACCGGGCCATTGCGCCCCGAGTTCCGGCCGGCCCGGCCGGGAGGTCGGCGCCGCCATCCCCACCTGTCCGTACCGACCGTTGTAAAAATATCCGACGCCGGCCGATGATGACCGGAACCAGGGAGACCCCAATGACCGAGCCATTGGAACGGCATCAAATCGGCTGCAAGTCGATCAAGAACATCCCCTTCTTCGCAGACCTCCGAAACGAGGAGATCGAAAACGTCGAGAAGCTGTTCGTGAAGAAGGAGTACGCGAAGGACCAGGTGGTGCTCCTGGAGGAGGACACCAGCAAGTGCATGTACCTCATCTATTCAGGGAAGGTGCGGGTGGTTAAGCACAACGAAGAAGGAAGGGAGCAGATCATCTCCATCCACCGCAGAAACGAGTTCTTCGGCGAGATGTCGCTGTTGGACGGCAAGACCAACCCCGCCACAGTCATCGCCCACGAGGACGCCGTGATCGGTTTTCTCGCCAAGGAGGATTTCGAGGCCTACCTCCTGAGTAACGCGCGTTTCCAGCGCAAGATCATCGATCTCCTCTGCCGCAGGCTTCGCGACTCCTGGGAAATGATCAAGATCGTGAGCTTCAATGCGGAGAACGCCCAGGACCGGGTGATGTCGCTTCTGGAACGGCTCGCCGAGCTCTACGGGGTCAAGGACCAGCGCGGCGTCATCATCGATGTGAAACTCACCCACCAGCAGATGGCTAACTTCGCCTCGGTCACCCGGGAGACCATGAGCCGCGTCCTGAGAAACCTCGTGAAGGAAAACCTGATCGCCATCATCGACAACAAGACGGTGGTCCTCAGCAAAACGTTCTTCACCACGAGGGACAAGCGTCCCTTTCATCCCATCACCGTCGAGTATTGACTATCCCCTCCCCTCACCCGGCCCGCCAGCGGCCGTCGGTTCCAAGCAGCGCCGCTCCAAAGGGTCCCGCCGCAGATCGTCCATCACAAAATAAGCGGGGCCGGCTGATCAGCCGGCCCCTTTTACGTTGACTGCTGGGGAACTCTCGCTAAGGCGTGCGGATCTCGACTGCCGCGAGGTTCCACATGTTACCGGTGGGGGCGGTGTCGTTGATGGTGACCGCCGTCCCGGACGAGGCGATGGCGCTCGTCTGGCGCTGCACCCAGTAGGCGTCCCAGGTCCCATTGGAGAGGAACTGATGCACCATGGTCTGGTTGGAACCGACGGTACGGGAAGTGTAGCTCGTCCAGTCGTTGCCGACCCCGAAGACCCAGGAGTTCGCCCTGGTGGTGGTGAGGGAGACCGACGGGGCGCTGGCGGAAGCGCCGCCGGTAGCGACCGCACCGATGGCGCTCGCCCCCGAAGCGGTTCCGGTCAGGGCGACCACCGTGATGGAGCGGGAAGATACGCTCTGGTTCAAGGTGGCGGTGACCGTGCCGGTCAAGGCGGTGGTGGCGTAGGCGTACCAGACCTCGGCGGTTCCCCGCTGTCCGTTGGCAAGCGCGGCGCGGGTCCAGGTAAGCGAACCGCCCGAGATCGAGGAAACGGAGGTATTGGTGCCGGTGTCGGGAGAACTGGCGCTGACGAAGGCCAGCAGCAGCTCGCCGGCTCCCTTGGTGGTGAAGGAGGGGGAAGCGACGGTACTGCCCGCGGTGGCGGCGTCGGTGTAGACGGTGGTGTCGATGGCGATGGTGGCGGTCGAGGCGATGGTTAGCTGTAGCGCGGCCGAGGCGTTCCCTCCGAGGGAATCGGCGGCCTGCACGGTAAAGCTGGACGTCCCCGCCGTGGTCGGGGTGCCGGAGATGACGCCGGTCGACGCGTTGAGGGAGAGCCCTGCCGGGAGCGAACCCGAGGTGACGGACCAGCTGTAGGGCGCGAGTCCGCCGGTAGCCGAAACGCTCTGGCTGTAGGCCGTGTTGACGATACCGGAGGAAAGCGTGGTGGTGGAGACCGCCAGCTGGCCGTAGACGGTGAGGGTCAGCACCCTGTTGGCGGTGGTGCCGTTGCCGTCGGTCACCTGCAGGGTGAGCGATGCGCTGGCCGCCGCGGCCGGGGTGCCGCTGATGACGCCGGTGGCGCCCGCCAGGGTGAGCCCGGCGGGAAGGGTCCCGGAGGCGACCGACCAGCTGTAGGGAGCGAGGCCGCCGGTGGCCGCCAGGGTCTGGCTGTAGGCGGTCCCCGCGGTGCCGGTGGCAAGCGTGGTGGTGGCGACCGACAGCGGCTGGTAGATGCCGATGGTGAGCGCCTTGGTGGCGGTGCCGCCCAGGGAGTCGGCGACCTGGACGGTGAAGCTGCTCGTCCCGGTGGCGGTCGAGGTGCCGGTGATGGCGCCGGTGGAGGCGTTAAGGGAGAGCCCGGCCGGAAGCGAGCCGGAGGCGACCGTCCAGCTGTACGGAGTGGCCCCGCCGGTGGCGGAGACGCCCTGGTTGTAGGCGAAGCCGGCGATGCCGTTGGCAAGCGACGTGGTGGCCACGGTGAGCGGCGCGAAGACGGTCAGGGTGAGCGGCTTGGTGGCGGTGGCGTTGTTGGCGTCGGTGACCTTGAAGGTGAGCGTGGCGCTCGCCGCTGCGGTCGGGGTACCGCTAATGGCGCCCGTGGAACCGTTGAGGGTAAGCCCGGCCGGGAGGGTCCCCGAGGCGATCGACCAGCTGTACGGGGCGAGCCCGCCGGTGGCCGCCAGCGTCTCGCTGTAGGCGGTCCCCACCGTGCCGGTGGCGAAACCAGCGGAGGTAACCGCCAGCGGCTGATAGACGGCCAGGGTCAGGGCCTTGCTCACCGCGGTCCCGAGCGCATCGGTTACCTGGACGGTGATGGCAGCCGAGCCGTCGGCGACCGGGATCCCGGTGATGGCGCCGGTAGTGGCGTTAAGGGAGAGCCCCGCCGGGAGCGTGCCGGAGGCGATCACCCAGCTGTAGGGAGCCGCCCCGCCGGTGGCCATGAGGGTCTGGCTGTAGGCAATCCCCACCGTGCCGGTGGCGAGAGTGCCGGTACTCACCGCGAGCGGCCCATAGACGGCCAGGGTGAGGGACTTGGAGGCCGTGGTGCCATTGAGGTCGGTCACCAGGAAGCCCAGGGTGGCGCTACCTGCCGCCGTCGGGGAGCCGGTGATCGCACCGGTTGCCGCGTTGAGGGCGAGCCCGGCAGGGAGCGTTCCCGAAGCGATCGACCAGCTGTAGGGAGCCGCCCCGCCGGTGGCCAGGAGCCCCTGGTTATAGATCCCGCCCACGGTCACGGTAGCGAGGGAGGTGGTGGTAACCGATAGCGGCTGGAAGACCGCCAGGGTCAGGGCCTTGGTGACCGCGATGCCGAGCGAATCGGTGACCTGGACGGCGATGGCTGCCGAACCGTCGGCGGCCGGGGTCCCGGTGATGGCACCGGTGGTGGCGTTGAGGGTGAGCCCGGCGGGGAGCGTGCCGGAGGTGATGACCCAGGCGTACGGGGCCGACCCGCCGCCTGCCGCCAGGGTCTGGCTGTAGGGGGCTCCCACCGTGCCGATGGCGAGGGCGGAGGTGGTCACGGTCAGCTGGCCGTAGACCGTCAGGGTCAGGGACTTGGTCGCAGAGCTGCCGTTGCCGTCGGTGACCTTGAAGGTCAAGGAGACGCTGGCGGTGGCGGCCGGGGTACCGGTGATGGTACCGGTGGCTCCGTTCAGGACGAGCCCGGCGGGGAGCGTGCCGGAAGCGACCGACCAGCTGTACGGGGTGGCTCCGCCCGAGGCGGCGAGCGTCTGGCTGTAGGAGGTTCCCGTGGTCCCGGTGGGGAGCGCAATGGTGTCGAGGGTGAGCGGCGCGTAAACCGCGAGGTTGAGCTGCTTCGACGCGGTGGTGCCGTTGGCGTCGGTGGCCTGGAACGTGAGCGGGCCGCTCGCCGTGGCGGTCGGGGTACCGGTGACGGCGCCGGTGGAGCCGTTCAGGGTGAGCCCGGCCGGAAGGGTCCCGGCAGTGATCGACCAGCTGTAGGGGGTGGCCCCGCCGGTGGCTGCGAGGGTCTGGCTGTAGGGAGTCCCCACCGTCCCGTTACCCAGCGTCGCGCTTGCCACGGCCAGCGGCTGGTAGACGGCAAGGGTGAGCGATTTGGTAGCCGTGCCGTTGGCGGCATCGGTAACCTGGACGGTCAAGGTGGCGCTCGCGGTGGCGGTCGGGGTACCGATGATGGCGCCGGAGGTGAGCGAGAGCCCGGCCGGCAGCGTCCCGGAGGTGATCGACCAGCGGTAGGGAGCGGTCCCGCCGGTGGCGGAGAGCGGCTGGCTGTAAGCGCTTCCCACCGTGGCGATGGGGAGCGACGAGGTGGTCACCGCGAGCGGCTGGAAGACGGTGACAGTCAGCTGGGCCTGGGCGGTTATGCCGCGGCCGTCGGCTACCTGCACGGTGATGGGGCTACTCCCCGCCGCGGTCGGGGTCCCGGAGATGACCCCGGTGGCCTGGGCAAGGTTGAGGCCGGCCGGCAGCGTCCCGGAGGTCACCGACCAGCTGTAGGAGGAAGATCCGCCGCTGGCGGCGAGGGACTGGCTGTAGGCGGTCCCCACCGTGGCGACCGGCAGCGAACTGGTCGTCACGGCGAGCGGTGCATAGACCGTCAGCGGGAAGGCCTTGGATGCCGAGTTGCCGGTGCTGTCGGTGGCCTGGATAGTGACGTTGCCGCTTGCCGCGGCGGTCGGGGTACCGGAGACGACCCCGGTGGAGTCAAGAGCGAGCCCGGCCGGGAAGCTACCGGAGGTAAGCGCCCAGGTATAGGGAGAGCTGCCGCCGCTGGCGGCGAGGGGCTGGCTGTAGGCGACGCCGACCGTGCCGTCGGGGAGCGAGGAGGTGGTTACCCCCACCGCCGATGCCACCTGGTACCCCCAGACCTCCATCTCGGCCAGGCCGACGTTGGAGCCGGTACCGGTCACCACGGTCATCTTCACCGAGTTGGTGACCTTCGGGGAGAAGGTGACGGCGGTTGCCGAGCCGTCGTTGGCGAGCGGCCCCACGCTCACCGTCGAGCCGTCGCTGAAGGTAAGAGTGGCAGAAAGAATCTGGTCGGAGAGGTTGGGACGATCGTAAAGAACGACCTTGTCCACCTGGTAGTAGGCGGGCCAGGCGAGGTTGATCCAGGCGCCGGCAACTTGGCCGACGGTGGCCCATTCCTTGGTGTAGTCGCCGGGGTAGCCGTCGATCACGCCGTCGATGGCTTTAGAGGCCAGCTGCCCGTAGCTGCTGTTCTGCGAGGAGGCGGTGGCGGTGGCCACCGGGGCGACGTTGCGATCGACCAAGGCGTAGATGGTGATCGACATGGCCTGGGAGCCGGTGGTGCCGTTGGCGTCTTTGGCCTGCACGGTGAAGCTGAAGGAGCCCGCGGCGGCGGGGGTTCCCGAGATGGTGCCTGCCGACGGATCGAGGGCGAGACCGCCTGGGAGGCTCCCGGCGGAAACCGACCAGCTGTAGGGGGCGAGCCCGCCGGAAACCGAAAGGGCCTGGCGGTAGTTGAGGCTCACGGTGCCGGTCGGCAAGGTGGCGGCGGCCACCGCCACCGGGGTGTAGACGATCATCCCGAACGATGCCGAGGTCACGGTGGCGCCGACGGCGTCCTTCACCTGCACGGTAAAGGTGGAGCTGCCGTCTGCGGTCGGGGTGCCGGAGAGGATGCCGCTGGCGCTATTGAGGGTGAGGCCGGCCGGCAGAGCCCCCGAGGCGACCGACCAGCTGTACGGGAGGACACCGCCCGAAGCGGAGAACGGCTGGCTGTAGCCGGCCCCGACCGTGCCGAAGGGGAGCGTCACGGGGGCCATCGCGAGGGAGGCCGGGAGCTGGGTCCGCACCTCCACCGCGGCGAGGTTGAACATGTCCGCCGTCGGGTAGCTGTCGCTGATGCCGACCGTGGTGCCGCTGGCCGGGGTGACTGCGCTCATCCGCTGCACCCAGTAGGTGTCGGCGGTCGGGGAGAGGAACTGGTGCATGATGCTCTGGCCAAGGACGGCGGAGCGGGCCACCGCGCCGGACCAGTCGTTACCGGTCCCGAGCACCAGCGAGTTGTCGCGGGTGGTCACCAGCGAGGCGTAAGGTGCGCCGGTCTTGGCTCCCGCGCTTACCACCGCGCCGATGGCGTCGGCGTTGGCGGCGGTGCCGAGCAGGGAGACCACGGTGATGGACCGGGAGGAGACGCTGAGGCTCAAGGTCGCGGTGACCGTTCCGGTGATGGCCGTGGGGGCGTAGGCCCACCAGATCTCGGATACGCCTGGCTGGGTGTTGCTCCGGATCGCCAGGTTCCAGGTGAGCGCGGTGCCGGTGTTGGTGACCGAGGAAACCGTGGTGTTGGCGCCGGTGGAGGGGCCGCTCGCGTCTACGAAGGCAAGCAGGAGCTCGCCGGAGGCCTTGGTGGTGATGCTCGGCGAGGTTATCGTGGCCCCCGCCGTCGAGGCGTCGGTGAAGACCGTCGAATCGACGGTGATGGTATGGGCCGCGTCGGTGACGCTCAGGGAGAGGTTCTTGGTGGCGACGTCACCCCAGGAATCCTGCACCTGGACGGTGACGATGGTGTTGATGGCGGCGGTCGGGGTACCGGAAACAACCCCGGCGGAGCTCAGGATGATACCGGCGGGGAGCGTCCCCGAGGCGAGCGACCAGCTGTAGGGGGCGAGGCCATTGGCGACCGCGAGGGTCTGGCTGTAGGCGGTCCCGGCGTTCCCCGAGGGGAGCGGACCGTTGGTGGTGACGGTCAAAAGCGAGCTCCCGATGGTCTGCCCAAGCGACGCGGTGGCCAGGTAGCCGTTGGCGTCCACCACTTGGACGATGAAGCTGGAGGAGCCGAGCGCCATCGGCGTCCCGGTGATGTGGCCGGTACCCGGGATAAGGGAGAGGCCGGAGGGGAGCGAGCCGGAGACGACCGACCAGGTGTAGGGGGCTTGGCCGCCGGAAGCGGTTAGCGTCTGGTCGTAGGCGACGTGCAGGTTCCCCGACGGGAGGCTGGCGGTGGCGACCTTGAGGGAGGCGCTCACGGTGATGGTCATGGCGCGCTGGGCGGTGGCTCCGGCGGCGTCGGTGACCTGGAGGGTGAAGTTGGAGTTTCCGGCCGCGGTCGGGGTCCCCTGGATGATCCCGGTGCTGGCGTTGAGGGTCAGCCCGGCGGGGAGGCTCCCCGAGGTGAGCGACCAGCTGTACGGAGTCTGCCCGCCGGTGGCTGCCAGCGTCCTCGCGTAGGCGTACCCTACCGAACCGGTGGAGGCGGCGCCCGAGACCACGGCCAGGGTCGGGGCGGACTGACCGAAGACTTGGAATTCAGCCAGCCCGGTAGCCGTCCCGGTCGCCTGTTTCACGGTCAGGGTCACCGACAAAATCTTCTTCAACGGGAAGTTGAAGGTATTGGAGGAGCCGTCGTTATTGAGAGCCCCGACCGGGATGGTGCTCCCGTCGTTGAAGCTCAAGGTGGCCGACTGGATCTGTTCGGTCGCCTGCGGGCGGTCGTAGAGGACGATCTTGTCGATCAGCTGCGCCTGCGGCCAGGTCAGGGTGATGTAGGCCCCGCCCAGCTCGTTGTTGGTGACCCACTCGGCGCTGCAGTTGTTGGGGCAACCGTCGATCACACCGTCGACGGCCTTCGCACCGGTCTGTCCGGTCGTGGCGTTCTGGGAGGAAACCGTCACCGTGGAGGCCGGGGCGACGTTTCCGTAGCGGCTCGTCGAGAGTACGGTGACGACCACCGTGTCGGGATAGCTCGTGCCGCCTGCGTCGGTGACGGTCAGCTGAAAGACCAGCGGTTCGGCGAAACTCAGCCCCGAGGGGGCCGTGAAGGTCGGGTTGGCGCTGGTGGCACCGGAGAGGGTGACACTTTTACCCTGCACCTGCTTCCAGGAATAGCTGAGGGTTCCGCTATTGGCCAGGCTCCCGGTACCGTCCAGGATGACGGTGGCATTTTCGGCCACCACCTGGTCCGCTCCCGCGCTCGCTACCGGCGGGGCCGCCCCGGCTGCGTACTCGGGGAAGAAGAACTCGTCGCGGTGGGTGAAATTGGAGAGGAAGGACGCCGACGAGGGGTCGGTCAGCTGGGACGGATACGACTGGATGGTCTGGTACTTAAGGTTATCGGCCAGCGCGATGTTCTGGAGGGCGAAGGGTACGCCGATACTCTCGCGGACACTCCAGTTGAGCGGCGTTGAGCTCAGGATGACAGGGGCGTTGAAAACGGTGGCTGCGTTGGCGGCGGCGGGCCAGGCGGTGATGGTGCCACCGTGGATGATGGTGGTATGGATGGCCGGAGCGTAGGAGGGGAGCGAGGCGGCCACCGAGGTCAGGGCATCCTTCAGGAAGTAGTAGCTGTAGGAGTGGTCCGGATGCTGGTCGTAGGGGCTGGTGACGAAGATGTGATCGGGCTTGAAGTCGGCGATGATGGCTGCCAGGTCGGTTACCGCATTGGGCTTGTTGTAGTTCGCGTGCGAGCCGAATTCGTAGAGGTGATAGTCGCTGCCGCCGAGACCGCGGTGACCGTAGGTGGCGCTCGCCCCGGAGGGGGCGGCGTAGGTACTGGTGGTGGCGGTGTACTTCTGGTACATCGGCTGCAGACCGTAGGTGCCGTAGACGGCCCCCGGGGCCATCCCGCCGTCCGGGTAACCGAGGAAGATGATGTCGCTCTCCTTCATCCCCAGCTTCCCGGCCATGGCAGCGACCGTCTCGTCCTGGCGGGCGTTGCCGGTCGTTATACCGTTGAGGTCGCCGTTGGTCATCAGCACCAGCTTGACCTGGGTGCCATCGGCCAGAGAGCTGCTGATCACCCCGGAGCACATGAGTGCCTCGTCGTCAGGGTGCGGCGCAATCACCAAGACCTTGGCCAAGGCGCCATTGCACATCAACAGAAGCAAAACCAGGATCGATAAAAGATACCGCACCGCGACGCCCATAAGCTTCCTCCTCCTCGTTCGACTCATCGTCGGTTCACTGAATCGGCGTTTATCAAAGGCATGCCAGAAGTGAGCAAGAAGCAAGCCCGCTCTCAGGCCGCGAAACCCGCCGGAATCACAGGAGATAAGAGACTTCTCATGGGGCATATTCTAAAAAAGGTGTCGGCAACGCTAACAGTTACGTCGCCAAAGTTTACAGTTTCTTAAATTCCTCCAAAAAAAAGAACGGGGCGCAGGATGTTTTCCTGCGCCCCGTTGGGGGTGGGCCGTGCTGGTGGCTGGCTTCGGTTAGGGAGTGCGGATCTCCACGATGCTCAGGTTGTACATGTCCGCGGAGGGGGCGGTGTCGTTGATGGCGGTGCTGGTACCGGTGGAGGCTACCGCGCTCCCCATCTGCACCCAGTAGGTGTCGGAGGTCGGGGAGAGGAACTGGTGAACCATGCTCTGGCCGGAGCCCAGGGTCCTGGCCACCGCGCCGCTCCAGTCGTTGCCGGTCCCAAGCACCAGGGAGTTAGCCTTGGTGGTGGTCAGGGAAGCTTTGGGGGCGCCGGAAGCAGAGTTCCCGCCGCTGACTGCGCCGATGGCCGCCGAGCCGGTAGCGGTCCCGGTGAAGGACATCACGGTGATGGAGCGCGAGGAGACGGACTGGTTGAGGTTGGCTTTCACGGTCCCGGAGAAGGTGGAGGGTGCCCAGGCGTACCAGATCTCGGAGGTGCCGCGCTGCACGGCGGTGGCTACCGCTTTGGTCCAGGAAAGGACGGTGCCGCTGCTGGTGACGGAGGTCACGTAGCTGTTGGAGCCGGAGGAAGGAGCCGAACCGGTGACGAGGGCGACCAGGAGACGGCCGGAGCCGGAGGTGGTCAGGGTCGGCGAGGTGATGGAGGAACCGGCGCTGGAGGAATCGCGGTACACGGTCTTGTCGACGGCGATGGAGGTCGTGGCGTTGGCCACCGGCAGGGTGATCACCACGGAGTCGACCTTGGAGGCGGAGACGTTACCGGCGGCGTCCTTGGCCCAGGCGTAGGCGTTGCGGGTACCGGCGGCGGAGAAGGTGAAGCTGGTCGGTGCCGCGGCGCTCCAGCCGGAGGCGGAAGCGGAAGGCTTGGTCGAGCTTTCGGTGATCAGGTAGCCGGTGACGGCCACGTTGTCGGTCGCACTGAAGGAGGTCACGGGGACGGTCAGCGAGCTGGCGGTAGAGGGCATCACGAAGTACCCGATCACCGGAGCGGTGGTATCGGCCACCACGTTGGCCACGGTCACGGTCACACCGGAGGTGGAGCCGACGTTACCGGCGGCGTCGTAGGCCTTGGCGCTCACGGTGAAGCTGCCGTTGGCGTAGGAGGTGGTGCTCCAGTTGAAGCTGTACGGGGCGGTATTCACCGCGGCGGCCAGGGCGCCGTTCAGGTAGAACTCGACCTTGGTCACGCCGACGTTGTCGGAGGCGGAGGCGGCCACGGTCACGGAGCCGGATACGGTGGAGCCGGTAGCCGGGGAGGAGATGGAGACCGCCGGAGCGGTGGTGTCGCTGACATTCTGAACGTTGACGGAGATGGAGCCCTGGCCGACGTTACCGGCGGCGTCGTAGGCTTTCACGAGCAGGGTGTGGGAGCCGTTGGCAACCGCGGAGCTAGCCCAGCTGAAGCTGTACGGGGAAGCGGTGTCGGTGGCGGCGAGAGCGCCGTCCACGTAGAGTTCTACTTTGGTCACGCCCACGTT
Organism: Geomonas sp. Red32; assembly: GCF_023652955.1. Classification (GTDB taxonomy): domain Bacteria; phylum Desulfobacterota; class Desulfuromonadia; order Geobacterales; family Geobacteraceae; genus Geomonas. Next base: position 97,079 of record NZ_JAKLOY010000007.1, on the reverse strand, counting down.
GTCGGAGGCGGAAGCGCTGATGGAAACGGTACCGGAGACGGTGGCGCCGGTGGCCGGGGAGCTGATGGAAGCGGTAGGAGCGGTGGTGTCGGCGGCGGCAACGGTGGAGCCGGTGCCGTAGATGTCGGGTTTGGCGTTACCGAGGTAGCCCCAGATGTAGTCGGTCAGCGGGGTGGCGGAGGAGGTGGCCAGGGCTGCGAAGCCGCGGTTGCCGCCAGGGCCGGTGGCGTTGTAGGAAGCCAGCTTGGCGGCCCACATCTGCTCGTTGGCGTACGGCCAGAGCGGGGTCGAGGAGACCGAGTTCCAGTTGGCATCGCCGTAGAAGACGCCGGTGCCGCCCAGCTGGTACATGATGGTGGCGCCTACGCCGGCCGAGGCCAGGGTGGAACCGCTTTCGATGCGGGGGAGGTACTTGAGCCCCTGGGTGTAAAGGTTGGCACCGGCGGAGAAGGTGCTGTAGCTACCGGCCCGGCCGGCGGCGGCGCCGGAGGCGAGGTAGACGGAGACCGGCGAGCTCCAGGTCTCGGTGCCGTTACCGTCGAAGAAGGTGTCGGCGCCGTTCACGGTGTAGAAGAGATCGTGGGTGTGGTTGAGGGCGAAGCCGTAGTTCTGGCGGACGTCAAGGTAGCTGTTGGCGCCGATAGTGTTGTAGCTGGAGTTGACCGTGAAGGGGCTCTCGAAATCCTGGGACATGTGGAGACCCATGTTGTTGTCCCAGCAGACGTTGTTGGTGACGGTGTGGGTGCCGGTCCCCTTCTCGGACCAGTAGCAGTCGATCAGCGGGTTATTGAGCACGATGTTGCTGAAGAAGGAGTCGTTGTTGTCGCTGGCCGAGCTGCCGCCGCCGGTCGCCATGCCGTGGAATTCGCCGGAGGAGGAGTTCCAGTTGCCGTCGATGATGATGTTATTCTGCATCACGTTGGTGTCGGAGCCGTAGAAACGGAGGCCGGCGGTCATGTACTGGGCCGGGGTGTTGTCCATGCGGACCACGATGCGGCGGAAGATCATGTGGTTGGTGCCGACCGGGTTGCCGTTGTAGTCTTCGGGCTTGGTGTAGAAGCCGTAACGGCCGTAACCCCAGACCCAGCAGTCTTCCACGAGGCCGTAGGAGGAGCCGCCGGCGATGGCCGCGATGGGGACTTCCCAGGTCACGTTGGCAGGCATGCCGTCCTGGAAGCCGCAGTTGGAGATCCAGGCATGGTCGCCGTACCAGATGAAGAGGCCGTTGCCGCCGTTACGGAAGTGGATGCCGTCGAAGTGGATGTAGTCGCGCTTTCTGCTCGCGGTGTTGATGTTGGAGACCGCCAGGTACTTGTACTGGGAGTCGATGATCGCCTGGCCTACGTGCTCGGCCTTGATGGTGGTGAAGTTGCCTGCGGAGCCGCTGGGGGGGAGCACGAAGATGCTGGAGTATTCGGAGATCATGTTGGCGTCGCCGGTGTAGAGGCCGTCCTTGAGGATCAGGGTGTCGCCGGAAGCCATGAGGGAGATGCCGGAGCTGACATACTTCTTGGGGCTGGTGGCCGAGCCGTTGCCGGAGTCGCTGGCGGCGTTCGGATCGACGTAGTAGGTGGCGGCCAGGGCCGAGGTCGCGGGGACCAGCAGGGCAAGGGTCAACATGGTCTTCATGATGCCTTTGGCGATGGTCTTATACATTGTTTCCTCCGTTCGTTGCGGGGGTGGGTCGTCTTTTCGATGCCCACGTTTAGGTTTGAGAGAGCCGAAAGTCTCTGTTTCTTCGAAAGTTCTTATTGCCGGTTCAATGCACGCAAATAGAGTGTTCGCATTTGATGCTGCGATTGGCCTTCAAACACTTCCTCGTTGTTTGTTGATTCAGTTGAGGGCTGGGGTTCTGCTTTTTACTGCCAGTGCTACGGGGACGTTCACATCTATGGTTTGCATAATCGTCGTTTTTGTCACTTCTCACTGTGTTTCAAATCACAGGAAACCGGGTTGCTTTATCAGTCGTTTCATCGTTCACGCTGCACACCTTACCTATTGGCAAGGTACGTGCCGCTTGCGCCAAAAGGCGACCGTACTGATAAACGCCCGGTATCATTGACAAAAAGAGGTGAACAAAGGAAGAGAGGGACGGTGAAAATCGTGCGCAGGGGATGCACATGCCGGCAGGCGCCTACCCTCCCCCACCGCTAAACAATTGAAAGGGCAGATATATTTCGATGAGATACGGGAAGGATTCAGGAATTGAACAATGCTCGGAATATGAACAGCGGAGGGGGTAAGAGGATGGGGGGAACGGCCGCAGGACCGTGCCCAAAGGCGGGAAAGTGTGATTCATATCACAGGGAGGAGGCCGGAAAGTGCTACCGCCCCCCCAGAAAAGTGAGGATGCCGGAAGCGATGGCCCGGGCGATCTTTTGCTGGACCTCCGGCTGTTCAAGCATTGCCTCCTCGTCCGGGCTCACGATTACCCCGCACTCCACGAGGACGGTGACCATGGTTTTGGACTTGAGGATGGCGAGCTGGTCGTACCGGTAGATGCCCCGTGCCGGATCCAGCAGGGTGCGCCTTTCCCCGGGGACGTCCTGGGCGTGGTGCAGGGTCGGATGAAATCCCGCCTGGAGGAGCCGGTCGCCGATGGCTCCCGCGAGGGAGAGGCTCTCCCCGGCACGGGGGATTTTGCCGGAGACGAAGAGGGAGAAGCCCGAGAAGCGGTCGCAGTACCTGAGGTTTTGGCCGGCATAGCTCCACGGTTTGAGAAACTGCTCCTGGGCCGAGTCGTGGTGGATGAAGACGAGGATGTCGGCCCTGCGCAGTTCGGCCGCCGCCACCCGGTCGCGCAGGGGAACCTCCCGGTCCAGGTCCAGGATCCCCACCGGCCGCAGCTGCATCTTTTCGAGCTCGCGCTCCAGGGCGAGGGCGACTGCACGGTTGAAGAGGTACTCGCTGGTGCCGCGCGCGCTGATCGCGCCCCCTTTGGCAGGAGAGTGGCCGATGTCGATGGCGACCCTCCCCCGGAGAGGCCTGCTCTCCGCCCCGGCCGGGAGCGCGCAGGCGGAGAGCAACAAGAACAGCACAACCTTCAAAACATTCACGCAATGCCCCTTTCGGCTACCGCACCGGGGACCGTCCGCCAGGTGCCTGTCCCCCTCTCCGGCTTCGCTCCCGCCCCCGCAAAGACCTGGCGTCACTTCTTGCCCAGGGCGGTTATCCTCTCCTTCGCCTGCTTGGCGAGGGGGCTGTCCGGGTACTTGGAGACGATCTCCTGGTACAGTTGCAGCGCATGTTCGCTGTTATGCTGCTTCTCCTCGAACTGCGCCGTGTCGAAGAGTTCCTTGCTCTTGTCGCCGCTACAGCCGCTCAAAAGCCCCAAAACCATCATCCCCGCAATCAGCACTCGTTTCATTCATTGACTCCTTTCGTTTTTCCCTACACCCCGGTTGGCGGGAGCCGATTCTCGTCTCTGGCCTTGACGGTGATAAACAAACTGTTTACACTTCGCGCATGGTCGTGTCCTTTGCGAATAAGGAAACCGAGAAACTGTTTGCGACGGGGAGGTCTAAAAAACTGCCTCCGGACATCGTTCCTCGTGCGATCATGCGGCTAACGCAACTGGATAGCGCCCGTGAGGTCACCGATTTGCAGATGCCACCGTCGAACCGCCTGGAAGCCCTTTCCGGCAAACGGGCAGGCCAGTGGAGTATCAGGATCAACGATCAGTGGCGCATTTGTTTCTTCTTTACGAACGGCGAAGCATCAGAAGTCGAAATCACCGACTATCACTGAAAGAGGAAAATTTATGGTGAGTGCAAACGGCCTTCCGCCTATCCATCCTGGCGTGTTCCTGAAAGAAATTCTTGACGAACTTCATATCTCGCAAAGCGCGTTTGCTAAAGCAATTGGGGTTTCACCCATGCGAGTCTCCTATGTTGTCAAAGGCACCCGTCCTGTCACCGCAGAGTTGGCGCTGCTCTTCGGGAAAGCCCTCAATCAGTCGCCTACCTACTGGATGAATCTACAGATCAGCTATGACCTGAAGACAGCGGAAAAGGAACTAGCGCTCAAAGTGCGTCAAGTGCAGCCACTGTCACAGGCTGCGTAACAGCCCCCCTTTGGCGGCCAGAAGGTACGCTCCTCTGGCATCCGATTTCGACTCGATGGAATGGTCGACCGCACTGCGACACTAATTCCGGCCGGTAATGGGGGACCGGTACCGTTGCCGTCAGACCGTTATTGTTTCGGCTGTCCGTCTGCGCCTGATTTGACTTCCTTATCCAGATCCTCATTGTGCTGATCGTTTTTGTTGAGAGTGTTGTCTACGCTGTTGCGGATAGCCTTTCCGTCATAGCCTACAGCCGATGCACCTTCCAATGTTTTAGTTTCCGGCCTCCCCTGCGACGTTTCCGGCGCGTGCGGCTGGCTCGATGAACTGCAACCGGCCATGAGCACCACCAAAGCGCTGACCATCAGTACTTTTGCTTTCATATCTCTTCTCCCTCCGTTCTTTTCGTCGATCCTTCCCGTCAATAATTTTTCGTCGGGCTTATCTCTCTTCCTCGTCACCGGGCCCCGCCAGGGCCAATAGCTCGCGCCTTGCTGCCGGGCAATCGTCTTCTTCCACGGTCAGCCAAATCCTTCGCAGCGTGGAAAGGGGCGTATCCCGTACTGCCTCCGCCAACAGTTCCACGAAACGGGAAAGGGGAAGACGCCCGAAACGCACCCCGAGAGGGGGCATGGCCATGGCGGTCCACGGCCGCTCCTCGGCAACGGCGAAGATTCCCTTCAGTGCCAGGCTCACCCATTCGGGACGGCACAACGGCTCCTCGCCGAGATCGTAGACCACCGCCTGAACCTGGACGGGATCCCCCTTTTTCACCAGCACGCTCCCCGGCGGGACAGCCCTCGCATCGATCAGCTCGGTCATGATCCGCACCACGCTCTCGGCGACCGGTTTCACGGCCGGTTCGGCACTGAGGACGAGCCAGGTATCCTCCTCCACCACGGTGGCCTCAGGGGTAAAAGGAGGGAGCTCCGGCGGCGATACCATCACCTCCAGAAGACCCAGCCGGATGCCGTGCCGTCCTCCCCGGATCAGGCGCAATCCCGTTTGCCGTTTCTGCTTCATCGCCCAAGCCCCTCATGACCGCCCCCGACTGCATCGCCGTGGATCGGCTGCAGGTCGTTTCCCACCAGGACCTCCGCCACGCGCTTCACATCGATCCGTCCGGCGGAGGCCTCGGCCAGTTCGTTTTCCAGCGCTTCGGCCGCACCGGCAAGGACCCGGCAGGCGATGGACACCTTCTCGCCGAAGTGACTGTCGAGGGTAAGGGCACCGGCCCGGGTGAGGAGGTACTGCACCTTGCCGACCAGGGGGTACTCCAGCGTGACGCGGAGATCGACGGCGGCCACGGCGGTGGCGACGCCCGCCGCCTCCACCCCTGCCGCGGCGCTCTGGCTGTAGGCGCGTACCAGCCCCGCCGCCCCCAGCAGAATCCCGCCGAAGTACCGGGTGACCACGATGACGGTATCGGAGAGTCCCTGCTTCTCGAGCACGTCCAGGATGGGGCGCCCGGCCGTGCCGCTTGGCTCGCCGTCGTCCGACATCCTCTGGCTCCCTCCGGCTTTGAAGGCGAAGCAGTTGTGGTTGGCGTCCCGGTGCTCGGCCCTTATCCGCTCGACAAAGCCCATGGCCTCGAGTTCGGACCTAACCGGGGCGGCATTCACTATGAACCGGGACTTCTTGACTATGATCTCAGCCTGCCCGTCTCTCTGTACAGTCACGTATGGCATAGGACATTCCGATGTTGGCAACCTGGAAAAGCAGGGGTGAATATATAAAGGTCTCTACCTCTTGTCAAAGGTTGCGCGAAACACCTTTAACAAAGCCCCGGCCGCCCCGGTTCACTCGATGCCTTGGCCCCGCCGGGCCCGGATGAATAAGCCGGACCCCTACGTGACATCGGCACTGACGACGGTGTGTTAGAGGGTTGAAATGTTTGACGTAACCCGGACTGTCTATTAGAATTTCATTCTCTTAAGCGTTTACTGGCTGCGGTTTTGTCCTTTGTCCATGTCCAAACGATCCGTCCCTATGCCCAACGGCCGCACTCACAGTACCATATCCTGGTTGTTGATTGTCATTCACCTGCTGATGATGGTGTCGCCGATCGCTTCCTTCGCAAAGGAGAACGCACCTCTGCGTCCGGTGGCGGCTGCCTGCTCCGGGGATTGCGACGTTTGCGGCTGCTCGCCGGAGAGCAGATCGGCGGGGACCTGTTGCTGCAGCCGGAAAAGGCAGCTGGAGGCACGCCTTCACGGTCGCGGCCAAGACAAACCCGCCTGCTGCCGGGAGAAAGTCCCTGAAGAGAAAGTCGTCGTCCTCTCCTGCGGTTGCCCCTGCGACGACGACGATGACGATGCCCTTGGCGGCTCCGACACCGATACCGTCCTGATTTCCCGTCATAGCTGTCCGTCCGCCGTTCCCGTCATTGCACTGCGGCGCCCCATCCCGCCCCCGGCCTTGGTATCGCGCCGGCTTCAACCCCCCGACCCGCCCCCCAAACAGTCCTAAACTTCAGCACGACCATATCCGGTGACACTCGTCGGGAACGATCCGCCGCGCCTATGGCGGCCGCTCGTTCCGGAAGGCGCACTCGTGCGCCCTGGCCCAGGGAGGTTTATGCGCACCTCGCAGATAACCGTATGGGTCGGTCTGTCTCTCCTGTTGCACGTGCTCGCAGCCGCCACGCTGCCAGGCCCGGTGCCGCTTCATCCTCGCCCGCCCATCGAAACGGTGCTGTTGATGGAGAGTGCGGCCCCGGTCCATCTCGCAGCCGGGCGCCCTTTGGCCGCGGCCAAAGGTGTGCCGCTGGCAGTGAAGCGTCCGCTCCCTCCTCCTTCGCAAACAGTAAAGGAAGGCAAGGTAGCGGACGCGCCGCGGGCCGCCGTGCCGCTGCCGGTCCCGTCCTCTCCGGCCCCGGTGCCGCCCTCCCCTGTTGAGGCGGCGCTACCGGGGGCGGCAAAGGGGGCTTCGGCCCGGCCGGCACTTGCGCTGTTGCCTGCTTTGCCCAACCCCGCCGGGGACCACCTACCGGCGAAGCCGAGGGCAATGCAGGTGGAGAGCTTACCCGCACCCGAACAGGCGCGTCAGCGCTATCTTAAACAACATTTCGGCTACATCAGGGACCTGGTGGCCAACGGTGTGGTCTACCCGCCGGTTGCCCGCCGCATGAACTGGAGCGGGCGGACGGTGGTTGCCTTTATGGTCACTGAAGAGGGCGCCGTGGTGGCCATCGCGGTGCTGGAGACGTCGGGCTTTCCGGTGCTGGACAAAAGCGCCCTGGAGGCGGTCCGGAACGCGGCCCCCTTTCCCAAGCCGCCGGTACGTGCGCAGATCGTGCTGCCGGTCACCTTCCGGATTTCCCGTTAACCCTTGAAATGCACTACCTACTACTTACGGAGATACCTAGATGAGAAAAGTGAACATACCGATGGTTTCCGCGGCGGCCGTGCTGCTGCTCGCGGGTAACGTGCAAGCGGAGTCCCAACTTTTGGACGAGATTGTCGTACAGGAGAACCGGGAGGCGGTCAACGAGGAAAAGGTCACCGTCCGCGAACTGCGCGAAAGCCCGGCGCGCGATGTGGGCGAGGCCCTCAAGCAGGCGGAAGGGATGAGTTATGTCAGGAAGGGAGCCATTGCCAACGACGTCGTTTTGCGCGGCTTTCAGAAGGACAACATCAACGTCCTGGTGGACGGCGTCCGGTTGCACGGTGCCTGCCCTTCCCGGATGGATCCTCCCTCCTTCCACCTCGACCTGGCCGAAGCGGAGGAAGTCCGGATCGTGAAGGGACCTTACGATCTCTCCAATCCCGGCGGTCTGGCCGGCACTGTCGAGATCGAGACCAAGAAGCCGGGCAAGGGATGGCATGGGGAGGGGAATTTCGGGTACGGCAGCTGGAACAACGTCAATACCTCGGCTACCGCTTCCCACGGCGGCGAACGGTACGACCTCCTGGCCGGTTACGCCTTCAAGTATTCCGATGTGCCGGAGTCGGGGGACGGCAAGCGCCTCACCGAGATCTATCCGGCAACCAGCATGAACCGTTACCGCAGCAGCGAGATCGACTCCAAGGCCTACGAGATCAACACCGGCTGGGCTCGCTTCGGCGTTAATCTCACCGCCCATTCCCGCAGCTAGATAGGTTTCAGCCACCAGGACGCCGATCACGTGCTCTACCCGTACCTGAAGATGGATGCCGATTACGACCGGACCAACCGGCTGAACTGGACCTACCGCATCGCCGATATCTCGCAAGTCGTGCGCGAGTTGCGGGTGCAGGGGTACTGGGACGACGTCCGGCACCTGATGGACGACCGCCTGCGGGCAAGCTCCCTCACCACGCCGCGCCCCTACTCCATGCAGACCGACGCCACCACGCAGGTGTACGGAGGGAAGCTCGGCGCTACGCTCGCCTTGGGCGGGGGAACCCTGAAAACGGGAATCGACTACTACAACCGCAACTGGAACGCCGTGAACCGCCGGGCCGGCTACTTTGCCTACCGTGACACGGCCATGATCCCCGATGTTTCGGTCGACAACCTCGGGATGTTCGGCGAGTACCGCCTGCCGCTTGCTCCGCAGGTCACCCTGAGCGGCGGCCTGCGCGAAGATCTCACCTGGATCGAGACCGATAAGAGCAACCCCCTCGCCCAGGCGGGCGACAGCCGCCGGTTCGACGGTGTCAGCGCCAACCTCCAGCTCACCTACCGCCCCGCCAGCTGGGTGACCCTCTTCACCGGGGCCGCCCGGGGCAACCGGACGCCCGATCAGCAGGAACTGTACCTCGACGTGCCGGTGGCGACCCCCTCGGCAACCGCGACCTACTGGCACGGAAGCAAGGATCTGCAGGCGACCGTCAACCATCAGGCCGATGTGGGTGCCAGATTCCACACCGATACGTTCTACGTCAACCTCTCCATGTTCTACAGCGATCTGCAGGACTACATCAACCTGGAGCAGGTTCCGGGGACCTTTGAAAAGAGCTACCGTAACGTCCACGCCAGCATGTGGGGCGCCGAGCTGAGCAGCGAGCTCGTGCTGTTCGGCGACCTCTTCCTGAGAGGATCGATGTCGTTTGTCGAGGGGGAGAACCTGAGCGGAGACCGGCCGCTTTCGGAAATCCCGCCTCTCGCGGGAACGATCTCGGCCCGCTACGACAACGGCGTCTGGTTTTTCGAGGCGGCGGAGAATCTGGCCAGAGAGCAGGACAGGGTCGACAGCGGCCTGCAGGAGACGGTGACCGCCGGCTGGGCGACCACCGACCTCAAAGGGGGGATCGCCTACGGCGGCTGGTCGCTGGTGGCCGGGGTGCAGAACCTCTTCGACAGGCAGTATTACAGCCACCTCTCCTACGCGCGCGATCCCTTCCAGAGCGGGATCAAGGTACCGGAAAACGGCCGCAACCTCTACCTGTCGATGTCCTACCGCTTTTAGCGGCTGGCTGTCTCCGAAGGGAGAAAAGACCGGCCGGACAAAAGAAACGGGGCGCAGGATGATTCCTGCGCCCCGTTGGGGGTGGGCGATGCTGCCGGCTGGAGGTTTAGGGAGTACGGATCTCGACGATGCTCAGGTTGTACATGTCGGCGGCCGGAGCGGTGTCGTTGATGGCGGTACCGGTCCCGGTGGAGGCTACCGCGCTACCCATCTGCACCCAGTAGGTGTCGGAGGTCGGGGAGAGGAACTGATGCACCATCTTCTGGCCGGAACCGACCGTCCTGGCGACCGCGCCGCTCCAGTCGTTGCCGGTACCGACCACCAGCGAGTTGGCCTTGGTGGTGGTCAGCGAGGCGTTGGGGGCGCCGGAGGCGGAGTTCCCGCCGCTGACTGCGCCGATGGCGGCCGAGCCGGTAGCGGTCCCGGTGAAGGCCATCACGGTGATGGAGCGCGAGGAGACGGACTGGTTGAGGTTGGCGGTCACGGTCCCGGAGAACTTGGAGGAGGCCCAGGCGTACCAGATCTCGGAGGTGCCGCGCTGCACGGCGGTGGCCACCGCTTTGGTCCACTTGAGGGAGGTGCCGCTGTTGGTCACGGAGCTCACGTAGCTGTTGGAGCCGGAGGAAGGAGCCGAACCGGTGATGAAGGCGACCAGCAGACGGCCGGAGCCGGAGGTGGTCAGGGTCGGGGATGCGATGGAGCGGCTGGTGCTGGAAGAATCGCGGTACACGGTCTTGTCGACGGCGATGGAGGTCGTGGCGTTGGCCACCGGCAGGGTGATCATCACGGAGTCTACCTTGGAGGCGGAGACGTTACCGGCGGCGTCCTTGGCCCAGCCGTAGGCGTTACGGGTACCGGCGGCGGAGAAGGTGAAGCTCGCCGGGGCGGCAGCGCTCCAGCCGGAGGCGGAAGCGGAAGGCTTGGTCGAGCTTTCGGTGATCAGGTAGCCGGTGACGGCCACGTTGTCGGTCGCACTGAAGGAGGTCACGGGGACGGTCAGCGAGCTGGCGGTGGAGGGCATCACGAAGTACCCGATCGCCGGAGCGGTGGTATCGGCCACCACGTTGGCCACGGTCACGGTCACACCCGAGGTGGAGCCGACGTTGCCGGCGGCGTCGTAGGCCTTGGCGCTCACGGTGAAGCTGCCGTTGGCGTAGGAGGTGGTGCTCCAGTTGAAGCTGTACGGGGCGGTGTTCACCGCGGCGGCCAGGGCGCCGTTAAGGTAGAACTCGACCTTGGTCACGCCGACGTTGTCGGAGGCGGAGGCGGCCACGGTCGCGGAGCCGGATACGGTGGAGCCGGTAGCCGGGGAGGAGATGGAGACCACCGGAGCGGTGGTGTCGCTGATGTTCTGCACGTTGACGGAGATGGAGCCCTGGCCGACGTTACCGGCGGCGTCGTACGCTTTCACGAGCAGGGTGTGGGAGCCGTTGGCAACCGCGGAACTGGCCCAGCTGAAGCTGTACGGGGAGGCGGTGTCGCTGGCGGCAAGAGCGCCGTCCACGTAGAGTTCCACTTTGGTCACGCCAACGTTGTCGGAGGCGGAAGCGCCGATCGAGACGGTACCGGAGACGGTGGCGCCGGCGGCCGGGGAGCTGATGGAAGCGGTAGGAGCGGTGGTGTCGGCAACGGGGGCGCCGGTGCCGTAGATGTCGGGTTTGGCGTTGCCGAGGTAGCCCCAGATGTAGTCGGTCAGCGGGGTGGCGGAGGAGGTGGCCAGGGCTGCGAAGCCACGGTTGCCGCCAGGGCCGGTGGCGTTGTAGGAAGCCAGCTTGGCGGCCCACATCTGCTCGTTGGCGTACGGCCAGAGCGGGGTCGAGGAGACCGAGTTCCAGTTGGCGTCGCCGTAGAAGACGCCGGTGCCGCCCAGTTGGTACATGATGGTGGCGCCTACGCCGGCCGAGGCCAGGGTGGAACCGCTTTCGATGCGGGGGAGGTACTTGAGCCCCTGGGTGTAGAGGTTGGCACCGGCGGAGAAGGTGCTGTAGCTACCGGCACGGCCGGCGGCGGCGCCGGAGGCAAGGTAGACGGAGACCGGCGAGCTCCAGGTCTCGGTGCCGTTACCGTCGAAGAAGGTGTCGGCGCCGTTCACGGTGTAGAAGAGATCGTGGGTGTGGTTGAGGGCGAAGCCGTAGTTCTGGCGGACGTCGAGGTAGCTGTTGGCGCCGATGGTGTTGTAGCTGGAGTTGACCGTGAAGGGGCTGGAGAAATCCTGGGACATGTGGAGACCCATGTCGTTGTCCCAGCAGACGTTGTTGGTGACGGTGTGGGTGCCGGTCCCCTTCTCGGACCAGTAGCAGTCGATCAGCGGGTTGTTGAGCACGATGTTGCTGATGAAGGAGTCGTTTTTATCGCTGGCCGAGCTGCCGCCGCCGGTCGCCATGCCGTGGAATTCGCCGGAGGAGGAGTTCCAATTGCCGTCGATGATGATGTTGTTCTGCATGACGTTGGTGTCGGAGCCGTAGAAGCGGAGGCCGGCGGTCATGTACTGGGCCGGGGTGTTGTCCATGCGGACCACGATGCGGCGGAAGATCATGTGGTTGGTGCCGACCGGGTTGCCGTTGTAGTCTTCGGGTTTGGTGTAGAAGCCGTAACGGCCGTAACCCCAGACCCAGCAGTCTTCCACGAGACCGTAGGAGGAGCCGCCGGCGATGGCCGCGATGGGGACTTCCCAGGTCACGTTGGCGGGCATGCCATCCTGGAAGCCGCAGTTGGAGATCCAGGCATGGTCGCCGTACCAGATGAAGAGGCCGTTGCCGCCGTTACGGAAGTGGATGCCGTCGAAGTGGACGTAGTCGCGCTTTCTGCTCGCGGTGTTGATATTGGAGACCGCCAGGTACTTGTACTGGGAGTCGATGATCGCCTGGCCTACGTGCTCGGCCTTGATGGTGGTGAAGTTGCCTGCGGAGCCGCTCGGGGGGAGGACGAAGATGCTGGAGTATTCGGAGATCATGTTGGCGTCGCCGGTGTAGACGCCGTCCTTGAGGATCAGGGTGTCGCCGGAACCCATGAGGGAGATGCCGGAGCTGACGTACTTCTTGGGGCTGGTGGCCGAGCCGTTCCCCGAGTCGCTGGCGGCGTTGGGGTCGACGTAGTAGGTGGCGGCCAGAGCCGAGGTGGGGACCAGCAGGGCAAGGGTCAGCATGGTTTTCATGATGCCTTTCGCGATGGTCTTACGCATTTCTATCCTCCGTTGAGTGCCTGGGCGGCGCATCTCGTTGCCCGCCCTTCTGTGTTTGGTAGAGACCTTTGTCTGGGTGCGTTTTTAAAAACTCTTTGTTTGTCGGGAACTTCTCTATCCCGTTCGGAGCGCGCAAAAAGAGTGTTCGCATTCAATGCTGCGATGGGCGGTAAAACCCGGTCTGGTTTTTGGTGGATTCAGTAGGAGGCTGGGGGGTCTACTCGTTGCTGCCAGTGCTGCCGGAGACGTTTGCTTCCATGGTTCGTATCTTGGTCCCTTTTGTCATTGCGCACAGTGTTTCAAATCACCGGGAACCAGGTTGTCAGTGCCTCTGTTTCTCTCGTTCCCGCTTGCACACTTTATCCACTGGCAAAGGACGTGCCGCCCGGGTCCGGACATCCTCGGGGCAGGCAAGGCACCGGTATCATTGAAAATTGGCAATGAACAAAAAAAGAGGCGGGGGGTGGAATCTTGCGCAGCGGGTGCACACGGGGGGGGAGACGCGCGGAGCCCATTCGGTAAGCGATTGAAAGGAGAGGATTATTTCGGAGAGATACGGCCAAAGTTCGGAAACTGAACAATGATCACCGTTTGAACAGCAAAGGGAGGCGGGAGGGTAAGCCCGGCCGGGCGACCGGGCTCCAAAGGCGGAAAAGTGTGATTCAAATCACCGGCCGGCGTAGATGTCGGGCTTGGGATTGCCGAGATACCCCCAGATGTAATCGGTGAGCGGGGTGGCCGAAGCCGCCGCGAGCGCCGCGAATCCCCGGTTCCCTCCCGGGCCGCTCGCGGTGTAGGAGGCCATCTTCGCCCCCCAAAGCCGCTCGTTGGCAAACGGCCAGAGCGGGACGGCCGTGGTGGCGTTCCAGTTGGGGTCGCCGTAGAAGGAGCCGGTCCCTCCCAGCTGGTACACGATGGTGGCCCCCACCCCCGCCGCGGCCAGCGGGGAGCCGTTTTCCACGCGGGGGAGGTACTTGAGCCCCTGGCCGGAGAGGTTGGCGCCGGCCGCCTGCGCCGTGTAGCTCCCGCCCCGCCCGCGGGCCGCTCCGCTGGAGAGGAAGACCCAGACCGGGGAGGCGAAGGTCTCGGTGCCGTTGCCGTCATAGAAGGTGGTGGCGCCGCTTCTCGTGAAGAAGAGGTCGTGGGTGTGGCTCAGGCTGAAGCCGTAGTTCTGGCGGACGTCGAGGTAGCGGTTCATCCCCACCGTGTTGAAGCTCGTGGCGACCGCGAAGGGGGGGACGAAGTCCTGCGACATGGCCGGACCGATGTTGTTGTCCCAGCAGACGTTGTTGCTGAAGGTGTGGGTCCCGGTCCCCTTCTCGGACCAGTAGCAGTCGATCAGGGGATTGTTGAGCACGATGTTGCCGTAGAAGGCGTCGTCGCGGTCGGAGGCGGAGCTCCCCCCGCCGGTGGCCAGCCCATGGAACTCTCCCGAGGCGGGATTCCAGTTGCCGTCGATGACGATGTTGTTCTGCATGACGTTGGTGTCGGAGCCGTAGAACCTCAACCCCGCCGTCATGTAGGCCCGCGGGGTGTTGTCGAGCCGGACCACGATGCGGCGGAAGATCACGTGGTTGGTCCCTACGGGGTTTCCGCGGTAATCCTCGGGCTTGGTGTAAAAGCCGTAGCGCCCCTTTCCCCAGACCCAGCAGTCCTCCACCAGCCCGTAGGAGGAGCCCCCGGCCAGGGCGGCGATGGGGACCTCCCAGTCGGCGCTCCCCGGCATGCCGTCCTGGAAGCCGCAGTTGGAGATCCAGGCGTGGTCGCCGTACCAGATGAAAAGGCCGTTGCCGCCGTTACGGAAATGGATGCCGTCGAAGTGGACCCAGTCACGCCTGCGCCCGGCGGTGTTCATGTTGGAGACCGCCAGGTAGCGGTACTGGGCGTCGACGATCGCCTGCCCCACGTGCTCCGCCTTGATGGTGGTGAAATTGCCGGGGGTACCGCTCGGGGGGAGGACGAAGACGCCTGCATACTCGGAGATCATGTTGGCGTCGCCGGTGTAGACCCCGTCCCGGAGGATGAGGGTGTCGCCCGGAGAGAGGAGGGAGAGCCCGGAGCTCAGGTACTTCTTGGGACGCTCCGCGGAGCCGTTGCCGGAATCGTCGGCCGCCTGGGGATCGACGTAGAAGGTGGCGAAGGGGGTCGAAGGAGGGGGGCTGCTCTGGGTGGTGGTGCCACCTCCCAGGTCGGCGCTGGACTTGCCGAGCCCACCGCAGGCGGCGAGCAAAAGGACGAAGAATCCCACCAGCCAGGTGACCGCCAACGTCTCCCCCTGCCCCCTGGTACGCCACCGGGCCTCCCCCTGCCTCTTGCGGTGCCACCGCGCCTCGCCTTTGCTTCCCCGTCTCCATCCCCATGCCATGGCCATTGCAATTTCTCCCCTACTCCGTTTGGCGGCACCCTTCCCGGCGGGGAAGCATCAGCAACGGATGCCTCCCGGCTACTTCGTCGAACACCTTGGCCAGTTCCGCGGTCAGGTTCCTCCTGGTGAAACGCGATACGTCTTCCGGTTCCGCCTCCCTGAGCTTTCCGGCCGACTCGGTGAGATCACGTAGCGCCTGGAGCACCTCTTCGCTTCGGCCGGACTCGATGAGGGTGAGGTTCCGGTAGTTGCCCCGCAAAAGCTCGGCGGTCTCCCCCGGGGGGACGATGGCCAGGATGTGGCGGCCGGCCGCCATGTACTCGAAGGCCTTGCCGGTGATGATCTTCTCGGCCCCGGGGAGGTTACTCAGGGTGAGTAGGAGGAGGTCGGAGGCGGCCAATTCGCTCATGATGGTGCGGTGCTCTGCGTAGCCGTGCAGGGTGATCACCCCCGGATAGCGCTCTGCCAACCTTTCCACGGAGGCCATCTCGTCGTCGACCACCCGGCCGAAGATCTCCACCGAGAGCCGGTCCGCAAGCCTGCCGCTCGGGTCCCCCTCCAGGAACATCTCCAGGCCGCAGAGGAAGGTGGCAAGCGAGGTGGCCTTCCAGACGGTCCCCGCGTAGGTAATCCTGATCCGCCCGTCCTCCCGCACCGTGGGGACGAGATCAGCCAGGTCCTCCTCGTCGTAGCCGTTGGTGATCACCGCCCCCTTCCCCATGGCCGCCTTGGGGAAACTTTGCTCGATGGCGTCGACGTAGCTCGTGTTGGCCGCCACCAGCTTGCGGCAGCAGGAGACCGCCAGCCACTCCAGGAACCGGTCCACCGTGGTGGCCAGTCCCCCCTTCACGCTGTTCTCCCAGGTCTGCCGCGAAAAGGACCACTCGTCGCGGTAATCGAGCACCGACGGGATCCCGAAGAGCCTCGCCACCAGCACCACCGGGATGAAGGAGGAGAAGGGGGGAGCCGAGACGAAGACGAGCTCCGGCTTCTCCCGCCAGAGGATGCGGATCAGCTCCCGGGTGAGCCCCGGCCACCAGAGGACCTGCAGGTCGGGGAGCAGGAACTGCCCCACTACCTTCTTGGCCAGCCGGGCGAGGAGTTTTTTTACGCCGCCGGAGGCTTGCGAGACCCGGCTCTTGGCGGCGTAGGAAGGTTCGAGGGTGCGGGCCCGGAAGACCTTGACCCCTTCGGGGATGTCGGCCAAAAGGGAATGGTCGAGGACCGGGACCGAGGGATTCTCCACCGAGAGGACCATCGGCTCCCAGCCGGTCTCCCGCAGGTACTTGACGAACTTTACCGGACGCTGGACGCCGGCGCCGCCGACCGGGGGGAAATTGTAGGAGACGATCAGCGCTTTTCTCATGATAGGTACTTCTCCTTCCAGGCCTTGAAGACCAAAAGCGACATCACCAGCCGGGCACCGTCGGTCCCCTCCCGCCCCGCGAGTGCGGACTCCACCCGGGCAGGATCGAGCCACGGGCTCATCTCCTCGGGAATCCGCATGGAGGCGAGCGCCCCCGCGAGTTCGTTGCCGAACCACTGGCCGACCGGGACCGGGAACCCCATCTTCTTGCGGTCCACGATCTCCGCGGGGAGCTTTGGCCGCATCATCGACTTGAGGACCTTCTTCCCGCACCCCCCCGCAAGCTTCAGCCGGGAGGGGAAGGAGGTGGCGAGCTCCACCATCCGGTAATCGAGGAAGGGGACCCTGAGCTCGATGGAGGCCGCCATGGTCATCTTGTCCGCCTTGACGAGAAGGTCGTCGGCGAGCCAGGTCTTGGCGTCCACGTAGAGCATCCGGGAGAGGGGATCGGGCAGATGGGCCACCTTGGCGAAGTGGCGGGCGAAGGTCTCCTCGAGGTAGCCGCCCCGGCGGGATTGGAAGCCGGGGGCGTAGAGGCGCTCCTTCATGCTCCCGGTGAGATAGCTGGAGGTGCCGTGGTAGCGCTCCTCAAGCCCGAGGTTCAGCCAATCGCCGTACTTGGCGGGCTTGAGACGGCCGTCCAGCCGCGCCGCCCAGCGGGCCCCCTTGAGGAGGACCGGGGGGACCACCCGCTGCAGCCGCTCGATCTTCAGCATCAGGTCGTAGAGGTAGTAGCCGGCCAGGATCTCGTCGCTCCCCTCCCCGGAGAGAAGCACGGTGGCCTTCTCCCGCGCCATCTGCGAGATCCGGTAGAGGGCGATGGCGGCGGGCTCCACGATCGGCTCCTCGGCGAACTCGACGAGTGTCCGGAGGCTTCCCAGGAAATCGTCCGGCTCCAGCCGGAAGACGTGGTGCTTGGTGCCGAAGCGCTCGGCGACCTGGGCGGCGTACGGCTCCTCGGAGAAACTCTTGGTCTGGTCGTAGCCGACCGTGAAGGTGTTGACCGGGCCGGCCAACAGCTCGCTCATGGTGGCCACCACCGCGCTCGAATCGAGCCCGCCGCTCAGGAAGACCCCGAGCGGGACGTCGCTTCTCAGCCTCAGCGACACGCTGTCCCTGAAGAGCTCCTCGATCCGCCCCTGGTACTCCCCCTCCGGTAGCGACAAGGGCTCCACCTGGGCGAAATCCCAGTACTCGGTCTCCTCAAGCCTGCCGTCCCGGTAGGTCAGGAAGTGGCCGGGGGTGAGCTTGCGGATCCCCCGGAACATGGTCTCCGGGCCGGGAACGTAGCCGAGGCTGAAGTAGGCGTCCAGCACCCGCTCGTTAAGTTCGGAACGGACCTTCCCGGTGGCGAGGATCGGCTTCACCTCGGAGGCGAAGACCAGGCTCTCGCCGTCATGGTAGTAGTAGAACGGCTTGATCCCCAGCCGGTCCCGCGCCCCCCACAGAAGCCGCCGGGGGCGGTCCCAGAGGGCGAAGGCGAACATCCCGTTGAAGCGCCCGAGACAGCCGGTCCCCCACTGCTCGTAGGCGTGGATGATCACCTCGGTGTCGGACTTGCTCCTGAAGCGGTGCCCGAGCTCCACGAGCTCCTGGTAGAGCTCGCGGTAGTTGTAGATCTCCCCGTTGTAGACGAGCGCGATCGACTGGTCCTCGTTGAACATCGGCTGGTGGCCAAGGGGCGAGAGGTCGATGATGGAGAGCCGCCGGTGGCCGAGCCCCACCCCCGGTTCGGTCCAGTAGCCGGCGTCGTCGGGGCCGCGGTGCCTCATGAGGTCGGTGCAGACGGCGACCTGCCTCTCCTCCACCGGCCGGTCACGGTCGGCATGAACGATTCCGAATATCCCGCACATCAGCTCACCACCCTTTCGAAGACGCCGATGACCCGGTCGGCCACCTCGCTCCATGAGTTGGAAGAGCCATGCCGGGAGATGGCGCTCCGGTTCCACCGTGTTCTCAAGGCCTCCTCGAGCCCGGCCGCCAGCGCGACCTCGTCCCCCGGGGTCACCAGCACCCCGCACTCCGGCTCCGGCACCAGGTCGGGGATCCCCCCTACCCGGCTCGCCACCACCGGCGTCCCGCAGGCGAGCGCCTCGATCACCACGTTCGGGCACCCCTCCCAAAGCGAGGGGAGGCAGAAGATGTCGGCCGCGTTGTACCAGCTGCAAAGCCCCGCGTGGTCGAGGTTCCCGAGAAAACGGACCCGGCCGGCGATGCCGAGCCGCTCGGCAAGGGCGGTCAGCATGGGGCGCAGCGGACCGTCGCCTGCGATGGTGAGGGTGAGGCTCGCATCGTCCAGGCGGGCAATGGCCTTGAGAAGATGGTCGAGCCCCTTTTCGCCGGAAAGCCGGGAGACGGTCAAGACGGCATGCTCGCCGCTCCCCACCCCGCAGGCGCGGCGGGCACCCTCCCGGTCCAGCGGATGGAACTTGCCGCAGTCGATGCCGTTGGAGATCACCGTCACCCGGGAGGGATCCACCCCGTACTCGTCCACCACCTTGTTCTTCAGGTCGTTGGAAACCGAGATAACGTGATCGAACTCCTTGAGGTGCTTCTGCACGATCCGGCGCATGGGGCAGTCGTCGAAGAAGTAGATCGCCTCGTTCCCCCGCACGGTCACCACCGTCTTCTTCCCGAGCCGCCTGGCCCACGCCAGCCCGCCGATCCCGTCCGGGTAGACCCAGTGGAAGTCGAAGATGTCGAAGTCGTGGCTGCGGGTGAGACGCTCGATGTAGGAGGCCATCGAATAGCCGTAGAAGCGGGCGTCCATCCACTTCAGGTAGCGGGGAATCACGAAGTAGCGCGGATGGTGGACCAGGAGACCTTCGAGCATCTCGGCCTCCTCCAGCCCCTTAAGCCCGCGGTACTTCTCGAGCCGTTCCATGAAAGGGAAGGAGGGGACCGGGGCGATCATGGTGAGATCGGTCTTCTCCGCCACGTGCTTCAGGCGCTCCTTGACGAAGACCCCGACGTGCGGCTGTACCCGGTTGGGAAACATGTGGCAGATGGAGGCAACTTTCATGGACGCTCCGTGGAAAGGGAAGTGGCGGCGCCGAAATGATCGTTCGAGAGCCGGGAGATGGTGAAGCGGAACTTGCCGGAGGCCTCCACGAGCGACTTTTGCACCTGGTTGACCTGCACCCGGACCGACCCTCCCAGGCAGAGGCGGATCTTCTCGAGCACCGGGTCGAGCACGGCGGGGAGATAGCCCGGGCCGGGACGGACGTTCAGGGTGACCAGGTCGCGGCTCTCCTGGATCAGCTGGAACTGCTCGATGCCGGGGAGCCCGTAGAAGAGGTGGGTGAAATACTCGCCGTGGACGAGTGCCCCCCGCTCGTCGATTAAAAAGTCGCTCGTGCGCCCGGTGACACCGTCGATCAAGGGAAGCCCGCGGCCACAGGAGCAGAGCCGGCCGGCGGCCACCCCGACGTCCCCCATCCGGTAGCGGACGAAGGGCATCCCGTAGTTCCAGAGGTCGGTCACCACGATCTCGCCGGACTCCCCCGGTTTCGCCGGGCGGCCGTCCTTGAGGATCTCCACCACCACGTTCTCCGCGTTGACGTGCATCCCCTCCCCGGCCCGGCACTCGCTCGCCACCAGCCCGACCTCGCGGGAGCCGTAGCGGTTGAAGACCTTGGTGGCGAAGGCCTCCTCGATGGCGGCGCGTTTCTCCGGGGTGAGGGTCTCGGCCGAGGAGACGAGCCCTTTGATCTTGAGGGGGGCGAGGTCGAGGCCGCGGTTTTTCACGATGCGGGCGAAGAGGTAGGCCACGTTCGCGTAGGCGACCACCATGGAGGGGCGGACCTTTTCGAGGCTCTCCAGGCAGCGGAGGACCTTCTCCTCGGAGATGTCGAAGGCGTTGAAGCCGAAAGCGCGGTAGAGGTAGCGCTCGACCAGGCGCGCTTTCAGGGGGGGCTGAAGGTCGAACTCCCGCTGGGCTCCCCACAGGGTCGCGTAGCTCTCCCCCGGTTCCCATCCGCACCACATGTCGTGGCGCATCTTGTCGGCGCTCCGCAGCCGGTTGCGCTGCCGGTCCTTGAAGAAGCTCGTCGGCTTCCCGGTCGATCCCCCCGAGGCGTCGGCGATCAGCTCGCTACGGGGGATGTTGACGGCGATCAGCCGCTCCCGCTCCTGCTGGAGATCCTTCTTGGCGAGGGTCGGTATCCGTTGCAGATCGTCCTCCCCGCGGAAGTCGTCCGGGTGGAAGCCCGCCTCGTCGAAGCGCTCGCGGTAGAAGGGGACGTTGCGGTAGCAGTGGGCGAGGAGCCTTTTCATGCTCGCGAACTGGATCGCGCGGATCTCCTCCGGCGGGAGGTACTGGCTCTTCTTGAGCTCCGCGAGCCGCCCGAGATCCACGTTGCGGGTGATCCCGAGGTAGGCGGGGAAGAGGATCTTCTTGTTTATCCGGTCATACAGGGACATGCTCCCTCCCGAAAATTGCATAACAGCCGGTCACTTGGCCTCCGGCACCGCCCCCGCCGGCACCCGTTCCCTTCGCTCCCTTCGCTCTCCGAAGCGCAGCGAATCCCGGAAACGCCCGATGGGGATCTCGACCAGGTACCAGGAGGCGACCGCCACCGCAACGGTGATGGTGGAGTAGGTGACGAACTTCCCGATCAGGTTGGAAACCAGGAACTCCAGGTGCAACGGTTCCAGGAGGTAGGGCTTCGCGACGTACGGGACGAAGTTGTGGTAGAGATAGAGGCCGTAGCTGATCTTGCCGAGGAACAGGAACGGCTTCCACTCCAGGAAGGCCCCCAGGCGTCCGGTGAACCCGTCGGTGGCCTTGTTGAACGCCCAGCAAAAGCACATCCCTTCCAGCGTGCGGCTGAAGATGGCGAAACGCCCGGCCATCTCGAAGGTCATCAGCACCGCGTCCAGTAAGAAGAGGGATCCCCCCACCCACAGGCAGAAGCTCATCACCTTGGCGATCGCCTCGGGACGGGACTTCCGGTACATCTTCAGGTAGGCGAGCACTCCCCCCATGGCCAGCAGGTCGATGTTCCCCAAAGCATGCACGAAGGGGAGGATCTCGTTGGTGCCGCTCTCCATGCAGTACAGGCGATACAACGGGGCCACCCCCATGGCCGCCACCAGCACCGCGGGAAGCCACCGCTTGGGGGTCAGCAGGATCACCAGCGGCCAAAGCAGGTAGAACTGCTCCTCCACCGCCAGCGAC
Source organism: Geomonas sp. Red32 (assembly GCF_023652955.1). Lineage (GTDB taxonomy): Bacteria > Desulfobacterota > Desulfuromonadia > Geobacterales > Geobacteraceae > Geomonas. The sequence goes on along the minus strand of NZ_JAKLOY010000007.1, from coordinate 75,533 downwards.
CAGAAATGAGTCACCGAACCGAGCTCCCAACCGTGATCGGAGAGGTAGAGGTTGGAGAGGTAGCTCGCGTGCCACCCGATGGAGTCCCTGACCGGCGGAATATCCAGCAGGTAGCCGATCGCCAGGGTCAGGTAGAAGATCGGGAAGATCCGGAGGCTCCGCCGCACATAGAACTCTTTGAAGGCCGTCCCGCGGGAGACGATGCCGGCCTCGTAATCCTTCCTCCCCTTGAGCAGCAGCCCGGTTATCAGGTAGCCGCTCATGACGAAGAAGGCATCGAGGGCGGTGGAGCCGAGGTAGATGTCATGGCCGAAGATGGTTGGCTTCGGCAGGTGCGTACTGACGAAATGAACATAAAAGACGCTGAAGACACCGAAAGTACGAATGGCATCAAGCTGTTTCATGTACCTCATCTTCTTTCCCTCCCCTCCACGCCGGCCAGCCGATCTCGTATCCGGTCACCCGGCGGTACAGCCGTTGGTACTCTTCCTCGTAACTCGCGATCATGGCGGCGATGGAATACCGCTCGGTCACCAGGGCCCGCCCCGCGTCCCCCATCCGCCGGGAGAGAGACGCATCCTGCAGCAGCGCCTTCAACCGGTTGCAAAGGGCAAAGACATCGTCCTCGGGGACCAGGTAGCCGGTCTTCCCCTCCACCACCACCTCGCCGGTCCCCACCGAGCGGGTGGCGATCACCGGAAGCGCGCTCGCCATCGCCTCCAGGATCACGTTGGAGAGCCCCTCGTGCTCCGCCTTGCTGGTGGAGACCAGCACCGAGCTCTCCGCCAGAAGGGCGGGAATGTCCTCGCGGCGGCCAAGGAAGCGGACGCGGCCGGAGAGTTTCTCCTTTTCCACGAAGGCCTCCAGCTCGCCCCGGTCCGGGCCGTCCCCCACCAGCCAGAGCTCGAATTCCGTCCTGAAGCCGGAGCGGACCAGTTCGCTGACCGCCTTCAAAAGCATCAGCTGGTTCTTCTCCTTCTTGAGGGTCCCGACCGAGCAGATCACCCGCTTGCCGGCCGAGCCGAACCCCTTCCCCCCCATCCCCGGGGCGAAACGGTCGAGGTCGACCCCGTTGGTGATGACCCGGATGTGCTCGGCGGAGATCCCGAGGGTGCGGACCACCCGTTCCTTCAGCCCCTGGGACACCGAGAAGAAACTGGTGGCGAGCCGGGCCAGCATCCGCTGGGCCAGCACCTGGTGAGGGCGGGAGAAGATCAGCCCATGCTCGCCGTTGATGATCACCGGGCAGCCCGCCAGCCGGGCCCCGACCACCCCGTCCCAAGCGCCTCCTCCCCAGCCGTGGGTGTGGACCACGTCCGGGCGCATCCGTCTGAAGAAACCGGCCACGGTGAGGACGCGGGTCAGGTCCCGCCCCTCGGGAAATCCCAGGCACTCCACCCGCACGTCGCCAGCCAGGCGCCCCTCCATGGGACCGGTCCCCTTCAGGCAGCAGATCATCGGCTCGATCCGGGAGCGGTCGTGTCCGTTGCAGAGGTTGACCACCCCGTTCTCCATCCCTCCCACCTCCAGCCGGGAGACCACGTGGCACACCTTCAGTCGCTTGCCCGTCATGGATCCCTCCTCACGGCGCCGCGGCGCCGGCCATCGCAACGGCCGCCGAACCGGCAGGCCTCATCTCACCGGGGGGAATCGCGAAGTCCCGGTAGCGGTCCGGATCACCTGCGCACCCCGCCTCGGCCGCCCGCACCAGGTTGAACGCCTCGCGGGCGGTGACGTAGTGCAGGCGGAAATTCACCCCGTCGTTGTAGCGGCTTTCCAGGTAGTCGAACATCCGGCCGGTCTCGGGAGAGAGCACGGACTCCCAGTCCTGGCCGCCGTGGCAAAAGACCTTCACGAAGAGCCACTCCGGCCGCCCGGCGACCCGCATCCCTCCCCGCACCCAGGCATCGATGCGGGTGGGATCGCCGTGGGAGCGGCTTTTCCCGATCTCCCCGTTCTCGATCATCGGGTGCCAGCCGAAGCGCCAGTCCCGCCAGTTGACCAGCAGGGGGCCGGTGAAGATCAGGAACTCGTCCTCCCCCTCCGGCCTCCCGACTGCCGAGCGGCGCCCCCGGGCGTATCCCTCCCACCCCGGCTGCATCCCGGCGTAGTAGATGGCGTTGACCTCGGCGGGCTGGCTCGCGGAGTGGAGGGCCGGGAAGGTGAAGTCGCCGTAGCACCCCGCCTCCTTGAGGATGGCGATCTCCCCGTCCACCCCGCAGAATTCGGCCCCGCGGGAGTTGTTGAGCGACCAGTTGCCGTGGATGAAGCCGAAGCACCCCGCCTTCCCGTTGCCGCGCGGCAAGAGGTAGCCGTGGCGCTGGAAACCGGCCAGCCCGTCCCAAAGCTTCTCGCGGAAGGTCGCCTCGCTGTCGTGGCAGTGGTGCCAGTGGAACTCCACCTCCCCCAGCCCGGCATCCACCAGCCGCCGCATGGCGGCAAGCTCGCCGTCCCGGAAGAGGTCCAGCGGGTAGAACCAGCTGTGCCTGGGAGGGCAGCCGTCGGCGTCGCGGTGGGAGCCGGCAAGCTTCGGGTAGAGCTCCAGCCAGCGGGCCAGGCGCGGCTCCTTGCCGGCCGGCTCGAAGTGGTCCACGAAGAGGAAGATCACGTGGGTGGTCCCCTCCGCCGGGCGGCGTTCCCTTCCGTCGAGGAGCCAGCGGCCGTAACCTCCCAGCCAGTTGCCGAGATGGAGATCCCTCATCGAGATGACACCTCCCCCTCGGATGGCTCGGCGGGGCGGACCACCACCTGGTCCCCGTCGAAGGCGGGCCAGGGATCCTCCTCCTCGACCGCCACCGCCGCCGGGGCCTCGGCGTTGCGCAGGGCGATCACCGTCTGGGCCACCAGCAAAAAGAACATGATGGTGAGGAGCTGGTTCCCCCAGAAGAGGTAGAAGAGGCTGCTCACGAAGAAGCCGAGGACGTAGACCAGGTGGTGATGGCTGTCCTTTTCGCGGCCGGTGCGGACCGCCCCGTAGAGCCGTTTCAAAAGCCCCCCGAGGAAGGCGGTCAGCAGGAAGCCGCCCGGGAGGCCGGTCTCGGCGAAGGCCTGCAGGTAGCTGTTATGGAGCGGCTTGCTGCCGACCTCGTTGCGCGCCTGCAGGAAGCCGACCCCGGCGAGCGGGAACGCCTTGACCACCTGCTCGCCCCGGTAGCGGAGGTCGCTGCGGTCGTCGGTGGAAGCCTGCTCGTCGGTACGCTCCGGGGTGAAGAGATGCGCGGTGACGAGCGCCAGCAGCACGACGGCCACCGCCCCGAAACGGACCATGGACCGGCGGGAGAGAATCGCCACCGGGAGGTAGATGAGAAGGAGCGAGGCAAGCCCGGCCCGGGAGGCGGTGAGAAAGACTACCAGGGCGAAGAAGGGGAGCGTCCCCAGGGCGGCCAGCCGGTGCAGCGGATTGGGGTACTTGGAGGCGAGCAGCGAGGCGTTGGCCGCCCCCAGGCAGGCGACGAAGGCGGTCTCGTTGGGGTTCGCCCACATCCCCCAGGCCTGGAGCCGTCCGCTCTTGGGAAGATGGAAGATCTGCCAGTTGATTTCGGAAGGCTCCAGGGCGAAGTGGTAGTAGACCGGCTCCAGGCAGATCAAAAGTGCGCAGACGAGCACGGTGCGGCTCAGCAGGCGGATGCCGTCGTCGTCGGCCATGAAGAGGAGGATGGCGAGATAGAGGAGGAAGCCGACCGCGAGGTAGAGGAGAACGTCCTTGGTGGTGGCGGGATGGAGGATCACCGTCTCGGCCAGGGTGAGCCCCACGAAAAGGTGAAGGTATTTGATCTCGGCCCGGGAGGCGAGCTCCCTCACCTTCCCCGCGTGCATGATCAAAAGAAGGAGCAGGGCCGGGGGGAGCACCTCCATGAGCGGGATGGAGAGCTCCATCCGCTCGTTGGGGCGGATCAGCACCATGGCGGCGGTGAGGGAGACCAGCAGGCGCGGCCGGAAGAGCGCCACCACGATCGCCCCCAAAAGGACCAGCTCCAAAAGGACGTTGGACTGGTAGAGGTACGGCACGATGAAGAGCGGTGTGTCAGCCATGGAGGCACCCTCCCAGAAGGACGCTTCTCACCAGCCGGTATCCCCGCTCCCCCAGAAGCTTGCGGGCGCTAGCCAAAAGCCCTTCCTTCCTGCTTACCTGCCTGAGCGCCCCCTCCTCGGCGAGCGCCAGCCGCTCGAAGGTCGCCTGGTCGAGGTTGTTCCGCAGGGCGAGCCGCGGCAGCTCGTGCAGGGAGCCCCCGGTGGACCAGAGGCCGGGGAGCGAGGTGAAGAGGGTGCGGTAGCCGAGGGAAACCGCGGCAGCGGCCACTTCGGGACCGATCCGGCCACCGGGTGCCGAGAGCGAGGCGATGGAGGCGCCGGTGATGTCCCCAAGGATCTCGCGGGAATCGCGCAGCTCCCGCTCCAGGTCGGCGGGCTTTAGCTGGGAGAGGAAGGCGTGGCTCGCCCCGTGGGAGCCGATCCCCATCCCGGCCGCCTGGAGGCTCCTGATCCCGTCCCGCGACAGGAAGCGCGGCGCCCCGATCCAGTCGGTGGTGACGAAAAATTCGGCCCGGAAGCCGTACTTCTCCAAGAGCGGGAGGGTCAGCGTCAGGTTCGAGGCGTGGCCGTCGTCGAAGGTGAGCACCACCGCACGCTCGGGAACGCGGGTGAGGCTCTCGAGATCGGAGGCGAGAAAGCTTTGGAACCCCTCGCTTTTCAGGAAGGCGAGCTGGGCGGCGAAGCGCTCCACTTCCAGCACGTAGCGCTGTTCGCCGGGATCGAGGGAACCGGCCGGGTGCCCGGCGTCCTCGAGGGCGTGGTACATGAATATCGGGATACCTTTCATGGTTACCTCATCTTCACTTGGCGTAGGCGGGGCGCCAGGCGGTGGAGCAGCGTCCCGAGGCCCAGACCCAGCACCCCATCAGCGCCGCGCAGTTCATCACCGAGAAGAAGGTTGCCAGCTTGACGAGCCGCATCCCTCGGGCGGCGGGGACCAGGTAACCGGCCACCGCGGCGAGATAAAAGAGGAGCTGGGCGGCGAACAGGGCCAGGTAGAGCCCTCCCCTCGCGGCGAGGAGAAGCGAGATGCCCAGCATGGCCAAAAGCGCGAACGGGACGAGCAGCCGGAAGATCTTATGGGAGAGGAAGCGCCACCAAAGCGGGGACTTCCCCGGTACGGCCAGCGACGGCGAGAGCTCCAACAGTTGCAGGTTCCCCGCCAGGGTGCGCACCTTTCTGGCCCACTCCTGGTCGAGGTTCTCCGACAGCCGGTCGTAGGCGCGGGCCCCCGCGGCGAAGACCACCCGGTACCCCTGAAGCGACACCGACATGGGGGTGAAAACGTCGTCGAGGATGGTCCCCTGGGGAAGCGGGCGGTAGAGCTCCCGGCGGATGGCGTAGATGGCGCCGGTGGCTCCCACCACCGACCCGCTGGCGCTCTCCATCTTCCGGATCGCCTTCTCGTAGCGCCAGTAGAGCCCCATCTCGGCCACCGCCGCCCCGCTTTGGGGATCGATCAGCATCAGCTCGCCGCTCGCGCAGCCGACCGCCGGGTCGGAAAAACTCTCGGCAAGCCGGGCCAGGGCGTCGGGGGCGAAGCTTTGGCGGGCATCGGCGAAGACCACCAGCTCACCGGTGGCCGCGGCCACCCCGAAGTTTAAGGCCGCCGCCTTACCCACCCGCTCGGTAAGCGGAAGGAGGAGCACACGCGGAGCGTAGGAGGAGACGATCTCGTTGGTCCGGTCGGTGGAGCCGTCGGATACCACCACGACCAGGAAGCGGTCGGCCGGGTACTCCTGGGCGAGGAGGTTGTCGAGCCTCGCGGCGATGTTCTTCTCCTCGTTGCAGGCGGCGATCACCACCGACAGCACCGGGGCGAGCTCCCCCTCCTTCACCGGGCGCGGGAAAAGGCGGCTTAACACCCGCAGCAGGATGGGATACCCCGCGTAGGTGTAGACGACCAGGAGCATGGCGCCCCAGAAGAGGATCATCAAAAGCATGCCGATGGTATCCATGCGCATCCTCCTAGCGTCCCGCCGCCTCCAGCAAGACTCCCTCCAGCCGGCCGGCCAGGTGGGGCCAGCGAAACTCCTGCCAGGCCCGGCGGCGCCCCGCCTCCCCCATCCCAACCGCCTCGGCGCGATGCTCGAGGAGGTAGAGGATCCGTTCGGTCAGCTCTCCGCTGCGGTAGGGATCGACCAGGAAGCCGGTCTCGCAGTCGCTGACCGCGTCCGGTACCCCTCCGCAGTTCCCGCCGATCACCGGCCTGCCGCAGGCACCCGCCTCCAGAAAGACGATCCCGAACCCTTCGGTGTCGCCGTCGGCCAGGGTCCGGTTGGGCATCACGAAGACCTCCCCCAACTGGTGGAAGGCGACGATCTCCTCGTCGGGGATGAAGCCGCAGAAGCGGACGTACCCTTCCAGCCCGAGCTCCTTCACCCGCCGCTTGAGTGGCTCCAGGTTGCGCCCCGTCCCCCCCACCAGGTAGAGGAGGTTCGGGATCCGGTCGATCAGGGCCGGGAGCGCCTCGATCACCCGGTCGTGCCCCTTGCGGGGGTCGAGCCTTCCGACCGTGTAGATGACCCGCCTCCCCTCGGTTCCGAACCGCTTGGCGAGCGGCGCGGTGTCGGCCGGTTCGAAGAAGCGCTCCTCCACCCCCGGGCAGGAGATGAAGGAGGGGCGGGAGTGGCGGCAGAAGGCGCTCAGGGCTTCGCGGGTGTAGTTAGAGTTGCAGATGTAGAAATCGGCCATTTTGAAAAGCACCCGCCGGATGGGGTTGGAGCGGAGCGCGATGGCGGGGATCTCCTCGCCGTGGAAGAGGAAGGCGACCGGGACCCGGGTGGTGAGCTTCAGGAGGGTGGCCACGAAGAGCAGCGGAAAGGAAACCTTGCCGACCACCACCAGCGAGATGGTCTCTTCACGGAGCACCCGCCGGATGTCGCGGTAGAGGCGGAAGAGCTTTCCCGGCTGGCGGTACGCGATGTGGACGTCGTCCTTCTCCGGCCAGTGGGGAACGCGGAGAAGCAGCGACTCATCGGCCGCCGCCTGCTGATCCTCCAGCGGATGGCCGGCCAGTTCCTTGGTGAAGACCACCGAGTGGATGCGGGACATGTGCCGCACCGTGTTCCGGAGATAGATCTGCACCCCCCCGGTGCTGGGGGGATAGTATTCGGCAATCCACAGGGCGTTCATCATTCACCTCGCCGGTAAAGTACCCCTCATGAAAGAGAGAGGGTCTTCTTCAGATTGCGCAACGGCTGGTTGAAGCTCGCGGGGAGCGTGGTGGCCATGGCGAAGAGCAGGGCCTTGGCGCTCACCTTGTGCCGGAACGAGTCGATGAACCAGGAACGGGAGAGCCGGTTCTTCCTCTGCAGGAAATAGTGGTAGCCGACGTGCCAGCTCCTCTTGCCGATCTCGGCCTGCACCAGCCTCCGCTCGCCCGGGTCGAGCCGGTACTGGTCGAGCACGGTCTTGAGAACCGCCACCTCCCCCGCATCCTGCCTCGCCACCTGTCCGCTGATGTTCCCGTCGTGCTTGCGGATCATCACCAGGGGGCGCTCGAGGTAGGCGATGGGCGAGGTGCGCGCGGCGCGGAGCATGAATTCCCACTCCAGGGAAAGGATCCGCTCCTTGATGAAACGGTGGAAGCCGCCGACCCGGTCGTAGAGCGAGCGGCGCATGACGAGGCCGCTGACCGGGATGGGCTGCTCCTCGAGCAGGTAGCTGAACAGGCGCTCCCTCATGAGCGAGACGTAGAGGGTGCTGGTAGTGCGGGCCACCAGGCGGAGCCTCTTGAGACGCTCCGATTTCCGGAAGAGGACCTTGAGCTGGGAATCGGTGACGTAGAAGTCGCTGAAGGCCCATTCCGTCTCCTGGGTCCGCATCGCCTCCACCGCCTCGCCGATGAAGGTGGGGAGGTAGATGTCGTCGCTGTCGAGAAAGGCGAGGTAGTTCCCGCAGGCATGGCGGACGCCGATGTCGCGGGCGGCATCGGGACCGGAGTTGGAGATGGTGATCACCTTCCCGGTCAGCCCGTAGCGCTCCAGGTGGAGCTTCGCCTGCGCGGCCGAGGAGTCGGTCGAGCCGTCGTCTACCACGATCACCTCGAGGTCCCGCCAGCTCTGGCCGGCAATCGACCTCAGCGCGTGTTCGATATACTTCTCCCGGTTGTAGAGGGGAATGATGACCGAGACCAGTTCATTCACGGCAGTTTACCTCCCACTTCCGGGACCCGGTGGCAGTGGACCGGGAACGAGTCGCCGGCCCCCACCCCGCTGATCCCGGCCAGTATCCGGTCCATGCTCCGGCAAAAGCTCTCCACGCCGTACTCCTCGGCCTTGGCGGAAAGCCCCTCCGCGAGCCGTCCGTAGAGCTTGCGGTCGCTCGCCACGTGTTGGTACTGCTTGAGGAAACCGGCTGCATCTTCGAAATGCATGACATCCTCCCCTTCGGTGAGACCGAGGCCGTAGGCGCCGACGGCGGTTGAAAAGACCGGTCTTTTCATAAAGCCGGCCTCCAGGATCTTGATCCGGGTCCCCCCTCCCGCCCGGAGCGGGACCACCGCCGCCCCGCAGCTTTCATAGAGCGGGGTCAGGTCGGGGACATCGGCGTGCAGCTCGGCTTGCGGGGTCCGCTCGATCAGCTCGATGAGCTCCCGCTGCGGGTTGCGGCCGGCCACCACCAGGGCAAGGTGAGGGAACTCGCCGGTCAGCACCGGGAGGATCTCCTCGATGAACCAGGCGGCCCCCTGGGCGTTGGGTGCGTAGCTCAAGGAGCCGACGAAAAGGAGCCGGTCCAGCCGGTCGAAGCCGTCCTGCCGGTAATCGTTCGGCACGGCGGGCTCGGGGCAGACGTTGGGGACCACGTGGGCGTGGGCAGCCGAGCGCCCGCGGGCGAGCTTGGAGCGGTCCCCCTCCGAACAGAAGAGGGTCCGGCCAAAGTGCATGCAGCGGGCGTAGAAGCGGGCCATGGTGAAGCGGTCGAACCAGACGCCGATCCTCGCCAGCCCGGTCAGGTGGCTGGTCTCCGCGTCGTAGACGCTATCGAGCACGATGTCGTCCACGTCCAGGATGACGGTGCCGCGCAGCCGCCGGGAGAGCCGCAGGAGGGGATACGCCTGGGTGAGGTAGCGGCAGAGCACCACGTCGTACTCCCCTTCCTCCACGATGCTGCGGATCTCCCGCTCGCTGTCGGCGGTGTAGTGGGCGGTGGCCCAGGATTTGAGATGGACGAGCTTGTCGGCCACCCGGCCCGCGAAGCTTCTCCGCTCGTTTCCCGTGAAGTCGATGTAGAACCCGCGCCGGAAGAAGCCGCTCCCCCCAGGGCTCGCCGGGCAGCGATCGCTCTTTTTGCAGAGGATGTCGACCACCCCGTGCCGCTTGAAGTAGCGGGCGAAGTTCATGGTCCGCATGTCGGAGCCGGTGCACTCCGGAAGCGGGTAATGGGCGGTCATGATCAGCGTCTTCATGGGAATCCCGTCGATGGCTTACGCCATCCCTCCTTCGGTCTTGGGTGAGCGGTAGACCTTCAACCTGCCGCTCATGAAACCGGCCTTCTTCACCAGGGAGAGCTCCTCGTAGAAGCTCTGTTCGCTCCGGGAGAGCTTGGCGGCCAGCCAGCGCTTGAATATCCTGAACGTCTCTTTCACCTCGAAAAGCGGGACGCCGAAGAGGTTACGGTGCGGGTAGTCGCCGAGCAAAAGCCCTTCCAGTTCGCCCGCGTCGAACTCCCACTTGCGGAAGTAGGCCTTCTGCATCCGGTTCGCGCCGATGCAGTGCCTTAAAAAGACCTCGGGGACGTAGTAAACCCCTTCCCCCGCGTCGATCAGCCTCTTCACCAGGTTGACCTCCTCCATCCCGTAGAGCTTCCCGGCGGTGCGCCCCAGGCCGGTGGCGAAGAGCCCGTACTTCTTGAAGACATCAGCGCGGAAAGAGAGATTGGCCCCCCAAAGCCCCGGCTCGGTCATGCGGATCCGCTCCTGGCCGAGGTCGAGCAGGGCCAGGTAGTTGTGGAGCTCGCGCTTTAGCCAGCTCGGGCAGGGGATCTCCCAGCGGGGGTGGATCTTTCCTCCCACGCAGGCGACGGAACGGTCGCGGTAGGCGGCGCAGAGGGCTTTGAGCCAGTTGCGGTCCACGATGACGTCGTCGTCGATGAAGGCCAGCACCTCGCCTCTCGCCTCCTCGATCCCGCGGTTACGGGCGAAGGAGAGCCCCTGGCGGGACTCGAGGAAGTAGCGGAACGGGAGGGGGGAATCGACGGCGAACTCGTCGGCCACTTTTTTGGTGTCGTCCTTGGAGTTGTTGTCGATGACGATGACTTCGGCGGAGATGCCGTCGCTTAGGTGGAGGGCGAAGAGCGAGCAGAGGGTGACCCTGAGGCTGTCGCACCGGTTATAGGTGCAGATGATCACGCTGATATCCATGTTCCCCTCCTCTTCAAATACGTCATCTCAATTCCCCCATCCTCACCTTTCCGGGAGGCTTCAAAGTCCCCCTCTGAAAAAGGGGGATTTAGGGGGATTTTCACTGCGGTGAGCCATAAATCCCCCCCGTCCCCCCTTTTTCTAAGGGGGGGGACCCGGGAGCGGTTGGGGTGAGGATGGTCAGAGCGAGGCGATCAGCGAGGCGAAGGCGGCGTAGGAGTGCTCCATGTTGTAGCGCTCGAAGACCCGCTCCTTGGCGAGCCGCCGCCGTTCCTCCTTTACCGCCGCATCCAGGCGGGAGGCCTCGATCATGGCGGCCGGCAGCTCCTCCCTGAGCGCCTCCACCTCCACCACCTGCCCGATCCCCTCCACCACCGACGGCATCTCTCCCGCCGAGCTGACCACCGGGAGACACTCGGCCGCCATCGCTTCCAGAAGGGACAACCCGATCGCCTCGTTGATGCTCGGCATGACAAAAATGTCGAAGGCGCTGTAGAAGGGCCAGACCTCCCGCTGCTGCCCCGCGAAGATCACCCGTCCGGAAAGGCCGAGCTCCCGCACCATTTCCTTCAGGCTTTCTTCGAGCTTCCCCGAGCCGACCAGGAGAAGCAGGGCGTCGGTCTCGCGTGAGACCCGGTGGAAGGCCTCGATGGCCAGGTCGACCCCCTTCATCTCGTCGAAGCGGGTCACCATCCCGAAGAGGGTCTGCCCCTCCCCTACCCCGTAGCGCTCCCTGAGGAGCTTCCGCTGAACCGCGTCGTGCCGGTAGCGCCGGCAGTCGATCCCGTTGGTGACCACCCGCACCTTTTCCGGGGGACAGTACCCGTTGCCGGTGAGCTGCCCGGCCACCGCACCGCTCACCGCCACCACCAGGTCGGGGTACCGGTAACGGAGCCCGCGCTGCCGCCGCATCCGGTACCACCAGAGCCCAAGGCCGGGAATCACCCCGAGAAACCGCCGGGAAGAGCGGGGAGGCATCGGCTCGGGAAGGGCGTGCTCGACGAAGACCACCCGTTCGAAGCTCTGCCGTAGCTCCCTCAGGAAAGGGAGGCTCCCCATCTTCCACCACCCCTTCACGAGGAGCACCGTCCGGCACCCCACCCCCTCCAGAAGTCCCCGCCATCTCCTCAGTTCGTCCGCCTCGCAGCACCCGGTGGAGAGCGAAGTCTTGGTCAGGGTGGCCATCCCGTCCGCGGGGAGGAGATCGTCGTAGACGTCGTTACGGCAGGAGATGAGCTCCACGGCGATCCCCCGCGCGTTGAGGAAGCGGACCAGGGTGGAGGTATGGATCTCGGAGCCGCCGTAGCCGCCGGTCTCGGTGATGAGGCAGATCCGCTCCATCACGCGAAGTGCGGGTGGACGTCGAGAGCGTGGTCGAGAAAGAAGTCCCCCACGTACTTCTTGGACTGCCGGACGTTGAAGACCAGCTCGGAGGCGTTGTAGTAGTGGAAGTGGTTGACGCTCTCCTCCAGGTGGAGCCCCAGCGAGAAGACCCCCTTCGGGAGGTTGGCCGCGAACCGCCAGCCGATATCCACCCGCTCCCCCTTGGCCAGCCGGAGCACCTCGCCGTGCATCGCGCCGTAGGTGGTATCGAAGACGACCTTGCCGCCGCTGGTCAGGAAGAGCCCGGGAGCCACCTCGCAGTCCTCGCGGGCGACCACTCCCAGTTCCACCAGCACCTCGTCCCCCTGCTCGATGCTGGTCGCGTCCCCCTCGGCGGAGGTGATCCTCTTGCTGGTGATCTCCAGCTTGCCGCTCGTTACCGACTGGGGCGACCAGGCCCCTCCCACCATGTAGTAGTCGTTGATCACCAGGGCCGGGTCCCCCTCCGAGCGGACCTTGCCATGGACGAGGAGGAGCCCCTTGTTGCAGAGCGAGGCGACCGCCTCCATGTTGTGGGAGATGAAGATCACCGTGGTCCCGTTGGCGAGGATCTCCTCCATCTTCTTGATGCACTTGGCCTGGAAGGTGTAGTCGCCGACGCTCAAGACCTCGTCCACCAGGAGGATCTCCGGATCGACGTGGGCGGCGATGGCGAACCCGAGCCTGGCGTACATCCCCGAGGAGTAGCGCTTGACCGGGGTGTCGATGAACTGGGAGATCCCGGAGAAGTCGATGATCTCCTCCAGGCGGCGGCTGATCTCGTCGCGCTTCATCCCGAGGATGGCACCGTTCAAGTAGATGTTCTCGCGGCCGGTCAGGTCCGGGTGGAAGCCGGCGCCCACTTCGATCAGAGCGCTCATCCGGCCGTTCACCTGCATCTTCCCCTTGTTGGGGCGCAGGATGCCGCTCAGGATCTTCAGCGACGTGCTCTTGCCGGAGCCGTTGGGGCCGATGATCCCGAGCGCCTCGCCCCGCTTGACCTGGAAGGAGACGTCGTGCAGCGCCCAGAACTCCTTCTTGTCCAGCTCGTCGCGGTTTCCCCCGAGCGCCTTCTTGCAGAGGGCGGGGATCAGGTCCCTGAGGGAATCGTGCCCTTCCCCCTGTTTGAACTTCTTCCAGACTCCGTCGAATTCGAGAGCGATATCTGACATGTCTAAAACCTCGTAGCGGAACCGGCTAGATCTTCTCGGCGAAGAGGAACTCGAGCCGGTGGAATATGGTCCAGCCAACGAAAAAGCTCACCACGCTGCAGCCGCAGGCGTAGCCGAGCCAGGCGAGATCGGGGCCATGGTGCAGCACCACCACCGCGTTGATCGCCTCCAGGAAAACCCCCACCGGGTTGATGAGCAGGATGGGCGCCCATTTTCCGAAGGTGGAGACGTCGTAGAAGACCGGGGTGAAGAAGATGGCGAAGGTGAGAAAGACCTCGACCAGGTACTTCACGTCCCGGAAGAAGAGGTTCGAGCAGGCGAGAAAGAGGCTCGTGCCCGCGGTGAACATCAGGAGCATGAGCACGAGGAAGGGGAGCCAGAGAAGCTGCAGGCTCACCCCGATGCCGGAGAAGGCCAGCACCACGGTGAGAGCGGCCGAGGCGACCGCGAAGTCGAGCAGGTTGGCGAGCACGGCGGCCAGCGGGAAGACTTCGCGGGGGAAGTAGATCTTGGTGATCAGGTTGGAGTTGCCGGTCAGGCTGTTGGTGGCGAAGCGGATGGCCGAGATGAAGAAGGACCAGGGGAGCGCCTTCACCGAGATGGAGGCGACGTCGGCGAGTTGCAGCGGTTTTCCTGAGACGAAGGAGATGGCGACCTTGACCACCACCCCGGCGGCCACGATCAGCATCGGCATCAAAACGGCCCACATGAACCCCATGATGGACTGCTTGTAGCGGATCTTGATGTCCTTCCAGGTGATGATGAGGAGCAGCTCCCGGGACTTCACCAGTTCGTCGATCATCTCTTTCATGTATCCCTCGTCTCAGGCCGGCCCTTACTCCGGCAGTTTTATCGTATGCCTGCTACCCCCATCCTCACCCCGCCCATCCCCTTGAAGGGGGGGGAGCCCCGCGCCCGCCCCGTTGCCCCATCCACCGCCGCCGGCCCCGGGTCCCCCCCTTTGCGAAGGGGGGACAGGGGGGATTTTAGCCGCCGGTGGCCCCGCCCCTGCAACCGCCGTTAGAACACCGCCCGGATCTCCATCAGCACCCGGTTGGTGCGCCGCTCGGAGGAGAAGTGCTGGAGGCTCGTCCGGTCGCTTTGGAAGCTGTAGGTGGCGGAGAGCGACGTCTCGGGATTGAAGAACCCCCAGGTGAAGCCGCCGCTGCCGGTTATCCGGTACGGGTAGCTGTCGCCGCTCGTCCCCTGGTAGAAGTGGTCGAGCCCCGCCCCGGCCGAGATGGAGAGGCTCTTGGCCACCTCGTAGCTGGCGTTCCAGGTCCCGTTCACCCGCCGCTTCTCCAGCGAATCGGTCTGGGTGATGTAGTACTCGGAGTATCCGCCGCCGATCCCCATGCTCCCCCGCTGGAAGCGCCGCTCGATCCGCCCGGAGTAGGTCACCTGCCTGGTCGAGATGGAGAGCGGGTCGTCCGCCTTTTGCACCATGGTGTCCAGGGTCACGAACACCTTTCCGAAGTCGTGGGTGATCCCCCCTCCCCAGAGGAGGTTACTCGCCTTGATCCCCCCATCGAAGCGCTGCCAGGAGTTCCCCACCCGTCCGAAGACGAAGCAGTTGGCCGCGTAGGCGTACCGGAAGCCACCCATGGCGTTGTGGGTCTGGTAGCTCCCGAGATCGGTCTTGCTCCGGGAGTAGCTGTAATCGAGATTGAGCGTGGTGTTCTCGCTCACCTGCTCCTCCCATCCGGCCACCGCGCCGTGCTCGCGCTGCCAGTTCCCTACCCCTTCCCAGTAGCGGGTGTCCGCGAACCGGTAGCCGGTCTTCAGCGTCCCGTGCTGGGTCGGCCTCCAGAGGAGGTAGGGGGAAACCGAGGCCACGTTCTGGGTGGTCTGGGGAGAGAGGAGGCTCTCCTGGGCCACGTCCCGCGACACGTCCACCGTGGTCCTTTTGAGCGAGTCGGCCACATCGACGAAGAAGAAGTTCTCCAGCAGCTGGAGGTTCCCCTTGAGGTCCACGTAGTGGTACTGCTCGTCGCCATGGGTCTTCCTCGCGTAGTGCCGGTAGTCGAAGGTGTAGGACGAATCCCAGACCAGCCAGGGGGCGTGGTACCGCACCAGGGCACCGGGGCGGACGCGGGTGGTGTACTCGGTCTGGCGGCCATCGGCGGTCTCGAAGATGTTGTCGTTGTACTCCTCGCCAACCGTGAGCGACGGCCTGAACTCCAGCTCGCCGGCCGCAGCCGGCCCGGCGGCTGCCAGGGCTCCCCAGAAAAGGAGCAGGGCGAGACCCGCGGTCCCGCTATGCCGCGTCCGCCCGTTCACTTCCATGGAGAGCCGGCGCCCCCGAACAGACGCCGCATCAGGCCGCCGGTGGCCGGGGCCGGGGTAACCGTCGCCGCTTCGCGGGAAACGGCCTTCTCCACCTTCGCGTGCACCTCTCCCCCTCCTTTCAGCGGGACCGGCAATGCGGCTTCCTTGCGCTCCCCCGGCGGCTGGGGGGTACGGATGATGGACTCGGCCCTCAGCCGCCCCATCAGTTCGTTGAGCTCGTTGAGGACGCTCGGAACCCGCGACACTTCGGCCTCCACGGAGGCAAGGCGGGAAGCAAGGTCGCTGCCGCCTGCACCGGGGGGAAGGGTCCCGGCACCGCTTCCCGCAGCACCGGCAGGGCCGGTAGCCGGCGGAGCTCCCGCCGGTGCCGCCGCGGCCGGGATGGGGGTGGTAATTATCCCGTTCCAGTAGTGGTTTTCGAAGTCGAGGTCGCCGATGATCTCCCGCACCATCTCCACCGAGGCCTCCCGCACCTCCTCGGCGAAGGCGGAGAGCATGATGAAGTCGCAGATGATGTTGATCAGGCGCGGGATCCCCCGGCTGTAGTAGTGGATGATCTCGATGACCCCCTTGTGGAAGTGGAGCGCCTCGGCGTTACCGGCCACCTCCATCCGGTGCACCACGTACTCCGCGGTCTCCTCCGGGGTGAGGGCACGCAGGTGGCAGTTGATGCTGATCCGCTGCCTGAGCTGCATGAGCCCCGGCCCGGAAAGGGTCTCGCGCAGCTCCGGCTGCCCGACCAGCATGATCTGCAAGAGCTTACTGTGGGCGCTTTCCAGGTTGGAGAGCATGCGGATCTCCTCGAGGAGATCGGCCCCCAGGTTCTGCGCCTCGTCGATGATGAGGAAGGGCTGCTTGCCGGCCGCGTACTGCTCAAGGAGAAAGTCGTTCAGATCCCGGAGCAGGGCGATGCGGTCCTTGCCGGCGGTCGGAAGCCCGAAGTCGTCGTTGATCATGGCCAAAAGCTGGATGGAATCGGCCCGGGTGTTGAAGACCTTGGCGGTCACCAGCCGGTCATACTTCTTGTTCAAAAGGTCGCGGATGATGGTGGTCTTGCCGGCCCCCACCTCGCCGGTCAACAGGATGAAACCGGCCCGCTCCCTGATCCCGTAATCGAGATAGGTGAGCGCCTTCTTGTGGGAGCGGCTCAGATAGATGAAATCCGGGTCGGGCACCAGCTCGAACGGCTTCTTCTTCAGATTGAAAAAAGACTCGTACATGGGATCTCCCGGCCGGTCTCGGCTCTACTTCTTCACGCGCGCAGCGGGGGCGGGCTTGTACTTCCGGTAGTAGGAGTACGGCTCGTCGAGCGACCACATGGCTGCCGCGTTGTAGACCACCCCCATCACCGGGCACCCCTTCAACGAGGCGAGCGCCTCTTTGATGCTCGACTCGGCCGCGAGTCTCTCCATGACGACGAAGAGGATGCCGTCCATCAGGCGGGCGAGCGAACGGGTCTCGGCAAAGGGGAGCACCGGCGGGGTGTCGAAGATCAGGTAGCGCTCGCCGTAGCGGTGCTTCATCTCGGCCACCACCTCCTTCATCCGCTGGGACGAGAAGAGCTCGCCCGGGTTGTCGGCCTTTTTACCCGCTCTCATGATGGAGAGCTTGCCGATCCCGGTCGGGACGATGGTATCGCCGATCTCCGCCTCGCCCAAAAGCACGTCCCCCAGCCCCGGACCGTTTTCGATCTCGAGGTAGCGGTGTACCGAGGGGCGGCGCAGGTCGGCGTCGATCAAAAGGACGGTGTGGTCGATCTCCTGGGCCAGGCTGATGGCCAGGTTGAGCGCCGTGAGGCTCTTTCCCTCGTTGGGGAGCGAGCTCGTGACCGCCAGGGTGTTCCTGAACTGCTCCCCCTTGGTCATCTTCACCAGGGTCGACTTGAGCTTCCGGTACTCCTCGGCCACCGGGGATTGCGGATCTTTCAGGGCCACCAGGAAGGGGTTCCGGGGTGCCAGCCTGCGGTCGGGGACCGGGAAGAGCGGGGGCGCCTGCGGCGGAGGTGCCGGGCGGCGCTCCTCGTGCGGCGCGGGGGCCGCGGGCTCGGGTTGCAGACCCTGCCTCAAAAAGGCAGCCTTTTCCATTGCGATGTCGATTCTGCTCATAGGACCTCACTTGAATCCTGGCTCCGGGCGGAACGCCCCACCCGGGCCGGAATGGACGGGCTCAGTGTACGGCCGGTTTCCCCGCCTCCCGGGGCATCATGGCGGGGAGGCGGTCGAGAACCCGGTCCATGTAGGGAAGTTCGAGAAACTCCATGGCCGGGAAACAGAGCAGCAACAGGAAGTAGGCGGTGGCCAGGGTGGCGACCCGCAGGAAGCCACGGCGACGGCGCGTCACCACGGCCGGCTCCTCCATGAGCGGGATGACCGCCAAAAGCGGGAGCCCCACCTTCTTGGCGCCCGCCACATCCTTCATCGAGCCGTCGAGACGGTCGAGGAGGAGAAGGAGCGCGAAACTGGCCGAGAGCGAGCCCACGAACCCCATCAGCATGATCTTCAGCCGGTTGGGGCTCGACGGCTTGTTGGGGAGGACGGCGGGGTCGACCACCCGGAAGGTGGTGGACTTGTCCTGGACCTCCATCTGCTTGGAGACCTCGGACTGCCCGTGGCGGGCCACCAGCTGGTCGTAGAGGGTCTTCTGGCTCTTCTGCTCGAGCTCGAGCTTTTCGAGTCCGGCCTTGGCGGTGGGGATCGTCTGCAGCACCTGCCGGTTGGTGGCGATGTAGCGCTGCAGCCCCTGCTCGGTGATCTTCAGGGCGCTGATCTCGGACTCGATCTTGGCGAGCTCCTGGGGATCGAGGGGACGCATCTCGTTGGGCTTACGGCCGCGCATCTGCTCCTTGAGGGTGTCGATGTCCCCCTTGACGGTGATCACCTCGGGATAGCTGTCGGTGTAGTGGATCCGGAGCTCCTCGAGCCTTTTCTGGAGCTGGATGAGCTGCATATGGAGAGGGTCGGCGCTCTGGCGGGTCACCTGGCGCATCCCCTCCAGCTGGCGGCGCCTCAACTGCAGGTCGTAGAGCTTTTGCTGGGCCTGGTTGATCTCCTCGAAGAGCTTCCCTTCGTCGATGGCGATCATCCCCCCCTTCTCCCGCTTGTAGGTATTGACCTCGCCCTCGGCCTTTTCCAGCTTCTCGTTGAAGGTGGCGATCTGCTCGGAGAGGAACTTGGTGGCGTCGTAGGACTCCCCCCTTTTCGAGGAGATGTTCTCCTCGATGTAGAGCCGCACCAGCGTGTTGACGTAATCGCGGGCGAGCCTGGGGTTGGAGTCGGTGAAGGAGATGATGAAGAGGTTACGGTCCTTGACCTTCACCCTGGTGTTCGCCTGCAGCTTCTTGATGAGCCCCTCGGTCTCCTTGTCGCTCTTGCCGACGCTCAGGTCCATCCGGTCGACCACCTTGGCGAGCAGCGAGCGGCTGGTGATGGCGTAGGAGAGGACGTTGATGGTGTCCTCCATGGAGGGGGTGACGGTCAGCCCCTTGACCAGCTCGCTGATGACGTTCTTCTCGATGAAGACCGTGCTGGTCGACTCGTACTTCCTCGGCAACAGATAGCTCACCGCGAAGGCGGCCGTCATGAGGAAGAGGGTCAGCACCAGGAAAAGCTCCTTTTTGCGCTTGACCAGGTTGATACATCTCTTCAGATCGATCTGCGAAGAATCCATACCCACCTCTCACTTTCCGTATTTCCCTGTCGGGGAGCAGGCCGTCTCGCGGCACCGGCACGCCCGGCTCCTTTCCACGGGGCCGGCTCTCGCCGGGACCGCTATCTCCGCCCCGCCCCTTCGGACCGGCTAGAAGAAGCTCTCCTTGACCACCACGTAGTCGCCCGGCTTCAGGTCGATGTTCTGGGTGAGGTCGCCGTCCTTGGAGAGCGTCTTGGCCTTCACCTCGATGGCGACCTGGTTCCCGCCGTCCTTGCGGTGGACCGTCACGTCGTTTTGATCGGCGAAGCGGGTGAAGCCTCCCGACTCGAGGATCGCCTCCATGACCTTCATCCCTTCACGGAACTCGATCGCCTTGGGGGTGTTGACCGCCCCCAGCACGTAGACGCTCCGGTCGGTCAATAGCGGCATGAACAGCGAGTCGTTGGACTCCAGGAGGCGGTCCTGGTCGATGTCCCCCTCGATGAAGAGGCGGTAAAGGTCGATCTTGACCTTCTTGCCGCTTCTCAACAGGTAGGCCCTCTTGAGGTCGGCCACCTTGACGTCGGGGAGCGTGCAGAGCAGCTGCAGCACCGAGGTCCGCTGGGCCAGGCTGTAGACGGCGGGCTTCACCCCGGAGCCGAAGACGTAGACCTTGGAGTTGGTGATCTCCTTGACGGTCACCGTGACGATGGGGTTCTTGACGAGCTCCCGCAGCCGCTCGGCCAGGTAGGCCTGGAGCTTACTCGGCGTGGAGCCGCTCGCCACCACCTCCCCAAGCCCCGGCACGGTGATCTTCCCGTCGGGACGCACCTTGACCGGGAAGTTCAGCTCCTTCACCCCCCACACCGCGATCTCCAGGCTGTCCCCCTCCCCGATCACGTAATCCGACGCGGCGGCCGGCAAGGCCGTCAGGCAGAGCAGCAAAAGGCTCACCATCAATCCCCATCTCATCGTTTTCACCCTCCTCATCGTCCCCCCCGCCCGAACAGCACGACTTTCACCGTCTCGAAGATGATCAGCCCGTCGAGAAACAGCGAAAGGTTCTTGATGTAGTACAGGTCGTAGCGCAGCTTCTCCACGGCGTCCTCGGTGGTGGCCCCGTAGGGATAGCGCACCTGGGCCCAGCCGGTCAGCCCCGGCTTGATGGTGTGACGCTTCGAATAGTAGTAGATGTCCTTCTTGAGCGTCTCCACGAACTCCGGGCGCTCGGGACGGGGGCCGATGAAGCTCATCTCCCCCTTCAACACGTTGAAAAGCTGCGGGATCTCGTCGATCCGCGAGTTCCGTAAAAAGCGCCCCACCTTGGTGACCCGGGTGTCGTTCTTGGAGGCCCAGACCGCCCCGTTCTTCTCGGCGTCGGTCCCCATGGTGCGGAACTTGTACAGGGTGAACGGCTTCTCCCCGGCCCCCACCCGGACCTGCCGGAAGAGCACCGGCCCCGGGGTGTCGAGCTTGATCACCAGGGCGATCAGGGGGAGCAGGGGGGCGGTCAGAAGAAGCCCGGTGAGCGAGAGCGCTATGTCGATGCAGCGCTTGTAGGCGTTCACCAGCGCGGTGCGGCGGAACCCGTGCGAGAAGATGATCCAGCTCGGGGTGATCTGTTCGAGCATCAGCTTCCCTTGGGCAAGCTCGTAGAAGGCCGGGGCGTCGAGCACCTCGATACCGTTTAGCTTGCACTGCATCATCCCCTGCAACGGAAGCGCCCCCCGCCGCTCGGAAAGCGCCACCACGAGGATGCGTGCGCGGTGCTTGTGCATGGTCGCCAGGAGGTCCCCCTCCATCTGGACCACGGGGGAGACCGCCGGCGGGATGGAGCCCTCGTTCTCGGCGCAGGGGAGAAAACCGGCCAGGGCGAAGCTCATGGCCCGGGTGCCGACCAGCTCCCCGATCCCCCTCGCCAGCTCCCCGGTCCCCAAGACCAGCACCCGCTGGACGAAGGGATCCTCGTACCCGACCCGCCCGGTCAGCGCGTGGCACACGAACTGGAGCAGCACGAAGAAGCCGATGGAGAGAAAGAGCACCCCCCTTCCCAGCATGACGTCGGGGTCCAGGTAGTAGACCACGGAAAGGAAGAAGAAACCGGCTCCCCCCGCCTGCAGGCAGGTGACCAGGAGCTCCCGTTTGCTGGCCTTCCCCTCCAGCGAGTAGACCTCCATGAGGTAGGAGGAGAAGAGCGAGACGATGACGAAAATGGCGGCGACCCTGAGGGTCTGCCCTTCCAGCGGTCCCTGGAAGGCGTCGCTTCCCAGTCTGATGGCGTAGGCGGAAAAGAGGGAGAAGACCGCAACCAGCGCGTCCAACATTGGCAACATGATAAGGCGCCAAACCATGGTGATTCCCTCTGCCCTTACCTGAGCTCGGCAAGGAGCATGCGAACTGCGTTGACATCCGGCCCCGCGCCGAGCGAGAGGGCCTTTTTTACCGCCTGCTGGGCCCTGGCGCGGTCACCGTTGGCCTGATAGGCCAGCGCCAGGTGGTACTGCACCGACTGCTCGGTGGAGAGAGAGGCCGCCCGCTCCAGCAGCCTCACCGCATCGGCACGGCGCCCGTTTTTCAACAGTGCATAACCGGTGGTGTCCATCACCTGCGGATTACCCGGGTCGAGGCGGTAGGCAGCTACCGCCAGCCGTAACGCCTCCTGCGGGCTCCCGTAGCCGTCGGCCAGGAGGCAGGCGAGATTGTTGAGGGCGGGGACGAAGCTCGCGTCGCTCTGCAGGGTGCTCCGGTAGAGCCCCGCCGCCTCCTTCTTCCGGCCGGTGCGGTCGAGCAGGGCCGCCCGGGCGAACTGCGCGGCGATGTGGTCGGGTGCGAGGCTCAGGGCGCCCTGGTAACAGGCGAGCGCCTTGTCGAACTCCCCGCGGGCCTCGTGGAGCCCCCCCTGGACGAGCTTGGCCTCGACACTCCTCGGCTCGGCCCGCACCCCGTTCATCGCCTCCCGCAGGGCGGAGGCAAGGTCCTTCTGGTGACGGTAGACGGAGGCGAGCAGGAGGTAGCCGCGGGCGGAACCGGGCTCGTGGTCGACAACCCCGCGGGCCTCCTCGACCGCCTTACCCCCCTCCCCCATGGCGAGGTAGGTGGCGATCTTCAGCGAAACTCCCGCGTCCCGGTTCACCCCTTCCAGCTGGTCGAAGACCTTGAGCGCCTCCTTGTAGCGGAGGGCTTCGGTCAAAAGTCTCCCCTTGGCCTCCAGGGCCGGTCCCTTGGGATCGGTGCGGATGACCTCGTCGAGCACCTTCAGGGCCTCGTCGCGTTTCCCCTTCTTCCGCAGGTAGCCGACCTCGGCGAGCAGGGCCTCGGTCTTGCCGGTCTGGGCGGCCAGCCGGTACTGGGCGGCCGCCTCGGCCTCGCGGCCGGCCAGGTCGTAGAGGGCGGCCAGGGCCAGCATCCCCCGCACGTCGGAGGGGCTGCGCAGGAGCAGGGAACCCAATTCGGCAATGGCGCGGGGATAGTCGCCGGAGGCGGCGTAGTAGGCCGCCAGGTTGTGGTAGGTGGCGCTGAAGGAGGGATCGGCCTTCTTGGCGGCATCGAGCGCGTTCAGCCCGCCCTGCTTGTTGCCGGTCGCGAACTGGAGAGCGGCCATGGCGTTGTCGATGGCAGCGTCCTCCCGGCCGCCGGTCAGCCCTTCCCTGAGGACCGCGAGCGCCTTGGCGCTTTTCCCCCGGCGCTGGTAGTGGGAGGCCAACAGGAGCCTATTCCCGAGACGGTCGGGGGTGGCGCTCACCGCGCTCGCGAGTTCGCTCTCCCCGAGGCTCTCCTTGCCGCGGCTGAAGTAGTAGAACCCCTTCTTCAGGTGGGCGGAGGCCATCTTGGCGTCGAGGGCGGTGGCGCGGTTGAGCTCGGCGAGCCCGTCCTCGAAGTGACCCTGCGTCATGTAGGCGGTCCCCAAGAGTTCGTGGGCCAGGGCATCCTTGTTGTCGCGCCGCAGTACCCGCTGGACTTCCACCACCGCGTCGTCGAGGCGTTTCTGCCGGATAAGTATCTGGGCGGTGATCAGGCGGGCCTGGCGGGATTCGGGAACCGCGTCGAGGATCTTGCGGAACTGGCTCAGGGCCATCTCGAACTGCCCCTGGTTGTAGAAACAAAGACCGAGGAAATGGTAGGCCTCGAGGGTGGGGCCGTACTTGAGGGAGGCCTGCAGCGAGGTGATGGCGTCGTCGTAGCGGTGGCGCTGGTAGTTCACCAGCCCTTTGAGGCGGTGGCCGTCGCCGCGGCGGGGATACTTGGCGATCATCTGGTCGGCGGAGGCCTCGGCCCGGGCGAGGTCACCCTTCTCGATCTGGATCAGCCCGAGCTTGTAGCGGGCGGTGGTTTCGGCGGGCTCCACCCCGAGGATGCGGGTGTAGACGGCGGCCGCGCGGTCGAGGCTTCCGCTGCCGCTTTCCACCGAGGCGAGGAGGTAAAGCGCCTTGAGGTTCCTCGGTTCCGCCTGCACCACCTCTTCCAGCAGGGCCTTGGCCCGGGCCGGCTGGCCGGTGGCGAGCTTCAGCGAGGCGAGAGCGATCCGGGCGCTCCCCTGCCCGGCCGCGATGGCGCGAGAGAGGAAACCTTCGGCCTCCTGATAGCGGCTCAAGACCAGGTAGGAGGTCCCGAGGATCTCCAGCGCCTCGGGATGGTCCGGGTGCTTGGCCAGGTACCCCTCGGCAAGCTTGGCCCCCTCGCTCCCCTTCCCTTCCAGGTTCAGCACGCGGGCGAGCTCGAGGATCGCCTCCTCGCGGGAAGGGTTCTGGGTGAGGACCTTGGAGAACTCCTTCTCGGCCTGTTCGTACTTGCCGAGGGCGAGGTAGGCCCGGGCCAGTTGATAGCGGGCGTCGTTGAAGTTGCCGTCTTTCTCCAGCGCGCTTTTGAAGTAGACCACCGCGCCGGAGGGATTGGAGGCGTTAAGCTGCTTGACCCCCTCGGTGTAGAGGCTCTCCTTGGTGTTGCTGCTGCAGGCGGCGCAGGTCAAAAGCACCCAAAGCGCTATGACGGGCAGTCTCATAACTCCCCTCCAGGATCCCCCAATGAGCACGTTGGTGAATCCATAACCATTAAAAGTCGTTGTCGAAATGTTTAACAGAAAAGTCGACACCGTCAAGAAAAATTTTACAGATTTAATGTTTTCACCGGCCAAAGACCTTATAAGTCGGCGATATAGCTGGCGTAGAGCGGAACTCAGAAAAAATCTGGTGTACCCCCCGGCACCGCCCAATCGAAGCTATTTTAAAAAATTTTTTCTAATCAATTAGTTATCGCTCCTCATTCACCGAGTGTATTCCCTCACTTAGCCTTCTTCGTCCCGCCGGGAAGCTGCTCGTAGGGCGGAAAAGGGGGGCCGCCACCCCGCCGCCCCCACCTTCCGCGCCGTCTCACCCCTCCCGGCACCCGATCTGTCGGCATCCTTTACAGAATCGTCTCCCCCGTCAGATAGGAATACGTTTATTATTGGCAACTTACAAACTGGCACTCCAGTTGCACCAGGAGAGTGCGACAAGCGGCGATTCCATCGAATGAGAAAAAAGGAGGAGGACATGAAGAAGCTCTTAACTCTGATCTGTGCGGCGATCTTCATTGCCGCAATGGCACCCGCCGCAATGGCGACACCTGTCTATAGCGGTGACACCTACGCCAACTTCGGTGTCGGCAACAACCCGACCGCCAGCGAGGCCGGATACTACCTCTGGAGCAACGACCCCGACCGCCGCAGCTGGTCGCTCCGGTGGACCGGCGGGAGCACGGGTAACGAGAACTTCTTCGGTACCTTGAGGCTCTCGCTGCCGGCCAGCTCCAACACCGTCGACTTCGAGACCTACACCTTCTTCGGGATGCCGGCCGGTGACGTCGCCTACTCCATGCCCTTCAACGGCAGCGACTACATCACCTTCAAGGCGGTCGAGGGAACAGGCTGGGACGGGATCGACTTCACCGTCGGCGGGGTTCCCGGCGACCTGATCAGCCTGAGCCTCGGCGGGGACCTCTTCAGCGGCACCGCGGGCGACACCGCCACCGCCTCGAAGATCTACGTGGGGCAGGACCTCAGCAATCCGGTGGTGGTGGTCGGCAACTACCTCCCCCCCTGCGGCACCCTCACCCCGGTCCTGAACTTCGACGTCCCGGCACCGGTACCCGAACCGGGCTCCCTGGTCCTCTTGGGTGCCGGCTTCCTCGGGGTCGCCATCTACTGCAAGCGTCGTAAAAACGCCTAGCTAGGCCTAGGTCAACTTACCCGAAAGGGGCGGCACCGGACGATGCCGCCCCTTTCGCGTCCGGCCGCCGCCGCTTCCCCCCCCCTGTAAAAGACGCCGACACCGCCTCGCCTTCGCGAGGCGGCCCGGCGTCTTGGCCGTTCCGGATGGCAAAAAATCTCATCCTACGGGAGTCCTCGATGAGCGAACCCGCAACCACTGCCGTTTCCCGCCGCGCCATGACGACGCGCGTGCTCCCTTTCGCCCTCTTCATGGCGGGCATCGCGGTCGAGGAGGGGGTGCGGTTCGCTTCGCACTGGGGAGGGAGCGGGTTCCCGGCTGGAGGGGGATACTACCTCTACCCGCTACGGGCCATCCCGGCCGGCGCCCTGCTCCTCTGGTTTCTTCCCGAGTATCACGAGCTTCGTCTGGATGAGCTGCGGCGGTTGGGGAGAACGGCGGCTGTGGTGGGTATCGGCCTGGCGCTCTTCGTGGCGTGGGTGCTTCTGGATGGGAGGGTCGGGATGGGCTCGGCGGGCGCCTTCGATCCGGCTGCGCTCCCCGACGGGGTGGTGAGGTTCGTGCTGATCCTGTCGCGGGCGGCGGGTGCCGTGCTGGTGGTGCCGCTCATGGAGGAGATCTTCTGGAGGTCGTTCCTGATCCGTTTCCTGGTCGACCCGGACTTCGAGTCGGTTCCGGCCGGCCGCTTCAACTGGCAGTCGTTTCTGGGGACGGTGGTGCTCTTCGGACTGGAGCACCACCAGGTGGTGGCCGGGATGGTGGCCGGGGCGGTCTACAACGCGCTGCTCTACCGTACCCGCAGCCTGGCGCTTTGCGTGCTGGCCCACGCCACCACCAACCTGGCGCTGGCCCTGTACGTGGTCACCACCGGCAGCTGGCAGTTCTGGTAACGGTCAGGCCGGCTGTAAATGAGTCCGACATCATGAAAACGCGATGTAAAGGTTACCGACACCGCTCATTCGTACTCCGTAAAGCGCGGCTTGTTCAACGACCTGCGCTCCAACCCCTTGTACCTGGAAGGGTCGCCCGCCGTCCGGACCGGATCCACCCCCACCACTACCCATCCGGAACTCCTTAAAAAACGCGAAACTACGCCCGCCTCGATCAGGCTGTCGAGCATGAAATCCTTGACGTAGTCGTAACGATTATTGGTCCAGTGAACCTGAACAAGCATGAAAGGTCCTCCCCCTGCCAAATGACGGCTTGGACTTCAGGCATTGGAAACCAGCGGTCGGTTGAGTGGCCTCGATTTATATTTAGGAGATACGTTAGCAAAAACCGGACCGGCGACGTTAGAAAATACCCATTGGCACCAGTCTACGGATAACATCCCGTAATGACTACAATAAAAAAAGGGGCACGAGAAAATTTCCCTCGTGCCCCTGCCCGGAAAGTCCGGGCCAACTGTCGGAATGTTGTCACCCGGTGGTTACTTCCGACACCGGGACGGCCGCGTCCCTTACTTGAAGGTGACCATCTGCATGACCCAGTTGCCGGAGGAGGTGAGCGGAGCGCTGGCGCTGTAGGTGCCGGTCGCGGTCACCGTGCGGTCCTGGGCGATGTCGCTATCCGGGCTGGTGATGACCCGCGAGGTGTAGCCGCTCCCGGCCGCGCTGGTCCCGGTGGAGACCGTGTTGGCGGCGAAGAGGAGCTCATTGGCGGCGGTGGTGGCCGCCGAGCCGCTGCTGCAGGTGGTGCCGCTGCCGGTGTTACTCACCACCTTGTCCATCGCCTTCACGCCGGAGTACTCGAGGACCCTGATATCCGGGTAACTCGCCGAGGCGTTGAAGCTGATCTTCACCTGGTTGGTGCCACCCTTGATGTTGGGTGCGTAGTAGATCGACTGCCGCACCCCGGTGCCGGTCATGGCATCGGCCATGGTATAGGTGTTACCGAGAGTGTCGGTGACCGAGTTGACCCCGGTGGTGCTGTCGTTTCTCCCCACCACGATGATGTTGAGGTCGCCGGCGGTCTGGGTTTTCGGCAGGGTCACCGTCACCGTCGAGGTCGCCGACTGCGGGCAGGAGTAGGCGGACTGGACGAAGGCGATCGGCGCGGTGGTGCCGGTGGTGCCGGTGGTGCCGGTCGAGGTGCCGTTGCTGACGTTCACGGTGACGCCGGAGGAGGAGCCGGCGTTCCCTGCCGCGTCGTACGCCTTGGCGCTCAGGGTATGGCTTCCGTTGGGGGTCGCGGTGCTCCCCCAGCTGTAGCTGTAGGGGGCCGCGGTGGAGGTCGACTTCAGCGCCCCGTCGAGGTAGAACTCGACCTTGGTGACCCCGACGTTGTCGCTTGCCGAAGCGGTCACCGAGGCGGTCCCGCTCACCGTGGAGCCCGAGGCGGGCGAGGTGATGGAGACGGACGGCGCGGTGGTGTCGGCGGTGGCGGTGGAGCCGTTGTTGATGGTGACCGAGACACTGGACGAGGTCCCGGCGTTGCCGGCCGCGTCGTAGGCCTTGGCGGTCAGGGTTGCGGTACCGTTGGCCTCGGCGGTGGTGTTCCAGCTGTAGGTGAGCGGCGAGACGCTCCCGGCGGTTTTCAGGACGCCGTTTTCGTAGATCTCGATCTTGGTCACCCCGATGTTGTCGGTGGCCGAGGCGGTGATGGTGGCGGTGCCGCTCACCGTGGCACCGCTGGCGGGCGCGCTGATGGTGGCGGAGGGCGCGGTGGTGTCCTTCACGACATTGACGCTGATGGAGGACTGGCCGGCGTTGTTGGCCGCGTCATAGGCCTTGGCGGTCAGGGTGTAGCTCCCGGCGGAAAGCGCCGAGGTGTCCCAGTTGTAGACGTAGGGGGTGGAGGTGTCGGTCGCTTGCAGGGCGCCGTTCACGTAGAACTCGACCTTGGTCACCCCGACGTTGTCGGAAGCCGAGGCGGTGAGCTGCACCACGCCGGTCACCGAGCCGCCGTTCGAGGGGGAAGTGAAGGAGACCGACGGGGCGGTGGTGTCGCCGGTGGTGGCGGCGCCGTAGATGTTCGGTTTCGGGTTCCCCAAGTAGCCCCAGATGTAGTCGGTGAGCGGGGTGGCGGTGGAGCCGGACAGGGCGGCGAAGCCGCGGTTACCGGAGACGGTGTTGATGTTGTACGCCTTCATCTTGGCGGCCCACACCGGCTCGTTGGGGTACGGCCAGAGCTGGGTCGTCGAGGTGCTGTTCCACCCGGTGTCGCCGTAGAAGGTCCCGGTGCCGCCGATCTGGTACATGATGTTCGGCCCCTGGGTGCCGCTCTCCGTGCGGGGGAGGTACTTCACCACCGAGGTAAACGGGTTGTTGGTGGTCTGGCCGGAGCTGGTGCAGCCGTCGGCGCTGTTGCAGGCGGTGCTGGCGTCGTTGTAGACGTCGGTGTTGGAGATCTTGCGGCTCAGGTAGACACCGGCAGGGCCGTAGGCGGCACCGGAGCTGTTGGCGATGATGCTGTTGGAAAGGTTCACCACCTCGTTGCGGCTGCCGCCGTAGTGGAGGGCGTCGCCGAACGTCTGGGAGCTCGCATTCCCCCCCATCAGCATGTTGGAGAAGTTCCAGGTGTTGACCGTGGCGAGGCCGCTGTAGACCAGCATTCCGTACTGGGTGTCCCACCAGACGCTGTTGCTCCAGCTCTCGGGGCTGTTGGAGTTGCCCGCCTCGTTGGTGAAGGCCGGGCGCTGCGGATTGTTGAGGGCGATGTTGCCGTTGAAGATGTGCCCCCACTCGCCGTCGGAGCTCCCGCCCCCCTGCGCATAGGACCAGCACTCGCCGCAGATGCCGCCGTCGCCGGAGTTGGAGCCGACCAGCGAGTCGATCACGATGCAGTTCTGCATGGCGTCGGAGTGGGCGCTGTAGAACCTGAGACCCGCCGACATCCAGTTGGTCGGGGAAGCGTCGAGCCGCACCACGAGCCTTCTGAAGATGTTGTTGTAGCTCCCGGAGGAGTGCGGGTCGGAGGTGTAGAAGCCGTAGCGCCCCTTACCCCAGATCCAGCAGTCCTCGATCAGGTTGTAGGTCGAGTCCCCCGCGATGTAGGCGATCGGGGTCTCGCTGTTGTCGGTGTAGGCCTGGCCGTCCTCGAAGCCGCAGTTGGAGACCCAGTTGTGGGAACCGGCGATCGAGAAGACGCTGGCGTCGCCGTGGCGGAAGTGGATGCCGTCGATGTGGAGGTAGTTCTCCACGGTCGGCCCCTGCCCCTGGCTGTAGGGGACGGTGTTGAACTGGCCGTCGATGATGGCCTGGCCGACGTGGTCCGCCTTGATGGTGGTGAAGTTGCCGGCGCTCCCGGAGGGGAGGTAGGCCTGGGGGGAGCTGAAGTCGCCGATCATGTTCTTCGAGCCGGTGTAGACCCCGTCACGGATGATGAGGGTGTCGCCGGAGGACATGAGCAGGATCCCCGAGGTGATGTACTTCTTCGGGCTGGTGGCGGAGCCGTTGCCGGAGTCGGTGGAGGCGGCGCCGTCCACGTAGTAGGTTGCTGCGAACGATGAAACCGGTGACAATGCGGCGAGTACGAGGAGAACCTTTAGAAGTGACCTGATGCTCGTCTTTAACATAAATCTCCTTTCGATTTGGCAACGAAGGTGGATTTGCCGGGCTGATCCCTTTCCTGCGTCGACGAACAGGCAGAGAGCTGGCCGGCTGGCCTCGTTGCGTGGCAAGGCTTGGGCGGTGAATGGTTGAAGCCTTGAAAAAACTGAGTACGGCTGGCTGGAAAAAAGGCGGGATACGGTCGGGGCAAAAAAAGAGCCGGGTCGCCTGGTATCGTGGTTGATATTTCGGCGACCCGGCTGTCTCGGTGAGACCCTATGGGCTTTCCGTCCCATCCTCGCGGATGGTTTAGTATTATCGTCTATCTGGTACCGATTATTTCGGCAGTAGCGTGGCTTTTCCTGTCTCTTTGCGTGTACCTTCCCTGAATCCCTTCGATTCGGTTACGTTGCAGAGGACCTTACCGCATTACCAACGATATGGGTGTGACGGCCGTCACCTTTTCGGCGCATAGGTCCCATTGGCCCTATGAGACCCGGAGGTCCTAGGGGATAGGTCCCATAGGCCGCAGGGGACCTATGGGGTACGCCGTTCCGCTCTCGCGGCCGCGGTGGTCGACGGCGCTCACCGCGAAGTAGTAGCCGGTTCCGGGGGTGAGCCCCCCCACCGCCGCCCGCACCGTGCCGCCCGTCCCCCCCTTCACGCTCCGCACCGGCAGCTGGTACTGCCCGGGTGCCCTCCCCACCCGTATCCGGTAACCGGCGGCCTCTTCCTTGGCAAGCCACTGCAGCCGGACCTCCCCCGCCCCCGCGGTCCCCTCCAGGCCGAAGGGGGGCGCGGGCTCCCCGAGGTACCCCCAGACGTAGTCGGAAAGCGGGGTCTCCCCGGGCAAGAGAGCGAATCCCCGCTTGCCGATCGGACCGTTCCCGGCGTACTCCCGCATCTTGCGGGCCCAGAGCCGCTCGTTGACGAAGGGCCACAGCGGGATCGCCGTCACCTCGTCCCATCCCGGCTCGCCATACAGGGTCCCCTCCCTCCCGATCCGGTAGAGCACGCTGGCCCCCACCCCCTCCTTCGCGAACCGGGAGCCCGGCTCCACCCGCGGCAGGTAGCGAAGCCCCGCCTCCGAAAGTGCCCCCTCCCACTCCCGGGCCCCCGGGGGTGCGCTCCCCAGCCGGGCGCCGGCCGAGAGCTGCACCACGGTATTGGCAACCGAGCTCGGCTCCCGGAAGGCCGTCCCCCCCTCCCCCGCCACCACCAGCGAATCGGAGAGCTCCGCCCGGTACGGATACTCGGCGTTGTGGCGAAGGGCGTACCCGCTGTTGGCGCCGATGGTGAGCCGGGAGAGCTTCACCGAGGAGGCGGCATTCTTCACCTTCTGGATGGTCATGAAGACGCCGTCGTGATTCCCCCAGAAGATGCTGTCGGCCACCGTCTCGGTCTTCAGGACGTCGTTGGCGTTGTACCCCCACATCTGCGGGTTGTTGAGGGCGATTACCCCCAGCCAGCTGTTGTCGGCGTCCCCCCGCGAGCTCCCGCCCCCCTGCGCGAAGGCGGTCGGTTCGGCTGCCTCCCGGTTGACCAGCGAGTCCAGCACCACGCAGTTCTGCATGACGTTATCGTGGGCGTTGTAGAAGCGAAGCCCCGCGGTGACCCAGGGGGGAGAGCCGTCCAGCCGGACCACCACCCTCCTGAAGACGATGTGGTGGGTCCCGCCGTTGGGCGAGGAGGTGTAGAAGCCGTAGCGCCCCTTCCCCCAGACCCAGCAGTCTTCCACGAGCGAATACGAGGAGCCCCCCGCGATGAAGGCGATCGGGGTCTCATCGCTGGCGCCGGCCGGCATCCCGTCCTCGAAACCGCAGTTGGTCACCTTGTTGTGGGAGCCCTTGAGGCTGAAGACGCCCCCCCGGCCGTGGCGGAAGTGGATCCCGTCCAGGTGGAGGTAGTGGATCCCGGAGCCGTTCCTATCCGCCGAGGCGAAGGGGGGCTGGGCATACCCGCCGTCGACGATGGCTCCCCCCACGTGCTCGGCCCTGATGGTGGTGTACTTCCCGGCGTTCCCGGAGGGCGGATAGAGCCTCGGGGTCCCCTGGTCACCGACGCAGTTTCGTCCCCCGCGATAGATCCCGTCCTTCAAGACCAGCGTATCGCCTGAGGAGAGGAGCTCCACGCCGGAGGTGATGAACTTCTTGGGCCTTTGGGTGCTGCCGTTTCCCCCATCGTCAGGCGCGGCCGGATCCACGAAATAGGTGCGGGGCGAGGCGGCTGTTTCCCCGGCTAACAGCAGGGAGAGCAGCAAAAAAAAGGCCGCCAAGAGCGGCTTCTTGATCCACCGGGGTTCCGGATTTCCCATCGTCACGGTCATGGCCCCTCCCCTGCCGCCACCTCGTCGAAAAGCTCGGCGAGGGCGGCCGTCAGTTTCCTGCGGGAGAAGCGGGATACGTCCTCGCTCCCCCGCTTGCGCAGCTCCTCCAGCGAGGAGGCGATCCGCTCCAGGGCATCCGCCACCTCCGCCGCGCTCCCGGTGGTGACCAGGGTGAGGTTACGGTAATTTTCCCGCAGCAGCCGCCCGGTCTCCCCTTCCGGCACCACGGCAAGGATGTGCCTGCCGGTCGCCATGTACTCGAAAGCCTTCCCGGTGATGATCCGCTCGGCCCCCGGGAGATCGGCCAGGGTGAGGAGCAGTACGTCGGCGTCCATGAGCTCGCCGATCAGCTCCCCGTGCTCGCGGTACCCCAGCACCGAGATCATGCCGCGGCAGGGGCTCTCGGCGAGGCAGCGGCTCTCCTCCTCCACAACCCTCCCGAAGATGTCGAGCGAGAGCGGGGGACCGGAGGCGCCGGCCCCCTTCAACTGCCGGATCTCCAGCCCCTTCAAAAAGGTCGCCAGCGAGGTGGCCCGCCAGACGGTACCGGCGTACACGATCCTGATCCCCCCTCGCTGCGGGACCGTGGAGGGGGCCACCGCCGCCAGGTCATCCTCGTCGAAACCATTGGTGATGGTCCGCCCCTTCTGCGGCCCGATCGCGGGGTAGCTCGAGGCGATCGCCTCCCGGTAGCTTTCGTTGGCGGTGACGAAGGCGCGGCAGCGGGACAGGACCCATCCCTCCAGCAGACGGTCGAGTTTCACCGCCCAGCGGCTCTTCACGCTGTTCTCCCAGTTTTGCCGGGTGAAGCACCACTCGTCCCGGTAATCGAGGATCACCGGCACCCGGGCCAGGTACCCCAGGGCCGCCACCGGCACGAAAGAGGAGAAGGGGGGGGCCGAGACCAGCAGCACCTCCGGGCGCTCGGTGCGCAGAATCTCCCAAAGCTTAAGGCAAAGGGCGGGCCACCAGAGGACCTGCAGGTCGGGCAAAAGCAGGGCCGCCACCCACCGTTTCGCCAGGCGGGCCGCCCTGGCCGCCACCCCCCCCTCCCCCTGCACGATCCGGCTCTTCAAGGCGTACCCCGGCTCCAGGGTCGCTGCCCGGTAGACCCGCACCCCATCCGGGATGTCCCGCAAAAGGGAGAGGTCGAGCACCGGGACCGAAGGGTTGGCGACCGAGAGGACCACCGGCTCCCACCCGAACTCCCTCAGGTACTTGACGAACTTCACCGGCCGCTGCACCCCGGCGCCCCCCACCGGGGGGAAATTGTAGGATACGATGAGCGCTTTTCTCATGACCGCCCCAGGTAGCGTTCCTTCCAGGCCTTGAGCACCAGCAGGGTCATGATCACCCTGCTGGTGCCGTCCACGTCGCAGGAGTGCAACAGCTCGTGCACCTGTCCCGGGTTCACCCATCTCCGCACCTCCCCCTCCAGCTCGAGGTTCCCGAGCGCCTCCTGCAGCTATGGGTCATGAGATCGGTGGCCGCCACCACGCTCTCTTCCCGGACCGGCCTCTCGTGTTCACGGTAGGTGATGCCGAATATGCCGCACATTTAGATGGTCCTTTCCAAGGTGGGGGCGGTGGGGCGCCGGTGGGGGGTGGGGAATGCGGCCGTCATCACGGCTCCTCTTCCAGAGGCCCGAAGGAGCGGTAGCGGTCGCCGCAAAGCTTCGAGACGGTGAAGCGGAACTTTCCCGACTGCTCTACGAGGGAGCCGTGCACCAGGCGGGTCTCCACCCGGACCTGGGGGCCGAGACAGAGCCTGATCTTGCCGATGACGGGGGCAAGGAGGGAATCCTGGAAGCCTGCGGAGGGCCGGATGTTCAGTACCACCAGCCTTCTCGTTTCCTGCACCAGCTGGAACTGATCCACGCCGGGGAGCCCGTAGAAAAGGTGGGTGAAGAACTCGCCATGGACGAGCCCCCCGCGGCAGTCGACGATGAAGTCGCTGACCCGCCCGGTCACTTCGCGTAAGAGCGGCAGCCCGCGGCCGCATGAGCAGGGGTGATCCTCCCTCACCCCGACGTCTCCCATCCGGTAGCGGATGAACGGCATTCCGTAGTTCCAGAGATCGGTCACCATCAGTTCCCCCGGCTCCCCCGGTTCCGCCTCCCTGCCGTCCGCCCTGAGCAGCTCCACCAGCACGTTTTCGGCATTGACGTGCAGCCCCTCCCGGGCCCCGCACTCGCTCGCCACCAGCCCGACTTCCCGCGAGCCGTAGCGGTTGAGGACCGGGCAGCAAAAGGCCTCCTCGATTGCCCCCTTCTTCTCCGGGGTGAGGGTCTCCGCCGACGAGATCACCCCCTTGAGGCCGAGCCCGGCGAGGTCGAGGCCGTGGCGGGAGATGACCGTCGCGAAGAGGTAGGCGACGTTTGCATAGGCGACGATCATGGCCGGGCGGAGCGTCCGGAGCTCCTCGAGGCAGGCGAGCACCTTCTCCTCGGAGATGTCGAAGGCGTTGAACCCGAAGGTCCGGTGGAGGAAGCGGTCCGAGAGGCGGCTTCTCAGGGAAGGCTGGAGGTCGAACTCCCGCTGCCCCCCCCAGAGGGTCACGTAGAGCTCGCCCGGGCGCCACCCGCACCACATGTCGTGGCGGTAGCGGTCGGCCCGGCGGAGCTCGTTCCGCCTCCGGTCCTTGAAAAAGGAGGTCGGCTCTCCCGTCGATCCCCCCGAGGCGTCGGCCACCAGGTCGGCCTGGGCCATGTTGGAAGCCACCATCCGGTGCCTCTCCTTTTGCACCTCCTGCTTGGTGAGCCAGGGGATGGTCCGCAACTCCTCCAGCTCCCGGAACTGCCGGGGATCGAAGCGGCACTGGCGAAACCGCTCCCGGTAGAAGGGGACCATGTCGTCGCAGTGGATCAGCAGCCTCTTGAGGGTCGCGAACTGGATCAGGCGCAACTTGTCGGGGGGGAGGTACTGTGAGGCCTCCAGCTCGTCCAGCCGCTTGGACATGGCAGGGTGGCGGAGCCTGAAATAGAGAGGGGTTATGACCCCCGTGCTCAGCATGTCGAAGAGGCCCATCACTCCCCCCTTGTCCCGGCCGCGGCGGCCGTCCCGGTGCTGCCTAAGTAAAGCCTCAGGTACTCCCGCTCGTAGTCGCCGACCATCCGTTCGATGCTGTACTTGCGGGCCACCAGGGCACGGCCGTTCTCGCCCAGCCGCCGGGTTGCCTCGCGGTTCCCGGCCAGGAAACGGAGCCTGGCGGCCAGGGCCGGGAGGTCGTCCACCTCGATGACGAACCCCGTCTCCCCCTCCTCCACGATCTGCTCGGTGCCGTTCGACCGGGTGGAGACCACCGCGGCCCCGCTCGCCATCGCTTCCAGCACCACGTTGGAGAAGGCCTCGGAGCGGCTGCTGGAGACCAGGACGTCGCAGCGTCCCAGGATTTCGGGGATGTCCTCCCTCCTGCCGAGAAAGCGGACCTGGCTGGAGAGCCCCTCCCGCTCCACGTAGTCCCCCAGCATCTCCCGGTCCGGCCCGTCCCCCACCAGCAGAAACTGCACCTCGACCCCGGGGACCGAGCGGACCAGCTCCCGTACCGCCTTGAGGGTCAGGATCTGGTTCTTGTGTTCTTTCAGGGTGCCGACCGAGCAGAGCACCAGGGGATCGCTCCCCCCCTCGAGCTCCCGGGGACGGGGATGGAAACGGTCGAGGTCGACGCCGTTGGTGATGACGGTCACCCGGTGGGGATTGAGGGTGAGCGCGGAGGCGAGTTTTCCGGTGAGGGCCTGCGAGACCGAGAAGGTCCGGTCGCAAAGAAGCGCCACCACCTTCTGCAACAGGACCTGCCGCCAGCCGGTGAAGAGGGTGCCGTGCTCGCCGTTGATCACCAGCCGGCAGCCGGCCAGCCGGGCGCCGACCACGCCGGCCCAGGCCCCCCCTCCCCACCCGTGGGTGTGGGCGATGTCCGGCCGCTCCCGGCGAAAGAGGCGGGCCACCGCCAGGGGAGCGAGCGGCGCCTTCCCCTCGGGGATATTCAGGCAGAAGACCTTCACGTCGGGAGCCAGGCGGCGGACCATGGCACCCGGCTGCTTCAGGCAGCAGACCATCGGCTGAAAGAGGGTGCGGTCGTGCCGGTTGCAGAGGTTGACCACCCCGTTCTCCATGCCGCCGGTCTCCAGGGTCGCCACCACGTGGCAGAGCTTTAACCGCTTTCCACTCGCTGTGTCGTCCATGGCCGACTCCCGTTACCCCTGCGCCCCCCACAACTCCCGGCGGGAGCTCCCGCCCCGGCATCCTTTTCACCGCATCCTTTTCACCGCATCCTCTTCACCGCATCCTCTTCACCGCATCCTCTTCACTGCTCCTCTTCACGGCGCCCACTTTACGAGCAGCGACTTCAGATACATCCCGAGAAAGCGCAGCCGGAACCGCCGGGAACGCAGGGCCGGAACGATGTAGCGCCTGGCCCAGGCCCCCTGCCGGGCGGCGAGGAGCCGCTCCACCGGCCCCGCCAGGTACCAGGCCAGGTAGTCGTGGATAATCTCGCGCTCGTCGGCGGGGCATCCCTCCCCTGCCGCCATCGTCTCGAGTATCTCCAGTACGTGGTTGCCGTCGACGTAGATGTCGTTGCAGGCCACGCAGGCGCTCGCGGGGAGGGCATCCCAGACAACCGCTCCCGGCTTGCTGCAGTAGACGAGCGGGACCTCGCATAAAAGCCGCACCCAGGTATCGAGATCCTCTCCCCGCCGCTGCCCCACCGGGAACATCCCGACCCGGGTCAGCAGCTCCTTCTCGACCATCACCGCGCCCGGCGGCTGCCGTCGCTGTAGATCACCTCGAAGCCGGTGGCAAAGAAGCACCCCTCCGGGAAAAGCTCCCTCAACCACTGGAGAGTCTCCAGGAATTCCGGCTGCCACTGGTCGTCGGCGTCGAGAAAGGCGACGAAGCGGCCGCGGGCCTCGGCCACCCCCCGGTTGCGGGCGGCGGAGACCCCCTGGTTGCGCTGGGAGACCAGCCGCAGCCGCTGGTCCGGGCCCAGGGCGGCCACCGCTTCAGCGCTGCCGTCGGTGGAGCCGTCGTCGACCACCACCACCTCGAGGGGGGCAAGGCTCTGCTCCAGCACGGAGTTGACCGCCCTCTGCACGTACCTCTCCTTGTTGTAGAGAGGGATGATTACTGAGATCTCGGGAGTCAGCATCTGTTCACCGCCACCTTACTGGTCTGTTGCCCGGGGAATTTCTCATCCCCCAGGACCGCCGCGTTGCCGATCGAGTTGACCACCAGCGCCATCACGAGAAAAAAGAGCTCGGACAACAGCTGGTTTCCCCAGAAGAGATAGAAAAGGGTGCTGCAGTAGAAGCCGAAGAGAAAGACCAGGTGCCTCCTGCCGGCCTCCCCCCTGCCCGGCCGGGCCGCCTCCAGGGCCGCCTTCCCCAGCCGGTAGAGGAAGGCGAGGAAGAGGCAGCCCCCCATGAGCCCGGTTTCGGCGAAGGCCTGCAGGTAGCTGTTGTGCAGCGGCCTTCCCACCACGTCCCGCGCCCGCTGGAAACCCACCCCCCTGAACGGGTACTCCTTGAACACCTCCTTCCCCTTCTCCCTCAGCTCTCCCCGCTCCTCGGCCGACCCCTCTGCGTCGGTCCGCTCGGGAGTGAGGGAATGGGCGACGGTCAGGCCGCAGAGGATGGCGACGACGACCACCCCCTTGGCGGCCCCCCCGCGCATCAGCACGAGGGAAGGGAGAAAGATCAGGATGAGCGAAGCGAGCCCGGCGCGCGAGGCGGTGAGGTAGACCACCAGGGTGAAGAAGGGGATCAGCCCGGCGGCGGCCAGGTAGTGCCACCGGCGGCCGAACTTGGCGGTCACCAGCAGCACGTTGGCTACCCCGAGGCAGGCGATGTAAGCGGTCTCGTTGGAGTTTTGCCACATCCCCCACGCCTGCAGGCGGCCGCTCCTCGGGAGGTGGAAAAGAGTCCAGAGCTCGCTTCCCGCCGGCTCCGTGTAGTGGTAGTAGACCGGCTCCAGGCAGATCAGGAAGGCCGCGGCGGCCACCGTGTAGCCGAGAGCCTGGACCCCGTCGTCGTCCCCCATGAAGAGGATCACCGCGCACATGAGGAGGGCTCCCACCGAGAGGAAGAGGAGGATGGCTCCCAGGTCCTCCGGATGGAAGAGCAGGGTCTCCAGGGCGATGAGGAGGAGGAAGAGGATCAGGGGGGCCGCCACCGGCTTGAAGCGGGCGTGCCCGGCGAAGCGCGAGTAGTTCATGAGGACGGAGACCAAAAGGAGCGGGACCAGGATCTGGACGAAGGGGATGGAGAGCTCCATCCTCTCGTTGGGACGCAAAAGGACAATGAAGGTGGCCAGCACGGTTAAAAGCCGCGGCTTGACCAAGGATGCCAGCAGCAGCACCAGCAGCAGGTACTCGAGCGCCATGCTCGGCTGGTAGAGGAAGGTGATGGCGGTCGCGTCGTCCATGGGTCAGGGCTCCTCCTTGTCGTAGGCGGGACGCCAGGAGGTTTCACACCGCCCGGAGGCCCAGATCCAGCAGGCGGCCACCGCCGCGAGATTGAGCGTCATGAAGAAGAGGGCGAGCCTCACCGGCCGCAGGGCACGCAGGGGGGGGACCAGGTAGCCGCCCAGCGCCAAGAGGTAGCCGAGGAACTGGAACCAGAAGGCGGCGTGATAGAAGGTCCCCTTGGCAAGCCAGCTCCCGGCGAGCATCGCCACCAGGGCAAAGGGGATCAGGACGCGGAAGACCTTGTGGGAGAGAAAGCGCCACCAAAGCGGGGAGCCCCACGGGGTGCAGAGGGGTGGATAAAAGCCGAGCAGCTGGAGGCTCCCGGCCAGGGTCCGCACCTTGCGCACCCACTCCTGCTCGATGGCGAGGGAAAGCTGGTCGAAGGCCTTGGGGTGCGGATCGAAGATCACCCGGTAACCGGCCGCGGCGACATTCAAGGGGACGAGGACGTCGTCCAGCAGGGTCCCCGGGGGAAGCGGCCGGTAGAGGTCGCGCCGGATGGCGTAGATGGCGCCGGTGGCGCCCACCACCGACCCGCTCATGCTCTCCCAGCGGCGGATCAGCTTCTCGAAGCGCCAGTAGAGGGCCATCTCCACCTGCGATTCGCCGCGATCGACCAGCACCAGCTCGCCGCTCACGCACCCCACCTCCGGGTCGGCGAAATTGGCGGTCAGCTGCCGCACGGTGTCCGGGATAAAGCGCTGGCGGGCGTCGGCGAAGACCACCACCTCGCTGGCGGCCTGGGCGAGGCCGAGGTTGAGGGCGGCGGCCTTCCCTACCCGCTCCTTGACGGAAACGAGCTCTACCGAACGGCCGGTGTAGCGGCGGGCGATCTCTTCGGTGCGGTCGGTGCTGCCGTCGGAGACCACGACAATACGGTAGCGGTCGGGGGGATAATCCTGGGCGAGGAGGTTCTCCAGCCTCCCGGCGATGGTCGCCTCCTCGTTGGAAGCGGCCACGATCACGGTGACGGTGGGGAGATGCTCCCGCCGGTCTACCGGCCGGGGGAAAAGGCGCGCCTGCAGGGCCACCAGCAGCGGATAGCCGCCGTAGGTGTAGAGGATGAAACAGGCTGCGAGCCAGAAGAGCGTGCTCATGAGTAGCACCCCCGGTGCCAAGGTTTTTGTCAGCCGCCCACTCCCGCCTTGCCGAGCGAGCCCCTCATCGACGTCAGGAGATCGAAGTAGAAGTTCTTGAGCCCCATACCGAAGAGGAGCACCCAGAGGTAGACCCCGAACATGAGCCCCCCCCCCAGGAGCAGCCGGGGAACCTGGGGAAGGAGCGAGTCGAAAAGGAGCCGGCAGACGATCCCCGCCACCGCGGCGGCCCCGCCGGAAACCAGCGGCGGGAGCACCTCGTGGAGGATATCGGCGGCGGTGAAGATGGTGCCGTGGATCGACCAGGCCAGGGTCGGGACGAGCAAAAGGAGCATGGCCACCGACTGGGCCAGCGCCACCGCACCCGGTCCATGGGAAAGCCCCGCGAGGTAGGCGGCGATCACCACCGGCCCGGTCACCAGCCCGATCTTCAGCACCCGTTGCTGCCTCCCTATCGACTGCAGCAGCCATCCCCAGGGGGAGAGCATCCCGACGACCAGCACGCCGGGGGTCATCAGCCGGAAGATGGAGACCGCCCCTCCCCACTTGGGGCCCAGGAAGACGAGGATGAGATCTTCCGCGAAGACCGCGCAGAGAACGGCGATCGGGAAGGTCATGGTGAGGACGATCCGGTATCCCTTGAGGAAGTAGTTCCTGAGCAGCTCCTGGTCGTTTTGCAGGCGGGCCAAGGCGGAGAAGGCGACCCCCGAGACGGTGGAATTGAGGTTGTCGGTCGGAACGTTGATGAGGTAGTAGGCGCGGGTGTAGAGGCCGAGGACGTCGGCCCCCCAGAAGCGGCCTAAGAGCACCTTTTCGACGTTGGCGGTGAGGTAGTTCACGAAACCGCTCAGGGTGAGGGTCCCCCCGAAGCAGACCATCGAGCGGATGCCGCTGTTTCGCCGGGGCCATCCCGGGATCCAGCCGGTCGCCCTCCACTTGCAGAGGGTGCTGACCGCCGGATTGGCGAGCGTGGCCCCCACGATGGCCCAGTAGCCGTAACC
The DNA here is from genome assembly GCF_023652955.1 of Geomonas sp. Red32. Classification (GTDB taxonomy): domain Bacteria; phylum Desulfobacterota; class Desulfuromonadia; order Geobacterales; family Geobacteraceae; genus Geomonas. The sequence continues at coordinate 35,108 of NZ_JAKLOY010000007.1, read as the reverse complement.
GGACCAGGCCATGCCGATGCCGACGGTGATGCTGCAGGCGAGCGAAAAGGCCTCAATGACGGCCAGGGCGTAGAATCTCATCTCCCGCTGCAGCAGGGCGGAATGCTGCACTCCCGCCGCGTTGAAGAGGAAGCCGGTGCCGAGTGCCGCCATCACCTTGAGTATGCGCGGTTCGTTATAGAAGCCGGCCAGGACGGGGGCGGTCACGAGCGAGAGGAGGCAGAGGAAGACGCCGACCATGATGTTGATCCAGAAGAGGGTGGAGACCTGTTCCGGCGTCACGCTCTCGCGCTGGACGGTGGCCGAGGAGAGCCCCGCGGTGGTGAAGATCCCGTAGATCCCGGTGACCACGGTGGCCATGGCGACCAGTCCGAAATCGCCCGGATCGAGCAGGCGCGCCATCACCGAGATGGAGCAGAGCTTGAGGACGAAGCAGATCCCCTGGTTCAGCAGGCGGGCGACCCCTCCCCTGATGGCGCGTTCCTTGAGGTCCTTCATGGAGATTCCCCTCCCTGCGGCAACTCCGAAGCGGGCGTTGCGGTCCCCTCGGGGAGCCGTTCGAGCCAGACCTCCCGCCACCACGAGTAGATGCTGCGCGGGCAAAAAAGGCGGCAATCGCTGTAGCGGGAGCGGCACCAGACCCCCTCGAGGATGACCGCCGGGGTCTTGAGGGTCCTGACGGCGCCGGTCCGCTCGTCGAGGAAGGTGGTGAGCCGGGTGCGGACCCGGTAGGTCCCGCCGCAGTAGGGGACCAGCTCGGCGTCGAAGTACAGGCCGCGGTTACGGTTGGAAGTGTCGAGGGTGGCGAGGATCTCCGGGTACGGCTTGACCCGGACCAGCTCCCCCGGCTGGAGGTTGAGATCGCTGGCCGGGGTCGGTTCCCCCACCGGGATGGTTCCCCGGTAACGGGGAAAGGGGATCCCCCCCACCGCCAGCTGGTAGCGGTCGTAGAGCCGGTGGAGAAGCGGACTGAGCGGCTTCACGAAGCGGCAGGCGAGGAAGAACCCGGCGTAGGCGAAGCCCCCGGCCATGCTTTTGAGCGAGGCGTTGCCGGAGATGAAGTCCTCGAGGTACTGCCGGGGGTCCCACCACCAGAGGAAGGTAGTGTAGTTGGGGAGCTCGGTGGCCTGGCAGCGGTAGCGGGCCTCGCCGTCCCCCTGCGGGTAGCGCGTCCCCCGCTGCACCGCCTGCTCCGCCAGCCTTGACCTGTCCGGGCCGTCCGGGCCGTCCGTCCTGTCCGTCCTGTCCGTCCTGTCCGTCCTGTCCGTCCTGTCCGTCCTGTCCGTCCTGTCCGTCCTGTCCGGCGGGTCCGGCGCCCTCAGCCAAGCCTCCTTCCAGAAGATGAGGCAAGCCGCCTGGCAGCCGCCGTACTCCTCGCCATCGCAGCGCAGCTCGAGGTGTACCGCGTTGGCCATCCGCCGCCCACCGGTTTCGGTCACCGTGTTGCAGGTTTTGTGCGCGCGCTTGTAGACCCGGAACCGCTCGCCGCAGTACCGGAACATCTGTGGCATGAAAGGAAGCCCCTCCAGGCAACCTCCGGCGTCGAGGGTCCCCAGGATCTCCTCCTTGCTCCTCACTTCCACCAAGTCCCCTGCCCTCAACCTCATGGCGCTCTCCGACCACTTTCCCGGCGCGGGAAACAAAACGAGTGGGAGGTCCGGCCCGCCGCAGATGGCCGCCCCGGTTAGGTGGTGCCTTACCAATGGAATCAGCGTGGTTTGTTGGCGATGAAGCGGCGGACGATCTTCTCACCGAGCAGCTTCGGGTTGAAGATGCCGTTGACGATCTTGGCCGCGATGGCCATGGCCAGCTTCCGGCTGCTGATCTCGAGCCCCATCGCCACCATCCGGGAACGGTGGTAGCGGTTGAAGGCGGGATCCCAGCACGAGATGGTGCTGTCGGCCAGATGCTGGTAGTACTCCTCCATGATGGCCTCCAGCCGGACCTCGCACTCCTCCTTGGAGAGGTAGTACGGGCCGTAGCGGACCAGGAACTCGATCTTGTCGACCAGGAAGGAGTCGAGCTTCATCAGCTTGGAGCTCACCGACCGGTCATGCGTCCTGATGAAGGAGAGGATCTGGTGGACGAAACCGAAGTCGGCCTGGGTCAGCACCCGGAAACAGGTGTCGATGTCGGCATTGGGGGTCTCCACCGCGAAAAACGGACGCTGGCTCCTCACCACCGAGCTCCGGTAGAGAACGGAGGTCGGGCAGCCGAGGATCCCCGCTCCCAAAAGGCGCAGCCTCCCCACCTCGCGGCCAGGGAAGTATTCCCGCTTAAGCGGCAGCCCCAGGTAATTCACCTTGTCACCCGCGATGGCGTAGGAGCCGACTATGGCGGCCTGCGGGTGCCGCTCGGCCACCTCGACCATCCGGGAGATACACTCCGGGTAGAGCCAGTCGTCGGCGGAAACCACCTTGCAGTAAACGCTCTCCCGGGAAGCGGCCTCGAAGGCACGGTTGTGGTTCTGGATGACGTCGACGAACCGCTCGTTGTCGATTACCCGGATGCGGGGATCGCGGCGTGCGAAGCTCTGCGCGGTCTCAAGAGACGTGTCGGTACTGCGGTTATTGACGATCACGTACTCCCAGTTGCGGTAATCCTGCGCCAGCACGCTTTCGATGCACTCGGAGAGGTAGGGCTCACCGTTGTAGACGGGGGTGAGGACCGAAACCAGCGGCATCGCTTTATCGAGGGCGCTTACCATGGGGAACTCCTGCTCCTCAGCCGGCATCGGGGGCCACCTTGCCGCTGGCTCCCCGTATCCCGCGGTACAGATCGAGGTAGAGCTCCTTTTGCCCGAGGACGAACAGGAGCATCCCCAGGTAGGAGAGGAGCATCACCACGCCGCCGGCCAATAGCCGCGGCACCGGGGCCAGCAGGCCGCCCGCCCAGTACTTCACCCCGAAGGTCACCCCCGCCGAGGCGATCCCGGACACAAGCGGCATGGCGATGGCGTGGGAAAGGTCGGCAACCGAGATCACGGTGCCGTGGATGCACCAGAGGATGTGGGGGACGAGCCAGAGCGTCATGGCGGCCGAGGTCGCCAGGGCCACCCCGCGCGGCCCCCAGGAAAGCCCGAGCAGGTCGGCGGTGATCATCAGGGGGGCGATGACCAGGGCGATCTTCAGGCTCCGCGCCTGCAACCCGGACGAGAGAAGAAGCCAGGCCATCGGGTTGATCATCCCGTACACCAGCACGGTGGGGGCCAGCAGCCGGAAGATGACCGCCGCCTCGTGCCACTTGGGCCCCAGGAGCACGAGGACGATCTCCTCGGCGAAGAGCGCGCAGCAGATGGTGATCGGGAGGGTCATCGACATCACCAGGGTGTACCCCTTCAGGAAGTAGCGTCTGAGCCGCTCCGGCTCCCCCTGCACCCGCGACAGGGCCGCGAAGGCCACCCCCCCCACCGAACTGTTCAGGCTGTCGGTCGGGATGTTGATCAGGTTGAAGGCCCGCCCGTAGACCCCGAGGCTGGCCGCCCCCCAGAAGCGCCCCAAAAGAACCTTCTCCAGGTTGTACCCCAGGTAGCAGACCAGCCCGTTGACGGTGAGGGTGCCGCCGAAGCGGAGCATGGGGCGGACCCCGCTGCCGCGCCGCGGTCTCCCCGGCACCCACCCGGTGGCGATCCATTTGCCGGCCGAAGCGACGGCGGGCCCCACCACCGCCATGGCCACCAGCGCCCAGTACCCCACCCCCAGCCAGGCGCAGACAACGCCGGCGGTCAGGGCTACCGCCTGGGCCACCGTTTCGCAGACGGTCAGGGCGGTGAAGCGCATCTCGCGCTGCAGGAGTGCCGAGTGCTGGACCCCGGCCGCGTTGGCCAAAAATCCCGCCGCCAGCGCGACGGTGATCCAGTAGAGACGGGGTTCCCGGTAAAAGGATGCCAGGGCCGGCGCGGTGACCACGCAGAGGATGGCCAGCGCCATCCCGGCCGCCATGTTGACCCAGAACAGGGTGGAGAGCTGTCCCTCGGTGACCTCGTCGTGCTGGACGGTGGCCGAGGAAAGCCCCGCGGTGGTGAAGCGGGCGTAGACCCCGGTCACCACGGTCACCATGGCGACCAGGCCGAAATCCTTCGGGTCGAGCAGCCGCGCGAGCACCGCGGTGGTGGCGATCCGGATCAGGAAGTCGGCCACCTGCCCGAGGAGCTTGGCGATCCCCCCCCGCAAGGTTTTCTGCTTCAGGTCGTTCATGGCCGTCCTCCGGAGTCGAGGGCGCACTTGCGGCAGTAGAAGGCTTCGGCGTACCCGCCCCCCGCCGCACTCTGCACCCCCCGGATCCTCATCAACCCCTGAAAGGAGTCCTCGGTAAACCACTGGTGCCGCGACTGGGAGCGGAAGTGCCGGGTGAGCAGGGAGACCTTTTCGGCGGCCGTCTCGCGGTCGAGCGCTACGAAGAGGTTCGGGTTGCCGAGGTCGCCGTCGTACTTGAGGATCTCGTACTCCAGGACCAGGTGGTCCCGGAAGGTGTTCCAGGTCAGCTCGGAAACGAGCCGGTGGTCCTGGTGGAGGTCGTTGCGGTAATGGGTGAAGATGAGGTCGGGGGCGAAGCGCCCCTTCATCCGCTCGAAGTAATCCTTGATCTCCCCCCCGTGGTAGGGAAAGAAGCCGTCCCGGAAGTGCTCGACCACCACGGTCCTCTTGCCCGCCCCCCGCAGGAAATCCTCGGCGCTCGCCAGGGCCTCGGCATCCCGTTCGCCGCTGGAGCCGAGCACCACCCAGCGGACCTCGGCGTGGCGGTTCCCGGCCAAAAGCTTCAGCACCGTCCCGCCGCAGCCGATCTCGATGTCGTCGCTGTGGGCGCCCAGGAAGAGGAGTCTCAGCGGACGGTCCTCGATCAGGTTCAGTCGCAAGGAGAGCATGTCAGCGCCTTCCTTTGTGGTGACGGGGATTCCAGATCTCCCAGGGAGCATCCCCCTTTTCGTACATCTCGTTCAGTTCCTGCTGTTCCTTGTAGGTGTCCATGCAGTGCCAGAACCGGTCGTACTTGTACCCCATCAGCATCCGCTCCTCGATCAGGCGCTGGAACGGCTCGACCACCAGTTCCTCGCCGTCGTTTATGTACTGGAAGATGTCGCGGTGAAAGATGAAGAACCCGCCGTTTATGTACATCTCGGAGTCCTGCACGTATTCGATCTTCTCCACCCGCCGCCCTTCCCCGATGGAGACCACCGAGAAACTCTGCGACGGTTTGACGCAGAGAAAGCAGCCGACCTTCCCGCTCTTCTTGAAGGTCTCGACCAGGTCGGGGAGATGGAGATCGCACAGACCGTCGGCGTAGTTGGCGAGGAAGTACTCCTCCCCGGCCAGGTACTTTTCCACCGCCTTGAAGCGCTGGCCGATGTTGGATTTGAGCCCGGTGTCGACGCAGGTGATGTTCCAGTCGGCGATGTCGCTTTGCTCCAGGCAGACCTCTTTACCTCCGTTACGGATGGTGAAGTCGTTGGAGACGTACTCGTTGTAGTTGAGGAAATACTCCTTGATGGCGTCGGCGCGGTAGCCCAGGCAGAGGATGAAGTCCTTGTGGCCGAAGTGGGCGTAGTACTTCATCAGGTGCCAGAGGATGGGACGGTAGCCGATCTTCACCATCGGCTTGGGGAGATCCCCCGAATGGTCCCTCAACCGGCTCCCCAGGCCCCCGCAGAAGAGCACGACTTTCATGGCTTCCTCCTCGGCCTACCCCCAACCGGCGGCCAGGCCTGTCAATACCCCCCTACCCTCCCCGCCCGCTTCGGCGGCGGATACTCCCCCGCGTACCACTCCACCGTCCGCCTAAGCCCCTCCTCGAGCGGGGTGGTGGCCCTCCAGCCGATCAAAGAAGCGGTGCGGCCGGCGTCGGCCCAGTGCGGGGCCTCCAGCGGCCGGTCGGCGACGGCCCCGAATTCAGCGGCCAGGCCCGGGCGGGCCAGCGTGATGATCCTCTCCACCACGCCCCTGATGGCCACGGTCTCCCCGCTGGCGACGTCGAAGCTCTCCCCGTCGATCCCCTCGGCCCCGGCCGCGGCGGCCAGGGCATCCACCACGTCCTCGATGTAGATCCAGTCCACCTCTCTCGTGCCGCTCGTGAGACGGGGGGACTTTCCCCGCAGCGCGTTGAGGATCACGTAGGGGACCAGTTTGCGGCAATCCTCCTGCCCGGGGCCGTAGACCATCCCGATGCGGGGGATGACCACCGGCAGGCCGTAGAGGAGATGAAACATCCGGCCGTAAGCGCTGGAGGCCGCTTTGGCCGCCGTGTAGGGGGAGCCCGGGGCGCCGCCCCCCTTGGGCTCCTCGAGTGAGCCCGCCAGCAGTATCCGCCGGCAATCCACCTGCGCGGCCGCGACCAGGACGTTGACCGTGCTGGCGAGGTTGCTCTGGAAGGAGGGGAAGACCTGCTCGACCTCCCGGCGCCCGACCGGGTACCCGGCCAGATGGAAGATCACCTCCGGCCGGACCGCCGCCATGAGCTTCTGTACGGTCCCCGGATCGGCCAGATCCCCCTGCCACCAGCGGACGCATCCCTCGGCCTCCCCTGCCCCGGTACGGGAAACGGCATGCACCGCCGCCCCCATCCCGCAGAGCCTGCGGCAGAGGTGGGAGCCAATGAAACCGCTGGCGCCGGTTACCAGGACAGTCTGGCCGCAGAGTCGCTGGGGCATGTCGGCTCCTTCTCTTCCCTGAGCAATCCGTGCTCGGCCAGGAGGGCCGCCGCGCCGCTCACCCGATCGAAGGGAAGCCGCGCCTTTTCGGCGATATCGAGCAGGGTATGGCAGCCGTCGGAGAGGTTCAGCACCCAGAGAAGGGCCTCGTTTTGCTCGGGCGACGAGTAGATCCCCCGCCTGCCGAGCTGCGGTTCCCCCTTGGGAGCGAGGTTCACGAAACGGCCGTTGTTCTCCACCACCTTGAGGATGGCGAGCGTCTTCTCCAGGCTGTCCGCCAGTTGCCCCGCGGTCACGAAGGAGAGGTCGTCGGCCGAGGTGTGGTACTGCGGGTACTCCCCGAACGGCGTCCGGGAGATCCGTCCCACCGGGAGGTTGAAGGCGGGGGAGCAGTACTGCCGCTCGTCGTAGCCGTAGGGATGGAAATCGAGGATGCCGAAGGGGTCCCCGGTGGCGGCCAAGGCGTGGCAGGCGGCCCGGTCGATCTCCGCATTGCCGCGCCGGCTCCGCTTGTAAGAAAACTTCCCGCCGTCCCCCACCCCGCTCAGCACCACCCCGTGCCTGATCTTGGCCACCCGCTCCTCGTTGAGGCTCAGCCAGGCGATGGCGCCGATGGTCCCCGGGATGAAGAGAAACCGGTAGCTGAAGCGGCACCGGCTCTCCATCGCATCCCGGGCCAGCCTGGCGGCGAGGCTCACCCCGGAGAGGTTGTCGTTGGCCAGCGACGGGTGGCAGAGATGGGCGGAGACGAGTACCTCCTCCTCCAGCTCGCCCGGCAAAAGCAGCTCGCCGTAGGTGAGCGCCCCCTTCTCCAGGGAGGAGTCGATCAGCACCTCGTACTCCCCCTCGGTAAGCGACTCGAGGGTCCGGTGCGGCAGGCAGAACCCCCACCCCTCCCGGTAGTAGGAGGTCCGATACGGTATCCAGCCGGGATGCTCGGGAAGGGTGTGGAGATGCTCCCTGAGCGCCGGGAGGGAGAACTTTCCGCGGACCGGGACGCTGTAGCTCACCAGGTGGAGGTTCGAGTCGCGGAAGTCCACCACCGTCCGCCCGGCGGGGTCCTTCACCCAGGCCTCGCGGACGTTCCACTCCCTGGGGACCGTCCAGTCGAAGACCGGGGTCCCGGAAGCGACCTCCCGCACCGAAAGCGGGATCCGCTCCCCGAGTATCTGCAGGGAACGCCGAAAGCCGTCGCCGGTGATGCTGCGGCAGATCGGGTAGAGCTCCTTCACCAGGGTGTGCATCCACTCCCCCGCCTCCCCGCGGTCGACCGCTATGTCGAGGTAGCGCCGGCTCATGGGGCGCTCCTGGCGTAGCCCGGATAGCGCCGGTCCCTTTCGCAGACCACCCGGACCTCACCCGGCCATTCGATCCCGAAGAGGGGATCGTCCCAGCGGATGCCGCGGGCCGAGCCGGGGGTGTAGAACTGGGACATCTGGTAGAAGACCTCGCTGTTGTCCTCCAGGGTGAGGAAGCCGTGGGCGGCCCCCTCGGGAACGTAGAGCATGTTCCGGCGGCGCGGGTTGAGCTCCACCCCGAAGTGCCGCCGGTAGGTCGGGGAATCTTCCCTCAAATCGACGATTACGTCGTAGATCGACCCCATCGTGCAGCGCACCAGCTTGACCTCCTCGAAGGGGGCGATCTGGTAGTGCATGCCGCGGAGGGTGCCGCGGGCGGCGTTGAAGGAGATGTTGCACTGGACCATCCGGGGATTGAGCCCCTGCTCCTCGAACTCGCGGGCACACCAGCTCCTGGCGAAGAATCCCCGCTCGTCCTCCTGACGCTCGATCTCCACGAGGAAGGCCCCCGCTATCCCGGCCGGACGAAATTTCACGGCACCACCCTCACTTCCGGGATGGGGATAAGGAAGCTCCCCCCCCACTGTCTGATGTAGGACTCCTGCTCGATGATCTCCTCCTTGAAGTTCCACGGGAGGATGAAGAGGTAGTCCGGCTTGGCCTCCCGAATCCGGTCCGGGTGGAGGATCGGGATGTGGGTGCCGGGAAGGAACTTGCCCTGCTTGTAGGGGTTTCGGTCCACGGTGAAGTCGATGAAGTCGGTCCGGATGCCGCAGTAGTTCAACAGGGTGTTCCCCTTGCCGGGGGCGCCGTAACCGGCGATCCGCTTCCCCTGCCGCTTGGCGCCGATGAGGAACTCGAGGAGCTTGCGCTTGGTCTCCTTGACCTGCTCTCCGAAGGCCTCATAGCCGTCGAGGCGGCCAAGACTCAAGAGATCCTCACGGCGCCTGAGATCCTTCACCCGTCCGGTCACCAGCAGCCGCCCGCTCTCGCGGTGGCGGGCGAAGATCCTGAGCGACCCGCCGTGGGTGGGGAGCTCCTCCACGTCGTAGATGGTGAGCCCGTGGGAGGCGAAGATCGCCTCGGCGGAGAGGAGCGAGAAGTAGGAGAAGTGCTCGTGGTAGATGGTGTCGAACTGGTTCTGCTCCATGAGCTTCGCCAGGTGCGGGAACTCTATGGTGACGGTCCCCTCCGGCTTGAGGATGAGCTTGATCCCCTCCACGAAGTCGTTCACGTCGGGGACCTGGGCGAGCACGTTGTTGCCGATCACCAGGTCGGCCGTCGCCCCCTGGGTCACCAGCCGGCGCGCCGACTTCACCCCGAAGAACTCCACCCGGGTCGGCACCCCCTTGGCGACCGCCACCTGGGCGACGTTGACCGCCGGCTCGATGCCGAGCACCGGGATGCCGCGCTTGACGAAATACTGGAGGAGGTAGCCGTCGTTACTGGCGAGCTCGATGACCTGGGAAGAGCGGCCCAGCCCGAAACGCTCCACCGCCATGGCGACGTAGCGCTCCGAGTGCTTGAGCCAGTCGTTGGAATAGGAGGAGAAGTAGGCGTACTCGGTGAAGATTTCGCTGGAGTCGACGTACTGCTCGAGCTGGACCAGGAAACAGCTTCCGCAGACGTAGACGTGGAGCGGATAGAACGGCTCCATGCTGTTGATCTTCTCTGCGGGGACGTAGCTCTCGCAAAGGGGGGACATCCCGAGGTCGACGAAGGTGACGGTGAGGGGGGCGCCGCAGAAGCGGCAGGTGGCCTGCTCGTTCATAATCCTCTCCTTGATGGCCGGGTCACTTCTGCCCCATGGGGCGGTGGCTCCAGCGCAGGTCCTCGGTCAAAAGCCCCTTCTCCCGCAGATGGCTCAGCTGCACGAGCCTGATGAAGAAGGAGGAACGGAAATCGCGGTCCCGGAAATTGAGCGTCTCCAGCCCCTTCCTGAGCCCGGCGATGGAGTCGTCCAGGGTGTGCAGCGGCCGGTGGTCGGGGGCAAGCTTCGCGAAGCGGTCGAAGTTGACCCGGTAGGAGCGCCGGTCGGGGGGGGCGTTGCGGTTGAGGTTGACCCGTACACCGGGGACCATGCGGGCCACCGCCTCGGCGATCTCCTTCACCTGGTAGTTTCCGTGCCCCCCCCCGGCGTTGACGACGAGATACTCCCCTCCGCAGGCGGGATCGCGCCCGACCGCCCAGTCGAGTGCGCGGGCCATGTCCTTCACGTCGATGAGCGGCCGCCAGGGGGTCCCGTCGCTCAGGATGCCGATCTCGCCTGCGGACACCGCACCGGCCACGAAATCGTTGAGGACCAGGTCGAGCCGGAGCCGTTCGCTGATCCCGCAGGCGGTGGCGAACCGCAGGCAGGTGACCGTGAACCCTTCCCCGGCCAGGGCCCTCAGGTCGTACTCGGTCTGCACCTTGGAGCGGGCGTAGGCGGTCAACGGGTTGAGCGGGGAATCCTCGTTGCGGTCCGCCTCCTGGGCCGAGCCGTAGACGCTGCAGCTCGAGGCGAAGACGAAGGCTTTGGCCCCGGCCTGTTTAGCCAGGGAGGCGAGCCGGACCGAGGCCTCGTGGTTGATCTCCATGGTGACCTTTTCGTAGAGGTTGCCGATCGGGTCGTTGGAGATGGCGGCCAGGTGGACGACGGCATCCACCCCCTCCAGCGCCTCCCGGGCGAGCCAGCGGACGTCGGCGAAGATCTGCTGGTCGAGCCTCGTCTCGGGGAGGAAGTCCTGGGGGGTGAGGCAGCCGGAGAAGAAGCCGGCGTCGACCCCGACCAGGTGGGCCCCGGGATAGCTGCTTCTCAGCTGCCGCACCGCGTTGGGCCCCACGTATCCCATGTTGCCGGTGATGAGAATCTTCATCCTCTGCTCCTTTCCCCGCCCGAGTCAGGGGTGGCGGTCCGCCCGCCTCAGAAGAACCGCTTGAACTGAACGACCACCCGGTTCACGTCCACCCCTCCCTCGCCGGAGCCGGGATGATTGCGGTAGGCCGCGTAGGTGTAGGAGAGGTCGGCCGTGCTCCGGGGTCCCAGGAGGTAGTTCAGGGTGGCGATGGCGTACAGGTGGTACGGGTAGTCCGCCGCGAGCCGCCGGCTGATCCGGTCCCCGGTCACCGTGAGCGACGAGGTGAGCCGGGGGGAGAGCTCGCGGGTCCCGGTCAGCTGGATGGTCACCCCCTCGCGGTCCAGCGACCCCGGCTGCTCGGGGGGTACCCCCACCGCCGAGATGCTGATCCCGTCGGTGCCGAACCCCGCGGTGTCGGCCGCCTCGTACTTGCTGTAGGAGACCGAGCCCCCCGCCGTTCCCCGGGCCAGCAGGCGCTCCACGCGGAAACTGTGGGTGATCTGCCGCATGGAGACCGAGATCGGGTCCTCGGCGTAGCGGGACTTGCTCTCCAGCGCCACCAGGGTGCTGTCGGACTGCTTGGTGATGCCGGCATCCCAGAAGTAATGCTGCATGCCCGGGCGGTAGGAGAAGTGCTGCCAGCTGTAGCCGGCGGTTCCGTAGAGGAAGGAGCGGTCGCTGTACTCGTACTTGAGCCCCGCCGACACGTCGTTGTTGTAGTAGGTCACCGGCGTGAACCAGGTGGCGCCCGTGGTCCAGTCGTGGAAGGCGAGCTTCTCGGTCCTGGTCCGGTTGTAGTCGTAACGGAGGGTGAGCCCGAGGGGGGGGGTAAGCTGCCGGGTGTATTCGGCGAAGCCCCCCGCCTCCCGGCGGTCGATGCCGTCCGCGCTCCAGTAGCGGAGGTCGCTGTAGCGGGCGCCGGTCTTCAGCTCGCTCTTCTCGCCGAAGCGCCAGTCGAGGTAGGGGGAGACGGTGACGATGTTCTCGTCGGTCTGGGCGTAGCTGCTGCTCTCGGCCGTGGTGTCGCGGGCGACGTCGATGGAGACCCGGCTGAAGGTGTCGCTCACGTCGACCTTGAGGAACTGGCCGATCACCCCGATGGTTCCGGCCACCGCCATGGTGTGGGTGAACTCGTCGCGGCTCGTGCCGTTCAGGTAGTTGCGGTAATCGAGGCGGTAGGCGAGGTCGAGGGTCGAATTGGGGGCGAGGTAGTTGATCCCCACCCCCGGCCTGATCACGGTGAGAAACTCGCTCTTCTTGTTGGTGGCGGACTCGTTGGCGTTGTCGGTCATGTCCTCGGTCACCCCCAGCGAGGGGACGAACCTGAGCTCGCCCCCCCAAAGCGCCGTCCGCGACAGGAGAAGGAACACGGCCGGCAGCATGTACCGCGCCACGGCTTTCATCACTTCTTCCCGTTACTGCCGGTCAGGCCGTCGATCAGCCGGCGCGCGAGCCCCCCCGCGGGGACGTGCACCTCGCTGCGGCAAAGCTCCAGGTAACGGAGCTCGGCGGAGACCGACTCCATCCGCGAACGGAGGTCCCGCGCGGTGGCCTGGTAGCCCGCCACCTGGCTGTCCATCTCGTCCTTCATGGTGGAGAGGGTGTCGCAGAGCTCCCTAAGCACGTTCAGCTGCTCGCCGTTTTCCCGCTCGATCGTCTCCAGGCGCCGGGAGAGATCGGCCAGTTGCTGCTCACCCACAAGCGGAAGCGGCTCCAGCGGGGTCAGTTCGAGCGGCTCATCGGCCCCCCGCTCGCTGACGCTCCAGAAGTGGTTCTCGAAATCGAGGTCCTCCACCACGTCCTTGAGGATCTCGGGACCGGCCACCCGGCTCTCCTCGGCGAAGGCCGCCAGCATGACGAAATCGCAGAAGATGTTGATGAGCCGGGGGATCCCGCGGGTGTAGCGGAAGATGGTGTCCAGGGAAGGCTCGGGGAACTCGATCGCCTCCGGGTTCCCCGCCACCGTCAGCCGGTGTACCACGTACTCGGCGAGCTCCTCCCGGTTGAGGGGGCGCAGATGGCAGTTGATGCTGATCCGCTGCCGCAGCTGCAGCAGGGAGGGGAGCGCCAGGGTCGTCCTGAGCTCGGGCTGCCCGACCAGGACGATCTGCAAGAGCTTCGCCTGGGCATTCTCCAGGTTGGAGAGGAGCCGGACCTCCTCGAGCTGCTCCTCGCCGAGGTTTTGGGCCTCGTCGATGATCAGGATCGGCTGCCTCCCGGCGGCGAACTGCTCGAGGAGGAAGTCGTTGAGGTCGCGCATGAGGGCCACCTTGTCCTTGCCCGCCACGGGGAGGCCGAAGTCGTCGTTGATCATGGCGAGGAGCTGCTCGGTGCTGACCCGGGTGTTGAAGAGCTTGCCGAGCACCACCCGCTGGTAGTTCTTCCCGATCAACTCCCGGATCAGGGTGGTCTTCCCCGACCCGACGTCCCCGGTGAGGAGGATGAACCCGGCCCGCTGTCGCACCCCGTAGTCGAGGTAGGTGAGCGCCCGGCGGTGCGGGCGGCTCAGGTAGATGAACTCCGGGTCCGGCAAAAGCTCGAACGGCTTCTTTTTGAGTTGGAAGAATTCCGTGTACATTAGCTGGACGCCCCGGTGGCGGCCTTCCCGTGCCCGGCCCGCTTGTAGTAGCCGTGGTAGCGCGAGTACCGCTCGTCGTGGCTTGCCTGGAGTGCTGCGTTGTAGACCGTCCCGAGGATGTGGGCCCCCTTGAGGGCCTCCATCGCCTCGCGCACGTTGGCCTGGGAGACGAGCCGCTCCATCACCACGAAGAGCACCCCGTCCACCAGCCGCGACAGCGACCTGGTCTCGGCGAAGGGGAGCACCGGCGGGGTGTCGAAGATCAGGAACCGGTCCGGGAAGGTCCTCCGGAGCTGCTCCACCAGGGCCTTCATCTTGGCCGACGAGAAGAGCTCGGCGGGGTTGTCGATATGGCTCCCGGCCCTGATCACCGAGAGCTTGCCGATCCCGGTATCGATCACCGCCTCGCCCAGCTGGGCCTTCTCCACCAGCAGGTCCGAAAGCCCCACCCCCTGCTCGATCTCCAGGTAACGGTGCAGCGCGGGCTTTCTCAGGTCGGCATCCACCAGCAGCACGCCGTGGTCGAGCTCCTGGGCGAGGCTCATGGCGAGGTTGACCGCGGTGAGGCTCTTCCCTTCGCTGGGGACCGAGCTCGTGACCAGCACCATGTTGTGGAATGCCTTATCGGTGGCGGAGATCTCCACCAGCGCGAGCTTCAGCTTCCGGTACTCCTCCGCGGTGTCCGAGAAGGGAGCGTGCAGGTTCACCAGTAAAGGGTTTCCGGGGGTAAGTTTTCCCGCCTGGATGCCAGGCTCCGCCGGGCCTTCGGGGGGGGGACCGGGGATGACCGCCTCGGGCGCTGCCCCCTTCCCTTCCCTAAGCCGCGCGGCCTTTTCCATCGCGATCTCGATCCTGCTCATGGCAGACCTCCTGGTACAAGCGTCATCGGCGGAGCATGGCGCCCCGCATGGCGGGCGGCGGCGCGGTGAGGTGATCGATCAGGCGGTCCATGTAGGGGAGCTCCATTAATTCGAGCGCCGGGAAGAGAAGGAGCAGCAGCAGGTAACAGCCGGCCACGGTGAAGAAGCCGCGGGAGCGGCGGCGCTGGCGATCGACCAGGGCGGGGTCGGTCATGCGCGGGATGATGGCCAAAACCGGCGAGCCGAGCTCCTTCAGGAACTCGACGTCCTTCACCGAACCGTCCAGCTGCTCCCTCAGGAAGAGGAGCGCAAAGCTCCCGCCGATCGCGCCGATGATCCCGAGCAGCATGATCTTCAGGCGGTTGGGGCTCACCGGCTTGATGGGCCGGATGGCGGGATCGACCACCCGGAAGGTGGTGGACTTGTCCTGGACCTCCATCTCCCGGGAGACCTCGGACTGCCCCTGGCGGGCGAAGAGCTGGTCGTAGATCTTCTTCTGGTTCTGCACCTCCATCTCCAGCTTCTCGAGCCCCGCCTTGGCGGTCGGGATCTCCTTCAAGAGCGCGCTGTTGGTGGCGATGTAGCGCCTGAGCCCTTCCTCGCCGATCCTGATGGCGGCGATGTCGGCGTTGATCTTGCCGAGCTCGGCCGAGTCGAGCGGCACCACCATCCGGGTCCGTTTCCCCTTGAGCTGCTCCTTCACCGTCTGCAGCTCGCTTCTCACCTGGATCACCTCGGGGTAGCTCTCGGTGTACTGGACCAGCAGCTCGTCGAGCCTCTTTTGCAGCAGGATGAGCCTCGCCTGCAGCGGGTCCTCGGCCTTGCGGGTGATCTGGCGCATCCCCTCCAGCTGGCGGCGCTTGAGCTCCAGGTCGTAGACCTTCTCGCGGGCGAGGGCGATCTCCTGGAAGAGTTTCCCTTCGTCCAGGGTGATCACCTCACCCTTCTCCCGCTTGTAGGCGTTGACCGCCGTCTCCGCCTTGTCGAGCCGCTCCCGGAAGGTCTTTATCTGGTCGGAGAGAAAGGTCGTCGCCTCGTAGGATTCTCCCCGTTTCGAGGAGACGTTCTCCTCGATGTAGAGGCGGACCAGGGTGTTGACGTAGTCGCGGGCGAGCCTCGGGTCGGAGTCGGTGAAGGAGATGGTGAAGAGGTTCTTGTCCTTCACCTTGACCTTGGTGTTGGCCTGCAGCCGCCTGATCAGGGCGTCGCGGTCCACCCGTCTCCCCTGGGCGAGCCCCAGCGTGTCGATCACCCGGGAAAGCAGCGCGCGGCTCGTGATGGCGTAGGTGAGCGTGCTAATGGTGTCCTCGAGGGCGGGGATGACGGTCAGCCCCTTCACCAGCTCGCTGATGACGTTTTTCTCGATGAAGACCGTGCTGCTCGACTCGTACTTCCTCGGGAGGAGGTAGCTGAGGGCGAAGAAGGCGGTCATGATGAAGAGAGCCAACGCCACGAAGAGTTCCTTGTGGCGGCGGATCAGGTTAAGGTGCTGTTGGTAGTCAATCTGGGAGGATTGCATGGCTCCTCCAAAGCGTCGCTCGAGGTTTTAGCCGGGCCGGAACCGGGCGGGTATCAGAAAAAGGATTCCTTGACGATGACGTAGTCCCCGGGCTTGAGATCGATGTTCTGCCCGAGGTCGCCGTCGTTGAAGATCTTCTTGGCCTTCACCGGGAACTCGCCACCCTTCCTGCGGACCACCACGTCATTCTGGTCGGCGAACTTGCTGAAGCCACCCGACTCGAGGATGGCCTCCATCACCTTCATCCCCGGCCGGTACTCGAGCGCCTTCGGTGTGTTGACCGCCCCCACCACGTAGATACTGTGCTCCTGGAGTACCGGCATGAAGAGGGAGTCCCCGGACTGCAAAAGGACGTCCTGCTCGATGTCGCCGTCCACGAAGAGCCGGTAGAGATCCGCCTTCACCTTCTTGCCGTTGCGCAGAAGGTACGAGCTCTTGAGGTCGGCGAGCTTCACCTCGGGGAGCGTGCAGAGAAGCTGCAAAAGCGTGGTGCGGCGGGAGAGGTCGTAGACGGCGGCCTTGACCCCGGAGCCGAAGACGTAGACCTTGCTGTTGGTAATGTCCTTCACGGTGACCGTAACGATGGGATTTTTCACAAGCGACTTGAGCTTCTCGGTGAGAAGGCCCTGCAGCTGGCTCGGGCTCTTCCCGCTCGCCATCACCTCACCAAGCCCCGGCACGGTGATCTTGCCGTCCGGCCTCACCTTGACCGGGAAGTTCAGGTCCTTCATCCCCCACACCGAGATCTCCAGTGTGTCCCCCTCCCCCACCTGGTAGTCACTGGCCGGCAGGACGGCGGGCAGCAACAGGAACAGAAAGGCCACTAGCATCACTCTCACGCTCATGGTTCACCTCGGGCTCTGAATGGAACGTCTCCTTTCCCGGCAAAAGCGGACGGTATCGGGGAGGGAGAGTTCCTCTGCTCTTATTTTAAATTAATTATTTATAATAAAAATTATCACACTATTGAGATTTCTCAAGGCGGGAGCCTCATTTCACCGGTATCCCAAGTTACGGGAAAACTGCTGTGACAGTGACGGTTACCACCGGTTGCTTCAAGCGATACCCAAACAATGGCAACCCCTCCTACGGCTGACTCTCCTACCGGCTCCCCACCCCGAAAACCACCACCTTGACCGTCTCGAAGATGATCTGGGAGTCCAAAAGGAAAGAGTGATTCTTGATGTAATAAAGGTCGTAGCGGAGCTTCTCCAGGGCGTCCTCCACGGTGGCCCCGTACGGGTAGCGGACCTGGGCCCAGCCGGTCAGCCCCGGCTTGAGGATGTGGCGCTTAGAGTAGTAGTAGATCTGGCTCTTCAGGGTCTGCACGAACTCGGGACGCTCGGGGCGGGGGCCGATGAAGCTCATGTCCCCCCTGAGGACGTTGAAGAGCTGGGGGAATTCGTCGATCCGGTACTTCCTGAGGATCCGCCCCACCCTGGTCACCCGGTCGTCGTGCTCGGAGGCCCAGACCGCCCCGTCCCGCTCGGCGTCGGTCCGCATCGAGCGGAACTTGTAGAGGGTGAAGAGCTTCTCGCCGCTTCCCACCCGCACCTGCCGGAAGAAGACCGGCCCCGGGGAGTCGAGCTTGATGGCCAGCGCCACCAGCGGGAAGAGCGGGGCGATGACCGCGAGCACCGACAGGGAAAGGAGCATGTCGCTCACCCGCTTGAGGAAGAGGAAGAGCCGCGTCCTGTGGAAGCCGGCCGAGAAGATGATCCACCCCGGGGTGATCTCCTCGAGGAGGAGTTTCTCGGTCACCGTCTCGTAAAACGCCGGGGCGTCCATGACCCGCATCCCCTCCAGCTTGCACTGCAGCATCTCCTGCAGGGGAAGAACGCCGCGCCGCTCGGAGATGGCGACCACGATCACCCCTACCTTCGCCTCGAGGGCGGTGCTCAAAAGGCCGCCGCCGGCGGCCGTAAGCAGCTCCGGCGGGACCGGCTCGGCATCGCGTTCCACCTGTTCGGCGCAGGGAAGGTACCCGGCCAGGGTGTAGTGGGTATCCCCCTCCTCGATCATCTTCCCGAGCTGCCTGGCGAGGGGGCCGGTCCCCAGGATGAGCACCCGCGGGGAGAGGTGGGAGGAGCCGACCGCGAAGGCGGAGAAGGCATGCCACAGAAACTGGTAGAGGAAGAAGATGAATACGCACAGCGCCAGGTCGATGTCGATCAGCACCAGCGAGTGGGCGAGGTAATCGATCACGAAGAGAATGAGCAGCGCGGTCACCCCGGCCTGCAGGGAGTTGATGAAGATCTCCCACTTCTTGCAACGACGGTCGACCGTGTAGACGTCCATCAGGTAGGAGGAGAAGAGCTCGGCCGCCACGAAGACCACCGTGGTGCAGGCGAAGAGCCGCGGGTTCCAGTACCGGCAGATCTCGGATCCGCCGAAACAGAGAACCATCGCGGAGAGCAGAGCCCCCACCGCCAGCAGGGCGTCGATCAAAAGCATGAGAGCAAGGCGCATCTTCATATCGTCCGACCTCGAAGAATGAGTCGCCGCCAGCCAGGGAAAGGGCGGGATGGAGGCCCCATCCCGCCCCGGATGCTAGAACAGTCTCAGGACGGCCTGGGCCGCCTGGGAGGACATGCTGAGGGAGGTGGTGCCCAGCGACTGCCGGGTCTGCAGCATCAGCATGTTGGCCCCCTCCTCGTTCATGTCGGCGAGGGTGAGGTTGTCGGCGCCGGTCAACAGGGTGTTGGTCATGGCGTCGGTGAAGCTTTGGCGGGTGGTGATGATGTTCAGGTTGGCGGCCAGGGTCTGGGTGTTGGTCCTCAAGACCGAGATGGCGGTATCCATCAGGGCGGTGTCGGTGGTGATGTCCGAGGAGGTCTGCCAGTTATTGCTGGCGGTGGCGAGGCTCAACCCCTGGGAGTTGGCGAGGAAGCCGATGACGTCGAGCTTGGAGGAGCCCCCCTCGTTGAAGATGACGGTCAGCGTGTTGATCGAGCTCAGCAGGTTGAGGCCGCGATACCCGGAGTCGGAGGAGAGGTTGTCGATCTGGGTGCGGATGGTGTTGTACTGGGCGGCCAGTTTGGACTGGACGTTGGTATCGCTGGTGGAGAGGGCGGATTGGGCGACACCTTTGGCAGCCGCGATGAGGCCGGTGATGGCGGAGATGCCTGCGCTCGCGGCGTTAACCGTCTGCACCGCTTCGGAGAGGCCATCTTTACGGTCGGAGAGGTCGCTGGCCCGCTGGTTGGCGTTTTGCGCGGCGAAGTAGTTGGTCGGGTTGTCGAGGGCGCTGTTGACCTTCTTGCCGGACGAGAGCCTCTGTTGGGTGCGGTTCAGCAGGGAGCTGGTCTGCTGCAGGTAGAGCAGGTTGGTCCTCATCCCGGCGGTCAAGGAAATGTCATTCACACTCATGGCGAATCCTCCTTTTCTAGGCGGCCCGGCCTTCTGCCGGTGGTTTTCTTACCGAAACGCTTGGCGGCGGTCGCCGGTGGGAAGTGGCCACTAGCCAACGGGTCCCGCCGGTGTCATTTACTAGGTATCGGCACCGCCGTCTCTGACTTAAGACATTTTAATTTATTTTTTCACATTTTTTATGCAGGCAAAAAAAAAGCGGCGCACGGGGATGGGCCACGGGGGGAATCACTGAAGGAAAGGCTGAGAGAGGGGAACGTCGAGGTGGAACCAGAGCGGGCCGCGGCGGCAACGGTAAAGGAGCCGCCACCGGTGGCAGAGGCGGGAAGGGAACTATTCTCCCTTCTTGTGGAACAGGGCCAGGAGGCTGACCACCAGCCAAAGGACGAAGGTGCAAAGGACGAATAACTTCACGACTCCTCCTTGAGAGAGTGACAGGTGATGGGACGTGTGAATGAGCGGGCGGCACAGGGCGTTCGGAACATCGGCAGGAACTTGACAGGCGCGGCGGGCGTCGGGGAAGAACAGTATAAAGGTACTACAGACGACCCCACTGTCAAGGAAGCGGCCGTCTGTGACAGTGGGCGGGAGGGAGAGGTACGACGGGTTAAGCGGGGGGCTCCGGCGGCGGGAAGGCCCCCCCAGGCTTACTTCGGCGTCCCTTCCCGGCCGGAAGTTCCCCCTCGCTTACTTCGGCGCCTCTTCCCGCTTCTCGCCCCCTCTCAGCAGGAACATGCGCCAGTCCTGGCCCAGGATCAGGCGGGCGCCGCGCTTGAAGGTCATGTAGGACCATCCCCAGTGGAAGACCACCTGGAGGCGGTTGGCGAATCCGGTCAGGTAGTAGATATGGACGAAGAGCCAGGCGAGCCAGGCGATGAAGCCGGTGAAATGGATGCTGCGGAACTGCCCCACCGCCTTGTTCTTCCCGATGGTGGCGAGCATCCCCTTGTCGATGTAGCGGTACGGCTTGCGCGGCTGTCCGGCCAGGTCCCGGAGGATGTTGCGGGCGGCCTTCTTCCCCTGCTGGAGGGCCACCGGCGCAAGTCCCGGAAGAGGATTGCCGTCCCGGCCGGTGAAGTGGGCGAGGTCCCCCAAAACGAAGAGGTAGTCGTGCCCCTCGACGCTCAGGTCCTCCTCGATCAGGACCCTCCCCTGCCGGTCCAGCGGCACGCCGAGGAGCGCCCCCAGCGGGGAGGCCTTGACCCCGGCCGCCCAGATGACCGTCCCGGCCGGGATCCGCTCCCCGCAGGCCACCACGCCGTGGCGGTCCAGGCCGGTCACCACGCACTCCGTCTGCACCCTGACCCCCAGCTTCTCGAGCTGATTGGTGGCGTTGGCGGAGAGGTCGTGGGAGAAGGCGGGGAGCAGGCGGGGCCCCCCCTCGATCAGCACCACCCGGCTCTGCCGGGGATCGATGCGGCGGAAGTCCTTGGCCAGGGTGAAACGGCTCATCTCGGCGATGGCCCCGGCGAGCTCGACACCGGTCGGCCCCCCGCCCACGATGACGAAGGTGAGCAGACGCTGCCGCTCCACCGGATCTTCGGTCATCTCCGCCTGTTCGTAGGCCAAAAGCGTCCGGCGCCGGATCTCGCGGGCCTGCTCGATGCTCTTCAACCCCGGCGCGGACTGCTCCCACTCCTCGTGCCCGAAGTAGACGTGGTTCGAGCCGCTGGCGACGATCAGGTAATCAAAGGGGACCGGATCGAGCTCCTTGACGAGGACCCTTTTGCCGGCGAGATCGAAGCCGGTCGCCTCGGCCAAAAGGACGGTGATGTTCTGGAAAGGCGCCAGAATGCTGCGGATCGGCGCGGCGATGTCGCCAGGGTTGAGCCCCGCCAGGGCCACCTGGTACAGAAGAGGCTGGAAAAGGTGATGGTTGCGGCTATCGAGAAGGGTCACCTGGACCCCGTGCTTGTTACCGAGCGCCTTGGCGGCGTTGAGCCCGGCAAAGCCCCCGCCGATGATGACGACGCGTTTTACGGCCTGATTCATAGAGACCCGCTCCTTGTAAATTCATTACAAAGAGAAAGAGTACACGGGAAATCTCACTTTCCAAGCTCCACGGTCACGGAAGGGTCGCTGCTTGAGGGGGTTCCCTTGGCCCGGTTGCTCCCCCCGGCGAAGACCAGGTAGCCGTACTTGCCGTAATGGGTGATCTTGGCGCCGTACTCGAGGGCGGCGCGGGCGGAGAGCGGGAGGTAGAGGGCGGCCACCCGTCCCGGCGCCTGCGGGCGGGGCATGACGGCGACCAGCAGCGCATCGGGTCCCGCAAAACGCTCCCCGTCGAGGGTGATCGCCTCGCCGGTCGCCGTGATCCCGTCGGGCAGCGGCGGAAGGAGCGAACGGTCGGCGGGAAGGCCGCAGAAGATCAGGTCGTGGGTGGTGTCGGAAGCGTCGAGGCGGTCCTCGCCGACGAGCAAAGCGCCCCGCTGGGAGAGGGAGGCGAGCAGGTTCATGAAGGGCTCCCTCCCCGCCTTGCAGTCGCCGGTGATCACCCCGACGAGCGATGAGGCACCCTTGACGCTGTTGACGGTGGCAGGGAGCTCCCCTTTCCTCATGATCCTGAAGATCTCCGCCTCGGGGTCGAGGAGCAGGCGGCCCGGTGCGGTGGCACTGTAGATAGTGAAGGGGGTCTCCTCCCCTTTCAGCGTGATCCTCTGGCGGAGCGGCCCCTGGGCGCTCTCCAGCCGGAGCGGGACCGGGAGCTGGTAGAGCGGCTCCTCCTGGCGGATCACGCCGGAGACCACCCAGCCGCTACCTTCCCGCTTCTTGGCGACCTGGGCGAGCGAGAGGCGGGGGCCCCCCGGACGGGTGAGGAACTCGCTCGCGAAGGGCGCCAGGTTCTCGCCGGAGGCCGCTGAGAAGGCGGACAACAGGTCGTTCCAGGTGGCGCTACGGTACATCCGCTCCCGCGCGACCCGGCGAAGCCCGTCGAAGAAGGCGCGGTCGCCGATCCGGGTCCGGATCATGTGAAAGAGCATGGCCCCCTTGCCGTACCCGATCGCGCGCGACTGGGGATCGCTGCGGCTTACAAAGGAGGTCAGGGGGAAATCGGTGGCCGGGGAGACCAGCGAGGCGTAGTCGATGAGGAGCTGACGGCGGTACTCCCTCCCCTCGGCGGCCGATCTGCGCTCCTTGAGAAGGTAATCGGCCAGGTAGGTGACCAGCCCCTCGCACCAGTTACCCTGGGAGGGATCGCCCCCTACCCCGTTTCCCCACCAGGAATGGGCGATCTCGTGGGGAAAGCTCGTGTCGATGATGAAGGGGAGCCGGATAACCGAGCCGCCCAGCAGGGTGAAGGAGGGGAAACCGTAGCCGGTGGGGAAGAAATTCTCCACCACGGCGAACTTCTCGAACGGGAACGGACCGAAGAGACCGCTGTAGAACTTGATGTAGCGGGCGGCGGCGTCCAGGTAGCGGGACGAAAGCGAGGCGTTGTCCGGATAGAGATAGCTGTAGAGGTCGATGCCGTCCACCCGCCGTTCCTCTATCTTGTAGTACCCAGCCACCAGCGAGAGGCTCCCCACCGGGTTGGCCTCCTTCCACTCGCTCCTGGTCACCTCCCCCACCGTCCCGCGGGAAATCCTTTTACCGTAGGTGAGCCCTTCCACCCCGGCCGGCGCCTCGATCCTGGTGGTGCGGCGGGCCGGGACATCGGAGGGTATCGGGTACCAGAAGGAGCCGTCCCCCAGGAAGGTCCCCTCCCGAGAGATGGTGCCGTTCACCCCGTAACTGGGGTCTTCGGCCGCGGCGGGGCTCGTGGAGGCACGGTCGTTGAAGGTGGCGTGGTAGGAGATACCGACGGTGACCTCGCCGCTACCCGCAGGAAGCGGGACGGAGAGGAGGCCGTTGGCGAACTCGTAGGGGGATTTCTTCCCTCCCACCTCGACCGCATCGATGCGGGCAGACCTCGCCAGCCGCAAAGTCGCGCTTCTGGTTCCCGGGGCAAAGCCGATGGTAGTGCGGCCGGCCAGCAGATGCGCCTCCGGTTTCAGCGTCACCCCCACCTCCTGCCACCGCACCGGCTGATTGCCGTCAACCGCAGCGGCCGCCGGGAGGCACCAGAGTAACACCGCACCAAGGACCGCCATCATCCATCCGCCACGTCCGCCCGAGAATACCTTGCCCCTCATGAATCGTCCTCCTTCATCGGATACCAAGCCGCTAAGTTCTAAAACTGTTACTTCACGGGAGAGTGCTTCATTTCCCCTCACCCCGATTAGGAAGAGCCTCCCTCCGGTCCTCCCCTTCCCCACCGTCTTCAGCGCCGGGCACCGCCGCCTCCTTGTGGCCGCGGCCTTTGGGTTGTACCCTTTACCTTGTCGACGCCGACTACCGCGGGAAGGAGGTGGACCGTGACGGGGAAGGCAATCCTGGTGCTCCTGATGCTGCTGTCGATTCAATTTGCCCCCACCCCGGGGCAGGCGGACGAAAACATCGTGCGGATGCGCGACGGGATGTTCGTATCCTACCGCGACCTCCTCGACGCCGCCGCCGGCTCCGACCTGGTCCTCTTCGGAGAGACCCACGATAACCGCGGTCATCACCAGATGCAGCTGAACCTGGTCCGGTCCCTGTGGGAGCGCGATGTCCCGCTCGCCATCGGTCTCGAGATGGTCTCGACCGAGGGGCAGCAGGCCCTGGACGACTGGGTGGAAGGAAAGATCGACGAGGCCGCCTTCCGGACGATCTTCACCGCCGGCTGGCCGATGGATTGGACACTGTACCGCGGCATTTTCATGTACGCACGGGAAAAGCGGATCCCCATGGTAGCTCTCAACATCCCCGCCCCGCTGGTCCGGAAGGTCGCCCAGCGCGGCTTCTCATCCCTCACCGCCGAGGAGCGGAAGGGGCTGCCGGAAGGAGCCAGTTGCGACCTCAACACACCCCACACCGCCTTTCTCAAAAAAACCTTCCTCTCGATCGGCCCCCACCGGGCGGTCACCAGCACCTTCACCTACTTCTGCGAGGCCCAGGCGCTTCGCAACAGCGGCATGGCACTCAACGTCGCCCGCTACCTCAAGCGCCACCCCGGTACCAGGATGGTGGTGCTGACCGGGATCTGGCATGCCATCAAAGCCGGTATCCCGGTCAAACTCGACCAGGATGGCGGCCACTTCACCTCCACCGTAATCCTTCCCCTCTTCCCGGACCTCCTGCCGCAGCAGGTCGGGCCGGACAATGCCGACTACATGGTAGAATTCTGATCCTGCCCCAAAACCAGCGCCTCGAGATCCCGGTACGGACGGAATCCCACCAGGAGCCGGCCGCCACAGAGAAAGGCGGGGACGCCGCCGATACCGAGGGCGGAGGCCCGCCGCCAGTCGTCCCCTACCTCCTTGGCGCAGAGCCCCTCCTCCAGGATGCGGCGGCACTCTTCCGGGTCGAGGCCCGCCCGCGCCGCCACCGGGAGGAGCTCATCCCAAAGCGCGATGTTTCTCCCCTCCACGAAGTAGGCCCGGTACACGCTCTTCTGGTAAGGCTCCAGTAATCCTACCCGCTCGGCGTACTTCCCGAGTTCCTGCGCGTGACGGCTGTTGTAGGTGCGCGAACGCGGGGTCAAGGGAAGACCTGCCTCTTGGGCAACCGAGCCAAGGCGCTCCTGCATGGCAGCGAGATCGGTCTCCCGGCCGGCAAAAAGCTCCGAGAGCTCCATCCCCTCCTCCGGGGTATCGGGATGGAGCGGAAAGACCGTCCACTTGAACCGGACGCCGTGCTCCTCTCTGAGTCGATCAGTACGGACCGTACTGAAGTAGCACCACGGTCAGATGTAATCGAAGAAGACTTCTATCAGGGCCGGGCTTGGCATAGTAACCCCCTTTATCTCTCTGTTCCAGTGATAAGTGTACTACATCCAGTGAGAGGCATCGGCTACCAGGACTTGTTCCAGAGCAGCGTCACTCCGTGTCCGGACCTTCCGTCCCGTATGAAGCCCGACTCCCAGCCGTAAGCCAAGTACACTTCGGAGTTCCAGAAGAAGGCGGAATCGAGGCTGATGGTGGCGGCCTTGCCGGTCTGCGGGCGGAAGGTGACGACGTCCGCGCCCTCAACGGTGGCGCGCTGCCCCCAGATGTAGGAGCCGGTCAGGCTCAGGTAGAGGAAAAAGGCGAGCTCGCGGCGGTAGGAGAGCGAGCCGGAGGCGTAGTCAGTGGCCCGCACCTGGTCGTAGATGATCCCGCCGTAGTGGGAGCGGACCAGGTCGTCCTCCTCGCTGGGGAGCGGCCCCCCCTCGACCAGGAAGGCATTGAAGCGGTCGCCGTCGCGGGAACTGGTGGCGCCTGCGTTGAGGTTCACCAGCAGGCGGTTTTTCTCGGAAAGCCCCGGCAGGCCGCCGGCCGCCACCAGGTATCCACGCAACTGCTGGAAATCGTGGTGAGGCTCCCCGCCGGCCGGTTCCAGGGATCTCCAGCGGTCGCGATGGAGGTAGTCGGCGTCCAGGCCGAGCGCCACCCCCCGGTGGGGAAGTTCGAGGAGGTTCCTGGTCAGCCCGTCGTAACGGGCACGCAGGCGCGCGCCGTAGAGGAGGGTGTCGGGAGGGATAACCACGTCGGGGCCAGTTCCGTGGCTTCGCTCGGCGTAGAAATAGCCGATCCGGCCCAGGAGCTGGAACTTCAGGTTGTTGTCGATGCCGCCCGGCGCCACCGGGATCCTGATCCCCGGCCCCGCCGCCCCGACGGCCCACCCGTAGGTGGCCGCGGTAGCCTTCATCTCCCGGTTGTTAGCGATCTCGGTGATGTCGCCGGGGAGGGTGTAGTTCTGGAAGTGGGTGACCAGCTCCAAGGTCCCGAAGCGGCGGTCGTACTCCAGCTCGTTCTCGAAGATGCTGATGACGTCGCGGGTGCGGAAGGTATCGTCGGCCCGGCGGAGGAAAAGGGCACCGATCGGCAGTCCGCCGAGGCTTCCCTGCCGCGGCTCCAGCACCGTCCCACCCAGGGTGAGACAGGTGAGACGGCGGCGGTCCTGGGAAGGAATGGCAACCCAGTGCCCCATGAAGGGAACCTCGCGCGCCTCCCCGGCCAGCGGGGTGTGGTACTCGGAGAGCTCTTCCGGCGGCTGGGCGCTGAGTGGCCCGGCGGAAAGGAGCACCAGCGTGCAGGCCAGGAAAAGGGAGACCGGAACAACCGGCCGCCGGAGTCGGGGAATGGTGAGCCATTGCGGAATGATCATGGGCTGACCTCGGTCGAATATGGATGAGCTGGTGCCGGGAGACACATTAGACCCATTAAATATAATACATGACAATGAATCCTCAACTTCGCCGGCTATAACCTTTCCGTGCCCTCTTCCGGCGCAGATTCCCCCTTGACAACCTTTGGTTACCATCTGATATGGTTGTCATAAGATAACCAGGAGGGGGTATGGAAGAGCTTACGGCACGGCAACAGCAGGTACTGGACATCGTCACCGGCCACATCAACCAATACGGCTATCCGCCGAGCCTGAGGGAGATCGGGAAGGAACTGGGGGTAAGCGGCACCCTGGGGGTGATGAAGCACCTGGAGGCCCTGGAGAAGAAGGGGTACCTGCGCAGGCAGGAAGGGAGCACGCGGGGGATCACCCTGGCCAACCAGGCCCAGGCGGTGAGCCTCCCGATCGTCGGGGTGGTGCGGGCGGGGGCGCTCCATCCCGCCATCGAGGAGATCGAGGGGCACTTCGCCATCGACCGTTCCCAGATGCAGACCGGGGGGACCTTCTTCCTGAGGGTAAAGGGGGACTCGATGATCAACGCCTGCATTCAGGAAGGGGACCTGGCCCTGGTGCGCCCCCAGCCGACCGCCGGCAACCGCGACATCGTGGTGGCCATGGTGGCCGGGGAAGCGACCCTCAAGCGTTTCTACCGCGAACCGCACCGGATCAGGCTGCAGCCTGAGAACCCCAACTACGACCCGATCATCATCAACGAGGGAGAGGGGGAGGTCTCCATCGTCGGGAAAGTAGTTGGCATCTACCGGCAGATGGAGTAGCTTATGCAGCGCATCGCCGAAAGGGTGCGAGTGGCGGCCATTTTCGCGCCGGGAGCCGGGGTCAAGCCGGTCTGGTTCGAGTGGCGCCGTAACAAGCACGCGGTGACCGAGCTCTCCTACGTCTGGAGGAGCACCGACGGATCCGGCGTGAGGCTCCACTTCGCGGTGAGCGACGGTGCGAACCTCTTCGAGCTGATGTACGACCCCCACGACCAGAACTGGACCCTGGAGTGCGTCGCCGCCGGCTAGCACAGGCCCAGGCTGACGCAAAGGTTCAGGAAGCCGCCCCACCAAGGTCCCCCCCTTGTCAAAGGGGAGACAGGGGGGATTTCAGCCTACGTCGGCCAACCTCCCCTGACGCAAGGTTCAGCGAAGCACCCCCACCAAGGTCCCCCCCTTGTCAAAGGGGGGACAGGGGGGATTTGAATCTAGGGCGGTTCCCCCGCCGGCCAATTTTCATCGTCCAAGGAGCGGAGCGTGGACTCCCAGCGCATCATACTCCACATCGACATGAACGCCTTCTTCGCCTCCGTGGAGCAGCAATCGAACCCGGAGCTGAGAGGAAAGCCGATCGCCGTGACCGGGGCCGCCAAGCGCACCGTCATCACCACCTGCTCCTACGAGGCCCGCGCTTTCGGCGTGAAGACCGGGATGAACGCGTGGGAAGCGCGCCAGAAGTGCCCGGAGCTGATCTTCGTAGTCGGCAACAACCGGAAGTACACCTACACCTCCACCGAGATCATCAAGATCATGCGGGAGTACACCCCGATGGTCGAGGTTTTCTCCATTGACGAAGCCTTCCTCGACGTCACCGGCTCCCTGTCCCTCTTCGGTTCCCCCGAGCGCATCGCCCACCTCATCAAGGAGCAGATCAGGGAGGGATTCGGCCTCACCTGCTCCGTCGGCATCGCCCCCAACAAGCTCCTGGCCAAGCTCGCCTCCGACATGCAGAAGCCCGACGGCCTCACCGTCATCCCCCCCAATGAAATATCCCGTATCCTCGAGCGGGTCCCGGTGAAAGACATCTGCGGCATCGGGCCGAAACTCCAGCAGCAGCTCACCAAGCTCGGCGTCCGCACCTGCGGCGAGCTCGGGAGATTTCCGGTTGAGATCCTGAAGAGGAAGTTCGGAGTCGTGGGAGAGAAGCTCCACCAGATGGGGCTGGGGATCGACCATTCCCCGGTGGTACCCGAAGAAGAAGCCGAAGAGGTGAAGACCGTCGGCCACAGCACCACCCTCGACCGGGACATCACCGACCGCGACGAAATTTTGCGGTACCTTCTGCAGCTCTCCGAGATGGTTGGGCGGCGGGCCCGGCGTTACCAGGTCGCCGGCAAGACCATCACCCTCACCATCCGCTACGCCGACTTCACCACCTTCTCCCGCCAGGCCAGCCGCTCCAGCCACACCAACAACTCCGAAGAGATCTACCGGGGTGCCGTAACCCTGCTGGATACCCTCGAACTCACCCAGCCGGTCCGCCTTCTGGGCGTGAGGATCAGCAATCTCGACCAGCAGGCCGAGCAGTTGCCCCTCTTCGGGGAAGACCGCAGAAAGGCTCTCCTGGCAGGCGCCATGGACGCCGTCAACGACCGCTTCGGCGAAAGCTCCGTCACCTTCGGCACCCTCTTAGGCCAGCGCAACACCGCCAAGATCATCTCCCCCGCCTGGCGCCCCGAAGGCCTCCGCAACGTCGACGTCGAGTAACCGCATCACCTGAATTCCAACCAGTTTAGACGTCCCATCCGTATTAATTATGGGGCGTTTGCCCCGCCCTCCCCTCTGTCCCTTTTTCCCTCCCCGCATATAGACTTCATTAACTTTAACTTTGACATCAATAATGAATTTCCTATATAGTCCTTTCCACCTAACAGGGCATCACTTGAGAAACAGAGGTTTCAGTATTGACACCTCGTACATTCGAAGACCAAGTCCACGCGTGGTCCAAGTCTCCGTGATCGGAAAGAGTTAACAAATGTTAGAAGGAGCGAAGCGCTCCGCCCACGCCGCGCCGTTGTCGAGGATTACCAAGGACCAGAAATGGGCAAGATCAGTAGGGCCACAAGATCAGTAGGGCCAGGCATTGATAATAGGATAACTTTTCTCGCCACGCGCCGAGATGTCAATATATCAATGGCTGGCCCCAATGTCTTTTTCTTGATTCTGAGCATGTCTTTAAAAGGTCTAGTTTGGCATTAAATCGCATGAACACACACAACCTTAAATATAAAAGAATTGTAAGTGTAGTTATTGTTATTGCTTTTGGTTATGAGTTTATCAAATGTCAAATATTTGGGCTACCAGTCCATGTATTGGACAAAGTTTTAACGTGTTTTATACCAACCATATTGTTACTTGCATCATTCCTAAGCAGTAAAAGCAAGAGCAAGGTCTTTTACCCAATAGATTACTTTGCTATCACGGTTGCCCTGTTTACCTGGATTATGGGAACAATCTTAATCATTGATAAGATGTTTGGGCTGAGATTCCATTGGTGAATCCGACGCCGAATTTGAATGAAATGATGCCAACCAGGCCGGGTGGAGACGGTCTTCGCGGGTCGGTACAAAGTGGGTGGAGTTTGAGTAAGCTCTGCCGCTCCACCGCTCACACACAGTCGTTGGCGAGGAATCAAAGGTAGTCATCATGAACCGTAAAACCAAAGGTATCGTTGCAGCTATAATGTTCATGCTCATTGGGATGCAATTTGTTTATTCCTTTGTAATGACTATGAATCAGGTTGTTCCATGGTTAAGGGTATTGTCACATGCAAGTGAGTATGCCCCTGACAAATTTCGTGTTGAAAGAATGTATTACCATAAGAACAATGCACCAAAACAATCAGATATGTGGGAAGTGGTTGGTAAGGTTCGGAACAACCAACCTGCTCGAATCGTCAAGTGTGGCCTCTATTATCCACCCCACACGGTGTTAAATGAGGATGATCTTCATGCCCTTTTCAAGGAGGGACAGTCGATTGATGTCCTAATAAGGTATTCACTTGATTACGACAGTTCTACCAGGATTATCAACTTTAGACAGGATTTACCTTCGAGGTCAGTGGCAATTTTTACACGATGCTTGCTCTATTCATACGGAAACTTGGTGGTAACGACATTTTTTTTATTTGGATGGTATTGGCTCACCAAAAAAAGAAATGGTAGCCTAAAACGCAATTGAACTAATCGTAAAGAGGGAAGTGTTCGGGACTTGGTATTGCAAGGGGAAGAGGGGGACGCTGGTTACTTCGTTGAGTTACTCTGCGTACGCATTAGAAACTCAACCAACTAACCAACGTCCCCCTCACCGCCCCAGCACTCCGAGAGCGCGTACAACTAACAGCCCTTCATACAGAAGGTCACCCTCGGGGGGGATTTCGATCCCCCCCTTTTTTTTGCCCGTCTCCATCCCCCTTCACGCAGCGATCCCTTTCAAGCCCTTTCTGACCCCTCCAATAACCCCCATCTAGTGGGGCAGGCCTGCCCGCTGTTTCTCTGTCACTCAAGGTGGAATGCCCTTGTTGACTTCACCTTTGCAGGCAGTAGTATTGGTAGCTATTAATTTTGTTGTAAGAACGCAAGTGAAGTGACAGCGGCCCGGTATCCGTTGCAAACGGCAAACGGCCAAGAGACAGGAGGAGTGGCAACATGCATGAAAAACACGCACGCCGAACCATCGAGGTAACGGCTATCGGCATGGCCCGTCTTCTCGTTCTCATCATGGTAACGGAGATTTTTTCCTGTCCAGCGCTCGCAGCAAGTTTTGATTGCAAATCCGCGAAAAGCAAGGCCGAGAAGATGATCTGCTCAAATGCCACCCTTTCCAAGCTCGACGACGACCTGGCCTTAGCCTACGCCCAGGCCCTCATTGCCGCACCTGACCGGGAGGCCCTGAAAAAAGAGCAGAGAGCATGGGTGAGAGGAAAGAGAAACGCCTGCAGTGACGTGAGGTGTATGGCATCCACTTATCAGGAACGTATCGGTGCTTTATCAAAACCTCATCCCGCTACTAGTCTTGCCGAGATTAAAGGGATCTGGGAGAACTTAAGTCCAGATGTAGGTGGAAGGTATAGTTTGACAGTAATGTCAAATTTTTTATTGGTAGGAACCTGTAAGCCAAGGTTTATATTGACATCTGCCAAAGATGGCCAATACGTATTTACTTCTGCAAGTAATAAAAAATGTTCTGTATACTCAGGTGGTTATGACTTGGTTATGATAAAGTTGGAGTTGTCTGACAAGGAATCACTACATGCCAGCTATTATAATGGAACAACCGAAAAGGATTTAATACTTTCAACAAATTTTTTTAAAGTAGAGTAGGTGCAAAATGAATCCAAGAAAAAGGGCACTTTTCAGGGAAGAACTTTTTCAATTTATTAAAGTCCGAGAGGATATAAGGTATAGAGTGTACGTTTGTAGCCAAAATGTTCCGACCATTGGTGTCGGGTACGCCCTGCTTGAAAGAGTTGGCAAAAGCTATAGGATTCGTTCGGGTCTGGAAGCCGATTTGACTGAGGTTGTGGCGACTCTGTCCACAAAGGATAAAGAAAGGCTATCTAACCTCTGCAAAATGCTAAATGACGGCACCATAAAAAACGCCTTAAACGGCAGCAGCCTAAAAGATCCCTTTGATTTAACAATAGATAAAGAGCAGGCAAAACAACTTTTCTGGAAAGTGTTACCCCAGTACGACGCGGACCTACGAACGAAGCTGGGAGTTAAGCTATACAGAGATCTACAAAATACCAAAGAGATGGTTGCCCTCCTGTCCCTTGATTTCAACGCGCCCGGTCTAATCGGCCCGGGCCTCGTCAATGCCGTAAGGGTAGGAAACCGAGCCGAAGTCCAGTATCAAATCCTGTACGGCTCGAATGCAAAAAGAGACATCGGCCTCGACAACCGCCGCAAACATGAAGCTGCGGAATTCGGTCGTTATGACAACGAGACGCCAACCGCGGAGGAGCTGAAGGCCGAGGCTGAGGCCCGCAGCATTCACGCCAAGCAGATTGCCGCCTACCAAGGCGAAATGGACGCGAGGAGAAAATCCCTGTCGGCAAAAAGGGCAAAAGGGACGAAGACCGCCCTGAATGCGGGCCGCAAACCGCACAAGCCCGGAAACTCTCCAAGCCAGCACGCGGTCTCCCACCGTGTTTCGCAAAGCAAAGCGCGCCCGCAAAGCCAGGGCCACGGCATCCTTCAGCGCGTCAAGGATTTCTTCCAGGGGGACGACCGGGTCACCCACCGCACCTGGAAGGAGGAGCCCGCCGGCCTAGGGCTGTATCACTACCACAAACGCTGGTCATAGTTGTCAGAACCGACAGGAGGCTTTATGGAGTTTGCAGACGCGGCTGACAAGCCGGTGTTTTTCTTTAAAATCCACGGCACCCCCTTCGACTTCCGCGTGACAAGCTTTGAGGCCATCGAAGCTATTTCCTCCCCTTTTCAGATCAACGTAACGGTCGTTTGCGAGACTGCCATCCCTTTCGAGAAAGTCGCCGGTATGGGGGCGGTCCTGACCGTGCGCACTAAAGACCTCACTGCCGATGGCGGCAATCGATATTTCCACGGAATGGTCTCGAAGTTGAAATTGGTGGAGCAGGCACCCGATGGCTGCGTTTATCGGATTCGGTTGCTACCGGCTATCTGGCGACTGTCGCTGGAGCAGGATTGCCGCATCTTCCAGAACACCACCGTGCAGTCGATAATCAAGACAATACTTGAGGAAAGCTGCATCACGTCAGACATGTTCAGTTTCGCCCTGGTAGACAGTGAACTGAATTGCAGCTACTGCGTGCAGTACAACGAAACCGACCTGAATTTCATCTCGCGCCTGATGGAGGAGGAAGGACTGCTCTATTTCTTCGAGCACCACGAGGACAAACACGTCCTGACCATTTGCGACGACAGTTTCTTTTGCCCCGACATCCACGGCGAACCCGTCCTTCAAATCAAGAGCTCACATGGCATGGCGCAAGACGCCGAGACGGTATCGGCGTTCAACCTCTCTTGTCGGCTGGCGACCGATTGCGTAACGACGCGCAGTTTCAGCTATGAGCATCCGAGCTATCGTCCGGGGGCGGTAAAATGCTCACGCCGGGAAACGAGAGCAGAAATGTACGAGTACATCGGTGCCTTTGTCAGCGACAAGCGCGAGGAAAGGTTGGCTAAGGCACGCCTGGGAGAACATGCCGCGCTAGAGAAACGAGCAAAGGGCGAGAGCAACTGCCCCCGTCTCTCCGCCGGGCACCGATTCGACCTCGAATCATTTTCCGGAGAGCTCGTCGGAAAATACGTAGTCGCGGCCATGGAGCACGTCGGAGATCAGCCTCAAGCGCTGAAGGGCTCGGTCGGAGGCTGTGCGCAATACTGGAACGGCTTCATTGCCATACCTGAGGATGCCCATTTCAAGCCGTCACGGATCACTCCGAAGCCGGTCATCGCGGGGATGCAGACGGCGATGGTAACCGGTCCTGCCGGTGAGGAGATCTATCACGACGACCTCGGCAGAGTGAAGGTGCAGTTTCACTGGGACCGACAGGGGGAAATGAACGAGAGGAGTTCCTGCTGGCTTCGCTACGCGCAGGGGTGGGGCGGCGCGGGATGGGGAATGCAGTTCATTCCGAGGGTGGGAGACGAAGTGCTGGTGGCCTTCATCGACGGCGATCCGGACAGGCCGATCATCGTCGGCAGCCTGTACAATGCCGAGAACTTGCCTCTCTACGACCCGCAGAACAAGTACTCTGTCAGCACCATCAAAACACGCAGCTACCCCAAAGGTGACCAGGACAACTTCCATGAGCTACGCTTTGATGACAGGAAGGGGAGTGAGGAGCTCTATCTGCGGAGTGAAAGGGACTGGAATATATTGGTAAAAAACGACAAGGTGGAGACGATAGGCAACGACACGTCGGTGGTGGTCGGCAAAAGCCTGAAGATTGAGGCTGGAGCCAGCGTCGAGATTGTTTGTGGAGCGTCCTCGATCACCATGGATAGCTCAGGTTTCGTTACCATCAAAGGGACGAGCATCAATATCACCGGATCAGACCTCATCGGGCTCACCAGCGTTAGAATCAACCTCAACTGACGATCCCATCATCTGTATCACTCCTTTTTATACCATCTCCAGGCAAGGAGGAGGCAGACGCAGGCAATTTTGGCGACAGGAATCTGACTACCTCTGCCAGGCTTTCCAAGCTCCACCATCGTGCTACATCAGTTCGAACCCTTAAAATTCCTCATTGGTGCTTCCGCCTCTTGACTGTGTACTAAAAATAGGTACATTATGGTCTGGAAAGTAGCCATTGATAAACGGGCCCAAAAGCAGCTTCTAAAATTGCCGAACAGGGTGGTAGACATCTTGGCACGGCTTCTTATGGAGATAGAGTTGCTTGGCCCGGTTCGAGGTAATTGGCCCAATTATTCAAAGCTGGCCGGTGACCGTCATCATTGCCACTTGAAGAAGGGGAAACCAACCTATGTGGCAGTTTGGGTCGAGAACAAGGGGGCGGTAACGGTGGAGGTTATTTATGTTGGAACGCATGAAAAAGCACCCTATTGAGGACATGGTAACCGTTACCTTTCAGGTACATCGGTCTAACGCGGAGCTGATCATGAAATACGCGCAGAAGCTTGAAGGCATTGAGGAGTACGAAAGTCGCCCTTGGCGGGAAGTGCTGGGCGACGTGCGGCCGGACCAGGGCCTTCCCTCCATGATTTTGCGCGGGTCACGCTTGAAGGAAGAATTGACCCAGGTCCAGCTCGCAGAGAAGACAGGGATTCCGCGAAGGCACCTGAGCGAGATGGAAAACGGCAAGCGTTCCATCGGAAAGGAAACGGCGAAGAAGCTGGCAACAGCTTTGGACTGTGACTACCGGCTTTTTTTATGAAGACGGATTCTAGTAGGTTAAGTGATCTTGCCCAGCAATAACGGACACGAAATTAAGCGGCTTGTCTGGCCTCAAACGCTGCCGGGCTGATGTTGCCATTGGCGCTATGACGGCGGTTACGGTTGTAGTCAACCTCGATGTATTCAAAA
>NZ_JAKLOY010000006.1 GCF_023652955.1 Geomonas sp. Red32 | reverse complement strand
TCAGCTAATGGCGCGCCATTAAATGTATTGAAGTGAGTTAAAACGGTGCACAAAAACAAGCAGTTCAACAAAAAGGACATGAACATGAATGCGGCCACCACCTTCCAATACGGTCGCATGATTGCTGTTTCCTTTTTGGTTGAGTGGTTTTTTGTGCTCACGAATTATCCTTGCCAACAAGTTATTGACCGGGTCCGGTCATCTGCCCAAATGGTGGGCAAGAATGTTCCTTTACGATTCCTGCGGGGAAAACAAGGGGGACGCCTATGCGTCCCATGCGTTTCTCGCCGCGCGCGGTCCTCGTTCTCCTCATGCGATCCATTCATCCGGGAAACGCATGAATAGCATAGGCGTCCCCCACGGCCCCCCTATCGGAGTCTCCTGACGGCCGAGTTGCTTAAGTTAGTTTGTATTTTCGATTTCTTCCAACGGGGTTGGGGGGAGCTGCGAAGACAGCTCAACCCGTTGGTTGGCCGTCTATGTCCTCTAACCACTCGCGGTTCCATGCAATTCGGTAGCGTCCTCGCTTTTCGATTGTCGATCCGAGTATATCTGGTGCTTGAATACGTCTGATTCGCTGTACTTGCACTGTACACACCAGATCCTTTCCGAGCCCACTGAATTGTCGCCGTCGATGGTCAGCACAATATACAGAAATACGTGCAAAGCCCAATGGCAAATAACGTACAACGTCCAGACGAGATGTCTGTTCCCGTGCATGTGACAGAGATTTGCTAATAATGCTACGTAAGACCCTTCTTATGTCGCTGCTTAAGTCCTCTGATTGGTCCTGAATAAGGACAGTTCCAGCCAGAACCACCCCCCATGCGTTTCGGTGAATCTTAGCCTCTCGGACTTCGAGCGTCGGTAGGTGCAAACTTTTTCTGAAATCAGCTGTAATTAAAGGCATATGAACCCGGAAGAAAGAATACATTGTTCCAATTCGATGTATGAATCTCGGTAGTTTTAGGCGAGGTACATAAAATATTAAATTTTCCATTACAACACCTTGGTAATCTTCAAGGCGAGTAGACCCTGATTGCCTCAATTGTCTTAGCTTTTCACCGTCAAAGGCCGTAAAGCCGGGCCATGATTCCTTAGAACGAATTGAGAAAAAATATCGGCTGTATCCGGGTGCAAAAAATTCAGCGAGGTATCCGGACTGGAACACCGATACCTGTACCTTAAAAAAGTCGTATGTTCTCGCCCGGACATGAACAATTAGCTGGTTTAGGGCTGTATACTCGGAGGGTGTGCAGCCGATGATCTCCCACCACGGCGTTTTCGTTTCTTCTTTAAGTTCGTCAATGAGAAGCTGATTCGGAATTTCATACCCGAGATGCTGGTTAGCTATAACAAACACTGAGAATGCCAATACAACAGCATTGCAGATATCAATCAAGTTATCACAGGCACCCACCATTGCTCTGTCAGATAACACTTCTTCGTTACCTTGCTTATCTTTGTATAATATTGAATTATCTAAAAACCTGATACCTCCATGAGCTATGCCATTTCTGACCACATGGCGATAGGCTATTGTTAATTCATCTAAAAAAGAAGCCTTAATTTCATCAACTATGTTAAATACATCCAGCTTTTCCGTTCCTTTTCCGCGGTTTAAACGTGAAAAGTATGCCGGTATGCGAAGCATCGGACTGAATACGGCTTCTACCAACCTCAGATATGTTGGATGTATGTTTTGATCAATAAATCGGATTAATTCATAGTTGTCACTCGTATCAAGCTGATCGTGCCAATCGAATTGATTAATCTCGGTTATATGAAGAAAAGCTTGATTTATTTCAACCATTGAATTTCGGCAATACTCTTGAAGTAAGTTCCTTTGACTAAGATCGACATTTTCCAGCCATTTAAGGTATTTCGAGTAACTGGATTTGCAATAAAATCGTTGAGGTGTCCCCTTCAAGTATTTGTGGAGGGAAAGAAAATGCTTGTGAGGGCAATCTTCCAGGTCCGAAAAGATCTTTTTGAGTTCCGAGCGTCTACGGTCATGGATCTGTCGGAGCAAAGGGTTTTGAATTATATTGTGAAGTAATTCCATTTCATCCTTTGGACAACACCGAGGTGACCGGCGAGCACACGACTTTTATCAACTCGCTTCCGCTCTCCACCACTCCGAGTCCGGTCCACCTGCTTTGTTGGAATCCGTCCTTCAAATTCTGGATACATTAAATGGTGCCTGACACCTCGCTCCGGGTACATTATTCATTTCTTAATTTTTAGACAATTACTGAAACATTTCTTCTGGTTTATGACAATTCCTTGAGCCTCTAAGGACGAGCAATAGTCTTTACAGTATTTTTTCATCCGCATCATTTCCAGTTTTTTTTCTTTCTCTTCTTGTTTTTTTAATATCTTATCAATTTTGGCCTGATCCTTTTCATTGTAGGTGCATGATGACTGATTAGAAAATGGCAAAATATCGGTGAAGTGAAGCTTGCCCTCCCTGTCTTCGCACCGGAAAATTTCAGCTTGTACGTTTGTAATGAACGCTAGTAGCAAAAGAATACATACGGCTACTTTAAACATTGATCAATCCCCCGACTTTTCATTTTCCCATCCAACAAGTTATTGACCGGGTCCGCTCATCCGCCGCGTCTGTTTTTAGGGATTCGGGACGTAGCTATCCAAAGACCTACGAAGATTTATTGGTGTCATTGAAGTTCCCTTTCTTCTCGCCAACTATGTAGCGGACAGAAGCTCATGAAGAAACGGGGCGGCCGGCTTAAATTAGGGGAAATATATAGACTAGTGGGGGCGTTGTCAAAGGAGATGATTGGCGGGATAAAAAATCCAGCCTCTCCCCCCCCGTTGAAGGGGAGGGAGAGGGTGAAGATTGGCGGGTATTAGTAGCGGTAGTGAGCGGACTTGTACGGGCCCTGCTTCGGCACGCCGATGTAGGCGGCCTGGGCGTCGGACAGCTCGGTCAGCATGGCGCCGAGGTTTTTGAGCTGGAGACGGGCGACCTTCTCGTCGAGCTCTTTCGGCAGGGTGTAGACGCCGACCGGGTACTTCTCCGGGTTGCAGAAGATCTCCATCTGCGCCAGGGTCTGGTTGGCGAAGGAGGAGGACATCACGAAGGACGGATGGCCGGTGGCGCAGCCGAGGTTGACGAGGCGCCCTTCGGCCAGCAGGATGATCCTTTTCCCGTCCGGGAAGATGATGTGATCGACCTGCGGCTTGATGTTCTCCCACTTGTACTGGCGCAGCTTGGCAACCTCGATCTCGTTGTCGAAGTGGCCGATGTTGCAGACGATGGAGTTGTGCTTCATCGCCTTCATGTGGTCGTGGGTGATGACGTCGATGTTGCCGGTGGTGGTGACGAAGATGTCGGCCTTGTCGGCGGCCCAATCCATGGTGACCACTTTGTACCCTTCCATGGCCGCCTGCAGCGCGCAGATCGGGTCGACCTCGGTCACCCAGACCTGGGCCTGGAGGCCGCGCATCGCCTGGGCGCACCCTTTGCCGACGTCGCCGTAGCCGCAGATGACCGTGACCTTGCCGGCCACCATCACGTCGGTGGCGCGCTTGATGCCGTCCATGAGGGACTCGCGGCAGCCGTAGATGTTGTCGAACTTGGACTTGGTGACCGAGTCGTTGACGTTGATGGCCGGGAACTTGAGCTTCCCTTTCTCGTGCATCTGGTAGAGGCGATGCACGCCGGTGGTGGTTTCCTCGGTGACACCCTTGATGCAGGCGGCAGTCTTGGAGTACCAGCCCGGCTGCTCGGCCAGCCGCTTACGGATGGCGGCGAAAAGGTACTGCTCCTCCTCGCAGGTCGCGTTCTCCACCACGGAGGGATCCTTCTCGGCGTCGGAACCCAGGTGCAGCAGCAGGGTAGCGTCGCCGCCGTCGTCGAGGATCATGTTGGGGGCCCCGCCGTCGTGCCACTCGAAGATCTTGTGGGTGTAATCCCAGTACTCGGCCAGGCTCTCGCCTTTGTGGGCGAAGACCGGGATGCCGGCGGCCGCGATGGCTGCGGCGGCGTGGTCCTGGGTCGAGAAGATGTTGCAGGAAGCCCAGCGGACCTCGGCGCCGAGCGCGGTCAGGGTCTCGATCAGCATGGCGGTCTGGATGGTCATGTGGAGCGAACCGGCGATGCGGGCGCCCTTGAGCGGCTGGGACTTGGCGTACTCCTCGCGGATCGCCATGAGGCCCGGCATCTCGGTCTCGGCAATTACCATCTCTTTGCGGCCCCAATCGGCCAGCGACATGTCCTTAACGATGTAGTCTTTTCCTGCCATAGTCGTTTTCTCCTTTTCTCTTTTCTTGCTGGTAACTCTAGGCCGAACGGACGGCCTTGATCAGTACTACCTCTTCCTGTCCTTGAGAACCGGATATCCTCTGTAATTCCAGGGTCGCCATGCCGGCCCCCTGAAGCCATTCGCTTAGTTCCTCTTCCTCGAACCCCAGCCACTGGTCGGCCAGTTGCTCCCGTGCCCACTCGCGGTCGTGCCGCGACAGGTCGGCCAGCACCAGCACCCCTTCCGGACGGAGCACCCGCGCGATCTCCTTCAGCACCTCCTGGGGATGGGCGGCATGATGGAGCACCATGTTGGTGACCACGCAACCGGTACCTCCGTCGGCTACCGGAAGGTGCGTCATCTCCCCGAGCCTAAGCTCGATCCCGTTCAGACCGAGCTCTCCCATTCTCCTTCTCGCCTCGTCCAACATGGCGGGGGAATGGTCGACACCGATCAGCGTCCGGGCCTTGGCTGCCAGATCGGGAAGGAGCGATCCCGTCCCGACCCCGATCTCCAGCAGGGTATCCACTTCCGGGGTGAGGGAAAGCAGGGCCGGCAGGTAGTCGGGTACCGGCAAAAGCGTCCGCGAGAGCCTGTCCCATTGGCGGGCGTGGCTGTCGAAAAACTCCTGGCTCCTTTTGCGGCGCGCTTCCAGGGCCAGCGCCAGCGCCGCCAGGTCGTCGTGGTGATCGGGAAGCTTTTCCAGCCCGGCATCGAAGGCCGGACGGATTCCCCGGAAAAACGGGTTGTCGTCGCCTGCCCGGTAGTAGCTCCAGGTTCCCTGCCGCTTGACGGAAAGGATCCCTACGTCGGTGAGGATCTTGAGATGGCGGGAGATGCGGGACTGCCCCATGTTGAAGATGCGCTGAAGCTCCTGCACGGTAAATTCGCCGCGCAACAACACCGCTACCAGCCGCAGTCGGCAGGGATCAGCCAGGGCTTTGAGTACTTCGAGCATCGCATCAACCTTGGGGGTTTTATTAAATCAGGTTTTCTTGATATAGCATACTGCCCGGCGGTCCGCAACTCCATTTCGAAAAAAAATCCCCCTGGCACCGGTAGCGCCAGGGGGATTCGGTTCGGTCATTAATGGGGAGCGGCGGTCAGGCGGCCTGATCTATCACTTTGGCCTCTTCTTCGGCAAAGAGCTCGTCGAAGATCTCCTGGACGGTCTCGATCCGGTTCGCCTTCCAGGCGTTGGTGCCGCAGAAGATGAGGCCGGTCTCGACTTCCCCTTTCTGGGCGCGGTCCAGAGCGCTCACGATGCAGAAACGCTCGCCGCTTTCTTTGTAGGAGCACTTCTTGAGGCAGCCGTGGGCGCAGAAGGTGGCGTTGTCGTGGTCGTAGCTGGCGATCGACTCCTGGTTGGAGAGGATGGCGCGTCCCGGGAGACCGGCCGGGCTCATGATGAGACCGATGTCCTCCTTCTTGCAGTCCAGGTAGGCTTGCTTGAAGGCGGGATCGGCGTCGCACTCGACGGTGGTGACGAAGCGGCTGGCCATCTGCACCCCGTCGGCGCCCTCGGCGAGAGCGTGCATGACGTCGGCGCGGTCCCAGATGCCGCCGGCGGCGATAACCGGCATGTCGAGGCCGTACTCGGAGCGGAAGAACTCTTTGACCCCGCGGACCGTCTCGTACTGGTCGTACTCGCCTTTGCCGATGTTCTCCATCTTCTCGCCGAGGTGGCCACCGGCGGTTTCCGGGTCCTCGACGACGACCGCGTCGGGGAGGCGGTTATAGGCCTTGTCCCACTTCTTGGCGATCAGCTGTGCTGCCCGCACCGAGGAGACGATGGGGACCAGGGCGACGTCGGGGGCGTGGGCGGTCAGCCCGGGGAGGGTCATGGGGAGTCCGGCTCCGCAGACGAGGACCTTGGCCCCGGCTTCCACGGAGGCGACCACCAGCTCCTCGAAATCGGAGAGAGCGACCATCACGTTGACCCCGATGATGCCGTCGGGGGCGATCTCGTAGGCCTTGCGGATCTCTTCCTTGAGTGCCAGCGGGTTGGACTGGAAATAGTTGGTTCCGTCGAAGAGGCCACTGTTGAGAGTGATACCGGGAGAAGCGACCAAGCCGATCCCGCCGCACTTGGCGACGTGTCCAGCCAGCGACCCGGCCGAGATCCTGACCCCCATACCACCCTGGATCAACGGATAACGCGCCTCATACTTCCCGATTCGTAACGGTCCAAACATGTACACCTCCTAGAGTGCGGGGACAACGGCTAATAGACCATAACAGAAGTCGGTTTCTACGTTTGTAATAGAAATGTAAAAGCACCTTGTCCCCTCCCCCGCCACTACGCCCTTGCAAAAAGTGCTGGCCGATGCTAGAGAAGTGCTCATGAAACTTCACCGGGTCATGTCAAAGCCGCTGATAGTCCTGATCGGCATCCAAGCCATGTGGGTCGTGGTGGTGGTCTGCTGGATTTACTGGTTCATCGGCCGCAACAAGCAGTTCCGCGACCTCGCCCTTCGCTACAAGCCGGAACTGGTTTCCCGGGGGCTCGAGTGGGTGGTGCTGGTGGAAGGGCTCCTGATGCTCTTGGCCATCCTGGTGGGGGTCTACGTGATCTTCGTCTACTGGCGGCGCCAGGCCAAGCTCTACCTCCAGCAGCGAAGCTACATCTCCCAGCTCACCCACGAACTGAAGTCCCCGCTCGCCTCCATCCAGCTCCACCTGGAGACCGTGAAGCTCAGGGATCTCCCGAAGGATAAGCTCGAGGGGTTCATCGACACCATGCTCGCGGACACCGACCGGCTCAACGTCCTCATCAGTAACCTTCTGATGGCGACCAGGATCGAGTTCCGGCAGCTGGGGGAGAAGGCCAAGCGGATCGATTTCTCGAAGTTCCTCGCCGAGTATCTGGAACAGAAGCGGGCCGATCTCCCCGAGGGGGGACGCCTGACGGCCGAGGTCGAGAGCGGCATCGGTGCGGTCATCGACGCCGAGGCGATGGAGATGGCGATCAGGAATCTCATCGAGAACGCCCTCCTCTATTCCCCGGCCGCCCCGGAGATCAAGGTGTCGCTGCGCCGCCAGGGGAAGCACTGCGTCCTGGAAGTCCAGGACAACGGCAAGGGGCTCCGCAAGAACGAGCTCGACAGGATTTTCGACATTTTCTACCGGGTACGCACCCCTGGCGAGAACATCAGGGGGACCGGTCTCGGCCTGTACATCGTGAAGTCGGTGGTGAACGCCCACAACGGCAAGATCACGGTGGAAAGCGAAGGGATCGGCAAGGGGTGTACCTTCAGGATCGTGCTGCCGCTGACCGGCAGCCAGCAAAAAGGATAACCGGATGTCGGAACAGAAACCGCACATTCTTCTGGTCGAGGACGAGATCCATCTCGCCCGCGGCATCAGCTTCAACCTGGAACAGGAAGGGTACCTGATCAGCCACGTGGAAAGCGGCGAGGAAGCGCTGGACAAGGTGCAGGTGGAAAAATTCGACCTCATCATCCTCGACGTGATGCTCCCGGGGATCAACGGCTTCGAGGTCTGCCGCAAGATCAGGAAACTGGATACCCGGGTGCCGGTGCTGATGCTGACTGCGCGCTCGGAGGAGCGCGACCGCGTGGAGGGGCTGGCGGAGGGGGCCGACGACTATCTCATCAAGCCGTTCAACCTGAAGGAGTTTCTGCTGCGGGTTTCCGGGATGCTCAGGCGTTCGGCCTGGTACCGCCCGGAGCCGGTGGAGGAAGGGTACCGTTTCGGCGACAACGAGGTGTTCCTCCTCTCCTACCGTGCGCGCACCCGGCAGGGGGAGATCGATCTCACCGATCTCGAGGTGAAGATGCTGTCGCTGTTTTTCCGGCGGGAAGGCGAGGCGGTACCCCGTGCGGTAATCCTGGAGATCGTCTGGGGGTACTCCTCCGAAGCGGAGACCCGCACCCTCGACAACTTCATCGTCAGGCTTCGGAAGTACTTCGAACCGGAGCCCTCCCGTCCCATCTTCTTCCAGACCGTCCGCGGCGTC
This sequence comes from Geomonas sp. Red32, assembly GCF_023652955.1. Classification (GTDB taxonomy): domain Bacteria; phylum Desulfobacterota; class Desulfuromonadia; order Geobacterales; family Geobacteraceae; genus Geomonas. The sequence continues at coordinate 330,725 of NZ_JAKLOY010000006.1, read as the reverse complement.
GGCTACCGGTTCAGCCGTAAATAGACACGCAGGTACTTACCTAAACACCTCAGTTCCCTACCCGCTCTCTCCATGCCACCATGATCCGGCGGGCAATCTCGTCCGGCGCCAGGCCGTCCGTATCGATTTCCACATGGGCGGCCTTTTGGTACAGCGGCGTTCTCCGCTCCAGCACCTCCGAGACCTCCTCGGTAAAACTCTTGCCGTCCACCAAAGCAGGCCGGTTGGTCCCCCCTTGGATCCGGGAGACGATGGTCTCCACCGAAGCCCTCATCCAGACCACCAGGGCGTTAGCGGAAAGAACCTCCATGTTCTCCGGGCGCTCGATCACGCCGCCGCCGGTGTCGATGACCAGTCCGTCCCGGCCGGCCAGCTCCCGTGCCACCTCGGTCTCCAGGTCGCGGAATTTCGGCCATCCCCACTGGGCGACGATTTCCGGCGTCGTCTTCCCGGCCTTTAGCTCTATCTCGTCGTCCATCGCCACCCGGCTCATACCAAGGCGCTGGGCCAGCACCCGCCCCACCCGGCTTTTCCCCGTCCCCCGATACCCAATCAATACCAAGTTCATCTGCGTCTATCTCCTCCATCCCATAGCAGCGGATGTGCATGAATACCATAGCGGGGAAGGACAAAGCCACCACCAATTCAGGGCGCTTCGCCACCGTCACTCGCCGGTCCCGATTCTTCCCCTCCCCAAGATCAACAGGCCGGAGCAGGCGGCTACGGCGGCCATCACAAGGTTGATGACCATGAAGGCGTGGCGGATGCCGCCGTGCTCGAGCATCCCCCAGAGGGTTCCGGCCAGGATGCTCCCCAGCGCCTGCCCGGTCACCCGCGCGATGGAGAGAAGTCCCGAGGCAACGCTCCCGGCCTCCTTGGGCGCCTGGTAAAGGACCGCCGCATTGTTGGCGGCCTGGAACAAAGCCCGCCCCAGCCCGATCCCGACGAGGCCGGCCAGCACCGATCCGCTCACCCCCTGGACCAGCGAAGCCGCCATCAGCAGTGCGGCCCCCAGCCAACTCACCCGGTCGTATCCCCGCTGGTCGGAGAGCCGTCCGCAGACCGGGCCGAGCAGCATCAAAAGAAGCGGGGGAACCAGCAAAAGGACGCCGACCCGGCTGGGAGTCATCCCTCCCGCCTCCAGGTAGAAAGGCCACAGCAGGTTGGTGCCGAACGACTGGATGAAGAAGCAGACGGTGGAGAGGAGCGCCAGCAGAAAACGGGGGAGCCGTATGAGCTGGCGGAGCCCCTCCCGAAGGCCCACTCCGGCGAGCTCGGTGAGCCGCCCCGAGAGGATGAGGGCCAAAAGGCCAAAGGGGAGGTTGATGTAGAAGATGGAGCGCCACCCGAACCACTCGACCAGGAATCCCCCCAAAGGCGGCCCCATCAGGGTGCCGGCGGCGACCGATCCGGAGACCATCCCGAGCGCCCATCCCCGGTGCTCCTTGAAGGTCGCGGCGGCCATGCCGGGAACGAGCCCGACGATGCCGGCCCCGGCCACTCCCTGGATGAAGCGGAGGGCGAGCAGCGCGTGGAGGCTGGGAGAAAAGGCGAGCAACTGGGAGATGACGGCGAAGGCGGCGAGCGACCACCGGTAGACGCGGACGGTCCCGATCTTTCCGGCCAGGCCGGAGAGCGGAAGAAAGGCGAGCGCGGAGCCGATCAGGTAGAGGGAGGCGGCCCCCTGCACGGCAGCGGCATCGGTCCCGAAGTGGGTAGCCAGCGACGGAAGCGCGAGGTTGAGGGCGCTCGAGTCGACGGTGGAAAGGACCACGCCGATCAGCAAGGCGGCCAGCCGCAAATCGAACCGGGGAGTGGACGGATTTGCGGGGTTCATTGGCGATGAGGAGACGGGACTCTTCATTGATGATCAGGTGATATCGGTTCCGGGCGCCAGCGGTAGCGGGCGAAATCGATCCTGCCGCGGGAGTCGAAGACCACCCCTTCCCGTTCGAGGGCCAGCCGCTGGATCTCTCCCCCTTCCGACCCGGAACTCCGGTGGCTGACCTCACCCTTGGCGTTGACCACCCGGTGCCACGGCACGCTCTTATCGGTCAGGGCGCTCAAGGCATAGCCGACGAGTCTCGCGCGGCGCGGAAGCCCAGCCAGGGCCGCGACCTGGCCGTAGGTGGCGACGGTGCCGGCGGGGATGCGGGAAACGACGGCGTAGATGGCTTGATAGGTCGAGCGGTCGGGAAACATGGCGAACATCCTGGGCTTTAGGCGGCCCGGTGATAGAGAAAGCCGAAGAGAAGCATGACGACGGCGACCGCGGCCGCGCTCAGGGAGAACCCCGCGTTGAAACCGTAGCCACGGATGACGTGGCCGACGCCGACCGAGCTGACCATCATCCCGGCGTAGACGCTCGTGTTATAGCACCCCATGGCGAGCCCCCGCAAGGGACGGGCGACCACATCGGCGATGAGGGCACCGATCACCGTGAAGGCGACCCCCATGCTGACCCCCATGACCGCCGCTACGGCCACCAGCGGGAGGACTTTTCCGAAGAACTGGAACGAGCCCAGCGCTACCGCAAAGATCGCCAGGCCGCCACTGACCAAAAGGCTCTTGTCCTGCACCTTGTCGTAGAGTTTTCCGGAGGGGACGCGGGAGAGCGCGTTGGAGAGGGCCTGGGTGGCGAAGACGGCGCCGACCTCCATGGTCCCCAGCCCGCGGCTCCTGATGTACAGGGGCATGAAGGTGACGAACATGCCGAAGCCGATGCAGCCGCCGCCCGTGCCGGCCAGGCAGGCCAAAAGGCGGCGGTTTGCCATGAGCTCCCGCAGCTGCGGGAGGAGGGCCGGGCGTTCGTGGTGCCGGTGCGGCGGCTGGACCGGGAGGAAGAAGACGGCCACCAGCAGCATGGCGAAGATGATCCCGGCGGAGACCAGGAAAACGGTCCGCAGCCCCAGCGCGGTGCCGACGAAACCTCCGGCGGCCGGGCCGAGCGTCATCCCGCCGTAGAGCGCCATGGTGTAAAGTCCGTAAGCCTGGCCGATCGTTTCCGGCGGGGTGACGTCCGCGACGTACGACATGAGGGTGGGAGAAAAGGCGGAAAGCCCCATCCCGAAGAAGAGGTAGATGAGCCCCATCTGCAGCGGGCTTTGGCTCCAGTACAGTAACAGCGAGGAAAGGGCCAGCAGGGTGAGCCCACCGAGCAGCGGGACGCGGCGCCCGAGGCGGTCGGAGAGAAGCCCGGAAGGGATGGACATCGCCCCGGCCACCAGCATGAAGGCCCCGTTGATCATCCCGACCTGGGCAGTGTCGGCCCCGAGCGAGGTGGCGAGCAGGGGCACGATCGGGATCCGCATGTAGGAGCCGAGGAAACAGCAGAAGCTGATGAGGCAGGCGGTCAGCAGGAGCCGGCGGGCGAGGTTGTTGGATTCGTTCACTAAGCTGGTACTTCCGTTCTCATTGGAATGGCTCCCCTAGAATTAGCACGGGAGCCACCATTGTGCAACCCGCCCCGCCCGCCGGCCCGGTTCCGGCGTGTATTAGGCTATTGCGATCCGCCCGAGAGGGAACCTTTGACCTTCTTCAAGACATCGAGGTTTTTCTGCAGGCCGTTCACCTGTTTTTCCATGTCGGCGATGGTCGTTCCCAGCTGGGCCACGGTCCCGACCAGGCCGCCGCTTCCGGCCGCTCTTTTTAAAAGCGACTGTCCCACCTCTTCCATCTGGGCATCTGCGTTTCGCTGGGTCACCGACCCGCAGAAGAATCCGGTGCCAAAGATGACGCCAACCACTGCGATTTTCGCGCTCAATCTGACCGTCTTGGGTTCCATAAGGCTCCTCCTCCCGGCTGGTTGTGATACGTCCGATAAGCTACACCTCGATACGGAACTCGGCCCCCTCCCCTGCGTTACTGGCCGTGATCCGGCCGTTCATGCTCTTTTCGATGATCGCCTTCGACATGTAGAGCCCAAGGCCGGTCCCCTGGTCGGGGCCCTTGGTCGTGAAGTACGGGTCGAAGATCTTGTCGGCGATTTCCGGAGGGATCCCTCCCGCATTGTCGCGGATGGTGACCACGGTGCGCTCCCCCTCGCAGTCGAACTCCACTTGGATCTGGGGATCCTCGATGGCCCGGTTGGTGAGCACGTCGCGGGCGTTGAGGAGCACGTTCATGACCACCTGGGAATATTCGTTGGGATAGCCGAGGATCTGGGGATCGCCATGGCCGGTCACCTCGAGCCGGATCCCGTGCGACCGGAGGCTGGCATCGACGATCCCGATGACGTTATCGACCACCTGGCGCACCGGGAAGGTCACCTTCTCCTTGTCCGGCCGGAAGAAATTCCGGAAGTCGTCGATCGTGTGCGACATGTGGTGGATCACCGACATCACGGTCGCCACGGTCTTATCCAGGTACTCCCGCGAGAAACTCCCCGCATCGTAGGTCATGGGGAGCTCCTGCACCAAAAGGGCGATGGAGTTGAGCGGCTGCCGCCACTGGTGCGCGATGTTGCCGATCATCTCGCCAAGGGCGGCCTGGCGGTTTTGCTGAATCAGCATCCGCTCCTTCTCCCTGAGGGTTTCCATGGTCCAAAGCCGCTCCAGCGTTTCCTGCTGCAGCGCCTTCTCGGCCTCGCGCCGCCGCTGCTCGCGCTTGAGGTTTTCCATGGCGAAGGAGATGTCGGTCCCCATCTGGCGAAGCAGGGCCACCTGCTGGTCGTCGAAGAACTCCTTCTCGGCCGAGTACAGGGTCAGCGCACCTATCGCGGCGCCGTCCTCCTTGAGAACGATGGAAGCGGAGGCGCCGATCCCGAAGGAGCGCCCCCTTTCGTGCCAGGGGCGGGTGCACTCGGCACTCTGGAAATCGTTGCAGATGAAATAGGTCCCTTTCCGGATGGCGATGCCGGTCGGGCCCTTGGCGGATTCCCCGGTCAAGGAGACCGTCATCCCGTCGAGGTAGCCGGTGGCTCCGCTGGCGGCAGTGACCTTGACGTCGCCCTTGCCGTCCACCAGCCCCACCCAGGCCAGCAGAAAGCCACCCTCCTCGGTGGCGATCCGGCAGAAATCCCTGAAGAGCGCTCCCCGGTTCTTGGCCCGGACAATGGCCTGGTCGAACTCGCTCAAAACGACGTAGAGCCGGTTGAGGCGGCGCAGATTTTGCTCGATCCGCTGCCGTTCCCCGATCTCGTGCATAAGGGACTGGACGGTGGCGTCGAGCTCCTCGGTCCGCTGCCGCACCCGCAGGTCGAGCTCGTCATGGGCCCGGCGCAGCTGTTCTTCTGCCTCGCGCTGCTCGGTGATGTCGGTGTTGGTGCCGAACCAGCGGACCACCCGGCCGCCCTGGTTGCGCAGCGGCAGCACACGGGTCAGAAAGTGCCGGAATACACCGTCGGCCCGCCTGATCGGAAAGGTCATTTCGAACGGTTCGCCGGTGGCGATGGAATCGTTCCACCTCTCCAGCACCTGCGGCAATACCGCGGGATCGTGAACCGACTGCCATCCCCACCCTTCCATTTCCGAGGCAGCGGTCCCGGTAAACTCGTACCATTGGCGGTTGTACCAGATCACGGCACCGTCGGCCTGGGCGATCCAGCACAGCTGCGGGATCCCGTCAACCAGGGTGCGAAACTCCTGTTCGCTCTGGTCGAGGGGCGGGAATGGCCCGGCGTGCGGATGTGGTGTCGGGGGGAGATGACGATGCATCGGGGATCCCTTCGGGTGGTCAGATAGAAAACAGGTGATGCAAAATAGCACTATCAACGACTGAAATCAAAGCCTTAGCATGAAGAGTGTATCGTAAATCCTCATCTACACCAACCGCCCTGCCAACCCTTTCAGCAGGGCGACGATATTGCCGGGCGAGAGGACCTGCCGGGCGCCCCCGATCCGGATCGCCTCGGCGGGCATGCCGAAGATGACCGAGCTCTCCTCGTCCTGGACGATGGTGAGCGCCCCCTCGTCCCTCATCTCCTTCAACCCCGCGGCGCCATCGTTCCCCATCCCGGTCAAAAGTATCCCTACGGCGTGCCTGCCGCACTGGATAGCGACGCTTCTGAAGAGATGGTTCACCGAGGGGCAGAGGAGCTGACCCGGGGCCCCCGGGGTCAGCACGATCCGTCCCCTGCCGTCGAGCCCCATGTCGGCGCCCCCCGGCGCGATATAGACGCTTCCCCCCTTTACGGTCTCCCCCGGCTCCCCAAGTTTTACCGTCAGCTCGCACGCCCCCGCGAGCCATTCGGCATAACCGGCCAGGAACTCGCCGGCCATGTGCTGCACCACCAGGACGGGAAACGGAAAGCTGGCCGGGAGGGAGGAGATGATGTTCTTGACGATCACGGGGCCGCCGGTGGAGGCGCCCACGGCGACCAGCTTGGGGGGTGCGGTGACTTCTGGCTTGACCGGAGACGGCAGCCGCGATTCGCGATAGCTGCGCCGGACCACCTTGACCTCCGACATCAGCCGGACGGTCTGGAGCAGTTCCGCCGCCGCCCGGGCATGGTCGGGGTGCCCGAACCCCGGAGGTTTCAGGATGATGGCGAGGGCGCCCGCCTCCAGGGTGCGGAAAACGGCGGTATCGGCCTTGGGGTCGAGGGTGCCGGTGACGATCACCACCGGGACCGGGTGCTCGCGCATGATCTCCCTGGTGGTCGCGAACCCGTCCAGCCCCGGCATGTGGACGTCCATGGTGACGACGTCGGGCTGCTGGCGTTCCATGGCGGCCAGCGCCCGGTAGCCGTCGGCTGCGGTCCCGATCACCTTGATGCCGGGGTCGGCGGTCAGGATGTGGGTGATCATCTCCCGTGCCACCTTGGAATCGTCGACTACCAGTACCTTGATCATGGCGCCTCCTAACAGAAACGCCGCACCACCGCCAGGAGGTCGTCCTGGTCGAAGCGGCTTTTGACGAGGTAGGCATTGGCTCCGGCATCGATCCCGCGCTCCCGGTCCTCACGGCTCCCCAACGCGGTGATCAGGATGACCGGAAGGGGGCCGTGGCGGGGATGGCGGCGGATGGCGGCGGTGAGGTCGAGGCCGTTGAGCCGCGGCATGTCGACATCGGAAACCACCAGGTCGAAGCCGTCCTCGTCGAGCTTGGAGAGGGCGTCCACCCCGTCGTAGGCGGTGGTCACCTGGTATCCGCCGGCCTGCAGGATGTTCTTCAAAAGGGTCCGGGAGGTGATGGAGTCTTCCACCACCAGGATCCGCCCCACCTTCCCCGCACCTGAGGCGGCCGGGGTCCCGGAGGGAGCTCTCGTCCCGGTTGCGCTCTTGGAAAGGTCGGCAAGGTTCAGGATGGGGGCCACGTTCCCCGATCCCAGGAGTGCCGCCCCGGTCACCCACGGGACCCGTTCGAGCTGGGGACCGAGCGGCTTCAGGAGGACCTCCTGCTCGCCGAGCACCTCGTCCACCAGCAGGGCAAGCGTCTGTCCGGCCAGGGTCGCCACCACCGCCTGCAGGCGGGGCAGCTCCTTGAGGAAAAGGGGTATCCCCAGCAGCTCGCCAAGCGAAACGAGCGGGACCGGCCGGTCGTCGACCGCGATGGTGTCGGCCTCCTGGATGCGGTGGATCTCCCGCCCCTTCAGGCGGAGGACCCGGTCCACGTGGGTAGCCGGAACCACGAAGCTCCGGTCCCCGATGCGGAGCAAAATCCCCCGGAAGGTCGCCACCGAGACCGGCACCACCACGCGAAAGATCGTTCCCCGCCCCGGGAGGCTCTCCACGGTAGCGGCCCCCCCGAGCTCTTCGGCCTTTTCTCGTACGATGGCCAGCCCGAGCCCCCTTCCGGAGATTTCGTCGACGGCGGGGCTGGTAGAGAGCCCGGAGAGGAAGATCAGGGGAAGGAGCTCGCTGCCGGAGAGGTTGGCGGCCTCGCCCGCCGAGAACCTCCCCAGGTGGACCACGGCCTCCCGGACCCGCTCCGGATCGATGCCGCTGCCGTCGTCGCTGACCGCGATCTCCGCCTTCCCGTCGCGGGAGGCGATTTCGAAAACCACCGTCCCCCGCCTCGGCTTGCCCAGCCGCTCGCGCTCCTCGGGGAGCTCGATCCCGTGCCCAATGGCGTTACGAAGGAGGTGGGTGAGCGGGTCCTTCATGTCCTCGAGGATCCGGCGGTCGATCTCGATCTCTTCCCCCTTGATGAGGAGATCGACCTCTTTGCCGCTCCCCCGGGCCAGGTCGCGGGCCATTTTGGGGAAGGCTTTCAGCAGGGTGGAGAACGGAAACATCATCGCCTTGCGGACCTCGCCCAGGAGGGAATCGACCAGGGCGGCCAGGGTGCGGCTTTCGAGGTCGGATTCCCGGCTCTGCCCGGAGTAGCGGGTCTCGAGGGTGGCCAGGAAGGTTTCGTTCCAGTCGAGAAAATCGAGGAGGCGGCGCATCTCGGTCTGCCCCGCTGCCCCATTCTCGTCGATGGCTGCCAAAGCGCGAATCCGCTGGAAATCCGGGCCGATCCGCATCCACTGCTTGCGCCACTCGGCAAAGGAAGCCCGAAGCTGCCGCAGGCCTGCCGCGCGCTGGCGGGCGGAGAGCTTGGCGGCCAGCATCTCCTCGCACAGAAGGAGCACGGTGGAGAGTTTGTGCCAGGAGACCCGGACGGTCTCGGGAGCGGCGGGAGCGGCGGCCGCGCCGTTCTCGCGGTGCCCCCCCTCCCCTTCTCCACCCGGTTGAGCGGCTGCCCCCGGGGCATCCCCTTCGGGGCGGAGCGTTTGCCCAATCGCCCCGGCAGTCTCAGTCCCGGGTGCCCGGCCTTCCGCCCCCCGCCCCGGCGAAGGCGCCGCCGCCCGATGAGCGGGCGTCCTCTGGCCCTTGGCCTTGGCCTGAGCCTTGGCTTGGGCAGCCGGAGCCTGCGATGCACCCGGAGCCGCCGGCGCCTCGGCCGCTTGCCCCTCAACCGCCCCGCTATCGAACGCCTCACCGCGGGCTGCCTGGCCAAGGCGCCGGATGATTTCCCGTTGGACTCCCGCCTTGGTTTCGTCCCCCCCGCCGGTAACCTGTGACTGGAGCAGGTCGGCGGCCTGCTGGAGAAGATCGAACAATTCCGGAGAGGTCCGGACGGTGGCGTGCTTGAGGGAGGCGAAGAGCCCCTCCATGGCCTGGCAGAGGGCCTCGATATCGCCCCTCCCCACCGACCGGGCCGCGCCCTTGAGGCTATGGGCCTCGCGGAAGACCGTTTCGAGAAGCTCCTCACCCGGCAGTTCTCCCCCGCGCTCGAGCGAGACCAGGCCGGAGCCGATCCCCGCCAGGTGCTCGTCGGCCTCCTGCCTGAAGGTCTCCAAAAGGTGCCTCTGGAATTCGGCGTCCCGTTCCATGGCTCATTCCTTGTACTGCTCGACCAGCTCCTTGAGTTTCCTGCCGAGCTCGTGGAGATTCTGGACCGCCCCCTCCACTTGCTTCATCCCGGTGGCATTTTGCTCGCTCGCCTGCTTGATGTCGCCGATGGCCAGGGCGACCTGGTCCATGCCGGAGGACTGTTCCTGGCTGGAGGCGCTGATCTGCACCGCGGCCTGGGCCGACTCCTCGATGCTTTCCCCCATCAGCCGGATCGCCTCTCCTGCCTCGCGGGACTGGCGCACCCCCTCCTCGACCGCCTTGCTCCCCTGCTCCGCTGCCATTACAGCCGTGTTGGTGGCTTTCTGTATGTCGCTCAGGATGGCACGCACCTGGCCGGTGGCCTCCTTGGACTGCTCGGCCAGGCTTTTCACCTCCTGGGCGACCACGGCGAATCCCTTGCCCTGCTCGCCCGCCTTGGCCGCCTCGATGGCGGCATTGACGGAAAGGAGGTTGGATTGTTCGGCCAGGTCGCTTACCGTGGCCATGATCTCACCAATCGCCTGGCTCTGCTCGGAGAGCCGGACGATGCTCTCGGTGAGGAAGGCGACCTGCTCCTGGATGCGTCCCATGCCGTTGATGGTCTCTTCGACCGAACGGCGGCCGTTGTGGGCCACGGAAACCGTTTTAGGGGCTGCATCGGAAACCTTCCTTGCCTTCTGGCTGGCCACCTCGGCGGTCAGCTTGACCTCCTCGACGATGCTGTTGGTCTCGCTGACGGTAGCCGCCGTTTCCGCAGCGCTGGAGGCGATCTGGCTCATGGAGGTCATGATCTGGCTCGAGGAGGCGGCGAGGATCTCGGCGGCCTCCAGGATCTCCTTGTTCTGGCGGGCGATGTTGGCCGTCCGCTCGGCGACCCGCTGTTCGAGGGTGCGGTTCAGCTCCTTCAGCTCCTGGTCGATCCGCTTGCGCTGGGTGACGTCCCGGGCGGCGGCGAAGACCCCCTGGACGGTGCCGTTGGCGTCGCGGTAGACCGAGGCGTTAAAGATCACGTCCACCAGGGAACCGTCGCGGTGCCGGATGGTGAGGGCATAGTCGGTCACGGCACCCCGCTGGAAGGCGAGCCGGTACCCTTCCCTTGCCTGGTCGGGATCGGTGAAGTAGCGGGTGAAGTCGGTGCCAAGCAGCTCCTCGCGGGAGAGGCCGGTTACCTTGATGGCCGCCTCATTGACGTCGGTGATCTTGCCGTCCCCGCTGATGGCGACCAGCGGGTCCAGGCTCGCCTCGATCAGGCTACGGACGTACTGGGAGGCCTGCTTCTGCTTGGTGATATCCCTCAGGGCGGCGGTGACCAGCACCCCCTCCTCGGTCTGCAGCGGGCTCAGGCTGATCTCCACGGGGACCTCGGTGCCGTCGCTTCTGAGCGCGTAAAGCTCGAGGCCCGCCCCCATCGGCCGGATGCGGGGATCGGCGAAATACCCGGCGCGGTGTTTCAGGTGGCGCGGCCGGAAGCGTTCCGGCACCAGGGTCTCGATCTTCTGGCCGAGGAGTTCGTCCCGCTGGTAGCCGAGGAGCGACTCGGTCTGGGCGTTGACGATGACGATGTCCCCCTGGCCGTTGACGATCACCACCGCGTCCGGGAACCCTTCCAGAAGCCCCTTGAACTTGTCTTCGGCCCTCCTTCTCTGGGTGATGTCCCGGATGGAGGCACTCACCAGGAGCCCTTCCTCGGTCTGCAGCGGGCTCAGGCTGATTTCGACGGGGAACTCGACGTCACCCTTCCTGAGGCCGAAAAGCTCGAGCCCGGCCCCCATCGGCCGCACCCTCGGGTCGGAGAAGTATTTTCCGCGCAGCAGCGGGTGCTCGTCACGGAAGCGCGGCGGGACCAGCATCTCGACCTGGTTGCCGAGGAGCTCCTCCCGCCGGTACCCGAAGAGCTTCTCGGTCTGGGCGTTGACCATCACGATTTCCCCGTCGGTATTGACGATGACGATGGCGTCGGGAGCGTTCTCCAAAAGAGCCTTGAACTTCTCCTCCCCGTCGTGCCGCGGGGTGGCGTCGCGGGCGGCCGCAAAGAGTCCGAGCAGTTTGCCGTCGTGGTCACGGTAGGAGGTGGCGTCGAGCAGCACCTCGACGACGGAACCATCGCGGTGCCGGATCGAGAGGGGAAAATCGGCGAGGTACCCTTTCTCCACTGCCTGGCGCAATCCCTCCCGTGCCGTTTCGGGATCGGCGAAATAGGAGCCGGGATCGCTTCCCCTCAGCCGTCCCCTGGCGGCACCGGTCACCTTGAGGAAGGCCTCGTTGGCTTCCACTATCTGGACATCGGGACCGAGGACCATCAACGGTTCCAGGCTCATATCGATCAGGTTCCTGACGAACTCCGACCCGGCCATGGTGCCGGCTACCACTTTCTCGAACCATCTCATGGTGGAAACCTCCCTTCTCCCCCTTCAGACGTCGCGATTGACCACCAGGCGGCGGTCGGCGAGAAGCTTGCCTCCGTCGAGGACGGCGACCCGCTGGCCGGCCACCCCCTTCAGGTATTCTCCCCGGGAGCCGGTCAGGGTCGGCAAGGACGGCTTCAGCTCGGCGGTGGCGACGCCGCGCACCCCGACGATGGAGGCCGCCAGCAGGGCGAATTCCATCCCGCCGTCGCCGAGCACGATGATTCTCCCGGGAGAACCGTCAGCGGCAGCATCGAGCTCAAAAAGGCTCCGCAGGTCCACCACCGAGACGATGGTCCCGCGCAGGTTGACGATACCGGCTACGAAAGGCGGGGTACCGGGTAACGGGGTAAGTTGCCGCAGCTGTCCGACCTCTTTGACGAACTGGGTCTCCAGGCCAAACGGCTGGCCGGCCAGGGTGAATTCGACCAGTTGCAGCTCTCCCCCTGCCCCCCTGTTCTCCACCCCGGCAAGCCGCCGGGTCCGTTCCCTCAGCACCATCCTGGCCCGCGCCTCTTCCCGGGGCGCCCCTCCGCTACCGGCCAGCTCGACCAGGGCACCCCGCTCGGGCGGCGTCCCTTCGCCTTCCGGTTCCATGGAGCAACGGGAAGCGATCCCGACCGGATCGAGAAGGACCAGCAGCCGGTCGAACCGGTGGATCAGCCCGGCAATCGCTCCGCCACCGGCATGATCTCCGGCATCCTGGATCTCCCCGGAGCCAACGTCGAGCACCCCTTCGACCTCGGCGGCGGCGATGGCGAAGCGGGAGCCGCCGCCATGGCAGAAGATGAGCACATCGCTCACGGTTAAGGGGCGGGCGGCAAGTCCCAGGAGCGGCCGCAGGTCGGCGACCGGCAAGAGATCCCCCTGTACGGTCACCATCCCCAAAAGGCCGGCGGCCCCATAGGGAAGGGAGTGGAATTCGACCATCCCGACTACCCGGTCCACGGCAGCGATGTCGAGGGCGAAGTGGCGGTCGTCGATACGGAACGGGAAGAGAGACCTTTTGGCCATCACCGGCCTCCCGTTCTTGACCCGGTGCAGATCGCCATCGAGTCCAGCACTTCCCTCAACCGTCCCGCGCTCATCCCTTCCGAACCCGGGACCTCCGCCTCGGCGGGAAGGCGGTCGAGGAGCCGGCGTGCGTTGTCGAAATGGCGGCAGGCTCCCGGGATATCGCCGCTCCAGAGGGCAAGGTTGCCGAGGGCGAAATGGGCGGGGACCAGCTCCGGGTCCAGGTAGAGGGCCCGTTGCAAGGAAACCTGGGCCTCCGTCCCGTCCCCCTTTTCCTGAAGGATCTCGGCCCGCATGACGTGCAGGGCCGGGTCCAGCTTCTCCTCGGACAGCGCCGCGTCGCAGGCGGCCAGAGCCTCGTCGAGACGACCGCCGTTGGCCAGGGCGCGGACCAGCAGGAAGCGCCCGTCCGGCGTGAGCCCTCCGGCTTTATCGACACCTTCCAGTTGTTCAACGGCTTCGGCATACTCGCCGAGGCGGAATAAGCTCGCGGCAGCGGAGAAGGCCGGTGGCGGGGACTTGGCCACGGCAAGGTTTTCCTCCCTCACCGCAGCACCGGGGACCGCTTCGGAAAACTCCCTTGGGGCCTCGGGGGTGGGCGGAACCGCTGCCTGACGCGGGCGCTTGTGGTAGGCGACGATGCCGCCGAAGCTGACCGGCTTCAGGTGGAGGAAGCCGCGGGGGAGGCTCTCGGCGGGCCCCAGGACGAGCCAGCCGTCGTCGGCGAGGGAGCGCTCGAGCTTGGATGCGACTTCCCGGGCGACATCCGGGGTGAAGTACATGAGGACGTTACGGCAGAAGATGACGTCCATGGCGTTGGTGTTGGTGACCAGCGAGGGATAGCGGTCGTCCGCCAGGTTGAGGTAGGCGAAGGAAACCATCCGCCTCACCCTGTCGGCCACCCGGTACTCGTCTTCCCGCTGACTCTCGAAATACTGCTCGCGGAACCAGGCGGGGGTGGCCCGGAAGGACCATTTTCCGTAGCGGCCGCCGACCCCCTTGGCAAGGGCGTTGGGATTGAAATCGGTGGCCAGGATGGTGATGTTCCAGCGGGCGATATCGGGAAGCATCCGGTCGAGCAGGATGGCGAGGGTGTACGGCTCCTCGCCCGACGAGCAGCCGGCACTCCAGATCCTCAGCCTCCGCTGGCGCCAGCGCCGGGCCGCGATCAGGGGAGGAAAGAGCTCCTTCTGGGCCACGTCGAGGGTGCGGGGGTCGCGGAAAAAGTAGGTTTCGCCGATGGTCAGGTAACCGGCCAGCACCTCAACCTGCTGGCGGTTCAAGGGGGAGGAGAGGAGCCAGGCGGCAAAGGCGCGGGGATCGCCGAAATTGAAGCGCCGTGAGGCGGCGGCCAAGGAGGAGTCCAGGGTGTTCCACCGCTCTTTCGGGAAGGAGAGCCCCATGTGGCGGGCAAAAAGGTCGCAGAGGCGGGCAAGCTCCTGGTCGGAGAGGGTTCTCATCGGTCCCCCCCCTCCCTATCCGGCTCGTCGAGCGCCCTCCGGATCCTGCGCAGGAGGTCTTGGGGATGGACCGGCTTCATGATCAGGGACGCCCCCTCTTCGATCAGCCCGGTATTGCTTATAATCTCGGCAGGATAGCCGCTCAGGAACAGCGCCTTGACGTGCGGGCTCAGGCTCCGGATCTCGTCGAAAGCCTCCTTGCCGTTTTTCTTCGGCATGACGATGTCGAAGAGGAGGAGGCCGATCTCGTCGCGGTGCTCGCGAAACTTCTCGACCGCTTCTTCGCCGTTACTCGCCTCGATCACCCGGTAGCCGAAGTCCGCCAGCACGGTCCTCGACAGCTCGCGCACCACGGCGTCGTCCTCCGCCAGCAGTATCGTCTCGTCGCCCCCTACCGGCGGTGCAAGCTCTCCCTGGCCTGGCTTGGGAAGCTGGACGCCGACGGCCAGCGGGAGATAGATGCTGAAGGTGGTGCCGCGGCCCACTTCGCTGTAGACGTTGATGAACCCTTTGTGCTGCTGCACGATGCCGTAGACGATGGAAAGGCCGAGGCCGGTCCCCTTCCCCACCTGCTTGGTGGTGTAAAACGGTTCGAAGATCCGCTTCTTGGTCTCGGCATCCATCCCGATCCCGTTATCGGAAACCGAAATACGGGCGTAGCGTCCGGGGGATCCACTGCGGTAAAAATCGACGTACTCCTGGTCGATGTCCACGGTCTCGGTCACGATCGAGAGGGTGCCGCCGTGGGGAAGCGCGTCCCGCACGTTGGTGGCCAGGTTAAGGAGGACCTGCTCGATCTGCCCGCCGTCGGCCTGGACGACGATCTCGTCTTCCTTGAAGACCATCATCAGCTTGATGTCCTCGCCGATGATCCGGCCGAGGAACTTCTCGACCTTCTTGATCAGGTCGTTCAGGTTGACCGGGGAGAGATTGATCGGCTGCTTCCGGCTGAAGGTGAGCAGGCTCTGGGTGAGCCCGGCGGCCCGATCGGCGGCGGAGAGGACCTGGTCGAGGAAGGGACGCAGGGGATCGTCCTCGCGCATCTTGAGCTGCGCCATGCTGGCAAAGCCGACGATGGCGGTCAGTATGTTGTTGAAATCATGAGCGATGCCGCCAGCAAACTGGCCGACCGCCTCCATTTTCTGGGCCTGCCTGAGCTGATCTTCCAGGTTCTTGCGGGCGGAGATGTCCTGGCAGACGCCGATCATCCGGACCGCCTCGCCCCCTTCGCCCCGGATGACGGTACCGTTGGCCTTGATCCACCGGAGGGTGCCGTCCGCTTGCAGCACCCGGTACTCGAGATCGTACTCGCGGCTGCCGGCCAGGGCGTCGTCGAAAGCCTTCATCACCTGGTCGCGGTCGGCCGGGTGGAGCCGCTCTCTCCAGTACGAGATACCAACCGTGTCTCCCGGATTGCCGCCGAAGAGCTGGTACATCCTTTCGTCCCAGATGAGCCGGTCGGCGGCCACGTCGAGGTCCCAGATGCCGAGATGGGCGGAATCGGCTGCCAGTTGCAGCCGCCTGGTCACCTCTCCCAGCCGCTCCTCGGCCTTGGTCCGTTCCTCGACTTCCTGGAGAAGGGAGGCGGTGCGTGCCTGGATCCGTTCCTCGAGCTGTTCGTTCAGTTCCCTGAGTGACTGCTGGCTTGTCAGGAGGGCGGCGTTCTTTTCCACCGCCGTCTCGTAGGTGGAGAGCAGCAGGCCGAGGATCTGTTTTCTTTCGGCGTCGATGTGGAACTTGCCGCCGGCGAACTCGACCGGGGTGCCGAGCCGGGGGTCGTCCTCGACCTGTTCCCGCCGGGCGCGTAATACCTGCCGGATTCGTCCGAGGAGCACCTCCTCGTCGTACGGCTTGGTCAGGAAATGATCGGCCTTGCACTGAAGGCCACGGATGACGTCGGTGGGATCGTTCAACGAGGTCAGGAGGATGACAGGCGTTTCTTTGAGGCGGGGGGCGTTCTTGATCTCCTTGCAGAGCTCGAACCCAGTCATCAACGGCATGACGATGTCGCTGACCACCAGGTCGGGGATGGAGGCAAAGGCTTTCTCCAGCCCTTCGCGGCCGTTTCTGGCTACCTCGACCCGGTACCCCCGCTCCGTGAGCAGGCGCTCCAGCATGGCCGCCTGGGTCAGGCTGTCCTCGACCACCAGGATGGTGGCCTGAGTGGATACCTCGGCTCCTCTATTCCCCGTCATGGTCATAAGTCCTTACCGCTTTAGCCAGCCATGAGCGCCGGCCCCGGCGATGCTTCATTATAACACGCCCCCGGAAGGCGGGTGCGAAGGGAAAAAGCGTGCAATCAGCAGGTTAGCGATCTTTTATAAAGAGACGGTCGAACCAAGGCATGGATGAGAACAACGAGGGGTGGGATGCGGCGTGGACGTAGGTGGGCGTAGGTGGACGTAGGTGGACGTAGGTGGACGTAGGTGGACGTAGGTGGACGTAGGTGGACGTAGGTGGACGTAGGTGGACGTAGGTGGACGTAGGTGGACGTAGGTGGACGTAGGTGGACGTAGGTGGACGGAGGTGGACGGAGGTGGACGGAGGTGGACGGAGGTGGACGGAGGTGGACGGAGGTGGACGGAGGTGGACGGAGGTGGCGCTTCTCGTTACCCGCCGGTGTGTCTGCGCAACCTGACGTTGGGGCGGTAATCCCAAGGAGCCTGGGGATTGTCCTGGGACCAGAGCCCAGTTTTCTTGGAGCGGGCGTACTTCTCGGCTCCGAGGTAATGGGCGTGATCCGCCCGGTTCAGGAACCTCCGGTAGGCCCACCCCCACCCTTCCGCCAGCATCTCGAGGTTGATGTTGCGGTGATCGAGGTAGACGACTGCCAGGGCGACCTGGTCGTTCTTGAGCACGATGTTGCGACGGATTTCGACCTTGACCACCTGGTGGAGAATCTTGCTGGAGAGGGCCCGGAAAGCCTCCTCGGCGTAGGGCTGACCCGGCTTGTACCATCCGGTGTATTTATCCATGCGGGCAGGCTGGGGAGCGGCGATGCCGTAGAGCTGGACGTGAATCTCGGTCCCGAAGGAGTTCACCGTGATGCGGTCCCCCTCGGCCACCCCGACCACCAGCCCTTCCACCACCTGGGGCGGGGTCTCGGCGTGGAGCGGCGCCGGATGGACCAGGGCCACCAGGCAAAAGCACGAAAGAACGGTAGTCAGGAAACGTCCTACTCTCAAACGGGAGCACCTCATGAGGAAGAAAGGAAATCGTCCGGTATCCTACCAAATTGAATGATGCAATGCAATTGCTCTGTTTTCGTAGGAGTTTTGCCGGGATGCCGCACCCGGGACACGAAAAAGCCCCGGGCGCAAGGCTCCGGGGCTTCGAGGTGCGAAACGGAGGCCGGATCAGGCCTCTTCGAAGAGCGCGGTGGAAAGGTAACGTTCGGCCAGGTCGGGAAGGATGACCACGATGTTCTTCCCGGCGAACTCCGGAAGGTTGGCGAGACGGACCGCGGCGGCGACCGCGGCACCGCTGGAGATCCCCACCAGCAGCCCTTCCTCCTTGATCAGCCGGCGGGCGGTTTCCAGCGATTCGTTGCTGTCCACCTGCTCGACCCGGTCGATGAGGGAAAGGTCGAGGGTCTCGGGGATGAAACCGGCGCCGATCCCCTGGATCTTGTGGGGGCCGGGCCTCAGCTCCTCACCGGCAAGCTTCTGGGTGATGACCGGGCTCTCGGTAGGCTCGACCGCCACGGTGATGATCTTTTTCCCCTTGGTGTTTTTGATGTAGCGGGAGATGCCGGTGATGGTGCCGCCGGTGCCCACCCCGGAGACCACGACGTCGACGGCGCCGTCGGTATCGTTCCAGATCTCGGGGCCGGTGGTCTTCTCGTGGATGGCCGGATTGGCCGGGTTCTTGAACTGCTGCGGGAGGAAATAGCGGCTGGGATCGGAGGCGGCCAGTTCCTCGGCGCGGCTGACGGCACCCTTCATGCCGGCGGAGCCGGGGGTGAGGATCAGGTTGGCACCCAGGGCGGCCAGCACCCTGCGGCGCTCGATGCTCATGGTCTCCGGCATGGTGAGGGTGAGCTTGTAGCCGCGGGCGGCGGCGACGTAGGCCAAGGCGATGCCGGTGTTTCCGCTGGTCGGTTCCACGATCTCCATGCCGGGCTTCAGCACGCCACGCTCCTCCGCATCCCAGATCAGGTTGGCGCCGATCCTGCACTTCACGGAGTACGCGGGGTTACGCCCTTCGACTTTGGCGAGGACGGTGGCCTTGGCACCTTTGGTCAGGTGGTTCAGCTTGACCAGCGGCGTGTTGCCGATGGACTGGGAATTGTCTAGGAAGATGCGGGACATGGGCTTGCTCCTTTCGGTTGGTATTCTCAGGTTGTGCCAGCGCGGCAAGTGGGAACGATAGCAATCGGATACGGTATGTTTATATTCATCCTGTATCTTTGTCAAGTATTTTTCGAGCCTACTTGACCACAGTGGTGTGCTTTTGAAAAATGGTCTTCGGGACGGGGACCAACCGGCCGTGGAAGTTTTACCGCTGACGGTAGGAAATAATACCTCATTAGGCGGGCATCTGCTGAAAAGGGCTTAAATCTGATAATCGCCGGTCACGGACTCCACCTGTTTAGGCAAGGCAAAGACCACATCCCCTACCCGGAGCGCGAGGCGGTCCGCGGTGTCCCGTGGGAGGTCCAGTTCCAGCGAGGAGTCGAAACCGTCGAAGACGAGCTCAACCCGTACCAGCGGACCGACGGGGAGGAGAAAACTGACCTTGGCCGGTACCGCCCGGTCATCCACTGGCTGGTGCTCGATATCGACGTCGCGGAAAGAGGCCGGGCAAAGCTTGGGAAGCTTGAGCGAGGGAAGAAGGCCGGGAACGGGGGGCTCGCCCGCGGGAAACCTGCCGTGGGACGCCCTCCCTCTGAAGAGATTGACCTTGCCGAGAAAATCGAAAACGAAGGGGGTGGCCGGATGATCGTACACCTCCAACGGGGTACCCTCCTGCTCGATCTCCCCTTCGTTCATGACCACGATCCGGTCCGCCACCTCGAGGGCCTCTTCCTGGTCGTGGGTGACGAAGACGCTGGTGATCTTCAGGTCGTCGTGCAGCCGCCTGAGCCAGCGCCGCAGCTCCTGACGGACGCGGGCATCGAGGGCACCGAAAGGCTCGTCGAGCAGAAGCACCCGCGGCTCGACCGCCAGGGCCCGCGCCAGGGCGACCCGCTGACGCTGACCGCCGGAGAGTTGGGCCGGGTAGCGGTCCGCCATCTGTTCGAGCTGGATAAGCTTGAGAAGCGCGTTCACCTTCTCCGCGATTTCCCGCTTCCCGGGGCGGACCTTCCTCGGCTTGACCGCCAGCCCGAAGGCGATGTTGTCGAAGACGGTCAGGTGGCGAAACAGCGCGTAATGCTGGAAGACGAAGCCCACCTTCCGCTCCCGGACTGCCCGGAAAGTGGCCTCCTCCCCGTCGAAGAAGACACGGCCGCTGTCGGGGCGCTCGAGACCGGCAATGACCCGTAACAGCGTGGTCTTGCCGGACCCCGAGGGGCCGAGGAGCGCCACCAGTTCGCCGGAAGGAACCGGCAGGCTCACCCCCTTGACGGCGGGCACCCCTCCGAAACTCTTCCAGACCTTCTCGATCGCGATGCTCATGTATCCTCCCCTCCCCCTTCGTCACTTTAGCTGGTGGATCTTCCACTGGGCCATGCTCTTTACCGCCAGGGTGACCAGGGCAAGCAGGGCCAGCACCGAGGCGACGGCGAAGGCGGCGGTGTAGTTGTACTCGTTGTAGAGGATCTCCACCTGCAGCGGGACGGTATTGGTCGCCCCGCGGATATGGCCGGAGACCACCGATACGGCGCCGAATTCCCCCATCGCCCTGGCGTTGCAGAGTATGACCCCGTAGATGATCCCCCACTTTATGCGGGGAAAGGTCACCCGCAGGTAGGTCTGCAAACCGCCCGCCCCCAGGGTCAGGGCGGCCTCCTCCTCGTCGTTCCCCTGAGACTCCATGAGCGGGATCAGTTCGCGGGCGACGAAGGGGAAGGTGACGAAGACGGTGGCGAGCACCATCCCCGGCACCGCGAAGATGATCTTGAGATCGTGCGCCTGGAGGAAGGGGCCGAGCCACCCCTGGAGCCCGAACACCAGCACGTAGATGAGGCCGGAGACGACCGGCGACACGGAAAACGGGAGATCGATCAGCGTCACCAAGAGGCTCCGGCCGGGGAAGGTGAACTTGGCGATGGCCCAGGAGGCTGCGATGCCGAAGGCCAGGTTGGCCGGGACGCAGCAGGCGGCGATCAGGCCGGTGAGCCTCAGGGCGTAGAGGGTCTCATCGTCGCCCAGTGCGGCAAGGTAGGCGTCCCACCCCTTGGCGAAGGCCTGGGCGAAGAGCGCTCCCAAGGGAAGAAAAAGGAACAGCGCCAGAAACCCGAGCGCCACCGCCACCAGCAGCAGCCTCACGGCCGCAGGTTCGCTGGTGTCGCGGCAGCCACTGGTGGCCTGGCAGAGTACGGTAAAGGGCATGGCTTCCTCGCGGCGGCAGCGGACAGATCAGGAGGAGAACCTCCTGCTCCAGCGCTGCAGAAGGTTGATGGACAAGAGGAGCAGAAAAGATACGGCGAGCATTACGGTGGCGATGGCGGTGGCGCCTGCGTAGTCGTACTGTTCGAGCTTGGTGACGATCAGCAGCGGGGTGATCTCGGACACCATCGGCATGTTGCCCGCGATGAAGATGATGGAACCGTACTCTCCCACCGCCCGGGCGAAGGCGAGCGCGAAGCCGGTGATGGTGGCCGGCAGGATAAGCGGCAAAAGGACCCGCCTGAAGGTGTCGAAGCGGCCGGCCCCCAGGCAGCAGGCGGCCTCTTCCAGTTCCTGGTCGAGATCCTCCAGGACCGGCTGGACGGTGCGCACCACGAAGGGAAGTCCGATGAAGACCATGGCGACCATGATCCCCAGCGGCTTGAAGGCCACCTCGATTCCCCACCGCTCGAGATGACGGCCGAGGCAGCCGTTGGATGCGTAGATGCTGGAGAGGGTGATTCCGGCAACCGCGGTCGGCAGGGCGAAGGGGAGATCGACCAGCGCATCGACCACCTTGCGCCCGGGAAAGCGGTAGCGGACCAGCACCCAGGCGACCAGCACGCCACAGACGCCGTTGACCATGGCCGCCAGCAGCGCACAACCGAAGGTAACCCGGTAGGAGGCCACCACCCGGGGCGAGGTGACGGCGGCTACGAGCTCGCTCCAGGTCAGGGAAGCGCTTTTCAGAAAGAGCGCCGATAGCGGGATCAGCACGACCAGGCTCAAATAGAAGACGGTAAAGCCAAGGGTCGGCCCGAAGCCGGGGAGAACGGACCTGCGCCCCGAAGTTACCCCCATGGATGCTCCCTCTATACGACCAATTTAGTAGAGTGTTGGCCAGCAGTTTCCCGGCCGCGATGCCGTGCCCCCCCCTGCGGCGGGAGCGTGCCGGCCTCAACGAAGGTCGATTATAACAATTTTCTAACGTTTAACAGCCGTCCGGCAAAAAAATATTAGCGTTCGCCAAGCCGGTTACTTATTCTTGACTTTTTATCTTCACAAACATAACCTTTCCGAACCTGGATACTCCACCGGCTGGCTACCACATTAGCGGCGGAGGGTACCCGGGAGAGCACGACCGAGGAGCAGAGGGTGACACTCACCGACGAACAGATCGAGCGCTATTCGCGCCATATCCTCCTGAAGGAGATGGGGGGAAAGGGACAGCAGAAACTCTTGGAGGGACGGGTGCTGGTGATCGGGACCGGCGGGCTCGGCTCTCCCATCGCTCTCTACCTCGCCGCCGCCGGCGTCGGCACCATCGGGATCGCCGACGGCGACCGGGTGGATCTCTCCAACCTTCAGCGCCAGGTGATCCATTTCACGGATGACCTCGGGAGGCCCAAGGTGGAGTCGGCCCGGGAGAAGATGCTCGCCCTCAACCCGGGGATCGAGATCCACCCCTACCAGACGGTGGTCAACGCCGGCAACATCCTGGACCTCATTTCCGGCTACGATTTCGTCATCGATGCCACCGACAACTTCGCGGCCAAATTCCTGATTAACGACGCCTGCGTCCTGACCGGGAAACCGTACTCCCACGGCGGCATCCTCCAATTCGACGGCCAGACCATGACCGTCAAGCCCGGCGAATCCCCCTGCTACCGCTGCATATTCCCCGAGCCTCCACCGAAGGAGGTCGTTCCGGCCTGCTCGCGGGCGGGAGTCATCGGGGTGCTTCCGGGGGTCATCGGCACCCTGCAGGCCACCGAGGCGATCAAGCATCTGCTCGGCACCGGCGACCTCCTGACGGGAAGGCTCCTGACCTACAACGCGCTCCGGATGCGGTTTCGCGAGGTCCCGATCAAGCGGAACCCGGACTGCCCCATCTGCGGGGAGCGCCCGTCAATTACCGAACTGCACGACGAAGTGGACGCCCTCATCCCCTGCACCGGGGCCCCGGCTTCCGTCTAAAGAAAGGAACTAAGAGAAATGGAAACAGTCGATCTGCGCGGCGTCTGCTGCCCGACCAATTTCGTGAAAGCCAAGCTGGCGCTGGAAGATTTCGGCAAGGGAACCATGGTGGAGTTCCTCTTGGACGACGGCGAAGCGGTGAAAAATGTCCCCCGCAGCCTGAAGGCGGATGGGCACAAACTGCTCGACCTGAAAGAGGTCGACGGGCACTACGTACTGACCCTGGAAAAGGGCGAGGAATAGCAAAATAATGGCAACCAAGGTACTGATGGCCATGAGCGGAGGGGTGGACTCCTCGGTGAGCGCCGCCCTGCTGAAGGAGCAGGGATACGACGTGATTGGCGTCTCCATGCAGCTTTATGACCGGCCGGAAACGATGGACCCGGGCGGCAAGACCTGCTGCTCGCTCACCGACGTGCTGGATGCGGGCCGGGTGGCGAAGAAGCTTGGAATTCCCTTCGAGGTGGTCGACCTCAGGGGGCGTTTCAAGGAACTGATCATGGACTATTTCGTGGCCGAATACACGGCCGGCCGGACTCCCAACCCCTGCGCCCGCTGCAACCAAAAGGTGAAGTTCGGGCTCCTGATGGAGATCGCCGACTCGCTGGGGGCCGAACTGCTCGCCACCGGCCACTACGCGCGCATCGAGCGCGACGCGGGCGGGAGCTACCAGCTCATCAAGGGAGACGATCCGGGAAAGGACCAGAGCTATTTCCTGTTCTCCTTGCAGCAGCATCAGCTCTCCCGCGTCCTCTTCCCGGTGGGTGAATTGGAGAAACGGCAGACGCGGGAGCTGGCCGCCAGGTTCGAGCTACCGGTGGCCCAGAAGAACGAAAGCCAGGAGATCTGCTTCATTCCCGACAACGACTACGTCCGCTTCCTCGAGGAGAACGGTGTCGCCGCCATCCCGGGCGAAATCGTCGACCGGGACGGGAAACGGCTGGGGACCCACAAGGGTATCCACAACTACACGGTGGGACAGCGGCGCGGGCTCGGCATCGCCTGGAAGGAGCCGCTCTACGTCACCGCCATCGACCACGCCGCCTCTCGTGTGGTAGTAGGGCCCAGGGAAGAGCTCAACCGGAGCCGCCTCATTGCCGTGGAGCCCACCTGGACCGATCGCCCCATCTCGGGAACCTTCACCGGAAGCTGCAGCATCCGCTACCGTCAGCGGCCGGTCCCCTGCCAGGCGGTGCTGCTTCCCGACGGAAGCCTGCAGGTGGACTTCGAACAGCCGCAGCAAGGAGTGACCCCGGGACAGGCGGTGGTCCTCTACGACGGGGTCCGGGTGGTCGGCGGCGGCTGGATCGCCTCGACCTGATCGAACGCACGAAAAAGGGGAGGCGGACCACACGGTCCCCTCCCCTTTCCTTTACCCTTTACCCGCGGCGGCCAGGCTGCGGCCCCCCGCTGCTAGCCAAGCCTTCGGAAGGATGAGGCCTTTACCACTGCGTAAATCTCGCTTCCCGCCCGGATATCCAGCTCCTCGGCGGCCGGCCGGACCACCTCCGCCACCAGCGGCATCCCGCCGCAGCTCATCTCCACCCCCACCTTGTTCCCGGAAGGGAAAATCTCGCTCACCCTGCACTGCAACAGGTTCCTCGCGCTGATCGCTTCGGGATGTTTCTTGAAGAGAATGATGTCGCGGGAGGAAAGCTCGAACATCGCGGAAGGGTTCTCGGTCCCGGCCGAAATGAAGAGTCCCTGGCTCCCCCAGCGGTACTGGTAGAGGCCGTCGATTCGCCGCACCAGTTCGGCCGGGAGAAGGTTAATGTAACCAACCTGGCTCTGCCCCATCCGTTCGCGGGCCACCTCCTCGGGAGTCGCCTGGCGAAGGACCCGCCCGCCGCCGACCGCCAGCACGCGGCTGGTCATCAGCCTGATCTCCAAAAGCGAGTGGGAGATAAACAGGTAAGGAATTCCGAACTCCTCGCTGGCACTCTTCAAGTAGTGCATGATCTGGTACTTGAGGGAATCGTCCAGGGCGGAGAGCGGCTCGTCCATGAGGAGCAGGCGCGGATTGGAGAGGATGGCACGCCCCAGGGCCACCCGCTGGCGCTCTCCTCCCGAGAGCTTGTTGACGCCGCGTTTGAGGAGCCCGTCCAGCTTGAGGACCGACACCAGGGGGGCAAGGGTGATCCTACGGTTGGCCTTCTCGCAGCGCCTGAACCCGTACATAAGGTTCGCCTCCACGTCCAGATGCGGAAAGAGGGATGCGTGCTGGAAGACCATGGCGATCCTCCTCCGTTCGGGGGGGAGTGCGATCCTGTCCCGGCTGCTGAAGAGGGTCTCCCCGTCCAGCCTGATCTCCCCGTCGTCGGGTGGGATGAGCCCGGCGAGCATCCCCACCAGCGTGGACTTGCCGCTCCCGGACTCTCCGAAGATCCCGACGTGGTCCCCTGCCAGCGAGAAACCGGCATCGAGCTGGAAGTCGCCGAACTTTTTCCTGACATCCATGACCAGTTCCATCAGTCTCTCCTCGCCAGATGGGCGCCCAGGTATTCGTGAAAGAAGAGGACCACCACCGAGATGGAGATGGCTACCACGCAAAGGGAGAGCGCGGCCGATTCCCCGCCCGGTGACGAAACGTAGTCGTAGATGGCCAGGGGAATGGTCTGGGTGACGCCGGGAACGTTGCCTGCGACGATGATGGTGGCGCCGAACTCCCCGAGGCTGCGGGCGAACATGAGCGATGACCCGGCGACGATCCCGGACCGGGAAAGGGGGAGTATGACCGAGAAGAGGGTGTCGAGCTTGCCTGCCCCCAGGGTGCGGGAGGCGTGGACCAACTGGTGGTCGATAGCCCCCATGGCGAGCCTGATGGAGCGGACCATGAGGGGGAAGCCGACCACTGCGGAGGCCACCACGGCCGCTTTCCAGGTGAAGATGAGCCGGATGCCGAACAGCTCGAACAGCGGACTGAGCCAACCGTGGCTCCCGAGGGCAAGCAGAAGGAGGTAACCGATGACCACCGGAGGAAGAGTCAGGGGGAGGTTGATGAAGACCTCGACGACCGCTTTGCCGCGGAAGCGGCCGAAGGTCATCAGGTAGGCGAATACAAAGCCGAACGGGAGGGTGACCGCGGTGGCGGCCAGGGCGACCTTGACCGATATCCTGATGGCGTCCAAATCGGCGGCGGTAAGAAGAGACATGAGGGATCCTGGCGTCGGGTTACGATATAGACGTTTTTATATACCACGCAGCGTCCGGGAAAAGCAAAGATTCCCGTCGATTGGCGCCGGGGCACCAGTGAGGTTCTAGCAGGTTCCGTTCCATCTCGATGGACTCGGCCTTTAACGCGGTGGGATCGGAGGGATAGAGCAGATCGTGCCACGGAAGAAGCCCGCGTGGCAGCTCCGCCTGCTGAAAAAAGCGGCAGCGGGGGCCACGTCCATCCCCCATTCCCCGTCCCCCTCCCTGGGATGGGGGATGGACGCCCGGTTCGAGCGGCACCAAGCATGGCCGCCGGAAACGCGAAAATATCGCTCATCCTTGGCAAGGTAATCGCCGATAACGACTGAAAAAGGCTTGACAATTCATGAGAGAGAAAGGTATATGGAGATGTTCCTCGTTAGCATGAGGCGGATTTAGTAGGTAACCCACCGTTTTTATTACCCCAGCAAACCCCGTTTTCCCCCTCAAAACCCTGCTTGACCAAATTTTTGCACAAAGTCGGTGCAAAGCGGGGTATCTATGTCCTACCTGTTGCGAATCAATCAGATGTACTACCTTAGGGTGGTAGTGCCGCTTGATCTCCGCGACCACTTCACCACCAGGGAGCTAAAACGGTCCCTGCGAACTCGGCAACTATCAGAGGCGCGACGTATGGCGCCGTCGATACTCTCGGGGATCATGGGCACCTTTAACGACTTGAGGACTGGCAAGATGACAAAACCACCGACGATAACCTCTGAAGCTGTCGCCATATTCCGTAGGTTGTACCCCGGACTCGACACACACGAGACGGTAGAGGTAACGCGGGGCCTTCCTCCCTGGGTAGTTCACGAGGGATACCGGGAGGTGCCGACGCCTGCCCTGGTCAAGATCCAGGAACGGCTTGAGGAGGGCTGGCAGCTTGATGAAGCTGGGGACTGGGTATTCGTCGGGGTCGGTGCTCAATGGGGGGCTGCACCTGCCCCTGCCCCTCCACGTGGTCCCGCTAAGGTTCTTTCCCTGGTGCCCAAACCTGCCTTGACGTTGCGACGGGCTGGGGAACTGTGGCTGAAGCACCTGGAGGCGCCAGAGGACACGGTGCATTACAAGCCCGCTCAACCTTCTACCATTGATAGCTCAAAACAGGCGCTCAAGCAGCTTGAACGGTGGCAAGGGAAAGATACGCCAATAGAGGCTTTGCTGGATCTCGATTACAGGGATTTTACTGTGTTTATGATGACCACGGGTAGTAAGCTCTCAAAAGGGTCGGCTAAAACCCGACTTCGCTTTTCCAAGTTCTTTTTCAAATGGCTCAAAGATTTTGAGCACACAGACCGGGAACCGACAATCACTTATCCCAAGCTCCAGGGCACCGAAAAAATAAAGACTGCTAACCTGCCGTACTCAAACAAGGAGCTTAACGATTTTTTCGACTACATAATCAATAACACTCCTGTCAAGATGAGAGATAGAAAAAGTCAACTGAGCTTGGCGTACCTGATTTTGATGTTTGTCTACACCGGATTCAGAAGCTCAGAGCAGGTATCATTTACCAAGGGAAAGATTAAAAATGCTGAAGGCGTCGATTATTTCGACTTCACCGAACTAACAAAGGAAAACGTTGCTTCAATCAGGATGGTACCGGTGCACAGTAAGCTTGTTGAGCTGGGGTTCATGCAGTTCGCGAGGAAACAGAGGGATAAGATTTTCAGAGTGGATGTGAGCAACTACAGGAAACGCCACACCGAGATTCTGAAAGAGCTGGGCATGAAAGGCGGTCGCGGGGAAAAAACTTTCCACTCCTGCCGCGCAACATTTGACAGCAAGCTGGCAGGTAAGATTCCGGATTCGACACGGAAAACTCTAATGGGCCACACGCTGTCCGGAATGGATGCGCTTTACGTGCACCAGCTCGTTGATGAAATGCCGATGTTCCAAGAGGCTGTCGAGAAACTTGATTACCGTCTGGACTTCGCCCGGCTGCGGGATTACCTGTTGAACGAGATCACAGTGCTGTATCCGTAGGACTGCGGGCCGTTGCTTTAAAGATGACCAATTACCCATTATGTGTTATACGTTGGCCCTCATTAACTTAAAGGAGGCACAATGAAACGTTTAACACTCGGGTTACTCCTGTTGCTGCCGGGCACGGTCTTGGCTGGGCAGACCGACATTTTTGGTATTGACCTCAACTCACCTCTCCGACTTCCTGAGTGCTCTGGGCAGAGGATCGGGGAACGGTTTTTTTCTGATGCGAGTCAAAAGACCATGTGCAGGCACCCCAAGGCACACGCCTTTGAAGCTGGGCAGGTACATGAGGTTTCTTTCTCCTCTGAAAAGCAACCAAGCTTCATCAGAGGGGAAGGCACCTTGCTTGTTAGGGTTATAGACGGCAAGGTCGCCAACGTCCAATTCGGCACCACTGGGATCGACAGTGCCCAAGAGGTGCTGGGTGCCCTAACGAAGAAGTACGGCACCCCTACCGGAATAGACAAGATAACTGTGCAAAACCGGCTGGGCGCTCACTTCGACTCCTTCAAGGCGAGGTGGGACTTGGAGCATATCCACGTAAGGTTCGATGCGACTTACGACACACTAGATCACGGGATTGTGGAGGTGGAGACACCAGCGGAGAAGGTGAGAACGGAAGCGAAGGAGCGGAAAGAACGCGAGGCTGCTGCACAAATGTGAGTATATACGTTCCCAAAACGGCCCCAAGGGCGTCAGCGCATGGGTACAGGCGAAGGGGTAATGGAAAAACTTTTACCTCCGCCCCCACCTGGGTCTTCGTGCTACTCTAGGGGCTTGAGGTGAAGGAGTCGTTCAACTAGTTCAACCCGCTTCCTTACCTGTTCAAGAGCTGCGAGGGCCTCGGGGCCAGTGTCGTGAACGTGGGTTGAGAGTGCTCGTAGATGGACGGCGGCAGCTTCTACATCCTTTTGAGCAGGGAGGTCGTGCAGTGGGATGAAGCAGGTGAGCACGTAAGCCGGGATCGCATGGAGCTTTGAAAGGAGGTCACTTGAACTTTTCAACAGGGCCTCTTTGGCAGCATCGGACGCTTCTTTCGTCCGGCCTATCGGTGTGTGAATGGTCGGTGCATGAAACGACAAATGGAAGCGAACCTCCCCGATGACCTTTAAGAGGTCGTGAAGCGGTTCAATGAAGAACTTTGCGGTGAGTTGCCCGATGATGGTAACGACAATGCCGCTGATAACGCCCAGAATGATCTTCGTGGTCTCACTCATCTAAAACCCCTCCCTAAACGCTGTATATATCACTTTTCACCAGATCAATAAAGGGCTTGCAATTCGTAGCGGCCCCATGTAAAATTGGTGTACGTTCAATCACCGAATGGAAACACCGATTAGACAGGGGGCACGATGGAAAGGACAGCTACCAAGTACGCGCATTACCTGCGGGTCTCGACGGCGAAACAAGGCATCGACGGTTACGGCATCGACGCGCAACGGGCAGCTATCGCAAAGTACGTCCCGGCTGTCGAGTTCATCGAAGTCGAGTCTGGCAAGCGCAAGGATCGCCCTGAGCTACTGAAGGCCCTCGCCTTCTGCAAGAAGGAGAAGGCGGTCCTGGTCGTGGCGAAGTTGGATCGGTTGGCGCGTAACGTAGCGTTCGTTTCGATGCTCATGGAGTCCGGCGTTGACTTCGTGTGTGCAGACTTCCCGGCAGCGAACCGCTTGACGATTCACGTACTGGCAGCGGTAGCGGAGCACGAGGCGCACATGATCTCCCTCAGGACCACGGCGGGCCTCAAGGCAGCTAAAGCTCGTGGCGTTGTGCTGGGTAAGGCGATGGACACCGAGAAACAGGACAAGGGCCGCGAGACGCAAGTGCAGATCGCCGACCGCAACGCAGAGAAGGTGCGGACCACCCTGAACGGGCTGGTGGCTGCTAACCTGAGCCTCCGGCAGATCGCTGCTGAGTTGAACCGGATGGACGTTAAGACGCCACGGGGAAAGACCTGGACCGCGCAGGCGGTCAAGAATGCGATGGCTAGGACGGCAGCGGCATAACAGGAGGGCGGGGCAACCCGCCCTTACCTTTTGGGCTTACGACGTTGCCCTACAAGCCCCGATCTCTTCCGGGGTCACCCTACCCCACCCGCCAGATCCTGCGATGGCTCCAGAGCGAAAGGGGAGTGCCCACTTTTTTGATTTTGAATATCATTTAGTTCTTGACACCGAATCCACTTTCATGGTAGAATATCACCGCCGTTCTCGGCGGACCTTATATACCATAGATACCGGGTAAGCCCTATGGTGGCTGAAAGTCACCTGGAGCACCAGATACAACGACAAAGCCCCCACCGGGTATATCCGGTGGGGGCTTTGATCTTCCTGCTGTCTTGGTCACCTCTGCTTAGCTGCCTCAGGCTTCAACCTTCGGCAATGCCGCCAGCCACTCCCGCACCTCAGACGCCAACCATCCAACCTTCTTGCCGGTGATCTTTCGACGGGCGGGAAACTCGCCGCGCTTCTCCAGGCGGTAGATAGTCATGTGACTGACGTTGAGCATGGTGGTCACGTCCTCCAGGTCCAATATTTCCCTGTCCACAACAGCCTCCCTATTCCGCTGCTAGGGGGCACCCGTCGCAGAGTCCAATCTGGACCGATAGGTACTGGTCAGGTGGCAGGGCCAGTGCAGCCTCATTCAGTTCGGGCAGGTTCTGCATGTTATTAGGGCAGGCATTGCAGGTGGCTACTACACAAGTCACAACATTCCCCTCCAGGTGGGCGCCGGGCGCCGTATTTGATGTTCGGATGGTATCATGTAGAGGCCACACTTTCAACACATAACTACCTGTATTCACATGCGAATTTCATTTCACACTACTGGCGTCCAGGTCTTGGCACACCGGGCGACGGCGGCTTGCAGGTTGGAGTACACCCGCTCCGCTGGGCTTCCGATGTTCCGGCGCGGTATAAAGCCGGGGTGCAGTGCCTTGACGTAGTGCTTCGCAATTCCGACTGCGGCGCGGGGATCGCCCTGGGTTGCAGTCAAGAAGTCCTCCGCGAGCTGCCTGTTGGTTTTAACGTAGGCGGCGGCGTCCTGGGCCACGCGCTGGGCGACAAGGTCGTTATAGGTGTGCATGGTGTTCTCCTATGCGGTCGATCTCACCGGAGTGGTCTACCTGCCGTCGCTGGGGACGATAGCCGGGCGGCTCGCCGGTCGAGTATCCCGATGTGCCGCAAGATCGGCAGGGGCCGGGTGCTTTAAATTTCGGGTCGCTACAGAAAGGGCAGGCGGTGCGGTGTCCGGCAGGCGGTGCAGGGATCGCCCGGTGCTGTTTTGGGAGGTGTATGTGGTGCTCGATCACTCTTCCACCATCCCCCGGTCGGTGCAGGTCGCTATGAACTCCCTGGGCTGCGTCTTACGGCGCTCCCATTCCTCCGATACTTGGTAAGAGCTGAAGGACTCCTCTTGTATTTTCCAGGCGCCCTTTAGGTGCTGGTAATCGGCTGTGCAGTCCCACACATCCGGGTAGGTGGTGAGTGCTACCGGGCCTCCGGTAGTGCCGTTTATGTAGTGGTCGTAGCGGTCCAGCTCGGCCTCACGGAACGGCTGGGCCTGAGTCCCTAACAGCTCATAGACCCTTGCACCAGTGTCCTGGAGGACGTTGGTGTCAGGGCCGGTGATTCTGAGTAGGTGTTGCTGCCAGATAGCGGGGGTTCCCGTCGCGGCCAGCGTGACGTACAACTTCTGGGCGTCAGGGATCGCCAGGAAGGAGGTATGCAGCCGGGGTACTACTATCTTGCGCAAGATGTTCGGGCGGATGATCTCCAGGGCGGGGAAGAGGCGCCCTCGGAGCAATACACCGGGTTCCGCCTTAACAAGAGGCTCGCAGTCCTCCCAGAACACGCAGTCAGGGTCAACGATGGCAAGGGGGCCGGTGGTCGTGGCGACCACATCTTCGATGAACTCGTGATGGCGTATGCGGATGTCGATGGTGCGGAAGGTGTAGCCGTAACGGCTGCACATTTCCCCGAACAGATGACGAGCCTCCCAGCAAGAGGCGTTATCAGTTACGGTGATGTTGGCGGTAGGAAAGCCGGTCCTGAGCGTCCTAAGCGCCAGCATGTTCCCGTATATCCCGTCAGGCGTGGTGGAGCAGGTCATGGTAAAGACGTTCATGCTTTTCCTCCGGTGAAGTCCTTAAATGGCCACTTCAGCAACATCTCCTCATGCGTGGTGAGGAGTTCCACGCGCTGAATCTGGGCAGAGAAGGTGATGATCTCAGTAAACCCGGTGTACTGCTCGCAGATCTTGACGGCCATTACGTTCCGTTTACCCACCGTGGCGGTCGCCAGCAAGGGCCGGTCGTTCTCCAAGTCTGGATACGTGCCCCGCTTGATGTGCTCGAAAGGGTAAAGGGCGGCGGCAAGCGCGTTCTGAGTCCACGAGGCGCCGTGAATGTTGCAGGCGAACCCGCCGCGATAGACGGTGATACTGTCGGGGAGGGAGTTGTAAGCGTCCTGCTCCTGGTCGGTCATCATGGGGAGAAGGGGGCCGTCAGTACCCATGATCTGCATGAGCTGGTACAGGCTCGGGGTAATGGCAGAGGTCAACCAGCAACTCCCCAGTAGCTGCAACCACTCCTCGTGGTCCATCCTGGGGTGCAGGTCGATGAGATTCCTAATCATTGTGTCCTCGTGGTGCAGGGGGGTGGGTAGGGGTTAGCGGAGAAAACCCGCCGTGGGGCATCCTCCACGTTTTGGGATCATGTTGTGAGGTGAAGGGCGCCAGGGGCGGCGCCCTCCCATTTGCTACCAGCCGTTGTAGGAGCTGGAGGAGTGCCAGGGCGCTTTCTGGGGCGCGTCGGTCACCCACCTGGGCGGGGTCGGCTCACACTTCAGTGACTTGGTTTCCGGCTCCCGGTAAGGCTCACACTTCAGGTGTGCTACCTGCCCTTCAATGCGGGCGGCGGTCACTTCCAGGAGCTGCCCCGATGCGGTCTTCAGCACCCGGCCCTTGATCGACGCGAACCGGACGGGCACGGTCACCTCGTCGCCCTTGGTGGAGGAGTGGGAGAGGATGGGAGTGGTCTGAGCGGTGGAGGTGAGAATCACGGCTGCACCCTGGGGGCCGCTGGTCGCGGTCTTCTGGAGCACCTGGGCACTGCCTACAACTTCGGCGACGGTCGCGGCCTTGCAGCCGGGGAAGTCCTGGGCGGCAAGGATGATGATGGTCCCGGTCTTGGACTCGTAGAGCTGGCCGGGTTGGAGGGGTGCGTCAGCCTGGAACATGGCGCCCTTGGCGTCCTTGTCGAGGATGGCGCGGAAGGTGCGCTCTGTCCCGTTAAGCCGGTACTCAGTGCCGTACTCGGCAATGCCTGCGGCTCTCTTGGTGGCGAGGTCGCGGAGCTGGCTGTGGATGCTGTCTAAGTCGAGGCTGGTATTCATGCGGATGATCTCCTGTGAGTTGAGTTTAGGTATCCCCCGATTCTTGCACCCTCGGGGGCGGGGTCCGGTTACCCTGCCGGGACGTAAGGAGGCGCCGCAAAAGTTGTTAGGCTGCGTCCTGGGCGGCTTCCACCATGCCGGTGAACAGTTCCACGATCCCCAGCATGTCCTTGTAGAGGGTGGGCTGGTCGAGGTGAGCGGTAAGCAGGGCCTTGATGCTGTCGCGGGCCTCAGGGCGGGCCTCGGGCTTGAGCACGCGGAAGAGGTGGCCATTGAGAGCGAGGATGGTCTTGTACTCCGGGGAGGTCCGGTCGTACTGGTCGTGGATGGCGTCGATGCGGTCGTTGAGCTGGTCGATGGTGTTCATGGGTGGTCTCCTGGGTGCCCTTTGGGCGTGTTGTGTAAGTTGCTAGGATTATTGAGGGTGTGGAAATGGGTGATAGATAATCATAAGGGTCCATTTCCAAAGTGGAATCTAAAACGCGGGTACTGGTGAGGTTCCGGCAAGGCTGTAAAGCATCTCGGCAAGCCCCTGGATCTCCTCCGGCGTCGCTCCCACGAGGTTACGCTTGAATGCCTTTACAAAGCGGTCGGCGCGAGTCGGCGGCACGAACCACGGCGAGCGGTGGGCTTCAGGTCGTTTCCTGGGGAGCTTCACGGCTGCGGCGGAGTTCAGGAACTCGGACCACCACGACGCCACGGGGCGGCGGTCCTTCCTCTTCATGCCGTTGGCGTGGAACATCAGGTTCCGCCTAAGCACCCCCAGCATCAGCTCGGGTAGCACCTCCCCCTCGGCAATGCGGCGGATAACGTCGGTGGCGGCGGCGCGGTTCCTAATCCTGGTTTCGATGCGCACCGGGCCGCGCCGGGTGTAAGCGCAGATCGACAGATCGGAGTCAAGCTCCCCGTAGTAAATGGTTTCCCCTGCGCCCCTCATGTACGTGGGCGGGTTTGGCTCCATCTTCCCTGTCTGCCGATCCTTCCTGGGGCGGCAGGTTGTCGTAGTGATGCGGTTTTCGTACTGGTCGGCCCGGCTGCATTCGACGATCTCCGCCCACGGAAGCAAGCTGTCGGTATCGTCAGCGGCGAGGTCCACCCGCGTCACCCAGCCACGCCGGGCCATGATCGCCTTGCAGAGCTGGTGAACGTCAAAGCCCCCAGCGTTCAGGGCGTCCCCGTGCACGTCGATGTGGGAGGTTCCTTTGAGGCTACCGGCGACGCCAGCGAGTTGGATGCTGATAAGCTCGGAGCCGTGTTCTCCGGTGAGGGAGTACGCCTCCCGGTAGCCGTTCCGACCACGAGGGAGTTTGACCGCTGCCGGGTCGAGTCCTTCGATGTTGAACAGCTCCTGCATGAGCTGCGGGAGGTCTACGTCGGTGAGTGGCTGCGGTAAGGTGAAGGAGAGGTGGTGAATCTGACAATCGGGCATAGGGGAGCACCTGTGACTGTGGGAATTGGTCAGGGGTAAATTTTGCCCCCTACTATATTATGTACATTTTAATAATCACTTTTTCTCAAGGTGGTTGTGAACTTTTCTAGGGCGGTATTTACGTTTTAGATTTAGGAGGAGGGAGCGCCGGTAAATGGCGTTTAGAGCAGGCGCGGTGCCGGTGGTCCTGGTTGTAGGACCTGAACAGACGTGAGAATGAGGGAAGCTATGCAGGGGATGGTTCAATATCACCCATATAGTTTCTTGAATATATTTAAATCTGAATGTTATACGCAGACGTGGTGCGGGTCGGTGGGTGGTCGCAGGGGGTGGAGACAAACACTATACAGATGGCATTTTTAGCTTGCCACGTTGCAAAAAAGCTGATACAAATCTTGAACATTTAGCAGGAATGAGGCGTGGGAAAACTCTTTTGAAAACGCCAAGTTACCTACTCTATCAAGTTCCTCGTTAGCATGAGGCGTTTGCACAAACAGAAGCTACTGCCCAGAAATGTCGAAAGACGCCAATGGGTAGACCAGGTATTGTCGGCATAAGGCTTTACCTAAGGTAGCTGGTTTTAACTAACCTACGTTGTGCACTGCCGAAAATCTACGAGAGGGGAATCAGCCAGGACCTTTTTTTGAAGGGCCGTGGGATTTCCCGCGGCCTTTTTTATTTTCACGGTCACGTCCAGGCAGGACCAGCTACGGAGGTAGTTTAGCACTTTGGACAGTCCCAGTTGCATCTCCCATAGCAGCATTCCCCCCTCGCACAACGGATAACGCCGAGCATCCCCCTTTGCCTCCTGCCGGCCCCGTTATTTTCCGTTCGATGGGCGGAAAAATGAATAGCCGGCGGAAGGTGTCCTCGTCACACCCTTTCCAGCCTCACCAGCAGTCATCTCACCTGCCCGCACCACGGGACAGGCGGAGCCTCGTGCGCGGCCGCGCGCACGGCGGGGAAGGAGCATGGAATGACCCCACATCAGATGTACCTCAGCGCAGTTCTCGATAAGCCGCTCATCGACGTCACCGGTGCCGTCCTGGGCAAGGTTCACGATCTCGCCATCACCCCCGACGAGGAGTTTCCCATCGTCAGCCAGATACTGGTGCGCCGCAAGGGTTCCACCTTCGCGGTGGCCTGGGAGAAGGTCGTTCTCTTCAACCCTTCGGTGATCTCGGTGAGGAGCTCGGTCAAGGAGCTGCAGGGGTACCGTGAGACCGGCGGCGACATCCATGTCCGCCGCGACATCCTGGATAAGCAGATCGTCGACGTCAACGGCGCCAAGGTGGTGCGGGTGAACGACCTGAAGCTCGGCCGCCACAAGGAGGCCCTCTGCCTCTTGGCGGTCGACGTCGGTTTCCGCGGCCTGCTACGCCGGATGGGATACGAGAGGTTGTGGGGAATGGTCCAGAAGGAGATTCCCGCGCGGGAGATCAGCTGGGAGTTTGTCGGCCACCTCGAAGCCAACGCGGCCCGCTTGACCCTCACCATGGCCAGGGAGCAGATCTCGGACATGCATCCGGCCGACCTGGCACACATCATCTCCCGGGTCCCCCGTCCCAACCTGCATAACGTGCTGAACTCGCTTGACGACGAAACCGCCGGCGAGGCGATTCACGAGCTGGATCCTGACTTGAGGAGCAGGGTCATGACTGAGCTCGACAGCGAACGTGCTTCGGACATCCTCGAGGAAATGTCGCCGGACGAGGCGGCAGACGTGCTGGGGGATCTCTCCGCCGAGAAGGCCGAAGAACTTTTGGGCCTCATGGAACCTGAAGACGCCGAGGAGATCCAGGAATTGCTCGAGCACGAGGAGGATTCGGTGGGTGGCATCATGAACAACAGCTTCATCGCCATTCCACTGGACCTGACGGTAGCGGAAGCGCTGGCCGAGGTAAAAATCCAGGCCAGCGAGGTTGACACCGTTTACTATGCCTATGTGCTGGACCCGGACGAACGGCCTTTAGGGGTGGTATCTCTCAAGGAACTGATCCTCCACGACGGCTTTCTTCCGGTGGAAGACATCATGACTGCCAATCTGAAAACCGTTTCCATCGATGACGAGCCGAAGGAGGTACTAGAGATTATCGCAAAGTACAACCTGGTCGCCGTCCCGGTCCTCGACGAAGAGGAGAAGATGGTCGGCATCGTCACCGTCGACGACATTCTCGAGCGCTTCCTGCCGCTTGACCTTAAACTCAAGCGCCACCCCGGCTATTAATGCGGGGCCTATACGTTTTGCGCCTGGAGAGAGGCTATGAAAATTAATAAGAAATCCATCCTCCTGTTCCTGTCTGTCCTCGGGCCGGGACTGATCACCGCCAACGTCGACAACGATGCAGGCGGCATTGCGACTTACTCGGTGGCCGGGGCGACCTTCGGCTATTCGCTCCTTTGGACGCTGATTCCCATCACCGTCGCCCTGGTTGTGGTCCAGGAGATGTGCGCTCGCATGGGGGTGGTTTCGGGAAAGTCGCTCGCCGACATGATCCGGGAAAACTTCGGGGTGAAGGTGACCGCCTACCTGATGCTCTTTTTGCTGCTGGCCGACCTCGGCAACACCGTGGCCGAGTTTGCCGGCTGGGCATCCGCCATGGAAATCTTCGGCGTCAGCAAGTACATATCGGTCCCGATCGGAGCCCTGTTGGTCTGGTGGCTGGTAGTCAAGGGAAGCTACAAGTTTGTCGAGAAGGTGTTCCTCTTTGCCTGCACCATCTACCTGACCTATATCGTCTCCGCCGTGCTGGCGCACCCCCCCTGGGGAGAGATCATGCTGGCGACGGTTACTCCCT
Organism: Geomonas sp. Red32; assembly: GCF_023652955.1. Classification (GTDB taxonomy): domain Bacteria; phylum Desulfobacterota; class Desulfuromonadia; order Geobacterales; family Geobacteraceae; genus Geomonas. The sequence goes on along the minus strand of NZ_JAKLOY010000006.1, from coordinate 293,320 downwards.
CCTTCGAGCTGAAGCCGTCCTACCTGATGATGATCGTAGGCGTGGTAGGGACCACCATTGCCCCCTGGATGCAGTTCTATATCCAGTCCGCGGTCGTCGAAAAAGGGATCCGCGTCGAGGAGTACAAGGCCTCCCGCCTGGACGTCATCGTAGGGTGCATCATGACCGACGTCGTCGCCTTCTTTATCATCGTCGCCTGCGGCGCCACCATGTTCGTGAAGGGGGTCCACATCGAAGACGCGAAGGATGCCGCCGTGGCGCTGGCTCCGTTGGCGGGCAAGTACGCATCTGCGCTTTTCGCCATCGGACTCGCCAATGCGTCCCTCTTTGCTGCCTCCATCTTGCCCTTGGCTACGGCCTACTATGTCTGCGAGGCGATGGGATGGGAATCGGGGGTCGACCACGACTTCAAGAGCGCGCCGCAGTTCATGTGGCTCTACACCGGCCTGATCGTGCTCGGCGCCTTAATCATCCTGATCCCCAACGCTCCACTGATCGCCATCATGCTGCTCTCCCAGGTGGTCAACGGTGCCTTGTTACCGTTCGTACTGATCTTCATGCTGATCCTAGTCAACAAGACGGAACTCATGGGAGAGTATGTAAACTCAAAGAGCTTCAACATCATAGCCTGGATCACGGTGATAGTAATGATCGTGCTGACACTAGCGCTGGTGGTCCAGACTATCCTTCAGTAGAAAAGGCAAACTGCCGCCCGAAAGACCGGCGGCAGTTTGCCTTTTGCCAGAGAATGATTCGCATCGGCACCTAAAATTGGTAGGCGAGCTTGAAGGAAACGAAATCGGAGTGGGATTTCGGCTGGAAGGCGAAACCGTTGACGATTGCCGCCCCCTGCCCCGAAGCGAGGGAGTGGGTCGGCACCCGCGAGGATTCTCCGAAATTCATCCCTTCGTACTCCACGCTCAACACGAAGGATCCCGCTTTTACGCCTCCCTCGACGAAGGCTGAGGGCTGGGACCGGGGCTCGGTGACGACGTCCTGGTAACCGGCATCGCTGAGTGTCACGTGGGTCCGGGTATAGATCGGAATGAGCGCCCCACCCTTGGCGAAGATCCTGAGATCCCTGGCGACCACCTCGCCGCCCAGCCCTACCTTTGAGTAGAAGGTGTTCCAGTCCTCGCTCGAACGGGTCCTGATCCAGAACTTGTGTCCAAGACCGGCAAAGGGCTCTACCGTTACGCCCCCTCCCACCGCCACCGGCAGGGAGAGCGCCACTTCCTCGCGGGTTCCCAGGTAGGAGGTGTCGGACTTCAAGGGGACCGTGCCGGTGATGTCGTGCCCGTCGTAGTCCAGGTTGCCCCCCCAAAGTTCCAGGTTCTCCCGCAGGGTGACCGGTTCGAAGGTATCTTTCCTGACCGCCCCCACCCCGTGCATGAGTCCGCTTTCCTTGACAAAGGAACTGCCATTAAGGGTCTCCCGCCAGTTGTACCAGCCCGATTTAATATATACCGATGTTTCCCCTGCGACGGCCCCCGCCGGAGTTCCCAGCACCGCGATCGAGATCGCAAAAGCTGCCGCCATCGAGGTTACTATTTTTTCTATCTTAGCCATGATCAAGGCCCCCTTTTGGTTGTCTTAATCATGAACTTTCAAGAAGTTATCCACTTTTTGCCGGATACGGATTATTTTATAAGTCGCTAAAATGGCTGTGCAATATCCAACTATCCGCCTCCTTCCAGGAGTTGAAAATCATTATCCGCGGTACCGTCCCCTGAACAGCTCGTACCCTTTATTGAACAGCGGCCTTCCCCTCCTCTTCCCCTCCTCTTCCCCTCCTCTTCCCCTCCTCTTCCCCTCCTCTTCCCCTCCTCTTCCCCTCCTCTTCCCCTCCTCTTCCCCTCCTCTTCCCCTCCTCTTCCCCTCCTCTTCCCCTCCTCCTTCCCCACCTCCTTCCCCACCTCCTTCCCCACCTCCTTCCCCACCTCTTCCTGCCTCTTCCTGCCTCTTCCTGCCTCACCTGGCCGCCCCCTCCAGCCCGCGGAAGGTGTTAATCTTAATGAATATTTAGTTGACGAAATCCTACCCTACTACTATTATTGGCCGCCCTTTAGTGAAACATTGTCCCCCTTCTCCCCTCCCGATCCTTCCGATCAGACCAGTCGCGCCAGGTACCGATTATGTCCATGCTGTTGAGATGCATTCCGCTCGTTCTCCTGCTCCTGCTCCCTTCACTGTCCTGGGGCTCAGACTTTCATAACGCCCTCTCCCTCCAGGGGTTCACCGGCCTACTCAACACCCCCAATGCCGAGACCATTGACGAAGGGACCATCTACCTGACGTACTCGAACCAGAAGGAACCCGAGCGGCGCTACCGGATAACCTCCGAGGACAGCGTCAACCTCGCCCTGGGGATCTACGACGGCGTCGAATTGAGCGGACGCTTCTTCGACGCCCGTCCCTACGGCAACGGCCGCGACCTTTCCGGCAACGCAAAGCTCCGCATCCCCTTCATCCCCCGCGGACCCTACATCCCGACTTTCGCCGTCGGCATCCAGGACGTCTACGGCGGACACAACGCTTCCTTTTTGAAGACCAAGTACGCGGTCGCCAGCGAGGAGCTCTGGAGGTTCCGCTTCAGCCTGGGATACGGAACCGGGCCCGACCGCATGAAAGGGACCTTCGGCGGCGTGGAATTCAAGGCAGCCGATTGGCTCTACCTTCTCGCTGAGGACGACACCACCGAAAAGAACGTCGGCGTCAGGCTCATCTCCCCAAGCGTGTTCGGCTTTCCCGCCCACATCCATCTAACCGTCAAGAGCTCGCTCGACCACGAACCGCTGCACCCTGAATTCGCCGCCGGCCTGCAACTCCCGCTCGGGCTGGACCACAACTACACCAAACCGATCCCCGTCCCCACCCCGGCCCCGGATGGGAAGCAGACTGAGGCCCCCTCGCCTGCCATTCCCGCGGCAGTAAAAGCGGCTCCCACCCCGGCGGACGCTGCCGGTCTCGAGCGGCTGGTGAAAAGCCTGACCGGTGACGGCTTCCAGAACGTCAGGGTCGGTTACCTCGGCACGCTGCTTTTGGTCGAGTACGAGAACGCCCGTTACGACCACAACGAGCTGGACGCCATGGGTGTGGTCATGGGGTACGTGCAGTTGGACGCCCCGGCACCCTTCGAGACCGTGCGGATGGTGGAGCGGAAAAAGGGCATCTCCGTCCTCCAGATCGAGGCCCCCATCCCCGTACTGCGCGCTTTCTTCCAGGACGCCAGCAACCTGGAAAGGCTCCAGGACAACCTGAAGATCTCCCGGGAAGTAGCCGATACCACGGGCTTCACCTTCGTCTCAGGCGGCGGCAACAGCTCCTACCTGACCACCTCGCTCTGGGTCTATCCCGGGCTCAAGGCCTACGTCGGCACCGAAGTCGGTGTCTACGACTACCTCATCTCAGTAAAACCCGACTTCTACGTGAACCTTTGGAAAGGCGCCTTCCTGGACATGCGGGCGGACATCCCGGTGACCTGGTCCCGGAACTTCGATGACGGCAAGGCCTTCCGTTCCGACCGCAACAGCGCAGGCGTCGAGCGCGTCATGGTGCTGCAGGCGATCAAACCCGCCGACACGGTCATGATGATGCTGGGAGCCGGCCTCGTCACTACCGAAAGCTACGGCACCGCCAACGAGGTCAGTTGGGCACCCGGCGACGGCACCCACCGCTTCCGGCTCCTCCACGTCTATACGACCGGACAGGACAAACAGGACAAGAAACAGGAGTACCTGGCAAGCTACCGCTATCTCTACACCCCCCTCGATCTCTACCTCCAGGGCACCGCAGGGAAGTTCATGACCCAGGACCGGGGAGCCACCTTCGAGATCAAGCGCTTCTGGGGCGACACCTCGCTCACGGTCTTTTACAAAAACGCCGTCGCCACCGACAACAGAAACCACCAGGCGGCCGGCATCCAGTTCGACCTTCCCCTCACCTTCAGAAAGGATATGAAGCCGGGGCTGGTGCAGCTGCGCGGAACAGACGACTGGACCTATTCGCAGGAGACGTCGATCGCCAAGAAGAACAGCCTCAACTGGCTCGGCACCTCGATCGGAGCCCGGCTGGAGCCCCCCTTCAGCACCGAGAATCTCTTCTTCAACCGCGACCGCCTGAGCGAACCGTACATCCGCAAGCATCTTCTGCGGTTGCGGGATGCCTACGTGCGGTACGTGGTACCGGGCGAACCGGTCACTCCCCTCCCCTGACCGCAATAGAAAAGGGAGATGGGCAACACGCCCATCTCCCTTTTTTTGAATCACTCGCCTCTTACCTGCTTACCTGCTTACCGTCTTACCAGCTCACCAGACCCACCGTTTTTCTTAGCAAAACAGTCACATCGCCGATATCGATCTTCCCGTCGCAGTGAGGTTTTCCGGCCGCTAGGGGCCCCACGTCTCCACGCGCAAGGTGCCCTGAAGAGGATGGCGTCCCCCCTACCGCCATTTTCAGGGCCAGCAGGACGTCGGCCAGATCGACCACCCCGTCGCCGTTGACGTCCCCGTTGGGATACGGGGTATACGGTGCCGACACCGCAGATACTCCACCGGTGCCTGCGCTGTTACTGGCCCTGACCGTGAAGGTGTAGGCAGTGCCGTTAGTGAGCCCGCTTACCGTAATCCGGTTGCCGCTGCCGGTGGCAGTGATGTTGCCCGGGTTGGCAGTGACCGTGTAGCCGGTGATCCCGCTCCCGCCGTCGAAATCCGGCGCTGAGAAGTTGACGGCCGCCTCGCCGTTGACCGCCGAGACGACACCGAGCACCGGTGAGCCCGGCAGGGCCGGAACCGTGGAAGTACCGGTGGTCTTGCGGGGGGCGGGAGCGTAATTGCCGTCTCCAGCCTGGTCGAAGGTGACCGTGCAGGGGGCCGACGTACTGGTCACGGTGAACACGCCGCCGTTGTTGGTGCACCCCCCCGAGCTCCCGTAGGTGACCTGGCCGCCGGGGGCGGTGGCGGCAACGGTGAAGGTCCCTCCGAAGAGTGCGGACGCCGGTGCCGGGGAAGTAACGGTGATGGCCTGCTCCACCCTGGCGGCGGCGGTGGTCGAGCTCCGCCTGGGAGCGGGGGCATAATCGCCATCGCCCGACTGGTCGTAGAGGACAGTGCAGGGGAGCGATCCGCTGGTCATGGTGAAAGTCGCCCCCGCATTGGTGCAGCCGCCTTGGCTTCCATAGACGACGGCCCCCCGGGGCGCGGTGGCACCCACCGTGAAGGTCGCTCCGAAGGCGGCGGATACCGGTGCCGGATTGGTAATGGTTATGGTCTGATCGGCCTTCGCGGCGGCGGCCTCCGAGCTCTTTTGGGGCGCCGCGTCGTAGTTGGTGCTCGCGGGGCGGTCGAAGAGGACGGTGCAGGGGGCGGTGCCGCTGGTCACCGTGTAGGTGGGGCCGCTGTTGCTGCACCCGCCGGAACTTCCGTAGACCACCTGGCCACCCGGGGCGGTGGCGGCCACCGTAAAGCTCGCTCCGTACTGCGCGGCCGCCGGAGCCGGTGTCACGATGGTTATGGCCTGATCGGCCTTCTGGGTCGAGGTGCTACTGGTAACCCGGACGGCCGGATTGGTGGTGGCATTCCCTTCCTGGTCGAAGATCACCAGGCAGGGGGTACCGGCGTCGATGACGCTGAAGGTCCCGCCGGAGTTGGTACACCCGCCGGAGCTGCTGTACACGACGGGGCCTCCCGGTGCGGTGGCAGCCACCGTGAAGCTTGTGCCGTACGGGGCCACGGCGGGGGGCGGAGTTGTCACGGTAATCGCCTGGTCGGCTTTGCCGGAGTTGGTGACCGAGCTTACCGGGTTAGCGGCACTGTAATTGGCACTTCCCTCTTGCGAGTAGGTGACGGTGCAGGGGACCGTGCTGGTGATGGTGACGGTAGCTCCGCTGTTGGTGCACCCGCCGGAGGTGGCAAAGCCCACCGTCCCACCCGGTGCGCTCGCTGCGACCGTGAAGGACGCCCCAGCCGTCCCGGATACGGGTGCCGGGGTGTTTACCGCGATCGACTGGGCCGCCTTGGTGGCCACCGTCGTCGAGGAGACCTGGCTCGCCGCTGCATAGTTGGCACTCCCCGGCTGGTCGTAGCGCACCGTGCAGGGCGTGGTGCCGCTCGTCATGGTAAAGACCGCCCCGCTGTTGCTACACCCACCCGCGCTGCTGTAGCCGACCGTCCCTCCCGGCGCGCTGGCCGCCACCGTGAAGCTCGACCCGAAGGCGGCCGTGGCCGGTGCGGCGGTAGCGACCGAGATCGCCTGCGCCGCCTTAGCCGCGGTGGTGGTTGAGGTGGCTTGGGGCGCGGCCAGATAGTTACCTCCCGCCGCCTGATCGTAGCGGACCGTGCAGGGCAAGGTCCCACTGGTCATGGTGAAGACGGCGCCATTGTTGCTGCATCCACCGCCGCTGGAATAGGTCACCGTCCCCAGCGGAGAGTTGGCGGCCACCGTAAAGCTCGCCCCGTACGCGGCGCTGGCCGGGGCCGGAGTCACCACGGTGATGGCCTGGGATCCCTTGGCCGCGGTGGTGACCAGGCTTTCCCTGACGGCGCCGTAGTCCGCCGAGCCGGTCTGGTCAAAGTAGACCGTGCAGGGATCGGATCCGCTCGTCATGGTGAAGGTTGCGCCGCTGTTGCTGCACCCCCCCGCCGCGCTGTAAGTGACCCCGCCGCCAGGGGCGGTGGCCGCCACCGTGAAGGCCGATCCGAACGGGGCGGAAGAAGGAGCCGGCGCGGTGACGGTGATCCCCTGGGGAGCCTTGGTGGCGGCAGTGACCGAGGTTTTCCGGACCGCCGGGTAGTAGTTGGCGTCCCCCGGCTGGTCGATGGTGACGGTGCAGGAGGAGCTCCCGCTCGTCATGGTGTAAATCCCCGCAGCATTCGAGCACCCGCCGGAGCTGCCGAAGGTGACGTTTCCCGCCGGGGCGGTCGCCGCCACGTTGAAGCCGATGCCAAATTGAGCGGTCACCGGCGCGGCGGTGGTGACCGTGATTGACTGATCGGCCCTGGCTGCCGTGGTGGTGGAGGTGATTCTCACTGCGGCGCCGTAGTCCGCGTCGCCCGCCTGGTCGAACCGGACCGTACAGGGGGTGGTACCGCTCGTCATGGTGAAGAGCGCCCCGTTGTTGCTGCACCCCCCCGAACTGCTAAAGGAGACGGCCCCGCCAGGCGCCGAGGCGGCCACGGTGAAGCTGTCCCCATACACCGCGGTGGCCGGGGCCGCAGTGGAGACCGCGATGGCCTGCCCTGCCTTGCCCGCGGTTACCGTGATGTTGGACGAACCGGCCAGGTAGTTCTGGTTACCCGCCTGGTCGAAGCGGACCGTGCAGGAGGTGGTGCCGCTCGTCATGGTGAAGATCCCGGCGTTGTTCGTGCAGCCGCCGGCGCTGCTGTAGGTGACCGCCCCGCCCGGAGCCGTCGCGCTGACCGGGAAACTCGTACCGTACACCGCCTGTTGTGGCGCCGGATCGACCACGGTGAAGTTCTGGGCCGCCCGGTTCGCGGTCACCGTGAAGGTTCGGGACAGCGGCAGGTAATTGCCGTTTCCGCCCTGGTCGATCCTGACGGTGCAGTCGCCGATCCCGCTGGTCATGGTAAAGGTCCCGCCGTTGTTGCTGCAACCTCCCGAGGCGCTGTATGCGAGATCGCCACCCGGGGCCGAGGCCGCCACCGTGAAGGAGGTGCCGTAGGCCGCGGAACCGGGAGGAGCGCCGGTAACGGTGAGGATCTGGGCGATCTTGGAGGTTGGCACCGAGGCCGTCTGCTGGACCGGATTGTAGTTATCGTTACCCGCCTGGGCGTAGGTGATCGAGCAGGCGGTACTGCCGCTGGTCATGGTAAAGGTCCCGGAGAAGTTGCTGCACCCCCCGGCGCCTGCATAGGTTACTGCCCCGCCAGGAGCCGACGCGCAGGTCGAGAAGGAGGTGGCGAACGGCGCGCTGAGAGGTGCCGGCTGGTAGATATTAAGCGACTGATCGGCCTTGACCGCGGTCACCGTTCTCGTTGCCTGCACGGCCGGGTTGTAGGCTCCCCCTCCGGGCTGGTCGAAGTAGACGGTGCAGGGGGTGGTCCCGCTGGTCATGGTAACGGTGGCCCCCACGTTGGTGCACCCCCCGGAGGTGGCGTAGACCACCGTTCCGCCGGGGGCGGTCCCGGCCACCGTGAAACTGTCCCCGTAAACGGCGCTGGCGGGGGACTGGGTCACCGTGATGGCCTGATCACCCTGGGGGATCACCGGGTTTGAAGGAAACGAAGGGAGACCGGTGCCGTTTATATTGCGGGCCACCACCGTGAACGTGTACGGGGTACCGTTGGTCAGGTTGGTTATGTAATGGTTGGTGGAGGTAGTGTCTGCAGCGGTGTCGGTCCCGCCGGCCGGTTTGGACGTCACGGTGTAACCGATAGTCCCCCCGGTATCGCGCGGGGAAGGGGTGAACGACACCATGGCACTCCGGACCCCTTTCACCGCGGTCACGCCGACCGGCGGAGCCGGAACGGTAGAGACCATAACGATGATGGTCTGGTCGCCGGTTATGTGGTCGAGGGTCAAAGAATTGCCCGCCATGTTGATCGGGACGCCGTTGGCAAACATGCTCCTGGGGTTGTTAGCGGGATTGAGATCGAGGATGGTGCAGACCGTACTCCCGTTGTAACTCACCGTGTCCGGCGTACAGCTCATGTAGGTGGTACTTTCGAAGAACACCTCGGGGGGCGAAATTTGGCGGTACTGATTGCGTCCGAATCCGGCCATCGCTCGATCCCACCTGGAGACGAAGGTGTGGTCCATGCCCGCTCCGATCAGGGTTATCCCCTCCAGCGCCGGAAAGGCAATCTGCCCGTACTTGTTGTCACCCCAACCGGCAACGGTCCCGTCGGCCAAAAGAGCTACCGTGTGATGACTGCCGGCAGCGATCTGGGTCACCGGCCCCAATCCGGCCGGAGGAGTGCTCTGGCCATACTCGTTGGCTCCCCAGCAAAGGACCCTGCCGTCCCCGGTCAGCACAACCGTGTGGGACGATCTCGCTTCCACTTTGGAAAGGGTTGGAAGCCCCTCGGTCACCATGACCGGTTTGGCCGTGGTTCCCGCAGAAGTGACCGTCACTCCGGCCAGCCCAGACGCGGCTATCCCGTCCGCGGTGAGGGAGAGTTGTCCATGGTCGTTCTTACCCCAGGCTATGAGCTTGTTGCTGGCGGTCAGCGCGACGGTGAAATAATCTCCCGCAGCCACGTCGGTGACGGTTTCGCCACTCAGCTCCGGTGGCTGTTCCCCCTGGCCGTACGTGTTGTCCACGTTCATGAAGTAAAGCGTGCCGTCGTTCATGAGGGCGGCGAGGTGCCCCGACCCGACCGCGAACTTTTTCGTCCCGCCATGGGTGGTTGAAAAGGCCTGGTAATCTGCGGGATCGGGGAGCACCACCATCGTGTTCGTGGCCGGGTCGCGCCACCTGCCTGATGCGCGGAACGAATGGTCGAGCTTGGAGAAGACCGCACAGGTAGGCCCCGCCCCTATCGTTTCGACGGATCCCCAGTTAGTCGCGTTGTCGCCGTAATAATTGAGGTCCGTGTCGAACCCGAAGGCCTTTGCAGTGTCGTCCGTCAACACCACGGTGAACGTCGCCCCACCGGCAATCTGTTTCAGGATCTGTGAGGACATCTTGACACGGACCTTGATGGGGGTATCGGCGACGAAATTCGCCAACAGCTCATGGTCCGCACCGTCCGCCCTGAATACCACGGGGTTTTCTGTCGTTCCGAAAATGGTCCCGTCACCGGTCAAGCTGGGCCAGGTCCAATTGTAAAAGCGGTAGCCGGCCGTGACCGGCAAGGCGGTGACCGGTTGGGCCAGTTCTCCGCTGGCGGCCGCCTGTGGTGTGGGCCCGCTGACACTGCCGTTGGGGTCCGCCGAATAGGTAAGGACATCTCCCCGGCTGACACCGGGCATAAATAGGCAAAAAGCTAGCAGTAAGACGACCAGGTTCCGAGGCATTGCCACCTCCTTTAAGAGAGCCGGGCTTCGCCGCTGTCATGTGCGACAGAGGGCTACCAGGCGGGAGCGCCGGAGAAGACGCTCCTGCCTGGGTAGCCGGTCGTTGTTGAGGGAATCGGGGGAGAGCGCAAAGAGTATGAATAGTTCGAGTTACTGGACGCTGACCCCGGTCACTGCCACCGTGGCACCGTTGACCGGAGCTCCGTCAGCCCCTACCACTGAGACGAAGGAGATGGGGAAATCCGCCATGGCCGGGGTGAGTCCATCGGCGACATCCGCATTGATGACCAGGATGGTGCCGTCGATCACCGGTGTGGCCGAAACCAGCACCACCCGGAGGACCCCGGGAGTGCTTCCGGAGGCTGCAGTAAAGCTGCCGGCGAGAAGGGCTCCGGAGGTGCCCGCGGTGGCTCCCAGCACGCAGTTATCGGTCAGCCCGTCGCTCTGCGACTTCACGGTGACCCCGGCGGGAAAGCTCATGTTGAATTCGGCACCGTTTATCCCGGGGCCGGCACCGGAAACCGCCACCGTGAGCACCGCCCTGCGGCTTCCCACGCTTACCAAGGCGCTTCCGCCGTGGCTGGTCACAACGTCGTTGACCCCGCCGTTAGTCGAAAGGTAGCTGTCCAGGGCGTTTACGAAGGTGGAAGCCGTCTGGCTGCTGATGTTGCTGCTGGTGATCCCTTGCGAGATGGTGGCAAGGGCCGCTTCGAGTTTTTGTCCCGGCGTCCCCCCGGAGCTCGTGCTGGCGAGTTGGGACAGGGCGGCCAGCGCAAGGGTGTAATCCCGCTGCCCGGCGGTGACGCCAGCCGCGCCGAGTGCTGAGGGGGTCGCATCTACCGGGGAGGTGGCGAGGATGTCGACCTTGAAGACCGAGCTGATCACCGCATTGGCGTCGGTGATGTGCGCGGGGGTCAGTGTTCCAGCCTGGCGAACGGCGAGCTCGGTGAGGCCGGTGATGGGAAGCGAGACCGTGCCGCTGGCCGACGGCAGCGCCGCCCTCAGCGGGTTGGCCGCGGTAAGGGTCACGGTCTGGCCGGTTGCCTCGTCGACGTAGCTCCCGTAGGCGACGGCGAGGATGGGCCCGCTGTAGTTGGTCAAGGTGGCGCTGTAGTGGCCGTTGGAGTCGGTGTCCGCCGTGGCCAGTTGCCCCCCCTGCGTACCGTCCGGGTTGAGGGCGTAGATGGTCACAGTACCGTTTCTGATCAATCCTTTGGATGCGGTACCCGACACCGTGGAGGTTGTCCCGCCACCGCTACCACTACCGCCACCACCGCAACCGGCCAGGGCTAGCAAAAGGCATCCGATCAACGCGTACAGTAGTCTTGTCATAGTGTTAGCTCCTTGCTGTGGGATATTTTCCGTTATCGTTACCATCACCAAGTCACCAGCCCGACCGCCCGCCGCAGGATGACGGTGACGTCGCCAACGTCGATTCTCCCGTCGCCGTGCGGGATGCCACCGGCGAGCGGAGCAACGTCGGCCCGGGCGATCATCGCCGGGGTGACTGACGGTACGCCGGCCGCGGCCTTGAGTGCCAGCTGGGCGTCGCGGATATCGACCACGCCGTCCCCGTTGATATCGCCGTTGGGAAGAGGGGTGACCGAGGCCGAGGCGTTGGATTCACTCCCCTTCCCGGCACTGTTGGTGGCGTGGACGGTGAAGGTGTAGGCCGTACCGTTGGTGAGCCCGGTGACAACGATGGGAGAACCGGTCCCGGTGGCGGTCAGGTTTCCTGGAGTGGAGGTCACCGTGTAGGTCGTGATCGCGCTGCCGCCGTCGAAGGCGGGGGCGGCGAACGAACAGGAGGCCTGCCCGTTAACGGCAGTGGCGGCACCCATGGCCGGGCTCCCCGGGACGGCCGGGGTGGCCGCGGTCTCGGCGGCGTACTGCGGAGCGGCCGCATAGTCGTTATTCCCCGTCTGGCCGAAGGTGACGGTACAGGCGGTAGTTGCGCTGGTCATGGTGAAGGTGGCGCCGTTGTTGGTGCACCCCCCGGCGCTGGCGAAGGAGACCGCCCCGCCGGGAGCGGTGGCTGCCACGGTGAAACTCGACCCCAGTGCCGTCCTGGAAGGAGCCGCGGTGGTGACGGTGATGACTTGGTCTGCCTTAACCGCCGCGGTGCTCGAAGTGACAGGGGGCGCGGCCTGGTAATCGAGATTCCCCGCCTGCTCGTAGGTGACCGTGCACGGCGTGGTGCCGCTGGTCATGGTGAAGGTGGCCCCGCTGCCGGTGCAGCCGCCCGCCGCTACGTAGGTTACCGCCCCACCCGGGGCGGTGGCCGCCACCGTGAAGCTCGTGCCGAAGCCGGCTGAGACCGGGGCAGTCGTGGTGACGGTAATTCCCTGCGAAAGCCTGGTGGCGGTGGAGGAACTGCTCGCCACAGTGGCGGCCTCGAAGTCGGCATTTCCGTCCTGAAGGTAGCTGATGCTGCAGGTTCCGCTTCCGCTGGTCATGGTGATAACGGCGCTGCCGCTCCCCGCCCCGCTGCAGGCCCCGGAAGCGCTGATGGCTACCGGAAGGCCGGACGTGGCGTTCGCCGTGGTGGTGAAGGATTCCTGGAAGGCGGCTGTGGCCGGAGCAGCTGTGGCGATCTGGATGCTTTGAGCCGCCTTGACGACGTCGAAGGCGTTGCTGGTCCCGGATTGGCTCCCCAGGCTGTTGGTGGCCGTGATGGTCCGGCCGGTGCCGGAGGTGAGGACGCTCACTTCACCGCTCCAGACACCGGCCGTGAAGGCGGAGGTAGTTGCCGGAGCGATGCTTGATCCGCCCGAGACGGCGAGCGAGGCGGTGCCGGTAAAGTCGGGGATGGTGTTGCCGGAGGCGTCCTTGGCGGTAACCGTCAGTGCGAACGGGGTTCCGGCCGTCCCGGTCCCCACCGTCGATACGTCGAAGTGATCGAGTGCCCCCACGGTGACGTCGAAGCTGGCACTGGTTGCCGGGGCGAGCGAATCGGCGGTGGCGGCCAGCGTGTAACCGGAGCCGTTCCGGTTGATGCTGAGGTCGCCGAAGGTGGCGATCCCCGCCGCTGCATCTTGGACGGTGGTCCCCGCGAGAACTCCGCCAGCCGGATCGTTGGCGATCGCTACGGTCACCGGGACAGTGCTGCCGGGCACGGTATTGCCATACTGGTCCACCACCCGGACGCTGACGGCAGGAGCGATCGGCGCACCCGCGGTGACGGTGGCCGGTTGCTGGACGAACTCGAGGGCGGCGGGAGCGGCCGGCGAAACGGTCACGCTGCCGCTGGCCCCTTCGACCGTACCGGCTGCGGTATCGGTTGCGGTAACCGTCTGGGCACCCGAACTCTTGAGAGTGACCAGGTCGGTGAAGGTATGGACGCCGTTGTCGGTGGTGGATCCGCCGGTGGTGAAGGTGTAATCGGCCGGAAGTACCGACCTGCCGTCGGTAGAGGAAAGGTGAACGGTACCGGCGTAATCGGCGATGGTGTTGTCGTAGCCGTCCTTAACCGTCACCGTCACCGAAAGGGGTGCGCCCGCCGTAGCGGTAGCCGGTCCCGCCACGAGCAGCCTGGCCGCGCCCGCGGGGTTGATGGTGATGGTGTTGCTGGTGGCGGTGATCCCGGCGGTGGAGTCGCTGGCATCTACCGTCTGGTGGCCGGCGGTTTGCAGAGCGGCGCCCGAAGAGAAGCTGTGGCTGCCGTTATCCCCGGGGAGGAAGCTGTAATCGGCCGGAAGAATAACCCCGCTTTTCTGGTCGCTACAGGCGAAACGGACGGTCCCCTGGTACCCAGTCGCCACGTTGTCGTAGGCGTCCTTGGCCACGACGGTCACGGTGAACGGGGCCCCGGCAGCAGCGCTGGCCGGGCACTGGACGGAGAAGCCGGTAGCGGTCCCTGCCTGGACGGTGAAGGGCTGGCTGGTCCCGGTCTGGCCGCTGCCGGCGCTGGTAGCGGTGATGGTCTTGGCGGTTCCGGCGGTGGTCACCATGACGTTGCCGGTCCAGGTGCCGTTAACGAAGGGACCGATGGTGGCAGGTGTCACCAGCCCAGCGGTGGCCGTCAGGTTGACGCTGCTGCTAAACCCGGTCACGGTATGGTTTCCCGAATCCTGGGCGGTCACGGTGATGCTGAAGGGAGTCCCTGCCGTCTGCGGACCGCTGGCCGTGACCAGGAAATGATCCAGCGGCCCCGAGGCTACCTGGAACGACTGGTTGATCGAGGTCGCCGCGGCATAGTTGGTATTCCCCCCCTGGGAGGCCTGGATGGTGCAGGTGCCGACCCCGGTCAGGGTGACGGTGGTTCCGGAAACCGTGCAGACCGAGGTAGTCAGGCTGGCAAAGCCGACGGTGAGGGAGGAGGAGGAGGTGGCACTGACGGTAAAGGGAGCGGCGCCGAAGGTGCGGTCGGAAAGGGTGCCGAAGGTGATGGTTTGCGAGGCGATGGCCGCGGTGGCGCTGGAGGTGGCCTCGGTGGCCGCAAGGTAGTTGGTGTTCCCGGCCTGGTTGAAGTGAACCGTGCAGGTTCCGCTGGAGGCGGTGACGCGGAGGACCGCGGCCGCCGAACCGCCGCTGGCGAGCTGGCACGCCCCGGTAGCGGTGATGGCCACCGGCAGCGAGGAGCTCGAGGTGGCGGCGACCGGGAAGGTGCTGTTGTACTGGGCGGTGCCGGGTGCGGGCGTGGTCACGGTAATGGACTGGCTGGCCTGATTGACGGCCAGGCTGCCGGTTGCGCTCCCGGTATAGCCGGTCGTGGTGATGGTGGCCGCCACGGCATAGGTCCCCACATTGACTGGAGCGGTGGTGGAGCCGTTGTAGGTGATCGAGGTCGAGAGGCCGGACGGGGTGGTGGTGGCGGTGACCGTCCGGGCGTTCCCGTTGTAGGTCTGGGTAAGGTTCCCGAGCTGGATGGTTGCCGTACCGATCGGAGTGAAGGTCCCCGAAGTCGTCGAGGCGCTGTCCCCAACCATGTTGGTGGCGTAGGCGGTGAAGGTGTACGGGGTCCCCTTGTTGAGGCCGGTAATGAGCCGGGTGGTGGCCGTGGCCGCCGAGCCGTCTACCCCGCCCAGCGGGGTGGTGGAGACCGTGTACCGGGTGACCGGACTGCCGCCGTCGGGGCCCGGGTTGAGGGTGACGGTCGCCTGCCCGTTTGCTGCGGCGACCGAGGCGATGGATGGCGCACCCGGTGCGGTCGAGTAGACCCCGGTGATGGTCCGGAATTCCGGGATGTTGGTGAGGACGAAGGAAGGATTCTTCCCGAGGGTCGGAGCGGAAATCACCCCCGCGAGAGAATCGATGCCGTTGATATAGAGGCTGGAGAGCCCGTAGGTCCCTGCAGGGGCGATGCTGCAGGTGGAGCTGCCGAGGTAGTCGACGGTACCCGGATCGCAGGTCAGGATACCTCCGGTCACGCCGAGGTAGGCGGTAACAGGGACGTTGCACTGGTCGGAAGCATTGTTCCCCCACCCGATCAGGGCCACGTTCCCCTTTTTCGCCAGGGTGAAATAGGTACCGCCTGCGATAGCGGTGATGCCGTTGAGCCCGTTTGGCGTGTTGAGCTGCCCGTGGCTGTTGTCCCCCCAGGTGACGATGGTGCCGTTCAGCGTGAGGGCGATGGTGTGATGTCCGCCGGCCGCGATGGCGGCGACGCCGGTGAGGCCGTTCGGGATGGTGCTCTGTCCGGCCTCGTTGGCGCCCCAGCAGACCACCGTCCCGTCACTTTTGAGGGCCACCGAATGATAGGCCTTGGCATCGATGGCAACTACTCCCGACAGGCCGTCGGGAACCGTGGACTGCCCGACGTCGTTCATCCCCCAGGCGATGACGTGCCCGTCGGAGGTGAGCGCCAGGGTGTGGTTATGGCCCGCGGCAATGGCGGTGATGGTCGCCCCGCTCAATGCGGCGGGAAAGTCGAGCTGGGTGTAGTAGTCGTTGTTGCCCCAAACGAAGACGGTGCCGTTGTTGGAAAGGATGACCGAGTGCCCGTAACCTCCGGCCAGTGCCTTGACCCCGTTATTCGCGGTGATGAATGCCGTCACAGCCGGTGTTACGGTCACCGGCGTAGCGGCATTGGTGTTGTCGTACCAGTTCCCGGAAACCGCCAGGGTATCGTTGGTCCTCGCGGCAAGCGAATGGTAGACGCCGGCCGCAATACTCTTCACCGAAGTATCGCCGTTGATGTTGCTCTGGCCGTCGCCTCCCCCCCAGGCGATGACCGTCCCGTCGTTTTTGAGGACCACCGAGTGGGAGGCGCCACCCTTGAAGTCCTGCACGTCGAGAAGCCCGTGGGTGATGACGTCGTAACGGTCGGGGGCGAAGTTCGCCGAAATGTTGAGGTTGGAGGTGACGTTGGTGATGATGAGCGGATTGGTGTTGGTGGTGGTGAAACCGGTACCGGTGAAATCGACGAAGTGGTAGTTGGGACTGGCTGTGGCGGTTACCTGGGTGGTGGAGCCCTGGTTGGCAACTTCCTGGCTCAGACTCCCAGACAGGGCTCCCTGCACCGGGTCGTTGACGGTGAACGTCACGGTCCATGCGTTGGCGATCACCGGCCAAAGCAGCAGACAAAGCAGTACGACTGTTCGCTTGAACATGTTTCCTCCTTCCAGACGTGCCTCATCAGGGGTGATATCGAGGGGTGCAGGGGCCGAGACCGGGATACCGGGGCGGCTCCTTCCTTCGCAAAAGTTTAAACGGCTATTAATAGAAACCAATGAAGCTTTACCGTTATAACTGTTACGATTGAAATGCCAGGCGAAGGCGAGTTTGGAAAAGGTATCTAAGAATCCAGGAGGTTGGATCGGCAGGTGGGGGATGGATACGAAGGTGCCTGCGTAGCCGGAAGCCTAATGAAAGACGGCTGGCACGCCGCAGCAGCAGTGTGAACGAGGAGGGGGTCTCAGGCGCAGGACGAACAGGCGTCGCGCAGACCGGCCAGTGAATCCTGCAAACGGTCCCGGAGGTGGACCGGGGCAAGACAGCTGGCGGCGACGAAGTCGGCGGTAGAGAGGACTTTCCGGATCCTCGGGTGCGGCGGGAGGGTGATCGTGTCGAGGTAGCGGTCGAGCCCCTGGGTCCGCTCCCACCCATCCTCGTTGACGTAGACCGACCACTGGCCGCTTTTACGGGCGAGCTCGGCCCTGGTGCTCCCGGTCGATTCCGCCCATAGGTCGATGGCGAGCCTCATCACCTCGACCACCCTTCCCCGGAGATCGGCGTCATGAGCGGAGAATGGCGGCCGCGGGCTCTGCGCGGCTTGCCCCCTCGTCCCCTTCATCCCGCCAATAGCGTCCCCCCCTCCCCTCGCCCCGCGCTCAGCCGCCCAGCTCAGGCGGCGGTCGAGCTCCAGCAGGTGCCTGAAGACCTTTTCCGCCGCCATCGGCCTCTCGAGGTAAGGCTTGACCGGATGGCCCGGAGCGGGCCGCGGGAAGAAGGAGGCCCATTGCAGCCTGCCCGAAAAGAGCACGCGGTCGGCAACGGGAGAGCTGTGATGCCCCTTCCGGTGCCGTTGATAGAGCGCGCGGACGAAGGAAGGCGCCGAAGCAGGCACACGAGGATGTACGCCTACCCTCCCCCGGATACTTTCAAACCATCCCCGTTCCTTGTTCACGAGCACCTCCACGTACAGCCAGGATGACTGAGGCGGCGTCCCGGCAGACACAGCTACACAATTAACGTAAACCAATTTACCACACTATGGCTGAAGGGGAAGGTTGTGACAGAGACGGCAAAGAGAAAGTATGTTCGTGGGAATCAGTTCCGCCTCTGGGAGATGAGGTGAACGGAGGTGGCCTTGAAGGAGGCGAAGACTTCCTTATCTACATACAGCTCCAGGGTGGTAAATGACTCCCTGGTCACGTAGGAGGTCAGCGGGAAGCCGCAGTCGAGGCGGACTTTCAGAAAGGGGCCGAGAGAGGAGATTTCGATGACCTTGGCGGGAAAGAGATTCCTGGCGCTGGTGGGACCGGAGGGAGTCCTGAGGGCGATGGTGACGTTCTCGGGACGGATGCAGCAGTAGATCGCTTCGCCGGGCTGGTAGGGGCCTACCGCGTCGATCTCTACCCCGGCCACTGCCGCAGTCACCTGCTGGGCGACGTTGGCCACCACCTCCCCCTCGAGAATGGTTTCCATGCCGACGAAGTTGGCGACGAATTCGTTGACCGGTGCATTCATGACCGCGGCCGGCGACCCGGACTGGATGATCTCCCCGCCGTTCATGACGACGATCCGGGTGGACATCCTGAGCGCCTCGGACTGGTCGTGGGTGACCAGCACCGCCGCCATGGAAGCATCCCGCAGTATCCGGTCCATGTCCTCGGTGAGGGCTTGCCGGGTGGGAGCATCGAGGTTGGAGAACGGCTCGTCAAAGAAGATGATCTCCGGCTCGGTAGCAAAGGCGCGGGCCAGGCTCACCCTCCTCGCCTCCCCTCCCGAAAGCCTCCGTGCCGACCGTCCGGCCATCCCGGCCAGGCCGAAACGCTCCAGCCACTTGGCCACCCGTCCCGCTGTTTCGGTGCGGGAGAGCCCGCGGATCTTGAGGCCGCTGGCCACGTTGTCGTAGACGGTGGTGTCGAAGAGGAGCGGCTCCTGGAGCACCATGGACATCTTGCGCCGCACGTCCAGCCAGTCGCGGCCGGCGCCCACGTGGCGCCCGCGGTAGGAGATGCTCCCCTCCCCCGCCTTCAGCAGTCCCATCAGGGTGAGGAGGAGGGTCGATTTCCCGGCACCGTTGGGGCCGATGAGGGAGACGAACTCGTTCTCTCTCAGGGAGAAACCGGCCACATCCAGCACCTGGACGCCACCCCGGTCCACCTTGAGGCCGGAGATTTCCAAAAGGGTCGCGCCCGTGGTCATCGCGGCCGCTCCCTCTGCTGGATCCAGGTCAGAACGTAGTTGATGGCGAAGCAGAAGACCAGGAGGATGACCGACAAGGCGATGGCGATGTCGAAGTTCCCCCGGCCGGTCTCCATCACGGTCGCTGTGGTCAGCACCCGGGTGTATCCCTTGACGTTGCCGCCGACCATGATCGAGGCCCCGACCTCGGAGATGACGCCGCCGAAACCAGCCATGACGCCGGCCATGAGGGGAAGCCTCGCCTCCCTGATCAGCATGGCGACCATCTGGGTGCGGGTCGCCCCCATGGCGAGGATCTGCAGGCGGAGACCGGGGGGAAGATGCTGCATGGCACCGATGGTGATCCCCATGACGATGGGGGTGGCGATGACGGACTGGGCGATGACCATGGCGGTGGGGGTGTAGAGAAGCTCCAGCGAGCCCAAGGGGCCGTTACGCCAGAGCAGGATGGAGACGAAAAGGCCCACCACCACGGGTGGCAGGCCCATTCCGGTATTGACCAGACTGACGAGGATCTTCTTCCCCGGGAAACTGGTGAGGGCGACGACGGTCCCCATGCCGATCCCGATCACGATGCTGATCAGGGTGGCGAGCCCCGACACCTTCAAGGAAAGGAGGGCGATCCCCAGCACCTCCTCGTCCAGCGAGAAAAGGAGCCGAAAGGCCGTGATGAAACCGTCCCGGATAAGATCCATCTAGAGGCCCAGTGCCTCCGGTTTCTTCCCTGCGTCAGAGAAGAAGAGTGGAGCACGGAACTCCTTCACGCCGTAACGGGAAATCATCGCCTGCACCCTGGGCGAGACGATGAAATCCGAAAAAGCCTTGGCCCCCGCATTGTTGACCTTAGGCCACTTGGCGGGATTCACCACGATGACGTGGTAGATGTTGAGCAGTTTCGGCTCGCCGGCCACGAGGATCTCCAGGCCGAGGTGCCGCTTCTTGTTCAGCGCCAGGTAGGTGCCGCGATCCGCCAGCAGGTATCCCCCCTTCTCGGCCGCCACGTTCAAGGTGTCGCCCATTCCGAGACCGGTCTGCTGGTACCACTTCTGCCCCTCCGGGTTGATGCCGGCGGTCTTCCAAAGTGCCTTCTCCTTGGCGTGGGTACCGGAGTTGTCCCCACGGGAAAGAAAGAGGGCACCGCTCTTGGCGATCTTCTGGAACGCCTCGGCGGCGGTCTTGGACTTGGCGATACCGGCGGGGTCCTTCTTGGGGCCGAGGATCAGGAAGTCGTTGTGCATCACGAGCTTACGGTCACTGCCGAACCCTTGGGCCATAAAGGTTTTCTCCGCCTCGGGAGAATGCACGAGGAGCACGTCGGCCTCGCCACGCTCCCCCATCTTCATCGCCTGACCGCTGCCGACCGAGATGGTTTTCACGAAGTAACCGGTCTGTTTTTCGAACATGGGGACCAGTACGTCCAGGAGACCGGAGTCCTGGGTACTGGTAGTGGTGGCCAGAATCAACGTGGGGTGCTTGTCCGCGGCAAGGGCAGGCAGAACTGACATTACCGACAGGATCAGCAGTGCGGAAAGTGTAGACAGTATTCTTCGAGATAGGCTCATTGACCCTCCTCCAGACATAGATATGAGAGTGATACCCCGATCGACGTCATGGGCCTCCTCTCTTGGGGGATATGTATAGCATAGGGACCGCTGATGAGCAAAAAGAGATGTGGGTCAAATCGCCAAAAAGTGCGGAATATCACTCAGGTTCAGTCACATGAGCTGCTGAGAGATACTCTTCGCGGTTCCAGGTGGCAATGCAGGAGGGGGAATCGGGGTGGGGCTCGCAAAGGTAGATCTCGTCACCGGAATGACCGGTGATCAGGAAACCAGCCGAGCGGAGCATCGCCTCCTCCCCGGCGTGGTTGGCGATCCACCAGTTGGCGGGGCGCCGGCAAAGCGGTTTTCGGTTGTGGAACCAGGGGAGAGTTCCTGGATCTCGCTCTGTAGCCGATCGTTCATCTCTTCACCATCCCTGCCTCGCGTGCCGGCTCTCAGGCCGACAGCAGATACCCTTCCAGTTCCTCGGCACGCCGGGATGCCGTATGTTCCTGCAGGGTGCGGGTGCGTGCGCGCTCACCCATCGTCCGCCGGATCTCGTCAGGGTACGAGCGGAGGATCTCCAGTACCTGGTCCGCCTCGGTCGCCACCAGGATCTCCTTCCCCGGAGTGAAAAATTCATCTAACCCCGGCCAAGGGTCGCTGATCACCGGCACGCCGCAGGCACCCGCCTCGAAGAGCCGGACGCTCGGGGAGTAACCGGCCCGCCGCATCGCCCTTCTTGTCAGGTTGAGGGTGAAGCGCTGGGAGCAGTAAAAGCCGCGGTGGTGATCGGGGGCCAGATGCTCAATCCGATCCGTGTTGGCAGGCCACCGGATCTCGGCCGGGTACTGCGCACCGGCCACCACGAAGCGTCCCTTGGGCCACCGGGTGGCAGGCTTGCAGAGGAGCCTTTCCAGGCTAGGCTGCCGGTCGTTCGAATAGGTTCCGAGATAACCGAGGTCCCAGGTGGGCTTTTCCACCAGCGGGTAATGGAGATCGGGATCGACCGAGCAGTACAGGGGACGGGCCATCGGCGAGCCGAACTGCCGCTCCAGCACCCGGAGGGTCGGTCCGCCGGTGAAGGAAAGGTAGAGCCGGTAGCGCGGGATCAGATCGGCAGTGAGATAGGCGCAGGTGCCGTCCTGGAGATCGGCCAGCGTCACGGGGGTGTCGATATCGTAAAAGGCGGTGATCCCTTTGGCCTCACCGGTGACCCACTTACCGATTTCCACCCCTTCCTTGACGTAGGAGCCGACGATCACGCAGTCGGCCTCGCGGACCTCCCGGCCGAACTCGCTCATCATCTCGGGGAGCGACTGGTAGAGGACGGTACGGCAGAATCCCGGTTCGGGTAGGTCGCGGTTACGCGCGTACCAGGGCGCGTCGCGCTCGAGGAAGAGGATGCTGTGACCGCGTCCGGCCATCTCCCGCAAAAGACCGCGGTAGGTGGTGGCGTGCCCGTTTCCCCAGGATGAGGTGATGGACAACCCGAAGACGACGATGTTCATGGGGTCCCCCGATCAATGACATTGAATGGCATAACGGCATCCCAACCTTTCCTAATCCGGCCTTCGCCCCCGTTTGAAGGGGCCGGACCGTGCATGTAGATGGGAACGCAGGCCCGGGCCCCGAACCCGCAGTAGGCCCGCACGATGGGGAGCCCGCCGCCGTAGGTAAGGACCAGGTCGTACTTGGAGA
Source organism: Geomonas sp. Red32 (assembly GCF_023652955.1). Classification (GTDB taxonomy): domain Bacteria; phylum Desulfobacterota; class Desulfuromonadia; order Geobacterales; family Geobacteraceae; genus Geomonas. Next base: position 271,292 of record NZ_JAKLOY010000006.1, on the reverse strand, counting down.
TCAATCTCCTGAAGGGGTCTTTGCTGTTCCCCCTATCCGCTCCAGGGTGGCGGGGGCGTCGACATCCCAGAAGACGCCTTCCGGGGTACCTGACCCCGTACACCGATCCTTTCAGGCGAAGCCTCGCCACCGGATCGACGAAAAACTCCATGATTTCTTCGCTGCGCTCCTCGTCTCCCCTGTTCCCCACCCAGACCACGTCGGCTTCCTGTTCCTCCGGGGCCAGCGGGTGGAAAACCCGGACGTCGGCCGCCTCGTGCCATACCCAGACCCGCCGGGCCCATCCGTGGGCCAGGTAGAGCTCGCGGATACCTCCCGAGCCTCGCCACCAGGCCGGGCTCGTTCCATTCGTGCACGAGCACCAGGTCGCATCCCTCGGTGACCGCGCCGGGGTTGAGCTTTTCCGGCTCGTACCAGGTCACCGTGAGCCCCGGGTACACGTTCCTGAACTCCTTCAGCGCGCCGGGTCCCCGCTCCGCCATCAGGTTCGTGTAACTCCAGCCGTTTTTCGGCTCGTATACCTGGACGTGGTGCCCCCGACTCATGAGCTCGGTGACCACTCCCCCAGGAAATGGGCGTTTCCGTGGTTCCAGTCGGAGAGAATGGAGTGGTAAAACAGCGCGATCCGCATGGGGTTGCCGCCTGTTTTCACGACGCCTAAGTCTCCTGGTCGAGATCGATCTGCCGCCTCGGCTCGAGATCGCGGTAGGCGGCCAGGTAGCCGGCGGTCATCTTGCCAAGGCTGAAGGAGCGGCTCCGGAGCAGGGCCCGTTCGCGGAAGTCGGAAAGCCGGGTGGAATCCATGCAGAGGGTGCGGAGTTCCCGGGCGAGCTCTTCCTCGTCCTCGGGATCGACAAAGAGGGCGGCATCGTCCCAGAGTTCCCGGAAGGTCGGAATATCCCCGAGGACCAGGGCGCAGCCGGAAAGGGCGGCCTCCAGCACGGTGAGCCCGAACGGCTCGTAGCGCGCGGGGAGCGCGTAGACGGCGGCCGCCGAGTACCATGGGGCGAGCGCCTCGGGGGAGAGAAAGCCGAGCCGGTTGACACCGTCAAAGGCGGCAGTGCCGCCACCGGGGTGCTTCTGCTCTCCGGCCACGTAGATCGGCCACGGCAGCCGGTAGGCGGTCCTGGCGAGCGTACCGATGTTCTTGGCGTCGTCCCACAGTCTCCCGACCGAGAGGATGAACTCCTTCTTCCTGCCCGGTGTAAAACGGGTCCGGCCGCGGGCGTTGTAAATCACCCGGCAGTTGGGAAGCGGCCGGTAGATCCTTCCGAGCGCCTGCAGCATGGAGGACGACGGGGCCACCACCAGGTCTGCCCCGGCCAGCCCCCGGACCACCGATTGGCGGTAGGGATCGAGGGTCGCTGGAGGCTCCTCGTGGTGAACCGCCTCCCACCAGGAAAGGACGCAGGAATGGCCGACCACCAGGCAGGGGGCGGACCAGGGAAGCGCGGCATGGGCGTAGCCGTTGAGATGGACCAGATCGGGCCGGAGTTTGGCCTCCAGGGAAAGAAGCCACTCCCCGCTCTGGCGGACGTCGTCCCAGGGATCGTCCATCCACTCCAGGCGGAAGCAGCTCTCGTAGAGGGTGATGTTCTCCTCGTCGGCAGCCTCCCGCCGCTGCGGTACGGTGAGCGGCTGCCCCATGGTAGCCAGCGCGACCTCGACACCATACTCGGCGAGCCCCCGGCAGAGGTCGAGCGCATAGGTCCAGACCCCGCCGATGGCGTCGGTGGTCATCAGGATCCGCCTGGGAAGCGGCTCCAGCGCCGTATGGTTGTCTACGTGGATCAAGGGCATCGTCATGGCAATCTACCTTCCGTAGGCGGCATCGAGCAATTCCGTCACCCGGACGAGCTTTTCCCCCTCGGGATCGAAGCCCGGACCGTCCTTACCGAGCCTGCCGGCCCAGGCCACCGCCCCCTTCCCTCCACATTGCGGAAGGAGGCTCCCCCTTTCGTTCCGTAAAAGGTCGTCTCGATGACGGCATCCTGCCCGGCGGAGATGTTCCAGGAGCAGGCGAGCCGGACCACGCAGTCGTTGTTTCGTGGTGGTTTGCATGACGGGATTCCCTCCTCTTGCTCCATCTTCACCGGTCAAAGCAGAATCATCCCCTTGATGAAGCCGTCGGGTCGCTGCTCGAGCGCCTGGTAGGCCTGCGCCAGCTCGTCCAGGCTAAAGGCGTGGGTCATCAGGTCGTTGACCTGGAAAAGGCCGCTCTCCACGGCGGCGATGCCGCGCCGGATCCCCTCCAGGTAGACCTTGGCCTCCCGCTCGTGTGCGTTGATGACGTCGATCCCCTTCCAGTTCCAGAGCTGGATGTTGACCTGGCGGGCACCGTCCTGGTGAAAGCCGGCGATGATGACCTTCCCCCGCTCCTTGACCAGCTCCCCAGCCAGGTCGAGCGGCCACTGATAGCCGGTCGCCTCGACCACCCGGTCGCACCACTTGCCGCCGGTCAGCTCGCGGACCCGGTCCAGGACCGTCTGGTGGTCGTCGAGCGGGACGGTTTCCCAGGCGCCGTAGCGGCGGGCAATTTCAAGGGAGGAAGCTCGGCGGGAGATGGCGATCACCCGAGCGCCCCGGGACTGGGCCAGGGAGGTGACGATGGCACCGAGGAAACCGGCGCCGATCACCGCCACGACCTGCCCCGCCTCGATGTCGCTTCTGCGGAACACGTTGAGGGCGCAGCCGACCGGCTCACCCGGGAAGGGGATCCCGTCCAGCGAGGCGGGGAGTTTGACCAGGGAGTTACCCGGTACTTTGTCGAACTCGGCGTAGGCGTTGTAGGAAAGGAAGGTGACCCGGTCCCCCGCGGAGAATCCGGTGACTCCCTCCCCCACTTCCTGCACCCGCCCCCATCCTTCGTGGCCGGGGGCGCCGGGGAGCGCCGGGTAGCTGAACCAGGGCCTTCCCTGCCAAAGCGGCAGGTTGGACGCGCAGACGCCGCACCCTTCCAGACGCACCACCACTTCCCCTACTCCCGCGGCCGGCCGGGGGACTTCCAAAACTCCCGCCTGGCCGGGAGCGGCGATCACCGCAGCCTGCATGGTCTCTCCCATCAGATAGCCTCCAACCCGGTAGCGCTCTCGATTTGCCGGCCGTGACGGAGCAGTTCGTCGGCCAGATGCGATCCAATGAATCCGCCCCACCGGATATCAGTACGCAACCCTCCTCAAATCCATCACTTAGGCCGCCGCAGTCCCTAATGAATATGATTAATTTTTATTTAAATTAATAATTTCTAAATATTAGCAGCGGCGACTTTGCTGTCAAATGTGCCTCTGAAAATATTTTGTCTTAGTAAGGAGTTACCATCGCTGGCCTCCCCAGTGGGTGGCCTGGCGGTCGCCTCCGGGGATCCGGCCGCCAGGTTTTCAAACAGGGAAAGTATGCTACCTTAATTGCTATTAATTTCAGGAGAGAGGTAGTGCATGCCGAAGGCACAGGGGACGGCGAGGAGATATCCGGTCGGGGCCGAAATCGTACCGGAAGGGGTCAGTTTCCGGGTGTGGGCGCCGAACTGCCGCAAGGTGGAGGCGGTCATCCTGGGTGAGCAAGAGAACCATCCGGAGATGGCGGCCGTCGACCTCAAGCCGGAGAAGGGGGGATACTTTTCAGGGGTAACCGGCCAGGCGCGGAGCGGCTCGCTCTACCGCTACCGTCTGGACGGCGGCGAGAGCTTCCCCTGCCCCGCCTCCCGCTACCAGCCCGAAGGGCCCCACGGCCCCTCCATGGTGATCGACCCTTCCGGGTTCGAGTGGACGGACGCCAAGTGGAAAGGGATACCGCTCGACGGGCACGTCATTTACGAGATCCACACCGGGACCTTCACCAGGGAAGGCACCTGGGCGGCCGCCATGGAACAGTTCCCCGCCCTGCTCGACCTCGGGGTTACGCTGGTGGAGATCATGCCGGTCGCCGACTTCCCCGGGAGGTTCGGCTGGGGCTACGACGGCGTCAACCACTTCGCTCCCTGCCGCAACTACGGCGCACCCGAAGACCTCAAGCGCTTCGTCGACCGCGCCCACCAGGTGGGACTCGGGGTGGTGCTGGACGTGGTCTACAACCACTTCGGTCCGGAGGGAAACTACCTCGAGAAATTCTCCCACGACTACTACAGCCCCGAGGAGAGCGGCTGGGGGCGGGCCATCAACTTCGACGAAAACAACTGCGGCCCGGTGAGGGAATACTTCGTCGCCAACGGCGCCTACTGGATGAACGAGTACCATTTCGACGGTCTGCGCTTCGACTCCACCCATTCCATCCTGGACCGCTCCCCCCGTCACATCCTGGGCGACATCACCGATGCCGCAAGGGCGGCGGCCGACAAAAGGAAGGTTCTCATGTTCGCGGAGAACGAGCCCCAGGACCGGCGCTGCCTCCTCCCCGCCGGCCAGGGTGGCTTCGGGATGGACGCCGTCTGGAACGACGACTTCCACCATGCCGCCCACGTCGCCCTGACCGGCTACCACGACGCCTATTACATGGAGTACCTGGGCTCCCCCCAGGAACTGGTCTCCAGCATCAAGTGGGGGTACCTCTACCAGGGACAACGCTTCTACTGGCAGGGGAAGCGCCGCGGTTCGCCGACGGCGGGGAAAGGGAGAAACCGGTTCGTCCACTACATCCAGAACCACGACCAGATCGGCAACTCCGCCTGGGGGGCGAGGATTCACACCCTCACCAATCCCGGCGCGCTGCGGGCGGTGGCCACCTTGCTCCTTCTCTCCCCGCAGACGCCCCTCATCTTCCAGGGACAGGAGTTTTCCGCCTCGAACCCCTTCCAGTACTTCGCCGACCTGAGCCCAGAGATCTCCGAGCAGGTACACATCGGCCGCATCGAATTCCTCAAGCAGTTCACCAATATCGACAATCCCCACATCATCGAGGCGATCGACAAGCCGTACGACCAGTCGACCTTCGAGCAGTCCCGGCTCGACCTTTCCGAGCGGGCCCGCAACGTCAAGGTCTTTGCGCTCTACCGGGACCTGATCCGGCTCAGAAAGAGCGACACTGTCTTCAGTGAGGGATACAACGCCTTCATCGAGGGGGCGGTGCTCGGGAGAGCCGCCTTCCTGCTCCGCTACCAGTTGAAGGACGAGTACCGGCTCCTCCTCTTCAACCTGGGGCGCGAGCTCCATCTCGCCCCGGCTCCCGAGCCGATGCTGGCCCCGCCGGAAGGGTGCCGGTGGGAAGTGCTTTGGACCAGCGAACGGATCGAATACGGGGGATCGGGTACCCCGGCGGAACTCGATACCGACCGTTTCTGGATCGTTCAAGGCAACGCTGCCGTGGTGCTTAAGCAGGTGCCGGAGGGAGAAGCGAAATGACCACCGTGACCCGGGAGATCGTCCTCGACCAAGAGAACAAGAAGAGGAACCGCCAGCTCATGGAGCTCGAGTGGCTGGTGACCAACGGGCTGGGAGGCTACGCCACCGGGACCGTCTGCGGGGCGCTCACCAGGCGCTACCACGGCTGGCTGATCGCCGCCTACCCTGCCCCGCTGGGCCGCATCGTGGTCCTCAATCGGGTGACCGAGGTGATCAGGTTTCCCGACGGCAGCGCCACCCTCCTGGGCGGGCTGCAGAAAGAAGGGGGCGCCCTGGAGTTCCACGGCATGGAGCACCTGGCCGGCTTCCGCCTGGAGGACGGGCTTCCCATCTGGCGCTACCAGATCGGCGGCACGGTCATCGAACGCCAGCTGGTCCTCGCCCACCGGCAGAACACCGCCCACCTCATCTACCGGATGGTGGAGGGAGAGGGAAAGGTACGCCTGAAGCTCCAGCCCTCCCTGCATTTTCGCCCCCACGACTCCCCGGTCGACCTGAAGGAAGAGCACCCCTACATCTTCTCGGCGGTGGAGAACCGCTACCAGATCTCCTCGGGCCCCAACGCTCCCCAGCTCCGCCTGGTCATCACGGGAGGAAGGGGAACCTTCACCCTGGAGGAGCGCAACACCTCCAACGTCTTCTATTCGCTGGAGGACGCCCGCGGCTACGAGTCGGTCGGCAGCCTCTGGAGCCCCGGCTATTTCGCGGTCGACCTTGCCCCCGGGCAGGACGCCGCCCTGACCGCCTCCACCGAGAGCTGGGAGACCATCCGCGCCCTCTCCCCGGCCGAGGCCCTGATGACCGAGAGGGAGCGCCGCCGCCTCCTCACGGCCGCAACCCAGGACGCCCTCGACGGCGTACCGGCCGAGCTGGTACTGGCCGCCGACCAGTTCATCATCTCCCCGGCCGGCCGGCTCGAGGACGCCGTCCGGGCCCACGCCATGGGGGACGAGGTCTGCACGGTCATCGCCGGCTACCACTGGTTCACCGACTGGGGGCGCGACACCATGATCTCGCTGGAGGGGCTCACCCTCGCCACCGGCCGCCATCACGAAGCCGGCTGGATCCTGCGCACCTTCGCCCACTATGTCAGGGACGGCCTGATCCCCAACCTCTTCCCCGAAGGGCAAAGCGAGGGGCTCTACCATACCGCCGACGCAAGCCTCTGGTTCTTTCACGCCCTGCACCGCTACCTGGAGGTGACCGGGGACAGGGCGACCTTGAGGCTGATCCTTCCCCAGATGCGGCAGATCGTCGACCGCCACCTGGCGGGGACCCTCTTCGGCATCGGGGTGGATCCCAAGGACGGCCTCCTCAGGCAGGGGGCCAAGGGGTACCAGCTCACCTGGATGGACGCCAAGGTCGGCGATTGGGTGGTGACGCCGCGCCGGGGCAAAGCGGTGGAGATCAACGCCCTCTGGTACAACGCCCTGAGGTTGCTGCAGGGGTGGGTTGCCGAGGAGGATCTCCCCTACTCGCAGCAGCTCGGGGGCTTTGCCGAGCAGTGCTACCGCTCCTTCAACGAACGTTTCTGGTATGGCGAGGGGGGCTATCTCTATGACGTGGTCGACGGGGAAGCGGGTGACGACGCCTCCTGCCGCCCCAACCAGCTCTTCTCGATCTCGCTCGACCACCCGGTACTGGAACGGGAGAGATGGGAGCCGGTAATGAAGATCGTAGAAGAGCGGCTCCTCACCCCGGTCGGCTTGAGGACGCTCGCGCCGGGGCACCCGGACTACAAGGCGACCTATACGGGCGACATCCGGGCGCGCGACGCCGCCTACCACCAGGGGACCGTCTGGCCCTGGCTCATCGGCCCCTTCGTGGACGCCTGGCTGAGGCTCAATCCCGGCCGGGCCGCCGACGCCCGCGGCTTTCTCGAGGGGCTCGCCACCCAACTGGGAGAGCAATGCGTCGGCTCCATCAGCGAGATCTGCGACGCCGAATCCCCCTACGACCCCCGCGGATGCATCGCCCAGGCCTGGAGCGTGGCGGAAACCTTGCGCTGCTGGTTGAAGACGAGGAGGGAAAGCTGATGCGCTGGCGGGGAAGGTCAACGTGAGCGAGGCGGTGGTCGGTGCCGTGGCGGCTACGGCCTCGCTCTTACTGGTCCGGCTCCTCGGCGGGCGGTTCAAGAGGACGGTGCTCATCAAGCCGGTATGGCTGCTCCTTCTCTGGCGGATACCGGTGGCGATGCTGTCGGAGAGCTGGCTCCTGCTGAAGACGCTCATCCTCCACCTGGCCGGGCGGCGGCAGGAGGGAGCCTTCATGGTCCACAGGTACCCGGTACCGGAGCCCTGGGCACGGGGAGTCAAGGGGGCGGCGAAACGGCTGACCGGCCTGCTGCGGGCCATCCACTCCGGCTACATCGGCGACTACGTCGTCTGGCTGGTGGTAGGCTTGGCAGCCATGCTGGTGGTTTCGTTAGAGTTCAGGTAACCAGGGGAGCTTTTGGCAGTACTTTGTTAAAAGGATGATCATTATGGGAGAGAGAGCAAGAGGCTAATTATAATGCCGCAACTATGGAAGTATGTTAGTTTTTCAATTGCTGGCAGAATATATGCAGCTTACAATTAAATAGGAAGCAAAAGCTGGAGAGAAGTAAAAGGAGGTTCTTATGGCAACAAGAGAAACTGGTGCTTCGTCGGCCAATGTGACCAAACACCTTAAAGGGATCGACTTCCCGGCCGAAAAGCAGGACCTGATCAAACACGCCCAACAACTGCACGCCGAGAAGGTCGTGATAGACGAAATTCAGAAAATGCCGGAAAAAGAGTACAACAGCATGGCTGACGTCATGAAAAGCTTCGAGCCCCAGGAAGAGGAATCCAAAAGCCGCTCCAGCTCAAGCAGATCAAGCTCCAGCCAAAGCCAGAGCCGCAGCCAGAGCCAGAGCCAGGGCAAATCCTCGCATGGCAGCAAGTCCTCTCACCACTAACCGGTGACCGGCATAGGCTCGAGATGGCCCCCTCCCCCGGGAGGGGGCTTTTGTTTGGGGTATCGGAATAAAAAAATCCCCCTTGTTAAAGGGGGATTTAGGGGGATTTGCTTCTGGATCCGCGAGGGGCAAATCCCCCCTGTCCCCCCTTTGACAAGGGGGGGGACCTGAATTCCAGGAGTCCCCGGAGTCCCAGAAGGACCTTTGTCTATCCTTCGTGGCGATGCACGGCCAGTGGCCCCCAGGCTTGGTTGACCGACATGACCTCGATGCTGTTGATGTTGACCCGCCCCGGCATCGACGAGACCCACACCACGATATCCGCCACATCCTCAGCCAAGAGCGGCTCGGTACCTAGGTACACCCGATGGGCCTTTTGCTCGTCCCCCTTGAAGCGGACCGTGGAGAATTCGGTTTCCGCCATCCCCGGCTCGATATTGGTCACCCTCACCGCGGTCCCGAGCAGGTCGGCCCGCAGGTTGCGGGAAAACTGCTGCACGAAGGCCTTGGTGGCGCCGTAGACGTTGCCCCCGGGATAGGGCCAGTTGCCGGCCACCGACCCGATGTTCACGATATGGCCACGGTTACGGGCCACCATGCCCGGCAGGACCGCACGGGTGCAATATATGAGCCCCTTGTTGTTGGTGTCCACCATGTCGTCCCAGTCGTCGAGCGATGCCTCCTGTGCCCGTTCGAGACCGAGGGCGAGACCGGCGTTGTTGACGAGGAGATCGATCTCCCGGTAGTCCCCGGGAAGTCCGGCAAAGGCCGTCTCAACCGCGTCTCTATTGCGGACATCGAGTTTGACCAGGTGGACCGGCACCTCAGGCCCCAGTTCCTCTTTGAGCCGCTCCAGCATCTCCATGCGCCGGGCGGCGAGCACCAGGCGGCACCCGGCCTTGGCAAAGGCCCGGGCGCAGGCGGCCCCGAAACCGGACGAGGCGCCGGTTATCATCACGATCTTTTCCATTTCCCCTCCTTTCGAAGATTACCTTACTGAACCACCACATCGTCGCCCGGACGGACCACGCCGCCGGTGATGACGCGGGCGAAGATCCCTTCCTTGGGCATGACGCAGTCGCCAGCCTGGTAGTAGATAGCGCAGCGGGTATGACATTCCTTGCCGATCTGGGTCACTTCCAGCAAGGTCTCGCCGAGGGTGAGACGGGTCCCCAGCGGGAGATGCACCAGGTCCACCCCTTCGGTGGTGATGTTTTCGGCGAAGTCCCCCTCCCCCACCTGGAGGCCGAGCGCCTTCATCTTCTCGATGCTCTCCATGGCGAGCAGGCTCACCTGGCGATGCCAATCGCCAGCATGGGCGTCACCGACGATGCCGTGCTCCTCCCGGAGGGTTACTTCCGCCACGGGAGTCTTCCGCTCCCCTTTATTGACGCTGACATTGACCGCCAGCACTTTACCTTTCATCTGGATGCTCCTTGGTTTGTTTCTCGGCACCGGCGGCTTACCGCCCACCTGTTTACCGTCTTACCGTCTTACCGTCTTATCAGGCTGCACACCGGCCTACCCTCCGACCCCTGACATGGCGAACGGGGCCGGGTCCTCCCCCTTCTCCGCCATCTGGTGGCGTCCCGGCTTCCCTGCCACGATCCGCCGGATCTCCGCCTGCAGGATGGCATCGTCGCCGGTGGCGAGGAAGGGGCGCAGATCGACGCCGCTCCCCGAGAAGAGGCAACTCTTGGCCATACCCGACGCGGTCACCCGGAGGCGGTTGCAGGCATCGCAGAAATGTCCGGTCATGGGGGTGATGATCCCAAGCGATCCCTTTCCACCGACCACGCGGAAGTTCCTGGAGGGACCGGAACGCGCGGAACTTCCCCCTTCCTCGATCGGGTACTCCCGGCTGATCCGTTCGATGATCTCGCTCCCCGGCACGCAGAGCTCGCGCCAGTCGCCATCCCCCGAGGTCGGCATGTACTCGATGAAGCGAACCGAGTAGGGGCGCTCGAGGGTCAGCCGGGCGAAATCGAGGATCTCGTTGTCGTTTACCCCGCGCATGACCACCACGTTGATCTTGTGGGGGGGGAAGCCCACCTCTTCGGCCACCCTAATCCCGTCGAGGACCCTTTGCAGATCGCCGCCGCGGGTGACCCTGGCAAAGGTCTCGGGATTCAAGGAATCGAGGCTTATGTTGAGCCGCTGGACCCCGGCATCCCAAAGCCCCTGGGCCATTTCGGGGAGGAGCAGACCGTTCGTGGTCAGCACCAGCTCCTTAAGACCCGGCAACTGGGACAAAAGGGCGAGGAATTGGACGATTCCCTTTCTCACCAGCGGCTCGCCGCCGGTAACCCGGATTTTCTCTATGCCGGCCGCCACCGCCTGGGTGGAGATCCTCAAAAGATCGGCATAGGAAAGGATGTCGCAGTGGGAAAGCTTTTCGACGCCACCGGCCGGCATGCAATACGTGCATCTGAAATTGCAGCGATCGGTGACGGAGAGGCGGAGGTAGTTGATGCGCCTGCCGAAGGTATCTATAAGAGCCATGAAGATGATCCTGCTGGAGACAGATCCGCGGGGATGAAGAAATTCGTTCTCAAAGATACCTTTTTCTGTCCAGCGAGGCAATGGAGATATCATGTGCGAGCAATAATCATTGAGGGCAAAGTAATTGTCTAATCCCATCCGGTGTGCTATCCCTTTCCGATGATACCATTCGCCCCCATTCCTCGTGAGAGTGAAGGGGCAAAGCACAGGGATTCCATGAGTACCTACGAAGAAGCCAGGGCGACCATCCTGTCCAAGGTAGCTCCCATCGGAGTGGAGCGCGTCCCGCTGATGGATGCGGTGGGAAGGATCCTGGCCGCCGATTTTACCGCTCCGTGGGACATTCCAGCCTGGGACAATTCCGCCATGGACGGCTTCGCGGTCAGGGCCGAGGAGTGCGCTCCCGGCACCACGCTCAAGGTGACCTCATTCCTTCCTGCCGGGGTGACTCCGGGAGCTCCCCTGGAAAACGGGTGCGCCGCGCGCATCATGACGGGAGCGCCTATCCCGCCCGGCGCCGACTCGGTCGTCCCCCATGAAGAAACTCACTCCGGTGAGGGAGTGGTTACGCTTCTGAGGGGCTGCGTCAAGGGGGCCAACGTCAGGGTCCGGGGCGAGGACGTGGCAGCCGGCAGCAACGCCATTACGGCAGGGACGGTAATCGGCCCGCCCCAGGTGAGCCTTCTGGCCTCCTTCTCGGCGGCCATGGTCCCGGTCTACCGCCGCCCCAGGGTGGCCATCATCTCCACCGGCGACGAACTCGTCGAACTGGGGACCCAGCCTGCCTACGGCCAGATCATCAACAGCAACATCCTGGCAGTGGCGGCGGCGGTACGGCTCTGCGGCGCCGAGCCCCTGCTGCTCGGGATCGCCCGCGATACCATGGAGAGCCATCTCGATCTTTTGGCCGAGGGGCTGAAGGCCGACGTCCTCATCACCTCGGCGGGAGTTTCCGCCGGCGACCGCGACCTGGTGCGCTCCGCCCTCAAGAAGCTTGGTGTGGTGGAGGAAATCTGGAAGGTAGGCGTGAAGCCCGGAGGGCCGATGGCCTTCGGCACCAAAGAGGCCGTCCCGGTCTTCTCCCTCCCCGGCAACCCGGTGGCCACCATGATCACCTTCGAGGAGTTCGTCCGGCCGGCCCTTTTGAAGATGCTCGGCCATGGCAAGCCGTTTCGCCGGAGAGTGAAGGGATTTCTATCGGAACCGGTGCGCATGAAGCCGGGAACCCTGCACTTTCTCCGGGTGGCGGTCACCGTGGAAAACGGCCGCTACCTCGCCACCACGGCGGGAAGCCAGAAAAGCGGAACCATCAAGACCATGCTCCGGTGCAACGCACTGGCGCTCCTTCCGGCGGAGCGGACCGACTTCACCGCCGGCGAGGAGGTTGATCTTCACCTCCTCGACAACTCACTCGACATGGAGAGTTAGATGTCCTTCAATCATTTCGACGAAGCAGGAAACGCCATCATGGTCGACGTCAGCGCCAAGACGCCCACCATGCGTACCGCGGTGGCCGGTGCCGTCCTCACCCTTAAACCGGAGACGGTCCGTTCCATCGTGGAAGGGAGGGTCGCCAAAGGAGACGTTCTGGGGGTCGCCCGCATCGCGGGGATCGCGGCCGCCAAGAAGACTCCGGAGCTGATCCCCCTCTCCCACCCGCTCGCCATCCATCACGCGGCCATCGACTTTTCCCTGGACGCCGAGGCGGGGAGGATCGAGGTCAAGGCCACGGTCAGGGCCTTCGAGCGGACCGGCGTGGAGATGGAGGCCATGACCTCCGCCACCGTAGCCGCTCTCACCGTCTACGACATGTGCAAAGGGACCGACAAGGGGATCGTCATCTCGGATATCGCCCTCCTCTACAAGGAAGGTGGCAAGAGCGGCGTATACCAACGTTCCACGGAGTGAAGATCCGGGGAGGTGCTCCCCGAAGGAGAAGATCATGATAGCTGCCATCCTTACCTTAAGCGACCGCTGCTCCACCGGTGAGCGCCTGGACGGAAGCGGACCCGCGCTCAAGCTCTGGCTGGAGGAGCGGGGGGTGACGGTCGCCACCGTGGAGGTGATCCCGGACGAATCCGAGCTCATCTCCGAGCGCCTCACCGGATGGGCCGATTCCGGACGCTACCAACTCATCCTTACCACCGGCGGGACCGGGGTATCCCCCAGAGACGTAACCCCCGAATCCACCGAGCGGATCCTCGACCGCATCCTCCCCGGCTTCGGCGAGGTCATGCGGATGGAGAGCCTCAAAAAGACCCCCCACGCCATCATTTCGCGGGCGGTGGCCGGCATCCGGAAAACCACCCTGATCGTCAACCTTCCGGGGAGCCCAAAAGGGGCCACCGAGTGCCTCGGATTCGTCTGGGCGGCGATTCCCCATGCGGTCGACAAGATCCAGGGAGACCCCGCCGAGTGCGGGAGCTGACCCTTTTCTGTTGACCGGAACAGGTTGGTAGGTTATAACCGGAACGTGGTTTTAAATCCAAGCGGAGGGGATATATGTCGTTGATAGAGCTGATCAAAGACAAGGCTCGGAAACAGCTTAAAACCGTAGTGCTGCCGGAAAGTTACGACGAGAGAATGCTTTTTGCTGCCCAGCAGATTGTCGAACAAGGTTTGGCAAAAATTATACTTCTAGGCAACCCCGAAACCCTGAAAGCGGCCTGCGCCGCGAAGGGTATCAACCCCGCCGGCGTCGAGATCGTCGAACCGGCCACCTCCTCCAAGCTAAACGGCTACATCGAGAAACTGGTCGAGCTGCGGAAGTCCAAGGGGCTGACCGCCGAGCAGGCACGCGAACTGCTGACCGCCGCCGATAACCTCTATTTCGCCGGCATGATGGTACGCGAAGGCGACGCCGACGGTGAAGTGGCCGGCGCCACCGGCACCACCGGCGACGTGCTGAGGGCGGCCTTCCAGACCGTCGGCCCGGCACCCGGCATCAAGACCGTCTCCTCCTTCTTCCTGATGGCCACCAAGACCCCGCAGTTCGGCGAGAACGGCGTCATCCTCTTTGCCGACTGCGCCGTGAACCCGAACCCGGACGCCCAGGCGCTGGCCGAGATCGCCGTGGCAACCGCCAAGAACTGCACCGCGTTCCTCGACGTTCCCGCCCGGGTCGCCATGCTCTCCTTCTCCACCAAGGGAAGCGCCAAGCACGCCGATGCCGACAAGGTCCTCAAGGCCCTCGAGATCGCCAAGGGGATGGATCCCAACCTCAACATCGACGGCGAACTGCAGGCCGACGCCGCGCTGATTCCCGCCGTGGGCGGCAAGAAGGCCCCGGGGAGCCCGGTCGCAGGCCAGGCCAACGTCCTCGTCTTCCCGGACCTCGACGCCGGCAACATCGCGTACAAGCTGGTCGAGCGCTTGGCCGGCGCCGCCGCCATCGGCCCGGTCATCCAGGGTCTCGGCAAGCCGGTCAACGACCTCTCCCGCGGCTGCTCCGTCCAGGACATCGTCGACGTGACAGCCATCACGGCGGTGCAGGCCCAGGGGTAGCAGACCGCTCCCCCCACCCTCACCAACACGAGCAGAGCAAAGGCCGGCAGGGGTAACCCCGCCGGCCTTTCTTGCGCCGGGTCCGATAACCTGACCAACGGACAAAAAAAGGCCGGCGAGATATCCCCACCGGCCTTTTTCACTGCTTGCTCCCCTCCCCTACTTCCTGACGAATTCGGGTTTGGAAAAGCTGTATTCGAAGTGCATGTGGTCGGTGTAGGTGCCGTCCAGGATGGCGGCCACGTCCTCGGTGAAGACCAGCTCCTCGTCGGTCGGGATGACGTACACCTTGACCGGCGAATCGTCGGTGGTGATCAGGGTCTCCCGCTTGCGGGTCATGGCGCTGGCATTTCTCGCCTTGTCGAGCTTGATGCCGAGATGATCGAGCCCCTGCAGCGCCCTCTCGCGGATCGGAGCCCCCATCTCACCCACGCCGGCGGTGAAGATGACGGCGTCGAGCTTGCCGATGGCCGCCATGTAGGTCCCGATGTACTTCTTGAGCCGGTAGGCCTCGATGTCGAGGGCAAGGGCGCAAAGACGGTCACCGGCTTCGGCGTTCTCGATGACGTCGCGACGGTCGGTAAAGCGGCCGGTGATACCGAGCACGCCGCTCTTCTTGTTGAGGATGGAGTCGATCTCCTTGGCGGAGAGGTTCTCCTTCTGCATCATGAAGGCCGGGATGGCAGGATCGATGTCGCCGCAGCGGGTACCCATCATGGCGCCTTCCAGCGGCGTGAGCCCCATGGTGGTGTCTACGGAAACCCCGTTCTTGATAGCACAGTGGGACACACCGTTGCCGATGTGCATGGTGATCAGGTTGCACTCATTGGCCGGTTTCCCGAGCAGCGCAGCGGCGCGCTTGGAGACGTAAAGGTGCGAAGTGCCGTGGAATCCGTAACGGCGGACGCCGTATTTCTCGTACCATTCGTAGGGAAGCGGATAGAGGAAGGCGTGTTCCGGCATGGTCTGATGGAACGCGGTATCGAAGATGGCGACCTGCGGCACGTCCGGAAGAACTTCCAGGGCACCCATGATCCCAGCGATGTTGGGGGGATTGTGCAGCGGGGCGAGGTGCTGTACCTCGGTGACCGCGTCGAGCACCTCTTTGTCGATCAGCACGGAGCAGGTGAACTTCTCCCCGCCATGCACGACGCGATGGCCGACGGCGGAGATCTGCTTGATATCCTTGAGAACGCCGTGAGTCGGAGAGGTCAGGGTCCTGAGGATGAGATCGACGGCGACCGTATGGTCCGGGCAGTCGGAATTCTCGCGGTAAGTCTCCCGGCCAGGGACCTCGTGGAGGATAAAGGAGTCGCCGACAACGACCCTCTCCACCATTCCCTTGGCAACAACCACTTTTTTATCCCAATCAAACAACTGGTATTTTACAGAAGAACTTCCGCAGTTTAATGCCAAGATGTCCATCAGACATTGACCCCCGTTGAGATTATAGTTTGCCTGGTCGACAGCAAAACCATCACAAATAAAACCTTTTTTTATATATACAGGAGAGTGGTCGACAGTTCAACATTTTTCTCTGAGCCAAGGGGGATTTTAGCCGTCAGCTTTAGTGGTGGACTTTTTGAATCGGGTATGCTAGGTTCTCCCGAAAACTTAGCGTTTACACGCTAAATACCCAAAAGGAGGTGAATACTTTGGCCCACAAAATTACTGATGAGTGCATCAACTGCGCTGCTTGCGAGGACTCCTGCCCGGTCAACGCCATTTCTGAGGCTGGCGACAAGAGGGTCATCAATGCCGATACCTGCATCGACTGCGGTGCCTGCGTAGATACCTGCCCGGTCAACGCTATCGTTGCCTAATTAAGCGCCTACGTTTGCAGTGCCATGACCCGCGCGGGATTACCTTCGCGGGTCTCCTTTTATCCAAATGATGAAGGGGAGGGCTTTCGCCCTCCCCTTTTCTTTTACCGCCGGATCCAGGCCATGGCCCGTTCGATCCGCTTCCTGGTCTCGGCCATGCCGAGGGTCACGATCATCTCGTAGATTCCCGGAGATGCCGTCGTTCCTGAGAGCGCGAGCCTCACGGCCGGTCCGATCTGGCCGAGCTTGATCCCCTTCTCCTCGCAGATCCCCTTGAACACCCCTTCCACACTCTCCATATCCAGCGTGGCGAGCCCTTCCAGCTTGGCGTTCAGCAGTTCGAGGAGCGCCGGGGTCTCCGGGTTGAAGTTCTTGGCCGCCCCCTTCTCGTCGTACTCGAAGCCGTCCTTATAGTAGAACACCGCTCCGTCGGCGAGCTCCAGCATGGTCTTCGCCCGCTCCTGGAGAGTCTTGACCACCGCCACCAGGCCGGGTCCCTTTTCCGAGTCAACCCCGCGCTCCTTCAAAAACGGCGTTACCAGGCCGGCCAGGCGTACCGGATCGCCGGTCTTGATGTAGTGGGCGTTCAGCCAGAGAAGCTTGTCCGGATTGAAGACGGAGGCGGAGCGCCCGACGCTCTCGATGGAGAACTTCTGGGTCAGGTCTTCCAGGGAGAAGATCTCCTCGTCGCCGAAGCTCCACCCGAGCCTTACCAGGTAGTTGACCATCGCCTCCGGGAGAAAGCCCATGTCGCGGTAGGCCATGACGCTGGTGGCGCCGTGGCGCTTGGAGAGACGCGCCTTGTCCGCCCCGAGTATCATCGGGACGTGGGCGAAGGTCGGGACCGGCACCCCGAGCGCCTCGTAGAGGAGGATCTGGCGCGGGGTATTGTTGACGTGGTCGTCGCCGCGGATGACGGTGGTGATGTTCATGGTAGCGTCGTCGATGACCACCACGAAGTTGTAGGTCGGGGTGCCGTCGGTGCGCTGGATGATCAGGTCGTCGAGCTCGACGTTTTCGAAGGAGATCTTACCCTTGATGAGGTCGACCCAGGAGGTGGTCCCTTCCTGCGGCGCCTTGAAGCGGACCACGTAGGGGCGGCCGTCGTCCTCCTGGGGAGGGAGGTTGCGGCAGGTGCCGTCGTACTTCGGCTTCCCCCCCTCCTTCATCGCCTTCTCCCTCTTGGCCTCCAGCTCCTCGGCCGAGCAGTAGCATTTGTAGGCCTTGCCGGCATCCAGTAGCTTCTGGACATACTCCTTGTAGAGCGGGAAATTTTCCGACTGGTAGAAGGGGCCCTCATCCCAGTCCAGTCCCAGCCAGGTCATCCCCTCGAGAATGGCGTCCACCGACTCCTGGGTGGAGCGGGCCACGTCGGTATCCTCGATCCTGAGGATGAAGCGCCCCTGCTGCTTCCTGGCCAAAAGCCAGTTGAAGAGGGCGGTGCGGGCACCCCCCACGTGGAGGTAGCCGGTCGGGCTGGGGGCGAAACGAAGACGGACTTGTGACATGAAACGCTCCTTTCAGGGTTCATTGAATGGTTCGGGACTACGAATCCTCTATCCCTCGCCCCTTTGGGAGAGGGTGGCCGAAGGCCGGTTGAGGAAGGTTTTAGGGTGGCTACTCCTCGTCTTCCGGCTCCTCCTCCGGGGCCTTCTCTCCGGGGATCCGGTATCCTTCGTTGGCCCAGGTGCCGAGGTCGATCATTTTGCAGCGTTTGGAACAGAAAGGCCGGTAGGGGTTGTCCTGCAGGGAAGCCTCTTTCCGGCAATGCGGACACTTAACGGTCATGACGGCGCACATTATGCCACCTCCGAAAAACAAATACCTCCAGCGCGGCGTCGAGCCGAAACGCTGGAGGGTCGATTGGGTTACCAGGGATTCCGGCGGCTTACGGACTCAGATCATCCGGAGATTCTTCTGATGAAACTGCAGCGCCCGTTTCACGCGGGCCACCAGGGTTGCTTCGTGTACCGGCCTCGGGATGACGTCGAAGAAACCGCGTTCGAACGCTTTCAACTCGAGGTCGCTTTCCAGCGGGTCGGCCACCAGCAGGATCGGGATCTGGTTCAACTCAGGCATGGCGCGCAGGGCGTCGAGGAAACCGCAGCCATGAAGCTCGGCCAGTTCCTGGTCGGTGATCACCGCCTGCGGCTTGTCGGTCAATACCGCCTGGTACGCCTCGCGGCTGTCACGGGCACGCAGCACGCGGCAGCCGTTTTTGCCGAGACACTGGGCGATGACGCTGCCGACCTGCTCGTCCCCTTCCACCATCAGCACGGTCTTTCCCGACGAAGGGCGGACTTCCTTCTTCAGGTAGTTCCTGCAGATGGCGGTATAGATCTCCCGCCGGGTGGCGACGAACGGGGTGATGCTCAAACCCCGCTCCACCGAGAGGTACCTGACCACCCGCATCTCGGTCGGATCGGCGATGGCCAGCGCCAGCCGGTTCTGTTCCAGCTTCAGCGGGAAGAGATAGTTCTCCATCGCCATTTCCACCGGGATGGTGGCCAGCAGATCGGCGGGGAACGAGATCCCGACGAAGTTGCTGGCGACCCGGCAGGCATGCTGGTTGGCAAGCGCACCCGCCAGCTCGTCGGCGGTTACCAGTTCCAGCTCTTCCAGGAGGATCCCGAAACGCTTGTTGAGCCGCTTCGAAACCTGCAGCATCCTGTCCACTGTCCTCTGGCTCAGGATCCCGCTCTCCACGAATATTTCGCCCAGCTTTGGCCTGATCTCCATGTTAGCCTCCGTTAATGGAAAACTATAACATCGGAGTCGGGAATCGCATCAAGCCCACCCTCACCCGCCCTTTAGCACCCTCTCCCTAAAAGGGGCGGGAAGGTCCTTTGGCTACTCGGGGAGAACGAGGGATCCTTTCCCGTTTTTGGCGGCAATGGATTCGGCTTCGGCTTTACTGAGACGGTGGCCTATCCGCACCCGGTACCAGACGCCTTTTCCGGCGACCTTCGATTCGACCACGTAGGCGGCGACCCCCTTGGAGCCCAGCTGGGTCTGGGCGGCATCCGCCTCCTGTTTACTGCGGTAGGAAGCGATCTGGACCACGAAGTGCGCCTGCCCTTCCTCCTTGCCGGGCGCTCCCGCAGTAGGAGCGGAGGCAGCGGGTGCCACGGGGGGAGCGGGGGCGGCCGGGGCGGTGGCCGCCGGTGCGGCGGCATTCCCGGCGGGCTGCGGCAGACGGCTGGCCGGCGCGGGGGCCTCCGGGCTCTTAAGGTTGAGGCCGGATCCCATCGGTGCCTTACCCCCGGCGGGAAGCGTCTTGTAGAAGGTGAGCGGAGTGTCGGGAGCGGGCGTCTGGGGAGGCGGAGCGGCCGGCGTAGGCTCGACCGTCTTAACCGCCGGCGGTGCCGCCTGGACCATCTGCGGCTTGCGTCCCTTGAACAAGAGCCACCCGGTAAAAACCCCGGCACCGAAGGTTACCGCCAGCACCGCCACCGCGATCAGCGCGAAGAGCCCGCCCGGTTCCTTGCGGGGCCGGTTTTTCTGCACGGGGCGGCGTTCCCCACCCTCGCGTACGCCGCCTGGGCGCTTTTCGCTGTAATCGATGACCATGGCCACCTCCGCCTACATCCTCTCGGGAGCCGAGATACCGAGCACGGTCAGTGCGTTTTTCAGGGTGATGGCCGCGCAGTGCAGCAGGAACAGGCGGGCCCTGGTGAGCTCCGGTTCCTCCGGGATGATCACCCGGCTCTTGTTGTAGAAGCTGTGGAACTCGCCCGCCAGGTCCTGGAGGAAGTAGGTGATCCGGTGCGGTTCGAAGTTGACTGCGGCGGATTCCAGGGTCTCGGGGAACAGGGAGAGCTTCTTGACCAGCGCGAGGTCGTCCGCACTTTCGAGGAGCTGCAGGTTGACCCCTCCCGAGAAGTCGGGAGCCACGCCGCGCTCGCGGGCGGTTTCGAAGATGCTCTTGATCCTCGCGTGGGCGTACTGGACGTAGTAGACCGGGTTGTCGGCACTCTGGCGCTTGGCGAGCTCGAGATCGAAGTCGAGCTGGCTGTCGGAGCGGCGCATGAGGAAGAAGAAGCGGGCGGCGTCACGGCCGACCTCGTCCACGACCTCCTTGAGGGTCACGAACTCGCCGCTGCGGGTGGACATGGCGACCGGCACGCCGTCACGAAGAAGCGCCACCAGCTGGACCAGGATGATGCCGAGATCGTCGGCCTTGCGGCCAAGCCCCTGCACCACCCCTTTGAGCCTCGGCACGTAGCCGTGGTGGTCGGCGCCCCAGACGTCGATCACCCAGTCGAAGCCGCGGGCGAACTTGTCGCGGTGGTAGGCGATGTCGGAGGCAAAGTAGGTGGTGACCCCGTTGCTCCTCACCACTACGCGGTCCTTGTCGTCGCCGTAGTCGGTGGTCTTGAACCAGAGCGCCCCGTCCTGCTCGTAGATGAGCCCCTTCTCCTGCATCTCCTTGACCGCCGAATCGACCTTCCCCTGGTCGAAGAGCGATTGCTCGGAGAACCAGTTGTCGAAGCGGACGCCGAAGTCCTGGAGGTCCTCGTCGATCCCCTTGAGGATCACGTCGCCGCCGAACTTGGCAAAGAAGGCCACCCCCTCCTCCTGGGAAACATTGAGGAAGCGGTCGCCGTGCTTGGTGATCACCTCGCGGGCGATGTCCTTCATGTACCCGCCCTGGTAGCAGTTCTCGGGGAATTCGATCTTTTCGCCGAGGAGCTCCTTGTAACGGAGAAGACCGGAGAGGCCGAGGGTGTTCATCTGGTTGCCGGCGTCGTTGATGTAGTACTCTTTCTGGACGTCGAACCCGGCGGCCAGCAAAAGGGAGGCGACGGCATCGCCGGTGGCGGCACCCCTGCCGTGACCGATGTGCAGAGGGCCGGTCGGGTTGGCGCTGACGAACTCAACCTGGACCTTGCGGCCGGCGCCCACCTTGCTCTTGCCGTACTGCTCCCCGGCCTGATCGATATCCTGGAGGATCATCCGCCAGGCGTCGTCCTTGACAAAGAAGTTGATGAAGCCGGGGCCGGCCACCTCGAGCGATTTGATGAGGTCGGAGCTGCCGGCGAGCTTGTTGACGATAATCTCGGCGATAGCCCGCGGCGCCTTTCTTTCCGCCTTGGCCATCTGCATGGCGACGTTGGAGGCAAAATCCCCGTGCTCCTGGTGAGCCGGCTTTTCGATATTAATGGCCGGAACCACTCCCGAGGTGAGCGTGCCGTCGGCGAAACACCCCTCGATTCCCTTCAGGATGCATGCGCGCAGCTGCTCCTTCATATCCATCCCCCTTTTCTTGCAATCAGGTTATTTCTGTTTTTTTACGACCCGGCACCCGTTTCCCGGCTCCCCCTCCCCTTCAAGAGGAGGGACGGGGTGAGGATGGGGTAAAACTGTCACAACAATCAATTCGACTTGGCAGGGTCCGCCTTGGCCGGAGCCGCCGCCTTACCCGGGGCCTTCCCCCCTGCCGCCGGTGCAGCCTGGGGAGCGGTACCCGCAGGCTGCTTCGCGATCGGGTGATCGGTGCCGTCCTTGGACGGGAACTGGTAGATCACCTCGTTACCCCGCACGAGGCCGAAGTCGCGCCGGGCGATGCTCTCCAGGTAGCGCCGGTCGGACTGCAGGGCGGCGATCTCTCTCTTCAGCCTGTCGTTCTCATCCTTGAGCTCCGCCAGCCGTTTCTGCATGTCGTCGCGGTCGCGGTGCAGGTGGTTAATCCGCAAGAGACCGCGGTCACCGAAAACGGTGAAGTAAAGGATGAAGACGATTATCGCCAGCGGTGTAAGGAACAGCCTTTTCTGCATGCACTAACCTAGGGAAAGTATCCCGTCAAAATACTCGATGGTCTTCTTCAGTCCGTCCTCGACCGGGATTTTAGGCTCCCAGCCAAGTTTCTCCTTGGCGAGCGAGATGTCCGGTTGGCGCTGCTTCGGGTCGTCGGCCGGCAACGGCTTATGGACGATGCGGGAGCGCGAACCGGTGAGGGCGATGATCTTCTGGGCGAACTCCAGGATGGTGGTCTCGCAGGGGTTGCCGAGGTTGACCGGCCCGATGAAGTCCGGGCAGCTCATCATCCTGGCGAGCCCCTCCACCAGGTCGGTGACGAAGCAGAAGGAGCGGGTCTGCTCCCCCTGACCGTAGACGGTGATGTCCTCCCCCTTCAGAGCCTGCAGGATGAAGTTGGAGACCACCCGGCCGTCGTTCTCGGCCATCTTCGGCCCGTAGGTGTTGAAGATCCTGACGATCCGGATGTCGACCTTGTTCTGCCGGTGGTAATCCATCATGAGGGTCTCGGCCACCCGCTTCCCCTCGTCGTAGCAGCTCCGCACGCCGAGCGGGTTCACGTTGCCCCAGTAGCCCTCGGTCTGCGGATGGACCTGCGGGTCGCCGTACACCTCGGAGGTGGAGGCCTGGAGGATCCTGGCCCTCACCCTCTTGGCGAGGCCGAGCATGTTGATGGCCCCCATCACGCTGGTCTTGGTGGTCTTGACCGGGTTGTACTGGTAGTGGATCGGCGAGGCCGGGCAGGCCAGGTTGTAGATGCGGTCCACTTCCAAGAGGATCGGCTGGGTGACGTCGTGGCGGATGAGCTCGAACGACCGGTGGTCGAGCAAGCCGGCGATGTTCCGCTTGCTCCCGGTGAAAAAGTTATCCAGGCAGATGACGTCGTGCCCCTCCCCCAGCAATCGCTCGCAGAGGTGGGAGCCGATGAAACCGGCACCGCCGGTGACTAGGATGCGCATGTAACCTCCCCGAATTGACAGCCGATCGCGGCCCTTACTCCATCTCGCAGCAAGCGCCGCCGTTACGGCCGATGGGATGGTACTCGATCCCGGACGCCCTCATCCGCTCGGGGCCGTAGAGGTTACGGCCGTCGAAGATCAACGGGTTGACCAGGGAAGACTTGATCCGGTCGAAGTCGGGGTTGCGGTACTCGTTCCACTCGGTGATGATCACCAGCGCGTCGGCGTTATTCAAGGCGTCGTACTGCGCGCAGTAGTTGATCCGGTTGCCGAAGTGCTTCTTCGCCTCCGTCATCGCCTCCGGGTCGTGGGCGCTGACCGAGGCGCCCAGTTCGAGGAGGTGGTTGATGATGGTAAGGGAGGGAGCCTCCCTCATGTCGTCGGTGCGCGGCTTGAAAGAAAGGCCCCAGACGGCGACGGATTTCCCCGCCAAAGGCTTTTCCTTGCCGTCGCCCAGACGGCGAAGGATCTTCTCGGAAAGGACCCGCTTCTGCCGCTCGTTGGCGGTCTCCACCGCCTTCAAGAGGACGAAGTCGTACTCGCACTCCTCGGCGGTCTTCACCAGGGCCTTGACGTCCTTCGGAAAGCAGGAGCCGCCATAGCCGACCCCGGGGAAGAGGAAGTCGTAGCCGATACGAGAGTCGGAGCCGATCCCCTCGCGGACCGCCATGACGTCCGCCCCCATCATCTCGCAGAGGTTGGCGATCTGGTTCATGAAGGTGATGCGGGTGGCCAGCATGGCGTTGGCGGCGTACTTGGTCATCTCCGCGCTCCGGATGTCCATCACCAGCAGGCGGTTGGACTTGCGCATGAAGGCGGAGTAGAGCTCTTTCATGATCTCGGCGGTCCGCACGTTGTCGGTGCCGATCACTACCCGGTCCGGTCTCATGAAGTCGTCGATGGCCGCCCCTTCCTTGAGGAACTCGGGGTTGGAGACCACGTCGAACTCGATCTGGACGCCGCGCTGGTCGAGCTCCTCGGCCACCGCCTGGCGGACCTTGTCGGCGGTCCCGACCGGCACGGTCGACTTGTCGACGACGATCTTGAAGCTGTCCATGTGACGGCCGATGGAGCGGGCCACCGAGATGACGTACTGGAGATCGGCCGAGCCGTCGGCGCCCGGCGGGGTACCGACCGCGATGAAGTTGACCAGCGACTCTTTGACGGCATAGGCCAGGTCGGTGGTAAAGGTGAGCCTCCCCTCCTCGCAGTTTCTGAGCACCATCTCCTTCAGGCCGGGCTCATAGATGGGGATCACACCGCGCTTTAAACCTTCGATCTTTTCCTCGTCAACGTCGACACAGATAACATGGTTGCCGCTCTCGGCAAAACAGGTACCGGCCACCAGACCAACATAGCCGGAACCAATGACACAGATCTTCATACGGTGACCCTCCAGGGAAAGATTAGCGTTTTTATATACCACAAACGGCCGGAGTTATGCCAGCCTTTTCCCGGCGGAAAGCTCCCGAGATAGCGCGGCGAACTCCTCCAGTGACAGAGTCTCTCCGCGGCGTCCGCCGTCGATGCCGCTCAAAGAGAGTGCCTGCTGCAACCGCTCCGGATCCTCGGCGAAACCGGCCGCTTTCAAGGCGTTGGAAAGGGTCTTTCTCCGCTGATTGAAGGCCCCCTTGACCAGGCGGGTGAAGATCCGGTGGTCCCCCACCTCGGCCCGGGGAGCGGGAAGCGGGACGAAGCTCAGCACCGCGGAGTCCACCTTGGGAATCGGGCGGAAACAGCCGGGCTTTACGATGAATTCGCGCTGGATGTCGAAGTTGAGCCGCAGCAGCACGGTGAGCGCCCCGTAATCCTTGCAGTTGGGAGGCGCCGCCAGCCGGTCACCGACCTCCTTCTGGAGCATCAGCACCAGCTTGTCGAAGAGCTGGTAACACTCCAGAAAGCGGAAGAGCACCTGCGAGGAGATGTTATAGGGGAGATTGGCCGCCACCTTCCACTTCTTCCCCGGCGCGCGCGAGCCGAGGAGCAGCGGAAGATCGACCCTCAGGATGTCGCCGTGGCCGATCTCTACCTGGCCGTTTTCGCCGAACTCGGCGTTCAGGATGGGAATCAGGTCCCGGTCCCATTCGACCGCGACGAGCCGGGCCCCGCTCTCGGCGAGCAGCCTGGTGAGCGCTCCGCGTCCCGGACCGACCTCCAGGATGCAGTCGTCCGGGGTGGGAGCCACGCAGGAAACGATGCGGGTCAAAACGCTGCTGTCCACCAGGAAGTTCTGTCCCAGCGCCTTCTTGGCGCGCATGCCGTCCATTTAGCGGACCTCCCCAAGTCTGGCGGCCAGCCGGTCGAGCGGCCACACCGGTAAGGCATCGAGGTCGAAACCGCTCGTTATGCCATGTTGCAGGTAAAAATCGCCGGGGACCGCGATCATCGCGGCGTTGTCGGCACAAAGGGCCGGCTTGGCGATGGAGAGTTCGACCCCGTTCTTGTCGGCGAAGAGCCGCATGGAGCGCCGGAGCCCGCTGTTGCAGGCGACCCCGCCCGCCACCACCAGCCGCTTGATCCCGGTAGCCGCCACCGCAGCGGCGGTCTTCTTGGTCAGCACTTCGCAGACCGCTTCCTGGAAGGAGGCGGCCAGATCGTTGAGCCCGGCGCCGCGCGCTTCCGGATGCTTTTGAAGGTGAGTGAGGACTGCGGTCTTCAGGCCCGAGAAGCTGAAGTTGAAGGTGCCGTCGTGTAAAAGCGGGCGGGGGAACTTGATCGCCTTGGGATCGCCTTCCGCAGCCAACCGGTCGATGGCCACGCCACCCGGATAGGGTAGACCGATCAGCTTGGCGACCTTGTCGAACGCCTCCCCGGCAGCATCGTCCACCGTCTGGCCGAGCGTCGTGTAGCGCCCGACTCCGTCCACCCGGTACAGGTGCGAATGCCCCCCGGAGACGGCCAGGGCAATGAAGGGAAACTCGACCGGCTGTTCGAGAAAGACGGCCAACAGGTGCCCCTCGATGTGGTTGACGCCAACCAGCGGGACGCCGAGCCCCAAGGAAAGCCCCTTGGCGGCGGAGATCCCGACCAGCAGCGCACCGGCGAGCCCCGGCCCCTGGGTCACCGCGATCCCCTCGAGCTGCGACGGGGCCACGCCGGCCTTATCCAGGGCCTGTTCGACCACGAGCGAGACCGCCTCGAGGTGCTGGCGCGAGGCGATCTCCGGCACCACGCCGCCGTACTCGGCGTGTACGGCGATCTGGGAGGCGACCACGCTGGAGAGGATGGTGCGGCCGTCTTTTACCACCGCGGCGGCGGTTTCGTCACACGACGATTCGAGAGAGAGAAGTAGCATAAAAAAAACAAAGGGCACTGAGGCAGTGCCCGTCGGAAGTCATGGGGCTTAAAAAGAGAAACCCCGGTCCCGGGACAAGCCCGGGACCGGGAGCTGCTATGCCGTTGCCGGTTGCTACAGGAGGTTGGCGGCCAACTCGGCCAGCTCGGAACGCTCACCCTTCATCATGGTGATGTGGCTCGAGATGGCCTCACCCTTGAGACGCTCGACCACGTAGGTGAGGCCGTTGCTCTCGGCGTCCACGTACGGGTTGTCGATCTGGTACGGGTCGCCGGTCAAAACGACCTTGGTCCCCTCGCCCGCGCGGGTCACGATGGTCTTGATCTCGTGGGGGGTGAGGTTCTGCGCCTCGTCGACGATCAGGTACTGGTTCGGGATGGAACGGCCGCGGATGTAGGTGAGCGGCTCGATCTCGAGGATCCCCATCGCCATCAGCTCCTTGTATCCCTTGTTGTGGCGCCTCTCACCTTCGTGGCCGCTCAGAAGGAGCTCGACGTTGTCGAAGATCGGCTGCATCCACGGGGAGAGCTTCTCCTCGATGTCCCCCGGGAGAAAACCGAGGTCGCGCCCCATCGGGAAGACCGGGCGGGAGACCAGCAGACGGTTGTAGACGTTCTCCTCGGCGGTCTTCTGAAGCCCGGCGGCGATGGCCAAGAGGGTCTTGCCGGTGCCTGCCTTGCCGACCAGGGTGACGATCTTCACGTTGTCGTCCAAAAGGGCGTCGAGGGCGAAGGACTGCTCGCGGTTTCTCGGGAAGACGCTCCAGACCCCCTCCTTGACGATGGCGGTGAGCGGAACCATGCGCCGGGCATTGGCGTCGTAGCGCCCGACGGCCGAGTGCGACTCGCTCCCGGACTCGGTCAGGGTAATGTACTGGTTCGGGAGGAGCCCCGCTTCGAGGTCCAGCCACCCCTGGGAATAGAAGGTGTCGATCTGGCCGGCGGCCACGTCGATGCTGGCCATACCCGAGTAAAGGTCTTCGATGGCGACCTTGTCGGACTCGTAGTCTTCGGCCTTGAGTCCCAGGGCATCGGCCTTAATCCTCAGGTTGACGTCCTTGGTCACCAGGATGACCGGGTCCTTCTCGGTCTCCATGAGATCGACCGCCACCGCGAGGATCCGGTTGTCCCCGCGCTCCTGGCGAAGCTCAGGGGGAAGCCGTTTCATCACGTGCTCTTCGTAGATCTCGATCCGGATGCAGCCGCCGTTTTCGAGCGGAAGCCCCTTGGAGAGAGACCCCTCCTGGCGCAGGGAGTCCATGAGCCTGGAGACATGGCGGGCGTTGCGGCCGGTCTCGTTCATGTCCTTCTTGAACCGGTCGATTTCCTCGATCACCGTAATGGGGATGATGATCGCGTTGTCCTCGAATCTCGTCAGGGCCTGCGGATCGTAAAGCAGAACGTTGGTGTCCAGCACGTAGATCTTTTTCATCTCCACCTCGGGTGCGCCTTCGGTTTGAATGGATGCCGCCGTCAATCCCTGCCTGCCAGTTAGTGCGTGTGCCAGCGTAGTATGCCTCCATCGCGGGGATCAAGCCCACGATTCGAAATTAGTTTTAAAAGTCCGCAGCCGGTCAGGAACGGGCCAGGCCAGCTAACGATTGGAGGAAAAAGGCGATATCCTCCTCGGTGTTGAAGAACCCGGGGCTCACCCTCACGGTGCCGCCGGGGTAGCTCCCCAGGGTCCGATGGGCCTCGGGAGCGCAGTGGAGCCCGGCGCGGACGGCGATGCCGTACTCGGCGTCGAGCAGGAAGGCGACCTCGGAGGCGTCGCGCCCGCCGAGGTTGAAGGAGACCGCCCCTCCGTGATCGTTGCCCCGGGGGCCGTAGATGACGGCCTCCTCCATGGCGGAAAGCCCTTCCAGGAGCATGCCTACCAGCAGCTTCTCCTTGGCACGGATGACCTCCAGCCCGGTCTCCCGGATGAAGTCGACGCCCGCCTTGAGACCGGCCAGGGCGGGGGTGTTGAGGGTCCCGCTTTCGAAGCGCTCGGGAAGGATCTCGGGCTGCTCCAGACTGCTCGCGTTGCCGCCGGTGCCCCCGACCAAGAGCGGCTCCAGCTCGATTCCCTCCCCGATGGCGAGGATGCCGGTGCCGGGGGGGCCGAAGAGACCTTTGTGTCCCGGGGCGGCCAGAAGATCGATGCCGAGTTCGATGACGTCGATCGGGAGGTAACCGGCGCTCTGGGCGGCGTCGACCAGGAAGACGGCTCCCCCCTGCCGGGCCACCTTGCCGATCTCTCCGACCGGCTGGATGGTGCCGCTCACGTTCGAGCAGTGGGTCACCGCCACCAGCCGGGTGCCGGGCCTCATGGCGGCGGCGATCTCCCGCTCGGAGACCCTCCCCTCGCGGTCGGCCTGCACGAAGGTAACCTCGACGCCGCGGCCGCGCAACAGGTGGAGCGGACGCACCAGGGCGTTGTGCTCCATGCTGGTGGTGACCACGTGGTCTCCGGGCTTCAGGAGACCGCTGACGGCGATGTTGAGGGATTCGGTAGCGCTGTGGGTGAAAACGAGACGGGACGAGTCCGGGACTCCGAAGAAGTCAGCCAGGGTCGAGCGGGTTTCGAACACCGTGCGGGCAGCGGTCAGCGACTGCCGGTACCCTCCTCTCCCAGGGGCGACGCCGATCTCCCTCATGGCAGCGTCGATCGCCCGGTATACCGTTTCCGGCTTGGGATACGAGGTTGCTGCGTTATCCAGGAAGAGCGACATGGGGTAATTTCTAGCACTTTAGAAAGGCTTTGGCAACCCTTTCATGAAGAAAAGACATGACTAATTAGGACTGCGGAGCGAGCGGTTCGTAGGAGGCAGAGGAAACCCCGAGCCGGACCAGGAGCCGCTCGGTGAGGAGTTTTTCCACCCGCGAGATTTCGGCTGCCGATTCGTCGACATTGTCGACCTTGCCGCCTGCCATCATGCCGTGGCCGCCGGCGCTTCCCACCCCGGCCACGATGGCCCGGATCAATTCGCCCGCGTTGATCTCCTCGCTGGAGGTCCGGATGGAGAGCACCATCTCGTTGTTGTACTGCCCCATGCAAAGCACCACCTCCACCCCTTCCAGCCGCAGGATCAGGTCGGCGAGTTCGGCCACCACCTCGGGGAACTGGACCTTCTGCAAGTTGGCGATCGCGACCGTGCCGTAGACGACGGCGTTCTCGAGGGCGTTATGCAGGGCGATGAAGTACTCCTTGGGGAGCCTGGGATGGGTGATGCTGTTCAAAAGAGTCTTGTTGGCCAGGGGAAAAAGTTCGAGATAGGCGTCCCGGTCGGTACGGGTGGCCTCGCGCCCGAGATCCTGGGTCTCGGACTTGATGGCGTAGAAGAGTGCGGTCGCGAGCTTGGTCCCCAGCGAGACCCCCTGGACCTTCAGGTAGTCGTAGAGGATGGTGGCGGTGGTCCCGTACTCAGGGCGGATGTCGACCCAGCGGCAGTGGGTGCTCGCTTCCCGCATCGGGTGATGGTCGATGACCACGTCGACGCGGGCCTCGGGAGGGAGCGAGTTGTTGCCGGTCAGGGGCTGGCTGTCCAAAAGGCAGATCACCTGGAACATCTTGAGGTCGATCAGCGGGAAGGGTGTAAGAGGGATCTGGAGGAGCTTGGCCATGGCCAGGTTTTCGCTGCGGCCGATCATGCCGGAGAAGGCGATCACCGCCTCGCGGCTCAAGCGGACCGCGAAGAGGTGACGAAGTGCCATAGCGGAGGCGAGCGAATCGGGATCCGGATTATCGTGCACCACGATGAGGATTCTTCCCCTGCCGCTGACCCAGGTCAAAAGAGAGTTGGTATAGGTCAGCAGGTCCTGCCGATCTTCCTTATGCGTCAAGCTGTACCCCCGTACCCATGAGAACACTTTTGGAACGATCAAAGTGTATACCAGCGGCATCAGCAAGGCAAGGTGAGCGATCTCATGAGGGGAGCGGAGGGGCGGGGCAAAAAAAAAGGGGGCCGAAGGGCCCCCTCATCTGCATTGGGAAAAACGCGGCGCGATCAGAACCTGCCGCGGATAAGCTGGGCGGTAACCATCACGGAGGAGGTTCCCCTGGTTCCTTCCCTCAACTCCGGCATGAGGCTCGGCATGGCGAACTTCACCCGGCCGTTTTCGATTTCGGCCAGGGAGCGGGAAACGCTGACGATGCCGTAGGTGGCGCCCACCAGCACGCCGCCGGCCCCGCCGTACCCCATGTAGTCGAGGTGTTTGCCGGGCTGCTTGGTGAAGGCGAGCAGCGCCGCACCCACCAGGGCCCCGGAGAGGCCGCCGTAGAAGGCATCCTGGAAGACGGTTTTGAAGGCGTTTTCCTGCTGCTCGGCCAGCGCCGGGGTAGCAAGGGTGGCCACTAGAAGCATCGAAACCAGGATTCGTTTAATCGTCAGCATGGGACGTCCTCTCATAACCAGGTGATCTGCCCATTCCATTAGCAAATCCCGGGCCATAATGGCGAAAGAGTCGCGTAACTCGTAAAACCTGCTGGAATCATTACTTAGCGGGATGGAGGACTCTAATGGTTACGAGGAGAGAAAGGGGGGATGTGACAATTTTGCAGCAGTTACACTGACAAATTACGGCAAATGACCGTCTTTCGGGTAGTTACGGGGGGTGCGCGAAATGACCAGCATGTAGCAAAAAAGCTACACCTCCTGCAAAAGATCCCTGGCCATTACCAGCTCTTCCCCTTTGGTTCCCACCGTACCATTGAGACGGGCGTGCAGGACGGCGTCCAAAACCTCGCGGAAACGCGGACCGGGACGGCCGCCGAGCTTCTTGAGGTCGCCGCCGTCGATCTGGGTCTTGACCAGCTGGAGCTTGGTGAAGTAGAGGGAGATCCACTTCTTCACCTCGGGGTTCCCGCTCTTGGCCATCAGGTAGAGGAGCTCCTCGACCGGGAGCGCCCGGAGGAAGAAGTAGATGTCGGCGTTCTCCACCCTCCCCTGTTCGAGGAAGCGCTTTTCCAGGGCCGCCACCAGTTCGTGCCCCTGCCTGCGCGCGGTGGCGAGCTTCTCCCGCTGGTGCTCATTGACAGCGAGTCTCAGGCAGGAGGCGGTGAACTCCTCGTCGCTCAGCGGATCGCACAGGGCGAGGAAGTAGACCGCCCACTGTTCGAAGGGGCGCTCCAGGTAAAGGAGCTGGTACCAGGAGACCACGTAGCGAACCTCCTCGAGAAGCGCCTCCAGCGGCTCGGTCAGCTCGAGGCTCGGGTGGATGAAACGGAAGAGCCCGAGCGAGGCCATCCGTTGGATGCCGCGCAGCGGTTCCTTCTCCCTGAGGATCTGAACGAGCTCGGCCAAGAGGCGCCGGCCGCCGAGCTTCTCCAGGAAATCCATCTTCACGGCGTTCTTGATCAGGTCCTCGGTGTGCTTGGCGATCTTGAAACCGAGTCGCTGCTCGAAGCGGATGGCCCTAAAGACCCGCGTCGGGTCCTCCACAAAGGAAAGGTTGTGGAGGACGCGGATCACCTTGGCCTGCAGGTCGCGGTAGGCGCCGAAGTAGTCGACCAGGTGCCCGAACTCCTCGTCGTTGAGCTTGATGGCCAGCGTGTTGACGGTGAAGTCCCTCCGGTAGAGGTCCGTCTTCAGGGAGGAGTGTTCCACGGTGGGGAGCGCCCCGGGCGAAACGTAGTATTCGAGCCGGGTGCTGGCGACGTCGACCTTGAAGCCGTCGGGGAAGACGATGACCGCGGTGTGGAACTTCTGGTGGCTCTTGACCCGGCAACCGAAGCGGGAGGCGAAGCTCTCGGCGAAGAGGATGCCGTCGCCGTCCACGGTGACGTCGACATCCATGTTCTGGCTCCCCAAAAGGAGATCGCGCACGAAGCCTCCCACCGCGTAGACCTCCACCTCCAGCGAATCGCCCACCCGCCCCAGGTCGCGCAGCACCTGCACCGAGCGCGGGGAGAGGTATCTCTTCATGAGCCCTTCGACCTCGCGGCTCTTGACCAGGCTGGCATCGCGGGCGAGGTCGTAGATGTCGTCGCCGGAGAGAGAGTAGCGCAAGAGGTCGGTGCGGGTGACCACCCCCACCAGCTCTTCCCCGGTGAGGACCGGGATCAGGCGGGCGTCGCCCCCCACCATGGAGGTCTGGAGATCGGAGATCGGGGTGTCGGGAGTGGCCGAGTAGAACTCGGAGTGCATGTAGTCGGAGATCGGCACCTGGCCCAGGTCGTGGTAGAGGGCCTTCTCGACGATCTTGCGGGAGATGATGCCGGCCACTTTGCCGTCGTCGACGACCGGCATGGCGCTCACGTTGTAGCGGACCAGCCGTTCCTGGGCTTCGGCGATGGTGCAGCCGGGAGGGAGGGTCTTGACCGGCGAGGACATGATGTCGCGGGCGGAGCGCCTCGGATCGACCTTTTTTTTGAGCACGGCGTCCAGCTGCTGGAGCACCTGGATGAGGGTAAGTCCGCGGATGGTGGCCGAGGCCGCGGTGGCGTGCCCTCCCCCGCCGAGATCCTTGAGGATCTCCCCTACCCTCACCTCCGGCACCCGGCTCCGGGCGATCACGAAGACCCGGTCCGCCATGGAGACTACCAAGAAGAGGGCCTGCAGGTTCTCCATGTCCCGGATCATGTGGGCGAGCCCGGCGATGTCCCCCACGTAGCGGTCGACCGAAGCGTGGGCAACCGACACGTCCACCCCCTTAAGCGAGGTGGTCTTCAGGGAGAGAAGGAGGTCGTTCAAAAGGGAAACCTGCTCGACGGTCAGCTCCTTGCCGATCGAGTCCGCCACCTCGTTGAGGTTCGCCCCCTGCTCCAGGAGCCAGCTCGCTGCCTGGTAGTCCTCGGCGGTGGTATTGGGGAAGGTGAGGTTGCCGGTATCCTCGTGGATGCCGAGCATCATGAGGGTCGCCTCGTAGGGGGTGAGGCGGATTCCTTGCGCGCGCAGGTGCGCGGTGAGGATGGTCGTGGTGGAGCCGCAGGGACGGATCTCCCCGCCGGTGGGGGAGAGGTCGCCGGAACTGGACGGGTGGTGGTCGTAGACGACGAGCTCGACCGCTCCCCCCTTGGCCAGTTCGCCGAAGCGGGAGATGCGGGACGAGTGCTGGCAATCGACCACGATCAGACGAGTGACGGTGGTGAAATCGAGGTCCTTCAGGCGGAGGAAGTTCAGCTGGTCGGGGGGCTGCTTCTGGAAGAATTCGCGCACCCCCTTCTCCTGGGAGCCGGAGAAGACCAGGGCGGCATCGGGGTAGAGGCGCTTGGCGGCCACCATGGAGCCCACGCAATCGAAATCGGCGTTGACATGGGTGGTGATGACATCCATCAGCTCACCGCGACGGCCGCGTAACCGACCACCCTTTTCAGGTCGCCGTTCACCTCGCCGGAGTTGGAGTAGCTGATCACCCAGCTCTGGCGGGCGCCCAACTGGTTGGCGGCGGTCAGCATGACGGCGGCGGGCATCACCCCGCACATCGTGATGTCCCGGTCGCGGCAGACGGCAAGGAGCCCCTGGGGGTTCAGCGCGGTCAGCTCGGCGAGGGCCGCCTCATCCTTGGCGCGCGCGGTCTGGGCCGACTCGTAATGGGTCATATCGGAGCTCGCCACGATCAGCACCTCTTTCCCGTACTCGGTGATGGCGCGGGCGAGCCCCTCACCGATCTCGGTGACGGTCTCGAAGGGGAGATAGGAGAGGCAGATCGGGGTAATGGTGACGTTGGGATTGCGGTACTGCAGGAAGGGGACCTGGACCTCGAGCGAATGCTCGAACCGGTGGGCGGTAGCGTCCTCGCGCACTTTGGGGGCATGCTTCACCACCAGCTCGCAAAGGGCGGCGTTGACCGGAACCGCACCGAGCGGGGTCAGCCATTCCCCGAGAGGCGAGATGGCGGCGGGGTACCCCATCCCGGTGTGGTTGGGGCCGAGGAGGATCACCGCGTCGGGAACCCGGATGGCCCCGTAGACCCGGCCCGCCACCATCCCGGAGTAGACGTATCCGGCATGCGGCGCCACGATGCCAAGCGCGCGTCCTTGTTCTCCCTCCACCACCATGGAACGGAGCTCTTTTCTCAGCTGGTCCGGTTCATTCGTGTAGAACTTTCCTGCCACTGCCGGCTGACGTACCATGCATCCCTCCTCGGGCCCGCCGTTCACCAACCGGCACGAATCATGCCGGGGGGGACAAGCCACATCGATAGTTTAGCACAGAGCCCGTCGGCTTCAGGTTTCCTCGGCGGCGAGCGGAAGGGCGGGCTGGTCGGCGAAGGGATCGGGAGGGGCGAGCTCCTGGATCTCCTTCAGGGTGGGGAGCGAGGAAAGGTCCTTCAAGTCGAAGAGCTCGAGGAATTCCTTGCTGGTTCCGTAGATGAGAGGCTTTCCCGGCACGTCCTTCTTGCCGAGGATCTTCAGGAGTTTCTTCTCCAGCAGGTTCTTGAGGACCCCGCCGGAGTCGACCCCTCTCAGGTACTCGATCTCCGCGCGGGTGACCGGCTGGCGGTAGGCGATGATGGCGAGGGTCTCCAGGGCGGACTGGCTGAACTTCACCCCCTTGGTCTTGTTGAGCCTACGGAGGTAGTCGGCCTGCTCGGGACGGGTGCGAAGCTGATAGCCGCCGGCCACCTGGACCAGCACGATCCCGCGTTCGCTCCCCTCGTAATCGGCGACCAGCTCTTCCAGGGCCTGGCGGATGTCGGCCCGCTCGAACTCCTCGAGGATGAGGGCCAGCCGGTCCAGCGACAGGGGCTGTTCGTGCACGAACAAGAGACTTTCCACAATGGCTTTAAGCGACTTACCCGCCAACCGACGCCTCCCCTTCGAAATCGCTCTCAATATCGGCGTTTTCCGGCACCGCACCCTCTTCGGAGGTGGCGGTGAGCCAGATGGCGCCGAGGCTTTCCACCTGGACGATCCTGATCAGTTTCAATTTGCACAGCTCCAGCATGGAGAGAAAGGTGACCACCAGGAGGTCGCGATTCATGCCGTCGTGGAAGAGGTCGTCGAAACGAAGGGTCCGCTTCTCGTGCAACAGCGAAAGGACCTCGCTGATCCGGTCGGCGATACTGATCCCGTCGGCGCCCACATTGTGGAAGGAATCCACCGAGACCCGGGAGAGCACCTTCCGGAAGGCCTCGATCAGCTCGAAGAGTTCGACGTCGGCGGGTTCCTCTTCGGGTGCCATCTCGGCAAGCTCGGACGAGGCGAACTTTCTTGCGAAGACGTCGCGCCCAAGAAGATCGCGGGCCACCAGGTCGGAGCCCGCTTCCCGGTAGCGCTGGTATTCGAGGAGCCTCCGCACCAGCTCGGCGCGCGGGTCCTCGACCTCGGCCTCCTCGTCGTCGCGCTCCACCGGCAACAGCATGCGGGACTTGATCTGCAGAAGAGTGGCCGCCATCACCAGGAACTCCCCGGCGATGTCCAGGTTCAACTCCTTCAAAAGCTCCATGTACTCCAGGTACTGCCTGGTGATGGCCGCGATGGGGATGTTGTAGATGTCCACCTCGTTCTTCTTGATGAGGTGGAGGAGCAGATCGAGGGGTCCCTCGAACTGCTCGATCTGTACCTGGTAGGCGTTTTCCATCGCCTCGGTGAAGAGGGTGTCTTGCATCGAATCCTAGACCTTGAGCGCGGCGCGCACCTCGTTCATGGTTTCGCGGGCCACCACCTCGGCCTTCTTCGATCCCTCGGCAAGAACGTTATCGACCAGACCTTCGTCGGCGGCCAGTTCCTCGCGCTTGGCACGGAACGGGGCCAGGGTCTCGACCATGCAGTCGGCAAGGATCTTCTTGCAGTCGACGCACCCTAACTGGGCGGAGCGGCAGGCCACCACGATCTCGTCCCGTTTCTCCTGCGGCACATAGAGGGAGTGCAGGTTGAAGGCGACGCAGCGGTCCGGTTCGCCCGGGTCTTTCTTGTAGATGCGCTGGGTGTCGGTCACCATCGAGAGGACCTTCTTCCTGGTCGTGTCGGCATCTTCGGAGAGGAAGATGGCGTTGTTGTAGGACTTGCTCATCTTGCGGCCGTCGAGGCCGAGCACCTTCGGGGTCTCGGTGAGCAGCGCCGCCGGCTCGGGGAAGACCGGCTGGTAGAGATGGTTGAAGCGGCGGGCAATCTCCCTGGTGATCTCCAGGTGGGGGACCTGGTCCTGCCCGACCGGCACGCGGGCAGCCTTGTAGAGGATGATGTCCGAGGCCATGAGCACCGGATAGCCGAGGAAACCGAAGGTGGAGAGGTCCTTGGTGGTGAGGTTCTCCTGCATCTCCTTGTAGGTCGGGTTCCGCTCCAGCCAGGAGACCGGGGTGATCATGCCGAGGATCAGGTTCAATTCGGCATGCTGGGGAACCTGGCTCTGCTCGAAGATCACGCTCTGCTCGGGATCGATCCCGAAGGCGAGCCAGTCGAGCACCATCTCGCGGATGCTTTCCTTGATCCCGTCGGTGTTGGCGTATTCGGTGGTGAGCGAATGCCAGTCGGCGGCGAAGAAGAAGCACTGGAAGTTCTTCTGCAACTCCAGCCAGTTGGAAAGCACCCCGTGGTAGTGTCCAAGGTGCAGTTTACCGGTGGGTCTCATGCCGCTGACGATTCGATTGTTGCTCATGGGTTGAAGCTCCTTTTCAGTATCCATCACCGCATCATGAGGCGGGTGACGTTGAAGACGAGGCCGCTGTCGGCTCCGGCCAGAAGATGAACGCCAAAGTTGAGGGCCGGGAAGATCACGTAATCGAAGATCCGGGTCAAAAAGACCAGGGCGATGATGATGATCATCCCGAAAGGCTCCAGCCTCGCCAGCCCGAGGGAGAGCCGGTAGGGAAGAAGGCCTACCGCCACCCTGCCGCCGTCGAGGGGGGGCAGGGGGATCAGGTTGAAGATCCCGAGCAGCAGGTTGATGTAGACCGAGAAGGCCAGCATCAGGGTGATGGGATCGGCCACCATGGCCAGCGTGGTCCCGTCGGGGATGCCGCTTCCCGCCTGGATCATCAATCGCATGGCGAAGGCGGAGACGGTGGCCAGCAGGAAGTTGGTGACCGGACCGGCGGCGGCCACCCAGACCATGTCGGTCTTGGGCCTCTTGAGGTTCCGGTAATCGACCGGCACCGGCTTCGCCCATCCGATACCGACGATGAAGATCATCAGCGTCCCGAAGAGGTCGATGTGCCGAAGCGGGTTGAGGGTCAGCCGTCCCATGCTGCGGGCGGTGTGGTCCCCCAACCGGTCGGCGACCCATCCGTGGGACACCTCGTGGCAGGTGATGGCCATCAGCGCGGGCACCAGCATGATCGAAAGCTTGAAGAAAAACTGGTCCATGGGTTCCTAATGCAGGGGGGGGGAAGTCCAAAGCAACTTCTGTAACAGATCGAGTCGGGAAAGTCAACGATGGCGGGGGGATGGGAGGAGGGAGGAAAGGATGGGTTCATGGTCCCCTCCCCCGTGGAAATGGGGGGCCAGGGTGAGGGGGAGGCCGGCTGTCAAAGAAGGCCAGCAGCAGGTCCCCCCCTTTGCGAAGGGGGGACAGGGGGGATTTTTGCCCTGCCGGCTACATCACTCCATTGACGCCTCCCCCACCCCCTCGCCCCCTCCCTCAGGGGGAGGGGGCATTATAACGCCCTACTTGAAGATCTCCTTAAAGAACAGCCTCATCGCCTCCCACGAGCGGTGGTCGGCCTTCTCGTTGTAGGCCACCCCTTTGGAGGGGTCGTTGCCGGACTTGGGATTGGTGAAGCTGTGGACGGCGCCGCCGTAGATATTCATCTGCCAGTCTACCTTGGCGTCCCGCATCTCCTTCTGGAAGGCGGCCACCTGGGCCGGCGGCACGAAGGTATCGTCCCCTCCGTGGAGGGCCAGGATCCTACCCTTGATGTTCCTGGCGTCGGAGGGATTCGGGGTATCGAGCCCGCCGTGGAAGCTCACGGTGCCGAGCACATTGGCCCCGCTGCGGGCGAGTTCCAGTGCGGCGGTCCCACCGAAGCAGTATCCCATTGCCGCGAGCTTCTTCGGATTCACGTTCGGAAAGCTCGTGAGCTTTTCAAGCCCCGCCGCGGCACGCGCCCGGATCAGCGAACGGTCCTCGCCGCGGTACTTCCCGGCCTCCTTGGCGGCCTCCTGGGGATTGGCCGGGCGCACTCCCTTGCCGTAGATGTCGGCGGCGAAGGCAACGTAACCGAGCCTGGCCAGTTGCTCGCAGCGCCCTTTCTCGTACGAGGTCACCCCGGTCCACTCATGAATCACCAGCACACCCGGGCGTTTTCCTTTGAAGGAGTCGTCATAGGCGAGGTATCCCTCCAGCGGAGTATCCCCCTGCCGGTACTCAATAGTCTTGGTAATCATCTTAGCCTCCACGCCCTGGGCAACGAGCACCAGGAACAGGGCAAACAACCACTTTTTCATCTTCCACCTCCTGAATGTGAGCCTCATCCCGCAAGCAGCAGCCGGTGAGGCACCAGCTTAATGGGACGGGCGAGACTGCGATACCAACATAGTACCAAATCGAGGAAAGTTTCGCGTTTCAAGGGGAGGGGTAAGCGAACAACCAGAGGTGGCAATTGACAGAACGTCCTCCGATTATATTCTTTCCCTATCCCACCAAATTAGAGGTTGCCAATGTCATCTCTAAAATACCTACCTTACCTGGCGTTACTTCTCCTCTCCATCACCCTCTTCAACGGCTGCACGCTCTTTGGAAAATCCTGGAGCAGCGCCCCGACCGCCACCCTTCTCCAGGTCCAGGACGACTACCGTGCCGCGGAGGAGCAGGCGGCGGCGACGGAATGGGCACTCCACGACCTGTACTTCGCACCCGATCATGACATCCCGCAGGCGTATAAGGTTTTCTGCGGTGAAGCGGCCAACATGGAAGTGAAAGGAAAGAACCTGGTGACACATGCCGAGGGAAT
Organism: Geomonas sp. Red32; assembly: GCF_023652955.1. GTDB lineage: Bacteria > Desulfobacterota > Desulfuromonadia > Geobacterales > Geobacteraceae > Geomonas. Next base: position 232,366 of record NZ_JAKLOY010000006.1, on the reverse strand, counting down.
TCATTATCGAGGCGAGGGGTACCTGGTGGAACCCGAGGTGAACAGCGCGAAGTGCCCGCTGCCCGGGGCCGCCCCCGCGGTGCAGACCCGGCCGGCGAGGCTGGGGAATTTCTACAACGTGATCGACGGCCAGGCCTGGGATATCAGGGATAACTGGCGGGCCTACCAGTTCGACATCCGGCAAATTTGCGAAGCGCTCGACCGCAACTTCAACCCGGCACTGATCGATGCCCTTACCCCGATTTTCGGTAAGGCGGCGGTGGACAACGCCAGCCTTATCGAATCGCTGGAACAGGCCCGCCACGGGATCAAACTGGCAGGGTCCCAGCCGCCGGAGGATTAGCGGTAAGGATTCTCCCCTTCCCACACCTCTTTGCCACCATCATTCCCTTTACGCCGGTTACCTGCGCCGGCCGGGGCGTCACCCGAGGCTCCCCGGCCGGCGTCTTTCTTTCTGGCGGGAGACTTCACTTCCTGCCCAACCCCGGTACCGGCTCCACCATAAGGATCGCCCCCCTCCCCTGCTCCCCCGCGGTAAGGATCAGACTCCTTCCCCGCACCGGCTCCGCCATAAGGGTCACTCCCGTCCCCGGCACCCGCCCGACGATTCACGTCACTCTCTTTCCCTGAGCCACCACCGTACGGATCACCGACCTTTCCTGCACTGGTACCGCCGTACGGGTCACTCCCGTCCCCCGCACCGGGGTCTGAAGGCTGGTCATCCGCAGGAGCCATCGCCACCGCCTTCAACGGGCTCTTGTCCTTGACCGCGAAGACCTCGATGCCGGACTTCCCTTCCAGCGGGCAGACGTTCTCGCAGATCCCGCAGCCGTTGCAGAGTTCATCGACCACGTACGGGCGGAGGATCTTGATCTTGTTGCCGTGCCGGTCGATCTCCTCGACCTCCTCGGACTTGATCGCCTTCTCGGGGAAGGGGCAATGCTCTTCACAGACGATGCAGTTCGTCTTCTTGGCATAGGGGAGGCAGTGGTTCTTATCCAGCACCGCCTTGCCGATCACGGCTCGCCGCTTTTCCTCGATGGGGAGCGAAGGGATGGCGGCGGTCGGGCAAACCTGGCCGCAAAGGTTGCAGTTGTACTCGCAGTAGCCAAGGCGCGGGGTGACCACCGGGGTGAAAACGGCCTCCACCCCCCCTTGGGCCACAGCTGGATAAAGGGCTCCGGTAAGGCAGACCTTCATGCACTCGCCGCAGCGGACACACTTCTTGAGGAACTCGTCCTCGCTCCCGGTCCCCGGCGGACGGAGCAGGCGGGCCTGGGCCTCCGGTTTGCGGAACCGGAAGCTTCCCGCCAGCAGAAAGCCCGACAAAAGCCCACCCAGGAGGACCCGCCGCTCGGGAAGGTACGGCCCGTGTCCGGGAACCGGCAGAGCAAGATCGAAAGAGACCCGATGCTGACGGCACCCCTGTTGGCACTTCATGCAGAGAAGACAGTTGTCCGGCTCCAGGAGTTCCCCTTCGAAGGCGCAAGGGCAGACGGCCCGGCAGGCCTTGCAGTCATCACACAGGGAAGAAGGGCTCCTCCTGAAGATGGAGAAGCGGCCGAAAAGCCCGAGCAGGGTCCCCAGCGGGCAGAGGTTCCGGCACCAGTTCCGGCTCTCGTAGCGTTCGAGGTAGATGATGCCGAGGAACATGAACCCGGAGAGGAAGGCCAAGGGATAGAAGGTGTCCCGGAATGGGAGGATGTTGTCGCGTAGAACCGCATAGGCAGGAGCGATGTAGTCGCGTCGTTCTCCTACCAGCCCGTAGAGGTCCACCCAGCCGCTGCGCACCGTGTGGCCGAAGATGGGATAGAGGAAAAAGGTAAGCCCGCGGACCAGGATCGCGATGGGGTCCAGCACCCCGGCCAGATTCACGTGGAAGAAGGCGGCAACCAGCATCGGGAAGAGCAGCCAGTACTTCACGTTTCCCTTGAGGATGCGCAGGGGAGCGCTCTTCTTGATACGGACGGTGACGAGGTCGAGCAGCGTGCCGAGGGGACAGATCCACCCGCAGAAAAACCGGCCGAGGAGTGTGCTGAAGACGAGGGTGATGACCGCCGGAAAGAGCAGCCAGGTAAGAGAATGCGCCGAGAGTAGATAACTCACCACCACCAGGGGATCGGCCCGGAAGAAGCTGTTGATGGCGGCGGAAATGGTGTCGGAGCCGCGGTATTCGGTCCGCACGAACAGCACCAGGAAGACCGCCAGGAACAAGAGCTGGATGATGCGCGCGAGGTTCGCTTTTCTCATCGATCCCCTCAGGCCCTGACGATGCGAACCTTGTTCAGGTTCATCTCGCCCAGCCCGCGCCGGTGTGCCGCCACGGTGACCGAGATATCCTCGGGGCGATGCCCGAAGAGGGTGGTCGCATAGGCGTCGGCCGCCACTATGTCGGTGGAGGCGAGGACCTTGTTCAGGGCCTTCACGTCACGCAGGTTGCCACCCTGGGGGCCGTGGGCGGTCAGGACGCGGGTGGCGTCAACCACCACGAGGTGGCTTTTGAGCACGCTGTTGACGTCGGCCAGCGCCTCGTCGATGTTGCGGTGGATAGCACCGCGGTTTCCGCCCATCACCCCCATGACGTTCTTAAGCCCAAGGGTGACCTTGGTGAGGCTGTGATGCTTGGCCACCGGGACGTTTATGAAGACATCGGCGTGCAGCGCCTCGTCGTAGAGCTCCCATTCGCTCAGAACCTTCCCCCTGAGGGCTATCTTCTTGAACCGCTCGTCCTCGATGAACTTCAGCTCGACGTTCTTCATCCCGCCCAGCGCGGCCGTCATCCCGCTGTTCACGTAGCAGCGCCGCTCGTCGTTGCAGGAACGGTCGAAAACCTTCACCTTCTTGGCCCCCGCCTTCAGCGCCTCTTCGGCAATGGTCTTCACGACGGCAGGGTTGGTGTTGGCAGCCTGGGCAGAGGTCCGGTCCCACCCGATGTTGGGCTTGATCACCACCACGTCGCCATGCTTCACGAAGCGCTTCATCCCACCGAGCGCGGCAATGGCATTACGGGTGATCTGGGCGGCGTCCCTTCCTTCCGCCACCGCCACCACCGGCTGGTTGGCAGCCAGCGCTTCGTTCCAGAAAAGACGGTTGAAGATGGCGGACAGTCCGAGGATCTTGAGAAAAGAGCGGCGGTGCATAAAACCTCCTGAAACAAGTTCTAGGTTCTACGTTCTAGGTTAAAGGCCCAAGGAAAGAGCTAGACGCTTCGTGCCATCGCCGGAACTCTCTATCCGGAGCGCTTCGGAGGACGCCAGCCGTCGTCGAAGTTCTCGACGAGGTCGGCTTTGAGTGGCAGTTGACAGTGAAGGCAACGACGCAGATAGAGAAGGCTCATGCCGTTGACATGGTAGTAGTTCCGGCAACGGGGACATCTCGCCACTGCGGAGTAGCTGGTCACGACAACGAGGACACCGACCCAGATGAAAAAGACGGGGAGGGAGCGCTCAAAGGAATGCGTGATCCTCTGCGTCACCCACATGAGCGGGAGATAGCCAAGCAGCACCAGCCAGAGAAACCAGCGCCGGCGGCGAATTATCTGAAGTCCCGGGGAAAGCGGAACCGTTGCAGGAATCTCTTCGGATGGAGGGGTGCCGTTTGCCAAGACTGCCTCGTTGGGAATTCGAAGACCAGCACAGCCAAAGGATCAGGCTGTATTAAATAGCACTTAATGCAAGAGGCGGCAACTATTTAGAGGGAATGAAAAGAGGAGGAAAAAAGGATTTTGGGGACAAAGGCCTATGGTTCCCTCCCCCCTGGAGGGGGAGGGGGGATGACGGAAAACACAAAGGGACTGGCTCACGCCAGTCCCTTTGTATAGGTCCTCTACATTGCGACCTAGCCCTGCACGGAGGGAAATTCTATCCCGGCCTTGGTGAAGTGCGGGACGAGGACTGCGTCGATTTCGGAGGAGTCGAGGGTCTCCTTGGCGACCAACTCCTCGGTGAGCGCCTTGAGCGCGTCCATATGGGTCGTCAAAAGGTCCACCACCTCCGTGTAGCTGCCGGTCACGATGGAGCGGATCTCGGAGTCGATCTCCAGGGCCGTGGTGTCGCTGAAATTCTTGCCGGTGTGCCCAGCGCCGGGATCCGTACTCTCGTGGTTCCCGAAGGCTACCGGACCGAAGGCCTTCGACATTCCCCATTCGCAGACCATCTTGCGGGCGGTATCGGTGGCGCGGGCCAAGTCGTTGCCTGCCCCGGTCGTGGTGGTACCGAAGATGAGCTCCTCGGCGGCCCGTCCCCCCATTAACACCTTGAGATGGCCGTCGAGCATTTCTTTCGTGTAGCAGTAGATGTCCTCGGTGGGAATCTGGAGGGTCACCCCCAAGGCGCGGCCACGGGGGACGATGGAAACTTTGTGTACCGGGTCGCAGCCGGGGACCAGCTTGGCAACCAGGACGTGCCCAGCCTCGTGATAGGCGGTGCTCAGTTTGGATTTCTCGGACAGCACGAGGGACTTCTTCTCGGCGCCCATCAGGACCTTGTCGCGGGCGGCATCGAGGTCGGCCATCTCCACCCTCCCCTTGTTGGAACGGGCAGCCAGGATGGCGGCTTCGTTAACGACGTTGGCCAGGTCGGCGCCGGAGAGCCCTGGAGTTCCCCGGGCGATAACCCGCAGGTCGACCTCGTCACTCAGGGGAACGTTCTTTGCGTGGACCTTGAGGATCTCCTCCCGGCCGCGGATGTCCGGGGAAGGTACCACCACCTGGCGGTCGAAGCGTCCCGACCTCAGCAGTGCCTGGTCCAGGACCTCCGGCCGGTTGGTGGCCGCAAGGACAACGATCCCGGAGTTGACCGAGAAACCGTCCATCTCCACCAGGAGCTGGTTGAGTGTCTGATCCCGCTCGTCACTGGCCCCCCCGGTAGCGGCATCGCGCTTGCGCCCGACGGCATCGATCTCGTCGATGAAAATGATACAGGGGGCTGCCTTCTTCCCCTGTCCGAAGAGGTCGCGTACCCGGGAGGCGCCGACGCCGACGTACATTTCGACGAACTCGGAGCCGGACATGGCGAAGAACGGTACTCCCGCCTCACCGGCCACGGCCCGGGCCAAAAGGGTCTTCCCCGTTCCCGGAGGGCCCACCAGGAGGACGCCGGTCGGCATCTTCCCGCCAAGGCTTGCGAACTTGGCCGGATCCTTGAGGAAATCGACCGTCTCCATCAGTTCGGCCTTGGCCTCCTCGGCCCCGGCCACATCCGAGAAGGTGGTGCGGGTAACGGAACTGTCAAAGAGTTTGGCCCTGCTCCGCCCGAATCCGCTGTACTTGCGGATCATCAGCGTGCCGATACCGGCCACGGTAAGGATAATCCCAAGTTCGAACCAGTGATACTGGCTCTCGGGCACCGACGAGAAATCGACATGCTTGGCAACCAGCAGTTTCGGGATTTCCGCACCGGAAGGAACGTAGAGAGTGTAGCTTTCGCCCTTCTTGCCGAGCGCCTTGATCTGATCGCCCTCGAGCCGGACGCGGGTAATGTGGCCCGTGTTGACCTTGTCGACGAACGTTGTATAGCTGATCGGCTCCTGCGTTTGGTGGTAGTTGCTCCAGGTGTAGTAACCGGTGAAACCGGCCCCGACGAAAGCCAGCATGGCCAGCCCCACGAACAGACGTTTTTTTTGAACGTGACCCATGGTCTCCCTTTTATCCTGTAGAGATTGCCGGCCTGAACCCCTGTGTGCGGTGGCGTGTTCGCCATCCAATAAAAGGGGGTGCGACTTGTTTCGTTGGCGGATGGAATCGGAGGAGGAGAATCTGTGCCGAGGCGGTGTAACGTCAAGCCGGACAATTATTTTTATCGGATCGGCCAGAATTTTGTACAGACAAATTATCTTAAACGGTAGTTGCTAATGCGGGGGGAAGGTAACGGAAGGGAGATGCAGGCTTAGTGGGTATAAGTGAATCGGAAAGAAAAAGGGGGGCGCCTTTCGACGTCCCCCTGGTGGATCCTATCTCACATTCTTGAAGAAAGGCTACTTCCGCAGCTCCTTAATGACCGCGCAGAAATCCTCCTCACCGAAGCCATCCTCGACAGCCTTGCCGTAGACGGCGGTGACCGTCTTGGCGGAAGGGAGATCGATCTTCAGCTTGTCGGCCTGCTCGAGCACACGCTGCATCTGGCGGTGAACGTACTTGAGCGCGAGGTTGCGGCTGAAGTCGCCGCGGGCGATGCTGCGCCCTTTGGAGTGGAACAGCGGCGAAGCAACCCCGCCGGAGTCCAGCACCTCGAGGATCTTGTCCGGTTTGAAGCCCATCTTCTCGCCGAAGACCAGCCCCTCGGACAGGGTCTGCATCATCTCGGCCTGGAGCAGGTTGACGATGAGCTTCATCCTGGTGGCGTCGCCGATCTTGCCGATGTGGATGATGTTGAGCCCGAAGTAGGAGAACGGCTCGCGGCAGCGCCCCAGCAGCGACTCGTCGCCCCCCGCCAGGATGGTCAGCAGGCCGTTGGCGGCGTGCTCCTTGCTCCCCCAGACCGGTGCCTCGAGGAAAGAGACGCTACGCTTGGCGCACTCCTCGGCCATCCGCTCGATGGTCTCGATGCAGTGAGTCCCCATGTCGACCATGATGGTACCGGCGTCGATCCCCTCGAGGACGCCCTTTTCGCCGAAGACCAGGTGACGGCTCTCCGGGACGATGACGATGACAAGATCCTTACCCTTGGCGGTGGCCATCGGGGTTTCGCCGACCGTAACTCCGAGCTTGGCGAGCTCCGATACGTTTTGGGGATCCTGGTCGTAAACCGTCAGTTCATAATCCGACTTGGTGAGGTTGGCAGCCATGTGCAGGCCAACGGTCCCCAATCCTACAAAACCGATTTTCTTCAGCATAAATAACCCCCCAAGGTGGCCGATGCGTCGGCAGCGGTGATATCAGTAGGCCTGTTTAGGCAAATGTTGCTGGTTCATTCCGAAAGGTCAGTTTTTCATTATACTTAAATGGCGGCTAAATGCAAACATTGTTTTAACGAAACTTCGAAACGCCCGCTCTGTCGCACAGTTGGTACAGCGGACACTGGCTGCACTTGGGAGAAAGCGGCGTACACATGTTCTGCCCGAAGGTGACCAGCATATCGTTGATGGGAATCCAGTACTGGGAAGGAAGTTTCAGCCTCAGCGCCTTCTCGGTTTCCTCCGGATTCCTGGTCTTGATGTATCCCCAGCGGTTGCAGATCCTGTGGACATGAGTGTCGACGCAGATCCCCGCTTTCCCGAAACCAAGGGTCAGCACCAGGTTGGCCGTCTTCCGCCCTACCCCGTTGAATTTCAACAGTTCGTCGAGGTCGTCGGGAACCTGGCTGCCGTAACGCTCGACCAGTTCCCGGGAGATCTCCAGTATCTGCCGGGCCTTGTTGCGGTAAAAGCCGGCCGGATAGATCGCCTTCTCGATCTCGTCTACCGAGAGATGAATGAGCTTTTCCGGCGTATCGGCCAGGGCGAAGAGCCTCCCGGAAGTCTCGGCCGTCACCTGGTCGCGGGTCCGCAGGGAAAGTATACAAGAGACGAGCACCTTGAACGGGTCGCCGTCCTGGGTGGCGACGATGGTGACCGCGGGGGTAACCCACTGCGTGACCGCCTCGGCGACGATCGCCATCGCCTGATGGATCTGGTCGTCCTTCATCTATAGACCCGGTTCCTGACGATCCGCATGATCAGCACCCCCAAGATCGAAGAGCAAAGACCGACGCAGAGAAGGAGAAGACCGAAAGACCTGCCGTCGCCGAGATTGAGGAGGTTTCGCCCGTTCATGAAGGCAATGAGGCCAAGACCGGTAAAGGTGGAGATCCCTCCAAAAACAAAGATGGAGATGGCCAGCGCGGCCCAAAACATCCCCTTATTTTTTGCCACAAATCCCCCTGATTCCAACCGCAAAATAGTCTTTTTATACAAGAAGGAACCAGGCATGGCAACCGATTTCCCGTCCGGGCGCCGCTTCTCCTTTTCATGAGGACTATGGCATACCTATCGGTCACGGGGAGTCGTACCTGAAGAAGCAGGTGAAAAAGGGGACAAGGCCCCCTGGAGGATTCATCGCCCCAGCCGGGGAGAGCGCGAATCGACAGGGGTAAAGGTTGCACAAAGCGGGAAAAGCCCTATAATGGCCCGACTGATCACCCTCGACGTCCGGGCCCCAAGGGGAGCGGACGGGAGGCCAAGGAGACCGCATGAGCAACCTGGTGGACCTGCATATACATTCCAACTATTCCGACGGGGTTCGCACCCCCGCCGAACTCGCCGAAATGGCCTGCCGGCTCGGCCTGAAGGCCATCGCACTCGCCGACCACGACACCGTCGACGGTACCGACGAACTGCTGGCCGCTGGTAAGGCCTGCGGACTTGAGGTTCTCCCGTCCATCGAATTCTCGGTGGCCTACCAGGGATACCGTGACGTCCACCTGCTGGGCTACTACCTCGATTATCACGATGCCGGACTCCAGGAGACCCTGAAGGAATTCCGGGACCGCCGGGAGCGCCGCGGAGAGGCGATCGTCGAGCGGATCAACGAGAAGCTTGGATGGGAAAAAAGGGAGCCGATCTCCTGTGAAGAAGCGGCCGCCCTGGCCGGAGGCGCGCTCGGCCGCCCGCACATCGCGCAGGTGCTGATGGCCAAGGGATACGCCCAGGACATGCAGGACGCCTTCGTCCGCTATCTCATCCCCTGCGACGTCCCGAAGCGGTACTTCCCGATGGAAGAGGCGCTGAGCACCATCCATCGTCTGGGGGGGGTGGCCGTGCTGGCACACCCCACCACGGTGACCCAGGAAAGAGGGGTGCTGACCGCCATCCTCGACGCCCTGATCGTGCTCGGGCTTGACGGAGTCGAGGCCTACAACAACGTCTGCACCGAGCAGGACAGCGCCTATCTCAAGGCGTACGCCGACAAGATGGGGCTGATCTGGACCGGCGGCTCAGACTACCACGGTATCGAGGAAGGTATCGACATGGGGAGCGGACGGGGAAACCTGGCGATCCCCTACAGCTGCGTGGAAAGCATCAAAAGGGCCCGGGACCGGAAATAAACCTTCGGTCCGGGGACCCCATCCTCACCCTGTCCCTCCCCTTGAAGGGGAGGGAACCTTTCGCCCCCCGCCTCCTATCGCCGCCTCCTATCGCCGCCTCCTATCGCCGCCTCCTATCGCCGCCTCCTATCGCCGCCTCCTATCGTTCACTCACGCCCTGTCTCGCCTCTAAACGGCAGGACTATTATCACCCTCGCCTCTTTGGGGGAGAGGGTGCCCGAAGGCCGGGGTGAGGGAGGTTCTTCGGGCCCAACAAAAAAGCGGAGCAATGCCCCGGTATCACCCGGATTCCATTGCCCCGCCTTTATGTAATCGTCCCCTACGCCAACCCTCCCCTTAAGGAAAGGCCTGGCGGGAGGCTGGTGTGACCGTTAGTCTTTGCCCGGTTTGAAATTCAAGACGTCGAGGTCCGCCTCCACGTCGAGGACCCCTTCAACCTCGGAAGCAAGTTTGATCGCCTCATCGATCTCCTCTTCCGACTGGACGTGGCCGGAAAGAGTGACGACGCCCTGCTCGGAAACGATGCAGAAGCGAAGGGCACGGGCCAGGCTCGACTTCAAGAGCTCCGCCTCCACCCTCTTGGCGATGATCAGGTCATCGAGCATCTCCATGGACTCATCTTCAGCCTCCTTGAGACGCGGGTCCTTGACGGCGGCCACGATGCTCTCCACCATGGCGCTCTGGGAGATGCGGGTGGTGTTGAAGACGATGTCGTAGGCGAGCGGATCGCTCCAGTCGCGGTTGAAGTAGAAGTGGATGAAGCCACCCAACTGGTGGTCGCTCTTCCTGATCAGCTCGCGGGCCAGGTCGGGATCGATCCACTCGCGCTCGGCGAACTTCTCGACCCGATCCTCGAAGGGGGCGACGAAACGCACCTTGAGAACGTTGTTAAGCCCCTTGATGAGATCCTGCGCACCGCGGCCGTACAGGATGACGTTCCCCTTCCTGGCACAATCCAGCAGGATCAATTCCATGGTGGCGAGGTGGGCGGCCTTGAGACGGTCTTCGGCGGTACGGTAGGAGGGAGGCTTCTCGTCAACCCTTTCCAGTATTTCAGTAGTCAGACCGTAATTGGGTGCCAGCTCTTCGATCTTCACACGGTCGATGAGAGGATATTTCAGCCGCTTGGCCAACTCCTTGGCGACAGCGTAGGCACCTGTGCCCATCTCTCTGGAAATGGTGATGATTGCCATCCTTAGCCTCCTTAGCTAATGAGAAACCAGGGCATCATAACATGTCAGCCTGATTGTATACAAGGAATTTGAAAAGAGGCCATCAGTGATTGGCCGTGTAAAACGGAGATTGGATCGAACAGGCACCGCGCCCCCTGCCCTATTCATGAGACGGGAGGCGCGGGGCTGGATCAGTAATTCTCAGCGACCCGTTCGAAGTAACCGCGGGGATGATGACAGACAGGGCACCCGGTGGGGGCCTCCGTCCCTTCGTGAATGTGACCGCAGTTGCGGCATTTCCAGGTAGTCGGCTCTTCGGAATTGAAGACGGTTTCTTCCTCGATGGAGGCCAGGAGGGCCTTGTAGCGCTCCTGGTGCACTTTTTCGATCTTGGCGATCCCTTCGAACATGATGGCGATGGCGGTGAATCCCTCTTCGCGGGCCTCCTTGGCCATGCGGGGATACATGTCGATCCACTCGGCGTACTCGCCGGCTGCGGCCGCCTTCAGGTTAGCGAGGGTGTCGCCGATCCCGCCGAGTGCCTTAAGGTGCAGCTTGGCGTGTTCCCTCTCGTTCTCCGCGGTCTCCAGGAAAAGAGCCGCGATCTGCTCGTATCCCTCCTTCTTGGCCACCGACGCATAGTAGGTGTACTTGTTGCGTGCCTGCGATTCACCTGCGAAAGCTTCCAACAGGTTCTTCTCGGTTTTGCTCCCTTTCAGCTCAGCCATGCTGCCTCTCCTTTCGTGCGGCGGGAAAGCGCCCCTACCTGCCAAGCCGGGACTGTCCGGCATGGCAGGAGAAACGCATCCCCTTGCCATCAAACTGCGGTTCGGATCGTACGGATGTTAGCGTCCATCCTCGATGGACAGGGATAACGTGATGGAAACGGACTTGGTCTGGTTGCCGCTGCGAATGGTGAGCGGGATCCTGACCGCCCCCTGCCCGGCGGCCTGGGGAGTCCCCGAGAGCTCCAAGGTGATATCCTCAGCCACGGCAACCGGAGCGGCCGGTTGGGGAGGCTCGGCGGGCGGAGCTGGGACCTGTTCCTCAAAAGCAGGGGCCATGGCAGCAGGAGCCGCCGCAGCAGGGGCCTCCGCCGCCGGGGCCGCCGCAGCAACGGGTGAAGCGGCCGGGGCCACGGGTTCGGGAGCCGACGGAGTTCCGCCCTCCTGTCCCGGACGCCCGCGGCGATCGGCAGCGGATTCCCGCACCGGCGGAGGAACCTCGGCAGCGGTACTGCCAGCGCCGGCGTGGACAGGGACCTCCTCCACCATGTGCTGGAGAGCGTCGCCGCTCACGCCGCCGTCCACCCCTTTGCTCCTCATCCCGGTCAGGACATTCTTGACGAGAGCTAGGAGGGTCTGGAGAACGCCGTCGCCGGTGTAGCTGCTGGCCCTGAAGCTGGGCACCCGGTCCAGGTTGAGCATGGCGTCGAGCTCCACCTGGGAAAGGGCATCCTTCAGATCGCTCTTGTTGTACTGGAGGACCACCGGCAGCGTCGAGGTGCTCTGGCCGTATCCCGCCAGGTATTCGTTGAGACGGTCCAGGCTCTCCCGGTTGGCCTCGGCGCGCTGAGGATGGCTGTCGGCCACGAAGACGATCCCGTCCACACCTTTGAGCACCATCTTCCAGGCCGAGGGATCGACCGCATTGCCGGAAACGGTGTAGACGTGGAAGCGGACCTTGAAACCGTCGATGTTGCCGTCGCCCGGCGGAGTGAAGTCGAAAAACATCATGCGGGCGCCCTGCACGTTCATGGCCTTGAGAACGCCGCGGAATTCCGGCTTCAGCTTGTTGAAGACATGCTTCAGCGTGCTTGCCTTGCCCGAAAGGCCGGGTCCGAAAAAGACGATTTTGGAATTTATCTCGCGCTTAGCCTGATTGATCAAGGCCATATTGGTATCCCCCGATTATCTGCCTTCTTTTTTTCCCATCAATATCCTGCGTGCCTGGGTCGCGATCACCGTGGAGACGTTTTTACTCCTCGCCAGCCCGGAGAGATCCTTCTCGGTCAGTGACGAGATAAACCTGAGCGCCGCGGGAAGCGGTGTCTTGTGATTCTCGATGAGCGCCTTCCTGAGCGGGTAGTTCTTGATCCAGTCCTTGTTGGCACAGATGACCCGCATGATCTCATCGTTTTGCACCTGGGACTTGGCGATTGCCAGCACCTCAGCCTCGGTGATACGCGGGTTCTTCACGACGGCGCCCGATACAAGCTTGTTGCTGTCCTTGATCAGGATGGATCGCCACTCCTTGTCGCCGGTAAGGGCCATCTTGATCTTATCGGCCACCCCCATGTTCTGGGATAGCTGGTACTTCGACTGGAACTCTTCCGTCGTCTCGTCGGGCTCCTCCTCTTCAGACGGGGCCTCATTCTCCTTGTTTCCCTCGCCGGGCAACTCCGGTTCCTTCGCGGCATCTTTCCCTGCCGGTGTTTCCGATGAGGCCGTCGGCTGAACTGCCGGTGAAGCTGCCTGCGAGGCTGCCGGTTGCGTGGCAGCGGAAGTTGCGACAGCAGCCTCGCGCGCGAGGAACGCGGCAGACCGCTCGCTCAGCATCGGGTGGGCCTTTAGCAGGGGAGCCACTTCCGGCTTGTTGAAGTGGAGCTGCACCAGCGCGTCGAGAATGCGCGGGTGCAGCCCCTTGTTGGCGAGCACCTGGACCAGGAAACGGGCGGGCATGGCCCGCATGGAGGCGATGGCGGTGGCCTTCACTTCCGGATCGCCGTCATGACAGAGGTAAAAGACGAGGACGACCAGATCGTCGGGAGACAGCGGAACCTGCCCTCTGGCGGCCTTCAACCGCTCGCTCCGCGGCTTGTCGTCCCCCACGAAAGGGGCGGCGGCAGCGGAAATGGTAAAGGTCACCTTCTTGTTTGGCACCAGATCCCTCTTACTTGCCGAGCTTGACGGGTTTGGCGGTCACACCGGCCCCTTTGAGCTTGGCCACCGCCTTGTCGGCCGCAGCTTTGTCCTTGAAGCTCCCCGCGCGCATCCGGTACACGGGGACCTTGATGGTGGCGCTCTTCAGGAGGAGTTTGACCCCCTTGTTGAACAGGCGGTCCTGCTCGACGGCGGCTTTTCCTTCCCTGAGGTAGGAACCTGCGTAGACGGCGTAGCGGCCGTTTTCCTTCAGCAAGAAGGCACCGGGAGCGACCTGCTTGAGACGGTCGAGCTCTTCCTTGGCCTCGTCGTGGTCGGCGAAGTCGGCCAGGTACAGGCGGTGCATCGCCTCGCTTTTCTGCACGCTGGTCTTGGAGACGTTGCCGATCCCGGCCTGTTTCAGCTTGGCGGTCACGGTTGCCGCCTCGCTCGGTGCAAGATCCCCCTCGATGTCGAGTGCGAAGGCCGGGGCCGCCTTGGCCACCGCCTTCGGCTTGGCGGTCTTGGCCTCTTTCGCCTCCTTGGCAGCGCCCGCCTTCTGGGCCGGCTTGGCAGCTTCCGGTTTCTTCGCTTCGGGCTTTTTGACGGCCTCCGGCTTCTTAGCTTCCGGCTTCTTGGCCTCGGGCTTCTTAGCAGGTTCGGCCTTCTTGGGAGCTTCGGGCTTTTTCGGCTGGGCAGCCGGTACCGGAGCGGCTTTGGGAGCCGCCGGAGCGGGCTTGACCTGGGCAGGAGGTACCGGAGCCGGTTTGGCCTGGGCAGCCGGGGCGGGTTTGGCCTGGGCAGCCGGAGCCGGAGCGGGTTTCGACTGGGCGGCGGGAGCCGGGGCCGGTTTGGCCTGGGCCGCGGGAACCGGGGCGGCCGGAGCAGCCGGAGCGGGCTGGCCCGCCTCCGGTGCCTTGGCGGCTTCCGGGGCACCGGCCGCACGCGGCGGCAGCTTCTGTTTCACCGCCGGTGCCTCGGCAACCGGTTTGGGGGGCGCCTCTTCCGGGCGCGGTTTGATCAGTCCGGTGAAGAAGTACAGATAGACGAAGAGGAGAATGAGCAGTAACAGAAGCAGCAACGATTGCTGCGACTTTTTCTTTTCCGGCACCATTTCACTATCTTCCGGCGAAAAACGATCTGACATGTAGCTCATCCTCCCTCAAAACAGTACATTTTAGTGGCCTCCCCCGCCCGGTAAGGGACGAGGGAGGCATTTTTGCGGCCGCCTAGGCAGCCTTGTTGTTGCCGTTAGCCTTCTGGCTCTCCGCGATGATCTTCTGGGCCATGTGGCTCGGCACCTCTTCATAGTGGGAGAACTCGGAGGTGAAGAGGCCACGGTCGCTGGTCATGGAGCGCAGGTCGTTCGAGTAGGTCAGCACCTCGGACATCGGGACCACCACCCGGATGATCTGGGAGTTGGCCTTAGGTTCCACCCCGACCACCTTCCCGCGGCGGGAGTTGATGTCGCCGATGACGTCCCCCATGTTCTCGTCCGGTACGGTGACCTTCATGTTGACGATCGGCTCGAGGAGCACCGGCTTGCAGAGCTCCATCGCCTTCTTGAAGGCCATGGAACCGGCCACCTTGAAGGCCATCTCCGAGGAGTCCACCGTGTGGAAGGACCCGTCGTAGAGGCTCACCTTGAAGTCCACCACCGGGTTGCCGGCCAGGAACCCTTCCTTGGCGGCATCCTGGATCCCCTTGTCGACCGCCGGGATGTACTGGCGCGGGATGACCCCGCCGACGATCTTGTCCTCGAAGAGGTACCCCTCGCCCCGCGGCATCGGGGCAAGCTCGATCCAGCAGTCGCCGTACTGGCCGCGGCCGCCGGACTGCTTCTTGTACTTCCCTTGCACCTTGGCCGAGCCGCGGATGGTCTCCAGGTAGGGGACTTTCGGGGTCTTGAGCAGCACGTCCACCCCGAACTTCCTTTTCATCTTCTCGACGATGACCTCGAGGTGGACCTGCCCCATGCCGGAGATGATGAACTCCTTGGTCTGGGGATCGCGATGGGACTCGAGGGTCGGCTCCTCCTCGATCATCCGGTGGAGGGCGCCGTGGATCTTGTCCTCGTCGTTCTTGGTCTTCGGCTCGATGGCGTAGGAGATCACCGGCAAAAGCTGCTGGGCCGGCTCGTACACGACCGGCTTAGCCTGATCGCAGAGGGTGTCGCCGGTGATGGTCTCCTTGAGCTTGGTGACCGCCACGATGTCCCCCGCCACCGCCTGCTTGATCGCGTGCTGCTTCTTCCCTTCGAGCTCGAAAATCTGCCCGATCCGCTCCTCTACCCCCTTGGTGGAGTTGTAGACGGTCGAATCCGAGTTGAGCACCCCCGAGTAGACCCTGAAGATGGTGATCTTGCCGGTGTACGGGTCGGAGGTGGTCTTGAAGACCAGCGCGGAGAACGGCTCGGTCTCGGCGGGCGCCCTTTCCACGACCTCCTGCTTGACCGGATCGGTCCCCACCGCCGGAGTGCGGTCGAGCGGGGACGGGAGATAGGCGCAGATGGCGTCGAGCAGGTGGCCCACGGCGATGTTCGAAGTCGCCGAACCGCAGAGCACCGGGGTGAAGGTGTTTCGCAGGGTGCCGATCCTCAGGCCGTCGTAGATCTCGTCCTCGGTCAGCTCCCCGGTCTCCAGGTACTTCTCGGTGAGGGCGTCGTACGCCTCGGCCACCGTCTCGACCATCATGTCCCGCAGCCGCTTGGCCTCGGCCAGGTACTCGGACGGGATCTCCTCCTCCTTGCACTTGCCGGAGAGGTCGTCCGCGTAGCGGTACGCCTTCATCTTGACGAGGTCGATGACGCCGGAGAAGTTCTCCTCCGATCCCATCGGGCACTGGATGGCGACCCCGCGGGCCCCGAGCGCCTTCTCCATGTCGTCGATGGCACGCAGAAAGCTCGCCCGCTCCCGGTCCATCTTGTTGACGAAGGCGATGCGGGGAATTTCGAACTCGTTGGCCCACTTCCAGACTTCCTCGGTCTGGACCTTGACGCCGGAGATGGCCGAGAGGATCACCACCGCGCAGTCGAGGGCGCGCATGCAGGCGCGGGTGTCGGCGATGAAGTTGCCGTATCCCGGGGTGTCGGCGAGGTGGATGGAACAGGTTTTCCACTCGCAGTGGTCAAGAGAGGAGGTGATGGAGATCCGGCGCTTGATCTCCTCGGGCTCGAAGTCCATCGTGGAGGTGCCGTCGTCGACCCGGCCCAGGCGGTCGATCATGCCGCAGTTGTACAGGATCGCCTCGGCCAAAGAGGTTTTCCCGGCACCGCCGTGAGCCACAATTCCAAGGTTGCGCAGTTTAGCCGTTTCGTACCTTCCCATGGTGCCCTCCGTTAGAATAAGAATCAGTCATGATCCACTCTGAAACGAAACCCGACCTGTGAGTAAAGCGAACGAAAAACTTTAAACCCTTTTCAACTCTCTCGTTTGAACCTGTCCCGGTTACCCCCTTGTCTGTGTCTCTTCGAAAGAGCTCACTTAAATAATACCGCGCCCGTTTTCTTCAGAGAAAGAAACCGGAGCTACTTGTTTCGCTGATAGATAATCCGCAGCCCTTCCAGGGTGAGGAATTCGTCCACCGCCTCGATGGTGGCCGACTCCGGCGCGATGAGCGACGCCAGGCCGCCGGTAGCGACCACCTTGGGATTTTCCTTCCCCTCGGCCCTCATCCGCTGCACGATGCCGTCGACGAGCCCCACGTAGCCGAAGAAGATGCCGGCCTGCATGGAGTTCACCGTGTTCTTGGCGATCACCGAGGCGGGGCGGGCGATGTCCACACGCGGAAGCTTGCTCGCCTTCTGGAAGAGCGCCTCCATGGAGATGGCAAGCCCCGGGCAGATGGCGCCGCCGCAGTATTCGCCCTTTTTATTCACGTAGTCGAAGGTGGTGGCGGTCCCGAAATCGACGATGATGAGCGCCTGCCGGTACTTCTCGAATCCGGCAATGGCGTTCACGATCCGGTCGGCCCCGACCTCTTTGGGGTTGTCGTAGTGGATCGGCATCCCGGTCTTGATGCCGGGACCCACGATGTAGGGGGTGATGCGGAAATACTGGCGGGCCAGTTTCTCCAGTACCCCGGTCAGAGTGGGGACCACCGAGGAGACGATGATGTCCTTGATGTCTTCGAAACCGATGCCTGCCAGACGGAACAGGTCGTGAAACAGGATGCCGTATTCGTCAATGGTCTTGGACTTGTCGGTCGACACCCGCCAGTCCCTGACCAGTCTTTCTTCGTCGTAGATGCCGAGCACGATGTTGCTGTTCCCGACGTCGATCACCAGCAGCAAATGAAACCTCCAACAACGGTTAGTGATTTACGCCCCCCGTATCGAGGGGATTACTCTATTCGTCGACCAGCGCCACGTCCCCGGACATCACGGTCTCGACCCTTCCCCCGGGAAGCTCGACCAGGAGTCCGCCGTAGGAGTCGATCCCCCGCGCGATCCCGGTGAAGAACCGGTCGCCGGTGCTTACCGATACCTTGTGTCCCCGGACCGGCGCCCGTTCCAGCCACTCGGCCCGGATGGGGGCGTCCCCCTCGGCGAGAAACCTCCCATAGAGATAGTCGAGCTCGGCCAGCAGGGTCTTCGCGAACTTGAGCCGGTCGACCTCCACGCCCCCCTCTTCGAGAAGGGAGGTGGCGGGATGGCGCAAGGTCCCGCCCAACTGGGAGACCCGGACGTTGACGTTCACCCCGATGCCGAGCACCACGAAGTTCACCTTCTCGGTCTCGGCATTCATCTCGTTCAAAAGCCCGGCGACCTTCTTGCCGGCAATGAGAACGTCATTGGGCCACTTGATCTGGGGAGTGAGCTCGGTGCACTTCTCTATGGTGCGCGCGACGGCGACAGCGGAGAGAAAGGTGAGCTGGCAGGCGGCAACCGGGGTGATCGGGGGCCGCAGGATCACGGAGCAGTACAGGTTCACCCCCGGAGGAGAAAGCCAGACTCTTCCGAGCCTCCCCTTCCCCGCCGTCTGCCCCTCGGCGATCACCACCGTTCCCTCGGATGCGCCCTCTTCGGCCATCTTGAAGGCGACGGTGTTGGTCGATTCGGTCTCTTTGAGACAGAGAAGCGGCCGGCCGATCCGTGCGGTCTCCAGCCCTTCTGCGATCTCGAACTTGTTGAGGGTGCTGGGTGCCGCCACCAGCCGGTACCCCTTGGCAGGCACCGCCGCGATCTCGTAGCCGGCGGCCCTCAAACCTTTGATGTGTTTCCAGACCGCGGTGCGGGAGACGCCGAGCAGCCGGCTCAGCGACTCCCCGGAGACGAAACCGTCGCCCGCTCTGAAGAGCGCCAGGATCCTGGCATCGACCTCGGCCTCGCTCAAGCACCCTCCATGAGCATGGAGATGTCCGCGGCCCTAACCGAGTGGGTCAGGGCTCCCACGGAGATGATGTCGACGCCGGTCCCGGCGATGGCGCGGATGGTCTGCAGGTTTACTCCCCCGGAGGCCTCGACCAGGGCGCGCTTGCCGATGAGCAGCACCGCCTCGGTCATCTCGGCCAGGGACATGTTATCGAGCATGATGATGTCGGCACCGGCTTCCAGGGCCTCCGCCACATCCTGCAGGGTCTCGGTCTCCACCTCGATCTTCAGGGTGTGCGGGATGTAGTTCCTGGCAAGCCTCACCGCCTCCTTGATCCCGCCGGCGGCGGCAATGTGGTTTTCCTTGATGAGGACGCCGTCGTAAAGCCCGGTGCGATGGTTGGTCCCGCCGCCGACCCGGACCGAGTATTTCTCGAGCACCCTGAGCCCCGGCGTGGTCTTCCTGGTATCCACCACCCGGGCGCCGGTCCCCTCCAGCTCCTTCACGAAGGCAGCCGTCTGGGTGGCGATCCCGCACATCCGCTGCAGAAGGTTCAACGAGACCCGCTCGCCCTGAAGCAGAAGAGCGGCGTCACCCTCCATGCGGGCGATGATGTCGCCCTTCTCGATGTGGGCTCCGTCGGCAAAGAGCGCTTCGAAGCGGCAGTGGGGATCGAGCATGGTGAACACCCGCTCGGCCACCTTGATCCCGGACAGCACCAGGGACTCCTTGGCCACCAGCCGAGCGCGCATGCTGCGGGATTTGGGGAGGATGGAGAGGGTTGTTATGTCGCCGGTGTGGATGTCTTCGGCGAGGGCGGTTTCGATTATCTTGTCAATTCCGTTCATCTTATTGCGGGTCTCCTGTATAAAAAGGGGCAAGTTTTTATAGCACAGCTTAACCGACCCCGCAACCGCTAATAAAGACTCGGATTTGGCTATTGGCGCCACTCCGCAGGGACCCCCGCCCGGTCGGCTTCCTGAGTTAGAGCCTCCCCGTTGGCGACCAGTTTGCTGAGGTTTTCTTCCTCGGCGGCGATGGATTCGTTCATGGTGTTGTAGGCTTCCCGGTCCCTCGTCCTCTGGTAGATCACCCTCTTCCGTCTAAGCTCCACCAGTTTGGTCTGGTTTTCGGCCAGACGGTCCTTGGCAGCCTGGATCTGACCCTTCATGGTCGTGAAGCGGTTTCTCCACCATGCCTGGTCATGGTCTCCATAGAGTTCGGGGCCTGCCGGAGGGGCGGCTACCGGCGAAGGTGCCGGGGTCTGCGGGGGGGTGGCGGGTTTGGCATTGACGGATGGCTCGTCGAGGAGTTTTAGCCTGGTTGCCTTCTTCCTGAACTTGGCGGGGATATTGTCCTTGTTGTCGGTGAAGTGAACCACTCCGTTGCCGTCGACCCACCGGTAAAAGGCGGCCTCGGCAATCCCGCTGGCGGACAAAACCAGGAGAAAAATCCAAACGAATCGCAATTTCATAGAACCTCCTTCACGCCGGACGAGACGGAAAAAATCTAAGTAACAACCAATACTTTTCGTTGACGATGCAGCAATCCGTGTGTATATTATGCCGCTGTTGCCTGGACGGCAGATTAAAACAATGTCACAAGGAGTGGACCATGCAGTTGCGCCTCGCCATCCTCACGCTTCTTATCCTTTGCAGCACCCAGGTATGGGCGGTGGAAACAAAGGACATCAAGTTCCCTATTAAGAACTCCGGGCCGGTTACCTTCAGCCATGAGCTCCACCTGAAGAAATATAACAACAATTGCAAGGTGTGTCACAACGCTATTTTCAATCTGAAAGAGCGTCGTCATTTCACCATGGCGGAAATGGAAAAGACTAAATCCTGCGGCGCCTGCCACACCGGGATGAAAGCCTTCAGCGTAGCTGACTCGAAAAGCTGCAACAAGTGCCACAAGTCTTCTCCGAAAACCGTCGATTTCAAAGTTAAGGGTGGCGGCGAGGTAGCCTTCAACCACACCTTCCACGTCGCCAAGACCAACGGCGACTGCCACGGTTGCCACAACGCCAAGGTGCTCCCCGGCGGTCGTGCGACCATGGCCGAGATGGAGAAGGGCCGCTCCTGCGGCGCCTGCCACAACGACAAGCGGGCCTTCACCGTGGTCGGCAACTGCGGCCGCTGCCATAAAGGGATGAAGACCCACGACATCACCTTCCCCGTCAAAGGGATCGGCGCCGTCCTCTTCAGCCACGACTACCACACCGCCAAGTACACCTGCAAAGACTGCCACACCAAAATCTTCCAGTTCAAGGCTGGCGCCAAACACAACACCATGTCCGACATGGCCAACGGTAAATCCTGCGGGGCCTGCCACAACGGCAAGACCGCCTTCTACGCCGTCAGCGATTGCAACAAGTGCCACAAAGCCTTCAACCCCGGCGTGGTCGACTTCAAGACCACCATCGGCGTAGCCCGCTTCGATCACAAGGTCCACCTGACCAAGTACAAGTGCAAGGACTGCCACACCAAGATCTTCCCGTACAGCACCGACGCGAAGCACTTCACCATGTACCAGATGGAAAAAGGCAACTCCTGCGGCGCCTGCCACGATGGCAAAACTGCCTTCAGCGCCTCCGGCGACTGCGAGAGCTGCCACCGGAAATAATCAGCAGCCATCATGAAACATCAGAGGCGGGGCTTTCGGGTCCCGCCTTTTTTTTGCCAAAAAACACTACCACCACTAACCCGCCTGCTCACGTGCGGCTCAGCTCCAGCTCACCGGCCGCTCCCGCTCACTCCTGACACTCCCGCTCACTCCTGACACTCGCTCTTCCACGCTCGCACTCCCCTCCTCTACCGGGCCCAACACAGCGCGGTGAATCATTTTCGGTATACTCAATCCATACCGTCGGCAAAACGTAAGGCTATCGAGGAGGTCCGCTCATGCCTAATATTCGCCGCGTTACCATAGCCGTTATTTTCAGCTTTCTCCTTATCATCCGGCCCGTTCCCGCCTGGGGCGCCGACGCCATCTCGGGGCATGTCGCCATGTCGATCGTTCCGGTCGGCGCCCTCGCCATTGCCTACTTGAAGAACGACACCGAGGGGGAGAAGCAGTTTCTGAGGAACCTGGGAGCCAACCAGTTGCTCAACTCACTGGCCCGGCTCGGATTCAACCAGACCAGTCTCGGGAAGCGCCCCAACGGCGGCGATTACGGCTTTCCGTCGGGCCACGTCGCCTTCGCCGGGGCCGGCGCCTCCTTTCTCGAGGAGCGTTACGGCTGGAAATACGGAGTCCCCGCCTGGGCAGTAACCGGCTACGTCGCCTACGTCCGGGTCGACAACCGAGACCACCATGTCCGCGACGTCCTCGCCGCCAGTGCCCTCGCCTACGTAGTCGCCAAACTCTTCGTCACCCCCGAATACGCATCCCATCTCGCCCCGGTAGTGGGACCTGACTGGCTGGGGCTTCGCTGGCAACGTTCGTGGTAGATACCCCTGCGGAGGTGGCACCATGCCGAAAGTGTCGGTCGGATGCAGCGGTTTCAGCTACGCCCACTGGAAGGGCAACTTCTATCCCGAGGATCTCCCCCAGAAGGAATGGTTCGCCCACTACCGGACGGTGTTTGCGACGGTAGAGCTCAACGTCACCTTTTACCGGACTCCCACTGCCGACACCTTCAGGCACTGGTACGAGGAAAGCCGCCCCGGTTACCAGTTCGTCATCAAGGGGAGCAGGTTCATCACCCACATCAAGCGGCTCCACGACATCGAAGAGCCACTAAAGAGATTTTTCACCCCCGCGGGCGAGCTCAAAGACAAATTGCAGTGCGTCCTTTGGCAATTTCCGCCGCAGTTCGGTCTGGATCTCGGCAGGCTCGTCGAGTTTCTCAATCTTCTGGGGCAGTATCCCTACCGGACGGCACTGGAATTCAGGAACGAAAGCTGGCTAACCGACGAGGTGGTATCCGCCTGCAAAGAGAGGAAGGTTGCGCTCTGCATGGCAGATGCCCCTTCCTTTGTGAACGACCTCCCGCTGACCGGCGACTTCGTGTACATCAGGCGCCACGGCATGCAGGGAAGCTACAACGGCTCCTACAGTGACGAGGAGCTGGAAAGCGATGCCGATCGCATCGTCCGCTACCTGGACAAGGGACGGGACGTCTTCATCTATTTCAACAACGACGCCGGAGGAGCCGCTCCTCAAAACGCCATCCAGCTCAAATCCATCCTGGCCAACGTTCATCACATCGTCGCAGATTGAGTCACCCCATCCTCACCCCGCCCCTCCCCTTGAAAGGGAGGGAGTAATAACGAGACAGAAACGAGAAAGGCCGCTTCTCCCGGGGAGGCGGCCTTTCTTTATGACGGATTTGAGCACGTTGGACCTGGTCAGGAACCGGAGTCCGCGCAAGTTAGCCGAGGTGAGGTTATCCCTCCTCCGCCCCTTCAAGGGAGAGGGCAGAGGTGAGGGAGCTTGGTTTCCCGAGTGAGGAGCCGGAGGCCTCGGCCAAAAGCGGTTCTGGGCTCTCGGCTCTTCCGGCTGCTTCTTCGAGGGCGGCACCGGGAGTGGTTCTTCGCAGCGGCACCTCGGGAAGGAGGAGCACGACGCAGAAGGCGGCCAGGGCGGCACCGGCGGCTGCCAGGAAAGTGGTGCTGATGGCGTGACGGTAGACGGAGACGACCAGTTCCCTCTCGGCGGGCGGCAGGAGTGCTATCTGCTGAATCCCGTGCTCGAGAATAGATCGCGCACCGCCACCGGTTCCTTGCGATTGCAGCTGGAAGCTTACCAGTGCCCCGGCCAAGGCCACCCCGAAGGCACCACCGAGCGAGCGGAAAAATCCGGCAGTGGCGGTGGCGACCCCGACTTCCGCGGGACGGACCGCATTCTGGATGGCAACGGTGAGGTTGGGCATGACCAGGCCGAAGCCGAAACCGAGGGCGGTCACCGACGCCTCCAGCAAGAGCAGCGAGCTTCCGGACGAGGCGGCCCGGCTGACGGAGAGAAGAGCTGCGGCAGCCATGGCGAGACCGGTCACCGGGAGAAACTTATACTTCCCGGTACGGGAGACCAGCCGGCCGCCGAGAAAGGACGATGCGATGAGCCCCACCGTCATGGGAGCCATCATCAATCCCGCGCGGGAGGGGGACATCCCCAGGACCAGCTGGAAATGAAGCGGCATGAAGACGGAGGAGCCGAGAAGGGCCACGAAGGTCAAGGCGAGCGTCAGGGAGGAAACGAGAAAAACCTTGTTGCCGAAGATGTCAGGGGGGATGACCGGCTCGGCCGCCCGGCGCTCCTGCCGGACCAGCAACCAGAAAAACAGCGTGGCAGCAGCCGCGAGCGACAGGATGACGGGGGAGTTCCAGGCGTAAGTTACCCCGCCCCAGGTGAGCAGCAGGAGAAAGGTGGTGGTCCATCCGCTCAGCAGCAGCACGCCGGGATAATCCACCCGGTGACTTACGCGGCGGTGGGGACGCTTGAAACCGAAGGCGATGAGCGCCAGGGCCAGTGCGCCGACCGGAAGGTTGACGTAGAAGATCCATCTCCAGGAAAGGGCATCGGTGATGAACCCGCCGAGAAGCGGGCCCGCAATACTGGAGAAGGCGAAGACCGCGCCGAAAAGCCCTTGGTACCGGCCGCGGTCACGCGGGGCGACCAGGTCGGCGATGGTGGTCTGGGCGAGGACGATCAGGCCGCCGGCCCCCAGTCCCTGGATACCGCGGAAAACGACCAGTTGCATCATGGTCGAGGAGAGGCCGCAAAGGCAGGAGCCGATCAGGAAGACGACGATGGAAACGACAAAGAGCGCCTTGCGGCCGAACATGTCGCTCAGTTTTCCGTACAGCGGCGTGGTGGTGGTCGAGGTCAGCATGAAGGCGGTAACGACCCACGAGAGGTGTGCGAGTCCGCCGAGGTCGCTGACAATGCGGGGAAGCGCGGTGCCGACGATGTTCTGGTCCAGGGCGGCCAAGGCCAGGGCCAGCATCAATCCGGCAAAAACGGTGCGTATTTCCCGTTGGGAGATCGGTTCGGAAGGTTCTTCGTGGCGGGTACGGCTCATCTGCTCTCCATGTGCGCGTTGCGAAACTGGGCCTGCATGTTATGCGGAAAGCCCGCGTTTGACAATCGTTTCCTACACGGAAAGCGCCCTCACCTTCATGAGGCCGCGGGGCTGATCGGCGGGGGGAGGTTAGTCAAAAAGGGGGATAGGTGAAACCCAAATATACGCTCCCGACCGGAGCCGCAACGCCCTCCACTCCCCAGGCAACATTGAAGAGACCCTTTGGCCCAGCCAGAGGGTTTTTCATTGGAATCGCCGCCGTCAGTTGCCGATCCCCCCAAGCCCGGTATCATTAAGTTGGCCGAAATTACCATTTAGCATAAAAGAGCCAAGCATATCGAGCGGTTGGAGGACTACATGACCAAAGCTATCGTCTTCAACGAATATGGCGGACCCGAGGTACTTAAAGTTACCGGCATCGAACTACCCGGTCCGGGGCCGGGCGAGGTCGCGATCCGGCATAAGGCGGTGGGGATCAACTTCATCGACACGTACCAAAGGAGCGGCCTGTACAAGGTCCCGCTTCCGGCCGTGGCCGGCAACGAGGGGGCCGGTGTGGTCGAGGCGGTGGGTGAAGGAGTGACGCGCGTAAAGGTTGGCGACCGGGTGGCCTACGCCGGCCGGATCGGGGCCTATTGCGAGCAGCGCCTGATACCTGCCGACCGTCTCTGCGTCCTTCCCGACGGGATCGGATTCGAGCAGGGGGCGGCCATGATGCTGAAAGGCCTGACCGTTCAGTACCTGATCCGCCGCACCTACCGCGTGCTGCGAAACGATACCGTCCTCTTCCATGCCGCTGCCGGTGGCGTCGGTCTTATCGCCTGCCAGTGGCTGAAAGCCCTCGGTGCGAAGGTCATCGGCACCGCCGGTTCCGAAGAGAAATGCCGGCTGGCCCGCGACCATGGCGCCGATTACTGCATCAACTACCGGACAGAAAACGTCGTCGAAAAGGTGAAGGAGATCACCAAGGGAGAAGGTGTGCCGGTGGTGTACGACGGCGTCGGTAAGGATACCTTCGAAACCTCGCTGCAATGCCTGCGCCCGTTCGGGATGCTGGTCAGCTTCGGCAACGCCTCGGGTCCGGTGCCTCCTTTTGACATCAACCGCCTTTCCCCGATGGGATCGCTCTACCTGACGCGGCCAGGGCTCGCCACCTATACCGCCAAGACCTCCGATCTCGACACCATGTCGAGGGAGCTTTTCGAAGTGGTAGCGGCGGGCAAAGTAACCATCGAGATAAACCACCGCTACCGTCTGGAGGAGGCTGCCCAGGCCCACCGGGACCTCGAATCCCGCGCCACTACCGGTTCGGGAATCCTCCTCCCCGACTGATCCCCTCCCCTCCGGCCGGGCCAACGGTCCCTGGTATTCAAGGGGGCGGCCCGGTGAGGGAATGAACGTAATCCTTTAAAGGAGATCAACATGATAGTTGCAACCCCAGTCGTCCTTTTTATTATCATTGCCATCCTCGCCGCTTCCATCCGGATCCTCAGGGAGTACGAGCGCGGCGTCGTCTTCCGTCTGGGTCGCTTGGTCGGTGTCCGGGGCCCCGGCCTCATCCTGCTGATACCGGCACTTGAGCAGATGATCACCGTTTCGCTGCGGACGGTGGCGACCGAGATCCCCGCCCAGGACGTCGTCACCCGCGACAACGTCACCATCCGGGTGACCGCCGTGGTCTACGCGAAGGTAGTCGAGCCGCAAAAGGCCATCGTTGAGGTGGAGAATTATCAGTATGCCCTCAACCAGCTCGCGCAAACCGCGCTGCGGGCGGTGATCGGCCAGCACATCCTGGACGAGGTGCTGGGCGAACAGACCAAACTCCAGGAGGCCCTCGGCAGCACCCTGGCGAGCCAGACCGGCAAATGGGGCGTGAAGATCGACCACGTGGAGATGAAGAACATCGATCTGCCGGAAGGGATGCAGCGGGCGATGGCCAAGGAGGCCGAAGCCGAACGGGAGCGCCGCGCCAAGATCATCCACGCCAGCGGCGAGTTGGAAGCCTCCGTCAAGCTGGCGGAAGCCGCCGCGAAACTCGCAGAGACACCTTCGGCCCTCCACTTGAGGACCCTGCAGACGATGACCGAGATCTCGGCGGAAAAGAACAGCACCATCCTTTTCCCGTACGAGCTCATCAATGTCGCCAAGGAGTTGGTCGTCAGGAAGTCGTAGCCCGGGCAGATGCCCGCCGGACACATACGAAAGGGGCCGGACGGCAAAAATGCCGCCGGCCCCTTCTTTATTCACCTGCGAAATTCGTAATCGCCCCGCGTTGCTCAATTCGTTGGATAGCGAGCCCTCTTCCCGCCGGCTGTCCGGGCCGGTGGAGCGGAGAATAAAGACCGTGCGGTTACTGAGAGCCTCCCTACTCTACTTGATCTGCCCGCGAATCTCGCCGTCGGGGTTGGCGTCGGTATGGACGTTCACATAGGCGTCGCCGGATTTTATCAAGGTAACGAGATCGCTGATCGATTTACCTTTGTAGTCGCCCATCATGTCGTCGCCGGTGATCTTTCCTTCCGTCAGAAGGCCGCTCGTCTTACCCTTCTTCTCTTCCTTGAACAGCATTACGATCGGAGGGCCGTCCTCGCCCTTCTTCCCCATGTGGATGTGGGCGCCGTTGATATCCTTGATGTTCTTTACATACAGCTTGTAGCTGATCTCGGTGGCATCCTTGTTGACCTTGAACTCGGCTTTTCCGGAGGATTTCGCTTTGGGCTTCTTGATCTCTTCCTTCGGAGTCAGGTGCGCCTTGAAGTGCTTCTCGGCAGCCAACGCGGTGGATACAGCAAACAGAACCGCCAACATCACCAGCAATGCCAGTTTCACGCTCCTCATGATTCCTCCCTTTCCGTTTTAAGTTAAGGCCGTTTGGCCGTGATGCCCGAAGCTCGACGCATAAAGATTAACGTTTTACAACCAGATGAATTCTACGACGGGTTTCGTCATTGGCAAGAAGATCTCTCCCTCTCCTTCAAGAAACAAGGCCCCCATCCTCATCCTGTTCCTTCCCCTTGAAGGGGAAGGAACATAGGGGAAGATCACCGAGTAATATTATTTTCAGCTAATTTTTAAATTTTTTAATTGCCCCACTCCTGAACCGGGGTTAATGTTTCCGTTACTCAACGGCTCCTCCTCCGAGGGAGCAAGGGACGGCGGATCTATGAAATGGAAAGATGTCATACGATTTGTTGTTGCTAAGGTCTTATTAAAAAAGACCGTGCTATTCTCCAGGCACGACGACTGGGAATGGGCGATCCGCAAGAAACTCAAACCGACCGAATACACGCCTTTCTTCTACGACTTCGACGAAATCCCCCTCGCCCTTTTCGACCTGGTAGTCCCGCTCACCCTGCCCGCCGAACGTTATGTCAACGAGCGCAATGCCACCCTCAACGGCAAGCGCACACTGGTTCCACCCGATGCCGCCATCGCACTCTGTGACGACAAGGAACGCTTCGCCAGCCACCTCATGTCGCACGGCTTCGGCAATCACGTCCCCAAGACCAACCAGAAGATGGACTATCCCTACATCGTCAAGAAAAAGGTCGGCGAATGGGGCCTCGATATGGCCGTCATTCACGATGATGAAAGCGAGCGCCAATACCGCGATTGGTGTAGTTCGGGAGATTTTTTCACGCAGGAATACATCGAGGGAAGCGACGAGTACACGACCCATATCATCATGGCCGGTGGGAAGATCCGGTTCTCCAGAACGCTGAAATTCACCTTCCAGGACAGGTACTTCATAAAAGGTAACAACTTCAGGCCGCTATATGGACTGCCGGTGGACCACTCCCGGTTCTCCGATCTGTTCAAGCGGATACTCAACTCCGTCGGCTACCAGGGTATCTGCTGCTTCAACTACAAGATCGCCGGCGACACGGTGAAGATATTCGAAGTAAATCCCCGCTATGGCGGTTCGCTGACGACCTTCCTGCCCGAGGCTTTGCCTCTCTATGAGCGCATCGTCGGGTCACCAGGCGCTCCCTTGCAGCACCATGTGCCTGAGTTGGGTGAATTCGAAGAGGAAGAAAATGTGGATCACCCCGTCATCGTGACACCTTCTCCCCGCTGATCCTCCGGATCCCGCCCGCGGCCGCTTCGACCGGACCGGTCATTCCCTAAGTTTTTACGCAGTCTCCCATCCGTGTACCTACGAGAAAGCCCCCTGACGATGCCAGGGGGCTTTTTTTTGTAAGCGGCGGTCATCTTCCGCGGGCATGAGCTCTCCCCTCCCCTTCCATACCGGCGTTGGGAACAGGGCAGAGAGGCCATTAACCGGCGGCGGCCTCGCTCAGCGGGAGCGCCTCGAGCTGCTCCGTCATCATCGGCTTCGGGGCCCGCACCGGCAACCTGACAGGGATAACCCCTTCGAGCCTGAAGAAAGCGACCGCGTTTTGCAGCTGATCGGCCTGCATCGACAACTCCTCTGAGGTGGCGGCCATCTCTTCCGACGAGGCGGCGTTACTCTGGATCACCAGGTCGAGCTGCTGAATGGCCGAATTGATCTGCTGGGCGCCCGCCCCCTGCTCCTGGCTGGCGGCGGCGATATCCTGCACCAGTTCCGCGGTCTGCTGGATGTCCGGCACGATCTGTTCCAGTAGCCGCCCCGCCTTTTCGGCCACCGCGACGCTCGACTCGGAAACGTCGCTGATCTGGGCCGCCGCCTTCTGGCTCCGCTCGGCAAGCTTCCGTACCTCGCCCGCCACCACGGCGAAACCTTTTCCCTGCTCGCCGGCACGGGCCGCCTCGATGGCCGCATTCAGAGCCAACAGGTTGGTCTGGCGGGCAATCTCCTCGATCAGGGTGATCTTCTTGGTGATGTCCCTCATGGCGTCGACGGTTTCCGCCACCGCACGCCCCCCTTCGCGGGCGGCGGCAGCCGATTTCACCGCGATCTTCTCGGTCATGAGCGCGTTATCCGCGTTACGGGCGATGTTGGACGCCATCTGTTCCATGGCAGCGGAGGCCTCCTCTGCGGCAGCCGCCTGCTCGCTGGCTCCCTGCGAAGTCTCCTGAGCCGAGTTGGAGAGTTCCTCGCTCCCGGAGGCGACGTTGTGGGCCGAGACCTGCACCTCTCCGACCACGTGGCGCAGCTTGGCAACCATCTCCTGCATGCCGCGGAGAAGCTCGGCGGTCTCGTCCTTCCCTGCGACCTCGATCCTCATGGTCAGGTCACCGTCCGCCAGCCGCCGCGAGTATCCGAGCGCCTCGGCCAGCGGCATCGTAATGGACCGGTGCAAAAGGTATCCGATCCCCATGGTCAGGAAGATCGCCAGCAGCGCCCCCACGGTCAGCACGGTATTGGTCTGCCGGGCCAGGGAAAGCATGATGGCTTCCTTGGTATCCATCCGCTTGTTGGTCTGGTCGGCCAGCGTCTTGGAGAGGTCCTCCATCTGGTGCATTTCCTTCTTGTACTCGGTGATCGCCGCGTTCGCCTGCTGCGGAGTCTTGATACGCCCCGCCGCGATCTTATCCCACACTTGGCTGAACCCGGCCTCATAGGCGGCCAGCTCCGCCTTCATGCTTTTAACCGTTTCCCGGTCGGCCGGCAATGTGGCGGTCTTGTCCAGGTCGGCCAGCCGTTCGTTCAGGTGGTCATGCTGCTCCTGCCACTTCTGCAGGTACTCCTTGGTCTTCTCGGAATCGCCGATATTAAGGTAGATGTCCTTCTCGTAGCGCCTGAGCCCAAGAATGTTGGCCCGTGCGCGGGCCGCATGTTCGGCGATGGTAGCGTCGCCCCGCAGCATGGTGACGGTCTGGTTGGTTCCCTCGTTGACACCCCAATAGCCGGTAGCCACCACCCCTATCAGGATCACCAGGATCAGGGTAAAGCCCATCCCCAGCCGGGTGCCGATTTTAAAATTTGCCAGATTCATGGCTGTTCGTTCTCCTTTGTTCCATTTGCTGCCCCCCCGGCATTCGCCGGGGATTCACATTTCCCGCGCGAGGCGGGATAAAAAGTCAGAATCTCTCGAAGGACTCGTCCAAGTGGTCCGGGCCTCCGCCAAGCTCCAGGTCCACGCCGGGAAGAGGCGTACCGGAGAGCACCTGCTGGCGCGTGGAAGCGCGGGGCGAAGCGGGCCGGGGTGCAAACTGCATCCCGCCTTTCGGCACCGAGCCTTGGAGCATAGCGCCCAGGGGGACACCAGCCGGGGCGGGAACCGCAGCGGGCAGAGAGGCATCGGCCGCTTCCAGATGGAAGAAGGCGACCACGTGCTGAAGCTGCTCCGCCTGGCTGCTCAACTCCTCCGAGGTCGAGGCCATCTCCTCCGAGGCGCCGGCGTTTTGCTGGATCACCTGCTCGAGCTCGCGGATCGCCTGGTTGATCCGTTCCGCACCGTTGTCCTGCTCCTTGCTGGCGGCGGTTATCTCCTGGACCAGGTGCGACGTCTTCTGGATGTCGGGCACCATGCGCACCAGGTAGCGTCCCGCCTGCTCCGCCACGAACACCGAGCTAGTCGACAGCGACGATATTTCCGCCGCGGCCTTCTGCGAATGTTCGGCAAGCTTGCGAACCTCGGAGGCGACCACGGCGAATCCCTTCCCGTGCTCCCCCGCGCGTGCCGCCTCGATGGCGGCGTTCAAGGCCAGGAGGTTGGTCTGCCGGGCAATCTCCTCCACCACGTTGATCTTCTTGGCGATCTGCTGCATGGCGGCCACGGTCTCCACCACCGCGTCCCCCCCCTCACGGGCGTCCTGGGCGGATTTCACCGCCATCCTTTCGGTCTCGGCCGCGTTGTCGGCGTTCTGCCTGATGGTGGTGCTCATCTCCTCCATGGAAGAAGAGGCCCGCTCAGCGGCCATCGCCTGATCGGCGGCTCCCCGGGAAAGCTGGGCGGCGGCGCTGGAAAGCTGACGGCTCCCCGAGGCAACGTTGCCCGCGGAGGCCATCACCTCCCCCACGATCTGCCGAAGTTTCACCACCATGTGCTGCATGGCCCGCAGAAGTTCGGCGGTCTCGTCGCGTCCCGTGACGGCAATTTCCGCTCCGAGGTCCCCCTCGGCCAGCCGGTTGGCCACCGTGAGCCCCTGCTTCAAGGGGCGCGTAACGCTTCTCGTCAGGAACATGGCCAACAAAGCCCCCAGGAAGAGCGCGGCGGCGCTCATGAAAAACATGCCGCGCTGCATCTTGGTGACGGCGTCCACGACGTCATGGGTGTTGCGGGCGGCAGTCTCGGCCTGGACCTTTTGCATCCGCCCCACCGCTTCGGTGATCTGGTCGCGGTTACGGTCGAAGGCACCCATCAACCGGTTTCCCGCTTCGGTCCCCTGCTCGACGTAGACCGCGGCCATCGCCTTTCCCTGCTGGAAATAGGCGTCGAAGGCGACGGAAAGCGCCTCCGCCTCCTTGAGTGAGCGCTGGTCCTGCTTCCGGGTGAAGTACTCCTTGAACCGGGCCAGGGAGTCCTGGAATTCGCGGGCCGACTTCTGGGCATCCACCAGCCCGCCCTGGTTCCGGGTGGCGGCCACATCGGTGAGGCTCTCGCTCACCCTGATGGCGGCCGTGGTCATCTGGTGGGCGACCAGCAGGTAGGGAACGGTCTCGTTGGCAACCTCGCGGGAGTTCCGCTCGATACCCCGCAAAAGCCAGCTGGAGACCGCCACGGTGATCAGGAATATGCCGATTACCAGCCCAAAACCCAAAACCATCCGGGTCGCTATCTTCATGTCTCGTATGTGCACGATATCTCCCCTGGCTGCCGCCGGTGAATTAGCAGTTGGCGGCCAGCGCCGGCTCGGCAGCGCTGTCCCGCAGAAGTGTCACCTCGACCGACGAGAAAACTTTGTCGGCGTTGAGAATCACCATGAGCCGGTCCTCCATCGTCCCCATTCCCAGTATCAACTCGGTATCCAGTTGGCACCCGATGCGGGGAGCCGGTTCGATCTGCTCCGGCGAGAGCTCCAGCACCTCCTGGACGGAATCGGCCAGGGCGCCCAGCACGGTGGTCTCATCGTCTACGGTCACCTCGGCGATGATGATGCAGCTCTCCGTCCGCTCCGAGGCAGGGAGACCGAACTTGATCCGCAGGTCCACCACCGGGACCACGTGGCCCCGCAGGTTGATCACCCCGAGGACGAAGTCGGGGGTGCGGGGAACGCGGGTCACCCCGGTGTAATCGAGCACCTCGCGCACCTTCACGATGTCCATGGCGAACAGCTCTCCATCCAGGGTAAAGGTCAGGTACTGGGCGGTTTCAGTCACGGCGTTATCAGGCATAGGCTATCCCCTTGAGGGCGGCCTGTTCGTCGGCCGCGTTTCTTCGTTCCAACTGTTCCTCCTCGTCCAGGAGCTGCTGCAGGTCGAGGATGAGGGCTACGGTGCCGTCCCCCATGATGGTGGCCCCGGATACCCCGCGCACCGCCCGGAAGAGTCTCCCGATCGATTTAATGACCAGCTGGTGCTCGCCGATCACCTCGTCGACCAGGAAGCCGATCCTCTTTCCGTCGATCTCGACGATGACGATCTGCTCGATGGAGGGACGCGCGCCCCGGACCGCGAAGCGCTCTCTCAGCGATATGTACGGGATCACGGCACCGCGCAGCTGCACGATCCGGCGGCCATGGTTTCTCGCCGCCTCGAGTTCGCTCAGGTCGATGCACTCCACGACCTGGGCCAGGGGGAGTACGTAGCGCTCGCCGCCGATCCTCACCAGCAGGCTTTCGATCATGGCCAGGGTGAGGGGAATCTTCAGCGTCCAGGTAGTCCCTTGGCCGGCGGCACTGGCGATCCCGATGGTTCCGCGCAGCGCCTCGATCCCCCTCTTCACGACATCCATCCCGACGCCGCGCCCGGAGATGCTGGTGATCCTGTCCGCGGTGGAGAAACCGGGGTGGAAGATCAGGCTGAGGATCTCGCGGTCGGCGAGCTCCGCCCCGGCAGGAATGAGCCCCCGCTCAACCCCTTTGGCCCGCAATTTCTCACGGTTCATGCCGCGGCCGTCGTCGCTGAAGGTCAGGATCACGCTGTCCCCCGAATGAGCCGCCTTCAGACGCAGGGTCCCTCTTGAGGTCTTCCCCGCCTCCACCCGCTCGCTGGGCGATTCGATGCCGTGGTCGATGCTGTTCCGGATCAGGTGTACGAGGGGATCGGCAATCCGCTCGATCACCGTCTTGTCGAGCTCGGTCTCCGCGCCCTCGGTGACCAGCTCCACCTCTTTGCCCAGCTCGTGAGAGAGGTCATGCACCAGGCGCAGCATCCGGTTGAAGGTCCCCTCGATGGGAAGCATCCGGATATCGAGGGCGGTGTCACGGAGCCCCTCGGTGAGGCGCCCGATTTCCTCGGCCACCGCGTTGAGCGCAGGATCGTCGTAGCCGAGCCCGATCTGCACCAGCCGCATCTGGGCCGTGACCATCTCTCCCACCAGGTTCACCAGCTGGTCGAGCTTGCTGGAGGCAACCCGGATGGAGGAGATCGGCCGTGCCCGCTCGGATTCCCGCTCGCCCCCGACCCGAGGATCTACCGGAGCCTCTACCGCGGGCTCTACACCAGGCTCTACACCAGCCTCCGCACCGGCCTCTACAGCAGGCTCTGCACCAGTCTCCACACCAGCCTCTACCGCGGGCTGGATCCCAGCCAGCACTATCGACTCCACCAGCGACGCGACCATCGACCCGGCCGCGGGTTGCACTACCGGCTCCGCGCAAATGCTGGGGTCGGCCCCGAGTTCGGGGCTTCCCGTAGACGACGGTGGCAAAGCCGTTTCGACGTCATGTCCGGCCGGCGCATCCGACGCCCCACCGGAGACGAGCTCGATATCCACCCGCCCCCCATCGCCGAGGAAGATGAAGACGTCGTGAACCGCATTGATGTCCTGGCTGGTGACGAGCAGGATCTCCCAGTGCAGGTAGCAAAGCTCCGGGTCGAACTCCTCGAAGGAAGGAATCCGCTCCTTGTGCAGGGTGATCTCGCACCGCCCCAGCTCCCGCAATTCCTCCAGGAGGTGGGTGGGGTTGAGGCCGCGTTTGAAGATCTCACGGTCGGGGCGGAAGCGGATCCGGCAGACGATCTCCCCCTCGGACGCGGCCGGCAAGGAGGATTGGGCCGGGAGTACCAGCAGTTCAGCCTGCGCTCCGGCCAGATCGCGGAAAGCATCCACCAGCGAGCGGGTCAATTTCTCATCGGCGGGAGCGGGGCCGTCCAAGGCCTGCACCATAGACTTGAGCTGATCCCGGGCCGACAGCGTGAGACGGATAATTTCCGGCGTAACCGGGAGCCTCCCAGCCCGCAGGTGATCGAGCACCGACTCAACCTCGTGGGCAAAGAAGGTGATGTCATCCAGCCCGAGCATGGCACTTGCCCCTTTCAGGGTATGCATGGTCCGGAACGTGCGGTCGACCTCCCCCTTGTCGGTGGGACGCTTTTCGAGCTCGAGCAGCGACAGCTCCAGCTCGGACAGCAGATCGTCGACCTCCTCGCGGAAGACCTGGGCCACCATATCGTTCATTTAAGAACCTTCCTCACTACCGCCAGGAGCTGCTCCGGGCGAAACGGCTTCACCATCCAGCCACTCGCCCCGGCGAGGCGCCCTTCCTGCTTGCGGTCGTCCTGGGACTCGGTGGTGAGCATGATAATGGGGGTGAAACGGTGGTCGGGATTGTCGCGGATGGCGCGGATCAGGCTAAGGCCGTCCAAAACCGGCATGTTCAAATCGGTGATCACCAGGTCGACCTGTTCCTGCTTTATCCTGGCCAGCCCCTCGGCGCCGTCCTTGGCTTCTACGACGCGATACCCGGCCTCTTCCAGGGTGAAAGAAATGGTGGTGCGCATGCCGGGGGAATCGTCCACCGCCAAAATAGTTCTGTTCATAGATCAATCCTCCTTCTGTTGCAGGCAGCTGCACTGTTCCCAGCAGCAGCCGGGTCCGGCCTGGTATCCAACCTCCAGGGCCAGTTGCCGGTGCCGCGCCAGGCTCGATGGCGCAATGCCGAGCTTTTTCTCCCGGTCCGCCGCAAAACGGTGGGCCGCACATAAAAGCTGGAAGAAGGTTAGATCCGCTTCGGTCACGCCACTAACGTCGATGGTGACTACATCCGCCCCTTCCAGTTCCTCCAAAAGCACCTTCTTCAAGTTGGCCACACCGATGACGGTGGCCTTGCCGGAGATGGATACCTCCCTTTTATCGGGCTGGTCGCCGTTGGTTACCGGCTCCAATTCAATCTGCATTCCTCTGCTTGCTCCTTTTCTAAAACAACTCGATATTGGCGCCCAGGAACTCGTCATCCGCAACGGATAGGGGAACCGGGGCGGCCACTGCGGCCGGCGGTGCCTGGGCCGTAAAACGTTCGTGAACCTGCCGTTCGCTGTGCATGGTGTACTGCTGTTTGAGGGATTCGAGCGTGTGGCGGACGCCCAGCTCCCGGCCACCCTGGCAGGCGGCAAGGACGGCATTCTGCAACTCGGCGAGCTGGACCGGCAGTTCCCGGTATAAAAGCGAGCCGAGCTCCTGATCCTCCAGGGCGGCGACGGTCGCCTGCAAATCCCCCGCAAGACCTTCCGCCATCCGGTCGGTCTGCTCCAGCTGCTCGAGCACGCTGGACGACAGGCTTCGCAGGGTATCGAGTGCAAAAGCCATCTCGTCCCCGAGGTCACCCGCCATCGCGTCCTCAAAGTCACCGGCCACCGCATCCGGAACGCCGCTGACCACCTGGCCCCCGGGGGCAATCCCCGCGCGAGCCGGGAGGTCGGCCTGGAGATCGGCAACCTGGGCGGAGATCCTCACGATGCTGTCGGTAATGGCGCGTGCGCGCTGGCAGATGATGACCGATTCGTGCTCCACAGTGGCGGCGATGACCCCGAAGGCGGCACCGTCCTTTCCCGCCTGGGCCGCTTTCACGATCGCGTTTTGCGCGATGAGCTTGATCTCGAACCCGATGTAGTCGATCTCCTTGACGAAGGAGGTGATCTCCCCCATGGCGCTGGTTACCGCCAGCATGATCTCGGCGAGGTGGTCCGCACTCCGGCGGCTCTCGGCGAAGGCGGCCATCACCGAGGCAAGCCCGGACTCGATCCCCGCGATGGAGGAGCCGCCCACGCTACCGGCCATGCCGAAAAGCTCGTGAAGCGCACAGGACGTGGAGGAAGCCTCGGAGGCAACCCCTTTCAGGTTTTGCGCCATGTGACCGATCGCCTGCTCCAACTCGGTGACACTGTGGGTAATCTGGGCCGACTGCAACGCGCAGACGCTCCGGGTGGCCTTAGGCGCCCCCTCCCCGGCTCGCAGCGAATCGGCCACCTCCATTCTCAGCTCCCCCAAGGCCCGTCCCGCGTGCTCGATCTGCTGCCGGGTGATGTCCTGGAACTGCAGGGCCACCACCACCTCGCCCAACGCGGTGGACATGGTCCCGGAACGTCCGGCGAGGTCGTCAGCCACCCGGGCGCAGTTGTCGTGCATCCGGACCATATTGGCGATGGCGTGGCGAATCTCGGCCAGGATGCTGCCGGTCAGTTTGCGCCGGCTCTCCTTGAGGCTCGTCACCTTGGCGATCGCCTTCTGAAGCTCGCCGGAAAGGGAGCGCTTCTTGGCGTGGATGTCGGAGGATTTCTGCTTGATGTCCAGGGCGAGATTGCCGATGGCATTGCCGACCGATTGGAATCCGCCTCCCCCCTTGGCAGCCCTCGCACCGAGGATGTTGGTGCTGGTCTTGAGCATCCGCAGGGTGCCGACCCGGTCCTGGAAATCGGTCACCAGGCGCTGGATGGCCTCCAGCTCGACCATGATCCGCTTCAGCCCGGCGACCGAAGCCTCCGCCCCCCGGTCTCCCCCCTGGAGCTGCTCGGACATGATCTCCAGGGCCTGCTGGATATCGGCGAGCACCGACTGCCCTTCGCTTCCGGCCATCAGTTGGGCGGCCTGCGCCGCGTGCTGGGAGATGGCGCGCAGCCTGCCGGAAACGTCGCGCAGGTTGCCGGAAACGGCCTGAAAGCTCCGCTCGGTCAACCGGGGGAGACGTTCGAGCTGCCGAAGGAGTCCGTCCAGGTTGTTCAGTAGCGGCTGGGTAATAGAATGAGCGGCTTGGAGCCCTGCCGGACGGCCAGAGCTCGGGGCATCACTGCCCGTCGGCCGGACGGCAAGGGTGGATGAATGCATCGGAAACCTCTTGTTGATGGCGGGGAACGGCGGCGGAACATCCCGTTTCGAAGATGGTAGCGAAGGCGCCGGACGCCATTTTCGGGATATTTCGGACCCCTTTTATCCCGAATCCGGAACCGGGAAGCAGAAATGGTGCCATTTCGCACAGATAGAAAAATCCGGTAAAAACGGAGGAGTAGCGATGGGCAACGAAGTTGTCGAGGAAAGGAAGTTGCGACAAACGTACTTGGGCGTCCGGTGCGGGATCCGAATCCAGGCCATTATTCCGGCTAGTTATCAGCGGTGAGACATTTTTTGCCGGTGCGACATTTTTTTGCAGTTTATAGAGGGGCTTCTACCCGCTCCATCGCCCTCCTCATCCGCAAGGAGCCGACCTTCGCGCTCATGCCGCCGCTTTCCCGCCGCTTACGCTGGCGAGAGCGTCCTTCCGCCCCTCCCTCACCGGCGGCAAAGCCGCTTGTTGAGAGCCTGCCGGGTCAGCCCGAGCATGGCAGCGGCCGCCCCCTGGTTCCCCCCCGCCATCTGGAGAGCCTCCTCGATGAGGTAGCCTTCCATCTCCTTCAGAGTGGGAAAGCGGCCGGTGAGCTGAAAGCCGGGGTCGTCGCCGCAGTAGGTCCGCCCGGCGGCGATGGGAGCGGGCGCCTTGCCGATCACCTTCCGGAACGACGTCATCGACAGGTTCCCCCCTTGATGGCGCGCCATGGCGTCGAACACCATCGACCGCAGCTCCCTGACGTTGCCGGGGTAATGGTAACCGCAAAGGTAATTGAAGAGCTCCGGACGGTACGAAGGCTTCGGCTGCCCAAGTGACCGGGCCGCCTTTTCGAGGAAAAATTCGAGCAGGAGAGGAATGTCCTCCTTGCGCTCCCTCAAGGGGGGGATCTGGATGTGGTGAGCGCAGAGGCGGTAGTAGAGATCCTTGCGGAAGTTCCCCGCGAGGATCAACTGTTCAAGCTGCTGGTTGGTGGCGACGATGATGCGGGCGGAGCTACGTAACGGGATATCGGAGCCGAGGGGATAGTATTCCCCCTCCTGCAGAAGCCGGAGGATCTTCACCTGGGAAAGCGGGCTCAACTCCCCGATCTCGTCGAGAAAGAGCGTTC
The DNA here is from genome assembly GCF_023652955.1 of Geomonas sp. Red32. GTDB lineage: Bacteria > Desulfobacterota > Desulfuromonadia > Geobacterales > Geobacteraceae > Geomonas. The sequence continues at coordinate 193,776 of NZ_JAKLOY010000006.1, read as the reverse complement.
CTCCCGCAGCCTGTACGATCATGCCGTCGCGCACCTCCCCTGCCCCGGTAAAGGCGCCTTTCTTGTGACCGAACAGGGTGTCGGAGAACATCTGGTCGTCCAGTCCACCGGCGTTGATGGCGACGAAACGCCCCTGCACCCCGGAAAGGCGATGCACCGCGCGGGCGACGAGGTCCTTGCCGACGCCGGTCTCCCCGGTGATCAGCACCGGCTGGTTGGTGCCCGCCACCGCTTCGAGGTAGCCGAAGAGTGCGGTCATCTTTTGGCTGCGGGTAACGATGGGAGCGAAGGCTGCCGAGCGCTCGTGGTTTCCGGCCAGAAGGGAGTGGCTAAGCCGCGAGATTTCCCCACGGAGGGAGGTCATCTCCAGGGCCTTCCTGATGGAGGCCACCAGCCTGGCACCGTCGACCGGCTTCACGTGGTAGTCGAAGGCGCCGTTTTTCATGCACGAAACGGCAGTAGCGGGATCGCTGACGGCGGTGACGACGATTACCGGGACCAGGGGATGGTTGGCGGTCACCTCGGCGAGGAGCTCGCATCCCGGGAGGTGCGGGGACTCGAGGTCGAGAAGGATCACCCCGGCGTCGCGCCCGGCGAGGAAGGGAAGGAGTTCCCGGCTGCCGGTGAGCGTCACCTGGTTGGCAAGTCCGGCTTCGGTGAGAAATGATCGATACGCTGAGAGGGTCTCCGGGTCAGAGTCCGCCAGCAACACGGCCGGCGAACTGGGAGATATTGTTTCCATAGGCACCTGCGAGGATGATAAAAATTCTAACCCGGTATATCACGTTTAATCGGACCAAAAGCATCGGTTATCTCCTGATACGCCGGGACAAAATCTTACCGCATCATCAAAGGGCCTCCGCGTTGTTGTCCCGGTCACCGGTGATGAAGGTGCCGATCTATTTTCCGCACCCTCGTGTCTCCCGCTCGGGAGAGCCGGTCGATGGCCTCCCGAAGCTCCGGGTCCCCACCGGCAGGTGACCTTTTCAGAAGTGTTCGAGCATCCGTAAATCGGCCGAGCTCCCGCATAATTTCCGCTTTAAGGAGAAGGGCGCCGCCCGCTTCCTCATCGAGTATCCGTGCCAACGCCACGAGATTCTCTCTCTCGGCGGTTGAAGGTCCGGGAGCCTTCGACGATTCCCTGCGCCGCTGATCGTTATACTTCCACATCAAGCCGACCCGTGCGTCCCGCTCGCGGGTTCCCGTCACCCCATTTCCCAGCAAGGAGCGATAATCCTTCACGGATGGCAGAGAGCAAAGGAGGGTCTTTCTCCCGTCCTCCCAGACCTGCTCGGCACAATGGACCTCCCCCTGCTTTTCCAATGACTCGGTCCAGTGCAAGGTTTTGCAGTGGGGGCATACAGCGAGCTTCGGATCGCCGACGCTCTTACCGGCAGCGACCATGCCGTCAGTCCAGAAAACGGCCAGCCAGCTCCACCCCGATCCCCGGGTGATCATGTACATGAAGTTGCCGCAGGCCGAACATCTCAGGACCATCGCCGGTTGGATCTGCATGCGATACCTCACTCACCTGTTGAGCAGTTTCCTCAAATCGGCCACCGCCGGAGGGGGCTCGCCGCCGGAATGCAACATCATGTGACAGTTCGCACAGACCACTGCCAGATCTTCCGCTTTCGTCGGGGCGGCCTCCTTTCGTTGAGACAGCGGGGACAGGTGATGCACCTGTAATACCTTCACCCCGAGTCCTCCGGCCACCCGCGAGTAATCGGTCCCGCAGACACAGCATCTCCCCTTTGCCTCGCGAAGAACGGCATCCCGCAGACGCCGGCTGCGGGAGCGCGTCAGGATCTTTATCTCCTTCAAAAGCCCCTCCAGGTCGGCAGCTTCCGCAAACCCCGGGCGGGCCTTGCGCTGCGTTGGAGCCTCTCCGGCCGGGCCGGGGAGCCGCACATAGTAATGAGCCGAGTGTGAGATCCTGAGGACCTTGCCCGGTGAATCTTCGTCGTAGTACCGGAATGTTTCAGGCGAAAGCTCGGTTGCCATCTTCTCGATTTTCCTTACCCGGAACCACATCCGGTACCGGTAATCGCCTGCATCCCGGCACTTTCCCTGGGCGATATCGTAGCCGTCGAACTCCGGGGCCGTGCTGTCAGGAGGGGGGATCCTCAGTCCGTCTCCTTTCGATCCCGGTGCGAGCTGTTTGACGATGGTGTCGATCTCCAGCGCGTACCTGACCGCGCCGGAAACGCCCCCCTCATTCTGAACGTAACCGAAGGCCTTAAAGGATCCGTTCAGCTCCAGGTACCCGGCCAGTATCCTCTCGTGCTTCGCGTTCAGTAGACAGTTCTGTTGCAGCCAGGACCGGTACGGCTTTTTGCCCGCTTTGGCGAGTATGTTCCCGTACCACTTCTCCGGCCCATTGAATACCAGTGCCAATGTCATCGTCTTTACCTCCTATCGCGCTCGACCGTTTGCCTTACCAAGCACCATTACCGCAACATATCCGAATCGTTCTCTGTCAGCCTGGAAAGAGTTCCAACTACACGGCGAACCCGATCCTCGTGAGGGTTCCCCCCTTTACCGCACACTCCTTCCGCAGCAACTGGTAAAGCTTTTCAGCAGTGGCCGGCGTGCCAAGAAGTTCGAACCGGCGAGCGGCAACGGCCAGATCCCCCGGGGTCAGCCCGCCCAACTCCCGCACCCGGGTTTCCCACCCGGCGAGATGCTTTCCGTCTCCCCCCAAGCGGCCAAGCTCCTGCTTGAAGATGTCCCAGCGCTGGCCGGGGGTGAGTGGGGCGAATCGCACTTTTAGGTCGAAGCGTCTCAGACTGGCGGGATCCAGCTTCTCCATCAGGTTCGTGGTGCAGATGAAGATCCCGTCGAAAGCCTCCATCTGGGTGAGCATCTCGTTCACCTGCGACACTTCCCAGCTCTGGTGAGCCCCCCTGCGGTCGGCAAGGAAACTGTCTGCCTCGTCGAGCACCAGCACCGCGTCCTGCTGGCGCGCCTCGTGGAACATTCCCGCGATGTTCTTTTCCGCCTCCCCGACGTACTTGCTCAGGAGGTCGGACGCGCGCCGCAGCAGGAAGGATTTCCCCACCTCCCCGGCAATGAAGCGGGCGAGCTCGCTCTTCCCGGTCCCCGCCGCTCCGTAAAAACAGAAGCTGCAGCGCGGGCGGCGCTTTATCCCCTCCAGGATTTCGGCGAGATCGACGTCGGTGTTCAGAAAGGCCAGGCTGTAGCCGGTGGCGCCCGCCTTCCTGGCGGAGACCGGTGTTTGCCCCAGCAGGATGCTGCTGCAATCGAGCGTCTGCTCGACGATCTCCAGTGCCCTCCCCCCATCCTCCGGGCTGACGACCCGCGCAACCTTGGCGGCCGCGGCAAGCTGGGCCGGTGTCAGCTCATCATGGGAGGCGATACGCTGCAGAAAGCTCTTCGGCGGGTGCAACGAGCGCAGATAGCGCTGCGCCATGCTGAGCCGGACCGCCTTGGGGGGCTGGGGAAAGGAGACCGAGTAGTCGTAGCGCCTCTTGTACGCCTGGTCGATATGGCCGATGCGGTTACTGACCCAGACCGCCGGAACGGCATTCCCCTCCAGTGTCCTGTTGAGCCACGCCTTTCCGCCGCTGCTGCCGCCGGAGGCGTCCTCCCCCCCGAACAGCCGGAAGAGAAGATCGAGCTCCGGCTCGAAGACGTCCTCGATTTCGTCGAAGAGGAGCAGTGCATTCCCGCAGCGCGCGAGAAAGCGCTGGCAGAGGTTGTACGCCCTCAAACGTGCGTTCCCCTTGATGGGATTCCCCTCCGGGTCCGCGTAGTTGATCTCGTAAAGATCGGCGCCTGCCGCGGCGGCCAAGGCTTTTACGTATTCGGTCTTTCCGGCGCCCGGCTTTCCATGCATCAGCACGTTTACGCCGGGAATCCTGCGGTCGAGGGAGTTTCTGAGGTAGTCGAGAAGGAGGTGACTGTCGCGGGAGAGGTGCGGGAAGCTATCCAGGCTAACGGTGGGAGGGGCGGCCTTGCGGACGAAGCGCCTGATCAGCTGCTCCCGGGAGGCGTGCTTGCACAAAAGCACCTCTCCGAAGCCGTCGATGAGATCGAGCTTGGTTTCCAGGTCGCCACTACCCGGAGGGATCCGGAGGATGCCGGTGGCTGCCAGGGGGCCGTCATCGGCGATGGCGGCAGCAAAATCCTTGGCGGGTATCCCGGTTATGCGTGCCATGAGATGACAGAGGGACTGGTTGGAGGTGGCTTCCGCCTGGAGAGCTATGGCGTTGCAGAATTGAGGGAAGAGTTGAAGGGCAGCCGCGAAGGCGAGTAGGGCCTCGCCCGCAACGCTCAACCCCAGCGTTTCGCCGAGGAGGCCGATGTTGGAGAAAAGGGGCAGGTCCTTAGGGAGCTTCTTTTTCCGCAGGAGGGAGCGCCGGCCGAGGAGCAACCGTTTCGACTGCAAGGCGGTGGGGGCTTTGGCAGCCGATACCCACCCTTCCCCGTCATCGCAGAGGTCGCGATCGGCGCCGGGATGGCTCGGAAGGCCGGTAAGCGCGAGAAAGTCGTCGTCGGTGAAGATCGATGGCCATTGGTTGCGTACGGGATTGTACCAGCCGAGTATCAGTGCCAGGTCGATCAGAACCTGGCCAAGCCAGATACTGTATCTGGAAGCGGCTTTATCTGTGTAAGGTTTAGGTGCCGATGATTGAGAGACGTAAAGGTTGTATAGGCTCGACATGAGGTACCTCCTTACCTGCCGGTGTCGAGTCTTTTATACAATAAATCACGTTTTGGTACAAATCAGAGGCAGCGATCAGTCTCACGAAAAATTGCCAACTTTTTTGAGGAGCGCGAAATTCTGCCAACTTTTTTGCCACCGCCCCCGCTTCCTCCCCTTCGCGGGGGCCGCGACATCACGGGGACTTACCAACCTGACGCTGAATTCGACGCCATCACGGGTAGTTAGTCCCGGATGCTGAATCCGGCTCCATGACGGGAACTTGGAGCCTGATGCAGAATTCGGCGCCCTCTCCGTTATTGCGGACGCTCAGCCAGCCGCCCATGTTCTTTTCGATGATGGTTTTGGACATGAACAGGCCAACCCCGGTCCCTGCCGCCGGCCCCTTGGTGGTGAAGTAGGGCTCGAAAATCTTGTCGATGATCTCGCCGGCAATGCCGCCGGCATTGTCCGAGATCTTCACCTCGGCATCGCCGATATGGATGGTCAGCTTCGGCTCGACGACCCGCCGCTCCTCGAAAGCATCCCGCGCGTTCATCATGATATTCAAGAGCACTTGGGAGTACTCGTTGGGATAGCCGAACGCGACGGGATCCCCGGTACCCGTCACCTCGATGGTGATCGAGTTGGCCTTGAACCCATCCTCGATGAGGAAGAGCGTCTTCTGCACCACGTTTCGCACGTTGAAGGTGACCTTCTCCTTGTCGGCCCTGAAGAAGTTACGGAAATCGTCGATGGTGGCCGACATGTGGCGGATGATCGTCATGGAACGGTTGCTCACCTGGTCGACGTACGCCTTGTCGAGCTCGCCGACTTCGTAGATCATGGCAATTTCCTGGACCAGCAACCCCAGCGCATTCAGCGGCTGCCGCCACTGGTGGGCGATGTTGCCGAGCATCTCTCCCATGGCCGCCTGCCGGCTCTGCGACAGCAGCATCCGGTCCCGCTCCCGCAACTGTGCCGTCCGTTCCTCGACCCGCCGTTCCAGTTCCTCGTTCATCTGCTTCAGCGCCGCCTCGTCGCGTTTGCGCTCGGTTATGTCCTGGGCCAGGATGGCGAGATCCTGCCCGATGGGAACCGCCGCCACCCGGAGCCACATCTCCCCTGCCAGGGAGGCATCCAGGAAGGGGGCTTCCAAAATCCCCGCCTGCCCCGTTTCGGCAACGTGCCGGCACATCTGGTGCAAAGGCGATTCGGCGTGCGTAGGGAGGATGTCCGACAGACGCCTCCCCAGCACGGCCTTGGCATCGGTGCCGGTCCACCTTCCGATGGTGCTGTTGGCGTAAATCCAGGCGAAATCCGCGACATGACCGGCATGGTCCCGTACCGGCCGCAGGATGGAGAAGCCGTCCGGAGAAAGCTCCTGGGCGACCCGGAACCGTTCCTCGCTCTCCCGCAACGCCCCCTGTATCCGATGGCGCGCCACGGTGACCCCCAGAAACTCCGCCATCAAGCGCAGGGTCCCCTCCGCGGCCGCATCGAAGCCGGACGGCTTGGAGGACATCACCTTCAACACGCCGAAAGAGTGCTCGTCGTACCGAAGCGGAATCACCACCATCGACCGCAGCCCGATATGGCGGCAGGCGTCCCGGTCGACCCGCGCGTCGTTCTCGGTATCGTCGGATCTCTGCAACTGGCCGTTTCTCAGGCAGCGTCCGGACAGGCTCCCGGCAATCTTCAACCGAAGCCCCATGAATCCGGAGGCGATCCCGGTCGCGGCCTCGTACAGCATGTCGCCGCCGTCGGCCACTTCGAGGCTTGCACCTTCGGCTCCGGTCAGGCGGGAAACGATGTCGAGGATGAGCTGCAGCAAGGAGGCGTAGTCCAGGTTGGCAGCGGCGACCTCGCGCTGGGCATCGAGGACGGCAGCCAGCCTTTCGGCATTTGCCTGCAACTCCTCCTCGGCCCGCTTACGCTCGGTGATGTCGTGGGCGATATGGACCGAGCCGATGCTGTTCCCCTCATCGTCCAGAAGTGGAGTGGTGGTGACCAGGAAGTCGCCGTTGAAGCGGTCGACGTGCAGCTCCTCGCGGTGAAGGCAGCCGTCGCGCATCGTCTGCGCGTGAGGGCAGAGATCGTGCGGGAAGGTAGTTCCGTGGACGACCTGGTAGCAGGGCAGGCCGATGCACTCGTCCGGGGTCATGCCGAGGCGCCGGGCCATCGCCTCGTTCACGCGCTGCACCCGGTGGTGGTTGTCGAGCACCGCGATCAGGTCGGGGACGCTGTGGAAGGTCCGTTCCCACTGCTCCTTGCTGTGCCGCTGCTCCTCCTCGGCCCGCTGGCGTTCGGCGATTTCGATCTGGAGCGTCCGGTTGGCGCGGCTCAGCTCTTCGGTCCGCTCGTTGACCCGCTGCTCCAGGCTATCGTTCATCTCCTTGAGCGCCTTCTCGGTCCGGCTCCGCTCCACCGCGTACTTGATGGAACGGGCGAGGAGCTTGGTGTCGATCTCCCCCTTCACCAGGTAATCCTGGGCGCCCTCCCGGATCGCCTGCACCCCGACCTCGTCGTCGCAGGTGCCGGTCAAGACGATGACCGGCACGCTGCACCTCGTTTCCCGGTACAGGGCCCGCAAGGTGTCCAGCCCGAAGCTGTCGGGGAGTCCCAGATCCAGGAACACGAGATCGACCCGTCCAGCCTTAAGCGCCGAGACGGCCTCCGAGAGGCGGGACACGCAGCCGGCCTTCATGATGGTGCCGTCCGGTGGAAGCAGGAGCTTGAGAAGCTCGGCGTCCCCCGGATTGTCCTCGACGATCAGTATCCGCAGTGACTTCGGCATTACCTATCCCTCGGCCGGCGGCAGCACCACGATGCTCAGCCAGAAATCCTCGATCGATTTCACTACGTGCAGGAACTGGTGCAGATCGATCGGTTTGGTGATGTAGCAGTTGGCGTGCAGGTTGTAGGTCCTCAGCACGTCCTCTTCCGCCCGCGAGGTGGTGAGGATCACCACCGGTATCCGCTTCAGGTTGAGGTCGGCCTTGATCTCGGCCAGGACCTCGCGGCCGTCTTTGCGGGGAAGGTTCAGGTCCAGAAGGATCAGGTCGGGACGGGGCGCGTCTTCGAACCCTTGCCCGCGCCTCAAAAAGGCCATCGCTTTCTCGCCGTCGTCCACCACGTGCAGGTCGTTGTTGAGCTTGCTCCCCTCCAGCGCCTCGCGGGCGAGATCCGCGTCGCCGGGATTGTCTTCCACGAGCAGGATGGTGATGGATTTGACGAGATTGTTGCCGTTCATGCGTTCTCCTTTTACTTCGGCAGGGTGAAGTGGAAGGCCGATCCTTTGCCGGGTTCCGATTCCAGCCAGAGCTCCCCGCCGTGGCGCTCCACGATCCGGCGGCAGATGGCGAGCCCGATCCCGGTGCCGGGGAATTCCTGCCTGGTGTGCAGGCGCTGGAAGATGACGAAGACCTTTTCCTCGTACTGCGGATCGATGCCGATCCCGTTGTCCTTGACGCAGAAGCGCCAGGCGGTCTCCAGTTCCTCCGCGTAGATGCCGATCTGCGGGACCTCGGCCCCCCTGAACTTGACGGCGTTGCCGACCAGGTTCTGGAAGAGCTGGCAGAGCTGGGTGCCGTCCGCGCGCACGGTCGGGAGGTGGCCGCTGGTGATGACCGCCCCGCTCTCTTCGATAGCCGAAGCGAGGTTACGAAGGGCCTCGCCGAGAGCGGCCCGGGCGTCCACCGGCTCGATCGCGTTGGTGCGCCTGCTCACCCGCGAGTAAGCCAAAAGGTCGTTGATGAGGCGCTGCATCCGGACCGCGCCGTCGACGGCGTAATCGATGAACTTCTTGGCCTTGTCGTCCAGCTGGTCCCCGTAGCGCTGGGCGAGCAGCTGGGTGTAGCTCGACACCATCCGGAGAGGTTCCTGCAGGTCGTGCGAGGCGATGTAGGCGAACTGCTCGAGCTCTTCGTTGGACCGCTTCAGGTCGACGAGGGTCGCCCGGAGCTTGTCGTCGGCATCCCTGCGGTCGGTGATGTCGCGGGTGACCTTGGAGAAGCCGACCAGCGCTCCGTCCTGATCGCGAATGGCGGTGATGATCACGTTGGCCATGAACGCCGAGCCGTCCTTACGGATCCGCCAGGCCTCCTCCTCGTAACGCCCCTCGGCGGCGGCGATGGCGAGCTCGCGCTCCGGGTGGCCGTCCGCGACGCTCTCCTCGGGGTAGAACAGGGAGAAATGCCGCACGAGGATCTCCTCCGCTTCCCATCCTTTAAGCCGCGTGGCACCCTCGTTCCAGCTCGTGACCCGGCCGTCGGGGGATAGCAGAACGATGGCATAGTCCCTTGCCCCGTCGATCAACAGCCGCAGGCTCTCCTCGCTGCGCTGCCGCTGCAGGCTTTCCTCTTTAAGGGATGCCACCGTGCTGTCCAGCTCGCGCCCGCGGCTCTGGAGAAGCTCGGATGCCCGCTCCAGGGCGCTGGCGACCAGCCCGAATTCGCCGATGGCGCAGCTGTTCATGGGAGGCACCGGCTCGCCGCGGCCGATCGCCAGCGCCGGTTCGATCAACGACTGGATCTCCCCCGTGATCCTGCGGGCAAATTGCAGGGCGAGGGCGAGCCCGAACAGCGAGATCAATCCGGCTCCGGCCAGCGCCCAGCCGGTCCAGCGATAGACGGTGGCCAGGATGGCCGCCTTCGGTACGCCGACCACGATGCGCCAAGGAGAAAGGCCGGACCGGCAATAGGCTGCCAGCACCTCGTTCCCCTCGATGTTCGCGTAGGCCGTGGTCCCTTCCTTTAATTGCGTCTTCAGGTGAAACGGGTTGGCGCGCTTGCCGACGTAGCGTTCGGGAAAACGGGTCCGGGCGATCACCACCGTCTTGCCGTCGATAAGTGCCGAGTAGGCCCCCTTCGGCAGCGCCTGCTTCCTGAGGAGCGCACCCATCCGTTCCGAGGGAAAGGTCATCGCCAGGTCGTAGAGCACCTTGCCGTCTTTGGCGACCGGGATGTCGATGCTGATCAAGGGGCGTTTGGTGACGGCGCCAAAGAAGAGGTCGCTGACGATCGGCTGGCCGTTCTCGAAAATGCGGCGGACGGTCTCGACGGTATTGCGGCGCGGCAGCGGTGTGCCGAACGGGCGGGCGGAATTGACGACTTGCTGTCCGGTAGCGTCGGCCACGATGATGTCGGCCCCGGGGTAGGACTTCAAAAGCTCCATGACCTGGTCATGGATGCTCTTCAAGTCGCCGGTTGCGAAGGCGGGGGAAGTGGAAAGCGCAAGAAGCGCAGCCTGAACGGTAGCGAGGTCGCGGTCGACCACGCTGGCAAGGGTACGGGCCGAGTCCAGCATGGTTGCGCCGATCTGGGCCCTTTTGACAGAGTAGGCGTGAAAGACCAGCCAGCCGGAAACCAGCCAGACTGGCAATACCGCCGCTAACATAAGTCCAGCCAGTTGATGCCGGATTTTGGAAGGGGATTTGAAAGCGCTGCGAATGAACATACGTACTTGCCCCGGGAAAAGCGACACGGCTTAAGTCAGAAATCCGGGGCCTGGTGTACACGCAGTTCTCTGCTGACACTGATCGAAGGTCTCAGGAGCAGGGGGTGAAGCTGTTACCGGATCAAGCCGCGTTTTTTGCCGTAGGCACAGATTCTAACCGACTAGGAGGAGGAAACACAATAGATAAATCGGGTCTCACTGGGTGAGCAAAAGAGAATTACCGTCGATCAATGTGGAAAGAGTAAGAGTATCAATTTTTACACCATGTTCTGATTGCTGTGCGGCTGGTACACATAATCGGAATCCTGAGACAGATTTAAATCGCGCCCATGCCCCGGCAGATTATCTCCCCGCTGACTAAATTTATGATTGATTACACGAGCTAGAGCCGGTTCGACTATATGAACTGACCACCCTTCCCCCTCCATGAACTCTCTTTACGGGAAGCTCGCGGCGGTCATAAGTTCAGACAGTCCCAACAATCACAAATTTTGCCCATCCCCCCCTTATCGCCGTTCGCTTTTCTCCTCCCCTTATATGCCCGAAGGTGAGAAGTTCACCAGCAGGTCCAATTGCATGGGCGAAGGTCCCCGTCGGGCGCAGCAAAATCTCTCATCACCATAGCCATCAAGAATCCTGAAATCCTGAAGGAGATACTTGCCGCTTAACACCCCGCCACTCCCCCCCCTGATAGACGCGATGCCAGACGGGACCGTCCCTCGACATAAAAATCGGGCGCGGTCCCTTCAGTCGGCAGCAGCATCTACCAATCCAATCATCAGACTCCCGGTAACCTTTGGCAGTTCCTTTGACATTAGATTAGAGTTTGATAATATTCAGCTCACCTTTGAGTGTTGACCGGCACCGCTATGACAAGGGGGAGTGATCATGAAATGGGAGGACCACGTTCGAGCGTCCGAGCACCTTCTCAAATCCGGCCACGTACCCTCTTCGACGGAAATCATCTCCCTCATCAAGAGAGTAAATCCGACCAGTTTAGCCCTTGTCCACACCGACAAGGAGCGCGGCTATGCCATAAAGCACCGCCTCCAAAGCCTCCTTTTGGAAAACTACGGAGAGGCCTTCAACCTGGTCCCCCATCCGGTGAGCCCCAACATCATCCTCATCAAGCACCGCGCCCTCCCCTCCATCGATGCCTGCCACGCCCGTATCGGTTCCCTGTCCACCGCGGCGGTCCAACGAGTGGAAACGGCGCCCCCCCTCATCAAGGAAAAAGAAGAGCCCCCTCGTCCCCAGGGAAAGGGGCGCCGGGAGACGAAGCCGGCCGATTCCCCGAGCGAGGTCCTCAAGGAGGCCCAAAGGCTTTTGGACGAATTCGAGTATGCCGACGCCGAGGAGACTCTGGCGGCTCTTCGCGCCACCACAAACGGGGACGTCCCGGTACTCGCCCGGGGAGCCGCCCTCATGCTCCAGGAGATGGGCGCCTACCACCGCTGCATCGACATGCTCCTCAGCCAGTCCAAAGCCATCCTCAAGGACAAGAGCATCCGCGAGACGCTGGCCGTCGCCTACCATCACATCGGCTCCTTCCCGGAAGCCCGCGCCATTCTCGACGAGCTTCATCCCGGCGAACTCGGCTTGGAAGGGATCTTCGCCTATGCGGACATCGCTTTCAGGGACGGTAACCTCTTCACGGCCCGCGAACTGGTCAGGATCGGCAACGAAAAGGAAGGGTTCCTTTCCGGTTGGGCTCCCCTTCAAAAGGAGATCGAAGCCGCGCTCGACGCCAAGGCCGGGCCTTTGGGGGAAAAGGCCAGGACCCTTTTCGACGCAGGAGATCTGGAACAGGCGAAGCAGTTTGCCCGCGAGGCGCTGGAGATCTATCCCCACAGCCAGCAGGCGCGCTCCGTCGTCGCCGCCATCGAGGCCATCGATGACGGAACCCGGCTGGCCGAGCTTTGGGCCAAGCTGGACAACGAGCCAAGCGGCGAGCGGAGAATCGCCCTGCTGACCACCCTGCTGGAAGAGGACCGGGATAACAAGGAGAAGATCAGGAAACTGATCGGCGAGGAAAAGGGCCGGCAGAGGAGGGAGATCTTCGACACCCAGCTGGCGGCGATCAAAACGCATCTTGCGCAGCAATCGTGGCCGGAGTGCTTCGACCGGCTCTCCTTCCTGATGAAGCAGCCGGAATTTCTGGAGCGGGCCGGCGAGGTGATCCCCCTCTCTCCGTTTTTTTCCCTGCTCCAGGACAACAAGCGCACGGCAGCTGCCGGGGAGCGCGCCAAGGAGCCCTGGCTTCGTTTCGTGAGGGCCAAAACGGCCCTCGCCGCGGGCAACCCGGAAGGATGCTACGAGGTCTACGAAGAGCTCAAGCCGTGGTTCGGCACCAGCGCGGAATTCAAGGCGGATTACCGGCGGCTGCGGCAAGCGGAGCAGGAAAAGGCGCGCAAAGAGATCGCGGAGCTGGTGGAGAAAAGCGGGTCTCCGGAATGCCAGGCAGGCGAGACGAGAGCCATCTATGGCTCCATCAAAAAGAGGATGACCGTTCTCCCCCCCGAAGAGCGGCAGGAACTGGTGCGAATCATGGAGGAGCGGCTGGCGAGCCTCTTGCCGGAAAGAGACGGCTCCCAACTTCTTCTTCACTTCCGCGAAGCACTCAGGCTCGGCTTAAGCGAAAGGGTCGCCTACCTCAGGAGCGAAATCGCCGATCCCGTCGCCACCGGCGCCGTCGACGCGGAGTTTGCCGAAGCCTATCGCATCGACCATGAGCCGGTGACCTTGGAATTTTCGGACGACCTCCCCATCGATCTGACGACGCGGCCGCCGCTGGGAATCTACCTCATCGGCGAGGATAGGATCTTCTTGAAGGACGGCCAGAACTCCCTGGTAATGATCGATTTTGCCCGCCAGGGCGCGTGCCGGGTGACATCCCCCGTCTTCGCCAGGACCGAGGGAAGCGAAACCCTCTCGGACGGGACGATGCTCTTTCACGAGACCGTGGACGAGGATCTCGTCGGCGACCTTATGTGGCGGGCGGAAATCGACCTCGATCGCGCCCGCTTCACCGCGAATTTCGGTATGCGGGAGGCATTCGAGATTGACGACGCTTTCGACGTTAGGGGAGTATCTTTGTCGAGCGAAAGGGACACCGATTACTACGTCATCGTCGAGCACTACGAGGAACGCGCACCGGCACGATTGGTGAGGAAACGCTTGGACCCGAAGGGGACGGTGCAAACGGTATCCATGGGACAGCGGCCTACGTTCAGGGTTTACCGCCGCTCAAGTCATCCTGACAGCTTCGTCATTGCCGGTGAGGACGTCATGGAAACCGTCAACCGGAACCTTTCGGTCAAAGACGGCATAAACGGGGAGGCGAAGGTTTACCGCATCGACACCAAAAACGGCAACATCTATACGGTACAGATGAATATGCTCGTAAAAAGGGGCCCCGGGCTGGACGTCCTCAGGGTCTACACCAGCGCGCCCTGCTTCGGCATCTACGAGCCCGAGCACTATCACGGCATTTCCTTCGTTACCGAAATGTCGCTCGTAGTGCTCGGTAATGGAAGACAGGTGTTTTACAACCTCGCCAACAACAAGCACTCCCAAAAGATCCGGGTAGGAAGAGTGATCCCCCACCAGGAGCAAGGGAAATGGTACTGTTTCGACTTTGACAGGGAGAAGAAGAAGCTCTGGTTACGCGACATTACGAAGGTCATCGAAACCGAGCTGAAATGGCGGGAATTTTTCTTTACCGGGAAAAAAACGAAGCGTGCGCAAAGGTTGTTCCAGTGGTTTCTCGATGGGGACAACTACATGTACAAGCCGGAGGAATGGGTCCCGCCATGGGACCCATCCGAGTGACCCTCTCTCATCCCCCGTCACATGCCATGCCGGACCGTTTTCGCTCCTTCTTCCGGCAGCTCGGCCATTCCCATCATAGCCTTGCATTTCTGGGCACTTTTCAACGGCAGCGCCCCCACTTCGGCCGCCGGAAGCTAGCGCAACTGGCGCCAGCTTCGCACGCCGAGCTGGTTGGTGCCGCTTCCTTCCAGCACGACGTTGATCGCGCCGGTGGTGCTGGTGATGTACTTGTATTCCAGCCCGCCGCTCGTGCCGACGATGGTCGGGGCCGCCGCCAGCCCCTCGCCGAGGAAGGAGCCGGTCGGTGCCTTGGCCGCCCCCCCGCCGGTTGGGGTGAGGACGTCGGTGCCGTTGATGGCGCTGTCGTGGTTCACGTCGAAAACCGGCTTCGGAACCGTGCCGCCGGTGGCGATATCGAGCTCGATGAGCCAACTCGTGCCGCCGTAGGCGCACTGGTCAGTGTTGGGGATAAAGGAGGTAAAGATGATCTTTCCGGACTTGGCCACCGGATCGCTCACCACCCGCTCGCCGCTGGTCGGCAGGTCGACGTACCAGCCGAGCGCGGTGGTGGTCAGCGGATTGTCCGAGGACGTTCGGAACTGGTCCCCCAGGGACGAGGTGACCGCGGTGAGTGTCTGCACCTGGAGATTGCTCCGGGTGAGGAGACCGGCCGCGGGTGGATTGTTGGACACGGTGTTCTTATCGTAGATGCCGTAGAGGCTCTGCGTCTGGGTGGCGGTGGCATCGCCGGTCTCGAAGTACTTGCCGGTGCCGATATAGACGATCTGGTAGTCCCCCCTGAGGACGATCTCGGGGGCGACGGTGATCGGCTGCGGTGCCGCCGGCGAGCCGACCTGGGCCTTGAAAAGCGGAACCGCAGGATGCCCGGCGCCGGTCGCACGGTAGCTCACGTCCCAAGCCGAAGGGCCCACCCCGGAGACGTCGAATTTCCAGAGGTTACCCTTGAGATCGCCGGCATAGATGTAATCGGCAAAGCCGTCTCCGTTCACGTCGATCGCCGATGGGGAGGCGAGGCCGTTGGCGTAGGAGGCGGAGTTGCTGGTGGTATCTACCACGATCTCCTTCAACACGGCCCCGGTCCCGAGATCGACCAGCATGAGCGAAGCCGACTTACTGGCGGTGCCGCTCTCGTAGCCGTTAGGGAGCGCTGCCACCCAGCGGAAATCCTCCGGTCCGGTGCCGGTCCGGAGCTTCAGAATGAGCGGCGTGCCGAAGCTGTACCCCATGCCGACCGTGGTATTCCCCACCTTCTCCTGGCTACCGGTGTTCACCTCCCACAGCGGCTGCGGATTGGCCGGGTCCGTCACGTCCAGGGCGAACCACCCCTTCCCACCCTCGCGCAGACCGCAGACCATCACCGAGCGCCAGGAGCGGGCGGTCGCGTTGTCGCCGCCGGTTGGGTCGATGTAGGCGTCGAGCACGGTCACGGTGCCGTCCACGTAGTTCGTGTGGTTGTAGGGGGTCAGGCGCAGGTACTTGAGCTTCGAAAGAAGCATGTTGGGGATGAAGGCCCACTCCTCGTTGCCGGTATCGGCGTCGAAGGCGTGCATCATGCCGTCGTTGGCCCCGATGTAGAGAAGCGTCTTACGGGAGCGGTTGCTCGCCTTGAAGTCGGCGTAGTGGTGGTCGTTGTAAAAGCCGGTGGGGGGGCCGATTACCACCGGCTGCGAGTAGATGGTGTCTCCCAGCTTGGAAACCCGGGGACGGTAGCCGGCGATCTCCGTGCCGCGCACGTAGTCGATCAGCTCCCAGGCCGGCGACGTGGAGGTATACGTCGCGGCGGTGGAGAAGTTCATGAAGGCGCTACCGGCCAGGGTGGTCACGTTGGTGCCGCTGAAGTCGTAGCGGCTGCGGATCTTTCCGAAGCCGTCGTTGCCCGCCGTGTAGATCGCCCGGGTGGAAGGATCACGTCCGTTGAGACCGCCCGAGCCCGAGGCCGCGTTGGGGGTCGAGGATGAGGCCTCCCACAGAGGCGTGTTCGGATAGCCGATGACCGCGCCGGTGGAGGGGTTGATCCCGTACGCCTCCAGGTACCCTATCCAGTCGCCGGAGTTGAACTTCGCCCGGTAGAGCTTGGTGCTCGAGGTAACGTAGGCGGTGTTTACCGCCACCGAGCTCACCGAGGAGATGCGCGAGGCGATGGTGTTGATGGTGGCGCTCAAGGCGTTGATGAGGCCGACCGAATCGGAGACCCCGTAGGCGTCGCCGCCGCCGTTGTTCGCCATCAGGTAAAGCATCGAGGTCGGATCGGTGATGAGGTTCGTCGAGGGGTTGGCCGGGAACGAGAGGCCGATGACGAAGGTATCGATCGGGATGGTGTAGGCGGTGCCGGAGAATGTCTTGGAAAATCCGAGGTGCATCCTCTGGGTCACGATATGCGCCTTCGAGCGCCAGTTGTTGTCGCCGGGGAAAGCGGGGTTGTACCAGTAGTCGCTGTTTTTCACCGAGAAGCCGCCGGACGGATCCGGGGATGCCATGGTGCCCGCGTCGTCGACCTGGTGCGGATAGCCGTCGGTGACCACGATCAGGTACTGCGACTGGCAGCGGCTGGTGACCGGCGAGTTGGTGGCGCTCTGCCAGACGTACTGCCAAAGCATCTGCAGGGTCCCCCCCAGCGGGGTTCCCATGGTGGGCCACACACCCGCGATGGCGGTTTTCAGCGAGGTGATGTTGACGGCCGAGTCGGGATCGACCCAGGTGCTGGGTCCCAGGCGCGGTGGCGCCGCGTTGGTGGCGGCCGTGTAGGTGAAACCGGCCCAGCGGTACTTGGAGGAGCCGTCGGCGTTGATAGTCGAGTTGATGGCGGTGGTGATGGCGTCCTTGGCTGCGTGGATGCGGGTGGTGTGGTACTGGGCGTAGGTGCTGGTCTCCGCGACCTGGCTGCGGGTGGTCGCGTCGGCCACGAAGTAGAGCCAGTTGAGGTAAGAGCCGGTGAACCAGGTGTTGTAATCGTTACTCGGGCCCGCGTCGGCGGAGCGCGGCAGGGCGACGCCGACCGGTTTCGTGGTCCCCGCGGTGCCGTTGGCGGAGTTGATGATCCGATAGCTCTTGCTGGAGCTGTTCCAGTAGATCGGCTGGGTGTTGCTCGTCCCCAGCGTGGCGTCGCCGGTGGAGAAGTTGTAGGAGGTGATCCAGAAGTTGTTGTTGGCGTCGGCGATCATCACCCGGTCGTAGTTGCCGGTGTTCTGGGAGGCGTTAAGCACGTAGGTCTGCCCCACCGGGGGAAGCGGGGTGCTGGAGGCGAAGTTGCTGAAATCGGCGGCGTTGTTGCTGCCGGTGCCCCCGGTCCAGGCGTTGGATTTGAAGTAGAGCACCCGCCGGTTGATGGTGGAGTCCTGCCGGAGCACGAAATTGTCGCCGGCACCGTTGAAGAACTTGTTGAACCAGGTGGGGTACGTGGTGGCGCTGGCGCTCGCCGGGTAGCCGGGATGCCAGGAGATGTTCCACATGCTTCCCGAGTTGTCGAGGACGAAGAAGATATTGGGCTTGTCCCCGGTCATCAGAAAAAGCGGCGTCTGCGAGATGGCGGCCATGACCGCGGTGGAAATCACCACGGCCAGGATCAGCGACACCATCACCAGGGAAAGCCTCTTAAGGTAAACGTTCTGTACGTCCATCGCCCTCTCCTAGTAGCGCGCGGTGGTGACGATCTGCACGACCTTGCGCGCCATGTTCACGCTGTCGGAACCCTCCGCGGTGATCCGGTAGTAGTGCACCTTTCCCCCCACGGCCGTGGTGGTGCCGATCTTCGCACTCTCGCCGCCGCTCACGTTGGCGGTCGCGTCCTTCAGATGCTCCATGTAATAGCGGTAGCGGAAGTTGCCGTTCACGACGTAGGTGGACCACCCCGAGTCGGCGGACGGCATGGCGGTGGACATGTTGTAGAACCACGCCGGCGGATTGATGCTGTTTTCCGGGGCGAGCCCCTGCCCCGCCAGCCAGCTGTGCGCATCGCGCAGGCCGCTTTCGGCCTGGTAAAAGGCGTGCTGCGACTGCTCGTACCCCCGGCTGGAGATGAACTCCAGGAGGGCGTCTCTTTGCACCACGGTGACCAGCAGGGTAAGCACCAGCAGGAACATCATGGAGATGACCAGGGCGGAACCGTGTTCGTTCTTTAAGGGCATCGGGCTATCCTCTGGTTGCCAGGTTGCGCAGGCTGATCACCGTCGTAATCACTACCCGCCGGAACTTGTCCCCGCCGCGGGGGATGCCGTTGCCGAACTGTCCGGAAAGGGTCACCGGTGGGGTGATGCCGGTGCCGTTGGCGGAACGGTTCATGGAGCGCACCACCATACTCACGCGCATGGCACGCAGGTTGTTGACGTCGTGATTGGCGTCGCCGAGCACCACCGCGTCCAGCCACTGGCCGTCCTTGAAGCCGTACTTGATCTGGAAATCCTCCACGCCGGAGGCAATGGGGCGTACCGAGGTGGGTGGCTGGGTGACGTCCGGGTTGTCGCGGGTTTCCTTCACCAGGTTTAATTTATTGTCGACGTAGTAGGTGACCGTGCGGCTTTGTCCCAGGTTGAGGATCCGGGAACCGACCGTATAGCCGCCGGACGGGAAGAGGTTGCTCGCGTTGGGAGGGTTGTAGGGGCCGTTGGCGCCCGGGTTGTGGATCAGCTTGTCCTTGGGCGAGGCGCCCTGGGTGGGGTCGTTGGAAACCTGCAGCACGGTCCCCGGCCGGGAGAGGTCCCGCGGGTCGTAGATGACGAACAAGTCCCCCTGATGGAAGCCGTCGTTACTGTTGACGAAGGTATCGGCGGCGGAGCTGGGGTGGTCCTGGGTGATATAGACGTCGTCCGCCACGTCCGCCGAGGCGCGGAAATACCGTAGCCGTATGCAGTCGGTGGAGGGAGCGACACCGGCGGAGTTCAGGTTGTCGTAACTTTCCACCACGCTCCAGGTTCCGGGAGCGGAAGCGCTAGGAGGGTAGACGTTCATGGTAAGGTTGCCCAGGTCCGCCAGGCCGTAGCCGATGGTGCGCAGGTCGCGTTCCATGCCGTTCAGGGCGCCGCGCGCCTGCTGCTGGATACCGATGACATCTTGCTGCTTAACGATACTTTTGTTGCCGGTGTCGAAGGTGGTGTAGATACCGGCGCTCACCACTGCAAAGATGAACATGACGATGACCATCTCCACCAGGGTGTAACCTTGCGCGCTACCGAGTAACGACCTCTTATCCACCTGCTTCCCCCTAAAAATCGGCACGACGCACGCTGGTCAAGGTTCGGGTCTTGGTCAAGTTGAACTCCTTCCAAGAGACCGTGACCGTCACGGTTTTCATGTTGGTAGCGGGAACGTCCTGCTGGACGGTATAACTGCGGGAGAAGGAGGATGGATAGGGAGGTGTGGTGGCGTAGGAGTAAGTCCCGTTTCTAAGCCCGGTGTAGTTGCGGAACAGCAGCTGTTCCATCAGATCCTGGCCCAACGTGGCGGCCTGGGTGATGTTACGGGAGGAGCTCCCAGCCTTCTGGGAAGCCCAGATGGAGGTAAAGGTGCCGAGAAAACCGATGGTAAGCAGCAGCACCGCTATCAGCAGTTCAAGGAGAGTAAATCCCGCCTCGCCATTTGGCTGTCGAATATTGCTCACGACTCGTCCCTTCAAATGTCACGACAGCCATTTAGCTAGCTGCTCAGCAAATAAGTCCCATCAGATTCTGCGATATTACTAAGGAATAAACAACCAAAAGTCAACCAAAATATATTAAACCAGGAATGAATTCAGCTTTTTGAGTCAATTTAACCCGGAGGCCTCCCACCGGCTATTTCAAAACATTTCCAAGCGCGAGAAATGCGGTCATTTGGCGGAAACACAGTAAGGTAACCGCTTCGCTACACAATCCGTGCCCACCCGATAAGCCGCCCCTTCTCCCCCGCTCCGTCCCCACGAGTGACATCACGCAGGCCAGAAGATCTCGGTCAGCCGTCGGTCCGAAAAGCTCCGGATCTCCCGGGTGTGTCAAAAGCCGGTGAAATGCCGGAAGAGATAGCGGCGACACCAGTACCAATTAATGGCCTCAACGAAACAGCCGCCCTCCGCCCCAGCAATCCACGGGGATCTCTTAGATATCACTGCGTGTGTAGCACGTATCTCTCAGGTCCTCACCGTCGACTGATGCGGGGCAGCAAGGCCAGCTCAAAAACTCTGGTCAGGGGATCGCGTGCCCATTTGGGTCGGCCCGGTATCCCCTCATTCCCAGCCTCCCCGCGATGTCATAGTCAATAAAAGGATCTGAATCGGACGGGCAAACACCACAAATCTTGTGACTTAATCAAAAACTGAGCCAACAGGTCGCATCTGGCAGTATCGCAATATTCTGCACAGTTACAGTCCTTCATACCAACCTCGCACAGTATTAAATTTATTTTACTGTTCGTTTTTTTACAATTCCAATACCTCAGCTTGTAAAAGCTGCCGTTTTAGCGTCACTTTGCCGGGTTGTAAAAAAATTCACAGTGAAAAAATTTACAGGGGAGACGATAGCGCGCGGAGGAGAGAGGTTAAGCGAGGGGAGCTGTCTGTTTGCGTGCGGATTGGATCGTTCGGGGAAAGACTCCTTGCCCCCTCCCTTGAAGAGAGGGGGCAAGGGCCTGCCAGGCACCCACTTATGCCATTTACTGTATCGTGGTCGGACTACCTGCTAGTGCGTTGTTGGTTTCGTCCATCTCTTCGTTACGGTCGGAACTATCGGCATAGGCGCCGATATAGTACGTCCCGTTGGCCACCGGCGGCACCGTAGCGGTTACGTTGAACGACTGCTGAGCGCCGACAGCAAGGTAGCTGACCAGGCTCTGCCGCAGGCTCGTGCAGCTGGTGGTGATGTTGCTGGTCGGGCAGAGATAGAGACCGACGTAGTAGCTATTCATTGCGGGACCGATCCCCTGGTTTTTCACCGTCACGGGTACCGAAATCTGCTGTCCCACGGAGGTGGACGCCGGTGCAGTCACCTGCGTCATGACGAGGTCGGGTCCTTTAAGAACGGTGGTCGGTGTCGCCGCCGCCAGGGTGTTGTTGGTCTCGTCGGCTTCGACTACCTGTTTTGACGGGTCTGCTATCGCGCCGATGTAGTAGTTTCCGCTCGTCACGGTTCCCAGGGGAGCGTTCAAATTGATGGTCGTCTGGCCGCCAGGGGCAAGCGAGGTGAACATCTTGGTCGCAAGGTTCATGCAGGTGGTGTTTATGTTGTTGGTCGGGCAGAGATAGAAACCGACGTAGAAGGTGCCGGTCGAACTGTACCCGATATTTTTGATGGTGGCCGGGACGGTAATGGTCGTCCCCGGAATCGCCGTCGCCGGCGCAGTCAGAGAGGTCACCACGAGGTCGGGAAGCGCAGGCCCAAAGACGGCAGAGATGGTATGATCCGCTTCCACGCTTTGGAACGTGTAGCTGGTTACCGCCCCTACGGTCTGGTTGTCGACATAGACGTTGACCACCACGTAGCCCGTGGACGGGGTGATGGCGAAGGTCTGGCTGTCGTGGTAATTGACGGTTGCCGACGGCGGGGAAATGCTGCCGCCGGGACCGGCGGTGGCGGTGATGGTGTAGGTGTTGATGGCGAAGGTTACATGAATGGTATGGTCCGCGTTGACGTGATCGAAGGTATAGCTCGGCAAGGCACCTTTGTCGGCGTTGTCAACGTAGACGTGATCGACGTGGTAGCCGGTAGCAGGCGTGAAGGTAAAGGTCGCGCTGTCATCGTAAAGGACGGTGACGGCCCCGGAGGGAGAGATGGTTCCGTTGAGCCCCGCGGAGGCGGTGATCGTATACCGGTTACGCTCGAAGCTGGCCTCGACGGTGTGGTCGGCCCTGACGTTGTTGAAGCAGTAGCTGGTGTTCGCCCCTTGGGAGACGCCATCGACTTTGACATCGAGGACATGATACCCGGGGTTGGGGGTGATGGTGAAGCATTGGCTCGCACCTGCCGCCACCAGAACCGCACCCGACGGGGTGATAACGCCGCCCGGCCCTGCCGATGCGGTTATGGTGAAGGCGTAGGTGAGACCCACGTCATGCAGCACTGGAGAGGTGATGCCGTCCCAGGTGAGCTTTACCTGTAATTCAGCCGCATTGGCGAAGGGAGCGGACACCGGGACGGTCGTGGTGACGGTACCGTCGGCCTCGGTCACGGCCGACGCGCCAGCGGTGGAGGCCTCATACCAGGTGTCCGCGGTGCCGTCGGGGCCGAGATAGAGAGCCGTGTCGAGAGATGCCACGTCGGGAGCGGCGCGCATCTGGAGCTGGATGTTCTGACCGGTGAGCAAGGGGTCCGCGTTCCAGTTCAGAAGGATCGTAGAGGCGCCGGTGAGGCCGAGGTTGGGCGCGTAGAGACGCAAACCGGCATTGCCGGGAGCGGACCCGCCGAGGATGCCGAGCACCGGCTCGACCTGGATGTCCTGCAGCACCAGGTTGGTGGTACCGTCGATGACGGTGACGTAATTGTTGGATTTACCGGTCAGGTAGACCTTATTGTCGGCTTTGATCGTGGCGGTGGTCGCTCCGGCCGTCACGGTTACCGTCTGCAAAACGGTATCCGAGGGGGCGTCGAGTATCGAAACGGTCTGGTCGCCGGTGTTGGCAAGGTACACCTTGTTGTTGGCGGAGTTATAGGTGGCAGCATAAACGCCGTTGGTGGCAGCACCGATGGTAAGAGTCTTGATGATCGCGCCGGAGTCCGCGTCCACCACCAGGACCGTGTTACTGTTTTGCTGTCCAACGTACAGCTTGTTGTCGGCGGAGTCGTACACGATCCCTGCCGCAGGATTGGGGAGCGGGATAGACCCGGTCACCTGGCCGGTAGCGGCATCGATCACGGAGAGGGAGGTGCGGGTGACCCCCGAGGTGTAGATCTTCGAGGAAGTGACGCAGGTGATGGTAGCCGTGGTGACGAAATCCCTGGGGATCCCTACCTTGATACTGTCCGGAATGCTGGTAGTGTCGATGTTGTTCCTGTTGGTCGGCGTACCGAGAGTACTGGCGTTACTCTCGAAGTCCGCCTTCGTTGTCCAACTCACCGATGGACCCGCTGCCATGGCGCTCATGGCCGTACCGGCAATTGCCATGGCCACAACGACCGCGAGCTGGCGTTTCAGTAGGATCGAAATACTTTGCATCAACGACTTCATTCTTTTGCCTCCAATAAAATGTAATGAAAGATCCGACACGTCCTCACTACCTCCCTTTCCACCTCCTTCTTTAGGAATGGGCCACGGCCATCCAAGGTGCGCGGCCAAAATAGCTAATGATTTAGCAATATTCGGGCCGCGGGTAACGGTATCTCAAATAATTACTCATGAATCTTGTAACTAAGTGAATTCCTGTATATTGTTTTTGTCGAAGGAGAAGGCGGGATGATGGCGTTACGGGGAGGCGTGGGTCGTCGTGCGGGAGATGCGTCGTTAAAACGCCGGGAGAGGCGGCTAATACGCGGCCCCTCCCGAAAGCTCTGCCAGGATTTCTATAAAGTGCGCAGCGGTTGCAAAAGTTGGTTATTAATTTTCCAAAGTTGGTGCAGCAGTTTTACAACTGCTGGAAGCAGCTGTTAAAGTTGTGGGCAAAATACAATAGGTGGGCAAGGAACTTTTTACGGTGGCGTCAGTCCTTGAAAGGGTTTTCACCAAAATTACTTCGGATTCTCTCTTAATGTTATGAAGTGGTGATTTAATTTGTGAAAATTAGAGAGCAACTTTATCAGGGCTGGGCAGGTAAAAAGATTTTTCCGGCGGGATCAACGAAAGTTCCGGCAGCATTTTAAAGTTTGCCATCATCTGCTGTTATGGCGGCGTTCTAATTTGTGAAAGTACCACTCTAATTTGCGCAACTACCGCTCGAGTTTGTAAAAGTACCTCGCCAATCTGTTGAGATCCCTTTCGGATATTTCAAAATCCCTTCAAAGCTATAAAAAGTTTAGACGGCCGCGTAAATGCTTTGACTATCCCCCCCCGAAAACCGAGCCCGCCCTCCCCTTCCCCCCCCGGCTACAACATGAGAGAAAAGAAGAGCCGCATTAAAACGATTGCAGAAGCAGATATATCCCGGCAATTGCGACAACGCCGCCACCGACCCGTTTCGTCCAGGTCGAGAAATTCACGATCCCCTTGGCCTTAACCAGGGATTCGACAAACCCGGTAAAAGTGCCAGCCAACAACATAAGGAGGCAGTGACCAACGGCGTACGTGAACAGCAACGCCATTCCGTAGAGCACCTTCCCTTTCGTCGCAACCACCGTCAAAAGAATTACCAGCACCGGAGTTGCACAGGGAGACGAAACGACACCAAAGAAAAGGCCGAGCAGGAAGGAACCGATCGCCCCTCCCCGCCTCGGCCGGTAATTAAATTTCACAGGAAATCGTAACTCGTAAAGCCCCATGAGTTGACCGCCCATCGCCAGCGCAACTATCCCGGCGACAAGATACCACCGCCCCCCCAACGTTCCGAACATGGTCCCGAACAAACCGGCAGCCGCACCGAATGCGGTGAACGTCACCGACAGTCCCATTACGAAGGCTAGCGACAACCTGAACGCCCGGCGACGGTCGCCATCGGCATAGCCGCCGACAAAACCGACCACGAGAGGAATAGTTGCCAAGACGCAGGGAGAAGCGGACGATAACACCCCGGCCAGGAAAACTACTCCGAAGGCAATTATCGGGTAAGCGGCAATGAGATGCTCAGCATTATCGAGGAAGGTCACCGCAGTCCCGCTGCCTTCAGGTAATTGATAATGTCGGCTTTTTCCATCGCCCCGATGTGCCTTTTCACCTCACGCCCCTTGGCATCGAAAAAAATCTGCGTGGGAATCATCTGGACACGAAACCGTTGCGCAGCTGCATCGTCCGCATGCACGTCGATGAAGAGGACCGATGCCCGCCCGCGGTATTCATTCGATAGGTTCTCAAGGATGGGAGCCATCTTCTTGCAGGGGATACAGGTCCGCGACCCCAGGTCGATCACGGTGGGCCTCCCCGAGCGGAGAGCCTGGCGGATAACAGCGTCGGAAGCGGAAGGAAGCTCGGCACGGGCGGTAGCGGCAACAAGCAAAAGTGCCGCGGCAAGAAGCCACCTCATGACAGCATCCCCAGGATTTCGGCAACGGAAGCCACCTTACCGGAAAACTTCACCTGGCCGTCGATGACCAGCGCCGGTGTGCTCATGACGCCATACTTCATGATGGAAGCGATATCCTCGACCTTCACCACCTCGGCGCTCTTGCCGCTCTCCTCCAACGCCTTCTTCGTGTTCTCGTACAAGGTCTTGCACTTCGCACATCCTGTTCCCAGCACTTCGATTTTCATGATCTCTCTCCTTTCATAGAATGGCATTGAACAGATACCCGACAACGATAATTGCTACTGCGACGATCCCGAAAAAGGTAGCCAGCAGCCTTGCCTTGAGAACGTTCTTCAGAATGACCGCCTCCGGAAACGACAAGGCAGTCACCGCCATCATGAAGGCCAGCACCGTCCCGATAGGAAGCCCCTTTTCCATGAGGGCATGCACGATGGGGATGATTCCGGCAGCGTTACTGTAAAGCGGGACGCCGATGAGTACCGCCAGCGGCACGGCAAAAGGATTATCCCTCCCCGCGTACCGCACGAGAAAATCCTCAGGAGCATAGCCGTGGATGAAGGCCCCAAGCCCGATGCCGACGATGACGTAGGGCCAGATCTTCTTCAGGAGCTCCACGGTATAGTCGCGTGCGTAAGAAAGCTTTTCCTTAAGAGTTTGCTCCGGTACCTCCGCCGCCCCGACTTTGACCTCCCAAACGAAATCCTGGACATACCTCTCCATCTTTAGCCGCCCGATAACTATGCCGGCGAAGATTGCCACCAGCACACCGGTCCCAATATATATAGACGCGACTTTCCACCCGAAAAGCCCCCATAGCATGATTAGAGCCACTTCGTTCACCATGGGGGATGAGATGAGGAAAGAGAAGGTAACGCCGAGAGGGATACCGGACTCGACGAACCCGATGAAGAGCGGGACTGCGGAGCAGGAACAAAATGGGGTAACGATGCCCAGGAGAGCGGCCAGCACATTGCCGACGTACTCGCGGTTGTGAGAGAGGATGCGCCGGGTCCGCTCCGGGGAAAAATAGGAGCGAATTACCGCCACCACGAAAACGATAGTCGTCAGCAGCAGGAAAATTTTGACCGTGTCGTAGACGAAGAAATCGAGAGCCGCTCCAAGATGGCTTTTGGGATCCAGCCCCATGGCCACGAATACCAGATAATCGGCAAAGCTTTTCAGCATCCAATGCCCCTTTCAGATCAAAAAGCAGCAACTCTCCGGACGTTTCTTTTCATCCGAATGGACGGATATCTGCCGGACAAAAAAAATTAGGCGCAGCCGGCATCCTCGGAAAACGAGGCAAGCCGTTTGATATCTTCCGCCACGATTGCTAACTCGGGAAGGCGCTCTTTGAGTACGGAAGCAAGTTGCATTTTCAGGGAGTTGTCTGCGGCAACCGTGTAGTTGATCCACACCCCTTCCCTGCGGTCGTTAACCCATCCCGCATTCTTGAGGTAGGAGAGATGCCGCGACACGGTAGATTGCGGGAGTTGCAAAGTCGCAGTGAGGTCGCAGACACAGAGTTCCCCCGAAGCAAGGAGGAGCGCCATTATTCTGAGTCTGGTTTCATCGGCAAGAGCTCTAAAGTACTGTACGGTAACTTTCATGCCGCCGAATATATCCGGATGAGCGGATATGTCAAGAAATTTTACTCGTTCGTGTCCGCCTTATCCAAGAAAGAAGGTAGGTCGCGTTGAGGCACGAAACGCCACGCCAAACCTTTCCACGCACCCCTCAATTTCCCTCGCAGATCAAAGAAAACATCTCGTCCTCTCCTCGTTTGTTTTGTGCCGGTAGCTACTTTTTGTAACGCTGTTAGAAAATTTTATTGATTGACGTTATAAATTAGCATAGAGTGCAGTTTCATCGGAGAATTGGGTCATATTGCTTCATTCAAAGGAGGGTTGTATGCGTGTCAATGTTCTTGGTTTCATAACCGCGTTCTTCTTTTCTCTCATCTCCCCTGCACTCGCTGTCTCCGACAATCCCGCTGTTTTGGGCATGCCTCGGATTGGCCCGGCGTACGGTGCCCCGCCCCGCAGTTATCACGATTCAAAGGTGGTCATCATCACCTTCAAGACCTCACCGGATGTACTGCAAAAGCTCGTTCCGAAGCCGATGGTGCCGAATAAGGAAGGCATCATCACCCTCTACTTCGGGCACTTTGAGGCTCCCGCCTATGACAGGGGAAGTTTCCACTTTCCTGGAGAATCCTACGAAGAGACCGGCCTGGTGGCACCTGTCTCGTTGTTCAAAGAAGGTGGCGGATACTCGCTCTTTCTTTACCTGAACAAGGTTGCTCCGGCGATCAGCGGAAGGGAGATCTGGGGATTTCCGAAAAAGGACGCGGACATTGTCATGACCGAAAAGGAGGGGAAGATAACCTTCAACGTGAACAGGCTGGGAGTACCCATCGTGAAGGCCACCTTCAAGAAGACGGCAAAAGTGGAGAACATTCCGGCCAGGCCTGCCCGTGCGAGGTACAACCTGAAGTACATCCCCTCAGCCACGAAAGACGGCCCACCCGACGTCATGCAGATCGTTTCCTACAAGCAGGAAACCAAGATCAAGGAACTCTACAACGGAGAAGCCAGCCTCGAACTCGGCAGCACTCCCGTCGACCCGTTGGGAGAGATACCCATCGCGAAAATCATAAAAGCCGAGTACCTGGTAGTCGATGGCGGTGTTGATTACGGCGGGGTCCTGTACGACTACTTGAAAGAGAGGAAATAACCTCTCCCCTCCCCTTACTCCCCCTCCCCTTCAAGAAGAGGTTCATCGGGAAATTCCGGGGAAGCTCAAAGTCCCCCTTTGAAAAAGGCGGATTTAGGGGGATTTCCAGTTGCTAACGTCCGCAGCTCAAAAATCCCCCCTGTCCCCCCTTTGCAAGGGGAGGGTCGGGGTGAGGATGGGGTAAACTTTCATCGCACGAGATGGTGCAGCCGGAAATCGTAACGGAGGAGCGTCTCCCCCGCACTGGCGCCCGCACAGATGGTTGCGTGCGCCATGCCCAATTCGGCGGCTACCGCCCTGCCGGGATGGCAATTCCGTATGTACGCCAGGTAACAGACGACGCGGCGCGCCCTCCGGACATCCGGAGCGCGGCTCCGGGCTCGCACCTGCTCCGGGCTTAGCCCGACCGCCGCGGCTACTTTCTCGACCAGGTCCGATACCGGAACCACCGTGGGACGGGGTCCGAAGATGCTCTCCGCCCTCCCCCGCACCGGCGCCCGGCTCCATTCCTGCGCTTCCTCTATTCCCCGCACGAACGCGCTGGTCCCCAGCATGCGCCCGTCGCACCGGGTCGGGTGCGCCTCCACGCCTAGCCGTCGCACCCGCCGCTTTCCTCCCCCGGCCAACTCCCTTCGCTCGCCCTGCCCCACACCAGCCTTGACGAAGCGGCGGTAAGACAGCAGGCAGCGCTCCCTTTTCCTGCCGAAACGCTCCAGCACCTCTCCCACGCTTTGCCATGCCAGCCTCGAGGAGCCGATGATCGCACCGTGGCCGCACCAGGGGTGACGCTCCAGATCCTTGTACTTCGCCACATCACCCGAGCGCAACGGGTGGAGGTGGAGGTAGCGGACCAACTCTTTGAGGACGGAGTGGTCCTCGCAGGCCACCGACTTGTAGCGCCCGCGGAACAGGCGTCCGCGCCGGCCGTGCCGCTTGTTGAAGCCGCGAGCATAGCCGACCAGGAGCGGAAGCATCAAGGTGGTGAGCCGTTGCGTGGTGGGGCGAAGCAGCAGGTGAAAGTGGTCGGGCAGCAGGACCCAGGCGAGGCACTTGGTCCCCGTCCGGGCGAGGAGAGGTTCCAGCATCCTGAGGAAGAGGTCACGGTCGGTATCGTCCTCGAAGAGCCGTTGGCCCGGGACGGCTTTGACGATGACATGCTGGAGAAGTTCGACGTGGTCTATGCGAGCGAGGGTAGGCATGCCGGAAGTCTACCAGCCTCCCCCTCGCCGGCAACCGTAAGGTGTACCCAATTCACGGTCCCGGAGGGGCATGTCCACTACCGGCACGGACCATGGCGAGCTCTTGGCGATGGCAAATTACGTTGCAATTCCGACACATTAGCCGCAACCACCCCGTTTACTCCCGCTCCGACTGCCAGCCAGGGGGGGGTGAGGGTTTTTGAGAAATTCCTCCACGATTCCGGATCGTTAGTCCATTTTCTGGAAGGTCCTACCCAAAATGCACTTTTCCTACTTCGGATTTGACAGCAGCCATAGAAATGTTAAAAGTTACCAATCACCCAAACAGGAGGTGGCATGTATGGCAACGACCACGGTTGAACAATACGAAAAGGGGAAGCTCTACAACCTCCCCCTCGCCCTCATCCATCCGAACACCAAACAGATGCGGACACACTTCGACGAGGAGGCCTTGGCGAACCTTGCCCAATCCATTGCCGTTCATGGGGTAATGGAGCCCATCGTGGTCTACCCCGACCCCGATCAACCGGGAACATTCTGCGTCGCGGCCGGGTATCGGCGCTGCCTGGCGGCGCCCTTAGCCATGCTATCGACAATACCGGCCATCTTGACCGATGGCGAACCCGAAGAGGTCATGCTGGTGGAAAACCTGGTGCGTGAGCCCTGCACCGCTATCGAAAAAGCCGAAGCGCTCGAAGCACTCAGGGTTAAGCATGGCTACCAGCCTGCCGACCTGCTGAACAGGATCAATTTGGGGACAAAGCAAACGAACGCCCTACTGTCGCTCAACAAGCTGCCGGACAGCGTAAAGGACGACCTTCGGAACAATCCTGGCGCGCCGATTGAGGTCCTGTCAAAGATCGCCCAGGCGGAGAGCCGAGCGAAGATGGTGGCGCTGTACAAGAAGTATAAGGACAAGGGATTGATTACCGGGGAAGTGATCGAGAAGGAAGTGCAGCCGGCTAAGCAGGCAGAGGAGAAGGAAGTAGACGTGTCGTTCGTGTCCGCCTTTTCGAAGAAAGTCGACGGGGTAGCGCTGGGAAAACTGAAGCCGACTCAGCTCCAATCGATGAAAGACGACATGGTGACCGCCCGGTCCACCATCGACGCCGTACTCAAGCACCTGGACGACCTCCTCGCCGCCCAGCCATCGTCGTAACGAATCCCTCACCGACCGGGTCGCATCCCGATCAGCACCAGATCGCCCATACAATCACAGCATTTGCCCCATCTTCCCCAACTGTCCCCTCCCCCTCAAGGGGAGGGTTAGGGTGAGGATGGGGTAAGCGTCAGGTTCGAAGCCGATCCCGAAAACAGTGCAGCTCGCCTGCATAGGCCCAGGCGTCACCTAATCGCCTCGCGAAGGTGCCCCTTACTTCCCGACGACCAAAATCTCGAAGGTGTCCTTAATCATCTCTGGTCGCTGCGTTGCCCCTGTTGCCCCTGTCGCCTTCGCTTCCGAGAACTGCGCTGCCGGCAGGTAGACGTTGTGGGTTGTCGGGTCGATGGCCATGGTCCGGGCGCCCCGTTGGGTCGGGACTGTTTGCAGGACACCGAATCTACCGGGAGAGACTTCATGGGCTATGGTCAGGGTTCCATCTCCGTTGGAACTGAAGGCCAGACCGGTTTCTGCGTCGTATCCGTTTCCGTCCACCTTTGCGCCGATGGGAACGGCGCCGATGACTTTACCGGAGTTGACGTCCAGAACCGTCATGATTTTATTGTGGCACCCCGAGAACACCCTTCCGTGCTGAACATCGAGCCCCATCCCCGATGGTTCAACGCAAGGCTGGAGAGAAAACCGCCTGATTTCTCTGGCCTCGACGAGATCGAGCTCAGCTACCTCGTTGCTATCCTCGATATTGACAAAAACCTTGCCTTTGCCGTCCGCAGCCGAGAACTCCGGCTTCCCGCCAAGAGGAATGGTTCTCACCACTTTGCCGGAGACAGCCTCGAAAACCGTGGCATCGTGGCTCTTCCCGTTGAAGGTAACCACTCTTTTCGAGGCCGGGTCATAGGTAATGGCATCGGGGTTGGATCCGGTCTTCACCTGGCCCAGGACCTTCAGAGATTTCAGGTCGAAGATGGTCGACGAGTTGCCCCGTCCGTTGCTCGTAAAGCCGCGGTTCAGATCGGAAGCCACAGCGATGCCGTGTACGCCGGGGGTGTTAGGTATGTCACCGACAACTTTATCGGCGGCAAGATCGATAACCATGACGTGGGTTCCGCGGGAGACATACAGTCTTCTGGCGGGACCGTCTACGGTCAAATAATCCCAGCCCCCCGCGCCACCAACCGCGAGCCTCTTGAGAATGCGGTAACCGCTCTCCGCAGCGCAGGCATCGGCGCAGATTACCAGGCACACCAAAACCATCAGAAATTTCATTGAGATTCTCCGTTGTCCCCTCAGATGGCCGGCATAGTACCATCTTACGCGCAGCATTGAAACCGCCCCCCGAGGCCGCTCTTTCTCTTGGGATTATGGTAGAGGATAAGATGTTAGGTCGCGTTGAGGCACGAAACGCGACGCCAATGCCGACCATGGGGACGGTTGATGGAGCAACGTTTCATGTTAGAGGGCGTCGCGTTTCGCTTCCTCAACGCGACGTACAGGCTAACGATTCGAATAGACAGGAAGGTATGGTTTCGTCAGTTGAGATTGCAACTATGCAAGCCTGACCCCAGCCTCACCACTTTTTCGGCCGACCCCTGGCATGCAGCGTGGATTCGAGATGGTACGTCGCGTTGAGGCACGAAACGCTGACGCCAAAGCCGGCCATCGGACGGTAGATGGGCAATGTGTGATGTAAGAGGGCGTCGCGTTTTTTCCTTATCGTAATCCTCACCTTGGACAACTTCCGTCTCCGGCGCCAGTTGCTCGCTACAAAGGGCCAAAACGGAACTTTACAAGCCGATCGCGATAGCCCTCGTTTCCCTACTGCCCCTCGGTTGCCCCTCCAATGTTTACCCTCTTCGGAAGCCCCCTTGGCCGCCGCCGACAAAAAATGCTATGCTGCCTTGGCGTTACCAACCAACTGGAGGTGGGGATGATTATCAAAAAAGCCGACAACCGCAAATCCGATGTCCTGGAGCTACAACGGCTCCTTGGATGCCAGATTGCAGCGAAACAGCGGTTTCTTATAGAGCGGGAAATCAAGTGCATCGGATCGGGCGTTCGTGGAGAAGATACATCTGCTTATTACATCGATTTCCATTTACATGACAGCCGAAGGTGGGCAGTCATCCATGACTTGCGAATTGAGGATAAGGGCTTCGTTGCCCAGATCGATCACCTACTGATTAACAGGTGCCTAGATGTCTACGTACTGGAATCCAAAAATTACTATTACGGCATAAAAATCACTCCTGAAAGTGAGTTTTTGGCCTGGAATGGCAAGGGGTACGTGGGCATTGAATCCCCCATTGAACAAAATCGGCGTCATATTCGCCTACTGGAGAAGGTCGTTACGAAAACGGGACTGCTTCCAACGAGGTTGGGGATTCCAATGCCCGCGTCCTATCACAATTACGTGCTTGTGGCGCCTACTTCCAGAATTGATCGACCTAATGCCAAGATGTTTGATTCCAAGATGGTGATTAAGGCAGATGCGCTGTTAGAAGCAATCGAAAAGCGGGTCGATGCGATGGGGGTCGTCGAGACTTTTGCTTCCGCTGCCAAGATCGTTTCTTGGGAAACGCTTGAAGGCTTTGCCCGTTCTCTGGCCAGGCTGCATCGTCCCGGGAAAATCGACTACGCGAAAAAATTTGGAGTGACCATCCAGGACGCTAAACCGGCCCCCAAAGAACTGCCCGCTACTTCAAAATCAGCCACCCACTCCAAAAGAAACACGATCTGTGAAACGTGCGGCGTCGAGGTGGAGAGCAAGGTTGTTTACTTTTGCAGGATGAACGCCGCCAAGTTCGCCGGGAAGATCCTCTGCCAGCCCTGCCAGAAAAAGCCTGTCCCCGTCCTTGAGCCAGAAATCATCGAGCTAACGGAAATGGTGGAAAGGGTCGAAGGGAAAAGCCACGGAACCTGCGGAAAATGTGGATCTCCAGTGGACAAGAAGGTGGCCTACTTCTGCCAGATAAACAAGGAGCGCTTCGACGGCAAAACCCTCTGCCGAACCTGCCAGAGCGCGTAAAGCGCCTTAGCAGCCTAGGTGAGAACGGCACGTCACATCCCCCGGAGGTTGATCGGTGAGTAAAGCCCCTTTGATAGAATCCGTGCAGGTGACAGGCGACAAACGTCTGGTCATCGGTTCAAGAAAAGGTTCAAGAAAAGAAGAAAAGGGGACAGGCTACTTTTCCATCTTCGGCCGGCCCCTAGCATGCAGCGTGGATTCGAGTCCGAGCGTTTCGCAGCCCCTTTCTACCCATGAATCGGCTCCAAAAGGTGTATGCCTGTTGACACTCCTGCGAAGACGTTCAACTTCACTTGCGGTCATAGGCTCGTCTATGAAGCCAGTCCAGTCACCAGGAAGAGCGATAGGTGGTTCAGCAATAATATTCTCAGGTTGTCGCCCAAGGCGTTCCTGATGTGAGGACCATTTCCACTCCTTGCTACTTTTGGTAAGATTTCCCCGCACGGGGTTCCCCTCGATATACCGCATGACGGTGAGCAGATGGTCATCTTCCTGAACGATAAAACTTTTATACCGTCCTTGCCACACATGCCCGCTCGTTCCGTAGTGCTGGTGATACCGTCTCACGTGCGAGGTCATCAGCCATTGCATGAACTTACTTAACACCTCAGCCTTGTCGGGCTGTAATAGAAAGTGAAAATGGTTTGGCATCAGGCAATACGCCAGGACGGCAAGGTCGAATTCGTCCACGGCTTCCTTGATCAAACTGACGAAAGAATGGTAGTCGCCGTCCTTATGAAAGACTTCCTGTCGTCCGTTGCCCCTGTTCAGGATATGAAAAACGAACCCGTCGCTAAGCCCTCGCGCTATTCTCGGCATTCGTTACTCCTTCAAAAAGTAGCCTGTCCCCTTTTCCTTCCCCTGTGTTGCGCTTCTCTGCTATTGGTTGGGAGGCGGTATACCAGTACACGGCGTCGTCAGCGCAGTCTGGTTTAATTGCGTTTGATTTCTCTACTGATGCTGGTGTGGTGACGGCCAAGTCGCCTAGCTATCTCCCTCAGAGGATAATCCGCCATCTTCAGATGGCTGATGACATAGCGCTCCTTTTCTGTAAGATGGGTGTAGGACATGGTGGGCTCCTTTCTGGTGTGAGTTGGTCGCGCTTCTCACACTACCAGAAAATCCCATCATGTCCTGCTGTTACCCCTGGTGCACTTACGAACTGAATTCGCCACTATTGAGGCTGCCGTCTGACTCAATGACGGATATGAAATCTATCTAAAATATTTGGTAATAAACAAATTGTTTTTGGTATATTAATATACTGTTCAGTACTGGTATTTTTTGCTATTCTTAAAACAACATGGTTTGTAATATCAGAATGCGACTCAACAGCTAACCATGGTTTCATCAGATCTATTGATTCACTCATGAATCGTAACGAGCAGAACTTGCCTAGAACGTTTGTAACATCGATATTATTATAGAACTGGTCAAATAGATAAAGTAAGGACAGACCAATTTCCGCCTCAGGCCTATGCAATGCCAAATTTTCTAAAATCAACCTATCTAAAAACTCAAACATTTTATCTGACCTAAATCTGGTTTTATACTTTT
Source organism: Geomonas sp. Red32 (assembly GCF_023652955.1). Lineage (GTDB taxonomy): Bacteria > Desulfobacterota > Desulfuromonadia > Geobacterales > Geobacteraceae > Geomonas. Next base: position 159,093 of record NZ_JAKLOY010000006.1, on the reverse strand, counting down.
GGTCATCGATGTTTTGTAAAATTAGAGTCGAGAACCATTCGCCTGGTGCAGGCGATAAAACATTTGCAATAGCTAATGGCGCTGGATATACATTAAAGTATTGGTAGTGTTTACGAGTGAATGGTACATTTAAAATATATTTGGCGCACAGGTATTCTTGTAATGACAGATGACTAAATTCGTAGTCGACCCCACTGGATTTTATTACGAGACCGTTATGTGTTTCGATATCTTCAATAACGCTTTTGCCGTCATCGTTTTTTAGCCCAGGATATCTAGAATAGATATTATTGTAAGCCTCATTCAACTGATTTAGATTAAATACTTTTTTGGCATTAAGTTTATAAGTCAGGTAAAAAGCTAGTTCTGACAAAAAGTCCTCTTTCTTGTAGGTGTCAAACTTTTTATACTTTGAATGCCTGAAAGCTGGATATTCTCTATCATCATCCCACTCTCTAATAACTAATAAAACTATCTGCCTGTAAATATCAATTGACTGTTCGGGCAGTTCCCGCTTGTTGTTGCGGTATAACACCAAAAGCAAATACAAAAACAAAGGTCTGTCAGCAAGATCTCTATAAGGCAATGAATGTAACTTGGTAAAAAAATCATTTACATCATCTATCCACAATTCAGCTATGGTTCGAGCTTCTTCGTCAGTCAGTGGCAATATTTCATTTTTTTTAAACTGTTTGAAAGTGTATATATCCGGCATGTAGCGCGATGAGAGGATTATTTTTGATGCAGATATTAAATTGGATAGTTTTTTTATATCTGTAAAAATATCTTCTTTTAGTTCGAAATGAACCTCGTCTAAACCGTCAACAAATAATATTATTTTAAGTTCATTCATGTAATCAGAAACAGCGTTTTCAATTGCAAAATCATTAATTGTATGTTTCCTTATGACTCTATTTTTTGAAATAACGACCTCTGACGATGTCGTTATATAGTCGTTATTTTCTAAATTTTCATAGTCTCTGTGGGGATGTTCATAATTGATAATATTTACTGTTTCGTCACATTGAATTCCATATTCAGTTGTGTCATATTTAATGCCAAGTTCATTACATAAAAACGTGAAAAACGTTTCGCCTGGTTTTATTTCTCCAAGTCTCACCACGACTGGAAAGGAAAAAGGAAAGGTTTGCGACTCACTGGAAAACAACTTGTCATACGTGAGCATCATTAATCGTTTTATCGTGGTAGTTTTACCTGCACCTGGGTCTCCGAGTATGATGTGATTATTGCAATCGGTTATCAAATCTTCTTCGGATATTTTTGCACTGCCTGCAGTTCCTCGGTAAAAATGGCGATGTTGGTTCTTTATATGTAGCGCAACCGTGTAATCAGCTGTACTTGCTTCAGATGGAAGCTTGAACATAGTTGTGCTATTACAAAAGTTAAGTCCTTTTGTTATTTGGATTTTGAGGCCTTGGTTAATGGTTGCTGAAACATCTTCTTTTCTTTTGCAATCACTTATCTTTTTATAAAAAAATTCAAGGCTTTTGCCGACTATGACTTCAATAAGTTTCTCAACTACCACTTTATCTAGTTCCATATTTACACTTAGCTCCATAGGATCTAGCGCCCTCGCCGACGCGGGTCACCGCCACCACTGTCACCTGCCTCCGAGAAGAAGCAAGGGGGCAACTGCTTCAATGATCAAAACAGAGGAAGGAATGGTAGCCGTCTTCCTTATGAAAGACTTCCTGTCGTCCGTTACCCCTGATCAGCACGTGGAAAACGAACCTGTCGTTAAACACTCGTGCTTTTCTCGGCATTGGTTACTCCTTCAAAAAACAGCCTGTCCCCTTTTTATTTCAAGCCCGAGAGCACGTCGCCGGTTTGCCGTTTCTGCCAGTTCTAGCATCCTACCAAGCGAATGTACGCTTCTTTTTTAATTCAGCCATATACGTGTGAAATGTAGGGTGAATTTGCCACGTATACTTTTGAAGATCGTTAAACTTGCTAAGTTCTATTAGATTAGGATATTCTTGATAATTAAAATGTTTATATTCGTCTTCTGTATCTATTCGTGGATTAATAAAACACGCCATGTGTAAAAGCCTAAGAAGGTTGATGACGTGTTCGTTAGTCGGTTGCATTGCAATACCATCTATTTGTGTCGCCCTTCGACTTGGCACCTTTTTAAGCTCATCAATGATCTCTCGAAAAGAGTAGTGAGTTTGTAACGCAAGATCATCTATAACATCCTTTATTTGAGGGCATATCTGACCATATTCATCCACAATATTATCAACCCGATCAGAACCGTATTGATAAAGTATTGAATGAGCATGTGAGTCACCAATATGGTCACTTCCTGAGTCTTTTGCAGAGGAAATCAACATTTGAACGGCTTTTACAAGATCACGAGGTCTATTTCTTGCAATTTTTCCAAGCCAGTGCGCCCAAGGCCGCTTATCTCCGACTTGTCCCGGCAATGTGATATTGCTATGCAGAAAGAAGGTACCCAGGCCTAGTCGTGAAGACGCGTCCTTTGCAGCCAATTCTATACGCTTGTTAAAAATGGTTTGAAGTTCATCTTCACTGAATTTCAATTCGTGTATTTGGCCAAGTTTATCCTTTCGCTCTGTTCCATGTCCATGCGTTCTGGTCATAAGATGCCATATATCAGACCTTACAGAAATGACACATTTTATAGAGGAAATGTCTTCTGAAAGTTCAATTGCAGCTGAGACAATAGCCCAGCACGCTGCATAATCGAAAACACCGGAAGCGTTTTTTGCAACAGCTGCGTCAATATCATCAATGAATAACCACAAAGTCTTATTACGAGATGTCAGATAACGATCTACAACCCCTGTTAAGTTATTTTTACTGAGGGCTCGCCCCTGTTCTGCCAGTAATGCGTCCGCAACCTTTCCACCGTGCGGAGTTACTTTCGTCATTATTCTTGCGAAGTGACTTACGAGATCCGATTTGGAATAACCTTCAGTAACAGCAAGTTTCTGCAATGCAACAACATCAGACGATATAGCCATCTCATTTTCGTTAGAATGCTTGCCAATTATGCCAGCAACAGCCTTTAACAGCTGACCATAAGCAGCACTCTTACGATCGGCTAGCGTTTTCTTGGATAGGATTGGATCACATTCAAGTTCATCGGGGGTAATTAGCACTGAAAGTTCTTTATTCTCAAGGTAGGCCTCGTGAAGTACATTGACGAAAATTGACTTGCCGACACCCTTGTTTCCTAAAAGAACTACGCTGGAATGGAAATCAAAACCTAGTAAGGTGTTCATATTACCGGGTGGAACAAACACTTCCCCTCTAATTTCCTTCTCTGCCTCAGCGCTCCCCCCCCTAAAATACTTAACGAGACTAGTGAAGTTATCCATACAGCGCTCCTTTAGAAATAAATAATTTACAAAGATATTTTTCACCAAAAACAGCGTAACTACCCCTACCACCCCGATTACGTGACCATGGTGTTCAACAGCGCCTATCTGTCGGAATAGCTTTTGTTGTAATTACCACATCAGCAATCATTTTGAAAAGGGCTGTGAGGCCAGGCATTGATAACCGGATAACTTTTCGTGTGCCACGCCTCGAGATATCAACATATCAATGGCTGCCCCCATTGTCTCCCCCGAACGGACGTAGGTAACTTAGGGACGAAAAGGCAAAAGGGGGACGGTCATGCGTTGCATGCGTTTCTTGCCCCCACCCAGGCCCAGCCCTCTCTCCATTTATACTTTCGTGTCCTCATTGCCCCCAAACTTCAAATCGCTCGTAATATCTCCTTAATAGACCACTTCGCATAAGCTACAGGCATAAGACCAGCATGGACTGGCACCGCTGGTGCCAGTCCTACGACCGATGAGCTTATTGAAGACCGAGGGAGGTTTTGCTGATGACTTTGACGTAGTAGTCGGAGTCGGGCTTGGCAAAGACGATGATGCTGCTGGGGGTGATGAAGAGCTGCTTGGGGTTGGCTATCAGGTCCAGGGTCAGCGAGGTGAAGAGACTGCTCTGGTCGATGACCAGCAGCTTCATCACGTTGTCGCTGTTGAGCATGTAGAGATAGCCCAAGGTGTCGTCGGATGCCAGATCGACGAAGGGATGGCCGATGTTGCCAGCGTAGGTTATGTCTTCGCTGGCTAGCGGCGAGGAGATGAACATGTTGCCCGAACCGGTGACGATCCGGCTTCCCTTGTTGATCGCCCTGATGGGGGAGCCGAAATAGTAGTCGCCATGGTAACGGGAATCGCTGATGGCGTCGATGGACCCGGTCTGGGGATTGACGACGATACGGTGGATATCAGCCGGGGAAAGCCCGCTATCGAGGGCGTAGGTGACACCGGTCACGGGATCGAGGGTGAAGCTGTTGAGGGGATACCAGTCGGTTTTGCTGCTGACAATCTGCCCGTTGGACAGGTTGATGCTCACGTAGGTGTTGGTGGGTCCCCAGTTGGTGTCGTTGCACACCAGCAGGATGTTCGACGAAACCGGGACCAGCGCGGTGACGGACATCAACGCGTCGGCCAACAGGCTGACGCTGCCGTCGGCTACCTGCAGGCGATAGATCCTTCCGGTGGAATAGCCCAGCAGGATAGACCCGCCGGCCGGATCGACGGCCAGCGCCTGGGGCGTTGCGGGAGGTGTGAGATCTTTCTCGCGCACCATGGTGTCCGCATTGTAGACGCCAATCACTCCGGCACTGCTATCGAAGATATACAGTTTGCCGTTCACCTTGTCCTGGAGGATGGTGCTCACAAACTGCCGGATCTTGGTGTACCCGGGATACTTGTTGAACCCGGCAGTGAGGGCGACGCTGCCGGTGGTCACCGGGGTGGTTACCCCGCTGGAGGGATCGAAGAGCACGTCGGCGGCGACGGTAGCTCCCGCAACGACGTTGACGTCGACCGAGCCGTCGTAGGTCAGGGATTGATCGCTGTAAAGACTGACCGCGACATGCCAGTACCCTTGTTCCAGCCCGGTGATAGTGGTGGACGCGACGTTGCCAACAATGGTGAGGTCCTGCGTGATGTCGCTGTACCCCGTACGGGTTAAGACGACGCTGGCGGAGGTGATGGTGGGCGCGGTGACCGCGAGAGCTCGAGCGGCGGTGGGGGGAGCGAGGGAAAGGAGGTCAAGCTGGACCTTGATGGTACCGGTGGGATTTTGGGGCACGGCCACCCCGCCTCCGCCGCCTCCACACCCGTTCAAACCAACCAGCATAAGAAAAAGGACAAAAAACAGAGATAGTTTCTTCATGCTCCCCTCCTCGATCGGAAATAACAAATTCGCAGTGCCTGCTCCCCTTGTCGCCAAAAGGACATCTCCTCCACATTACAAAGTGCGTGCCTAAACTAACAGTGCGTGAAAACCGGCGAAAAATCGGCATTTTAGAAAAGGAAAGTCCTAGCCGATTGTATAATTAAATTATTTTTACTGTTCGTTTTTTTACACCCTGACAAAGGAAAGTCACATAACTGGTTGAATCTGGGGCGAATTCTGTCATTGTAAAATTCTTCACAGAGTGAATTTTTTTACAGTAACAGAAGACGTCTTGGGCGGGCTGGACTATCTTTCCTCCCGCTTGCTCGGCAAAGGCCAACACCGCAGCGACTTCTGCCTTTGTCCTAACGTTATGAGTAAGGGTGATGTCGAAGGTAGTGGCCACGAAGGATATGGTAGCACGGGCGGGAGTGTTGATGGAGAGGATACGTGGGGTGCAAGGAGTAAGAAGCGTTGAGGCTGAGGTGGACTGACAAACGCAAGAAGCCCCCTGAGTTTCGTCAGGGGGCTTCTTTAGAAATGGTGGCGGTGCAGGGACTTGAACCCCGGACAACACGGATATGAGCCGTGTGCTCTAACCAACTGAGCTACACCGCCAAGCTCTGAATTATACTGTTTTCTCTGCGGCCCTACTCTTTCGAGCTCGGCGCCTCAAGAGCTTCCCTTTATAGTCTAGAGAGGCTTCTTTGTCAAACAAAAAATACACTCTAGTTCAGTCTTCGTGGCAACTGATCAACCCCATCCTCACCCAGTCCCTCCCCTACTTCTTCTCTACACCGAGGAGCTCGATGTCGAAGACGAGGGTGGAGTTGGGGGGGATGAGTCCGTTGCCGCGTTCGCCATAGGCAAGCTCGGGCGGGCAGACAAGCTTCGCCTTGCCGCCGGCTTTCATCATCTGGACCCCTTCGGTCCAGCACTTGATGACCTTGTTGAGCTCGAATTCGACCGGGTGGCCGAGGAGATAGGAACTGTCGAATTCCTTCCCGTCGATCAGGGTCCCGCGGTAGTTGACCTTCACCTTGTCGGCGGCCACCGGACTGGCTCCGGTCCCTTCCTGGGTCGGGATATAAACAAGGCCGGAAGTGGTCTTCACGGCACCCTTCTCTTGGGCGGCCTTGTCGAGGTAACTTTTGGCCTGGGCGGCCAAGCGGGCGCCCCGCGCGTCACGGCGCTCACTGGCGAAATGCTCAATCTTTCCCTTGTAGTTTTCGAGATCGACCAGCGTCTTCTTACCGGAGTTCCCATCACGAAGCCCACGAATGATGGTCTCCAGCTCGTCCGGGGTCGGGTTGAGAACCGAAACCTGGCGGGCCATTACCAGGCCGATGGCATACAGGGTTTTGTCATCCTCAGTCTTCAGGTCGTCGGAAGCAAAGGCTGGTACGGCAATGAGAATTACAAGTACGGCAAACAGTAAAGTACGCATGGTTCCTCCACTCATGAGATGTAATAACAAGCGAGTATACCACAAAAAAAAAGGCACCCCACCTGGGGGTGCCAATTTCGGAGCGGATGACTCCTGCCCTGACGCTACTTCGCAGCCTTGACGGCTTTGGCCGGTTTGACAGCCTTCGCAGGCTTGGCGGCTTTAGCGGCAGCAGCCTTGGGGGGACGGCCCGGCTTGGCGGGAGCGGTCTTCTTGGCCTCGATGTTGGCCATGCGAACTTCGCGAGCCTTGGCAAGATTATCGGCCAGCCCGCGGTCCTGTGCCATCTTCCTTCTTGCTTCGGAATAGCTCTTGGCGGAAAGCGCCTGTTTGCTGGAAATCCCGAACTGTTTCTTGTAGGCGCCCGGCTTCATTCCATGGGCGGTGGTCAGATGACGGGCAAGAGTTTTGAACCCGCCTTTACCACACAGAAGGCAAACAACCTCGTTCTTCTTGAAGGCATCCTTAACGGTGATGGAAGGCTTCGCCTCTTCGACTGCATCTAGGGTCTGGCCCGCCTCCAGATTTTTCAGTGCGGCATGGACTTTTGCGATTTCAGCGAGAAGCTCGTCCGAGGTCATCGGGGTGCTGGAAGCGTGCGACGATACCAACTGTGCTGCGATTTCTACTAAAGTAGCCATCTAAAATCCTCCTTAATGATGTCACCTGTTTTGATTAATAACAGACGCGGTAAATTTGTCAATAAAAAGTGTATTTGTATATCCTACACCCAGTCGTGTTTAACAAAATACTGCACATCATTCTGGCTTCGAGATTTAAAATCGAGAGAGTTTCTTCCCGTTTTTTCCTACAACAACTTCCTCGTTGTAGCTGATTTCCAGAAAACCTTATCGCCGTATAGTGTAAACGCCACTTTTGGGCGCACTATAACCACCTATTAACGGGCAAATCAAAGGTAAAGACCTTAGGCCAGGTAAGATAAAACCTTACTTTTCGAATAAAGAGAGGGAAACAACGGGACAGAAGCGAGGGAGGGCGCGGGAAAAAGCGACGCTACGGCAGGAATATAGCTCCGCGGGCGGCGCCAAGGAGGGCGGTCTTTTCGTTGAGGATGACGTGGACCGGTATCGATTGAACGAGCGCGCTCAGGCGCCCCTTGGAACCGAATGCCACCATGAAGGTGTGAGTTTTCAGGCGCGGAAGGATGCGTGGAGCGATTCCCCCTCCGAGATAGACGCCGCCGGTGGCGAGAAAGCGAAGGGCGGCGTTGCCTGCTTCGGCCCCGTAGACCTCGACGAAGATATCGAGTGCCTTGGCGCAGAGGGGGCAACTGTCGTCCAGGGCCGCGCGGGTTATGACGGCCGGGGGATCACCGGCGTTCATGGCGGCGATGACGTCGGCCTGTTCGCTGTAATAGTGGCGGTCCCGTAGGAAGCGATAGATATCGAGCAGGCCAGGTCCCGAAACGACCCGCTCGTAACTGACCCGTCCATGCTTGGCCTGGAGGTACAGCAAGAGCTCCGATTCCAGCTGGTTGCGGGGAGCGAAGTCGGCGTGCCCGGCCTCGCTGGGGAGCGGTCGATGCGTGGTGCCGTCCCAATAGGCCAGAGACTGGCCGAGGCCGGTACCGGCGGAAACGACGGCGATGGTGCCGTTGGGCTTGGGGGTACCGGCGTTGAGAGTGCAGAGATCTTCTTTTCCGAGCGCGGCAATCCCGTAGGTGTTGGCTTCGAGGTCGTTGATCAGACGAACCGAGGCAAGTTCCAGGAGCTCGGCCAGTTCCACGCTCTCGATGTTCCACGGGAGGTTGGGAGTCTGTACCCTTCCCCCCAGGACCGGGCCTGCGATTCCGAAACAGGCTTTCTTGGCGGAGAACCGGTGCTGGGAAACGAAGTGGCTGACGATCTCGACGAGGCTTCCGTGCTCATGGCTCGGATAAAATCCTTCCGCGAGGGAAACAAGCTTGCCGTCTCCGGTTTCGTAAAAGGCGAGCCGCGTGGTGGTGCCGCCAACGTCTCCCGCAAGGACAATCATATCAACTACCTCCGGCAACAGGTCTGCCATAAAGAATGCTAATCGTCAAGGTGGAACCTTCCGGCGCCGCACACTTTCCGCAAAGGTTCATCGGGAAATACTCGGTATAGCAGGTCCCCCCCTTTGGAAAAGGGGGATTTATGACGTTGGCAGCAGGGAGAAATCCCCCTAAGTCCCCCTTTTTCAAAGGGGGACTTGGGCTCCATCTACCGGCCAGGGGCCCGCGGGGCGATGGGAGGGCCGCTGCGAACCACAGCTCCCGCCCTACGGCCCCGCGTCCACCTCGACGAAATAGTCGGTTTCCTCCCAGACATTGGCGTGAAACCAGTAGAAGGTGAAGACGATCCGCCGACCGGGCGAAACTCCTGAGCTGTCGAGGTCGACGACGTGCATGCCGACCGTGGTATCGCGGCTGTCGATATCGGAGAAGGTTTCCCAATCGTCCCCGCTCCAACGGACCATCACGGCGGTGGGAGTTTCGATCCGGAGCTGCTGGCCGGCAGGAATGGTACGGAGCTTGTGGTTGTACCGCCAGACGAGCCGGGGTGAGGTGGTCTTGTCCTTAAGGTAGCGCTGTACGGTCTGCGGCGGCAGATCGAACACCTTGCCGTCACGCAGGGAGCGGAGCAGTTTCAGATATTCGGCATGGGCCCACACGAGCGGCATGGCCGAACCCGAAGGCGAGCCCTTGAAGAGCTCAAGCTCCGGAATGTCGTTCGCGTCCCAGACCTGCTCCGGCATGAGCCCTTCCCTGCTGGCGTAATTCTCCATGGCGCGGGCGAGTCTCAGCGCCTCGTCGCTGCGGCCGGCGGCCAGTTCGTAATGGGCACGCTCGCCGGTCAAAAGCGGCCACGCCCTCCCGATCCCCACCTCTTCGAAGGGCTCCCCCCCTTCCCTTTCACCGTAGCCGTCGTCGTTGTAGCGATGCCAGAGAGGCCCCTTGGGGGTATCGAACTTCAGCAGGGCATCGATGACCTTGATCGTACCGGCGATGCGGGGATCGTCCGCCTCGCGCAAGCCGAAACGCACGAGGGCCAGTGCGTCCGGGCTCACCAGGTGGTTGGCGGGGAGCATCCCGCTGCCGTCGGGGACGTTCTTCACCATCACCCGTTCCAGGAAACGGGAGACCGGCTCTTCGGTATCGGCGGGGGTGATCCGTACGTAATAGCCGGGAACGTTGTATTTCCTGGTCCAGTCGCTATCGGTGGCGTACATCCAGCGGTCGATGCTGTCGTTCCAGACGTCGGCGGTCTCGCGGAAGTAGCGGCCGATTTCGGATTCGCCCTGGGTATCGGCCAGGTCGGCTGCTGCCAAAAGGGCGGCGATTTCGGTGGCGACGGTGAAAAGAGAGTAGCCGGGATCCTCCTCCCAGCGGTCCTGGGGACTGACCGGCCCATTGCAGAGGAGGTACGAGGCGGCCCGCCGGACCATCGTCCAGAGACGGTCCACCCCTTCCTTGTCGAGCGCCCCTTCGCGCCGGGCCATGTCGACCAGCAGCACCGGCAGCGCCGTCTCGTCCATCTGGATGCCGTTCCAGTAGGGGGAGCCGTCCAGCCACATGTTCTGCGCCCAGTGGCCGTCCTCCTCCTGGGTCGCCTGGAGATAGCGGAGGACTCTCAGCACCACGTCGTGGGCCCCGACCGCCAGGAGCGCACCGGCAGACTCGGCCAGGTCCCGCGGCCAGACCAGGTGATACCCTCCCAAGTCGTCGTCCCCCTTGTCGAATCCCCAGGGAATGGCGAGGCTGGCGATGATCCCCCCCGGGAAGTTGACGGCCTCGTGGCTGCGCAGGACGGCGGTGCTGACCCGGTAATAGTTGATCCCCGCTCCCTTTTGGCTGTCGTCCAGCGGCAGCAGGGTGCGCTGCCAGTTCTTCCACTGTTCGAGATAGGTCTCGAGGGCGGGCAGGTAGCCGTCCTGCAAGCTGGCGCGGGCCCGGTTGCCGGCCTCGGTGGCACGGTGGCCGAAGCCGAGGGCGAGCAGGAACTTTCCGCCGCAGCTCACCAGATCGATCTCGCCGGCCAGGGCGATGTTGCCGTCGGGCGCGGTCAGGTATTCCCACTGCATCTCGCCGTGGTTCATGATGTCCTGCCAGCCGTCGGAGGTGCCGACGTACCCGACGCTCCGCTTGAGCCAGGGAGCGGAACAGCCGAGCGCCAGGGCCGCCCCGTCGCGCTCGGCGAAGAGCATCGGCTCGCCCTTGTAGTCGCCGACCCAGCCGTTGTTGCCCGCGCCATGGTTGGCGAGATGCGGGGCCAGCAGGACGTAGAGCCGATAGTCGGAGAGTTCCCCCTGGAGAGGGGTGAAGATGGTCTGCTGGAGTACGGTTTCGCGGGCGGGATCGGTCAGGACGACCTTTTCGATCCGGTAACGGCCTTGGCGGCACTCAGTGATCACCCGGAAGGCGGGGACGCCGTCGTCGACCCAGCTGGTCCGGTGGTCGGCATCGCGTTTCTCCTCCGAGCAGAACCCTTCCGGCCCGGTCACGAGAAGCCCCATGTCCCTCACGCATGCCTGGTCGATCCTCGGAAAATAGATCTCGTTGAAGATCCCGTGGCTCAAGGTAAACCAAACGGTACTCAAGGGGCTTTGCGAGGTACCTACCGCCGATTTGGCACTGGATGTCCACCGGCCGGGGATTCCCGGCCATCCCGGGGCTCGACGCTCTTCTTGATCCATCTGAAACTCCTGGAGGCGGCTTAGCCGCCGTGGGTAAAGTCGGGGAAGTCGGTCATCCCGCCGTCGATGTAGACGGTACGGCCGGTGAGGTAGGAGGCCTGGTCCGAGAGGAGGACGACCACGAGGGAAGCGATCTCTTCCGGGGAGCCGAGCCGCCGCAGGGGGATCTTGTCCAGCAGGTCCTGCTTTCCCTTGGGATCCGACCAGACCGAGCGGTTGATGTCGGATTCTACCGCCCCGGGGGCCACGGCAACGGCACGGATGCCGTAGGGGGCTCCTTCCTGGGCGATGTTCTTGGTGAGCATGCCGAGGGCCGCTTTGGAGGCGGTGTAGGCGCTGTACCCCGACCAGGCGATCTCCTCGTGGACGGAGGTTATGTTCATTACCACGCCCCCTTTCTGGGGAACCATCCTGCGCAGCGCCTCCCGGGCGCAGTAGTAGGCGCCGAAGAGGTTGACCTCCAGGACCTTGCGCCAGTCGGCCACTTCGCTCTCCCAGGTAGCGGACCGGACGCCGTCGATGCCGGCATTGTTGACCAGCAGGTCGATCCCTCCCCAGGTTTCGTCGAGCTTGCGGAACATCGCTGCCACCGAGGTGGGATCGGAGACGTCGGCCTGGATGGAGATCGCCGTACCGCCGCGTTCGGTTGTCTCGTCGAGGAGCATGGACGCCGTCTCGGGATGGGTGAGGTAGTTGATGGCCACCTTGGCACCGGCTTCGACCAGGCTCCGCGTGATGGCGCGGCCGATGCCGGTGTTGCCGCCGGTCACCAGCGCACGCTTCCCTTCCAGGGTGATCTGCATTGATGCCTCCACCGTCTGCACGACGAAACGGTCCGTTGGCCCGCGGCGAATGGGAGACCTTCGGCAGGGGACGGCGGGTTTCGGCGCCGGAAAGAGATGTTGTTTTTATGGATACATTGGGAAAGGGGACGACGCAGACAGTGTATCGTCCGGGATGGGCTTTGCAACCGGGGAGTGCGGGGAGACGGCCCTCTCCCCTATGGAGGCGAGGGGATTATCGTCAGCTCCCCCCGCGCCTTTGGACGCGAGGGGAGGATAGTGGAACGAAGGATTACTGCGGGGGCTGGAGGGCGCCTTCTTCACGCAGCGCGGCGGCAATTTCCCGGGCAAGCGAGGCTAAGGCGCGGCTGTAGGCGGCGACGACGGCATCGTAGCCCGGGCCCTGCACCGTTTCACGGACCAGGGAGTGGCGGTTCTTTCCGGCGGGGCCGGTGTGGCGCACCGACCAGTTGGCCTCGAGGGTCACCGCATCCCCGGCCACCGCGTCCAGCCGGACCACGTCTACCGCGACGCGATACTCAGCCGACGCTCCGGCGACGTGACGGTAGGAGAAGACATGATCGGAGCCGAGCTCGCGGGCGACCTGCCCGGCCAGAAAGCCCGGCATCTCGCTCTTGAGGGGCTCCGCCCACCGCTCGGTCTCCAGGATCTCGACGCGGTTCGCCCCGGTCCGGACCACGAGCTGCGGGCGGTCGACCAGTTCGGGAAGGGTGATGGGGCCGATGGCCACGCTCCGGCCTGCCGGACCCTGCGGGACCGGCGCGGCGGCGAAGGAATCGAGCGTATAGAAGCTCACCTGGGGAGACCTGACGCAGCCGGCGGAGAAGGCCAACAGGACCAGGACCAGCATGGAGAGCGGGTGGCGGATGGAGCCTCTCATTTAACGTCCTCCTTCTTTCCCCGGATGATCGATTCGGGGTGCTGCTCGAGGTACTCGCCGAGGACACGCAGGGACTGTGCCGCCCGCGAGACTTCCCTCAGGGTGTCGCGCAGGTCGACCTGCAGCGGTGCGTCGGGGGCCAGGGTACGGTTGGCGCCATCGAGGCTCTTCCGTGCCTCGCCGAGCGTTTTACGGAGCTCGTCCAGCGACTGGCGGGCATCGCCCAGCACGCCGCGCACCTCGGGCATCGAACCGTTGACGCTGTTGAGGAGTTTGTCGGCGCTCTTGACGGTGTCGTCGAGGTTCTTCAGGGTCTTGCGCGCATCGCCCGCGATCTCCTCCATCGGGAGCGACTCGATCTTCTCGACGATGTGCATGAGCTTTCTCTGCAGCTCCTGCATGGAACCGGGCACGGTCGGGAAGGTGGGGATCTTCGTGTTCCAGTCGATCCGGGCGGACTTTGCCTTCTGGTTGAAGTCGAGCCCGATGTAGAGCTGGCCGGTCAAAAGGCTCCCGTTCCTGATGTCGGCGCGCAGGCCATGGGCGACCAGGTCGTCCATCAGGGCGTGGAATTCGACATCCTTGCTGCCGTTTCTGAGGGCGCGGAGGCGTTCCGGGAAGAGGACGACCTCGACCGGTATGGCGAAGCTCGTCCGCTTGGGATCGAGGGTGATCGATATCTTGGTCACCTCGCCGACGGTCACTCCGCGCAGGTCGACCGGTGCACCGACCGAAAGCCCCCTCACCGGCTCGCGGAACATGAGCAGGAACGCCTGGGTCGGCTCGGCATGCTTGAGTGCCTCGTCGCGAGTGCCATAGAGGACGAAGCCGGCGTTGGGGGGGGCCTGCGGGTAGGTGGTGCCGTCGGGGCTCTGGAAGGCGAGACCTCCCAGCAACATGGCGGCCATCGATTCGGTGTTCACCTTGATGCCGCTGGTGTTGACGGTGACGTCGACGCCGCTGGCCTGCCAGAAGACGGTGTTGGTGCGGACATAGCTGTCGTAGGGGGCGCGGACGAAGGTCTTGATGGTGACGCCGTTGCCGTCGCGGTCGAGCTCGGTGGAGGTCACCTGCCCTACCTGGATCTTCCTGAAGAAGATGGGAGCGCCGGGGTCGAGGGAACCGACCTCGGGGGCATGGAGCACGAAGTAGCGCCCGGGCATGTTGAGCGACACGGGGGGCGGCGCCTCCAGCCCGGTGAAATCCTCGCGCGACTCCTGCGAGGAGCCTGCGTCCACCCCGATGTAGGTCCCTCCCAGCAGGGTCCCGAGGCCGGAGACGTTACCGCCGGAGATCCTGGCCCGCACCACCCAGAAGCGGGTGTCTTTCACCAGCAATCCCTTGGCGTTCTTGGATATCTCGGCGGTCACGATGACGTGGGAGCGGTCCTGGGAAAGGGCCAGTCCCTTGACCTCGCCGATCTCGACGTCCTTGTACTTGATCTTGGTCTTGCCGGCCTCCATCCCCTCGCCCGTGTTGAAGGTGATGGTGATGATCTCCCCGCGCTCGAGGTAGGCCTTGGCAGCCAGGGAGAGGCCGATGAGGGCGGCCAGGATGGGGATGATCCAGACGAGCTGGATCGAGAAGCGCCTCTTGGGTTCGCTTACCGCCTCGGGGATATCGGGTATGGTAGGCTGTTCGGATTGGTCAGTCATGCACTTCCTCTTTCTGAATTGGGTCCCAGATCAGGCGCGGGTCGAATTCCATCGACGCCAGCATGGTCAGGACGACGACGGCGCCGAAGGCCACCGCGGCCGGGCCTGCCTTGACTACCGCCATGTTCCCGAGTTGCACCAGGGCGGCCAGCAGGGTGACCACGTAGACGTCCAGCATCGACCAGCGGCCGATCAGCTCGACCATCCGGTACAGGCGGGTGCGCTGCCTGGGCTGCCAGGTCGAGCGGCGCTGGACGGTGACGAGCAGCAGCGTGAGCGAAATGAGCTTCAATAGCGGGATGGTGATGCTGGCGATAAAGACGATCAGGGCGATCACCTTGTTGCCGTTATTCCAGAGGTGGATCACTCCGCTTATGATGGTGTCCTTGCGGTAGCTGATCAGCGACCCGGTTTCCATCATGGTCAGCACGTTGGCCGGGATATACAGGATGTAGCCGGCCAGAAGAAACGCCCAGCAGCGGGCGATGCTGCGCGGCTTGCGGAAATGTAGCAGAGTTCCGCAGCGGGGGCAATGGGCAGGGCGCGAAAAGGAGGGGGCCCGGGAGACCTTGCTGCAGACATGGCAGGAATAGAGACCCATTCCTGCTGCGCTGGTGGGCTTGCCGTCAGCCATGGGCGGCCCTCGTCTTTTCCCCGGGCTGGAGCTGGCGTCCGGAGGCGGCTGCGTTTTTCGCCCGCTCTCCCTCATCCAGGCGCTCCCAGACGTCGCGGGGACTGAAGCAGGCGGCAACGGCGGCCAGCAGGAGGGTAAGGATCCCGAACGACCAGAGGGCGACTCCCGGGATCACCTTGAAGTTCTGGGTAAGCTTCACGATGGATACCAGCACGCCGAGCATGAGGACCTCGATCATCCCCCACGGCTGGACGTAGCGGAGGGTCTGCATGAGGAAGACGTAGCGGCGCGGGAGCCGTCCGAGCTTGATCGGGACGAGGAGATATCCCATGGAGGCCAGCTCGACGGCGGGCGCCACCATGGCGGTCAGGAACACCACGGTGGAGACCGGCTTCATCCCCTGGTTCCAGAGCGACTGCACCGACTCGAAAAGGGTGATGGCGCTGTAGTCCCCTTGGGCGCGGATGGCGAAGATGGGGAAGATGTTGGCGATCAGGAAGAAGACGGAGGCGGCGACGGTGAAGGCGAGCGTCCGGTTGATACTGTCGGTGGCGCGGCGGTAAAGAACGGAGCCGCAGCGTCTGCAGGTCGCGGTGCAACCCGGCTTCAGGTCGATCTCCCGCTGCAGCAGGTCGCAGTCATGACAGGCAATCAGTTTTACCGGCTCGGTCGCCATCGGCTGGGGGTCCTCACAACAACGGTCGGCGGAATGGCCGACCGGCAGTTTCAATTCTCTAATGATACCACAGCGTTTTAAAATTATCCAGGAAAACCCGCTGGTTATAAGGTAAACCGCCGCCGTGATAGGCAAACCGGCGGCGGTCTCGTCCGGGTACCCTTTGCAACGGCTTTGCCCGGTAAAGCTATCTGCCGCCGGCGTAGAGCTGGTCGAAAATGCCGCCGTCGGCGAAATGGGTCTTCTGGGCCTTACGCCACCCGCCGAAGGTGCCGTCGATGGTCACCAGCTTGAGCCGGGGAAAGAATTTCGCGTAGCGGGACGCCACCTTCGGGTCGCGGGGGCGGTAGTAGTGCCTGGCGGCCAGCTCCTGCGCCTCGGGGGAGTAGAGGTACCTCACGTACTCCTCGGCGAGCTTGCGGGTCCCCTTCCGGTCGACCACCTTGTCGACCACCGCCACCGGCGGCTCGGCGAGGATGCTGACCGAGGGGGCGACGATCTCGAACTTGTCGCGGCCGAGCTCGTTGACGGCCAGGAAGGCCTCGTTCTCCCAGGCGAGGAGCACGTCGCCCTGCCGCCTCTGCACGAAGGTGGTGGTGGCGCCGCGGGCCCCGGAGTCGAGCACGGGGACGTGCCTGAAGAGCGCGGTGACGAACGCCCTGGCGCCCGCCTCGTTGCCGCCGGGGCGCTTCAGCGCGTAGGCCCAGGCCGCGAGGTAGTTCCAGCGGGCCCCGCCGGAGGTCTTCGGGTTGGGGGTGATCACCTGCACACCCGGTTTGATCAGGTCGTTCCAGTCCCGGATTCCCTTGGGGTTTCCCTTCCGGACCAGGAAGACGATGGTGGAGGTGTAGGGGGAGCTGTTGTACGGCAGGCGACGTTGCCAGCTCTCGGCAATGAGCCTTCCCCTCTGCTGGATCTCGTCGATGTCGTAGGCGAGCGCCAGGGTGACCACGTCCGCTTCCAGCCCGTCGATCACCGCCCTAGCCTGCTTTCCCGAGCCGCCGTGGGACTGCTTGAAGGTGACCGGCTGCCTCCACCTTTTGGCGAAAAGCATGTTGTACTGCTGGTACAGTTCCCGGGTGGGATCGTAAGAGACGTTGAGAAGCTCCTGGGCGGCGAAGGACTCCAGGGGGAGGGACAGCGACAGGGTAACGAGCAGGGCACCGATCAACGTGTACTTCATCGCTTCCCTCCTGATGCGGGCTCCAAAAGAGCGGCTAGATGCAGAAGTTCAGGACTCCCTGCTGGGCCTCCTCGGCCCGGTCGATCCGCTCGAGGACGTCGGCGAGGGTGGTGCTGTCGAGGATGGTTGCCATGGCGTCCCGGACATCCTTCATGACCAGGCGTATGCCGCAGGTTGATTCGTTGCCGCACTCGCCGCACTTGGCGTAGGAGGTTTCGCTGACGCAGGGGACCGGCGCGAGCGGCCCTTCCATGACGCGGATCGCCTGGCCGAAGGTGACGTCTTTGGGGTGCTTGCCGAGGTAGTATCCCCCGCCCTTCCCTTTCTTGCTCTGCAGGATGCCGCTGTTTTTGAGGGTCAGCAGGATCGCCTCGAGAAACTTCTTCGGTATGTTCTCGTCACGGGCCAGGTCCGCGATCAGGATGGGACCGCGGTCGTACTGGCGCGCCAGGTAAATGAGGGCCTTCAGTCCGTATTTCGTCTTCTTGGAGATCATTTATTACTCCATCGGTTTAATGGACTAGGTATACCTCCCGCGGTGAACACTGTCAACCCGACGGCAGTGCGGACAAAAAAAAGAGCACCTACGTTTCCGTAAGTGCTCGTTTTATGGTCGGTGCGACTGGATTCGAACCAGCGACCACTAGACCCCCAGTCTAGTGCGCTACCAGGCTGCGCTACGCACCGTTTTACAAATATTACAGCTGATCCCGGAGGTTCCTCAGTTCCACTCTCACATCTTCGAGAATGGCAGCCAGCGTTTCCGTCGACTGTTCGGGCTTTTGCTGTCTCTTCTTCATCTGAAGGCGTTTCCTGGCACCTTCGATGGTCAACTTCTCGGCGTACAGCAGCTTTTTTATTTCTTCGACCTGCTCGATGTCCTTCTTGGTGTACAACCGTTGCCCGGTGGAGCTTTTCTTGGGCGACAGCGAGGTAAACTCCGACTCCCAGTAGCGCAGTACCGAGGCGGGAAGTCCAGTGATGCTGGAGACCTCGCCGATCCTCAGGTAAAGCTTATCCGGGATGTTGTGATTCATCAGCTCTGGCTGTTGATCGCGCTCTTCAGTACCTGGCTCGGTTTAAAGGTCAGGATCTTGCGGGCGACGATGGTGATCTCTTCGCCAGTCTGGGGATTGCGGCCCCGGCGGTCGGATTTCTCCTTGACGACGAAGTTCCCAAAGCCGGCGATCTTGATTTTGTCGCCATCTTCCAGAGTGGACTTGATCAGGTCGAATACAGTCTCCACCAGTTCAGCAGACTCTTTCTTGGAAAACCCGACCTTCTCATAAATTCTCTCTACGATGTCCGCTTTGGTCATAACCCCCTCAACAGCTTCAACATTTCAGTGGTGTGCCGTTCTCAACAGCGGCTTAGTTATTTACCATAGGGTTTTGAATTTCGCAACCCCTTTTTATCTAAAGGAAACATTTAATTTTTTCTGCAGACCATCGACCACACGCTGGTGGAGACGGGTCACCTCGTCGTCGGTGAGAGTACGCTCCTTGGAGCCGTAACGGACACGGATGGCGAGGCTCTTCTGACCCTGCGGGATGTTGCCGCCGGTGTAGAGGTCGAAGATCTCCACCCCTTCCAGTTCGGGCGCCTTCACCCCTTTAACGCACCTGACGACCTCTTCGGCGGCGACCTCCAGCGGAAGGAGCATGGCGATGTCGCGGAAGGTGGACGGGAAGCGAGAGGGGACCTGGGCGCTCCCTTTGGGTTTCCTGGCGTTGACCAGTGCCTGGAAGTTCAGTTCCAGGTAGTAGACCGGGGTGGCGATGCCGTAATTCTCCTGGACGGTCGGGTGCAGCTCGCCGAGGGAGCCGAGCACGCGGTTACCGATCTTGACCTGGCAAGCCTTTCCGGGGTGAAAGTACGGATCCAGGTTGTCGGTCGAGTAGCTCACGCCGGGGACGTTCAGGTCGGCCAGGAGGTTCTCGAGGATCCCCTTCACGTCGAAGAAGTCGATCTCCCCCTTGGCCTGGTTCCACCCCTCCGCCTCGCGGTTGCCGGTCAGGAGGGCGCCAACGTAGAGCGGCTCGTCGAGGAGATCCTGCTCGGGGACCGGGAGGTAGACCCGGCGCATCTCGAAGATGCGGAGGTTAAGGGTGCGGAAGCTGATGTTCTTCACCGCGGTGTCGAGAAGCCCCGGCAAGAGCGTGGTGCGCATGACGGAGAGCTCGTCGGAGAGCGGATTCAGGAGCTTCACCCCTTTGACGCGGAAGTCGTCCTCGGGGAGCAGCACCTTTTCGCAGGAAGCGGGCGCCACGAAGCTGTAGTTGATCACCTCGGAGAACCCCTGGGAAACCAGCAGGTCCTTGATGCGGCTGGTGAGGCGCTGCTCGTCGGAAGGGAGATCCGAGAAGACCGAGGCGGTCGGCAGGGTCGCCTGTACCTTCTCGAAGCCGTTCAGGCGGACCACCTCTTCTACGAGGTCGATCTCGCGCTCCAGGTCGACCCTGAAGAGCGGCACGCGGACCTTGAAGACGTCGTCTTTCTCCTCGATGATCTCGAACTCGAGGCGCTCGAAGATATCCTTCACGGCGGCGGCGGAAAGCGACAGGCCGCAGACCAGGTTGATCCGGGAGAGCCGGGCGGTGATCACCCGCGGCTCGATCGGCTGCGGGTAGGCGTCAATCATCCCCTTGGCCACCACGCCGCCGGAGAGTTCGGCGATCAGCTGGGCGGCGCGGTCAAGGGCACGCACGAGCCCGGCCACGTCGGTGCCGCGCTCGAAGCGGTGCGAGGACTCGGTGTGAATCCCAAGCCGCTTGGAGGTCTTGCGGACGGCGGAGGGGTTGAAGTAGGCGCTTTCGAGGAGGACCTCGGTGGTGCCGTCGCCGATCTCGGAGTTGCCGCCCCCCATGATACCGGCCAGCGCCACGGCCTTCTCGCCGTCGCGGATGGTCAGGTCGCTCGCGGTGAGCTTTCTCTCCTGGCCGTCCAGGGTGGTGAAGGTCTCCCCCTCCCCTGCCGCGGCGACCACGATCTTGCCCCCGGCGACGAGCTTGAAGTCGAAGGCGTGCAGCGGATGGCCGTACTCGAGGAGGACGTAGTTGGTCACGTCGACGATGTTGTTGATCGAGCGGATGCCGGCGGCGTTCAGCCTCTCCACCATCCAGGCCGGCGAGGGAGCGAGCTTGCAGCCGGTGATGTGGCGCGCGGTGTAGCGCGGGCAGAGGTCGGGGGCGTTAATGGCCACCGAGGCGATGGTCTCGATGGCGGCGCCCTTCTCTTGCACTTCGTGGCCAGGATAGTGGACCTTCTTGCCGAGCTTGGCGGCGATCTCGCGGGCCACGCCGACAACACTCAGGCAGTCCGCGCGGTTCGGGGTCAGGCCGATCTCGAAGACGGTGTCCTTGGTCCCCAGCGCGTCGAAGAGCGGAGTGCCGACCTGGAAATCTTCGGGAAGGATCATGATGCCGGAGGACTCGTCGGATAGCGCCAGTTCACGCTCGGAGCAGAGCATCCCGAAGGACTCCTCGCCGCGGATCTTGGAGCGCTTGATCTTGAAGTCGCCCGGCAGGGTGGCGCCGATCTGGGCCAGGGCCACCTTGTCGCCTGCCTTGAAGTTCTGGGCGCCGCAGACGATGGAGAGGATCTCCTTGCCGCTGTCTACCTTGCAGAGGGAGAGCTTGTCGGCGTTGGGGTGCTGGTTCCTCTCGAGGACCTGGGCCACCACCACATCGTCCATCCCGCCACCGATGGTCTCCATCCGCTCGACTTCCAGGCCGAGCATGGTGAGGAGGTGGGAGAGTTCTTCAGGCGCGAGATCGCAATCGACGAATTCCTTGAGCCAGTTGTAGGTAACTATCATGGTCTATTCCACTCTTTTATCGGTTTAAGGTTTCCAAAGTCCCCCTTTGAAAAAGGGGGATTTAGGGGGATTTGCTTTGGTCCGGCCAGAATCAAATCCCCCCCCGCCCCCCCCTTTTTCAAAGGGGGGAGGAAGAAGGATAATGCCGCTCGCTAGAACTGCTTGAGGAACCGCAGGTCGTTCTCGAAGAGAAGCCGCATGTCGGCGATGCCGTACTTAAGCATGGCGATACGCTCGATCCCCATCCCGAAGGCGAAGCCGGTGTACTGCTCGGCGTCGTACCCCACGTGGCCGTAGACGGCGGGATCGACCATGCCGGCGCCCAGGATCTCCAGCCAGCCGGTCTCCTTGCAGACGCGGCACCCCTTGCCCCGGCAGATCACGCAGGCGATGTCCACCTCGGCGGACGGCTCGGTGAAGGGGAAGAAGGAGGGACGCAGCCGCACGCCGATGTCTTTTCCGAAGAGCTGGTTGATGAACAGGGTGAGGATACCTTTCAGGTCGCCGAAGGTGATCCCCTTGTCCACCATGAGCCCCTCGATCTGGTGGAACATCGGGGAGTGGGTGGCGTCGGAGTCGCAGCGGTAGACGGTGCCCGGCGCGATGATGCGGACCGGCGGCTGCTGCTTCAGCATGGTGCGGATCTGGACCGGCGAGGTATGGGTCCTCAAGAGGACGTTGTCTCCCACGAAGAAGGTATCCTGCATGTCGCGCGCGGGATGGTCCTTCGGGAAGTTCAGCGCCTCGAAATTGTAGAAGTCGTGCTCGACCTCGGGACCTTCGGCGACGGCGAAGCCGAGCGCGCCGAAGATGCTGCAGATCTCCTCGGTCACCAGGGTGATCGGGTGCTTGGAGCCGAGCGGACGGCGGCGGCCGGGAAGGGTCACGTCAACCTTTTCGGCGGCGAGCCGGACGGCCTTGGAGGCCTCGCGAACCTCGGCGCCACGGGTTTCCAGGACCTCTTCCAGCTTGGCCTTGACGGTATTCACCACCTGCCCCATGGCCGGACGCTCTTCCGGGGAGAGTGCCCCGAGCCCTTTCATGGAGGTGGTCACCAGACCCTTCTTGCCGAGGTACTTGACCCTGAGATCCTGCAGCTCGGCCTCGGTGGAGGCCTTCGCGAATTCGGCCAGCGCATCGTTTAAAAGTGCTTCGAGTTGTTCCTTCATGACATAAACCCTTTTAGGAAAAAAAAAGAAATGGAATATCGCTATTCCATTTCTCTTTTATGCCCGCGGTATGTGTTAAAACTTTGCTTTAGCGGCGTCGGCGATGGCGGTGAAACCTTTCGGATCGGAGACGGCCAGGTCGGCCATCACTTTCCGGTCGATTTCAACGTTGGCAAGCTTCAGACCGTGGATCAGCTTGCTGTAGGACAGGCCGTTCAGCCTGGCGGCGGCGTTGATCCTGGTGATCCAGAGCGCCCTGAAGTCCCGCTTCTTGACCCTTCTGTCCCTGAACGCGTAGTTAAGGGCGCGATCCACCGCCTCGGTGGCGGACCGGAAGAGTTTGGAGCGTGCGCCCCGGTAACCCTTGGCAAGTTTCAGCACCTTGTTTCTTCTCTGTCTCGCTTTAAAACCGCGCTTTACTCTTGGCATACCATACTCCTTGTGGTTTTTATTTGCCGGATCCGCAAGGGGAGACGTTTCCTCACGGTTCTCGGACTTTGCTATAACCGGTCGGTGCAAACGGCGCGAGGCAAAAGGAGACCCTTGGAAGGATCGATCCCTTCACCTCTCACCCTGCGCTAAGGCCGGTTTATTTATAGGGAATCAGCTGGGAAATGGCCCTGTGGTCGGAAGCAGCCACGATGGCACCCTTGCGGAGGTTACGCTTGTTTTTCCTGGTCTTGGTGGTCAGGATGTGGCTGGTGAAGGCGTGGCTTCTCTTGATTTTGCCTGTGCCGGTCTTGCTAAAACGCTTGGCGGCGCCCCTATGGGTCTTCATTTTAGGCATTGTTTTACTACTCCTTTGGGTGATTTTTCTTTATTTGGTGGCTTTGACTTTGGGGGCAACGATCATGAACATGCTGCGCCCTTCCATCTTCTGCCGGACTTCCACGTTGGCGATATCCGCAAGGTCGGTGGATATCTTCTCGAGGACGGCCATGCCAAGCTCCTGATGGGTGATCTCGCGGCCGCGGAAGACCACGGTGATCTTGGCCTTGTTACCCTCTTCCAGGAAGCGGCGCACGTGCTTGATCTTGAACTCGAGGTCGTGGGTGTCCGTCTTGGGACGGAGCTTCACTTCCTTCAGCTCGACCTGCACCTGCTTCTTGCGAGCCTCCTGCTGCTTCTTGCTCTGCTGATACTTGAACTTGCCGTAATCCATGATACGGCAGACCGGCGGGACGGCGGTCGGCGAAACCTCTACCAGGTCCAACTGCTGACTCTCTGCCAGCGCCAGGGCCTCGCGAAGCGGAAGAATTCCAAGCTGCTCGCTTTCGGCACCAACGACCCTTACTTCTTTGGCCCTGATGGACTGATTGATGTTAACTGTAGGTTTAGCTATGACGCCACCTCCTATCTAAAGGCTTTAACTTCCGATTCGATGAAGGAGACGAACTGCTCAGGAGTCATCCCTTCGAGATTTTTGCCATCGCGGTAACGGGGAGCCAGCAGGCCGCTTTCGACCTCTTTGTCGCCCACCACCAGCATATACGGTACCTTCTGCAGCTGGGCCTCGCGGATCTTGAACCCAAGCTTCTCGTTCCTGAAATCTTTCTGCACCCGAATGCCCGCCGCCCGCAGGGTATCGAAAGCCGCCTGCGCGTACGGAATCTGGTTGTCGGTGACGGTAAGCACGATGGCCTGCACCGGGGAGAGCCAGGTCGGGAAATTCCCAGCGAAATGCTCTATGAGGACGCCGATAAACCGCTCGATGGCGCCGAGAATGACCCTGTGCACCATGACAGGGCGCTTTCTTTCGCCGTCCGCATCGACGTAAGTAAGGTCGAAACGCTCGGGGAGGGTAAAATCGCACTGGATTGTAGCACACTGCCAACGCCTGTCAAGCGCGTCGCGGAGCTTGATGTCGATCTTCGGCCCGTAGAAGGCGCCGTCACCCTCGTTGATCTCGAAGTCGCGGCCGGAGTCTTTGAGGGCGGAGAGGAGAGCGCTGGTGGCCATCTCCCAGGCCTCGTCGGAGCCGATCGACTTCTCCGGACGGGTGGAAAGCTCCATCTCGTAGTCGAAGCCGAAGATCCCCATGACGTCCTTCACGAAGGAGAGGACACCCTTGATCTCCGCATCCAGCTGGTCAGGGGTGCAGAGGATGTGGGCATCGTCCTGGGTGAAGCCGCGGACCCTGAGGAGTCCGTGAAGGACGCCCGCCCGCTCGTGGCGGTGCACCATGCCGAGCTCGAAGAACCTGAGCGGCAGGTCGCGGTAGCTTCTCAGCTGCGACTTGTAGATCATCATGTGGGAGAGGCAGTTCATCGGCTTGACGCCGTACCCCTGCTCGTCCACGGTGGTGAAGTACATGTTCTCGCGGTAGTTCTCGTAGTGGCCGGAACGCTGCCAGAGCTCGGTCTTCAGGATCTGGGGCCCGAGCACGATGTCGTAACCGCGCTTGATGTGCTCTTTGCGCTCGAAGTCTTCGAGGACGGTGCGGAGCATCCCACCTTTCGGGTGCCAGATGACCAGGCCCGCGCCGACTTCGTCCGAGAAGGAGAAGAGGTCGAGCTCGCGGCCGAGCTTACGGTGGTCGCGCTTCTTGGCTTCCTCGATGCGGGCGAGGTAAGCGTCCAGCTCCTTCTTGTCGCCGAAGGCGGTGCCGTAGACGCGCTGCAGCATGGCGCGCTTCTCGTCACCGCGCCAGTAGGCGCCGGCGATGGAGGTGAGCTTGAAGGCCTTGCAGTAGGAAGTGCTCGGAAGATGCGGGCCGCGGCAGAGGTCGGTGAAATCTCCCTGGGTGTAGAGAGAAACCGAATCGGCGCCCAGATCCTCGATGAGCTCGACCTTGTAGTCCTCGCCCATCTTCTTGAAGAGAGCGATGGCGTCGGTGCTGGAAAGCTCCTGGCGCTCGATCTTCAGGTTGGCCTTGGCCAGCTCGCGCATCTTCGCTTCGATCTTCTCCAGGTCTTCCGGAGTGAAGGCGCGGTCGAGGTCGAAGTCGTAGTAGAAACCGGTCTCGATGGCGGGACCGATGGTTACTTTAGCCTGCGGGAAGAGCGCCTTCACGGCCTGGGCCATGAGGTGCGAGGTGGAGTGGCGGATGATCTCCAGCGCCTCCGGGCTCTTCTCGGTGACGATCTCGGCGGTGGCGCCGTTTTTCAGCTTGGCATTCAGGTCGACCAGGTGGCCATCGATCTTGCCGGCGATGGCAGCCTTGGCGAGACCGGTGCCGATGGAGGCGGCCAGGTCGTAGATGCTGGCGCCTTCCTTAAGGATCCTTTCCGAACCATCCGGTAACTTGACGATAATCTCGTTCATCGTGGGCCCCTTTTGCACAAACAGAAAGAGGCATCGAAACCCGATGCCTCTGTCGAACCTCGTAAAAAGGTCTGTTTAATTGGTAGGCGCGGGCGGTTTCGAACCGCCGACCCCTAGCGTGTCGAGCTAGTGCTCTACCCCTGAGCTACGCGCCTGTTTTGTACTGCCGTGGAACTCGAACTTTTTACCAATTCGGGAAAAAGAAGTCAACAGTTTTATTCATTGGAAGTGAATTTTTCTCATTGGAGGAAAAGCGCTCAGTCATGGTCGGACTGGTCGGACGGATTGGGCGGCTCTTTGACGCGGGCGGCGTCGCGATGCTCCACACGGTAATGGTAGAGACGTTCGGTGAAGCCGCCGTTTTCGATGAAGTCTCTTTCCAGGCGCTCGAGCTGGCGGCGGAGGAGATAGCTGGCTTGGTTGGCAAGGCTCAGCAGGAGGTTCGCGCAAAGCGGTGGCGGCGCAGTCCTCAGGGTCGCCAGGGCGGACAGCAGTGCTGGGTCGAGAACCTCGGTGCGGTCACTCTTATCCCAGTCGGAGGCGCCAGACCTGTCCGACCTGTCCGACCTGTCCGACCTGTCCGACCTGTCCGACCTGTCCGACCTGTCCGACCTGTCCGACCTGTCCGACCTGTCCGACCTGTCCGACCTGTCCGACCTGTCCGACCTGTCCGGCTGCGCCGGGTGAGCCCCCTGCCCTGCCAGCTTGGCCCGCAACTCGCGCATCCGCGGCGAGTCCTTGTCCCAGGCCACCATGCCATTTTGCCGCAGGTAGTCCAGGTAGTCGCGGATGAGCTCTTCGAGGCTGGCCCTAGCCACGTTGGTCAGTTTCAGCTCGGTCTTCTTCGAGGTCGCCGAGGCCATGGAGCCTTCAGCAATGTTCTGTACTCCACTTCTTGCCGCCTGCACCATCTGGTCATGGGTCCGGGACCGACGGTCGACGAACCGGTTGCAGAAGATCACCGTCCCATCATAGGCGGCGAGCGCAACCGCGAAACTCCGCAGCTTCCGGTATCCACCGTGAGGAGGTATCAGACCGCCGGACTGGTTCATAAGAGCCCCCTTATGTTTCCAGCAATCATAGCCCGGCACCTCCCCCGCGGCAACCACACCCCTTTCTGCGCGACCGGCCCCAGCCACGGGGGATATCCCGCAATTTACATTGACATCCCCACCCCTTGCTGGGTAAGTTCGACCACATCAAACAGCAGTAACCCCACCAGCAGAAAGGACCGTCATGAGCTCTACCAGCAAAAGCCCCAATACTAAATACAACTTCGCCAGCGATAACTACTCCGGCGTCTGCCCGGAGGCCTGGGCAGCCATGGAGGAGGCCAACCGCGGCTACGCCTGCTCCTACGGGGACGACGCCTGGACCGGCAAGGCCTGCGAATCCATCCGCGACCTCTTCGAGACCGACTGCGAGGTGTTCTTCGTCTTCAACGGCACGGCGGCCAACTCGCTCGCGTTAGCCTCCCTCTGCAAGTCCTACCATTCGATCATCTGCCACGAGATGGCCCACATCGAAACCGACGAGTGCGGCGCTTCCGAATTCTTCTCCAACGGCACCAAGGTCCTCCTGGTCCCGGGCGAAAACGGCAAGGTCGACCTGGACGCCGTGGAGCAGACGGTGCTCAAACGCAGCGACATCCACTACCCGAAGCCGCGCGCGCTCAGCATTACCCAGGCAACGGAGGTCGGCACCCTCTACTCGGTAGCCGAGATGCAGGCGGCCGGCGAGATGGCCCGCAAACACTCCCTCCACCTCCACGTGGACGGTGCCCGCTTCGCCAACGCGGTGGCCGCTCTCGGCGTGGAACCCAAGGAGATCAGCTGGCAGGCCGGGGTGGACGTCCTCACCTTCGGCGGCACCAAGAACGGCTTCGCGGTCGGCGAGGCGGTGGTCTTCTTCAATAAGGAGCTCGCCTTCGAATTCGACTACCGCTGCAAACAGGCCGGCCAGCTCGCCTCCAAGATGCGCTTTCTCACCGCCCCCTGGATCGGCATGCTGGAGAGCGGCGCCTGGCTCAAGAACGCGGCCCAGGCCAACAGCTGCGCCCGCCTTCTGGAAAGCGAGGCCGTCAAAATCCCCGGTGTAAAAATCATGTTCCCCAGCCAGGCCAACTCGGTCTTCCTGGAACTTCCCCCCGCCGCCCTGGAGGGGCTCCGCGCCGCCGGCTGGCACTTCTATACCTTCATCGGTTCCGGCGGGGCCAGGTTCATGTGCTCATGGGAGACCAGGACGGACGACATAGCACTCCTCGTTCAGGATCTCCGCTCGGTAATGAGCCGGCTGTAGCAGGACCCGCCATATCTACCTTCCTTGATTATCTCTAAGAGTCAGGTATAACTTTTCGTCACTGACAGCACCTCCCGGGCTCACCCAGCCGGGAGGTGCTTCTGTGAGATCTCTGCAGACGTTTCACCCATGTAGCGGATCCGGATCACCCATTCCACCGTCAACGTCGGTACTTGCTGCCTTTCGCGAGGTGCCACATGAAGGTCCTTCTCCTCCGCCCGCATCCAGGAAATGACTGCTTCGGACTCGGGCCCTTTTTCAGGGTTGAACCGCTTGGGCTGGAGTACATCGGTGCCGCCCTGCTGGCCGAAGGGCACGAGGTGACCATAGCCGACCTCCGCTTCCGCCCCGGCGCCGCCACCTGGGTCCGCCGTACCCGCCCCCGGCTGATCGCCATCTCCTGCCTCCACGCGCTCGAGTACGACCAGGTCGTGCGGCTCGCCCGCGAGCTCCGGCAGGCGGCACCGGAGGCCTTCATCGTGGTGGGGGGACATGCGGCGGCCGCCTTCCCGGAGCCCCTGGAGGTCCCCGAGATCGATGCCATCTGCCTGGAGGACGGCGAGGAGTTGGTCCCCCTCCTGGCCAGGACGCTGGAGAGGGGCGAGCATCTCCAACGGGTCGGGGGGCTGAGACTGCGCGGCAGGGATGGATGGTTCTTTTCGGAGGCCGGTGGAGAGCGTCCGGAACTGGACAGCGTCCCGCTCCCGGCACGTCACCTGGTGGCCCGTCACCGGAACGGTTACCACTGCCTGCTGTTCAAACCGGTCTGGCTGGTGGAGACCGCCCGCGGCTGCCCGCACCGCTGCTCGTTCTGCTCGGTCTGGCAACTCTATGGCCGAAGCTGCCGCGAGCGGAGCATCGAGGCGGTGGTGGAGGATTTCGCCTCCTCCGGCGACGCCGTCTTCGTAGCGGACGACCTCTTCTGGTATAACGAGGAACGAAGCCTCGCGCTGGCAGAGGCGCTAAAAAGGCGCAGGGTCTTCAAGCGGTGGATCCTGGTGCAGACGAGGACCGACCTCATCTGCAAGAGCGCTTCCCTCATGGAGGCTTGGCGCCCCCTCGCCAAGGACTTCGACATCTTCCTGGGCCTCGAGGGGGCGAGCGACCAGGCGCTCTCCGGGATCACCAAGGATTCCGGCATCGGGGAGAGTATCGAGGCGGTCCGTATCGCCCGCGAACTGCGCTACGGCATCAACGGCAACTTCGTCGTCGGTCACGACTGGAGCGAGGAGAATTTCAGGGAGCTCTGGGAGTTCGTGGAGCGCTACGGGCTGCAGCGGGCCGGATTCACCATCCTCACCCCGCTCCCCGGCACCGAATTCTACCGTCAAAAGGCCCCCATCATCCCGGACCAGCCGTGGGGGAACTTCGACATGCATCATCTGCTCTGGGAGCCGTACCTCGGGGTGGATCGCTTCTTCGAGCTCTACGCGGAAACCTGGCGGCGCTCCATCCTCAACACCTCGGGCGACAAGAGTCTCCTCGAGTGGATCCGCCAGGTGCGTCCCGGGCAGATCCCCTACATCGCCCGGGTGCTCTGGCGCACCCAGCGCATGATGAAACCGCAGGCCTACCTCAAGGAGCACCGGCGCTCCCACCCGGTTCCTTTCGCCACCACCGGCTACCTGGAAGGGGAAACATAAACGATATGGACACCATGACGACTTAATTTGTCCTTTTATCTGGCAAAAAATAGGAGTAGTATCACCGGCATCTTAAAATCAGACAGGAGAAACGTGGATGGACGTGACATGGAGTGACGACCTGGCAACCGGCGTGTATGACATCGATGACCAGCACAAAGAGATTTTCAGGAGGTTCGACCGCCTGTTTGCCGCCTGCGGCCAAGGAAAAGGGAAGGAGGAGGTTCTTCAGCTCCTCATCTTCCTCGAGGATTACGTGAAGGAGCACTTCGCAGCCGAGGAGAAGCTACAGATGCGAAGCGCCTACCCAGACTACACCTCGCACCGTGCCGAGCACACCCGCTTCGTTACCGACGTGGCGAAACTCACCAACGAATTCAAAAGCGAGGGGGTAACCCTTTCGCTGGTGATCATGACCAACAAGACGCTGGCCGCCTGGCTCGTTCAGCACATCAGGAAAACCGACATGGCGTTCGCGTCTTACCTCCGGCAACAAGGGAAATAGCGCCCGCCACCCAGACGCAAAAAGGCCGTCCTCACTGATGGGGACGGCCTTTTTTTATTCTTTCGGTTTGGACTCGCCGGATTCCTGCTTGGCTCCCTCTCCCTTGCCGTGGCGAAACCGCCTCCGGTGCCGGGATCGCCGTCCCCGCTCCTTCTGTCCGGGATTAGCGGCATTGGCCCCGCCGGGAGCCGGCTGCCCGCCTTTTGCCTCCTGCCCTTCCTTCTCGGCGCCACCGCGATTCTGCCCGCCCTTGGGCTGGCCGCCGCCTTGGGGCGCGGCAGGCGTCCCGCCTTTCTGGGGCCCGGGACGCCCCGCCTTCGGGGTGGCAACTTTGGCATTGGAGAACCGGGTATCGACCTTCTGCTCCTTGGGGGCCGCCTCGGGACGGTTGGGGGACTTCAACCGGGCGATCAGGTCCTTGGCCCAGTCGGTATCGCCGTAGCAGCATTCGCTTGCCACGAACTGCAGATCCTCCGGGGTGGTCTTGCTGGACTTGATCTTGACCAGTCGCTCGATGAGCTCCTTGGACCAGAAGTAATCCCGGATGTACTTTTTCCCTTCGATCTCTTCGTACGTGTAATCGCTGCACGGAACCACGCTTTTCAGCCATTCCGGGGAGACCTTGAGCCGGGCCGCGGCGGCGGCGTGGTCGTGATGATCCCCCTCGGGGGCATCGAGCGGTCCGGAGGGGCCTGCGGCAACCGCCCCGCCGGTCTCCTGCCGGTTGAGAAACGAGTCAAGCAGCGAGACGAGGTCGTCCAGTTCGGCGTCAGTCAGCCGGGCGAGGTCGATAGCGAGGTCGCTTGTCTGGTCGTCATGGGCAACTCTGAAGCTCAAAGTCGCCTCCCCCTCCTTCTCGGGTTTGCCGATGCTCGCCTCGATAACGAGCTCGCCGGCGGAAGGGGCCTCCTCCAGGGTCCTGAGCGCTTCTTCGGTCAGGCGGGCCTTCAACGCGCCGCTCGGCTTGAAGTAGGCGAAACCGAACAAACGGTCCAGGCAAAGGTTCACATTTTGAAGTTTGGTAGCTGTGGTCATCGTCCCTATCCGAAGTCTTCTCTGGTACTACCGTTCTGCCGCCGGCGGCGTGAAGCCGGGTCCGCCGGGGGCGCACGGTCTGATACCCTACCACAGCAAGCAGCGTAAGACCACCAATTTTAGGAACCGTCGTTCCTCCCGCCGGGCGATTGCGGTCGAGGGAAAGCCGGGCGTTGGGAATAAAAAAGGGGAGCCTAAGGCTCCCCCTGATACTGCGGCAATAAAATTAAATTAAATGTTCATCCAAGTTCCGCAGATCAATAAAATCGGGTCTTGCATCATAACAACATCGAAAATCCATTACAGAACATCACAGCATTACAAAAAGTTACATCAGTGCAGTTACAGGACCCATTACATAAACAGATTACATGACACCGCATCAAAAGAATTCATCACATCGCCATTGCCTGATAAAGCTGCGCAGGCATAAAAGGTTTCTTGATTATCGTCTTGGCGGGGATCCCGCGGAGGATCTCCTCGTACTTGGAATTCCCGGCGCTGCAGAAGATGATCCTGGCATCGCTCGCCATCTCACGGATCTCCTGGGCAGCTTCGACACCGGTCATGTACGGCATGTCTATATCCATAATGGTGATGTCGGGAAGGTGCTCGCGGTATTTCTCGACTGCTTCGACACCGTTGGCGGCCTCCGCCACTATGGTATAGTCCTCCTTCTCCAGTATGTAGCGGAGCATCACCCTGATGTCGGCCACGTCGTCAACGATCATAACTTTGCGCTTCATCAAGGCCCCTCATTGCATGACAACGACACATCTCAAACAGGATAAGACGAGGAGGCTAACTCGCTACATGTCTCTTTACACTGCCTAAATCGTGCCCAAACCCTCCCCACCGGCAACTTTCGCCTCGCGCCCCTAGCAATGGCAGCCGAGCGCTTTACTAAACATCGCTAATCATTACTGTTTACGGAACGGGGCTATTTCTCCCCTCCCCGCTCCCCCCTCGCCGTGGCCCGCCACCTCGCCGCCCCACCGGCCTAACTACGTGTTTTGCAGCAGTGAAATCACCGGACCTCCGTTATATAGCCAAGGCGGCCACGGCAACCGCGGCCATCACCTCCTTGCTTTTATCGTGCCTCGAATTAGAATGTTTTAAGTTTTCTCGTTTCCCCTTCCGCACCATTACCGCGGGGGCGAAATCATCAAACGGAGCCCGGAGAACAGCCCCCCAAATCCCATGCGACTATTATCTGTTAGTGCCATAGCGACCTTGGTCACGGCCCTGGCCGTGCTCGTCCCGCTCGCCTCCAGGCCGGTTCCGGCACTGGCCCACGACCCGGCGGACCTGGTGCTGGCCCAAGTGGGGGTCGACGAAAAACTCGGGGCACGGCTTCCGCTCGACTCCCCCCTCTTCGACCAGCGGGGGCGCCGGGTCACCCTGGGTAGCTATTTCACCGGACAGCCGGTGATCGTCAGCCTGAACTACTTCTCGTGCCCTACCCTCTGCCCCGTTCTCATCAGGAACCTCGCCAGCGCCATCAGCAAGGCGGGGAACCTGGCGGTGGGGAAGGACTTCAAGGTGGTGACGGTCAGCCTGGACCCGGAGGAGACGGTGGCGCGGGCAGCCGGCAAGGCGCAGGAGGCCTACGGAATCATCGGGAAGGTGGCGGGCCTCGATACCGCCTGGCCCTTTCTCTTCGGCAGCAAGGAGACCATCGGGCACCTGGCCTCCAGCATGGGAGTCCGGTACACGAAGCTTCCCGGCGGGGAGATCGCCCATCCCAACGTCATCGTCATCGTCACCGCCGACGGGATCGTTTCCCGCTACCTCTACGGAATCGAGCCGTCGCCCCAGGACCTGAGGCTCGGCCTGGTGGAGGCATCGAAGGGGAAGATCGGGGGAAGCCCCCTCATCAACCAGGCCCTTCTCTACTGCTTCCACTACGACCCGGTGGGCAAACGGTACGTGCTGATCGCTTCCCGGGTGATGACGGCGGCCATGACGCTGGTATTTATACTGACCGTAACGGTGCTGGGGCTTCTCTGGAAGAGAGAGGCGCGGAAGAGGGTAACGTGAAACTGCCACTAAGAGGTACATCATGCCGGACCTAACCGCCCTGCAAGGAACGGAGGCCTCGCTGGCAAGCCACGATGTGGATGCCGTTTTCATCTTCATCCTGGTCATCGCCGCGTTCTTCTTCGTGCTGACCCAGGGGCTCCTCATCTATTTCGCCGTCCGCTACCGGAGAAAGAAAGGGGAACCGCCTGCCAAGACGCCGTACATCACCGGCAAGCAGTGGCTGGAAGTGGTGTGGATCGTCCTCCCTTCCCTCCTGCTGGTGGGTATCTTCGCTTACGGCGTCATCATCTTCGTCAAGATGCGGACGCCAATCCCGGGAGCCACCGACGTCCAGGTGACCGCCTCCCAGTTCCAGTGGAGCTTCAAGTACCCCGACGGCCGCACCTACTCAAACGAGCTCCACCTGGCGGTGGGCAAGCCGGTCAAACTCATCATGACCTCGCGCGACGTGATCCATGGCCTCTTCATCCCCGACTACCGCCAAAAGCAGGACGTCCTCCCCGGGCGCTACACCTACCTGTGGCTCCTCCCCAAAAGAATCGGGACCTTCGACATCTACTGCTCCCAGTACTGCGGCACCGGCCACTCTCTCATGCGGGCCACCCTCACCGTCATGGGGCAAAACGATTACCTCGCCTGGGAACAGAGCGAAAAGCAGAAGCAGCAGTCGGCCGGGGCCTCGCCGAAGGCCAAAGGGAAGGCGCTCTTCGACAGCAGCGGCTGCGGCGGCTGCCACAGCATCGACGGGAGCGCCAAGGTCGGCCCAACGCTCAAAGGGGTCTTCGGCAGTACCGTCACCCTCGCCGATGGTAAGCAGGTGAAGGCCGACGAGGAGTACCTGCGGGAGTCGATCACCGAACCGAACGAGCAGGTGGTCAAGGGGTTCCAGCCGATCATGCCGACCTTCAAGAGCACCTTGAAGGACGACGACATCGCCGCGATCATCGCCTATATCAAGACGCTTAAGTGATTCCGACGAGGTAACTCATGAGCCAAACCGAAAGCTACCTTGCCCATAAAGGCTTTAAGTCCTGGGCGCTGACCATGGACCACAAGAGGATCGGGGTCATGTACCTCGTCACCACCCACCTTTTCTTCCTGATCGGCGGCTTCCTCGCCCTGCTGCTGCGGCTGAAGCTCCTCTCCCCCGGCCCCGCCCTTTTCAGCGCCCATACCTATGACGTCCTCTTCACCATGCACGGGGCGATGATGATCTTCCTCTTTATCATCCCGGCCATCCCGTCCTCGCTCGGGAACTTCTTCATCCCGCTCCTGATCGGCGCCCGGGACGTCGCCTTCCCCAAGCTGAACCTCTTCAGCTACTACCTCTTCGTCTCCGGGATCCTGGTCATCCTCATCTCGCTCGTGCAGCCGATCGACACCGGCTGGACCTTCTACACCCCCTTCTCGGCAGAGAACAGCGCCGCGGTAACCACCGTCTCCTTCGGGCTCTTCCTGGTGGGGATGTCGTCGATCCTCACCGGCCTCAACTTCATCGTCACCATCCACACCCTGCGCGCCCCGGGAATGACCTGGTACCGCCTGCCGCTTTTCATCTGGGGGATGTACGGCACGAGCGTCATCCAGGTCCTTTCCACCCCGGTGATCGGGATCACCTTCTTGCTGCTGGTGGCCGAACGGCTTTTCGGCGTCGGCTTCTTCGACCCGGCCAAGGGGGGCGATCCGCTGCTGTTCCAGCATTTCTTCTGGTTCTACTCGCACCCGGTGGTCTACGTGATGATCCTCCCCGCCATGGGGATCATCTCCGAGGTCATCCCCTGCTTCGCCAGGAAACCGATCTTCGGCTACAAGGCAATCGCCTACTCGGCACTGGCCATCGCCTTCATCAGCTTCCTGGTCTGGGGGCACCACATGTTCGTAAGCGGCATGTCCACCACCGCCGGGGTGATCTTCTCCTTTTTGACCTTCTTCGTGGCGGTCCCCACCGGGATGAAGATCTTCAACTGGATCGCCACCCTCTACAAGGGTTCCATCTCGCTCGACTCCCCCATGCTCTGGGCGCTCACCTTCATCTTCCTCTTCATCATCGGCGGGCTCACCGGCCTTTTCCTCGGCTCGCTCGCCACCGACGTCCACGTCCACGACACCTACTTCCTGGTGGCCCATTTCCACTACACGATGATGGGGGGGACCGTGATGGGGCTCTTCTCTGGGCTTCACTACTGGTACCCGAAGATCACCGGGAGGATGCTCGACGAGCGGTGGGCCAAGCACGCCTGGTGGATGATCGTGGTGGGGTTCAACGTCACCTTCTTCCCGATGTTCATCCTCGGGATGCAGGGAATGCCCAGGCGCTACGCCGAGTACCCCGCCAAATACCACTCCCTCAACGTGCTGGCGACCGTCGGCTCCTGGCTCCTCGCGGTGGGGATCGTCATCATGTTCGCCAACTTCATCCGGTCGCTCAACCGCGGGGCGATCGCTCCGGCCAATCCGTGGGAGGCTCTGACCCTGGAGTGGCAGGTCCCCTCCCCTCCTCCCGAGGAGAATTTCGAGGTGATCCCGACGGTGACCGACTGGCCCTACAGCTACGGAAAAGAAACGGGGGATACTCGTGGCAAGTAAGGAAAAGGCGGGCAAAGGCGCGCCGGTAGCGGCACGGCTGGGGATCTGGACCTTCCTGGCGACCGAACTCCTCCTGTTCGGCGGCCTCTTCACGGCCTACACGGTGTTCAGGATCACCTATCCGGACCTCTTTCACCAGGAGCACCTGAAGCTTAACCGGCTCCTGGGAGCGCTCAACACGGTGGTCCTCTTGACGAGCTCGCTCAGCATGGCGGTGGCCATCGCAGCCATCAGGCAGGGGAAGAAGCGGCTTATGCAGGCGGGGATCGTCCTCACCCTGGTGCTGGCGGCCGCCTTTCTCGCGATCAAATACATGGAGTGGACCGAGGACTTCGCCCGCGGCCTCTATCCGGGCAGCAACCTCTTTTTCGGCCTCTACTTCGTCATGACCGGCCTCCATGGCCTCCATGTCATTTTCGGGATGTGCGTGATGCTGTATCTGGTGGTGCAGGGGCAGCGCAACCGCTTTTCCGCCGACTATCATACTCCGGTCGAGATAACCGGGCTGTACTGGCACTTCGTCGACCTGGTCTGGATCTACCTGTTCCCGCTGCTCTATCTGATCGGGTGAGGTGACTATGGCTTACTACAAAAGTTACGTGATGGTCTGGATAGCGCTCATCGTGCTGACCGGAGCCACCGTTGGCGTCTCCTTCCTGAACCTCGGTCTCTGGAATGCGGCCGTTGCGCTCGTCATAGCCTCCACCAAGGCAACCCTGGTGGGGCTTTACTTCATGCATCTTCGCCACGAGATCAAGCTGGTGATCGGTTTCGCGCTGTTTCCCCTGCTGTTCCTGGCGCTAATCATCATCGGCACCTTGAGCGACACCATGACCCGTTAACTGCTAAGGGGAACGCCATGAACCGGATCTTTGCAACGGACGACTGCCTGGCAAAGTTCATCGTGCGGATCGGCCTCGGGCTGGTCTTCTTTCCCCACGGAGCCCAGAAGGTTCTCGGGTGGTTTGGGGGGCCTGGCTTCTCCAAAGCGCTCGCCATGTTCACGACCCAGATGCACATCCCGGCCGCCCTGGCGGTGCTGGTGATACTGGCCGAATCGCTGGGGGCCATCGGGCTCATCGTGGGCTTTTTGAGCAGGATCGCCGCCTTCGGGATCCTCTGCGACATGGTAGGCGCGATCATCCTCGTCCACTGGCCCAACGGCTTTTTCATGAACTGGGGCGGCAAGCAGGCCGGCGAAGGGTTCGAGTACCACCTGCTGGTCATCGCCATGAGTCTCGCCATCCTGATCGGTGGCGCGGGCAAATGGTCGATCGACCGGATCATCGACTGCCGGATCGAAAGAAACGAGTTAAGGGCCAGGCTCTAGAATGTCACCCGGGCCCTCTCCCCCCTGATGGGGCGAGGGAGAAACCATCTTAAAGCCACCGACGGAGGTGCCACATGCTTGGTAGAGTGACGGCCGGACTTTTCTTCCTTCTGCTCATCTGGGGAAACCTGGTGGCCGGGATGCAGGCGGGATTGGCGTGCCCGGACTGGCCGCTTTGCCAAGGGAAGTTCCTCCCTCCCCTGCGGGTGGACGTATGGATGGAGTTTCTGCACCGCGTGATCGCCGCACTGGCTACCGTCACGCTGGTGATCCTGGCCCGCCAGCGCATGTCGAGTTACCACGGGTTCACCAAGGCGATACCGATCACCGCGGTGGGGCTCATCGCGCTGGAGATCCTCTTGGGCGCCCTGGTGGTCGGCCTGGGGCTTCCCGTCCAGGTGACTACCGTCCACTTCATGATCGGGCTGGCCATCTTCATGCTGGTCCTCTTCATGGCCATCTGTGACGGCGATGGGGCTCCCGTCGAGATGTCATTGAGCGGCTACGCTGGGGCTCTCTTCTCCTTGCTGATTCTCGTCTACGCCCAGGCGTCATTGGGCGCCTACCTCAGGCACTCCGCTTCGGGGCTCGCCTGCCCCGACTTCCCCACCTGCCAGGGGACCTTGATTCCGGTCGTCTGGGACCGGCCGGTCGCGACCCACTTCACCCACCGCGTGGTCGCAGCCGCCACCTTCCTGACCGTCTTTACCCTCTACCTCTACTCCTTGAAGGAACGGGCGCTGAAAGCAAGACGCGGCACCCTCCTCACGCTGACCATCCTGGTGGCCATCCAGATCGGCCTGGGTGCTGCCACCGTCCTCTCCGGCCTCAGCTACCCGGTAACAGCCCTCCATCTCGCCATGACCATGACGATCATCGGCCTGGGACTGCGGGCCTGGCTCCTCCAGATCCGGGACCAGGTCGAGCCCCTTCCGTGATAAAGGCGGCGGAGCATAACGGCATCCCCGTAAAGGAGGCCGCGCCCGCCGCCTTGTTGCTCGCCCTGCTGCGGGTGGGGAAGCCCGCGATTGCGGCGGCGCTGACCCTCGCCGGATTCACCGGCATGGTGACCGCTGCCCACGGGCCGCCGCAGGGGGAGATTGCCGTATCCTGCCTGACGAGCCTGTTCCTCATGTCCACCGCCGCTGCCGTCGTCAACAATGTCCTCGATCGCGCTATGGACGAAGAGATGGAGCGGGTCTCCAAAAGGAGCGAGGCGCTCAGGTGCGTAGGTAGCGGCAGAGCGCTCTCCTGGGCCTTCGCCCTGGCCCTGACAGCGATAGCCATCTCCGCCGCCACCCTGAATCCTCTCACCACGCTACTCCTCGTCGCAGCCTCGGCCGGTTACGCCTTTCATTACACGGTGTTTCTGAAGCGGAGAACCCCGTGGGGAGCCCTTTTTGGTATCGTTCCCGGGGCGCTGCCGGTCCTCATCGGCCAGAGCGCGGTTTCGCCTGCCATCAATTCCGCCGCCTTGGCACTCTTCCTGGTTATGGTGGTCTGGCAACCTCCGCATTTCTGGCTTCTTTCCCTCGCGCACCTCGACCAGTACCGCACCGCCCGCATTCCCGTCCTCCCTGTTGCAAAAGGGATCCCCTTTACCGCAGGCTGTATCTATCTCGGAGTTGCCGCACTCTTCCCCGCCCTTTTCATCCTTTACAAAAGCGGCGCTTTCAGTCTCTCCTTCCTGACCGCTTCCTTCGCAGTCACCCTCTTCTACTACCTCGTTTGCTACCGCGTCCTCTCAGTTGGCCCTGTTTCGCCCGCCCCTTTCAGGATGTCCATCGCTTACCTGCTACTTATCTTCCTCCTGGTGATTGCCGGCCACTGCCTCTGACCAGCATCCGTACCCTCTCATTGGTGAAAATACCATGGAACGGAGCGGGCATTTTTTGGCAAACTTATAGGGTAGAGGTTGTTGTTCAACACCCTGAAAGGAAGCATCCAGTCATGAGGGAATATACGAAGCAGGGAGGAAAAATCATGTCACGGTTCTACGATCCGAAGGATGAACGGGATCTTGCCCGCGTTGAGGAGATATTGAGAAAGGGAGGTATCGAATTTTTCGTCACCGCCGCCAAGTCAGGCTCCGGTTTCGCCGGCGAGATAGAGGTGGCCGAGGAGGACATCCCCAAGGCCCATGAATTGATCGGCAAACCGGACACGACCTTCCGGGCTACCCAAGTGGCCGGTCGGAGTGCCCCTCAGCGGTAAAGGAAAGCACGCTCTCCACCCAGATTTCGAGCCTCCACTGCACCTGGGGCAGCCCCGGAGGCTCGGTCCCGGGGAGAAACCCATCCAGCACGGCGGTCTCCTCGGTCTTCTCCACCCGCCCCACGAATTGGAACCCGTTGCCGGTCGCCGGGTCGACGATCGCCACCGCGATCTTCGGGTTCTCCTGGAGATTCTGCATGGTCATCGGGCAGAACCAATCCTCGAAAACCAGCCGGTTGGGTGCCGGAACCGTGACGTCCCGGCCGGCCGCGAGGTGGGGATTGCCGCGGGCGTCGGAAGTGGCGACAAAGGCATGACCGGCCGACTCGGCGAACTGTTTGATCTCCTGGGTTATCATGTTGACGTATCTCCTTTTCCCCGCCCGCACCATCCTCCGGTGCCAGCGGAACCTGATCGGCCACCGCCGGGACGGCTGCCTGGTCCTGGTGCCCATCCAAGGCAAGACTCTATCCTGCCGGGGTGTGCCGGTATTCCTTCTACCCCTGTGGAACGCTGACCGGATCGCTCTCGCCCGCATCCAGCATTTCCCCTTTCTTTTCGCCGGATTGCCAATTTAAAACCTTTTAACACTCCAGCCGCCGTAGTCAAGAATGGGGCAACGCGCCGGCACCGGTATGGTAAGCTTTTTTCGTGCCCTGATTGAACTTACCTTATCTGGAGAGTCCTGGGATGTGGATAGTGCGCCTGGCGCTTCGGCGCCCGTACACCGTTGCCGTGATGGCACTGTTGATCCTGGTTCTGGGCGCGCTTTCCGCCAGCCGTATGATCATCGACATCTTTCCGGTGATCGATATCCCGGTGGTTGCCGTCGCCTGGAACTATCCCGGGCTTTCCCCGGAAGACATGGAACGGCGGGTGGTGCTCATCAGCGAGCGCGCCTATTCCACCACGGTCAACGGCATCTCGCGCATCGAGTCCGAATCGATCCCCGGCATCGGGATGCTGAAGATCTACTTCCAGCCGGGAACCGAAATCGGGGCCGCCATCTCCCAGATCGCCTCAGTATCCAACACCCTTCTACGCATCGCCCCGCCCGGAATGCAGCCGCCGGTCATCGTCCAGTACAACGCCTCCAACGTCCCGGTGGCCCAGCTCACCGCCTACAGCAAGACACTTCCGGAAGAGAAGATATTCGACTACGGGCTCAACTTCATCAGGGTACGGCTCTTCACCATCCCGGGACTGTCGACGCCGGCCCCGTTCGGGGGGAAAAGCCGCCAGATCATGATCGACGTCAACCCCGCCGCGCTCTCTGCCCGGGGGCTCTCACCCGCCGACGTGGTCAGCGCGCTCCAGTCCTCCAACGTCATCATCCCGGCCGGCACCGCCCGCATGGGTGGGCTCGAATACAACGTCACCCTCAACTCCAGCCCGAGACTGGTGGAACAGTTCGCCTCGATACCGATCAAGGTCGTCGGCAACGCACCGGTGTACATCGGGGACGTGGCCAAGGTCTCCGACAGTTTCGCCGAGCAGATCAACGTGGTGCGGGGCAACGGCCGGCGCGCGACCTACCTGGCCATCCTGAAGCACGCCGACGCCTCGACGCTTGCCGTGGTCGACGCCACCCGCGCAGCTCTCCCTTCCATCCGGCAGGCCGCCCCGCAAGGGTTGGAACTGAAGCTCGACTTCGACCAGTCGGTATTCGTGCGGGGGGCGGTGACCAACGTCATCAGGGAAGCCCTCCTCGCCTCCATACTGGTTTCGCTGATGATCCTCTTCTTCCTGGGGAGCTGGCGGTCGATGATCGTAGTCGCGAGCTCGATCCCGCTGGCCATATTCTTCGCGGTGATCGCGCTGAACCTGGCGGGGCAGTCCATCAACATCATGACGCTCGGGGGGCTCGCGCTCGCCATCGGGATGCTGGTGGATGACGCCACGGTCGAGGTGGAAAACATCCACCGGAACTTCGCGATGAACAAGCCGACCACGCTGGCGGTGATGGATTCCGCCCAGCAGATTGCCGTCCCGGCTATCGTCGCCACCCTTTCCATCTGCATCGTCTTCTTTCCGGTGGTCCTTCTCTACGGGCCGTCGCGCTATCTCTTCACCCCGCTCGCCTTCGCCGTGGTAGCCGCCATGCTCGCCTCCTACCTCCTCTCCCGCACCCTGGTCCCCGTGCTCGCGCGCATGCTGCTGGCCGGCGAGCACGAGAAAGGGCGCAACGGGGCGCCGGAGCCTGGCCATCGTGAAGAGCCGGACCATACCCCGAGCGAGCAGGTTCACGCCCTCGACGACGACACTCACACGCCAGAGGAGATGACGCACCCCGAACCCGCTTCCTCTCAACATGAGCCCGTTCCCTCTCGAATCGAGCCGACGCCGTCTCGAGTAGGGTCCCCTCCCCTTCAAGGGGAGGGACAGGGTGAGGATGGGGGTAGACGCTGGTCCCGCACCAAGTCAAAGGCCGCCCGTTTCATCCGCCGAGCCAACGAGAAACGCGAACGCGGCTTCGACCGCTTCCGTGACGGCTATGCCGCCCTGCTGGCCGCCGTCCTGCATCATCGATGCTTCACCATCCTCATCGCCCTCCTGATCGGCCTCATCAGCTCCGGCCTTCTCTTCGTGGTCGGCACCGACTTCTTCCCCGATGTCGACGCGGGCATCATGAAACTCCACCTGCGCGCCCCCTCGGGGACCAGGATTGAGGAAACCGAGGTGCTGGTCGAGCAGGTCGAGCAACGGATCCGCCAGCTGATACCGGCCGACGAGATCGACACCATCAACGACATGATCGGGGTCCCGACCTTCTACAACCTCGTCTTCGTGCAGACGGAAAACATCGGCGGGATGGACGCGGAAATCCTCATCTCCCTCAAGAAGGGCCACGCCCCAACCTCCGAGTATCGCAACAAAATCAGGCGCACCCTTCCCGGCGAATTCCCCGGCTCCCGTTTCTATTTCCAGAGTGCCGACATCGTGACCCAGGTGCTCAACTTCGGCCTCGCCGCCCCCATCGACGTGCAGATCGAAGGGGCCGATCTTTCCCGCTCGTATCCGTACGCGGTGAAGCTGCGCGACGCCATGAAGAGCATCGCCGGGATGGCCGACGTTCATATCAACCAGGTCCTCGACTACCCGACCCTCCAGGTGAATGTCGACCGCGCCCGGGCCGCCCAACTCGGCATGAGCGAGCGGGACGTGGCTACCAGCGCCCTCGTCTCCCTCTCCACCAGCGTCCTCTTCGCCCCCTCCTTCTTCCTCAACCCCGCCAACAACGTCAACTACACGGTGGCGGTCCAGGTTCCCCGCCAATACCTGAACAGCATGGAGTCGCTGCTCGGAATGCCGGTGACCCCGTCCCAAACCGCAGTCCTGCAGCCGCTTCCCACGCCGGATCTCTCGGCCCCGCCGCAGGCCCCGGCCCAGCCGCTCGGAAACCTCGCCGAGGTAACCCACCGGGTCAGTGCCGAAAACATCACCCACTACACGGTGCAACGCGTGCTGGATGTGGAAGGGAGCGTGGAGGGGCGGGACCTCGGATCGGTGGCCAAGGAGATAAGGAAGGCGATAACGAAGCTGGGGCGGCTCCCGGCCGGGATGAAGATAACCCTGCGGGGGCAGAATGAGGTGATGACCGAATCGTTCAAAAGCCTCGCCCTCGGCCTGATGCTCGCCATCCTCCTGGATTACTTCCTCATGGTGGTCCTCTTCCAGTCCTGGCTCGATCCCTTCATCATCATGATGGCGGTGCCGGGGGCCCTGCTCGGGATCCTCTGGATGCTGGCCCTCACCGGCACGACTATCAACGTGGAATCCTTGATGGGCTCGAT
Source organism: Geomonas sp. Red32 (assembly GCF_023652955.1). Taxonomy (GTDB): domain Bacteria; phylum Desulfobacterota; class Desulfuromonadia; order Geobacterales; family Geobacteraceae; genus Geomonas. The sequence goes on along the minus strand of NZ_JAKLOY010000006.1, from coordinate 116,196 downwards.
CATGGCAGTCGGCATTGCCACCTCCAACTCCATCCTGATGGTGAGTTTCGCCAACGACCTGCGGGTAGAAAAGAACGTCTCACCGGCGGAGGCGGCACTGGAGGCCGGTAAAACCAGGCTGAGACCGGTCTTGATGACGGCGCTGGCGATGATAATCGGGATGCTCCCGATGGCGCTGGCTCTTGGTGAGGCCGGTGAGCAGAATGCCCCCTTAGGCAGAGCGGTAATCGGCGGCCTCCTGGTGGCCACCGTAGTGACGCTTTTCGTGGTGCCGGTGATCTATTCGCTGGTACGGACCAAGCTTCCGGTGAAACACACGCTGGACGAGAGATTGGAAAAGGAGCTGCAGGCGGGGCACGCTGGCGGAGGTGATCATGGCGGAAAAGAATAATGAAGAATCCAAGGTCAGGCTGATCCACATCCTCGGCGTATCGGCGGTGGTGGTCTGCCTGGTGACCGTCGTGATCCTTCTGCTGGTCAGGCGGCACGATGTGAATAAAGAGGAAAAAGCGAGGGCGGCCGGGATCTCGTCGGGCGCCCGGGTGCAGGTTGCACTGGCCAACAAGGGACCTTCCCAGCGTACCCTCACCTTTACCGGCGAAGCACGCCCCTATGCAACGGCAACCATGTATGCCAAGGTAAGCGGCTACCTGAAAGAAATCCCGGTGGACAAAGGTGACAAGGTCGTTAAAGGGGACCTCCTCGCCAAGCTGGAATCGCCGGAGCTGGTTAGCCAGTACCGGTCGGTGCTGGCCGACGCGGTCAACAAGAGGAACTTCGCCAAAAGGGAGCTTTCCCTGTTGAGAGATGGCATCATCTCCCAGCAGGAAGCCGACGACGCCGTCACCGCGGCCAAGACCGCCGAGGCGAACGCGGCCACTCTCCGTGACCAGATGCGCTACCTGGTGATCCAGGCTCCCTTTGACGGCATAGTCACCGCCCGCTTCGCCGATCCCGGGGCGCTGGTGCAGACGGCGAGCGCCGGGCAGACCGCCGCCCTGCCGCTGGTAACGCTTTCCAAGACCGACCGGCTGCGGGTCTTCATCTACCTGGACCAGAAAAGTGCTGGGATGGTGAAGGTGGGGGACCAGGCGACGGTTTCCGAGCCGGCCCGGCCGGAACGGAAGCTGCCCGCGCAGGTGGCGAGGATCAGCGGGGAGCTCGATCCCAAGACGAGGACCATGCTCTGCGAAGTCGACATGGACAATGGCGAACAGTCGTTGTTGGCGGGTGGATTTGTGGATGTGAAGCTGACGGTGGCCGCGCCACCGTACGTGCAGGTGCCCGCGACCGCGGTGTACACGCAGGAAGAAAAAACGATGGTGGCCGTCATTGGACCGGATAACCGCGTCCGCTATCGCCCGGTCACCGTGGCCGACAGCAACGGGAAGCAGCTGAGACTAAGCGAAGGAGTCCAGGAGGGTGACCGCGTTGCCCTCAACCCCGGTACCGGCCTGACCGAAGGCGAGCTCGTGCAACCGGTCCTGGCAAACCAGCCCGCAGGCAGTACCCAGCAATAATCCCGCGCCCGCCCCCCGTTGGCACAAAGTTCCCGTTGGCGTCAGGTTCCCCCCTTTGCGAAGGGGGGACAGGGGGGATTTCAGCAATACCTGCAGCTGCAGAGAACATGCAGCCAAGGCATCTCCCCCGCCCCTTCGCGTCAAAGCACCTTGGCCAAATCCACCAGCACCTTTCTGATCTCCCCTTCCACCACGAACGGCTCAACCCCAAGCTTATCCAGTTCGATCTTGGGAGCCTCCCCCATCATGGAGCAGACCACCGCACGCACCCCTTCGAGCGCATGCGCAGTGGCCGCAAGGGTGTGCGTGCGGAGGGGATGGTCGGGGTCGAAGCTGCAGTAGCGTTCGACCTTCCGCTCGTCCACCAGTTTCACACTATCCCCATCCACCTCGTAGATAAGGAAGCGCTCGGCATGGCCGAAGTGCTGATTGATTTCCACGCCGTCTTTCGATGCCACCGCGATCAGCATAAGTACCTCCACAGACCTCCACTCAAAGGTCGGAGCTCGGTTCCCCCCTTTGCGAAGGGGGGACAGGGGGGATTTTAGCGATGCCTGGAGCTGCAGCGAGTTCCTACAGGTCGGCTCCCCCCACCCCCTCGCCCCCTCCCTCCAGGGGAGGGGGGAAGGAAGGTAAAGATTAGGCGACTACCGGCTCAAAGGTGAAGCACTTCTTCGAGCAGGTGCGGCCGCAGGCGCCGCAGCCGATGCAGTTGCCGGCGTTCTCGACCTTCATGAACATCTTGGCCGAATCGTCCTCGTCCACCTCTTCGAAGGCCAGCACGTCGTGCGCGCAGACCTTGAAGCAGCGGCCGCAACCGATGCAGGTTTCATCGTCGATGGACACGATGAACTGCGGGGTCCACTCTTTCTTGTCTCTGGTCAGTCCGGTGATGTAAGCCATGGTCGTTCTCCTTTTGTCGTAGAGTGTTAACCCCATCCTCACCCCGCCTCTCACCTTGAAGGGGAGGGAGAGATGGTAGGGGCAAAATTACTGAAATGATGGCAATCAATCTTCGTCGAGGAAGGAGGACGCCTGATCCTTGTTCATCGCCTTCCTAAGCCAGGGAGGAGGGTTCCCTCTGAGCACTTCCTGCATCCGCTCGACGGACTCTTTCAGGCTCACCTCGGTGTTGGTCTTCATGGGGTGGATCCGCTTGGCCACCAGTTTGGCAGCCGCCGGGCCCCCGATCTGCATGGTGTAGACCACGGCGCAGCCGGAAAGAAGCGTGGCACGGGCGGCGATACGATCCTCCTCGTCCCCTCCGTGCTCGCCGACGCTTACGGTCTCCACAAAGTGAGCATCTTCCGGCCCCACCTCCCAGATGTAGAAGTTTTCTGCCTGCCCAAAGTGCAGGTCGATGAGCTCGCCGGTCTTACTGGTAAATGCAATCTTCACGATGAACCTCCTAAGACTTTGTTTCCCCCTCCCCGTGAGGGAGGGGGTCAGGGGGTGGGGGAAGCTCGCCCAGGCAAATTTCGTCCGCGCCTCAGACTGTGCTGAAATCCCCCCTGTCCCCCCTTCGCAAAGGGGGGAACGTCGTTTTTAGTTATGCGCCAGTTTCTGCGCCTCTTTGGCGTTGGCCTGGAAGATGTTGGCCACCTCGAAGACCAGGTTGAGCGTCCCCTGGTACCCTACCCACATCTTGTGATGGGAGCCCAGGCGGTCGAAGACCGGCATCCCCGTCCTCAGGTGGGCGTTGATCCCGAGCTTCTTGGCCGCCTGGCGCCCGTTGGAGTTGGCGACCAGCAGATCGGCCCCCGCCGCGGTCTTTTCCAGGTCCTCAAGGTCCCCGACGAAGAGGTTCTCAACCGGCAGAGCATCGAGCCCCCTGGTCCTGGTGGCCGAGATGGCGACCTGAACCTCGCACCCCATGACGAGCAGGAAACGGGTCATCCCCTTCAGATGGTCGGCTTCCAGTGCGATGGCCACCTTCTTCTGTCCGAACTGGTAGTGGCTGTCCACCATCGCGTCCATCAGCCTGCTTCTCCACCGCTGGAATTTGAGCGGAATCGGCCGCTCGGAGATGGCCGACAGGGTCGTCATCAGCAGGTCGGTTTCCTCAAGCCCGGTGATCGATGTGAAGCCGTAGCAGGCAATGCCAAACTTGCTCTTGAGAATCTTGGCGGCATCGGAGAGGGAATCGCCGAAGTAAAGAGTCGCCTCACTTCTTCCTGCCCAGCGGATCCTGTCCACCGTAACCCCGCCAACCGACAGCGCAGAAACCGTGGCATCGATGTGCCCGTCCAGTGCGTTGGAGATGTCGGGAATCACGATGGGAACCAGCCCGAACGCCTCGCATATGGAGGTGATCTCCTCCACCTCGGCGGGGGTCAGTTGGCACCCCGGCAGGATGTTTACCTGTCCCTTCACCGCCGATCCCCCCTCGGGAATGGTGGCGACGATGGCTTCCACCGCGGCCGCGTACCCTTCCTGCATGGAGCCGCAGTAGTCCGGCGTGGAGGCATGGATGACCGGGATGGCGTCGTGCTCGGGATGCGCATGGCGGAACTTCACGATGGCGCTTCTCACATCGTCGCCCATGGTCTCGGTCAGCCCGGAGGTCATCACCCCGACCACCGCCGGCTTGAACTTTTCCATCACCCGGTTAAGCCCGAGTTTCAGGTTTTCCCACCCGCCGAAAATGGCCGCCTCCTCGCTCATGCTGGTCGAGTTGAGGGCGATCGATTCCTTGAAGTGACGCGAGAGCTGCAGCCGGATAAAGGTCGAACATCCCTGGGCACCGTGCAAAAGGCCGAGCATCTTGTCTATTCCCAGGAAGGCGAGCGTCGCGCCCAGCGCGGGGGAGTTCTTCTGCGGGTTCACGGTGGCATTCTTGGAAGGCACCTTGACGCGGGAGAGCTTCATCTCCTCCGCTTCCAGCCGCGCCCCGTGCCCGGCCGCATAGGCGAGCCTTTCCTCGGTCCCGGCGTGATCCAGCTCCCAGGGAGCCTTGGCGTTCAGCACCGGCCAGATGGGGTTATTCACCGTCAGGTCGAGCTGTTTTGCGAAGGTGACCATGCCGTCGTAACCGGCATAGGGATGGGAGCGCCCATGGTTAATGTCGAGGAACGGGGTCTTGGTCTTCAGCGCGAGGAACTTGGTCTTGCCCCCGGCGACGATCAGGTCGGGGAGCTTCTCGTACATGACCGAGAGGAGTCCCGCAGTACTCGTGTCCGCGATGATAGTGGCGTCCTTATGCATCAGCGCCTTCATCCGGTAGAAATCCTCGAGGGTCGAATTCTGCGTCCCCGCCGCCAGGATCTCGACCCCCAGCTCGGAGAGTGCGTTGACCATCGACCAGGTCTTGACGCCGCCGGTAAAGAGCACGGCTCTCTTGCCTTCCAGCCGGGCGCGGTAGGGGGCGATGAGGTCGCGGCAGGAGGACTCGCACTCGGAGATCAGCTTCTCGACCCGGTCCTGCATGATCCTCTTCTCGAGGCCATTCACCCGGTCGTCCAGCTCGCGGGCGATATCGCGCAGTGCCTTGGCCACATCGGTCAGTCCATAGAAGGATTCCTCCAGGTACGGGATCCCCCAGTTCTTCTGCATCTTCTTGGCGAGGTTGGTGAGGCTTTTGGAGCAGACGATGATGTTCAGCTTGGCGCGGTGGGCGTAGCGGAGTTCCTCGAACTTGGAGTCGCCGCTGATGCAGGAGAGGACGCGGATACCGAGTTTTTCAAAGAGCGGGAGCATTCCCCAGAGGTCGCCTGCGATGTTGTACTCACCGATAAGGTTGATGTCGTAGTCGGTGGTGTACTCGGGCTCGGCGGTGCCGATCACGTACTTGAAGAGCGCTTCACCGGCCAGCCGGTTGCCGATGTTCTTGTCCCCTATGAAGCCGGGGGTGTTGATCGGGATGACCGGCATGGGGACCTTTTCGGCGGCCGCCTTGCAGACCGCTTCGATATCGTCCCCAGTCATGGAGGTCACGCAGGTGGCGTAGACGAAGATCGCTTTGGCTTCCGGGTAGCGTGTGGCCAGCTCCTGGATGGCCTTGTAGAGTTTCTTCTCGCCGCCGAAGACCACGTCGTTTTGCAGCATCTCGGTGGTGAAGCCGCGGCGGTAAAGCTGGGATTCGCTGGAGCGGGCCCCCCGGTTGTCCCAGGAGTTGCCCGCACAGGCGATGGGCCCATGGACCAGGTGAATGACGTCGGTGATGGGCATCAGGACCACGCGGGCGCCGTCGTAAGCGCAGCTTCGCTCGGTCCCCTCCCCCGGTTCGGATTTCTTGCAGAACTTGGGGGCTCCCACGTCGTGGGTTTCACAGTCGGTTGCGTCGTACCAATCCGGTTTAGCCATGAGCTCCTCTCCTTTGAGGTAATCTCCCCACCCAGGCCGGGCGAGGACAGTCACTCCCCCTCCCCTTGAGGGAGGGGGCTGGGGGGTGGGGGAATTCAGCCCCGCAACTCCCCCCCAGCCCCCCTTTAACAAGGGGGGAGTTCTTCTTACCTCATCATCTCGAAATGCCGGTCGTCGCAGGAGTCATCCACCACGTCGATGAACTTGTTGCAGATGGTGGAGACCATGTTGATCGCCCCCTGGTAGCCGACCAGCGGCACCCGGTGCAGGTTGACGCGGTCGAAGATCGGGAAGCCGAAGCGGAAGAGCGGGATCTTGGCGTCGTGGGCGAGGAACTTGCCGTGGGTATCGCCGATGACGGCATCGACCGGATCGGTCATCACCAGGCTGCGGAGATGCCAGAGGTCCTTGTTGATGTAGACCTTGGACTCCTTCCCGAAGGGGGAGGCCTCCAGCAGGGCGTTGAGCTCTTTCTCCAGCTTCTTGGTCCCCTTGGAGCAGAGGATGTGGACCGGCTTGGCCCCCATCTCCAGCAGGAAGGAGACGTACCCCAGAAGGTAGTCGGGGTCGCCATAGACGGCAAACTTCTTGCCGTGGATGTACTGGTGGGCGTCGGTAATGAGGTCGACCGCGTGTCCGCGCTCGGCCTTCAGGGATTCCGGAACCGGCTTGTCGAAGAGCTCGGAAAGCTTCATCAAGAGAGCATCGGTCTTGGCGATGCCGAAGGGCAACGGCATCGATACGTGCTTCCCGGAGTAGTGGTCCTTGATCCAGGCAAAGGTCTTGGTGGAGGAGTAGGTGCCAAGCGCCAGGGTCACCTTGCCGTTGATGGAATCGGCGGCGTCATCCAGCTTGGTGCCGCCCGGGTAGGGGCGATAAGTGCCGTCGTTGGGGGAGTCGAAGACGTCCGAGATGTCCCCCAGGATGGTGTACGGAATCCCGAAGGCTTCCAGGATCCGCTTATACTCGCGGTAGTTGCCGGTGTTGGCGTCGAAACCGGGAAGCAGGTTCACCTTCCCGGTGCAACGCCCTTCCACCTGCTTCCCTTCGGTCAGGGTCTGCAGGATGGAGAGGAGCATGGCGTCGTAACCGTGCACGTGGGAGCCGTTGAAGCTCGGGGTGTTGGCGTAAGGAACCGGGAAGTCCTTGGGGATGCACCCTTTCTGGCGGGCGTTCTTAATGAAGGCCGTCAGGTCGTCGCCGATGATCTCCGGCATGCAGGAGGTGAAGACCGAAATCATCTTGGGCTTGTACAGGGTGAAGGCGTTCTCGAGCCCCTCGTGCAGGTTGTTCTGCCCTCCGAATACGGCACCGTCCTCGGTCATGGCGTCGGAGACTGCCGGCGCCGGCTCGCGGAAGTGGCGGTTAAGGGTGGAGCGGTAGTAGGATGCGCACCCCTGCGAACCGTGTACGAAGGGAAGGCTCCCTTCGAAGCCGTGGGCGGCCAGTTCGGCCCCCAGCGGCTGACAGGCGTGGGCGGGGTTGATGGTCAGCGCGGTGCGCGCGAAGTTCTTCTCTTTGTAATCCTCGCTATTGATCCATTCGGCTACCCGTTTGACCTCCTCTTCCGGGATCTCGGTAACCGGCTTGACTGCTAATCCAAGATTGTTTGCCATGGTATATCTCCTTCGGTGGGAGACTCATCCGTCACACCACCAGGTTGTTTAAACAAACTAGAACGGGGCCTTGACCAGGTTCCAGGTCGGGCTGTTGACCGCCATGTCGATGTCGCGGGCGAAGATCGGGAAACCTTTGTAGCCGTGGTAGGGGCCGGAGTAGTCCCAGGAGTGCATCTGGCGGAACGGGATCCCCATCTTCTGGAACAGGTACTTCTCCTTGATCCCGGAGCCGATGAGATCCGGCTTCAGCACGTGGGCGAACTGTTCCATCTCGAACTCGGAGGCGTCGTCGTACACCACGGTGGCGTCGGGCATCTCCGAGGCGGTGCGGTCGTAGTCGTCGTTATGGGCGAACTCGTAGCCGGAGCCGACGCAGACCATGCCGAGATCCTCGTAGGCGTTGATGGTGTGGCGGGGACGGAGGCCGCCGACGTACAGCATGACCTTCTTACCTTCCAGACGCGGCTTCACTTCGTCGATGATCGCCTGGCAGACCGGGTCGTACTTGGCGATGACCGCCTCGACCTTCTCTTTGATCGAGTCGTCAAACAGTTCGGCGAGCTTCCTCAAGCTTTCCTTGATCTTGGTCGGGCCGAAGAAGTTCAGTTCGATCCAGGGGATGCCGTACTTCTCTTCCATCACCTTGCACATGTAGTTCATGGAGCGGTAGCAGTGGATGACGTTCAGCTTGACCTGGTGGGTGGCGGCGATCTTCTCCATCTCGCCGTCGCCGGTCCAGACCGCTTTCACGTTGAACCCGCACTCCTCGAGGAGCGGTTTGGTGGACCAGGCGTCGCCACCGATGTTGTACTCGCCGATCAGGGCGATGTCGTAGGGGCCGATCGGCTCGGGGAACTCGCGGGTCTCGATGATATAGTCGCGGATGGTGTCGTTGGAGATGTGGTGGCCAAGCGACTGGGAAACCCCGCGGAAACCCTCGCAGTTGCAGGGGATGATCGGGAGGTCGAGCTCCTTCGAGGCCGCCTTGGCGGTGGCGTTGATGTCGTCGCCGATCAGGCCGACCGGGCACTCGGAAAGAACCGAGATACCTTTGGCAAGCGGGAAGAGATCCTTGGCTTCCTTAAGGAGGGTGGCGAGCTTCTTGTCGCCGCCGTAGACGACGTCCTTCTCCTGGAAGTCCGAGGTGAACTGCATCGCGAACTGGTTGACGCCGTTGATGCCGGAGACCAGGTTGCGGCGGGTTCCCCAGGAGTACCACCCGCAGCCGACCGGGCCGTGGGAGACGTGAACCATGTCGCGGATCGGGCCCCAGACGACCCCCTTGGCGCCGGCGTAAGCGCAGCCGCGGGCGCTCATGACGCCGGGGACGGTTTTCTTGTTGGACTTCACGCAGGCCGAGCCGGAAGCCTGGTCGTTAGGCGCGAGGTGCGGCGCGCGTTTCTTCTTCCCCTTCTCGGGATAGGCCTCGAGAACCTTGTCGATCATCTCCTGAGTCGACTCTTTCGTGATGCCATCAACGGTCTTGATCTCGTGGGACATAAAAAGCTCCTTTGGCTTGGGGCCACGCGCTTGATGTCAAAGGAATGCCATGATACTCAAAGCGATTGCCCAGCTTTATTGATGTAGTGGTTTAACGGTCCCCTTTGACAAAGAGATCACCTCTCCCCCCTTGTTAAAGGGGGGTGGGGGGGATTTGCCTTCTCCTGCCAAACTCAAATCCCCCTAAGTCCCCCTTTAACAAGGGGGACTTTCTGGCGATCCCCCGTTAAGAAGGGGACTTTCCGATTACTGCGCGGCGGCCTCGGCCACACCAACCACCGACTCGTCATCGGCTTCCATGATGCCGAACTCCATCAGCAGTTCTTCGAGCTCGTCCATGGTGAGCGGGTTGGGAACCACCAGCATCTTGTTCTCGGAGATCTTCTTGGCCAGGGTGCGGTACTCTTCGGCCTGCGCGTGCTCGGGGGAGTACTCGATGACGGTCATCCTGCGGAGCTCGGCCCTCTGGACCTGGTTGTCGCGGGGGACGAAGTGGATCATCTGGGTGCCGAGCTTGGCGGCCAGGGCCTCGATCAGGTCGGCCTCGCGGTCGGTGTTACGGGAGTTGCAGATCAGCCCGCCCAGGCGGACCTTGCCGGTGGTGGCGTACTTGAGGATACCTTTGGCGATGTTGTTGGCGGCGTACATGGCCATCATCTCGCCGGAGCAGACGATGTAGATCTCTTCCGCCTTGTTTTCGCGGATCGGCATGGCGAACCCGCCGCAGACGACGTCGCCGAGAACGTCGTAGAAGACGAAGTCGAGGTCGGGGGTGTAGGCGCCGTTTTCCTCCAGGAAGTTGATGGCGGTGATGACGCCGCGCCCTGCGCAGCCGACACCCGGCTCCGGACCGCCGGACTCGACGCACTTCACGTTGCCGTAGCCGACTTTGAGAACGTCGCCCAGTTCGAGGTCCTCGACGGTGCCCAGGTCGCGGACCAGATCCATGACGGTGGCCTGCGCCTTGGCGTGCAGGATAAGGCGGGTGGAGTCGGCTTTCGGGTCGCAGCCGACGATCATGACCTTCATGCCGAGCGATGCGAGGCCCGCTACCGTGTTCTGGGTGGTGGTGGATTTCCCGATGCCGCCTTTGCCGTAGATTGCGATCTGTCTCATGTTCCTTCTCCTTTTCTTGCCCCGCCGGCCTTTTGTTTCCGATTCGGGTAGGACCGTTCGGCAGCCATCCTTGGCCACTCCAACGAACCCGCCGCCTGACGTAGTCCCTTCCAAATCCGGAAAGGCTCAGGGCTGTTTTGATTTTCGAGGCCCCAACAAAAAAGGCGCTCCGTTATTGCTTACGGTGGGCGCCTTTGCCGATCTTTCGTATGGTTGAACACAGCGGTGTGTTCGATTCGGTTTTGTTTTACTTATAGCAGGTACCGTGCCAATACATAACTTACCGTTATTACGCCAATTACCGCTTCTGCCTCTGTTCTACTCAGTACCGATCGGGGCAGCTGCCTAAAGTTTAGTCATTCTGTGAGCACCGTCAGCCGGCTCTTCTGAAAGTTCCGTTTGCCGCCACCCGGGCCTGCTTCCCCAATTCACCCGGCTTCATTGCGTGAAGATCAAGGGCCGACTATCTATCGCATGGGCCGCCTTCCCCCCACCCCCTTTCCCCCTCCCTCCAGGGGAGGGGGAATGTTACCAAGATGTCGTCGATGCGCGGGGGGAATGTTCACAGAATGCCGGCCGGCGGTCCCCCCCTTTGCGAAGGGGGGGACAGGGGGGATTTTAGCGATGCCCGGAGTTATGCAGGAGGGCCCGGGGGAGGGATTTACGCTGCGGCCAGGGAAAGCGAGGCATGGAGCCTTCTTAGCTCCCCCGGGTCGAGCGGTCCCTTGATCTTCTGCGACGTGCTCCGCACCTTGGAAATCAGCAGCCGAGCCTCCTCGCGCGAGAGCGGGATCCCGATCTGGCGGTAGCTTTCCACGATGCCGTTGGTCCCCGAGTGCTTCCCTGCCACGATGTGCCGGGTGAGCCCCACCTCTTCCGGCGGGAACCCCTCGTAGTTAGTGGGATTCTTCAAGACCCCATCGGTGTGGAGCCCGGACTCGTGGGAAAAGACCCGCTCGCCCACCACCGCCTTCCAGGCCGGCACCTCGCGGTTGGAAGCCTGCCCGACCAGCTTGGAGACCGAAGAGAGCCTCCGGGTGTCGATCCCGACATCGATGCCGCAGGCCACCTTCAGCGCCATCACCACCTCTTCAAGCGCCGCGTTCCCGGCCCGCTCACCCAGTCCGTTCACGGTAGTGCTGATGTAGGACGCCCCTCCCCTCACCCCGGCCAGCGCGTTGGCGGTGGCGAGCCCGAGATCGTTATGGGTGTGGACCTCGAGATCGATTCCCGGCACTGCGGTCGTGAGGGCATGCACCATTTCGAACATGGTGAACGGATCGAGGATCCCGAGGGTGTCGCAGAAACGGAAGCGGTTGGCCCCGTTGTCGCGGGCGATGGTCATCAGTTCGGCAAGAAAGCCAAGGTCCGCGCGGCTGGCATCTTCGCCGCCGATGCAGACGTAGAGATCATGGTCCTTGGCAAAAGAGAGCGACTGTTTGAGCTGGGCCTTCACCCATTCCCGGCTCTTGTTGATCTTGTTCTCGATCATGATGTCCGAGACGCTCAAAGAGAGATCCACCGCCTTGATACCGCAGGAGATGCTCGCCTCGATGTCGGGGATGAGTGCGCGGTTCCAGGTGATGAGCCTGGCGTTAAGGCCGAGCTCGACCAGGGCACGGATCGCGCTCCTCTCATCTTTCCCCATGGCGGGAATGCCGCATTCGAGCTCGTGCACGCCCATCGCGTCCAGGTGCCGCGCAATGCAGAGCTTTTCTTTTGCGCTGAACACAACGCCGGCGGTCTGTTCGCCGTCACGCAGGGTGGTGTCGCCAATGAATACCGGGCGTTTCGTGAAATTCTTCATGTCAGCCTCCCTTCGTCGACCAAGGGACTGGCTCCGCAGGTGCCTGTCCCCTCTGCTGAATCTGGGGGCAAGTCGCCGTTGACTCGCATCCATCGACCGCCACGCCGGCGGTCCAAGGTGGAATTTAGCAGAAGGTGTGCCAGCCGCGGACACAGGAAGGATAACCAGCGGTAATCGTAGGATATATTGGAAAGGGACGTGAGAGGTACGACGGGGAATGGAAGGTATACGGCAACTATCCGGCAGCGCGGTGCCGGTTAGCTCTTCAGTGGAGCTTAAAATTTTGGCAAGAGAGGAAGGCGAAAGGATTGAGCCTGAAGGCCCTTTCGACAGTACCACGGAGCGCGGTCACTCGGTTTTATGCTCCGTCTGAAGATCGAGATTCTTCAACCGGTTGATGCTCCGATGGAGTTCCTTGTTCTCTTTGGACAGGGAAATGTTGTGAGACTTCAGATTCTGGTTTTGCCTGACCAGATCGCCGACACTCTTCAGATAATCAAGTAGCGGTCTCGCCTGCTGCGTCCATTTGCTGTCAGGATACTCACGGCGTAACCGCTCGAGGTAACGTATGGAGGTGACCCGACTCTTTTCGCCGTGCCCAAGGCTCAGTACGCTCAAACGGAACAGCGCTTCATCCGTCACACCTTTACTTCCCGGTTCAGCGACGACTTTCTCCAAAAGGACAACCGCAGCATCCTGCCTACCCTTTGCCAGTTCCTGGAGGGCAGCCGGCATCTCCTTGCCGGCCCCCTTGTCATGGGAACCATGAGGCAAGGTCGCGCAACCGGTAAGGCAGAAGGCCGCAACGATGATGAAGATAATTCCTCTCATAGGCTCACTCTGCGGCGGTTGAACATGTAATTGCTGCCGTCGAAGACTTTGACGTGATCTTTTATTTCCGCCGCTGCCTTGGCAATGTCCGTTGCCGAACTGTACTCGCCGCAGTTGCACTCAACGATTGCAATGGACAAGGTCATGATAGGGAAGACTCTTTGCACACCGTAGCGGTCGAGACCTTCAATGGCACCGCGGGCGAGATCGTCTGCGGAATAGTACTTGGCGATTTCGGCCTCAAAATCGGCGATGATTCTCTTGCAGAGCTCGTCCGCCGGTTCACAGTCGGCCACGATCACGAAGTCATCGCCACCCACGTGCCCGACAAAGGCGTCCTCATCGGCAATCATCCTCACTGCCTGTTCGATGACCTCGCCGGACATCTTGATCACCGCGCTAGCCTGGATACAGCCGTAACGGTCGTTGAACGCCTTGAAATTGTCAAGATCGGCATAGTAGACGGCAAAGGGGGCGCCTTCCGCCAAACGCCTGCACAAGGCACGCTCGATGGCGATGTTGCCCGGCAGCCGGGTAAGCGGGCTCGCGTCGAGGCTTATCTGTTCCAAAACTTTCAGCCGGGCAGCCATCCCGGTGAAATCCCTGGCCAGTTCGCCGATCTCGTCACCGGGCGGGATTTTCGGATCGTAATCGAAGTCCCCGTCGGCGATCCGGTGAGTGGCCTTTTTCAGTTTCCCGATGGCCGACGAAATGTTCAAAACCGAATAGGCTGCCACGGCAATGGCCAGGATAAAGCCGCTGAGGGCCAGGACAACGGCCCATCGGACGGTGGAGGTTTCTTCACGATCTGCAGATTGGACTTTGACACCCAGGATGGCCTGCTCACGGCCGTAGAGACGATCAAGGAAGGTAACGATTCTCTTGGAGGCATTCTGCACGGGACCGATATCCGCTGTTTTGCCCGCAAGAACCGGCGCCGATTTGCTCGCGAAATCCGCATACATCATGTCGAGGACGGCCTTGTCCTCAGGGTGCGACTTCTGGATTCTCTTCAGTACATCATTGAACTCCACCTGGCGGCGCTGAAATAGCGTGAGGAATTCGGATTCCTTCAAAATGGAGTATTTACCGGCTGAGCGCTCCTGGGCAATGATCGAGGCCCGCAGTTTGTTGACGGAATCTATGAAGACGAGATTGTTGTGGGCTATTTCGCGCGCGGTCCGGTTCAGGGAGAACAGACCGAGAATGGCAAAGATCAAGGCCGCCGTCGTAAATACAACCATGGCTGAGTAGCTGGCCACAAGCTTCTGAACCAGGGTAAACCGACCTCGATGTGCCTTGTCCGCCATGAGAGTCCCGTACTTTACTTACCGCATACCTAATTAGAGCACTATAGAGATATCTGTAATTTTTGTCAAAGGCGAACCGGCTGAGGGGCCCTTTATTTCAGACACGATCACCATCTGAAGCAGTGGCCATTGCAGAGAGAGTGTGACAGATACCACAAATGTGGATTTGGCATTGCGCTCCCCGGCCGTATTGTCAGCTGCCTGACCGGTGAAGCTCCTAGCGCCCCGGCTGCAGCTTGGCGAGATAGGCGCGGATCCTCTTCGCGTTGGTCCCCAGGTCGCTGATCCCTACCCGCGAGGTTGAGCGGACATCGATCAGCGACCGGGCACCCGCCGGAACCACCCGGATCACCACGTCATCCTTGAAGCCGAACCAGAAAGTGGTGGCGACGGCCTCGATCCGTCCCTCGGAGGGAACCGCCGCCACGATCTCCCATCCCATCTCCTTGGCGGCATCCAGCGCCGATGGAAAAGCTTGGTCCTGGGTAACCGGCATGATCAGCGTCTTCAGGTCGGGATAGGCCTTCAGCTGCTGCATGGCCACCGCGGTGCCGGGATAATCGGCGGAAGCTTTTCGAAGCGGCAGCACCGCTACGAATTTGGGCGGGTTATCGACATCGGTTGTTATGTCGTGAATGCGCGGGTATCGCATGGCTTGCACCTTCCACGTGTAAGGGATGCCGAAAGCCACCCCGGCACAGATCAGCGCAGCAAGGGAAAGCGCGATGCCAAGCCGATAGCGGCTCCTGATCGCCAGCACGCCGACCGCTATGGCCAGCAAGGCGCAGGCAAGGCCGGTGTAGCCGGCATACCTGACCAGGGCGAGACCGGTGCGGAACTGCCAGATGTCGAGCCGGGTCCCAACCCCGGAGGCAAGCAACAACAGCAGCGAAAAGACCGCCGCGGCAATGGCGATCAGCGGGAGCACAAGCTGGGTGCTCCTTTGTGCCGATGGAACGGACTTGGGGGAATCGTTATGAGCGGTCCGGAAATGAAAGTCCCGGGAACCGATGTGCGTTGTACGTGAATGCATTGGATCTCCTCCCGTTACTTGAGGCGTACCTTTCACATTAATTATACAACTGCGGGCCCAAGGAAGGCCCCAACATCCTCGCGAACAAAAAATCCCCCCGCCCGGGACGGACGGAGGGATATAGCGGGGAACGGCATTTGTTCTGAAGGTGAGGAACTTACACGATGCCGGCCACCACACCGGCGCCGTTGGGAAGCTCCAGCGGTATGCGCCGGACTTCCTTGGCCCCGGCCTGCTTCAGCATCTCCATGAGCTCCTCCTCGCTGTAGGACTGCCCTTCCGGGGTCCCGACCAGCATGTTGAGGGAGAAGAGCGCCGGGAAGACCGGGGAGTCCTTGTCGTTGTCCAGGATGAACTCCTGCACCATGATCATCCCGCCCGGGTCGAGCGCACGCATCGTCTTCTTGAGGATCTCCACGCAGATCTCCGGCCCCACCCCGTGCAGGATGTGCGAGAGCCAGGCGGTATCGAACCCCTTCGGAAGCTCCTGGACCTCGAAGTCGCCGGCCTCGAACTTGATCCGGCCGGAGAGGTTGAATTTGGCCACCGTCTTTTCGGCAAACTCGCGGGTGGTGGGAAGATCGCAGATGACCGCGCTCAGCTCGGGATTTTGCAGGCAGAAGTGAATGGCATAGGTCCCCGGGCCGCCACCCAGGTCGAGGAGGCGGCGCCGCCCGGAGAGATCGATCTGCGGCACGATCCTCGGCGCGATCTGCATGGCCAGGTTGAACATCCCCATCAGGAAGCTTTCCCGGGATTCCATCTCGTCCTCGTGCGACGAGCGCTGGCGGACCGGCCGCCCGGTCTTGACCGCCTGGTCGAGCATCCCCCACCCTGCCACCAGGTGGTGGTGATGCATGATGATGTGCCCCATGTAATCGGAAGATCTCTTGGAGAGGTACTTGGCGGAGAATGCGGTCGCCGAGTACAGGTGATCCTTTTTGTTGAGGAGCCCCAGGGCCGCCAGGGCGTCGAGGAGCATCCCCATTCCGCGCTCGCTGCAGCCGAGATGACCGGCCAGGTCGCCGGCCAAGCCGGGAGCGGCGGCGAGCGGAGTAAAAACATCGAGCTTGACGCCCGCGTGCAGGGTGCAGGTTGCCCAATAGGCGTCAGAGAGTTGAAGAAGCTGGGGGAGTGTCCATTCTTTCTTTTCCAATTCGGCCTCCTGATCTGTTCCACAGTCTGTAATGAAATCCCCTGGCAGTATCCTACCAGGGGAAAAATTTTGTTGCACGAAGTCAGTGGCCGACCGGGGCTCCCTATACTACCTTGATATCCAGCGTCGACTCCCACAAACCGTGCAGGTTGCAGCGCTGCTCCGCCACCAGGGTCAGCATCCCCTTCGGTGCGGCCTCCTTCGGGACGGTCACCAGGAAGGTCGCGTGCGGGAGCATGTACCCCTTCGGCTCGAGAGCGAGCTTGCCGGCAGGGGCGTTACCAAAGGACAGCGAGATGTACTCGATCCAATGCACCTCGGCCATGCCGTGCATCTTCTCCCCGACCTGCACGGTCACCTCGAACGGCTCTCCTGCCTTCACCGACGCGGGCGCCTTGATCAGCGGAGCGTGGGACATCTCCAGCGGGGTCTTCTTGTTGGGATCCTTCGCCCGGTTGACGTTCTTGAACAGGGACTGGTCGACGGGCTGCGGGTAAAAACCGTCCGCCGAAGCGGTGGCAGCTAACCCTGCGGCGATGGTACCTGCGACTGCACTTACGAGAAACTCTCTTCTGTCCATATTCCCCCCCGCTTCATAGTTGTGGTCCAGCATAGGCAAAAGTCTACAATGGACAGTCAAAGCGTCAAGGAAACCGTTAAAGTCATCAATGATATCATGACATTAGGATAAGGCGCTGAATGGAAAGATCTATAACCTTTCCAAGTACACAAGTCAAAGGCAATCTTTGAGAGGGAATTACGGCGGCGAACGACTGAAGAGAGGGGGACGGGGGAAAGCTTAAACGAAGAGGGCGAAGCAAGTTGCTTCGCCCTCTTTTTCTATTTACCGCGTGGGGGACTTGATCTCATGCTCCGGCTTGAACATGAGCTTTTTGGAGCCGCGGTTGTTGGTGTACTTGGAAAGCTCCAGGTCGATCTTTTCCGGAACGTTCACCCCGGCCTGGGCCAGCAGCATGCGGAGTTTGGCGTCGGCGTTGGCGGCGTACATCGAGGCGTCGGTCAGCACGCGCATGGTCTCTTTCGGGTTATGGAAACCGGTGGAGTTTTCGGCGCCGATGAAGATCACCCGGTAGAAGGCCTGCTCGTAATCCTCACGGGCCTGGGCGTAGAGGGCCTTGTCGATCTTGGCACCCGATTTCTCGGCCTTGTTGGCCATCTCGAAAAGCTTGGCGTCGGTGGCGGTGGCGTACCCGGCGCGGAGGTAAACGATCATGGTGCGATCCTGGATGTCGAAGATCTTGGCGCGAAGCACCTCAGGCTTCTCTTCGTGGCAGGCAGCGCAGGCGACCAGGCCGTTTTTCAGCGGGCTCATGATGTGATGGTCGGAAACCTTCTTGCCGTCCACGGTGATCTGCGGCATGTGGCAGTCGGCGCAGGTGACACCGTTCATCCAGTGCGGGCTGCCGTTGGAGAAGAGCTCGTACTCGGGGTGGCGGATGAAGGCAAGCTTGAAGCCGGTCACGCTCTGGACCCACTCGCCGTTAGCAGGCGAGCTCTTGAGGTCTTTGATGATGTTTTCGATGGTGATGTTCCCCACCTTGCTCCCGTGCCACGGGAAGACCACGTCGGTGGAGTGCATTTCCTTGTCCTTGGTGACGCTGTAGGTGACGTGGCACTGGGCGCAGACCAGGTTCCGCATATCCTGCTTGGTCAGCTTGGACTTGTCGGCGCCCATGGCATCGAGCGCCTTGCCGAGGGTGAAGCCGCGGGAAATCTTCAGCGCCATAGTACGGTTGTCGTGGCAGTCGATGCAGGCAACACCGAGGGTGCGCTGGTCCTTGGGAAGCTTGGCGAGGACATCCTTGTACGGATCGGCGAAGTACGCTCTTCCCATCTCCTTGGCGAGCATCGGGGCGTAGGGGGTCTTGCAGGTCAGGCAGGAACCGCCGGCCTTCACGCGTCCCGGATCGACCTCGAGCTGGTCCTGGATCATGTAGTAGTGCCCGCGCGGTTCGTGGTACTCGGAACCGAAGCCCCAGCCGTTGTACAGAAGGGCCAGGAACGGGTACTCGTCCAGCTTGTCGGGGTGACCACCCACGTCGGAGCCTTTCTTGTACTTGCTCAGGCCGGCCGGGGACTGTTCGCTGGTCGCCTTCCAAAGCTTGAACTGTTCGGGATACACCTTCCCCCACTCGGCAGGATCTACGGAGCCGTCGGGAATCTCGGTGGCCTTCATAGGCTCCACCTTGTTCTGAGTGCAGCCGGACCAGATCGCGGTGACGGCGGCCATTGCCACAACCGCACAAAGCTTTGCGTACTTCACCTTCATGTTGTACCCCCTTGTTTTTTATGTTCGACACTGTTGTCACCGGCGGTGACAAAGGTAGAGCGCATAGCAATGCCTGCACGACGCAGCGGCAGCAAGATACCAAGAAGATCGGTTTTGTTCTTTGACTTAGGTCAAAAAGGCAACAACTGAGGCAAACAGGCGAAAGTATACCGCATAATTAATGCACGGCCACCGCATTGTCAGTATCCCTTTAGTATCCTGTCATCTCAAGGTAACCGGAACCGCTCGGGCTCCCACCTGCTCCCCGCGACTCGACCGCCCCCTCCCAGTAGCGGAAACTGGTGGCCAGTTCCTGGTCTGCCAGCCGGGGCACCACCTCCAGGTCGATCCCTTGCGAGGGGACGGTCACCCTCCACCTGGCGGGATAGCGGCTGCCATGCGGCGACGTCCACCACTGCAAAACCTCCATCCGGACCTGTTCGCGGGTGAGATGAAGGACGCCTCCGCCGCGGGTCACCAAGGTCCCGCTGGAGGAGGGATCGGCCGATCCGTCCCGCCTTCTCATCCGGTAGAACATCAGGTCGCGGCCGTCGGCCAGTTGAAGGGCCAGCCAGTCCCACCCGGCCTGCCCCGCCTCCAGTGCGCTGGTACTCCATTCGCGGTC
This sequence comes from Geomonas sp. Red32, assembly GCF_023652955.1. GTDB lineage: Bacteria > Desulfobacterota > Desulfuromonadia > Geobacterales > Geobacteraceae > Geomonas. Next base: position 97,087 of record NZ_JAKLOY010000006.1, on the reverse strand, counting down.
CAGCCAGCTCAGGCCGCTCACCTGGTAGCTGCGGTTTCCGGAGCGGAGGGTCCCGGTGCTCTTCATGCGGGGGATGCTGTAGTAGTAGGAAGCATTCCCCGGGGTAGCACTCTTGCGGCTGAGGCCGTGCTCGCCGTTGAGGATGGGAGCGGTCAGGCTGGTGAGATCGAGGTCGATGGCCATCCCCTTTCCGGCGGCGGTGAGCTTCATGCTCCAGGGGGAGGATGCGGTCTCGCGGGCCGACCAGTTCTCCAGCCAGACCGTGAGGGGTTGGCCGCCCGCTCCCGCCAGACCGAGCGCCTCCCTGCTGAACCTTTCGGCGAAGCGGAACCGCTGGCCGCCCACGTCGGTGACGGCGAAGTGGGCCATGTAAACCTCGTTGGCTGCCCAATGCGACGCACGCTCCACCTTGCCCGGGGCAAGTGCCACCCGGAAGAAGGTCAGCTGGTAACCGAAGCGGTGTCCATCCGCGCTCTGGAGGTTGCCGGTAAAGTACCACCACTCGTTCCGGAAGCCGTGGTGCGGGCCGTGGTCGGCCGGGAAGCTGAAGGTTCGCGGAGTAAGGGCACGGGAAAAACCTGCCGCAGGAGCACCGCCAAGCACCTTGGCGACCGAAAGCGCAGCGGGGGCTTCGGGACGCGCCCCCCTCCCCTGCCGCCTCACCTCGAATAGCGAGAGCAGGAGCGCCACTACCAGCAGGGAAAGGAGGAGGATCCTTCGCATGGCTATTCGTCCTCCTTGAGGGCAAGGCCGGGCGAGGTGCCCGCAATGCGGGCGGAGGGATAGATCCCGGCCAGCAGGGCGGCCGCCAGCGAGAGGAGCACCGCTTCCCCGAGATAGACCGGGTCGGCGTGAAACTGCATGGTCCACCCGAAGGAGCGGAGGTTGACCACGAAAACGAGGATCAGTGCCTCGATGATCCCCAGCGGAAGCGAGAGAAGACCGGCGGTCAGTCCGATGAGGGCGGTCTCCCCGCAGACCACCCCCCAGAGCTGGCCGGGGGTGAGCCCGATCGCCCGCAGCACCGCCAGTTCCCTGGCCCTTTCCACCTGCATGGCCATAAGTGCCGAGAGGACCCCGACGAAGGCGACCACCAGGATCACCACCCTGAGCACGCCGGTAATGGCAAAGGTGCGGTCGAAGATGGCCATGGTGGCGTCTTTGAGCTCGCGGTTGGAGATGATAGCGATCCGGCTCCCCCCTCCCCGTTCCCTGATCGCCTCTGCCACCTGGGCGGTCGAGCCCCCGGGGGCCGCGTAAAAGGACATGCCGTCCACCGACGGATCCCCAAAGCAGGCGAGGTAGGCGGGGCGCCCCATCATGACGATGCCGGTGTCCGAACCGTAGTCGTAAACGATGCCGGAAACGGGGAAGGACCTGATCCCTAGCCGGGTGCGGAGGGAGACCCGGCCGCCCACCGGGAGGTGGTGCCGGTTGGCGTAGGGCTCGGAGACCACCACCCCTCCCCCGTCGAGAAAGCCTTTCCAGGCCTCTGCCGGGTTCCCCTCCTTGAACGGGTAACGCACGAAGGTGGAACGCGGCAGTTCGATGGCCATGATCTCGGTGAAGCCGTCTTCCCCCTCCACCTGGCTCCGGCGGGTGATGGCATAGCCGGAGATTCCGGGGATCTTTCTCAGGCGCTCGACCAGGCCAGGATCGAGCGGCGGCCGGATCCTCCCTCCCGAGTTGTCCGCGCTTCTCACGTAGACATCCGCCTGCAGCCAGCTTTCCAGCCAGCTCTGGACGGTCAGCCGGAAGCCTCCGACCATGATCCCCACGCCGATCCCGGCCGCCACCGCGACCACCAGGGCCGAGGTGGCCACGCCGGTGCGGGAGAGGGAGACGGCCACCCCGCGGGCTGCCATTCTCCCGATCCCTCCCCAAAGAAGCCCCATCACGGGGCGGAGCAGCCGCGCCATCAGCACCATGAAGCCGGGGACCACCAGCGCGTAGCCGACGATGACGGCAAAGAGCCCGGCGAAGCCTCCCGGTATCCCCCACTCCGGCCGGGAAAGGATGGCGGCACCGGCGAGAAGGAGGAGGATCCCTGCGGCGATGGCAACCGGCAGAAGCCTCGCGTGACGGGTTTCGAGCGCGGAGCGGGAAAGTGCCGCCCGCGGAGGGGCGCCGGTCGCTTCCAGGGCGGCGGGAAGAGTGGCGGCCAGGGTGGCCACCACTCCCAGCACGGCGGATTTCACCAGGGTGCCCGGCAAAAGCGGCAGGCTCGCCACCTCGACGGAGAAGTACAGGTCGTTGATGGTGCGGGCCACCAGTTTGGCGAGTACGGCTCCCACCGCGTTGCCGCAGAAGAGGCCGATGGCGGTCCCCACCGCCCCGATGAGGAGCGCCTCCACGCAGATCATCGCGAAGAGCTCCCTCCGCCCCACACCGAGCGCGCGGAGCATCCCGATCAGGCGGCGGCGCCGGATGACCGAGAAGGTCATGGTGTTGTAGATGAGGAACATGCCGACCACCAGGGCAAGGAGACTTAGAGCGGTCAGGTTGAGCCGGAAGGCGCGGGTCATCTTCTCGAGCGCTCCCGCCCGTGCACCGGCGGGGATGACGGCGGCCTCGGGGGGAAGGCGGGAGGCGATGGTCCGGAGGGTGGCCTCGCCCCCCTTCCCCTCGGGGACCACGAGGTCGATGCGGGTTAACCGCCCTACCATGCCGAGGGTTTCCTGGGCGGTGGCGATATCCGCCACGGCTACCGAGGCCAGCGCCAGCCGGCTGAGCTCGTCGGGGGCCTCTAGGTAGCCGGCGACCACGAGATCCCGCACGCCGTCGGCCTGGACCGCCACCCGGTCGCCGGGCTTTAGCCCGAGTTCCCGGGCGGTGGCAGGAAGGAGCAGGATCGCCCCCGGCCGGGTGAGAAGGGTCGTGAGGGCGGAGCTTTCAGAAAAATGGGAACTGAAGGAACGGAGGGGAGGTTCGGCGAAGGGATCGATCCCCACGAGCTGCAGGGTCCTCCCCCCTCGCCCGGGGAAGACGGCCGGACCGGACACGACCGGGGCGGAGGCAGGGATCACCCCCGCCACGCGCAGGTCGCGGTAGAGATCCTCGGGAAGGCCACGGGGACCGCCGACCACTTGGTGGGTGGCCTTTCCGGCTACCGTCTTGGCGGCCCCGAGGAAGGAGCGCTCGGCGGCCTGGTTGGCGACGTCGACGGCGCAGACGACCGCCACCCCGAGGGCGACCCCGATGACCGCCAGCAGCGTGATGAGCGGATGGCGCAGGACGTTCCTTAGACCGGAAAGCCAAAGGATCATGGTACAGGCACCGGACCGATCTCCACGGTCCGCCCCTCCCGGATGGTCAGCACCCGGTCGGCGAGCCGCGCCACCTCGTTGGAGTGGGTCACCAGGATCATGGTGGTCCCGGCTTCGCGCACGAGCCTTTTGAAGAGGTCGAGCACGAGGGAGCCGGTCTCGGCATCGAGGTTGCCGGTCGGCTCGTCGGCCAGGACCAGCTGGGGATGGTGGACGAGTGCCCGGGCCACCGCCACCCGCTGCTGCTCGCCCCCCGACAGGCGGTCGGGAAAGGTGCGGGCCCGGTCGGCCAGGGCGACCTGGTCGAGAAGCTCGCCCGCGCGCTTCCTCGAAGCCGGGGTGAGCTGATCGCTCAACTCCAGCGGGAGGAGGAGGTTTTCCTCGACGGTCAGGGTCGGTATCAGGTTGTAGAACTGGAAGACGAAACCGATGCGGTTTCTGCGGAAGATGGTGCGCTCCCTTTCGGAGAGCCGGTTGATCGGGAGGCCGTCGACCAGCACTTCGCCACGGTCGGGGCTGTCGATACCGCTCACCAGGTTGAGGAGGGTCGACTTTCCGCTCCCGCTTCTCCCGAGGAGAAATACCCACTCCCCCCTGGCGACGGAGAGGGAGGCATCCCGGAAGACCACCCGCTCCCGCTCCCCCTCCCGGTAACTCTTCGATACCCCTTGCAGTTGCACCAGCGGATCCGTCATTTCCCCCCCATTACCCGCCCGCCCCCACGCCGGGACGGGACGCCATAACCGCAAGCCCTGCGAACGTTGATGTAAAGGCGGCACTTTGCTGTATCATTTACATCGCAATTAATTGTTATTAACCAAAACCTGCACCTGCAAAAACACGGCACTTCAACTATGCCATATCAATGGGTAAATGCCACCGCCCCTCCTCCTGGGCCATCGGAGGGGTACGGCCGGGGTGAGTAACGCGAAGGGGTAAGCGATGTGCGAGAACGTTATCAAGCCGGCGAATCCGGCCGATCTGATGAAGAAGGTCCGCAACTCACTGGAAACGGTCCGGAACATGCTGCGGGGCGAGGCGGGCGAAACCGGGGAGAGCCGTGAACAGATCCGGCAGCTCGAACAGCTCGAACAGCTGCTGCTGGACCAGGAGATGCGGCTGGATGCGGTGAACAAGGTACTGGAGGAGTTCAACTATTCGGTCGCCCACGAGCTCTTTGCGCCCCTGCACCGGATCAGCGGTTTCTCCAAGGAGATCAAGTACCGTTTCTCCAACGATCTCGACGCCGAAGGGAGCGGCTACCTGGAGCAGATCCTCTACTGCTCGCAGCAGATGGATGAGCTGATCGAGGCCCTCATGCAGGTCTCCCGGCTGCAGCATGTCGAACTGCATCCGATGCCGGTGAACCTGAGCGCCATGGCAAAGGAGATCCTCGACGGGCTGCGGCAGGAGGAACCGGGGCGCGAGGAAACCATCAGGATCCAGCCGGGGCTCGCCGCGGAAGGCGATGCCATCACCCTGAGGACGGCGGTCGGGAACCTGCTGGAGAACGCATGGAGGTTCACCTCGTTGCGCCCGCATGGGGAGATCGAGTTCGGGACGATGGAGGATCACGAGGAAGGAAGGATCTTCTACCTGAGGGACAACGGCATCGGTTTCGACATGAAGCAGTACGAGCGCATGTTTCACCCCTTCCAGCGCCTGCACAACCGCCCGGAGATCCCGGGGAAGGGACTGGGGCTCACCGCGGCCAAACGGATCATCGAACGCCACGGCGGACGGATCTGGGCCGAAGGAGCACCGGAACAGGGAGCGACGTTCTACTTCACCCTTCCCGGCTGATTCCCCCTCGCCATTCCCTTGCCGGCCGGGATACCTGCCCATAAAAAAAAGCAAAGCCCCTCAGCTTCCAGGAGAGGCAGGCTGGGGAAGTGGTTGCATCCCTCACCTGCCCGCTCCCCTGGAGGGGAAGGGACCTTGCCGATTCGAACTTACTGCTGCGGTTCACCTTTTACGGCGTCTTTGGTCTTCTCGCCGGCCGCTTTGAAGGCATGTCCGGTCTTTTTGCCCGCTTTCTTGGCGGCATGGCCGGTGGCCTTGGCCGACTTTTTGACCGCGTGGCCGGTCGCCTTGGCCGTTTTCTTCACCGCGTGACCGGTCGCCTTGCCGACATCCTTCACGCCCTCCCCTACCTCGCTGGCACCGCCGTTACCGAGATCCTTCCCCCCTTGGCCGATCTCGTGGCCACCCTCCTTGAATGTCTGGGCCGAGGCAGCGCCTCCGGCCATCAATACCATAAGTAGAGCCGATAAAACGATACGCATGGTCCACCTCCTGTCACCGAACGGATCCCTCCTTTCGATGCCGCAGGCACGCCATTGGACGAACCCGTTCAGGCTGTGGTTTTATGCTGCTTGGTCAACCCGGCTCCGCCGCGCCGCTTTGGGCGTCACGCTCCCTGCTCCGTGCCCCATCGCGCGCAAGATCCTTCTGAAGCCTGATCTGGTTTTCACGCTCGCGGTGCTTGGCCGAAAGGTACTCGGCCTTGTCCATCTCCCTGAGTTGCCGTGGATACCTCGCCGTCAGGTCGTACCAGCGGTTGAGTCTCGCCTCCAGGCGATGGCCCGCGGGCAGTTTCAGCGAGTCGATATAGGTCTCCATCGCAAGGTAGTAGCGGACGCAGTTCCGCTCCACCGCCCCCCGGACACCGGTCACCAGGGTCTGGCTCCCATCTTTACCCCGCACGTTGCTGAAGCCGACCTTGTCGCGCGCAATGGTGGAGAAATACGTCTTGATGGCCATGCGAGCCAGCGTTCCGTAGCTGTAGGAGTAGCTGAAGTGGAGGAAGGTCTTCCCTTCGTCCAGCGGGGCGGCCTCCACCTTGATCCGGTGATCCTTGGTGTGCAGGGGGCCGCTGTCGGCGGTGAGGGAGAGGTTGAAATAGCGGGGCTGCTGGGAAATCACGCGGAATTTCAGTTTGAGCGGGTAGGCGTCGGAAGGGGGCTGGTAGTACTTGCGTCCGCTGTAGAGGGTGATATACCACTGCCCCCCCTCCTTCTCGCTGGTGCAGGACTTGATGTTGACGTGGAGAAAGGTGATGTCGCACCAGTTCGCGGGGGAGATGACGGCCTCCCGGATCTGGTCGAAGCGGTAGTCGAAAATCCCGTACATGTCGACCCGGACGCTGTTATCGCTCTCCTTGGACTCCAGGTAGATCGGGGAGCCGAACTGGTTCTTCTCGAGGCTTCCCTTGATGGCGGGATACTTGGCCAAAAGGGCCTGTTCCCCTCCCCCGGCGCTCAGGGCGGGGCCGCGGTCGTTTTGAAGATAAAGCTTCGACGCGGCGGGGCGCTCCGTGGGAGATTCCGCCGCGGTTGCGGCCGTCCAGGTGAAAAGGAAAAGTGATGCGGCCGCCGCCAAGGTCTTCCTGATCATCCTCCCGATCATGACAACTCTCCGCGCCCTCTGCTTCCCGCGGGATCAGCGCCGCTCACCCTCGTGATCCCGGCCTCGCCACTCGTCGTGCCCCCGGTCGTGCTCGTGGTACCCCTCGTGATACCCCTCGTGGTATCCACGACCGTAGCCGCCGTCGTCATAAGGAAAAATACAGCCGGATAGAGCCGTTGCCGCCACAAGAACACACAACGGCACGGCAATCGCTCGTCGTGTCATAAAGCACCTCTGTCTTGGTTGGATTCACTCAAAGTATATACCTTTTGGCAAAGAGACAGTACCGATAAAGGGAGGGGTCCGGGAGACAATCGGGGATAGGTCTTAAAGCATGGGAAGGGGAGCCTGCGCTCGCCAGTGACAGAGCCGGTGGCGCCGGTAAAGGAATGTGAGCCGCGGGCCGGAAAGTTAAGAGAGCGCTAAGGTGGGAAGTGTCAGTCAGGAAGCGGGGTGGCGCCGGCGGTCAGCTCCCGGACGGGGGGGCGTCGCCGGAAGCCCCCTCCACGTCGGAGACCGCGCGCGACCAGGTGGTCATCAGGATGGCGAAGAGGACCGGGCCCAGGATCAGCCCGAGAAGCCCCATGGTGACCACGCCGCAGATGGCGCCGAGCACGATGGCGAGCACCGGGATATCGGTGGCGGCGCCGATGGCGAGCGGACGGATGGCGTTGTCGGCCAGCCCCACGAAGATCATGCACCAAAGGGCCAGCAGCGCGGCCGAGAGGTAGGAGCCGTTGAGGGCGACGAAGGCGGTAACCGGCACCCAGATCACCCCGGTCCCCACCACCGGAACCAGGGCGGCGATGGCGGTCAGCGCGCCGCAGAAGATGGGGGCCGGGACTCCGGCCACGTAGTAGCCGATCCCGGCGGTGACCCCCTGGGTGGCACAGGTGAAGATGGTCCCTACCGTCACCGCGGTGGTGATGGAGCGGATCTCGGAGACGTAGCTCTCGGCCTTCTCCCGGTTGGAGGCGAGCTTGCCGATCAGGACCTCGACCAGCCGCTCGCCGTCGCGGTAGACGAAAAAGAGGATGAAGAGGGCGATGACCAGGGTAACCAGCAGGTCGAGGAGGTTCTTGGCCGCCTCGGTGGCCAGCCCGACCAGGAAGCTGGAGCTGGCCGCCGCGAGCTTGGAGCCGACGGTGGAGAGCTCGACCCCGAACTTCTTGCCAAGCACGAGGAGGCGGTCCACCACCGGGATGTCGCTGATGGTGGCGGCCCCGCTCTTGGCCACGGTCGACACCATATTGGCGATGTCACGGTACCATTCGTCGGCGTTGAGGGTGGCGTTGACCACCAAGGCGACGATGGGGAGGATGAAGCAGATGGCGACGATGAGCACCATGAGGCCGGCCGAGCCGCCGGGGTGGCGCGGCATCCGGGCCGCCAGCCGGTTATAGTGCGGCATGGTGGAGATGCCGATGATCACCGCCCAGGCGAACGGCTTGGCGACCGGCGCGGCCAGCATCAGGAAGAGGACTATGGCGGCCACGGTGGCCAGGGCGGTCACCACGCTCAGGTAGATGTCTTTGCGCATCACCGTCCTCCCGGGCGGAATAGCGGTACTGGGGCAGCGGGAAGCGCCTGCCTCACTGCGGGGTCTCGATCTTGCGTTTATCGGTGGAGGGTGCCACCGGCGGAGCGCCAGGAGGCTCGACCGACTGCGGCTTCTGGAAGGGGAGCGACTGCTCGGTCCGTTCGTTGGTCAGGGCGGGAGGCTCCTCGATCACCTGCCAGTTCTTGCCGACCGGTACGGAGATCTTCTTCGGCTGGACGGGAGGGGCCTGCGGTTCCTTGGCCTGGAATATGGTGCACCCGCTCATCAGGAACAGCCCGGCGCAGAGCGCGGCAACCGTTGTCTTTGTCATGATCTAGCTCCTCCTTTACCGAAACGGCCTCAAAGCAAGGCCCATCACCCTAGTACCACAAGCATACCAAGATGTTAAGTGATTTGACAGTGTTGGGAGAGATATTACTTAAGATTTGCCGCTATTAATCCAATAACTTCCCACTTCCTGCCAATGGCGGACGAACCCATGTCAATCGTTACCCACCTTCCGGTAGCCGGCCTGCTCTTTTTGACCGCCACCGCTTCCCCCGCCCGCGGGGCCGGTCCCCTCCCCTTCCCCCCGCGGACCTTCGAGCTCGGCTATCAGGTGGGGTACGGGATCACCCACCGCGGGTTCGGGGCGACCAGGACGCAGGTGCAGACGGTGGATTTCATCGGGAGGGTGGGATACTTCCAGAGCGGCGAGTTAGGGAGGGGGTGGTACCGGGGGGAGTTCGAGCACGTGCTGGAGATCCCCCTCGACCTGGCGGTGGATCCCGCCACGAGGAGCTACCATCACATCTCCAACGCCAGCACCGCCGAGCCCAACGAGCCGCTGAACTCGAGCAAGGTGCTGGTGGGCATCTCCGTCTTCCGCTGACTACCGGTACCCCCGCTTGTTCACGACCGGGCCGTACTCCTTGTCCATCCCCTGGATGTGGTTCAAGAGCCAGTTCTTCAGGAAGTTCATCACCTCCTGCCCCAAGGCGGTCCCGGAGTGGTATTTCCCCTGGATCTCCACCACCTTGGCCACCAGCGCCTCGTGGGCCCGCTTCTGGTCGTCGAAACCGGCGTATCCCACCTCCCGCATCATCTTTTCCTCGTGGGCGAAGTGGGTCTTCGTGTAGTCGACGAGCTCGTCGAGCACGCGGCCGATGGCGGTGTTCCCCTGACCGCTGCGCATGGAGGAGTAGAGGTTGTTGATGATGTCCACCAGCCGCTGGTGCTCGGCGTCCATCTGGCTCACCCCCACGCTGAAGCTCCGGCTCCAGGTGATCATCTTCCCGGAATCGGCCAGCCGGAACTGCCCCACCAGGCGCTCGAGCTCGGCGGAGAGCCTCAAGAGATGACCGGCGGCGTCGGAGGTCTTCCGGGCCCCTTCCACGGTCCCCTGGGCGAGATCGGTGATGCTGTGGATGCTGTTGCTGATCTCGGTGGTGGTTGCGGTCTGCTCCTCGGCGGCGGTGGCGATTTGCTGGACCTGGAGGTTCAGCGCGTTGATCTCTTCCTGGATCCGGTGCAGTGCCTCTCCCGAACGGGTCGCCTCCTCGGTCCCCTTCTCCACCTCGTTGACACCCTCCTCCATGGCCTCGACGGCGCTCCGGGTTTCCTGCTGGATAGCCACGATGACCGCTTCCACCTCGCGGGTGGCCTTGGTGGTCCGCTCGGCCAGGGCCCGGACCTCGTCGGCCACCACGGCGAAGCCGCGCCCCTGCTCGCCGGCCCGGGCGGCCTCGATGGCGGCGTTCAGGGCCAGGAGGTTGGTCTGGTCGGCGATGTCCCCGATGGTCCCGACGATGGCCCCGATCTGGTCGGAGCGCTTGCCGAGGTTGTCGACCGTGCGGGCGGAGGCCTGCACCTGGGAGGCGATGCGGCTCATCACCTCGATCGATCTCTCCACCACCTGGGCGCCGTCTCCCGCCGCCTGGTCGGCCCGTTTGGCCCCTTCGGCCGCCACCAGGCAGCTTCTGGCGATGTCCGCCGAGGTGGCCGACATCTCCTCCCCGGCGGTGGCCACCGCGATGGCCTGCCCGGCCACCATTTCGGCACCGTCGGCCATGGCGGAGGCGTTGGTCTGCATGTCGGCGGAGGAGCGGGAGACCTGGGAGGAGGAGTCGGCCAGGGTGCCGATCATCTCCCGGAGGTTGTTGACCATCTTCTCGAAAGACTGGGCGAGGAGCCCGATCTCGTCGTCGGAGCCGACGTGGACCGCCACCCCGAGGTCCCCCGAGGCGACCAGCTCGGCATCGGCGGAGAGGCGTCTGAGCGGCGCGCTCATGGCCCGGGAAAAGGCGACCACGAAGGAGATGCCGAGGGCGACGCAGACAACCAGGATGACGACGATGGCAAGCGAGGTGGAGTGGGCGAGCCGGAAGGCCCGGCTGCTCTCGTTGTGGGACTGGTCGATGTTGGACTGCACGAGCTTGTCGAGGATTCCCATCACCTTACCGAACTGCTCGTTGCTGGCGGCCAGGGAGACCGGCGGGGGAGCGCCCGCCGCGGTCATTTTTCCGTAACCGTCGAGGTACTGCCGCCAGGCCTCCTGGAACTGTCCGTAGAGCTCCTTCTCCTGGGGGGTGTCCATGGCCTTCTCGTACGCTCCCTGCATTTTCCGGAGCTCGCCGAGGACCTCGCCGTTCTCCTTCAGATAGCGAGCCTTCTCCTCCCCCGCGGCGGCGGCCAGGAAGGCCAGTTCGCCACGGCTGTGGGCGGCTACCAGCCGCTGGATGTCCGTCACCAGGTGGATGCTTGGGATATCGGAGGTCACCGTCTGGTTGACGGTGTCCTTGAGAGTGGCTATCCGGACCATGGAAAAGATACCGGAGGCGGCGGCGAGGCAGATCACCATCGCAAAGGTGGCGATCATCTTGGTGCCGATTGAGAGTCCTCGGAACATCACGTTCTCCTTACAGCCCAAAGGCTTTCCCGAACAAGGCCTCCCGGGGGAGCGTTCAGGGTACACGGGAACAGAAATGGAAGCGGGTTTCGCTTTAACTCTTCGGATTCACAGGGGGAAAGATTGAGAGAAATTTATCCGGCGGGGAAAGTAACGGGAAAACGATAAGTTGCGAAAGGACATTTACCGGGGCGCCGGGCCGGCCGTGGCGGCACGGCCCGGGCGAGGGCAAGCAGGACAAGGGCTTAGAGCTCGATGACCCCCTGGCGGGCGGCGTACTTCACCAGATCGACCATCGATTTGAGGTCGAGCTTTTTCATGAGCTGCATCCGGTGGGTCTCCACCGTCTTGTAGCTGATGCCGAGGGTATAGCCGATCGACTTGACGTTTTCCCCGAGGGCCAAAAGCTTGAGGATCTGGCGCTCGCGGGGGGTGAGCGTCTGCTGGCGCTCGGAGGTCGGGGAGCCGATCACCTCGTCGAGGATGAGATGGCTGATGGCCGGGCTCAGGTAGGTCTGGTCGGCGAGCACGGTGTTGAGGGCGCTGACCAGCTCGGCGGAGGCGCAGCTCTTGATCAGGATGCCGCGGGCGCCGGCGCGCAGGGCCTCGACCAGGAAGATCCGCTCGGAGTGCATGGAGAGGATCACCACTCTGGACTTCAGCTTCTCGGCGGCGATCAGTTTGGTCGCCTCGATCCCGTTCATCTCCGGCATGGAGATGTCCATCACCACCACGTCGGGGGCCAGCTCCCGGCAGAGTTCCAGGGCCATTTTGCCGTTGGCAGCCTCTCCCACCACCGTGAAGCCCGGCTCGGCCTCGAGAATGGCCTTCAGGCCGTCCCTGAACATCAGATGATCGTCCACCAAAAGAACTGTGTTACTCATTTTCTCTCCTGATCGGAGGGGACCTTGATCAGCACCTGGGTCCCCTTCGGATTGTTGGTCGTTATGTTGATGGATCCTCCCAAGGAAGCGACCCGCTGGTTAATGAACTGTAGACCGAACCCCTTCTTCGAGGTAAGGGGGTCGAAGCCGACGCCGTTGTCCTCCACCTCCAGGACCACCCACCCGGGCTCGCCCACCACGGAGACGGTGACCATGCTGGCCCGGGCATGCTTGACCAGGTTGTAGAGGAGCTCGCGGGCGACCTGGAACAGGGTGATCCTGAGCTCCTCGCCAAGGGGCAACTCGTCGCCGTTCACGGCGAAGTCGAAGCCGTGCTCGACGGAGAGGCGGGCGCCGAAATCCTCGATGGCGGCCTTCAGGCCGAACTCGTAGAGCAGCGGCGAGCTCAGGTCGGTGCTCAGCTCCCGCAGGTCGTGCATGGTGACGTCAAGGATGCGGCAGACCGAGATGACCGCGGGCTCGGGGGCCACCACCCCCTTCAGCATGGCCTGGTCGAGCCTCATCTTCCCCAGGGCCAGGTTCTGGACCACCTTGTCGTGCAAGGCGACCGCGATCTTTCTCCGCTCGCGCTCCTCGGAGAGGCTCAGTTCGGCGGTGAGGGCGGCGAGCTGGTCCCGGGAAGAGTTGAGATCCTCCTGGACCCTGCGCTTGCGTTGCCGGTTCTTAAGCAACAGGGCAATGGTCACCGACTGCAAAACGAGCGCGATCCCGACGGCTACCAGGTAGACCCGGTACTCCACCCAGGGGTTCGGCTGACGGTTGTAGAGCGAGCTGCCGGGGGGAAGATCGCTCCGGCTGATCCCCCAACGGGAGAGCTCGTGTTCGTTGAACATGAAGCCGGCGTTGTCGTCGAGCAGCACCGGAGGGGTCCTTTCGCCGCGGAAGCGCTTCAGCGCGACGTCCCCGATGGTCTTCCCCGCCTCCTCGAGCTTGAAAAGGTAGCCGCCGATCCCGCCGGACTCGGCGGCGGTGTCCCACAGGACGTAGAGCGGCACGGTCGCCTGCTGGGCCAGCTCCTTGATCACCTCCCGCGACACGAAGGTCATCCCCCCGCGGTCCCGGCTGAAGCTCAGGTAGAGCATGGCGGTGTCGTTGGGGAGCTTGGAAGCCATGGCGCAGAGCTCTTCGTAGCTCATCCGGTCGGTATGGCTGAAGGAAAACCGGCCGGAGGCACTCTCGAAGTCGCCGGCGAAGGCGGTCTGGAACAGCCGGTCGAGATGGCCGGTTCCGGTCACCACCACGATCTTATTGACCCGGGGTTGCATGGTGGCGATGGCATCCAGCACCGCCCCGGGCCTCAGGTCCCCGAGCACCGGGGTGAATCCCTCCGGCAGCTGCGAGACGTCGAAGTTGCGCTTGAGATCGAAGGTGATCACCGGCGCCCCCGGGAAGATCGAGTCCCGGTAACGGAGGAGCAGGTCGTGGGCCGGCCGGAAGACCGCCACCACCAGGTCGGGCCGGTTCACCGCGTACTTCGCCTTGAGCATCTCGACCATCCGCTCCGTGTGGCCGGAGGAGGGGAAGCTGTCCAGGTCGAGAAATTCGGTGAAGATCTGGACCTCGGTCCGGTCGTCCTGCTTCACCGATTCGGTGATGCCGCGCATCAACGTCTGCACCCCCGCCGAGGAGAAGCCGTACGAGGAGAGGATCACCAGCTTCTTGTGCGAGATGGCGGCGTGGGCGGCCGCCGTCTGCAAAAGGAGCGCGAAAAGGACCAAAAGCAGCACCGGCCAGGGAGACCGGCGGTGGGGCCGGTACGCAAGGCGGCCGGTCGCGGCGCGCTGGTGTCGTCTGGAGGTATCGGGCATGTTCGTTATTGAACCGTCCCAGCAGTTCCCTGGGCGATGACGGAAGTCCGGCGTCCACCGCCCGGAGCCGGGCCGGAAAAACGCGGTAAAGGATCAGCAACAGGCTCCACTGTCAAAGCGAAGGCTCTGTCAGTCTGTATCATGGAAGTTACGACGGAAGAAGATGCCGAGTACTGTCTCTACCCGGAGCATTAATTGTATCTAGAAATACCTTAACGATATCTCAAACGTGGCAAGTTTACAACAAGGTAAATCCGCGATTGATTGTCAGGGATTCCCCGACTGGGTGAGAAGAAGGCAGGTAGAGAAGCGGGGCGCGGCCTGCGGTCATGGAGCGGGTATCATGTCAGAACCCCTTGAAGGAGGATAGCGGGAGGACCTTCAGCCCCTCCAGGGCGGGGGTGAGGGTGCTCTCGTCGACCGGCTGGTTGATCTCGGGATCCTCGAAGACGATGCGGACCGAGCTCCCGAACCGGCTGGCGATCAGGATAGCCTCGGGAAAGGCGACCCCGTTCACGTTGCGGTAGTTCTCGTAGCTCACCTGGTCGCCGGCCGGGGAGACCTTCCGCTCGACCAGGTGCTGGGGTCCGAGGTAGAAGCGGTCCCCCCCGGCGTTCACCAGCACGCGGGGAGCGCCAACCGGCTGGGGAGGCTTGGCGGTCACCCATTTCATCATGGCCATGCTCTGCAAAGGGCTTTCCGGCGGAAGCTCGGAGAAGAGCCCCCGGTAGGCCTCGTCGCGGGAGGGGACCAGGCAGGTGAGCCGGTCGCCGTCGATGAAGACCTCGAAGACGGTCAGCCCGAAGGGGGAAAGAAGGGCCAGGTGGAAACGGCCGGGCTGCCGGAAGATCAGAAATCCCCTCCCGCTGGTACTGTACTCGCCGCTTTTCACAGAGACGGAGATGGAGGACTGCAGGGTCTCTACCTCGCGCCCAGGGACGATCCCGGTCAACGGTTTGGGGGCGGTGGCGCAGGCGGAGAGGGAAACGGCCAGCAGCAGGAAGAGCAGCAGGATGCGGACGGTGGAGTGCGGTTTGTTGGTCACGAAAGCCTCTCGTTCGACGGCCGGCAGACGGCCGGGATCAGCCCGCCGGAAGCGGCGGACGGCAAACCGTGACAGGGTAGCGGCTTGGAGGCGGAAAAGCAAGGCCAAGGATGGTCACTCCACCCGGAAATCTCGCTCGGTGAGCGGGACGTTGCGCCGGAAGTTACGGAAGGCGAGTTCGGTCCGGTCGCCGTTTCGCTCGTCGATGGCCACCCGGAAGATGCGCCCCTCCCCGTCGAAAACGATGGCGATCCGCCGCACACCTCCCTCCCCCTTGGGGGCGAGCTGCAGCTGCCAGAGCCCCCCCTGGCGGGTCGCGGTGACCTCGGCCCCCTCGGGAACCGCGTTGACCGGCCGGGAGAGGAAGGCGAACCACTTGCCGAGCCCCTCCCCGGGGGGAAGCACCACCCGCTGGGTAGCCTGGCCGGGGAGATGCATGAGGAGGAGGTTGTCTTTCAAGAGGAGGCGGCTCGCGTGGGGGGGATAGAGCTCCATGAAGAAGGTGTCCGGCGTGCGGAAGCGGACCACCCCGCGGGAGACCAGCCGCTTCTTCATGAGGGAAAGCCGCTTCTCCTGCACCACGTCGGCGGTGAAACCGGCGGTATCCCGGAACGAGCGGCGCAGGGTCTCCAGCGCCTCCACGGCGGGGGAGGCGGCGGCCAGCGCCCGGGCGGTCATCAGTACCAGTGCCAAAAGTGCCATCAGCCGCGCCATCGTTACTCCTCCAGGGCGAGCGTCAAGGTGGCCGAGGCGACCGGCTCCCCGTCGAGGGAGGCTTCGCCCGCCACCAGCACCATGGTCCCGTAGGACCTGACGATGGTGGCGGTCACCGTCAGTCTCCCCCCCGGTCTGAGTCCGGCCGGGAGCCTGACCTGGCGCCGCGCCGCCAGCACCCCGGGCTTGCCGCCCCGCTGTCCGGAGGCGATCCCCCCGACCTGGGCCATGGCCTCCACCAGCAGGATGGGGGGAAAGATCACGTCATCCGCCAGCCGGTACTCCCCGGTGGCCCCCAGCCCCGGTTCCAGGGCAGTCACCACGTCGACGAACAGAAACGGGGGGCGGTGCGGGAGATAGCAGCGCGGGTCAGAAGGGAACAGGGTCGCCTCCGATGAGATCGATCGCGTAGTAAGGCCCCTCGGGGGAGGAGGCCAGGTGGGTGCCGAAGCTCCCATCCTTCAGGTTCAGCACCAGGGCGGCCAGGGCAAGCCCCCCCATGGCGAGGGAGCGGCCGAGCACCTGACCGGTATCGATGGTGCGGGTCCCGGGAAGGCGCGCCATCAGCCCCTTTTCGAAGGGCGCGCTCCCCGAGAGGGAGACCACGTCGGGACGCAGGTGACGGGGGAGGAGCATCCGGTACCCCTCCCCTTCGTTGCCCAGCGAGAGCCGTCCGATGGTGCGGAGCTCCTCGACCAGGGCGAAGACCGGGGCCTTGCGCAGGCGGGCATGGTCCCCCTTCTCGAGAACGAGGAGCCCGGCCCCTTCGCTGAACCCCGAGCCTGCACGGCCAAGCTGCCCCATGGCCTTCAACCCCTTGAGTATCCCCGGGAAGACCTCGTCCACCCCGCCGGTGATCACCACGTCGGCCCGGTCCTCCTCGATGAACCGCTTGGCCATCATGAAGGCGGATTCGGCCGAGCAGAAGCGCTGGATGGCGGTGACGTTCGGCCCCTTGAGCCGGTACTCGATGGAGGCGTTACTGGCCGAGGCGTTGGGGACGATGTTGGGAAAGAGCATGGGGACGAGCCCTTCGGCTCCCGCGGCGAAGTAGCCGGAGAGAAACTCCTCGGCGTTGGCGATGCCGCCGAAGCCGCAGCCGAGCACGATGCCGATCCGGGAGGGAGGAATGGAGCCTGGCTCGAGGCGGGCGCTTTGCAGGGCGAGGCCGGTGGCGGCCACCGCCAGCAGGCTGCAGCGGTCGAGCTTTCTGGCCTTGAGGGGGGAGATGAAATCGGCGGCCCGGAACCCCTCCGCTTTTCCCCAGTGATACCCCGCCTCCCCCAGGAGCTCCTCGGGGACCGGGGTCAGGCGGCTCACCCCTTCCTCGAGCGCCCGCATAAGCGGACCGGTCCCCACCCCGGCCGGCGAGATGGCGGCCACGCCGGTGACGACGATGTCGTGATAGCAGATGGTCACGTTGTCTCCTTCCAGGCAGTTCCTGCGGTGGGTGCGGGGCCTGCGCCCCGGGGTCTCGTAGCGCCTCATACCGTGATGACCAGGCAGGTGGTATTGCCGCCGAAGGCGAACGAGTTGGAGAGGGCCGCCCGCGCCTGGCAGCTCCGGCTGCCGTCGTGACAGTAGTCGAGGTCGCACTCCGGGTCCATCCCGCGGAAGTTGAGGGTCTGGGGGATGAAGCGCTGGTTGAGGGCAATGATGGTGGCGAGCGCCTCGACAGCCCCGGCCGCCCCCAGGCAATGGCCGGTCAGCCCCTTGACGGAAACCAGCGGGACCTCGCGGGACCGCTCGCCGAAGACCAGCTTCATCGCCTTGGACTCGATGGCGTCGTTCAAGGGGGTGCCGGTACCGTGGGCGTTCACCCAGCCGACCTCCTCCACCCCCACCCCGCTCCGCTTCAGGGCCTCGGCCATCACCCGTGCGGAGTCCTCGCCGGACGGGTCGGGGGCGGTCATGTGGAACCCCTCCCCAGCCACCGCGTAGCCCGCCAGGTAGCCGTGGATCTCCGCCCCTCTCCGCTTGGCCTCCTCTTCCTCCTCGAGCACCAGGAAGGCGGCTCCCTCCCCGAGCGAAATCCCCTGGCGCCCCTGGCTGAAGGGGGAGCAGGGCTCGGGGTCGACCACCCTCAGGGTGTTGAAGCCCGCGAAGGTAAGGAGCGAAAGACAGTCCGAGCCCCCGCAGAGGACGGCCTTGACCACCCCGGTGGCGACCAGGTCGGCGCCCCAGCCGATGGAGGAGGCCGAGGAGGAGCAGGCGGTGGTGATGCTCGACTGGTAGCCGCAGAGGTTGTAGCTCGAGGCGATGCAGGTGGCGGTGCGGTCGGGGAGAAGCCCCCGCAAAAGCGACGGCCTCGGACGCTTACCCGCCAGGGTTCCCTGCAGCCACTCCTCGCACTGAAGCATCCCCGAGGCCCCCGCCCCTACGCAGACCCCGATCTCGTAGGGGGAGTAGTGCCCGAGGGCGCCGCTTTTCCTGAGCGCCTCGCCGGCCGCCAGCACGCCGAACTGGTCCACCCGGGACATCTTGCGGGCATCGCGCGCCGCGAAGTAGTCGAGGGGATCGTAGCCGGGGACCTGGGCGCCGATCCGGGAGGGGAACGGGGCGACGTCGAAGAGATCCACCGGCCCGATGGCGCTTTGGCCGCTGCGAAGGCTCCTGGTGAAGGAGGGGATGTCCTTCCCGGCGGCCGAGAAGACCCCCAGGCCGGTGATGGCGATCTTTTTCCTTTTGACGACTCTCATGGCACCTCGCAGGGGTGAGATCGGCCCGATCTGTCAGATCCGACGAATCGGGCCGATCGGCCGGATAACTACACGATCCCCCCGTCCACCACCAGGCACTGGCCGGTGATGTAGGAGGCGCGGTCGGAGGCCAGGAAGGCGACCGCCTCGGCAACTTCTTCGGCACGCCCGACCCGCCCCAGCGAGGAGCTCTTGACGATGCGGTCGAGGTGGTCCTGTTTGATGGCCGCGATCATATCGGTCTCGATCAGCCCCGGCGCCACCGCGTTGACCCGGATCCCGAGCCCCCCCACCTCGCGGGCGAGCGACTTGGTGAAGCTCAGCGCAGCCCCTTTGCTGGCCGCGTAGTTGGTCTGCCCGGCGTTGCCGGAAATGGCAGCTACCGACGAGATATTGACGATCACCCCGCGGCGGGAGGCGACCATCTTCCTGAGCGCCCACTTGCAGCAGTGGAAGAGAGGGTAGAGGTTCCCCTTGAGCACCGTGTCCCAGTCGGCGTCCGACATCATCGGGAGATAGACGTCCTTGATGATGCCGGCGTTGTTGACCAGCACGTCGAGCGCGCCGTTGACCCGGCAGGCCTCGTCCACCAGGGCGCGGGCCCCCTCGGAGGTGGAGACGTCCCCCTTCACCACGGTGATGGAACCGGGAAGCCCGGCCGCCTCTTCGGCAAGCTGCTGCGCCGCCGCGTCGTTACTGAGGTAGGCGGCGGTCACCCGGGCCCCGAGCCTCGCGAAGTGCAGCGAGGTGGCCCAGCCGATGCCACGGGTTCCTCCCGTGACGATGACCGACTTTTCGTGAAATTCCATAGCCCCCCCTCACATCGGTTTGAGCCGGCTCCGGGAGAGCCGCCGGACCTGTTTCCAGAGCGGCCCCCGCACCGGGAACCGGCGGAGCGCCTCCAGCATGGCATCGCTCATGTTGAGCTCCATCCCCGGGGCGACCCAGTTCTTGCGGGAAAGCGCCCGGTCGGCCACCAGGGCGCAGAGGGTCGCGGCCACCGGGGGCGACAGGTAGAAGACCGGCTCCAGGAGCGAGGTTTCGGCGGTAATCACCCCGTCGGCAAGCGCCCGGTGGTAGAGCCCGGTCCCGGGAAAGATGCGGATGCCGGTCATGGCGATGTTGGCATCGGCGTCGAGCTCGTCGGCCACGGCGAAGGTCTCCTCCACGGTTGCCTCGCTCTCGCCCGGCCCCCCGAAGAGGAAGTAGTGGGCGAAGGCGATCCCGGCCCGGCGGGCCAGCCGGGATGCGGCCCGGAGATCTACCGCCTGGAACGACTTGCCGAGCGCCTCCAGAACGACATCGGAGCCGGACTCGCTGCCGAACTCGATGGCGTCGCATCCCGCCTCGGCCATGGCATCCACCAGGTGCGGGGTGAGGTAGCCGGGATTGATAAAGGCCGACCAGCCTACCTTGAGTTTCTCGCGGGCGAGGGCACGGCAGAGCTGCTCGGCGAACTCGGGGGGGAAATTGAAGACGTCGTCGACGAAGGAGAAGTAATCGACCCCCTCCTCCTTCACGAGGACGTTGACCTCGTCCACGATCTCGCTCACCCCCCGAAGCCTCACCTTCCTCCCTTCCAAAAACGGATAGTTGCAGTACAGGCAGGAAAACGGGCACCCCCGCTTGGTCTGCACGTTGGCCATCCCCCCCTCGGCCCGGTAGCGACCAAGCGGAAACAGCCGGCGGTCCGGGGCACCGAACGACTCGAGGTAGGCGACCGGCACGACGCTGCCGCCCCGGGCCATGACGCCGGGGATGGAGCCCGGCTGCTCTCCACGTTCGAGGCAGCCAAGGAGCCCGGGAAGGGCTTCCTCCCCCTCCCCCACCACGCCGTAATCGGCGTCCAGGCGGGCCATGAGCTCGACCGGCATGAGCGAGAAACCGGATCCTCCGAGTACCACCAGCGCCCTGCCGCGGCAGCGCTCCGCCAGCTCCTTGGCCTCGGCCACGTAGGAGCGGCTCCCCGGATAGGTGACGTTGTCGATGTTGCGGAGGGAGAGGGCCACCACCTGCGGGGCGAACTCGTCGAGGGCGGCGGCGAGCTCGCCACCGGGGTCGGCGGCAAAGCCCAGGTCGAGCACCCGGAGCCGGTGCCCGTGACGCTCGAGCGGCCCGGCCAGGAAGGAGAGCCCCAGGGGAAAGACCGGGTAGGGATTCCTCTCCCGGTTGGCGGAGACGAGGAGCACGTCCATCAGGCCTCCAGGTGGTGGTAGAACAGCGCGCCGAGCCGGTCGGCGATCACGGGAGGGAGCCGGTACTGCAGGGCCCCCTCCAGGTCGGTGAGGGCATGCACGGCCCGCCCGGTGGCGGCCACCTTGCCATCGGCGCCGACCATCCGGCAGCGGAACTCGATGGTGGCGGTCTCCCGGCGGACCGGCCAGCTCTGCACCAGGAGCTCCTCGCCGTAGCGGGCCGCCCTGAGGAAGCGTACCGAGAGCTCCACCACCGGGGCGAAGAAACCGGCCTCCGCCATCTGGGCGGGGTCGAGCCCGAACTCACGGGCGAGGGCATGGCGCCCCTCCTCCATCCAGGTCACGTAGTGGCCGTGCCAGGCGATCCGGTAGGCGTCCACCTCGTTGAAGCGGACCCGGACGGCGCACTCGTGGAATCTGATCCCCTTCTCACTCCCCACCTTGCACCTCGATCCAGCGGTTGTATTTCCTGAGCGATTCCCCGGAGCCGACCTCGTAGAAGGTGGTGACCCCTTCCCGGCGCAGGGCCCGGTAGGTCCTCTCCCAGTACACCGGCGCCATCAGCTCCCTCAGCATGAAAGGGGCGATCTCCTCCCGGGTCAGAAATCGCTGGTCGAGGTGGTTCATGAGCCTCGACCAGGGGTCGCGGTAGCGGTAGCCCGCGAAGATCTCGTTGAGCTCTCCGGCCACCGGCGCCATGAGCGGGGTGTGGAGGGGGGCGTCGCAGTCGAACATCCGGCTGGAAAAGGCGCCGATCGCCCCCGCTTCCTCGACGGCGGCGGCGATGTCCCCTTTTTTCCCGCAGAGGAGGAAGTGCCGGGAGGTGTTGTGGTTGGCAAGGTAGATCCGGTGGTTTCTGGCCAGGGCGAGGAGCGGATCCTCGGTCAGGCCGGTCACGCATCCCAGGGCGTACTCCCCCTCCCGCTGCAGGGGGGTCATGGCCATCCCCACCCGCCAGGTCACCTCGATGGCCTCCTCCTCCCGGAGCGCACCGCAGGCCACCAGCGCCGCGTAGATCCCCATGCTGTGCTGGGCGACCAGGCCGGGAGGCCCCTCGTAGCGGCGCAGACGCCTCAAGCGGTGGAGGCTGTCGGCCACCCCGCTCACCTGGAGCTTCACATTTTCGCTCCCCTCACCGGAAAGCCAGCGGAAGCCAGCGATGTCGAGCCCGGCGACCCGGGCCACCATGGCGGCGAGCTCGGCGGCGTCAGGGTCGCCGGCGGCCGGGACCGGCCGGGAGAGGGGCTGTCCGGGAAACATGAAACAGATCATCGGGCTCCCCCCTCCACCCTTCCCAGGGCGGCACGAAAGCCGAGGTTCATGGGGGCGAAGACCTGCAGCGAGCGGTGCCACCGGAAGATCCGGCGGAACATGGAGGGAAACGAGTAGAAGGAGCGGTTCAGCCGGTCGTGCCCTTCCTGGAGCTCCCGCCCGCTCATCCCCACCGGCCGGTAGGTGACGTGCCCCATGTCGTAGTCGCGCCACTCGTTGGAGACGATCCGCCCATCGGCCTCCAGCCGCTGCCGCACCCGGGTCCCCGGGTAGGGGGTGAGGATGGGGAAGATGGCGGCCTCAAGGCGAGCGCTCTCGCAGAAACCGCTGATCTGCTCGAAGACGGCCGGGGTGTCGCCGTCGCACCCCAAAACGAAGGAGCCGAGGATCCCGATGCCGTGGTCCCGGAAGGCGCGGGCCTGCTCCAGGTAACGCGCCGCCTGGTTGGTCCTCTTGCCGATGGCGGCCAGGGTCTTCTGGGATAGCGACTCGAACCCGACGAACATCCCGACGCAGCCTGCCTCCCCGGCACTTTGCAGGAGCTCGGCATCGGCGCCCAAGTCGATGGGGGCGTGGGAGAGCCATTTGAACCCCATCCCCCGCATCCCCCGGAAAAGCTCCAGCGCATAGGAACGGTTCCCGACCAGGTTGTCGTCCACGAAGAAGACGAAGGAGCCGTCTTTGCGCATCTCCGCGAGCTCGCCGAGCACCTCGGGAATCGGGCGCTCGCGGTAGCGGCGGCCGAAGAAGGTGGTGACCGAGCAGAACTCGCAGTCGTGGGGGCACCCCCGGGTGGTCTGGATGGTGTTGGTGAGGAGGTAGCGGTCGCCGGTGAAGATCTCCCGGCGGGCCCGCGGCAGTCCCGAGAGGCCGGCACGGGAGGCGCCCCGGTAGCTTCGCTTAAGCTTCCCTTCCTCCAGGTCGGCCACCAGCAGCGGCCAGACCGGCTCCCCCTCCCCCACCACCACCGCGTCCACGTGCTCGAGCGCCTCCTCGGGGAGGTTACTCGCGTGAAAGCCCCCCATCACGACCGGGATGCCGCGGCTGCGGAAGGCGGCGGCGATCTCGTAGGCCCTCGGCGCCTGCGGCGTCATGGCGGTGATCCCCACCAGGTCCGCATCGGCGGAGAAGTCGAGCGGCGCCAGGTTCTCGTCCCCGAGGAAGATGTCCCACCCTTCCGGGGTCGCCGCCGCGATGGCGGCAAGCGACAGGGAGGGGAACTTGAAGCCGAGCTCGCCCCAAAGCCGCCCCTTCGGCCATCCCGGGGAGATCAGCAGAAGCTTCATGCCGCGTGTTGGGCGATGTAGTCGGCCATGGTCCGCACCGACTGGAAGACCTTGGTCCCCACCGCCGCGTCGGGAACCACCACCCCGAAGGCATTCTCCATCCCCACCACCAGCTGGAGGGCGTCGATGGAGTCGAGCCCGAGCCCCTCGCCGAAGAGGGGGGCATCGGTCTCGATGTCATGGGTAGAGAGCCCCTCGATGCGAAGGCTGTCGATGATCAGCTGTTTCACCTGGAAGATTAGTTCGTCGCTCATCTGATGCTCCTTTCTCGTCCTCTAATGCTCGTCCCCAATAGTCGAAGAAGTTGTACCACTGGTCGGGGTAGGTCCGGATGTAGCGTTCGAAGAGCCGGAGGATCTGGCCGGTCCGCTCCCGGATCTCCCGGTCCCGGTCCCGCCGGCCGGCCCGGAAAAAGACGGGGGACTCCATGACGGCCGCGTAGCGCCCCCCTTCGAGCGGCACGAAGACCGGGATCACCGGGGCGCCGGTGGCGAGGGCCAGGTAGGCGGCCCCGAGCGGAATCTGGGTCGGGCGCCCGAAGAATTCGAAGACACCGGTGTGGGAGGAGCCGTCCCGGTCCCCGAGGATGGCCACCACCTCGTTGCGGTTCAAGGCGCTCACCGCCTCGACGATGGCCAAGGCCGAGGTGGAGTCGCGGTCGACATAGATGAAGTTGACTCCCCGCTCCCGGCGGACCACCTCGCGCTGGGCGTTGACCCGCTCGTCGGGCTCGCGGAAGGTGAGGATGTTCATCGGGTAACCTTTGGCGGCGAGGCCCAGCCCGCCCAGCTCCCAGTTCCCGAGGTGGATGGAGAGCAGGATGGCCCCCCGCCCGGCGGCCAGGGCGTCATCGAGCGGCTTTTCCGTGGTCCAGCGCCCGATCAGCCCGAGCAGCCGGTCGCCGGAAAGCCGCATCATGAGGAGCTGATCGCACCAGTTGCGGCTGAACTTGTAGAAACAGGAGAAGACCAGCCGCTCCACCTGGTACCGTCCGGTCACCACGCGGAGGTTCGTCCTCATGTCCCGCCGCTGCCGGTGGAGGGCGAGGTAAAAAAGGGCGCTCCAGCAAAAGGCGCAGAGGGGATAGAGCGTACGGGGGACCAGCATGGTCAGGACCCGTATGAAAAAGAGGTTCAGGCTACTGTAGAGCGCCACGTCCCGGTCCCCCCCTCTCGCTATCGTCCCCAACGGCTCCCCTCACAAGCTTCCCCCTCCCCTCGCGGGAGGGGGGCAGGGGGTGGGGGAAGCTCCCACAAAGTGCCAAAGCCGGCCCTCCCCATCGAGGGAGGAGGGAGAACTTCCGCATCTCTCACGGGGAACTACCCGTTGACGTTCCCCGACCTAAGCTCCGGCCCGGCGAACTCCCTTTCCCAGGCGGGGTCGGCGATCTCGCCGTAGCGGTCGGCGTAGTCGTCCATGGCCCCGGCCAGGCCGGTGAAGATCTCCGCCGCCCCCTCGTGGGTCGGATAGGCCCCTTCGCTGGCGAAGATCTCCCTTCCCACCTCGGGGTGGTCGATCAGCATGCAGGGGCGGAGCAGGTTCTCGTGCTCCCCCTGCCGCCTCCGGATGCTCTCGAAGAGCGGGGAGCGGAGCGCATCCTTGAGCGAGGCAGTCCTGATGTTGTCGGCGGCGAAGTGGCAGAAGACGCACGGCTCGATGTCGCCGTTGGCGTTCACGTGGAAGTACTTGCGCCCCCCCGCGATGCAGCCGCTGATGATCGGGCCGTCGTTCCAGAAATCGATGAAGAGCATCGGCTTCGCCGCCCGGTACTCGATGGTGGTCCGCCGCATGAAGTCCCGCTGCTCCGGGGTCGGCATGAGGGCGATTTCGGGATTGCGCCCTACCGGGACGTAGGAGAAGAGCCACATTGCGAAGCACCCCTTGCCAATCAGCATGTCGATGAAGCGCTCGTCGGCGATGATGCCGGTATTGCGGCTCGTCTGGGTGAAGGAGTTGCAGAAGGAGAGCCCCGCTTCCCGCAGAAGGTCCATGGCCCTCATCACCTTGTCGAAGTGCCCCGCCCCCCTGCGCTCGTCGGTCTCCTCGCGGTACCCCTCCAGGGAGAAGGAAGGCATCACGTTTCCCACCGCGGTAAGCTCGGCCACCATCCGCTCGTCGATCAGCCCGCCGTGGGTGAAGACCAGGAAGGCCATGTCGGAGTGCTTGCGGAAGATCTCGAAGATATCCTTCTTGAAGAACGGCTCCCCTCCGGACACCACGGCGAAGTAGACCCCCATCTCCTTCATCTGCACCAATACCGAGTCGATCTCCTCCAGCGAAAGTTCGAGGTTCTTCTGGTAGTCGCCCGCGTAGCAGCCGTAACAGTCGAGGTTGCACTTCATGGTCGGGCTGATCACCACGGTAGAGGGGGGATAGTATCCCTCACGCTCCTCCCAGAGCTTGCGCTTGTTGGTGCCGGAGAGAAGATGGTTGACCAGCAGGTTGGTGACCCACTTATCCCGCTGGTTGGGATGGAGCTCGCGGATGATGCGGCGGGGAAATTCGATGCTCGGGTGGTTGTCGCGGATGAGCCCCCTGATCCAGCGGATGCGCTCCTTGTAGTACTGCTTCTTGGGGATGAGCTCCATCAGGTGGGTCATGCGGGCGAGGTTCTCGTTGGACGCGTTGGTGGCCAGAGACAGCAGCATGGAAACAACCTTCTCTTGGGAGTACTTTTTAAGGCCCTCAAGCATGGAACGGTTCTCCTACTGTCAGTGGCATCGATAGGTCAGTTCCGACCAACGAGTGTCAGGCAGAAAAGGCGCCCAGTGAGGACGCCAGTCTCTTTGCATTAATATTATCTAACCATCAAAGCTCTGCAAGTAGTATTTTGAGTTTTTTTTAACTTAGCAAATGACAGCCGGCGGGAAGATAACACTCTCAGCCACCCTACTTGAACTTTCTTATGCCTAAGTGGCGGCTTCCCTAAGCCTACATGTAGCGGAGAAATGTCATGCAGATCTTCCAGGTGTCACGGATGGGACGGTAATGACTGGTAGGGCGCCCGTCCGCCACCCGGGGGGGGACCGGGAGGGTGCCGACCTTGAGCCCGCCGCGCCAAGCTTTGAGGAGCACCTCCATCTCCAGGTCGTACCCCTGCCCCTCCAGCTTGAGCTGGCGCAAGAGCGCCGCCGAGTAGTAGCGGAAGCCGGACTGGCAGTCGTCGATGGCGAAGCCGGTCCGCCTCTGGACGCACCAGACGCCGAACCGGTTCCAGCTGCTGCGGATCCCCGCCATCTGGCCGAACTGGGAGTTCCGGGAACCGATCAGGATATGGAAGCCGCCGTCACGGCCGGCCGTGGCAAGGCGAGGTGCGGCGGCCACGTCGTGCTGGCCGTCGGCATCGGCGGTGATCACCCCGTCGAAGCGGTTGGCGAGCGCCCAGCGGAAACCGGTCTTGAGCGCCGCCCCCTTGCCGCGGTTTTCTCCCAGCGAGATGAGCGAAAGAGGAAGCCCGGAGAGCTTTTCGGCGGTGCCGTCCCGGGAGCCGTCGTCGACCACCAGCACCGGCAACCCGGTCTTAAGCGCCTCGCGGGCAACCTCGAGGATGGTCCCGGCGGCGTCGAAGGCCGGTATGACTATGCAGGTTGCCATGTGGTTGCCAGTTCCCTCAAGGTGGTGAACGGAAAGGCGGCCAGCAGTTCGCGCAGCGTGCCAGCTGCCGAGGAGCGGGGCCCGTAACTTACGAAGGAGCGCCAGGGGGACAGGCTGAGCCGGGGGCCGTCCGGGTCGAGCTCGCGCGGATGGAGAAAAAGGACGGCGGGATGCCCGTCCGCGTTCAGCCCGGCCACCGTACGGCGCACCAGCGAGCGGGGGAAGAACCGTAACCCCCAGCCCCCTCCGGTGGGAAGGTTGCACAAGGGCGCCGGGGTGACCAGGGGGGGAAACTCGAGAATGGCCCCCTTCGCCGTCTCCACCAGGTGCGGCAGGCGCTCTCCCCGACGTTTCCCGATAAAGGGGAGCGGGGAGCAGCTGGAATCGTAGAGGTATCCTTCCTCGCAGAGGATCTCGAAGGCCCAGGGGGCGGCGGCCACCGACCACTGCGGAGCGCGGAAGCCGGCCGGGGGGCGCCCCGACTGCGCCTCGATGACCGCCGCGGTCCGTTTGAGCTCCCGGCGGAACCGCTCGGGCCCCAGCCGGGGGAGCAGGCCGTGCGAATAGCCGTGGGAGGCGATCTCGTGCCCGGCGGCGGCGATCTCGGGGACCAGGGTGGGATCTTCCTCCGCCACCGATCCGAGGACGAAGAAGGTCGCCGAAACGGAGAACTCGGCGAGGAGCGCCAGGATCAGCTCCGTGTTCCTGCGGACCCTCCGCTCCCCCGCGAAGCAAGCCGGGACCGGGCGCGAGCAGCAGCCGTGGTACCAGTCCTCGAGGTCGATGGAAAGCGCGTTACCCGGCATAGATTACCTTTTTTTAATTAGGTAACGTTATATACAGTATTTAACCTAGCCTGTCAAATCAATGGGGTCGATTTTTCTATTGGCCCGGGGAAGCGAGGAAAGGGGATCAGTTGGCCCGCAGGAAGAGGACGATTTCGGAGAGGCGGCAGGTGTCGACCAGGCCGGGGGAGAAGGCGAGCCTCTTCTGGAAGAGGAGCGCCAAGGGGAGGAGAAGCCAGTTGTAGACGAAGAGGGACTGTCCGGGATGGGTCGTGAGCATGCGCATCCCGAAGCGGAGGAGTTTGGGATGCGCGGCCTCCATGCCGAAGGGGGCGCTCGACTGCAGGGTCAGCCCGTGCTCCCCGAAAAGGGCCAGCAGATTGCCCGGGTGGTAGCGCCGGACGTGGCCGACCAGCCGGTCGAAGTCGCTAAAGAGGCAGCCGTGGAGGGGGACCGAGACCAGGAGAACGCCGCCGAAGCTGAGCACCCGGCGAAGCTCCTTCAGGGCCTCCCGGTCGTCCTCCAGGTGCTCGAGGAGATCGAAGGCGCAGACCAGGTCGAAGAACCCGTCGGGAAAGGGGAGCCTGGTGGCATCCCCCGGGGTGGCCACCCCTCCCCCCTTTCTGAGCCGGTCGACCACCGTCTGGCTCAGGTCGAGGAAGTGGGTCCCCTTCAAGGGGAGCCGGGGGCGCAGGCCGGGGCCTACCTCCAGCCGGATGGGACAGCCGGGGACCAGCGAGGAGATGAGCGGCCAGGTGTTGAAGCTCTCCGGCCGGGACAGACGGCATCCCGACCAGAGCGCCTCGTAGAAACGCCGGTTCTCCTCGATCGCGCTCGCGCGCTTTTCGCAGTTTAAAGCCCGTGGCATCGCTGCCCCTTTCAGGAGGGTTCCACCTCCGCCCGCTTCATGTCCTCTTCGATGTACCGGCCGCAGACAAAGCAGAAGATCCCGGCCAAGGCCATCACCAGCGGGGTAGAGAGGAGCGCGTTACGCAGCCCCCAGTGGTCGGAAAGCCACCCCAGGATGGAGGGGGAGATGGCGTCCCCCAGAGCATGGATGAAGAAGATGTTGACCGCGAAGGCCATGGCCCGGATGGCGGGATGGGTGACGTTGATGATCACCGTGTTGAGCGGGCCGGTGTTGAGAAAGAGGAAGAATTCGGCGACGAAGATGGCGGCGATGCAGACCTTGAGGTCCTGGGCCAGGAGTGCCCAGGCGGCGAAGGGGGTCCCGGCCAGGAATCCCCACCCCGAGACCAGGAGGTACCCCTTGGGGGTGCGCTTTTGCCAGCGGTCTCCCAGCCACCCTCCGATCAGGGTTCCGAGGATCCCGGCCAGCACGGTGGCGGCCCCAAAGAGGGTGTTTCCCTTCTCCACGCTGACCGCGTGGGTGCGGTAGAGGAAGGAGGGTATCCACTGGGCGAGCCCGCCGATGGCGAAGGTCATGGTGGCCATGGCGATGGTGTTGAAGACGAAGGAGCGGTTCTTGATGAAGGTGCGGTACCCTTCCGCCGGGGAAAGCGCCTTCCCAGGCCCGGCGCTCTCCAGGTGGGGGGCGTCCTCACCGCCGCGCGGCGGGGTGCGCAGGAGGGCGATCGGGATGGCGAGGGCGAGGCCGGGAAGGCCCACCATCAGGAAGGCGGCGTGCCACCCAAGACGCTCCCCGAGGATCCCCCCCAGGAGGTAGCCGAGCGCGCTCCCGACGGGAATGGCCAGGTAGAACCAGGACAGCACCCTCCCCCGCCGCTCCCGGTCGAAAAAGTCGGCGATGAGCCCGGGCGACACGGTGCCGAAGCTCGCCTCCCCCACGCCCACGGTGGCGCGGGCGGCCAAAAGCGTGCGGTAGCCGGGGGCGAAACCGGCCAGGGCGGTGGCGACGCTCCAGACGACCAGCCCGCCGGCGGCGAGCTTGACCCGGCTCCAGCGATCCCCCAGCCAGCCAAAGAGCGGGGCGATCAGCATGTAGCTGAACATGAAGGCGCTCCCGAGAAAGCCGAGGGCGGTATCGGAGATGGCGAGATCGATTTTGATCAGCGGGAAGACGGCGAACAGAACCTGCCGGTCGATGTAGTTCAGCAGGTTGACCGCCAAAAGAAGCCCCAGCGCATAGCGCCGGTAAGAAAGCGAGAGGCTCGCATCAGCCATGAAAAAGGACCCTCCAGGAATTGCATTGAATTACTCCCCCCGTTCTGGTCCCCCCCTTTGAAAAAGGGGGGACAGGGGGGATTTGTGACAGTGGCAGCAGGAGAAATCCCCCTAAGTCCCCCTTTGTCAAAGGGGGACTTTGAACCTGCCCCCGAAATTACCGGCAACCTTTCAAAGAGGCGAACTTACAGCTCTTTCACCGCCCGCTGCGCCTTCTCCACGATCTCCCGCGGCTCCTCCAGGGTGAAGCGCATCGGCTCCCCGAAGGTGACGGTCACCTTCCCCCGCTTCGGAAAGCCCGCCTCGGGCGGGAGCACCCGCTCGGTCCCGGCGATCTTGATCGGCACCACCGGGATCCCGAGTTCCTTCACGATCACCCCGAGGCCGAGCTGGAAGTCGTGCATCTTCCCATCCCGGGAATGGGCCCCTTCCGGGAAGATGAGGGTGCTCACCCCGTGGTCGGCCAGCTTGCCCATGAAGCTCAGGGCCCTGCTGAAGCCGCCGATGGTCGGCAGCGGGAAGAGGTTCAGGAAGATGGTCCCGTACTGGTAGCAGAACATCCGCCAGAGCTTGTCGAGGCCGTGGTACTGGCCGAAGAAGAACTCCTCCCAGGCGGCCGAGGCGGTGCGGTAGCGGATCCCGGCAGGGAGGGAGAACATGACCGACGGCTGGTCGAAATAGCTCAAGTGGTTGGCGATGAACACAACCGGCCCGTCGATCTTCTCGAGCTTCTCCGCCCCGACCGTCTCCAGGTCGGCGAACATGCTGTAGAGGGGATAGACGAAAAAGGCATCCCCCAGCATCCGGAGCGCCCGCACCGGCCAGCTGTTGGTCCAGAAACGGAGCCGCTTCGAGGAGCGGACTTTTTCCCTTTTGGCGATGACCTCCCGCACGTCGCGCACGCGGGTCTGAGGGCCGATCTGGGAGTCCTCGATGTCCATCCGGAACTCCTGTTCCAGGAAGTTCACCAGCTCGAGCCTCCCGATGGAGGTGAGCCCCAGGTCCCCCACCAGCAGGGAGTCCTCGGCGATTTCATCGGTGCCGGTCCCGGTCACCCGGGCCAAGAGGTTCACCAGCTGGTCCCGCGAGGCGCCCTGCCCCTCTTTGCCCCCCTTGACGATCTCTTCCTTGACCTGGAACTTCCTGATCTTCAGGGTGGTGGTCTTCGGGAACTCCGGCTCCTTCCAGATCGTGAAGCCGGTGATCTGGTGCAGGGAATCGAGCGACTGGTTGGCGCGGGCCACGATCTCGTCGGGACGGGCGTCGGGAGAGCCAAGGAGCAGCACCGCATGTACCTCTTCCCCCCCTCCCCTGTCAAGCCCGATCACGCACGACTCCTTCACGCCGGGGATCTTGTTGAGTACCCCCTCCAGCTCGTCGGGGTAGACGTTGACGCCGGCGCCGGTGACGATCAGCTCCTTTTCCCTCCCCTTGATATGGACCCAGCCGGTCTGGTCGATCTCGGCGATGTCGCCGGTCCGGAACCATCCGTCGCCGGTGAAGGCGTCCCGTGAGGCGTTTTCGTTCTGGTAGTAGCCGGGGAAGACGTTGGCGCCGCGGGCGAGAAGCTCCTTCCCCTCCTGGGCGATCTTCAGCTGGACGCCGGGGAGCGCTGGCCCCACCGCCCCCGCCACCTGCCGGCCGATGGTGTTGGCGCAGAGAACCGGCGAGCATTCGGTGAGTCCGTACCCTTCGATGACGATGAACCCCATGTCGCTCCAGAAACCGAAGACCTCGGGGTCGAGCGCCGCCCCTCCCGATACGAAGAGGGTGAAGTCGCGGCCGAACTTGTGCTGAACCGGGAAAAAGAGGAGTTTTCTTAACCGCTGGGGGAGCCGGCGCCCCACTTCCGCCAGCGACCGGAAGGCTCCGTCCAGGTGCTTCTCGGCCAGTTCCCGCTCGATGGAGCTCTTCAGAAGCTGCATCAGCCGGGGGACCGCCATGATGACGAAGACGTCCTCATCCCCGAGGGCTTCCATGATCGCCGAGGGCTTCAGCGTCCTGAGGTAGATGACGGAGGCGCCCTGGTAGAGGGGAGTGAAGAAGCCTCCCATCTGCTCGAACATGTGGGAAAGGGGCAAAAGCGAGAGGAAGGTGAAGTCGCGGTCGATGATCGGGATATGGCGGTTGATCTGCTCGAGGTTGGCCACCAGGTTGCGGTGGGTGAGCATCACCCCCTTGGGGTTGCCGGTGGTACCCGAGGTATAGATCAGTTGCGCCAGGTCGTCCGGGGCCGGATGATGGACGGCGGTAGCCGGGGGGATTTCCGCCAGGAGAAACGGGAGCTCTTCCAGAAGAAGGGTCTCCCCGGCGGGGATCCGTTCCGGCTTGAACCGGCTCTGGACGAGGAGCTTCGCCTCGGTCAGCTTGGCGATGTTCTCGGCCCGGGCGCGGTCGGACATGAAGTCGACCGGCACCGCCACCGCCCCCCGCACGATGATCCCCCAGTACGCCACCCCCCACCACGGGGAGTTGGGCCCCCACAGGAGGACCCGGTCCCCCTCCGCCACCCCGCGCCGGGCGAGCAGGGCCGCCATCCGCAAGGAGAGATCGGCCAGTTCGCGGTAGCTCATCTCCAGCCGTCGCACTCCGGTCCGGTTGACCAGAGCGCGCTGCTCTCCCCTTGGCTCAAAAGTTTCGAAGAGATCAACCAGGGTCTGCATGAAGGCTCCTTGCAATGTCATGACCGCCGGCAATATCGGGCATAGATACGGTGACAGAGAGGACTGCTACTCAAGTGTACAGGAATTACTCCGTGATTTCGACCTGCTGAGTGAAAGCTGAAAGTTTTATGATAAAGTTCACATTATCTTTGTCTGCCGCCAGGCCCGCCAACACTTCGGTCCTTGCTCAGTATCCATAAATTCACCGCTTTCTTCGGAGTGTTCCATGAGAACTGCTTCCGGTTCATGCCGATACCGCCGCTTCATGCTCGGCATGCTGATCGCGCTGCTTCTTCCGCTCACCGTCACCGGGACCGCGGCGGCCACCGATGGGGTCCCGCCCGCGCTGGCCTACTCCCCCTCCCGTCCGCTCCCGGACGGGCTGAGGCGAACCGATACCGGTACTCCGGCGGCGGCCACGGGGGCCGAAGCGGCTCCCCGGCAATTACGCGATCCGGGCGATGTCGTGCACTCCTGGGAGACCGGAGAGGGAAAGAGCTATCTGATCCCCGCGGTGGAGATTCCCGCCTTTCTCTTTTTGCTGAACATGTACGACCGGGTGGTCTACGACGACGATCACTCCGACACCGGCGAGCGCACCTACTATTCCAACTTCGACACCATCTGGCGGCACCTGAGCCGCCAGGAATGGGGGTACGACCAGGATCCCTTCAACGTGAACCAGTTCGCCCACCCGTACCAGGGGGCCACCATGTACGGCCTCGCCCGCTCCTGCGGACTCGGCTTCTGGGAGTCCTGGGCCTACTCCAACGCGGGGAGCTTCCTCTGGAAGATGGCGGGAGAGACCGGCCGCCCCTCCATCAACGACATGGCCACCACCGGCAACTCGGGAAGCCTCCTCGGCGAAGCGCTTTTCCGCATGTCGCAACTGATCCTCAAGGAACAGGGCTCCACCCCGGACCTCGGCCACGAGCTGGGGGCGGCCATCGTATCCCCCACCACCTCCTTCAACCGCTTTGCCTTCGGCGACCGCTTCAAACCGCTCTTCCCCAGCCACGACCCGGCCACCTTCTGGCGCTTCCGGCTGGGGGCGATGATCGACTCCCAGCAGGACGCCACCATCGATTTCGCCATGTCCTACGGCCTCCCCGGCAAGCCAGGTTACACCTATACCCGCCCCCTCGATTACTTCGACTTCCAAATCAGCGGCCAGGCAAGGGAGTCCAACCCGGTGGGAAACGTCCTTTTGCGCGGGCTCCTCTACGGAAAGAGCTACGAGCCGAGCGAAGGCACCCGCGGCATCTGGGGTCTGTACGGAAGCTACGACTACATCTCCCCCACCATCTTCCGGGTCTCCAACACCGCCCTGTCCCTGGGCACCACCTGGCAGAACTGGCTGGCCCCCGAGGTGGCTTTGCAGGGATCGGCGCTGGCCGGGGCCGGTTACGGCGCCGCCGGCGTCACGCCGCGGGCCGACGGGCAGCGCGACTACCACTACGGCATCACTCCGCAGGGAACGCTCTCCCTGCGGCTCATCATGGCCAACCGGGTGGCGCTGGAAAGTGTGGCCCGCGGCTACTTCGTGAGCGGCACCGGCTCCGACAACGCGGAAGGGTCCGAGGCGATCGTCCGCTCCAACACCAACCTCATCTTCCGCATCTTCCGCCGCCATGGGCTGGGGTTCCAGTACATCGAGGCACTCAGGGTCGCCAAGTACGGCAACCTCCCGACCCGCCGCCAGAGTAACGGGACGGTCGGCATCTTCTACACCTTCCTGGGGGATGCCCACCTCGGCGCGGTCGAGTGGGACGGCTACGGAGCCCGCTGAGCCCCTTTTCCTTGCGGCCAAAAGGCTAATGAGCTACAATCGCCCCCTTGGTCCGGAGGAGTATCCCTCCCGCCGGCCGCACTCCTCTCCCCTGTCAAGAAAGCGATCCCCATGAACTACCTCATGCTGCTGGTGGCCCTGATCATCATCCTGGTCGGCGCCACCGTCTTCACCAACGGCCTCGAATGGTTCGGCAAGAAGATGAACCTCTCCGACGGCGCGGTCGGAAGCATCTTCGCCGCGATCGGAACCGCCCTTCCGGAAACCCTCATCCCGATCATCGCCATCACCTTCGGCTCCAAAGAAGC
Source organism: Geomonas sp. Red32 (assembly GCF_023652955.1). Lineage (GTDB taxonomy): Bacteria > Desulfobacterota > Desulfuromonadia > Geobacterales > Geobacteraceae > Geomonas. The sequence continues at coordinate 62,757 of NZ_JAKLOY010000006.1, read as the reverse complement.
GGGACACTCCATCGGGGTGGGCGCCATCATCGGTGCCCCCTTCATGCTCGGCACCCTGGCCCTCTTCATAAGCGGCGTGGCGGTCATCTTCAACCGCTCCCGGCGCAGCGACTACCCGGTCATGCGGGTGGACACCGTGGTAATGCGGCGCGACATCGAGTACTTCCTTGCCCTGTATTTCGTGGCCGTGATCTGCACCTTCCTCCACCATCCGGTCCTCAAGGTCTTCATCGCCATGACCCTCTTCGTCTGTTACGGCGCCTACGCCCTGAAGACCATCAAGGGGAACAACGAAGGACCGGTCGAGGAGGCCGACCTGGATCCCTGCTACTTCGCCCCCAAGGCCCACGATCCCCATTTCGCCATCATCCTGTTCCAGGTGATGAGCTCGCTCTTTTTGATCGTCTGGGGCTCCTACATCTTCGTCGAGAAGGTCCAGGTGATCTCGTCCGAGGTCGGCATCTCCTCCTTCATCCTCGCCATGATCATCGCCCCTATCGCCACCGAGCTCCCGGAGAAGTTCAACAGCGTCATCTGGATCAGGAAGGGAAAGGACACCCTCGCCATCGGCAACATCACCGGCGCCATGGTCTTTCAGAGCTCGGTGATCACCGCGATCGGGATCATGATGACCAGCTGGGAGCTCTCGCGGCCGGCTCTCATCACCGTGTTCCTCACCTTCGCCTCGGTCGGGCTCGCCTACGCACAGATCAGGCTTAAAAAGCAGCTCACCCCGTTCACCCTCTTGGCCGGGGGGATCTTCTACGCCGCCTTCGTGACCCTGGTGCTCACCGGCCACCTCGACAAATAGCCAGGATGGCCCGCCCGCTCGTGACGGGAAGTTAGTTCGGTCAGGCCACCGCGTCCCCTCCTCCCAGTTTCAAAGGAGCGACAGGTCCCCCCCTTGTCAAAGGGGGGACAGGGGGGATTTGCCTCACCGACCAATTGCCCATCCAGGTATATTTTTTCACCCGCCCCCCCAATCCCCCCCTTGGTCAAAGACCGAGAAATCAGGCCTCAGGTCCCCCCCTTTGCGAAGGGGGGACAGGGGGGATTTGAATCACGGATCGAGTGGCAATCTAGGTGTGTTTTCCACACCTTCCCCCCCGTCCAGAACGCAAAAAGCCGCCCCCCCTGTAAGGGAAGCGGCTTTTTTGTTTTTTGCGCCAGGCGCCCGTCTAGAGCGCGGCCTTGGCTGCCCTGGCGGCCGCGGCCGTAGCGGTGCGCGGTGCCTTGGCTGCCTTCACCGGCTTGGTGGCGGCCGCCTTGCGGGCCTTGATGTTGGCCATCCGGACCTCCCGCGCCTTGGCGAGGTTGTCGGCAAGCCCCCGCTCCTGCGCCATTTTGCGGCGGGAATCGGAGTAGTTCTTGGCCGACAGCGCCTGCTTGCTGGGGATCCCGAACATCTTCTTGTACTCGCCCGGTTTGAGACCGTGCGAGCTGCTCAGATGGCGGGCCAGCGTCTTGAATCCCCCCTTGCCGCATACCATGCAGGCGATCTCTCCTTTGCGGAAAGCTTCCTTCACGGTCAGCGAAGTACTACTCTTGGCCGGCTCCTCTAATACTTCAGCAGACTCCCCTGCTTCCAAATTCTTCAGAGCATTGTGTACCTTGTTGATCTCGAAGATCAGTTGGTCAGAGGTCATCGGTGTACTAGAGGCATGCGACGCCACAATCTGTGCTGCGATTTCCACGAGAGTAGCCATGTAGTATCCTCCATACATAATAATTCGACAATGAGATATTATTGACGCAGTTCATGATCGTTGTCAAATTATTTTTTTATTTTTGCCTAATAAACCCTGATTAATTGCCAGCAACGTTTTTCCTCCTTCGCTATCGGCCTTCGCTCCCTAGTTACAGCAGCCGCGTTGAAAGGTATCGGGGAGGTCCCTTGTCCGTTTTATGTAAATCAGTGAGGATAAAGCGGCGGCCGTTGTCTTGGCAGCCAATTCCTGTAAAGCAAGGCACGGTCCGCAGAATGTGCCCGCGGATAACATTCACTCATGGGGGGCGGTTCCTGCTTCGGCACCCCACCCCACCCCCCACCCCCCACCCCCCACCCCCCGGCCATCCTGCCGAGTAACCCGCATCATCATTGTTGACAGGATCGATAGTTTTCAGTATTAATAACACAACAAATTGTTGACAGGATCTGTCTGATTAAGTATTAGTAGCACAACATAACGGAGCATCGCTCCGGCACTGCACTTATCGAGAGCGACCGAGGGACTGGCCCTACGACGTCGCGGCAACCTCCCCACCTGGGGAAGGTGCCAATTCCAGCGGAACTAAGTTCCGGAAGATAAGGAAGCGCGGACCACCTCTACGAGTCCCCTTCCGACACCCCGGAAGGGGACTTTTCATTTGGAGGAAACGATGAAAGTAGCTACCACCGCAGCACACATCGGCTTGCAGAGGGAATCGAGAACCGGCGCGGTCACCGTCCCCATCTACCAGACCGCGACCTTCCGCCATCCGGGCCTTGGGCAAAGCACCGGCTACGACTACAGCCGTTCCGGAAACCCGACCCGCCAGGCGCTCGAGGAGGGGCTCGCCCAACTGGAGGGTGGCTGCCGCGGCTTCGCCTATGCCTCCGGCATGGCCGCCATCACGAGCCTCATGTTCCTCTTCAGCCAGGGCGACCACCTGATCGTCACCGAGGATCTCTACGGCGGGAGTTACCGGCTGTTCGAGAAGACCTTCCTCCAGTTCGGCCTCACCTTCAGCTACGTGGACACGAGCGACGTTGCCGCGGTGGAAGCGGCGATCCGCCCCAACACCAAGGCGCTCTTCGTCGAGTCGCTCACCAACCCGCTTCTGAAGGTGGCCGATATCGCCGCGCTTTCCGCGCTCTGTAAGAAGCACAGTCTTCTTCACATCGTGGACAACACCTTCCTCACCCCGTACCTTTTGCGCTCCTTCGACCTTGGCGCCGACATCACCGTCTACTCGGGGAGCAAGTACCTGGCAGGCCACAACGACACCGTCTGCGGACTGGTGGCGGTTAAGGACCCGGCACTGGCCGAGAAGGTCTACTTCCATCAGAACGGCATCGGCGCGGTGCTAGGCCCCCAGGATTCCTTCCTCACCATCCGTGGGATGAAGACCCTGACCCTGAGGATGGAGCGCCAGCAGGAGAACGCCCAGGCGGTCGCCGAGTGGCTCTTCACCCACCCCCGGGTGGGAAAGGTTTACTACCCCGGGCTCCCCGACCATCCGGGGCACCGGATACTGAAGGAGCGCGGCAACGGCTTCGGGGCGATGATCGCCTTCGAGGTGACCGAGCCGCAACTGGTGGACCGGCTCTTGATGAACACCCGGGTGATCTCCTTCGCGGAGAGCCTCGGTGGCGTCGAGAGCCTGATCACCTTCCCGCAGGTGCAGACCCACGCCGACATCGAGCCGGAGACCCTGGACCGTCTGGGGATCAACCACCTCCTGCTGAGGCTGTCGGTGGGAATCGAAGACAAGGACGACCTGATCGCCGACCTGGCGCAGGCATTCGAAGAAGGAGAACCGGCATGAAGTTCGCGACCGAACTGATCCACGGCAAAAGCCCCATCGACCCGGAGTTTGGCTCCCTGAGCCACCCCATCTACCACAGCTCGACCTTCGCCCAGCGCTCCATGGACGAGTTCGGCCGCTACGACTACGCCCGCTCCGGCAACCCCACCCGCGAGGCGGTCGAGGAAGCGGTGGCGGGACTGGAAGGAGGGACCACCGGGCTCGCCTTCGCCTCGGGAATGGCAGCCATCGGCTCCACCTTCATGATCTTTTCGCCGGGCGATCACCTGGTGGTCTGCGAGGACGTCTACGGCGGAACCTTCCGCCTTCTCTCCACGGTGATGAAGAACTGGGGCCTGGAGGCCACCTTCGTCGACGCGACCGACCCCGCCGCCATCGCCGCCGCCGTCACCCCGCGCACCAAGGCGCTCTACCTGGAAACCCCTTCCAATCCCCTTTTAAAGGTCATCGACCTCAAGGCCGCCACCAGCCTGGCCAAGGAGAAGGGGCTTTTGACCATCGTCGACAACACCTTCATGACCCCGTATCTGCAGCGGCCGCTAGAGCTTGGCTGCGACATCGTGCTCCATAGCGGGACCAAGTTTTTAAACGGCCATTCCGACGTCATCTGCGGCTTCGCAGTCGCCAAGGATCCCGAGCTCGGCAAGAGGCTGAAATACGTGCAGAACGCTTTCGGCGCCGTGCTGGGGCCGCAGGACTGCTGGCTGGTCTTGAGGGGATTGAGGACCTTGAAGGTGAGGATGGAGGAGAGCCAGGCCGGGGCGATCAGGATCGTGGAGTGGCTCAAGACGCAGGAGAAGGTGGCGAAGATCTATTACCCGGGGCTGCCGGAACACCCGGGGTATGAAGCCCACCGGGCGCAGTCGTCGGGTCCGGGGGCGGTCCTTTCCTTCGAGCTCGACAGCTATGAAACGACCGCCAAGCTGGTGGCCGGCGTGAAGCTGGCTGCCTTCGCGGTCAGTCTCGGCGGTGTCGAGAGCATCCTCTCCTACCCCGCCAAGATGTCCCATGCCGCCATGCCCCCCGCCGAGCGGGAGGCACGCGGGATCAAGGACACCCTGGTTCGCCTCTCGGTAGGCCTGGAGGACCCGGAGGATCTTATCGCCGACCTAGCCGCCGCCCTCGGCGCCTAGTGAAAACAGAAGGGGGACTGGCCACCGCGTGCCAGCCCCCCTTTTCTTTGGTTCATCGGGAAAAACTGGGGGATAAAAGCTCCCCCCCTTTGGAAAAGGGGGGACAGGGGGGATTTGTGACGTTGGCGTTACCTTTTCGCCCTCAGTCGGATCACTCCGGCTTAGCGGTTCCAGCTAAAACTGACCGTCTTCACCCCCGGTACTGCCAGTTTGAGCCTGGCCAGCCCGGCCTCGGTGATACCGCTGCCGGAGGTGGTGAGCCCGGTAAGCCGCGGGAAGTCCCGCAGGGCCAGCAGCCCCCGGTCGGAAATCGACGTCTGGTACAGGTAAATCCGCTTCAGATTGACGAGCGGCCTGATAGAGGAAAGCGCCTGGTCCGTGAGCCCCGCACCCGAAAGGTAGAGTTCCTCCACCCCGGTCAGCCTGGCCAGCGCGGGGAGGTCGGCGTCACTGAAGCCGTAGAGATAGAGAGCCTGCAGGTCGTCGGGACGAAGCGCCGACAGCGACTGCAATCCCCCCACCTTCCCGCCATTGATATCGAGCCGCACCTCCGCACCTTCCGGAACCGGTAAAGCCCCCGCGGCGCACCCCCATTTCTTCCACTTGCTGTAGTTGACCGAACCGCGCTCCCTCAGGTAGGCGAGTCCGTCGCCCAGCCCGGCAGGAAACACCACCGTCTTCCCCGGCCACGGACGGGAAGCCCGGGATTGCGCCCCCGGCGCCTTTTCGCCCCCCCGCAAGCGCGCGAGCCTGCGTCGGCCGCGGTCTATGTTGAGATCGACCGCCGTCACCAGGTCCGCCAGCAGACTCTCACTCACCACTCCCCCATCGAGCCTGAGCTTCAGCCGGACCGCGAGGCTTCCCTGCACCTCCGCAAGCCGGGCAGTAAGCTCGGCAAGCTCGACCTTTTCGGCCGCGATCACCCGGTCCAGCCGGCGAAGCTCCTCCAGGGCGCCCGGACGCGAACGCCACCACTCCCGCAAGATGCCTTCCAGGGTCCGGGCATCCTCCTCGGCGTAGGCCCGGTTGGCACGGGACATCAGCTCCGTCCGCTCGTCCTGGCTGACGGTCGCGTCGGCCAGGTCGGGGTGTACGGTCTTGGCAACCTCGCGGTAGAGGGTCTTGATATCTCTGGCATCGGAACGCCACCCGCGGCAGGCGGCGAGCGCGGCGGAATCGAGGTCGTTACCGTCGCCGGAACCGTCGACGGTCAATTGCGCTATTTCGGCCTCGATCGACTGGAGTTCGGCCAGCCTTTGGCCCAGTGTACGGTCATAGAAGGAGTCGATATCTGACAATTCATCCTGAACCTGCTGCAACTGTGCGCGGGTTTCCGCAAGACGGCGCCGGACACTGTTCAATTGGGCGACCTTCTGTTCGAGTATGGGGTGCTCGCTCAACTTGTGGCCAAAACCGGACATACAGAGTCACATCCTTTTTTCCTGACACAGGTCATCCTTCATTTGGCCCTACGTTACCACGATTGGAGATCATACACAAAGCCTTTGAGGAGCCCATCCCCCTTGCCGCTTACGCAATCTATGCTATCCCTATTAGGTGACGGCCGGCACTTCCCAACCAACGCCAAGCGATGCAAAGGAGAGAGCCATGGATGTCGAAAAGGGAATGACCGCTACCGCTTTCGCCGACCGCTGCCGGGGAGCGATATGGGGACAATTCATCGGTGATGCCGCCTGCCGCGCGACGGTCAAGGCGTTCGAAGAACCCGCCCAGGGGGTGAAGGTGGACGTCCGCCACCCGGGCGAACTCTCACCCAACGGGGAAGCGGCGCTACTGCTGCTCCAGTCGGTAGCCGAGCTCGGCTACTTTTCGGCCCCCGATTTCGGTCCGCGCTTCGTGGCCTACTTTTCCGCCGAAGGGTACCGCGGCAAGCTCGACCAGGCGGCCCGCGGCACGATCAATAACTACCTGACCTTTGCAGCCCATCGCCGCAGCTCCTCCTACCACTACCAGGGAGGAGCCGACGACGACGGACCGTCCACCCTCACCCGGCTCGCTCCCGTGGTCGTCAACCGCAGCCTGGAGGGTTCCCTCCTGAAGGTGGTGGAGATAGCCACCCGGGTCTGCCAGGACAACCAGCGCGCGGTCGCCTATGCCAAGTGCCATGCGCTCATCATGCGCGACCTTTTGAACGGCAAGGAATTCGGGGAGGCGGTGAAAGGTGCGGCCAAGGCGGTATCGGGGGAAGGTGAAGTGGGGCGGGAGATAGCGGCCGCCATCGAAGCCGTCTTCTCCAGGCTTGACCGGCCGGTCCGGGAGATGACCGCCCAGTTCGGGACAGGCTCTCCCCTCCGGCAATCGTTCCCGGCCGCGCTCCACTGCGCGCTACGGAACCAGAACGATTTCAGAATGGCCATAGAAGAGACATCCCAGGCGGGCGGCGACGCCACTGCCCGGGGGGCCATGGCCGGGGCCTGGCTGGGTGCGCTACTCGGTCTCCAGGGGATACCGGCAGGCTGGGCAGGAATGATTCACGGGAAGGACGGGATCGGAAGCTGCATCGAGAAGGTGATTGCCACTGCAATAAAACCGTAAGGTCTCAAGATAGTTAGCCGTCCCCAAAGGCCTCCCGCTGGCTCCCACTGGACTAGCCGGGAGACCTTTCTCATAGCGTTTGCAGGACTGTATTAATTCAGTCCGATTTTTTTAAAATAATTATATTGACATTAACTGGACAACACTGGTAGAGTGCACCATCCGTGGATTTACCCGGGATCAACCTCAAAGAAGTATATGGGAGAAGTAAGTAAATGGTAAACGGAACTGTGAAATGGTTTAACGACAGCAAAGGGTTTGGCTTCATCGAGCAGGAGAATGGCGAGGACGTATTCGTTCACTTCTCCGCTATCACTGGCGAAGGCTTCAAATCCCTCACCGAAGGCGACAGCGTAACGTTCGAAATCGTGAAAGGCCCGAAAGGTCTTCAGGCAGCCAACGTTTCCAGGGGCTAATCCACATAGCGTAGAACATTATCGAGAAGCCCCGGATATTTCCGGGGCTTTTCTTATTTCAACCCCATCTCTCCAAAGCTGTCCCCCGCCGAAGTACCTCCCCCGTCATCCTCAAGCCCCGAAATTGCAAAGAAGCTTCTTCCGAGGATGCGTCCCAAGAATGCTGACGAAAGGTCCCCCCCTTTGCGAAGGGGGGACAGGGGGGATTTGCCTGTAAGAGAGCCCCCAGTTCCCAATTTAAGCGAGCGGCGTCCCGCTTAAAACTTCCACCGCACTCTCGACCGTCTCCCCCCCTGCCGTCAGATAGAGATTCCCCTCGGTAACCGTCAGCGACCAGTCGATCACCCTCTGCAAACCGGCGGCGAGCCCGGCGACAAACGCCGAGTCGAGCCCCACCACCGTAAGGTTCGCGGCACCGGCCAATTTCCCGAGATGTTGCCCTAACCACCGGTCCTTGTCCCGGCCAAACGTGAAGAGCACCGCCCGCTCGACGTGGCGGCACGACTTGGCCAGCCGGTCCGGGTCGGGGAGCCCGACCTCCACCCAAAGGCGCACTCGGCCGTCCGGCCCCTTGCTCCAGAGATCCGGCTCGTCACCGGAACCGACCCCTTTGGCGAAGTTGAGCTCCTCCTCGTAGCAGAGGCAATACGCAAGAAGCCTCGCCACCAGCCGCTCCTCCGTTTCCGAGGGATGTTTGGCGACGGTAGCCTGCAGTTGCTCGTAGACCTGGCGGTCGAGATCGGACAGGTTGACCGAAGCCCGGTAAATAGTTGAAGGAAGTGCCACGCTTACTCCTCGCTTTCGTTATTGCAGGGGCGGAAATCGGCGAACCACCCGGGCCAGTCGAAGTTATCGAAATCGATCATCAGGGCCAGCGGGATGAAGGTATCCAGCTCCTGCACCCGCTCCCCGACCAGTTCGGAGGTCAACTGGCGGAAAAGGGCGACCTCCTGGCGGAAGATGGCGTCGAACGGTGCGGATATCCCCGGCAGCGAGAGCGGATCGGTCTCCGTGAAATTCATGGTGCACCACTCGTCGTGCATGACGTCGCCGCTGGTATCGACGAACGGAATCCCGTGCAGCCGGCAGGTCATCGGACGGTTATCGTAGACCAGGCAGCGGCCATCGCCATCCAGCAGCACACAGGGAGTCTCGTCCTCGTCCGGCATCAGCGCCTCCCAATCCTCGTCGGGGCGGTGATTGAGAAGGAAGGGGTGGGCGAGCTCCGGCCACTCCTCCCGCATCAAGCCGAGCCGCTCCCCGCACTTGGCGAGTACCCGCCCCTTTACCTCCGGGGAGAGCGCATCGAATCCCCTCTTGAGGAAAAGGGCGTCCAGCAGCGTGATGTCGAAAAGCCCGCGGCAGCAAGACGAGCACCCGGTCCCGCAGGCAATCTTGTCCGGGTAGCGCTCCATGCAGCGGGCGAACCATTCGTCGATGAGGCTCAACAGCTTGTTGTATTCGGCGAGAATCTCTTCCATGCTCTACTCCTCATCCCCCCGCAGGAAAGGATGCTCCCCGCAGGGGTCACCCCCCGCTGGCCTCAGTCCCCCCCTTTGCAAAGGGGGGACAGGGGGGATTTTTGAGCTGCCGGAAGTGTCGCTTCCCCCGGCTTCCCCCACCCCCTCGCCCCCTCCCTCCAGGGGAGGGGGAAGCAATCGACGCTACAAACAACGAAGGCGGCATAAATGCCGCCTCCATTATCTAACATTGGCCCGTGCCTCTAGGCGAGGATCTCCGACTTGGTGAAGATCGCCTTAAGCCAGTACCCTTCCTTCTCGATGTTCTCGCGGCCACCCTCTTCGCGGTCGACCAGGGTCACCACGCCGAGCACCTTGAGCCCTTCCTCTTCGGCCCTCTTGATGGCCTTCATGGAGGAGCCGCCGCTGGTCACCACGTCCTCGACGATGACGACGCGGGAGCCGGGCTTGAAGTTCTTCCGCCCTTCCAGCCAGGCACCGGTGCCGTGGCCTTTGGGCTCCTTGCGGATGATGAAAGCGGGAACCGGCTTCCCTTCCAGGAAGCTCACCACCGAAGTGGCAGTGGCGATCGGGTCGGCGCCCAGGGTGAGCCCCCCTACCCCTTCGAGCCCTTCCACGTCCTTGACGGCCTCGAAGAACAGCTTGCCGGTCAGGTAGCCCCCTTCCGGATGGAGGGTGGTCTGTTTCCCGTCGAAATAGAAATCGCTCTGACGGCCGGAGGCCAGGGTGACGTTGCGCTTCTCGTACGAGAGTTCGATGATGATCTTCTTCAGCCTTTCCTTCTCGGTCATATCTTCTCAATCTCCTTTTCGAATAGCCCCATCTGCGAGTCATCATCCATTTCGAGACGCGGGAATTTAACCGGGTACCCCCCGGTAAAGCAGGCGTTGCAGTAGCCGCCGTTATCGGCCCCCACCGATTTCATGAGCCCTTCTTCGGAGAGGTAGCCAAGCGAATCGGCGGTGATGTAGCGGCGGATCTCGTCGATGGAATGGGAGGAAGAGATCAGCTCCTTGCGGTTGGGGGTATCGATCCCGTAGTAGCAGGGATAGCTGGTGGGAGGCGAGGAGATCCTCACGTGGACCTCGGAGGCCCCGGCATTACGCACCATCTTGACGATCTTTCTCGAGGTGGTGCCGCGCACGATGGAGTCGTCGATGACCACCACCCGTTTCCCCTTGAGGACTTCGCGGACCGGGTTCAGCTTGATCTTCACGCCGAAGTGGCGGATCGCCTGCTGCGGCTCGATGAAGGTACGTCCCACGTAATGGTTGCGGATGAGCCCCAGCTCGAAGGGAAGACCCGACTCCTCGGCGTAGCCAAGGGCCGCCGGCACGCCGGAGTCCGGAATCGGTACGACGATGTCGGCATCGACCTTGTGCTCGCGGGCGAGCTGCCTCCCCTGCTCCTTCCTGACCTGGTAGACGTTGCGGCCAAAGACGTGGGAGTCGGGACGGGCGAAGTAGACGAACTCGAAGATGCAGGGGCTGGGGGTGGTCTTTTTGAGCGGAAAGAAGGAATTCATCCCGTTCTTGTCGATGACGATCACCTCGCCCGGCTCGACCTCGCGGACAAACTCGGCGTCGATCAGGTCGAGGGCGCAGCTCTCGGAGGCAATGACGTACCCGCCGCCCAGACGGCCGAGGCAGAGCGGACGGAAACCGTTGGGGTCGCGCACCGCGATCATCCTGGTCTCGGTCAAAAAGAGCAGGCAGTAAGCGCCGAGGATCCGGTTGAGGGCGTCGGTAAGCCGGTCGAGGAGGGAGTTCGCCTTGGAGGTGGCCAAAAGGTGAACGATGATCTCGGTGTCCATGGTGGTCTGGAAGATGGATCCGTACGCCTCGAGCTCGTCCTTGATGATCTGGGCGTTGACGATATTGCCGTTATGGGCCACGGCGATGGAGCCGCGGGAATAGTCGACCATGATCGGCTGCACGTTCTTGATAACCGAAGAACCGGTGGTCGAGTAGCGGACGTGGCCGATGGCGGATTTGCCGGGGAGGGATTTGAAGATTTCCTGGTTACCGAAGACGTCGGCCACGAGTCCCATGCTCTTGTGGGCATGGAGGGCGGCTCCGTCCGAGGAGACTATCCCGCAGCTCTCCTGCCCGCGGTGCTGCAGGGCGTAGAGTCCGAGATAGGTAAGGTTCGACGCCTCCGGGTGGTTGAATACACCGAAAATGCCGCACTCTTCTTCAGGCCTCAACAACTTCATCTCTTCCACATGCTCTCCTTATTAAGATCGGATACTGCCTATGTGCCGCCGATTAACCTGCGAAGCGTCAAGCCCCGCCGTATGTCGTCCCAGGCCCGCAGCTGAGTGCCTGGACGAAAGGTATCGTCTGGTACCGGTGTAACGGGAGCCTACAGGTTCTGCCTCACGTACTGTGCAGCATTCCTGAAGAAGATCAGGCCGTCCCCTTCCTCGGGAAGCTCCTCGCGGGTCCAGCGCGGGTGCTGGGTGCGATGCACGAAAGCCTCCGGATGGGGCATCAGTCCCATGATCCTGCCGGTCTCGTCGCAGACACCGGCAATGGCGTTGATGGAGCCGTTCGGGTTCTCCGGGAACTCCATGGTGGAAGCCTGGTAGTTCTTGTCCGAGTACTTCAGGCAGGAGAGGTGCTTTCCTTCGATGGCGTCCAGGGTCTCCTGGCAGTCGACGAGAAACTTCCCTTCGCCGTGACGGATCGGAAGGTAAACGCCCCCTTCGACTCCCTTGGTGTAGAGAGACGGCGAGGCGGGATCGACTTTCAGGTAGCACCAGCGGTCCTGGAAGCGGCCGTTGGCGTTGTAGGTGAGAGTGGCGGTCTGCTTGAGGTAATCGCTGCCGAGCGCCGGGAGCATCCCCATCTTGACCATCAGCTGGAAACCGTTGCAAACGCCGAGGATGAGCTTGCCGTCGCCGATGAAGCGAAGGAGCTGCTCGACGAGAGGCTCGCCGCTCCCTTCCACCGCGGCATAGCGGAGACGGTTGGCCTGGGCCTTGGCGCTCCCGAGGTCGTCGCCGTCCAGGAAGCCGCCGGTAAGGTTCAGGAAGTGGTAATCGTCGAGGGTGACTTCGCCCGACATGAGTTCGGAGATGTGGGCGATGCGGGCCTCATCGAAGCCCCCCAGCCTGCAGGCGTGGGCGGCTTCCATTTCACAGTTGGTGCCGTTGCCCGTTATGACCAGAGCTTTAGCCTTTGTCATCTAGTAGTCCTCTGTATGTGCGGAACGCGCAGAACGTCCCATTATGGCATAATCGAAATATTTTTGTCACTCGGGGAAACAATTCCAAAGAGTTAACGAACTTCGTCCAACCAAATATAAACCCCGTTCAACCAGGAAACAAAACCCGTCCAACCAAGAAACAAAACCTGTCGCGTTTCGTCCCTCAACGCGACCTACCTCGCCCCTTTGTTGCAGAGGGGAACAGGTCCCCCCCTTGTCAAAGGGGGGACAGGGGGGATTTGCTCTTCACCTTCCCCGAAGAGGGAGAACTCCAGCGAGCCTGTTACAGCTCCCTCAGCGGCGCCTGCCAGGCTTCCTTCAGCTTGGCGAGATCCGACTTGACCACCTGCTTCCCGTCCACGCCGCCGATGGCGAGGAGCTGGTCGCTGGTGACCACCCCGATCCGGGCGCAGACCGTCCCGGCCATCGCCTTCTCGAAGGCGTCGGCATTCTCCGGCTTCACGGACACGAGGAGACGGGAAGCCGATTCCGAGAAGAGGAGCACGGCGTCGGAGAGTTTGGCGCCGCCCTTGACCGGAACCTGGGAGAGCTCCACCGACATCCCGAAGCCGCCGGCGAAGGCCGCCTCGGCTGCGGCAACCGCGAGGCCGCCGTCGGAAAGGTCGTGGCAGGAGGCGACCAGCCCCTTGTTGAGAGCGCCATGGTAGGCGCGATAGGTGGCGAGCGCCGCCTGCGCGTCTACCTTCGGCACGTTGTTCCCGACGAACCCCTTGGCGGCCAGGTACTCGGAGCCGCCCAGCTCGTCGGCGGTGGCACCGAGGAGGAACACGAGGTCACCCGGGCGCTTGACGTCCATGGTGACCGCCTTGCGTGCGTCCTCCATCTTTCCGATGACGGAGAAGAGCAGCGTCGGCGGGATGGAGATCTTGGTGGTCCCGTCGTAGAAGTCGTTCTTCATGGAGTCCTTGCCGGAGATGAGCGGCATGGAGAAGGCGGTGCAGTAGTCGTAGAGCGCCTTGTTGGCGCGGACCAGCTGGGCCATCTTGTACGGCCCGTCCGGGGTCCGGTCGGAGAGGACCGGGTCGCACCAGCAGAAGTTGTCGAGGCCGGCGACCAGGTCGGGCGAGCCGCCGACGGCGATGTAGTTACGGAAGCCTTCGTCGATGGCGTTGGCCGCCATGTGGTAGGCGTCGATGTCGCTGTAACGCGGCGAGATACCGTGGCCGACCACCACCCCCTCGAAGGAGTCGAGGATGGGACGGACGACGGCCGCGTCGGAGGGACCGTCGTTGTCGGCGCCGGTGAACGGTTTCACCACGCTGCCACCCTGAACCTCATGGTCGTAGCGGCGCACCACGCTCTCCTTGGAGCAGATGTTCAAAGAAGAGAGGAGCCCCAAGAGGTCGCCGGTGTAGTCGGCGGCGGGAGCGATCTGCGGCTCCGGGTTGACCGGCGGCTCCCACTTGGCAGGGATCTGCATGGGGGGAAGCCCGGCGTGCATGAAGGAGAGCGGCAGGTAAGCGACCGTCTTCTCGCCGTACATCATGTGGAAGACGCCGGAATCGGTGAAGGTACCGAGCACGGTGGCCTCGACGCCGAAGCGCTTGGCCATTTCCATGAAGGCGTCGAGCGACTCGGGCGGAACCGCCATGCTCATCCGCTCCTGGGCCTCGGAGATCAGGATCTCCCAGGGAGCGAGCCCCGGGTACTTGAGCGGAGCCTTGGCGAGGTCGAGCTGGCAGCCGCCGCACTCTTCCGACATCTCGCCGATCGAGGAGGAGAGCCCCCCTGCCCCGTTGTCGGTGATGAAGCGGTAGAGCTTTTTGTCGCGGGCCCGGATCAGGAAGTCGAACATCCGCTTCTGGGTGATCGGGTCGCCGATCTGGACCGCCGAGACCGGGGAATTCTCGTTCAGCTCCTCGGAGGAGAAGGTCGCGCCGTGGATGCCGTCCTTGCCGATCCGGCCGCCGGCCATCACGATCAGGTCGCCCGGAAGGATCTCCTTCTGGTGGGCAGGCTCGCCCTGGATCTTGGCCGGCATGATTCCGGCGGTGCCGCAGAAGACGAGCGGCTTACCGGCGAAGCGGTCGTCGAAGACCAGCGAGCCGTTGACCGTCGGGATGCCGCTCTTGTTGCCACCGTGCTCGACACCCTCGACGACACCTTCATAGATGCGGCGCGGATGCAGCAGGCGCTTCGGGAGCTCCTTGGAGTAGAACGGATCGGCGAAGCAGAAGACGTCGGTGTTGAAGATGAGCTTGGCACCCATGCCGGTCCCGAACGGGTCGCGGTTGACCCCCACGATGCCGGTCAGCGCCCCGCCGTAGGGATCGAGGGCGGAGGGAGAGTTGTGGGTCTCGACCTTGAAGACCAGCGACCAGTCGTCGTTGAACTTGATGACCCCCGCGTTGTCCTTGAAGACCGAGAGGCAGTAATCGCGGTCGCCCTGGGCGGCCCGCACGTCGGCGGTGGTCCGCTGGATGTAGCTCTTGAACAGCGACTTGATCTTCTCGCTGTTCCCCTTTTCGTCCTGGTAATCGACGTCGGCGGAGAAGATCTTGTGCTTGCAGTGCTCCGACCAGGTCTGGGCCAGGGCCTCCAGCTCCACGTCGGTCGGGGCGGCACCCAGGCCGATCTCGGCGCGCTTCTTCCGGACCTCGGGGTCGCGGTAGTGGGCCTGGATGATCTTCATCTCGTCGAGAGTCAGGGCCAGCACGCCGTCGCGGCTGATGCGCATCAGCTCCTCGTCGCTCACCTCGAGGTCGATGGTGTTGACCTCGGCCTTAGCCACCCCCTGCACCTTCGGGACGTAAGCGGCAACCCCGCCCTGCTTGGCGAAGGTGGCGGCGTCCAGGATCTGGTAGCGCTGGATCAGCGTGTTGCAGAGAAGGCCGGTGGCGATCTTCTCGGCATCGGCGGCGGAAAGGGCGCCGGAGATCAGGTACTGCACCGAGGAGTAGACCGCCTCCCCTTGGGCCAAAGGCTGGCCGAGGAGGTAGCCGATCGCCTCGCCGGCGGTGCGGCCGACGTTGTCGGTGACGCCGGGGCGAAAGCCAACTTCGATCAGGAAGTCGAAGCCCGCGGCGGCAGGCTTATCGACGTGGTACTCCTGGATGACCGGATCGCAGAAGGGACCGGCGGCCACCTTGTCGAGATCCCCGGCGCTAAGCGCAGCGTCGACCGTGTAGACGTCGATGGTGCGGACCGAGGCGACCTCCAGGTGGAGGAAGTGCTCGATCTCGCGCTTGATCCGCTCACCGCGCGGGTCGCGGACCTGGTCCTTGAGGGTAATTTCTATCCTATGGGGCATGGTTAGCGTCCTTTTCCATGAAAACCGTCCTGGTGGGGTACGGTATGTTGATGCCGTGCTCGCGGAAGGCGGCCGCTACGGCTAACACCACGCTGTCGGTGGCGATGGCGAGCGACCGGGAACCGGAGACCCAGAAGCCCAGGGAGAGATGAACGACCCCGTCGCCGAAGCCGGTGCAAAGCGCCTTGGGGGCGGGATCCTTGAGAATGTCGGAAACCGCGAGGGCGGCCTCTTCCATTACCTTTCTCGCCTTATCCAGATCGCTCCCCACGGTCACCCCGAGGCTCACCGATCCGGTCGCCCTGAGATCGGGGAAGTCCATGTTGATCACCGTGGAGTTGCAGAGCTCGGAGTTTGGGATGATCAGGAAGGTGTTGTCGACCGCCTTGATCCGGGTGCTCCGCAGGCCGATATCGACCACGTCCCCCTGCTTGTTCCCCAGCTGGATCCGGTCGCCGATCCGGAACGGCATGTCGATCATCAGCGTGAAGCCCGAGATCATGTTGGCAAGCGTATCCTTGGCGGCAAGGCCGATGGCCAAGGATCCGACGCCGAGGGCGGTGACCAGCGACAGGATGTCGTAGTTGAAGTGCTTAAGGGTGATGATGAGTGCGGTGCCGACCAGGAAGATGCTGAAGAGCTTCTGCACGAGCGGGATCAGCTGGCGGCTCATGTCCGGCCCGAGCTTGTTCCCGTAGCGCTTGAGCATCTCGTCCATCACGCGATAGACGATGTTGGCGACGATGACGATGTTGATGACGAAGACGATCCCCGCCGCGATGGCGGTGAGCCGCTCCGGAAGCGGAAGCCTCTTGATGACCAGGTGGAGGCCGGCGAAGTTCAGAAGGAGAGCCGCCGGAGAGGATATCCTCTCCAGCGTGGTCTCGACCAGGTCGTGTTTGGTCAGCCGGGTGTAGTGCGCACCAACCCTGGCCAGCAGTCTCCGCAAAAGGCGGGAGAGCAGGTAGAAGACGGCCAGGACGGCCACCGAAATCAGCGTCTGCTTAGCCCAGAAGAGGAAGAAGATATCCCCCTCGTCGGGCGCGAAGAAGGAGAGGATGTTATCCACCAAAGACCCTCGTGAAGATGGTGTCTACGTTTTTCATGTGGTAGCCGAGATCGAAGGCTTCCTTGATCTCCTCGGCGGCCAGGAACCCGGTCACGTCGGCATCGTTCAGAAGCTCGGTCTGGAAATCTTTCCCTTCTTCCCAGACCTTCATGGCGTTTCTCTGCACCAGCGCGTAGGCTTTCTCGCGGGAAGCGCCGGCCTCGGCAAGTTTCAGGAGCACGCGCTGGGAGAAGATCAGGCCGCGCATCTGGTTCAGGTTCCGCATCATGTTTTCCGGGTAGACCACCAGGTTTTCGATGAGGCCGATGGCGCGGTTAAGCATGAAGTCCATCAGGATGGTGGCGTCGGGGCCGATCACCCTCTCCACCGAGGAGTGGGAGATGTCGCGCTCGTGCCACAGCGGCACGTTCTCCATGGCTGAGACCGCGTAGCCGCGGATCAGGCGGGCCAGGCCGGTCAGGTTCTCG
This sequence comes from Geomonas sp. Red32, assembly GCF_023652955.1. Lineage (GTDB taxonomy): Bacteria > Desulfobacterota > Desulfuromonadia > Geobacterales > Geobacteraceae > Geomonas. The sequence goes on along the minus strand of NZ_JAKLOY010000006.1, from coordinate 45,626 downwards.
GAGAGGACCGGATTACGCTTGTGCGGCATGGCGGAGGAGCCTTTCTGCCCCTTGCTGAAGAACTCCTCGGCTTCCAGCACCTCGGTCCTCTGCAGGTGGCGGATCTCGACGGCGAACTTCTCGATGGAGGAGGCCACGATGGCCAGGGTGGTGAAGTACTCGGCGTGACGGTCGCGCTGGAGGACCTGGGTGGAGCAGGGAGCGGGCTTCAAGCCCGCCTTGCGGCAGACGTATTCCTCTACCTTGGGGTCGATGTTGGCGAAGGTGCCGACCGCGCCGGAAAGCTTGCCGTAGGCGATGACCTCGTTGGCGGCCTGCATCCTCTTCAGGTTACGGGCCATCTCGTCGTACCAGAGCGCCATCTTGAGGCCGAAGGTGACCGGCTCGGCGTGGATGCCGTGGGAGCGCCCCATCATCGGGGTCATCTTGTGCTCGAAGGCCCTCTTCTTGATGACCACCATGAGCTTCTTGATGTCCTCGACGATCAGCTCGCCCGCCTCCTTGAGGAGCATGGCGAAGGAGGTGTCGAGGACGTCGGAGGAGGTGAGACCGAGGTGGACGAAGCGGGAGTCGTCACCGATGTAGTCGGCCACCGAGGTCAAAAAGGCGATCACGTCGTGCTTGACGGTGCGCTCGATCTCGTCGATGCGCTCGACGTCGAAGCTCGCCTTGGCGCGGATGCGGTCCACGGCGTCCTTCGGGATCCTCCCCATCTCGGCGTGGGCCTCGCAGGCCAGTATCTCGATCTCAAGCCACTTGCTGTAGCGGTTTTCCGGTTCCCAGATGCGGGTCATTTCGGCCCGGCTGTAACGTTCGATCAACTTGATATCCCCCTTGCTATGTGTGTGCTGTATGAATGCCTACGATGAAATCGCTTGCTTTATCGCCAATGCCCCTAAATCCCCCCTGGTCGAAGAGGACTTCAAGGGCGGACCAACTGCAAAAAGAAAATCCCCCTAGATCCGGCATGGTCGATGCCGGGCTTGAAGGATCCTTGGTTACATGGTTATGCAATGGCGAGCATGCCGCTCGCCTGGTACTGGTTGCCGACGAAAACCTGCGGTGCGCAGACGTTCTGGCTATCCAAGAGTCCCCGTGCCGACGCAAGGGCCAGCGCCGGGTCGTTGTTCACTTCCGAAAGATGGGAGAGGAAGACTCCCTCGAGCCCGGGATGAAGAAGCTCGGCCAGGAGATTCGCCCCCTGTTCGTTCGAGAGGTGGCCGTGCCGGGAACGGATGCGCTGCTTGAGATGCCAGGGATACGGCCCCTCCTGCAGCATCCGCTCGTCGTGGTTGAACTCCAGGACCAGCGCGCGGCACCCCTTGAGCTTCTCCTCGACCAGCCGGGTGGCGACGCCGAGATCGGTGGCGAAGCCGAAGATGCCGAGGCTCCCCTCGATGCGGTAGCCGACCGGGTCGCAGGCGTCGTGGGTGATCGGGAAGGGATCGATAGTGAGCCCCTTGAACTCGAAAGAGATACCGGGCTCGAACTCGATCTGCTGCGCCTTCCCGATGCAGGAGCGCGACGCCTCCAAGGTCTTGGCGGCGCCCAGAATCGGGATCTTCAGCTTTCTGGCCACCGTCCCCACCCCGCGCACGTGGTCGCTGTGCTCGTGGGTGACCAGGATCCCGTCGAGGGTCTCGGGAGCCACGCCGAGGCTCGAAAGCCTGACCAGCGTCTCGCGGCAGGAAAGACCGGCATCGATCAGCAGCCGGCAAGAATCGGATTCCAGGTACAGGGAGTTCCCCTTGCTGCCGCTCGCCAGCAGGCTGACCTTCACGCATCCCTCCAACGTGCCCGTTAACCGGGGCGGGCGCCCTGAAAAAACCTGGGTGAAAAACCTATTTTTTATACAGGAAACGATGACCCGATTCAAGGCCTACTTGCTGAGGAGTGCCTAATGGAGAAGCGTCGCGTAGCGGGGAGGTTCCTGGGCCAGCCCGGTGGTGACCGGGAGCAGGATATGGAAGGTGGAGCCGGGGAAGCTCTCCGGGTCGTAGCCGGTCGACTCCACCCAGATCTCGCCGCCGTGCATGTCCACCACCCCTTTGGCGATGGAAAGGCCGAGCCCGGCCCCCTTGGCCTTGAAGGCGACTTTTCCGCTGGAGTGTTCCTGGATGTTGCCGACCTCGTAGAACTTCTCGAAGATGCGGACCTGGTCCTCGCGGTCGATGCCGATCCCGGTGTCGGTGACGGTGATCTCCAGGAAAAGATGGTGCTCGCGCGGCGGCGCCAGCGGGTCGCTTCCCGGCGAGGACCGCAAAAGGTACTTCGCCGAGGTGGAGACCGTGATGCGGCCGCCGTCGGGGGTGAATTTGATGGCATTGCCGAGGATGTTCGACAAAAGCTGCATGAGCCGCAAGGCGTCGCCGCGGATGGTCGGAATCGATTCGTCGAGCCGGAGCACCACCTCTTGCTTCCGCATCGAGAAGAAGAAGCGGAGTTCGTTGACCGAGGACTCGATCAGGCGGTTGAGGTGGACCTCCTCCATCTTCAGTTGCAGCCTCTTCTCGTCGATCATCGAGACGTCGACCATGTCCTTGATGATGTTGTCCAGCCGCGAGGCGGCGTTGGCGATGTTGGCCACCATCTCCAGCACCGTCTTGTCGACCGTTTCGGCGAGGTCGGTGGTGATCAGTTCGGAATACCCCATGATGACGGTGAGCGGGGTCTTCAGCTCGTGGGAGGCGAGCCCCAGGAAGGAGTCCTTCATCCTGTTCAGCCGGGCGAGGTCGGCGGAGCTCTTCTCGAGGTTGGCGATGATCTCGCGCTCGCGGGTTACGTCGCGGAAGATCGCCTGGACCAGGGTCTCGTTGCCGCTTTTCACGCTCGAAGCGTGCAGAAGCGCCACCACCGCCCCACCCTCCTTGCGGGAGAGCTGCATCTCGTCGGCCACGTGGTTTCCGCCCGCCGCCTCCCTGAACATCCGCTGGACTTTGGGGATATTGGCGATGTTCAAAAGCAAAAGCAGCTTGGTGAGCGGGAGCCCCACGACCTCCTTCGACTCGTAGCCGAAGAAATCCTCCGCCATCTTGTTGACCATGCGGATGGACTCGTCGGCGTCGATGACCACGATGGCGTCGCTTGCGTCCTCCATGAGCGACTTGTACAGCTCCTCGGAGCGCTCAAGCTCGGCACTGAGCGTTTCCAGCTTCTGGTAGGAGGCCTGCAGCTCCTCGAAGGTCCGCTCCATCTCCTGGTAGCTCTTGTTGAGCTCGGCGTCGCGGGCCTTGAGCGATTCGGACATGATGTTGATGCTCTTGCCGAGCTCGGCAAACTCGAAGGCCCCTACCTCGGTGATCTTGGTATCGAAGGAGCCCTGGGAGATCTGCTTCACTCCCTTGAGAAGGATGGAGATGGGATGGGTGACGGCCCTCTTGACGAAGATCATCACGAAGGTAAAGGAGGCAAGGAGGGCGAGCGCCAAAAGGTAGAGGGTCTTGTACACCATCCCCCTGATCCGCTCGAACACGACGTCTTCGCTGAAGCCGACGTGGACCCGGGCGATGGGCTTGCCGTAGGGGGACTTCACCGGCAGCGAGCTGTCGTAGAAGACCTCCTTTCTCCCGTCCAACGGCACCGGGATCTGTTCGACCACGGCGTCGCTCGGGGAGGCGGAAGGGTTATCGGGGACCCAGGGACGCTTGGGAAAGGAGAAGAAAGGCCGGCTGCTGGCGAATATGACGTTGCCGTTTAGGTCGGTGACCAGGCTGTAGGCGATATCGGGATTGCCCTCGATGATCTCCCGGCACTTCTCCGACAGACCGCTCATATCCTTTAGCTCAAGCCCCAGGTTCAGCACCTTCTCGATGTTGGCGGCAAGGGTACCGGCCAGGCTCTGGGAACGGAGGTTCAGGTTCTGGATCTGGTCCTTGCGCAGGGCCATGATATCCATGCCGGAGCTGGCAAATATGGTGAGAAAGAGAATCAGGAAGGAGAAGAGGAAGATTCTTTTTTCGAGGGTCATGTTCATCAAGAAGGCGGTTCCAATCCTCGACGGTTGAAAGAGATAGACAAAGCGCCACTAGAGCATAGAGAGTAATCCCTGAAAAGTCAATTATTATCGGGCGTTTATTGTAAACACACCTCGGGCGGGACCTCCCTCCGGCGGCGGCGGAATCGGGACGCACAGCAGCGGTATCGGGCAATTTTGAGAATTCTTGAATAAAAACTTGACGGCCACCGGGCCTATTGTTTACTATCCGGGACTGGGTAGGAATAATCTAATTAACCAGGAGGAGTGCTTATGGCTTTGAGAGTTGCTATCAACGGCTTCGGCAGGATCGGACGTTGCGTCCTGAGAGCGGCTATACAGGATCCGGGTATCGAGTTTGTTGCAATCAACGACCTCACCGACGCAAAGACCCTGGCCCATCTTCTTAAGTACGACTCGGTTCACGGCACCTTCCCCGGCGAAGTGGTGGCCAAGGACGACCAGATCGTCGTCAACGGCAAGGCCATCAAGATCCTCGCCGTGAGAAACCCGGCCGAACTCCCCTGGAAAGAGATGAAGGTCGACGCGGTCCTCGAATCGACCGGCCTCTTCACCGCCCGCGACAAGGCCGCCATGCACCTCACCGCAGGCGCCAAGAAAGTCGTCATCTCCGCCCCGGCCACCGACCCGGATCTCACCGTCGTGCTCGGCGTGAACGACAAGGAGTACAACAAGGAGAAGCACCACATCGTCTCCAACGCCTCCTGCACCACCAACTGCCTGGCCCCGGTCGCCAAGGTCCTCCAGGACAACTGGGGAATCGAGAAAGGCCTGGTCACCACCGTCCACTCCTACACCAACGACCAGAACATCCTCGACCTGCCGCACAAGGACCTCCGCCGCGCCCGCGCCGCCGCCCTCTCCATGATCCCGACTACCACCGGCGCCGCCAAGGCGGTCTCCCTGGTGCTCCCGGCCCTCAAAGGGAAGCTGGACGGCATGGCCATCCGCGTTCCGACCCCGAACGTCTCGGTGGTCGACCTGGTCTGCACCCTCTCCAAGGAAACCACCGCCGAAGAGGTCAACGCCAAACTGAAGGAAGCCTCCGAAGGGCCGCTCAAGGGTATCCTCGGCTTCAGCACCGAGCCCCTGGTCTCCATCGACTTCAACGGCTGCCAGCTCTCCTCCATCGTCGACGCCCCCTCCACCAAGGTGATCGGCGGCAACATGGTGAAGGTCATCTCCTGGTACGACAACGAAGCGGGCTTCTCCAGCCGGGTGGTCGGCCTTATTAAGATGCTCTTCTAAAAAAGGACGTCCCGGAAAACCCGAAGGGGGGAGATTACTCCCCCCTTTTTTTCCGTTTAAGAATCTGCAATTCAAGGAGGATTTGCCATGACGATTCGTTACATCGACGAGATCGCCAATCTCGAGGGGAAAAAGATCTTCATGCGGGTGGACTTCAACGTGCCGCTCGACGAACACCAGAACATCACCGAAGACACCAGGATCCGCGCCGTGCTGCCGACCATCAACTACGCGCTGGACCAGAAGGCCAAGATAGTCCTCGCCTCCCACCTCGGCCGCCCGAAAGGGGAGCGCAAGGAGAAGTACTCGATGGCCCCGGCCGCCAAGCGCCTCTCCCGCCTGCTCGGCAAAGAGGTGAAGCTCGCCCCCGACTGCATCGGGGCCGAGACCAAGGCGATGATCGACGCCATGCAGCCGGGCGACGTGATCATGCTTGAAAACGTCCGCTTCTACCAGGGTGAGGAGAAAAACGACGCGAACTTCGCCAAAGACCTGGTGAACGGCTGCGAGATCTACGTAAACGACGCCTTCGCCGTCTCCCACCGCGCCCACGCCTCGGTACACGCCATCACCAACTACTTCCCCGTGGTGGCCGCCGGCTTCCTGATGAAAAACGAGATGAACTACTTCGACAAGGCGATGCAGAACCCGATCCGCCCGCTGGTCGCCATCCTCGGCGGTGCCAAGGTCTCCGGCAAGATCGAGGTGCTGGAAAACCTCTGCGACAAGGTCGACAAGATCATCATCGGCGGCGGCATGGCCTTCACCTTCCTGAAAGGGATGGGGTACAACGTCGGCAAGTCGCTCGTCGAAGAGGACCTGATCGAGACCGCCATGAAGACCTACCAGAAGGCCCGCGAGAAAGGGGTCAAGTTCTACCTCCCGGTCGACTGCGTGGTGGCCGACCAGTTCCATGCGGCGGCCGAGAACAAGGTGACCCCGATCCAGGAGATCCCGGAGGGGTGGATGGCGCTCGACATCGGACCCGCCACCGTCACCCTCTTCTCCGAGGCGCTGCAAAACGCCAAGACCATCGTCTGGAACGGCCCGATGGGGGTCTTCGAGATGGACGCCTTCTCCCGCGGCACCTTCGCCATGGTGAGCGCGGTGGCTAACTCCTACGCCCTTACCATCGTAGGGGGCGGCGACACCGACGTAGCCGTCCACCGTGCCGGCGAGTACGCCAAGATCAGCTACATCTCCACCGGCGGCGGCGCCTTCCTCGAACTCCTCGAAGGAAAGATCCTCCCCGGCATCCAGGCCCTCGACGAAAACGGGAGCAAGTAACCGCTCAAGTAACCGCCGGCCCCACCGTTCCCCCCCACCCTGACCCTCCCCCCTTGAGGGGGAGGGTCAGGGTGGGGGGGAAGCCGGCTTCGGCACTGCGTGGAAACGTACCCCACCCCCTACCCCCCTCCCTCAAGGGGCGGGGGAAAACCCGGGCCTTACGTCCCCTCCCCTTCAAGGGGAGGGACAGGGTGAGGATGGGCTCCACAGTCTCATATTTAAAATTACTATCAATTGGATTTACTTGGAGGTCATTCATGCGCAAGCCGGTGATCGCTGGCAACTGGAAGCTTTTCAAGACCAAGAACGAGGCGCTCGCCCTCATCGAGGAGCTCGCCCCGCAGGTCAAAGACGTCGACAACGTGGAAATCATCGTGGCCCCCGTGTTCACCGTGCTCCCCTCGCTGGTTCCCGCCACCGCCGGCACCAACATCAGCCTGGCTGCCCAGGACGTCTTCTGGGAAGAGGAAGGCGCCTTTACCGGTGAAGTTTCCTCCCGCATGCTCCTCGATGCCGGGGCAAGCCACGTGATCATCGGACACTCCGAGCGCAGGCAGTACTTCGGCGAGACCGAGGCCACCGTCAACAAGAAGACCAAGGCCGCCCTCGCGGGGGCCTTGGTCCCCATCATGTGCATCGGGGAGACCCTCGATGCCCGCGAGGCGGGCGACACCTTCAAGGTGCTCGAGACCCAGCTCAAAGGTGGGCTTGAAGGTCTGACCGCCAGCCAGTTCGCGCCGGTCATCGTCGCCTACGAACCGGTCTGGGCGATCGGTACCGGCAAGACCGCCACCGACGACCAGGCCCAGGAAGCCCATGCCTTCATCCGCGGCGTGCTGGCCTCCCTCTACGGCCAGGAAACCGCCGGCAAGACCCGCATCCTCTACGGCGGGAGCGTGAAGGCCGAGAACGTCAAGGGGCTCATGTCCTGCGCCGACATCGACGGCGCCCTGGTCGGGGGTGCGAGCCTCAAGGCTGCCACCTTCGCCCCCATCGTCCGCTTCCGCGACTAGCTCCTCCGGGACCCGTCCCCCCCTTTAGAAAGGGTTCGGCGAATACCGGGGGGTATTAGCGGAAATGAGGTCCCCCCCTTTGAAAAAGGGGGACAGGGGGGATTTGCAGCAGTTGTGGCGACAGGAGAAATCCCCCTAAACCCCTCTTTTACCGAGGGGGAGTTGCATAGCCTCCTTATGAGGTTGTCTTTTGCGGGGAATTGTGTTAAATAGTCTTTTTGAATTTCGTCGGAGGTAACGGTTTTAATGACTATCTTACTGGTAACCCTGCACATCATCGTATGCTTCGCCCTCATCATCGTCGTTCTTCTTCAGTCCGGGAAAGGGGCCGAGATGGGCGCATCCTTCGGCGCCAGCGGCAGCCAGTCGGTCTTCGGTGCGGGCGGCGGCAGCACTTTCATGAGTAAGCTGACCACCTACGCCGCCGTGATCTTCATGCTCACCTCGCTCTCCCTCGCCTTCGTCTCCGGCAAAGGTGGCGGCTCCTCCATCATGTCCGGCAAGACGGTCAAGAAGGCCAAGACCGCTCCCATGGGCGGGATGCCGCTGCAGCAGATGCCGGGTGCTCCCGGTGCCGCTCCGGCCGCCCCTGCCGCTCCGGGTCAGACTCCGGCCGTTCCGGCTGCGCCGGGCGCTCCGGCCAAAGCTCCGGCCTTCCCGGCAGCTCCGGCCCAGCAGAAGTAACTTTTTCGGTTGACTTCCTGATCAACTGCTGGTAAATTGCTGAGTCTCGATGCCGAAGTGGTGGAATTGGTAGACACACCATCTTGAGGGGGTGGCGGGCGACAGCCTGTACGAGTTCGAGTCTCGTCTTCGGCACCATCGATTGAAAACCGCAGGGCCCGTTGTTCCAGACGGGCCCTGTTTTATTCCAAGCAGCTGATAATATTGATTTAAATCCTCATTTCCGCCTTGACTTGCGGAGACGAAAATGTTAGAAAGACGTTCCTAAGCCGAAGTGGTGGAATTGGTAGACACACCATCTTGAGGGGGTGGCGGGCGACAGCCTGTACGAGTTCGAGTCTCGTCTTCGGCACCATCTAACGACCAGAAAAGCGTTCGGGAATCCCGGGACGCTTTTCTTTTTGCCCTCTACTTTTTGCCCTTCGCTGAACCTCCCCTTCCCTTTCCGGACAAGACAATAGTCATAGACGCCCCCAACACTATAGAGCTGTCCTTTTTCACCAATAATCCCGCCTAACTAAGCCGTCCGAATTTGACAAGAAAGGCCCATACCCTATAATTCACGGTAACTGAAATTTCTCACACCGGAGGGAGGGGCCATGAAGAACGCACAGGACGCCATCAAGCAGGCAATACAGACTGAAAAGAACGCGATGAACTTTTATCAGCTTGGTGCCAAGCAGATGAGGGACAGGGAGGCTCGCCGCATCTTCGAACAGCTTGCCAACGAAGAACGCGAACACGCCCACCACTTCTACCGGGCCTATCTCGGCCACGACCTCGGTCCCTTCGACGACTTCATCGAGGCGCCGCCCGAGCGCGATTCCGTCTGGCTCACCTCCATCCAGCAGGTGATCAACTCCGACTTCACCGAGGAAAAGGCGCTCGAGGTCGCCATGGAGAAAGAGACCAACCTCGAGCAGGCGCTGCTGGAGACGGCGGCACGCATTAACGACGCGTCGATCAGGGAGATCTTCGAGATCAACGCCCGCGAGACCCACAACCACTACCTCACCATCGAATCCGAGTACCAGAGGCGGATGGCCATGGTCGACGAATCGGACATGGACACCTACGTACGGGAGTAGGCGATTTTTCAACGCGGGGAAAAGACTGGCACTTTTCCCTTGCATGACAGTCTCTCTGGTGGTATAAGGGTGGTCTCTCAAGCCGGAGTGGCGGAATTGGTAGACGCGCTAGATTCAGGTTCTAGTACTCGCAAGGGTGTGCTGGTTCGATTCCAGTCTTCGGCACCACAAGAAATCGATAACCCTTTGAATTCAACCTCTTAGGGTTATCCCCATAAAAACCTCCCGAAGTAGCGCACACAAGGCGCACACATCGGGAGGTTTTTTTTATGTCCGACGTTCCGCGCAACTCCTACCTCACCCTCACCCCCAAAGGCTACTTCTTCAGAATGCGGGTGCCGCGAAGGCTCCAGGCAAAGCTCGGCAAACGCGAGCTGAAAAAAGCAATTGCAGGCACCAATCGCCAACTTGCCGAGCGACAGGCAATCCTGTATGCTGCACAAGCTTTTGAGCTATTTCATGCGTTGGAGGGATTTCCAGTGTCACAACATCGACAGGACATGGTGGTCACGGTGGGTAACGCCACCTACCAGCTCGACAAAGAAAAAACTGCAGAGGAGTTGGATATGCTGATCCATCGCGGCATCATCCGTCCAGGTGCCGTCGATCAGTTCCCCGTTGAAAAGCCTCTAAAGTTCGGGCTCCCCGAAGCTCCGGTCGAAACTCGTATCGATGGAAACATGCCGCTCTCGACCGCGATCAAAGTCTACATTCGCGACCTGAAAGGCCGCGATGCACGGTTCGATGAAGAGAAGGAGAAACAACTTCTCTCGAAGTTGACCCTTTTGCAAGAGATCATTGGTGACTTGCCAATCGGCGCCGTGGACTACTACAAGGCAGAAAAATTCCGTGATACCTACCTCAAGCTCCCACGATACCGAACGACTAAGGAGCGGGTTAACATGACCGTTGCCGAACTGGTCGCGGAAAACGACCCCGTTAAGGTCAGCTCTGAAACTGTAAATCAGAGGATGGAGACGATTAGTTCTCTTTTTAAGTGGCTGAAAAAACGTAACAGCTCTCTTCAGGACAACCCGTTTGAAGACATGCAAGTCAAGGCAGCTGAAGGTGAAACCACTGCCGGAAATAAAATGAAAAAACGCCTTCCTTTCACTGCTGTTGAGCTACAAAGGCTTTTCAGCGACGCTATCTGGTCGAAGCATGATTTCGATTACGTGTGGGAGTACTGGCTGCCACTGGTATTGCTCTATTCAGGTGTACGGGTAACAGAGTTCTGCCAGCTAGAAAAAAAGGATTTTCGACTGGTTGAGGACGTATGGGTAATGTCAATCAATGACATAAAAACGAAAGATGAGCCCGAAGACGTTTGGCCGAAGCGGGTGAAGACAGAGAACTCTCTGCGGGATATACCTATTCACTCACATCTGATCGATGTAGGGTTCAAGAACTTCGTAGAGGAAGCGCCATCCGGTCGACTATTTCCCGACATTGTTCCTATCGTTGGAAAACTTGCCAAAACGCCATGTCGACGCTTTAACGAGTTCATCCTGCCGCGCACCGGAATCAAAAGCAAACAGGTAAAAACTCTGTACTCGATGCGCCACACCACCCTGAATGAACTTAAGCAGAAAAATGTCACGGCAGAGCAGAGAGCACAACTCGCAGGACATGCCCCCGATCAAAACAACATGAGTGAGGCGGTCTATGGCGACGAGTTCAACATTAAGATCATGCAGCAGCTTGTGCATCAACTTGATTTCACAACCCCGATGGCAAACGTAAAGCCATGGCCGCCAAGTAAGGAAGCATTGGCAGCCATGGCAAAAAAAGCACGGCGTCGGAACAGGCAGGCAGAAAGCAAAAGATGCAACAAAGCTAAGGCGTCATAGATGGAAAGCGGTCGGTAACACGAAGAGCCCCGGTCGTCACCGGGGCTCTGATGGGTCAATGTTCGGTGCTGTTTGGGCTTCTATGCCCATCAGGGATGTTCCCCTGCTCTGGTTAGGGCCGTCGCCCCTCCCGTCGTTTCCGCCTCTCTTGCTTCGTCAGTGCCCTATGGTCCGGCATCTTCGCAGCTTACCGCTGCGGGGGCAGCAACGTGCGCGGCCTGGATGCTAGGATGATATCGTTAAAGGCAAGAAATGGTTCCCGTCTTGCTTGTATGACAATTTTTAGTACTTTTCGGTGCCATTTTCTTGCATTCGTGCCGTTTTTTTGCATTGTCCGTTGTGCAGGTGAATCCGAACAAGGAGATGGCATCGCTACAGGAGTTGGCATCGCGATTTCGCGCATGCGTTTTATGTAGACAGGGTATTAAGTCAGCTTTTGGGTTCGCTTTTGCTTTACCGGAAGCCAGCGGCTAGCTGGCTTCCTACTGGAGTCAGCCGTTCCGGCTAACTCCGATGGAAACGGAACGGGGTTGGGGCAAGGCTCCGCCATCCCTCGCCCTGGACAACCCGACTCGCGTTGGCGAGCCGTGCGGGTTGTCGGTTCGATTCGGCGGCCCTTACCCCAACCCTCTATCACAACTCCGACGGAGCCACGTTGAGGAAGGGGGCCGACCACCCTCGCAACTGGGTCGGCTTCGCTCAGACTATAATCGAGGTTGCGACTCGACTCGGGGCGCGCTCTGAGCCTTGAGCCCCACGCTTTGCCCTATTGCCCCGTTCCCCATGGTAGGCATTACCTACAAGCGCCACCGGTTTGCGCCGACCGCTTGCAGGGGGGATTCAACATTTCAACGTCACTACTTCAGCAAGCGCCTTGCCAAAATCAATGCCGACATGTCACTTTTTATCTTGTCCGCTCCGTATTCTCTTGCTTTTCTCTCTCGCCCCGACAAGCTCTCCCCTTAACCTTTCGTTATCGCGACGCAAATTAAATAGCTCAGCGTTCGCCTCCCTTATTATCCTTTGAGCCTGGCGCGTCTCTGCGGCAAGCGTCAGCCGGGAAATCTCCTCCCGCCGTAAGTCAGCTCGAAGGCCATCAAACACACTGGCAGCAGCAGAGCGCTCGCTCTCCAATGCCGCGATTCGAGCCTTATGTACCTGTCTAGACCACCAGTAACCGACGACACAGCCGACTATGCCGCAGACAACGCCGGGTATGGAACTGTAATGTACGGTCGCCAACGCCACAAAGCTGACAACAAGGACAATCCGCGCTATCCCCATGATTCGGATGATCATCGTAAGTATGCCCCAATAAGGTCCCTGAAATGGCCGACGAGATTGGCCGTTATCTCTCTGGCATCGACATCTGAATAGCCACCTTTTTTAAGAGCTTCCATTGAATCCTGGACGAAAGCGTGACGACAACCATGGGCTCCGTGGCTGAAGCCAAGTGCTCTGACCGAAGCCGCTGAAAACGACTGTGAAAACTTTTGCCCACCAGAAATATCGTAGTGAGATTGATACATTATGCCGCGATCGACCACCAGGACCGGCTCGGTCAGTCTCCGCGCTTCAAGGCGTTCAGCCAGATCAACCGGTATAAAAATTGCCCTAATCAATCCCCCCTTCCCTTGCACTGTGTATTGGACGTGGTCTTCTCGGCCAGATGACAAATCTGACCGCCATTGACGATGCGTACGCGGCTGTTCCGCAATTGGCCGTATCGACAGCGCCTCATGGGCACGTATGCCAGTCCTGAAAGCCAGCTCAGACACTAAAGCGTTTCTAATATTTTGCCTCTCGGCGATTGCAGCAACCTGAGCCTCTGTGTATGCCCGACCTGCTAATATCTTAGGAATTTCTGACCGTACTACTGGCAGTTTGCTATCACCGGGGTGAGTTACTGACAGCAGTCGGTTCAATGCCTGTCGGTCCGCATTTAGTGCTGACTGCCCGACCGCTTCGCTACGCTGCTCCAGGTAGTCAACGCAATCCCGTCGTGTGACGTGATTCAAATCACCTCTGGCTTCGCCTTTCAGCCAGCCACAAAAGACAGCAAGGGCGTCTTTTGTACAGCGCTCAGTGCCGAGACCGTGAATCCGCCCCTCGCGTTTATGGCTATGGCGGTCGATACCGTGGCTAGCCAGCTGCTTCACGATGTGTTGCGCCTGAGATTTGGCCGATCTGAAGCTTACGCTCATAACTGTTCGCCCCCAAGTTCCGGCAGTGACCGCAGATAGCGGCATAGAGTTGATTTATGGACATCACAGCGGCGCATTCGACGGAGCCATACAACGATTTCGCGAAGCGACGCACCAGCTCGCCGCAAAGCGACAAGCTCGGCACGGTAGAGGTCCAAGCGCCTCGGCCTGTACCGTCGACGACGGGTAAGAGCGACGAATTCCTTGACAGCCGCCAGTTCGGCGGCTGGATCGATGCGCAGCATCGTTGCGCCTCCCCGTTGCGCATAGGACAGCGCAACCCAGTATTTAGGCTGCCGCGCTATGTCGGGCGGATGCCTGACATAGCGTCGGCAGACGGCCTGAAAGGCCTATACTTTGAAGCGCAACAAAACGATTGACACCGCATGCCATTAAGCTATGAGAGTCGCATAAACTGGACGCAGCCGGGGGCAAGTCGTAGGAGGGCGACACTGCGTAGGGAGGCATCACCGCCATGGTGAAACGATGCATGCAGGGCAGAAAGGGGTGGTGAACAGTCCGCACCCGGCCCGTTAGGGCTAGATCGTGGGCGAGTCGGTGCTAGCACCGCGTCGAGGGTTGGGCCTCGATGGAGATCTATCTAGGATGGCATGTTGCAGATGTTGGCAGATTTAGGCGGGCAGAAATGGCAACAGCCGCGCCCTGGCCCTGCTCGACCAGATTACGGCTATTGTTGTGTGCTGGGGTAAGAATTAATAGGCTAATACCTATCCATCGCAGCGCATGGCCACTTCAGGACCACAGGAATTTTAACCCTTCCCTGGCAGTAGCGTCTTGAGGGCCGACCAGGCCCCCTCATGGGTGAGGTTATCCAGCGCCTTCAGGAACCAGTAAGCCCCCGGCCAAACCAGATCAACGGGGTGGTTTTCCCAAGTTACAGTTTCAGGCAACTTCACTCCCTGGTGGGAGCCGTACAGTTCCCAATACAGGACCAGGAGAATACCGCAAACCACCTTTTCCCCGGAGCTGTAGTATTCTGATAGGCACTTCGGCCTGATTTTCCAGGTGCCGGCCGCCGTCTTCTCAAAAGCTTTGCTATCTACGGCACCCAGGCCGGTTGCGGCCGCGTGGCTGATTGCCTTTTGCAGATCATCTCTTCTCATGGCTCCCTTCCCCTTTAGTGGCTTTGGCCGTCATGGCGCCCATCACCTTCTTCACGTCCGCCTCTACAGGCGGATTACTGACGGCATCGCGCATAAGTGCACGATGCCGTCATGGTGGTAGCTTCGTTAATCGAACATGAGGACGGTACCGTCAGGGCACAGTGCATAACGGGTGTTAAACCAGTAGGTGCCCACCTCTTCGGAGCTGGAAACCTCCCAGTAGAGACGTACCGTTTCGTCGTACTGAGGGAAATACAACTCGCCGTTTTCCATGTCCGGAATGACATCGGAAGTTTTGTCCTTGGTGAGGTTGGGCAGATTGCGAGGGTACTGGTATGCCAGCAGCGCCTCCTTCAACGTGCCGCCTGAGCACAATATGGATGCGTTCTGGCACAACACCCGCTCCCATTGCTTCATGAAACTGTCAGCCGCTATCAAATACATCCGCAATTCTCCTTTTGTAACCGGTCGCCAGACCGGGAAAGCAGGGGGGGCCGATCTGCTCGGCCACCACTGGCATTGCTCCGTCGGGAAAGTGGTCAGAAATGCCTACCACCCAGGATGCAGCAGCAACATGTCGGTAACGATTTTCCGACAATCTGGGTCGAGGTCGACGACCATGTCGAGCAGACTCATGGGCCTATCCAGCAGGTCGCGAGCATCGTAGCGGCAGTACAGGCTGTACATCGCACGCATCAGGGCGACCTCGCCAGAAGAGGCATAAGATATAGCTTCGCGAAAGGCATCCCATTTCGGTGCCATTTCCTTGTAGTTGGTGGCGGTTTCCGGGTCGCCGTGAAAGAAGCAACGGCCAACCTTTTGGACGCCACGCCGCCATGCGTCTGTGAACAGCGCTTTTCTTTCCTCCTCCGCTATGCGGAATTCAAGGGCCAGACCTCTTGTGCTGAAAAACTCCCGCACCGCATGCATATCAACGGTATGAGGGTTGACGCCGAAGAGGGACTCGAACAGGTTGCCGCTCTGGGTGCCGGGTTCTTGTGCTGTCATTGCATGTTCTCCTTTTAGCTGTGGAAGTAGGCCGCAGTCCTCAACAGCCTGGTATGGACATGTTCGCACATCTCGAGAGCGCAAAAAAGTACAGGAAATTAAGCAGGATACAAATGGACTATTAATTACGGGTGAATTTTTTGGATGGATTTTGGAAGGAGATGCTGCTAGGCCCCCGCCTTGGCGAGCCAGACCTGAAGAGGCAAGGCAACGGTCAGGCGGTGGGCCTCTTTTGTGGGCAGTCGGTGTAGCAGAAGGAGAAGGAACTCTTTTTTCAGCACATCATAGGCCACTACAAGCCGAATCGGGGCTTAAGAATGTTCAAAAACTCAGCATCACTTATTTCCTCGTCTTTATCGTCAAAGTCAGGCACTGTAGCAGTGTCGGGTTGACGAATTTCCATTAATTGTAAAAGCTTGGCAATAACAGTATCCTCGTCGAAATCATAATCACCTATCAGGGTCCTTAAAATTGATAAAGTGTTAGCAAAGGTTACCAAAGTAACGTAATCTATTGTAATTTCACCCTTGTTTACTTTAGTTATAACTGTTCTGATCGTACTACGAGTAATCATAGGAAAATCGTCCATTTCCAAGATCTTCTCTATGATATCTTCGTACCTCCAGCGCTCTGCTTTTAATCTTTTAATCAATTTAGCCATTTTTTTGTTTCTTAGTGCAATTTTCTCTTGTGTTTCTGGACTGGGACCCCTTTTCTTTGGTTCAATGAGAGCAGCCAATGCATTTCGTTCTTCAACCGATATATCCTCAAACCTCCCTTCACGCAAAGCTTCAGCAACCCTCTTGTCAAACTTCACACTTCTGCCTGCCATAGCGCCCCCTTTTAGTAATCGACTTGCTTTGCTGTTCTTTGCGGTTCATGTTTCCCCGTAGCTGGACAAGGCCGTCGCTCCGTAAGGCATAGTCCCTCGGAGTTGCTCTCGCATTTAGGACCAACGAGGCGTGTGCTTGCGCGCAAAGTGGACGGCCCTGGCTGATATCAATAGCCTGAACGTCATTCTTGTGGTAGATTGACTCGTTAGCGCAATCCCATAAATCCGGCCAACCGTGCCAGAGCCATGTTAAGGAGATTCAACCTCTTGTGCTACATGACTATGATTAGTACAACTTCGCAAAGCGATCTGGCTGAACGGAATACCACTTCTGTCACTTTTTCACAAGAAATTCCGGATGTTATCGAGAGCAGGTTCCTGAGATACCCAAACAAATGGTTTCTCACCACACCTGGAGGAAGTTGCAGTTGTGGTTTCCGATACGTCGAACGATGGAACGTTGATCTACTCGGATTTTCGCAACCCCAGGAATGGTCACCAGAAGATGAGGACGACATCTCGGCGACCCGTGCAGCCTTTGAGGTCATAACCTCGATCATAAGGGATGGCGACGCGGTAGACAGTGTGACCGCATGGATGCAGGATGAAGAGATGAGTCACGAATTAGTCGGTGACATCGCATTCGATCTGTCTGAAATTGGAATCGACCGGTTCAGGTTTTTCGACGGGTATCGATTCGAATACAAATGCACCTAAAATTGACAGCAGCCAGCATTACGTTACGCCATCTAGCCGCTGCGCCTCCATCGTTATGTCAAAGCAGGAGCACTCCTGAGCGTCCAGAACTGGTTGGCAGAAGCAAAATATGAGACAACTGACGAAATGGAAAAAGATAACACCATGAAAGTAAAATCAATCCTGGTGCCGCTACTATTTGCTTTTCTCGGCGCAGTCAGTTTAGGTGCCGTGTGCCTATTTATGCTACCACCGATGGTCACGGTGTACCTTTGGCCCGGAGTGTATATTGGAGGCGCAGTTGCTCGCGTCATTCCGTCAGCACTCATTTATGCGCTTGTTCCCGATGGAGGAGGACCTGCTTTTCTGCTCATCGCAACAACATGTTCCATATTTTTTTGGACGTGTATAATTGCTGCAATTTACATTTCGTTCAAAAAGCTACGAAAAGGACAGAATGATGGCACCTGAGTTCTTTCCATTCTTTGCATGTGCATTGGCGCTCATAGTTGGTATTGCCTTTCTTCTGGCCGCACGATTTCTCCCACGACAAAGAAAAACTCATATCTTTTTAGGAACAGCATCACTTATAGTCGCCGCGATAGTCGGACTTGGCGTCAGGAAGGCTTTCTTCATTGATGAACCCATGGCAATTGCAGCCGGAGAGGGCGACTTTGCCAATGTGTCACAATTGCTAGCAAAAGGAGCATCGCCTGATGCAACTGGACCCGATGGAGTGAGTACAGCCTTGGTGAGTGCAGCTGCTGCGGGGCATACAGAAGTCGTGAAACTTCTACTAGAAAAAGGCGCAAGGCCTGAACTGCCTGATTCAGCAGGTAAGACAGCGATTCAGAGAGCGCAGGAAGCTGGGCATCCTTCAACTGCCGAAGTGCTGAAGGAAGCAATGCGAGACCCTAGACGCCGCTAGAGCCGTCGCTTATTCCGTGGAGAAAGGCATGAATAGACTGAATTGGAAAGTGATCCTGTCGAACGTACAAGAAGCCAGAGAAGAACTGGAAAAGATCGAGTCTCGAATAGCTTCCTCTAAAAAGCCAGACGAGACAGAGCTTGAGCTTTCCCTTAGACATGCATACCATCACCTAAATACCGCTTGGAATGCAAGACATGCCAAAACCGATAGTTATAGGACCATGACCGAAGACGACTTCAAGGCATGGGGTTTGTTTCCATCTGGGCTTGATGACGTTACGACCTATGGCGATGAGGATGAGCTATAATCAACGTGGGGCGCAGCTTGATTGATCGTCTTCGAAGCGTTTGACATCTGGCAGAAAAGGTGTTTTCATTGCGGCCATTGGCGCACACGCAGCGCACACAATCCGCGCTTGGTGCCGTTCACTTCGGAACCTTTATGGCAATGATTTCAGGTGGTTGACCTGTAGGACCGGCTTTGGTCTGATTCCAGTCTTCGGCACCAAAAGATCGAAAGGGGTAACGGTCCACACCGTCGCCCCTTTTCTTTTTCCCCCGGCAACAGCACATTCCGTCACCGGTTCCCCTTCCTCCTTCCTCCCCCTGATTCCTTACCGGGATCTCCCTTCACGGGTTTTCGCCTGCTCCCCCTTCGATATCTTCAAGTTTTTCGCCGGCTGGCCGAAAAGCAGGACATACCGTCCCCCCC
Source organism: Geomonas sp. Red32 (assembly GCF_023652955.1). Lineage (GTDB taxonomy): Bacteria > Desulfobacterota > Desulfuromonadia > Geobacterales > Geobacteraceae > Geomonas. Next base: position 26,956 of record NZ_JAKLOY010000006.1, on the reverse strand, counting down.
GGCTCGACGAAGCAGGAGAGAGATTCGATGAGGCAGATTTACAAGAGATTCCAGCCCTTGATGGTCTTCGCCATCCTGATGGTGGTCATTTTCCTGGTGGAAGCGCTCATCATGCTCCTCCTGCCGCACCTCCTCTTAGGGGAGCCCGAGTATTACCAGGATCTCGCCGACGCTTCGCTTTTGGCTGTCCTGTGTGCACCGTTTCTCTGGCTCATGATCATCCGCCCGCTACGGGCGGCAGCCATGGACGAGGTCACCCAGGCGACCCTCCTCGTGCAGAACATGGAGTCCGCGGTCAGCGAGCAGGCGGAATTTTCCTCCCAACTGGTCGACAACCTGGTCATCCCCTGCTTCGTCATCAAGCCCGACCACACCGTCATCGTCTGGAACAAGGCGTGCGAGGCGCTGACCGGTCTGAACCCGGCGGCGATGGTGGGTAAAAACAAGCAATGGAAGGCCTTCTTCGGGCACGAGGAGAAAACGCTGGCGGACATGGTGGCGGACGCCGAATCGGCGCGGGGGAACGGTGAAGCCCCCTTGGATTCCGGGCTCCGCAGCGAGGGGTGGTACCCGAACATCGGCGGCAAAAGAAGGTACTTGGCCATCCGGGCCGTCCCGCTGCACAACAAGAAAAACGAGCTGATCGCCGTCATCGAGACCTTCGAGGACGTCACCGACCGCAAGCTCGCCGAGGAAGCGGTCAGATGTTCCGAGGAGAAGTTCTTCAAGGCCTTCCAGTGCGGCCCCGACGCGGTCGTCATCAGCAGGAAGGCGGACGGCACCTTCCTGGAGGCCAACGAGTCGTTCTTCCGGATGCTCGGGTACGTCCGCGACGAGATCATCGGCCACGCCTCGCTGGACATCGGGCTATGGGTCAATCCGGAGCAGCGCACCAAGATCGTGTCGATGATGGAAGATGGGGGAGAGGCACACGACATCGAGATCCATCTCAGAGCCAAGAGCGGGGCGGTGGTAACCTGCCTCTGGTCGTCGGCCGTCATCGACTTCAAAAGCGACGAATGCCTCATCGTCAACCTGCGGGACATAACGGCGGTGAAGGAAAACGAGCGTCAGCTTAAGAAAAGCCGGGCCGAGCTCCTGGTCAAACACGAGCAGCTCGCCGCCGTTTTCCGCAACATCGAGACGGTAAAACGCGAGTGGGAGCTGACCATCGACTGCATCAAGGATATCGTGGTCCTGCTGGACTCCCGGGGAAGGGTCAAGCGGTGCAACCTCGCCACCGCCACGTTCTTCGGGTTTTCGGTCCACCAGGTTACCGGGAGGGTCTGGACCGATCTGCTCCGGGACAAGGATTTTCCCGAACCGGCACCGGAGGAGCAAAGCCGGGAGGTCTACCACGAGATGACCGGCCGCTGGTTTCTTTACACGAGCTACCCCTACCCTAACGACGATCCCCGGGTCGACATCGGTGCGGTGGTCACCGTCCACGACACGACCCAGAGGAAACGTGCCGCCGTCGAGCTTGAGAAGGCCTACAGCGACCTCAAAGAGACCCACGCCTTCCTCCTGCAGCAGGAAAAGATGGCGTCCCTCGGGCAGCTGGCGGCCGGGATCGCACACGAGATCAACAATCCCACCGGCTTCATCATCTCCAACCTGGGAACCATGAAGAAGTACGGCGAGCGGCTGGTCCAATACCTCGGCCTTCTGCAAGAGGAGGCGGGCTCCCCTCCCCCCGCCCCCCTCGCAGAACAGCGGAAGCTGCTGAAGATCGACCGGATCATCGAGGACCTGCCGTCGCTCGTCGCCGAGACGATGGAGGGAGCCGACCGGATGAAGAAGATCGTCCAGGACATGAAGGGGTTCTCCCGCAGCGACAGCGGGACTCCGGTGGTGAGCGACCTCAGGGAGTGCCTGGAGAGCACCATCAACATCGTGTGGAACGAGCTCAAGTACAAGGCCCGGCTGACCAGGAAGTACGGGGACATCCCGCCGGTAACCTGTTATCCCCAACAGCTGAACCAGGTTTTCATGAACCTGCTCGTCAATGCGGCCCATGCCATCGAAAAGGACGGCGAGATCGTGGTCGCCACCCGCCAGGAGGGGGATTTCATCTACATCGCCATCTCCGACACCGGCTGCGGCATTCCCGAAGAGAACCTCACGCGGATCTTCGAACCTTTCTTCACCACCAAGGAGGCCGGGAAGGGAACCGGCCTGGGGCTCAGCATCAGCTACGCCATCGTGCAAAAACACGGGGGCGATCTCTGGGCGGAAAGCACCGTCGGGAGCGGGACCACCTTCCATCTGCGGCTGCCGCTCGCCCCCCCCGCCCCACCTCTTTCCGGAGCTACACCCGGCGCCGGTCTCCCGCTCGATTAGGCGGGGCTCCCCCAAGGCCGCCGGCAAATGCAGCGGCCGGTCGATCAGGTAAGGCCCGATGCGTCACGCCGGCATCCGGACGACCCGGTCGGCCAGCGGGAGACAGGCGGGGCGGTGAGTGACGATCAGCACCGTTTTTCCGGCGGTGCGTTCGGCCAGCCGGGCCACCACCAGGCGTTCGGTGGCGGCGTCCATCCCCTCCGTCGGCTCGTCGAGGATCAGAATCGGAGCGTCTTTGATAAGAGCGCGCGCCAGGGCGATCCTCCTCCCCTCTCCGCCTGACACCTCCCCTCCCCCTTCGCCAACCGGAGTATCGAGTCCGGCGGGAAGCCCGGCCACCCAATTCGAGAGACCGGCATCCTCAAGCGCCCTCTCAAGTTGCGCGGCGTCCGCCTCCCGGTTACCGGCCAGGATATTCTCCCTGATGGTCGTGTTGAAAAGGTGCGGCCGCTGCGGAAGGACCGCCATCTCCCGGCGCAGTTCGTCGGCCGCCAGGTCGCGAACCTCCACGCCCCCCAGACAAACGCTCCCCTGGTAATCCCGGAAACGGAGCAGAACGTCGACCAAGGTGCTCTTCCCGCAACCGCTGGGGCCGACCAGCGCGACCCGCTCCCCTTGAGCCAGTTCGAGATGGAAACCATCCAGCACCTTTTTCCCTTCCTGGTAAGCAAAGCGCAGATCGCGAATGGAAATCTCTTTCGAAGCGGGAAGAGCCTTGGGGCTCGGCGGGTCCGCAACCGGAAGGGCGCTGTCGGCCAATTCGAGCAGACGATCGAAGTTCGCCGTGGCGGCGGGCAGATGCTGAAGTGCACCGGCCATCGGACCAACCGCTTCGAAGGTAGCCGCGGCAAAGATCACCAGCATGGCCAGCGCAGCCGGGGCCAAAGTCCCGTGCCGGACAGCGGCTCCTCCGGCCAGCAGCATGGCCGCGCCTCCGCCCCCGGCGCACAAGACGTTGGCGGACAGGCTCCAGGCGCTTATGCGGGCAAGCCTCTCCTGTGCCGCCACCAACTGTTCCGAAACACGTTCCACCTCCGCGGCCTGGCGCTCGGCCGCCCCCAGCAGGAACAACTCCTCAGCCCCCTGAAAGCCGTCGGTCGCGAGGTTGCGCAACTTTCCACTCAGCTCCGCGGCCTCCTCACCCGGCTGCCGCGACAATCGCCCGGTAACGGCGGGAAGCACCATTGCAGAAATGAACAGCACCGAGGCGAGGCTCAAGGCGGCAACGGTATCGAGGTAGAAGACGAACAGTAAGGCGGCACCGATGGCAAGGAGGCCGGTAACGATGGGAGCGACCACGCGGAGGTAGACGTTCTCAAGCGAATCGACATCGGAGCGGAGCCTTCCCGCCACGTCCCCCCCTGCGTATTTCTCCAGTACCGCAGGAGCGAGGGGCTCCAGCCGCTTAAAGAGCCAGACCCGGAGATCGGCCAGCATGCGCAGAGTGGCCTCGTGACTCACCAGGCGTTCGGCATAGCGCCCTGCGGTCCTGAAAATGGCCAGGATGCGGATGGCAGCCGCCGGAAAGAAGTAATCGAACTCCGACTTTGCCACGCCTGCGATGGCCATGGATGCGATAAACCACCCGGAGACGGCCATGAGGATGCAGTTGACGGCGATGGCGGAAAAGCCGAGGGCTATCCCGCCGGTCATCCATAACCACTGCTGCCGGGCAAGCGACAGGATGCGCCGTATGGCTCTCATACGGCCTCCGTAAGCGAAACCCGGTCGAGGAAATCGGCCGCCGTCATAACGCCCTGCAACCGGCCGCCGGTCATCACCGCCACTCGCTGCACAAGGCGCAGGGTTTCCTCGCGATGGCTGATAACGAGCACGGTCCGCCCCTTGGCCAGCCGTCTGAGAGCGTTCCCGACCATCTCTTCGTTGGCGGCATCGAGACCGGCAGTCGGCTCGTCGAGGACCACCAGGGACGCCTGCCTCAAAAACGCCCGGGCCAAGGCGAGCCGCCGCTGCTCCCCTCCCGAGAGCCCAGCTCCGCCTCCCCCGAGCGGGGTCTCCAATCCAAGGGGGAGCCGCTCGACGAAGTCCGCCGACGCATCGGCGAGCGCCGTTTGGATCTCCTCTTCGCTGGCAGAGGGACAGCCAAGAAGAAGGTTTTCCCGCACCGTCCCCTTGAAAAAGAATGGCTTCTGCGGAACCCAGGCGATCGAAGCGTGCCAGGCCCTGGGGGAAAGATCGGCAAGATCCGCCCCGTTCACGGTGATGCGCCCCGATTCCGGACGGCTAAGGCCGACCAGGAGACGGGCAACCGTCGTCTTCCCGGCACCGCTCTCTCCGGCCAGCGCCGTGATGCTGCCGCCCGGGATATCGAGGTCCAACTCGGTAATGCCGCCGCGATTGCCGCCGTAACGGAAGGTAACCGATTGGAAACGGATGGAGGGAGGACCCGGCGGAAGCGCCGAAGTCCCCTGGTAACCCGAGACGTCGGGAAGCGACAACAGCCGGAAAATTCGCTCCGCCGCGGTAAGCGACTGCATCCGGGCATGGTGGGAGAGTCCCAGGTTTCTCAGCGGCAGGTAAAACTCGGGGGCGATGAACAGCACAAAGAGTCCGTCCACCAGGGGGAGCGCCCCGGACAGCAGGCGGAAGCCGACCACGACCGCCACAATGGCCGTTCCCATGGTGGAAAAGAATTCGAGGGTGAGCGCGGAGAGGAAGGCAATGCGCAAAACCGCCATGGTAGCGTGCCGGTACTCGGCCGAGACACGCGCCACCTCCGACGCCTCTCTCTTGGCCGCCTGGAACATGCGCAGGTCGGGAAGGCCCTGGATGAGGTCGAGGAGGTATCCGGCCATGCGGGAGAGCTGTTCCCATTGGCGCCGGTGGATCGCTTCGGATCCCTTGCCGATCAGTATCATGAAGAACGGGATGAAGGGAGCGGAGAAGAGGAGCACCAGGGCAGCCCGCCATTCGACGCCGAGGACGAAGAGCATCATGCAGAGAGGGATCGCCGCGGCCAGCACCATCTGGGGGAGGAATCGCGAGATGTATCCGTCGAGCCCGTCCACCGCAGTGGTCACCGTCTCGACCAGCGGAGCCGCCTCCTCCCCGACCGTACCTGCCGGGCCAAGCTCCTGGAGGCGCCGGTAGAGACGGCTGCGCACCCGGCTCTTGAGGGAAGCGGAGGCCGCCGCGGCTTGGCGTTCGGCAAAGAGCGTGAAAATGGTGCGGACGAGCACGGTCAGGGCGGCGAAGGCGGCCAGGGGCACGATCCGGGCGACCGGGGCCTTTTCCATGATGACCTGGTGGCACCCCGATGCGAGCAGGCGCGCCTGGAGCACGATGAGAAAACCGGCGACGGCGCCGAAGCCGGCCGCCTGTAACAAGAGAGGACGAAGGGCCAGGCATTCCTTTTTAAGCCACTGCTCGGGGGTTGTTTCTGCGGTGTTCAGTCTTTCAGTCATAATCCCAGCAATTTAGTCCAAGCCCTCTGACGAAACAAGGGATTTGTGCCATTTGTACAAGCCGCTATCTAGGGCCCCTGTCCGGTCCTTCGCCGCCCGTTAGAGTAAGGCAGGTAGGACTGTGGTTACCCATCGGAAGGTTATCACTAATGCCCGGGTTGAAAAGGCTAACGGACAAGGCCCCTGGCATTTCGACCCGGTAAAAGAAGTTCTCCGGCAACTTTTTCTTGCATAGCGGGCATCTCTAATGTTATAAGAGGTGTCTCGCAAGCCGGAGTGGCGGAATTGGTAGACGCGCTAGATTCAGGTTCTAGTACTCGCAAGGGTGTGCTGGTTCGATTCCAGTCTTCGGCACCAAAAGATCAAAGGGTTATGGCACACGCCATAACCCTTTTTCTTTTTCTGCCGGTCAGCTGATCAGGATCGTCAAGGTCATCGGAGTGAATAATCCGTGGCACGGCCGCCGGAAGCACGCCCCCCCCCTTGTCAAAGGGGGGACAGGGGGGATTTGCCTCTTGCCAAGGGCGGCTTGATCCTACTGATCTTCTGCAAATGGCCCCTTTTTTCCCGTCAAGCCCAAACCGTCTTCACGTCAACGGGCGCGTCTGAAAGTTACCGCTGCTTGATCGGTCTACTCGCCCCCCCAATAAATTTTCCGCGCACTGCTATGGTCCCGATTAAGAGCCTGCCCCCCTTTCTTCCTCCTAAAACCGAAATTCGCGAAAGCCCCCTCATCTTCGACGATAATCGCGAAAAATGCCTCCAAAGGCTTTAATCCTGAAAAAATCTATGCTATAAAGACACGGAAATAGGAGAAATTCTTTAAGCAAATGCACTCATGGGGGTGGAGAACCCTAATTCCTGATATCATCATTCTAAGCCCTGCCTTTGTTGTAAACATCGATCACGAATGCAACGCTCTGTTGAACCGGTTGCACATGTTGATTAGTGATACGATTAATTCAGCAGAGGGAAGTGCTCAGTCAACGTGACTGCCGGAAAGATCTCAATGAAGCCAACGATAATCGAACTTTCTTTCTTGGATAGGTAGGCGAATAAATGAAACAGCAATTCCGGCTTTTTATCGTGACGGCTATTTTTGCTGTCGCGGTTTTTTACCTGCTAAAGGATCAGCAGGCCTGCCTCGCGAACCCCATGTACTCTGGGTTGTTGGGAAACGTCCTGGCGACGCTATTTGCTGCTTTCATGGTTTGGGTTGCTTGGGAGCAATGGAGCAAGCTGAGCCAAACGTCATCTGCAGATTTTATCCATAGGCTCACCCAGGACTTCTTTACCTCAGAGGCCCGTACCTTGATGAGCATTATTGACTGCGGATCTTTAAAATTCGTCCCTGCGGCTACCTTGCCTGATCCTGAAATTACAAGCGATGGTTTAATAAAGACGCAGCCATACTTCACTGTTGATCTGAACATCCTAAAAAAAGCCCATCTGCCTCAACAAATCATGGATACCTTGGCAGCAAAAGCTCATTACTCTGCATGGGAAATTGACGACTTTCTTCTGTCGCCACTGGAAGATGTGGGTATGTTAGAAACAAAGGGAATAGTTAGCTTCGACATGGTATACTCCGGTTTCAGTTACTATCTTCAAAGAGTTTTCAACTATAATGACATAAGAAAGTACATAAATTCTATGCGTCAAGAATGTACAGGAGGTGCAAATCAGGCAGATTTGTACTACTACGGCGGCCTTCAGTACATAGCTACCAAATGTGAAGAGTATGAAGGACTGCATAAGGGGTTCTGCAAATGGTGGTGGTTACTAAAACGTCAGTTTTTAGGTATTCAACGCAAGCGTCCATTGATCCTAGACGTTGATTAACGCTCGTATGGTGGGAGGTAATAGTGAAGAGAAAAGCAATATTGATTGGCAACACGAGTGGGTTACCCGGCGTAAAAGTAGATTTACGTAGATTTAGTGGGTTTCTGGCAAGTAACACTGGCGGTGCTTGGTATACACATGAGATTGAAGTCCATACCGACGTCGCCCGCGTCAATCTTGTGACAAGATTAACACAATTAAAGAATAAGGGATTGGACTACGCTGTCGTTCTGTTCAGCGGACATGGTGGACAGTTCAGAAAAGAGACGGTGCTGGAGTTAAATAAGAGTGGTGAAACAATTGAGGAGAGCGTTCTAAGAGGACTCGCACCCCGCCAACTCACCATTTTCGATTGCTGCCGCTGCTACCTGGAACCCATCCAGAAAGCTGAATCCGTAGAAAGGATGCAAGCCGCTTTCATGGAGTCCGCGTCATCAGTAAGATTCCGGTACGAAAGCAGGATCATGCAAGCCGTACCTCAGCAAGCTCAATTGTATTCCTGTTCTGTCGGACAGGTTTCCTACGATACACCTGATGGAGGGATTTACCTTACTAATCTTTTAAAAGCTGCAAGCAAGTTTGACAACAAATTCAAACTTGTTGGAGCAGCACACGAGGAAGCGCAGGGTCCTACTTTCTACCATAGCTTGACCAAGAACGATGGTCGGCAGACGCCAGAATGCGTACTGCCAAAATGCTTAAGTCAACAACAGCTTATCCTTTCTATAAAAGGGTAAAGCAGTGCGGGAGGCGCAACAATGGCTCGAACATCACGATGCCCTAAATGTGACGGTACTTCATTTGAAATGGCAGAAGCTAAAATTACAGGCGCGGCCTACAGGCATTACTTTATCCAATGCTCCACATGTGGTTCAGTAGTCGGCGTGACTGAGTTTTTCAATATCAGCAACCTCATCCATCAACTCGCCAAAAAACTCAGGATCACCCTTTAGGCAAGCCACCCGTCCTCATCCACAGCGGGAGGTTCCCCTCTCCCGCTCCCCCAGCTCGTCGCTGCGATAAAGGCAAATATGAATATAACAGACGATATCCATCTATTTCGAGAGGTGGCACGACACCTATGGAACACATACTTAATGCGTCAAGCAGACTTCGATACTGTTGACACCTTCAATTCAATTTGCCACCAACTTTTTGAAGAGCAAATAACATCTCGCTTGGAACTATCAGTACCACCAATCCCGATGGATAGCCACGACGCTCCACTTGCTGGATATCGCATCTTTGCGTCGCACCAAGGAAAAATTCCACTTTACATAAATCGAGACAATCCATCTTCAGGGTACTGGGACTACCCGATTGACTGGATTGATCCAGAAGAAGGACCAGACATCAGACCCATATCGTTCTTTGATTATGATCTATTAGGTTGGCGCAATCTCGAGTTTTACCGAGTGAGGATTGTCAATTGCCCATCACACCCTGAAATCAACGGGCATGACGCTCTCATAAAATGCGACTATGTTGAATTGGAAGTAATCCACAATAGAGACTCAACACCTAGTCTCTCGCCCCTGTGACCGCAGAGCCCGAAGAATTACTACTGCTGGTCGAGTACCGGAGGCTAAACCGATGAGCAAGGCCCCTTTGATCCAATCAGTGCAGGTAGCCGATAACCAGCGTCTGGTCATCGGCTGGAACACTGGCGAAACGCTCGACTGTGATTTAGCCGATGTGATCAGCCGACACACTGCTCTGGCTCCGCTTGCCGCGGCTGGCGTGTTCTCTCAGGTTACAGTCGAAGAGTGGGGGCACGGCCTGGATTGGCCGGAAGGGCTCGACATGGGGGCTGAACGACTTTATCAACTCTGTCGAGAGCAAGCCGGCTTACTTTCTCCGGCTGGATTCGATGAATGGATGAAGAAGAACCGGCTCTCTCTGACTACAGCAGCGGATGCACTGGGAATGACTCGCAGAATGATAGCCCATTACCGCTCAGGCTCGAAGCCGATCCCTAAAACGGTTCAACTCGCCTGCATTGGTTGGGATGCCCTCAACAACGCCGCCTGATTGCCAGCTACGCGACAACCGGTAGTGGATGGATAGGTTAGATAAACATTGCTGGATCTAAGGGTTACGAAATACACCGTAGCCCTTTTCTTTAGCCGGTCTTTCCCCCCTCCTCTCGGCTTCGCAACTCGCGCCAGATTTCAGGCGAAAACTGCCGGGCCGACTTTTTTCGCGATGCGTCTTCCAGTTATCGGGAAATTTTTCGCGATAACTTCCAACAGCGAAAGTTTAGCGGCCGGTCCGGCGAGTTTCCGGATTTTTTTCCGGCGAAAACTCCCGCCCCAACTTTTTTTCGCCTCGAGGGTAGCAAAGAGCTTTCCTTTCACTCCCCCGCTAACGCCACGGTTGTCGGGAGACGGCAGCTATGGTAAAAGAAACCATGGCTGAGAAAAGGATCATCGACCAATCAATGATGATCTCCCGCAAGCGAGGGGACGGCACTCTCAGATACGAGGTATGGGAGGAGAACGGCGCCGTAACCCGTTACAACCTCGCGTACATGAACCATCTCATTTTCAGTGGCGATAATGGCCGGGTTGTCGGGTATGACAACAGACATGGACATCATCGCCATTTCAAAGGAGTCGTGGAACCGGTGGAGACGACGAGCTTCGAGGAGATCGAGGAGCGATTCAGGCAGGATTGGACCAAGGTCCTGGAGGAATACAATGCGCAACGTAACCGTTAAGACCGGAAGCACCGGAGAATATTTCGATCGTGTACGAGAGATCGCCAGGCAGATCGACCGCGGTGAGGTTCCCGAGCCCGAGTTTACCCTTACCTTTGAAGACCCGGCGGATATGTTTGCGGTCATGACACCGGCACGGTTGGAAGTATTCCGTGCGGCCAAGGCCGACCCGGCATCGATTACCGCAATTGCCCAACGGCTGCATCGTGACCGGAGTACCGTCAAAAAGGATGTCGATGTCCTCGTCGCAGCCGGTCTGCTCGACGTCGAAGAAGTTCCTCTCCCCGGACACGGACGGCAAAAATTCGTCAAAGCGGCGGCGGACGTCATCTTCCTGCAGGCTGTGGTCGCGTGAGCGCTGTTCGCCCGCTGAGCCGTAGGTTGGGGGCGGCAGCCTGAGACCGCTGACGGATCACCGGCTTTCCATGCAGCCGGTCGAGAAAACAGATGAGACGAGCAAGGAGAGGAGACTAGATGAGATACCGTGGCTTCGCGGCGAGGACCGCTTCGATTTTGGCGCTGGTGTTGCTCGTGGTGTGGGGCACCGCACGCGGTGAGGAACGGGGGAAAGGAGCGGACAACGAACACGCCGCCGGGATCGTCGCCTCCATGATCAAGGCCTACGGAGGTACCGATGCGATCAGGAAGGTCGTCTCGGTGACCGCCAAGGGAAGGATCACCGATTTCGTGACCGGCAAGAGCGGAGAGTACGCCCGCTACTTCGAGCACCCGGGGAAGCTGCGGATCGAGGTCATGCCGGAACAGAAGGGTGAGGTGAGGATTCTCAACAAGGGGCGCGGCTGGCAAGCCACCGGGAAAGGGTTCGTCCCGGTAACCGACCTGGAACTGCAGTCCATGCTGTACCAGTACAGCTATTTGAATCTCCCCATGGCGCTCATCAACGGAAGCTACCACGCAAGGTACGGCGGCAAACAGCTTTACCAGGGGAAGGAAACCCAGCTCCTGCTGGTCGAGCCGAAAGATGCTCCCACCATGGGAGTCCTCGTCGACGCGAAAACCAGCCTCATCGTTCGTATCGATGCCATTTTCGGGGTGGGCATGGGAGGAACCGGCAAACTCTCCACCGAATACGGCGACTATCGCCCGGTCGCCGGAGTGCAGTTCCCCTTCAGGCTGACCACCTCAGCCGGTGGTCTCCGGCTGGCGGGGATCGTTCTCGACGACATCGCCATCAACCGCAAGATTCCACCCGAGCTGTTCATGCCGCCGGCGGTGCCGCCAAGCGAGAAGCCCGGGGCGCGGAATCACCCCACAAAGGCGAACCCGATGAGAAAGGAAGCGGCGATGTAGCAGAAGGCCTCGATTAACCCGGCGCCGGCGTTGGGTACCGCCTGCCCGGCGATCTCCCCCGACAAGGTCACCCCCGGGACCAGGATCAGGTCGGCAAGCCACCTCACGAGACCCATCAGCAGCAGGGAGACCGCCAGCGTCAAGGCGTACTGCGGCAGCATCTCCTGCCACCGGGTAAACTCCCCCTCCAGCGAAATGCGCAGGATGTTTCCGACCCCGACCAGGAATCCGGCCAGGGCGATCCCGGCCGCCACGTTGTTCCGGTTGCGGATCTCTCCGTTGACGTCGAAACGGGCCACCACCGGGTACACCAGCGCCGCCCCCCACAGTACCACCATCCCCGCCATCCAGCAGACCACCCCCGCCGCCCAGCTACCGGAATCTCCCGCCAGGGCCGAGCTCAGCAAGAGGCCGTTGGCGACGTGCGTTCCCCCTTCGACGAATCCCGCTCCGAGGTTGCGGTGATCGCAGATCTCGCGAAAGCAGTCGCACCGTTTGAGGATCAGCCGGTCGCCGGCGAAGGCCCCGAGCAGCATGAAGACGATGACGGCGGCGGCGTGATAGAAGAAGTCCTCCAGCGCGTCCAGCCCGGTCAGGGCGCTCGCGGTGGCGGCGCCGGAAAGGGCCAGCAGCACGCCGAGGAAAAAGCCGGACAGGGCCACCGCGGCGGCGACGTTGTCACGGACGAAGAGCTCCTCGTTCAGGTGGATGCGGCGGAACAGCAGCTGATAGAGGCGCTGGGCAAGCCAGAAGAATAGGAGCCCGGATACCACCTGGATCAGGACCAGCCCGTACCTGCCGATGGGGGTGCCGAAGAATTCAGTCATGCCAGTTCTCCTGAAAGGTCGCGAAGGAGATTCACCATGGTGTCGGCGAGAATGCCGTAATAGTAGCGATCATGGGCGCCGTGATAGGCCACCGGACGGCCGCCGAACTGCCTCTTGAAGCGGGAGAAGGGAAAGTACGAGTGGCGCGGATCGCCGGAATAGCCGTAGAAATCGTAGAGTCTGCAGCCGCGCGCCTTGGCATTCAGCATCGCCTCCCAGTGCAGCAGGTAGGGAGCCATCGCCTCCCGCTTTTCGAAGGAGCGTCCGCCGTACAGGTAGGTCGCCCTCCCCCCCCAGTAGACCACCAGGATGGCGGCCAGCGTCTCGCCATCGAGGGTGGCGAAGACGAGCTCGGCCCGCCCGGCGGCGAAGAGGGTCTGGCAGAGGTTGATGAAGTGGGCGTACGGCTCGCCGAAGAACCGCTTGCGGCGCGCGGTCTCCTCGAAGATCCGGTAAAAGAGCGGGATGTCCCGGTCTTCGGTGGAGAAGCGGACCTGTACGCCGTGGCGGCGCGCCACCCGCACATTGTAGCGCCCCTTGGGCTTCATCCCCGCAGAGAGTGCCGCCTCGTCCCGGTCGAGGTCGACCACCCAGCTTTCGGAAGGGAGGATGTCGGCAGGCGACCGGACAAAGCCCAGTTCGTCCAGCAGCCGGGGAAGCGGCATCCGGTGCCGCGCGGTGACCGGAACCGCCGGTTCGATCCGCAGCGATGCCACCCCGAGTTGCCCCGCCAGATCCCCGCAGAAACGGGTCAAAAGCCGCAAGCCGGCGGCATACTCCCCGGGGGGAAGAAGTGGCCCGCCCGGAGCGGCCAATAGCGATGGGCCCCGGCCGCCAGGGTAGCAGTATAAGACGATGCCTCCGACCGGCTCGCCCTCCTTGCGCACCCCTGCGAAGAAGACGCGGTACCCTTCCCGCTCCTTGAAGCGCGCCCAGGAGGCGGACTGCATGAAGCAGGAGTCGGGTATCGCCTCGGCAAGCTCATCCCAGCCGTCGATCTCCCCGGGAGAAAGAAGGGACACGGAGTAGCACCCTTCGGCCAGCGGGGTAGGAGATACCTTCGTCCCGTCCATCATTTGGACCTGTTGTAGAGATTGATCAGCCACGCGATCCCGCCTCCGGAAGCCATGGTCCCCCAGAAGGTCAGGTCGTCGCCGTCCGATGAGCCTCCCCCGCCTCCCCCTTTGGCAAAGACGGCGTCGGGATGGGAAAGGTTCAAGGTGAGCAGGGTGGCGACGACCAGCCAGAGGATGTTCTGCAGCCGGGGCGGAAGCTCCTTCGGGAGGGTTCCGCACTGCAGGGAGGCCGCCAGTACACGCAGGTCGTCTACGATGCCGGCGGGGAGCGACTTGGCCCTCTTCAGCATCTGCCGCACCAGCTCGGCCAGATCGACCCCTCTGACGGCGTCGGGGAGGGAGGCCACCCAGGAGTTGGTCATCTCGGTGGTGTGGTAGGGGTGGCGGACCGGGAAGAGGTTCGGCGCCGCCTCGCCCCCGCCCTCCCCTTTGGAGAGCTCCAGCCAGGTCCGGGCGAGGTGCGCAAGCGACCCCAGGGAATGTTCGGGACGAAGGGAATTCCACCGGTCGGGGGCGGTGTAGAACTCGACCGTGTCGCGGGGAGGAGCCGAGAAACAGCCGCGCAAGGCGTCGTCGCGCTCGGAGTTCCAGAGGTAGTGGCAAAGGCTGGGGACGCTGCGGGTATGACAGGTCACGCTGTAACGGACCTCGGCATGGCTTCGGGGGAAACAGCAGGCGGCCAGGAAGTCATGGGTGCGGAAGCTGACGGTGGGAACGGCCGGGACGATCCCCTTCGCCTCCAGCGCGGTAAGCGGTTCGGGCGAGGCAAGGAAGAAGCCCCAGCGCCCGTATCCCGCCAGGGTGAAGGAGGGGATGTCCCGGTGCAGGGGAAAGGAACCGAGCCCCGCCGCCAGGATGGACTGGTGGATGCACCAGAACGCCTCGGGGGAGTTTTCGGGCGAGGTCGCGTTGGTGGCGACGATTCCTCCCGGCACCAGGATCCGCCGGAGCGCCTCGAACCATTCGACGCTGTAGACGGCGGCGTCTTCCTCGCAGCGGGGATGGGTGAAATCGCAAACGACCAGGTGGTAGGAGCCCTCGGCGAGCCTTTCCACGAAGGAGAGAGCGTCCTCCTCGTGGACGGAGAGTCGTGGAGAGGAGAAGGAGTCCTTGTTGAAGGGGGCGAAACGGGTGCGGCCGAGGTGAACCACCTCCGGGTTGTAATCGACCAGGTCGATTCCCCCGACCTCGGGGAAGCGGAGGACATCGCGGGCGGCCAGGCCGTCCCCGCCCCCGCAGATGAGCACCCGCAGACGCTCGGCCGGGTGACGGCGGCGGGCAAGATCGAGAGCGGGGACGACGAGGTATTCGTGGTAGACGGCTTCGTCGGAACTGTCGAACTGGAGGTCGCCGTCGAGGTAGAAGGCAATGCGGTCGGTATTCTGCTCAACAAAGAGGGACGGTTTTCTCATGGCCTGGAGATCCCCGCAAAGAACATCATCAACCCGATGATGGTCAAGGCCAGCGCACAGATCCACTCGGCGGTGCCCGGTTTGCTCTGCCCGAAGAAGCGGTCGGGGACCTCCTTCGCTCCCCCCTTCTGCAGGGTGATCACCGACTCCGGCCGGATGGTCCTGGCCTGATACACCAGCAGATTCCCGTCGTCCCAGAACTCGAGGGCGAGGTTCCGGGAGTGGGTCTGGTCCCAGTACTCCCAGGTGGAGCGGTGCTGGGTCTCGCCGTCCGAGGTAAAGGTCCCGCTCGAACTGCTTTCGAAGAGGAAGGTCGTGCCGTTGACGGCCAGGGCGGGAGGGGGAGCCGCGTGGGAGGAGAAGGTTTCCTGGAGCTTGCCGAAAACGTTCCCGCCGGTGTCGGGACGGATCAGCTTGGGGGAAGGGAGCCTTTCGCTGAGATACCAGATCGGGCCTGCCGGGTGGGCGGGGTCGTGCTCGACCATCAGGTAGTACTCACCGGCGCGCGAGGATTGCACCCGCCACTCCACGGTCCGGTAGCCGGAGGGATCCTGGAAAAGGTTCAATTCCCGGACGGCCCATTGCACACCGGAGAGGATGAAGCTGTCTCCCACCGCCAGTTGTTCGAGCTGGTCACTGTTCATGCGGGGATCCTTGACCGGGGGGAAGGAGCCCCCTCCCCCGCTCCACTTCCCGGATGGCGTACTTTTCCGCCCCGAGAGCCGAGGTAAGGTGGAGGAGGGCATCTTTGGGGTTGCCGCTTCCGCAAAAAAAGAAGTCGGCGGCGAAGTACCCCTCCTCGGGCCAGGTGTGGAGCGCTATGTGGGACTCGGCGAGGGTAGCGGTGGCGGTAACGCCGACCGGGCTGAAGCGGTGAACGCAGAGCTCGATCAGGGTGGCCCCGGCGGCCTCGACCGCCTCCAAAAGGGCGGCACGGATTGCCTCCGCGTCGTTGAGGAGATCCGCGGGGGCCAGCCAGCCGTCGACGATGAAGTGGGTCCCGAATCGTTTCATGACCGGTTTCTCTATCATCTTTTAATAAGAGTCGTCAACGGCAATTCGGAGCGTTTCCGGCCCGGCGGGGGCATTTTGCCTGCCTGCACGCTCTGCGCTGATGCCTGCCTGTCCGAAAAGCAGATCGAGACTGCACTTGCTGCCTTGGGAAAGCGCCTCGTTGTCGATGTCCTCTAATCCCTTGGTAATTGCTCATCCCTGGTGATTACCCCTGGTCACCTTGTCCCTGCCACTCTACCGAACTTGACAGTCTCTCCGTAATCACTTACGGTTCACCTTCCAAAACCAGCGCTCATAAAGCGTGGAGGTCCACACCTGTGGCTGTCAGGCACGTTAAAAAGAAGATCCGCAACCTCGTTACCCTTTTTGGCGAATTTTTCGAGAATGAGCGAGCATCGGGAATCCTCCTCCTCGTCTGTACCGCGACTTCCATTATTATTGCCAATTCACCTTTGGGTTCGGATTACCACGACTTTTGGCATATGCCGTTGCTGAATCACGACCTTTCGCACTGGATCAATGACGGTTTGATGGCGATATTTTTCCTGCTGATCGGACTGGAAATCAAGCGGGAACTGTATGTGGGCGAACTATCCACACCGCAAAACGCCATGCTCCCGGTTGCCGCGGCAATCGGCGGCATGGTGACGCCGGCGCTGTTCCACTTTCTCCTTAACCGAGGTACGGCAACCGCCCAAGGCGCCGGTATCCCCATGGCTACCGACATCGCTTTTGCGCTGGGAGCAATATCGCTGTTGGGGAAAAGGGTCCCCACCTCGCTGAAAATCTTTCTTGCCGCACTGGCGATAATCGACGATCTGGGCGCCATTGTCGTCATCGCCGTTTTTTACGTTGCGGGTTTTTCGCCGCCGTACCTCGCCGCCGCCTTGGCAATTTTTGCACTACTCCTGGTATTGAAGCGCTGCAAGGTACATTGGCTCTCCATTTATCTCGCCCTCGGTACGGTCATGTGGTACTTCATGCTGAAGTCCGGGGTCCACGCCACCATTGCCGGGGTCCTACTGGCCTTTGCCATCCCCTTCCGGGATGGTGATTCCTGCTCCCCCTCCTACCGGCTCCAGCACTTTTTACATAAACCGGTTGCCTTCATCATCATGCCGCTGTTCGCACTGTCCAATACCGGCATCACCCTGACCGGAAATTGGGCGCAGGGGCTGGTAACGGCGAACAGTCTCGGCATTTTCGCCGGCTTGATGGCGGGCAAACCCCTCGGAATCGGTCTTTTCAGCTACCTCACCGTCAAATCGGGGCTGGCGAAACTGCCAACCGGCGTCGGATGGAAACATATCTTCAGCGTGGCGTTCCTGGGCGGCATAGGGTTCACCATGTCGATCTTCATAACCCTGCTCGCTTTCGGCACGCCGGAAGTGATCGAGGCGTCCAAGCTCAGTATTTTGCTCTCGTCACTGGTGGCGGGGACAACCGGATATTTTCTTTTGAACCGCGTTACCAGGCCTGGCCGGAGCGTGAAGCCAGACCATAGCGGGGCTTAGCGAACTCCCGGCCATAACTTCGCCGCTCCTAAATTCTCCCGTCGCTACCTTAAAGCCCCTACCTTACGCGCACCCCATCAACCTCCCAGAGTACCAGCCACAGATCTACAGAGAATACCTCCCCTCTCCGGGGTGGGGCGATAGTACCTGTCGGGTGGCGTTTATCAATGCATGCCCCGGTGATTCCTGCGCGATGTTCATGACCGTTGACTGAGTGTCGACTCACGCATTGGTTAGAGGAAAAGGAGTAATATAAGAAAGGCTGGTGTAGAGCTGCCAGCCAATCGACTCAGGAGACCTGCGCCTCTGAGACAGAGAAGGGGTTTGGATATGAGAAAGCAAATAGAAAAAGACAGGGAAGGTTTCGGCAGAATGACCGGGACCGATATGACACCGGGACGGGCGCCCGCGGAGGGGCCCGACATGGACATCATGTCACCGACTCATGAGCGGTGGGAACAGGGGACCCCATTTCGCGGACCCGCGGAGGGAGATGACTTCACGGTAACCGAGAAAAAGGAGAAAACGCAGAGGTAATCTCACAAAAATTGAACGCGTATGACGCGGCCGGCGCGGATTCGCGCGGATAAACTTTAAAGGGGTTACCCCCAGATTCAAAGGTATTCCCCCTAGATTCAATGGGGTTCCCCCCGGATCTTGTAGTACTTGACTTGGAAGTATCCGCGTTGATCCGCTAAATCCGCGTCATCCGCGTTCTAATGTCCTTTTCCCTGTTTAGAGGATGAAGTCGGTGGTCAGGAAGTGGGATTTGCGCTCACGGACTATGTCGTTGATGATGTCCCGGTTGAGCTCGGTTTCGCGCGCGGCGACCACGATCCGGATGGAGAAGACACGCAGGGCGTCGGCGACGGACTGGGTCCCCTCGGCGGAGTTCTTCCGGCCGTTAAAGGGGAAACTGTCGGGGCTGCGCTGACATTGGCTGTTGATGTTGATGCGGCAAACCTGGTTCACCAGCGCATCGACCAGCCGGGCTATGAGGTTACGGTCCTGGCCGAAGATGCTGGCCTGCTGACCGTAGGGGGATGAGACGACGTAGTCGATCACCTCGCTGAGATCGTCGTACGGCACCACCGGCACCACCGGTCCGAACTGCTCCTCGTGGTAGACCCTCATCGCAGAGGTCACCGGGAAGAGGAGCGCGGGGTAGACGAGCGAACCGGCGGCGGCTCCTCCACCCGGGTTGGCGACCCGCGCCCCCTTGGCCTGGGCATCGTCGATCAGCCCCTTGAGATAGGCGGGCTTTTCCGGCTCCGGCAACGGGGTCACCGTCACCCCCTCCTCCCACGGCATCCCGCAGGCGAGCTTGGCGATTCCTTCGGACATGCCGGCCACCAGCTTGTCCGCCAGCGAGCGGGGCGCGAAGATCGTCTTGAGCGCCGTGCAGCGCTGCCCGTTGAAGGTCAGGCTTCCCCTTATGCATTCATCAACCGTCAGTTCCAGGTCGGCATCGGGCAGGATGATGGCAGGATTCTTGGCGTCCAGCCCCAGCACGCAACGGAGCCTGTGGGGGCGCGGGTGAATGGCACGCAGGGCATCGGCCACCTTGTGGGTGCCGATAAAGCCGAGCACATCGACCTTCCCCGAGGCCATCAGCGGCGGGACCACGGTATCCCCGTCCCCATAGACCGTGTTCACCACTCCCGGGGGGAAGCACTCCTTGAAGGCCTTCAATAGCGGCTGGAATACCAGGATCCCGAAGCGGGGCGGTTTAAGCAGGATGGTGTTCCCCATCACCAGCGCCGGGATCATGGTGGTGAAGGTCTCATAGAGGGGGAAGTTGTAGGGGCCCATGCAGAGGACCACGCCAAGGGGGGCACGCCGGATCTGGCCGATGATCCCCTGCTGGATGACGAACCGGGACGACTGCCGATCGAGGTCCTTCAGGGCCTCCAGCGTGTCGCGGACGTACGCCAGCGCGCGGTCGAATTCGGCCGTCGCCTCCTTCACCGACTTGCCGATCTCCCACATCAAGAGCCTGACCACCTCGTCCTTGGCCTTGGCCACCTCCCCGTAAAAACATTGCACGGCTTGAATCCGCTCCCCCACCGTCATGGTCGGCCATTTGCCGCGCCCGTTGTTATAGGCGCGGACGGCGGCGGAGAGCGCTTCGAGGGCGGCCGCCTGGTCGAGCAAGGGAGCCTCACCCACGAGGTGCGGCGTCGCCTCCCCCTCCCCTTCCCGCACCTGCACGGGGGAATTGATCGGCTGCATGGGGCCCGGCCAATGGCGGAGCTCGCCGTCGATCAGAAAGTAATCCTGGCGAAGGGGAGCTTCAAAGCGGTACGGGGCGGGGATCTCTTCTACGGTGGGAAACAGGGTCTTCAATTCGTTGGTCATCACAACTCTCGCAATGCAGTGGGATATCCCGCGGCAGGTACCCTCTCCTTCAAGGAGAGGGACAAGGTGAGGATGGGGGGGCGTTGCCCTCCCACCGCGAGATGGGATTTTTGGGAAGGGGGAATAGTAGCACCGATGGCCGCATGAAACAAGAGATGGCCGGGGTCACCGCAGTTCGGCCACGATTTCCCCCATCTGCGCGGTGTCGTAACCGTCGAGGGCTCCGATAGCATCGCGCAAGCTCTGATCATGCAGGAGATCGAGCAGGGGCCGGAGGAGATCGCTCTCGTAGTGCTTGAGCGGGATGACCAGGTCGTAACGCTCTTTCTCCAGGGGAACGAAATCGAGCCCCAAGGCACGCGCGGCCGCCGCGATACCCAATCCGCAGTCGGCGATCCCGGACTGGACGGCAACGGCCACCGCCATGTGGGTGAATTCCTCCCGCCGGTATCCCTTGATCCGGCCGGTCTCGATGCCGAGTTTTTCCAGGCGGTAGTCGAGGAGGACGCGGGTCCCCGCCCCCCGCTGCCTGTTGACCATCCGGATGTCGTCGCGGGTGAGATCGGAGAGACAGGAGATCCCCTTGGGATTGCCGGGGGCCACCATCAGCCCCTGCTCGCGGTGCATGAAGGTTACCAGCACCACCGGGAGGGCTCCCAGGTGCTGCTTCACGTAGGCGGCGTTGTACTCCCCGGTGGCGGGATCGAGCAGGTGGGAGCCGGCCAGGTGCGCATCGCCGCGGCGCAGCGCCAGCAATCCCCCGAGGCTCCCGGCGTTGGCGCTGGTGAAGCGGCGTCCCCGGTCGGCGAGGAACTGGGCCAAGAGATCGAGGCAGAGGTCGTGGCTTCCGATATGGACGAGGGTCCGTTCCAGGTCGGAGGGATCGCGGAACAGCTCCACGTCGACGGTGTCGCCGGCATCGACCCCTTCGGAAAAGCGCGGGATGCGGACGATGCCGTCCGCGCGGACCAGCGAGGTGATGGCGGCCGCGCCGCGGGAAAGGGGAGCGGCGACCATCCGCTCGCCTACCCGCCCGACCGTCACGCGAACCGTCTCGTCCTCGCCGATGGGAGAGAGGAGCTTCCGGGTGATGACCGCTTCGACCTTGGGCTTGCGGGCCGGGGTTTGCCCGAGGAGACGGGCGAGGAGCGGCTCGATGAAGGTGTCAGCGGTAAGCGCGCAGGAGACCGGGTAGCCGGGGGTACCGACCACGGGGGTGCCTCCCTCGAGCATTCCGAGAATGACCGGATGCCCCGGACGGACGGCGACCCCATGCACCAACAGGGTACCGAGTCTCTCGACCACGCTGGAGGTGAAATCCTCGCTCCCCGCCGAGGAACCGGCGTTGATCACCACGAGGTCGTGCCCCGCCGCCGCCTCGCGCACGGTTTCCTTGATGAGCTCGAAATCGTCGACGGTGACGGGATAGCGGGTGGCCTCCCCTCCCCACTCGCGGACCTTGGCGGAAAGCACCAGCGAGTTGTACTCGATGATGTCTCCCGGCTTGATGCCGGCCCGGGCCGCACTCTCGACCGTCACCAGCTCGGTCCCGGTCGGGATCACCGCCACCCGCGGGCGTCTGCGGACGCTGACGGTGGGATGCCCGCATCCGGCCAGCGCGCCGAGATCGACCGGCTTCAGGAGGTGGTTGGCGGGAAGCACCAGCTCGGTCGCCACCATGTCCTCGCCCATCGGCCGGATGGCGGTCCAGGGGGCGACGCTAGCCTGGATCTCTATGGATGCGCCGCCGTCCTCCTCCATCGGCTGGACATTCTCTATCATGATGACGGCATCGGCCCAGGCGGGGATTGGATCCCCGGTGTCCACGTACTGGGCCTCTTCGCCTACCGCAAGCCGCAGCGGGGCCGTCTCGGTGGCGCCGATGGTATCGGACGACCTGACCGCGTAACCGTCCATGGCGCTTGCATGGTACCCGGGAGAGGAAAGTGCCGCCCAGACCGGTTTCGCCGTCACCCGGCCGAGGGCCTGGTCGATCGGCACCTCCTCGCCATCGAGTGCCTTCCAGCAACCGGCCGCTTCCATGGCAGCGATGAAGCGTGCCCACGCCTCATCGAGCGGTATGTTCTCAAGATAGAAATTTTTCCTCTTGCTCATCGCATACTCCAACCGGCATCAGTGCCGTCAGTATAATTCCACCTCGACCTGGTCCCCCTGGTAAAGCCCGCTCGCATTGAGCGGCACCTTCACGGTTCCGTCCGCCCGGACCAGGGTATAGATCAGGTTCGACTTTCCGAAGACCGGCTCCGCCCACCGCTCGCCATCCCGTTCCACGAGCCTCGCCTGCACGAAGTCCTCGCGGCCGGGCGCGGAGGCGACGTTACGGGTGAGCTTCGCGGTCACCGTCCGGCGTAGCGTTTGCTTCATTCCCTGCAACCGCTCCACTACCGGCGTGACAAACAGGCTCGCCACGACCATGGCACTAACCGGGTTCCCGGGAAGCCCCACTACCGGTTTCCCGCCGCATACGGCGAGGATGGTCGGCTTTCCGGGCTTTACCGCAACGCCATGCACCACGACGCCAGGTTCGCCGAGCTGGCCTACCACCTTGGCGGTCAGGTCCCGGGCGGAAACCGAGGAGCCTGCGGATACCACCACCATGTCGGCTTCTTTAAGAGCAGCAGTGAGAGCATCGAGGAGCTGGCCGTAATCGTCCCCGACGATCCCGCACAGGATGGGGGTGCCGCCCGCACGGCTCACGAGGGAAGCCACCGTGTAACTGTTGATGTCGCGTATCTGGCCGGGGCCGGGGACGCTCTCCGGCGGGACGACCTCGTCGCCGGTCGAGACGATGGCCACCCGCGGCCTCGCGGCCACCTTCACCGTGGTCAACCCAAGAGCCATGAGCCCGCCGATATCCTGCGGCCTGAGCAGGTGCCCCGCCGGGAAGAGCGGGCTTCCCTCCATGACGTCCTCCCCCACCCCGACGACGTTCTCCCCCGGGGCAACCGGACGGAGGACCTCCAGGGTGGTGGCGTCGACCTTCTGGGTCCTCTCCACCATGACGACGGCGTCGGCCCCCTGCGGAATCATCCCCCCGGTATGGACGAGCACCGCCTCGGCGGCCGAGACCGCAAGCGTGCATTGACGCCCCATGGGGGCCTCGCCGGTGATGGTGAGGCAGGCGGGAAGCGTTTCGGTCGCGCCGTAGGTGGATTCGGCGAGCACGGCATAGCCGTCCATGGTGCTGCGGGGGAAGGCGGGAAGCGAGTGCGGCGCGGTCAGATCTTCAGCCAGGACGCGGCCGAGTGCTTCGGCGGTGAGGACATTCTCGGATCGGATGGTGATGGCGAGACGGTCAAGAAGGACTTTAAGAGCATCCGCGGGGGGAAGCACATTGAACATTTCCGGCATTGCTGCTCCTTACCATTAAGCCAAACCTGCCGCGTCAGTATGCTTCAACCGGCAGCCATTGTCAGCCCTTTGTTACCTCAAAAGGAAGATTTTTGCCAGTAGAAGCAGGGTGGTGGCGGCCGGCTCACCCGTATAAACGGCAAGAGAGCCCCTATTTACAAATCTTTACCCAGAGGGTGGATGCTTTGAGGTATAGTGGCGGGCGAAAGGAGAGGCGGTGAATTCCAGTACCATTCTGATAATCGATGACGATGTTGAGCTCTGCGCCCTTCTGGAGGAATACCTGGGCGCCGAGGGGCTGGTGGTCGAGTCGGTCCATGACGGGCGCGACGGGGTTCAGCAGGCCCTCTCCCAGCGGTACGACATGGTCATCCTCGACGTGATGCTGCCCGGAATGAACGGGCTGGAGGTCCTCCGCTCGATCAGGAGCGGGTCGTCGGTTCCGGTCATCATGCTGACCGCTCGCGGCGACGACGTCGACCGGATCGTCGGCCTGGAGCTGGGCGCGGACGACTACCTCCCTAAACCGTTCAACCCCCGTGAATTGATTGCCCGCCTGCGCGCCATCCAGCGGCGGGTCCCCTCATCCACCCAGCCCGACGCTCCTCACCCCGAAACCCTTGCCGTTGGCGATGTCACTCTCGACATGGGAGCGCGCACCACCCGTTGCGGAGAGCATCTCGTGGAGCTCACCTCGGTGGAGTTCGGCGTGCTGGAAACCCTCCTCCGCCAGGCGGGGAAAGTGATCAGCCGCGACGATCTGTCTCTCCAGGCGCTCGGCCGCACCCTCAACTACCAGGACCGGACCATCGACGTCCACATCAGCAACATCAGGCGTAAGCTCGGCAACTTCGCCGACGGAAGCGAAAGGATCAAGGCCGTGCGCGGCGTTGGGTACATCTACGCGCTCGCGGCGTCGGGACGATGACCGCCTTCCTTTCCCTTCCTTTCCCTTCCTTTCCCTTCCTTTCCCTTCCTTTCCCTTCCTTTCCCTTCCTTTCCCTTCCTTTCCCTTCCTTTCCCTTCCTTTCCCTTCTTTCCCTTCTTTCCCTTCTTTCCCTTCTTTCCCTTCTTTCCCTTCTTTCGCCTTCTTTCGCCTTCTTTCGCCTTCCTTCGCTTTCGACTTCCACTCCCCCTTTTCGCCCCCTCTGTTCTCCCCTTTTTCCCCCTTTCTCGCTCTCCTGCAGGACCGGGCTTGGGCTGGGTTTAGCGAGGCAGGTACGGCGGCAGGGCCGGCTTGGGCTAAAATCCCCCCTGTCCCCCCTTTTCCAAAGGGGGGAACGGCGTCGACAAAGGAGGGCTGCGTCCCTAGGATAGCGGTTTATCGGTCAGGGGGAGTTTGATGTCGACTTGCAGACCGCCGCCGGGGGCGTTGGTGGCACCGATGGTTCCGCCATGGAGGGTGACGGCTCTTTCGGAGATGGCCAGGCCGATGCCGGTGCCGCCGCTTTTCCGGTCCCGCGCATCCGCGACCCGGTGGAATGGACGGAAGATGTCGGAGAGCTGGTCCTCGGGGACGCCTGGCCCGAAGTCCCGCACGGTGACCACCGCCCGCCCAGCACTTGCGGCGATCCGCAGTTCAACCGGGCTCCCCTCCGGGGTGTAGCGGATGGCATTTCGGAATACGTTTTCGAGAGCCCTGCGCAGCAGCTCCCGGTTCCCCTCAACCGGCAGGGACGGAGCGGGTGAAACCATATCCACCCGGCGGTTGCAGCCGGATGCCTCGAAATGGGCATCGCTGGCGACTTCCTCGGCCAACAGGGTGAGATCGAAGACGCTCTTCTCCCCGGTGACCCCGCCGTCCAATTGGCTCAGGGTGAGCAGTTCGCCCACCAGGACGTTGAGCCGCTCGCTTTCCTGTTCGATACGGTCGAGGGCGGCCTCCTGACCCGGGCAGGTCTGGTTGCGCGCGATCCCCAGGGCAACGTTGAGGCGCGCCAACGGCGAACGGAGCTCGTGGGAGACATCCCTCACCAGGTTCTTATGGGCGTTGACCAGTTTCTCGATGCGGATCGCCATCAGGTTAAAATCCCGGCCGAGGTCGGTCAGTTCATCGCCGGTCTTAGAACCGGTGACGGCCACCCTCGTTCCGAGGTCGCCCAGGGCGAATCCCTGCACGGCGAACCGGAGCTTGCGGACCGGAGCGGTAATATGCCAGGAGAGCCCGAAACAGACCAGCGCGCTCACCACCAGGGTGATCGCCATCTGCAGCCAGAAATCGGGAGGGAAGGGAAAACGGCGCGGCTCCGGAGAGCCCGGCAGCGGGATGGCCCGGGTGGCCGCCAGGTAGGGGGTCCCGGAGGGAGCGGTTACCCTCTCGACAATGACATCCCGGCCGCCCGGCGCACCCGGTTCCTGCTGACCCGTCTCGGAGAAATGACGAACGGCATCCCATACCTGGGTCGGCGCTCCGTCCGATAGAGGGACGGCACTGCTGGTGAAGAGATAGACCTTCAGGGTCCCCGCCCCTTGCGGCTGCCAAACGGAGAGCGCAGCCTTCCCACCCTTTTCCTCGAGAGCGGCGCCAGCGCGTCCGGCCAATACCAGCGCCTGGGCCACGGTCCGGTTGCGTTCCTCGCGGACGTGACGCATGTGCTGTTCCCGCATCGGCGCAATCCTGAGGTTAAAGGCGAAGAAGAAAAAGACCACCCCGGAAACGATGATGGTCAGCAGGAACCAGAGAAACAATTTTACGAACAGACTTCGCACCTTCTACCTCCGTTCAGCGGCCATACCCGGGCGCGGAATGGCTGTACAGGTATCCAACCCCCCGTACCGACTTGATCCGTTCGCCCCCGTTCACAGCCGGGCCCATCTTGCGGCGCAGGCTGCTGATATGAACATCGATGCTACGATCGTAACTCCTGAAGTCCCGCCCCAATGCCTGCCGCGTCAGCTCCTCGCGGGTCACCACCGTTCCGGCCAGCCGTAACAGCACCTCGAGAACCGAGAACTCCAGTGAGGTGACTTCCAGCGGACCCCCGCCCCGCTGCACCGTCCTCGTCCCCAGATTCATCGCCACGTCGTCCACCTCGAGAAAGGACGGCTTCTCCTCGGCAACCGGCTGGAGTTCCGCCGAGCGCCGCTGGATGGCGCGCAGCCTGGCCAATAGCTCGCGCGGATTGAACGGCTTGGCGAGGTAGTCGTCGGCCCCCATCTCCAGGCCAACGATGCGGTCGACCTCGTCACCGCAGGCGGTCAGCATGAGCACCGGGACCCGCGAACTCTGCCGGATCCTGCGCAGCACCTCGAAACCGCCCAGGGTCGGGAGCATCACATCGAGCACCACGATGTCGAAACTCCCAGCCAGGGCGAGCGCGGCCCCCTCGCCACCGTCGTGGACCGCTTGAACCTCCATGCCTTCGGGAAGCAGGTAACTCGCGAGAAGCTCGCATAGTCCGGCGTCGTCATCGATGAGCAGCAATCTCTTTAGCATGGTCAGTATATCCCGCCCTTTTTCATCCGCAGTATAAACGGTAACTCCGCCGCCGTTACTGTTAAGAATTGTAAAAGAGGGTAAAAACCCTTCACCGAAACTTACCGGGCAGCCGGTCCGGGCATCCCGCCTCACAAAAATACACAGAGCTTCATCAGGACGGCCGGCGCAGGTAAAAATTGATCTTGCCCGCCATTGACGGACGCCTTGTTAAGCGAGTAAAGTTCGCGACAGAGGTGATCCGTGAAGAAAGCAGAAGCACAAAAGAAGACTCGCAACCGTTACTCTCCGCAGTTCAAGGATGAAG
>NZ_JAKLOY010000005.1 GCF_023652955.1 Geomonas sp. Red32 | reverse complement strand
CCGAGAGGGCCACACCCGTTCCCATCCCGAACACGGAAGTTAAGCCTCTCAGGGCCGATGGTACTGCACTGGTAACGGTGTGGGAGAGTAGGTCGCCGCAGGGAATTTAATAGAAAGCCCCGCCTGGGTATTCCAGCGCGGGGCTTTTCCTTTTCTGCTCACCTGCCTATGAAAGAGCCCCGCTAGAATTCCTTCCGGCGGGGCTCCTTTTTCTTACCTCTTCACTAACTCCTTCTTCGGCCTTATCGCCGGCAAGTTCTTCTCGCCGAAAGCAACTTCATAGACGTCCCGGTACTCATTTGCAAAATGGACCTCGAGCCCTTCCTTCAGGTAATCGTCCAACTCGACGAAATCCTTGCGGTTGGCTTCCGGGAAGATCAGGGCCTTCAGTCCGGCACGACGGGCAGCGATGGTCTTCTCTTTCACTCCCCCGATAGGAAGCACCCGCCCGGTAAGGGTCAGCTCTCCGGTCATCCCGAGTTTCGGCCTGACCGGCTTCCCGCACATCATGGAGATCAGGGCAGTCGCCATGGTGACCCCCGCCGAGGGACCGTCCTTCGGGGTGGCACCGGCCGGTACATGGAGATGGACGAAGTGGGTGTCGAAATAGTCCCCGGATGCCCCGTACTCCTGAAGATGAGCCATGACGTAGGAGTAAGCGATCTCGGAGCTTTCCACCATGACGTTGCCGAGCTGGCCGGTCTGTTTGAACCCTTTGCTCTTGCTCGGCATGGCGGTGGCGGTGGCCTCGATCGGAAGCGTCGCACCTCCCATGCTCGTCCATGCGAGGCCGGTGACCACGCCGGGGATATGCTCGAAGACCTCCTCGGTGGTGAAGACCGGTTGCCCGAGGTAGTTAGTCAGGTCGTTCGGTCCGATCACCACGGGAGCTATCCTGCCGGTCGCGAATTCTCTCGCCGCCTTGCGCATCAGCTTCTTGATCCGGTTCTCCAGGGTGCGGACCCCCGCCTCCCTGGCCCAGCCATCGATGAGGGAAGCGAGCGCCGCCTTCCTGATGCTCACTTGTCCGGCCTTGAGTCCGGCACTCTTGAGCGCCTTGGGGATCAGGTACTTCTTAGCGATTTCCATCTTCTCTTCGAGCACGTAACCGGAGAGACGGATGATCTCCATGCGGTCCAATAGCGGTGCGGGGATAGTGTCCAGCTGGTTGGCGGTGGCGATGAAGAGGACGTTGGAGAGATCGAACGGAACGTCCAGGTAGTGATCCCGGAAGGAGTAATTCTGTTCCGGATCGAGCACCTCCAAAAGTGCCGAGGCGGGATCCCCCTGGTAGCTCGCGCCGATCTTGTCGATCTCGTCCAGCATGAGGACCGGGTTGGCGCTCCCCGCGCTCTTCATGGCCTGGATAAACTTGCCCGGCATGGCGCCGATGTAGGTGCGGCGGTGCCCCTTGATTTCGGCTTCGTCCCTCATTCCCCCCAGCGTGAAGCGGTAGAAAGTGCGGCTGAGAGCGTCGGCGATACTCTTGCCGATCGAGGTCTTGCCTACACCGGGAGGGCCGACCAGGCAGATGATGGAGCCCGAGATGTCGCCCTTCATCTTACCGACCGAGATGAATTCGAGGATGCGGTCCTTGACGTCTGCCAGGCCGTGGTGATCGCGGTCGAGGACCCGGCGCGCCCGGTCGAGGTTATAGGAATCCTTGCTGAACTTTCCCCACGGGAGGATAGTGAGCCAGTCGAGATAGTTCCTCGTCACGTGGTATTCGGCTGAGGCGGGCTCCAGGAGCTTCAGCTTCTCCAGCTCGTCGTCGACGGTCCGCTGGGCCTCGGCGTTCAGTTTCAGCCCCTTGAGGCGCTCCTCGAATTTTTCCAGTTCGGAGGCCTTTCCCTCCTTCTCGAGGCCAAGCTCCTTCTTGATCGCCTTCAGTTGCTCCCTCAGGAAAAACTCGCGTTGCTGCTGGCTGACCTTCTCCTCGATCTGCTTGGAGATCTTGGACTGCAGCCGGGAAACTTCCAGCTCCTTCTTCAAAAGGATCAGCACCAGGTCGATGCGTTTGCGGACATCGAAGCTTTCCAGGACCTGTTGGAGTTCCTTCCCGTCGGCCGAGGTGAGGTTGGCTGCGAAGTCGGCCAGCCTTCCCGGGTCGTCCAGGCTGGAGCGGCCGAGGAAAAGCTTGATCTCCTCAGAGTAGAGCGGGTTGATCTGCACCAGTTCTTTGAGCGTGCTGACCACCGCCATCGAATAGGCCTTTAGCTCGGGATTCACCGAGAGCTCGGTGTCGAAGAAGTACTGCACCTTGCCGAACAACACACCGCCGGTCTGGGTAACCTCTTCGATGGTAAAACGCTGGAGTGTGTTGACCAGGAACTGCAACGAGTTCTCGTCGGAGTGCATGACCCGGACGATCTTGCCGGCTACCCCCACCGGGTGGAGATTGTCCGGGGCATCAGGATGATCGTACTCCTTTGCCAGCACCAGGCCGATTGCGTGGGAGGACGATTCCATGGCAATCTTGGCAGCCTGGATCTCGTGCGGATCGGTGAGAACCATCGGCACCAGCAGGTTTGGAAAGGCCGGCCGGGGACGTAGTGGAATGATAGGAAGGGAAGGGGGCAGCACCTCGGAGGCCAGAACCAGACCGCCGGATTCCCCTTCAGGGTGGCCGTTTACTTCGGCCTCGACAACCGTTTCAGTATCTAGTGCGCTCATGATTGTGCTCCTGGGAAGATTTAGCAGGATTTACTGTAACCTAAGCACGAGATCCTTCAGTGTCAACCTCCACCGGATCGATTCAGCTTAAGCAACAGCCGCGGCGAAGAGTGGCAAAGTTCAACGAAGAAACGACGGTGAAAGTGTAGGGGGAAGAGCGGCTAGAGCGGGGGGGATATGAGTGCCCGGAGCGGGAAGGAAGGAGAGCACTTGTAGCGGGCAGCGATGACGCCGGTGGAAGCGGTCAGCGATGGGAGTTTTCAGCGCGGGAGGGGAAAATGGAAGAGGGCCGATCGGTGACCGGCCCTCCCTTTGGTTGCCAATGCGCGGTAATGTCTACTGGTGGTGGAGACGCTCCGCGTTTTCAGCGAGTTCGACGAAAACTGCTTCACGCACGGAGTATTCCTCCCAGTAACGGGCGAGCTTCCGGATGCAGTTGAGCATGCCGACGGCAGCACCGGACATCCCGGCAGCTACCAGCGGGGTGGCTTCGCCGTTGATGGCGGTCACGATGCTGGCGGCGAAAAGCACGAGGCTGGAAAGGAACAGCGGCATCTCGACGTGCTTCATCGGGGACTGCATTGCCTTGCTGAGGGATGCGTAGACAGCGGCGTGGCCGCGGATGACGTCGAGGTAATGATCGAGGTCGGGTCCGTTAAAACGGCTGACGGCGCGGAGGTACAGCCTGCGGCAGGCCTCGCGGTTGGACGTTGCCATGCGGTCGCCGTAGTAGTGTTCGATTTCGATGTCGATGGTGTAAGTATCCATGGTGCTCCTCACTTCTTTGCGATGATCACCCCCGCAAAACGCTGGGGGTTGGATAATTAGTACAACCCAATACTCTACAAGCTCCGCCTCTGCAACAAAAAATGCATTCTGCCAGTGTTCGAATTTACTGTCAATGGATGCCGTGCAGCTTGACCGCGAAGGTGAGATCCAGGCCGGCCAGCGGGTGATTTCCGTCGAGAGTTACCGCGCCTTCGGTCACCTCGGTAACCATCATGGTGCGCGCGTTGTTCCCGCCGAACTCGATGACAAGTTTTTGTCCTACCCGTATTTCCCGCCCTTCCGGAAAGGAGCTCCGGTCCAGCTTGAGGATGTTGGCGTCCAGCCGGGGCCCATAGGCTTGCGCTGAAGGGATGACTAGGTTTCGCACCTCACCGGCCTCCATTCCAGCGATCTCGGCCTCCAGCGCGGGAAAGATCTCCCCGCACCCGAGCGTAAAGACGAGCGGCTCGTCGTCGGGAGTGGAGTCGAAGATCCTGCCGTTGTCGAGAGTTCCGATGTAATGGACGGACACGGTGGTCCCTGCAGGAATCCTTTTCACCATTACCTCCTCCTTCGCCGGCACCTGCCACTTCCAGCGCTTCCCGCCTTCTGCGCTTGCCATCGCCCGCTGCTTTTTTCAGGCCGGCTCGCCGCTCACGGATGGCCGTTTCGCGACCTGTCCTCAGCTTTGCATAAAATCTGCCAGCAGCAAAGGGGTAGTATTCCCATGACGTATCAGCAAAAACGGCCTCGCTAGCTGCTTAAAATGGCGGCAGCATGCCCGGCATTTCACCGTCTTGCCGGAGATGAAAAAGACCTTGGAGGTGGCAAAGTCGATGTGATATTTTCCGGATCAATATCATTTCGGGGACTGCATGATGACTACTGAAGCGCAGGTTCAACTGGAGCAAAGCTGGAAGCAGCATCTCGCCGGAGAGTTCGCCAAGCCCTACATGGCGGCCCTCAAAGATTTTTTGCGCAAAGAGATCGCCGGACGGAAGACCATTTTTCCGAAGGGAAGCCAGTATTTCAACGCCTTCAACACGACACCGCTCGACCAGGTGAAGGTGGTGATCCTCGGGCAGGATCCCTACCACGGCCCGGGGCAGGCGCACGGTCTCTGTTTCTCGGTCCCGGCCGGGGTGGATTCCCCTCCGTCGCTTATCAACATATTCAAGGAACTGCAGGCCGACCTGGGGCTCAAGCCCGAGGACTTCCGCCACGGCAACCTGGAGAGCTGGGCGCGGCAGGGCGTGCTGCTCCTGAACAGCGTCCTCACCGTCGAGGCCCACCGGGCAGCCTCGCACCAGGGGAAGGGATGGGAGCAGTTCACCGACCGGACGATCGAAGTTCTCAATAAGCAGCGTGAGCACGTGGTCTTCATGCTCTGGGGTGCCTATGCCCAGAAAAAGGGGGCCGTCATCGACCGGGACCGGCACCTGGTTCTGCAGGCACCGCATCCGTCCCCGCTCTCGGCCCATCGCGGCTTCCTCGGCTGCCGCCACTTCTCCAAGGCCAACGACTACCTCGTCCGGCACGGGGGCGAACCTATAGACTGGCGGCTTCCCTGAACCTGACCTTCCTACCCTCAAACAAAATGACGGCACCTCTGAAACGGTGCCGTTTTTGTTTTTATTGGCATAAGCAAATGACTCCGAGAGTCTGCGCGCTAGTATTTAACTGTTCCCCCAAAAGAGCGTTTCACCCCATCCTCACCTGTCCCTCCCCTTGAAAGGGAGGGTACCCCGGCGGAGACCACCTTCGCCGGATCCGCGTGGGCGTGGGGGGGTCTCCCTACAACTGCTCTTCCGTTGAAGCGGAGGCGAGGGAACACTGGAGGAATTGCCATGATCTGTGCGTCGATTCCCGAGGCTTTGGCCGGAATATCCGATGGGGCCACCATCATGGTAGGTGGCTTCGGTCTGGTCGGCATTCCGGAAAACCTGATCCTCGGGCTGCGGGAGCTCGGGGTAAGGGACCTGACGGTAGTCTCCAACAACTGCGGTGTTGAGGATTGGGGGCTTGGCCTGTTGCTTGCCAACCGGCAGATCCGGCGGATGGTGGCCTCCTACGTCGGCGAGAACCGCCAGTTCGAGCAGCAGTACCTCTCGGGGGAGTTGGAGGTGGAGCTGGTTCCCCAGGGGACGCTGGCGGAACGGATCCGGGCAGGCGGGGCCGGGATCCCCGCGTTCTATACCCCCGCCGGGGTGGGGACTCCCCTCGGGGAGGGAAGGGAGACCCGCGTTTTCGAAGGTAAGGAGTACCTGCTCGAGCGCGGCATGCGTGCCGACTTCGCGCTCGTGAAGGCGTGGCGGGGGGACGGGCTGGGGAACCTCCAGTACCGCCGCACGGCCCGGGATTTCAATCCGATGATGGCCGCCGCCGGTAAGGTAACCATCGCCGAAGTCGAGATACTTACAGCTATCGGGGCGCTGGTGCCGGAAGAGATCCACACTCCGAGCATCTACGTGCAGCGCATCGTGCAGGGCCCCCGCTACGAGAAGAGGATCGAGAAGCGGACGGTTGCCAAGGGAGCCGCGATATGAGCTGGACACGGGAAGAGATAGCACGGCGGGCGGCACTGGAGATCGAGGATGGCTTCTATGTCAACCTCGGCATCGGGATGCCCACCCTCATCGCCAATTACCTGCCGAAGGATAAGCGGGTGGTGCTCCAATCGGAAAACGGTCTCCTCGGAATCGGCCCCTACCCGACCGAGGAAGAGGTGGACGCTGACCTCGTCAACGCGGGCAAGGAGACCATCACCATGATCCCCGGCGCAGCCCTCTTCAGCAGTGCCGAGTCCTTCGCCATGATCCGGGGAGGCCACATCGACCTCGCCATCCTCGGTGGAATGGAAGTCTCTGCGGAGGGGGATCTGGCAAACTGGGTGATCCCCGGGAAAATGGTGAAGGGGATGGGGGGCGCCATGGACCTCGTGCATGGCGCCAAGCGGGTGGTGATCCTCATGGACCATCTGGACAAGGAGGGGCGCCCGAAGATAGTCAACCGGTGCTCGCTTCCGCTCACGGGGAAGCGGGTGGTGAACAGGATCATCACCGATCGTGCTGTCATAGACGTCACTCGGGATGGGCTGGTCTTGCAGGAGGTGGCTCCCGGATTGTCTGTGGAGGAGGTGCGTAGATCTACCGAGCCCACGTTGCTCGCCGCTGCGCGGTTGGGCGTAGGGGAGGTTGAGTGAATCGGGTTGACTTATGACGCCGGGGCTGCTTTTAATAGGCGATGCCCGCAAACGACACTCAGATCAGTTCATCCAAAGCCACCTTCTGGCTGGTACTATCCACCTTTTTCTGGGGTGGGAGTTTTATCTTCAATAAGATCGGCTTTCGCGATATTCCCCCGGTGACCTTTCTCTTTTTCCGGTTTGCCCTTGCCGCTCTCGTGATGGGGGGCGTCTGCCTTCCGCGCCTGAAGAAGTTAAACCTGGTCACGCTCAAAACCGGCCTGCTGGTCGGCTTCGCGCTGGCTGCCACCAACGTCTCCTTCGTGCTCGGTGTCAGTGGCACTTCGGCGTCGCGGGCCGGATTTCTCAACAACCTTTTCGTGCTCATCATTCCCCTTTTCTGCTTTATGTTGTGGCGGGAGAAGATGGACCGGTGGACGGTGGCCGGGCTCTTCATGGCGATGGCGGGCATGTGGCAACTGGCCTATGGCGGGGTCGAGGGATTCAACCGTGGCGACGTGCTCTCTACCCTCTGCGCCTTATTCATCGCATTTCACATCATTTCCGTTTCCAAGCTTTTGACCGACGAAGACATCTACCTTGTTACCCTGGTACAGTTCGCCACCGTGGCGGCGGTCGGAGGAGTTTTGTACGCCATCCTCCCCGCGGAACCGTTCTCCATCACGGCTGCCTCCGGCGGCAGTCTCGTGTACTGCGCCATCTTCCCGACGGTAG
The DNA here is from genome assembly GCF_023652955.1 of Geomonas sp. Red32. Lineage (GTDB taxonomy): Bacteria > Desulfobacterota > Desulfuromonadia > Geobacterales > Geobacteraceae > Geomonas. Next base: position 425,362 of record NZ_JAKLOY010000005.1, on the reverse strand, counting down.
TCGCCTTCACCCTTATGAATACCTACCAGCGCTTCACCACCCCCACCAAGGCGGGGCTCATCTACACCCTCGATCCCGTCTGGAGCATGGTGGGCGGCATGCTGATCCTGGGAGAACGGCTCTCCCCCGGCGAATTGTTCGGCTGCGCGCTGATCTTCGGCGCCGTGGTGCTGCCGCTGTCGGTAAAGCGCCTGCGGGAGCGCCACGTCCGGTTGGCCTACGCCGAGTAGCCGAGTAGCCGAGTAGCCGAGTAGCCGAGTAGCCGAGTAGCCGCGGCGATTGGCCGGAAGGTACCCCGCCATTAGTTTCCAAGAACTCACTTCCTCATTTGACGCATCGTAGACCATGTGGGAAAGTTAATCGTGCAGTTTCAGAAACATGAAGTACGAAAGGATCGGCCATGGACCTGGAAGCCATCCGGCAGGACTTTCCCATGCTTCAGGCGAAGAGAGACCGGCGCCCTGTCGTCTACCTCGACAACGCATGCCAGACCCTGCGCCCGGCCAAGGTCATCGAGGTCATGGACCGGTACTACCAGGAGACCTCGGCCTGCGGCGGCCGCAGCATGCACCGCCTCGCCAATGAAGTAGCCAGCCAGTGCGAGGCCGCACGCGAGACCGTGGCACGTTTCCTCAATGCCTCCCGCAAAGAGGAGATCGTCTTTACCCGCAACACCACCGAAGGGATCAATCTCGTCGCCAATTCCCTCCCCTTGGGGAAAGGCGACGTCGTCCTTATCGGCGATAAGGAGCACAACTCCAATCTCCTCCCCTGGCAGATGCTCGCCAAGAGGCGCGGTATCGAGATCCGGATCGCCCGTTCCCGCGACGACAACACCTTCGACCTCGACCGTTTTTCGTCGTACCTGGACGATCGCGTCAAGCTGGTGGCCCTCGGGCTTTGCTCCAACCTCGATGGCGTCGCCATTCCCGCTGCCGAAATCATCCGGAAGGCCCGGGCCAACGGGTCCCTCGTCCTCTTGGATGCCGCCCAGGCCGCCCCCCATCAGCGCCTGGACGTCAAAGCCCTCGATGTGGATTTTTTATCCTTCTCCGGCCACAAGGTGCTCGGCCCCTCCGGTACCGGCGTCCTCTACGGCAAATACCGGCACCTGGAGGAGATGCAGCCTTTCATGGTCGGTGGCGGCACGGTCTCCTCATCGAGCTACGACGGCTGCGAATTCCTCCCCCCGCCCGAGAAGTTCGAGGCAGGTCTCGCCGACTATGCCGGAATCATCGGCCTCGGCGCGGCGATCGATTACCTTGAAAAGATCGGCTTCAAGAACATCCAGCGCCAGGACCTCCTCCTCAACAGCCACCTCACCGCGGGACTCGAAGGCCTCAAAAGGTTCCGCATCCTCGGCCCCGCCGATCCCGAAAAGCGCGGGGGGATCCTCTCCCTCGCCGTGGAAGGGATCGACCCACACCGGATCGCCCTGATGCTCGACCAGATGGCCGACGTCATGGTCCGTTCCGGCCAGCACTGCGTCCATTCCTGGTTCAACGCCCACGGGCTCCCCGGTTCCCTCCGCGCCTCCGTCTACTTCTACAACACCGTCGAAGAAACCGGCATCTTCCTCGACGCCCTGCGGAAGATCGACCGGGTGCTCTAGCCATGTTCTGCATCGTCGCCTTCATCATACTGGCCATCTTCGGCATCTTCAGCGCGGGGAGCCGTGAGCTCGCCAGGGAGGCCTGGGGGTGCGTCTTCCGCCGGGTGACCTTCCGGCCCTGCACGACCGGGTTCGACGAAAAGATCAAGAGCCGCATCCTCGGGAGCGTCATCAACCGCTCCGAGACGGCGGCGCGCCTCCTCAACCGGAACTTCGAACTGATCGCCTGGGCGATGTTCCTGATCGTCACGGCGAGCAGTGTCTACGCCGTCCGCGGGCTCTATCTCTTCTATGTCACCGGGAGTTGCAGCGGCCTCAACGAAACGAGCTTCTGCCTGCTCGACCCATCGGGAGAAAACAGCACGGTGTCGGCCGTCGACGCCGGGTGCCGGGAGAAGCCGACTACGGTCGAGGATCTCACCCTCAAGGAGGCCGATCTCCGCTCCTTCCCGACCATCAAAGGGAAAGGGGAGGGGAGCATCGTCGTCATCGGCTGTTACGGATGCGCCTACACCCGGCGGGTCTACCACTCGTTGAAAGAGCTGGCGGAGAGAAACGGCGCCAGCTTCACCTTCATCGACTACCCGGTCAAGGTGAAGACCAACCTGATGACCCGGCTCGGATACTGTGTCTACCGGCAGGACCCGTCCCGGTACTGGAAGCTGAACGAGACCCTCTTCACCGCCCAGCTCCCCACCCTCGATACTCTGGAAGGGGCCCGGGCTACTACCGCGAAGCTCGGCCTCGACTGGGGGGAGATCAGCCGCTGCCTCGACGCCCCCGCCACTCGGGATGCGGTGGACAGTCAGGCGGAAGAGGCGCTGAAGACCAATTTCTTCGGCACCCCCACCGTTTTCATCAACGGCAAAGCCTTTGTTGGCCCAAAACCCGACCGTGTCTACGCCATTGCCTTGAAAGGTCTCGCCTACTGGTTGAAGTGAGCGAACGGTTTCTAACTTGACTTTGTCCGTTGCATTAATCTATAGTCGATCACCTATTCTGTAATTTCAAGCAGTTAGCAGCGAGACTCACGAGATCCCCCCTTCCAAGTCATGACCCTCCGAGGTCCTCGAAAGTTCCCTCCCTGCTTTCGCCCATCCCAGGAGAACGAATGTCCAAAAAAGTGGTTATCGTCGGCGGCGGATGGGCCGGTACGGCGGCTGCTCTGGCGGCCCGGCAGGCGGGGTGCGACGTTCGTCTCTTCGAGCGGACCGACATGCTGCTGGGGACCGGGGTGGTGGAGGGCGGCATACGGGTGAACGGCCGGTTTGCGGTGGTCGGGGAGCTGGTTGCCATGGGCGGCGGAACACTCTTCCAGGTGATCGACCGTCATTGCCAGGTCGAGCTCACCGGCCATGACCTCGCCACCATCGAGCCCGTGGTGAGGCGGTCCCTGCTCCTGGCGGGAGTGGTGGTACATCTTCAGGCCCGCGTGGATACCGCGCAGGTCACACAGGAGACGGTGACCGGCATCTCGGCCACCGTTGCAGAAGGATCAACGCGGATTGAAGCGGCGGGCGATGCCTTCGTGGATGCCTCCGGCACCGCCGGTCCTGAAGGGAACTGCTCCACTCTCGGTATGGACTGCGGCAGGTGCATCACCCGCTGTCCCACCTTCGGCGCTCCTTTGGGGATCCCCGCCTTGGCCGGTCTCGACGAAAGGGAGGACATTCTCCCGTGCGGCGATACCTTGCGGGTGGCCGGGCTCTCCAACGTCTTTTGCGCCGGCGACAAGGCCGGATTTCTTCGCGGCCAAAGCGAGGCCATCCTCACCGGGACGCTGGCCGGACACAATGCGGCGCGGCTGGCCTGGGGGCTTGATCCTGTCGCGCTCCCAAGAACCCTGGCCTGCGGAGAAGGCATTGCCTGGGGACTCGAGCACAAAGGGGCGTTAGGCGAGGTGGGCGAAACCTACACCTTCTCGGGGTGGGAGCTCTTCGGTCACATGAGGGAGCGGTCGCTTGACGGTACCGATGCCGCCGAAATAGCGGGCCGTGTCGAGGCGGCTGGCATGACCGGCTTTTTCGTCCGCAAGCTGGGGTAGCTAGAGCCCCGGCATCACCAAGCAAGGAGAACAGGTTTGTCAGAAGTTGTACTCGATCAGGTAACGGCGGTCATCAAGGACGAGGTCAGGCTGGAGGGAATCACGCTCGCCATGAGAAAGGGCGAGCAGTGGGGGATCGTCGGGGCCAACGGCTCCGGGAAGTCGGCACTGGGGAAACTCCTCTGCGGCCGGCTGCCGGTGGCCTCCGGGAGCTGCCGCCTCCCCGCGCGCACCGGCTACGTCTCCTTCGAAAGGGTCAACGAGATCCTCGAGATAGAAAGGTACAACGACGACTCGGATTTCCTCGACTACATCGACGAGGGGACCCTCGCCCGCGATTTCATCCTGGAAGGGGAACCGACCGGGGAAAGAAAGCTCCGCGACCTGGCCCGGCTGCTCAACTTCACCGGCATCCTCGACCGCGGCATCAAGTACCTCTCCACCGGCGAGATGCGCAAGATCGTCGTCTGCAAGGCCCTCATGCAGGATCCGGAACTGCTCATTCTTGACGAGCCGTTCGACGGCCTGGACGTTGCCTCCTGCGCCGCGCTGAAGATGTTGATCTCCGGCTGCGTGGATAGCGGTATCCGGGTGGTGCTCCTTCTGAACCGCTTCTCCGAACTCGTCCCCGAAATCACCCATGTCGGATACATCAAGAACCGGCGCCTCATCATGACCGGCCCGAAGGAAGAGCTCCTCGCCTCGGAGGCGCTGAGAAGGCTCCATGCCTTCCACTACACGCTTCCCGCCGAGCTTCCCGAGGTGGACGCCGCCACTGTCAATCCGCCCCTTCCCGCAGGGCAGCCGCTCATCGAGATGAAAGCGGTGAAGGTCAGCTACGGGGAGAAGGCGATCCTGAGCGGGCTTACCTGGACGGTGAAACCGGGAGAGCACTGGAAGATTTCGGGACCCAACGGTGCGGGGAAATCGACCCTCCTCGCCATGGTGAGCGGCGACCACCCGCAGGCCTACGCCAACGACATCACGCTCTTCGGAATCAGGAAAGGTTCGGGGGAAAGCGTCTGGGACATCAAGAAGCGGATCGGCCTCGTTTCGACGGCGCTGCAGCAGGATTACCGGGTGGGGGTGACCGTGAGGGTGGCGGTGATCTCCGGTTTCTTCGACTCCATCGGGGTCTATGGCGACTACACCAAGAAGCAGCAGGAGATCGCGCTGGACTGGCTCAGGATGCTCCATTTGGAGGAGCTGGCCGAGGCCCCTTTCCGGAACCTCTCCTACGGCGAGCAGCGCCTGGTCCTCTTGGCGCGCGCCATGGTCAAGCAGCCGGACCTCCTGATCCTGGACGAGCCGTGCCAGGGGCTCGACGACGTGAACCGGGAGATGGTGCTGAAGCTGATCGATCACTTGGGGAGTGCCGGGAAGACCCAGCTCCTCTACGTCACCCACCACGCGGAAGACGACATCCCCTGCATCGCCAACCACCTCGAACTGGTCCCCGCTAAAGAGGCTGGATTTACCGGGAAGGTTTCGTAGCTTCACTTGCAATGAAGACTATCTCCGCCGCCACCTTTCCCCCTTCGATCTTCAGCAGTGCCACCGTCACCGGGAGGCCGAAGCGGCGCTTGCCGGCGCTGCCGGGGTTGAGGTAGAGGGCGCCGTCTTTGTCGCCGTTGACCGCCTTGTGCGAATGCCCGTAGACGATCACCCGGCCGCTCTCCCCCGGCGCCCGTAGCGGAAGCTCCTTCAGGTTGTGGATCATCAGCACCGAGACCTCCCCGATCTTCACCCTTTGCACGAACGGGAACGGCTCCGCCCATGCTCCGTTATCCACGTTCCCCCGTACCGCCACCACCGGCGCCAACTCCTGGAGCTGCTCGACGACCTCCGGCTTTCCGATGTCGCCGGCGTGGACGATCAGCTCAACTCCGCGCAGCGCTTCCACCGCCTCCGGGCGCAAGAGCCCGTGGGTGTCCGAGATGACCCCGATTAGGTGCGCCGCTTCCTCTCCACCGGCAGCAAACTCTTTCACCATAACTCCTTTCACTAGTTCGCTCTTTCCCGTACTCTCTCGGACAAGGGTTCCTTCTCTTTTTCCCCGTCCTCACCCCGCGCCTCACGTGAAGGGGAGGGGGGAGTTCGCAGGGCTTAAAAGAGTACAAAAACGGACCTGAATTAGATGTAGTTAACCGGTATACGTAATTACCTGACTTTTCTTGCTTGTTGTCGCACAAAATGGTACTAATACCGGTTACTGTCTGCAATCTTATCAAAAAAGAATGTTGCCCTTTTAGTCTTTAGAAGTGTCGCATACGAGTAGGAACTATGAAACCAATCATTGCCATCGTCGGGCGCCCCAACGTGGGGAAGTCCACCCTTTTTAACCGTCTGGTCGGGCGCCGCAAGGCGATGGTCGACGACATGCCCGGTGTCACCCGGGACCGCAACTACGCCGAGGTGAACCGCTTCGACGTCCCCTTCATCCTGGTCGACACCGGCGGCTTCGAGCCGGAAACCAACGACCGGATGCTCCAGCAGATGCGCGAGCAGTCCCGCTTCGCCATGGACGAGGCGGACCTGGTCCTCTTCGTGATGGACGCCCGCGACGGCCTCACCCCGGCCGACACCGAGGTGGTGGAGATGCTCAGGCGGGTCAAAAAGCCGATCTTCTTCATCATCAACAAGGTGGACGGCGACAGCCAGGAGGCCGCGGCCGGCGACTTCTACTCGCTGGGGATCGACCAGATCTACACCATCTCCGCCGAGCACAACCGGGGCGTGGGCGACCTGATGGACGACGTCATTGCGGTTCTTCCCCAGGACACCGGCAAAGCGGCCGACGAGGAGACCACCAAGATCGCCGTGGTGGGGCGCCCCAACGTCGGCAAGTCCACCCTGGTCAACCGCCTGCTCGGCTACGAGCGCGTGGTCGCGAACCCCACCGCCGGAACCACCCGCGACTCGGTCGATACCCGCTTCACGGTCAACAAGAAGCCGTACATCCTGATCGACACCGCCGGCATCCGGCGCAAGGGGAAGACGGTCGAGAAGATCGAGAAATACTCGGTCATGGACGCCCTGCGCGCCATCGAACGGGCCGACGTGGTGCTCATCGTGATCTCCGCCGAGGACGGGGTCACCGAGCAGGACTCCAAGATCGCCGGCTACGCCTACGAGGCCGGCCGCGCCTGCATCTTCGTGGTCAACAAGTGGGACACCCTCACCAAGGACAACGCCTCGATGGGGAAATTCGTGGAGGAGATCCGGAGAAACTTCAAGTACCTCCCCTTCGCCCCCATCCTCTTCATCTCCGCCACCAGCGGCCAGCGGACCGGGAAGATCATCCCCGAGGTCGACCTGGTGATGGCGCAGTACGCCAAAAGGGTCTCCACCGCGGATCTCAACCGGGTCTTCTCCAAGGCGACCGAGGAAAACCACGCACCGCTTTCCCAGGGGAGAAGGGTGAAATTCTACTTCGCCACCCAGGTCGGAATCAAGCCCCCCTCCTTCGTGATCTTCACCAATCAGCCGGAGGGAATCCACTTTTCCTATGAGCGTTACATCATGAACCGGTTTCGCGAAGCCTTCGGTTTTACCGGCACTCCGCTGAAACTTATTTTCCGCGGCAGGGACAAGAAACAGTCCTAAATCATTCTTTACTTAGCGGATACGATAAGTTAGTATGATGAGAATTTTAGACCTACCATCCACATGAGAGAGCAGCAACCATGAGTCTCGTCGGTAATCTGGAAGACCTGGGGCTCGGCGAGATCCTGCAGATCGTCAGCCTGAGCAGAAGGTCGGGCGTGCTCTCCCTCCAAAGCCGTGGACGGGAGGCTCGGGTCATCTTCCGCAACGGGCAGGTCATCCGCGCCATCTCCACTACGTTTCAGCAGAACCTGGGCGAGGCGCTGATCCAGAAAGGGGTCATCGACCTCCCCACCTTGAAGCGCGCCTTAAGCATCCAGGCCGAGGAGGGGTTCACCCAGCTTTTGGGGGTCCTGCTGATCGACCGCTTCGGAATTCCCCACGACGCCATCGAGGCTGTGGTCAGGGAGCAGATCGAGAACGTGGTCTACTCCCTTTTCGCGTGGGCCGAGGGAACCTTCGAATTCGAGCTGCAGGAGATAGCCGAGCGCGACGCCGCGGTCGACACCTTGCAGTTCATGCTGAAGCAGGGCCTCAACCCCCAGTACCTGGCGATGGAAGGGTCCCGCATCATCGACGAGCAGCGCCACCGCGAGGAGACGGGTGAGGGTGGGGAGGACGTTTCGGGGGAATCCGAGGAGAACGTCGACTTCGCCTTCGATCTCCTGCAGGAGAAGAGCGTCCCGGAGGAGAAGGCTGCTGCCACGCCCAAACTCCCCCCAATCGACGTCCCCTTTCCCGAGCCGATGGCACGGCCCGCGGCCGCCGGGGCGGTGGTGGACCCCTTCGCTGCCCATCCCGGCGGTGGCGGCTCTCTCGAATTCGCTCCCCAGGACGAGACTCCGGACCCCGCCGCCGGCCTCCCGCAGGGGGGACGCCCGCTCGTGCTGGTGGACGACGACCCCGGCACGCTGGAGGTGCTCGCCCCGCTTTTGAGCCGCCAGGGGTACCGCGTCTACCCGGCCGGCCGCAGCGAGGATGCCCTGATCCGGGTCGACACCCTCTACCGCGACGGCGAGCGGCCGTCGGTGGTGGTCGACCTCGTCATGCCGCGCATGGACGGCACCGGTATCGTCGGCGGACTCGAGCTCCTCGAGCTCCTCAAGGCCAACTTCCCCGAGCTCTCCGTTTTGGCGGTCACCGACTTCCCCAACGAAGAGGGGCAAAAGCGTTGCCGCGGACTCGGCGTCCCCGTCCTGGTCAAGCCGGGGCAGGGAGAGATCGCCGAGGCGGCCGCAGGCTTCGTGCCGCACCTGGCCGCGTCCCTGGCCGCTTCGCCGTCGGCCGGCGGAGCCGACAGCCGGATCAACATCGGCGACGAGCTGAGGCTCGAGATGGGCGAGGAACCCGCCCTGCCCGCTCCCCAGATCAACCAGAGCATCGGCGTCTCCCATCTTAGGGGGATGCTCGAAGAATTGAACAACCCGCAACTGGGCGGAGGGATCATCCTCCTGGTGCTCCGCTTCGCCGCCGAGTTCGTCAACCGCGCCGTGATCATGCTGGTCAAGAAGGACGTGATCCAGGGCTTGGGCCAGTTCGGCCTCGACGACCGGGACGGCTCCGCCGATTCCCACGTGCGCAGTTTGCGGATCCCCCGGGAGGAGCCCTCGCTCTTCGGCACCGTGCTGGAGGCGAAGTTCCCCATCAAGGGGGCCATCGAGGACTCGGTCTGGAACCGCTTCTTCTTCGAGCAGCTCGGGGAGGAACGCCCCCAGGAGGTTTTCCTGGGACCGATCGTAAGCGAAGGAAAGGTGGTCGCCATCCTCTACGGCGATAACCTGCCGGAACAAAAAGCCATCGGCGATACCGAGTCGCTGGAGATATTCCTCAGCCAGGCCGGCATAGCAATGGAGAAGGCCCTTTTGCAGCGTAGGCTGCAGGACCAGGGCCGGGGGGAGAATTGACGTGAAAAGGATACTGATTGCCGAGGATTCCAACACCATGCGCTCCATGCTGGTCTCCACCATCGACGAGCTCGAGAAGTACTCCATCGTTGAGGCCGCCAGCGGATTCGAGGCGCTGCGACTGTTGCCGCGCGAGAAGGTGGACCTGATCATCACGGACATCAACATGCCGGACATAAACGGCCTGGAGTTGATCAGCTACGTGCGCAACAACCCCAACTACGCCTCCATCCCGCTCTTCATCGTTTCCACCGAGAGCGGCGACAAGGACCTCGAAAAGGGGCGCGCGCTGGGAGCCAACGAGTACCTGGTCAAGCCGTTCGACCCGGTGAAGCTCCAGGAGCTCATCTCCAAATACCTCGAACCCTAAGGTCGGGGCCGATTCCACTGCGATGAGGTTGTCATGAGCGCTGAGGAGAACATAGCAAAAGCGGTCAAGGACTTCCTGGCCGAGGCCGAGGAGATCCTTGACCAGCTGAGCCTGGACCTGGTGGCATTGAGCGATTGCGCCGACGGGGGGGAGTGCAACCCCGACCTGGTCAACTCCGTCTTCCGCGCCGCCCATTCGCTGAAGGGGCTCGCGGGGATGTTCGGCCTGACCGAGATCGCCGAGCTTGGCCATCACCTGGAAAACCTCCTCGACGCCCTGAGGCTCGGCAAGGTCGAGCTCGACCAGGGGGTGGTGAGTGCCCTCTTCGAATCCACCGAGCTTCTGACCGCCCTGGTGCGAAACGCCGGCCAGGGTGGCGGCGAACCGGTCGACCTCACCGGCGCCATGGAGCGGATCAACGACTGCCTCACCAACAAACCGAAGGCCGCCAAGGACTCCCCCCTGGCCGCCCTCAACATCCCCGAACGGGTCCTGGGCTCGATGACCGAGTACGAGGAGCACCGCCTTCTGGAGAACGTCAAGAAGGGGCGGCGCATCTACTCGATCCGGGTCTCCCTCCTCCTGACCAACTTCGATTCCGAGCTGATGGAGCTGACCGATCAGCTGAAGCAGGTCGGCGAGGTCATCAGCACGCTCCCCTCCGCCTCCAGCGGCATCGACGCCGGTATCGATTTCGAGATCCTCTTCGGCTCCGAGCTTGCCACCGACGAGCTCACCCCGCTCATCGAGCGCGACCACCTGACCGTCACGAGCTTCGGGAAGCAGGAGAAGAAGGGCGCTCCCGCTCCCGCAGCGCCCAAGGCCGCTCCCGTGGAGGCCCCGGTGGCCGCCCTGGCCCCCGCAGCCGTCGAGAGCGAGCCCGAGCCGCAGCCGGTGAACCCGGCGGACCAGGGGGTGAGCGCCAAGAGCATGAGCCGCACCGTCCGGGTGGACATCGGCAAGCTCGACCTCCTCATGAACATCGTGGGCGAGCTGGTGCTCTCCCACTCCATGATCGCCGAGGTGGCCGCCAAGATGCGCCGCGACGGGCTGATCCTCCCCGGCCAGCAGGTGGCCAAGGCGGCCAAGGGGCTCGAGAAGAAGCTCGCCGAGCTGCAGAAAGGGGTCATGGAGATCCGGATGATCCCGGTCGGCCAGCTCTTCGAGAAGATGACCCGCATCATCCGCAAGATCTCCCGCGAGCAGGGGAAAAAGGTCGACCTGAAGCTCTTCGGGGCCGAGACCGAGCTCGACAAGCTGATCATCGAGGACATCTCCGATCCGGTCATGCACATCGTCAGAAACGCCATCGACCACGGTCTGGAAACCCCGGCGGCGCGCCTCGCTGCCGGCAAGGACGAGAAGGGTACCATCGTCCTGTCGTCGTTCCAGAAGGGGAACCACGTCGTCATCCAGATCGAGGACGACGGCGCCGGGATCGATCTCGGCCGGGTACGGCAGAAGGCGGTCGAGCGCGGCGTGATCGGCTCCCCCTTCGAGGTCTCCGACAAGGAGGCGCTCGAGTTCATCTTCCTCCCCGGCTTCTCCACCTCCGAGCAGGTGAGCGAGATCTCCGGCCGCGGCGTGGGGATGGATGTGGTAAGGACCAACATCGCCGCCCTTTCCGGGATGATCGACCTGGAGACCTTCCCCGGCCGCGGTACCCGGGTCACCATCACCCTCCCCATCACGCTCGCCATCATCAAGGCGCTCATCATCACCACCGCCGGCCGCACCTACGCGCTTCCCATCACCTCCGTGCTCGAGAGCATCATCGTCGAGCGCAAGGAGATCAAGACCGTGGAGCGCAAGGAGGTCATCCAGCTCAGGGAGACGACCCTGCCGCTCTTGCGGCTCTCCGATTTCTTCGAGCTCAAGGGGGCGGGGGATATCCCGGACTCCTTCTACGTCGTGGTGGTCGGGGTGGCCGAAAAGAGGCTGGGGCTCGTGGTGGACGACCTCCTCGGGCAGCAGGACATCGTCATCAAGTCGATCGGCGAGACCTTCGCCGGCTTCAAGGGGATCTCCGGTGCGGCCGACCTGGGCGACCAGCGGACCATCCTGGTGCTTGACGTCGGCAGCGTCATCAGCGAGGCCACTCGCGGGAGTGCCGGCTGATGTATAAGTCGTTCTACGGGCTCACCGAAAAGCCCTTCAGCAAGACTCCCGACCCGCGCTTTCTCTACATGAGCCGGGGCCACCGGGAGGCGCTCGCCCGGCTCGAGTACGCGGTCGAGGAATGCGAGCTGGCGCTTTTGACCGGGGACATCGGCTGCGGGAAGACCACCATCTCCCGCGCGCTCATGGACCGGATGGGGGACCGCTACCACTTCCTGTTCGTCTTCAACCCGAGGCTGACCGCCGACGAGCTTTTGCGGGTGATCGCTTCCGGGCTGGACGTGGGGAGCCCCTCGCACGCCAAAGACGAGCTCTTGAAGGAGATCACCACCGCGCTTTACGGCCTCCACCGCGAGGGGAGGGTGCCGGTGGTGGTGATCGACGAGGCCCAGATGATCCCCGACCGGGAGCTCTTCGACGAGATCCGGCTGTTGACCAACTTCCAGCTGGACGACCAGAACCTGGTGAGCGTGATCCTGATGGGGCAGCCCGAGCTCCGCGGGATGCTGGCCTCCCCGGTGTACGAGCCGTTCAGGCAGCGGATCTCGCTGAACTTCCACCTGGCCCCCCTGGGGCTGGACGAGACCATGGAGTACCTGGATTTCAGGATCTGCGCGGCCGGCGGCTCGCCGGGGCTCTTCTCCCCCGACGCCGTGCAGCGGATCTACGAGATCACCGCCGGGGTGCCGCGCCGGATCAACTCGCTGGCCACCAATGCGCTGCTGGTCGGCTACGGACGCGACGCCACCTGGATCGATTCTTCGGTGGTCGAGGAAGCCGCCGAGGAGCTGTTGCCGTAACCAACGATCAAGTCCCCCCTTCCCTTGAGGGAGGGGGGGCAATGAGCAAGAAAGCAGCGGGAGTTGAAGGAGTCGAAGATGAATCTTGCGGAGATCAGAAGGAAGGCGCAGCGCGCAGAGGCGGAGGGGCAAACCCGTGCCGCCGGACCGGCCCCCTTAGCCGCGGTTCCCCAGCCCCAGGCTGCCGCCGCCGCGACCCCGCCGGAGCCGGCCCTTACCTTTAGCGCCGCCGCCGAGGCGGTGGCCCTGCAGGAGATCGTGCCTTTCGCGGAGGTCTCCCCCGAGCCGGAGGAGTTCGCTCCCTTTGATGTTGCGCCCGCAGCCGCTTCGGTCGCGGAGCCCCAGCCGGAGTACGAGCCCGACTACTCTTCCGGCTACGAGGCGGAGTACGCCGACGAGCCGCTCCATGAGCCGGAGCCGGCCTACCGGTCCGAGCCCCCCCGCGCCCATCAGCCAGAACCGGCTTACCGGCCCGAGCCCGCACCGGCCCCCAAGGCCGTTGAGCCTCAGCCGGCGGTCTATGAATCCGCTCCGATTTACCAGCCGCCGGTCTACCAGGAGAACGCCCCGGCCGAGTCCTTCGACTGGCAGCCCGAGGCGCTGGAAGATCTGCTCCCGAGCGACTTCAGCAAGGCCCGCCGCCCCGAGCGCTTCGATCCCGCCTCCGTCATCCTCAAGGGGCGCGAAACCGCCGCCGAGGACGATGATGGCCTGATGGGTGAAGAAGCGGCGAACGCGACGCTGGAGCTCCTCTGCTTCCGGGTGGCGGACGAGGAATACGCCATCAGCATCATGGACATCAAGGAGATCATCAAGCCGCGCGAGGTCACCGAGGTGCCGCGGGTGCCTGCCTTCGTGCGGGGGATTCTCTCCCTGCGCGGCATCATCATCCCGATCTTCGACATCCGCCTCCGCCTGGGGCTCCCCGCCGGGGTCCATTCCGAGCGCGAGCGGGTCATCGTGGTGAGCCGCAGCGAAGGGTTCTGCGGCGTGCTGGTGGACGAGGTCGTCCAGGTGGTACGGGTGGGAGAAGGGACCATCGAGCCCCCTCCCGTCGTGCTGGAAGGGATCGATCGCGAGTTCGTGCAGGGGATCGGCAGGGTCGGCGGCAGGATGCTGATCCTGCTCGACATGGCGAAGGTGCTGGACGTAAGTCTGCTGTAGGGCGGGAGCGCACATGGCGAAGAACAGGATCCTGGTGGTTGAGGACGAGGAGAGCCTTTTGAGGCTGGAGACCATCCTTTTCACTTCCAAGGGGTACGAGGTGACCGGGGCCCGGGACGGCCATTCCGCCCTGGAAGAGGCCACCGGCAACCCTCCGGACCTGGTGGTGCTGGACGTCATGCTCCCCGGGCTGGACGGTTTCGAAGTCTGCCGGGCCCTGAAGAACGATCCCCGCACCAGTGCGATACCGGTGGTCATGCTGACCGCCAAGAAGAGCGGGATGGATCTGGAGCGCGGCAAGAAGGCCGGCGCCGATGCCTACATCACCAAGCCGTTCAAGTCGGTGAAGGTGCTGGAGGTGATCGAGGGGCTGTTGCAGCAGGGCGACAAGGGAGGCGAGGAGTGACGCAGGAACTGCAGGAAATCCAGGTGGCCTGCCTCCGGATGGAGGAGGGGCTCTATGCCGTCGACATCATGCGGATCAAGGAGATCATCCGGCTCCCCAAGCTGGCCCCGCTCCCGCGCGCGCTCCCCTTCGTGGAGGGGGTGATCAACCTGCGCGGCTCGGTCATCCCGGTGATGGACCTCCGGAAGCGTTTCGGCCTCTCCCCGCTTGAGAACCAGGAGACCTGCCGGCTGCTGGTCCTCTCGATGCCGGGCCAGCCGCTGGGACTGATCGTCGACGAGGTGACCGAGATGATCGCCGTTCCGCTTAGGGAGCTCAAGCCTCCTCCGCGCGGCGTGCGTCTGGTCGGGGCCGAGTACATGGTCGGCCTCTTCCTGGTCCAGGAATCCCCGGTCATGCTTTTGAACATAGACGACCTGTTGACCTTCAAGGAGAAGGTCGAGCTTGGCTATCTCACCCCCCAGGGGGCACTCGCCACCGAAAAGAGCACTACATGCTGATAGTCTGCCCCAACTGCAAGAAGAGATTCGATGTCGATCCCGGTAGCGGCGACGAGGTGAGGAAACTCCGCTGCTCCAACTGCCGCGCCATATTCCGGCTGGTGAGGCGTCCCGCCCCCGCTGAAGGCGCCGTTCCGCCGGCTGCTCCCTCCGCTGCGGCGCCGGTACCTCCGGTTGCGGCTCAGCCGCGCCCGGCGGCACCGCCTGCACCGGCTGCACCCGTAGCGCCGCCCCAGGCCGCCCAAGCGGCACCGTCCGCGGCTGCGACTCCGGCTCCGGCGGCGAACGTCGCTTCCGGCCAGATCAAGGTCGTGGTGGCCAACGAAAGCGCTGCCTTCTGCGATGCGGTCGGGAAGGTGCTGGACACCGAGCCGTTCCAGGTGGTTTTCTGCAACGACGGTAAGGTCACCCTGGAAACCGTCGAGTCGATCCAGCCGAACCTTCTCCTTTTGGACGTGGCGTTGCCGACCATGTTCGGCTTCGAGGTCTGCGAGCGGATCCGTCAGAACCCGCAGCTGACCGGCGTGAAGATCGTGCTGATCGCCTCGATCTACGACAAGACCCGTTACAAGCGTTCGCCGAATTCCCTCTACGGGGCCGACGACTACATCGAGAAGCACCACATTCCCGACTCCCTGGTTCCCATGATCTACCGGCTGACCTCCGGGGCGCTTCCCCTTTCCGCCGCCCTTCCCAGCGAAGGAGAGCTCGAGGCCCGCGAGCAGACCCGCGTGGAGCTTAAAGAGGCTGAAGAGCGCGAGACCACCATCCCGGTGGCGGTCCCTCAGCAGCCCCCGATGGAGGCCCTGGGAGGCCTCGAGGAGAACCGCTACATCCTGGCCGCGAAGAACGAAAGTGCGGTCGCCGCCTTCCCGGCCGCCGCCGAGGCGGTGGCCCTGCAGGAGATCAACCCCTTCGACGAGGTGGCCACCCACAGTGCCAGTCAGACCAGTCAGACCAGTCAGACCAGTCAGACCAGTCAGACCAGTCAGACCAGTCAGACCAGTCAGACCAGTCAGACAGCGCAGCCGCCCGCCCCGGCAGCCGAGCGGCCGCTCACCGACGCCGAAGTCAAAGCCAAGCGCCTGGCCCGCATCATCGTCTCCGACATCGTCCTTTACAACCAGGGCAAGGTCGAGCAGGGAGTCCGCGACGGCAACTTCTTCGACCTCTTGGCGGACGACATCCGCGAAGGCGAGCGTCTCTACCGCCAGCGCGTCCCCGAAGAGCTCAGAGAGCAGACAGATTTTCTTACCGCGGCCTTCGATGACCTGCTGGCCAAGAAGCGCGCCGAGTTGAACGTGTAACACGCAGGAGAGCCCACTTGCCTATGGATCTTGACACAATCTCATCCGAACTCCGCTCTCCGGACGAAGAGGTCCGGCGGCTTGCCGTCGTCGAACTCTCCAGGCACCCCTTCGAGTCCGCCATGGAGCTCCTCTTCATCGCCATGGGCGACGAAAGCTGGAGGGTCCGCAAGGAGGCCGTCGCCGTCCTTGCCGCGGCCAATCCGACCGGCGACGAGGTGGTCGAGCGGCTGATCGACCTCTTACGCTCCTCGGACAACGCGGGGCTGCGGAACTCGGCGGTCGAATCGCTGGAGCGGCTCGGCCAGGTCGCCATCGCCCCCCTCTGCCGCTACCTCAAGGACCCCGACCACGACCTGCGGAAGTTCGTCATCGACGTGCTCGGCTCCATCGGCTGCGCCTCCTGCGTCTCGCTGCTGGTCCGCTCCCTCGAAGATACCGACCCGAACGTGCGGGTGGCGGCGGCGGAAAACCTCGGCAAGATCGGCGACCAGTCGGCCCTTCCGTACCTCCTGCAGGTGCTCGAGCGCGAAGAGGTCTGGCTCAAGTTCACCGTGCTCGACGCGCTGGCCCAGATCGGCGCCCCGGTCCCTCTCTCGGCCCTGCAGCCGCTCCTCGAAGAGCGCCTCCTCAAACGGGCGGTCTACGACTGCCTGGCCGTCCTGGGCGACGGCGACTGCCTCTCCATTCTCTTCATGGGTCTCGGGGAGACCGCCCGCAGCGCCCGCCAGTCGGCCGGGGTCGCCCTCGTCCGGGTCCGCGACCGCCTTTCCGAAGACGACGCCCAGACCGGAGTCGATCTCCCCTTGCGCCTTCTGCGCGGCTCCAAGACCGCCGAGGGGATGATTGCCGCCTTGAACGGCGCCGATCCGGCCCAGCTCGATCCGCTGGTGCGGCTGGCCGGGGGGGTCGGCGACGAACGCGCCACCGTCCCCCTTCTGAAGCTGGCCGGCGACGAGCGGCTGAGAAACAGCTGCCTCGACGCGCTGCGGCAGATCGGCTCCATCGCCATCCCGAGGCTCCTCGAACACTTCACCACCGCCGACTACCAGGAGAAGACCATCGTCGCCTTCCTCTTGGGTGAGCTCGGCTGCTCCGAGGCCACCCCGCTCCTGGTGGGAGGGCTCGCCGACGACTTCCCCGGCCTTCGTGCCTCGTGCGCGCTGGCGCTCGGGAGGCTCGCCTCCCGCGGCGTTTCCCGCGCCGTGGCCAAGCTTTTGGAGGATTCCGAGCCGCAGGTGCGCGACGCCGCCCTGCAGGCGCTGCAGTTTCTGACCCTGAGCGACGGCGAAACGGTGGAGGAGATCTGCGCCGAGTTCGTCCAGTCCCCCTCTCCGGACCAGCGCCGCCAGGCCGCGCTGCTCCTTTGGGGGCTCGCCGACGCCGACCGCCTCTCGCTTTTGGCCAAGGACGAGGACCCTGCCGTCCGGCGGGCCGCCGTCTCTTCGCTTGCCCGCGTGAAGCTCCCCCAGACCGTCGGGCACCTTTCCATGGCGCTCTCCGACGAGGATCCCGAGGTGCGGGTCTCGGCAGCCCAGGCGCTCTCCGAGATCGGCAGCGCCGACGTACTGGAGCCGCTGCTGGTGGCCTTGTCGGATCCCGACCCGTGGGTGCAGACCGCCGCCCTGAAGGGACTTTCGGCCCTGGGCGACCGCGGGGCGCTCCCCGGCGTGCGGGAGCTTTTGCGCAAGGCGCACGGGCCGGTGCTGATCACCGGGCTCACCACCCTGGCCACCGTGGGGGGCGCCGAGGAGCTTCCCGCCATCGAGGTGGCCCTTTCCGACGGCGACGAGGAGGTGGTGGAAGCGGCCATCGGCATCATGTCCGCCTTCGGCGATGGCTGGATCGATACCCACCTCGACAAGCTGATTTCCCATTCCCATTGGGGGGTGCGCCGTTCCTTCGTGAAGACCCTGGCCCAGTTGAGGGGCGCCCAGTCGCTTCCGCTTTTGGAGCGCGCCCTGGAGGGAGAATCCGACTCCCTCGTCAGGGGCGAGATCGTCGGGCTGATAGGCAGGCTGAGCCATGCTATTCAATGAGCCCACTCAACAGCTGACCGAAGAGGAGTTCCGCCTGATCAGGGACCTGATCTACAATCACTGCGGGCTCTACTTCGATTCCGACAGCAAGTACCTCTTGGACCGCCGCCTCGGGCGCCGGGTGGTCCACCACGGGCTGGCCGGTTTCCGCGAGTACTACCAGTTCCTGAAGTACGATCGGAGGAAGGACGAGGAGATCGCCGATATCATGGATATCCTCACCACCAACGAGACCTACTTCTTCCGGGAGGCCTTCCAGCTCCGTGCCTTCACCGACGAGATCCTGCCGGAGCTCATCCAGACCAAGGAGCGGGAGAAGACCCTGAGGATCTGGAGCGCCGGCTGCTCCACCGGCGAGGAACCGTACACCATCGCCATGCTGATGCTGGAGATGGAGCGCTTCAAGGGGTGGCGGATCGAGATCGTCGGGAGCGACATCAGCCAGCGGGTGGTCCAGCACGCGCGCAAGGGGGTCTACACCAAGAGCTCCTTCCGCTGCACCGACGAGCGCTACCTCCGCCGCTTCTTCACGGAATCCGACGGCTCCTTCCGGATCAACGACGAGGTGCGGGAACTGGTCACCATCACCCACATGAACCTCTTCGACGCGAACCGCCTGGCGCTCTTGGGGAAGATGGACGTCATCTTCTGCCGCAACGTGATCATCTACTTCGACGAGGCCTCCAAGAAGAAGGTCATCGAATCGTTCCACAATACCCTGAGAAGTGGCGGCTACCTCCTGCTCGGCCACTCAGAATCGCTCATGAACATTTCGACCGCCTTCGCCCTGAAGCATCTGAAAAACGACATGGTGTACCAAAAGACGGCGCCCGCGCCGGCGGGGGGGCTCTGGTGAAACGAGTACGGGTAGTAGTGGTAGACGATTCCGCCTACAACCGCCGCGCCATCACCAAGATGCTCGAGGAGATCCCCGGCGTGGAGGTGGTGGGGTTTGCAACCAACGGCGAGGAGGGGATCCGCAGGGTGATCGACCTCTCCCCGGACCTGGTCACCCTGGACCTCGAGATGCCCCGCATGGACGGCTTCACCATGCTCCGCATC
The DNA here is from genome assembly GCF_023652955.1 of Geomonas sp. Red32. Taxonomy (GTDB): domain Bacteria; phylum Desulfobacterota; class Desulfuromonadia; order Geobacterales; family Geobacteraceae; genus Geomonas. Next base: position 406,430 of record NZ_JAKLOY010000005.1, on the reverse strand, counting down.
CTGATGGCCTCCAACCCGGTGCCGGTCATCGTGATCAGCTCGACCTCCGGCGACGAGAAGGTCTTCAAGGCGCTGGAGCTCGGCGCGGTGGAGTTCATCGCCAAGCCGACCACCGTCATCTCCGAGGAGCTCCTGAAAATCCAGGAGGACCTGCACCGCAAGGTCCAGGCGGTCTTCAAGCTCAACATGGCCCGCGTCCAGAAGCGCTACGAGGCCCCCAGGCCGGTCGAGGAACCGGTGCCGGAGGTCCCGCGCCGGGTGGAAACCGCCGCCCTCGACGTGGTGGCCATCGGCTCCTCCACCGGGGGACCTCCCGCCCTGCAGCGGATCTTCTCCTCCTTCAAGGAGCCGCTCCCCTTCGCGGTGGTGGTCTCCCAGCACATGCCGGCCGGTTTCACCCGCGCCTTCGCCGACCGCCTCGACCGCAGCTCCGGCTTCGAGATCAAGGAGGCCAAGGACGGCGACGAGGTGCGCCCCGGGCGGGTCCTCATCGCTCCCGGCGGGAAGAACCTTCTCTTCATGAGGCGTGGCGACAAGATCCTGGCCCGCGTGGTCGAACCGACCGCCGCCGACCGCTACGTCCCGTCGGTGGACGCCATGTTCTGCTCCTGCGCCGAGCTCTACCGGGAGCGGATGCTGGCGGTGGTCTTGACCGGGATGGGGAACGACGGCGCCCAGGGCGTCAAGGAGGCCAAGCGGCTGGGCGCCCAGGTGGTGGCCGAGGCCGAGGAGTCGTCGGTGGTGTTCGGCATGCCACGCGAGGCGATCGCCACCGGGGTGGTAGACCGGGTGGTCCCGATGGATTTGATGGTGCGGGAGATCGTTGCCCGTAGCGGACTGGTGCCGCGTTTCGTATGACCAACAACGAGAAAACCGGGGTGTCTATGCAAAAAGAAGATGAGAAGTTGGTCCACCGGGGTGAAGAGTTCCTGCAAGTCTTCAAGAAGGGGGCCGAGTTCACCCAGGAGCTGCTGAAGGAGAACGAGCGGCTCCGCTTCCGGCTTCTCGAGCTGGAGAAGAGCCAGCCGGCGGCCTCCGAGGCGGCCCCCGTCCCGGAGGTCAGCAAGCTGGTGGAGAAGATCGCCAACCTCGAGCACGAGAAGCAGGAGATCCTGGACCGCATCAAGCAGGTCGAGGCCGAAAACCAGGACTTCGCCGCCCGCTACATCGAGATCGAGGACGAGAACAACAACCTCGCGAACCTCTACATCGCGAGCTACCAGCTCCATTCCACCCTCGATTTCCGGGAAGTGCTCCAGATCATCACCGAGATCATCATCAACCTGGTCGGTGCCGAGGAGTTCGCCATCATGCTGCTCGACGAGAAGAGCGACGAGCTGCAGGCGGTGGCCACCGAAGGGCTTGAGCGGAGCGACATCCCGACCGCGCGGCTCGGCAAGGGGATCATCGGCGAGGTGGCCTCCTCGGGAGAGAACTACTTCACCGAAAACGTGGTCGGCTACGAGCGCGACTTCACCGCGCCGATGGTCTGCATCCCCTTAAAGATCAAGGAGCACGTGATCGGGGTGCTGGTCATCTACAAGCTCCTGATGCAAAAGACCGAGTTCGCCGCCGTGGACTACGAGCTCTTCACCCTGCTGGCGGGACACGCCGCCACCGCCATCTTCAGCTCGAGGCTCTACAGTGACTCCGAAAGAAAGCTCTCGACCATCCAGGGGTTCATCGACCTCTTGACGAAATAACCAGCCGCAACCATGGGGGATTTGGTGTGATGTCCGAGTATAACGTTTTGATTGTTGAAGATTCTCCGACCATGAGGCAGTTGATCGCCTTTGCCCTGAAACGGATCAGGGGGGTCAGGATCGTTGAGGCCAACGACGGTGTCGACGGGCTGAAAAAGCTCTCCTCCGAGCGTTTCGACCTGATCCTGACCGACATCAACATGCCGATCATGGACGGGTTGAAGCTGGTGAGCCTGGTAAGAAACGACGCCAACTACAAGTCGATCCCGATCGTGGTGATCACTACCGAGGGTGCCCAGGAGGATCGCGAGCGGGCGCTGGCCTTGGGAGCCAACGACTACATCACCAAGCCGATCCAGCCGACCAAGATCCTGGACGTGGCGAAGAGCCTTTTGAAGATCGCCTAGAGCCCGGCTCCCTAAGGTCTGGCTCTCCGGGGTCCGGCTCCTTCGCTAGAAGGTGCCCGCCCCTTTTCGCTCTGACCCCATTCGTCGCCATTCGCCTTGTCACCCCTTCCCCCTCCCCGGGAGGGAGGGGGCGAGAGGGGGGGAAGCACGATGGTGCATCGTTCCTCGGCTGGAGTACAATTCAGAACGCCCTCCGCTTCAACGTACCCTCCCCTTCAAGCCTGTCCGCCATAACCTGGCGAAGGCGGAGGGAGGGGCTGGGTGAGGATGGGGGCGCTTCCTTTTTTTTAAATCCAACAGACGCGTCCTTTGAGGGATGCGCGGAAGGTGGTTTTCCATGGAAGAAAAGTACAACCCCAAAGTTGTTGAAGATAAATGGCAAGAGTTCTGGGAGGATAACAAGAGCTTCAAGGCCGGCGAGAATGCGCCCGGGAAGAAGTACTACCTCCTCGAGATGTTCCCGTACCCCTCCGGCAAGATCCATATGGGTCACGTCCGGAACTACTCCATCGGCGACGTGATCGCCCGTTTCAGGAGGATGCAGGGGTTCAACGTGCTGCACCCGATGGGGTGGGACGCCTTCGGCATGCCGGCCGAGAACGCCGCCATCCAGAACAAGAGCCATCCCGCCAAGTGGACCTACGAGAACATCGACTACATGCGCGGACAGTTGAAGCGGATGGGTTTCTCCTACGACTGGGAGCGCGAGATCGCTACCTGCCACGTCGACTACTATAAATGGGAGCAGAAGATCTTCCTGGAGATGTACCAGAAGGGGCTCGCCTACAAGAAGGTCGCCAACGTCAACTGGTGCCCCAAGTGCGAGACCGTACTCGCCAACGAGCAGGTCGAGGACGGCTGCTGCTGGCGTTGCGATTCGGCCGTGGAGCAGAAGGAGCTCGACTCCTGGTCCTTCCGGATCACCAACTACGCCCAGGAGCTCTTGGACGACACCTTCAAGCTGACCGGCTGGCCCGAGCGCGTGCTCACCATGCAGCGTAACTGGATCGGCCGCTCGACCGGCTGCGAGGTCGATTTCCCGCTGGAGAACGGCATGTCCTCCATCCGGGTCTTCACCACCCGCCAGGACACCCTCTTCGGCGCCACCTTCATGTCGCTGGCCGCCGAGCACCCGATGGCCCAGCAGCTCACCACCCCGGAGCAAAAGGCCGAGGTGGAGGCCTTCATCGACAAGGTGAAGAAGACCGACCGCATCAAGCGCGGCTCCGAGGACCTCGAGAAGGAAGGGGTCTTCACCGGCTCCTACTGCATCAACCCGCTCACCAACGTGAAGATGCCGATCTACCTCGCCAACTTCGTCCTGATGGACTACGGCACCGGCGCCGTCATGGCGGTCCCGACCCACGACCAGCGCGACTTCGAGTTCGCCAAGAAGTACAACCTGCCCCTTAAGGTGGTCATCAACCCGGCAGGGGAGAACCTCGATGCCGCCACCATGACCGAGGCCTTCACCGCCGAAGGGGTCATGGTCAATTCCGGCCGCTTCGACGGGATGTCCAACACCGACGCCAAGGAGGCCATCGCCGACTTCCTGGAGAAGGAAGGGATCGGCAAGAAGACCATCAACTTCCGCCTGCGCGACTGGGGGATCTCCCGCCAGCGCTACTGGGGTAACCCCATTCCGGTCATCAACTGCGACATCTGCGGCGTGGTCCCGGTCCCCGACAAGGATCTCCCGGTGGTGCTCCCGATGGATGCGGCCTTCACCGGCGAGGGGGGGAACCCGCTTGCCAAGGTCGAGAGCTTCGTGAACTGCACCTGCCCGCAGTGCGGCGGCGCCGCCCGGCGCGAGACTGACACCATGGACACCTTCGTGCAGTCCTCCTGGTACTTCCTCCGCTACTGCTCGCCCCGCTTCGCCAACGGTCCGCTGGACCGTGAGAAGGTGGAGTACTGGATGCCGGTCGATCAGTACATCGGCGGGATCGAGCACGCCGTCTTGCACCTCCTCTACGCACGCTTCTTCACCAAGGTCCTGCGCGACCTGGGGTACTGCAACGTCGACGAGCCGTTCTCCAATCTCCTCACCCAGGGGATGGTCATCAAGGACGGCTCCAAGATGTCCAAATCCAAAGGGAACGTGGTCGACCCCAACGCGCTGATCGATCGCTACGGCGCCGATACCGCCCGGCTCTTCTCCCTCTTCGCCGCTCCCCCCGAGAAGGACCTCGACTGGAGCGACCAAGGTGTCGACGGGAGCTACCGCTTCCTGAACCGCGTCTGGCGCCTGGTCTTCGAGGTGCTCCCGTACGTCAAGAACGGCGGCGAGGTGAAACCGGAGGAACTGGCGGGCGAGGCGAAGAACCTCCGCCGCGCCGTCCACAAGACCATCCGCAAGGTGACCGAGGACATCGACGGCCGCTTCCACTTCAACACCGCCATCGCCGCCGTCATGGAGCTGGTCAACGCCATCCAGGCCTTCGACAAGAAAGGGGCTCCCGAGAACGCCGCCGTCATGCGCGAGGCGGTCGAGTCGGTGGTCAGGATGCTGGCCCCCTTCGTCCCGCACTTCGCCGCGGAGCTCTGGGCTGAGCTCGGCCACACCGAGAACCTCGAAGAGTACGGCTGGCCGGGGTATGACGCCGAGGCAGCCGTCGACGAAGAGATCACCGTGGTCATCCAGGTCAACGGCAAGCTCCGGAGCAAGCTCATGGTAGCCCCGGAGCTGGGCGAGGAAGAGGTCAAGGCGATGGCGCTGGCCGACGAGAAGGTGAAGCCGTTCACCGACGGGAAGACCATCCGCAAGGTGGTCTACGTTCCGGGCAAGCTCGTCAACATCGTGGCCGCCTAGGTGATCCGTCAGCCGATAATGAAGCTCATGTTGAAATGGCTAGGGGGAGCGCTGCTGGCGCTCTCCCTTTTGTCAGGTTGCGGCTACCACGTGGTCGGCAGCCGCGGCCCGCTGGTCGCCGACCGTGGCGTGAACGTCATCCTCTTCGCCAACAAGAGCTACCGCGCCGGGCTTGAGGGCGTCTTGGCCCGCAACCTGATCGACGAGCTGGCGCTGAGAAGCGGCGGTCAGGTGCTCCCGGCCGACCAGGCCCAGCTCGAGCTGACCGGGACCATCACCAGCTACACCACCACTCCGGTTTCCTACACCGCGCTCGACACCATCAAGGAGTACCGGGCCGTCATCACCGCCCAGGTGATCCTCAGGGAGCAGCAGACCAAGAAGGTGCTCTGGAAGGGTGACCTGACCGAGGATCAGACCTTCCCGGTCAACGCCAACATCGCCCTGCAGCAAAACGCCGAGGAAGTCGCCGCCGCCCGCATCTGCCGTCTCCTCTCCCAAGACATCTGGCGCAAACTGACCGAAGCCTACTAATCCCACTCTCCCCCTCCCCTTGAGGGAGGGGGCAGGGGGGTGGGGGACGCCGGCCCCGCCACCAAAGCAGCCCCACGTGCCATTCAAGATGGGCGCTTTCGCAGGAGACAAAGACCATGACCGATCAGGATATCCGTTGGCAACAGCGCTTCGCCCAGTTCGAAAAGGCCTACCTGCTTCTCCAGCAAGCCATCGAAATCGAAACCCCCAGCATAATAGAGCGTGCAGGCCTGGTCCAATTCTACGAAAGGTCGTTTGAGCACGCTTGCGAGCTTCTAAAGGACCATGCACGCGTTCAAGGATTGACCGTGGTGTCACCAAGAGTTGCTATTAAAGAGGCCTGCCGCTCAGGCCTTCTGACCGCCCCTCGACAATGGGAGATCGCGTTGCAAAAGCAGACCCAGACGAGAATGGTTTACGAGGAAAAGATTGCCGTTGAGGTGGAAGGGCAGATCAGTGACCTTTATCTCCCTCTGCTGGAGGAACTCCACAGTACATTCAGTAAGAAGTTGTTCGAGAAAGCCGAGGTCCTTCAATGAAGCCGGAAGAGTTTGCGAGAGCCGTCGAAAAGGGAGAGGTCGCTTCGCTGTACCTGTTATTCGGGGAGGAGTCCTACCTGGTCGAGCGCGCCGTGAAGAAGCTGATGGACCGCACCGTCGACCCCGGCTTCCGCGACTTCAACCTGAACGTCTACTACGGTAACGAGGTGAAAGGCGACGAGGTCTTCAACGTGGCCCAGACCCTCCCGATGTTCGCCGACCGCCGCGTGGTCCTCATCAAGAAGGGGGGCGACCTCTCCGCCGCCGCCATGGAGATCCTGCTCGGCTACATCCAGGACCCTTCCCCCTCCACCACCCTCATCCTGCAGGCCGAGAAGGTCGATGGCCGGAAGAAGTTCTACGCCGACTTCAAGAAAAAGGGGGAGGTCGTCGAGTTCAAGCGCCCCTACGAGTCCCAGCTGGGGCCGTTCGTGCGCGACGAGGTTAAGGCCCTCGGGAAGAAGATCGAACCCGCCGCCGCCGAGCTCTTGGCCTTCCTGGTCGGTGCCCATCTGCAGGAGCTGGTTTCCCAGATCGAGAAGCTCTGTCTGTATTGTGGGAAGAAAGAAGTGGTGGAAGTGGCCGACGTCAAGGCCATCGTTTCCGACACCAAGGTGGAGAGCGTCTTCGAGTTTACCGATGCCTTGGGGATGAAGGATCTGAAGACCGCGCTGAGGATGCTGACCACCATCCTCTCGGATGGCGAGGCGCCGCTGCGGGTGTTGGGTGCCGTGGCGAGGCACTACCGGCAGCTGTGGCAGGTGCGGGCTTTGTTGGACAAGAAAGTACCGTCGTCCGAGCTGGCCAAGAGTGCCGGGATCGCCCCGTACTTTTTGCAGAAGGTGACCGCCCAGGCGAAGAACTACCAGGCGTGGGAGCTGAAGAAAGTGTTCGAGCGGATGGTCGAGCTCGACCTCGCCTTCAAGTCCGGCGGCCGGGAAGCCGCCCTCTTCGAGCGTTTCGTCATCGACGCCTGCCGCCGCTAACCTTCCCTCGTCTAACGCTCCCCCCTTCGCAAAATTATTCAAAGAGTTCCGGGGAAATCAGGTCCCCCCCTTGTCAAAGGGGGGACAGGGGGGATTTGCCGTTCACGAATCGAGAGGCAAATCCCCCTAAATCCCCCTTTATCAAGGGGGACTTTTACATCTTCCCGAAATTTTCCGGTGACCCTTCGCAAAGGAGGGGACCGCTCGCCACTTTAGTCCCTTTGGTCCCTATAGTCCGAACGCAAAAAAGGGGAACCCGAAAAAATCGGGTTCCCCTTTTTAATTGTTGCAGCCGCCCCTCTAGAGAAAACTAGGCGAGGGTGTTGACCAGCTTGGTCAGCCTGGAGACGTTCCTGGAAGCGTTGGAGGTGTGGATGATCCCCTTGGTGGCAGCCCCGTCGATGACCGGGATAGCGGAAGCCAGAGCAGCCTGGGCGGCAGCCTGGTCCTTAGCAGCCACGGCTTCGCGGACGCGCTTGATAAAGGTGCGCAGGTTCGAGCGGTCGTGCTTGTTGCGCTCGGTCCTTTTCACGGTCTGCTTGATCCTTTTAATTGCCGATTTATGATTTGCCAAACTGCACCTCCGAGTATGTTAAATAGAGCTTTGAGAGTTTTTTCGGAAAGTAGAACTTATACCACCGTAATTCCGGGGGTGTCAAGCCAAAATGCGGCCGGCCACCAAAAAAAGTGGATACCGCCAGCGAGCCGCCCACCTTACCATGCCAAGCGCGCCAATGCCAGCCTTTTTTGCCAGGGTGTCAGCGACAATAGTCGCGTTTCGTTTCATATCCCCTCGCCCCTTTAGGGGAGAGGGGCAGGGGGAGGGAGGTTTTGAAGGCGCGAGGGGACAAAAAACCGACCGATAGCCGCGCTCTACTCTCCTGTTCCCCCCCGGGCGGGAAGGATCACCCTGAACACCGTCCCTTGCCCCAGCACGCTCTGCGGTTTGATGGTCCCCTTGTGATCCTTGACGATGCCGTAGGAGACCGAGAGACCGAGCCCGGTCCCCTGCTCCTTGGTGGTGAAGAACGGTGTAAAGAGTTTGTCCAGGTGCTCCGGCTTGATCCCCTTTCCCGTGTCCCCCACCATCACCTCGCAGCTCTCTCCGTCGGGGGTGGCTATCGCCGTCAGGGTTAGCACGCCCCCCTCCGGCATGGCCTGCACCGCATTCACGATGAGGTTGTTGAAGACCTGCCTGAGCTTGTCCGGGTCGCCGGCCAGCGCAGGGAGATCCTCTGCGTAGGCGCGCTCCACCCTGATCCGCCCCAGGTCCACCTGGTGCGCCGCCTGTTCGACGATGTCGTCCAATAGCCGCGGGATGGCCACCTCTTCGAGCCTCATCGGCCGCTGCCGTGCGAAGACGAGGAGGTTAGAGACGATCTTGGCCATCCGGTCGACCTGGCTGACGATGACCTCGACCTCCTCGCGCCCCTCTCCATCCTCCGGGATGTACATATCGAGCAGCTCGGTGTTGCCGCGGATGATGGCGAGCGGGTTGTTCATCTCGTGAGCGACACCGGCCGCCACCACGCCGAGGTCGGCGAGCTTCTCGGCCCGTGCCAGCTCCTCGTGGGCGGCCAGGAGTTGGCCGCTCTTTTCCTCCAGCTCCGCCGTCCGCTCCTTCACCTTCTGCTCGAGATTGCGGTTCAGCGTCTGGATCTCCGCCTCCCGCTGGGAGAGCGCCGCACTCATGGCGTTGAACTCCGCCGCCAGGTCCCCGACCTCGTCCGCTGTCTGGACCGGGACGGTCAGGTCCCGCTCTCCGACCGCGACACGGCGGGCAAAGTTCTCCAGCTGCTTGATCGGGCGCGACAGCCTCTCCGCGATGAAGGAGGAAACCAGGAAGCCGAGCAGGGTGCCGAGCGCCAGCACCGCCGCGAAGATCATCAGCGCCTGCTGCTTCAAGGCGGTGTACGGTCTCTCCAGCATCCCGACGTAGAGGGATCCCACCGGCTTGCCGTTGATGTCGAAGATGGGGTCGTAGGCGGTCAGGTACCAGTCGTTGACCACGAAGGCCCTCCCCACCCATTTCTTCCCCTCGCGGATGACCCGCTGGTAGACCTCGTCCGATATCTGGGTTCCGATAGCCCGCTTTCCCTCGCTGTCGCGCACGTTGGTGGCGATGCGGGTCCCCCCGATGAAAAGGGTGGCGCTGCCGAGCTCTTGTCCCTCGTACCGTATCCCCTCGTAGACCAGCTCCTTGATACGGTCCACGAGGGCGTTGTTGTTGTTGAGGAGAATCCCGCCGTAGATGGCCCCCACGACGTTGCCCGCGGCGTTTCGGACCGGCGCGGCCGACACCAGCATCATCCCCGAGCGCTCGACCTGGGTTGGCTCGGGATGCGCGTGCGGGGTAGGGGTGATGGCGATCACCGCCCGCTGGCCGAGATCTCCCCCTTCGGCGATCAGGGCTTCCTCGGGGACCACCTCGGTCCCGGCAACCGTTTTCCCCGCCAGCGCCATCCGGACCGCCGTCAAAAGCGAATGCGCCGGTTTTTGGGAGCGGGTGGCGTGGGCCTGGTAGAGGGGGTGCCCCTTGAGGTCGACCGCCGCCAGCAGGTCGAGCTGGTTGCGCTTCTTGAGCGGATCGAGCAGCGCCGCCATGGTCGGCTGACTGCCGTTGGCGATGGCGGTGCCGGCGATCGGCGTGCTGGCGGCATACTCCACCAGGTCGGCCATCTGCTTCAACTGGTTGCGATACACCTCGCGGGCGGAGTTGAGGTCGGTACGCACCTTCTCCTGGGCCTGGGTGGCGATCTTTTCGTAACCGGCCCAAAGGCCTGCCAGCGAGACCAGGATGATCACCTCGATAAGGGGGATCAGCGAGGCGATGGTCATCTTGGCGCGGATGGAAAAACGGCGGCGGGACATTGGATCAGATCTCCCGGGGGTAGCTGGTGGGGGTCTCGATAAGGTACTCCTCGATCTTGCGGTCCAGGGTGCGGCGGGCGATCCCGAGCACCTGGGCCGCCCGGCTCTTGTTGTTGCCGGTCTGCTTCAGCACGAAGCGGATATGGTCCTTCTCCACGGTCTCCAGGGGCACCATCCGCCCCAGCGGGGTAGGCTCCTCGCTCGCCTCCCGCTTCCAGCCCGGCAGGACGTCGGCGGTGACCAGGTGCCCCTGGGCCAGGATGGTGGCGCGCTCCACGGCGTTTTGCAGCTCCCTGACGTTCCCCGGCCAGTCGTAGGACTCCATCACCTTCAGCGCCTCGGGGGCGAAGTCGGTGAGCTCCCGCCCCATCCTTTGTGCGTACTTCTTGAGGAAGTGGCGGGCCAAGGGGGCGATGTCCTCCCGGCGCTCGCGAAGCGGCGGAAGATGGAGGGTGATCACGTTGAGGCGGAAGTAGAGGTCCTCGCGGAAGTTCCCCTGCCGGGCCTCCGACTCCAGGTCCTTGTTGGTGGCGGCGATGATGCGGATATCGACCGACTTCGGCTTGGTTCCCCCCACCGGGATGAAGTCGCGCTCCTGGAGCACCCGCAAGAGCTTCGCCTGGGTCGCCGGACTCATGTCCCCGATCTCGTCCAGAAAGAGCGTCCCGCCGTCCGCCTCGTCCAAGAGGCCGCGGTGGTTGGTGAGGGCGCCCGTGAAGGCTCCGCGGACGTGGCCGAAGAGCTGGCTCTCCAGGAGGGAATCGGGAAGGGCTGCGCAGTTGAGCGATACGAAGGGCTTCCCCTTCCTGGGGCTTTCGTAATGGATGAGGCGGGCCACCAGCTCCTTGCCGGTCCCGGACTCCCCGATGATGAGGGAGGTGGCCGCGCTGGCCGCCACCCGGTGGGCAAGGTCGAGGACCTTGCCGAAGTTCGGGGAAGAATAAACGATGGTCCCCATCCCTTGGCCGAGAGCCTCCTTGAGGGCGGTGTTCTCCTTGAGAAGCCGCTCCCTCTCCATCACCTTGTCGATGAGCCCCAGCACCTTTTCCTTCGGGAACGGCTTCAGGACATAGTCGTAGGCCCCGAGTTTGATCGCCTCCACCGCTGCACCGATCGACCCGAAGGCGGTCATGATCACCACCGGCAGCTCCGGGAAACTCTTCTTCGCCCGCTTCAGGACCTCGATCCCGTCCAGGTCGGGCATCTTCACGTCCAGAAGGATGAGGTTGCAGTTCACCGGCGGAGTCTTCTCCAGGTAGTCCAGGAGCGACTGGCCGGAACTGAAAATCCCCGCCTCCACCCCGGCCGCCGAGAGAATCTTCTTCAGGTACCGGAGGATCTCGACCTCGTCGTCGCAGACCAGCACCGTCGGTTTAGTATCCATGCATCTCCTCGCTTACTAACATTGCCCCCTTCCAAAAGGGAAGCCGGCACCAACATTCCCCCCCTCCCCTTGAGGGAGGGGGCCGGGGGGGTGGGGGAAGCCGCCACGAAGACCCCACCTCCGCCCCGCGACCAATCGCCCGCAAATGGTCCCCCCCTTTGCGAAGGGGGGACAGGGGGGATTTTAGCCGCTGCCGGCCGCGCCCCTAACGCCACCTTCCCCCACCCCCTGACCCCCTCCCTCCAGGGGAGGGGGGGATGAAGGTATGAAGGGGGAGGGGGAGAAGGAGCTGCAGAGGATGAGGCGGATGATGGTAGCCTTGGCGTTTATTAATTTCATAGCCAAAATGACGCACCTCTCGTCAGCAATGCGCAATTTCGTCCGTCCTTTAATAATTCGCCCAACACGGCGCTATCCCTGCCATTTCCAGCAACCGCGCCGGTTTCGCCAGCCCCGGTACCTTCTCCTCCACCTTCCCGTAAACGGTGGCACACCAGTTGCTGTATACACCCCGGCAAAACCCGGACCATCATACGGCAATTAGCCTGTAATAGGGAAGGAAAAGGAGATTTTATGGCAATTTCAAGAAGGGCGTTTCTGAAGGGGGGAGCCGTTGCGGCAGGTGCCGTGGCGCTCAACAACACCCCTGCCGAAGCGAGTGCTGACGCGCCGGAAACCAGGATCAAAGGGGTAAAGTCGAGCACCACCATCTGCCCCTATTGCGCGGTTGGATGCGGCCTGCTGGTCCACACCAAAAACGGCAAGGTCATCAACATCGAAGGTGATCCCAACCATCCCATCAACGAAGGTGCACTCTGCTCCAAAGGGAGCTCGCTCTTCCAGGTGGCCAACAACGAGCGCCGCCTGCAGAAGGTGATGTACCGGGCGCCGGGCTCCGACAAGTTCGTCGAGAAGTCGTGGGACTGGGCGCTCGACCGCATCTCCCAGCGCATGAAGGAGACCCGCGACAAGAGCTTCAAGATCTCCGAGCTGAACAAGAAAGACAACAAGGAGTACGTGGTGAACCGCACCGAAGGGATGGCCTTCTTCGGCGGCGCCGGCCTCGACAACGAGGAGTGCTACCTCTGGACCAAGTTCTCCCGGGCCATGGGGATCGGTCAGCTCGAACATCAAGCCCGATTATGACACTCCTCCACAGTCGCCGGTCTGGCGGCTTCGTTCGGTCGTGGTGCCATGACCAACCATTGGGTTGACCTTAAAAATAGTGACTGCATCTTCATCATCGGCTGCAATCCGGCCGAGAACCACCCGATCTCCTTCAAGTGGATCGAGAAAGCCATGGAGAACGGCGGCAAGGTGATCGTGGCGGATCCCCGCTACACCCGCTCCGCTTCGAAATCGGACATCTACGCCCAGCTCCGTCCGGGCACCGACATCGCCTTTTTGGGCGGCATGATCAACTACGCGCTCCAGCACGACCTGATCCACAAGGAGTACGTCCGCGACTACACCAACGCCGCTTTCATCGTCAATGCCAAGTACGACTTCAAGGACGGCCTCTTCTGCGCCTTCGACGACCAGGAGAAGAGCTACGACCTGAAGGCCTGGGCCTACGAGCTCGACGGGGCCGGAAACCCCAAGACGGACCCGAGCATGAAGGACCCCCGCTGCGTCTACCAGCTCCTGAAGAAGCATTACTCCCGTTACGACATCGACATGGTCTGCGACATCACCGGTACTCCCAAGGACGCCTACCTCAAGGCCGTCCAGGCCTACTGCGCTACCGGGCGCGCCGACAAGGCCGGGACCATCCTCTACGCGATGGGGATCACCCAGTCCACCCACGGCACCCAGAACGTCCGCGCCGTAGCCATGCTGCAGATGCTTCTGGGCAACATCGGCATCGCCGGCGGCGGCGTCAACGCCCTCAGGGGCGAGTCCAACGTCCAGGGTTCCACCGACTACGGCCTGCTCTTCCACCTCCTGCCGGGCTATCTGAAGTCCCCCGAGTTCGACAACGTGGACCTCAAGGCCTACAACGAGAAGTGGACGCCGAAGACCAAGGACTCGAAGAGCGCCAACTGGTGGGGGAACACCCCGAAGTACATCACCAGCCTGCTGAAGGCCTGGTACGGCGACAACGCCACCAAGGAGAACGACTTCTGCTACTCGTACCTCCCGAAGAGGATGGGAAGCTACGCCTACGGCAAGATCATGGAGAAGATGGGCAAGGGGGGGCTGGACGGCCTCGTCTGCATGGGGATGAACCCGGCCATGGGCGGCCCCGACTCGGGCGCCGCGCGCGACGCCCTCGGCAAGCTCAAGTGGCTCGTCACCGTCGATCTCTGGGAGACCGAAACCTCCATCTTCTGGAAGCGCCCCGGGGTGAACCCGAAGGACATCCAGACCGAGGTCTTCATGCTGCCGGCCGCCTCGTCGGTGGAGAAGGAAGGATCCATCTCCAACTCCGGCCGCTGGGCCCAGTGGCGCTACCGCGCCGTTGAGCCGGTGGGGGACTCCAAGAGCGACCTCTGGATCATCGACCAGTTCTACAAGCGGGTCTCCGCCCTCTACAAGAAGGACAAGGGGACCTTCCCCGAGCCGATCACCAAGCTTTCCTGGAATTACGGCAACGGCGAGGAGCCGGACGTCCACCTGGTGGCCAAGGAGATCAACGGCTACTTCGTGAAGGACACCACCATCAAGGACAAGGACAAGGTCCTCGAGTTCAAGGCGGGCGACCAGGTGCCGATGTTCAAGTACCTGGCCGACGACGGCTCGACCGTCGCCGGATGCTGGATCTACACCGGCTCCTACACCAAGGATGGCAACCAGATGGCCCGCCGCGACGCGAGCGACCCGACCGGGCTCGGGATGTTCCCGAAATGGTCCTGGTGCTGGCCGGTGAACCGCCGCATCATCTATAACCGCGCCTCCGTGCAGAAGGACGGCACCCCCTTCAATCCCAAGCGTCCGGTCATCGCCTGGAACGCCCTGGAGAAGAAGTGGGTGGGGGACGTACCCGACGGCCCGTGGCCGCCGATGGCCGACGCCAAGGAAGGGAAGTACCCGTTCATCATGCTGCCGGAAGGGCACGCGCGCCTCTACGCGCTCGACCTGAAGGACGGCCCCTTCCCCGAGCACTACGAACCGATGGAAAGCCCGGTCAAGAACCAGCTCTCCACCCGCCAGAACAACCCGGCGGTGGCCGTTCCCAAGAACGTCTCGAGCGACCTGGCCAAGTACCCGTACATCGGCACCACCTACCGGATGACCGAGCACTGGCAGGCCGGCGCCATGACCAGGAGCCTTCCGTGGCTCGCCGAACTGGTCCCCGACATGTTCGTCGAGATCAGCGAGACCCTCGCCAAAGAGAAGGGGATCAAGAAAGGGGACAAGGTCCGGGTAGTCACCGTGCGCGGCACCATCGAGGCGGTGGCCCTGGTCACCGCGCGCCTCAAACCGCTCCATGTGGAAGGAAAACTGGTCGAGCAGGTCGGCATGCCGTGGCACTTCGGCTACGCCGGCATGGTCACCGGGGACAGCGCGAACGTCCTGACCCCCACCGTGGGATGCGCCAACACCGCCATCCCCGAATTCAAGGCATTCCTGTGCAACATCGAGAAAGGGGGGCGTAAGGGATGAGCAGCGAGAAGATCGATTTCAACAAGACCAAGACCTTCCTGATCGACACCACGAAATGCACCGGATGCCGTGGCTGCCAGGTGGCGTGCAAGCAGTGGAACCAGCTGAAGGGCGAGACCACCCACTTCTTCAGCGGCGAAGGGTACCAGAACCCGCCCGCCATGAGCGAGTACACCTTCACCAGGATCAAGTTCAAGGACTACCAGAAGCACGGCCAGAACGAGTTCGCCTTCTACAAAGAGATGTGCATGCACTGCAACGACCCGGCCTGCGCCTCGGTCTGCCCGGTCGGCGCCTTCCACAAGACCGCCGAAGGGCCGGTGATCTACGACTCCGAGCGCTGCATCGGCTGCCGTTTCTGCATGATGGCCTGCCCGTTCGGGGTCCCCAAGTACGAGTGGAGCAAGGCCTTCCCGCTGGTCCGCAAATGCACCGGCTGCTACTCGCGGGTGAAGGAAGGGATGAAGCCCGCCTGCGCCACCGCCTGCCCGACCGCCATCAGCTACGGGCCGCGGGAGGAGATGCTCAAGGAGGCCGAAAAGCGCTTGGCCAACCGCCCCGACCGCTACTACAAGGCGATCTACGGCAAGGAAGAGGCGGGGGGCACCAGCGTCCTCTACCTGACCCATCAGCCGCTGGACGAGCTCGGCTTCAAGCCGGTCACCAAGCGTCCGCTCCCCTCCTACACCTGGCAGGCGCTCCGCTTCGTCCCGGGGATCTTCCTCGGGGTGGGGGGCACCCTCTCCCTGGTCTCCTGGTTCCAGCAGAGAAAGGACCGGATCGCCCGGGAAGAACAAGAGCAGGCACTGTGCGCCGGTAAGCGCCCGGAAGAAACGAGGAAGGAGGACCACCAATGACCGCCGCCAAGATCGTCATCAACGAAATCAAGGGGTACCACCGCTTCATCAAGTTCATGATGGTGCTGGTTGGCCTTGGCGCCCTGGCCTCCCTGGTACGCTTCATCTTCGGCCTGGGTGTCACCACTAACCTGAACGACACCTACCCGTGGGGGCTCTGGATCTCCTTCGACGTCGTCACCGCCGTCCCGCTGGCCGCGGGGGCCTTCACCATCGGCATCGTGGCCCACGTCTTCCACATCAAGAAGCTGGAGCCGCTGGTCCGTCCGGCCATCGTCACCGGTTTCCTCGGCTACTCGCTCGTCTGCGTCGGGCTTCTGCTCGACCTCGGCCAGCCGCAGCGCGGGATCAACGTGCTCCGGTACTGGAACATCCATTCGCCGATGTTCGAGGTCTCCATGTGCGTCATGGCCTACACCACCGTGCTCACCCTGGAGTTCCTCCACCCGGTGGCCGAGAAGTTCGGCTGGCATCTCCCGCTTAGGCTTCTGCGCACCCTGGAGTTGCCGTTCGCCATCCTGGCCGCCATGATCTCCACCCTGCACCAGTCGACCCTGGGGACCTTCTTTCTGATCGCCGTCGACAAGCTGCACAGCCTGTGGTACAACCCGCTGCTGCCGTTGCAGTTCTGGCTCTCCGCGATCTTCACCGGTCTCTCCATCGTCATCTTCGAGGCGAGCCTGGTGCATAAGTACATGGGGCAGCCGGACGAGACGGATCTGTTGGCCACCCTGACCAGGATCATCCCCTGGATCATGGGGGTCTATCTCCTAGTGAAGTTCTTCGCACTGGCCTTCCTCACCCACGGCCCGCTTTTCGACCGTCCGGTGCTCTTGGCCCTCTTCGTGCTGGAGATCGGCCTGGGCGTGCTGACCCCGTTCTGCATGTACCTCACCAAGAAGATCAAGACCGACAAGAAGCTTCAGCTGCGCGCTGCCAGCCTGGTCATCTTCGGCTTGGTGCTGAACCGCTTCAACGTCTCCATGTTCGGTATGGAGCAGCCGGGGAACATGATCTATGCACCGTCGCTGATCGAGTCGCTGGTCACCATCGGGATCATCGCTGCCCACATCCTGTTCTTCGTGCTGATCGCGAAGTACTTCCCGGTCTTCGAGCACCATCCGGAGACCGTCGACTACAGCATCCCGGACCGCATGCGCCGGATCGACCACGGCACCAAGCACCCCGCCGGCAGCGAGGCAGGCGCCTAACCATCAACCATCCCCCTGCTCCCTGTCCCCCCCTTGTCAAAGGGGGGACAGGGGGGATTTGCCTTTGCCTCAAAGATTGTCGAGTGGGCCCGTGCCCACCCGGCGCCGAAAGAGTAACCAGCCTCCCGCCCCCCGTTCCCTCCCCTTCAAGGGGAGGGACAGGGTGAGGATGGGTTAGGAGAGGGCCGATGGAAGCCATCGCACAGCAGTTACCTGAAAGTCTGTTGATAGGGACGGCCGGGCATCCCGAACGGGAGGTTCATCCCGGTCTCCTCCCCGGCGTCACCGCCGTCATCCTTGCTGGCGGCCAGTCGCGCCGGATGGGGAGCAACAAGGCGGTCCTACCCTACGGCGGCGTTCCCCTCATCGAGAGGATCTATCGCCAGGTGAGCGAGCTTTGCGCCGAGACCGTGGTGGTGACCAACACCCCCGAACTCTATCCCTTCCTTCCCTGTCCGAAGGTGAAGGATGTCTACCCGGGGATGGGGCCGCTGGCCGGCATCCACGCCGCCCTCAGTCAAAGCCGTACCCGGTACATTCTGACCGTCGCCTGCGACATGCCCTGGATCAGCCCCGCGCTCTTTCGGGCCCTCGCCGCCGAGCCCGGCGGCTGGGACGTCGTCATTCCGGAAGGAGACCACGGCATGGAGCCTTTGCACGCGCTCTACTCCCGAGACTGTCTCCCCGCCATCGAATCGATGCTGAAGCAGGAGAGACGAAGAGTCGTCTCCTTCTTCGACCAGGTGCGGGTGAAGGTCTTCCCGATGGAGCAAACGGTCCAGCACGATCCTTCCCTGCGCGCCTTTAGAAACATCAACACCGTACAGGAGTACCTGGCCCTGCAGCCCTGACCTTGAAACCAGTTGCAATGCCGCAAGGGGGATCCCCCTCCCGACGCAACCATCCTGCCCTGTGCCGAAGAAGAATGAGCCTCCTTTTTTGGCCGATCATCCTGACCTCTTACGAAGCAGGATGATCCCGGACAGCGTCGCCCCCCTTGCGGAATTTTTCTCCCCCCACCAGTCTCCGTTATCTTGACATTCATATTCCTGAATACTATTCTCGGCAGCAACAACACCAGGTAGGACCGTAAACCTACGTCAAAGGCGATGGAACACGGAAAAGGCGGATTGAACGGATTTACACGGATAAAGCTTTTAAAGGTTTAACCCCAAGAGGTTTTAAGGTTTAACCCCAGAATTGTTTTTGTCTCTGTTTGATCCGCGTAAATCCGCCCAATCCGCGTCATCCGCGTTCGAAGCTTTTGTTTCAGATCATGGTTTATCCGTCTTTATCCGTTCCATCCGTGTCATCCGTGTCATCCGTGTTCCATTGCCGTTGACTTATAGATCGATTCAAGGAGGTTAAACGCATGGCCAAAGAAGGAAGGCGAGATTTCGATGCAGCCGCCGCCCAATGGGACGAACAGCCGCGGCGGGTAAAACTGGGCAGCGATATCGTGGAGGCGATCAGGAAGGAAGTCCCTCTCGACAGCCGGATGGTTGCCCTCGACTACGGCTGCGGAAGCGGCTTGGTCACCCTTGGGCTTCAGCCGTACGTACAGCACATCACCGGCGGGGACAGCTCGACGGGAATGCTGGAAATCTTGGATGGGAAGGTGAAAGCGGCAGGCCTGACCAACGTCGACGGCATCCTGCTCGACCTGGAAGTAGAGGTGAAGCTGGAGAAGCAGTACGACCTGATCGTCAGCAGCATGACCATGCATCACGTGGAAGACGTCGCCAAACTGATCGAGTCGCTGGCCGCCTCCTTGAAGCCCGGCGGCTGGCTCGCGTTGGCCGATCTGCAGGCTGAAGACGGCAGTTTCCATGACGACTCAACCGGCGTCTTTCACCACGGTTTCGAGCCCGCCTTCCTTTCCGGCGCATTCGCGAAAAGCGGGTTAAGCCAAGTCCACACCGCCGTCGCCGCCGTGATCGAAAAGCCCTCCCCCGACGGTCCCGTCCGCCACTACCCCGTCGTCCTCTGCGTCGGGAAGCGCTAACCGAACACCTTTTCCCCCTCCCCTGGAGGGAGGGGGCGAGGGGGTGGGGGGCGCCGGGTACGGAGTGAGCTGCCGGGCCACTTCAAAAATCCCCCCTGTCCCCCCTTCGCAAAGGGGGGGACCCTCCGCCATCCTTTTAGGGATTACCGTCCCCGTCCTTGGGGTTGATCACCCGGGGTTCTTCCTTGACGCTTTTGCGGAAGCTTTTCAGTGTTTCCCCCAGCGACGCCCCCAGCTGCGGCAGTTTCCCCGGCCCCACCACCAGTACAATCACCACCAGAATCACAATCAGTTCCGGCATCCCGATCCCGAACATGGCATTCCCTCCCTCTTGACTCTCTGTTAGAGAACAATAACAAGTGTTTTCTTATACCAGACCGGCCACCCACTGACAAGGCGCTCGCCGGTCTTTGAGGAAGAAGTCACCTCCGATGGAAATTGTCTCTCATCCCGCCCCCCGCTTTTCCGAAAAATCATTCATTTAATATGCATTGACGTGTGCCGGGCGAGTCACGTATTATCCAACCATTTAAAGAACGGGAAGAAAGTTGTGATACAAGAAAAAAAGCTCTATCTCGAAACGTTCGGTTGCCAGATGAACGTGAGCGATTCCGAGAAGATCGTAGGACTGATGAAAGGGATAGGGTACCAGCAGACGCCGGACCCAACCCATGCGGATCTCATACTGTTGAATACCTGCAGCATCAGGGCGAAGGCCGAGCAGAAAGTCTACGGCCACCTGGGGAAGTTCAAGTCGATCAAGCGCAAGAGGCCCCACCTCATCATCGGGGTAGGGGGGTGCGTCGCGCAGCAGGAAGGTGAGCGCCTCCTCGAGAAGGCTCCCTTCGTCAACCTGGTCTTTGGCACTCACAATCTGCACCTGTTGCAGGAGATGGTCGCCGCCGCGGAAACCGGCAAGCGCCGGATAGAGACTGACTTTCTCGACGACGAGAAGCGTTTCGATCTCTATGGCGTGGCCGACACCGATAGCGGCTTCACCCGCTTCGTGACCGTCATGCAGGGATGCGACAACTTCTGCGCCTACTGCATCGTCCCCCATGTTCGTGGCCGCGAGATCAGCCGGAGCGCCGGGAAGATCGTCGAGGAAGTCGCCGCCCTGGCCGCCTCCGGCGTCACCGAGGTGACCCTCTTGGGCCAGAACGTGAACTCGTACAGTTCGAAGAATCCCGGCGAGCCCGATTTTCCCGATCTGTTGAGGCTGGTGGCCGAGGTGGACGGTATTGAGCGGCTCCGCTTCACCACGTCGCACCCGAAGGACATCTCGGAGCGGCTGATCGCCTGCTTCGCCGAGATACCGAAACTGGCGCCCCACATCCACCTTCCCGCCCAGGCGGGGAGCGACCGGGTGCTCAAGGCGATGAACCGCGGCTATACCAGTGCCGAATACCTAGGGAAGGTCGCCGCCCTGAAGGCCGCCTGTCCCGGGATCCAGATCACCGGCGACATGATCGTCGGCTTCCCGGGCGAAGAGGCGGGGGACTTTGAGGAGACCATGGCGCTCATGGAGGAAGTCGGCTACGCCGATCTCTTCTCCTTCATCTACTCGGCCCGTCCCGGCACCAAGGCTGCCGAGTTCCCCGACCTGACCGGTAAGGAAGAGAAACAGGCGCGGCTCGAGCGGCTGCAGACGGCGCAGAAGAAGACCACCCTGGAGCGGAACCGTTCGATGGAAGGGACGATCCAGGAGGTACTGGTAGAGGGCTTAAGCGACAGCAAAGATTCCCTCTTCGGCAGGACCGGCGGCAACCGTGGTGTCATCCTGGAGGGAGACCTTGCGTTGGCTGGCAAGGTGGTTCCCGTGAAAATCGTGGAAGGATTGCAGACGCTTCTAAAGGGCGAGATCGTTGACCCCCACGGGAGGGAATGAGATATGTACATTGAGATGAAGGTATTCGGGTTCGCCCTGGACGGCATCGCCCAGATGCCGGTGATCATTCTGAAGGATGCCGACGAGAAGAACGCGGTGCCCGTCTGGATCAGCACCAACGAGTCGGTCTCCTTCGCCGCCGAGTTTGTCGGCCGGGAGCTCTCCCTCAAGAACGGCCGCAAGGATGCTTTCAGTCTGCTGGTCGACAAGCTCGGGATGAAGCTCACCAGCGTAGTGATCGAGAGCCTCAAGGATGGCGTCTTCGCCTCGTACGTCTCGCTTGTCACCGCCGACGGCGACACCATCACCGTCGATCTCCATGTGAGCGAGGCGATGCTCATGTCGCTCAAGTATCGGATACCGGTCATGGTCAACAGCGAGCTGATGACCCAGGTATCCAGTCTGGACCTGACCGAGGAAGGGTTGAACCAGGAGAACAACGCCCGTCGTTTCGTAGACTTCCTGGACCAGCTCGATCCGTCCGACATGGGAAAGTACCCGATGTAAATCAAAGGCATTGGAACGCGGATGACGCGGATTTAGCGGATCTACGCGGATAAAACCTTTTGGGGTAAAGCTTAGAGTCAAAGACATTGGAACACGGAAAAGGCGGATTGAACGGATCTACACGGATTAAGCCTTTTAAAGGTTTAACCCAAAGGATTTTAAGGTTTAACCCCAAAGATTAAGTTTTTGTTTTTGACTGATCCGCGTTAATCCGCCCAATCCGCGTCATCCGCGTTCCCGGTTGTGTCTTAGTCTTAACACTGAGTTTAGATTAATCCGCCTTTATCCGTTACATCCGTGTCATCCGTGTTCCATTGTCCCTGCTTTGATCTTGATCCGCCGTTATCGTTTCAATTGAACTCATTAGCATTACAGGGTAGGGTAGAGTCATAGACTCTGCTCTATTTCTATTTAATCAATACGGAGTGACAATCATGCGCGAAGCTTCCTTCGAATTCCTTCAGCAGCTTCTGGCCGCGCCCAGTCCCTCGGGATACGAACAGCCGGCCCAGCGGGTCTTCCGCTCCTACATCTCCTCCTTCGCCCAGGTCGGCACCGATGTCATGGGTAACGTCTTCGGCATGATCCAGGGGGAAGGTGAGAACCGGCCGCGAGTCATGCTGGTCGGCCATTCGGACGAGATCGGCCTCCAGGTCCGTTACATCGACGACAACGGCTTCATCTACTTCGCCCCCATCGGCGGGGTCGATCCCCACATCACCCCCGGCACCCGGGTCCACGTCCACACCTCCAAGGGGAGCATCAACGGCGTCATCGGCAAACGGCCGATCCACCTGATCGAGCCCAAGGAGCGCGACAGCGTCATCAAGCTCGACAAGCAGTACATCGACATCGGTGCCGCCGACAAGAAAGAGGCGCTGGAGATGGTACGGGTGGGGGATCCCATCACCTTCGCCCTGTCGCTGGAGCGTCTGGCCGGCGACCGCGTCACTTCCCGCGGCCTCGACGACAAGGCGGGGAGCTTCGTGGTCGCCGAGGTGCTCCGCTGCGTGGCGGCGCTTCCCGGCAAGCTTCCCATCGACCTCTACGGCGTCTCGTCGGTCCAGGAGGAGGTCGGTCTGCGAGGCGGCACCACCAGCGCCTACTCGGTCAACCCCGACGTCGGCATCTGCGTCGAGGTGGATTTCGCCACCGACCAGCCGGACGTGGAGAAGAAGCATAACGGCGAGGTAGGCCTTGGCAAGGGACCCATCCTCCCGCGCGGCGCCAACATCAACCCGGTGCTCTTCGATCTCCTTTCCGACACCGCCCAAAGCGAAGAGATCCCGGTCCAGTACACCGGCATCGCCCGGGCCACCGGCACCGACGCCAACGTCATGCAGATCTCGCGGGGAGGGGTGGCGACCGCGCTCGTCAAGATCCCGCTTCGCTACATGCATACCCCGGTCGAGACCCTGTCGCTCTCCGACCTGGAGAGTGCCGTCAAGCTGATCGTCTTCACCCTCTCGCGCATCACCAGCAAAGAGGCCTTCATCCCCGCCTGAGGGAAACGGTAAGGGGACAGGCACCTCCGGTGTCTGTCCCCCTTGTTAGCCAGCCTTTGTATACAAATATCAGCCACTTCCCGTCCCTGCGCGCTCTCCAATGAGCCTAATTTTAGTTGACTTGACGATCCCCCTGTATTAGGTTTTCCGGTTAATATCCTTTGCGGCACAAACAAAAGGAGTCTCCCTTATGTTAGAAAGCAGCATCCCCGAAGGGCTCACGTTCGACGACGTTCTGCTCCTCCCCGCCCACTCCCTGATCCTCCCCCGCGACGTAGATCTCACCACCAGGCTCACCGGCAACATCCAACTGAACATACCGCTTGTGAGCGCTGCCATGGACACGGTAACGGAGTCACGGGCGGCCATCTGCATGGCCCGCGAAGGGGGACTCGGTTTCATCCATAAGAACTTCACCATCGCCGAGCAGGCCATGGAAATCGACAAGGTGAAGAAGAGCGAATCGGGCATGATCGTCGATCCGATCACCATGCGCCCGAACCAGAAGATCCGCGAGGCCCTCGAGCTGATGGCCAAGTACCGGATCTCCGGGGTGCCGATCACCAAGGCCAACGGGAAGCTGGTGGGGATTCTGACCAACCGCGACCTCCGTTTCGAGACCAACCTCGACCTCCCGATCTCCGAGAGAATGACCAAGAAGAACCTGGTCACCGTCCCGGTCGGCACCACCCTCGAGCAGGCCAAGGAACACCTCAAACATACCCGCGTAGAAAAGCTCCTGGTGGTCGACGAGGAGAAGAACCTCAAGGGCCTCATCACCATCAAGGACATCGAGAAGATCAAGAAGTACCCCAACGCCTGCAAGGACGCCTTAGGCCGCCTCAGGGTCGGCGCCGCTGTCGGCCCCACCCCTGACGCCGAAGCCCGCATCGATGCCCTCATGAAAGCAGGCGTCGACGTCGTCGTCATCGACACCGCCCACGGCCACTCGCAGGGTGTCCTCGACGCCATCGTCCGCATCAAGGGCAGCTTCCCGAATCTCGAACTGATCGCCGGTAACATTGCCACCGCCGGCGCCGCCGAAGCCCTCATCAAGGCGGGCGTTAGCGCCATCAAGGTCGGCATCGGACCGGGTTCCATCTGCACCACCCGCGTGGTGGCCGGTATCGGCGTTCCGCAGATCACCGCCATCGCCGACTGCTCGAAGATCGCCAAGAAGTACGGCATCCCGATGATCGCCGACGGCGGCATCAAGTACTCCGGCGACATCACCAAGGCGGTGGCCGCCGGTGCCGACGTCATCATGGTCGGCTCCCTCTTCGCAGGGACCGAGGAGTCCCCGGGCGACACCATCCTGTACCAGGGGCGTGCCTACAAAGGGTACCGCGGCATGGGCTCCATCGGCGCCATGAAGGAGGGGAGCAAGGACCGTTACTTCCAGAGCGACGTCGATTCCGACGTCAAGCTGGTGCCGGAAGGTATCGAGGGTATGGTTCCGCTGCGTGGACCGCTCTCCGCCAACGTCCATCAGCTGATGGGCGGCCTGAGGGCCGGCATGGGGTACACCGGCAGCCGGACCATCGCCGATCTGCAGGAAAACGGCCGTTTCGTCAGGATCACCGGCGCAGGCCTCAAGGAATCCCACGTCCACGACGTCATGATCACCAAGGAAGCCCCGAACTACCGCGTCGAGAAGTAAGGCTCAACTAGCCACGGAGAAACGGAGAAAATCTGAGAAAGAAGAATCCTGGCCACGGAGACACGGAGAAAATCTGAGAGAAACGAAACGAATCTTTTAAAGTTAAAACCTTTCAGGCTCTGAAGCTTCTGTAAAAAGGAGTCTGGTTCAAGGGTTTCCTCTCAAGATTTGTGAAGTAAGCCTTTCTCCGATTTTCTCCGTGTCTCCGTGGCTAACGACTTTAAAGCTTTCTCTGCCTTTCTCCGTGTCACCGTGGCAAACCCGTTTTTATAGAGGAAAAATCGATGACCATCGACATCCATTCCGAAAAGGTGCTGATCCTTGACTTCGGCTCCCAGGTGACCCAGCTGATCGCCCGCCGGGTAAGGGAGCAGAGCGTCTACTGCGAGATCCACCCGTTCAACATGACCCTTGCCAAGATCAAGGAGTTCGCCCCCAAGGGGATCATCCTCTCCGGCGGCCCCTCCTCCGTCTACGACAAGGACGCCCCGCACTCCGATCTCGGCATCTACGACCTCGGCATCCCCATCCTCGGGATCTGCTACGGCATGCAGCTCATGACCCAGCAGCTGGGCGGCCGGGTCGAGAAGTGCGACAAGCGCGAGTTCGGCCGCGCCACCCTCCTTCTCGACGGCAAGAGCGACGTCTTCGCCGGCTTCGAAGGGGGCGCCGAAGTCTGGATGTCCCACGGCGACCGCATCGAGGCGATGCCGGCCGGCTTCCAGCTGATGGCCCACACCGAAGGGTGCCCCATCGCCGCCATGAAGGACGAGAAGCGCCGCTTCTTCGGCGTCCAGTTCCATCCCGAGGTGGTCCACACCCCGCGCGGCGACGAGATGATCGGGAACTTCCTCTTCAACGTCTGCGGCTCCAAGCCCACCTGGACCATGGCCAACTTCATCGAGACCGAGATCGCCTCCATCCGCGCCAAGGTCGGCACCGGCAAGGTGCTCTGCGCCCTCTCCGGCGGGGTCGACTCCGCCGTGGTCGCCGTCCTCATCCATAAGGCGATCGGCGACCAGCTCCAGTGCGTGTTCGTCAATAACGGCCTGCTCCGCAAGGGCGAGGCCGAAAAGGTCGTCAACCTCTTCACCAAGCACTTCCAGATCAACCTCGACTACGTCGAAGCCGAGAAGCGCTTCCTCGACAAGCTGACCGGCATCTCCGATCCCGAGCAGAAGCGTAAGATCATCGGCAACGAGTTCATCTACCTCTTCGAGGAAGAGGCCAAGAAGCTTGGCCAGGTCGACTACCTCGCCCAGGGTACCCTCTACCCGGACGTCATCGAGTCGGTCTCCACCAAGGGCCCCTCCGCCGTCATCAAGAGCCACCACAACGTGGGCGGCCTCCCGGAGAAGATGAACCTGAAGCTTCTGGAGCCGGTCCGCGAGCTCTTCAAGGACGAGGTACGGCTTTTGGGCAAGGAACTCGGCATGCCCGACGAGATGGTCTACCGTCAGCCGTTCCCGGGCCCGGGCCTGGCCATCCGCTGCATCGGCGAGCTCTCCGCCGAGAAGCTCGACATCCTGCGCGAGGCCGACGCCATCGTCATCGAGGAGATCCGCAAGGCAGGGTTATATCGCGAGATCTGGCAGTCATTTGCCGTACTCCTCCCGGTCAAGACCGTGGGGGTCATGGGCGATGCCAGGACCTACGAATACACCTGCGTGCTGCGGGCGGTGAACTCCCTCGACGGCATGACCGCCGACTGGGTCAAGCTCCCCTACGAGATATTAGGCAGCATTTCCTCGCGAATCATCAACGAAGTGAAGGGCGTCAACCGGGTGGCCTACGACATCAGCCAGAAGCCCCCCGCAACCATCGAGTGGGAGTAGGTTAAACCCCTCTCCTTTGGACCCCATCTTGCAGTGAGAATCGCGGCACCGGTCATCGGCTGCCGCGATTTCTTTTTCCCCCTTCGTGCACCATATAACCCCCTCCCCTTGAGGGAGGGGGCAGGGGGGTGGGGGAAGCCGTCCAGCAGGCCTCCGTCCAGCAGCCGAACTTTCGACGACTATCAGACAAGGACCCGCGATGCCCGCGATCAAGCTCCTCATCTTCGACCTCGACGGCACCCTGATCGATTCCCTTCCCGATCTGACCGACGCCGCCAACCGCATGCGCGAGCACTTCGGCCTCTCCCCCTTCGCCATCCCCGACGTCCGCAGGCTGGTGGGGCAGGGGGCGCGCTCCCTCGTCGAGCGCGCGCTTCCGGGCGCTTCCGAGGGCCAGGTCGAGGAAGGGCTGCAGATCTTTCTCGACTACAACCTCGCCCACATAGCCGACAAGACCCGTTCCTATCCGGGGGTGGCCGAAACGCTCAAGGCACTCCACGACCGCGGCTTCGCCATGGCCCTTCTTTCCAACAAGAACGTGGCCCTCTGCCGCGAAGTGCTCGAGAAACTCGGTCTCGACCGGTTCTTCCCGACCGTGCTGGGGGCCGACTCGCTCCCTTTCAGGAAACCTTCCCCGGAGCCGGTGCTTGCCCTGGTGAAGAAGTTCGAGCTCGATCCCCGCGAATGCGCGATGATCGGGGACAGCATCAACGACATGGCCGCCGGCGAGGGTGCCGGAGTGATAACGATCGGATGCCGCTACGGCTACGGAGAAGCATCGGAGCTGGCGGGAGCCGATTTCCAGGTGGAGGACCTTCCCTCCCTGCTGGCTCTACCGGTGCTGAACTGACTGAAGTAAAAAAATGCGCCCAGCCATGAAAAAGGGCTAAAGTTATCGTTGCAAAAGCCGACTAGGGGAAGGTACACGCTATTACTGGGGGATATTGCAAATGAAAATTGAAGATGTGAATCAGCAGGCGGCAGCCGCATACGTTGGAGCCCAGCGGGCCGACAACAAGCAGCCGGAAACTGCCGATGCGCACAGTGACGGGGCCGCCAAACAGCAGGTGGCAACTGACAAAGTCGATCTCTCATCCTACATGCCGGTTGCCGGCTCGCGTCAGCGCCAGGACGTGAGAGTACAGAAGATTGAAGATCTCAAGGCGCAGATAGGGGCGGGGACCTACCAGGTACCGGGCAGTGCGGTAGCCGAGAAGATGCTTTCCAAGATCGTGATGCCGAGCTCCTTGTAGGAGGGGAGCCGGCATCCCTCCCCGGTGAGGTGAACACAAAATCATTGACAGCTGCACGATGCTGAGGTATAAAGTTCGCTCCATCAAGCGGGAATAACTCAGTGGTAGAGTGTCAGCTTCCCAAGCTGAAGGTCGCGGGTTCGAATCCCGTTTCCCGCTCCATTAGAACCACACTGCCTGCGGGCAGTTAGCTGATATCGGCCCTTGTGTCTCACTGTGAGTCTCACTGTGAAATGCAAGGGCCGCTGCTCTTTCTGGAGCCAGATAGTCCCACCCGAGATATTCGATGATGTCCCGGCGCTCTTCCACCAGACCATGGCGATACCGGCCATACACCCCAAATATCATCTGTTTGTCGCGATGCCCCATGATTTCCACTAGCCGTACCGGCGTCATCCCCGCTACCAATGACCACTGCACAAGACTGTGACGGGTGCTGTACGGCGTCTTGTTGGTCAGTCCCGCCGCCTTTAGCGACCGGTCCCATACGTTGCGATAGGTACTGAAGCTAACCCGTTTCCCGCTTGGCAGGGAGAATACATACTCATTCGGTGAAGCTGCCATGGCGGCATCAAGGCACCGTTTCATAGCGGCGGTCATGGGGATTTCCCGTTTGCGGTATTGGGTTTTACCACCCATTTTCTCCACTCCGCGCGAGATGCTGCTGCGGACATACAGGAATTTCTCAGTAACGTCCGCTTTCCGCAACCCTAACAACTCCGAAGCAATCAGGCCGGTGAGGCTCTGAATTTCGGTCAAGGGAAGGTAGAACGGCTCCATGCAGGCAAGAAACGCCTGCCACTCACCAAACAAGAAAATCTCCCGCTCTGCCTTCTCTTCCTGTTCCGACTGCAACGAAATGGCTTCCTGAGCCATGGTAAACGGTTCAAGCAACTGAACCCACTGGTGCTCTCCGCGTGCGTCCCGCCAAATCGTTTTCAGCGGAGAAAGGATATTCCGCTTCCGGTGCGCTGAAAGAGGTTTGCCCTTGTTCTTCCCCTCCTTCTGCTTGAGGGAATTCACCATGTCACGCAAATACGGTCCGGTGATCGTTGAGAACGGCACCCGGCTGAGCTTGGGAATCAGCCAGTACGTCAGAATCTGCCGGTAATCAACCTGCTTGCTGTTGGAATACTGGGGCAACACGGTTTTCATCCATTTTCGGGCGTAATCGCCAAACAGGACATGCTGCGGGTCGGGGTGGAACTGGCGCTGCTCCTTTTCCGTGAAAAAGCGCCTTGTCTCCAAATCGGCATCGGGAAACGTCGTGGCAAAGCAAAAGGTGCGGTTGGCAATCTTCTCCCCGGTCTTGTTCAGGAACGTGGTCAACTGGTCCCGGTTTCCGGCTGTGTCGGCAAGACCGGACGACATCTGAATCCGCCGCTCATGGTAGTACATATCAATATACAGAAACTCCGACCGCTTCATTTTGACAATGGAGCCATAGGTCGGCTTGGCGTCCACTGCCTGTAGGTTGAATTCCTTCTTTCTCATTTAGGCTCTCTCCATGTGGCTACCCCCTTTCTATCCGGCTACGGACGGGCGGCAGTATATCATAGATTGGCTAACTGCAGGTGGATAAAGGCATTGCGACAGCGGCAATGCCTTTATCCGGCTTATTTACTGGTCGAAATTTATGCGCTTGCCGTACCGGTTTTTGCGCCTTTCCTGCGGGGCTTCTTCAGAGGTGGTGGGGGCAGCGGAATCGCCGCTATCATTCGGGCTGCAATCTTCGTGGAGCCTTTCAAGGAGCCTGCGGCACCAATGGAAGCGAATAACCCGCTCGATCTGGATATAATGCCTGCCGGGCTGCAACCTGCCCGACCTGATCCACTTCCATACTGTGGTCTCCCCTACCTGCATCCGCTCCGCGAATTGCTCAAGCGTGATAATCTCAAGTGTTACCGTCTCAAGGTGGACGGTGGAGCGGCTGAGAATCAGTCGCTCGTCGCCGAGACCTTGAACGATCTCTTCAAAGGAGTGAGAGCCCATAGCACCCCCTACCGGAACCCGCCGAGCGTTGCCCGGCGTTTCTCGAAAAGGTAACCGTGCCGGATCAGTTCGGGGGGCTCGAAACCGTAACTGTCGATGGACTCTCCCCGGAAGTTCTGGCGAAACTCCGGCTTGTGGTTCGAGTGGCAACCGGCGGCGACACTGATAACCGACAACTTGAACAACACCCTTATTAGCTCCGACTTTTTCACCTGCAGATACCGGCTGACCAGCCGCATGCCGTTCTTGGTGATGCCGATGGCGGGCACTAAACGGGTCTTGTACTTATCAAGCTGCCATGAGCCGTCTTCCGCCAGTTTCCAGACCGGCAGCCACAACGTGATTTCCCCGACCTCGTAAACCGGTGTCCGGCCAAAGATGGCAACCACCGTCAGGGCATGGGAGAAGCGGGCCAGCAGGGTCAAGTCATCCTTGATTATGTCTTTCCTATGCAAGGTTCCCATGGCTACCCCTCCTCGCGGTACGGTGAGAAGAACGCCTTGAACTGTGACAGGTCGTATTTGCCGGGATCGTAGAAGAAGTTGAACTTGTGGCGGAATGCCATACGGTACTGCTGTTTCTGGGCGAACTGATAGAGTACGTTCGTTTTCAGCAGTTCCCCCCCCTCGACCTGGGGCAACTTTTCGCCGGCCAGTTCCTGAAGGTAGCGGCCAAACTCAACGGCCTGGTCGAATCCGGTGCGGGCGTATTTCGTGCTTTCGGCAAACTTCCCCACCAACCGCCGCAAGGCGTTGAACTTTTCATCCGCCCTGCGGAAGCTGTTAAGGATACGGCGGACCCTGAACCGCATTGTGGCAAGGTGCGGCTCGTCAATCATGATTTGCAGATGCCGGGGTTCAGGCCCATCGTAGCAGTGCACAAGGTAGTTCCCGACCGGTATCCATTCCTTGCGGATATCCTTGTACCCCCGCCTGGGTGTACGGGAAAGCCGGTATACTCGGTTGCCGACCCGCAAGTCCTCCTTCTTGTACTCACCAAAGAGCATGACCGGATCGAACAGGCAGGCGGCAAGTTTGCCGGTCACGGAGGTGCGGGTGTAGTAGCTTCTCAGGTACAATTCCAGCTTGTCCGTGAAAGCTTCGTCACTGGCTCCCATGTGGCGCAGATTCTCCCGCATGCGGGTGTCGTCCGGTTCACGGGGGTACTCGTCAACCCTGACATAGTAGTTGCGGATATGTCCGGCGATATTGGCCCGGAACCAGGACAGAGCGTGGCTGATGTCCTCGCAGAGGTGCAAGGAGCCGTGCTGCCGCTCCAACACAGGGGCAAGAGCCAGACGGCACTGGTTCATTATCAGCGCGTCGCCGTAGATTTCCATATCGCGGCTTTTGTGAAAGAACGGGTCGGTACACTGGACGGCGACCGTCTTGGTTTGTGGGCGGTCGGCAAACCAAATCAATTCGCCGGTGCGGAAGGTGCTGATTCGGGCCAACTCCGCCTGCTTGTGCCGTACCTGCATATAGGCAGCATTCCCGGCAATACCGGTGCAATTAAGGGGGATCAGCGTTCCCATTAGTTACCCCCTTTTTCGCAAGTCTTCTTCTCCAGTGCCTTCAACTCAGCATCGAGACCCTTTAAGTGCTGTCGGATGCTGTTCACTAGGTCGCCGCTAAGGGAAACGGCAAACCCAAGTCGGGCGGCCCTTGCCTTGAGGCTGTCCAGCTTTACAGCAACGTCGGACGGGATATCAATGGTGATGCGAATGCGCTTCTTCTCGCGCGGTTTCAGTTTCGACATGGGGTAGTCCTCCCAAGGGAATTAGTTCCCTGCAAGGGGCTTCGGTACAGCAATACAACCGATACCCTTGCGCCGCATTGATGCGGCTATCGGTGGACTAGTGATGTCTCGATGACAGGAAATTTGGCGGAAAGATGATGGTGGGGATTGATCGCTAAATGACAAGATGGGGACGGCATAAAGATATGAATGGCAAAGACGGGTGGCAATAAAAACCAGCCCAAAGCGCGGACTAATGGAATTGGTGACTATCGGAGGATAATGGAATGGAAAAGGCCACGCCGGGCGGCATGACCAGATTAGGAGTGTTTCAGGCGCACTTCGGCCCTTGATGCTTCACGATGTGTCCGCCGGAAAGAGCAAGTGTCTTCCGATAGCGGACAGACGAATCCATAAAAAACTGCAAAAGAAAAACCGAATCGGTTCAGACTCGTCGAAAACGACGAGATGAGAATAAAACCCCTTGCAGGGGTGCCGGGGAAAATCCGACGATGATTATGTACAACAAAAAAATGCCCGAGTCAAACGGAAAAGTCTTGTAAGTATCAGTTTTTATTATTTATACCACAAGGTACACCGAATGGGCCTCTTTATATGGAGAATCGAAATGAAGGGGTGTTGCCTACTCATGTTGCGGCGACTCCTAAAAGTAACTTTTTACCTGCTTCCCCTTCATTCATGCCTTCTTCAAGGTTTGTAACCGACTGAAATCAAGGCGTGTCACCTTGACGGTGTTGAAGACGGCACCTTCCCGGTCGCCGAAAGGTCGCCGGTCGGCGACATTTCGGCTGAGGAATGGCACCCAAATGGGGACATTCAATTCTGACTGAAACAGCGGTTCAACCTACACGGGCACCATTTTGGTGCCCGTTCGGGCAACAAAACGTCACCACGTTGGCACCGGTCACGGCACCGACAGGGTGACAAACGGGTACTTCGTGAGTGCCGGGATGGTTGCCCGATGAAAGGTTTTTTCTTTGCAATGTTCGCATCATGCATAAGCATGACCGGAGTGGGGTATAAAGCGAACATTGCGCTTCCGCATTCGCCAGAATGCGGATACCATCATCCGCATGAACACGCGATAGAATTTGGCCCCAGAGCCTACCCGCACAGAATTTGGGCACAGACCCAGAAGGAGAAAGAAGACCGTAGTGGTTGCCGAGACGATTGACACCCTCCCTTATTGTCCGCAAGGACAATATGTATATGTCAAAAGTCGGCAAGCGGACACCAGCCGCGCAGCAGCAATCCGAAGCGTTCGTTTACCATGATTAGCCACCATGGGAACAGTGTCGCCAGCACTGTGTTAGTAAGCGAGCGATAAGGAGTGGGGGAGAGCCGGAGAAGCTTATCGAAAGAGGCATGTCCGGTTCGGAGACCAGCTCATGGGAGCTACCCTGCGCATCAAAGGAGGCCGCCAACCTCTGCGCAGGATGTGACTATGTGTTGAGTCTACGGACGGATCGGGAGTGGTGCGCCTGGATAGGACCTGAACGTAACCCCATGACGGGGATAGGGGCTATGCCCAAACGCAAAATACCTATGCCGGTAT
Source organism: Geomonas sp. Red32 (assembly GCF_023652955.1). Lineage (GTDB taxonomy): Bacteria > Desulfobacterota > Desulfuromonadia > Geobacterales > Geobacteraceae > Geomonas. The sequence continues at coordinate 373,562 of NZ_JAKLOY010000005.1, read as the reverse complement.
ATGCGGTGCTGAGAGGATTAGCAGTTGCAAGGGTGGCACCTTGCGAATCGGCTATCTGCGAAGCCTCACAGCATTAGAGCAGCACGAAAAAACGGGCAACCGCGACCGGCAGGCATGGTAGAGCAGTTAAACGGTGAGCGAAAGCGAAGCTTCATTTTAAAACTACGAAAAGATGATGAGTAAGGAGAGCCGTGACACTCCGTATCCCAAAGTTGATGACACCGGAATATCGGTTTCATCAGTGGCGCAAGCCACCATCTTCAGCAGCACAGAGGCCACCGTCACCATGCTGTATTAACGCGTTCGTTAAGGTAAAACTTATGCTCGGCGGGCTGGTCAGTACGACAGTGCCGGGAGGGTCCGAATCGGGGAAGTAACCTTTCGACTACGGTCGGGAGGGCTCGGAGCCGTGGTAGTAACCCAATATTTGCGAAGTTTGCAGTATGCGACTCTTTCGACCTGAGTATACATGTTAAGAGCATGGGGCACTCGATCCGTACCCGCAAGGGATGGCATACGGAGAGGGGTAAGCGAAGTCTAGAGCGCGTGCACTGAAAAGGTGTCTGGGCGAAGCACGGTAGCCACACGCTGCTGTTCTGGTGAAGTTGTTGTTCGGTGTTGTGCGGTCATTATCGGTAGGTCTGAATTCTCCAACGGTTGGAGCAATCCACCGGCAGTAACGGTTGAAACGCGGGAACGGTCGCTTGAACGGCGTAATGCAAGACGAGATACCCGTTTTTCACACACAAGGCAAAAAGGCGGCGGAGATGTGGGTTTTAGCATCTCCGCCGCTGCTTTTCAATCGAGTTCACCGCAAAGAATACGACCCAAACCACCCGCCGAGGCAATGGTAGCGTCACGGGGGGCACCGACTGGCGGAGGACTGCTCATCCAGTCAGGGTGCGACTATCCGGTCAACCACTATCATGTCTCCAGGGCAGGCATCGGATTTAGCGAAAAGAAGGCAAGAGAGCTCAAGCAACAGATTAAGCAGGATTGTTCCGGGGCGGAGCCACCATTGGCACCACAGCACCGGCCGAACGATAAATAGAATTTTCTTGATTCAGTGCGATGTTTGATTTATAGGATTACATTAATCCAGAGGATTTCCCGAGCCTGGAGAGACGGACGATTTACCCCCCCCGTGGTTGTCTGTAATATATCACGGAGTAATAAGCTGTCTGATCTGAGTTGTGACAATTAAACATAACTTGAAGAATTCAGGAATGAATCATGCCTACTACCCCCATTCGTTGGCTGCACCTTTCCGATTTTCATGTTGGCAAGGACAGATATGAGGAAAGAAAAATCCACAATTTCATTCACGATCATGTCCGAGAGCAGTGTGACAATGGTTTTATTCCTGATTTAATATTTATCACTGGTGATATTGCAAATAACGGGCTTGAAAATGAGTATGCTGACTTTATTAACGAATTTCTTAACCCCTTGAAGGTCGCTTTAGGAGGTCGTACTTGGGAAGGCCAAATCTTTGCTATTCCTGGTAATCACGATCTTCAACGAAAATACGTAAAAGCTGTTTCTCGTGAAGATAGGTTGAGAGCCGATTCGAAGTTTTTTAGAGCAGATAAGTCTGGCTTGGAAGAACGCCGTATCCATGAGCTTAGGGCATTCGAGGAATTTGGGAATTTTACCATTTTGTCCGATCTCTGGCCTGAAAATTGGCTTGATTCCGAACAAAGTTCGCTGTTGGTAAAGCCTTTCAGACTCAAAGGCAGAACAATAGGAATTGTTGGAGTCAATACGGCATGGCTTTCCAGGGATGACAAAGACAAAGAGCAATTAAGCCCTGGCATAGATTTGTTAGAATCAACCCTCCTTACAATAAAAGACTGTGACTTACGTATTCTACTTGGTCATCATCCACTAGATTGGCTATCTTCAAAACATCGTAATCGTGTTCAAAATATTCTTGGAGACCATAAGATAATCTATCTCCATGGACACCTTCACGAAAATCGTTCTCAACCAATGGAAACCGGTGGTGGACGTTTTCTGCAAATACAGGCTGGCGCAGCATTTAATGTTCTCGAACTTGATGAAACAAAATGGGAGAACGGATTACTCTGGGCAGAGGTTGACTTTAGCTTGACAAAAATTAAATTGCGCCCACGTTACTGGAAGTGCAAAGAGGGGCGATGGGGTATTGCTGATGATCTACATGAAGACAATAGAATTGATGATAATTGGTGGTCCTTTCCGCTTCCTAATACCCCCGATTTTGATAAAACTGTTAGTACACCTCAAAAAAATGCTCAATTCGTCCTACCAAATGGTTGGGTGCGCGTCGATGAAATTTTTATAGAAGAACGCAGCCGTCGGGAAATTCAAGAAGAAACGCTTCTTCACTTTTTCGATGGCGCAATTCCGATGTGGCACCAGGGTTTTCTCCACACTATCCCTCAGCGAAATGTTGTTAGCGACACAATTGCAATTATCCTAAATAATCTTAAATCAGGTCGTCCATCAATGACACTTCTCACCGGTGGAGGGGGTGAAGGGAAAAGCACCGCGCTTCTTCAGTCTGCACTGGCACTTTTTGAAGGCAGCCAATGTAACTTGCTTTGGCACACAGCGGAACAGGCACCCTTGTTGATTGACTCGCTCAGTGAATTACCAGCCGATAAACCGTGGGTTGTTGTATCGGATGACGGCGATCAAATGGTACAAAATTTGGGTCAAATACTCCCTTGGTTAGCGCAAAACCGTAGCGACATACATTTTCTCATCGCTGCTCGCAAAAGCGACTGGTTCTCCGCTGGTGGTACGCGCGTCGGATGGATGCAGCACTGCCTATTTCGAGAAATTGTACTAGGGAAACTATATCCGAATGAGGCGCAATCTATTATTTCCCTATGGAGCACATATGGTGAAGCTGGCCTCAAGTCGCTGCATGGGACCGAACCGGACGAGGCCGCGCGGAGACTCCAGGCTGCTTCAGAAGATGAACAAAGTGGTGGTGAAGGTGCCTTTCTAGGTGCCATGCTTAAAATACGCCTGGCAGATGGCCTTAAAGACCATGTCAAACTTTTGCTTTCGCGTTTAATGGAAGTCAAAGTAGTTAATGGAAATAATCGGACCTTATTGGATGCCTTCGCCGTAATCGCGTGCATGCATGCAGAAGGTCTATCATTTCTCTCAGAACCTGTGATTGCACAGTATATTTACGGAGACCCGACTAAAAGAATATCTGGAAAAATCCTCGTCCCTTTGGGTAAGGAGGCAGCCGCGACTCATGCTGGTAAATTTGTCTTTACGAGGCATACTAGTATTGCCCAAACGGCCATTACGATTCTAGAAAGTGACTTCGGCGTGGACCCTGGAGAGATATTTATTAATCTTGGCGTTGCAGCAATAAAAGCACGCCCCAAAGTTAAGATTCCAGAATTTAAGAAATGGGAATATGACTTGCCACTGCATTTTTTAAAGTCTAACCGCGAATCGATAGCACTTGCAATTGGAGAAGCACAGCTAAGTGAAGAGCCTCAAAACACCTTTCTTCTAAATAATTTGGCCAGTCTCTACCGTGAAACAGGCGACCCAGAAAAATCTTCACATCTATTCCGTAAGTTCGATGGTGCCACAAGCGGACGTGACTTCTACTACGAATGGGGAACAGCCGAAGGAAATGCAGGAAACGCTGCGCTAGCTGTCTGGTTGGCTGCAGCGGCTCTCTCAGACTGGAGATTCTCAGTTCCGCCAGGTAACAACCGGTCTAAGCTCTGCCTCGCGGGTCTTGGCGTCGCATTTGAATCGCTCTATGCCGACCATTATGTCCCAGAATTCCGTGACGCACGAAAAGCTGTTGGAGTCTTAGGATTGAAACTCGATCTTGACCCTACGGCAAAACGCTATTTAGACGGCCACTTCAATATGACTCGCGATCAAGGAGCACCAGATATGGATGTTGAGCGAGCTATTGCGGCCTTCGTGCACGGTGTACAAACAGCATGGAGCTATTTGGAGAAGGATGAGAGTTTGCTTAAGCGACTTCCAACACCCGCAGAAATGACTTTTGAAGATTTTGAAAACTTCATTCGTCGCGCAGCTGCGAGAAAGGGTTAAGTAAGACTCTGAGGCATAACAAGGTGCTGCACGGGACAAGCCCTAAGGTGCCGGAGCCTTGGCTGGGAATTTAAATAGCGGTCGGGAAAAAAATGTCGACGTCGTCAACGCCGATAGTGGATTAAAAAAAGTGTCTCACTAATGTTTGCCCCTAATCAAGAAGTTGAGCGATCTTAAATGACGGTAGATAAACTTGGTAGCCGGATAGAAAAGTTAGATAACCTGTTGTTTTGTGTGTGAAAAACCTTCCTTGGCAAGCCGTCGCGAATCTGCTAAAAACTCCTTCAAGGAAGGGGTGAGATGGCTTCGAATCCCGTTTCCCGCTCCAAAAGAATTCAAAACCCCGGTAGCCAAATGGCTCCCGGGGTTTTGAATTCTTCCCTTCGAGCTATCCCCTTTTCCCATTCAGCTGTTCCCCTTGACGCCTTATCCGCGAAAATCCGAGTCATCCGCGTTCCACGCTGTTGTGTCTGGCCTGACCAACCACCTGATTGACCAAGTCTGCTTGTCCGATCCGTGTTTCCTCCCCTTGTCTCAGCTTTCTTTCGCCGTTGTTGACGAAACCTGGCAAAGGGTACTATCATTCCCGTCATTCATTAGAAGTCGACGTTCCCCTCGCGAACTGCTTCCGGGGGGCGTCTTTGGCTGACACAGTGGCATTGCCGAAGGATTGGGTCTATGGCGATCTCGGGTTTGGTGGGGAAGCTTGACGTGAAAAAGGACCCGGATGCGCTTTTGCGCCTTTTCTCGGTTACGGCCATGGTCTCCATCGTGATCATCCTCTTGCTGGCCGGGTTCGGCTTTCGCGAGGGGCTGGAGCGATTCGTGGAGAGCGCCGCCGAGGAGGATGCCACCAGCATCAGCAGCGCTCTGCTTTCCGAGGAAAGAGACAAGATCATCGCCCCCTACGCCGACGGCGGATCGTACATGCATATCGATCCGGCCGATCTTCCCCGGTTGGACCAGCACCTCCGGCAGTTCCTTGCCCCCTTCGGCATTGTAAAGATCAAGATCTACTCGAACGATTGCCGGATCATCTACAGCACGGAAACCGGCATCATCGGGATGACCAACCTGAACAATAAGAGGCTCAACCACGCCTTGACCGGCGTCGCTGACTCGAAGTTCGAGAAAAAAGAGGACGTGCATGATCTGGCCAAGGAGCAGAGGCTGGCGGTAGACGTGGTCGAGACGTACATCCCGGTGAAGGACAAGCAGAACAAGGTGATTGGCTGTTTCGAGATTTACCAGGACGTCACGTCGACCTGGACCATCTTCAAGAATTCCATCGCCTTGCTGGTGGGGATTCTGTTCCTGATCTTGATGGTCGCCTTCGGTCTGTCGTTCATCGTCATCCGCAAGGCCACCAGGAGCGTGAGGGAGATCCAGCAGGCCATCCGCAAACAGGCCATCACCGACCCGTTGACCGGCCTCCTCAACAAGCGGCAGATCCTCCATACGGCGGGGACCGAATTCGCCAGGGCCCGCCGCCGGAGGGAAAAGGGGATGCCCGATGCGGAGGTCGCCTTCATCATGGTGGATATCGACCAGTTCAAGGAAGTGAACGACCGCTACGGGCACTTGGCCGGCGACCACCTCCTGAAGGAGGTTTCCGACCGCATCTCCACCTCGCTGAGGGGATTCGACGCCGTTGGCCGTTTTGGTGGCGACGAATTCCTCATCATCCTCCCCAATACGAACCTCGATGAGGCGTGCCTGGTGGCCCGGAAGATCTGGATGCTGGTGAGGGAGGAGCCATTCGTTCTGGAGGGGGACCAGGTACGAGGCACGGTGAGCATAGGAGTGGCCACCTCACAAGCGGGCGACACCAGCTACACCGACGCCATGAAACGCGCCGACGACGGTCTCTACCGAGCGAAAAGCGGCGGCCGCGACCGCATTGGCGAGCAGGCCGAAGTCCTCGGTACCTAGCACCGGCCCCCGGTCCCATCCGGGCGCTCCGTGCCGGGGCACGGCCGCCCGGGAACTCACTCGCTGGTAGCTATCACGGAACTGACGTCCACATTGAGGTTCCGGGCGATCTTTACGCCCTTTTTTCGCCTCCCCTCTTGACATCTTTTTAGGTGGCATTAATATCGGTTAATAATTCTTCATAACATCGGCCATCATCAACTCAGGGGAGGATGACGTGAACGCTGCGACCAGGTTCCTGATGAACCATAAGGAGATGGACCCTTCGGAACTCGTCTTGTGGCTGGAGGATGCCGCCACCTTGCAGGAGAACCACGGCACGATCAGCAAGGAAAAGGACGATTGGGTTCCCGGTTCGGTCCAATTCAGGCATCACAAGGAAGCCATTACCAGGGAGCTGGACAGGGCGGCTTCCCTCAACGTGCCAACCACGAAAGAGCTCGAGGAAGCCCACGCGGCGGCGGTGAGCGACATACTCGTCAACGCCGAGTTCATCGTCCTCAAGGGGGGCTACCAAAAGGACGAGTCCTGGTTCCACAACAACGGCTACATCTCCAAGGACAAGCTCAAGAGAAACTACAACAAGTTGGTCAGCTCCACCGCTACACAACCCAAGGCCAAGAACGGGCCGGAAATCGGCGAGGTGACTTTAGGGTGGGAGAGGGACGAGGCTGCCGGTTCCTATCTTCTGCAGATCTGCAAGGGAATACCCGTGGGCGACGAATCGTACGCCGACCAGGGGTACTACAAGAAAGTCCGCGTGGTCGTCAGCAACCTGGAGCGGGCAAGCTGGTACTACTTCCGGGTCAGGAGCATCGGCCACAACGAAGTCGGTCCCTGGAGCGAGCCGGTCGGCATCATCGTGACCTAGCTTTCCCCGTCAAAGCATGAAACGCCCGGTCCCCCATCCCTGGGGGGCCGGGCCCGCCTCCACTCTCCTCCGTATCCCCCCCCTTAAATCCAGACAATGCACAGATAGCAAGCGCCGCTCCCCGATGGCGATCTCCGAGGTGCGGATCGCCAACGCCACTCGCCGTTTGCGATCTCCGAGGTGCGGATCGCCAACGCCACTCGCCGATTGCGATCTCCGAGGCACGGATCGCCAACGCCGCCTGCCGATTGCGATCTCCGAGGCACGGATCGCCAACGCCGCCTGCCGATTGCGATCTCCGAGGTGCGGATCGCCAACGCCGCCCGCCGTTTGCGATCTCCGAGGCACGGATGGCCAACGCCGCTCGCCGTTTGCGATCTCCGAGGCACGGATGGCCAACGCCGCTCGCCGTTTGCGATCTCCGAGGCACGGATGGCCAACGCCGCTCGCCGTTTGCGATCTCCGAGGCACGGATCGCCAACGCCGCTCGCCGATAGCGATCTCCGAGTCGCGGATCGCCAACGCCAGTCGCAGATGGCGATCTCCGAGGTGCGGATCGCCAACGCCAGTCGCAGATGGCGATCTCCGAGGTGCGGATCGCCAACGCCGCCCGCCGATTGCGATCTCCGAGGTGCGGATCGCCAACGCTGCTCGCCGATTGCGGTGCGGATCGCCAACGCCGCCCGGTCCGGTGACGACTCAATCCCCCTCTAGTCGGTGAGGACTGGTAAGGACACTTTCGTGTACACGTTATCCCGTTGTTTTTTTAACGGAAACCGGTAGGATCGCAACCAACAGCACCTCCCACGCATCCCACAAGAACTGCGCACCATGGGGGGGCATTTTTTTGAAGGGGGGCAGGTGATGAAATTCCGCAAGCCCCCTTTGACCTATCAGCAGCAGATAGAGCTGCTGGTTTCACGGGGCATGCAGATCGATAACTGCTGTCGCGCTCGTCACTTCCTCTCCCATCTCAACTACTACCGCCTTGCTGCCTACTGGCTCCCATTCGAACTCGACCACGCAGGTCGCGACCTCGCCCCCGAAACCCTTTACGACGACTCACAATCCCTCTCTAGCTGGCTCCTCTCTTCCCGGAAGTCATCTCGTCCTGCATAGAAGCGACCATTCCGGTTTCCAGACCTGACCCTCCGCTTTCCCTCCATTTTTTACCATCACCGTGTAGCGTTCTTGGAACAGCACGCATCGGTCCGGGATATCAATTCCTCACGGATCCAGTTCCCCGCTGCTCTGTCCCAGGGGTGAGGTGTAAAAAAAATCACTGTGAAAATTTTTACAATTACAAGAAAAATCGAAAAATCAATAGTTTGGGGGAGGCTGTGCTTGGCTCGCTGTAAAAAAATGAACAGTAAATATAAACAAATTAAAAATATGTAGTAATAATAAATCCTAACTATGCAGGAACATGTAGCTGCTTTACTGAACTAGAACCTGTGGTCCGATTCTTGTAAGTGTCTGCCGATTCATTGTCGTCATTGCAGATGAAACATAAAATGGAAGGAGTTCATCCACTGAATGGCACGACGTCGGCAGAATAGTCCCTTCGAAGATCTCATACACCTTGCCAGCCTGCTACCATGGAAGGTCTCCCTTCTCCTGGCTCCCATCAGTTATTTGATGTTCCATGCCCTGGCCTCGCGTCCTCTCATGCGCATGACTTCACCGGGAAATATGGGGGAAGCCGTTCCCTATGGGTCAATCACCACCGTGTCCATTTTCATGCAATGGATATTTCCGGCGGGTTTTGTCATGGGGGCAATTGTCTCAGCCATCAGCTCCCTGAAACAGCGAAAGCTGTACGAGAAGGTCCAGTCAAGGCCACAGGTTGGCGCCCTTAACGAGTTGACCTGGGAGGAGTTCGAGAGCCTGGTGGGAGAGCATTTTCGGCGGGACGGCTTCACCGTCGAGCGGATGGGCGGGAATGGTCCCGACGGCGGCATAGACCTCGTGTTGCGAAGGGGAGGGGAAAAGCACCTCGTGCAGTGCAAACAGTGGAAGGCCTACAAGGTCGGGGTGCAACCGGTGCGGGAGTTTTACGGCGTGATGTGCGCCGCAGGCGCAGCCGCAGGATACTTCGTCACCTCCGGAACCTTTACCGACGATGCGAGGGAATTCGTCCACGGACTCAACCTGGATCTCATCGACGGTCTCGGGCTCAAGAAGATGATCGGTCCGGCAAAGAAGAGAGGGGCGGTCCCAGAAAATCACGGCCTGACGAAAAATCCGGAACCGAGATCCCCGAATCCGCCGTCGATCATCCCCGTGGCATCGACTCCGGCTTGTCAGAAATGCGGTGCCGAGATGAAAAAGCGGATCGGCCGTCAGGGCCAAAATGCCGGAAAAGAATTTTGGGGCTGCAGCACCTACCCAAAATGCAACGGCACCCGGCAGTTAGAGGAATCTGTGCCCTCCGGGGCAGCGCCGGAAAGGAATGGCGACGGGATGAAACCTCCCCCTTCCATCCGAACCTGTCCTGAGTGCGGAAAAGAATTAGAGCGAAAGAGGTTTCTGAGCGGCCCGAAAGAGGGGCAGGAGTTTTTGGGCTGCATCACCTGCAAGAAGGGGTGGCCGGTGGACGGAGTGCCCGTGCCTGAGATTTGAAAAGTACCTGCATCGTTATCTGGCGGAAGTTCAGTATAGATTCAACAAGCGCTTCGACCTAAAGTCGATCTTTCAGCCCCTTCTCTACGCTTCGGCAAAAAACTGTCGTCATCCTGAGCGCTTCCTACGCTCAGCTGACTGTCCGCGCGAATCGGATTGCCATCAAGTGGGGAGACCTGCGGCCTCTGCACACCATGAAGCCTTGGAACCGGATTGCCGACTCGGACCTCTGCACGCTGGCGAGGGCCGAGTACGGCACCGTCGTATGGCCCGGCGACATCGACGTCGCCCCCGAAACCCTTTACGATGACTCAATCCCCCTCTAGCCGGCCCCCAAAGTCATCTCGTCCTGCGTAGTAGCGACCATTCCGGTTTCCAGACCTGCCCCTTCTGTCCCGAGTAGTCAATTGTATTTGGCAATTTGACATGTTATAAGCCGTAAAGTGTCTGATAAGAAAGGCAGGGCGGAGCCAGTTGGTTCTTCTTGCTCTGATAGGCCCTCAATGGCATGAAGATGAATAGAAAAAGTGCTCGCATAAGGACTTGCTACTGCCTGGGGCGCTGTTTTTAATGTGGTGTTGAGGAGTTGATCTCAAAAATGTCGTGTACCCAGGACTATTACAATCGGAATTCACAGGCTTTTTTTAATGACACGGTTGCTGTGGACATGTCCTCTCTCCACGAGCGGTTCCTTGCGTTTGTCCCCAAAGGCGGTCTGATCCTTGACGCTGGTTGCGGTTCCGGCCGTGATTCCAGGGAATTCAAGCACCGCGGCTATCGTGTAGCCGCATTCGATGCTTCTCTTGAACTATCAGCGCTGGCTGGATCGCATATTGGGCAGGAGGTATCGGTTCGCACTTTTGCCGACGTTGATGAGGTCGGGGTTTACGACGGTGTCTGGGCATGCGCAAGCCTACTGCATCTGCCGCTCCCGGAATTGCCGGATGCCATCAGTCGACTATGGCGGGCGCTGAAGCCGGGCGGCATCTTTTATATCAGTTTCAAGGAAGGAACCGGCGAGCGGAATAAAGATGGGCGGCTCTTTACGGACTTGAACGAGATCGACCTGCGCCGGATCATTAATGGGCTACACGACGTGTTCAGGATTGAATGCTGGCAGACACGCGATGCAAGACCGGAACGTGCCGATGTTTGGCTAAATGCCCTTGTTCGCCGCAAGCATCATGATGGTAACCGCCTAATCACCGGCGGGAATCAGAATCCCTTTCTCCCCTCCCTCCTGCAAGGCATCCGTCATGCTACGGAAATTGAAATGACGGTGGCCTTTATCAAGGCAACTGGACTGCGCCTGCTGTTTTCCGACCTCAAAGATGCACTAGCTCCCATGCCGGACAGTGACCGAATCCCCGTGCGCTTGCGCATCATCACCAGCGATTACCTGGATGTGACCGACCCCGAAGCCTTGCGCGGCCTGATGTTGCTACAGGAGCGGGGGGCGCAGGTGAAGGTGTACGAATCCGCCGGCACCAGCTTTCACATGAAGTCCTATATTTTTGTGAGTCACGCCAGGGGCCGCAACACGAGCGGTATGGCCTTTGTCGGCTCCAGCAATATTAGCAGGCAGGCCTTGCAGGATGGTTTGGAATGGAATTACCGCATTGATGTTCCCAACTGGAATGAGTCTCCCGATTTCGCAGGCTTCCTAGAAATACGCAGCCGCTTCGAGGATCTGTTTGCGGATCCTCTGGCCGTGCCGCTTACGCATGATTGGATTGACCGCTACGAGCAACGGCGACGCGTGCAGGCTTTGCCGGTTGCTCCTGGGAGTCACGAGAGTGAGCCGCCGCCATTACCGACCAGCATTCAGAAGGAAGCCCTGCGGGCATTGACACTTACGCGGCAGGAAGGCTTTAAGCGCGGTCTCGTGGTAATGGCCACCGGCCTCGGGAAAACATGGCTGGCTGCATTTGACTGCCATTTCAGTCAGGCGAAGCGGGTCCTGTTTGTCGCCCACCGCGAAGAGATCCTGTTCCAAGCGGAAAACACCTTTCTGCGCATTCGGCCCCATGCACGCGTCGGCTTCTATACGGGAGAGGTAAAGGATTCGGAAGTCGACATTCTGTGTGCCTCGGTGCAGACCCTAGGCAAGCTCGAACACCTCCTGCGCTTTTCTCCCCGCCATTTCGATTATGTCGTAATAGACGAGTTCCATCATGCGGCAGCGGCTACCTACCGGCGCCTGCTCAATCATTTCGAGCCCCGTTTCCTCCTTGGTCTGACGGCAACTCCCGAGCGTTCCGATCAATCCGATATCCTTTCCCTGTGTGACGACAACCTGGTTTTCAGCAAGGATCTCTTTGTCGGCGTCACCAGCGGTCTACTTGTGCCGTTCCATTACTACGGCATTTACGACGAGTCGGTAGATTACCGCGAGATCCCATGGCGCAACGGCAAATTCGATCCCGAACAGCTTTCAAATAAGCTGGCAACCCTGGCCCGTGCCGGGCATGCCTACAAGAAATGGAAGGACCTTTCGCAGGAGCGCACCCTTGCTTTTTGTGTCTCTATTCGCCACGCACAGTTCATGGCCGAGCGGTTTCGGCAGGTGGGGGTAAAGGCTGAAGCGGTCTACGCCGGTTCACCCATGGCGCGCAGTGAAGCGCAGGAGCAGCTGACGGACGGACGGTTGCAGGTGATTTTTTCGGTCGACCTCTTCAACGAAGGGGTCGATTTGCCTGAAATCGATACGGTGATGCTGCTGAGGCCGACCGAGTCGAAAATCCTGTTTCTGCAGCAGATAGGGCGCGGCTTGCGTACTGCACCTGGGAAAGATCATCTGGTGATCCTTGACTTTATCGGCAATCACCAGAGTTTTCTCCACAAACCGCAGGCGCTGTTCAAGGTCGCAGCCAATTACAAAGCATTGGCCCAATTTGCTCGACAGGTGGAGCAGCGGCGTTTGACCCTCCCGGAAGGATGTTTCGCAAACTACGACCTGGAGCTGATCGACTTTCTCAAGCAACTGGACAGTGACGGTGCACAACAGGACTACGAGGCGCTACGCGAATCCCTGGGGCGGAGACCGACCCTGTCGGAGTTCTATCGCAGTGGCGCTTCGATCAGCTACGTACGGCAGCAGTACGGCAACTGGTTTTCCTTTGTCGATGCGATGGGTGACCTTGAACCCGACGAAAAAGCGTGCGCAGTCCGGCATGGGGCGTTTTTGCGCCAGGTAGAAACTACTGCCATGACCAAATCCTTCAAGATGGTATTGCTGGAAGCACTGCTGGAGCACGGCGGCTTGATGTCACCTCCGTCCCTTGCCGTTCTGGCCGCCCAATCCTTGGCCATTTTCCAACGGCGGCGCTCGCTTATTCCGGATATTAGGCAGGACCTGAAAAAAATCGATCAAGTGAAATCTGCCGATTGGCAGCAGTACTGGGACAGCAATCCTGTGAATGCCTGGATCGGCGGCAATCGGTCGGGAAGTACCGATTCTTTCTTCCACATCGTTGACGGTAAATTCTTGCCGCGGTTCAAAGTGAGTGCCAATGAACTGGAACCGTTGACGGCGCTGCTGCAGGAATTGGTGGATTTCCGGTTTGCCTCTTATGAGGCAAGAAGCTCTCAGGTCCTGCCGGATAATGTCGTGCCGCTGAAACGACCGGGTGAGAGAGTCGAGGTGCCATATTTCCCGAACATTAAAATTGCCTGCGGGCATTTCAAATCAGGCAGCGCCGATGCCGAGGAATATCGCAGCCTCGGGCCTCGTCATGGGAAGCTGGACTCAGCAAGACATTTTATCGCTCGGGCCTCGGGCAGTTCGATGAACGGCGGCAAGAATCCCATTCATGATGGAGATTATCTGTTGTTGGAACGGATCACCCCTGAAAGTGCCGACTCAATAATCGGCCAGATTGTGGCAATCGAGAGACAGGATGTCGGGGGCGACAACCAGTATCTGCTACGTAAAGTGTCCGAGCCGAGTGCGGGGCGCTATGTGCTGAAGGCAACAAATCCAGAGTACGAAGAAATTGAAGCCAATGAGGAGATGCGGACGTTTGCCCGCCTCAAAGAGATCCTCAATCCACTTGATCTTGCCATTGGGCGACCTTTCATTCGGGAAGACATTCCCGCGCTCTTTGGGGAAGCGTTCAACCCCGGCAACTGGAATGTCGGTCACGTCGTGCTAAAGGATCGGCCTATTCATGTGCTGCTGGTGACTATTAATAAGCAGGGGAAAGCCCAGCAGCATCGCTATCACGATTACTGGATGGATGAGCATCATTTCCATTGGCAAAGCCAGAATAAAACGAGTCCGGAAAGCAAGCGGGGACGGGAGTTGATTGATCATGAGAAGATGGGGATTGCAATCCACCTGTTTATCCGTGAAGGGAAACTGGCCGGAAGTAAATCTGCCCCATTTACTTACTATGGTGAGGTCATCTATCTAAGGCATAAGGGGAGCCAGCCGATGAGTGTTGAATGGCGGGTTGGGTGAGGGCGTCTTTTCCTCACAACCGAAGACTGGCCGAAAACCTCAGGACAATCGAGATGGCAGGTTAGGTGAGTTGGTCGAGGTCGGAAAGCAAGGCGTGGAATACGGATGACGCGGAACCCGTGAACTTTGACAGGGTTTGGTAGCGGGTAAAATCCCCCTGTCCCCCCCTTCGCAAAGGGGGGGACGTGAGGGCGGCGGCTGGGGCGCGAGGTTGACTTCGACATCGGTCGGGGGTAAATTGCCGAGGCATTGACAGCAAAGGTGCCTGCGGTCCCCGCCGTTGGATGTGCAATGGGACCGGCAGCGATTCGATCTATGAGGAGAAATGTGATGGGTAAGGTTACCGTAGTCGCCAAGGTGACGGTCAAGGCGGAGGGGCTTGAGAGGGTTCGTGAGGAGTTGGTAAAGATGCTCGCGCCGACACGGGCGGAAAAGGGGTGCATCGAGTACCGCCTGCACCAGGACAACGACAACCCGCGGGTGTTTATGTTCTATGAGAGCTGGGAGAACATGGGCTGCCTGGAGAGCCATATGAATTCGCCACACTTCAAAAACTACGTCGCTGCGGTGGCGGATCTCCTTGAAGACAAGGTGGTCCACAAGTTGACTGAAGTCTAGGCAAAGGCGATGGAACGCGGATGATAACCAAGGCAATGGAACACGGATGAGACGGATGAGACGGATAAAGGCGGATCAACCTTAAAACCGAAAGGCAATGGAACGCGGATGCCGCGGATTTGCGCGGATACGGCAAGGTCAAAAACATATTCTTTGGGTTAAACCCTAAAAGGCTTTATCCGTGTAAATCCGCTCAATCCGCCTTTTCCGTGTTCGCATGCCTTGACTTCCGCTCCTGTTTTGACAACGCCCGGGAGCGGTGCTAGATTTCGGGTGTCGGTAAAACGAGTTGGAGGGGGCATCATGGAACGTGACCATCTGGAAATCATCCTCGAGGATATAAGTGGCAAGTTCCAACTGGTTGTAGAGGGCCATGCCTCTCTTCACGCCGAGATGCAGTCGATGCGGAAGGACCTGGCCGGAAAGATCGACCATGTGCAGTTTCAGGTGGATGTCCTGAATAAGAAGGTTGATGACGTTGCCGCCGACCTGGCCGAAAAGATCGACCACGTGCAGTTTCAGGTGGATGTCCTGGATAAGAAGGTTGATGGCGTTGCCGCTGACCTGGCCGGAAAGATCGGCCACGTGCAGTTTCAGGTGGATGTCATGAATAAGAAGGTAGATGCCGTTGCTGCTGACGTGGCCGCTCATCGCGCCGACACCGAGGCACATCACGGAGTCTACCTGGTGAAGGAACCTGAGGCATAACATCTGGCGCCTCGTCGGTGCAGACAACAAGAAAGGGGACTGGCTCCAGGGTCAGTCCCCTTTTTATATGCAGGTATCAATCATCCCTTGGGGGGCGGAGCCACGGCTTTTGACGCCAGGACCGAACCGAGCAGGCGCAGGAACCGATCCAGCGTATAGGGCTTCTCGATGGCTCCCCGAAAACCATAGCGGCTGTAATCGGCCATGATCGGATCATGAAAGTAGCCGCTCGACACTATCAGACAGGCCTGCGGATCAACGGCAAGGATCCGTTCGGCAGCTTCCTTTCCTCCCATGCCGCCCGGTATGGTCAGGTCCAGGATGACCGCAGAAAAAGGTGCTCCCGATAGCCTTGCCTCCTCATAACGTGCCGTTGCCTCCTCCCCGCTCTCGCAGGTCTCCACCTGGTACCCCAATCCACCCAGCATCTCCACCGTCATGTCCCGGATCATCTGCTCGTCATCCATGACCAGGATCCTGTCGCCCGGCAGCCGGCCGGGAACCGGGGCAGCGGCGTCTGCCGGCTCTTTTTCCAAGGTCCTTCCCAGGGAGGGGAGGTGGATGGTAAAGGTGCTGCCGATGCCCTGGGTCGAACGGACGCCGATGTGCCCACCATGCCTGGTGATTATCGAGTGCGCCGAGGTGAGCCCCAGCCCGTTCCCGGAGGCTTTGGTGGTGAAGTAAGGGTCGAAGATCCGCGTCAGGTCAGCGCAGGAGATCCCGCACCCCCGGTCCGTGAAGTCAAGCCTGACATAGCCCCCGGCAGGGAGCTCCAGGGCGTTCTCACGCTCAAGGTTCACGTTCTGGGCGCCGATCAAGAGATCGCCGCCCCCCGGCATGGCCTGGGTAGCGTTGAGGATGACGTTGTGAAGCACCTGGATCATCTGCCCTTCATCGGCCTCGACGGCGTGGACCGAATCCGGGATGTCGAGGTGCCCCTTGACGTTGGAGCCGCCCAAAACCAGGGACGCCGTCTCGTGGACCAACTGCTGAAGGGATATCGCCTTTTTGACCGGTTTTCCGCCGCGGGCGAACGTCAGGAGCTGGCGGGCGAGTTCCGCGGCCCGTAGCGAGGCCTTCTCGGCTTGATCCAGCGGTTTCAGCGCATCGTGTTCGGCGGGGAGGAACATCCGTGCAAAGGTGATGTTCCCCATGATGGCGGTCAGGATGTTGTTGAAGTCGTGCGCTATGCCGCCGGCGAGCGCGCCCAGGGACTCCAGCTTCTCCATTTTGAGCCGCTCCCTCTCGTACTCCTTGCGCTGGGTGATATCCCTTGATATGCCGTGGTAGCCGATTATCGCGCCGTGCGGGTCCCGTTCCGGCGTGGAGCTCACCTCGCCCCACAGCGACCTGCCATCCTTGCAACGGTGCAGCGCCTCGAAAGTGTGGGTGCCGGTCCGCACCCCTTGCCGCTCCGCCTCCTGCCTCAGCACGACCGCATCCCTGACCTTGGCGATTCCTTCCTCGGCGAGCAGATCAAAGACGTGGAGCCCGACAACCTCGTGTGCCGCATAGCCGCGAAGACGCTCATCGGCCGGACTTATGTAGGTGATGCAATAGTCGCGGTCAGCTCTCCATACCACATCCGAGGCGTTCTCAGTCAGCAGGCGGTAATGGGACTCGCTCTGACTGAGCGCTGCCTCGGCCCTTTCGTGCATGGCGATTTCTTGCGCCAGTTTTTCGTTGGTCAGCTTGAGGTTCGCCATAGCCGCGGAAAGCTGGCAGGTCCGCTCCTCGACGAGCTTTTCCAGGAAGCGGTTGCGCAGCGCCAGTTCCTGCAGCGGAAAGACCTCGCTCTCGCGGACCATGCCGTCGGGGAGCGATATGCTGCTGTGGGCGATCTTCCATCCCTCGGACTCCCTGCGGAAGATCAGCACCAGGCGCGCTACCGTCCGGGACAGCACCTGGTCCTCCAGGGGGAGGTGAATGACGAAGAAGCTGGTCGCGACGGCGATGGTATCGGAAAGCGACTGGAGGGCGACGTCTTTGAGCTCGAGGCGAAGGGGATCTTTGACCTGAGCGAAGTCCTGGCGGGTGATCTCCACCCATGCCGCGCGCTCCTTGACCAGGAAGTCCCCGCCGCCGGTAAATCCGGAGAAGTCCTCGCTGAAAGATGCGGTGAGCCGGTCGTCACGGGTGGCATACATCCGGAGGTAGTCGTCAAGAAGCTGCCGCAGTTCCTGCTGAACTTTGGGGTCCATCGGCGATTCCTTTCTTCCCGGTAGCGGAGTCATGACTCCTGGGCCGCTGGCTGGTGGTTCGGCGTAACCAAAGCTTATCGCCAGGGAAGTTTTGCCCCGGACCGGCTTCAGTGGGACGCAAGCGGCATCGTTTCACAGGTGAGACTCTTTTTCAACCAGAAGGTGAGGATAACGGATAATGGCGATATTACGTGCATTCTCCCTCGGTGGCACGTTTGCCCCATCCTTGCCTGACGTGCTCATGCCGTTATGCGTTTCCCTGGCTCGTTGACGGAAGCTCACCCTCCGGTTTTCGCCTGATCGACGAGCTCGCGGGCGAGGCAGGCTTGGGTGAGGGGGGTAGGTATTATTGTTTACAATTCTCTTTTGGTGCTGTAAATATGTTCAAACCCATGAATGACACACAATAAATGGGGATGTAGCTTGTTGTTCATTGAATTGTCATGTTGTAAAAGGCTCAATTTGAGATCAAGCGGCTGATAAGACAGTCGCCGACCTTCTTTTATTCTATTTGGTGCTTTGGAGGGATTGTGAGTTTATTGACGAGGAGACCGTTTCTTTCGCTGGCGATCTTGTGCTCGCTGCTTTTCGGTTTGGTGTCGCCGGTCCTTGCGGCGGATACCCTGCCGCCCCTGACCACCCCGTCGCCGATCATGGGGACCTACCGCGATCCCCAGGCGGTCACCCTCTCCTGCAGCGACCCGGCCGGACCCGGTTGCGACAGTACCTTCTACTGTCTCGGCACCGGCTGCTCCCCCAGCACTCCCTACAGCGGCCCGATCCCCATCACCGCCTCCACCACGCTCCGCTTTTACTCCAAGGACACTACTGGCAAGAGCGAGGAGGTGAAGAGCTACGACTACGCCATCGACTCGACTCAGGCCTACCGCTTCGAGCGGCTCTGGCCCCACCTTGACCAGCCGTGGTATTTCAAACTCCCCAGCGCCGTGACCGTGGACCTCGCAGGTAATGTCTACGTGGCAGACCCCCAAAATGGCCGGGCGGTGAAGCTTACCGGCAATGGCGAATTCGTTACCAAGATAACGATCCCCAGTGACGCTTCTCCCTCCGGCTTCGGCCCCTCCTCCCTGGCCACCGATTCTTCCGGGAATCTCTACGCCATAAATGGAACCAGCATCGCCAAGTTCGACAGCAACGGCGCTTATGTGAAGAGCTGGGGGAGCTTAAGCCCGGACTACTGGAGGCTCAACCTTCCGAACTCTGTCGCTGCGGACCTGAACGGCAAAATCTACGTGACCGACGTGGGCAACAACGTGGTGCATATCTACTCCAACGAGGGAACGCTGATCTCAGACTTGGGGGGAGCCGGGAGTGGGAATGGGCAGTTCACCAATCCCTCGGGAGTCGCCATCGACGCCCAAGGTAACGTCTACGTCGGAGACACTGGAAACCAGCGCATCCAGAAGTTCACCGCCGATGGCACTTTTGTGAGCACATGGAGCACCCCGTTTTGCCACCATCTCTTCGTTGACAGCCAAGGCTACCTCTACGCGGCCAACGCTTACACATTCACCACCGAGAAGTTCGACGGTAACGGCAATGCGCTGGGAAGCTACCAGGGATCCTCGTTGGCCGTCGACGCCAACGGCAATACCTTCATCCTCAACCAGAATGGGGATGGGTTAAAGAAATGGTCCAGCAACGGGATTGCGGAGTGGCAGTCATCCGGCTGGCGCGAGGGGCAATTCGATTTCCCCACGCGGATGGCCTCGGACTCCAAGGGGAACGTCTACGTACTTCAGGCACGCAAGAACCGCATCCAGAAGTTCGACGGCACCGGCAACCTTCTCAGAGAGTGGCAACCCAACGGTTTCTCTGCGATGGCCACGGATGCGAACGACAACCTCTACCTTGTTACCGGTGACGGCCTCTTGTCCAAATACAACAGCGAGGGAAACCTCTTCTATTCGTTGGGACTACCACCAAGCACGGGCAGCTGGGGGCCGGGCATCGCGGTGGACCATGCGGGCAATATATTCCTGGGGAACAGCAACAATGTGGTGCAGAAGTTCGACAAGGATGGCAATTTCCTTCTGCAGGCCGGCGGGCCAGGTTCGGACCCCGGGCAGTTCAACAACATAATAAGTCTCGCGGTGGACTCGAACGGCAACCTCTTCACCACAGACAGTAATTTCCGCGTCCAAAAATTCGACACTACTGGGGCCTTTGCCGCCACCATTGGTAGCTGGGGCGATTTCAAAGGGATTCCTTACGAGCTCGCGACCGACTCCGACGATAACCTGTACGTGGGAGACCAAGGGTTAAACCATCGGGTGCTGAAGTTCGACAAGGACGGGAATTACCTGACGGAGTTAAAGGGGAAGGGGACTGGCAACGGGGAATTCGATGTCCCCTATGGTATTGCCGTTGATCCCAACAGGAACGTCTACCTGGCGGATACATACTTTAACCGCATCCAGAAGTTCAATCTGGCCGCCGCAGCTCCGGGAGCCCCCACCGGCGTGACCGCCACCGCCGATACCGGCGGCCAGGCGGTGGTCAGTTTCACCCCGGCCACCGATGACGGCGGCAGCCCGATTCTCTTCTATACCGTCACTTCGAACCCCGGAAACGTCACGGCCACCGGTACCGGCAGCCCGGTCACGGTAACCGGCATCACCAACGGCATCCCGGTCACCTTCACGGTGACTGCCAGCAATGCGGCCGGCGCGGGAGCGCCGTCCGTGCCGTCGAATGCGGTGACCGCGCCCCTGACCCCTCCCGGGGCACCGGCCAATGTCGCCGCCATTCCCGGAAACGGCCAGGCGACGATTACCTTCACCAAACCTAAATCCGATGGCGGCAGCCCCATCACCTTCTACACGGTGACCGTCAATCCCGGAGGCGCGACGGTCACCGGCGCGGCCGCCCCCCTCGTCTTCCCCGGTCTCGCCAACGGCCAAAGCTACTCTTTTACGGTGACGGCCACCAACGCCATCGGCACCGGGGACCCGTCTCTTTCCTCGGCTCCGGTAGTCCCGGAGGACGTTCCTCCCGTCACCAACGCCGATCCTCCCGGCGGCAGCCTGTCTCCCGGGCAGAACGTCACCCTCTCCTGCAACGACGGAAACGGCAGCGGCTGCGCTTCCACCTGGTACTGCCTGGGGAGCAGCTGTACGCCCGGCACGTTATACAAGGGAGCCATCGCGATCGGCGAAACGACCGATCTCAGGTTCTATTCCCGGGATGTCGCCGGCAACGTGGAAGCGGTGCAGACGGTGAACTATGTCCAGGATGTGCCGACGGTCGCCTCCGGCTACCTGGGACCCTCGGTCTCCATCAACTCCTTTGGCGAGGTGGTCTGGACCCAGCAGGACCCCAACACCTCCACCTATGAAATCTTCTCCTCCACCCGCGGCCAGCTCACCAGCGACGGCGCGATGCACAACGCGGTAGCGGTCAACAGTCTCGGGGACATGGCCTGGACCGAGTACGACAGCGTGTCGGGGGGCAACGTGGTGCGTGCCATCATCGGCGGCCAAGCGGTCCTCGTCGCCAGCAACCAGAATTGGATTTCGAGTCTCGCCCTCAACGACCGCAGGGAGGTCGTGTGGAGCCAGCAGGACTGGTCGGGCGCCCCCCAGATCTTCTCCAGCACCAGGGGGCAGCTGACCAGCGGCGTCGGGCATGATTCCCCCTCCATCAACAACCAGGGAGACGTCGTCTATCTGCAGTACGATCAGCAGTGGGTGGGACAGGTATATAAGCTCACCGCCGACGGTTCGGCCCCGGTGCAGGTGACCAACGACGGCCGCGCGCATTTCAGCACCGCCATCAACGACAGCGGGGAAATCGTCTGGTCCGACCAGGATCCCAACGACCAGACCTCGACCACCAGGCTCGTCTCGTCGGTTCGTGGCGTCATGGTCCCTGCCGCTCCCGGGATCAGGACGGTCTCCATCAACAGCTGTGGCGACGTGGCGTATTCGGCGACTACTCCGAACGGAAGCGCCATCTACCGTAGCGGCAACAACGCTCCCTGCATGAGTTATGGCGCTCCCCACGGGATGCAGGACGTGGCGGCCCCGGTCGCCTTCGGGGGCATTTTCAGCGGCCTGGTCGACGCAGCCACCGGCAGCACCGACTGGTACCGGTTCGACGCAGCAGCCGGCGACAACATCCACATCATCGTCAACTACGATGCGACACCTCCCAACGCGCTCACCATCGGCCTCTACGACGGGCAGGGGAACCTGGTGAGCGGACCGGCCGGCTCCAATCCTCTTACCATCGACACCCTCGCCAGGGTGGGAGGGACCTACTATCTCAAGCTGGTGGCGACGGGCGGCAGGGCCGGTTTCCGCGTCTCGCTCAGCAGGTACACCAACAACTGTGGCGCCGGTCCCTGCCCGGAGACGGTGGCCTCCGGCAACCTGGGCCCCTCCGTCTCCATCAACGCCCTGGGCGAGATCGTCTGGAGCCAGTGGGACAACAACAGCATGTCGCACCAGATTTTTTCCTCCACCCGCGGCCAGCTCACCAACGACGGTCTCGAACATTCCAACGTTGCCATCAACAGCATGGGGGACATGGTCTGGACGGAATGGGACAACGCCACGGGGAGCCACGTGTTGCGGGGCGTCATCGGCGGCCAGGCGGCCGAAATCGTCCGCAGCCAGAACTGGATTTCCAAGGTAGTCATCAACGACCGCCGAGAAGTGGTCTGGAGCCAGCGGGACTGGTCGGGCGCCATCCAGATCTTCTCCAGCACCCGGGGGCAGCTGACGAGCGGCGCCGCTCATGACTCCCCTTCCATCAACAACCAGGGAGAGGTCGTATACCTGCAGTTCGACGATCCGTGGGTGGGGCAGATCTACAAGCTTCCCGCCGACGGTTCCCCCGCGGTCAAGGTGGTCAACGACGACCGCGCACATTTCACTCCCGCCATCAACGACAGCGGGGAGATCGTCTGGTTTGATCAGGAGCCCAACAGCCCGAGCTTCAGGCTCGTCTCGTCGGTGCGCGGCGTCATCCTCCCGTTGGTCTCTGCCGTCAATGCCCTGGACATCAACAGCTGCGGAACCATCGCTTACGGCGCCATTTCGGGTAAGGACATGGCGGTCTTCCGCTTCGGCGCAAGCTCGGCCTGTGTGAGCTACGGCTCCCCCCACGGCACCCAGGAGCTGGCCTCGCCGACGGGCTTCGGTAGCTTCTTCAGCGGCCTGGTGGACGCCGCCTCCAGCAGCACCGACTGGTACCGGTTCGATGCCGCCGCGGGCGACACCATCCACATCATCGTCAACTACGACGCGACGCCCCCGAATGCGCTCGCCATCGGCCTCTACGACGGCCAGGGTAACCTGGTGAGCGGACCGGCCGGCTCCAATCCCCTCACCATCGACACCCTCGCCAGGGTGGGAGGGACCTACTATCTCAAGCTGGTGGCGACCGGCGGCCGGGCCGGTTACCGTGTCTCGCTCAGCAGGTACACCAACAACTGCGGCGCCGGTCCCTGTCCGGAGACGGTGGCCTCCGGCAACCTGGGCTCCTCCGTCTCCATCAACGCCCTGGGCGAGATCGTCTGGAGCCAGTGGGACAACAACAGCATGTCGCACCAGATTTTTTCCTCCACCCGCGGCCAGCTCACCAAAGACGGTCTCGAACATTCCAACGTTGCCATCAACAGCATGGGGGACATGGTCTGGACGGAATACGACAACGCTACGGGGAGCTACGTGTTGCGCGGCGTCATCGGCGGCCAGGCGGTCGAAATCGTCCGCAACCAGAACTGGATTTCCAAGGCGGTCATCAACGACCGCAGAGAAGTGGTCTGGAGCCAGCGGGACTGGTCGGGCGCCAACCAGGTCTTCTCCAGCACCAGGGGGCAGCTGACCAGCGGCGTCGCCCATGACTCCCCTTCCATCAACGACCAGGGGGAGGTCGTATACCTGCAGTTCGACGATCCGTGGGTGGGGCAGATCTACAAGCTTCCCGCCGACGGTTCCCCCGCGGTCAAGATGGTCAACGACGACCGCGCGCATTTCACTCCCGCCATCAACGGCAGCGGGGAGATCGTCTGGTTCGATCAGGAGCCCAACAGCCCGGGCTTCAGGCTCGTCTCGTCGGTGCGCGGCGTCATCCTCCCGGCGGTCTCTGCCGTCAATGCCCTGGACATCAACAGCTGCGGAACCATCGCTTACGGCGCCATATCGGGTAAGGACATGACGGTCTTCCGCCTCGGCGCAAGCTCGGCCTGTGTGAGCTACGGCTCCCCCCACGGCACCCAGGATCTGGCCTCGCCGGTGGGCTTCGGCGGCTTCTTCAGCGGCCTGGTCGACGCAGCCTCCAGCAGCACCGACTGGTACCGGTTCGACGCGGCCTCCGGCGACAACATCCACATCATCGTCAACTACGACGCGACACCTCCCAACGCCCTCACCATCGGTCTCTACGACGGCCAGGGGAACCTGGTGAGCGGTCCGGCGGGCGCCAATCCTCTCGCCATCGACGCCAAGGCAAGCTCGGACGGCACCTACTTCCTCAAGCTGGTGGCGACCGGCGGCCGGCCCGGTTACCGTGTCTCGCTCAGCAAGTACACCAACAACTGCGGGGCAGGACCCTGCCCTGAGGTGGTGGTCTCCGGCCAGCTCAGCGGCGGCGTTTCCATCAATTCACTCGGGGAGATCGTCTGGGGGCAGAACGACCAGAACCTCTTCTCGCAGCTGTTCTCCTCCACCCGCGGACAGCTCACCAGTGAGCAGAACCAGCACTACACGCCGGCCATCAACAATGTGGGGGACATGGTCTGGACGGAGTTCGATCCGACCCTCCCCGGTGTGGTGCTGCGCGGGGTGATTGGCGGCCAGCCGGTCACCATAGCCCGCGGCAGTTACGGCATGTCCAAGGTCGATATCAACGACAGCGGTGAGGTCGTCTGGAGCCAGCCGGATGGCGCCTTCAACACCCAGATCTACTCGAACCTGCGGGGCCAGCTCACCAGCGACGCCACCAGCCACGATCTCCCCTCCATCAACAACCAGGGAGACGTGGTATTCCAGCAGTACGACCAGTCGATGCCGGGACCGGTCCAGATCTACAAGCTGGCGGCGGGAACCACGACACCGGTGGCGATAACCACCGATGCGAGCTATCACTACGGCCCCGCCATCAACGACAGCGGTGAGGTGGTCTGGTCACAACAGGATCAAGCCAATCCTTACAGCAGCCAGCTGGTCTCCTCCGTGCGCGGGATACTGATCCCCGCCATCACCAACATCAACGGAACGGACCTCAACAACTGCGGGGACGTCGTCTACACGACGTTCGGCAGCACCGGGCAATCCATCTACCGCTTGGGGAGCGGAGCCCCTTGCGTTACCTATGCGATCACCGCTACCGCCGGTGCCAACGGCTCAATCTCCGGTCCATCCTCTGTCAAGTACGGAGCGAATGCGGTCTACACGATCACACCGGCGGCAGGTTCCTATGTGGCCGACGTCACCGTCGACGGCGTCAGCGCCGGTGCCGTGACCAGCTACACCTTCTCCAAGGTGGCCGCCAATCACACGATCGCCGCCACCTTCGGGGTCACCACCTACAGCATCGCAGCCTCATCGGACGGCAACGGCAGCGTTACCGGTCCCGCCACCGTCAACTACGGTGAGAACGCGGCCTTTACCATCACCCCCGCCACCAACTACCGGATCCTCGACGTCACCGTCGATGGCGCCGATGCCGGGGCGGTTGCCAGCTACACCTTCGCGGCAGTCACGGCGAACCATACGATAGCGGCCCGGTTCTCGTTGGTTCCTGCCTCGTCGGTCACTCTGACCAGCGTCCCGGTGAGCCCGCAGGTGGCCGGGGCATCGATCGTCCTCAACGCCGCCGCAGCGGGCGGAAGCGGAAACTACGAGTACAGGTTCGGCGTCAGCGCGGTGGGGAGCACGGTAGCCGTGGCCGTCGGCCCGTATGGCGCTTCCTCCTCCCATGTCTGGAATACCGCCGGCCTCACCCCCGGCACCTACACCCTCTCGGTCTACGCCAGGAATGTGGGGTCGACCGCTACCTACGAGGCGGCCAAATGGATCTCCTTCACCCTGGCTGCCTATCCGCCGGTCTCCTCGGTGACCTTCACCACGACTCCGGCGAGTCCGCAGGTGAGGGGGACCTCGGTGACGCTGAAGGGGGTAGCGTCCGGCGGTTCCGGCAACTACGAGTACAAGTTCGGCATCAGCGCGGTGGGGAACACCAATGCGGTGGCGGTGGGTCCTTACTCTTCTTCCTCTTCCTATGTCTGGAATACCGCCAACCTCACCCCGGGCACCTACACCCTCTCGGTCTACGCCAGGAATGTGGGGTCGACGGCCACCTACGAAGCGGCGAAATGGCTATCCTTCACCGTAGCGGCCTATGGGCCGGCCTCCTCGGTGACCTTCACGACGACTCCGGCGAGTCCGCAGGTGAGGGGGACCTTGGTGACGCTGAAGGCTTCCGCCTCCGGCGGTTCCGGTAACTACGAGTACAAGTTCGGTATCAGCGCGGCGGGGAGCAGCGTTGCCGTGGCGGTTGGTCCCTACTCCTCTTCCTCCTCCTATGTCTGGGACACCACCGGCCTGACCCCGGGCACCTACACCCTCTCGGTCTACGCGAGGAACGTGGGGTCGTCGGCAACCTACGAGGCGGCCAAATGGATTTCCTTCACCGTAGCGGCCTATGGGCCGGCTTCCTCGGTGACCTTCACCACGACTCAGACGAGTCCGCAGGTGAAGGGGACCTCGGTGACGCTGAAGGGGGCGGCCTCCGGCGGTTCCGGTAACTACGAGTACAAGTTCGGCATCAGCGCGGTGGGGAGCACCGTAGCCGTGGCGGCCGGTCCCTACTCTACTTCCTCCACCTATGCCTGGGACACCACCAGCCTGACCCCGGGCTCCTACACCCTCTCGGTCTACGCGAGGAACGTCGGGTCGACTGCAACCTACGAAGCGGCCAAATGGATTTCTTTCACCGTGTCGGCCTATCCGCCGGCTTCCGCGGTGAGCTTCGCGACCACCCCGGCGAGTCCGCAGGTGGTGGGGAGCCCGGTGACGCTGAAGGGGACGGCCACCGGCGGCTCCGGAAACTACGAGTACAAGTTCGGTATCAGCGCGGTGGGGAGCACCAATGCGGTGGCAGTCGGTCCTTACGGCGCCTCCTCGTCCTATGCCTGGGATACCGCCGGCCTCACCCCCGGCACCTACACCCTCTCGGTCTTCGCGAGGAATGTGGGATCCTCGGCTCCCTACGAGGCGGCGAAATGGATCAACTTCACGCTCAAGTGATCGCCGCAGGGTGACGGCGTGGCGGTAGCAGGATCGCCCGTTGCCGAAGCTTCCCGGTATCAAGCCACACAAAAGCCCCGCTTCTCCGGAAGCGGGGCTTTTTGTTTCGGGGGGGCGGCACTCGATCGAGACCGGCGGTTTCGTCCAACTGCGCGAGGGGGCGCCGTGGCCGAAATGTCGTGTTGTTTGTCATTGTGCCGAACGGCGGCATTGAGTTAGGCTTGGCGGCATGAAACCTTCGACGTACAAAACCGGCAGCGGCGCTCCCCCACGGCTCGTTACCATGGCCGCCTACGAGGGGGTAGAGGTCCTCGATATAACCGGACCGTTGGATGTCTTCGCTATTGCCAACGGCATCCAAGGGGAGAATGGCGTCACCCAGCCGCTGTACCGGGTCGAAATTGCCGCCGGGGCCAGGGATGAGGTCATCGTCACGTCATCGGGGATACGGCTTCTTGCCGACAAGGCCTGGGGGGAATGCTCGCAGATCGATACCCTTCTCGTGCCGGGAGGTCCGGCGCCGGAACGGGCTCCGGAAGAGCTGGTCGACTGGCTCCGCCTCACCGCGCCTCACGTCCGGCGGGTCGGGTCGATCTGCACGGGGGCCTTCGTCCTGGCGCGGGCGGGACTTCTGGATGGCAGGCGGGCGACGACGCATTGGTCCAGAGCCGGAGAGCTGCGCCGTTCCTTTAAGCGCATCGAGGTCGATGAGGACGCCATCCACACCAGGGATGGTTCGATCTACACTTCTGCCGGGATAACGGCGGGGATCGATTTGGCGCTGGCGCTCGTCGAGGAGGATCACGGCAGAAAGCTGGCCCTGAACGTGGCGCGGACCATGGTGCTGTATTTCAAGCGGCCAGGAGGACAGTCGCAATTCAGCACGCCGCTTTTGACCCAGTTTCGCGAAGGGGGGGCTCTGGCACCTACCCTCCAGTGGATACAGGAAAATTACCGGCACAATCTGGATAACGAAACCTTGGCCAGCCACGCGGCCATGAGCCTTCGTAATTTCGCCCGCATCTTCAAACGGGAGGCGGGTACCACGCCAGCCCGTTTCATCGAACAAATCCGACTTGAAGCGGCAGTCAAGCTCCTCGAGGAATCAAGCAAGCCGATGGAAGCCGTCGCCCGGGAGTGCGGCTTCCAGTCCGGTGAACACCTCAGGCTGACGTTTGCCCGCCGTTTCGGGATCACCCCCGGTCAATACCGGGAACGGTTCCGGTCGCAGACCGGATAAACATCACCATGGAGAACGGAATGAAACCCATTACTATGCGAATTATGTTGCTGCGCTTCCTTTTCGTGCCGCTGTTGCTGGCTTCCGTGCTATCCGCCCACGCTCGCGAGCAAAACATGCCGCCGGGCACGCGAGAGCCGTTGATAGAGTTGCATCCCACGCAGGCTCCCACACAGAAAACCATCGGGGTGCTGATTTTCCCCGGCTTTGAAATGCTGGATGCCTACGGCCCGATGGAGATGTGGGGAAATCTCAAATACATACCGGCCGCGGTTTGGGGAGGGGAGGAGAAGAGAGTCGGTGTCCGCGTCGTTACCATTGCCGCCAAGCGGGGAGAAGTCGCCTCCAATCAGGGACCGAAGACCATGGCTGACTTCGGCTATGGCGATGCTCCGCAGTTGGACTACCTGCTGGTGCCCGGCGGGTTGGGCGTCATCGCGCTGTTGCAAGACCGCGACACCCTGAACTGGCTCCGGGGGCAGGCGGGGAAGGCTACCATCGTCATGTCGGTCTGCAACGGTGCCTCGCTGCTGGCCGCTTCCGGTATTCTCGACAATCGCCCCGCCACCACGAACAAGATGTTCTGGACTAACTCCACCATGCCGGGGCCGAAGGTGAAGTGGGTGAAAAAGGCACGGTGGGTGGACGATGGCGCGGTGGTCACCTCATCCGGCGTCTCGGCAGGGATGGATATGAGCCTGGCGGTGATCAGGCGGCTCTATGGCGACGAGGTTGCGGCCTGGCTGGAGCGTTTGACCGAATACGACGCGCATCGCGACCCGGCATGGGATCCGTTCGCAGTTAAAGCAGGCTTGGTGGAGTGATCGACGAAAAGCCCTGGCATTTGCCGGGGCTTTTTTGCAACATGCCAAAAGCGGATAATCCCGGCCAGAATCACCTGAAAAGCATCATGGGCAAAACGGGGCGGTTTCCCGGAACCAGATGGTGGCCCTGCTTCGATAGCTGCCGGCACCAATCTTCCACTTGATGACCTTCGTCAAGGATGCGGGCGAGGCTCTGCTGATATCGTCAAGACATCAGGATCTCGCAATCCGAGGCTCAAGGGGAGGATGACATGGAAATCAGCGCCAAGACCAAACTCGACGATCTCTTTCAGGCATACCCGTTCTTGCTGGACTTCTTCATAAACCGCTCGCCAAAATTCAAGATGCTCAAAAGCGCCGTGATGAGACGGACGGTCGGGAAGGTGGCCCCGCTCTCGTACGTGGCGGAACGGGGAGAGATCCCGGTCGGGCAGCTTCTCTCCGAGATCGCCGCGGAGGTACGCGCGAAGAGCGGCGACGTCCTCGTCATCGCCGCGGGGGAGGGGGGCGCGGAGGCGCCGGTGCTGGACGACCAGGCGCGGCACGAGGTGCTGAAGGGGATCATCCGCGACCTGCACGCCGGGGTGGAGATGGCGGCGCTGAAGCACCGCTTCCATGCGCTCATCCGGGACGTGGAGCCGACCGAGATCGCCCGCATGGAGCAGCGGCTGATCGCCGAAGGGATGCCGGAGACCGAGATCAAACGTCTTTGCGACGTCCATGTCGAGCTCTTCAAGGATTCGCTGGTGACGCAGGAAAGGCCGGCTACGCCCGAGGGGCATCCGGTCCATACCTTCATGGCGGAGAATGCCGCCGCCCAAAGGATAACCGGCGATCTCGACCTCCTGCTGGCCCGGCTGGACGGGACGCAGGACGGGGAGCGCTTCGCCGGAGTGCAGCCCGGCTTGACCGCCCTCCTCGATAATCTTTCGAGCATAAACCTTCACTACCTGCGCAAGGAGAACCAGCTCTTCCCGGTGCTGGAACAGCACGACATCAACGGGCCGACCGAGGTGATGTGGGCCATCCACGACGACATCAGGCAGACGATCAAGCAGGCGCGGGCGGAGATCGCCGGGGCGCAGCTGCCGCAGCTGTACCGGACGGTCCAGACCCTGGTGCAGAGCGTCAACGACATGATCTTCAAGGAGGAGCATATCCTCTTCCCGATGGCGCTGGAGATTTTGCCGGAGGAGGATTGGGCGAAGGTGAGGCTGGGGGAGGAGGAGATCGGCTATGCCTGGATCGAAGCCCCGGCCGGCGGGAACGCGGAAGCGGCAGGGACCGGAGTGGAAAGCGCGAAGAAGGGCGGCGAGATCGACCTCGATACCGGCCGGATGACGCCGGAGCTCGTCAACCTGGTGCTGACCCATCTCCCGGTCGACATCTCCTTCGTCAACGAGAGGGACGAGGTGCTCTACTACTCGCAGACCAAGGATAGGATCTTCCCCCGCAGTCCGGGCGTCATCGGCCGTAACGTCGAGAAGTGCCACCCGCCGAAGAGCCTCCACATGGTGCAGCGCATCCTGAGCGACTTCCGCGCCGGAACGAAGGATGAGGCGGAGTTCTGGATCCAGATGGCGGGCAAGTTCATCCACATCAGGTACTTCGCCGTGCGGGACGCTAACGGCGAGTACAAGGGGACCCTCGAGGTGAGCCAGGACGTCACCGGCATCCGCAAGCTCGAAGGGGAGCAGCGCCTGCTTGATTGGGAGTAGAGGAGCCGGGCTCGGCCGGGCGGACTTACGTGGAAAGAGAAAGGCACCTGGTTTAACCGGGTGCCTTTCTCTTTGGGCGCGGTGGCGGGGCTCGGCGTGGGCTGAAATCCCCCCTGTCCCCCCTTTGACAAGGGGGGGACCTGATTTACCCGGGGCGAGGGGCGAGTTTGCTCAGCAGGGCATGCCGGAGTTCTTGCGGGAGTAGCAGAACCAGGTGAGCGCCAGGCAGGAGAGGTAGAAGCCGAGGAAGCCGTAGAGGGCGGCTTCGGGACCGCCGGTGGCAGCTATCGAGGTTCCGAACGCCTTGGGGATGAAGAAGGCACCGTAGGCCGCGAAGGCGGAGCTGAAGCCGAGCACTGCGGCGGCTTCCTTGGCGGCTTCGGCGACCGCCTGGCCCTCGGCCTGGCTCCCCTTGCCCGCCGCGGCCCGCTGCCGCTCGGTCAGGAAGATGACCGGGATCATCCGGAAAGTGGAACCGTTGCCGATGCCGGTGGTGACGAAGATCAGGATGAACATGGCGAGAAAGCCCCAGAAGTTCCCCCCGGTGCCGCCGTGCGGCAGGAAATGGAGTACGCCGAGCGTGGAGGCCGCCATGGCGATGAAGTTCCAGAAGGTCACCCGCGCTCCCCCGAGCTTGTCGGCCATCCATCCCCCCACCGGGCGGCAGAGGGCACCCACCAGCGGGCCGAGGAAGGCGTACTGGGTCGGGTTCATGGTCGGGAACTGGGACTTGATGAGGAGCGGAAGGCCGGCGGAGTAGCCAATGAAGGAGCCGAAGGTGCCGAGGTAGAGCCAGCACATGATCCAGTTGTGCTTGCGCCCGAAAATGACGGACTGCTCCTTGAAGGAGGCCTTGGCGCTGGCGATGTCGTTCATGCCGAACCAGGCGGCGAGCGTGGCGAGGACGATGAAGGGGACCCAGATGAAGCCGGCGTTCTGCATCCAGACGGACTTGGTGACCCCCTTGATGACGCACATCTGCGGGCCGCCGCAGAGCGCGCCGAACATCCCGGTGGTGATGACCAGCGGCACCAGGAACTGCATGGCACTCACCCCGAGGTTCCCCAGGCCCGCGTTGAGCCCGAGAGCGGTCCCCTTCTGCGCCTTGGGATAGAAGAAGCTGATGTTGGACATGCTGGAGGCGAAGTTCCCGCCGCCGAGGCCGCAGAGAAGGGCCAGCACCAGCATGGTCGTGTAGCTCGTGTGGGTATCGCGCACGGCGAACCCGATCCCGATGGCCGGTAACAGCAGCGAGGCGGTGCTGATGGTGGTCCACTTCCGCCCCCCGAAGATGGGGACCATGAAGGAGTAGAAGATCCTCAGGGTGGCCCCGGAGAGACCGGGAAGGGCCGCCAGCCAGAAGAGCTTGCCGGCATCGAAGCCGAAGCCGATGGTCTGCAGGTTGACCACCACCACGCTCCAGACCATCCAGACCGCGAAGGAGAGAAAGAGCGCGGGGATGGAGATCCAGAGGTTGCGGGAGGCGACGCCTGCCCCCTGCTGCTCCCAGAAGGTCCGATCTTCGGGATTCCAAACGGTTAATACACGAGACGACATGATCCCTCCTTGGGATAGAAAAAGTGAGATTAACAGGCTTGCCCACCGTCCCTAAGGGGGAGGGGCTACCATTGGGTACTTCGTTGGAGGCTTCCCCCACCCCCTGACCCCCTCCCTCAAGGGGAGGGGGGATTTTGATCCACCTTCTCGAAGGGGGCTTTCGGGGAGATGTTGGGGGTCGCGTTGCGCCTACTTCGAACGCCAGCGGTACAGCAGGGGGGGATCCTTCAGGAAGTCGACCGGGAGGTAGAGCATGTGCACGAGCTTGGTGAAGGGGAGCACCGCCACGATCAGGAAGGCACCCGCCGCGTGGAGCTTCACCACCAGCGGAAGATCGGTCACGTAGGCCAGCTGGGGATCGAAGGAGACTACCGACCAGAGGTAGGGGACGGCGGTGTGCAGGTACCAGGCGGAGCCCCAGCGCAGGAAGTAGCTTATATAGATGCCGGTCGCCGCCTGGAACAGCAGCAGGTAGAGGACCAGCCAGTCTCCCGTAAAGGTGACCCTCTTCAGCATCCCGGAGTTCGCGCGCCGCAGAAGGAGGACGAGCGACCCGATCACCGCGAAGAGCCCGAGCCCCAGCCCGAAGCTCTCCACAATAAGGAGGGTCTCCTGGTTGCCGAGGAACGCCTTGACCTGGTTCGGGAAGGCGAAGCCGACGATGTGGGCGGCCAGCACCGGGATGATCCCGTAGTGCCAGGGATTGATCCCCCAGAAGAGCATCTTCCGCTCCAGGAACTGGGTGGAGTAGGCGGACCAGGTGAGCCGGTTGGAGAGGAACCGGTATGGGGTGACCAGGAGCACCAGGGCGAGTGCCATGTAGGGAAGCGCTATGAATATAAGAGAGTTCAGCATGTTGCCACCTCCTGGCAGTCGGCGTTGCAAAGTATTCCGGCCGCCTCGATGAGCGGCGACCAGGGGGACGCGTCGCGCTGCCTCTCGGTCTCGATGAGGCGGTTCAGCCCCGGGAGGACCAGTTCCTCGATGAAGCGGCGCCGTACCGCGTCTTCCCCGCGGCCGGCCAGGTGGGCGAGAAAGCCCAGCAGCACCGGGAGGTGGTCCGGGAGCTCGCAGCCCTCGGGGGCGAAGTCGTGGCGCAGGAACTCCTGCTTGACCTGGATGAGGTAGGCCCCCTTCTTCTGGTTGTCGCCGTAGAGGTGGTGCCCCAGGTACGGGGCGGCCGCCGGGTTGAAGTCGAAGCGGGTGACGTAATCCTCCTGAAGCTCGGCCAGGGTCGAGCTTTGCAGCAGCTCCTCGAAGGGGAGGACCGGGGCGGCGAGCTCCTTTTCCTCCAGGTAGCCGGCCACGGTGTCCAGCGAGCGAAGAAGCTCCTCCCGCTCACGGGGATAATCGAGGAGCTGGGCCAGCCCGTGATAGGAATCGGTCAGGTTCATTTGCCCCCCCTCGTCTTCTTCAGGATGCCGAAGCCCGCCTGCTGTTTGCGCAGTTCCGGATCCTGCTCCTCGCGCTGCTGCGGCGGGATGATGAAGCGCTCCTGGTAGCTTGCCGTGGTGCAGAGCCGGTACAGCCGTTTGGTCCCCTCGAGATCGAGCCCCGCCTCCGCGAGCACCGCGGGATCGGCCGGAAGCTTCAGGTTCTCGCTCCGCATGAAGACCCTGAGCGCAATGAGCTTCTTGAGCACCTCCTCGATGATCCCCTCGTTGCCGCCGGAGAGAAGGCTCGCCAGGTAGCCGACCGGCACCCTCAGGGTCTCCAGGGCCGGGATCATCCCGTGCTCGAGGAGCTTGTGGGTGTCGCCCCAGGTGGAGAGGACCGGGGAGAGGGAGGGGATGTAGTAGGTCATCGGGACGGTCCTGAACTCCGGGTGGAGCGGGAGCGCCACGGCGAACTCCTTCACGAGGGCGTAGACCGGCGACTTGACGGCCGACTCGAGCCACTGCTCGGGGACCCCGTTCTTCCTGGCACCCTCCTGCACCGCGGGATCCTGCGGGTCGAGGATGAGGGCGCGGTGGGCGTCGACCAGATCGCGGTCCTCGTTAAGCGCCGCCGCTTCCACCGCCTCGGCGTCGTAGAGGAGCACGCCCACGTAGCGGATGCGCCCCACGCAGGAGTGGGCGCAGGCGTTGCACTGCCCGCTCTCCACCCGCGGATAGCAGAAGATGCACTTCTCCGCCTTGCCGCTGTTCCAGTTGAAGTAGACCTTCTTGTAGGGGCAGGCCGAGGTGCAGAAGCGCCACCCCTTGCAGACCTCCTGGTCCACCAGCACGACGCCGTCCTCGCCCCGCTTGTAGATGGCGCGGGAGGGGCAGGAGGCGGCGCAGGCCGGGTTCAGGCAGTGGTTGCAGATGCGCGGCAGGTACTGCATGAACATCGAGGAGTAGGATTCGATGACCTTCTTGTCCTTGAGGTTCGGGTCGTTGGCGGCGTAGATCCGGGAGCCGGAGAGGTCGTCGTCCCAGTTGGGGCCCCCCTGGATCTCGTCGATCTTCTTGCCGGAGACCTGGGAGAAGGCCTCGGCCACCGGCTGGTCGTTCCCCTCCTTGGCGCCGGCCAGGTTACCGTAGTCGAAGTCGAACGGCTCGTAGTAATCGTCGATCTTCGGCATGTTGGGCTGGAAGAACATGTTGGCCAGGGTCGGCCCCTTGCCGAGCGCGCGGAGCTTTAACTGGTTGCCGTCCTTGACCCATCCCCCCTTGAAGCGCTCCTGGTTCTCCCAGTTCTTCGGGTAGCCGATGCCGGGCTTGGTCTCCACGTTGTTCCACCACATGTATTCGGCACCCTTGCGGTCGGTCCATATGTTCTTGCAGGAAATGCTGCAGGTGTGGCACCCGATGCATTTGTCCAGGTTGAAAACCATTACTATCTGTGCTCGTACGTCCATATATGCGGCTCCTTGGTCACCGTAGTGCGTATCGTTAGCCCGCCTGGTTGAGTTTTCTCACCACCACGTAGCTGTCGCGGTTCACCCCGGTGGGGCCCCAGTAGTTGAAGTAGTAGCTCGCCTGGGCGTAGCCTCCCAGCATGAGGGTAGGCTTGAGGCGGATCCGCGAGAGGCTGTTGTGGACGCCTCCGCGCTTGCCGGTCTTCTTGGACTTCTTGATGTTGAGGGTCCTCTCCGGCGCGTGGTACATGATGGCGGCACCCTTCGGGATCCGGGAGGAGACGATGGTGCGGCAGACCACGACGCCGTTGGCGTTGTACATCTCCACCGTCTCGTTGTCCTCGATCCCGGCCCCGGCCGCGTCCTCGTCGTTCAACCAGACGGCCTGGCCGCCGCGCGACAGGGTGAGCATCCTCAGGTTGTCGCTGTAGGTGGAGTGGATCCCCCACTTGCCGTGCGGGGTCAGGAAGTTCAAGACCAGCCCCGTTTCCCCCTCGGTCTCGTCCAGAAGCGACGGGTCGAGTCTCCCCTTGAAGGTGGGGAGCGCCTCGTGGAACTCCCGGTAGTACGGGTGATCGAGGTAAAAGGTCTGCCGCCCGGAGAGGGTGCGCCAGGGAACGTCGTGCTCCACGTTGAGGGTGAAGGGGGCGTAGGGGCGCCCGTCGTTCATGAGCCCGCTCCAGATCGGGGAGGTGATGGCGCGGCGCGGCTTCTGGGTCACGTCTTCCCACTTCATCCTGAAGTCGCGGTTACCCTCGGAGATCTGGGAGAGCGGCTTGCCGACCCGCTTCTCCAGCTTCTGGAAGGCGCGGTGGGCGAGCTCGCCGTTGGTCTCGGAGGCGAGCGAGAGGATGACGTCCGCCACCGTCCGCTCGTCCTCCAGGTTTACCCGGCGCTCGCCCTGGAAGGTCCGGGTCGGGAGGGTCTCCTTGAGCTTGTCCGCCTCGTCGTCGGCGTCGTAGTAGTTGCCGTGCGAGCCGAGGTGCCCGATCTCGGGACCAAGCGACATGAAGCGGTTGTAGATGTTCGGGTAGTCGCGCTCCACCACCGCCAGGTTCGGCATGGTCTTGCCGGGGATCGGCTCGCATTCGCCGAGCTTCCAGTCCTTGACGGTCCGCTGGGCGATCTCGCCCGGGGTGTCGTGCAGAAGCGGCGCGGCGATCACGTCCTTGACCGGGTTCGGGAGGTGGCGCTCGGCAAGCTCGCTTACCTTCTTGGCGATCTGGCTGAAGATCTTCCAGTCGCTCTTCGATTCCCAGGAAGGGGGAA
Source organism: Geomonas sp. Red32 (assembly GCF_023652955.1). Lineage (GTDB taxonomy): Bacteria > Desulfobacterota > Desulfuromonadia > Geobacterales > Geobacteraceae > Geomonas. The sequence goes on along the minus strand of NZ_JAKLOY010000005.1, from coordinate 337,334 downwards.
CCGCGGCGTCCATGCAGTTCACGAAGGAGTGCATGTCGGTGGTGTTAAGGTCGCTCTTCTCGTACCAGGTGGCGGCCGGGAGCACGATGTCGGAGTAGAGGGTGGAGGTGTCCATCCGGAAGTTGAGATCGACCACCAGGTCGACCTTCGCCTCGGGTGCCTTGTCGTGCCAGACGACATCCTTCACCGCCCCCTTGGCGACCTCTTTGGCGCTCACGTTGCTGTTGGGTGAGCCGATCACGTGCTTCAGGAAGAACTCGTGCCCCTTGGCCGAGGAGGAAATGGCGTTGCCGCGCCAGATGAACCAGACCTTGGGGGAGTTGCCGGCGCCGTCGGGGTCCTCGACCGCGAAGCGGGTCTTCCCGCTTTTGAGCCGCGCGACCAGCCAATCCCTGATCTCGGCGTCGCTTTGGCACCCTTCGCACTTGGCCTGCTCGACGAGCTTCAGCGGGTTGGCGTCGAAGTGCGGGGCGAAGGGGAGCCACCCCATCCGGACCGCCTTGGCGTTGAAGTCGGCGGCGTGGACCGGCATCTTTTCCCCGGTCTCCGGCTTGAAGTAGTCGACGAAGCTCCGGTCGTAGCGCCACTGGTCCGAGTGGAGGTACCAGAAGCTCGGCGTATTCTGCAGCCGGGACGGTTTCACCCAGTCGTGGGCCATGGCGATCGAGGTCCAGGGGGAGAGCGGCGCCACCTTCTCCTGGCCGACGTAGTGGGCAAGCCCCGCCCCGTTACGGCCGACGCTCCCGGTGAGGAGGAGCGCGGTGATGGCGGCGCGGTAGATCAGGTCGTTGTGGTACCAGTGGTTCACGCCGGCGCCGATGATCACCATGTTGCGGCCGCCGCTCTGCTCCCCGTTGGTCCCCCATTCGCGGGCGATCTGGATGAGGGTCGCCGCGTCGATGCCGGTATGCTTCTCCTGCCACTTCGGGGTGAAGGGGAGCTCGGATTCGTAGTCGGCCGGGTAGTCCCCCTTGAGTCCCCGCGAGACGCCGAACTGGGCCATCACCAGGTCGAAGACGGTGGTCACCATCACCTCGCCGGACTTGGTCGCCACCCGCCTGACCGGTACCTCGCGAAGCTGATCCTTCTCACCCTCGACGACGAAACGGACCTGGGCGGCGTCGCTACCCAACAGGGTAAGGGCCAGGTCGATCTCGCTTCCGTCGATCATGTCCTTCATGTCGAGGTTCCACTTACCCTCTTCCTTGCTCCAGCGGGAGCCGAGGCTTCCGTGGGGAACCCGCACCTCGCCGTCCTTGGTGGCGACGCACAGGGTCCAGTCGGCGTGTTCCAGGGAAGCGGAGCGCTCGAATTCGTCGGCGCGCAGAAGGTCTCCCTGGCGCCAAGTGCCGTCTTTTTGCTCCAGCTTCACCAGGAAGGGGAGGTCGGTGTACTTCTTCGCGTAATCCATGAAGAAGGGGACCTCGCGGTCGGCGTAGAACTCCTTGAGGAGGACGTGATTGAGCGCCATCCAGAAGGCGCCGTCGTGCCCCTGCTCCACCGGGAGCCAGGCGTCGGCGAACTTGCTGGCCATCGAGTAGTCGGGCGACATGACCACCACCTTGGTGCCGCGGTAGCGGGCCTCGGCGAGGTAGTGGGCGTCGGGGGTGCGGGTCATCGGGACGTTGGAGCCGCAGAGGACCACGTAGGAGGCGTTGTACCAGTCGGCGGACTCGTTCACGTCGGTCTGCTCGCCCCAGACCTGCGGGGAGGCGGGGGGGAGGTCGCAGTACCAGTCGTAGAAGCTCATGGCGACCCCGCCGAAGAGCTGGAGGAAGCGGGTCCCCGCCGCGTAGCTGATCATGGACATGGCGGGAATCGGGGAGAAGCCGATCACCCGGTCCGGTCCGTGCTTCTTGGCGGTGTAGATGTTGGAGGCGGCGATGATCTCGATCGCCGTGTCCCAGTCGCCGCGCCGCATCCCCCCCATGCCGCGCTTGGAGGTGTAGGAGGCGCGGGTCTCGGGGTTCTCCACGATGCTGGCCCAGGCCTCGACCGGATCGTCGAAGCGCTTTCTCGCCTCGGTCCAGCGGTCGAGGAGCGCTCCCCGCAGGTAGGGATACTTGACCCGCATCGGGCTGTAGAGGTACCAGGAGAAGCTGATGCCGCGGGCGCAGCCGCGCGGCTCGTGGTTGGGGACCGAACCGTCGAACTGGGGATAGTCGTTGGCCTGCAGCTCCCACCCGACGATGCCGTCCTTCACGTGAACCATCCAGCTGCAGCCGCCGGTGCAGTTGACGCCGTGGGTGCTCCTGACCACCTTGTCGTACTGCCAGCGGTTGCGGTAAAACTCCTCCCAGTTACGGGATTCGGGACGAAGATCGTCTTTGATCCTGTTGGACGACATTATCTGATTCTCCTCTTGAAGATGATGGCGGCGACGAATAGGAGGGCGAAGAAGCCGAGCCCGGCGGCCGGGTAGGGATCCCGGGTAGGTGCTTTCTTCGCGGACGCGTCCTTGAAGAGTGCGGTGAGGGCGGCGATCTCGTCATCGGTCAACGGGCGGTCGGCGTAGATCTTCTTCATGACCGGGAAGCTCAGCCCCTTGAGGACGCCGTGTATCCCGTTCTCACCCATCTTCTCGTAGCTGCTGGTAAGGTCGGCGGCCAGCACCCCGCCGTCGATCCCGGGGTAGCCCAGACGGTGGCAGGAGACGCAGGGGGCGCCCCCCTTGGCGAAGGGCTGCTTGCCGGTGAAGAGCTGGACGCCGGTAGCGAGGAGCTCCTTGGTCACCACCACCTCTTTGGGGGGTTCCGCGCCCTTGGCGTCGCCCGCTGCGGGAGCAGCCGCCGGAGCGCCTGCCGCCGGAGCGCCGCCGCCGGAGCCCGCTCCTAAAAAGGAGGCGATCTTTTGGGCATCGTCGCGGGAGACCCCGAGGTTGGGCATCTCCATGCCGAATTTCTTCACCAGCTCGGCCTGGGTGGCGTCCTTCTCCGCGGTCAGCTTCTCGGGCTCGGTGATGATCCGCACGATCCACGCCGCCGGTCTCCTGGCCCCCACCCCTTTCAGGTCCGGCCCTCCGCCGTCTCCGCCGCCGATGCTGTGGCAGCCTGCGCACTGCTTCTCGAAGAGTTCCTTGCCGCCCTCGGCCCGAGCGGTACCGGCGACCGCCAAAAGTGCCAGCACCACGAGCCCATTGCCTAGTTTTGCGAACCAACCTGCCATAGGAAATCTCCCTTCCGTCCCTCTATATTTGTGGCCTCCAGGCCGCCAATGCTCCCGGTAAGCCGCTAGCCGCACCTGCCCCTGCCGCTTTTCTCCGATAATACAGCGCAAGCTTAGAACAGGATTCTATTGGTTCGCTTGATCTAGGTCAAAAAAGTGAAATCAGTGAAAGTGATAGAAAATCGATCGGTTAGCCCGCGGTAACCTCTCGAGCGAGCGATCTGTGGCCGCGGGCACTTCCGCGCGGAATTACCTCCCATCCTTCCGGGCACTGCGGAACGCTCGGATAGTAACCCGGCGGGTCTTCGCAGTAGTAGAGGGATTCGACAATTTCCTACACGGCGTCGGAAAAATTTACAGAGGCGTGCGCGGCAACCGGTTCCGGGTATTGAAAGAGTTTATAAATTAATGTCTTCCAAATTTGGCATGCAGGTTGCTGAACCTGTCGCCACACCGGTCAATTTATCGTTTCCCGCATCACGGAAGGCGCAGCAAACCGGCGGCGTGCGATTCGTAAGGTGCAGAAAGAGGCAGTCAGAATCAGGCAAGGATGATTCGGGATCAGGCCATCGTGGTAAACCAAGCGGCTATTCGTAGATCAACAGTAAATGTCTGGAGGAACGTGTTATGAAATGCAAGTTGAGTGTGATTGCGGGACTTGGTCTGCTGGCTTCTCTTGCCCTGCCGATGGGCGCATCGGCCACCCCGATCCTTGGCAGCGAGACGCTGACTATCGGTGTGGGGAACGCCGAGCTGGTGAATGCCGGGTATCTCGGCCCTTACGCGACGCTTCAGATCGATCTGCTCACTCCGAAGACCGCTATGGTGACCATGACCGGGCTCGACAGCTACATGCTCGGGGGCGGCGGTTCGGTTGCCCTCAACACCGGCGGCGGATCGGCCACGGCGACCAATTTCAGCTGGACCGGCGGGAAGAACAGCGGCGGCGGCATCCACACCGGCTATGCCTCTCCCCAAAGCGGCGGAGGGGTGGTGAGCGATTTCGGCCACTTCAACCTGAAGATCAGCGGCAACGGCGCTTACTCCTGCGCGGTGGACAGCCTCACCTTCACCTTGACCGATACGTCGAGCACGCTCTGGAACAGCGTCGACGACGTGCTGGTGGCCAACGCCGACGGCTACGAGGCAGGTGCCCACATCTTCACCAAGGATGGCGTTGTCTCCGGGTTTGCAGGGAACGGCGGCGACGACCCGGCGCCCGTACCGGAGCCGGGGACCATGATGATGCTGGGGGCAGGGGTCCTGAGCCTGGCCATCTACGGGAAACGGCGCCGGAACGTCTGATCCGGCAGCGGGTGCAGACGTTGTAAAGGTTTCCGACAGCGTGTAAGGGAAGCCGACAACGGATTCGCCACCGGTGCCGGAGTAACCGGAAGCCATGCAGAAAGGGCACGGGATCGATCCCGTGCCCTTTTTTGTCGTCTGGGAACGCCGCCCCTGCCACCGGTTCGTAAGGCGGGGAGGTCCATCGGCTGGCAGGCGAGAAAGAATGGTGGGAGAATGGTGGACGTAATAGTAAGGGAGCCCGGCCTCTGAATTTGTGGAGGTGCGTCCTTGACGAAGGGGCAGGGGTGGTGTATCAGTTTTTGACCGGTGCTGGATGCACCCGGAGAAGTTGCTGTATAATAAAAGCAATTTTGCGGCTTGAGTGATTGACGGACTCCGGTCTGTCTTGGCGGTCGGGATTTTAAGAGCGCCATGACCGTGGCCAGGATCGAAGTCCGCTTTAGCTATGAGAATATGCTGACCGACCTTGAAGAAGGATCCGGTGCCTTTGCCTGCCCACCTGTGAGGGGACATGGGAACCACGCCAGCAAACATTCTCATCAATCTGAGCAGCCGCCTTCTCTGCGAGGGGTTGCAGGGAATCATGCGGAGCTCCGGTTGCTACGTGGCGCACATCGGCTACGATGGCGGCACCGACCTCGCTGCCAGTTTCGACCTCATCCTCGTCGATGTGGCCGCCCTCGAGGAGCCGCGGCCGGCCAGGTGGGACAACACGAAGGTCCTCCTGGTCGACACCGGGCTGGCCGAGGAGGAGATCGTCCGGCTCCTCTTCACCCACAAGCTCGACGGCGTGATCTCGACCGACACCGGCTCGGACCTCTTCCTCAAGGCGTTGCAGACCGTTCTCGAAGGGGAGCTCTGGATCGACCACCTCAAACTCAAGGCCTACCTCCACAACTCCTTCCCCATGCAAACCCCGGCGCCGCTGGAAAGCTTCAGCAAAAAGGAGAGGGAGATCCTCCTTTTGGTGGCGGAGGGGCTGAAGAACCGCGAGATCGCCTCCCGCCTCAACATGAGCGAGCATACCGTCAAGACCCACCTCGGCCGCATCTTCAAGACCGCCAACGTCTCCACCCGCGCCCAGCTCGTCCCCCTCGCCCTCAAGCTGAAATCGGCCACCCCGCTCTTCCCCACCGCCTGAAGCACGTTCCGCCCATTATTCCCCCTTCGCCTCTCCACCCGGCCTAGGCCGCTCCCTCGCCCGGTACTACTCCGAAGGGCCCCCGGTGGTAATCCGGCTGTCGCTACCCGGCGTACCGCTTCGGCTATCGCCGGGACCGTCCATTGAATTACCCGTCTTAGCTGCAAATTAAATAACCTTTTGGCCGATTTCAGCGGCGTTGGCAAAGGAATATACTTCCTGCATCGATTCTCGAAGATTCTCAAAGAGGCGATCGACAGAGGCTTTGCGCAGGAGTGTACCTGGTGAATGCCGGACCTTAAGCATACTGGCAGAGCGTTTTTTCCAGCGCCTGCAACTGAACAATCAAATGTAATAGAGCGTGTCTTCTTCCGTACTCGTGGTGCCGGGTCAATCCGCGCAACTGACCGTGCCGTCACGTTTTCGCCAGTGACAGCGACGGGAAGCGAACCACCTAGTAAAGGAGGGAGCCATGGCTAACATTCGTTGGATATTTACCTTCATCTCCCTTCTCCTCCTTTTGCCGGCCGGTAGGGGGAGTTGGGCCGCCGTGCCCGCTGGGCACGAGGTGAGAGTCAACGGGACGGTGATCGAGCTGCGAGGGGAGGAGCAGGCGGTGCCGGCCCTGCCTAAGGTGCGGGAGGAGCAGGGTCCCCGCGCCTGGATCGTCAAGTTCTCGGGCCCCATCGGTGCCGGGCAGAAGGAGGAGGTGGAAAAGCTCGGTTGCCGCCTTACCGACTACCTTCCGGAGTTCGCCTTCCGTGCCGTGATGGACGACGGCGCACGGAAAGCGGTCGTCAGGCTCCCCTACATCGAGGGGGTTGCCCGCTTCCAGCCGGAGCTGAAGCTCCACGAACGGCTCCGGGGCCGCCACCTCGCCGCTCCTGCCGGGGAACGGGTCACCGTGCATCTGAAGCTCGACGAACCCGCCCAGCTGAAAAAAGTGCTTACCACGGTGCAGCGCAAGGGAGGCGAGGTCCTCGACGTGGGGCCAGACGGCCTGCGGGTGGCGGTGCCCCCCGCCATGCTCTCCGAGCTTGCCCTTATGGAAGAGGTGAGCTGGATCGACGAACACACGGAGATGGAGCTTCTCAACGACACGACGGCCTGGGTCATCCAGGGGAACCTCCCGCAACGGATGGCGATCTGGGACCGGAACCTGCACGGGGAGGGGCAGATCATCGGGGTGGGGGACAGCGGCCTCGACTATGACATGCCCTGGTTTCGGGACCCGGCGGGAGCGCCCATCGGCCCCACTCACCGGAAGCTGGCAGGCTACAGCAGCACCTACGGCGACGATTACGATGCCGACACCCCCGGGCACGGCACCCACGTCTGCGGAACGCTCAGCGGCGACCGTACCCCGGTCGACGGATCCGCCACCGCCAACGGGATGGCTCCCAAGGCCCGGATCTTCCTGCAGGATCTCACCGCGGGGGCCAGCTCCTACGTCTATCCCCCCAGCGACCTCGGCCTCCTGTTCTCCGCCGCCTACGACGCCGGTGCCCGCCTCCATACCAACAGCTGGGGGAGCAGCACCAATAGTTACGGTCCCTTCGCAGCGAGCGCCGACCGCTTCCTTTGGGAACACCGGGAGTTTCTCGCCCTCTTCGCCAACGGCAACTCCGGGCCGTCCAGCGGGACGGTAGGGGAGCCTGCCACGGCCAAGAACGTGGTCAGCGTCGGCGCCACCTACAACGGCAGCGGCGCCGACAACCTCGCCACCTTCAGCAGCAACGGCCCCACCGCCGACGGCCGGATCAAGCCGACGGTCACCGCCCCCGGCTACCAGATCGTCTCCGCCGACTCCGACGGCGTCAAAGGGAGCTACAACAGCGGGACCCTCACCATGAGCGGGACGTCGATGGCCACCCCGGCGGTGGCCGGAGCCGCCGCCCTGATCCGCCAGTACTTCACCGAAGGGTACTATCCGGACGGGTTTGCCTCCCCCTCCGCCGCCTTCGTCCCGTCGGCGGCCCTCATCCGCGCGGTCCTCATCAACAGCGCCCGCGAGATGACCGGGACCTCCACCGGCGGGACCATCCCCTCCACCGGGCAGGGGTGGGGACGGATCACGCTGGACGACGCCCTTTTCTTCGCGGGAGACGGGAAGAGCCTGCAGGTGGCCGACGAGACGGCGGGGCTCCAAACCGGCGGCAGCTGGATCAAGGAGATCCCGGTGGCCGACGCGAGCCAGCCGCTCAAGGTTACCCTTACCTGGACCGACTATCCCGGCGCGACCGGCGCCTCCCGGGCCCTGGTCAACGACCTCGACCTGACGGTGACCGGGCCGGACGGGAGCGTCTATCCCGGCAACGCCTTCTTCAACGGGGCGTCGGTGGCCGGGGGCGCGCCGGACCGCCTCAACGTCGAGGAGCAGGTGCTGATCAAGGCCCCAGCGGCGGGTGTCTACCGGGCGGCCGTCACCGCCTACAACGTCCCGATGGGGCCCCAACCGTTCGCCCTGGCGGTCACCGGCGTGATCGGGCCCACCCCGAGAGGGGTCATCGTCCTCGACCGCAAATTCTATTCGTCCAGTGGCGTGCTCGACATCAGGGTGGTGGACCGTGACCTGGACACCGATCCCGCCCGGGCCGAGCAGGTATCGGTACTGGTTGTGAGCGGCAGCGAGCAGGCCGGAGAGCGGGTGCTTCTCACCGAGAGCGGGCCCGCCAGCGCGATCTTCACCGGACGGCTCCCGCTCGCCCCGGGGACGGCGGTCCCTAACGACGGGCGTTTGCAGGTATCCGGGGGCGACGCCATCACGGCCATCTACTACGACGGCAACGACGGGACCGGGAACCCGGCCACGGCAACCGCCACCGCCACGGTGGACGACACGCCGCCGGTACTCTCCGCCGCCACCGTCACCGCAGTCACCGACACCGGTGGCGCGGTCAGCTGGAACAGCGACGAGCCCGCGAACTCGGTCGTTGAGTACGGCGATACCCAGGCACTGGGGGCAAACGTGACCGACCGGACGCTGGTGACGCAGCACCGGGTGGTCCTCTCCAACCTGAAGGAGGCGACCGCCTACTACCTCGCCGCGGCCAGCAGCGACGAAGCGGGGAACGCCACCTCCATCCCGCTGACCCTCACTACCCGGAGCCTGCCCCCCGAACTGACGGCGACCTCCTCGGAAGGGAACAGCACCACGCTCCCCGCCACGCTCATCTCCGGGACGGCGACCGACCCCTCGGGAGTGAGCCAGGTGACGATCGACGGGGCCGTGGTGGAAACGCGGGCCGCCGACGGTTACTTCAGCCTCTCCGTCAACCTCGACATCGGTGACAACCCGGTGGTGGTAACCGCGACCGACACCCTGGGCAACCGGGCCACCGTCACCATCGATATCACGCGTCTTCCGCCGGTCGACCTCGCGATGCAGTCGGTCGCCGGCCCTGCGTCCGCCACCCAGAACGCCGCCATCACCGTCACCGACACGGTCTGCAACGCCGGTCCCGGCTCCGCCACCGCGTTCCTGGTCGCCTTCTACCTCTCGACCGACCTGGCGATCTCCAGCGACGACGTCTTCCTCGGAAGCAGAAGCGTGGCGGGCATCGCCCCCGGCGCCTGCAGCAGCGGCTCGGCAACGGTCACCGTCCCCGCCCTGACCCGCGGGGGGAGCTACTACCTGCTGGCCTATGCGGATTACACCAACCGGCAGACGGATAACAACCGGGGTAACAACACCGCGGCCGGAAACACGATCTCCCTGACCGCTCCCCAGCTGGGCGCCCCGACCTCTCTCACCGTCCCGGCCACCAACGGCACCGGGAGCATCAAGGCGGCCTGGGCCGCCGGGGGCGTGGGGGGAGTGACCTACCAGCTCGAGTACAGTAAGGACGGCGCTCCCTACACGGTAGCGGCATCCCTGACCGCGACGGTGGCGACGGTCGGCGTCACCGCCAACGGCAGCTATACCTTCCGGGTCAAGGCCAAGGCGGCCGGGTACACCGACAGCCCGTACTCGGCGACCGCCACCTGCCTGGTCACCCTCACCTGCGGCGCCCCCACCGGCCTCACCGTCCCGGCCACCAGCAGCACCGGGACCATCAAGGCCGCCTGGGTGGCCGGGAGCGTCAGCGGGACGACCTACCGGCTCGAATACAGCAAGGAGGGCGGCCCCTACACGGTGGCCTACAGCGGAACCGCCACGGTGGCCATGGTCACCGTCCCCTCCGGCGGGAGCTACACCTTCCGGGTCAAGGCGATGAAGAGCGGGTATGCCGACAGCGCGTACTCGACGGCCGCGACCTGCCTGGTCACCCTCACCTGCGGTCCCCCCACCTCGCTCACCGTGCCTGCCACCAGCAGCACCGGGACCATCAAGGCGGCCTGGGCCGCCGGGAGCGTGAGCGGGACGACCTACCAGCTCGAGTACAGCAGAAACGGCGGCCTCTACACGATAGCCGCCACGCTCACCACCACGGTGGCGATGGTCACCGTGACCGCCAACGGGACCTACAGCTTCCGGGTCAAGGCGATGAAGGGCGGGTATGCCGACAGCCCGTACTCGGCGGCCAGCAGCTGCACGGTCACCCTCGTCTGCGGGATGCCCGCCCCGATCGTGGTCCCGGCCACGAGCAGCACCGGGACCGTCAAGGTGGCCTGGGGCACGAGCAACGTGAGCGGGGTCACCTACCAGCTGCAGTACAGCAAGGCCGGCGGCACTTACACGGCGGCCTATAGCGGAACCGCCACCGTCTCCATCGTCACCGTTCCCTCCAGCGGGACCTACACCTTCCGGGTCAAGGCGGTGAAGAGCGGGTACGCCGACAGCGCATGGAACGTATCCACCGCTGTTGCGGTAACCAAGCCGTGATGAAAGCCCCCGGCGAGAACCGGGGGCTTTTTCTTTCTTCATCGGCGGCGATTTTCCGCCCCGGCCTAATTCGCCTGTCTTCCCCCCTTTGAAAAAGGGGACTTTACCGTGCCGCATTGAATCAGGATTGCCGCCCCCTGACATAGGAGACCGCCGTACCCTGGGCTATGACAAATCCCTGGAACTGTTTGCCAAGGAAACCATTTACGGTATAGTCATTGAATTAGGCCACGTTCAGTCGAAGCCCTTTCCCCGTTGATGCATGGGTGATGAAACAGTGCAGGAGTCTCCGTATGTCGAGATTCACCCAACTGCCGATTCGCATTCAGCTCCTCGCCATCGCCATCCTGCTGACACTTCCCGCGCTGGGGATCATCCTCTATTCCGGGCTCAGAGCCCGCCACGAAAGCTACCGCAACGCGGAGATCGAAACCCAGAAGCTTGCCGACAACCTCGCCGCCCGGCAGGAGGGGCTCGTCACCGAAGCGCAGCTTCTGGGGAGCCTCTTGGCCGACCTCCCCGAGGTGAACAGCAGGAACAAGGAGAAGGTCGAGCCCCTCATCGTCCGCATCCACAAGAAGAACCCCCAGTACACGAGCATCCTGATCGCCGACGAGACCGGGCGGATCTGGGCCTCCTCCATCGACGGCATGGACGAGGTCTCCATCGCCGACCGCCGCTATTTCAAGAGCGCCCGGGCCACCATGCGGTTCTCCTCGGGCGAGTACGCACTCCACCGGGTCCTCAACTCCCCCACCGTGTCGTTCGCCTACCCCCTCACCCGTAACGGCAACGGTTTCCACGGCACGGTGATCCTCAGTTACGACCTCGCCATCATGCGCACCGTCCTGCAGCGTTCCCGGCTCCCCAAGGACACCAACTACGTGCTGGTCGATCACCGGGGGCTGACGCTCAGCCGGGGGATCGACACCATGCAGCCGCTCGGGACCCCGGTCTCTCCGCAGGCTTGGAAGGCGCTGTCGCAGGGGGGCGCCCGGGGGACCGGGGTGCTGCTTCGCAGCGACGGGCAGCTGCGGATCAGCAGCTGGCGGTCACTGAGCCTTGCGGGAGAACCGGCCCCCTACCTCTACCTGATCGCGGGGATGTCGCTCAAGGCGGCGGTGGAAAACGAAAACCGCAAGCTCGTGTACAGCATCGCCATGCTCCTGCCGTTCGCCGGCTGCGCATTCCTCTTGGCGGTCTTCGTCGGGAAACGGTCGATCGCCGAGCCGGTGGCGAGGCTGCGCGGGGCCACCCAGCAGCTTGCGGGGGGAGATCTCGGCGCCCGGGTGGGACCGCTCGCCGGCGGCGGGGAGTTCGGCGCCCTCGGCCGGGTCTTCGACGAGATGGCGGGGCGGCTGCAGGTGACCCTGCAGCGGCTCCAGCTCGCCACCACCTCCGGGCACCTCGGGGTCTGGGACTGGAACATCCGGGACGAAACCCTGGTCTGGGACGACCGGATGCTGGAGCTCTACGGCATTCCCCGGGAGGAGTTCACCGGATCGGTGTACACGTGGCTACTCGAGCTGCACCCCGACGACAAGGAGCGGGCGATGGCCGCCTGCGCCGCCGCCCTGGAGGGAGAGCGCGACTTCGACGTCGAGTTCCGGGTGGTCGCCCCGGACGGCACGGTGAGACACATCAAAGCCGACGGGATCGTGATCCGGGACGGCGACGGCTCCCCGGTCAGGATGATCGGCCTCAACCGGGACGTCACCGGCCAGAAGCGGGCCGTGGAGGAGCGGCTGGAGCTCGAGCGCCGGCTCATGCATGCCCAGAAGATGGAGAGCCTCGGGGTCCTGGCGGGGGGGATCGCCCACGACTTCAACAACATCCTGACCTCCATCGTGGGGAATACCGAGCTCGTCCTCATGCGGCTCAAGCCCGATTCGCCGTTGCGGGAGTACCTCGAGCGGGTGAGCCAGTCGGCGCTCAAGGCGGCCGGCCTCGCCAGGCAGATGCTCGCCTACTCCGGGAAGGGGATGTTCGTGGTCGAGCCGATCGATCTCAATTCGGTGGTGGAGGAGCAGAGCCGGACGACGCTCTCCGCGCTCCCGGCCACGGTGGATCTCCGGCTGGAGCTGACCCGGCCGCTTCCCGAGGTGAAGGGGGACGTCACCCAGATCCGCCAGCTGATCGTGAACCTGGTGGTCAACGGCTGCGAGGCCTTGGGCGATACGGCGGGGACCGTCGCCATCCGGACCTGGTCGCGGCGGTGGGAGCGGGAGGAACTGAAAGGCGCCTGGGTGGGGGATGAGCCTGCGGCGGGGTGCTACGTCGTGCTGGAGGTGGCCGACACCGGCTGCGGGATGGACGAGGAGACGCAGGCCAGGATCTTCGACCCCTTCTTCACGACCAAGTTCACCGGCCGGGGGCTCGGGATGTCCGCGGTGCAGGGGATCGTCCGCGGGCACGGCGGGGTGGTGCAGATCGAGAGCGAGCCGGGGAAGGGGAGCGTTTTCCGCGTGCTCTTACCCGCCGCGGCTCAAATCATGACCGGAGACGGCCGGCCGTGACGCCTACGGCGGGCGGGACCGGCCCCGGGAGGAGCCGGTCCCCTGGCGTTATCTACGGCGGTAGTAATGCCGGTCGTTTCTCGGGTCGCCGAGAATGAAGCCGGTCAAAGCACCGGCGGCACCGCCGACCACAGCCCCGACCGCCGGGCTTCCGCCGCTGACGGCACCGAGGAAGGCGCCTCCGGCGGCCCCGATGGCCCCGCCGGAGAGGGTGCTCTGCTGTTGTCTGTTCATACCAACACAACCAAAGGTTAAGGCCGCCACCAGGACGACCGTCAGATATCTCACTGGTCTCATACCTGGCCTCCTGAGACCGTCCCCGCTTTGCGGTCAGTCCTGGCCGCTAAACGGACGGTCTGCGATCCCCGTTTTGAGTCTGGGCCGCACCAATTGCTGCCACATCACCGCCATTACCGGCAGTCCCAGGTCGTCCGGGTGCTCGGTGTAGTAGGTGTCTATGGTCCGGACGATGCTGTCCATCGGCACCCCGGCCAGCCCCTCGGCCAGCTTGGCGACGAACCCCTTCCGCCGCAGATCCGGATGCCGCTCGATGATGTTCTCCTCGATGGTCACCACGTGCCCCACCCCCAGGATGAAGGCCAGCTTGGTCTCCGGTGTCAGGACACCCCAGTCGTGCCCGGTCAGTACCGGCATCTCGTCGAGAGGCTTGCCGGTGGAGGCGGGAATGCCCCCATCGGCGGCGAGCGGCGCCGTTACTGCCGCCGGGATCAAGGAGAGGGATAGTACCAGTATCAGTCCGGGAAAAACGCTTCGCTTGGTCATCATGTACTCACCTCCACTGAAGAAGCGCTTGATCTACACCGATCATTATAGTACAGCAGTAGGCATAGGGATGAACAATATGACAAGCCGCCGGGGAGGCCGCTCACAGCCTTTTCGCCTGATCCAATTAATTGCCTGGAGCGGACGTTTACCAGAGAAACTCTGAGCGGTTAAGAGATAGATGGGGTTGTCCCCGATGCTCCGGGAGGTATAATTCCGTAATCCAAAGCTCCATCCGGGAATCTCCATGACAGTTCGACAACGAACATACCGGTCTCTATCGCTCGTCCCGCTGTCCGCAGTGGGCGGCGGCCCCGCAAACGCGCCGCTCGCCGCGGCCGCCTCCTTCACCGATTCCATCTGCGCCCCCGGCGTTCTCATCGCCTCCTCCCTGCTGCTCATCCTGCTCCTCCTCCTCTTGGCCACGGTCCTGATCGTCCAGATGCGCCGGCTGAAAAACGCCACCAGCTGTTTCTCGCAGGCCCTCAACAGCCGCCATCATGTCCTCTACCGCCTCAACGTGCTCAAGGGAGGGTACGACTACCTGAGTCCCTGCTTCGAGCAGATCACCGGCCACCCGGTGGAGGAGTTCAGGAAGGTGACCCTCGACCGGCTGCGGGACGAGTACTTCCATCCCGAGGACCGCGAGCGGGTCTTCGCCTTCCTCGCCGGGGAGTTCGCGAAAAGAAGCGGGCCGACGGTGACCCTCGATCTCGAATACCGCCTGAAGAAACGGGACGGGAGCTACTGCTGGCTGCACGATTCGAGCACCGCCTGCTTCGACGCCGCCGGCCGGCTCGAGCATTTCTACGGCTCGGCCCACGACGTCACCGGCTCCCGGCGGGCCGAGCATGAGCTCGGGCAGTACTACACCCTGTTCATGACCTCCGAGGACCTCATGTGCATGGCGGATCCCTTGGGGGCCTTCCTGAAGGTCAATCCGGTCTGCAGCGAGATCCTCGGGTACTCCCCCGCAGAGCTCGTCTCCCGCCCCTTCCTCGAGTTCGTCCATCCCGACGACCGGGAGGCGACCGTCGAGGAGATGCACCGCCAGATGAAGATCGGCCATTCCCTGAGGTTCGAGAACCGCTACGTCTGCAAGGACGGCTCGCTCCGCTGGCTCTCCTGGAGTGCCGTCCATGACCCATCGGACGGGATCACCTACGCCACCGCCCGCGACATCACCGACCGCAAGGAGGGGGAGGAGGAGCGCCGGCTCCTCGAGCGGCAGCTTCTCCACACCCAGAAGCTCGAAAGCCTCGGGGTGCTGGCGGGGGGGATCGCCCACGACTTCAACAACATCCTCACCGGCATCATCGGCAACGCCGACCTTGCCCTCATGCGCCTTCCGGACGGCTCGGCGGTCCGCGAGAACCTGGAGCGGATCGAGAAGGCGGCCGGCCGGGCTGCGGAGCTTGCCAACCAGATGCTCGCCTACTCGGGCAAGGGGAGGTTCGTGGTGGAGGCGGTGGATCTCGGCGCTTTGGTGGAGGAGCTCGGCCCCATGATCCAGGTCTCCCTGTCGAAGAAGGCCGAGTTCGTCTACCGCCTGGGCCGCCCCCTCCCCCCCATCGATGCCGACGCCACCCAGATCCGCCAGGTGGTCATGAACCTGGTCATCAACGCCTCCGAGGCGCTCGGGGAGGAGGGGGGACGGATCGAGATCCGGACCGGTTCGCGCAGCTGCGACGAGCGGTACCTGCAGGGGCCCTGGCTGTCGGAGCGGATACCGGAAGGGGAGTACGTCTTTTTGGAGGTGGCCGACAGCGGGTGCGGGATGCCGCCGGAGGTGCTGGCCAAGGTCTTCGATCCCTTCTTCACCACCAAGTTCACCGGCCGCGGCCTCGGGATGTCGGCGGTGCTCGGGATCGTCAGGGGGCACCGGGGGACCATCAAGGTGGAAAGCAAACCGGGGGGGGGGAGCACCTTCACCGTCCTCTTCCCGGCAGGCGAGCGGCGGCCGCCGGAAACCGGCGAGGGGCGCCTCCCGGAGGCATGGAGGGGGGAGGGGAAGGTCCTGGTGGTGGATGACGAAGAGGTCGTGCGGGCGATCTGCACCGAGATGGTGGAGGCGCTCGGGTTTACCCCGCTGACCGCGGCGGACGGGCGGGAGGCGCTGGAGATCTACCGCGCCGCCGGCGATATCTCGCTGGTCATCCTGGATCTCACCATGCCGCGCATGGACGGCGAGGAGTGCTTCCGCGAACTGCGCCGCCTCGACCCCGCGGCCAGGGTGATCCTGTCGAGCGGCTTCTCCCAGACCGAGGTGACCAGGAAGTTCGCCGGGCAGGGGCTCGCCGGGTTCGTCCAGAAACCGTACCGCCTGCCGGAGCTTCGGGAGACCATCCGGAAGGTCTTCTCCTGACCCCGGGAGCGGCGCGTCTTTCGAAAGCCGGCGCGTTGCGCTCACCGCCCTTCCTTTACCGGCGAACCCGGCGCCGGCCCATGCTATTACGGAAAGTAATTGGATCGATTTAATTGATTTATGCTTGTGATATTTTGCCTCTTTGAGTAAGCTTGTCCCCGCCTCATCCAATGTCAGTGCCGCATTACCGAATGAAAGCTGTCGGATTTGAGAGAAGAGTGCCGGGCGTGAGGTGGAAAGACGTTGTCTAAAGCCAGCTCCATCAGGTCGATGATTGTCGCGATCATGCTCGGTTCGGGTATCCCGATCTTCGTGGTCTTCTGCGTGTTCGTCTTCAACCAGTATCTCGACAAGCGCCACGAAGCGGAACAGAAGGTCATCGCCGGGGTGCGGGCCATCGCCGCCGAGCACATCGCCGAGGTGGAGGGGATGCGCAGCCTGATGGTGGCCCTCTCCCAGTACCCCGAGATCCGTCTCAAGGATCCCGAAGGGTGCATGAAGCTTCTGAACCTCATCCTGACCAAGAGCCCCTCCGGGCTTAACGTCGGGGTGGCCGACGTCGACGGCCGGGTGATCGCCACCGGGGTGATCCAGCCGCTCCCCATCCAGTACTCGGTCGCGGACCGGCGCTACTTCAAGGAGGCGATGAGGACGAAGAGGTTCGTGGCGGGCGAGTACGCCGTCTCCCGCGCCGTCCACAAGCCCACCCTCCATTTCGCGCTTCCGGTCTTGAACGAGAAGCAGCAGCCGATCCTGGTGCTGTACGCCGCCCAGGACCTCGACGGTTTCGCCAAGAGCTTCGACGCCCAGAACTTTCCCTCCGGCTCCATCGTCAACCTGACCGACCACCGCGGGACCGTGCTGTTGCGCTACTCCCACCTGGGACTCGACAACCAGGACGGCAAGCCGGACCACCCCGACCTCAGGCGTCACATGACCGGGCCCGACGACGAGGGGATCTTCACCGGCGTCGGCCTGGACGGCGCCCGCAGGCACCTAGCCTTCAAGAGGCTCCGCCTCTCCCCCGATTCCCCCCCCTACCTCTACATCCGGGTCTCCACCCCCGAAAAGATCGCCACCGCCTCCGCCCGCCGCTCGCTCTGGATCTCGGTGCTGGTTTTCTCGCTGGCCGCCGTCTTGACCACCCTGCTCACCAGGCTCTTCGCCAGCCGCTTCATCATCAGGCCCTTGGAGCGGATCGTCCATGCCGCCAAGCTCGTGGAGGGAGGGGACCTCTCGGCCCGAAGCGGGCTCCTCTACACCAAGGACGAGCTCGGACAGCTCGCGCGCTCCTTCGACGAGATGACCCTGGCCCTCGACGAGCGGATCCGGGAGATCAGCTATGCCGAGAACGAGAAGCACCGGCTCGCCTACTACGACGGGCTGACCGGGCTTCCCAACCGGCGCCTGCTGCAGAACCGGCTCGACCTGGCGCTCTCGCGCAGCAAGCGCCACGACATAGGCTTCGCCCTCATCTACCTCGATCTCGACAACTTCAAGCACGTCAACGACAGCCTCGGGCATGCCGCCGGGGACCAGCTCCTCAAGGTGATGGCGGTCCGCTACCTCAACATCCTCAGGGACGACGACGTGGTCTGCCGGCTGGGAGGGGACGAGTTCGCCATCATCCTGCACGACGTCCAGCGGGAGAGCACGGTGATGTTCGTGGTGGAGAAGCTTCTGATGGCGACCGGGGAGCCGGTGCAACTGGAGGGGCAGGAGCTCTTGGTGACCGCCAGCATCGGGGTGGCGCTCTATCCCAAGGACGCCGAGGACCCCATGACGCTCGGCAAGAACGCGGACCTCGCCCTCTACCACGCCAAGGACGCCGGCCGCAATACCTTCCGGATGTTCTCCGAGCAGCTCGACCACGCCTTCCACGAGCGGCTGAGCCTGATCCATGCCCTGCAGCACGCCCTGGAGTTCGACGAGCTCTCCCTCGTCTACCAGCCGAAGGTCTGCCTCCGCTGCGGGGAGGTGATCGGGGTGGAGGCCCTCTTGCGGTGGCACAGCGCGGTGCTGGGGGAGGTGGAGCCCACCCGCTTCATCCCGATCGCCGAGGAGACCAGGCAGATCGTCCCGATCGGGGAGTGGGTGCTGAAGACCGCCTGCCTTCAGCAGGTGGCCTGGAGGGCGCTGGGGACCGACCTCGCCATAGCGGTCAACATCTCCGCGGCCCAGTTCAAATCCCCCACTCTCATCGAGACCGTCAAGGGTATCCTTGAGGAGACGGGGATCGACCCGGAGCGGCTGGAGCTGGAGCTCACCGAAAGCTGCCTCATCGAGCGGCCGGAGGAGGCGACCAGGATCCTCAACAAGATCCGCGACCTGAAGTGCAAGATCGCCATCGACGACTTCGGCACCGGTTACTCTTCGCTGAGCTATCTCAAGAACTTCCCGGTCACCGTGCTGAAGATCGACCGCTCCTTCGTCAAGGACATCACCCGCAACCGCAACAATCAGGCTATCGCCCAGTCGGTGGTCAACCTGGCCAGAAACCTCAACATGCTGACCGTTGCCGAAGGGGTGGAGGACGAGGCCCAGCGGGATATCCTGAAGGAGATGGGGTGCCGCTACTTCCAGGGATTCCTCCATTCGCGGCCGATGGCGCCGGAGGATGTGCTGGCGGTGGTGGCCAGTGCGGGGGAGCACGCCCGGGAGGAAAACGAAAAGGGGCAGGCGGCCGCCCGGGGGTGAAAGGGGAAGATTAATCGGGGCGAGGGGAGATTAACACGCGGGAGTTTCAGGAGGTGGGACCGATGCGCGCCATGATCTTCGAAGAGACGGGGCAGCCGCTTCGGCTGGTGGAGAGGGATCTCCCGTCGCCGGGGCCGGGCCAGCTCCTTTTGAAAGTCCACGCCTGTGGGATCTGCCGGACCGACCTGCACATCCTCGACGGGGAGCTCGACGACCCGAAGCTCCCCCTGGTGCTTGGCCACCAGGTGGTCGCCAGCGTCTGCGCCGTGGGAGCCGGTGTCTCCGGCTTCCGGACCGGCGGCCGGGTCGGTGTCCCGTGGCTCGGGTCGACCTGCGGCAGCTGCGGCTACTGCCGGGACGGCCGCGAAAACCTCTGCGACCACGGCCGCTTCACCGGCTACCACATCGACGGAGGGCTGGCCGATTTCACGGTCGCCGACCATCGCTTCTGCTTCCCGATTCCGGACGGGTACCCCGACCTCCAGGCCGCTCCCCTTCTCTGCGCGGGGCTCATCGGCTACCGCTCGCTGGCGATGGCGGGCCCCGGCAAGCGGCTCGGGATCTACGGTTTCGGCGCCGCTGCCCATATCGTCACCCAGGTGGCGCGCTGGCAGGGGCGGGAGGTCTTCGCCTTCACCCGCCCGGGCGACCGCGAGGGGCAGCGCTTTGCCCTCGAGATGGGAGCTTCCTGGGCCGGTGGGACCGGGGAGATTCCCCCCGGCGGGCTCGATGCCGCCATCATCTTCGCCCCGGCAGGGGAGCTGGTCCCCCTGGCCTTGGAGGCGGTGGCGAAGGGGGGCGTGGTGGTGCTCGGAGGGATTCACATGAGCGATATCCCTTCTTTTCCTTACCACATCATCTGGGGTGAACGGGTCCTCCGTTCGGTTGCCAACCTCACCCGCCGGGATGCCACCGGTTTCCTCGCCCTGGCACCCCAGGTCCCGGTCCGGACCGAGGTGACGGTATTTCCCCTCGAAGAGGCCAACGAGGCGCTGGCGGCCCTGCGTGCCGGGGTGAAGGGGGCGGTGGTGGTCAAGGTCCTTGACTCCTCTGGTCACCATTAATCCGTTGTTTCTCCGCCCTGTTACCCGCTCTCCCCGCCGTTGGCGCCCCGCGGCGGCGGCAGCTTCCCCTCTCCCCGCCCTCGCTCCTTATTTTCTCCTAACCTCCTTTTATCCTTAATTTTTAGCGACAAATGCCGATGGCATGATGTATGCTCCTCCCCCTGCCGGAGTGGCACCGAACGATCCCTGACCTCACCAGTCCACTCCGCCGCAGGAGACGGTACCATGAGAAAAGTTCTACTGCTGATACTCGCCATCGCGACGGTGCTCTCCGTCTCTGCCGCCCATGCCGCTCCCCGTGAGGTGCGGGTGGCGGCCTTCAACTTCTATCCCACCCTGTTTCAGGCCCCCGACCAGACCGTCAAGGGTGCCTACGTCGACCTCCTGAACGAGATCGCCCGCCGCGAGGGGTGGACGGTCACCTACGTCTACGGTAATTGGGCGGACGGCCTCGCCCGGGTCCAGAGCGGGGAGGTCGACGTGGTAACCAACGTGGCCTATACCGCCGAGCGCGCCAAGTTCCTCGACTACGGCAAGACGCCGGTGTTGACCGTCTGGGCGGAGCTCTACGTGCCGGCCGGCTCCTCCATCGAAAACATCCGGGACGTGAGGAACAAGCGGATCGGGGTGGAAAAGGGGGACTTCAACGGAGCCAGCTTCAAGAACATGGTCGACAAGTTCGAGATTCCCTGCCGGCTGGTGGAGTACGGCGACTTCGAGGACCTCTTCAAGGCGGTGGCCGCCGGAGAGGTCGACGGAGGGGTGGCCAACAACACCTTCGGGTCGGCCAAGCAGCACGATTACGGGCTGCACTCCTCGGGGGTGATCTTCAACCCGTTCGACATCTATTTCGCGGTCGCCAAGGGGCGCAACCGGGAGGTGCTGGCCACCCTTGACCACTACCTCGACTCCTGGCGAAGGACCGAGGGGTCGCCGTACCACCAAGCGCTGGAGCGGTGGTCGCATGGCAGCGCCTCCACCATCCGGGTGATGCCGGGGTGGCTCAGGGAGGCTTTCGTCGCGGTGGCGGCCCTGCTGGCCCTGTCGGTGGCCTTCGCCGCCCTTTTGCGCCGCCAGGTACGCCGCAAGACGGCGGAGATCGTCCACTACGGCGAGGAGCTCCACCTGACCGCCCGGCAGCTCGAGGACGAGCTGGCCGAGCGCCAGCGGGCCGAAGAGCTCCTCACGGACCAGGCGGCGGTGCTCAGGGAGAGCGAGAGCCGTTTCCGGACCATGTTCGACGCGTCGAGCGACGCCATCATCATTCACGGGGCCGACAGCGGAGCCATCGTCGACGTGAACCGGACCATGTGCGAGATGTACGGCTACTCCCACGACGAGGTCCTCACCCTGACCGCCGGCGCCCTCAGCGCCGGAACCTCTCCCTACTCGGAGGACGAGGCCATAGCCTTCATCAAGCGGGCCGCCCTCGGGGAGCAGCCGGAGTTCCCCTGGCACGCCCGGGCGGCCGATGGCCGGCTGTTCTGGGTGGAGGTCCGGATGCGGAGGGTCCAGCTGGGGAACGACCGCTGCGTGCTGGCGACGGTTACCGACGTGACCCACCGCAAGTCCCTCGAAGAGCAGCTGCAGCAGTCGCTGAAGATGGAATCGATCGGCCGTCTGGCCGGTGGCGTGGCCCACGACTTCAACAACATGCTCTGCGTCATCCTCGGCAGGGCCGAGCTCTCCAAGCTGCGGCTTTCCCCGGAGGATCCCCTCTGGGGGGCCTTCGACCAGATCGTGAAGGCGGCCGAGCGCTCAAGCCAGGTCACCCGCCAGCTCCTGGCCTTCTCGCGCAAGCAGCCGATCGCTCCCAAGCCGGTCAATCTCAACGCCCTGATCGTGGAACACAGGAAGAACCTCGGCCGGTTGATCGGGGAGGATATCCGCTTCGTCTTGCAGGCGGGGGAAGGGCTTTGGAACGTGCTGATCGACCCGGTCCAGATCGACCAGATCCTCATGAACCTGTCGGTGAACGCCCGCGACGCCATGCCGCAGGGAGGGACGCTGGCCATAGAGACCGCCAACGTCACCATCATGGGCGACCGCCAGGAGGGGGGCGCGCCCGGTCCCGGCGATTACGTCCGGCTGACGGTAGCGGACACCGGGGTGGGGATGGACAGCGAGACCCGCGACCGTATCTTCGAGCCGTTCTTCACCACCAAGGAGATCGGCAAGGGGACCGGGCTCGGGCTCTCCACCGTGTACGGGATCGTCGCCCAAAACGACGGCGTTATCCAGTGCGAGAGCACGCCGGGCGCCGGAACGGTCTTTACCGTGTACCTTCCGCGTCTGAAGGGGGAGAGCGGGGGAGAGGATGCCTCGGCCGCCGGCCAGGCGCACGGCAGCGGCACCATCCTGCTGGTCGAGGACGAGGAGATGCTCCTGATAACCACCACCGGGATGCTGGAGGAGATGGGATACACGGTGCTGCAGGCGGCCTCGCCCCAGCAGGCGATCGCCCTCTGCGAGCGGGGGACCCGGGTCGACCTGGTGCTGACCGACGTGGTGATGCCGGGCATGAACGGCGAGGAGATGGTCGCCCGCATCAGGAGGGTGTGGCCGGAGTGCCCGGTGCTTTTCATGTCCGGCTACACGAGGAGCTTCCTGGAGCGGGAGCACCGGGGCGAGATGGCGGGGGTGAACTTCATCGCCAAGCCGTTCGACATCAAACAGCTCAACGACGCGGTGTCGGCGCTAATCGGGTAGGAACGGGTGGAGCAGCGCGGCCGCGGCTAGCGGTCGCGCAGGATCAGGAAGTCGGCGTCCTCGGCGGTCGGCTTCAGCCAGGTGAACTCCACCAGGTCCTGCAAGATGACCCGGGCGTCGACCTTGCCGTACCGCTTCATGCTGTCGGGGACCCCGTTTCTGATGGAATGCCAGGTCCCGGCGATGACCACCACCTGGCTCCCCGGGGTTCTTTCCAGGTACCGCATGACGAACGAGGCCATGGTGTGGTTGCGCAGCGCCTGTGCCTGGTCGAAGTTGGCGGACGGGAAGCGGGGGGGAAGGTTCGCGAAGGCCTGCTGGCGGATCAGCCTCAGGTACTCCGCCTGGCGGGGACTGAGGCTCCAGGGGCCGGGAGGGAGCCCGGCCAGGTCGCTGCCGGTCAGGGCGCCGGCCCCCGCCCGGACCACCTTGCCGATCGCCGCCTTGGGGACGTTGAGGGCGATGATGGGGATCTTGTTGTCGCGGGCGAAGAGGAAGATATCCCGGTAGAGCTCCCACGGGTAGCTCCAGTTCTTGGCGTAGATGGGGAGGAACTCGCTCTCGGAGAGCTTGCCGCTTGTCCAGCCGTCGAGGGCGGACTGGCTGTCGATGGTGAACATCTCCAGCCCGATGGCGAGCCGCGGGTTCTTGGCGTAGAGCGCCTTGATTATCTCCAGCTGCTTTGCGTGCAGCGAGCGGTCGTCGTGGGTGTCGCCGAGGAAGACGGCGTCGGCGGGGGCGATCTCCTCCACCACCCGGTCAAGCGGGACCGGGGTGCGGTCGCCCATCCGGACCAGGCTGGTGGCGGCTCCCGCCACCGCGGCACAAAGAAGAAGATAAAGAGCGACTGCCACCGTTACGACGTTTCTCACCAGCGCCTCCCGCGACTTGATTTCAGAGCCCGGGGACTATAGCACAACATCCCTCGCCCATCCACCGCCTTTAACCGCTTCATTCGGGATCGCTGTCCAGGTAGTGGGCGGCCACGAAGAGGCAGAAGGAAACGAGCACGGTGATGGCCGCCACCGTGTAGGCCAGGTGGGTCCCCTGCCACAGGTCGAAGAACCACCGCTTGAAAAGCTCCGCCATCAGGTTGGCTTTCCCCCCCATGACTTCCAGCGCCCGGTCGTACGGCTTCGACTGGGCGAGGAGCTGATCGTTCAGCGAATCGGCGAAATCCTGCGAGGTGAAGTAGATGTAGAGGGAAGCCCCCATCCCCACCAGCATGGTGAGCGACCCCGCCAGCTCGTATCCCGTTTGTCGTGACATCGGTTTTCCCATGCGCACCCCTTCCCGCGGCTTTGCGATGCTTAGAGGTATAGCGGGCAATCATGCACGGAATATGGAAAAAGAGAGGAAATCGGGCGGCAAGGCCGTCATTCCCCACCCGCCTCCTGCGACCAGGCCCGGATCCTGAGGGCCTCCTCCTCCGGGATCCCCAGCGAACGGAGAAAGGCGTGGTGGGCGGCCGGTTCCCGCCGCTCGAATTCCACGTGCAGCGTCTTCATCGCCTGGTCGTCCATACCTGCCGCGCGTAAAAGGGAGACGAACATCTCCTTGTCGACGCTTCCGCTGGGCCCCCCCTCGCCGTACAGCTTCAGCATCCCCGCCAGCAGGTGCTGCTTGGCGGAAAGGGCGGCGATCTCCCGGCCGATCTCCTCGAGCCGCCGCTTCAGCACGGCCGTGGTGTCGTCCCCGGCGGTGGCGAGGATGGCGCGGATCCCCTCGATGTCCACCCCGGCCTGCCTAAGGGAACAGATGGTGGCGAGCTTTTCGCGCTCGGCCTCGGAGTAGCGGCGGTAGTTGGCGCCGCTCCGCCCCGAGGGAGAGAGAAGGCCGATCCGGTCGTAGTACAAAAGGGTGCTGCGGGAAAGGCCGAAGTGGCGGGCGAGCTCGGTGATGCGGTACATGGTCGGCTCCTCTAACCCCTCCCCCCCCAGCGGGGGAGAGGGGATGTAACGCAAGGGTCAGGCGAAGCGGGAGCGGATGGCCGCGATCTCGCCGGGGGGGAGGCCGAGCCACTCGAGAAAGCTCTGGTGACCTTCCGGATTCTCCCGCTCGAACAGCCGGTGCCATTTCTCCCTTCCCTCGCCGTCCAGCCCGGCCGCCTCGAAACGGGCTACCCACTCCTCTACGGTTACCTTGTTCTTCATCTCGTTCTCCTTTTTTTTCGTGTGGAATATCTGTCATGGCCGTGACGATTTCAAGGGTAAAGTGTGAAGCGGTAGACGGGTCAAGCAAAGTTTTTTGCCCCCGGCCTCGGTTACTGCTTTATCCCGGCTAGGTCAACGGCGCGGTATGGCTCAGATCCTCATGGGTGAGCATTAACGGTCCGGTTTGAGAGTATGTAAGGGTGCGTAATCTGTAGGAGATGAAAGCTCTGAGACTCATGCTATACTTTTGCAGCTTGCATGAAAGTGTGCTAAAAGCGTGCTGTGACAGGGGAGGAATTTCCTCCATCCAGTCCGCTCACCGTTTACTGTAATTCAGGGGTTTCTGCATGGACAAGGGAAGCAGCCCCGCGGTCCGCCGCTGGTGGCACCTGACGGTCGCATGCCTGGCGGTCGTCGCCGGCATCGTCGTGCGCGACCTTCTGGAGCACTGGTTCGGCCCCGGCCTTTCCCCCTACAGCCTCTTCTACCCGGTGGTGCTCATCACCGCCATGGTCGGGGGCTTCACCTCCGCCGGCCTCGCCACCTTCCTCTCTGCCCTCTTCGTCGCCTACTACCTCCTTCCCCCCGAAGGGTTCGGGGTCGGCGCCCCCATCGACCGGGTGGGGCTCGTGGTCTTCTGCATCATCGGGGCCGCCACCGGCCTCCTCGTGACCGCCTACCGCCGGACCAAGGAGCGGGTCTCCCGCCTGGAGCGCGAAGCCGCACTCTACGAGAGCCGTTCCCGTCTCGCCACCTTCGCGGAAGCCACCTTCGAGGGGATCGTCGAGACCCGGGGGGGGATCATCGTCGACTGCAACGACCAGTTCGCCGGGATGCTCGGTTACCCGCCTGAGGAGCTCAAGGGAAACGAGATGGCTCCCTTCATCGCCCCGGAGGACCGGGAGCGGGTGGAGACCATCGTGCGGGCTTCCCGCGAGTGCATCTTCGAGCACGACCTGATCCGCCAGGACGGCACCCGCATCACCGTCGAGGCCCATGGCTGCACCATCTCGGGCGGTCACCAGCGCCACACCGCGGTCCGGGACATCACCGCCAGGAAGGCGGCCGAGGAGGCCCTGCGGGAGGCCAAGGACCAGGCGGAAAACGAGCGGCGGCGGCTGGTGGCCATCCTGGAGACCATCCCGAGCGCGGTAGCCTTGGTGAATGCCTCCGACCGCCACTTCTCCTACCTCAACCGGCGGGCCTGCGACCTCTACGGCTGCCCGTTCCCCGGACCCCAGCCGGAGAGCGAGCTTGCCCGGGCCCTGAGGCCGGACGGCACCCCCCTTTCCGGCGACGAGCTCCCGAGCTCCCAGACCTTCGCCAACGGTACCTTCGTCCGCAACCGGGAGATGCTCCTGGAGAGGGGCGACGGGAGCCGGATCCCGGTGCTGGTCAGTTCCGCCCCCCTGATGGATGCGGCCGGCGGGGTGGCCAGCGCGGTGGTGGTCTTCGACGACATCAGCGAGATCAAGGATGCCGAGCGCAAGCGGCACGAGAGCGAGAGCAGGCTCCGCTTCGCCCTGGAGGCGAGCAGCATCGGGGCCTGGGAGCTCGACCTGGGCGATCTCTCCGTCGCCCGCTCCCCCGAGCACGACCGGATCTTCGGCTATCCCGAGCTCCTCCCCCGCTGGGACTTCGCCATGTTCCTCGCCCATGTCGTCGAGGAGGAGCGGGAGGCGGTGGAGCGGACCCTGCGCACGGAGCTGGCCGGCCGGGAGAGCTTCAGTTTCGAGTGCCGGATCCGGCGCCGCGACGGGGAGCTCCGCTGGATCTGGGCGGCCGGGCGCACCTGCCGGGAGGGAGACCGCGAGCGGCTGGCCGGGATCATCCAGGACGTCACCGGCCGCAAGCACTCCGAGGAGGTCCTCAGACGCTACGAGCTTTTGGCCGCCAACAGCCGGGACATCATCCTCTTCATCCGCCGCGGCGACGGCCGGATCCTGGAAGCCAACGCCGCCGCCACCCTGGCCTACGGCTGGAGCCGCGAGGAGCTCCTGGAAAGGTCGCTCATGGACCTGCGGGTGCCGGGGGCCGATTCGGAGACCGCTTCCCAGATGGACGAGGCGGACCGGCAGGGGATTCTCTTCGAGACCGTCCACCGCCGCCGGGACGGGAGCCTCTTCCCGGTGGAGGTCAGCTCCCGGGGGGCCACCATCGGCGATACCAGGATGCTCGTCAGCATCGTCCGCGACATCACCGGACGGAAGGAGGCGGAGAAGCATCTCCTCTTCCAGGCGAGCCTCCTCGACTCGGTGGGGCAGGCGGTGATCGCTACCGACATGAGCCAGACCCTGATCTACTGGAACAAGGCCGCCGAGGCGCTCTTCGGCTGGCGCCGCGAGGAGGCGCTCGGAGGCGAGCTTGCCACCGTGCTCCCCCCGGTGGCCGATCCGGGCGTGGAGGAAGAGGTGACGCTGGCCCTTTCGGCAGGGAAGCCATGCACGGTGGAGATGGCGGTCCGGGCCCGGGACGGCAGGGTGGTCCCGATGCTGACCACCAACTCGCCGATGCTGGACGAGAACGGGCTTCCCTTCGCCGTCATCGGGATCGGCACCGACATCACCGACCGCAAGAGGATGGAGACGGAGCTCCGCCGCTCCCACGACGAGCTGGATCACCGGGTCCGGGAGCGGACCTCGGAGCTTGCCGAGACCGTCAACGCCCTTTTGGCCGAGATCGACGAGCGGGAGCGGGCCGAGGAGGCGCTGGAGCGCACCGCCCGCGAGGTGGAGGATCTCTATAACCTCGCCCCCTGCGGCTACCATTCGCTCGACCGCGATTCCCTCATCGTCCGGATCAACGACACCGAGCTCAAGTGGCTGGGGTACCGGCGCGACGAGGTGATCGGCAGGATGAAGATGTGCGAGCTCGTCACCCTCGCCTCGCTCCCCGATTTCGAGCGGGCCTTCGGCCGCTTCGTCAGCGAGGGGGGGGCAGTCACCGACCTGCGGCTCGAGCTGCGCAAGAAGGACGGGACCGTGCTCCCGGTGCTGATCAACTCCATCGCCGTCCTCGACGAAAACGGCAAGTACGTCACCAACCGCACCTCGGTCCACGACATCACCGAGCTCATCCAGGCCGAGGAGCGGCTTCGCCGGATCAACCAGCTCTACCTCCTTTTGAGCGAGACCGGCAAGGTCATCTCGCGGCTTCCCTCCCGGGAGGAGCTCTATGCGGCCCTCTGCCGGCTGGCGGTTGAGTACGGCGGTTTCCTCCTCGCCTGGGTCGGCCTTGCCGACGAGGAGAGCGGCTGGATCCGGCCGGTCGCCTCCTTCGGCCCCTACACCGACTACCTCGCGCAGGTCCGGGTCTCGGCGCTGCCGGTCCCGGAGGGGATGGGACCGGCGGGAAAGTGCATCCGCAGCGGGAGTTACTACATCTGCAGCGACTTCATGAGCGACCCCGACATGGCCCCCTGGAGGCCGCTGGCGGAGCGGTGGGGCTTCACCTCGGTGGCCTCCATCTCGATCAACCTGCACGGCCAGTCGCTCGGGGCGCTCACCTTCTACGCCGCCGGGATCGACTACTTCGACCAGGACATGGTGGAGCTGTTGCTCCAGATGCAGGCCGACATCACCTTCGCCCTGGAGAACCTCGAGCGCGAGGAGAAGCGCCAGCAGGCTGAGGGGAGGCTTATCGCCGAGACCGAGGAGAAGCTCAAGGCGATGGAGGAGCTCAGGGAGAAGGACCGGGTCATGCTCCAGCAGAGCCGGCTGGCCGCCATGGGGGAGATGATCAGCAACATCGCCCACCAGTGGCGCCAGCCGCTCAACACCCTGGGGCTGTTGATCCAGGGGCTCCCGCTCTACTACGAGGTCGGGGAGTTCAGCGGCGAGCTTTTGGACAAAACCGTGGCGCAGGCGATGATCCACATCCAGCACATGTCGCAGACCATCGACGACTTCAGGAACTTCTTCAAGCCCGACAAGGAGCTGGTGGAGTTCGACCTGGACGCCGCCGTCAGCAAGGCGCACCTGCTGGTCAAGGAGAGCTTCGTCCAGCAGGCGATCCGGGTCGACCTGGAGCTCTCCGCCCGGCGGACCATCGTAGGGTACCCCAACGAGTTCGCCCAGGTGCTGGTGATCATCCTCCTGAACGCCCGCGACCAGATCGAACAGCAGGAGATCGACGAGGGGAGGGTGACCGTCCGCACCTTCCTGGAGGGGGAGCGCTGCGTCATCACCGTCGCCGACAACGCAGGCGGGGTCCCGGACGATATCATCAACCGCATCTTCGAGCCGTACTTCTCCACCAAGGGGATCCAGGGGACCGGGATCGGCCTCTACATGGCCAAGAACATCGTGGAGAAGAGCATGCACGGCATCCTCTCGGTCAGCAACCGTGACCGCGGCGCGGAGTTCAGGATCGAAATCTGATCGTTTACCATCAAAGCGAGGTGACCCATGAGACGTCGTCCGGTGTTAGGTTTGGCAGGTTGTATCCTTCTCGGGGTCGCCCCCCTCTGCAGCGGCGCGACCCCGTTCCAGGAGGGGATGTGGGAGACCACCATGGAAACCACCATGGAGGGGCTACCGATGGCCGTCCCCCCCACGGTGGTCACTACCAGGCAGTGCGTGACCCAGTCGGATCTGGTCCCCAAGCCTCCCCAGGGGCAAAACTGCACCTTCACCAACGTCAAGCGCAAGGGGGGGAAGGTCAGCTGGGAGTTCACCTGCAACCAGGACGGGGCCACCTCCACGGGGAGAGGGGAGATCACCTACAGCTCGACGGCGAGCTCCGGGACGATGACGGTCTCCATCTCCTCCAAGGATGGCGATCTCACGGCCCGGACCAAGATGAAGGGAAAACGGGTGGGGGCCTGCACCGGCGAGGCGGCGAGCATGACCGTCAACGGTCAGGACATGCGCGACATCGAGGCGCGGGCAAACCAGGCCAAGCAGACGATCAAAGAACATGAGATGCAGAACGAGGCCAACCGGAAGGAGTTCGTGAGGATCTCCAAGCAGGTGAGGATCCCCAAGGAGAAAGCGGGGGGCTGCGAGCGGGGCATCGGGGAGAATGGCAAAAACGCGTGCGACGAATCGTTCCCGCCGCTGGCCATCAAGGCGGGGCTTTGGGAGGTGACCACCGAGACCACCTCGCGTCAGCTCTACGGCGGTAACGCCGAGATCTACAACACCCCCGCCAAGTCGACGGTGAAAAGCTGTCTCTCCCCGGTAAGCGAGCCGGTGCTCGACAACAACCTCCCCAGGGCCGCCTCCCGGAGAAGCGGCAACACGGTGACCTGGAACGGCAAGACCCTGTACGGGGCGATCTCCGGCGGGGTGGAGTACCGCGGCGACTCCTTCGAGGGGGGCTCGTTCACCAAGGGGGAGATGGGTGAGAACTACACGAAGGTGACCGGGAGGCGGATTGGCGACGGGGATTGCATCGCCATGGAACGCTCCTCCCGCCGGATCGGGACCGACACCAGTTCGCGGAAGATCCCCTCCGCCAGCGAAAGCGGCTCGGGGGGCGCCATGGAGACCATCAAGAACCCGGTCAAGAAGCTCCGCTCCATCTTCGGGTTCTGATGGAGCCCGGCAATGGCCACCGGTCCCGGCTCGTGGTGGGCGAGCCGGGGCTCTTCCTGGTGCTGGCGGCCACCGCCGCCGCCTACCTCAATTCCTTCTCCGGCACCTTCCAGTACGACGACTTCGACGTCATCCTGGGAAGCGCCAAGGCACTCTCCCCGGTTGCCTGGCTCTCCGGCCTCTCCCATGGCATCCGCCCGCTTCTGACCCTGAGCTACCTCGCCAACAACCTGAGCGGCCTGGGGGGCTTCGGGTTTCACCTGGCGAACCTCCTGATCCACCTGGGAAACGTGGCGCTCGTCTACTGGCTGGCCCGCGCCCTGGCCCTTCACCACCGGCTTCCCGGACCGGAGCCCGCCCTGGCGCTTCCCCACCGGCTTTCCGCCTGCCGGGCCGCTGCCTTGGCCGCCGGGATCTTCGCCCTCCACCCGCTGCAGACCGAGGCGGTCACCTACCTCTCCGGGCGCTCCTCGTCGCTGGCCGCCTTCTTCGTCCTCCTGACGCTCCTCATCCACGAGGCCGCCCGCCAAAATGGTAGCGGGAAATTTCGGGAAAGCTCAAAGTCCCCCTTTGGAAAAGGGGGATTTAGGGGGATTTCCCCTGCTGTCAACGTCACAAATCCCCCCTGTCCCCCCTTTTCCAAAGGGGGGGACCTGCTATCCCCGGTATTTCCCGATGAACCTTTGACAAAGGGTGGAACCTGGTTTCCCACAGGCGGCGGCTCCCGCTGGTACCTCGTTACTCCGCTTGGTTTCCTCGCCGCGCTTCTCTGCAAGGAGACCGCCATCGTGCTGCCGGCCGCCCTCTTCCTGTGGGACCGCGCCATGGAGACGGAAACGCCGTGGCGGACGCTCCTTGCCCGGGAATGGCGGAGCTGGCTCCTGCTGGCGGCCGCCGCCGTCGCCCTCCTGGCCCATCCCCGCTACGGCGCCCTCCTCGAGTACAGCTTCGACATCCGCTCCTGGCCCCTGAACCTGGCGAGCCAGGCCGATGCCGTCTGCTATCTCCTCTCCCGGCTCTTTCTGCTCGACGGGATGAACATCGATCCCGACCTTCGCCCGGTGCTCCACCCGGACGGCTGGCTGCTCCTCAAGGGGGGGCTCCTGCTGGCGGCGGCGGGCGGTGCGGCGCTGGCGTTCCGGCGGCTCCCGTGGCTTTCCTTCGGAATCCTCTGGTTCTTCCTGCTGCTACTCCCCACCAACTCGCTGGTTCCCCGGCTCGACCTGGTGAACGACCGCCAGGCCTACCTCCCGCTGGCCGGGGCCGCCATCTCCCTCGGGACCGGGGGCGCCCTACTCTGGCCGCGGCGGCGCTCCGGCCTCGCTTTCGCGCTGCTGGCCTCCCTCCTCCTCGCTCCCCTCTTCGTGGCCACCGTCTCCCGGAACCGCGACTTCCGGAGCCAGGTTGCCCTCTGGGAGGACGCCGTCCACAAGTCCCCGGCCAAGGCGCGCCCCCACAACAACCTCGGCTACGCCTATCTCCTCGCCGGCCGTCTCACCGAGGCGCGGCGCGAGCTGGCGACCGCGCTCTCGCTCGACCCCGGCTACCGGCTGGCGCGCAACAACCTGGCGGCCACCGAGGAGGCCATGGTGAAACGGGCCCTGCGGCTTTTGGTGCGGGGGACGCCGCTGCCGGTCGCCGGACGCGGGCCATAAACAAAAAAAGCCCGGCTTCCCGGGAAGGAAAGCCAGGCCGTATTGCAGGGGCTCTGTAGCTTATGGATGATTACACTATAGCTAACATTTGGCGTTTCGCAATCCGTCCAAGTCAACATCCCCGCCCATTCAGTTAGTTACCCCTCCTGAGATAGGAGGGCTTCCCGTTATGCCAGTCATCCAGGGGCGTCTGTCTGCTTCCGCCGGCCCTCTGCCATCCCTGGATCGGCGGATGAGAGTAGTGTAGACGATATCAGCAGATCCGTGTATGATATCCGCTAGTTGCCAAAGATCCGCAGGAACGGAGGGGGCTATGGACTACCTGAAGCGTTTCATGGTGGAGCCGGGGAAAAAGGTCAAGCTCGACAAGATCGACCCCTCCTTCAAGGACCGGCACCAGGATCACGCCTCCGCCCAGGGCGAGATCGACGGCTACACGAGCCGCCTTCGCGAGCTGCAGTACCTCCTCTATGCGGAGGGGCGCCACTCGCTGCTGATCATCCTCCAGGCCCTGGACGCCGGCGGCAAGGACGGCACCATCAACCACGTGCTCGGCAACATGAACCCGCAGGGGTCCCGGGTCTGCAGCTTCAAGGCCCCCACGCCGAAGGAGCTCGCCCACGACTTCCTCTGGAGGATTCACCAGGAGGTCCCGAAGGCCGGGGAGGTGGTGGTCTTCAACCGCTCGCAGTATGAGGACGTGCTGGCCGCCCGCGTACACCAGCTGGTGCCGAAGAAAATCTGGCAGGAACGCTACCGGCAGATCAACGACTTCGAACAGCTGCTGGCGGAGAACGGCACCCGCATCCTCAAGTTCTACCTCCACATCGGCAAGGAGGAGCAGCTGCGCCGTTTCCGGCAGCGGCTCGAGGATCCCGCCAGGCACTGGAAGATCAGCGAGGCGGATTACCGGGAACGGGAGCACTGGGAGGAGTACCAGGACGCCTACGAGGATGCCCTCTCCCTTTGCAGCACCCCGCACGCTCCCTGGTTCGTGATCCCGGCCGACCACAAGTGGTTCAGGAACCTCGCGGTCTCGCAGATCGTGGTCCGCACC
This sequence comes from Geomonas sp. Red32, assembly GCF_023652955.1. GTDB lineage: Bacteria > Desulfobacterota > Desulfuromonadia > Geobacterales > Geobacteraceae > Geomonas. The sequence goes on along the minus strand of NZ_JAKLOY010000005.1, from coordinate 304,359 downwards.
CTGGAATCGCTCAAGATGAGCTTTCCCGAGCCCGCGGTCGACCTTGCCGAGATCTCCCGGCGGTTCCACCGCGAGCTAGAGGCGGAGGAGCGGGAAAACGGCGCCGCCAAGCGGAAATGACCTAACCTCAAGTTTCATAATGAAAATCCGATAGGTACCTCGTCTCAGGAGTCTCTTTACCGTAGCAGCAGCAATTTTGGAGCAGTTTCGCGTGGGCAGTTTCTCGCTTCCAACCGCCATGGGGATCACCGGGCTGATGTCCTTGATGATATCGGCCTTCCTGTTCGCTCTCTCCAGAAGTCAGCGTCTGCAGGGACCTTCCTCTTCCTTCGCCCTTTTATCGTGCTCCTACGGCCTGAATGGGCTGAGGCTCGGCTGCCAGTTGCTGGCGATGGGGGGGCATCCCCTCTTCACCATCCCCGGCGACCTCTTCTACATCGCCTTCATCTGCTCCTTCTGGCTGGGGGTGCGCACCTATACCGATCCCGCCCCCATCGACCGCCGCCTTTACGCCGTCCCCTTGCTCCTCGCCCTCTGGAGCTTCGCGGCCCGCACCTCAGGGATGGAGATGCCGTGGACGGTGCTCCCCCTGCACCTGGTGGGGACCGCGGTCTTCGTCTTCTCGGGCGCCTTGCTCTGGTCGCTGTACCGGGTGAAGCACAACGCCGGGCATCTGATCCTGACCGTGATGATGGTCGTCCAGGGGCTGAGCACCGCCTCCTACCCCTTCACCAGGACCACCTGGTACGCCCCCTACGGCTTCGCGCTCTTCTCTCTCCTGGCCTCCGCCGTCGGGATGGGATTCATCATCAGCACCCTTTTGGACGAACAGCTGATCCTGGTGGCCGAGATCGAGGGGCGCAAGCTGGCCGAGGCGGCTCACCGGAAGTCGCTGGCCATGCTGGAGGCGATCACCGCCAACTCCCCCACCGCCATCGCCCTCTTCAAGGGGGAGAGCGGGGCCTGCGAGATCGCCAACCGGTCGCTGGGGGAGATCATGGGGGCGGGTGTCGGGGAGATGCTCGGCAAGGACTTCCGGGAACTGGAATCCTGGAGGGGCGCTGGGCTCGACCGGGTGGCCGAGGAGACCCTGGTCGACGGTAAGACCCGCCACCAGCAGGTCACCCTGGCCGGGCCGCTGGGGGCCCGCCTGACCATCGAGTACTTCATCCTCTCCCTGAGCCTGGACGGCGAACGGCACCTCCTCTTCGTTGCCTCCGACTTGAGCGAAAGAAAGAGGCTCGAGCACCAGCTCGCCCATTCCCAGAAGATGGAGTCGGTCGGCAGACTGGCGGGAGGGGTGGCCCACGACTTCAACAACATGCTGACCGTCATCCTCGGCTGCGCGCACCTTTTGGGGGCGCGGGTCCCCGACGAGGAACCGCTGCACCAGTACATCGCCTCCATCCGCCATGCCGCCGAGCGCTCCAGCGAGATCACCCGGCAGCTGCTGGCCTTCTCCCGCAACGAGATCATCGAGCCCCGGCCGGTCAACCTGAACCTCCTGATCACCGAGTCGGCCAAGAGCCTCACCCGCCTGATCGGGGAGGACATCACCGTTTCGCTCAAGCTCGATCCCTATCTCTGCAAGGTCAACCTCGACCCCTCCCAGGCCTACCAGATCCTCATCAACCTCGCCGTCAACGCCCGCGACGCCATGCCGGACGGCGGCTCCCTGATCATCGAGACCGCCAACGCCGACATCGAGAACGAGTACGCCCAGCGCCACGCCGACGCGGCACCGGGGGGGTACGTTCGCCTCACCGTGAGCGACACCGGCACCGGCATCGACCGCGAGGTCATGGAGCACATCTTCGAGCCGTTCTTCACCACCAAGGCGGTGGGGCAGGGGACCGGCCTCGGGCTTTCCACCGTGTACGGCATCGTCACCCAGAACCGCGGCTTCATCAACGTCTACTCCGAGCCGGGGCAGGGAACCGCCTTCACCATCCATATCCCGAGGCTGGCCGTCGAGGTGGCCGAGCGGGAGCGCGGGAGCGTGGAGATCGCGGCCGGGACCGGGACCATCCTCCTCGTGGAGGACGAGGAAACGATGCGGGTGGTGACCACCCAGCTTCTCGAGGAGTGCGGGTACCGGGTGATCCCGTGCGGATCGGGGCTGGAGGCGGTGGGGATCTGCCAGGAGAGCGAAGACCTCGACCTGATCCTCTCCGACGTGGTCATGCCCGGGATGAACGGCAAGGAGATGGCGGAGCGGATCCGGGGCATCCGTCCGGAGCTCAAGGTTCTCTTCATGTCCGGCTACACCGCCAACCTGGTGGCCCAGCGCGGCATCGTGGAGGAGGGGACCTTCTTCATCCAGAAGCCGTTCAACGTCCATCAGCTCCACCGCAAGATCCACGAGGTCCTCGCCAGCCGGGCCGACTCCCCCGCCCCCGCAGCGTGAGGGAGATGATCCCGCTCCCCACCGCTTCCACCACCGCTTCCTGGGTCTCCTTCACGACCTCTTTCGCACATTTCCGGCCCCTGATTGGCCCGGTGCTTAGTTGTCCCTATTTGGGACACTTCTGAAAAATTTGAATGATTACAACTATCTGAAACTCGGACCTTGGCGTGGCCGCGGGCCTTCTCCGTGTTAGTTCCCGTTTTTAGTTGAAAATTAATTTTGACCCGTCGTATATAGAGTGGCCTTGCCTGCCGATACGTGCGGGAAAAACGGTAAGAAGAGACATCCGATAACGGAGCCTATGGATAACGACCGGAAACATCAGCCGCCGGCAAAACGCCGGGACGGGGGAGGGCACCCTTCCCGGGAGGAGCTCGTCCGCCGGGTGGCCGAGCTTGAGGCGGCGCTGACCGCGAGCGAGGAGGCGCGGCGCTGCGCCGAAGAGAAGGCCGCCCCTCTCTTCCTCGACGCCCCCCTGCCCGCGATGGTCACCACCCTTCCCGGCCACGCCATCAGCGAGGTGAACGAGGCCTGGTGCCGCCTGTTCGGCTACCGGCGCGAGGAGGCGATCGGCAGGAGCTGGCCGGAGTTCGCCCTCGATCCGGAGCCGCCGGCGGGGCTCTCAACGCTTGCCCGGAAGGAGGGAGCGAGCCTCGCGAGTTTCGAGCAGACCGTCGCCACTCGAACCGGGGAGCGCCTGCTGGTGGCCATCGACGCCACCCTCGTCACCCTCGGGGAGGGCGAGGGCGCCTTGAGCTACCTGCGGGACATCACCGACCACCGCCGCATCGAGGAGGAGCTGAAGCAGCTCAACGACAGCATCGACCTGACCATCCGGGAACGGACCGAAGGGCTCTGCGCGGCGCTGGAGGCGCTCTCCGCCGAGGTGGCCGAACGCCAGCGGGCCGAGGAGCTGCTCCGCCAGAGCGAGGAGCGCTACCGGAAGGTGGTGGAGGATCAGACCGAGACCATCAGCCGTTTCAACGCCAACGGCGAGCTCACCTTCGTCAACGAGGTCTTCTGCCGGATCTTCGGTAAAACCCGCGAGGAGCTGCTCGGACACAGCTGGCATCCTGCCGCCTATCCAGCCGACGTTCCCGCCATCGAGAAGGGACTCTCCACCATGACCCCGGAGAACCCGGTGGTGGTGATCGAGAACCGGATCGCCAACGGGGCGGGGGAGATCCGGTGGATGCAGTTCGTCAACCGCGGCTTCTTCGACGCCGGCGGCAGCCTGGTGGAGACCCAGAGCGTCGGGCGCGACATCACCGAACGCAAGCAGGCCAAGGAGCGGCTCCGGGAGGCGATGCAGTTCAGCGAGCAGGTGATCAGATCCGCCGGAGAGGGGATCGTGGTCTACGATCTCGACCTCCGCCTGCGGGTCTGGAACCCGTTCATGGAGACCCTGTGCGGCATGAAGGCGGCTGACGTGCTCGGGAGCCTTCCGGAGAGCTCGCTTCCCTTCGAGGACGCGGCCCAGGTCCGCAGCGCCCTGGAAAACGCACTACGGGGGGAGGGAAGCGCGGGACTCGATCTCAGCTACCGTGTCCCCGAAGCCGGGCGGCATGGGTGGGCTTCCCTGCTCCCCTCGCCGCTGGTCAACACCCGCGGCGAAGTGGTCGGCGTCCTCTGCACCATCCGGGACATCACCTTCCGCAAGGAGCTGGAGAACGAGCTGGTCCAAGCGCTGGAACAGGCCCAGGAGGCCAACGTGGCGATGAAGCGCCTGGTCAACACGGTGGCCCACGAGTTCCGGACCCCGCTGGGGCTGTTGACCGGAAGCGTCGACGTCCTCGACCACTACTGGGACCGGCTGACGCCCGAGAAGCGGGGGGAGCAGAATGCCCGCATCCGCAACGCCGCCCGCCAGATCGCCCTCCTGGTCGACTCGGTCACCTCCTACGAAATCTCGGGACGGGTGCGGGGAGAGGCGAAAGCCCCGCTCGCGCTGGAGGTCGCCGAGAGCTGCCGGGCCATCGCCCAGGAGGTGGAGACCGTCTGGGGGGGAGGGCACCGGTTCGCCATGAGCGTCGGCGACGGGATCGGGGAGCTCCCCCTCGACGAGGTGCTTTTCCGCAGAATCGTGCAGAACCTGCTGACCAACGCCTTCCGTTACACCCCCGCCGGGGGAAAGGTGGAGCTCAAGCTCTCCCGGGAGGGGGATAGGCTCCTTTTGGAGGTGGCCGACGACGGCATCGGCATCCCCGAGGAGGAGCAGCCGCATATCTTCGAGGCCTTTTACCGTAGCAGCAATGTCGAGACCAGGCGCGGCCTGGGACTCGGGCTCTCCATCGTGCGGGACGCCCTGGACACCCTGGGAGGGGAGATCCGGGTGGCGAGCTCGCCGGGAGAGGGGACCGTCATGCTAGTTGAAATACCGCTCGTGCGGTAAGGGAGGAATAAAATGGAAGAAAACGGATATACCATCGTGTTGATCGAAGACGACCCGTCCTACCGGGACATGGTCGAACTGATCCTGGGGCTGGAAGGATTCCGGGTGCTGAGCGCCGTGGACGGGGAGCAGGGGCTCGAACTGGTGCGTCAGCACCGTCCCCACCTGGTGCTGTGCGACATCATGATGCCGGGCATGGATGGCCACCGCGTGCTGGAAACGGTGAGGAACGACCCGCAACTCGCCGAGCTCCCCTTCATCTTCGTGACCGCCATGGGCGAGCGGGGGGAGATCCGGTCGGGGATGGCGGCCGGCGCCGACGACTACCTCCCCAAGCCGTTTTCCGCCGACGAGCTGGTGGCCGCGGTTACCGGGAGGCTCCGCCGTCATCTGAAGGGGATCACCGGCGTCAGCGTGCCGTTGCCGGAGAAGGAGAATGCCCGGCTCCTGGAGCGGGTCACTCCCCGGGAGCGGGAGGTGCTCGCTCTGGTGGGGGAGGGATGCTCCTCGCGGGCCATCTCCGAGAGGCTCGGCATCTCCCACAAGACGGTGGAGGTTCACCGCGCCAACCTGATGCGCAAGCTCGGGGCCGGCAACGCGGTGGGGCTCGCCCGCTGGGCCATGGTGGCCGGACGGGTGGCCCGGTAAAGCGGCGGGGCTGGCGGCTGTGTGAGGGCGCGGCCGGTGGCTCACATGAGGAAACGGCGGCGAGGGGGAGGAAAGGTAACGGAAACATTAGAAAATTTACGGGTTTCTCCCAATAGTATGTACGGAATAATTGTACTAGTATTGCGGCACCCTCGCGCGCGTACTCGGAGGATTCCCGGCCCCGCTCCGGTCCCCTTGTAGAGGATCCCGGCCGGCACTCTGCGCCGTGACGACCTCTTGCTTGGAGCGGTGATGTCCTTCAGGTCTCCACCGACAATTAAATCCCAGCTGATCTCCCTGGTTGCCATCTCGGTCCTCCCGATCTGGCTGGTGGCCGCCGCGCTTTTGTACGTCGGCTACGTAGAAAAACGCGAGGTCACCAGGACCGCCCTCCTCAACTCGGCCCGCTCCCTCACCCTGGCGGTCGACCAGAACCTCACCAACGTGCAGGCCGCTCTGCAGGCCTTCGCCGCCTCACCCACCTTTGCCACCGGCGATCTGGAAAGCATTCACCGGGAGGCCCGGCAACTGCTCAAGAATTACCCCGGAGCCGATATCATCCTGGCCGACCGCAACGGCCAGCAACTGGTCAATTCCTATGAGCCTTTCGGCTCGCCGCTCCCGGTCCGCAATCCCCGTCACGCCGTGCTCCACGTCTTCGGGAGCGGGACACCTGCGGTGAGCGACATGTTCTACGGGGCGGTCACCGGGCGTCCCATAGTCAGTGTCGACATCCCGGTGATGGTCGCCGGGAAGGTCGCCTACGACCTGGCGATGACCCTGCCGGCCGACTCCCTCTCCTCGTTGCTGAAAAGCCGCAACCTCGCCCCCGCCGAATACGCCAGTATCCTGGACGGGACCGGCCGGGTGGCCGCCCGCAGCCGCAACCTCAACCTCTATCTCGGAAAGCAGGCCAACCCGGTCTTGAGGAAGGCCCTCCTGGGCGCACCGGAAGGGTGCCTGGAGGCGACCAACCTGGAGCAGAAGCGGGTGCTGGTGGCCTACTGCCGCTCCGCCTCCTCCGGGTGGACGGTCACCGTCGGGGTTTCCAAGTCGACCCTGATGGGGGAGGTCTACCTCCGGACCCTCGGGCTGGTGGCGCTCGCCACCCTCCTCTCCGTCGCCGGCGTGGTGCTGGCGGCGGGGTACGCACGGCGGATCTCCCAGGGTATCCGCGCGCTGGTAGCCCCGGCGCTGGCCATGGGGCGCGGGGAACCGGTCTCGGTGCCTGACGACACCGGCATCAAGGAGACCGGCGAGGTTGCCGCCGCCCTCTCCCAGGCCTCGGAGCTCCTTTTCACCCGGACCGAAGAGCTGCGGGTGAGCGAGCGCCGTTACAAGACCCTCTTCCAGAACGAAAACAGCGCCATGGCCCACTGCCGGGTGATTACCAATGAGGAGGGGCGGCCGGCCGACCTCGTCATCATGGAGGTTAACGGCGCCTTCGAGAGGATCCTCGGGATACACCGGAGCCAGGTCGAGGGGCGCCGCGCGACCCATACCTTCCCCGGCATCGAAGGGTTCGCCTTCGATTACCTGGGTGTCTTGGGGGAGGTGGCCATCACCGGCGGGGAGACCGCCTTCGAGGCCTTCTTCGAGCCGACCAGCCAGTTCCTCTCCGTGTACGCCTACAGTCCGCTCCCCGGCGAGTTCACCGCCATCTTCACCGACATCACCTCCCGTAAGCTTGCCGACCGCCTCCTACAGGAGAGCGAGGAGAAGTACCGCGCCCTCTTCGACTGCGCCGGGGACGCCATCCTGATCTACGACCGCGACACGACCGTCTTGGCCGCTAACCCGCAGGCCGCCAGCTGGCTCGGTTACCGGCAGGAGGACCTCGCCCTCATGAAGGTCACCCAGCTCCTTCCTGACGAGCGGGGCCCCCTGATGCTCGACCGGGTGGAGGCGGTCCTGGAGCGGGGATCGCTCGACTTCGAGGCCGAACTGCTCGCGAAGGGGGGAAGCGTGCTGACCGCCCAGGTCACTGCCCGCCGGATCACCTGGAACGGCCGCCCCGCCGTCATGAGCATCTGCCACGACATCACCGGCCGCAAACTTGCCGAGGAGGCCCGCCTGGTACAGGAGGCGAGCCTGATGCGGGCCCAGAAGCTGGAAAGCCTGGGGCTGATGGCGGGGGGGATCGCCCACGACTTCAACAACATCCTGATGGCGGTCCTCGGGAGCGCCGACCTGGCCCTCATGTCCCTGGGCGACCCGAAGCTGGTCTCCTCCAATCTCATGAGGATCACCGAGGCGGGGAGCCGGGCTGCCAACCTGACCCGGCAGATGCTGGCCTACTCCGGGAAAGGGAAGTTCGTGCTGGAGAGCATCGACCTCTCCCTCCTGGTGGAAAAGATGGTCCCCATGCTGCACGATTCCCTCACGGAGAGCGCCCAGGTGAAGTTGAACCTCGACCACTCGCTCCCTCCGGTCCACGGCGACGCGAGCCAGCTGAGCCAGATCCTCTCCAACCTGGTGGTCAACGCCTGCGAGGCGCTCGGTGAACAGCGGGGGATGGTCACCATTTCGACCGGCATGGTGGATTGCGATCTCCAGTACCTCCAGGGGGCCTCGCTGGGAGAAGGCCTCGCCGGCGGGCACTACCTCTTCCTGGAGGTGGCCGACAACGGCTGCGGGATGACGCCCGACACCCAGGCCCGCATCTACGATCCCTTCTTCAGCACCAAGTTCCTCGGCAGGGGGCTCGGGCTGGCCGCGGTCCAGGGGATCGTGCGCGGCCACAAGGGGGCGATCAAGGTCTGGAGCGAACCGGGGATGGGGACGGTGATCAAGGTACTGCTCCCGCCGGGCGAGCGGGTGGCGGTCCCGGTGATCCAGGAGGGGCCCGAGCAGTTCCGCTCCGGCGGCACAGTGCTCCTGGTGGATGACGAGGAGGCGGTCCGCAACGTGGCGGTCCAGATGCTGGGCGCCCTCGGCTTCTTCACCATCACCGCGGTGGACGGCACCGAGGCGGTCGCGCGGTTCGGCGAGCACCCGGAAATCGACCTGGTGATCCTCGACCTGACCATGCCGCGCATGAGCGGCGAGCGCTGCCTGCAGGAGCTCCGCCGCCTGAACCCGGAGCTGAAGGTCATCCTCTCCAGCGGTTACTCCGAGCAGGACGTCACCGAACGCTTCCACATCCACGAGTTCTCCGGCTTCATCCAGAAACCGTACAACATGTCGGCGCTCGCCAAGGTGGTGAAGAGCGTGACCGCCGCCTCCCCCGCCGAGCCGTAAGGCCCCCCCTTTTTCTCCCCCTTCTCCGCAACCGTCCCCACCCGGATCGCGCCTTCGAGATGCACCCTCAACCGTGTGAAGAACGGCATCGTGAAGCTCAAGAACGGGATGCGGATATCGACCACTGCGATTAGTCGCCAGAGGTTCCGATAGGTAACAAAGAAAGGCCCCGCCGTCCTCGCCATTTGTGCAGGAGACGCGCCGTTTGTACAGGAGACGCGCCGTTTGCACAGGAGACGCACCGTTTGTACAGGAGGCCCACCGTTTGTACAGGAGACGCGCCGTTTGTACGGGAGACGCGCCGTTTGTACGGGAGACGCGCCGTTTGTACGGGAGACTCGCCGTTTGTACGGGAGACTCGCCGTTTGTACGGGAGACTCGCCGTTTGTACGGGAGACTCGCCGTTTGTACGGGAGACTCGCCGTTTGTACGGGAGACTCGCCGTTTGTACAGGAGACTCGCCGTTTGTACAGGAGACTCGCCGTTTGTACGGGAGACTCGCCGTTTGTACAGGAGGCCCACCGTTTGTGCAGGAGGCCTGCCGTTTGTGCAGCAGCCCCACCGTTTTTTATTAGCAAAGAATTTTTCCCGGCGCCGCTTGACAAAGGGTAGTCCGTGACCTAAAGTCAAAACTGACCGTGGGTCATTTTTAAAGGAGGACGGCGTGGCTGACAAGGCAAGGAGGGAGGAAACGCTCCCGGACGGCAGGAGGGAGCGGCGCAGTCGGGAGACCCGGGAGAGGATCTTCCGCAGTGCGCTGGAGATCTTCGCCGAGAAGGGGTTCGCCGCCACCACCATCGGGCAGATCACCGAGGCGGCGGACGTCGGCAAGGGGACCTTCTTCAATTACTTCGAGAACAAGGAGAGCATTCTGGTGGAGTACCGCGAGATGCAGATGGGGCGGGTGAAGGAGTTCGTCGCCACCCACCTCGCCTCCGATGTTCCCCTGGAGCGCCTGCTCCTCCTCTTCGCCCTGACCATCACCGAGGAGTTCCAGGCCTCGCCTGCCATCTTCCAGTGCCTCTTCACCGCCATCCTCTCCAACCAAGGGGTACAGGGGCGCATGGTGGTAGGGCTGGAGACCGCCCGCCAGGTGCTGGCGCGGCTTTTGGCCGACCGGCAGCAAAAGGGCAAGATCCGCGGGGAACTGGTCCCCACCGAGGTGGCCTCCTCCTTCCAGGGGATGGTGCTCGGGACCACCCTGGTCTGGTCGCTCGCTCCGGCGCGCCCCCTGGAGGAGAAACTGACCCGGGCGGTGCAGGCCTTCGTGGGAGGGATCGCTTCCCGGCCGTCCGGCGGGGGGGCGTCATGAGACCTCTCCTTTTTGCGCTGGCGGCCCTCCTGCTGCTACCGTCTTCCCCGGCCATCGCCCAGGGGGGACGGACCCTGCCGCTGTCGCTCGAGGACGCCATCCAGCGGGGACTCTCCGGCAATGCCGCCGTCTTGCAGGCCGCGACGCGGGTGGAGGAGGCGGCCGGGAGCAAGCAGCGGCGTAACGCCCTTTACCTCCCCCACCTGCATATCGAGACCCCCTTCGCCTACCAGACCAGAAACCTCCGCGCCATGGGGATCAGCTTCCCCGGCGTCCCGGCGGTGGTCGGTCCCTTCACTACCTACGACTTCCGCCTCTACGGCGATCAGACCCTCTTCGATCTCCAGAGCTACTACGGCATCCGGGCCGGGGAGAAGGAGGTGGCGGCCCGCGGCGACGACTACCGGGACGCCCGCAGCCGCGCCATCCGGCTGGTGGCGGGGAACTACCTCGCGGCCCAGTACGCCGCCGCCCGGGTGGAGACCGCCCGCTCGCGGGTGAGAAGCTCGCAGACCCTGGAGCGGCTGGCGCTCGACCAGCGCGCCGCCGGGGTGGCGGACGGACTCGACGTCCTGCGCGCCCAGGTGCAGCTTGCCAACGACCGCCAGAACCTGGTGGTCGCCCAAAACGGCCTCAAGCAGTCGCTGCTCGTGCTGGCCAGAAGCATCGGCATCGATCTCTCCACCGAGCTCTCGCTCACCGAGACGCTCCGCTACCGCCCTCTCCCCCGCCCACAGATCGAGGAGGCGGTCGGGCTCGCCCTCACCGAGCGCCCCGACTACCGTTCGCTTCTCACCCAGCGGCAGTCGCTGGAGGAGCAGGCGAAGGCGTCGCGGGCCCGCTACTATCCGAAGCTCGTGGTGAGCGGCAACTACGGGGGGAGCGGCCAGAACATAGGCGACATCGAGCCCTCCGGGATCATCCAGTTAAACCTCCTGATGACCATCTTCGACGCCGACCGGACCGGAGAGCGGGTGGAGCTGGAGAGCCGGATGAGGCGGATCGAGGACCAGATCGCCGACCAGAAGCTCGGGGTGGAGCAGGATATCCGCGAGGCGCTCTTGAACCTGGAGGCGGCCGACCAGGAGGTGGCGGTGGCTGCCGACGGCCTGGCGCTCGCCCAAAAGGAGCTCGCCTACGCGAGCGACCGCTTCAAGAACGGGGTCGCCAACAACGTGGAAGTGGTCAACGCCCAGGATGCCCTGGCCCGCGCCCTCGACAACAACCTCGACGCCCTGGTCCGCCACGTCGAATCGAAGATCGCCCTCGCCGCGGCGCTGGGGGAGACCGAAAAGGTCTACCGCCAGTTCCTCGGCATCGGTGAGGAGGTACCTCGTCAATGAGAAAGAGAATCGTCCCCGTCGTCCTGGTGCTCCTCCTGATCTTCGCCATCGCCTACCTGGTTGCCACCCGCAAGGGGAAGGAGAAGGCCGCGGGGCTCCCGGTTTCCGGCAACATCGAGGCCCATGAGAGCGTGGTCGGCTTCAAGGTGCAGGGGCGGCTTGCCGAGCTCGCCGTGGAGGAGGGGCAATGGGTGAAGGCCGGGGACCTGATCGCCCGGCTGGACCAGGCCGACTACCGCCAGCAGGTGGGCATCGAGGAGTCCGGGGTGAAAACGCGGCAGGCCGACCTGGGGCTCACCCTCTCGGGGAGCCGGGTGCAGGAGAAACGATCGGCCGAGCAGGCGGTGGTGGATGCCAAGGCGACCCTCGACCTGAACCGGGCCGACTTCCAGCGCTACCAGGCGCTCTACGAGAAGGACGAGGTATCGGCCCAGATCCGGGACGGTTACCGGACCGGCTACGAGCGGGCGCAGGCGGCCTACGAGCGGGCCCGGCAGAACCTGAGCCAGGTCCTGGAAGGGGCGAGGAAGGAGCAGGTGGCGGTCAGCCGCGCCGGGGTGGAGCAGGCGCGCCAGGCGCTGGAGCTTTCCCGCATCAAGCTCGGCTACACTACGCTGACCGCACCGCTCTCCGGGGTGGTGCTGGTCCGCCAGGCCGAGCTCGGCGAGGTGCTGGGGGCGGGAGCCCCGGTGGTGACCATCGCCGACCTCGACCACCTCTGGCTCAGGGGGTACGTGGCGGAGACCGACCTCGGACGGGTGAAGCTCGGGGCGGCGGCCACCGTGAAGAGCGACACCTATCCCGGTAAGAGCTACCGGGGACGGGTCTCCTTCATCTCCTCGCAGGCGGAGTTTACCCCGAAGAGCGTGGAGACCCACAAGGAGCGGGTGACCCTGGTCTATAGGATCAAGATCGACCTCGACAACCCGGCCCACGAGCTGAAGCCGGGGATGCCGGCCGATGCGGTGATCGACACCGGGGAGGCGCGGTGAAGGAAGGGGAGAGCCCGATAGCGGTCCGGGGCCTCACCAAGTCCTTTCCCGGCGTGCGCGCCGTGGACGGGCTGACCTTTTCGGTCGAGCGGGGGGAGATCTTCGGGCTGGTCGGTCCCGACGGGGCCGGGAAGACCACCACCATGCGGATGCTGGCCGGGGTGCTGACGCCGGAGGCGGGCGAGGTCCGGGTGGCGGGGTGCGACCTGGTCAAGGACCCCGAGGGGGCCAAGCAGCGGGTGAGCTACATGCCGCAGCGCTTCGGGCTCTACGAGGAGCTGACCGTGGACGAGAACATCCGCTTCTATGCACGGCTCTTCCAGGTGAAGGGGAAGGCGTGCGAGGAGCGGGCGGCGAGGCTATTGGCCGGGGCGGGGATGAGCGAGTTCCGGGGGAGGCTCGCCGGGAAGCTCTCGGGAGGGATGAAGCAGAAGCTCGGGCTCGTCTGCGCGCTCATCCACACCCCGGAGGTGATCCTCCTCGACGAGCCGACCAACGGGGTGGACCCGGTCTCCCGGCGGGAGTTCTGGGCCATCCTCTACTCTCTTTTGGGGGAGGGGGTGAGCATCCTCACCACCACGAGCTACCTCGACGAGGCGGAGCGCTGCCACCGCATCGCCCTCCTGCACGAGGGGAGGCTCCTCTTCTGCGATACCCCGGCGGCCTTGAAGGCGAACTTCGCGGGGCAGGTGCTCTCCATAGTCACCGGCGATCCACGCCCGGTGGCTTCCCTCCTGGAGGGGCGCCCCGGGGTCGGGAGCGTGATGGTGGTCGGGGACGGCCTCCATGTGGTGGTCGACGACCCGGCCCGGGTCGCTCAACTCAAAAACGAGCTGGCGGCGGCCGGGGTGACGGCCTCTATCGAGGCGGTCGCCCCTACGGTGGAGGACCTCTTCGTGGAGGCGGTCAGGAGGGGGAAGGGGTGATTAGGGACTCAAGGGACTTAAGGAAGGACCCAAGGGACACCAGGGACTTAAGGGACCTAAGGAAGGGACCGGAGGGAGCGGCGGTGGTCGTGACCGGCCTGGTCAAGAGATTCGGCGACTTCGCGGCGGTGGACGATATCTCCCTCACCGCCAACAAGGGGGAAATCTTCGGCTTCCTCGGCCCCAACGGCGCCGGTAAGTCCACTACCATCCGCATGCTCTGCGGCCTCCTCTCCCCTACCTCGGGCTCCGCTACGGTCTCGGGCATCGACGTCGCCACCCACCCGGAAATCGTCCGCCAGAACATCGGCTATATGTCCCAAAAATTCTCCCTCTACAACGACCTCACGGTACTCGAAAACCTCCACTTCTTCGCCGGCATGTACTCGGTCCCCCGCTCACAACTTCCCTCCCGCATCTCCTGGGCCGTGGAGATGGCGGGCCTCAACGGCCGGGAAAAGTCCATGGCCGGTACGCTCGCCACCGGATGGAAACAACGCCTCGCCCTCGGCTGCGCCGTCCTCCACCGCCCACCGGTGGTCTTCCTCGACGAGCCGACTTCCGGGGTTGACCCCATGTCCCGGCGCCAGTTCTGGGAGCTCATCCACCAGATGGCCGCGGACGGGGTGACGGTCTTCGTGACCACCCACTACATGGACGAGGCGGAATACTGCAACCGGCTGGTGCTCATCTACCGGGGGAAGATCGTCGCCTCGGGAAGCCCGCTGGAACTGAAGGAAGGCTCCATGTCGGGTGAGCTTTTGCTGGTCGAGTGCGAAAAGGTCGGCCAGGCCCTGGAACTCCTGGGCGCCGCCCCCTTCATCCAGGACGCGGCCATCTTCGGTAACGCCCTCCACCTGGTGGTGGAAAACGCGGAGCAGGCGGCGCCCGGGGTGAAGACGCTTCTCGCCCGCGAGGGTATCGCCGCCGGCAAGGTGGAACGGATCCGCCCGAGCCTCGAGGATGTCTTCGTCTCGCTCACCACCCCCCGCCCCGGGAGGACGCCATGAACTTCGACCGCTTCCTGGCCATGGCGATCAAGGAGATCATCCAGATCAAGCGCGATGCCCGCTCGATCGCCATCGTGATCGCCATGCCGGTCATCATGATGCTCGCCTTCGGCTACGGGGTAAGCTTCGATACCAAGCACATCCCGCTCTACCTCCTCGACCAGGAGAAAAGCCAGCAGAGCCAGGATTTCCTCAAGCATTTCCAGGCCTCGGAGTACTTCAACGTGGTGAAGACGGTGGATAGCTACCGGGAGGTGGTGGAGGCTATCGACCGCGGCGACTGCCAGATGGCGGTGGTGGTCCCCTTCGACTTCTCCTTGAAGCTCGCGGCGGGCCAGCCGGTCGGCATCCAGGCCATCGTGAACGGCACCGACAGCAACTCGGCCAACCTCGGGATGAGCTACGGCGAGGCGGTGGTCTCTTCCTACGCCCAGGGGCTCCAGGTCGCCTGGCTCCAGCGGCGGGGACAGATCCGGGTGGCCCCCCCCTTGAGCCTCGACGCCCGCACCTGGTACAACGAGAACCTGGAGAGCATGGCGACCATCGTCCCCGGCGTGGTGGCCATGGTGATGGCGGTGGTGGGGACCTTCCTCACCTCGCTCACCATTGCCCGCGAGTGGGAGCGGGGGACCATGGAGCAGCTCGTCTCCACCCCGGTGACCAGGATGGAGATCATGCTCGGCAAGCTCGCCCCCTACCTCGTCATCGGCCTTTTCGACACCTGCCTCTGCGCGGCCCTCGGGGTCTGGTGGTTCGGGGTTCCCTTCCGGAGCCAGCTCTGGATCTTCCTGTTGTCCACCGTCCTCTTCATCCTGGTGGTCCTCTCCATGGGGTACTTCCTCTCCGTGGTCGGCAAGAACCAGATGGCCGCGAGCCAGCTCGCCCTGGTGGCCACCTTCCTCCCGGCCTTTCTCCTCTCCGGATTCATCTATCCCATCGACCAGATGCCGGCCGCCGTGCAGGTGGTCACCCATCTCGTCCCGGCCCGCTACTTCATGTTCATCCTGCGTAACGTCTTTCTCAAGGGGACGCCGCTTTCGCTCATGTGGCAGGACGTGGCCGGGCTCGCCCTGTTCGCCGTGGTGTTGACCATCCTGGCCACCCGGGCCTTCAAGAAGAGGATCGATTAGATGCGCGCCATGCTGAGCCGCCTGCGCCACATGCTGGTCAAGGAATTCATCCAGGTCCTGCGGGACAAGCGGACCCGCTTCCTGCTCCTGGGCCCCCCGGTGATCCAGATGGTGGTCTTCGGCTATGCCGCCACCCTGGAGATCAAGCACGTCCCGATGGCGGTGCTCGACTACGACCAGAGCCAGGCCTCCCGCGAGCTCGTCTCCCGCTTCGAGGGGAGCCGCTACTTCGACGTCCGTTACCGGCTCACCGACCGCCGCCAGGTCGCCGACCTCATCGACCGCGGGGAGGTGACCATGGCGGTCGAGATCGACGCCGGCTTCGCGCGCCTGCTGGGGAAGGGGGAGACCGCCCATGCCCAGGTGATCGTGGACGCCAGCAACTCCAACACGGCGCTCGTGGGGCTTGGCTATCTGAACGAGGTGGCGGGCTCCTACGCCCGCGAGTACCAGCTCGCCTCGCTCTCCCGGACGGCACCCCTTGCCGCCGGCGGCCTCCCCACCATCGTCCTCGACAAGCGCCCCTGGTACAACACCGATATGTCGAGCCAGTGGTTCTTCGTCCCGGGGGTGATCGGCAACCTCATGCTGGTCATCGTGATGACCCTCACCGCCGTCTCGGTGGTCCGGGAGCGGGAGATCGGGACCCTGGAGCAGATCATGGTGACCCCCATCCGCCGGAGCGAGTTCATCCTCGGCAAGACCATCCCCTTCTTCCTGATTGGCGGCCTGGACGCCACCCTGATCTCGGCGGTGGGGACCTTCTGGTTCAAGGTGCCGCTTCGGGGGAGCGTCTGGGTGCTTGCCCTCGGCACCGTCCTCTTTCTCCTGGGGGCGCTCGGGATCGGCCTCTTCATCTCCACGGTCTCCGCCACCCAGCAGCAGGCGATGGTGACCAGCTTCTTCTTCATCATGCCCGCCATCATCTTCTCCGGTTTCGGCTCCCCCATCAGCAGCATGCCCACCTTCTTGCAGTACCTAACCCTGCTGAACCCGATGCGCTACTTCCAGACCGTGCTCCGCAGCGTCTACCTGAAGGGGGTGGGGATCGACGTGCTCTGGCCGCAGATGGCGGGGATGGCCGCCATCGGGATCTTCATGCTCTCGGTGAGCGTGCTCCGTTTCCACAAGTCTCTGGAATGAATTTGGTCTCCCGCCTCCTGTTCCCGGTACTCTCAAATCCTTGCCGTCACGGGATGAATGAATTCGACACTGCGGGAAAAACTTAGTTTTCTTTAGTGATATTTATGCTAAAAGAAAAACTCTGGACGTGCCGATACAGTAATTATTCCCGCGCTCTTTGCCGATCGCGGCCATAGATCCTGCCCCTCCCGCCGGAGTTGCCATGAGCCGAAGCGGATCTGACATAGATCCTCCCGAGGGAGGTCATCCCGCGCTTTCTGCCGAGGATGAGGTCATGGGACGGGTCGGTACCGGCCGCTTCCTGGCGGCGGCCGTTGCCGTGGCCGCCGGGCTCTTCCTCTCCGCCCGCTACTCCTATCTCCTCTTCCACTCCCTGGTCGAATTCGCCAGCATATCGCTCGCCCTCACCACCGCCATCCTGGTCTGGAACACCCGCGAACGGCTGGAAAACGGTTTCCTGATGGTGATCTGCACCGGCTTCGCCGCCGCCGGGGCCATCGATCTCCACCACACCCTGGCCTACCGGGGGATGAACGTCTTTCCCGGCTACGACGCGAACCTCCCGACCCAGCTCTGGGTCGCCGCCCGCGCCCTCCAGACCACCTCCTTCCTGGCGGCCCCCCTGCTGATCGGGAAAAAGCCGCGGTTGCCGCTTCTCATGGGGGGCTACGCGCTTTTGGCCCTGGCCCTGCTCTGGGCGGTCTTCCACGGGGACTTCCCCGACTGCTACCGGGAAGGGACTGGGCTTACCCGCTTCAAGATCGTCTCCGAGTACGCGATCTCCCTGCTGCTCGTGTTCTCGCTCCCGCTCCTTTGGAGGATCCGTTCCCGCCTCAGCCGGACCACCTTCCGGTTCATCATGGCCTCCGCCATCTGCACCATCCTTTCCGAGATCGCCTTCACCCGCTACGTCGCAGTCTCCGACTTCGCCAACATGGCCGGGCACTACCTGAAGCTGGCCGCCTATTACCTCGTCTACCGCGCCATCTTCGTCTGCGGGGTCCGGCGCCCCTTCCACACGTTGTTCCGGGAGCTCCGCCAGTCCCAGCTCTCCCTCGTCGAGGCGAACCAGTCGGTGGAGCGCAAGGTCGAGGAGCGGACCGCCCAGTTGCGGGAGCAGGAGGAGCTGCTGAGCGCCGTCCTCCAGTCGGCCCGCGACGGCATCCTCCGCTGCGACCGCGCCGGAAGGATCCTGGCCGTCAACGACGCCTACTGTCGGATGAGCGGCTTCTCCTGCACCGAACTTTTGACCATGAGGGTCCACGACCTCTCCGAGCGCTCCCCGGAGGAGCTCGAGCGGCTCTCCCGGCAGGTGGTCGCCGCCGGCCAGGCGGAGCTGGAGGGGCGCCACCGCCGCAAGGACGGCACCCCCTTCGACGTCGAGGTCTCGGCCCGTTACCTTACCGAGGGGGGCGGGGTGATCGTCACCTTCGTGCGCAATGTCACCACGAAGAAGCTCGTGGAGTCGTACCGGGTCATGAGCCACCGGATCATGCTCGCCCTCAATACGCCCGCCCTCCTCGAGGACATCCTGGCCGAGACCGTCTCGCTGGTGAAATCGATGACCGGGGTGGACGCGGTGGCGGTACGCCTCAAGGAGGGGGAGGATTTCCCCATCATCCGCTCCGACGGCTACAGCGCCGAATTCCTGGAGCGCGAACGCTCGCTCGCCGGGCGCTCTTCGGTGGCCGATCTCTCCGGCTCGCTCAGGCTGGAATGCACCTGCGGGGTGGTGGCTTCCGGAGCCACCGGCCCGGGCCAGGGGGTCTTCACCCCGCGCGGAAGCGCCTGGTCCAACGACTCCTTCTCCGAGCTCGACCTCTCCCCCGCGGATGACCGCCGCTACTGCCCCCGCAACGAATGCCGGCGGCACGGGTACGTCTCCATGGCGCTGGTTCCCATCCGGGCCAAGGGGGAGATCGTCGGCGTCCTCCAGATGGGGGCCAAGCGGAAGGGGTGCTTCATCCGGGAGGAGATCTCCCTCCTCGAGGACGTGGCCGAGCACGTGGGGGAGGCGCTGTTGAGAAAGCAGGCGGAGCAGGCTCTCTTGGACAGCGAGGAGACCCTGCGTGCCATCACCGACAACGCCGCCGCCATCATCTACATGAAAGACTCCGCCGGCCGCTATCTTTTGGCCAACCGGCTCTGCCGCGAGCTGATGCCTCCGGGGACTGCCGATCCCATCGGGAGAAGCGACTTCGATATGTTCCCGCCCGAGGTCGCCTCCCTCTTGGCCGACAACGACCGGCGGGTCCTGCACGACGGGGTCCCTGCCAGTTTCGAGGAGTGGCTCCCGTCGGGCGGGGGACGCAGGCTCTACATCTCGGTCAAGTTCCCGCTCAAGAAGATCTCCGGCGAGATCTACGCGGTCTGCGGGATCTCCACCGACATCACCGACCGGAAAAGGGCCGAGGAGGAGCGGCTCGCCCTGGAGACCCAGCTGCAGCAGGCCCGCAAGATGGAATCGGTGGGAAGGCTTGCCGGTGGGGTGGCCCACGACTTCAACAACATGCTCGGGGTGATCCTCGGCTACGCGGAGCTCAGCCTTTTGCAGCTGGAGTCCGATCATCCGGTCGTCGGGGCCCTCCAGGAGATCGTCCAGGCCGCCCAGCGTTCGGCCGAGCTGACCCGCCAGCTTTTGGCCTTCGCCCGCCGGCAGCCGATCGCCCCCAAGGTGGTCGATCTCAACGAGACCGTCAACGGGATGCTGAAGATGCTCAAGCGGCTGATCGGGGAGGACGTCACCCTGATGTGGCACCCGGGAGAGGGGGTCTGGGCGGTCAAGGCCGACTGCTCCCAGCTGGACCAGATCGTGGCCAACCTCTGCGTGAACGCCCGGGACGCCCTGGGGAGCGGAGGGACCATCACCATCGAGACCGCCAACTGCACCCTCGACGAGGCCTACTGCGCGGACCATCTCGACTCCCGCCCCGGAGAGTACGTGCGGCTGTCGGTGGCCGACAACGGGCACGGGATGGATCCGGAGACCCTTTCCCAGGTCTTCGAGCCGTTCTTCACCACCAAGGGGGTCGGCAAGGGGACCGGCCTCGGGCTGGCCACCGTCTTCGGGGCGGTCAAGCAAAACGGCGGCTTTCTGGAGGTGGAGAGCGCGCCGGGAGAGGGGGCGGTCTTCAGGATCTATCTCCCGCGCCACCCGGAACCGGCGGTTGCCAAGGAGAGTGCGCCGTCGGCCGCCATCACGGGGGGGAGCGAGACGGTCCTCGTGGTGGAGGACGAGGCGGGGATCCTGCAGATGGCTACCGTGCTCCTGAATATGCTGGGGTACCGGGTGCTGGCCGCCTCCTCGCCCGAGGAGGCCCTGCAGGTGGCGGCCGGATACGAGGGGACCATCGACCTGCTGATGACCGACGTGATCATGCCGGGGATGAACGGCCGGGCGCTTGCCGAGGCGGTCCAAGCCTGCCGCCCCGGAGTCCGGATCCTCTTCATGTCCGGCTACGCCGCCGATTTCGCTTCCCCCGAGGGGGCCGTGGGCGAGCAGTTCATCCAGAAACCGTTCAATATGGGATCGCTGGCCAAGAAGCTGCGCGAGGCGCTCGCGTGACTATCCGGAGGCGATCCCGTCCCCGGTGACTTCCCGTCCGCCACCCTTGAGGGGAAAAAGCGGGGAGACGCGGAGAGGAAGCCGGAAGGGTCCCCGGTTGTTTTCCGGTGCCGCTGTGCTATGAAAGGTTGGGTGGCGGGGAGGGCCTACTGCCGCAAGGGGAGGGGGCGATGACCGATCTGGAGCTGTACGAGGAGGTGGTGGCGCTCACCCGCAGGGGGGAGCCCTTTTCCGTCGCCACGGTCGTTTCCCACCGGGGCTCTTCCCCGCGCAAGGCGGGCGCCAAGATGCTGGTGCGCGGGGACGGAACCCTGCTCGGCTCGGTGGGGGGAGGATGGGTGGAGAAGGAGTCGGTGGCGGCGGCGCTCTCCTCCCTGGCCGCCGGTACCCCCACGCTCCTCGAGTTCGACCTGAGCGAAGAAAACGGCTATGCCTGCGGCGGGGGGATGACGGTCTTTGTCGAGCCCCAGGGGAAGAGGGGGGAGCTCGTCGTCTTCGGCGCGGGGCATGTGGGGAAGGCGGTGACCGAGCTGGCCTCCCGCTGCGGCTTCCGGGTGCTGGTGGTGGACGAGCGTCCCGAGTGCGCCTCGGCCGCGCTCCTTCCGGGAGCGGAGCGGGTGATCTGCGCTGCGGCCGGTGATGCCCTTGCCTCGCTCCCTGTCGGCAAGGGAAGCTTCCTGCTCATCGCCACCCCCAGCCATGCCCAGGATTTCGAAGCGGTCCGGCTCTGCCTGGGGACCGGGGCCGGTTTCATCGGTCTTTTGGGGAGCCGCCGCAAGCGCGAGCTCCTTTTCAAGACCCTGGCCGACGAGGGGATCGCCCCCGAGGAGCGGGAGCGGGTGGTGACCCCGGTAGGGATCGATATCGGCGCGCATACGCCGGAGGAGATTGCGGTGAGCGTGGTGGCCCAGCTGATCGCCCTGAGGGGAAGATGACTCCCGCGGTGACCGCCATCCTGCTGGCCGCCGGGCGCTCGCGGCGGATGGGAAGCTGCAAGCAGCTCCTCCCGCTGGGTGCCGAAAGTGCCCTGGAGCGCTGCCTGGGCACCCTCTTCGCCGCCGGGGCCGCCGGTGTCGTGGTGGTGGTCTCCCCCGGCGCCGATGGGGAACGGGTGGCCTTGGCGGCGGCCCGATTTCCGGTCCGGGTGGTGGTCAACCGGGAGGCGGAGGGGGACATGGCCTCCTCCATCCGGGCCGGGCGCGACCGGCTCCCGGCCGGAGCCGAGGCGGTCCTGGTCGCCCTCTGCGACCTCCCCCTGGTCCGGCCGGAGACGGTGGCCACCCTGGTTCATCTGCACCGGACCGCCCCGGAGCGGATCCTGATGCCGACTTGCGGGGGGAGGAAAGGGCACCCCCTGCTGGTTCCGCTCCCCGTGCTGGCCGATCTGGGGGAGGGAGAAACGTTGAGGGAGGTGATCGGGCGGCACCGTCGCCTGGTGAGGGAGGTGGAGGTCGACGACCCCGGCATCCTCGCCGATATGGACCTTCCGCAAGATTACCTCCGGATGCTCTCCCGCCTTTGCCGCGACCGTGCCTTTTGATTGAAATTATCGTTTTCTAATATTGTAAGTGAGATCAGCAAGTTATCGAAAGGGTTGATGGCCGGTATCGTTCGGTTCGATGAATTCGGGATGACAAGCCATTGGCCGTTATGCTATGTTCCGCGGGAAATCATTGACTTAATCGTGTTCCCGGCTGGCTGAGCCTACCTCACCGCACGCTCATCCCGCTCTCACCGCCTCCGCGGACACTGTTATGCGCCGGCTTTCCCGGCTCGGGTGCGGAATGGATAGACTCTTTCAAAACCTGTGGGACTTCGTTGTCAAGGGACAGGAGATCCCACTCGAGGTTCGTCTATTCCGCCTGGTCACTTTGACCGCCGCCAACCTCTGCCTCTTCGTCATTCTCCCCATCAATATCATTCTCGACCTTCCCGTTGAGCTCAACGAAATCATCGCGGTCTATTCCGTGATCACCTTCGGGCTGTACGAGCTTTCGCTGCGCGGGCGCCATTTCATCACCAGCTATTACTGGCTGACGCTGGCGGTCCTCAACGGCTGCTGGATGTTCAACGCGGGGGACGCGGGGAGCATCGCCTTCTATTTCTTCGCCGCCGCCCTCTACCCGTTGACCTTTTTCAAGGGAGGGCGCCGCCACGCCCTGCTCCTTTTGATGGTGGCCGACTACTGCGCGCTGGTCCTTCTGCAGTATAACTACCCGCAGTTGGTGGTCCCTTTCCAGACCCCGCAGGACCGCATCATCGACCTCACCTCCGGCTTCGGTTTCAGCCTCCTCGCCTTCTCCCTCATTTTCTGGGTGATCATCACCTCCCTCACCCGCGAGCTCGAGGACCGTAAAAGGGCCGAGGATTCGCTGGCCGAGAACGAGCGGACCCTCAAGTCGCTGCTCGACTTCATGCCGGCCGGGGTCTGGTGGCACGGCGAGGACGGGAGGATCGAGTACGTGAACCACTCCTTCCGCAAGATGTTCGGCTACGGGCCCGAAGACCACCCCCGCCTGAAGGACTGGTACCCGGTCGGATACCTGGGAGGTGCCGGCGACGGCGCCGGGGCGTCCAACGGCAACCACGACGGGCGCGGGGAGAACGGCTCCCACCGCCGGGCGCGGACCCGCGAGCTGAAGATCACCTGCCGGGACGGCTCGTGCAAGCATGTGCTGGTCAACACCCAGAGGGTCCTCGGCCGCACCATTGAGCTCTTCACCGACATCACCGAGCGGGAGATGCTCCAGGACCAGCTGCTCAAGGTGCAGAAGCTGGAGTCCCTGGGGGTGCTGGCGGGAGGGATTGCCCACGACTTCAACAACATCCTCACCTCCATCATGGGGAACGTCTCCTTCGCCCGTGCCCTGGTGGAGCCGGGGACCAAGGTGCAGGAGTGTCTGGAGCAGTCGGAAAAGGCCTCGATGCGGGCTGCCGAGCTGGCCAAGCAGCTCCTGACCTTCGCCAAGAAGGGGGAGCCGATGAAGCAGCCGCTGCGGGTCGGCGACATCATCGACGAGTCGCTCTCCCTTGCGCTACGGGGGAGCCACGTCCAGGCGGAGCTGCAGTTCCCCCCCTCCCTCCCCACCATCGAGGCCGATCCGGGGCAGTTGAGCCAGGCCTTCAACAACATCATCCTCAACGCGCTGCACTCCATGCCGGTGAGCGGGATCCTGACCATCCAGGGAGATCTCCTCAGCCTGGAGGAGGGGAACGGTTACAACCTTCCCGGGGGCGACTACGTCAAGCTTCGTTTCATCGACCAGGGGGAGGGGATCTCCCCGGCCGACCTCAACAAGATCTTCGATCCCTATTTCACCACCAAGCCGGGGGGCTCCGGGCTCGGGCTTGCCTCGACCCACTCCATCGTCTCCCGGCACGGCGGGGCCATCCTGGTCGCCTCCACCCCCGGCAGTGGCACCACCTTCACGGTGGTCCTGCCGGCTTCCGGGGAGCCCCTCCTGGAAGGCCCCGCTCTCCCTCCGGAGCCCCTCGCGGAGCGCACCGGGACCGGGAAGGTCCTGGTGATGGACGACGAGGAGATGATCTGCCGTTTCGCGGCCGATCTCTTGGGCCGCTTCGGGTATGCGGTGGAGACCTGCTTCAACGGGGAGCAGGCCATCGCCATGTACCGCCAGGCCCTGGAGAAGGGGGAGGGGTATTCGGCGGTGATCCTCGACCTCACCATTCCCGGCGGGATGGGAGGGAAGGAGGCGGCGGCGAGGCTCCTCGAGCTGGATGCCAACGCCCGCCTGATCGTCTCGACCGGGTATTCGAACGACCTGGCCCTCGCCGAGTGGAAGAATTTCGGTTTCGCCGGCTGCCTCAAAAAGCCGTACCTCGCCTCCGACATCCTCCGGATCGTCGAGCGGGTCACCGGCGGGTGACACCCCCACCACCCTGCGTCGCAACTCCCCCGCCCCTTTAAAATTTTCCCTCACCCGGCCTTCGGCCACCCTCTCCCCCACGGGAGCAAAGGGATAGTCCTCCGCAACTCCGCGATACTCTTGCCCCGCATCGTTTTAGTCAACGTTCACATTTTAATGATTGACATGCACGGCACAAAAGTATATCCAAGAATGAACGTTCATTCAGTGGGGTAGACGCCGATGGTTGGGTGCAGTATGGATTGCAGCGAAAAAAGGGCGGCCATCATCAGGGCCACCGTGCAGCTGGTCAGCGAGAACGGCTTCCACGGCGCTCCGATGGCCATGGTCGCCGAACGGGCCGGAGTGGCGGCGGGGACCATCTACCGCTACTTCGAGAACAAGGACGCCCTGATCGGGGCGACCTACAGCGAGCTTGACGACCGTCTCCGCGCGAGGGCTCTGGACGGGTACCCGGAGCAGGGGACCCCCAGGGAGAAGTTCTTCCACCTGGCGCGGGTGCTGGTCGACTGGTGGACCTCGTCCCCCATGGAATTCCGTTTCGTGGAGCAGTTCCACAACTCCCCCTACGGCGTCGCTTTCCGCAAGGAGATGCTGCTCGGCAAGCAAAGCAACCTCTGCCGGGATATCTTCAGCGAGGCACAGGAGCACAAGGCGGTCCGGGACCTCCCGACCCCGGTGCTGATAGCCCTGGCTCTCGGGCCGCTCATCTACATCTCCCGGGACCACAACCTCGGCTTCATCGCCCTCGATGACGACATGCTGGAGCAGGCCATCGACGGCTGCTGGAAGGCGGTAGCCATATAAGAAAGGAACCTGTCGATGCTGGTTAAACTGCTGCCGGTAGCGGTGGCGATCACCTGGATTCTGATCATCGCGGTCTGCTTCTACCCGCGGAAGAAATGATCTCGTAACCCTGTACGCCCGGCCCTCTACGGCCGGGCATTACCATTTTCATCAAAGGATGAGGTGTAGCATGCAAAAGTTGAACAGATTCGGCTATCTTGGGGCGGTGGTTGCGACCTTGGCCCTATTGACCAGCGGCTGCGGCAAGCAGAGCGCGACCGCCGGGGCTCCCCCGCCGAGCGGCCCCCCCGAGGTCTCCGTGGTGGAGGTCCAGCCGCAGACCGTATCCCTCACCACCGAGCTCCCCGGGCGGACCTCCGCCTACCTGGTGGCCGAGGTGCGTCCCCAGGTTAACGGCATCATCCAGAAACGCCTCTTCACCGAGGGTGCGGACGTCAGGGCCGGCGAGGTCCTCTACCAGATCGATGCCGCCCCTTACCAGGCGGCCTACGCGAGCGCCAAGGCGGCGGTCGGCAAGGCCGAGGCCAACCTCATTCCGCTCAAGCTGAAGGCCGACCGTTACCGCCAGCTGGTCGCCACCAATGCGGTCAGCAAGCAGGATTACGACGACGCGGCCGCCGCGGTGAAGACCGCCGAGGCCGAGGTCGAGGCCGCCAAGGCCAACCTGCAGACCGCCAGCATCAACCTTAACTACACCAAGGTGACCGCCCCGATCGCAGGGCGCATCGGCCGCTCCTCGGTGACCACCGGCTCCCTGGTGACCGCCAGCCAGGCCACCGCGCTCGCGACCATCCAGAAGCTCGACCCGGTCTACGTGGACGTGACCCAGTCGACCTCCGACCTGTTGCGGATGCGGCAGGCGGTGGCGGCCGGCAGGCTTCAGAAGGGCGGCGCGGGCCAGGCCAAGGTCAAACTCCTCCTCGAGGATGGCAGCCGCTATCCGCTGGATGGCGCGCTCAAGTTCTCCGACGTGACCGTCGACCAGGGGACCGGCTCGGTCATCCTGCGCACCGTCTTCCCCAACCCGAAAAACCAGCTCCTCCCCGGGATGTACGTGAGGGCGCAGGTCGAGGAAGGGGTGGTCTCCAACGCCATCCTGCTGCCGCAGCAGGCGGTCTCCCGCGACCAGATGGGGAATGCGGTAGCCCTCGTGGTCGGCGCCGACAGCAAAGTGGCGCCCCGTCCGCTGAAGGTCTCCCGCGCGGTGGGTGACAAGTGGCTGGTGGACGACGGCCTCAAGCCGGGCGACAAGGTCATCGTGGAAGGGCAGCAGAAAGGCCGCCCCGGCACCACCGTCAAGGCGGTCCCCTTCGTGCCGAAGAGCGCTGCCGCCATGGGCGCTCTGGGCCAGCCGGGTGCCGCTCCGCAAGGCGCTGCCCAGCCCGCGGCCCAGGCTAAGAAGTAAATCGAACAAGGAGCTTGCAGATGCCTCGTTTCTTTATCAACCGCCCGATCTTCGCTTGGGTTATCGCGATCATGATCATGCTGGTGGGCCTTTTGGCAGTGAAAACCCTGCCGGTCTCCCAGTATCCTCCGATCGCGCCTCCCCAGATCACCATCAACGCCGTCTACCCCGGCGCCTCGGCCCAGACGGTGCAGGACACCGTGACCCAGGTCGTCGAGCAGAAGTTAAACGGCATCGACAACCTGATCTACATGTCCTCCACCTCCGACTCGTCCGGTGCGGTGTCCATCAACCTTACCTTCAAGGCCGGCACCGACCCGAACATCGCGCAGGTCCAGGTCCAGAACAAGCTCCAGCTGGCCACCCCCCTCCTGCCGCAGATCGTGCAGAAGCAGGGGATCCAGGTGGTCAAGTCGACCAGGAACTACCTGATCATCGTCGGCCTCGTCTCCGAGGACGGGGCGCTCGACCGTAACGTCCTCACCGACTACCTGGTTTCCAACGTCCAGGACATCGTGAGCCGTCTGGAAGGGGTTGGCGAGCTGCAGATCTTCGGCGCACAGAACGCCATGCGCATCTGGATGAACCCGGACAAGCTCAACAGCTACCACCTGACCAACGCCGACGTCGCCGCCGCGGTCACCGCCCAGAACGCCCAGGTCTCCGCCGGCCAGTTCGGCGGCATCCCGGCCATGCAGGGGCAGCAGCTGAACGCCACCATCACCGCGCGGACGCTGCTGCAGACCCCCGAGCAGTTCGGGGAGATCGTGGTCCGCACCAACCCGGACGGCTCCGTCGTCAGGCTGAAGGACGTCGCCGAGTGCAAGATCGGCACCGAGAACTACGACATCCAGTCCTTCTACAAGGGGAAACCGGTCGGCGCCATGGCGATCCGTCTGGCGGCCGGTGCCAACGCGCTCGATACCGCCAACCGGATCAAGGCCAAGATGGACGAGCTCTCCAAGTACTTCCCGCAGAACGTCAAGGTGGTCTACCCGTACGACACCACCCCGTTCGTGAAGATCTCTCTTGAGGAGGTGGTCCACACCCTGGTCGAGGCGGTCGTCCTGGTCTTCCTGATCATGTTCCTCTTCCTCCAGAACATCCGCGCCACCCTCATCCCGACCATCGCGGTCCCGGTCGTGCTTTTGGGTACCTTCGGCGTCCTCAAGGCGGGCGGCTTCTCGATCAACACCCTGACCATGTTCGCCCTGGTCATCGTCATCGGCCTATTGGTCGACGACGCCATCGTCGTCGTCGAGAACGTGGAAAGGATCATGACCGAGGAGGGGCTTCCACCAAAGGAGGCGACCATCAAGTCGATGGGGCAGATCACCTCCGCCCTCTGGGGGATCGTGACCGTCCTCACCGCCGTCTTCCTCCCGATGGCCTTCTTCGGCGGCTCCACCGGCGTCATCTACCGCCAGTTCTCCATCACCATCATCTCGGCGATGATCCTGTCGGTTACGGTGGCCATGACACTCACACCGGCCCTCTGCGCCACCCTCTTGAAGCCGGTAGCCAAGGGGCACCTGCCAGGCGAGAACGGCTGGTTCGCCGGCTTCTTCCGCCGGTTCAACGGCCTCTTCGACTTCTGCCGCGGCAAGTACGAGGGGATCGTCGGCCGCTCCTTCGCCAAGCCCATCCGCTACCTGGTCTCCTACGGCGCGGTAGTGGCCTGCATGGTTTTCCTCTTCCTGCACCTCCCCTCCTCCTTCCTTCCGGATGAGGACCAGGGCTTCTTCTACTGCATGGTGCAGCTCCCTCCGGGCGCTACCATGGAGCGCACCATGAACACGCTGACCGATCTCCAGCACTACTTCGAGACCAAGGAGAAGGACACCGTCGACTCGGTGCTCACCGTCGCCGGCATCAGCTTCGCCGGCCGCGGCCAGAACATGGGGCTTGCCTTCGTCAAGCTCAAGGACTGGAAGGACCGCAAGACCCCCGACAAGAGGGTGAAGGCCATCGTCGGCCGCGCCATGGGGGCCTTCGGGAAGTTCAAAGACGGCCTCGCCTTCGCCTTCCCGCCCCCTGCGGTGGTCGAGCTCGGCCAGGCCAACGGTTTCGACTTCCAGCTGCAGGACCGCGGGGGCTTGGGCCACGCGAAGCTCATGGAGGCGCGCAACCAGCTCCTCGGCATGGCGATGAAGAACAAGAAACTGGTGGCGGTGCGCCCCAACGGGCAGGACGATTCCCCCCAGTTCAAGCTGGACATCGACGACGCCCGCGCCGGAGCCCTCGGGGTCTCCCTGGACGACGCCAACAGCCTCCTCTCCACCGCCTGGGGTAGCTCCTACGTGAACGACTTCATCCAGAACGGGCGCGTGAAGAAGGTCTACCTGCAGTCCGACGCCCGCTTCAGGATGGTGCCCGACGACATCAACCGCTGGTACGTCCGCAACAAGACCGGCGACATGGTCCCCTTCTCCGCCTTCGCCAACGCGAAGTGGCAGTATGGCTCGCCGCGCCTCGAGCGCTACAACGGCATCCCGTCGGTCGAGGTCATGGGTCAGGCGGCTCCCGGGGTGAGTACCGGCGAGGCGATGACCGAGATGGAGAAGATGGCCGCCCAGCTTCCGCCGGGGATCGGCTACGAGTGGACCAACCTCTCCTACGAGGAGAAGAACGCGGGCGCTCAGGCTCCTGCCCTTTACGCCATCTCGCTCATCGTCGTCTTCCTGAGCGTGGCGGCCCTCTACGAGAGCTGGACCATCCCGTTCGTCAACCTGTTGATGCTTCCGCTGGGCCTGGTCGGCGCGGTTACCGCCGTCAAGCTCCGCATGCTTCCGAACGACGTCTACCTGCAGATCGGTCTTCTGACCACGGTCGGCCTCTCCACCAAGAACGCCATCCTGATCATCCAGTTCATCAAGGACCAGATGCATCATGGACTCGGTCTCGTGGAGGCGACCCTCACCGCGGTCAAGATCAGGCTCCGCCCGGTCATCATGACCTCGCTGGCCTTCTTCTTCGGTACCCTGCCGCTCGCCCTCACCAAGGGGGCCGGCGCCGGGGCCCAGAACGCCATCGGTACCGCGGTGACCGGCGGTCTGTTGTCGGCGACCTTCATCGACCTGATCTTCATCCCGTTCTTCTTCGTGCTGGTCTCCCGGGTCTTCGCCAGGAAGCCTCACCCTGCCTCGGAGGGGTCGGGTGATGGCCCGGCCCCCGGCGAGGGTAAAGAGAGCGGCGCTGCTACGGAGGTGGTCTGATATGACACGTAAGTTCCTGAGAGGCGGCCTGCTTTTGGCCGCCGTCCTCTCCTTCTCCGGGTGCGCCAGCATGGCACCCAAATACAGCAAACCCGAGGCGCCGGTCCCCACGACCTGGCCGGCGGGCCCGGCCTACAAGGGAACCTCGCCGAACGGGGTGGTCCTCTCGGATCTCGCCTGGAAGGATTTCTTCGTCGACGGCAACCTCCGCAAGATCATCGACCTCGCGCTCGCGAACAACCGCGACCTGAGGACGGCGGCGCTCAATATCGAGCGGGCCCAGGCGCTCTACCAGGTCCAGCGCTCCGGGCAGTTCCCCGCCGTGAACGGTGTCGCCTCCTACCAGGCCCAGCGCACCCCGGGCAGCCTGACCAACTCCGGGAACGCGGTCACCAGCCAGGTCTGGACCCTCGGCCTCGGGGTGAGCTCCTACGAGCTCGACTTCTTCGGGCGCATCCAGAGCCTCAAGGACCAGGCGCTCGACCAGTACCTCTCCACCGAGCAGGCCCGCCGGGCCGTGCAGATCAGCCTGGTGGCGGAGGTGGCCAACGACTACCTGAACTATGCCGCCGATAAAGAGCGGCTGAAGATCGCCCAGGAGACCCTGGTTGCCCAGGTGGATTCCTACAAGATCACCAAGAGCCGCTTCGACCTCGGCGTGGCCACCGGGCTCGACCTGGCCCGCGCCGCCACCACGGTCGAGTCGGCCCGGGTGGACGTCGCCCGCTACACCGGGCAGATCGCCACCGACCTCAACGCCCTCCAGCTGGTAGTGGGGGCCCCGGTCGCTCCGGAGCTGTTGCCGCCGGGGCTCAACGAGGTGACCGTCCTGAAGGAGATCTCCGCGGGAGTTCCCTCCGAGGTGCTCACCCGGCGCCCGGACATCCTGGCCGCCGAGAATGTGCTCAAAGGTGCCAACGCCAACATCGGGGCGGCCCGTGCCGCCTTCTTCCCGCGCATCACCCTCACCGGCACGGGGGGGCTCGCCAGCGACTCGCTGAGCGGCCTCTTCACCGGCGGCGCCGGTGCCTGGCAGTTCCTGCCGCAGATCAGCGTCCCGATCTTCAACGCCGGGCTTAACAAGGCCAACCTGAAGATCGCCGAGGTGGACCGCGACATCTCCGTCAACCAGTACGAGCGCACCATCCAGGTCGCCTTCCGGGAAGTCTCCGACGCCCTGGCCCAGTACGGGACCATCGGCGACCAGCTGACCGCCCAGCAGGCGCTGGTCAACTCCAGCACCGTCAGCTACCAACTCTCCGAGACCCGCTACCAGGGGGGCGTCGACAACTACCTCTCGGTACTCGACGCCGAACGTTCCATGTACTCGGCCGAGCAGGGGCTGGTCAGTCTGAGGCTCTCCCGGCTCTCCAACCTGGTCACCCTCTACAAGGTACTGGGAGGTGGCGCCTAGCCTGATCGTTGTCTCCTCGGGTGAGCCCGGTATAATGAAGTGGTGAGTACCCCCCGTAAGCGCACCGTATCCTGACACGGCCGGAGCTTCCGGCCGCGGGAGGCAGCCATGGACGAAGACGAGCTCAAAAGAAGGACCGACCCGATCATAGAAATCATGGAGAGGAGACGGGAAGAGAAGGAGTGGAGCGCCACCGAGGTGATGCGGATCCTGAGGAAACGCGCCAAGAAGCTCCCCGGCGGCCACGACGGCGGAAGGCGCCAGCGTTGATCCCCCATCTCTTCCCCGAAGACAGCCCCTGTCGAACAAGCCCCCCCGGCGCGTTCGCAGGGGCTTTTTTTTTGCCGATTAACTGTGAACCCGTGTCCCCCCCTTGTCAAAGGGGGGACAGGGGGGATTTGCCTCGGACTGACGTGATCGAGAGGCAAATCCCCCTAAATCCCCCTTTAACAAGGGGGACTTTCGAATCTCACTTGTTAAAGGGGGACTTTGACTTCGGTGAGGGCACCGGACTCACTGCCGCCATGATTGGCTGAATCTCACCACCGTCTATAGAAGATCATCCTGCCCCTCCATGAATGAGCCCGCCGATGCCGTTCTCTTTACCTTTCCTTGAGAGCAAAGTTGCCGGTTTCCTTGCCTTTGCACCGGGATAGTGTAAGAATTACAAGTATCAACGGTGTCATGGAGTGATGTGTGATTGAGACCAAGATCCTGAAACTAGTCAAGAACAGCGATGAGGGAAACTCAGCTTCCAAGGAAATTCCGTCAGGGGAGGCGCCCGAGAGGGTAGGGGACGCCGCCCCGATGCCACCGCAGCCCGAGCCATCTCCGGCGGCGGGGAAACCTCCCGCCGGCAAGACTCCCAAGAAGAAGGCCGTCAAACCGGCCAAAGTGGGAAAGCCGAAAGCTGCCCCTCCCAAGGCTGCCAAGGAGAAGGGGGCGCGGGCGAAGAAGGCCGGCCCCGCCACCGCACCGGAGTCTCCCTTCGACCTCTCCGACAG
Organism: Geomonas sp. Red32; assembly: GCF_023652955.1. Taxonomy (GTDB): domain Bacteria; phylum Desulfobacterota; class Desulfuromonadia; order Geobacterales; family Geobacteraceae; genus Geomonas. Next base: position 272,519 of record NZ_JAKLOY010000005.1, on the reverse strand, counting down.
CCAGTGGTATCTCAACCGCGAGCTGACCTGGCTGGAGTTCAACCGCCGGGTGCTCCACGAGGCCATCGACGACCGCACGCCGCTCTTGGAGCGGCTCAAATTCATCGCCATCGTGAGCTCTAACCTCGACGAGTTCGTGATGAAGAGGATCGGCGGCCTCAAGCAGCAGATCGGCGCCGGGATGCACGAGCCCACCTTGGACGGCCGCACGCCGCGCCAGCAGGTCCTCGAGTCCCAGGCCCTCATCCGCGACATCCACGGCCGCACCAAAGAGGCCTTCAAGGCGGTGCGCTCCCTCCTCGAGCAGAAGGGGATCGTCATCGAAAGCTACGACTCTCTCTCCCCCAAACAGAAGAAGCACGTCCGGGAGCACTTCTACACCAACATCTATCCCCTGCTGACTCCCCAGTCGATCGACCCGGCGCACCCGTTCCCGTTCATCTCCAACCTCTCCCTGAACCTCCTGGTGACCCTACGCTACCCGAAGTCCCGGGAGCTGACGCTGGCCCGGGTCAAGGTCCCGATAGGCTTAGGCTCCCCGCGTTTCATCCGGATCGGCAAGGCGGACCATTTCATCCTCCTGGAAGAGGTGATGCGGAACAACCTCGACACCCTTTTCCCGGGCATGCACGTGGCCGCCTGCGAGATCTTCCGGGTCACCCGCAACGCCAACACGGAGAAGGACGAGGAGGAGGCGGACGACCTGATGGCGATGATCGAGTCCGAGCTCAAGGAGCGGCGTTTCGCCCCCATCGTCCGCCTGGAGATCGAGGCCGGGATGGACCCGGTCCACCGCGGCAGGCTGGCCGCCGAACTGGAGCTCGACGAGGAGAACGACGTCTTCGAGGTCTCGGGCATGCTGGCGATGCGCGACCTTTTCGAGCTGGCCAAGCTCGACTACCCGCGGCTGCACGACCCGCCCCATCACCCGATCGACCACCCGCTGCTCCTCACCAAGCGGAACATCTTCCACACCATCCGGGACGCCGGCGCCGTCGTGCTGCAGCACCCGTACATCTCCTTCTCCACCTCGGTAGAGCGCTTCCTGCGCGAGGCGGCCGACGATCCCAAGGTGCGCGCCATCAAGATGACCCTCTACCGGACCTCGGCCCAAAGCCGCATCGTCGATTCCCTGCTCCAGGCCGCCCAAAACGGCAAGCAGGTGGCGGTGGTGGTGGAGCTCAAGGCGCGCTTCGACGAGGCGGCCAACATCCGGTTTGCGGAGATGATGGAGGAGGCGGGGATCCACGTCACCTACGGGGTGGTGGGGCTGAAGACCCACTGCAAGGTGATCCTGGTGGTCCGCCAGGACTACCAGGGCTTGAGGCGCTACGTGCACATCGGGACCGGCAACTACCACGCCGAGACCGCCCGCATCTACAGCGACCTCGGGCTTTTGACCTGCGACGAGACCATCGCCCAGGACGTCACCGAGCTCTTCAACTATCTCACCACCGGTTTCTCGGCCAACCGTCACTACCGCGCGCTGGTGCCTGCTCCCAGGTTCCTGAAGAAGTCGCTCTTGTCGAAGATCGAGCGGGAGATCGCGCTGCACCGCGAGCGCGGGGGCGGGCTCATCCAGCTCAAGATGAACGCCCTGGAGGACGGGGAGACGGTCAAGGCGCTCTATCGCGCATCGATGGCGGGGGTGAAGGTGGATCTCTACGTCCGGGACACCTGCCGCCTGCGGCCGGGGATCCCCGGGCTTTCCGACAACATCCGGGTGGTCAGTATCGTCGGGCGCTTCCTCGAGCACGCGCGCCTGTACTACTTCCGAAACGGCGGGCAGGAGGAGTACTTCATCACCTCGGCCGACGCCATGAAGCGCAACCTCGAGGCGCGGGTGGAGGTGCTCTGCCCGGTCACCGAGCCCGAGCTGACCGCCGAGCTCCGCTCCATCCTCGAGTGCTACGAGGCCGACCACCGCTCCGCCTGGGACATGCAGCCCGACGGAACTTATCTGCAGCGGCACCCCGCCGAGGGAGCACCCACCGAGGGAACCCACCAGATGCTTATCGAGCAGGCGCATAAGCGGCTCAAAGAGGAGCTCAAGAAGCAGAAAGTCACCATCGACGTCCGCAGGCCGTGACGCCCCGCTGGAGGCCGATTCATCTATAAGTCCCCCCTTTGACAAGGGGGGGACCCGGCTTCCCACGTAGTCCTTGGAGAGACATTTTCCAAAGGGGAGACTGAAGGGGGGACTCCTCCGAAGAGCCCGCGGGTGCTGAATTGGGCTCCGCCGAAGAGCCCGCGCATGACAGAGGCGGCGGAAAAGACTACTATATACCTTGGCTTCCAAGGATGACGGACCGCTTAACTGGTTGTACCGGAGGCATGAAATGGATGAGAAAAAAATAACCTGCGTCTGTGCGGGCAAGCACGAACAGCACATCTGCTACTTGCACAGCAAAGGATATATTGAAGAAGTAGAGAAACTGACTGATAATCCCACCGTCACTTGCGCAATCTGTCTGGTCAACGCCAACTCTCCCGACAACGTCTGTTCACCCTCCACCCTGGGCGGCGGCTTCAAGTATTCGGACATGCGTGACAGCAAGAAAATCATCTGCGACAGCATCGTTACCCAGGAACTGTCCGACGAGGATAAGTAGCCCGGTCCGTTTAATCCCATCATCACACCGCCCTCCCTTTGAAACAGAGGGAAAGATCCGCGCCGTCGCGGAAGAAAGAACCCATGCCGTTGCCCTCGCCGTCCCGCCATCGACGCACTTCCCCGGGAGCAGCAATCCCCTCCCCCTGGCTTCTGTTTGCCTTGGCGCTGGCGCTTTTGGCCGTTCTCTTCCCCACCCTGGCCACCGCCCACCCCGACGTCTACCACCATCCTCCCGGTTCGGTGATCGTCGTCGGCGGCGACCGCGACTATCCCCCTTACGAATATCTGGACAAGGACGGACGTCCCGCCGGTTACAACGTCGAGCTGACCAAGGCCATCGCCGAAGTCATGGGGATGAAGGTGCGGTTCCGGCTGGGGACCTGGTCGGAGATGCGGGAGGCGCTCCAAAACGGCACCGTCGACGTCCTGGAGGGGATGTCGTATTCGGACGAACGCGCCGCCGAGGTCGATTTCTCCATCCCCCACACCATCGTCAACCACGCGGTCTTCGCCCGCCGGGACTCCCATAACGTCAACACTCTTCACGACCTGGAGGGGAAAACGGTGGCCGTCCACCGCGGCGGCATCATGCACGACTACCTGGCGGGGATCCGTTTTCCCGCCAAACTGGTGCTGACCGACACCCCGGCCGACGCGCTGCGCCGGGTGGCGGCCGGGAGCGCCGACTATGCCATCGTGGCCATCGTGCCGGGAATGTACATCATCCGGGAGCTGAAGCTCTCCAACCTGGTGCCGGTGATCCGCAACGTTGCCAGCCAGCGCTACTGCTACGCCGTGGACAAGGGGAACCAGGAGCTTATCTCACGCTTCAACGAGGGGCTGGCGATCCTGAAGAAAACCGGGCAGCAGCAGGCGATCTACGAGAAATGGCTGGGGGTGCTGGAGCCCGCCCCGGTGGACTGGAAGATGGTGGTGAAGTACGCCGCCATCGTGGTGGTCCCCCTCATGCTCCTTTTGGGCGCCTTCGCCCTCTGGTCGCGCACGCTGCACCACGAGGTGGCGCTGAGGACCGCCGACCTCACCCGCGAGATCGCCGAGAAGCAGCGCGCCCAGGAAGAGCTCCTGTTGAACCAGCAGCAGCTCGTGCAGGCGGACAAGATGGCCGCTCTCGGGGTGCTGGTTTCCGGCGTCGCCCACGAGATCAACAACCCGACCGGTCTCATCCTGCTCGACATCCCGGTCCTCAAAAGGGCGCACCAGGACACCACCCCGATCCTCGAGGAGTACTACCACGAGCACGGAGACTTCCCGCTGGGAGGGATCCCCTACTCGGAGATGCGTGAGGAGATCCCCCGCATCCTGGACGGCATGCAGGAGGGGGCCAAGAGGATCAAGCGGATTGTGCACGATCTGAAGGATTTCGCCCGCCGCGACGACGCCGGGGACCGGGCCGGTATGGATCTCAACGAGGTGGTGCGGACCGCGCTCAGGCTGGTGGATCCCACCATCCGCAAGGCCACCGGCAACCTCACCGTCCGGCTCACCGATCCGCTCCCCTCCATGGTGGGGAACGCGCAAAGGATCGAGCAGGTGGTGGTCAACCTCATCCTCAACGCCTGCCAGGCCCTCCCCGCCCCCCAGCGGGGGATCACGGTCAGCACCGGGGTCTCCTCCGATGGCGAGCGGATCGATTTGCGGGTCGAGGACCAGGGAAGCGGCATCGCCCCCGAGAATCTCTCCCGGCTGACCGATCCCTTCTTCACCACCAAGCGGGACTCCGGCGGGACCGGCCTCGGTCTCTCGGTCTCCGCCGGGATCGTCAAGGAGCACGGCGGGAGCATGAGCTTCGCATCGACCCCGGGAGAAGGTACCTGCGTCACCCTGACCTTCCCCGCCGCCAAGGAGGCATCGGCATGACCGGCGAAACTACCCTCTATCCCAATTTCCGCATCCTCCTGGTCGACGACGAGCCGACCTGGCTCCGCTCCCTCTCGCTCACCCTGAAAAGCGTGGCCGGGCTCACCAACCTGGTCACCTGCGACGATTCCCGCCGGGTGATGGAGATGCTGGACGGCGGAGGGATCGGCATGGTGCTCCTCGACCTCACCATGCCGCACCTCTCGGGCGAGGAGCTCCTGAAGGCGATCGCCGAGCGCCATCCGGAGATCACGACCATCGTGGTGAGCGGGTTGAACCAGCTGGAGACCGCGGTCCGCTGCATGAAGCTCGGCGCCTTCGACTACTTCATCAAGACCGACGAAGAGGACCGGATCGTGGGGGGCGTGCTGAGGGCGGTCCGCGTGCTGGAGATGCAGCGGGATTACCGGGAGATGTCGAACCGCCTGGTCTCCGGGGAGCTTCGCCACCCCGAGGTCTTCGCCGACATCGTCACCGCCGACCGCGGCATGCTCGGGATCTTCGCCTACCTGGAGGCGGTGGCCAAAAGCCCCCAGCCGCTTCTGATCACCGGTGAGAGCGGGGTGGGGAAGGAGCTTTTGGCCCGGGCCGCCCACCGGCTTTCCGGCTGCCGTGGCAAACTGGTCACCGTCAACGTGGCCGGCCTCGACGACTCGGTCTTCGCCGATACCCTCTTCGGCCACCTGCGCGGCGCCTTCACCGGCGCCGAGGCTCCCCGCAAGGGGATGGTCGAGGAGGCGGCCGACGGCACCCTCTTCCTGGACGAGATCGGCGACCTGAGCATCCCCTCCCAGGTCAAGCTTCTGCGGCTCTTGCAGGAGGGGGAATACTTCCCGCTGGGAAGCGATCAGCCCAAGCGGATCAAGGCGCGGGTGATCGTGGCCACCCACCAGAACATCGCCGCCAAGGAGGGGGCCGGTACCTTCCGGCGCGACCTCTACTTCCGCCTGCGCACCCACCAGGTCAAGGTCCCACCGCTCAGGGAGCGCAAGGGGGACATCCCGCTCCTTTTGGACCACTTCCTGGCCGAGGCCGCCGAGGCGCTCGGGAAGAAGAAGCCGACTCCCCCCAAGGGGCTCGCCCAGTTCCTTGCCACCTACAGCTTTCCCGGCAACGTCCGCGAGCTCCGCGCCATGGTCTACGATGCGGTCAGCCTGCACCGGGACCGGATGCTCTCCATGGAGGCCTTCGTGCAGGCGGTGGAAGGGGCCCGCGAGTCGCTCCCCGCCCCGGCACCGGCTCCACGGGATAACCCGTTTGCAGGCTTCGCCGATCTCCCCACCTTCGCCGACGCCGCCTGCTTCCTCGTCATGGAGGCGATGGCGCGCGCGAACGGCAACCAGACCCTGGCCGCCCGCCTGCTCGGTATCTCCCAGCCTGCCCTCAACAAGCGGCTCAAGATGATGCGTTCCCAACCGGGATAACCTGCGGTTATAACATAGCCGCAGGTTATCTCCGCCGGTAACTCCGCTTGCTGCCGCCACTTAGCTCCTGTTAACCTTCTCCGCCCCCGCCCGGCTATAACCTCTCGTTATTCCACTTCCCCGCCCGGCCTGTTGCCGCTTCTTCCTCTTTTCCACGTCATAACCGCGTCTTAGCTTCTTTCCTTGGTTTTGGCACCGTTGATGCTCTCATGAGGGTGTGGCGGTGAGCCAAATCGGCCCGGACGGTGACGGACCTGGCCTAAAACGAGAGGTGAAGACAATGGCAATGTTCTGGATCCAATTCGTGCTGGTGCTGGGAGCGATCCTACTCGGCGTGCGCAAAGGGGGCGTGGCCCTTGGTCTGATCGGCGGCTTGGGCGTCTCGGTCCTGGTGCTCTTTTTCAGGGTGGCTCCATCCGAGCCCCCGATCGCGGTCATGCTGATCATCCTGGCGGTGGTGACCGCCTCGGCGACCCTGCAAGTGGCGGGGGGGCTCGAGTACCTGGTGCAGCTGACCGAAAAGATGCTGCGGGCGCATCCGAAGTACGTGACGATCCTGGCGCCGCTCTCCACCTTCTTCCTGACCGTCTGCGTCGGTACCGGCCATGCGGTGTACGCGCTCCTTCCGGTCATCGCCGACGTGGCGCTGAAGACCAAGATCCGTCCGGAGCGTCCGATGGCGATCTCCTCGGTCGCCTCCCAGATGGGGATCACGGCGAGCCCGGTGGCAGCCGCGGTCACCACCTTCCTGGCCTTCACCATTAAGACCGGCCATCCCATCACCCTCTTCAACATCCTCATGGTTACCCTGCCGGCGGGCGTGATCGGCGTGCTGGCTGCCGCAGCATGGAGCTTCAACCGCGGCAAAGAACTGTACGAGGATCCCGAGTTCCTGGAAAGGCTGAAGGACCCCGAATTCGCCGCCGCCCTGAACGGCTCGGTCACCACCCTGGACAAGAAAGTCACCACCACCGCCAAGGTTTCCGTGCTCCTCTTCTTCGCCGGCGTGCTGAGCATCATCGGCTTCGCGGTGTACCCCGAGCTTCTCCCGCTGGCAGCCGGCAAGCCGGTCCCGATGACCACCGTGGTCCAGTTCATCATGCTCGGCTTCGGCGCCTTCATCATGTTCTTCTCGGGTGTTAAGGCCAAAGACATCGCCCACTCCAGCGTCTTCACCGCCGGCATGATAGCCGTCGTCTCCATCTTCGGTATCGCCTGGATGTCCGATACCTTCGTGACCGCCAACAAGAGCTTCCTCGTCGACAAGATCGGCATGATGGTGAAGATCGCCCCCTGGACCTTCGGGATCGCCATGTTCTGCGTCTCCGCCTTCGTGAAGAGCCAGGCGGCCACCCTGATCATCATGCTCCCCTTCGGCCTGGCACTGGGGCTTCCCGCTCCGCTGCTCTTAGGGCTCATGCCGTGCAGCTACGCCTACTTCTTCTTCGCCTTCTACCCGAGCGACCTGGCCGCCATCAACATGGACCGGACCGGCACCACCAGGATCGGGAAGTACCTGTTGAACCACAGCTTCATGATTCCCGGCTTCATCGGGGTCGGGGTTTCCACCGTGGTCGCCTACACCATCACGAGGTTCATGTTCTAGCCTCTGCCTACCGCCGCAACGAAAAGGGCCGCATCTCTTACGGGATGCGGCCCTTTGTTTTGTAGAGCTCCCAAGGACCCGACACCGCTTTGAGCGTGCAATGTTCGGCAAGGATCGCCCGGAGGCCGGGCATCGGGTTGCGGGCCAGCAGGTAGTCGTAGCAGGCGCCGTGTCTCTCCCAGGAAAAGGTCGCGACGGGATCGGGAAGGGGGAGGGAGGAACCGTCACGCAACTGCACCGGCATCATGGCGTTGGGAAAGAGGGTGGGGGAGACGCCGCCTCCCACCAGGAGGTGATAGTAGTCGGTGTCATGGTCATGCGCCTGGGAGAAGAAGGTGGCGTCGAGCCGTCGAGAGCTCCCGTCGGCGATGAGCGGCAAAACGGCAGCGTTCTTCTTCATCGCCGACAGCACCGGGAGGATGCTCTCCGTCTCGGCCGCGACCGCCCGGTGGATCTCGCTGGAGGAAAAGAGAAGCAGGGCAACGGCGCCGATCAGCCCTACCCGCGATCGGGGAGGAACCGGTACGGATGTCATCGCGAGGACCATCGCGAAGTAAGAGAAGGGGGCCAGGCGGAGGTTGAAGTAGGTGTAGAATCCGGCGTAGAAAGGGAGGACCAGGAAGCCCGCCGTGGTGGCGATATAGACGGCCAGGAGCCGGCGCGGAGTGCCCACCCTGCTAAGCCACAGGAGCCTGCCAAGGGTAACCGCCAGAACGCTCCAGACCGCGATGGTCATCCAGTCGCAGCCGTGCGAGATGCGCATCCCGGTAAACGGGAGCAGGTAGAAGGCCACCGTCCTCCGTAGGGGCCACCAGGAGATTCCCCACGGCACCTTCGTGGGGGCCGAGCTCGCCTCATTGGAGGTCAGGTACCACGCCGCGAAGACGATCGCCATGACAAGGGCGGGAAGAAGCCTTGCGACGTTATCCCGGCGAAGAGGGGGGAAGGGGCACACCCAGACCGTGGCGAGTACCATGTAGACCAGGGCCGCGTAAGGATGGGCCAGGAAAATGACCAGGCATAATGCCCCGTGACGTATGAGCCGTCCGTCCGAGAGGGAGAAGGAATCGAGGTCCAGGAGCGCCAGGAACACGAGCGGCAGGGTGAGGATGAAGTTGGGGAACCCCAGGTAATACATCTGGTTGAAGGCAAACGGAAAGAGGAGGAGGGCGCCCCACGGCTCTCCGGTGCCGGGGGAGAGTTGGCGTAGCTTGAGTGCCAGCCGGGACACCAGCAGGATGTAGAGCGAAACGAGGATTTTTCCCGCTACCTCGGCCTTCACGGCCAGGGTGAGGACCGCCATCGCGAGGTACCAGAGGTGGTAGGGGCGGAAACCGAAATCGACGGTGTAATTGGCCGGCCAATTGAAGGCGGGATCGTGATAGGTGGCGGCGAGGTGCGAGAGAAACAGATGCTGCGGGTAGTCCTGCATCGGAAGAAAGCGGATGGTCCAGATCGGCCAGAGGGAGAATGCGGTGAAAAAGATCACGGCGGCCAGGAAGGCCATCCGTTCTCGGCGCTGAGGAAGGTTGGAAGGGGCGGACTCGGGGGAACCCTTCTCCGATGGTAGGGGGGCTTGCACGAGAAGATTCGGCTCCGGTTCTCCCACTGCCCCCTCCCGCGCTCAAAGTATTCGCCTTTCTGGCGAATCCGCAGCAAGTATAGCCGACCGGGTACGTCTTGCAAAAACTCCCATCGCCCTCCCTGCACTCCCACCAGCCCCCAACATCCCCTTTGACAACCGTGAAGAAACTCTATACATTTCCCCCCAATTTGAGGGAGCCCTGCTTCACCGAGCGCCTCCCCAAGCGACAGAGTCACCAATACGAGGTGACAAATCACCTACACCTGATACCGATCAACATATTGTTGGATGAGGAAAAAAGAGATGGGCAACGATTTTTTTGTTCCTGCTGCATTATGGCTGAGTGGAGCGAACCTAATTCTGGCACTTTCTCTCAAGCGACAGGGGCTGTCATACAAGTACATGTTAACCCCCGTGGCGATATTCAAGTTACAAGGACGTGATTGGGGATTAATGTTAGTGCTTTGTATAATAGTTTTTGCGGTGGGTCTGTTTTTGAACTAGAGAGGTAAGGACGGAACCCAGACGTGTCACCATAGGGAGGCGATGGGGACAGGCCGTGATATATTGACAACTTAGGGACACGGAGGCCGAGTGGGACCGGGTGTTGAGAAGTTGATACCCTGTGAGGCCCGAGGATTTTCCAAGGAGGCAGGACCCGGCCAAACCGGTGACAGGGGGCTTGAGAAACTGAACAAGGTTGAATAGACTTGTTTCAGCGCAGGTGAGAAGGGGCCAGGTTCAGTACAAGGAGGTCCTTCGATGTTCATTCAGAAACTGATCTGGTTCTTCGGACGGATGATTTTTTACATGCTGCTGTTACCGCTGCTGGTCGGAGTGGTCTATACCCTTGCCCACGATCAATGGACGGCCGCGGTCATTTTCCTGGTCCTGATGGTGCTCGTTTTATACTACGGACTGATTCGGGTCAGAATACCGGCCAATTCGGTGGTGGTGCGCGACGACAAGGTGGTTTTTTTCATCCCCGAGAAGACGGCGCGGGACCGGTTTGATTTCGTTTCGCGGGGGCAGAAAATCGTGGAGTTGCCGAGTTGGGCCCTTTTCGACCGCCCCTTCCGGGTAGAAGCATTTTTCCCCGATGGTGAAAACGGGGTGGGGGTCTGCCGGCTAACGCTCGCCTTGGGCTACGTCATGGAACTTGCCGGGTGGCAGCGGCTCTATGAACATTTCATCAGTTACCAGGACCAGTTGCCGTTAGCAGTGAGGCGGCAGCTGGTTGAAAGCGCTGCCCGGATGGTCTGGCTGTCGCCGCCTGAAAGGGACCAGGACCTCAGGGACTATCTGAAACCGGTCGTGGCGGAACTGAATCTGGGGCTGGAGAATCTCGGGTTGAAAATCGAAGAGGCAACCTGCACCTTCGAAGCGCGGAAGGTAGTGGCCCGCGTGGTGGCCGACGACCAGGTTCTTATCGAGATGCCGGAAGCGTAGCCGTTAGGTTGAGCCAGGGTAGGGGAGGGGGACGCTGGTCAGTTCGTTGAGTCGCTGACGCCACAACTTACCGCGAGTGGCACACAACTAGTCACCTGCAGCCGGCAACTAGTCACCTGCGACCGACAACACCTGCAACAGTCCTGCTGGGCGTGTAAAGGATTATGTGGAAATGCCCAGTCGGCGGCGTGTAACGGGGCCTGTGCAAGAGCGCCTCGGACGGTGACGCCGGGGATCTCGTAGGGTAAAAAAGAAAACCGCGGCCCCTGATGAATGGGACCGCGGTTTCCTTTTTGTGCGTTGGTCCCTTACGGGAACCGGTTTAGCCGAGGATCTGCTTGAGGTCGCCTTCGGCGGTGCCGATCGGACCGATGTTGAAGTTCTCGACCAGGAAGTTCAGCACGTTCGGGGTGATGAAGGCCGGCAGGGTCGGTCCCAGCTTGATGTTCTTCACGCCGAGGTGGAGCAGGGTCAAGAGGATCGCCACCGCCTTCTGCTCGTACCAGGAGAGGATGAAGGAGAGCGGGAGGTCGTTGACGCCGCAGTTGAAGGCGCCGGCCAGGGCCACGGCGATCTGGATCGCGGAGTAGGCGTCGTTGCACTGCCCGATGTCGAGCAGGCGCGGAATGCCGCCGATGTCGCCGAAGTCGAGCTTGTTGAAGCGGAACTTGCCGCAGGCCAGGGTCAGGATCACGCAGTCGTTCGGCACATTCTCGGCGAACTCGGTGTAGTAGTTACGGCCGCTCTTCGCGCCGTCGCAGCCGCCGATCAGGAAGAAGTGGCGGATGGCGCCGGACTTGACGCCGTCGATGACCTGGCCTGCCACGCCCATCACGGCGTTGTGGCCGAAGCCGGTGAGGATCTCTTTGCCCGGAGCCTCTTCGAAGCCGGGGAGGGCGAGGGCCTTCTCGATGACCGGGGTGAAGTCCATGCCGTTGATGTTCTTGACGTCCGGCCACTGCACGAGGCCCCAGGTGAAGAGACGGTCTTTGTAGTTTTCGGCCGGGCGCTGGATGCAGTTGGTGTTGAAGATGATGGCGCCGGGGAAGTTGACGAATTCCTTCGCCTGATCCTGCCATGCGCCGCCGAAGTTGCCGGCCAGGTGGCTGTACTTCTTGAGGCCGGGGTAGCCGTGGGCCGGGAGCATCTCGCCGTGGGTGTAGATGTTGATCCCTTTGCCTTCGGTCTGCTTGAGGAGCTCCTCGAGCATGCGGAGGTCATGGCCGGAGACCAGGATCGCCTTGCCTGCCTTGGTGCCGAGCTGGACCGGGGTCGGGACCGGGTGGCCGAAGGCGTCGGTGTTGGCTTTATCCAAGAGCGCCATGGTGGTCAGGTTGGTCTTGCCGCACTCCATGGCGAGGCCGACGAAGTCCATCAGGCCGAGGCTCTTGTCGAGGGTGGCGGCCAGCGCCTTGTGGGTGTAGGCGTAGATTTCGTCGTTCTCCTGGCCGAGCACCAGGGCGTGGTGGGCGTAGGCGGCGTAGCCCTTGATGCCGTAGATGATGATCTCCTGGACCGATTTCACGTCCGGGTCGATGGAGGAATCCTTCACGCCGTGGCGGGCGCCGAGGGCGACCAGTTCGGCGGTGGTGCCGGCTGCGAACGGCTGGGCGGCTTCGGGGACCTGACCGGTGTAGGGAGCGCCGTTGACCTTCTCGAAGAGGGCCTGGGCGCGGTTACGCTGGTGGGCGGCGTCGCGGACCAGTTTGGCGATCTCTTCGGCGTCGAAGTCGACGTTGGTGACGGTGGTGAAGAGACCGTCCAGCATGAAGCGGTCGATCTCGGCGTCCTTGGCGCCTTTCTGGCGGGCCTTGTCGGCCCAGAAGGCGATCCCTTTCATGGCGTAGACCAGGAGATCCTGGAGGGCTGCCACTTCCGGCTGCTTACCGCACACACCTACCTTGGAGCACCCGCCGTTGGCGGCCTGCTCGCACTGAAAGCAAAACATGTCCATCTTCTCCTCCTTGATTGCTGCGTTGTTGGTTGAGTTGTTAAATCCGAAGAAGCTTTTGACTTTGTCGATCATTGATTTCTCCCGGGGCTCCGCCTGGAGCGCCATCTGTTTTTTTATCGGCTTCCTTGCCGGTTACCGTGGCGGAGACTCAGGTAATTGGTGCTCCGTACCGCGTTTCGATGATGCGACCTTACCCCCGGTTGGCTTTGGCGACCTTGACTAAAGTCATAAAATCGCAGTAAGTACAATTTCGGGTCTCTTTGGTCTTTTAGCGGGTGGAGGATGCCGGTTGGGGGAGGCTGGGAAGGGATTTGGCTGCCCAAGCAGATCGGACTGGAAATTCTTCCGTGATTGCGTACAATTGGGCGGCCATCATCGATACCCCTCCTTTTTTAGGGAGAGGGCGGCGCGAGGCTAACGTTGATACCCTATCCCCCTAAGGTGGAGAGGGTGGCTGGAGCCGGGTGAGGGTAGATTACTCCGGAGTTTCAAAAGGAAAGGGCTGACATGACCAAACAGGAAAAATCCGGCGGCAACCTCTTCCAGGTAAGGCCGCTCGCTCGTTTCGTAGGGGTCTCGGTGCGCGACCTGCTGGTCTCCGCCCTTCCCATGGTGCTTTTGACGGTGCTGGTCATCCTGCTCGCCTACTGGTACGTCCGCCCCGCGCCGCCGGACACCATCACCATGACTGCCGGGGCTCCGGGGAGCATCTATATGCTTAACGCGGAGAAGTACCGGAAGATCCTGGCCAGAAACGGCATCAAGTTGAAGATCCTCCCGTCGGCGGGCTCGCTGGAGAACCTCCGGCGGCTGACCGATCCCAATTCCAAGGTCGATATCGGCTTCGTGCAAGGGGGGGTGGCGAACGGCACCGATATCGGCAACCTGGTCTCGCTCGGGAGCATCTTTCACCAGCCGCTGCTCCTCTTCTACCGCGGGGACAAGCCCCTCTCCATCCTCTCCCAGTTCGAAGGGAAGCGGGTGGCGGTCGGCCCGGACGGGAGCGGGACCAACACCCTGGCGATGACCCTCTTGAAGGCCAACGGCATCGAGCCCGGCGGCACGACCCAGCTGGTTCCCCTCGCCGGAAGCGATGCCTCGGACGCGCTTCTCTCCGGCCAGGCCGATGCCATCTTCCTGATGGGGGACTCGGCCACTCCGCCGGTCTTGCGCAAGCTGCTCCGCGCGCCCGGGGTGCGGCTCTTCGATGTGAGCCAGGCCGATGCCTACTCGAGAAAAATGCCCTACCTGATGAAGATGACGCTTCCGATGGGGGGGATCGATTTCGGGAAGAATATCCCGGAGCGGGACGTGCAGCTGGTCGGCCCGACCGTCGAGCTGGTGGCGAGAAAGAGGCTCCACCCGGCGCTTTCCGACCTCTTGATCGAGGCCGCCCGCGAGATCCACGGCCGCTCCACCCTCTTCCAGAAGGCGGGAGAATTCCCGGCCCCCCTGGAGCACGAGTTCCCGGTCAGCTCCGACGCCAAGCGCTACTACAGTTCGGGCAAAGGGTTCTTCTATAAGTGGCTCCCCTTCTGGCTGGCGAGCCTGATGGACCGGCTGGCGGTGGTCGTCGTCCCGGTGGTGGTCTTGTTGATCCCCGGCTTCAAGCTCCTCCCGGCCATCTACAACTGGCGGATCAGGTCGCGCATCTACCGCTGGTACGGTGCCCTGATCGCCCTGGAGAGGACCATCCTCGACAACCCCACCCCGGAGGAGCGGATCCAGCTTTTGAGTAAACTCGACGAGATCGAGGTGCAGGTGAACAGGATGAAGGTGCCGCTGGCCTTCGCCGAGCAGTTCTACGTGCTGAGGGACCACATCCAGTTCGTCGCCCAGCGCTACCGGGCAACCATGAACGACGGGCGGGTTTGATGGGGAGGGATCAGTTGCTGGTGGTGCCGATCATGGCCCGGTAGATGTCCGGGCGGAGCACGAACTGCAGGGTGGAGGAGGTGGCGGTACCGAAGGCGATGGCCTGCTCTCCCCCGATGGAGGAGTTCAACCTGAAGATCGGGCGCAGGTTGACGCCCAGCTGCATGAGGTCGGCTTCGAAGACCCTTCCGTGGATGGTGGCGAACTCGGCCAGGCGCTCCCAGGTGGAGAGCATCTCGACCGGTATCGAGATCCCGTTTGCGAGATATATAAGATCTGGCATGGCTTTGCTCCTTTGCTGCCTACACCAGATATATCGACCCCACCCCCGTAAACTTAAGCGTGATTGGATTAGATTATCCTTCCACCGCGGTGGGTGCCGCGGCCGGTACTTCCTCGCCGGCCGGCGCCGCGAGCACCGTGAGCCGCCTCGCTAAGAGCGCCGCGCAGGCCAAAAGCGCCAGGATGAGCACGATGACCCCTTCCCATCCCCTGCTGCTCCAGAGAAACCCTCCCGCCGTACCCGAGACGCTCGACCCGAGATAGTAGCTGAAGAGGTAGAGGGAAGCCGCCTGGGCCCGGGCGCTCTTGGCCCTCGCCCCCACCCAGCTGGAGGCGATGGTGTGGGCGCCGAAGAACCCGCAGGTGAAGATCCCGATACCGGTGACGACGACCGCCACCGGCTGGGCCAGGGTGACCGCTCCCCCGGCCGCCATGGCCGCCAGGCAGCAGGCGAGCATCCGGCTGCGGCCGAAGCGCTCCACCAGCCGCCCCACCAGCGAGGAGCTGAAGGAGCCGGCGAGGTAGACGAGGAAGATCCAGCTGACCCGGCCGTGCCCGAGGGAGTAGGGGGGAGCCAGGAGCCGGAAGGTGATGTAGTTGTAGAGGGTCACGAAGCTCCCCATCACCAGGAAGGAGATCCCATATAGGCAGAGGAGGCCGGGATCCCGAAGCTGCCGGAAGAGCGAGGTGAAGAGGTAGCCGACCTCGAAGGGGCGGGGGCGGAAGTCACTCGAAGGGGGGAGGAGCCGGGCGAAGGCGGCGGAGAGGAGGAGGGTGGCAACGCCGATAATGGTGAGGGCGAGGCGCCAGGACCACTGTTCGGCGACGGTGGCGGTGAAGATGCGGCCGGTCATCCCGCCGATGGCGTTGCCGGCGATGTAGAGGCCCATGGCCGAGGTGAGCGCGCTAGGGGCCATCTCCTCGCTGAGATAGGCCATCGCCACCGCCGGAAGCCCGGCCAGGGCCACCCCCTGCAAAAGCCTCAAGGCGACCAGCAGTGCGAAGCTGTGGGTGAACGAGGTGAAGAGGGCGAGGGTGGCGGTGGCGAAGAGGGAGGCGACCATGATCCGTTTTCTTCCCAGGCTCTCGGAGAGGCTCCCGGCGAAGAGCATGGCGATGGCGAGCGAGCAGGTGGCCGCGGAAAGGGGGAGGCTCCCGGTGGCGGCGTGCAGCCCGAACTCCCGGGTGAAGATCGGTAAAAGCGGCTGCATGTCGTAGAGCGTTATGAAGATCACGAACCCGGCCACGAAAAAGGCCAGGTTGATCCTGCGGTAACTGTCGCTTCCCCTGGTAATCGATCCCATCGTCCGCCCCTCCCAGGCTTGGAACTGATAATAGCGGTTGCCTGCCGATAAGAAAACTATATAATCCTTATCTTCTCCATCAACTTTATTGATCGGGCCGGTCCGCCAGATCCGACTGATCGGTCCGATCGCAAGGAGCAGGAATGGACGCCAGGCAGCTCAGGTACTTCGTGGAAGTGGCCACCACCGCCAGCTTCACCCGCGCAGCCGAGGGGCTGAGGATTGCCCAGCCGGCCCTCAGCATGTCGATCAAGAAGCTCGAGGAGGAGCTGGAGCTCACCCTCTTCAACCGCCAGGACCGCAAGGTCTCCCTCACCGCGGAAGGGGAGATCTTCCTCCTCCACGCCCGCCGGGTGCTCGACGACCTGAAGGCGGCCGAGCTGGAGATGGCCGAGCTCAAGGGGCTTTCCAAGGGGGAAGTCCGCATCGGCATCCCCCCCATGATCTCCGCCTACTTCTTCCCCGACATCATCAGGGACTTCCACCGGGCCTTTCCCAAGCTGAAGCTGGCCGTGCACGGGGAGGGGGCGGCCCGCATCCAGCGGATGATCGCCCAGGGGGAGCTGGACATGGGGGTGGTGGCCGGGGAGAGCTTTCCGGAGACCCTGGAGACCCGCCATTTCCTGAGGGAGGAGGTGGTGGTCTGCGTCCCCCCCGGTCACCGCTTCGCCACCGCCCAAAGCGTGACACTGGCCGACTTCATCAGCGAGCCGCTGATCTTCTACAAGGAGGGGTACTTCATCCGGGAGTTCTTTCTGGAGGCGCTCAAGGACAGCGAGGCCCAGCCGGAGATCGTCTTCGAGACCAACCTCTTCTCGCTGGTGAGGGCGCTGGTGAGAAACGGCACCGGTATCTCCATCCTCTTGAGGATGGTGGTGGCCGACGACAGCGAGCTGGTGGCTGTCTCCTTCGACCCACCGCTCTACCTGGACCTGCTGATCGCGTGGAAAAGACAGAGCTACCTCTCCCGGGCCAACAGGGCTTTCGCGGAGTTTCTCCTGGCGCGCGGTGGCGGAGCAACACCGGCGCAGCTGCTGCCGGGAGGTTAGGCCAGAGAGGGGGGAGAGGTCAGGCAGGCTAGGCAGGCTAGGCAGGTCGGACAGGTCGGACAGGTCGGACAGGTCGGACAGGTCGGACAGGTCGGACAGGTCGGACAGGTCGGACAGATCAAGCGATCAGGCGAGGGGTGGGATCAGTTGGGTGAGCTTGTCGGCGATCTGTGCAGGGGAGAGGACGAAGTCGACCGCGCCGGTCTGGGCGGCGGCCTTGGGCATGCCGTAGATGGTGGAGGTTTTCTGGTCCTGGGCGATGGTGATGCCGCCCACCCGCTTCACGTGGCGGATCCCCTCCGCGCCGTCCTTTCCCATCCCGGTCAGCACCGCCCCCACGAGGATCCCGTGCAGCTGACGGTGCAGTGAGGACATGGTGACGTCGACCGAGGGCTGCACGTAGTTGACCCGCTCGCCGCGGACCAGTTCGACCCGGTACTGCGGGTCCAGCCTGAGATGGAACCCGCCCGGGGCCAGGTAGACCTGGCCGGACGCGAGGTACTCCCCGTGCTGGGCCAGCGCCACCGGCATCGCGGAGACCGCGTCGAGCCCTTTGGCGATCCGGGCATCCATCGGCGGGGCGATGTGGAGCACCACCAGGATTGCGGCATTCAGTGGGGTGAGCCGGAGAAAGATCTCACGCAGGGTGAGCGGACCTCCGGTGGAGACCCCTATGACAACGAGGTTTCGGCAGGGCATCTACTGGAGCTCGTCCACCAGGGCCAGGTAGTAGCGCAGCGATTCGACCAGCTCCTCCGGGTTGAACGGCTTGGTCATGTAGTCGGTGACGTATTCCTGAACCCCGTCCATCTTGGTGTCCGGCTCTCCCATCCCGGTCAGCATGACGATCACGTTGCCCGGGTAGAGTTTCCTCTCGATCATGGCCCGGATGGTGTCCCAGCCGTCCATCTCCGGCATCATGACGTCCATCAGGATCACGCCCCGAAACCCCGCCTCCAGCTCTTGCAGGCACTCCGCCCCCGAGGTGGCGGTGACCACCCCCAGATTCTCCCCCTGGCAGATGATTTCCACAGAATCGCGGACGTACCGGTTGTCGTCGACGATCATCACTTGCTTGGCCATCTCACCCTTCCCTCCGTACTTTCATGCTGTTCACTCCCCGCTCCCTTCCCCGGCGCGGCCCCTCTCAAGCGACAGATGCGCATGTATGCGGGCCTTCACCAGGGTCGGGCTGTAGGGCTTCGTTATGTAATCCACCGCTCCCAGCTCCAGTCCGCGGCGCACGTCCTCGTCGGCGTTCATGGTGGTGACGAAAATCACCGGGATGTCGCGGGTCTTGGGGTCGCTCTTGAGCTCCTCGCAGACTTCGAACCCGTCCATCCCCGGCATGCGGATGTCGAGCAGGATCAGGTCCGGCTGGGGATCGCTGGCAGCCAGCGCCAGGGCCCGCTCCCCCTCCCGCGCGGCGACGATCTGGTAATCCCGTCCCAGGATGGCCATCAGCAGTTGGATGTTTTCGGGCGTGTCGTCGATGATCAAGAGCTTCTTGCGGGCTGCCGCGCCGACCGTTTCGTTCATGGCTTCTCCTCGGGCACTGCCGGTGCCGATTCCAGCATCTCTTCCAACCGTTCCCGGGCCTTGGCCGCCCCGTCGAAATCGAAGGAATCCACCAAATGTTCCAGCCGGGAGAACTGCTCGAAGAGGTGGGTGCCCCGCAGTTCGCGCCGGAGTTCGTCCTTGACAGAGAGAGCGGCTCCCAGGTCGCTCTCAAAGAGGGAGGTCATCTGCTCCAAAAGGCCCTTGACCTTCGCCCGGTCGGGCCCCCCGGGCCCCGCCTGGTTGGGCTGCTGGGCGAGGTAGCGGTCGATCGAACCCATCACCCGGTTGAGCTCCCGCCCCAGCCGCTCCAGGAGAGGGGGGAGCCGCTCCCCGTCGCGGTCCCTGATCCCTTCCTCCATCGCCCGGGCCGCCCGGGCCAGGAGGTCGGCGCCGATGGTGGCCGCCGGCGAGATCAGCGTGTGCGCCCCCCGCTGGGCCTCCTCGCGGCCGCCCCTGGCCAGGGCCGCGGCGATCTCGGTGGCCGCCTCCCGCCGCTTAAGAAACTTCTCCATCAGCGAGCGGAGGAGCTCCCGGTCGTCGCCGCAGTACTCGAGCCCGAGCGCGATGGAGATCCCGGGGAGCGTATCTGCCTCGCCCGCCGTACCGTTCGAGCCGAGGATGGCGCCCACTTTCTCTCCCAAGGCCTGCATCGCGGCATCGGTCTCCCGCCGGGCCCGTTCCAGATCCGCGGAGAGGGAGTCGATCTCGTCCCCTCGCCGCCGGGCCAGTGCCTCGAGATCCCCCATCCGTTCGCTGCGGCGCTCCAGCTCCCACTTGGCGGCCAGGATCCCCACCGCCTGAACGATCTCCAGCGGGGAGAGCGGCTTTTTCAGCAGCAGAAGCCGCGGCTCGCCCCGGAACTGCTCCGCCGCCTGGGAGGCTTCGACGCCGCAGAAAACCACCTGCAGCCGGGGGTCTGCCTCCCAGAGGCGCGCCACGGTCTCGATGCCGCTTTCCCCCAGCGCCGGAGAGAGATCGACCAAGGCCACCGGGTAGGGGCTTTGCCGCTCGATCCCGCGGGTCACCAGGCCGATCGCCTGCTCGCAGCCGACGGCCCACTCGACCCGCCACCCATCGAGGGAGCCCTGCGGCTCGCCGCTGAGCCCGAGGACCTCACGGAAGTCCCCGGCGGTGTCCGGGGTATCGGCGAGCACCAGCAGCGGTCCCGGGGCGGTCATGACCGCTCACCGGATGCGGCCCCGCTTCGGCCTCCCTTACCGGCCATGATCCGACGCACCCGGTCTAGGAACTGCTCGACGGTGAACGGCTTGGCCAAAAAGTCTGCCCCGGCCGGTGTATCGCCCGCCACCGGGTTGATGCTGTAGCCGGAGACGTAGAGCACCGGCAGCGAGGGGTGCCCTTCCAGCAGCCGCTCGTACAGCTCCGGCCCGCTCATCTGGGGCATCACCACGTCGGTGGCCAAAAGGTCTATCTCGACGCCCGCCGCTATCTCCAGCGCCTCGGCCGGGAGCGCCGCGCTCAGCACCTGGTACCCGAAAGAGTGCAGCAGTTCGGCGACGGTCTCCCTGATGATGGCGTTATCCTCTACCAGGAGCACCGTCCCCCCTTCCTCGACCTGGGCCGGCTCCTCGGCCGGCGGTGCCGGCTGCATCGCCGCCGCCAGCAGGCCGCTGCGGGACGGGAGGTAGATCTCCACCCGGGTCCCTTCCCCCGGGCGGGTCCTGATCTCCAGGCACCCCCCGTGGTGCTTGACGATGGCGTACACGGCCGGCAGCCCCAGCCCGGTCCCGCGCCCCGCCTCCTTGGTGGTGAAGAACGGCTCGAAGACGCGGTGGAGGGTCGTCTCGTCCATGCCGCAGCCGTCGTCGGTGACCGCCAGGAGCACGTAGGCCCCCGGGTCGAGCCCGGGATGGCGCCCGAGGAACTCGTCGTCCAGCACTAGGTGCCCGGTTTCCACCGCGATGGTCCCGCGCTCCGCGATGGCGTCCTGGGCGTTAACCACCAGGTTCAAAAGCGCCTGCTCCAGCTCTCCCCGGTCGGCCAGCACCCCCGCGGGGGTGGGGGAGAGGAGGTATTCGACGCCGATACTGGCCCGGACCGTGGTGCGCATGATGCCGCCGAAGGCGCGGACCACTTCGTTGAGGTCCACCGGGGCCATGTCCGGGAGCTGCTTGCGGCCGAAGGAGAGGAGTTTCTGGGTCAGCTCGCTCGCCTTCTGGGCGGTCTCCGCCATCGCCTCTACCATCTTCATCTGGGGCGCTTCCGGCGGCAGGCCCCGTCTCAGGAGGTCGGCGTAGACCATGATGGGGGTCAACAGGTTGTTGAAGTCGTGGGCCACCTCGGCGGCCAGCCTCCCGAGCGCCTCGATCTTCTGGCTGTGGCGGAGCTGCTCCTCCAGGGAGCGGCGGCTCTCCTCGCTGCGGACGCGGGAGATGGCGATGCCCGCCAGGTGGGCCGCCGACTCGAGCAGCAGGAGGTCCTCCGGTCCCGGTGCGGCGGGGGTCCGGTGGTAGATGGCGATGGTGCCCAGAAGCTCGCGATGGGGGGAGAGGATCGGTTCCGACCAGCAGGCCCTGAGGCCGGCGGTGCGGGCGGGTTCGAATCCCTTCCACCAGGGGTGCGGCTCGATATCCTCCACCACGACGCGCTGGCGCAGGAAGGCGGCGCTCCCGCAGGACCCCTTGCCGGAGCCGATCCGGAGCCCGTCCACCGCCCGGTTGTAGTCGTCCGGCAGGGTCGGGGCCGCGCCGTGGCGGAGCGTGGTTCCGGTGGGGTCGGCCAAAAGGAGCGAACAGAGCGCCCCGGGGCTCTCTTCCTCGACGAAGGTTGCGACGGCGGTCAGCAGCTCCTCCAGCGGGGCGTCGCCGGCGATCCGCTCGAGGACCCTCAGCCGGTTCCTTTCCCGCTCCTCTCCCCGTTTGCGGTGGGTGATGTCCCGGACCACGCTGAGAAGGAGCGGCTGGCCGTCGCTCTCGATCATCCGGGTGTGGACCTCGACCGGGATCAGGGCGCCGCTGCGGGAGAGAAAGGCGCTCTCGAAGGTTTCTTCCTGGGTCCCCTGCATGAGGCGGGCGACGTTGGGGGCGACCCGTTCGGCGAACTCCGGCGGCTCGATGTCCTGCAGGCGTGCGCCCGAGAGCTCCTGCTGCGTATAGCCGGTCAGCCGGCAGAGGGCCTGGTTGAAATGGAGGATCCTCCCTTCCCGGTCGACCTGGAGGATCACGTCGAGCATCCAGTCGAGCTGGGCGGCCTTGATGGCGAGCTGCGAACGCTGCCCGCCCACCAGCTGGTCGGCCACCTTCAGGCGGTCGAGGTGGCGAAAGAGGATGCGGGTCAGGGCGATCAGCACGAGGCTCAGGCCGACGGCCAGCGCGGATTGGCGGAGGGTGCGGCCGTACCAGGGGGCGAGCAGCTCGTCCTCGTTGAGGCTCACCACGGCCACCACCGGAAAGCGGGAGAGGTGCTGGTAGGCGACGATGGCGGGGACGCCGTCGAGAAAGCTCGTCCGCTCGCGGAATACCCCGCTGCGGGCGCGGGGAAGCTCGCGGGTGAAGAGAGGGGTGGCGTTCAGTTTCGGTTCCTGTTCGGCGGCGGGGTGCGGGTCCCAGACCAGCGGGGTGCCGTCGTCTCTCACCAGGAGCACCTCGCCGCGGAAGCCGAGCTTGGAGGGATCGAAATGGGTGCTGAAGTAGGTCGTCTCGAAGCCGAGGGCAAGGAGTCCCGAGAAGGGGTCTCCCGGCGCGTTCAGCGGTCGCATCAGGTTGAAGCGGCGGCGGTTTACCAGCCGGCTGGTGATCGGCTCCCCGATCGAGAGCCCGAGCCCCGGGGTTTCGACGTAGTGCCGGAAGTAGGGGCGGTCGCCGACCTGCACCGGCTTGGCCGGATAGGTGTCGGAGTTGATCCGCATCGCCCCCTGCCGGTCGGTGACGAACAGGGTTCCCACCTGGGGGGAGTCCCGCATGGCGAGGCGCATCTTTTCGTGGAAGGAGGCGGCATCGACCCGCTCGAGCCCCCCCTCGCGCCGCAGGTCGCCGAGGAGCTCCCGGAGGATGCCGTCCCCTTCGGAGAGGGCGCTTTCGCTGTGCTCGGCGAGGGCGTGGACGTAGCCGGCGGCAAGCCTGCGGGCGCTGTTGACCACGTCGCGGCGTTCGGTGACGGCGCCGTGGACGGTGATCAGGATCACCGAGGCCACCGTGAGCCCGACGAAGAGCCTGATCCGCCCCTTGAGTTGGTCTATGGAGAGTTGCTTCATGGAGGCGGTGCCCCTTTAAGGGTGAAAAAAACGCTGGTCCCCAGCCCGGGACCGGGGCTCTCGGCCCAGATCCTGCCTCCGTGGTTATATAGTATTCGCTGGCAGATGGCCAGCCCCAATCCCTGCCTCCCGGTATCCTGGCGGGCGCCGTCGGTCTTGAAAAACTCGGTGAAGATCAAGGCGGTGTGCTCGGGATCGAGGCCGGTGCCGTCGTCGCGCACCTCCACCACGACCTGGTTTCCCTCCACCCGGGCGCCGATCTCGACGGTGCTGGCGGCGTAGCGGGCGGTGTTGGAGAGGAGATTGGTGAAGAGAAGGTCGATCTGCTCCATCGACCCCATGATGCGGATGCCGGCGGGGATCAGGTTGCGGCAGCTCACCTGCCGCCGGGAGAGCTCGTCTGCCGTATCGAGGATGGCCTGCTCGGCCAGCGGTGCGAGCTCCAGCGGCCAGAGGTCGGTCTCCCGGGAGGAGAGTTTCACCATCTGGAGGGACTTCTCGGCCATCCCCCGGATCTGGTCCACGTTGTCCCGGCAGATCTCCAGCATTCTGGCGAGCCTCGGGTCGCCCGTCTCGCGGATCAGCAGCGGCAAAAGGGCGCACAGCGGGGTGAGCGGGGTCTTCAGGTCGTGGCTCAGATGGACCATGAGGGCCTCCATCATCGCCGAGTGCTGTGCCTTGGCCTCCAGCCTCCCGCGCTCCCGGAGCACCTCCTCCGCGCGCCGTTTCTGCACCAGCAACAGGAAGGCGCAGAGCACGATCCCGACCCCGAAGCTCGCGTTGATGGCCCTGATGCTGAAGCTCATCCTCCGGTAGGCCGCCAGGCTGTGGTCGATGTCCATCCCGACGAAGAGGGCGCCGATCACCTCGCCGCGGACGTTTCTGATCGGGTCGTAGGCGGTGTAGTAGGGGACCCCGAGGATGGAGGCCTGTCCCCGGTAGCTTCTCCCCTCCACCAGCACCGCCCGCCGGGCCGGGTTGGCGAGCACGGTCCCCAGCGCCCGCCTCCCGTCCGCCAGGGGGACGTTGGTGGCCACCCTGACGTCCCCCATGAAGACGGTGGCCCGGCTCCCGGTCAGGGAGAGCACCTTGTCCGGGATCTCGTTGTTGCCGTTGATCCGGTAGTTCCCGCACCAAAGCGCTCCCCCCTCCAGCCGGAAGACGCTCCCCTTGGTGCCGCAGAGCTCCCAGAAGACCCGGAGGTTTTTGTTTTGCAGCTCGGCCACCTCGGCCAGTTCCTGGCTGAGTACCCTCTCGAGCACCAGGTGGTTGACGGCGTGCAGGGCGAGGGCGGCGAGGGTGGCAGTCACTAGCAGCGGGAGCAGTATGCTCCGCACGATACCCTTCATCGCACCCCCTGGAGACGGTGTGGCCGGGCGGTGGCCGGTGCCGGGGCTAGAACTCCTTCCATTCGTCGTCCAGGGTCAGGTTGGCGGCGGCCTGCTTGTCGTTTGCCCGGGCCACCCGCGGGGGCGCCACGGCCACCCGCTCGCGCGGCGCGGCGCTCCTGGTCGGCGGGCGCCTTTCGCGCTGCGCCCTCGGGGCGGCCGCCTGCTCCTTCTCCTCCTCCAGACGGAAGCGGGCCACCACCTCCACCAGCTGCTGGGCCTGCTCCTCGAGGGAGGCGGCGGCGGCCGAGGCCTCCTCCACCAGTGCCGCGTTCTGCTGGGTCACCTGGTCCATCTGGATGATGGCGTTGTTGACCTGCTCGATCCCGGTCGACTGCTCCTGGGAGGCCGCGGAGATCTCCGCCATGATTTCGGCCACCTGGCGGATGCTGGTCACGATCTCCTGGGTGGTTTGTCCCGCCTCCTCAACGAGCCGGCTGCCGTCGCGCACCTTGTCGGAGGAGTCCTCGATGAGGGCCTTGATCTCCTTGGCGGCTGCGGCGCTCCGCTGGGCGAGGCTCCTCACCTCGGCGGCCACCACCGCGAATCCTCTCCCCTGCTCGCCTGCCCGGGCCGCCTCCACCGCGGCGTTCAAGGCCAGGATGTTGGTCTGGAAGGCGATGCCGTCGATCACGCTGGTGATGTCGGAGATCTTGCGGGAGCTGTCGGTGATCGACTCCATGGTGGTGACCACCCGGGAGATCACGTCGCCCCCCTTGACCGCCACGCTGCTCGCGTTGATGGCGAGCTGGTTGGCCGCCTGGGCGTTGTCGGCGTTCTGGCGGACGGTGGAGGTGAGCTCCTCCATGCTGGATGCGGTCTCCTCCAGGGCGCTCGCCTGCTCCTCGGTCCGCTGCGAGAGGTCGGCGTTGCCGGTGGCGATCTCCTGGGCTGCGTGGGCGATGGAGTCGGCGCCGTGCCGCACCTCTCCCACGATCTTGGCGAGGCCGTCGTTCATCTGCTTGAGCGAGGTCAAGAGCTCGCCGGTCTCGTCGCTGCTCGTCGCGCTGACCGCGGTGGTCAGGTCGCCGGCGGCGATGGACTGGGAGGCCTCGATGGCCTGGTCGAGCGCCCGCTTGATCCTCCCCGCCACGAACCAGGCGAAGAGCGCGATGACGGCGGCCAAAACGAGGGTAGCGCCCACCACCTGCCACTTCATCTTGTTCATCTCCACGGTGACGTCGTCCACGTAGATGCCGCTCCCCACGATCCATCCCCATTCCTTCATGAGCTTCACGTAGGAGATCTTGGGGACCGGCTTGGGAGCGCCGGGTTTCTCGAACATGTAGGAGACCGTCCCCTCACCCTTTTCCTTGCAGACGTTGACGAACTCGACGAACTGGCGCTTGCCGGTGGGATCCTTGGTGTCGGTCTGCAGCTGGCCGACCATCTCGGGCTTGACCGGGTGCATGATGATCCTGGTGTCGAGGTCGAGCACGAAGAAGTACTCGGAGCCCTGGTAGCGGAGGCCGCGGATCTGGTCCATCGCCTCCTTCTGTGCCTCGGCCATGGTGATCTTCCCGGCCTTGGCCTCGTTGTACCGCTCTGCCATGATGCCGTAGGCCACCTCGACCACACCCTTGGTGGCCTGGATCTTCTCGTCCATCAGGTGCTTCTCGATGTACGGGAGCAGGTAGCAGAGGACCCCCAGCACGATCAGCGCCACGGTGGCGAGCGAGATGCTCAGGATCTTGGTCAGGATCTTCCAGTCTTTGAACTTGGTGAATTTCATAAGCACTCTCTCCTATCCGTCAGTGGGAAGTCTTGACGACCTGCAGCTCGTCGCTTCCGATCAGCTTCTCGATGTCGACCAGGACCAGCATCTCCCCGTGGTGGTCAGCAAGCCCCGAGAGGTAGCGGGTGTCCAGGGTGGAGCCGAGCTCCGGCGCTGGTTTCACGCTCTCCGGCGGCAGCGCCACCACGTCGGAGACGCCGTCCACCACGATCCCCACCACCCGGGAGAGCACGTTCATGATGATCACCACGGTGAACTGGTGGTAGGTCGCCTCGCCGGTGGCGAACTTGATCCTCAGGTCGACGATCGGGACGATCACCCCCCTGAGGTTGATGACCCCCTTGATGAAGTCGGGGGTGTTGGCGATCCGGGTCACGCTGTCGTAGCCGCGGATCTCCTGCACCTTGAGGATGTCGATGCCGTAGTTCTCGTTGCCCAGCCGGAAGGTCAGGTACTCCGAGAGGTGCTGCCCACCGGTAAGGGTGGTTGCCGTGTTGCCGATTTCCATCCGTCACTCTCCTTCAAGCGGCCTGGGCCGCTTCCGCAATCGAACGTCTTTGCATGAGGACCAGTTCGCTTAAGTCCAGGATGAGCGCCACCTTGCCGTCGCCGAGGATGGTCGCCCCCGCGCTCCCCTCGACGTGGCGGAAGTTGGCCTCCACGCTCTTGACCACCACCTGCAGTTCGTCCACCAGGGCGTCCACCAAAAGCGCCACCCGTTCGGTCTCCACCGCCACCAGCATGAGGATCCCCCGCTCGGGGCGCTCGACGGCGCCGTCGATGGCGAAGAGCTGGTGGAGCCTCAGGATGGGGAGGTAGTCCCCCCTGACCCGCACCACCTCGCGCCCGTTGACCATCTTCAGCTGGTCGGGGGATGGCTGCAGCGACTCGATCATGACGCTGACCGGGACGATGAAACGCTCCTCCCCCACCGAGACCGAGAGCCCGTCCACGATGGCCAGGGTGAGCGGGAGGCTGATGGTGACGCTGGTCCCCTTTCCCGGCTCCGAGGAGAGCTGGATCCTTCCCCCCAGCGCCAGGACGTTCCGCTGCACCACGTCCATCCCGACGCCGCGGCCGGAGAGGTCGGTCACTTGGGCGGCGGTGGAGAAGCCGGGGAGGAAGATGAGCTGGCAGACCTCCTCGTCGGTCAGCGTCTCGCTCACCGGGATGCCGCTTTGGGCTGCCTTGGCCAGGATCCTCTCCCGGTCGAGCCCCCGTCCGTCCTCGGAGACTTGGATGAGGATCCTCCCTCCCACCTGGGAGGCGGCCAGGGTCAGGGTCCCGGTGGCCGGCTTGCCGGCCGCGGCCCGCTCCTCGGGACTCTCCATCCCGTGGTCGAGGGCGTTTCTCACCAGATGCGAGAGGGGATCGGCGATCTTCTCGATGAGGCCGCGGTCGAGCTCGGTCCCTTCCCCCACCAGCTTCAGCTCCACGTTCTTGCCGAGCTTGGCGGCGATCTCGCGCACCATGCGCGGGAAGCGGTTGAAGACGGTGCTGATCGGGACGAGCCGCATGGAGATCACGCTCCCCTGCAGGTCGCGGGCGTTGCGCTCGAGCTGCAAGACGCAGGCGAGGAGCCGCTCGTGGAGCACCGGGTCGAGGGTGGCCGACATCTGGGAGAGCATGGACTGGGTGATGAGGAGCTCCCCCACCTGGTTGATCAACTGGTCGACCTTCCCGGTCTTCACCCGGATGGAGTTGTCCGGCTCGGCCGCGGGGCGTGCCCCCGGGCCGTCGCCCCGCTCCCGCGCTGCCGTGGTGACTGGAGGTGGCGCGGCTAAGGCCGCCGCGATTGCGGGGGAGGGGGAGACTTCTTCTCCCGCCAGCCGGATCACCTCCAGTTCGTGCTCCTCGGCGGCGAACATGAAGACATCGTGGATGGCGTCCTCACCGGCCGGGGTGGTCAGGGTGAAGTGCCAGCGGGTCAGGCAGCGTTCCGGGTCGAGACCGTCGAAGGGGGGAATCCCGGTGAGCTCGGCGCGGCAGCGGAAGCTTCCCGGCTCGGCCAGTTCGCTCAGTTCCTCGATCAGCCCCTCGATACGGACTCCGCGGGCGAAGAGGTCTGCCGGGGGAGAGAAGATCACCCGGTAGGGGATGGGTTGGAGGGAGGGAGGAGGCGCCGGCGCCGTTACTCCCGCTGCCGGGAGCTCACGCGGGGAGGATTCCCGTAAGAGCGCCTGTTCGAGCTTGGCGGTCACCGCCTCCACCGCCTGCCGGTCCACCGCCTTCCCATCCCGGTGCCCGGCGAGCTGCATGGAGATGGCGTCCCCCGCCTCCAGGAAGAGGTCGACCATGCTGGTGCGGTAGGGGATCTCCCGGTTGCGGAGCAGGTCGAGCAGCGACTCCAGCGCGTGGGTCACCACCGTCATGTCGTCGAAACCGAAGATGCCGGCTCCCCCCTTGATGGAGTGGGCGGCACGGAAGACGGCATCCCACTGGTCGCGGTCGGGCTCCCGGTCCCCGAGGGAGACGAGGATCCGCTCCATCTCGGCCAGGTGCTCGGCGCACTCCTCGAAGAAGGCCTGGTTGAACCTGCTGAGATCGTTACTGTCTGGCTCTTTGGCGCTCATGGCTCCCCACCTTCCCCGCCGGTTTCCCCGTCAAGATAGCCGAGCAGTGCCAGCCGCTCCCTGACCGTGGGAGGGACCGCCGAAAGGCGCGGCGTCATCCCCCGCAGGCGTACCTGCTCCTGCAGCAGGGCCAGCAGCTGGCCGCCGCAGGCGTCGATCTCCCGGACCTTGGCGAGGTCGATCTCCACGCAAGCGGGAGGCGGTGCCGCTTTCAGGAGCGCCGACCACCCCCCTGCCACCTGCTGGAGCAGGTCCGGGGCCTGTTCGATGCGCCACTCTCCCTCGAGGTGGAGGGTGAAGAGGTGCTCCTTTTCAGGTGACATCGGGATCCTTTCCGCCGGTCATCTATGCCGGCTGTTACACGACGGTAACGAAACGGTAACTGTATACATGGGGATTTTTCGGCAGGGGAGGGCGGAACTTTAATGATTGATCGGTAGGAGAATCTCTTAGTTTTGCGGCTGGAAGGAGGGGGGACCGGTAGAGCGAAGAGGGGCGCGGCTTGAGCGGCGCCCCTTTATTTTTTAAAGGCTGGGAAAATCGCGGCACGCTTTCCGGGGGGAGACCCCGGTCAGCCTTCGGGATCGAGGGTTTCCACGGCGGCTATGGCGGCCTTTCTCTTGGGTGAGGCAAGGAAAAATCGTATGCGCGCGAGGTCGGCAAGCATCTGCAGGGAGTCGCGCAGCGGACGAACCCGGGAGGCGGGGGAGTTGGTCCAGCTGACCGGGACCTCGCAGACCTTGAAACCGTGGCGGCCGGCCAGGGCGAGGATCTCCACGTCGTAGGCGAAGCGGTCGATGCGGGCCCTGGCGAAGAGCTCGGCCGCCGCCAGGGCGCTGAAGAGCTTGAAGCCGCACTGGGTGTCGCGGAACTCCTGGATGACCAGCGATCTCACCACCCGGCCGAGGAGCCGGCTCATCAGGCGGCGCCAGGGGGGCTGGGCCTTCAGGATGCGGCTTTCGGGGAGGGCGCGGGAGCCGATGGCGATGTCGCTTCCGGTCCTGGCCATCTCGTTGCGGAGGATGTCGAGCTCCTCGATGGGGGTCGAGAGGTCGGCGTCGGTCACCAGCACCTCCCCGCCGCGGGCCGACAGGACCCCGGTCCGCAGCGCGTACCCTTTGCCCCGGTTGGTGGGGGAGCCGATCAGCCTGAGACCCGGCACGCTCCGCGCCATCTCCCGCACGCACTGCGCGGTGGCGTCGGTACTGCCGTCGTCGACCACCACGATCTCGGCAGACCCCCCGCGCCGCTCCAGGTAGCCCGCGATGATCCGCAGTGTTTGCGGCAGACGCTCTTGCTCGTTAAAAGCGGCGATGACGATGCTTGTTTCCGGAAGCATGAGACCCCCCTTCGCGCCGGCGGCGCTTCAGTCGTTGTACTCCTTCCAGTAGAGCCCGGTGCGGGCGTTGAATTTGGTGACGCTGTCGGCATCCTCCAGGGTCCCGGTGAAGGCGGCGTCGTCCTCCCAGAGGATCCCCTCTGGCATCAGGACCCGGACCAGAACGGTTTTCCCTTTGACTCTCCGGCTCCCGAGCTGGACGACCCTGGTCCCGTTCTCCCGCTGGTAGATCCTGACGGTGAAGTTCCCCCCCTCCTCGAGGTACCCGGAGGGCTCGGCGGTGAAGAGGTAGATCCCTTCGCCGCTTTTTTCGACCACGACCTCCCTGGTCTCTTCGCCGGTGACCGCCTCGACGACGGCGACTTTCTGGAGCCTGCGGGACTCGGCCTTCCCCGGGGGCCTTGTGCGGCGGGAGAGGGAATACTCCCGGAAGGCGACGGTCACCTTCAGCCCGGCTCCTCCCCGGACCACCAGTTTGAGGTCGCCGCGGAGCGGGGTGGGGGCCATCCCCGGGGGGCGGGTGGTTCCCGGGAGCCGGGGGGGCGCCTCCGCCGCCGGGAGGGCCGGATCCTCGCGGACGGATCGGCTGCTCCCCTCTTCCCGGCGGCCGGCGGGAGCTTCCCGTACCGGCCGGCCGGACGGCTCCCTCGAAACGGAGGCGTGCCGGGGAGCGCTCTTTGCTGGCGGCGCGGTCTTTGGTTGCGCCCCGGCCCCCTTCGGGAGGGGAGCGGCGGGCTTACGGCCGGCCGCCGCGACCGGTGGTGAGGCAATCCGGAGGACGGGGGCTGATGCCGGACGCGAGGGCTCCGCCGCCGCCCGTTGCGAGGCCGGCGCCACCGTTGCCGGTCGCGGGACCGCCGCCGCTGAAGGTCGCGGGGCCACCGCTGCTGCAGATCCCGGCACCACTCCCACTGCCGGATGCGATGCTGCCGGAGCCGCGGCGGGAAAGGCTCCCTTGGAGGATCCTGCCGCTGCGGTGGCGGCCGCCAAAGGCTGGGGGAGGATCTCCCCCGTCCCCCTCCGGCTTTCCATCCCGCCCCCCAGCCCGGCGGCATCCATTCCCCCATCGAGCGCCGTTCTCGCCGGACCCGCCCCGGGGTAGGCCGCCGCAAGAGGCCCGGGAACCGGAACCGGCGGCGCAGGCGGCCGGGCCGCTGCCGCCGCGGGGAGCGGGACTGGGGGGGAGAGAGGGGGCGCGGTGGCGGTCTCCGGAGCGGGGGGCGGGAGGATGGTCTCCTCCTCGCCGCTTTCCCCCTCCTCGCTCTGATCCTCTTGGCCGCCGATGGCCGCAGCCGCAATGGTGGCCGGTGAAGGCGCGCCCCGTTCCCCACGCAGGGAGGGTGCGGCCGGAGCGAACCAGTAGAGCTCGAAGGGGTGGTCGTGGCCGAGCAGGAGGTTGAAGGTGGTGCTGCTGGTAAGGAGCAGGATGAGGAGCCCGTGCAGCGCCAGCGAGGCGCCGACCGCCCCGGCCTTGTCGGAATCGCTCTCCCCGCGCGACCAGATACGTTGCATGGCTCTCCTCCGGGTCAGGCGGGATCCCGCGGGGGGGCCGGGTCACGCCACAGGGTAACCCCGGGGTGGCGGTCGATCAGCCCCAGGTAAAGCGGCGTCCTTCTCACGAAGACCGAGGCGACCCGGTCGGAGTGGATGAGGGCCCACTCCCGGCGCAGGGCGAGGAAGCGGGAGAACTCGGAATTGGTGTCGTAGACCACCCACCCGATCCGGTGCTTGGTCAGGACCTCCTCCCACCCCGGCTCAAACTTGGTCACCCGGTAGTACTCCTTCATCAGGGCGGATCCGTACATGTCGCTTCTCCCGTCGAAGAAGACCCGGTAGCGCGGGAAGGTGCGGTAGATCAGGTAATCGCCGATCTCGTCGTTGTTGAACATGTTGCCGGGGACGTTCTCCCGCATCAGGAACTCTGCCGTCTCGACCGCCTTGACCTTCGGATCGAAGCGGTGCTCGACCTTACCGGAGACGACGGCGGCGATGACCGCGGTCAGGGCGAGCGCACTCCAAATCCCCCGGCGCCCCCTTGCATCGAGGGCGGCGAGCCTGCGGGATCGCTCGGCAAAAAAGAGCGTCACCGGCGAGCGGGGAAGCTTGATCCCCTGCAATTGCCGGGAGAGCACCGGCGGTACCACCAGGGCAAACAGCGAGATGTAGCGGGCCGAGTACAGCGACATGTTGGTAAAGGCGGCCAAAAGCAAAAGGTCGGTGGCCGGGAGCCTCTTCCGGGACAGGGCTAAAAGCACCACGACCAGGAGGAGGAAGAGCCGGAACGCGGTCATGAAGTGGAAGTTCGGGGATAAGAACTCGGAGACGTGGTCCATGATGTAGGTGTCGCCGACCAGCTTGAAGGGGAACAGGAGGATCCGATAGCCGGCCGGGTTGACGAGGGAGGCACCGAGACAGAAAAGCCCCACGACGCCCACCCGGCGGCAGTTGCGCCCCCCCTCCTCGCGCCGGCCGGCCGCTTGGGTGGCGGTGCTGGCGGCGCATCCGGCAAGGTAGACTGCGATCAGGATGAACCCTCCAAGGTAGCCGCCATGCAGGTTGACCCACAGGAGCATGAGCGGGGGGAGCAGGTAGAGGCGGTCGAACTTTCCGCGCCGCCACGACTCCAGCAGGTAGTGGAAGAGGAGTATGAAGACGAAAGAGAAGACGTGGGGGCGGGAAAGCCAGTGGACTTCGAAGGTGCTCAGGGCGCCGAGGGTAAGAGCCCCAGCGGTTGCGGTTTGGGCGCCGTAGCTTTTCAGCACCGCGTACAGAAGCGCCGGACAGGCGGAGATGACGATGGCGAAAAAGGCGTCTACCGCGGCGAGCCCCCCGGCGCCGTGAAGAAGGGCCATTATCACCTCCGAGAGCCACTCGTGGGCGGTCCAGGGGAGGGGAGGGGTGTGCAGGGAGAAAATGTCGAAACGGGGTACCGAGTAAGTCCGG
This sequence comes from Geomonas sp. Red32, assembly GCF_023652955.1. Classification (GTDB taxonomy): domain Bacteria; phylum Desulfobacterota; class Desulfuromonadia; order Geobacterales; family Geobacteraceae; genus Geomonas. The sequence continues at coordinate 239,748 of NZ_JAKLOY010000005.1, read as the reverse complement.
AGGATATACTCTCCGGCCCGGATGTGGTAGCCGGTGTCGCCGTCGGCCAAGAGCCGGGCCTTCCCCGCGAAGAAGACGATGGGGAGCGTCACCGCGAAGAGCAGTTCGCCGATGGGGGGGAGCAGGGGCACAGGGAGGGAGGTCTTGGTTTCCATATCACACCGCATGGCATCGGCCGGAGCCGGCAAGTTTAAGCCTGCATGTCCAAACGTAGACGGGATGGCGGACGCGTCACCCGATCAGGACCAAATCGCCGGCCGCGGTACCGGAGGCCGATACGGTGCCGGCGGGAAGCTCCATCACCCGGCGGCAGCCAAGATGCATGCCGGTCACCCGGTACGGCTGGAGATATTCTCTGATCTGGATCACGCGGTCGTCATTGTCCAGGAAGATGACATCGATGGGGAATCTCATGAAGAAGGTATGCACCCCCTTGCAGGGGGAGATGAGCAGCCCCTCCCCGTGGGGGAGGTGGCTTTTGCCGAGGAGCCCGCGGGCCCTGGCGAGGAGGGTGCAGGCGACGCGCAGATCGGCCGCCAGTGCCGCGCCGGAACTGCCGTTGACGGCCCTCATCTAGCGGAACGCATCCTTGGGGAGGATCAGCCGGAAACCGACGGTAGCGATGAAGCTCGTCGGGTCGTAACTGCCGCTTTTGGCCCCTGCGGTTTTCACGTCCCCGTCGACCGCGAACAGGAACCTGCCCTCGGCGGTGAAGGCGATGCTGTCGGTGATGAAGATGTCGATGCCGGCGTTGACGTGACCTCCCTCGGTCCAGTCGAGGTCGTAGCTGGTGCCAGTCACCGCCTGCCGGAGGTCCCCCTTGATGAAATCGGCCCCGAGACCGAAGAAGGGGACCAGGCGCCGATCCGGAAGCAGACGGTATTGCACGCCGATCGCTACGTCGGTGAGCGCCGCCTCGTAGGCCTTGCTCCCGCCGATTTCGACATCGAACCCCGGCGCCCGGGTAACATCGACTTCGGCGGCGACCCCCCTGCCGATCCCGAAGATCAGCCCCCCACCGGCCGCGAGACCGGTCCTCGCCATGGTGGTCGAGCTGATGAAGTCGTCTTGCACCGGAACCAGCGCCCCGGCCTTGGCGGTGACTCCGAGCCTGCCGTCGAGCGAGGCGGCCGCCGCGCTGGAAGCCATCGCTGCCAGGATGAGTAAAACGATGATGGTGACTTTTCGCATGATGGTCTCCTGCAGCCGCACTCTCGAACTAGTCCCTGCCATCATGGCTGCACGAACTTGAGGCCGAACGCGGTGGCGGTGGTGTGGGCGAATCCCTTGCCGGCATCAACCCGACGCCGGCAAGGGCGGCAGGTTATTTGCTCTTCCCCTCTCGCACGTAGCTCAGTGCCAGTTGCACCGAAATGATCAGCAGGATGAAAGTGTTGAGGTCGTAATTCATGGGATCACCTCCTTGTGTTGGGTGTCGACCGCCCCTTGCGGGGTTACCTGAAGATCTTCTGGACCTGGATGATCGCCGGCCCGAGGATGACCACCAAAAGGGCCGGGAATATGAAGAGGATGAGCGGGAAGATCATCTTGATGGTGGTCTTGGCCGCAGCCTCTTCGGCGATCTGCCGCCGCTTTGTTCTCAGGCTGTCGGCGTGGGTACGCAGGGCCTGGCTCAGGCTGGTCCCGAAGCGCTCGGTCTGGGTCAGGGTGGATGCAAAGGATTTCACGTCCTCCACCTGGGTCCGCTCGGCCATGTGCCTGAGCGCTTCGATGCGCGGTTTTCCCGCCCGGGTCTCCATGGTGGCGAGCCGTATCTCGCGGGCCAGGGCATTGTTGTCGAACTGCGGGGTCCCGGTCGCCCGCATCAGCGCGGCGTCCATGCTGAGGCCGGCCTCCACGCAGACAGTGACCAGGTCCAGGATGTCGGGAAGGGTGTGGAAGATCTCGACCTGACGCTTGTTCTTCTTCATGTAGAGCCAGTAGGTCGGGAGCAGGTATCCGGCGGCCAGCCCCCCGGCGGTGGCCAGGATCGCCTCGCCGGTTAAGCCGATTCCTCGGGGGATGGCGTAGGCCAGGTACCCCACGGGGAGCACGCAGGCCAGCAGGATCTTGCTCCCCAAAAGGAGCGCTACCGACTCCTTCCGGTAGCCGGCCGCCACCAAGAGGGCTGCGTACTTGGAGTGATCCTTCTCGGGAAGCTTCACCTTCTCGCCGATCTTGCTCAACTTGTAGGCCCAGGTGCCGGACTCCTTCTGCTCGGGCTTTTCCCGCTTCTCCGGGACAAGCCCCTTGAGCCGCTCGATCAGCAGGCTCCTTCGCAGCAGCAACTGGTAGGCCGCCGCCCAAACGAGGAGAATCACCGCCGAAAATACCAGCAACGTGATGAAATACACCATGGCCTTTCCCCTAGATCTGGATCCGGATGATCCTTCTGATCACCATCAGGCCGAACAGCTGCAGCACCGCCGCGAAGACCACGATGTAGATCCCCGTCGGTTCCCTGAAGAGGGCCCTCTCGTAATCGGGATAGACGAAACTTATGATGAGGAAGGAGACGACCGGGAGCGCCCCGAGCACGTATCCCGACATCCTCCCCTGGGCGGTGAAGACCCGTACCTGTCTCCTGATTCTCAGCCGCTCCCGGATGGTAAGGGCGAGCTTGTCAAGCACCTCGGAAAGGTTGCCGCCGATCTCGGTGTTGATGGCGACCACGGTGGTGAAGAACCTGAGGTCGAGGCTGTCGATCCGGCCGTTGAGTTCGGCCAGGGCGTCGGCGAGCCTAAGCCCCAGTTGCTGCTGATCGTAGGCGAGCTTGAAGAGGTCCCCCGCCGGAGAGGCGACCTCCTGGCCGACCAGCTGAATGGCGGTGGTGAAGGAGTGCCCGGCGCGCAGGGAGCGGGCGATCATGGTCAAGGCGTCCGGAAACTGCTCGGTGAACTTCTCCTGGCGGATCTGGGCCCGTATCTTGAGGAAGAGGTCTCCCCCCAGTACCGTCGCCACCGCCGCCGCCAGGCTCAGGAGGAGGGATTTCACCAGCACCAGGACCAGCAGCAGGACGACAAGGGCCGCGGCGAAGATGCCGGCGACGAAGACCGAGACCGTGATCGGGAGCCCGGCACGGTCGAGCTTGACGGGCAGATTGCGGGTGAGCCAGAAACGGGCCAAGAAGAGGTCGGCAGGCCTTGCCTCCTTGGCAACCTCAGCCTTGAGATCCTCCGGCACCGCCTTGGGGGAGACGCGGGAGAGCTGCTGGAGACGTCTTTTGAGCTCTGCCCTCGGCGAGGAGCTTCGCTGCGACCAGGCGAGCCAGACGGCCACGAAGACGCAGAAAGCGGTGAGGAAGATGAGTACCGCGACGTGGAGAAGCACGGCCGCCTCCTAGTTGTCGAAGATACCCGGGGGAAGCTGGTAGCCGAATACCTTGAAGCGCTGCACGAAATGGGGACGGACCCCGGTTGCCTTGAACTCCCCGATCACCTTGCCGTCCTTGTCGATCCCTTTCTGGTCGAAGACCATGACGTCGTGCATGACGATGGTGCTCCCCTCCATGCCGGTGATCTCCGAGATCTTCACTATCTTCCTGGTCCCGTCGGAAAACCGCACGAGCTGCACCACCAGGTTGAGCGCCGAGGCGATCTGCTCCTTGATGGCCTTCTCCGGGAGGTCGAGGCCGGCCATGAGCACCATGGTCTCCAGCCTGGAGAGCGCATCGCGGGTAGTATTTGCATGCACGGTGGAGAGCGACCCGTCGTGGCCGGTGTTCATGGCCTGGAGAAGATCGAGCGCCTCGCCGCCGCGCACCTCTCCGATGACGATCCGGTCTGGCCGCATCCTGAGGGCGTTTTTGAGGAGGTCGCGCTGGGTCACCTCCCCCCTCCCCTCGATGTTGGGGGGGCGGGTCTCCAGGCGGACGACGTGTTCCTGCTTCAGGTGGAGTTCGGCCGAGTCTTCGATGGTAACCACCCTTTCGCTGTGCGGAATGGAGCCCGAGAGGGCGTTTAATAGGGTGGTCTTACCGGTCCCGGTCCCCCCCGAGACCAGGATGTTGAGCCTCGTCTTGACCGCTCCCTCCAAGAGCTCGGCCATCCGCTGGTCGAGCGCCCCCACCCTGATCAGGTCGGGCATGCCGAGCGGGTCGCGGCCGAAGCGCCGGATGGAGAGGACCGGCCCGTCCAGGGCCAGCGGAGGGATGATCACGTTGACGCGGGAGCCGTCCGGGAGCCGGGCGTCCACGTAGGGAGATGACTCGTCGATCCGGCGTCCCACCTTGGAGACGATCCGCTCGATGATCTGCATGAGGTGGCTGTTGTCCCGGAAGCAGACGTCGGTCTTTTGCAGCTTCCCTCCCTTCTCGATATAGACCTTGGAGCAGTTGTTCACCAGGATGTCGGAGATCTGGTAATCGGCCAGGAGCGGTTCCAGAGGGCCAAGCCCGAAGGTCTCGTGCTGGATCTCCACGATGAGCCGGTCCCTCTCCATCTGGTTGAGGGGGATCCCCTCCCCGATGATCAGGTTCTCGATGATGCTCCCGATCTCCTTGAGGACTTCGCTCCCTCCCATGAGGTCCATCTTGCTGAGGTCGATGCGGTCGATCAGGCGGCGATGGATCCGGATCTTCATGTCCTGGAAGTACTCTGCTTCCGTGCTGGTAGCCTGCACGCTCGGTATCTTGAAGGGGTCGTTGGTCAGCATCGCTTTCTCCTTTGCCGGTTTTCTCTTCCGCCCGCCCCGCGGCCTCCTGCAATGAGGGGGAGTCCCCGTCACGGCTACTCCTTGATCCGGTTGGCGAGCCCCTGGATTGCCTTGCTGACCGGCGAGCGGGGGGCCAGCTTGACCACCGGGATCCCCTTGTTGATCGAGTTGACCACGTCCAGGTACTCGTTGGGGATCGACTGGTAGACGTTCCGGCCGAGCACCTTTTCGGCGTCTTTAAGCTGGATGTCGGATTTCGGCTGGTAGCGGTTGATGACCAGCTTGACGAGATCGGGGCTGAACCCTTTGCGCTCCATGGCGGAAAGGTAGCGCTTGGTATTCTTGAGGGCTGGCAGGCTCAAGGTGGTGGTGAAGAGGATCCGGTGGGCGCTCGAGAAGATCGCCAGGTTGCAGCCGGCCAGCTGGCCGACGCAGTCGACCACCACGTAGCTGAAGATGCCGCGCAAAAGCTCCAGCACCCGCTGTACCTGCTCCGGGGTGATGGAGGCCGCCTCGTCCACCTCGACCGGCTCGGTGAGCACGAAGGGGCCGGAGACGTGGCGGGTCATCACGCTCATCAGGAAGTTCGCGTCCAGCCGCTGGACGTTGGTGGTGACCGAACTCAGCGTGTAGGTCGGGTTGACGTTGAGGAAGGTGTTGACGTCGCCGGCTTCCAGGTTCAGATCGACCAGTGCTACCTTGGTCCCCTCCTCGGCCAGCGCCGCCGCCAGGTTGACCGCCACCGTGGTGGTTCCCATGCCTCCTATCGGGTTGTAGACCGCGATGATCTCCCCCGCCGCCATCTCCTCTCCGGGAGTAGGGAGGAGGAACCGTCCGACCTTCTGGAGGGACTGCTTCAGCTCCTCCTGCCCGATCGGCCGCAGCAGGTACTCCACCGCACCCGCCCTCATGATGGAGAGGAACCACTCCACGTTCTTCTCCGACGAGCAGGCGATCACCGAGACCCGCGGGTACTTGAGGGTGATGAACTGGACGTCCTTGATACCCTGCTCGATACTGTCCACCCCCAGGATTACCACGTTAGGCGAGGCCTTTTGAATGGTGAGCGCTCCGTCGGCGAAGTTGTCCACCGAACCGGCGAGGGTCACCGTTTCGGAGTAGGGCCTCAGGGTGCTGGCGATGGACTCCCTCGACTGCTCGTCCTTGTCGATGATCACGATGGAGAATTGCGAAGCCATGGCAGCCAAGCCTCCTTAATCGGCACTTCCCGCTGGAAGGGGGTGGCTCCGGATGTGCCTGGCCCCCTCGTTCCGCCTCCGTTTTCCCCCTCGCGGCAGAGGTGGTCGGTGGCTAGGGCCGGGATCAGCTCCCGGCCGGCATCCAGTTCAGTTCCTTGACGTCTTCGGGGTCCGGCTCCCGGTCGGTGGGGAGTTCCGGCTCCGCGTCCGGCGGATTGGGATCGACCAGCTTGGGAGTGATAAAGAACACCAGCTCTTTCTCCCTGCGCTCGCTGTCGGTGGAGCGGAACAGGGCCCCGAGGATGGGGATGTCCCCCAGGATCGGGATCTTCGACATGGTCTTGATCTGCTCCTCCTGGAGCAGCCCCGCCAGCACCAGGCTCTCGCCATCCTTAAGCTGTACGCTGGTCCTGACGTCGCGGGTATCGATGATGGGGTAGCCGTTAACCGACAGGGTCCCGGAGATGCTGCTCACCTCGGCCGGGTCGATCTTCAGGTTGATGGCGCCGTTTTCCAGTACCTCGGGTTTGAACCTCAGTTTGACCCCCACGGTCTCGAAGACAATGGAGGAGGTCGCGGCTCCGCCGGTACTGACCAGCACGTTGTAGGGGATCTTGCTCCCGGCCAGGAAGTCCCCCTCCTGCCCGCTCTTCACCATGAGGTTCGGCTCGGCCAGGATCTTCGCGAGCCCCTTGGTCGATAGCGCCTGCAGAACCGCGCCCACTCCGCCGGGGAAGTAGGAGACACCTACCTGGAAGACGCTCAGCGGATCGAACCCCCCGAGGCCGGACGGGCCAATCGCATTGATGCCGCTGGCCGAGGTCTCCGTGGATGAGGAGCGGGAATTGGTGGTGGTGGCGCTGGTGGGGGCCCCGATGAGGTTAAGGAACCCTTCGCCGTGGTTCCCTTTGACCAAAACGCTCAGCCCCAGTTTCCTCAGGGAGGTCTTGTCTACCTGGGCCACCTTCACCTGGAGGAGCACCTGGGGCGGAGTGTCGAGGGCGATCTGGTTGATGACTTTGCCGCTGTAGATTTTCGCCACCTCTTCGGCCCTCTTGGCGGTCAGCTCATTGGCGACCGTGCCGGAAAGGATCAAGGTGTCCTTGGCATACCGGGCAATGATGTCGTCTTCGGGGGCGATTTCGTCGATCCGCGACTGGATCGTCTCGTCGTCGCCCACGACGTTGACCGTGTAAAAGACCGGTTCGCTGCCGGTGTCTTCCCAGACCAGGAGGTTGGTGGACCCGATTTTCTTGCCGTTTATCTGCAGGTAGTTGGGCTGGAAGGACTTGGGAACGTCGATGACGTCCGGATCGCTGATGGTCACGTACTTGTACTTCGCCTTCCTGTCGGCCGGGCGGAGGATGGCGGTTTTCCCCTGCTTCACCGTGATGACGACGCCGGCCTCGGCAGGGAAGGGGGCGAGACCGGCAAGGAGCCAGGCGGCGAAGACCAGTACCAGCAACAATCTGCAGCGGATGAGATTCATGGTCTACCTCGATTCATGAAGGTCTGGGTGTGCTCATTCCGTGTAGTGCCATGACGTCTTTTCGGTCCCCTTGACCACCTCCAGCGTGTAGCCGGGGGAGGTGCTCTTCACTACCCTCACCTGCTTGCCCGGCTTGGCCCCCGGCTTGGACGCTGTGGCGGGGGGGGACGCAACCAGCGCGCGCTCCGCTCCTCCCAGTACCTTGGCGATGGTCGCACCCTTGGAATCCACCGTTCCGCTGTCGGCGATGTTTCGCAGCAGCAGTTGCAACGATCCCTTGCTCGCGGAGAGCACCAGTTTTTCCGCATCCGCCGGGATCAGATCCATGGTAACCGTCGGTACCACCACGGGTTTCCCCTCCCTCTGATCGGTGATCTGCCCCGTGGCGAGGATGGGGACGTTCTCCAGGATGATCTTGCTGACGCTTTCCTTGTCGTTGTCGGGGAGGGGGGCGGTCACCACGATGTCCACCCGGTCGTTGGGGGTGAGGAACCCGGCGACACCCGCGACCTCGTTGACCGCCACGGTCACCGCCCGGTGTCCGGGAGGTACCACATAGGTCATGAAGCCGCTTCCTTGTGCCCCGGCCTTGGGCTTTAGCTTCTGTTCGGTGACGGCGTCTCCCCCGGCGATAGGGCGGATGGCTACCCGTCCGACCAGGGGCTCCGGAGTCTGGGCGCTCCCCGGAGGAATGCTGTCCTTGGGCCAGGAGGTCACCTTGAGCTGTGCCTGTTTAAGAGGTGTCCCGATCGGGATGTCGCTCTTTGCCACCACGATCTTCTGGGGCTGTACCGCCTTCACGCTGCTCACCTCCTGCTGCAGGTAGTTGTAGGTGAGCCAGGCTGCGGCCCCCGCGAAGACGACCGCTGAAGCGGAGACGATTATCACGACGGAGTTCGGGCGTGTCATCGGTCACTCCTTTTGCCGGCTTTCCGCCGCTGGCCCGCTGCAACGGTTGGATAGCGGGCGGCAACTGGTGCGCTGGTATGGGCAATCCGGGATGTTCCCGGACGGTATTTTCCAGGTGAGGGTTCCGCTGGTACCACGTGTTCTTTCTCGAGGGACCTGGCGCGGCTGCCGGAGGGATGCTCCCGGCGCCGGCCGATCCAGACCAGGGGAGTTGCAGCGTTCCGGCAGAGATGAATGGTGGCCCGTTCGGCATCGAAAGCAGATGGCCCTCTGCAGGGGAGCCTGCTCCTCCTGCAGAGGTGGTCTCTGCCTACGTCATTTCAGGTTGTTGTTGATGGTGCTGAAGGTGGCGTTGGCTTGGGTGCCGATCCCCCTGACGGCGGCGATTACCACCACCGCTATCAGCACGAGTATCAGTGCGTATTCCACCAGGCCTTGTCCTTTCTCGTTGCGTAGTGCCTTCTGATACGCGTTTCTCAGGTGAGCTAACATAGAGTTTCTCCTTTTTTTGATTGATGGAAGTGGTGGCGACACCACTCGTGACAACAGCTCATTGGCCCATGTTGTTGGTGGTATTGAAGGTGCTCAATGCCTAGCTGGCGGTCCCGGTGACGGCGGCAATTGTCACCACCGCTGCCAGCACGAGTATCAGTGCGTGTTCGACCAGTCCCTCCCCTGGGGCTTTGAGTAGCGTCCAAGACATAGCTCGCCCTGCGATCGCGGATTTTCTCGAGGCAGCTCCCTTGCCAACTGGATCGGGATTGTTAGCTCACCCATGGACGTTTCCCACCATGACAGCAGGCGTGCAACCGATGTCTCATGCCTCCCCGGTTCGGCACAGTACTGGGTAGGGGGCTGTCGGATGGCCTCGGTGCTGCTGCAAGTCCAGGCGGTGTCCGTGAAAGTTTATGTAATTAGAAAAGATTAATGCAAATAGTACGGCGCCCTCGCAAATCTGCAAGCGGAAATTTTTTTCGCCTCCGCATTCAAATCGCCGATAAATAAGTATAATTTTGAATTAAAATGTGCCAATTTTATGAGTTCGCTAATCGGAACGGGACGGAATGACGAGGTTTTTCCCTCTCGCAGCGGACATACCTGGCCATCGAAAGGAGGAAAGGCTATGCGGACGTTTTCTCCCCCCCGGGGACCGACCACCCTTGCAGAGGCAGGGCTCGAGCGTTCCTTCGCCGAGGAACTGGTCCTTAAGCACCTCTTCTTTCTCGGCGAGTTCAAGATGACCGACGTTGCCGAGCGGGTGAAACTGCCGGTATCTCTGGTTGAGCTGATGCTGGAAGATCTCCACAAGGAGAAGCTGCTTGAGATCCGGGGGGCGGCAAGTTACACGAAGACCTCTTACCTCTTTCGGCTGACCGAGGCGGGACGCAGGAAGGGGCAGGATCTGCTCGATCTCTGCCGTTACACCGGCCCGGCACCGGTTTCCATCAAGGAGTACCGCCGCGTGGTGCAGGATCAAACCGTGAAGGGGGCCCTTGGCGGGGAAGATACCCTGAAGAGCGCGCTGTCCCACCTGGTCCTCAACGACAGCGTGCTGAGGCGTCTGGGACCCGCCATCATCTCCGGGCAGGCGGTCTTCATCTACGGTCCGTCGGGCAACGGGAAGACCTCGATCGCCGAAGCCATCGGCCGGGCGCTCCCTGAGGAGGTATATATCCCGTACGCCGTTCAGGTGGGGGGGCAGGTGATAAGCGTCTTCGACCCCGCCTGCCACGAGGTGGTGGCGCCGGGCGAGGGGGGCGTCACGGATAGCCGGTGGGTTCTCATCAAGAGGCCGGTCATCAACGTCGGCGGCGAGCTGACTCTGAGGATGCTGGAACTGAGCTTCGACCCGGCCTCCAAGTACTACGAGGGATCTCTGCAGATGAAGGCCAACAATGGCGTCTTCATCCTCGACGACTTCGGACGTCAGCAGATCGATCCCCTCAGCATCCTCAACCGCTGGCTGGTCCCCCTGGAGCGTCAGGTCGACCACATCACTCTGCAGACCGGCATGAAGGTGCTCATCCCGTTCGACGTACTGGTGATCATCTCGACGGACCTGGAGCCGAAGGATCTTGTTCACGAGGCCTTCCTGAGGAGGCTTCACTACAAGATCCGGATCGATCGCCCAACCGAGGACGAGTACCTGGCGATCTTCAAGGCGGCCTGCCAGAAGCATGGGATCGAGTTCAGGGAGGAGGTTTACCGCTACCTGAACGAACATTGGTACAGCAACCAGAAGGTCGAACGAAGTGCCTGCCATCCCCGCGATCTCATAAGTCTCATCCTCACCGATTCATCCTTCTATGACCGGCCGCCGCAGCTAACCCTGGAAAGCGTCACCGAGGCCTGCCGTGATTACTTCGCTTAAGGTCTTGACGATGGAAGGTACCGCCATGAGACAGGAAAAGGGGCAGGTTCTGGTAGAAACGGCATTGATCCTCCCGGTACTGGTCGTGATCCTGCTCGGGATTTACGACGTCTCGTACACTCTTTACGCGTTGAACACCCTCAACCATGCTGCCCAAGCCGCGGCACGGCAGGCGGCGGTACAGTCTCCGCCACCGGTTCCGGCGGCCGCCGCCTCCGTCACCGCCGGGGGGGGCATCGCCGGAGCCGCCAGCCGCAATCTCTTTAACGGCATCGATCAAAGCAACGTCCGCTACGAGTTGAAGGTGTTCGACCAAAACGGGAATGCCGCGGCCCAGGCCCAGTCCGGCTACACCGTGCAGGTGGTGCTCACCTACAAAAACTTCAAGACGTTCACTGGCCTGATTGGTGACAGCATATCCAGTCAGTCGTCGATGAGGTACGAGTGAAGGATCGCGCAGGGAGGGGGGACACGATGGCTGTTTCGGCAACAACGCGTGACGGCGGCTTCATCTTAGTGCTGGTAGCCGGCCTCATGGTGCTGATCTGCGTGCTGGCTGCGTTTGCCATCGACCTCAGTAGGGTGTATGTCGCGAAAACCAAGATGCGAAACGCGGGAGATGCGTCCTCTTTGGCCGCGGTGGGAGCGATCTTCCCCAGCAGCGCATCGCCTACTCCCAACTGGAGCGCGGCCTCCACCGCCGCAGCGAAGGTGTTGCAAGGGGTCTCCATAGACGGGGAGGACGTCAGCCAGGTAAATCTCGTATTCGGCTGGTGGAACGTGCTGACCAACGACTGGGAACCCGGGTATCCCGCGGCCCCGGGGGCCATTCCGGTGACGGTCCAGCAGGGAATCTGCTCAGCCAGCAAAGCACCCTGTACCTCCGACAGCGGTTGTGCAGCGGGAACCGAGTTCTGCTTCATCAAGCAGGCTCCCGCGGTGGGGGCGACGGTGAGGAAGGAGACCGGGGTTAACGGCGGAGCTATCGTCGCCTCTTTCGCGAAGGTTTTCGGGTGGCAACAGTTCGACTCTCTTCAGGCCCAGTCGGTGGCCATCGCGGACTATCCGCGCGCCGTCTCCGCCGGAACGGTCTTCCCCTTTGCCGTGAGCCAGAAGGTGAGAGACGATCTGTTCGCCGGGAATCCCAGTTCCGTGGGAGTGATAACCCTTACCGATGCGTATGGCGGCGGCCCGGCCGGACAGTGGACCCGATTGGCCATCAGCGGTACCGGGAGTGCCAACCTGCTTGCCGACTACATCAGCTACCTAAAAGATCCCGCCTCCGGAACTCCCTCTCCTGCCGTGAGAGTGGCCGGCTACGACAATCCGGCCTATCTCTCCTATAACGACACCATCCACCTCGAAAATGGCACCATGACTGCCTTGGAAAACCCGATCCTCGACCTTATCGCCGCCGGCAAGCCGCGGGTAGTGATGCCGGTAGTGGCGACCGACCCCGCTCCCGGCACCGACCTCATTGTGCGAGGCTTCGTGACCGTGGAATTGACCGAGGTGTCCAGCCCCCCTTTGGTGCTGAAAGGGCGGTTAATCCTACCGACCAAGCTAGTGCGCTGAAAAGGTAGGCCGGCCGTCCTCCTTGGTCCCCCTTTTCCTCTCCCGTTTCCCCTGCCAGGACAGCATTGCCAGCAAGCTGATCCCTACCATGGAGCAGATGCCCCCCCCCTTTCATGGCGGCTCTGCCGTCCATCACGACCTTAAAGGTTTGCTTCCCTTTGCTGATGGGAACCTGCAGCAGCCCGTCGGGCGAAGCGGAGAGCGTCTTCCCATAGACCGGATCGGCAGGTTCCCTTTTCCAGAGGGGAAAATAAACCTGCCTCACGGTAATGCTTCCTGACGTCGGGCATTCTGTGGCCACCCGAAGTTCACCGGGGGCTTCTCTGATCACCTTGACCGCTCCGGAACCTTGCGCCAGCCACGCATCGCAGGCGCCGGGCGAAGAAGTGGAGCGCTTCTCCGGGGGTGACGTCGACAAGGCCCGCTCCAACCGCCGCTGGTCACCGGCAGCGTAACTTCCAAGCATGCCGTCGAACGTTTCCGGAGATGTCGCAACCGGCACCGCCGGGCGCGCGATGTCGGTGGTATCGTGGGGGCTCAGCAAGGCGATAGCGGCTATGGCCGCAGTAAGTACCATCCCCCCCCAGACCGCCATCTGCTTGCAGGCCACCGCCCGGTTGCCAAGGACGGCATGGAGATAACTCGCCATAAGGCCGCCGGCCAAAAGGGTGACGACGGCATTAAGGCGGAAAGGGAACTGCACCACCGTGACCAGCGGCAGGGATTTCCAGAGGGGGGCGGCGATCCTCAGCATCGACAGATAACAGCTGGCGGACAGAATGAGCAACAGACGCTGACGGCGCCCTGGCAGAGGAAGACGCCAGTACAGGGTGAGGGCGAGCAGCAGCGTGAAGGAGGAGATGAGCAACAGTTCCCCGAGGAACAATGCGTGGAGTTGGGAAACCGGAGAATTCACCCGGAAAAGAGGCGAAATGGTCTCCAATCCCGGCACCCAACCGAGTAAGGCAAGAGAGACGGTTGCCACCACAACCACCCGGGAGAGTCGGTCGGGCCGCCTTTTAGCCGCGGTCGTAAGAGCGGCCACGGCCATGACCAGGCAGGCCCCGATCCCCCCTGCCGTTGGCGGGAATCCTGCCACCTCCGGGGCGAGGTAAAGAAAGCTGCGGGTCATGTCGAGGAAGGGTGCGGTGGCCGCTTGGGCGGCAAGATCGAATAACCCCCTGAAAACGACTGCCGGAACCAGGTACCATCCGGCGATGGCTCCACCGATAAAAAGGGAAAGGAGAAGCCTTTGCAGGGAGGGCTTCCTTCCGGCTGCGTCCTCAGCATGGCGGCGTAGGCCGCCACAACCGGTAAGAAAAGGAGGGTGATCAGAACGTTGCTGGCTATCAGCAGGGCCGTCGCGAGAGAAATCGTGAGATAGCCCCGGCCGCAGGATGCAGCCCTCTCCATCCCGTAAAGGAGCAGCGGCATCCACACGACCGCGGTGAGCTCTCCAATTGAGGTGCGGACGTAGACGAGGATGGTGAAGTAGGGGAGCGCGAGGTAGGCGACCGCGGCAAGAGTAGCGGAAAGGGGCGCGGCGAAGCTGCGAAACCAGCAGCGCGCGGTCATCCCCGCTCCGGCCATGGCCAGAAAGAGATAGACTCCAAGCTCCACCACCTCCCGCCTGGGCCCTTCCGGCAGAGCGAGGAGCGGGCGGATGAACGCCGTCACGAAATAGGGGAGGGGATACTGGATCAGGAAGATGGGGCTCCCCCCTCCCTTGTTTTCTCCGCAGAGCCAGCGAGGATACGGGTCTCCGTTCCAGAACTGCCCGCTGAAGTGGTGCTGGTAACTGGCGTGAACGGTTGAATCGTGACCGCGGGGGATGCCATGCTTAAGACAGGGAAACGTCAGCAGCAATGCAGTCAGCACGATGAGAACTAGTTGGAGAAAAGGCCCGGCTACCTGCCAGTTCCGTTTGGGGACGATTGCCTCGGGGGACCTCACCATGGTTACTCCTTGCCAGGCCAAGAAAGGGCCTAGCGTAGAGAGGGCCGCTCGGCGCGCCCTTTTGGGAATTGTGGCAAAATTTAATAGATATTAATAATTTTCCACCCCCTGGCAAGGGGAAGAGTCATCCGGGCACCCGGGTCAACTCGGCGGCGAACGTTTCCGGGTCGCTGGTGGGGAGCCGGCAGCTTCGATCCTCGCAGACGTACGCCATTCCGCGGTCGCCGGCGGATTTGTCCTGTAACAGCGGTACCAAACGTGCTGCCCCGACGAGGGCTGCTCCCTCTTCGACGACCACCAGCGTCCGGTTGGGGAGGAACACCGCTCTCAGCTTGTCGAGGAGCGGCTTGGCGGCCTCGGGACGGCCGGCTGGCGTTACGATCACCACTTCGGTTGGCTGACCAGCCATCAGGTACAGGCCGATCAACATCTCGGAGAGGGCAGCCGGTGCGGCGGAAAGCTGGGATGCGAAACATTGTGCCGCCTGCTCCGCCACCACGGTGAATGCACGGTCGCCGGTCAGTTCGCCAAGTCTCAGGAGGTTCGTGATCATCACCGAGTTGCCTGACGGGATGACGCCGTCGTAGGCGGGTTTCTCGCTGGCGATGAGAGTCTCATGGCGGGACCCCGTCAGGAAGAAGCCTCCCTGGTCGCGGTCTTCCAATTCGCTGCGCACCTCGGCGGTCAATTCCAGCGCCCGCCTCAGCCAACGTTCCTCGCCGCAGACCTCGAAGAGATCGATGAGTCCTGCGATTAGGAAGGCATAGTCGTCGAGAAAAGCCTCACCCCTGGAGGCCCCACCCTGGTGGCTGTGGGCCAGCCTTCCCTCCGGCATCATCTCAGTCAGGATGAAGTGGGCCGTCTGCCGCGCCTGTTCCACCGCCTCCGGGTCGTCGAGAACGAGCCCTCCCTTGGCGAAGGCGGAGATGGCAAGGCCGTTCCATGAACAGAGGATTTTCTCATCCATCAAAGGCTGCGGGCGGCGGTTCCTCGCCTGGTACAGAAGCTCCCTCGACTCCTCAAGTATCTTCCGGGTCTGTTCCTCCGGCAGCCCGCTCTCGTCGGCGACCTCGGCAGCCATTCTCGCGCGGTGGAGAATGCTGCGCCCCTCGAAGTTCCCCCCTTCTTCCACGCCGTAGTAGAGCCCGACGACCCTGCTCCTCTCCTCTCCCAAGGCGGCGGCGAGTTCCTCTGGCGTCCAGGTGAAGAATAAACCCTCCTCCCTCCGCCCGTTCTCCGCGAGGCTGTCGGCGTCGGTGGCGGCGAAAAATCCGCCTCCCGGGGCTGCCAGGTCACGCCGGAGGTAGCGAAGGATATCCCGTGCCACCTCGGCCAGTTCCGGGTCGCCCAGCAACTGGTACCCCTCCAGGTACGTGACGGCCAACAGGGAGTTGTCGTACAGCATCTTCTCGAAGTGGGGGATCAGCCACCGTTCGTCGGTCGCGTAGCGATGGAACCCGCCACCCACCTGATCGTGAATACCACCCGCCGCCATCCGCTGCAGGGTCAGCCAGATCATCTGCAACAGCTCGGTGTCCCCTTGGTCGCGGTAGGCCCTCATCAGGAGCCGGAGCGGGAGGGAACTGGGAAACTTCGGCGCCCCGGCGATGCCGCCGTTGACCGCGTCGAACCGTTCGCGCAAAGGCGCCACCGCGCGGTCAAGAGTAACGGTGCCGCTTCCTCCACTGGTGGCGGGGGTAAGCATGCTGCGCACCGCGGCGCTGACCTGGAAGGCTGCCTGGGTGATGCGGCCGGGATCAGTGTCGTAGGCTTCCCGCAGACGCATCAAAAGCGACTGGAACCCAATTCCGCGGCTGTGGTCGAAGGGAGGGAAGTAGGTGCCGCCGTAGAAGGGGCGGCGGTCCGGGGTGAGGAAAACGTTCAGGGGCCACCCCCCTTGCGCCCCCATGGCGTGGACTGCACTCATGTAGACGGAGTCGATGTCCGGTCGCTCCTCCCGGTCGACCTTGATGGCGATGTAGTTCTCGTTGAGGAGGCGGGCGATCTCCTCGTTCTCGAAGGATTCCTCCTCCATGACGTGACACCAGTGGCAGGTGGCGTAGCCGATGCTGACCAGGGCCGGTCTCCTCAAGGCCCGGGCCAGTTCGAAAGCCTCGTCTCCCCACGGGAACCAGTTGACCGGGTTGTGGGCGTGCTGAAGCAGATAGGGGCTGCTCTCCAGGAACAGCCGGTTGGTATACCTCGCCCATCCGTCGTCGGCAAGGTGCCGGGTGCGCGGCAGATAGCGCTCTCCGCGTTGGAGGCGGATCTCTTCGAAGGCGGAACGCGGTGGCTGCGGAAACCGCGAAGTACCGGGGAGGTCGGGATAACGTTCCGCGAGGGGGCTTGCCATATGTCCTCCTGACGAGGCTGGTGGTGGAGGTATCCGAACCGGTTGCTTGCTTGCCGGATGCATTATTATAGCAGCCAACGAGAGGCTCCGTCAGGGCCGTCGATGTCGCCCCGAGGGGCTGGGAGGCTAAGATTCTGCGCCGCAAGTGGTGTTGTCATTGGAAGCCAGCGGGTATAATAATTTGAAAATTCCAATCTTTGTGTAGCCGAGAATCGGGAGGAGCGTTCGTGCCTTTATCAGCGAGAGGTCATCACCTTAGGGAAGGGCACGGCCACGCCCGGCTGCTGCGCGCCATCCCCATCTTCTCCAGTCTCGATCAGGAGGAGTTCCACGAGGTGCAGCGGAGGATCGTGGAGAAGCGCTTCCACAAGAACCAGGTGGTCTTGATGGAGGAGGATACCGCTCACTACATGTACATCGTTTTCGGGGGGAAGGTTCGCGTGGTGCATGTCGGTAGCGATGGCAGCGAGCGGATCCTCGCCGTCCACAAGCGGGGGGACATCTTCGGTGAGATGGCCCTGCTCGATGCCAAGACCGCTCCCGCCACCGTAATCGCCATGGAGGATGCCGAGATCGGCCTACTTTCCAAGGACAATTTCGACAGCTTTCTCCTCAATAACGACAAGGTGCTCTTCCAACTGGTCGCCATCCTCTGCCGCAGGTTGCGTGAGGCCCAGCTGGTGCTCAGGGCCATCGCCCTCCCGGATGCCGAGATGCGTCTTCGCTCGATTCTCAATCATCTGAGCCTGCTGCACGGTGTGCGCGACGACCGCGGCATTGTCATCGCCCTGCGGCTCACTCACAAGGAACTCGCCGGCTACACCTCGGTGTCGCGCGAGACCGTCACGCGGCTGCTCCACCGGATGTCGGAGGAGGGGGACCTGGAGATGCTCGAGAACCGCACCATTCTTTTGAAGCCCGCCTTCCAGGAGAAGCTCCAACTGCTTTGAAAAACGTGGTTTTTGCTCGCCTCCCCCGCTGGCATCGCCTTGACACTCCCGGGGCGAAAGTTATACTTTGTTCATAAATTAGATCGTATTAATGTTGTCGGTGTTCCAATCCTCACCCAGATTCCACCATCCGACCAACAGTTAGGTTCGATCTATCTCTCCTTCCGTCAGCAAGACCAACATTTGCTCCCCCGAGGAGCCGTCGGCGAGCCCGCCCATACGAGCGGGGGAGGGGTGCCGTTTTTTTTAAGCCGGATTCGATGAGGCACGTGATGACGCGTAGCGTTTGGAAAAATAATTCGTGGTTACGGAAGCTGGCCCGGCACAGACGACACCTATCGGCGGGGCCGGTATCGATGGAGCACGGGCTCTATCCGATCCAGTTCTTCCGGGAGCGGTTGATCCAGGAAAGGAGGAGGGCTGAGAGGTCACAGCGCCCCCTCCTGGTCATGGTGCTGGATGCGGAGCGTCTGGCCCTCGTGGAAGGGGAGGAGCACGTCACCGATACTCTCGGAGACGGCGTACACACCGTGCTTCGGGGGACCGACATCTGTGGTGTTCTCAAGGAGGGAGCCCTGGTCGGGGTGATCCTCACCGAGATAGAGCCGGAAAAGGTGGAAGCCGCCAAAAGGATCGTCACCCACAAGACCCGGGAGAGTCTCGCCTCCCTCCTCTCGGCGGACCTCGCCAACCGGGTCGTCATCAGCTTCCGCGTCTATCCGGGACCGGGCGGCGGGGACATCGACATGACTTTTTACCCCGAGCTGATCGATCGGCGCTGGAGCGGCGGCGAACTGGTCAAGCGTTCCATCGACATCCTGGGAAGCATCGTCGGCCTCATTCTCTTTTCTCCGCTGATGACCCTCCTGCCGGTGCTCATCAAGATCGGCTCCAAGGGGCCGGTATTCTTCACCCAGGAGCGGATCGGGCGTAATGGCCGGAAGTTCAAGATGCTGAAGTTTCGTTCCATGTACTTGGACAACGACGACGTCATCCACCGCGAGTACGTGAAGCAGCTCATCAAGGGTGAAAACTGCGGAGCCGACGGAATCTTCAAGATCCGCTCTGACCCGCGGGTTACCCCGGTAGGGAGGTATCTCAGGAAGTACAGCCTGGACGAGCTGCCACAGTTCTTCAACGTACTCAAGGGGGACATGTCGCTGGTTGGGCCTCGCCCCCCCATCCGCTACGAGGTCGAGCACTATCAGGGGTGGCAGCGTAACCGTCTTATGGGGAAGAAGCCGGGTATCACCGGACTTTGGCAGATCACCGGGAGAAGCAGCACGAGTTTTGAGGAGATGGTGAGACTGGATTTGAGGTATCTGCACGGTTGGAGCATCCGGCTGGATCTCAAGATCATCCTGCGGACACCAGCCGCCATGCTGAAGGCAAAGGGGGCCTATTAGGCTCCCGCTCAAAAAGGGGCACGACGATGATCAACATCGGGGTGATCGGATACGGCTACTGGGGACCCAATGTGGCGAGGAACTTTCAAGAGACTGCGGGGGCACGGGTGGTGGCCATCGGTGACAGCGACGACGGCGCACTCAAGCGCGCCTCCCAAAGGCACCCGGATAGCAGGATGGTGAAGAACTACCGGGAGGTTCTCAAGGCACCGGACATCGACGCGGTGGCCATCGTCACCCCGGTCTCCACCCACTTCGAGATGGCCATGGAGGCCCTAGACAACGGCAAACACATCTTCATCGAAAAGCCGTTCACCGCGTCTTCACCCCAGGCCCAGGCCCTGATCGAGCTCGCCGATCGCAGGGGACTGAAGATCATGGTCGACCACACCTTCCTCTTCACCGGCGCCGTGCAGAAGATGAAGGAACTGATCGGCGAGGGGGTGCTGGGGGATCTCTACTACTTCGACTCCATCCGGGTCAACCTCGGACTGATCCAGAAAGATGTCAACGTCGTCTGGGACCTCGCACCCCACGATCTCTCGATCATGGATCACCTGATCGCCAAGGACCCGGTCGCGGTGATGGCTACAGGGGTGGCGCACTTCCACAACGACCTGGAGGATGTCGCCTACATCACCGTCTACTTCCCGGACAACGTCATCGCCCACCTGAACGTCAATTGGCTCTCGCCGGTCAAGATCCGCACCACCCTCATCGGTGGCCAAAAGAAGATGCTGGTCTGGAACGACTTGGTGAGCGACGAAAAGATCCGGGTCTACGACAAGGGGGTGGAAGGGCTGGAGGGAGTTCAGCAGGAGAGCCTGGAGGCGGCCCACGGCCGGCGGGTGAGCTACCGCTCCGGGGACATGTGGGCTCCCAAGGTGAACCAGGTGGAAGCGCTCAAGGGGGAGGCGGCCTACTTCGTTGATTGCCTCGAGAAAAACCTCACCCCGGAAAACGACGGGAGAGCGGGGCTGCGGGTGGTCCGCATGCTGGAGGCCATCGTGCATTCCCTCAAACAGGGAGGCGCACTGGTGCGGATCTAGGCACCCTGCCGGAGGATCTTTTCATGGATCGCTACCTTTCCATCACCGACGACGTCAGGCTCGGAGAAAACGTCCGGCTGGCGACCTTCATCAACCTCTACGGTTGCACCATCGGGGACAACACCAAGATCGGGGCCTTTGTGGAGGTGCAGAAAAACGCCCGCATAGGGCGCAACTGCAAGGTCTCCAGCCACACCTTCATCTGCGAAGGGGTCAACATCGAGGACAACGTCTTCATCGGCCATAACGTCACCTTCATAAACGACGTCTACCCGAGGGCCACCACTGCCGACGGCACCCTCCAGACGGAGAGCGACTGGCAGGTCGGGAAGACGCGGGTGAAGACAGGCGCTTCCATCGGCTCCAGCGCCACCCTCCTCTGCGGCATCACCGTCGGCGAGGGGGCTATCGTCGGGGCCGGGAGCGTGGTAACGAAGGACGTACCACCGTACTGTGTGGTCGCGGGGAACCCGGCCCGCATCCTGAGGACCATCGATAAGGAGAGCCGTGATGAACGTGCCATTTCTCAACCTCAAAGCACAATATGACACCATCGGCCGCGAGGTCGACCAGTCGATCAGGGAGGTCCTTTCCAGCTGCTCCTTCTCGGGGGGGCCTTTCGTCGAAAGATTCGAGGCGGAGTTCGCCCATTACTGCGGCTGCTGCTGTGCTGTGGGAGTGGGGAGCGGGACCGAGGCGCTCTGGCTCGCCCTCCTCGGCCTGGGGGTAACAGCGGGGGACGAGGTCATCACGGCTCCCAACAGCTTCATCGCCACTGCCGAGGCCATTTCACTGTGCGGCGCCGCGCCGGTCTTCGTCGACGTGGACGAGGACAGCTACACCATGGATCCCACCTCGGTGGAGGCCGCCATCACCTCCCGCACCAAAGCGATCATTCCGGTGCACCTGTTCGGGCAGATGGCCGACATGGACCCAATCCTGGACATCGCGAATCGGCACGGCATCGCAGTGGTGGAGGACGCCTGCCAGGCCCATGGCGCCACCTACAAGGGGAGGCGGGCCGGTTCCCTGGGGGTGGCAGGGTGCTTCAGCTTCTACCCCGGGAAGAACCTCGGTGCGTATGGCGAGGCCGGCTGCGTGGTAACATCCAGCCCAGAGTTGGCGGAACAGATCAGGATGCGACGCGACCACGGTCAGGCCAGGAAGTACTACCACCGGATGATAGGCATTAACGGCAGGATGGATGGCATGCAGGGAGCGGTGCTCAGCACAAAGCTCAAGTACCTCGATGCCTGGAACGAGGCAAGGAGAACGCACGCCGCTGAATACGACCGGCTGCTGGCGGGGATTTCCCCGCTCACCACCCCGGTCGAGATGTCCTACGGCCGTCATGTCTACCATATCTACGCGGTGAGGGTGCCCAAAAGGGTGCTTGTCATGAGCGCGCTGGCGGCCAAGGGGATCTCCTGCGGGGTCCACTATCCGGTCCCGATCCATCTCCAGGATGCCTACCTGTCCCGCGGGGAGAAGGGGCGCTACCCGGTGACCGAGCGCTGCGCGGAGGAGCTCCTCTCCCTGCCGATGTTCCCGGAGTTGACCGGGGAGCAGATCGGCTACGTAGCGGAGCAGTTGAAGGAGTTGACGGCGGAAGGATAGCCGGGGTGGCGAGAGCCGCTCCGGCGGCAACGTTCAACAGTGCGGGAGGTGGCGATGAGAGTCCTGCAGATCCTCTTGGTGGTATGTGCCGTGCTGATAACCGCGGCTTGCTCGACCACGGTAACCGGTAAAGCGGGCACCTGGAAGGCCCCCTCATACCCGGCCAGGGAGTACCGGATCCAGCCCGGGGACCAGCTCGATGTCAAGTTTTTCTACAACCCGGAGTTGAACGAGCAACTGGTGGTCCGCTCGGACGGGCGGATCACCCTGCAGCTCATCAACGACATCGTGGCGGCGGGGCTCACCCCTTCCGAGCTCACCGCCTCGCTGACCCGCGCCTACTCAGGAGAGCTCTCCAACCCGAAGGTCGCAGTCATCGTGCGGGTCTCGGTCGGCGACCGCGTCTATGTCGATGGGGAGGTCAACCGGGCTGGGCTTGTCCAACTGGTGGGGCCAACCACCGTGCTGCAGTCGATCGCACAGGCGGGGGGGATGAAGGAGTCCGCACGTAGCGGCGAGGTGATCGTTCTGCGGCGGGGTGATGACAGCAAGATCAGCGTGATCGCCCTGAACATGGACGATGCCCTGAACGGCCATGACGTCGGCCAAGACATGCTCCTCAGGCCCAACGACATCGTCTACGTCCCCCGTTCCGCCATCTCCAACATCAACGTCTGGGTGGACCAGTACATCAGGAAGAACGTTCCGGTACCGATCGGCCTGGGCTACACGGTCAACTGACAACCGTCGCCCGGTGAGCATGCCATGACTCTTCTGCAAGCGCTGACGGTCATCTTTAAGCACAAGAGGAAGATCCTTGCCATCTTCTTCGCCATGGTCGCCACGGTGACGAGTTGCACGCTGCTGCAAAAGCCGGTCTACGAGGCGAAGGCGAGCATGCTGGTGAAACTGGCCAAAGACGATAGTTCGCGGCCGGGGATGGCAGCTGACACTGCCTTGTCGCTGAACCTGAGCCAGGACGAGTTGATCAACACCGAGATCCAGATCCTGACCGGCTCGGAGCTGGCCCAGAAGGTGATCAGCGCCGTCAGGCTAGCCAGCGTATATCCTGATCTTGATGTGGAGCCCAACAAGCGGCTGGCCTGGGAGCAGGCCGTCCAGCGGTTCGGCAAGGCCCTTAAGGTGATTGGGGTGAGGAAATCCAACGTCATCACCGTCTCCTTCCAGCATCAAAACCCCGAGATCGCCGCCCGGGTGGTGAACCTCCTGGTGGAGGCCTTCAAAGACAAGCACCTCTCGCTTCATTCGGACCCGCAGTCCTCCTTCATAAGCTCCCAGCTCGCCTCCTTCGAGGCCAAGCTGAAACAGTCGGAGAACAACCTCCAGAGCCATCAGCAAAAGTACAACGCCTTTTCTCTGGATGAGCAGCGAAGCCTCCTGCTGAGACAGCGCAGCGACTTTGACTCCGCCTACAAGATCGCCATCGACAACGTGAAGGAGATCGAGAAGAAGATTGCCTCGCTCAAGTCGCAGATGAAGTACATTGCGGCCAACAACTCCCGCTACACCCAGACCGACCGGGATAAGATCATCGTGGACGCAAAAGCGCGCCTCCTGGAACTTCAGCTCAAAGAGCAGGAGCTGCGTCGCAAGTACACGGATTCCAACCGCCTGGTGGTCGATGCGAGGAGGGAGGTGGAGATGGTCCACCAGTTCCTCCGGGAGCAGGAGGAGGGGATTGTCGGGAAGGTGAAGACCGCCAACCCCGTCTACCAAAACATGGAGATGGACCTCTTCCGGGCGGAGGCGGACTACAACTCGCAGATGGCCAAGGCCGAGGCGCTCAAGGCGCAGCTTGGCCAGATCGAGAAGGACGTGGCGGCGCTGGATGCCAGCGAGGCCACCATCCAGAACCTGAAGCGAGACGTCGCGATCAACGAAAAGAACTACAGGACCTACACCGACCGGCACGAGGAGGCGCGGATCGCGGACGCCATGAACCGGCACCGGCTTTCCAACATCAGCGTCATCGAATCGGCCACCCTACCGGTGAAGCCGATCAAGCCTAAGAAGAAGCTCAACATCCTGCTTGGCATGCTGCTCGGCATGGGGTTCGGACTGGGAAGCGCCTTCCTGTTGGAGAACATCCGCCAGACCTTCTCCGATCCGGAGTCGGTGGAGAAGTATCTGGAGTTGCCAGTCCTGCTCACGGTGTCCAGCAAAGAGGGGTAGCGCCATGTATCTCAACTTCTTCAACCTGAACAAAGAGCCGTTCCAGATCACCCCCGATCCGTCCTTCCTGTTCCTGAGCCCGGGACACAAGGAGGCGCTCGCCTCCATCATCTACGGAGTAGAGAAAAAAAAGGGGTTCGTCCTCATTGTGGGTGCAGTGGGGGTCGGCAAGACCACCATCCTCAGGGCCTACCTGGAAAAGGCGGAGAAGGAGAAGCTCGTCACCGTCTACCTCTTCAACGCCAACATAAGCTACGAAAACCTGCTCAAATTCATGTTCAAGGAGTTGGGGATCATCCCGGAGTCCGACGACATCTACGAGATGGTGAACCAGCTCCACCAGTCGCTGATCATGGAGTATCGCAAGGGGAGAAACGTCCTGCTCCTGATCGACGAGGCCCAGAACATGCCGGTCGACACTCTGGAGAACCTGCGCATGCTCTCCAATCTGGAGACCTCTACGGAGAAGCTTATCCAGATCGTTTTTTCCGCCCAGCCGGAGTTCGAGAAGACCCTCAACTTAGAGGAACTCAAGCAGCTCAAGCAGCGGATCGCGGTGAAGGCTATCATCTCTCCGCTGACCCGGGAGGAGGGGCTCACCTACATTCAGCACCGGCTGGAGAGGGCGGCTGAGAAGGACGCCGCCCCCATCTTCACCAACTACGCCCTGAGTGAAATCGTCCGCTGCGCCAAGGGTATTCCCCGGGTGATCAACGTTCTGTGCGACAACAGCCTGATCACCGCCTTCGGGTACGGCGACCGCAAGGTTGGGCTCCGGGTGGTCAAGGAGATCACCCGGGACTTCGGGCTTCAGCACCCCTTCTACCAGCGCTGGACCGTGGCCCTGCTCCTCATCGTCCTTATCGTAGGGGGCTTCTTCGCCTACCGGGAAAGGGGAGTCATCCTGAAACTCAAGGGGCACGGCGAAGCGCTCGCCATCCAACGAGTTGTCAAAACAATTGTTCCCTCGGCTCCGCCTCCTCCGGCGACCGCACCGGAACCGGGAGTCCCAGCCCAGGAGACCGGCTACGTGGAGAGGGTGGTCGAGCGGGGGGATACGCTGGCCAAGCTGATCGCGGAGGTGTACGGCCGCGTCAACGGGAGGCTGATCAAGTTGGTAAAGAACGCTAATCCGCACATAGACAACGAGAACCTGATCATCGAGGGGAGAAGGATCGTTTTCCCCGTGGCGAAGAAGAAGTGAGCTCCGAAAGCCCGGTCCTCGGACGCTAACAAGGGAGAGCGGCTCATGGGCAATATCTACGAGGCACTGGAACAGGCCTGCCGCGAAAAAAGCAGCACGGCGGCCACCAAACAGCTGGCCACCATCCCTCCCCTGGGGACCAGGGCTCTGGCTCTGCACGACGAGATGGCCTGGCTGCACCACCAGGTCGACTTCCTCCTTCCTGGCAACGGCCATAAGCTGATCCAGTTCATGGGGGCCCACCGGGGCGAGGGGGTGTCCACCATCGTCCGGGAGTTCGCCAAGACCGCGGTGGAGCAGCACGGCAAGTCGGTGCTGGTTCTCGACTCGGCGTGCCAGGACCGGGCCAAGAAGATTAACTTCAATATCACCTGCGAATACGGCTGGATCGACCTTCTCGAGAAGGGGGAGCAACTCGACAAGGCGCTGTTCCGTTTCGGCGATTCCAACCTCTTCTTCGCCCCCATCTCGTTCCAGGCCTCGCTGGTGACCCCGTTTCGGGACCTGGAGGCGACCGCACGGCTTTGGAAGAAGCTCAAGGAGCGTTTCGACCTGATCCTCATCGACGCATCGTCGGACCTGAGCCCCAACGAGAGCATTGCCCTTTCCCGCAACACGGATGGGGTGGTGCTGGTCCTGGAGGCGGAGAAGAGCAGGCGGCAGAGGGTGAAGAATATCATCAAGCGGATCAACGACAACGGCGGGACTGTGCTCGGCGTGGTGCTCAACAAGCGCAAGTACCACATCCCCCGGTTTCTCTTCAAACTCTTCTGAACCCGGAGCCCCGGATGCGCGCCTGCATGGTGGCCTACACCTATTACGAGCTGGACAACCGGGTGAAGAGGTACGCTCACACCCTGGCCAAACGGGGGGACCGGGTCGACGTGGTCGCCCTGAGGAGGAAGGGGCAGCCCGAGCGGGAGGTCATTGACGGGGTGACCGTCCACCGGATCCAGCAGCGGGTGATCAACGAGCGGGCGAGCCTCAGCTACCTCTATAAGCTGCTCCTCTTCCTGGTCCGCTCCGCAGTGTTTTTGGCCAAGGAACAGCTTGCCGATCCCTTCGATCTTATACACGTTCATTCGATTCCGGACTTCGAGGTCTTTGCCGCCGTGGTGCCGAAGCTGGCGGGGGCAAAGCTGATCCTCGACATCCACGACATCGTGCCGGAGCTCTACGCAACCAAGTTCAGGGTGAGCCAGGAATCCCTGGTCTTCAAGATGCTGGTCAAGGTAGAGAGGGCTTCGGGCGCTTTCGCCGACCACGTCATCGTCGCCAACCACATCTGGCACCAGACCCTGCTCTCCCGCTCGCTCACCAAGGAGAAGTGCTCGGTGATCATGAATTATCCCAACACCCGGTGGTTCCATACCAGGCGGATCCCGGGCGACGGCAAAGAGATCACCCTCTTGTACCCAGGCACCCTGAGCTGGCACCAGGGGGTCGACGTGGCCATCCGTGCCATGGGCCTCTTGGCCGACCGGCTCCCCATGGCACGCCTCCATATTTATGGCGACGGAACCGAGCGGGAGGCGCTGGTGAGGCTCGTGGCCGAACTGGGAGTCGCCGAGCGGGTTGTGATCCACGGCTTGGTCTCCAGCGAAGAAATGACCCGCATAATGGCGAGCGCCGACGTAGGGGTCGAGCCCAAGAGAAACGACGGCTTCAGCGGGGACGCCTTCAGCACCAAGATCCTCGAATTCATGGCGGTGGGGATCCCGGTGATCGCCTCGCGCACCCGGGTCCACGCCTATTACTTCAACGACTCCGTCCTCCGCTTTTTCGACTGCGATGACGCCGAGGCGCTGGCCGCCGGCATCCTGGAGCTCGTTTCGGACCGTGGGCTCCGAGAGAGCTACGTGTCCAACGCGGCACGTTTCGTCCAGGAGTTCGACTGGAGCAAGAACGAGCACCTCTACCTTGACCTGGTGGAACGCCTGATCGCCTGACCTTCAACGAGGCAACGATGGAACGCGAGCAATCTCCCCGCTACGTGGTGGTAACCCCGGTGAAGGATGAGGCGAGCTACATCGTGGAGACCCTGGAGTCGGTCTGCCGGCAGACCCTGAAACCGGCCCGCTGGGTCGTCGTCGATGACGGGTCACGCGACGAGACCGCCACCCTGGTCCGGCGCTATGCCGCCCGCCACGACTGGATCGAGCTGGTGCAGATGAAAAAGAACGCAACGCGCTTTCCCGGGCCGCCGGTCGTGACCGCCTTCAACTGCGGCGCCCAGCGGCTCGCCTCTCTCGATTACGACTTCATCGTAAAGCTGGACGGCGACCTGAGGCTTTCGGCGGACTACTTCGAAAGGCTGGCCGGCCGCTTCCTCGACGACCCCACCCTCGGCATCGCCTCCGGAGTCTACCTGGAAAGGGAGGGGGGCGGGTGGTCGGTGATCCGGATGCCGGCCTACCACGCGGCAGGGGCGAGCAAGATGGTACGCCGCTGCTGCTTCGAGGAGATCGGCGGTTTCTCCCCCACCCTCGGCTGGGACACCCTCGACGAGATCAAGGCACAGGCGAGGGGATGGAAGACCGCCCACTTTGACGATCTCCCGTTCCAGCACCTGAAGAGCGAGGGGAGCGGCATCGGGAAGCTCAAGACCAGCATGCTGCACGGCCGGATCTTCTATTTGACCGGGGGGCGGGCCGACCTTTTCCTCGTCAAGGCGCTGAAGAGGATGCTGGTGGGGAGGCCGCCGATCCTTCACGGGGTCCTGATGATGTGGGGATACCTGACGGCGGCCGGCACCGGGAAGCGTCTGGTGACCCGGGAGGAGGCTGCCCGCTACAACGCACTGCTGGCCAGCAGACTCAAACGGGGCGCCTTCTGGGGCTGACGAGGTAACCATGTGCGGTATCTGCGGGATATACGGCGGCGTGGTGGAGCGGAGCCTGCTGGAGAGCATGATGGCCAGCATGACCCATCGCGGGCCGGACGGCGCAGGGGCATTCGTCGCTCCCGGCATTGGTCTCGGCCACCGCAGGCTGAGCATCATCGATCTCGATTCCGGCTGCCAGCCGATGTCCAATGAGGACGACCGTCTCCAGGTGGTGTTCAACGGGGAGATATACAACTACATCGAGCTGAAGGCGGCGCTGGAAAAGAAGGGACATCACTTCAAGACCGCCTCCGATACCGAGGTCATCCTCCATGGCTATGAGGAGTGGGGGGAGGGGTGTCTCGACCGCTTCAACGGCATGTTTGCCTTCGCCCTCTGGGACGCCTCATCGCAGCGTATCCTGCTCGCCCGCGACCACCTCGGGATCAAGCCGCTCTATTACTTCACCGCCGGTACCACCCTCTTCTTCGCCTCTGAGATCAAGGCTCTGCTCCGTAGCCCGGAGTGCCCGCGCGAGGTGGACCTGGCGAGCCTCGG
The DNA here is from genome assembly GCF_023652955.1 of Geomonas sp. Red32. Taxonomy (GTDB): domain Bacteria; phylum Desulfobacterota; class Desulfuromonadia; order Geobacterales; family Geobacteraceae; genus Geomonas. Next base: position 211,442 of record NZ_JAKLOY010000005.1, on the reverse strand, counting down.
CGATCTCTTCACCTACCGGTACGTCCCCTCACCCAAGACCCTCTTCAAGGGTATCCTCAAGCTACCCCCGGGGCACCTCTTGATCGCAGGGAAAGAAGGTATCGCCGTGCGGCGGTTCTGGACCTGGCGGCCCCGGATCATCACGCGGCTACGCGAGCCCGACGCCATCGAGCAGTACCAGCAGCTTCTCGAGGATGCCATCCGCATCCAGCTGAGAAGTGACGTCCCGGTCGGCCTTTTCCTCAGCTCCGGGATCGACTCCGGTGCGATCCTCGCCGTGATGGCCAGGCACATCCCTTCCGCCATCCGCACCTTTACCCTCGGGTTCGAGGGGGGCGCGGAGACCAACGAAACCGACGATGCCCACCGGACCGCTGAACGGTTCGGGACCTGTCACGAGGAGCTGATCATTTCCCCCTCCGACTACCGCAACTACTACCGCAACTACCTCTGGGACCTCGAGGAACCGGTGGGTAACGAAACCGCCGCCGCCTTTTACTTCGTAAGCTACCTGACCAGCCAAAAAGTGAAGGTAGCGCTGACCGGGCAGGGGGCCGACGAGCCGTGGGCGGGATACCGCCGCTACCTCGGTGTCAAGCTCTCCACCTCCTATCGCCGCCTTCCGGCAGCGGTCCGGGCGCTCCTCAAAAGAGTGGTCCTCGCCATGCCGCGGAGCGAGTGGATGAAACGGGGAGTGGTCTCCCTCGACGAGCCCGAGGTCATGGGGCGCTTCACCAAGGTCTACTCGTTCTTCAGTAAGGAGATGAGGGAGCAGCTCTTCCGGCAGTGGGTGAAGGAGGAGGTGCGGGCCGAGGGCGGTGAGGACAACTCGCCGCTTGGGCACCTCCAGCGCCAGGTGAGCGATCTCGACCCGCTGAGCCAGATGCTCTACATCGATACCCGCGCCAATCTCCCCGACGATCTGCTGATGGTGAACGACAAGACCGCCATGGCCAACTCCCTGGAGACCCGGGTACCCTTCCTCGATTACCGGGTGGTGGAGTTCGTCGAATCCCTTCCGCCGCAGTGGAAGCTCCACGGAGTGCAAGGGAAGTACCTGCACAAGAAGGCGGTGGAGAAATGGCTCCCGAAGGAGATCGTCTACCGGAAGAAAAAGGGATTTGCCAACCCGATCAACGAGTGGCTGCGAAGCGGCCTGAACGACTACGTGAACGACTGCCTGCTCGCCCCCGATTCCTCCATCCACCGCTTCTTCGACCCCGAATACGTGAGGTGGCTGATCAAGATGCACACCGAGAGGAGGGAGGAGTTCATCCGGCACCTTTACTTGCTCATCTCCTTCGAGATGTGGCACCGGACTTTCATGAAAAGTTGACCGGTCGCCGATTCCGGCCACCTGCGGGGGCGCCATGGAACCTCTGGTGTCGATTCTAATACCTGCCTTCAACGCGGAAAAGTGGATCGAAGAGACGCTCACTTCGGCGGTGAACCAGAGCTGGCCCAAGAAAGAGGTCATCGTCGTCGACGACGGCTCAACCGACGCTACCCGCGAGATCGCCAGCCACTTCCAGTCCACCAACGTGAAGATCGTGACCCAGGAGAACGCCGGCGCCTGCGCGGCCCGCAACCGCGCCTTGAGCATCGCCCAGGGAGACTTCGTCCAATGGCTCGATGCCGACGACCTGCTGGTCCCCGACAAGATCGAGCGGCAGCTGCGCGAGTTTCACCTCCAGGGGGATGACTCCCTTCTCTACTGCTCCGGCTTCGGAACCTTCTTTTACCGGACCTCCAAGGCCCGGCTGCAGACCAACTCGCTCTGGCACGACCTCAGGCCAGTCGACTGGTACCTGCGGAAATTCAATCACGACGACTCCCTGTTTCCCGCCGTCTGGCTGGTGAGCCGCCGGCTCACCGACGCGGTAGGGCCGTGGGATGTGAGGCTCACCCTGAACGACGACGGCGAGTACTTCGGCCGGCTGGTGGCCGCTTCCCATGGGGTCAAGTTCGTCTCCGGCGCCTATTCCTTGTATCGCCAGGCCAACGCGGGGAGTCTCAGCAAGGTCATCAACCACCGGGCCTGCCGGTCGCTGCAGCTCTCTTACCGGCTGCTCATCGATTACCTGCTCCGGCTGGAGGACAGTGTGCGGGCACGTTCGGCGGCTTTGAGGTACCTGCAGACCAATCTGATATACTTCTATCCTGAAGAAAGATTAATGTTTGAGGAGCTCTCCGTGCTGGCGGAGCAACTCGGTGGCACGCTGAGTCCACCCCAGTTGGGGCCGAAGTTCTCATTTCTCATCGACATTCTCGGATTCAAGGCAGCCAAGGGAATCGCCAGCGCGGTCAGGGGGACGAAGCAGTCGGCCCTCATCCTGTACGACCGTTACATGAGGCAGGTGGTAGGCGACCGCCCATTGCCTTCGTTTCCCGCGGCATGACCACGGCGAAGGCGGCAGCCTTGAAGGATGCCGGCGTCAAGGAGAGACATAATGGGTAAGGTGGTCCATGGCATAGGGATCACGGTGAGCGGCCGGTTTCCGCGCATTGCGCGGCTGGAGGCCGAATACTATGAATGGGTGGACGATCCCTACCCGTTCGTCGAGGCGGTGAGATCGCTGCCGGGGGGAGCCGACCTTTTCACCTTCGTCCAGAGATTCCCCGACAACGTCCCGCGCTACGACTTCCACGTCGAGTACGACGAGGTCGCCGTCCTCGAGATCGCCAGCTACGAGGAGTGGTGGAAGAAACAGATCAACGACAAGACCAGGAACATGATCCGCCGTGCACAAAAGGCCAGGGTCGAGGTGCGGCTAATCCCCTTCGACGACGACCTCATCCGCGGCATCAAGGAGATCTACGACGAGTCTCCTGTGCGGCAGGGGAAACGGTTTCGTCACTACCTCAAGAGCATCGAGACCCTCAGGGATGAGCACAGCAGCTTCCTTGACCGCAGCCAGTTCATCGGCGCCTATCTCGACGAGGAGCTGATCGGTTTCATAAAGCTCGTGCACGACCAAGGGGTCTCCCACCTGATGCAGATCATCTCCAAGATCGCGCACCGCGACAAGGCGCCGACCAACGCGCTGATGGCCAAAGCTGTCGAGCTTTGCGCCGAGAAAGGGGTTCGGCACCTGCACTACAGCACCTGGAGCCGGCGTGGCCTGGGGGAGTTCAAAAAGCACAACGCCTTTAAGGCGGTCGAGGTGCCGAGATATTTCATCCCCCTAAATCTGCGGGGCCGGCTGGCCCTGAACCTTAAATTGCACCGGGAGATGAGGGACCTGCTGCCGCAACGGGTGGTCGACGCGGCGGTCGAGATCCGCAACCGGTGGAATGCGGTCCGGATGGAGCCGAAGCGGGTGAGCCTCCTGGTGGGGGTGGCCGCCAACCTGTGCGGAGTCGATGAATACCCGATCGGCTGAGGAGTGCCATGAAAGGCGGAGTGGAACACATAAGCGTCTGTGTCTGCACCTTTAAGCGGCCGGATCTCCTGCTTCGGCTGCTGGAGGAGCTGGCGCGCCAGGAGACGGGAGGCGAGTTTACCTACTCGATCGTGATCTCTGACAACGACGCCGCCCAGTCCGCCCGCGACATTGTCCTCAACTTCGCCGCCGCCCTCGGACCGGAAATCCCCATCCTTTACTGCGTGGAGCCGGAACGGAACATCGCCCTGGCCCGTAACCGCGCTGTCGCCAATGCCCGGGGCGATTTCATCGCCTTCATCGACGATGACGAATATCCCTCCCCGACCTGGCTCAAGGAACTGTTGCACCTCTGCACCGTCACCGGTGCCGACGGCGTCCTGGGTCCTGTGATCCCCTACTTCGAAAGCGATCCCCCCGGGTGGCTTAGGAAGGGGAAGTTCTTCGAGCGCCCCACCCATGCCACCGGGTTCTGGATCACCCTTTTGGACATGAGGACCTCCAACGTCATGCTGCGGGCCGAGCTCTTGCAGGGGCCGGAGCTTCCCTTCCGCGCCGAATTCGGCTCCGGGGGAGAGGACGTGGACTTCTTCCGCAGGAAAACCGACAAGGGGGCGCACTTCGTCTGGTGCAACGAGGCCGAGGTCTACGAAATGGTTCCGGAATGGCGGCTGAAGCGGAGCTACATCTGCAGGAGGGCGCTCCATCGGGGCAACATCTCCTACAAGTTCCCGGAACTCAGACGGAGCGGGGTGATGAAGGCCCTGGTCGCGCTCCCCGTCTATCTTTGCTCCCTTCCCTTCCTGCGATTGGCCGGTGACCACCACTTCATGCGCTACCTGGTGAAATGCTGCGATCACGCCGGTCTCTTGCTGGCCTTTTTCCGGCTGACCCCGTTCCGTGTTTACAAGTAGTAAACTCTCTCGCCGTTGCAGGGGGGGGAGTAAGGGGACCGCCTCCGTCAGGTGCCGGTCCCTTTGTCCGGCTCATTCCGTCCCGAGTTGAAAGGCGGGGTGAGTAGGAGGTGCATATTTTATGGAGAGATACGCCGCCCTGGCAGCCTGCCTCGTCTTTATCCTGATCGTCTTTTGGAGGGATCGGAAGCTTCGCCCCGTGCCTTCGTGGGGGACGTGGGTGGTTTTTATCTGGGTGGTGGTGATCGGGTCGAAGTCAGCCGGCTACTGGTTCGGGGCCGAAGCCAACATGGACAGCCTCGACAACTACATCGAGGGGAGCCCCCTCGACCGCAACATCTACCTTTCCCTGATCTGCCTCGGAGCCTTCGCCCTTTACCGCCGTTCCATCAACTGGTGGAAGGTGATCTCGGCAAACCCGTGGCTGGCTCTTTTCTTCTGCTACTGCGGAGTCAGCATCGTCTGGTCCGACTTTCCCTTCGTCAGCTTCAAGCGCCTGGTGAAGGATCTCGGCAACCTGATCATGATCCTCGTTCTGTTCACCGAGGCCGATCCGGTGGGGGCCTTCCGGGCGGTCCTCTCCCGTTACGTCTGCTGTGCTGTCCCGCTCTCCGTGCTGCTGATCCTGTACTTCCCCGAGTACGGCCTCTCCTACAATCCCCAGACCGGGGACATCCTCTACGTAGCCATCACCACCGACAAGAATGAGCTTGGCGTGGTGCTGGCGGTCTCCGGGCTCTTCCTGGTGTGGGAATTCGTGGAGTTGATGCTTCACGAATTCCGGAAGGGGAAGTTCGCCGATCTGCTGGTGAGAGGGACGCTCCTGATCCTGATCGGTTACCTGATCGTGATCGCCCGCAGTGCCACCGCTCTCCTCTGTCTGGCCGGCGGGAGCACCATTCTGATCCTAATGCGCTTTGCCGGTTTCCGCAGCCAGATCAGGCACCTGGGACTCTACAGCCTGCTCGGAGGGTGCACGCTGGCCACCCTTTTCGTCTTCACCGATTTCACCGATATGCTGGTCAAGTCGGTGGACAAGGACATCACCTTCACCGGCAGGACCGACATCTGGGCCGGACTATTGAGCGAGCAGGTCGATCCGCTGATCGGCACCGGCTACAGCAGTTTTTGGCTGAAGCCCTCCATGATGGGACAGTTTCACAACATCATCCAGGCCCACAACGGGTACCTCGACACCTATCTCAACGGCGGACTCATCGGTCTTGCCCTCCTGCTCTGTGTCATTGCCGCCACCGCAGGGAAGGTCCGCCGCCAGGTGCTCGACGGCAGCAACTTCGCGCTGCTGCTCTTCTCCGCCTTCGTCATCTCGCTTTTCTACAACCTGAGCGAGACCATGTTCAACCGGCTGAACCTGGTCTGGTTCATGTTCCTCCTGGCAGCAGTCGATTTCTCCTGTGACTACCGGACAAGCGAAGAGCTCCCTACCTCGGCCGGCTGGTCCCTCGCGGCCAGGCGGGCGGCCGGTACCCTCCCTTGCAAATCGACGTCTCCCCGCCCGATCAGGGAATAAGGGCAGCGGCGAGGGGCGTTCCCCCGCCGGGCACGGGCAGAACAAAGGTAACTTCATGGAAGAGACCTCCGGAAAGACCGACCGGCAGATCCTGAAATCGACCTTCGTGATGGGGGCCTCTTCTATCGTGAACTCGTTGCTGGGGATCGTCCGTACCAAGGCCATCGCCATCCTTCTCGGTCCGGCGGGAATGGGGCTCACCGGCATCTACATCACCATAACCAACGTGGTCGGCACCCTTTCGGGGATGGGCGTTGGGGACAGCGGAGTACGGCAGATTGCGGGCGCCTTCGGGGCGGGGGATCCGGTGGCGGTCGCGCGGACGGTGAAGGCGGTCCAAAGGATGGCGCTCCTTTTCGGCCTCGCCGGGCTCGCCGTCACGCTCATCTTCCGCTCGGGGATCAGCAGCCTCACCTTCGGGCACGCGGGACATGCGGTCGACGTCGCCCTTTTATCGTTGACCGTCTTCTTCGGAGCGGTCTCCGCCGGCCAGACCGCTCTCATCCAGGGGATGCGGCGGATCGCCGATCTGGCCAAAGTCAGCATCTGCGGCGCCTTGCTTGGCACCGTCCTGAGCGTCCCCGCCATCTACTTCCTGGGCGAGCGCGGCATCGTACTCTACCTGGTCATCGTCTCGGCAACCGCCTTTCTCGCATCCTGGTGGTACAGCTCGCGCATCCCGATCCCGGCGGTGGCGACGAACTGGCGGAGCATCCTGCAAGACGCCCGGCCGCTTCTCAAGCTGGGGCTCGCCCTGATGTCGGGGGCGCTGATGTCCGCCGGGACCCAGTACCTCTTGCGGGTGCTGATCGTCCGCGAGATGGGCCTTCCGGCTGCGGGGGCCTACCACGCTTCGACCACCCTCTCCCTCGTCTACGTGGGGGTGATCCTCAACGCCATGCTCACCGACTTCTACCCGCGGCTCTCCGCCGTTTCCCACGATCACGACGCCTGCACGACCCTTATCAACAAGCAGATCGAAATCGGGCTGCTGCTGGCGGTGCCGGGAATCTTGGCCATCATGACCTTCGCCCCGCTGGTGATCGTGATCTTCTATTCGAGCAAGTTCACCCTGGCGGCGGAGGTCCTCAAGTGGCAGGTGCTGGGAGTTCTGCTCCAAGTGGTTTCCTGGCCGATGGGATTCATGCTGCGGGCGAAGGGAAACGGCAAACTCTTCTTTCTGACCGAGCTCTTCGCGAACCTGACCCTGCTGACCCTCGCCTGGCTGGCGATGAAGCGCTTCGGCGTCCCGGGCATCGGCATGGCCTTCTTCGCCATGAACCTCGCCTATTGGCTGCTGATCTTCCTGGTCGACCACTTCAACTACGGTTTCCTATTCACTACAGCCAACCTTCGCATCGCGGCGATCTTCAGCATCTCAACCTGCACGGTCTTCCTCACTCCCTACCTTTTATCCGGCCCGTTCCACCTGGCAATCAATTCCCTCATCACCCTCGCCGTTGGGGCCTTCTCCTTCTGGGCGCTCTGCGACAAAGCGAAGGCCGAGATGGTCCCCGCCATCTTCCACAAAATCCGCCGCGCTCTGGGCGCCAACGCGAACTGAACCCGACTTGCTAGCCCCTAAAAACCTCCCTCACCCGTCAAACGGGCGAGGGTATAACTTGAGGGGCCTTCGGCACCCTCTCTCCTGAAGGGCGCGGGACTGTAATATTTCACGAAAAGTGGCAACGGGGCCTCCTCTTTCAAGGGGAGGGAGCGGGGAGGCTGGAGTGACCGCAGTTGAGGATTCAATTGACACCGCCCCGCCCTACAGTGTATTAAAAGCTACTTTTGTTCCGAATTCGGCAGGCGCAAGGATTGAGAAAATGATCAAAATCGATTTCGAGAAGATGGGTGGTCTGATCCCGGCGGTCATCCAGGATTATGAGAGCGGCGATGTGCTGATGGTCGCTTTCATGGACGAGAAAACGCTTAACCTGACGCTGAAAGACAAGAAGACCTGGTTCTTCAGCCGCACCCGCAACAAGTACTGGATGAAGGGCGAGGAGTCCGGCAATACCCAGGACGTCATCGAGGTGCTGACCGACTGCGACGCCGACACCGTGGTCATCAAGGTCAAGCAAAACGGCCCCGCCGCCTGCCACACCGGAAACCGCAGCTGCTTCTACGTGAAATACGAGGACGGCGAATGGGTGGAGCACTCCAATCCCCTCTTCGATCCCGCGCAGGTCTACAAGAAATAACGTAAACCGCCGCCCATGCCCGATGACGCAGCCCTCCGGCCCATCGCGGCAGGGAGGCTGCGTCCATGCATGGTCCGGTTACCGGTGAATCCTACGGGAGTCGAAGGGCGGCTCCGATCACTTTCAAATGGGGACATGCAATGGAAAAGTTACTGAAACTGGGGATACCGAAGGGAAGCCTGGAAGACGCCACGGTCGAGCTTTTCAAGAAGGCCGGCTGGAAGATATCGATCTCCTCCCGCAGCTATTTTCCGGGGGTGGATGACGACGAAATGAAGTGCTCCCTGATCCGTCCGCAGGAGATGGGGAAATACGTCGAGCGCGGGACCATCGACGTTGGCATCGCCGGCCGCGACTGGATTCGCGAGAACGACTCCGACGTCGTCGAAGTCTGCGACATGGTCTACTCAAAGGTTTCCCGCCGTCCCGCCCGCTGGGTGCTGGTGGTGAACGGCGACTCCAAGGTGAAGGGTCCCGAGGATCTGCACGGCGCCACCATCTCCACCGAGCTGGTCGGCTTCACCAAGCGCTACTTCGCCGAGCGTAACATCCCGGTCAACGTCGAGTTCTCCTGGGGAGCCACTGAGGCCAAGGTCGTCGAGGGGCTGTGCGACGCCATCGTGGAGGTGACGGAGACCGGTTCCACGATCAAGGCCAATGGCCTCAGGATCGTCTGCGAGCTGATGGAGTCCGTTCCGGTGATGGTCGCCAACAAGGCCGCCTGGGACAATCCGTGGAAGCGCGAGAAAATCCAGCAGATCGCGACCCTGCTCCAGTCGGCGCTGCGTGCCGAAGGGATGGTCGGCCTCAAGATGAACGCCCCCGGCAACAAGGTGGCCGCCATTACCGAGATCATCCCGAGCCTCAACCGTCCCACCATCTCCAACCTCTACAATTCCGACTGGGTCTCCATCGAAAGCATCATGCCCGAGAAGGAAGTCCGCCGCATCGTCCCCGAGCTCATCAAGCTCGGCGCCGAGGGAATCGTCGAATACTCACTCAACAAGATCATTTAGTGGCTCCGATCGATGCCATGCAACCAACAAGAACGGCCGCCCCACTGAAGGCGGCCGTTCTTGTTTCAAAGGGTTCAGTGGTTTTGGAACAGAAAGCTCAGTTGCCAGACGATGATCATGGGGGGTGTAAAAGAAATCGCGATTTCTGAACGAACGTCGTCGGTGCCGGAAAAGAAATCTCGATTTCTGAACGAACGTCGCCGGTGCCGGAAAAGAAATCGCGATTTCTGAACGAACGTCGACGGTGCCGGAAAAGAAATCGCGATTTCTGAACGAACGCCGCCGATGCCGGAAAAGAAATCGCGATTTCTAAACGAACGCTGCCGATGCCGGAAAAGAAATCGCGATTTCTAAACGAACGTCGTCGATGCCGGAAAAGAAATCACGATTTCTAAACGAACACCGCCGGTACCGGAAAAGAAATCACGATTTCTAAACGAACGTCGCCGGTGCCGGAAAAGAAATCGCGATTTCTAAACGAATGTCGTCGGTGCCGGAAAAGAAATCACGATTTCTGAACGAACGCCGCCGGTGCCGGAAAAGAAATCGCGATTTCTAAAGGGACTACTACGGTGCCGCTGTGGATTTGGTATCGGAAGAAGTGGGCGCCGATGCGGAGGCGTTAGGTGGAGGTAGGGTACAAAAGAGGGGGCTGCCGAGTGCGGGCAGCCCCCCTTTGCGTTCAGTGGATGATGAGGCTGACGGGCGGGGACCAAGGGCCGGGACCGTTGGGTCCGTTATGCCTGCTCCTGAAGAAGTACAGGCTCACGGGATCAAGGTTAGAGACGACCATTTTGCCGCAGGTCCGGTAATGCTCGATCATGGTTGTCCACGACTCCTCGCCCGTTGGGTTGCCTTTGCAGTACTGTAGCTGGTAGGGGCCGCCGTTTGCCATGTGATGCCCCCTCAGAATCGCCTGTCCTCTGGATCCGTTCTTCGCGGTCAATATCATGGAAACCGCCATCGGGCTGGAGGCGGAGGCCTTGCTACCCACTCCTTTTAACGGAAAAGTGTTCAAGAGAAGGTCGGGATTCTTCAATTCGTAGGCCCTCATGGTGACGTATTGAGAGCCCAACTGATAGCTGAACGCCCCACGCTCCCTCATGGAGTCCAACTCGTCCTTCTTCGTCTTGTTCCCCGCCCGGTACTCGCCGTCAAGCACGCGCAGATTGTCGGCATAGCCTAAGTAGTGGTCGGCGCCTTCCAGCCAGTCCGGCCACCCCCCTTGGGCGCCGAAGAATTTGTGGCCTTTAAGGGCGGTGCCGGTAGAGATGAGGGTAGTGACCATCTCAGGGATGGTCAGGTGACTGGTCCTCGCGTCGATCCGCAGGTAATCCTTGATCTTGTCGGACATGGGCACCTCCGATGGTTAAAGATTTTTAACTGTTTCAGGCAGTGTACTGCATAAAGGGAGGATTGCAACTGGGGGCGGTATCCTGGTTTCCTTGCGGCGGGGGAGGGGGACACAGCGGCTAAAATCCCCCCTGTCCCCCCTTCGCAAAGGGGGGGACCACAGGCTGGCTTATGCTGGCTGGTCGGCGGCGGAGAAGAGGGCGTAGACGTCGGGGCCCACGCGGGTAGGGCGGTGGGTGCGAAGGTCGATCGGGCACCAGAGGGAGCGGGCGCGGGCGAGGACTTTCTGGTCACGTGCCCTCAGGATTTCCACGTGCCGCTCGAAGAGGTTTTTCCGGGCCGTCCCGACCCAGGTCCGGCCGATCAGCTCATCATCCAGTTTCGCCGACGCAAGGTAGTCTATCTCGTGGCGAACTACCACCCATCCGATCGCCTCTCTCTGTTCCTCACTCGCCAATTCACACCAGTGGGAGGTCGAGATCTCCTGGACCCACCGCAGGTAGACGACGTTATTCACGTGCTCGAAAAAGTCAATGTCATCGGGAGAGACGGTGATCGGTTGCTCAAAGATAGTGGTGGTGAAGGTAGTTGACATTGCAGGATTTTCCTTTTCGATAAAATAGATTATCCGCCGGTGCAGGCAGTTCAAAAATCCCCCCTGTCCCCCCTTCGCAAAGGGGGGGACCTGTTTCGCGGTAAAACGTTTGAAAGGGGGGGGACCTGGCACAAGCGGAGGGCGTTAGTCAGGGCTTTTGAGGCGGTAGCCGACGCCGGGTTCGGTGATAATGAAACGGGGGCGGGAGGGATCGAGCTCGATCTTTCTCCTCAGATTGCTGATGTTCACCCTCAGGACGTGCGGCTGCTCAAGGTAGGCGGTCCCCCAGATCTGCTTCAGGATCTGGCTATGGGTCAGCACCTTCCCGGCATGGACCACGAGCATCCGCAACAGGTCGTACTCGGTCGGCGTCAGCGCCACCTGTTCTCCCCGGACGGTCACCACCCGGTGGGGAAGGTCCACCACCAGCTCCCCTACCTGGAAAACCGGCTCCGGCGCCTGCTGGAGCGACCTTCTCAGGGCCACCTTCACCCGCGCCAAAAGCTCGGCCACCCCGAACGGCTTGGTGAGATAATCGTCGGCCCCCGTGTCCAGCGCCTTCACTTTGTCGTCTTCCCGCTCCCTCACCGAAAGCACGATGATCGGTACCTGCGACCATTCCCTGATCCGCCTGATCACCTCGATCCCGTCGAGATCCGGCAGGCCCAGGTCGAGGAGGATCAGGTCCGGGCGGACCGCCACTGCGGCGGCGAGGCCGGAGTGTGCGTCGGCGGCCTGGTGGACCGAGAAGTCGGCGGTGTCGAGTGCGGTCTTCAGGAAGCGCTGGATGGCTGCTTCGTCGTCGATCACCAGTATGCGGGGAAGGTTCGTGCTGCCCTGTTCCGTGTTCATGATGGTTCCCTACCTCCTGCCGGCCAGTCCCGGTGGAGGGTGACGATTACCTTGAGCCCCCCCTCCTTCCGGTTTTCTGCCGCGATTGATCCGCCATGCGCCTCGACGATCCCCTTACAGATCGAGAGCCCGAGGCCCGTCCCACCGGCACCTTCCGGGACCGGGGTGCGATAGAACTTGTCGAAGATCTTCCCGAGGTCGTGCTCGGGGACGCCTGGCCCCCGGTCGCTCACCTCGATGACCAGGCGGTCTCCTTCGGTGCGCGCCGCTAGCTCGATCGGGCTCCCTTCGGGGGTGTGCTTGCCCGCATTTTCCAGAAGGTTGACCATCACCTGGATCATCAGCACCAGGTCCAGCGAGACCAGGGGAAGGTCCGGCTCCAGGCTCACCGACACTTCCCTCCCGCTCAGCCGTGGCTCGGCGGCGGCCAGCGCGCACCCTATCAGGTCCTGGATGTCGCACGGCTCCGGCCGGGGCTGGAGTGCGCCGGCTTCCAGGCGGGTCATGTCGAGGAGGTTAGCGACGAAACGGTTGAGCCTTTCCGCCTGGTCGCGTGCGGTCTCCAGCAGATCGGCGCGGTTCGGCGCGCTGAGCTTGTCTTCTTCCTCGACCAGGGTGCTGAGGACACCGGTGATAGCGGCGAGCGGGGTGCGGAGATCGTGGGAGATGGAGTTGAGGAGCGCCCGTTCGAGGTTTTCCCTGGCCATGAGAAGCTGGGCCTGCTGTGCCTCGCCAATCAGACGGATGCGCTCCAGCGCCATCGAGGTCTGGGTCGCGAAGGAGTTGACGAAGCGGTGCAACTGCCTCCCCTCGGGATGGCGGCTTTCGTCGATACTGATGCAGAGCACCCCCAGGACATCCGCCAGCGCTTTCAGCGGGAGAAACCTCCACGGGCTCTCGGGATAGGATCCGGTCCCCCGGCCGGCCAGGCGCCGGCTGCGGAAACTCCAGGTCGCGATCTCCTTTTCGTCGGAGTTTAGCTCCACCGCGTCGGTGGCGGCGGCCGCGAAGAGCTCTCCGTCGGCAGGGGTCAGGATCACTACCTGGGCATCCAGGCTCTGTTCTATATGCCTGAGGACGGCCGACAAAACGGCGGTGGTGTCCACGGCTGCGGCGAGATCCCTGCTCAGGTTGTAGAGGCTCGAGGTCTGCTGTTCCCGGACCCGGAGGGTCTCCAGGCTCTCCCTCACCTTGGCCACCAGTGTGCTGATGACGACCCCGACCGTGAAGAGGGTGACGAAGGTGACCAGGTATTCCTTGTCGTGGATGGTGAGCGAAAAGCGAGGGGGGACGAAGAAGAAGTCGAAGGCGACCACCCCGAGCAGCGCGGTGATGATGGCGGGCAGACGGCCGAGGAAGACGGCGGCCAGGACGACCGCCAGCAGGTAGGGCATCACCATGTTGACCGGCGAAAGGTACGGACGGGCCTGCTCGCAGAGAACGGTCGTACCCGCGACCATGGCGATGGCGAAAAGATACCGGGTGAAGGGTCCCACGTAGGGGGGATTGATGAATGGGCTGCCTCGTTTCAAAGCGGGAGCTACCTTTCTGGTTAAAAACGATATCTGAATGTATCAAATGAGATTCATTTTACAAGTGTTATTGGCCGACGGGAGGGGGCGGGGCCACCGACGGCGAAAATCCCCCCTGTCCCCCCTTCGCAAAGGGGGGGGACGTTAAGCCCTTTTCGGGGGCTCCTTCGAGTTCTCAAGAGATTCTCCGGCGGATTCTCCCTGCGGGAAACGGCCAGGTCGCCGGGTAGGCTAAATCGTGACCCGGATCGGGAGAATCACGGTGGTCAGGCCGTCCCACTGGAGCCGGCGCTGGATCGAGAAGGAGGTCTCGTTGTGCAGCATCCGGTGGTAGAACTTCTCCAGCCGGAAGGTGAGTTGCCCGGTGAAGACGGTGGAGCGCGGGAATTCCTCCCCGAGTTGCCGGCAGGCCCGCACCGCGCTTTCCACCACGTCGGTCCCCACCTCGAGCCGGTAATCGGACGCGAACCCCAGCCGCCGGGCCAGGTCGACGTACTTCTCCAGCGATTTCCGGGCGTTTTCCTCCAGTGCCGCAAGCTCCTCCGCCCCCTTGAACGAGCCGGAGTCGATGACCGCCACGGAGACGAAGATGACGTTCTGGTACGCCTTCGGGAAGGAGGTGACGATCGAGAGGAGGGTGTGGACTCCGAAGCCGCTATACGCGGAGACGAGCTGGATCGCGGTGGAATCTTTCGGCGAGGGTGGATCCATGTTGACCGGTCCGGTGGTGGGGAAATCGAGCAGGGTTTCGTCCAGTTGCATCATGCCCGCACGCACCTTGAAGTAGTGGCTCCTGATGAGGTAGCAGCAGCCGATGACCGCCGCGGTGATGAGCAGGGTGAGCCACCCCCCCTCCATGAATTTCTCCAGGATGGTGATAACGAGGATGGTGGCGCAGAGGACGAGGCCGACTAGATGCACGGAAAGGTGGCGGATCCATTGCGGGTCTTCGCGCCTCCTTTGGATGTAGAACCTCGACATCCCCAACTGAGACAGCGAAAAGGTCAGGAAGACGTTGATGGAGTACATGACCACCAGGTGCGACACGCTCCCCCGGGTGTAGATCAAGAGGGCGATGGAGGCGGCTCCCATAAGGACGATGCCGTTACGCATGGTGAGCCGGACCGACAGCGCGGCGAAACTGTGGGGGAACCAGGAGTCCACCGCCATGTTGGACATGACCCGCGGGCCGTCCACGAAGCCGGTTTGCGCGGCCACCAGGAGCAGCGCTCCCTCGGAGAAAATCGTCACGAAGGCGAGGGCGTTTCCGAAGCGCCAGTGCCCGAAGAGGGAATCGGCCAGCACTGCGTTGAGGGTTCTCCCCTCCACCGGCCTGATCCCGATCAGCGAATAGCAGAGAAAGAGCACTCCCGCGGTGAAGGCGAGGGAGACCGCCATGTAGACCATGGTCCGCTTTCCGGTCTGGACCCGCGGCTCCCGCATGATCTGGAGTCCATTGGAGACCGCCTCGATGCCGGTGTAGGTACCGCCCCCCAGGGAGTAGGCCCGGAGAAAGAGCAGCATGATCCCGAAGGCCCCGATGGTCGAGAGGTCATGGGAGAGCCCGGCGTGGAAATCGCTGGTCAGCGGCCCGAATCGATCGGTATGGGTTAAGATCCCGTCGACCAGCATGAAGATATGGGTGGCCACGAAAACCATGAAGATGGGGGCCATGACGGCGATGGATTCCTTGACGCCGCGGATATTGAGGACGATCAGGAGAACGGCCAGTGCGCAGGCAACCTGCACCTTGTAGGGATGGAACTGCTGCGGAATGTAGCTGAAGAGCGCGTCGACGCAGGAGGCGATCGAGACGGTGATGGTCAGGACGTAGTCGACGAGGAGGGCGCTCCCGGAGATGACCCCTGCCTTCTCGCCGAGCATGTGGGTGGCCACGATGTAGCCGCCCCCCCCGTGCGGGAAGTGTTCGATGATGCGCGAGTAGGCGTAGGAGATGATGAAGACGGTGAGCGCCGTGAAGCACCCAAGCAGGATTGCCAGGTAGGTGTGGTTGCCGAGGGCACGGAAGGCTTCCTCGGGTCCATAGGACGAGGAGGAGAGACCATCGGCGCCCAGGCCTACCCAGGCGAGGATCGGGATCAACGACATCTTGTGGAAGAGGTGGGGATCCTTGAGGTATTTAGGCGAACCGAAGACGGCCGTCATGATACGGCTCAAAAATCCGCCCGGCGCGGCAGGTCCTTGCTGTGCCATGAGGGCCCCTTTCTCGATCTACTGGCGGCGGTGGGCGTTCAATGCTAACAGCACTATTATACTAGCGTCCGGAGCCCCAGGCAGATACAAGATGCAGTCGCAATCTCGATGGCCGTTCAGATGGCGGACCGTCTGACCCGGGCGGGATGCGGAAGCACTTTCCAGCACTGTTCGGTCACACTAAAGACCGGCACCTGGTCCGGCCCGACCGCAGGAGGGGCTATGTGGGTGGCTCCCTCTGGGAGGGCTGGCGGACCGCCGGCGACGGCTCCGGCGTCGGCGAAGTCTTCGCCCTGGTAGAACCCGCTGTCCGGCGAGTACAGGAAAATTTTCATGGTGCCACCCCCTTTCGGTCCGTCCTTCTCGTTATCTTCAGGGTAGCGCGAGGGAGCTAAAGAGGGTGTCAAAATGGGGGCATAGGAGGTAAAGAAGTTGTCAAGGGGAGGCTGATCGCAAGGGGAAGAGGACAGGCACCTGCGGGGCCAGTCCCCGGGGAGGTGGGCAAAAAAAGAGCCCCGTTGTTCGCGGGGCTCTCCCTTTCGGTATGGCGCCGGGTGGGAATCGTGAATCGGTCAGGAGACGACTTCGCAGTCATCCTCCCGCCAGCTGTCCAGAGTGCCGTCCGTGAGTTCCACCTGGACGGTGTCGCCCTCCAGCGTGCAGCCGTAGGTCAGGCCGACTTCGCCAGTAGCCCGGTTTTTCACTTTGAGCCGCTCGTCCCTTCTCTGGGTCCTGTCGCAAATCTCGGAGTATGGCCCTTTCATGGTTTCCCTCCTGAAGTTGCTTTTGCTTTAATGATATCAGTAAGTGGCGGGGGTGCAACCGGGGAAGCGGTGATGGCCTGGACCTTCCGAGGGACTGACGACGGCTGAAATCCCCCCTGTCCCCCCTTCGCAAAGGGGGGAACCCTGGCGCCGCCGCAGTTTCGCCGGATTCCCCCATAAAAAAAGGCCCCGGCGGTAAACCGGGGCCTTTCTCATGACGGATATGGTCAACGACTAGTCGTTGTACCCTTCCACCTCTTCGTACTGCTCCCAGTGCTCCGGCGAGCGCCAGAGGCCGGAAAGGATCAGCTCGCGGATGTGGAGGAACTCTTTCGGGAGACGGTCGTACATCTTCACGAAGAGCTCTTCGTGGGAGAGGATCTCTTCCTTCCACACGTCGCGGTCGATCGACATGAGCTCCCTGAACTGATCGCGGCTGACGCTGTCCAGACCGGTCCAGTCGAGGGCCTCGTAGCGCGGCATCCAGCCCAGCGGGCTCTCCACCGCGGCGCCGGCGCTCTTACCCTGCGAACGCTCGACGATCCACTTCAGGATGCGCATGTTCTCGCCGAAGCCCGGCCAGAGGAACTTGCCGTTGGCGTCCTTGCGGAACCAGTTGACGGAGAAGATGCGCGGCGGGTTCGGAGTGGTGCGGCCGATCTGGAGCCAGTGGTTGAAGTAGTCGGCCATGTGGTAGCCGGTGAACGGGAGCATGGCGAACGGGTCGCGACGGACGTTGCCGATGGCGCCGACCGCGGCTGCGGTGGTCTCGGAACCCATGGTGGCGGCCAGGTAGACGCCGTAGCTCCAGTTGAAGGCCTGGTAAACAAGCGGGATCACGTTGTTGCGGCGGCCACCGAACACGAAGGCACGCATCGGCACCCCTTTCGGGTTCTCCCACTCCGGGTCGATGGAGGGGCAGTTGGCGGCCGGGGAGGTGAAGCGGGAGTTCGGGTGGGCGGCGTTGCGGCCGCAACCGGCGGTCCACTCCTTACCCTGCCAGTCGGTCAGCTTTGCGGGGGGCTCGTCGGTCATCCCCTCCCACCAGACGTCGCCGTCCGGGGTGAGCGCCACGTTGGTGAAGATGGAGTCCTTGGAGCAGGAGTGCATGGCGTTGGGGTTGGATTTGAAGGAGGTGCCGGGGGCCACGCCGAAGAAGCCCGCTTCCGGGTTGATCGCGTAGAGCTGGCCATCGGCGCCCGGCTTGATCCAGGCGATGTCGTCGCCGACGGTGGAAACCTTCCAACCCTCTTTCTGGAGCTCTTTGGGCGGAACCAGCATGGCGAGGTTGGTCTTGCCGCAGGCGCTCGGGAAGGCGGCGCCGAGGTAGGTCTTCTCGCCGCTCGGGGACTCGATGCCGAGGATCAGCATGTGCTCGGCCAGCCACCCCTCGTCCTTGGCGATCTTGGAGGCGATCCTCAGCGCGAGGCACTTCTTGCCGAGCAGCGCGTTCCCGCCGTAGCCGGAGCCGAAGGACCAGATGGAGCGCTCCTCCGGGAAGTGGACGATGTACTTCTCCTTGTTGCACGGCCAGGGGACGTCTTTCTGGCCCGGGGCGAGCGGGGCGCCGACCGAGTGCAGGCAGGGGACGAACTCGCCGTTTTCGCCGAGGATGTCGACGACCTTCTTACCCATGCGGGTCATGATCTTCATGTTGACGGCGACGTAGGCGGAGTCGGAGATCTCCACGCCGATCTTGGCGATGTTGGAGCCCAGCGGACCCATGCTGAAGGGGATGACGTACATGGTGCGCCCCTTCATGCAGCCGGTGAACAGGCCGGTCAGGGTCTTCTTCATATCCTTGGGGTTCATCCAGTTGTTGGTCGGGCCGGCGTCGGCTTTGGAGAGGCTGCAGATGAAAGTGCGGTCCTCGACGCGGGCCACGTCACCGGGGTCGGACCAGGCGAGGTAGCTGTTCGGGCGCTTCTCGGGGTTCAGTTTACGAAAGGTGCCGGCCTGGATCAGTTCGTTGCACAGGCGGTCGTATTCCTCGTCGGTACCGTCGCACCAGTAGATGTTGTCGGGCTGGCACATGGCCGCCACTTCTTCCACCCATTTCAGTAACTGCTTGTTCTTTACCTCGTAACTCATGTCCACTCCCTCCTTTTGATGTAGGATTTCGAACTCAGTTTATGTGAACGTTTGAGGAAACAGCCGTTAGCCTCGCGCGGTTGAATTCCGATTCCCTGCAGTCGCCGATTTTGGGGGGTAGGTACCCCCTACCAGCTGTCGGCCTCCGCGGAAGAGTCGTTTCTTGGCGGTCGCAAAAGCGAAGGGAAGCCGTCCGGATCGAGGGGTGTACCACTTCCGGTGCTGGATGATTCTCTGGGCTGGTTACTTGCTACAGGGGATCTTTGTGATACGGTATGCGGGATGTGTTGAACGTATGGTGCGGGGAGATACTTCGTGAGCCCCTCGTCCTGAGTGACGAAATGCTCAATGACTTGAAGGTGCCGTCGGGCGGGACTTGATCGCAGTCTCGGCCGTGCTTGCTGAGACTTTTGCACCTGATGACGTCATTGAGCATCGATGTATCTCCTTGGACCCTCAATTTTTAATTATGACAAAGTAACACAACGGCCGTCAAAATCAAGTCTTAAATTGACGTTCACGTTGATGCCGATACACTGTCTCCCGCCGCTAAGTCAGGCTATGAGCCGAGTTACGGTGGCTCTGACAGTGGGCGGCCGCCGTTTTGAGAGTTCCGCTGCTGCGAAGATCAACGGCATCAAAACGGTTTTTGGTGGACCAGCAATCGCCACTTCACGATGAGAAAGGAGCCGCCATGGAACTCTACATCTGCACCGTCTGCCAGTACGTCTACGATCCCGAACGCGGCGACCCCGAGCACGGCATCCCGGCCGGTACCCCCTTCACCGATCTCCCCGACGACTGGCTCTGCCCGCTGTGCGGTGCCGGCAAGCAGGTCTTCCACAAAGGGTAGGCGATGAGGGGGAGGGCTTCCTCCCCCCCGTCCTACATCTCCTTGAGGATCGCCTCCATCTCGGAGGTGATTCCCTTCAGATCTTCCAGCTGCATGTCACCCATGTGGGCCACCCGGAAGGTTTTCCCCTTGAGTTTCCCATAGCCGTCGTCGAAGGCGTACCCGCGCTCGCCCAGCCGCTTTTTGAGCAGTGCCAGGTCGACCTCGCGCGTGTTGGTCGCGCAGGTGAGGGTCAGCGAGCGGTACGGCTCGGCGGGAAGGAAGCCGAAGCCGTGCTCGGCCACCCACCCCCGTACGAAGGCCGCCAGTTCCCGGTGACGGCTCCAGCGCCTCTCGAGCCCTTCGGCGAACATCCGGTCCAGCTGGCAGTCGAGCGCGTAGATGAGCGAGATCGACGGCGTGGAGGGGGTGTTGTCCTTCTCGTCGGCGGCGGCGAACTCGAGGAAGTCGAAGTAGTAGCCGCGCCCCGGCACCGTCTTGGCGCGGTCGAGGGCCTTCTGGCTCGCGGTGAAGACGGCCAGTCCCGGCGGAAGGGCGAAGGCTTTCTGGACCCCGAAGACGCAGCAGTCGATCCCCAGTTCGGCGACCGGGATCTTGAGCGCGCTCATCGAGGAGACGGTGTCGACGATGGAGACCACGTCCGGGTACTTCTTGAGCACCTGGGCGATCTCGGGAAGCGGCGACATCACGCCGGTGGAGGTCTCGTTGTGGATCAGGGTGATGGCGTCGTACTTGCCGGTGGAGAGGGCGCTCTCCACGAGCTCCGGGGTGATCGGCTCCCCCCAGGGTACCTTGAAGGCGTCGGCCTCCTTGCCGCAGGCGAGGGTGACGTTGTGCCACTTGTCGGAGAAGGCGCCGTTGCAGAAGTTGGCGCAGCGTTTCCCCACCAGGTTGCGGACCGCCCCTTCCATGGCGCCGAAGGCGCTCGAGGTCGAGAGGAAGACCCGGTCCTCGGTGAACATGAGGCGCTTGAGCTTGGTGGTCACCCCCTGGTGCAGGCGGGCGTACTCGGGCATCCGGTGACCGATCATGGGGGTGGCCATGGCTTGGAGAATTTCGGGGGCAACTTCGATAGGGCCGGGGATGAACAGTTTCTTGTGCATGGTAGGCTCCAGGGATGTGTTATCTGCGGGCAGCCGGGACGGTGGGAAGAGCTGGCAGGCGCGCGCGTGGCGCCGTTTCCGTGCTGCGGGCGGTCCAAGAACCTAACAGATGAGAGGCCGCATGTCAATTGCGGCTTTCCCGGGAGGGGCGGCCCTTTAACCGGCCGCCGTGGTGCTACCACGAGCATTCTTCTCAAGATTGCCGCGTGGCGGACGATAAGATGAAGCGACCTCCTCATTAACGTGCCGCGCAGGCGTCCCCGCCGGCCGGCTACGGGAGCGGTCTCATGATCATCGGGGGGAGCATGCAAACACACGTGCGGCGGTTCCAGGGGAGCCAGATCACCATAGCCTTCGGGGCGCTTTCCGTCGTGGCCATCGTGGTCCTCGCGGCGATCGCCGGCCTGGTCCTTCGCGAGCAGGAGATCAAGGTCTGGCGGAAGCAGATGAGCAACAACTCGCTGTTTCTCTCCGAGCATGTCTACCAGACCATGGCCTCCTCCTACATCGCCCTCGATGTCATCGCGGAAAGGGTGCGGCTGGCGGGGGCTGACGACGAGGCGACCTTCCGCAAGCGGATGGCCACCCAGGAATTCTTCACCCTCTTGAAGGACAAGACCGAGAACCTCCCGCAGGTCGACGTGGCCACCATCGTGGCCGACAACGGCGACGTCCTCAACTTCACCCGCTCCTTCCCCCCGCCCCCCATAAACCTCTCCGACCGCGATTACTTCAAGGCCCAGGCCGGGGGACAGGCGGACGACTTCATCAGCATCGCGGTCCGCAACAAGGGGAACGGCAAGTGGGTCTTCTACATCAGCCGCCGGATCGACAACTCCCGCGGCGACATGCTCGGGCTGGTCCTGGTCGGGATCTCGGTGGACGTCTTCACCAAGTTCTACGAGCGGCTGGGGGCGAACCTCGGCTCCGACGCGGCGATCACGCTCTACCGCAACGATTTTTCGGTGCTGACCCGCTGGCCGCGCAAGGACGCGCTGATCGGCAAGGTCAACACCACCGGCACCACCTACGCCATCGTCCATAAGGAGAAGAAGGACAGCGACGTCATGTACACGGCGGGCCCCCGCTTCTCGGAGGGGGGGCGCAACGTCGCCAGGCTGGGCGCCGCCCGGGTAGTCCCGCGCTACCCGCTGATCGTGGGGATGACAGTTACCGAGGACCTCTTCCTCGCCAATTGGTACCGGACCATCAAGGGGATCGCGGTCATCGCCTTCGTCTGCATCGGCGCGCTCTTGACCGGCCTCGCGGTCATCATCAAGGGGATCCGCCAGCGCGAGGCGGATCTCGCTCTCAGCATCGAACTGAAGCACCGGGCGGAGGCGGCCAACCGCGCCAAGAGCGAGTTCGTCGCCAACATGAGCCACGAGATCCGCACCCCGATGAACGGCATCGTCGGCATGACCGATCTCCTCCAGGAGACCGAGCTGAGCTCCGAGCAGCAGACCTACCTCCGCTCCATGAAGATTTCCGCCGAAAACCTGATGGAGATCATCAACGACATCCTCGACTTCTCAAAGATCGAGGCGGGAAGGATCGACCTGGACGAGGCTCCCTTCATGCTCAGGAGCATGCTCGGGCAGACGCTGAGAAGCGTATCGGCGCGGGCCTCCCAGAAGGGGCTCGAGGTGGTCTTCTACGCGGACCCCGACGTGCCGGACGCGCTGGTGGGGGACTCGCTCAGGCTTCGCCAGGTGCTGATCAACCTGGTGGGGAACGCAGTCAAGTTCGCCGAGCGGGGGATCGTCAAGATCCTGGTCGACGTGGAGGAGAACCGCGCGGACGCCGTGCTGCTCCGCTTCCAGGTCGTCGACCAGGGGGTGGGGATCGCCCCGGACCTGCAGAACAAAATCTTCGATGCCTTCGAGCAGGGGGACGCCTCGACCACCAAGCGCTTCGGCGGAACCGGCCTCGGGCTCGCGATCTGCCGCCGGCTCGTGAACCTGATGGGGGGAGAGATCTCCGTTACCAGCGAGCCGGGAACGGGAAGCTGCTTTACCTTCACCACCCTTGTCAAGCTCCACGGGGAGCCCCTTCTCGAGCCCCCCGGCCGGGACCTCCTCCAGGGGGTTCCTGTGCTGGTGGTGGACGATCTCTCCATCAACCGGGACCTGCTCACTGCCTTCCTCACCCGGTGGGGGATGACGGTGACGGCGGCGGAGGGTACCGAGGCGGCGCTCGCCGCCTTGCAACGGATGCGTGAGGAGTCCGCCCTGCCCCGTCTTTTGCTGACCGACCTCCGGATGCCAAATGCGGATGGATGGGAGCTCGCGCAGAAGGTGCGGGAGGATAAGGCCTACGACGGAATTTCCATCGTCATCATGCCGAGTGCCGGTACCCGGGGCGACGCCCGGCGCTGCCGCGAGCTGAAGATCCAGGGATACCTCCCCAAACCGGTCATTCACGAGGAGCTTCGGGAGGCGATCGTCTCGGTGTTGATGGGAGCCGCGGCCTCCGGTGCGGCGTCGGCGGCGGATCCCGCCAGCCAGGAAGGGCGAACAGGGCTCCGTGTCCTGGTGGCCGACGACGTGGACATCAACCGCGAGATCGTGCGGGTCATCGTGGAGCGGCAGGGACACCGGGTGACCGAGGTCTGCGACGGCCAGCAGGCGGTGGACGCCTGCCGGGCCAGGTCCTTCGACATCGTCTTCATGGATATGCAGATGCCGGTCCTGGACGGGTACGGCGCGATCCGGGCGCTACGGAGCCTGGGGGTGAAGACCCCGGTGGTAGCCATGACCGCTTATGCCTTGAAAGGGGACCGGGAGAAATGTCTGCTGGCGGGGGCCGACGATTATCTCTCCAAACCGGCCCGCCCTGCCGAGTTGCTGAGCGTCCTCAAGAAGATGGTTCCCGATCCCGGCGATGGGGCGGCAAGCGCTGCCCCCGCTGCTGGGAGGACCTCGGTGACTCAGGAAGTGACCGCTCTCGAGAGCGTTTCGGCGGTGGAGGCCGCCGAAGGCGAAGCCGCTCCCCAGCCCCTTGCGGTCTTCGACCGCGCCGAGCTCGTCGAGCGGCTGGGTGGCGCCGAGGAGATGGTGGAAACCTTCCTCGGGATGTTCAAGGGATCGGCATCCTCTCACCTGGAGGCCCTGCGAGAGGCGGTAGGGGAGGGGGATCCCGTCAAGGTTCGCGGCCAGGCGCATGCCATCAAGGGCGCCGCGGCCAACATCTCGGCAGCGAAGATACGCTCGCTGGCCGCTTCCATCGAGGCCAAAGGGAAGGATGGGGAGTTGAGCGGAGTCCCGGAGTTGCTGGCCGAGCTGGAGACGAGTTTCGCTGAGTTCGTAGCGGAGACGGAGAGTAAGTAAATAGGCGGGCTGAAATCCGGTGAAAAAAGGGCCCCCTTTGGCTTTGGCCAGGGCGCCGTTGAGTTCGGCCACCGTCCCTACCGGCCGCCGGTTCGCCTCCACGATCACATCCCCCTCCTGAATTCCCGCCTCCTCCGCCTGGCTTCCATCGTCGACGCCGGTCACCACCAGTCCCCGCTTTTCCCCGATTTCCAGGTGACTCCTAAGCTCCGGGGTCAGTTCCTCAAGCTCCATCCCCTGGCTCTGCTCCGGCGCCTGCTTGCCGCGGGCCTGGCTCTTCTCCTTCTCCCCTGCCCCCCTGACACGATGGCGGTGTTGATGCCGATCACCTCTCCCCTGAGGTTGATCAGCGGGCCGCCGCTGTTCCCGGGATTGGCAGCCCGCGCAGTTCACGAGGGGGGGCGTTACCCGGCGATGCCCTCGCTACCCCCCGCCGTTATCGCCTAGCCGCCGTCCCCCGCTGGCAGAAGCGCCCGCTGCCGGTATAGTTCCTTTATGAGACGTACCGCTTCCGCCCTCACGGGGGAGTGATTGCCACGCTGTCAAGGAGGATGCCATGCCGGAACTTCCCGATCTCACCGTTTTTGCCGCCAATCTTGCCAAGGCGGTCACCGGCAAGGCGATCGCCGCAGTCGAATTCCGAGGCAAGCGGCTCAACGCCGCTCCCGGCGAACTCTCCCGCTCCCTGGTCTCCAGACGCGTCGCCGCGGTTGAGCGGGCCGGGAAGGAGATCTCCTTCCGCATGGACAACGGCGCCGCCCTCTTCGTCCACCTCATGCTGAAGGGGGTCTTCCAGTTTTCAGACAGTGAGCACGTCCTCCAGCTCCCCTCCCTCATCCTGGCCCTTTGCTTCTCGGATGACACCGCCCTGGCCGTGACCGATCCCAAACGCCTGGCGGCGGTAAATCTGAATCCGCGGGTCGACGAACGGGTGCCGGACGCCCTGGCGGTCACCCGGGAGTACCTGGAAAACGTCTTCCGGCAGCGGCCGCGGGTGCCGGTCAAGACACTGCTGATCGACCAGAAGGTCGTCAAGGGGATCGGCAACGCCTACTCCGACGAGATCCTCTGGAAGGCGAGGATTTCGCCGAAGTCGCTCGCGGGCAAGGTCCCTTCCGAAGGGGTGGATGCGCTGGTGGAGGCGATTCCGGCAGTCCTGCGCCACGCCATCGACGAGCTCAAACGCAGGACGCCGGACGCGATCTCGGGGGAGATGCGGGACTTCCTCAACGTCCACGTCTCCGGGCGCAAGCTCTCGCCCACCGGCCACCCCATCATCAAGGAGGAGATCAATTCCAAGATCACCTACTACACCGAGGAGCAGCGGCTCTACCGGTGACGGCAGCCTCGGCGGGACAGCCCAGCTCATAGCAGGCTTTACTCGATATGGCGCGGTCCCCTTCTGCCGATGGTGACCGCGCCGGGACGGGACGAAGGACGGGCGTTGCCGTTAGTCATCGACAGGGATTAAAATCAAGGGGACCGTTGACATTCGCACGGCCGTGGGTAACTTTAGAAAGTTAAATTTTTCCAATAAAAAGAGATCATCAAGGAGGTTGCGATGAGAAAGGTAGTCGGATTGATGGCCGTGATATCCCTGTTGGTGTTCGGCGGCATGGTTCTTACCGCTCAGGGCGCAGACAAGTTGACGGCGCCGGAAAAGGCTTTCATGAAGGATGCGGCCAGCGGCGGCGACATGGAGGCCCAGCTCGGCAAGGTGGCCCAGGCCAACGGTTCCGCGCAGGAGGTCAAGGATTTCGGGAAGCGGATGGAAACCGACCACACCAAGGCCGGTGACGAGCTCAAGGCGCTGGCGGCCCAGAACAACCTGCAGCTTCCGGCCCAGATGGAGCGCAAGGACAAGGCCATGCTCGACAAGCTCTCCAAATACACGGGGGCGGAGTTCGACAAGAAGTACATGCATGCCATGGTGATGGACCACAAAAAGGACATCGCCAAGTTCAAGTCCGCTTCCAAGAAGGCCAAAGATCCTGCCCTGAAGCAGTGGATCGACAAGACCCTCCCTACCCTGGAAGAGCACTTTGACCTCGCCAAGAGCACCGCGGCGAAGGTTGGCGCGAAGTAGCCTTTCGTCTCCCTCCCCCCGGCCGGGGGGAGGGACTCCCTCTGGAAATCGACGGGCCCGGCCGTACCTCCTCGCCAGATCGGCAAGCCGCTCCGCGTGCCGGCTATACTCTCCTTCCTTGAACCTCCAGAGCCAGTTCCCTTCCGCCTTTCCGGGTAGTTCATCCGCGGCTCCGCCCCGACCACGTCCTGCATCTGCACGATGGCGGTGTTGGCTACCGACATCATGGCGGCCCTGATGAAGTCCCCGTTGACGTCGTCACGAGGTAGCGTGCCACCACGTCGCGGTCTTCAGGCGTCCCTTGCCGGAGATCCTTGCCGATGAACGGCAGGGTGGGGTAGTGCGCTCATAAGCGCGTTGGGGAAGTCGTGGGTCGTAACCGGTAGGGGGAGGGGAGGGAGGTAACGTGACAGAGGATTCCGCTACCGCGTCGTATCATGCTGCCTCCAGGGTTGCGCCCAAGGCGCTTGGTTGGCAAAAATAAATCTTCCGATTTTGCCATGGCCTGCCCTGAATCAACGGAGGAGTGTCACCCGAGGCTGAGTGGCTGCGGGGTGATCTTCTCGGCCCCCAGTATCCGGACCATGAGCTTCATCCCTTCCACCACCAGGTCCAGCTCCTGTTCGCCGAGGGCCTCGAGCCCCTTGAGGAGCATGGTCTGCGCAGCCTGCGGGGCGTTGGCCACCACCTCCTCACCTTTGGGGGTAAGCGCCAGGTCGACCGCGCGCCGGTCGTCCTGCGAGCGGGTCCGCGTCACCAGCCCCTTGGCCTCCAGCCGGTCGACGATACCTACCACGGTGGCGGGGCGCAGGTACATTCCGGCGGCCAGCGTCGAGAGCCGCATCGGGGCCGCGGTGAATAACAGCTGCAGGGCCCAAAGCTGCGGCCCGGTAAGACCGGTCTCTCTCTCGGCGGTGCGGGAGTACTGGTTGATGGCGTGGTAGATTCGCCGGAGGTCGTTGATGGCTTCCTCTATCTCCTGCCGCTTTTTTTTTCGCACCCGACCTCCCGAAGCCGCTTGACAAACTCATTAGCGTGCCAGATAATTAGTGACGCAAATTATATCCGTCCCAAACTATCGCGTCAAGCAGAGACTGGGACGAACCATCCAAACGTGCTGGAAGTCTAAGGAGGCAGTGATGAAGAAGCAGGTGGTAGCTCTGGTGGCGTTGGCAGGTTTTCTCACCTTCGCAGGTGGCTGTGCCAAGCAGGAAACGGTAAAGAAGGAGGAGCCGATCGCTCCGTCCGCCACGGCCGCCAAGGCGCCCGCCCCGCAGGCACCGGCCCCGAGCGCCAACGCTGGCCAGGACAATTCGCGAGTGAAGCCGGAGACCGTCCAGCCGGACGCTGCCGCGGCAGGACAGGCCGCCAAAGCTGACCAGGCGGCAAAGGCTGCCGCTGGCGACGCTGCCCAGGCGGCCGAACTGAAGGCCGGGCTGGAAAAAGTGTACTTCGACTTCGACTCCGCCTCCCTTTCCAAGGAGGCCCGCGTGCGCCTTGGCAAGGACGCCGAGCTGATCAGGAAGGACTCGGGGGCGAAGGTCCAGATCCAGGGGAACTGCGACGAGCGCGGCTCTGACGACTACAACCTGGCGCTCGGCGAAAAGCGTGCCCAGGCTGCCAAGAAGTACCTGACCTCCCTCGGGGTCCCGGCCGATCGTCTCTCGGTGATCAGCTACGGGAAGGAAAAACCGGCCGATGCCGGTCACGACGAGGCCGCATGGGCCAAGAACCGCCGCGACGAGCTGGTGGTACGGTAGGGTCATCCGGCGGGCCGGTTCCGCAGGGGGACGGGCTCTCCCGGAGCCTTCCTTTCCGGGAGGCTAGCGAACCATGGGACTGAGACGTAAGACATACGTGCAGGTGACGATCTGGACCGCGGCCGCCTTGGTGGGAGGGGCCGCGGTTCTTTTTGCGCGCCTGGTCGGCCTCATGCAGAAGGGGTACTTCGCGCTTTTTACCGGCCACCCCTACCTGATGGCGGCGGGGACCCCGCTGCTGTTCGTGCTCGCCACCCTGCTGGTACAGCGCTTCGGCCCCGACGCCCGCGGAAGCGGCATACCGCAGGTCCTGGAGGCCATCGACCGGGCCCAGGAGGCGGGGAAAGACGATCCGCCCCCCTGGGTCAGCTCGCTCGTGTCGGTGCGAACCGCGCTGGTGAAGGTCCTCTCCAGCGCCACCGGTACCCTGGCCGGGGCCTCCATCGGCCGCGAGGGGCCGACGGTGCAGATCTCCGCCTCGCTCTTCGCCGCCTTCGGGAGGTTCCTCCGCAAAAGGGCCCCCGAGGTCGACTTCCGCACCTTCCTGACCGCGGGCGCTGCCGCCGGGGTGGCCGCCGCCTTCAACGCCCCCCTGGCCGGTATCGCCTTCGCCATCGAGGAGGTGACCGAGGGGATCCTCGGGGAATTCCGGGAGATGATCATGCTGGCGGTGATCGTCTCCGGTATCGCCGCCATGGCCTTGGCAGGCAACTACCTCTACTTCGGGCACCCGAGCCTCCACCCGCAGACCCCGATCCTTTTCCCCGAGACGCTGGCGCTCGCCGTGGCCGGCGGGGTGGCCGGCGGAGCCTTCGCCCGCCTCCTGGCCCACCCGGAAATCTTCGCCCTTCCGAAAGAGCCGTGGCGCAAGGCCCTTTACTGCGGCATCCTCTGCTCGGCCCTCAACTTCTTCAGCCACGGGACCACGGGGGGCTCCGGCTACGAGATAACCAAGCACTACCTGGAGAGCGAGACCACCGGCAGCTGGCCGCTTCTCTTCGCTCCCGAGAAATTCTTCTCTACCGTGCTCTCCTACCTTTCCGGCATGGCGGGCGGGATTTTCTCCCCCTGCCTTTCCATCGGCGCCGCCATCGGGCTGTCGTTCGCCAAGATCTGCCACCTGGCCAACTTCAAGGCGTGCGCGCTGCTCGGCATGGTCGGTTTTTTCTCCGGCGTCGTCCAGGCCCCCCTCACCGCCGTCATCATCGTGATGGAGATGACCGACGAGCACAGCCTCATCATCCCATTCCTGGTGGCCGCCTACCTCTCCCGCATCGTGGCCCGCACCATCATGCCGACCCCTCTCTACCGTTACCTGGCCGACCGCAGCCGTACCGGTTGATCGCGGTGGCTGAGGCCTCCCGTCACGGTTGCCGCGCCGCCTGCGACCGGGGCCATCCATTCCCGTTCCCCCCCTAACGGCGTATACTAACGGTAAGAATAAAACTTCCGTCTAAAAGGGGGGTCGCCATGAAACACAAGCTCTTCATCGTCTTGTTGCCGCTCATGGTTCTCGCCTGCTGCCTGTCGGCTTCACTCGACGACTCGGCCTATGCGCAGCGTGGCGGGCGCGGAGCTTTCGTCGGACGGGGTGGGGGAGGCCATATCGCGCGCGGTGGCGGGTTCCGCGGTGGCGGCTATCATCACGGCGGCCACTTCGGCGGGGGCGTATTCATCGGCGGCCCCTGGTTCTGGGACCCCTTCTTCTATCCGTTCTACCCGTACTATGCCTATCCCTACTACTCGTCGCCTTCGGTGATCATCCAGCAGCAGCAACCCCAGGAGTACATCATGCAGCCGAGCGCTCCGGAGCAACCGCAGGGATACTGGTACTACTGCAAGGAGTCCAACGGCTACTACCCGTACGTCAAGCGCTGTCCCGGCGGCTGGATGAGGGTGGCTCCCACCCCGGCCACGCCACCCGAGACGCCACCCGAGTAGAAGGAGGCATCCCATGGAAAAGATGACCCTCAAGGTGCTGACCCTGCTCGCCCTCCTGCTGGCGGCGGGGTGTGAAACGATGCCTACCGGGCCGAGCGTGATGGTCCTGCCGGCTCCGGGCAAGGCGTTCGACCAGTTCATGACCGACGACGCTCTCTGCCGTCAGTGGGCAGGCGAGCGGATCGGGATGTCACCCGGTGAGACCGCTAGTAACACCACCGTCAAAGGGGCGGCGGTGGGGACGCTGGTCGGAGCCGGTGCGGGTGCCGCCTTGGGCGCCGCGGCGGGGAACCCGGGTGCCGGCGCCGCCATCGGAGGTGGGAGCGGGCTTCTCCTGGGGACCGCGGCGGGGTCCGGCTCGGGCCGCTACTCCGGCAACGAGGCCCAGCGCCGCTACGACATCGGTTACGTCCAGTGCATGTACGCGAAGGGAAACCAGGTCCCCGGCGTGCGGGCGCGTACGCGTTCGCCCTCCTACCCGGTTCCTCCCGACTACCAGCCCCCTCCGCCCAAGTAAGAGGGTAGGCCGGACTCCCCCAGGGGCGCTCTTCGGGGCGCCCTTTTCGTACCCCCCTGGTGAATTGAGTTTGTGGGCCGCCTGTGATATCTTCCCAATTCTCCAACCTGCCGCTAACGCCACCCAAAGGAATCGCCGTGAACGCTGATCCCAGACTGAACTCCCCTCTCCTCCCCTGGCTGGCCGCCCTGGTGGGCGGTGTCCTCTTCTTCCTTGGCTACGTCGGATTCGACCAGTTCTATCTCGAGTGGATCGCGCTGGTCCCGGTCCTCTGGGCGATCCGCGGGCAGCGGCCGAAGCGGGCCTTTCTCATTGGGTGGGTAGCGGGGACGGTGGCCCACCTCGGCGGCTTCTACTGGATCGTCGGGATGTTCCGGCAGTTCGCCGGGGCGCCTTTGCCGGTCGGGGTGCTGGGACTCGTGCTCCTGGCCATGGCCAACGGGATCGTCTTCGCGGCCTGGGCGTGGAGTACCCGGCTCATCACCGGCCGGACCGGCTGGAGCGTGGTCTGGGTCGCCCCGGTCTGCTGGACCGTGGCGGAGTTCGTCTGGCCCGAGATCTTCCCCAACTATCTGGGCGCCAGCCAGTACCTCCTTCCCCGCCTGACCCAGATCGCCGATCTCACCGGCATCCTCGGGGTCAGTTTCCTGCTGGTCTACATCAACGCGACCGTCTACCACCTCCTGGTTTCTTTTGCCGAACGGCGCGCCTTCCCCGTCAAGAGCGCCGCCACTTTGGTGGCCGTGCTGGTGCTGGTGGTAACCTACGGGAGCTGGCGTATCGGCACCGTCGGCCGCGAGACCGCCGCTGCGGCCAAGCTGAAGGTCGGCCTGGTGCAGACCAACCGGGGCGGGGCGGAGAACCTTTCCGACCCCGACGCCCGGGTACGGGAACACCAGCAGATGTCCCGCTCGCTGGCGGCGTCAGGCCCCGTCGACCTGATCGTCTGGCCGGAAGGGATCTGCGGGCTGAGGATGTCGAGCCGGGAGGGGAGCATTCCCCCGGCCCTTTTGGGCGCCACCGGCACCCCCATGCTGGTGGGGGCCTGCATCGTGCAGCAGCAGGCCGGCAAGACGATGCAGGTCTCCAACTCGGCCCTGCTCACCGACCCGGCGGGAAAGATCCTCGGCACCTACGACAAGAGCATTCTGGTTCCCTTCGGCGAGTACATACCGCTCGGGGACCTCTTCCCCGTCCTCTACTCATGGCTCCCCTACACCGCGAAATTCACGGCCGGCACCAGCAATGCCCCTCTCATGCTCGGCAACCATCCCCTCTCGGTCAGCATCTGCTACGAGGACATCTTCCCGGCCCGCATCCGCCGTCTCATGAGGGGGGGAGGGGAGCGTAACGTCCCCCAGGTGATGTTCAACCTCACCAACGACTCCTGGTACGGGAACTCCACCGAACCGATGGAGCACCTGGCGCTGGCGAGCTTCCGCTCCATCGAGCACCGGCGGGCACTGGTGCGGGTGACCAACACCGGGATCTCGGCCTTCGTCGACCCGGTCGGCCGGATCGTCAGCCGTACCGGGGTCTGGACCCGGGAGGCCATCGAGGACCGCGTCCCTCTCATGAACGGGCGGACGATCTATCTCCGGTTCGGCGACTGGCTGGGGTGGCTTTGCACCCTCCTCGCGGCCGCCGGCCTCGCCCTTTCGTGGAAAAAGGCGCGGAACAACGAAACGGCATCCTGACCCTCCCGCTAGGGGGAAGGGAGCGTTGGCACTCGCGTGGGCACGGGTGACCAACCTACGGCGGCACTCTACTCTCACGCGACGGTTCCATCAGGGGCTTTCTCAATTTGACTAGGGTGCCGGATGGTCTATAGTTCTCAGTGGATCGATTCCTTCTCCCCATCTCTCACTCAGTGGTAACCGGAAAGCGGGTCTATGGCTATAGTTACTGACAGATCCGGCCACAAGTACTGTGAGCTGCACCGTGGAAACAGCTCCCCGTTAGGCGCCACCGTCTTTCCCGGCGGCGTTAACTTCAGTGTTTTCGCCCGGGACTGCACGGCGGTAGAGCTGCTCCTTTTCGACGACCCCGACGACGGGGTCCCCTCCCGGATCATCACCCTCGATCCCCGGCGCAACCGCACCTACCACTACTGGCACATCTTCGTCCCCGACGTGGGCCCCGGCCAGCTTTACGGCTACCGGGTGGCCGGCCCCTTCGTTCCCCAGCGGGGGCTTCGCTTCGATCCCGGCAAGCTGCTGATCGACCCCTACGGCCGCGCGGTCGCGGTACCCAAAGGGTACGACCGGAGCCTCGCCTGCGTACCGGGCGACAACACGGCCTGGGCGCTGAAGAGCGTGGTCGCCGACCCGAGGGGATACGACTGGGAGGGGGACGTTCCCCTCAAGCGCGCCTACGCAGCCACCGTCATTTACGAGATGCATGTGGCAGGCTTCACCAAGCACCCCTCCTCAGGAGTGAGCGAGGAGAAACGGGGAACCTACGCCGGTCTGATCGAAAAGATCCCCTACCTCGTGGAGCTCGGTGTCACCGCGGTGGAACTGTTGCCGGTCTTCCAGTTCGACCGCGACGACGCCCCCAACGGACTGCATAACTTCTGGGGCTACAGCCCGGTCTCCTTCTTCTCCCCCCATGCCGCCTACAGTTCCCGGCAGGATCCCCTGGGCCCCCTGGACGAGTTCCGCGACATGGTGAAGGCGCTGCACAAGGCCGGCATCGAGGTGATCCTCGACGTCGTTTTCAACCACACCACCGAGGGGGATCACAACGGCCCCACCGTCTGCTTCCGCGGCTTCGCCAACGACGTCTACTATTCCCTCGACCCCGACGGCAACTACCTGAACTACACCGGCTGCGGCAACACCATGAACGCCAACCACCACGTGGTGCGCCGGCTCATCATCGACAGCCTCCATTTCTGGGTCAAGGAGATGCACGTCGACGGCTTCCGTTTCGACCTGGCCTCCATCCTTTCCCGCGACGGCGAGGGAAGGCCGCTCAAGAATCCCCCCATCCTCTGGGACATCGAATCCGATCCCGCCCTCGCCGGGATCAAGCTGATCGCGGAGGCATGGGATGCCGGGGGGCTCTACCAGGTGGGGAGCTTTATCGGCGACAGCTGGAAGGAATGGAACGGGGAGTTCCGGGACGACGTCCGGCGCTTTTTGAAGGGGGACAACGGGGTGGTCTCCCGCTTCGCGGCGCGGCTTTTGGCCAGCCCGGATATCTACGGCCACCAGGAGCGCGAGCCCGAGCAGAGCATCAACTTCGTCACCTGCCACGACGGCTTCACCCTCAACGACCTGGTCTCCTATACCCGCAAGCACAACGAGGCCAACGGCGAGGACAACCGGGACGGCTCGGATCTCAACCTGAGCTGGAACTGCGGCTACGAGGGGCCCAGCAAGGACCCCGCCCTCGAATCCCTGAGGAACCGGCAGGTGAAGAACTTCCTGGCGGTCACCCTGCTGGCCCTGGGGACCCCCATGATCCTGATGGGGGACGAGGTCCGGCGCACCCAGCTCGGCAACAACAACGCCTACTGCCAGGACAACGAGATCGGCTGGTTCGACTGGAACGACCTGGAGCGCCACGCCGACGTCCTCCGCTTCACCCGGGAACTGATCACCACCAAGATTCGGCACAGCGACCCGGCCATGGCCGACAAGGCCCTCAACCGGCTGCTCGGCCAGGCCCGCCTCGAGTGGCATGGCGTCAGGCTCGGCTCCCCCGACTGGAGCCACGAATCGCACAGCCTCGCCCTCACCGCCTGGAGCATGAGCCGCCGGGTGGTCTTCCACTTCATGCTCAACGCCTACTGGCGGCCGCTCTGGTTCCACCTCCCTTCCCCGGACCGGCTCCCCGGCCGGGAATGGTACCGCTGGATCGACACGGCGCTCCCCTCCCCGGAGGACATCGTTCATTGGGATCATGCCCCCGCCGTCCAGGAGGATCGCTACCTGCTGACCGCCCGTTCGCTGGTGGTCCTGGTTGCCCGGCGTTTCTAACCCCTTCCGCACCCCACAAAGGAACCCATCATGTCATCGGTTTTCGGCACCCTCTACCGGGTATCCACCTTCGGAGAAAGCCACTGCCAGGCGGTCGGCTCGGTCGTCGACGGCTGTCCCGCCGGGCTCGAGCTGAGCGAGGAGGACATCCAGCCACAACTCAACCGGCGCCGCCCCGGCCAGAGCACCCTGACCACCCCAAGAAACGAGGTGGACGCGGTGACCATCCTCTCCGGGGTGGAAAACGGCTTCACCCTGGGGACCCCCATCGCCCTCATGGTCCGCAACCTCGACCAGCGCCCCGGGGACTACCAGGAGATGTCCACCGTCCCCAGGCCGTCCCATGCGGACTTCACCTACCAGGAGAAGTACGGCCGGCGCGCCGCCAGCGGCGGGGGGAGGTCGAGCGCGCGGGAGACCATCGGACGGGTGGCGGCCGGGGCCATCGCGGAAAAGTTCCTCCGCCAACGGCACGGCGTGGAGATCGTTGCCTGGGTGGACTCCGTCGGCGGGATTGCCGGGGGGGCGGTCGACCTGGCGAGGATCGAACGGGAACTGGTGGATGCCTCACCGGTCCGTTGTCCGGATCCGCAGGCGGCCCAGTCGATGATCGAGCTGATCTCGCAGGTGAGAGACAACAAGGACTCGGTGGGAGGGGTGGTGGGGTGTGTCTGCCGCAATGTCCCGGCCGGGCTGGGGGAGCCGGTCTTCGACAAGCTGGAGGCCCTCCTGGCCCACGCCATGCTTTCCATCCCCGCCACCAAGGGGTTCGAGATCGGCTCCGGGTTTGCCGGGAGCACCATGAGGGGGAGCCGCCACAACGACCCCTTCGTCCGGAAAGGGGAGCGCCTCGGGACGTCGACCAACTACAGCGGCGGGGTTCAGGGGGGGATCTCCAACGGGGAAGCCATCTACTTCAGGGTCGCCTTCAAGCCTCCCGCCACCATCGGGCTGAGCCAGCAGACGGCGGGCTTCGACGGGAGCGACACCGTGCTGGAGGCCCAGGGGCGCCACGATCCCTGCGTGGTCCCCCGGGCGGTC
The DNA here is from genome assembly GCF_023652955.1 of Geomonas sp. Red32. Taxonomy (GTDB): domain Bacteria; phylum Desulfobacterota; class Desulfuromonadia; order Geobacterales; family Geobacteraceae; genus Geomonas. Next base: position 176,377 of record NZ_JAKLOY010000005.1, on the reverse strand, counting down.
CCCATCGTGGAGAGCATGGCGGCCTTGGTCATCATGGATCTTCTGCTCAGGCAGGAGTACCGCCGCGAGAGGTAGCGGCTGCTAGCGGCAGGCGAGGGCCGCCACCAGGCTCATACGTGCCTGGGGGTCGACCGGTTCCCAGTCGGTCAGCTGCGACACGCCGGTGTAACGGAGAGTCCCCCCCTGACGGTCCAGGTGGGTCACATCGAGCAGGCGGCTCTCCATCTCGTCGCAGTCGATCTCGTGGTGGTAGCGCGTCTCGTACAGGTTGGCGAGCTTGCCGTCGGTCGCCAGGATCTTCAGCGCCTCCCGCTTCCCCTCGTCGGTGTAGACCACCCGGGTCGTTACCTTGACGAGGCCGGCCTTGGGCGGCTTGGCCTCCCCCGCGTCATAGAAGTAGCTAGAACCCTGGTTCTCGTCGATCAGGACCCATTTGGGGTCCTCGCCCCAGGCTGCCGGTGCCCATCCCGGGGCCACGAGCAGGAAAGCGAGACAGGCGAACGTGGTCGATCTCATCGTCACCTCCGGCTTGCCGTGGATCACCCCCGGCCGTCCATTTCTTCGGCCCGCGACTTGAGCCGTTGCATCTCCGTGTTGATCCCGGACATGATCTCCGCCTCTCCCGGCACCGCCCCCTGCACCTTGAACGAGCGGGTCTGCAGGTCGAGGTCGTATTCCAGGTAAAGGGGCGCCACCGGGCTCTGCCGTGCGGTCCGCACGATCTTCGTCACGATGAAGCCGGTGAACTGAGGGTGCTCGACCAGTTCGTGCCGCAACTCGCCGTCGTAGGGGCGCACCAGGATCCTCTCTTTCACATCCTCGCCGTGCAGTTTCATATCCCTGACAACCCATTCATCCGTCCTCTCGGTTATCCGCGCCTCGGTGACCCCCGGCAGGTACCGCCCGGGATTCTCCAGCCGGTCCATAAGTAACTTCCAGAGCGTCTCGTATTCGGCATGTACCAGGATCTGCACGGTCTTGACGATCATCGGCATGGGGCCCTCCTTGCTTCATCAGGAACGAAAGCTGCGGTCGCTGACGGTGTAATGCGGGTGCTGTTGAGAACATTCTAATTGTAAGGCGGCGGTTTGCGTGGTCAAGAAGGGGAGCATGCGGGAGGTCTTCGCCGAAGGGCCCCGAATTGACAGCGGGGGGCGGGAAGCTACAATGGGGGGCATCCATTCCCTTGGCGGCACGGCTTCCCCCTGGCCTGACACGCGGTACCAGCTGACTCCCTGCAGGAGTGACCGGGATCCGCCACCGCCGCCCGCAAGATCAATAGCGAAAGGAGTTCAACGTGTCCCGCAGATCGCGCACCATGACCGGACAACTTCCCGGCTGGCTCAACGCCACCCTGATTTTCGGAACCTTCGCCGCCGTCACTTGCCTTGAACTGGCTCGCCCCCTGAGAAGGACCCGACAGGAGAAGCTGGCCCGGGATGTCAGAAACGGCGCCATCGCCCTGCTGGCGGGGACGACCGTTTCGCTGGCCGAGAAGCCGGTGGTGACCCGGCTGACCCTGGCGGTGGAAGGGAAGCAGTTGGGACTGTTGAAGCTGGTGAGGCTTCCGGTGGCGGCGGAGGTTATTCTCTCCGTGCTCCTGCTCGACTACACCCTTTTCATCTGGCACTACCTGACCCACAAGGTCCCGTTCCTTTGGCGCTTCCACAAGGCCCACCACGCCGACCTGGACCTTGACGCCAGCACTGCGCTCCGCTTCCACTCCGGCGAGTTGATCCTGTCGGTACCCTGGCGGGCCGCCCAAATCGCCCTCCTCGGCATCTCCCCCTTTTCCCTGGCTCTCTGGCAGACCCTCACCCTCCTGGCCATCATGTTCCACCACTCCAACCTGCGGCTCCCCCTCCCGGTCGAGCGGCTGCTCTGCCGGTTGATCGTCACGCCGCGCATGCACGGCATCCATCACTCCATCGTCCGTGCCGAGACCGATTCCAACTGGTCGACCATCTTCAGCTGGCCGGACTATCTCCATGGTACCATCCGGCTCAACGTGCCGCAGGACGGCCTGACCCTCGGGGTGCCGGATTGCCAGGATCCCCGGCAGGTGACGCTGGGAGAGATGCTGGCCTTGCCTTTCCGTCCCGCTCCCCCCTACGTGGAGACCGTCCGCGCCCCCGCCTCGATCCCGGCCACCACCCTGGCGGGGTGAGGCTCACGGAAGCCCCCATGGGACCGGGATGGGGCTTATCCGGCAGCAGGCCGTGGCATGGTGCCAGGTCAACTTGTTTACATCGCCTGCCGGGCGTGTGTGTGGTAAAGTGGCCGCATCTCTTGCGAGGTGACGGTTAATGCTCCTGTTTCTTGTATTTTACTTCTGCATCTATGGCGGTGCCCACCTTTACCTGCTCTCCCGTACGGTACACACCTTCCATCTCTCCCCCCCGTTTCCTGCCCTGGCCGCGCTCTTTGCCCTGGTCATGGTGCTGGCCCCCATCCTGGTGAGGACGCTGGAGCGTTTCGGCTGCGAGACGGCGGCCAAGGTGACCGGCTATCTCGGCTATCTCTGGATGGGCTTTTTCTTCCTTTTCCTGAGCGCCTCGATGGTTATGGACCTGCTGCGCGGAGTGCTGGCCCTGGCGGGCCGGCTTTGGGGGCAGCCGGTTGGCATTTCTGGACCGGTGGTAATCGCGGTTTCGGCGGGCGTCGCCCTGGCCTCCACCGTGTACGGTTATTTCGAGGCCCGCTCCCTGAAAATCGAGAGGGTGACCCTGGCCAGCGGCAAGATCCCCGCGGGGGAGAAAATCCGGATCGTTCAGGTCTCGGACGTTCACCTGGGGCTGATGGTCGGCCGGGAGAGGCTCGAGCGGATCCTCGCGGAGATCGAACGGTTGCAGCCCGACCTGGTGGTCAGCACCGGCGACCTCGTGGACGGACAGAAGGACGGCCTCCGCTTCCTGGACCATGAGCTCGCGCGGCTCCAGCCGCCCCTCGGGAAGTATGCCGTGCTCGGTAACCACGAGGCCTTTGCCGGGGCCGCTCCCTCCTCCTCCTTCACCGAGCACGGCGGTTTCCGTTTGCTGCGCGAGGAGTCGGTCGAGGCAGGGGACTGCCTGACCATCGCCGGGGTCGACGATCCTGCCCTTTCCCGTGGAGGCAAAGGGGCCACCGATCACCTCCTTCTTCGCGGCCATGCTCCCCAACGCTACACGATCCTCCTCAAGCACCGCCCGGCGGTGGAGAGGGAGGCGGTGGGGCTCTTCGATCTGCAGCTCTCCGGCCACGTGCACAAGGGGCAAATCTTCCCCTTCAACCTGCTCACCCACCTGGCATATCCGGCAAAGATGGGGCTTTCCGAGGTCGGCGGCGGCTCGTTTCTCTATGTAAGCCGCGGCACCGGCACCTGGGGGCCTCCGGTCCGCGTCCTCGCTCCCCCTGAAATCACCGTGATCGACCTAGTTTCCTCTTCCCTCTAGTCGTTAACCGCTTTGGCTCGACCGGTTGACGGGTGGCCCCGCCTGTGTTAAAAACAGAGGTCCGGCCTTCATCAGGCCGAGGAGGGATCATGGGGAGATACGCAGAAGAGCTTGAATCGTTGCGGGCCGAGGGGCTTTACCGCGATTTGCGGATCATCCGGGGTGCCCAGGGGAGCCGGGTGGAACTGGAGGGAAAGGAGGTTCTCCTTCTCTGCTCCAACAACTACCTCGGGCTTGCCGATCATCCGCTGCTGAAAAGGGCCGCCGCCGAGGGGGCCAGTCTCGGGGCGGGAAGCGGTGCATCGCGGCTGGTCTCGGGGACCATGGAACTCCACGAGATCCTCGAGGCGCGCATAGCCGCCTTCAAGCGGAGCGAGACCGCCCTCCTCTTCAACTCCGGCTATGCCGCCAACACCGGGATTGTCTCCGCCCTGGTCGGCCGCGGGGACGCCATCTTCTCCGACCGGCTGAACCACGCAAGCATCGTGGACGGAGCCCTCCTTTCCCGCGCCTCCTTTTACCGTTATCCCCACTGCGACATGGCAGCGCTGGAGCGTCTTCTGGAGGAAAGGGGAGGGAAGGGGAGGAGGCTGATCGTCACCGACGGTGTCTTCAGCATGGACGGGGACATTGCACCGTTGAGGAAACTGGTCGAACTGGCCAGGCGCTACGATGCGCTGCTGATGGTGGACGACGCCCACGGCTGCGGCGTGCTCGGAGAGACCGGGCGCGGCAGCGCGGAACTTTTGGGCGTCATGGACGGCGTCGACATCCAGATGGGAACGCTTGGAAAGGCCTTCGGCAGCTTCGGGGCCTATGCCGCTGTCTCGCGGGAAATCCGGGAGTACCTCGTCAACAAATCCCGCAGCTTCATCTTCTCCACCTCGCTTCCCCCCGCGGTGCTGGCCGCTTCGCTGGCCGCAATCGAGCTGGTGGACTCACCGGAGGGGGCGCGGCTGAGGAGCCGGCTGCGGGAGAATGTTTCTCTCTTCAAGCAACGAATCGCCGCGGCGGGCTTCGATACCATGGGGAGCGAGACGCAGATCATCCCGATCCGGGTTGGACCGGCCGAGGCCACCATGGAATTTACTCGGCGCCTCCTGGAGCAGGGGATCTTCGTCCAGGGGATCCGCCCACCAACCGTTCCCCAGGGGAGCTGCCGGCTGCGCTGCACCATCATGGCCACCCACGAGACCGCCGAACTGGAGGAGGCCGCCGAGGCCATCGGCAAGGTTGGTAGGGAACTCGGGGTAACAGAATAACCCCATCCTCACCCCCGCCCTCCCGTTGAAGGGGAGGGACAGGAGCATCATGCCTTTAATAGAACTTTCACAGGCAACCCTAAATTACGAGGAGATCGGCAGCGGGCGGCCCATCGTCTTTGTGCACGGCTGGGCGATGTCGGGCAGGGTATGGCATTTCCAGCGGGAGCTCGTGGACTGCGGCCGGCTGGTCTTCCTGGACCAGCGTGGACACGGCCACTCCGCCACCGCCAACGGCTATGCGCTCGAGGATTTCGCGGGCGACTTGGCCGGCTTCTTCGACGCCCTCCAGCTGACCGATGCGGTGCTGGTCGGCTGGTCGCTCGGCGTGCAGGTCGCTCTGCAGGCGTTCCCGAAGCTGCGCGATCGCCTGTCGTCGATGGTGCTGATCGGCGGCACCCCGCGTTTCACCACCGACGAGGGGTATCCCTACGGGCAGGCACCGAACGAGGTGAAGGGGCTGGGGCTCAGGTTGCGCCGGGATTACGCGAAGACCATGGGGGATTTTTTCAAGGGGATGTTCGTGGAAGGGGAGATGGACAATGCACGGTACCAGCGGATCGTGCACGAGATCGTCATGAACGGAAAATCCCCGGACCAGGGGGCCGCCACCGAGGCGCTCAAGATCCTTTCCACTGCGGACCTGAGGATGGGCCTGTCGGAAGTGGACCGGCCGGTACTGCTCGTACACGGAGAGCAGGACGCCATCTGTCCCGCGTCGGCCTCAACCTTCATGGCCCAAAGGATGCCGCATGCGCCCTTGGAGATCATGCCGGGGTGCGGGCACGCGCCCTTCATGACGCAGCCGGAGCGCTTCAACGAGATCGTCCGGACCTTCCTGCGGGCGTCCGGGGAGCAAGGGAGCTAGATGGTCGCCACTATCGACAGGGATAAGGTGCGCGGTTCCTTTCACCGGCATGCGGCCGAATACGACCGCCACGCGCAGGTACAGCCGCGGGTGGTGGACCGGATTGCCGCCATGGTCGAGGCGGAAGAGCTCCATCCCCGGCGTTTGCTGGACGTCGGTTCCGGAACGGGAAAGCTCCTCGGCAGACTGGCGGAGCTCTATCCTGATGCGCTGACGGTCGGGGCGGATCTCGCCTTCGGAATGTGCCAGGCCGCCTCGGCTGTTCTGGCCGACCGCAAGGTCTGCGTGGTAAACGCCGACGCGGAAAGGCTCCCCTTCGGCACCGCCTCCTTTGACCTGGTCGTCTCGACTTCGACCTTCCAATGGCTCTCCACCCTCGACAATGCCTTCAGCGAGATGAACCGCGTGCTTCTGCCGGGGGGGCTCTTCTGCTTCGCCCTCTTCGGAGAAAAGACCCTGTTTGAGCTGCGCGAGTCGTACCGGTCGGCCCTTTCCGGCGGTCCCGACCGTAGCCTCGACTTCTTCACGACGGAAGATGTCCGCTTCTCCATGGAGAAGGCTGGCTTCTCGGCGGTCAACGTCTTCTCTGACCTGGAGGTGGAACGGCACGCGGACGTTCCGGATCTTCTTCGCTCGATCAAGCGGATCGGCGCCAATACGACCGCTCCGGTAGCGAGGAAGGGGCTGTCGGAGCGGCGGGTGATGCTGGAGATGATGGAGAGCTATCGAAGGAAGTTCGGGGACGAGAGCGGCATCCCGGCTACTTACGAGGTCATCTACGGGATTGGGAGGAAGAGCGGGAAGGGGTGAGGGCAAAAAGTAGCTACAAAAAAAGGGACACCCGCTTGGGCGTCCCTTTTTTTATTGTGCAAGCTTTGTGACGTGATTACACCCTGGTCAGCTGGCGGTAGTGGATGCGGTGGGGCTGGTCGGCGGCGGTGCCGAGACGGGCATGGCGGTCTTCCTCGTACTCGGAGTAGTTCCCTTCGAACCAGACCACCTTGCTGTCGCCTTCGAAGGCGAGGATGTGGGTGGCGATCCTGTCCAGGAACCAGCGGTCGTGGGAGATGACCACGGCGCAACCGGCGAAGTTCTCGAGCGCCTCTTCGAGCGCACGCATGGTGTTCACGTCGAGGTCGTTGGTCGGTTCGTCGAGCAGCACCACGTTGCCGCCGTCCTTGAGCATCTTGGCCAGGTGGACGCGGTTTCGCTCGCCGCCGGAGAGCATCCCTACCTTCTTCTGCTGGTCGGTGCCGGAGAAGTTGAAGCGGGCCACGTAGGCGCGGGAGTTGACCAGCTGTTTGCCGAGCTGCAACTGCTCCTGGCCGCCGGTGATGACCTCCCAGATCGACTGGTTGGGATCGAGGGCATCGCGGCTTTGGTCCACGTAGGCGAGCTTTACGGTTTCCCCGATCTTGAAGCTGCCGGCATCGGGCTTCTCCTCGCCGGTGATCATCTTGAAGAGGGTGGATTTACCCGCGCCGTTGGGGCCGATCACGCCGACGATGCCGCCCGGCGGGAGCCTGAAAGACATTCCCTCCACGAGGAGGTTGTCGCCGAAAGCTTTCTGGACATTCTCCGCCTCGACGACCACGCCCCCCAGACGCGGCCCGGGCGGGATGTAGATTTCAAGGTCCTTTGCATGCTTCTCGCTCTCGGTATTGAGCAGTTCCTCGTAGGAGGTGATGCGGGCCTTCCCCTTGGCGTGGCGTCCCTTGGGGGACATGTTGATCCACTCCAACTCGCGCTTGAGGGTTTTTTGGCGCTCGCTCTCGGCCTTTTCCTCCTGAGCGAGGCGGGCCTGCTTCTGCTCCAGCCAGGAGGAGTAGTTGCCTTGCCAGGGGATCCCTTGGCCGCGGTCCAGTTCGAGGATCCAGCCGGCCACGTTGTCGAGGAAATAACGGTCGTGGGTGACGGCGATGATGGTGCCGGCATAGCGTTGCAGATGCTGCTCAAGCCAGGCCACCGACTCGGCATCCAGGTGGTTGGTCGGCTCATCGAGGAGCAGGATGTCCGGCTTCTGCAAAAGCAGGCGGCACAGTGCCACGCGGCGCTTCTCGCCACCCGATAGCACGTTTACCGGCGTGTCGCCCGGCGGGCAGCGCAGGGCGTCCATCGCCATCTCAAGCCGGCTGTCGAGGTCCCAGGCGTCCAGGTGGTCGAGTTTCTCCTGGACCTTCGCCTGGCGGTCGCAGAGCTTCTCCATCTCCGCGTCGCTCATCTCCTCGCCGAACTTCATGTTGATCTCGTTGAATTCGTTCACGAGGTCCACCACTTCCTGGACCCCCTCCTCCACGCACTGGCGTACCGTCTTGCTCTCGTCGAGCCGCGGCTCCTGATGCAGGATCCCGACCGTGTAGCCGGGGGAGAGGATGGTCTTGCCGTTGAACTCCTTGTCTTCGCCGGCCAGGATCCTCAAGAGCGAACTCTTGCCCGAGCCGTTGAGACCGAGTACGCCGATCTTGGCGCCGTAGAAATAGGAGAGATAGATATCCTTGAGGACGGGTTTCTTGTCATAAAACTTGCTCACTCCAATCATGGAGTAGATAACCTTGTTTGGTTCGATTGCCATGCCGCCTCGCAGCCTCCGTAAGTTATGAAATGAAGTGTCATTCTTACCTTGAAGGGGTGTCGAGTGTCAACTGCCGAATGGACCAGTCCCTCCTTGACTTTCTCACAGAGGTATAGTTAAATCCGCTGATATTTAACCCAATGAGGCCGACCTACATGAAAATCATACAAAGCGCCCTGCTGCTGGCGTTTGCGGCGCTGATCTCCCTTCCCCTCACCGGGTGCGGGAGCTCATCCACCCAGACCATCCCCCTCACCGAGACCATCTTCTACGCCCACACCTTCCTCCCCGGCAACAACGGCACCCTGCTTGCCAGCGGGTATAACGCCTATGGCCAGTTGGGCGATGGCTCTCTCAACGGGTCCTCCTCTTTTCACCAAGTGACCACTGCGACTGGGATGACCACGGTTTCGGGGTACTCGGCCGGCGCCAACCACTCGCTCGCTTTCCGTAACTACACCGTCTGGTCCTGGGGGTGCAACTTCAACGGGCGGCTCGGCGTGGGGGATAACCCGCCGACCACCGGCATCAGCGCATTCAGCCCGACTCCCCACTCGTTGGTGATCAACCAGACCATCCTGGATCAGACCCCGGTGACCGGTGTCGCGGCAGGATGGGTACACTCCCTCGCGTTGGCTGCTCCCACCGGGACCAGCCAGGGGAGCGTTTGGGCGTGGGGGGACAACTCCTACGGCGAGCTCGGGATCAACAACCTCGCCATCGCATCCTCCTCCACTCCGGTGCGGGTCCAGGTGATGGATCCCAATACCAATACCGCCGTCAATTTCACCGGGGTCAAAAAAGTGGTCGCCGGTGGGGGGCACAGCCTAGCCCTCAAAACGGACGGCACGGTGTGGGGCTGGGGGTACGGGCGCTACGGCCAGACGGGAAAGGCGGACGGCAGTAACGTCGCCATCCCCACCCAGATCGCTTTCCCCTCGGGGACCACGGTGACCGATATCGCCGCGGCGGGGAGCTACAGCCTCGCTGTGGTGGACGACGCCAACGCCGGCGTCACCGGAGAGGTCTACGCCTGGGGGTTCAACGGTTACGGCCAGTTGGGGAACAGCCACACTTCGACGACCGCCAACGCCACCCCCACCCTGGTAGTCGATGCGGCAGGCAATCCCTTGACCGGCGTGACCAAGATCTCCGCCGGCACCATGTTCGTGCTTGCCCTCACCGACCACGGGGTCTACGCCTGGGGATACAACCTCAAGGGGCAGCTCGGCACCGGCACCAACGAGCTGAACATCACCTACGCCGTGCCGGCCAAAACGATTAATGCCATCGCAGACACCAAGGGGTTCCCGGGTGTCACCGACATCCTCGCGGTCGGCGACAGTTCGCTGGCCAAGGTCGCCGGCACCTGGTACGGATGGGGGGACTACGGCTGGGGGCAGCTCGGCCTGCCGGTGCCTAACAACGCCGTCGCCTACCTGCTGGAGCCGATGGCAATTCCCATGCCTCAATAAAGAGATCCCCACCTGGTGCGGGTGGTGATTTTGCCTCCGGAAAAAGGGGCGCTGCTCTCCTCGCGCTGAGGGCGGTTTCAGCCCCTTTTCCCTTGACTGCCTAAAACTGTTGGGCTAATTTGACGGATTGTTCCACAGCCCAGATACCGAAGAAAGGTTGAAAGAAAATATGGAAGAGTTGAGCGAACTGCTGTTGCAGAGAAGGCGCAAAGTCGATGCACTCTGGGAGGCGGGAATCAACCCGTATCCCAACGATTTCAGACCCGAACACACCTCGGCCGACGTCCGTGATGCCTATGGCGACAAGGATGTCATCGAAGAGAACCCGCAGCAGTTCGTGCTGGCCGGCCGCATCCTGGCCCGCCGCTCCTTCGGCAAGGCCGCCTTCGTTCAGCTCCAGGACCGCAAAGGGCGCGTCCAGCTCTACCTTAAAAAGGACACCCTTGGCGAGGAGCTGTTCGCCGAGTTCGAGAATTACGACATCGGTGACATCGTCGGCGTATCCGGCATCCCCTTCCGCACCCAGAAAGGGGAGCTCACTGTCAACTGCGATACCATCCGCCTGTTGACCAAGTCGCTCCTGCCGCTTCCGGAGAAGTTCCACGGCCTCACCGACGTCGAGACCCGCTACCGCCAGCGCTACGTTGACCTCATTGTCAGTCCCGACGTGCGCGAGGTCTTCTTCAAGCGCTCCCGCATCGTCTCCCTTATCCGCGAATTCATGACCCGTCACGACTTCCTCGAGGTCGAGACTCCGATGATGCAGCCGATCCCCGGAGGCGCCACAGCCAAGCCGTTCATCACCCATCACAACGCGCTCGACATGCAGCTCTACCTGAGGATCGCTCCCGAACTGTATCTGAAGCGCCTGGTGGTCGGCGGCCTCGAGCGGGTCTTCGAAATCAACCGCAACTTCAGGAACGAGGGGATCTCCGTCCGCCACAACCCCGAGTTCACCATGATGGAGTTCTACCAGGCCTACGCCACCTTCGAGGACCTGATGAACTTCACCGAGGAGCTCCTTTGCCACGTGGCCCAGGAAGTCCTCGGGACCCTCGACTTCACCTACGGCGGCGAGCCGATCAGCTTCCAGCGCCCCTGGCAGCGTTTCACCGTCAAGGAGGCCATCGTCCACTTCGGCGACATCGACGCCAAGTCGCTCGAGGACCGCGACTTGGCCTACGCCTACGCCAAGAAGATCGGCCTCGACCTCACCGAGGACATCGGCTACGGCAAGCTCATCACCGAGATCTTCGAGGAGATCGCCGAGCCCAAGCTGATGCAGCCGACCTTCATCACCTCGTACCCGACCGAGGTCTCGCCGCTCTCCCGTAAGAACGACCACGACCCGGAGTACGTCGACCGTTTCGAATTCTTCTGCGCCGGCCGCGAGATGGCCAACGCATTCTCGGAGCTGAACGACCCGCGCGACCAGAAGGAGCGCTTCCTCGCCCAGGTGGCCGCCAAGGCCAAGGGGGACGAAGAGGCCCACTTCATGGACGAGGACTACATCCGGGCGCTGGAGTACGGGCTGCCGCCGACCGCCGGCGAGGGGATCGGCATCGATCGCTTGGTCATGCTCCTGACCGACTCCCCGTCCATCCGCGACGTCATCCTGTTCCCGCAACTCCGTAAAGAGGCAAAGTAGATGCCCTTCGAGCTCTTCATTGGGCTTAGATACCTCAAGGCCAAGCGCAAATCGACCTTCATCTCGCTGATCACCCTCATCTCGGTGGCCGGCGTGGCGCTCGGCGTCATGGCCCTCATCATCGTCCTGGCGGTGATGACCGGCTTCGAGGAGGACCTCAAGGACAAGATCCTGGGGACCAACGCCCACATCGTGATCCTCAACAGCGAAGGTCCGATGGAGGATTACCAGAAGCTCCTGAAGAAGGTGGAGTCGATGGACGGCGTCGTCGCCGCCACCCCCTTCATCTATAACCAGGTCATGCTTTCCTCCGGCAAGAACGTCTCCGGCGTGGTGCTCCGCGGGGTCGAGGTGGCGACCGACGCCAAGGTCACCAACCTCCACAAGTCCATGGTGGAGGGGAACCTTACCGCCCTGGACGACATGACCGCCAAGACGCCGGGGCTCGTGATCGGCAAGGAGCTCGCCAAGAACCTCGGGCTCTTCGTGGGCGATTCCATCGACGTGATCTCCCCGATGGGGAATATAACGCCGCTTGGGATGATGCCCAAGATGCGCCGCTTCAAGGTGGTCGGGATCTTTAACACCGGTATGTTCGAGTACGACTCCACCCTGGCCTACGTGTCGCTCGGCGAGGCGCAGCAGTTTCTGGGGATTGGGGACGTGGTGACCGGCATCCAGCTCAGGGTGCGCGACGTCTACAAGACCGGCCAGCTCTCCGCCAGGATCGACCAGGAGCTGGGCCCTCCCTACCACGCCCGGGATTGGATGCAGATGAACAAGAACATCCTCTTCGCGCTCAAGACCGAGAAGAGCGTCATGTTCATCATCCTCACCCTGATCGTGCTGGTGGCGGCCTTCGGGATCGCCTCCACGCTCTTCATGGTGGTCATGGAGAAGACCCGCGACATCGCCATCCTCAAGTCGATGGGGGCGACCAGCCGCAGCATCATGAGGATCTTCATCTTCGAAGGGGTGATCATAGGAGTCCTCGGGACGGCGATCGGCGTGCTCGGGGGACTTCTGGTGGCGCTCAACCTGGAGCCGATCGTTACGGTGATCCAGAAGGTGACCGGTTTCGAGCTCTTCAGCAAGGACATCTACTACCTGGACCATTTTCCGTCCAAGGTCATCCCCTCCGACGTCCTTTTGATCAGCGTGACCGCCATCGTCATCTCGTTCGTCGCCACCCTCTACCCTTCGTGGGCCGCCTCGCGGATGGCCCCGGCGGAGGCGCTTCGCTATGAGTAACCTCCTCGAGGTCAGGGACCTCTACAAGTCCTACGGCAACGGGACCAAGGTCGAGGTCCTCAAGGGGATCGATCTCGACGTCAAGGGGGGGGACACCATCGCCCTGGTCGGCCCCTCGGGGGCCGGCAAAAGCACCCTCTTGCACGTGATGGGGACCATCGACCGGCCGACCTCCGGGAAGGTCACCTTCGACGGCCGGGAGATCTTCAACCTCTCCGACCAGCCGCTGGCTGCCTTCAGAAACCGCTCCATCGGTTTCGTGTTCCAGTTCCACCACCTGCTGCCGGAGTTCACGGCGCTCGAGAACGTCATGATGCCGATGCTGATCGGCGGCGACAAGCGTGCGGCGGCCGAGCCGAGGGCCAAGGAGCTGTTGGGGGAGGTGGGGCTCTCCCACCGGATCACCCACCGGCCGGGCGAGCTCTCCGGCGGCGAGCAGCAGCGGGTGGCCATCGCCCGCGCCCTGGTCCGTTCGCCCCGTCTGCTCCTGGCCGACGAGCCGACCGGCAACCTGGACATGAAGACCAGCGAGGAGGTCCACACGCTCCTCTACTCGATCCAGAAGAGCACCGGGATCTCCCTGGTGATCGTGACCCACAACGAGCAGCTGGCCGCCGGGATGCAGCGCATCATCCGGCTGGTGGACGGGCGGATCGTCGAGGAGCGCTGACGGCAATCCTGCTGCGGCGCGAGTAGTTTTTTTGCCATTGCAACGTTTGGTTTTTTCTGGGGGAACATTGCTCCGTACAATCTCTTCAGCCATGCTCGCCGTAACCGTGCTGGCCTCTGCGGCCACTTCGTGGGCCGAGGCGGACAAGCCGTCCGCCGCCCAGGCCGCCGGTTCCTCCGTGCCTGCCACTCCCGCCTCCAACCAGGCCCCGGCTCCGGCCGCCCCCCAAGCGGCGTCCAGCGCGCCGGCCACGGAACTGGCTGCGGAAAGCGCCCTCATCAAGTCGGTGAAGATCAAGGGTAACCGCCGGATCGAGATCCCCGCCATCATGCAGGCGGTACGGGTCCAGCCCGGCGACCAGCTCGACCGCGACAAGGTGGACGCCGACGTGCGGGCCGTCTACAAGCTCGGCTACTTCCGCGACGTCACCGCCCAGGTGGAGACGGTACCGGGGGGGCTCGCGCTCGAGTACGTGGTGCAGGAAAAGCCCATCGTCCGCGACATCAAGGTCGAGGGGGCCAAGGAGCTTTCGGTCGACAAGGTCAAGGGCGCCCTCGAGATCAAGCCGAACGCCATCTACTCCTACAAGGAGCTGCAAAAGAGCGTCAAGAAGGTGAAGAAGCTCTACACCGACGAGGGGTACTACCTCGCCGACGTGGAGATCACCACCACCAAGCGCTCCGACACTGAGCTCGACGTCCTGGTAAAGATCAAGGAGGGGGAGAAGGTCCTCATCCAGCAGATCGTCTTCGACGGCAACCATGCCTTCGCGGACCGTAAGCTCAAGAAAACCATGGAGACCGGCGAGAAGTGGTGGCTCTCCTGGCTGACCGGGGCCGGTACCTACAAGGAAGAGGTGCTCAAAAACGACCAGGCGCTGATCGCCGACCTCTACATGAACAACGGCTACATCAACGTCAAGGTGGGCGAGCCCAAGGTCGAGCTCATGCCGGACAAGAAGGGGCTCAAGGTCTTTATCGGCATCACCGAGGGCGATCAGTACAAGATCGGCACCCTCGGCGTCAAGGGGGAGCTCCTGGAGAGTGCCGACCAGCTGATGAAGAAGCTCAAGGAGAAAAGCGGCGAGATCTTCAGCCGGAGCGCGCTGCGAAACGACGTCATCGCCCTGACCGACTTCTACGCCGACAAGGGGTACGCCTTCGCAAACGCCTCCCCGCTCACGAGCGTCCATCCCGATACCAAGACCATGGACATCACCTTCGACATGGAGAAGGGGCACCTCGTCCACATCGACCACGTGAACATCGCCGGAAACACCAAGACCCGCGACAAGGTGGTCCGCCGCGAGATACGGGTGGACGAGGGCGAGCTCTACAGCGCCACCGGTCTCAAGCGGAGCAAGCAGAACCTGATGAACACCGGCTACTTCGAAGAGGCCAACCTGGTTACCGCCAAGGGGTCCGCCCCCGACAAGCTCGACATCAACGTGGACGTGAAGGAAAAACCGACCGGGACCTTCAGCGTCGGCGCCGGCTACAGCTCGCTCGACGGCGTCATCGGCCAGGGCTCCGTGCAGCAGGCCAACTGGCTCGGCCTCGGGCTCAAGGCGACCGCCTCGGTGGCCTTCGGTTCCAAGTCCAAGACCTACAACCTCGGCCTGACCGACCCCTACTTCCTGGACAGCAAGTGGAACGTCGGCGCCGACGTCTACCGCAACGAGCGCCAGTACGTCGACTACACGAGGCGGGCCACCGGCGGCGACATCAAGGCCGGCTACCCGATCTCCGACAACATGGGGACCTTCTGGATCTACAAGTACGAGGAGAAGGAGATCCTGGACGAGTCCCAGGCGCTTTTGGAGAGTATCCACGCCGGCTCGGTGCTCCCGCCGGACACCCATACCACCACGAGCTCCATCACGGCGAGCATCAACCGGAACACCACCGACTACCGCATCGATCCCTCCTCGGGGATGATGGACTCCCTCTCCGTGGAGTTTGCCGGTATCGGCGGGACCAACCACTTCATCCGCTACATCACCGACCACACCCTCTTCATGCCGACCGGGTGGTCGACGGTGGCCTCGGTGAGGGCGTCGCTCGGTTACATCCAGACCTACACCTCGAAAGAGGTGCCGATCGACGAGAAGTTCTACCTGGGCGGGATCAACTCCCTGCGCGGCTATGCCTCCCGCACGGTCTGCACGACCAGGCAGGTGACCGCGGTCTCCCTCACGGACGGCCTCGGGGTCGGGACCACCGGCCAGGACTTCGTCTACCTGGGCGGCAACGTCGAGGCGGTGGCCAACCTCGAGTGGACCTTCCCGCTCCTCAAAGAGGCCGGGCTCAAGGCGGTCGTCTTCTTCGATGCCGGCAACTCGCAGGACACCTTCAAGGACACCTTCAGCAAGGTCCTCACCAGCTACGGCGCGGGTGTCCGCTGGTTCTCACCGATCGGGCCCTTGAGGCTCGAGTACGGCATCCCGATCAACCCGCGTTCAGGAATCGACAGTGCCAGCGGAAAGCTGGAATTTTCCATCGGAACTATGTTCTAATACCCCAGCAAGGAGCAGGTCATGAAACGTCTGATTTTCGCATTACTGCTGTTACTCGCACTTCCCCTCACCTCCCTGGCTGCCGAAGGTTCCAAGATCGGGACCGTCGACATCCAGAAGGTCCTTTTGATGTCGGACGCGGGGAAGGAGGCCAAGGAGCAGCTTAGCCAGAAGGCTGCCAAGTACGAGGCCGACAAGACCGCCAAGGAAGCCGAGCTCAAGAAGCTCAAGGGCGAGCTGGAAAGCCAGGGTATCGTTCTCAACGAGTCCGCCAGAAGCGCCAAGGAGCGCGACTACCAGCAGCGCCTCAAGGAGTACCAGCGCTTCCTGAAGGACGCCCAGGAAGACCTCCAGGGGAAAAACGACGAGTTCACCAGCAGGATCGTGGACGAGATCGTGAAGGTGGCCCAGGAATACGGCCGCTCCCACGGCTACACCGCCATCCTGGTCAGGAGCGAGACCGTCATCTACCTCGATCCTTCCGCCGACCTCACCGACGAAGTGTTGAAGTCCTTCAACGCCTCCAGAAAGAAGTAGCATGAAAAAGTCTCTCGCAGAGATCGCCCAGTACCTCGGGGGGACCGTTTCCGGCGACCCCGGGACCCAGATCGGCGGGCTGGCGACTTTGGACGACGCCGGGGAGGGGCAGCTGACCTTCCTGGCCAATCCGAAATACGCGGCCAAGGTGGCCACCACCAAGGCGTCGGCGGTTCTCCTCCCGGCCGGGGGGAATGCCCACGGCCATAACGCCATCTTCCATCCCAACCCGTACCTCGCCTTCGCCAAGCTCCTCACCCTCTTCTACACTGCTCCCGCCGTACCGCTCGGGGTTCTTCCTGGCGCTTTCGTGGCGGACGGGGTCAAGATGGGCGAAGGGGTGACCATCTATCCGGGCGCCTGCGTCGCCCCCGGGGTCACCATCGGCGACCGAGTCACCCTCTACCCTGGCGTGGTGCTCTACCCCGGAGTCACCGTCGGAAACGACGTCACCATCCGTGCCAACGTAAGCGTGCGCGAGCGCTGCCGGATCGGGGACCGCGTCATCATCCACGACGGAACGGTGATCGGGAGCGACGGCTTCGGCTACGCGCCGGACGGCGAATCCTGGTACAAGATCCCCCAGATTGGCATCGTGGTCATCGAAGACGACGTCGAGATCGGCTCCAACACGGTGATCGACCGGGCCGCCCTCGAAGTGACCCGCATCGGCAAGGGGACCAAGATCGACAACCTCGTGCAGATCGGCCACAACTGCATCATCGGCGAGAACTGCATGATCGTCTCCCAGGTCGGCATCTCCGGGAGCACCAAGGTGGGGAATCACGTCACCATGGGGGGGCAGGTCGGGGTGGCCGGTCATATCAAGATCGGCGACAACGCCATGGTCGCCGCCAAGTCCGGGGTTCATAACTCCATCGATGCCGGGCAGATCATGAGCGGCATCCCGGCCATCCCGCACCGCGAGTGGCTGCGGGTCTCCGGGCTGGTGCCGAAGCTTCCCGAGTTCAGGAAGACCGTCAACTCGCTGGAGAAGCGGATCGCCGAACTGGAGAAGATGGTAGCGGCCCTCACGGGGAGCGCACCGGCGGAGGGGGAGGAGTAGCCTTCCCCCCCAACCTTCAATTAATTGATAGCGCGCCGGACCTGACGGGCCTCGGCGCGAAACTACATCTAGGAGTCGGCATGCTCGATACAGTCCAAATAATGGAGATCCTGCCGCACCGTTACCCGTTCCTGATGGTGGACAAGGTCCTCGAACTGGAGGCTGGGAAGCGGTGCGTGGCGATCAAGAACGTCACCATGAACGAGCCCTTTTTCCAGGGGCACTTCCCGGGGCACCCGGTCATGCCGGGGGTGCTGATCATCGAGGCCATGGCCCAGGTGGCCGCCATCATGGCCTACCTCGCCTCCGGCGATGGCGCCAGCGAGAAGGTGAGCTACTTCATGGCCATCGACAACGCCCGTTTCCGCAAGCCGGTCAAGCCGGGCGACACCCTGAGGATCGAGGTCGAGACCATCTTTAACAAGCGCGGTATCTGGAGCGTGGCAGGGAAGACCTACGTGGGCGATACCCTGGTCACCGAGGCCGAGCTCAAGGCTACCCTGGCCGACAAATAGGCCAGGGCGGGAGAACAACTGTATGATCCACAGCACTGCAATCGTGTATCCGGGCGCCCAGATCGCCGACGACGCCGAAATCGGCCCCTACGCCGTGATCGGTCCCAACGTGAAGATCGGGAGGGGGACCAAGGTCGGTCCCCACGCCGTCATCGAAGGGTGGACCGAGATCGGCGAGAACAACACCATCTTCCAGATGGCCTCGGTGGGAGCCGTTCCCCAGGACCTGAAGTACAAGGGGGAGGAGACCTATCTGAAGATCGGCAACGGCAACACCATCCGCGAGTTCGCCACCCTGCACCTGGGGACGGTCACCGGCGACGGCGAGACCACGGTAGGCGACGGCAACCTCTTCATGGCCTACTGCCACGTGGCCCACGACTGCCACATCGGCTCCCACGTGGTGATGGCCAACTCGGCCACCCTGGCCGGGCACGTCACCGTCCAGGACTACGCCATATTGGGTGGGCTCTGTGCGATCCACCAGTTCTGCACGGTCGGGGAGAGCGTCATGATCGGCGGTGGCACCATGGTTGCTAACGACATCCCGCCGTACACCATCGTGACCGGTGAGGGGAGGGAGAACTCCCTGCGCGGCCTGAACCTGATCGGCCTGAAAAGGCGGGGCTTCTCCGAGGAGACGGTCTCCGGCCTGAAAAAGGCCTACCGGATCCTGACCTTCTCCGGGCTTAAGCTCAACGAGGCGGTGGAACGGATGAAGAACGAGGTTCCGCAACTGCCGGAGGTGGTGAACTTCATCTCCTTCATCGAGAACGCCAAGCGGGGGATACCCGGGCGGTAGCGGTTGGCTGGGGTTGGAAAGATAGCAGCTATTCGGCATCGACAATGAGGCTAAGGTCCGGCGGCGGGAACTTCCCGCCCCGGCTTTGGCCTCGATCTGCTTTAACACGCCGGTTAGTTTTTAAGATTATTCTTATGAGCCCGGAGCGGGCAAAGGTAACGCTTTTTTGGAAACTGCTCGGACAGTGATGGTGGTAGCCGGCGAGGCTTCGGGCGACATGTACGGCGCCATCCTGGTGGAGCGCCTGCGCGCTCTCGACCCTTCGCTTCGTTTCTCCGGCATGGGGGGCGACGGCATGCGCCGCGTAGGGGTGGAGACCCTGGTGGACGCCAACACGATGGCTGTCATGGGGCTCGTCGAGGTGGTCGGGCACCTTCCCACCATCGTCAGGGGGTTCAAGATCCTGGAGCGCAGGATCCTCACCGAACGCCCGAAGCTCGTCATCTTCATCGACTATCCCGATTTCAACCTGCGGCTCGCCAAGGTGGCCAAGCGGGCCGGCGTCAAGGTGCTCCACTTCGTGAGCCCCACCGTCTGGGCCTGGAGAAGCGGCCGGGTCAAGGGGATCGGCAAGGTGGTCGACATGATGGCCGTCCTTTTCCCTTTCGAGGTCCCCTTCTACGAGAGGGCCAACGTCCCGGTCTCCTTCGTAGGGCACCCGCTTCTGGACATGGTCGCGCCGGCGGCGGGGCGGGGAGCGGCGCGGAGCGCCCTCGGGCTCGACGCGGGGCGCACCACCATCGGGCTCTTCCCGGGAAGCCGCCGCTCGGTCATCAAGAAACTCCTCCCCACCGTCCTCCAGTCGGCCGCCCTCCTGAAGGAGCGCCGCCCCGATCTCCAGTTCGTGCTTCCGCTCGCCTCCTCCCTGCGCAGCGAGGACCTCGCCCCCTACCTGGCTGCGGCCGGTTTCCCGGTCGCGGTGGTATCGGGGAGGAATCACGAGGTCATGAGCGCCTGCGACGCCGCCATCGCGGTCTCAGGCACGGTCACTCTCGAGCTCGCCCTGGTGGGGATTCCGATGGTGCTGATCTACAAGGTGGCCCCGTTGAGCTACGAGATCGGAAAGCGGGTCATCAAGGTGGACCACATTGGGCTTTGCAACATCATCTCCGGGAAACGGATCGTCCGGGAGCTGATCCAGCACGAGGCGGAACCTCCCGTCATCGCGGGGGAGATCGAGAGGATCCTGGACGACCGCGCCTACGCGGAGACGATGCGCGGCGAACTCGCCGACGTAAGGGTGAAACTCGGCAGCGGCGGCGCCCTGGACCGGCTGGCCCGGGTCGCCTTCAACATGTTGGAACACAAACAAGGAAGCTAAAGATATATGGGGAAGTTCGCTCGTCTGGTTGAATATTGCCGCCCGTACCTGTGGCGGATCATTCTGGCCGCCATCGGTTCCGTCGGCGTCGGAGGCATCGACGGTGCCATTACCTACCTGGTGGAGCCGGTCCTCAAAAGGATCTTCTCCGGTCAGGACCGGCAGATCTTCGTGCTGCTTCCCATCGGGGTGGTGATCCTGTACGCCATCCGCGGGATCTGCCGTTTCACCAACGACTACTTCATCCGGACCGCAGGGCAACTTGCCGTCCAGGATGTCAGGAACGACATCTACCGGAAGAACCTCCGCCTGAGTATCGGCTTCTTCCATCGCCACCCGACCGGGTCGCTCATGTCCCGCGTCATGACCGACGTCAACCTGATGCAGGACGGGGTGGGGAGCATCATCACCGGCCTCTTCCGCGACGGTTTCTCGGCGGTGGCCCTGCTCGGCATCGTCTTCTACCGCAACTGGAAGCTCGCCCTCATCACCTTCCTGGTCATTCCGCTGACCGTCTACCCCGCCTCCCGGCTCGGCAAGCTCATGAAGAACATGGCGCGCCAGGGGCAGGGGAAGATGGGCGATCTGGCGGCCATCCTGCAGGAGACCTTCTCCGGCATCAAGGTGATCAAGGCCTTCGGCCTGGAGAACAGGAAGCTCGAGCAGTTCAAGGAGTCCAATCGCGAGTTCTACTACTTCATGCGTAAGAGCATGAGGTACGAGGGGACCTCGGGGCCGCTGACCGAGTTCATCTCCTCCTTCGGGGTGGCGGCCGTCATCTGGGTGGGCGGAAGCAGCGTCATGCACGGCGAGATGACCGCCTCCGAGTTCTTCTCGTTCCTGACCGGTATGATCCTGGTCTACCGCCCGGTCAAGAGCCTCATAAACTCCTTCAACGTCATGCAGCGCGCGCTGGGTGCCGCGGAGCGGGTCTTCGAGATCATCGACGAAGTCCCGGAGATCGCCGATGCCCCCGGAGCCGTCGACCTCGGGCGGGCGAGCGGCGAAGTGGAGTTCCGCAAGCTCTCCTTCCGCTACGAGAACGACTGGGTGCTGCGCGACATCAACCTCAAGGCCAACAAGGGAGAGGTGGTGGCGCTGGTCGGCCCCTCCGGCGGCGGCAAGACCACGCTGGTGTCGCTCATCACCCGCTTCTACGATCCCACCGAAGGTGCCGTGCTGGTGGACGGGCACGACATCAGGACGGTGACCCTGAAGAGCCTCATGAATCAGGTAGCCCTGGTGGATCAGGAGACCATTCTCTTCAACGACACCATCGCCAACAACATCCGCTACGGCAACGAGCATGCGAGCGACGAGGCGGTGGAGAAGGCGGCCCGGGCGGCGTTCGCCCACGACTTCATCATGCAGCTTCCCCAAGGATATGAGACATCGATCGGCGACCGCGGCGTGCGTCTATCCGGCGGCCAGCGCCAGCGGGTCTGCATCGCGCGCGCCATCCTCAAGGACGCCCCCATCCTGATCCTGGACGAGGCGACCAGCGCGCTCGACACCGAAAGCGAGCAGATGGTGCAGGCTGCCCTCAACAACCTGATGGAAAACCGCACCACCTTCGTGATCGCCCATCGCCTCTCCACCATCACCCACGCCGACCGCATCGTCGTGCTGGACAACGGGACCATCGCCGAGATCGGCGACCACCACTCCCTGCTCGAGAGCGACGGTCTCTACAGCCGTCTGCACGGCATGCAATTCCGGGCCTAGCACGGTGGGGGACGCGTCGTGAAAGAGATCCGCTGGTACCTGGAAACAGCGCTATTTCTCTCCATCTCCTGGGCCGTATCGCGCATCCCGCACCGGTACGCCATGGGGTTCGGGCGCGGGCTCGGGAGGTTCTTCTACCGGATCCTCAAGAGAAGGCGCGAAATCGCCATCGACAACATCGAGAAGGCGCTCCCCTACCTGGAGCGTCAGCCCGGCTGGGCGGGGGGGACCCCGGAGGAGATCGCCCGCGAGACCTTCGAGAACCTCGGCCGCAGCGTGGTCGAGAACTGCCGGATCTATCACGGCCGCGGGCGCGACCTGATCGACGCGGTGCAGTTCCGCGGGATCGAGCACTACCACGAGGCGATGAAGAAGGGGAAAGGGGTGGTCTTCATCACCGCCCATTCCGGCAACTGGGAGCTCTTCGCGCTCGCCTTCGGCACCCGTTACCACGAGGCGTCGGTGGTGGCCAGGCGCCAGGACAACCGGCACCTGAACGCGGTGCTGGAAAGGATCCGCAAGACCTACGGCAACGGGATCATCTACAAGGAGGGGGCCATCCGCGGGATGTTCTCCCTCTTCAAGAAACAGGGAGTGGTGGGGCTTTTGATCGACCAGGCGGTGACTCCCGACGAAGGGGTGCTGATCGAGTTCCTCGGCCGCCCGGCCTGGGCGGGACGGATCGCCGTCCTCATCGGGCGCAAGGCCGGCACGCCGATGCTCCCCGCCTTCATCCACCGGGAGGGAGACACCCATATCATAACCATAAGCCCCGAGTATCGCCCCTCGGAAAATCCCGACCCCGAGCAGGCTGCCTACGAGGACGTCAGCGGCCTGCACGGCTTCATCGCGCGCTACGTGGTGGAGCATCCGTCGCAGTGGTACTGGATTCACAAGAAATGGAAACGGGCACCCGAACGGATGCCGCAGACGCAGGGCAGGGAGGCGGCCAGTGAGTAGGGCAAAGCTGCAGGATTTCCTGGTGCCGGTGGCGTTGCTGGTGATCGGCACGGCCCTCATCGCGATCACCGGTCTCGACATACGCATCGAGAGCAGTTTCTATCGGAACGGGGTCTGGATCGGGAAGGACCTCAACCCGTGGCGCTTCCTGTACCGGCACGGGGTCGCCCCCGCCTACATCTGCGCGGGGGTGGCGCTGGCGATTCTGGCGGGAGGCTACCTCAAGGCCAACCTCGCCCTCTATAGAAAGCGGGCACTCTTCGTGGTGCTCCTGCTGGTCATCGGACCGGGCCTTTTGGTCAACACGGTCTTCAAGGACCACTGGGGGAGACCGCGGCCGACCCAGCTGCAGATCTTCAACGGCAAAGAGATGGCTTCCTATCACCAGGTTTGGGAACGGGGCGAATCCGGCACCGGGCACTCGTTTCCCTCAGGCCACTCCTCGGCGGCATTCTACCTGATGTTTCCCTACTTCCTTCTGCGGCGCCGCTCGCCCGCCAAGGCCCGGCTGGCCCTGGCGGGAGGGATCGGGTACGGCCTCTTCATGGGGGTGGCGCGCATGGCGCAGGGGGGGCATTTCCCGAGCGACGTCCTGTGGGCGGGAGGGATCGTCTACCTGACCGGGGTCGCGCTCTACCACCTGCTGGGAATGGATGAGGATGCCGTGCCGGTGCCGTCGGGCTCGGCGGATCTGGCGGCCGGGGAAGCTTCGGCTGACTAAGGGACGGCCAAGCCTCCATCCTTCTCCTCTCGTAAAGACTCCCTCACCCGCTCTTCGGGTACCCGCTCCCCTGCAAGGCGGGGGATGCCTGTACAAGGGGAGGGGCGAGGGCTGAAAAAGGCAAAGGGTTCAACCGGATGATCCGTTTCTTCTACAACCTGCTCCTCTGGCTGCTGCTGCCGGTCATCGCCCTTTACCACGCCTACCGCTCGGTCAGCCGCGGGAGGAGAATGGCCTTCGCCGAAAGGTTCGGCTTCATTCCCGCTTCCGATCTCGACCGGGTCCGCGGCGCCGAGGTCCTCCTGGTCCATGCGGTATCGGTGGGGGAGACCATCGCCGTCCTTCCCCTTTTGAAGGCGCTCAAGGCCCGCTACCCCGGCAAGCGGGTGGTGCTTTCCAACGGCACCGAGACCGGCCGCTCCGTCGCCCTCAAGAGCGGGGTCCCCGACCTCTGCATCTACTTCCCCTTCGACTATCCCTTCGCGGTTGCCACCATGCTCGAGCGCCTCAAACCCCGGCTGGTGGTCATCATGGAGACCGAGATCTGGCCGAACTTCAACCACCACGCCGCCCGCCTCGGCATCCCGGTGGTGCTCGCCAACGGCCGCATCTCCGACCGCTCCTTCGGACGTTACCAGCGCCTTTCCTGGTTCTTCGCTCCCGTCCTCCGCACATTCTCCGCCCTCTGCATGCAGACCGCCCAAGATGCCAGCCGCATCATCGCCATCGGCGCTCCCGCCGGGAAGGTGTCGGTCGCCGGTAACCTCAAGTACGAGATCCCCCTGCGGGAAATTTCCGCCGCGCAGTCGGCCGCCCTCAAGGCGGAATACCGGGTTCCCCCCGAGGCCTTCGTCTTCACCGGCGCGAGCACGCACCCGGGCGAGGAGGAGCTGGTCCTCGACGCCTACCAGGCGCTTTTGGCCGCAGGAGGGGATAACTTCCTGGTGCTGGTCCCGCGGCATCCCGAACGGGCAGCGTCGGTAGCGGAACTGATCCGCAAGCGGGGGCTCTCCTTCCGGTTACGCAGCTCCCTCGTCACCGGCGTGCCGGCCGCCCGTCCCGGCGAGATCCTCCTGCTCGACACGGTCGGCGAACTGATGAAGATCTTCTCCCTCTCCGACCTGGTCTTCATGGGGGGGAGCCTGGTCCCCACCGGGGGGCACAACCCGCTGGAGCCCGCTTCCTGCGGCGTTCCCGTGCTGTTCGGTCCCCACATGGAGAACTTCCGCGAGATAGCCGCCGGCTTTCTTTCCTACGGCGCCGCCCTCAAGGTCGCCGACGGCAACGCGCTCTCCGAACAGGTGGTGACGCTCGCCCGGGACGCCGAGCTCAGGCAAACCATCGGGGGGCAGGGGTTGAAGATCCTCCAGGACAACTCGGGCGCCACCGACCGCCACCTCGCGGCCGTCGACCGCTGTCTGAACG
This sequence comes from Geomonas sp. Red32, assembly GCF_023652955.1. Classification (GTDB taxonomy): domain Bacteria; phylum Desulfobacterota; class Desulfuromonadia; order Geobacterales; family Geobacteraceae; genus Geomonas. The sequence continues at coordinate 151,613 of NZ_JAKLOY010000005.1, read as the reverse complement.
AGCGGACGGCCAGCGAAGCCGCACAAGGGAGGACCCGTGGCTGATCTCGCTACCTATTTCAAAGAACTCGTCGCGGGAGAGCGCAAGGGGGCTAAAGACCGCCTGCTGCTGGCTGCTCTGCGACTCGCCGCCCATCCGTACGGAGCCATCCTCTCCGCGCGGGCCCTCGCCTACCGCACCGGGCTTCTGCGCTCCTACCGGCTTCCCCGTCCCGTGATCTCGGTCGGCAACGTCACCCTGGGGGGGGCTGGCAAGACCCCGATGACCGCCCACCTCGCATCGATGCTTATCGGGAAGGGGCTGCGGGTGGCGGTGCTTTCCCGCGGGTACGGCGGTTCGGCCGAGGGGACGGTCAGGATCGTCTCGGACGGCAAGCGCCTTCTCGCTACACCGGAAGAGGCGGGGGACGAGCCGTGCCAGTTGGCGAGGAAGGTGCCGGGGCTCATGGTGGTGATCGGCTCCAACCGCTACCGGGCCGGTCAGCTGGCCATGAAGGAGCTCAACCCCGACGTCTTCATCCTGGACGACGGTTTTCAGCATCTGCGGCTCAAGCGTGACCTGAACCTGCTCCTTGTCGACGCGGCCAAGCCCTTTGCCGACGGCCACACGCTTCCCGCCGGTTTCTTAAGGGAAGGGAAGGGTGCCTGCCGCCGCGCGGACCTGGTGGTCTACACCCGCTGCGGAGACCTTCGTCCCGACCTCTTTCCGGACCGGCCGAAGATCTGGACCGATCACACCCTCACCGGCATGGTTCCCCTCGAGGGGGGCGAGCGGGTGGAGTTCGCGTCGCTGCAGGGTAACCGGGTGACCGCCTTCTCGGGGATCGCCGATCCCGCCGCCTTCTTCGACCTCCTGGAATCCTGCGGTGTGCGCCTCATCGCTGCCCTTTCCTTCCCCGATCACACATCCTACGGCGAGGAGGAGCTGGCTGCCATCAAGCGGCTCAAAGACGCCTCCCGCTCCTCGGTACTCATCACCACCGAGAAGGACGCTATCAAGCTCGCGGATCATGCCACCTCATTGGCTCCCGTGCTGGTTGCACAGCTCGATTTGACGAGCGACGACTGGTCGCCGCTGGATCAGGCAGTGAAAAAACTGCTTTAATAAAGCGGTGCAACTGTGGCAGAATGCGCCGATATGTGTAATCCGGCCGCTGTGGCGTTTTTCATGGGAGTTTCCTGTCAATAGGCTTCTCTCTCAAGCCAGTGCCCCCCGCTGAACAACTGGAACAACAATGGCAATACCCAAAGCCTTACGAGACATACTTGCCTGCCCGAACTGTCACGGTGCCCTTGCCGAAGGTGACGGCCACCTTTGCTGCCCTGCCTGTTCGCTGCGGTTTGCGGTGCGGGAGGGGATCCCGGTCCTGCTCCCGGGCGAGGCGGAAAAAGAGCGGCCGTGAAAAGAACAGTAGAGCACGCAAAGATCAATCGGATCCTGGTCCGGGTCACCAACTGGATCGGCGACGCCGTAATGAACACCCCGGCCCTGCTGGCCATCCGCGAGAGCTTCCCGAAGGCCCGGATAACGGTGCTGGCCACCCCGCAGGTGGCCGGTCTCTTTTCCGCGCACGAGTGGGTGGACGAGGTGCTCGTCTACGACAAGAAGGGGCGCCACGCCGGTTTTGCCGGGAAGCTGAAGATGGCGGCCGAGCTCCGTTCCCACCGCTTCGACCTGGCCATCCTCCTTCAGAGCGCCTTCGACGCCGCGCTGATCGCCTGGCTGGCGCGGATCCCTCGGCGGATGGGCAACAAGAGCGACGGCAGGGGATTCCTCCTCACCCACGGCTTCGATCACCGACCGCTCGGGAGCGAGTTGCACCACACGGAGAACTACCTCCGGATGCTCGAGTATTTCGGGATCGTGGGGAGCGTCAACCGGCAGCTCCTCTGCGTCAGCGACGAAGAGCGGGCAGCGGCGGCGGAGAGGCTCGCCGCGGCAGGCATCGCACCCGGCGACTTTCTCATCGGGGTCAATCCCGGTGCCGCCTACGGCTCCGCCAAGCGCTGGTATCCCGACCGTTTCGCCGAAGCCGCGGCCACCCTGGCAAAGGAGTGGAACGCCAAGATCCTGGTGCTGGGCGGCCCCTCCGAGGCGGAGATAGCCGGTGCCATCGAGAAGGATCTCGGCGGGAAATGCCTCAACGTCGCGGGGACCACCACCCTGCGCGAGCTGATGGCGCTGATCGCCCGCTGCAACTTCTTCATCAGCAACGACTCGGGGCCGATGCACATCGCGGCCGCCTTTCACGTCCCCCTGGTGGCGATCTTCGGCTCGACCGATCACCGGACGACCTATCCCTTCTCCGACAACAGCGTGGTGGTCAGGAAAGATACCGACTGTGCGCCGTGCCTCTTGCGGGAATGCCCGACCGACCACCGCTGCATGACCGCGGTCACCGCGGGGGACGTGGCCGCCGCGGCGCGGCGGGTGCGCGAGCGCGCCGAGCGGCGCCAGGAAGTTACTTCTACCTAGAACCTGGACCGGTTTTCGAACTCTTATGCGCGTACTTATAGTCAAGGCGTCCGCCTTGGGAGACATAATCAACTCACTGCCGCTGCTCGATTACCTGAAGCAGGCCAGCTCCGGGATCGAGATCGACTGGGTGGTGGAGGAGCAGTTCAAGGAGATCCTGGAAGGGAATCCTCTCCTTGACCAGCTCCACGTGGTGCGGACCAAGGTCTGGCGCAAGAAGCCGTTCGCCCGCGAAACCTGGCGCGAGATCGGCGAGCTGAAGGGGATCCTGCGGGAGCGGAACTACGACCTGGTCTTCGACATCCAGGGGAACCTCAAGAGCGGCATCATCACCTGGTGTACCGGCTGCCCGGACCGGATCGGCTTCGAGAAGGTTGACCTGCAGGAGTCGGTGAACGCCCTCTTCACCACCCGCCGCATTCCGCTCAGGAGACAGGACTACCACGTCACCGAAAAGTACCTGCGGCTCGTCAGCGTCCCCTTCGCCAAGGACTTCCGGGCCATGATCCTCACCTCGACTATCGAGACCTCCCCGGAGGACGACGAGCGGGCGGAGGTGCTCTTGGCGACCCTCTCGGACGGGCTGGTCTTCCTCTTCCAGTACGGGACGACCTGGCAGACCAAGTTCTGGAGCGAGAAGAGCTGGATTACGCTGGGCCAGGAGGTCCTCTCCTCCTTCCCCGACTCCACCATCCTCTTCCCGTGGGGGAACGATTCCGAGCGGGAGGCGGTTACCCGGATCGCGGCAGGGATCGGACCCGGCGCCCGGGTGCTCGACCGTTACAGCCTCAAGGGGCTCACCGCCCTCATGAAGAAGGTCGACCTCGTGGTCGGCGGCGATACCGGACCGGTTCACCTCGCGGCCGCGGTGGGGACCCCGACGGTCTCCTTCTACCGGGCGAGCGACGGCAAGTCGAGCGGCCCCCGGGGAGCCAACCACGTGGTCATCCAGTCGCCCATGCACTGCACCCGCTGTTTCAAGACCAGCTGCGACAAGGATGCCCAGTGCCGCGACAGCATCAAGGTGCAGGCGGTCCTGGCCGCGGTGGAGAGTCTCCTTGCCTGACAAAATGAACCCGCTCCACATCATCGAGCCGACCCTGTCGGGCGAAGCCGGTCACTGCCGGAGTTTCCTCGATAGCGTCGTGGACGCCCCCGGGGCGCCGGTGGAGATCACCGTCTGGGGCGGGCGCGGCGCACAGCTCTCCGAAGCCGCCGGTGTTACCGTCCGCCGTCACTTCTTCCGGCGGGTGCGCAGGGTCCAGGAGTTTTTCCTGCTGCGGCGTCTTTTGAGAAAGGGGAGCCGCGTCTTCATCGCCACCGCCGGGCGCGTCGATCTCGCGCTGGTCGATAAGGCGGCCAGCGGACCGGTTCCCCCCGGACGGGTCTTCCTCTTTTTCCACTGGGTGCGGGCCGACGAGGCAAAACTCGCCTTCTTCAGGAAGATGGCCGCGAAGCACCCCGAGCTGGTCATCATGGGACCCACCAAGAGCGTGGTCGACGTCTTCGCCGGGTGCGGGTTCCGCCACTGCCACGTGGTCCCCTACCCGATCACTCCGCGCAAAGAGGACGCGCCGGCCGCCGCTCCCTTCCGGCACCTCTTGTTTGCGGGCGCGGCCCGCTCCGACAAGGGGTTCGGCCGGGTGGTGGACCTGGTCGCCCTGCTGCGGGAACGGGGGAGGGATCTCCCGGTCTCCATGCAGACCTCGGCGGCCCACTACGACAAGTTCGACGACGAGACCAAGGCCGACCTCGAGCGGCTGGCCGGGCTCGCCTACCCGAGCCTCCGGCTTACCCCCGAGACCCTGTCTCAGGAAGCCTACTTCGATACCTTCCGCGGTGCGGTCTGCCTGCAGCCGTACAACCCGGTGGACTTCGCCGACCGCATCAGCGGGGTGACCCTCGACGCGCTCTCCAGCGGAGCTCCGGTGGTGACGCTGGCCGGGACCTGGATGGCGCGGGTGGTGGAGCGCTTCCAGGCGGGGGTGGTGATCGTGAAGCCGACGCCGGAAGAGCTCCTTAGCGCGGTGGAGACCATCCTCGCCGACTACCCCGGCTATCACGAGCGGGCGCGCCAGGGCGGCCTCGCCCTGCAGCGCGAGCACAGCGCGGGGCACCTCCGCGGGCTCCTGCTTGGCGACGGCAACGGGGGGCGGGGATGAGCGAGCGCCGCCTTTTAAGCGCGATCCTGATCGCCTGCAACGAGGAGAAGCGGATCGCGCAGTGCCTGGAGAGCCTCTCCTTCGCCGACGAGATCGTGGTGGTCGATTCCGGGAGCAGCGATGCGACCAGGGAGATCGCCCGCCGCTATACGGACCGGGTCTACGAGGTCGCCTGGCGCGGCTTCGGACCGCAGAAACAGGCGGCGGTGGAGCTTGCCAGCCACGACTGGGTCCTGAACGTCGACTGCGACGAGCGGGTGACCGCCGAGTTGCGCCGCGAGATCGAGGAGCTCCTTGCCTCAGAAGGCGAGCTGGCCGCCGCTTACCAGGTGCCGCGGCGGACCTTCCTGGGAGACAAGGAGATCCGCCACTGCGGCTGGTATCCCGACCGCACGACCCGCCTCTTCGACCGGAAAAAGGCGCGTTTCGGCGAACAGATGGTCCACGAGTCGGTGGCGGTCGACGGCCCCATCGGGCGGCTCAAGGGGCACCTTTTGCACTACTCCTTCGTCGGGCTGGCCGATCTCCTGGTCAAGATGAACCGCTACACGGACCTCTCCGCCCGCCAGCTCGCCGAGCGGGGAAAGGTTGCCTCCTGGTACGACCTGACGGTGCGGCCGTCCGCCGCCTTCGTGAAGACCTACCTGGTCAGGCTCGGCTTCCTCGACGGCGCGGAAGGGCTCGTGGTCTCGGTCGCCAACGCCACCAGTACCTTCGCCAAGTACGTGAAACTGAGGGAGCTCAACCGCGCCGGGCGAAGCGGCCAAGGGAAAGGGGAGGAGAGGTGAGGATCGCCATCGTTCGACTCTCCTCGCTGGGAGACATCATCTTCTGCATGGCCTGCCTGCAGGTGATCAGGCGCCATCTGCCCGGCTCTTCCATCACCTGGTTCGCCGACAGCAAGTTCGCCGACATCCTCGATCACCAGCAGGATCTCGACCGGGTGGTGAAGGTGGACTTGAAGGGGCTCAAGCGCTCGTTCTCGTGGGGAAAGCTCAGGAGCGAGTACCGGCAGATCGCCGACAGCGGCCCCTTCGACATGGTGATCGACCTGCACGGGATGCTGAAGTCGGCCCTGATCGCCCGCCGTATCGGCAGAAAGACCGCCGGGTTCGCCCGCGACGCCGCCAAGGAGCCGTTGGCAACCGTCTGCTACGACCGGACCTTTTCGCTCCCGCTGGAGATGAACACGGTCCTTCGCTACACGAAGCTCGCCGCCTCCGCCCTCGACATCACCTTCGACGAGAGTGAGTTGATGGAGAAGGAGCCCTTCCTCTTCTATGCCGAGGAGGACCGGGAGGCTTCCCGCGAGTTCTTCGTGAAGGAGAAGAAGAACGTGATCCTGGTGGTCGGCTCCACCTGGGAGTCGCGCAACTATCCGAAGGAAAAGTTCCTGACCGTCGTCGAGGGGCTTGAGGAGAACGTGCTGGTCTGCCACGGAAGCAAAAAGGAGTACGAGACCGCCTGCTGGCTGGCCGAGCGCTCCCCGAAGGTATCCGTGTTGCCGAAGCTCACCATCAACCAGTTGAAGGCCGCCATCAGCCAGGCCGACCTGGTGATCGGCGGGGACACCGGGCCGACCCACATCGCCTGGGCCAACAACGTCCCGTGCGTGGTGCTCTTCGGACCGACCCCGGCCCACCGCATCTACCCCGGAGCCACATGCCGGATCATGAAATCGAGCTCGGTGGTCCGCGAGGAGAGCCTGGACAAGAACGATTTTTCCATCCGGGAGCTGAAGGAGGAGGATATCCTCTCCCACGCCCGTGAGCTTCTCGCATGATGACCCCGGCCCCCAAGAGCATACTGATCGTGAACATCCGCCTGATCGGCGACGTGATCCTCACCACGCCGCTCATCGGGCTTTTGCACGAAGCCTACCCCGAGGCCGCCATCGACCTGCTGGTGGACCGCGGCACCGGCGAGTACCTGGAGCGGGACCCGCGGGTCCGGAAGGTGCTCTACCGCGAGAAGGGGAAGCGCGGCGGCGGATACCTCGGAACGATCTTCCGCAGCTACGACCTCGCCATCAACCTGAACGCCTCCGACCGCGGCAACCTGGCGGTTCTTTTGGCGGGGAAACGGATGCGGGTCGGGTTTTACGACGGCAACGCCCCCGGAAAGGACTTCTGGAAGAAGCTCCTTTTGGAACGGGCGCTCCTTTTGCCGACCGAGACGCACACGGCGCGCACCTGCGCCCTCATCGCCGAGACCCTGGGGATTTCCGCCGGACGGCTGGAGGTCAAGGTCTGCTGGAACGCGGACGACGAGGCGAAGGTGCTCGGTCTCCTTGCCGGGCGCGGAGTCTCGGGGCGCTTCTTCGTCGTGCATCCGTTCGCGCGCTGGATCTACAAGTATTGGCGCTCCGAGCGCTTTGCCGAGCTCTCCGACGCGGTACACGAGCGCTACGGCCTCACCCCGGTCTGGAGCTGCTCGCCGAGCCCGGCCGAGAAGGAAGAACTCCTCCGCCTGGCCGGCCTCTGCAAGACCAGGCCGGTGCTCGTCGAGGGCGAGCTCAACCTGAGCCAGCTGACCTTCCTTTTGTCCCGGGCCTCGCTCTACCTCGGGCTCGACACCGCCATCAGCCACCTGGCGGCCAGCGTCGGCGTCCCCATGGTCGCCCTCTACGGCCCCACCTTCACCAAGCGCTGGTTCCCCTGGAACAACAAGGGGGGGATCGACCAGCGGTGGGGGACTCCGGCCGAGCCGGGGAGCGGCCACTGCATCGTGGTGCAAAAGGAGATGCCGTGCGTTCCCTGCGGCCTGGCGGGTTGCGACGACACGGGGCAGAAGGAGAGCCCCTGCCTGATCGCCGTCACCCTGGACGAGGTGCTGGAGGCGGTACGGCTGCTGGAACCGCTTTTTGCCGAGGAAGCGGCCCCGAACATTTCCCCTGAGGAGTAACTCTTGACCGATAGCAGCAAGGACAAAGCGACCGGCCGCACGTGGCTGGTGATCTCCCACGCCTTCAACATGGACGGCAGGGCGGCCAGCCTGACCATCACCGACAAGATCCCCTTCCTGATCAGGCACGGGATCACCCCGGTGGTGGTGAGCGCCCAGACCGGCGTGCGCGACCAGGTGGTCGAGCATCACCAGGTCCCCGCCATCTCCCCGGCGGGCCTCAAGTTCGACCTGCGCCACATCCTGAAGAAGCACTTCAAGAACCAGCTGGCCTACAAGGTGGTGAAGTCGGTGGTGGCCGTCGCCATCCTCCCCTTCTTCATCCTGGAGCGGGCCTTCATCCAGCTGGAGAGCCAGTGGTCCTGGTTCGTGATGGCCTACGTCAAGGGGGCCGAGCTTGTGAAGACCCATCGCCCGGAGCTGATCTATTCCACCGGCGGCGCCAACTCGGCCCATCTGGCCGGGTACCTCTTGGCCAGGAAGTTCGGGATCCCCTGGATCGCCGAGCTCCACGACCCGATGATCCACGGCGACTGGCGCGGCTCCCGCATGGCCTACCGCTGGGCCGCCTGGCTGGAGAGGCTGGTCTCCCGGCACGTCTCGGCCGCCTGGTGGTTCACCGAAGGAGCGCTCGCCCGCGCCAAGGAGCGCAACCCTGAGCTTGGCGAGCGGGGGGTGATGATCATTCCCGGCGTGGGGCAACCGGAGTTCGGCGATACCGTGTACGCCAAAAGGGAGAAGCTCCACATCGGGCACTTCGGCTCGCTGGCCGAGACGCGCAACATGGCGGTGGTGATCGAGGCGCTCCACAAGCTGTTCGAGCGCCGTCCCGAGTACCGCGGCCTCATCCAGATCGACGTCTTCGGCTCCCGGCTCGATCCCATCTCGAAGAAGGCGCTGGAGCGCTTCCCGCTCCCCGGCGTCATCGTCGAGCACGGGCGGCTGGAGGCGGACCCGGCGACCGGCAAGAGCGGACGCCAGCAGGTCCTGGAGGCCATGCGGCGCTCCGACCTCCTCCTGCTTCTGCACGGCAGCGACCCGTTCTGCGAGGAGTACATCCCCTCCAAGTTCTTCGAGTACCTCTGGACCAAGCGGCCGATCCTGGGGCTTATCTGGCGTAACCCCCAGCTGGAGCGGATCTTCGCCGAGCGGGGGCTGCAGGCGGTCAACGCCCTGGACGTGGACGGGGTGACCGAGGTGCTGGCCGGGACGGTGGCGCGCTGGCAGCGTAACGAGCTCGCCGACCGCGAGGAGGCCTACGCCTTCACGGTGGAGGACGCAGTGGACAAGATCGTCGCCTTGGGCGAAAGCGTCATCGGGAGGTAGGCGGCGATGGATACCTTTGTCCTTTACTGCAAGTCCTACCGAAACGACGTCCTCCGCGCCCGCGTACTGGCCGAGAGCGTGGCGCGCTTTAACCGGGAGGGCCTCCCCTTCTACATCTCGGCGCCCGAGGCCGATCTGCCGCTTTTCAGGGAGAAGCTGGATGGCCTTGCCGTCACCCTGATCGCCGACGAGGAGATCCTCGCGGCCAACCCCCGCCACCCGGTGAAGCTGATGGAGGAGCTCCCGGGCGGGCTCATGCAGCAGATCGTCAAGTCCGAGTTCTGGCGGCTCGGGCTCTGCAAGAACTACCTGATGCTCGACTCCGACTGCTACTTCATCCGCGACTTCGGGATCGCCGACTTCATGCTCGACCCCGACACCCCGTACACGGTCATGCACGAGGGGAAGGATCTCCTGGAGTTCGCCGCCCGCAAGGGGATGAAGAAGATCAGGGAGTACTACGTGAAGGACCGGGTGAAGGCCCAGAGCTTCTTCAACCGGCCGGGCCGCCACTACAATTACGGCCCCATTCCGACCATCTGCTCGGCGGCGGTCTGGGAGGCGCTGGCCGTCAACTACGCCGAACCCCGCAACCTCAGTTTCGCGGACCTGATCGGGCTGTCGCCCGGCGAGATGCTCTGGTACGGTGAGGCGATCCTCGCCTATGCCCCCATCCGCCTGGTCCCGATCGAGCCGCTTTTCAAGGTGTTCCACTACAAGGAACAGTACGAGGAGAGTGTTGCCCTGGGGGTGACCGAGGCGATATTGGCGGAAGACTACCTCGGCGCGATACGTCAATCGAACTGGGACCGGGGGCTCGACCTGGTCCCCAAGAAAAGGCGGACATGGAAAACGCTGTGGCTGAAAAAACGGTGATCCCCGGCCGGGCCAGCATCATCCTGGTGAGCTACAACTCGCTCTCTGGGACCACCGCGCCCTGCCTGGAGAGCGTTTTCGCCAATACCGATTACCCCGACTACGAGGTGATCGTGGTGGACAACAACTCCTCGGACGGAACCCCGGGGTACCTTCGGGAGCTCGCCGGGCGGGAGCCGCGCCTCAAGCCGATCCTCAACAGCGTGAACCGCGGGTTCGCGGGGGGGAACAACGACGGACTGAAGGTTGCCACCGGTGAGTTCCTGGTGCTCTTGAACAACGACACCCAGGTGGGCCGGGGGTGGCTGACCGAGCTGGTCAGGCCGCTTCGCGAGGATCCCACCGCAGGGCTCGTCGGCCCGGTTTCCAACGCCACCGGCAACGAACAGGAAGTGTGGGTCGAAAGCGCCTCCCCCAAGGAGATCCTCGGCCAGGGCGCGCTTTGGGTCGGGACCGGACGGAGCGAAGCGGTCTCCATGGAGCGGCTCTGCTTTTTCTGCGTGGCCACCAGGCGGGACGTGGTGGAGCGGGTAGGGGGGCTGGATGAGGCCTACGGCCTCGGCTTCTACGAGGACGACGATTACTGCCTGCGGGTCCGCAGGGCAGGATTCACCCTCCTCCTCAACGAAAACGTCTTCATCTACCACCGTGGCAGCGGTTCGTTCAGCGCCATGCCCGGCACCACCAAGAAACTTTTGAAGGCCAACCGGAAGCTTTTGGAACGGAAGTTCGGCATCCGGCGCTACCGCACCACCCACCCGCGGGAGCGCCACCTCGAGCTGATCGCGCAGGCTCTGCAGCGGTTGGCCTCGGGACAGGACGATACCACCCTGTACCGGGTGGAAAACCGTCTCAAGAAGGCGGAGCTCCTGCGGCCGCGGGGATTCTGGAAGCGGCTGCGCTTCGATTACCAGTTAAAATCACTCAAGCGGAAGCTTGCCGGCTGCCGTGTCGATCTGACGGAGGGTGTATGAGGGACGATTACTACGGGCTGCTGCGGCCGGAGATCCTGGAGATGATCCCGGCGGGATGCCGTTCGGTGCTGGACGTCGGATGCGGTTCCGGAGCTCTGGGTGCCCACCTGAAGCAGACCGGGGTCAAGGAAGTCTGCGGGATCGAAATTTTTCCCGACGCCGCCTCGCAGGCGCGCGCGGTGCTGGACGAGGTGGTTGAGGGGAACCTCGAGCAGGTGGAGCTCCCCTTCCGGCCCGGACAGTTCGACTGCATCATCTGCGCCGACGTCCTCGAGCACCTCGTCGACCCCTGGGCCATGGTCGGCAAGCTCAAGGCCTTGCTGGCACCGGGCGGCTGCATCGTGGCGAGCCTCCCCAACGTCGGCTTTCACCGCGTAGTGCGGGGATTGATGAAGGGGCAGTGGCGTTACGGCGATGCGGGTATCCTCGACCGGACCCACCTCCGTTTCTTCACCCTCCCCGGAGTCGAGGAGCTCTTCACCGGTAACGGCATGTCCGTCGAGGCGATCTCCCGCAAGGTTGACGGCGGATGGAATATCAAGCTATTGAACGTGATGATGTTCAACCGCATCAAGGAGTCGCTCGTCTTTCAGTACGTGGTGAGGGCACGCCAGTCATGATCACTGTTCTCTCCGTCTTTGGCACCCGCCCGGAGGCCATCAAGATGGCCCCTGTGGTCAAGGAGTTGGAAAAGCACCCGGAAACCATCCGGAGTATAGTCTGCGTCACCGCGCAGCACCGCCAGATGCTCGACCAGGTGCTCTCGCTTTTCGACATCAGGCCGGACTACGACCTCGACATCATGAAGCCGGGGCAGGACCTCTTCGACGTGACCTGCCGGGTCCTTCAGGGCTTGAAGCCGGTGCTCGAGAAGGAGCGCCCCGACCTGGTCCTGGTGCACGGCGACACCTCCACCACCATGGCCGCTTCGATCGCCTCCTTCTACTTCCGCATCCCCGTCGGGCACGTGGAGGCGGGGCTGAGGACCCAGGATAAGTTCGCCCCCTTCCCGGAGGAGATCAACCGGCGGGTGACCGGGGCGGTAGCCGACCTCCATTTCGCCCCCACCGAGACCTCGCGGAACAACCTGCTGCGGGAAGGGGTTGCCGACGGCTCGATCTATGTGACCGGGAATACCGTGGTGGACGCGCTCCTCTCCGTCTCTCACAAGATAGAGAGCGACCCCGGTCTGCACCGCCAGTTCGAAGAGACCTTCGGTTTCCTGGACCCGGCGAAGCGGCTCGTGCTGGTTACCGGGCACCGCCGGGAGAACTTTGGCGCCGGTTTCGAGGAGATCTGCCGGGCGCTGGCCGAGCTGGCCACCACCCATCCGGACGTGGAGATCCTCTACCCCGTCCATCTCAACCCGAACGTCCAGGAACCGGTGCGCCGTATCCTCGGGGACGGCACCCTTGCCAACGTCCATCTCATCGAGCCGGTAGATTACCTCCCCTTCGTGTACCTCATGAACCGGGCCCACCTGATCGTCACCGATTCCGGTGGCGTGCAGGAGGAGGCGCCGTCCTTGGGGAAACCGGTACTGGTGATGCGGCATACCACCGAGCGCCCGGAGGCGGTGGAGGCGGGAACCGTGAAGCTGGTCGGCACCGACCGCGGACGGATCGTCGCCGAGACATCGCTGCTGCTGGATAACGAGGAGGCCTGGCGCGCTATGAGCCTTGCCCACAATCCCTATGGGGACGGCATGGCCGCCCGCCGGATCGTCGAGGTGATCGCCGGACTTAAAAAGTAGGCGGAAAACTCTCGCTGTGCTATCGTTTGTCGGTACGTTTCCATCCTATTTCAATGACGAGGGGTTCTATGGGAAAGGTTCTGGTAACAGGCGCCGCCGGTTTCATCGGATTTCACCTGTCGAAGCGGCTTCTAGGCCGGGGTGTGGAGGTCGTTGGCCTCGACAACGTCAACGACTACTATGACGTGCGGCTCAAGGAGGCGCGGCTGGCCCAGCTCACCCCGCTCCCCGGCTTCCGTTTCGTCAAGATGGACCTGGCCGATCGCGAGGCGATGGCGGATCTCTTCGCCAGGGAGCAGTTCCAGACGGTGGTGAACCTGGCCGCCCAGGCCGGCGTCCGCTACTCGCTGGTGAACCCCCACGCCTACACCGAAAGCAACATTACCGGCTTCATCAATATCCTGGAGGGGTGCCGTCACAACAAGGTGAAGCACCTCGTCTACGCCTCCTCCAGCTCGGTCTACGGGGCGAACACGGAGATGCCGTTCTCGGTGCACCACAACGTGGACCATCCCGTTTCGCTCTACGCCGCCACCAAGAAGGCCAACGAGCTGATGGCCCACACCTATTCGAGCCTCTACGGTCTGCCGACCACCGGGCTCAGGTTCTTCACCGTCTACGGACCGTGGGGACGCCCCGATATGGCGCTCTTCCTCTTCACCAAGGCCATCCTGGAAGGAAAGAGCATCGACGTCTTCAACAACGGCAAGATGCAGCGTGACTTCACCTACGTCGACGACATCGTCGAAGGGGTGATGCGGGTGATGGAAAAGATCCCGGCCGGCAACCCCGCCTGGAGCGGGAAGAGCCCGGACCCCGGTACCAGCTACGCGCCGTACCGGATCTACAACATCGGCAACAACTCCCCGGTGGAGCTTATGCGCTTCATCGAGGTGCTCGAGGACGCCCTCGGCAAGACGGCCCAGAAGAACCTCCTTCCCATCCAGCCGGGGGACGTTCCCGCCACCTACGCCGATGTCGACGATCTCATGAGGGATGTCGGTTTCAAGCCGTCCACCTCCATCGAGGAGGGGGTCGGCAAATTCGTCAAGTGGTACCGCGAGTACTACGGGAAGTAACGGCGCACCAGCTATCTTCGTCTTAGCCAACCTCTCCCTCCCCAGCTGGGGAGGGCGGAGGTGAGGATGGGGTAAAAGGAGAAGGTGTCTTAAGGAGCAAGATGTCGCACGACAGTAAAAAAGTGGCAGCAACCGGGAAATCCGGATTGGTCAGGGATTTCCCTTCTTTCGTCTTCAGGTACCTCCTTTTCTGGCTCACCTACTTCCTCATCTGCCGCCTGGCTTTCCTCGGTTACCACGGAGCAAAATCCGCCGGCCTCGGTGCCTCCACCCTGGCCGGAACGCTGGCCTATGGCGCCTACGCGGACCTTTCCGCAGCCGGCTACCTCTCCGTCATTCCGTACCTCACCTGGTTCGCCAACTCCCTCTTCCCCTTCCGGGGGGTGGCCAAATTCATCAAGTGGTACAGCTACCTGATGAGCGCCGTGGTGGCGGTGCTGACCATCGCCGACCTGCAGATCTACCAGGCCTGGGGAACCAAGCTCAACGCCCAGGCGCTCGTCTACCTCCAGCATCCCCGGGAGGCCTTCGCCTCCACTGCGTCGTCCCCCCTTTTCCTGCTGGTGGTGGCGGCGGTGATCCTCGGGTGGTGCGGGTGCTTCCTGTACCGGCTCTTCTGCAGCGGGCTTCCCATCCACCGGACCCCGCAGCGCTCGCTGGTGCGGCTTCCCCTCTTCGTCCTCTTCGCCGGAGTGATCTTCCTCGCGATCCGCGGGAGCGTGGGGGTGGCGGCCATGAACCCGAGCTTCGTCTACTTCTCGAGCACCCCCTTCGCGAACCATGCGGCCTTGAACGCCAGCTGGAACCTCATCTACGACACCAAGTACTACCTCAAGAAGAAGGGGAACAACTACGTCTACCTCTCCGACGCCGAGGTCAAGCAGCGGGTGGACCGCCTGTTCGGGAAAGGAATCCCCAACGACACCGATGAGGTGCTGACCACCAAGCGCCCGAACATTGTGCTGTTCATCATGGAGAGCTGGACCGCCGATGTGGTGGGCGCGCTCGGTGCCGAGAAGGGGATCGCCCCCTTCTTCGACGAACTGGCGGCCGGCGGCCTCCTCTGCACCGATTTCTACGCCAGCGGCTACCGGAGTTCCTTCGGGTTCCCCGCAGTTTTGCAGGGGTATCCCTCCAACCCGGACGGGACCATCCTCTCCCACCCGATGAAGATGGAGCGGCTTCCCACCCTGGGGGGCTCCCTCAAGCAGGCGGGGTACGCCACCCAGTTCCACTACGGCGGCGACGACCGGTTCGACGACATGATCGCCCTTTTGCACCACTCCGGGTTCGAGAAGATCGTCGATCGGGAATCGTTCGACAAGAAGGACATGGATTCCAAGTGGGGGGCGCAGGACGGCGTGCTCTTCAACCGGGTGATCGACGACCTGAGGAACGAGAGAACCCCCTTCTTCAGCGCCCTCTTCACCCTGAGCAGCCACGAGCCGTTCGAGGTCCCGATGGCCCCGGTCTATCCCGGCAACAGCGAGGCGGTGAAGCTCAAAAACGCCGTCCACTACGCGGACCTAAGCCTCAGGGCCTTCTTCGAGCGGGCAAGAAAGGAGCCGTGGTACGCCAACACCCTCTTCGTGTTCGTGGCCGATCACGGGCATCCGCTGCCGCTCAACCGGAACAACTACCAGCCGGAGCGCTACCGGATCCCGCTTCTTCTCTACGGGGAGGTGCTGAAGAAGGAATACCGCGGGACCCGCTTCACCAAGACCGCCTCGCAGTCGGACATCGCGGCCACCCTGCTGGCCCAGCTCGGGCTTCCCTACGAGCAGTTCCGCTGGAGCAACAACCTCTTCAACAAGAACCGGCAGAACTATGCCTATTACAACTTCCACACCGGTTTTGCCATGCGGACCGCCGACCAGACCACGGTGTTCGACGACGTGGCGAAGAAGGTGATCCTGCGGACCAACCCGGGACGGGGCGCCGCCCAGGATGCCGAGTCGTTAAAGGACACCCAGGCGTATTTGCAGTACCTCTACAAGGCGTACCAAGGGCTCTGAACAGGGGGTAGTAGGTCGCGTTGAGGTACGAAACGCGGCATTTTGCAGCAACGTTAATTGTTGCGTTTCACGATGAAGCCGTTCAACGCAACCTACGCCTCATAGACTTGTTGCTCACATAGAACCTGGAACTTCTTTCAATCGAAAGGATTTGACTTATGAAATACGCACCGCTAGATTTCACCGGGGTCACCACCTACCCGATCGCCACCCGAAACAACAAGGTCAATGTGAAGGACGACTTTGCCGGCCCGGTGCGGGCGGGGATGACCGTTGCCGACCTTTTGGCCGCCATGCCGAATCAGCTGGGCGCGCAGTCGCTCAACAAGATCATCGACTCGGTAGTGGCCGCCCGCGAGAAGGGGAAGCCGGTGGTGATGGCGATGGGCGGCCACGTCATCAAGTGCGGGTTACAGCCGGTTCTGAAGGCCCTCATCGAGGCGGACGTGGTGACCGCGGTAGCCTTGAACGGCTCCGGCTCCATCCATGACTTCGAGATCGCCCTGATCGGCGCCACCAGCGAGGACGTCGGTGCGGTACTTCATGCCGGGAACTTCGGGATGGCCGAGGAGACCGGGAAGCAGATCAACGAGGCCCTCAAGGCCGGCGTCGCCAAGGGGCTCGGCTACGGCGAATCGCTCGGGAGAATGATCCTCGAGCGCGAGCTTCCCTACCGCGAGCAGAGCCTGATGGCGACCTGCGTTAAAAACGAGATCCCGGTCACCGTCCACGTGGCGATCGGGACCGACATCACCCATCAGCACCCGAGCGCCGACGGGGCCGTCATCGGGCAGGCGAGCTACACCGACTTCAGGATCTTCACCTCGGTGGTCTCCTCGCTGGGGGACGGAGGCGTGTACCTGAACATCGGGAGCGCTGTGCTCCTTCCCGAGGTCTTCCTGAAGGCGCTCTCCATCGCGCAGAACCTGGGACACCACGTCGATCACTTCACCACCGCCAACTTCGACATGCAGCAGCACTACCGTCCGCTCACCAATGTAGTGAAGCGTCCCACGAGCGGCGAGAGCCGCGGCTACACCGTCACCGGCCATCACGAGATACTGATTCCGCTGCTGGCCGCCGGGGTGCTGAACAAGCTGAAATAAAAAATTCATCTGTCATAGCTTCGTCGCAACTTTTTGCTAAACTCTCTCAGTTTGCCTCTGTCATACGGCTGTGAGGTGCAAGATGGAGCACAGACTATAGCCGAAAGGCTTCAAAATGCAGAAGTAGAACACAGAACTGGTTTCGGAGTTTTTATGGATAGAAGAGAAGTCGAGTCGTTTCTTGACAAAGCCTCCACGGTTCGGGCGCTGGTAATTGGCGACCTGATGCTGGACGAGTACCTGTGGGGGAAAGCGGAACGTATTTCGCCGGAAGCACCGGTCCAGGTGGTGGAGGTGACCCGCGAGGACCTTCGCCTGGGAGGCGCCGGTAACGTCGTCAACAACCTCGCCGCACTCGGGTGCAGCGTGTCGGTCTGCTCGGTAATTGGCGCCGACGAAAACGGGGCCCTCCTGCGCCGCGCCTTCGAGGAGAAGAACGTCGGCATCGAGGGGCTTTTCGATGATCCGGCCAGAAAGACCAGCAAGAAGACCCGCGTCATCGCCGCCAACCAGCAGATCGTCCGCATCGACCGCGAGACCAAGTCCGCGGTGGGGCCCGAGGCCGAGGCGCTGATGACCGGCTACCTCCTCTCCTGCTGCTCCAACTTCGACGTCATCGTGGTCTCCGATTACCTCAAGGGTGTGCTCACCCCGGCGGTCCTCTCGGTGATCTGCAAGGCGGGGAGGACCCTCGGGATCCCGGTGGTGGTCGACCCCAAGGGGAGCGACTACCAGAAATACACCGGCGCGACCCTCCTCACCCCCAACCGCAAGGAGGCCGAGATCGCCTCCGGCATCACCATTGCCGACCAGGGAAGCCTGGAGCAAGCCGCCGATGTTCTCCTCGGAAAGCTGCAGCTCGACGCGCTCTTGATCACCCGCAGCGAGGCGGGGATGTCCCTCTTCCCGGCCAAGGGTGAAGCGGTCCACATCCCGACCGTGGCCCGCGAAGTCTTCGACGTCACCGGCGCCGGCGATACCGTCATCTCGGTCCTCTCCCTGGGACTCGCCTGCGGCCTCTCCATGGCCGATGCCTCCTGGGTCGCCAACGTCGCGGCCGGCATCGCGGTCGGCAAGCTCGGGACCTCCACCGTCTCCCCGGCCGAGATCGTCGCCGAGGTTGGCCACGGCCAGACCGACAGCGACACCAAGATCAAGAACCTCGACGTGCTGGCCCACCTGGTGAGCGCGGAGCGCGGGCGCGGGAAGAAGGTGGTCTTCACCAACGGCTGCTTCGACCTTCTCCACGTGGGGCACGTCAAGTACCTGCAGAAGGCCCGCTCGCTGGGGGATCTCCTCGTCGTGGGGCTCAACTCGGACGCCTCGGTCCGCCGCCTCAAAGGGGAGAAACGGCCCCTGATCGAGCAGGCGGAGCGGGCCCACATCCTGGCCGCCCTGGATTGCATCGACTACGTGGTGATCTTCGACGAAGACACCCCGCTCGCCGTCATCGAGGCGCTCCGCCCGGACGTCCTGGTCAAGGGGGGCGACTACACCCTCGACGGCGTCGTGGGGCGCGAGGTGGTGGAGTCGAACGGCGGGCGGGTGGAGCTCGTCCAGTTCGTCGACGGACGCTCCACCAGCCGCATCATCGAGAAGATACTGGCCAATTACGAGCCGGCCTAGCCGGCCGATCCTTTTGCCGTTAGATTTAATTTCGACCGCCACCGGAGGCACCATGAAAAAAGCACTCATCACCGGCATCACCGGGCAGGACGGCTCCTATCTCGCCGAACTGCTCCTCTCCAAGGGATACCAGGTTCACGGCATGATCCGCCGCTCCTCCTCCTTCAACACGGGGCGCATCGACCACATCTACCGCGACCCGCACGAGGCGGGGACCAAGCTCTTTCTCCACTACGGTGACCTGAACGACGCGAGCTCCATCAACCGGATCCTGCGCGAGGTACGCCCGGACGAGATCTACAACCTCGGTGCCCAGAGCCACGTCAGGGTCTCTTTCGACGTTCCCGAGTACACCGGCGAGGTCGATGCCCTGGGCGCGGTAAGGATTCTCGAAGGGATCCGCGAAACCGGCATCTCGCCGCGCTTCTACCAGGCCTCATCCTCGGAGCTTTACGGGAAGGTGGTGGAGACTCCCCAGAAGGAGACCACCCCCTTCTATCCCCGCTCCCCGTACGCGGCCGCCAAGGCCTACGCCTACTACATCACCCTGAACTACCGGGAGAGCTACGACCTCTTCGCCTGCAACGGGATCCTCTTCAACCACGAATCCCCCCGCCGCGGCGAGACGTTCGTTACCAGGAAGATCACCCGCGCGGCGGCCAGGATCAAGCTGGGGCTGCAGCACTGCCTCTACCTGGGGAACCTCGATGCCAAGAGGGACTGGGGCTTCGCCGGCGATTACGTCGAGGCGATGTGGCTCATGCTCCAGCAGGAGACCGCCGACGACTTCGTGGTCGCCACCGGTGAGACCCACAGCGTCCGCGAGTTCGCCGAACTGGTCTTCGGACGCCTCGGGATGCACCTCGAGTGGCAGGGAGAAGGGGCGCATGAGAAGGGGATCGACATCAAGACCGGCAAGGTGGTGATCGAGATCGATCCCCGCTACTTCCGTCCGGCCGAGGTCGACCTGCTGCTCGGTGATCCCGCCAAGGCCAAGCGCGTCCTCAAGTGGGAGCCGAAGACCACCTTCCAGGGGCTGGTGGAGATGATGACCGACACCGACCTGGCGCTCGCCGAAAGGGAGATGCGCGCCAATGGATAAGGGAGGGAAGGTCTTCGTTGCGGGGCACCGCGGCCTGGTCGGGTCCGCCATCGTGCGCGAACTCGAGGGGCAGGGGTACGGCAACCTGGTGGTGAGGACGAGCAAGGAGCTGGACCTGCGCGACCAGGCGGCCACCGCCGCCTTCTTCGCCGCCGAGCGTCCCGATTACGTGCTGGTGGCCGCCGCCAAGGTGGGAGGAATCGTCGCCAACAACAGCTACCCGGCCGATTTCATCTACGACAACCTGATGATCCAGAACAACGTGGTCCACAGCGCGTACCTGAACGGGGTCAAGAAGCTCCTCCTTTTGGGGAGCACCTGCATCTACCCGAAGATGGCCCCCCAGCCGATCAAGGAGGAGTACCTCCTGACCGGGCCGCTGGAGCCCACCAACGAGCCGTACGCCATCGCCAAGATCGCCGGGATCAAGATGTGCCAGTCCTACAACCGGCAGTACGGGACCCGCTTCATCAGCGCCATGCCGACCAACCTCTACGGCCCCAACGACAACTTCGACCTGACCACCTCCCACGTCCTCCCCGCGCTGTTGCGGAAGTTCCACGAGGCCAAGGTGGCCGGCGAGCCCGAGGTGGTGGTCTGGGGGAGCGGCACCCCCTACCGCGAGTTCGTCCATGTGGACGACGTGGCCCGCGCCTCGGTCTTCCTCATGCAGAACTACGAGGGGAACGAGCCGGTCAACATCGGCTCCGGCGTGGAGCTGACCATCAAGGAGCTGGCGCTCAAGATCGGCGAGGTGGTCGGCTACCGCGGCGACATCCGCTTCGACGCCTCCAAGCCCGACGGCACCCCCAGAAAGCTCTGCGACGTCGCGCGCATCCATGAGCTCGGCTGGCGCCACCAGATTGAGCTGGAGGAGGGGCTGAAGAGCACCTACGGCTGGTACCTCTCCCAGCTCGCCTAGCTTCGGGACTCCCCCCCTTGATATTCGGGATAGCAGCCGAAACGGGTCCCCCCTTTGAAAAAGGGGGGACAGGGGGGATTTGGTGATCCGGTGGCAGCAAGGAAAATCTCCCTAAATCCCCCCTTTTTCAAAGGGGGACTTTCTTTCTTCAATCTTTGTGCCAAATCGTGCCATCCCCGGAAAAACAGGCTTTACACCCCTTTTTGATGATGGTATACTTCGGCAAAAAATATGGATAAACTTAATAAAATCAGGCGATTTGTCGCGGCGGTCTTGATCTTGGCCACCCTCCTCATGATCGCCTTCATACTCTTCAAATTGCGCGCGAATAACCTCCCCGGGGTGAAGGTCGCCAAGCTCCCGGTGCAGGTCGACATCTCCCTGCAGAAGGTCCACTACACCGAGACCAAGGAAGGGAAGAAACGGTGGGATCTCACCGCCGACCGCGCCGAGTACAACAAGAAGGCCGACACCACCTCGCTTTCCGGGGTGCGTTTCTCGGTCGCCGGCAACGAGCGGACCGGTGAACTGCTGGTCACCGCCCAGCGCGCCGACTACAACAACACGACCCGGGATCTCACCCTCACCGGAGAGGTCCACGGCACAAGCAGTAAAGGACTTGAGTTCTTCGCCCCCAGTGTCAGCTACGTGGCCGCCCGCTCGCTCATCAAAAGCGGCGACCGGGTCCGGCTGGTGGACCAGGGGCTGGAACTTGAAGGGGTGGGAATGGAGTTACTGACACAAAGCCGCAAGCTGCGGCTTTTGAGCGAGGTCAAGGCGGTCTACCGGCCGGGGAGGGGGAAATGATGCGATCCTTTTTCCTGATGGCGCTGGTCCTTGTGGCTACGGCCTCGCATCTTTGGGCGGCGCCGGCGGCTAAAAAAGAGCCGCTTACCATCAAGTCCGACACCCTCAATGCCGATAATGAGAAAAAGACCGCGGTCTTCGAGGGGAAGGTGGTGGCCCGCCAGGGCGACATGACCCTCTACGCGGACCGGCTGGTGATCACCTACTCGGGTGACGGCAAGGAGCTCTCCAAAGTGGAGGCCTACGGCAACGTCCGTATGCTGCAGGGCAGCCGGCAGGCGACCGGCGGCCACGCCGTTTATCATCCGAAAGAGCGGACCATCGTGCTCGATCAGTCCCCCAAGGTGGTGCAGGGGAACGACGTGGTGACCGGCAGCGAGATCACCTATTACCTCGACCAGCAGCGGAGCGTGGCGCGCGGCGGACAGGGGAGAAGGGTGGAGGTGGTGATTCACCCCGGGGAGCAGAATGCCGGCAAAAAACCGTAGCACGCTCCGGACCGAAGGGCTCGTCAAGGGGTTCGACAAGCGCCGGGTGGTGAACGGGGTCGACCTCCACGTCTCCAGCGGCGAGGTGGTGGGGCTCCTGGGTCCCAACGGCGCCGGCAAGACCACCACCTTCTACATGGTGGTAGGGCTCGCCCGCCCGGACTCCGGCCGGGTCCTCTTCGACGAGGAGGAGATCACTCAGCTCCCGATGTACCTGCGGGCCCGGCGCGGCATCAGCTACCTGCCGCAGGAACCCTCGGTCTTTCGAAAACTTTCCGTCCGTGACAATCTGATGGCGGTCCTGGAGACCATGCCGCTCTCCCCAATGAGAAGGCGGGAGCGGGTCGAAGAGCTCCTCGGGGAATTCCGGGTCGAGCACATCGCCAACAGCAAGGGGTACGCCCTTTCCGGGGGCGAGAGGCGGCGGGTGGAGATCGCCCGGGCGCTGGCCACCAACCCGGCCTTCATCCTTTTGGACGAGCCGTTCGCCGGCATCGATCCCATCGCGGTCATCGACATCCAGAACATCATCACCGAGCTCAAGGAAAAGGGGCTCGGCGTCCTGATCTCGGACCACAACGTCCGTGAAACCTTGGGGGTCTGCGACAAGGCCTACATCATGAGCGCGGGGGAAGTGCTGGAATGCGGCGACCCGCAGCAGATCTCGCAGAGCAAGAAGGCGCGCGAGATCTACCTGGGGGAGAAGTTCCGTCTCTAAGAGTTAACCCGGCTCGCTAAGCGCCTCCGGCAGGGCTATAATAGCTGTCAGAGGGCTTCCGGCGCCTTTCCGGGGCACGCGAGCGGTTCCCCCGCACCTTGAAATTCAGATCCATTCGGCAGTCAAAGAGGACTTATGGCCATAGAGATGCGCCAGCAGATGAAATTGAGTCAGCAGTTGGTGATGACCCCCCAGCTGCAGCAGGCCATCAAACTCCTTCAACTTTCCCGGCTGGAACTCCAGGATGTGGTCCGCCAGGAGCTGGAGGAAAATCCCGTCCTTGACGAGGTTCTGGACCAGGAGGAAATCCGGGAGCCGGAGCAGCTGGAGATCAGAGAGAAGGAGCTGGAGCCCGAGAGTCCCGCCAACGACTTCCAGGAGGTAAGGGCGGGGGAGGAGACCCGCGAGACCGACTGGGACTCCTACATCGACGGCTACAACTACTCTTCCGGTGAGCAGTACTACGACGACGAGGACCGCCCCTCCTTCGAAAACCTCCTCACCAAGAAATCCACCCTTTTCGACCATCTCATCTGGCAGCTCTCGCTGACCCGGCTCACCGAGCGCGAGACCGTGGTGGGGGCCGAGATCATCGGCAACATCGACGAGGACGGCTACCTCCGCGCGAGCCTCGAGGACGTGGCCGCGGCCTGCGTCCGGGTCGCTCCCTTCACCGGGGAGGTGCTGGAGTGGTCGGGGCTCACCGCCGGCGACCCCGAGGAGAAGCTGCAGGAGTCGGCCGACGCCTTCGCCGAGAGCGTGCTGGTCCCGCTGGCCCAGTCGGTCCTCAAGAGGATCCAGGAGTTCGACCCGGTCGGGGTCGGTTCCCGCGATCTGCGCGAATGCCTCCTGTTGCAGGTGCAAAGCCTCGGCATGGGGGGGACGCTCGTGGAGGCGCTGCTACGCGACCACCTGAAGGACCTGGAGGCCCGGCGCTACAAACAGGCCGCCAAGGTGCTCGGGGTGGACGTGAACGACATCCTGGCCGCCTCCCGGATCATCGCCGAGTTCGATCCCAAGCCCGGGCGGCTCTTCGGCTCCGACGACGTCCAGTACATCTCGGCCGACATCTTCGTCCACAAGGTAGGCGACGAGTACGTGGTGGTCTTGAACGACGAGGGGATGCCCAACCTCCGGATCAACCCGCTCTACTCCCCCGACGCCAAGAGCTCCCGCTCGGTCGACAAGCAGGCCGAGGAGTACATCGGCGAGAAGATGCGCTCCGCCATCTGGCTCATCAAGAGCATCCAGCAGCGCCAGCGCACCATCTTCAAGGTTGCCAAGTCCCTGATCAAGTTCCAGCGCGACTTTTTGGACCGCGGCATCGAGTACCTGAAACCGCTGGTATTGCGCGACATCGCCGAGGACATCGGGATGCACGAGTCGACCATCAGCCGCGTCACCACCAACAAGTACATGCAGACCCCCCAGGGGCTCTTCGAGCTGAAATACTTCTTCAACTCCGGCATCTCCACCGGCGAGGGGGATTTCATCGCCTCCGAGAGCGTGAAGAGCAAGATCAAGGAACTGGTGGATGCGGAGGATCCCAAGCGCCCCTATTCCGACCAGCGCCTGGCCGAACTCCTTTCCACCCACAACATCGTCATTGCCAGAAGGACCGTTACCAAGTACCGCGAGATGCTCCGGATCGGGTCGTCCTCGGAGCGCAAGAAGCATTTCTGACGCCGCTCCCCGAATCCGCGGGGCTGGGGCGTGTATTACAATACAGGGAGGTACGAGGTATGCAGATCACCACCACATTCAGGCACATGGAGCCCAGCGACGCCCTGAAAGGGTATGCCGAGGAAAAGCTGGAGAGGGTTAAGAAATATATAGACGAACCCATCGTCGTCCAGGTATTCCTTACCGTCGAGAAGATCCGCCACCTGGCCGAAGTCACCATCACGGCCAAGGGGATCACCATCAAGGCCGCTGAAGAATCGAACGACATGTACGCCTCCCTCGACGCGGTCGCCGACAAGATCGAGCGCCAGCTCCGCCGCTTCAAGGAGCGGATCAAGGCCCACAAGCCGTCCGAGGCCCGCGAGCGCAACGTCCAGAAGGCCATCGTCGAAGCCAAAAGCATCGACGAGAGCAAGGAGCCGGTCATCGTCAAGACCAAGAGCTTCACCATGAAGCCGATGTCGGTCGAAGAGGCCGTCATGCAGATGGAGCTCCTCCACAAGGACTTCCTGGTCTACACCGAGGCATCCACCGAGACCATCAGCGTGGTCTACCGCAGAAAAGACGGCAACTACGGGCTGATCGCCACCGAGAATCCCTAACCCGCGCTAGGGGGGCGCGCCGGGCGCGCCCCCCTTCCTCTCACCGGACCACCGGCTCCCTGAAAGGTCATATGCAGTGACGATAATGAGCCTGAGCATCAAGGATCTCCTGGAAGACAAGGCCTACGGGCTGGATCTCCAGCTCATCGGGGGAGAGGCGGGGTTGGGCAACCGGCTCTTCAGCTCCCGCATCCAGAAACCGGGGCTGGCGCTGACCGGGTACACCGAGCACCTCCATCCCGACCGCGTCCAGGTGCTGGGCAACACCGAGATCTCCTACCTGTCGCAGGTGCCCGAAGAGACCGGCCGCCGCCACATCGAGAAACTCTGCTCCTACCCCATCGCCTGCTTCATCGTCACCAAGGGGCTCGATCCCCCCTCCTTCATCAAGGAGTCGGCCGAGGCGGCCGGGATCCCGCTCCTCTCGACCCATCACCAGTCCTCGACCTTCATCTCGCTCATCACCAAGTTCCTCGAGGAGAGCCTGCTTCCTTCGACCCACATCCACGGCGTCCTGGTGGACGTCCTCGGGGTGGGCGTTTTGCTGCTGGGCAAAAGCGGCATCGGCAAGAGCGAGTGCGCCCTCGACCTGGTGATCCGCGGGCACCGTTTGGTGGCCGACGACGTGGTCCATATCAAGAAGAAGATGCCGGCCGCCCTGGTGGGGCAGGCCGGAGAATCGATCCAGCACCATATGGAGATCCGCGGCCTGGGGATCATCAACATCAAGGACCTCTACGGGGTCTCCTCGATCCGCGAGAAGAAGATCGTCGACATGGTGCTGGAGCTGGTTGAATGGGACGCCAACCAGGAGTACGAGCGTCTGGGGATCGACGACCAGGTGAAGACCGTTTTAGGCGTCGATCTCCCCCACCTGAAGATCCCGGTCCGGCCGGGGAGAAACCTCACCTCGATTATCGAGGTGGCGGCCAGGAACTTCCTTTTGAAGGGGATGGGGTACCACTCCGCCCGCGAGTTCCACGAGAAGCTTTTGGCCCGCATGGAGTTCAGGCCGCTGGGGAACGAGGTCGAATAGCATGCGTATCGTGATCATCACCGGGCTCTCCGGGTCCGGAAAGTCCACCGCCGTCCGGGCGCTGGAGGACGAAGGCTTCTTCTGCCTCGACAACCTCCCGGTCTCGCTCGCCTCCACCTTCATCGAGCTGGTGGAGAACTCGCGGGAGAGCGTCAAGGACGTGGCGATGGTGATGGACATCCGGAGCCGCGACTTCATCAAGGGGTACGACAAGGTCTTCAAGAGCATCGCCAAGGCCGGCCACACCCTGAAGATCTTCTTCTTCGAGGCGACCGACGAGGTGCTGATCCGGCGCTTCTCCGAGACCCGCAGGCGCCATCCCGCCCTGGAGGGGGGGACGGTCCCCGAGGGGATCCGCTTCGAGCGCGACCAGCTGGCCGGGCTCCGGCGGATCGCCACCAACATCTTCGACACCTCCGAGATGAACGTCCACCGCCTGAAGGAGGTGGTGATCTCGACGGTGATGGGAAGCGAGAAGGGGATGGAGATGCAGGTGAACCTGCAATCCTTCGGCTACCGTTACGGCCTTCCCCTGGAAAGCGACCTGGTGATGGACGTCCGCTTCCTCCCCAACCCCTACTTCGTCCCGGCGCTCAGGCCGTTCTCGGGGCTCGACCAGGGGGTGAGGGACTTCGTCCTGGGGCACGAGGAGACGGTGGTCTTCCTGGAGCGCTTCAGGAACATGCTGGAATTTCTGCTTCCCGGTTACCGCCGGGAGGGGAAGTCGTACCTGTCGGTATCGATCGGCTGCACGGGGGGGCGCCACCGCTCGGTGGCCATCGCCCAGGAGCTGTACCAGTACTTCAGGCAGAGAAACGTGAACATCAAAATAACCCATAGGGACATCGAGAAGGGATAGAAGATGATAGGACTGGTCGTGGTAGCGCACGCCGGGGTGGCCAACGAGCTGGTGGCCGCCGCGGAGATGATCGTGGGCAAGCTGGAGCTTGCCGAGGCGGTGGGGATCGACCCGCAGGCCTCGGCAGCTACCGTCATGGACTCCATCAAGGAGGCGGTTGCCCGGGTCTCCGGCGACGGGGCCATCATAATGACCGACATGTTCGGGGGGACACCCTCCAACATGAGCCTCTCTTTCCTCGCGGAAGGGAAGGTCGAGGTGGTGACCGGCGTGAATCTCCCCATGCTGATCCGTTTCACCCAGGACCGCAGCCGTGTCCAGGTACACGACCTGGCCGTGAAGCTTTTGGAGAGCGGCCGGGAGGGGATCCTGGTGGCCGGCGACTACCTTAAGAAGTGATACGAGGCGGCATGCCCGCCGGAGAGGATATATGATCGAAGGTGAATTCGTCATTCCCAACAAGCTCGGTCTTCACGCCAGGGCCTCCGCGCTCCTGGTGAAGACCGCGACCCGCTTCGCCTCCGAGATCCGCATCGAGCGGGAGGGGGTGGAGGTCAACGGCAAGAGCATCATGGGGATCATGATGCTGGCGGCCGGCAAAGGGAGCACCGTCGTGCTCAAGGTGGAGGGTCCGGACGACGCCGAGGCCTTCGCTACCGTCGGGGAACTGATTCGCAATGGGTTCGGAGAGGAGTGACAGCAAAGAGCTGAAGGGGATCGGCGCCTCCGGTGGCATCGCCATCGGCCGGGTGCGGATCACCGACCGCCGCCGCGTGCAGGTGGCCGAGCACCCCGTCCGGGCCGACGAGATCCCGGTGGAGTTGGCCCGGCTCGCCAAGGCTATCGAGCGCGCGAAGCTCGATCTCGCCACCCTCAAGAACCAGCTGGCCGCCACCCACGGCCCCGAGCACCTCTGCGTGATCGACGCCCACCTGCTCCTATTGGACGACAACACGCTGGTGGGCGAGACCACCCAGTACATCCAGCAGCTCGGGATCAACGCGGAGGGGGCGCTCAAGAGGACGCTCAATCGCGTCAAGTCGTTCTTCAACAACGTTGAGGACGAGTACCTCCGGGAGCGCGGCAACGACATCGAGACGGTGGTCGAGCGGGTGCTGAGGACCATGGTGGGGGAGCGGCTGGAGCCGATAATCCGCGCCGGCGACGGCCGGGTCATCGTGGCTGCGCACGACCTCTCGCCGGCCGACATCCTGCAGATCGACAAGTCCCAGGTGATCGGTTTCGTGACCGAGCTGGGGGGTAAGACCTCCCATTCCACCATCCTCGCCCGCGCCTTCGAGATTCCCGCCGTGGTGGGGTTGGAACGAATCACCGCCGAGGTCGCCGACGGCGACCGGGTCATCATCGACGGCACCGCCGGCGTCGTGATCGTCAACCCGACCGCCGATCAGTTCCGCGAGTACCTGAACCGCAAGCACCGCTACGAGTACATCGAACGCGAGCTTTTGAAGCTGCGGGACCTTCCCGCCGTCACCCTGGACGGCCACCGGATGCGCCTCAAGGGGAACATCGAGCTGGTCGAGGAGGTTGCCTCCCTCAAGAAACACGGAGGGGAAGGGGTCGGCCTCTACCGCACCGAGATGCTCTTTTTGAACCGCGACCACCTTCCCACCGAGGAGGAGCAGTTCCAGGCCTACTCCGCCATCGTGAAGCAGATGGCGCCCCACCCGGTCACCATCAGGACCCTCGACATCGGCGGCGACAAGTTCCTGAACGATCTCAACGTCTGCGACGAGATGAACCCGGCCTTGGGGGTCAGGGCCATCAGGCTTTCGCTCAGGAACCCGCAGGCGTTCAAGGCGCAACTCAAAGCGATCCTGCGCGCGAGCGCCTACGGCAAGGTCCGCCTCTTCTTCCCGATGGTCTCCGGGATTGCCGAGGTGCGGGCGGCCAAGGCCCTCTTCGAGGAGGCCAAGAAGGAACTGGCCGGCGTGCATCCCTTCGACGAGGAGATCAAGGTCGGGATCATGATCGAGATCCCGTCGGCGGTGATGATCGCCGACCTGTTGGCCGCCGAGGTTGATTTCTTCAGCGTGGGGACCAACGACCTCATTCAGTACACCCTGGCCATCGACCGCACCAACGAGCATCTCTCCCCGCTGTACGAACCGCTGCACCCCGCGGTGCTCCGCTCC
This sequence comes from Geomonas sp. Red32, assembly GCF_023652955.1. Lineage (GTDB taxonomy): Bacteria > Desulfobacterota > Desulfuromonadia > Geobacterales > Geobacteraceae > Geomonas. The sequence goes on along the minus strand of NZ_JAKLOY010000005.1, from coordinate 122,944 downwards.
TTGAAGCGGGTGGTGGACGCCGCCCATCACGCCGGGATCGAGGCCTGCATCTGCGGCGAGATGGCCGGGGAGCCCGAGTTCCTCCCCGTTCTCTTGGGTATGGGGTTCGACGAGCTCTCCATGAACGCCGGCTCCATCTCCCGCGTCAAGAAGATCCTCAGGCGCTGCACCATGGAGGCCGCCCGTGAGGTGGTCGAGCGCATCCTGAGCTTCCGCACCGCCGAAGAGGCCGATGCCTACCTCAAGGGTGAGATCTCCGCCCGTTTCTCCGAAAGCTTCGACTGATCCCGTTCGCCCATTTCGGACTGCCCTTCAAACAAAACACTGCTCCCGCCCCGTGGCCCCTAAAAAAGTCCCCTTTGCAGGCTCATCTGCGGATATTCGGCGAACGTTCGCGGAAAAGGCATCGTGAAGGGGACTGGGGGGCGGCAGGCACCGCAAAGAATTCTGGGGGTACTGCAGAGTCAAACGGAAAGGAATCAGGCGGGAGAGTGGAACGAAGGGGAGGGCCGGTGGCCCCCCCCGAATAGCAGGCTAGCACATCTCCAAGGCGGCACCGATACGGGTCTTCAGCTGGCCCAGGTCCTGCGAGGAGAAGTCGGTGACGATCTTGAGGTAGTTGGTACCCAACTCGTTGCGGACCAGGGATTCTACCTTTACCGCTTCAACGTTGTAGGTGTGGCAGGACTGCAGTACCAGGTCGATGACGAGGTCCGGCTTGAGGAGGTCGACCTGCTCCTTGAGAACCTCCATCCGCCCCGTGTTAGGCGTCATGCAGGCACAGGGGATTTCCAGATAGCGCTTGGCGATGGCCATCAGCGGGTCGCCGCTTCCCTCCTCGATCCTTCCCGCGAACGCCTTGAGCCCGGTGCAGCTGTCCAGGCCAACGATGGCCGCGCCTTCCTCGTCCACCAGCTTCAACACCTTCAGGACGTCCCCACCAACCGGACACCCCGTTATCAGTACGCGCTTCGCCCCTTCCGGCGAGGTGAAAACCCTCTTCTCGCGCCGCTCGGCCAGTATGGCGACGATCTCCTCCAGCTTGGCGACGGTTTCTTCACCGTTGGATACCATGGCGTAGGTGGTTACGTCGTACATCTCCTGCCAGGTGATGACCGCGGGCCGTTGCCCGCCGAAGGCCAGGATCTTCTCCACCAGGGCGTTTTTCCTGTTGGTATCCCGGATAGCTCCTTCGAGGGCTTCGTTCCCTATGACGGTATCGAAACTCGTCTCCAGAAACTTCTTGAACCCGTTGATCGAGTGGCGCCAGTACTCTACGGCTCCTTCCCGGGTCGGGCACTGGGGAAGGTCGAGGACGTGCAGCGGGCGCTTCTTCTCGATAAGCTCGAACATCTTCTTCTTCCCGTCGCAGGTTGTTTCGCCGACCACGGCGTCGGTTACCTCGAAGAAGGGGCAAGTCTTCAGCTCGATGAACCCGTAGCTCGATTTGATGAGCGGGCAGAGGTTGACCGGGAGGGTTTCCTCCGCTTTGGGGATCGAGGCGTTGGAGAAGGCGCAGAGAACGGCGGGGACTCCCCCCATGGCCCAGACGAGCTCCACCGGTGCATAGGAGCAGTAGGCTCCCACGACCTTCGCGCCGGCTTCCCGGCTCTTTAGCACCTGGGCGAGGGCCCTCTTCAGGGGCAGATCGGTGTACTCGTCGTCGAAAAGCGGGGTCATGCTACCCATACCATCCTCCTTATCCAAGCCGCATCAGGCTGTTTTTTGCTACCATGGCGGCGCCGTAGGCGCCGAAAAAATCGGGATACTCCGGAACAACCACCTCTTTGGCGAGTGCGTCGGCCAGGAACTTCACGAGCGTCCCGTTTCTGGCACCTCCCCCTACGAAGAGGACCGAGGCCGAATCGGCGGTCAGGATCCTGGAGAGAAGGGAGACCAGCTTCACCAGCAGCGACTCATGCACGGCGCGGGCGATGTCTTCCACCGACCTGCCGGAGGTCAGAAGCGAGATCACCTCGGATTCCGCGAACACCGTGCAGGTACTGTTGATCTCGAAGGAGCGCTCCCCCCTCAAGGCCGCAGCCACCAGTTCGTCGAGGGTGAGTCCCAGCGTGGCCGCCATCATCTCGAAGAACTTTCCGGTCCCGGCCGAGCATTTGTCGTTCATCTCGAATTTCAGGAGCTGACCGTTGTTGCGGTCGATGGAGAGTACCTTGGTGTCCTGGCCGCCGAGATCTATCACTGTCCCGATCTCACGGTGGAAACGATGGGCGGCGGTCGCATACGCCTTGATTTCGGTGGCCGCCTCGCCCCCAAGCACTTTCTGGGAAAGAAAGCGGCCGTACCCGGTGGAAGCGATGGCGTCCCAGCTATAGCTTTCGCGGATGCCGGCGAGCTGGGACGCGAGATCGATCGAGGTGGCGCCGCGAAACCGTTCGGTGACTTCGAACGTATCCGCGTCCATCACTACGAACTCGATGCTGCGTGAACCTATGTCAATGCCGGCGACGTTGATGGGAAACTCCCGGGAAGATGTGGCGGTGTCAATGAAGGCGGATTCTACCAGACGGGAGAAAGGAAAGTCTAATGGGTAATATTAATCCAGTGGATGGGCTGGATCGGTTTTTTGAATAATAAAAGAAAGGCCGCGCCCATCTTCCGGTGGGTGCGGCCTTCATACAAATAGCTGGTAGCGATGCCGGATTTTTAAGAGGCCTCAGTTCCGCGACAGTTCTTCCGCCAGCACCCTTAGCGCGCGTTCCACTCCTTCGGCAAGGAGCTTCCCCGCCCGGTTCGTGTTGGCGGAAAGACGCAGCAGTTGCGGGATGATCCATGGTCTTTTCACCACGCAAGCCAGCACGCGCGGGATCCGCAGGTTGAGATCGGCGTCGCAGAACTCCTCGATGGAGAAGCCGAGCTCCTCTTCGGCGGCGTCGCTGATTCCCCTGATGGCAACCACAGGCACACCGGATCGTGCGGCTGTGCCGAGGACGGCGGCAGTTTCCATCTCCAGCACCGGGTTGCCAAGGCCGGCGCAGTAGAGGGCTCCTACGTCCTGCTTGTTCATGATGGCGGCAGCGGTCAGAAAGGTTCCGGCCTTAAACGGCATCCCCTGCGGCGACGGCGCTCCGGCCACTACCTGCGTCAACCGGGGGGCGGGGGAGGGGGCTTCGATGGCTCCTCCCTTTCCTATCGTCATCACCCGTTCGGCGAGCACCAGGTCCCCTACCTTCAGCCCTGGAACTACGCCTCCTCCGAATCCATAATTGAGGATCGCGGCAGGGGAGGCGAGCCGGATCAGTTCCCCGGTTGCCTCCCCGGCGTGGGCGGGACCCATTCCGGATTCCACCAGGACGATGGCTGCGCCGGCGAATTCTCCGCGGTACAGGTTGAGCCTTCCGGCGCGCTCCTTCTTGAGGGCGGGGATACGGGCGCGCAGTGCGGCGACCTCCTGCGGCATGGCGGCAACGAGGCCGAGGCAGCGACTATTGGTGGACAAGGGCAATTCTGAATTCCTCCAGTCCCCCCTTAGCAAAGGAGGAGACGTAAATCCGTCTCTCAGGCGATATCGATGTTCACAGACGGCGAGCCGCAACTGTAACAGAGCTAAACCCCGCATCGCAACGCTAAAGACACAGGGGCTTTGGCCTTGACAAAAAAAACGTCAGGCTCTATTGTGACGGATTGTTTTTTCCGCTAAGTCCAACCCCTGGAGGGATAAATAGAATGAAACCGCTGTTTCTCAATCCACCCACCTTCGAGGATTTCGACGGAGGTGCCGGCGCCCGCTACCAAGCCTCCCGTGAGGTAACCTCCTTCTGGTTTCCCACCTGGCTGACCTACCCGGCCGGCATGATCCCGGGATCGCGGGTGGTGGACGCTCCGGTGCAGAGGCTCGATCTTGCGGCCTGCCTGGAGATAGCAAAAGATTACGACCTGGTGGTGATGTACACCTCCACCCCGACGCTCGCCATCGATGTCGAGACTGCCCGTAAGATCAAGGCCGGCAAACCCTCGACGGTGACGGTGCTGACCGGCCCGCACGTCACCATCCTCCCCGAAGAGAGCCTCCGCTTCGCCAGCGGCGCGGTCGACATCGTCTGCCGCGGTGAGTTCGACTACGCGGTGAAGGAGCTCTGCGAAGGAAAGCCCTGGGAAGAAGTGGAAGGGATCAGCTTCCTGAAAGACGGCCAGGTGACCCATACCAAGGACCGCGCCATTCTCACCGACCTGGACAGCCTCCCCTTCTCCAGCCAGATCTACAAGCGGGACCTCCCGATCGAGGAGTACATCATCCCGCACATCAAGCACCCGTACGTCTCGATCTATACGAGCCGCGGCTGCCCGGCCCGCTGCGTCTTCTGCCTCTGGCCGCAGACCTATTCCGGCCACAAGATGAGGACCAGGAGCCCCGAGAACGTCTACGAGGAGGTCCGCTGGATCAAGGAAAACCTCCCCCAGGTGAAGGACATCTCCTTCGACGACGACACCTTCTCGGCCGATAAGAAGCACGCCATTGCCGTCGCGCGCCTGATCAAGCCCTTGAACGTCTCCTGGGTCATCAACGCCCGGGCCAACTGCGACTACGAGACCCTCAAGGAGATGCGCGAGGCCGGCCTCCACCACGTCATCGTCGGCTTCGAGTCCGGTAACGAGCAGATCCTCAAGAACATCAAGAAGGGTGTCACCAAGGCCCAGGCCATCGAGTTCACCAAGAACTGCAAGAAGCTCGGGATCACCATCCACGGCGCCTTCATCATGGGGCTCCCCGGAGAGACCAAGGAGACCATCAAGGAGACCATCGACTACGCGATCAAGCTCGACCTCGACTCCATCCAGGTCTCGCTGGCGTCTCCCTATCCCGGCACCGAGTTCTACGCGATGGCCAAGAAAGAGGGATGGATCGCCTCGGACAGCTTCCTCGATGCCACCGGCCACCAGAAGTGCGTGATCAACTACCCGGGGCTCTCCAACCAGGAGATCTTCGACGCCGTCGAGATGTTCTACAAGAAGTTCTACTTCCGTCCCAAGTACATCGCCCGGAGCATCTTCAAGATGATCGTCGATTCCGAGACCCGGAAGAAGCTCCTCAAGGAAGGCGCCCAGTACTTCGAGTACATGAAAAAGCGCAAAGAGCTCAAGATGTAACTCAGCCGAGGGGGGCATTGCGACACGCCCTCCGCTGGCCTTGGCCAGCAAAGCCGCCCCTACGTCCCCCCCTTGTCAAAGGGGGGACAGGGGGGATTTTAGCCTAGGTAGGCCCCGCCACCGGAAACAGCAGGTAGCCGGGATGACGCGTGGTTCCGGCTTCCCCCACCCCCTGCCCCCCTCCCTCGAGGGGAGGGGGGGATTAGTTCGAAATGTTGAAGAGAGCCGCATGAAAGAGCTGATCATAAATGCCGACGACTTCGGGCTTTCTAGCGGGGCCAACAAGGGGATCATCCGTGCCTGGCAGGACGGGATCCTAACCAGCACCTCGCTGATGCCGGGGGGGATGGCCTTCGAGGAGGCGGTAGCCCTCGCCAAGGAGAACCCGGGGCTGCAGGTGGGACTCCATGTCACCCTGGTGCAGGGGAGGGCGGTCTCCGCCGCCCAAGGCCTTCCCGCCCTTGCCGATGCCAGCGGCGCCTTCGGTAACGATCCGGTCTTCGCCGGCATGCGCTACTACTTCCTGAAACCGTTGAGAAAGAAGCTCTACCGGGAGATCGAGGGGCAGATCCTCAAATGCCGCGAGGCGGGTATCGAGCTCTCCCACGTGGACGGGCACCTCAACATTCACATGCACCCGGTGGTCTTCGACATCCTGTGCGAACTGATGCCGAAGTACGGGATCTCTACCTTCCGGCTGTCGCGCGAGAACCTGTCCGCCAACCTCGCGGTGGACCGCCAGCGGATGGTAGGGAAATGCGCCGACGCCTTCATCTTCGCGTCGCTCGCCAAACGCTGCCGCCCCCACCTCGACCGGCTCGGCCTCCGCTATGCCGGAGAGGTGAAGGGGCTTCTCAACTCCGGGCGGATGACCGAGGAGTACCTGTTGAACGCCCTGGACAGCGTGGGGGAGGGGCTGACCGAGATCTACTTCCACCCCGGCTGCCGCCCCTGCGCCGAACTCGACCGCTGGATGCCCACCTACCGCCACGACGACGAGCTCGCCGCCCTCACCAGCAGCAAAGTGACCGGCAAGCTCGCCCAGCTCGGCATCCGGCTCAGAAATTACCGTGGAGAGGTTAAAAACTATGCTTAAAACCGTCGTCGTCATGCTGCTGGCCGTCACGGCCGGGACTATCGGGGATCTGCTGCTGGCCCGCGGCATGAAGGAGGTGGGTGACCTCTCCACCATGAACCTCAAGGGTATCCTCAACGTGGCCGTGCAGGCGCTCACCTCCCCGAAGCTCGTCCTCGGTACCTGCATGCTCGCCATCTTCTTCTTCCTCTGGCTCGCCGTCCTCTCATGGGAGGACCTTTCGGTGGCTCTTCCGATGCAGGCGCTGAACTACATCCTGGTCGCCTTCCTCTCCCAATACTTCCTCCAGGAGGTGGTGAGCCCGCTGCGCTGGGCCGGTACCGTGCTGGTCGCGGTCGGGGTCGTGATGATTACTAAGAGCGGCGGCGCCTGACCTTTAATTTTCTCCTTGAAAACAACTGGCTGGTTTAGCTAATCTGTAAAGATGAAAACTTTCGCTCTACTGGCCATTTGCACCCTTTTTCTCCTTCCTCTCTCCGCGTCGCCGGCGTCCGCCCTTTCCCCGACACCGGAACGGCTGGTCTACGACATCAGCTGGACCGGTCTGTCCGCCGCCACCGCCGTGCAGGAAGTGAATTACAAGGGGGACGAAGTCCACATCGTGTCCACTACCAAGTCGGCCAAGTGGCTGAACCCTTTCTTTCCAGTCAACGACCGGGCGGAAGCGATACTGAAGAAGGGGGGAGGCTCGGACTACCTGGTGGTCCCCAAGATCTACCGCGAGAAGATCAACGAAGGGCGCTTCCATACCAACAAGGAGGCGGTCTTCGACATCCCGCAGCTGAAAGTCGAGACCAAGGATTTCCTGAAGAAGACGGAGAAGGTCGATCCCATCAGCGCGCGGACCTTTGACAGTCTTTCCTGCATCTATGCCGTGCGGGGGATGGATCTCACGGTCGGGAAGTCGATATTCATCGATATCTACGACTGCAAGAAACTCTGGAAGACCGAAGTTCAGATCGTGAAGCGCGAGGAGATCAAGACACCGCTGGGGAAATTCAAGTGCCTGGTGGTGAAGCCGCTTTTGAGGTCGGAAGGATTCTTCGCCCGTACCGGCGACGTGACGGTCTGGATCACCGACGACGCCTTGAGGATTCCGGTCAAGATGACCACCAAGGTGAAGATAGGCAAGATCACCGCCGTCCTGATCGGCGGGAGCTACTGGCCGAAGCAAGAGGAGTGACGGCTTCCTCACCCCTGCCCCTTGGAATGGCATAGAGATAAAAGGCCCCGGACAGCTTGTCTGTCCGGGGCCTTTTTCTTTGATGTTTCAGCTTTGTCCTTCGATCTGGACGATGATGTTTCCGGGGCGTCCGACCCGCGTGATCCTGATCTCGCCCCGGGTGCGATCGACGTCGTCGACCCGGTACTTTTTGCCGTCGAATTCGATGGCGGCCCCCTCCTCCAGTTCCCTGATCCGCAGGGTCTTCACCTTGAGCTTATGGCCGGAGTCGTGGTGCCAGTGGTCGTGGTGGATGACCCAGCAGGCGGTGCCGAGCACGCACAGAATAAACCCCATCGCCAGGAAGTCCACCAGGGTGAGACCGGATGGCTGGCGCGTCAGCAGATGGAAGGTGAACGCCAAGCTGAAGCAACCATCGGCGACGAGTGCGGTCAGGGCGGCATCAACCCTGCCCCGATTGTTCCTGAACGTGTCCATGAGCCCCTACCTGAAAATACAATAAATTGCAGCCCCGCCAGCTGCAAAGCCGGGGGGAAATGTGCGGATACGCCGGTACCTGGTCCTGCTTGAAGATAAGATGCAATTAAGAGTGGATTGGGGTGTTCCTGTCTGCTCGATGCGTGCCACCGTACCGCCGGCTGTATCGATTAATCCGTATATTGCCCCGAGCTACCGCACCGTTACCCCTTGGTCCGGCTCCATATTGTTAACATGATACGGATGTTGGAGACGGCTGTACTTGCCGGTGAGAGCGTATGGGGAGGCCTGGCGACCGTAGTAATCTTGGAGATTGTTAATTATTGCGGTGGGATGTGAGGAGGGTAACAAAGGAGCTACGTGAAATGGCAGTAAAAAATAGCGATTTCACGTAGCTCCCGCGGGGCTTGCTCTCGACTCACTGGCGGCGGCAGGGGATAAGAAGCTAAAATTCCGCGTGTTTAGGCGTTCTGGGGAAGGGGATGACGTCGCGGATGTTCTCCATGCCGGTCAGGTACATGATGAGCCGCTCGAATCCCAGACCGAAACCGGCGTGGGGAGTGGAGCCCCATCTCCTCGTGTCGAGGTACCAGGAAAGGCTTTCCGGATCGATCCCGGTCTCCGCCATCCTCCCGGTCAGCCGGTCGAGGCGCTCTTCGCGCTGGCTACCGCCGATGATCTCGCCAACCTTAGGTACCAAAAGGTCCATGGCGGCCACCGTCCGGTTGTCGTCGTTCATCCGCATGTAGAAGGCCTTGATCCCCTTCGGGTAGCCGGTGACGAAGACGGGGCCTCCCACCACCTGTTCGGTCAGGTAGCGCTCGTGTTCCGACTGCAGGTCGAGTCCCCACTCCACCGGGTACTGGAAGGAGACGGCCGCTTTCTTGAGCCGCTCGATCGCTTCCGTGTAGGTCATGCGGGCGAACGTGGCGGTGGCTACTGCCTCGATCCTCCCGATGAGCCCCTTGTCGATCTGGGCGTTGAAGAACTGCATGTCTTCGTCGCAGCTGTTGAGGGCGAAGGTGCAGAGCCTCTTCAAAAACGCCTCCGCCAGGTCGGCGTCGTCGGAGAGGTCGGCGAAGGCCATCTCGGGCTCGATCATCCAGAATTCGGCGGCGTGGCGGGAGGTGTTGGAATTCTCGGCACGGAAGGTGGGGCCGAAGGTGTAGATGTCCGAGAAAGCCTGGGCGAAGATCTCCCCTTCCAGTTGTCCGCTCACGGTGAGCCCGGTGGCGCGGCCGAAGAAGTCTTCGCCGAAGTCGATCCGGCCGCCGACGCGGGGTGGATTGGCGAGGTCGAGGGTGGTGACGCGGAAAAGCTCCCCCGCCCCCTCGCAGTCGTTGGCGGTGATGATGGGGGTGTGGACGTAGAGAAAGCCCCGCTCGGCGAAGAAACGGTGGACCTCCTGGGCCAAGGCGCTACGGACCCGGAAGACGGCGCCGAAGGTGTTGCTCCTCACCCTCAGGTGGGCAATGGTCCTAAGATACTCGAAGCTGTGACGCTTCTTCTGCATCGGGTATTCCTGGTCCGCATCCCCGACGATCTGGACCTGCCGAGCTTTCAGTTCCATCGCCTGCCCGGCCGCCGGAGATGCCTGGAGGAGCCCATGTACCGCGACCGCGCTCCCGGTCCCCATCCGGCTCACCTCGTCGAAATTGGGAAGATCCGGCTCGATGACCACCTGGATCCCCGATTGGCAGGAGCCGTCGTTGAGGGCGACGAAGGTCACTCCCTTGCCGGTCCTGACGCTCCGCACCCATCCCTTGACCAGCAGTTCCTGGCCGGGCCGCCCGTTCTCGAGGGCCTGTTTTACCTTGATCCTTGCAGTCATAGTGGCAACTCCGTATGCGTTTGGATTCATTATATATAACATGAAAACCGCCGGCTGGCCAAAACCATAGTTGACACCAATACTACCCTCGTATACCTTTACCTCCCATGATGAAAACGTTTTTCGCTATGGTTGTCTTCCTGCTCCTGGCCGCCGCCCCCTTATGGGGAGCCAACTCTTCCGTCTACTTCGGCGGCGTCGGTATTGATGGGGTTCCCCGGGCCGATGGTTCCATCGTGGTGAGGCAGTTGGTACAGGGGGGACCCGCCCAGCAAGGCGGCATCCACGTGAATGACGTCATTACCCACATCGACGGGGCTGCTACCCAGGGAAGCAATTTTAAGGACATGGTCGAGCACCGGTTGCGGGGAAAAGCGGGAACCGCCGTCTTGCTTAAGGTACGGCGTCCGGGCAACCCGAAGGTGCTCACCTTCAAACTCGTCCGCCGCCAACTCGCTCTTCCGGGGAGCAAGGTTAATAAGGCCCGGTAGGAGGTATAGTCATGCGCATCGCATCCATGATATCGCTGGCCGTCTCGCTTCTCATTGCGGTCTCCGCGCTGGCCGCCGACGGCGGCGCGCCGGGTGGCAAGGTGGTAAGCCGCCTGGCCGACAACCCGCGGGGGACTGTGGCGGCCGCCGACAGCGGCACACCCCTCTCCCAAAGCCCACTCCCCGCCCGTCCCGCGGCGCAGAGCTATCCGAAGATCGTACTCTACTCGGTCTCCTGGTGCCCGCACTGCAAACAGGCCAAGGAGTACTTCACCAGGAACAACATCCCCTTCATCAACCGCGACGTCGAGATCGACACCGAGGCCTACCACCTCCTGACCGGCAAGTACAAGAGCCAGGGAGTCCCGGTGATCGTCATCGGCGATGACGCCGAAGTGATACGCGGCTTCAACGAGAAGAGCTTCCAGAAGACCCTCGACAAGTACCTGAAGAAATAGCAGCCACCCCCGCGCCCGATGTACTCATTAAAGCCCCCGTTTTACGGGGGCTTTTTGCGTTCTCCCCCTCAAAAAGCGGAGCGGGCGCGTTGCAAATCCCCGTGATCCTTAGTTTTCTTCCGCCGGTTCCCTTGACATGAAAGGTAACAGCGATACCATCCATCCATGAGGGAAGACGGTTTTTTTACTCATGTGAAAGGCGGCTTCCTCAACGTAACCATACCGCAGCGGCGAGGCGGACCGCTCAAGGGGGGCACCATGCTGGTATCCAAGACCTGGTACACAATCGATGAAGCCGTAGCCAAGTTCGGCGTAGAGGAGGAGCGGCTGAGGGTGTGGATCGACGAGGGAGTGATCCGGACCGAGGATGAGAACGGGAAGGTCGTCCGCGTCAACGGGGACGATGTCGAGCTCAAAATCGGTGAATTGACCGGCATCTGAAACGCCTTCTTCACGATTTCGCCGATAAACGCTTAAGATCTCGGCTCTTATGCCGATATCTATACCTGTCTTGCCGTTGGCGACGAAGCCGGACGGCATGACGGAGGTGGCTATGGGTGAAATGTATGTCCCCGTAAACATAGAGAGTATTCAACCCGAAGTCTTCCCCGATGTGGCCCTGTACATCCGCAGCGGCGACAAATACATTCTTTACAAAAGCCACGGCAGAAACTTCACCCAGCAGGACGCCACCCGCCTGCTGGGGAACAACGTGGAGGTGCTCTTCGTAAGCCCGGAGGATCTGGAGGCCATCACCACCTACATGGAGACCAACGCCGAGCGGGTACTCCAGGACGACACCCTGCAGGCGGCCACCAAGGGTAAGATCATCTACCAGACCTCGATCAACTTCGTCGGCGACCTCTTCGAGCATCCCGAGAAGGTGAGCGACTTCAACCGCAGCAAGAGGCTCGTCGAGAACCTGCTGCAGTACCTCTCCAGCGACCCCGCATGCCTCAATTCGCTGGAGAACGTTATGTCGCACAACTACTATACCTTCGTACACAGCCTCCAGGTGGCCGCCCTCTCCGTGCTGCTCCACCGCGAAGCGTACCTCCTCTCCCACGACGAGATGATCGACGTGGCGATCGGGACCCTGCTGCACGATTTCGGCAAGATCTTCGTCTCCCAGGAGATCCTCAACAAGGAAGGGAAGCTGACCCCCGCCGAGATGGAGGCGTACCGCAAACACCCCGAGGACGGGTACCTGTACCTGAAGGCCAACACCAAGATCTCGGACATCTCGCTGGGGATCGTCCGCTACCACCACGAACGCAACAACGGTAAAGGTTATCCGCAGGGCCTGAAGGGACCCGCCATCGCCCGCAGTGCCCAGGCCGCCGCCATCTGCGACGTCTACTGTACCCTGACCATCGACCGCACCTGCCGCAAAGCGCTCTCCTCATCGATTGCCGTCGGGCTCATGAAGCAGGAGATGAAGGAAGCCTTCAACGAGAAGCTGCTGGACGTGCTGGAAGGGATCGTCTGCGCGGACAACCCGGCGCAGTTTCTGTGATGATCGACGTTAACCCGGAAGAAAAACATCACGAGGAGAGGGATCCCGCTGGGGATCGGAGGGAGGCATCTTGTCCAGCATCACCTTTGAAGAAATCATGTTCACCATCATGTCGGCCACCCAGGATACCTTTAAGAGCTACATGGGGATAGACGTCTTCGCCGGCAAAGTCGAGAAGAAGATCAACCCTTTGCGTAGCGATGTGGTAGGTATCGTGGGAGTGGCGGGGGACCGGGTCGGCTACATTCTGTTCTCCTGCGAGAAGGCGTCGGCCGAGCAGATCGCCAAGGACCTCCTGATGATCGAGGAAGCCGACGAGGAGTCGATCAACGACGCGATGGGGGAGATCACCAACAACATCGCCGGGGTCTTCAAGACCAAGTACCACGAGCAGTACGGGAGCGTGGCGCTCGGCTTCCCGCTGGTGGTCTCCGGCCGCATCCGTCCCATCGACGAATTTCCCCCGCCGCCGCCCGGTTCCGCCGACGGGAGTATGAGCGTCCAGTGCAAGGGGGTCACCATACCCTTCACCACCATGGACTCCCGGATGGCCTTCAGGGTCATGGTCTACATGTAGTTCCTGCAGCAAGATCGGCCGCCCCCGATGCCACACGCGCCGGGGGCGGCCCGGTATTTGCCGGATCGGTACCTTGCGGCGGCACTCCGTGGCCAGGCGGTCACGCCGAGCACCTCTCTTAAAAAAATTCACAGTGCCGGCAGCCCCCTTCATGAGCAATCCGCCACTCCTCCCCCAGTCCTTTCCAATCGTTACCTCCCCCGCATTTTTCTCCTGCCTGTTCTCATGATAATTCGCACCGTTACGTCATCCACCCCCCCCTTGCCATCCCCGGTTCCTTCTGTAAACTGGCACGAAAGCAGTCCAGATTTCAGGAAAGGAGGTCCGGTATGTCAAAGAAGAAGCAGGAATCGCCGAAAAAACCGTTGTTGACGTGGCTCGCCGGGGAGCAGATACCAGCCTTGCTGGCTAAAACAGGTAACATCCTCTCCTGCGCAGCCGTCCACGAGTGCTACCGTGAGGGGAATCCCTCGGCAGTGGATTCCATCCTGGCTTCCATGAGCAAGGGACATGCAACGCTGAACCAGGCCTACCTTGCGGTGCTGGGGGGAGACAATTCCCAGACGGCGTTAAGGGACGACACTCGGGCGAAACTGGTCATGGACGTCTACCACTTCGGTAATTGGGTCGAAATCATGGGACGGGAAAATCCGGCTGCCCTGTTGAACACCGGTTACCTATCGGCGGGCCCCGTAGTGCGGCATCGGGTGCCGCCGCCCCTGGACGCCCCGGCGACCGGTCTGGTCCTTTCCCATGGGCCCCATACGGGGAGCGGGTATGCCAAGTACACCTACATGAAAGGGGTAAAGTGCAGCGAGCTCTGGTACACCTGTAAGGATCCCGCCTTCGGGGAGAACTGGAGTTTCCTGAAGAGCGGGGTGGGGACCAAGTTGGAGTTCGACGGGCTTGAGCCGGGCAAGCTCTACTATTTCCGGCTCAGGGGAATCAACGCCCGCGGAGCCGGTCCCTGGTCCACCGTGGTCAGCCTCCGTGCCATCTGACGCCAACCAGGGGCCAGGCCGCATGCCTGGCCCCGCATCCACCTTCTGCAATCTCCGTCTCCGGTCCGGCACTGCCCCCGCCATTTACCCGCCTTTGCCCGTCCGCTGCGGTCAGTCTACCCCTCATCACTCTCTCATGACACGCTCATCTGCCGCTCTCCTCCACCACCGTTGCCCTGCTTTCTTCCGTCTAAGGGGGAGAGCCCGGGGATAACGTAAAATCCGCTGGCTTACGCTCACATTCTCAAACCTGACCATAGATCCGCCGGCTTAAGGTTAACTCCGCCGGCCTTAACGTTAAATCGGAAGACTTAAGCTTGGATGCGCCCAACTTAAGCTTAAATCCGGTCGATTAACCAAGTTCGGCCCTTTTGTGGGCTATCCCAGACAATTTTCGCGCCATTCCCTCCGGCTTCTATGAAGAAACCGTGGTTCTGAAGCTTAATCCTCAAGATTTTTCCTTCTATCCCTCGACTTACGCTTAACTCCATCCGTCTTAAGCTTAAATCTGCCGATTTAAGCTTGAGTCCGTCCGACTTAACGTTATGCCCGCCGGATTAACCTTAGGGCCCGGAGGTAAACGGTAGCCCCGGCGAAATAGACATCTAGTTGTGGTGTTAATCCTGGGCAGGTCGGGTTAGGCGTGGGCAGGGAACGGTAGGAACCACAGTCCTTGGCGTAACTCCATATAAAAGAAAAAGCCCCCGGGGCCGAAGCGCCGGGGGCTTTTGGGTGGGACTGGGGCTGCGGCTTAGAGGCCGAGCTGTTTGAAGAAGTCGTTCCCTTTGTCGTCGACCAGGATGAAGGCGGGGAAGTCTTCGACTTCGATCTTCCAGACGGCTTCCATGCCGAGCTCGGGGAAGTCGATGCACTCGACTTTCTTGATGTTCTCTTCGGCGAGGACGGCTGCCGGGCCACCGATGGAACCCAGGTAGAAGCCGCCGTGCTTCTTGCAGGCGTCGGTGACCTGCTGGCTGCGGTTACCTTTGGCGATCATCACCATGGAGCCGCCGTTTTCCTGCAGCAGGTCGACGTAGGAGTCCATGCGGCCGGCGGTGGTGGGGCCGAAGGAGCCGGAGGGCTTCCCTTTCGGGGTCTTGGCCGGGCCGGCGTAGTAGATCGGGTGGTTCTTCAGGTACTCCGGAAGCGGCTTGCCGGAGTCGAGGATCTCCTTGAACTTGGCGTGGGCGATGTCGCGGCCGACCACGATGGTGCCGGAAAGAAGCAGCGGGGTGGAGACCGGGTGCTTGGTCAGCTCGGCCAGGATGTCCTTCATCGGCTGGTTGAGGTTCACCCTCACGCCGTGGCCGTGCTTGCCGCGGTACTGGTCGGGGATCAGGCGGCCCGGATTCTCGTCCATCTGCTCGACCCAGATCCCTTCCTTGTTGATCTTCGCCTTGATGTTCCTGTCGGCGGAGCAGGAAACGCCCATGCCGACCGGGCAGGAGGCGCCGTGGCGCGGCAGGCGCACGATGCGGACGTCGTGGGCGAAGTACTTCCCGCCGAACTGGGCGCCGATGCCGCTCTTCTGGGCCTCTTCGAGGAGCTTCGCTTCCAGCTCGACGTCGCGGAAGGCCTGGCCGTGCTCGTTGCCGACGGTGGGGAGGGCGTCGAGGTACTTGGCGCTCGCGAGCTTCACGGTCTTGAGGCAGGTCTCGGCGCTGGTGCCGCCGATGACGAAGGCCAGGTGGTACGGCGGGCAGGCCGCGGTCCCCAGGGTCTTCATCTTGGCCACCAGGAACTTCACCAGGCTGTCCGGGTTGAGAAGCGCCTTGGTCTCCTGGTAGAGGTAGGTCTTGTTGGCGGAGCCGCCACCTTTGGCCATGAAGAGGAACTTGTACTCGGCGCCCTTGGTGGCGTAGAGGTCGATCTGGGCCGGGAGGTTGGTCCCGGTATTGATCTCCTTGTACATGTCGAGGGCCACGGTCTGGGAGTAGCGGAGGTTCTCCTCGGTGTAGGTCTTGTAGACCCCCTTGGAGAGGTACTCCTCGTCGTTGGTGCCGGTCCAGACGGCCTGCCCCTTCTTGCCCATCACGATGGCGGTGCCGGTGTCCTGGCAGATCGGGAGCTCGAGGCTGGCGGCAACTTCGGCGTTACGGAGAAAGGCGAGGGCGACGCCCTTGTCGTTCATGGAAGCTTCCGGGTCGGAGAGGATCTTCGCGACCTGCTCGTTGTGCTCGCGGCGCAGCTTGAAGGAGAGGTCCTTCATGGCGGTGTTGGCCACCACGGTCAGCGCCTCCGGGGCAACCTTGAGAACCTCCTGCCCCTCGAAGCTGGCGACGCTCACGTACTGCTTGGAGTCGGGGAGCAGGCGGTATTCGGTGGTGTCCGGACCGAGCGGGAAGGCTTCCTGGTACTTGAATTCGGGAGTTGCCATCGTTTCTCTTCTCCTTTTGGTGGGATGATAAAAGATGTTATAAATAGGTGCCGTTGGCGGCGGATGCGCTACCGGGGCGCTGCCGGGGCGGCCCGGATTGTATACAGTACGCGAATATATTGCAAACGGCTCATTTTGTCGAGAGGGAAGTTGCTCCGGCCCGATCCCTTTCAGGCGCTGCCCGGCTGCGCAACTGCCGGAAACCGTTGGCCGTGCGTAAGATGGCGTCAACATTGCAGCGGCAGGGGGGGCGGATTGCCGTCCGGTGCCAGGACGGGGGAGCGGGTTTGCCCGGCGCGCGGCGCACGGCCCCTCCGCGGCACCGGTAACGCACGTTCCGTTGTCTGCTAAATCGCCACACTGTTACTTTTTCGTTACGCCCCTTGGCGGAGCACTCCGGGTGTATCTCGGAGCAATATTTGTGGTTATTAAGGTGCAATAGCTCATGTATCGAAAGCTTCCCCTTGCCGTTTTCGTGATGGTACTCGCCGGGCTGCTGGCCGTCGCCCCCTGCCGGGCCGAAAAGCCCCTGGTCCGCTTCGGCGCCACGCTATACTCCCAGCCGATCACCATGTTCGAGCGGTACCAGCCCCTGATGGACTACCTGACCGAAAACACCCCCTACCGGTTCGAGCTGGTGCTTGGGGAAGACTATCTCGAGACCGCGAGGCTCCTCAAGGAGGGGAAGGTGGAGATTGCGGCGGTGGGTGATGGGGGGCTCGCCAAGGCCGTGCTCGGCTACGGGATGGTCCCCATCGTGAAGCCTCGCAACGACAAGGGGCGACCGGTGTACCGCTCCTGCCTGGTGGTCCCCGTGGATTCTCCCATCCGTTCGGTGCGGGACCTGCGGGGCAAGCGGGTCGCTTTTGCCTACCGGCATTCGATCTCCGGCAACCTGTTCGCCTGGAAGCTCCTGAGCCAGTACGGCATGAAGGGGTCCGATTTCAGTGACATGGAAACTCACAAGACCCACGGGGAGGCACTGGCCTCGGTTTTAAGGGGAGAGCACGACGCAGCCTTCGTCCGGGAGGCCACCGCCCTGCATCACCTGAAGAGGGGGGTGCGGATGATCGCCTGTTCCGAGGAGATCCCGTCGGTTCCCCTTCTGGCGAGGCCGGCAACCCCCAAAGAGGTGGTTGCCCAGGTGACCGCCGCTCTCCTCAAGCTCGATCCCGCCAACCCCCGGCACCGGGCGGTGCTGAAAAGCCTGGACCGCGAGTTCCATAACGGTTTCGTGCCGGCCAGCAGAGGGGACTACCGCGAGGTACTCTCCCTGTATGCCCGGAAGCCGTACGGCTGCGGGATGGAGTGCCACCGGAGATGATCCCGTTCCACAGCATAAAAACCAAGTTCGTGCTCGCCTCCGTCTTGCTGGTGCTGCTCTTCTCCTTAAGCTGGGGAGGGCACGTGGTGGTCAAGGAGAAACGCCACCTCTACCACACCCTGGAGAGCCAGGGGCGGCTTCTCCTCACCACCCTGCAGAGGCCGATCATCAACACCATGATACTCAAGGAGATGGAGGCCGCGCCCGGGCTGCTCGACAACTACGTCGAGGAGGTCATCAAAAATCCCGACTTCCCCGCCGTCTACGCCTTCATCACCGACCCCCAGGGGAAGGTCCTAAGCCACAACCGCACCGAAGAGCTCGGGGTCTACTACCGCGACCCCCTGACCAGGCAAGCCATCGAGGGAAACGCCTTCGTGAGCCGTTACACGGCCGATCCCTCCGGGCAGCGGATCCTCGACATGGGGATCCCCCTCCGGATAGGTACCAAGAAGTGGGGGGCGTTCAGGGTCGGTTTCTCCTGTGCCGCCATCGAGGAGGAGTTCAACGCCTTCACCCTGGAGATCGTCCTCTTCGCGGTGGTGCTGTCGGCCGCCTCCACCGTGGTCCTGTACGCCATCGGTGCCGCCATGGCGCGCCCCATCGAGGAGCTCGCGGCGGCCATGGGGGCGATCGACCTCGGGGCGCTGACATCCGCCACCTTTCCCCCGCGCCGCGACGAGATCGGCGATCTCCAGACGAGCTTCCAGCGGATGGTGGAGCGGCTCGGCCGCAGCGAGCGGGAGCGCGAGCGCGCCATGAATCAGCTCATCCACCGGGAGAAGATGGCCACCATCGGAGAGATCGTCGCCGGGGTGGCCCACGAGATCGGCAACCCCATGGCCGCCATGTCGGCCGCGCTCTACGAGGTGGAGCGGAAGCTTCCCCCCGAAGGTAAGGAGTGCGGGGCGGTCCTCAAGGGAGGGATGGAGAGGATCCAGAAGATCCTCCGCCAGCTGACCGATTTCAGCAGGAAGGGAGGGCTGGAGCTCGCCCGGGTCCCGAGCGACCTCTTCTTCTCCGAGACGGCCGCCTTCGCCACCATGGCCACCAAGAAGTACCGGGTGGAGCTGGCTGCCCGCGATCTTTGCCAGCCGCCGGTCCCTCTCGAGATCGACAAGGGAAAGCTCCACCAGGTGGTGCTGAACCTGGTGCTCAACGCCACGGTGGCCTCGCCGCCCGACGGGGTAATCGAGCTCACCGCGGCGCTCTCCCCCGAGGGGTACCGCCTGACGGTGCTGGACCGTGGGGAGGGGATCCCCGCGGAGGAGCTGGACAAGGTGTTCGAAATATTCTATACCACCAAGCCGGCCGGAACCGGGACCGGCATCGGGCTGGCGGTCTGCAAGGACATCGTCGATCTGCACCACGGGGAGATCGCGGTGGCAAGCAGAAAGGGGGAGACGGTCTTCACCGTCACCATTCCCGTCCGGCAAACGGCGTAGAAAAGGAGTTGAGCGCGATGAGCAGCATGAAACTATTGGTGGTGGAAGACGATCCTCTTTTCGGGGGCGCGCTCAGGTCGGTACTGGCGGGGGCGGGGCATGAGGTCAGGCTCGCGGTGAGCGGGGCCGACGCCCTGAGTGCCATCGGCGAGGAGAGCTTCGACCTGGTGATCCAGGACATCAAGCTTCCCGACGTGAACGGCCTCGACCTCTTGCGGCAGATACTGGCCCGCCAGCCGCACTGCGGCTCGCTGGTGATGACCGGCTACGGCACCATCGACGATGCGGTGACCGCGATGAAGATGGGGGCCTTCGATTTCCTCACCAAACCGTTCGCCATGGAGGTCCTCTTCCTGAGGCTCGACAGCTTCGCCGAGCTGAGAAAGAAAGGGAAGGATGTCCAGCATTACGAGCTCCCGGAGGCCTTCTCGGACATCATCACCAGGAGTCCCGCCATGCTGGCCGCGCTGGAGATGGCCGCCAGGGTCGCCCACACCAGCACCTCGGTCCTCTTGCAGGGGGAAAGCGGCACCGGCAAGGAGCGGGTCGCCGAGGCCATCCACCGCCAAAGCCCCCGCGGAAGCGGCCCCTTCGTCCCGGTCAACTGCGCCGCCATCCCCGCCACCCTCATCGAGAGCGAGCTCTTCGGGGTGGAAAAGGGGGCCTACACCGGCGCCGAAAAGGGGCGCCCCGGCTATATAGAAATGGCGGAGGGGGGGACCCTCTTCCTCGACGAGATCGGAGAGCTCCCGCTGGAGCTGCAGGGGAAGCTGCTCAGGGTACTCCAGGAAAAGGGGGTGGCCCGGGTCGGGAGCACCGCTTTCCGGGAGATCGATTTCCGCCTGGTCTGCGCCACCAACCGCGACCTTTCCGAGATGGCCCGGGAAAAGGAGTTCCGCGAGGACCTTTTGTACCGTATCAACGTGGTGCTCGTCCGTCTCCCGCCGCTTCGCGAGCGCCGGGAGGACATCCCGCTTTTGTTGAGGCGGTTCCTCGAGCAGTTCGCGCCCGACGATCTTCCCGAGCTGACCGCCGAGGCCCTCGACATGCTGGTGCAGTACAACTACCCCGGCAACGTCCGCGAGCTTCGCAACATTGCGGAGAGGATCTCCCTTCTTCATGGAGGGGGGAAGGTGACCCCTCAGCACCTCCCTGCCGAGCTCCAGAGCCCGGGGGTGATCGGGACCACCTTCGAGTCGTTTACCGTGGGGCGTCCGCTCAAGGAGGCGGTCTCCCAGTTCGAGCGGCGCTACATCGAAAAGGTGGTCGATTATGCGGGCGGACGCAAGACGCTGGCGGCCAAGATGCTCGGGCTCTCCCGGAAGGTACTCTGGGAGAAACTGAAGAAAGAATAGTAATTCCGGTCACCTGTCGCACCGTGTTACGGTGCGGTAACGTGGCCGGTTTTTAGGCGGGAAGGGTTGGCGGCGATTTGCCGCAGTGGTTACGAAATCGTATCACCGGAAGAAAAATTAACGACGAAAGAGCTTCACAGCCCGCCGGGGGGATCCCCGGCGGGCTTTTTCGTTTTGGGCTTTGAACGGCCCATCGGACGCTATATGACGGAAAAATGACATGCAGGTGTCTGGTAGATGAAGGGGTATTTTCGGGGTGGTGACGCGTGAATTAGATTCGCACTCACAAAGAGCTGTACCGCCGCCGTGCCACTCTTTGGGTCCGCAAGTTGCTCAATAGGGGGTGTGAAAGCGGTTTTGAGACAGTCTGGCTGTGTACATACAACGAAAAAGGAGAAAGGAGGGGTTCTGAAGCGGTCTTTTCACCGAACGACAGGTTCACACGGTTCTCACTCTTGATTTCCCGCAAGGGAGGAATGCAATCGCATTCAATTTAATGCAAAAGGAGAAGCACGAATGAAAAAGGTATTAGCAGTAGTGGCAGTGTTCGGTTCCTTCGCCGCGGCGGGGACCGCCCTCGCCGGTCTTCCGGCCGGCACCGGGGTTAACGGCTCCCTGCACGACATGACCAAGGTTGTCGGTCCGACCGCCGACTCCATGGGCCGAGTCTGCGTATTCTGCCACACCCCGCACCACGCTCAGTCCAATGACGGCGGGTTCAACCTTCCGCTGTGGAACCACACCATTCCGGACACCACCACCTACACCCCGTACGCCTGGGCAACCCCGCTCAACTCCAACAACGGCACCTTCACCATCACCGACCCGCTGGCCGGCCCGAGCCGTCTCTGCATGAGCTGCCATGACGGCGCCATCGCCATCGACGAGCACGGTTCCGCTCTGGGCAACACCACCGGCACCACCTCCATCGCCAACGTGGACACCGGCTTCGGCCAGGGCCGCGCCGCCCTCGGCAAAGACCTCACCGCTACCCACCCGATCGGGTTCGACTACAACGAGATCGCCGCATGGCGTAACGCCAACTCCACCAACGGCTTCGCTAACGCCGACGGCACCAAGTCCACCGAGATCGTGACCTCCGATCACACCTACGCCACCAACATCGACACCACCGGCACCACCCAGGGCGTGTACAACACCGTGACCCGCGCTGCCGGCGGCAAGAAGATCGTCGACAACCTCTACGGCACCAACATCATGACCTGCGCCACCTGCCACGAGGTTCACAACAAAGAGAACGCCACCCAGGACGGCTTCACCGACGGCGTGACCAGGACCCAGCTCGGCGTGACCGTGACCGCTCCGAACTACTTCCTGTACGCGAAGCAGAGCAACTCGCTCATCTGCCTCTCCTGCCACGTGAAGTAATGGTGGGCCGCCTCTCCTCCGGATGCCCGCAGGGAGGCAGGCAAGTAAAAGAACCCGAGATCTTACTTATTATGAAAAGGGGATAGATAAAATGAGAAAAGGACTGGCAACATTGGTCTGTCTTACCCTGGTAGCGGTCGTATGGGCGTGGGCTGCCACCGCCTACTCGACCTACTGGGTAGAGACCAAGACTACCACCCTCGGTGGTAGCGTAAAGGTGGCCAACAACACCGCGCTTTCCGGTGTCGGCGCCATCCGCTTCACCAGCTTCACCACCGCAGCGGTTGTTCCCGTTACCGTTACCCCGGACGCCGGCTACAAGATTTCGACCGTCACCGTGGATAACGTAGCCCAGACCGTTCCGGTTTCCGGCGCTTACACCTACAACGGCCTGCAGACTCCGGATCACACCGTGAAGATCTTCGCCGGCTTCGTTGGCTCCAACGCCGCCACCTCCGCCGCCAAGACCTGGCAGCTGCAGATCCAGAACGGCAGCGCAGGCGGGACCATCTCTGCCGCTGGCCACTCCATCGCCACCTACGGCATGAAGATGTACAACTACTCCGACACCACCGCGATCCCGGTCACCGTTGCTCCGGCTACCGGCTTCTACGTGTCGAGCCTGTACGTCAACGGCGTGCTGCAGTCTGGCTTCGCCACCACCGGCGGTACCTACACTGTTGACCCCTCCGTCACCGGCAAGGTCTTCAACGTGACTGCCAACTACAAGAAGCAGATCAACGTGGTGACCACCAACACCAGCAGCCCGCTGGTTGCCAACGGCATCCTCCCGGTCAACCCGAAGGTCGCTTACGGCACCGACGTGAAACTGATCGTCGCCCCGATGGCTCCCTACAACATGGTCACCGGCATCACCGTGACCGGCACCACCCACGGCGCCATCTCCATGGTTGACAGCCAGGGCAACACCGCCGCTCCGTTCAAAGGTTCGGTCGTGGTAACCATCGCCAACGTCACCGGCCCGCTGAACCTCTCCTACGCTGCCGGCACCGACAACACCGGCCAGATGCAGGGCTGCACCAACACCTGCCACCTGTCCGCTTCCGCTTCCGTGCAGAGGACCGCTACCCAGTGGAACCTCTCCAACCACAAGCGTAACGCCGTCGACTGCGTGAGCTGCCACGAGACCATGCCCGGTACCTGGACCAGCACCACCGTCGACAAGAAGACCATGGCCATCGGCTCTGCCGTTGTCTGCTCCAAGTGCCACGCCGACGCCAATGTCGAAGGCTTCCTGACCAGCCCGCACTGGACCAACCTCCGCAACAACGGCGACAGCGCCGTCGCCGGGGATCAGCTGGCCACCTGCGCCACCCAGAAGTGCCACTTCAACAGCACCAACCAGCCGGGTTGCGCCACCTGCCACTCCGGCCAGCTGGCCGCTGCCGGTACCTTCAACCGTTACTCCTCCGACATCGCTCACAACCCGGCCACCCCGACCGCTGCGAACACCTGCATGATCTGCCACACCGGTTCGCACCACGGGTCTCCGACCGAGTCCTTCAAGAAGTCGGCTCACTACCTCGATCCGTACTTCGAGATGAAGGTGACCTGCGTCGACTGCCACGACTCCCACAGCACCAAGGCTGAGTTCCCGGCCTACGACGCAACCACCCACGCCAAGACCGCTGCGGGTTCCTGCGACAAGTGCCACGTCGGCCAGTACAGCATCTTCAATGCCGACAACAGCATGAAGGCTCCGCACTCCATGAACAAGCTGGCGACCAACACCAGCACCGCCTCCAGCCAGGCTGCCTACAAAGGAACCACCCAGTTCAACGTCGGTTCCACCACCATCGGCTGGTACTCCGGCACCCGCGTTGTCTACGTCAACGTATCTTCTTCCTACGTGACCCCGAACAACAGCTGCACCGACTGCCACGGCCACAACAACCAGATCAACGGCGAGTACGCCGAGACCATGCACGCCGATCCGTACGGCCGCTGGAAATCCGCTTCCTACTTCAAGTACCGCGGCTTCTCCTCCGCCAGTGTGAATCCGTCCAACAGCGCTTCCGACGGCTGCGTACGCTGCCACACCACCACCGGCTTCGTCAACTTCATCAACTCCAACTTCCAGGATCTGCGCGCCTGGGGCTTCCAGAACACCGCCGACACCACCGGTGAGGTCATCACCTGCCGCGCCTGCCACGTGACCACCAAGGGCGCCATCTCCGGCGAGGCCGAAGTGGCTCTGCCGGAAGGCAACATCAACGGCTGGAACCCGGCTTCCATCCGTGCTTACAACAAACCGTTCACCGCTTACTACAACTACTCCTCCAAGCTGAGCGGCAAGATCATCAAGTCGGCAACCTACCGCGACTTCAAAAACTCCAACGTCTGCATCTCCTGCCACGCTGGCCGCAACGGCGCCACCAACGGTGCTGTATTTGCTACCCTGGGTACCTTCGCCCAGTACACCACCCTCACCCTGACCGGTGGCTCCGCCCTGGGCGCTCCGCACGGCGTGTACCAGGCCGCCATCCTCGACGGCAAGATGGGCTACAAGTTCGGCAACAAGTACAGCACCTACACCTCCGCAGCCAACGGCCATGCCGCCATCGGCGTGACCTACGCCGGCACCGGCACCTCCGGTCCGTGCGTAACCTGCCACATGGACAACAACACCGAGACCGGCTCCAACGGCAGCGCTTCTTACCGCAAGCACAACTTCGAAGTTGCCAAAGCCGACGGCACCCTGCCGACCGTCTGCGCCACCTGCCACTCCGCCGGCTTCAACGCCGCCGCCGTGGACGAGGCTAAAAACCGCTTCGTCGGCGCCGTCTACACCCTGGCCCAGTACATGGCCAGCAGCAACAACAAGTACGGCACCCCGATCATCGTCTTCACCTACAGCAACGGCTCCTACGGCATCAGCCCGGCCAACAGCAAGCGTCTCATCGCCAACACCGCCTTCACCGGCAAGAGCGCTGACTTCGCCGACCTGGCCGGCGCCTACTACAACATCAAGTTCCTCTGGAACGTTGCCTACAGCACCAGCGACGAAGGGGCCTTCGCCCACAACCCGCAGTACCTGAAGCAGCTCGTCAACGACACCGCTGCCTTCCTGAACAACGGCAACGCCGCCGCTGCTCTGGCCGGCGTCGCTCCGGTGGCCGCTTCCACCACCGCTCCGATCAACCCGGGCGTCACCGCTGACCAGGTCAAGGCTGCCGGCGAGTACGTCGTC
Source organism: Geomonas sp. Red32 (assembly GCF_023652955.1). Taxonomy (GTDB): domain Bacteria; phylum Desulfobacterota; class Desulfuromonadia; order Geobacterales; family Geobacteraceae; genus Geomonas. Next base: position 98,104 of record NZ_JAKLOY010000005.1, on the reverse strand, counting down.
AACATCAACAACCACTACGCAGCCGGCACCTACAAAGTGCAGTACATGGTAGGCTCCGCTGCCTGCACCACCTGCCACAACCCGAGCGAGTCCACCCTCCAGGCTGCCGCCCGCGAGGCTTGGGCCGAGTCCGCTCACGGCGAGACCACCGGCGCCGCCTGGATGCCGGGTTCCGGTCACCTCTGGAGAAACGCCGGTGCTACCACCGACTTCAGCCAGGTGATTCCGAAGAACGACTGCCAGCGTTGCCACACTGCTGACGGCTTCGCTCAGTTCGCCGACAGCAAGTTCACCAACATCACCCCAGTTGACACCGCCGCTAACGCAGTCGTCAACTCCCCGCTGAACTGCAACACCTGCCACACCAACAACAGCTTCGACCGTCGCTCCGTGGTCTCCCTGGCCGCCGCCGCCTACGGCAACGGCAAGACCTACGCCTCCTACCCGGCTCCGGATTCCACCGTCGGCGTGGGCGTGGCCACCTTCTACAACATCTCCACCGTAGACAAGGTGACCGGTTTGACCGTCAAGGCCCGCACCGCCGTCAAGTTCCCTGACGTCGGCGAGTCCAACATGTGCAACAGCTGCCACAGCGGCCGCCTCGGCGGCGCCACCCTGGTCCAGGCCGTCAACAACGGTCTGTCGCTGTCCAACTCCGGCTTCCAGAACAGCCACTACCTGGCAGCTTCCGGCCTCATGTACGCCAAGGTCGGCTTCACCGCCTTCACCTCGGCTTCCGCCACCATCGGCAGCTCCACCTACGGTAAGACCCTGACCTCGTCGCTCGACATGAACGGCGGCGTCTCCTCTACCCACCGTAACCTCGGCACCCCGGCCATCGTCGGCGACCACAGCATCGTCGCCGGCACCCTCGACGAAAACGGCCCCTGCATCACCTGCCACATGAGGGCCAAGCTGAGCGGCGCTCAGGCTAACCGTCCGGACGCCGGCCACAAGCTCGAGATCAATGCCGACGCTTACAACCAGGTCTGCATCAACTGCCACACCTCCGAAGGTTCGGCAACCGGCCCGGTTGCCCTCGACTCCACCAACTTCCTCCAGAAGTTCGTCGAGCCGAACCAGAATGCCTTCCAGGTCAGCCTCAACCTGGCCATCAAGCTGCTGAAAGACAACTACAACATCAGCTACAACTCTGCAGCGTACCCGTACTTCTACGACGAGAGCCTCCCGCTTGACTCCAAGGGGAACAAGCAGTCGGTTACCGACTGGACCCGTGGCGGCACCTTGAGCAACGCCTCGGCCCTCAAACTCGAAGGTGCCTGCCTCAACATCAACCTCCTCTCCAGGGAGCCGGCCGCCTTCGTTCACGCCAGGAGCTACGTCCGTCGTCTCGTGTACGACACCATCGACTTCCTGGACAACGGCACCATCGACCTGTCGGTCGCAACCACTGCTAGCACCGTGGATCCGACCAACTTCGGCGCCGGTGCTACCGCTTACACCGACGGCACCCTTGGTACCTTCGCTACCGGCACCACCGAGGGTATGCTCTACCTCAAAGCCTGGAACCGCAGCGCCGTTGTCGGTAACGGCACCGCACAGGCTCCGCAGTACCCGGCTGGTTCCTGGGCCGCTGTTGAGCGTCCGTAGTACCTAGTACCACTCTAGTGTGATGCAGTACCTAGCCCCGCCTCGAAAGAGGCGGGGTTTTTTTAGGCCCGGGAACACCCGGCAGGATGCCGATTCGGTTGCCTTGGCGACGGGATTGGTATAGATAGGTATTTTCTTCGGGGGGATGCGGGGATGATCGACAGGATCGACAGAGACGGCAGTATTTCCAGGGGCACCTACCTCTTCGTCGTGGTGTCGCTGGTACTGCTGAACCTCCTCATTTTCGTTCAGACCGCTTCTCACGGCTTTATCATTCTCGACGACAACGATTACGTCCGGAACAATCCGCACGTCTTGTCCGGGTTGACCCTGCGCAACGTCAGCTGGGCCTTCACCTCCTTCTATGCCTCGAACTGGCACCCGCTGACCTGGCTCTCCCACATGGCGGATGGTCAACTGGCCGGGCCTTCGGCCGGCTGGCCCCACCTTCACAACCTCCTCTTGCACACACTCTCCACCGTACTCTTGTTCCGCCTCTTGGAGCGCTCAACCGGCGCACTCTTTCGTAGCGCCGCCGTCGCCGCGCTCTTCGCCGTCCATCCGATGCACGTCGAATCGGTGGCCTGGGTGGCCGAGAGAAAGGATGTCCTGAGCGCCTTTTTTCTGGTACTCACCCTGCTGGCCTACCGCGGGTACGCGGCCCGCCCCGTTCTCCACCGGTACCTGGCGACCCTTTGCTGTTTTGCCCTAGGGCTGATGGCCAAGCCGATGCTGGTCACCCTCCCGTTTCTGATGATGCTGTTCGACTGCTGGCCGTTAAGGAGAATCCGCCCCTTTGCGGGGAAACCGGGCCAACCGAAGGAGCTGCCGGAGGTATCGTTAGCCCGGGCACTTTGGGAGAAGGTCCCCTTTATCATCCTCTCCGCAGCCTCGTCGGCTCTCACCCTGGCGGCCCAAAGGGAGGCCGCCATGATGTCGCTTGAGAAGCTTCCGGTCTCCGTGCGGCTCGGCAATGCAGTTGTTTCCTACCTTCGCTACCTCGAGAAGACCTTCTGGCCGGTCAAGCTCACCATTTTTTACCCCCTTTCCCTGTCGGGGATGGAGCCGTGGCGGTACGCGGCGGCAGGCATGGTGCTGGCCCTCGTTACCGTGGCGGTGGTGGTGTTCGCCCGCCGCGCTCCCTATCTTCCCTTCGGCTGGTTCTGGTTCGTCGGCACCCTCGTTCCCGTCATCGGACTGGTGCAGGTGGGGGGGCAGGCGATGGCGGACCGCTACAGCTACACGCCGCACATCGGGCTTTTCGTGATGGTGGTCTGGCTTGCGGGGGACCTTCGGGGAAAGCTGCGCCTGTCGCGGAAAAATGGCGGGCTACTCTTCGGATGCGCGGTCGCTGTCCTGGCTGCCCTCTCCTTCATGCGGGCCGCGCAGTTTCGAGACGCCGGGACACTCTTCTCCGAGGCTGTCAGGGTGGATAACCGAAACTATCTGGCGTACACCATGCTTGGGATCTCCCGGCAAGAGGCCGGAAACTGTCAAGCCGCCCTGGCGGCCTTCCGTGAGGCGGCCCAGCTCAATCCCGACTACCTCGAAGCGCGTTTTGGGGCGGCAACCGCTCTGGAGCAAATGGGGAGGAAAGGGGAGGCGATGGCCGAACTGCGTTCGCTCCTGGCTGCTCACCCCGAGTACACCAAGGCCCGGCTGAGCTTGGCCAGCGACCTCGCCGGCAGCGGTCTCGTCGATGAGGCGATAGCCCAGCTGGACGCCGCCCTCGAACGCGATCCCCGTTCCGCCGTGGCTCACCATAATCTGGCGGTCGCCTTCGAGATGAAAGGGGACAGCGGCCAGGCGATCTATCACTATGGGAAGGCCATCGTCCTCGACCCGGGGTACGTCGAATGCTACGGCAACCTGGGCGACCTCCAACTCGCCCGCGGCAACCGGGCGGCCGCCGTCGAAAGCTACACCAAGGCGCTCAAGCTCGACCCCGGTTACCTTCCCGCCCGCCAAAGCCTCCAAACCATCCTTTCCCACTGATGGCGTAATGCCGCCTCATCTGCAAACGATCGTGCCACGGTAACTGCCGGCCTTGCTACGCCGCCTGTCCCGGCCAGCGCAGCCGAGCACGCCCCTTCCTCCCAGTGCATTGCGACGCTGAGTCAATACCCCATCCTCACCCCTGCCCTCCCCATGAAGGGGAGGGAGAGTGGGAAGGGGAGGGACAGGGTGAGGGTGGATGTGGGGGAAACGGAATTACGGGAAAACGGGAGAGCGCGGGGCGGACGTGAGCGTCCTTACTCGTGGGCGGAGACGCTCGCTTCGACGGCAAAGCGCTTGATCTTTCTGGTGGTGGTCTTGGGGAATTCGTCCTCGCGGAGGGTGAAGCGCTTGACCCGTTTGTAGTCGGCCAGGTTCTTCCCGGCCTTCAGCACTTCCTCCCGGATGATCCGCTCCACGTCGGCTACCGTCATCCGTCCCATCCCCTGCTCCAGGGCGTAGTTGTCGAGCTCCTCCTGGTTGGGATGGATGATGGCGTGCACCTCTTCGTGGGTCGGGTCGACGTGGTGGCCGTACACCATCGCCTCGGCGATGAAACGGCTCTTGAGGAGCTCGTTCTCCACCTCTTCGGGATAGACGTTCTTTCCGTTGGGGGTGACGATCAGGTTTTTGGCGCGCCCGCAGATGTAGAGGTAGCCGTCGGGATCGACCCGGCCGAGGTCGCCGGTACGGTACCATCCGTTCTCGAGCACCTCGGAGGTGGCCTCCGGGTTCTGGAAGTATCCCTGCATGATGTTGGGGCCTTTGACGACGATCTCGCCGACACCTTCCTCGTTGGGACGGTCGATGCGGACCTCGACGCCGGGGAAGAGGGTGCCGACGCTCCCGAGCCTCCTGCCTCCCGGGCTTTCGGCCGAGATGACCGGCGAGGTCTCGGTGATGCCGTACCCCTGGAAGACGGGAATCCCGAAGGAGAGGAGCCCCTTGGCGATGGCGGGATCGAGGGCGGCGCCCCCGCTTATGAAGACGGTCCCGGCCCCGAACGATTTTCTCACCTTGGCGGCGATCACCCGGCGGGTCAGCGGCAGGGCGTAGAGGGCACGGGAGGTCTTCCGCGCGGCGATCTTCTTCATGATCCGGTCGAGGAGCATCTTGTAGACCGCGGGCACCCCGAGGAGGAAGGTCGGCCTCACCTCGGCCAGGTTCTCCCCCAGTTTCTTGAGCGACTCCGCGAACGACACCTTTCCTCCCAGGGAGAGCGGGAGAAGCACGCCGGCCACCTGCTCGAAGACATGGTTGATCGGGAGAAAGGAGAGGGTGTGGATCGTTTCGTCGAGCTGGAAGTGGGCGGCCGCCCCGGTCAGGTTGGAGACGATATTGGCGTGGGAGAGCATGGCCCCCTTGGAGCGGCCGGTGGTCCCCGAGGTGTAGAGGACGATGGCGATGTCGCCCGGCTCGCGCGGAGAGGCGGGGGGAAGGGTGTGGCGGACCAGCGAACCCAGGGTGGTAACCCGTTCCTGGGAAGCGGTTTCCCCCTTTCCAGATGTGCTGGCGGCAGCTGGCGGCTGCCCGGGGGCCGGTCTTCCCCGCAGGTACTCGGTGGTCAGCAGACGGTGGAGCTGGCGGGCCAGGATCTCCATGCGGGTCACCGCCTCGGGAGGGATCTCCTGGGTCTTGACCAGCTGCTGCCATTCGGCCAGAAGCGCTGCCAGCGCGCGGGAAGTGGCCGGGTCGTCCGGATGGGCGGTGCCGCGATGCATCAGCACGATCTGCTCGAGATGGGGGAGGGAGGGGAGCGCCTCGAGCAGCGGCTCCTGGAAGGCCTGCTCCGTGAAGACGAAGCGGGCCTGGCAGTCGGCCAGAATGTGGCGCAGTTCAGCGCTTTTGAGCTCCTTGTCGATGGGGACCACCACCCCCCCCGCGCGCAGGATGCCGAGATAGCACTCGACCCAGCGGATGGAGGAGGGGCCCAGCAAGGCAGCGTGTTCCCCGGGGCGCAACCCCCGCTCCAAAAGTCCGGATGCGATGGCTCCGGAGGCTTCCCAAACCTCGGCGTAGGTTACCTCCCGCCAAGAGCCGGAGATCTTCTGGCGCAAGGCGACCCTCTCCGGAAAGGCGTCCCAACGGGTTTTCAAAAATCGGTCCAGCGTCTGCACCCATCTCCCCCCTGGCGGCGCATTTCGCGTTCCCGGCCCTCGCCTGGCCGCGCAATGCCCTCTCCCTCATGAAATTTATGATGGATACTTATACCAAGGTTCGGCACCTTCTGCTATAACAATCGGCGCCGAAAAAATGGGAGAAGAGCGCGTCAGTGAAGGGGCTTTCTCGTTATCGCCTCGCCGAGCATCCGGCGGACGGTATCCTCTTCCACCAGCGAGAAGAGCTCGCTCTTCCCGAAGGCGACTTCGAAACTACCCCGGCTCCTGGTCATGGTGACCGGTACCTCGTGCACGCCGTTGCCGAGCAGTCCGAAGTAGACCTGTTCCACGATGTTCCCCCTGCGGTGGGGCTGCTTTCCCCGCAGTTCGAAGTAGACCGCTTGGTCGAGGGCGTCGTTGGTAAGATAGATCATGTCACACCTCCTTGATGGTGACAGTACACCACGGGGGCACGACAGAAAACGTCGCGGCGCTGCGGCCGCGGAAAAGGGGGAGGGAGAGTTTGGAGAACGACCGCGAGAAATGGAACCGGCGCTACCTGGAGGAGGGGTACTATTTTTCGCTCACCCCATCCCCATTCCTGGCGGAGAGCCTCGACGGGGTGCTCCCGCTTTTGCCGGGGAGGCGGGCGCTCGATCTCGCCTGCGGGGAGGGGCGAAACGCCATCTACCTCGCCAGGCGGGGCTTTCAGGTGGTGGCGGTGGATATAGCGGAAAAGGGGCTCGAGAAGGGGGAGGCGAGGGCGGAGGAGGCCGGGGTCAAGGTCGATTTCCGGCGGGCGGACCTGGAAGAGTACCGGCTGGCGGGTTCCTTCGACCTCATCGTCGATTTCAACTTCCTGCTGCGCCCGTTGATACCGGACATGGTGGAGGCGCTCAACCCGGGGGGCGTCATCGTCATGGAGACCATCCTGGACACCCCCTCGCTCCAGGGGATGCACAACCGGAGCTTTCTGCTCCTGCCGGGGGAGCTAAAGGCGCTCTTTGCGCAGCAGGGTGGGGAGATCCTGGCTATAGAAGAAGAGCCTCTCCAGGAGACGCCGGTGGCACGGGTCATCTTCCGGAAGAGGCTCTAAAGGGTGACCCCATCCTCACCCTGTCCCTCCCCTTGAAGGGGAGGGGATGCTGGGACCTGCCGTCAGGGTGGGTGTCGGGTCAGGAGGCTTTCTTTACTCCCAGGTAGACGGTGGCGATGCCGCCGGTCAGGTCGAAGTGCTGGACGTTTTGGAATCCCACCTGGCTCATCATCCCCTTGAACTCGTCCCGGGAAGGGAACTCCAGCACGGAGTCGGGGAGGTACTGGTAGGCGCTCATCCGCGAGAACATCCCCCCGATCTTCGGGAGGACCTTCAGGAAGTAGAAGTGGTAGAGCTGCTTGAAGACCGGCAGGGTCGGGGTGGAGAACTCCAGGATCACCACCCTTCCTCCCCCTTTGAGCACCCGGTGCATCTCGGCGAGCCCGGCGGGCCGGTCCACCACGTTCCTGATGCCGAACGAGATGGTGGCGGCATCGAAGGTCTGGTCCGGGAAGGGGATATCCTCGCAGGGGGCGACCTGGAGCGAGATCCTTCCGGCGAAGCGCGAACCTGCCACCTTCACCTTCCCGAGGTCGACCATCTCCTTGCAGAAGTCGATGCCGACGATCTCGAGCGAGGGGGCGGTCTGGGATGCTATCTCGAGGGCCACGTCGCCGGTGCCGGTGGCGACGTCGAGTACCTTGCCGGAGCCGGAGACCCCGATCTTGCCGACCGCGAAGCGGCGCCAGCGGCGGTCGATCCCCAGCGACAGGAGCCTGTTCAGGAAATCGTAGCGGGGGGCAATGCTCCCGAACATGGCGCGTATACGTTCACCTTTTTCCGACAATGCGTACATATTTTCCTACCTTTTTAATCCTCGAAATGCTATAAATCCTAGGTTTTTCGCTCTGCTATCAAGCAGTCGAAGGGCTATTTATTAGCATAAAGCGCTACGGCTTGCCAGTAAAAAGGGGCGAGGCAGTGTGCTGTGTCCCGCTTCGTCCCCTCCGTGAGTGCCCCCATCCTGTAAGGAGAGTATCGTGTTCCCGTACTTCCGGCCCCAAGACATTGCCGACATCCTCATCATGACCTTCCTGGTGTACCAGCTCTACAGCTGGTTCAAGAACACCAGGGCGCTCCAGGTCCTGTTGGGGCTGTTCTTCCTGGGGGGGATCTTCGTGGTGACCAAGAGCCTCGGTCTCTACATGACCAGCTGGATCCTGCAGGAGGTCGGCACCGTGCTGCTGGTCCTCTTGGTGGTCGTCTTCCAGTCGGAGATCAGGCAGGCCCTCTACCGGCTGAGCCTTCTGCGCAAGGTCTTCGACCGGCAGCAGCAGGTGGTGCGGGTGGACCTGCTCGACTTCTCGTCGGCCATCTTCGACCTCGCCTCCCGGCGGGTCGGCGCCCTGGTCGTCTTCCAGCGCGAGGAGATCCTCGACGACTTCGTCCTGCACGGGGTGCCGCTCGACTCGCTGGTCTCCGGGGAGCTGCTCCGGAGCATCTTCGTCACCACCTCGCCGCTGCACGACGGGGCGGTGCTCATCAAGGCCGGACGTCTCGCCCTTGCCTCCTGCCACCTCCCGCTCTCGGTCAGCGCCGACGTTCCCCAACAGCTCGGGACCCGTCACCGCGCGGGGCTCGGGCTGTCGGAGCGTTCCGACGCCGCGGTGGTCATCGTGTCGGAGGAGCGCGGTGAGGTTTCGCTCGCCCAGGGAGGGGCCCTGGAGATCATCCGCTCCCAGGCCGAGCTCCACGACAAGCTCACCTCCCTCCTGGTGCCGCTCTCCGCCCAGGCGCAGGGGGGCGGGCTGCGCCGCCTGCTCTTCTCGAACCTCTGGCCCAAGACCGCGGTCTTCGTGCTGGTGCTCGCCAGCTGGCTCCTGATCACCTTCCGGCATGGCGAGATCGTCACCGTCTCCGCCCCGCTCCGCTTCCACAACCTCCCGGACAGCCTCATGCTGAAGAGCCGCGAGCTTCCCGAGGAGGTCTCCATCCAGCTGAAGACCTTCTCCACCCTGATCGCCTCTCCCCGCGACCTCGACGTGGTGGTCGATCTCGACCTTTCCAAGTTGAAGGAGGGGGTGAATTCGGTCCCCATCCGCAAGGAAGATGTCAGGCTTCCGACCGGGGTGGCGGTCACCTCCATGGAACGCTCCACGGTACGCATAACAGCAGAACGTAAAACGAAGAAGGACCTGGTGAAGGGGCGATAACCTCCGCAAATCATTGTTGCTCGGCGCCCCGGAATATCTCTCTGTATCATTAAACTTGACAGCGGAGGTTTTTTGTTATAATTATCGACGCGCAGCACTTTTTTTCTAGAACGAAGGAGGGTTCATGACATATCGACTTAAGCTCCTAGCCATATGCCTGCTTATCCTTTCCTTCCCTTCGCTGGCCCTCGCCGCCAAGACTCACCGCGTTAAAAAGAACGAAACCGTACATAGCCTCGCCAAGAAGTACCACGTAACCGTCGAAGAACTCAAAGCCGCCAACAACCTGGTCGGCAACAAGCTCAAGCCCCGTTCCGTTTTGGTCATCCCTCCCAGGACCGTCGCCTCGGCGTCTTCCTCCGCGGGATCCTCCAGCTACAAGGTAAAACGGACCGAGACGCTTGCCCGCATCGCCAAGAAGACCGGCGTTTCCGTGGCAGAGCTCAAGCGGTTGAATGGTATCACCGGCAAGAAGGTTAGAGCGGGGAGGGTGCTGGCGCTCAGGGAAGCGGCTCCGGTCGAGGAGTCCCGTCCGAAGGTTGCCAAGAAGCTTTTGCTTCGCCATAGCGACCTTTTCAGCGAGAAGGATTACGAGCAGAGCCTCCAGGAGCTGGCCGAAGACCTGGGGACCGACAGCCCGGTCGACCTGAAGAAGAGCGCCGAGCTCAAGGTCGACGGCGTGAGCGAGCTCAAGAAATCGGCCTACGGCTTCCTGGGTACCCGCTACCGTTTCGGCGGCACCTCCCGGGTGAGCGGGATCGACTGCTCCGGGTTCGTGCAGAAGGTCTTCCGCGAGCTGGAAGTCTCCCTCCCGCGCACCGCGCGCGAGCAGTTCGAGGTGGGGAGCGCGGTAGCCCCGGGCGACCTGCAGAAAGGGGACCTGATCTTCTTCAGCACCTACGCCTCCTATGCCTCCCACGTCGGCATCTACCTCGGCAACAACAAGATGATCCACGCCTCCTCCCGCGACCGCCGCGTGGTGATTTCCCCGATGAACACCCCCTACTACCGCTCCCGTTACCTTGGGGCCAAGCGGATCACCAAGGTTAATCCCGACATCTTCAAGCTCGACGACCTGATGCTGGGTGTTGAGGAGGAAAGCGCCGACGAGGCCCAGCAAAACGACACCCTCGGCCTGGCGAGCCAGTAGCTCCGGGACCCCTTTCCAGCGAACTTTCACGAATCCGGCCCCTTGGGCCGGATTTTTTTATGGGTGCAGATGAACATCCTCCTTGCCTACCAGTCACATCCCGAGGGGGCCGACGACCCCTTCACCTCCCTGCTCCCGGCCGGGCTTTTGACCCTGGACGCCGCCGCCAGGAAGGCCGGGCACCGCTCCACCCTGGCCAACCTCTCCGGCGTCCCCAGGCGTGAGGTGAAGAGCCTCCTCCAGCGCCTGCGCCCTGAGCTCGTGGGGCTCTCCCAGTTCACCCACAATCGCGTGGAGACCCTGGCCATCGCGAGGATCGCCAAGGAGCTGAACCCGGCCACCGTGGTGGTCTTGGGAGGCCCGCACGCGACCCATGCCTGGCCTGACCTCCTGGCCCGTCATCCCGAGATCGACGCGGTAGCCATCGGCGAGGGAGAGGAGACCCTGGTGGAGCTCCTCGGCCGTCTTTCCGCCGGCGGCACGCTCGCCGAGGTGGCGGGACTCGCCTGCCGGGTGGACGGCACCCCGGCCGCCACTCCCCACCGCGCCCCGGTGGCCGAACTGGACCTCCTTCCCCTGGCGGGGGAGAGCACCGGGGAGAGCTTCGGAGTCGATTACCGGCGCCAGTTGGAGTTCGTCATCACCTCGCGGGGATGCCCGGCCAGCTGCCTCTTCTGTTCCTCTCCCCTTTTCTGGGGGCGCGGCGTCCGCTTCCGCTCCCCGGCCTCGGTGGTCGCCGAGCTCAAGATGCTGATCGAGCGCTACGGCCTTCTCTATTTCTCGTTCCGGGACGATACCTTCACCTCCGACCGCAAGCGGGTGCTCGAGATCTGCCGGCTGATCCGCGAGGAACGGTTGCCGGTCCTCTGGAACTGCCAGTCGCGGGTCAACGCCGTGGACGAGGAGATGCTGCGGGCCATGAAACTGGCCGGCTGCGAGTGCATCCAGTTCGGGGTCGAGTCCGGGGCACCCGAGATGCTGAAGGCGCTCGGGAAGCGGATCCGTCCCCACGAGGTCGAAACTGCCGCCGAGGCGGTCCGCAAGGTGGGGATCAACCTCTCGGTCTATCTCATTACCGGCATCCCCGGAGAGAACGAGGGGCACCTCAAGGAGAGCCTGCGCCTCATCGAGACCATCAAACCGCACGACGGGCAGGTCTCGCCGCTGGTCTACTATCCGGGGACCCGGCTCTTCGACGGCGCGGTCCGGGAAGGGACGGTACCGGCCGACCTCTTCGAGCGGCCGTCGGGAGAGGGATTCCTGGTCCGCCGCGACCCGTTCGTCGAGAAGAGCCGGACGCGGCTTTTGAAGACACTCGAACGGGTGGGGGCCCGCGGCGCCTACACACTGGAGGACTTCGAACGGCAGCGGAAGCTTCTCGGGTGGTCGCTGGTGACCGAGATGCTCTGCGGGGAGTCGCTGGAAGGGGAGGGGGCCTGGGACGAGGCGGCAGCCGTCTACCGCTCCATCGCCCGCAGAGAGCCGGAGAACCCCTGGGGGCACCTCCTCCTTGGCGGGCTGCTGGCGCGCACGGGGGATCTCGCCAAGGCGTCGGAGTGCTACCGCAAGGTGGCGAAGCTGGTGCCGCGCCATCTCCCGGCCTTCCTCTCGCTCGGGGAGCTGGCCCTGGAGGGAGGGGACCGGCGGGGGGCGGAGAAGCACTTCAAGGAGGCGCTCAAGCTCGATCCCCAGCACACGGTGGCCCTGGAAGGGATGGAGGCGTGCCGGTAGGAGACGAAAGTCGGCTAACACGAAAAAACAAAAGGGGTGGAACCAGTGGTTCCACCCCTTTATGTTTTCAGCTTTGGCGTTGGCTTACTTGTTGACGGCCAGGCCCGGAGCGAAGATGATCTTGTCGAAGGTGCGCTTCAGAGTCTTGCTCTGGAAGTTGATCATCGGCGGGGAGTCGGGGAATTCAACGGTGTCGCCCACTTTCACCGGGGTCTGCATAGCGGCAACCCAGACCTTCTGGCCACCCTCGTCAACGAGGACGTAGGTGTACCCGCCGGAGTCCATGGTCTCGAGGACCTTCCCTTTGTGTCCGGTTCCCGGCTTGACTTCCTGCGGCTTCAGACCAGCGTGCGGGTTAGCGCCCGGAGCTGCAGCCTGCCCTGCGGGAGCAGCTGCTTCAGGAGCCGCAGCTTTCGGGGCCTCTTCGCTTTTTTTGCAGCCGGCAGCGGCTATGGCAACGATTGCCAACATGACTACCAAAGTGTTCTTCACAGTTTCCTCCAGGTTGGATGTTATTAAGCTTGGGCGTTGGTGAAAATAGCACTGTTTGTGCCCATTGACAATAGAAAAATTTTACAGGGATATCCCCGATCCCGCCGGGTCTCTCTCTGTCACGGCTACTTACCGATGATGACTTCTCCCGTATCGGTTATGAGCCGGGCGGGCAGCTCAAACACCCGCTTGAATATGTTGATCACCCCTTTTGCCAGTGATTTTACCGGAACCGCCTTGACCTGAGGATCCTCGATCTTCCCTTTTGCCTCGAAGTAGGTGGTTATGAGGGAATGATCCTTCCCGGTGAGTATCCACCCGACGATCGGGATCCTGCTTACCACCTTGTCCACCGTCTGCAGCGGCTGGACGCCGATGTTCATGTCGATCTCATCCCTTCCCAGGTCGAGTCTCCCCACCGCCGAAAGGTTGATCGCGTTGCTGTCCATGAAGAGGTTCTGGGTGGTGGCCACGCCGTCCTTGATGCTGAAGTCGCCGGTGATCTTGTTGTAGGGCATTCCCCCCGAGACCATGTCCGGGAGTTTCCCTCTGAAGAGCTGCGAGACGTTCAGGATGGAGAATATCTTGGAAAGGGTGGCGAACCGCTTCAGGGTTCCCTTCTCGGCCCGGAGCTTAACGCTGCCGGAGACCGTCTTCCTCAGCTCGAGGGAGCTGTCTCCCCGCGCGGTCAATTCCCCTTTGGCCGAGACGGTCCCGGTCAGCTCCTGCTTTTTGACCCCCATCGCGCGCAAAAGCTGGTCGGCGGAGACCTTCTCCATGGAGCAGGTCAGCTGGTAGCGGGTCGGCCCGGGGCCGAGGTCGACCCTCCCCTTGGCGTTGACCGCTCCCTCCATGGTCTCGAAGTCGAGCGGCTGCAGCTCGAGGACCTTATCCTCGATGGTCGCCACCCCCTTGAGCCTCTGGAACTGGATCTCCTTCCAGCGCCCTTCGGCGGCGGCCAGGTGGATCTTCAGGGCCGGGCGCATGTCGCCGCTCCCCGAGCCGAAGACCGGGGTGAGGTCCTCGACCTCCAGGTGGGAGGAGTTCACCGAAAGCTCCCCCTTGGGATGCTGGAGGTCCTCGATGGCTCCCCGGATGTGGAGCTGGCTCTTCCCGAGGTAGCCGGAGAGCGCGGAGATCTGGAGCCGGTCGCGGTCGCGGTGGTAGGTGAGGGTGCCCTGTACCCGCTCGGCCCGCACCGGGTGCTTCCCGGCCGGGATCCCCACGTCGGCGAGGTCGAGGGATGGGGAGGAGAAGACGGCGGAAACGGCGGGGCTTTTGAAGCCGGTGAGGCTCCCGTGCCCGCTCAGGATGGAGCTTCCCAGCCGCACGGTAAGCTGCGAGGTTCCCACCGTCTCGCCGCTGAATTTAAGGGTCCCGGTGGCGCCGCTCAACGGCTTGACCTTGTCGCCGGGACGAAGCGAAACGCCTGCCACATCGACGCTTCCTCCCCAGTTGAGCTTGGCCAGCGACGGCCCGGTGCCGTGCAGGTTGGCCAGCACCTTCCCGGCCGGGTGGTACTTGGCCAGGGCCGGAAGGAGCGGGGCCACCTCCCCCACCTGGAACTGGTTCGTTTTGAGCTCGAGGCTCATCGGGCCGTCGTAGTGGCTGACGGTGGAGGCGTTGAGGGTGAGGGGCGCCAGGTGGTAGGTGAGCCCCGCGATCCGGAAAAGTTCCTTCTCGAAGGTCACCTGCAGCGCCAGCGTATTGGCGCGCCCCTGCGGTTTCACCACGAGATCGGGGAGCGAATAGGCAGCCTTGCCGAGATCGGCTTCGCAGTTCATGCGGTACGCGGAGGTTCCGCCGTCCGCCGTGATCTTTACGGTCCCCCCGTCGGAAAGGGTGAGCCCCTGGGGATGCCCGAGCACCCAGGCCGCTTCGGGAAGCCGCGGCTGCACGACGGCCGTGAAGGGATAGCGGCAGGGGGTATCGAGCGGGTAGTCGGTGATCCGGCCATCGAGGGTCATGGGGGAGGTGCCGAACTTGGCCTTCATCCCTTTCAGGATGAAGTCTTTACCTTCCATGAAGAGCTCCCCGGAAATGGCGCTCACCACCGGGAAGCCTCCGCCGTAGGCAACCACCCCGTCGTCGACGTGGGCCCTGACGTAGAGGATGTTGTAATTCTGCCCTTTCTCCATGTGGAGGATCTGGCTCACCCTGCCGTCCAGTCTTCCCTCTTCGAGCTTGTAGCGCCCCCCCAGGATCTTCCTCTCGATGAAGTCGGCGGTGTCCTTGACGATGATTCCGTAGGGGATGAACTGGCGGTAGTCGGCCAGGTTGAACCTGCTGGTGGTCGCCTTGGCGGTGATCCGCAGGTCCTTCGAGTTGAGGTCCGAGAGGCGGCAGCTCCCCTGTACCTTGAGCCCGCCGTCGACGTCGAGCTTGATGGCGTCGATGTTGAGGTGCTGGTCCTTGAGCTCGAGGTCGCAGGAGCCCTTGACCAGGCGGGGACTCAGATGGGCATGGAACACCTGGGGATAATCCATCTGCAGTCCGGCGATGGTGAATTCGGGCTTGGAGTGAAAGGCGGTGGGGCGCCCCTTGAAGCTACCCTGCAGTGCCACCGTTCCCCCGAGGCTCTTGAAGGGGAGGAAGCGGCCGTAGTAAGGCCAGAAGTGGGCGGTGTCGATCCCCCCCGTCTTGACCCGCACGTTGATCTGGCAGTTTTTCCAGGATTCGTTCTGGTGCGGAAGCACCACGTCCCCGCCTACGAAGATGGGGACCCGGCGGGAGCCGGTGACGAGCGAGCCGGAGAGCTCGACGTCGCAGGATTTCCCGCGGGTGAGCCGGCTCAGGTAGAGGGCGGTATCGGTAAGGGTGGTGACCAGCGGCTGGGGACCCGCCGCCGCATCGGTGAAGGTGATCCTCCCCTGCTTCACCTCGATGCCGCCGATGCCGGGGGCAGTACCCCCCTCCGGGCGGTTCAGGAGGTCGCTGATGTTGAAGGTCCCGCTGGCGTCGCGGCTGAGCTTTATGTCCGGCTGGTCGAGCCGCATCCGGGAGAGGGCGATCTTGCCGTGCAGAAGCGGGAGGATGGCGAACCGCAGGATCAGCCGGTCGGTCTTGATGAAGTCGGTGACCCCGTCCTTCTCCTTGATGGTCACCCCCCAGAAGGTGAAGGAGGGGCCGTAACGGAGGGAGAAGTCGCCGGATTGATAGCTTAGGTCGCGCTTGAGGGCGCTCTTCACTTGGGAGACGATCTGCGCCTTGTAGGTGTCGAGGTCGAGATAGCGGAGCGAGAGGCTGGCCCCCACCACCACGATGGAGATGATCGCCAGGATGAGGGGCAAAAGCCACGGTCTTTTCGGTCGGGTCGGTTTGTTCATTGTCTGTCGTTATTAGATGTAGGCCGCGTCGAGGTACGATACGCGACGGTATTTTGCGGTCACGGTGATCGCCGCGTTTCACGATGAGGCCGTTCAACGCGGCCTGCGGTAGACGGTAGAAATTCTCTTATGCGGCGTCCGCGGGGAGCTCGATGATGAACCGGCTCCCCTTGGGGAGGTTTTCCTTGGCCCTGATGAAGCCGTGGTGGTCGGTGATGATGGTGTTGACGATGGCGAGCCCAAGGCCGGTCCCGCTCTTCTTGCGGGAGAAGTACGGCTCGAAGAGCCGCGGGCGGTCCTCGGCGGAGATGCCGTGACCGGTGTCGGATACGGTAAAGGTGGCCATCTTCAGGACCGGATCGAAGGCGCTCGAGATCTCGACCTCCCCCTCTCCCTCGATGGCGGCCACCGCGTTGTCCAAAAGGTTGATCAGCACCCGCTTGATCTGGTCGCGGTCGAGCATGATCTTCGGGAGGCCGGGGTCGGCCTTCAAGGTGAAGCGGATGTGGCGGTGCGCCTCGACGTAGAGGGTGAGCGCCTCCCGTAAAAGCTCGTTCAAGTCGTTGGGCCTCGGTACCGCGGCCGGCATGCGGGCGAACTTGGAGAACTCGTCGACCAGCCCCTTGAGCTCGTCCACCGACTTGATGATCATGGCGGTGCACTCGTCGAAGACCTGCTCCTCCCCCTCGAAGCGGGACAGGTAGCGTTTTCTCAGCCGCTGGGCCGAGAGCTGGATCGGGGTGAGCGGGTTCTTGATCTCGTGGGCGATCCTTCTCGCCACCTCGCGCCAGGCCGCCATGCGCTGGGCCTTGATCAGGCTGGTGAGGTCGTCGAGCACCACGACCATACCCATAAAGACGTCGTTCTCGTCCTTCAAAACGGTCAGGTTGGAGAGGAGCGTCACCTCCTGGCCGCGTACGGTGATGGTGATCTGGCGCGTGATCGCATCCTGCTTGGCGAGGACCATGTCGCGCAAAAGACCCTTCACGATGTCCAGGTGCTCGACGCAGAGCACCTCGCGGAAGTTCTTCCCCCCCACCTTGTCGAGGTTGATGGCCAATAGCTTCTCGGCCGACTTGTTGACCGTGGTGAGGAGGCCGTCCTTGTCGACCGAGATGATCCCCGCGTTGACGTTGGCGAGCACGGTCTCCATGTAGCGGCGGCGCTGCTCCAGCTCGAGGTTGGACTTTTGGAGCTCCTCGTTGGTCCGTTGCAGGGCCGCCTGGTTCTCGCGCAGGTCCTGGGTCATCCGGTTGAAGGAGGAGATGAGCATCCCGATCTCGTCGTGTCCGGTCTCCCCGAGGTGCACGTCGAGGTTCCCCTCGGCCACCTGCCGGGTCGCCTCGGCGAGCTGCCGGATCGGGTCGGTGAGGCTTCTCGCGAGGTAGACCCCGAACCATACCGCCAGGAAGACGATCACCATGGTGATCAGGAAGAGGGTGAGGATGTACCCGGTGGCGATCGGGTTCTTCATGATCTTCAGCTGGCGGAACTCGTGGTAGGAGGCGGAGATCTCCCGCATCTTGGCCACCAGCGAGTAGGGGACGTAGTAGTTGACGACGATGACCCCGACCACGTCCTTGTTATTCCAGTTGGAGCGGACCGGGACGATGCCGCGGATCAGGTCCGCCTTGCCCGCCGCGCTGATCCTGGTCAGCTCGTCGCCGGCGAGCCCCACCTTGATGTCGTCGGAGGATGGGTTGGTGAATTCACCCAGCGGCACCTTCGGGTTGGCGGCCCGGATCAGCTCCTCGCGCTGGGAGGAGAAGACCTCCACGACGCCCAGGTTGTATTCCTTCTGCTTTTGCCGGACCAGGTTCTTCAGCTTGGGGAGGTTGTCCTCGTTGAGAAGCTCCCGTTCCTTGACGATCTCGGCGATCTGCTGTCCGTAGTAGAGCGCGTTGGCGGCCGAGCTCTTGTAGTAGGTCTGGGCGACCTCCATCGACTCGTTGAGGGAGCTCTCCACCTGCTTGTTGAACCAGTTCTGGATGGTGTTGGTGATGAAGCCGGCGGAGACGAAGAAGAGCAGCATGGTGGGGACCAGCGAAAGGGTCACGAAGGCGAGCACCAGCTTGGTGCGGAGTTTCGCCCCCGGGGCGTTCTTGCGCCTCTCGAAGGCCAGCTTGGTGATGTTGCGGAAGACGAGATAGATGAGCAGGATGATCAGGAGAATGATGACGTTGATGATCCCGAAGATGACGATGTTGCTCCCCATCGGCACCTCGGAAGAAAGGCGCGACAGGTGGATCTCGAACACGGTCAAAAGGAGGATGCTCAAAATGGAGAGGCAGATGAAGACCGCCTCCCGCTTCCGCTTCCTGATCTCCCCCGGGGGGAGGTCCGGCCCGGACGGGTCCTTTTTGCTCGGATTTTCTGGGGATTTCGGCATCGTGCCACTCTATACGAAAACCGTCCGCTACTCAATAGGGGACGGGCAGATGCAGACGGAAATCAGCAAAAAAGGCAGCCCCTTTGCGGGACTGCCTCGGTGCGGCTCTGGTGACGGACCAGGATCAGGCGGCCTGGTAGGTGAACTCCGGGGCGGCGATGTTGATCGGGAGGACACCCTCGGGGGCAAGCTCCACGATCGCGTAGGCGTCGGTGCGCTTGAGGAGCTCGGTGACCAGCTTGTGGTTGAGGTCGTGGCCGGATTTGACCGACTTCACGTGCCCGAACAGCCGGTAGCCGGCCAGCGCCAGGTCGCCCACCGAGTCGAGGATCTTGTGGCGGACGAACTCGTCCGGGTAGCGGAGCCCTTCCTCGTTGAGGATCCCTTCGTCGCCGATGACGACGGCGTTCTCGAGCGATCCCCCCAGGGCCAGGCCGTGGGACTTCATCATCTCAACCTCGGCGAGGAACCCGAAGGTCCTGGCGGCGGCGAATTCACGGGAGAAGCAGTCGTTGCTGAAGACCATGGAGCGGAACTGGCTGCGCACCGCCGGGTGGGCGAACTCCATGTCGAAGGAGATCTTGTAGTGGCGCGAGGGGATGATGGAGATCCGCTTGTCCCCCTCGATGACGGTCACCGGCTTCTTGACCACCAGGTATTTCCGCGGGGCCTTGCCGCAGGCCTTGGAGCCAGCCTTGACGATGTTCTCCACGAACGGTGCCGCGCTGCCATCCATGATGGGGACTTCCGGCCCGTCGATGTCGATGTGGGCGTTGTCGATCCCGCAGCCGTAGAGGGCCGCCATCAGGTGCTCGATGGTGGAAACGGTGGCCCCGTCGTGCCCGATGGTGGTGGAGAGCCGGGTGGCAACCACGTTGGCCGCCTTGGCCTCGATCGAGACCGCCGGAGAGATGTCCACCCGGTGGAAGACGATCCCGGTGCCGGCCTCGGCCGGACGCAGGGTCAGGGTGATGGTCTTTCCGGTATGAAGGCCGATGCCGCTGAAGGTTACTTTGTTGCCCAACGTGTTCTGGAATATCATGGCGTGCTCCCGGCCGGAATAAATAATCAGTATGCGGACTATTTAGCAAGGAGCGGGCCAAATGTGGTCGCCGTCTGGTCTGGGAAGGAAGTCGTTATTATTAAAGGATTTGCCGGTTGCGGCCCATGGGGGGAGGTGGCCGCAAGGGGGCGGGGAGGTGTGTCGTGTGGTGCAAAAGCAACGGTTGAGTGTTGCATTTGTGCAACAGTCAGAGGCGGCCGGAGCGCAGGATGGCGATCATCCACCAGAAGCCGACGATCCCCGCGCAGAGAAAGCCGAGGAAGGCGAAGGCGGGCATCCCCATCAAAAGCGGCCCGCGGTTGGTCTGCATGACGATCGAGGAGCCGATGATGAGCGCCGCGATGATGAGGCTTAAGGAGAGGCGGTTGGCGGAGCGGTCGAGCTCCCGGCTGAAGCGGTCGAGCCCCCGGTGTTCCAGGTCGATCCTGAACTTGTTCCGGTTGATCTTGTTGAGGATCTCCTTCAACTCGCGCGGGAAGTTGCGAAAGAGCGCCAGATACGCCTGCATGCCCTGTTCCATCTCGTGCATGAGGTTCCACGGCGAGTGCTGCTCCCTGAAGGCCTGCTCGAGGAAGGGGCGCAGGTGGCCGACCATGTCGAACTGCGGATCGAGCTCCCTCCCCATCCCCTCGACCACCACCAGCACCTTGACCAGGAAGGTCAGGTCGGGAGGGATCTGGATCCGGTGGGTGGAGACCAGGTCGATGAATTCGAGGAGCATGCGGCCTACCTCGATATCCTTCAACGGGATCTCGAAGTAGCCGTCGATGAACTCCAAAAGCCCCTTCTTGAGAGCCGGGACGTTGAGGTTCTCGCCGACCTCCACCTGGGAGGTGATGGTTTCCACCAGTTCGTCCACGTCCCGCCTGGTCACCGCCGAGAGGACGTTGGTCAGGTAGCGCTTGATGCCGGGATCGAGCCTTCCCACCATGCCGAAATCGAGGAGGCAGATCACGTTGCCCGGGAGGATGAGGACGTTGCCGGGGTGGGGGTCGCCGTGGAAAAAGCCGTGCTCGAGCACCATCTTCAGGAAGACTACCGCGCCGCGGTGGGCGATCTCGCGGCGGTTGAGGCCGGCGGCATCGATGGCGGCGTGGTCGCTCACCTTGATCCCTTCCACGTACTCGATGGTCAGGACCCCCTTGGCGGTCGCCTCCCAGTAGACGGCCGGGAAGTAGAGGGTCGGGTCGCCTTGGAAGTTATCGCGGATCTTCTCGATGGCATGCCCCTCGCGGGCGAAGTCCATCTCCCGGCGGATGGTGGA
Source organism: Geomonas sp. Red32 (assembly GCF_023652955.1). Lineage (GTDB taxonomy): Bacteria > Desulfobacterota > Desulfuromonadia > Geobacterales > Geobacteraceae > Geomonas. The sequence continues at coordinate 77,735 of NZ_JAKLOY010000005.1, read as the reverse complement.
GGCGAACTCCCTCACTACCGCCACCGGGTCGTAGATGTCGCTTCTCGCCAGGTGCCGCTCGACCAGGATGGCCACCCCCATCAGGATGTCGATGTCGGTCTCGACCAGCTGGGTGATCCCCGGGCGGCGCACCTTGACCACCACATCCTCGCCGCTCAACAGGCGGGCGCGGTGCACCTGGGCAATGGAGGCGGCGGCGATCGGCTCGGGATCGATATGGGCGAAGCGGGAGCTGATGGGGACCCCCAGCTCCCGCTCGATCTTCTCCCTGATCTGCTCGAAGGGAATAGAGGGGACCGAGTCCTGCAGGCGGGCGAACTCCTGGACGAAGGCGGGGGGAATGATGTCGGCGCGGGTGGAGAGGAGCTGCCCCAGCTTGATGAAGGTGGGGCCGAGCTCCTCCATGGCGAGCCTGAGCCTTTGGGGGGCCGAGAGTTGGGAGATCCTGGACGACCGGCGCAGCACGCGGCGCGAGGCCGCCACGAACTGGGTGAGGTTCAGGTACTCGAGGAGCTGCTCCAGCCCGTAGCCGCCCATCACGGCGATGATCTGGCGGTAGCGCTTGATACTCCTGACGTTGCGGTTTATCTGGATGAATCTCAGCATCTAGGCCCCGGTCTCTTCCTCTTCCAAGGCCTGCAAGGCCTCCAGTGCGCGGACCCGGCGCTCCAGCCGGTCGAACTCCTCGCGGGAGACCACCCCCATGCGGTCCATGGCCTTTTTGACCTCGGCCTCGGCCATCTCCTGGGTCTTCTCGCGCCCCGTCTTGGCCAGCTCCTGGAGCCTTTCCAGGAACGCCTTCCCCTCCTCCTCGCTTACCTTGTAGCGGGATTTCATCTCCTTCACCAGTTCCTCTCCTTTCTTCTGGGTGAGCGCCGCGGCGCCCAGCGCGGTAAGGGCCGCCTTCTCCAAAAGCTCGAACATGGTCTACCTCCTTTGGGATCGTCAGCAACACCAAGCGGCATGACGTGTTAATGATACCGGCCACACTCGCGTTGTCAACGGCACAGCCCCTTGACTTTACTCGGGTTCTACCGGATACTGCCATATCGGCACCGGCCAAAAAGGACGCCTCTATGCACAAAAAGAAGACGGTGACTCTCAAGAACCTCGGTCAGATGCTTTTGCAGCGCGGACTGATCGACCAGGAGCAGTTCAACCTCATCCTGACCAAGGGGGAGGCGCAGGCCCAGCGCCTGACGGGGGCCCAGCAGGCGGGTTACTCCCGGCGGCTGCAGCAGGTCCCCGAGAAGCCTTCCCCGGCCGAGGTGATCGCCTCCTTCACTCTCGAGGTGGCGGGATCCGGAGGGAGGATCCTCACCGAGGACACCATCACCGAGATGCTCGCTTCGGCGGTCGGGCTCCCCTACCTGAAGATCAACCCGATGAAGCTCGACCTGGAGCTGGTCACCGCCCACATCTCCCGCCCCTTCGCCCTCAAGAACCTGATCGTCCCGGTCGCTCTCGGCGACGGGGTGCTGACCATCGCGGTCGCCGACCCCTTCAATGACGAGGTCATCGAGGAGCTCAAGGACCTCACCCGGATGGATTTCCGCCGGGTGCTCTCCTCCCGCAACGACATCCTGAAGATCCTCCGGGAGTTCTTCGGCTTCCGCGCCTCGGTGAAGGCGGCCGAGATCGAGGTGGGGCCGTCGGTGGATCTCGGCAACCTCGAGCAGTTCGTGCGGCTCAAGATGGGGCACGAGATCGAGAGCACCGACCGCAACATCGTGTCGGCGGTGGAGTTTCTCCTCCAGTACGCCTTCGACCAGCGGGCGAGCGATATCCACATCGAGCCCAAGCGCGAGAAGTCGCTCGTCCGGCTTCGGGTGGACGGGGTGCTCCACAACATCCATGCCGTCCCGAAACAGCTTCACCCCCCGATGGTCTCGCGCATCAAGATGCTCTCCCGCATGGACCTGGCCGAGAAACGGCGCCCCCAGGACGGCCGCATCAAGACCGCCCACGGTGACAAGGAGATCGAGCTCCGCGTCTCCACCCTGCCGGTGGCCTTCGGCGAGAAGGTGGTCATCAGGATCTTCGACCCCGACATCCTGATGCAGGACCTCGACCACGTGGGGTTCTACCCCCGCGAGTACCAGCTGTACAACTCCTACATCCGCCGCCCCAACGGCATCATCCTGGTCACCGGCCCGACCGGCAGCGGCAAGACCACCACCCTCTACTCGACGCTGCGGACCCTTTCCAGCCCCGAGGTCAACATCGTAACGGTGGAGGATCCGATCGAGATGGTGATGGAGGAATTCAACCAGGTGGGGGTGCAGACCGCGATCGGGGTGACCTTCGACAAGGTGCTGAGAAACATCCTCCGGCAGGACCCCGACATCATTATGATCGGCGAGATCCGCGACCGCGAGACGGCCGAGAACGCGGTGCAGGCGGCGCTGACCGGCCACCTGGTGCTTTCCACCTTGCACACGAACGATGCTCCTTCCTCCATCACGCGGCTGCTGGACCTGGGGATCCCGGCCTTCCTGATCTCCTCCACCATCATCGGCGTGATAGCCCAAAGGCTCCTCAGGAAGATCTGTCCGGCCTGCAAGAAGGATCGCGCCATCTCCCCGGAGGAGCGGGAGTACCTGGGGCTGAAAGGGAGCCACAAGATCTCCTACGGAGAGGGGTGCCCCGAATGCCGGGGGACCGGCTACAAGGGAAGGACTGGCATCTTCGAGATCATGGACGTGAACGAGATTACCAAGAGCGTCATCGCCGACCATATGGACCTCGCCCCGCTCCAGGAGGCCGCCCGCCGCGACGGCATGGTCCCGCTGCGCGAGCTGGCCATCAGGAAGATGCTGGAAGGGATCACCACCTACGAAGAGGTCCTCGCGGTAACGGGCTAACTCCGGTTCTCCTCGCCTGCTCAAAAAGACCCCGGTGGATTTCCTGCCGGGGTCTTTACTTTGAAACGGCTTCCTTTTGGCGCGCCTTTACAGCCGGGAGTTCCCCATCTACTATTTATGACATCTTTGTCTGGCTCCCTTTGAGAGATGGAGAATCGATTTACTGCTTACGGTGCCGGGAGGCGTGTATGAATGCAGATGCAGAGGCCAAAGGGTTGGAGACCGCCATCTTTGCCGGGGGATGTTTCTGGTGCATGGAGCCGGTCTACGATAAGATCGGCGGGGTCGTCTCGGTCATGCCCGGCTACATCGGCGGGGAGGTTGCCAATCCGAGCTACCAGGAGGTCTGCCAGGGGGAAACCGGCCACGCCGAAGCGGTAAGGATCCGCTTCGATCCCGCCAAGGTCAGCTACCGCGAGCTGGTGCGGGTCTTCTGGCGCAATATCGATCCCACCACCCGTAACCGCCAGTTCTGCGACTACGGGACCCAGTACCGGACCGCGATCTTCTACCTCGACGAGAACCAGAAGCGGATAGCGGAGGACACCCTGCGCGAAGTGCTGGAGGTCTACACCTTCGAACGGCCGATTGCCACCGAGATCGTTCCGGCGGGGGAGTTCTACGAGGCTGAGGAATACCATCAGCAGTACTACAAGAAGGAACCGTACCGCTACAAGCAGTACCACGACAACTGCGGACGCATCTACCGGCTGAAGGAGCTTTGGGGGGAGAAGCACTAAGTTCTCCCCCGGCTCGTCTGATACTGCAAGCTACCCCTCACCCGGCCTTCGGCCACCCTCTCCCCTCGCTTTCAACCTGCCTTGCCAATTCCGGCCCATCTCTTACACTTTCATTGTGACTCTCCTTCGATTGGTGAAGCGATGATTACTCTGACTCGGAAAATCGGCGCACTCACTCTTGCCGGCCTCACTGAGATGGGGAGGATGTTCAACTTCATCCTCTATGCCTTCTACATCGCTATCAAGTCTCCCGGGCACCCGCGGCACGTACTGAAGCAGATGATTTTTATCGGCGTCCGCTCCTCCTTTGTCATCGTGCTGACTGCCGCCTTCACCGGAATGGTGCTCGGGCTCCAGGGTTACTATACGCTGACCAAGTTCGGCTCGGAAGGGATGCTCGGTGTGGCGGTCGCTCTCTCCCTTATCAGGGAACTCGGCCCGGTCCTCTCCGCTCTCATGGTGACCGGGCGGGCCGGCAGCGCAATCAGCGCCGAAATCGGCATCATGCGGATCTCCGAGCAGATCGACGCCCTGGAGACCATGGCGCTCGAGCCGTTCAAGTACCTGGTGGCGCCCAAGCTGGTGGCCTCGCTGCTCGCCTTGCCGCTTCTCTGCGCCATCTTCGATGTGGTCGGCATCTGGGGAGGGTACCTGGTCGGCGTCAAACTCCTCGGGGTCAATCCAGGCGCCTACTTCGGCGAGATGCAAAAGAGCGTGGAGTGGAAGGACGTCTACTCCGGGGTGATCAAGTCCGTCTGCTTCGGGGGGATCGTCTCCTGGATCTGCTGCTACAAGGGGTACTACACGGGACACGGAGCCGAAGGGGTTTCGAGGGCGACCACCACCGCGGTGGTGATGTCGAGCGTCATGATCCTGATCTGGGACTACTTCATAACTTCGGTACTTTTGTGACGCCATGATCAAGCTTGAGCGGGTGACAAAATCGTTCGGCAGCCAGGTGGTCCTCGACGAACTGGACCTCGAGATCGAGACCGGTCTCATCACTGCCATCATCGGCCCATCGGGCGAGGGGAAGAGTGTGCTCCTCAAGCACATGATCGGCCTGTTGAAGCCGGAGACCGGAACGGTGACGGTCGACGGCGAGGAGATCTCCGGAATGGGGAGGACCGCCCTCAACCGGGTGCGCGAGAAGTTCGGCATGCTCTTCCAGAACGCCGCCCTCTTCGACTCGCTCACCGTCTTCGAGAACGTCGCGTTCCCGCTGCAGGAGAAGACCAAGCTCTCGGACGCGGAGATCGCTCAAAGGGTCAGGGAATCGCTTTCCCACGTCGGGCTCCCGGACGTGGAACGGAAGTACCCGGACGAGCTGTCGGGGGGGATGAAAAAGAGGGTGGGGCTTGCCCGCGCGCTCCTGATGGACCCGGCCATCATCCTCTTCGACGAGCCGACCACCGGGCTCGACCCGGTCATCTGCCGCGCCATCCACCAGATGATCAAGGAAACCCACGGCCGCTTCGGCTACACGGCAGTGGTGGTCTCCCACGAGATCCCGGAGATCTTCGACATCTCCGACCGGGTAGCCGTTCTCTACCGGGGAAAGATCATCGAGAGCGGGACTCCCGGGCAGGTGCAGGGTTCCGCCAACCCGGTAGTGCGCCAGTTCATCAGCGGCAGCCTGGACGGGCCGATCCGGCTGATCAGATAGCGAGGCTTGAGGCAAACGTCATGGACACCAAAAAGGTTGGCTTGGACACGCTGGTCGGCGTCTTCGTGCTGGTAGGGATTCTCTGCCTCGGCTACCTCTCGATCCGGCTCGGCAAACTGGAGATCGTCGGGGGGGACAACTACCGGGTCTACGCTCTCTTCGACTCGGTATCGGGGCTCAAGAAGGGGGCCTCGGTGGAGATCGCCGGCGTGGAGGTGGGACAGGTCGACAGCATCGGTCTCGATCCCAAGCAGGCCGGGAGGGCGCGGGTCGTCCTCAAGCTGCAGCGGTCGGTGAAACTCCAGGACGACGTGATCGCCTCGGTGCGGACGCGCGGGATCATCGGCGACAAGTTCATCCTCCTGAGGCCCGGCGGCTCGGACACCGCCATCGGCCCGGGTGGCGTCATCCGCGAAACGGAGTCGTCGGTGGATCTGGAGGACCTGTTAAGCAAGTACATCCACGGGAAAGTGGATTAAAGGAATGATGCCTGAGGCCGGCTTCCCCCACCCCCTGGCCCCCTCCCTCCGGGGGAGGGGGGACCGGACGGATAGGCTTGGTTGGCGGAGCGTTCCCCCCTTTGCGAAGGGGGGACAGGGGGGATTTCGCCGACTACCCCACCCCCTGGCCCCTCTCCGGGGGAGGGGAAATGCACGGAGGAGGTGAGATGTGAGAGCGATGAGCTTCCAGCTTTTAAATATCAAACTGCACCGTTTCCCGGTGGTGGTTTTCACTGCTTTTCTGGCGATCTTCCTCGGTTACGGAGTCACCCCTGCTCACGCGGCGCCACAGGGGGCGCTCGGCTTGAGGGAGTGCCTTGAGCGGGCAATGACCCACGCACCGGAGCTGGGCGAGGCTCAGGCCGATGTGGAGCTCATGAGCGGAAAGCTCTCCGAGGCCAAGGGGTGGCGATGGCCACAGGTGGATGTCCTCGGGCTGATCGGGCCGGTGCCGCGGGCAAGGGGAAACCAGGTCAGCTCTCCCGACAGCATCAACTCCACCGACCTCACCTGGTTCTCGCGGGCCGACGTCCTCTTAATCCAGCCGATCTATAGTTTCGGGAAGCTCTCCCACGCCATGTCCGCTGCCACCCACGGCATCGAGGTGGAGAAGGCGCGCAAGGAGCAAAAGCGCAACGAGATCGCGGTCAAGGTGAAGGAGTACTACTACGGAGTGCTGCTGGCCCGCGAGCTGAAATCCCTGCTGGCCGAGGTGCGCGACGACCTCAACGACGCCAAGAAGAAGGCGCAGAAGCTTCTCGAGCAGAACTCGGAGAACGTCGAGGAGGCCGATGTCTTCAAGCTCGACGCCTTCGGAGGCGAAGTCGAGAAGTACATCGCCGAGGCCAACAAGGGGGAGACCCTGGCGCTGTCCGCTCTCAAGGCCCGCATCGGCCTCTCCCCCGGTGAGCCGCTGGAGATCGCCGACGGGCGGCTCACCCGGGTCGCCGACCAGTTGGCCCCGTTGGACGAGTATGTGGCCAAGGCCAAAGACGGCCGCCCTGAGTTCGTGCAGGTGCGAGAGGGGCTGAAGGCCCGTGAGGAGCTGGTCGCCGGTGCCAAGGCAGCCCGCTACCCCGACTTCTTTCTCGGCGCCACCCTTTCGGCCGCCGATTCCCCGGGGCGCGACCGCGTCAACAACCCCTGGGTCCCCGACGAGTTCAATCACTTCTGGGGCGGGGCGGCACTCGGGCTCAAGTGGAAGCTCGATTTCGGCATCACCTCCGCGAAGATCTCCCAGGAACAGGCGCAGTACGACCGGCTGATCTCTACGAAGCAGTTTGCCGAGGAGAATATCCCCCTGGAGGTCACCAAGTTCTACGACGAGGGGGTGGAGGCGGCCGCCGCCATCGAGGCGACCAGGAAGGGGTACGAGAATTCGAAGAAGTGGGCGGTGACGGCGCTGGCCAACTTCGACTTCGGAGTGGGGCCCGCCAAGGACATCTTCGACGCCCTCCAGCAGTACGCGAAGATGCGCGCCGCCTACTTCCAGGCGGTCTACGACTACAACATGTCCATGGCCAACCTGGCGCGGGCAGTGGGAAAAGCGGAGTAGGGGAGGGGAGGGGAGTAGGGGAGGGGAGGGGAGTAGGGCTGCGGGGGAAGGCTGAGCTGAAGGTCAGCTTTTCTGCGGCAATTGGCGGAGCGCCTCCCTGATTTCGGTCCAGCCGTAGGGTTTCGTGATGGCGGCCTGGAAGCCGTAGTCCCGGTGGCTGGCCATCACCGGATCGTTACTGTAACCGCTCGACACGATCAGCGCGGCGTCGGGATCGAGGGCGAGAATAAGTTTGGCCGCCTCCTTGCCACCCATCCCCGCCGGAACGGTGAGATCCATGATCGCGGCGGCAAATCCGCTCCCCTCTTCCACCGCCTCCTGGTAGATATAGACCGCCTCTTCGCCGGTAGCGCAGGCCACCACCTCATACCCGAAGTGATTGAGGATATCGCGGGTGAGGAGCCGGATGGTTTCCTCGTCGTCCATCACCAGGATCCTTCCCTGGGGAGTCTCCACCTGGTCTGCACCGCAGCCGGGTGCGGCCTCGCCCTCTGGCGAGTGGCGACAGGCAGGAAGGTAGAAGGTGAAGGTGGTTCCGGCGCCGATGGTGGAAGAGACTTCCACCTTGCCGTTATGCTTGCCGACGATGGAGTGGACCGAAGCGAGCCCCAGCCCGGTCCCCCCCGCCTTGGTCGTGTAGAAGGGATCGAAGATCCTCGACACCTCTTCCTTAGGAATCCCGCACCCCTGGTCGGCGAAGCTGATCTTCACGTAGCGTCCCGGCGGCAGCCGCAGGCCGCTGTCCTCCCCCAGCACCACGTTCTCTCCGCTCACCGTAAGAGTCCCGCCCCCCGGCATCGCCTGCAGCGCATTGATGATGACGTTGTTGAAGACCTGGTTCATCTGCCCCTCGTCGGCCTCGATGCAGTCGATCACCTCCGGGAGATCGACCACCGCCTTCGAGTTCGATCCCCGCAGCGCCAGCGAGAGTGACTCCTTGACCAGATCCTTCACCGGGACCGCCTTCTTCACCGGGTTTCCCCCCTTGGCGAAGGTGAGGAGCTGGTGGGCCAGTTCGGCGGCTCGCAGCGACGCCTTTTCGGCGTGTCCCAGCGACTTGCGGGCCGGGTGGGAGGGATCGATGAGAAGCCCCATGAAGGAGAGATTTCCCAGGATGCCGGTGAGGATGTTGTTGAAGTCGTGGGCGATCCCGCCGGCCAGGATGCTGAGGGACTCCAGTTTCTGGGTCTTGAGGATCTCGGACTGCATCGCCTCCCAGCGGGTGAGGTCGGTGAAGATGTAGAGGAAGCGGTCGTGTACCAGCCGGATGTTGACGATCAGGTGGCGGCGGGAGCCGTCCTTGCAGGTCGCGGTCCCCTCGACCGGAGGGACGGCGCCGCCTTCCCGGGCAGTTCGGATGGCACGGTTCCAGACCTCCCGGACGGTACCTCCGCCGGAGGCCTCGGGAAAGGCGCGGACCAGAAGCTGTTCGACGGTGGGAACGTCCTCGACGGTGTAGCCGAGCCAGTCGATGAGGCAGCGGTTGAGGTAGGCAAAGGTACCGGTTTCGCCGGTCCAGGCTACCCCGGTCGGCATCTGCTCCATCATCCCCTTGAGCGCCTCTTCGTTCTTCCTGATCGTCTCCTCGCTCTCCTTCCTGGCGGTGATGTCGCGTACCACGACGATGACCCTTGGTTCCCCCCGGATGGCGGCCCCACGCATGTTGACCTCGGTCCAGAAGAGCGTGCCGTCTTTGCGCCGGCAGAGCCACTCGAATACCGGGACCTCTCCGCCGGCGGCCTTCTCGAGGTGGACCATGGCCTCTGCCTGCGAGTAGGGGGGGCGGCCAAAACTTATGTCCTGTACGGAGAGCTTGAGGGCCTCCTCGCGGGGGTAACCGTACATGGTGCACATGGTCTGGTTTACGTCGAGGATGCTGCCGTCTTGGGCGTGGATGAAGATCGCGTCGTTGACGTTGTGGTAGATGGTCTGGAAGCGCTCTTCGCTTTCGGCCAGTTCCTCGATCATCTCGGCGTTGCGCCGGCCGAAGCGCCCGATCAACTGGTGGAGCATGGCGGAGGTAATGAGGATGAAGAGAAGCCCTTTGAAGACGGAGAGGCGGGCGATGAGTTCCCTGCTCTCGATCATCCCGGAGACCAGGGTGTCGGAAAAGAAGATCCAGGCGCTCCCGAAGAGGGCGTAGATAACGACAATTTTCCTGGTTTCCCTGGCGGCCCCCCGCCGAAGCCTGGTCCTCATCGCGTGCTCCAATTGGTAACTGCCGGAGAAAAGGTGGAATTCCGGCGAACTATGTCACATCCGGACCCCGGGCGTCAACGGCTGTGGTGCGGGGACGCCTGGGCGGAAGCGAGGAGGCGGATCTCCCGGGGAGATTATGGGATTACCCCGGAGCGGGGCTGGTGAGGAAGGTCAGGTGGTCTAGTCTCCGAAGGTAATGCCGCGGACCTTGACGTCGCGGGCGATCTTGAAAGTGGAGCGGAACTCCATCACACCCCGCTCCTCGTCGTCATAGACGGTGGTGATCCCCTGGATGATCCTCTCTTCCCGGGAAACCACCTCGGCACGGGCGGTGACCACCCCTTTCTTTACCGGGTGGAGGAAGCTCACCTCCATCTTGATGGTGGCGAAGTGGGAGCCCGGCTCGACGAGGCTTTTGATGGCCATGACGACGGCGGTGTCCGCGAGGCTCACCAGCGCTCCGCCGTGCATGAGCCCCGCACCGTTGCAGTACTCCTGGTAAAAGGGCATGGAGAGGGTCGCTTTGCCGTCTTCGGCGCAATGGATCGTCATGTTGAGCAGTTGCTCGAAGGGGGCGGTGCTGATCCAGGCCGGCATGGCGAACTGGTGCGGCCCTGTCGAAGGTGCGGTCATGCTATCGGCTCCTCACGGTTGGTGTGGCTGGTTCGGGAGACAACGCTCCTGGACGAAGTCCTTCTCGGGGCTGGCGGCATCGACCAGCACGACGAATCCCCCCCCGGGATCCCGGGCCACGAGGACGCCGTACTCGGAGAGCTTCGCGGCGCAGGCGAGGCGGCTCGCGGTGTCCCATACGTTGGCGAGGTCGCGTATCCGGGCGGTCGGGTAGGAGGAAAAGCGGCTGCGGGCGTCTTTCTTGAGCCTGACCATGTGCAGGTGCATCTGGTCCTGGCTGCGGCCGCTACGGGGATTGACGACGACGGTGAGCAGATCCTCTTCGGGAATCTTCGAGCGCCCGGTGGCCCAGGCGAACTCCCATATGGCGGCCGGACGCCGCGGATCCTCCACACCGGCCACCCGGGCGCGGGGGATGGCCAGCCCATGGACTAAGCCGGAAGGGCAGCCGCACATCTTGCGGTCGCGGACGGCGACGAAGTCTGCAGTTTCGGCCCAGACCTCGGTGGTCTCCTTGCAGAAATTCTCCGCGGCACAGGCTGTTTCCGCACGGGGTGCCCGGCACTTGGCGCAGTAGTCCGCGGCCGACGGGTCGAGGCAGTTGCCGATGATATCCCAGAGAATGTCGCGCGAGCCTGCCAGGGCATTGAGCGGCAGGCTCACCCAGAGCGCGATCAGTACCGAGACGGTAAGCACCCGGAGAGAGCGGGATCGATTCACGGGCATTCTCCTTGCGGCCGGCCGGTCACGGTTTCTCTTTGGGATGGGTTTCGCTGGCGGCCGGGGGGGCGCCTGCCGCCGGGGCGGCTCCCGTTGCCGGGGCCCCGCCAGCGCCGCGGTACTCCACGTCGACCTTCATCGGTTTGCCGTCGCGCAGCAGTTCGATGGTTCCGTGGTCGCCGGGGTTTTTCTTCTTGATGCCGAACGAAAGGTCGTAGCCGTCGGTGAGCGGCTCGCCGTCCATGGCGGTAAGGATGTCGCTGGCCTTGATATCGGCGCGGGATGCGTTGGAATCGGGGACCACGGTCTGTACCTTGAGCCCTTTGCCGTTCGGTTCGGGCTCGTATGCGACGCCGAGCAGGATCTGCTTCTGCAACTGCTCATAGGAGATGAAGGCAAGGAAGTCGTAGGGCCGCATCGGGAAATCCGGGATGGTGACATCCATGTACTCGGGGACCTTCCCTTCGGAGATGCTGATCTCGCTCCCGCCGATCAAGGTGTACGAGGTGGGGAGCCGCCGGAAGACACGGCGGGGTATGCCGAATCCATAGTTGATGTGATTGCCCCCCGCGATCACCACGAGGTGACGCCCCTTGCCGGCCGGGCTTTTGAGGAAGCGTACCGCCGACTCGGCCATGGTCTCGTCCCACAAGGTCTGGGCCCGCAGGAAGGCTTCCACGGCCATTTTCCCATGGGTGTGCCCCTGGAACATGCTTTCGGTCATCCCGCGCTGGTACGGGTCGTTCATGTCGAATTCGGGGAGCTGCGCCTTTTCTTCCGGGGTGAGCTCTGCGAGCGGCTTGCTCCTCACGGCCTGCACGAGGCTCTTGTCCGCGTTCAATCCCACCACCGGGATGTGCTGGTCCCGGCAGAAGAGGAGCAGGTCGCGGTAGTAGTCGAAATCCATCCGCCAGTTGTCGTACCACTTGGACGTCTTGACGAAGCTCTTTTCGTCCAACTCTCCCGCCACCCAGCGGTCCAGGATCGGCTGCTGCGACCGGGTGAACATCTCCATCCCGAGGGCCGTCTGGCCCGGGTGGCGGCGCTCCATTCCCTTAAGTGCCAAAAGCTCGAGGCGGTGGGAAGCCGGATTGTCGTGGGTCTCGCCGACGTAGACCACCCGCGAGTCGCCGGCGATGTCGAGCATCTCCTCGGCGCTCACCTTGACGCCGGTGGCGAGGTGGACGATCTCCCCGACCTTGGGGGGCGTCTCCAGCGGATAGGGGTTCTCGGGATTACCCATGAGACGGTGCTTCGGTGCAGTCGAGCAGGCGGTCAAGGCAAAGAGTCCGAGGCAGGCGGCAAGCAGTAGCGGTCGCGGGAGTAAGGACATGGTTCCTCCGGAAGACGCCCATTGTAAGGGGGGCGTGAATTGAAATCGGCGGGGCAAGGCAAGGGAGACGATTCATGGCTCAGGCCGCTCCAAGAGTCAGGGATTGCGATTGATTATCCGGTTGCTGAATCAGTGCCGGATGGTATGCTCTACCCCGCGGAATACAAAGATGGTACCATAACACTCATGAATATAAACCGCAAGTTGTGCGGAGATGCGGCAGTACCTGGTTGGGAGGAATGAGTATGAAGTCATCGTTTATGTCACTGGTCATGGTCTTCTTTCTTTGCGTTGTCACCCCTGCCAATGGCTATGCCTCGCCCACCAGCGAGGTCAAACAGGTGGTCGACGAGGTGGTCAGGGTCGTGTCGAATCCTGAGCTTAAAAAGCCGCAGAAGGAACAGCAGCGCCGGCAGGCACTCAAGCAGTCGATCAGCCGGATCTTCGACTACGGGGAGATGGCCCAGCGCTCGCTGGCAACCCACTGGAAGGAGCGGAGCCCCCAGGAGCGCGCGGAGTTCGTCTCCCTGTTTGAGACCCTTTTGCAGAACTCCTACGCCGGAAAGATCGAGTCCTATCATAACGAGAAGATCGTCTACCTCAACGAGGTGGTGGACGGACAGCATGCGGAGGTGAGGTCGAAAGTCATAGCTCCCAAGGGGGACGAATATGCACTGGATTACCGGCTCCTGCTCAAAAACGGGAGATGGATGGTGTACGACGTGGTGATCGAAGGGGTGAGCCTCGTCTCCAACTACCGGGGACAGTTCAACCGGATCATCAACAGCCAGGGGTACCCTGCACTGGTCAAGAAGCTAAGGACGAAGAGCGAGGAGATCAAAGCGCCGTAACTGGCTGTTTCCATAACTGTAATTGAGGCCGTTAAACCTTTGTTTGACGGCCTTTTTTGTATTGACAATCCAGCGCCTACGCTAATAGAATCGCGAATTTAATAACAACGTGGAGGTTTTATAAATGGGAAAGCTTTTCAAAGTGGCGGTTCTTCCTGGTGACGGCATTGGCCCCGAGGTTATGGCCGAGGCGCTGAAGGTGCTGGACGCAATCGAGAAACGCTACGAGGTGAAGTTCGAGCGCACTCACGCAAACGTCGGCGGTGCCGGCATCGACCTCGAGGGGCGTGCGCTTCCCGAAACCACCGTTAACATCTGCAAGAACGCCGACGCCATCCTCTTCGGCTCGGTAGGCGGCCCGAAATGGGAAAGCCTTCCGCCCGACGAGCAGCCGGAGCGCGGCGCCCTTTTGCCGCTTCGCAAGATCTTCGGCCTCTACGCGAACCTGCGTCCGGCCATCATCTTCCCGTCCCTGACCGGCGCCTCCTCCCTGAAGGAAGAGGTCATCGCGGGGGGCTTCGACGTGCTGGTCATTCGCGAGCTGACCGGCGGCATCTACTTCTCCCAGCCGAAAGGGATCGAAGGGGAAGGGCGTGAGCGCGTCGGGGTCGACACCATGCGCTACAGCGTCCCCGAGATCGAGCGCATCACCCACGTCGCCTTCCAGGCGGCCAGAAAGCGCGGCAAGAAGGTCTGCTCGATCGACAAGGCCAACGTCCTTTCCTCCTCGGTTTTGTGGCGTGAAGTGGTGATCGGGATCGCCAAGGAGTACCCGGACGTCGAGCTCACTCACATGTACGTGGACAACGCTGCTATGCAGCTGGTAAAGTGGCCGAAGCAATTCGACGTCATCCTCTGCGAAAACATGTTCGGCGACATCCTCTCCGACGAGGCCGCGATGCTGACCGGCTCCCTCGGCATGCTCCCCTCCGCCTCCCTGGCTGAAGGTTCCTTCGGTATGTACGAGCCCTCCGGCGGCAGCGCCCCGGATATCGCGGGCCAGGGTGTCGCCAACCCGATCGCCCAGATCCTCTCCGCCGGGATGATGCTCCGCTACTCCTTCGGGATGGTCGAGGCGGCCGACGCCATCGACAGCGCGGTGGCCAAGGTGCTCGATCAGGGCTACCGCACCCGCGACATCTATCAGCAGAAGGAAGGCGAGAAGCTGGTCAACACCAAGGAGATCGGCGACGCGATCATCGCGAACCTGTAATAGCTAAACACTTACTTCCCTATTAACCCAATAAGCGAAAAGGAACGAACTATGAAAGTCGGACTTGTCGGTTGGCGTGGTATGGTTGGCTCCGTCCTTATGCAGCGCATGCAGGAGGAGAATGATTTCGCCGGTATCGAGCCGGTGTTTTTCAGCACTTCCCAGACGGGGCAGCCGGCCCCGATGAACGCCGGCACCCTGAAGGACGCTTCCGATATCAACGAGCTCAAAAAGCTCGACGTGATCATCACCTGCCAGGGGGGCGATTACACCAAGGCGGTCCGTCCGGAGCTCGCCAAGGCCGGCTGGAACGGCTACTGGATCGACGCGGCCTCGACCCTCCGTATGGAGTCCGATGCCGTCATCATCCTCGACCCGGTCAACCGCAACGTCATCGATGCAGCGCTCGCCAAGGGGGTCAAGGACTACATCGGCGGCAACTGCACCGTGAGCCTCATGCTGATGGGCCTCGGCGGGCTCTTCCGCGCCGGCGTGGTTGAGTGGATATCCTCCATGACCTACCAGGCCGCCTCGGGCGCGGGCGCTCCCAACATGCGCGAGCTTCTCTCCCAGATGGGTGTCCTGAATGCGGCGGTGGCCGAGGAGCTGAAGAATCCTTCCTCCGCCATCCTCGAAATCGACAAGAAGGTCACCGCAACCCTTAGGGGCGGCGACATGCCGGTGAAGGAGTTCGGCTTCCCGCTGGCCGGGAGTGTCCTTCCCTGGATCGACCGTGAAGTGGAAGACGGCCAGAGCCGCGAGGAGTGGAAAGGGTACGCCGAGACCAACAAGATCCTCGGCACCGCCACCCCGATCCCGGTGGACGGCCTTTGCGTCCGCGTGGGCGCCATGCGCTGCCACAGCCAGGCGCTGACCATCAAGCTCAAGAAGGACGTTCCTCTCGCCGACCTCGAGGAGATGATCAAGAACGACAACCAGTGGGTCAAGTACGTTCCCAACAACAAGCCGGACACCCTGGCCCAGCTCACCCCGACCGCCGTTTCCGGTTCGCTCACCGTTCCGGTCGGCCGTCTGCACAAGATGAAGATGGGGCCGGAGTACGTCACCGCCTTCACCTGCGGCGACCAGCTCCTGTGGGGTGCCGCCGAGCCGCTGCGCCGCATGCTGCAGATCCTGAAGGAGAGGTAGTCTCTTCCTCACATAACGGCAGTAAGGAGCGCGTCCCCTTGCGGGGCGCGCTTCTCTTTTTGCCTCTTGTTCCCTCCCCCCTGGAGGGGGAGGGGCAGGGTGGGGGGGAGGCTGGCTTCGGTACTCCGTTGATACCTCCCCCACCCCCTCGCCCCCTCCCTCAAGGGGAGGGGGGATTGAAAATAGAGGACGAACGTAAGGAGAAGATATGAGCAGGCTTTTCAATGTTGCAATCGTGGGCGCTACCGGCGCGGTCGGGGCGCAGATGATGGAGTGCCTGGATGAGCGCGATTTCCCGGTCGGGAAGATCAAGTTGCTGGCCAGCAAACGGAGCGCCGGCGAATTTCTCGAGTTCCGCGGCGAATCCATCGAGGTGGAAGAGCTTACCCACGATTCCTTCAAGGGGATCGACATCGCTCTCTTCTCGGCGGGCGGTGCGCGCTCCGAGGAGTTCTGCCCCTCCGCAGTCAAGGCGGGCGCGGTCTGCATCGATAACTCCTCCGCCTGGCGGATGGATGAGGATGTCCCGCTGGTAGTGCCGGAGGTGAATCCGGAGGCGATCGCCGGTTTCAGGAAGAAGGGGATCATCGCCAACCCGAACTGCTCCACCATTCAGATGGTGGTGGCATTGAAGCCGCTGCACGACGCGGCGGCCATCAAGAGGATCGTGGTCTCCACCTACCAGGCGGTTTCCGGCACCGGCAACAAGGCCATCGACGAGCTGAGGATCCAGGCCGGTGAGCTCTTGAACGGCCGCCCCGCCGAAAACAAGGTCTATCCGCACCAGATCGCCTTCAACTGCCTGCCGCAGATCGATTCCTTCTGCGACAACGGCTACACGAAGGAAGAGATGAAGATGGTCAACGAGACCAAGAAAATCATGGGGGCGGCTATCAAGACCACCGCCACCTGCGTCAGGGTGCCGGTCTTCTTCGGGCATTCGGAGTCGGTCAACATCGAGACCGGGAAGAAGCTGACCGTGGCCGAGGCAAGAACGCTCCTGAAGGCTGCGCCGGGTGTCGAACTCGTTGACGATCCTGAGGAGAGCGAGTACCCGATGGCGATCGATGCCGCCGGAGAGGATGCCACCCTCGTGGGGCGCATCCGCGAAGACGAGTCGGTAGAGAATGGCCTCAACCTCTGGATCGTGGCCGACAACCTCCGCAAGGGTGCCGCCACCAACGCGGTGCAGATCGCCGAGATCCTCATCGAGAAATACCTGTAACCACCACGGGGCCGTATGCGGAACATCAAGCTCATCGTCGAATACGACGGCACCGCCTATGCCGGCTGGCAGATCCAGCCGAACGGGCTTACCATCCAGGAGGTCATGGAGGAGGCGCTCGGCCGCATGCTGGGCGAGCCGGCCAAGCTCCGCTCCTCGGGGCGGACCGACGCCGGTGTCCATGCCCGCGGCATGGTGGCCTGTTTCAGGACCGGCAAGGGGATGCCGCTACGCGCCTTTCGCGAGGGGCTCAATACCCAGCTTCCCGAGGACATCGCCGTGCGCGACGCGTGCGAGGTCCCGCTGGAGTTCAATCCGCGTGCGGATGCGGTGTCGAAACATTACCGGTACACGCTCCTCCTCGACCGCTTCCGCTCACCCCTGGTGAGGCATACGTCGTGGAGGGTGCCGGGACCGGTGAACGTTCCGGCTATGGAGGCGGCGGCGGCCGGGTTCATCGGCGAGCACGACTTCCTTGCCTTCCAGGGAGCCAGATGCGCGGCCAAAACGACCATCCGGAGGATCAACTCGATCGATCTGGTCCGGGAGGGGGAACTCCTTCACCTCGACATCAACGGGAGCGGCTTTCTCAAGAACATGGTGCGGATCATGGCGGGGACCTTGGTGGACGTCGGGCTGGGAAGGAGAACTGCGGAGGATATCAGGCGGCTCCTTCTCGAAGGGGATCGCCCGGACGCCGGTATCACCGCGCCGCCGCAGGGGCTTTGCCTGATGGAAGTATTCTACCCGGAAGAGTCGCTGAAAATGCCGGTCCCGATTTCCCCCTCTCTTGGAGGGAGGGGGTGAGGGGGTGGGGGAACCCGGCCATTGGGGCGGAGGAGGGCTTCTCCACCGATAGCTAAAATCCCCCCTGTCCCCCCTTCGCAAAGGGGGGGGACCTAGTGCCGACCTTGTTAATCAAACATTATCCGAGTTTTTATCTTGACACGGACAGACAATTCGATTAAATTTTCAATTTCCGAATTTCCCATAGTAGCTTTTGCTAATTCCAGATAGCTGTGAGGTTTTATGAAGACGACGCAAGTTGCCAAAAAAGAAGAAGTGACCAGGGATTGGTACCTGGTTGATGTGGATAATAAGGTCCTCGGCCGTGTTGCCACCGAAATCGCCAACGTCCTGCGTGGCAAAAACAAGCCGACCTTTACCCCGAGTGTCGATACCGGCGACTTCGTAATCGTCGTCAATGCCGAGAAAATTGCCCTGACCGGCAAGAAATTCTCCGACAAGACTTACTACAGCCACTCCTCTTTCCCCGGCGGTCTCAAAGAGATCACTGCCGGCAAGCTTCTTGACAAGAAGCCGGAAGAGCTCCTCAAGAAAGCGGTCAAGGGTATGCTTCCCAAGAACAAGCTTGCCCGTCACATGCTGAAGAAGCTCAAGATCTACTCCGGCTCTGCTCATCCGCATGCCGCACAGCAGCCGAAAAATCTGAACATCTAATTCGTACATCAGGAGATATAAAATGGCAGTGAGCTTTTACGCTACGGGAAAAAGGAAATCCTCGATCGCCAGGGTTTGGATCAAGCCGGGTTCGGGTGAGATCACGGTTAATACCAAGTCTCTCGACCAGTACTTCGGTCGTGAAACCTCCAAGATGGTCGTCAAGCAGCCGCTTGAGCTGACTGAGAATGTCGGCAAGTACGACATCTTCGTCACCGTCAAAGGCGGCGGCGACTCCGGCCAGGCCGGCGCCATCAAACACGGCATCACCAAGGCCCTCATCGAGGCCGAAGCCGAACTGCGTGGCACCCTCAAAAAGGCTGGTTTCATCACCCGCGATTCGCGCATCAAGGAAAGAAAGAAATACGGCAAGAAAGCTGCCCGCGCAAGCTTCCAGTTCTCCAAGCGTTAATCCGCTGCCGGAAAGCCGTTCATTCAGCACTTCAAAGGGGGAATCCGCAAGGGTTCCTCCTTTTGCTGTTTGTTCGGTGCTACAAATCGGTTGCCTTTTCCTTTCACTACCTACTACAATTCCCGAATTACCAGTGCACGGAGGCGTTCCATGTTAAAGGTTGCCGTAGTCGGAGCCAGTGGCTACACCGGTGTAGAGTTACTCCGGATTCTTCATTCCCATCCTGAGGTCGCGGTAACTTGCGTAACCTCGGAACAGAGTGCGGGCCGCCCGGTCAGCGATGTCTTTCCGACTCTCCGTGGCCGTTGCGACATCCTGTTGGAGAACCTGGAGCCGGTAACCATCGCCGAAAAAGTGGACGTGGTCTTCACCGCTCTTCCGCACAAGGCCGCCATGGCGGTCGTCCCGACCTTCCTGAAGATGGGCAAGGACGTGATCGATCTCTCCGCCGACTACCGTCTGCACGATGCCGAGGTCTACAACAAGTGGTACGACAAGCACCTCAATCCTGAGTTCCTGGAGCAGGCCGTGTACGGCATTCCGGAGCTTCGCCGCGCCGAGATCGCCGAGGCGTCGCTGATTGCCAACCCCGGCTGCTACCCGACCAGCGTCATCCTCGGCCTCGCACCGCTTCTGAAGGGGAAGGTGATCAATCCCGCCTCGATCATCGTCGACGCCAAGTCAGGGACCTCAGGGGCCGGCCGCGGCGCCAAGGTCGATAACCTGTACTGCGAGGTCAACGAGGCATTCCGCGCCTACAGCGTGGGTGGCGTTCACCGGCACATCCCGGAGATCGAGCAGGAGCTTTCCCTGCTGGCCGGCAGCGACATCGCCATCTCGTTCACTCCGCACCTGGTACCGATGGACCGCGGGATCCTCTCGACCATCTACGCAGCCCCCAACGGGAAGGTGACGGCGGCCGAGCTCATCACTCTCTATGAAACCTTCTACGACGGCGAGCCGTTCGTGAGGGTGCTGCCGGAAGGGCGTCTCCCCTCCACTGCGTACGTGCGGGGATCGAACTTCTGCGACATCGGCATCGTGGTCGACGAGCGGACCGGCAGGATCATCATCCTCTCCGCCATCGACAACCTGGTCAAAGGCGCCTCCGGTCAGGCAATCCAGAACATGAACCTCATGTGCGGATTCCCCGAGACCCTTGGCCTGGAACTCCTCCCGGTCTTCCCGTAGTCTCCCCATTCTCTCCTCCCCCCTCTAAAAAAGGGGGGCAGGGGGGGATTTGCAGGTGTTTCATCTGAAAGGCAAATCCCCCTAAATCCCCCTTTTTCAAAGGGGGACTTTGATAAAAGGCTCGTGACGAGCCAAAGGTTTTATGAAAAAGGCACGCTCCCCCAAGCAGCAATCCGGCAGACCCAACTTTCATTCCTCTCCTAGCAAGCCGAAATCGCCAAAGCCGTCATCGCCGCACTCCAGCACCTCGAAATCGTCTCCGTCCAAGCCGGTCCCGGCGAAGCCCTCAAAGCCTTCGACCAAGCCCGCCTCGGCGAAGAATCCGGCTCCTGCGAGTACCTCTGCCGCTGGTAACCTCCCCTTCAAGGGGAGTGACCGGGTGAGGATGGGGGATAAGTCCGTGTCCGCCTTCCTTCCGACCACGATGGCCGAAGCAAGGGCACGCGGCTGGCACGAGCTGGATGTCATCTTCGTGAGCGGGGATGCGTACATCGACCACCCGGCCTTCGGGGTGCCGCTTTTGGCGCGCTTCCTGGAATCGCTGGGGCTGAGGGTGGGGATCATTGCCCAGCCGGATTGGCGGAGCAAGGAACCGTTCATGGCGATGGGGAAGCCGCGCCTCTTCTTCGGCGTGGCGGCTGGCGCCATGGACTCAATGGTGGCCCACTACACGCCGGCACGGAAGCTTCGCCGCGACGACGCCTACACACCCGGCGACCGCCATGGCGCCCGGCCCAATCGCGCCACCATCGTCTATACCTCGAGGCTGAAAGAGGCCTACCGCGATGTGCCGGTGGTGATCGGCGGCATCGAGGCGAGCCTGAGGCGCTTTGCCCACTACGACTTCTGGGAGGACAAGGTCCGCCGCTCGATCATCTTCGACGCCAAGGCTGACTTGCTGGTGTACGGCATGGGGGAGGCACCCTTGCGGGAACTGGTGGAACGGCTGCAGGCCGGCGAAGACTTCGCCGCCATCCGCGACATCCGCGGCACCGCCTACGTCGCGTCCACCCCGCCGGGTGCCGCCGCCACTGCCGCCACTGTCACCGCCGTGGACACCGTGGACACCGTGGACACCGTGGACACCGTGGACACCGTGGACACCGTGGAAAGCCGGGAAAGCCGGGAAAGCCGGGAAAGCCGGGAAAGCGGTGGCGACGCGTCCCCCCCTTTGCGAAGGGGGGACAGGGGGGATTTTAGCGCTGGCGCCAAAGCCGTCGAACTCCCCTCCTACGAAGAGGTCTCCGCCGCCAAAGAAACCTTCGCCGTTTCCTTCAAGCTCCTATCCGCCGAACAGAACCCCGGCTGCGCCAGGGTGGTCGTCCAGCGCCATGCCGAGCGTTACCTGGTGTGCAATCCTCCGGCGCAGCCTCTCACCCCTCAGGCGCTCGACGCCCTTTACGCGCTCCCCTTTCAGAAAGCGCCGCACCCAAGTTATGGCGAGGCGATCCCGGCTTACGAGCAGATCCGGACCTCCGTCACTACCCACCGCGGCTGCTTCGGTGGCTGTGCCTTCTGCGCCATCACCCATCACCAGGGTAAGACCATTCAATCCCGCAGCGACGCCAGCGTGCTGGACGAACTCAAGCGCCTGGCCGCCGAGCCATGGTTCCGCGGGAGCGTGAGCGATATCGGCGGGCCGACCGCCAACATGTTCGGCCTTTCCTGTGGGAACAAGGAGGCCGAGAAGGTCTGCCGGCGTGAGAGTTGCCTCTTTCCCAAGCCGTGCGGCAATCTCGTCACCGACGACGCCCGGAGCTCCCGCCTTCTCGCCCGCGCCCGGGGTGTCTCGGGTGTCAAACATATCGCCGTCTCTTCCGGGGTCCGCTACGACCTCCTCGAGCGGCAGCCGCGCTATCTCCGCGAACTGATCGGGCACCACGTAAGCGGACTGCTCAAGGTCGCTCCCGAACACCTCACCGACCGCGTCACCGCCGCCATGCGCAAGCCGGGGCGTGCAACGTTCGAGCGCTTCCGCGACGCCTTCCTCAAGGAGAGCTCGCGCATCGGGAAGAAGCAGCACATCGTCCCCTACTTCATCTCCGGCCACCCCGGCTGCACCCTTTCGGACATGGTCGACCTCGCCCTCATGCTGAGACGCTGGGGGATGAAGGTCGAGCAGGTGCAGGATTTCACCCCCACCCCGGGTACTCTCTCCACCTGCATGTACCACACGGGGATCGATCCCCTGACCGGTGCCAAGGTCTACGTCGCCAAAAGCGATAGGGAGAAAGGGCTCCAGAAGTCACTCCTTCTCTACCATGTGCCCGAGGAGCGGAAGAACTGTCTGCTGGCGTTGAAAGAATGTGGAAGGGAAGGGGACGCCGACGAATTGTTCGGGGGGCGCAGGCGGTAAACCGAATCAGAATTATCTGGACCCGATTTTGCATGTATACAGCGTCGCGCGATCCCGGACAGGCTATTACAGTGCCCGGAAATTGCTTTGAAGAAGCAGCGCGTGCGATGTTACTATCGGCTGCCATCGTTGTACTCTCAAACGGCAGCGGTAGAGTGCGAGGGGGATCCTGATGGCAGTATTGAGCAAGGCAGGAGTGGCAATGGCACAGGGAAGAATTCTGATTTGCGACGACGAAGAAGGGATCCTCAAATACCTGAAGAAGCTCTTCAACTCGGAGGGGCACCTGGTAGAGACCTTCACGGGGGGGAAGGAACTCCTGGCTCGGCTTAAGGCCGGCGACCTCGATGACGCCGACCTCTTGCTTCAGGATGTCAGGATGCCGGACATCAACGGTATCACCGTCCTTTCCGAGGCCAAGAAAATACGGCCGGCGCTACCGGTCATCGTGATGACCGCCTTCGGTACCATCGACGCAGCGGTGGAAGCCATCAAGCTCGGCGCCTACGATTACGTAACCAAGCCATTCCCCAAGGAAAAGATCCTCGGGATGATCAACAACGCTCTGGAGAAAGAGCAGTTGATCCAGAAAAACCTCTCCCTCAAGTCGGAACTGGAGAAACCCCTTCAGCAGGCAATCGTCTTCCAAAGCGATTCTTTCCGCGAGATCTACGATATGACGCTGCAGGTGGCAGCCAGCGACGCCAATATCCTCGTGCTCGGCGAATCCGGCACCGGAAAGGAGCTGATCGCGGGAGCTGTCCACTGCAACAGCCTGCGTCGCAACGGCCGCTTCCTCTCTATAAACTGCGCAGCCCTCACCGAATCCCTCCTCGAAAGCCAGCTTTTCGGCCATGTCCGCGGCGCTTTCACCGGCGCCACTTCCGCACAGAAAGGGCTTTTGCAGGAGGCCGACGGCGGCACCTTGTTCCTGGACGAGGTGGGGGACATGAGTCTTCCGATGCAGGCCAAACTCTTGCGGGTCATCCAGCAGCGCGAATTCATCCCCGTTGGATCGACCAAGGCCATAAAGGTCGATGTCCGCTTCGTGGCCGCCACCAACAAGAACCTCGAAAACGAGGTCCGCAAGGGGACCTTCCGGGAGGATCTCTTCTACCGTCTCAACGTCATCAGCATTCCTCTCCCGCCTTTGCGGGAGCGCCGGGAGGACGTACGGCCGCTCGCCGAGCACTTCCTGGCGAAATACGCCCAGAAGATCAAGAAGCGGGTCACGCTCATCACCGACGACGCGCTCAGGCTCCTCACTTACTACGACTGGCCCGGCAATATCAGGGAGCTGGAAAACGTCATGGAGCGGGCGGTAATCCTCGCGCGTACCGAATGTATCACACCCAAAGAGCTACCGATGTGGAAGAAGGAGCCGGAAGCGCCGCCCAAGAAGGACGTGCCGTTGGTGTCGCTGGAAAACATGGAGCGCGACCATATCGCCCATACCCTGGAGAGCACCGGCTTTCATAAGAGCAAGTCCGCAGATATACTCGGTATTTCGCGCCGGACCCTGGACCGCAAGATAGCCGAGTACGCGATAGCCATTCCCGAATGAAATTCTCCCTGAGCCGATTCCCCATCAAGACTAAGCTCACGGTCGCCACCCTGATCCCGTTGGCGATAGGCATCGTTTTCTGTTTCCTGGCCGGTATCTTCATCGTCAACACCAAGATGAGCGGCCAGGCGCAGGAAAAGGCCAAGACCGACCTCAACGTGGCCCGCGAGGCGCTTCGCCAGGAACTCTCCCGGGTCAACGACGTGGTGCGCTTCACCGCCGCCCTGGGGGCCACGGCCCCGGCCATAGATGCCGGAGATCGCACCACCCTCGCGACCCTGCTGGGGCCGGTGCGCCAGGCAGAGCATCTGGACCTCCTTACGGCGGTCGACGCCTACGGCAAGGTGGTGTTCCGCGCGGCCAATCCTCTCATCTACGGCGATCTCCAAAATGGCGACCAATACGTAGCCCGCGCCCTCAAGGGGGAGGTCGCCGCGGGAGCTACCGTGATACCGGTATCAAGGCTTGCCCTGGAAGGGGGGGCGTTGACCCAGCGGGCGAAGGTCGTCGCTGGGGCCGATACGGTGGTTGCCGGCCT
Source organism: Geomonas sp. Red32 (assembly GCF_023652955.1). Classification (GTDB taxonomy): domain Bacteria; phylum Desulfobacterota; class Desulfuromonadia; order Geobacterales; family Geobacteraceae; genus Geomonas. The sequence goes on along the minus strand of NZ_JAKLOY010000005.1, from coordinate 53,565 downwards.
GTTTCTGAAGGTGGCGGTTCCGGTTCGCGCTCCCTCCGGTACGGTGGTCGGCGCGATGTGCGGCGGTGTTCTCCTCAACAACAACAATGCCTTGCTGGAAAAGATCAAGACCGCGGTCTACGAGGGGGCGGGGCAGCGCAAAGAGGTGGGGGCGGCCAACCTGTTTTTCGGGAAGGTCCGCATAGCGGGGGCCGGGCCGGCCACTGCGAACTATCCCGCCGGGGAGAAGCTGCCCGACGAGATCTACCGCAGCGTGCTGCTGGGCGATAACCGGACCGTGGAGCGCACCTTCGTCTCCAATGACTGGTATCTGACCGCCTACGACCCGATCCGCTCCCTCCAGGGCGTTCCCCTCGGTGCGCTCTATCTCGGTATGCAGGAGAGCAATTATTCGACCGGGCGTTCGGACCTGAACCTCCTGTTGTGCGCAGTGGTGTTTCTAAGCCTTCTGATCGGGGTTTCGGTGTCCGGCGTGCTGGGAAGCCGGCTGGCCCGCCCGGTGAAAGAGCTCTCCATGCTGGCCAAGAAACTCGCCGCCGGGGAGAGGAACGTCCAAAGCAACATCGACTCCCGCGACGAGATCGGCGACTTGGCCGGGAGCTTCAACGAGATGAGCCGGGCTCTGAACGAGAGGGAGGAGCGGATCATCGAGCTCAACCGCGACCTGGAAAAGAAGGTCGAGCAGCGGACCGCCGAGCTGGAAGAGAATAACCGCCTCCTGCTGCAGACCAAGGAGGAGTTGCTGCGAGTCGAAAAGCTGGCTGCTATCGGTGAGCTGGCTGCCGGGGTGGCGCACGAGATCAACAACCCGATGGCCATCATCCGCGGCAATACCGAGCTCCTGCAGCTCTCCATCGACGAGGACGACCCCAACCGGGAGGAGGTGGAAACGATCTTCGCCCAGGTGAAGCGGGTGGAGCGGATCGTTACCAACCTCCTCAAGTTCGCCCGCCGCGAGCGGCGCGAGCAGGGGACGGTCCAGCTCAACGGGCTCCTGAAGGATATCCTTGCGCAGATCGGCCACCAGGAGTCGCTGGATGGGATCGAGCTTGAGGAGAGGTTCTCCCCGAAAGTAGCCCTGGTTTCCGGCGACAGCGGGCAGCTACACCAGGTTTTCACCAACCTCATTCTCAACGCGGTGCAGGCCATGCCGGCGGGCGGCACCCTGACGGTGGAGACACTCCCCGGCCTGGACGAAGAGACCTTCCAGGTATGCATCTCCGACACCGGCGTGGGAATTCCGGCCGAGAACGTAAACCAGATTTTCAACCCGTTTTTCACCACCAAGACCACCGGTACCGGCCTCGGTCTCTCGGTTTCCTACGGCATCGTGAAGGAACACGGCGGCACCATCGAGGTCACCAGCCGCCCCGGTTTCGGCACCTCTTTCAGCGTTATTCTCCCGATTTAGCCGGACCCGCTGCGGCGCCTCCTGGATGCTTCCCCCACCCCCCTTGCTCCCTCCCTCCAGGGGAGGGGGAGTTACACCTGCAGCATCAGCGACGCGTCCCCCCCTTTGCGAAGCTTCTAGAGGGACATCGGGGACGGTTGCCGAAACGAGGTCCCCCCCATGTCAAAGGGGGGACAGGGGGGATTTGCACTTTGGTGGGTCGAGAGGCAAATCCCCCTAAATCCCCCTTTATCAAGGGGGACTTGATGGTCTCCCAGTAACTCCCCGATAAACGTTTGCAAAGGGGGGGAGAATAGATGAACGCACGAGAAGGTGTGCGTCACTTTGGCGCACCGGTTGGACAAAATGATACAAAACGGCAAGACAGAAGGATACAAAGTGCGCGGTGTGCCCATTCGGCGGGGCCACCGTTTTTTTATGGCGTTTACGGAATCGCTGGTTTTTTCGCACTCCGGGGCGTTGGCATGGCTGTTGCTCGATACTAGCGACTCGACTCTCCCGGAGGTGGTATGAAAGACGATGAAATGATTTGTGAAGGAGTTACGCGAAGGAGTTTTATGAAGGTTTGCATGGCCGCCACGGCCATGATGGGCCTTCCCTTTGCCATGCACACCCAGGTGGCTGAGGCGGTGGAGAAGAACGGCAATCCGGCCGTCATCTGGCTCCACTTCCAGGAGTGCACCGGATGCTCGGAGTCTCTGCTCCGTTCGAGCCATCCGACGATCTCTACCCTCATCCTCGACATGGTCTCGCTGGATTACCACGAGACCCTGATGGCGGGTGCCGGGCACCAGGCCGAGAAGTCGCTGCACGACTCGATGGCCGCCAACCACGGCAAGTACTTGCTGGTGGTGGAAGGCGCCATCCCGACCAAGCAGAACGGCATCTTCTGCAAGGTGTCCGGCAAGACTGCCCTGGAATCCCTGCAGCACGCCGCCGAAGGCGCCGCAGCCATCATCTGCATCGGCAGCTGCGCTAGCTACGGCGGGATCCAGGCCGCCGCTCCCAACCCGACCGGCGCGGTCGGCGTCAAGGATATCATCAAGGACAAGCCGATCATCAACCTTCCGGGCTGCCCGCCGAGCCCCTACAACTTCCTCTCTACCGTTCTCTACTACCTGACCTTCAAGAAAATCCCGGAGCTGGACAACCTCGGCCGTCCGAAGTTCGCCTACGGCAGGAAGATCCACGAGCACTGCGAGCGCCGTCCCCATTTCGACGCCGGGCGCTTCGCCCAGGCCTACGGCCACGCCACCCATGCCGAGGGGTACTGTCTCTACAAACTGGGGTGCAAAGGTCCGGCTACCTACGCGAACTGCTCGGTCCAGCGCTTCAACGACGTCGGCGTGTGGCCGGTCTCGGTTGGGCACCCCTGCATCGGCTGCACCGAACCGAGCATCCTTTTCCAGAAGGCGATCGCCGAGAAGGTTCAGATCCACGAGCCGACCCCGTTCGACAGCTACGCCCCGGTCGATCTCAAGGAGAAGGGGAAAGGCCCCGATCCGCTGACCACCGGCTTCGTCGGACTGGCCGCCGGTGCCGCTCTGGGGGCTGGCGCCATGGTCGCCAAGAAACTGCCTTCCGGAGAGGAGCAGGAGGGGCACGATGAAGAAACAAAGTAGGCGCGACTTTTTGAAGGTGGTCGCGGTCGGTGCCGGTGTCGTCGCCGGGACCGCCGCCACCGCGGGCGCCAGTGAAAAGCTGGTCGTCAATAACGAAGAGGTCGGCATGCTCTACGACGCCACCAAGTGCGTCGGCTGCAAGGCCTGCATGTCCGCCTGCAAGCGCGTGAACCGTGACTACGGCAGCCTCTCCTACGAGAAAGCGAGCTTCGACTCCGACGGCCTGTGGGATGCCCCGAGCGACCTCGACGGCTCCACCCGGACCCTCATCAAGCTCTTCAAGGAGTCCAACCAGCGCTGGAGCTACGTGAAGTACTCCTGCATGCACTGCCAGAAGCCTTCCTGCGTCTCGGTCTGCCCGGTATCGGCCATGACCAAGGAGAAGGTGACCGGCATCGTCGACTACAACAAGAACACCTGCATCGGTTGCCGTTACTGCCAGGTTGCCTGTCCCTATAACATCCCGAAGTTCCAGTGGGAGAAGGCCATCCCGCAGATCGTCAAGTGCGACCTCTGCAAAAACACCAACCTGCGCGAGAAAGGGATCTCGGCCTGCGCGGAGACCTGCCCGGCCGGCGCCATCAAGTTCGGTAAGCGTAAGGACCTCCTCGAAGAGGCCCACCAGAGGCTTCTCGAGAACCCTGACCGCTACATCGCCCACGTCTACGGCGAACACGAAGGGGGCGGCACCAACCATATGTACCTGGCCGCCATGCCGTTCAACAAGCTGGGGCTGCCGGAAATCAAGCCCGAGGCACCCGCCGAGTTTTCCGAGAAGATTCAGCACACCATCTACAAGGGGTTCATCGCCCCGGTGGCCCTGTACTCGACCCTCTGCTTCATCGCGGTGAAGAACATGAAAGGGCACGGCAAGGAAGGCCATGACTCTCATGACAAGGAGGAAAGCTGATGTCTCATCATCAAGATGAATACCAGAGACTGGAAGGTAAGATCTTCACCAAGGCCTTCTGGATCCTCCTCCTCACCGTCATGGTCGGTTTCTTCTTCGTGGGCGTGCGCTACGTGAAAGGGATCGGCGCGGTATCCAACATGAGCGACGGCTACCCGTGGGGTATCTGGATCACCTACGACGTCGCCACCGGCACCGCCATCGCCTGCGGCGGCTACGCGGTTGCCATCCTGGTCTACATCCGGAACAGGATGCAGTACCACCCGCTGATCCGCTCCGCGATTCTCACCTCCATGTTCGGCTACGGCCTGGCCGGCTTCTCGGTCATGGTCGACTTGGGCCGCCCGTGGAATGCCTACAACTTCTTCATCCCCTCGAAGTGGCAGGCTAACTCCGCCATGTTCGAGGTGGCACTCTGCGTCATGGCCTACTCGACGGTGCTCATCATCGAGTTCATCCCCGCCATCCTGACCAGCATCGAGAACAGCAAGTGGGAGACCATGCACCGCGTGCGCGACTGGCTGCACCCGAAGATCGCTCCCGATCCGGATGACATGGTCGACAAGCTGGAGGCCGTCCGGCTGGGCGCCGCCTGGCTGAAACCGCGGCTCAACAAGGTGCTGATTTTCTTCATCGTCCTGGGGATCACCTTGCCGACCATGCACCAGTCGTCGCTGGGATCGCTGCTCTTGATCGCCTCCACCAAGCTGCACCCGCTCTGGCACACCGGCTTTTTGCCGCTGCTGTTCCTTCTGAACTGCATCTTCATCGGCTACGCGATCGCCATCCTGGAGTCGCTCATCTCCTGCTACAGCTTCAAACGTCCCTACGAGACCGAGGAGTTGTCGGGGCTCGCCAACCTCATCCCGTACGTGACGGTGATCTGGCTGAGCGTCGTGGTGGGGGACCTGATCTGGCGCGGGCAGGTGGGCGCCGCCCTTAAAGGCGATTTCTATTCCGGCTTCTTCCTGACCGAGTTCCTGCTGGTTGCGGTCGGCTCGCTTCTTCTCTTCGTCAAGAAGATGCGCCACTCCCCGCGCTGGCTCTTCGTCTCCGCCGCCATGATCGTGCTCGGCGGAGCACTCTACCGCTTCAACGTCTACCTGATCGGGTTCAACCCCGGCAAGGGGTGGAGGTACTTCCCGTCCTTCGCAGAGATCATGATCACCGTCGGTATCGTGGCTCTGGAGATCCTCGGCTACAAGGTGTTCGTTGCACTCTTCCCGGTGCTCCCGAACACCCACGGGCACGGCGGGAAAATGCGGAAGAAACTGGAGCCGGAACAGAAGGAACACGCGCCGCTGCCTAAGGCCGCCTGATTACATTCGCTACTTATCCCTTGGAGGAATACATGTCTACGAGAGTAACGCTGGATCCCATCACCCGCATCGAAGGCCATCTGCGGGTGGACGTTGAAGTAAATGACGGCAGAGTCGCCAACGCCTGGTCCTCCGCCCAGATGTGGAGGGGGATCGAGGTGATCCTGAAGGGGCGCGATCCCCAGGATGCCTGGAGCTTCGTACAGCGCTTCTGCGGCGTCTGCACCACCGTTCATGCCATCTCTTCGATCCGCGCCGTCGAGAACGCGCTCAACGTGGAAGTGCCGCTCAACGCCCAGTACATCAGGAACATCATGATCGCCCAGCACTCGGTGCAGGACCACATCGTGCATTTCTACCACCTCTGCGCCCTTGACTGGGTCGACATCGTCTCGGCGCTTTCCGCCGATCCGAAGAAGACCGCCTCCATCGCCCAGAGCATCTCCGACTGGCCGGGGAACTCCGAGAAGGAGTTCAAGGCCACCCAGGAAAAGCTCAAGGCCTTCGTGGCGGGCGGCAAACTCGGCATTTTTGCGTCCGGCTACTGGGGGCACCCGGCCATGAAGCTCCCGCCGGAGATCAACCTGCTGGCGGTCACCCACTACCTGAAGGCGCTCGACTACCAGAGGAAGGCATCCCAGGCTACCGCCATCCTCGGCGGGAAGAACCCGCACATCCAGAACCTCGTGGTGGGCGGCGTCGCCACCGCCATCAACGTCGACAACCTCGCCACCCTCAACATGGAGCGCCTCATCTACCTGAAGACCCTCATGGAAGAGACCCGCGATTTCGTGCAGAAGGTCTACTACCCGGATCTCCTCGCCATCGCCGGCGCCTACAAGGATTGGTTCAAATACGGCGCAGGGGTTACCAACTACCTGGCCGTGCCGGAATTCCCGCTCGACACCAAGAATACCCAGTTCGTACTCCCGGGCGGCATCGTCACCGGCGGTAACATCAAGGGTATGAGGATGATCAAGGACCACCACGACGACTACCTGATCAAGAACATCAAGGAGAACGTAACCCACGCCTGGTACGAGGGCTCCGGCACTCTCCACCCGTGGGAAGGGGAGACCAAGCCCGATTACACCGATTTCAAGGAAAACGGCAAGTACTCCTGGTGCAAGGCCCCGACTCTGGAAGGGAAGCCGGTCCAGGTCGGTCCGCCGGCCCAGATCATGGCCGCCTACGTGGCAGGGAACCCGAAGGTCAGAGGGCTGGTCGACGGTGCGGTCTCCAAGCTGGGGATCGGTCTCAACGACATCCACTCCACCATGGGGAGGATCTTCTGCCGCGGCGTGCGCGCAAACGTCATGGCCGACATCGCGCTGGACAACCTCGACAAACTGATCAACAATCTCGTCTCGGGCGACAAGACCTACGCGAACCATACCGAGATCCCGGCCGGTGAATACCGCGGGGTCGGCTTCCACGAGGCGCCGCGCGGCACCCTGTCTCACTGGATCGTCATCAAGGGTAAGAAGATCGAGAACTACCAGGCCGTCGTCCCCTCCACCTGGAACGCCGCTCCGAGAAACGAAAAGGGCGAGCTCGGTCCGTACGAGGCATCCCTGATGGGGAACCCGGTGGCCCAGCCGGACAAGCCGCTCGAGGTCCTGCGCACCATCCATTCCTTCGACCCGTGCATCGCCTGCGCCGTCCACACCATCGACCCCGCCGGCAAGGAGATCACCAAGGTCAAGGTGATGTAGTCCGATCACCAACGTCCCGCCCACACGCTCCCCCCCTCTGCGACGCGTCCGCCGAAGTAACGGCGAAGGCGGGAGAGGGGGGAGCGTTACGCAGAGGGGGGCGTGAACGCAGAGATGGAGCGTGGGGCAGCAGTATTTTTTTTGTCTGGCCCTCCCTTCGGGCCGGCTTCCCCCACCCCCAACCTCCCTCCGGGGGCATAGGGGGAAGCTCTTTTTGATAGGCCAGCCGCATCGCCTGCTTCGGCAGGAGTATTATCTTCCTCCGGGAAGAAGGAGTATTCATGCAGGTTCTCATCTACGGCGCCGGTAACCTCATCCTCTCGGATGAAGGTTTCGGCGTTCATTTTATCCGGCATCTGGAAGCGCACTACGAGGTCCCCGAAAACGTAGAGGTCTACGACGGCGGGACCCTCGGCATCATGGTGCACTTCAAGTTCGAGGAGGCCGACAAGGTAATCCTGGTTGACGTGGTCGATACGGCTGGCGAGCCGGGCGACATCTTCCGCTACGAGCGGGAAGACATCATGTTGAAGAAGATCCCTGTCAAAATGTCCCCGCACCAGATCGGGCTGCAGGAGATGCTGCTTTTGAGCGAGATGCGCGACGCGCCCAAGGCAGACCTCACCTTCTTCGGCATCATCCCGCAGAGCCTCGATCCCGGCACCGTCCTCTCCCCTCCGCTGCAGGCCGGGCTTGTGAAGGTGGCCTCGCTGGTGGTCGACGAGCTCGCCTCGCTCGGCATCGAGCTTAAGCCGAAGGGGCGCTAGGCACTCTCGCCCAACCCGTGAGGGAAGGGCGGGAAGCGATATTTGCCGGCTAGCGATGCGAGGCAGTTCCGGTTAGCGGCCGGTGTTGTGGCACCATTTTTATCTAGATTTTGAACCAGTTTTGCGCGGTTACCCCTGCTACATCGGTAGGTTAGGCCGAATTTCGGCCGGCCGAAATGGGTGGAAGACGCGCCAGTTTGGAAGGTTGCCGTCCCTTGAGGTCGCCGGGATGCTATTGAAAAAAGTGCGAAGGAGTAACTACCATGTTCGGTTTTGGCCTACCCGAGGTTTGCATCATTCTCGCCATTGTTCTCATTGTCGCCGGCCCCAGCAAGCTTCCCCAGTTCGGTCAGGCGCTTGGCAGCAGCATCAAAGGGTTCAAGAAAGCCTTGGATGGAAACGATGTGACCCCCATTGAGGAGAAGAAGCCCTAATAACTCTCTCCTCATCTTGTCCGGTTACTGAAATTGTGCTACGGTCGCGGCCACTTCTTTTCCAGCGAACTTCTTCTGTGGGAGGCCGTATGAAGCAGGCACTGCTCGTTATCGACATCCAGAATGACTACTTTCCCGGCGGCGCCATGGAACTGGCCGGGAGCCCCGAAGCTGCCCATAATGCCGCAACGCTCCTGGCCGCCTTCCGTGACAAAGGGCTGCCGGTCATCCACGTCCAGCACCTCGCCGCCCGCGAGGGAGCCACCTTCTTCATCCCCGGTACCGCCGGTGCCGGGATCCATCCGTCGGTGGCTCCCCGGGACGGAGAGCTGGTAATCACCAAACATTTCCCCAGCTGTTTCCGCGGCACTCCTCTCCTCGACGTCCTGAAAGGGGAGGGGATCGGCACCTTGGTGGTGGCCGGTATGATGACGCACATGTGCGTCGACACCACCGTCCGCGCCGCCTTCGATCTCGGCTTCACCTGCCTCCTCGCGCACGATGCCTGCGCCACCCGCGCCCTCTCTTTCGGCGATCGCACTGTTTCCGCCCCCGACGTCCATTCGGCCTACATCGCTGCCCTCCACGGCACCTTCGCCAAAGCGATATCCACGGAAGAGGTCTCTGCTTCTCTGTAACGCTTTGCCGGGGTCGTATCCGAGACCCCGGTACTGTTTTGACGAGGGGAGCGGGTGGATGGCGGATCTATTTAAAAGAGCGGACTTTCTCTGCCGCTCGGCACGATTAAGTTGAACCTCTCATTATTTTAGCTTGCATCCCAAGCTCATTGTGCTATAGTTGGCGCTTGCTCCGCTGCGGCAGCGAAAACGCTCCTGCCAGGCGGGACGCGGCCCGGATGAAAAAAATATTTTCGCTTCTTGAAAAAAGAGATTGACACCCGGGACGATTTGCTTTAGAAAGTGGAACTCGCTTTGACGAACTGGCTCCGGAAACGGAGCGGGGCCGATGATGGGCTGGCGTAGCTCAATTGGTAGAGCAGCTGACTTGTAATCAGCAGGTTGCGGGTTCGAGTCCCATCGTCAGCTCCACACAAGCACACACACCGTCTGGAGGGATTCCCGAGCGGCCAAAGGGAACAGACTGTAAATCTGTCGTCATCGACTTCGGAGGTTCGAATCCTCCTCCCTCCACCATAAAAACTTCAGATGAGATGGGCGCCGCCCCGAATCAGGAGGCCTGAGGGCCGCAAGTACTGGTAAGGTCGCCGCTCAATCGAATCAAAAAACTTCGCACGGAATTGGCGGGAATAGCTCAGTTGGCTAGAGCATCAGCCTTCCAAGCTGAGGGTCGCGGGTTCGAGTCCCGTTTCCCGCTCCAAAAATGTAAGCCCACATAGCTCAGTAGGCAGAGCACTTCCTTGGTAAGGAAGAGGTCACCGGTTCGAATCCGGTTGTGGGCTCCATTCACTCCTCAAAGAATTGCGCATCAATATACAACCAGAAACGTCGGCAGTAACATCAGGGAGGATATCCTAATGGCAAAAGCTAAATTCGAAAGAACTAAACCGCATGTTAACATAGGCACCATCGGTCACGTCGACCACGGCAAGACCACCCTGACCGCTGCCATTACCAAAGTTCTCGCCGGCAAAGGCCAGGCCGAGTTCAAAGCCTTTGATCAGATCGACAACGCTCCGGAAGAGCGTGAGCGTGGTATCACCATCGCTACCGCCCACGTCGAGTACGAGACCGACAAGCGTCACTACGCCCACGTCGACTGCCCGGGCCACGCCGACTACGTCAAGAACATGATCACTGGTGCTGCCCAGATGGACGGCGCTATCCTGGTCGTGTCCGCCGCTGACGGCCCGATGCCCCAGACCCGCGAGCACATCCTCCTCGCCCGTCAGGTCGGCGTCCCCTACATCGTCGTGTTCCTCAACAAGGCCGACATGGTGGACGACGAAGAGCTCCTCGAGCTCGTCGAGCTGGAAGTCCGCGAACTCCTCTCCTCCTACGACTTCCCGGGTGACGATATTCCCATCATCAAGGGTTCCGCTCTCAAAGGCCTCGAAGGCGACAAGGGCGAGCTCGGCGAGCAGGCCATCATGAAGCTGATGGACGCCGTCGACGCCTACATCCCGGAGCCGCAGCGCGCCATCGACAAGCCGTTCCTGATGCCGGTCGAGGACGTTTTCTCCATCTCTGGTCGCGGTACTGTCGCTACCGGCCGCGTCGAGCGCGGTATCGTCAAAGTCGGCGAAGAGATCGAGATCGTCGGTATCAAGAAGACCACCAAGACCACCGTCACCGGCGTCGAGATGTTCCGCAAACTCCTCGACGAAGGGCGCGCTGGCGACAACATCGGCGCCCTGCTCCGCGGCGTGAAGCGTGAAGAGATCGAGCGTGGCCAGGTGCTGGCCAAGCCGGGCTCCATCACCCCGCACACCAAGTTCAAGGCCGAAGCCTACATCCTCTCCAAAGAAGAGGGTGGCCGTCACACCCCGTTCTTCAATGGTTACCGTCCGCAGTTCTACTTCAGGACCACCGACGTGACCGGCGTGGTTGACCTCGAAGCCGGCACCGAGATGGTTATGCCGGGCGACAACGTCTCCGTCACCGTGAACCTGATCACTCCGATCGCAATGGACGAAGGGCTCCGCTTCGCAATCCGCGAAGGTGGCCGTACCGTCGGCGCCGGCGTGGTTGCCTCCATCATCGAGTAGTAAACCTTCAGGTCGTGCGCTCCCTGCTGGCTGAACCGGCGGGGAGCGCAGGCTTTTTTTAGGATGTAAGAAAGGATCGAACAATGGCGAGAGATATTATTACCCTTGGTTGCACCGAGTGCAAACAGCGCAACTATACGACGACCAAGAACAAGAAAAACACCCCGCAGAAGCTCGAGTTCAACAAGTACTGCCGTTTCTGCCGCAAGCACACTCCGCACAAAGAAACCAAATAATCCGCTTTGAGGCTCCGTGACGGTACGGGGTCTCCGCCGCAGGCCAGTAGCTCTAACGGCTAGAGCACCGGTCTCCAAAACCGGGTGTTGGGGGTTCGAATCCCTCCTGGCCTGCCATTTTTATTTATAAACATCAGTGGGGTGGCATGTGCTCGCAAAAGCCAAAACTTTCTACAACGATGTGATGGAAGAGCTTGCCAAGGTAACCTGGCCGACTCGCAAGGAGACGTTTTCCACTGCCCAGGTTGTTGTCGTCATCATTGTACTGATCTCCCTCTACCTTGGCGCCTGCGACGTAGTCCTTGCAAAGATCATCCAGTCGGTACTCCGCTAGAGGACTACAATATGGCACTTAAATGGTACGGTGTTCACACCTACTCCGGCTTCGAGAACAAGGTGCGCCTTTCGCTCGCCGAAAGGATCAAGAACCTTGGGATGGAAGAGTTCTTCGGTGAGATCCTGATCCCGTGCGAGACGGTTGTCGAGCTGAAGAAGGGCGAGAAGAAGACCTCTTCGCGAAAGTTTTTCCCCGGGTACATCCTGGTCAACATGGAGCTCAACGACGACACCTGGCACGTGGTGAAGGAAACCGCCAAGGTGACCGGTTTCGTGGGCGGCAACAATCCCTTCCCCATCCCCGATGAGGAAGTGAACAAGATCACCAAGAGGATGGAAGAGGGTGCCGAGAAGCCCCGTCCCAAGGTCCTCTTCGAGGTCGGCGAAACCGTCCGCGTCATCGACGGCCCCTTCCTCAACTTCTCCGGCGTGGTGGAAGACGTCAAGCCGGACAAAGGGAAGCTCAGGGTCATGGTCTCTATCTTCGGCCGCGCGACCCCGGTGGAGCTGGAATTCATGCAGGTGGAAAAACAGTAGGTTCATCCTGCTGTGAACGAATAAGCATCAGGCAGTTCAGGATAGATCAAAGGAGTAGGAAAAATGGCCAAAAAGATTACCGGTTATATAAAGCTGCAGGTACCCGCTGGGAAGGCGAATCCTTCTCCCCCGATCGGTCCGGCGCTCGGCCAGCACGGCGTCAACATCATGGAGTTCTGCAAGGCGTTCAACGCCAAGACCCAGGCTGACGAAGGGACCATCACCCCGGTGGTGATCACTGTCTACGCCGACCGGTCCTTCACCTTCATCACCAAGACTCCGCCGGCCCCGATTCTCATCAAGAAGGCCCTCGGCATCCAGAGTGGCTCCGCAGTGCCCAACAAGACCAAGGTCGGCAAACTGACCAAGGACCAGGTCCGCGAGATCGCCACCAAGAAGATGCCGGACCTCAATGCTGCGAGCCTCGAGGCTGCCATGAAGACCATCGAAGGCACCGCCCGCAGCATGGGCGTTGAAATAGCTTAAGTAAAGAGAGGGTGACTAGAAATGGCAACTAATAAGAAGCTTCAGGAAGCTCTTGCCAAGGTGGACAGAAGCAAGACCTATCCTATCAATGACGCACTTTCTCTCGTGAAGGGTGCCGCTTTCGCCAAGTTCGACGAAACCGTCGACGTGGCCGTTAAACTGGGCGTCGATCCCCGCCACGCCGACCAGATGGTCCGCGGCGCCGTGGTCCTCCCGAACGGCCTGGGCAAAGAAGTGCGCGTCCTGGTCTTCGCCAAGGGCGAGAAGGAGAAGGAGGCCCGCGAGGCCGGTGCCGATTACGTGGGCGCCGACGACCTGGTCGCCAAGATCCAGGGCGGCTGGTTCGACTTCGACACCGCCATCGCCACCCCGGACATGATGGGCGTGGTCGGTAAGATCGGTAAGCTCCTCGGTCCCCGCGGCCTGATGCCTAACCCGAAAGTCGGTACCGTCACCTTCGACGTCGCTCGCGCCGTCAAGGAGTCCAAGTCCGGTAAGGTCGAGTTCCGCGTCGAGAAAGCCGGTATCGTTCACGCTCCGGTCGGCAAGGTCTCCTTCGACGTGCAGACCCTGAGGGAGAACGTGGTTGCCCTGGTGGAAGCCCTTCAGAAGGCCAAACCGGCGGCGGCCAAGGGTACCTACATGAAGAAGGTGTCCGTTTCCTCGACCATGGGCCCGGGCGTCAACCTGGACCTGGCCGACATCGCCTCCGTCCTCAAATAAGCAATAACTATAGACCGCGGTTTTCGCGGCTCAAGCTAGATGCGGATCGACCCACGCGGTTGATCCGCTCTCTTAGCTTGGCCTCCGTTTAGCGCGTCTAGAGATTCGAATAGAGTTTAAAGCCCAAAGTCAAAGACAGTAGGTGCACAATCCGGAAGCAAAGGGGCGTGCTTAAATGCCGCAAGGCGGCCAACCGAGACTCAAAGATGTTGACGGATTTATCCGCAACTTCCTGACTTTGGCAGGGTTTCGACCCGCATTAAAAGAAAGGAGGAAAGCGCTTGAATAAGGAAACCAAAAAAGAACTTGTTGCCGAAATGCACGAGAAGCTTCAGCGTGCCCAGGCCATCTTCGCCGCCGATTTCCGCGGCATGACCGTGACCCAGGCCGAAGCTCTCCGCGTCGAGTTGCGCAAGGCCAACGTCGAGTTCAAGGTCTTCAAGAACACCCTGCTCGAGATCGCTTCCAAAGGCACCGACAAAGAGGGGATCACCCCCTTCCTCGCCGGCCCGACTGCGATCGCGCTCAGCTACGACGATCCCGTCGCAGCAGCAAAAGTGCTCTCGAAGTTCTCGAAAGACGCCACCACGCCCTTCACCTTGAAGGCCGGCGTTCTTACCGGGAAGACCATCAACCCGAGCGACGTACAGGCACTGGCCGACCTGCCGAGCCGCGAGGTCCTGCTGGCCCGCATGCTGGGCTCTATGCAGGCCCCGACCAGCAACTTCGTCCGCGTCCTGGCTGCCGTTCCGGGTGGCTTCGTCCGCGTGCTCGATGGCATTCGTGCGAAAAAAGCTGCCTAAGACTAGTCAACCGACACTAACCATCTAAAATAATTCCTGGAGGAATAAGCTAATGGCTATCACCAAAGAAGAAGTAGTCTCCTTTATTGAGAACATGACCGTCCTCGAACTCGCCGGCTTCGTGAAGGAGCTGGAAGAGAAATTCGGCGTTTCCGCCGCTGCTCCGGTTGCCGTCGCTGCCGCTGCTGGCCCGGCTGCTGGCCCGGCTGAAGCTGCCGAAGAGAAGACCGAGTTCGACGTCATCCTCAAAAGCGCTGGCGCCAACAAGATCGCTGTCATCAAGGTTGTCCGCGCTCTGACCTCCCTGGGCCTGAAAGAAGCCAAGGACCTGGTCGACGGCGCTCCGCAGCCGGTCAAAACCGGCATCTCCAAGGATGAGGCTGCTGACGCCGAGAAGCAGCTCAAAGAAGCCGGCGCAGAAGTGGAAGTCAAGTAAGCATAAAGACGCCGATCTTTATCCAAGCCAAGGTCGCAATTTGCGGCCTTGGCTGTTCTGTTTTTAGTTTGAGGCCGCTTCACCCACCTGGCAGCAGCAGTGAAACAGCAGGAAATTCAAGGGGGTGAAGGTCTTCCAAGGCGTTCACCAAAGGAGAAGATATGGCTTATTCAATCGCGAATAACCCCCTGTTGCGCAAGAACTTCGCCAAGATCCACAAGATCATCGACATACCGAACCTCATCGACATCCAGAAAAATTCCTACAAGAGATTCCTCCAACTCGACACGCCGGTAGACGCACGCAAGAACTCGGGCCTTGAGGCCGTTTTCAAAAGTGTGTTCCCCATCAAGGACTTCAGTGACACCGCCTCGCTTGAGTACGTATCGTATTCGTTGGGCGCGCCGAAGTATGACGTGGAAGAGTGCCACCAGCGCGGGATGACCTTCGCGGCCCCGATGAAGGTGAAGGTGAGGCTTGTCGTATGGGATGTCGCCAAGGATCCCGGTACCCGGTCGATTCGCGATATCAAGGAGCAGGAGGTTTATTTCGGCGAGATCCCGCTGATGACGGAGAACGGTACCTTCATCATCAACGGCACCGAACGCGTCATCGTGAGCCAGTTGCACCGCTCCCCGGGCGTTTTCTATGACCACGACAAAGGGAAGACCCACTCCTCCGGTAAGGTCCTCTACTCGGCCCGCGTGATCCCTTACCGCGGCTCGTGGCTTGACTTTGAATTCGACCATAAAGACATCCTTTATGTTCGCATAGACCGCCGCCGCAAGATGCCGGCCACCGTCCTTTTGAAGGGCCTTGGCTACTCCAACGACGCCCTCCTCAACTACTTCTACAAGTCCGAGGAGGTGAAGGTCGGCGAGAACGGTGCGCTCACCAAGGTGGCCGACGCCGAACTCCTCTCCAACCAGAAGGCGACCGCCGACATCGTGGACCCCGCGACCGGCGAGGTGATCCTCAAGGGGAACCGCAAGTTCACCAAGGCCGCCATCCGCAAGATGACCGAGCACGGCATCAAGGAGATCCCGATCACCGCCGAGGAAGTCATCGGCAAGGTCGCATCCCACGACATCTACGATCCCGCCACCGGCGAGATCCTGGTCGAGTGCAACGAGGAGATCACCGAGGCGAAACTGGAGGAGATGACCCAGAAGGGGATCGCCAGCTTCCAGGTGCTCTTCATCGACAACCTGCACGTCACCTCTTCGCTTCGCGACACCATCCTGATCGACAAGATCGGCTCCACCGACGAGGCGCTGATCGAGATCTACCGCCGTCTGCGTCCGGGCGATCCCCCGACCCTCAAGTCGGCCCTGGTGCTCTTCGAGAACCTCTTCTTCAACGCCGAGCGTTACGACCTCTCCGCGGTCGGCCGTCTGAAGCTCAACTACAAGCTCGGCGTGGACGTGCCGCTCGACTGCATGACGCTCACCCGTGAGGACATCCTCGAGGTGGTCCGCTACCTGATCGAGCTGAAAAACGGCAAGGGTAACATCGACGACATCGACCATCTCGGCAACCGCCGCGTGCGTGCCGTGGGCGAGCTCCTCGAGAACCAGTACCGCATCGGCCTCGTCAGGATGGAGCGCGCCATCAAGGAGCGCATGAGCCTGCAGGAAGTCGAGAACCTGATGCCGCACGACCTGATCAACTCCAAGCCGGTCTCGGCCGTCGTGAAGGAGTTCTTCGGTTCCTCGCAGCTCTCGCAGTTCATGGACCAGACCAACCCGCTCTCCGAGGTCACCCACAAGCGCCGTCTCTCGGCCCTTGGACCGGGCGGTCTTACCCGCGAGCGTGCGGGCTTCGAGGTCCGCGACGTACACCCGACCCACTACGGCCGCGTCTGCCCGATCGAGACTCCCGAGGGGCCGAACATCGGCCTCATCGCGTCGCTCTCCACCTACGCACGGATCAACGAGCACGGCTTCGTCGAAACCCCGTACCGCGTGGTGAAGGACGGCAGGGTTACCGACGAGGTCCGCTTCTTCTCCGCTCTGGAGGAGGAAGGTCACGCCATCGCCCAGGCTAACGCCGAGATGGACGAGACCGGCCGCTTCTCGCAGGACTACATCTCGGCCAGGAAGTCCGGCGAGTTCGTGCTGGTCGGCCGCGACGAGCTGGAGCTGATGGACGTGGCTCCGATGCAGCTCGTCTCCGTCGCCGCCTCGCTCATCCCGTTCCTCGAGAACGACGACGCCAACCGTGCACTCATGGGCTCCAACATGCAGCGCCAGGCGGTACCGCTGCTGCGGGCCGACTCCCCGCTGGTCGGTACCGGCATGGAGCGCGTCGTGGCCCGCGACTCGGGTGTTTCCTCGGTCGCCCGCCACAACGGCGTGGTCGAGTCGGTTGACGCCTCCAGGATCGTCGTCAAGATCGACGAGGACCAGTACGACGCGACCGGCACCGGTGTCGACATCTACAACCTGATCAAGTTCGCCCGTTCCAACCAGAACACCTGCATCAACCAGCGGCCGGTGGTCAAGGTGGGCGACCACGTGAAGGCCGGCGACATCATCGCCGACGGTCCCTCGACCGACATGGGCGAGCTGGCTCTCGGCCAGAACGTCCTGGTCGCCTTCATGCCGTGGGGCGGCTACAACTACGAGGACTCCATCCTCATCTCCGAGCGCCTGGTCAAGGACGACCGCTACACCTCGATCCACATCGAGGAGTTCGAGGCGGTGGCCCGCGATACCAAGCTCGGCAAGGAAGAAATCACCTCCGATATCCCGAACCTCGGTGAAGAGACCCTGAAAGACCTCGACGAGTCCGGCATCATCCGGATCGGCGCCGAAGTCCGCCCGGGCGACATCCTGGTCGGCAAGATCACTCCGAAGGGCGAGACTCAGCTTTCCCCGGAAGAGAAACTGCTGCGCGCCATCTTCGGCGAGAAAGCGGGCGACGTCCGCGACACCTCGCTGCGCGTGCCGCCGGGGGTGGAAGGCACCGTCATCGGCGCCAAGATCTTCTCGCGTAAAGGGGCCGACAAGGACGCCCGTACCGAGATCATCGAGAAGGCCGAGGAGCAGCGCCTCCGTAAGGACGAGCAGGACGAGATCCGGATCATCCGCGATTCGGCGATCGGTAAGCTGAAAAAACTGCTGGTGGGCAAAACCGCCGCCGTGAAGATCGAGGGCTCCGACGGCAAGGTCGTCATCCCGAAGGGTGGGGCGATCACCGAGGAGATGCTCAAGGGTATCTCCATGGACCGCTGGGACGAGATCTCCATCGCCGACGACGACACCATCGACGAGAAAGTGGCGCAGACCCTGTCCACCCTCAACCAGCAGATCGACATCATCAAGTACGTCTTCGACGACAAGGTGCAGAAGCTTCGCCGCGGCGACGACCTCCCGCCGGGCGTCATCAAGATGGTCAAGGTCTACATCGCCATCAAGCGTAAGCTCCAGGTCGGCGACAAGATGGCCGGCCGTCACGGTAACAAGGGTGTCGTCTCCAGGATCCTTCCGGAAGAGGACATGCCGTACATGGAAGACGGCCGTCCGGTCGAGATCGTGCTGAACCCGCTCGGCGTTCCGTCCCGTATGAACGTCGGTCAGATCCTCGAGACCCACCTTGGCTGGGCCGCGAAAGGTCTCGGGTGGAAGATCGAGGAGTTCCTCGAAAAGAACGCCCCGCACGACGAGATCAAGCGCTTCCTCAAGGGTGCCTACGGCAATCCCGAAATGGACGCCTTCCTCGACAAGCTGGAAGGGGAGGAGCTCATCAACGTGGCCAAGCGCCTGAAGCGCGGTGTCCCGATGGCCTCCCCTGTCTTCGAGGGGGCGAGCGAGGAGTCGATCCAGGCCGCCATGAAGCACGCCGGTTTCGAAACCACCGGACAGGTCACCCTGTACGACGGCAAGAGCGGCGACAAGTTCATGCACAAGGTCACCGTCGGCATCATGTACGTCCTGAAGCTCCACCACCTGGTCGACGACAAGATCCACGCCAGGTCCATCGGTCCCTACTCGCTGGTCACCCAGCAGCCTCTGGGCGGTAAAGCCCAGTTCGGTGGCCAGAGGCTCGGGGAGATGGAGGTCTGGGCCATGGAAGCCTACGGCGCCGCCTACGCGCTGCAGGAGTTCCTCACCGTCAAGTCCGACGACGTGGCGGGCCGCACCAGGATGTACGAGGCCATCGTCAAAGGGAAGCACACCCTGGAGCCGGGCCTGCCGGAGTCCTTCAACGTCCTCATCAAGGAACTCCAGTCCCTTGGTCTCGACGTCGAGCTCCTAGAGAGCGAAGAGGACTAGCGAGTGATCGGATCCGACTGATCGGTCCGACCTGCCCGGTCGGTCGGATGCGCCAAACTTTAACTCCTAACACCAAGGAGGATTCTACTTTGGAAGACATTTTCACTTTTTTCGATAAGCCGAAAGATCCGCTCCACTTCTCCTCCATCAAGATCTCCATCTCTTCCCCGGAGAAGATCCGCGAGCGTTCCTTTGGGGAAGTAAAGAAACCGGAGACCATCAACTACCGCACTTTCAAGCCGGAGCGCGACGGTCTCTTCTGCGCCAAGATCTTCGGGCCGACCAAGGACTACGAGTGCAACTGCGGTAAGTACAAGCGGATGAAGCACAGAGGCATCGTCTGCGAGAAGTGCGGCGTCGAGGTCATCCCGTCCAAGGTCCGCCGCGAGCGTCTGGGGCATATCGACCTGGCCACCCCGGTGGCCCACATCTGGTTCCTGAAGTCCCTGCCGTCCCGTATCGGCAACCTGATGGACATCACCCTGAAAGATCTCGAGAAGGTCCTCTACTTCGAGGCCTACGTGGTGACCGATCCGAAGAACACCGGATTCCCCTTCGGGCAGGTGTTCTCCGAGGACCAGTACCAGAAGGCCCTCGAGGAGTACGGCCACGGCTCCTTCGAGGCCGGCATGGGTGCCGCCGCCATCCGTTCCTGCTTGACCTCGATGGACCTCGACGTCCTCTCCGAGAACCTCAGGGTCGAGATGCAGGAGGCTACCTCCGAGGCCAAGCGCAAGAAGACCGCCAAGCGCCTCAAGGTCATCGATGCCTTCAAAAACTCCGGCAACAAGCCGGAGTGGATGATCCTCGAGTGCATCCCGGTGCTTCCGCCGGAGCTTCGCCCGCTGGTCCCGCTGGACGGCGGCCGCTTCGCCACCTCGGACCTGAACGACCTCTACCGCCGCGTCATCAACCGGAACAACCGCCTGAAGCGCCTCATGGAGCTGCAGGCCCCGGAAGTCATCATCCGCAACGAGAAGCGCATGCTGCAGGAGGCGGTCGACGCCCTGTTCGACAACGGCCGCCGCGGCCGCGCCATCGCCGGCCCCAACAAGCGTCCGCTCAAGTCGCTCTCCGACATGCTGAAAGGCAAGTCGGGCCGCTTCCGTCAGAACCTGCTCGGTAAGCGTGTCGATTACTCCGGCCGTTCCGTTATCGTCGTCGGTCCCGAGCTGCGCCTGCACCAGTGCGGTCTTCCCAAGAAGATGGCTCTCGAGCTCTTCAAGCCGTTCATCTACAACAAGCTCGAGGAGCGCGGCTTCGTCACCACCATCAAGAGCGCCAAGAAGATGGTGGAGAAGGAGAAGCCGGAGGTCTGGGACGTTCTCGAAGAGGTCATCAAAGAGCACCCGGTCATGCTGAACCGCGCCCCGACGCTGCACAGGCTCGGTATCCAGGCTTTCGAGCCGGTCCTCATCGAGGGTAAGGCGATCCAGCTCCACCCGCTGGTCTGCACCGCCTTCAACGCCGACTTCGACGGTGACCAGATGGCCGTCCACTTGCCCCTCTCCGTCGAGAGCCAGGTGGAGACCCGCGTCCTTATGATGTCCACCAACAACATCCTTTCTCCTGCCCACGGCAAGCCGATCATCGTGCCGTCGCAGGACATGGTTCTCGGCATCTACTACATGACCCGCGAGAAGTTCTTCGCCGAGGGCGAGGGCAAGATCTTCGCCTCCCCGGATGAGGTCAATATCGCCTGGGATGCCCAGGAGGTCAACCTCCAGGCCCGCGTCAAGGTCAGGATGAAGAACCTGGAGAGCGACGAGAAGCCGGCCCTGATCGACACCACCCCTGGCCGCGTGCTGCTCCGCGAGATCTTGCCGGCCCAGGTGCCGTTCTCGGCCATCAACAAGGTCATGACCAAGAAGGAGCTCTCCAACCTGGTGGACATCTGCTACCGTCTGGCCGGGAACAAGGAGACCGTCGTCCTGGCCGACAAGCTGAAGTCCATCGGCTTCCGCTACGCCGCCAAGGCCGGTATCTCCATCTCCATCAACGACATGGTCATCCCGGAAGGGAAACCGGCCATCATCACCCGCGCCACCGAAGAGGTGCAGGAGATCCAGAACCAGTACACCGAGGGTCTCATCACCGACGGCGAGCGCTACAACAAGGTCATCGATATCTGGGCGAAATCCACCGAGGACATCGCCAAGGAGATGCTCGACAACCTTTCCCGCGACACCATCAAGGACCCGGAAGGAAACGACGTCAAGGTCCCGTCCTTCAACGCGATCCACATGATGGCCGACTCCGGCGCGAGGGGTTCCGCCCAGCAGATCCGTCAGCTGGCCGGGATGAGGGGACTCATGGCCAAGCCGTCCGGCGAGATCATCGAGACCCCGATCACCGCGAACTTCCGCGAAGGCCTCACCGTGCTCCAGTACTTCATCTCGACCCACGGTGCCCGTAAAGGTCTCGCCGATACCGCGCTCAAGACCGCGAACTCCGGTTACCTTACCCGCCGTCTGGTCGACGTCGCCCAGGACGCCATCATCACCGAGGTCGACTGCGGCACCATCGACGGCCTCACCGTCACCTCCCTTACCGAGGGTGGCGAGGTCATCGAGCACATCGGCGACCGTATCCTCGGCCGCGTGGCCCTGGACGACATCCTCGACCCGGTCACCGGCGACGTGCTGGTCCCGGCCAACGAGGAGATCGACGAGACCCTGGTAGCCAAGATCGAGGCCGCCGGTCTCGAGAAGGTCAAGATCCGTTCGGTGCTCACCTGCGAGTCCCGCCGCGGCATCTGCGCCAAGTGCTACGGCCGCGACCTGGCCCGCGGCCACCTGGTCAACCGCGGCGAGGCGGTCGGCGTTATCGCCGCCCAGTCCATCGGCGAGCCGGGTACCCAGCTGACCATGCGTACCTTCCACATCGGCGGTACTGCATCCCGCCGCGCCGAGCAGACCTCCCTCGAGGCGAGGAACGAAGGTTTCGCGAAGTTCATCAACCTGCACTACGTCACCAACTCGGAAGGGCACCACATCGTCATGAACCGTAACGGCGAACTGGCGATCGTGGACGAGACCGGGCGCGAGCGCGAGAAGTACACCGTGGTCTACGGCGCCAAGATCAAGGTCAGCCCGGAAGGGCCGGTCAAGCAGGGCGAGTCGCTGGCTGAGTGGGACCCGTACACCATGCCGATCCTCACCGAGGTCGCGGGCCGCATCAAGTTCGGCGATGTCCTCGAGGGTGTCACCATGGAAGAGCAGGTCGACGAAGTCACCGGCCTCTCCCGCAAGGTCATCATCGAAACCCGCGACACCGACAAGCGTCCGCGCATCACCATCAAGGACGAGTCCGGCAAGACCGCCAAGGTGGGCGAGTCCACCCTGGGCCGCTACTACCTGCCGGTGGGTTCCAACATCAACGTGATGGAAGACTCCATCGTCAACGCCGGTGACGTGATCGCCAAGATCCCGCGCGAAACCACCAAGACCAAGGACATCACCGGTGGTCTTCCCCGAGTCGCCGAGCTCTTCGAAGCCAGGAAGCCGAAAGACTTCGCGGTCATCACCGAGATCGACGGCGTGGTCGCCTTCGGCAAGGACGCCAAGGGCAAGCGCAAAGTCCTCGTCACCCCGGAGGTCGGCGAGCCGAAGGAATACCTCATCCCCAAAGGGAAGCACATCAGCGTCCACGAAGGGGACCATGTGCGCGCCGGCGAGGCGCTCATGGACGGTTCCTCCAACCCGCACGACATCCTCCGCGTGCTCGGCCAGAAGGAACTGGCCAAGTACCTGGTCGACGAGGTCCAGGAGGTCTACCGTCTGCAGGGCGTCAAGATCAACGACAAGCACATCGAGACCATCGTCCGCCAGATGCTCAGAAGGGTCCGCGTGAAAGATGTCGGCGACACCAACCTGCTGATCGACGACCAGATCGAGCGCTGGGTCTTCGAAGAGGAGAACGAAAAGGCGATGGCCAAGGGCGGAAGGCCGGCTACCGCGGAGTCGCTGCTCCTCGGCATCACCAAGGCTTCGCTCTCCACCGAGTCCTTCATCTCGGCGGCCTCCTTCCAGGAGACAACAAAAGTCTTGACACAGGCATCCATAGAAGGTAAAGTTGACAGTCTTCGCGGTCTCAAGGAGAACGTCATCATGGGGCGCCTGATCCCGGCTGGTACGGGGCTGGCGGTCTACCGCAACCTTCGCATGATCGCCGAAGAGCCTGTCATCATCCCCGAACCCGTGGTCGAGCAGGAAGAGCTGGAAGATTTGGACGAAGCGTAGATCGCCCCTAGGTGGTGGTGTGCGTGAAAATATTTTCAAATAAAACTTGACAAGCACATGCTATGTTGCTATTTTCGTCGCTTCCGCAGGGGAAGCCCCTGAGGTGGACTGCATAGCGTAAGAGGGTCTGAAATGCCAACTATCAATCAGCTTATCCGTATCGGTCGCGAGTCTAAGGCAGAGAAGTCGACGGCTCCGGCACTTCGTAGCTGCCCCCAGAAGAGGGGTGTCTGCACGAGGGTTTACACCACCACCCCGAAGAAACCGAACTCCGCTCTCCGTAAGGTTGCCCGTGTGCGCCTGACCAACGGCGTCGAGGTGACTTCCTACATCCCGGGCGTCGGGCACAACCTCCAGGAGCACTCTGTGGTCCTGATCAGGGGCGGCAGGGTCAAGGACCTTCCGGGTGTCCGTTACCACATCGTCCGCGGCACGCTCGACTCCGTCGGCGTGAAGGGTAGGATGAAGAGTCGTTCCAAATACGGCGCCAAGCGTCCGAAGTAACCGATTAACAGCGAGAGGTCTTTTCAATGCCTAGAAGAAGAGAAGTTGCCAAGAGGGTGATCCTCCCGGATCCGAAGTACGCCGATCGGGTTGTTGCCAAACTCATCAACATAATCATGCTGGACGGTAAGAAGAGCACCGCCGAGCGCGCCCTTTACGGTGCACTCGAGCTCGCCGCTTCGCGCGCCAATGACGAGCCGGTCAAGGTTCTCAAGAAGTGCCTGGACAACATCAAGCCCATGCTCGAGGTTAAGTCGAGAAGGGTTGGCGGTTCGACCTACCAGGTCCCCGTCGAGGTGCGTCCGGAGCGCCGCGTGTCGCTGGCCATGCGCTGGCTGGTGAAGTACTCCAACGCTCGTAGCGAGAAGACTGTCACCGACAAGCTGGCCGGTGAGATCCTCGACGCCTACAACAACCGCGGTTCCGCGGTGAAGAAGCGTGAGGATACCCACAAGATGGCCGAGGCCAACAGGGCCTTCGCTCACTACCGCTGGTAGTACCGTACCAAGTCGCACAACACTCTGGAGGAATTGTAAGTGGCACGTCAGGTTTCGCTTGAAATGACCCGAAACATCGGGATCATGGCTCACATAGACGCAGGGAAGACCACCACCACCGAGCGTATTCTGTACTATACCGGTGTTTCCCATAAAATCGGTGAGGTGCACGATGGCGCCGCCACTATGGACTGGATGGAGCAGGAACAGGAGCGTGGCATCACCATCACCTCCGCCGCTACCACCTGCATGTGGAAGGACCACCGTATCAACATCATCGACACCCCGGGTCACGTGGACTTCACCATCGAGGTCGAGCGTTCGCTGCGCGTGCTGGACGGCGCGGTAGCGGTCTTCTGCTCGGTCGGCGGCGTCGAGCCCCAGTCGGAAACCGTCTGGCGTCAGGCTGATAAGTACCGCGTTCCCCGCATCGCCTTCGTTAACAAGATGGACCGCGTGGGCGCCGACTTCTTCCGCGGCGTTGCCATGATCAAGGACCGTCTCAAGGCGAACCCGGTTCCCCTCCAGATCCCGATCGGCGCCGAGGAGCACTACAAGGGGATCGTCGACCTGATCGAGATGAAAGCCATCGTCTTCAATGACGAGACCATGGGTGCCGTGTTCGACGAAGTCGAGATCCCGGCCGACCTGGTCGATCAGGCTCAGGAGTACCGTGAGGCACTCATCGAAGAAGTGTCCAGCCACGACGACGGCCTGATGGAGAAATACCTCGGCGGCGAGGAAATCACCAACGCTGAGCTCAAGGCTGCCATCCGCCAGTGCACCCTCGATATCAAGATCTGCCCGGTCATCTGCGGTTCCGCCTTCAAGAACAAAGGTGTTCAGCAGCTGCTCGACGCAGTACTCGACTACATGCCGGCCCCGACCGATATCCCGGCCATCCAGGGTATCGACGCCAACACCGAAGCTCCCATCGAGCGTCACGCCTCGGACACCGAGCCGTTCTCCGCGCTGGGCTTCAAGATCATGACCGACCCGTTCGTCGGCCAGCTCTGCTTCTTCAGGGTCTACTCGGGCGTCATGAACTCCGGTTCCTACGTCTACAACTCGACCAAAGGGAAGCGCGAGAGGATCGGCCGTATCCTTAAGATGCACGCCAACAAGCGTGAAGAGATAAAAGAAGTATTCGCAGGTGACATCGCTGCCGCGGTGGGTCTTAAGTACACCACTACCGGCGACACCCTCTGCGACGAAGACCACGCCGTCATTCTCGAGTCCATCGAGTTCCCCGAGCCGGTCATCTCCATCGCCATCGAGCCGAAGACCAAGGCTGACCAGGAAAAACTGGGCATCTCGCTTGGCAAACTGGCCTCCGAGGACCCGTCCTTCCGCGTGAAGACTGACGAGGAAACCGGCCAGACCATCATCTCCGGCATGGGCGAGCTGCACCTCGAGATCATCGTGGACCGTCTGTTCCGCGAGTTCAAAGTCGACGCCAACGTTGGCAAGCCGCAGGTTGCCTACCGCGAGACCATCACCAAGAAGGTCAAGTCGGAAGGGAAGTTCGTCCGTCAGTCCGGCGGCCGCGGTCAGTTCGGTCATGTCTGGCTCGAGATCGAGCCGCAGGAGGCCGGCAAAGGCTACGAATTCGTCGACGCTATCAAGGGTGGTGTCGTTCCCCGCGAATACATCCCGGCGGTCGACAAAGGGATCAAGGAAGCGCTCGACAACGGTTCGCTGGCCGGTTTCCCGGTGGTCGACGTCAAGGTCACTTTGGTCGACGGTTCCTACCACGAGGTCGACTCCTCGGAAATGGCGTTCAAGATCGCCGGCTCCATGGGCTTCAAAGAGGGCTGCCAGAAAGCCGGCCCGCAGATCCTCGAGCCGATCATGTCGGTCGAGGTCGTGGTTCCGGAAGAGTACATGGGCGACGTCATCGGCGACCTGAACTCCCGCCGTGGCCGCATCATGGGTATGGAAGGGCGTGCCGGTGCTCAGGTAGTCACCTCGATGGTCCCGCTGGCACAGATGTTCGGTTACTCCACCGACCTCCGCTCTGCCACCCAGGGCCGCGCTACCTACTCGATGACCTTCGACCACTACGAGCCGGTTCCGAAGTCGGTTCAGGAAGAGATCGTCGCCAAGGTTAAAGGCTAAGCGCTTAAAGATACTTTTCAATTCCCTTACTAGGAGGATTACGAAATGGCAAAGGCTAAATTCGAAAGAACTAAACCCCACGTTAATATCGGTACTATCGGTCACGTCGACCACGGCAAGACCACCCTGACCGCTGCCATCACCAAGGTTCTCGCCGGCAAAGGCCAGGCCGAGTTCAAAGCCTTTGACCAGATCGACAACGCTCCGGAAGAGCGTGAGCGTGGTATCACCATCGCTACCGCCCACGTCGAGTACGAGACCGACAAGCGCCACTACGCCCACGTCGACTGCCCGGGCCACGCCGACTACGTCAAGAACATGATCACCGGTGCTGCCCAGATGGACGGCGCTATCCTGGTCGTGTCCGCCGCTGACGGCCCGATGCCCCAGACCCGCGAGCACATCCTCCTCGCCCGTCAGGTTGGCGTCCCCTACATCGTCGTGTTCCTCAACAAGGCTGACATGGTGGACGACGAGGAGCTCCTCGAGCTCGTCGAGCTGGAAGTCCGTGAACTCCTCTCCTCCTACGACTTCCCGGGTGACGATATTCCCATCATCAAGGGTTCCGCTCTCAAGGGCCTCGAAGGCGACAAGGGCGAGCTCGGCGAGCAGGCCATCATGAAGCTGATGGACGCCGTCGACGCCTACATCCCGGAGCCGCAGCGCGCCATCGACAAGCCGTTCCTGATGCCGGTCGAGGACGTTTTCTCCATCTCCGGTCGCGGTACCGTCGCTACCGGCCGCGTCGAGCGCGGTATCGTCAAAGTCGGCGAAGAGATCGAGATCGTCGGTATCAAGAAGACCGCCAAGACCACCGTCACCGGCGTCGAGATGTTCCGCAAACTCCTCGACGAAGGCCGCGCTGGCGACAACATCGGCGCCCTGCTCCGCGGCGTGAAGCGTGAAGAGATCGAGCGTGGTCAGGTTCTGGCCAAGCCGGGCTCCATCACCCCGCACACCAAGTTCAAGGCCGAAGCCTACATCCTCTCCAAAGAAGAGGGTGGCCGTCATACCCCGTTCTTCAACGGCTACCGTCCGCAGTTCTACTTCAGGACCACCGACGTGACCGGCGTGGTCGACCTTGAAGCCGGCACCGAGATGGTCATGCCGGGCGACAACGTCTCCGTTACCGTCAACCTGATCACCCCGATCGCCATGGACGAAGGGCTCCGCTTCGCAATCCGCGAAGGTGGCCGTACCGTCGGCGCAGGCGTGGTCGCCTCTATCATCGAATAACCAAGTAGTTTACATACGGTTTTCAGTACTACAGTTCCCGGTGGGATTGCGCTTGCGACCTTGCCGGGAACTGTCGACTGTAAACTGCCAAACTTGTTTCATCACGAGGAAGAAATGCCTAGTCAGAAAATTAGAATTCGCTTGAAAGCGTACGACCACAAGCTGCTCGATACTTCCGTTGGCGAGATCGTCGACACTGCAAAAAGAACCGGTGCCCGCGTGGCTGGCCCGATTCCGCTGCCGACCGTCATCAACAAGTACTGCGTGCTGCGTGGACCCCACGTCGACAAGAAGTCTCGCGAGCAGTTCGAGATCCGGACCCACAAGCGTCTGATCGATATCCTCGAACCGACCCAGCAGACCGTTGACGCTCTGATGAAACTCGACCTCTCCGCAGGTGTGGACGTCGAGATCAAGCTTTAAGACAAGGATAGTTGACCATGAATAAGGGATTGATTGGAAAGAAGCTGGGCATGACCCAGATTTTCGCCGAAGACGGTCGCCGTATCCCGGTCACCGTCGTCGAGGCAGGGCCCTGCGTGGTCCTCCAGAAGAAGACCGTGGAGAAAGACGGTTACGTCGCCATCCAGGTCGGCTTCGGCCCGAAGGAAGCCTCCCGCGCCAACGCCGCGCAGGTCGGCCACTGCAAGAGTGCCGGTGCCGGTGTGTTCACCCACTACCGCGAACTGCGGATGGACTCCACCGAAGCCTACAACGTGGGCGACGTGATCGAGGCTTCGGTTTTCGAAGCCGGCGACCTGGTCGACGTGACCGGTACCTCCATCGGTAAGGGCTTCCAGGGCGTCATCAAGCGCTGGGGCTTCAAAGGTGGCCGTGCTTCCCACGGTTCCCGCTTCCACCGCGCTCCGGGCTCCATCGGCTGCTCCGCTACCCCGTCCAGGGTCTTCAAGAACAAGAAGATGCCGGGTCAGATGGGTAACGAGAAGGTGACCGTCCAGAGACTGAAAGTAGTTCGCGTGGACGCCGCTGATAACCTGATTCTGCTCGGTGGAGCGATCCCCGGCTCTTCCAACGGGCTTGTCGTTATCAAAGATAGCGTCAAGACCAAACGGTAACGGGGGGAGATAGACATGGCCAAGTTAGACGTATTCGATATTAAAAACACCAAGGTCGGCGAGATCGAGCTCGACGACGCCGTCTTCAACGACGACGTTCGCGAGTACCTGATCCACGAAGCCGTCAAGATTCAGCTCGCCAACCGCCGTCAGGGCACCGTGGCGGTCAAGAACCGCTCCGCAGTCTCCGGCTCCGGCAAGAAACCGTTCAAGCAGAAAGGCACCGGCAACGCCCGCCAGGGCTGCAAGCGCGCCCCGCAGTACCCGGGCGGCGGTGTGGCATTCGGCCCGCAGCCGAAGACCTACAATCTGTCTATGAACAAGAAAGCAAGGAAAGCCGCTCTCAGAAGCGCACTCTCCATGCTCTATAAGAAAGAAGCTATAACTGTTCTGAACAGCTTTGAGCTTCCCTCCATCAAGACTAAAGCCTTTGTTGATGTCTTGAATGCCTTTAACCTTGACAAAACTCTCGTGATCACCGATACTGCGAATCTTACGCTTGAACTTTCCGCTCGCAATGTCAAGAACGTCAAGGTGCTCGGCCCGGAAGGTCTCAATATCTTCGACATTATGAAATACCAGAGCGTCGTCTTCACTGAGGCTGCCGTTCGCAAGGTTGAAGGAGTGTTACAGTCATGAATATCTATGACGTCATCAAGAAGCCTCTCATCACCGAGAAGACCACGGTTGAGAAGGACGCCAAGAACGTCATCGCCTTCGTGGTGAACGGCGCGGCCAACAAGATCGAGATCAAGGCTGCAGTCGAGCAGCTGTTCGGCTCCAAGGACAAGCCGGTCACCGTGACCGCTGTCAACACCGTGAACGTGGCCGGCAAGACCAAGCGCACCGTGCGCGGCATCGGCAAGCGCTCCAACTGGAAGAAGGCGTACGTAACCCTCGCCGAGGGCTGCGACGTCGATTTCTTCGAAGCTTAGAGCTGGGGGATTTGAATAATGGCTATTAAAACCTACAAACCGACTTCTCCGGGGAGAAGGGCCCAGACCTGCTCCGCTTTCGACGAGATCACCGCCTGCAAACCCGAGAAGTCCCTCTGCGAAGCCCTGCGCAAGTCCGGCGGCCGTAACTCCAACGGCCGCGTCACCAGCCGCAACGTCGGCGGCGGGCACAAGCAGAAGTACCGCATCATCGACTTCAAAAGGGACAAGGTCGATATTCCGGCCAAGGTCGTTTCCATCGAGTACGACCCGAACCGTTCGGCCCGCATCGCCCTCTTGACCTACGCCGACGGCGAAAAGCGTTACATCCTGGCCCCGGTCGGCCTCAAGGTGGGGGATACCATCCTTTCCTCCAACCAGGCCGACATCAAGCCGGGCAACGCCCTGCCGATCCGCTACATTCCGCTTGGTACCATCATCCACAACATCGAGATGAAGGTAGGGAAGGGCGCCCAGTTGACCCGTTCGGCCGGCACCTTCGCCCAGCTTATGTCCAAGGAAGGGAAGTACGCAACCGTCAAGCTCCCCTCTTCCGAGGTCCGCATGATCCTCATGGACTGCAAGGCCACCATCGGCCAGGTGGGCAACGTGGATCACGAGAACGTCTCCATCGGCAAGGCCGGCCGTTCCCGCTGGCTTGGCATCCGTCCGCACGTCCGCGGCGTCGCTATGAACCCGGTCGACCACCCGCACGGCGGTGGCGAAGGCCGTACTTCGGGCGGTCGTCATCCGGTAACCCCGTGGGGTATCCCCACCAAGGGCTACAAGACCCGCACCAATAAACGGTCGACCGCTTTCATTGTGAAGCGTCGTTCCAAATAATTCATCCGGATAGAGGATTTTTAAGATGGCAAGATCTATTAAGAAAGGGCCTTTCGTCGACGAACACCTCGAGAAGAAGGTCCAGGTTGAACTGGCCGGAGCCAAGAAGGTCATCAAGACCTGGTCGCGCAGATCGACCATTACCCCGGACTTCATCGGGCTCACCTTTGCGGTGCACAACGGCAAGAAGTTCATCCCTGTGTTCGTCACCGAGAACATGGTCGGCCACAAACTGGGCGAGTTCTCACCTACCAGAACCTTCTACGGTCACGCTGCTGACAAGAAGAGCAAGCTGAAGAAGAAGTAAGGTTCTTAAAGGAGTCATGTAATGGAAGCATCGGCTAAATTATCCTCTGTCCGCCTCTCCCCGCGGAAGACCCGTCTTGTGGTCGACCTCGTCAGGGGCCAGGGCATTCAGACTGCGCTCAACACCCTGCGCTTCTCGCCGCAACCGTCGGCGAAGCTGATCTCGAAGCTCCTCTCCTCGGCCGTTGCCAATGCCGAGCAGAAGGGGGTCTCCGACGTGGACAAGCTCTACGTGAAGACCATATTCGTCGATGGCGGCGCCGTGCTCAAGCGCTTCGTTCCGCGCGCCATGGGTCGCGCCAGCAAGATCAGAAAACCGACGAGCCACATCACTGTGGTTCTGGCGGAAAAGAAATAAGCTAACCGCTCGGAGGTGGAGTTTTGGGTCAGAAAGTTAATCCTATAGGTTTCAGGCTTGGCGTCATCAAGAGCTGGGATTCCCGCTGGTACGCTGAAAAGGACTATGCAGCGCTGCTTCACGAGGACATCAAGCTGCGCGCCTTCCTTAAGAAAAGGCTGTATCATTCCGGGGTCTCCAAGATCGAGATCGAGCGCGCCGCCGGCAAGGCGAAGATCAACATCTTCACCGCCCGTCCCGGCCTCATCATCGGCAAGAAGGGCTCCGAAGTCGAGACCTTGAAAAAGGAGCTGGCCAAGCTCACCGACAAAGAGGTCTACCTTAACATACAGGAAGTCCGCAAGCCGGAGCTGGACGCCCAGCTGGTGGCTGAGAACGTCGCCATGCAGCTCGAGCGCCGTATCGCCTTCCGCCGCGCCATGAAGAAGAGCGTTACCAGCACCCTGAAGTTCGGCGCCAAGGGTATCCGGATCACCTGCTCGGGCCGCCTGGGCGGGGCCGAGATGTCCAGGACCGAATGGTACCGCGAGGGGAGGGTGCCGCTGCACACGCTGCGCGCCGACATCGATTACGGTTTTGCCGAGGCGAAGACCACCTACGGCATCATCGGCGTCAAAGTGCTCCTCTTCAAGGGCGAAGTGCTCGCCGCTAAAAAATAATAGGAGTCTTTTGCGATGTTAATGCCTAAGAAAGTTAAGCATAGAAAGCAGATGAAAGGTCGCATGACCGGGACCCCGCAGCGCGGCGTGTCGCTCGCCTTCGGCGAGTTCGGTCTGCAGGCTACCGAGTGCGGCTGGCTGGATTCCCGCCAGATCGAAGCGGGCCGTATCGCCATGACCCGCTACATCAAAAGGGGCGGCAAGATCTGGATCCGCATCTTCCCGGACAAGCCGCTGACCGCCAAGCCCGCCGAGACCCGTATGGGTAAAGGCAAAGGCTCGCCGGACAGCTGGGTCTGCGTGATCAAGCCCGGCCGCGTCCTGTACGAGATGGAAGGGGTGACCGAGGAAGTAGCCCGCGAGGCATTCCGCCTGGCGGCCCACAAGCTCCCCGTGGCCACGAAATTCATTTCAAGGATGGAAAACAATGAAGGCTAGTGAACTGAAAAACGCGACGGCTGCCGAACTCGAAGCCAAGAGCGCTGAACTCACCAAGGAGCTTTTCGCCGTGAGGTTTCAGCTCCACACCGGGCGTCTGGAGAATACTTCCAAAGTTTCCCTTCTCAAGAAGGACATCGCCAGGGTGAACACCGTACTCCGCGAAAAAAGAGGGTAAGAGATACCATGAGCGAAAGAGGCAGCAGGAAAACCCAGATCGGGATCGTGGTGAGCGACAAGATGGAGAAGACCGCCGTCGTCAAGGTGGACCGTCTGGTCAAGCACCCCGTCTACAATAAATACATCAAGCGTTCGGCCAAGTACAAGGCGCACGACGAAGTCAACGCCGCCAAGATCGGCGACAAGGTGCTCATCGTCGAGACCCGCCCGATGTCCAAGGACAAGCGCTGGAAGATCAGACAGATTATCGAGTCCAAGGCCTAACAAGGTCCTGCTCGCTGGGAGTTTACAATGATTCAGATGCAGACAATACTGGATGTGGCCGATAACTCCGGCGCCAAGAAGCTCTTTTGCATCAAGGTGCTCGGCGGCTCCAAGAGACGCTATGCCGGGATTGGCGACATCATCGTCGCCTCGGTCAAGGAGGCCATCCCGAACGCCAAGGTGAAGAAGGGCGACGTGGTGAAAGCCGTGGTGGTCCGCACCGCCAAGGCCGTGGGCCGTCCCGACGGTTCCTACATCCGCTTCGACACCAACTCGGGCGTCGTGATCAACAACGCCGGCGAGCCGGTCGGTACCCGTATCTTCGGACCGGTGGCCAGGGAACTTCGCGCTAAGAAGTTCATGAAGATCATCTCCCTCGCCCCCGAGGTACTCTAACAAGATCCTGGAGAATAACGATGCTGGGCAAAAAGTTACATGTCAAGAAGAACGATACCGTCGTGGTGATCTCGGGCAAGGATAAGTCCAAGAGCGGCAAGGTGGTTTCCATTGTTCCCAAGAAGGACGGCGTTATCGTCGAAGGGATCAATATGATCAAGCGCCACACCAAGGCTCGCGGTTCCGAGCAGGGGGGCATTGTGGAGAAAGAGGCTCCGGTCCACATCTCCAACGTGATGCTCCTGTGCGAGAAGTGCGGCAAGCCCGTGCGGACCAAGGTAACCGTCCTGGAAGACGGCAAGAAGGCGCGCTGCTGTGTCAAATGCGGCGAGTCCTTTGATAAATAGTTTTGGAGGATTTGAATGGCACGGCTAGCTGAGCTTTACAATACGGAAATGGTCCCGCAGCTTATCAAGGACCAGAACTACAAGAACGTGATGGAAGTCCCCAAGATCACCAAGATCGTCCTGAACATGGGCCTTGGCGAGGCGATCCAGAACGTGAAGATCCTCGATTCGGCCGTGGAAGAGCTGGCCGCCATCGCGGGCCAGAAACCGGTCATCACCAAGGCCAAGAAGTCCATCGCGGGCTTCAAGCTCCGCCAGGGGATGCCGATCGGCTGCGCCGTGACGCTGCGCCGCGAGAAGATGTACGAGTTCCTTGACCGCCTGATCTCCGTGTCGCTGCCGCGCGTACGCGACTTCAAAGGGATCTCCGGCAAGGGCTTTGACGGCAAAGGGAACTACTCCCTGGGCATCAAAGAGCACCTCATCTTCCCTGAGATCGATTACGACAAGGTGGACAAGATCAAGGGTCTCAACATCACCATCGTGACCACTGCAAAGACCGACGCGGAAGGCAAGGCGCTTCTTAAGCTCCTGGGACTCCCGTTCAGAAACTAAAAGAGAGTTGGGAGGAAGTCCGTGGCTAAGACATCGATGATCATAAAGGCTCAGAGAGGGAACAAGTTCAAGGTTCGCGAGCGTAACCGCTGCCCCTTGTGCGGCCGTCCCAGAGCTTACTACCGGAAATTTGACATGTGCCGTATCTGCCTGAGGAAGCTCGCTAACCTCGGCCAGATCCCGGGCGTCATCAAATCCAGCTGGTAACAGACTCAAGGAATAAGGAGTAGTTTCGATATGTGCATGACAGATCCAGTAGCCGACATGCTGACCAGAATCAGGAACGCTGGTATGGCAAAACACCAGAAAGTTGACATCCCCTCGTCCAACCTGAAGGTCAGCCTCGCCACCGTGCTGCGCGCCGAGGGGTACATCAAGAACTTCAAGGTGATTGCGGACAGCAAGCAGGGGATCCTGCGGGTGTACCTCAAGTTCATCGACGAGAAGGAACCCGTCATCAACGAGATCAAGAGGATCAGCAAGCCGGGCGGCCGGGTCTACGTCAACGCCGACAAGATCCAGAAGGTGAAAAACGGACTGGGCATCGCCGTGCTGTCGACCTCCAAAGGGCTCATCACCGACAAGACTGCTCGCGAGCTGAACATCGGCGGCGAAGTGCTCTGCACGGTCTGGTAGTTATTTTCGCTTTAAGGAGCTTTGCATGTCTAGGATTGGAAAACTTCCCATCGCGATCCCTGCGGGGGTGAAAGTCATATACAACGCGCCGGAGATCAAGGTTGAGGGGCCGAAAGGCAAACTCTCCCGCTCGGTGATGGATGCCGTCTCCGTGGTAGTGGCCGAGGGCCAGATCACGGTCGGCCGCGCCGACGACTCCACCAAGAGCCGCGCTGCCCACGGCCTGACCAGGACCCTCATCAACAACATGGTGATTGGGGTTTCCAAAGGGTTCGAGACCGCCCTCGAGATCAACGGCGTTGGTTACCGTGCCGAGGCCAAAGGGAACGTGCTGAACCTTTCCCTGGGTTACTCCCACCCGATCAACTTCGAGCTTCCGGCGGGCATCAGCGTCGAAGTCGACAAGATGACCAAGCTGAAAGTGATAGGTATCGACAAGGAGCTGGTCGGTCAGACTGCTGCCAAGATCCGCGACTTCCGTGGTCCGGAGCCCTACAAAGGGAAAGGCATCAAGTACGCTGACGAGACCATTCTGAGAAAAGCCGGTAAGACCGGTAAAAAATAGCAAATAGCTAAGGAGAAGTGCCTTGAGTTCTCTCGCCCAAAAAAAACAGGCCGCCCGTCTTAAAAGACAGACCAGGGTCAGGAAAAAGGTCACCGGTTCGCCGGAACGTCCCAGACTGAACGTCTTCAAGAGCGCACGCCACATATACGCACAGCTGATCGACGATACCACCGGCGCCACCCTGGTTGCCGCCTCCACCGTTATGGGCGAGGTGGCTGAAGGACTGGACTACACCGGCAACGTCGAGGCAGCCGCCAAGGTCGGCGCC
This sequence comes from Geomonas sp. Red32, assembly GCF_023652955.1. Taxonomy (GTDB): domain Bacteria; phylum Desulfobacterota; class Desulfuromonadia; order Geobacterales; family Geobacteraceae; genus Geomonas. The sequence continues at coordinate 18,445 of NZ_JAKLOY010000005.1, read as the reverse complement.
GCCATCGCCAAGAAGGCCCTCGAGAAGGACATCAAAACGGTCGTCTTCGACCGTAACGGGTTCCTCTACCACGGTAGGATCAAAGCTCTGGCTGAAGCCGCACGCGAAAACGGTCTGCTCTTCTAGGGCAGGTAAGGAGGAATAGGTTTGCTTAAGATCAATGCCAGTGAATTAAATCTTACCGACAGGGTCGTCCATATCAGCCGCGTTGCCAAGGTTGTCAAGGGTGGCCGTCGGTTCAGCTTCTCCGCTCTCGTGGTGGTCGGCGACGGTAACGGCGTGGTGGGCTACGGCCTGGGCAAGGCCAACGAGGTCCCCGAGGCGATCCGTAAGGGCGTCGAGCAGGCTAAGAAGAACCTGATCAAGGTTCCCATCGTAGCCGGCCAGACTATCCCGTTCGAGATGCTGGGCCACTTCGGCGCCGGCAGGGTGCTCATGATGCCGGCTTCCCCCGGTACCGGCGTGATCGCCGGCGGTGCTGCCCGCGCCGTCTTCGAGTCCGCGGGTCTGCACAACATTCTCGCGAAGTGCCTGGGTTCCAACAACCCGCACAACGTGGTCAAGGCCGCCTTTGCGGGCCTGGCCAAGCTGAAGACCCCGGAAGAGCTGATGGCTCGCCGCGGCGTCACCGAATAGAAGCCGTCAAGGAGCTGAAACATGTCTGAAGTCAAGGTTACCCTGATCAAGAGCCACATCGGTCAGCCGGAGAGGGTGAAAAACCGTCTCCTGGGCCTGGGGCTCACCAAGCGCGAGAAGACCGTGACCCTGCAGGATACCCCGGAAGTACGCGGGATGATCAACAAGGTCGCTCATCTGGTTCGAGTCGAAGAGTAATTCCCTAAAGGTGATAAAAATGGAATTGAATACCATAAAACCGGCCATCGGGGCCTCCAAAGATAGGAAGCGCATCGGCAGGGGCACCGGCTCCGGCCACGGCAAGACCGCTACCAAGGGTCACAAAGGCCAGAAAGCCCGCTCCGGCGGCAGCATCAAGTTCGGTTTCGAGGGTGGCCAGATGCCGATGCATCGCCGTCTCCCGAAACGCGGCTTCACCCCGCTCACCAAGAAGGTCTACGCACTGGTGAACCTCTGCCAGCTCGAAGTCTTCGAAGCCGGCTCCGTGGTCGACGCCGAGGCACTCCTGAAAGCCGGCATCGTCTCCGATGTCTGCGACGGCATCAAAGTCCTCGCTACCGGCGACGTGACCCGTGCCCTGACCGTCAAGGCCAGCAAATTCAGCGGCGCCGCCCGTGAAAAAATCACTGCTGCAGGTGGGAGCATCGAGGAGATCTAGTCTTGATAGAAGCCTTCCAGAACATTTTCAAGATTCCCGAGCTTAAGAAGAGAGTGCTGTTTTCGCTGGCCATGCTGGCCGTGTACAGGGTCGGTTGTCATATACCGACCCCGGGCATCGATGCCCAGGCGCTGTCCCATTTCTTCAAAGCAGCCCAGGGCACTCTGCTTGGGATGTTTGGCATGTTTTCCGGTGGGGCTCTCGAGAAACTGGCAGTCTTCGCTCTCGGCATCATGCCGTACATCTCCTCCTCCATTATCTTCCAGCTGCTGACCGTGGTGGTTCCGGCCATCGAGAAGCTCTCCAAGGAGGGCGACGCCGGCCGCAAGAAGATCATCCAGTACACCCGCTACGGTACCATCGTGCTGTCGGTGGTCCAGGCCTTCGGCATCTCCATCGGCCTCGAGGCCATGCGCGGTCCGGCCGGTGAGCTGGTCGTCCCGAACCCCGGCTGGAGCTTCCGTCTGATGACCGTGATTACCCTGACCGCAGGGACCGCCTTCATCATGTGGCTCGGCGAGCAGATGTCCGAGAAGGGGATCGGCAACGGTATCTCGCTGATCATCTTTGCCGGCATCGTGGCCCGCATCCCGACCGCTATCGGCAACAGCTTCCGCCTGATCGGTACCGGCGAGCTTAACGTGCTGGTGCTCATCCTGGTCTGTGCAGTCATGTTCGTGGTCATCGCCGCCGTGGTCTTCATCGAGCGCGGCCAGAGAAGGATCCCGATCCACTACGCAAAACGGGTGGTGGGGCTGAAGACGGTGGGGGCCCAGAGCTCGCACCTTCCCTTGAAGGTGAACATGGCGGGGGTTATTCCGCCGATCTTCGCCTCCTCGATCATCATGTTCCCGGCGACCGTTGGCAATTTCATCAACGTACCCTGGGTGCAGCAGGTCTCCAAGATGCTCGTTCCGGGGCGGCTGGTTTACGACATCTTTTATGTTGCCTTTATCATCTTTTTCTGCTATTTCTACACGGCTGTCACTTTCAACCCTGTTGACGTCGCCGATAACGTGAAAAAGCAGGGGGGCTACGTCCCGGGCATCCGTCCTGGCAAGGAGACCTCCGACTTCCTCGATGCGGTGCTCACCAAGTTGACCTTCGCTGGGGCCATCTACATCTCGGCCGTCTGCGTGCTTCCCTCGATCCTGATCGGCAAGTTTAACCTTCCGTTCTACTTCGGCGGCACCGCGCTCCTCATTGCGGTGGGGGTCGGCATGGACACCTTGGCCCAGATCGAGGCTCACCTGATCACCAGGAGCTACGAGGGGTTCATGAAGGGCGTTCGAATCCAGGGCAGGAGATAAACCTCGATGACCAACCTGATACTCCTGGGCCCCCCCGGCGTTGGCAAGGGCACCCAGGCGAAATTGCTGATCGAGAAGTACGGGATCCCGCAGATATCCACTGGCGATATACTGCGGGCTGCCGTTAAGGACCAGACTCCCATGGGGGTCAAGGCCAAGGGGTACATGGACTCCGGCGCACTGGTTCCCGATGCCGTGGTGATTGGTATCGTCGAGGAGAGGCTGGTCCAGGCGGATTGCGCCGAGGGGTTCATCCTAGACGGTTTCCCGAGGACTGTGGCCCAGGCCGACGCGCTCGGGCAGGTCCTCTCCGGCATGAGTAGGAAGATCGACCACGTTATCTCGCTGTCGGTGGATAAGGGTGAGCTCTTGAAACGTCTCACTGGCCGCCGCGCCTGCGCCAAGTGCGGAGCCGTCTTCCATGTCGATTTCGCCCCCGCCAAGGTGGCCGGTGTCTGCGACGCCTGTGGTGGCGAGCTGTTCCAGCGCGAGGACGATAAAGAAGAAACCATTCTGAAAAGGCTCGCGGTGTACGAGGAGCAGACTGCTCCCCTGATCGCCTACTACGAGTCGTGCGGCCTTCTCCGCTCGGTCAACGGGCTCGGGACGGTTGAGGGGATCCAGGCCGACATCGTCTCCCGGATCCAAGGATCCTAAGGTGATCGTCCTCAAGTCTCCGGCCGAGATCGAGAAGATGGCCTCCGCCGGCAGGATCGTTGCGGAGGTGCTCGCCGGGCTGAGAGAGATGGTCGCTCCCGGGGTGACTCTGCTGGAGCTCGATGCGTATTCCGAAAGGGAGGCGTTGAAGAGGAAGGCCAAACCGGCTTTCAAGGGCTACAGCGGGTTCCCTTTTTCGCTTTGCTGCTCCGTCAACGAGCAGGTGGTTCATGGGTTTCCCTCCGCACGGGTTCTGAAACCCGGCGATATCGTCAGCCTCGACTACGGCGTCGTCTACGACGGTTTCTACGGGGACGCGGCAATCACCGTTGCAGTGGGGGCGGTCTCTGAGTCGGCCTCAAGGCTCTTGAAGGCAACCGAGGAGTCGCTTTACCGGGCCATCGAGCTTTGCGACCCGGACCACCGGCTTTCCGACCTGGCTCACGCGGTCCAATCCTGCGTCGAATCCCGCGGGTTTTCGGTGGTGAGGGATTTCGTCGGTCATGGCATCGGCAAAGAGCTTCACGAAGGACCGCAGATTCCGAACTTCGGCGCCCCGGGGAAGGGGCCCAAGTTGAAGCCAGGTATGGTACTGGCCATTGAGCCGATGATCAACGAGAAGGGATTCGAAGTCAGGGTGCTTGATGACGGGTGGACGGCTGTCACCTGTGACGGCGGCCTGTCGGCGCATTTTGAGCACACCGTGGCCATCACTGCAAAGGGGCCCCGGATCCTCACCCAAATTTGAGACAGCACTACGTTTTGAGAGGAAACTAAAGATGAAAGTTAGGGCATCTGTTAAGAAGATCTGTGTGAAGTGCAAAATTGTCAAGCGTAAGGGTATCGTCAGGGTTATCTGCGAAACTCCGAAGCATTCACAGAGACAGGGCTAAAGAGTATTCCATTAGGAGGAGCGGGCATTGGCACGTATCGCAGGGGTAGACCTACCGAAAACTAAGAGAATCGAGATCGCGCTTACCTATATTTATGGTATCGGCAGGTCTCTTTCCCAGGAAATTCTCAAAGCGACTGGTGTTGATTTCAACACCCGTTGCGACAACCTGACTGAGGCTGAGGTCTCGAAAATCAGGGACTACATCGACAAGAGCGTCAAGGTCGAGGGTGACCTGCGCCGTGATATTTCCATGAGCCTCAAGCGCCTCATGGATCTCGGTTGCTACCGCGGTCTTCGTCACAGGAAAGGTCTCCCGTGCCGCGGTCAGCGCACCAAGACCAATGCACGTACCAGAAAAGGGCCGGCTCGTACGGTCGCTGGTAAGAAGAAATAAGGTTCTGGAGGAATAATGGCGAGCCCGGCTAAGAAGGTCGTTAAGAAGAAAAAAGAGAAAAAGAATATTCCCAACGGGGTGGCCCACATCCAGGCTACCTTCAACAATACCATGATCACCATCACCGACCCGGTCGGTAACGTGGTGGCTTGGTGCACCTCCGGGGCCAAAGGCTTCAAAGGCTCCAGGAAGAGCACCCCGTTTGCCGCCCAGATGGCTGCCGAGGATGCCGCGAAGAAGGCTCAGGAGCACGGCATGCGCACCATCGAGGTCTACGTGAAGGGTCCCGGCTCCGGCCGCGAATCCGCCCTGCGCGCCCTCCAGGCTGCCGGTTTCTCGGTGAGCTTCATCCGCGACGTCACCCCGATTCCGCACAACGGCTGCCGTCCCCCGAAGAGAAGAAGAGTCTAGGTCCCGTTTTACGGCACCTGGAGTTACGAACCATCAGTTAGGAATATAGGAGGTCTTCATTGGCTAGGTATACTGGGCCTGATTGCAGGCTTTGCAGGCGCGAAGGTGTGGAGCTCTATCTCAAAGGTGAGCGCTGCTTTACTGATAAATGCGCAATCAAGAGAAGGAGCTACCCGCCGGGCCAGCACGGCCAGGGTCGCATTAAAGTTTCCGATTACGGGGTTCAGCTCCGTGAGAAACAGAAAGTCCGCCGCGTCTACGGCATCCTCGAGAACCAGTTCCGCGGTTACTTCGAGCAGGCCGACCGCCAGAAAGGGGTCACCGGCGAGAACCTGCTGTTCATCCTGGAGAGAAGGCTCGACAACGTGGTTTACCGTCTCGGTTTCGCCTCCTCCCGCACCGAGGCTCGTCAGCTCGTTCGTCACAGCCACTTCACCCTCAATGGCCGGAAGGTTAACATCCCCTCCATCCAGGTGAAGACCGGCGACGTCATCCAGCTCCGCGAGAAGAGCCGCAAGATTGCTGTCATCAGCGAGTCCCTCGAGGCCGTCGTGCGCAGGGGCATGCCCCAGTGGCTGGAACTCGACAAGGATACCTTCAAAGGCACCGTGAAGAACATGCCGGTCCGCGAAGACATCACCATGCCGATCCAGGAGCAGCTGATCGTCGAGCTCTACTCCAAGTAAAGGGTGCACAACCGATACAGGGGGAACTAAATGTATAGAAACTGGCGCGATCTGATCAGACCGAAGAAGCTCCAGGTTGAGACAGAAACGCTCACCAATACTTATGGCAAGTTTTTCGCCGAGCCTTTCGAAAGGGGCTTCGGCACCACTCTGGGTACCGGCCTGCGCCGCGTGCTGATTTCCAGCCTCCAGGGTGCCGCCATCGTGTCGGTGAAGGCCAAAGGGGTACTGCACGAGTTCTCGGCCGTCCCGGGTGTCACCGAAGATATGACCGACATCATCCTCAACCTCAAAGGCGTGCGCCTCAAGGTGCACGGTAACGAGTCGAGGATGGTCCGCATCGTCCAGAAGGGCGAAGGCGTCGTCAAAGCGAAGGATATCATCACCGATCAGAACGTTGAGATTCTGAATCCGGAGCACCATATCGCGACCTGCTCCAAGGACGCGAATCTCGAGATGGACATGGTGGTCAAAGTCGGCAAGGGTTACGTTCCGGCCGACCGCAACCGCGACGAGAAGGCTCCGGTGGGAACCATTCCCATCGACGCCATCTTCTCTCCGGTCCACAAGGTCAACTTCACGGTCACCAACGCCCGTGTCGGTCAGATCACCGACTACGACAAGCTGACCCTGGAAGTCTGGACCGACGGCAGCGTGAAGCCGCAGGATTCCGTGGCTTTCGCTTCCAAGATCCTCAAGGACCAGCTCACCATCTTCATCAACTTCGATGAGGACGTGGAGCCCCAGGAGGAGGCCGAACCGGAAGAGGAGCGCGAGCGCTTCAACGAGAACCTCTACCGCTCGGTAGACGAGCTCGAGCTGTCGGTGCGTTCCGCCAACTGCCTGAAGAATGCCGGGATCAAGCTGATCGGCGAACTGGTCTCCCGGACCGAAGCCGAGATGCTGAAGACCCAGAACTTCGGCCGCAAGTCTCTCAACGAGATCAAAGATATCCTGGTCGACATGGGGCTCACCCTCGGGATGAAGCTCGACAACTTCCCGGATCCGGAGATCATGAGGCGCCTGAGGGGCGAGCAGAAGGAAGAATAGTCTTACGACTTCATTTATAGATTGAAAGGAAGTGAAACGATATGCGTCACAACAGCGCAGGTAGAAGATTCGGCAGGACCACTAGTCACAGGATCGCCATGTTCAGGAACATGGTCACCTCTTTCCTTGAGCACGAAAAGATCACCACGACCGATGCCAAGTGCAAGGAGCTTCGCTCCATCGCCGAGAAGATGATCACCCTCGGCAAGAAGGGCGACCTTCACGCGACCAGGCAGGCTGCCGCTTATATCCGCGACAAAAAGGTTGTGACCAAGCTTTTCACTGAAATCGCTCCCCGCTATGCCGAGCGTCCCGGCGGTTACACCAGGATCATCAAGCTCGGCATCCGCCCGGGCGACACCGCTCCGGTTTCCATCCTCGAGCTCGTCGAAGCAGAGATGAAGCCGAAGAAAGCCGCCGCCAAGCCGGCCAAGGCTCCCAAAGCCGCCAAGGCCGAGGCTGCTCCGGTCGAGACCGCTCCGGCAGAAGCCACCGAGGCTCCGGCCGAGGCTACCGAGGAGAAGACCGAAGAGTAATCTCTGGTTTGATCAAGAAGCAACGAAGAGGCACGGGAAACCGTGCCTCTTTTTGTTTCCAACCCACTGTTTAACGCCCCTCTGAAATCTCCCTCTTTTTAAGGGCTCGCACCAACTTTCCCCCTTGTTACAGGGGGGGAGGGGGGGGCAAGCCGTAGATTCCCCGCTTGAAAGCAATGCCCCCCAGCCCTCCTTTAACAAGGGGGGAGACGAACCGAATCTGCCGATCACGGTGCGGATCTGCCGCGCTGTTATCTTTACCTTTACATTAAAACCCCCTCTCTGTTAGTATGTCCGGCTAATGAAGATCAAACGCCTAGAAATCCAAGGTTTCAAATCCTTCCAGGACAAGGTCTCCCTCGACTTCAACCAGAACATCACGGGAGTCGTCGGCCCCAACGGCTGTGGCAAGTCCAACGTATGCGACGCCATCCGCTGGGTGATGGGTGAACAGTCCGCCAAGAACCTCCGCGGCAAGGCGATGGAAGACATCATCTTCAACGGCACCGAGTTCAGGAAGCCTTTGGGCATGGCCGAGGTCTCTCTTTTCTTCTCCACCGAGGACGGCCGCGTCCCCGCCAAGTATCTCAACTTCGCCGAAATCCAGGTTACCCGCCGCCTCTACCGAAACGGAGACAGCGAATACCTTCTGAACAAGACCCCCTGCCGACTTTTGGACATCGCCGAACTCTTCATGGACACCGGTATCGGTGCCCGCGCCTACTCGATCATCGAGCAGGGGAAGATCGGGATGATCCTCCACGCCAAGCCCGAAGAGCGCCGTTTCCTCATCGAGGAGGCCGCCGGAGTCACCAAGTTCAAGGCCAGAAAGGTGGTCGCCCTCAAGAAGATCGAGGCGACCAAGCAGAACCTCCTCAGGATCGGCGACATCATCTCCGAGATCAAGCGGCAGATGAACGCCCTGCAGCGCCAGGCCAAGAAGGCGGAGAAGTTCCGCGAGCTCAGGCAGGAGCTCCGTGAAATCGAGCTGCTCTTCGCCGCCAAGGGTTACGGCGTGGTCGACAAGGAGCGCCGCACCCTCGAAAAGGAGATCGCCGAGCTCGAGGTGAAGGGGAGCCGGCTCTCGGCCCTCCTCCAGGAGGGTGAGCTTACCATCGAGGAGAAGAAGGTCCGGCTGCTGGAAACCGAGAAGGAACTGGCCGCGGCCCAGGAAGATATCTTCAAGTGGAAAAGCGAGCTGCAAGGTGGCGAAAACCGCCTCGACTTCCAGCGCCGTGAACTCGCCAACCTGGACCGACAGGGCGAACGATTCCAGGAAGAGTTGCAGGGGCTCAAGGACCAGCTCGCCCAGGCCGAGCTGGAACTTTCTACCCTCTTGCAGCAGCGCGGTTCTTACCTCGAAGAAGTCTCGCGCGAGAGCGAGTCGCTCGAGGCCCGGGAAGCACTCCTCGACGAGATGGCGGCGAGCGAGGGGGGGGTGAGCCGGGAGCTGGAAGAGGCTCGCCGCGCCCTTTTCACCGTCCTGTCCGAGTCCGCCCAGGCCAACAACCAGCACCAGGCCGCTGCCAAGCGCCTTTCCAGCATCGCCGAGCGGCTGCAGGCAAGCTCGCGCGAGCGTGTGCTTTTGGGAGAGCGGCTGATGGAGGCGGCAGCCAAGGCCGACACCTTGAAGGATGAGGCGGCCAAACTCACCACTCGAAAAAGCGAGGCCCAGGAAGAACTAACCGTCGTCACTGCCCGCGAGGCCGAGTTGAAGCAGGCCCAGGAGGCGGGGGACAAATTGCTGCAGCAGCGCCGTGACCAGCTTTCTGCCGCGGCTTCCCGTTTGAAATCCTTACAGGAGCTCGAAGCCCAGTTCGCCGGCTATGGACAGGGTGTCCGCAACCTGCTCACCGCCGAGGCCTTCCACGGAACCTCCTTTACTATGCTGGCCGACGCCCTGGAGGTTGACGAGGAGTGCGAGGTCGCCCTGGAGTCGGTGCTCGGCGAACGGCTACAGTACCTCCTCACCCCTTCCGCCGATGTTGCCTTGGAGGCCGTGGCCCATCTCAAAGGAAGCTCCGGCGGACGCTGCAGCTTTGTCACCGCCGCTCCCTGGTGCCACCTTAACGGCGACAAGCCCAAAGGTGCCACTCCGCTGACCGACCGTGTCCAGGTACCGGCCGATCTGGCCTCCCTGGTTATCCCCCTTATCTCCGGCGCCTATCTCGTTACCGATCTCGCCCAGGCGGTCACCCTCTCGGCGGCCTTCCCCACCTGCACCTTCGTAACCTTGGAGGGGGATCTCGCCCACACCGGCGGCATCGTCCAGGGGGGCTCCTCCGAATCCGCCCAGCAGGGGATCATTCACAAGAAGCGCGAGATCAAGACTCTCGGTGCCGAAGTCGAACGGCTGACCGGGGAAGTGCAGGATCTGACCGATGCTCGGGAAAAGCGGCGCACGGAGATGGCCGACGCCGAAATCGAGCGCGGCGAATTGAGGCAGCAGCTGCACCGCCTGGAGATGAAGATCCTCGACACCCAGAAGGATCTCCAGAGCGCCGGCGCCGAGTGCCGCCGGATCGAAGAGAACGCGGCCGTCAGGGAGATGGAAGAGGACCAGTTAAGCGAAGAGCAGTCCCTGGTCTCCCGAGAGCTGGCCCAGGCCGACACCAAGAAGTCGCAGGCCGACGAGCAGAAGCGAGGCATCGAGGTTAGGGTCGAGGAGCTGCAGCGCAGGCTGGAAGGTGCACGCTTCGAGATGGAGGAGGCGCGCGAACTGGTCACCTCTCTCAAGGTGCGGGTCGCCGCCCTGAAGGAGAAGGGGGAGTCCGCCCAGAGGGCCCACCAGCGGGTGGAAGGACTGTGCGCCGACCTCAGGAATCGCATTGCCAGCCGGAGCAAGGAACTGGAAGGGGCCGGTACCGATCGCGTCCGCCTCGTCGAGACGATCAAGCAGGGGGAAGTCGAGCTCGAAAAGATCATTGCCCGGCAGATCGAAAGCGAGCAGGCGCTTGCCAAGATTAAAGACCGCTACGAGGGAGAGTCGGAGACCGTGCGCGAGGAGGAGATGCGGGTCAAGGTGGTCCGCGGTGATGTCGCCTCGGTCCGCGACGAGCTCTCCGCAAAGAACCTGAAACTCTCAGAAGCGGGGATGAGGCTCGCCCACCTGGAAGAGACCCTCCGCGAGAAGTACCGGATGGAGGTCGCCGAGGCGCTTGCCACCTACGCGCCGATGGAGTGGGACGAGGCGGAGAAAGGTTCCCGTCAGGCCGAGCTGCAAAAGGCGGTCGACGAGATGGGCGAGGTTAACCTGATGGCCATCGAGGAGTTCAAGCAGATGGAGGAGCGCTTCAACTTCCTTTCCGAGCAGCGCGACGACCTCGAAGAATCGATGGGGGCCTTGCAGAAGGCAATCCAGAAGATCAACCGGACCACCCGCAGGCGCTTCCTGGAGACCTTCAACCTGGTGAACGAGAAGTTCCAGACCGTTTTCCCGCGCCTTTTCTGCGGCGGTCAGGCGGAGCTCAGGCTGACCGACGAGGAGGATCTCCTCACCACCGGCCTGGACATTATCGTTCAGCCCCCGGGCAAGAAGCTGCAGAACGTGTCGCTCCTCTCCGGGGGGGAGAAGGCGCTCACCGCGGTCGCGCTGATCTTCTCGATCTTCCTGATCAAGCCGTCCCCCTTCTGTCTGCTGGACGAGGTTGATGCGCCGCTGGACGACGCCAACATCGGCCGTTTCAACGACATGGTCCGTGAGATGAGTGCCACCTCCCAGTTCATCATCATCACCCACAACCGGGCTACGATGGCGGTCGCCGATACTCTGTACGGCGTCACCATGGAAGAGCCAGGGGTGTCGAAGCTGGTTTCCGTACGCCTCAACTGCTAGCGCTGCTCAATTTTCTTTAGGAGTGGAACTTGCCTTTCAAACAACTTCTGACTAACCTTGTCGAGGCCGTGCCGGGTGCCACCGGGGCGATCCTGGCCGATTGGGAAGGGGAAGCCGTGGAGCAGCACTGCCAGGGGGACCCGTTCGAGATGAAGGTGACTGCCGCCCACTGGGGAATACTCCTTACCCGCCTTAAGACGTTGCATGAGAAGTACGCTGCCGGACAGGTTCAGGAGAGCCTGATTACAACCGACGAACAGCATGCCATAGTGGGAGCCATCGGTGCCGAGTACGCGCTGGTGATGACGCTCGGACCGCAAGCCCTGCCGCTGCAGGCGCTTCGCTCCTTCCGGGAGGTCTCCGGGCTGCTGGAGAAGGAGATATACTGATGGCCGAAGAGAACAAGGGCTTTTTCAAAGGCTTTCTGAAGAAGTTGGGCCTGGGCCAGGAGGAGCCGAAGGAGGACGCGCCTTCCGCAGAGACCGGCCAGGAGCCGGGCGAAGCGTCCGCGCCTGCGGAGCCCATCCAGCCGCCGGCCACCGTGCCGTCTGCCGCTGCCCGTCCCGACGACAGCCTCTTCACCGCCCCCCCGGTCCCCCCGGCGTCCACCAGGCCGGACTCCGCACCTCCTGCTCCGCAGTCGACTCCGGTTCCGTCGCCTTTGCCGGCCGTGCCGCCGGTACCAGTAGAGCCCCCGAAGGAGCAGGCCAAGCCGAGCTTCTTCGAGCGCCTCAAGAAAAGTCTCAGTAAAACCCACGAAAGCATCGTCGGGCGGGTCGATGCCCTGCTGCTCGGCAAAAAGCAGATCGACACCGACACGCTCGAGGAGCTGGAAGAAATCCTCATAACCGCCGATCTCGGGGTGAAAACCACCGTCGACCTGGTCCGCACCCTCGAGCAGCGCCTGAAAAGAAACGAACTCTCCGACGGCGCCGCCCTTAAGAAGGCCCTCAAAGATGAGATCCAGCTCCGCCTGGAGGCTCATGCCGCGCCCCTGGTGGTGGAAGGGAAGAAACCTTTTGTCATCATGGTGATCGGCGTCAACGGCGTCGGCAAGACCACCACCATCGGCAAACTCGCCGCCCGTTACACCGGCGAGGGTAAGAAGGTCCTGCTCGCCGCCGCCGACACCTTCCGTGCCGCTGCCGCCGACCAATTGGAGCTGTGGGCCACGCGGGTCGGGGCGGACATCGTGAAGCACAAAGAAGGTGCCGACCCATCCGCGGTAGTCTTCGACGGCTGCAAGGCCGCCGTGGCCCGCGGCAGCGATGTCCTCATCATCGATACCGCCGGACGTATGCACACCAAGGTGAACCTGATGGAGGAGATGAAGAAGATCCGCCGCGTGCTGACCCGCGAGATCTCCGACGCCCCCCACGAAACGCTGCTGGTCCTCGATGCCGCCACCGGCCAAAACGCCCTCTCCCAGGCCAAGCTTTTCAAGGAAGCCGCCGACGTAACCGGCGTGGTGCTGACCAAGCTCGACGGCAGCGCCAAAGGGGGGATCGTAGTAGCGGTAAGTCATGAATACGCGCTTCCGGTCCGTTTCATTGGGGTTGGCGAGTCGGTCGAGGATCTTCGGGAGTTCGATCCGGTCCAGTTCGTGGAGGCTCTTTTCGAGTAATCCTTGACTTTTACGTACTTATTGCATAATATCCGCCGCAATAGGTGAATTATGACCGTTGAATTGTTTAATGAATTGGAGGGGCGTATTGATTCTCTGGTCAACGTGATCGAGGAGCTGAAGCTCGAGAACGTGAGACTGCACGAGGAGAACAAGCGTCTGAGCGGGGAGCGGGTAGACTTCAAGGTCAAGCTCGACTCGATCCTCAAGAGACTGGAAGGGGTCTGATAACTTGGTCGTCTCGCACTGCATCAGGGTTTTAGGGAGAGAGCTCCAGGTCAAAAGTACCTCTACCCCTGAGCATGTGGCACAGGTCGAGTCCCTGGTCAACGAGAAGCTTGCCGAGGCAACCGAGGCGGTTTCCAGCGGCGATCACCAACTGGTAGTGATCCTGACCCTGATGAACCTGGCCGAGGCGTACCTCGCATCGCAGAAACAACTTGAAGAAGAACGGCTTAGCTGCCGGGAGAGAATCTCTTCCCTCATAGGCCGTGTCGATAACGCAGTGTAGTTTCGGGTCTCTCACGGGAGATTTCAACATATAGCGGTTTGGCAGATTACGGTAGTACACTTGACTGATTACCTCGAAAGAAGCTGTCTTCTTACGATTGTTGATAGGTAGCCTGATGGCGCTTAAGTTCCATACGTCTAGAGGTTAATGGCCGATTTGATATAGAGTTCAATTGCGATTATTTGAACGCGAGCCTTCTATCACCACCGTCAAGTAGCTCACCCAACACTCCAGCCGCACTCCCCTCCCAAAAGAGTCCTGTCTCAACGGGCGTTCACGCCCGGTCCACTGCCGTTTAACTACGGGAAATTTCGATCGATGCCAAAACGGTCCCTGAGAGCCGCCGCGTTGTCCCGGCGCCGGGAGATGACTGCCGAGCAGGTCGCTTCGCACAGTGCCGCGCTGCAGCGTCGTTTCCTCGAGCTCCCGGAGTTCCTCGAGGCCCGTTCGGTCGCCTCCTATGCGCCGGTCCACGGCGAGGTTCGCACCGACCTCGTGGCCCAGGCCGCTTTGGCTGCCGGTAAGAAGCTGCTCTACCCCGCCGTCGTCGGGGAAGACCTCCAGTTCCGCGAGGTAGCATCCCTTGAGGAGTTGGTCCGGGGGAAGTTCGGCATCCCGGAGCCGGTCGGCGCTCCCTTCGACGTGCTGAAGGCCGACCTGATCGTGGTGCCGGGGGTGGCCTTTGACATCTGCGGCAGAAGGATCGGTTACGGAAAGGGATTTTACGACCGCACGCTTCACACTCTGGAGAGGACGGGGAGACTGGTCGGTTTTTGCTATGATTTTCAGCTTGTGGCAGAGATAGTCGGCGAGCCGCATGACGTGACGATGGATGTAGTCGTCACCGAGGTCAGGCTGGTTCGCGTTAACAACAATATATGTGAGGGGGAACCACGTGAAAATTGACATTACAATCACCATACTATTGGTGCTCGTGGCGGCAGGTGTCGGATACTTCATCGGCAACCTGCTGCGTAAGAAGCTTTCCGATTCTCTGGTCGCCAACGCCGAGACGCTGGCCGCCAAAATGATCGAGGATGCCAAGCGGCAGACCGAAGTGATGGCCATGGAAGCGGCGGTACAGGCCAAGGACGCCGTCTACCAGGCCAAAGAGGAGATGGAGCGCCAGTTCGAACTGGAAACATCCGAGAAACGGAAAGAGCTGCAAAACCTGGAGAAACGCCTCCAGCAGAAGGAAGACAATCTCGATAAAAAGACCAACCTCTTCGATCAGCGCGACACCGAGTTCCTCAAGCGCGAACAGTCCCTGGCGGGGCGCGAGCAGTCCCTGACCAGCAAAGAGCAGTCCCTGGTCCAGAAAGAGGAGAAGCTCGACAACCTGGTGAACGAACAGAGGGCCAAGCTGGAGCAGATCGCCGGGATGACCTCGGTGGAGGCCAAGAAGGTCCTCATGGACGCCATGGAGGACGAGGCCAAACTGGACGTCGCCAAGTTGATCCGCACCATGGAAGAAGAGGCCCGTGCCACCGCCGACAAGAAGGCGAAAGAGGTCCTGGCCCTGGCCATGCAGCGTTACGCAGGCGAGTACGTAGCCGAGAGGAGCGTGTCGGTGGTTGCTCTCCCCTCGGACGAGATGAAGGGGCGCATCATCGGCCGCGAAGGGCGTAACATCAGGGCGCTGGAAGCCGCTACCGGCATCGACCTCATCATCGACGATACTCCGGAGGCGGTCATCCTCTCCGGTTTCAATCCGGTCCGCCGCGAGGTGGCCAAACTCTCCCTCCAGAAGCTGATCGCCGACGGCCGTATCCATCCGGGCCGCATCGAGGAGGTGGTAGCCAAAAGCCAGGAGGAGATCGACCAGGCGATGAAGGAGGCCGGCGATCAGGCTGCCTTCGACCTCGGCGTCCACGGCATCCACCCGGAGATCCTCAAGCTGATCGGCCGCCTCAAATACCGGACCTCCTACAGCCAGAACGTCTACCAGCACTCGCTGGAAGTCGCCTTCCTCTGCGGGATCATGGCCGCCGAGCTCGGGATCAACGTCAAGCAGGCCAAGCGCGCCGGTCTTCTCCATGACCTCGGCAAGGCGGTCGACCACGAGGTGGAAGGTTCCCACGCGGTCATCGGCGCGGAGATCGCCAAGAAGTACGGCGAGTCCCCCAAGATCATCCATGCCATCATGGCCCACCACGAAGACGAGAAGCCGGCCAGCGTGCTGGCTGTCCTGGTGCAGGCGGCCGACGCGCTCTCCGGAGCACGCCCGGGTGCACGCCGGGAGATGATGGAAACCTACGTGAAACGTCTGGACGACCTGGAGAGAATCGCCACCTCGTTCGACGGCGTCCTCAACTCCTTCGCCATCCAGGCCGGCCGCGAGATCCGCGTCATGGTCTCCTCCGACACGGTGAGCGACGATCGTGCCATCGTCTTGGCCAAGGACATCGCCAAGAAGATCGAGACCGAAATGACGTATCCCGGCCAGATCAAGGTCAATGTGATAAGGGAAACCAGGGCAACCGAATATGCCCGTTAAGCTGCTGTTCATAGGCGACATCATCGGGAAGCCCGGCCGCGAAGCCCTTTCCCGGGAGTTGCACCGGATCGTCGATCGCCATTACGTGGATCTGGTGATCGCCAACGGGGAGAATGCCGCAGGCGGATTCGGCCTTACCGCCGAGACCGCCCAGGATCTCTTCAAGTGCGGCATTCACGTCCTTACCTCCGGTAACCATATCTGGGACAAGAGGGAGGCGGTCGAGTACATCAGCCGCTCCGACAAGATCGTGCGGCCGGCCAACTACCCGGAAGGCACCCCCGGGCACGGCGCCACCATCGCCCGTACGCCAGGTGGAGTGAAGATCGGCATCCTGAACCTTGAGGGACGGGTGTTTATGAACAGCCTTGATTGCCCCTTTCGCTGCGCCGACCGGGAGGTTGCCAAACTGAAGGAAGAGACGCCGATCGTCTTCGTGGATTTCCATGCAGAGGCGACGTCGGAGAAAACCTCGCTTGGGTGGTACCTGGATGGACGCGTCTCGGCAGTGGTTGGGACCCATACCCATGTCCAGACTGCCGATGAGAGGGTCCTGACCGCCGGCACCGCCTACATCACCGACGTCGGTATGACCGGCGCCTTCGATTCGGTGATCGGGGTGAAGAAGGAAGAGCCGATTTACAAGTTCGTCACCCAGCGTCCCGCCAAATTCGAGATCGCCAAGAAGGACATCCGGATCAATGCCGTCGTTATCGACATAGACGAGACCACCGGTCTCGCACTCGGCATCGAAAGAATAAACATCCCCTGCGGCTCCTGACCTGCCGGTGAATAGTGCCTTGGTCCCCCTCCCTTAAGGGGGGGGGCAGGGTGCGGATGGGGATGTCTGGCCCCGGGCCAGGAAGCAGAGTCTCACCGGTCACCGGTTAAGACATAACGCCTTGGAGGGTAGTAGCGTGAAGAGTGTCGCCGAGCAGATGGAAGTAATCAAGAGGGGGGCCGTCGAGATCCTGGTAGAGAAGGAGCTCGTCGAGAAACTCGAGAAGTCGGTCAAGACCGGCGTGCCTCTCAAGATCAAAGCGGGGTTCGACCCGACCGCACCCGACCTTCACCTGGGTCACACGGTGCTCCTGCACAAGCTGCGTCAGTTCCAGCAGCTCGGCCACGAGATATATTTCCTGATCGGCGACTTCACCGGTATGATCGGAGACCCGACCGGCAAGTCCGAGACCAGGAAAGTCCTGAGCCGCGAAGACGTCCTCAAGAACGCCGAGACCTATAAGGAGCAGGTGTTCAAGATCCTGGATCCCAAGATCACCAAGGTCGTGTTCAACTCGGATTGGCTCGGTAAGATGTCCGCCTCCGATATGATCGCCTTGGCTTCGAAGTATACGGTGGCGAGGATGCTCGAGCGCGAGGACTTCAGCAATCGATTCTCCAACCAGCAGCCGATCTCCATTCACGAGTTCATGTACCCGCTCGTGCAGGGATACGACTCCGTCGCCATTAAGGCCGACGTCGAGCTCGGCGGTACCGACCAGAAGTTCAACCTGCTGGTGGGCCGCGAGCTGCAGCGCGAGTGGGGGCAGACCCCCCAGACCGTTTTGACCATGCCCCTTCTGGAAGGTCTCGACGGCGTCAATAAGATGAGCAAGTCGCTTGGCAACTACATCGGGATCAACGAGCCCGCCGATGAGATCTACGGCAAGGTGATGTCGATCTCCGACGAGCTGATGCTCCGTTACTATGAGCTGTTGAGCGACATGAGCCTGGTCGAGCTGGAAGAGCTGAAGGTTGGTCTTAAGAACGGCAACGTCCACCCGATGGAAGCCAAGAAGAAGCTTGCCCGGGAGATGGTAGGGCGGTACCACGGTGCCGACGCGGCCGTCCAAGCCGACGAGAACTTCATCAAGCGTTTCCGTGACAACCAGACCCCTGAAGACCTGGAAGAAGTAGCCATTGCCCTTGAAGGCGAGCGCATGCCTATCTTCAAGATTCTGGCGACTGCCGGGTTGGTGAAGTCCGGTGGGGAAGGGCGTCGTTCCATCCAGGGCGGGGGCGTCAAAGTTGACGGCGAAAAGATCGCCGACGACACCGCCGAGCTCGGTGCCGGCGAATACGTTATTCAGGTAGGCAAGCGCCGCTTCGCCAAAGTAAAACTGTCGTAGTCTGTCAGCTCCGCGACACTGATCAATCAAGGGGACAGGCTCCTTCGCAAGAAGGTGCCTGTCCCCTTTTTCTTTCCCTTCTGATCCCTTAGGTGTCTTTAAATTGGTCTGAACAAAAACTAACAATAAACCCGTTGACCCTGCTCCGACCATTTGCTATAACCACACCTCGCTACTGACCGGGAAACAAAAACGGTCACGGCGGTAAAAAAAGAGGTTGACAGTCGAAAGCCTCTCTGTTATAAAGTTTGACTTCGCAGCAACGTTCTCTCAAATCCAAATAGCTCGACGGTTCAGGAGTTTGGTTTGCTCTCTCTAAGGTTTCGCCTCTGAGAGTCGCTAAGAAAAACTTCCAGCCGAGAAAAAAATCGGTTGACAGTCGAGTCTGGTTTGTGTAGATTGCGAAGTCTGCCGCAACGAGCGGCGATCTTGGTCTTTGAAAACTAAATAGTAGACGAATCACATTGTGGGTCTATTTAAGTCAGTTGTTTTTGTTAAACAGAATCGAGCTTTCGGTTTTTATTTTAAACTGGAGAGTTTGATCCTGGCTCAGAACGAACGCTGGCGGCGTGCTTAACACATGCAAGTCGAACGGGATCCGGAGCTTGCTCCGGTG
>NZ_JAKLOY010000004.1 GCF_023652955.1 Geomonas sp. Red32 | reverse complement strand
CCGAGAGGGCCACACCCGTTCCCATCCCGAACACGGAAGTTAAGCCTCTCAGGGCCGATGGTACTGCACTGGTAACGGTGTGGGAGAGTAGGTCGCCGCAGGGAATTTAATAGAAAGCCCCGCCTGGGTATTCCAGCGCGGGGCTTTTCCTTTTCTCTCAACTCGAGTGTTGAAAAGCTTGGGCGCCTTCGTTGACTCTTCTAAAAACTCCTCACCCGAGAGCATCTTCTCCTCCATAATTAAAAAGCCCCGCCAGGTTGTTCCCAGCAGGGCTTTTTTCCGGTCTCTTCGACCCGATCTGCTAGACCAGGTTGAAATTGTTCTGATAGGCGATCAGGGTGTTGATCATCAGGGCGGCCACCGTCATCCGCCCGACCCCTCCCGGCACCGGCGTTATCCAGGCGCACTTTGGGGCCACGGCGTCGAATGCCACATCGCCGACAATCTTCCCACTCTCAAGCCGGTTGATGCCGACGTCGATGAGGGTCACCCCTTCCTTCACCATGTCCGGCGTCACGAACCCGGGAATTCCCACCGCGACAATAACGATGTCGGCCCTGCGCGTCTCGTCCAGCAGCAGTTCTCGGGGCGTTTCGATGTGAGTAAGCGTGACCGTTGCATTGCCGATGTCGAAATCGTTGGAAAGCATAATGGAGATCGGCTTACCTACGATGTTCGACCTGCCGATAACCACACAGTGCTTCCCTACTACCGGTACCTGGTAAAACTGCAACAGCTTACAGATGCCGTAAGCCGTGGCGGGACGGAATGCCTTCTGCCCGAGCGCCATCCTGCCAAAGTTGGTGGGATGAAAGCCGTCGATGTCCTTGTCGGGGGAGATACTGTTGATCACTTTCTGCTGATCGATGTGGGCAGGCAGCGGCAGCTGTACGATTACCCCGTCGGTTGAGGGATCCAGGTTTATCTCCTCGATCTTGGCCAGGAGCTCTTGTTCGTAGACGGTTTCCGGGAAGCGGACCAGACTGCTATCGAACCCCGACAGCGAGCAGGTGGTGATTTTCGACTTTACGTACGATTCGCTGGGGGCATGGTTTCCCACCAGGATTACGGTCATGTGCGGCTTGCGGAGCCCCGCCGCCACATGTACCGCGACCTGGCGGGATATGTCTGCGACCAGACTTTCCGCACAAAGTTTTCCATCGAGTAGTTTCATGTTTTTCCTTCCTTATTGAGTCCGGCAGATCGGCACTCTTGGCCGGCTTCTGACTTGTCCCCTTTTCCTTTCTGTTAGCATAAAACCCTTTACCTCTCAATGTTTACAACTTTTCAGGACGTATACGTTCGCCGCTTGCCGGTCTTTGCGAGTTTTGGCCAGTTTTGCGCGTGTAAAAGCTTCGCACCGGCCCCCGGCAAACGGTGAAATTTTACCTTAAATCTCTACTGTTTAAAGTGGAGAAGAGAAGATTTGTATTTCTTAACCAATAAACAGGAAGTATACCATTACTAAACTTTTCGTTGACAAACCATCGTGAAAAGCCTAGAGTACCAAAATATACAAAATGTTTACCATTGCTAAACTGGAGGACCTGCGTGAAGATCGGTGAGAGGTTGAAGCGGCTCAGAATGGCTAACTCCTTGACACAAGAGGAACTTGCCAGCCGCGCCGACCTTACCAAAGGCTTCATTTCCCAGCTTGAAAACGACGCCACATCTCCTTCCATTGCCACCTTGAAGGACATCGTTGACGTTCTCGGTATCAGCATGCAGGAGTTCTTCAGCGAAGAGCCCGCCCAGGATGTGGTCTTCGGGAAGGAATCCCGCGTACAAGCGACGGACGACGGGGACAACGTGAAGGTGGAACTGCTGGTGCCGGGAGCCCAGAACCGCGAGATGGATCCGGTGCTGGTGACCCTCGAACCGGGCGGGGAAATGGATGAACAGCCGATGCATGAAGGCGAGGAGTTTGGCTTCGTCATCTCCGGAAAAGTGCAGTTGCGGTTGGACGACAAGGTCTACACGGTGGACAAGGGGGAATGTTTCTACTTCTCCTCGGACCACCGTCACACGGTAAAGAATATTGGCAAGGGTGCGGCCAAGCTCCTCTGGGTAGTCACGCCGCCCACCTTCTACTATTGAACAACACGACAGGAGAGAGAATCTACATGAGCAAAGTACTGATTATTGGTGCGGGCGGAGTCGGCGGGGTCGTCACTCACAAGTGCGCCCAGGCCAAAGGGATCATCACCGAGATCACCCTTGCTTCCCGGACCGAGTCCAAGTGCCGGGCCATCGCTGAGCAGATCCCGCATTTCCCCGTCAAGACTGCCCAGGTGGATGCCGATAACGTTCCCGAGCTGATCGAGCTCATCAAGAAAGAGCAGCCCAAGCTGGTCATCAACGTGGCGCTCCCCTACCAGGACCTGACCATCATGGACGCCTGCCTCGCCACCGGTGTCGACTACCTCGATACCGCCAACTACGAGCCGCTCGACACCGCCAAGTTCGAGTACAGCTGGCAGTGGGCTTATGAGGACCGCTTCAAAGAGGCCGGTCTCATGGCGCTTTTGGGCTCCGGCTTCGACCCGGGCGTCACCAACGTCTTCACCGCGCTGGCGGCCAAGAAGTACCTGGACGAGGTGCAGGAGATCGACATCATCGACGCCAACGCCGGCAACCACGGCCAGCCCTTCGCCACCAACTTCAACCCCGAGATCAACATCCGCGAGGTCACCGCTTCCTGCCGTCACTGGGAGAACGGCGCCTGGGTGGAGACCGGTCCGCTGGCGACCAAGCGCTCCTTCGATTTCCCCGACGGCATCGGCCCCATGAACATCTACCGGATGTACCACGAGGAGATGGAGTCGCTGGTCAAGCACATCCCGACCATCAAAAAGGCCCAGTTCTGGATGACCTTCTCCGACAATTACCTGAAGCACCTCGAGGTGCTCCAAAACGTCGGCATGACCCGCATCGATGAGGTCGAGTTCAACGGCCAGAAGATCGTCCCGCTGCAGTTCCTGAAAGCCGTCCTCCCCGACCCGGGGAGCCTCGGGCCGCTCACCAAGGGTCGCACCTGCATCGGCGTGGTGGCCAAAGGGATCAAGGACGGTAAGAGGAAGCAGGTCTACATCTACAACATCTGCGACCACGAAGCGTGCTACCGCGAGGTGAAGTCGCAGGCGATCAGCTACACCACCGGTGTCCCCGCCGTGGTGGGAGCCATCATGATGCTTTCCGGCAAGTGGCACCAGTCTGGCGTCTACAATATGGAGCAGTTCGATCCCGAACCGTTCCTCGAAGTCCTTTCCGCCTACGGCCTCCCGTTCGAGGTCATCGAGGGTGGCGACTGGCTGGAGCTTGCGTGACCCGGCTGCACGTCGAAGAAATGACCAGGCTGGCACCTTCCCCCTCGTACGTGGTGGATCTGGGAAGGCTGCGCCATAACCTGGCCATTCTGGACGAGGTCCAAAAGCGGAGCGGCGCCAAGATCCTGATGGCCCTCAAGGCCTTCTCCATGTGGAGCGTTTTTCCGATCATCGCGCAGACGCTGAAAGGGGTCTGCGCAAGCTCGCCTTGGGAGGCGAGGCTGGGGCGGGAGGAATTCGGTGGCGAGGTGCACGGCTTCGCGGCCGCCTTCAAGGAGGCCGACATCCGCGAGCTGCTGACCACCTCGAACCACCTGGTCTTCAACTCGTTCAACCAGCTCGAGCGCTTCCGCCCGCTCTGGGAGGCCGAAGCCGGCCGCGTCTCCGTCGGCCTCAGGGTCAACCCGGAGCACTCCGAGGGACATACCGCCATCTACGACCCCGCCGCACCGAAGTCGCGGCTGGGGATCGTGCGGGCCGAGTTCGAGGGGCGATCCATCAAGGGGGTGGAAGGCCTTCACTTCCATACCCTCTGCGAACAGCTCTTCGAGCCCTTGCAGCGGACCGCCGCCGCCTTCGAGGAGAAGTTCGGCGAGTTCCTGCCGCAGATGAAATGGCTGAACCTCGGGGGAGGGCACCACATCACCCGGGAGGGGTACGACATCGATGCCCTCGTGGAGCTGGTCAAATACTTCCGCGGCAAGTACGGTGTGGAGGTCTACCTCGAGCCGGGCGAGGCGATCGCTATCGGGACCGGCATCCTGGTCTCCGAGGTGATGGACGTGGTGCATAACCAGGCCGACATCGCCATCCTCGACGTCTCGGCAACCTGCCACATGCCGGACATCCTGGAAATGCCGTACCGCCCCGAGATCCAGGATGGCTTCGATCCCGGCGTCAAGGCGCACGACTACCGGCTCGGCGGGCCCTCCTGCCTGGCTGGCGACGTGATCGGCGACTGGTCATTCGAGCGGCCGCTCAAAGCCGGGGACCGGCTGACCTTTCTCGACATGTCGCACTACACCATGGTGAAGACCACCACCTTCAACGGGATCCAGCATCCCAGCATCTGCACCTTCGAACCCCGTACCGGCGAGCTCGAGGTGGTGCGCCGTTTCAACTACCAGGACTTCAAATCCCGTTTGTCGTGAGCCTCAGCTTCATACTCAAACTGTACAGGTGACGCCAACTATGCCCAAATGGACCATTAACGATTCTTCCAAGGTGTACAACATCGAAAACTGGGGCGCCGAGCTCTTCTCCATCAACAAGAAGGGGAACGTCTGCGTGCATCCTTCCCCGAACTCGAAGTACTCGATCGATCTCAGGATGCTGATGGACGACCTCATCAAGAGGAAGATCAAGCCTCCCATCCTGCTTCGCTTCATGAACATCCTCGAGGGGCGTATCGCCTCCATCAGCCGGGTGTTCAAGAACGCCATCCAGGAGAACAACTACCCGGCCAGGTACCAGACCTTCTATCCGATCAAGGTGAACCAGCAGCGCCAGGTGGTCGAGGCGATCGCCAACTTCGGCAAGAAGTACAACATCGGCCTCGAGGTCGGTTCCAAACCGGAGCTGGTGGCGGCCATCTCCATGTCGACCGGGAGCAACCTTCCGATCATCTGCAACGGCTACAAGGACACCGAGTTCATCGAGACGGTGCTCTTCGCCACCCGGGTGGGCTACGACATCACCATCGTCATCGAGAAGCTCTTCGAACTGGAGAAGATCGTCGAGGTCTCCAAGCGGACCGGCATCCTCCCCAAGCTGGGGATCCGGGTAAAACTCTCCTCCAAAGGGATCGGCAAATGGTCGACCTCCGGCGGGGACGACGCCAAATTCGGTTTGAGAATTTCCGAGATCATAGCCGCCATCGACAAGCTCAAGGAAAGCAACATGCTGGGGTGCGTGAAGCTTCTCCACTTCCACGTGGGGAGCCAGATCACCAAGATCGACAAGATCAAGAACGCGCTCATCGAGGGGACCCGGATCTATGCCGAGATGCGCAAGCTCGGCGTCGACCTCGAGTTCCTCGACATCGGCGGCGGCCTCGGGGTCGACTACGACGGCTCCAAGTCGAGCTACTTCTCCAGCGTCAACTACTCGATCGAGGAGTACGCCAACGACGTCATCTACCAGATCAAGAACATCTGCGACGACGCCGGCGTTCCCTGCCCGAACATCATCTCGGAATCGGGCCGCGCTACCGTCGCCCACTACTCCGTGCTGGTGACCAACGTTCTAAACAACAACACCCAGACCCTGCTCCCGGATTTCGAGTCGGTCTTAAGCGACGCCAGCAAGGTGGGCGAGCTTTCCCCGACCGTCAAGAAGCTTTTGGATATCTACAAGAGCATCGACCGCCATTCCCTCAGGGAGGACTACCACGACACCATCCAGCTGATCCAGGAGTCGGTGAGCCTCTTCAACCTGGGCTACCTCAACATGAACGAGCGGGCGCACGCGGAATGGATCTACTCCCGGATCATCCGCAAGATCAACAACATCGTGGAAAAGCTGAAGCCGATCCCGGAGGAGCTGCAGAACTTCCAGCTCTCCCTCAGACAGACCTACTTCACCAACTTCTCGCTCTTCCAGTCCATCCCGGACTCCTGGGCCATCGACCAGCTCTTCCCGATCGTACCGATCCAGCGGCTGGACGAGAAGCCGGACGTCCTCACCTCCATCGCCGACATCACCTGCGACTCGGACGGCGAGATCACGAGCTTCGTCGGCCAGACCGGCCGCACCAAGGCGCTGCCGCTGCACAAGATCAAGTCTGACGAGGACTACTACATCGGCTTCTTCCTGATCGGCGCCTACCAGGAGATCCTTGGCGACATGCACAACCTGTTCGGCGACACCAACGCGGTGCATATCACCTTCAACAAGAAGACCAACTACAAGATCGACACGGTGATCACCGGCGACACCACCTGGGAGAGCCTCAAGTACGTCCAGTACGACAGCTCCGAGATCTTGAAACGGATCCGCAACAACCTCGAGAAGGATGTCTCCCTGCAGAAGGTTTCCATCGAGGAGAGCAGCCATTTCCTCGAGCTGATGGAAAAGACGTTGCAGTCTTACACCTACCTCGGAGAGTAAGCCGCTCAAACAACGAAGCCCGCCCTGGCAAAGGGGCGGGCTTTTTTGCTGATAACTTCACCATACCGGCGGCTTCAACTCTCTCCACTCTTTTCTTCACTCCTTTTCAACCTACTCCCTACCTCACTGCCTGTTTTCCTGATCCAGTAGTATCATTGGCTGGTGCCCTTGCTGATCCAGTCAGCATTCTCGCTATGACTGCCTCTGGCTGGAAAGTGTCGTTCTCAGTGGTAAACTCCTCGGGAGTGCCTGCTTCTCCCCCCTGCCGATTATTCCCGACAAAAAAGAGGGTATTTGACTTATGTCAAACGTTTTGGCCGCTGGAACGGCCATCATTGGGCGCCCAATTTTGCCACCGTTGCATTGCCCGTCGACCCGTCCGCCGAGGCGGCCACAAGGAGGTCTGCTGTGCCCATTTCAGGTGTCGTGATTACCTGCCATCCCCAGAGCTGCCAGGCGGCGGCCGGCGTCATCTCCACCCTCGCCGGTGTGGAAGTCCACGGTGTGCTGCCGGAAGGGCAGATCGTAGCGGTGATCGAGGCCGAGGACGTGGAGGGCGAGGTCGGCCTCGTCACCAGGATCCACGAGATCGACGGGGTCAGCGCGGTCCGGCTTGCCTACCACAGTTTCGAGGATCTGTAAGTAACGCATTGTCATGGAGAAGTCACTATCAGGAGGAATCATGGAACTCAGCAGGCGCACGTTTCTCAAGGCGAGTGCGGCAGCGGCAGCCTTCGCCGCCGCGGGAGTCACCAGCCTAAAAGGCATTCAACCGGATGAGGCCCAGGCGTCCGAAGGCGGGCTCACTTGGGGGAAGGCCCCCTGCCGTTTTTGCGGCACCGGTTGCGGCGTGCTGGTCGGGGTCAAGGAGGGCCGGATCGTGGCGACCAAGGCGGACCCGGAAGCCTCGGTCAACAAGGGGCTCAACTGCGTCAAGGGATACTTCCTCGCCAAGGTGCTCTACGGTACGGACCGGCTCACCACCCCGCTGATCCGCAAGAACGGCAAGCTCGTCGAGGCCAGCTGGGACGAAGCGATGACCCTCATCGCCTCCAAGTTCCAGGAATCCATCGCTAAACACGGCCCCGATTCGGTGGCCATGTACGGTTCCGGCCAGTGGACCGTTTTCGAAGGGTACGCCGCCAGCAAGCTCTTCAAGGCGGGGATCGGCACCAACAACATCGAGGTGAACGCCCGTCTCTGCATGGCCTCCGCGGTGACCGGCTTCATGACCACCTTCGCGAGCGACGAGCCGATGGGATGTTTCGACGACTTCGACCTTGGGGATACCTTCTTCCTCTGGGGAGCCAACATGGCCGAGTGCCATCCGGTGCTCTTCTCGCGGATCCTGGACAACAAGCGCAACAACCCGGCGGTGAAGATCATCGATTTCGCCACCAGGAAGACCCGCACCTCCCAGATGGCCGACCGCTACGTCCCGTTCGCTCCCCAGACCGACTTGGCGCTTTTGAACGCCTTCGCCCACGTTATCGTCCGGGACGGGCTCTACAACCAGCGTTTCATCGACGAGCACGTGGTCTTCAAGAGGGGGAAGGAGAACATAGGCTACGGTCTCACCGACAAGTTCAAGTTTGCCGACGAGGCCAAGGCGATCGATTTCTCCGCCTACAAGGAGTTCCTCAAGCCGTACACTCCCGAGCACGTATCCAAGCTCTCCGGGGTCCCCGCCGCCACCATCGTCGAGCTCGCGCACCTGTACGCCGATCCGAACCGCAAGGTCAACTCGCTTTGGACCATGGGGTTCAACCAGCACACCCGCGGCACCTGGGTCAATAACCTCGTTTACAACCTGCACCTTCTGACCGGGAAGATCTGCCGCCCCGGCGAAAACCCGTTCTCCTTGACCGGACAGCCTTCCGCCTGCGGGACTACCCGCGAGGTCGGCACCTTCACCCACCGGCTTCCGGCCGACATGGTGGTCATGAACCCCGAGCACCGGGAGAAGGCGGCCAAAATCTGGGGGGTGGATCCCAACAAGATCCCGGCCAAGCCGACCTACAACGCGACCGAGATGTTCCGCGCCTTCGACCGGGGCGACATCAAGGTGCTCTGGAGCCAGGTCACCAACCCGTTCCAGTCGCTTCCCAACTTGAACCGCTACCGCAAGGGGGCCCAGAAAGGGGAGGGGAGGTTCCTGATCGTCTCCGACATCTATCCCACCCGCTCGACCGAGATCGCCGACGTCGTGCTTCCCTCCGCCTCCTGGGTGGAGAAGGAAGGGGCCTTCGGCAACGCCGAGCGCCGCACCCAGCAGTGGTTCAAGATGGTCGATCCCCCCGGTGAGGCGAAGAACGACCTCTGGCAGACCATCGAGCTCGCCAAGCGCCTCGGCCACGGGAACCTCTTCCCCTACAGCTATCCGGAGAAGGAGATCTGGGAGGAGTACCGGAAATTCGCCGAGGGGATGGGGAAAGACCTGGCTCCCTACGAGGAGTACACGAAGGTCCGCGGGATGCGCTGGCCGGTGGTGAACGGCAAGGAGACCCGCTACCGCTATCTCGAAGGGGAGGATCCGTACGTCAAGGCGGGGGAGGGGATCAAGTTCTACAAGAACAAGCCCGACCATTACAAGGCGGTCATCTGGGCGCGTCCCTACGAACCGGCTCCCGAGGTGCCGGACCGGCAGTACCCGTTCTGGCTCTGCACCGGCCGCGTCCTCGAGCACTGGCACACCGGCACCATGACCGGTAGGGTTCCCGAGCTGAAGCGGGCCTATGCGGAGGCCGTCTGCGAGATGCATCCGGACGATGCCGCGCGGCTGGGGATCCACCACGGCGGCAAGGTGAAAATGTCGTCCCGCCGCGGGAGCCTGGTGCTGACCGCCGATCTCCGTGGCCGCGGGCGGGCTGAGCGCGGGAACGTCTTCGTGGCCTTCTTCGACGAAGGGAAATTGATCAACGAACTCTGCATCGACGCCTACTGCCCGATTTCCGCCGAGCCGGATTACAAGAAATGCGCAGTCAAGGTGGAGAAGATCTGACAACGGACATCGCGTGGTCGAGGAGGTTCATACATGAAATTCAGTACCTGCAGTAGCTTCATCGTCATGCTGGTCGCGCTCGGCTCAACGCCGCTGCTGGCCGCCGCCGGCAACATCGATGCCGATGCCCGGTTCGCCGAGGGCGATCCGCCGGTCATTCCGCACCGGATCCAGGACGACGCCACCGCCAAGGAGTGCCTCGGCTGCCACTGGCCCCCGGGGAAGGCGACCTATACCCCGCATCCTCTGCGGACCGCCTGCACCCAGTGCCACGTGCGCAGTGTGCCGGACGCCGCGCCCCAGGAACCCGCCAAACCGGCTCGCAAGAAGGGCCGCCGGTGACCATTTCCCGCAAGGAATTTTTCAGGCAGGGGGTGCTCTCGCTGGGGAGCGCCGCCCTGGACCTGGCTGGCCTGCGGGGCGCGGAGACGAGTACTTCCACCGAACGGGCCGAGGGAGGGGAGCCAAGCTTACTCCCTCGGCCCGAGTTGGTGGCGGCACCTTCCCCCGGGCTCTGCCTGGCACGCAGTTGCGGATGCTTCTCCTGCCTGGAGCGCTGTCCCGAGGAGGCGATCACGCTCGTCCCAAGCGTAGGCGTTGAGGTCGACTCCGCCCGGTGCACCGGCTGCGGCATCTGTCAGGATCTCTGCCCGACCTTTCCCAAGGCAATCGTGCTCGCCCGCCGGGAACCCGCGGAGAACGCCGGGTGACACCCCTCCCCGCGGGACTCCTTCCCCTCCCGCCGTCTGTCTGTCCACTCCTCCAAAAATCCGCATATATCTTCTATACACCCCGCTTTTCCCGGTAAAACGATGAAATCCCGATGTCTTAGCCGGTTAGCGCCGTTTTTTGCCCCGGCAGTGGGGGAGGGGGTGTATGCGGGAGTTATACAACGGCGCCCCTCCCGGGCCCCCCTCTCAAGCTTCCTGACACCAATGAATCCCTGCTAAATTGAAGCGTTAGCATTGCGTGGCCCGTTTTTCTTCGTCTTGGCACGTTTGCTGCTTTTAATGGATATCGAATCAGATATTTTCGGGACCAGAGGAGGATGTCATGAGAGCGCCAATCAACACACTTATCGCGATGGCTGCATCGGCTACCACGGCGTATGCCGCAGGTGGACAGAGTGACGAGCCCGGCATCCTCTGCTGGGCGTTCATGGGGTTCTGCGCCGTTGTCTTCGTCGGGCAGCTGGTGCCCGCCGCCCTGATGCTGATCGGGGCCGCCAAGGGGCTCTTCGGCAAGGACGAGGAGGCTAAGTACCGCGTCTAGGTACGGCGGAAGTGCGAACAAAAAAAGCCGCTCGAAAGGGCGGCTTTTTTTGTGGCTGATCGGGGGGCGGCAACCCCATCCTTTGTCCCGGTTAGGGCAACGCCCCAGTTTCTTACCTAAGCCGATCCACCAGCAGTTCGGCGCTGTGCTTCACTGCCACCTTCGATCCCTCCTGGTCGATCCCTCCCCTGATCTGCAAGACGCACCCGGGGCAGTCCATGGCGACCACCGGGGCGCCGGTCTCCTTGATGTTGCCGATCTTCGCCTGCAGGATGGGGGCCGAGATCTCGGGGAGCTTCATGGAGTAGGAGCCCCCCATGCCGCAGCACATGTCGCATTCGTGCATCTCGCTGATCCGGTAGCCGGCCTTTGCCAGGAGCTCCCGCGGCTCCTCCGACACCCTGAGCGTCCTCTTCAGGTGGCAGGAGTCGTGGTAGGTGACGCTCCCCAGGTCGGCAGCCTCCTTGAAGGAAAGCCGCCCCTCGTCGACCAGCTTCTTCACCAGGGTGGAGAAATCGATCGTTTTCGCCGCCAAAGCCTCGGCCCCCGGGAGGAGATCGGTGCGTCCCAGCGTCTTCAGCGTTTCCCTGAAGTCGTGAGCGAGCGCCACCGTGCAGGTCGGGCAGGCGGAGACCACGTAGCTTGCCTCTTCGGCCAAAAGCGCCTCGATATTGTCCGCCGCGTTTTGGGCCGCCACCTCGTAAGCCCCGTTGTAGAGGGCCGGCGCTCCGCAGCAGGTTTGGTCCTGCGGAAACACCACCTCGATCCCCGCCTTGTTGAGCACCTTGACCAGCGCCTCACCCGTTTCCGGATAGGCGAAGTCGATCAGGCAGCCGGCGTAAAAGACCACCTTCTCCTTTCCCTTGGGCTGGGCGATCTTCGGGAAGCGGTCGCGGAACGGATCCGCCGCGATGGCAGGCAGGCTCCTCCCGTCGGTCAGGTCGGAGAGAAAGAGCGGGAGGTGGCGGATGAATCCTCCCGAGGTGAACGGCTTGGCCGCCAGCGAGGCCGCCCTCAGCATGCCGTGGAAGATCTTACGGTTGTTCACCACCGCGTAGATGGCCTTCTGGACCAGCGGCTGCCCCTTCTCCACCACGAGCCGGCGGCGGATCTCCATGATCATCTCGGGAATGTCGAGCTTGCCGGGGCAGACCTCCTTGCAGTTGCCGCACTGGATGCAGAGCCCCTGGATCTCCTCGGACTTCTGCAGCTCGTCGAACCAGGCGGTGAGGATGGTGCCGATCCCCCCCGTGTAGACCGCACCGAAGACATGGCCCCCGACCAGCCGGAAGATGGGGCAGACGTTGAGGCAGGAGCCGCAGCGGATGCACTGCAGCGCTTGCTTGAACTTGGGATCCTCCGCCATCTCGGTCCGCTTGTTGTCCATCAGGATGATGTGGAGCTGCTTCGGGCTCCCGTCGTCGTTCGGCGTGGGGCCGGAGATGATGGAAACGTAGCTGGTGAGAAGCTGGGCGGTGGCGCTTCTCGGAAGGGCTTCAAGGATGGCCGGCACGGTCTCGAATTTTTCCACCAGCTTCTCCACCCCGATCACTGCGACGTGGATGCGGGGGAGGGTGGTGACCAGGCGGGCGTTCCCCTCGTTGGTGACCAGCACGATGCTACCGGTCTCGGCCACGGCGATGTTCCCCCCCGAGATCCCCATGTCGGCGGCCAGGAACTTGGGACGGAGCTCGTTGCGCGCCACCTTGACGAGCCTTGGTATGTCGGTGGAGAGCCGCTCGTTGACCTCCTTGCTGAAGATGTCGGCCACCTCCTCCTTGGTCAGGTGGATGGCGGGCATCACCATGTGCGACGGGGTCTGCCCCGCCAGCTGGATGATCCATTCCCCCAGGTCGGTCTCCGCCACCGAGATCCCGTTATGCTGCAGGTACGGGTTCAGGTGGATCTCCTCGGTCGCCATAGACTTCGATTTTACGACCGTCCGGACCCCGTTCTCCCGGGCCACTTTCAGGATGTACTTCTTTACCTCCTGCGGGTCGCGGGTCCGGAAGACGGTGGCCCCGAGCGCTTCGGCGTTTTTCCTGAAGGTTTCCGCCACCTCGTCGAGGTGGCTTGCTGCCGACGATTTCGCCTCGGCGATCCTCCCCCTGAGCCCTTCGAAGTCGATCCCTTCGTAGGCCTTGGCGCGGTTTACCTTGTAGGCCTGGGAGAATTTTCCGAGGGCGCCGGTGAGATTGGGATTGTTGACCGCGCGGTTGATGGACGCCTTGAATTCCTTTCTCATTACCTGTCCCCTCCCAGCTCATCAATGAAGAGGATGACCAGCCGCTGGGGGCCATGTACCCCGATGGTCAATACCCGTTCGATATCGGCCGTGCGGCTGGGGCCGGTTATGAAGGCGATGTAGCGGGAGTTGGTGGGGTTCAGCCTTTTGAAGAGTTCGATCTTGCCGTCGAGGATGGAGCCGGTGGCGGCGATGGCGACGTGGATCTCGGGGAGCGAGGAGACGAGCCGCTGCTCGATGGCGCTCTGGTCCTGCACCAGCGAGCCGGTGTCGGCCAGGGCGAAGTCCACCTGGCTGATGCCGAAGCGGGCCTGCGAAGCGAGTTCCCTGCTGACCTCGAAACTAAGGCCGGCCGCCTGGAGGGAACCTTTCTCCAGCCCGGCCAGTACCGGGCCGTTCGCCCAGAGCGCGTACCTTCCCGGCTCGTCGCCCATCCCTTCCGCCTTCAGGAAGGGGAGCAGGAATTCCACCGCCCCCTTCACCGTCGCGAACCGGTGTACCTCGGCGCCAACCGCAGTGGCCTTGGTTGAAAATTGGTCATACATGTCTGGTCCCTCCCTCTTTCCCGCTCAAGCTATCTCCCTGCTTCTCCATGGTAAACGGGGTATTTTTGATACCGAAAAACCGTTCTATCTCTCGCCGGGCCAACCCGTTTTGGGGCGGCGAAACTTCTGTTCGGCCCCGGTTTCAGTACTCCTGCCAACTTATATGACCGCTGCAGGTAGCCGGATCATAGTAGAAAAACCCCCTCCAGTAAAGCATTTTGGAGGGCGCTGCTAAAAAAACTTGACACTGTTTTAAAAAATTTGGTAATTGGTCTTACCAAAATAGTTTCGCGCGGCAAGGCTGGTACCTTCTCCGGCGGTGCGCCCCCTCCCTCACGGATCTTTCCCCGGTGAGCGGTGTCTCTGGATCGTTTCCCCCTCCCCCCTGCGGGAGGTTCGTTAGTGCAGCAACAACTCGCAAGGAGAAGAAGTCATGCCATGGATTCAGAGCTACACCCCCATCGGCGGCAGTCTCGGGATTTCCGCCGTGGCCGCCGCCCTCCCCCTCGCCGTCATCTTTGCCTGTCTGGCCGTCTTCAAGATGAAGGCTCACAAGGCGGGCCCGCTGGCGGTGGCCGTCGCCATCGCGATCGCGGTGTTTTGCTGGCAGATGCCGGTCAAGCTCGCCGCCCTCTCCACGCTCCATGGCGTCGCTTTCGGTCTCTTCCCGGTCTTCTACATCGTGGTCACCACGCTCCTTCTCTATAACATCACCGTCAAGGGTGGGCAATTCGAGATCATCCGCGCCTCGCTGGCGGGGCTGACCGGCGACCGGCGGCTGCAGGCGCTGCTGATAGCCTTCTGCTTCGGCGCCTTCATCGAGGGGGCGGCCGGTTTCGGGACCCCGGTCGCCATCGCCGGTGCCACCCTGGTCGGCCTCGGCTTCCGCCCGTTCTACGCCGCCAGCGTCTGCCTGATTGCCAACACCGCCCCGGTCGCCTTCGGCGCCATCGGTATCCCGGTGGTGGCCCTCGCGGGGGTCGTGGGGTACGACGACGCGGGGCTCATGAAGCTCTCCACCATGGTGGGGCGCCAGCTCCCCTTCGTTTCGATGTTCATCCCGTTCTACGTGATCATGATCATGGCCGGCTGGAAGAAGACCATCGAGGTGCTCCCGGCCATCATCGTCTGCGGCGGCACCTTCGCCCTGGCCCAGTGGGGATGCGCGAGCTACCTCGGCCCCTATCTCCCCGACATCATTGCCTCGCTTTCCACCCTCGCCGCCCTGGTCATCCTGCTCAAGTTCTGGCAGCCGAAGACCATCTGGACCTTCGATCACGAGCCCGAGCCGAAAGGGAAGGAGAGCCACGACTATACCGGCGGCCAGGTGTTCCGCGCCTGGGCCCCCTACCTCGCCCTGACCGCCATGGTGCTCGTCTGGGGGATCCCGTCCGTGAAGGACTCCCTCGACAAGAGCAAGATCGTCATCCCGGTCGCCGGCCTCGACAACGCGATCGTGAAGAAGGTGACCAAGCCTTCCGACGGGATCAAGAAGGTAGCCGCCGTGAAGGACGCCCTCGATAAGCAGCTCGGCCTTCTCGCCCCGGCCGATCCGAAGCAGGCCGCCTTGGGCGCCGCCCTGGCAGAGCTTGGGGGCGCCGAGGAGAAGCTCCTGGCGGTCGAGATCACCCTTCCCCCGGACGCTCCCGTTATGACCGCGGAGAGAATGGCCGCCTTCGACGCCGTCGAGAAGAAAGGGAAGGATCTCCAGAAGCTCGAGAAAGAGCTCGTGAAGGCGAAGGCCGTCGAGAAGGAGCGCTTCAAGGCGCTCGACAAGGTCGTTGCCGACCAGCTCCCCGCGAAGGTCCCGGCGAAGTTCGTCTTCAACTACCTCTCCGCGGCCGGCACCGCCATCCTGATCGCCGCACTATTGTCGGCCCTCATCTGTGGGGTCGGCGTGGCCGATTTCTTCCAGGTACTCGGCAAGACCCTCTACGACATGCGCTTACCGGCCATCACCGTCGCCTCGGTGGTCGGTCTCGCCTTCGTCATGAACGCCTCGGGGATGACCACCAGCATGGGGCTCGCCTTCACCAAGGCGGGCGCGCTCTTCCCGTTCCTCTCCCCCTTCCTGGGGATGCTCGGCGTCTTCCTGACCGGCTCCGATACCTCCAGTAACGTCCTCTTCGGCGGCTTCCAGAAAGTCACCGCTGAGAACCTCGGGATGAATCCGATTTTGACCTGTGCTGCCAACACGAGCGGCGGCGTCATGGGCAAGATGATCTCCCCGCAGTCCATCGCCGTCGCCTGCGCGGCAACCGGCCTCATCGGGGAGGAGGGGAATCTCTTCCGCTTCACCGTGAAGCACGCCCTCTTCCTGACCACGGTGATGGGGGTCATCGTGGCCCTGCAGGCCTACGTCTTCCCCTGGATGATTCCGTAGGAAAGGATAACGACCATGGACAAGAGTTTCGTAAAGGCGCTGGCCGAGATAGTGGGGGATACCTATACCCTCAGTGACGACGAATCGCTCGCCTGTTACGGCTACGATTCCACCCCCGAGCTTCACAGCAGGCCCGGTGCGGTGGTGCTCCCCGCCACCACCGAGGAGATCTCCCGGGTGCTGGCCCTCTGCAACGGGGCGGGTGTGCGGGTCACCCCCCGCGGCTCGGGCACCAACCTCTCGGGGGGATCCATCTCCTTCGACGGCGGGGTGGTTCTGCAGACCAGCCGGATGAACCGGATCATAGAGATCGACGAGGAGAACCTGACCGCCACCGTCGAGCCCGGGGTCGTCACCAGCACGCTCCACCGCGAGGCCGAAAGCCGCGGCCTCTTCTATCCCCCCGACCCGGGCAGCATGAACATCTCCACCATGGGGGGGAACGTCGCCGAGAACTCCGGAGGCTTGCGGGGTCTCAAGTACGGCGTCACCGACGACTACGTGATGGGCTTGAAGACCGTTCTCTCCGACGGCGAGATCCTCAAGACCGGCGGGAAGGTGGTGAAGGACGTGGCGGGCTACAACCTGAACCACCTGCTGGTCTCCTCCGAGGGGACGCTCGGGATCTTCTCGGAGATCACCGTGAAGCTGATACCCAAGCCGCGGACCAAGAAAACCATGCTGGTCCACTTCCCGCAGCTCGAGCAGGCGGCCCTCACCGTTTCCCACATCATCGCCGCCCGCATCATCCCGGCCACCCTCGAATTCCTCGACCGGGTGACCATCAAGTGCGTCGAGGATTACGCCCACGTGGGGCTCCCGCTCGACGTGGACGCCGTCCTGCTCATCGAGGTCGACGGGCACCCCGCCCAGGTCGAGGAGGACGCCGCCGGGATCCGGGAGATCTGCGAGCGCCACCGGTGCTCCTTCTTCCAGACCGCGGCCGACGCCGACGAAGCGCTGAAACTCGCCACCGCCCGGCGGGTGGCGCTCTCCGCCCTGGCAAGGCTCAAGCCGACCACCATCCTCGAGGACGCCACCGTCCCGAGGAGCTGCATCGCTCCCATGGTGAAGCTGATCCAGGAGACCGCCAAGAAGTACGACCTCCTGATCGGCACCTTCGGGCACGCGGGTGACGGCAACCTGCACCCCACCTGCCTCACCGACGAGAGAGACCAGGACGAGATCGCCCGCGCCCACAAGGCCTTCGGGGAGATCTTCGAGGCGACTATCGGGATGGGGGGGACCATCACCGGTGAGCACGGGGTAGGGGTGGCCAAGAAGAAGTACCTCCCCAAACTGGTGGGAGAGTCGGGGCTGCGCGTGATGCGGGGCATCAAGAGTGCGCTGGATCCGCAGGGCATACTTAACCCCGGGAAGATTTTTTAGCGGAGTCATAGGCGAAATGCCGCAAGGCAAATCCCCCCTGTCCCCCCTTCGCAAAGGGGGGGACCTAACCGGCCGCCCCCTTTGTGAAAGGGGGGGGCAGACAGGAGCCACTTTTGCCTGGCGTCCCCTCCCCTTCAAGGGGAGGGACAGGGTGAGGATGGGGGCATAAGCGGGAAAACCATGGACTATTTAAAGCTGATAAATTGCATGCGCTGCGGGATGTGCCTTCCGCACTGCCCCACCTACAAGGAAACCTTCCTGGAAACCGCCTCCCCGCGCGGACGCGTGGCGCTGGTGAGGAAGTTCCAGGAGGGGGAGCTGACCGCCACCGAAAACTTCCTGGAGTACCTCTCGCTTTGCCTCGACTGCCAGGCCTGTGCCTCGGCCTGCCCCTGCGGCGTCAACGCCGGCGAGCTGGTGGCCGAGTTCCGTTGCGAGAAGAAGGCACAGGAGGGGCTCTCCTTCATGGAGGAGCTGATCCTCAGAAAGCTCGTTCCTCATCCGGACCGGCTGGAGAGCGCCACCGCACCGTTGCGCCTGTACCAGCGAACCGGCATGCAGAAGGTGGTGCGGACCCTGGGGCTTTTGAAGGTGTTCCCCGCCTCGCTGGGGCGTATGGAGGGGCTTTTGCCGAAACTCCCGGCGGCCCCGCTTCGCCAGACCATCGACGAGGTCACTCCCCCCCAAGGTAAAGAGAAGGGGACGGCAGGGTTTTTCCTTGGCTGCGTGATGAGCCTCGTCTTCAGCGAAGCGAGCCTCGCCACCGTGGAACTCCTCTCCCTTTTGGGGTACAAGGTGATCACTCCCAAGGATCAGAAGTGCTGCGGTGCTCCCAACATGCTCGGCCACGACGCCGAAGGGCTGCAGCAGGCCGCCCGCTTCAACACCGGCCTCTTCTCCTCCCACGATCTCGACTTCGTGGTCACCGACTGCGGCGGCTGCGGGGCGGAGCTTAAGAAGTACGGCCATCACCTGGAAGGCGACTCCAAGGCGGCCGCCTTCAGCGCCAAGGTGGCGGACATTTCCGAGATCCTCGCGGGGGAGGCGGAAACCCTCAAGGGGCTGCTCAAACCGCTGCCGGTGAAGGTCACCTACCACGACCCCTGCCACATCGCGCACTGCCAGGGAATCCGCAGCCAGCCCCGCTCCCTCATCAAGCTCATCCCGGGGATCGACTTCCGCGAGCTCCCCGAGGCCGACGCCTGCTGCGGCTCGGCCGGTACCTACAACATCGAAAAGCCGGAGATGTCAGAACGGGTCCTGAACCGGAAGGTGGCCAACATCCAGCAGACCGGCGCCGAGTATCTGGTCACCGGAAACCCCGGCTGCCTTTTGCAACTCAAGAAAGCACTCGCCGAGTCGTCGCCCCAGGTCAAGGTCATTCACCTAACTGAACTTCTAAAAATGAGTATCAACGCCTGACCACGCCGAACTCCTATCTCAGGCTCAGTCCCTCCCTTACCTCTCCTTTCAGTTCAAAGAGGGGGAGGGGAGGGATGGGTTGTCTCTTCCTTACGTTTACGAAAAATCTGTTGCCAACATATAGGTTTATATAGTATCGGTTGCGTCATGATGTTTACGCCAATCAAGCCCAAGAAAGTATCTACCCAGATAGCCGAGCAGATACGCGCTTCCATTTTGGCCGGAGAGTTCACTCCGGGCGAGAAACTCCCCCCCGAGCGCGAACTGGCCGAGATGTTCGGCGTTTCCCGTCCCTCGGTCCGCGAGGCCCTCAACCTGCTCGCCTCCAGCGGAATGGTGGAGACCTACCAGGGCGGAGGCACCATCGTCCGCTCGCTGGTGGAGGTGAGCACCAATGTCCCCCTTTCCGAACTGATCCGCATCGACGGCGATCGCGCGCTCGACGTCATCGAGGTGAGGAAGGGGATGGAGTCCTGGACCTCCTACTACGCCGCCAGCCGTGCGCTTCCCGAGGACCTCAGGCGGCTTGAGCTGGTGATCGAGGGGATGTCCAAGAACCTCGAAGACCTCAAACATTCCGAGGACCTCGACGCCCACTTTCACACCCTGATCGCCAAAGCTACCCACAACGTGGTCTGGTTCCACATGATGCAGAGCATCTTCGACGCCATGCAGGAATTCCAGCGCGACGTCTGGCGGGCCGTCTACATGAGCAGCGACGATCACCACCTGCTCTTCAGCCACCACCGCCGGATCTACGACATGATCCGGGAGCGCAACCCGGAAGGGGCGCGGGACGCCATGCTCGAGCACCTCACCTTCGCCCACAAGCGCTGCTCCGCCTACGTCTCCAGTCGCGGCGGGGCGGACCTGCCGGTGGCGTAGCGGAAGGGAAGGGAGAGCCGGCGGGGGCGGATACGAGTAAATCAGCAGTATGTTGAGTGACCATACGAAGAGCCCGGTGAGAGACGCCGGGCTCTTTTTTGCTTCGGCCCGGCCGCGCTACCGGCCTTGACCACTACGTGCCCTCCGCTCCTAGGGGAGGGACAGGGTGAGGATGGGGGAAGCACCGCAAAGGCTCACCACGAAAGGCGCTTTTTGGTTGATGCAGGGGGGCTTTTTGGGTATAGTTACCCGATTTATCGGTATTAGATAAAACCAAGGAGGGTTTTCGATGATAGATTTTCTGGGCGATTGGAAAAGGACCAGCTATTGCGGCGAGTTGAGGGCCGAGCACATCGGGCAGGAAGTGGTGCTGATGGGATGGGTGGCCAAGCGCCGCGACCATGGCGGCCTCATCTTCATTGACCTGCGCGACCGCGACGGCATCGCCCAGGTGGTCTTCGACCCGGAAAGGTCCGCCGGCGCCCACGGCAAGGCCGAGAGCGCCCGTAACGAGTACGTGCTCGCCATCAAGGGGATCGTCGCCGCCCGTCCGGAAGGGACCGTCAACCCGAAGATGAAGACCGGCGCGGTGGAGATCAACGTCACCGAGTGCAAGCTTTTGAACCCCTCCAAGGCGCTTCCCTTCACGCTGGACGGCTTCGTCGACGTGAACGAGAACATCCGCCTCAAGTACCGCTACCTCGACCTGAGGACCCAGACCCTGCAGTCGAACATGATTCTGCGCTCTAAGGTCGCCCAGGTCACCCGCTCCTACCTGACCGACAACGGTTTTCTGGAGATCGAGACCCCGTTCCTGACCAAGTCCACCCCGGAAGGGGCCCGCGACTTCCTGGTTCCCTCCAGGATCAACAAGGGTAATTTCTACGCGCTCCCCCAGTCCCCGCAGCTCTTCAAGCAGATCCTGATGGTGGCCGGGATGGACCGTTACTTCCAGATCGTGCGCTGCTTCCGTGACGAAGACCTGCGCGCCGACCGCCAGCCGGAGTTCACCCAGATCGACTGCGAGATGTCCTTCATCCAGCGCGAAGACATCATCCGCGTCATGGAAGGGCTCATGGCCCGCATCTTCTTCGAGGCCAAAGGGATCGAAGTCCAGCTCCCCATCCAGCACATGACCTACGCCGAGGCCATCCGCCGCTTCGGCGTCGACAACCCCGATCTCCGCTTCGGGCTCGAGCTCGTGGAGCTCTCCGACATCGTCAAGAACTCCGGCTTCAAGGTCTTCGCCGACGTGACCAAGGGGGGCGGCATCGTCAAGGGTATGAACGTCAAGAAGGGGGGCGCCTTCTCCCGTAAGGAGATCGACGACCTGACCGCGTTCACCGCCATCTACGGCGCCAAAGGGCTCGCCTACGTCAAGATCACCGCCGACGGGTGGCAGTCCCCGATCGCCAAGTTCTTCACCCCGGAAGAGATCGCCACCATGGACAAGGCCTTCGGCTCGGAAGAAGGGGACCTGCTCCTCTTCGTGGCCGACAAGCCGAAGGTGGTCAACGATTCGCTGGGCCGCCTGAGGAATCACCTGGCCGCCAAGATGGGGCTCGCCGACCCGAACGAGTACCGCTTCGTCTGGATCACCGATTTCCCGCTCCTCGAGTGGGACGAGGAGGCCGGCCGCTGGGCCGCCGTCCACCATCCGTTCACCGCCCCCATGGACGAGGACCTCGAGTTCGTCGAGAGCGACCCGGGGCGCTGCCGTGCCAAGGCCTACGACCTAGTCTTGAACGGCAACGAGATCGGCGGCGGCTCCATCAGGATCCACCAGGAGCAGGTGCAGTCCCTCATGTTCAAGATGCTGGGGCTCTCCGCCGAGAACGCCCGCAGCAAGTTCGGCTTCCTCTTGGACGCCCTCGAGTACGGCACCCCGCCGCACGGCGGCATCGCCTTCGGTCTTGACCGCCTGATGATGCTCATCACCGGCTCCGACTCCATCCGCGACGTCATCGCCTTCCCGAAAACCCAGAAGGGCGCCTGCCTCATGTCCGAGGCTCCTTCCGAGGTCGACACCATCCAGCTGCGCGAACTCGGCATCCGCCTGGCCAAGCAGCAGTAAGCGGAGGGGCTGTCGCCTTTGAGGTTTTGCGTTCTTCTCATACTGCTGGCGGCCGTCAGCGCCCTTTGTTCCTGCGCCACTGAGCCTCCCCGTCACCGCGGGGAGGCTCTGGTTGTGTTGGAGCGCGCAAGGAGCGCGGGCGCCGACACCCAACTGGCCACCGAGTTCAGGAGCGCTCTCGAAGCGTACGGCAGGGGGGAGAACTACTTCAACGACGGCGATACCGAGGAGGCCGACAGCTACTACGAGCTGGCGCTGATGAAGGGGGAGCTTCTCGAGAAGGAGCTGGCCGCCATCAAGGCGAAGCGGCTCGAGGAGGCGAGGCTCGCCGAGGAGAGAAAACGCGCCGAGGAGGAACGGCTCGCCCGCGAGGAGGCCAACCGCAAGGCGCAGGCCGAGCTGGAGGCCCTGGCCCAGAAGGAGCGGGCACAGGCCGAGGAGGCCGCCCGGGCCAAGAGGGCGGTCAAGCCGGTCCCCAAGGAGCACGTGCTGGTCTCCACCTACACGGTGCGGCGCGGCGAATCGCTTCCCTACATCGCCTCGCAGCCCGAGGTCTACGGCGACCGGATGCTCTGGCCGCTCATCTACCGGGCCAACCGCGCCCAGATCCGCGACCCCCGCCACATCTGGCCCGGCCAGGTGCTGAAGATCCCGAGAAACCTCTCCCGCGAGGACATCGCCGAGGCCCGCCGCTACTCGCAGGACCGTCTGCTGCACTAAACCCCCTTCCGCCTAACCATTCCATTGTTCGATTGAGCCCTTACTCCGGCAATCCGGCTCACTCAATCCGGCTCACTTTGCCCCCGGTTTTCCCCGCGTCCGCCTCCCGTTTTCGTTACACCGGACGGCTTTTTTTTCACATTAAAACCGCCCCGGCGGCGAACTCAAAAAAGTGCGCTATACTGGAGCCGTCCGCGAGGGTAAAACCCCCGCCGCCGCACCGCCGCACGCGCCTTTCCGCAGGCAAAAAAGAACGTACTTTCAACTCTTTCCTTCCTCCCGCAGTAGGTGCCCCGGATTTTTTCCCATCCATAAGTTTGCGCCAAGATTTTCCCTTGACACTGAAAACCGATTTGTATACTGTATACAAAATTTTATTCAGGATAGGCTTCCTGTAACATCCCTCAAATCCACAGGAAATATCGGACGGGGACGACGGAGGGCGCATGTTCGCCTCCGATGGCCTCTTTTTTCCTTTTGTTTCGACGAGGTGGCCGTCTCCGGGCGACTGGCGGCGGATCGCCACCCCGTATTTTCATCGAGCTTCCGGCCTTCAGGCACAAAAACCAAGGAGAGAACTAAACGATGACAACAGCAAAGATTATCTGGACCAAAATCGACGAGGCCCCGGCGCTTGCCACCTACTCCCTGCTTCCCATCGTCAATGCCTTCACCAAGGCAGCCGGCGTTGAGGTCGAGACCAGGGACATCTCCCTCGCCGGCAGAATCATCGCCAACTTCCCCGAAAAACTCAAGGCGGACCAGAAGGTCGCCGACGAGCTGGCCTACCTGGGCGACCTGACCCAGAAGGTGGAAGCCAACATCATCAAGCTCCCCAACGTCTCCGCCTCCATCCCGCAGCTCAAAGCCGCCATCGCCGAGCTGCAGAGCCAGGGGTACGACATCCCGGACTACCCGGAGGATCCCAAGACCGAAGAGGAGAAGGCGTTGAACACCCGCTTCGCCAAGGTGCTCGGCTCCGCCGTCAACCCGGTACTGCGCGAAGGCAACTCCGACCGCCGCTCCGCCAAGGCCGTCAAAGAGTACGCCAAGAAGCACCCGCACAAGATGGGCGCCTGGAGCTCCGATTCCAAGAGCCACGTCTCCCACATGACTGCCGGTGACTTCTACCACTCCGAGAAGTCCGCCACCATTCCGGAGGCCGGCACCTACAAGATCGAGTTCGTGGACAAGGCCGGCAAGGCCACCTGCATGAAAGAGCTCAAGCTGCAGGCGGGCGAGGTCGTCGACGGCTCCTTCCTGAGCGTCAAGGCCCTCCGCAAGTTCATCGCCGAGCAGATCGCCGACGCCAAGGCCCAGGGGGTCCTCTTCTCCGTCCACCTCAAGGCCACCATGATGAAGATCTCCGACCCGATCATCTTCGGGCATTTCGTCTCGGTCTTCTTCGAGGACGTCTTCACCAAGCACGCCGCCACCTTCAAGGAGCTGGGCGTCAACCCCGACCTCGGCCTGGGCGACCTCTACAAGAAGCTCGCCAGCCTCCCGGACGCCAAGCGCGCCGAGATCGAGGCCGACATCAAGGCCGTCTACGCCAAGCGCCCCGAAATGGCCATGGTCGACTCCGACAAAGGGATCACCAACCTGCACGCCTCCAACGACATCATCATCGACGCCTCCATGCCGGTGGTGATCCGCGACTCCGGCAAGATGTGGGGCCCGGACGGCAAGCTGCACGACGTCAAGTGCGTGGTGCCCGACACCTGCTACTCCGAGTGGTACCAGGTCTGCATCGACTTCTGCAAGGAGAACGGCCAGTTCGACCCGACCACCATGGGCTCCACCTCCAACGTCGGCCTCATGGCGCAGAAGGCCGAGGAGTACGGCTCCCACGACAAGACCTTCAAGGCTGCCGCCGACGGCACCTTCCGCCTGGTCGACCCGGCCGGCAAAGTGGTGTTCGAGCACCAGGTCGAAGATGGCGACATCTGGAGGGGCTGCCAGGCCAAGGATCTCCCGATCCAGGACTGGGTCAAGCTCGCCGTCAACCGCGCCCGCGCCACCAAAACTCCGGCCGTCTTCTGGCTCGACAAGAACCGCGCCCACGACGCCCAGTTGATCGTCAAGGTTCAGAAGTACCTCAAAGACCACGACACCACCGGTCTTGAGCTCCCGATCATGGCTCCGCCCGAGGCGATGCTCTACACCTGCAAGCGCGCCAAGGCCGGCCTCGACACCATCACCGTCACCGGCAACGCCCTGAGGGACTACCTGACCGACCTCTTCCCGATCCTCGAGCTCGGCACCTCCGCCAAGATGCTCTCCATCGTGCCGCTGCTGGCCGGCGGCGGCCTCTTCGAGACCGGTGCGGGCGGTTCCGCTCCGAAACACGTGCAGCAGTTCCAGCAGGAAGGGTACCTCCGCTGGGATTCGCTCGGCGAGTTCCTGGCCCTGGCCGTTTCGCTGGAGCACCTGGCCGCCACCTTCAAAAACGAGAAGGCGCAGCTGCTGGCCGATACCCTCGACCAGGCCAACACCAAGTTCCTCGACCAGAACAAGAACCCGGCCCGTAAGGTCGGCCAGATCGACAACCGCGGCTCCCACTTCTACCTCGCCATGTACTGGGCCGAGGCGCTGGCCGCCCAGACCAAGGACGCCGGTCTGGCCGCCCAGTTCGCCAAGGTCGCCAAGGAGCTCCAGGCGAACGAGGAGAAGATCAACGCCGAGCTGATCGGTGCCCAGGGCAAGCCGGTCGACATGGGCGGCTACTACCACGCGGACGAGGCGAAGACCGAAAAGGCCATGCGCCCGAGTCCGACCCTGAACGCGATCATCGACGCTATCAACAAATAAATCAGCAGCATCACGTAGACAACCGTAGATAACTTCAATCTCATTGTGGAGGAAACAAACATGGCACGTAAGAAAATCGCACTCATCGGTGGTGGTCAGATTGGTGGC
Source organism: Geomonas sp. Red32 (assembly GCF_023652955.1). GTDB lineage: Bacteria > Desulfobacterota > Desulfuromonadia > Geobacterales > Geobacteraceae > Geomonas. The sequence continues at coordinate 482,335 of NZ_JAKLOY010000004.1, read as the reverse complement.
GTCCTTGCTCAGCTCTGCGCTCTGCGCGAACTCGGCGACGTCGTGATGTTCGACATCGTGGAAGGTCTTCCCCAGGGCAAGATGCTCGACATCGCCGAGGCTGCCCCGGTTGACGGCTTCGACGTCTGCCTGAAAGGCACCAACACCTACGAGGACATCAAAGGCGCCGACGTCGTCGTCGTCACCGCCGGTCTCCCCCGCAAACCGGGCATGAGCCGCGACGACCTGATCGAAGTCAACTCCAAGATCATGACCTCCGTCGCCGAAGGGATCAAGGCCAACGCCCCCAACGCCTTCGTGATCGTCATTTCCAACCCGCTCGACGCCATGGTCACCCTCTGCCAGAAAGTGACCGGCTTCCCGCACAACAAAGTCATCGGCCAGGCCGGCGTCCTCGACTCCGCCCGCTTCAAAGCCTTCATCGCCTGGGAGCTCGGCGTCTCCGTGAAAGACGTCAACGCCATGACCCTCGGCGGCCACGGCGACGACATGGTGCCGCTGATCCGCTACGCCTCCGTGAACGGCATCCCGGTCATGGAGCTCCTCGAGAGGAAGTACAAGGACAAAGCCAAGGCCAAAGAGTGCATGGACGCCATGGTCAAGCGTACCCGCGGTGCGGGCGGCGAGGTTGTCGCCCTGCTGAAAACCGGTTCCGCCTTCTACTCCCCGGCTTCTTCCGCCATCGCGATGGCCGAGGCCTACCTGAAGGACTCCAAGCGCGTGCTCCCCTCCTGCGTCTACCTCAACGGCGAGTTCGGCGTTAAGGGGTACTACGTCGGCGTTCCGACCGTGATCGGCGCCGCCGGCATCGAGCAGATCCTCGAGTTCGAACTGGACGCCGACGAGCGGGCCATGATGGACAAGTCCGTCGCCGCCGTTAAGGAACTGGTCAGCACCCTGAAGTAACAGGCCTCGCGAAATCTGTACCAGGGGCAAGGAGGTGTCCCCTCCTTGCCCCTTTTTTGCGGCAACGCTGCGGGGTAAAGTATCGTTTTATCCGAATATTGCCGCTTGCATTGTGTATACAGATTGTGTTATAAGGCAACATTTCCAGCCTCAAAAAGGCATTTCAGTCAAAGGAGCTACGTGGATGGAGAAAAAACTGCCGACGATCGAGATCATCGAAAAGTACTGCAAGGGGTGCCACATTTGTGTGGAGTTCTGCCCGACCAAGGTCTTGGAGATGAAAGGTTTTGTGGCAAGCGTCAAGAACCTTGAAGCTTGCATCAAGTGCATGCAGTGCGAACTGCGCTGCCCTGACTTTGCCATCAAAGTGTCAGCTTAATAATTTCAGGAGGTAGTTAAAGTGGCTAAAAAAGTTGCATTCCTTCAGGGGAACGAGGCAGCCGCTCAGGGTGCGCTCTACGCCGGTTGCACGTTCTTCGGCGGTTATCCGATCACCCCTTCCACCGAGGTGGCCGAGGTGCTGTCTAACGAGCTGCCGAAGATCGGCGGTAAGTTCATCCAGATGGAGGACGAAATCGGCGCCATGGCTTCCGTCATCGGCGCTTCGCTGACCGGCGCGAAAGTTCTGACTGCGACCTCCGGCCCGGGCCTCTCCCTCAAGCAGGAGCTGATCGGTTACGCCTGCATCGCCGAGACCCCGTGCGTCATCGTCAACGTCATGAGGGGCGGCCCCTCCACCGGCATGCCGACCGGCCCGTCGCAGTCCGACGTGATGAGCGCCAAGTGGGGCACCCACGGTGACCACCCGGCCATCTGCCTGGTCCCGGCCTCCGTTCAGGAACTCTTCGAAGAGACCGTCCGCGCCTTCAACCTGGCCGAGAAATACCGCACCCCGGTCATGGTCATGCCGGACGAGATCGTCGCCCACATGCGTGAGCGGATCGTGTTCCCCGAGCCGGGCGAACTCGAAGTCATCAACCGTACCGCTCCTTCGGTTCCGCCCGAGCAGTACAAGCCGTACGATACCAGCTTCGGCGACGTGCCGCCGCTGGCCGCCTTCGGCACCAACTACCGCTTCCACGTGACCGGCCTCAACAAGGGCCAGGACGGCTTCCCGACCACCAAGGCTGCCTGGGTTCAGGCCGAGGAAGAGCGCCAGGTGCGCAAGGTCGAGGCCAATGTGGACGACATCGTCCAGTTCGAAGAGTACCTGCTGGATGACGCCGAGGTTGCCATCGTGGCTTTCGGCTCCACCTCCCGTTCCGCCCGTTTCGCCGTGAACGAAGCCCGCAAGGAAGGTATCAAGGCCGGCCTCTTCAGGATCAAGACCTTCTGGCCGTTCCCGGAGAAGCAGATCAATGCTCTCGCCGGCAAGGTGAAGGCCATCATCACCCCGGAAATGAACCTCGGCATGTGCACCGGCGTGGTCAAAGGGTGCATCGACGGCAAGGCTCCGGTCCACGGCATCTTCCGCGTTGACGGCGAGCCGATCAACCCGGGGCAGATCCTCGAAAAGATCAAGGAGGTCAAGTAACATGGCTTTTGATTACGATAAGTACATCCGTCCGGGCAAGCTCCCGCACATCTGGTGCCCGGGCTGCGGCCACGGCATTGTCATGAAAGGTCTTATCCGGGCCATCGACACCCTCGGCCTCGACAAGAACAACACCGCCATCGTCTCCGGTATCGGCTGCGCTTCGCGTCTCCCCGGCTACCTCGACTGCTGCACCCTGCACACCGCTCACGGCCGTGCGGCTGCCTTCGCCACCGGCGTGAAGATGGCCAAGCCGGAAATGAACGTGATCCTGTGCGGCGGCGACGGCGACGGCACCGCCATCGGCGGCAACCACTTCATCCACGCCTGCCGCCGTAACATCGACATGACCTACATCATCATGAACAACAACATCTACGGGATGACCGGCGGCCAGTTCTCCCCCTGCACCCCGACCGGTGCCAAGGCTTCCACCACCCCGTACGGCAACCCGGACCCGTCCTTCGACGTCGCCCAGCTCGCCATCGGCGCCGGCGCCACCTTCGTGGCCCGTGGCACCGCCTACCACGCGACCCAGATCGACAAGCTGATCGTCGAGGCGATCCAGCACAAAGGCTTCTCCGTGGTCGAGATCCTGGACGACTGCCCGACCACCTACGGCCGCCGCAACAAGTTCAAGTCCGTCATCGAGATGATGAACCGCCTCAAAGACGTCGCCGTCCCGGTCAAGGCCGCCGAGAAGATGACCGCCGAGCAGCTCCAGGGCAAGATCATCACCGGCGTTCTGCACAAGGTCGAGAAGCCGGAGTACACCACCGAGTACGCCAAAGTCATCGAGCGCGCCCAGAAATAAAAAAGTAAGGAGAACCCAAAATGTCTCAGAGATATGAAATCAGATTTTCCGGGGCAGGCGGGCAGGGTCTCATCCTTGCCGGCGTGATCATGGCCGAAGCCGCCTCCATCTACGACGGGAAACAGGCTGTCCAGTCCCAGAGCTATGGTCCGGAGGCCCGTGGTGGCGCTTCCAAGTCGGAAGTCATCGTTTCCGACGCCACCATCGACTACCCGAAGGCCACCGTGGTCGACGCCCTCTTGGCGCTGACCCAGGAAGCCTGCGACAAGTACTCCCACGACCTCAAAGAGGGTGGCGTGCTGCTGATCGACTCCGACCTCGTCAAGAATCTCCCCAAAGGGAACTTCAAGACCGTCGCTTTCCCGATCATCAACACCGCCAAGAACGAAGTCGGCCGTGAAATCGTGGCCAACATCGTCGCCCTGGGCGCCATCGTTGCCCTGACCGGCGTGGTCACCAAGGAGTCCGCCGAGAAGGCCGTTCTCTCCCGCGTACCGGAAGCCTTCCTCGAGCTGAACAAGAAGGCCTTCAACATGGGCTACGAGAAAGCCATCGCCGCCAAGGCCTAGGCCGTACCCGGAATATCGCAGTAGCGGCCCGGCGGGTAACCCCGCCGGGCCTTTTTTTTGCCCCACCGCCATCTGCTATACTTTCCTTAAAGACGCCGCTTCGCCCCGTTAATTTCATCCACCGTTACCCGTCGAGGCACATCGATGACCATCGAACTCTGCCACATGGCTCTGCGACAGACCCTGGACCTGATCTCTCTGACCGACAGCACCCTCAAAGATCTGTCGCGCCGGAAGTTCACTTCCGACGAGTTGTACCACCAGGTGCTGGCGCATCTCTTGGGAGGGAAGGGGAGGCGCGGCCCCACCGCCATCTTCATCGCGCTGGAAGGGCCCAACTGCACCTGCTGCAGCGGGCGGGTCTTTCACCTGCGGGAAGGGGAGATGATCGAGCGATCCGATGTGATAACCATCGAACCGGAATCGAGCTACGCGATCAGCCTGGTGCGGGTGGAGGGTGGGACCGACGTGGTCCCCATCAACTGGAAGGACATCAGCGGGAGCATCGAGGAATTCCAGAATTTCTTCCATCCCTCGGTGGTGAGGGCGATGGGGGATCCTATCCTCAACTTCGTGAGCTGCCGGATCAGCGGCGGATCCCCCGGCGTGCTGGTCGCTTTCAACTACCCGGGGGGCGCCAGCGAATACGACGCCGATGTGCTGAGAAGTGCTGCGGTGGTTATCGGATCGCTGGTCACCGTTTCTGACGAGATGCGGGAGACCGAGCGGGCCTTCGCCTACACCATCGAGGCGCTGGCCAGGGCGTGCGAGGCCGCCGAGGAGGATACCGGGAGGCACGTGGTCCGCGTGAACCGCTACGCGGGGGCGCTGGCCGCCAACATGGGGTTCAACCTTGCCTTCGTGGAGGACGTTTCCATTTCGGCCCAGATGCACGACGTGGGGAAGATCAGGATCCCGGCCGCCGTTCTGCTCAAGAAGGGGCCGCTCAACCACCGGGAGATGCAGCTCATCCGCCAGCATCCCGCCTTTGGACTGGAGATCCTGGGGGACTCCCCTCGCTTGAAAGTCGCCCGCGACATAGCCATCTCTCACCACGAGAACTGGGATGGCACCGGCTACCCGAAGCGCCTAAAAGGAGAACGGATCCCGATGGCCGGGCGCATCGTCAAGGTTGCCGATGTCTACGATGCGCTCCGTTCCCGGCGAAGCTACAAAGGGCCGATGACGCACGAGGAGGCGCTGCAGGTTTTCCGGGAAGGGGATGACCGGATCAATCCGGAGGGGCACTTCGATCCGGCGGTCTTGGCCGCCTTCTTCAAGATCGAGGGGATGTTCGAAACGATCTACGACAGCTCCGTCCTCAAGATCGCCATGAACGGAAAAAAAGGAAAGGCCAACAGCAAGCAACCCGCGCCAGCAGAATAAGCAGAATAAGCTGAATAACGTCCCCCCCTTGTCAAAGGGGGGACAGGGGGGATTTGCTTTTCCCCTTTCCCACTTCCCTCAGCACCTCCACCCTCCGTTGCATAATCATCTGCTGCACCTTCTCCGGCGGTAAACCCGGCTCGCTCAATACCGCCGGGTCGATCCCCAACTGGGCAGCGTTCATCGCCGCCACCTTAAGGGTCTCCTCCCATCCCTTCATTCCCACCTTGAAATCCGATTCGACGAGAAGCGGCAGGAATTCCTCGATTCCCCCCTTGATGGCGCCCAAAGCCAATTTGATCTTTGTCGAATCGCGCAGCTCGTCCCAGCGGTTGGCCTTGCCATGGAGAGCGCAGGCGGCGCGCAATCCTCTTTGCAGGGAGGAGGGGAGGCGAAGCCTGGTGCAGAATTGAGTCGCTGCATCCGCGCCCGCCTCTTCGTGTCCGTGGTGCTTCGGGTAAAGCTCCTGGTCGGTGGCAAGTTTGCCGAGGTCGTGGAAGAGAGCGCAGAAGCGGGCCTTCACGTCGGGAGTGAGTGCCGACATCCGCTCGAGAGTCAGCATCGAGTGCTCGAAGAGGTCGCCCTCCGGGTGGTGTTGGAGCGGCCCGGCGGGGACCTGGGGCATCGTGAAAATCTCGGGGAGCAGGTTGCCGCCCACCTTGAGTTCGAGCATGCGGCGGAAGAAACGGGACGGGGATTGCTTGGAGAGCGCCTTCAGCATCTCCTGGGAGAAACGTTCCATCGGAAGGCGGGAGAGAGCATCCGACCACGGCCGCGAAGAGATCGCCGCCTCCGCCTCGGCATCGAGCCGCCACCCTTCGCACTCGAACCGGAACGCGCGGAAGATCCGGGTGGGGTCGTCGGAGAAACTGGCCGGGGAGCAGAGCCGGAGGCGCTTCTTTTTGATATCGTCGCGGCCACCAAGGGGATCTTCGATGGCCCCCTGGAGCGTCATTGCGATTGCATTGGCGGTGAAATCGCGTCGGCTGAGGTCCATGGCGAGATCGTCGTGCGAATCAAGGCGGGTAATCTCGACCTTGCCGAGATCGTTGTGGAAGCGGAAGAAGATGTTGGGAGAACTCTTGGCCTCGACCAGCCGGAAGCCGGCCGCCAGGAGCTCGTCAGGAGAGGCGATGGCGATCAGGTCGACATCCTGGCTGGGGACCCCGAGCAGGCGGTCCCTCACCATGCCACCGACCATCAACAACCTGTCATGCATTTGCGCAGGGAAAAGTCCCCTCAACTTGTCGATGGCGTCATCCATGGAGCGAGTTCCCTTACACCCTCTCCAAAAGCGCCACATCCTCCACATGCACCGTCTGCGGGAACATGTCCACCGGGTTGATCTCCACCGTCCGGTATCCCAGCCGGGAGAGAATGTCGAGATCCCGCGCGAGCGTTTCCGGCGAGCACGACACGTAGACGATCCGCTCCGGTTTGATGGCCGCGACGCTCTTCAGCACCTTCTCCTCGCACCCCTTGCGCGGAGGGTTGAGCACCACCAGGTCCGCGCCCCCCTCCTCGCCGATCTCGTCGATGAGATGGGCGGCATCCCCCGCCTCGAAGCTGCAGTTCTGCGCCTTGTTGAGAAGCGCGTTGGCCGTGGCGTCGGTCACCGCAGCCTCAACGAATTCGATCCCCACCACCTCCCTGGCCTTATCGGCGAGGAAGAGAGAAATCCCGCCGATCCCGCAGTAGACGTCGATCACCCGTTCCTTGCCGGAGAGTCTGGCCAACTCCCGCACCTTCTCGTAGATGATGTTGGCGGCACCGCTGTTGACCTGGAAAAAGGAGTGAGGCGAGAGATGGAAACTCTTCTCCCCGACGTAGGCGCGCAGGGTGTGCTCGCGGGTGAGGAAGCGGTCCTTGTGTCCGAAGATGACGTTGCCGGTCGAGGCGTTGATGTTCTGGGCGACCACATCGACCTCGGGTACTGCCTGCTGGACGAATTTCGCCAGGTGGTGGATCTCGTTGTATCCCTGGTCGCTGGTGACGAAGACCACCATGACCCGATCGCTCGGTTCCGCCACGCGGACCACCAGGTAGCGCAGAAGGCCCATCTCGCTCTTGGGGTTGTAGATGGGGACTTTGCCCTTCTTGATTCCGGCCTTGGCCGCCTTCACAACCTTGTTGATGAGCGGATGGTGGAGCGGGCAGTCCGCAATCTCCAGCACGTCGTGAGTGTTCCGGCGGTAGATGCCGATCACGGGATCGGAGTGCTTGCCCGCAACAACCAGTTTCGCCGTGTTCCGGTACTCCAGCAGTTTGGGGGAGGCGATGGTGTCGTGGATGGGGACCGCTACCAGCGAAGGGTACTTGATCATCTCGCGCTGGACCAGGTTCTTCTTCCACGCGAGCTGGGCTGGGTAGCGCATCTGGATGAGCGGGCAGCCGTCGCAGGCTTTCCCCATCCCGCAGGCAGGAGCAGCCTCACGATCGGCGGAGGTCTTCAGAAGCTTGATAATATTCCCGAAGGACTCGCGGCGGCCGACATAGGTGATCCTGACCACCAGCATCTCGCCGGGAAGCCCACCGGCGACGAGGACGCGGGTCCCTTCGAGGTAACAGACGCCGAAACCGTCCTCGTTGGTGGAGGTAATGGTGAGCTCGACCGTCATCCCGCACCGCAGGTTCGGCATGCCCGGCTTTTCCCGCTGGTCACCGCTACGCGGGGCAGACTTGGGTGCCTTATCCGTGCCCGGGGTCTTAAAACGTGCGGAACCGGCAGGAGCTGCCGCGCCACGTGCAGCGTTAGGGCGTGCGGACCCGGCAGGAGCTGCCGCGCCACGTGCAGCGTTAGGGCGTGCGGAACCGGCAGGAGATGCCGCGCCACGTGCAGCATTAGGACGTGCGGAACCGGCAGGAGTTGCCGCGCCACGTGCAGCGTTAGGGCGGGCGGAACCGGCAGGAGAATCGGCTCCTCGTGCAGCACGGGGGGCGCCTTTTTCGAAGGCACGGCCCTTGGTCCCTTTGGGGGCCTGAACGGTTCCGTGTTTAGCCTCTTCTTTATCGAAATCGCGACTCTTGAGCCTCTCGGCGCGGCGGGGAGGCTTGGACACGGGGCCGCTGCTGCTTCCGTCGTTGGCCGGCTTGCGTTTTTCCGGAGACTGCTGGTCGCGGTCCCACTGTTTTCCCTGCGAGGGAGAGCCGGTCTCACGCCTGTGGGAGGCAGCCTCGTTGCCATGAGGCTTGAAGGGCTTTGCCGCGGCGCCCTTGGATGCGCCACTCTTTACCTGGCCCTTTTTTTCTGGGTGAGCGTTGCCCGCTTTGGCAGGAATGTCTGCTGTATGTCTTTTATTTTTCATGCTCTCTTACTTAAAGGGAAAACCTCAGACTGTCAACCGCCGAATCACCGATCCCGCTTGCAGCGCCCCCCCGTAAAGCTACACTTTGACCATTGTTTCCCGATCTCCCCCGCCACCATCGCCATTCCTGCTGTATTCGCGCTGAAGGAGGCGACAGGCCCCCCCCTTGTCAAAGGGGGGACAGGGGGGATTTGCCTCTACGAATCCAATTGGAGGTGCCGATCATGCCCCGCCCCCTCTACCTTCTCATCCCTCTCCTGCTCCTCGTCCTTTCCGTTCCCCTTTCAGCCAAGGAGGTGCGCAAGATGAACCTGACCAGCCCCGTGTTCGCGAACGGACAGCCGATCCCGCCCCTGTACACCTGCGACGGCAAGGACGCAAGCCCACCGCTGGTGATCCAGGGCGTGCCGAAGGAAGCGAAGTCGCTCGCCCTCATCGTCGACGATCCCGATGCACCGGTCGGCCTTTGGGTCCACTGGGTCGTCTGGAACATTTCACCCCGGACGACTGAGATAGCCGCCGGTCACGCCCCCTCCGAAGCCCGCCAGGGCACCAACAGTTGGAAGAAGACCAACTACGGTGGCCCCTGTCCACCCTCCGGAACCCACCGCTACTTCTTCAAGCTCTATGCATTGAACGAAGCTCTCAACCTCCCGTCATCCGCTCAGAAGAAAGACCTCGAGCACGCCATGCAAGGAAAGATACTGGCACAGTGCGAGCTGATGGGGACCTACAGCAAGAAATAGAGTGACCCAAAACTGTGGCAGCCGCATGATCCCCTTGAAGGCACGTTCCCCCCTTTGCGAAGGGGGGACAGGGGGGATTTTGTAACTGTCGGGCAGCAGCAACGATGTGGACTGCATTGCTGAGTCAATCAGCTCGTTCCCGTGTCATAAAGGGGGGATCTTCCTTGATTTCCGGGGCTGATTTAGCTACTATGTCCCGCTATGAAAAAAACAACCAAACAGATCAAGGTAGGTAATATCCTCATCGGCGGCGGCGCTCCCTGCGTCGTCCAGTCTATGTGCTCCACCGACACGAGAAACGTAGAGGCCACCCTCGCCCAGATAGGGCAGCTGGCCGAAGTCGGGTGCGAGATCATCCGCTGCGCCGTCCCCGACATGGACGCGGCCCTGGCCCTGGCGAAGATCAAGGCCGGCAGCCCCATGCCGCTCATCGCCGATATCCACTTCGATTATAAACTCGCCCTCCAAGCGCTCGAATCGGGCGTCGACGGTCTCCGTCTCAACCCAGGCAACATCGGCGAGCGCTGGAAAGTCGCCGAGGTCGTCAAGGCAGCCGCCGAGCGGCAGGTCCCAATCCGGATCGGCGTCAACGGCGGCTCGCTCGAGAAAGAGCTGCTGATCAAGTACGGCCATCCGACCCCCGAGGCGATGGTCGAGTCGGCACTTGGTCATGTGCGGATCCTGGAAGAGCTCAACTACGACCAGATCAAGATCTCCATCAAGGTCTCCGACGTCGTGCGCACCCTCAAGGCCTACCAGCTTCTTTCCGAAGCCGTCGACTATCCCATCCACATCGGGGTCACCGAAGCCGGGACCAAGTTCTCCGGCACCATCAAGTCCTCCGTGGGGCTCGGCATCCTCCTCAACCAGGGAATCGGGGACACCATGCGGGTTTCCCTGACCGGAGATCCGGTGGATGAGGTGCGGGTGGCCTACGACATCCTGAAATGCCTCGGCCTCAGGCAGCGGGGGATCAACTTCGTCTCCTGCCCGACCTGCGGGCGCTGCCAGATCGATCTCATCCCGGTAGCCGAAGAGGTTGAACGCAGGCTCGGATTCCTCGACAAGAACATCACCGTCGCCGTCATGGGGTGTGCCGTTAACGGCCCCGGCGAGGCGCGCGAAGCCGACTTCGGCATCGCTGGCGGAAAAGGGGAAGGGCTTCTCTTCAAGAACGGGGAGATCGTCAGGAAAGTCCCCGAAGGCCAGATGGCCGACGCACTCGTAGAGGAAGTGCTGAAGGCTGTTAACAACGGATAACACCTTAACAACAATTGAACGCGGATGACGCGGATTTAACGGATTTACGCGGATAAACCAGAATCTTTTTTAGGGGTAACCCAAAGACTTTTGCTGTATCCGCGGTAATCCGCTCGATCCGCGTCATCCGCGTTCCATCGTCTTTGACTTCGACCCTGATTTAAATCCAATAGAGAAGAGGCAACCCCTATGCGTTACTCCCAGTACTTCATCCCGACCGTCAAGGAGACTCCCTCCGACGCCGAGGTCATCTCCCATCAGCTTATGCTGCGCGCCGGCATGATCCGCAAACTGGCCGCCGGCATCTACAATTACCTCCCGCTCGGGCTTCGCTCCATCCGCAAGGTGGAACAGATCGTCCGCGAGGAGATGAACCGCGCCGGGGCCATCGAACTCCTGATGCCGGCCGTGCAACCGGCCGAGCTCTGGAAGGAGTCCGGCCGCTGGGATTTCTACGGCAAGGAGCTGCTGCGCTTCAAGGACCGTAAGGACGCCGAGTTCTGCATGGGCCCCACCCACGAGGAGGTCATCACCGACCTCATCCGTAAGGAGATCCGCAGCTACCGCCAGATGCCGATCAACCTGTACCAGGTGCAGGGTAAGTTCCGCGACGAGATCCGCCCGCGCTTCGGCCTTATGCGCGGCCGCGAGTTCATCATGAAGGACGCCTACTCCTTCGACGTGAACGAGGCGGGCGGCAACGTCTCCTACGAGAAGATGTACAAGGCCTACCGCCGGATCTTCGAGCGCTGCGGCCTGAGGTTCCGCGCCGTCGAGGCCGACACCGGCACCATCGGCGGCAACTACTCCCACGAGTTCATGGTGCTGGCCGATTCCGGCGAGGACGCCATCGTCTCCTGCTCGCACTGCGAGTACGCGGCCAACATGGAGAAGGCCGAGTCCAAGAGCAAGGCTGTGACCGAGCACGCCGATCCCCGCCCGATGGAAAAGGTGGCGACCCCGGGACAGAAGAGCATCGAGGATGTCGCCAAGTTCCTCGGCGTCAACAGCTCCCAGATCGTCAAGACCCTGGTGCTGGTGGCCGACGGCGAGCCCGTAGTGGCCCTTCTGCGGGGCGACTACGACCTCAACGAGATCAAGCTGAAGAATCACCTTGGCTGCACCGAGCTGGAGATGGCCGAGGACGAGGTCGTTGCGAAAGTGACCGGCGCACCCACCGGTTACGCCGGTCCGGTCGGCCTTACCGGCAAGGTCAAGGTTGTCGCCGACCTCTCCGTCGAGGGGCTCAAGAACTTCGTGACCGGCGCCAACGCCGCCGACACCCACTTCAAAAACGTCAATGCTGGCCGCGACTTCCCGGCGCCCGAATTCGTCGACATCAGGAACGTGGTGGTGGGCGACGAGTGCCCCCGCTGCGTGGACGGCCACCTGGAGATCTGGCGCGGCATCGAAGTCGGGCACGTCTTCAAGCTGGGGACCAAGTACTCCAAGGCGTTGAACGCCAGCTACCTCGACGCCGACGGCAAAGAGCAGATCATCTTCATGGGATGCTACGGCATCGGCATCGGCCGTACCGTGGCCGCCTGCATCGAACAGAACCATGATGACAACGGGATCATCTTCCCGATCCCGATCGCCCCCTTCCACTGCATCATCTCCGAGCTGGGCGGTGCCAAGGACGAGGCCGTCAAGAAGGCCGCCGAAGAGATCTATGAGCAGCTGATGGAAGCGGGCGTCGAGGTGCTCTTGGACGACCGCGACGAGCGTCCCGGCTTCAAGTTCAAAGACGCCGACCTGATCGGCATCCCGCTCAGGATCGTGGTCGGGGCGAAGAACCTGGTCGACGGCAACGTCGAGCTGAAAGAGAGAAGGAGCGGCGAAGTCGAGATCCTCCCGATCGCCGGCGCCGTCGCCAAAGTCAAAGCCGCCGTCAAAGAGGCACTTCAAGCTTAAGATCAAAAGCGTAATAGAACGCGGATGACGCGGATTTAACGGATTGACGCGGATACTGCAAAATCAGGATTCAAGTTCTAAAGTCTTTTAAGACTTTGGGGTAACCCCAAAGCTTTTTAGGTTTAATCCGCGTAAATCCGCCCAATCCGCGTCATCCGCGTTCTAATGATTTGGAGTCATATATGACCAGAGAAGAAGCAATCAAGAAGATCATTTTCGCCATGGACGTCAAAGGGTTCGACGAGATCGAGATGTGGGCCGAGCGCCTCTCCGGACACGTCGGGATGTTCAAGGTCGGTAAGCAGCTCTTCACCTCCTGCGGCCCCGAAGCGGTCCGCACCGTTCAGAAGGCCGGCGGCGAGGTCTTCCTTGATCTCAAATACCACGACATTCCCAACACGGTCGCCATGGCGACCTTGGAAGCCGCCCACCTCGGCGTCAAGCTTTCCAACCTGCACGCTCTCGGCGGCTACGAGATGATGACCACCACCATGGAGACCCTGGACAAGAAGTTCTCCAGTTCCGAGCGCCCCAAGGTCCTCGCCGTCACCATCCTCACCTCCTCCAACGAAGAGACCCTGCGCGGCGTCGGCATCGACATCCCGGTGAAGGAGATGGTCGTGAAGCTCGCCAAGCTCGCCAAGAGTGCCGGCATCGACGGCGTGGTCGCCTCCCCGCAGGAGATCGGGCTCATCCGCGAGGCCTGCGGTGACGACTTCCTGATCGTGACCCCGGGCATCCGTCCCGCCTTCGCAGCCACCGACGACCAGAAGCGGATCATGACCCCCGCCGAAGCCGTCAAGTCGGGTTGCGACTACATGGTGATCGGCCGTCCCATCGCCGCCCACCCGGACCCCGTTGCCGCCGCTAAGCTAATTGTCGACGAAATCGTCGCGGGTTAACACCCAAAGGCTATAGAACGCGGATGACGCGGATTTAACGGATTAACGCGGATACTGCAAAAACAGGATTAGGTCTAAAGGCTTTAAGACTTTGGGGTAACCCAAAAAGCTTTTTAGGTTTAATCCGCGTAAATCCGCCCAATCCGCGTCATCCGCGTTCAAAGGTCGTTGCCTGATCCGCCTTTATCCGTTCAATCCGTGTCATCCGTGTTCCATTGTTTTACAAAGGTTCTCCATGTCCCAAAAAGAAGAAATCATCTACGGTCTCAACCCCGTCACCGAAGCCCTCCGCGGCACCCGGCGCATCTTCGAGCTCTTCATCTCCGGCTCCTCCTCCGACAAGAGAATCGAAAAGCTCCTGAAGCTCGCCGCCGAGCGCAAGGTTCCCGTGCGCCAGCGCGACAAGGGCGACCTCTCCCGTCTCTGCGGGACCGATCACCACCAGGGCGTGGCACTCAAGGCCGAACCGTTCCCCTACGCCGATTTCGACAATGTCCTGGCAACAGCCAAGGAAACCGGCAACGGCCTCCTCCTGGTGCTCGACAGTGTCCAGGATCCCCACAACCTGGGCGCCCTCATCCGTAGCGCCGCCTGCGCGGGCGCGCACGGCGTGGTGATCCCGAAAGACCGCGCCGCCGGCGTCACCGCTGTCGCCGAAAAAGCCTCCGCCGGAGCCGTCGCCACCGTCCCTGTCGCCCAGGTCGTCAACATTTCCCAGGCCCTCGAAGAGCTGAAGAAAGCCGGCTTCTGGGTTTTCGGTGCCGACGGGAGTGCCAAGTCCACCCTCTACCAGCAGGACTTCACCGGCCCCGTTGCGTTGGTGATCGGCGGCGAAGGGGAGGGTATTCGCCCCCTGGTCCGCAAATCCTGCGACCAGCTCGTCGGCATCCCAATGCAAGGCGGCGTGAACTCCCTCAACGCCTCCGTCGCCGGGGGCATCCTCCTCTTCGAAGTAGTCCGCCAGCGCCTGGCCAAGAAGTAATTCCCTTAATCCGCCACGCGAACCGTCGTCGTAGAGTTTCATCCCGTGAAGCCGAGTAAAGGTCCCCCCCTTTGCGAAGGGGGGACAGGGGGGATTTTAGCCCCCGCCTGAGAAGAAGCACCCCACCGTGCAACTTTTCCTTGACGCAGGCAGGCCACTATAGTATATAAGTGAAGTTGTTCATGACGCGGGGTGGAGCAGTCTGGTAGCTCGTCGGGCTCATAACCCGAAGGTCACAGGTTCAAATCCTGTCCCCGCAACCAATATAGAAAAGGCATCCGGTTCCACCGGGTGCCTTTTTCATTTCTCGCTGTTTGCCTCCCGATCCCCTTACCCATCCAGTTCAGAGTTATCTCTCTTCCCTTCTTTGCCTGCCCCTTAAGACCGTGCAACTCTGCGAGCCTGACCCGAGCCTTTTCCTCTGTAAGAAACGACACCCACAGTTCCGTGCTAGAATTGACTAGTTGCTTCCCCGCGCATCTGATAATGGATCGCTTTCGAAAGGAGCCAATTTCATGAGCACCGACAACATGTGTCCGGTAACTGGTAGAGCCAGCACACCGATGGTCGGCAGGTCAAACCATGACTGGTGGCCGACTCAACTGAACCTCGGCATCCTGCATCTGCACTCAGGATTGTCCAATCCGCTGGGCGAGTTCTTCGACTATGCTGAAGAGTTCAAGAAGCTCGACCTGAAGGCCCTGAAGAATGATCTCTATACGCTGATGACGGACTCGCAGGAGTGGTGGCCGGCCGACTGGGGCCACTACGGGCCGCTCTTCATACGGATGGCATGGCACAGCGCTGGTACCTACCGCATGGGCGACGGCCGCGGGGGCGCAGGGACCGGCTGCCAACGCTTTGCCCCCTTGAACAGCTGGCCCGACAACGTGAACCTCGACAAGGCGCGCCGGCTTCTCTGGCCGATCAAGCAGAAATACGGCAGGAAGATCTCTTGGGCAGATCTGCTGATCCTGGCCGGCAACTGCGCCCTGGAGTCGATGGGCTTCAAGACCTTCGGCTTCGGCGGCGGGCGGGTGGACGTCTGGGAGCCGGAGGAGATTTACTGGGGGGGCGAGAGCGAGTGGCTCGGCGACAAGCGCTACTCCGGCGAACGGGAGCTCGAAAATCCGCTCGCCGCCGTACAGATGGGGCTGATCTACGTGAACCCGGAGGGGCCCAACGGCAACCCGGATCCGGTCGCCTCCGGCCGCGACGTTCGAGAGACCTTCGCGCGCATGGCGATGAACGACGAGGAGACCGTCGCACTCATCGCAGGCGGGCACACCTTCGGCAAGTGTCACGGTGCCGGCCCCGCGTCGTACGTCGGACCTGAACCGGAAGCCGCACCCATCGAGGAGCAGGGTCTGGGCTGGAAGAGCAGCTTCCGCAGCGGCAAGGGGGGCGATACCATAGGTAGCGGCATCGAGGGTGCCTGGAAACCAAACCCGACCAAGTGGGACATGGGCTATCTGAAAGTTCTGTTCAAATACGAGTGGGAGCTGGTCAAGAGCCCGGCCGGTGCACATCAGTGGCTGGCCAAAGACGTAGCCGAAGAGGATATGGTGGCCGATGCGCACGACCCGTCGAAGAAGCGCAGACCGATGATGACCACCGCGGACCTCTCCCTTCGCTTCGACCCGGTATACGAGCCTATCGCACGGGGTTACCTGCAGAACCCCGAGGTATTCGCGGATGCCTTCGCCCGTGCCTGGTTCAAGCTGACCCACCGCGACATGGGGCCCCGCTCGCGCTACCTCGGCCCGGAGGTTCCTGTGGAGGAACTGGCCTGGCAGGACCCGGTGCCCGCAGTCGACCACAAGCTGATCGACGATCGGGATATCGCTGGTCTCAAGGAGAAGATCCTTGCCTCGGGCCTATCCATCTCTGCACTGGTCTCGACCGCTTGGGCGTCGGCCTGCACCTTCCGCGGCTCCGACAAGCGCGGCGGCGCCAACGGCGCGCGCATCCGTCTTGCGCCGCAAAAGGGTTGGGAAGTAAACCAGCCAGCCAAACTTAAGGCGGTGCTGGAAATCCTCGAGGGTATCCAAAAGGAGTTCAACGGCGCTCAATCCGGAGGCAAGCGTGTTTCGCTCGCCGACCTGATCGTCCTGGGGGGATGCGCGGCCATTGAAAATGCCGCCAAGAACGGCGGTCACAATGTGAGTGTCCCCTTTACGCCGGGACGCACCGATGCGTTGCAGGAGCAAACCGACGTGGCATCATTCGCCGTGCTTGAACCGAAAGCTGACGCGTTCCGCAACTACCAAAAGGCCGAATACGCCGTATCGGCAGAGGAGCTGCTGGTGGATCGGGCGCAACTGCTGACGCTGACAGCTCCCGAGATGACGGTATTGGTGGGAGGCATGCGTGTACTGAATGCCAACTTTGGACAGTCCAAGCACGGCGTCTTCACGGACCGGCCGGAGACGCTCAGTAACGATTTCTTCGTGAACCTGCTCGACATGAGAACCAAGTGGCAGGCGTCCTCGGGGGACGCCAACGTGTTCGAGGGACGTGACCGTGGGACGGGCGAACTCAAATGGACCGGCACCCGTGTCGACCTGATCTTCGGTTCCCACTCGCAGCTCAGGGCCGTGACGGAAGTCTATGCTTGCGAAGATTACCAGAAGAAGTTCGTGGACGACTTCGTCGCGGCATGGGACAAGGTCATGAACCTTGACCGCTTCGATCTTGTCAGATCGCCCAGATCGTGAGGATGGTGGGAGGATGGTGGGGGACGTTGCTAAGCCGGTTGAGTTTTTCATGCGTGCCCATATTATTCCCGCCGTCCTGCCTCGTTTTACTTAACGTCCTTAACAACGTCCCCCATATTCCCCCAACCAATATAGAAAAGGCATCCGGTTTCACCGGGTGCCTTTTTCATTTCTTGCTTTTTGTCTCCCCCCCATCTCCTTGCTTGTTCCGACTCACCCCCACCGCTCCTTGTTTTTGTTCGCTGTCTTGCCGCGGTATTTAAAAGATTGCAACTTTGCAAGCCTGACCCGAGCCTTTTCCCAAAATGTAGGGGGCTTCTCGCTAAACTGTCGAGAAGCCCCCTTTTATTTCGGGCCGAAGCGGGAAATCAGGGAAGGCTAAACACGAAGTGGCGTCACGTAGTAGAAAATGGCGAAGAAGTGGCATGCGCTCCCGGTGAGCACGAACAGGTGCCAGATCGCATGGTTGAAGTGGAGCCGGTCCCAAAGGTAAAAGATGACGCCGAGGGTGTACGCCAATCCTCCCGCAAAAAGCAGCACCATGCCGTTGGCGGGCAGGGCCGCGGAGAGCGGTTTTATGGCCACCACCACTATCCACCCGAGGGCGATGTAGAGCAGCGGCCCTATGAACCGCAGACGGTGGGTGGTGAAGATCTTCGCGCAGGCGCCCATGGCCCCCAGTCCCCAGACCGTACCGAACAGCGACCATCCCCACGGGCCGCGCAGGGTGATTAGGGTGAAGGGGGTGTAGCTCCCCGCGATCATGAGGTAGATGCTGGCGTGGTCCAGGATGCGGCACACGTATCGGATTCGGGGACGGCGTACGCTGTGGTAGATGGTGGATAGGCAAAAAAAGGTGACCATCGAGCAGCCGTAGATGAACGCGCTGACGACCCGGTAGCTGTCGTGTTGGCTGAAGGCAAGCCTTATGAGGGAGATCGCCCCGACGAGGCCGAGCAGAGCTCCGAATCCATGGGTGAGACGGTTGACCAGTTCTTCCGCCTCAGTGTAATAAACCAGGCGGTCCTCAAGATCGAAATTTTTCATTCAGCCAGAGTACACCCTGCGGGAACCCCGCACAAGGTTAGAGAGCCCCGGTGACATGGAAGAGATCCAAGTTGGTGGGCTTCTGAGACAAGCGTTCCACTTCTGGCAAATGTAGTTCAGAGGGGGAAACCGCAAAAGCGTGGATCCGCGAGTTCATCCAGGCCGATCCCCTGGAATTGGCGTGTCTCGGGTGCATCCATAACCAGTCTGACCGAACGCCTGTATCGATACCTGCTGGCCCGCCCCATTGCGATGGGCTGGATACGCAACTGAGCACGAGCATGTCGTCAAGCATGACATGAAGAGGGTGAATAGAGGGGTCAGGTCTGGAAATTGACGTGTCCATTCCTGTTTCGGACCTGACCCCTTGGGTTTCCTCGGTGCCGATCGGGGCTTCACTCGCCATGGTCACCAGTCGGCAAAGTCGCGGGTGTAGATTTGCAGCGTGAAGGTTCCGTAGATGGTGGCTTTCCCGGTTCCGCCCATCTCTCCGCTGTTTTGGACCACGGCGTAGTAGTCGAGAAAGCCATGGGTGTTGGATATGGGAACGAAGAACACCCTGGTGTGACTGAAATGCTGCTCAAGACCTTGAGCGGTGTTGAATAGAACACTTACCCGGCCAGCTTTGGGTTGCCATTGCTTGGAGGTGTCGCTGGCCGCCAGCATGATCCGGTCGCCGTTGCTTCCGATGCAGGTGCCGTCGAAGCGGGCCATGATGAAGAATCTCTTCTCCACGGGTACCGCGATTCGAATATGGCAGAGGTCGACCGCCGCACTCCTGACGTCGACATCCTCCCTCTCAATTGTTGACCAGGCGGCCCCGGAACTCCCCTCCAGACTGAAACCGTTCCCGACGAAAGTGTGGGCCGCCACGGTCCCGTTCACCTCCAGCTTCTGGCTCGGATTGGTGGTTCCGATGCCGAGGTTGCCGTTGGCGAGCAAGACCGCCTTGGCGGTTTCCGAGCCTCCGGTTGCTCCCGGTGAAAGGATGATGTCGCCATATTCCCTGATTTCGAGCTTGTTTTCCGGCCGCCGGAAGAGGATGCGATGGTTGTTGTCCAGCGAGCGGATCTGCCCGCCGTCCTGGAAGAAGAGTTCGTTTGTGGTTCCGGTGAGGGTGAGGGGGCCGGAGACGTTGACCTTGCCCAGGTTGGTGGTCCCCCTGACGGTGATGTCGCCGGGGATGGTTCCGCCGGTAATGTGGAGGGGTTGAAGGTCGCTTTTTGCTTGCAGGTTGGTGGGGGGTGTTGGTGTGTTCGCGGGCGTCACATGATCCATAGCTCTCTCCTTTTGTGAGGATTCGATCGCGGCCGGAATGCGGACATTCCCCGGGTAGTTGGCCCGGGTACCTCAGGATATGTATCGCAGATGACGAACATGTCAATTGTGCGTAATGGTCTGCTTGCATGGCATCTCTGGCTCCCTTGAGAGATACGGGCGTGGATCTCGGGTCGTTTTCCCGATCGCTTCAATGGGTAGCGCCATAGGCATAACGATGATGCAATTGCACCCGATTCGGGATAGACTTGGGCCGCGTTCTATCCTCCTTGCCGGTACAGAGAGCTTGCTTGATGAAACGACTTCATATCATTAACGGTGATGCAGCAGGGGAATGCCTCAAGAAAAGCGGCACTGCTGGAGAGGTTCTGGTCTGGAGAGACATCCTTTATGATGGGCCGAGGGTGCCAGGATGGCCGGATACCGAAATTCTGAGGGCACGGGCTCTGTTTCTTGAAGAAACCACGGCCGGGGGCGTCGGGTATCTTGATATCCTGGAGAGCCTGAAAAACCAGTATGGTAAGCTGGAGACGGCCACGGAGTCAGACGAGATCGTTTTATGGTTCGACGCATGTCTCTATGACCAATCGATGCTTTGCCATATTCTTACCTGCTTAAGCTCAAAAGGTTTGGAACACAAATGTTCGCTGATCTGTGTGGACCATTTCCCCGGAATCGAGCCCTTCAACGGCCTTGGACAACTTGATTCCGGCCAGCTCGCTTCACTCTATCCCACCCGCCAGTCTGTCACAGGGGAACAGTTCCATTTTGCCGAAGAAGTGGATAGGGCCTTTGCCTTGCAAGACCAGACCGCATTTTTTGAGTTAGCGAATGTCGCCGAGGCCCCGCTGCCGTGGGTACCGGCTGCTGTAACCCGCTGGCTCCAGGAACAACCGGACGAAGCGGCCGGTCTTGGGCTCCTCGAACATTTTGCCCTCGAAGCGGTTCAGTCCGGATGTCAGACGCCAGGAGAAATCTTCGCCTTTGTCTCGGCACGGGATACTTCCCCTCAGTACTGGGGTGACATCACCCTCTGGAAAAAGATCAACAACTTGGCCGAACGCAACCCACCTCTCGTTAAGATAGAAGGCCCCACCAAATTGCTCCCCCAATGGGATTGCCAGAAGAGTATTCGCTCGTATAAGGTTTATCCGTTGGGAAAATAACGGTCGGTGGGATCTTCCTTCGCAATCCCCGCAGTTGACAGGTGGGGCTCCAACGTAACGCAAAAAAAGGGACCGGCCAAATGGGCCGGTCCCTTTTTTTTTGCAAGACGAAATGTGCTAGCTGTTTTTGAGGACGTTGTAGAGGTTGTACCGGTCGGTCCTGTACAGGGTCTTGTCGACCGTCTGCTCCTCGACCCGGTACTTGATGGCGAAACCGAACTTGAAGTTGGTCTTCTTGGCAAGGTCCGCGGTCATGTTCGGGTAGTTGCTTTCCGCCCGGATGACGTTGTTCACCCTGTCGACAAGGTCATATCCGCTGCTGACCGCCTCCGGGGACAACTCCACGATCGATTCGTTGTCGTTGCGAGAGATGCTGTAAATGTTGTCGTTGTAATAGATCGAGACCGACTTTATCTGCACGAACTTCTTGGTCTTGTTCTCGAATGACAGGGCATGTCCGTCGAAGCTGACTTTCACGGTGGGGTCGTCGCCACGGAACTTGGGGTAGACGGAGAAGAAGTCCTTGCTGACAATGGTGAAGTCCAGCGGCGTTCTTGCTCTGTCCAGGCTGCCGGTGGTGATTTTGTTGCTTCCGGCCACCGCTATGTGGAAATTGTTTTCGTCGAATTTCTCCGGGAATTTCACGTCCACGTAGGAGGTTTCACTGTTCAAGGTAGAGGCGTAGTCGGCGGCCGCTTTCTCGACCTCGATCTTTTCCCGGTCGTACTGCGACTTGCAGACCTTCATCTTCGCCTCGACCTCGCGGGGGAAGTCGGCAGGGGCGGAATCGACATCCATCGGGAAAGCATGCACCTTGAGGGGGGGGGTGGAGAGGATGTTGCTTTCCACCTTTACATGGCTCAGCAAGTCGACGCTACTGTCATAAAATCCGGAGTCGTCGCGAACGTTTGTCACGAACTTGATGCCGGTCTTGAATTCGCCGTAGCTCTTGACTGCTTCGGAATACTGGTTGGATTTTGCCTTTTCAGATTCGGTCGCATTGTTTGCGAGATCGTTGCAGTACTTGACACCTTCATCGAGTTTCTCGACCAGCTTTTTGCGGTCGACTTGGCTGTTTGCCAGACCTTCCTGTACCGCCTGGTTGTAGTCCTTGTAATCAAAGTGGCTCTCGTGCACGATCGGTACCACGCCGATCACCGTGCCGATTCCCACCGTTACGAGTTGGAAGCCAAAGGTTTCCGGCAACATCAAACTCTTGGACCTGAAACTCTCGTCACTGGAGGCTGGGCACTTCTCATCATTCCAGAACCCGAAAATCCTGTCCAAGCAGGAATATGAGGTGGTGTCTATGTTTTCCGGCGAGAGGTCGTTCAAGTAGACATGCACGGAAGACGGTAGCTGGTCTTGCTTGGTCGATACCCTGTCGAACGCGTAGCCGTTGCCGCCTTTCACGAGGCTTGCGTGAAGCTGAAAGTGCCCCATGCTGTCTGAAGAATATTTCTCCTTCGGAATTTGACTAACACCACATCCCGCTAGTAAAAGCGATGATAAAACTACTAGTGCGCCAGCCTTACTCATCTTCAACCCCATCAGCAACCTCCAATTCAATATAATAGACAAAAGTACTACGCCCAAATTGCTTTGTCTAACATCGCAATCGATTTAGATCAAGCTATATTTGTCTTTAAACTTGGTAAGTTCTTAAATTTAAGTTACTTAGAATAAGTTGTAGCTTTTATAATAATATTGCCAAGTGATAAATTCTGCTCCGATGTCTGTCCGTTACACGAAAAGATGTTTCCGGAGATGGCAGGTCGGCCGGCAGGGCCAGGATAGATAGCTGCGAGGTGAGAATAGAGGGGGCTGGGGGGTGGGTTTAGCACCATCGTGGCTCGGGGATCCACGGCAGTTGACAACTGGTTGAGAGGGGGGAGGGGTGTTGATGGGCAAACGGCACCCCTCCGCGCCTGCAACCGCCTCTACTCGCCTGTCGAATCGGAACCCAAACCAAGAATGCTGTCGAGCAAGGCGGCGAACTTGTACGGCTTCTGGACAAATCCGGCCAATCCCTTCCCGACAAATTTTTGCGTTACTTCCAATTCGCCGAACCCACTGCTCATGATCACTTTGACATCCGGATTCAGCGCCCGTAACTCCCGGTAGCACTGCTCTCCATCCATGTGCGGCATGGTGAGATCGAGGATGACAAAGCTGATGTCGGAGCGCGACCGGTAGACGTCGATCGCCTCCCGGCCATCGTTTGCCGTTACGACGGCGAAGCCCATCTCTTCGAGCATTTCCGACCCGACCCGCCGGACGGTCTCTTCGTCGTCAACCAGGAGCACGGTGCCGCTCCCCTTCCAATGATCGCTCTTCGTGTAGTGATTAAAGATCTCCGCGGGTTTGCCGCTCGCAGGGAGAAGAATCTTGAACGTGCTCCCCTTGCCGGGCTCGCTGTATACCTTGATCGCGCCCTTATGTCCGCGGACGATGCCAAGAACCGCGGCCATGCCGAGTCCCCTCCCGGTGAATTTCGTAGTAAAGAAGGGGTCGAACAGTTTGGCGAGCGTTTCCTTGCTCATGCCGCAACCGGTGTCGGCAACTTCAATAAAGACGTAAAGCCCCTCCTCCATGTTCTCGTCGAGCCATACGTCTTTCAAGTAGCTGCTGTCACAGTTCATGCAGCCGCTCGTGATGGAGATCGCGCCGCTCTGGTCGTCGATGGCCTCGGAGGCGTTGATCACCAGGTTCATGATGACCTGGCGAATTTGGGTGGCATCCGCCTCGACCGGGGGCAGGGGGCGGGTGAGGTTGAGGCGCAACTCGGCCTTCTTCGATATGGAAACCTGGAGAATGTGGAGCATTTCTTCCAGCAGGTCGTTGATGTCGTGGTTGCCTATTACGAACTTCCCCTTGCCCGAATACGCCAGCATCTGCCTGGCCAGATCGGCGGCACGTGCCGAAGCTTTCTCGATGTTGTGCAGGTTGTCGATGGCGGGCGATTCAGGGTTGAGGCGCATGAGGGCGAGGTCGGCGTTGCCGATTATCGAGGTGAGAATGTTGTTGAAGTCGTGAGCGATGCCGCCGGCCAGTACCCCGAGGCTCTCGAGCTTCTGGGCATGCAGAAGCTGCTGCTCCAGTTGCAGCCGTTCCTTCATGGCGCGCTTGCGCTCCGTTATGTCGCGGGTGAAGGCAAAATTGAATTCATGGTCCCCGAAATGAACATAGTTGGCATTAACTTCGATGGGGAATATCCGCCCATCCTTGGCACGGTGGCGGGTTTCCAAGATAACATTGCCCCGCCGTCTGAGCTCTTCGAAATGTTCGCCCCACACGGAAGGGGGGAAATCCGGGTCGAGGTCGAAAATGTTCATGCCAAGCAGTTCCTCGCGGGAATACCCGAGCCCCGCGCAGGTAGCATCGTTGACATAGAGAATGCCACCCGCGTTGTTGATCCAGAACATGCTGTCTCCTGCATGATCGACGCAAAAACGCATCATCTGCAGTGACTCGGCCGCCTTTCTCTGCTCGGTGATGTCGTGGAAGGACCAGAAGCGTCCCACGATCTCGTCGCCGACCTTCTGGGGCTGGGTGTAGCGTTCCAGGATGCGGCCATCGGCGAGGTAGATGGTGTCGGTACGCGATTTTTCCGGATGGCCGTACAACTCGGCGACCAGGGCGAGGAACTCCTCGGGGGCGGCCATCTGGGCGGCGGCATGGGCGAGCAACGGCTGGTTGTCGCTCATATCGAGAAGATGCTGCGGTACCTTCCAGATTTCGGTAAATCTCCGGTTCCAGCGGGTCGCCTTCCCCTCCTTGTTGACGATGAGGATGCCGTCGGGGGTCGATTCCAGTGCGGCCGTGGCTAGCGCGGTCGAGTAGAGGAGTTTGTTGTCCGCTGTGCGGCGGTCTTCCTGTTTTTTCAGGACGAGGCCGATAATGGTGGTGAGGACCGGATAGATGAGGAGGATGGGAAGGGCGGTGTTATTGAGGATGGTGTTGCGCGTAGCCGCAGGGAAAAGGAACATGCAGGCAAGCATGGCAATATGAACGACGACGCCAAAGACGTACAACTGTAACCAGTTGGGAGACTCGCCGCGCTTGTCCTTCCAATATCCTCCGGCCAATCCTACCGACGCAGTGACCGCGATGACGATGGTTCCGATTATCCCCCCGGGACCGCCTTGGTACAGCCGGAGCGCTCCGGCGATTGCGGCCGCTAACAACGTAGGGACGATCCCGAAAAAAAGCCCGGAAAGGCTGAGGAGAACCGATCTGGTGTCGAAATACAAGCCCTTTTCCATGGGCCAGGGGGTGAGCATGACAGCGACGCAGATGAGCCCGGCCAAGACGCCGGTCAGAAGATCCCGTACTCTTTTGTTAGGGATCGCGTAGACGCCGAACGTGTCATAAAAAACGCAAAGGATGACCATCAATGCGGCATTGTTAAAAAGACTGATGAATGTATTCAATGTGCCCCCACGTCAGCGGCTTGATGTTCTCTCCGGCATTACCAAAGCAGGCCTGCGACTGTCGACGAAGCGACCTGTCAGTGTCCAGATCTGCTGTTTGAGAACGCATATTTACGGCTCTGTTGTCTGACGTTGCCGACATTCTGACATAAAATGGGGCAAAATTCTAATCCGATCCACGCTCGACGGCCGGGGGCTTATACTCTACCCCACTCGTTGCCTTCCTCCCGTGCCTCATTGGCAGTTGACAAACGGCTGTGGCGAGTTAATGTTTCCTAATTTTAACGACTACGGCTTCCAAAGGAGGAAACAGATGGGGATCAAGGATCCGTTCGACCGCAGCTATGAGAAATCCGTCACCGGCACCATCGGCACGCTGAACAGCGTGGCCGACAAGGGGGAAACCCACGTGGGCTATAAGGACGAGTACCGGCCGGTTTACTTGTCTCGTTCCGATACCTTGAGGGGAATCTCCGCGGCCCTTACGCTGGCACACGGCCAGGGAAGGACGCAAGACGTCAAGTCGCTCATGGCGCAGGGGATTCAGCGCCTTACCTTCAATTCCCAGCACCTCATCATGCTGTCGGCCCATCTCAACGACCCGGCCATCCTTGACGCTGGCTTCCCCATGAAACAGGAAACCATGGCCAAGAACAAGGTCAGTCTCCTGGATCTGGTGCCGGAGTTGACGGCGAAATACCTGTTCGCGAGCAAGGTAATCGTGCCGCAAACCATGGTGATCGTGATGAGACGGGCGGCACCCAACGCCGTCGTCGAGTTGCAGGTGACGGAGAATCCGTCGGACGAAAGCTCGTGGAGTAAGTACGGCGAGGGAATGTTCATGCAGTCCCGCGTCGAGTTGAGGGGGCTTGGGTCCGCCAAGAGGATCTACGTCAGGGGCCGGTATCACGAGAAAGGCGCCAGTGGCCGCTGGTCTTTCGTCGTCAGCATACTCATCCATTAACTTTCTCCTGCCGTCGGGGCTGAGCCGGACGGTTCAGCCCCGATTGTCCGCTGCCGCTTCGCCGCGGCGTAAACCCCGCCATGTACACAAGGATTTTCACCTGCCCATAAATCCACAGTTCCTTCTCTCATTTTATAAATGTTTGGCGCTACTTTTACAGGTTGTGTGTGCTGTTGCAAAACCTGGCCTTTAATATTTGAAAGTTCTGCGCAGAGTTATCCCGACCTGCTGAAAAACCTTTTATAGTTTTAAAAAAAAGTAATACGTGGAGCAAGAGTTTTTCGAGTTGCAGTAAAAGTTTATAAAGTTTTGCGGCAATTTGTTTTAGGTACCTTTTTAATTTTGTCGAGCAGCGCTATAATCTGTAAATATTAGAGCACAACCTTAGACAACTTCCTTTTATAATGCTTCATGATTAATTCTAATCTGCGAAAAGTTAGTATCCAACCCGTGAAACTTCATCGTTAACTTGTTAAAGTTCCTCGCCAAGTTTTCCAAACACCTTCCAGACTTTCCACAATCCCGGTAAAACTTTGAAAAGTGTTCGCATCCTCGGAAATACTTTCGCCAACGGACGATAACGAGCTGCACCGGCTGTTGACGGTCGCGGCCTGTGGGGGCAGAGGTCGTCTGGGTGAAGGGGCCTGCCCGTAAACTCCTTGTCACGGCGACGCCGGTGCGCTACTATCTCGGGTCCAGGTGTCCCCCGGTGGCCACCGAAGGCAACTTTACGATCAGCCGATGAAGGAGGAGAAGTATGAGTACGACGCCAAAATGCCCGCAGTGCAGTTCCGAGTATACCTATGAGGACGGTTCTCTCTACGTTTGCCCGGAGTGTGCGCACGAGTGGCCGATGGTGGCGGCGGAAGCGAGCGTGGAACAACCGGTCGTGCGCGACGCATTTGGAGCCGTCCTGAGCGATGGCGATGCGGTCACCGTGGTGAAGGATCTGAAGATAAAAGGGTCGTCGTCGGTGGTCAAAGTCGGCACCAAGGTGAGAAACATCCGCCTCATCGAGGGGGACCACAACATCGACTGCAAGATCGACGGCATCGGCGCCATGCAGCTCAAGTCGGAGTTCGTAAAGAAGGCCTAACAACACAAAGGGCCATCGACTTCGGTCGCGTGCCCAAAATAAATACTCGAGGGCGGCGCTCAGCACCGCCCTCATTATTTTTTCTACGCCAGGAGTTTTCGTGCAGACAGTTTTCGGAATTGATTTCGGTACCACCAACTCGGCTCTCTCCGTCTACAGAAACGGATCGGTCGAGCTGCTGAAGATTGACGAACTGAAAGGGGACGGGTTGCTGATGCGTTCGGTCCTCTACTTCAACGAGGATGACGAGGTTTTTGCCGGTCAGGAGGCGGTCGACAACTACGTAAACGACGTCGCGGCAGGACGCTTCATGCAATCCATCAAGACCTTCCTCCCCAACAGAAATTTCGAAGGGACCGAGGTCTACGGCAGGAAGTACGGCATCGACGACCTGGTGGCCGTCATCCTGAGAAAGATAAAGCTGAAAGGTGAGGCTGCCGTAGGGTACCCGGTCGACTCCGTGGTGCTGGGGCGCCCGGTCCTTTTTTCCGAGGATGCGGAGAAGGACGCTCTTGCCCAGAGCCGTCTGGAAAAGGCAGCACGCAAGGCGGGATTCACGCAAATCCATTTCCAGCTCGAACCGGTGGCCGCGGCCCTCAGTTTCGAGGAATCCCTTGCCGCAGGCGCCGAAAAGCTCGTCTTCATCGGGGACTTCGGCGGGGGTACCTCCGACTTCACCGTGATGCGGGTCAAGGGGGGCGCCTTCGGGCGGTCCGACAGGCGGAGCGACGTCCTTGCCGTAGGTGGCGTCTACACGGCGGGGGACAAGTTCGACTCGCAGATCATGTGGGAGAAGATCGCCAAGTACTTCGGCCGCGGTGCGAAGTATCGAGGGATGGGGAAGAGCGAGCTCTTCGATGTCCCGCACAGCATCATCCACACCCTCTGCCAATGGCACCGGGTGCCGCTTTTGCGGGCCAGAAAAACGAGGGAGCAGATCCGGCTCATCAAAAACGCCGCCGTCGACAGCAAACCGCTTGAAAACCTCGAACAGCTCATCAACGACAATTACGGCTTCTTCCTGTTCCAGGCCATCGAGAAGGCGAAGTGCGAGCTGTCGAATCAAGAGCAAACGAGCATCCGTTTCAGCGAACGGGACCTTTGCATAGCGGAGGAGATGGGGAGAGAGGAATTCGAGAGCATCAACCGCGAGAACGTAAGCACCATCGCGGGGTGCATAGACGAGACGATCAGGCAGTCGGGAGTCGATTGTGCCGGGATAGATACCGTCTTTCTCACCGGCGGAACCTCACGGATTCCGCTGGTCAGGAGGTTGTTCGAAGAGCGTTTCGGGGCGGAAAAGCTCGAGACCAAGAACGCCTTCACCAGCGTCGTCGGAGGCCTCGGAGCCAGCGTCCCTCTTTTCACGTGAGGGCTGACCGAGCGGGAGTCATTTTTTTTCGGATTTGGCCGGGGCCGGCCGGGCTTCGGGACCCGTGGAACGGGTAAGATGGCTGAAATTCTTCCTGAGGCAGGCCGGGCAGATACCATGGGTCAGTTCGGCACCGGTGAGGTGGCTTAGGTAGACCTCGATTTTCTCGTAAAAGCCTTTGTCGGTCCGTATCGAATGGCACATCGAGCAGATCGGTATCATCCTGCGCAGTTCCCGTATCTCGGACAGTGCCTTTCTTAACTCCCTGTTTGTTGTCTCCTTTTCCGTGAGGAGATGCCTGATTTGCCATACCGCCGAACCGGTGAGAACCAGCAAGACGCACTTCGTCCCCTCATCCCAGTAGAAGTAGAAATCGTGGAGAGCCGGAACCACGGCGCTGTCTTTGACCATGATGATGGCGGCCGCTATGGCCGACATTGCCAGCGTGGTGGCTTTTCCCAAGTACCAGGCGACCACGACCAGGAGAAGCAGATAAAGGGGAAAGAGACTGAGCCTGAAACCGCTGATGTAATCCCAGTACCCGAGGAGAAGCAAGCTTACGGCAAACGATGCCGTGACGATGGCGGGGTGTACCTTTCTCATTGTCGGCGTCCACTTCTTATCTTACCACCAAGCGATGCCACGGTGCTGGCTGTTGCGGTGCCTGCCGGTGTAT
This sequence comes from Geomonas sp. Red32, assembly GCF_023652955.1. Classification (GTDB taxonomy): domain Bacteria; phylum Desulfobacterota; class Desulfuromonadia; order Geobacterales; family Geobacteraceae; genus Geomonas. The sequence goes on along the minus strand of NZ_JAKLOY010000004.1, from coordinate 453,268 downwards.
TCCCTCCGCGATGACATGCCGGAAAGCGGCATCCCTGCCGCGCCTTCTGCCAAAACGAACGATAGATGATATCTTTTTTGTTATGGCTGATCGAAGAGCGGGCAAGATGAATGTCAGGAGGCCGATGTGATAACCAGAAATGCCCTTAGCTTGTCACTTCTCTTCCTGTTGATGGGCTCGCATACCGCCTGGGGGGCCTGGGAACTGTACCGGGAAGACGAAAGCGTGGTAGCCTCGGTCAATATTCTTTCCTACGAGCCGTACCACGGCCAGCCATCGGTGTGGGTCCGGTGGCACTATGTGAAACCCAAGGGGGGCGAAGGGGGCGTCAAGATCCAATTCACCGCATCCTGCTCCCAGCACCGGCTTTTTGCCATTGCCACCTACCCTTACGACCGGGCGGGGGACTATCTGAAGCCTCAGAAGAATCAGCCCCCGATCGAATACCCGTTGAAGCCCGATTCCCTGAACGACGCCACCTATCGACTGTTGTGCCGCTAGCCCTCCGGGTGGGGGTCTCCAGGCGCCATGGCGCCCGCCCCCCCATCCCCCTTTCTCTCGCAGTCGCCTCCTCATCTACCGCTCCGGAAAGTTCCCCGTCCCCTGTTCCATCCGCCGCCGCTACGTTCACCATCACCGCCGATCGGAAGCCATGGCGTCCGGCGGCTGTGCAATTTTCGCTGTTCATTGATGGGACAGTTGTCCCGCACGGGGACGGTTTTGTTAGGGGGGCGTGTTTCGAATTGTCGTGTTTTGGCATAGTTACCCGTTGGCATTGTACCTGCTAGTTCTCCTTCGTCGGGCGTAAGCGATCTCCCAAAGGAAAGCCCAAGCACGGCCATACGCGGAAGAGGAAACCGCATCTCAAAGGAAACTGCAGGAGGCAGGCAATGAAAAACTTAAAGGTCTGGGCCATCGGAATGGTTGTCATCGCAATGTTGGCGGGATGCGGCAGCGGCGGAGGGGGGGCGTCCTCGGCCGGCAGCGCCCAAAGCCAGGCAGCGACGGTGGCGAGCGGCCAAAGCGGCAACTACACGGCCAGCTTCACCCTCTCCAATTCTCTCCCGGTTTCCCCGGCCAACGTCAGGGGAATCAGTTTCCGCTTTGCGGTTCCCGAAGGAGTAGAGCCGATCATCGACAGCGGCGGCTACGCTTACGGAGGACGTGTACAGGTGGCACAGTCCTCTATCGCCCTCGTCATCGGCACCGTGCAGGGGGTGGTGGCGGCGAGCTACGATCAGGCGACCAGGGAAGTGGAAGTGGCCCTGGTTGACGGTTCCGGGTTCACCTCGTTCGGAAGTGCGTTTGTCAAAATCCAGCTTCAGGTTTCCGCGCCGGATGCTGCCGGCCAGTCCGTCATCCTCGGAGCCCCGGCCGTCGAGGAGGTAGTCGACGAAACAGGAAGTTCCTACCCGGCCGGGGCCTTTTCGGTGACCCAGACAGGGGCGTTCAACTGATTTCACATCCTATCCCCGCTACCATATGAGAAAGGCGCCCGGTTTCGACCAGGCGCCTTTCTCGTTTTCGCACCAAGCGGCGCCCCCATCTTTCAGGAGGCCATTTTCAACCGGCCGGGCAATTGCCGGTAATCACGAGGCATTTGGACATAGCGATAATTAAATGTTGACTTCGGAAAAAGCATGCGGTAAAAGCAGCGCAACTTTTAGCAGATAGACGACAATACTCAACCACCCGCGAGGGTGGGGCGGAAAGCCTATAGGGTCTCACCGAGACAGCCGGGTTGCCGAAATATCCACTCGATATCAAGGCGACCCGGCTTTTTTTTGTTCCGGATCTCGCATTGTTTCTGAATATATGGGTTCATTCCTATCGCCCTTGACGGTTTCCGTTCAGGGGCAAGGAACAACATGTAGGCAGTGAGAGAGGAGCAAATTTATGCACGTAAAAAAGTTTTTTGTCGCCGTTGCGCTCTGTTTCATGATCTCTGCGGGATGGCTCACCCAGGCGCAGGCTGCCAGCTCCGCCATTTTGGGGTGGAACAACCTGGGCATGCACTGCATGGACAGCGACTACTCGGTTTTTTCCATTCTCCCCCCTTACAACACGATAGAGGCGCAGCTTATCGTTGGTGGGAAATTGATGACAACCGGTTCCGGGTACACCTTGACCTATGAGGCGATCGCCGACCCGGACGGTTCGATCAATACGACCTCCATCGGCAAAGGGAATTGGGGGCTCTTCGCTTCCATCCTCTACGGCGCGCCGTCCCCTTACGGCGCCGATACCGGCCTGGCCGGCTGGAACATGCCGGGGGCGGCCAACACCCCGCAGGCGATGCGGTTCGAGACGGCCAACAGCCCGGCGGCAGGAGTTTCCACGCCGGTGAACTGGTTCCGCGCCGAGGGGATTCCGCTCACCCCCATCGACGACAAGGGGGTCAAAAACAGCTATCCGCTGATGCACCTCGTGGCGCGGGACGCCACCAACACGATCATCGCCACCAGCGACATCGTGCTGCCGGTTTCGGATGAGATGGACTGCTCCGCATGCCACCTTTCCGGCTCGCAGACCGCCGCGCAGCCCGCCGCCGGGTGGGTGTTCGCCTCCTCCAAGGATCGCGATTACCGCCTCAACATCCTCAAGCTGCACGACGAGAAACAGTTCGCCGATAACGCCGCTCTATACCGGGACGCGCTGGCTGCCAAGGGGTACGACGCCACCGGCCTCTACACCACGGCCAACAACGGCAAGCCCATCCTCTGCGCCGGCTGCCACGCCTCGGAGGCCTTGGGGCTTCCCAGCTTTTCCAGCGCCAACGGGACCGTCCCCCAGCTGACCACCTCCATGCACACCGAGCACTCCACGGTCATGGACCCGCAGCTTAACGTCACGTTAAACGATGCCGGAAACCGCAACGCCTGCTACCGCTGCCACCCCGGTTCGGCCACCCGCTGCCTGCGGGGTGCCATGGGAAGCTCCGTCGCCCCGGACGGGACCATGGCCATGCAGTGCCAAAGCTGCCACGGCACCATGAGCCAGGTCGGCTCTCCCACCCGTACCGGCTGGTTCATGGAACCTGCCTGCCAGAGCTGCCACACCGGCACCGCAACCAAGAACAGCGGCCAGATACTCTACACCAGCGCGTTCGACGCCAACGGGCAACCGCGGGTGGCCGCAGATCAAACCTTCGCCACCACCCCCAATACCCCGGCCGCCGGACTTTCCCTGTACCGCTTCTCGGTCGGGCACGGAGGTCTGCAGTGTTCGGCATGCCACGGCTCCACCCACGCGGAGTTCCCGTCCTCCGGACGTAACGACAACATCCGCAACATCCAGCTCCAGGGTCACGTAGGGATGGTTGCCGAGTGCACCTCCTGCCATGCCACCATGCCGACCAGCCCCAACGGCGGTCCTCACGGGATGCACCCCATCGGGCAGAGCTGGGTGAGCGGGCATGAGAGCCAGGTCAGCGCGCTCGGCCGTGCCTGGTGCCAGACCTGCCACGGTACGGATTACCGCGGTACCGTCCTCTCCCGGGTCCAGGGGAGCCGCACCTTCTCGGCCGGCGGCACCCAGACCTTCTACCGCGGCGCAACCATAGGATGCTACACCTGCCATCAGGGCCCCGGTGACGACAGCTGGAACACCGCGGCAGCTCCCGTGGTCGGCGATGTTTCCGCCCAGGGGGTAGCCGGGCAGCCGGTAACCATTCCCCTCTCCGTGACCGGCACCGGTGCGGTCCTGCGCATCGTCAGCCAGCCCGTCAATGGCACCGTCGGGCTCAGCAACAACACCGCCACCTATTACCCGGCTGCCGGATTCACCGGCACCGACACCTTTACCTTTGCCGCCTACGATGGCGCCAAAAACTCCAGGCTCGCCACCGCAACCGTCACCGTGACCCCCGGCGCGCCGCTCGTCACGCAAAACCCGTTGAGCCAATCGGTGGTGGCTGGGAGCCCGGTGACCTTCAGCGTTACCGCCACCGGCGTACCGACCCTTTCCTACCAGTGGTACAAAAACGGCAGCCCCATTTCCGGCGCCACCAGCGCCTCCTTTGCCATAGCGGCGGCAGGCCTCGCCGACGCGGGCTCCTACTACGTGGCGGTGGCCAACGGCGATGGATCGGCGGTCAGTACAACTGCGACCTTGACCGTCACCTCTCCGGCCCCTGCCATAACCGGCTTCACCCCGACGTCTGCCGCAGCCGGCGGTGCCGTCGCGATCACCGGCGCCAACTTCACCGGCGCGTCCCGGGTGGCCTTCAACGGCACGGCCGCTTCCTTCACCGTCGTCTCCGCAACCCAGATCAGTGCCGTGGTACCCGCAGGGGCCACGAGCGGCGCGATCAGCGTGACCACTCCCGGCGGCAGTGCGGTGAGCGGCACCAGCTTTACCGTGCTGTCGCAGGCGTCCCGCATCGTCAGCTTTACCCCGACCTACGGCGGAGTGGGTACCGCCGTTACCCTTACCGGTTCGGGCTTCACCGGGGCGAGCAGCGTCACCTTCAACGGCGTGAGCGCTCCCTTCACGGTGGTATCGGACACCACCGTGGTGTGCGGGGTGCCGAAGGGGGCAACTTCGGGGGCCATCCGTGTCACCACCGGTTCCGGAACAGCCACCAGCAGCACCAGCTTTTCGGTCGGTACCCGCTCGGTATCCCCCAAAATCCAGAGCTTCTCTCCCACCTCGGGACCGGCCGGTACCGCAGTCACCGTAGTAGGCACCAACCTGGGAGCAATTACCTCGGCGAAAATCGGGGGAGTAACTGCCCGCTTCCAGGTGCTCTCGGCAAGCAAGGTCGTGGTGACCGTCCCTTCCGGCGCGGCCAGCGGAAGGATTTCGGTGACCAGCGCCGGCGGGACGGGGAGCTCGAGCTCGTACTTCACGGTGAAGTAGAAATAACGGTCGAGGCCGGGTACGCCCGGCAGCAGCTTTAACAAGGGGGGAGCGCCGTTCGGCAGGCGCTCCCCTTCGTTGTTTACCCGGTTCACCCTGGACTGCTTCGCGATTCTTTGGGCTGGGAAGTACGCCCCGAAAGGGGATACCGTTGAAAAAAGGCACCCGGTTGCACAGCCGGGTGCCTTTTGCATCTGGAGGGCGCGATGATCGAAGCGCCTCCCGCCGACCCTGCCGGGGCCAATGCTGATATTTTCTCATCCCTTCCCGTATATGAGCCGGGTTACAGACTGACGCGAGCTATGGTCAATTCGTGGCGCGTGGGCGGTGATTCCCTTAAAGAATGACACCGTTTTGCCGATAATTCCGTCAGCTGTCGAGATTTTGCCGGGTGAGCCGGTCCGGCTTAAGGGGGCGTAAAACGCGACCCCGGGAACGAGGTAGGGGATGATTCGAGGTACCACCATCAGGACCAAGTTACTGTTGCTTGTCAGTTTTCCCATTGTGTTGATGGCCTATTTTGCTGTCTCATCGACCTACCAGAAGATTGCCGAATACCGCGAACTCAGCTCGGTCACCGCTTTGACGGTCCTCTCCACCCGCTTCGGGGACCTTGCCCATGAACTGCAGAAGGAACGGGGGATGTCGGCCGGATACCTGGGGAGCAAGGGGGCGAAGTTCGCCCAGGAACTGCCGGAGCAGCGCAAGGTCAGCGACGCCCGTATCGAGAAGCTGAAAACGGCGCTCCAGGGTTTCGACGGAAGCCGGTATCCGTCCTTCGCCACGTTGCAGAGCGAGGCGATCGGCCAGTTGGGCAAGATCGCCGAGGTCCGCAGCGGGGTCACCGCGCAAAGCACGGATGCCGCCGCAGCCATCGGCTACTACACGCAGACCATCGCGCTGCTCCTGAAGATTCCCGCCTCTCTCCCCCTGGTCAGTTCCAATGCGAGCCTTGCCGTCATGGCCAACAGCTATGCCAACCTCCTCTACGCCAAGGAGATGGCGGGGATCGAGCGCGCGACCCTTTCCAATACCTTTGCCCGGGATTCCTTCGCCCCCGGATTCTTCAACCGCTTCGTCACCCTGCTCGCCAAACAGGAAACCTACCTCGACCTTTTCCGCCTTTACGCGAACGGCTCGCAGAAGAAAATGTTCGACGATACCGTAACCGGCCCCGCCGTCGACGAGGTCTCCCTGCTCAGGAAGACGGCGCTCGAGAAGGGGGATGCCCCGACTCTCGGGGGGATCGACGCGGCGCACTGGTTCGAGGTGGCCACCAAACGTATCGACATGCTCAAAGAGGTGGAGAACCGTCTGGCCGGCGACCTGGCCGGAAGGGCCGGAGAACTTATTTCCGCTACCCGCACCACCATGATCGTTCTCATCTGCGTGACCGTCTTATCGGTGGCGGGGACCCTGCTCTGCGCGATGCTGGCGATCCGCGGCGTCGTTGCCTCCCTCGATTGCATAACCGACGCATCCTGCCACCTGGCCAAAGGGGACCTCACCCGGCGCGTGAGGGTGCTCGGCAATGACGAGGTCTCCCTGGCCAGCGACTCGATCAACACCTTCCTCGATGCCACCCAGCGGGTGGTTCGTTCCGCTTCGGAGAGCTCCCACGAAACGGCCACCGCCAGCGAGGAGCTGTCCGCCACCGCCGAGAGTCTGGCGAGGAACATCAACGACCAGTTCGCCCTGGTCTCCACCTCCGGCCAGCTGGTCTCCGAGGTCGGCAAGGATCTCGACATCACCGAGGAACTGGCCGCCACCTCCGCCGAGGTGCTCAAGCAGACCTCGGGGATGCTTGCGAGTTTCATCAAGGATCTCGGAGAGCTCGACGTCCTCATCCTGCGGGACAAGGATGCCCAGGTGGAGCTCACCCGCCGGATGGACAGCCTTCACCTCGAAGCCGAGCGGATCCGCTCCGTCCTGGAGATCATCTCGGACATCGCCGACCAGACCAACCTGCTCGCCTTGAACGCCTCCATCGAGGCCGCCCGGGCCGGAGAGCAGGGAAGGGGATTTGCCGTGGTCGCCGACGAGGTGCGCAAGCTGGCGGTAAAGACCCAGGCATCGCTGGTGGAGATCGGCGGCATCACGGGGAAGATCACCGTGACCATCGACGACATCCATTCCGAGGTCGGCCGGATCACCAACGACATCGTCGGCATCTCGCAGGGATCCCAGCAGCTGATCGGCGCCGCCTCCTCCACCAACGACAAGCTTTCCGGCACGGTGAATTCGTCGCTGACCCTCGTGAAGAAAAGCACCGCCATCGCCCTGCGCACCAAGGAGCTGATCTCCGTCACCCAGCGGATGTGCGACCTCTCCCAGCAGATCAGCTACGCGGGGGAGAACACCCGCGAGGTCTCCCAGCTGCTGGCCGAAAAATCGTCCTCTCTTCAGCGGGAGCTCAACCAGTTCAGGGTGTAGCCGTTAATGCAGACGATCCCGAAGAAGGCCCTGGAGTACGCGGCCCAGCTGACGCTGCTCTTCGTGGAGGACGACACCGTTCTCCGGATGATGGTCCAGGCGAGGCTGGCGCGCCACTTCAAGCGGCTCTTCGTGGCAGTCAACGGAAGGGAGGGGTTGGAGCTGGCGGAGGCCGAGCATCCCGACCTGATTCTAACCGACCACCTGATGCCGGTCATGACCGGGCTGGAGATGATCCGTGAGCTGCGCCGCTCCGGGAACAGCGTCCCCATCTTCCTGCTGACCACCGAGACCGACAAAAGGGTCCTCATCGAGGCCATCAACCTCGGGGTCTCCAAGTTCCTCACCAAGCCGATCGATTTCGCTTCCATTCTGAAGTCCTTCAGTTCCGTGTCGAGCGAGATCGTGGCCCGCAAGGTGCTGGAGGTAAACCGGCAGCAGGAGCTGGAGCTCTTGCGCTACGAAAGGCGTTACCATAACCGTCAACAGGAGCTGGCCAAGAGCAAGGAAGAGCACCTCATCAGGAACGACCTGGCGAACCTCCTCACCCCGCTGGGCTCGCCGGGCCACGGCGGGGGGTGGATAGCCGAGATCTCCTACTGCCCGCAGGACATCATGTGCGGCGACGGTTACATGGTGCGGCGGCACCAAAACGGCGATGTGCTCGTATTCCTGGTCGATGCCATGGGAGCCGGGCTCTCGGCCTCGGTTACCGCCATGTGCTCGGTCGCTTTCCTCAACTACCTCTTCGCCCTGTACGAGGAGGAGCACCGCTTTGTCTTCGACCGGGTGATAAAGCTGTTCATCAACTTCTGCCACACCGTTCTCCTGCCGGACGAGGTGCTCTCCTGCGGCTTCCTGCTTCTCCACCACGACAGCGACGTGGCGGACGCCGCGCTGTTCGGGCTCCCTCCCTTGCTGCTGCGGACAACCGGCACGGTGGTGCGCCGGATAAAGGGAAAAAACCCTCCGATCTCCACCACCCTGCACGGGTATGACAGCCAGCAGTTCGGCCTCGCCGCGGCGGAAAGCATCCTCCTTTACACCGACGGGTTGAGCGACGCCGAGACCAGCGACGGAAAGACCTACCGGGCCCATCTTCCCGCCGATTTCGGGGAGACCTTCCTCTCGGCCGAGCTGATGGCCCGCTTCGACCGCTTGGTCCTCGGGAAGAACGACGACAGCACCTCCATCCGCTTCACCCGGCTGGAGGGGGACCGGATCGCCTCGGAATTCTTCCCGGTCAAGGATGGGCTGGGAGTGGTTGGAAAGGCCGGGACATGGGTGGGGGATACCTGTGCCCATCTGGCCGGGTTTAGCGAAAAAGGGCGGGAGGAATTGGCCATCGCGGCGGCCGAGGCGCTGATGAACGCCTACGAGCATGGATGCCTGGGGCTCGATCAGGAGCAAAAGTCCCGCCTGATCGAGGAGGGGGGCTACGACGACTACCTGGCTACCCCGGCCCCGGACCCGTCGGCCGGCATTCTCGTGGAAATCGCCCTCCGTTTTCTGCCCGGGGAGCGCTCGTTGCTGCTTTTGACCATCTCGGATGGGGGGAAGGGGTTCGATTTCAACTCGGCGCTGGAGAAAAAGGCGGGGGTGGACCGGAGCTGCGGACGGGGGCTCAAGATGATCCGCAGGTACGTCGACGGAATGTTTTACAACCGGCAGGGAAACAGTCTCTGCCTTCTTAAGTATCTGAGCTGAGGAGCCGCCATGAGAATAGAGATAAGCGGGAACAGGGAGCTGACCATTTACGGCAATATCAAGTCGGTGGAGGATTATCTTGCCATACGGGATGCGGTTAACGGGATCGTCGCCGGCGGGGCGGGGGATATCCTGCTGAGGATACCGGAGTCCTTCTCGATGCCCTCTTCGGTGATCGGCTTCCTGCTCCAGGCCGTCAACCAGAAGAGGTGCAAGATAGCCATGCTGGTGGGGGACAACAACCTGTACGAGCTGCTTGACGAGATGAATCTGCTCCCGGTACTGCACGCCACCAAAGGGGCGTGAGGCCGGGGCCTAGACGAGCCCTTCTGCCCGCTTCCAGCGGCGATGCACCCAGTACCACTGGGCCGGGTGGGCGACCACGTAATCTTCTACGTAACGCGACAGGGCCTGGATTTCCTTTCCGGTGCCTTCTTCGCTCAGATCGTCGCCGAGAAGGTGTTCGGGATAAAAGGTGATAACGTGCCGTCCCCCCTCCCGATGGATGAAGACCGGAACCAGGGGGGCGCCGCTTTTACGGGCGATCTGCACCGGGGCCTTGGAGGCCCATGCTTTGCGTCCCATGAAGTCGATCAGTACTCCTTGGGCAGGAAAGTCCGCTTGATCGGCGAGCAGGCCGATCAGGTGCCCTCTCCTCAGCTCGGCCAGCATTCTCCTGAACGCCCCCTTCTTGTAGATAACCCGGCTGTGGTAGCGCATGCGCATCCGCTCCACCATCTCGTTGAAAAACGGGTTTTTCTGCTGGTTGGCTATCACCGCTCCCTCTCCGAGGAGGCGGCCGATCGCCAAAGCCATCAGTTCCCAATTGCCGCAGTGGCCACTCAGGCAGATCATCCCTCTTCCCTTAGCCCTGGCCGCCTCGAAGTGCTCGCGTCCGCGCAACTCGATGCCGGCGACGACCTCTTCCCCTTGGCCGTGGTAGAGGCGGCAGACCTCGACCAGGGACCTCCCCATGTTCTCGAAGGTCTCCGTGGCCAGGTTGCGGACATCCCCGCAGGGAGGCGACCAGAGCGGATGGTGCTCCATGAAGGGGAGTGCGCGGCGTAGGTTATCAAAAAGGATTTTACGGCGGTTGAAGAGGATGAATGAGATAAGATGCCCGATTCCGGAAGCGAAGCGGTCAAAGATGGCGGCGGGCACCATGGCGGCGCCAAAGGTGAGACAGTAAAATGCGGCGGCTTGGGCTTTCCAGACGATTCGCTTCACGGCTCCCCTTCTTCCTCAATCTGCCGTTTCCGGATCGCTTTCGTGGCGTCTGCAAATTGTCCGTCGCCGGATATGTCCTGGTACGTTAACCGCCCGCTGGCGGCATTTGGGTCGGGCGTTACTCGGTTTCCGATTCGCCTTCTTCCTCGGCGCCCGGTTCCTCTTCGAGCGAGGACGCAGCCCTCTCCTGTTTGCGCTGCTGTTTTTCTTCCTGCTTCTTCTTTTTATCCAACTCTTTCTGGCGTTTTTGGAATTTGAAGTTGGGCTTGGCCATGTGATCTCCTCGGAGCCGGTCGTTCTCCGCTGTTTGCCGTTCAAAAATCGTTTCCATAGTGCCTGCGTATATATTTAATAGCAAGCAGATTGATGGTTTTATGGTTTTATGCCGGGGCGATCCGGGAGATTCGAGTCTCTGGCAGCTGGTAACCAGCTGTTTGGACTCATTATACCTCTCGTTCCCACTGGTTTTGCCGGGGAGTTTGCTGCAAAAAGTATGCGGCGTGCCGTTTGTTTTGCCTAGCATCCAAATTATAAAGGCTTGCATTACGGGCATTAAGCTGTTAAACCATAATAGATCCGGAAAGATTCCGGATAAAAACAGCGGAAATACTCGGAGAAAGAAAGACATGGCAAACGGAACGGTGAAATGGTTTAACGACAGCAAAGGGTTTGGTTTCCTCGAACAGGAAAGCGGCGAGGACGTATTTTGCCACTTCTCCGCCATCAGCGGCGACGGCTTCAAATCGCTGGTCGAAGGCGATAGGGTGACGTTCGATGTGGTCAAGGGACCGAAAGGTCTCCAGGCCGCCAACGTGAAAAAGGTCTAGTTCTCGTACGCTGTCCGGCCCGGTGATCCCGCAGCCGGTCAGTAGCTTCGCCATTGGACGAGGCCCTGTCTTCAGGGCCTCGTGCCTTTTCTGCATCCCTCCCCCAGCCCGGACCCTCCAGCCCGTTTCGGAGGCACCTCCGGGGCCAAGGCATTACCTGAGGCCTTGCTTTACAGGACTCAGAGGAGACCGATATGTCCGTCAAGCAAGGAGACGTAGTAACCCATGCCATAGCGACCGAATGGGGCGTTGGCAAGGTGGTCGAGGCAACTATCGACCGGGTGTCCATCCTGTTCAACGACGGGACCACCCGCAAGATTGCCTGCTCCCATTTCGACGACCTGGTTCCCGCGGCGCACAGTTCCTACCACCCTGTAGTTCCCGAAGTAGCACCCCTGGTTGCCGCAAAAAAGGGCGTCAAGGCAGTTTCCAAGGGGCGGAAAAGCAAGCAGTGAACGCGCTGCGCGCCGGCATTGCCGGGCGTGGCTCCGCGCCGGTCCCATCCGGTCCGGACAACGGCTTCCTATCCCTCCCCGCCCTTGCCGCCGCGGTGAAGGCCGCTGCCGCCCCGGTCCGGATCTTTCCCCCTTACCTCTCTGCACCTTTGCCGTCCCCCGCCCCTTCACGCCGAAGCCTCGACCCGATGACCCCTCCTTCCCGGAAGTCCTAAACCTAAAGAACGCCGGCCACACCAAGTAAAAAACGGATACGATCATGCCCTCTCTCGATTTCGAGGCGGAAAAAAAGGCCTTCAGGAAATTCTACGATAGCGATCGCAAAAGATTCGCCGATGCCAGGAGCGCCTACATCCGCATCATCTCTTCGCTGCTCAACCGGCTGGACGTGGGCGAGGTGACGAAAATAGAAGGCCGGGTCAAGGACAAAGAGGAGTGCATCAGGAAATTTAACCGCAAATACCTGATGAAGCTCGAAGCCGGGGAGCAACCGTACCAGATCAAGGATTTCATCACCGACCTGATCGGCGTCCGCATCGTCTGCCTCTACAAGGACCAGATCTCGGCGGTCTCCGAGGTGTTGCAGCGCCACTTCAAGGTTCTCGAGGTCACCGACAAGATATCCGCGGTGGAGAGCACCGAGGATTCCTTCGGCTATAAGGGGCTGCACCTGGACCTGGCCCTGAACGACGAGATGGCCGCCCTGACGAAGTACCAGGCGTGCCGCGATTTCTCCTGCGAAGTGCAGATCCGGTCCATGGTCCAGGATGCCTGGAGCGTGCTGGATCACAAGATCAAGTACAAGAAATCGATCCCCACCGATCTCAAGCGGAGAATCACCGTTCTTTCGGCGCTCTTCGAGCTGGCCGACCGGGAATTCCAGGAAATCCGCAATGCCACCACGGAACTGCTGCTGCAGGCGACGGTAGCACCGGTCAGCGACCCTCCCGATGCCGCCCCTGACACGGCGGGGCAGACGGCGGCGGCCGCCAGCGGAAAAATCGTCAACGCCTTTAACTTCCTGCGAGTGGCCGGGCATTTCTTCCGGGATTCCGAATTCGAGGCGGACAAGGTCGACACCTTTGTCCAGGACATCCTGGAGCTGCAGAATGGTTTCAAGAAATCGGATCTGCATAGGTGTCTCAACGAGAACTGGAAGGTGGTAAGGGATTACCGCGACTGGTTCCTGGCCGGGAACCCCGAAAAGACTTTCGGCCCTTTCACCTCCATACGGCACTGTCTGTACCTTTACGATCAGAAAGCGTTCGGCCCCATCCTCTACAAGGGGACCAGGGAGCGTTTCGCGGCGTGGCTGAAGGCATCCAGGGAAACTCCGGCCTGAGTCCGCCGGCGCGGCGGAATCGAGGCCTTCCACATTGGGCTGATACTGAAATCAAAAAGGCACCCGGCTTCGGCCCGGGTGCCTTTTTGTTTTACGCAGGGAAAGGTGGGAACTCAGTAGCTTTGGAACTGCTCGTCTCCCGTCAGCTCCAGGTTGGCACCGTGGGTAAGTACCCTCTTCGGCTTGGGCTTGGCCGCCGCGGTTTTCTGCGGGGCAGGGCGGTGGGAAACCCTGACCGGGGAGGCCGCGCCGCTTCCGGTTGTGGAGTCCCCGATGTTGAAGAAGCCGATGGTATCCTGCAACTGCTCCGATTGGGTGGCGAGCTCCTCGGCGGTGGCCGACATCTGCTCGGCGGAGGAGGCGTTTTGCTGGATTACCTGGTCCAGCTGCTGAATGGCCTTGTTGATCTGTTCGGAACCGGAATCCTGCTCCTTCGAGGAGGCCGAGATCTCCTGGACAAGTTCGGCCGTCCTCTGGATGTCCGGGAGCATCCTGGAAAGCATGTCCCCAGCCCTTTCGGCGACTTCGACGCTCGAGGACGAGAGATCGGAGATTTCGGAAGCGGCCTTTTGCGACCTTTCGGCGAGCTTTCTCACTTCGCTGGCCACCACCGCGAACCCCTTCCCATGTTCCCCGGCGCGGGCCGCCTCGATGGCGGCGTTCAAGGCGAGCAGGTTGGTCTGGCGGGCGATCTCCTCGATGATCGAGATCTTTCCTGCGATGTCCTTCATGGCGTCGACCGTCCGGGAAACTGCTTTGCCTCCCTCGCGGGCGTCGGTAGCGGACTTCACCGCGATGGTTTCCGTCTGCATTGCGTTGTCGGCACTCTGCCTGATATTGGCCGACATCTCCTCCATGGCGGAGGATGCCTCCTCTGCCGCCGCTGCCTGTTCCGTCGCCCCCTGGGACATCTGCTCGGCACTCGAAGACATCTGCTGGCTTCCGGTGGCGACGTTGTCGGCGGCAGCCTTGACCTCCTGGACGACCATGCGGAGCTTTTCGACCATGGCCGAGAGGGCCTGCATCAACTGGTCGTTGGCGGAGCGTGCCGTCAGCTTGACGGTAAGGTTACCGGCGGCAACCTCTTTGGCTGCGGCGGTGATCTCGTTGGTGGCGCCGATCAGCAGGTTCAGGTTGTTCTTGATGGCGTTGAAGTCTCCCTTGTACGCGTCCTGGATCTGATCGGGCATGTCCCCCTTGGAAATCCGCTCCACGTAGGAGGCCGCCACGTTGAGCGGACCGATGACCGCATCGAGGGTAGCGTTTACCCCGGCTATGATCTTGCGGAAATCGCCGTGATGGCGGCCGGCATCGGCGCGGGTGGCCAGTGCCCCTTCCTTCGCGGCCTCGGCCAGCAGATTGGCGTCGGCGATCAGGGCGTTGACGTTGTCAATGCAGCGGTTAAGGCTGTTTTTGATCTCGTTGAAGTCTCCCCGGTATTCGTCGGCGATCTTGGGAGGTACATCCCCTTTGGAAATGCGGTCCATGTAGTCGGCCGCCACGTTCAAAGGCCCGACCACGGCGTCGAGAGTCCCGTTTACCCCTTCGATGACTTCGCGATACGACCCTTGGTGCTTGCTTGCGTCGGCGCGGGTGGCAAGCTTTCCTGCCACCGCCGCCCTGGAAAGCGACATGCTGTCGGCGACCAGTGCCTTGATGCTGTCCACCATGGTCTGCATGGCGGCCAGCAGCTGTCCGGTTTCGTCGTGACTGGTCTCCCCGATGGTTGCGGTGAGATCGCCCTGGGCCAGGCGGTTGGCAACATCGACCCCTTTGGCGAGCGCGCGGCTGATCATGCGGGAAATGAAGACGCCGAGGGCCATACCGATCGCGATCCCGATGCCGATGAAGACGGCCATGGAAATAAAGCTCGTGTGATAGATGGAGTTTATGTCGTCGTTGGCCTTTTTGCCGTTGGCCTCTTTGACCTTGCTGAGGCCGGCGACTAACTCGTCGATGACGTTGACTTTCTGCCGGGCTTCTCCAAAAGAGAGTGCGGTCGATACCTTGGCCTGGGCCAGCGGTTCGTTGGCAGCGGTGTCCATGACCTTCTGGTGGGCCTTCTCCCAGTCGGCCAGGCCGGCGTCGAACTTCTTCATCAGTTCTTTACCCTTCTCGGTGTAGAAGAGGGGGCGGGCGTTGTCGACATCCTGCTTGAGCATGACTTTGTACTTTGCTTCGTTGGCGGCGTAACGCTCCCTCTCCTCTTTGGTGGTAGACATGATGAAGTTCTTCTCGGCGCGCACTACATAGAGAAGGTCGATGTTCGCCTGCTTTATGAACGAGAGACCCTGCATCTCTTTTTGATACATGTTGTCGGAAAGGACGTTGATTGTGTGCATGTTCTTGAGTCCCATTGCTCCAATCGCGAGCGTGATGACTGATAGCACAACAAAGCCGGAGATGATTTTGGTGCTGACCTTCGCATTAGTGAACCAATTCATGTTTACCTCGCAACTGTGGGATGCACTACAATGTGTGCGTAAAAAAGCCGGAATGATCTCAAGTAATTGGGCCTATCGGCTTTGCGAGGTAATGACTTGAGCTTATTTGTGTTAATTCCGTTTTAAGCCCGGGGCGTAACCGGTTAGGGTGAGGTATTGTTCAGGTGCGGAAACTTAAATAGGCTAAAAGTGGGGGGGGGAGACGAAAGGCACTCTGCCGAAACGGGGTGCCTTTTTTTTATTGCCGCGGGAGCTGCCCCTCGGTCATCCGACGGTCACGAAGAAGGTGGTTCCGCCGCGTTGCAGCAGGATGAGGAGCGGTGTCCGCCCGGCGGAGAGGGCGTCCAGGAAGTCCTGCACCCCGCGGATCGGTTTCCGGTTCACCTCGAGGATGACGTCTCCCGGGCGGATCCCGGCCGCTCCGGCAGGACCGTCCTCGTCCACAGCGGCGACCACCACGCCGTGCCCTTTGGCGATCCCGTTGCGCGCCGCCCGCCGGTGGTCGAGAGGCTTGACGGTGACGCCGAGATCGGCCTGCGAGGAGAGCGTTCCCCGGGCTTCAGCCGCCTGCGAGGCGTCCTTTAGTGTTACCCGCAGGGGGAGCTCGGCGCCGTCCCTGATCACGGTGATGGCAATCTCCTTGCCGACCGGGGCCTCGGCCACGATCCTCGGGAGATCGTTGGCGTTCGCCACGGCGTGACCGTAGCAGGAGATCACCACGTCCCCGGCGTGAATCCCGGCAGCACTTGCCGGACTGTTGGTCATCACCGACGAGACCAGGGCCCCCTTGGGTTCCTTGAGCCCGAGCGACTGCGCCAGTTCCGGCGTCACCGTCTGGATGGAGACTCCGAGCCAGCCGCGGGTCACCTTCCCTTTCTCCCTGATCTGGCTGCTGACCGACTTCGCGAGGTTACTTGGGATGGCGAACCCGATCCCCTGTCCCCCCTGGATGATGGCGGTGTTGATGCCGATCACCTCACCCTGCATGTTGATGAGCGGTCCGCCGCTGTTCCCCGGGTTGATGGGGGCGTCGGTCTGCAGGAAGTTGTCGTAGGGGCCCGAGCCGATCACCCTGCCGGTCGCACTGATGATCCCCTGGGTCACCGTGTGTTCGAGGCCGAAGGGGTTGCCGACCGCCAGCACCCAGTCCCCCACCCGCATCTTGTCGGAGTCTCCCAACGGGAGCACCGGGAGCTCTCGGAACGTGGAGGATATCTTGATGAGCGCCAGGTCGGTCTTGGAGTCCCTTCCCACCACCTTGGCGGTGAATTCCCTGCCGTCGGAGAGCTTCACCTTTATCTCGTCCGCCTTGTCGACCACGTGATTGTTGGTGATGATGTAGCCGTTACGGTCGATGATGAACCCCGAGCCGAGGCTTTGCTGCTTGACCGCCCGGTCCGGGACGTCGTGGAAGAAGTTGCCGAAGAAGTCGTCCTGACCGGGGGCGCTGCCGTCGCGGCCGAAGAAGTGCAGGAAGGGATCGCCCGGCACGGTGACCGTGCTGGTGCTCCTGATGTTAACCACCGCCGGCTGCACCTTCTCCGCGAGCTCGGAGAAGGAGCGGGGGAAGGCGAGCAGGGCGGCGGGCTTGTCCTTCTTGCACCCTCCAAGCAGCGTTGCGCCCGCCACCAGGAGCACCATGGCGCCGCGGGAGATCAGGCGTGTTGTTGTTATGAGTTTCATACTGTCACCTCGTCCCAGCGAAGGGGCCTAGGGAAGGGTGAAGGCAACGAAGAGGAAGGTTTCCCCCCGCTTCAGCAGGAGCCTCACGGACGCTCCCTTGGCAACCCGCTCCAAGGCGTGGCCGTACGCGGCCTTGGTCGTCACGTTCACACCGTTTACCTGGCGGATCAGGTCGTTGACCTTGATCCCCGCCGCCTCGGCGGCACTGTCCGGGGCAACTGCGGTCACCACCACCGCGGGCTGGAAGGCGATCCCCGCGCTTTGCGCATACTCGGGGGTCAGATCCTCCACCGAGAGTCCCGCGGCGCTTTGGTCCGCCGCCGCGGAAGTGGCCTTCCGCTCCTCGGGGAGCCGGGCGACGACGGCGGTCTTGTCGATCTTCTTCCCGTCCCGCAACAGCGTGAGGTGGACGGTTTTTCCCACCGCGGTTCCCGCCACCATGCGGGGAAGCTCGGTCATGTCGTGGACGGTCTTGCCGTCGAACGTGAGGATGACGTCGCCCGCCTTGACCCCGGCCTTGTCCGCCGGCCCACCGGCACTGACCTCAGCCACCAGCGCACCGGTCGGCTCCTCGAGCCCGAACGAGCTCGCGAGCTCCTCGGTCACCGTCTGGACGCTCACCCCGAGATAGCCGCGGGTGATCTCTTTCCCTTCCTTCAGTTGCGGGAGCACCGACTTCACCATGTCGATCGGGATGGCGAAGCCGATCCCCTGGCCGGAGGCGATGATGGCGGTGTTGATACCGATCACTTCGCCGCGGCCGTTGATGAGGGGGCCCCCGGAGTTGCCGGGGTTGATGGAGGCATCGGTCTGCAGGAAGTCGTCGTAGGGGCCGGAGCCGATCACCCGCCCCTTGGCGCTGATGATCCCGGCGGTGACCGTCCGTTCCAGGCCGAAGGGGTTGCCGATCGCCATCACCCAGTCACCCACCCGGATCAGGTCGCTGTCCCCCAGCGGTGCCGGGTGGAGGTTCCCCTTGGCGTCGATCTTCAGGACTGCTACGTCGAGCTTGTCGTCGCTCCCCAGTACCTTCGCCTTGTAGTGGCGATGGTCGGAAAGCCGCACGGTGATCTCGTCGGCATCGGCGACCACGTGGTAGTTGGTGACAATTTCCCCGTCACTGCTGATGATGACGCCGGAGCCGAGACTGGTCTCGGCATGCCGGTGCTGCGGAATGTCGCCGTAGAAGTGCTTGAAGAACTCCTCGAAGGGGTTTCCCGACGGTGACTGCTGTTCGCCGCTGGGGAGCTGAGGCTTGACGTTTTTCCGCGTGCTGATGTTGACCACCGCCGGGGTCAGTACCTCGGCGAGCTTCGCGAAGTTGGGGGCGCCGTGATCCGCCTCCCCCAACGGCAGGGCGGCCAGGGTCACCGTGGCGGAGCCGATCAAGAGCGCCGCCGCGGCCACGGCCGTGGTAAGGTACCTGGTGAATTTCATGGACCTTCTCCTTATTGCGAACCGAGGTTCCTGATCACATCAGGGATCGCCTTTTCGGTAACGCCTTCCAGCGCCTTCTGCAGCAGGACCTGCAACTCCTCGGGCTGGGTCCGCGCGTAGCTCTCCTCGAACGAAGCGTCATACCGCTCGGTTTTGACGAGCGTGCCGGAACGCCAGATCTCCAGCTTGGCCGAGACCAAGGCCGACGAGGTGACCTTGAACCAGGAGGGGCTCTCGGTGAGGTCGATCTTCACGTCGCTCAGCCGCAGGTAGGGGCCGGAGACTATTTCCGGCGGGGCTTCCCCCTTGAGGACTTGGTAGCCCGCCTTCTCGAGTTCCTGGGTGAGGGCGTCGGTGATCTGGTCGCGGGGGGCGAGCGGCGAGGTTATGTCGTCGGTCACCCGGCCGTCGGAATCCTTGATCTCACCCACCACCCAGCGCAGCTGTTCTCCCGGGAGAGCGGTGGCCCCTTTGGGAGCGGCGAGGTAGATCTGGCCGCTTCCCCCCTTGACGGGCCCGCTCGGGATGTACATGAGATCGATGCGGTGCGGAAGGCTCGTGCAGCCGGCCAGGGCCATAACCGCAACGATCAGCAGAATGGGGAATACCTTCTTCATGGCGTTCTCCTTGTTTCACGGCTGCCGGGGTAGCGTTCGCTCCCCCGGCCTGCGGTTACTTCTTCTGTTCGAGGCGGAAGATCTTCTCGGCCTTCTTGGCGGCTTTTTCGGCTTCTTTGGCGGCCTTGTCGGCGGTTTCGGCGGCTACCGCTCCCTTGTGGGCGTCGCCGCGGGCATCCCTTGCTTCAGCCTCGGCGCTCTTCGCCATTTCCAGGGCACGGTTCGCGGTATCCTTGGCATCCTGGATCCCGGCGCGGTCCCCCTTGTCTGCGGCTTCCACCTGGTTGAGCTTCGCTTCG
Source organism: Geomonas sp. Red32 (assembly GCF_023652955.1). GTDB lineage: Bacteria > Desulfobacterota > Desulfuromonadia > Geobacterales > Geobacteraceae > Geomonas. Next base: position 433,937 of record NZ_JAKLOY010000004.1, on the reverse strand, counting down.
GTGGCGGCAAGTTTGGTTTCCAGCGTCCCTACCCGTGCCTCCAGTTTCCCCATCCGGTCGCCCAACGGGTCCGTCTGTCCATGGACGAAACTTTCCGTCGCGCATCCCGACATCAACAGTGCCGAAGTCACCAACCCCATCCCCACCAGCGTCATCGTTTTCATAACCTTCCTCCTTGTGGGCATCCGCCCCTTGGGCCGGATGCCGGTTTGACTGCCAATGATTCCAAAGACGAACATGCTCCCTCACCCGGCCTTCCGCCACCCTCTCCCCTGAAGGGACGAGGGTATAACGGAAGCCGTTTGGCAACCCGGAGCTCTTAACTATGCTCTCAGGTTAGCATCTAGCGTGCCGGAATTGAAATGGTTGCGATTGCGGGCGGTTAGGCGATTGAGGGGCGGGAAGGGAGGGTGGGCGGTGGAGATAGTGGTATCCAAAATGGATAGCGAAAATGAATAGCTTAAACCGCCGCTGAGATAGATCGCCCGGGCGGGGCTCCTGCGTCAGCTACCGGGTCCAAGTGGAGCGGGGGCGGGGCCGCCCCCTCAGTCGTCGCTGCCGCCCAGGCCGTACTTTTCGAGCTTGCGGCGGAAGGTGTAGTAGTTCATCCCGAGCATGGCCGCGGTCTTCATCCTCTTGCCGCCGCAGTGGCGAAGGGCCTGCTCCAGTAACCAGCGCTCCACGGTCTCCATGCTGCAAGGGAAGGGAGGGGGGAGGAGGGGCTCGGTGGGGGGGAGGACGGGGGAGGACTCCGGTGCGCCGGAGAGCGCCGCGACGTCGGCCGCGCGGATCACCCCGCCGGTCTCCAGGGCGACCCGCCGGATCACGCTCTTCAACTGCCGGATGTTTCCCGGCCAGGGGAGGGAGGCGAGGAGAGCTACGGCCTCGTCGTCGATCAGCGGGACCGGGACCCCCAGCTCTTCGCAGCTCTCACTGAGGAAGCGGAGCGCGAGCGGGAGGATCGCCTCCGGGGTGGAGCGCAGCGGCGGGAGCGCCAGCACGGTGTCGGCCAGCCGGAAGTAGAGATCCTCCCGGAACCTCCCCTCGGCCGCCTCCTTCTTCAGGTTGCGATTGCTCGCCGCGATGACCCGGACGTCCGCCCGTTTCTCTTCGCTCCCCCCCACCGGGGTGAAACGCTTCTCCTCGACGAAGCGGAGCAGCTTCGCCTGCAGTTCGGGAGGGGCGGACTCGATGTCGTCCAGGAAGAGCGTTCCTCCGTCGGCGCGCTCCGCCAAACCGGTCCGGTTGCGGTCGGCGCCGGTGAAGGCTCCCTTGACGTGGCCGAAGAGCTCGCTCTCCACCAGGGTGACCGGGAGGGCGCCCATCTGCACGGTGATGAGCGGTGCGGACCGGCGCGGGCTCAGGGCGTGGATCATCGAGGCGAGGCGGGACTTGCCGGAGCCGGTTTCTCCCTGGAGAAGGACGTTGTAGGAGCTGCGCGCCACCCGGGCCACCTGCTCGGCCAGCGGGCGATGCAACGGGGCCCCGCCGAGGCTTTCCCACAGGTTCGCGCTCAGTTCGCTGGAGAGTCCCTCGATCTGGCGGCGCTGAAGCACCGGGAGGGCTACCCGGGCGATGGTAGCGACCAGCTCGTCGCCGTCGGCCGGTTTCCGGACGAAGCCGCTTACCCCGAGCTCGATGGCCTTTATCAGGTAGCCGGTCTCGGTGAAGGCGGTGCACAGGACCACCGGGGTGGCGGGCGAGCTCTCCTTGAGCCTGGCCGCGAGCTCCAGGCCGTCCATGACCGGCATCCGGATGTCGCTTATCACGAGGTCGGGCTCCTGGGCGGCAAAAACGGCCAGGGCGTCGGCGCCGTTGGCCGCCTCCAGCACCCGGTGGCAGTACAGGGCGAGGAACGCCCCGGTTTCCCTGCGGAGATCGGCTTCGTCCTCCACCAGCAATACGGTCAGCTTCTTCAAGTCGTTCATGATTCCTTTCCTGTCGGGAGCTCGATGCGGAAGGTCGCACCGGTCCCCCCCGGCACGAGGGTCAGGCTCCCCCCCATGCTCTCTTCGATGATCATCCTGGAGAGGTACAGGCCGATGCCGGTTCCTCCCCGCTCGCTCTTGGTGGTGAAGTGGGGAGTGAAGAGGCGGGGCTCGACCTCCTTGCCGATGCCGCAGCCGTTGTCGATCACCTCGATGGCGAGGCGGCCGGGCTGGGGGGCGGTCAGGCAGATGACGATCCTCCCCTCGCAGGCCATCCCGTTCTTCTCGCGGTTCTCGAGGATCGCGTCGCGCGCGTTGGCCAAAAGGTTGAGGATGACCTGCTTGAACTCGCTTGGCCCTCCCTGCAGCCGGAGCCCGGCGGCCTCCCCCCCTTCCAGTTGCACGGCGATGGCGTGGTGGTTGAGCTGGGCCTCGAGCAGCTGGAGCGCTTCATTTATGCAGCCGACGGCGGAGAACTCCTGCCGCTCCTTGTCGGGGCGGTAGAAGTTGCGGAACTCCTCGATGGTATCGGACATGTAGCGGACCTGGCGCATGGCGTTGGCCTTGAACTCGTCGAGATGACCGGGGGGGAGCTCTCCCCGGGTCCCGAGGGCGTGGGTGCGCTGCACGATCATCCCCAGGGTGGCGAGCGGCTGGCGCCACTGGTGCGCGATGGCGCTGATCAGGTCGCGCATGGCGATGACCCGTGCCTGGTAGGCCTGCTTGCGCTCGGTGATGTCCCGGCAGATGCTCAGGATGACCGGACGGTCCCCCCACTGGATGAGCCGGGCGCTCACCTCCACCGGGACGGGAGTGCCCTCCTTGGGCCGGTGCAGGGTCTCGTAGGTGAGCGCGGTCTGCCGCCGTATGGCCGCCAGGCGCTCCTCCCGCTGCCGGAGATCCCCGTCACCCTCGATCTGGCAGGTGGAGAGCTCCGCCAGTTCCTCGCCGGAGTAGCCGAGGCGCTCGATTGCCCGCGGATTGGCCTGGAGGATGCGGCCGTCGATTTCGGAGATGAACATGGCGTCGTTGGCGCTGTCGAAGAGCAGGCGGTACTTCTCCTCGCTCTCCTTGATCAGCTCCGTCTGCCGGGCGGCGGCCTCCTTGGCCGCCTGGATGCGGCAGAACTGGTCCTGGAGGGAATCGGCCATCTCCCTGAAGTTGGTCATCAGGTAGGCCCCTTCCGACACGCTGGTCTCCGGCCACTGCACGGTGGCTCCGGAGGCAAGCCGGGCGGGGAGGGCGCGGGTGACCTGCAAGAGCGTTTCCAGGCTGAGCATCATCCGGCGGCTCAGCAGTTCGGCCAGCCCGAGGGAAGCGAGGAGGACCACCAATAAAAGGGTGAGCTTTTCCAGGTAGCTCGCGTAGAGCGCCTTCTGGAAGGGGGCGGCGGGCTGCTCGAGGGTCAGCTTCCACTCGCCCAGGTCCCCCACCACGATTTCGGACAGGTACGCCGGTGCCCCTGCCGTCTTGCCGCCGGTGGCCGCGGCGGTGAGCGCCGACGGCAGCCCCTGGCGGCCGGTCCCCTCCGGGGGAGAACCGCTTCCGCTTTCGTCCACCGGCCGGTTGGTCATGATCACCCTGCCGTGCTTGTCGGTGAGCGTGTAGAGCTTTCCGGTGTGCTCGGTGAACTTGTCGAGGAGTGTCCGTGTCCGCTCGAGGGAGATGACCCCGCACAGGTACCCGGCGAATTCCCCCCGCTTGACCACCGGAGCGAGCATGGCGACCCGCGGGCGGGGAGGCGTGTCCCAGAGGAAGGAGACATCGGAGAGCATGGGGGCCAGGGTCTGCCGGAGACGGGGGACGTAGTGGCGGTCGGCGAGGTAGAGCCCGACGTTTGGGGAGCCTCCGGGCCCGGGGGGCGGGTAGAAGGCGACCACCTCTCCCGAGCGGTCCATGAGGGCGATCTGCCGGAAGTCGAGCTCCGCGCGGGTGGCGAGGGCCAGGTAGGGGCGGATCTCCGACGGAGATGCCTTGGCGATGGTGTCCGCCAGCACGACCAGGTTCTGCTTGCGGCTGAGCGCCCAGCTTTCCATCAGCCGGTCGATACGCTGGCTGTCCTGGTCCAAAGAGGTCCGGATGGCGCGCTCGGTGTCCCGGAAGTCGGCCCTGCTCGTGAAGGCGAGGACCACGAGGCTTGGGAAGAGCACGAAGAACGAGAAGAGGTTGTGCATGATCTCCCGGTAGGAAAGGGTGATCCTCCGGGAGTAGACGGCGGCGGCCATGTACAGCATCCGCGCCACCAGGGCGTTGGTGATGCCGTTCACCGTCAGCTTCGCCATCGTTATGGTGGTGCTCCCGTAGGGGAGCGCGAGTGCCAGGTGGTAACAGAGGTAGGTGGCCGGTATCCCGGCGAAGAGCCAGTAGCAGGTGTCGGCCACCACCATGGCCATGTTACGGCGCAACACGAGGAACCCCACCGCGGCCACCTCGGCCGCCATGATCAGTGCGGGGTAGGGGGTGCCCTGGAAGAGCCAGGCGCTTCCGGCGATCACCGCACCGGCGGCCATCCCGCGCCTGAGGCCGAAGAACTGGAGTGCCAGCAGGGAGAAGATCGAGCCGAACAGGAAATGGATGTCCAGGAAAAACGTGAAGGGATAACGGTTTCCGGCCACGCCGGCGACGACGAGCCCCACCCACAGGAGCGGATTGCGGTAGAGGCCGTGGTGGACGTTTTCTTCTGCTGGTCTGGTCATGGGGGCGCTTGGGCGGCTGGTTCGGAGAAAAAAACTCGCACGCGGTGCTTGCTGAGGTACATTGTTAAGGGATAGTCTACCTTATCTTCATGATAGTACAGGAGCAGTATGACCAGGAACTACTTTCGAAGGGCCGGGTGGCGCGGCGGCGCGCTCATGCTCCTTCTTCTCGCCGGTATGGGGAGCGGCTCCCGGGCCCTTGCGGCCGAGGTCGCGTTTCACGGCGGGGTCGGCGGGGAGCTCAAGTCGCTGGCGGCCGGTGAGGACGACTCTCTTTTGGAGATCGCCCGGGCCCACGACCTGGGCTACAACGAGATCACCTCGGCCAACCCCGGGGTCGATCCCTTCGTCCCCGACCCGGGAACCAAAATAACCCTGCCGACCAGGTGGATTCTGCCGGAGACGCCGGCCGAACAGGGTATCGTGGTGAACCTTGCCGACATGCGCCTCTACCTTTTCCCCGGGCACCGGGGGAAGAGCGTGACGACCTTTCCCATCGGGATCGGGGACGAGGGGTGGGATACCCCGCTCGGCACCTACAGTATCATCGAAAAGATCGAAAAACCTGCCTGGCACGTCCCGGCCTCGATCCGGGCCCAGAAGCCGGAGCTGCCTGCTGTGGTGCCGCCAGGGCCGGATAACCCGCTGGGAAGCCATGCCCTCCGCCTTTCCATCGGGACCGTGCTGATCCACGGCACCGACCGTCCTTACGGGATCGGGATGCGGGTGAGTCACGGCTGCATGCATCTCTATCCCGAGGACATCACCGCGCTCTTCCGGCGGGTCCCCGTGGGGACGCGGGTCACCATCGTTGACCAGCCGGTCAAGGTGGCTTTCTCCGGAGGCCGCGTGCTGGTGGAGGTGCATGAGGATGTGCGCCAGGCACCGGGGAGAGACCTCGAGCGGGAGGTGCGCTCCCTGCTGGAGAAAAAGGGGGTGACCGCGATGGTCGACCAGGAGAAGTTGAAGCAGGCGCTGGCCGCCCGGTCGGGGGTGGTCACCGACGTCACCCGGTAAGCCGCATCAGGGCCTGATCTCCACCGGGGTGCCGTCGGGGACCAGTTTCCAGATCTCGTCGATCTCGCGGTTGTTCACCGCAATGCACCCCTTGGTCCAGTTCTTCCGGTAGTGAATGTCCTCCAGGTCGTCGAATCCCTTGGGAAGGCCGTGGATGGCGATGTTGCCGCCGGGCGAGTGCCCTTCGTTGCGGGCGGTGGCGGCGTCGGCGTTGTTGGGGTAGGAGATGTGGAGCGACTTGTGGAAGGCACTTTTGCCGTTGCGCCGGTCGATGAGGTAGATCCCCTCGGGCGTGCGGCAGTCCCCCGCTTTGCGCTTCGGTCCCGCCGTATTTCTCCCCAGGGCGACCCGGTACGAGCGGATGACTTGGCCGTTCTTGAGCAACTCCATCACCTTGGCCCCCTTGAGGACGACCACCCGGTCCACCGCCGGGGGAGGCGAGGTCGGTGGGGGAGCCGCCTGTGACGGAGCCGCTACCAGGAAGGAGAGCAGCAGGGTAAGAAAGCCGATACGAGGATACTTTGTCATGCGCGCGAGTTTACCAGAATTCCGCGTGTTATCGCCATCACTTCCTCTCGGGCCGCCTTCCGTTCTCCCTGAACCACAGAGGCTCTCGTGGATCCACTGGCTGACGCCACCGCCGTGCCGGTGCCGCGGCACCGGGAGCGTCGGCCGCCGAAGGTTTACCGTGAAAGGAGGAAAGAGCGGCCGTCCGGTTATTCCCTCGGGGGCGCCCACCGGATGGTGAAGGATGGCTTCTCCTTTCCGGGCGCCCGTTTCGCAGCGGTTTCCCCGGCCGGAACCGGCGATTCACTTTGGGCGGGAGCGGGCGGCGTCTTCGGGGCGGCGGCCGCCGGGGGCTCGCCTTGGTAGCCGATGCTGCTCACCTCCGCGCTGGAGTCATCCAGTACCACCTTCTGCACCTTCCCCGAACGATAGGTGATGACCATGGTGTCGGCCGACACCGGCGTCGCCACCAGCCAAGACCCCAGTACCAGAAAGCCGATTCCCTTCGCCTGCCTCATGAGTTCCCCCTTCACGCCGCTTCCCTCCCATCCCCGCCCATTTTTATCCCGTCCCTTCACGGCCGCGCCAGCAGACGGCGGTGGAGCGGGTCGTCGAGGGCGCGGTAGTCGAGTTTCTTCCGGTAGATCGGGTCGGCTGCCTTTTCGTGACAGATGAGGCAGCTGTTGACCGCCAGGGTCCGCCGCACCTCGGCCGTGTCGAGGGGACGGGAATGCTCGCGGGTGATCGCCGAGTAGGCCCGGACCATGCCGTTTCGCATGGTGAGGAAACCGTCCAGCGGCTTCTCGTCCGAACGCTCGCAAATCAGGGTCGCCTCGATGTTGCGCCCCGATACCACGTGCTGCCCGAACCCAAGAAACGCGGGGTTGCCGTGGCACTCGGCGCAGGCCACCGCCTTCTTGCCGGTATTGTGCGAATAGAAGGGGGCGAAGCGGAGCTGGTGCTTCCCCTTGAAACGCGCCACGTACTCGCTCTTGGCCACTTCGCCGTCGGGATCGACCACAGTGACGAAGGTCTGGCAGCCTGGGGTGACCGGGGAGATCCTCCCCCGCTGGTTCAGCGCCAGGGGGAACGGGTAGAGCATCCGGTAGTCCTCGGTCTCGCTGAAACTCCCCGGGGTCCGCCTCCCCTTGATGAAGTCCATGCCGGACTCGCTTTTGTCGTACTTCGTGTGGCAGCCGTAGCACTGGACCGCCGTGCGGGAGTGGCAGGCGTAGCACTCCATCCGGGCGTGGCCGGAGACGGTGTGCTCGGCGGTGCCGGTGATGACCTTGCTCCGGAACAGCTTGCCGCTTCGCTTGCCGAGCACGTAGACCGTGCCGTCTGCGTAGAAGGCGTTCGAGTAGCTCCGCCCCTTGGCGGTCAGCATCATCTTCATTCCCTGCCGCATCGGGATCCGGTACCCCTTGGACTCGCGCAGGGGCTCCTCGTTCTCGCGCAGGATCTCCCGGTAGCGGGGGGGGCGGGTACCGCCGTGGCAGTCCTCGCAGGCGATCTCGGTCTGGAGGTTCATGTTGCGGTAGGCGTAGCCGTCCCCCATCACGTCGCGGGAGGTATGGCAGTCGATGCACTCCATCCCGGCGGCGGCGTGGACGTCGGGGGCGATATGGACCGCGTTGCGGACGCCGCTCATCAGTATCGGACCGGGATCGCCGTGGCTGGTGGGAACGAACGAGTTGTTGCCGTCGTAGAGTCCCTGGAAGGAGAGGGCGATCCGGCCGCTGCGGTTGTGGCAGCGGGTGCAGACTTCGGTGCCGGGGAGGCGTTCCATGGTGTGGCTGGCGGAATGGGTTTTTCCCCGCAAGGAAGGATCGTTTCCCTGATAGATTCCGGCGTCGTTGTAGGGGAAATGGCAGGCCGCGCAGCCGGACGCGTGGCTGGCGCCGTAGACGCCGGAGGCCGGGTAGGCGACGTGGCACCGGGAGCAGAACTTCCGGTAGAGGTCGCCCGAGATGTGGTCGAGCTCCGCCACCGGTTTGAGGTCCAAGGGATGCCCCTCCGCGTCGAAGAGCTTGGCTTTGCGGCTGCCGTAGGGGGTGGAGGGCCCTTCCCAGGTGAGCCCGATGTTCCTGATCATCCCGCTCGCCGTGTACATGAGATTGGAGGATACGCGCCCCACCTGGTAGCGGTGGCAGGTGCCGCAGCTTCTCTCCCAATGTTCCGGCGCGGACGGGTTCCCCGGGCCGAACATGGTGCGGTGCGCGGCCTCCTTGGTGGCCGCCGTGGGATCGCCGCCGTGGCAGGAGACACAGCCGGAGTGGCTTGCCGATGCCTTTTCCAGTCCGGCGTGGCACGACTCGCATCCGGAAGCCCCGCCGCCGGAAGCGGTGCAGCCCGAGAGCACGAGGGTAGCCAAGAAGATCAGGCCCAGCGCGGCCGTGAGGATCAGGTCGAGGGGGATCGGGAGGGGAATCCTTGTCATGCGGTCACTGTTCATCTGATGCCGGGTTCGAAAGGGGAAAGTTAGCGGTGAGGGCGGCACCCTTTTCACCAGGAACCGCCACCCCGGCAGTTACCGGGTTTAATCGCCGTCTGCGCCACTATAGTGAAACTCGTGTCATTAACCAAGACTTTATTGCATTTTTTGAATATCCCGCTCCGGGGAGCGGCGCCCGCCAGCCTGCACACGCAAAAATGGCCGACGGCGGGTGCCGTCGGCCATGTCGAGCGATGGTGCCGGTATCTTTAGAATACCAGCTGCAGCTGGGTCACGAAGGTGTTGAAGTCCTTGCTGCGCAGATTGCCCCCCTGGAGCCCGGTGAAGGTTCCTTCGTGGTCGAAGTCGGTGTGGCTGTACTCGAAGGTGACCTTGAGGTTCTGGCCGCGGATGTAGTAGTTGGCCCCCAGGCCGAACCAGTCGATCTTCTGGTTGAAGATGTTGTTGAGCTCGGCGAAACGCCACTTCTCATACCGGCCGAAGAACTGCAGCGGCAGGGAGGGGAGCATGTAGCCACCCTTCACGTACCAGCCGTTTTTCTGGCCGTTGAGGCCGAGCGCCCCCAGGTCGGGGCTCGCACCCAACTGGGGATCGTCCAGATCGACCCGCTCGTAGGCCGCGGAGGCGGTAACGGTGCCAACTCCCTCGAAGGGATACTCGAAGTAGCCGTCGAAGGTCCAGGCCTGGTAGTCCTTCTTGTCGGTGCGGTTGACGGTGTCGCCGTAGGCCACGTCCGGTTCGAACTGGTAGGCGCCGCCGACGGTCAGCACCTTCTTCTGGCCGAGGTAGGTACCTTTGTAGCCGTACGCGTTCTCGGGGTCGAGGAAGGTGAGGTGGCCGCGGAAGGAGTAGCGGAAGTTGGAGCTCGGAGCGGTGTCGCCGGAGACCGCCTTGCGTCCCTCCATGACGTCGGCCCGGTACTGGAAGATGTCGTTGAAGAGGTTACCCCAGACCGCCACCCCCATGTCGCGGGTGGTGACGAAGGAGGGGCGGATGAAGAGCGAGCGGTCGAGCGTGAGCGGCATCTCGCATGCCTCCAGGTTCTCGCGGGAGAGGTTGTACTTGAACTTCCCGGCGTAGACCTTGAAGCTGTCGTTGAGGTCGAAACGCATCACCGCGTCCAGAAGCTGGAACTGGGTCCCCTGGTTCTGGCTTGCCACGTCGATGGCGGTGACGTTCTGGTCCTCGGTGTACTCGGTCTGGACGTAGAGGCCGAAGTGGTCGCCCCAGTTCCCCATCAGGGCGAGCCGGTTACGGCGGAAGTTGAAGTTGGTGGTGGTGTCGTCGTTGTTGTCCCCCGATCCGGTGTCGCGCACCGTCATCTGGAACTGCCCCTTGTAGTCGATCTGCAGCGAACCCTTGTCGTCGGGACCGAAGGTCATCTGGGGCCCGGCGAAGGCCGTACCAGCCAGCATCAGGAAGCCGATGGTCAACCCTGCAACCCCTGCCGATTTAGTTGACATGATCATAGTTTGGAACTCCTTGTCGTAGAGGAAATCGATTGGTCACTGGCGCTTCGCGGGCGTGGGTCAGCAGCCCCCGGCGCTCCCGGTGCCGGATCCGCCGCTGGTGCCGGTGCTGGTGCCGGTGCCGGAGGTAGCCCCGGTGGTGACGTACTGGGAGTCCTGAAGCAGGATCTGGTCGGCTCGCGGATCGGTGACGGCGGAGAAGAGGGCGTGGGAAACCGGGTCGAGCGCCATGGCGGCCGGGGTGATGGTCCCGGTGGTGCGCAGCGCGGTGGTGCCCGGAGTGACCGCATCGACCCGCCAGATGCTCCCGGTGGGGAGGTTGTTGGCGGGGGTGGTGCTGTTGTAGACGTAGGCGGACCACTGGTTCCAGGAGCCGTCGTAGAGCTTGGCCGGCCAGGCGGTCACGCCGTCCAGGACGAAGAAGATGACCGAGGCGCGCATCCCCGAGGCGCAGTACACGATGTTGTTGGAACGGGCGGCGGTGATCCCCTTGGCCTCCAGGCGGGTCACCAGGTCAGCTGCGGCGGGGAACATGCGGGTCTTGGTGGTGACTCCGCCGGGAAAGTCGGCGTAACGGTTGTAGTCGTCGACGATGGCGTTGGCGACGTTGGCGGTGATGGTGCCGCCGCGCGCATCGATGATGGCGAGGTCGCTGGCGGTCACGGTCCCCTTGTTGAGATCGTCCACGGCCTTGATCATGTCGCCGATGGCGAGCCGCAAGGAGGCCTTGAGGCCGGTGTTACGCACGCTGTAGGTGGAGGGGGCAACCGTGGTGGCGTCGGTCGCCAGGGTGAGCCCCGCGTCCTCCCAGGCGTTGTCGCCGCCGTTGACCACCTTCAGGCGCTCTTTCGGGAAGCCCCAGTAGCGGAAGGTGAAGTAGGCGCGGGTCATGTTGAGGAAGTTACCTCCCTTGCTGACCGAGAAGACGATGGTGGTGCGGTTGTCGATCCCCGAGCGCTGGATGATGTTGTCCATGGTGGTGCCGTCGGGAACCTGGGTGGAGATGGCGGCAACCCCCTCCAGCCGGGTCTGGGTCAGATCCACGTTGTTGGTGGAATCGAGCAGCAGCGCGCCGGGGATGTGGGCGGTGGCATAGGCCGCCGGCGTGGTGACTTCGAGGACCACCACCTTGTCGAGCGTGTTGGGATCCTGGCTGTTGACCAGCCCCTGGGAGGCCCACTGCTGAAGAGTGGCCGCTTCGACGAGGGCGTTGGCCGTCTGCGCGGTGGCGGATACCGGCCGGCTGGGTGCATCGTACCCCTTGGTTCCGCACCCGGCGCTGACCATGAACAGGACTGCAACCGTCGCGAGCAGGCCGGCCAGTGCCGATCTGCCCTTGAGAATCAGTTTCTCTGACATAAACCCTCCTTTGGTTAAATAACGTTAATCGTAAATTGAATTACCGGCTCTTCGTTTCTTGCTAAGCCACCTCCCTCTGAGAAAGGCGCCCCGATCCATTGTGTATAAATGGTGAGCACTGACTCATAATCATTCCTTTATCAGTCTAAATTATTATTGCAATCTTACAAAAAAATTGTCATAAGCATGAGTGAATTATTCTCATGTAATACATGCGTTTTCCGCATCACCAGTTCGGAGTGCCCCGTATGGATCTCACCCTCCTCAAGACCTTCGTGAAGGTTGTCTCGCTGGGGAGCATCACCAAGGCTTCCGCGGCTCTCTTCGTGACTCAGTCGGCGGTCTCCCGGCGCATCAAGCAGCTCGAAGACAGCATCGGAACCCCGCTCCTCGACCGTAACGGACCCACCCTGGTTCCCACCGACGCCGGGCTCCTCCTGCTCGACAAGGGGCGCAAGATCCTCGACCTGGAGCAGGAGTTCCTCCTGGGGCTGGGAGCCCCCGAGGTCAGGCGGGCCATCTCCTTCTGCTCGACCCCTTCCCTCGGCGTGGACCGTCTCGCCAGGGTGCTGGAGTCCTTCATCTCGGACCACGCCGCCACCGTCGATCTCCACTGCGTCTTCGCCATGCCGGAGGAGGCTTTGGTGGGCATCGACAGCGAGCGGTTCGATCTGGCCCTTATCGAGCACTGCGACGAGGTGGAATTCAGCAACCGGCTCATCTGGCCGCTCCCCCACGACGAGGTGCTCTTCATCAGCGCTCCCTCCCTGCAAATCCCGGCGGGAGAAAACACCCTCGACATGCTGCTGGGCCAGCGCCTGTTCCTGAAGACCGAGCAAGGGTGCGCGAAGCGCTTCATCGACAAGAACCTCACCTCCCTCAACCGCAGCTGCCGCGATTTCGCCAGCGTGGTCTACTTCGACGACCTCTCCTTCATCCGCAGGGAGGTGCTGGCGGGGAAAGGGGTGACCTTCGGGTCGTCGGCACTCTTCGCCTCCGAAGTGGAGGCTGGGATACTGCGGGCTCACCGGGTCCGCGGCTTCGACCATGTCCGGCCACGTACCTTGATCCTCGGCCGCCGCAGGTTCTCGGCAATCCACAACACCTTCCTCGATTACCTCTTCGAAGAGTTCGGCGTCTCCAGCCCCCAGGACCTCCTCGATGGGCTGCCGAACCGGCGGTTGATGGTGGCGAACGGGGAAGGGGGGCGATAGAATCCCCCTCACCCGGTCTTCGGCCACGCTGGAAGGGGCGGGTGCGAAGTTGAAAGAGGCTTAGGCTACGCTAGAAGGGGCGAGGGGGGCGTTAAAAGAGGCTTGGGCCAGGCTGGAAGGGGCGTGGGGATAGTTGAAAGTGCCTTGGGCCCGGCTGTAACGGGCGAGCATATAAAGTAAGGGGATGGGGCGAGGGTATTTTTGATGCTTAAGTGGGAAGGGGGACCGGAAACGTTGGCCGCTCCTTCCGGTCATAGGCTTCGTCGAGCGAGGGAGGGGAAGGGGGAGAGGGGACTGCGGTCTCAGTGATAATCGTAGGTTGGCAGGGGTATTCCTCTGTTTGACAAATAGGCATCGCTGGGATAGATTCGCCCGAACGGATGGCAAAGTCGTCGGGCGAAGGCGGGAACATGGCGGTCAAGGACCAGAACTCACTACGGAAACTGCTGCAAACCTGCTCCGATCTCGAAGCCCTGGCGGGTGAGCTCTACCGCACCCTGGCCAAGGTCCATAAGAACGACGACGCGGCCCACGCCTTGTGGCTCAAGACCGCGCGCGAGGAGGACAACCACCAGCTGCAGTTCGACCTCTGCCTCAGGCTCGCCTCCAACATGGTGCTCGGTTCCTCGGTCAGCCAGGAGAAGGCGGACCGCGCCGTGGCCCTCTTCAAGGAATCCATCCTCAACCTGAGAAATTCTCCTCCCTCGGTTCCCGCCGCCTTGAAGTTCGCCATCAGGATGGAGACCGCCATGCTGGAATTCCACACGGCCCAGGCGCTCGATTTCACGAGCGACCAGTTCCTGAACATGTTCAAGGCGATGATGAACGACGACCGGGAGCACATAAAGTCGCTGCAGGATTTTCTCCAGAGCTACGAAAGCAAATAATCCCGCTTATCTCCAGGGACGACGTGCATTTACCTTCAGGGGACTGGCCGCCAACGTAGCCAGTCCCTTTTTTCACGCAGGAACATCACCCTCATCCCTGCCCCTCACCCGGAGGGAGAGGGAAGACCCGGAATCGCACTATGGAATCTCGCCTTTCCCCCGCTCTGGCGGGGGCCCTTTCGATGGCCGCCTGTGCCTTTTTGTGGAGCCTCGCCGGCCTTTTCATCAAGGTGCTCGACTGGAACCCCTTTCTCATCGCCGGACTGAGGAGCCTGATCGCCTTTTTCACCATCTGGGCCTGCATCGGCTCGCTCCGCATCCGGTGGTCCCGGCCGCTTCTGGCGGCCGCCCTCGCCAATGCGGTCACCATGCTCCTCTTCGTGGCCGCCAACAAGACCACCACCGCCGCCAACGCCATACTCCTGCAGTACCTCGCCCCGGTCTTCACCGCCCTTTTCGGGGTCACCGTCCTCAAGGAGCGGCTGCACCGGGAACAGCTTCTGGCGCTGGTTTTCACCATCGCCGGCATGGTGGTCCTCTTCATGGACCGGCTCTCCCCGGGACAGCTTTTGGGGAACCTGCTGGCGCTTACCTCCGCCTTCACCTTTTCGCTCATGTTCGTCTTCACCCGGATGCAGAAAGAGGCCGACCCGCTGCAATCGTTCCTCGTTTCCCACGGGGTGGCCGCGGCCGTCGCCCTCGGCATCGCGCTCTTCTTCCCCCTGCCGGTCTTCACTCCCCGGGCCATCGGAAGCATCCTCGTGCTGGGGGTGGTGCAGATCGGCTTCGCCTCGCTCTTTTTCTCCTACGGCATCAAGCGGGTCTCCGCGGTGACCGCCAACCTGCTGGCCCTCATCGAGCCGGTATTCAACCCGGTCTGGGTCTTCCTCGTCCTGGGGGAGGCCCCGACCGCCAACACGCTGATGGGGGGGCTGCTCATCGTCGGCTCGGTCGTCATGGCCACCCTGATCGGCGCCCACCGCGCCGCGCGCTACGCCGGCACCTGAAGCTTCCCTTTCCTATCGGCGTTAATGGCGGCGGGCCCTGGTCCCGGTGACGACCGCGCCGAGGCCAATCACGCCGCAGAGTGCCATGGTCACCGTCATCGGGACGGCCGTGCCGTTACTGAAGAGGCCGACCAGCGCTCCGCCGGAGGCCCCGAGGGTGTACTGGATGGTCCCCAGCAGCGCCGAGGCGCTGCCCGCCGCCCGGTCGAAGGGGGCCATGGCGAGCGCGGTGATGTTGGGGTAGAGAAGCCCGGTCGTGCAGAGGGCGATGAAGATGAGCACCGCCTGGAGCGGGAATCCCCCGGCCCCGGTGAGGACGGCGGCGGTGAGGAGAACTCCCGCGGCCGCGTTGACGCCAAAGGCCACCGCCGCGATCCGCTGGGGGGAGTGGCTGCGCAATAGCTTCCGGTTGGCCTGGGAGCCCCCGATCAGCCCGAAGGCGTTGACCGCGAAGAAGAGCCCGAACTGCTGCGGGGAAATGCCGTGCAGCTCGATGAACAAAAGCGGCGCACCCGAGATGTAGGCGAAGTTGCACCCGGCCACGCACCCGAGGGCGATGGCGTACCGGAGATACTGCCGGTTCTTAAGGAGGTGGCCGTACACCTTCGTCATCTCCGCCAGGCTCCGGTTCTGCCGGCGCTCCCTCGGGAGCGATTCGGGGAGCCCCACCGCAGCCGCCAGCAGCGAAACGATTCCGAAGAGCGACAGGAACCCGAAGATCCCCCTCCATCCGGTGATGAGCAGGATCTGCCCACCTCCCAGCGGTGCGAGGATCGGCGCGACCCCCATGATCAGCATGAGCAGGGAGAACATCCTGGCCGCTTCCGTCGTGTCGTAGAGGTCGCGCACCACCGCCCGCGAGATGACCATCCCCGCCCCTCCTCCTACCGCCATCGCCACCCTCCAGAAAAGAAGGCCGGAGCCGGTGTGGACCATGGCGCATCCGATGGTGGAGAGCACGTAGAGGGCGAGCCCGGCGAGGAGCGGTCCGCGCCGCCCGTAGCGGTCGGCGAGCGGGCCGTAGAAGAGCTGGCCGAAGGCCGAGCCGTAGAGAAAGGCGGAGACCGAGAGCTGCACCGTGGCGAGCGGTATGTTGAGATCCCGGGCCATTTCCGGGAAGGCGGGGAGGTACATGTCGATGGACATGGCGCTGAAGGCGGTCAGGGCCCCGAGGATCAGCACGAAGAAGGTCAGCTGCGCTCTGCTCATTTCAGCGGGTAAAACCGCTGCTTCCGTTTTCATCACGTCGAAATCTCCAAAGAAGTTGCTCTATACAACTATTTGCCGAAAAAAAGGGCCGATCACTTCAAGAGGTTGGCGTAGGCGCGGCGCAGGACGTCGCGGCAGCGTTCGAGCTCCTCGTCGCCGATCCCCTGCTGGGCCTCCTCCACGATAGCTTTGGCCAGGGCCGTGGCCTGGTCCATGAGATCCTTGCCCGCATCGGTGAGGTACAAAAGGCGCTCCCTGGCGTCGCCGGGGCTGGGAAGCCGCACGATGAGCCCGCGCTCCTCGAGGCCTGCGGCCAGGCGCGCCATGGTGGTCTTGTCCTTGGCGGTTTTCTCCGCCAGCGCACCCTGCGGCAGTCCGTTGGAATCCCACAGCTGTCCCAAGAGGAGATACTGTTCCGGGGTGATCGGCAGCTGGTGCTTGACGAGCTCACTGTTGAGCCGCTTCACCACCGCGCGGGAAAAACGGGAGGCCAGGTGCCCGAGGGAGGTGTGCAGGTTGTATTTCTGATCGGTAGTCTTCATATAGTTGCTATATACAACTAAAATTCTTCCGCTGTCAACCGGGAAGAATTATTCCGCGGCGCCCGCTCCCGGTCTCGTCGTTGGGTGAGATGTGCCGAGAATACGATAATAAAATAATTAACATTGTCACATTTGACGCGAAGCCTGTAACGCGAATCAACCTTGCAAGTGGTTTGAGTAATGTTAAGCTTGGTAAAAGGGCTGCAGTGTTATTTAAAATGAATTAATAAAGCATGTGTCTTCTCTCTGTATCAATGTTCTGCGACACGCGGCACCTCCGTAGTGACAATACGGGCCTCATAGATGAGGGGAGGGAGGTGCCGGTACATGGCTATAGCGTCCGCAAAGAGATCTTTTCTCCTCCTCTGCCTGCTCATCGTTTTCCTCCTGACTCTCGGCGGCGGTACCGCTCTTGCCGGAGAACGGCGCGGCACCGTCACCTTCTCCATCGAAGTCCCCGCACCCCGCGAGGCCGGTAACGTCAAGCTCTGGTTCCCCTATTCCACCACCAATTACTTCATGTATCCGTACACTGAGGTGGAAGGCAAGGCCCTCGACTACTGCCGCCCCCGGACCTTCCACTTCATCGTTTCGTGAGGATTGACCGCCACCATGGTGCGGGCAGGGAAGCCCGGCGCCCGGGCTGGGGCGCGTGAAGGGGGATCGATGCGTGCAGGCATCGCGCTGAAAATAAACCTCATCGTCCTCGCGGTGGTGTTTTCCCTCGGCACCATCCTGGCGGGCTATTTCCTGCAAGAGCAGTACACCTCCCTCCAGGAAGAGCTCAGGCGCCGGATCGAGCTCTTCGGCGGCTACCTCGCCAAGACCCTGGAAGGTCACCAGCACGGGGACGGGGGGATGGATCAGCACCTGAAGGCCGCGGTGCTCGACCCGGAAATCTGCTACATCATAGTCAAGTCGGCCGAGGGAGAGATCCGTGCCGCCCGCTGGATAAACAGCAACGCGCACAACATCTTCGAGGTTGCCTTCCCCCTTCACGCCGTCGGCGGCTCTCCCGGCGGCCCCGCCTTCGGAGAGGTCAACGGCAACGCCGGCCACCAGGTCGACGGGTCGCTGACCATCGGGGTCGACGCCTCACACGTCACCAAGTCGATGCAGCGGCTCTTTTGGCGCACCGGCATCGCCGTCAACGTGGCGGCGCTGGTGGCCATGGTGATCGGCTTCTTTTACGTCCACTTCTTTCTCCGCAACTCGATCACCCCCTTTCTCTACGGGATCCGCGAGATAGGGGAGGGGAGCCTCACCTACCGCTTCAGCGGCGACCGCAAGGACGAGCTCGGGGAGATCGGCCGGGCCTTTAACGATATGGCCGACCGGTTGCGGCAGACCCTTTTCACCAAGGAGCAACTGGAGACCACCGTTGCCGAGCGGACCGCCGCCCTCGAGAGTGCGCTCGCCGAGCAGGTGCGGAGCAAGAACGAGGTGGTGGCGAAGGAGGCCCGCATCAAGCTCCTGCTCGATTCCACCGCCGAAGCGATCTATGGCCTCGACGTAGAGGGAAATTGCATCTTCTGCAATGCCGCCTGCGTCGCCATGCTGGGGTACGGCAGCGAACAACAGCTTTTGGGCAAGAACATGCACAGCCTGCTGCATCACACCAGGCCCGACGGTACCCCCTACCAGATGGAGCGTTGCGGGATCTTCGACGCCTTCCGGAAGGGGGAGCGCTATCACTGTGACCGCGAATTCTTCTGGCGGATCGACGGCACCCCGATTCCCGCCGAGTACTGGGCGTATCCGGTCCGGGAAGGGGAGCGGATCACCGGGGCGGTGGTGACCTTCCTCGACATCTCCGAAAGGATCCGCCTGACCGAGCAGCTGGTACAGGCGCAGAAGCTTGAGTCGATCGGCCGGCTGACCGGCGGGGTGGCCCACGACTTCAACAACCTGCTGACGCCGATCATGGGGTATACCGAGATCCTGAGGAAGGATCTGGCCGGTAACGACCAGGCCGTTGCCATGCTCTCCAACGTCCTGAAGGCTGCGGGGAAGGCCCGGGAGCTCGTGAAGCAGCTGTTGAGCTTCAGCCGCAAGCAGGTGCTGGAGATGAAGGTCATGGACCTGAGCGAGGTGATCGGCGGGCTCAAGGGAATCCTGCGCCACACCATCCGCGAGAGCGTCGAGCTCCGTTTCAACCTGGCGCCTCAGCGCTACGGTGTGCGTGCCGACCGCAACCAGATCGAGCAGGTCATCATGAACCTCGCCGTCAACGCCCAGGATGCCATCGCCGGCCACGGCACGATCATCATCGAGACCGGCCCGGTGCTGCTGGACAACGAGTACGCCGGCCTGCATACCGAGGTGGTCCCCGGCCGCTACCTCATGGTGGCGGTCAGCGACGACGGCTGCGGGATGGACCAGGAGACCCGCCAGCGCATCTTCGAACCGTTCTTCACCACCAAGGGGGTGGGGAAGGGGACCGGCTTGGGGCTCGCCACCGTGTACGGCATCGTGCGCCAGCATGGCGGGAACATCTGGGTCTACAGCGAGCCCGGCAAAGGAACCACCTTCAAGTGCTACTTCCCCATCGTCGACGCAGAGCCGGTTGCCGAGGAGGCGGCGGCCGAAGCGGAGGTCTCCTTGGAGGGCGGGCTGCGGACCATCCTTCTCGTGGAGGACGACGAGATGGTGAGGGCCATGGTGCAGGAGTTCCTGGCCGGGCAGGGGTTCCAGGTGCTGGATGCCGGCACGGCGGAAGAAGCGCTCAACATAAGCAAAGGGCGCCAGCTGGACCTGCTGATCACCGACGTGGTGATGCCGGACCTGAACGGGCCCGAGCTCTACACGCGGCTTTTGGAGGGGCATGCCGGACTCCGTGCCCTGTACATGTCCGGCTATACCCACAACGTCATCGTCCACCAGGGGGTGCTGGAAGAGGGGATCCATTACATCCAGAAACCGTTCGACGCAGCCTCGTTTACCAGGAAGGTCCAGAGCGTGCTCCAGTCGTAGCGCCGGAAGCCGCCATTCCCGCCACAACAGCATCATCCCCGTCAGAAACAGCATCGCGCCCGCCAGAAAGAGCATCAATCCCCGCCAGCAAGAGCATCATGCCCCGCCAGCGATAGCGCCTGGTGCGGCTCCCTCGTCAAATTGCCCGTTCCTCGCGCCGGTCCCCCTGACGGCGGGGACGGAATCAGGCTTTCTCCTTCATGTTTTCCTCCTTTTGCCGATAAGGTTGGGACCTTCCTGAGCGTGCCGGTTTCCCGGGAAAGGACTCTCTTCCGGTGGAGGAACCATGATTGGGGCGAATATGAATCTGGGACAGAAGCTGAAGTTAACCTTTGCTACCGCCTTTGCGATGCTGTTGCTGGTCGGCGCCACCAGCTACTGGGCGGTTCATTCCCTTTCCGGCGCCACTTCCAGGACCCTGGGGCTGGAGGCCAAGATCGCCCAGAACGCCGAGCGTCTGCGTGCCGATGTTCTCGGGCTGCGCCGTTTCGAAAAGGACTCCTTCATCAACATCGCCGCCAAGGCCAAGGTGAACGAATACCGCGGGAAGTGGCGGGAGCAGCTGGAGCACGCCCAGTCGAGGGTTGCGGACCTCGAGAGGATCGTGCAGACCCCGCAGGACAAAGAGGTGGTCCGGACCATGAAATCCGCCTTGGCCGTCTACGTGACCGGCTTCGGCAAGGTATCCGACCAGATCGACCTCAACAAGATCACCACTACTCAGCAGGCGAATACGGCCATCGACGAGTACAAGGACGATATCCACAAGCTGGAGAACGCCGCCAAGGATTTTGCCACCGACGGCGCCAAGCGGATGAGCAGCGAGGAGCAGTCCCTCAGGAGTGCCGCCGACCGCTCCACGGCCGAGACGATCGCGTTCATGCTGGCCGCCATGGTCGTCTACCTGGCGGCCTTTTTCATGTTGAAGCGGAGCATTGCCGGCCCCATCTCCGATCTCTGCCGGGCAGTGGAGAACGTCGCCGCCGGGAGCCACCAGATCTCCACCGGCTCGCAGGAGCTCAGCCAGGGGGCGACCGAACAGGCCGCCGCCGCGGAAGAGGCCTCCGCCGCCATGGAGGAGATGAGCTCGACCATCCGTCAGAATGCCGATAACGCCTGCCAGACCGAGAAGATCGCCACCCTCAGTTCGGAAAACGCCAAGTCGGGAGGGGTGGCGGTGGCCAACACGGTGCAGGCGATGCGGGAGATTTCCGACAAGATCTCCATCGTCGAAGAGATCGCCCGGCAGACCAACCTCTTGGCGCTGAACGCGGCCATCGAGGCGGCCCGGGCCGGGGAGCACGGCAAGGGATTCGCGGTGGTGGCCTCGGAGGTGCGAAAGCTCGCGGAAAGAAGCCAGAAGGCGGCCTCGGAGATCGGCAAGCTCTCCAAGGACAGCGTCGCGATCGCGGAAGAGGCGGGAAGCATGCTGACCGTTCTGGTTCCCGATATCCAGCGGACTGCACAACTGGTGCAGGAGATCAGCGCGGCCTGCCGGGAGCAGGACCAGGGGGCCGAGCAGATCAATGCGGCAATCTTGCAGCTTGAGCAGGTGATCCAGCAGAACGCCTCGGCTTCCGAGGAGATGGCCTCGACCTCGGAGGAGTTGGCCTCTCAGGCGGAACAGTTGAGGGATGTGGTAGCCTTCTTCGGCGAGACGAGGAGAGAGCCGGTTTCCTATGGGTCCCGGCCGATGAGGATGCCCGAATCCCGGACGGCGAGACCGGGGAGAGCTGATGGTGCCTACTCCCGGCTCACCCGAAGCGGCGCCCCCAATCGGGGAATGTCCTCCGGGTCGGCGGCTGGGGTCGAATTCAGGCTGGACGACGATGTCGACCAGCAGTACGAGCGGATGTAAGAAGAGAGGTTCTTGGCGAACGGCAAAGGCCCTTGCCCCGGAAGGGGGCAAGGGCCTTTTTCTGTGTGGGCCGATGGAGTGCCGCTACCGCCGCCCGTTTCTTTCGTAGGAGGGCGGAGACGGCGGCTACACCCGGAAGCGCTGGACGATTTCCTGGAGCTCGTTGGAAAGATTCGAGAGGCCGGCGGAGGAGTGGGACATCTCTTCGGCGCCTTCGGCGCTGGTCCTCACGATGTTGGAGATGTCGTGGATGTTCTGGGTGATCTCCCGGGTGGTCGCGGTCTGCTCCTCGGCGGCGGTGGCGATCTGGTTGATCTGGGCCGTCACGTCGTAGATCTGCTGAAGGATCATTTCGAGTGCTTCGCCGGACTTGGCGGCCCCCACGGAACCCTTCTCGACTTCCTCGACCCCTTCTTCCATCGCCCGTACCGCGAGCTTGGTCTCGCTCTGGATCCCCTTGATCATCTGGTCGATCTCGCGGGTCGCCTTGGTGGTCCGCTCGGCCAGGGCGCGCACCTCGTCGGCGACCACAGCGAAGCCTCTCCCCTGCTCGCCGGCCCGGGCCGCCTCGATGGCGGCGTTGAGGGCGAGGAGGTTCGTCTGGTCGGCTATGTCCTCGATGGTGCAGATGATGTCCCCGATCTGCTGGGACCGGCTTCCCAACTGCTCGACCGCCCCGGCTGAGTGACGCACCTTTTCGGCGATGCGCCCCATCCCCTCCACCGTTTCCCGGACGATTCCGGCGCCGTCGCGGGCTACCGAGGAGGCCCGGTTGGAGCTCTCCGCCGCCTGGTGGCAGTTGAGGGCGATGTCGGAGCTGGTGGCGGACATCTCTTCGCTGGCCGTCGCCACGGTGGCGGCCCGGCTGACCACGTCGTTGGCCCCGTCGGTCATCTCCCGGGAGGTATCGTTGAGCTTGGTCGCCGAATGGTAGACCTCCTGGCTGCTCTGGTTGACCTTCTCCATAACCTGCCGCAGGCTTCCCACCATCTGCCGCATCGCCTCGTAGATGCCGGAGTGCCCGGCCTCGATGGATACCGTCAGGTCGCCTTGGGCCACGGTCTGGGCGATCGACTCCATCTCGGCCGGTTCCGCCCCGACGCTCTTGAGGAGCCACCGGGTCACCACGTGGGTCAAAAGGCTCACGAAGATGAGGACGGCGAGGGTGACGCCGACGATCAGGTAGACGCCGCTTTTGATCCGGTTGCTGCTGACGATGGCCGCGGCGTTCACCACCTGGTCGATGTCGTCGATGTAGTTGCCGGTGCCGATCACCCAGTCGAACGGCTCGAAGTACAGGGAGTAACTACGCTTGGGGAGCGGCTTGGTCTCTCCCGGCTTCGGGAACCAGTAGTCGGTGTACCCCCCTCCCGGCTGCTTGCCGGCCTTGATGATCTCCCGCATCATGTACTTGCCGTTGACGTCCTGCTGGTCCCAGCGGCTCTTTCCCTCGATGGCGGCCTTTCCCATCATGGCGACGTTCACCCCTTGCGAGGTGTCGACCCAGACGTAGCTCCCGTTGCCGTAACGCATGTTGCGGATGATGTCGGCACCCAGGGTCTTGGCCTGGTCCAGCGTCATTTCTCCGTTTTTCTGCCGGTCGTAGATCCTTTGCAGGGTGCTGACCGCAAGCTCGACCTCGCTCTTCGCCCGCAGGTCGAAGCTGTCCTGCAGCGACTTCCGGTACGTTTCGACATAGGCCGTATGGCTGGTGATGAACTCGCGAAGAGCGATGAAGCCGGTAGGGGCTCCCAGCACGAAACAACTGGAGAGGACCAACAGCACCAATTTCGATCTGAAGCTGAGTGTTGTGAGTGACATCTTCATGGCGGTCTCCACCTTCACTGTGTTCGTTGTTGCTGCTTTCTCACACGTGCGGGAGGTACAGGAGCAGGTGTGCCTCGTTCGCGAGGAATAAACAGGGCTTCTTGTCTCTTATGTATCGGCAAATAGTGCCAATACTTTACTAAGAGTACCGGCCTGGAGAATTAGGCCCATTTAATTCAGTGATAAACGTTGCAAAAGGCGCGGGTAAGTGCTATAAGGCAGCAAGTTTTAAAAAGACCTTTTTGGTCTTGTTTGCCCCGCCTGACCCCTTCCCCTCCCTGGTCGGCGAACCGTCTGGAGAAAATCAATGTCGCAAAATGCCGCCTCTTCCCTAGAGACCCCGCCGGGGCTTCGCCTCTCCCTGCGGACTTTCATCCTGACCGCATCCCTCCTGGTATCCTTCGTGAGCTTCGCCGTGGTCCTCGGCCTCACCGGTCTGGTCTGCCTGGACGCCCTCCAGCAGAATGCCGGGAGGCTCGCCTACCAGGAAGCGCAGCAGTTCTACCGCGCCATACCGTTTCTGATGGGGAAGGGGTTTTCGCGCGACGAGCTTTTGAGCCTCTATAACGAGCCAAGCGGCAAGGAAACGGTGGGGAAAAAATCGGTGCAGCTGTATCGCACCGAGGTGGTCGAGCAGCTCTACGGCAAGGTCGATCTTCCCGCCGACTCCGACGTGGCCTACGTCCTTCGCTCCGGGGTCCCCCTCGAGAGAAAGGAGGGGCAGGAGGTGAAGAGCGTCTACCCGCTGGTGGCGGGGGAAAGCTGCCTCGGCTGCCACGCCAACGCCCGGGTGGGAAGCATCCTCGGCGCGCTCAGGGTGCGGCAGGACCTCGAGCCGATCACCCGCGACGCCCGCAAGAAGCTCCTCCCGCTCTTCTTTTTCCTCTCGCCCATCCCGATCCTGATGGCGATCTTCATCTCCCGCGCCGTCAACGCCCGGGTCGCCCGCTCGCTCAACGAGCTCGGGGACAAGGTCTCCCAGGTCAACAGCATCCGCGACCTCACCCGCCTCGAATTCAACGTCGCCCCCGGCTTTACCGAGCTCGACCGGGTGTTCACCGAGGTCTCCGAGCTGGTCGGCAAGATCCGGGCGGTCTCGGTGGACAAGGAGATCATGGAGCTGGAAATCCAGATGCTGGAGAAGTTCATCATCACCTCGGAGGTCATCCGGGACTGGAAGGAGCACGTAGGCTCCCTGCTTTTGGAGATCAACCAGGTGGTCGAGGCCTACATGCTCTTCTGCATCTTCCAGGTAGGGGAGGAGCTCTACGACATCGAGATCTTCTGGCGCAGCAACCCAAGCGAGGAGACGAGGCAGCAGGTGGAGGAGGCGGTCCTTAGAAAGGTACGGACGGAGAACGCCCGGCTGGCCATGAGCCCCACCCTGCACGTCACCCACAACGTCGCCGCCGCCAAGGCTTCCACCATCTCGTTGAACGAAACCGAGATGGATCTGCAGACCAAGTCGCTGATCCTCGACTCCCCGCAGATCGGCGGGGTGGTGGGGATCGGGGTACAGTCGGAGTCCGCCTGGAACACCACCCGTTCGCTGGTCATCGACAGCATCCTGACAACGCTTTTGAACGTGATCGGCTCCATCAAGGCGATCCACAAGTACACGAAGGACCTGGAGTACTACGCCACCCGCGATCCCCTCACCAACCTCTTCAACCAGCGGGTCTTCTGGGAGCTCATCACCTACGAGATCGGGCGCGCCGACCGCCACGCCTACCGCTTCGCCCTGCTGGTGATCGACCTGGACAACTTCAAGAACATCAACGACAGCTGGGGGCACGCCACCGGCGACCGTTACCTCGCGACCTTCGCCACGCAGGTGCAGGAGACCCTCCGCAAGGGGGACATCTTCGCCCGCTACGGCGGCGACGAGTTCGTCATCATCCTGCCGGAGGCGGGGGAGGAGCAGGCGGTCATGGTGGCCGGCAGGATCCGGGAGATCACCGAGGAGCTCTTCGTCACCACCCCGGACGATTCCAAGGCCAAGGCGACCGCCTCCATCGGCCTCGCGGTCTTCCCGCTCCACGCCACCAACGAACGGGACCTCTTCCTGTTCGCCGACAACATGACCTACAAGGCCAAGGGGGACGGCAAGAACCGGGTGAGCGTGCCGACCGAGGAGGACGTGGTCGAGGTGTTCCGCCTGGTGGGAGAAAAGGCCCGGCTCGTGCGCGAGGCGGTCGACGAGCGGAAGGTCATTCCCTACTTCCAGCCCATCGCCCCCTTCAGCGAGGGGCTGCCGGAGTGCTGCGAGGTGCTCTGCCGGATCGAGATGGACGGCGAGATCATCCCGGCGAGCGAATTCATCGAGGCGGCGGAAAGTCTCGGCATCGTCGGGAGGATGGACGCCATCCTGATCGACAAGGCCTTCGCCAAGGCCACCGAGGAAGGGTACCAGGGGAACCTCTTCGTGAACCTCTCGCCCAAGTCGATGATCCTCCAGGAGTTCCTCCCCAACATCACCGGGCTGGCCGACCGCTACGGAATCGCCCGCAGCCGGGTGGTGTTCGAGCTGACCGAGCGGGAGACGGTGCGGAACCTGACCCTGCTCGAGAAGTTCGTCCGGGACCTGAAGAGCCAGGGATTCAAGTTCGCCATCGACGACTTCGGCTCCGGCTTCTCCTCGTTCCAGTACATCCGCCAGTTCCCCATCGACTACGTGAAGATCGAGGGGGTCTTCGTCAGGAACATGCTCAACGACTACAAGGACATGGCGTTCGTGAAGACGCTTGCCATCCTGGCCAAGGAGTTCAACATCAGCACCATCGCCGAGTACATCGAGACCGAGGAGATCCTCGCCGCCGTCAAGAGCGTGGGGATCGACTACGCCCAAGGCTTCTACGTCGGGGTTCCGTCGCCGTCGCTGCAGATGGGCGAGGGGGTGGCCGCGGCAGCTTCGGAAAAGGGACAGTTGCAGTCGGGCGGCGCGGTGTGTTAAAGAATTGACCTGCCGGTGACGATCTGTCATCAGGCGGGCGATCCGTTTCCTCTCCGGCCACGAGGGGAGGCGGCGTCAGTTTCCGTGGCAGCAAAGGTCTAAGGACCTATTCCGAAACTTCAATAGGAGGAAAGAGTACATGAAGAAATTTGTCTGCACCGTTTGCGGTTATGTTCACGAGGGGGACGTGCCGCCGGCCGAATGCCCGCTTTGCAAGGCGAAAGCCGATAAGTTCGTTGAGCAGGGCGCCGGGACCCTTTCCTGGGCCGACGAGCACAAGATCGGCGTGGCGAAGGGGATCGACGCCGAGATCGTCGAAGGGCTCAAGAGGAACTTCCTGGGCGAATGCACCGAGGTCGGGATGTACCTCGCCATGAGCCGCCAGGCCGACCGCGAAGGGTTCCCCGAAGTGGCCGAAGCCTACAAGCGGATCGCCTTCGAGGAGGCCGAGCACGCCGCCAAGTTCGCCGAGCTTCTGGGCGAGGTGGTGACCGCCGACACGAAGACCAACCTCAAGATGAGGGTGGAAGCCGAGAACGGCGCCTGCCAGGGTAAGAAGGATCTTGCCACCAAGGCGAAGCAGTTGAACTACGACGCCGTTCACGATACCGTCCACGAGATGTGCAAGGACGAGGCCCGTCACGGCCAGGTGTTCGCCGGGCTGCTGAAGAGGTACTTCTAAATCCCCTCCTCACCCTGTCCCTCCCCTTGAAGGGGAGGGACGATGTTCAGGCCCCGCGGCTACCCGCGGGGCCTTTTTTTTCACCTCAGGCCAGGAGGCAGTCTTCCCCCCTCCCCTTGAGGGAGGGGGCGAGGGGGTGGGGGAGGTATCCACGGAGTGCCGAAGCCTGCCTCCCTCCCTTGAGGAAACGGGCGAGGGGGGGGGGAGGCTTTTTCGTTACACGAGGTAGGTCAGGGCCCGCTCCGACTCTACCAGCACCCGCCAGAGCTCGGGAGAGTTTCCGAGCTGCATCTTCACGACGAAGGCGGCAATGCTGACGTTGGCGCGGGCCCGGAATAGCTCGACCCGCCGCCAGAAGTCGTCGGCCAAAAGGTCCCCGGCCGCCTCCCGCTGGCAGCAGCCTTGCCCGTTCACGTGCTATTCCAATTGGAACATGAATGGATGCGCGATGTTAAGGGGGATCTTGGCGGGAAGCTGCGGCCTGGCTAGCGCGAGAGCGGGGGGGACACCTTCATGAGTACCTCCCTGAGGGCGCTCAGCCGGTACGGCTTCTGGATGAAACCGGCCACTCCTCGGCCGGCGAAGATGGCCAGGGTTTCCTGCTCGTTGAAGCCGCTCGAAACGATCACCCGGGCCTCGGGATCGATCTGCCGCAGTTGCTGGAAACACCCCTTGCCGTCCAGGTGGGGCATGGTCAGATCGAGGATGACCACGGCGATCTCGGGGTGGTTGCGGTAGATCTCGACCGCCTCCCTGCCGTCGCTGGCGGTAACGGGGGTGAAGCCGAGCTCTTTCAGCATGTCGCTGCCGATCTTGCGGACCGCTTCCTCGTCGTCCACGAGGAGCGCTACTCCCGATCCCTGCCAGCCGTCGTCCCGGCCGCCCGGGATGGCCGCCGCGGGGGCGTTTTGAGAGGCGGGAAGGAGAATCTTGAAGGTGGTCCCCATTCCCCGTTCGCTGTAGACCTTGATGCACCCCCGGTGCCCCCGCACGATCCCGAGCACGGCGGAGAGGCCGAGTCCCCGCCCGGTGAACTTGGTGGAAAAGAACGGGTCGAAGATCCGGGAGACGGTCTCCCGGTCCATGCCGCAGCCGGTATCGGAGACCTCAATGAAGGCGTAGCAGCCGGCAGGGAGGTCCCCTTCTCCCGAGGCGTCCTTGAGGTAGGCGGCCTCGCACTGCAGGTGACCGGTGGTGACCGTGATGGTGCCGCTTCGCTCGCCGATCGCCTCGGAGGCGTTGATCGCCAGGTTCATGACGATCTGGCGGATCTGGGTGGCGTCGGCCACCACGATGGGGGAAGAGTCGGCAAGATTCAGGCGGAGGACCGCCTTCTTGGAGATGGCCACCTCCAGCATGTGGAGCATCTCGGTCAGGATCCGGTTGAGGTCGAGGGGCTCGACGTAGAATTTTCCCCGGCCGGAATAGGCGAGCATCTGCTTCGCCAGGTCGGCGGCCCGGGTGGCGGCTTCGCCGATCTGGTGGAGGTGCTCCAGGCAGGGCGCACCCGGGGGGATCTTGAGCAAGGCCAGCTCGGCATTCCCCAGGATGGCCATCAGGATGTTATTGAAGTCGTGGGCGATCCCCCCCGCCAGGATACCGAGCGACTCGAGCTTTTGGGCATGGAGGAGCTGCCTCTCCAGGGCGATCCGCTCCTCCTCGCCGGTCTTGCGGTCGGTGATGTCGCGGTTGGCCCCCCTACGCCCGAGCCAGGCCCCGTTGGCGCCGTACACCCGGCGGCAGACGTGGGAGATCCAGCGGACGGCACCGGAGCGGTCGATGATGCGGAACTCGCACTCCCCCACCTCGGCGGCCGACATCTCCGCCTCGTTGAAATGCTCGTGGCTCAGCTGCTCCCGGTCCTCGGGATGGATGATCCTCTCCAGAAGGGAAGGTTCGGCGAGGAAGTCGGCGGCGGGGTAGCCGGTGATCCGTTCGCAGGCGGGGGAGCAGTAGACGAAGCTTTTGTCCGGTCCGATCCAGTACTCCCAGTCGTAGGTGAAATCGGCCACCGTGCGGTATTTTTCCTCGCTCGCCCGTAGCGCTTCTTCGGCCTTCCTGCGCTCGGTGATGTCCTCGGAGATGCCGAGGAGGTAGACCGGCTCTCCCGCCTCGTCGAGGATCGGCACCTTCTTGGTGTGCAGGATCACCGTCTTGCCGCCGCCGGCCAGGATCGGCTCCTCCGGGATGTCCAGGACATCCTTTTTCTCGAGCACCTCGTGGTCTTTGCGGGTGAAGAATTCCGCCTGGCAGGCGGGAAAGAGATCGGCGTCGTTTTTTCCCAGCATCTCCTCCCGCGAGACCCCGAGCAGCGCCTCGCCCGCGTGGTTGAAGCGGACGTAGCGGAGCTCTTTGGCGTCTTTCAAAAAGATCATGTCGGGGAGGTTCTCGACGATCATGTTGAGCGTGTTGCTGGTGGTGCGCAGCCGCTCTTCGATCCGCTTCCGTTCCGCGATTTCGACCTGGAGCTGGTCGCGCTCCTCGGAGAGCTGGTGCTGGATGAGGTGCTGCTTATCGAGCTGGCGGTTGAGGGCGGTGAAGCGGTCCACCACCCCCTCGGTGAGGGTACAGCGAAGGAAGATGAGCGGGGTGGAGGTGAGCGAGGTGTCGACCCGGAAGCCGGCCACGCGGTACCTGATCTCCTTGCCGTCGTTTCCCTGGCAGGTGAGGACGCCGGGGAGCTGGTTACGGCTCCCGGCACAACTCAGGAGGTAGCGGCGGACGTTCTCCGGCGGATTGGCGACCAGGGCGGGGAGCTCCTCTCCGGTCACCGCGCCCGGCGCGGCGCCGAGAATCCGGAGGCCGGCCTGGTTGACGGCCACCACCTCCCCCTGAGAGGTGACCAGGAAACAGGCCTGGTCCCACGGGTCGCAGAGCTCGGCAAAGAGCTCGGCGAGGCCGGAAGCGGGGTGGTCATCTCCCATAGTATTCCCTGCCCGCGGCCGCCAGGGCGGCGGGAGACCTCTGCAGGTAGACGGCGACCCTGCACCCATTTTTCCCCTCGGCGATGGTCTCTTCGAGCGCCACCTTGGCGTATCCCAGGTTGTTGGCGGCGATCACGCCGAAGACGTTGGAGGTCATCATGCACATGGAGGGGCGGCCGACGACCTTGTCGGCGAAGGGACAGCTGGCGCTTTTCAGGAGGATCCGGTCGTCGTCCTGTTCGACCACCGAGAAATCCCCCTGGATCCTCCGTTTCAGGTCCACGAGCACCTGGGCGACCTGGGGGCGGGAGAGGGAGGGGACGTTCAGTTTCGCCCGGTACAGCGAGTCGATCCATTCTCCTATCCGCTGTCCTACCAGGCTGATGTAACCGGCGGCTTCCTCATAGCCGACGATCTCCTCCAGAGTTCCCGCCAGTTCCCTGATCAGGGTCCTCAGGAAGAGGTCTCTTTCGAGGGGGATATCAAGCCCTTCTATTGTTTTTGCCAGTTGTGCAGGATCAGCTGTGCCTGAAGTGGACCGGACCTCTGACATGACTATCTCCCTTATGACTGCAAATTGAAGGTGTTTTGTAAGTATAGTGCAATGTTCGAAAGATGCGAGTTGAGTGAAAGCGGGAAAAGGAGTGGCCGGAACGAGAGGGCGTTTGAGGTGGGGGGGACGGAGTGAAGAGAGGGGCGGAGCGAAGAGAGGGGGGGAGCGAAGAGAGGGGGGGAGCGAAGAGGGGCGGGGAGCGAAGAGGGGCGGAGTGAGGGGGGGACCCTCACCCGCCCTTCGAGGCCCTCCCGGCTGAAGGGGGGAGGGCTTTTCATCACAGTGAAGAGGCTCTACGGTTAGGGGCATTTGTTGCTCTCGAAGAACTTGCTAGCGGCGTCGGCCATCTCCTCGGGGGTAAGATTCTTCACGTGGGTGGCCAGCATCCAGTTGTAACCGAACGGGTCTTTGAAGGATCCGGCGCGGTCGCCCCAGAACATGTCCTGCACTGCCATCTCCTGCTCGCCCCCGGCGGCCAGGGCGCGGGCAAAGCTCGCATCGACGTCGTCGACGTAGAGATAGAAGTTAACCGGGGATACCCCGAGGCTCTCCGCGCTTTTGACCTGCTGCTGCGGAAACTCGTCGTTCATCATCACAATGCTGTTGCCTATCATCACTTCGGCGTGCATCACGCCCTGGCCGTTGGGGCCGGGCATGCAGTAGCACTCCTTGGCGCCGAACGCTTCCTTGTAGAAGTTGATGGCCTTCCTGGTGTCCTTGAACACCAGGGTCGGCGTGAGGGAGGTAAATCCTTCCGGAATCGTTCCTTTCATGGTGTTTTTCTCCTTGGGTCTCAAGCTTACCTTCTTCGGCTACTATACCACCAACCGCGCGGTGAACGCTCGCCGCGGCACGAGCACTGTTGTTGAGTTGATTCTGCCTCAGCTCGGCGTTCCCCCTCCCCTAGAGGGAGGGGGTTAGGGGGTGGGGGAAGGCGCCACATTTTCAGTAGCCTGCGGCTTCACCCACCCCCCCGGCCCCCTCCCATCAAGGGAGGGGGAGAACTTAACTTAACTGTAGGGGGAGTTTAGCGCTGGCGGCACAACGGTGGGGCAAAAATCTAAAAGCAAAATCCCCCCTGTCCCCCCTTCGCAAAGGGGGGGACCCAATGCCAACGGTGGCTATTAACTAAGGGCGGGTGGGAGGATTGATGCAGTCAAGGACAAAGAAATCGGAATTTAGTCTGAGAGGTTGCATTATGTCATTAGCATGAAATAATATGTCTGTCTCAGGGAAAGCTAGTAGAACTTTTATGACAGGCATAGCCTTTCCCCGATAGAGAATGGAGATCTCGCTCACTCAGTAGGTTGCGTTGAACGGACTCACCGTGAAACGCAACAATTAGGGATAACGGCGGTGGAACTGAAACCGTCGCGTTTCGTTCCTCAACACGACCTACGTCTCTGGTGGATGGTGCCTTATGAAGACCCTCCTTGTTGTCGTTTCGGTTACCATGCTGCTGGCCGCCGCCCCCTGCGCGTTCGCGGCCGAGGCCGTCCATGCCGGCATCGTCAAGGCTCTCGCTGGTGAGGTGACCCTGGTGAGGGACGGCCGCACCTTCCCAGCCACCCTCAACGCCAAGGTCTTCCAGGGTGACCTCGTCCGCACCGGCAAAAACGGCAAGGTGGGCCTCATCCTCGAGGACGACACCGTCATCTCCCTCGGCCCCGACAGTCACCTCGTGCTGGAAAGTTTCCTGTTTCAGCCCAACGAGAAGAAACTTTCCCTCGTCGCCCGCATCCTGCACGGCACCGTATCCTACCTTTCCGGCCAGATTGCCAAGCTGGCCCCCAACCTCGTCCACCTGAAGACTCCCAACGCGACGGTCGGGGTACGGGGAACCCACGTTCTGATCCAGGTCGACTAACGTTCCTTTGGGGGGCTTGCCATGACCGGCCTTTTGCGTCTCATCCTCGCAGTTGCCGTTATCGCCGTGGTCTGCGGCTGTGCCGGCCCCCGCACGCTGGTGGCGCTGGCCCCCGACCCGGACGGGCATGTGGGGGCCATCACGGTGGAAAACGAGGGGGAAAAGGTCGCCATCGACCAGCCGTACCGCGCCACGGTGGTGAAGGGGGAAAAGGGGGCTCCGGCACCTCCGGAGGACATCGGCAAGGGAGCCGTCGAGGCGGCCTTCGGCGAGGCGCTCTCCATCGAGCCCAAGCCCCCGGTCCATTTCCTGCTCTACTTCGACCGCGACACCGAGCTGACCGCCGCCTCCCGTGCCCTCATCCCCGCCATCCTGGCCGCCATCGCTACCCGCGCCTCGCAAGAGGTCTGGGCCATCGGCCATACCGACACGGTGGGGAGCGCCGATTACAACACCGCCCTCTCCCGCCGCCGCGCCGAGACGGTGCGGGAACTGCTGGTGAAAAACGGGGTGCCGGAGAGCTACCTGCGCACCACCTCCCACGGCAAGGAAAACCCCCTCGTCCCTACCGGCGACAATGTCTATGAACCGCGCAACCGCCGCGTCGAGGTCGTGGTCCATTAGGGGGAGCCGCCATGCCGGAGCCGCTGCTCCATAAACGCCGCCCGACCCGGCGCACCCTCTGGACCGCAGTGGCCATCACCCTGGCCATCACCGCCTCCCATCTCGCCGAACCGTCCCCGCTCGCCCCGCTCCATACCTGGTGCATGGACGCCGTCCTTTCCCTCGCCTATCGCCAACCTGCCCCCCGCTCGGTGGTTATCGCCGACGTCGACGAACGAAGCCTCGCCCGCTATGGCCGCTGGCCCTGGCCACGGGAAACCCTGGCCCGCGTCCTCGATACCCTGAAAAAGGAGGGCGCGGCCTGCATCGGCCTCGACATGGTGCTGGCGGAACCGGAGCGCGGAACCTCCCCAGGCGAGCTGCCGGAGAGGGGGGCTGCCGCCGGGCCCGCCCGGGGACGGGTGGCTGTCGCTGAAGCCTCGGGTGGCGGGGAGGGAGACCGGAGATTGGCGGAAGCCTTGGCCGGTGGGGGCTTGGTGACTGGCTACGAGTTCCTCTTCGACCCCGCGGTGACCGTCTCCCACGCGGAAGAACTGCATCCCCCCGGGATCGTGGAGGTCGAGCGGGGAGGGCACGGGAGCCTCCCTGCCTTCTTCGCCGCCACCTCCGTGGTGGCCAACCAGGGGCTCTTCTCCCGCGCGGTCAGGCGCTCCGGTTTTCTCAATGCCACCCCCGACCCCGACGGTGTCATGAGGCGGATGCCGATGATGATCCGCTACCGGGACCGCCTGTATCCCTCCTTGTCGCTGGCGCTCTTGATGAGCTATCAGCGGGTGGGCCAGCTGTCGCTGTATGGGGGATGGCTCCGTGAGGGGAGGGTGGTGGCCGGAAGCCGCGCCATCCCGGTCGATTCCCGCGGCAACCTCATCATGCCCTTCTCCCGGCCGGGGGCGATCCCGCGCATCTCGGCGGCGGATCTTTTGGAGGGGAAGGTGCCCCGGGAACGGGTGGAGGGGAAGCTGGTCGTGGTGGGAGCTTCGGCGGCCGGTCTCGCACCGCTCTACCAGACGCCGGCCGGGTCGCTGGTGACCCACGCCGAGCTCCATGCCGAGGCGTTGGAGAGCCTCCTCTCCGGCCGCTGGGCCATCCGCAACGGCATGCTGGTCCTCGTGGAAGCGCTGGCGGGGATCCTGGTGGCGGCGGCCTGCACGCTTGCGGTGGTACGGGCGGGGATCCTGGCGAGCCTTGCCGCGTCGGTTTCCCTGGTGACGGCGAGCTGGTACGGGGCGGTGCTCCTCTTCGACGCCAAGGGGTACCTCTTCTCCCCGCTCCTCCCGAGCCTCGTGGCGGTCGCCGTCTACGCCGTGCTGACCGTCCTCAAGGCGTGGGACTCCCAGGCCGAGGCCCAGGATGCGGTGCAGGACGCCCTGGTGCTTCTCAAGTCGAGCGAAAAGAACCTGAGCTCCATCATCAAGACCGTCCCCGACATCATCTTCCGGCTGGACAAATCCGGGCGGATCACCTTCATCAGCCCCGCCATCGCCCGCTACACCGACGCCGGCGACTCGCTGATCGGCGTCGCCATCTTCGACCTGGTGGTCCCGGAGGATCTCCCCAAGGCACGCTACCGTTTGAACGAGAAGCGGACGGGAACTCGGGCCACCCGGGGACTGGAGGTCCGGCTCCGGATTCCCCGGCGGCAGCCGGGCGAGGCGCCGGTGATCGGCGAGTTCGACATATCGGCGGAGGGGCTCTACCGGGGGGAGGTGCCGGCCGCGGGGGAGTTCATCGGCACCCAGGGGATCATGCACGATATCTCGGCCCAGAAGAAGCTCGAGGAGGAGCTCGTGCAGGCGCAGAAGATGGAGGCCATCGGGCACCTGGCGGCCGGGGTCGCGCACGACCTCAACAACATCCTGATGGGGCTCGTCACCTACCCGGACCTGTTGCTCTTGGATCTCCCCCCGGAGAGCCCCTTGCGGGAGAAGATCGCCCTCTTGCAGAAGTCGGGGCACAAGGCGGCGGCCATCGTGCAGGACCTCCTGACCCTGGGGCGGCGCGGGGTGAAGAACAGCGAGCCCGTCTCCCTCAACGCCATCGTCTCCGACTACCTCGCCTCCATCGAGTTCCAGGCGGGGTGGAACGGTTACCGCCGGATCACCCTCGAAAAGGAGCTGGGCGACGAGCTTTTATCCATCAGGGGGTCGAAGGTGCACCTCGCCAAGGTGCTCATGAACCTGTTGAACAATGCGGCGGAGGCGATGCCGGGGGGCGGGGTGGTGCGGGTGGAGACCTTCAACCGCTATCTCGACGGCCCCTGGTACGGTTACGAGAACATTCCCCCCGGCGAGTACGTCTGCCTCGCGGTGGCCGACCAGGGGGTGGGGATCTCGGCGGGCGACCTGCACCGGGTCTTCGAGCCGTTCTTCAGCTCCAAGACTATGGGACGCAGCGGTTCGGGGCTGGGGATGACGGTGATCTGGGCGACGGTCAAGGACCACGGCGGCTTCGTCGATCTCACCAGCCGTGAGGGAGAGGGGACCAGGATGGAGCTCTATTTTCCGGCCACCCGGGAGGCGGTCGGGGAGGGGAGCGAACGGGTGGTGCTGGAAAGCTACCTGGGGAGCGAAAAGGTGCTGGTGGTCGACGACGCCCCCGACCAGCTGGCGATCACCTCGCAGATGCTCGCCAAGCTCGGCTACGCGGTTACCGCCCTTCCCAGCGGCGAGGCGGCGGTCGAGTACCTCAAGCGCGAGACCGCGGACCTGGTGGTGCTCGACATGGTCATGCCGGGGGGGATGGACGGCCTCGACAGCTACCGCAAGATCGTCGAGCTCCGCCCCGGCCAGCGCGCCATCGTCACCAGCGGCTACTGCCGCTCCGAACGGATCGAGACCCTGCACACGCTGGGGGTGGAGGTCTTTCTCCCCAAGCCGTACACGCTGCAAGCCATCGGCGTCGCCGTCCGCCGCGAGCTCGACCGGGCCGCCGCCGTCACCCGTCCCCCTCTGGGGCAGGAGGGTTAGACGTTACCCGCGTCGGCCGGCGGCACGTAGGCCCATGGGTTGGCCCGTTCCAGCACCTTTACCGGGACAGCCGGCTCGCTGCGCTGAAGGACCCCCTCGGTCCCGACCGGCAGCGAGGAGATCCCGGAGCTCAGGTCCTCGACGGCCATCGGACGGGCCAGGAAGTATCCCTGCACCTCGTCGCAGCCAAGCTCCGCCAGGTACTCCAACTGCTCTGCGGTCTCCACCCCCTCGGCCAGCACCTTGAGGTTCATGATGCGCCCCATGTTGACCACCGCCTTGACGATGGCGGCATCCCCCTCGCTGTCGGGGAGGTCGGCCACGAAGGAACGGTCGATCTTGATGCGGTCGACCTCGAAGTGCTTCAGGTAGTTGAGCGACGAGTAGCCGGTGCCGAAGTCGTCGATGGTGAGCTGGATCCCCATCCGCTTGAGCTGGTTGAGCTTTTCGCGGGTGCGGGAGACGTGCTCCATGATGACGCTCTCGGTGAACTCGAGCTCCAGCGAGGCCGGATCCACGCCGGTCGCGCAGATGATCCCCGCCAGCCTCTCCACGAACTCCGGCTGCTTGAACTGCTTGCCGGAGATGTTGACTGCCACCCGGAAGTCGCGGGCCACCGTCTCGGCCCATTTCCTCGCCTGCGAGCAGGCCTCCCGGAGCACCCAGTCCCCGATGCTGAAGATGAGGTCGGAGTTTTCGATGAGCGGGACGAAATCGGCCGGGTACATGAGCCCGAACTCGGCGCTCTGCCAGCGCAACAGCGCCTCGGCCCCCACGATGACCCCGCTTTTCAGATCCCACTGCGGCTGATAGTGGAGGAAGAATTCCTCCCGCTCGAGCCCGCGGCGAAGACTCGTTTCCATCGCCACCCGGTGAACGATCTTCCGGTTCATGTCGGCCGAGCAGAGACGGAAGTGGGCGCGCCCCTCCTTCTTGGCGTGGTACATCGCGGTGTCGGCGGAGCAGAAGAGGCTGGAGGCGTCGTGGCTGTCGTCGGGGTAGAAGGCGATGCCGATGGAGGCGCTCGTATAGACGGTGCGGCCGTCGATCTGGAAGGGGGCCGCCAGGCTGTCGAGCATCCGCTGGGCGGCGGCGGCCACCCCGGTCTGGCTGACGACGACGGTGAGGAGCACCACGAACTCGTCGCCTCCCAGCCGGGCCAGCACGTCGGACTCGCGGGTGCAGTTCTCCAGCCGGTGGGCCACCTCGCACAGCAGCTTGTCTCCCATGACGTGCCCGAGGGTGTCGTTGATGTCCTTGAACTTGTCGAGGTCGAGGAACATGAGGCCGACCCGCTCGCCGCTTCTGGCTGCCACCGCCAGCGCCTGGTGCAGCCTTTCCAGGAACAAGGCTCGGTTGGGAAGGCCGGTGAGGCTGTCGAAGTAGGCGAGACGGTTGATCTTCTCCTCGGCGAGCTTCTGCTCGGAGATGTCCTCGCAGGTGGTGACCATCCCGAGGTAGCGGTCGTACCGGTCCCGGATGGGGATGGAGGTGAGCAGGACGGGGAAGCGTTCGCCGCTTCGGCGGACGTTGATGCTCTCCCGCCGCCAGACCCGTCCCTCGCCGACGGTGGGGGCCGGGGGGGCGTGCCCGGCGCCGGGGTCGGCGAAATCGCGCGCCAGGCGGCCGACCAGGTCGCGGACCTGGAACCCGTGCATGTGGGCCTCGGCGGGGTTGAGGTAGACGATACGGCCGGCGGCGTCGGCGAAGGTGATGCCGATCTGCAGGCTGTCCACCGCCTCCTTGAGCATCTGGTTGCGATCCTCCACCCCCCGGATCTCGGTCACGTCCTGGAGGGTCCCCACCAGGCGCAGCGGCAGGGAGAGGTCTTCCTGTTCGTGGCGCGCGTAGATCCAGACCAGCCGCCGCGAGCCTTCGGGGCGGACGATATGGCACTCGAAGTCGCATCCGGAGCTCGCGGTGAGGGCGAACTCCAGGTTCTCCCGCACCGTCTCGCGTTCCTCCGGGGCCACCGCCTCGAGGAGGGTCTCGAACGAGGCCGGGGTGCCGGAGGCGAGCCCGAGGATGCGGGACATCTCTGGGGACTGCCAGAACTCTCCCGTCTCGGGGAGCCATTCCCAGTCTCCCAAGTGGGCGATCTGCTGGGTGCGGGCCAGGCGATCCTCACTCTCCTGCAGCTTCTGCAAGAGCCTGCTTCCCCTCAACAGGCAGAGGCAGCGGTAGACGAGGAGCTCGGGGGCGATGGACTTGGAGACGAAATCGGTGGCCCCTGCTTCGAAGGCGCGGTTGATGAGGTCGGAGTCGTTGTTGCCGGTGACCATCAGGACGGGGATGTGCCGTGCGTGGGAGCGGGCGCGGATCTCGCGGCAGGTTTCGAAGCCGTCGGGACCCGGCATGATCAGGTCGAGCAGCACCAGGTCGGGCTGCCACTGGGCGAACGCCGTCAGGGCCTCGGCGGCGCAGGTGGCGGTCGCGGTCTCCATGCCGGCCTCTCTGAGGGTGTCGGAGAACCTGGCACGCATAAAACTGTCATCGTCTACAATCAAAACCCGCTGGCTGGTGCTGGCGATCGCTTGCGGCATAGGGGCGCCCTCCCATTACATCACACTGTGCCATCTTCACATCGATACAGGGCACCTGCATTGTATTTGAGTAGGCATTATACCGTATGGCGTATACAAATTACTACAAAAAAATTAAAATTAACTGTCAAAGGCCGCGCTAACGGCTGGATAAAACGGCGTTACGGTTAAAATGGCAAGAATAAGTTCAAAGATAAATGCGAAATATTTAATAAAATAACTGACATTATACCGGCGGGGACTGACAGAAGTTGTCGCAATCGTTTCCGTTTTCTGAATCAAGGAACGTTGGTTCCCAATGGGACCCATTTGGGGTTCTACCTCTGTCGAAGCGGCTTTTTCGAGCAGGCAACATTTGACACTTCCGCGGGGCGGGCGGGATAATAGTAACGCATCTATGAGGTCATGGGACCTCGGATGATCCACCAGTCACCGGAAAAGGAGAAGATCATGGCCATCCTCAGGCAGATAGCCCAGCTTGGGCAGCCGGTCCTTCGGGAGAAGGCGGCGGTCATTCCCGAGCCGGGGGCTCCCGCCATCCAGGCGCTCATCGAGGACATGCTGGTCACGGTCGCCGATGCGAACGGGGTGGGGCTCGCCGCCCCGCAGGTGTTCGAGTCCGTTTCGCTGTTCATCGTCGCCATCCGCCCTTCGCCGCGCTACCCGCAGGCGTTGCGGATGGAGCCGGTCCCCATGCTCAATCCCGAGATCGTCTGGGCCTCGGAGGAGATGGAGCATGGGTGGGAAGGGTGCCTGAGCATCCCGGGCATCAGGGGGCTCGTGCCGCGTCACCGCAGGCTCCGGGTCCGGTACCTGACGCGGGAGGGGGCGGTTCTTGAGGAGAATTGCGAAGGATTTCCGGCCCGGGTCTTCCAGCACGAATTCGATCACTTAAACGGCATCGTCTTCGTGGACCGCATTCCCAGTCACGACCTGGTGACCGAGAAGGAGTACCTGAGGATCATCTCCTCCGCAGGGTAGGGGTGCGCGAGAGAGGAAGTAACTGGCCGGGCGGAAGAGGTGACTACTCCGGCAACGTTGGGCGAGGGAGGTACTTATGACAAACGTGGAATCGTTGACCATACTCATTACCGGCGCCACCGACGGGTTGGGCGAAGCGGTGGCCGGCGGCCTGGCCGCCCGGGGGGCCACCATCCTTCTGCACGGAAGGGATCCCTCCAAGGGGCAACGGGTGATGCAAAGGATTCGGGAAACTAGCGGCAACGCCAAGGTCAGCTACTTCAATGCCGACCTCTCCTCGCTGGCCGAGGTCCGTTCGCTGGCGGCGGCCGTGCAGGAGGGGACCGACCGGCTGGACGTGCTGATCAACAACGCCGGGCTGGGGGCGGGACCGGATCCCGCGTGGCGGGAGACCTCCCACGACGGAGTCGAGCTCAGGTTCGCGGTCAACTACCTGTCCCACTACCTCCTCACCCGCTCGCTTTTGCCGCTCGTGAGGCTGACCGCGGAGCGCACCGGTGAGGCGCGCATTCTGAACGTGTCGTCGGTCGCCCAGCAGCCGATCGATTTCGAGAACGTGATGCTCGAGAGGGAGTACGACGGGATGCGGGCCTACAGCCAGAGCAAGCTCGCCCTCATCATGTTCGCCTTCGACCTGGCCGAGGAACTGGCGGGGAGCGGCGTGACCGCCAACGCCATGCATCCGGCTTCGCTGATGGACACCAAGATGGTCCGGGAATGGTTTGGGGCTCCCCGCACCACCGTCCAGGAGGGGGCGCGCTACCTCGAGCGGCTGGCCGTCGATCCCGAGGTGAAGGGGATGAGCGGGAAATACTTCGAGCAGGGCCGCCCCACCCGGGCCAACGACCAGGCCTACGACGCCACCGCCCGCCGC
The DNA here is from genome assembly GCF_023652955.1 of Geomonas sp. Red32. Lineage (GTDB taxonomy): Bacteria > Desulfobacterota > Desulfuromonadia > Geobacterales > Geobacteraceae > Geomonas. Next base: position 394,022 of record NZ_JAKLOY010000004.1, on the reverse strand, counting down.
AGACTCAGGGAGCTGAGCGAGCGGCTGGTGGCGCGGGCGAGATAGGCCACGGAGAGAGGCGGAGAAAGTGGTAGCCACGGAGGCACGGAGAGAATCTGAGAAAGGCAGTAGCCACGGAGACACGGAGAAAAATCTGAGAAAACATAATCGGGATACACCTAAACAGACTTCTCAGATTTATCTCCGTGTCTCCGTGGCACAGGTTAGGCTTCCGGTAGTTTCTCCGTGGCTATCGTGTGGCGGTGGCCATGAGGAGGGCGAAGACGACGAAGAGGGTGCCGCCGGTGCGGTTAATCACCATTGCACCCTTGGCCGAGGTCAGGAAAGGGCGGGTCCGCTGGGCGCCCACGGCGTAGAGGCCATGGATCAGCACGATCAGCAGGCTGTAGGTCAGGGCCATCAGCGCGTACTGAGGAAAGGGGCTTTGGCCGCGGTCGATGAACTGCGGCAATACCGATAGGAAAAAGAAGATCGCCTTGGGGTTGCCGAACTGCAGGGTCATCCCCTCCAGGAACTTCCGCCGGTGCCCCTTGGGCCGGACCGGGATCTCGTCGAAGCGGACCAGCGGCGCCCGCCAAAGCCGCACCCCCAGCCAAGCGAGGTACCCTGCCCCGGCGAATTTGAGGAGCGTGAAGGCGGCCGGGGAGCTCGCGAAGAGCACCCCCACGGTGGTGGCCGAGAAGGCCGCGATGACCAGTGCTCCGGCCGCGATCCCGAAGATCCCGCCGAAGGCCGCTCTCACTCCTAATTGCAGCGCATTGGTCAGCGTCATCACCACGCCGGGGCCCGGACTCAGTACGGTGACGGCGGCAATGACGAGATAGACCGGGTACAGTTTCATTCTCCCTCCAGTGACTTCCCTCTCACTTCCTTCCTGATGCAGATAGTATGTCTCCTTCACTCATTGCGCAAATGAATAGAATTCATCTTTGGCATTACCCTGTGTTATGCTTCCCTCCATGAATCTCAACAGACTCAGGATATTCCACGCCGCCGCCCAGTGCCAGAGCTTCACCAAGGCCGCGGACCTTTTGCACCTCACCCAGCCGGGCGTAAGCAAGCACGTCAAGCATCTCGAAGCGTACTACGGAGAGCCGCTTTTCGACCGGGTGGGGAGAAAGGTGATGCTGACCCGGGCGGGGGAGATCCTCTACCAGGCGACCTCGGCGGCCTTCGCCTTGCTCGAGCAGGCCAAGCTGCGGATCGGAGAGCTCTCCGATCTGACCGGGGGAAAGCTGAGGATCGGCGGGAGCGTCACCATCGCCACCTACATCCTGCCGGAGATGCTCGCGCGCTTCCGGAAGCTCGCCCCCGGGGTGGAGATCTCGGTCGCCACCGGTTTCCGCAACCAGATCCTGGAGCAGGTGCTCGACAACACCCTGGAGGCCGGCTTCGTCGGGGAAAAGCGGGCGGACGAGCGGCTCGTCTTCCGCCGGTTCATGACCGACGACCTGCTGCTGATTGTCCCCCCCGGTCATCGCTGGGCGGGGCGCAAGCGGCCGGTCCACCTGGGGGAGCTTGCCGGGGAGGTCTTTGTCCTCTCCAGCCGAGGGGCGGGGACCTGGCGGCTCGTTTCCGGGCTCCTCGCCTCCAGCCAGGTGACGCCCAGGGACACCATGGAGCTTGGCACCACCGAGGGGCTCAAGCAGGCGGTGGCCGCGGGGCTTGGGGTTTCCATCGTTTCCCGCCACGTCGTCCACGGGGAGCTCGCGCGCGGGCTGCTGGTCGCGCTCCCGCTGGAGGGCGCCCCGCTCAAGCGGGAGCTCTTCGCCGTCTACCACAAGGCGCGTTACCTCTCCAAGGCCGCCCGCGCCTTTCTGGAGCTCTTCGGGGTGGAGGCGGAGCCCCTTGAGAATGAGTAAATCCCGGGCAGCGGCCGCCTCCCTGCCCAACTTGGCGGCAGCGTCCTTCTCCCGCCTCCGGGCTCCGGCGCTAACCTGCCGTAACTGCAGGCGATAACAGCGGCAGCCGTTTTGGCACGCGTCATGTAACCGTCCACCTCGATGTCTCAGCACAAAGACGAGCGAGGTCCATCTCCTCGCGGAAGAGGTGACGCTATGAAACTGATCGAAGCGGTGATCCAAAAGCTGAAGCTGCAGGACGTGCGCAACGCGCTGGACGAGATGGGAGTGGCGGATTTCATGGAGAGCCCGGTGACCTGCCACGCCGACCGCGGACCGGTGATGGTCTTCCGCGGGGCCCAATTCGTGGCCAAGGTCGCCGGGAAGGTGAAACTGGAGATCGTCTCGGCGGACGATTCGGTGGAGAAGATCATCGACGCCATCGGCTCCCTGGCCAGGACCGACCGCCCGGGCGATTGCCGCATCGCGATCCGGCCGTACCTGGAGGTGCTCTCCTAGCGGGGGGAAGCGGGATCGGCCATCATGGTCCGGTTCCTGCCGCGTTCTTTGGCGAGGTACAGCGCCCGATCCGCTTCCGTCACCAACCACTGCGCGTCCTGTTCCCTCGCCGGTACCCCCCCGGCCACCCCGATGCTGGTGGTGACCACCCCGGAAACTTCGGATTCGGCGTGGGGGATGGCCCGGCGGATCAGCTCCTCCCGGAACTTCTCCGCCAGGTGGAAGGCCTGGCCGGGGGAGGTGTCGGGAAGGATGACAGCGAACTCCTCCCCTCCGTAGCGCGCCGGGAGATCGCCGGCGCGCCGGAAGGTGGTGCGCAGGAGCTCCCCGATGATTGCCAGGCAGCGGTCGCCGGCCGGATGTCCGAAGTGGTCGTTGTACCTTTTGAAATGATCGACGTCGCACATGATGAGGGAAAGGCACTGCCCGGTCCGGATGGCACGGTTGATCTCGGCCTCGAGCACCGTGTTGAAGCAGCGGCGGTTGGCGACACCGGTCAGGCCGTCCTCCCGGGCGAGGACCGCCAGTTGCCGGTTCTTTTCCCTGAGCTCGGCGGTGAGCGCCTCCAGCACGTCGCTTTTCCGCTTGGACTCCAGGTGGTTTCTCACCCGGGCCTTCACGATGGGGGGACTGATCGGCTTGGTCAGGTAGTCGATGGCACCGCAGTCGAGCCCTCTGGCCTCGTTCTCCACACTCTCCATGGCGGTGATGAAGATGACCGGGATGTCACGGGTCCGCTCGTCGCTTTTGAGCGCGGCACAGACCTGGTAACCGTCCACGTCCGGCATCATCACGTCCAAAAGGATCAGGTCCGGCCGCTCCCGCTGGGCGACCTTGATGGCGTTGGCACCGTTACCGGCGAAAAAGAGCGCGTAATCCCCCCTGAGGATCCTGTGGAGGACCTCGACGTTGGCCGGGGTGTCGTCCACGATCAGTACCCTTTGCTTTTTTTCCTGTCCGCTCACCTTTCTGCTCATCACGGCATCCCCATTTCTTCCATAACCCGCTCGGCAAGAGCGCGAGCCGCCTCGAAATCGAACTGCCGCAGGGCTGCCGCTATCCCCTGCGACGCAGCGGTCGGCAGCAGCCGGCTCAATTCCTCCCATACCTCGAGGGCTTCCAGGTTGTCCTCCCTGAGCAGCAAGACGAGCCGCCGAAGAAGGGCGGCGGTCCCTTTGCCGGCCAGGGGGGATACGCCTGGGGATCCTGCCGGGGCGGGAGGGGGCGTCCCCTGCTCCTTCTCTTCCAGGGAGCGGACCGAGTCGAGCACCTCCTGCAGCCTCTCCTCGAAACGGGCCACAGCCTCCCGCAGCGATCCCCCGTCTCCCCCGGCCATCGCGCCCTCCAGCTCCAGGGCGGCAGCGCGTAGCCCTTCCGCACCGATGGTCCCGCCGAGCCCCTTGACGGTGTGGACCAGGCGGCCGGCCGCCTCGGCGTCGCCATGCTCCAGGGCCTCACGCAACCGCGACGCGGTTTCCAGGTTGTCCCGGCGGAAACCGGTCAAAAGCCTGGCGAGCAACTCGCGGCTCTCCAGAAAACCCAGGGCCTTGCCGAGATCTATCCCCGGCAGCGCGTCGGGAAGCGTCACCCTCGCCCCGGCGGTTTCCGCCTCCTTTCCCGCCTCCATCTCCTCTCGGGGGGGCGTTGGGGGGAGGCCGAGCCACCGGCGCAAGGTGGCGAACAGCTCGACCACGTCGATGGGCTTGTTGACCTGGTCGTTCATTCCCGCCTCGAGGCAGAGGGCGCGGTCGCGGGGAAGGGCGCTGGCGGTCATGGCGATGATCGGGAGCTCACGGTAGGCCTCGTGCTCCCTGATGCGCCGGGTCGCCTCCAGGCCGTCCATCACCTGCATCTGGACATCCATCAGGACCGCCTGGTAGCCACCCCCCGGCCCGGTGACCATGGCGACCGCCTCGGCGCCGTTTCCGGCGACTTCCACCAGTACCCCGGCCCGCGTCAGGATCTCCCGGGCCACGAGCTGGTTCAGCGAGTTGTCCTCTACCAGCAACACCCGCACCCCTTCCAGGCCGGAGTCCTTCCCGGTGCCCGCCTGGCAGGCGCCGGCGGCGGCAGCTTTCCCGTAGGCTACGATCTCCTCTTCGGAGGGGAGGGCCAGCGGGAGCGTGAAGGTGAAGGTGCTCCCCTTCCCGGGAGCGCTCTCGACGTCGAGGTCCCCCCCCATGAGTTGGACCAGTTGCCTGCTGATGGCGAGGCCCAAGCCGGTCCCGCCGTACCTGCGGGTGGTCGAGCTGTCGGCCTGGGTGAAGGCGCTGAAGAGCTGGGCCTGCTGGCCGGGGGACATGCCGATTCCCGTGTCGGAGACCGAGAAACGGAGGTGGGGCTGGCCGCCGTGGGTGCAGGGAGCCACCCTGACCCGCACCTCTCCCCTCTCGGTGAACTTGATTGCGTTGGTGGTGAGGTTGAGGAGCACCTGTCCCAGGCGGACCGGATCCCCCTCCACCAGCTCCGGGAGGCCGGAATCGGCGATGACCCGGATCACCACCGGTTTTCCCAGCAACAGGGCCGCTGCGACGGCGCCGAGGTCGTCCAGCACCCTGGCCAGGCTGAAGGGGACCCGCTCCAGGTCCAGCTTCCCTGCCTCGATCTTGGAGAAATCGAGGATGTCGTTGATGACCCGCAAAAGGAGGTTGGTGGCCCTTTGCACCTTGTCCACGTAGTCCCTCTGCTGGCCGTCGAGGGGGGTCTGCTGCAGGAGGTAGAGCATCCCCAGGGCCGCGTTCATCGGGGTACGGATCTCGTGGCTCATGTTGGCCAGGAATTCGCTTTTGGCGCGGGTGGCAGCCTCGGCGGCCTCGGTGGCCTGCTGCAGCTCCTCCTCAGCTCGCTTGCGGTCGGTGATGTCCTCCTTGACCCCCACGAAGTGGGTGATCTCGCCCGAGGGGCTCATGACCGGCGAAATGGAGGCCGATTCCCAGTAGAGCTCGCCGTTCTTCCGTTTGTTGCGGGTTTCCCCGCGCCATTTCTCTCCGGACAGGATGACCCGCCAGAGCTCGGCGAAAAACTCCGGCGGGTGCCAGCCGCTTTTGAGCAGGCGCGGGTTCTTCCCCAGGATCTCGTCGGCGCTGTAGCCGGTCACCGCGGTGAAGTTCGGGTTCACGTATTCGACGTTCCCCTCCACGTCGGTGATCATGACGGTGACCGGCATCTGATCGACCGCGAGGGAAAGCTTGCGTAGGGCGTCCTCGGCCTCCTTGCGCTCGGTGATGTCCCGCAGGGTCTCGATGGCGGCAACCACGTCTCCCTGCGGGTTGCGGATGGGGGCTGCGTCGAAGCAGATGAAGCGCTTGCGGCCGCCCAGGGAGGCGAACCACCCTTCGGCATGGAGGGCGTCCGGCGCGAGCTCCGACCTGCGGCAGACGGCGTAGAAACTGGAAAGGTCGCCGGTCTCCCCGTCGATCACCAGGTTGGCGAGCAGGGGGCGTTTTTCCGCGTAGAAGCCCCGCCACGGCTCGTTCGTGCCGAGCACCTTCGCGGCCGGGAGCCCGGTCAGCTCTTCGCAGGCGCGGTTCCAGCAGACCACCCGGTGCGTGCGGTCGACCACCAGGGTGGCGACCGCCGAGTTCTCGATCAGGCTCTCGGTGAAGGCCTCCTGCGCCACCACCGCTTCCTTTTGCCGGTGTGCCTCGTGAACCATGTTGTTGAAGGCGCGGGCCAGGGTGGCGATCTCGTCGTCGCCGGAGACCTCGAAGGGGGAGGGCTCCTGCTCCTTGCCGGTAATTCCCACCACGTGCGAAGTCAGGCGTGCCAGTGGGGCGGTCAGCCGGAGCATCAGGTGCCGCGTGATCGCCAGGGTCAAAAGCAGCGCGGCCAGGAAGGTGCTCGCGAGGTACCATGTGGCCCGGGAGAGCGGGGCGTAGGCCTCGGACTGCGGGAGGTTGGCGGCCAGGATCCACCCGGTGCTCTTTAGCCTTTTGAAGGAGGAAAGCAGATGGACGCCGCGCGAGTTCACCGTCTCGCCGGTACCTTCGAACCCGCCGATGGCACGGTCAAGGAGCTTGTTGGCGCCGGCCGGGATGTCGGTTTTCATAATCCGCTGGCGGTCGGGATGCACGATCAGCATTCTCGCGGTGTTGCACAGGTAGAGATAGCCGCGTTCTCCGAGCTTGGCGGCGGCCAGTTTCCCCAGGTAGTTGACCTTCATGAGATCGTGCGAGCCGCACAGCAGGCCGATCATCTTTCCTGCGCCGTCGAAGACCGGGGCGGTGAAGGTCACCGTGGGATGCCGGTGTGGCAGAGTGGACTGGAACGGTTGCGAGATGAACGGTTTTTGGGTGGCGACGGTCTGCTGAAAGTACTCGCGGTAGGAATAATCCCTCCCCACCAGTTCCTGGCCGCTGGGCATGGCCGCCAGCATCCGTCCGCTGATGGAGAAGAGGTAGATGCCGCCGTCGAAGACCTCGAATTCGTCCGGCTGCCTTCTAAGGAACGCTTCGGCCCGTTGCGGGCTCGCCAGATCCTCAGCCTTGACGCTGCGGGCGAGGGCGACCAACTGGCGCTGGGACATCCAGATCTTGCCGTCCATCTCCTCGGCCAGCATGGTGGTGACGCTGAACTGCTGCTTGGCGATGGTATCCATGAACTGGCTGCGCTGATACCAGTATGACGAGAACGTCATGACCGAAAGTATCGCCATCACCAGGATGGATACCACCAGGCTCATCCTGGTTGTAAGGGTGACGCGGGATATCATCAGGGCACCTGTTGCTGGAAGTTTCGGCGGACCGGGACTGGGGGGGGCGTGGTTCATGTATCGGACATGGCGGCGTTATCTTTAACGGATTCGCCGCGGACGCCCCCTGGCAGGGAATTGCCGGGAGGCCGGGGCGGCGGGAATGGCCAGGCGGGGGGCGGGGGAGGAGTAGGATTGGAATCAGGTCACCGAAAGGGAGGCCCCGCTTTGAATACGGAAAAATTAAAATTTGACCGCTATCTTTTAGCTGCTAAACTGATTCAGTCTTAAAATCCGCACCTTGCTGCCGAATAGAACTAGCGAAGGTTTCGTCCGCTGCTCATTGACTTTAAAGTAAATTAATTGTCCCTTTTTCTTTATTTGTGGTATTTAATTGTTCCGGCCGCCATCTGAAATCAAGTGGCGGCTTCCGTGATGACCCCGGCCCCTGGAATGTATTGCCTTGCTGTGTGAATGAATTTGTTTTAACTGTCCAACTCTGAATTGACTGTCGCCGTGCGCGAACCGGAAGAGCAGGCCGCGCGGTCCGATGGGGGGCAATCATGGCGGTTGAACCCGGTAGAGGTGGCGGGTGGATAGGGAGGGACCCCCTCCTGTTATTGGCGCTGTGCGTAGCCGGCCTGGCCGGAAACTATCTCAAGGTCACCCTCTTTCTCAACATCGATTTCCTCTTCGGCAGCATCTTCGCCCTCCTCGCCCTCCAGTTTTTCGGCTTTGCCCCCGCCCTCATCGCCTCCGCCGTCATCTCCGGCTATACCTTCGTCCTTTGGAACCATCCCTACGCGATCGTCATCATGACCGCCGAGGTGGCGGTGGTGGGTCTTCTCAGGCGCCGCAAGATCGGTATGGTCCCGGGGGACGCCCTCTACTGGCTGTTCATCGGCATGCCGCTCGTCTACCTCTTCTACCATGTTGCCATGCATGTCCCGTGGAACATGGTCAAGATGATCATGATCAAGCAGTCGGTCAACGGCATCGCCAACGCCATCGTGGCGCGCATGCTGATCACCGGCTACTCCTTCCGCTCCCGGGAGGTCACCGTTCCGTTCAGGGAGGTGCTCTCCAACCTGTTGGCCCTGTTCGTCTTGGGACCCGGGCTGATCCTCCTGGTGATCGGCTGCCGCTCCGACTTTACCGAGGTGGACCACACCATCCGCGCCGGGCTCATGGCGGACATCGCCGACAAGAGCCGCCTCATGGAGACCTGGGTGGGCAACCGGCAGCGGGTGATCAACCGGCTGGCCGAGATCGCCGGCACCACGGCCCACCGCGAGATGCAGTCCCGCCTCGAGTGGGCACGCGGCTCCGATCCCAATTTTCTCCGGATGGGGCTCCTCGACGGGGAGGCGGTCACCGTCGCCTTCGACCCGCTGCGGGACGAGCTCGGGGCCCCCAACCTCGGCAGGAGCTTCGCCGACCGCCCCTTCATCCCGGTCATGAAGCGGACCCTCAAACCGATGCTCTCCGACATCTACATGGGGAGGGTCGGGTCGCCGGCCCCGGTGGTCTCGGTGGTCGCCCCGGTGGTGGTGGGAAAGGAGTACCACGGCTACGTCATCGGGGTCCTGAGCCTTCAGTACATAAAGGAACTGCTCGACCACGCCTCGGGGCGCAGCGGCCTGCTCTACACCCTCCTGGACCGCAACGGAAAGGTGGTGATGACCAACCGTAAGGAGTTGGGGGTGATGGCCCCCTTCGTCCGCGGCCCCGGAAAGCTCACCCGCCTGGACGGCACCATCAGCGAATGGATTCCGAACCTTCCCCCCAACACCCCGGCGGCCGAACGGTGGCGTAAATCCTACTACGTTTCCCAGGCCACCATCGGCCAGCTGGCGGAGTGGAGGCTGGTCCTCGAACAGCCGGTGGCCCCCTTCCAGATGCGGCTCAACGACAGCTACACGCAAAAGTTCACCCTGCTGTTTGCCATCCTCCTCATCTCGCTCGCCCTCGCGGAGCTCTTGAGCCGCGCCCTGGTCCGTACCCTGGAAAAGCTCTCCCTGGTTACCCACGACCTCCCCGCGCGGATTGGCAGCGGCGAGGCGGTGGAGTGGCCGGTGAGCGGCCTGGAGGAAACGAGCAACCTGGTGGGGAATTTCCAGCAGATGGGGGGAAGGATCGACCAGCTCGTAAAGGCCCTCAAGCAGTTGAACGACTCCCTGGAGTTGCGGGTGGAGCAGCGGACCCGCCAGCTCGAGCAGCTTGCCAACCAGCAGCGCATCATCCTCGCCAACATGCCGGTGGGGGTCTGCCTGGTGAAAAACGGGAAGGTGGAGATGGCCAACCCCGCCTTCGACCGCATCCTCGGCTACGAGCCGGGGGAGACGGTGGGGCTCGCAACCGCCAGCTTCCATGTCGACGCGGCGGCGGGGAGCGGCGAGGTCTGGTGGGGGGCGCTGATCTCCCGGGGGGAGGTCTTCAGCGCCGACCTGGAGCTTGCCGCCAAGGGGGGGATCCCGCGCTGGTGCCACCTGATCGGGCAGGCCATCTCCGTGGACCGCCCCGAGGAGGGGGCCCTCTGGATCATTCACGACATCGCGGAGAGAAAGTCGATGGAGTCGCAGCTGCGGGACCGGGAGGCCCACTACCGGCTCTTGACCGAGGACGTCTCGGACGTGGTATGGAAGCTCGACGCCGGTTACCGGATCACCTACCTGAGCCCCGCCGACGAGAAACTGAGGGGGTACCCCTCCCACGAGATGGTCGGGCGGACGATCTTCGAGCTGACCACCGAGGAGGGGAGCCAGACCATCATGGACAAGCTCCATCAGGAGGCCGATCCCACCCAGCCGGATGCGGGGGGACCGACGGTGATGGAGATCCAGCAGCGCTGCAAGGACGGCAGGCTGATCTGGACCGAGGTGACCGCGACCGTCGAACGCGATCACGCCGGGAGGGTGGCGGGGTACCACGGCATCACTCGCGACATCACGGAGAGAAAGCAGAAGGCCGAGCTCGAGCAGCAGCTTTTGCACGCCCAGAAGCTGGAGAGCCTCGGCGTGCTGGCGGGGGGGATCGCCCACGACTTCAACAACATCCTGATGGCCATCATCGGCAACGCCGACCTGGCGTCCATGCAGCTCAGCGCCCAATCCCCGGTGCTCGAGAACCTGCACCGCATCCAGGAGGCCTCCAAGCGGGCCGCCGATCTCACCAAGCAGATGCTCGCCTACTCCGGCAAGGGGCGCTTCATGGTGGAGATCGTGGATCTGAACCTCCTTTTGGATAACATGCTCCACCTGCTGCAGGCTTCGGTATCCAAGAAGGCTCAACTGGTCCTCGAGCTGGAGAAGCCGCTCCCTCCCCTGGAGGCCGACGCCGCCCAGCTGCGGCAGATCGTGATGAACCTGGTGCTCAACGCCTCCGAGGCGCTCGGCGACGAGAGCGGCATCATTGCCATCTCCACCAGGGTGGCCGACTGCGACCGGGAGGCCCTGCGCCGCGACTGGCACGACGAGAAGCTCGCCGAGGGGCGCTACGTGGTGCTGGAGGTGCGCGACACCGGCTGCGGGATGGAGAAGGAGACCCTCGAGCGGCTCTTCGATCCCTTCTTCACCACCAAGTTCACCGGCCGCGGGCTCGGGATGGCGGCGGTACTCGGGATCGTGAAGGGGCACAAGGGGAGCGTGCGGGTGACGAGCGAGCCCAGCCGCGGGGCGACGGTCAGCATCCTTTTGCCTGCCAGCCGCCGGGTGGCGGAGCTTCTCGACGCTTACCGGGAAACCCACGACCAGACCGAGCAGCCGGCTGCCCGGGAGAGCCTCCTGCCGCGGGGGGGGAAGGTCCTGCTGGTCGACGACGAGGAGGCGGTCCGCCGGGTCGGGGTGGAGATGCTCGGCCAGCTCGGCTACTCCGCCATCGAGGCGGTGGACGGGGAGCATGCGGTGGAGATCTTCAAGGCCAACCCGGTGGAGCTGGTGATCCTCGACCTCACCATGCCCCGCATGGACGGCGAACAGTGTCTGAAGGAGCTGCAGCGCCTCAAGCCGGGGGTGCGGGTCATCATGTCCAGCGGCTACAGCGAACAGGAGATCGCACCCCGGCTCTCCGGCAAGGGGGTGGCCGGTTTCATCCAGAAACCGTACACGGTGGGGGCACTGCGGGAAGCGATCAGCCGGGGAGCTTTTTGAGCCTCGGAGCCGGGCGGAAAAAAGGAAGCGGGAATTATAGATGAAGAACGAGGATAACGGACAGCACCGCGAGGATAGCGAGCCGCACCGCGAGGATAGTGAAGAGCGCAGCATGCAGGGCGATCAGCGCAGCTCGGGCAGCGAACAATATCGCGAGAAAAGCCAGCAGCACGGCTTGGACAGCCACCAGCACCGCGGGGGAAGTGGCACGCCGGGGGGAGACTCCTCCCGGTCGCACCGCCTGCGCGGCTACGGCGCGGCATTGATGGCGGCCTGGACGGTCACCATCGCGGTCTCCTTCGGATGGCTCTGGCTGCAGGAGCGGCGCAACGTAAGGGAGATGGCCCGGGCCGAGGCGCGGGTCGCCTTCGAGAAGGATACCCTGTACCGGAAGTGGGCCACCAGCCACGGCGGCGTCTACGTCCCGGTCGACGAGCGGACCCCACCCAATCCCTACCTCTCCCACATCCCCGAGCGCGATCTCACCACCCCCTCCGGGCGGCGGCTCACCCTGATGAACCCGGCCTACATGACCCGCCAGGTCTTCGAGCTGGCGGGCCGGGAGAAGTCCATGGTGCGCGGCCACATCACCAGCTCCCGCCCGATCCGGGCCGCCAACGCACCGGACCCGTGGGAGGAGCAGGCCTTGGCCGCCCTGGAGAAGGGGGCCCGGGAGGTCAGCGCGGAGGTCGAGGACGGCGGCGTCCCCTCGATGCGGCTCATGCGCCCCTTCAGGGTGGAGGAGGGGTGCCTCAAGTGCCACGCGAGCCAGGGGTACCGGCTGGGGGACCTCCGCGGGGGGATCAGCGTGACGGTGCCGCTGGCGATCTTCGCCGGCTACAGCGGGAGGGTGGTGACCAGCGCCGCGGTCGCCTACGGGATCATTTGGATGCTCGGGATCGCCTTGCTGGCGCTCGGGAAGAAAAAACTGGCCGAGATGTTCGGCCGGCTGGAGGCGAGCGAAGAACGGTACCGGACGGTGGCCGACCACACCGCCGCGTGGGAGTACTGGCTCGATCCCGAGGGGAACTTCCGGTGGGTCTCGCCCAGCTGCGAGGCGGTCTCCACGTATAGCCGCGACGAGTTCTACGACGACCCCGGCCTGATGCTCCGGATCATCCATCCCGACGACCTCCCCCGCTTCCAGGAGCACCTTCACGAGGAGGATGGCCCTCACCAGCTCGATTTCCGGATCGTCACCCGCGACGGCGAGATCCGCTGGATGGCCCACGTCTGCCGCAACGTGTACGGGGCCGACGGGGAGCCGAGCGGCCGCCGGGGGAGCAACCGGGACATCACCTTCCGCGTGCAGGCCGAGGCGAGGCTCCAGGAGCAGACCGAGACCCTCAAGGAGGAGATCGCCGAGCGCCAGCTGGCCCAGGAGAGCCTGCAGGAGCAGGCGGTGCTCCTGGAGGAGGAGATCGCCGAGCGGCAGATGGCGGAGCTGTCGGGACGGCTTAGCGAGGAGAAATTCTCCAAGGCGTTCCAGCTGGCCCCGCTGATCATGAGCATCACCGATGCCAAGGACGGGAGGTTTCTCGACGTCAACGAGCGCTTCCTGGAGCTCTCAGGGTATTCCCGCGAGGAGGTGATCGGACGGACCTCGCTGGAGCTTGGGTGGATCTCGCCGCAGGCGCGGCAACAGATCCTCGGTCAGTTGGGAGATATCGACCGGATCGCGGGGCTGGTGCTCCCGTTCACCGCCAAGGACGGCCGCTGCCTCGAGTGCGAGTACTACGGCGAGCTGATCACCGTCCACGACCAGCCGTGCATCCTTTCCGTCGCCCTGGATGTCACCGGCCAGAAACAGCTCGAGGAGCAGCTTCGCCACTCCCAGAAGCTGGAGGCAGTGGGACAGCTGGCGGGAGGGATCGCCCACGACTTCAATAACATCCTGATGGTGATCCTCGGCTTCGGGAGCATGGTCGAGCAGGCGATGAAGCAGGACGACCCCCTCAAGGAGAAGGTCGGCCAGATGCTGGTGGCGGCCGAGAAGGCCTCCCAGCTCACCCGCTCCCTTTTGACCTTCAGCCGCAAGCAGGAGATGAACCCGCAGCTCCTCGATCTGAACGACATCGTCCTGGGGGTGGAGAAGTTCCTGGTGAGGATCATCGGCGAGAACGTGGAGTTAAGATCCGAGCCCGGGGTGGGGGATCTGCAGGTGGACGCCGACCGGGGGCAGATCGAGCAGGTACTCATCAACCTCATCACCAATGCCCGCGACGCCATGCCCAAGGGCGGGGTGGTGACGGTGGCCACCGCCCCGGCGCAGGCCGGCCGGGACGGGCGCCTCTACGTGCTCCTTTCGGTCTCCGATACCGGCGTGGGGATGGACCAGCAGACCAGCAAGCGGATCTTCGAGCCGTTCTTCACCACCAAGGAGCTCGGGAAGGGGACCGGGCTCGGCATGGCCATCGTCCATGGCATCGTCACCCAGCACGGCGGCTTTATCGAGCTCGACAGCGCGCCCGGCCGGGGGACCACCTTCCGGGTCTACCTCCCGCTTGCACGCGGGGAGGCGCCGGCCGAGACGATCCCGGTGGGCGAACAGGTCAAGGGGGGGGACGAGACCATCCTGGTGGCCGAGGACGATTCCTCGGTGAGCTTCTTCATCGAGTCGATCCTCGGCCAGTACGGCTACCGGGTGATCGTGGCCGCCGACGGCGGCGAGGCGGTGGAGCGTTTCAAGGAAAACCGGGAGGCGATCGGACTGGTGATCCTCGACCTGATCATGCCGCGGATGAACGGGAAGGAGGTCTTCGACGAGATCCGCCGGATGGACGCGCAGGTGAAGGTGCTCTTCTCCAGCGGCTATTCGGCGGAGATGATGCTGGACCAGCTCGAGCTCTCCCATGGCGAGGAGTTCATCATGAAGCCGGTCCAGCCGATCATGCTCTTGAGAAAGGTCCGGCAGATGCTCGACGGCTAAGCTCCGTTCAATGCGGCAGACGCCCCTCCAGTTCGCGGATGCGCGCCTTGAGCTCCACCATGCGCAACTCCCGCCCGACGAACAGCTTGTTCATCCGGGCCAGCTCCCCGTTGGTCTGCTCCAGCTCCGCGGTCCGCTCCCGCACCCGCTCTTCCAGCTCCTCGTTGAGCTTGCGGATCGCCTCCTCGGCTCCTTTGCGTTCGGTGATGTCCCGGAAGACCAGCACCGCCCCCACCATGCGGCTGTCCACCATGAGCGGGGTGGTGACGTACTCGACCGGGAAGGAGCTGCCATCCCGGCGCCTGAAGTCGTCGTCGACCACCCCCTGGTTGTTCCACTTGAGCAGGGTGCGTATGACGGCGCCCGGCTCCGGGCGGGCTCCCTCTTCGCTTCCATCCGAGATGAGGTTGTGCAGGGGCTTTCCCTCCATTTCGGCCGGCCGAAAACCGAGCATCTTGGCGGCGGCCGGGTTCACGAAGGTCACGTTCCCCTCCAGGTCGAGCCCGCAGATCCCTTCCCCTACCGAGTCGAGGATCAGCCGGTGGCGGTAGCTTATGTCCTTGAAGGCCGCTTCCGCCACCCGCTGGTGCTGGATGATCCCCTCGGTGTAGGCCTCGTAGCCGCGGCAGAGGTGGATCGCCTTGGCGAAGTTGTTCATCACCGGCTGGAAGATCTGGGTGAGCGGGAGGTTGGTAGAGGGGAGGGAGGGCGCCATGAGGATGATGACCCCGCAGTCGTCGACCGGCAGCCGCAAGAAGACGTGGTAGTAATCCTGGCGGCATGGGAGGCGGCTCAAAAGCTCCCGGTCCTCGACCAGCTCGATCCCGCCGCGGATCAGGGCCGCCGGGACCAGGATGGGGGAGCCGTCGTGGCCGGAGAGATCGAGATCGCCGATCGACTGTTCGAGCCTGATCTCGGCCGTTTCCTCCGCGTTCCCGGAGCGGATCGCCTCGGTGTCGAGGAAGATCAGCCCGCACGGGAAGGAGGTGTGAAACAAAAGGCGCTGGAGGGTCTTGGTGAGCAGAGGCTTGAGCCGCATCTCCCCGCCGATGGTGATGGCCATCTCGTACAGGATGGCGAGGATCTGCTCCCGCTTCATCATCTCCCCCAGCGGCTGCAGACCAGCGCCCCGTTGTGGAAGAACGGATACCCCATCTGGATGGATTGGCCGATCTCTCCCAGGGTGAGGGCGCCCGCCTGGCGGGCCGCGCCGGTGCGCTGGAAAAGTGCCGCCAGTTCGCCGGTCGCCGCCTCTCCGAGGTGGATGCGGCGGCCGGCGCAGTAGAAGGTGAGCAGGTTGGCGCCAGCCAGGGAGCCGTAGATGGTGGCGAGCCCCTGGGCGAGTTTCTCCACCGTCTGCCGCGAATCGACCTCCGGCGCGCGCAAAAGGGTCAAAAGGGCGTTGGGAGGAACCTCGCCGACGCAGAAGATGGAGCCGTCATCCTCGACCGCCACCGGCATCCGGACCACGATCTCCTCGTTGGCGCGGATGATCCCGAACGGGAAGTGGACCGCGTACTGGTAGAAATTGTCCCGGTCGATGTCGATGCCGTACTCCTCGCGGGCCGCCTCCTGGTAGACGTCGAAGGCGGGACGCCAGTCGATGGCGATGATCCGGTTTCCTTCGGTGGAGGTGGCGGAGATCATCCGCTGCGGCGCCAGGTAGCAGTGCTCGACCACCGCGCCGGGATGTTCGGTGAGGAGGATGGCGAGGACTCCCCCTTGAGTGGTGCGGTTGTTGTCGAACAGGCAGGGGATGGGGCGGAAGGTCTCGCTGCCGGCGTTGATCCCCATGTAACGGACCCGGTCCGCCAGTTTAAGGTAGAGCTCGTCCAGGATGGTGGCGATGTGGGAGACCATGGCGTCGAAGATCAGCAAGAGCGAGCTGTCGCGGGGACGCTCCTGGTGCGCGGTTACCTCCTCCGCGAGCCTGGCGGTCGTCTCCGCGGCCGTCCTGTCGTACGGCTCCAGCGCCTCGTAGATCCGCGCGAACGGCATGACGTCGAACCTGAGGAGGATGCAGCCGTGGTCGAGAAAGCGGTCCTTCGCCAGGAGCGCGGGAAAGACGGCGCCGCAGAGCGCGACACCGCGATCGTTGCAGAGCTTCTGCAACTGCGGCACCCACTGTTCGCGTTCCTTCTCGGCGACCAGGGCCAGGATCCCCATGCCGGGGTAGCTCCCCTGCCAGCTTTCCAGCAGGAGGCCGGCCTCTTCGGTGGCAATCTGCTCGAAAACCTGCATGCCAATCTGCGGGTGCTCAGTCATAAGCGCCTCCTTCGTCACATAGATCTGCTGGAGGGTAGAGCCTGGCAATGTCACAAGCCACCGGCGGCCGGTAACTGGTTCCAAGTATGTTGGGAAAATTACAGGTGTTTAAACTTTTTAATTCAATCACAGATGGCGTTACTGTCAACCGTTCCGGCTCAGTTACTGACATAGGTCGGCGGCTACCGCACTCTCTGTGATTGCTTTGAGTGTTTCGAAGGGAGGGATGGGGGAGAGAATGGATGGCGGGAGGCTCAGGTAGCCTTGGAAAGTACCTCGGAAGCCCACTGGTTGAGGCTCATCCCGTGCGCCTCAGCCATCATGGCAGCCCGGGCATGGACCTCGGGCGGGACCCTGAGCATGAGCTTGCCGGAGTAGGGTTTTTGGGGCGGACGTCCGAGTTTCTCGCAGGTGGACAGGTAGTCGTCCACCGCTTCCTGGAACGCCACCCTGAGCTCTTTAACCGAGTCGGCATGGAACCCGACGACGTCCTTGATCCCTGCGATGTGCCCGACAAAGCAGGCATCCTCGTCGCTGTACTCGATTTTCGCGGCGTATTCCCGGTAGGTCATCGTGCTCATGGTTTGACTCCTGCGTTCTCCAAAAAAGTCCTCGCGTCCCGCACTCTCCCGGCGTGCCTTCCCTCTATCTAGCGTCGAGGCAGCACAAAGAGCCCCTCAGTCGACCAGGAAGCGACGACATCCGGCAGGCCGTCGCCCGTTACGTCTCCAATGGCCATGGCTTGATGGACGACCGTTCCACCCCAGGTTTGATTAGGCAGGTAATAACTCTTCTCGTACTTGAATGTGTGGTCTGGATACTGCCGGAGCAACATGACCTCGTGACCGTAACTCAGGATCAGGATGTCGTTCAAGCCGTCGCCATCCATGTCAGCGATTTTGACCTCATCCTGAACGCTTGTCGTGAAGTTTATCGTCGTTGGGCCGGTCAACGTTCCCGTAGAATTTTGAAGGAAAATGTTGAGGTAGCCGCTGTTTCCCGGATCGGCCACCGCGATATCTGGACGGCCGTCGCCGTTGAGATCCCCCAGGGCGAAGGATTCGAACGACATCCAGTAACTCGTTTGGACCGTGTAAAAGTCGGGTGAAGTGCTGAAGACTCCTGGAGACGTCTGCTTAATCACCGCCAGTTGCTTGGCATCGCTCTGCACGACAACATCGTTTCGCCCGTCAGAGTTCATGTCCGCTACGTGAATCTCTCCCACCACAGGGACGGAGGTGTAGGCATGCTCTGTTCCCAAGGTGCCGCCTGCCCCTTGGAAGAAGAACGAAAGCACGCCGTTGCCGCTGCTCCGGGGACTTGCCACGACGATATCCGGCAAACCATCGCTGTTCAAGTCGGCAATCGCCAACTTTCCTGCCGTGTTCGTTGAGAGAGCGAACTCCTGGGGGGCATTGAAGGTATGAGTTGCCGGGTCCTGCTTGTAAACGACCATTCTTCCGAGCCATCCCCCGAGCGGCGTACTCGCGTTACCGGTCACCACCAGGTCGGCTAGACCATCGTTGTTAATATCCTTGATAGCGATCCCTTTCAGCATCAACGACGTGGTGATGACCTGCGGCGGATCGAAGGTGCCGTTAGCGTTTTGGTAGTAAACGAGAATGCGCTGTCCGTTTTCCTCCATAACGGCGATGTCGTTGCGGCCGTCCCCGTTGAGATCCCCCATGGCGGTATCGCCACCCCAGAAAGTTCCGATGGAATCTGGCACCGGATATCGGACCGCTGCAGCGAAGCTAACTTTATCCACATCAACAAGGGACGAGATTGAGCGGTAGTCCGCTTTTGAATACGATGACGGCGCGTATTGGGCACCATCAAGGTACACGAATCTAACGTACCTGACCAAGGACAGGTCGACTTGTCCAGTCGGCGATGTCGTGGCCGCCGGCGTGATGGAAACTTCGCCATTGCCGCCTATCAGGTTGGTACTCGAATGGTCCTGCGTCGAATATGTACCGGTAGTGTTGCCGAGATACGTTTTGTTGGCGTCATAGAGCCAGCAAAGCATGTTGTAGGCCCGCGGTTCATTAGCCAGATAGCTCGTCCTCACCGCCGCAAAACCAGTTGTTGTGATGCTGCCTCCGTTCGCTGCGGAATATGTAACGGTGTACCCTTGGGAGGGGAAGCGAGCCAGTGCTGGTTCATACTGCGGTTGATCTGCCGATGATGGTGTCCAGTCCTCCTGGGTATAGATATACTGGTGCGTCGCATCGGTTGCGCTGCCGGGATCGTGCAGGGTTACCTGCTTGCTTGACGTTTGCCCGTTGTTCAACGTGATCTTGGCAGTCCAAGCACCACCAAGGGGAAACGCATTCGGATTGGCGCCGTAATAGATTCCCGCGCGGACGTACGGTTTTCCGCTACTGCTGGTTCCCGTTTGGAAGTTCTGCGCCGGAATGGTCCAGGTCCACCCGGTTGGCGAGGTCACGCTGAAACTTTGGATATCACTCGCGGCGACGAAATTGTAGTACACCAAGACGTTCAAGACGCAGGTTTCGCCATTCGAGGTGTCAGCAGGCGCCACGTTGTCGAAGTACCATCCGACCGAGGTTATCAAGCTGTCGCCAGGTGCCGGAGCCCCTCCGCCACCCCCGCACCCAGACAAGCCAAAGACAGCAACAAACAACAAGACAATCGCCACTTTTACTGCATTAAATTTCATGCTTTATCCTTGGAACAGCTGATGTAACTTTTATTTACTCACAAACCCCTTCCCTGTCTTTGCTTCCATATCACTTATCGATGTGGAAACGTACGGGCGGCATAGAGGAATCTTTCAAGCTTCCTGCGATGGCTGTGCCAGCATTTTTTGTGGCGGTGGCGTCAGGTTCAGACTGCTCGATCACTAAGTGGAAGGGACTATATAGGCATTCAATGCGCTTGTCAAAGTGAACCTGGAAAGGTGGTTGAGTATTAAGTGTGGTGAAAAGGACTGATTCTGTGAGGGAGTGAAGCTGCTTCTTCCATCTCATTAATGTCCCCCTTGCCGCCCTCGCCTGGCAATAGCATCCCCCGCTACCAACGGGCCTGCTCGCCCCCCCGGTCGAGGGAGCCTGAAAGGTGTAACCATTTTCCCGGTGAGGAGGGGGGTAATCGCGTGCTTCGGTCGCAGGACGTGCAGTCGCGGTGAACCAGATTTTTACTGTAATTCCAGCTTGGTAGCTGAAGGCGCTGGCGGCGGATCCCCTTCCACGGTCAGGAGCTCCCGGCTGAGGGTTTTTCGGGTAATCCTCTGCTATATCCTGTGGTTAAGCCGTTTTTTTGCACTCCCGTCCCAAAATGCATCTTTTGGCGCTGCAGAGAGCGGGACGGCGAAGGGCGTGGGGGGTAATGAGAAGGTCTCGGGGGAGGGGATGGCTAGTAACGGCTACGGCCGGTGCAGGGATTCCGGCCGGAATGAGGGTGAGGCCGATTGGCTGCACTCCTGCGATCATGATCGCTTTCGGCGTACCGCTTTTACCTCATTGCCTCTTGAATCTTCTGTTCGAGGTCGGCCAGTTGGAAGGGTTTTTGGATGAAGGCGTCGGGCTTTTCGCCGGGGAACTGGTCGGCGATGGCCTGTTCGCTGTAGCCGCTGCTCAGGATGGTGCGCACGGAGGGATCGACCTTCTTGAGCTCGCGGAAGGTCGCCACTCCGTCCATGACCGGCATGGTGAGGTCGAGGATCACCAGGTCGATCTCGCTTGCGCGCTCCCGGTAGATCTCCACGGCTTCCTCGCCGTTGCGGGCGGCCAGGGCGGCAAACCCGAGGTGCTCGGCAAAGCCCGCCCCCAGGTCGCGGACTTGGTCCTCGTCGTCCACCACCAGGATGGTCCCTTTCCTCTCCCCCCGTTCCGCGGCGGGACGGGAGGGGGTGCCCGGGCCGGCGGCGGGGAGGGAGACCCCTTCGGCGGCGGGGAAGCAGATCCGGAAGGTGGTCCCTCTCCCGATCTCGCTCTCCAAAAGGATGAGCCCCCGGTGGGACTTGACGATCCCCAGCGTGGCCGCCATCCCGAGTCCGCGCCCGGTGAACTTTGTGGTGAAGAACGGCTCGAAGAGACGTGCCCGGGTCTCCTCGCTCATCCCCGACCCGTTGTCGGCCACCTCCAGGTAGACGAACTCCCCGGGCGATGGTTTCTCCGCCAGCACGCTTTTTTGCACCGTTTCGTAGTCGCACTGCATAACTCCGGTGGAGACGGAGACGATGCCCGGGCGGTTGCCGATCGCCTCGGCCGCGTTGGTGATGAGATTCATCACGACCTGCTGGATCTGCCCGGGGTCCCCCATCACGACCGGGAGATGGCCGCCGGGGAGCATGGTCAGGTTTATCCCCTTGGGGATCACCGTCCTGAAGAGGCCGGTGTTCCCGGTGACAATGGTGTCGAGGTCCAGGGGCTTTAGCTGGAACACCCCTCGCCCGGCGTAGGCGAGCAGCTGCCGGGTGAGGTCGGCTCCCCTTCGGCAGGCGGTGATGGACTGCTCCAGGTTGGCGGTCACCGGTGAACCGGGCGGGAGCTTCATCTGGGCCAGGTCGAGGTTGCCGAGGATGGCGGCCAGCAGGTTGTTGAAGTCGTGGGCGATTCCCCCCGCCAGGATCCCCAGGCTCTCCAGCTTCTGGGCGTGGAGGAGGCCCCGCTCCAGGTCGAGCCGGCGGCTTTCTTCGAGAACGCGGTCGGTGATGTTGCGCGAGATGGTGACGATGCCGTGTACCAGGGGGGCAGCGAGCCGGTTGACCGCGGTCGCCTCCATCCAGACATAGCTTCCGTCCTTGTTGCGGTAGCGGTAGCGGACGGACTGGGGGGTGGCGGGATCGGCCAAAAGCGCCTGGAAGGCGGCCGCGACGCTGGGCTGATCCTCCGGGTGGATCAGGTCGAAGGTGTTGCGCCCGCGCATCTCGTCGTCGCTGTAGCCGTGGATGGCGCTGGCGGCGGGGGAGTTGTAGGTCAACATCCCGTGCTCGTCGATGGTGCTGATGATGTCCGGGGAGAGGGCCATGATGCTCCGGAATCGCTCCTCGCTCGTCCGTAGCGCCAGGTCCATCTTTCTCAGCTCGCTTACGTCGGTCATCATCATCTGCAGGTACGGCCGGCCGCCGAGGTCCACCGTCTCCGCGGAGAACATGATGTCGCGCGCCTCGCCGGAGCGGTGCCTCATCTGCAGGCTGCTGTTGACGATTCTCCCCTGGCTCTGGAGGGTCTCGATGATCTTGTCGCGGTCCTCCTCCCGCAGGTAAACGCCGAGCGAGTCGGTGGTCCTGCCGATCGCCTCCTCCCGCTTGAAGCCGAAGAGGGCGAGCCAGGCCGGATTGAGCTCCACCAGCCGTCCTCCCACCAGTTCCCCAAGCCCGATGGCGATCGGGGAGTTGTCGAAGATCGCCCGGAACCGCTGCTCGCTCTCCCGCCGCTCATGGTTGATCCGTTCGAAATAGACCAGCAGCATCCCGATGGCGATCCCCAGCGCCATGATCCCGCCGAAGAGAAAGCCCCAGGGGGCGATCGCGGGGATGGGACGCAAAAGCGGGTAGTCGAACTGGTGGACCCCCCAGATCGCGAACAGCCAGCCGACGATCGGGCCCGCCAAGTCGCCGGACCGGGAGGCCCTGATGACCTGGCAGCCGGTGTGGATATAGGTGCAGCCTAAAAAGGCGAAGACGGGGATGATCAGCCAGAGGGAAGGAATTGCCCAAAGAGTGGCGATGAGAGTCCAGACCGAGAGGGTGGCGCCGCAGACCACCAGCCACCTGGCAGGCGGCTTCCCGATGAACTGCCGGGTGCCGGCCAGCAGCACGACGGAACTGAAGATGATGGAGAGATAGTAAATGACGGTGGCCGGAAGGCCCGGGCTCCCGATGGAGGACGAGGCGAGTGCCACGTAGCGTACGACGTAGATCCCCCACGCGATCGCCCACTTCTTCAGGAACGGCTCGCGGTAACAGCGGTAGAGATAGGTGTTCACCAGCATCAGGATGAAGACCGAGCAGGCGGTCGATATGGCGGCGAAGGGAAGCCAGGACATTCGTGTCTCCGGGATACCGTTTCACCCGCGGCGTCCTCGCCCCGCGGGGACCTGTTTTCGCCCGATCATGCTCTCAGGCCGCAATGTGTTTCCTTGAAAGCAGTCAATAGGCTACGGAAAAGTGTGTTTGACAGAGCATAGCTGAGGGGTAAGCTTGGTGAGGACCGCAGGTTAGCTTCCCCGAAAGCTCATAACGAGCCATGACAACTGTATCACCATTTTCCCCAGAGACATTGAAGACGAGCAGTCACTCTCCCTTCTTGATTCCGGCCAGGGCAGATACAATCGTCCGTTGAAATCGAACAGGAGGCGCGTTTGAACGAGAGAAAGAGCATACAGGGGCTGCTTCCCATCTGCGCCTGGTGCAAGAAAATCCGTACCGGCGAAGGAATCTGGACTCCCCTCGAACAGTACCTCACCGGTAGTTACGACGTCGACTTCACCCACGGAATCTGCCCGGAGTGCTACGCGAAGCTCTCCCCCGAATGCTGACCGGCGCCCGGTTCCGCCTCACCCCGGAAAAAGTTTTGCCTGCCACTTATCATTAACCACTCTCCTGCCGATAAGCTTCACTACATCTGCCGCACCCAACGTTCATCTGCCCCTCGACGCTCTCCGATCGGCCCGGGCATGGCCGATACGGCTGCGGTGGTGGCATCGCCGGCGTCCGGTCCCGTGCAGGGACCAGCGCACCCTGGGGGAGTCCATGTCTGATACCGCTGCCGTCGTGGAGGATCCCCCGGTCCTGGTGATCGCCTACGACGAGAAGGTCCGGACCCTGCTGGCCCAGAGCCTGACGCCGTTAGGCATCCGGACCGTCGCCTGCGAGAGTTTCTGCGCGGCAGAACAGGTCGCGCTCGCCCAGGCCTGCCGGGGGGTGCTGGTGGACCTGACCGCCATGATCAAGGCGAAGTCGGAGGAGAGGATCGTCGCCCACACCCTGGCGACCTTCTTCCCGGTCCTGCGGGTGAGGGCCATGGGGCCGGTGGTCGTCCCGATGTCGATGCCGGGGGACGCGCGCCAGGAGAAGAGCGTTAGCGACTTCGTGATCAAGGGGTGCTCGGGATACCTTCCCCGGCGGCTTCGCAGGCACCGGCGCAAGCCGATCTGCCTCCCGGTCTCGCTGGAGGGGTGCCGGGGATTCACCCTCGATCTCTCCTGGGGAGGGGCCTTCATCGCCGACATGAATCCCGAGCGGTTCACGGCCGACGACCGGCTTACCGTCACCTTTCCGGATTTCGGCTGCGATGTCCCGGTGAGGGTCGCCAGGGTGCAGTTGTGGGGGGAGCACCGTCCACCGGGGATCGGAGTGGCGTTTGCCTCGCCGGTGCCGGAGCTGGAAGCAGGTTTGCGGAGTCTGTTACGAAGCGAAAAGGATAACGATTACGACAGGATCATAACGTAAAAGGAACGAGACCATGGTAGATGCCAAGATTCTGGAACTGCTGAACACCACCGAGGAAAAACTGGTAGAAAACCTTCACAAGGACGTGGCCGAGATCTTCACCACCATGATCGGGGTCGAGATTACCTCGAGCGAGGTGGCCGAGACGGCGACCCAATTCAAGGAGAGCGTGAGCGCCATGGTCGGCTTTGCCGGCGGCTATAACGGCATGATCAGCCTCAACACCCCCCGCTCGCTGGCCCTGCACTTCGCCTCCCAGATGCTTGGCATGGGGGAGGACGAGTGCGAGGGGGAGATGGACGACGCCATGGGAGAGATCGCCAACATGATCGGGGGGAGCTTCAAGCACCAGTTCGTGAAGGACGGCCACGAGGTGCGGCTTTCCACCCCCTCGGTCATCCGGGGCGACGAGTACCACATGACGGTCGGCACCCTCCCCGGCGGGCTCACCCTCCGCTTCGAAACCGGCGCCGGCCACTTCACGGTCAGCGTCTATCTCGAAAACGGCGACTGACGCTGCAACCGGGAGGGCTCTGCCCCCCTCCTAGTAACCCCAATAGGGGCCGGTCCCCAGGGACGAATTGGTCCCCTCGATCCCGACGTAGATGGTTCTTCCCAGGAAGAAGGGAAGTCCCCAGTCGAAGGCTCCGGGCATGTTGGCGCCCAGGTCGTTGAAGACGTTGTTGTAGCTGTTGAAGAGCGCCGTCGAGTTGGCGATCTGGAAGCTTACCTGGCCGCTGGGCGACCCGTAGGCGCCGCTGTTGGTGGCGGAGAGGGTCATGGTCTGGGAGGGGGCGAACCACCCCCCGGAGTCGAGCGGGATGCCGGAATCGGGGAAGAAGAGGCCGTTGGAGCCGCTGTCGAGGAAGCTGCTCGACAGGGCGGTGCCGTTGAAGGTGGTGGTGAACTCCCCGTAGCCGTCGGCCGGGTAACCGGTGACGCCGGAGGGTGTGTTGTTGGAACGGGTCCCTATCCCGAGGATAAGGGACCCGTTTACGTTGGTGGCCCCGGAAAGGGAGACTCCCGGAAGCTGCAGGAGCACCCCGTTGTTGTCCAGGGGAAGGAGCGAGACCGGGTTCTGGACCTGGCGGGCGAGCGAAACGGTGGTGCCGCTGCAGGCCGATCCGCTGCAGCTGTAGTAGTTCCCGTTGCCGGCGCTGGCTGCGCAGGCGGCGCCGCAGTCCTGGGCGAAGAGCCCCACGCCGAGGATCCCGTTGAAGCCGCCGGCCGCCGGGCTCGTGTCGGCGTTACTGCAGGCGCTGGGGCGGGTCC
Organism: Geomonas sp. Red32; assembly: GCF_023652955.1. Classification (GTDB taxonomy): domain Bacteria; phylum Desulfobacterota; class Desulfuromonadia; order Geobacterales; family Geobacteraceae; genus Geomonas. The sequence goes on along the minus strand of NZ_JAKLOY010000004.1, from coordinate 368,938 downwards.
CGAAGGTGGAGTCGATGACCTGGATCGGGACGGTGACCGCCGGTTCGCCCCCCAGCACCACGTCGGCGCTCGCCACCGGTCCCCAGTGCGAGGAGCCGTCGCCGTACTGGACGCATTCGGTCAACGTGCCGGATCCGGCCGACAGCTGGGGAAGGGTGACGTTGACGGCCTGCTTGAAGATCCTCAGCCCATAGCTCCCGGTGTCGAGCAATACGTCCGTGATGGTCTGGCAGTTCACCGTCCCGGGGGTGCAGATGGTGACGCTCACGCACGGCTTGTTCGGATAGGAGCCGCTCGAGCAGAGCGAGCCGTTGACGGTGACGGTCATCACGTTGCTCCCGGAGCCGGTGGAGGCCTGCTGTCCGGTGACCGTGAGGCTGGCGGAGCTGGAAAGGGAGCCCGCCACCGGCTGGGTCACCGGCAGGGTCGCGGTGATGGTGGTGACCCCGGCCGTGAGCGTGGTGGCAATCCCGGCCGCGCCGGAGGCATTGCTGATGGTGGCGACCGCGGTGGAGGATGAGCTCCAGGTGACCAGCGAGGTGACGTCCTGGGTCGAGTTGTCCGAGAAGGTGGCGGTCGCGCCGAACTGCTGCGTGTTACCGGCGGTCACCGTCGGCGCCTGGGGGGAGACCGCCAGCGAAACGACGGTCGCCGCGCTCACCGTCAGGGTGGCCGAGCCGGAGATGGTCCCCGCGATCGGCTGGGTGGTGTTCATGGTGGCGGTGATGGTGGCCGATCCGGTCGTGAGCGAGGTTGCCTTCCCGGCCGAGCTGGTGGCGTTGCCGATGAGGGCCACCGAGGAGGGCGAGGAGCTCCAGGTGACCGAGGCGGTGAGGTCCTGGGTGGTGGTGTCGGAGTAGGTGCCGGTCGCGGTGAACTGCTGGGAGCTCCCGAGTGCGATGCTCGGATTGGCCGGTGCGACGGTGATGGAGACCAGGGTGGCAGGGACCACCGTGAGGGTGGCCGAACCGGTGATCCCTCCCGAGCTCGCCGTGATGGTGGAGGTGCCGGGGGCCACCGCGGTGGCTACCCCTTGGCTTCCCGACTGGTTGCTCATGGTGGCGACCGCGGGGGCGGTGGATGTCCAGAGCACCCGGTCGGTTAGATCCTGGGTTGAGTTGTCCGAGAAGGTCCCGGTGGCGATGAACTGGTGGCTAAGCCCCATGGCCAGGGTGGGGGCGGCCGGGGTCACGGTCAGGGCGGTAAGGGTGGCCGCGGTCACCGTGAGGGTGGCCGAGTCGCTGACCGTTCCCGATGTGGCGGTGATGGTGGCCGCCCCGACCGCCACCGCGGTCGCCTTCCCGATCGATCCCGCGCTGTTGCTGACGGTAGCCACCGCGGTCGACGAGGAGCTCCAGGTCACCGAGCCGGTGACATCGGCGGTGGTGCTGTCGGAATAGGTAGCGATCGCCGTGAACTGCTGGCTCGTGCCGAGGGCGATCCCCTGGCTGCCGGGGATCACGTTGAGGGAAACCAGGGTCTTGGAGGCGGTGCTCGCCGGGGCGCCGGAGCCCCCTCCGCCGCCGCAACCGGCCAGTACCAGCATCACCATCAAAAAGCCCAGCAAACTAGCTAATTTCATGCACGCTCACCCCCAACTCTCCACGACCATCGCACCGGTCACCAGCCGCTGACGCCGGCGTCCGGCCACCAGCGGCGCCTTCCGGTGTGCCGCCGAGTACTCCCCCCGCGTACGCTCCCCAATAGTTGCCCGAGGCCGGGATGGGGGTTCCATCCCAGGCAATGGTGAAGACGATACCGGAGGCCGACACGCATTCTCTCACAATTGTAGTGCCGTCGGCTATCTCATTAACGCTGCAGCCGTCACGGGAGATGGTGGCGCGGTGGGGGATAGGCTGAAATCAGACGGCTCCGGTGAGGCCCAGGAGGGCACCGGCGGCTATCAGCCAGAGGGGATGGAGGCGGGTGGCGAGGACGGCGGCCACGGTGGCGGCGGTCAAAAGCCAGGCGCCAGGGGTGTGGTCGGCGCCGCGGGAGATGATGCAGCCGCTGGCAAGCACGAGCCCGACCGAGAGGGGAGCGATACCCTGCTGGACGATCCCCCGCCAGGGCGAATTCTTCATCCTTTCCCACAGGTTGGCCGCCGCGAACATCATGAGCGCAGGGGGACCGCTCATGGCAGCTGTGGCGACGAACGCCCCGGCCAGTCCGGCGACCTGCCAGCCGATCAGCGTGGCGATCAGGGAGTTGGGGCCCGGGGTGGCCTGCGAGATGGCCACCAGCTGGGTGAAGGTCTCCTCGCTCATCCAGTGGTGAGTTCCCACCACCAGCCGGTGCATCTCGGGGACCACGGTGCTCGCCCCTCCGAAGGCAAGCAGCGACAGCGCCGCAAAGCGGTACATCAGTTCGAAAAGCGGGTTCATGGCGTCCTCCGCTTTTGCCAGGCAGCCACCAGCATGCTTGCGGGGGCGAGGGCCAGCATGAGGAGGGCGAGCGGGAGATGGAGAAGGAGCACCCCTGCCAGGATGAGGAGGGTGAAGCTCCAGGAGGGAAGGCTGCGGCCGAGATCCCTCCCCATCCGTACCCCCATGGCAAGGATCAGCCCGGCCGCGACCGCCGCAATCCCGCGCAGCATGGCCTGCACGGCCGGATGCGCCGCATAACGGCTGTAGAGCGAGGCGATGGCCAACACGAGGAGAAAGGGGGCGGCGATCAGCCCGAGCAGCGAAACGATGGCGCCGGTTGCCCCTTGGAAGCGGGCGCCGACGCAGACGGAGAGGTTGGTGATGGTCGGCCCGGGGATCAGCTGGCTCAGGCCGAACAGCGAGGTGAATTCCTGCGAGGTGAGCCATCCCCGCTCCTCGACCAGCGCCCGCCGGGCCCAGGCCATCACCCCGCCGAAACCTACCAGCGAGATCCGGGTGAAGCCCCAGAAGAGCCCGGCGTGGCTGATCCCAACGGGGGAGGAGAGCCGCTCCTCGACCGCTGGCGGCTCCCCTGTCATGCAATCTTCCCCGGGCGTCACCGGAGCTCCTCTGCCTCGCCGACGGCCGGAATGGCGCAGAGACCGGCGTCCGCAACCTCGGATTTTTTCCGGTAGAGGATGAGGGTTCCGGCCAGGCCGCAGGCGGCGGCGAACATCATCCAGTAGCCGGGAGCCCCCTTGTCGCCGGTCGCCTTGATGAGCCAGGTGGAGACCGCGGGAGTGAAGCCCCCGAAGAGCGCAGTGGCGAGGCTATAGGCGAGCGAGAAGCCGACCGTCCGGATGTGGGCCGGGATCACCTCGGTGAGGGCCACCACCATGGCGCCGTTGTAGCTGCCGTAGAGGAAGGAGAGCCACAGTTCGACCACCAGCATCTTCATGAAGGTCGGGCCCGCCACCAGCCAGGAGAGGGCGGGGTAGGCGGTGGCCAGGGTGAGGAGGGTGAAGAAGATCAATAACGGTTTGCGGCCGATGCGGTCGGAGAGGGAGCCCATGATCGGGAGCCAGATGAAGTTGGAGACGCCGACGCAGAAGGTGACGACCAGGCTGTCGGTGTCGCTCAGCTTCAGTACGCTCTTCCCGAAGGTGGGGGTGTAGACGGTGATCAGGTAGAAGGAGGTGGTGGTCATGATGACCAGCATCATCCCGGCGGTCACCACCCCCCAGTTCTCCAGCATGGAGCGGAAGATCTCCCTGGTGGAGGGGCGATGGGTGCGGCTTCTGGCCAGGAACTCCTCGGTCTCCTGCAGCGAGCGGCGGATGAAGAAGATGAGGGGGACGATCATGCAGCCGATGAAGAAGGGGACCCGCCACCCCCAGGAGGCGACTTCCGCCTTGGTGAGGAGGATGTTGAGCTCGTAGCCGATGATGGCCGCCACGATGATGGCCACCTGCTGGCTCGCCGACTGCCAGCTGACGTAGAACCCCTTGCGGCCGGGGGTGGCCATTTCGGAGAGGTAGACCGAGACGCCGCCGAGCTCGACCCCGGCCGAGAAGCCCTGGAAGAGGCGGCCGATGAGGACGCAGAGGGGGGCGAGGATGCCGATGGTCGCGTAGCCCGGGACGAAGGCGATCATCACGGTCCCGAGCGCCATCAGGGCGAGGGTGACGATGAGTCCCTTGCGGCGCCCGACCCGGTCGATGTAGGAGCCGAGAATGATGGCCCCGAGGGGGCGCATGAGGAAGCCTGCCCCGAAGGTGACGAAGGTGAGCATCAGCGAGGCGAACTCGCTCCCCGCGGGGAAAAAGGCCTTGGAGATGTAGGTGGCGTAGAAGCCGAAGAGGAAGAAGTCGAACATCTCCAGGAAGTTACCGCTGGTTACCCGAAACACGGCCCCTAGTTTCGATTGCTGCCCGGTTGACATAGTCTCTCCTCCTCGCGAAGCGGATGGTAGTTCTAGAACGGGATTCTATGGATCCGGCGGCCTGCTGTAAACATTGGGCTGAAAAGGAACGTATTATCTTTATTGGCATTTTTGGCGATTTTGGCAGCGGGCGCAGGCCGCCCTTTTTGCCATGAAAGCAGACGGTTTCGAGCGGGAAAAGGGCCGTTTCGTTTGCTTTCGCTTCGCTCATAAAGTACACTCGCCTCGCTAAAACCCAGCCTCAGTGTAAAAGTCCCCCTTGTTAAAGGGGGAGACCTGTTTTCCCCCTCCCCTTGAGGGAGGGGGGCAGGGGGTGGGGGGGAGGGAATGCCGGAAGAAGACGCCGGGAGAGCCGCATGGTGATTAGATTCGGCAGGATGTCGCTGCGCAGCAAGATCAATGGGCTCGTGTCCCTCACCATCTTCTTCGTCCTGGCCATGGTGGTCTCCGCCACCTGGTACCTGGTGGTGGACCTGACCTTCCGGGAGACCGGCGAGCGCGCACTCGTGGTGGCGCGCACGGTGGCGGGGCTCCCCGAGGTGGTGAAAGCCTTCGCAGACCCCGATCCCTCCCGCACCATTCAACCGCTGGCCGAGATGATCCGGCGCGACACCGGCGCCGAGTTCGTGGTGGTCAGCAACCTCAAGCTCATCCGCTACAGCCATCCCAATCCGGCCGAGATCGGCCACCACATGGTCGGGGAGGACAACGCCGAGGTGCTCAAGGGCAAGGAGAGCATCACCCGCGCCACCGGCACTCTCGGGTACTCCGTGCGCGGAAAGGCTCCGGTCTTCGACGCCAGCCACCGCCAGATCGGGGTGGTATCCACCGGCTTTCTGGTCCACAACGTGCGGGCCAACGTCTCCAGCCTCCTCTTCAAACTCCTGGGCATTGCCGCGGTTGCACTCCTGGCCGGGCTCGCCGGCTCTTATCTCCTGTCGGGACACGTCAAGCGGCAGATACTCAATATGGAGCCCGGCGAGATCGCCTTCAGCGTCCAGGAGCAGGCCGCCATCCTGGAGGCGATCCGTGAGGGGATCATCGCCGTCAACGCCGAGGGGATCGTCGTGAGCTGCAACCACGAGGCGAAGAAGATGCTCGGCCGGGAGCGGGAAGAGCTGGCCGGCTCCCACATCGCCGACCTGCTCCCCAACACCCGGCTTCCCGAGGTGCTCCGCGACGGCCTTCCCCAGTACGACCAGCCGATGGTGGTAGGTAACACATTGGCCGTGGTGAGCCGCGTCCCGGTGGTCCTCGGCGGAAAGGTGATCGGCGCGGTCAGCACCTTTCGCGACAAGGTCGCCCTGGAGCAGATCGACCGGCGCTTGGCCGACATCGGCCGTTACGTGGACACCCTGAGAAGTCAGCGGCACGAGTTTATGAACAAGCTCCACCTCATCTCCGGGCTCATCAGGATGTCCGATTACGACTCCGCGACCGCCGTCATCGACCAGGTCAACGAGGAGTACCAGAAGGCGATGGAGTTTTACCTGGCGCGTATCCGGGACACCGCCATCGCCGGCATCCTGGTCGGCAAGACGCACCGGGCCGGCGAGCTCGGCATCCAGCTCGAGGTCTCTTCGGAATCCCTGGTGTCGGAGCACTGCCCGCACCGCGAGGTGGTGGTGGCGGTGCTCGGAAACGCGATCGAGAACGCCTTCGACGCGCTCCAGCCGTTCTCCACCGGGGGAAAGGTATCCGTCCTGGTGCGCGAAGAGACGGACCGGGTGCGGGTGGAGGTCGCCGACAGCGGGCCGGGCGTCGATCCCTCGGTCGCCGGGCGCATCTTCGAGGACGGGGTCACCACCAAGGGAGAGGGGAGGGGACTCGGCCTCGCCCTGGTGAAGAAGATGGTGGAAAGCTGCGGAGGGGAGATCGGGGTGACCGGCCGGGAAGGGGAAACCATGGTCAGGGTCGTGCTTCCGACGTCAGGAGGATTGAATGGATAGCCTTAAGGTGCTGGTGGTCGACGACGACTTCATGATCGCCCGGATGCATGCGAAGTTCATCGAGCAGCAGGAGGGGTACCGCCCGGTGGGAATCGCCAAGAACTTCCAGGAGACGATCGATCTGGCCCGGGAGCTCCGCCCGGAACTGATTCTCCTCGACGTCTACCTCCCCGACCGTTCGGGGATCGAGGCCCTGCGGGAGATTCGCGGCGAGAACCTCCCCTGCGACGTCATCCTCATTACCGCGGCTAAGGAGATCGAAACCATCGAGGAGGCGTTCAGGCTGGGGATCTTCGATTACCTCATCAAGCCGTTCGACCTGGACCTCCTCAAGGGGGCGCTCGGCAAATACCGGCAGTTCAAGTGCCACCTGCTGTCGGGGGGGAACGCGGACCAGAAGTTCGTGGAGGGGCTGAAGCAGTTCCGGGGTCCCAAGACGGCGCCGCAGCAGCTGCCGAAGGGTATCGACCAGCGGACCCTCGAACTGGTGAAGGGGGTGCTGGTTGCCGATGCCTCCTTCCGTACCGCCGACCAGATCGCCCAGACGGCTGGGTTGAGCCGCTCGACGGCGCGCGCCTACCTCGATCATCTCGTGGAACAGGGGATGGTGGAGGAGTCGCTGCAGTACGGAGCGGTCGGGAGGCCTCAGCGCCAGTTCCGTCTGAGAAACGTTTAGGGGCGGGAAACCGAAGGGGATCGGGTAATTTCGGGGAAGATTCGAAAGTCCCCCTTTGAAAAAGGGGGATTTAGGGGGATTTGGTTTAGTCAGTCGATCCGGCGGCGGCTAAAATCCCCCCTGTCCCCCCTTCGCAAAGGGGGGGACCTGGTTTCCCTCGCAACGCTTTGGAGGAGGTGCCTTACCCGCAGCAGTTCTCCGAAGCTTCGGCGGCGGCCTGGGCGTTGCACTTTTCGACCGCTTCCCGTAGCCAGTCGATCTCGTTGGGGAGGAACTCCTTGGTGTACTCGGTCCCCACGTTGAGGGCCCAGTGCAGCGGAGGGGTGGTGGTCAGCGTCAACATGTGGCCGGGGACTTCCACGAAGCGCTTTTCTCCGCCGTCGGCGATCCAGGCCACCATGCGCTCCATGGTGTCGAACAGCATGAGGTAGTCGTTGCCGTTGGCCTGGGTGATCACCGGGATGATTTCGCGCTGACCTTCCGGCGCGCCATCCTGGTGGTCGCCGAGGATGGGGATGAAAAAGGTCGAGTTGAGGAAGAGGTCGTAGAATTGGGACTGCTTCTTCGGGTCGTGGGCGTTCTCGCGCAGCTTGGCGAGCGCCTCGTCGATCGGTGTCATGGCGTTTCCTTTGGTTGGGTTTTTCGCCACAGTACAGAACGAGACTGTTCGAGACAAGGAAATTCGAAGAAGGGTACCCCCCGGAATCCCGCCTTCGGCTGCCCTTAAAGGGCGAGGATATATAGAGAAGCGTCCGGTCGTGGGCGGAAGCGGAGGTTAGCGGAGGTCAGCGGAGGAGGGGATCGATGCGGTTGATGTCGAAGCCGGTCATTATCCTGCCGTAGATCATGAAGGTCGGGGTTGACCTCACCTTGTTCTTCTTTGCTATCTCCTGGTGCTCTTTCTGCAGCCGGATCCCCTCGGGGGTGATGACCGCCGTCCGGGGATCGTACTTCCCGCTCTGCACTTCGAGATACGCCCGCTCCCGGTCTTTGGCGGAAAGGATGTACTGCACCTTTTCCTTGGCGCCGGGATGGATGGCCAGCGGAAGGAAGAATATGTAGCGGGTCACCTGCGGTTTCCCCTGGAAGTACGCCTCGGCCTTGCGGCAGTGGGGGCAGTCGGGATCGGTGAATTCTATCACCATGATCTTGCCGGATCCGACCTTGACCGCCTTGTCGAGGTCGAGGCTCTCTGCGCCCCACGCGGCCCCGGCCATCGTCACCCCGAAGAGGAGGGCGGCCAGTATCGTTATCAGGTGGCGTGGCGTCTTCATGTCAGTACCGTATGCCGAAGCCGGCGAACTCGCCGGTGTACTCGCCCGGCTCTTCGGTCAGCTGTTCCACATGGGCGAGGTCGGGACCGCGCCGGCACCAGTCGACCATGGCCCGCACCGCCTCTTCTTCCCCCTCGAAGCATCCTTTCACCGAGCCGTCCGCCTGGTTCGCCACCCAGCCGCTCACTCCGAGCTTGGCCGCGGTGCGTGCGGTGTAGTGCCGGAAGGCCACCCCCTGCACGCGCCCGCGGACGGTGACGGTTACCCGTGTCTTCATTTCTTTCCGAGCTCCATGGAACGGGCAACGCAGACGTCGACCGCGTTGATGGTGGCGGCGCGGAAGCCGTCCCGGTCGAGCTGGTGCATGGCGGCGATGGTGGTCCCTCCCGGGGAGGCGACCTGGCTCTTGAGAACGGCCGGGTGCTCGCGGGTCTCCAGGAGGAGCTTGGCGGTGCCGTAGACGGTCTGGGCGGCGAGTGCGGTGGCCACGTCGCGGGTGAGCCCGTGTTTCACACCGGCGTCGCTCAGAGCCTCGATGAAGGTCAGCACGTAGGCGGGGCCGCTTCCGGATACCCCGGTCACCGCGTCGAGGAGCTTCTCCTCTACCACGCAGCTCGTCCCGACCAGGTCGAAGATCCGGCGGGTGATCGAGAGATCGTCGTCGGTGGCGCGGGTGCCGCGGGCGATGGCGGTAGCGCCTTCCAGCACGAGGGCGGGGGTGTTGGGCATCACCCGCACCACGCGGGCCTCGGCTCCGAGGACTTCTTCGATCGCGGCGCACTTCACGCCGGCCATGATGGATATGTAGAGCTGGTTACTTCCCTGGACGTCCTTGAGCGCCTGGCTGAAGACCTGCGGTTTGACGGCGAGGATGACGAGGTCGCTCTGGCGGCAGAGTTCGCCATTGTCCGAGATGGTGCGGATGCCGTAGCGTTCCGACAGGTGCCCCCTCCGCTGCTCGCTCGGCTCGGACACCGTCAGGTTGGCCGCCGGAACACCTCCGGCCAGAAGCCCCTTGATGATGGCTTCCGCCATGTTGCCCCCGCCGATGAAGCCTGTTTTCATCTCCTTGTGCATCGCGTCCCTCCATAGCAAATTTCTAACTAAGACTGTGATAGGTAATCAAATAAGGGGTAAATGTCAACCCGAAAGGGCAGGGGGAGGCTCCGGCGGGAAAGGGATTCCGCCATCGCCGGGTGAGGATTAGCAGTTCTGCTATAGTTTACCAAGGAGGTAGGTCATGACCGCACTCTTCAAGGGGCTATCCGGCAACGTGCTGATCTTCGGCTTCGTGAGCCTCTTTACCGACGTCTCCAGCGAAATGATCTATCCCCTGCTTCCGCTCTTTCTCTCTTCGGTGCTGGGGGCAGGCCCCGCCTTCCTCGGCGCCATCGAGGGGGTGGCGGAGTCGACCGCGTCGCTTTTGAAACTCGCCTCCGGCATCATGTCGGACCGCGTGCGGGCGAGAAAGGGGCTGGTCCTCTTCGGCTACTCGATCTCGTCGCTCATGCGCCCGCTGATCGGCGCTGCCCAGTCGCCGCTGGCGGTCCTCATCATCCGCGCCGGGGACCGGGTGGGGAAGGGGGTGCGGACCTCGCCGCGCGACGCCCTCATCGCCGACTCGGTCGATCCCTCCCTGCGCGGTAAGGCCTACGGCTTCCACCGCTCCATGGATAACGCGGGGGCCCTCATCGGCCCGCTCATCGCCACCCTCCTTTTGGCCGTCTGGCTCCACGACGACCTGCGGACCCTCTTCTGGCTGGCCGGCATCCCCGGCCTCATCGCGGTGGCCCTCATCGTCTTCAAGGTGCAGGATTCCGGACGGGAGGTTCCCCCCAAACAGCAGGTGCGCCTCTCTTCGCTCCCGGCCGGCCCCCTGCGCCGCTATCTCTTTATTCTCTTCCTCTTCACCCTCGGCAACTCCTCGGACGCCTTCCTCCTCCTGAAGGCCGGCCAGCTCGGCGTGCCGGTCTTTCGCATCCCTCTTCTGTGGGCCTTCTTCAGCGCGGTGAAGATGCTCGCCAGCATGCCGTTCGGCGTCCTCTCCGACCGGATCGGGCGGCGCAAGGTGATCGTGGCCGGCTGGCTCGTCTACGCCCTTTGCTACTTAGGCTTCGCCTTTGCCTCCCGCGAGTCCCACATCTGGATCCTCTTTGCCTGCTACGGCCTTTTCTACGGCCTCACCGAAGGGGTGGAGAAGGCCCTGGTGGCCGATCTTTCCGATCCCTTCCTGCGGGGGGCGGCCTTCGGCTGGTACAACTTCGCCATCGGGGCCGGGGCGCTCCCGGCGAGCCTCATCTTCGGCCTCATCTGGCAGCGGTTCGGATCCCACGCCTCCTTCCTGGTCGGGACCGGACTGGCTGGCGTTTCGGTGGTACTGTTACTGCTCCTGGTGAAGCCTCCCGCTCATGCTCAGTAGCCTCCCCGTCCGGACTCTCTTTTGGGCTTGATCTCCGATTGCACTTCGCTTAGATTTCCCGCCCTTACTCAGTCATAACCTTGCCTGACTCCCCGTAAGCCCCTGGCCGGCAATCCCAACTGTTTCTGATCGGTTTTCCCTCTATTGAATTATCTGCCTCTTTATATGGCACGGGTTTCTTGTGTCACAATGATTACTAACAGTTACTCTCAGACTGGAGGTTCTCGCGCATAAGATACTGAAAAATAATGACTGTTAAAAATAATTAATATTGACATTGAGAAAGTGCTGCTAGTAATATTCGTATCACCGGGAAAAATTTGACAGTGTGAAAAAAAGCGCTAAAGTTTTCCGGACACCGCTCGATACAGTATACGTATGCAGCAGTGTGTTTGCCGAGTTGTTCTGAAAGTATTTTAATTTAGACAGGTAGCACCGTCCTTGAATTTCGGATTTTTGAGTAGTGTATTCTTTTTAAGAGAGTATTAATGCTGCCACTTGCAATGTCATCAAAACCCTTCGCTTGTGAGAGTGCCGCCGGCCGCCAGCTGACCGGAAGGCCCTCGTCTATCATAGATCCACCCTCATATACAGTTCCCACTCACATCCATACTTTGTCGCAGGCTGACACCTCCCCGGGAAGGGGCCGGGTGTCATCGGCCGGCCCGGGGCGTTAGCTTCCGGCCGGGGGGCCGAGCCTTACGCACGGCTCCGGTAACAACGAACAGTTCGATAGTTTGACTGACGCGAACCCGGTGGGTTCCTCTGCCTTGGGGTGTGCTCTTCGCTCCACCGGTCTTTTCGCGCCCGTGTACGGTAGATCCGCGCAACCAGTGGGAGAATTCCCTCAAGAACCAGATTTCCCTAGATACTCGCGAAACAGGAGGAGTTGCATGTGCATTGACTTCAAAAGGTTCTGCCGTTTGCTGCCCGCCCTTTTACTGGCGGCGTTGCCTGCCGCGGCGCTGGCGGATGGGTCCGTCGACTCGACCACGATCCTGAGGATCGAGGAGGACAACCATGCCGGATTCCAGAGCAAGACCCTGGCTCCGCTTACCGAGTTCTTAGGGCTCGACGCTGATCAGCTGGGTGACGGCAGGCTCTCCGTGCATCTCTACGGGTGGGGGAGGGTGAGCCTGGCCGACCGCTACGACCCGGTCGACGGGGGGGACAGCAGCGTAGGTGGGGCGCTCAACTACGGCTTCCTGCAGTACCGCTTCGATCACGCCAACGCCCGCGCCCGCGCCGGCCGCTTCTTCATCAGCGAAGGGATCGTGAACGAGCAGGTGGACGGCGGCAGCTTCAAGACCGACCTCCCGTACGGCTTCGGGGTCTCGGCCTTCGGCGGCGCCACCGTACACACGGTGAAGATCCTCGGCGCCGACACCGACGGCAAGGGTGACGCCATCGCCGGCGGGCGGGTGAACTACCGCAAGGGGGGCCTCCTCGAGCTCGGTTTCTCCGGCGTCTACGAGACCGACGCCCCGACCGTCTCCAGCAACAACTTCCTCCCCGGCACCTTCGGCAGCCATCGCCTGATCGGCGGCGACATCTGGCTGAGGCCCTTCCAGATGGTGCAGGTCTCCGGCCACACGAGCTACAACACCGAGACCAAGGGGATCGCCGAGCACAGCTACCTCGTGCAGGCCTTCCCGGTCAGCAAGCTGACCCTGGCCGCGAGCTACGACGAGCAGCGCGACCGCTCCTTCTTCTACTCTTCGCTGCTCTTCGCCGACATGCTCAGGAATCTCAACCAGAATTCCAAGGCGATCGGGGGGATGGCGACCTACAGCCTGACCGACAACGTCGATGTCACCGCCGACTATAAGAATTACAAGCGGGACGTCGGGCGCGCCGAGCGGTTCGGGGGCGAGGTGAGGGGGAACTTCCTGAAGAACACCCTGAGGACCGGGGTGGACTACCACTACCTGCGCGCCTCCGAGAACTTCGCCGTCGTCCCGGTGGACGGCGCCTCCGGCTCCTACCACGCGGCCCGCGGCTACGTCATGCACGACACCAAGGGGTACTTCGCCTCGCTCGACCTGATCGGCTACTTCTTCAAGACCCGTATCGAGAACCGCAACAACGCCTGGGAGACGGTGGCCGGTCTCGGCTACCACCTGACCCCCGACCTCTCGCTCTCCGGTGACTTAAGCTACGGTCAAAACCCGCAGTACAACGACGAGCTGAAGGGGCTGGTGCGGCTCACCTACAATGTCAAATTCGCCGACAAAGGAGACAAGAAATGAGACGCTCCCCGCTGATATCCGCGCTGCTTTTATTGGCCGCGATCCTTTCTCTGGCTGCTTGCGCCCAGATGAAGGCGCTGCCGAACCTCCCCGCCACCCATCCGGAAGAGCTTTCCAGCGGGCCGGTGAGCTGCTCCGAATGTCATGAGGATCAGCAAAAGGGGACCATGAAGCCGTTCGCCGCCTTCAACCATTCCCGCATCTTCGTGAAAAACCACCGCTTCTATGCGGCAACCGACGACGCCCTGTGCGCTACCTGCCACAAGCTCTCGTTCTGCGCCGATTGCCACACCAACAAGATCGAGATGAAGCCGTCGGTTAAAAACGGCGACCGCCCGGACCGGATGATGCCGCACCGCGGCGACTACATCACCCTTCACAAGATCGAAGGGAAACTGGATCCCGCCAGTTGCTACCGCTGCCACGGCCGAACCAATAACGAGCGCTGCGTCGCCTGCCATCGATAGGAGAGGATAATGCGTATCAAAACCGCCTTGCTCATGACCATTTCCGTTCCCCTGGCTCTGGCTGCCCTGGCCGCCTGCTCCGGCGGTGGCGGCTCAACCCCGACGGTGGACCCTAACGGGAAGCACCCGGACAACTGGGTCCAGCAGCACTGGGTCACCTACGACCAGGCCAACGGCGGGAGCTCCGATGTCACCGCCAATACGGCCTGCTCCGAGTGCCACAGCTACGACCTTTCCGGCGGCATCTCGAAGGTGAGCTGCTTCACCCCGAGCCTCAACGGACAGTCCTGCCACGCCAACGCCGACCACACCCTCGGGCACCCCGCCGGCTGGGTCACCCCCGGCGACGACCAGTTCCACGCCTGGGCCATGTATAACGGCACCACCGTGAGGGGGAGCGCGGTGCTCGACTCCGCCAACTCCTGCGGGCTTTGCCACGCGACCGGCAGCGGCGGAACCCAGGTGGCCGGGACACCCTCCTGCCTGTCGACCGACCCGCAGTTCGGGCTCTCCTGCCACAGCACGAGCCCGGCCCAGAAGTCGAGCGGCTGCGCCTCCTGCCACGGGGCACCCCCGAACGGGACCGTCTACCCGAACCGCGCCGGCTCCCATGCGGCCCACATCTCCGTGGGGATCGACTGCTTCGCCTGCCACTCCGGCTACGGCACCGGCACCGACCGCCATGCCACCGGGGCGGCCACCAACGGCTCCAAGGCCTTCATGAACTTCTCGACGGTGTTCGCGGCCGAGACCGGCGGCTTCCGCTACCAGGGGGGCTCGTGCTCCGGCGTCAGCTGCCACGGCGGCAAGCAGACCCCGGCCTGGGGGGTAGGCTCCATCAACGTCGCCACCGACTGCCTCTCCTGCCACCAGCAGCTCGACCCGACGGCTCCCCAGTACAACAGCTTCCACTCGGGGAGCTTCAACGGGGAGAACATGCATGCCTTCCACCTCGCGACCGCCAAGCCGGGCGCCGGGAGGCTCATCTTCTGCACCGACTGCCATAACGTCAACCAGCTGACCACCGCCAACCACTTCGGAGGCCTCGCCACCCCGGCCTTCGAGTTCGACCCGGCCAACACCATCGGCGGGGGGGCGACCAGCATCACGACCTACAACGGCACCACCACCACCTGCACCAACACCTGCCACACGGTGGCACCTCCGACGGCCAACTGGGAATAACGGCCTAAGCTAAGGAAAAGTCAGATGAGAAAGATAATTGCCCTGGTGTTCATCCTTATCCTGCCGCTCATCTTCGGATGCGGCGGCTCCGGCGGAAGCGGCGTCACGGGGACCAGTGCCCCGGCAGCGTACTCCATCGCCGGGCAGGTCACCCTCAACGGCGCCGGCCTCGGCCAGGTGACCCTCGCGGTGAACGGGGTGGGGAACCAGTTCAGCGACGGCAACGGCAATTTCAGCTTCACCCAGCTCTCCAACGGGAGCTACACGGTGACCCCCTCGCGGGCCGGCTACACCTTCACCCCGGCGAGTGTCACGGTGTCCATCAACAACAACGGGGCGGCGGCCGACTTCACCGCCGTCCCCATCCCGACCTACTCGATCTCCGGGACGGTCTCCTCCGGCAACAACGCCGGGCTGGCCGGCGCCACGGTGACCATCACCGACGCCTCCAGCCAGCAGGTGGCGAGCCTGGTGACGGACGGGGCAGGGCACTACGCGGCGGCGGGTCTTACCGCCGGCAGCTACCACGTGGCGGTCTCCCATCCCGACGGCTTCAGCTTCTCGCCGTCCGCCACCCAGACCGTGACCCTCTCCGGCGCCAGCCAGACGGCCGACTTCACCGCTGCGGCAGCGGCCACCTACGCCATCTCGGGAAGCGTCAGCGTCTCGGGCGGCGGCGCCCTGGCGGGAGTCTCCCTGGTGCTGGCCGACCAGGCGGGGGCGAGCTACCGGACCACCACCGGCGCCAACGGGGCCTTCAGCTTCGCCGGGATCCCCGACGGCTATTACACGATGACCCCGGCCCTTTCCGGGTACAACTTCGTTCCCAACCCGCTCCTGGTCCACGTCAACGGCCAGGACAACACCGGGAACGCGATCTCCGCCTCCTCGGCGAACTCCGGGTCCGGCGCCATCACCGTGACCCTGTGAAAAAGATTAGGCGCCCGCTGCCAACGGGGGCGCCTGGGACCATGACACGCAATCAGCCTAACCATAAGCAGAAGGAGGAGTTGTATGTCGATTAACTGGAAGAGGTTCACCTTCGGAGCCTTGGTGCTCGCCTCTTTGGCGCTGCTCCTTTCCGGATGTGGCGACTTCGCCGGCAACACACCGGCACCCAACGTGCCCGCGAAAACGCTGTCCGGGATAGTCTCCGACCCGGCAACCGGGCTGCCGCTGGCGGGGGCAACGGTGACCGCCTACCCCGTCGACCAGAACGGCGTCGAGTCGACTACCCCCCTCAGCATCTACCCGGTCACCGCCACCACCGACAGCAAAGGGGCCTACCGCCTGCAGATCCCGACCAGCTACACGGGAGCCCTGGTGGTAGAGAGCAAGGTTTCCGGCGGCAGCGCGCTGAGGCAGCTCCGGAGGGCCCTCTTCGTCGGCGGGCTGAGCACCATCCGGGCCGCGGTACCGGCCAACTTCGTCACCCGCGCCAACATCCCGCCGGTGATGGTCAGCCTGGCCACCGAGGCCTCGGTCGAGTTCATCAAGCAGAACTACGCCGCGACCGGCTTCTCCTCCGGCAACATCAAGAAGTCCTACGCCGCCCTCGAGAACCTGTTCGGGCTGGGCTTCTACCAGACCGCGCCCCCGCGCCGGATCAACGACCGCTTCACCTCCAAGGCCCAGCAGGACCTCGCGGTCAGCATCCGTGCGGTGAACCTGGTCACCTCCGGCCAGGTCTCGGTCTCGGCGGCCCACGCGCTGGCCGCCACCACCCCGACCCTGGCCGACATCGTCGCCTCCATGCTCTCCGCCAACGGGATGGGGAACGTGGCCGCCGCCCTTAAGAACGCCATCGTGGTTTCCACCTCCCAGCTGGCCCAGGAAGGGACGGTCCCCCCCGAGTACGTTCCGAGCACCGTGATCAACACCGCGCTCTCCAATGCCATGACCGCACCGGTGACCGTGCCTTCCGTCACCGACGCAGCGCCCCCGAACGCGCCCACCGGGGCAGCCGCGAGCGCCCTGGCCGCCCGCAAGGTGCGGGTGACCTGGAACGCCTCCACCTCCAACGGGGTAGCCGGATACGCCGTCTGCCGCGTCAACGACGTCGGAGTGGCCGCCACCGTCGCGCTCGTCGACACCCGCGGTTCCTCCGCCTCCTCCTTCACCTACTTCGACCTTTTGGCCGAGCCGGTCACCCACTACGTCTACAAGGTCTACGCCATCGACGCCATCGGCAACTACTCCGAGGCGAGCAACGAGATCGACGTGACCACCCCGGCCCCCTACGACACCGTGGCCCCGTCCACCCCGGTAGGGCTCGTCTGCCGCGGCTTCAACGACAAGGTGGTCTCCCTCACCTGGCAGGCCTCCACCAAGACCAACGCCGACGGGTCGGTGACCCCGGCCGCCGCCTACAACGTCTACCGCGACTACCAGCTGATCGCCACCGTCCCGACCACCTCGTATATCGACAACACGGTCAGCCCGGTCACCTCCTACATCTACTTCGTGAAGGCGGCCGACAGCGACAGCAACCTCTCCGACGCCTCGGCCCTCTTGACCGTGCGGACCGACGCCTCCCCGACCGCCACCGCTCCCGGCGCTCCCAGCGGCCTTACCGACACCGCGGCCTACAACCTGGTCTCCATGAGCTGGACCGCCTCGGCCGACGCCGGGGTGACCTACACCGTCTACCGCGACGGTTCGCCGGTCGCCGTCGGGCTCACCGGTCTTTCCTACGGCGACGCCGCGGTGACCCCCAACACGGGCTACCACTACACGGTGACCGCGGTGAAAAACGGCGGCGAATCGGTACCGAGCAACGTCCTGACCGTCACCACCCCGGCCAACCCGAACAACCCGAGCGCCACCGTCCCCGACACCCCGACCAACTTCGTCGCGGTCTCGGTGAACGCAGGCGGCGTCTCGCTCATGTGGAACAGCTCGCTCGTGGGGGGCAACCCGGTGACCGGCTACCTGGTCCAAAGGGGTGACGCCACCGGCAACAACTTCGTCAACATCGCCTCCACTCGGGTTCCGGGTTACACCGACACCACGGTCTCCCCGTCGACCACCTACAGCTACCGCGTGCTCGCCTTCTCCGATGCCGGCATCTACTCCGCACCGAGCGCGATCTGGCTCGCGCCGGTACCGGCCGCCGTCGACCTGAGCGACACGACCCCGCCGTCGGCACCGGCCGGCGTGGCGGCCTCCGCCCCCACGAGCGGCTCGGTGGTCCTCACCTGGACCGCCAACAGCGTCAGCGACGGCGTGGCCGGCTACCTGGTATTCCGCGACGGCGTCCAGGTGGCGAACATCACCACCGGCACCACCTTCACCGATCCCACCGTGGTTGGTGGCGTCACCTACAGCTACACCGTCGAGGCCTACGACGCCGCCGGCAACCTCTCGCCGCCCAGCAGCGCCGTCCAGGTCCAGACCCCGGTTCCGCCGCCCAACACCTACACCATCTACGGGCAGGTGGTGCTGAACAACGCCGGCCTCTCCGGGGTCATGCTGACCCTGACCGACGCCAGCAGCAACGCCACCACCGCGACCAGCGACCAGAACGGCAACTTCTCCTTCCCCGCGGTCCCCAACGGCACGTACACCCTGAGCGCCTCGGCCGCCGGGTTCTACAGCTTCGTCCCGATCACCAGGACGGTCACCGTGGCGGGCGCCAACGTGACCGGCCAGAACTTCGCCACCGTGCTGGTCGGCACCCTCAATACCGGGACCACCTACCCCAACGGCACCATCATCGGCGGCATCAGCTACGGCGGGGTGACCATCATCGGCGGGGTGAGCTACCCGACCGGTACCGTGATCGGCGGCATCCAGTACCCCAACGGCGTCATCATCGGCGGGGTCCAGTATCCGCCGGGCACCATCGTCGGCGGGGTGGCCTTCCCGACCGGCGCGGTGACCACCGGGGTGACCTACCCGAGCGGGACCATCACCAACTCGATCGGATTCCCCACCGGCGTCGTCATCGGCGGCGTGCTCTACCCGGCCGGGATCATCTCCGGCGGCGTACTCTACCCGGCCGGAACGGTGAGCGGTACCATCGGCTACCCGAGCGGCAGCATCAGCGGGACGCTCACCTGGTAGGACGGCTGACGGATGCCAACCATGCATATGAAAGGGAAGCAGAGATACCCAATCCATACGGAGGTGCCATTGAAGCTGAAGTTTTCCCGAGATCGCTGTGAAGGGACATCGGTAATCAACGACAAAGGAACGAGGTTTCCAACACTCAAAGGTAAGGAGCGCACGATGAGAAACAGTCTGACCAAGCTACACTACCTTCTGTTTGTCCTGTTCATGGTCGCCATGACAGGCTGCGGTGCCAACAATGCCGCCACCCCCGCCGCCAGTGGCGACCCCGGGTCCATCTCCGCCAAGCTGCAGTGGCGGCCGGTCGGAAACGCAGCCCATGCCCTGGTTACCGCCACCGTGCCGGGCAACGTGGCCAACATTCTCTTCACCGTGACCGGTACCGGCACCAATGGGTCCCCGGTCCCCGTGGTCAAGAGCCTCTTGCCGTCCTCTACCACCACCGGCTCGATCGGCGGCGTGTACCCGGGCACCGTGGCCCTCTCGGTCAAAGCGCTCGACTCCAACAACCAGCTCGTCTACGAAGGGTTCGCCCTTAACGTGGCGGTGACCGCCAACAACACCACCAACGTGGGGAACATCGCCATGACCCCGCCGGTGGTCAAGGCGGAGGAGCAGACCTGCCTCGGCTGCCATGAGAACACCCTGGACGCCACCGGGCAGAACATCGTGGCCAACTACAAGAGCGCCGGCCACTACACCAACGTCTCCTTCACCGACGCCAACGGCGTGCGGGTAGGGTGCGTCGGCTGCCACGGCGCCTCCCACAACATCCCGGATCCCTCCGCCGGTGGTGCCGCCGCCCGCTGCTTCGACTGCCACACCGACAAGGTGGCCATGCACTTCAACAACTACACCGGCGCCGGCGTCCATGCCGCCATGTTCGTGCCGACCAACGAGGCCTGCACCTCCTGCCACCAGTTCCACAACTCCCAGGTGGCCGACCCCGAGCGGGTAGCCTGGGCCGCCTCCGCCCACGGTGACATCAACGGCGCCGCCTGGGCGTCCGAGGACATGCAGGCTCCGGGGCAGATCGCCTGCCAGCGCTGCCACACCGGCACCGGCTTCAAGAACTTCGCCAAGAGCAACTTCCAGACCTTCCCGACCACCTCGATCGCCGCAGTGGGCGACCACAAGCGCGAAGTGCTCGGCTGCGACGGCTGCCACACCGACAACACCTTCGCGGTCCGTCAGGTAGGCGCCTTCACCACCCAGTACAAGATCAACAACAACTCGGTGACCGCCACCTTCCCGGACGTCGGCGAGTCCAACCTCTGCATCGCCTGCCACTCCGCTCGCGAGAACGGCGTCGACGCGGTGACCGACTTCACCAACGCTTCCTTCAAGAACTCGCACTACCTGGCCGCCGCCGGCCTCATGTACATGTCGACCGGCTTCACCCAGTTCACCTCGGCTAGCGCCGTCCTCGGCACCACCACCTACGGGAAGACCCTCTCCCCGGACAACGTCACCGTCCCCGGCTTCGGGATCGCCGGCGGCGTCTCCAGTACCCATCGTAAGCTCGGCACCACCCTCATCAACGGCGACACCCACAACCCGGCCGTCTTCATCCCCGGCCAGTTTGACGCCAACGGCCCCTGCGTGACCTGCCACCTGAACGCCAACGGCGCCCCGGCCGGCGACCGCGCCGCCCACGGCCACACCCTGGCCATCGACGCCAACACCTACAACCAGGTCTGCACCAACTGCCACGGCTCTGAAAACACCATCCCGCTCAACTCCACCAACTTCCAGAGCGTGTTCATCGAGCCGCAGTCCTCGGCCTTCCAGAGCACCATCAAGCTGGCCGTCACCCTTTTGGCCGCCAAAGGGATCGACTACGACTCCACCGCCTACCCGTACTTCTTCAAGCACGGTCTGGCCCACACCAACGCCAACCAGGTGAAAGACTGGACGCTGGGGACCGGCAACCAGGCCTTCGGCAAGAAGATGATGGGTGCTTGCTTCAACATCAACCTCCTGAACAGGGATCCGGCCGCTTACGCCCATGCCCGCAGCTACTCCAGGAGACTGCTGTATGACTCCATCGACTTCCTCGACGACGGCGTCATGAACCTCTCGGCCGGCGCCTCCGCCCTTGCTTCCGGGCTGACCGATACCAACGGCAACCTCCTCTTCACCAAAGGCACCAATGCCTACAACGTCTCTGCCGGTGCCATCACCACCATCTACACTGGGACCTCGGAAGCGATGCTGTACCTGCTCGGCTGGAGCCGCTCCACTGGCCTTTGGTCGAGCCCCGAGCGCCCGTAGGGTATTCGCGGTGTCGAGACACCACCAGTAAGAACGAAGCCCCGCCTCCGGGCGGGGCCTACTTCCCCGGGACCTCCCGGAGACCTTAAACCTGCAATCGGGCAGTAATGAGACGATCCAACACCCAAAGTAAGGAGAGCAAGATGAGAAAAACGTTTTTTATGCTGCAACACCTTCTGTTAGTACTGTTGCTGGCGGCAATGACGGGGTGCGGCGCCAACAATGCCGGAACCGGCACCTCCGCCGCCCCGGGTTCGGTGACCGCGAAGCTGACCTGGTCTAACGGCACCAAGCTCGCCAAGGCGAAAGCGACCTCCTCCATCCCCTCCAACGTCGCTAACGTCGTCTTCACCGTGACCGGCACCGGCACCAACGGCCCGATCCCGGTCGTGAAAACCACCGTGGCGGCTGCCAACTCCGCCTCGGGCTCCATCCCGGGCATCTACCCGGGCACCGTCGCCGTGGCCGTCAAGGCCCTCGACTCCACCGGCGCCATGGTGTACGAAGGGTACGCCATCAACCTCGACGTCGCCCCCAACGCCACCACCAACGCCGGCACGATCAACATGACCGTCCCGATCGTCAAGAGTGAGGAAGTCCCCTGCCTCGGCTGCCACGAGACCACCCTGGACCTCACCGGCCAGAGCGTCGTGGCCAACTACAAGCAGTCCGGCCACTACACCAACACCACCTTCCAGGATGCCAACGGCCAGGGCGCCGGCTGCGTCGGCTGCCACGGCCCGTCGCACAACATCCCGGATCCGTCTGCCAACGGGACCCAGGCCCGCTGCTTCGACTGCCACAACATCAACAACACCAACACCCAGCTGGTCGCCAACCACGGCAACTACTACTTCAATAACGGCACCGAGTGCTCCGCCTGCCACCAGGTCCACAATACCCTGGCGGGCAACATGGAGCGCAAGACCTGGGCCCAGTCCGCACATGGCAGCACCGACTTCGCCCGCCTGGCTGGCGGCGGCAGCGGCTGCTCCACCCGCTGCCACAACGCGGCCGGCTTCATCGCCGCCATGGCCAATCCGACCAAGGTTGTGGGCGGCACCATGACTGCCCAGGACCAGATGGTCACCTGCAACGCCTGCCACAGCAACGCACCGCTCGGGAAGATCCGTAACCTCCCGGGGACCAGCGCCAGCGCTTTCAGGGCCTACACCACCTCCAACCCCGGCTACGGCTTCGCTCCGTACAACAAGCTGAACCCCAACAAGAAGGCGTACTACCCGGATATGGCCGGTTCCAACGTCTGCATCGTCTGCCACGCCGGCACCACCGAAGGTTCGGCCACCAGCTTCGGCTGCTCCGATCCGTACTTCGCCAACAGCACCTCGGCTCTCAAGCTCAAGCGCTCCTCCACCATTTCCCAGCACAACATGCCGTCTGCCGCCGTCATGTACGTGAAGTTCGGCTTCATGAACCTTTCGACCGGCGTCACCGGCGTGACCAGCAACGCTTACCTTAACGGCCTCACCTCTGACCAGGATCCGGGCTACGGCCAGGCCGTCGGCGGCATCGGCAGTACCCACCGCAAGCTCGGCACCAACGCTATCCATGGCGATTCCCACAACCCGTCCTTCTTCGTCCCGGGGAACCTCGACAGCAACGGCCCGTGCGCTACCTGCCACGTCACCGGCAGCCACAGCTTCAGGATCGACCAGGCCGCCATCAACGCGGTTTGCAGCAACTGCCACACCTCGGAGAACGGCCAGGCCATCGCTACCCAGGCGGCCTTCGAGCAGTTCTTCCTCGATCCCCAGAAAGAGGTGTACAACAACGCCATCGCCCTGGGCGCCACCGTTGTGAACAAGAAGATTGCCGACTACAACGCCGCGCTGACCAGCACCCCGAACGCGCTTGGTTACAGCACCACCAACCCGCTCCAGTTCCTGGTCGCCATCAACCCGTTCACCTCCGTGCAGCCGGGTAAGCTCTCCTTCGTGAAGTTCCTCGAGCCGGCAGGGAATGCCACCTACCCGACCTACGACCCGACCGAAGGGACCATCTTCACCGCCAGCTCCAGCACCACCAGCAGCACCTACGCCGCTCCGGGCACCACCTACGCCAACTACCTTGCTCCGGCGGCCACCACCTACCCGTACTACTCCACCGACTGGACCAACACCGCCATCGCCCTTGGCTACTCGCAGTCCGCCGGTGACGCTGGCTACACCAAGTTCGTGGGCGCCCTCTCCAACCTGGCCTTCTTCGCCAAGGACCAGGGTGGCTTCGCCCACGCCAGGACCTACAGCCGCAGGCTGATCTACGACTCCATCGACTTCCTCGATAACGGCAAGCTCGACATGTCGGTGAGCGGCACCGCTACTGCCATCTCCGCCATCAGCGGCAATGTCAACGGCATCGCCAACCCGGTCGCCGGCCTCTACACCAAAGGGTCCACCGCCTACACCAACGGCACCCTTACCGTGCTGGCTAACGGCACCACCGAGAGCATGCTCTACCTGGTCGGCTGGAGCCGCTCCACCGGTGCATGGTCTTCTCCGGAACGCCCGTAAGGACTCCGAGGTAGACCACCCGCAGTATCCGCCCCGCCTCGCAAGAGGCGGGGCCTTTTAATGTCCGTAACTCCCGGGGCGGCAGGCGGCTGTCTGCCGTCCCGGGATACGCTCCCTTGAAGGGGGCGGCATTGCTGGTAAAGTTGCTACGACCATGACCCCTCCGCCATCCAACATAGCTTCGGCCTCTGCCGATCTGATCCCCCGGGAGTGCACCGATCGTCCCCGTCACGCCCTCCATGGCGGATTCCGCTCGCTTCGCCTCCTTCTGGTCTGCTGTCTCCTTTCGGTGGCGGCCCACATCCTCTTCGTCCAGCTGATCGCCCTGTTCGGGCACTACGATTTCGGCAAACCGGTGGGGGCCCCCCCCGCGGTGACCGTCGACCTGGCTGATCTCTCTACGGCGAGCCAGCCGGCCGAGGAGCCGGCAGCGGCGGACGATGAGGAGTCTCCCGAGGAAACCGCCCAGGAACCGTCCCCGGCCGCCAGTGACCCGGATCCCGCCCAGGAGCGCGAGGCCGATGCTCCCGTACCGGCCCCTGCCCAGGCGCCTGCGAGCGTCCAGGCTGCTGCTGCTCCGGCCGGGCCGGAGAAGGTGGCCGCCCAGGCCCCCGCGCCCGCGCCCCCGGTTCCCGAAGAGGCACATCCGGTGAAGGCCGCCAAGCCGGTCCCCGCACGAGCCAAGGCGCTTGTGGTGGGGAGTACCCCCCTGACGGGGGTGGGAGAGTTCATCGGCGCCAAGCACGAGAAGCTCACCTACCAGATGATGATGCACGGCCTTCCCATCGGCGACGCCTTTCTCGAGGCGAAGAACGAGAAGGGGATCACCTCCATCACCCTGCGGGTCAAGACCTCTCCCGCCGTCTCCGCCTTCTACCGGGTCGACGATGTCATCGAGACCCAGCAGGTGGCCGGGATGTACATCCAGACCAAGATCCGCCAGCAGGAGGGGAACTTCGCGAGCGACGAGATGTTCACCATCAACCTGCGGAAGAAGCGGGTCTCCTGGTTCGACCTCATCGGAGCGCGGAGCCAGGTGACCGAGGTCCCGAACTCCGAGGTGCTCGACTCCCTTTCGGGGATCTACTCGCTCCGTACCCGGCCGCTCAAGGTCGGCAGCAACGAGACGCTCCAGATCTACGACTCCGAGCGCTACGCGGAGGTGCCGGTAGAGGTGGTGCGCCGCGAGGTCATCACGCTTCCGAACCTCACCCGGGTCCCGACCCTGGTGATCCGCCCGCTGGCCGCTTCGGGCGTCATCTTCCGCCGTACCGCCGACCTGGTGATCTGGATGACCGACGACGACCGCAAGGTCCCGGTCCGTATCGAGACCACGCTGCCGGTCGGACGGGTCACCGCCCGCCTGGTCTCCTCCGAGACCGAGCCGGTTATCCCCCCGCCGGTTACCCGCTGATTTCCTGCCGGGTCGTTCCTCTCCCCGATTTTTCCATCACACGCTCATGAAAGTTTGAGCACCCTCCCCGATTTTCTGCTACACTTCGCCTCATGAAAAGGGTCTCCGCCACACTCCTCATGGTTCTCGCGACAGCCTCCCCGGCCCTGGCCGGCGGCCTGGGCACCCCCACCCTTTCGCCCCCCCTTTCCGCCGCCCGCTTCTTCGACACCGACCGGCTCCTTACCACCGGTGGTGTGAAGTTCGAGGCACCCCAGTTCACCTTGGAGCCCGAGCTCGGGATCGGCTACCGGATCGCCGAGCGGGAGCAGACCGGCGGCCTCGACGAGTCGATCCACATGCTGCACGCCCAGGCGGGAGGGCGCCTTTCGCTGTCGGAAACCATGTACCTCTCGGCGGCCGCCAAGCTCCCGGTGCTGACCGTCGAGAACGCCGCCAATTACACCGGCCAGGACCTCGGCAGCCGGCGCGGCTACGACTTCACCCGTCCCTTCCGTTCCACCCCCTCCTGGACCGGCGAGCTCGGCATCCATCTCGGCCGCTCCAGCGACCTCACCCTCTACTACGACCAGAGCCAGATCGCCGGCTCCCTGCTCGGCCCCGTCCAGCAGGAGGAGCGGATCGGGACCCGCATCATCTGGAGGTTCAAGTGAGCTATCTGCTTGCCTTAGACCAGGGGACCACCTCGAGCCGGACCACCCTCTTCACCGCCACCGGCGAAACGGTGGCCACCGCCTCCCGCCCCTTTGCCCAGCACTACCCGGAGCCGGGTTGGGTCGAGCACGATCCGGAGGAGATCTGGGAGAGCCAGCTCGCCACCCTCAAGGAGGTGCTGGCCAGCGCCCCGGTCCCCCTTTCCTCCATCGCCTCCCTGGGGATCACCAACCAGCGGGAGACTACCATCGTCTGGGAGCGGGAGAGCGGACGAGCGCTGCACCGCGCCATCGTCTGGCAGGACCGCCGCTGCGCGCCGCTGACCGACCGGCTGGCCGCCCAAGGGCTCGAGCCGGAAATCGCACGGCGGACCGGCCTCCTCCTCGACCCGTACTTTTCGGCCGGGAAGCTCGCCTGGCTCTTCGACAACGTGCCGGGGCTCCGGGAACGGGGGGAGCGGGGGGAGATCTGCTTCGGTACCGTCGACTCCTGGCTGATCTACCGCTTAAGCGGCGGCCGCCTCCACCTGACCGACCTCTCCAACGCGAGCCGCACGCTCCTCTTCAACATCCACACCCTCGAGTGGGACGAGGAGCTCCTCCGGATCTTCGGGCTCCCGGCCGCCATCCTCCCACGGGTGCTCCCGAGCGCCTCTTTCTTCGGCCATTGCGACCCGGCGGTGACCGGGATGTCCGTCCCCATCACCGGGGTAGCCGGAGACCAGCAGGCGGCCCTCTTCGGGCAGGGGTGCCTGAAGCCCGGGATGGCCAAGGCCACCTTCGGCACCGGCGCCTTCGTGATGATGAACAGCGGCAGGGAAGGGGGGAAAGGGGAGGGGGTACTGACCACGGTGGCCTGGCAGCTCCCGGGGGAACCGGTGACCTACGCCCTGGAGGGATCGATCTTCATCGCCGGTGCGGCGGTGCAATGGCTCAAGGAGGGATTGGGGATCATCGGGTCGGCGGCCGAGGTGGAGGAACTGGCGAGGAGCGTCCCCGACGCGGGCGGGGTTTTCTTCGTCCCGGCCCTTTCCGGGCTCGGCACCCCCTACTGGGACCCGCACGCCCGCGGGGTGATCGCCGGACTGACCCGCGGGAGCAGCCGCGCCCACCTGGCCCGCGCCGCGCTGGAGGCGATCGCCTACCAGACCGCCGACGCCACCGCCGCCATGGCGGCCGGCTGCGGGGTATCCCTCTCCGAGTTGAGGGTAGATGGCGGGGCGGCGGCCAACGACCTTCTGCTGGAATTCATGGCGGGGGTGGTGGGGGCGCCGGTGCTGCGCCCGGCCTGCACGGAGAGCACGTCGCTCGGGGCGGCTTTTCTGGGGGGGATCGGAGCCGGGGTGCTCGATGCGGAGGCGGCGGCCGCCTGCTGGCGCCTGGAGAAGAGATTCGAGCCGGGGATCGGCGAAGAAAGAAGGAGGGAGCTTCTGGAAAGGTGGCGGCGGAGCGTCCGCCTGTCGCTGGGATGGGACGCGCCCGGCTAGCTCCTTTTGCGGGGAGCGTCCAGCCGTTCCCTGACCGCGCCGAGGAGCTGATCGGGGAGTAGCGGCTTCATGACCAGTTCCGTCCCGCTCTCCACCAGCCCGTTACGGTCCACGATGTCCGCCGTATAGCCGCTTATGAAGAGTGCTCCGGTCCCGGGGGCGGCCTTCCTGATCTCCTCCAGCGCCTCCCTCCCGTTTTTCCCCGGCATCACCACGTCGAGGATGAGGAGGTCGATCTCCTCCCGGTGCTCCCGGAAGCGCTCCACCGCCTCCGCGCCGTTTTCAGCCTCCAGGACCCGGTATCCCGCCCCGGTCAGCACGCTCAGTAACAGCGTCCGCACCCCCGGATCGTCCTCGGCCACCAGGATGGTCTCGCTCCCCCCCGGGGCCTCCCTCCGCTCCTCGGCGCGGGCCACCGGGGCGAGGTCGATCAGCGGGAGGTAGATGTTGAAGGTGGTCCCTTGCCCCGGCTCGCTGTAGACCGTGATGTACCCCTGGTGCTGCTTGACGATGCCGTAGACGATGGAGAGCCCGAGCCCGGTCCCCTGGCCCGACGGCTTGGTGGTGAAAAAGGGCTCGAAGATCTTCTCCCGGGTCGCCTCGTCCATCCCCGCGCCGGTGTCCGACACCGACAACAGCACAAAGCTCCCCGCCTTCCCGTACCCGTGCAGCCGCACGAAATCCTCCCCGATCTCCAGCCGCCGGGTCCCGATCACCAGGCACCCCTTTCCCCCCATAGCGTCGCGGGCGTTGGCGGAGAGGTTCATCAGCACCTGGTCGAGCTGGTTGCCGTCCGCCATCACCGTGAGCTCTTCGCTCGAGAAGCGGGTGACGAGCTCGATGTGCTCCCCGATCAGCCGGGCGAGGAACTTCTGGGTGGTCTTGAGCCGGTCGTTGAGCTTCATCGGCGTGGGGCTCATCGGCTGCTTACGGCTGTAGGCCAGGAGGCTTCCGGTCAGGGCCAGGGCCCGCTCGGAGGCGTTCATGATCTGGTCCACCGGGTGCCTGAACGGGTGCTCCTTCGGCAGGTCCATGGCGATCAGCCGCGCGAACCCCATCACCACGGTCAGGATGTTGTTGAAGTCGTGGGCCATCCCGCCCGCCAGCGTGCCGAGCGCCTCCATCTTCTGGGCGTGCCTGAGCTGCTGTTCGAGGGCGGTCTGCTCGGTGATGTCCCGGTAGCAGATCACCCGCCCGACGATCTCCTCGCCGATCGCCTGCGGGGCGGAAAAGCGCTCCATGACCCGGCCGTCCTGGAACTGGATCAGGTCCCGGCTCTCCAGGCCGATCGCCTCGTACTGGCGGTTGGTGAGCGACATGAAGGCGTCGGGATCCTTCACCTGCGTCTTCACGTGGGAGCGGATCAAGAGATCGTTGCCGCTTGCCATCACCTCGGGGGGGATCCGCCAGAGTTCGGTGAACCGCCGGTTGTAGATCACCGGCTTCCCCTCCAGGTTGCGCACCATGATCCCGTCCCCGGTCGACTCCAGGGTCCCTCTCAGCAGCGAGAGGGTCTGCTCCATCTGCTCGCTGGAGTTTTTGCGGGCGGAGATGTCCCTCACGATGGCGAGCCAGAGCCAGGCCCTTCCCATCCGGACCGGGCTCAGCGAGAGCTCAACCGGTACCGCCGAGCCGTCCTTGCGGCTGCCGGTCAGTTCCCGGACCGCCGCCCGCGGGACCTCCTGGTCCCCCTCCGGAAGCCGGATCTCCCCGTCGAGCGCGCTCCCGAGGATGGTGGAGAGGGGGGCGCCGGTCATCTCGTCCGGGCGGTAGCCGAAGATGGTACCGGCCGCCGCGTTGAAGGAGACGACGGTCCCGCTGTTGTCGGCCAGCACCACGCCGTCCACCAGGTGGGCCAGGATCTCGTCGGTGAGCGACATCTGCAGCGAGGCGACGTCGCGGTGGGGCTTCCAGATGAAGCGGTAGAGGAGGGGGGCGAAGAGCAGGGTGAGAAGCCCGGCGTCGGCCAGATTCTGCAGCCAGGGGAGGCGGTCCGGGACCAGCAGCGGGATCAGGTACATGAGGAGGATCTCGATTGCGAACAGCACGAGGAGCAGGAGCGGTATGGTCCTGGTGAGGGAAGGCAGGTTCGCTGGTGAGATGTTCGGCTGTTTCACGGGACCTCTGGATGCGCAGGGTGGGGGAGCAAATCCCCTGGTAACGGTATCGGCCGGGACGAGCGCTAACTTTAATGGGGATCGGAGTTTCTCCCTCACAATGAAAAAGCCCCGCCTCTTTCGAGACGGGGCTTTCCGGTGCTAGGGGAAGGAAACCGGCTCCCTCCCGCCCCTTCCGGGTGGAAGGGCGTTTACGGCCGTTCGGGGACCGACCAGGCGCCGGTCGTCCGGTTGAAGCCGTTGACGTAGGTCATGGGGGCCGTGGTCCCCGGGGTGAGCGGGCTCGACTCGATCGGCCCGGTGAAGGCGCTGGGCCCTTTCTGGAAGCGGCCGAAGACCGAGACCTGGCTCGTTGCGGCATCGGCGATCAACGACTGGGCGACCGCGCTGGCACTTACCGACTGGTCCATCGACATGTCGTCCAGGAAGTCGATGGAGTCGTAGAGGAGGCGGCGGGTGATGGTCCTCGCGTGGACGTAGGAGGCGGGCTCCTTGTAGGCGAGGATGATGTTGAACATGGCCCCCTTGAGCTTGTAGACCTGGGCGTCGGAGAGGGCCGCGCCGCGGCCGGTGGTCACGTAGGCGCTCCAGTTGGTAGTGTTGGAGAGGGAGACCGGGTTGTTGGGGTCCGCGATCGGGTATTGGACGAAGCTCACCTCGGTCGGGGTCTCCAGCGCCTCGTTGTCGGTCAGGTTGATGGTGATGCCGAAGTTGTTCTCCAGGAAGCGGACCGCGAGCGCCAGGGCGGCGAACATCTCGTCGCGGTTTTCATCCAGGAAGGCGGTCCGGAAGTTGGCGGCGTTGATGGTGATGCCGTTCTCCTCGGTATGGCAGTTGATGCAGATCTGGTCGTAGCTGTTCTGGGTGAAGGCCGGATCGTCGAAGGTCAGCGTGTGGCCGGCGGTCATGTGGCAGGTCACGCAGGGGCCGTTGGACTGCAGGTTGGCCGGGGCCGGGTTGGTGACCGAGAAGCGGGAGTCGGTGACGATGTCGAGCGTCCCGAGCTTTCTGTGGGTGCTGGTGACCCCGCCCGAGATGTCGTTGTTGGTGATCAGGCTCTTGCCGTAGGCACCGGCCAGCGCCCCCGGGGTGGAGAAGTTGATGAAGCCGATCTTGCCGTACATGGTGGCCGCGGCCGGGAAGTAGTGGGGATCGAAGGGGGCCGAGGTGCGGGTGGCCGAGACGGCGGCCCCGACCCGGGCGCCGGTGCGGCCGGCGTGGCACGGGACGCAGACCTTGGAATCGCCGATGTCGGCGGTCGGGAAGTTGGTCCCCGGGATCCGCTTGGTGATGCCGTCGAAGCGGACGTAGGGGGTGGAGTAGGTCTGGAAGTTGGTGACGGCCGGATCGCTGGAGATCCTGCGCCAGCTGTAGTTGGAGTGGCAGGCCCAGCAGGCGACGGCCTCCTTGGCCGAACTGTAGGCCCCGAGGGTGGCAGTGGTGATGACCCGCTGGGCACCGGCGGTCATGTACCAGCGGAAGCCGGTGGCGGTGTGGCAGCGGCTGCAGACCCCGCCGCTGACCTTCATGAAAGGCTCCTCGTTGAACGGGGCGTCGGTGGTGTCGCCGTGGCCGGAGGCGGCCCACTGGCGGTTGACCGGCAACAGGCTCGTCGGGTCGTGGGGGTTATGGCAGCCGTTGCAGGCCGAGGCGCTCCGGTCGCCGGTGGCCGGGTTGACGATGGCCTGGGAGAGGCGGGAGAGCGGCAGCCCCAGGTAGGAGGCGGAGTTGTTGGCGAAGTGGACATTCTGGGTCGCCATGGTGACCGTGTTGGTGTGGCACTGGACGCAGACCAGGTCGGTGGGGAGGGGCGGGATGCTCCCGTTGAAGGGATGCCCGTCCACGTGGTGGCAGTCGTCGCAGCCGGCCCCGCCGGCGGCGGTGGAGTGGGCCGAGGCCATCCATTCGGTGACCACCGAGTTGCCGGTCACGTGGCTCGTGGTGCCGGAGTGACAGCCAATGCAGCCCGTCGAGGCCCTAAGCTGCGGCGACGAGCCGCTTTCCCGGTGATCGGAGCCGCAACCGGCCACGACCAACATGCAAGCCCACAACACTGCTGCAACGAGGTTCACTGTTTTCATGCGTTAGATCCTCCTTGTAGGTGATGACCGATCGCTAGTGGCAGATCCTGCAGGTTCTCTTGGTCCGGGCGCTGATGTTTCCCCCCTGGAAGTCGCGGGGGTGGGGGTTGATGCGGGCCCCGGAGGTGGCGCTGTGGCACCTCAGGCAGACATCCCCCTCCGGGTGGCAGGACTGGCAGGACTGGAGGTTTCTGCGGGCCTCGGTGGAGTGCTCGCTGGTCCATACGTAGCTTTGGCTGTTGGAGCCGGTGGGGAGGTGCGACTTGATCCGCATCGACCCCCTCGGGAAGCGGTCGTGGCAGGCCTGGCAGTAGCTCTTGTCGTGGCAGCGGTAGCAGGTCTGCGGGTTGTCGAGCGCCTTCAGGGGATGGATGTTGACGAAGTCGGAACGGTGGCTTTTCGGGATGTAGTCGCGTCCGAACTGGGCGGTGGAAAGATCGGCGGTGATGCCGCCACCCTGGTGGCAGTCGAGGCAGTAGGCCTGGGTGTGGCACTGGGCGCAGTTGTGGCCGGCCTTGCTGGCGGTCACCCGGTGGTTGCGGATCCAGTCGGCGTCGTGGTTGGGGGAGACCCCTTCTCCCTTGTGGCAGTCGTTGCACTCCGTTATCTTCATGTCGGCGTAGTCCCGGTGGTTCTCCTTGTTCCCCTGCTTCTGGGCCAGGGCCTGCTGGGTGAAGAGCGCCGACAAGAGCACGATGAGTGAAAGAAATAACAGTTTCCTCACGGGTGTACCCCCCTTTCTAGAAATCGTAATCGAAGACCACCCGGCCGGAGAAATTGCTCTCGAACCGGATGTTGACGTCATCCTGGATCCGCCCGGAAAGCGCCATGTTCTTGGCCAGGCGGTACCTCCCTCCCAGCCAGTAGCGGCGGGCGATCTCCTCGCCGGTCAGCGAATCCCTCCGGTAGGCATCCCAGTTGATGCCCCCCTCGACCAGGGAGTTCTTGTCGATGTCCCAGCCGATCTCCGCGATTACCCCGCCCACCCGGCCGTAGTAGCCGTGGCGCTGGTCGTACTCGACGCTCAGGCGGACCGGCTCGATCGGGCGCACCCCGATCCCGGCGTGCCAGACGTCGGCCTCCCC
This sequence comes from Geomonas sp. Red32, assembly GCF_023652955.1. Taxonomy (GTDB): domain Bacteria; phylum Desulfobacterota; class Desulfuromonadia; order Geobacterales; family Geobacteraceae; genus Geomonas. Next base: position 336,698 of record NZ_JAKLOY010000004.1, on the reverse strand, counting down.
CCCTTCGCCGAACTCCTCGTGGGTGTAGCCGCCGTTCACCGAGATCCGGTCGTTGATGGTGTAGTCGGCCTTGGCCACGTACTCCTGGTAGCGGTCGACGGCGAAGACCGAGTAGATGGAGGTGGTGTCGAACTGCGGGTAGCTCTGGTAGTACTCCCCGGTTAAGATCAGGCTGGAGGTCGGGAAGTACTTGATCCCCCCCAAGACCTCGTTGAAGGTCTCGGAGACCAGGTCGAAGCGGGTGTTGCCGTAGAGCTTCAGGTTGCTCAGGAGGTACTGCTTGATGGTCCCCCCCACGATGTCGCGGGAGCAGTCGCCGTGATCGAACTTCCGGAACCAGCTCACCTCGGCGTCGGTATGCCGGAAGCCCGAGAGGTAGGCGGCCAGGCCGAAGGCGGCGTTGGAGGTGCTGCTCGCCTCGCCGTTTAAGCCGAAGATCACGTCGCGCCCCCCCATCACGCTGAAGGCCACCGGACCAACGTTCTTCAGGTCGATCTGGGCCCCGTCGATGATGGTGCTGCCGGCCGCGTAGTTGACGAACTGCCGCCCTACCCGGGTGTCGATCTTGTTGAGGAAGTCCCGGTACTCCGCGTAGAGGTAGTAGAGCCTGCCGTTGGTACCCTGCCCGTTGGTGAAGTCCTGGCTGACCCGGCCGTACCCCTGGACGGTCAGTTTTCCCTCCTTGTCCAGCCCGGTCGCCGCGAACCGCAGGTACTCGGCAAGCTCTATCTCCCGCCGGTCGTCGGTCAATTCGTTGTTGAACGACTGGAACTGGGTGGAACTTCTGCCGTGGATCTCACCCGCCCAACCGGCCGCGGCCGGGAGCAGGAGCAGGCAGAGAAGCGTCGTTGAAAGACCTTTCATCCCCATTAATTTAGCCTCCTTTCCAAACGTGATCGCATCATCTGCAGTGCATCCCCTGCCTCTCCTTTCCCTTGAGGAGGAATCGGGCCGGCTGTCGCTGCCGGTTCCGCTGGCATTGCCGGTTTACTGGGCGGTAGGGCGACCGGTGAGGCTTTGGCGAGGCGCTCCGGTGAGGAGGTTGCGTGGGGGGGGCTAGGACGTGTTGGGAGGAGCAAAAATCATGTGAGATCACCTCCGGGAGTTTTATTAAAAAACACTTGTTAGAAAGTACCAATAAAATCGGGGATGGCAAGGCGGCGGGAATCATTTCGTTCCCATGAACGGAGGGAAAGGGGGATACTGATGAAGATGGAGGAGGCACCGGGATGATTAGCGGATATTATGTTGAGGAGGCCACGGGGGTGATTTAGAATCGGTTTGTCCCCAGGGAGGCGAGGAGGGATTTTCCGGAGGTGAGTGATTTCCTGAGCACATGGGCAACGGAGTCGCCGATATGGGAATTTCAGTCGTCTTTACCAATGGGGAGGAGAGAATGGTCCCCGCCTACATGCTTGAGTACCTGATCCGCGAGAACAGGATCGTCGCCTTTCGCCGCACCGAAGGGTGGGTCCAGATCGGGCGGGACCCCATCAGGAAGAGCCAGCAGCCCCTTTCCAGGCCGGGCCAGCGGTGGAGCGATTTCCTGTACAAACGGAACGCCGGGTGACCGCGCACGTTTCCGGCCCGCACCTCCCCGCTTTCGCGTACCATCCCCCTTTCATAGAGCCAGCCGGTCCGGCAGTCTGCACCGGGGCCGGATAAAAAAAAGCCGGATTGCCCTTGGTCAGGCAATCCGGCCGCGCACCCGGGGCGGACCCCGGGGCACCGTCAAGAGCGGTTAGTTGGCGGTGAAGAGGATCTCGTCCCGGCGGTTTTTCGCCCTGGCCGCCTCATCGTGTCCCGCCACCGCGGGTTTTTCCTTCCCGTAGCTCACCGTCGATACCGTATCCGAGGGGATCCCGAGCGCTACCAGGTACTTCTTCGCCTCCTTGGCCCGCCGGTCTCCCAGCGCCAGGTTGTAGTCATCCGATCCCATCTCGTCGCAGTTCCCCTCGATGCGGACCTTGCGCCCGGCCGCCTGCTTGATCAGTTCGGCGTCCTTGGTCAGCGAGCCGCGTGCCGGCCCGGTAAGCGATGAGGAATCGAAGTCGAAGTAGATCTTCTCCAGGGCGGCCTTGACCGCTCCCGTTCCTGCCGCCGCGCTCCCGCCGTTCGCGGTGCCTCCCTGGCCGTTGTCCACCGGCTGGTTCTGGGCGGTCCCTTCCCGCAGCTGGCCGCCGTTGATCGAGGTGGCGTCGCCCGGCTGGGTGGAGGCCTGGGGGGCCGGTTTGGCGGCCGGAGACTGGGCCGGGGCCTGGATGGCGGGGGCGATGGCCTGGTCGGCCTTGACCGCCTGCTCCTTGGCGCAGCCGGCCAGGGCGCTCACGCCGAGGGCCAAAAAGCAGATGGTCGATTTGCAGATGCTGTTCATAGCGTACGGTACTCCTTTGTCCATGGTTGAAAGTTGGAGAAAGACGCAAATATCCCGGGGGCGCCCGCCAATGGGCGGCCGCGGGCACCGGCTAGGTGCGGTGGCGTCGGGTTATAGGGGAGGGGCTGCGGTGCTTTTCAGGCGCGAGGGGGGGCTCGCGCCTCGCTTTGGGATGGGACGAAGGAGCAGCAGGGCTCGGTGACCCGGGAGAAGTGGTTGGGACGCTCGCTGGCGGTGACGCCGGGGGAGGGGATGAGGGTCTCGCGGGAAGCCACCACCTCGCGGGCGGAGGCCTCCTGGCGGATCGTTCCGCCCACCTCGAGGACGGCCCGCGGGTGCGGCTTGACGTGATGTGCCCGGCCGGAGTCCGGGGTGCCGGTCCAGATGACGGCCAGCAGCAGGCAGAGGAGGACCACCAGGGAGAGGTGCCCGGTTCTGCCGATATGTCGCTCCAGCAAGTTTCTCATGAGGCGAAGATTTACACCAAATACGCTTCGCAGGCAATAGGTTATTTTCCTCCCCCGCGTTGACATTCGTACCCCGCTCCCTAGAATCGTATACATAATTATTGCTTATAGTTAAATTTTAAGGTACCGTACGCCAGTTACCCGGCCGGGGCCGCCCCGGCGGGGATGCTGCAGGCCGTGCCCCTCCGCGGGCGCGGCTGGCTTTTTATGTTATTTCGGTGGGTTAGGGGGAGGCATGGGCGCGATCGTAAACGACGAGAACGGCTTCATCTGCGAATGTGGGCTCCGCAACGACTACCCGAGCTACGTGCAGGACCACCGGAGCGTCAAGCTCATCTACTCGTGCGCCTGCCAGCGCCAGTACATCCTGTACCAGGGGACCGTCACCAAGGCGCAGCAGGGGGGGCCGCAGATCGCCAACGATGAGGCGTTCGGGGACTGAGCGGCGGGCCGGGTACCGGGCGAAATGAAAAAGGCGGGGAAGCATCCCCGCCTTTTATGTTGTCCTTTGGTAACTACTCCTGCTTCACCTACTTCGGAGGCTCCACCGGTGCGTCGGCGGGGGGGACCGCCGGAGCGGGAGCCGGTGAAGGCGCCGCCACTGGGGCCGCAGGCTTGTACTGCTCCACTTCCGCCTTGAGCTTTTCGATCTCGGCGGTCATGTTCTTCCTCTCCAGGATCAGCTTGTTGTTCTTCTCCTTCAGCTTGGCATTCTCCGATTTGACCGATTCCATGTCCTTGATGGCGGTATCCCACAGGATGGCGTCCGAGCGGAGCTTCTCGAGCTCGGCGTTTCGGTCCTCGAAGACCTTGACCCGCGCCTTGAGCTTGGTTATCTGGGCGGTCATCACCTTCAGTTCCTCGGCATCCTTCTCCTTGTCGAGCCTGGTCTGCCCCATGGTCAGGTAGAGCTCCACCATGGCGGCGAAGTGCTTGACGTCGCGGCCGGCTTCGGGCTTGAGGTCGCCGAACATCGGTTTGCCCTCCTTGAAGGCATCCTCCCCCTTCTTCAGCATGGCGCGGGCCGCCTCCACGTCGGCGGTCACGAGCTTGCTGTCACCCGACTTGTTGGCGAAGGCGTCGATGGCGACCTTGGCGGTCTCCAGCTCCTTCTGGGCCTTGGATTTTTCGTCGGCGAAGGCCGCCACCGGAATGAGCAGGGCGACCAGGCAAATGGCGATCAGTCGGCGCATCTTATTTCTCCTCCGGTGCCAGGTAGTGTTCGAGCTGCGATTCGAGCTTCTTGAGCTGGACCCGGTTGAGAGCGATCTCCTCGGCCAGCTCCTTTTCGCTCGCCTGGGCCTCGGCTACCGTGGCCTGCAACTCGGCCCTCTCGACCTGCTGGGTGGCGAGCTTCTCGTTGCCGTTGGCGACCGCCCCCTGGGCGACCACCAGGCTGGTGGAGGCTGCGTCCAGCATATCCTTCGCATACTCGCCGACCTTACCGGCCTTGAGCTTTTCGACCCGTTCGGTGCTCATCTTGATCCGCTCGGAGATGTCCTTGGGAACCTTGCCAGCCGCTCCCCACGCCGCGGTAGCCGAAAAGATCACTGCCGTCACTATCATTGCAAAACGCCGCATAGCCCCTCCTGATACTTCCTCACCGGCGGCTTCGCCGGTTCCATACCTCCTTGCCGGGCACGGTATGGTCCTAATTGTAGACCAACGTTTTAGACTAAAATCGGCTCAAGGTCAATAACATCCGCAGTGGCGGGAGAAATTCCCGGGCACCGGGCCTCCTGCCGTTGGTCGGATTTTTGCAGCTCTTAGGAGTCCGCCCGCAGCAGCGGTAGGGGGGGGCCCGGAAACAGCGGGTGCGCCCTCAACCTGCACGGGAAGTTTGACGGACAGTTGACACCCGGGCTTTGCCGGTGTCAAAAAAACCCGCTCTTTTTGCGCCCCGGCACGGGGTGCGGACGAGGTGAAGACGGAGATGAAGGTAGATCCTTTGCAGGTGGTGAGTACCGTGCCGTTCCCGGCAGCGGAGGCGGCGGGGAGCCGGGGCCAGGAGGGCCGCTTTCAGGCGCTGCTCGATTCGGTGGGCGCCGGAGAGACCGCGTCCTTGAAGCCCGAGCAGGTGGCTGCCGAGATGCTGCGGATAGAGATGATGCAGAGCACCCTGTCGATCGGCGGAGGCGATCACTCCGCGGTGACCGGCGGCAGCGTGCTGGAGTCGTGGGGGAGGGGGCTTCCCCGCAATTTCACCGGCTGGCAGACCGCGTCCGGACCGGTTCCGCTGCCGCCTGCCGGAGAACAGCCGGCCGAGCCGGTGGGGAGCGGTGTATTGGCCGGTGCGGGAGACCCTACCGGGATCGAGGCCACCGCCGAGCGTTTCCTGGGGACCCCGTACCGTTTCGGCGGCGAAGGGGGGGACGGTATTGACTGTTCCAGTTTCGTCCAGCAGGTCTTCCGCGAGCACCAGGTCGATCTGCCGAGGACCGCGCGCGAGCAGGCGCACCTGGGAGAGGGGGTGCCACTTGGCGAGCTGAAGAAGGGCGATCTCCTCTTCTTCCACACCTATGCCTCCTACCCCTCCCATGTCGGGATCTACCTGGGCGATGGAAAGATGATCCACGCCTCCTCCGGGAAAGGCGAGGTCACCGTCTCCGACATCAACAGCAGCTATTACCAGTCGAGGTTCATGGGGGCGCGGCGGGTAGTGTAACTTTCGTCAGCTCAGCCGGGCTTTCCTCACTCGGTAGAGGCGTTCGGTGAAGCCGCCGTTGGACTCGAAGGCGGAGGCTTGGGTGGCAAGCTGGCGCTCAAGCAGGCTACACGCCACCGCGATGAGGACTAGGGCGCCGTTGGCCGCGATTTCGGCAAGCGGTGCGTGGGTGGACCCGGTGGACCCGGTGGACCCGGTGGACCCGGTGGACCCGGTGGACCCGGTGGACGGCGGGGTGTGGTGTGGTGTGGTGTGGTGTTGGGCGTTGACCCAGGCGGCGACGGCGTCGGCGTCTGGGGGGCGGAGGTCGACCAAGGACTGGCGGCGCGGGTCATGGTGGTCCCACAGGGGCAGGTTTCGCTGGCGCAGGAAGTCTTGGTAGTCGAGGCGGAGCTCCTCAAGGCTGGCGCGGGCCACGTTGGTCAGTTTCAGCTCCGTCTTCTTCGAAGTCCCCGACGCCTGGCTGCCCTCGGCAATATTCTGCACCCCCGAGCGGGCCGCCTGCACCATCTGGTCGTGAGTGCGGCTTCGCCGCTCGACGAAGCGGTCGCAAAAGCGCACCGTGAAGTCGTAGACCACCTGCGCCACCTGGAAGCTCACCAGCTTACGGTACCCGCCGTGCTGCGGAATAAGCGGCTCGTCCATTTCATCCTCCCGTCAGTTTCCACCTGGCTCGACAGAGCTCCCCCCGTCCACCCCCCGTCCACCCCCCGTCCACCCTCCGTCCACCCTCCGTCCACCCTCCGTCCACCCGAGTCCACCCGAGTCCACCCGAGTCCACCCGAGTCCACCCGAGTCCACCCGAGTCCACCCGAGTCCACCCGAGTCCACCCGAGTCCACCCGAGTCCACCCGAGTCCACCCGAGTCCACCAGCGTCCACCAGTGTCCACCAGTGTCCACCAGCGTCCACCAGCGTCCACCAGCGTCCACCAGCGTCCACGAAAAGCAAACCGCAGGTTGTCGTGGCTGTCAACGACCACCAACCATCCGGCGGGGCAGAGTTAGCTGTGCCTGTCACAGCCACTCTCACAGCCCTGGTGGCTGTGACTTAGGCTGTCACTGTTAAAATAAATTGATGTCATAGGGCCGTCCGCATTGACAGAGGCCGCTGACAGAGGTAAGAGTTATGGTACTGTTTTGTAAACGATACAGTGAATCACCTCTTACATTTTCAGTGCCTGATGTGGCACCAGTTTGGAGTTATATGAGCTAAAGCAGTGCCTTGTAGAGGATTGGCAGAAAGTGAGGCTTTGTAATGAATTTCTTCGATGCGGGGATCTTGCACTTTCTCAACGGTTTCGCACACCACTCTTGGACCTTCGATTTCTGGGTACACTGGCTGACCGCCGATGACTTTCAAAAGGGGGGGCCGGTGGCCCTCCTTCTCTGGTGGGCGTGGTTCCTCCCCAGCGAGCGCCAGGAAGAAAACCGGCAGAAGCTCATCTGCGTTGCCTTCTCGGCGGTCGCCGCCGTGCTTGTCTCGCGGCTGTCGAGCGAGGTTCTCCCGTTCCGTGCCCGGCCTTTGCACCTCTCCGCCCTCCATCTCCAGCTTCCCTACACCGTCTCGGTGACGGAGCTTGTGCACTGGAACTCATTCCCCAGCGACCATGCCGCCCTCTTCTATGCACTGGTCACCGGCCTCTTCCTCGTCAACCGCAGGATCGGCATCATCGCTTTTCTCTACGTCACCCTCTTCATCTCCATTCCGAGGATGTATCTCGGATTTCACTACCCCACCGACATCATCGCGGGGGGCTTGCTGGGCGGTTCCGTCACCTGGTTGGCATGCCATCCCGTCGTCCGTGGAAAGCTGGCCCCGCCCATCCTGAAGCTGACTGCTAGCTCCCCCTCCCTCTTCTACGCCTGCTGTTTCTTCTACACCTACCAGCTCGCCTGCTCCTTCTCCTGGGTGAACAAGACCCTCTCCACCACGCTGCACATAACGTCCGGTGTCATGACCAAGCTGCATCTGTAGAGCGTAGTAGTCCCGACGAACAAAAGCCCGCTCACCTCTTCGAGGTGGCGGGCTTTTATGTGGGGCGTAAGGTGAGCGTCCCTCTGAGTCGTCGGAGTCTGCTACTTCACCTTCTTGACAGCCATGGAAGTGTGATTAGAATTTGTCAATCTTTAAGGGTTTGTGACTGCCTGTGAGGAGCCGCATATGCCAATTTATTTCAATTGTGACGCACTGAGTGGGCGGCCAGCTGCACGTATCGGTGACAGCGTCTCCTGCCCAATCCATGGGGAGACGTCCATCGTTTCCGGTTCCCCTAACACCTACCACGACAACCAGCCTGCGGCGCGAGTCGGAGACCGGATAGCCTGCGGGGACACGATAATTGAGGGGAGCAATTGTGTTCTGATCAATGGCAAACCGGCAGCCTTCGTTGGTTGCTCAACGGCGCATGGTGGCAAGATTACCAGTGGATCTTCAAATGTTTTCATTGGCAGAACTCCGGGTGGGTTAGCGACCGTACCCGCTGAGACAACGCAGGACGGGGTGAATCACAGTCTCGCATTTGACCTCAGCGAAATGCTCGCCGCCGGCAACCATAATGGTATTGAGTATGCCGGACTGCCCATAGAGATCACGACCACGGAAGGGGAGTACGTCACGACAGTCTCGACTGACGAACGTGGGGTGAGTAGCAGGTTCTTTACAACGGAGCAGCGAGACGTAATAGCCTGGGTTATTGGTGCTGAGGAGTGGGAAGTTATAGAGGAGATGGAAGTTGTCGATGACACAGATGCTCTCGATGAGGGAGGTGAAGGGTGAGCAACACAAGCGATTTCTACGTCTTCAAAGAGGGCGATACTTTGAGCGCAGTTGCCAAATCCCACCATACGACAGTTGACCACCTATGTAAGATTAACGGTATACCGGACCCTAACCAGATTAAAGCTGGACAGCAGATAGCTCTCGCTGCGAAAGCCGTTATGGGGGTGACCTTCCAACTGGTGGACATGGATCGCAACCCCATCCGAAACGCGACAGCACAAGTGGAGTACGGTCAGGAGAAGAAAGTTCTTTCCAGCGGGGCTTCAGGTCAGTTGCCAACGGTGCTGACGGAAAGCCCCGACCAGGTTGTAAGGTTATATCTCGCCCGGCTGGATGGGTCGCTGAAGCAAGTCACGGAGGTTGTCTCAGACTGGGGAAACAAACTGGTCACCGTGATAAGCCCTAAACTGAAGTTGGAGGGGCAAACGAAGCCGCATCCAAAAGACGCCTCCGGCCTCCCTGTAGGTGAAACTAAGACGGCCGATGCGAAACCCGTGAAGCCGCCTGAGAACCCGGTTCAAACACTGGCTACAGGAAAAGTTCAGGCGGAATACGGTGATGGTAAGGGGCCGAAAACCGTAGAAACAGCAACCGCAAAAGGATTGCCTGTCTGCAAGGTGACAAACGATCAGGCGTCGTTGGACTTCTTGAAAGGGTTTACGGGAGAGACCATAACCGAGGAAGACTATCGTAACGCTGCAAAGGCTATAGGGTGCGAAGTTGAGGTTATTAAGGCCGTGGCCAAGATCGAAGGTGGAAAAGGCTTTGACAACAAGAACAGACCAAGGATTCTCTATGAACGTCATGTCTTTTCAAGGAATACCTCACCTTTCGGAAGGTTTAATAGTCAAAATCCAGATATTTCTTCAAATAAAGCTCACAGAAAGCGTAAGAAAGGCGAAAAAGTAGGGGACGATATTTATGGTAATAGCTTTCCCCGGTTGGCCAAGGCGTACAATTTGGACAAGTCTGCAGCACTGAAAGCTTGCTCTTGGGGGAAATTCCAGATCCTAGGTGAAGGCCACAAACTTGCTGGATTCAAAACCGTCGAAGAATTTGTGGCCGCAATGTGTCGGTCTGAGCAGGAGCACCTGAAAGCGTTTGTAAACTTTAGCTCCTCAAACAAATTGCTAAAGGCGGCGCTTATTTCCAAGAAATGGGAAGCTATTGCTCGCGAGTACAACGGCAAGTCGTATCGTAAATTCAACTACGACCACATCCTGAAGGAGGCCTACGAAAAATATGCTAAGCAGAGACATTAGAATAGTATCTCTACTACTGCTTCTGAGTTGCCTCTGTAGTGAGGCTGTTGCAGAGCCTGTGAAATCAGTAAGCAGAATCAGCCGCGATGTAATGTATCAGGCCGAAAGCAATATTCGCAGCCAAGTGAAAGGGCATGATCCTAGTGCTGAGGTTGAGGTTGATAAAGACCAATCCTTCCAAATCACCGTAGGTCCTAGATCGTTTTATTTCCTTTCGGCATTAATAAATTCGCCTGGTATGTATCGTGTATGCTCCATTCAGTTATTAAATGATTATAATGTGATTCCTGTCGTAGATGTCATTGGCCCTGAAATAGAGAAACGGCCATGGCAGTGCGAATACGTCGATGCACTTTCATTCTCTGATAGCTATCCAGACGGGAGTATCCGAGTGATTGGTCTGTATTACGCAAGAGCTATCAAACCCCCACCCTTTGTGGTCCCTGTGGTACTGAAGTTGGATTTTCGAAATGCAACGCTCGCCATAGATGAAAAGCTGACAGATCTTCTAGAGAAGGAAGAAATTGAAACTATAAAAGCAGCACGCGCCTTCATAAAAAAGAAATTAAAGGCGGAAGGAACACACAGTCCTTAAAAGAAAAGCCCGCTCACCTCTTGGAGGTGGCGGGCTTTTATGTGTACTGATGGGATCAGTGAACTAGCTGAGGTTCCAGAGGAACATTTCCCACATGTCTTTCCAGCTCTTGCCGATCTCGGCGACGACGGTGGGCTCGAAGCCGCAGTGCATCATGCACTGGGCGCAGCGGGGATCCTTGCCGACCCCGTACTTGTCCCACTCGGTCTTCTCCATCATCTCCTTGAAGCTTCCATAGTGGGCGTCGGTGATCAGGTAGCAGGGAGCCTTCCACCCCTGCGGGTTCCTGGTCGGGTTCCCCCACGGGGTGCACTGGAGCTCCTTCTCCCCTTTGAGGAAACGGAGATACATCGGGGTCGAGAAGAACGGGAAACGCTTGCTCATCTCGAAGACCTGCTCGAATTTCTTCTGGATCTCGCGGCGCTCCAGGAAAAGCTTCTCGCCGACCGCCTCGTAGCCGAAGCCCGGCGCCACCAGGAAACCGTCCACTCCTATCTCCTTCAAGTGCGAGAAGAGCATCTCGATCTCGACCAGGTCGGTCTCCTTGAAGATGGTGGTGTTGGTGCAGAGCCTGAAACCGAGCTGCTTGGCCTTCTTGATGGCGCTCATGGCGATCTTGAAGGTGCCGGGACGCTCGAGGATCCGGTCGTGGGTCTCTTCCATCCCGTCCATGTGGACGTTCAGGACGAAGTTCGGGTGCGGCTTCATCTTGTCGAGCGCCTTCTCGAGCAACAGCGCGTTGGTGCAGAGGTAGATGTGCTTGCCGCGCTCGAGGACCGCCTCGATCAGCTCGAAGATGTGGGGATAGAGGAACGGCTCGCCGCCGGTGATGGTAACTACCGGTGCCGGGCACTCGTCGACGGACGCCAGGCACTCTTCGAGGCTCATCATCGCCTGGATGGTGTCGGCGTACTCGCGGATCCTTCCGCAGCCGGAGCAGGCAAGGTTGCAAAGATGGGTCGGCTCAAGCATCAGCACCAGCGGATACTTGTCGTTCTTCTTCATCTTGTTGGAGACGATGTATTTGGTCAGGTCATAGTTGAGTCGCATCGGGAAACGCATGATTTTCTTTCCTTACCTACTTCGAGTCGTTGAGTGCCATTTCAGGCCGGGCTCCCTTTCGGGAAAAGCGCGGCGCATTTTTACACGATAAAACGGGACGAGTCAAAGGGTTAATGGGGCGCCCTATGACCGGTCCCGTCGTTCTTTGTTGCCGTACTGGATTACTTCACGCGGGCCAGGTGCTGACGGCCGCCTTCTTCCGCCTTCCTGACGAAGGCTTCGGTGGATTCCGCGATCCCGGCGCCGTCGATCCCCAGGTCTCTCCTGAGCTCCGCCTGGCTGCCGTGCTCGACGAAATGGTCCGGAATCCCCAGCCGCTTGACACGGATGGAGGAGAGCCCGGAGTCGTAGACCGCTTCGAGGATGGCGCTTCCGAAGCCCCCTTGCAGCGAGTTCTCCTCGACGGTGACGATGCAGCCGGTCTTTGTCGCCTCGCCGAGGATCAGCGCGGTGTCGAGCGGCTTGATGAAGCGTGCGTTGACCACCCCGGCGGAGATCCCTTTCTCCCTGAGGAGCTTGGCGGCCTCCAGGGCAGGATAGACGGTGGAGCCGATGGCAACCAGGGTGACGTCGCTCCCTTCCACGAGCACCTCCCCCTTGCCGATCTCCAGCTCCTTGATCTCCTTGTCCATCTCCACGCCGTAGCCCGCGCCGCGCGGGTAGCGGAGGGAAACCGGACGCCCGAGGTAGACGGCGGTCTTCAGCATGTGCTGCAGCTCGTTCTCGTCCTTGGGCGCCATCACGGTCAGTTCCGGCAGGTGCCGTAAGTAGGAGATGTCGAAGGCGCCGTGGTGGGTCGGGCCGTCGTCGCCGACCAGGCCGGCGCGGTCGAGCGCCAGGGTGACGCCGAGCTTTTGCAGGCAGATGTCGTGGAACACCTGGTCGTAGGCGCGCTGCAGGAAGGTCGAGTAGATGGCCGCCACCGGACGGAACCCTTCCGCGGCAAGCCCGGCCGCGAAGGTGAGGGCGTGCTGCTCGGCGATGCCGACGTCGAAGAAGCGGTCGGGGTAGGCCTTGGCGAAGGGGGAAAGCCCGGTGCCGTCGGGCATGGCGGCGGTGATGGCGACGATCTTCTTGTCCGCCGCTCCGAGCTTCACCAGCGTCTCCCCGAACACCTGGGTGTAGGAGGGGGGGGCCGGTTTGGCGGGGGCCGCGCTGGCGGGCTTCACCGGGGCGATCCCGTGGAACTTGTCGGGAGTCTGCTCGGCCGGCAGATACCCTTTCCCCTTCTTGGTCATCACGTGGAGAAGGATCGGGCCTTCCAGGTTCTTCACGTTCTCAAGGACGCCGATCATGGTCGGGATGTCGTGGCCGGGGATGGGGCCTACGTACTCGAAGCCGAGCGCCTCGAACAGGGTCCCCGGGGTCAGGAACCCCTTCAGGGTGTTCTCGGCCTTCTTGGCGAAGTGCAGGATGTTGCCGCCGATGGCCGGGATGGCGGAGATCAGCCCTTCCATTTCCTTCTTGAGGCCGCGGTAGTAGCCGCCGGTCATCTTCCGGGAGATGAAGGAGGAGAGCGCCCCCACGTTCTTGGAGATCGACATCTCGTTGTCGTTTAGGACCACGATCAGGTTCTTTCTGAGATGCCCGGCCTGGTTCAGGGCCTCGAAGGCCATCCCGCCGGTGAGCGAGCCGTCGCCGATCACCGCGATGGCCCGGCTGTCGTCGCCGGCAAGGGAGTGGGCGGCCGCCATCCCGAGCCCTGCCGAGATCGAGGTCGAGGAGTGCCCGACGCCGAAGGCGTCATGGGGAGATTCGGAGCGCTTCGGGAAACCGCTCAGCCCCTTGTAGCAGCGCTGGGTGTGGAAGCGGTCGCGGCGGCCGGTGAGGATCTTGTGGGTGTAGGCCTGGTGGCCGACGTCCCAGACGATCTTGTCCACCGGAGAGTTGAAGCAGTAGTGAAGGGCGATGGAGAGCTCGACGCAGCCGAGGTTGGAGGCGAGGTGCCCGCCGGTCTTGGGGACGGTCTCCAGAAGGAACTCGCGGACTTCGTCGGCGAGCTTCACCAGCTCGTCGGTCTTGAGCTTCTTCAGGTCGCCGGGACCATTGATCTTGGAAAGGAGCTTGTACATGTATCGACCCTACTTAGAGAAAAGAAAAAAAGTGGACGCCTGTATCCAGGGGGATGTTGCTGCAAGGGGGCCGGCACCTGCCAAGCCCGTCCCGTTCGTCCTCCCGTGGACGCCTCTTATCCGGCTTTCTTTAACGGGGACAGGAGGTTTCCCCGAAAGCCGGTCCGCAGGCCAAGCTACCTGGCGTAGCCGTGGCTGCGGAACCAATCGACCGCGCGCTCCAAGGACCCCTTGATCGGGGTGAGCGGGAGCCCCAGTTCGGCTACCGCCTTGGACGGGTCGAAGTACATGAATTTTTTAGCCATCTGCACCCCGGCGAGCGGGATGAGCGGTTCCTTCCCGGTTACCGCCGAGATCGCCTCGTTCAGGTAGGCGGCGGCCAGGATGGGGTAGTAGGGGAGCCTGACCTTGGGGGCCTTCAAGCCCGTGATCCCGGAAAGCAGGGTGAAGATGCGGGCGAGGGTCAGGTTCTCGTTGCCGAGGATGTATTTCTCCCCGATCCTTCCCTTCTCCGCCGCGAGCAGGTGCCCGCGTGCGCAGGTCTCGACATCGATCAGGTTCAGTCCGGTGTCGAGATAGGCCGGCATCTTGCCGTTCAAGAAGTCGACGATGATCTTCCCGGTCGGGGTCGGCTTGATGTCCATCGGCCCCACCGGCGTGGAGGGATTCACGATCACCAGGGGAAGCCCCTTGGCGATGAATTCCTCGGCGGCACGCTCGGCCAGGAACTTGCTCTTCTTGTAGTCCCCGACCATCTGCCCGAAATCCACCGGGGTGGATTCGGTCCCGGGGGTGCCGTCCCCGGGGTTACCCAGCGTCCCGACGCTGGAGGTGTAGACCACCTTCCCGACCCCGGCTTCCAGCGCGGCGGCCAGGATCCTGGTGGTCCCGCCGACGTTGGCATCGTACATGGAGGCCGGCGTTTTGGTCCAGAGCCGGTAATCGGCGGCGGCGTGGAAGAGCTGGCCGCAGCCGGCAAGCCCCCGGGTGAGCGAAGCCTGGTCCGAGAGGTCCCCCTCGAAGATCTCCACCTCGAGACCGTCCAGGTTTCTCCGGTCGGAGCCGGGGCGGGCGAGGACGCGCACCTCGTAACCGTCCTTCAGAAGCTCCCGGACGATGCTGGCACCTATGAAACCGGTGGCCCCGGTGACGAACGCTTTCACGCGGTACGCCTACTCCTTGCCCGCGGTCTGCTCGCGGTAGGTGCCGAGCGCCATCAGCGGGAAGCAGTTACGGTAGATGTGGTACTTGATCATGAAGTATTTCGGGAACCCGGTGCCGGTGTACTGGGTCTCGTCCCAGGTGCCGTCGGCCTTCTGGGTGGAGATCAGGTACTGGACGCCGCGGGTCACTGCCGACGAGTTCGCCTCGCCCGCCGCCATCAGGGCCAAAAGCGCCCAGCCGGTCTGGGAGGCGGTGCTCTCGCCGATCCCCATCAGGGTGCGGTCGTGGTACGATTCGCAGGTCTCGCCCCAGCCGCCGTCGATGTTCTGGTGCGACTTGATCCAGTTCACCGCCTTACGGATGTAGGGCTGGGTCATGTCCTCGCCGATCGCCTGCAGGCCGCAAAGGACCGACCAGGTGCCGTAGAGGTAGTTGACCCCCCAGCGTCCCCACCAGCACCCTTCCGGTTCCTGGGTGATCTTCAGGAACTCCAGGGCGCGGACGGCCGCGTCGTAGTTCTTGGAGTAGCCGAAGTTCCCCATCAGCTCCAGCATGCGGCCGGTCAGGTCCGCGGTGGGGGGATCGATCAGCGCCTCCAGGTCGGCGAAGGGGATCTTGTTCAACAGGTACTTGGTGTTGTCCTTGTCGAAGGCGCCCCACCCGCCGTTTTTGCTCTGCATCCCGAGGCACCAGGTGATGCCGCGCTTGATGGCACCTTCCATGTGCTTCCGGTCTTTGACCTTGATCCCTTTCAAGGCCATCATGACGAAGCCGGAGTCGTCGACGTCCGGAAACCAGTCGTTGAGGAATTCGAAGGCCCAGCCGCCCGCCTCGAGGTCGGGGGACTTGATCTTCCAGTCCCCGGGCTTTCTCACTTCCTTGTCGAGCAGCCACTGGGCAGCCTTGACGAGCGAGGGATGGTCGTTGGGGACCCCGGCGTCGGTCAGTGCCTTCAAGGCCAGCGCGGTGTCCCAGACCGGGGAGATGCACGACTGCAGGACGAGCTGGTCGTCGCTCTCGATGCAGAAGTTGGCCAGGGCCTCCATGCCGCGCACGATAACCGGGTGGTCGTTCGGATAGCCGAGCGCGTTCAGGCAGAGAATGGCGTTCAGCATGGCCGGCTGGATGCCGCCCCAGTCGCCGGTGGTCTCCTGGTGATCGAGCACCCACTTCTCGGCCACCGCCAGCGCCCGCTTCTTGAAGGGACGGATGGGGCTTCTCTCGTAGACCTTCAGCATGTGGTCCACGCCGATGAAGAAGTTCTTCCAGGTGAGGATCCCGTCTTCCTTGGTGAAGGTGTAATCGATGGGGCGCGGCGGCCTCACGAAGAGCTCCTGCACGCGCATGGAAGGGGGGAGCTTCTTCACCGGGCGGTTGGTCATCACCACGGAAAGCGGGATGATGGTCGCCCGGGCCCAGCTGGAGAGCTCGTACATGTTGAAGTAGGCCCAGTTGGGAAGCAGCATGAGCTCGACCGGCATGCTCGGGACCCCGAACCAGGCGAACTCGCCGAACAGTGCCAGGAAGATCTTGGTGAAGACGCGGGTCTTGATGATCCCGCCGTGTTCCAGCACGAAGGCGCGCGCCTTCTGCATGGCGGGGTGCTCCGCCGGATAGCCGGAGAGTTTCAGGGCGAAGTAGGCCTCCACCGTGGTGGAGAGGTCGCCCGGGCCGCCGTAGTAGATGGTCCAGGAACCGTCTTCGGTCTGCTTGGAGAGGAGGTAGTTGGCCATCTTGCGCTGCTTCTCGTGGTCGACCAGACCCAGGAAGTGAAACAGCATGATGTATTCGGCGGTGATGGTGGTGTTCGATTCCAGCTCGGCCCACCAGTACCCCTGGGGGAGCTGCTCTCTGAAGAAGAAATCCCTGCTTGCTTCGATCGCTACGTCGAGTTGGGTCTGCGCGCTCCCCGGCTTCCGCTTCCAGATGGAAGGGGGAAGCCGGTGTACCTTGGCTCCCTGGCTTTGGCCGACGACCTTCTCCGGTTCGACGGCGGGCCCGTTGAATGAAGTCAGTGCGGGTGATATGGGGTGCTTGAAGGGGGATGTCACCACAAACTCCTTTTGGTGGATTGGCGTAAGTTCATGCAGTGTATCGGTTTTAATGCTAGTTACAAGCTGGCAGAAATATCATAACTTTGCTCAAAGGTACACCCTTTTTTAATTGCGGATTGCCTATCTATCTATTAAATCGGCGGTTTCGCTGCCGAATCTTGATTTAGCACCCAACGGTGTGCTAGGTTGCTTCTCTTTGACCCGGGGCAAAGGAAGGCAGGATAACTATGAACGGAAACGCGAAATCGCGGAGCGCACTCTTTTCCCTCTCGTCGAGACATCCCTGGCTGGTAGTGTTGGTGGCCTTGGTACTGTCGGCGATCTCTCTTGTGTATACGTCACAGCGTATGGAGTTTCTCACCGGCCGGGATGACCTGATGCCGAAGAACACATCCTTCAACCGTGACTATCAGGCCTATCGTGCCGAGTTCGGCGACCCCGAAGACATCGTGGCGGTCATCGAAAGCCAGGACGCCGAGAAGGCCGGAGCCTTCGGCCAGAAGCTCTTCGACGCCCTTTCCGCCGACAAGGAGCACTTCGCCCAGATCTTCTATCCCTACGCGCTCCCCTTCTTCCGGGACAACGGCCTGCTCTTCATGCCGCTTTCCGACATCAAGGAGCTCCACCGGAACATCGCCCTGGCCACCCCGGCCCTGAAGGAGCTCTCCAAGTCGCCGTCGGTGCAGACCCTCTTCACCTACATGACGAGGACCATGGACGCCTACGCCGCCGGGGACAACTCGAAGCTCCCCGAGATCGTCTTCATGCTCGACAAGCTGGGGACCGGCTTCTCCACCTTCGGTGCGGCCGGCGGGGCTCCCCCCTCCATCGAGGGGATGTTCATGAGCCAGGATTCCGCCTTCGCCAAGGCAGGGAAGCAGCAGATCCTGACCGCGCTCCCGGTGAGGAAGATGACCGGCTTCGTCCCGGCCCAGGCCGCCATCGCCAAGGTGCGCGCCGAGGTGGCCAAGCTCCAGAAGCTTCCCGAGTTCAAGGGGGTGTCCGTCGGTCTCACCGGTTCCCCGGTCCTCGAGAACGAGGAGATGACCACCAGCCAGAGAGACATCTCCATCGCCACCGTGGTGTCGCTGGCACTTACCGTGGTGCTCCTGCTCCTTGCCTTCCGCGGGGTGCTCAACGTCTTCGCCGCCATGATCTCGCTTCTGGTCGCCATCTCGCTCTCCTTCGGGTTCGCCACCGGCGCGGTCGGGCACCTGAACATCCTCTCCATGGTGTTCGCCATCATGCTGATCGGGATCGGGATCGAGTACGGGATCCAGCTCGTGCTCCGCTACCAGGAGGAGCTCCGCCTCGGGCAAAACGAGCTGGACGCCATCGGCACCGGCCTGGAGCGTAACGCCTGGGCCATCGTGATGGCCGCCGCCACCGTCGCCGCCGCCTTCCTCACCTTCGTCTTCACCGATTTCCGCGGCATCGCCGAACTGGGGATCATCGCCGCCGGCGGCGTCGCCATCTGCGTGGCGGTGACCTTCACCGTGCTCCCCGCCATGCTGGTCCTTTTGGCCCGCTGGAGAAAGCCGCGCCGGGTTGCCCCGGTCGAGGCCGCCCCGCGCTTTTCGCGGCTCTCCATGCTTCTGTTCGGCCATCCCCGCTTCGTGATCGCGGCCACCGCGCTTCTCTGCGCCGCCTCCCTCTACCCGCTGTCGCGGATCTCCTTCGACTACAACCTGATGAACCTGCAGGCCAAGGGGCTCCAGTCGGTGACCTACGCCTACAAGCTCATGAGCAGCAAGGAGAACGCCGGCTACTTCGCGGTGGTCACCGCCAATAACCCCGCCGAGGCCGCCGAAAAGACCAGGAAGCTGGAGGCGCTTCCCACCGTGGACCACGTGGTGAGCATCAACACCTTCGTCCCCGACCAGCAGCCCGAGAAGCTCGCCGAGCTGGCCGCCATCCGGCAGGAGCTCGACCAGGTCAAGCCGCAGACCTACGAGCCGGAGCTCTCTCTCATGGAGCTCCCCCGGGTCTTCGAGGATTTCAGGAATGCGGTGGTGAAGGTGAAGGCGAAGCTCGAAAAGGAACGGCGCCCGGAGGCCAAACCGGTCGGGAAATTCCTCACCGTGCTCGACACCTTCTTCGCAAAGCTCGACAAGGAGCGGGACAAGAACGCGGTCGGGATGCTGCAGGATTTCCAGGGGGGGATGTTCGCCGAGCTCCCGCAAAAGATCGCCCTTTTAAAGCAGAGCCTGAACGCCCACCCGATCGCCGATAAGGACATCCCGGCGGATCTGCGGGCGCGCTTCGTCGGCAAGACCGGCAAGCTCATGCTCCAGGTGGCGCCCAAGAACGAGATCTTCGACCTGAAGCCGCTCAAGGCCTTCCTCGACGACGTGAGAAGGATCGAGCCCCATGCCACCGGGGAGCCGGTCATGGTGTACGAGTCGATGACCATCATGCGCGACGCCTACCGGATGGCCTTCATCTACGCCTTCGTGGCCATCGTCGGGATCCTGCTGATCGCCTTCAGGAGCATCAAGTTCGCCCTCATCGGCCTCGTGCCGCTAGTGGTGGGGATCCTCTTCATGGTGGCGGGGATGTGGATCTTCGGGATCAGCTTCAACTCGGCCAACATCATCGTCATGCCGCTGGTCCTGGGGATCGCCGTCGACTCCGGCATCTACATCATCAACCGCTTCCGGCGCGAGGACGAGAGTGCCGCCACCGTGATCACCTCGAGCACCGGGGTGGGGGTCCTCCTCAACACCCTGACCATCATGGCGAGCTTCGGTGCCCTCATGGTGGCGCACCACCAGGGGGTCTTCTCCATCGGCGCCGTCATGTCGCTCGGCATGGTCGCCTGCCAGATCGCTTTCATGATCACCCTCCCCGCCGTCCTCGAACTGGCGGGGAAGAAGTAGGGCGGCCGTGGCGGCGGAGGTAAGGGAAGCCAGGGGAGAGTTGCGGGGGGCGGTGCCGCTCTCGCATTTCCTGCTCCGCGGTCACGTTGGCGCGGGGGAGCTGGCCGTCGATGCCACCTGCGGCAACGGCGGCGACACCGCGCTCCTGGCCGAGCTGGTAGGGGAGGGGGGGCGCGTCTGGGCCTTCGATCTGCAGCCGGTGGCCATCGAGGCAACCCGGGCGCTGCTGGAGGAGAAGGGGCTTTCACGCAGGGTCGAGCTCGTTCAGGCGGGGCACGAGGGGCTTGCCGGGTTCGTACCGGAGGGGCTTTCCGCCGTGGTCTTCAACCTCGGGTACCTTCCCGGCGGCGACCCCGCGCTGGTGACCTCCCCGGAATCGACCGTGGCGGCGCTCGGCCAGGCGGCGGCGTTGCTGAAGCCTGGCGGTATCGTCACCGCCGCGCTCTATACCGGCCATCCCGGCGGACCGGAAGAGGCGGCAGCAGTCGAGGAATGGGCCGCCGCGCTCGATCCGCGGCGCTTCAACGTCTGGACGAGCCGCCAGCTGAACCGCTCGAACGTGGCCCCCTACCTGGTCTGGGTGGAAAAAGTGTAGCCAACCTTCCCCCTCCCCTGGAGGGAGGGGGCGAGGGGGTGGGGGACGCTGGCGTTCAGGAAATGCTAGGAACTAAAGGCAAAGAACTAAAGGCAAATCCTCCCTGTCCCCCCTTTGACAAGGGGGGGACGCTGCTTCCACCACCTGGGAGGAGCCTCGGTGATTGATTTGGGCGGAGCGGGAAGAAGGCTGAGTGTGGAAGAGGATTGAGGAGCCGATGCTGAGAGAGATTTTGCCATTCGTTGTTACTGCACCGGCCATGGTCTATGCCGGGTTGACCTATTACTGCGGCCGGAGCTTCTTCGGCAGCCGCAAGGCGCTTCCCGACTTCACCCCGCCGGTCTCCATCCTCAAGCCCGTCAAGGGGATGGACGGCGAGAGCTTCGAAAACTTCTCCTCCTTCTGCCGCCAGGAGTACCCCGAGTACCAGATCGTCTTCGCGGTCGCCTCCACCACCGATCCGGTCATTTCGGTGATCAGGGAGGTGGTGGCCGCCTTCCCCGAGGTCGACATCGAGCTCGTCATCGACGGCGGCATCCACGGGGCCAACTACAAGGTATGCAACCTCATGCACGCCCGCGCCAAGGCCCGCCATCCCTTCCTCATCGTCTGCGACAGCGACATCCGCGTCCGTCCCACCTACCTCCGTGAGGTCATGGCCCCCTTCGCCGACCCCGAGGTCGGGCTGGTCACCTCCCTCTACCGCACCTCCGGCGTCCAGGGTGCCGGCTGTGCCATCGAGGCGCTCGGCTTCTCGTGCGAGATGGTCCCCAACGTCATGGCGGCCGTCAAGCTGGAAGGGCTGAGTTTCGCCCTGGGGGCATCGATGGCGGTGCGCCAGAGCGCGCTCGACAAGATCGGCGGCTTCGAAGCGCTGGTCGACTACCTGGCCGACGACTACCAGCTCGGCAACATGATCCACCGCGCGGGCTTCAAGCTGGAGCTCTCCCCGCACTTCGTCGAGAGCATCATGAAGGGGAGCGAATCGGTCTCCGAGGTGCTCGTGCGTCAGCTTCGCTGGGGACGCACCATGCGGGTCTCCCGTCCCGGCGGCTACCTGGCCTCCGGCATCACGCTCCCCTTTCCCGGGGCGCTGCTGGCGCTGCTCGTCTCCGGCTTCTCCGCGGCCGGTTTCGCGGCGGCCGCACTTCTCTACGCCGTGCGCTCCCTTTGCTGCCTGGGCTATAGCCGCACCTACGTGAAAGACCGTCTGCTCCCTGGCTGGCTCTGGCTGTTGCCGGTCCGGGACGCGTTTTCGTTCGGGGTCTGGGCGCTCTCTTTGGTGGGAAACCGTGTGCTGTGGCGGGGACACCTGTTCCAGTTGAACCGGGGCGGGAAGATCGTCGAGATAGGGTAGGGGAACTGCCATGAAGTCCCCCTTTGTAAAAGGGGGGAGGTGCAAGGTGTTTTACCGCCGGAAAAGCCAGAGGATGAAGGAGAGGACGATAGAGACGATGATGCTGGTGGCGAGGGGGAAGTAGAAGGTGAAATTCTCCCTCTTCACGTAGATGTCGCCGGGAAGCCGTCCCAGCCAGGGGATGCGGCCGGCTAAGGTCAGGATCACGCCGATGAGGGCGATGACGAGACCGAGAATGATGAGTGATTTGCCGAACTGGGGCATGTCCCTATTTTCTCACATACCGGTCTTTTTCGCTGTAGATGCAGCCGCAATACTTCTGCCGGTAGAGCCCCATCTCCTTCGAGAGATCGATCCCGTCCTGCCAGCCACGCCGGAAATCGTCGTAGTGGAACTTCACCCCGTAGTGCTCTCCCAGTTTCTCCCCGAACTCCCTGATCAGATCGTGATTTTGGTACCTGCTGTAGAGAAGCGTCGAGGAAAAGGCGGGGAAGCCTAGTTCGGCCGCCGTCTTGGCGGTCTCCTCCAGCCGGGAGCGGTAGCAGTAGCCGCAACGCGATTGCGGATTCCCCGCGACGTTGGCAAGGAACTCTTCGAGGAGGTACTCGTTGCGGTAGATGACCTCGAGCTCGATCATTCCGGCGTATTCGCGGACGGCGTTTCTTCGGGCGCGGAACTCGGTGTAGGGATGGATGTTGTGGTTGAAGAAGAAGCCGGTGACCTCTGCGCCGCCTGACCTCAGTTCCTTGACTGGGTAGACGGCGCAGGGGCCGCAGCAGATGTGCAGAAGTAGTTTCATGTTCCCCTTACGGACGGGTTCCGTTCGGCATGAGGTAGGTGATGGCGTTGGTCTTGGTGGCCGCGGTGATGGTGCCGCCGACCGCCACGCTGTTGATGGCCGCCGCTACGTCGTTACCGAACGAGCCGTAGTTGATCCAGTCGATGCTGTCGTAGATGAGCCGCTTCACGTAGAGCGGATTGTGGGCGAAAGCGCCGGTGTCGTTGGAGAGCCAGCCGTAGTTGAAGGCGACCCCCATGGTGTTGGCGCCGCCGCCGGGCCAGGCCGCGTTGTAGTTGGAGTTGCGGTTGGAGAGCGAGACGACCTTGCCGGTGCGGAGCTTGTTGAGGATCGCCATGGCCGCCTGGAAGCCCGCCTTACGGGTATTGTAGGTGGTGACGTCGAGGCTGTTCGCGCCGGTGTGGCAGGAGGCGCAGCCGGACGGAAGGGCGGTGACCGTCGTCCCGGTGCTGTCGAAGGTGACCGGCAGGAACAGGTGCGAATCGCTGTTTTTCATGTGGCAGGTAATGCAGGGACCGCTGGTCCCGGTCCCCTTGTAGTTGGCCTGGCCGACCAGCGAATGCTGGAACCCGGCATTGGTGTAGTTGAGGCCGGGGAATTCGTAGCCGCCTACCTGCAAGAGCGTGATGCCGGAAGCGCGGTCGTGGGCGCTGGGCGCGTTGGTGTTGCTGAAGTCGGTCCCGGCGGCGGCCATGTCCTTGACCATGCTGCCGATGCCGCGGCCGGTATGGCACGGCATGCAGACGTTGGAGTCGCCGAGGTCCGCGAAGACGGTCGGCTTGTTGTTGAGCTCGATGGTCGGGGCGGTATTGGAGGAGGAGAAGTTGTAGTAGATCACCGCCGCCGGGACCTGCCGTACCTGGTAGCCGTAGGCGCGGCCGTTACCGTTGTCATGGCAGGCGTCGCAGCCGGTGACCTCCTTGGTCTTGTCCGGGGAGGGGCTGTCTGCCGGCTGGGTCTGCCCCGGCGGCACCTGTACCGGCGCGTTCTGCACCACCGCATATCCGGGGCCCGCGAACGGTACCAGGCTGGTGAAGCCGCTGTTGACGAAGTTGATGAAGCCGGTGGTGGTGTGGCACCGCACGCAGTAGTACTGGAAGGTGGTGGCGGCCGGCTGGTAGCTCCCGCGGGTCTTGAAGTCGTAGTTGGTGCGTGCCTTGGTCACGTTGCCGTGCCCGGAAGCGGCCCAGTCGGAGTTGATGGCCCGGGCGCTGGTGGGGTCGTGCGGGTTGTGGCACTTGTTGCAGTTGTTGATGTAGAGCGAGCTGACGTAGCTTGCGCGGAAGTTGTTCTGGGAGAAGCTCGCGGTCATGTTGCCGAAGTGTTTGGGGGTGAGGGCCACCATGATGTCGTTGGGGTGGTTAAGGCCGTGGCATTTGCCGCATTTGCCCGAGGCATCCGGGTTGATCACCACCGAGAAGCCCCCGCCTGCGTGGCACTTGTTGCAGAGGTTCGGGTGCCCCGCATCGGGCTCGTGGCAATCGGCGCACCCCGCACCGTTGTTGGTGTTGTGGGTGGAGGCGAGCCACTCGTTGACGATCAGTGCCCCGGTCGCCGGCGAGGTCATCGCGCCGTGACAGGCGACCTGCATGCAGGGCTGGGAGATACTCAGTTTTGACTGTGTCGGCTGAACGGTGCTCGGGCCGCTTCCACAGCCGGAAAGGAGAAAAGTCATCGACATCAGCAGTACAATGCATTTCAAAAACATGGAAAAAGCCTCCCTCCAGCGATTTGGTCGCTATATATATCATCAACAAGCACAAAATAGTAAGCAAAAATATGAGTAAGCCTTCACCGGCAAGAAAAATGATTTCTGAGACCCGTGTTTTGTTAAGTTGACTTCACACTATCAATATAGTAATAATCGCCCCTGATTATTTAACGGGTGTCTATTGTCCCGCGGGCTGGCCCATTCCGCGGTTTTTAAGTGAGATTGTTTTAATTTTTTGAGACATCGTTAATTGCATCAGGAGACCGCCATGTTGCTCCGGAAAAGCCGCGTTGCCATTGTAATTCTTGCTGGGGTGCTTGCTGCTCCTTTCGTGAAGCCGGACCGGGCGGATGCCATTCCCGCTTTCAGCCGTCAGCACAAGACCGAGTGTTCCACCTGCCACACCGTCTATCCCGAACTGAACGAGTTCGGCGAAGCCTTCCTGAAGAACAACTACGTCTATCCCGGCAAGAAGGGCGCTGCCAAGACGGCCGAGGGAAAAGACTCCAAGAGCGAATGGGCGTGGCTTTCCGGCCTGCCGGAGATGATCCCGGTTTCCTTCACCGCCACCATCGACGCGGCCTATGACCGCGACGCCTTCGACGGCAACGAGCTCGACCTCTCCAGCCGCTCCCTGAGGCTGCAGGCCGGCGGCACCTTCCGCGACGCGGCCGCCTTCTTCGCCACCTACAACCTGTACACCCAGGGCGCCCAGACCGGCCCCGTCGCCAACAACCCGACCGTCAATGCCAACACCCCCCCCAACAACAACCCGAACATAAGCGAGCTGTTCCTCATCTGGAGGGAGGCCTTCGGGACCCCGGTCAACGTGAAAGTGGGGCGGATGGAACCGAACGTGTCGCTCTGGAAGCGGAGCAACAAGGTCATCGTCGTCCCCCCCTTCGCCTCCACCTCCTACCTGGTCGGCAATTCCCCCTTCTCGGTGGATGCGCCGGAGGACGCCCTGGAGATCAACGGGGTGCTCGGCAACCGGCTCTTCTTCGCGGGGGGCGTGGTGGACAGAAACGGCCAGAACCAAAACGACGGCTACGGCCGCCTGGCCTTGAAGATCGGCGGGACCGACTACAAGGGGGAGGAGCCCGAAATCGATCTCGACAACGAGAGCGTCTGGGACTACCTGGCGATCACCCTGGGTGCCTACGGGTACAAGGGGCGTAACGGCGACTTCGACCAGATCGGCATCGCCCGCAACATGAACAGCTTCTACCGGGCCGGCGCCGAGATCGACATCCTCTACAAGCGGCTCCACCTGAAGGGGAGCGGCAGCTTCGGCCGGGACGCCAACCCGCTCTTCTTAGCCACCCCGAGCGCGCTGGAGACCCACGCCGTCAGCGCCGAAGGGGAGTACTACCTCGGCGCCCCGATCAACCTGGTCCCCCTTTTCCGTTACGACTTCCAGGAAGGGGTGGACGGTGCCACCAGGCGCTACATCCCGGCCATCGCCTACACCCCGCTGCAAAACACCAAGCTGACGCTTGAGTACATCTTTACCGATGCCCCGACCGGCATCAACCGGACCGCCCTCGCCTCGCTGGCTTTCAGCCTCTAGCGCCCGGCGGGTACCGCTACTTAAAAAGGAGAGACCACATGAAGAAGGTACTGGTCACCATGCTTCTCATCGCCCTTTCGGCCACCGCCGCGCAGGCCGGACTTAGAGTCGTCGGCAGGGGTGCCGAACGGCAGTTCGACCCCTCCAGCTTTCCCCCGGCCATGAAAGCCAATTACGACGTGGTGCGCGTTAAGTGCGTCAAGTGCCACACCCTCGAGCGGCTGGTGGTTGCCGTCCAGACCGGGGTGGCCCCCATCTCCGGGCAGCCCTTCGACCGCAGCGCCACCAAGGCCTACGGCATCAAGATGCTCAGGAAGCCCGACTCCAACATGACCAAGGGCCAGGTTAAACAGGCCGTCGATCTCATGAACTACCTTCTGAGCGAAGCGGAGCGCTGATTTCATGAAGAAACTAAAGCTGCGCAGCCGCCTGCTCATGGCCTTCATGGTCATGGCCCTCTTGGTGGTGATCACCGGAAGCTTCGGGGTCGTCACCGTGAAACGGGTAGGGGGGCAGATCCAGAACATCCTCGAGCAGCTCTCCAAGGAGCAGAAGCAGGTTCTGCTGATGGCGGTGACCCAGAAGTACTGCCACGTGAGCCTGATGCAGGCCGCCCTGGTGCGTTCCGAGAAGGACAAGTTCGAGGATTACGTCGAGGATTACCACACCAAGCGTGACCTGCTGCAGAGCCAGGCCCAGGTGCTTTTGAACGGCAACGTCAAGCTCGGCATCAGGCCCGCCGTCAAGGGTGGTTCCATCGAGCAGCGGACCAAGAAGTTCCTCGCCAGCTGGGACGAGTTCGAGAAGGTGGCCGACAAGCTCGTCGAGCACAAGCGTGCCATCCTCGGGAGCGGCTCCTCGCTCACCGACGATACCCTCCACCAGCTGGCCAACGAGGACATCTCCGACGCCAACGACAAGGCGAAGGCCGATCTGGACGACATCCTGCTGGAAGTCGGCAACCAGATGAACCAGGCCAACGCCCAGGTCACCCAGATCCAGCAGACCTCGGTGATCGCCTTCGCGCTGGTCATCCTGATCGCCATCGCGGTGGCGGTGGGGCTGGGGCTCTCCATCACCCGCAACATCGTCCTCCGCGTCAAGACCCTGCTGGACGCGGTGAACAAGGGGTCGGAAGGGGACCTGACCTGCAAGGTCGAGATGGATGCCTACGACGAGATCGGCACCCTCGGGGCGGACTTCAACGAGATGACCGGCAAGCTCTCGGGGATGATGGGGAAGGTCTCCCGCTCGTCGGCCGAGCTGGCCGCCATCTCGGAGACCATGTCCAAGGCCTCCCACTCGGTGGTGGCTTCGGCCAAGACCCAGGCGGATAGCGTTGCCAAGACCTCGGCGGCCATCGTACAGATCAACACCTCCATCAAGGGGGTCGCGGAAGGGGTCGATTCCCTCTCGGCCTCGGCCTCGGAGAGCTCCTCCTCCATCCTGGAGATGGCTTCCAGCGTCGAGGAGGTCGTGCAGAGCATGGAGAACCTCTCCCAGTCGGTGAACGAGGTCTCCTCCTCGATCGTCGAGATGGGGGTCTCCATCAAGGAAGTCGGCAACGGCGTGGTAAGCCTGATGGAAGTCGCCACCGCCACCGCCTCCTCCGTCATGCAGATGGACAGCTCCATCAAGCAGGTGGAGAGAAACGCTAACGAGACCGCCTCCATCTCGGCCGCGGTCCGCATGGACGCCGAGACCGGCCGCGAGTCGGTGGATGCGATGATCAACGGGATGCAGGAGATCAAGCGCTCCTCCCAGATCACCGGCGAGGTCATCACCACCCTCTCCGAGCGGGCCACCGACATCGGCGAGATCCTCTCGGTCATCGACGAGGTGGCCGAACAGACGAACCTTTTGGCCTTGAACGCCGCCATCATCGCGGCGCAGGCGGGCGAGCACGGCAAGGGCTTTGCCGTGGTGGCCGACGAGATCAAGGAGCTCTCGGAAAGGACCTCGGCCTCCACCCGCGAGATCGCCCAGGTGATCCGCGGCGTCCAGGACGAGACCGCCCGGGCCGTCGAGGCCATCGAGCAGGCCGAGCAGAGCATCAGCGACGGCGAGATCCTCTCCGAGAAGTCGGGCGAGGCGCTCCACAAGATCGTGCTGGGGGTCAACGAGGCGACCGCGCAGGTGGCCGAGATCGCCCGCACCACCGTCGAGCAGGCCAAAGGGAGCCAGATGATCCGCGAGGCCATGGAGCAGGTCTCCGAGATGGTCTCCCAGATCGCCAAGGCGACCCGCGAGCAGGGGCAGGGGAGCGAGATGATCATGGGGGCGGTGGAGAACATGAAGACCCTCACCTCCCAGGTGCTCTCCTCCACCCGCGAGCAGAACAAGGTGGGTGGCCTCATCGCCAAGAGCACCGAGAGCATCACCGAGATGATCTCCCACATAAAAAGGGCCTGCGACGAGCAAACCCGCGGCTCGGAGCAGATCGTGAGCTCGGTCGACGATATCCAGGCCGCTACCGACGCCAACCTCGGTGCCACCCGCGTCATGGACGAGGGGGTCAACAAGCTCTTCCGCCAGACCGAGATGCTGAGAAAAGAGATCGACGGCTTCAAGATCTAAGCCGCGGGCAACGCTCCCGGGACGCCCACCACATCATCACCGTCGTTAAGGCAATCCCCCCCATTCGTCCCCCCCTTGTCAAAGGGGGGACAGGGGGGATTTGCTTTTCATTCCACCGAATCACGCCGCTTCCGCTGTGAGGCGCCGGCGATCAAATAGGAGCAACCATGGGCAGGATTGCCGATACGTTCACGACCTTGCAACAGAAGGGGGAAAAGGCCCTAGTGACCTTCATCACCGCCGGAGACCCCGACCTCGCCACCACCGAACAGGCGGTGCTGGAGCTGGAGAAGGCGGGAGCCGACATCATCGAGCTCGGTGTGCCGTTCTCCGACCCCATGGCCGACGGCCCCACCATCCAGCTCTCCTCCGAGCGCGCGCTGGCCGGGGGGACCACCCTGCCGGCCATCCTGGAGCTCGTCAAGAGGCTCAGGACCCGGACCCAGATCCCCATCCTCCTCATGGGGTACTACAACCCGATCTTCGCCTACGGAGCAGACCGTTTCGCGGCCGACGCGCAGGCGGCGGGGGTAGACGCCCTCCTGGTGGTGGATCTCCCCCCCGAAGAGTCGGCCGAGCTGAAGGAGGCGACCGACCGCCACGGCCTCGACATCATCTTCCTCCTCACCCCGACCTCGGACCAGACGAGGATCGACACCGTCTGCCGGCTGGGGAGCGGGTTCATCTACTACGTCTCGGTGACCGGGGTCACCGGTGCCCGCAGCTCGGTGGCCGACACCCTGGCCTCCCGCGTGAGCGAGGTCCGTGCCGCCGTTTCCTTGCCGCTCGTGGTCGGCTTCGGCATATCCGACCCCTCGCAGGCGGGGGCGGTGGCCAAGAACGCCGACGGCGTCGTGGTCGGCAGCGCCCTCGTGAAGCTCTTCGAGAAGTACCGGGGAGCCGAGCTCGTCAAGGAGCTTGCGGCCTTCGTTTCCGCGCTAAAAGAAGGGGTCCGCTCGGCCTCCGCCTAGTGACCTATAGAGATTTCCGCAACTTAGCGGAATGCGCGTACCCTTTTGTTTGACATGCCTTGTTCTATCTGGTAAAAAACACGGCCAGTTTTAAACACGAAAAGGATGGGGATCTCCCCTTAAGAGGACAAAAATATGGCTTGGTTTAAAAGAGACAATCCGCCGAAGGCGAAGTCGTCCGATCCCCGGGTGAAGGTACCCGAGGGGCTGTGGACCAAATGCGTCAGCTGCAACGCCACCGTTTACACCAAGGACATAGAGAACAACCTCAACGTCTGCCCGAAGTGCAACCACCACTACCGGGTCTCCGCCAGGAAGAGAATCGAGCTCCTGATGGACCTCGGGAGCTTCGTCGAGTCGGACGCCGGGCTGGTGTCGATCGACTGCCTCGACTTCAAGGACTCCAAGAGCTACCAGGACCGTATCGACGCCGCGTTGGCCAAGGGGGGGAGCAAGGATGCCATCATCTGCGGCTCCGGCCGCATCGACGGCACTCCGGCCGAGATCTGCGTGTTCGATTTCTCCTTCATGGGGGGGAGCATGGGGAGCGTGGTCGGCGAGAAGATCACCCGCGGCATCGAGCGCGCGCTCGAGAAGCGCACCCCGGTCATCATCGTTTCCGCTTCCGGCGGCGCGAGGATGCAGGAGAGCATCCTCTCGCTGATGCAGATGGCCAAGACCTCCGCGGCGCTCGCCAAGCTCAAGGAGCAGGGGCTTCCCTTCGTCTCCATCCTGACCGACCCGACCACCGGCGGGGTCACCGCCAGCTTCGCCATGCTGGGCGACATCAACATGGCCGAGCCGAAGGCGCTGATCGGTTTCGCCGGTCCCCGCGTCATCGAGCAGACCATCCGGCAGAAGCTCCCGGAAGGGTTCCAGCGCGCCGAGTACCTGCTCGACCACGGCATGGTGGACGTCATCGTGGAGCGGAGCAAGATGAAGCAGCAGCTTTCCAGCATCCTGAAGATGCTGTACCGTCAGTAGCCGCAGGTGGCCGGAACGCCGCACGGCTGAAGCACCAGCGAGGGCGCCCCGGTAACACCGGCGGCGCCCTCTTGCATTTGCGGTTTTCCCTAGAACCCGTATCCGTCAGGCCACAGGAAGAGCGTCAGCTCTGGTTCCCCCCTCGGGATAAAAGGTCCCCCCCTTTGAAAAAG
Organism: Geomonas sp. Red32; assembly: GCF_023652955.1. Taxonomy (GTDB): domain Bacteria; phylum Desulfobacterota; class Desulfuromonadia; order Geobacterales; family Geobacteraceae; genus Geomonas. Next base: position 306,587 of record NZ_JAKLOY010000004.1, on the reverse strand, counting down.
GGGGGACAGGGGGGATTTGCGACGTGGGCTGCAGGGAAAATCCCCCTAAATCCCCCTTTTCCAAAGGGGGACTTGAGAGCTTCCCCGAAATTTCGCGATGAACCTTCGCAAAGGATGGGGTAAAAAGGATCGCCATGATTTCTCTCTCGCATCTCGCCATGTTCTCCGCCACCTCGGTCATCCTCGCCTTCACCCCCGGCCCCGACATCCTCTACGTGATGACCCGCGGGATGGCGCAGGGGAAGAAGGCCGCCCTTTCCGCCGCGGCCGGCTTCGCCCTCGGCAATTTCGTCCACACCTTCTTCGCCATCGTCGGACTCTCGGCCCTGATCGCCTCTTCGGCAGTCGCCTTTACCTGCATCAAGCTGGCCGGCGCCGCCTATCTCATCTATCTTGGCGTCAGGATGCTCAGAAGCGGCGCCGCCCTCTCTCCCGACGCAAGCCTCGCCCGCCTCGAGTGCCGGGTCATCTTCCGCCAGAGCATCCTGGCCAACGTGATGAACCCGAAGGTCGCCCTGTTCTTCCTCGCCTTCTTCCCGCAGTTTCTCGAGCGCGAGAAGGGGGGCGTCGCCCTGCAGATGCTGACCCTCGGGACCACCTTCGTGGTGCTGACCATGCTTAGCTTCGGTTCCGTGGCCCTGCTCTCCGGCGAAATCGGCCGCTGGATCAAGCGCTCCTCGGCCTCCCAGGGACGTATCGGCCAGGTTGCCGGCACCGTCCTCATTGCCCTCGGCCTGAGGCTTGCCTGGCCCGAACGCTGGTAATCGATCAAATAGGGGGAAGAAAATGAGCTTTTATACGAAGCTGGACGAATTGCCCTGGGAGCCGGTGCGGGCCAACCTGACCACCGGGGTCTGGGGGCGGACGCTGCTGGACGGGGACACCAAGGCGGTGTACACCCGGGTAGAGCCGGGGGGCGAATTCCGCCCCCACGCCGACCGCTACGGCCACCTGATGCTCGTGTTGAGCGGAAAGGGAACCGCACAGGTCGCGGGTAAGGATCTCGTTCTCGAGGCGGGGACCGTGACCGGCATCGAGCCGGGGGAGTTGCACTCCTACCGAAATACCGGCGAGGACGATCTCGTCATGGTCACCCTCAATCTCACCGTTCACCAGCCGTGAGCGCCTAACTTCCGTTAGAAGACCGGCGCCATCCCGGAAAGGGGAAGACGTTATAGACATTTGCACTGTCTTTACCTATAATCGCCCGCTGTCATGACCTACGCCGAAATCCTCTCTCACATATACGCTCTCGGCCGATTCGGCATCAAGCCGGGGCTGGAGAGAATTTCCAGGCTGATGGCCGCGCTGGGCGATCCGCAGAAGAACCTGCCCGCGGTTCACGTGGTAGGCACCAACGGCAAAGGGTCCACCGCCTCCTTCCTCTCTTCCATCCTCACCACCGCCGGCTACCGCACGGGTCTCTTCACCTCCCCCCACCTGATCTCCTTCACCGAGAGGATCCGCATCGACGGCCGGGAGATTTCCGAGGATTCGGTGGTCCACCTGGCCCAGAGGGTGATGGCGGCCGCTCCGCCGGACACTACCTTCTTCGAGATGATCACCGCCCTGGCGGTCCTCTATTTTGCCGAGGAGGGAGTCGATATTGCGGTCTTCGAGGCGGGGATGGGGGGGAGCCGGGATGCCACCAACATCCTGGACGGTTTGCTGACCGTCATCACCCCGGTCGCCCTCGATCACGTGGAGTACCTGGGGGCGGATGTGCCCGAGATCGCGGCCGAGAAGGCTTCCATCTGCAAACCCGGGACGCCGCTGGTTTCCGCCCGCCAGGTATCCAGTGCCGGGGAAGCCATCGCTGCCAAGGCCGCCGGGATAGGCGCCACTCTCTACCGCTGCGGCTCCGATTTCGATGCCTGCTGGAAAGCGGGGAAGCTCGAGTACCGTGGGGTGGGGGTGACCCTGCACGAGGTGGTCCCCGGCCTCCATGGCCGCTACCAGAGCTGCAACGCCGCCACCGCGCTGGCTGCCGCCGAGGTGCTCTCGGGGATCGGCTTTCCCCTGGAACGCGCAGCCCTCGTGGGGGGCGTGGAAAATGCGTCCTGGCCCGGCCGGATGGAGATGTTCGACGGGGAGCCGCGGATTCTTCTCGATGGCGCCCACAACCCCGCGGGAGCCGAGGCCCTGGCCGACGCGCTGGCCGAGATACCCCGTGGTAAACTCGTCATGGTCATCGGCGTCATGGCCGACAAGGATCGTGAACCGCTGTTGAGCGCCTTGCTGCCGCTGGCCGATCTTGTCGTTACCGTCTCGCCGGCGCTGGAACGCGCGTTGCCGGCGGCTGAGCTGGCGGAAAGCTGCCGCAGGCAAGGCGCCGCCGTGGAAATCGGCGGTTCGGTAGCCGGGGGAGTCGAGCGCGCGCGGGAACTGGCCGGCGCAGACGGGCTGGTCGTCATCTGCGGCTCGCTCTTCACCGTCGGGGAAGCGCGCGGTCATCTCCTTTCGCGGCCTTTTGAGGCCTTCCGGGGGTAGTACTCCGGGAGCGCCGTGTACCCCGAACGGGGTGTGCATTTTTTAGGAGAGCGATGCTAGTTCGAAGAGCCGCCTGGCTCCTTTTTTATCTTTTGGTATCGGCGCCGGTATGGGGTGCCGATGTACCCGCGGGCACCACCCCGTCCCCCAAAGGGGCTGCCGCCGCCCCTGCCGCCGCCCCTGCCGCCGCCCCTGCCGCCGCCCCTGCCGCCGCCCCTGCCGCCGCCCCTGCCGCCGCCCCTGCCGCCGCCGTAGATCCGCGCCAGGTGACTCTCCAGGCCGACGACCTGCAACTCGACACCAAATCCGACACCTACCGCGCCAGCGGCAACGTCCATATGGTTCGCGACGGCGTCTCCCTCCAGGCCGACCAGGTGACCTATAACCGCAACTCCGGCGATGCGCTGGCGCAGGGAAACATCCTCCTGGAAAAAAGCGGCGACACCCTGAAGGGGAACCGCCTTTCGCTCAACCTCCTTTCCGACACCGGGGAGATGACCCCCGGCGACCTCTTCATCAAGCGGGGCAATTTCTACGTGCGCGGAGAGAAGCTCGAGAAGACCGGCGAAGAGAGCTACCGGTTGGAAAAGGGGAGCTTCACCACCTGCGACGGCGACGATCCAAGCTGGCATTTCCAGGCGAGGAAGATCGACGTCACTCTCGACGATTTCGCCACCGCCCGGGACGCCGTGTTCTATGCCGGCGACATTCCCATCTTCTACAGCCCTTTTCTCATCTTCCCGGTCAAGACCGACCGCCAGTCCGGCCTGCTGATGGCTAAGCCCGGCCATTCGAGCAAGAAGGGGTACTACATCCAGATCCCCTACTACTGGGCCGTCAGCGAGAGCCAGGACGTTACCTTCGGCCTCGACCTCGAGAGCTCGCGCGGCGCGGGGCTTGCCGTCGATTACCGCTATGCCCGTCCCAAGGGGGGCGAAGGGCGCTTCCAGACCTTCGGCATCTACGACACCAAGGCCGACCGCCCCCGCGGCGAGATCGACCAGCGGCACCTGGAGGTAGTCTCCCCCAACACCATGTTCGCCTCCAGCATCCACCTGATCACCGATCGCTCCTACTATCTCGACTACGGCGAGATCGCCGGCGACTACAACCGGCAGCTCCTCGAGTCGAGCATCTTCTTCGACCACCGCTGGGAGCGTTACGGGGTGAGCGGCGAGGTCCGCTACACCCAGGACCTGGTCGCCTCCAATAACGACGCCTCCATCCAGCGCTTCCCCGCGGTGTCGTTTGTGGCTGCCGGCGAAAAGGCCGGTCCCTTCTTCCTCTCCATGGACTCGAGCTTCATCAACTTCCAGCGCTCCGTCGGAACCACCGGCGAACGGGTGGTCCTGCACCCGAGAGCGACCTGGTACGCGAAGCCCGCCGGTCTCGATCTCTCCCTCTACGGCGGTTACCGCCAGCGGCTCTACAACATCTACGGTGCCCAGGCCTCCGACGGCTTCGAGGAGCTCGGCCAGGCGGACGCCGGGGCTGTCCTCTCCCTACCCCTGGAGCGGGTCTACGGCGGCACCTACCGCCACCTCTTGATTCCCTCCCTGGAGTACGGGTGGGTGCAGCGCCGCGGGGACGAGGACCTCCCCTTCTTCGATTACGAGGACCGGGTGCTGGCCCAGAACAGCGTGGGGTGGTCGCTTTCCAACGTGCTGACCGGGAAGTCGACCGCGGCCGACGGCACTCCCGAGTACCGCGACCTCGCTTCGCTGCGCCTCTCCCAGCTCTACCAGGTCAGCGGCCAGTTCGCCCGCGAGGTCCCGGCCACCGGCTCCATCCCCGCCCAGAGCGTTCCCCGCGACCTCCTCACCCTGGTGGACCCCGGGCACCATCTCGGGGATCTCTGGGTGGAGGGAAGGGTGAATCCGGTCAAGGAGGTCGCCTTCGGGCTGGATACCCGGTACAACCCGGTCGACAACAACTTCTCCTCCTTCGACTTCTCCATGGACTGGAAAGGGGAGGGGACCAGTCAGGCGGGGATCTCCTACCGCTCCAGCCACGACCAGCTGGAGTACATGGAGGGGCGGCTCTCCTTCCCGCTCACCAGGCAGATCACCGCCTCGGTCCTCGGGCGTTACTCCTTCGACCGCGGTGCCTTCCTCGAGTCCCGCTATTCGCTCGAGTACAAGCGCCAGTGCTGGAGCGTGATCGCCGCCTATGCCGACCGGGTCGGAAGCACCCTGGTCTCCAGCAACCAGGAGTTCACGGTCAATTTCACCCTGTACGGTGTCGGCTCTCCTGGCCCTATCCGTACCTTCTAGCCTGCGGGCACAAGATGTTGACATAACTGCTTTTAACGGTGTATCTAATAACTTTGTGTTCTGCGGCGTTTAACGTAGAACCTGGAACCTGTTTCTCTGTGGAGGATTGATGATACTGGTAGTCGGTTGCAATGGCATGCTTGGACAGGAGTTGATGGCCCTCTACGGGGACGCCGCGCGCGGGGTGGATGTCGACCAGATCGACATCACCGACCTCCTTTCCGTCCAGCGGGTGCTGATGACCCTGAAGCCGAGGGTGGTGATCAACGCCGCCGCCTACACGGACGTCGACGGGTGCGAGTCGAAGGCGGAGACCGCCATGCAGGTCAACGGCGAGGGGGTGGGCTTTCTCGCCATGCTCTGCCGCGAGCTCGGCGCCAAGCTGGTGCAGGTCAGCACCGACTACGTCTTCGACGGGAGCAAGGGCGCTCCCTACGAGGAGTACGACCCCCCCAGTCCGCTCAGCGTCTATGGCGAATCCAAGCTGGCGGGCGAGATGAACGCGGCGCTGGCCCACGACCACCTGATCGTCCGCACCCAGTGGCTCTACGGCCACGCCGGGAAGAATTTCGTCGAGACCATGCTGAAGCTCGCCACCGACCGCAAAGAGCTGAGCGTGGTCGACGACCAGATCGGGTCCCCCACCTGGACCTACGATCTCGCCCAGGCCCTCAAGGCCCTCATCGAGAAGAATTGCACGGGGATCTACCATGCCGCCAACTCCGGGTTCGTTTCCTGGAACGGTTTCGCCAAGGAGATCTTCCGCCTGGCCGGCGTCGAGGTCACCGTCAACGCCATGAGCACGGAACAACTTGGCCGTCCTGCGCCGCGTCCCCTCTACTCTACCCTCGACTGCGCCAGGCTTATCCAGGACACCGGTTTCACACCGCAGCCCTGGCAGGAGGCGCTCAAGCGCTACCTTGAGCTGCGTCCCAACAAATAACATCCGGAGGAAGCATGGAGAGCGGAGAGCGCCCCTGGGGCAAGTACACGGTCCTCGACGAAAACAGCGGATACAAGATCAAGCGGATCGAAGTGATGCCGGGGCAGCGGTTGTCGCTGCAGAAACATCACCACCGCAGTGAGCACTGGATCGTGGTCTCCGGAAGTGCCAAGGTCACCTGCGGCGACGAGGTCAAGATCGTCAACGTCAACGAGTCCACCTTCATCCCGATCGGGGCCAGCCACCGGCTGGAGAACCCCGGCGTGATCCCGCTGGTCATCATCGAGGTCCAAAGCGGCGAGTACCTCGGCGAGGATGACATCGTCCGGTTCCAGGACGACTACCATCGTGTGGAGCCGACCGGGTCGCAGACCGCGTAACGTATAACTCCCCCAGTCCTCCTGTAGGGTGGGCGCTTTCGATTGGTATCCCAGGAGGGCAACATGTATATCGTCATCCTTGCCGGCGGATCCGGCACCAGGTTTTGGCCCTTGTCCCGCAAGAGCACCCCGAAACAGCTGATGTCGGTGTTCGGCGGGAAGTCGATGCTGCAGCGGACCGTAGAGCGCGTGCTCCCGATGAATCCCAAGCGGATCATGGTGGTCACCAACGTGTTGCAGGCGGCCGAGACCAGGAAGCAGCTCGAGTACATAACGGGAGTCCCGGTCGACGTCATCGAGGAGCCGGTGGGACGCAATACCGCCCCCGCCATCGGCCTTGCCGCCTCCCTCATTGCCCGCTTCGACCCCGACGGGATCATGGCGGTGCTCCCGGCCGACCACTACATCCTCGATGAGGAAGTCTTCCGCGGCACCCTCGTCCAGGCCCGCTCCGTCGCCGAGAGCGGTACCCTGGTCACCCTCGGCATCACCCCCACCAGGCCGGAGACCGGCTACGGGTATATCGAGGCCGAGGGGAAGGGAGAAGGGCGCGCCATCGCCGTGCGCCGCTTTGTCGAGAAGCCGAACCTGGAGCGGGCCATGGAGTTTCTCGCCACCGGCCGCTTCTTCTGGAACAGCGGGATGTTCGTCTGGGGGGCCTGCACCATCCTCGACCAGATCGGCGCCTTCATGCCCGAGCTCTGCGCCGCACTCGCCAAGCTCACCTTCGGCGAGGAGGTCTGGGAGATCTCCGACCTTAAGCCGCAGATCGAAGCCATCTATGCGGGGATCAAGGGAGAATCGATCGACTTCGGCGTGATGGAAAAGGCGGAAGACGTCCAGGTGATTCCCGCCTCTTTCGGCTGGAGCGATGTCGGTTCCTGGAGTGCGCTCCCCGAAGTCATGGAGGGGGATGCCGAAGGGCACGTGGTCATCAACTCCCACGGCTCGGTCTCCATCGGCTCCGAAGGTTGTCTGGCCAGCGGCAACGGCAAGCTGGTCGCCTTCGTGGGGGTCAAGGATCTCATCCTGGTCGACACCCCCGACGCCATCATGGTCTGCTCCAAGTCCGCCGCCCAGGATGTGAAGAAAGTAGTAGAGGAGCTGGAAAAGCGCGGCGAGACCGGGTACCTCTAGCAACGTTTCGTCCCCGGTCCGGAGAGTATACCCTCGCCCCATTTAAATCCTCCCTCCCCCCTCCCTCGCGAGGGAAGCCTTAACCAGTAGGGAATCGTTATGTACGGTTGGACCGGAAAAATCCTGCGGGTCGACTTGACCACCGGGCAGTGTCATCGCGAGCAGATCCCCGTCGATCTGCTGCACGCCTACCTCGGTGGCCGCGGCCTCGGGGTGCGCCTGATGCGTGATCGGTTCCGCCTCGATCCGATGGACCCGGAGATGCCGCTCATCTTCGCGGTGGGCCCCCTCTGCGGGACTTCCTCGCCTACCGCCGCCCGCATGGCCTGCGTCTCCCGCTCCCCTTTGACTGGCACCATCTACGACTGCTCCGCGGGGGGACGGTTCGCCTGGCGCATGAAAGGGTGCGGGCTCGACGCCATCTTCATCACCGGCAAGAGCAAGGAGCCCGTCTACCTCTCGGTGTACGGCGACCTCGCCTCCCTCTGCCCGGCGGGCGAGCTCTGGGGAAAGGGGATCAAGGAGACGGTCCTTCTTCTGCAGGGTAAGGGAAGTGTCGCCGCCGTCGGCCCGGCCGGCGAGAACGGCGTCCTCTTCGCCAACATCATGATGGGGGAGGGGAACTCCATCGGCCGCGGCGGTCTCGGCGCCGTCATGGGGGGAAAGGGGCTGAAGGCGATCACGGTCAACGGCACCGCTCCCGTCGCTATCTCGGCCCCTGAACGGTTCAACGAGGCCCGCAACGATGTCATGCGCCTGTTCCGTGCCTCGCCGGTCATCTTCGGCGAGCTGGGAATCGCCGAGTACGGCACTCCCGCCCTGGTCGACCTGATGGCCCAGCGCCGGATGGCGCCCACCAACAACTTCCAGTCCACCTATTTCGCCGATTCCGGAAACTACTCCGGCCCCGCGATCCGCAAGGAATTCCACGCCAAGAAGGACGGGTGCTACGGCTGCCCGATCCAGTGCAAGAAGAGCACCCCCGACCACGAGCCGCTTCCCGAGTACGAGACCGTCAACCATTTCGGCGCTCTTAACGGGATCTCCGATCTCCACTCGATCGTCCGCGCCAACTCGCTTTGCAACGAGCTCGGGATGGACACCATTTCGGCCGCCGCCACCCTGTCCGCCTTCGGCGAGGAACGGGGGAGGTTCCCCGCCGTCGAGGAGGTCCCCGGGCTTCTCTACGACATCGCCTTCCGGCGGGCCGAAGGGCTCCTGTTGAGCCTCGGGTCGCGGAAGTTCGCCGAGCAGCGGCACCGCCCCGAGCTCTCCATGACGGTGAAGTCCCTGGAGCTTCCCGCCTACGATCCGCGCGGCGCCTACGGGATGGCGCTCGCCTACGCGACCTCCAACCGCGGCGGGTGCCACTTGAGGGCCTATCCCATCTCGCACGAGATCCTGAGAAAACCGGTCCCCACCGACCGTTTCTCCTTCTCCGGAAAGGCCCGCATCATCAAGATCGCCGAGGACGTGAACGCCGCCGTCGACTCACTGGTCGCCTGCAAGTTCGCCTTCTTCGGCGCCACCCTCGAGGAGTACGGCGAGCTTCTCTCGGCGGTGACCGGCGTTGAGTACGGACCGGAAGTGCTGAAGACCATCGGCGAACGCATCTACCTCACCGAGCGCTTCTACAACTGCGAGAACGGCTTCAGCCTGGCCGACGACCAGCTCCCCGGGCGCTTCTTCACCGAGCCGGGCACCTCCGGGGACGGGATCGACGTCCCCCCCATCGACCGCGAGCGGTTCGAAGAGGAGCTGCAGAAGTACTACCGCATCCGCGGCCTCAACGAAGACGGCACCTTCGCCGACCCCTCCTTCCTGGAGCGCCAACCGTGATTGCCGTACGAAACGGACATGAAGCTTTGACATGAAAGATCAGATCGCCAAATATACCTCCAAGCTCGTCTCCGACCGCTCCGCCATGCCGGAGCGGATCGCCATCGCCGCGCAGGACGACGTCCTTCTCACCGCGGGGGCCGACGACCTTGCCGCCCTGGCCGGGGCTATCCTATCCAAGCTCAACTCGCTGGCCTTGGTGGTCGCGCGCCCGTCGCTTCCCTTCGCCGAGTTCCTGATTGGCCGGGCATCGGCAGACGAATCCTGCATCCTCCCCCAGGACACCGAGACAAGGACCTTCCTGCACGATATCCCGTTCCTGCGCCGCGAGGAACTCGCCGCCGATCCCTCCGCCCAGATCGCCCGCCTTTTGGGAAGCCGCAAGGGGGTCATCGTGGAAGGGGTGGGGATCGTGGCGGTAGGCGCCATCACCGTCGAACAGGCCTACATCAACTATTCCTCCGTTTTCCATTCCACCTTCGTGAAGTACCTCCAGGACCTGCTGGCGGAAGGATTCCGGCTTCCCGGCGAACAGGAGTCCTTTGACAGCTTCCGAAACGAGTGGCTGCGTCCGCTTTCCGCCGAGGGGCTGGAGTTCCGCGAGGAGCTTTCCGGCCATCGGGACGACATCCTGAACGAGATCGAGCGGGTAGGGCGCTACACCGTGGAACGGGGGCTGGTCGATTCCTTCTTCGGCAACATTTCGGTGCAGGCAGGCGGGGTCATCTACATCTCCCAGACCGCTGCGAGCCTCGACGAGCTGGCCGGCTGCATCGATCCCGTTCCCACCGGCAACACCTCCACCACCGGCATCACCGCCTCCAGCGAACTGCTGGCCCACCGCAAGATCTTCGAAGAGACCGGTGCCACCGTCATCCTCCACGGGCATCCGAAGTTCGCCGTCATCATGAGCATGCTCTGCGAGACCAGCGGCTGCACCATCACCGACTGCTGGAAGGATTGCCCCCACGTCCGCACTCTCGGCGGCACTCCCGTGGTAGCCGGGGAGATCGGTGCCGGCGGCCTCGCCAAGCGCGTCCCCCCGGTCATCGGCCGCACCGGGAGCGCCATCGTCTACGGCCACGGCGTCTTCACCATCGGCGAAGGTTTCCGCGACGCCTTCGCCGCCATGGTCGACGTGGAAAACTTCTGCCGTTCCGAATTCTTCCGCAGGCTCGACTTCCCCGCCCCCATCAGCTAAACCGCTCTGCACTCAGCAACCAACGCTCCCCGGAGAGCCCTGCAGCGTTTGGATTTTCAACAACTCCCCCGTGCGGTGCCAATCTGAAAGCCAACAGGATCGGTTGCTCATGAAGGAGTCTTCCGTGTCAAACTTATTTAAAATCAGGTAGTTGTAAAAGAGGCCCTTCGGGATACGATTAGGGAGATCGACGCGAGGCAGTCAAATCCAACTTGGGTAAGAGGAGGCAGTATGCGTCTTAAACGCAGTTTGCCCAAACGGCCTGGTGAACTGCTGGGGCTAGGCCAGAGGTACCTGAAGGCTTTAGGCTCCCTGGCGCTTTTTCAGACCCGGTCAGGTAAGGTTCCGTCCGTGGAACAGTTGAGCGCGCTTCTCATCCTCTTTCAGTCCCTGATAGATTCGGCCATGAACGGCGACCGAGTCCAGAAGGCTCTGCGTGACAAAGCGCAGAAGGAACTGGAGGCGATGCTGAAGCGGATCATCCACTATCTGGAAGCTGTCGCCGATGACGATGATCTGTTGGTTTTGCAGCAGGCGGGTGTCGAGTTGTGCCGGTCTACCTGGAGGAAAGCCGCCAAGCCCGTCATAGTTGAGCCCGTTCCAACGTAGCAGGCGTAACGGCGTGAGAAGGGGCCCATTGATCTGGCTTGCGCGTCGATCTCGGACTCTTCTCGCCGATCTGATGGCTGTCTTTTGCGGCCCCGGTGGGATATCCCCCGGGGTCTATTTGGGTTCAGGTAAAAGCGATGATCGTACCGCCCCCCCCTCGTACCCACCGAAACTTCCGCCGAAACCGTTTCTCCCCACCTTGGTTTCGTCAGAGCCATAGTTGATTCCGACCACCTCCTCGTCGATACCGACCGGCCCAAGCTCGATACCGACTGCGCCATCGTCGATACCGACCGCACCGTTGATGGTACCGGTCAGTCACGGCTCGCTACCGACTGGACCCTTGGGCCGACTGACCGCACGCTTGGCTGATACCGACCTGAACCATCCATCGGTTCCGACTGGACCGAGATCGATAACGAGCCCACCCTTGGTCGCTACCGGCTGGGCCCTTGGCCGACACCGAACGGACCTTGGCCGACACCGAACAGACCTTGGCCGCTACCGACGGTACCCTTGGCCGCTACCGACGGTACCCTTGGCCGGTACCGACGGTACCCTTGGCCGGTATCGCCGACTGCTGGTCTATACCGGCCAGCCCCTTGGTCGAACCGGGGGGGCCTGGGTCGATACCGACCGGCCGTTCGTCGATACCGACGGTGCCCTTGGTTCAGGCCTTTTAGCCCGCCGGGAGGATCTTGATCAGACCCTCGGTCGGTACCGACCGCTCCTTCAAAAAAATCGAGCAGCCCACACCGATCGACATCTTCTTGGGGAACGGGTGGGGCGGAGGACATCACGGGCACCCTTCCTTCGTAAATGATCGAGAACTGATTGAGCGGGTTCGTCTTAACACGGCGGGGGAAAAAATGGTGGCGATCATCCCTATTGAAGATCTGGAACTTCTTGAGGCAATCGAGGATCGTCTGGACGTTGAGGCTGCCAAGGCTGCGCTGGCTGAATCTGACGAGCGGGTGTCGTACCATGACCTGCGGCGAGAACACGGGCTTGAATGACCTTCAAAAACAAGCGCCGCATCCGAAGATGCGGCCCCAGGTTGTCGATACTGTGCCTAATTTTGATTAATAGCTGCCGCTCCCAGTCCCGGACGGTGCAGGGGTGATGTTATAGTTTCCGGTCCCGGATGGTGCGGGGGCAATGTAGTAGTACCCGCCTGACGGTACGGTGGCTCCCGGTGCAGGCGCGTTGTAGCATGGAGTGGTGCTGTTCCCCACATTGCCGCCGGCACCGCCCTCCGTCCCGCTTTCCATATGCCGGGTAGTCGTATCGGAGCTGTTATATTGGTCGGCCCCCACCCTGGACGGGCTCACGGTTGATCCACGTTCGACTGAAAGCCCTTGACCGGGGGCGGCACTCGGAAGGTCAGATTCTGTGCCGTAGCGATTGCTGCTCGACGCAAACACCAGCCCTGAGAAGGTGAGGGAAATGAGACAACTGAGGATACTTGCCAGGACTTTTCTCATGTTTTACCTCCAGGCGTGTTATTTACTACCTTGGATGTACCCGACTCATTATAGCAGTGATCGTGCCAGGGAAGCACCTAAAACGCCTGGTGGCTGACCTGTTAACCCTTCCTCACCAGCAGCTGCCAAAGATTCTCCCGGTACAAAACCACTCCCACAAATAGCGCGAAAAGAGCGTTGTTGGCGGCCAGCATCGCCACCCCTCCATGGAACGGCCATAGCTTGGTAACCAAGAAGAGGACCATCGCGAAGGCGAAGTAGCAGCCGATCTTGCCGGTCTCGTAGTCGATGTGGTAGTACTTCTGCCCCCAGAAGTAGGAGAGGAGCATCATCAGGAAATAGCAGATGAAGGTCGCCCAGGCCGCCCCGGCGTACCCCATCCGCGGAATGAGCACGATGTTGGACGCGATGGTGACGATCGCGCCGAAGATGGTGACGTAGGCCCCGTACCTGGTCTTGTTGTTCAGCTTGTACCAGATCGACAGGTTGAAGATGACGCCCAGGAACAGGTTCGCCAGCAGCAGGATCGGGACGATGCCGATCCCGGGATAGAACTTCCTGCCGATGAAATGCTTGATGATGTCGATGTTCAGCATGACGCCTAGGAAGATGGCGAGCCCGAAAAGGACGAAGTAGGTCATCACCTTGCTGAAGGTCTCGCGCGATCCCTGCTCCTTGGCGTGGCCGAAGAAGAACGGTTCGGCGGCGTAGCGGAAGGTCTGGATGAACAGCGTCATCAGGATGGAGACCTTGTAGTTCGCGCCGTAGATGCCGATCTGCGCCATCACGTACTTGGCCGCATCACCCGCTCCTGCCGGTACCACGATCAGGAACCTGAGCAGGATCCGGTCGAGCGTCTCGTTCACCATCCCGGCAAGCCCGGCCAGAAGCAGCGGCAGGGTGTACCCTAACATCTCCTTGAAGAGCTGGCGGTCGAACCCGAACTTGGCCGCGATCACGTCGCGGTACAGGATCAGCAGCGTCACGGCACTGGCGATCATGTTCGACAGGAAGACGTAGCCCACCCCGCCACCGGGATGATAGAGCACGGACGGCAGCTGGTAGCCGTGCCGCACCAGGTACGGGCAAAGCAGCAGGAAGAAGAAGTTGCAGACGATGTTGATCATGATGTTGACGAGCTTCAGCGTCGCGAACTTCATGGCGTGGTGCTGCTGCCTCAGCCTGGCGAAGGGGATGGAGGCGATGGCGTCGAGCCCCACGATCAGCACGAAGTAGACGATGTACTCCGGGTGATTGTTGTAGTGGAGTCTGTCGGAGATAAACGAGGAGCCGGCGATGCCGAGGGCGATGAAGACGAGGTTGACGGCGATGACCGGCAGCAGCGAGGTCGAGTAGACCTTTTCGCTCTCGTGATCGCTCTCGGAGAAGCGGAAGAAGGTGGTCTCCATGCCGAAGGTGCAGAGGATCATCAGGAAGCTCGCATAGGCGTAGAGCTCGGTGACGATGCCGTACTCCTGCGGCAGGAAGATGCGCGTATAGAGCGGGACCAGGAAGTAATTGATGAGGCGGCCGACGATGCTGCTCAAGCCGTAGATGGCGGTCTGCTTGGCGAGTCTTTTCAGTGGATTCATGATGCCTTTTTCCGGGTGTGAATGCCGTCGGACCCGCGGCTGACGCGGGTGAACGGTGCAGAATATCACCACGGGGTGCCGGCTGTCAAAGTCATAGCGGCGGGAGAGCGCCGCGCCGCGGTTGCAATCCCCCCTGTCCCCCCTTCGCAACGGTTCTTCGGGAAACTTCGGTGAAGCTCAAAGTCCCCCTTTGCAAAAGGGGGATTTAGGGGGATTTTCCCTGTTGCCAACGTCACAAATCCCCCCTGTCCCCCCTTTTTCAAAGGGGGGGACCTGCTATCCGTGAACCTTCGCAACGGGGGGGGCGGATTTCCCACGTCGGCACTGCGTTTGCCGTTGGGGTTGGCAATTTCGGGCTCTCTGTGGTAGATTCCCCGGCTTGTAGCTTGTTGCCGATCGGGGGGCTAGTGTCGGAAAAGAAAAACATCGCGCGGGCCGCCGGGGTAATCGGTGCGGCTACCATGCTCTCCCGCATCATGGGAATGGTGCGCGATATGGTCGTCTCCCGCCTGTTCGGCGCCGGGTTCTACACGGACGCCTTCTTCGCTGCCTTCCAGATCCCCAACATGCTCCGGCGCTTCTTCGCCGAGGGGGCGCTGACTTCCGCCTTCGTCCCCACCTTCTCCGAGTGGTACACGAATAAGGGGGAGGAGGAGGCCCGGGCGCTCGCCAACGTCTGCTTTACCGTCCTCACCATGGTGATGGCCGTCCTCACCGCCGTCGGCATCGTCTTCGCTCCGCAAATCGTACACGCCATGTTCCCGGGGTTCGCGAGCAATCCGGAGAAGCTGAGGATAACCATCCTCCTCAACCGGCTCATGTTCCCGTATATCTTCTTCGTGAGCCTGGTGGCGCTCTGCATGGGGATCCTCAACACGGTCCGCCATTTCTTCACCCCCGCCATCTCCACGGTCTTCCTTAACATCTCGATGATCACGGCGGCGCTGGTGCTGCACACCCGCTTCGACGTCCCCATCGTCTCCCTCGCCGTCGGCGTCCTCATCGGCGGCGTCGTGCAGCTTTTGCTGCAGCTCCCGGTCCTTTACCGGAAGGGGTTCCCGATCCGTCCGAACTTCAACTACCGGCACCCGGCGGTGAAGAGGATCGCCCTGCTGATGGGCCCCTCGGTCTTCGGCGTCGGCGTCTACTACCTCAACATCGCGGTCGGCGCGATCATCGCCTCCATGCTTCCCGAGGGGAGCGTCTCCTACCTCTATTACGCGCAACGGCTCTTCGAATTCCCCCAGGGGATCTTCACCGTTTCCGTCGCCCAGGCCGTTCTCCCCTCCATGAGCCGGCAGGCCGCGGCGGGCGACATGGATGCGCTCAAGGAATCCCTCAACTACGGCGTCCGGCTCACCCTGTTCATCACCATCCCGGCCATGGCCGGCCTGATGTTCTGCGCGACGCCGGTCTTTTCCCTGCTCTTCATGGGAGGCGCCTTCGATTACCAGAAGGCCCTGAACTGCGGCGTCGCGCTGCTCTATTACTCGCTCGGTCTGAGCTTCGTCGCCCTCGTCCGGGTGCTGGTTCCCGCCTTCTACGCGCTGAAGGATACCAGGACCCCGGTGATAACTGCCCTGGCCGCCTTCGTGTTGAACCTCCTCTTCAGCCTGGCCTTGATGGGGCCGATGAAGCACGGCGGGCTCGCGCTGGCCTCGTCGCTCTCGGCCTTGGGGAACATGCTCCTGCTTCTCTGGTTCCTCAGGAGGAAGGTCGGGCACTTCGGCGGGCGCGCCATCATCCTTTCGGCAGTGAAGGGGATCGCCGCCACCGTTCCCATGGCTCTTGCCGTCCGCTGGATCGTGGGCCTCATCGACTGGTCGCATACCGGCGGGCGGTTGTTGAAGGCCGGGGTGCTCGGGGGCGCCGTCGTGACCGGCATCGGGATCTTCCTCGCCATTGCCCACCTGCTTGCGTGCGAGGAGGCCCGGGACGTGCTGGGGCTCGCGCGCAAGAAACTGCTGAGAACCGCTGCCTGACTCCACGATTCCGCGGGTTTACCCGACAACTTTCCTTCCGTTGCCTCCCTCAAATGAAGTATAATGGTGTGGATAGACCGAAACCCTTTAGGTGAGAGGATGGCCGAAGGCCGGGTGCGCAAAGGTTTCGATCTGGGCCAGATCACGGAAGATCGGAACGATCTCAGAAGAGAGGAAAACGAGATGACAGTAAGCAAGCTGGTAACTTCATATTCTATATACAGGACTGCGGCGGGATTCGGTGTGCTGGCGGCGAGCGAGAGCGGGCTGGTGGACCACCGGCTGCCGTTCGGTACCTCAACGGTAGAGGAGGCACGAGCCTGGGCGGCGGAATGCTATCCTTTCGCCACGGGCGAGAGTGCTCTCACCCGGACCGGCGTGAAGCTTCTCGAGGCATACTTCGCGGGCGAGCCGGTTAGTTTCGACTTGCCGCTCGATCTCGGCGGCTTCACGAGCTTTCAGAAAGAGGTCTACCACCGGGTCTTCGGGATCGGGTACGGCAAGGTGATGAGCTACGGAGAAGTGGCGGCCGCCTGCGGCTCCCCGAAGGGGGCACGGGCCATCGGAGGAGCGATGGCCAGGAACCGTCTGCCGGTTATCATTCCCTGCCACCGGGTGCTCGCCGGCAACGGTCAGCTCACCGGGTTCACCGCTCCGGGAGGGGTTGCCTCCAAGAAAGATCTTCTGGTAATGGAGGGGGCGGATTTTAACGCGCGGGGCGCTTTGAAACCGCTGTTTTCAGGCAGGTTATAAACAGTTTTTCCACTGGCCCCTTTGCCTCATTGGTCTGCGTTAATTGTTTACGCGCCTGCGGAGGGGCCGGTGGGAGACGTGAGGTGTAAGTTGTTGAAAATACATAAGATAAATTGCGTGGCCAATAATTATGCAGAACGTGGAAAGTGCTTAAAAAGCGGAAGTTTCTCTATTTCTCAACATGGTTATCCACACCTTTTCAACAGAAGGTGTGGATAAGAATTTGGTACCGGGAAAATATTAGTTTTTTCAGTCTTTTTCCAGCCTCTTCGCCTCTTCCCACAAGACATCCATCTCCTCCAGCGTCGAATTCTGCATCGCCTTCCCCTGGGCGTGGAGGCTCTCTTCGACGTGGCCGAAGCGCTTGGTGAACCGGGCGATGGTCTTCCTCAAGGCCTCCTCGGGATCCACGGAAACGAAGCGCCCAAGGTTGACGATGGCGAAGAGGAGATCTCCCAGCTCGGCTTCCATCTCCTGCTGGTCCCCTGACAGCATCGCTTCTTCGAATTCGTGCAGTTCCTCCATCACCTTGGCATACACCTGGTCGGTGTGTTCCCAGTCAAAGCCCACCCGTGCGGCCTTCTCGGTGATCTTCTGCGCCTTCATCAGCGCCGGAAGCTCGGGAGGGATGCCCGACAGGGCCGATTTCCTCTCCACCCCTTTTTCCTGCTTCTTGATCTTCTCCCAGTTGGCCACCTGGGCCTCGCTGCTCTCGATTACCTCCTCGCCGAAAACGTGGGGATGGCGGCGGACCAGCTTGTCGTTGATGGCGTCCAGCACCTCGTCCATCGTGAAAGCGCCGTTTTCCTCGGCGATGGCGGCGTGGAAGACCGGCTGGAGGAGGAGGTCGCCGAGCTCTTCCTTCAAAAGCGCGGTGTCGCCGTTGTCGATCGCCTCGATCACCTCGTAGGCTTCTTCGATGAGGTAGCGCTTCAAGGAGGTGTGGGTCTGCTCGGCGTCCCAGGGGCATCCCCCCGGTGCGCGCAGCTTGCGCATGATCTCCATCAGGCGGTCGAATCTCAGCTGGGTGGTCGTTTCCATGGCGGGCTCCAAAGGCAAAATAAAAGTTCCCTCCCCCCATGAGGGGGAGGGCCAGGGTGGGGGGGAGGCCGGGCGCCGGCACTCCGTGGCAACCTACCCCACCCCCTTGCCCCCTCCCTCAAGGGGAGGGGAGGGGGGAGGGGAGCGGAAGGCTACTTTAATCCTAGAAGGTAGTCGGTCAGGAGGTCGATCTGTTTTGCGGTCAGGCGGTCGCCGGGGGGCATGACGGTGCCGGGGAAAATCCTGGCCGGTTCCTTGATCACGGTGAGGAGGTAGTCGCGGTCGCGGGTGGCGCCGATCTTGGAGAGGTCGGGACCGGCGGTTCCTCCCTGGTCCCCCGCCTTGTGACAGTCCCGGCAGCGTTCGTTGAAGATCTCCTCGCCGGTCTGCTCGTGCTCGCGCACCTGGGGAGGGGCTTCCGGCGCCTTCTCCTCGCGCTTCGAACAGCCGCTTGCCGCCAGCGCCACCAGGGCGGCCAGCAGTATGGCTCGCGATAGCCGCTTCATCGGGTCGTCGATCCCACCCCTACTTCCCCTTAAGATAGGAGGCGAGGAAGTTCTCCTTGTACTCCTTGAACTTCCCGTCCTCGATGGCGCGCCTGATCTCGGCCATCATGTTGAGGTAGAAATGGACGTTGTGGATGCTGGCCAGGATGGCGGAAAGCACCTCGTTGGCGGTGAAGAGATGGTGCAGGTAGGCACGGGTGAAGTTTCTGCAGGTGTAGCAGTCGCAGTTGGGCTCTATGGGATAGAAGTCGCGGCGGTAGTTCTTGTTGGTGAGCCGGATCCTGCCGCGGTTGGTGAAGAGGGTGGCGCTGCGGGCGTAGCGGGTCGGTATCACGCAGTCGAACATGTCGACGCCGCGCTCGACGCTCTCCAGGATGTCCTCGGGAAGCCCGACTCCCATGAGGTAACGGGGCTTATCCTCGGGGAGGTGGGGTGCGGTGTAGCCCACCACCTGCTTCAAGAGCTCGAGCCCTTCGCCGACCGATACGCCGCCGATGGCGTAGCCGGGGAAATCCATCTTCACGAGCTCTTTAGCGCAGCGCTTCCTCAGGTCCTCGAAGACGCTTCCCTGCACGATGCCGAACAGGTACTGGTCCTTCCTGGTATGGGCCTCCTTGCACTGCTTGGCCCAGCGCAGGGTCTTCTCGGTGGAGCGCTCCGCGTAGGACTTGTCGCAAGGGTAGGGGATGCACTCGTCGAAGTTCATGATGATGTCGGCCCCGAGCGCCTCCTGGATCCCGATGGCGCGGGCCGGGTCGAGGAAGATCTCCTCGCCGGTGTCCTCGTGTTTGAAGAAGACCCCCTCCTCGGTGATCCGCTTCTTGGGGAGCGAGAAGACCTGGAACCCGCCGGAGTCGGTCAGGATCGGGCCGTCCCACCCCATGAAGCGGTGCAGTCCCCCGGCCTTTTCGACCAGCGCCTCGCCTGGGTGCAGGTGGAGATGGTAGGTGTTGGAGAGGATGATCTGGGCGCCGGTCTCCTGGACCTGGAGCGGGGTCATCGCCTTCATGGCGGCGTGGGTCGCCACCGGCATGAAGATGGGGGTCTGGATCTCGCCGTGGGGGGTGTACACGGTGCCGCGGCGGGCCTGGGTCTTAGCGTCCTTCTTGAGCAGTCTGAATATCATGAACCTTCCGTCTGTGCAGGGTAAATTTTTGCCATTGCCACCGACTTTCTTAACAGAGGAAGGCATAAAATGCAACCGCCACGGCCCCTCCGCTATTTCAGAACGGTGTTACAGGTGCCGGCGGGGGAGGTATGGTTCAGGGGGGTACATTAAATGTGTACTGTATACAAAAAACAGTTGCATTTTGCTATAACGGCATTTAATATGCGCCGAGTATCGGTCTCCGGTTCATATGCACAATCGCGCTCAACATGGTGTTGAATTCATAAGTGAATAAGGAGAGATATGGCATGCAGGCATTGAGCCCCTGGCGGGCCCCCCCACCCAGTTAGAGCGGAACGGCGAGTCCTCGAGGACCGCAGGTTTTGCCACTGCATAGCAAGGCAAACCGAAGACTCAAACCCACTCGATTCACAAAACGCAAAGGGACCAAAAACATGCGAATACTTACTAGCACCGTAGGTAGAAAGATCCTGATGTCGATCACGGGCCAGTTGCTGATCCTGTTCGTACTGATCCACATGATCGGCAACACCACCATTTTCTTCGGCGCGCTCAATGCGTATGCCGAACACCTCCACAGCCTTCCGCCGCTGGTCTGGATCTTCCGCCTGGTGATGCTGTCGGCCATTGCCGTCCACATCTGCTACGGCGTCCAGGTCACCCTGGAGAACAAGGCTGCCAACCCCGGCGCCTATGCCGTGAAGAAGCAGCTCAAGGCCAACTTCGCCTCCGAGAACATGATCTGGACCGGTCTGCTCTTGGCCCTGTTCATCCTCTACCACCTGGCCCAGTTCACCATGCACCTCACCCCGGACGTGGTGGTCGGTCTCGACGCCATCAACCGCCCGGACGTCTTCAAGATGGTCTCCACCAGCTTCGCCAACGCCGGCATCGCCGTCGTCTACTTCTTCGCGATGATCATGCTGTTCCTGCACCTCTCCCACGGTATCCCGAGCTTCCTGCAGACCATGGGTTGGAACAACGACAAGACCATCCCGGTCTTCGGCACCGGCGGCAAGGTCGTTTCTGCCTTCCTGATGCTGGTTTACATTTCGATTCCTGCCGCCATTCTTGTCGGCGCACTGAAATAGGGGGTTTCAAGTGATACTCGACGGAAAATGTCCGAAAGGACCGATTCAGACCTCGTGGGACAGGCATCGCTTCGACCTGAAGCTGGTCAACCCCGCCAACAAGCGTAAATACAAGATCATCATGGTCGGTACCGGCCTGGCCGGTGGCGCCGGCGCCGCTTCCTTGGGCGAGCTCGGCTACAACGTGGAAGCCTTCTGCTACCAGGATTCCGCCCGCCGCGCCCACTCCATCGCCGCTCAGGGCGGTATCAACGCCGCTAAGAACTACCCGAACGACGGCGACTCCATCTACCGTCTGTTCTACGACACCATCAAGGGTGGCGACTTCCGCGCCCGTGAGGCAGACGTCTGGCGTCTGGCCCAGGTGTCCAACAACATCATCGACCAGTGCGTTGCCCAGGGCGTTCCGTTCGCCCGCGACTACGCCGGCTACCTGGACAACCGCTCCTTCGGCGGCGCCCAGGTTTCCCGTACCTTCTTCGCCAGGGGGCAGACGGGTCAGCAGCTGCTGCTCGGCGCCTACTCCGCTCTTTCCCGCCAGGTGAACGCCGGGACCGTCAAGATGTTCCCGCGCTGCGAGATGCTCGACCTGGTCGTGGTCGACGGCGAGGCTAAAGGGATCACCGTCCGTGACCTGATCACCGGCGAGGTTCGCGTTCACACCGCCGACGCCGTGGTGCTCGCCACCGGCGGCTACGTCAACGTCTTCTACCTCTCCACCAACGCCATGGGTTGCTCGGTCACCGCCGCCTGGAAGGCCCACAAGAAGGGCGCCTTCTTCGCCAACCCCTGCTACACCCAGATCCACCCGACCTGCATCCCGCAGTCCGGCGATCACCAGTCCAAGCTGACCCTCATGTCGGAGTCGCTCCGTAACGACGGCCGCTGCTGGGCTCCCAAGAAGAAAGGTGACAACCGCCACCCGAACGACATCCCGGAAGAAGAACGCGACTACTACCTGGAGAGGAAATACCCCTCCTTCGGTAACCTCGCTCCGCGTGACATCGCCTCCCGCGCCGCCAAAGAGCAGTGCGACGACGGCCGTGGCGTCGGACCGGGCGGCCGCGGTGTCAACCTCGACTTCTCCGCCGCCATCAAGCGCGTGGGCGAGAACACCATCCGCGAGCGTTACGGCAACCTCTTCGAGATGTACGAGAAGATCACCGACGAGAACGCCTACAAGCAGCCGATGCGTATGTACCCGGCTCCGCACTACTCCATGGGCGGCCTCTGGGTCGACTACAACTGCGAGAGCAACGTCCCGGGGCTCTTCGTCCTGGGCGAGGCCAACTTCTCGGTCCACGGCGCTAACCGCCTGGGCGCTTCCGCACTCATGCAGGGGCTGGCCGACGGCTACTTCGTGATTCCCTACACCATCGCGAACTACCTCGCCAAGACCAAGCCGGGTGCGGTCACTGCCGACCATCCGGAGTGCAAGAAGTCCGTCGAGGACGTGCTGGCCAACCAGAAGAAGCTCCTCTCCATCAATGGGAAGAAGACCGTCTCCGAGTTCCACCGCGAGCTGGGCAAGATCATGTGGGAGGACGTCGGTATGGCCAGGAGCGAGGAGACCCTCAAGGACGCCCTCAAGAAGATCCCGGTCCTCAGGGAAGAGTTCTGGAAGAATGTCAAGGTCACCGGTTCCGGTGCCGAGCTCAACCAGCAGCTCGAGAACGCCGGCCGCGTCGCCGACTTCCTCGAGTTCGGCGAGCTCATGACCCGCGACGCCCTCCACAGGAACGAGTCCTGCGGCGGCCACTTCCGCGTCGAGCACCAGATGCCGGACGGCGAGGCCAAGCGTGACGACGAAAACTACTGCTACGTGGGCGCCTGGGAGTTCAAAGGCGTCGACAAAGAACCCGAACTGCACAAGGAGCCGTTGACGTTCGAGAACGTCCATCTGGCGGTAAGGAGTTACAAATAATGAGCCATCACGACAGCCATGGAATGAACCTTGTATTACATGTATGGCGCCAGAAGGGGCCGAACGAGCCGGGCAAGCTTGAGCAGTACGAAGCCAAGAATGTCAGCCCGGATCAGTCCTTCCTCGAGATGCTCGACGAAGTCAACGAGCAGCTGATCAAGACCGGCGGCGATCCGATTGCCTTCGACCACGACTGCCGCGAAGGCATCTGCGGGATGTGCTCGCAGGTCATCAACGGTGTTCCGCACGGCGGCCAGGAGCGTACCACCGTCTGCCAGCTCCACATGAGGAACTTCAAGGACGGCGACACCATCTACATCGAGCCGTGGAAAGCCAAGGCGTTCCCGATCCAGAGGGACCTGATCGTCGACCGCACCGCCCTGGACAAGATCTCCCAGGCCGGTGGCTACACCTCCGCCCACACCGGCGGGGTTGCCGACGGCAACGCCATCCTGGTGCCGAAACCGTCCGCCGACTACGCCATGGACGCCGCCGAGTGCATCGGCTGCGGCGCCTGCGTAGCCGCCTGCCCGAACGGCTCCGCCATGCTGTACACCTCCGCTAAGGTGGCCCAGCTGGCCGAGCTTCCGCAGGGCCAGGCCGAAGCCGCCAAGCGCGTCTGCAACATGGTTGACGCTCTCCAGGAGAACGGCTTCGGCAACTGCTCCAACCACTACGAGTGCCAGGCAGCCTGCCCGAAAGGGATCAGCGTGAAGTTCATCGCCAGGCTCAACCGCGAGTACCAGAAGGCACTGTTCAAGTAGTCCGGTGCCGCGTTCCGCGGGATATGCAGCAAGGGGCGGGGGGGAAACCTTCCGCCCTTTTTTTATCTAGCGGACGCGCAGAGGCAAAGGCAATGGAACGCGGATGACGCGGATTGAGCGGATTAACGCGGATACTGCAAAAGCAAAGACAAAGACTTCAGGGGGAACCAAAACTGGATACTGCGGGTACCCTCCCCTTCAAGGGGAGGGACAGGGTGAGGATGGGGTTAATCCACCAGTTTGAACTAGAAATTATCGCGGTTGTCTGCTATTGATGACCGCTGTATCTGCAATGCTGGTTCAATGACTGAGACGGCTGGAGGTGGCATGCTTAAGTGGTTCAGGAAGGATTCGGCGAAACAGGAGTCCCCCCAACAGATTAAAGGAGGAGGTCTCCAGTCGATCATAGCCCTCCACCTCCAGGACGACCTGGAGTCGGCACGCCGGGGGTACCAGACCCTGGTCGATGCGGGCGGCGACAGCCCGGCGGCCATCTTCCTTCTCTGCACGGTGCTGGTCCAGCAGGAGCGGGTCGGCGACACCATCCCCTACCTCGACCGGATGCCGCACCCCAACGAGATCTCCCTCGACATCATCTCGGTCGTCGACCACGAGACCTGTACCGAACTCATCAAGGCGGTGCTGGACGCCGCCGAAGGGTACAAGAAGGCGCGCCAGGTCAACGCGGCCCGCGGCTGGTACGTGATCGCCACCTTCATCGACCATCGCTGCGTGGAGGCCCACTTCCGGCTCGGCGACCTCATGCACGACCTCAAGCAGTACGAAGAGGCCGAGGAAGCCCTGAAAACGGCGCTGCGGATCGACCCGGAGCACTGGGCGAGCCTTTACACCTACGGCGTCCTCTGCCAGGACCTCGGACGCGACTTCGACGCCATCGACCACTACCAGCATGCACTCGCCATCTTCGATGGGCACGCCAAGCTTCACAACAACCTCGGCTCGGCGCTGTTGAACGTCGGGAAGGTCTTCGACGCGCTTCCGCACTTCCAGCGGGCGGTCGAGCTCGACCAGACCCTCGCCTTCGCCCATTCCAACATGGGGACCGTCCTCAACCTGGCCGGTAACTGGCGCGCGGCCCTGGTCGCCTTCGAAAACGCCCTGAGGCTCGGCACCACCACCGGAGTCTGGGTCAAGCATGCCCTGGTGATGCCTCCGGTCCCCGCCTCGGTGGAGGAGATCGAGCAGTGCCGCGAGCGGATGCGGCGGGACCTGGTCGAGATGGCCAAGGTCAATCCCCGCATGATCGATCCGGTCCGCGAGGTCGGCATCGCCCCCTTCTACCTCGCCTATCACGGGATGAACGATCTCCCGCTGATGGAGCAACTGGTCGGCTTCTTCCAGACGAGCTGCCCGCAGCTCAACTTCCTCGCCAGCCACTGCGCCACCCTCGCCGACGCTCCCGCTCCCGGCGGGAAGATCCGGATCGGCTTCTTCTCCAACTTCCTCTTCGACCATCCGCTCGGGCACTTCCTTGCCGAGGTGATCGGAAGAATCTCCCGCGACCGTTTCGAGGTCGTGGTGGTTTCCACCTTCGCCCGCCAGGACCAGGTGACCGCCGGGATCCTCGAGAAAGCGGAGGCGATCGCGGTCCCGATGGTGCTGAACGTGGCCCAGAAGATCGTGGCGGATGCCAAGCTGGACGTGCTGGTCTACGGCGAGATCGGGATGGAGCCGCTCGGTTACTTCCTGGCCTTCGGGCGCCTCGCTCCGGTCCAGGTCGCCCTTTGCGGCCATCCGGTGACTACCGCCATCCCCAGCATCGACTACTTCGTATCCCAGGCCGGCTGCGAGCCCGCCGATGCGGCGGCCAACTACAGCGAGAAGCTTCTCTGCCTGAGCGAAAAGAGCAGCTACCTGTTCGTCGAGCGGCCGGCGGCACTGCGGACCGCCCGCACCCGCGCCGATTTCGACCTGCAGGAGGGGACCCATCTCTACCTCTGCAGCCAGTCCCTCTTCAAGATCCACCCCGACATGGATGCGCTCTTCGCCGGGATCCTCAAAAAGGACCCGGAGGCCGTTATCATCGTCTTCCAGCGGGACGTGCAGCAGTGGAACGAGCTCTTCCTGGAGCGGCTGCAGGGGGCGGGCGTCGATCTCTCCCGGGTGCTCTTCATTCCGCGCCTTCCCTACGGCGACTACCTGGAGCTCACGAGGCTCGTCGACGTGGTGCTCGACACGCTCCATGTCAGCGGCGGCGTGACCAGTTTCGACGCCTTCGCGGTCGGTACCCCGGTGGTCACTCTCCCCGGCGCCTTCATGCGCGGGCGTCTGACGCTGAGCCTCTACCGCCGGATGGGGATCGACGACTGCGTGGTGGAGAGCACCGCGGCCTACGTCGACAAGGCGGTCGCCATCGCCAGCGACCGGGATCTCCGCTCGCGGCTGAGCGCCAGGATCAACGAGGCGTCGCCGGCAATATTCGGGGACGAGGGGATGATAAGGGAGCTGGAAGGGCTTTTGAGCGAGGCTTACCGGAACCGGTAGTAGTCGCCCATCCTCACCCCGGCCCTTCCCTTGAAGGGGAGGGCGTGTTTGCGGAGCGGGTGAGTGGTGCATGATATAAAAATGAAGGCCGAGTTTCCTCCTGGAAACCCGGCCTTTTTTCGTCGTAATACGCGGGAGCGGCAGCCTACCCAAGTCCCAGCTTCTTTCTCACTATCTTAAGGTTGGTCTCGATGAGCTTATCCCCCGGGTTGAGGGCGGCGGCCTCTTCCCAGACGGCGAGCGCCTTGTCGTGCTCTCCCTGGCGGTAGTAGTCGAGCCCATCTTCGAGGAGCTGGTTGAACCGCTGCTTCGCGGTCGGCTCGGCCTGGTTCTTTTCCTCGATCTTCTCGTTGAGCTTCTCCTGGATCTCCTTCTCCACCGCCACGTGCTGCTCCTCGAGGAGCTGCTGGAGGGCGCTGCGCCCCAGGGAGAGGGGGGCGGGGGTCCCCCGCTTGAGCCGGACCTTGCCGTCCAAAATGACCAGGGTGACGATCTGCTGCCCCGGTTCCACGTACTCGCTTTGCACCTGGAAGAGGCGGTCGCGCACCCGCACGCCGGAGAGGGCGCCGGTAGGGACCTCGGGGCTGGCGGGGGCCTGGTTGTGCGCGGCCGGGATGTCCATCCTTCCCAGGTCGGAGTAGTCGACCGGGTCGACGAGGATGGTGAATCTCCCCGACGAGAGCCCCAACACCTTCTCGAGGGCCGCCGACCGCCCCTGCTTGTCGAGCTCGAAGTTGCCGGACCGGCAGCGCAGGGTGGCGTTAACCCCCTCGCCGCTGATCTCGATCCCCCCCGTGATACCCTTCAGTTCGCAAAACCGCATCACCTTCGGGAGGGGGAACTGGGCCAGGTCGCCGCGGAAGGCATGGCCGCTGGCGCCTTTCTTCTTGAGGAGGCTCTTCACCTTGGCGGCGAACACGCGGTGGTCGATCGGTTTCAGCAGGAAGTCGTCCGCGCCCCGCTCCAGCCCCTCGATGATGATGTCGGGATCCGACATCGAGGAGAGGAAGAGGAAGGGGGTATGGCGGGCGGGGAACTTCTCCAGGAAGGCTTCCCGGAAGCCGAAGCCGTCCATGTCCGGCATCATGAGGTCGGATACGATCAGCTCGGGTTCGGCCTGCTCGAGGTAGGGGAGGGCCTCCAGGGGCGAATTGAAGGTGATGGTCTCGTAGCCTGTTTCGGTCAGGCTGGCGGAGCATACTTCCAGGACGAGTTCGTCGTCATCAACGAGGAGGATCATGGGTTTCCGGTGACTCCTTTATTCGGAAAGTACAGCAATCAGCTGTTCGATGGAAAGTTCGAGCTCGGTCCGCTCCTCGACCGGCTGCGCGCAGACCCCCATCAGGAAGTAGGGCTCTCCCCGCACGGCGAAGCGGCGCAGGACGACCTTGTCGGTGTAGTTGATGTCCATCGAGATGATGTCGGCGCCGCTCTCCCCGAGCAGCATGGCTCCGCGCTCGAGGGCGTTGCCCAGTACCGAGGTGAAGGCGGCCAGGATGTCGCCCCCGACCGGGGAGTTGAAGTCGGCGAGCGGAAGCCCCTTGTGGTCGGCTACCACGGCGCCGATGAAGCCGCCGCGCTTGCAGAGCGAGGAGAGGATGTACTGCAGTTTGTCGCCGCGGTAGGCGAACTGCGGCATGGCCTCCTCTTCAAGCTCGATGACCGGGGCTGCCGAGGCGTCGGACTGGGAAGCCGGGAAAGCCGGCGCGGCGGCAGGTGCCGCAGGCGCGGCTGGCGCGGGGGCGGACGGCCGCGGGGCCACCCGCAGACCCATCAGCTCCTCTACCAGGCGAGCGGTCTCCTGAAGCTCAGAACAGCCCTGCAACAAGCTCATCGCTCACCCCCGTCTGTCTTGCGATTTCCCGCTCCTTGAGCTCAAGGGCGAGATCCATGTAGCACTTGCCACCTTGCTGCCCCTCGGCAAGCATGGCGACCGGCAACGACCGGACGCTCGCCTTTTCGAAGGTGGCAAGGTACGGAATGGTGTTGCGGAAAAAGAGCTCGGGCGGCAGCGAGGCGCGGAACTCGCTCCCCAGCTCCCGTTCGGTCTCGTTGTTCTGGTCGAACATGGTCATGAGGACCCCCTCGATGGCCAGCCCCGGGTTGTGGTGATCGCGCACCCAGCGGACCAGGTTCAAGAGCAGCGGCAGGCTCTTGATGGCCAGCGCCCGGCAGAGGACCACCGGGATCACGGCGTCGCTCGCCAAAAGGAGCGAGGTGACCAGCCCGCCTACCCCCGCCGGGGCGTCGATCAGGAGGTAGTCGAATCCCGCCGCGATCTCCCGGACACCGGCGGTCAGCCGCCCGTCCTTGGCGAACTCGTCGAGCATGAAGACGTCCTCGGGGTCGAGCCTCCCGATCCCGGCCACCGCCAGGTTCGGGTCCTTGGTGTGCATGACGATCTCGGCAAGCCCCTTTCCCCCTATCAGCTGGTTGATGAGGCCTACGTCGGTACGCTTCTTCAGATTGGTGGCCAGGGTAAGCCCCCCCTGGGGGTCGCAGTCCAAAAGCAGGACGCGGTTGCCGAACCTGCTCAGGCTGTAGCCCAGGTTGAGGACGGTGGTGGTCTTACCGACTCCCCCCTTCTGGCTGGCTATGGTTATCACTCTCCCCATAATGGATCTCCTTGAGATTATCGCTTGCTGCGGCTGCTGCCGGCCCTATGCCTCACCCTAGCTCTCTGCCGGAAGAGGGTATCGCAGGGCGATGGCTCCGGCGGCCTCGGCCTCTTTCAACTTCGCGGCGTTCTCCTTCAGGTCCCCCTCGATAAGGCTCAGGAACTCCCGGCAGCTTAAGGGGAGTCTCGCGGCCACCGCGAACGGGACCCAGGGGGGAGGACCGTGCACCTCGACCACCTGGCAGGCCGGCCCGGCGCAATTCCCCAGGATGGCCACCAGCTCGTCCAGGTAGGTGAGACAGTCGAGCACCAGGTAGCTCGAACGGGTGGGGGCGCGGGGGATCTCCGGGGGGATCTCGTCCAGGGTCAGCTTAAACTTTCCCCGCTCCAGAAAAAACATCCTCTGCAGCGCCGGGATCCCTGCGAAGGCCCCCTGGACGCTGTGCACCACCACCCCGTTCTCCAGGTAGATGGTCCCTTGCAGCTCCGGAAAGGTGATGGTGCAGGTCCGGCGCCCGGCTTCCATGGTCTGCAGGAGCTCGGCGATGCTGACGGCGGCGAGCTCGCCGGTGAGGGCGGCGGCCGGGGTGGCGGCCCGGGCGCTTCGCCGCAAGGCGGCCTTGACCCTCGCCAGCACCTCGGCGCGCACGAACGGCTTCACCATGTAATCGTCGGCCCCCATCTCCAGCCCCTTGATCTTCAGGTTGGAGCGGTCGAGGCTGGTGAGAAAGAGGACCGGCACGTCGGCCATGGCCGGGTCCTGGCGGATCTTCTCGATGGTCTGGAAGCCGTCCAGCTCGGGCATCTGCACGTCGAGGAGCACCAGGTCGGGAGTCTCCCGGGCGATCTCGTCGAGCCCCTGCGCGCCGTTCCAGGCGTGGTTCACCCGGTACCCGGCCAGCTCCAGGTACTGCCCCAGCACCTCGTGGGTGCTGTCGTCGTCGTCGATGGTCAGAATCAGGTTATTCATGGGTCCTCCGGGGCCCCCAGTTCGCTCAAGAGGTCGTCAACCAGCTCGAACAGCTCGATGTCGATGACCGGGGTCAGCAGTTGGTGATGGTACAGCCCCTCCAGCTGGTCGTGCGGGGTGGTGGCGACCGAGGTGCGGCGTTTGCTGCCGGTGAGCCCGGCCACGAAGCTTCTCAGCTGCTCGGGAAGCTCCTGGTCGGCGGCGAAGACCAGCTCGGGACGTTCCCGGCCGGCGATCCTCTTCGCCTCGAAGACGTTTCTGGCCATGAAGCAGGAGACTCCCGCCTTCTTGAGGGGCGCCTCCAGCCAGCCGTAGATCTCCTGCTGCGGGTCGACGATCATGGCGGCCAGGTCCTGACCGGAGACCGCGCGGCGCACCTCGGGGAACTCCAGGGTGAAGGTGCAGCCGCCGTTCTTGCCGTTGGCGACCCAGACCTTGCCGTCGTGGAGGTCCATGATCTTCTTGACGATGCTCAAGCCGAGCCCCGCGCCGAAGACCCGGGCGGCGATCCCCCCCTTGACCCGCGCCTGGTAGTAGCGGTCGAAGATGAAGGGGAGATCCTTCTCCGGAATCCCCGGGCCGGTGTCGGCGATCTCCACCCGCTTGGGCTTCCCCGGATGCTCGGTGAAGGTGACCGTGATGGTCCCTCCCCGCGGGGTGTAACGGATGGCGTTGGAGATGATGTTGTTGAAGGCCTGCTCGAGCTTCAGGAAGTCGGCCCGCAGCGGCCCGCTCTCTCCCCGCTGCTTCAGGGCCAGGACGATCCCCTTCTCGGTGGCGGTCGGGAGGTTGGTGTCCACGCACCCCTGTAAGACGGTGTCGAGGTGGACGCGGGCGGAGTTCAGCTGGTAGCGCCCCGCCTCCATCTTCTCGAGGTCGAGGAGCTCGCCGATGAAGGTGGTCATCTTCTCCCCGGACTCCACGATCTTCGTCAGGGCGTCCTGCCGTTTCTGGGCCGGGAACTCCTCGCCGAGCTCGATCAGCATGCGGGCGCGGCTGATGATGGCGTGCAGGGGGGACTTGAGGTCGTGGGAGGTGATCGCCATCAGGTCGGTCTTCAGGCGGTTTAACTCCAAAAGCTCCTCGTTGCTCGCGCGGAGCTCCTTCTCCATCTGCTTCCTGGCCGTCACGTCCAGCGTGGAGGCGACGAAACCCATTAGCACGCCGGCGGCGTTACGCACCGCCGAGATGGTGATGGCGACGATGACCTCCTCGGCGTTCTTCCGGCGGTTGATCATCTCCCCGCTCCAGTGCTGGATGGCGGGGTCGCTGATCTTTTGCCACATCTCCTTGTAGGCCTCGGGGGACTGGCGGCCGGACTTGAGGATCCTCGGGTTCTGGCCGATCAGCTCGTCGAGCGTGTAGCCGTAGAAACCGAGAAAGTGGGGGTTGGCGTCGACGATGTTCCCCTTGGGATCGGTGATGCAGATGCCGATCTGGGAGGTGACGAAGTGGCGATAGAAGAATTCCAGCCGCTGAAAGGAGCCGCGCTTTTCGACCGGGCGGCGGTAGTAGAGGTTGTAGCCGGTGGGGGAGGGGGTGACCATCACCTCGATCATGGTCCCGTCGGTGGCCAAGAGAATACCGCCCCCCGGGGAGTCCTCGCCGGAGGGGATCATGCGGAGAAAGTCCTTGCGGCTCGGGTCGGTCAGCAGCTGGAAAAAGGGGGTGCCGTCCATCACCGGGAGGAGCGGACCGCTCCCCCCAACCACCACGCTGTCCGGGTCGAGCTTGAGCCGCTGCCAGTTCTCGCGGCCGTCGAAGCCGCTGCCAACGCCTAAGTGAGAGAGGTTCATGGTTGGGCTCCGGTCCTCTTGGCGCCGGCGGTGAGCCGGGGCCAGTAGAGGGCTTCCTTGAGAATTTTCTGGTACTCCTGCTGCCCCTTGCTGAGCGCCGAGTGGGTGAGCTCGTTCAACTCGTCGTAGTTCTCGGCCACCAGGGCGACCAGCGAGGCGTCCAGTTTCCCCGCCTTGGCGGAGGTCTCCAGGAGCTCGAGGCAGGGCTGGCGCTCCATACCGAGCCGGTAGGGGCGGTGCTCACTCAACGCGGCAAAGCCGTCCGCCACCGCCACGATCCTCGACCCCAGCGGGATCTCGTCACCCTTGAGATGGAAGGGATAGCCGGTCCCGTCGGCCACCTCGTGGTGCAGGGCGGCCCAGGCCGGGATCTCCCCCAGTCCCGGGATCTCTTTGAGGATCCGGTAGGTGTGGTAGGGGTGGCTCTTGACCAGGTTGCGCTCATCGGGTGCCAGCGCCCCCGGCTTGTCGAGGATGGAGACCGGCAGGGCGAGCTTCCCCAGGTCGTGGAGGTTGCCCGCCACCTGCATCCGGCTGCAGTCGCAGTCGGAGAAGCCGGCCTTCTGCGCGAGCGCCGCGGCCACCTCGGCCACGCTCCGGGAGTGGGCCGCGGTGTGGCGGCTGCGGTAGTCGATGATCCTGCCGAAGACGGCGGAGAGCTCCCTGAGACCGTCGAGATCCAGGGTGACGCTCGCCCCCGACAGGGCACTCGCCCCCCCCAGCTGGGAGACGGTGGCGAACCTGGCGTCGAACCAGAAGTACTCCTTGCTCGACTGCTGGAGAAAGGCCTCCACCACCTCGGGACTGAAGACGCCGGCGGGGATGGTGGCGGCCCATTCGCACAGCTGCTGGCACTGGTTGAGAAGGCAGTGGCTGGGATCGAGCCGTTGGGAGATGGCGTCGGCCAGGTGGACGATGCCGGCTCCCAGCCTGATGGGCTCGTCCGGCTCCTCTTCCTCGAGTTGCAGCGCGCTCTTGTGGTGATGGCGGATCATGCGGGCGGCCGGGGAAAAAGGGTGGAAGTCCCGCAGCAGGCGGTAACCCAGCTCGGCGTGGTCGTTGAGCTCGGCGTCGTTGGTCTCCGGGGTGATGGCCCCGTTAAAGGCCACCACCCCGATGTCGTGCAGAAGGGCCGCGACGCAGATCTGCCCTTTGTCGTGCTCCGGGATGGGGAAGGCGTCGGCGATCTTGATCGCGAAGCTGAAGACCTCGCGGTGATGGTTGACGAGCGACTGGCTCACCAGGCCGAGGGCGGAGGAGAGTCCGTAGACCAGCCCGGTCATCTGAAAAGCGCCGCCGGTTTGCATCGGATCAGGCCGGGATGGGGTAGCAGTCGCCCATGAGGTCGACGCCGCAGCTGAGGGTCTCGGCCCAGTCGATGAACTTGTTGGCGAGCTCGCGGTTGGGGAACATTGCGCCGTGCTGGGGGGCGATCATCTCGATGTCGAGCTTTCTGACCGTGTTGGCCCACATCCTGAGCGCCTTGCCGGTGGCGAGGTAGCGACGGTGGAACCCTTCCATGTACTGGATGTGGGAGTCGAAGTCTTCCACGAAGGCGTAGTCGTTCCCCAGCGACGCCCCGAGGTCGCCGGTGTAGAGGATCTTGGAGGTCGGGTCGTACAGGTGGAAGTTCCCCGAGGAGTGGAGGAAGTGGGCCGGGAGGAACATGAGCGGGGCGCCCCCCAGGGTGATGATCTCTCCCTCGTCCGGGATCGGCTTGATCCTGGTCACCACCATCTCGTCCACGCCGAAGTGGGGGATGAAGCGCATCCAGAGGCCGGAGAGGTGGGCCTGGGCGTCGGTGACCATCAGCCAGCCGTTGGCGGCGGCGATGATGTCCGGGTCCTGGTGGGAGAAGAAGATGTGCTTCAGCCCGTTTTGCTTCATCTCGGTGGAGAGCATGGCAAAGAGCTTGGTATAGATCTTGTGACCGCCGGGATCGAGGATGATACCCTCACCGTTGTGGATGATTAGGTGCTGGTTCGCCTGCACCATCTGCCCGGTGGAAAGGTTGTTCACGAAGACGTTCTTGTGGGTACCATTTTCGAAAAGTTTGATCATGTGTATTCCTTTTGGCGCATGGCGAGGTCATTGGCCGGGAGAGTGATCCTGCCCGGAAGTTCCAGCTTATTAGCGTTGGGGTACTGGGGGGGGAGGTGGCGGTTACGGGTCACAGGAGGATCCCTTTGGTGGTCTCCGCTGCCTTGTTGAGGTCGAAGAAGATCAGCCCGAGCTTGGCGTCTTTTCTGGCCAGGGCAATCAGCACCGCGTGCTCGCCGGCGTGCATGCCGATGAAGTAGCCGTTTTTCCCCTTCACGTAGAGCTGCTCCAGCTCGCCTCGCTTGAGCTCGATGGCGATCCGCTCGCCCATCGAAAGCATGGCGGCGCTCATGGCGGCTACCCGCTCCTCCTCGACACCCTGCGGGAGCAGACTGGCGATGATGAGCCCATCTTCGGAGACGATAGCGCAAGCCTCGATATCGCTCGAACTGGCTTGCAGGCTGTTAAGAGCATTGTTCAACCCTTCGATGCGGGACATAAAACCTCCTCATGACGTGCCGTGATAACCGGTAATGGGATAAATACGATCCTTTTGTACCACAAGGCTTGGCCGAAGGGAAGCGAAAATTCGCGCTATGACATCTTTATGGGGGGGCTTTGACAGAAGAAGGGGGCTTTATGACACTCTTTTGATTCTCATAGACAGGAAGAGCTTTAATAGGTATATCTTGCTCTCTGAATCCATCTTGTGCCGGTGCCGTGCCGGGTCCCGTTTCCGCGGACCTGGCGGCTTGAGGCGCGGGAGGTACCGGAGGGTGAGATATGCTGAAGCAGATCGACCGGATGCCGGTCTGGTTCCTGATGCTGGCCGCCTTCGTGCTGGTGGCCCTGCTGGGATACGTCGACTTTCTGACCGGCGATTATTCGATACTGATCTTCTACGTCGTCCCGATCTTCATCGTCGCCTGGGGCGTGGGACGGTGGGGGGCGGTGGCGATCGCGGTGGCCGCCGGCATCGCCCGGGTGGTGTCCGATTTCTACAGCTACTCGGACAGCCAGTTCCGGTACTGGAATTCGCTGCAGGACACCGCGTTCCTCATCATGGTGGGAGTGCTGGTTGCCCTGGTCAAAAAGCTTCTGAGCGAAGAGGAGAGATAGCCCGCGTGGAAAGGTACCTGCCGCATCTTTTTGTCGTCAATTTCGTGCTCACCCTGGTGGACGCTTCCATCGGCTACCATGCCGCGCCCCTGCTTGTCCGGCTCACCAACGGCGGAGAGGAGGCCGAGGAGTCGGCCACCCGCACCGTCCGCTCGCTGCTGGCCGCCGTGGTCGGCTCCTACATGTTCCTCAACTGCCTCTTCTACTTCAACCCGAGACCTTCGCTGCTGCTGACCGTGACCGGCTTCATCGTGGTGGACATGGTCTGCCAGCTCTGGCTGCGGCGGAAGATGGAAGGGGAGGGGTGAACCTATTCCCTCTCCTCGATGGTCCTGAAGAGCTCCCGGATATCCACGGCCGGCTCCTTTGGATGGGGAGTGCGAGGTGGGGCAGCAGGTTAATTAAGTTGGAAGAAATTAAGGTTTATTATAGCGGGCTTTGCAGGGGTGACAAGGGGAGGCCGGTGGCGAGAGGACGCCGGGGGGAAGGAAAGAGGGCGAGAGGGAAGAGGGCGCCGCTATCCGGCTCGGAAGAGGATACCGCAGAGCCCGACGGGCTTTTGTTCCGGGTCGAGCAACGCCTCCCCCTGCATGCGCAGGGGAATCTCGGCCGCTTCCGGCCGCACGAGACGGAAGAGGAGCTCCAGCTTTTTCCCCGGCGCCACCGGCTCGTGGATGGCGGTCTCCACCTGGCCGCGGTCGCCTTCCTGGATCAGCGCGAGGAAATCGTCCCCTGCCAAGACGGCGGAGGAGGAGCCGAGGAGAGCGGCCGCCTGCCCTGAAAGGGTGAAGCTGCCGCTCGCCGCCTCCCACTGCCAGCTCCCGAACGATCCCTGCAGCTCCGCCTGTTCGAGCATGCTCTTGCGGGCGCCGAGCTCGGTCTCCATCTCCTTGATCGCGGTGATGTCGTTGATGATGGCGTGCTTGGAGACGGTCCCGTCCCGGTTGTAGATGGGGCTGTTGGTGACGTGATACCAGTGGCCGTCCTTGGGGCTTTGCACCTCCCAACTGACCGTCTCGCCCGCCGCCACCCGCTGGTTGACGCACCACGGGCAGATTTCGGAGAGCTCGTGGAGCGCCTGGTAGCAGAGTTCGCCGGTGGCGTCGCGCCCGATGTGCCTCTTGAAACGCTCGTTGATGAACTCGATGCGGTAATCGGCCGAGCAGATGTAGCTCAGTCCCGGCAGCGACTCGACCATGGCCCGGTACCGCTCTTCGCTGGTCTTCAGGGCGTCTTCCGCCTTTTTCCGGCCGGTGATGTCGGTCACCATCGCGAAGGAGCCCTGGAAGACCTCGTCATCGCCGTAAATGGGCGAGATGGCGACGTGGCACCAGACCTGGTACCCTTCCTTACTTTGGAGGCAGAATTCGAACTGTTCTTTGCCGACCTTGCGCCGGTGGGAGATCTTTTCCTGGCAGAGCCTCGCCCATTCCTCATCCATCAAGTCGAAGATGTACCTGCCGACCATCTCGTGGGGGTGATACCCCAGCATGAGGGCCATCTTCGTGTTGACGAAGCTGATGGCTCCCTTGGGGTCGGTGACCATGATCCCCTCGTTGGCCGTCTCGATCATGCGGCGGTAGCGGGCCTCGCTCTCTCTCAAGGCCACGCTCTGAGTCACCAGGAGGAGGCTGTTCTTGCGCTTGAGCGCTTCGATCTCCTTGATGAGCTCGTACCGGGACAGCTGATCGTACTGGTGCATGGGCAACTCCGGAAGGAGGGAGACGTCACGCAGCAGGCGGCCTCGTACCGCTTGAGCTGACGACCGCGCAAGAGTAGCAGATTTCGCACCGTAAATAAATGTTTACTGAATTGCTGGGGGAGTTGCCGGGGCGGGAGTAATCCTCCCCCACGCCCCTCGCTTGAAGGGGAGGGACAGGGGGAGGATGGATGTGTAGGACAGGGGTGCGGAGACCGACTATTTACCCTTCTTGGGGATCTTGTCGGCGGGAATCGTGATGCAGAGGCACTCCGCTTCGGCGTAGGTGGTCTCGCCGTAAAAGAGGCGGCCGTGCACCATCACCTTGCGCCCCTGGGCGGAGACCACCCGGCTTTCCAGGGTGACCACCTGCTCCAGCGGGAGCATGTTCTTGAAGCTTACGTTGAGATTCCCCACCACGATCGGGTAGCCTGCGGCCCAGGCGGCCAGGCCGAGGGACTCGTCCATCACCGCCGCCACCGCGCCGCCGTGGGCGTGGCCGGGAGGGCCCCCGGTCTCGGGACCGAACCAGATGCGGGCGTGCAGGTGCTTTTCGCTGTCACGGTAGTAGCGGGCGCGGAAGCGGTTTCCCTCGGGATCGCCGGAAACGAACCTGAGCGATTCTCCCACCAGGGAAGGGGCATCGAAATGGATCCACCCCTCCTCGCCGCTGAGATCGACCGGGGGGCAGGGAAGCTGGGAAACCTTGGCAACGTTGGAATTGGACACGACTGGAGTTCCTCCCATCTGTTGTTACTTGACCCTTACGTTCACGTGGATCACCGGCGCTACCCTAGCAGACTTTGCACCGGAAATAAAGACCCTCAAGCAAGAAAATCGCTCTCACCCCTTTACCTCGCCCGCTTTGATGGTTATCATGCCGGAATTCTCTCTCAATGGAGGTACACCCTTGATAGAACTCTTACGCAAACGGCGCAGCATGCGCGCCTTCACCGAACAGCCGGTAGATGCCGGGACCGTGGAAACCCTCGTCGAATCCCTGCTGCGGGCCCCCACCTCGCGGGGGATCAATCCATGGGAGTTCGTGGTGGTCGACGACCGCGAACTGATCGGGCAACTCGCCACCGCCAAGCAGCACGGATCGTCGTTTCTGAAGGGGGCGCCGCTGGCGGTGGTGATCTGCGCCGACAGCACCAAGAGCGACGTCTGGATCGAGGACTGCTCGATCGCGGCGATCCTCCTGCAGATGACCGCCCAGTCACTGGGACTGGGGAGCTGCTGGATCCAGATCCGCAAACGGCAGCGCGACAAGGAGACCACCTCGGAGGCGTACATCCAGGAGCTCCTCGGCATCCCCGATCACGTCAAGGTCGAGTGCATGATCGCCATCGGCTACCCTGCCCAAAACCGCCAGCCGGTCCCCGCCGACGCCCTCCACTACGACAAGGTCCGCCACAACGGCTACGCCCCCCGCTGGGACCGCTGAGCCTCCACCTTGTTTGACGTCCCCTTTTGAAAGGGGGATTTCTTTTCAGCTGCCAGCGGTACAAATCCCCCCTGTCCCCCCTTTTTCAAAGGGGGGGACGTCGTTCACCTTCCTCAGCCGGTGGCCCCGCCCATGAGCGGCCTCAGCCGCTGGCCGCCCCGCCCATGAGGGCGGCCACGCCGTTTCCCTTCCCTGCTGTTCAAGATTGCTACAGCTGTTCAGCCGCTGCACACCGCTTCGGCTCCCGTCCCCGTCCCAATCTCCGCACATTCAACCTCTTACCCCTCCATGAGCCTGGGCCCACTCTTGCACTCCGCCTTCACACTCGCCTCTCGGGGGAGTCAGCGAGGCGCCTAAAGTTTTTCCTCTATTTCCCGAAAGGATAGCCGACCCGAACCACGTTCGGTAACGCGTTACATAAGGAGCATGCCATGCAGGGAAGACGCTTTGTGGTAGCTGTGATATGCCTCGTTTCGCTCCTGACCGGAGCCACCCAGGCCCTGGCCGGGCGCTTCGTCGACGATAACGACACCGTGGTCCTGACGGGCAACACCCATCCGCTGGCCCGCTCGCCCCAGGGGCGGGCCAAGGCTTCGCTGGCTGCGGTCAACCTCCCGATGGAGCACATGATCCTCTCGCTCCAGGTCCCGGCCGCCAAGCAGGCCGCCCTGCAGAAGCTCCTCAAGGAGCAGAAGGATCCCTCCTCTCCCAACTACCACCACTGGCTCACCCCGGAACAGTTCGGCGCCCAGTTCGGGCCCTCGGCCGAGGATCTGAAGGCGGTGACGGAGTGGCTGGCCTCGCACGGCTTCACCGTCGAGGAGACCGGCAAAAGCAGGACCTGGATCAACTTCTCCGGCACCGTCAACCAGGTGGAGGTCGCCTTCAAGACCAGGATGACCACTTTCACCGACGGCAACCGGGAGTTCCACGCCAACGCGACCGACCCTTCCATCCCGCGCGGGCTGGCCGACCTGGTATCGGGGGTGGTGACCCTGCATAACATCCCCCGCCAGCCCAAGAACAGCGGCCTGAAGACCTTCGCTTCGCCGCAGGCGGTTCCCAACTACACCTCCGGGTCGAACCACTACGTCGCTCCCGGCGACTTCGCCACCATCTACAACGTGAAACCGCTCTACACCGGCGGGGTGGACGGCACTGGCCAGAGCATCGCCATCGTCGGCCGCACCCATCCCTCCACCAGCAACTGGACCACCTTCCGCTCGAAGATGGGGCTTCCCGCCAACACCCCGCAGATCATCGTGAACGGCGCCGATCCGGGTGACCTGGGGGCTTCCGAGGGCACTGAGGCCGACCTCGACGTGGAGTGGGCCGGGGCGGTGGCTAAAAACGCCGCCATCAAATACGTCACCTCCAAATCCACCAACAGCACCGACGGGGTCGACCTGTCCGCCCAGTACATCGTGGCCAACAACCTGGCGCCGGTGATGTCCATGAGCTTCGGGAGCTGCGAATCGGACATGGGGAACACCGAGAACGCCTTCTATAACAACCTCTGGGCGCAGGCCGCCTCGCAGGGAATCACCGTGCTGGTCGCCTCGGGGGATTCCGGGGCGGCGGGGTGCAGCAGCGCTTCGGGCACCTCCGGCTCCGGCCAAGCGGTCAACGGCCTCGCCTCCACCCCGTACAACATCGCCGTAGGGGGGACCCAGTTCAACGATGCGGCCGGGTCCTACTGGAACTCGGTGAGCTCCACCGACATGACCTCGGCCACCGGCTACATCCCGGAAGCGGCCTGGAACGAAAGCGGCACCGTCTCGGGTGGGAGCGGGCTGTGGGCGACCGGTGGCGGCGTTTCCCGGGTCTATGCCAAGCCGAGCTGGCAGGCGGCTCCCGGCGTTCCGCAGGATGGCAAGCGCGACGTCCCCGACGTTGCCCTTACCGCCGCCGCGCACGACGGCTACCTGATCTACTCCAACGGCTCGCTGGGCGCCGTGGGGGGGACCTCCGCCTCGTCTCCCTCCTTTGCCGGATTGATGGCCCTTGTGGTGCAGAAGAGCGGGCGGCAGGGGAACGCCAATCCGCAGCTCTACGTGCTGGGGAACAACCAGTACGCTGCCGGGGGCGCCAAGGTCTTCCACGACGTAACCAGCAGCAACAACAGCGTTCCGGGGGTCTCCGGCTACGCGTCGGGGACCGGATACGACCTCGCGACCGGTCTCGGCTCGGTCGACGCCGCCGCCCTGGTGGGGAACTGGGGGGCAACCACCGTCAAGGCCCAGCCCGACTTCGCCCTCTCCACCATGGCGTCCCAGAGCGTGACGGCCGGCAAGAGCGTTGCCGTTCCCTTCCAGGTCAGCGTTTCCGGCGGCTTCAGCTCGGCGGTATCCTTCTCCGTTTCCGGCCTCAGCTCCGGGGTGACGGCGGCGGTATCGCCCGCCTCGCTGGCCGCGCCCGGCTCCGGTAGCGCGACGGTCACTGTGACCGCCGCCTCCAGCGCAGCGGCCGGCGCCCGCACGGTGACCGTGACCGCCACCGGCGGCGGCGTCACCCATACCCAGAGCTTCACCGTCACCGTCGTCGCACCCGACTTCTCCCTGACGGCAGCTTCCCCCGCCGCCATCGCGCAGGGGGGCTCCGGCAGCCTGAAGGTGACCACCACCGCGGGGACCGGGTTCGCCTCGGCCGTCACCCTCACCGTCTCGGGACTTCCGAGCGGCGTCACCGCCAGCTTCTCTCCGGTCACCATCGCCTCCCCCGGCACCGGGAGTTCGACCCTGACCCTGACCGCCTCCGCCACGGCAGCCACCGGGACCAGGAGCATCACCGTCACCGCCACTGCCGGATCCCTGGTGCACTCGGTCACCGTCCCGGTGACGATCCAGTCCGCCACCATCTTCAGTTCGAGCTTCACCGACAGCTGGTACGCGGTCGGCGTGAGCGGGAGCTACGGGAGGTGGTACATCGTCACTGGCGGCAGCAGTCCGTCGGCGGCACCGCACTCCGGCACCGCGATGGCGATGTTCAACTCCTACAGCGCGCCCAGCGGCAACCAGGTCCGGATGTTCAACGACGTCGTCTATACCATCCCGGCCACCGCCAAGGGGGCGACGCTGTCGTTCTGGATGTACCACGACACCGGCCGCTCCACCTATGGTGACAAGGTCCAGGCGCAGGTGACCACCAACGGGAGCACCTGGACCAACATCGGCGCGGCGGTCTCCCGCTACGCCAGCACCGCCGGATGGTCCCAGGTCAACGTGGACCTCACCCCCTACGTCGGCAAGAACTTCATGTTCGGCTTCCTCGGCATCAGCGCGGGGGGATACAACATGTACCTCGATGACGTGGCGATCACGCTTAAGTAGGACCGGTGAAAACTGATCCTGACGACGATAAAGTCCCCTATTGAGCGGGTCATCGGATAGATTCGAAAGTCCCCCTTGTTAAAGGGGGATTTAGGGGGATTTGCCTCTGGCTTGGTGAACGGCAAATCCCCCCTGTCCCCCCTTTGACAAGGGGGGGACCCGGTTCTACCGGGAATCCGAAAGAACCTGTCAGGAGGGGACGGCGCCGTCACGTATTTACGGAAAAAGAAAAGCCCCCTCGGCCATGAGTGCCGAGGGGGCTTTTTACTTTACGCTGTCTACTCTCCCTCCAGCGCCCCGGTCTGCCGGAGCGCCTCGTAGAGGACGATCCCCGCCGAGGTGGAGAGGTTGAGACTTCGCACCTTGCCGATGATGGGGATCCGTACCGCGCTCTCCGGGTGCGCATCGATCAGCTCCTCCGGGAGCCCCTTGGTCTCTTTCCCGAAGACGATGAAATCCCCCGGTTCGAACCGGAAGCCGACATAGCTTTTCGCCGCCTTCTTGCTGGTGTAGACGAAACGCGCCCCGGGGTTGGCCTCCTGCAGCGAGGCGAGATCCGGCCAGTAATCGATCTCTACTTCGCTCCAATAATCGAGTCCGGCCCGTTTGAGATAGCGGTCGTCGGTCGAGAAACCGAGCTTTCCCACTAGGTGGAGATAGGTCCCGGTGGCACCACACAGCCGGGCAATGTTACCGGTGTTGGGTGGAATCTCAGGCTCCACCAGCACAATGTGAAAGGGTTTCTCCAATGCCATTACGGGCTCCCCTCGGACTGAATTAAGGACAACCCTTGTATGTATCGCAAACAGCTCTCAAAGGCAAAGAGAAACGCCGTAACCTGCCGACGACAGAGGGAAAGAGAGGCTAAGCTTGCAATTTATCGACGTAGAGGCTATGATGCACCCTTCCCAAACAGTACCGGAGGCTTTTTTTGACCCAGCCAGACCACAACGGACACTTTGGCCCGTTCGGGGGTAGATACGTCTCTGAGACGCTGATGCCGGCGCTTCTCGAGCTCGAACAGGCTTACAACCATTACCGGAACGACCCGGAGTTCAAGGAGGAGTACGCCTACTACCTGCGCCAGTACGTAGGGAGGCCGAACCCCCTGTACTATGCCGAGAAGCTGTCCCGTAAGTTCGGTGGGGCCAAGATCTACCTCAAGCGCGAGGACCTGAACCACACCGGTGCCCACAAGGTCAACAACACCATCGGTCAGGCGCTTTTGGCCAAGAGGATGGGGAAAAAGCGGGTGATCGCCGAGACCGGCGCCGGGCAGCACGGGGTGGCCACCGCCACCGTCGCCGCCCTCTTCGGCATGGAGTGCGAGGTCTTCATGGGTGAGGAGGACATCCGGCGCCAGTCGCTCAACGTCTTCCGGATGAAGCTCCTCGGGGCCAAGGTGATCCCGGTCAGCTCGGGGACCGCCACCCTCAAAGACGCCATGAACGAGGCGATGCGCAACTGGGTGACCTACATCGATAACACCTTCTACATCATCGGCACCGTGGCCGGCCCGCACCCGTACCCGCTGATGGTGCGCGACTTCCAGGCCATCATCGGCGACGAGGCCCGCGCCCAGCACCTCGAGGCGGAAGGAAGGCTCCCCGACTACCTGGTGGCTGCCGTCGGCGGCGGGAGCAACGCCATCGGGCTCTTCCACGCCTTCCGCAACGACGCCTCCGTCCAGATGATCGGGGTCGAAGCCGCCGGTTACGGCATCGAATCCGGCAAGCACGCCGCCCCGCTTTCCGCAGGGAGCGTCGGCGTATTGCACGGCAACAAGACGTACCTCCTGCAGGACGAATTCGGGCAGATCGCCCACGCGCACTCCATCTCCGCCGGTCTCGATTACCCCGGCGTGGGACCCGAGCATTCGTACCTGAAGGATATCGGCCGCGCGAGCTACGTCTCGGTCACCGACGACGAAGCGCTGGCCGCTTTCCAGGAACTCACCAGGGAAGAAGGGATCATCCCCGCTCTGGAATCTTCTCACGCTGTCGCCCATGCGCTGCGTCTGGCCCCGGCCCTGTCCGCGGACCAGACCATCGTAGTTTGCCTTTCCGGCCGTGGAGACAAGGACATCCATACCGTGGCAGACGTCATGGGAGTACAGCTTTAAATAATAATTCGGGTAGTTTAGGGGAAGGAGACCGCCGGCGGTCTCCTTTTTTGTTGGCAAGTTAACTAATTATAATTCGAAACTTGCAATCTTATGAGGATTGGCTACACTTGGTGCCTCATGTTGACGGCAACCCATCCTCAAGAAAGGAGATGATTGGCGCAGGCTTCCACCGACCTCGAGGTTTACCCCCAAAGCCGGCAAAAGCCATCAAAACTGTCACCTATGAAAAAACTTGTTATTCTGCTGGCCACGGTGTTGCTGTTCAACACCTCGTGCGACCAGTCCCACCTGCAGCAGGCGCAGGTTCCGGTAAAACCGGGGAACACGGAATCGGATCGTGTTCTGCAGGCAGGCGGGAAGAAAGAGAAAGAGGAGGAGCAGTCCGATTCCTCCCCGGGTACTGTTAAGGAGGCATCGAAAGATGCCAAAACGGAAGAAAGAAAGAACATGGTGCCGGCCATTTCGGCGACCTTCGAGCGGCGCACCACACCGCAGCGGGCCAAATGGCTGGCGGAGATCTGCTACCAGAAGACGGAAGGAACCAAGTTCACCCCGCTGGATCTCGCCGAAATAGCTCTGGCCGAGACCGGCGGACACAAGCTGTCCAGCCGAGCGGTATCTTCCAAGGGGGCCATGGGCGTTTGGCAATTGATGCCCGAGAGGGCCATCAGCCACGGCTATCTGCCGGGCGAGATGAGAGATGACGAGAAGTGTGCCGACGCCGCGGTACACGAGCTTTACGAAAAGCTCGACATGGCGAAAGGGAATCTGTCCCGGGCCAAGCGCTACTACTGTGGTGCCGGCCCCGCCGCCAAGGCCTACGACCGGATGCGGAAACGTTTCCGGGCCGAGATCCTGAAGGAGATGGAGAAGCAGTCGTATCAGAGGGTTGCCGTCAACTACCAGTGATGCTACTGCTGTCGTTTCCTGACCTGTTGTGCTATAGTGGGCGGGTTTCCATGAGGAACCCGCCCTTTTTCTTTTCATAAGCCGTCGTCAACTCCCCCGTTAAAAAAGGGGGAGTTCCGGTAAAAGAACCTGGCCTCCGGACGACCTTCCACCTCGATTTTCCTGGTGCCGGCCGGCGGGGGCGTTACGGAGAAAGCTGTGAAGAAGACTGTCTTACTGTTCGTACTGCTTGGCTTGCTGGGGCTCACCGGCTGCTCGATGTTCGTGAAGGCACCCACCGTCAAGGTCAAGAGCCTGACGGTGACGAGCCTCGATCCGGGCGGGCTCGGGATGGAGCTCCTGCTGGCGGTGACCAACCCCAACTTCTACGACCTGAAGCTGAAGGGGTACAGCTACGACCTGAAGGTCATGGCGCTTCCCTTGGCGAAGGGGGGCGCACGGGAAGAGGTGAAGTTTCCTTCCGATGTGGAGACCGAGCTCCGGATCCCGATCCGGGTGGCGTACGGCGACCTGGTGGAGATCCTGAAAAAGGCGCCGGACGCGGACCGCATCCCCTACCAGCTGTCCGCCGGGCTCGATGTGGACACCCTGATCGGCCAGACCACCATCCCGGTCAACCAGACCGGCACCTATGCCATCCCCAAGTCCTTCCGCCCCTCGAACCTCCTGAACCGGCTGGGCGACCTCTTCCGCTGACCCGCGGGCAACTTTCGGCCAGCGTCCCGAAGCGGGATAAAGCTCCCCCTTAGTGGGAAGGCGAGATAAAGGTTCCCCCCTTTGCGAAGGGGGGAGATCGACGCCCATGCTCAGTGAGCAAAGGCAAATCCCCCCTGTCCCCCCTTTAA
Source organism: Geomonas sp. Red32 (assembly GCF_023652955.1). Lineage (GTDB taxonomy): Bacteria > Desulfobacterota > Desulfuromonadia > Geobacterales > Geobacteraceae > Geomonas. The sequence continues at coordinate 262,048 of NZ_JAKLOY010000004.1, read as the reverse complement.
CAAGGGGGGGACCTTTCGCCGAAGCAGGTGGATCGAGGAAGGGAGGGGGAGAATATATGGAGCTGCAATGAACGTAGTCGATATAACCAACCTCTCGAAAAGTTTCGGTCCCCGCGTCCTCATGGACAACGTCACCTTTGCCGTCGGCGAGGACGAGCGGGTAGGGCTGATCGGGGCCAACGGCGCCGGCAAATCCACCCTGCTCACCATCCTGGCCGGGGTCGAGGACCGCGACAGCGGCTCCATCGCCATGAAACGCGGCGCCTCGGTCGGCTATCTCAGCCAGGACCCGATCCTCGACGAGGGCTCCACGGTGGCCGCCGAGATCGAGAGCGGCCTCACCGAGATCAGGAAGGCCATGGCCGCCTTCAACGAGATCGCCGAGCGGATGGCGTCGAACCCCTCCGACATGGACCGCCTTTTGGTCCGCCAGGGGGAGCTCACCGTATGGATCGAGCACCACGGCGGCTGGAACACCGATCACCGCGTCGCGGAGATGATGACCCATCTCCAGCTCCCCGATCCCCACCAGCGCATCGGCACCCTCTCCGGCGGAACCAAGCGGCGCGTCGCGCTTGCCAGGCTCCTTCTGCAGGCCCCCGATCTCCTTTTGCTCGACGAGCCGACCAACCACCTGGACGCCGACACCACGCAGTGGCTCCAGGATCACCTGAAGGCCTACCCCGGCGCCGTCATGCTGATCACCCACGACCGTTACTTCCTCGACCAGGTGGTGAACCGGATGCTGGAGCTGGAGATGGGGAACCTCACCTCCTACCAGGGCGGGTATTCCCTCTACCTCGAGCAGCGGGAAGCGAAGCTCATGAGCGAGGCGTCCAGGAAGGCCAGGCTCCTCAATCTCCTCCGGATCGAGACCGACTGGATGCGCCGGGGCCCCGCTGCCCGCACGACCAAGCAAAAGGCGAGGATCGACCGCTTTCACGACCTGGAGGAGAGCGCCTCCGGCCCCGGCCGCCGCGAGCTGAAGATCGGCTTCTCCACCGGCGAGGGGCTGGGAGGGACCATCCTGGAGCTCGACCAGGTCGGCAAGGGGTACGGCGACCGGCAGCTCGTAAAGAACGTCACCTTCGGCATGAAGCGCGGCGACCGGGTCGGCGTCATCGGCCCCAACGGCTGCGGCAAGACCACCCTCATCAAGATGATCATGGGGGAGGAGGAGCCGGACTCCGGCCGGGTGGTGCTGGGGAAGAAGACCAAGATCTCCTATTTCGACCAGCTGCGCGAGGTGCTCGATCCCAACCAGACCGTCTACGATTTCTTCGGGGAAGGGGACTACGTCACCTGCCGGGGAGAGAAGCGGCACAAGATAGGCTACCTGGAGGATTTCCTCTTCGCTCCCGACGACCGGCGGCGCCCGGTGGGAAGCCTTTCCGGCGGCGAGAAGAGCCGGCTGATCCTGGCGAGGCTGATGTTGCAGGACTCCAACCTGCTGGTATTGGACGAACCGACCAACGACCTGGACATTCCGACCCTGCAGCTTTTGGATGCCTCCATCGCCGCCTTCCCCGGCTGTGTGCTGATGGTCACCCATGACCGCTTCTTCCTGGACAAGGTGGCAACCGGGGTGCTGGCCTTCGAGGGGAATGGGGTGGTGACCTTCTACGAGGGGAACTACACCGAGTACCGGGAGCGCAAGGAAGCGGCCGCCAAGGCTGCCGCCGCCCCCGCGCGGGCGGAGAAGCGCGAGGCCCAGGCACCGGCCGCCGAAAAGCCGAAGAAGGGGCTGAGCTACAAGGAGAAGATCGAGCTCGAGCAGGTGGAGGCGAAGATAGCCGAGATGGAGGATGATTTTGCCAAGGTGCAGGCGATGCTGGCGGATCCTGCCACCTATGCCACGGTTGCCGGCGGCATAGCCGCCATCACCGCCGACTATGGGCGTCTGGAGACCGAGCTCGCGGCAGCCTACGCCCGCTGGGAAGAGCTGGAAACGAAAAAAGGCGGCTGAAAAGCCGCCCTCAGTCCCTCGCCACCCCCAGCGCCTCCTTGGCGAGCCTGGTGGTGATCTTTCTCATGGTGGAGATGGAGTACCGGTTGATGTTCTCCAGCGCCCACACCAGCGAGGGGATGTCCCTTCGCACCGTCAACAGCATCTGGTCGATCACCTCGGCAGGGAGCGCCATCTGCCGGTCCTCGGCCAGCTTCTTGAGAATCATCCTTCTCGATTCGTCATCCGACACATCCATCCTCGCCACCAGTCCCCACAGAAGCCGGCTGGTCAGGTGCCCGTCCAGGTGCGGCAGCTCCTTGGGGGGCACGAGCCCGGAGATGGCGATCTTTCTTCCCGTCGTGTAGTAGGCGTTGAAAAGCTCCCACACCTCGACCCTCGCCTCCTGGCTGTCCGGCAAAAGGTGCAGGTCGTCGAGGATCAGCGCCTCGGCCTCCTCGAAGTATTCCGCCAGCCGCGAGCTCCCCTCGCCGGGCTCAGCTTCGCCGTAGAGGGAGGCGGCGTCCCGGAAACTGAAGTATCTCCCGTCGATGGCGTTGGCGAGCGCGGTCAAAAGGTGGGTCTTTCCCGATCCTTCCGGACCGTGGACGTAGAGGAGGTTTTCGCCACCGTCCTCGACCAGTTTGCGGGCGAAGCGGTAGGCGGTGCTGTTGCCGCTGCAGACCACGAAATTGTCGAAGCTGAAGCGGGGGATGACGGGGAAGTCGAAGATGAGCTGCATTTAGAAGAGTCTTCCCTGGGGCGGTTCCGGCGCCACCCTCCCGAAATGCCGGTAGGCGGCCGCGGTGGCCACCCGTCCCCTCGGGGTGCGGTTGAGGAAACCGTTCTGGATCAGGAACGGCTCGTAGACGTCTTCGATGGTGTCGCTCTCCTCGCTGATGGCCGCGGCGATGGTGTCGAGCCCGACCGGGCCGCCGCCGAACTTGTCGATGATGGTCAGGAGGATCGCGCGGTCCATGGGATCGAATCCCATCTCGTCGATCTCGAGCAGCTGCAGCGCCTGGTCGGCCACTTCCCGGGTGATGACGCCGCCGGCGCGCACCTGGGCGAAGTCGCGTACGCGGCGGAGCAGCCGGTTGGCGATCCTCGGCGTTCCGCGGCTGCGGCGGGCGAGCTCCAGGGCGCCGTCCGGGTCGATGGCCATCCCGAAGATGCGGGCGGAGCGGGTCACGATGAAGGCGAGCTCGTCGTGGGTGTAGAACTCGAGCCGGGAGATAACACCGAAGCGGTCGCGCAAGGGGGAGGAGAGAAGCCCTGCCCGGGTGGTGGCGCCGACCAGGGTGAACTTGGGGAGGTCGAGCTTGATGGTGCGGGCGCTCGGCCCCTGGCCGATGATGATGTCGAGCTGGAAGTCCTCCATGGCCGGGTAGAGGATCTCCTCCACCACGTGGGAGAGGCGGTGGATCTCGTCGATGAAGAGGACGTCGTGCGGCTCCAGGTTGGTGAGGATGGCGGCCAGGTCGCCCGGGCGCTCGATGACCGGGCCCGAGGTGGACTTGATGTTCACCCCCATCTCGCAGGCGACGATGTTGGCGAGCGTGGTCTTGCCGAGCCCCGGGGGGCCGTAGAGGAGCACGTGGTCGAGTGCTTCGCCCCGGCCACGGGCGGCGTCGATGAAAAGCCCCAGGTTCCCCTTGGCCTTCTCCTGCCCGACGTAGTCCGCCAGCGCCCGGGGGCGCAGCGTCGCTTCGAGGAGATCGTCTTCGGTTTTGTCAGCCGCGATGATACGGGTCATGCCTTTTCCAAACGAGGGGTTGCGGGGATAGTCGGGGACGCGTCAAGGTATAACAGTTGGCGGTAAAGGTCAAGGCATTCGCCCTTCCCGTTAGGGAAGGAAGGAGGCTGAAAAAGGCAGAATCAGTCGGCACTGTCAGCGGAAAGTATTTTTGACTGCCCGCGTTTTTTGCCTCGATGGATGAGTCTCTCTACGGTATTGTCTTACTTGGTCTCGCTCATGTTTCGTGAGAGATTCGGACTGTCGCAGAGCTTCGTCCCGGATGTGTCGAGAGGTGCTGGAAATGCCGGCGCACTGACTAAGGTGAGTCGCCGCAAAGACAGAGCGGCCTGAGCATGTCGATAAAATCCAAACTCACACTCACCATCGTGGTCTTCTTCGTGCTGACCACCTTCCTGACCGGCGCCGTGGTCTATCAGCGCGGCATCTCTTTGCTCAACGAGGAGCTCAAGAGGTTTCCCGACAGCCAGTACAAGGTGTTCCGGGAAGTCGTGCAGGGAGACGAGAAGGGGTTGTCCGGCACCATCTACGGCCTTACCCATGCGGAGGGGCTGGCCCGGGCGATCGCCCGCCGCGACAAGGAAACCCTGCTCGCCGCCGGCGCCCCCATCCTCGCCGAGCTGCGGCGCGACCTCGGCATTACCCACCTCTACTTCATCGCGCCGGACGGGACTGTCATCCTGCGGGCCCACAAGCACGAAGAGGACCGCGACCGCCTGCAGCGGGTGACCTTCCTCAAGGCCCGCTCCACCCTGCAGATAACCACCGGCATAGAGGAGGGGAAGAACTTCTTCTCGGTGCGGGCGGTAGGCCCCGTGTATGTGAAGGGGAAACTCGCCGGGTTCATCGAGGTTGGCGAGGAGTTCAACAGCATCTTCGAGCGGATGAAAAGGATGGGGGGCAACAACTTCGCCCTCGTGCTCGACACGAACCTCCTCAAAAAGCTTCCCCCGCAGGTCTCCACCGAGGCCGCCGCCCGGGGCGGGATCCTCTACCCCACCGATCCCGGCCTCTCCGCCGCCCTGGCCCCCCAGCTCACCGGCACCGCCAGCCACCCCGGCGTCACCATCGCCACCACCCGCCGCAAGACGGTGGCGGTCGGGCTCTCTCCCCTGAAGGACGCCTCCGGCAAACGGGTCGGCTACCTCGCTTCCTACCGCGATCTCACCCCCTACTACGCATCGCTGTGGAAGGCCATCCTCGCCAACGTGGCCGTCATCGGTGCGGTTCTTTTAGCCGCCAATCTCGCCGTGGTTTCCCTGATGAGGAAGAGCGTCAATCTCTTCTACGACCTCTACGGGCACATCGCCCGGGTTTCCGCCACCTGGGTCCTCGAGGAGGAGATCCCGGTAACCACCGACGACGAGGTGGGAAGCCTGGTCGCCCACTTCAACACGATGCTCTCCCAGCTCGACCGGCAGCGCAAGGAGCTTAACCGGCAGATCGGGTTCCAGCGCATCGTCATGGAAACCATTCCCGTTCCGACCTACTACGGCGATGCCCAGGGAAACTGCATCGGCTGCAACAGCAGCTTTCTCAGCTGGGCCGGACTCGGCAGCGACGACGTGGTAGGGCACCCCCTTTCGGCGGTGGTCCCTTTCCACCCCGCGGCCGGCTCACCGCCCGCCACAGGGGGCCGGGAGGGGGCGGATGTCTCCCAGGGAACCTTCGTCTCCTTCGACGGTACCTGCCACGACGTCATCCACTACCGCGCACCGTTCCCGCAGGTCGACGGATCCCTCGGGGGAGAGATCGGCTGCCTGCTCGACATCACCGAACAGAAGAGGGTCATCGAGAAGCTGGACCAGTCCGAGAAGATGTTCCGGACGCTCTTCGACAGCATCGCCGATGCCGTCTTCGTCCACGACGAGACCGGTACCATCGTGGAGGTCAACGAAGCCGCCTGTTCCCGCCTGGGCTACAGCCGGGACGAGCTCCTCCGGATGAAGATCCGCGACATCGCCTCGCCCCAAGACGTCCCGCTCCTTCCGCTGTTCTTCGACCGGGCGGCCCGGGGCGGTTTCGCCCGGCTGATCGCCGGAGAGCGGCGCAAGGACGGGACCGTGCTCCCGGTGGAGGTCACCTCGAGCGGCTTCGAGTTCTGCGGGCGCCAGCTCCTCATCGGCATCACCCGGGACATCACCGACCAGGTCGCCGCCGAGGAGACGCGGACCCACCTGGAGCAGCAGCTTCGCCAGTCCCAGAAGATGGAGGCGATCGGCACCCTCGCCGGCGGGGTCGCCCACGATTTCAACAACATCCTCACCGCCATCACCGGCTACGCGGAGCTCGCCAAGGAGCTCGGGGCAGGGCAGGAATCGCTTTGCGGCATGGTGAACCATATACTGGTGGCCTCTTCCAAGGGTGCCAAGCTGATCCGGAGCCTCCTCACCTACAGCAGGAAGAAAAGCGGCGGCAACAAGGAGCCGGTCGACCTGAACAGTCTCCTCGGCGATGCGGAGAGCCTCCTCACCAAGCTGGTTCCCGAATCGGTGGAGTTCTCGCTCACCCGCTGCGAGGGGGGTCTCTGGATCCTGGCCAACGGCGGCGAGATGGAGCAGGTGGTCATGAACCTGGTGGCCAACGCCCGCGACGCCATCGGGGGGAAGGGGACCATCGCTATCGCGACCGGCCGGGTCGAGGTGGAGGCCCGCCAGGCGAACCTGCTCGGTCTCGAGGAGCCGGGGGGACATGCCCTTTTGGTGGTGGAGGACACCGGGAGCGGCATGGACGAAGGGACCCTGGAGAGGATCTTCGAGCCGTTCTTCTCCACCAAAGAGGTGGGGAAGGGGACCGGGCTGGGGCTTGCCATGGTCTACAACATCACCAAGCACCACCAGGGGGGGATCGCCGTCGACAGCCGCCCGGGCCGGGGTACCAGGTTTTCCCTCTACTTCCCGCTGGTGACGGCGAGGAAGATCATCGAAGCCGCCACCGAGATGCCCGAGCCGGTGACCGGGAGCGAAACGGTGCTGCTGGTCGAGGACGACGACACCATCCGGACCATGTTCAGGATCATGCTGCAAAAAAAAGGCTATTCGGTCATCGAGGCGGCCGACGGCATGGAAGGGTGGCACCGGTTCCAGGAGGAGCCCGGCCGGATCGACCTCCTGCTGACCGATGTCGTCATGCCGCGAAGAAGCGGGGCCGAGCTGTACCAGGAGATCCGGCGGGTCCGCCCCGATCTCCCCACCATCATGATGAGCGGCTACAACAACGAGCTTCCCGCCGACTTTTACGACGAGCGCTGTCTCTATCTGAAAAAGCCCATTCTCCACCAGGTACTCTTATCCCGGGTGCGCGAGCTCCTCGACCATCGCTGACCATGCAACCTGGGATCCCCCCATCCTTCCTGTTTTTCCCCTCTTTTCCTCATTCAGTCATTACTTGGTGCCCGATTCAGGGGCGCCGTGCTCCGTTCTCTTTCGGCGTATGACGGTAAAGTGTCTGTGACTGTAAAAAAGTGGACAGTGTGAAAATTTTTACATCTTCCGGCAACTCCCCGATTTATAGGCGTTAATGTATACGCAGGGGAGGGGGTGTAAAAATATTCACACCTGGATATCTTTCGGTGATATCCGTGCGTGGCGTATAAGATGTTGATTTATAGAGGAACCAAGGCTTTCGGGCGGCGTGAATGGCGTTGGTACGGTTGTTGGAATAGCAAGCGGGATCGTTAGAAGGGAAGCACCTTATATTGCGATGAGTAGTGACTGCGGAGGCTTGCATGTTGAAACCGATGTCGGTTTTCCTGACCGCTTTGCTGATGGCCGGTTGTGGCGCGTTGTCCTCTCCCGAAAACTCGAAACAACCCTCGCCGGCCGGAATCCGCACCACCACCGAGCTTACCGGCTGCATCTACCCCAAGTATCTCATCGTCGGCATCCTCTATGCCCCTCCAGGGAGCGCAAGCTACGTCCGGTATCCGGCCGACAGCCGGCTCCTTGGCTCCAGCTCGCTCAACCGCCAGTCGTTCTCCGATCCGGTCAGCCTCAGCACGGGGGGCGCTCTCTTCGATGCGAGCCTCGGTAACTACACCCAGTCGGTCGACACCGCCTACACCGCGGCCTTCGGGCTGATGATGGAGGGAAATAGCGGCCTCACCCGCTCCGGAGAAGACTCCCCCCAGGGGGTCGATCACGACGGCGATATCATCTTCGTCTGGCTCAACCCGGCGGCCAAGCTGACCATCAGCGGGTCGACGAGCATACGCTGGGACGGGTACGCCAACCGCCAGGAAGATCCCGCCGCCTCCCCCGACATCGTCGCCCTGCGCGTTTCGCAGTTAAAGGACCCGCGCCGGATTCCCGCCCCTACCGCCGCGCTGCTGGCCCGCAGCTGGGACACCACCGTCGGGGGGCTCACCACCGCCGACTACGCGTCCATCCTGGCGGCCGATCCCTTCGCTTCCGGCGAGTACGACCCGGCGAACGACGACAGCTACCGTTTCGACCTCCAGACGACCAGCGGCGGCAACACCTTCACCTACGGCCCCGATACCCAAGTCTTTACGGTCACCCCCCGCAACGCCTCCTCGCGAAAGCAACTGGCGAAGTACAACTACAGCGTCGACTGCTATGTGGACGGACCGGTCGATTTCACCTACTTCGTCAGCAACAACCTGAAGATATCGAAGACCTACACCACGACCGCCAGCTGGAATTCATCGACCTCCAGCAGCGCGCAGCCGGCGACCTTCTCCATCACGGGCCCCTCCCTCGACGACAACTACACGGGACCCACCACCTTCCAGGTCTGGAGGGATAACCTCTTCGGATCGTACATGTTCTATCCGGTGGCGAAATAGCGAAGGGCGAGGGGAAAGCCCCCTCGCCGGTGAAGGGTCAGACGTCCAGCAACTCCTGAAAATGCCGGAAATCCCGGACCACCTGGGGTATGGCGATCAGCCGGGGCTGATAACCGCGGGTCTGCAGACGATGAAGGCAGCTGTAGAGCGCCTCGATGCCACATCGATCGATCTTCTCTATGCCGCTGCAATCGAGATGAACTTCCCTGGTTTCCTTTCCCAGCCTCGTTGAGAGCTCCGACAGCGGTAGGAGTTGTCTTCCTATCCCGGAACTCGACCAGTCTCCCTGCAGATGAGTACACACCACCGATTTTCTTTCCACAGGATTCCCTCCTTCCTTGATACAGAACTGCCAATCACTCATTCATTGCCGATTGCTTCCCGGCCGTATCCTGGCCCTGAGCCACGGAACAGGTCCCGGAATGGTCCGCCCAGGCGGTAGACAACGTCGCCGGCCGAGACCTGGTAGGCCTTGACCTCGGGGGTGACGAGGAGGATCTTCCTGACCTGTGGCGACCGGGCGGCCAGCTCCGGGTGGGTGCGGAACATGTTGTCGTGCGACGCGCATCATGCCTGCACGAGGCAGAACAGTGCCGCCGCCGCGATGAAACGGGGCCAACTCTTCACGGTGGTCATCTGTTCCTCCTTGCTCTCCTTGACCAAGAGGAATCTCTTTCACTGGCCGAGAGGTGACGGGCTCCTGTATCAGCCCGGGGGGAGGTTGAGGCGAGCCGGTGAAGCATGCTCACTCGCTTGTGGTGTTGTGGATGGGAAAGGCTTTGTAACTGTATCCCGCAATCCCGCCGTGTCAAAGGATATGCCGGTCTCAGTCACGGGCTTGCCGGATAGTGTGCCCTGCTCGTCCGGGAAAGAACGAGTTTCCTGTACCCTGCCTATCCCGGTGGAGATATTTTTAGTCCAGGATGGATGGGGAGGTGACGTACTCAATCAAGGCTAGGGATGGATGCACCCGAAGACCTTTTCGAGGAAGTCGAAGGCCGCAGCGTAGATCCCGCCGGGGTATTTGGACTCCCGGGGCCCGGCGACGTTCAAGGTGACGATCCCGTTTTCCTCTATCCAGCGGGCGGCCTCCTCGGGCGCCGTGAGCTCCGGCGCGTCCAACTGGACGATGAGGGCCGGTCTGCCGTGCTTCAGGGCGAACTCGTGCGTGGCCTTGGTCCCTTCCGTCACTTCCCCGATGTTGAGTATCAGGGTGCCATCGCTTTCCACCACGTTCTTCTCGGTCCGGACGATGTAGACGGGGGAGGCCATTTCCGTCAGGCGGTACTCGGGCGGAATGGTGCCGTCTTCGGCGAGTCTCCCTTTCGGGCAATATCCGCCGGTGGCCAATCCGCACGCCGCCGCGGAGTCCAGTCCCGCCCGGTCCACGCCGGTCTGCCCGCCGGAGACGATTTTTCTGAGCATGAGGTGACCTCTCGATCTCCCGGCCGGAGCGCGGGGTGAGCAAAGAATAGCCGCAAGTATGTCAGGGAAATTGGGAAAGGCAACTATCCCCCGGAATGAGCGGCATGTCATTCCGGGGGCTTAGCGGGTGTAGTGGCAGGCTGACGGGAGGGGAGGGTGTTTCGGGAGGTCCCCCGGCCGGTTACCGGTCAGCCGATTTTGAACTGGCGAACCAGGCGCTGGAGCTCGTCGGCACTGCCGTGCAGCTCCACGGCGGCAGCGGCGGAGTCGCGGGCGCCGCTCGTGGTATCGCCGATGATCTCGGTGATCCGCTGCATGTTCGCGCTGATCTCGGAGGTGGTCGCCGTCTGCTCTTCGGCGGCGACGGCCACCATCTGGACCTGGCTGGTGACGGCCGCTATCTTTTCGAGGATCTCCTCCAGCGCCCTCCCGGAGCCGGCCGCCTTCTCGGTTCCGCGGGCGACCTCGGTTACCCCTTCCTCCATGGCGGTCACCGCGTCGCCGGTCTCCTTCTGGATCGCCTTGATCATCTCGCCGATTTCGCGGGTGGCCCTCGTGGTCCGCTCAGCCAGCGCCCGCACTTCGTCCGCCACCACGGCGAATCCACGTCCCTGCTCTCCCGCCCGGGCGGCCTCGATGGCAGCGTTAAGCGCCAGCAGGTTCGTCTGGTCGGCGATATCCTCGATGGTCCCTACGATGGCGCCGATCTGGTCGGAGCGGGCTCCCAGGCTTCCCACCGCGGCGGCGGTCCCCTTCACCCGGTGGGTGATGTTACTCATCACGGCGATGGTTTCCTCCACCACCCGCGCTCCCGCCAGCGCCACCTCGTTGGCCTCCCGCGCCCCTTCCGAGGCGAGCTGGCAGTTGTGGGCGATGTCGCAGGAGGTGGCCGCCATCTCTTCGCCGGCGGTGGCCACCGTACCGACCTGGGCTGAGGCCCGGTCGGCCCCGTCGGCCATGCCGCCCGCCGCGCTCTTCACCTTGGTTGCCGCGTGGAAAAGCAGGGAGGAGGTTTGCGCCACCTGCGAGATGCTCCCCTGCATCCTGTCCACAAAGCTGTTCAGATGCCTGCCGGTTTCGCCCAGCTCGTCCCTGGAGCTCACTGCCAGGCGCTTGGTCAGGTCCCCGCCGGCCAGCTCTTCCATGAGAGCGTTGATGGCGAGCAGCGGCTTGGTGAAGGTTCCCGCGATCAGGAAGGAGAAGACGGCCGCCGCGGCGAGGGCCACCACCAGGACGGCCAGGGTCACCAGCAGCACCTCGTTCAGCTTGCTCGTCACCTCGTGGACCGGGACCGTCACCCCCAGGCTCCATCCCGGCCCGGCGATGGGGGCATAGGAACAGTACTTTTTCACCCCTTTGAAACTGTAGGTGCCGATCCCCGACTCGCCGGCGACCATCTTCCCGGCGATGTCCTTCAGGTCGCTTCCGGTCTTGCTGTCTTCGAGGACGTTATGCTTCATGACGAGCTTTTCGGAGGGGTGGATGATGGTCAGTCCGTCCTTTTGCAGCACGTAGGCGTAACCCGTTGCACCCGGCTTGATTTTGCCCGCCATCTTGATCAGGTCATCCAGGCCGACGGTGGCGGCCACTACGCCGCCGAACTGGCCGTTGCGGGTGATGGGGGCTGCCACCACCACTACCTGTTTGCCGTCGACCTTGGAGCGTACCGGGGCGGAAACCACCACCTTGCCGGACTTGGCCTCCTTGAAGTAGGGGCGGTCGGCGACGTTGGTCTTGGCACCGGTGGTCAGGATGGCGTTTCCGTCGGCGTCGGCCACGTAGAGGAAGGCGTAGACCGGGTTCCGCCTGTTCTCGTTCTTGAGATATTCGAGTCTAGTCTGATCGTTGCCGCCGGCGATGAGCGGCGAGGCCGCCAGTTCGGCCACCTCACCCTTGCGGATATCCAGCCACAGGTTGAGCTTCTCCGCATTGTGAATCGCCAGCGTCCTCAGCCCTTCCTGGGTTTCGTCGACCAGAAGCCCCCTGGTGATCCAGTAGTTCACCGCTCCCAAAATCACCACCGTGGCTACCATGGCCACCACGATAGCTGCCGTGAGTTTCGCCCTGATGCTGTTCAACTTCATGCCGTTATCCTCCGGACCGCCTTTGTTAGTGAAGATGCTTAAACAATGTTCAATGGAAGAAATGTGACGTGGGAATGTCACTGCAGGTCCGGAGGTGAAGGGAAAAAGGGACTTACCGGGATGCATATCGACATAGGAAGAGTGCGACTTGAAATAAATTTCACCGGCAGTGCGATTTTTGCCGGATAAAAACTATTGAGTGCACCTAAATGCTCAGCGGATAAGGAGTGTGGCGGGTAAGGTTATTCCTTTGATTCTTTCCGGAAGAAGCCGAAGGCGGTGCCGTGGCGGGGATACGGGTGAAAAGAAGAAGGGGCTGAGGCAAGCGCGCCCCGGAATGAGCGGCGGTCATTCCGGGGCGCGTCGCCTGGAGGAAGGGGTGGGGAGATTACTTGGTCACGGGACGGCGGCGTAACCGGTGAAGAGATAGTCGTTCCCCTTCACCGGGGTGTGGCAGCCGAAGCATTCCTGGACGAAACTGGGATCTTTTCCGTAAGGCTGGTACTTCTGGCCGACGAAGCGGGCGAACCCCCACCCGCCGGTCGCCTTGTATTTCGCCGAATCCTTGACCATGAACTCGACCTGGGCGAAGTTCTCCGGGACCGTCGCAACCGGGAATTGCGGATGCTTTTTAGCCGACCAGGCGATCTTGCAAAGGACAGCGCCATCCGGCATCGGCCGTATCTTGTTCCGCATGGCCTGGACGGCAACGGGGTTGCCGAGGATCACGCGGATCTGCTGCTTGTCCTCCCGGTAGGAAGGTGCGATAACCTGCCACATCCGGTAGTCCTTGAAAAGGGCTATGCCATTGGGCGCTACGGGGCCGTTGCCGTTGACGGCCAAGGCGGCTGAAGGGATCAGGATCAGGGCTACTAACAGTACACTCGGATACAGTCTCACAGTCGTCTCCTTTGCTCATAAGGTGATTGAGTTAGCGCGATTATTCAGTTTCCGCAATGAGAGAAAAGAATACCATACAATCTCAATGCCGGTTTTGAGCTGGGACAGGGAGGGAGAACCATGGTGCCCGGCGGGCCCTGGGATGTGCCGGCTAGCGGGGAGTGGTGGGGGAAAGGATGACGATGTCGACACGCCGGTTTTGGGCGCGCCCCTCGCCGGTCGCGTTGTCCGCCATCGGCTGGTATTGACCGTAACCGGTAGCCGATACCGACCTGGGATCCACTCCGTACTGCCCGGTAAGGCGTTTGACCACATTGGTGGCACGGGCACTGGAGAGGTCCCAGTTGGACGGGAAGGCTGGAGTCGCAATCGGGAGATCGTCGGTGTGGCCTTCCACCCGGCAGTCGTTTGATGTCTCCTTAAGGATGGATGCGATGGTTGCCAGCACCTCCGAAGGATCCTGCTTCAGCACCGCACTCCCGGAGTCGAAGAATCCTGCCTCTTTGAGGCTCACCACCAGGCCGCGCCGGGTGAGGCTGACCCTGACCCTGTTGCCAGCACCGGCCTTGAGGAGGTAGGCATCGAGGGAGGCTTTGATGCCCCTCAGGTCATCCTCGTTGGCCAGCTTTCTCCCTCCTGCCGGCGGCAGCTGGAGGACGCCTGCCTCGCCGGCCCCGATCACGGAGGTTTTCACGGCGGCTCCTTTGGGGGACGTGATGCCGAACGCCTGCCGCATGGAGGCTGCCGCTTCTTCGGCCTTTTTGACGTCAGCCTGGGACATGGCGTACAGGGTGACGAACACCGCGAAGAGCAGGGTGAGGAGGTCGCCATAGGAGACCAGCCACCGTTCGTGATTTGCTTCCTTTTCCGGTTCCTTTTTCCGCGCCATGTCCCTGCTCCTCGCCGCTTGCCCCCACTCCCCTGGAGGAGGTCGGCTAAACCGGCAGCCGGTGGTTTTACCGTTAAACCATACTGTACAGTACAGTTATACCAGTAGACAAAATAGACCACGATGGCGTAGATTGCAAGCGACGATTTCCATCGAAAGGTGCGTGCCATGAAAAAACGGAGCGAAGCGAAGCGAGAGGCGATCATCGAGGAGGCGGCGCGAGCCTTCCGTGAGTCGGGATTCGACCGGACCTCGATGTCGGATATCTGTGCGCGGGTCGGCGGCTCGAAGGCGACCATCTATAACTACTTCGCTTCCAAGGAGGAGCTCTTTGCCGAAGTCGTGATGCGCTCGACCGAGGCCTCGTTCCAGGCGGCTCACCACGCCATTACCGTCTCCCCCGCTGACATCGGCGGCTCCTTGCGGCAATTCGGCGAGCGCTTCCTCGCCTTCCTCTATTCCCCCGAGGTCCAGGCCACCCGGCACATGGCGATCGCGCAATCGCGGCACTCGGCTGTAGGCCGCCTCCTTTACGAACACGGCGTGACCCGCAGCCATGCGCTGGTCTCCGGCTTCCTGGAAAGGGCGATGGAGGGGGGGGCGCTTAAAAAGGGCGATCCCGCCGTGGCCACCCTTCACCTGGTAAGCCTTCTGGAATCGGAGCTCTTGGACCGCTTTCTCTACCAGTTGCCGGGGGAGGTCACGGCGAAGGAGATCGAGGAGGCCACCGGGCGCGCGGTGGACGTTTTCATGGCGGCGTATGGATCGGCAGGGGGCACGAAGGAGAGCTAAGCGGGGCGGGCGGGGACGTGAGGAGTCCGGTCTGCGGCGCGTGCTGTCAGGCGTGAAGCACCGTCATTGAAGAGGGATGGAGAAGGGCGCCGGGGTTATCGAAACCTGGCGCCCTTTCTGTTGCTAATCCTTTCCCTTGGCGGGGGGAAGCTGCTTGATGGAGACCGTGGTCTGGTGGCACTCCTTGCACTCGACGGGGCCGCGCCGCCTGGTTTCGTGGCAGGGAATGCAGAGCGCGTGGGCGATCTCCTTGCCCCAGTTGTCGATCTTGCCGGGAGTGGACCCGTGGCAGGGGGAACATTGGTTGTTGACGAGCCTTTGGTGGCCCCAGTGCCTGAAGGGAAGTGTCAGATCCCCCATGTGGAACCTGATGATCTCGGGCCCTCGATTGGGTGTGGTTTCGGCGGAAAAGCTCACAGATGCCCCGGCGAGTGACAGAACTAACATGGCTAAGAGAATATGTCTCATCTTGGCACTCCTCTATGACGGGCTGAGACAATTTTAACTCCTGTGACCTGGTTGTCCAGATCCAGTGGTGAGGTGGTTGGTGCCGCCACCATCGGCGGTGGAGTTGCCCGCAAAGGCCATTACTCGGCCGGGGGGACGGGGCCGGCGGTGTCGAGGGTGAAGCGGAAGGTGCCGGCTATGGTGTAGGCCGGGCTCGAGGGGGGGAGGCCGTAGCCGTCCTGGACGGTGGCGGTGAAGGTGCCGGAGATCCTGTCGCCGCTGCCGGTGCCGACGGAGGTGAAGGTGATGGTCCCGTCGACCGTGTGTACGAGGGTCGACTGCTCGCCGTTGAAGAGGTAGAAGGCGCCGGGGAAGACGGGGCCTTCGGCGGGAAGGGGGGCCAGCGAGTAGCTGGTGCCCGGGACGACTGCCTGCGGGGTCAGAATGTCGATCCTCGCCACCGTCCGGAACTCCGGGTCGGTCAGGCTGGAGGCGATCCCGGCTCTAAGGACGATGCAGCCGGAGGAGCGGGTGGCCGCCAGGTAGTTTGCTTCCTTGATGGCACCGGTATCGCTGGTGATGGTGAATGAATCGGGCGGTGTCACGGCCTGGGAGGGGGGATCGGCCTGCACTACGGCGGCAGGTGTGGCCGGTCCACCTCCGCAGGAACAGAGGGCGCAGACGAGGCCGAGGAGCGCGATACGCTTCAGGGCGTGGCGAGCCCGTTGGGCCGCAGACGGAATGCCGTTGCTCGCAATTGTCATGGCATCGCTCCCGTGGGTATCCAGGGGACTCCTTCACGGAGGATGCCAGCGGGGAGGCGGATGGGCGGGACCGGGCCAGGGGGCGGGAGTTACTCGCTTTTTGCGCCGGGGGACGAGTGGCGGGGGGAGTGTCTGCCGTTAATAAAATGTAAGGATGGCCGACGCTCTGTCGGCCGGTTTGACGGCTTGCAATTGGACGCGCGGCAGAAGCCGGCAGACCCTATTTCGATTCCTGATTAGCGATGATCTTCCGCTGCAGAAAGTCCCCCTTTGAAAAAGGGGGATTTAGGGGGATTTATAGCGGGTCGGGCCTTGAGAAATCCCCCCCCACCCCCCCTTTCTCAAAGGGGGGGGAGCCGGCAAGAGCCTAGCGGAAGATGGTGGCTAATCGGCTTTCGATTTCGGCTTGAGCTTGTGGTAGAGGATGGCAAAAGCCACCACTCCGATCAGCAGCAGGAAGACGATCTTGATTCCCAGCAGGGCGAACCACAGGGTGAGATGTGCGAAACCGATGGCGAGTTTCAGGATGAAAACCGCCAGGATGATGGCTAAAACCGCCGCAATGACTGCGGCCGACTTGTGATTCACTTTTCCTCCCGGGCTCTGTGAGTATCGGTCGGAGACGACCAGCGAAGAGTATAGCAGAGCTCCCGGACGCATCAAAGCGAAGAGAAGTGATGAAGCCTGCCGCACTGATTGCATTGACAGACTCCTCCCGGGCCCTAAACTTTGCCTGTCGCCGGTATGTGGCCGGGCCGGGCGGGAACACGCGAGGGGGGTGGGGTATGAAAATAGGTATCGTCGGCTGCGGGCTGGTGGGATCGACCGCCGCCTACGCCATGGTGATGAGCGGGATCGGCCGTGAGATAGTGCTGGTCGACATGAACGAAGCGAGAGGCCGGGCGGAAGCCAACGACATCTACCACGCGGTACCTTTCGCCCATCCGCTCACGGTGTCGGCCGGTAGCTACCGGGATCTCGAGGGGAGCCGGGCGGTGGTGATCGCCGCCGGTGTTGGCCAGAAGCCGGGCGAGACCCGGCTCCAGCTGCTGCAGAGAAACGCGGCGGTCTTCCGGGAGGTGGTCCCCGCCGTCCTCTCCAACGCGCCGGATGCCATCCTGGTCATCGCCAGCAATCCGGTCGACATCATGACCCACCTGACCATCCGCTACGCCGCCGAATTCGGGGTCCCACCGAGCCGGGTAATCGGCTCGGGAACCATGCTGGACACCGCCCGTTTCCGTACCCTGCTCGGGATCCATCTCGGCGTCGACTCGCACCACGTGCACGGATACGTGCTGGGCGAGCACGGGGATTCGGAGGTGCTCACCTGGTCGCTGGTCACCGTGGGAGGGATGCCGCTGGATGAGTTCTGCGGCAAGCGGGAGGTCAGCCTGGGGGCGGAGGAGCGCCGCCGGATCGACAACGAGGTCCGCCGGGCGGCTTACTCCATCATCGAGGGGAAGGGGGCGACCTACTACGGGGTGGGGAGCGCGCTGGCCCGCCTCATCGAGGTGATCCTGCACAACCAGCGGGCCATCCTGTCGGTTTCTTCGCTGATCCCCGAAGCGTGGGGAGGGCCGAACGTCACCTTTTCGCTCCCGCAACTGGTCGGCGGAGAAGGCATCCTGGCCACCTTTCCCCCGGTGCTGACCGCCGAGGAGGATGCGAAGTTGCGGGAGAGCGCGCGGGTGATCACATCGGCGCTGGAAGGGCTTTAAAAAGCGTTTCCCCCTGGGGCGCCTTTCGGCTCAATCTTTCGCTGCAGTTGACGATAACGAAATGGTGAGCTACGGTGGCCGTGGCTTTAGCAGGGCGGACAGCTCGGGAGACGGGATGAAGATCGAGAAGTACCAGAAAGGGGAGCGTGTTGTGATCTCCCCCGGCGAATACTACACCACCGCGAGTCCCGGGGTGATTTCCACCCTGCTCGGGTCGTGCATCGCTGCCTGTCTCTATGACCCTGTCCGCCGCATCATCGGGATGAACCACTTCATGCTCAGCAACCCCCGCTATTCCCGCGACCTCCCCCCAAGCATCACCGAGGCCGGGCGCTACGGCATCCATGCCATGGACCTCCTCATCAACGCCATGATGGCAAAGGGAACCACCCGGTCGATGCTGCGGGCGAAGGTATTCGGCGGCGCCACCATCCTCAACCCCGATAGCGCAGGCGGGAACTTCTTCTGCGTGGGGGAGGTCAACTGCCGCTTCATCACCGAATACCTGGAGATGGAGCGGATCCCGGTGGACGCGATGGACGTCGGGGGGGAATTCGGCCGGGTCATCCACTTTTCCAACGGCGATTTCGCCGTCCACCGCAGGAAGATCAACCATCTCCGCAGCGACCGCCTGGCTCAGCGCGACCGCTACTGCTGGCAGCGAGCCATCGAGCAGCAACAGGCGGCCCTCACCCTGGTCGATATCTGGGAAGGATAGGCGGCAAGGGATCCAGCCGTTGCCCGCAAATGAAAAGGGACCACCCGTGGAAGGTGGTCCCTTTTTTAGTTGCGGCTGGCGGCGGGGCGGCGGGCTAGATCGTGTCGTCCTTGGTGCCGGTCTCGCTATTTTTCATCCGCTTCTCGGCCAGGGCCCTCATCACCGAAATGGCGGGCTTGGCTCCCTCGAGCTTGAAGCGGAACACCTTGAACTGGTCGGATTGCAGCGGAACGGCAAAGCCTACCCGGGTGGCGGTCTTCAGGAGCGTGTCGATCGATTCGAAGTCGCTGAACCCATACCGGTACATCCCGTTGTCGAGCTGGCCGTCGCACAGCACCTGCATCGCGCTCGAGCCGGCATCGGAATTGGCCAGGACGGTATACTCGTCACCCTTGTTGCAGCCGGTATCCATGCCGATCAGCCAGACGCAGGATCCGCCCTCCACAAAACAGAACTGCCCCAGCAACGCGCCGCTTTCATTGACCGTGGCGGCGTAGAGGAACTTTTCGGATTTGGCGTCGACCGCCCAATTCCCGAATTCCTGGGCCAGTACCGGCTTCACCAGGACGGACAGCACCAGCAGTGCGCTCAGTACATATCTCATGGCAACGGCTCCTTTTGCGATGCTTCCTCGTGCGCTTAATAGAATGCGCCGGTAGCGTTGTACCCGGTAAAAAATTCTATCTTACTGTAGCGAATGCTACCACGCGTACCCGGGGTTGGCCACTGACTTTTAGTCTGCTGGCATCACCGTGTCTGCCACCCACGGGAGTGAGACAGCGGATCCGTGGTCTCTCTCAGGGAGGGATCCGTGTCTTGGCTCATTTATTTTTTATAATTCAATAATTAATTGTGGTCCATTGAAAGCGTTTCAGCCAGCAGTAGAATGAGCTTTGGGCAATCTGTTTCTTCATCTTCGTGGCAGAGGAGGACGTATGAAGAAGCTAGCTGCACTGTTGATGGTGGTCATTGGAGTTTCGGGCTGCGTACCGACAAAGGATCTCGCAAAGACGCTGCGGTATGCGGACAACACCCCGGTCGGTGTGGAGAACATCAAGTTCATCGATCTGCAGCAGATGAAAAAGGGAGAATCCTGCACCTTCAACATGTTCTATTTCCTCCCTCTTTGGGGGGACGGATCCATCATTACCGCCGCCAACAAGGGATCCATCAACACGGTGGAATTGATCGGCGAGACCGGGTACTGGTACTTCCCTTTCAGCACCAACTGCACGATAGTCTACGGCGACCGGGGCTTGAGCAAGCCGACCGGGGTCCATGGGATCAAGACCATCGACAAGTGAGGGGCGGGTGAGTTCATCCCATCCCAACCGGGGCAGCGATCGGACCGGGTGGTGAAATGAAACCGGGTAGTGAAATGAAACCGGGGCGGTGAGCGGAGCCGGGAGTGGGCGACCGGGAACGGGATCGCCTCGATACATGGAGAAAGGGATCGCGCCGTGGTGGCCGGTCCCTTTGTTTTTGCGGAGGGAGTTACTGGGCGGCCTGGGGCGCACCGCGGAAGCGCCGCACCAGCACGGGGACGAAGAACATGGCGGCCAGCACGATGACCATGGTGATGTTGGGATCGCGGATGTAACTGTTCAGGCGCAAGGTGGTGACCGCGATGACGCCGAAATAGAGCATGTCTCCGGCGATGGCGATGGCCCAGCCGGCGACGAAGCCGTGGCCTGCGGCGAGCGCCGAGGCGCGCCCGGTCATCGGGTCGACACCGAAAGCGATCATGACCAGTCCCAGTGGCCCGGTGGTGGTGCCGCCGAAGTGTGCGACGCTACGGGCGGTGGTCGCCTTGAGGGCGAGGGCGAATTTTCTCACCAGCGGAATGATGCTGCCGAGGGCGACCATGAGCTTCAACAGCGGCTCGAAGGCAACCGCCAGCACCAGGTCGGAAACGAGGTAGAGTAGGGAGGTCAGCGGCCACGCCACCCCGTTGGCCTTGGCGAGGAGGACGCCGGCCGGGATGCCGCCTCCCACCGGGAGCAGGAAGAGTTTGAAGATGGAGATGACCGCCGATGCCGACGGGGGCGGGGCGGAAAGAGTGGTCAGTGCCATGGGACTCCGGTTGCTGCGTTGTTCTCGAGGTCTGCCGGCCGGTGGATATGCGGAGTGCGCCCCGGCGGCAAACGTGGCGCAATATACCGTGCTGGCGGCGTTTTCGCAATCTCATTTCTCCCGCCTCTTCCTCCGGTGGCAGCGGAAAACCAATTGTAAATGAATAAATAACATGCTATCTATTTTATGAACGTGCCGCCCCTCACCGGACGGTGATCGGACGGAGTGCGGGCGCTTTCCGGGCGTCAGTAATTTCCCGGCGTGATCGAAAATGAAATAATTACCGGCGCGCAGCCGGATAGCAGGGAGGTTTGCATGGTTCAGATAGTGACCGAGCCGTTGACCGGCGGCAAGGACAGGTCGATGGTGGCAGCGGGGAGCGAGCTCGGATTCGGGAAGGTGTTCACCGACCGCATGCTGTTCGCGGAATGGCGTGAGGAGAGCGGGTGGGGGGTGGCACGTATCCAGCCGTACCAGCCTTTCTCTATCGATCCCGCCGGGATGGTGTTCCACTACGGTCAGGCGATCTTCGAGGGGCTGAAGGCGTACCGCTGGCAGGACGGCCGGGTGGCGCTCTTTCGCCCCGACATGAACGCCCGGCGCTTCAACCAATCCGCCGACCGGCTCTGTCTTCCCCCGGTTCCCGAGGAGCTCTTCGTTGAGGGGATCGCACGGCTGGTGGAGCTCGAGCGGGAATGGATCCCGACCGCGCCCGGGACTTCGCTCTACATCCGGCCGGTGCTCATGGGGGTGGAGGCGGCGCTCGGCATCCGTCCCGCAGACCGCTGCTGGTTCTACGTCGTCCTTTCCCCGGTAGGGGCCTACTACCGGAACGGCTTCGCACCCACCAGCATCCGGGTGGAGGACCGTTACGTGCGCGCGGTGGCGGGGGGGACCGGGGAAGCCAAGACCGGCGCCAACTACGCGAGCTCGCTACGGGCGGGGCTCAAGGCCAAGGAGCAGGGATTCGACCAGGTGCTTTGGCTGGACGGCAAGGAGCACCGCTACGTCGACGAGGTCGGCTCGATGAACATGTTCTTCGCCTACGGAGATACCATCGTCACGGCTCCGCTTTCCGGGGCGATCCTGGCGGGGATTACCCGCGACTCGGTGCTGTCCCTGGCCCGGGAGCTCGGGTACCGCGCCGAGGAGAGGCCGATCGAAGTCGGCGAGCTCCTGGCCGACATCGAGGCGGGGCGGGTGACCGAGGCGTTCGGAACCGGGACGGCGGCGGTCATCACCCCGGTCGGCCGTCTCGGCTACCGGGAGCGGACCATCCCGGTGGGGGACGGCGGAGTCGGCCGGGTCACCCAGCGCCTCTACGATACCCTGACAGGAATTCAGAGCGGGGCGGTGGCCGACCCGTTCGGGTGGTTGAGGTTCGTCGGGAAGTAGGAAAGCAACGCGGACCGCGTTCGCGGTCCGGAAGGAGGGATCGCCATGCCTGCCAGTACCTTGTGGTTCTATGCGCTGATTGCGCTGGCCGTCGCGTTCTTCTGCTATTGCCTGTTGGCGGCCGAGCCGGCGGCGGACGAGCACGCCAACATGATCCACCTGCTGTTCAAGCATTAGGGGACGGCCTGCGCCGGTCGTTTGTTCGGGTAAGGTTGGGAATGGCTGCGTTCGAGCCGCTCGGTAGGGAAAGGGTGGCAGGGGTGCGCTAGCCGGGCCACGGCGCCGGAGCAGGGGTCAGTGCTTTACCCGGTCGCGGAGCTCGTTTACGGTCGATTCCAGCCGCCGGACGAAATCGTTCAGCTGCTCGATCTCCTGCTCGTTGAACGGATGGAACACCTGCTCCTCCAGGGCGGTCAGCGTGGTCTGGATGGTCTCCACCAGCTCGCGCCCCTTTACGGTCAGGGCGAGCTGCTTGGCCCGCCGGTCCTGCCCGTCTTCGCTGCGCTCGATCAGCCCCTTCTCGATGAGGGTGTCCAGCAGGCGGACCAGCGACGGTCCTTCCAGTCCGAGCGAGGCCGCAAGCTCCTTCTGCCGGATGCCGTCGCCCAGGACGGAGAGGTGCAGAAGCGGCCGCCAGGTGGCGTCGGTCAGTCCCGAGGACTGGAACTCGGCATCAAGCACCTGGCGCCAGCGCCGGGTCAGGCCGTTGAGTCGAAAGAGGAGGTTGTGCATCGGATTCAAATAGCACGCTCTTAACGGGGATGCAATGGACAAAAAAAAGCCGCACCTTTCGGGTGCGGCTTTTTTCATGGCCGTGGGGCCTTGATTACTTAGCAGCCGGGGCAGCCGGAGCTTCAGCCGGAGCAGCCGGAGCAGCTTCTTTCTTAGCGGCTTTTTTGGCTTTCTTGGCTTTTTTCACTTTTTTGGCTTTTTTCACTTTCTTAGCCGGAGCTTTTTCTGCAGCCGGAGCAGCAGCGTCGGCCGGAGCAGCCGGAGCGGCATCAGCAGCGAAAACAACACCAGCGAAGGAAACGGCGGCGAGAGCAGCAACGAGGGAAGCAACGATCTTTTTCATTTCGTAAATCTCCTGAGAGTGGTTTGACTTCTTGATCTCATATAGAGCATACCTCGTGCCAACTCTCAAAAAATTTGTAAGTGCCGTAAATGACAGGTTTGTGCTCGTGGCCGCAACCATGAGAGGGGAGGAAGTCAACCTCAAATGAGGGGACTCTGCCTCATTTGAGGTATGGGGCGGCCGCCGGGATGGTCGCCCGGGAAAATAGGGGAGCCGCTACCGGGAATCCCTTTCCCGGGCGGAGCGGCGTTTGAGGTACAGCCAGGGGGCCCCGCATCCGTCGAGATCTGCCGGAAAAGGGCGGTGAAAAAAAGGAGTTGACAGTACTAGACGACCGGTCTATTTTCCCCGCCATGAAGAAAAGCGACAAGAGATCGGAGATCCTCTCCATCGGCACCGAGATGATCGCCCTGCAGGGATACAACGGCACCGGCATCGATGCCGTCCTGAAGCGGGCCGGGGTACCGAAGGGCTCTTTTTATCACTACTTCGGGAGCAAGGAAGATTTCGGGCTGGCCATCATCGACCAGTTTGCCGTCCGCTACGACCAGTACCTCGCTTCCTTTCTGGACGACCCGGCTTTCCCGCCGCTCGACCGGATCCGGAATTACCTGGAGAAGGTGCTCGCCTACCTGACCGGCACCAACTTCGCCAAAGGGTGCCTGATCGGCAACCTCGGGCAGGAGCTGGCCGACCAGAACGAGCGGTTCCGCGAGCGGCTCGACCAGATCTTCCACTCCTGGAAAGAGCGCTTCGCCGCCTGCCTCAAGGAAGCGCAGCAGCAGGGAGGGCTCACCCCCCGATGCGACCCGGCCGTCATCGCCGGATTTTTCCTCTCCGGGTGGGAAGGGGCGATCCTGCGGGCCAAGGTGATGAAATCGCCGCAGCCGCTGAGAGATTTCATCGACACCATGTACGCGTCAGTCTTCGTGGCCAAATAACCGGCAGCGGAGTTATTACCGGACGGCGCAGAGGCGCCGGAATTATTCTCACCACGTGAGGGAGAAAGGAGCAGTGATGGAGCAGCGCAGATTGGGAAGCCAGGGGCTGACGGTTTCGGGCCAGGGGCTTGGATGCATGGGGATGTCGGATTTTTACGGGGTGCGCGACGAGAAGGAATCGATCGCCACCATTCACCGGGCGCTCGATCTCGGGGTCAACTTCCTCGATACCTCGGACATGTACGGCCCGTTCACCAACGAGGAACTGGTCGGCCGGGCCATCAAGGGGAAACGGAACGACTTCGTCATTGCCACCAAATTCGGCATCGTGCGAAGCAACCAGCCTGCCGCTAACGGTGGCTGGGCTCCCATCACCGGCATCAGCGGCCGTCCCGAGTATGTCCGCTCGGCCTGCGACGCCTCCTTGAAGCGCCTTGGCGTGGACCACATCGATCTGTACTACCAGCACCGGGTCGACAACGAGGTCCCCATCGAGGATACCGTGGGGGCCATGTCGGAGCTGGTCCAGGCGGGGAAGGTCCGCTTCATCGGGCTCTCCGAGGCCGCACCGGCCACCATCCGCCGGGCCCACGCCACCCACCCGGTGACTGCCTTGCAGACCGAATACTCCCTCTGGAGCCGTGACCCCGAGGACGAGATCCTCCCGGCCCTGAGGGAGCTCGGCATCGGCTTCGTCCCGTACAGCCCGCTCGGGCGCGGCTTTCTCACCGGTCAGCTGAAGAGCTTCGACGACTTCCCCGCCGACGACTACCGCCGCAATTCTCCCCGGTTCCAGGGGGAGAACTTCGTGAAGAACCTGGAGCTGGTGGCCAAGGTCACCGGGATGGCGGCCGCGAAAGGGGTCACCGCCGGGCAGCTTGCGCTGGCCTGGGTCATGGCGCAGGGAGAGGATGTTGTTCCCATCCCCGGCACCAAGCGGGTGAAGTACCTGGAGGAGAACGCGAAGGCGGCGGCCATCCACCTTTCCGCGGAGGATCTGGCCGAGATCGCCGCCGTCATCCCCAAGGGGGCGGCGGCGGGGGATCGCTACCCGGCCAGCATGATAGGTCTCATTAACCGTTGAAACAGTGCAAGAGGAGGGATGACATGGACTTAGCGACCACGTTCAAGGCGGTAGTGGTGGAAAAAACCGAGGATAAGCGGTTCGTCAGGAGCCTGAAGGAGCGGACCCTGGCCGAGCTTGGCAATGGGGATCTCCTGGTGCGGGTCCGCTACTCCTCCCTCAACTACAAGGATGCCCTTTCCGCCACCGGCCATCCCGGGGTCACCCGCCAATTCCCGCACACCCCCGGGATCGACGCGGCGGGCGAAGTCGTGGCCTGCGACAGCGGTGCGTTTGCGCCGGGGGACCGGGTGATTGTCACCGGTTTCGACCTGGGGATGGAGACCGACGGCGGCTGGGGAGAGTACATAAGGATTCCTTCCTCCTGGGCGGTCCGCCTTCCCGGCGGCCTGACCCTTAAGGAGAGCATGGAGCTCGGCACCGCCGGCTTCACCGCCGCCCTTTCGGTACTGAGGCTGGAACAGGGTGGGGTGAAACCCTCCGACGGCGACATCCTGGTCACCGGGGCCACCGGCGGGGTAGGGAGCCTCGCGGTCTCCATCCTGGCCCGGGCGGGGTACCGGGTGGTGGCGGCGACCGGCAAGAGCGCCGATGAGGCGTTCCTCCGGTCGATCGGTGCGGCACAGGTCATTTCCCGCGGGGAGGTCACCGAAGGTGGGGACCGGCCCCTCATGAAGGAGCGCTGGGCGGGGGCGGTGGACGTGGTAGGCGGGGAGACCCTGGCGGCGGTCCTGAAATCGATCCGCTACGGCGGTACCGTCACCTGCTGCGGCCTGGTCGGCTCACCCGATCTCCCCGTCAATGTCTTCCCCTTCATCCTGCGCGGGGTGACCCTGGTCGGCATCGACTCGGTCAACGCCCCCGTCGCCACGCGCCAGAAGGCGTGGGAGCGGCTGGCCGGACCCTGGAAACCGGAGCGGCTCGCCGAGCTTTCCACCGAGGTTGTCCGCGAGAACCTGGACGAGAAAATCGACGCCATCCTGCAGGGAGCGATCCGCGGACGGGTGGTGGTGGCGCTTCCGTAGGGAACGGGGGAAGGGTAACCCATGGCCAACATTATTCTTCTCGCAATCTGCCTGCTGGCGGGGATCGGCCTCAGGAGAAACGGGCGCTTTCCCTCGACCACCCCGGCGGCGCTCAACGGCTTCATCATTCACATTTCGCTCCCCGCCCTGGCGGTACTGCACATCCACAACCTCAAGCTGGATGCCACCCTGGCCCTTACCGCCGCCATGGCCTGGATTCTCTTCGGGGCCGCCTGGATCGTGTTCGCAGGGAGCGGGAAGGCTCTGAAGCTCGAGCGGGAGACGGTTGGGGCGCTCATCCTGGTGGCGGGGCTTGGGAACACCTCGTTCGTAGGACTGCCGATGATCGAGGCGTACTACGGGAAGGAGTTCCTGGGGGTGGGGATCGTGGCCGACCAGCTCGGCTCCTTCATGGTCCTCTCGACGCTGGGTATCCTGGTCGCCACCTGCTACTCGTCCGGTTCGGTATCGCCCCGGCAGATGGCCAGGAAGATCCTCCTCTTTCCCCCGTTCCAGGCGCTGGTGCTGGCCCTGCTGCTGAGGCCGGTGGCTTTTCCGTCCTGGACGGTGAGCGTGCTGGAGAAGCTCGGGAGCACCCTCACCCCGCTGGCCCTTTTCTCGGTCGGCTTCCAGCTCCAGTTCGGAGGGATCCGCGCCGAAGCCAAGGCCCTCGTTGCCGGGCTTTCCTACAAGCTCCTCCTGGGGCCGGCGATGATCGCCCTTCTGTACGTCCTGTTCCTCGGCGCCAAGGGGCCCGTCACCCAGGTGACCATCTTCGAGTCGGCCATGGCACCGATGATCTCGGCGGGGATCATCGCCATCGACCACGACCTCAAGCCGCAGCTGGTCGGCATGCTGGTCGGGGTGGGCATCCCGCTTTCCTTCGTAACGCTCTACCTCTGGAACCTCGCCCTCGCCGGGGTGTGATCGTCCGGGCAATGCGGCGGCAGCAAAAGAAAAGGGTTACGGCTCCGGTCCGTAACCCTTTTTGCGTTCGGAAGGGATGAAAGCGTCACCGGACGGCGAGGGCGTAGCCTATGGCGGATTTGGCGTGGTTGTAGACGCCGAAGTCGCAGCTGTACACGCTCCAGGCCTCCCCGGAGTCTGGCTGGTAGCTGGTCGAGGTCCAGTAGTAGGTGAAGACCTTGAAGCTCTGGAAAACCGGAGTAAAGGTGACCGTGACGCCGTCGGGGCCGGGAATCCCATTGTAGTAGTTGGCGATCGGGAAGGTGGGGGCCCGGTCGGCCAGGCTCAGCATCTCGTTGCGGTTCGGCATCCGCCATTCGCCGGGGGAAGAGCCGTCGGTGAGGCCGCACTGGCCGGTCGACAGGGCGTTGACGGCGGTGAGCGAGTCGGACCAGTTCCCGGAGATGCAGTCGGCTTTTTTCAGCCAGGTGAGGCCGGTGACCGTGTCGGAGAGGGTCCCGTTCCCGTTGTCGACGAAGCGGGGCGAGGTGAGAGGGGTTCCCAGTTGCAGGGCCGGATCGTCGCCTGCCCCGAAGGATATCCCCGAACCGCCCCCCTGGCCTGAGAAGAGCCCGGTGGCGAGCAGCTTAACGGTGCCGGTTCCTCCCGATTTCACTGCCCAGACGGAGTTGGAGGAGCTGCTCTTGGTGTTGGAGAAGCTCCCGTCCCCGGCGTCCTGCCCGTTGATCCACCTGCCGTCGGTGAAGCGGATCGCCAGCGCATTGGCGATCCCGGCCATGTAGGTGGTCGAGGACCAGTACGCGTTCCCCTGGGCGACATTGCTGAAAGGGGCCCCCGCCGGGAGAGAGGGGGCGGCCTGGGAGACGTCAACCAGGCTTTCCAACTCGTTCACGTTCGGCATCCGCCACTGCCCGGGAAGCGAGCCGTCGGTCAACCCGCACTGGCCGCTGGCGAGTTGGTTGGCGTTGGCGAGGCCGGTGCTCCAGCCGGCCGGCGGGAAGCAGCCGGCATTTTTCAGCCAGACGAGCCCGGTGAGGTTATCGGTCACCGTGCCGTCCTGGTGGTCGGTGAACCGGGTGGCCGGCCAAGTGACACCTGCTCGTACGGAATAGTCATCCCCGGCTGCGTAGCTGGTAGCTTCCCCCGTGGAAGGGAGGCTCGCCAGCCGGTCACCCGGCCGGAAGGCGGTGAAGTTGGCCCCGGTCACGTCGTGGGACGGCATGGTGAGGAACCGGATCACGGTGCGGTAGTTGCCGTTGAAGTCTTCCCTCATTACCTTGCCGGCGGGATCGGTGACCGAGGGATAGAAGGCGAACCCGCTCTTCTCGGCGTAGACGGCGTAGTCGGAATACTGGTTGTTGTAGAGATCCGTGAACGAGTATGCGCCGCTGGAATCGGTGGTGGCGGCCGCCGCCGTGTTGCTGTTGTTGTAGTAGAGCGTCACCGTCACCCCGGCAATGGGGACGCCGTTTCGGTCGCTGATCACCCCCGAGAGTTTGTCCCGGGAGGAGGGTGACTGGTTGACCTGATTGCCGCCGGAAAGTCCTCCGCTTCCGCCGCAGCCGTAGAGAAAGGCCACCCCCACCACAAGTGCCACCCACCCGGCTTTCCTGATCCCGTACCCTCCGCGCCGAACGTGTACCATCGGTCACCTCGCGTCTTTACCCGTTCCCCGTCCGGGGCGAGTAGCATTGTCAAAATGTGTCAGGGATGACAGCAATTCCCCGGCCAACTCTTGTCAAGGCTAAGTAGCTGATTTTTATAAATTCAACGAAGGGGGTGAACCGCTTTCTGTGTTCAAAACTTGAACAGGATCCGTGCCGGGAGGGGGCTCAGGCAAAAAAAAGGTGGGATGCCGCGGCACCTCACCCTTTCTCTTCTGTTACCGGACCATGGGGGGATCAGAGGTCGATGGAAACTCCGGAAACTTTCTTCGTGTCGGCGACGAACTTGCCGTAGGCTGCGTCGGTCTTCATGATGTGGTCGAACAGCCAGTCCTTAAGGAAGGTCATGAGCTCAAGCGACAGGTGGGTCTTCCCGCTTTGGTGGTCCCGCTGGATCTCGACGATGCGGGTGATGAACTTCTGGTGTTCGGCAAGGTGGGCCACCAGGTCCGGGTAGTGGGCGTTACTCATGATGATCTCTTCGGTATTGAAGTGGTAGGTGGCGTAATCGACCAGCTGGTCCAGCCATTCTCCCACCTGGCTGTCGTTTTCACGGGCCAGCACCGCATCGTAGGTCTTGTTGAGCAGTTCGACCAGACGGCGGTGGTGCAGGTCGACCTCGTCGATCCCTACCTGCAGGCTGTCGTTCCAGATGATAATCGGCATGTCGTGCTTCCTCCTGTGTGGCGCATTGAAAAGCCCGGTGCCGGCCGGGCTTGCTAGGTGCGGGGAAAATATCGTCTTGAGACGGTATCTCCTGTTCTCCCGTTCGTCAACTCAGGTTTTTTCCCACTCCGCCCCGGGAGAAGTGGCGGTGTCCTTTGTGCCTCAGGCTTCCGGTTGCCGGTTTTATCGGCAGCTGCCGTAAAGAGCGGCAGGCGATATGGAACACGCTCCATAACGCTCGCCCACGGGTCCCCGATTTGCCGCCGCTTTTATGGCCAGTCGAGTGCCAACGGGGGCTTGGCACGCCTTGTGTAACTTTACAGCCGGAGTCTGTTTGCTATTCTATCTGGCGAAGATATGGGACCACCGGGAGAGGGATCTGCTCGATGAAAAATAGAGACGACAAGATGGAAGTCTCCGGCCATCTCTGGTTCAACCTGGCCGAGCAGAGATTTCTGGGAGGCGAGCGGATCGAGCTCCTGGAGAGGATCGACCAGCTCGGCTCCATCGCCAAGGCCGCCAAGGCCAGCGGGTTGAGCTATAAGACCGCCTGGGACATGGTGCGTACCATTAATAATATGTCCCACCTGCCGCTGGTGGACCGGCTGACCGGGGGCAAAGGGGGAGGAGGGACCAGCCTCACCCCGGAAGGAAAACGGATCCTGGGACAGTACCGCGTGATCCAGGAGGAGCTCCAGCGGCTTCTCGGCAACCTCGGCAGCAGGCTCGGCGATACCGAAGACCTGCTCCGATTCATAAGGAGGATGAGCATGAAGGTCAGCGCACGCAACAGTTTTGCAGGAACGGTCACCGGCATCACCAAGGGAGCGGTCAACTCGGAGGTCACCCTGACGCTAAAAGGAGGGGTCCCGCTGGTGGCGGTCATTACCAACGGCGCCGTGGAGAACCTCGGCCTTGCCGCCGGGACCGAGGCCTACGCCATCATCAAGGCGAGCTCGGTCATCATCGGGACCGATCTGCACAACGCCAAGGTCAGCGCCCGCAACGTTTTCTGCGGCACCGTCGCCAAGGTGATCCAGGGGCCGGTCAGCAGCGAGATCGACGTCGAGATCGGAGGGGGGAATACGGTGAGCGCGGTAATAACCCACGGCAGCGCCGAACGGCTGGATCTTAAGCCGGGCGACCATGCCTGCGCCCTTTTCAAGGCGAGCTCGGTCATCATCGGGGTGAGCTGAGTTCGCGAAGGGGTGGCGCTTGCTGCCACCCCTTTTTTCCGGCTGGGCGTTATGGTATTTTCGCCATAACGGCTGAGGCTGGGGCTGAGGAGATGGAACCGCGGGCCGCGCTGACGGCGATGCGGCGGGACGAACGTTTGCAATACGGCGGTGCCCGGGACAACGCCTGGCCGGGCGCCGATGAAACGGGAGGAGACGGATTATGAGGAAAATAGTGGTGATGGTGCTGTTGGCGTTATTGGCCGCTTCGCCGGCCATGGCGGCAGAGGTGAACCTTTCGGTAGCGGCGAGTCTTAAGGAGGTGGTCAACGACCTCTGCGACCGCTTTGCCAAAAGGCATCCCGACGTGCGGTTTTTGAAGAACTACGGCGGCTCCGGCCAGTTGGCCCGCCAGATAGAGAGCGGTGCCCCCGGCGACATCTTCATCTCGGCCAACGTCGAGTGGATGGAGTATCTCAAGGGGAAGAAGCTGGTAGATGCCGGGAGTATCGGGATCTTCACCCACAACACGCTCGTCTTCGCCGGGACTTCCGGGAAGGCGTCGTCGCTGCGCGATCTCGTCAAGCTGGAGCGGATCGCCATCGGGAGCCCGAAGAGCGTGCCGGCGGGCGAGTACGCCATGGAGGCCCTCACCAGGGCCGGGGTCGCGAAGCAGGTTGAGAAGAAACTGGTGATGACCAAGGACGTGCGGGAGTGCCTGATGTACGCCGACCGGGGCGAGGTGGATGGCGGCTTCGTCTACCGCACCGATGCGCTGCAGGCGAAGAAAGCCCGTATCCTTTTCACCGTACCCGCCAACCTCCACGACCGGATCGTCTATCCCCTCGCCCTCACCGTCACCGGTGCCCGTAATCCCGAGGCGGCCGCCTTCCTCTCCTTCCTCAAGGGGGCCGAGGCCAAGAAGGTGCTGGAGAAGTACGGATTCTCCGGCCAGTGAGCGGTAAATCCCTACAGTTTTCGCCCCGGCTACCGATAAGAAGCGTGCCTATCAACCGATAATTAAAAGATGCGGGGGACGGTCATGGGAATGTTCACTGGTGGGGCGAAGAGCGCAGGGTCTCCGGAGGCCAAAAAGTATCACGCCAATTACGGAGCTCTCCTCTCCGACGGGGAGATCATTGAAGTAGGCTTCACCGTCTTTAGGGATACCTTCCTCTTCACCAACAAAAGACTCATCATGGTGGAGGTCAAAGGGTTGTCCGGGAAGCAGATCGAGTATCTATCCATCCCCTACGGCAAGATCATGAAGTTCAGCGTGGTCACCGGTTCGGCATTCGACCTGGATGCCGAGCTTAAGATCTGGGTCGGGACCGAGACCATCCCGATCGAGAAAAAGTTCACCAAGGACGTCAACGTCTACGAGGTTCAGAAGATGTTGGCGAGCCACGTCCTCAAGTAGAGCCGTTTCCTCCGGAGCCGGTGTATGTGCGGACGCTTCACCCTCGATCTTCCCCCCGAGGTTTTGGCCGAACTCTTCAACCTGGGCGCGCTTTGCCCGCCCCTCTCCCGCTTCAATATCGCCCCCACCCAGCCGGTGGCGGTGGTCCGGGTGGATCTGTCGGGTACGCGGAGCCTCGCCCTTTTGCAGTGGGGGCTGATCCCCTCCTGGTCCCGGGACCGGGGAGCCGCAGCCCGGGCTCATGCAGCAGTGGGAGGCCTCGCCGCTGGTCAACAGCGTCCAAAACGATTCGCCGGCACTGGTGGAGCGCCGGGAAGCGGCACGTTCCCTTTTCGGCAGCTGATCTCAGGAAAGCGAACGGCGTCCGGAATCCAGCAGGGAGATGAACAGTTCGGTGTGCGGGTTGGGGGAGGGGGGAGCCATCGACCGCAGATGGGTCCGTTTTCTGCGCATGCTCGGCATGAGAGGGTGGAGGGTATCGTCCGCTTGGCGGTAGGCGTCGAGGAGCCGCACCAAAAGCCGTTGCGACCCGTTGAGAGCCAGCTGGAAGATGCCGCAGATCTCGGGGTCCCGGAAGGAGGCGGCGAAGATGGTGTACTTCTCGGCGCTGCACTGCTTGTCGACCAGGGCCGCCCGCAACTGGCGGTACAGCGTCCGGCTGGATGCCTCCCGCGGGTAGGGGAGGGGAGCGGGGAGTTGCAGGTCGTCGGCGGGCATCAGGCGGCTCGCTATCTTCTCCGGGCAGCGTCTGGCGATCTCTTCGACGATCTCCCATTGCTGGGCGGAGAGCTCGCGCAACAGCTCTCTTGCGTAATTGTCCGGGTGCATGAGCGCCGCGTTGCGCAGACCGCGGTAACTGGTAAGCTCGGTGTGCAGCGCGAAACGGAAAGCCTCTTCCATTAGATGTTCCATGGCGTTTCCTCTGGTAAGTACGCCGCGCCAGGCGGCTGCTTAGACGCTCCGTCTCCGCTGGTTCATTACCGGCGCGGATGAAGCGAAAAATTTTGCCTTCTCATTGGACCATGATAATCTTAGCCACCCCCCCAATCACCGTCAACAACGTTAATATTAATGATGAGGGGCCGTCGCCTACATGAAAACCGCGAGGAGCCAGGGGTAACTATGGCGTACAGCGTTGAAGATGCTAGGGTAATCAAGGTGCTGGTGGTGGACGACCACGCCATCGTGCGGCAGGGGATCAGGTACCTGCTCGGGAAGTACCCCGATATTTCGGTGGTGGGTGAAGCGGACAACGGGAAGCGGGGAGTCCAGCTGGCCGGCGAACTCCGGCCGGAGGTGGTGGTGATGGATGTCAACATGCCGGTCATGGACGGGATCGACGCCACCCGGGAGATACTGGCCCTTCACCCGCAGACCCGGATTCTCATGATGACCATGTACGAGGACCGGCTCCAGGTAACCAAGGCTCTCCAGGCCGGGGCGCGGGGATACCTCCTCAAGGACCACACCTCGGAGATGCTGGTGGAGGCGGTACGGACCCTGGCGGCCGGTCACCACTATCTTTGCCCGGAGATCCTTTCCCTGGTCATCGACGGGTACCTCGAGCTCGTGAAGGAAGCGGCTCCACGGATGGAGAACTCCCTCTCCCCCCGGGAGCAGGAGATTCTTTCCCTGATCGCCCGGGGGGAGAACGCCAAGGGGATCGCCTTCCAGCTGCAGTTGACCGCCAAGACGGTGGACAATCACCGCCAGCAGATCATGAAGAAGCTGAAGCTCAATTCGATCGCCGATCTCACCAGGTATGCCGTGCGGGCGGGGATAGTCCGTCTCGACGGCTGAGGACGCTATGAAAATTCGCATCATGGTCGTCGACGACCATGCCATCGTGAGGGAATGTCTCTGCTCCATCCTTGAGCGCTGTGACGAGCTGGAAGTGGCCGGCCAGGCGGGGGACGGGGTTGAGGCGGTGCGGATGGCCCGTGACGTGGTACCCGATGTGGTTGTCATGGACGTCGGCATGGAGGGGATGAACGGCATCGATGCCACCCTCTGCCTCGCCAGCGGCTCTCCCGGCGTCAAGGTTCTGATGGTCTCCATGCATAACGAGAGGCGGATCCTGGAGGAGTCCTTGCGGGCGGGAGCGCGCGGGTTCGTGCTGAAGAGCGCGCCTGCGGCCGAGCTGATCAAAGCAATCAAGACCGTGGCGGCCGGAGGAAGGTACATTTCGCCGGAGTTGGGGGCAATTGGGCAGCGGCAGCCTAACGGCGGCGAAGTGACCCTGGAACCGCTCCTGACCGAGCGGGAGCGGGAGGTCCTGGTGCTGCTGGCCTCCGGGCGGAAATCGAAGGAGATCGCCACCATCCTCGATATCAGCGCTAAAACGGTGGAGTCCCACCGTGCGCATATCATGAAAAAGCTCGGGCTTAACAACATCGCCGACCTCACCCGCTATGCACTTCGCGAGGGGCTGCTCGCCAGTTAGCCGTCCGCAGGGCGTCCCGGGTTTGCACTGCCGCGGCTATCTCGATCTCCCTGCCCGCCATGCTTCCCGGTTCGCGTCCCCCACCTTTCCCTGGCTCCCCCCGACCGGTTTCCCGCTGCCCCCGCTGCTCCCGCTGCTCCCCGGCTCCCCGGCTCCCGGCTCCCGGCTCCCGGCTCCCGACTCCCCGCAATCCCCGCAATCCCCGCAATCCCCGCAATCCCCGCAATCCCCGCAATCCCCGCAATCCCCGCAATCCCCGCAATCCCCGCAATCCTGCCTCATGCAGTTTCTATCCGGTCCTTGCTGAGGCGTATACAGGAAAATTCCCTATGGCTTAGGGAAAATCCTGATATTGGCCGGGCCACACAGGCCGAAGAGCAGAATCAAGAGGTAGTTCTAGCTGACGACGGGGGGCGAAATAGATTCCATGCCACTCGTCCAGCGCTTCGAGTCATAAGGAGGTTCTCAGATGTCAGTTGCAGCGATTAACGAGAGTGCCCAGTACCTGACCTTCAGACTTGGTGAAGAGACCTTTGCGCTCGATGTCGGCAAAGTGCGAGAGATCCTCGACTTTACCGTCGTCACCAAAGTACCCCAGACCCCCCCTTTCATGAGAGGCGTGATCAACCTCCGTGGCAGCGTGGTGCCGGTCATGGATCTCCGTACCAAGTTCGGGATGACCGAGACCGTGAAGACCGTTGACAGTTGCGTCATCGTGGTCGAGATGAAGCTTGAGGACGACCTCCTGGTCATGGGAGTGCTGGCGGATGCCGTGCAGGAAGTGATCGACATGGCGCCGGAGCAGATCGAGCCTCCCCCTCGCATCGGTTCGAAGCTGAACACCGAGTTCATCTTCGGCATGGCCAAGCACGACCAGCAGTTCATCATCATCCTGGACATCGACCGCGTCTTCGCCGGCGAAGAGGTGGCGGTGGCTGCCCAGGCGAGCCAGCAGGCCGCCTGAATGGACTGCCAATAACGGTAGACCGGTGGCGTTAAGCTTCATGCGGGTTCAGCCGTCCCAGCAATGGGAGGCCGGCATCTAGCTCCCGCACGCCACCGGCCGAAGCAGGACCAAGGTTTGGGACGCCGGGGGGCGCTCCACGGCTGGGAGAAGCGTATCTTGGCCACGGACACCCCCTCACGCCCATAACCCCACCGGGGGCGGTTACCGCCTCATGGTCCGGGAGAACGTGCGGCTCCACTTCCCTGACAGCAAAAGGGGGAAGTCTGCGGACGTTACCCTAGACGCTCGCCCGCGGTGGGAATCTCGTCACCGAGAACGACACAGAATCTTCCTGGCGCGGATTCTTCGCCCAGGGCCCCGACGGACAGCTGTTCCCAAGGCAGATCCAGAATCGCCCACTTTTTCACTACAGGAGACGTGCCCCATGAAATGGCTCGCTAACGTAGCTATAGGCAGAAAACTATACGCAGGCTTCCTCGCCGTGGTCGCCATCGTGCTGGT
Source organism: Geomonas sp. Red32 (assembly GCF_023652955.1). Taxonomy (GTDB): domain Bacteria; phylum Desulfobacterota; class Desulfuromonadia; order Geobacterales; family Geobacteraceae; genus Geomonas. The sequence goes on along the minus strand of NZ_JAKLOY010000004.1, from coordinate 226,444 downwards.
GCTGGTCACCGTCGCATACTTAAACTTCAGCGCGCTCGGTACCGCCAACCAGATGAACGTACACACCTACGAGGTACTTGACCACGTAGGCAACATGCTCACCTCGCTCATCAACATGGAGACCGGGACCCGCGGCTATGCACTTTCGGGGGACGATAAATTCCTGGAGCCACTCAACCAGGGTAAGGCCGCCTTCGCCAAGGACTTCGAGGATGCCAAGAAGCTGACCGCGGACAACCCGCGCCAGCAGGAACGCCTCTCCCAGCTGCTGGCCATGAAAGACCAGTGGATACAGGTCGAGGTGGAGCCGACCGTCGCCTTGAGGAAGCAGGTGGTGGCGGGAAGGGCCTCGATGGACCAGGTGGTGAGAAGCGTCCAGGAAGCCAAGGGCAAGAAGCAGATGGACGCCATGCGTGCGGTCCTGTCGGAGATGTCCAAGGACGAGACCTCCCTTCTGGGCGTGCGGATGAAGGCGGCCGATTCGCGCAGATCCACCACCAAGGTGGTCATGATCGGCGGTGGGCTGGTAGCCGTCATCCTCGCCATGATCATCGCCTACCTGCTGGACCGCGCCATCACTCTTCCCATCACCAGGGCGCTCGGGGTGGCCAGGAAGGTCTCGGAAGGGGATCTCTCCAGCGAGATCACCATCGATAGCAACGACGAGGCGGGGCAGCTGCTGTCGGCTTTGCAGGAGATGACCGGCCGTATCAAGGCCCTGGTGGCCGACGCCAACATGCTTTCCGAGGCCGCCGTGCAAGGGAAGCTCGCCACCCGAGCGGACGCCTCGAAGCACAAGGGTGATTTCCAGAAGATCGTGGCCGGGGTCAACGAGACCCTCGACGCGGTCATCGATCCCCTCAACGTGGCCGCCGACTACGTCGACAAGATCTCCAACGGGATCATCCCGCCGCAGATCGCCGACAACTACAACGGGGATTTCAACGTCATCAAGAACAACCTCAACAACATGGTCAAGATGATGAACGACCTTTTGGCGCAGACCGACGTCCTCATCCAGGGGGCCGCCAACGGCGAGCTCGACAAGCGGGCCGACGCCTCACTCTTCGTGGGGGGGTGGAACAAGCTGGTGGCGGGGGTGAACGACACGGTGGCCAACATCGTCAATCCGATGAGGGTGACGGCGGATTACGTGGACCAGGTGGCCAAGGGGGTCATCCCGCCGGCCATCACCACCGACTACAAGGGCGAGTACAACGTCATCAAGAACAACCTCAACAACATGGTCAAGATGATGAACGACCTGCTGGCGCAGACCGACATCCTGATCCAGGGAGCCGCCAACGGCGAGCTCGACAAGCGGGCCGACGCCTCCCTCTTCGTGGGAGGGTGGAACAAGCTGGTGGTGGGGGTGAACGAGACGGTCACCAACATCGTCAACCCGCTCATGGTCACCGCCAACTACGTCGACAGCATCAGCAAGGGGGACATTCCCGCTCCCATCACGGCGGAGTACAAGGGGCAGTACAACATCATCAAGAACAACCTCAACGTGCTGATCGAGGCCATGCAGTCCATCACCGCCTCCGCCAAGGAGATCGCCTCCGGTAACCTCCTCGTGAACATCAGGGAGCGCTCCGAAAAGGACGAGCTGATGAGGGCCCTGGGGGCCATGGTGTCCCAGCTTTCCACCGTGGTGGCCGAGGTCAAGGCGGCGGCCGACAACGTCGCGGCCGGGGCCATGGAGATGAGCTCCGGGTCGGAAAACATGTCGCAGGGAGCCACCGAGCAGGCCGCGGCGGCCGAGGAGGCATCCTCGTCGATGGAGGAGATGAGCTCCAACATCAGGCAAAACGCCGACAACGCGCTGCAGACCGAGAAGATCGCCGTGAAAAGCGCTCAGGATGCGCTGGAAGGGGGCAAGGCGGTGGCCCAGACGGTTTCCGCCATGCGGGAGATCGCCGGCAAGATCAACATCATCGAAGAGATCGCCCGCCAGACCAACATGCTGGCCCTCAATGCCGCCATCGAGGCGGCCCGGGCAGGCGAGCACGGCAAGGGATTCGCGGTGGTGGCCTCCGAGGTGAGAAAACTGGCCGAGAGGAGCCAGGCGGCGGCCGGTGAGATCAGCAAGCTCTCGGTCTCCAGCGTGGACGTGGCCGAGCAGGCCGGGGCGATGCTCACCCAGATCGTGCCGGACATCCAGAAGACCGCGGAGCTGGTGCAGGAGATCAGCGCCGCCTCCCGCGAGCAGGACACCGGCGCCGGCCAGATCAACCGCGCCATCCAGCAGCTCGACCAGGTCATCCAGCAGAATGCCGGCGCCGCCGAGGAGATGTCCTCCACCGCCGAGGAGCTCTCCAGCCAGGCCGAGCAACTCCAGTCCACCATCTCCTTCTTCAAGGTGAAGGAGAGTGCCCAGGCCAAGAAGCCGCTCCCCCAGAAAAAGGTCCAGACCAAACCGGTCGCCCGGGTGGCTCCCCACCAGTTGACGAAGGCCGAGGAGCATGTCAAGGGTGCCATGCTGGCCATGAACGGCGAGGATATGGACAGCCATTTCGAAAGGTTCTGACCGGAGGGAGTGTAGCAAGCGATGTACGGGGGGGCCGGTTTAGCCGGCCCCCTCTTTTTTTCCTGGCAGGGCAGTGCAGTTGACATCGATGGGTGGGCCATTAGAATGTTTTTGCCATTACCGTGCCAGGAGGTTCACATGAGTTCCGATACCGGTTCCATCCGCAAGATCCGCAAAGTCTGGAAGAGCAAACCGACCCTGGAAGGCGCCGGCGTCCATCTCAAACGCGCCTTCGGCAATAACCAGGTTCCCAACCTCGACCCCTTCCTCCTGCTCGACGACTTCCGCTCCGATACCCCCGAGCATTACCTGAAGGGGTTTCCCTGGCACCCCCACCGCGGCATCGAGACCATCACCTACGTGCTGGACGGCCGGGTGGAGCATGGTGACAGCATGGGCAACCGCGGGGTGATCGGCCCGGGAGACCTGCAGTGGATGACGGCCGGCAGCGGCATCATCCACCAGGAGATGCCCAAGGGGGACGACGAGGGAAGGATGTACGGATTCCAGCTCTGGGCGAACCTCCCCGCCTCCCACAAGATGATGGATCCCCGTTACCGCGGCCTGACCGCCGACGAGATCCCCGAGGCCCGCCTGAAGGACGCCCGGGTCAAGGTGATCGCCGGCCAGATCGGCGGCGTGCGGGGCCCGATCCGGGACGTGGTGGTCGATCCCGAGTATCTCGACGTCACCCTCCCCGAGCAGACCACCTTCACCCACGCCATCCGGCGCGGCTACACCGCCTTCGCCTACGTCATCGACGGCCACGGCTACTTCGACCTCGACCGCAACCCCTATGCCCACGAGATGGTGGGGAACAACTACTTCGACCTCGAGCGGAGCTGCGAGTGCGGGAGCGAGAACCTCGTCCTGTACGAGGACGGGGATGCGGTGGCGGTCTCCACCCAGGGAAGCCCGGTCCGTTTCCTGCTGATCTCCGGCAAGCCGATCGGGGAGCCGGTCGCCTGGTACGGGCCGATCGTGATGAACACCCAAGAGGAGCTGGAGGTCGCCTTCCGCGAGTACCAGGAAGGGACTTTCATAAAGCACCGCTAGCCTACTTTTTCATTGACCCGCTCACACTCCCGATGCTAGCTTGCCGCCAGCAGTCCAAGGAGCGTCAAGGAGTGGCAGAAGGATGAAGATAGCGGCGATCATCGGGGTTTTCTGTGCTGGCGGGGGGCTCACCCGTTACTACCTTTCCGGCTGGGTCTATTCCATGCTGGGGAGGGCCTTTCCCTACGGGACACTGGCCGTCAACGTGATCGGAGCCTACCTGATCGGTGTGGTGATGGAGCTCGGGATGCGCAGCACGGCGATCTCCGACACCCTGAGGATCGGGCTCACCGTCGGCTTCATGGGGGGGCTCACCACCTTCTCCACCTTCAGCTACGAGACCTTCAAGCTCCTCGAGGACGGCCAGTTCGCGGTAGCCTTCGGCAACGTGTTGGGGAGCGTGATCCTCTGCCTGTTATGCACCTGGCTGGGGATCGTCACCATCCGGTCGATGTGAAGGAGGAGCCTTTGAAACAGGTAGGGGAAAAGGTGCTGATGAGGATCTTCATCGGCGAGGAGGACCGCTTCGAGAGAAAGCCGCTCTACGAGGCGCTGATGGAGCTTTTCCTGGCGGAAGGGTTCGCCGGGGCCACGGTGATCAGGGCCGTCTGCGGTTTCGGCGGACACCGGGCCTACCACACGCAGAAGCTGCTCGATCTCTCCGCCGACCTTCCGCTCATCGTGGAGGCGGTCGATACCCAGGAAAAGATCGACCAGGTAATGCCGAAAATCGACGAGATGATGAAGGGAGGGATGATCACCCTGGAGAAGGCCACGGTGATCCGCTACGGGGAAAAATAGCGACGCCCCCCACTCCAGGAGGCTGCTATGAAGGCTGCGCCTGAGCTGGACGAACGGTTCGCCCGCTACGTTGGCAACGGGGAGCGCAAGGGAGCCGGCGCCACCTCGCCCCGCATCATGTTGATCAGGCACGCGGAGAAGCCGGCCGGAGAGGGTCCTCCCTACGGGGTGGACGGCGAGGGGAACCGCGAGGAGGACTCGATCACCCCGCTCGGCTGGCAGCGTGCCGGAGCCCTCGTTGTCCTCTTCGCACCCGCCCACGGGGCCTTGCAGGGCCCCGGCCTTTCCCCCCCCCAGTACCTCTTCGCCTGCGGCAAGGAAAAGGAGCGTACCCGGCTCCGCCCCCTGCAGACCGTCGTCCCGCTCGCCAAGCGGCTGCTTTTGGGTGGGGACGAGTAAAGTCCCGGAACCTGCAGATGCTTTTGGGTGGGGATGAGTAGAGTCTTGGAACGCGGATGACGCGGATTCAACGGATACGCGGATGAAGCTCAAAGACTTTGATTTTAAACTCTCAAGCCTTTGATTGATCCACGTTTATCCGCTACATCCGCGTCATCCGCGTTCTCGTTCATTTGACGTGAGGTTTATGGCCGTTACAAACCGGTCGATGATGCCGAAGGTTTCCCGCGGCTTCTCTTCCTGCGGGTTGTGGCCGCACTGCTCGATGATCTCCAGCTGTGAGCCGGGGATGACGGCGTTGAGCCGGGTCCCCTGGGAAAGGGGAACGATGCGGTCCTCCCTCCCCCACAGAAGAAGCACCGGGAGCCTCAGGCCGCCGAAGTGGGAGGCGAGCTCTTCCGCGTCGTCCGGCACCAGCGAACGGCAGGTCTCCACCAGGGCCCGCTTGGCCGCCCGGTCCCGGTAGCAGGGGGCGTACCTCTTGATGTGTTCCCGGTCCACCAGGCTATGGTCGTGGTAGGCCGCCTTCAGTCCCACCTTGATCCAGATATCCGGGGCGTACAGAGCCACGAAAAGCCGTCCCACCAGCGGGTAGGCGAACAGCTCGGCGATGAGCGGCAGCTGCTGGAGGTAGCCCGGCCCGGCCATGATCACCAGGGAGGAGACCAGCGCCTCCTTGCCGGCCAGTTGGAGCTCGACCGCGGCCATCAGCGTCACCGCCCCCCCCAGCGAATGTCCCACCACGGTTGCCCCGGCGAGCTCCTCCTTTTCCAGGAAAGCGATCAGCCTCCGGCTGTGCCCCCGCATGGAGTAGTCGCCGTTTTTCGGCTTGGACGAATCTCCCGATCCCAGGAGGTCCACGAGGTACAGGGTGTAGCGGCCGGCGGGAAAGAGCGGCACCAGGTCCTTCCAGCAGGCGGACCGGGAAGCGAGCCCGTGCAAAAGGACCAGGCGCTCTGGGCCGTTTCCGTACTTCCGGTAGCGGAGGGTCTCCGATTCGGAGAGGTGACAGGCGATAGGTGTGGAATTCATGGGGATGATTGTACCAGAACCGGCGTGAAACGCCCGCGGCGAATAGGCTCGCGGCGCGGTACGCAATTCGGAAGGAGTGCGAGATGGCGAAAGAGATCGAACGTAAATTCCTGGTCACCGGCGATGAGTGGAGAGAGGGGGCTGCGGCCATCCACACCCGCCAGGGGTATCTCTCTTCCGGGCCGGAATGCACCGTGCGGGTGCGCCTGCAGGGGGAGAAGGCCTTTCTCACCATCAAGGGGAAAACCCAGGGGGTGAGCCGGGACGAGTACGAGTATCCGATCCCGCCGGAGGATGCCGCCGAGATGCTGGACAACCTCTGCCCGTCGCCGCAGGTCGAGAAGAACCGCTACCACGTCACCTACGCCGGGATCCAATGGGAAGTGGACGAGTTTTTGGCCGACAACGCTGGCCTGATCGTGGCCGAGGTCGAACTCGAGAGCGAGGATCAGCAGGTCGAGCTGCCCCCTTGGGCCGGCGAAGAGGTCTCCCACGACCCGAAGTACCGCAACGTGAGCCTCGTTCGGCACCCCTTCTCCACGTGGGGAAAGTAGAGGGGAAAACGAGGAAATAGCAGCGCTCCCCGCTCTTCCAACGTATACGCTATCCCGCCATTCTTCTTCAATGAAACGCTAAAGTTATCAGCGCCGGGGTCGATTGGGTACTTTGTCGCTCGGTATCAATTTAATCTCGAAACCGTTGGCTGGCGTTAATCAGGTCGCGCCTCCAGCCGGTTCTCGGGATGCCGTTGTTACCGATCTATCCTACCTTGCAGGAGCCCCGCGATTGAAGATAGCCACCAAGATTTCTCTCTCCATTATTGTTGCCGTCTGTTTTGCCGTAGCCGTTACTTCCTGCCTGTCTCTGTACCAGACCAAAAAGGAACTCACCAACAAGGCCAGGATCGACCTCGACGCCAGGATGAGAACCCTTCACCTGCTGATAGAGAGCAAGGGGGGCGATCTGAGGGTGGCCGACGGCAAGCTGATGGCCGGCTCGTACGTGATCAACGGCAACTACGAGATCCCCGACAAGATCAAAGAGCTCTTCGGCGGCGCGGCGACCATCTTCATGCAGGATACCCGTATCTCCACCAACGTGATGAAGCCGGACGGAAGCCGCGCGGTGGGGACGAAACTGCAGGGGGCGGCCTATGACACGGTCCTCAAGGAGGGGAAACCGTTCCGCGGGGCGGCCGAGATCCTGGGAGTTCCCTACTTCACCGCCTACGACCCCATCGTGGACCGCTCCGGTGCCGTCATCGGCGCCCTCTACGTGGGGGAAAAGCAGAGCGAGTACCTGGCCCTCTTCCAGCATCTCGCCTACATCGTGGCCGGCACCGGACTGGCCCTCGGGGCCGTGCTCTCGCTCGTCATGCTGGTGCTGGTGAAGGGGCTTCTGCGGCCTTTGGGAAGGATGTGCGAGATGATCGAGGATATCGCCCAGGGGGAGGGGGATCTCACCAAGCGGCTCGAGGTGAACTCGTCCGACGAGATCGGGGAGGTCGCCGGGTGGATGAACCACTTCATGGAGAAGCTCCATGGCATCATCTCCCGCACCGCCGAGACTACCCAGCGGCTGGCTGCCGCTGCCGCGCGGCTGGAGGAGACGGCCGGGAAGATGGCGCAGGGAACCGACCGGGTGGCGGCCCAGGCCGAGTCGATCGCCACCGCGGGGGACGAGATGTCCGCCACCTCGGGCGATATCGCACAGAACTGCGGGAAGGCCGCGGACGGGTCGGGCCGCACCTCGAAGGCCGCCGCGGAAGGGGCTAAGGTGGTGGAGGAAACCATCACCCTCATGGCCGGCATCGCCCAGCGGGTCGAAGAGAGCGCCCAGCGGGTGGCGGGGCTCGGGACGCGCTCGGAGCAGATCGGCGCCATCGTCTGCACCATCGAGGACATCGCGGACCAGACCAACCTCTTGGCCCTCAATGCCGCCATCGAGGCGGCCCGGGCCGGCGAGCAGGGGCGCGGCTTCGCGGTGGTGGCCGACGAGGTGCGGGCCCTGGCCGAACGGACCGGGAAGGCCACCAGGGAGATCGGGGCGATGATCCGGGGAATCCAAGGGGAGATCGGCTGTGCGGTGGTCGCCATGGAACAGGACGTCCAGGAGGTGACCAAGGGGAGCGATCAGGCAGCGGGGTCGGGACGGGCCCTGGAAGAGATCCTTGCCATGGTCGACGACATGACGGTCCAGATTCACCAGGTGGCGACCGCAGCCGAGGAACAGACGGCGACCACCGAGGAGATTAGCCACAACATGCACGACATCAACCACGCCCTCGCCGAGACCTCCCACGGGGTCCAGGAAGCGGCGGCGGCCGCCCACCAACTCGCCTCGATGGCCGAAGATCTCCGCCAGATCGTCGGCCAGTTCCGGCTGCGGGCATAGGCAACCGCGTTCTCCCCCTGAGTCCCCTAACGGTCCCGAAAGGCTCTGCAGCCTTTTGAAAAGGAAAAAGGCCCGCCGGCACTGAAGCCGCGGGCCTTTCCCGGAAAATAATTGACGCCCATGTTGGGACCTTCCTGAGTCTCCGTTGCACAGGTATGTGACGCCCGTTAGGGTGCGATGAGGTACCCGAACTGGTGGAGTCACGAACCTATTTCAGCGGGTTTGGCCGCTGGAACGGATGAGGGGTGTAGCCGCTTCAGTTTTTACACTTTGGCCGGCTCCGGTTCGCGTGGACGTCAATTACCAACCCCTATGGCCTTTTGGGGACCATGGGGATTGTTTCAAAGAGCTTGGTCCTTCCTTCCATTAGCTTCATTCTACTCCCCCCCTAATTCCGGTGTCAACAGCACCTCTCATGGAAAAACCTCTCCCCACCCGCTAATCTTTTTTCTTCCTTCCGCCAAGGGCCGTCCAGCGGGGATCTCTCTTTCTGATACACTCTTGCTAATCCAATGAAAGCGGCAACGCGGCCCGATTCATCGAGGTTTACCCGGCACCATAGGCGAGGTTATGACCGCGCGCATCCTCATCATCAATACCAACCGCGAACTCTCTCCCCAGCCGGCGGTGCCGGTGGGGGCGGCCTGGGTCGCGGAGGCGCTCCACCAGGCGGGTTTCAACGTGAAGCTGCTGGATCTCTGCTTCGCTCCCGACCCGCTCAAGGCGATCGAGCGGATGCTGGCAGTCTTTTACCCGGAAGGGATCGGCCTGTCGGTGAGGAACCTCGATAACTGCGACTACCTGGCCCCCCGGAGCTATCTCCCCGAGCTCAAGGAGGTGGCCGCGCTCCTCAAAAGCCGCAGCGGCGCGAGAATCCTGGTCGGCGGGGCGGGGGCGAGCATCATGCCCCGGCAGCTCCTCGACTTCCTCGACCTCGATCACGCGGTGGTGGGGGAGGGGGAGCGGGCGGCGGTGGCTTTTTTCGGTGGGGACGGTGGGGGAAAAGGGATTCCCGGCCTGGTTTCGCGCGGCGGCCTCAAGGAGGGGAGCCGGCAGGCGGGCGGCCCGGAGGCGAATGCGGCCGCGGTCACCCCTTCCTGCGGCACCATCGATACCATGCCCCAGTTGCACCGCTGGATCGACACCCGCCGCTACCTGAAGCTGGAACCGGTGCTCCCGGTGCAGGGTAAGCGCGGCTGCGCCAAGCGCTGCCTTTACTGCACCTACGGCCGGATCGAGGGGGAGAGCTGGCGCCTGCGGGAGCCCTCCCGGGTGGTGGAGGAGATCGAGCGCTCCATCCGCGACACCGGCGCCCGCGAGTTCGAATTCGTGGACAGCGTCTTCAACGAGCCGGAGGGATACCTCGAAGGGGTGCTGGAGGAGGTACTGAGGAAGAGGGTGAGGGCCCGCTTCCGTGTCTCCTCTCTTTCTCCGAAGGGGCTCACCGCAAAGCAGTTGGCCCTGATGGAGCGAAGCGGCGTGAAATCGCTGGTGGTGACCCCGGAGAGCGCCTGCGAAAGGACCCTTGCCTCCCTGGGGAAAGACTTCGGAGAGGACGACGTGCGCCGCGCCGCCGAACTCTTCTCGGCGAGCCGGATGCGGGCACTCTGGTGTTTTCTGGTGGGGGCTCCGGGCGAGGACGAGGCGAGCCTGGCCAAGACCGTCTCCTTCATCGACGGCGCGATCGGGAGCAAGGATGCCGCCTTCGTCACCATGGGAATCAGGGTCTATCCCGGCACGCCGCTCCATCGGGTGGCCGTTGACGAAGGGATCTTCACCGCCAGCCACGACTTTTTGATGCCGTCATTTTATTTCAGCAGCAAGCTCACTACCGGCCGCGCCAGGGAGTGCTTTCAGCGCGGGGTACACGACCTGTCCCGCTGTATCTTCGTCTCCGATACCGGCTCCCGCACTGTCACCGGGCTGCGCCGTCTCGGCACCATGATGAAGCTCCCCGGCCCCTTCTGGCGCTATGCCAGGTATCTCAACCGGATCAACGGGAAGACGCGGGTGATCTACCGCGGCTGATACCCGGGAAAGCAGATTGCAGATATTGTGTTACAATCCTCCAATCTTTTTGCGGCGGTCAGTCGCCCCTCTTAAAAGGGTGCGCCGCCACGCCGCCACCACCGGAGGTCCTGCTATGAGAGTTCGTCTGCTCCTGTTGCTCCTCCTTTTCCTTCTTGGCACCACTTTACGAGCCCAGGCCGCCCAGGTGCCGGTCCGCTTCAGCGAAGGGATGACGCGCGGCTTTCTCGTCCTCAACGACAGCGCTGGGAAAAGGCCCGCCTCGGGCGATTTCCTCCAGGTTGAAAACGGCGAGGAGGTCAAGGCCCGCGTGCTCCTGCACTTCAAGGACGGCTCCCTCCACGACGAGACTGCCGTTTTCACCCAGCACAAGCTCTTTTCCCTCCAGAGCTATCGCCTTATCCAGAAAGGCCCCTCCTTCCCCGTTGGGATGGACATTACCGTCGACTGCGCCAAGGGGAGCTACCGGATCAAGACCACCGAGCGCAAGAACGGTCGCGAGAAGGAGCTGACCGGGAAGCTCGACCTCCCGCCGGACGTCTACAACGGGATGGTTCCGACGGTGGTAAAGAATCTCCCGAAAGGGGCGAGCGAGAAGATCCACATGATCGCCTTCACCCCGGCCCCCCGGGTAATCGAGCTGGACATCTCCCCCACCGGGGAAGTGCCGGTCACCATCGGCGACCTCAAACGGGCTGCCGAACACTACGTCCTGAAGGCCAGGCTCGGCTGGCTGAAGATCCCCGCCGCCCTCACCGGCCGCACGCCGCCCGACGACCACATCTGGACCATCGCCAGCGACGTCCCGGCCTTCCTCAAGTTCGAAGGTCCCCTCTACACGGACGGCCCCATCTGGCGGATCGAGCTGACCAGCCCGGTGTGGGGCAAGTAGCCTCGCGAAAGGATTCCCGATGCCGTTCGTCCCGCAGAAAAGAACCGCTCCCGAGTTCCTCGATCTGCCGCCGGAGTCCTACGGCGCCGCCGAGCTGGAGGGAACCCTGGCCGACATCCGGACCATCAACCGCTACCTGGGCGACAGCCGGGCGGTGGTGAAGCATCTCTCCCGGATGGTGGCGGGGCGCGGCTCCTTCAGCGTGCTCGATATCGCTACCGGGTCGGCGGATATCCCGGTCGCCGTGGTGAAGTGGGCGAGGAGCCGGGGTATGCGGGCCGAGGTGACTGCGGTGGACATCAACGAGCGGACCGTGGACATCGCGCGCCGGGAGACGGGCGCTTACCCGGAGATCAGGCTGGAGGTGGCCGACGGACTGAGCCTCCCCTTTGCCGACGGAAGTTTCGACGTGGTTCTCTGCAGCAAGACCAATCACCACCTGACCGACGAGGAGAACGTCCGCCTCATCAAGGAGATGCAGCGGCTCGCCCGGCGGGGATACCTGGTGATGGATCTCAGGAGGAGCTGGGTCGCCTGGTTCCTGATCCGGATGCTGAGCACCCTTTTCACCAGCAACCGGCTGACCCGCTACGACGGTCCGCTTTCCGTCCTGAAATCCTTCACCGACCAGGAACTGGCCTCCCTGGCCCGCCAGGCCGGGACCGCGCGGTTCCGGGTGAGCCGGGAGCCGTTCTGGCTGCTCGTTCTCGCGGGGGAGGTGGGATGAGGTTCTCGGTCGCCACCAACTTCCAGCCCGACCTCGTGGCCGCCCTTCAGGGGTATCCGGTCACCGAGCTGTTCGGGAAGCTCCCCTCCGACCCGGTGGGGGGAGGGCGGGCCTCCTTCATGCTTTCCCCCTTGAGCGCCCACGCCTTCGAGCGGCACGTACGCGAGGCGAGGGCGAAGGGGATCGGCTTCAACTACCTGGTCAACCCGGCCTGCCTGGACAACCTGGAGTACACCAGGAAGGGGCAGACGGCGCTCGAGCGGCTGCTGGGATTCGTCGAGGATTGCGGGGTGAGCTCGGTGACGGTATCGCTCCCCTTTCTCCTCCCCATCATAAAGAAGCGCCATCCCCGCCTGAAGGTGCGGGTCGGGGTGTACGCCCGGGTCGACTGTGTGGCGAAGGCCCGTTTCTGGGAGGAGATGGGGGCCGACTGCATCACCTTGGAGTCGATCGCCATCAACCGGGACTTTGCCATGCTGAAGGCGATCCGGCGGGCGGTGAAGCTGGAGCTGCAGCTGATCGCCAATTCCAACTGCATGATCTTCTGTCCGCTCTCCGGGCAGCACATGGTGAACCTCTCCCACGCTTCCCAGAAGGGGCACGCGAGCCGCGGCTTTATGATCGATTACTGCGCGCTCCGCTGCTCCCACGACAAGCTCGCCGACCCCACCCACTTCCTGCGCTCCGAGTTCATCCGCCCGGAGGATCTCGGGATCTACCGCGAACTGGGGTTCGATTCCTTCAAGATCCTGGAGCGGGGGGCGCCGACCCCGGTGCTCGCTACCCGGGTGCGGGCGTACACGGAGGGGCGCTTCGACGGCAACCTCCTGGAGCTGATCCAGCCGTACGGCTACAAGGTGCGGGGGGAGGAGAAGCCCGGTCGGCTCGCGGAGCTCCGCAGGTTTCTCCGGTACTTCTTCCGCCCCGGTGTGGTGAAAGCGGGAGGTCTCTTGCGGCTCAAGAGGCTCGCCGAGAAGCGGGGACTGATCCGGGCTCTCGAACGGGACCCGGTGCGGGTGGACAACCGCGCCCTGGACGGCTTCGTCGAGGGGATCAGGGATATCGGCTGCCGGGAGACGGCGTGCGGGGAGTGCGGTTACTGCGCCCGCTGGACCGAAAGGGCGGTCACCGTCGACGAGGAGTACCGCCGCGAAATGATGGAGCTTTACCGTGAGGTCTTCGAGGAGATGTATTCCGGCGCCCTGTGGGGCGTCCGTCAAGGGGGAAGGCATGACTAGGGAACCGGCAAACCAGTATCGAACCAGAGACCACTCCCGGCGCGCCTTCCTCGGCTCGCTCGCCACCGTCGCGCCCCCTATGGGGACCGACCAGCGCACCGCGGCCGAGCTCCTGAAAGAGCACTTCGGCAACCGGCTCACCGCGAGGAGCATCGCCCAGATCAGGGCCACCTTCCTCCATTCGAGCATCCGCAAGCGGCACTTTGCCATCGACGAGCCGGCCGACATCATGGGGGAGAGCGCCGATCAGCGGGTCCGCCGCTTCACCGAGCGCTCGATAGATCTCTCCGCGAAGGCAGTGGAGAGCGCCCTGGCGAAGGTCGGCCTGACCGTGAAGGATGTCACCGCGCTGGTGGTCAACACCTGCACCGGCTACATCTGCCCCGGCATCTCCACCTACCTCCTGGAGCGGCTGGGGCTTGGGCGGACGACCCCGGTGTACGACCTGGTGGGAAGCGGCTGCGGCGGGGCGATCCCCAACCTGCAGGTGGCGGAGGCCATGCTGAAGGCGAACGGCGGGGTGGTGGTGAGTGTGGCGGTGGAGATCTGCAGCGCCGCCTTCCAGATGGACAACGACCTGAGTCTCATCCTCTCCAACGCCATCTTCGGCGACGGCGCGGCGGCGGCGGTGCTCTGGGAGCGGCCGTCCGGATTCGAGCTGGTGGCTTCGGCGGGGCGCTACATTCCGGAGCAGCGGGAGTCGATCCGCTTCGTCCACAAGAACGGGCAGCTCCACAACCAGCTCTCCCTCGAACTGCCGGAGCTGGTCGGTAAGGCCGCGGCGGCCGTGGTGGAAGATCTCTTTGCGGAGGCGGCGGTGAAACCGCACCAGGTGGGGCATTGGGCGCTGCATACCGGAGGGGACAAGATTCTCGCCGCGGTGCGCGACAGCGTGGGGATCGACGAGGAGGCGATGTGGGCCACCCGGAAGGTGCTGGCGGAGTACGGCAACATGTCGTCCCCCACCGTGCTTTTCGTCCTGGAGGAGCTCCTGCAGCAGGGGATCGAGCCGCAGCAGTTGTGCGTCTTGTTGGCCTACGGCGCCGGCCTCTCTGCCCACGGCTACCTGCTGAGAAAGACCTGATCCCGTCGGCCTTTCAGAACCTGTGCCGCGAGCGGAACTGGTCGCCGGTGAACCACCCCCGCACGAGGTCGAGGTTGTTCAGCACCACCTTCAATGCGGCCTTCTCGCGCCGCCGCACGAAGTAATTCCCGATGAACATCCCGGGACTGAAGAAAGCCTTCAGGTTCTCCCAGTTCATGATCCTGTTCAGCTGCCGCTCGCTCAGGTGGCGCGTCCGCACGTTGCACATGAAGCCGGTGTACCGGCTCAGGTCGTGCGGGTTGGTCACCAGCCCCTCCTTCATGAGCTCCTCCCGGATGCGGGTCCCCGGGTAAGGGGTCACGCACTGGACGTAGGGGAGATCGATCCGCAGCCGCTTCGAGGCCCGGAAGATGGCCCGGATGTCCTCGGCGCGGTCGTCCGGGTTCCCGATGATGAAGCCCCCCATCACGCCGATCCCGTGCTCGCGCAGCCGCCGCACGGCCTCCTCGGTCTTTTCCTGCACCTCCCCCTTCTGGAAAAGCAGCAGATTCTTCGGGATGACCGATTCGATTCCGAGAAAGACCATGGTGAAGTTCGCCTTGGCCAGCGCCGGAATCAGCCCGGCATCGGCCACCATCCCCGCCACCGAAGCCTGAACCAGGTACTCCATGTCGTTGAGCCCCTCTGCGGCGATGGCCTCGGCGATCCTCCGGAAGCGCCGGGGATCGAGGGTGATGTTGTCGTCGACCAGCAGGACGCTCCGCGTTCCCCGCCTCTTGAGCTCCTTCAGGTCGGCCACTACCCGCTCGACGGCATGGCAGCGAAAGCTCGATCCGTACATTCCGGTGATCGAGCAGAAGGTGCAGGTCATGGTGCAGCCGCGCGAGGTCTCCAGGCAGTCCAGTTTTCTTCCGAGGTAGCTGAAGGTGTCGAGCAGGCGGGCGTCGCGGGCGGGGAGGGGGAGCGACTCCATCTCCATGAGCGGGGCCGCCGGGTTGTGCCTGAAGACCCCCTGGTGGCACCAGGAGAGCGAGGGTACCTCCTCGTAGGGAAGCTCCCCATGGAGGGCCTTCACCAGGGCCACCATGGCCCGTTCGCCTTCGCCCCTGACCAGGAAATCGAAAGGGGCGGGCCAGCGGCTGGTGAGCTCGCGGTAGGCGAGGGTGGCATGGTAGCCGCCGAGGACGACGTGGGCGCTCGGGATGGTCTCGTGGCAGATCTTCATCACGCGGACCGCGCTCTGGTACTGGAAGCTCATGCTGCTGATCCCGACGATCTCGGGGCGGAACTCGGCCAGGAGTTTGCCGAGCCAGGAGGCGATGTTCCGCTGGACCAGCACGAGGTCCACGATCTTCACCCCGTGCTCCGGCAAATGGGCCGCGATCGAGCAGAGGCCGAGGTTGGGGACCTTGATGACGCGGTTGAAGTTGTTGGCGGCGTCCGGCATTGCCAGCAGCAGTATTCTCATCGAGAGGTCGCTCCGGGTAGGGGAGATAGGTTCGACTGGACAGGTTATGGCTATCCGTGCGGGACGCGGTAGCGGTTGCCGCCCAGGTAGTCGATGAGGAGGCGGACGCCGACGCCGGTGGCCCCTTTGGGGCTGTCGGGGCGCGCCTTGTCGGCCCAGGCGACCCCGGCGATGTCGAGATGGACCCAGCGGTTTTGCCCGACGAACTGCTTGAGGAACCAGGCTGCGCTGATGGCTCCGCCGTCGCGGGTGCTGGCGGCGTTCTTGAGATCGGCGATGTCGCTCTTCATCAGTTCGCCGTACTCCTCCCAAAGCGGCATCTCCCAGACCCGCTCGCCGCTTCGGTCCCCGGCCCGTTTCAGGTCTTCGATCAGCCGCCGGTCGTTCCCCATCATCCCCGCGGTCTCGTGGCCGAGCGCCACCACGCAGGCGCCGGTGAGGGTGGCTAAGTCGATGACCGCCGCGGGCTTGTAGTGGGTGCAGGCGTAGTGCAATGCGTCGCAGAGGACGAGCCTCCCCTCGGCGTCGGTGTTGGTGATCTCGATGGTGGTCCCGGACATGGCGGTGATGACGTCCCCCGGCTTGTAGGCCCGCCCCCCCGGCATGTTCTCGGCGGTGGGGACGATCCCCACCAGGTTGACCGGCAGTTTCATGAGGGCGGCGGCCTCCATGGTCCCCAAGACCGCCGCGGCGCCGGCCATGTCGGTCTTCATCGCCTCCATCCCGGCGCCCGGCTTCAGGGAGATCCCGCCGGTGTCGAAGGTGATCCCTTTTCCGACCAGCACGGTGGGACGGATGCGTTCGCCCGCGCCGTTGTACTCGGTGACGATGAGGCGGGGAGGCTCCACCGACCCCTTGCCGACCGCCAAGAGCGCGTTCATCCCCATGCTCTCCAGAACGTCGGCCTCGAGGACCAGGCAGCTCAGGGACCTGCGGGCCGCGAGCTCGTGGGCCGCGGAGGCCAGGTAGCCGGTGGTGGCTACGTTTCCCGGCTGCGACACCAGGTCGCGGGCGAGCTGCACGCCGCGGTAGATGGCATCGGCGCGGTGCGCCACCTCCCAGGCCGCCTCCTCGTTTCTGTTCACCAGCACCGTCATGGTATCGAAGCGGAAACGCTCCTCGCGCTCCTTGGTCTTGAACTCGTCGAAGCTGTAGCTCCCGAGCAGGGCCCCCTCGCAAGCCACCTGCAGCGCGGTCTCATGGCTGGCGGCCAGCTGGAGGGCCAGGGCAAAGGAGGGGATCCGGGCCCGGCGGAGGGCCTGGACGGCGTCGCCTGCGGCGTTACGGATCCGCCGGTCGTCGAGATCTCCCCTTTTTCCCAGTCCCGCCAGCAGCACCCGTTGGGGAGCGAGCTTGCCGAGCGTGTGGATGAGGTGGGTGGAACCGGGCTTGCCGGTGAACTCCCTGGTGGAGGCCAGCTTGGTCAGGATCCCGTCCAAGGCCTGATCGATGGAGGAATAAAGCTCGTCGGGGCCATCTTCGTAACACCCCACCACGAGGGCGGCGGTGGAAAAGTCGAGCGGGGAGGAGGTGATGACGTCTATTCTCATGGCAACCTCGTTCTGCTGGATTGGATGGTTCTACTAAAGGATGCAATGAAAAAGTCGATTATGCAAACGGCAGCTTATGAGTGAGACCACCGCCGCCCGGTGACATATCCGGAAACCGGAATGTAACTGTCCGGAGTTTCGTTGCTTTGTGACGTGAGTCACTTACAGGAAGCGAACTTTTCCTTACTCTGTCGGCAGTCTCAATCTAACGTTGCAGCAATCCTACTTCGCCGGAGGGCACTCCTCGATGTCTTTGCGCACCACCCTGTTACTGACCGCGGCCATTGCTCTTTTCTCATCTACCAACCTGCTTGCCGCGAGTTCCGGACCGGTCAAACCGGTTCCTGCCTCGAAACTGGAGATCTCTTCCACATCCATGCACCAACCGGCATCGGCAGCTTCCTGTGAGCTTAAGGTGAAGGAGCGCTACGAGTACTATGACATCGACGGCCCCACCGTTGAGGATCTCCAGCGCCAGATGAGACATAACGGCACCAAGTGGGGGGATGGGAATGTCTATGCAGCCCTCACCACCTGGGATCTTCATTTCGACTATGACATCTCCGAAGACGACGGACACTGCTCGGTCAAGTCGGTGAAGACCAACGTCGAGATCGTCTACCACCTGCCGAGGCTGGTTGGCGGCAACGCGGCGGAGCTGGCCCCCGTCTGGGAGAAGTACCTGGCCCACCTGAAGCTGCACGAGTTCGGCCATAAGGACATTACGGTGAAGACCGCGGGGGAGATCAACGAGGTGCTCTCTTCGCTGCAGAACTACAAGAACGAAGGGGAACTGGAGAAGGAGGCCAAGCGGCTGACCGACGAGAAGCTGCGGGAGCTGAAAGACCTCCAGGTGGGATACGATGCCAAGACCCACCACGGCGAGACACAGGGGGCGGTGCTCGCCGCGGAGTAGCCCGATGGTCAGGGGCCGCCGGCGGAGGGCTTCTCGATCCGCTTGCGGAGCTCCTGGTACAGCACAGCAGTCACCAAGAAACCTCTCCCCGAGGTAACCCCGTTTCATGCTAATTCCTCCTCTTCCCGCCTCGCCTCCATCCTGCGCACCGGGTCGCGGCACATCTCCCGCAGATCCTGAATCTCGCCGGTGAGAGGGGGGAGGCCGATGCCGGCCCTGGCGGTCGCCGCCTTGAGCTCGCAGCAGGTCACCAGCCCGTCCAACGGGTCGTGCTGCCCCATGGAGAGTGCCTCGGGACGGGAGAGGTCGATAGGTGGACTGCGTCACAAAAGGGAAGGATCCTGGGAAGGAGCGGCCGTTTCCGGAGCCTGGCCGGTACGTGGGGAAAAGGGGGCTCCCGCCGTCGGTAGTGCCCCCCTCCCTGGATTTCCGGGAGGGGGGGCGGCGAGTTGGCGAGGGGGAGGAACTATTTGAAGGTCGCCAGGGTGTAGTCGGCGACCTTTTTAGCGTCGTCGTCGGAGATCTGGGTGACCGGGAACTTGGTCATGCCTTGGCCGGGGTTGCGCATCAGCTTGACGACATCGTCGGCGGTCTTGACGCCGTTGGCGTCCAGGTCGGCCTTCTTGAGCGTCTTCTTCGCGTTCATCACGTTCCCGCCGTCGGGATGGCAGGAAGCGCAGTACTGCTTGAAGAGGGCTTCTCCGGTCAGCCCGGTGCTGGCGGGGGAAGGCTGGGCCGGGGTGCTGGGGGGGGGCACCGCGGAAGCCGATGACGTGGCCTTGGCGGCCGGTGTCTCCGCCTGCTGGGGTGCTTGCTTCTTGCACCCCGCCATTCCGATTGCGCCGATAGCTACCACTGCCAAGGATAAGGCGATACGTCTCTGCATGGGCACTCCTCCTTTGTGTGAATTTCGCTTAAGTGTAGCAGAACTCCTTTTGCAGTCTTGCCCACCTTTGACAAAAATTTAATTAGTGTTAATTTTTTTGTTGATTCCACCCCCCACATTATGCCCTCGCTGCAGGAGGCCCGATGATTCCCATCAAGGTCAATGGAAAGGCCTATGAGCTCGACGTGCCGGCGGACATGCCGCTACTTTGGGTGATCCGCGACGAATTGGGGCTTACCGGCACCAAGTACGGCTGCGGAAGCGCCCTCTGCGGGGCCTGCACGGTCCACGTGGACGGCCGGGCGGTCCGCTCCTGCGTCACCCCGGTCTCGGCGGTGGCGGGGAAGGAGGTGGTGACCATCGAGGGGCTCTCCTCCCCCGGCATGCACCCGGTCCAGCAGGCCTGGATCGAGGAGGACGTTCCCCAGTGCGGCTACTGCCAGCCGGGCCAGATCATGTCGGCGGTGGCGCTGCTCGCGGTCAATCCCCACCCGAGCGATGCCGACATCGAACAGGCGATGGCGGGGAACATCTGCCGCTGCGGGACCTACCAGCGGATCAAGGGAGCCATCCACCGCGCCGCCGGGAAGGTGGCGGCGGAGCCGGGGAGGCCCGCCGGGAGGAAACCATGAGCGACATCCTCTCCATGAGCCGTCGCGACTTCCTGAAGAGCGGAGCGGTGGCAGGTGCCGGGCTGATCCTCGGGTTCTCGCTGCCGGCTGCGGCGCAGCAGCCGGGGAAGAAGCGGATGCCGTACTACCCGAACGCCTTTCTCCACATCGGCCGTGACAACGCGGTCACCGTTTTCGTCAACAAGTCCGAGATGGGGCAGGGGGTCTATACGGCGATCCCGATGCTGATCGCGGAGGAGCTCGATTGCGACTGGGGGAAGGTACGGGCGGTCCCCGCCCCGGTGGCCGAGATCTACGCGAACCCCATGAGCGGCAAGCAGATGACGGGGGGGAGCACCAGTGTAAGGACCGAATGGGAACGGATGCGCAAGGTTGGGGCGGCGGCCCGCAGCATGCTGGTGAGCGCGGCGGCCAAGAGGGCGGGGGTGGCTCCCTCCTCCTGCCGGACCTCCGGCGGCAAGGTCATCCTCCCCGGCGGAAAGAGCATCGAGTACGGCGCGGTCGCCGAGGCGGCTGCCCTGCTGCCGGTCCCCCCCGAGCCGGTACTGAAGGCCCCCTCCAGCTTCACGCTCCTCGGCAAGCCGCTCCGGCGGCTGGACACCCCGGTCAAGGTGAACGGATCGGCCCTTTTCGGGATCGATACCAAGCTCCCCGGCCTGCTGGTCGCGCTGGTGGCGAGGGGGCCGGTCTACGGCGGTACGGTCCGCAGCTTCGACGCCACCAAGGCCCGGGCGGTCCCGGGAGTGGTCGCCGTCGTCAAGATCGACACCGGAGTGGCGGTGGTCGCCAAAGGATACTGGGCCGCCAAGAGAGGGCGGGACGTGCTGGAGATCGACTGGGACGACGGCGCCCGGGCCGGGCTTTCCACCGGGAAGATGCGGACCGCCTACGCGGTGCTCTCCAAGAGTCCCGGGACAATCGCCCGTAACGACGGCGGCGCCGAGGCCGCCCTGGCCGCCTCCCCTAACCGGGTGAACGCCCAGTACGACCTTCCCTACCTCGCCCATGCCGACCTGGAGCCTTTGAACTGCACCGTGGATCTGCGGCGGGACAGCTGCGAAATCTGGGCAGGTACCCAGGGGCAGACCCTCTGCCGCGACCTGGCCGCCTCGCTCACCGGGCTTCCCCCCGAGAAGGTGAAGGTCCACACCACCTACCTCGGGGGAGGCTTCGGGCGCCGGGGGAATCCCCATCAGGATTTCGTCACCATGGCAGTCCAGGTGGCCCGCGAGATCCGCAAGCCGGTCAAGGTGATCTGGACCCGCGAAGACGACATGAGAGGGGGGTACTACCGGCCGCTGTGGCACGCCCGGATGAGCGGCGGGTTCGACGAGAAGGGACGGGTGATCGCCTGGCGGCACCGGATCGTCGGGCAGTCGATCATGAAGGGAACCTTCAACGAGAAGAGCCGGATCAAGAACGGGGTCGACCTCTCCTCGGTGGAGGGAGCCCAGCAGGTCCCCTACGAGATCCCGAACCTCCTGGTCGATCTCCACAGCCCCGAGCCGGGGATGCCGGTGCAGTGGTGGCGATCGGTCGGGCACTCCCACACCGGCTTCGAGGTCGAGAGCTTCATCGACGAGCTCGCCCAGGTGGCCGGGAAGGACCCCTACCAGTTCCGGCGCGGGCTCCTGTCGAACCATCCCCGGCACCTCGGGGTCCTCGATCTCGCCGCCCGCAAGGCGGGGTGGGGGGAGAAGCTCCCCGGGGGAAGGGGGCGCGGCATCGCGGTCTTCGAGTCCTACGGGAGCTACGTCTGCCAGGTGGCCGACGTCACCCTGAAGCCGGACGGCCGGGTACGGGTGGACCGGGTGGTCTGTGCGGTCGACTGCGGCATGACGGTCAATCCCTCCATCATCGAGGCGCAGATGCAGGGGGGCATCGTCTTCGGGCTGTCGGCCGCCCTCTACGGCGCCATTACCCTGGAAAACGGCCGGGTCCAGCAGGATAACTTTAACGACTACCCGGTGCTCCGGATGGACGAGATGCCCAAGGTCGAGGTGCATATCGTAGAGAGCCGCGAGAAGCCGGGAGGGATCGGAGAGACCGCCGTTCCCCCCATCGCCCCCGCGGTGACCAATGCGATCTTCGCCGCCACCGGCCGCAGGGTGAGACAGCTCCCGATCTACAACATCGAACCGGGCTCCTTCAACGTGATCCTCAACGCCTGAGTTGGGCTTCCGCTCCCCCCGCAAAGCCGGGTGCCGGGGCGGATGGGAGGAACTGATGAGACTTGCCAAGCCTCAGCGGGATCCGTCGCTTTTCCGCATGCTGGCGGTCAGGCTGCTGGTGGCGGCAATCGCTGCCCTGCTGGCCTTCTTCGTCTGCCGCGGCATCTTCAACCCTTTACGGGGCGGGCCCCCCCCGGCCTCCCTGGTCAGCCGGGCCGAAGCGGCCTCCCCGGATACCGGCGCGGGAGCCGAGGCGTTCGCGAAGGCCTGCAAGGTGCTTCTCCATCCCCGCTGCGTGAACTGCCATCCCGAGGGGGACCGCCCGCTGGTCGGGGACCGCAGCCGTCCGCACCCCATGCACGTGGAACGGGGACGGGGCGGCCTCGGGAAAAACGGCCTTTTCTGCACCACCTGCCATCAGGAGAAGAACCAGGAGTACGATCACACCCCTCCCGGGGCGCCGGAGTGGCAGCTCCCTCCGGAGGACATGAAGATGGTCTTCGAGAAGAAGACGCCGCGGCAGCTGTGCGAGCAGTTGAAGGATCCCGCCCGCAACGGATCGCGAACTCCGGCCGAGGTGGTCGATCACGTGCGGGATGCTCCCCTGGTGCTGTGGGGGTGGCATCCCGGTGACGGCCGCACGCCGGTGCCGATGCCGCACGCCGAGTTCGTCAAGCTGATGTCCACCTGGGCCGATAGCGGAGCCCCCTGCCCGTGACAAAGGAGCCGACCATGTTGCCAACGACCAAGTTTTCCTCGCTCGCCCTCCTGCTCCTCCTTTGGGCCGCCACGGCCTCGTGCGTGGCCGCCCCCAACCGCGCCGCCGGCATCGTTCCTCCGGACACTCCCGAGACTCGCGATCCCGCCAAGGCGGGGGCCTGCGACTGCTGCCAGAAGTGCAAGGCGGCCAAGAGTCCGGTGCAGTCGAAGAGCAAGGAGGGGGAAGCGGTGCAGGACGGCTGCGAGGACTGCTGCAACCGTTGCGGCCAGCCGTTGAAGCCCGCGCCGCTCGGGACCCCGCCGGAGATCATGGAGAAGACTGCTCCGCCGGACATCAAGGAGATCCCGGGACAGAAGCAATAGGCAGGCAGGAAACCAGAGGCTACTACCATGGAATTCGAACTTAACGACGAGCAGCAGCAACTCCAGGAGCGGATCCGCGACTTTGCCGACCGCGAGCTGGCACCCGGCGCCTCCCAGCGGGACGCCACCGCGGAGTTTCCCGCCCACGCGGTGAAGAGGCTCCAGGAGATGGGACTCTTCGGCCTGATCTTTCCCGCCCGCTACGGCGGAGGAGGGAAGGATTTCGTCAGCTACATCACGGCGGTGGAGGAACTGGCGCGGGTGGACGCCTCGGTCACCATCACCCTCCTCGCCCACACCCTCTGCGCAACCCACCTCGACCTCTTCGCCTCCCACGAGCAGAAGGAGCGCTACCTCGCCCCGCTGGTCACCGGCGAGACCATCGGGGCCTGGGCCCTCTCCGAGCCTGAAGCCGGGAGCGATGCCGGGGGGATCGGCACCACCGCGCTTCGCGACGGGGAGGGGTGGCTGCTGAACGGCCGCAAGCACTTCATCAGTAACGGGTCGCGGGCCGGCGTGCTGGTGGTGATGGCCAAGAGCGATCCCTCCCGGGGGGCCAAGGGGATCTCCGCCTTCGTGCTGCCGGGGGGCGTCAAGGGGCTCGAGAAGGGGAAGAACCTCGAGAAGCTCGGCTACCGGTCGAGCGACACGGTGGCGCTCCTTTTGAAGGGCCTCCGGCTTCCCGCCGAGGCGCTGATCGGCGGGGAGAACGAGGGATTCACCCAGGCCATGCAGGTGCTCGCGGCGGGGCGGATCGGGATGGCCGCTATGGCGGTCGGCATCGGCCGGGCCTGCCTGGAGCAGAGCATCGACTACCTCCAGAAACGGAGCGCGTTCGGGATCAAGATCGCCGAGTTCGAGGCGCTGCAGTGGATGGTGGCCGACATGGCGACCGAACTCGACGCCGCGAGACTCTTGACCCTGCGGGCCGCCAGGCGCAAGGACTGCGGCGTCCCCTTCGGCCGGGAGGCGTCGATGGCGAAACTGTACGCCTCCGAGGCGGCCATGCGGGCGGCGCTCAAGGCGGTGCAGATGCACGGCGGCCATGGATACACCAAGGCCTTCCCGGTGGAGCGCTACTTCCGGGAGGCCAAGCTCTGCGAGATCGGCGAGGGGACCTCCGAAGTCCAGCGTCTGGTCATCGCCCGCTCCTACCTTAAAGAGGTGATCAAGTCATGAGACCGGTCTACATGATCTCCGGAGGAATAACCAAGTTCGCCAAGGCGCTCCCGCAGACCGATTTCCGCCGGATGGTGAAAGACGCCTTCGACTACGCCCTTGCCGACCTCCCGTCCCTATCCCGCGAGGAGATCGACGGGAGCGTCTGCTCCTACTTCTCCGATCACTTCACCCGACAGCTGATGGCCGGCGCCATGGTGCAGGACTACCTCGGGCTGAACCCGAAGCCCTCCCGGCGGGTGGAGGGGGGAGGAGCCACCGGCGGCCTCTGCTTCCAGTCCGCCTGGGAGGCGGTCGCCTCGGGGCGGATGGAGGTCTGCCTGGCGATGGGGTTCGAGACCATGGGGAGGGTGAACACCTGGAAGGGGAACGAGTTCATCGCCCTTGCCTCGGACACCAACTTCGACTACCCGGTCGGGGGATTCTACACCGGCTACTACGCGATGATGGTAGTGCGCCACATGCACGAGTTCGGGACCACCGTCGAACAGATGGCCAAGGTCTCCATCAAGAACCACCTGAACGCGCTCTATAACCCCTACGCCCAGCGCCCCGGGCGGCTGACCATCGAACAGGTGCGCGCCTCCCAGATGGTCTCCGAGCCGCTGACTCTGCTCGACATCTGCCAGATGTCCGAGGGGGCCGCGGTGGCGATCCTCGCCTCGGAGGAGGCCGCCCAGCGGCTGGGGGGGAATCCCGTACGGGTCACCGGGGTGGGGTGCGGCACCGACGCCATGCGGATGGCGGACCGCCCCCAGGGGAAGGTCATCCTCCTTCCCCACGAGAGCGCCGAGGAATACGCCGGTCTCCGCTATCCCGGCGTCCACTCTTTCCGCGGGGGGAGGATGGCGGCCAAGCTCGCCTACGGGATGGCGGGGATCCGCGACCCGGGGGAGGAGCTCGATTTCGTGGAACTGCACGACGCCTATACCTCGTCCGAGATCCAGACCTGCGAGGACCTGGGGCTTTGCCGGTACGGGGAAGGGGGGCGCTACGTCGATTCCGGCGCACCCTTCCTGCCCAACCTCGACTACGGGCTTAGCTTTTCGGGCGAAAAGAAGTGGCGGCCGCTCCCGGTCAATCCGTCGGGGGGGCTCCTCGCCTGCGGGCATCCGGTCGGGGCGACCGGTCTCATGCAGGCGGTCTTTGCCTTCTGGCAGCTTCAGGGGACCATCGGAAAGCATCTGAACGACGCCACCCTCCAGCTCCCAGAGCCGCGGCGGGGGCTTATCCACAGCCACGCGGGGACCGGGACCTACATCACGGTCTCCATCCTGGAGAGGGTGTGACATGGACAAAGACGCGAAACTTGCCGAAAACGAGGAGGGTACCGTCCTCTTCAACACCGATCCCATCATCATCAAGTACCACTACGAGATTGACTACCTCCACTCCTATGCGCAGGACTCCCCCTTCTTCACCGGGCTGACCAGGAGGAAGCTGCTCGGGAGCCGCTGCACCTCCTGCGACCGCCGGTTCGCCACCCCGCGCGGGCACTGCATGGAGTGCGGGGCTCCCACCGAATGGTTCGAGCTTCCCCACGAGGGGAGGGTGCACACCTTCACCACCTGCCACTTCGGTGGACAGGCCTTCCTCAAGGAGACCCCCTTCACGCTGATCATGGTGGAGTTCGAGGGGGTCGACACCCTGTTCCTTTCCCGCCTGATCGGCGCCCGTCCCGAGGAGATCTCGGTCGGCATGCCGGTGCAAGCCCGCTTCTTGAGAAACTGCAAGTTCAAGCCGACTGACGTCTACTTCGTGCCGAAGTGACGGTGGACGCCGTGGACGCCGTGGACTGCGTGGACTGCGTGGACTGCGGCTGCGTTTCTCAGCCATTTCGGCCGGCCGAAATGTGGGGTTAACTGGCCGATTTAGTTGTTGTTTTGTCAAAAAAATGGTACAAAATCTCATTAAAGAATCGCCTGGCGTGGCGGTGCGTGGGTTGCGTGGGTGGAGGGTGTGGGCCGGGGAGAGGTTGAGTGGAGGGGGGCGGCCGAATGGGGCGCCGGTAGCTGGTCGGGACCTAGTTGGCGAGGAGGCTGGAGGCGCTGGCGGGGTGGGGAGCCGATTCCTCAAGGGCGGCACAGGTCACCCGGTTTCTCCCCTGGTGCTTGGACCGGTACAGGGCGTCGTCGGCGGCATTCACGAGTCTTTCCAGGGTGTCGCGCCCCGGGGAGAGCTCGGCCACCCCGACGCTGATGGTGACCTTCAGGGTGTGGGCGCCGAAGGTGTGAACCTTCTCCTCCACCATCCCCCGCAGCCGCTCCGCCAGCAGGACGGCGTTGTCGGAGGCGGTCTCCGGCAGCACGCAGCAGAATTCCTCCCCCCCGTAACGTCCCACCACGTCGATCCTCCGCACGGTGTCCTTCAGGAGGTTGGCGATCGCCTTGATGACCTGGTCCCCACAGACGTGCCCATAGGTGTCGTTGATCGACTTGAAGAAGTCGATGTCGATCATCAGCACGCTGAGCGGCGTCCCGTACCGCTGGGCCCGGCTCATCTCCTCGCTCAGGGTCTGCTCGAGATGGCTGCGGTTCAAGAGCCTGGTCATGGGATCGAGCCGGCTCATCTCCACCAGCCGGTGCTCGTACATCACGTACTCGGTGACGTCCTGGATGGTGATGTAGATGCTCTCGATGGCCCTCTGGTCGTTCCTGATCGGGCCGGCGGTGCAGTTTTGCTGCATGTAGGGGATGTGGGCGACGCTTGGGTGCGGATTCTTCATCGGGATCAGCTGCCGGTGAAGCTTTTGGGAGAAGAAGGCGTAGTTGCCGAAGGAGAGGACGCTCTTGAAGAACCGGCTGAATTCCGGCTGGGCGAGGTGCGGGTAGAACTGCAGGATCGATTTCCCCTCCACTTCGGCAAACGACAGCGAGCTGTGGAGTTCCATCCAGCGGTTCCAGGCCCGCACCCTCAGGTCGCGGTCCAGGACCATCAATCCGAGATTGATGTTCTGAAAGATCTGGTCATGCGCCTGCATATTTTTGGAGGTAGTTCGCTATTGACTGCTTGAGCCAGGAGAGGGCGGCCCCGTTGCTGACCATGAAGAGGTAGCCGCGGGCGTCGTACTCCTCGAACTGGAAGAGGGTCTTGAAGAAGATCGCAAACGCTCCCTCTGCCTCGAACGATTCCCGTAGCGCGTCGCTTATCTGCTCGCGGGCGTAGAAACGGGGGGGAGAGTAGCTGACCACGTCCCCGAGCATCTCGGCGATCTTGCTGATGCAGGCGCCGATGATGATGTTGCTGATCTCGATCAGCGATTCCCGCTCCAGGACATCCATGTCGTGCCCCTCGGTCCCCAGTTCGCCGTTGAAGAGCCGCAGGAGCTTTTTCCCCTCGCCGTGCGGGAAGATGAGGATGCTCGATCCGCTGAAGTTGCCGGAAAACATCTGGGTCACCATGCTCATCTCGCCGGTGTCCGGGATCTTCCCCTTGATGTAGCGGGCCACCTCCCCGTGAGCCAGGACGTCGATGTAGGGAACCGACAGGGTGACGTACAGGTTGATGACCTCCGACAACCCGGCTGCCGCCTGGCCAAAGGATATGTTCATGATTTCCTGGAGAACGTCCTTCTCCAGTGGGGTCATCAGCGATGCGGTCTCACTCATCACGATTTTGCTCCGCTTTTTCCAGCGCCCGGGCCAGTTTCTCCTGCAGGACCTCCTTGCTGCACGGCTTACTGAGCACGCCAAAGGCCCCCAGCTTCTCTACCATCTCCAACGTCTGCCGCTGGATGTCGGCGGTGCAGACGATCACCACTGCGTTGGGGTAATCTTCCTTGATGGCGGCGAGGACGTCGAGTCCGTTCATCCCCGGCATGGTCAGGTCCAGGAAGGTGACGTCCGGCTCCATGGCGCGAAACGCTTCCAAGGCGCTCAGGCCGTCCGAAGCTTCGGCGATTTCATGCCCCTGGTCTTTGGGGATGCTGGCGATGTGGCACATCCGCGCCACCATGGAATCATCGACTACCAGTATCTTTGCCATTGAACCCTCGTTACCTGTCGTGGTAAGGGAGATATCAGCTCACCCGCGAAAGGGGGTGAAAATGCGCCGTTCATCCGGGCCCCGGTTCCCTGCCGCCGGTACCCGGAACGAGAGGATTGCCAAGCCAGATTTAAAACGCTATTATATGGGCGCAAAATTACACTTACGCGCCGCCAATGTCAAGGTTCAAGACGGGTTAGCCCCGCTCCCCCCGGCCATTTTTGCTCCCCCGCCCGTCACCCGGGGCCGGGTGGCCGGGGAGCACGATCTCCGGGCCGGCGTCAGCGTCCTCTCTCAGGCCTTCCTGCCAGAACGGCTCGCCGCATAGACCCCGATCCCACGCCTTCTCCAGGAGTCCCCATGGATACCCCCACCACCGAAACGGAAATCTCCCCCGCGCTCTTGCTCGACAGCCTGTTCGACGGAGTCTACTGCATCGACCTCAACCGGCGCATCTCCTACTGGAACAAGGGAGCCGAGCGGATCACCGGCTACCGGCGCGAAGAAGTGATCGGCAACAGCTGCGCCGACCATATCCTCCAGCACATCGACATCGAAGGGTGCGAGGTCTGCAACGATGGGTGTCCCCTCCATAACGCGATGACCGACGGCGAGCACCACGAGCTGACCGCCATGGTGCAACACAAGCAGGGGTTCCGCCTTCCGGTCCAGGTACGGGTCTCGCCGGTCAGAAACAGCGGCGGGGCGATCGTAGGGGCGGTGGAAATCTTCACCGACAGTAACGCCATGCAGATGATGGAGCAGTTGGACAGGCTGCGCCACGACCTCTTCACCGACCCCTTGACCGATACCGGCACCAGGCGCCTGGGCGAGATGGCCCTCGACTCCACGGTCGGGGAGTGGCAAACCCGCCTCACCCCCTTCGGCATCCTCTTCCTCGACATCGACAACTTCAAGAACGTCAACGACCGTTACGGCCACCCCACCGGCGACGAGGTGCTGGCCATGGTGGCCAAGTCGATCGCCCACGTGGTCAGGAAGCTCGACGTGGTCGCCCGCTGGGGCGGCGAGGAGTTCATCGCCATCCTGCCGGGGGCAAACCAGGCAACCCTGGTCTCCATGGCGGAGAGGATCCGGAGCACGGTCGAGCGGAGTTTCATCACGGTCGGGGAGGAGATCGTCGGGGTGACCATCTCGATCGGGGGGACCATGATCCGCAGCGGCGACGACGCCGAGAGCATCATCTCCCGCGCCGACTCGCTCATGTATCAAAGCAAGCAGCAGGGCAGGAACCGGGTAACCATCGGATAGGGGAGGGGGAATGAGGGAGATCGCTGTGCAAGAGCTGGTGGCCCGGCTCGGATTGACCCGGCACCCGGAAGGGGGATGGTTCCGGGAGACCTACCGGTCGCCGGAGATCGTTGGTACCGGGGCTCTGCCGGAGCGCTTCGGCGGGAGCCGGTCGTTTTGCACCTCCATCTATTTTCTGCTCGAGGCGGGAGACATCTCCGCGCTGCACCGGATAAAGTCGGACGAGCTCTGGCACTTCCACCTCGGCTCCCCCCTCACCGTCCAGGTCATCACTCCCGAAGGGGAGCGCCGGGAACTGAGGCTCGGAAGCGATCTTGCCGCAGGGGAGAGCCTGCAGGCGGTGGTGCCGGCGGGATGCTGGTTCGGGGCCGAGCTCTCCGGCGGGGAGGGATTCGCCCTGGTCGGCTGCACCGTCTCCCCCGGTTTCGACTTCGCCGACTTCGAGATGGGCGAACGCGGCTCCCTCCTCGCGCTCTTTCCCGCCCACCGCGAACTCATCACCCGGTTGACCCGATGATCCTCACCCTATCCTCCCCTTGAGGCGAAAGGGACCCGCACTCCGTGGTCCCGTGAAATGAGGGGACACCATAAAAAAAAGCCCGCGGTCGGCGGGCTTTTTTCGTTATTAGGTCAGCTTTCGGCCGGGCCGGGCTCGGGCAGCCCCGGCGGGGAAGGGGAGGGGGCGTTCCGTGCGGATGCCCCTTGCTGATAGCGAAGGCCGGCCATCTCCTGCTGCAGCAGGGCCACCTGCCGCGAGAGGCCGCTGACCGCGCCGTTGATGACCCGGGTGCTCTCCACGTTGCTGCGGGAGGACTCCTGGATGTTCTCCATGGCGTTGACGATGAGCTTCGAGCTCCTGGTCTCGTCCTCGCACGCCTGCCTGACGTCGCCGATGGTGGCGGTGATGTCCTCGGTGGCACGGACGATGTGGTTCGAGGACTCGCTCTGGGCGCGGGTGGAGATCCTGACCTGCGCGGTGAGATCCTTCATCCTCTGCACGGCCGAGATGATCAGCTCGCTGCCGCGTCCCTGCTCGCGGGTCGCCCGGGCGATCTGCCGCACCATGTCGGCCACCCGCTGCATGGCGTTGCTCATGTTCTGGCTCATGCGCGACTGCGCCTCGGTGAAGTCGGCGATCTCGTCCACCTGGCCGGCGGCCTGCTGGACCCCCGCCACGATCTTCTTGAGCGCCTCCCCGGAGCGCTTGGAAAGCCGGTCCCCCTCGACGATCCGCTTCTCCGAGAGCCGGATGGCGGAGACCACGCGATCGGTCTCTTCCTGGACCCCCCCGATGATCTCGGAGATCTCCTGGGTCGAGCTGCGGGTCCGGCGGGCGAGCTCCTTGATCTCCTCGGCCACCACCGCGAACCCCTTGCCGTGCTCCCCCGCCTGGGCGGCGATGATGGAGGCGTTGAGGGCGAGGAGCTTGGTCTGCTCGGCCACCTCGTCGATGACCATCAGGATCTTGCCGATATCGACCGTGCGGACCGCGAGGTTCTCGATCGCCTCCACCGAGGAGCTCGAGGAGCTGCGGATCTCGTTGAAGCCGGCGATGGTCGCCTCGACCGCCTTGCGCCCTTCCTCGGCGTCCCGGCGGACGCTTTCGGAGATGGCGGCGGTCTTGGCTGCGTTCTCTCCGACCTGCTTGATGGAAACGTCCAGATCCCCCACCAGTGCCGAGGTGGTGGCCGACTCCTGCATGAGGCTGTCGGCGCTCTCCCCGATCTGCCGTTCGGCGGCGGTCATCTCGATAATGGAGGCGCTCACCTCGTCGACCGCGGCGGAAAGGGCCTCCACGTGGAGGTTGACCTCCTCGATGCTGGCCGACATCTCCAGGATGGAGGATGCGTTATCGGTGGCGGAGCTGGAGAGCCCCTCCACCCAGCGGGCGATCTGGAGCACCGCCTCGTTGATCTCCTGCACTGCCACGCTGGCCGAGTTCACCCCTTCCGACTGCAGCTCGGCGGAGTTGACGCCGTTTTGGGCCACCTCGTTCATGTCGCCGGCGATCTTGGTCAGCTCGGCGATCGAGTGGTTGACCTTGGCGACCACCCCGGAGAGGCGTTCCATCATGGTATTGAAATTGTTGTTGAGGGCGCCCAGGTCGTCCATGGTGGTGACCGTCAGGCGGGTGGTGAGGTCGCCGTCCGCGCCGCGGTCGAGGGCAGCCGCCAGCACCCTGACCCGCTGGGCCAGTTTCCTCGATGCCAGCATGGCCAGCACCCCGGCCGCCACGGCCCCTTCCAGGGCGAGGAAGACCAGCGCAGCATAGGCGTAGCCGCGTCCCTCGTGGCCGGGAGGGAGCATGGTCAGCAGGTTCGAGATGCAGGCCACACCGGCCACGGCGATTGCCACGCCGCTTGCCAGCGAGAGCCGGATGAAGTTGTAACCGAGACGCAGGTTGATAGCCATGATGCACTCTCACAGTCGTGGTGCTGAATACCGGTAACCAGGATCGGGATATTACGCCAAAAATGGCGTTCTACACAACTGAAATTAACGCTTGGGTCATTTTTACATTAAAAGAAATCCTCTAGTATCTGGTGGTAGTTGGACAGTTCGAGGGGGTGAAAATAACAGTCAAGTCCGGGAGGGGGCGGCCGATAAGGGTAGAAAAACCCGCAAAGAAGGAAATTGTACCTTTCATGGTCATTCCCACCATCATTGTTGTCGACGACGACCAGTTCTCACTGCACCTTTTGGAGAGCCTGCTGTCCAAGGAATACCAGGTGATCTCCTGCGGTTGCGGCGAGGATGCCCTCAACGCGATGGAGCGCCAGCGCGTCGACCTGGTCGTCTCGGACCTCGTCATGCCCCGCATGGGTGGGCTCCAACTCCTCGAAGAGGTCCAAAAGCGCCACCCCGGTATCCCGATGATCGTCAATACCGCCCACGGCAGCGTGGAGGGCGCCGTCGAGGCGATGCGGCGGGGAGCCTACGACTACCTGGTCAAGCCCTACAACGCCGACGACCTCAGGATGACCGTCAAAAGGGCGCTCGACTACCAGCAGGTCCTCAAGGAAAACGAGCAGATAAAGGGTCTTTTGCGGGAGCGTTTCACCTTCCAGAGCATCGTCACCGTCAATCCGGCCATGAAGGAGATGCTGGCCCTGGCCTCCAAGGTCGCCAACGTCCGGCAGACCACGGTGGCGATCTACGGCGAGAGCGGCTGCGGCAAGGAGGTGCTGGCCCGCGCCATCCATTTCGCCGGCAAGGGGCTCCCCAACGGTTTCGTCGCGGTCAACTGCGCGGCAATCCCCGAGCACCTGCTGGAGAGCGAGCTCTTCGGCCACGCCCGGGGCGCCTTCACCGGCGCCGACCGGGACCGGGAGGGGAAGTTCAGCCTGGCCCGCGGCGGGACCATCCTTTTGGACGAGATCGGCGACATGCCGCTCCCCCTGCAGGCCAAGCTCCTCAGGGTGCTCCAGGAGCGGGTCTTCGAGAAGATCGGAAGCAACACCCCGATCAACGTGGAGTGCCGGGTCATCGTGGCGACCAACAAGGACCTGGCCTCCGAGGTGGCCGCCGGCCGCTTCCGCGAGGACCTCTTCCACCGGATTAACGTCTTCCCGCTCAGCATCCCGCCGCTTTGCCGGCGCCGCGACGACATCCCCCTTCTGTGCGAGCACATCATGCAGCAGCTCAGGCAGCACCTGGGCAAGCCGCTCCCCGGCATCTCCGAGAAGGCGATGGAGGCGATGCTCGCCTACCGCTGGCCCGGCAACGTGCGCGAGCTGCGTAACTGCCTGGAGCGGGCCGCCATCCTTACCGACGGCGAACTGATCCGCCCCTCCCACCTGGGACTGGGGAACGCCGCCCCGGGCGCTCCCGCTCCCTCTGAGCCCTCCGAGCCCACCGGAGGAGTCGCCTATCAGCTGACCGTCCCGCCGGAAGAGCTCTCCCTCGATGCCCTCACCGAGCAGATCCTTTCCATCACCCTGGAGAGGTGCGGCGGCAACAAGTCGAAGGCGTCCCAGATGCTCAAGGTGAACCGCAAGGTCTTCTACCGCAGCTGACCCCCCTTCTTGGAAAGCGGACCATTCGGCTCCCTTTTGACCCGCAGCGTCACAGTTGTCCCGCTGCGGGACACTCCTTTCGCCTCCTGTGGCGGCTAACTCACTGAGATAACGCACCGTAGCTCTTGGCACTCCTGATGCTACTACCAGGGTAAGGACAGCGCAGGCTGTCCCACCTCGGGACGCAAAAGGAGTTCCCCATGTCACAGGATGCGGTAGAGAAGTTCCTGGGTCGCCTGCTAACCGACGACACCTTCAGAAATTTGGCGGCACGTGCTCCCCAGGAGGCCTGCCGCAGCTATGGATACCCACTGACCGACGAGGAGATCGGCGCCATCAAGGCCGAGCACCTCGCTCTCATCGCGCTGGTGTCGATACGGCTCGACAGCAGCATCAAGCGGTTTTGCACCCGGGCCGGCATTGCCAGCCAAAATCAACATAACGAGGTGGCGTCATGAAAGCCTTCAATGATTTAAAAGTCGGAACCAAGCTTTTGGCCGGGTTCCTTTCCATCGCGCTGATCGCCTGCGTGGTAGGGGTGGTCGGAATCGGCAAGCTCCGCCAGATCGACAGCAAGGACACCCTGCTCTACGAGAAGTACACCGTGCCACTGGCCGATATCGGCACCATGGCGGTGGCCTTCCAGCGCGTCCGGATCAACGTGCGGGACGCGGTGGAGACCAAGGACCCCGCCCAGCGGAAAAACTACGTCGAAACCATGAACCAGCTCCGGGATCTGGTCTCCCAGCGCTCCCAGGAGTTCGAAAAAACGCTCACCACCGACGAGGCCAAGGCCCTGTTCGCGGACTTCACCCAGGCCCGCAAACTCTACCTGCAGTACGCCGACCAGGTGCTGCAACTTGACCAGCAGGGGCACGAGGCCGAAGCGATGGCCCTTCTCCATGGCGACGCCAAGAAGGCCGCCCTCCGCGAGCAGGATCTGCTGGACAAGCTGACCGCCTTGAAGGAGTCCCACGCGAAGCAGATGTCCAAAGAAAATACCGCGCTCGCCAACTCGGCTACCACCACCATGCTGGTGCTGGTGGTGCTGGGGGTGGCGGCCGCGATAGGGCTCGGGCTGCTGATCACCCGGCAGATCACCGGTCCGCTGGCCAAGGCCGTGGAAGCTGCCAACCGGCTGGCCGCCGGGGACCTCACCGCCAAGCTGGAGGTGACCTCCAAGGATGAGAGCGGGCAGCTTTTGGCCGCCATGGACAACATGGTGACCAGCCTGAAGGACATGGTGGAGCAGACGGTCAGGATCTCCAACAGCATCGCCTCGGCCTCCACCCAGCTGCACTCGACCTCGGCCCAGATCGCCACCGGCGCCGAGGAGGTGGCCTCCCAAAGCGGCACCGTGGCCACCGCCAGCGAGGAAATGTCGGCCACCAGCAGCGACATCGCCCGCAACTGCCTGCTGGCCGCCGATATCTCCCGCAAGTCCAACGACACCGCCGAAGCGGGCGCCCGCATCGTGCAGGAGACCATCGTCGGCATGGAGGTGATCGCCGACCGCGTGCGGCAGAGCGCCAACACCGTGGAGGCCCTCGGTACCAGGTCCGAGGAGATCGGCGACATCGTGGGGACCATCGAGGACATCGCCGACCAGACCAACCTGCTGGCACTCAATGCCGCCATCGAGGCCGCCCGCGCTGGAGAGCAGGGACGCGGCTTCGCGGTGGTGGCCGACGAGGTGAGGGCGCTGGCCGAGCGGACCTCCAAGGCCACCAAGGAGATCGGGGCCATGATCAAGGCGATCCAGGGTGATACCAAGGAAGCCGTGCAGGCGATGGGGGCCGGGGTCCAGGAGGCCGAGAAGGGAGCCGTTTCCTCCCGCAAGTCCGGCGAAGCCCTGAAGGAGATCGTGGAGCGCATCAACGAGGTTGCCGCTCAGGTCGCGCAGATAGCCACCGCCGCCGAACAGCAGACCGCCACCACCAGCGAGGTGGCCACCAACATCCAGCAGATCACTCAGGTGGTGCATGAAACCGCTAACGGCGCCGAGGAGACCGCCTCCGCCGCGGCCCAGCTCTCCGAGCAGGCGGTGGAGCTGCAGACGCTGGTGCGCCGCTTCAAATTGGCCTAGCTAGAGAACGTTCGGAAAAACGAAGCCCCTGGCGGAAATGGCCAGGGGCTGTTGGAGAGGAGCCGCCCGCTTTGGGCGGCTTTTTTGTATCATAACCCGCCGGGAAAATCTTCCGGATCGACGGGTGAGGGGAACCGGGCTAGGTGTGGCGCGGCACCGGGAGGCACCCTTCCTTGTCCAGCGCGTCGAGATAGGCGGACCTAAGCTCCACGAAGGCCTGGGTGATCCGGTCGATCAGCGCCTTGTGGCTGCATCCCACCAACTCCAGTAGCCCGTTTTGCTTGGTGGCGATGTAGCGCTCGATCTGGGCGTAGCGGCGGTTGAGCTCGATGTGGTTGTGGCCGAGGGCTCGGTTTACCAGACTCAGCATGGCGTCGGTGACGAAGACGTCGATACCGTAGACGGCGGCGACCATGGGCCGGTCCTTCAGTCTGAAGACCACCCTGAACTCGGGGTAGGGGAACTCGATGCCGGGAAGATGGTCGGGCCCCAGGAAGTTGGAGCAGGTCACCGGCAGCACCTCGATCACGCAGTCAAGCAGGATGGAGTCGATATCGACGGTGGTGAACTGGGGAAGTTTGAGCGCGGCACGGGCAAACTGTTCACCGTGCTCGAGATAGAGTGCAAGCTGCATATGACTCACCTTTGACCATTCCAGCTGGCCGTTTCTTTTGACGCGGCCATTATTTACCAGACTTGGTTTCCAAAACACAAGAACAATCTCTTCGATGGGGGGTGACAGTGGCTGCCGTTTTCCCGATGACGGTCAGGAAATTAATCTAACCTAATTCGTAGCGATGTCAAACGGAAGGCGGTGCCATTGTGGTATGCTGATTCAAGGCTGCCGGGCCAAGGCAAAGGGGGCGGGACGGAGCCGTCTTTGCTGGTAAAAGGGCCGCTGAATGCGAGTCCCATCGGAGGGTAGTGACGTGAAGGCGGAAGTCGTATCGATCAGGTACCGCATCGAACTGAATGAGGTGCAGATTGCCAAGCTCAGAAGAACCTGGCCCAACGGTGATCCATTCTATCCGTATGAGAAGATGGAGCGATATCTGGCACCTCTCCAGGTTGAAGACCTCAACTGGCATCACTACTCCGGTCCCTATCTCTATTTTACCGTCTATGGTGACGATCTGGAAGGGACGCTGGCCGCCGCACTGAGAGTATTCGAGCAAAGGCTCGGTTGATTGCCGGTACCTGTGAGGGACGGGACGATGGCCGTCAGGATGTGGGGCATGATGATCGCTACGCTGCTGGTGCTGGCTCCCGGTACCCAGGCGCTCCCCGGCGACGGCTTCGGCCGCCAGGTGGTGGCGGAGATCAACCTGGCCCGCACGCAGCCGCGGCGCTACGCCCAGTACCTCCGGGAGTTACGCCGTAGCTACTGGGGAAAGTTCTACCGCGCGCCGGGATCGTTAGCCACCGTGGTGACCTCGGAAGGGGGGGGCGCGGTCGACGAGGCCATCGGCTTCGTGGAGCGTCAGGCTCCGCTGCCGCCCCTTACCTGGTCGGACGGCCTTGCCCTGGCGGCCGCCGAGCTGGTGCGCGACGAGGGGCAAAACGGCGACGTCGGGCACCGCGGGCGGCGCAGCGGCACCATGCAGCAGAGGATCGAGCGGCACGGCGACTGGTCCAACCGGATAGCGGAGAACATCGGCTACGGCCCCGAAGATCCCCGGCTGATGGTGATGGAGCTGATCATCGACGACGGCGTTCCCGACCGCGGGCATAGAAAGAACATCTATTCCCGCGCTCTCAAGGTGGCGGGGGCCGCCTGCGGACCGCACCCGGTCTACCGCAACATGTGCGTCATCGACTTCGCCTCCTTCTTCCGGAAGTAACGGGACCGTTTCCGCAGGTGCCCGTCCCCTTCGTTAGCCCTCTCCCTTGCCTTAATCCATGACCACAAGCAGGAAAGAAGTTGACACCGTCTGCGCGAGAAATTATAGCTAGACCGACGGTTTGAAAGCCCCATCCAAAGGACGACTCGGCGAACATGTACTGGGAACAACTCGGCTTCAAAGAACCGCCCTTTGCCCTTACCCCCAACCCTGCCTTTCTCTTCCTGAGCACGCCGCACCAGGAGGCCTTCGCGCACCTGTTGTTCGCCATCGAGAACCGAGTCGGCTTCATCGAGCTCTCCGGCGAGGTCGGCACCGGCAAGACCACGCTGGTCCGTACCCTCCTGAACCACTTGGAGCCCGATACCTACCGGACTGCGCTCATATTCAACCCCACCGTCTCACCGCTCGGCCTCGCGCGGGAGATCAACACCGAATTCGGGATCTCGGCGGAAGGGGGGGAGATCCGGGACCTTCATCAGGCCCTGAACACCTTTCTCCTGGAGGAGAACCGCTGCGGCCGCACGGTGGTGCTGGTCATCGACGAGGCCCAGAACCTCTCGGTCGAGGTAATGGAGCAGATCCGGCTCATCTCCAACCTGGAGACCGAATCGGACAAGCTGATCCAGATCGTGCTGGTGGGGCAGCCGGAGCTGCGGACGCTCCTTTCCCGCTCCGAGCTTCGCCAGCTCGACCAGCGGATCACCGTCCGCTACCACTTGAAGCCGATGGGGTTCGAGGACAGTTGCGATTACATCAGGCACCGGGTGAAGGCGGCAGCCGGCGGTCAGGAGCCGGTGAACTTCGCCCCGGGGGCGTTGAAAAAGATTTTCCGCTTCTCGGGAGGCTTCCCCCGCCTGATCAACGGCGCCTGCGACCGCTCGCTGCTGGCGGCCTATACCGCCGGCCGGCGCGAGGTGTCGTCATCGATGGCCACCGCCTCCTTGGCCGACTTCAGGAGGGAGGAGAAGGGGTCGCGCCGGATCGTCAAGGCGATGGCCGGAGCCGTGGCGCTGGCAGCAGTGGCGGCCTTGATCTTCCTCGCTCTCCCGCGGCAGGACGCCGTGGAGGCGAAGAAACCTGCCCCGGTCGCGGTGGTGGCTCCCTTTTCCCCCGAGCTGGCCCAGCGGGAGCTCGCTTCGGTCTCCCTCC
Source organism: Geomonas sp. Red32 (assembly GCF_023652955.1). GTDB lineage: Bacteria > Desulfobacterota > Desulfuromonadia > Geobacterales > Geobacteraceae > Geomonas. The sequence goes on along the minus strand of NZ_JAKLOY010000004.1, from coordinate 188,063 downwards.
AGGAGAACCTGCCGGTGGCGGTCAACGCGCTCCTCGGGTGCTGGAAGAAACCGCCGGTGAAGCCCACCACCGGCCAGGCGGTAACTCTCGCCTCCCTCCTGCGGGGAAGCGGCCTCACCGCCACCCGGATCACCGCAAACCTGGAGAGCCTCGAACGGCTGGATGCGCCCGCCCTCCTGCACGTCGCAGTGCCCGGTGGAGAGCGGGTGGTGGCCCTCGTCGGGGTGGACCGCGACGGCCTCCAATTGGTTCCGGCGGTAGGCGGGAAAGCACGCCTGAGCGCCGGTGAACTGGGAACCCTGTGGAAGGGGAGCGCGACCGTGCTCTGGAAGGATTTTCACGGGCTGGCGGGAAGGCCGAAGGCCGCGGAGAAGGCGGACAAGGTCAAGCGTCTGCAGGGGCTTTTGAAGGAGGCGGGCTCGTATGCGGGGCCGGTGGACGGCAAGGACGGCGCGCTCACCACTGCCGCCGTCCGGGAGTTCCAGGCCAAGGAGGGGATGACCGTCGACGGGAAGCTGACTCCCGAGACCCTGATGAGGCTCTACCGGCAAGCCGGCGGCTTCTTTCCCCCCGGCATTGTGAAAGACCGGAGATGATACTAAACGACTTTATTGCAATCGAGGGCAACTCATGAGCCTGATACTTGATGCGTTGAGGAAGATGGAGCAGGAGCGGAAAACCCGGCGTCGCGCCGCGGCGGACCTGCGCCCGGAGGTGCTTCGCTACCGCGGCGGCGCCTCCGATCCTCGCCCGCGCCCGTACCTGCAGGTAGCTGCCGGTGCGGCTCTCCTTGTGGCCGGTATCGGTGCCGGATTCTTCCTGAAGGGGCATGGCGATGGCGATCGCCCAGCCGCCGTGCGCCAGGAGGCCGTTCGTGAGATGCAGGAAAACAGCGCCGCCGCTCCACCGGCCGCGGTGATGGTAGCCCCGGCCGCCCCGCTTCCTCCCAAGGCGGCGGAAACCTCCGCCCCGGCTCCGGCCGGGCCTGCTGCCAGCGCGGTTGCCCCGTCCCATGCGAAGACGGCACCGCCGTCCTCTGCCGCCGCACCGGTCTCTGCGCCTTCCGTCCCGGCTGCTTCCGGTGGCGGCGAGCGCGTTTCGGCTCCCACCCCGGCGGGCAAGGCGAAGACCAGGACGGCAGCGGCGGCCGGTGGGGTGCGCGGTGTGGCACGGGAACCGGTGGTCAAAATGAAGGGCTCCCGGGATGACGCTCCGGTTGCCAGCCAGGGTGGCTCCGACATCACCATCTCCGGCATCGCATTCCAGGACGAGCGGAGCCTGCGCCGGGCGGTGCTCAACGGCACCCTCGTGAAAGAAGGGGAAGAAGTCGCCGGTGCGCGGGTGGTGGAGATCAAGGAAACCAAGGTCCGCCTCTCCCGGAACGGCCGCCAGTTCGACGTCGTCTTCTCCTCGTCCGTCCCGCAGCGTTGACACCTTCGAGCGATTGAGTCTCCCCGCCGGGATGGTATGCTCCCGGTATCGTTCCCCGACCCGCACACCTGGAGGTGACCCTTGCTGATCATCGTCGAGTCGCCGACCAAGGCGAAGAAGATACAATCCATCCTCAAGACCAAGACCATCTCCACGGTCGGCCATTTCAAGGACCTCCCCGATGCTTCCATGGGGGTCGACCTCGCCACCTACCAACCGACCTTCATCCTCCACGAGAAAAAGAAGAACCTCCCCAAGGAACTCAAGGCGGCGGCCAAGGGGGAGACCGTCATGCTGGCCGGTGACCCCGACCGCGAAGGATACGCCATCAGCCGGCACATCTTCGAAGAGGTCAAGGGGGTGGCCAAGGAGTGTCTCCGGATGGAGATCTTCGAGGTGACCGAGAAGGGGCTCAAGGATTCACTCTCCCGCGCGGTTCCCTTCGAAAAGACCAACGCCGGGCTGTACCATGCCTTCCTGGGGCGGCGGGTGGGGGACCGGCTGGTAGGTTACATCCTCTCCCCGCTGGCGAGCCGCGACCTTGCCGGGAAGTTCAGCGTCGGGCGCGTGCAGTCGCCTGCGGTGCGCCTCGTGGTGGACCGGGAGCGGGAGATCCGTGCCTTCGTCCCCGCGCCGTACTGGATCCTCGCCATCGTGCTGGAGAAAGGGGGGATCGAGTTCCTGGCCCGCCACCTCCGGGGGAAGTTCGAGCGGAAGGAGGAGGCGGAGGCGATCGTTGCCGCTATCCAAGGCGCCAAGGAGGCGCTGGCGGAGAAGGTGGAAAAGAAGGAAACCCGCCAGTCGCCCAAGCCTCCCTTCACGACCGTCGACCTCCAGGCCGCGGCGGCGGCCCGTCTGAAGCTTTCCCCCGAGCAGACCATGAAGCTCGCCCAGGCTCTCTTCGATCACGGTCTCATCACCTACCACCGTACCGACTCGGTCCGCATGGCCGACGAGTTCGTGGCCGAGATCCGCACCTTTCTCTCCGCTTCGCTGGGGGAGCGCTACGTCCCTCCCAAGCCGCACCAGTACAAGTCCAAGAACAGCCAGGCCGACGCCCACGAGGGTATCCGCCCCACCCACCTCCATGAGCTCTCCGGAATCAACGCGCTGATGGGGAGGGAAGGGCTGACCGCCGAACATGCCCGGCTCTACGAGCTGATCTTCCGGCGGGCGGTGGCGAGCCAGATGGCGCAGGCGGTCTACGACTCCACCGTCATGCTCTTCGAGGCCGCCGGAGAACGGTTCCGGGCCAGCGGCAGGGTACTGAAATTCGACGGCTTTCTCCGTATCTATACCGATCAGGAGGAGGATAAGGAGGGGAAGGAGGACGACCCGGTGCAGGCCCTTCCCGAGGTCGTGCGGGGCGAGATGGTTCCCAAGAAAGGGGAAAAGCTGGACGAGAAGAAGACCAAGCCTCCGGGGCGCTTCACCTTCGGCTCCCTGGTCAAGGAGCTGGAGCGGCTGGAGATCGGCCGTCCGTCGACTTATGCGGCCATCACCCGGAACATCGCCGAGCGCGGTTACGTGCGGGAGGAAAAGGGGAAGGTGGTGCCGCTTCCGCCCGGAGAGGCGCTGGTCGACTACCTGCGGACCAAGCACGGCTGGGTGATCGACTACGACCTCACCCGCCGGATGGAAGGGTTCCTCGACCTGGTGGTGGACAACAAGGAGAGCTGGCAGCGCTTCTGCAAAGGGGTCCACGCCAAGATGGGGTACGCCGTTCCGCCTTCCAGGGGTGACGGCAACGCCCCCAGCGAGGGGCAGCTCAGGTACGCCAAGGCGCTGGCCGAAAGAGCCCGCGTCGAGATCCCCGCCTCGGTGCTCGCCAGCCGCCAGGAGATCTCCAAGTGGATCGACGGAGCGAAAAAGAAGGGCACGAAGTAACCGCTGGGGACGGTCAGGCTGCCTTCAGCGACCTCGGCTGAATTCGTAACTTCAGTTTTTCACCCACAAGACGCCTGGCAACCCTGAGGTCGTAATCGGCCTGCAGACCGGTCCAAAGTTCAGGGGAGACGGAGAAGAATAAACCTAGTCTCAACGCTGTGTCTGCGGTGATGCTTCTTTTGCCATTGACGATCTCGCTGATCCGGCCTGGCGGCACGTCGATTTCCCTCGCAAGTGCATTGATACTAAGCCCCAGAGGTTTCATGAAATCTTCCATTAAAACCTCACCCGGCGGGATCAGGTCGAGTAGATCTCCTTCCTGTACCGCGATCTTAGCTTCCATCTTTCCCTACCTCCAATAACGTTTCGTTCGCTTAAGCATCGATAACCGCTCTGGCAATAGATGCTCTTCCTAGTGGTAGTCCACTATTTCCACATCAAAGGCATTTTCTCCATCCCATCGGAAACAGACCCGCCACTTGTCGTTTACCCTGATGCTGTACTGTCCGTCGCGGTCGCCTGTCAGTGCTTCCAATCTGTTGCCAGGCGGGTTCCTGAGGTCGTGAATGGTCCGGGCCTGATTAAGGAGGAGCAGTTTCCGCCTTGCCGTCCTCTCGACCTCCACAAATCTTGCAACCCTCTTGTCGGCAAATAACGCCTCTACCTCGCTGTTCTTGAAGGTCTTGATCATATCGGGTGATTCCCACCCTCCCTATTTGCCGACTGTTGTTGTGCCTATTACGTAATGCGTTATACCAGAAAATAAAGTCACGAGCAAATCTTTACAGATCGCGCACTCGCTCTCGTCACGGTACCGCGAACACTACCTGGAGAAGCTGCCGATCTCGACGTGGGACATGACCTTTTCGAGGAAGCGGGTCATGAGCTGTCGGTAGCCGCTTTTTAGTGTGTGATAACTAATGAGCGTATACTATCAGTTTTACCAGGGACCACAACCGGCCAACGGTCAAAGTATGTGCGAAGCCTCTCTGCCTTATGTGCCGGGGCTGAACACCATCTGTTCACCTGCCGGACAGTTCCAAGGCGCAACTTGGGAGACATCCAACCGAGGCAATGAGTTACCGTTTGCTGCCATTGGCATACTGCTTGAAAGAGATACTGGCACTGGACGGAATTGTTGTTGTCAAAGGAGATCTCAATGTCGGCGTTAGTGCACTTTGGTAGAGTAATTCCGCTGGTTTTCCCCGAGATCTTCCCTAATACCTCTTGCTCGATATTTGACACCACCGTCAAGAATCCGACACCTGGCGCTGACCTTCAGCCCTCCCCGGGTACCGCGGACCTCCCTTGGGACAGCCAGGACGAGATGCGTGCCCGGCGTATGAAGAGCCTGTACCAAAGGAGTCTCCGCACCCAGCGTCACAGCGACGGCCTGACCTACAGCGGGCTTCGCGCCTGATCCACCTTATCCCCAGCACTAAAGGCCTCTTCCCGATCGGGGAGAGGCCTTTTTAGTTCCGTGACACTCCCCGGCGACCCGCTCGACCCGCTCTTCGATCTTCGAGCCGGCTTGCTGATTACGAATCAGCTACTCTTCCAACTGAGTTACTCCGGCTGATCGATACTATCAAGCGCACCGCCCCAGTCACGCCGCCCCCCCTAGTCGTCTCCCGCTCACCGCCTCCTGATCCCCCTCCCAATCCTCCTCCCAATCCTCCTCTTAATCCTCCTCCCAATCCTCCTCTTAATCCTCCTCTTAATCCTCCTCTTAATCCTCCTCTTAATCCTCCTCTTAATCCTCCTCCCGCGCCCTTTCTTCCGCAGCTCGTCCTGGTAAAATTAACGAAAACATCCGCCGTATATCATTAAAGGTTTTGTCTGATCCAGCCGATACCATTGGCAGCGGCTTTTGTTCTCCCTCTCTACCTTTTTAAATATCTCCCGGAAGGGAGCTGTCAGTTGCACGTCAACCGTCGAAGGAACGTCCGCTACGGCAGGTACACGATATGCCCAGGTTGAGCCTCACCACGAAGATGAGTGTCATGGTCTGCCTGCTGGTAGCGGCGGTCATGATCGGCGTCACCTTGACCGCCTCCTGGTATCTCCAGGAGCAGTTCACCGCCTCGGTCTCCTCCCAGCAGTTCGCCATGGTCACCGCCATGGCCAGCGAGATCGAGGGGAAGATCGCCATCGCCCAGCAGCAGCTCTCCACCATCACCGGTGTGGTTCCTGCCGAGGCGCTGCGAAGCCGGGAGGAGGCGCGCCGCTTTCTCGCCACCCGGCCGGAAGCCCTGGCCATCTTCGACGGCGGCATCTTTCTCCTCGATGGCAAGGGGGGGCTCCTCGGGGTACTTCCCCATGATCCCGACATGGTCGGCAAAGACCTCTCCTACCGCGATTACTTCAAGCAGACCATGGCGAGCGGGGAGCCGTGCATCTCGGTCCCGCTTCTTTCCCTCCAGCGCCCCCGGGTCCCCATCGTCATCTTCACCGCCCCCATATTCGGCCCGCGCGGCGAGGCGGTCGGGATGCTGGGGGGGATCCATGACCTGAGCAAGGCAAGCTTTTTCGCCGAGTTCGGCAACGCCTCCCTCGGCAAAAACGGCTACCTCACCCTTTACCACAAGGACCGCACCATCATCGCCCACCGCGATCTCAAGCGGATACTTTCCAAGGGATCGCCGCCGGGAAGGGACCCGCTCTTCGACGATGCCATTGCGGGAAGGAACGGGACCGGCGAACGGATCGATTCCGATGGCCGCCAGGTGCTCACCTCCTACAAGCGGCTGTCGACGGTCGACTGGATTCTTTCGGCAAGCTACCTCAAAGCCGACGCCTACGCACCGCTCCAGAAGACCCGGGGATACCTGATGGCAACGCTGGTGACCGCGCTCGCCCTCACCGTGCTGGCCACCTGGGTGTTCATGCACCGGCTGACCTCCCCCCTTACCACTTTCATCCGTCACGTCGAGTCGATGACCGGTTCCGACCAGGAGCCGACGCCGATCTCCATCAAGACCCGGGACGAGATCGGCACCCTGGCGCTCGCCTTCAACCGGATGGTGCAGGAGACCCATAAGCAGAAGGCGGCCGCGCTGGCCCATGAGGCCTTTACCGACAGCCTTCTGCAGAACTCGTCGGTTGCCACCTTCGTGCTCGATGCCCAGCACCGGGTCGTCATCTGGAACCGCGCCTGCGAGGAGCTGACGGGAGTTCCCGCCTCCGAAGTGATCTCGAGCGGCCAGCCGTGGAAGGCTTTCTATCCCTCCCCGCGCCCGGTGCTGGCCGATTTCGTCATCGACCAGGGGGAGCTCGATCTCACCGGCTACTACACCCTGTGCGCCCGTTCGCCGTTCGCCCCCGATGGGCTCTGCGCCGAAGAGTGGTTCCCCAACCTCAAAGGACGCACCCGTTTCCTCAGCTTCGAGGCCGCCCCGATACGCGATGCGGACGGCAGGATCATCGCCGCCATCCAGACCCTGCAGGACCTGACCGACCGCAAGGAGGCCGAGGAGTCGCTGCAAAAGCTGTTGCTGGCGGTGGAACAGATGCCGGTGACCGTCATGATCACCGACCGCGACGGCATCATCGAGTACGTCAACCCCCACTTCACGGTGACCACCGGCTACCTCCCCGAGGAGGCCATCGGCAAGAACCCCCGCCTGGTCCGTTCCGGCCTGCACCCGAGGGAGTTTTTCGAGGACCTCTGGAACACCATCCTTTCCGGGCGCGAGTGGCGCGGCGAGTTGCTCAACCGCCGGATGAACGGCGAGGTGTACTGGGAGTCCGCCTCCATTTCGCCGGTGAAAGGGATCGACGGGGAGATCCACCATTTCGTGGCGGTGAAGGAGGACATCACCCTCCGCAAGCAGGCCGAGGAGGCCCTCCGGCGGAGCGACGAGCGGATCCGCCTGCTGCTGGAATCGACCGCCGAGGCGATCTACGGCACCGACCTCAGGGGATCCTGCACCTTCGCCAACCCCGCCTGCGCCAAGATCCTCGGTTACAACGATCCCGACGAACTGCTCGGCAAGAACATGCACCTGCTGATCCACCACAGCCACCTGGACGGGACGATCTTCCTCGGCACCGAATGCCCGCTGCTCGGCGTGCTCCGGGGAGGGGAGGGGCTCCACGGCGACGACCAGGTCTTCTGGCACAAGGACGGTTCCCCCTTTGCCGTGGAGTACTGGTCCTACCCGCAGCTCCAGGACGGCCAGGTGGTGGGGGGAGTGGTGACCTTCCTCGACATCACCGAGCGGAAGCGGGCCGAGGAGGAACTCCGCAAAGCCACCGCCGCCGCCGAGGCCGCCACCCGGGCCAAGAGCGCGTTCCTCGCCAACATGAGCCACGAGATCCGCACCCCGATGAACGCCGTGATCGGCATGCTCTACCTGCTGCGCCAGACCGCTCTCAACGACCGGCAGCAGGACTACCTGGAAAAGGCCCAGACCGCCAGCAACATCCTGCTCAGGCTGATCAACGAGATACTCGATTTCTCCAAGGTCGAGGCGGGGAAACTGGAGCTCGAGCAGGTGGCCTTCTCCCTCGACAAGGTGCTCACCGACCTGACGACGCTGGCCAGCGCGACCTTGCAAGGGAAGCCGGTCAAGCTCGTGGTGAACCGTTCGCCGCAGGTGCCCGACATCCTGGTCGGCGACCCGCTCCGCCTCGGGCAGGTCCTTCTCAACCTGACCAGCAACGCCACCAAGTTCACCCAGGAGGGGAGTATCGAGGTGGGGGTGGTGCTGCTCGCGGAAGAGGGGGGCGACGTGGTGGTCCGCTTCAGCGTCACCGATACCGGGATCGGGATGACGCCGGAGCAGCAGGCCACCCTCTTCAACGCCTTCTCCCAGGCGGATTCCTCCACCACCCGCAAGTACGGCGGGACCGGTCTCGGCCTCACCATCAGCCAGCACCTGGTGGAACTGATGGGAGGCACCATCCGGGTGGAGAGCGAGGTGGGCAAGGGGAGCACCTTCAGTTTCGAGATCTGCCTGCAGCGCCACACCGGGGAGCGGAGCCTCGCCGTCACCGAACCGGCTCCGGCCGAGGTGCCCGTGAAGGAGGGGGGGCTTTCCGGCGTCCGTCTGCTGCTGGTGGAGGACAATTCGCTCAACCAGCAACTGGTCCATGAGCTCCTGGTTCACCGCGGCGCCCGGGTCGACATGGTATCCAACGGGCAGGAGGCGGTGGACCGCCTCGCCAGTCACGGCCACCTCTACCAGGCGGTCCTGATGGACGTCCAGATGCCGGTGATGGGCGGCTTGGAGGCTACCCGCCGGATACGCCTCAACCCGAAACTCACCTCGCTCCCGATCATCGCAATGACCGCCTCGGCGCTGGCGAGCGAGCGCGACGACTGCATCGAGGCGGGGATGAACGACCAGGTCAACAAGCCGATCGATGTGGACGACCTGTTCTCCAAGCTCAAGCACTGGGTGAAGGGGGAAGAAATTCTCCCCGTGGCGGAACCGCTGGCGGGCGAAGAGGGCGAGGAGGTGATCTTCCCGGAACGGCTGCCGGGGCTTGATTTCGAGCGGGGGCTGAAGACCGTGGAGAACCCTCTGCTCCTCAAGCGGCTCCTCTTGAGCTTCGCGCGGGAGAACGAGGGGACCCTGGCCGAGCTCGACGAGGTCCTGGCCTCCGGGGAATACGCCAAGGCGCGGCTCCTGGTACACACCGTCAAGGGGGTAGGGGGGAACCTGGGGGCCGGGGAACTGTTCAGTGCCGGTTCGCGGCTGGAGGCGGCACTTCTCTCCGCGGAACCTGCGGCCCTCGACGAGCTCGTCGCGTCGCTCAGGGAGAGGCTTAGCGAGGTGCTCGCCTCGATCGCCATCCTGGAAGCGAAGTGGGAGGCCGCGGCGGTCGAGGAGGCTGCGCCGGCGGCGGCCCCCTCTCCGCTGGACCGCGACCGGGTCGCCTCGCTGGGAGCGAAGCTGGCCGAGCTTTTGGAGGCCCACAACCTGCGGGCCCTGACCCTTTGGGACGATCTCCGTCCGCTGCTTCCGGCCGAGGAGGGGAAACGGGTGGATGCCGCGTTGCAGTCCCTCGATTTCGCCGACGCCGAGAAGCTTCTGGCCGGCATTATGCGGCAACTCGGGCTTGGCCCGGACCAGCGAGGAAGCGATGAACACGCCTGATGCCCAAAAGACACGCCAGAGAGTCCTCATCGTGGACGACACGCTGGCAAACATCGAGATCCTCTACAAGATCCTCCAGGACGACTACGATGTCTTCTTCGCCAAAAGCGGCATCGACGGACTGAAGGTGGTCCAGCGGGATGCTCCCGACCTCATCCTGCTCGATATCATGATGCCCGACATGGACGGCTACCAGGTCTGCGAGATCCTCAAGAAGGATCCGGTCACCGCGCCCATTCCGGTGATCTTTGTGACCGCCATGGGAAGAGCCGAGGACGAGACCCGCGGGCTGGACTGCGGGGCGATCGACTACATCACCAAGCCGATCAGCGTCCCGATCGTGAAGGCGAGGGTGAGAAACCACCTCGAGCTCAAGCGGAGCCGGGACCTTCTGAACGCCCTCAGCCGGGAGCTGGCCGAGAAGAACCGGGAGCTGGAGGTGCTGGCGCGGGCCGACGGCCTGACCGGAATCGCCAACCGGCGCACCTTCGACGAGACCGTTTCGGCCGAGATCAAGCGTGCGGTGCGCAGCCGGCAGCCGCTCTCCCTGATCCTTTTCGACATCGATTTCTTCAAGCAGTACAACGACTGCTACGGACACGTGGCCGGAGACCATTGCCTGCAGACCATGGGGGCTTTGATGAGGGAGACCTTCCGGCGGGCAGGGGATCTCACCGCGCGCTACGGCGGAGAGGAGTTCGTCGTCGTGCTGCCCGACACGACACCGGCCAAGGCGGCGAAGCTTGCGGACCGGCTGAGAGAAGAGCTGCAGAAGCGGGCGATTCCACATGCCGAGAGCAAAGTGGGGGAGGTGGTGACCGTGAGTGCCGGGGTATCCGGCGGGATCATGGTGGCCGATGTCGGTCCCGAGGAAGTAGTAGCCCAGGCCGACGAGGCGCTCTACCGGTCGAAGCAGAGCGGTAGGAACCGGGTGAGCGTCTTCGGAGAATAAGAATCAAACTGCAAACCTTAGAACGCGGATGACGCGGATTTAACGGATTTGCGCGGATAAAGCAAAAGGCATTGAAGTTCCCCTCAAGCCTTTGTCTAATCCGCCTTTATCCGCCCAATCCGCGTCATCCGCGTTCCCGGTTATTGTTTTTGTTTTAAAGCTTCCGCCGTTCCCCTCAAGCCTTTGCCTGATCCGCCTTTATCCGTTCAATCCGTGTCATCCGTGTTCCATTGCTTCTGAGGTTTTCAGTAATCAATCCCCGGCTGTGGCTCAATGTCTTTCCTGTACGCGTGCTTCACCTCGACAATCTCGCTCACCGTGTCGGCCCGTTCGATCACTTCCGGCAGTGCGTCCCTTCCGGTCAGCACCAGGTGGAGCAGCTCAGGTTTGAGGTCCAACAGTTCCATCACCTGGGGCTGGTCCACCAGCTTGAGCTTCACCGCGTTATTGATCTCGTCGAGGATCACGATCTCGAATTTCCCTGAAGTTATCTTCTCCCTCGCCAGTTCCATCGCGTCCTGGGCGTTGGCGCGGTGCTCATTCCAGGGATAGGGGTTGCCGAGGATGCCGCAGAACCCTTTGCCGGTCGTGTGCAACTCCACCAGCTTGCCGAGCATTTTCACCCCGTCCCATTCCCCGGCGTAGAGGTCCCCCTTCATGAACTGGATGATGCAGACCCGCATGCCGTGCCCGGCCGCGCGCAGTGCCATGCCGAGGGCCGAAGTCGTCTTCCCCTTGCCGTGACCGGTGATGACCACCGTCAGGCCCCGTTTCACTTTCGGTTCCAGCCGCTGTATGGTGAGCGGCGGACTCCCCTGCTTGCTCATGAGAAGACCCTCCCCAGGAAATTATCCCACCACAGAGGGAGGCGGGCAAGGGAGGAACGGTGCCAGGTGAGGTACGGCAGACTCAAGGCTTTGAACACGGATGACACGGATTGCACGGATAAAGGCGGATCAAACAGAACTTTTGGGTAACATCAAAGGCTCTTGCTTTATCCGCCTTTATCCGTGTTCATCCGTCTAATCCGTGTTCCATGATTTTGAGAGGTCTACCCCGATGCCGGGGCCGGCTCCGGCGAGGTCGAACCTTCCGCTCTCGTCGAGATAGGGAGAGTGGGAGAGATCTCCCTTGATGAAGAAGGTGGTGTCGAGGTCGGCAAAATCGACGCACCCGAGTCCGGCCGCGAGGTGCGCCGAGGCGGTGATCGACAGCGCGCTCTCCATCATGGCACCGAGCATCAGCGGTATCCCGTGGTCACTCGCCAGTCGGGCGATCTGCGCCCCTTCGAAGAAGCCGCTCTTCATGGTCTTGATGTTGATGGCGCTGACCGCGTTGCTCTCCACCGCCCGCTGCGCATCGGCGAGCGAGCCGACGCTTTCGTCCGCGCAGACCAGCGTGCCGGATCCCTGGAGCGCCCGGGTTATCGCCGCCAGCCCGTCCCAGTCCTGTTTCGGCACCGGCTGCTCGAGGAGGACCGGCCGGCACCCGTGGCTATCAAGCCGGTCCAGAAAAGCGAGCATCCGCTTCGCATCGAACCCCATGTTGGCGTCGAGGATCAGCCGGCTCTCCGGCGCCATCTCCCGTACCGCCAGGATGCGAGCCAGATCGAGCTCCTCGTCCTTGCCGATCTTGATCTTGAAGGCCGTGAACCCGCGGGAGGCGAACTCCCTGGCGGTTGCCCGCGCCTCCTCGAGCGACCCTATGACCACGGTGATGTCGGTGGCGAAGGCGAGTGCCGGCTCCCTGGAAGTGATCCCGGTAAAGAGCCGGTAAAGGGGGATCCCCTGCAGGCGGCTCGCGACATCCAGCAGCGCCATCTCCAGCGCCGCAAGCCCGGCATGGTTCCCCGCGAAAGACGGGGCCAGCTCACGGCAGACCTCTTCCACCGATTCGATGGTGCGCCCCTTGAGAGCCGCAGCCGCCGACTTCAGGTTGGCCACCGTACCCGGCACCGTTTCCCCCGTGATATGGGAGGCGACCGCAGCCTCCCCGTACCCGCGCACCCCGTCGCTGGTGGTGAGACGCACGAAGACGTTATCCAGCTCGTCGTGCTGCCCCGTCGCAATACGGAAGGGGGAGACCAGCGGTGCCTTGATAATGGAAACCGCCGCATCGGCAACAGTAAACGTCACGTTATTCATCTTATCTATCTCCCTTGATTTCTCCTGGAACAGTATCCCATCAACGATGCAATGGCACAACCCCGGGCCTATTTGGATGCTCCCCGGGCCTCTTTGGATGCGCTCTGAGCCTCTATGGATGAGCTCCGGGCCTATATGGATGCGCCCACGGTCAAGTCGTGGCAAATCCTCACGCTTTGACTCCTCGAGGTGACCGTTTCACGGGTCGGGCCCGCACTGACGTAGACGCGGGGGAAACCGACTGTCGAGCGGGCGATCTGCACGACATCATCCGGCAAGCCTACCCTCAGTTGCCCCCCTTTGACATAGGTGAGGCGCCCATCGATTTGGTCGAGACAGGTGACGGCCAGGGATGGACGTATCGCCACCCCTTCGCACTGCCCGAGATCGCGGGCGATGGTCCGCTCCAGGAGGTCGAGGTTCAGCCAGGCAAAGCGCAGCGTCCCCTGGTGCGGGTTCGGAATGTTGGTACGGTCCTGGATCCCTGGGTACGGCTTGCCCGGAAGCTCGAAAGGAAGCGGCCCGGCACCGTGGCGCGTCAGGTAGGCGCGGCTGACGTAGGTGACATCGAGGCTCTCGATGCCTGCCTCCCGCGCGAGGATGGAGGCATTGTAGAGCCCGGTGCGGGAACGGGTTACGTGCGGAAACCACTCGTGCGTCTCGTCCAGAAGCAGCCCCTGCGCCCCCTCGAAAACGAGCTGCCGGGGCTGCCTGAGCAGGTCCGCACCGGTCACCACGACCTGGCCGGCAAAGGCTTCGGCATCCTCCAGAAAGCCCGAGACAAGGAGGCCGCTTCCGATGAGCGTGCCGAACCGCTCATCCAACTCGCCGATACCGAGCGCCGCGAGGCGCCTTGGCAGATAGCTCTCGCGGATCTCCATGAGCTTGCGGCGAAGGCCCGGGAGATCTTCCAGGTCCGCCACCGTGGTCCGGTAACGCGGGTCGAGGCAGCGCTCGATGGTCTCGCCAAAGCCGACGCCGCAACTGCCGTGTCTCCCCGCGCCCCGCATGGTTTCCGCAGCCTGGTTCAGGAGCATGTCGAAGGGCGTCGTCACCAGGGCGTCCCGGTCGGCGTACACCGGCGGCAGGCTGCCGGGAAGGACCCGCAGGAGCTGATCCCGCTCCTTGAAGAACAGCAGCGGGTTGACCACGAAAAACCGGCTAAGGTAGGTAGGGGCGCCGGCGAAGGTCCCGGCGCCGATGTGCCCGAACACGTGGGAGGCTCCCGACGGCACGGTCACCGTGTGCCCGGCCTGCCCACCGCCGTTGAAACGCACCACCAGCGCATCGCTTCCGTAGGCGCTGGCGAAGTAGTCGGTCATGAGACCCTTCCCTTCGTCCCCCAGCGCCGCCCCTATCACTACCTTGGCCGTTTTCATAGCGTTACCCTCTTAAAAACCTCACGAGACCTCCCAGGCCGAACTCCTGGCGGCGGGTGAGGGATTTCAAGGCGGCCCTCACCGCTACCGAGGTGTCGCCGTTCCAGGAGGCGACCACGTCGTCGCGGTCGGCCCCTTCGTTGACCTGGATGGTGGAGACGATCACTTCCGCCATTTTGGTGTGATCGGAGAGACGGATGGCACGCTGTCCCATGAGCCTCGTCCACTTGCTTGCCACCCGGTCTCCGTAGCTGCGGAAGTGGCTCCCCTCCTCGACCATCAGGTGGTAGACGTGGTAGTAGCGCGACACGACGGCAAGGAGCGCTTCAGCGGTCAGGTCCGCCTGCGGCCTGGTCCCCAAGACCTGCTCGATCTCCGCAGCCCGGAGCACCATCTGCGGCTCCTCGTCCCCTGCCGTGAAGAGGTACCCTTTCTTGCCGCGCTTCTCGAAACAGTCGATGGAGGTATGCATGGCGGCGAAGTACCACGGGAGGAGATAGCTTTCGTGGTTGTTCCCTCCGCCGCCTCCCTCCAGCCAGATCTGGCGAAGCTGCTCGGCGATCCTGATGTCCGCCTCGAACTGGGTGACCTGGAGCGGCGCGCGGTCGCATTCGACGTCGCCGTTGGCCATGAACATGATGTGGGGGTCCGAGACCGGCTTCCTCGCGTAGATCTCGGTGGCCAGCGTGTGGCACCCCTGACGGACCATGACGTCGGCCAAAAATCCCATCGATCCGGTGACGTCCACGTCGACGATGATGGCGTGGCTATTAGGGTTGTCGGCAGAGTCGCGGGATTCCCGCATGCCGACCCCGTGCGGATTCAGGGCCGGATGCAGCGACCTTGAGCTGAAGACCGTGGAGGTTGATCTCCCCCTGATGTGCGTGGTGGTGTACCTGTCCCAATCGGCGTCGGTGAATCGTCCCGTTCCCATGGCGTCCTCCTTTTCAGGCGTTCCGGCCGCACCGGAAGCCTTGGTCAGTCCCTCCGGCGGGCAAGCGATGCCGCCGGATGGGGGATGGTCACTCAGACATACAGGTCATCTGCGGTAAGGCGCATCTCCACGAACTTCCTCGCTCCGAAGCTCTCGACCAGGACCTCCTCCCGCCACAGCCGGTAATCTTCGATAGCACTCCCGGTCGTGGGGTGCCGGAGCCAGTCCAGCATCGGTTCCGGAGCCGGGCGGGTGCGGAGGAGGTTCATTCCCGAGGGGTCCCCCAAAGCCTCGCGGCCGAGGCAGCGGACCGACTCCAGGTCTACCCGCGGGTCCGCGAGCTGCATTTCCTTCACCTCCAAAGGCATCAATTCGTAGCTCCGCGCCGGAACCCCCAGGAGCTTCTCCCCTTGACGTGCCGCGTACCACCATCCCCCCAGCAGCGCGCCGCTGTGGTTCAGCGGGGAGATAAAGTAGGTATGCGGCGACAGGTCGTTGTGGGTGATCCCGGCCCACTCGAGATAGCAGCAGAGGTTATGGAGCGTGCTCTGTATCCAGGCCACATGGCGCGGCCACTGGTCCGGCTGGCCGGTTTCGCGGTAGTGTTCGACAACGTCCGCGAGAAGCAGCAGTTCCGGGCTCTTCTTGAGCACCATCACCAGCCGGCCATCCTCCGTCTCGAAGGACCTCAAAAGGGTGGGGAGATAGCGCGATACCTCCTTTTCCATGGATTCCGAGGCATAGCGGAAGCTGGTAACGGTGCGGACGGCGTTGTCGAAGAACGGCCGGTGGGTGCCGTCGACGAGGAAGGCCACCATGGAATCGGCGACCAGCATCTCGCCCAGCTCGAAGGGGCGGCGCCTCTGGAAATTGAGCCGGAACCTCTCGCCTAACTTGGAGGAGAGCATCATCGACCCGCGCCCCTCCCAGCTGCCGTTGGCGAGCTTCGCGAGCGCCGCGCGGTGCAGCTCGTTAATGTGCTGGAGTACCTCCGGCGCCATCGGATGGCGGTTGCGGTCGGGGTGCCAGGCGAAGGCGAGGTGCCGGTATTCCCGTTTCAGCGCCTCCTCGTCCGGCGAGAAGAGCCTTTCCGGTTTGCCGATGGCGAGGAGCTGTGCCGCCGCCAGTGCCGATAACCTGTCCAGACGATCTTCCATGGCCTCCTCCTTCCAACCCGTCACTCCTCCCGCGGGCCTTCCATGGTCCTCGTGAAGTAGTGGATGGTGCGTCTATCCTTCAGCCGGTAGAGCTGTGCCGGCCTCATCCGCCCCTCTTTCCGCGCCCCCTGGGCCTCCTCGATGACGCCGGACCCCAGATAGCGCCGCATCAGCGATTTCTTCTCGACCTTCCTCCCGAGGATGACCTCGTGGATGTGCTGGATGTCGAGGAAGGTGAAAGGCTCCGGCAACAGATGCACGGCCACCGAGGTGTAGCCGACCTTCGCGCGCAGTCGCTCAAGGGCAAGCCGCACCAGCTTTTCGTGATCGAAGGCGAGGGGAATGGCGGCCGTTCCGTCGGTCACCGGCTCCCAGCGCACCTCCGAGGCGCCGTGGGTGGCGGCGAGGGCGATCTCCGGCCGCGGCATCAGGGCGTAGTAGACCACGGTGACCGACCACCCGCGCGGGTCCCGGCTGGCGCTCCCCACCGTTTCCACCTGTTCGAGGTAGGGGGCGGCCACGTTGGTCTTTTCCTTGAGCTTGCGCAGGGCCGCCGAATGAAGATCCAGGTCCTGCTCGGTATCCACCAGCCCTCCGGGAAGGGACCAGCATCCCTTGTACGGCTCGATGGTCCGCTTCACCACCAGGGTGTGCAGTTGCCCGTCGAACACGGTGAAGATCACCGGGTCGACGGAGGTCTGAATCGCGTGCCTTTCTTCCATGGTCCCTCCCTGGGGTTCGTCCGCTCGACGTTCCCTTCCGTTTGTCACAACAATAATGTCACAGTGACATATTGTCAATAGTAAAAATGCGTGCGGACAAAACGAAGCTATCTCCTTTGATTATTAAAAAAATATGTTGACTGTCACCGGTATTGATATTATAAGTGGCTCAAAGACACTTGAACGAGGAGGGCGCCATGAAACTCGACAGGGAAACGACGGCAAGCTTTGACGTGGATGTGCAGAAGGGATTTACCCCGCTTTGCCCGGAGGAGCTGCCGGTTGCCGGTGGCGAGACCCTGGCGGATCCCCTCAACCGGCAGGCTTCGCTGGCCAGGCTGCGGGTCGGATCGAAGGATGCCCACCCGCTTAACGCGGTCTGGAAGGTGGAGGAGGGGAAACCTCCCTTCTCGCCGGTCGCCGGTGAAAACGTCGACATCCGCTGGAACATGCACTGTGTCGCCGGAACCAGGGGGCACGAGCTGATCGACGGGCTGCCGCACCCCGCCCGGTACGACTTCTTCGTGCAAAAGGGAGTGGAGCCGGACATGCACCCCTACGGCGCCTGCTACCACGATCTCTCCGGCCGCCAGAGCACCGGCGTCATCGAATACCTGAAGCTCAACGGCATCCGGACGGTCCTCGTGGGAGGGCTGGCCACCGATTACTGCGTGAAGAACACGGCGCTGCAGCTGCGGAAGGCGGGGTTCGAGGTGGTCGTCAACCTGGAGGCGTGCCGGGGGATCGCGGAAGCTACCGTCGACGCGGCGATACGGGAGATGAGGGGCGCCGGCATCGAAGTGGTGGATTCGCTGTAACAGGAGGTGGGGACATGAAACAGGACAAGCCGATCATCACGACGCTCATGGACACGGACCGCTACAAGCTCTCCATGCAGAAGACCTTCCTTCACCACTATCCCGGCGCCCATGCCCGCTATCGCTTCAAGTGCCGCACCCGCGGGGTAGATCTCGGCCGGTTTGCCGACGAGATCCGCGAACAGGTGAGGCACCTCGATTCCCTCACCTTTACCCGCGACGAGCTCGACTACCTCGCCAAGATCCCTTCGCTGGCCGGGGATTACCTCGATTTCCTGCGCATCTTCCGCCTCGACAGCAGGAACGTGCTGATCGAGGGGCGCGACGGCGAGCTGGTCATCGAGGTGCAGGGGGCCATCGTCCACGCCATGCCCTTCGAGCTCTACGTCCTCCCCATCGTGCAGGAGGTTTTCACCAGGCGCACCTACCCCGGCGAAAACTACGCGGAGGCGAAGCGCCGTCTGGAGGAGAAGATCGCCATGGTGCGCGGCTCTGGCGAGGAGGGGTTCCGCTACGCCGACTTCGGCGGCCGGCGCCGCGAGAGCAGAGAGTGGCACGACTACACGGTGATGAGACAGGCCGAGGCGCTCCCGGAGAATTTCAGCGGCACGAGCAACATGGCGCTTGCCATGAAGTACGGCCTCACCCCGATCGGCACCATGGCGCACGAATACCTGCAGGCGTTCCAGGCCCTGGGGCCGCGCCTGGTGGACAGCCAGAAGGCCGCCCTGGAAACCTGGGTGAAGGAGTTCCGGGGGGATCTCGGCATCGCGTTGACCGACGTCGTCGGGATGGATGCCTTCCTGCGCGACCTCGACCTCTACTTCGCCAAGCTTCTCGACGGTTTCCGTCACGATTCCGGGCAGCCGGTCAAGTGGACCTGGAAGCTGGTCGAGCGGCTGCAGCAGTTGCGCATCGATCCCGCCACCAAGAGCGCGGTCTACAGCGATGGCCTCACGCTGGTCAGCGCGCTGGCCCTGCACCGCCTGGTGCGTCACGCGGTACGGCCGGTGTTCGGTATCGGGACTCACCTGACCAACGATTTCGGGCGGCCGGCGCTGAACATGGTGATGAAGATGGTCGACTGCAACGACCAGCCGGTCGCGAAGATCTCGGACTCCCCCGGCAAGGGGATGTGCGACAACCCGGACTTCCTGCGTTACCTGATGCAGGTGTTCCAGATTCCTGCGGAAGCGGTCGCTTAGACAAGGAGGGACGATCATGCTGAAGATCATGATGGCGCAGCTCAATTACCTGGTGGGGGATCTCCCCGGCAACGTGGGAAAGATGATCGAACTGGTCAGGCGTCACGGCAACGAGGTGGACCTTATCGTCTTCAGCGAGCTTGCCGCGACCGGCTACTATCCGTACGACTACATCACCAGGGCCGGATTCGTCGATGCGCAGGACGAACAGCTCCTCCTTTTGCAGCAGGCGACGGCCGGCATGCGCGCCGGCGTGGTGGTGGGGCACATCTCCCGCAACCCCTTCGCGGGGAAGCCTTTCTTCAACAGCCTCTCTCTCATCGAGAACGGGGCGAGAAGCTACACCTACCACAAGCACCTCCTGTGCGATTACGACATTTTCAACGAGCCGCGGCACTTCGAACCGGGCAACCGCCCCGGGCTGGTCACCTTCCGTGGCCAGCGCATCGGCTTCCTGATCTGCGAGGATGCCTGGAACGCCGCCGACATCCCGCTCTACCAGGTGGACCCGGTTTCCCACCTCGAGCGGGAACGGCTCGACCTGGTGGTCAGCATCAATGCCAGCCCGAGCAACGTGAGGAAACAGCTCAAGCGTCACCAGGTGATCGGCGCCGCCGCCAGGAGGTGCGGCTGCCCGGTCGTCTATGTGAACCAGGTTGGCGGCTACGACGATATCGTGTTCGACGGCGCGAGCTTCGTCGCCGAACGGTCGGGCGGCATCGGCTACGGGCTCCCCTCCTTCGAGGAAGCGCTGGCGGTCATTGAAGTGGGGGAATCGGGCGCCATCGCACCGGTGGCCGCCTCCGTTGCCGCCGGCCAGTTGACGGCCAACCCGCAGCCGATGGACGACATCGAGCTCATCTACCGGCAGAGCATCGTCGGGATCAGGGATTACGTGGGGAAGTGCGGCTTCACCGGCGCCGTGGTGGGATCGTCGGGCGGCGTCGACAGCGCGGTGACCCTGGCCCTCGCGGTTGAGGCGCTCGGGCCGGAGAACGTCTTCGCGATCACCATGCCCAACGAACTCTTCTCCTCGGCGGGAAGCGTCCGCGATTCCGAGGCCCTTTGCGCCAATCTCGGGATCCCGCTCTATTCCGATCCCATCACGAAAGAGTACGAACTCTGGCTGGAGAACTACCGCGCCGTGTATGGCAAGGAGCCGGAGCGCCTGACCAGGGAGAACCGGCAGGCGCGTATCCGGGGAGGGAAGGTGATGGCCTTCTCCAACGACCGTCCCGGCGTCCTCGCCCTCTCCACCGGCAACAAGAGCGAGGTGTGTGAAGGGTACTGCACCCTGTACGGCGACATGTGCGGAGGGCTGAACGTCCTGGGCGACATCTACAAGACCCAGGTGTACGAGATCGGGAGGCTCCACAACCGGCTGCGTCCCGAACGGTGCATCCCGGAGGAGATCTTCACCAAGGAGCCGTCCGCCGAGCTATCGGAAGGGCAGAAGGATTCGGACTCCCTGTTGCCGTATGAGATCCTCGACCCGGTGCTGATGCTCTTCATCGAGCACGACCTGCTCGAGGACGAGGAGCGGGAGGAGTGTCTGGGCAAGCTGGCGGGGACGCCGACTGCGGCGCTGGAGAGGGCGATCCGGCTGGTGGACCGGGCCCAGTTCAAGCGCAACCAGGCGGCGCCGATCATCCGGGTGCAGCGGCGCTCCTTCGGCCCGGGATGGCAGGTGCCGGTCGCCGCGCGGTACGTTGACGACCGTTTCATTCAGGAGGTAGTCGGAAGGGAACTCCCCGGCAAAGGAAGGTAAGAGGCCGGGAATAGGGGGGAGCCGTTGGCTTTAGGGGGGCGAAGGCTCCGGGAATCGGGGGGAAGGCTCCGGGAATCGGGGGCGAAGGAAGATGGGGGCTCCTTTGGGAAGCTTCGAAGCCGTCTGATCAAGGGAGCACCGTAGGGTGGGGAGCCCTCTGCCCCCCCGCCCCAACGGTGAGCTCGACGGTTCGTTACCGGGGAGGCGCGCTGCCGGTGACCGCGGCTTGGTACCGGGCCAGCAGATCCGGGTCCTCGATCGAGCCGTGGTGGTGGACCTGTTGCCACCGGCCGTCGCGGAGGGTGAAGATCCGGGTGGTCCTGATCGCCATGGTGAGGACGGTGCCGGCCATCTTGAACTCTCCGCGCTCCCGGCCCACTACGTAGAAAACGTTGCCGTCGAGGTGCAGGGTGTAGTCGTAGAATTCGAACCAATACTCAGATGGGCTGGCGAAAAGCCGCTGGTAAACGGACTTAATCTCCTCCCATCCCCGTTTGATCCCGCCGAGCGGATTGTCCATCGCCGCCTCGTCGCTCTGCAGCCAGTTTAGGGCCATCTTCTCGATGTCCCGTCCGTTGAGCGCCTCGTAGAACCCGGACAAGGCCGCCAACTCGGGAGAGAGTCCCGCTTTATCCTCCCGCCCCGTCACCGGTGTCTGTTCCAGCCTCTGCATAGCTTCTCCTCCATCATTAAAACGTGCCTGCCCCCCTCGCCGGTTTGACCCCCTCGCCGGTTTGGAGGGCTCATGTTTGTTCAGGCGGCGTTGGCTTTAATCGGGTCGTGTTGGGGCTGATAGGTCCCGGGTTCCGCACGAAAAGCGATCGCCAGGCGGTTCCAGCTGTTGATGGCGGCGATGGCCAGGGTAATGAAGGCCAGTTCCCGATCGCTGAATGCCGTCCGCGCCTCCTCGTACACATCGTCAGGCACATGGCCGTTCGTGAGTACGGTCACCACTTCGGTCCAGGCCAATGCCGCACGCTCTCGCGCACTGTAAAAGGGGGTCTCTCTCCAGGCATCGAGCTCATAGATCCGCTGTTCCGTCTCACCCCTGGCGCGCGCATCCTTGGTATGCATGTCGATGCAGTAGGCACATCCATTGATCTGTGACGCGCGAAGCTTTATCAAGTCGAGGAGAGACTCCTCCAATCCGCTGGCGTGTACCGCTTTCTCTACTCCCAGCATGGCGTTCAAAGCTTCCGGTGCGACCTTGGTAACATCGATTCTCATGGTATGTCTCCTTTCCCTCCTCCATTCAACGGCCGCCCACCAATGGTTCAGGCGGTTTGGGACAGGATCGGGGAGGAACTCGACCTTCAAGTAAGTTCCGCCACGGCGCGGCGAAAGACGTCGTCCGCCGGTACTCCCTTGGTTCTGCCTTCCCGGTAATCGGAAAGCCGGCGCTCTGCTTCATCCAGCCAGAGGCGTTCCAACTCCGACGGGGTTGGCTCGTCCAGACTGAGAAGCAGCTTTCCGGCAAGGTGCGCCCTCTCATCTCGCTCAAGCTCCATTGTTTCCGCAATGATCCTTTCTATCTCTTTAGCCATTCGCTCTACTCCCACAACGGTCCACTCAATCAATCTATCCACGACGTACTATAGCTTTCCAAGAAGGCGCCGTCAAATTGCCGCTTATTGCAAAGATTTCGTCCTCACTCTCCCAGGATCAAAAGGCCGATTTCCTTGTCACCCACGGCAGCCAGCCAGTGTTTGCCGATCTCATAGGCCGCGAGGACGGCCTCTGTTCCCGGGCCTTCGTCTTCAGGAGGATGGTTCTCCTGGAAGTACTTCCTGACCTGAGACTCCTCAAGGGCAATACCGTTAAGCTTTGAAAGTGCGAGTTTGGCTGCATTGCCATCGAAAACAGCGATCTGAGTGGCGCGTACCTCAGACAGCTTGTTGGCGAGGTCGCAGTTGCCGAGCCCAAACAGTGTCCACCCTGCGCTTCTCTCCAGCAAAGAGTCAAGATCGCAGAAGCCGTAACCCGAGAAGGCGTATTCCTCCTGCCCAACGGCACAATCCCTCAGGAAATTCGGGAAGTGATCGATCTCTTTCTCCATTGGCTTCTTGAACATGAAAACTGCCGTGTCAATCCATCTGATATCAGGTTTGGCCGCGGCAAGTAGAGCATCCGAATCATTTTCGTGCAGCGTATAAAACGCGGCAATGAACCCCATTGCCCATTCTCCTTTTCGTTAAATCCTGGTCTTTATCAGCTTCCCTGGCTGATCCACCTCTCCCCGGTCTTGGCAGAGGCCCTGGTTGGCGCCCCCCCTCTGCTTTATGGCTCTCTCCTGGTGATTGTTTTGATGCGGTTAATATGTTTGCGGTCAAAGGAGTACAGGTCGCAAACACTCCGGCTCTCCATGGCGGCCACTAGGTAACCATCGATAAAATCGATATTTTTCCCTTCGTAATTATCCAGCGCATTGGCTACCAATGCTCCGTTGATCACCTCAAGTCCCTCGGTGGCAAGGATTCCCCGGATCAAGGGAGCAACCTCTACCGATGTTAGTCCGTAGGAAGACTCAAGGACCCACACCACCTCGGCAATGACCATCTCGACCGTGACAAGCTTGATTCCGCCGGCTGCCGCATCCCTGAGCAGTCGCTCAACCCGATCTGCCTTATCCGGGTGGTCGTTGGTGAGGTAGCGAATAAAAAGATTGGTGTCGATAAATGCGCTTTTCACTCAGCCTCTTCCTCAGCCACCCTGGCTGCAACCGCCAGTTTCGCTTTGCCCCGTTCCTCTTCAAAATCGCCGCCGCCTCGCGGTTTCACCGCACCCCTCAGATCCAGTAGCGTCTTGACGGGCAAAAGTACGACCCGATCTCCTTCGATGACAAAATCGATCTTGTCCTGAGATCGCAAGGAAAGCCGCTCCCTGATCTCCTTCGGTATGGTGACCTGTCCCTTCGACGTGATAGTAGCCAGCATTTCTTACCTCCGCATGTATTCCTTACCATGCAGTATAGGTAAGGAATTTCGACCGGTCAAGACTCTTAACTGTGGAGTCCGGCTGCGGACGGGACTTAAACTGGCCGAGCCATGCCTACCAGATCTTTTGTTGACGCCTTTTTCAAACGTTAGGGAACCTGGGTGGGGAGGGGGCCGGTGTGATCGAGCACCGTTCGTTGGCGCGGTTCACCGCCGCAGGCGGTAGAGGCGATAGTCGCTGTGGAGGAGGGCTTCTCCTGCCAGGGCTCCGGCACAGATGGTTGAGTGGGCGACGCCCAATTCGGCGGCTACCGCCTTGCCGGGATGGAGGTGGAAGTGGTCGGGGAGCAGGACCCAGGCGAGGCACTGGGTCTCCGTCCGGGCGAGGAGAGGATCCCGTATCCTGAGGAAGATGTCACGGTCATTGTCGTCCTCGAAGAGCCGTTGGCCCGGGACGGCTTTGACGATGACGTGCTGGAGAAGTTCGACCTGGTCTAGGCGAGCGAGGGTAGGCATGTGGGAAGTCTATCAGCCTCCCCCTCGCCGGCAACCGAAAGGTGTACCCGTTTAGACTGTCCTGAAGGGGTAGGTCCCTATCTCTCATGGATCTTCCGGCCTCCTGGCGAGAAGGAATTACCATGTAATTCCGGGTAAATAGCCGCAGTACCACCATTTGCTCCCGCTCCGAGGGGACGCCTGTAGGGGCTGATGGTTTTTCCGGTAAAACTCTGCAATTCCCATGGCTTAAGACGTTTCTAACCGCTTTTTAACCAAATGTGCATTTTGGTGCCTCAGGTTTGACAGAAGTCGTGAATATGTTAAAAGTTACCAATCTTACAAACAGGAGGTGGCATTTATGGCAACGACTACGGCTGTACAGTACGAGAAGGGGAAGCTCTACGACCTCCCTCTCGCCATCGTCCATCCGAACCCTAACCAGGCGCGGAAATATTTCGACGAGGAGGCTTTGGCGAACCTTGCCCAATCCATCGCCGTGCATGGGGTAATGGAGCCTGTCCTGGTCTACCCCGACCCCGACCAACCGGGAACCTTCTGCATCGCTGCGGGGTATCGGCGCTGCTTGGCGGCACCCTTAGCGATGCTATCGAAAATACCCGCCATCGTCACCGAAGGGGACCCGGAAGAGATCATGCTGGTGGAGAACCTGCTGCGTGAACCGTTCACCGCCATCGAAAAAGCGGAAGCGCTTGAAGCACTCAGGGGTAGGCATGGCTACGAGCCCTCCGACCTGCTGAACCGGATCGGCTTGAGCTCAACCCATACCAACACCCTACTGTCGCTCAACAAGCTGCCGGACAGCGTGAAGGACGACCTTCGGCAAAACCCTCGGGCGCCGATCAAGATTCTGGCAAAGATCGCCCAGGCAGAGAGCCGGGCCAAGATGGTGGCGCTGTACAAGAAGTACAAGGATAAAGGGTTCATTACCGAAGAGGTGATCGAGAAGGAGCAGCCGGCCAAGCCGACTGAGGAGAAGGAAGTAGACGTGTCGTTCGTGTCCGCCTTCGCGAAGAAAGTGGACGGGGTGGCGCTGGGAAAACTGAAGCCGGAGCAGCTTCAATCGATGAAAGGCGACATAACGGCGGTTCAAGCCACCTGCAGCGCCGTCCTCAAGCACCTCGACGAACTGATCGCAGCCCAGCCATCGCCTTAACCGCGGCCGAAACGGAGGTGGGCACTTCCGCTAGAGGAGGAAGTCGCCCACCACGCCCTTGATCGCTGCCTTCCCTTGACAGCCAATTAATTACTGTATATACCCTCGAGAAGCACCAGCTTGATTTCGCCGATGCTGGGCTGGTCCTTTCAAATCGTTACCGTTTGGTATTCGAGGTCATCCGCAACGGCGAGGTCCGGCGCCAAGCCTTTGCCTATGTTGCGGAGGTACTCACGGTTCTTACTGTTATATGGCTCCCTGGAGAGAAAGCACGCATAATCAGTTTTCGCAGGGCTCATAAACATGAAAGGGAGGCATATCATGCCTGGCTCGAAAAAGGTTTCGAAGAGTGATTGGGAGCAAGTCAAGAAAGACGCTGCTTCAGATTCTCCCATAGCATACGATCCTGATACGGATCTGTATGATCCTAACGACGCTGTACAGGTAGCTGCATTTTTTTCTGGTGCAAAAGTCGTTCGTAAACCAGGTCGTCCGAAAGCCGAGGTAACAAAGGTTCCTGTCGCTATCCGTCTATCTCCCGATGTTGTGGAATATTTCAAGTCGACAGGTACCGGATGGCAGTCGCGCATCGATACCGCTCTCCACGAATGGATGTTAGGCCACCCTCTCAAGCGAGCATAATTTCTGCTACGCTCTCCCCAATCTCCTTTCTTTGACCATATATCCGGCTTGACATGCGGACATTTTTGTCCGAAATTTTGTCATGAGTGGTGCTGAGCCCATCGGCCTTCTGGCCTCAATGCTTGCGGACTTGGGCCTGACGAAGGAGGATTTAAGATGAGCACCTTCCGCTATTCCTGCACCATCACGCAAGACGAAGGCGGCTTCTACCTGGTTTAATTTCCGAAATCCAGGTTTTTTTATGTGTCCTTCAATTATCGGTATTAGTCCCCTGAATCCCCACCAAATATCAAATCTCAAGTATGTCCCCTAGCAGGCCCCGCCACCCCTCAGCCAAGAGCCGGTGGCATAACGCCCCCCCCCGAGAAAACCAGTCGCTTCTGTTACGGCAGCCTTCACCTGATCAACCCCTCCACGACTAGAAAAGAAACAGCAGGCATCAAGGTGCGGAAGCCGCACAAGTCTATCCTGAAGAATCGGGTGCAATTACATCATAGGACGGTGAAAGGAGCGGGGGCTTCTCGACTAAGACAGTGCCAGGCTATTCTTATTCGCGTCGTTTCGGACGAAGCCTATTTGAATTTACGCGAAAATGCTTACCGTCAGTCACTGTTGCCGCTATTTCACGTAAATACTAGGCACACTCACACAAAGAAACTAAGAATTTAATGGGTTTTAGCATTGGATCTTATATTGCATGCGTGCAAGGCTTTATCGCTGGAGCACCAAGCAATTCTCTCATACGTAGGCACAGTGCGTCACCTCTGAGCTCTGTTGATTTGACGGCATTGGTCGACAAATTTTATTGAATCAAAAAGTACTTTGCCCGTAGGTGAAGCGCCCCTTCTGCCAAAGAGTGGCGCAGGCAGAAACAAAGGAGTTATCGCTATGTCAAAGTGGATGTACAGAACAATCATCGGGGCGATAGTAGCGCTGCTAACCATAGAACTGTTACCTTCTCTGGTTGTTGGTGCTGATATAACCCCGCCGGTCACCACTGCTGTTCCGCCGACCGGAACGTACAGTGGCGCGCAGAGTGTAGCCTTCACCTGTACCGATCCGACCCTTTTGTTGGGTGGTACCGTTCAGGGCGCGTCTTTGAACCTCAGTGGCGCCGTAACGACCATTGCGGGGAGTGCGGGGGTGTACGGTTACAGCGACGGTGTTGGCGCCGCCGCGGCGTTCTCCACTCCCGCGGGCATCACCACCGATGGGACCAATCTCTATGTGGCTGACTACAACAATGAAACCATTCGGAAGATCTCGATTACCACGGGAGCGGTGACGACGTTGGCCGGTATTCCGAGGTACCCAGGTTCAGCAGACGGCGTTGGCTCAGCCGCCACCTTCAACTACCCGGTGGGGATTACCACTGACGGAACCAATCTGTACGTGGCGGACAGGGGAAACAACACGATCCGAAAGGTAGTCATCGCTACGGGTGCCGTGACCACCATAGCCGGCAGGGCGGGCGTTTCCGGTACGACGGACGGAGTTGGCACCTCCGCCCTCTTTAATTACCCCAATTTTATTACGACGGACGGAGCCAACCTGTATGTCACCGATTTGTTCAACCATACGGTTCGGAAGATCGTGATTGCGTCGGGAGCCGTAACCACCTTGGCCGGATCAGCGGGATCACCCGGCTCCGCGGACGGTTTCGGCAGCGCGGCCAGATTCTATCAACCTAACGGCATCACCACCGACGGCACCTATCTCTATGTGGCCGACTGGAAGAACAGTACCATCAGAAAGATCAGCATCGCCACGGGGGAGGTTTCCACGCTGGCGGGGAGCGCCGGGGTATCAGGCTTTGCCGACGGCGCTGGGTCCACCGCGAGGTTCAACGGCCCCTGGGGGATTTCCACCGACGGCACCAACCTCTATGTTGCTGACAGGTATAACCAAACTATCAGGAAGGTAGTTATCTCCACAGGCGGGGTCACTACACTGGCCGGACGCGTCGGGATACCCGGTTCGGCGGACGGCATCGGCTCAGCGGCGGTGTTTAACAACCCCGACAGTGTCATTTCCGATGGAACCAACCTTTACATCACCGATGAATTAAACCAAACGGTCCGCAAAATGTCCGGTCCGACTCCGGGATGTTCCGCGACCTATTACTGCCTAGGCTCCGGCTGCTCTCCGGCGACAGCGTACAGCGCTGCCATCGGAATGTCCGCATCGGGCATCGTGCGGTTTTACTCCACCGACAACGCCGGTAATGCCGAATCTATCCAGACGGCGAGCTACACGATCGTGTACCCTCCGACCATCTCCGGTACGCCCGCCACCAACGTTGCCGCGAGAACCGCCTACAGCTTCACCCCCACCGCCACCAACGCCAGCAGCTTCAGCATCACCAACAAGCCCTCCTGGGCCACGTTCAACAGTACCACCGGCGCCTTGACCGGCCAGACAACCGCAGGGACCTACTCCGATATCAGTATCAGCGCAACTAACAGCATCGGCGCAACGGCCTCTCTGCCCGCTTTCACGATCACCGTCGTCAAGGCAACCCCGAGCATAACGGTCTTGCCGTCAGCGGGGGGGATCACCTACACCCAGGCGCTCTCCGCTTCGCCCCTCACCGGCGGGTCTGGCTCCGTCCCGGGCACCTTCGCCTTCAGCACCCCTCTGGTCGTCCCGCCAACCGCCGGCAGCTACAGTGCGGCCATCACCTTCACTCCCGCCGACTCGGTCGATTACAACACGGTGACCGGGAGCGTGAACGTGCAGGTCGCCAAGGCTACGTCCGCGATCACCGCGTTGCCGATGGCGAGCGGCATAACCTTTGGCCAGGCACTCTCCTCGTCGACCCTCACCGGCGGGTCTGGCTCCGTCCTGGGTACCTTCTCCTTCAGCACGCCTCTGGTCGTCCCGCCAACCGCCGGCAGCTACAGCGCGGCCATCACCTTCACTCCCGCCGACTCGGTCGATTACAACACGGTGACCGGGAGCGTGAACGTGCAGGTCGCCAAGGCAACCCCCGCAATCACCGCGTTGCCGACGGCGAGCGGCATAACCTTTGGCCAGCCAATCTCCTCGTCCCCCCTCACCGGCGGGTCTGGCTCCGTCCCGGGTACCTTCTCCTTCAGCACGCCTCTGGTCGTCCCGCCAACCGCCGGCAGCTACAGTGCGGCCATCACCTTCACCCCCGCCGACACGGTCGATTACAACGTGGCGACCGGGAGCGTGAACGTGCAGGTCGCCAAGGCTCCCCCCGCAATCACCGCCTTGCCGGTGGCGAGCGGTATAACGTTTGGCCAGCCACTTTCCTCGTCGACCCTCACCGGCGGGTCTGGCTCCGCCCAGGGCACCTTCGCCTTCACGACGCCTCTCGTCGTCCCCCCAACCGCCGGCACCTACAGTGCGGCCATCACCTTCACTCCCACCGACACGGTCGATTACAACGCCGTGACCGATAGCGTGAACGTGCAGGTCGCCAAGGCTACCCCTGCAATCACCGCGTTGCCGGCGGCGAGCGGCATAACGTTGGGCCAGCCACTCTCCTCGTCGACCCTCACCGGCGGAAGTGGCTCAGTTGCGGGTACCTTCACCTTCACGACGCCGGACACGAAACCCTCGGCAGCGGGAAGCTACAGCGCCGCAGTAACCTTTACCCCGAATGACGGGGCCGATTACACCACCGTGAGCGGGACCGTTGCCGTTTCCGTCGCTCCCTTGGCCGTCTACGGTGGCTGTGGTTCCTCCAACGGAAAGGCGTTCGCCACCGCCCCCGCGACCAACCTCTGTTCCGCCGGCTCAGCAGGCACGGTAGCCGGAGCCGGCCCCTGGACCTGGGTGTGCAGCGGTACCAGTGGAGGAGCAAACGCATCGTGCTCCGCCTCCAACATTTCTGTGGCCACCGCACCCGTTGCCGTTGCCGGCCAACCGAGCCTGGACCTCGCCGGAACGAAAACCGGCTCGACCTTCTCCGTGTACCGTACGGGAGGCGGGGCCGTGAATACGCTCATATCGAGCAATTCCAGCACGAATGTTACCGACACCTCGACGCTTCTGCCCAACACCATTTACCAGTACAGTGTGAGCTCGGACAGCGATCCGACCCTGACAACCGTCCTGACCATCCACACTCCGCTGTACAACGGCTGGAACATCGTCGCGGTGCCCTATGAAACGACTGGTGTCAATCCGACCACGATCTTCGGCAGTACGGTGAGCTCCATCTACGAATGGATACCGAGTGGCGCCACCCCTGAAAGTAGCAATTCCGTGCTCGGCTCCTATGCCACGGTGAGTAAACTCAACCCCGGCAAGGGATACTTTGCCAAGACCTCAAACAGCAGCACCATGCTCGTTTACGCGGGAAACCCCGGCCCTGCCAGTGCCACCGTCACCCTTAAGCCTGGTTGGACCATGGTCGCCGATCCCCAAACCAACAACCTGAAAGACATCGCGTCCAATTGGCTGATCGACGGCCAGTCACTCGGTGTCGCCATCGTTACCAACAAGATTGGTGGCGGCGTTTACTGGTGGAACGGGACTACCTACGATTCATGGTCGATGCTCAACGACAACCCGCAGATCGAGCCGTGGAAAGGGTACTGGATCGTCAACCTCGACTCTGTTAGCCACACTCTCACGATTCAGTAACTGTTAGGCAACCGTTACCTATGCAGGCGGTTCTTCACCTGGGGGGATAGCACTCTCGCCCAGCAACCACAGAAGGGAAATCAATGCTCAAGAAATTGGTCCGGATGGCAGTTCACGGCTTCCTCGCAGCCCTTACGATCGGCAGTCTTTTCAGCGTGGCATGGGCGGGGCCTCCTCCACCTCCCGTCAATGCCTCTCAAATCCCGGTAACGCCAGTTGGCGGCCCTGAGACTTCACTGATCACGGCAATCGGCATTGCCGCCTACGGTCTGTTGAAGTCTCGGAAGTGATGGCAATAGCCGCATCGAAGGTAGAGACGGGGGCCGCCCCGGTGGGGCTAAAGATAGGGATGGCTTAAAATCGGGGAGGGTACTACATGAAAAGCACAGTGTTGTTAGCTGCAGCAATCGTGGTGGTAGCGGCAGGGGGCCGGCAAACGCTTATGCGTTGAATGCCTTTCATGCGAACCTTCATCTTGTCCTCCTCTGGTTATTGGAGAAACGCATGAATCGCATGGCCATCCCCCTCGATTCCTTCGTCCCTCTCGATTCCTTTTGAAGAGACTGGTTCTTAACGGGAGGGTTTTGAAGATCTCTGAGTCAGTTCTAGAAGCTTCATCACGGTCCGCCAATTCCTGCTGGTAGCGGGGACGCCGAGGAGTTTTTCTGAGTTGGCGGCCAATTTGGACTTGCCGATCCCGTCCGGAGCGTGAAGGTAAAAGACTGCGCCCTGCAAAGCATACCGCTCGTTTTCGCCCCTCAATTTTTCGAGTGCCGACATGTTGGGGCTCATGGGAGCTGCCGCCAGGAAGAACAGATGCAGGGTATTCGGTGCGGCGACGGCCTCAGAGAACGGGTTCGCCGCCATGGCCTGCTCCAGTTCACTCGTCTCCAAGAGGATTGTGAAGGGGTCGAAGCCGTGACGGTCTTTGACCGCGGAGCGGATACCCACGCAGAGCCGTGTCTTGTCGGCTTCCTCGGATTCGAAGACTACGTTGCCACTTTGGATATACGTAACGACCTGCTGAAGCCCCTGGGCTTCCAGAAGCGCCGCCAGTTCCTTCATGGGCAGAATGTTGCTGCCACCAACATTGATTCCTCGAAACAGCGCTACATACTGTTGCATGTTTTCCTCAGACGAAGCTGTCCGGCAGGTTCTAGTTGGGCTTCTTGCGGGACCGGAAAAGGGGGACCGGAAAAGGGGACAGGCTACATTTACTGCACCGACCTCTTCGATTTACTGAAAAAGTGAAGGCTGATCTCTTTGGGTTGTCTCCAGCCGTTGAGGATCCACCGGATGCGCCAACGCTATCACCGCGGTATCAGCGCGAATACACCCCAGCCCAGGTATTCACGCGTGTAAGCGGCGTAGCGCTCGGGTTCCGAAGTCAGTTGGGCTCGAACCTCTTTCGCTAACTCGTCGTCGGGATTGGCTTCAAGCCATCGGCGCATGGTGAGCCATTTGGCCGCCTCGTATCTGTCCCAGCTGTCTTGGTCAGCAAGAACCATTTCGACGACATCATAGCCAAGGTGGCCGAAAGACGCGATAAGTTCAGGGAGCATGAGAAAGTCGGAGATTGAGTTGGCAAGACACCCCTTGGCAACAGCTTCCGTCGGCGGTAATTGCCGCCAGTAGGGCTCGCCGATGAGGATAATCCCTCCGGTGCGCAGGCTCCGCGCCAGAAGCTCGATAGTGCCGGTGACTCCCCCTCCGATCCACGTGGCCCCGATACAGGCTGCCACCCCGACCTTCTCGTCAGCTACGTAGCCAGCAGCATCGCCATGGATGAACTCGACTTGATCGGTGACGCCGAGTTCTACAGCACGGAGTTTTGCTTGCTCGGTGAACAACTGGCTCATGTCGATGCCGGTGCCGATGACACCGTGATCGCGTGCCCAGGTACACAGCATCTCTCCCGAACCGCTGCCGAGATCGAGCACGCGGGTCCCCGTTTCCAGACGCAGCGCCGCGCCGAGAGTGGCGAGTTTTTCAGGTGTGAACGGGTTATGGATGCGGTGAGCACTTTCGGTGATGTTGAAGATCCGTGGAATGTCCATTTCGGGCCCCCCCCTTTTCTGTCCCCTGCTCATTCGAGAAACGCATGAATCGTATAAGCGTCCCCCTCGATCCCCTCAGGCTGACCGCCCCCCAGGCTGATCCGCTGTCTGTCACATGTTACCGATAAGGTTGCGGAAATTGAACTTGCCGCAAGAAACTACCGTCTCTGAAAAGAACGTACACTGATTTTGGTGAATCAGGATTCGGCGTTTCCAAACCGTGCCGTAGGCCAGCCAGAACCTCGTAGCCGTCGGCACTGGCATATACCGCATCGGCAACGAAGACTTCGTTCTCAGTGGGTGGGCCAAATACGTCTCGCAGGCGATTCTGAATATAAAGGGTTCCAATTCCTCCAATAATACCAATTCCTTTAAAACCAGCTGAGTTCACCCGCCCTTCCACCAGAGAACGATAAATCTTTTTCTCTTGTGCGTTGAGCCCTCTAGTGACTTCGTTGAAAACGTTCTCGTCAACAGTGAACCCAGGCCCGGGAGTGAGATGTCTAAGAGGATTACCCAGTTTTTGGAACTTATTGGTTCTTGTAAACAACCACACTGACCAGGCATCAGAAACATTATAAGCTACATATCCAGCCTTGAAGTTCTGCTCATGCAAACTTACAAACTTGACTTCCTTCGGCATGCCGTATTGTCTGACTATTTCTGGATGTTGTCTTACCCACGCATCGAATACGCGCCAGGAGTTGTGTTCAGTCACGCGGGAAGGTGAGGAAAAGGGTGGCGATGGCATGGTCTCCAGTTTATGTCTGGGATCAGACGCCGGGTTAGGCAATATGTATGCGACAAATCCAAGAGTCATAGCAATAAGTGCTAGCCAGAATAGCCTGTTTATAATCAATGCAAGCAGGTCTTCAGCGATAATAGCCGTGAACTTGGGAAACTTGCCCTTTGAAATAATCTGACCAAACGTGAAGAATACGACAGCAGCAAAGAATCCACCAAGCGCCAAAGGGGTCGAAACAGAAGAAGCTATCTTGAAGATTTCTTCCATAAGTTCCTCCAAACTAAATGGCTATCCGATCTTTTTTTCGCCGGCAAACGGCGGAAGTTGATCGGCCGGGTTTGTGGGACCGAGGGTCAGGTCTTGATTCTTGAATTTCGTTTTAAACGGTTTCCCGGAAATTCAACATTCAAGACTTGACCCCCAGGCTGACCTTTTGCCTCCTTCAGCTCAAGGTGAACAACCCGGACCAAAACTATCGAATATGCTTATGAATCTTGTCGTACTCCACCCCCTTCAGCTCTTTGTTTAATTCAGAAATATAGGTTTCTGGTGCCCCTATGGCCTTGATTAATTTTTTTCGCTCGTCCGGGCTCATTTTCCCGATTTCGTCATAATTTCTCCGGACGATACTCCCGAACGCGGCCCGCAGCCACCCATTTCCGGCGGTCTCATATTCTCTCTTAAGGTCATTGATGTTCATAAATCCTCCTTTTTCAGTTTCTGTCCAACGTCACAAGGCGCACCGGCGGAGCGTAGCGGAGACCGCGTGCCGCCGCTGGTTGAAGATTTGTATTAAGGCAACCAGGCCATCATCCCTGCCATCTTTCTATTCAATAAACAATTGGAATTTCCGGCGAAATAAGCTTGCGAAGGTTAGCTCGCGAGCGAGTTCTTTGTCATAGCAGCCTTTTGAGTAAATAATAGCAGCCGCTGCACCTGTCGACGCTAGCGGTAGTACGACGGCGCTTGGGTTGTGATGACTAAATAGATCCACCTCTTCGAGCACGCCTTCCATTCCGCCGATGACTACTGCGGCCTCGAAATGCTGACTAGTCACCATCTCCTTGCGCATTAGCTTGAGACTGGCATCAAGGTCTGTGTTGACCGCGGGGATGACCCGGACGTTGATGAAATCAGCAAGTTCTACAGGCATGTTTCCTTTAAAGAGCGCACTCTGAAAGATAGTCACCTTGTCTTGACACAGTTCTGCCTCGCGCACAAAAAGGGATAACAAAGGGGTTATTGCAGGGTGACCGCCGCAGGTAATCCGTCCGATCGGAAGAACCACCTCGACTAAAGCCTTTACAGCCTCCCGAATGGCGAGGACGTCAGCTGTATCGAAGAATCGGCGGTCTCTGTTCGGGAGCGGCACACTGGCCGAAAGGAAAATATTAATCATGAGATGAATCCACTAAGAATTTCGGGGGCTTGCGCCATTCGGACGGTTCGGATGGGCAGGTGCATATCTAGCCAGTCCAGATGCTTTAGCCAGCTATTAAGAACACCTCTATTATCGTAGATGATCCAGACGTCCCGAGTATTCATGGCTGGATTCTCCAACGAATTAAATATCTCATTGATGCGACTAGAAGTTGGCAGGCCAACTGCTGGCACGACGACTAAAGATTTACTACATCCAGGCGTTTTAACCAGAATCCATTGGTAGGGTTGTATAACTGTATCCAATCCTAAGTCTTCGGCTGCGTCGCAGAAATTGTCGATTAGATAACGGTGACGCGCGGCAATGGCACGTGCACGCAGTCGCTCGGCCTCGTCACATATGCGAGCGAGCGTGTGCTGTTTCACCCATCTACCTTGCGCCATTACAAGCCCTAATCTAAAGTCTCGCCTTTCAAGCCTCATGAAGTGGCTGAAAGATGAGGCTCCATCCTCCTCCTGTCCAGGCCACAGTAGATGGAGTATCTGAATATTGGTGGCGTTCGCCTTGGCAAGCTCCTCGGTTGTCCAGCGACTTTCGCGAAAGCCAGGGGTATCGATAAGGACAACAACATCAGAGTCAGACATCCTATGCCATAGTTCGGACTGGAAATCCACTGCTGGAGGCACCGAACGCACGTCAATGAACACATCAAAACCTCGTGCATCCAGCGCGTCGTAGAGTCGCTCTGCAAAGGGCTGAGAATCAACACGCCGGTAACTGATAAAGAGCCGTCGTTCGCGGCGAAGCAGACGAAAAGCCTCCAGCACGAGAGTTGCTACACGTTCGATCCCCTCGCCACTAAGGCCGAACTCCAACGCATTTATAAACCTTAGCTGTGGCGGGATCTCCGTGTGAACTTGTTCCAGCGATGATACTAAAGGCACGACCGTAATGGAGTCTTCGATTAGGTCATCGACGAGTGGAGTATCAACCGTATATGCGGGAGCTCCGAAAAAGATCGCAACAAGGGGCGCACGCGCGTCCCTAGTAGAAGCCGCCTCCTCGCTGATAAAACGTATGGCCGCTAGTTCTACACCAACTTCAGCTAGTCTTGTTGTTAGTAGCCGTTGTAACTGACCACGGCACCCCTCATCCGAACCGAGCATAAGTATCTGGTAAGGCCCTGTTGTCATTGGCGTTGCCTCATCGTCCAGCGAGCCCAGCAGCTGTCTCTATCCATCCGCCGATGTTCTGTCGCCCGTTTTGTGTTGTAAAATCATAGCTCATACAGTGATTGGAGAGTTGTACGATTTTGTTATCACCGGGGGCGGTGAACCATAGGTCGCTCTCGGGGATGGCGAGTGTGTAGTCACTGTATTTAATCCAATTACCGCCCTTCCACTCAGCAAGGTAAATTCCCTTTTCAGTTCTGTACACACCCATTTGTGCAAGTGGGTCGGCTCCTTTTACGGCTGTGACCCCATCTTTATTCTTGACACCATGAATGTAGACGGTCAATAAACCATTTCCCTTAATTACACTACGGGCTATTTCGTATCTGACCCAGCGGCGACTCCATGTGTCAGTGCCCGCGAGTACACACGTCACAGAGGTGTTTTTCAGCCCGTCACGTAGGAAATTTTTTAGATTCTCATCACTCTCTTTCTTGGATGCTTCGAACACGCTACTATCGAAAAAACCGCTGTCGGCTTGATCCTCAGGTTTTACTACCCAGCTGTTTCGAACATTCCAGGCACGCCAAACGTCAGGCAAATAGTGAAACGAAAAAAAAGTTCTTCTCATAGTTCCATCCTCCAAGGAGTATCACAACAGGGGCGTGGTCCTTAAATCCCAAACTGGGGAGTAAGGGTTACGATCTTAGAAATCGGTGGCCCAAGTGCAAGTACGCCTAATTTAAAGTAGGATTTTGGACAAAATTACCTACTACTTCAGTATTCTGATTTTTTATGGCCTCTATTATTGACTTTATTGTATTGCAATCGTGTTCAGCCCCAATTTCGTATGAAAGAGCTAATGCTTCTACTAAATGAATATTTGCCTGCTCGGCTTCTTCTGCTTGTAACGAGATTTTAGCCAACTCAATTTTACACTGTGCAATGCCACTCTTGAAATGATATTTCTCGTTTATG
Source organism: Geomonas sp. Red32 (assembly GCF_023652955.1). Lineage (GTDB taxonomy): Bacteria > Desulfobacterota > Desulfuromonadia > Geobacterales > Geobacteraceae > Geomonas. Next base: position 151,365 of record NZ_JAKLOY010000004.1, on the reverse strand, counting down.
TTCAGAGAGTTATAAGCCATGTCTTTTGCCTTGCTGACTTCCTTATTTAGTCTGTAAATGGTGGCTAGGTTCTTGTATTGTATTGCGATGCTCTGAGCCTCATTCGTGGATTTGTTAATGCTTAGCGCCTTTAAATGATGCTTTTCTGCAGATTCATAATTGCCCTCTAATGTATCTATTTGCCCTATACAACTAAGCTGTATTGCTATGCCATGCTTGTTGCCCATTTGTTCCGATAGAGCAAGAGATCTTTCATGGTATTCCCGAGATGTTGCAAGTTCTCCTAGGTGTCTAAAAACTGTACCAAGATTGCTCAACTCTCTAGCCACGCCTTGCATCTTGCCAAGTTTCTCATGAATTTCAAAGGCGTCGATGTGTTTTTGTTTAGCTTCTTCATGTTTCCCCTGTTGCCTTAAAATAACTCCAATATTGCCTAACGCAATAGCTTGAGCCTCCTCATTGCCCAATTCTTGTTGGAGATGTAGGGATTCATTATGTGCTAATTCTGCATGTTTTAATTTACCCAATGAGCGATAGACAAGACCCAAATATCCAAGCGTTGAAGCTTGCCCTTCTTTATTATCCATATTGATGTATATTTTTCTTGCCTCTTCTAGTTCGTGTATTGCATCTTCTAGTAGACCCCTTTTTCTAAGAATCTGACCTAAATCTCTCAACGACCTTGCCATGCCGTTGAAGTCGGAAAAGGTCTCATACAGAGCATTTGCTTTTCTGAGAAGTGCAGTTGATGAAACAAAATCTCCTTGATCTTCTTGCAATCTAGCCAATTGCCTAGTTGCGTAGGCTTTTGTATGAATGTCTTTCATTTCTGCCGATAGGTCTAACGCTTCGTCTAGCACTACCTTTGCCCTACTAGCTTGCCCGATTTTTCTTAAAAATCTGCCATACCGGGCTAATGCCCAAGGATTTCCTCCTTTAACCACAAGTTTTGAAAATGCAACCTCTGCTTCTACTAGGTCTCCTGATGACGCAAGTTCCTCGGCACTTATAAGTAGTTCATCGTTCATTGTACTAGTATATGCAGAGAGGTGAACATCTTTAAATTTGATCTTATCTTTATCTATTACCAGTCCTGTATTTTGGTTTATTTTAGTATTTGTTTCGTGCTCTCTCACCCATTTTGCTAAATGCCGCCTAAATAATTCGGCAAAATTCTCTATTGTGTCAAATGTATGATATAAAAAATCATTCAATTTTTCGCGTTCCTTTCTAAATGCAAGTACTTTTTGCAGTTGTTCTCCAGCATCACTTAATTGCCGATCACTTACAGCCTTAAAAAATAATACAAGTTCCCTCATCGGCATCTTGGTGTCGTTGAATAATGAGAAGGCAACATGAAACTCTTCCTCTGTCCCAGAGGAAAATCTTGTTTCTGTTGATGATCCTGGATAACTGCCCCACCTGTCATGCAACAATAAAATGAAGTAATCGCATGTTTTTATTTCTTCATTTATAAGACCTTGAGGGCGTCCAACACCTCCTAGCGTTATATCCCAACCCACAGGTGTAAAGTGCACTCCTCTGTGATTTGCATCTGATTCATTAAAATTTTGAATGCACGATTTAAAGCAGGTTCTTTCGTCGTCTAAACCTCTTGGGGAAGCAATGAAAACTCTATAGTTGGTAAGATTGTTTGGCATGTCTCCTCCTATTACATATAAGATAGGTCTATTTATTCAAGGTGGAAGTTGACCGGCCGGGTTTGGCGTCCCCCTCAATTCGTCTATCGTATTGGTTCAAAAACTAGGCGAATCGAGTTATTAACACGCTCACTCCTAAGCTTGCCCTCATTCCTTAAAATTCCAGCAATGAACGATGCATGCCGAGGGGACAGCGTTTGGCAATTATATTCCTGTGATTGATCCCGGACCCATTCCCCAAAACCCTCAGGTATAGGGTTTGTCGTCGAAAAGCCACCCATGACAGTTCGACCAGCAAAAGTCTCGATCATCATTTTGAAAAAATCTTCCGACACAGCAAATGAACTTTTTGCCAGCACGACCCTTACCCCTCCGGTGACAGAACCGATGTAGGAGAAACCGATATTCCGTCCACAGGTAGTGGCATGCTTCTCAGCTTCAGTAGCGTGGCTACTAGTAGTTTTCCCGGCCACCTCACCACTCGGTTCGGCGGTCTTCTTGAGTTTGTCATATGCGCCGCTAGCTGCGCCGGCTGTTTTTTCAATTGCTGCGCCGGCCTTTTCGACAAGCACGTCAAAGGCATCCTTCACCTTGTCGATGGCTTTGCGGGTCACATCAGCCAGGGACCTACCAAAGGAAGCAGCTACGGAGTTAATGTACTTTTTAAATTCTTCAACATTTTCCTTACTCAAGATCAATTTGATCTTTTCTCGCACAAATAAAATTACAGATTTGACGAACTCAACGCCGACATTCAGCCCCTCACTGACTTTTTCCAGGAGTTCAGCTCGTTCCTGCTCACTCAACGCACCCCAACCATAATAAACGGCGCCTACAGCGGCGCAGGTCATGACAATGGGATTGAAGGGAGCCGACAGGATAGCACCAACTGCGGAAAGAGGATTGCCGAGTAGCAACTGTCCACCGGCGATCACAATAAGTGGGGGGAGCATCCCGACCCCAAAGCCTACCTTCGCATTTTCCAACACTCTGCCTGTGCGCGAAACAGTAGTATCGTCTGACAATTTCATCTTCTCAATATGATCGTCTAGATAATCTTCTAGACTCCTTGCCGCGCCATACAGGTTTTTGATCGCCGTCGCCATGATGCGTTGGGTTTTATCTACAACTTCTAAACCAGCGCCTGCGCCTGCTAATGAAGCTGTCATTGTCATTGGGTCCATAGAATCCTCCTCAAAACGTCACAATGGTCTATATCACTGCTTCGATCCCATTACCTCGACTGCTTGCATGTCGAACCAGCTGTGAGAGTAGTCGAGGGTTAGGTGGAAAGGACTATATAAAGATTAAGCAGTCTTGTCAAAGTGAATTAATTAAATAGGGGTGGGGAAAAGAGGGGGGCTATTGTTTTTCCTGCTTGGGCGGGACATCGTCGTCGTCCAGCATCCTGTGCTTGGGACGCTCGACGTCGTTGAATTCTCCTTTCTGTACCGCCCACATGAAGATGAGCCAGCAGGCACAGCCGAGGAAGAGGGATAGGATCAACAGCATCATCAGTGATTGAGTCACGCTTTGCTACTCCTTGTCAGTCTCAATGAGTTCCCTACTACACAGATCGAACTGAGTGCCATCGCCGCGGCGGCGTAGATCGGGGTGAGCTTGCCGGTCATCGCGAGGGGAATGCCGATGGCGTTGTACAAAAAGGCCCAGACCAGGTTCTCCCGGATCACGTTCATCGCCCGCCGGGCGGTCCGGTGCGCGAAGATGAGCCGCTCGAGGTTCGGCTTCACCAGCACTAGCTCGGAACTCTCTACGGCGAGATCGGTTCCTCCGGCAACGGCACATCCTACGTCGGCTGCGGACAATGCCGGGGCGTCGTTTATGCCGTCGCCCACCATCAGGACTCCGCCACGCGCCCGCAGGCGCTCGACGGTTTCCACTTTGTCGGCGGGGGAGAGTTCCCCACGCCACTCCTTGATTCCTACCGCTTCGGCCGTCTCGCGCGCGGCCTCGACTCGGTCCCCACTCAACAGCACTGTCTCGATCCCGGCACGCTCAAGGTAGGCGGCCAGCGGCTTCGCATCCTCCCGGAGCCGGTCTCTCAGAACGATGGTGCCGAGCATGGCTCCTTCGACCGCTACGCAGACGAGGAGGGAGCGGTCGGGGATGATGATGTCGGTCGGGACTGCCACTCCCTGGGCGGTGAGGAAACGGGGGCTGCCTGCAACCGCCTTCTTGCCTTGGATCAGGCCAGTGATCCCGCCGCCGGCCACTTCCTTGATCTCTTCGGCGGGAAGGGGGAGATGGCCGTTATCCCTATCCTCACCCCGCCCCTCCCCTTGAAGGGGAGGGAGAGTATGGCTAAGCGGAGGATAGTGACTAATCAGGAGGCCTTTTGACTGGGCCGCTTGTACGAGCGCCTTACCGAGCGGGTGGCGCGATCCTGCCTCTAGCGCCGCCGCAGTTGCCAGCAGCTCTTCCTCGCTATGCCCCTTGGCGGGGAGGATCTCAACGAGGGTAGGGGAGCCGCAGGTGAGGGTGCCGGTCTTGTCGAAGGCGGCGCTCTTGATCCGGCTGAGTTTCTCCAGCACATCGCCGCCGCGAAAGATTACTCCTCCCATGGCCGCGGCGCCGGTGGCCGCCACCATGGCGGTCGGGGTGGCGAGGCCGAGCGCGCAGGGGCAGGCGATGACCAGCACGGAGAGTGAGTCCATCAGCGAGGCCCCGAGCGGGTGGCCGGAAAGGTATTTCCAGAGAAAGGTGGCCGCGGAAAGGGCCAGGACGGCGGGGACGAAGACGGCGCTGACCCGGTCGGCTATCCCCTGGATCGGGGCGCGGCGGCTCTGGGCTTCTTCGACCAGCCGCGCCACCCGGGCTATGAAGCTGTCGGCCGCCTCTTTCTCGCAGGCGATGGTCAAGGTCCCGCTCAGGTTGCAGCTCCCGGCGATCACCGGATCTCCCGGCGACTTCAGGACGGGTAGAGCCTCTCCGGTGGCGGGGGATTCGTCTACCTCGCCTGTTCCCTTCCTTACCTCCCCGTCCACCGGGAACCGCTCCCCGGCCGCCACCAGCACCAGGTCTCCTACCTTGAGCTCAGCCGGATCGACCTTCTCGACGCCATCCCCGGTCACTCGATGTGCCTCGGCCGGGCAGAGTCCCAGGAGATGTTCGATCCCCCCCGAGGCGCGGCGGCGCGCCATGTTCTCCAGAAGCCTTCCGGCCAGGATGAGGGTGACGATCATGGCGGCGGTCTCGAAATACACCTCGCCGCCGGCCCAGAGCTGATAGACGCTGTAGAGGTAGGAGGAGAGGGCGCCGAGCGCGATCAGGAGATCCATGTTGGGGGCGCGGTTGACGACGGAGCGCCAGGCGCCGGAGAGAAAGGGGCGGCCGCTGTAAAAGATGACGGGGGTGGTGACGAGGAGGGAGAAGAACTGCAGGTACTCCTTAGTCTGCGCGTCCATCCCCTGGAGGTATCCGGCGTAGAGGGAGAAGGAGTAGGCCATGAGCTGCATGGTGAGGAAAAAGGCGGTCCCGAGCCGGAATAATAGATCCCGCTGCTCCCGCCTCGCACCCTCTTCCCGCGCCGTCTCGGAGTAGGGGCGGGGGCGGTAGCCGAGCTCGGCGATCCGGGAGAAGATCCCGGCCGGGGTGACGGTATCGGCCTCGAAGACGACGCGGGCACGGCCGGTGGCGTAATTGACCCTCGCCTCCTTTACACCCGGTATCCTGCCGATCACCTTCTCGTTCAGCCAGACGCAGGAGGCGCAGCGGATGCCGTCGATGATGATGTCGATGGCGCTCGCGTCGCCTGCGGGGCGGACGAAGCGGGAGAGATAGGCGTCGTCGAAGGTTTCCTGGAAGGCGGCAGGGGAGGGGCCGTCGACGGTGGCTTGCCGCCGGCGGTAGAAGTCGTCGAGCCCGGCGCCGGTGATGAGGAGGTAGGCGCCGTGGCAGCCGGGGCAGCAAAAGAGGAGGGTTCCGGCGCTGCCGCCGTCGATGGAGGGCATCCCCGGGGGTACCGGCGCGCCGCAGTGGAAGCAGATCCCAATCAATTGAAGAGGACCACTTTCCGGCAGGTGTTCGCCTCGCCGCGGATGAAACGGAGTGTCCCGTGCAACTCGGTGTTGGGGGGGAGCGGTGCGGTGGATTTGAAGACGCCGGGGGAGGATTCGGCGAAGGCCAGCGCGGCGGCCCGGCTCCGGTCTTCCTCCTCGGGCTCGAACTGCAGGCGCCCTCCCCGCAGGAGGCCTCCCCCGCTGTCCACCACCCGGGCGACCAGGTATCCCTTCTGGACGTAGGGTGCGATCGTCCAGTCGGCGGTGGGAAGGCACTGCCCGTACTGGAGGCCGTGGGTGTAGTAGTCGCGGTCGACTACCCGGGTCACCTTGCGGGCGGCGAGGGTGAAACTGATGGCCATGCCGATCAGGAAGAGCCCGACCAAGGTGCCCAGGGCCAGCTTCCAGCGGCGGATTGAGGAATCTTCTGCGGTCATTGATCTCCTCGTAAGTTGGTTTCTTTTGAAGTCCCCCTTTGAAAAAGGGGCCAACGTTTTAAATCCCCCCTGCCCCCCCTTTTTCAAAGGGGGGGACTTTGGTTTCTCTTGCATCGGCGGGGGCGTGGGATGAGCTGCCTTTTGCGCTGCTGGCAATGTCCTTTCGGCGGGCTTCCCCCACCCCCTTGCCCCCTCCCTCCGGGGGAGGGGGGATGTTGTGCTGACAATCTCGCTGGGGCGGGGCTTCCACCACACACTCGCCCTCCCTCCGGGGATTAGTTAACTAGGAGCGGGAGGGGGGAGGTGGCGATCACTTTGCCGTCCCGCATCAGCCTTATTTCCAGGGCCATGTTGGCCGGGGGGGCGGGGGCGACCTTTACCGCCACATCCACTTTCCGGTTCTCGTTGGGAGCGAGACTCAGCTCGCGGACCGGGCCGACCAGCTCCACCCGGTAACCATTCACCGGTGCCGCCTCCAGCGAGAAGGCGGCCGCCTGGGTGGAGCGGTTCTCCAGGAAGACCTGGTAGAAGTTGACGATGGTGCCGTCGGAGAGTCTTTTCACCTCTGCGGAGGCGGAGCGCTGCACCTTGACGGTCGCCTCCCGGCGGTGGGTCACTCCGAGCGCCAGGACGACGGTTAGGAGCACGAGCACGCCGGCCAAAAGGATCGACTTCCTGTTCAAAAGGGCGGAGGGGCTTCCACCGCTGCCGCCGAAGGTGTAATGGAAGAGCCCCGGCCGCTTCCCTTTGGCCATCACCAGCCGGCAGGCGTCGAGGCAGCGCCCGCAGTTGATGCACTCGATCTTCAGCCCGTCCCGGATGTCGATCCCCATCGGGCAGGCCCTCAGGCAGGCGGCGCAGCGGATGCACTCGTCCTTTCTCTCCGGATCGAACTCGAGGGTGAGGGTCCCCGCCTCGGTGGTCAATAGCTGGATCCGCCCGTAGGGGCAGACGGTCTTGCAGAAGCCCCGCCGCACCAGGGTCAGGTCCAGGTAGACCAGGAGGAGCATGGAGACCAGGGTAATCCCCGCCACCATCCCGAGCTCTCCCGACGCGAGCCTCCTCACGTATTCGCCGGGGGGGATGAAGTACCAGACCAGGTTGCTCCCGATGAGGAAGGAAAGGAGGAGGTACCCCCCGTGCCTGACGGCCGCCGCCACCGGTTTCGGCAGCCGCGCCACCCGGGCGTCCAGCCAGTCGGCCAGATCGCAGACGGTGGTCTGGGGACAGAACCAGCCGCACCAGACCCGCCCGAAGAGCATGGTGACGAGTAAAAAACCGAAGACGAAGATCAGGGTGGCCAAGAGGAAGAGATAGAACTCCTCGATCCGGATCCGCGCCCCGAAGAGGAGCAGGGTCCGGCTGGCCGCGTCGAGCCGCAATAGCGAATCGCCCCCCACCCGCACGAACGGGATGAGGAGAATGAGCAGGCTGGCGAGCCATTGCACCAGCCTGCGTTTGGGGCCGATGAGGGGGATCTCCCCCCCCGTGTTAGAGCGAGAGGACGTACTCAACGAGCCCCTCGAGCTTGTCCTTGGACAGTTCGCTCCGGAAGGAGGGCATCCCGCCCGGGCGCCCCTCGACCAGCGTCTGCATCACCTCGGGAGCGGTCCTGCCGTACTTGTAGGTTTTCTTGGTCAGGTCGGGGCCGATCCCCCCCTTGGCGTCGGGGCCGTGGCAGGAGGCGCAGCGCTCGGCGAACTCCTTCTTGCCGGCCGCCAGCAGCTCGGTGCTCCGCCTCTCCTCGTTGACCGGCAGCGCGGCCTGTCCCCCCTTGGACTTCTCGGCGGCGAGCCTCGCCTCCTTGGCCCGCTTGATGGCGGCGAATTCCCCCTCGGAGCTCCAGCCGCTGAAGAGGTAGTACCCCATGAAGCAGACCGCCCAGATCACCAAAACGGTGAAGAGAGCCTTGAAGATCAAGGGGGGGGTATCCTTCGCCTTGTACCTGATGCCATCGTATTCCTTGTCGAGATCCGACATGGTAATCCTCCTTGGAATTGGCCTTCAATCTTCGTCCATCATCCGGTATTTCGGCTCCTCTCCCCGCTCCTTGCGCCCCGGACTGTAGGTGCGGGCCACGATGGCGGCGAAGACGAGGAACAAAAGGACGGTGAACCCCAGGTAAACGATGCCGGAGAGGTCCATATCAGCGCCTGTGGGTCGACTTGATGTAGGTGACGACCTTCCAGATGCTTTCCTTGCCGAGGCTGCTGCCGAAGGCCGGCATGCCGCCGGTCTGGATGCCCCCGAAGATGGAGTTGAACACCTGGGCGTCCGGCTTGTCGAGGTCGATGAGCGGCGGCCCCACCTCGCCCTTGAGGTCCTTGCCGTGGCACTGGGCGCAGCTCTCGTCGTAGACCTTCTTCCCTTCCGGGATCACCGCGAGGTTGTCCTGGTAGGGGTTCTTGGCCTCGCCCACCACCTGGGCCTGCTGGCTCTGTCTCCAGGGGATGTCGTTGCCCAGCTTCTGCATGTAGGCGACCAGGGCGTCCATCTCGCTCTTGCCGCTGACCGCCTGGAGGTCGGCCTGGGTGTACGGGAAGTTCAAGGTCTTCATCTTCTTCTCGGTGAGGCTCGTGTCAAGCGGCCGGTCGAGGAAGGCGTACTTCGGCATGTTGGAGCGCGGCACCATCGACTGCGGGTCGCGCATGTGCTTGTAGTGCCAGGCGTCCGGGTACTTCGCGCCGATCCTCGCCAGGTCGGGCCCGGTGCGCCGCGACCCCCAGAGGAAGGGCTGATCGTAGACGAACTCGCCCGCCTTGGAATATTCGCCGTAGCGCTCGGTATCGGAGAGGAGCGGCCGCACGGTCTGGGTATGGCAGTTGTTGCACCCCTCGCGGATGTAGATGTCGCGCCCCTCGAGCTGGAGGGGTGTGTACGGTTTCACCGACGCTATGGCGAGCTTGGGATCGTTGATCCACTTGAAGGGCATGATCATGGTGATGACGGTCCCCACCATGATGGTGGCGGCAGCCAATAGCAGCAGGATGACGGGCTTTTTCTCGAACATGACCACTCCTTTCTAGGCGGTTTGCGCCGCGCCGGCCTTGCCGCGGGCGATGGTCTTGTACATGTTGTAGAGGAAGACCAGCATGCTGGCGAAGTAGACGACCCCGCCGAAGGCGCGCATGTACCAGTAGGGGTAGAGCTCGACGACGGTTTCCATGAAGCTGTAGTGGAGGCTGCCGTCCGGGTTGGTCGCGTTGAGCATGGCCCCCTGCTGCACGCCGGCGATCCACATGCTGATGGAGAAGATCAGCTGTCCGGTCACCGCGAGCCAGAAGTGGAGGTTGGCCAGCGGGACGCTGTAGATCTCCGTGTGGTAGAGTTTCGGCAGCGAATAGTAGATGGCGGCGAAGATCACCAGCGATACCCAGCCGAGCGCCCCCATGTGGACGTGGCCGGGGACCCAGTCGGTGTAGTGGATGAAGGCCGAGAAGGTGCGCACCGCCTGGGCGGGACCCTGCAGGGTCTGGATCCCGTAGAAGGTGATGCCGAAGATGAGGAACTTGGTGAGGTAGTTGTCCCGCATCTGGTGCCACTGGTCTTCCATCGAGTAGTAGCCGTTGAAGACCGCCGCCCAGGAGGGGGCGATCAGCATGATCGAGAAGGCCATGGCCAGCGTCTGGACCCAGTCGGGGACCGGGGTCCAGAGGAGATGGTGGGCGCCGGTCCAAAGGTACATGAAGATGAGGCTCCAGAAGGCGATCACCCCCATCCGGTGGCTGTAGATGGGAACCCCGGTGGCTTTGGGGAGGAAGTAGTAGAAGATGGCCAGGGGCGGGGTGGTGAGCACCATGGCGACCGCGTTATGCCCGTACCACCACTGCACGTTGGCGTCGTTGGCCCCGGCGTAGGCGCTGTAGGACTTGGTCAGCGACACCGGGATGCCGGCGTTGTTCACCAGGTAGAGGATGGCGACCCCGACCAGGGTGGCCAGCACGTACCAGAGCGTGATGTACATCTGCTCCTCGCGCCGTTTCACGATGGTCATCACGATGTTGACGGCGAAGATCACCCAGAGGACCACCACCATCAAGGCCACCGGCCATTCGAGCTCCGCGTACTCCTTGCTCCGGTTCATCCCGAGCAGCAGCGTCACCGCGGCGGTCGCGATGGTGATGTTGAAGAGCCAGAGCTGAATGCGGCCAAGGCCGGGACTCCAGAGCCTGGTCTTGCACAGGCGCTGCGTCATGTAGATGAAGAAGGCCATGAAGCTCCCGATCCCCCAGCCGAAGATCCCGGCGTTGGTGTGGATCGGGCGGAGCCTTCCGTAGGTGAGGTAGGGGGGGACGTTCAGTTGGGGAAAGGCGATCTGGAGGGAGATCAGCAGCCCGACCAGCATGGCGACCGTCCCCCAGACGATGCTCCACGTTATGAATCCCTTGACCACCTCGTCCGCGTAACCTTCCTGCTGATTCATGTTTTCCTCCACTGGGTGAGACGCTGGCAAGCAACCTTTGGGCAAAAGATAATCGCCACTTTTGTGAGTTGTTGCGCCGTCTGGAATAACAAGGACCACTGGTTAGTTTATTTGGTATTCCCCGATTATCAAGTCACAGCCAGTACTTAATCGATTTTGGTCGAAGAGAGGATCGCTATGCCAGTGGTTGCAGCGGTAGATAGGGTGATGGGGGCGGTGGTGGAGGTCTTCACCCAGTTGGATGCCCTTTGCGGGCTTCCCGGAGAGCTATTGACCCGCCGCCCCGGCCGGGAGGATGCCTGGACCATCGCCGAGCACCTGGAGCACGTGGCCCTGGCGGACCGCTTCCTTTTGTTGACCATCGGCAAGGGGTGCCGCACCGCCTTGAAGAGGAAGGCCGCCGGCGCCGTCGCGGAAGGGGAGAGCGATCTCGGGCTCCTGGCCGCCATCGCCGATCCGGACGCCTTCGCGTGGGCGCCCCCGCGGCATATGATCCCGACCGGCCTTCCCTGCGCCGGGGAGATCCGCGAGCAGCTGGAAAACCAGCGAAAGAGGTGCGTTGAGCTTTTGGAGTCGATGAGGGAGGGGGAGGGGAGGCTATGCCGCATCAGGATGTCGGTCAACCGGTCGGGGTGGCTCGACATGTACCAGTGGCTGTACTTCCTGGTGCAGCACGCCCGTTACCACGTCGTGCTGATAGAGAGGGTGATGGATGAACTGAGCGGGCGGTGAGCTCTCAGAGTTCCTCCGGCTTGCAGAGATACTCTTCCTTCTTGGCAACCCTGCAGCATTTTTTGCAGACAAAGGCAGGGGTGGAGACGATCTTCTTCAGCTCCTTGAAATCGTCCTTGATGTCGTCCTTGTCCCACTTGCAAAGTGTCTTGGTGTCCTTAGCCATGGCGCCTCCCAAACTTCCACAAAATAACGTCCATCCTGTACAGACTGTACCACCTAAGCTCTGACGTTTCTACAGGCCTCGCAGGTTGAGAAAGAAAGTCGCAGTGGCAGAAGTTGCCGGAACCATTTTCCCGGATATACTTCAGGAGTTTTGCTGGTGTCACCTCAGCGTTAATCGCAAACTCAAAGGAGGAGTGTTTCTATGGGAATGTTTTGCCGTCAATGTGAGCAGGCTGCCAAGGGGACCGGGTGCGAAGTGGTCGGTGTCTGTGGCAAGAACGAGGAAGTGGCCGCTCTCCAGGACCTGATGCTGTACGGCCTGAAGGGGCTCGCGGTCTACGCGGACAAGGCCCGCGCGTTGGGCGCCAAGGACGAGACGATCGACAAGTTCCTCATCGAGGGGCTCTTCACCACGGTCACCAACGTCGACTTCGACGCCGTCCAGATCGCCGGGAAGCTGAGAAAGTGCTTCGACGAGAAGGAGAAGGCGAAGGGGCTTTACGAGAAGGCCTATCTCGCCAAGAACGGGAGCGCCGCTCCCGCCATCGCCGCCGGTCCGGCCACCTGGAACATCGCCGACAGCCTCCCGGCCCTGGTCGCCCAAGGTAAGGAGCACGGGGTGAAAACCCAGCACAGCGACCCCGACATCCTGAGCGCCATCGAGCTCGTCAACTACGGCCTGAAGGGGATGGCCGCCTACACCACCCACGCCTATCATCTCGGCAAAAAGGACGAAGACGTCTTCGCGTTCTACCACAAGGCGCTGGCGGCCACCGCCGATCCCTCCCTGGGGCTCATGGATTACGTGACCCTCTCGATGGAGGTCGGGAAGATGAACATCCAGGTGATGGGTATGCTCTACGAGGGGCACGCCGATCACTACGGGGCGCCGGTTCCCACCAAGGTCCAGCTCGGGACCCGCAAGAGGAAGGGGATCCTGGTCTCCGGCCACGACCTCAGGATGCTCGAGGAACTCCTCAAGCAGACCGACGGCAAGGGGATCGACGTCTACACCCACGGCGAGATGCTCCCGGCCCACGGCTATCCGGGGCTCAAGAAATACTCCCACCTCTACGCCAACTTCGGCGGCGCCTGGCAGGATCAGTACAAGGAGTTCCAGAACTTCCCGGGCGCCATCATCTTCAACACCAACTGCATCCAGCGGCCGGCCGACCAGTATAACGACCGCCTCTTCACCTGGGGCGAGGTCGGGTGGCCCGGCGTCAAGCATTTAACCGGCTGGCACTTCGACGACGTCATCACCAAGGCGCTGGAGGCCCCGGATCTCCCGGACGCTCCCTCCAAGGAGATCACGGTCGGCTTCAGCCACAACGCCGTCCTCGGGGTGGCCGACAAGGTCATCGAGGCGGTGAAGAGCGGCGCGGTCAAGCACTTCTACCTGATCGGCGGCTGCGACGGCGCCAAGCCGGGAAGAAACTACTACACCGAGTTCGCGGAAAAGGTGCCCAAGGACTGCATGATCCTGACGCTGGCCTGCGGGAAGTTCCGCTTCAACAAGGAGGAGTTCGGCGACATCGGCGGCATCCCGCGTCTCTTGGACGTCGGCCAGTGCAACGACGCCTACTCCGCGGTGCAGATCGCCCTGGCGCTCGCCAACGCCTTCAACTGCGGCGTCAACGACCTTCCGCTCTCCTTCATCCTCTCCTGGTACGAGCAGAAGGCCCACGTCATCCTGCTGTCGCTTCTGCACCTCGGGATCAAGAACATCAAGCTCGGTCCGGCCCTGCCGGCCTACCTCTCCCCCAACGTCCTCAAGTTCCTGGTCGACAACTTCAACATCGGCCAGATCGGCAACGTGGACGACGACCTGAAGGCGACGCTCGCCTAGCAGGAAGGCAGTAGCCCGAAGGGGCGAAGGCAGAAAAAAGAGCGCCGGGAACGAAAGGTTCCCGGCGCTCTTTTTGTGTCTGTGGGGCAATCAAGTCCCCCTTGTTAAAGGGGGATTTAGGGGGATTTGCCTCTCGACCAGTAAGGCAAATCCCCCCTGTCCCCCCTTTGACAAGGGGGGAACCTTCTTTCGGGAGGTCTAAGTGGTGATCAGATCCCTTCCGCCGCCGGGCCCCGTTCGGAGCTGAGCGTCTCCGCCGGCTGGTCGGGGGCGGGCTTGATGGTGAAGAGATGCCAGACGGTGATGATGACCCCGATCAGGAAGACGACGCCGATCCCGAAGGCGATCCTGAACCAGAACATCATGGTGATCTGGGCGGTGCTGTAGCCGATGTCGAGGAAGCGCTCCAGGTAGGTCTGCAGGATCCCGGCGACCCCGAAGACGAGGCCCAGGAGGAACATGCCGATGGTCATGATCCAGAATCCCCACCGGCCCAGCCGGTCCTGGTACTTGATGATGTTTTTGAGCCGCGGCATCGCGAAGTAGAAGATGGTCAGGTTGAGGATGCCGTAGGCGCCGAAGAAGGCGAGGTGCCCGTGGGAGACGGTGACCTGGCTGCCGTGGGTGTAGTAGTTGATGGGGGGAAGGGTGTGCATGAAGCCCCACAGGCCGGCCCCGACCAGGTGGTAGATGGCGAGCCCCACGATGTAATACCAGGTGAGCGGGTTGATGATCGGGTTCTTCCTTTCCCGCACGTGCATCCAGGTATCGACCACCATCAGCACGATGGGAAGCGGTTCCAGCGCGCTGAAGACCCCGCCCCACCAGAGCCAGTAATCGGGGGCGCCGATCCAGTAGTAGTGGTGCCCGGTCCCGACGATGCCGGTGAAGAGGAAGAGGCCGGTCTCCACGTAGAGCCACTTCTCCACCACCTTCCGGTCGACGCCGGTGACCCGCATGATGATGAAGGCGACGATGGAGGCGGTGACCACTTCCCAGGCCCCTTCCACCCAGAGGTGGATCACCCACCACCAGTAGTAATAGTCGGTGTTGAGGTTCTGGTAGAAGGGCATGCCGAAGAGGTACATGACGGCGAGGAAGGCGACCCCGCCTAAAAGCATCCACTGCAGCGCCGATCTCACCTTGGCGGTGAAGATGGTCATGGCGACGTTGGCGATGAAGAGGAGCGCGGCCACCACGATCAGGGCGTTGAGCGGGAAGGGGATCTCGAGGAGCGGTTTCCCCCGGGTCCAGCGGAAGAGGAAGCCGATCACGGCGGTGACCGCGGCGAGGACGAAGATGGCCAGCTGGAGATAGGCGATCCTGGTGCTGTAGAGATCCCGTTCGCATTCCACCGGAAGGATGTAGTAGGTCCCCCCCATGAAGCCCAGGAGCATCCAGGCGACCAGGAGGTTCGTGTGGATGGAGCGGGCGGTGTTGAAGGCGAAGACGTCGACCAGTGCCTGCGGCAGCGTGAAGGCGTAGTTGATGGAGAGCCACAGCCCCATGATGACCTGCAGGATGAAGAGGACCAGGGCGATGCGGAAGTACCAGAGCGAAACGCGCTGGCTGGGGAATTCGATGGCCGTCATTGGCGCACCTCCTTGGGGACTTTGAGGGCGAGGATGAAGTCGGCGATGATCCCCGCCGTCTCGGGGGTGACGTTTTGGGGCGGCATGGCGATCCCCGGTTTGACCGACTGCGGGTTGAGCATGTAGCGGATGAGGGTGGCCCGGTCGTAGGCGATCCGCTTGGCGATGTCGTCGAAGGAACCGGCCACGTTGCGTCCGAGGTTCTGGAAGCTGTGGCAGCCGCCGCAGGCCCCCATCACGATATCGACCTTGCTGAGGTTTTGCGGGGAGGCGGCGCGCTGGTAGTAGGCCTTGACGAACTTCTCGTCCTGCGGCGGCCAGTGCCGGTTGTCGATCTCGCCCACCCATTTCAGGAAGGCGTTCAGCTGGGCGATTTCGGGCTGGGTCACTCCGAGTTGCGGCATCTTGCGGAAGGAGTTCTTGTAGACCGCCTCGGGGTGCATGACGATGGTGGCGATGTTGTTGGGCCCCAGGCGGTAGAAGGCCTTGGTCATGTCGGGGGCGTAGTAGCCGCCGAAGCCGAGGATGGTGTGGCAATCGTTGCAGTTGTAGCGGTGCCAGACCTTCTTCCCGGCGATGACGTCGGCGGTGAGGCGGTCGGTGTGGGCGAAGGTTGGGGTTTGGCGGTGGAAGTCGTAGGTCATCCAGAGGAAAATCACGGCGGAGGAGAGGGTTCCAATCCAGAAGATCCAGCGGGCAGCTTTCCCGGTCATGCCAGCCTCCTTTGCTGAATTATTAGCAAAATATAATCTTTACACGAAGGCCGGTGGTGTCAACGGGGAAAGTCGGTGGGTGAGGTGCTGAGGGGCAGGGGGTGTGGACGGCTGTGTGGGTGCGTGGCTGCGGGCAGGGGTGGCTGCGGGCGTGGGCGTGGGGGTGGGGTGGGGTGGGGTGGGGTGGGGTGGGGTGGGGTGGGGCGAGTGCGGTGGGGTGGGGTGGTGCGAGTGCAGGTGTTGTTTGTGTGGCTGGCTCCGGCTGGTCTGACTGGTCTGACAGGTCTGACAGGTCTGACAGGTCCGACCGGCGGCCGGCGACCGGCGGCTACTGGCCTGCTGTCCCCTGTTGGTTCATGAAGGCTCCGATGCCCTTGTCCACCGTGGAGATGTGCTCCACGAGCCAGCTGGCGATGAAATCTTTTATCGCCGCCACCAGTGCCGGGGTGGGGCCTTCGTTTTTGAGCTGCTCCTTGAAGTCGGCCACCTGCTCGCTGAAGCGGCGGTGCATCTCCTGGTGCCCGGTAAGTCCCGGGTAGTTCAACTCCTTCATCAGGGCCTCTTCCCTGCTGAAGTGGGTCACCGCGTAGGCCTCGACGAACCAGAAGAGGCGGTAGATGGCTTCATGATCGAGGTGGGCGTCGCAGGCCAGGAGGAAGTCGTTGAACTTCTCGAACAGCAGCTTATGCTGGATGTCCACATCCAGAACCCCGATCGATAGACTTTCCTGCCACTGGACCACGGTACCTCTCCTTGAACGCCGATCTGTCATCCGGCGGCGCTTTTGCCCGTCTGGACCTTCCCTTGGGGTTATACATAACGGTTCGCTCATTTTCAACAATTATCTAATGTATCATCCGGTCCCTTGACGCTTCTTCGCGGCGCGCGTTTTCCTCATTTCGCCATTCCCCTCGAAGTCAGTCACTTTTCGGTTGCAGGAGCCGCGCCTCTTGACTAAGATCGAGTCCGCTGTTGGAAACTTATGACTGATTGCAGGAGTAGTTGATTGGCAAGAAACGGGAGGAAGATTAACCGGCGCAAACGCCCTGACAACAGGGCCAGGCGTGTGATGCTCATGGCAGCGGCGATAGTCCTGGTCGCAGCCTGCTTTTTCCTGATCGACCGCTTCGTTCACTTCCCGGCTCCGGCGCCGAAAGCGCCCACCCAGAGCACTTCCAAGGAGCCGATTCCTCCCCGCCCTCCGGCCATGGGCGCCATGAGCTCGGCGGCCACCTCCGCGGCTCATGCCCCGTCGCCCGCCCATCGCGAGCAGCCGGTGGAGCCGATCCGTCACCGGGGAGGACCCGGCAAGCTCGCCATCATCATCGACGACATGGGCGCCTCTCCACGCGATCTGCAGGCGCTCCTCTCCATCGGCGTCCCGCTGACCTTCTCGGTGATTCCCAGTCTCGCCCATGCCCGCGAGGTCGCCGATGCCGCCCATTCAGCCGGTGCCGGGGTGATGATCCACATGCCGATGGAGCCGGAAGGGTATCCGCAGCAGCCGCTGGAGAAGATCGGGCTGCTCCTCTCCATGAGCGACGGCGAGGTCGAGCAGCGGACGCGGAGCTACTTCGGGATGGTCCCGCACGCCACCGGTGCCAACAACCATATGGGGTCCCGCTTTACCCAGGACGCCGGGAAGATGGAGGTGGTCCTGAAGGTGTTGAAGGAGAAGGGGCTCTTCTTCGTCGACAGCAAGACTTCTCCCGCCTCGGTCGGCTCCCGGGTCGCCCGCCGCATGGGTGTTCGCACCGGCGACCGCGAGGTCTTCCTCGACAACGTCCAGAGCGTCCCCGCCATCCGCAGCCAGCTGGAAAAGGCGGCCGCGATCGCGGGCAAACGCGGGGAAGCGATAGCCATCTGCCATCCCCATCCTGCCACCATCCAGACCCTCAAAGCGGCACTCCCCGAGCTGGCCGCCTCCGGCATCACCTTCGTCCACGCCTCCGCGCTGGTACGCTAATCCCTTTTCTTCCCTTCCCCCCCTGAGGGGGAGGGTCAGGGTGGGGGGGAGGCCGACTTCGGCGCTGCGTGGAAACTTCCCCCACCCCCTCGCCCCCTCCCTCAAGGGGGAGGGGGGACCGCTTGCTGCCTACCCCTCTTTTTCAAAGGGGGACTTAAATGAAAAAGGCACCCTCCGCGATGGGAGGGTGCCTTTTTGTTTGCAGTGAAACTCGATGAAGCGCCTGCTACACGTAGATCTGCTCGGCGATCCTTCTCTTCAGCTTCATCATCTCGCGGTAGTTGTCCTCCACCAGGATGGAGGCGGGGTTCTCGCCGTTGACGGGGTGCACCATCAGGAAGGCGTCCCGCAGCTGCCCCTCGTAGCCGCCGAGGGTCCCTTCCACCATCCCGGAAAGCTCGTCCCGCTCCGGGGCAAGGTTCAACGGATAGGTCTTCTTCAAAAGCGGGTTCCCCTCCAGGTCGAAACGGTGGAAATCCACGGTGTCGGGAGCCTCCCCCTCGCCGGGAGTCAGCACGAAGACCGACTGGCGGGCGGTCTGGTGGATCATCAGCCGGGTCGGATCCTCGGCGGGCAGCTCGCGGCCGATCCGGAAGATGGCCGAGACGAGGAAGCTCGTGAAGCAGTCGGCTTCGATGTAGCCGCAGGTCGCGGAGTCGGAGCTTTCGCAGTAGTAGGCGATCTGGGAGTCCTGGCTGAGCTCCCTGCCGCAGACCAGGCATTCGCTCTTCAGGCCGGTGAGCCTCCCGAAGTACGCTTCCTTCTTCCGCTGGTCCTCTTCCTTTTGCCACTTGTCGAAGAGCAGCGCCCGTGGCTCGGTGGTCTCGCGGCACTCCTGCAGCGTGAGGTCGGCCAGCGAGGAGAACTGGGAGAAGACGTCGGTCCCGCGCCCGTGGGTGAGGATCGGGTAGATCTTCCCTTCCGGGTTCGTGTTGAGGCTCTCCACCTTGGGGCTCTTGGAGATGAAGGTGTCGGAGCAGCGGTAGCCCCGGTTGATGGCGAAGGCTTTGAGGAGCGTCTTCTGGTCCTTGAACATCCCGTCGAACTTGATCCTCTCGTCGATCAGGCAGGGGACCAGCGTGAGGCTCTTCCGGTCCAGCCCGCGCTTGTCGAAGAGCTCGAAGATGTTGCGGCAGTTGTCCATGGACGCCATGTCCTTGATCGGCACCAGCACCCGGTCCGCCGCGAAGAGGGCGTTCTGGGTCATGATGTCGAGGTCCGGGCGGGTGTCCACGATCAGGATGCCGGGGATGTCCGCCATGGCCAGAAGCCTCGCCAGCACCATCGGTCCCTTGAAGGAGCCGCGCAGCTCGGGGAGAGAATTGGAAGAGGGGATGTAGTTCACCCCGTACTGGCCGGTGTGCAATAGATCTCGGCCAGGCGTTTCCAGCAGCAGGTCGGCCACGCTCCCCGTCAACTTCTGTCCCTTGATGGAGAACATCTTGTCGATGGTGAAGTGGTTGTCGAAGGAGAAGATTGAGACCGGGAGGTCTTCGTCGAGAGCCTTCAGGAAGATTGCCAGATTGATTGCCAGGGTGGTCTTGCCCACTCCCCCTTTCTCAGAGGAGACGGTTATTACATAAGGGTACTTTTCCATGGCGCGCATATTACCATCGACCCTCTCGCACGGTCAACCGGTTTGACAGTGGGAGGGGGGCGTGGTAGAAACGTCGAAACAGTCTGCAAGGTGAATAATGGAACTATTCAAAGAGCGCCGCGTCCTTACCGTCAGCGCTCTGACCGCTCTCATACGCGGAGTGCTGGAGGAAAACTTCGACCAGGTCTGGGTCGAGGGGGAAATCTCCAACTTTGCCTCACCGCAATCCGGGCACTGCTACTTCACCCTGAAGGATGCCGGTGCCCAGATCCGCACGGTCATGTTCCGCTCGGCCGCCCGCACCCTCAAGTTCACCCCGAGAGACGGCATGCGGGTCCTGGCGCGCGGGCGGATCACCCTCTTCGAGCCGCGCGGCGAGTACCAGCTGGTGGCCGACTACCTCGAACCGCAGGGGATCGGCGGGCTCCAGATGGCCTTCATCCAGCTCAAGGAAAAGCTCGCCAAGGAGGGGCTTTTCTCCGAGCTCCACAAGAAGGAAATCCCCAAGCTTCCCCAAAGGATCGGCGTGGTCACTTCGCCGACCGGCGCCGCCATCCGCGACATCCTCACCGTCCTTTCCCGCCGCTTCGCCAACGTCGAGCTGTTGATCAACCCGGTCCGGGTGCAGGGGGAGGGCTCGGCCGCCGAGATCGCCGCCGCCATCGACGACTTCAACCGTTACGGTAACCTCGACGTGATGATCGTCGGCCGCGGCGGCGGCTCGCTGGAAGACCTCTGGTCCTTCAACGAGGAGGTGGTGGCCCGCGCCATCTTCCGTTCCGCCATCCCCGTGATCTCCGCCGTCGGCCACGAGATCGACTTCACCATCGCCGACTTCGTGGCCGATCTCCGGGCCCCCACTCCGTCCGCCGCCGCCGAGCTCGTGGTCCGGAGCAAAAAGGAGCTCTCCGCCGAGCTCGAGGCCTTGAGCCACCGCCTGCACACCGCCCAGCTGCGCCGTCTCGACCGGCTCCGCTCCGGCCTCACCCTCCTTTCCCGCTCGGTGACCGATCCCTCCCGCGTCCTCGGGCACCTGGCCCAGCGGGTCGATGCCCTGGAGTCGCGCCTGGTGCGGGAGATTGGCGTACTTTTGGAGCGCCACGGTGAGAGGATCGTGACCCTTTCGGGGAGGCTCTCCCAGCAAAGCCCGGAGCTCACCCTGAAGCGAAACGCCGAGCGCCTGGAAACGCTCTCTTTCCGGCTGGACCAGGCTATGTCGCGAAGGATCGGCGGGGTAGGGGAGCGGCTTAGGCTCGCGGCCGGCACCCTCAACGCCTTTTCGCCCCTGGCGACCCTATCCCGCGGCTACAGCATCGCGAGGAAGCTCCCCGGGCGCACGGTGGTGCGGGAGAGCGCCCAGTTGCAGGCGGGAGACCACGTGGAATTGATGTTTTCCTCGGGCGGCGCCCTGTGCCGCGTGGAGGAGCCGCTGCCGCCAGTCAAACCTTGACGCCGACGGTGTAACCGGTGTAATCTACTCCCTTTCATTCGAGGTACCAAATGGCGGTTGAAAAGTTCGAAACTTCGCTCAAAAAGCTCGAGGAAGTGGTGAAAAAACTCGAGGGTGGCGAGCTATCTCTCGAGGAATCCCTGAAGGCTTTCGAGGAAGGGGTGAAGCATTCCGCCTTCTGCTCGAAGAAGCTCGACGAGGCCGAGCGCCGGGTGGAGCTCCTCATCAAGCAGCGCGACGGAAGCTTCACCAAAAAACCGTTTGAAGAGGAAGAGTAGGACGGCGGTTTCCGCCGAGCAAGTCCCCCTTTGCCAAAGGGGGATTTAGGGGGATTTCCCCTGACACCAAATCCCCCCCAGCCCCCCTTTTTCAAAGAGGGGAGAAGTAAGACAAGGGGGGGAGTAAAAAAATAATCTACGAAAGCGAGTACCTATATGGATCTTAAGGATTACCTCAAAAAAAGATGCGAGCTGGTCGACCAGGCCCTGGAAGGCTTCCTCACCCCCGCCGACGAGCTCCCCGCCTCCGTTCACGGCTCCATGCGCTACTCGGTCTTCGCCGGCGGTAAGCGCGTCCGTCCGGTGCTGATGCTCGCCGCCTGCGAGGCGGTGGGGGGGACCATCGAGGCCGCCATGCCGGCCGCCTGTTCGATGGAGATGATCCACACCTACTCCCTCATCCACGACGACCTCCCGGCGATGGACGACGACGATTTCCGCCGCGGGAACCCGACCAACCACAAGGTCTACGGCGAGGCCATCGCCATCCTGGCCGGCGACGCCCTCCTGACCGAGGCCTTCGTCCTCTTGTCCCGCGAGGGAGCGGGGGACCCGGCCGCGCGCCTGAAGGTCATCCAGGAGATCGCCTGCGCGGCGGGCTCCCACGGGATGGTCGGCGGCCAGGTGGTCGACATGGAGAGCGAGGGTAAGAAAGAGATCGATCTCGCCACCCTTTCCTACATCCACACCCACAAGACCGGCGCCCTTCTCCGCGCCTCGGTTCGGGCCGGTGCCATCCTGGGCGGGGCGAGCTGCGATCAGTTGAAGGCCCTCACCCGCTACGGCGAGGCGATCGGTCTCGCCTTCCAGATCGCCGACGACATCCTCGACGTGGAAGGGACCACCGAAGAGCTCGGCAAGGACGCCGGAAGCGACGAGGCCCGCGGCAAGGCGACCTACCCCGCGCTCATGGGGCTCGAAGCCTCCAAGGCCCGCGCCAGCGAACTGGTCGAGATCGCGCTCGATTCGCTCGCCTCCTTCGACGAACGCGCCGAGCCGCTTCGGGCCATCGCATCGTATATCGTGAAGAGGAAATCCTGATGTCGTCCCTTTTGGAAAACATCACCGATCCCCGGCAGTTGAAGGGGCTCTCCCTGCGGGAGCTCGAACAGCTGGCCGGGGAGCTTAGGGAAAGAATCATCGAGACCTGCTCCGTGAACGGCGGCCATCTGGCCCCGAGCCTGGGGGTGGTCGAGCTCACCATCGCGCTGCACCGGGTCTTCGATTCCCCGCTGGACAAGATCGTCTGGGACGTCGGCCACCAGGCCTACGCTCACAAGCTCCTCACCGGCCGCAACGAGTCGTTCGGAACGCTACGCACCCTGGGCGGGATCAGCGGCTTTCCCAAACGGGTCGAGTCGGTGCATGACTGCTTCGATGTCGGCCACTCCTCCACCTCCATCTCCGCTGCGCTCGGCTTCTCGGTCGGGCGCGACCTTAAGGGGCAGCGGAACAAGGTGCTGGCGGTGATCGGCGACGGCTCCATGACCGGCGGCATCGCCTTCGAGGGATTGAACCACGCCGGGATGCTCAACAAGGACCTGGTGGTAATCCTGAACGACAACGAGATGTCGATCGCCCCCAACGTCGGCGCCGTCTCCGAGCTCCTTTCCCGTACCATCACCAACGAGTTCGTCCATAAGGCCAAGAAGGAGCTGGAATCCTTCCTGGAGTCGGTCCCGATGTTCGGCCACTCGGCACTGAAGGTCGCCAAGCGGGCCGAGGAGTCGCTCAAGGGGCTCTTCACCCCCGGGATGCTCTTCGAGGCGTTCGGCTTCGAGTACATTGGCCCCATCGACGGCCACAATATCCCGCTCCTTATGGATACCCTGGAGAACGTCAAGCGTTTCGACGACGCGGTGCTCATCCACGTGATCACCAAGAAAGGGAAGGGATACGGGCCCGCCGAGGCCAATCCCTCCCTGTTCCACGGCGTCGGCCCTTTCGACCGTGCCACCGGCAAGGTCCATAAGGGTAAAGGGGGCGCCGCTTCCTACACCAGCGTCTTCGGCGACACGGTAAGAAAGCTCGCCCACGACAACGACAAGATCGTCGCCATCACCGCCGCCATGCCGGACGGTACCGGACTTACCCCCTTCGCCAAGGAGTTTCCCGACCGCTTCTTCGACGTCGGCATCGCCGAGCAGCACGGGGTCACCTTCGCGGCCGGCCTGGCCGCCCAGGGATACCGCCCCGTGGTGGCGCTCTACTCCTCCTTCCTGCAGCGCGGCTTCGACCAGCTCTGCCACGACGTCTGCCTGCAGGATCTCCCGGTGGTCTTCGCCATCGACCGCGCCGGCGTGGTGGGAAGCGACGGGCCGACCCATCACGGCATCTTCGACTTGAGCTATCTGCGCGAGGTCCCCGGGCTGACCGTGATGGCACCCAAAGACGAGAACGAGCTGCAGCACATGCTCCACACCGCGCTCACCCTGGACGGCCCCTCCGCCATCCGCTACCCGCGCGGCAACGGTTTCGGCGTTCCCATGGACCAGATCCTCAAGACCCTCGAGATCGGGAAAGGGGAGCTCGTCCGCAAAGGGAAGGACGGCGCCATCATCGCCATCGGGACCATGGTGCAGGCCGCCGCCGACGCGGCCGCCGAGCTGGCCAAGGAGGGGGTGGATCTCGCCGTCATGAACGCCCGCTTCGTGAAGCCGCTGGACCGGGAGATGATCCTGAAGCTTGCCGGTACCGGCACCATCTTCACCGTCGAGGACAACGCCCGCCAGGGTGGCTTCGGCACCGCCGTGCTGGAGCTTCTGGAAGAGGAAGAGGTGACCGGCGTGCGGGTGATCCGTCTCGGCTACCCGGACAGCTTCGTCGAGCAGGGGGAACAGAGCGAGCTGAAGGCTGCCTACGGCCTCGACGTCCCCGGCATCGTGAAGAGCATCCGCGAGGCGCGCGGCTAGCCGGACTTTAAAAATCCAAAGGCGGACAGATGACCACTGCACGTTCAACCGCATGTCTGTTGCTTCTTTTGGCTTGCCTGACCGGCACCGCACTGGCCGGGGATCAGGTCTCCTACAGCGCCCAGGCGCAGACCCTCCTGCAGGGGGGAGACCCCGACCAGGCCGTTGAGGTGCTGAAGAAGGGTTTCTCCCTCTTTCCCTACGACCTCCAGCTCAAGGCCCAACTGGCCGGCGCCCTCTCCGCCGCGGGCGAGCTCAAGCTGAAGCAAAACCGCTACTCCGAGGCTGCCGACTCCTTCTCCCAAGCCAAAGAGCTCTTTCCCCAGCGCGGCGACTTCGGCTTCATGCGCGGCATCGCGCTCTACCTCGGCAAAGATTACGACGGCGCCCGTACCGAATTCCAGGAGGCGGGCGACGTTGCCCCCGCCCTCATCTACCTCGGCAAGATCAGCTACGATACCGGCGACCTCCCCGGCGCCCTCGCGCTCTGGCGCCGCGCCAAGGAGAAGGACCCCGACAACCAATCCATCCAGGCCCTGATCGACAAGGCGGAGCGGGAATTGCCGGTCGAGAACAAGATGGACAAGGGGTACAGCTCCATGTTCGACTTGAGCTTCGACGCCGAGCTCCCCCCCGGTCTCTCCGCCGAGGTGCTCGACGCGCTGGAGAGCGCCTACAACACGGTCTGCGCCGACCTCAACTATTTCCCCACCACCCGCGTCCCGGTCCTTCTCTACACCAAAAGCGACTACCGCAGCGTCACCGCCGGTCCCGACTGGTCGGGCGGGCTCTACGACGGCAAGATCCGGCTCCCGGTCGGCAACGCCACTACGCTCACCAAGCAGATGCGGGCGGTGATCTTCCACGAATTCACCCACGTCGTGATCGCCGAGATCACCCGCAACAACATCCCGACCTGGTTAAACGAGGGGCTCGCCGAGATCGAGGGGCGCCGGGAGTTCGGCCACCCCACCGTGGAGCTTTCCCGCGCCGCCAAGGAGGACAAGGTCATCCCGCTATCCTTTCTCTCCGGCTCGTTCATGGCCATGAACGGCAACGAGGCCGGCCTTGCCTACCAGGAAAGCTACTCCGTCGCGAACTTCCTGGTCTCGCGCTACGGCTGGTACGCGGTGCAGGAGATCCTCAAGAACCTCCGGGAACGGAATTCCATCGACGACGCCGTCGCCAAGGCGCTTTCCAGCTATTCCATGGACCTGACCGGGGTGATGCGGGAATGGAGGGATTCGCTCAAATGATTTACGGCACCGGCGTCGACATCGTCGAGATCGGGAGGTTCCAGCGTTTCCAGGAGCAGGGAAACGACGCCATCTTCCAGAGGATCTTCACCCGGGAGGAGATCGACTACTGCTCGGGGAAAAAGCTGAGCGCCCAGCACTATGCGCTGCGTTTCGCCGCCAAGGAGTCTTTCCTCAAGGCGCTCGGGACCGGCCTTCGCGACGGTCTCTCCTGGCAGGACATGGAGGTGGCCAACGACGCGCTCGGTAAGCCGGAGCTCCGCCTCACCGGGCGCGCGTTGGAGCTCTTCAACCAGGCCGGGCTCACCGCCTGCCACCTTTCCCTTTCCCACGACGCAGGGTGCGCCGTCGCCATGGTGATACTGGAGCGCTAGATGAAAGTGGTCAGCGGACAGGTCATGCAGCAGATGGACAAGCGGGCCATCGGGGAGTTCGGAATCCCCGGGGTGACGCTGATGGAGAACGCCGGGAAGGGATGCGCGGACGCCATCGACGAGGCCTACGGCCCGGGCGCGGGAAAGACCGTCCTTATCGTGGCGGGGAAGGGGAACAACGGCGGCGACGGCTTCGTGATCTCCCGCCTGTTGTCCGAGCGGGGGTGGAACGCCCCGGTGCTCCTTCTGGCCGCCACCGATTCGGTGACCGGGGACGCCGCGGTCAACCTCAACCGCCTGGAGATGGGACGGGTGGTCTTTGCGCCCGACGGGATAGGGGCACACCGCGGCCTTTTCTCGCGGGCCGATGTCATCGTCGACGCCCTGCTCGGTACCGGCGTGAAGAGCGAGGTGACCGGGATCTACGGGGAGGCCATCGACGCCATCAACGAGAGCGGCGTCCCGGTGGTGGCGGTCGATATCCCCTCAGGGGTCGACGCCGGTAACGGGAGGATCCTCGGGAGGGCGGTGCGGGCCGACATCACCGTCTCCTTCGCCCTGGCCAAGCTCGGCAACGTCCTCTACCCCGGCGCGCAATGCGGCGGCAGGCTCCTGGTCCGCGAGATCGGCATGCCCGGGCAGGTGGTAGCCGAAGCGGAGGGGTATAATTTCATTAACGCCGCTGCCACCGCCTCGCTCATGCGCCCCCGGCCGCTCACCAGCCACAAGGGGAGTAACGGCCACTGCCTGGTGGTGGCGGGCTCCAGCGGGAAGACCGGCGCCGCCGCCATGTCCGCCAACAGCGCGGTCCGCACCGGCTCGGGGCTCGTGACTCTCGCGGTGCCGGCCGGACTGAACGCCATCCTGGAAGCGAAGAGCACGGAGGCGATGACCGTGCCGCTCGGGAGGGCGGACGCCACGCACCTGACTGCGGGACTTTTGGGAGAGATCCTGCACTTGGCAAAGGGAAAGGATGTGGTCGCCCTCGGGCCGGGGATCGGTACCGACCCTTCGACCGTCTACCTGGTACACTCGCTGGCCGCCTCGCTCGGGCTGCCGCTCGTGATCGACGCCGACGGCCTCAACGCGGTGGCCGCCAACGTGGCGCTCCTCGCCAGCCGTCCCGGGGAGACCGTCCTCACCCCGCATCCCGGCGAGATGTCCCGGCTGACCGGCGCGAGCATCGCCGAGATCGAGAGCGACCGTCTCGGGTGCGCCCGCGCCTTCGCCACCTCGCACCGCGTCTACCTGATCCTGAAGGGGGCCCGGACCGTCGTCGCCGCCCCCGACGGCCGGGTCGCCATCAACGGCAGCGGCAACCCGGGGATGGCCTCGGGCGGCATGGGGGATGTCCTCACCGGGGTGGTAGCCTCCCTCGTTGGGCAGGGATACCCGCTCTTCGACGCCTGCTGCCTCGGAGTCTTCCTGCACGGCCACGCAGCCGACCTGGCGGCTGCCCGCCGCGGCACCTGCGGCCTGGCTGCCACCGACGTCCAGGAGGCGCTCCCCGAGGCGCTGAAAAGCCTAACGGCGCCCTGACCATTTCGCTTAGATAGGTCCACGACGTCCACCGACGTCCACCAGCACGTTCGACAAAGGAGCTCCCATGTTGACAGCGCAAGAAATCATGACCAAGGACCTGATCACCGTCCGCCCCGACACCACCGTCCGCGACCTGGCGAAGCTCTTCGCCGACAAGCACATAAGCGCCGCACCGGTGGTGGCCGACGACGGAACCCTCATCGGCATCGTGTCGGAGAGCGACCTGGTCGAGCAGGATAAGAACCTCCACATCCCGACCGTGGTCTCCATCTTCGACTGGGTCATCTACCTCGAGAGCGAGAAGCGTTTCGAGAAGGAGCTGCAGAAGATGACCGCCCAGACCGCCGGCGAGATCTGCACCCGCAACGTCGCCACGGTTCGCCCCGGCACCTCGCTGAGCGAGGTCGCCGACATCCTCTCCACCCGCAAGGTCCACTCGGTGCCGGTGGTGGATGCCGGCAAGCTGGTCGGGATCGTCTCCCGCATCGACCTCATCCGGACCATGATCGGGTAGTGGGTGTGGTGACGGTGGAAACCTCGAGCGAGAGGGAGACGGTGGAGCTGGGCGAGCGGCTGGGGCGCCTTTTGGAGCCGGGAGACTTCGTGGCCCTGGTAGGCGAGCTGGGGGCGGGGAAGACGCAGTTCTCCAAGGGGGTGGCGGCGGGCCTTGCCGTCGATCCCGGCACCCCGGTAACCAGCCCCACTTACACGATCCTCAACATCTACCAGGGGAGGATCCCCCTCTACCACTTCGACCTCTACCGCCTCGCCGGGCCCGAGGACATCGACTCGCTCGGGTTCGAGGAATACTTCGACGGCGGCGGGGCCTGCCTGGTCGAATGGGCCGAGAGGCTGGAGGGGGAGCTGCCGGAAGGAACCCTCACCGTTTCCCTCTCCCATGCAGGTGGCGACGCCCGGACGGTCGCCTTCGCCGCCGAAAGCGGGAGAGGGGCGGCACTTTTGGCCGGGCTTTTCCCCTCCTGACCGGGCCCGTTTCCCGGCTTGGCCCCGGCCCCGGGTGTTTTATAACCGCGTACTGCCGCTTCCGTATACGCCACGCCCGCCGAAGCAGCTGAACCTTCGGCAGTTTGCCCTTTCGAGCACCAAACACCGGTGAGGCAAGCCTCCGCCGGGGGCGGCCGGTAGCCGCCGAAAGCGGCCTTGGCTGGTTAAAAAAATGTTTTGATCCCCAAGACGATTGTGTTATTAAAAGTGATCCCAAACTACCCGTCCGGCTTCGCCCGGGTGGATTTATTAGTCGAGTACAAGGAGGACTGACATGGCATTGGTAGTCCAAAAATACGGTGGCACCTCCATGGGTTCCATCGAGCGGATACGCAACGTTGCGAAGAGAGTCGCCAAGACCTACGACGCCGGCAACGACATGGTGGTCGTGGTTTCCGCCATGTCCGGAGAGACCAACAAGCTGGTGGCCCTTGCCAACGAGCTCAGCGAGTTCCCGGATGCCCGCGAATACGACGTCCTGGTGGCCGCCGGCGAGCAGGTTTCCATCGCCCTTTTGGCCATGTGCCTGAAATCGATGGGGTACAAGGCAAAGTCCTACCTGGGCTTCCAGATCCCCATCATGACCGATAGCTCCTACTCCAAGGCCCGCATCGAGGAGATCCCGGACAACAAGGTCCGCGCCGACATCAAGGAAGGGACCATCATCATCGTGGCCGGCTTCCAGGGGGTGGATGCCTCCGGTTCCATCACCACCCTCGGGCGCGGCGGTTCCGACACCTCGGCGGTGGCCATGGCGGCCGCCCTCAAGGCCGACGTCTGCGAGATCTTCACCGACGTCGACGGCGTCTACACCACCGACCCCAACATCTGCAAGGACGCCAAGAAGATCGAGCGCATCTCCTACGAGGAAATGCTGGAACTGGCCAGCCTGGGCGCCAAGGTGCTCCAGATCCGTTCGGTGGAGTTCGCCATGAAGTACAACGTGGACGTCCACGTCCGCTCCAGCTTCAATGAAAATCTCGGGACCATGGTCACCAAGGAGGATAAAGAAATGGAAGCAGTGCTCGTCTCCGGTATCGCGTATGCCAAGGATGAAGTGAAAATAGCCGTCATGCAGGTACCCGACCGCCCGGGGATCGCTGCCAAGATCCTTTCCCCGCTCTCCGAGGCCAACATCTCGGTCGACATGATCGTCCAGAACGTCTCCGAGGATGGGCTCACCGACTTCACCTTCACCGTTCCCCAGGCCGACTTCAAGAAGGCCCTCTCCATCACCAAGGAGACCGCCGAGGCCGTCGACGCCAAGGAAGTCCTCTGCGACGAGAACGTGACCAAGGTCTC
Source organism: Geomonas sp. Red32 (assembly GCF_023652955.1). Taxonomy (GTDB): domain Bacteria; phylum Desulfobacterota; class Desulfuromonadia; order Geobacterales; family Geobacteraceae; genus Geomonas. The sequence continues at coordinate 122,092 of NZ_JAKLOY010000004.1, read as the reverse complement.
CATCGTCGGCCTCGGGATGAGGAGCCACGCCGGCGTCGCCACCAAGATGTTCACCGCCCTGGCCGCCGAAGGGATCAACATCCAGATGATCTCCACCTCCGAGATCAAGATCTCCGTGGTGGTGGACGCCAAGTACACCGAGCTCGCCGTCCGCGTGCTGCACGACGCCTTCGGACTGTCGAAATAAACCAAACAAAACAAGTTCCAGGCTCTATGTTCCAGGTTCCAGGTTGAGAAACCATAGGACCTGGAGATAGAGCCTGGAACTTTTTCGTATCAGGACACAATGTCCGCGTTCCTACTTCCCCGCTTCTGCAGTGTGTGGTCCTTAGCGACTGTAACGTAGAACCTAGAACGTAGAACGTAGAACCGGTTTTAAGGGGTGATTATGAGCCTGGTAAAACTTTACGACACCACACTGAGGGACGGCACCCAGGCGGAGGACATCTCCTTCCTGGTGGAAGACAAGATCCGCATCGCCCACCGGCTGGACGAAAGCGGCATCCATTACATCGAGGGTGGCTGGCCGGGGAGCAATCCCAAGGACGTCTCCTTCTTCAAGGACATCAAGAGGGAGAAGCTGAACCAGGCCAAGATCGCCGCCTTCGGCTCCACCCGCCGGGCGAAGATCACCCCGGACAAGGACCAGAACATCCGTACCCTGGTGCAGTCCGAGGCCGACGCGGTGACCATCTTCGGCAAGAGCTGGGACTTCCAGGTCCGCGAGGCGCTCAGGATCCCGCTCGAGGAGAACCTGGAGCTGATCTTCGACTCGCTCGAATACCTGAAGGCCCGCATGCCGGAGGTCTTCTACGACGCCGAGCACTTCTTCGACGGCTACAAGGCCAACCCCGAGTACGCCATCAAGACCCTGCAGGCGGCCGAGCAGGCCGGTGCCGACTGCATCGTCCTCTGCGACACCAACGGCGGCTCGATGCCGTACGAGATCTCCGAGATCGTCGCCAAGGTGAAGGCCCAGATCAAGACCCCGCTCGGTATCCACACCCACAACGACGGCGAGTGCGCGGTTGCCAACAGCATCATCGGCGTCCAGCAGGGGATCGTCCAGGTGCAGGGGACCATCAACGGCTTCGGCGAGCGCTGCGGCAACGCGAACCTCTGCTCGATCATCCCCGCCCTCAAGGTGAAGATGGGGATCGACTGCGTCTCCAGCGAACAGTTGAAGCAGATGCGCGACCTCTCCCGCTACGTCTACGAGCTCGCCAACCTCGCTCCCGACAAGCACCAGGCCTACGTCGGCAACTCGGCCTTCGCCCACAAGGGGGGGGTGCACGTCTCGGCCATCCAGCGCCACCCCGAGACCTACGAGCACATGCGTCCCGAGCTGGTGGGTAACGCCACCCGCGTGCTGGTCTCCGACCTCTCCGGCCGGGCCAACATCCTCGCCAAGGCCACCGAGTTCAACATCAACCTCGACTCCAAGGACCCGGTCACCCTCGAGATCCTGGAAGACATCAAGTCGATGGAGAACCGCGGCTACCAGTTCGAGGGGGCCGAGGCCTCCTTCGAGCTCCTCATGAAACGGGCGCTCGGCACCCACCGCAAGTTCTTCTCGCTGATCGGCTTCAGGGTCATCGACGAGAAGCGCCACGAGGACGAGGCACCCATCTCCGAGGCCACCATCAAGCTCAAGGTGGGAGGCAAGATCGAGCACACCGCCGCCGAGGGGACCGGCCCGGTCAACGCGCTCGACAACGCGCTCAGAAAGGCGCTCGAGAAGTTCTACCCGAAACTCAAGGACATGAAGCTCCACGACTACAAGGTCAGGGTCCTCCCCGCCGGGCAGGGAACCGCCTCTTCCATCCGTGTGCTCATCGAGTCCGGGGACAAGGAAGGACGCTGGGGCACGGTCGGGGTCTCCTCGAACGTGATCGAAGCCTCCTACCAGGCCCTCATCGACTCCATCGAGTACAAGCTGCACAAGGAAGAGGAGGGGGCACCGAAGAAGTGATCCCGGCCGGCCAGCGAATCGCTCTCTGGTCGCTCGCCCTCATCGTCAGTCTAATGTCGTACCTCAAGGGCCGCGTCACTACCACCAACGGTGGAGACGCGGCCTTTGTGCGTCCGTCGCCCGGGACGGTGGTGGTGAGGCTCTCCGGGGCCGTGCCGCGCCCCGGTATCTACCGCTTTCCTGACGGTACTACCGGGGCGGCCGCCATTAAATTGACGGTCGTGGGAGGGGCTCCTGCGGCGCCGGCCGGGGCGGGGGGAAGTACCAGGCTTAGTTCCGGAGATGTGGTGGTTTTAAGACGGAGGATGGATGGATCTGCGGAAATTACCGTCGAAAAAATGCATACTAAGGAGAAGATGTTAATTGGGGTCCCGCTCAATCCCGACTCATTGGATGCCACTGATTGGGACCTTCTCCCGGGGATCGGACCGGCGCTGGCCGGACGCATCGCCGATGACCGTCATAAAAATGGCGCTTTCGGTTCCCTGGATGGGGTGCTGAGGGTGCCGGGGGTGGGTATTGGAAAGATTAATATAATTAGAGCTTATTTTTAATATACCGGCTGTCGGCCGAAAGTCCTGTATTTCCAAGGGGTCCCTTCTGCGGTGGCGGCGCCTCCCTCCGCTGGCCGATTTTTGGCACGCATGGTGTATTATGTATCCTCGCTTGCTGATCTTATTAAGTTGCCATGGGAGGTAGCCTTATGAAGTGTCCTAAATGCAGGGGGAGAATGTTCGCGGAAAAATACTACGATTTCGTCAGGTCGTTCGACGCCTGGAAATGCACCTGCTGTGGTGAGGTGCTTGATCCGACCATCTTGGCTAACCGGGCCAGAAACTTTAACAGCCTCCTTGGCTGATCCAACCTCCTCCACATAAAACTGATTTGGCAAGGGCCGCGATCTGCGGCCCTTTCAATTTCAGCTCTCAGCGGTGCCCGGGAAGGGAGCCGCACTGTCAGAAGAGAAACAATCCCCGTCTCCCGTCTGTCTCTCGCGTTTGAAACTTTCCAGTTCTTCCACCCCTCCTCGCCAAGCGGGGCTGGGGATTACTCCCAGACCGGCTCCTGTGACATTGCCGGTTCCAGCCTTATCCAGTTACCTCTTCTTCCGTACTGTCATAGCGGTTAAAAAAAACTTACAAAGTGGTTGAAAGTGACATTAGCGGGTGATAATATTTCACCACATTTTTGTCGGGGGTGGCCGATGCGTGCGCAGCTGCTGGTACTGGTGATGGTCCTGATGGCCGGGAAATGTTTCGCCGATGATCCGTTGGAGAGCCTGAACACGGTCCAGGACACCGTCTCCACCATGGAGCAGACCCTCCGTACCCAGGGGGGCGACACGCGCAGTGCCCAGCTCGTGCACGGTTACGGCGATGAGGGGGGAGTTCAATCGGAGGCGAGTCAGGGGAACGGGGAGGAACCCCCCGTGAACGGTGAGGAAAGAAGCGGCGAGAACGCTGACGGGGCCTTGCCCCCTGCGTCCCCTTCTGAAGAGCCCTGAGGCCGGAGCCGCTGGCCGGGGAAGGGAGCGGAGGGGAAAATCAGGGGGGTGTGGGCCGGGGAGGCCAGGAGGGAGACCTCCCCGGTGTGGAAGATCAGCGGGAGACCCCGCAGAGAACCAGTTCCTTCTCGAGTTTCTCCCGCGAGATTCCCAGTACCTTGCAGGCCTGCTCGCGGTCGCTGTGGTAGCGCTCCATGACCATCAACAGGAGCGCCTTCTTGAGGGAGAGGGAGAGCTTGTCCATCACCCCTTCGCCCTTCTTGGAGGCCGCCAGCGTGGTGATCAACGGTTCGAGCTTGCTCTGGAAGAGCGCGGCGCTCTCGTTGATCCCCTTGGTGCCCACCGGTTCGGATCTCTTCAGCTTGACGATGTTCCCTACCACATCTTCCATGTTGTCCTGGACGAAACGCAGGGTTTCCCAATGGCTGTCCACCATCAGCAGCCGCAGGTCTTCCTTGGCATCCGGCGGGGCTCCCTTCTTTCTGAGCCGCACCTCCATGATCCGGTAGTCGTAACCGCCTGATTTCTCAGCAGAGATAACTCTTGATGCCATGACGCCACCCTCCTTTTTGGTTCAGCTTTTGGCCCTTTAGCCTCTAGCTTTCAACGGTCGTACCAACTTGACAAGGGATGCGTCTCGCTTTACAACCTTGCTGAATCATTACCTTTTTTTGCCATTTGCGGGACCCGGCTGCCTGCCCGCCCATGGCGGCCAATTGTGCTAAAGCTGCACAAGTCCCGGTTGTGCCCTGCCAAGCTACTGTTTTTACTGCGTTTGCCACCGTGGTGAAGAATGAACACCGCCGCCGTCCACCTTCCCGGGGCCCCACGCCATGCACCAGAGACCCCTGCTGATTCCCCTCGTTTCCCTGATCGCCGGCCTCTGTGCCGCCCATCTCGCCGGATTCACCGCACCGTGGTGGGCGCTCGCCTTGCTGCTCGGGCTCGCGTTAACTAGCTGTTTCACCGCCGGATCTATCCCGTTTTCCCTCTCGTCGGCCACCTTGTTCTTCGTCTGGGGGGCCCTTTCACTTGAGCCTTTTTTATCGCCCCCGGAAATATTTACTGTGAGCGGACGGGATCTGCCGGTCACCATCCAGGGGGTGGTCGACGAGCGGCCCCGCAACCGGCCGGACGGCTTCTCGCTGGTAGTGGCGGTGAAAAAGGTCACCGGAGGCGCTTTAAGCTCCCTTCCGAAGCGGCTCCTGGTCCAGGCCGGCAGCGGCCGGGGGGATTTCGCTACCGGCGACGAGGTGCTCTTTTCCGCACGGATCAGAAAGCCGAGGCCCTACGGTTTGCCGGGCGAGCGGAACTACGTCCGCGCCCTGGCCTACCGCGGCATCTTTGCCACCGCCTGGGTAAAGGAGCCGGGGGACATCGTCCTCGTCAGGGGGGGCGAGGGGTGGCGCCACGCGGTGGACCGGATCGCCGCCTCCCTCTCCGGCTTCGTATCCCGCAATTGCCCGGGGACAGAGGGGACGGTCCTGAAGGCCCTTCTGCTCGGGGACCAGGGAGAGGTGCCGCCGGAGCTGAACGAGGCGTACGCCCGGAGCGGAATCAACCACATCCTCTCCATCTCCGGATTCCACATCGGAATCATCTTCCTCTGCGTCTTCCAGGCCCTCTTCTGGCTGGCGCGGCGGAGCGAATGGCTGGCCCTTCGTGTAAACCTCAGGCGGATGCTGATGCTGGCCGCCTTGCCGGTGGTGGTCTTCTACCTCTTTCTCTCCGGGGCGGCTCCCGCCACCGTGCGGAGCGTGCTGATGATCGCCGCCTTCGCCTGCGCCCTGCAGGTCAGGCGGGAGGCCGACCCGGTCAACTCCCTGATGCTGGCCGCGGCCGCCATGCTCTTCGCCGCGCCGGAGACCCTTTTCGATCTCTCCTTCCAGCTCTCCTTCCTGGCCATCTGGGGGCTCGTCGTTCTTTCCCCGTTCGCTCCGGCCTTCGATGGGATTCCCCGCCCGCTCCGCTGGCTCCTCCTTTTGATGACCGCTTCGGCGGCGGCCATCCTCGCCACCCTGGTGCCGGTCGCCTATTACTTTCACCGGGTGTCGGCCACCGGCCTGCTGGCCAACCTCGTCGTGGTGCCGCTCATGGGGTACGGCGCGGTGGTCGTGGGGTTTCTTTCGCTGCCGTTGAGCTGGTTCGCGGAGACCCCGGCCAGTTGGCTCCTCGATGCCGCCGCCTGGCTGGTCGGCATCTGCAACCGGGCCATCCTTCCCCTTTCCCGGCTTCCCGTCGCCACCGGCTATGCCCCCACCGGGCTCGATTTTCTCCTCTCGGTGCTGATCCTTGCGGCCCTCACTTGGCTCCGCTCCCGCGCGGTCAAGGGGATCGCGGTGGCGGTGCTGGCCGCCTTCCTGGTGCTGCGGCCGGTGGCGGCCATCGAACCTCCCGACGGGCGCTTCACCCTTTACTTCCTCTCGGTTGGGCAGGGGGACTCCACGTTGATCCGGCTTCCGGACGGCAAGTGGATGCTGATCGACGGCGGGGGGCGTGCCGATGGCGGCGATTGGGCGGGCGAGCGGCTCCTTCTCCCGGCCCTCTGGCGGCTGGGGGTGGGAAGGATCGACTACCTGGTCCTCTCGCACCCGCACCCGGACCACCTGCAGGGTGTGCTCTATCTCGCCAAACAGTACGAGGTGGGAGAGCTCTGGGAGAGTTCCGCTTCCTATCTCTCCCCCGAATGCAGGGAGCTCAACTGGGTCGCCTCGGCCAAGGGAATCCCGGTGCGGCTTCTGAGCGCGGAGGTGGCGCCGTTTCCGGCGGGGGGCGCACGGGTGGAGCCTCTCTGGCCGCCGCTTGGGTGGCAGCCTCCCTCCGGCGACGCCAACGAGGAATCGCTGGTACTGAGGCTGGTGCTCGGCAAGGGGGCGGCGCTCTTCCCCGGCGACCTCGGCGCGGAAGGGGAGGGGGGAGTGCTGGAAAGGGGAGATCTTACCCCGAGCAGCATCCTCAAGGTGGGCCACCACGGGAGCCGCTATTCCTCATCGGATCCCTTTCTACATCTGGTCTCGCCCAAGCTGGCGGTGATCTCCGCCGGCTTCGGCAACCCGTTCCGTCTGCCGGCTCCTTCCACCCTGCAACGGCTCCGGGACCGGCACATTCCCATTCACCGGACCGACCTCGACGGCACCGTCAAAGTCATCTGCGACAGCGAGGGCGTCGTCTCTGTCTCGCTTCCCTGGAGGCCATTTTAATTGACGCGTTCACGGCTATCTGCTAGTTTATGCTGGAATTCGTCCATCCCTCTGAGTACCCCCCCTGGGAGACCGGTTTCATGGAAAGGGTTTTAATAGTCGAAGACGACAGCTTCTTCCGGGAGGTCTACACAGATCTTCTGAAGGAGGAGGGGTATCTTGTAGAGACCGCTTCCTCCGGTGAGGAAGCACTCGATCTCATTACCAAACGGCTCTACCACCTGGTAGTGACCGACTTGGTGATGAGCGACGTGAGCGGTCTCGATATCCTTTCCGCGGTCAAGCGTCACGATCCCTCTGTCAGTGTCATCATGGTCACCGGCCACGCCAACGTGGAGACGGCGATCTACGCCCTCAAAAACGGGGCCACCGACTACCTCGTCAAGCCGATCAACCACGACGAGTTCAGGCACATCGTCGCCCACTGCATGCGGCAGCGGAGGCTTTTGGACGAGAACCAGGAACTGCGGGGACTGGTGAATCTCTTCCAGGTCAGCCAGACCATCGCCAACTGCCTCGAGCTCGAGCGGATCTACCCGCTGCTGGTGGACGCCCTCTCCAAAGAGGCCGGCGTTTCCCGCGGTCTCGGCTACTTCACCGAGTCCGGGCAGCTCATCCTTCAGGAGATCAAAGGGCTCGATCAGGGCACCGCCTCGCTGCTCGGGCAGGCCGCCATCACCGAGTGCGACCTGATCGACGACGGCGAGAGCCACTTTGCGACCCTCAAGAATTTCCAGGCGGATCCGGAATGCCGGGACACCGAGCTGCGAGAGGCGATGTGCCTGTATATAAGGCACAAGGGGTCACTGCAGGGAATCATCATCCTGTTCAACGACCCCGGCCAGCCGAGCTTCCCCGGCACCTTGAACGCCAATCACATCACCTTTCTGCTCGACCAGGCCTCGCTGGCGCTCGACAACGCTGCTCGCTACAACTTCGCCAAGGATCTCCTCTACATCGACGAGTTGACCGGCCTGTACAACTACCGCTATCTCGACGTGGTGCTCGATCGCGAGCTCAAGCGTGCCGACCGTTTCGACTCCAGTCTCTCGCTCCTCTTCATCGACATCGACTTCTTCAAGACCGTCAACGACATGTACGGTCACCTGATCGGAAGCCGCGTGCTGAGAGAGGTGGGGACCCTCTTGAGAAAAAGCGTGCGCGATGTGGATGCCGTCATCCGCTACGGCGGGGACGAGTACACCATCGTGCTGGTGGAGACCGGGCTGGAAGGGGCGGCGGTGGTCGCCGAGCGTATCCGCCACTCCATCGAGGAGCATACCTTCGCCCGCGCCGATGGCCTCTCCATCAAGCTGACGGTGAGCCTCGGCTATGCCTGCTCTCCCAAGGACGCCTCCACCAAGGCGGAGCTCCTGGAGTTGGCCGACCAGGCGATGTACCGCGGCAAGGCGGGTGGCAAAAACCTCGCCTTCCACGCCCAGCCGCAACCGGGCAGCGAACCGCAGGCCGCCCAAGGGGAATGGCAACCCCGGAAGCGGTAAAGGGGTGAATGCAAATCCCCCCTGTCCCCCCTTTGACAAGGGGGGGACCATACCCCGCCAGCAAGTGGAGGGGGCGTTACTCCCGCCAGGATGTGGCGGGCACATCTTTATCGGTTGCAACCCGGGCCGCCGGCAGTGCCGCGCGGCTTGTGAATTTTAATAGGCAAGGAGATTTCCGGACGTGGCAATTACTGGCGTGAAAGGGTTCAACGACATCCTCCCGGGCGAGGTTGAGAAGTGGCAGCATATCGAGGCTACGGCCAGGAGGGTTTTCGAGCTGTACGGACTCTCCGAGATCCGGATCCCGATCCTCGAAAAGACTGAGCTTTTCTGCCGCTCCATTGGCGACGCCACCGACATCGTCGAGAAGGAGATGTACTCCTTCGAGGACAAGGGTGGGAACAAGGTCACCATGCGTCCGGAAGGGACCGCCTCGGTGATGCGCGCCTTCATCGAGCACAAGATGCACGCCCTCGATCCGGTCGCCCGCCTGTACTACATGGGCCCCATGTTCCGCTACGAGCGCCCGCAGAAGGGTCGCTACCGCCAGTTCCACCAGATCGGCGCCGAGATCACCGGGGTCTCCTCCCCGACGGTGGATGCCCAGGTGCTCACCATGCTGACCCACTTCTTCCAGGAGCTGGGGCTCACCGAGCCGTCCCTGCAGGTCAATTCCCTCGGCTGCCCCTGCTGCCGTCCGAACTACCGCGAGGCGCTGAAAAGCTTCCTCTACGAGCGGATCGAGCTTTTGTGCGACGACTGCAAGCGGCGCTACGAGACCAATCCCCTCCGGGCGCTCGACTGCAAGTCTCCCGGCTGCCAGGAGGCCACCAAGGGCGCTCCCTCCATGCTCCAGTACCTCTGCGACGACTGCTCGACCCACTTCGGCAAGACCCGCAGCTATCTCGACCTGGTCGGGACCCCTTACGCCATCAACGAGCGGATGGTGCGCGGCCTCGACTACTACACCAGGACCACTTTCGAGATGGTCACCACCATGCTGGGCGCCCAGAGCGCGGTGGCGGCCGGCGGCCGCTACGATGGGCTCATCTCGGAGCTGGGCGGTCCCCAGATCCCGGGGATCGGTTTCGCCATGGGGGTGGAGCGGGTGGCGCTTTTGCTGGCGGAGAAGGAGTTCGCCAGGCGCCCGGATCTCTTCATCGCCGCCATCGGGGAAGAGGCTCACGCCGAGGCCTTCCGGCTGATGGCAGCCCTCCAGCGTAACGGCATCGCGGTCGAGATCGACTACGAAGGGAAGAGCCTCAAAAGCCAGATGCGGCGGGCGGACAAGTTCAACTCCCGCTTCACGCTCATCATCGGCGAGGACGAGCTGGCCAAGAGTGCGGCGCCGCTGAAGAATATGGACGGCGGCACGCAGGAAGAGATCGCCCTCGACGCAGCGCTGATCGCCAAGGTCATCAAGGTCATCAAGGGATAAGAAGCAAAGGCAAATCCCCCCTGTCCCCCCTTCGCAAAGGGGGGGGACCTCTTTTCCCCCTCCACTGGTGGGAGGGGGCTAGGGGGTGGGGGAGGCCGGCGGCGGAGCTGATGCTGGCTGGGGCAAAAATTCCCCCTGTCCCCCCTTCGCAAAGGGGGGGACGTAAGGGGCTGAGTTCTCACCTAGGCCACGGCTTCCTGAAGATAAAAATCTCTCTCTGTCACGGGCTTACCCGCGCTGTTCAATTGACACAGAGTCTCCATTCGTGGTAACAATCCCCCTACATTTTTCACCGTAAGATAACCTCACGGGAGCCGACAAAAAGGCTCCCTTTGTCGTGTCGAGAGCAGGCTGTATCGGCTCTCCCGCCAGCGCATACTTCAGGACCGTTTGTTATGGATTCGGCAGAATCGGCCAACTTCGTACATCTCCATCTCCACTCCCAGTACTCCCTCTTGGACGGCGCCATCCGTATCGGCGACCTGGTCAAGAAGGCCAAGGAATACCACATGCCGGCGGTGGCGGTTACCGACCACGGCAACATGTTCGGTTCCCTCGAGTTCTATCTCAAGGCCAAGGATAAAGGGATCAGGCCGATCCTCGGGTGCGAGGTCTACATCGCCCCCGGCTCCCGCCTCGAGAAGAAGGCCCCCTCCGCCGCCAATCCCGTCACGAGCTACCATCTCATCCTGCTGGCCGAGAACATGGCCGGCTTCAAGAACCTCTGCTACCTGACCTCCGCAGGCTACAAGGACGGCTTCTACCGCCGCCCCCGCATCGACAAGGAGCTCCTGGAGAAGCACCGGGAAGGGCTCATCTGCCTCTCCGCCTGCCTGCAGGGTGAGGTCGCCTACCTGGCCGGCCGCAACAAGATGGACGAGGCCCGGGCCGCCGCCAAGTGGTACTCCGAGATGTTCCCGGACAGCTACTACCTGGAGATCCAGGAGAACGGGCTCCCCGAGCAGAGGATCGCCAACGACCGCGTGATGGAGATCGCCCGCGAGATGGGTCTGCCGCTGGTCGCCACCAACGACTGCCACTACCTCAATAAAGAGGACGCCAAGGCGCACGAGATCCTCCTCTGCATCCAGACCGGGAAGACCATGAGCGACCCGTCCCGGATGCGCTTCACCACCGAGGCCTTCTACCTGAAGAGCCCGGAGGAGATGGCGAAGGAGTTCCACTACTGCCCCGAGGCGCTCGCCAACACCGTCAAGATCGCCGAGCGCTGCAATTACGAGTTCGACTTCAAGACCTACCACTTCCCCGCCTACGAGGCGCCGCCGGGCGAGACCCTCGACCAGCAGCTGGAACGCGAGGCCATCGAGGGGCTCGATCTCCGCCTCAAGAAGATCAAGATCAAGTATCCCAACCTGACCGCCGAGCAGGAGCAGGCCTACCACGCCCGCCTGCGCATCGAGCTCGATTGCATCCGGCACATGGGGTTCCCGGGCTACTTCCTGATCGTCGCGGACTTCATCAACTGGGCCAAGGACCACGGCATCCCGGTGGGGCCGGGCAGGGGCTCGGCGGCAGGTTCCCTGGTCGCCTTCTGCATCAGGATCACCGACATCGACCCGATGCCGTACAACCTGCTGTTCGAGCGATTCCTCAATCCCGAACGTATCTCCATGCCTGATATCGACGTCGACTTCTGTCAGGACCGCCGCGAAGAGGTGATCCAGTACATGGTCGACCGCTACGGCAGGGATAAGGTCTGCCAGATCGCCGCCTTCGGTACCATGGCCGCCCGCGGCGTCATCCGCGACGTGGGGCGCGCGCTCGATCTCACCTTCGCCGACGTGGACAAGATCGCCAAGCTGATCCCCGAGGTGCTCGGCATCACGCTCGACAAGGCGATCGAGCAGGAGCCCAAGATCAAGGAGCTGATGGCGGAAGACCCGCGGGTGAACGAGGTCATGACCGTCGCCCTGCGCCTCGAAGGCCTTGCCCGCCACATTTCCACCCACGCCGCGGGCCTCGTGGTCGCGCCCAAGCAGATGGAGGAGTTTGCCCCGGTCTACAAGGATCAGAAGACCGGATCGCTGACCACCCAGTACTCGATGAAGTACGTGGAGAAGGTCGGCCTGGTGAAGTTCGACTTCCTGGGGTTAAAGAACCTCACCGTCATCGACAACGCCTGCAAGCACATCCGTAACGGCAAGGACCCGAACTTCGACATCACGCTGTTGACCGACGACGACGAGGAGTCTTACAAGCTTCTGCAGGCCGGCAACACCACCGGCGTCTTCCAGCTCGAGTCCTCCGGCATGAAGGAGCTCCTCGTCAAGCTGAAGCCCTCCTGCTTCGAGGACATCATCGCAGTCTGCGCCCTCTACCGTCCGGGTCCGCTCGGGAGCGGCATGGTGGACGCCTTCATCGAGTGCAAGCACGGCCGCAAGGCGGTCGTCTACGATCTGCCGCAGCTCGAGCCGATCCTCAAGGACACCTACGGCGTCATCGTCTACCAGGAGCAGGTCATGCAGATCGCCCGCTCGCTGGCGGGCTACTCGCTGGGGGGCGCCGACCTTCTGCGCCGCGCCATGGGTAAGAAAGACGCCGAACAGATGGCCAAGGAGCGCCTGAAGTTCATGGAGGGGTCCGAGAAGCTCGGGCTCGACCCCAAAAAGTGCGCCGGCATCTTCGACCTGATGGCCAAGTTCGCCGAGTACGGCTTCAACAAGTCGCACTCCGCCGCCTACGCGCTGGTCGCCTACCAGACCGCCTACCTGAAAGCCCACTACCCGGTGGAGTTCATGGCCGCCCTCCTCACCGAGGACATGAGCAACACCGACAAGGTCATCAAGAGCATCGGCGACTGCCGCGAGATGGGGATCCAGGTCCTGCCGCCGGACATCAACGAGTCGCTCAGATCCTTCCGGGTGCTCGACGACGCCATGCGCTTTGGCCTCGGCGCCGTGAAGAACGTGGGGGAGGGGGCCATCGAGGCGATCCTGGAGGCGCGCGGCGAGGAGCCGTTCACCGATCTCTACGAATTCTGTGAAAGGGTCGATCTCAGGCGCTGCAACAAGCGGGTGATCGAGGCGCTCATCAAAAGCGGCGCCTTCGACTGCACCGGTTACAAACGTGCCCAGATGTTGGCGGCACTCGACGACGCCGCGGCGCAGGGGCAGAAGATCCAGCAGGAGAAGGAGAGCGCCCAGGTATCGCTCTTCGGCGTCGCCGAGATCGTGCGGGGACCGGGAGGAGGCTCCAAGAAGTTCCCCGACATCCCCGAGTGGGACGAGAAGTATCGCCTGGGGTGCGAGAAGGAGGCCATCGGCTTTTTCATTTCCGGACACCCGCTGGACCGCTGGGTCTCCGACATGCGCCGGTTCTCCACCGTCGACACCTCCACCATCCAGGAGGCCAAGGACAAGAGCGAGGTGAAACTCTGCGGCGTCTCCACCACCTGCAAGGAGATCATCACCAAGAAGGGGGACCGGATGGGGTTCATCACCCTGGAGGACCTGATGGGTTCCCTCGAGGTGGTGGTCTTCTCCGACGTCTACGCCCGCTGCTCCGAGTACCTCAAAAACGACGACCCGATCCACGTGACCGGCACCGTCGAGCACGGTGAAAAGGGGGCCAAGGTGATGGCCACCGACATCGTTCTCCTGAAGGATCTGGTCGAGCGGGAGACCCGCCGGGTGAATTTCACTATCGACGCCCAGGAGGCCGATGCCGGCAAGCTTAATACGCTCAAGGGGATACTCTCAAAGTACCGCGGAAGCTGCCGGAGTTTCCTTCATATGAACCTGGAGAATGGCTCGCGGGTTACCGTCAAGCTCTCCGACATGTACAAAGTGGCGGCCAGTGAAGAATTAACAGTGGAAGTAGGGAACCTCTTCGGCTATAATGCCGTCTCATTTGAATAAGCACGGACTCCCCACCGCACTCATTTCCTGAAGTGAGCTGCGGTTTTATCTGTTTTACTCACTGGTGGGGAAGAATCTAAAGACAAGGAGATGATGATATATGGCACTGCAACAAAGCTACCTGGACTTCGAGAAACCGCTGGCCGAGCTGGAGAAGAAGATCCAGGAACTGCTCGCTTTCTCCACCGAAGGGGTGGATCTCAAGGGTGAAGTAGAGAAGCTCGAGAAGAAGGCGGAGCAGATGCGTGAGGATATGTTCTCCAATCTCTCCCGCTGGCAGACCGCGCAGGTCGCCCGTCATATCAACCGTCCCTTTACCCTCGACTACGTGAACCTCATCTTCACCGAGTTCGTCGAGCTCCACGGCGACCGCAACTACGGCGACGACCACGCCATCGTAGGGGGCCTTGCCAGGCTCGACGACCAGCCGGTGATGATCATCGGCCACCAGAAGGGGCGCGACACCAAGGAGAAGGTGTTCCGCAACTTCGGCATGCCCAACCCGGAAGGGTACCGCAAGGCGCTCCGGCTGATGGAGATGGCCGAGCGCTTTAAGCTCCCGATCATCACCTTCGTCGACACCCCGGGCGCCTTCCCGGGCATCGGCGCCGAGGAGCGCGGCCAGGCCGAAGCCATCGCCCGTAACCTCCGCGAGATGAGCCGCCTCACCGTTCCCATCATCGTCGTCATCACCGGCGAGGGTGGCTCCGGCGGCGCGCTCGCCATCGCGGTCGGCGACCGCATCCTCATGCTGCAGCACTCGGTCTACGCCGTCATCTCCCCGGAAGGGTGCGCCGCCATCCTCTGGTCCGACGGCACCAAGGGGGCCCAGGCCGCCGAGGCCCTGAAGCTCACCGCCAAGGACATCAAGGAGCTCGACGTCATCGACGAGATCGTCCCCGAGCCGGCTGGCGGCGCCCACCGCGCCCACGAGGCGATGGCGAAGAGTCTCCACGAGGCGCTCTCCAGGAACCTGGCCGAGCTGATGAAGATTCCGGCCGAGGAGCTCATCGAGCAGCGCTACCAGAAGTTCAGGAAGATGTCCCGCTTTGCCGAGTAATCGCAAAGCCCTCTGATAGAGAACAGGAAGGCGCCTCCAGACATGGAGCCGCCTTTTTGTCTTTTTTGATTCAACGAAAGAGCTGGCCTCGCGTTCCCCCCTTTGCGAAGGGGGGACAGGGGGGATTTTAACGCTGTAGGCCCTGCCGACCCTTTCCGCAGTGGCTGGCTTCCCCCACCCCCCTCCCTCCAGGGGAGGGGGAAGAGAGCTCCTTCAGTGAGAGGGACCGGGTGAGGATGGGGTAATAACCGTTAACGGAGAATTTACATGCAGGAACGTTTGCAGAAGATACTGTCGCAGGCAGGGGTAGCTTCCCGCCGCGAGGCCGAGAAGATCATCCTCGACGGCAGGGTGAAGGTGAACGGCGAGGTGGTGGCCGAGCTCGGCTCCAAGGCCGATCCCGACAACGACGTCATCACCGTCGACGGCAAGGCCATCGTCGTGGCCGAAAACCGGGTCGTCATCCTTCTCTACAAGCCGGTCGGCTACATGACCACCATGAAGGACCCCGAAGGGCGCCCGATCGTGACCGATCTTTTGAAGGGGGTGAAGGAGCGGGTCTATCCCATCGGCCGCCTCGACTACAACACCGAAGGGCTTCTCCTTTTGACCAACGACGGCGAGCTCGCCAACACCCTCATGCATCCGAGCCACGAGGTGGACAAAGGGTACCTGGTGCGGGTGAGCGGAAAGGTTTCCGAGGAACAGATCGGCAAGCTTACCGAAGGGGTGGAGCTGGAGGACGGCATGACGGCACCCGCCAAGGTGGCGCCGGTCAGCGAGAGCGAGCACAACAGCTGGATTTCGATCACCATCCACGAGGGCCGCTACCGCCAGGTGCGCCGCATGTGCGAGGCGGTGGGGCTGAGCGTCGTGAGGCTGAAAAGATCGCGCTACGACTTCCTGGAGATCGGCGACCTCAAGCCGGGGAACTTCCGCTTTCTCGCCCCGGAGGAGGTCACCCGCCTCAAGCGGAAGGTCTATGCCGGATCCGGCCGCGCCCCGCGCAAGACCGGTATCGTCGCCCGCCGCCAACCTTCTTCCCCCTCCCCTGGAGGGAGGGGGCGAGGGGGTGGGGGAGGCCGGCCCGGGGGAAAGCCGCGAGGATAACCGTAATCGCCAAGGGGCAACGCAGAACCGGCCAGAGGCAAATCCCCCCTGTCCCCCCTTTGACAAGGGGGGGACCTACTTTCCCCCATGTTGCCAGTGAATGTTTCATTGGGAGGGATTCTGCCGCTAAGGTTATACCTGAACAAAAAGAAGCCACCCCTCGGGCGGCTTTTTTTTTGCGGCAGGAAATAGGGGAGATCAGGCGCTCATCCGTTTCTGCTTGGGCTGCCGCGGCTCTTTGGCCGGCTTTCTTTCGCCACCGGCTTTGGCTGCCAGTTTCGCGGCCCGGACGGCCCTGGCCTTGGCGAGATTGTCGGCGAGCCCCTTCTCCTGGGCCATCCTGCGGCGGGCCTCGGAGAAGTTCTTGGCGGTGAGAGCCTGGTTGCTCGGGATGCCGAACTGCTTCCGGTATTCCCCTGGCTTCATCCCGTGGACCTGGGCCAGGTGCCGGGCCAGAGTCTTCATACCGGTTTTGCCGCAGAGCATGCAGGTTATCTGGTCCGGTTGGAAGGCCCTTTTCAAAGAAACGGCGGGCCCCTTGCCCTCGGGCTTTTCACCACCTTCGCCGCTTTCCACTTCCAATTTCTGCAGGGCGACGTGAACCTTCTGCAGTTCCTGAAGCAGATCCTCGCCGGACATCTCGGTTACCGACGCGTGCGACGAGACTATGTTGGCCGTCAGTTCGAGCAGTGATGATGCCATCTCGGTGGTCCTCCTTTCCTGTTTTTAACGTGCAAAAATTTATTAATTTTTATTAAACTATAAGACCAAGCAAAAGCAAGCGAGAAATCTTTACTCAAAACAAAAAAAGTTGACGTAAGCGACAGGTTTCTGCTAGTTTCAGCCGCTAATTGGATGCGGTTCGGCACCGCTGTCGGTATGTGAGGAAAGTTGCTTATGGCAAGAATTGAGATTGATCAGTTGAGATGCAAAGGGTGCGGTCTCTGCACCATAGCCTGCCCCCGTAAGCTGATACAGCTCTGCGAACGGGTCAATATCCAGGGCTACACACCGGCCGAGGCTCCGAATCTGGAGCAGTGTACCGGGTGTGCTCTCTGCGCCGAAATCTGTCCTGACGTAGCCATCACTGTCTACAAATAAGTCAATGTCACCGCTTCTGTGACTCTGGTCTGATCGGGCGGGCCCGCCGTTATGCCTTCCCTCGATCGAGCTACATGGAGTCATGCAGTTTTTTATGCTGGAGGTCCACGTGTCGAAAAGACTGTTCGTTAAGGGAAACGAGGCTGCCGCCATGGGGGCCCTGGAAGCCGGGTGCCGCTACTACTTCGGCTACCCCATCACCCCGCAAAGCGACATTCCCGAGTACCTCTCCCGCGAGCTTCCCGGGCTTGGCGGCGAATTCATCCAGGCCGAGAGCGAAGTCGCCTCCATCAACATGCTCCTGGGCGCCTCCGCCTGCGGCAAGCGCGCCATGACCTCCTCGTCGAGCCCCGGCATCTCCTTGAAGCAGGAGGGGATCTCCTACATGGCCGGCTCCGAGCTCCCCGGCGTCATCATCAACATCTCCCGCTCCGGCCCCGGCCTCGGCGGGATCGATGCCTCCCAGTCCGATTACTTCCAGTCGGTGAAGGGGGGAGGGCACGGCGGCTACCATATCCCGGTGCTGGCCCCCAACAGCGTGCAGGAGATGTACGACCTGACCATGCATGCCTTCGACCTCGCCGATCTCTACCGCACCCCGGTCATGGTGCTGGGGGACTCGGTGGTCGGGCAGATGAAGGAAGCGCTCGTCCCCAATCCCCGTCCCCAGCGCGAGCTCCCGGAGAAGGATTGGGCGGTCCGCGGCAAAGGGGGAGGGGAGCAGCGGGTGGTCAAGTCCCTGTTCCTCGGCGACGGTGAGCTCGAGGCCCACAACTGGAAGCTCCACGCCAAGTACCAGGTGATGAAGGAAAAGGAGGTCATGTACGAGACCTACCTGGCCGACGACGCCGAACTCTTGGTGACCGGCTTCGGCTCGGTCTCCCGCATCGCACAGACCGCGATAGCCATGGCGCGCGAGGAGGGGCTGAAGGTAGGCCTCTTCCGCCCCATCACCCTTTTCCCCTTCCCGGAGAAGGCGCTCGCCGAGGCCGGGATCCGGGCCGGGCGGGTGCTGGTGGTCGAGCTCAACTGCGGACAGATGGTGGAAGATGTCCGGCTGGCCGTCAACGGCAAGGCCGAGGTCGGCTTCTACGGCCGCCCGCCGGGGGCCGGCTCGCTCCCGTCTCCGGAAGAGCTTCTGGACGTGATCCGGAAGAGTTGCGCCAGGATTTAATACCTTAACGAGGGAAGCAGCATGGAACAGGTTTTCAAGAGGCCGGTGAGCCTCAAGGACGTTCAGACCCATTTCTGCCCGGGGTGCCATCACGGCACCATTCATCGCCTGGTGGCCGACGCCATGGACTTCCACGGCGTGCAGCAGGAAACCATCGGGGTCGCCTCGGTCGGGTGCTCGGTGTTTCTCTACGGCTACTTCGACATCGACGTGGTCGAGGCCCCGCACGGGCGCGCCTCGGCGGTCGCCACCGGCGTCAAACGGGCCCGCCCCGACCGCTTCGTCTTCACCTACCAGGGTGACGGCGACCTGGCCGCCATCGGGACCGCCGAGATCATCCACGCCGCCAACCGTGGCGAGGACATCACCGTCGTCTTCGTGAACAACACCACCTACGGGATGACCGGGGGACAGATGGCTCCCACCACCCTGGTGGGGCAGAAGACCTCCACCTCCCCCTACGGCCGCGACCGGAAGAAAGACGGCTCTCCCATCAAGATGGCCGAACTTTTGGCCCAGCTGGGCGGGGTCGCCTATTCCGCGAGGGTGGCGGTCGATTCCCCCAAGAACCTCATCCAGGCCAAGAAGGTGATGCGCGAGGCCTTCGGCTACCAGGCCCAGGGGAAAGGGTTCTCCTTCGTGGAAGTCCTCTCCGCTTGCCCTACCAACTGGGGGATGACGCCGCTCAAGGCCAATGCCCGCGTGGGCGAGGAGATGATCCCGTACTTCCAGCTCGGGATCTTCAAGCAGGAAGGGAACGAGTAGCTCTCGCGCCCTTTAGAAACGGTCTCCAAGCGGGTTCTAAGTCCCACTTGATAATGGGGAATTTGGGGGAGTGCTTCGCCATCTGTAGAGGCAAATCCCCCCTGTCCCCCCTTTGACAAGGGGGGGGCTGTGTCCGCCGAGCTGAAGTGATCATATTCATGTAGTAGGAGGGATCATGCGGTACGATCTGATGATAGCCGGTTTCGGCGGGCAGGGGGTGCTCCTGGCCGGGAACCTCCTGTCCTATGCCGCCATAGAGGAAGGAAAGAACGTCAGCTACTTCCCCGCGTACGGGGTCGAGAAGAGGGGAGGCTCCGCCACCTGCACGGTGGTGATCGCCGACGGTGCGGTCGGCTCCCCGGTGGTGGGAAATCCCTCCACCCTGGTGGTGCTGAACCAGGCTTCCCTGGAACGTTTCGGGAGCAAGGTCCGCCCGGGCGGGATCTGCATCTACAACTCCTCGCTGGTGGACGTCTCCGGCCTTGACCGCGGCGACATCACCCTGGTCCCGGTTCCCATGAACGAGATCGCCATGGAGCTTGGCGACTCCCGCATGGTCAACATGGTGGCCGTCGGGGCGTACCTGGCGCTGGTCCCCGCCGTGGGGACCGCCTCGGTCGCCGGCGCGCTCGAGCAGGCGCTCCCCGAGAGGAACCACCGCTTCATCCCCGCCAACCTCAAGGCGATCGAGGCAGGGGGGGCGGCGGCCCGGCAGAAAAAAGCTTGACTTTCGACTGCCGGATTTGCTATTAAGTTGGTCTCTCTTGTTGGGGTATCGCCAAGCGGTAAGGCAACGGACTCTGACTCCGTCATCCAAGGTTCGAATCCTTGTACCCCAGCCAATTCATAAAGGTCATAGCTTCGGCCCGGCCTTTTCCGGTCCCATCGTCTAGTGGTTAGGACACCGGCCTTTCACGTCGGTAACAGGGGTTCAAGTCCCCTTGGGATCACCATAAAGAAGACAGCGTCCCCCGGGGCGCTGTTTTTTTTTGCCCGCCGCCCGGTTTTGCTGTTGCCAACCGTAGCCAACTCGCTTATTTTATTCTGTCTTAAACTACGCTGGCTGAGGTTTTCATGAGAAAAGTTCTCGCCGTACTCCTTCTGTGCCTTACCATCCTCCAGCCCCCCCTTGCGCTGGCCGCCACCGACCCGGCGTTCCAGGGGGGCCAGGTCTCCTCCGATCAGCAGCAAGCCCCCGAGCAGTCCAGCGACCAGCCCCCGGCAGGCGACCAGCAATCCGACACCGGCGACCAGCCGCAGAAGAAAGAGACCATCCGCCCGAATGAAACGGACGCCAACGGTAAGGTGACCACCACCAAGCTCAAGCTGAGGGGCGAGGCGGGGGACGAAGAGATCGTCATCAACTGGTACGCCCCCGAACCGGGCGACACCCCGGTCGATACCTACACCATCAGCTACCACAGCGAGCGCGACAAGGTCGAGCGGCGGCTGGAGAAGATCAAGGGTAACAACTACCGCCTGCGCGGGCTTAAAAACGGCATCGTCCACTACGTGAGGGTGTCCGGTTACAGCAAGGAAGGGAAGGAGGTCGCCTCCTCCGAGGAGATCACGGTCACCCCGCTTCCTCCCGAGGATTCGAGTTCCGCCATCGAGCGCTCCTTCTCCCGCGGATTGAAGGCGATGACCCGCAAGGTCGACGGGAAAGAGGTCAAACTCGCCCTCACCCAGTTCGGCTATGACTTCTTCACCAACGCCGGCGCCGCCTCCCGCGACAACCTCCCGGTCGGTTCCGACTACGTCATCGGCCCGGGCGACTCGCTCCGGCTCGACATCTGGGGGACCACCCAGGGGCGCTACGACCTCGAAGTCGATCGCAACGGCGAGATCACCATCCCCCGGATCGGGGCCGTCAAGGTCTGGGGACTCACCTACGCCCAGCTCCGCGGCGTGGTCGACAAGTCCATCTCCCGCTACTTCAAGGGGTACGAATTCAACATCACCCTCGGCAAGCTCCGCACCATCCAGATCTTCGTGGTGGGAGAGGTGCAGGCTCCCGGCGCCTACACGGTGAGCTCGCTCTCCTCGGCCATCAACGCCCTTTCCGCCGCCGGCGGCCCCACCAAGAGCGGGTCGCTGCGCCAGGTGCGGCTGGTGAGGGGAGGGAAGACGGTCCAGGATATCGACCTGTACTCCATGTTCCTCTCCGGCGACCGCAGCCGCGACGTCCGGGTGGAAAACGGCGACACCCTCTTCGTGCCGGTCATCGGCCCGGTGGCGGCGGTGGCGGGAGAGGTCAAGCGCCCCGGCATCTACGAGCTCAAAGGGCCCGCCACCCTCTCGTCGGTCATCGAGATGGCGGGGGGGATCAGCGCCTCCGGCGACAAGGGGCGGATCCAGGTCGAGCGGCTGGAAGGGAACAGCTCCCGCGTGATCCACGACTACCTCCCCAAGGGGGGCCAGCTCGAGCAGGAGCTCGCCTCGATCCCCATCTCCGACCACGACATGGTCAAGGTCTTCCCCTTCTACGACGTGGCGCGCCAGGTGGTGACCCTCTCGGGGAACGTCTCCCGCCCCGGCGAATACCAGTACCGTAAGGGGATGCGTCTGCGCGACCTCCTCCCGGGGTACGACGCGATCCTCCCCGACACCTATCTCGGTTCGGCCGAGATCACCCGCCAGGTGCTCCCCGACCGGCACCTCGAGAAGCTCTCCGCGAACCTCGGCAAGGCCCTTTCGGGGGATGCCAAGGAGAACATCGAGTTGAGGGACCAGGACGAGGTCAAGGTCTTCTCGCTCTGGCAGATGCAGGAGCGGCCGATGGTCTCCATCACCGGCGAGGTGAAGAAGGCCGGCAACTACCCGTTCTACCCCCGCATGACCGTGCGCGACCTGTTGGCCGCCGCCGGGAGCCTCAAGCGTAACGCCCTCATGGAGGACGCCGAGCTCACCAGGATCGACATCAGCCGCGGCTCCGCCACCCCCACCCGGATCAATCTCGACCTGAAAAAGGCGCTGGCCGGCGACCCCTCCGCCAATCTCGAGCTCCAGCCGGACGACGTCCTCATCGTCAGGAGCATCACCCAATGGCTGGAGATGACCGACCGTTTCATCACCCTCAAAGGTGAGGTCCGCTATCCGGGCAAGTATTCTATCACTAAGGGAGAGCGGCTGAGCTCGGTCATCGAGCGGGCCGGCGGCTTCACCGACCGGGCCTACCTGCGCGGCGCCCGCTTCACCAGGAAGTCGGTGCAGGTGCTGCAGCAAAAACGGATGGACGAGGTGATCGCCCGCAGCGAGCAGGACATCCTGAGAAAGCAGAGCGAGCTCTCCGCGGTCTCCTCCTCCAGCGAGGATCTGGCCGCCAACAAGGCCGCCCTCGACAGCCTCATGAAGAGCCTGGAAACGCTGAAGCTGAAGAAGGCGGAAGGACGCATCGTCATTAGCCTTTTGCCGCCGGAGAAGCTCGCCAAGTCCAAGTTCGACCTGGAGCTCATGGGTGGGGACATCCTCGACGTCCCGGCCACCCCGAGCGTGGTGAGCGTGATGGGGCAGGTCTACAGCCCTGCCACCTTCGTCTTCAGCGACGACGGCACCGTTTCCAAGTACCTTTCGAGCTCCGGCGGCCCGCTCAACGACGCCGACACCTCCGAGATGTACGTGCTGCGGGCGGACGGCACCGTGCTCAGCAGGAGCCAGTCCTCCTTCGGATTCAGCTGGGACGAAAGCGACAAGACCTGGCACTTCGGGAGCTTCCTCTCCAGGACGCTCTGGCCGGGGGACACCGTGGTCGTTCCGCAGAAACTCGACCGGATAGCCTGGCTGAGGGAGATCAAGGACATCACCACCATCGTTTCGCAGGTTGCTCTCACCGCCGGTACCATCTGGCTCTTCTTCAAGTAGCGGGTAAGGGGGCTTACGATGGTGACATCGAAAGGGGTTGTGCCGGTGGCAGTGCGGAGTGCCGTTCGCCTGCTGGCCGCGCTGGTGCTGGCAGTGGGGCTTTTTCCGGCCACGCCGGTCTTGGCAGTCGAGAACGTCTTCACCAGCACCGCTGCGGTGAAGGAGGAGGCGGGGCGGATAGGGGACGAGAGCCTTCTGTTCGCAACCGGCCCCGTCGATCCCTACTGGGTCCAGACCATTGCCGCGGCGGGAGCCTTTGCCGCCGCCTACGTCTATGACCGGGACATCCGCTCGGACCTTGCAGGGGTCCACACCAGCACCCTCGATCACGTCACCCGCTGGGGGAGCCTGGCCGGGGATCCCTACATCCACCTCGGGGTGGCCGCGACCCTCTATGGAGCCGGTGCACTGACCGATTCGCCGCGGGTCCTTCTTTTGGGACAAAAGCTCGGCGAGGCCCTCCTTTTGGCCGACGGCACCACGCTGATCCTCAAGGAGGCGGTGGGGCGGGCGAGACCGGAGGCCGGGAAGGGGGAATCGGACTACCGTCCTTTCCGCTTCGACGGCGATTATTCGCTCCCATCCATGCACACCGCGAGCTCCTTCGCCGTGGCCCACGTGCTGGCCGCCGAGAGCGACTCCTGGGGGGTAAAGGCCCTTTGCTATACCGGTGCCACCCTGGTGGGCTTCTCCCGTCTCTACCGGGACCAGCACTGGGCGAGCGACGTGGTGCTGGGGGCCGCCATCGGCGAACTGGCCGGGAGTGCCGTCACCAGGTACTACGACCTCCACGGCGCCAAGGTCACCGTCACCCCGGCGAGCCTTGGGGGCGCCCCGGGCCTCGCCCTCTCCGGCCGTTTCTGAGCCTGCGTCCAGCCAGGGCGGTCACCCCGTGCCATGCGGGTCCGGTAAAACAGAGAATGAGCACACAAGCCGTCCTCCGGGCGGCCCGGGATAAGGAGCACCAATGCTAGACGCAGTAATTTTCGACTTCGACGGCATCATCGTCGACAGCGAACCGCTTCACTACAAAGCCTTCCAGGAAGTGCTGGTCCCCTTAGGGCTCGGCTACTCCTGGCAGCAGTACCTCGATGAGTACCTGGGGTTCGACGACCGCGACGCCTTCCGCGAGTCCTTCCGGGCCGGCGGGCGCCACCTTTCCGGCGAGGAGCTCCATCGCTTAATGGCGGAAAAAGCCGAGGCCTTCATCCGCATCGTCTCCGCCGGGGTCGCCCCCTATTCGGGCGTCGTCGAGCTGATCCGCTCCATCTCCGGCACCCTGCCGCTCGCCCTTTGCAGCGGCGCCCTGAGAAGCGACATCGATCCCGTCCTCGAGCAGCTCTCGCTGACCGGAGCCTTCGACGTCATCGTCACCGCCAACGAGGTGGCCGCCAGCAAGCCCGACCCGGAGAGCTACCTCATGGCGCTCAAGCGCCTCCAGGAAAGGTTCCCCGGTGCGGTCAAGGCCGCCTCGACCCTCGCCGTCGAGGACACCCCGGCCGGCATCGCCTCCGCCACCGGCGCCGGTCTCAAGGTGCTGGGGGTGACCAACAGCTATCCCGAAGAGCGGCTCACCGGAGCCGTGAAGGTGGTGGATTCGCTGGCCGGCGTCGACCTGGAAAGCCTCCGCCTCCTCATCTAAGATCTCCATGTCCAAGGCTCCTATCGAGGCAATCCTCCCCGAGCTGGTGGCTCGCCTCGAGGCGGGCAACGCCGCCGTCTTGCAGGCCCCACCCGGCGCCGGCAAGACCACCCGGGTCCCGCTGGCCCTCATGGACGCCCCCTACCTTTCCGGCAAGAAGATCATCATGCTGGAGCCGAGGCGGCTTGCCGCCGTCAACGCCGCCCGCTTCCTCGCCTCCTCGCTCGGTGAGGAACCCGGCCGCCGCATCGGCTATACCATCCGTTTCGAGCGCAAGGTCTCCGCCGCCACCCGTGTCGAGGTGGTCACCGAGGGGATCCTCGCCCGGCGTCTCCAGGCCGATCCTTTGCTGGAGGACGTCGGGGCGGTCATCTTCGACGAATTCCACGAACGAAGCCTCACCTCCGATCTTTCCCTGGCCCTGTGCCGCGATGTCCAGCAGGGGCTCCGCGAGGATCTCCGCATCCTCGTCATGTCCGCCACCCTGGACGCCGCCCCGGTCGCCGAGCTGCTCGGCGGTGCTCCGCTGATCTCCAGCCCCGGCCGCCAGTTCCCGGTCGAGCACCGCTACCTCAACCTTGAGCCCACCGGCCGCCTCACCGATACCGTCTTCACCGCCGTCCTCTCCGCCCTCTCCGAGACCACCGGCGATATCCTCGTCTTTCTCCCGGGGGCCGGGGAGATCAAGCGGCTGGAACGAAGCCTGAAGGAGCGGCTGGGAAACGAGGTACTGGTAGCCGTCCTCTACGGCGACCTTCCCTTCGCCCTGCAGGAGCGCGCCATCCTCCCCGCCGGCTGCCGCAAGGTCGTCCTCTCCACCAATATCGCCGAAACGAGCCTTACCATCGAAGGGGTGCGGGTGGTGATCGACTCCGGCTACTCCCGCCAGCTCCGCTACAACGCCGGGAGCGGGTTGAACCGCCTGGAAACGCTGCGCATCTCGGCTGCCTCCTCCGAGCAGCGGGCCGGGCGCGCCGGGCGCCTCGGTCCCGGCATCTGCTACCGGCTCTGGACGCGGCATACCCAGACAACCCTGCTCCCCTTCACGCCGCCCGAGATCCGGGTCTCCGACCTGACCCCCCTGGCCCTCGACCTCGCCCTCTGGGGGGTGGCCGATCCCGCCCAGCTTTCGTTCCTCGACCAGCCGCCGGCCGGGCATTTGGCCCAAGGGAGATCGCTCCTCGCCCAGCTCGGTGCGCTCGATCGCCGCGGGGCCATCACCCCCCTCGGGAAGAAGATGGCTGCGCTCCCGATGCACCCGAGGCTGGCCGCCATGCTGATCGCCGCCGGGCCTGAAGGGGAGGGGAGGCTCGCCTGCACCCTGGCGGCCATCCTCTCCGAGCGGGACCTTCTCCCCGCCGGGCAGGGGGCGCTTTCCGACAGCGACCTGCTCGACCGTATCGAGGCGTTGCGCGAGCGCCGCGACCCCCAGCTGAGCGCCACCATCGAAAGGCTTGCCGGCTACTTCCGCAACGCCCTCCGCCTCTCGGGCGACGGCCGTGGACCGGTTCCCGATACCGGCCTGATCGGGGCGCTGCTGATGAAGGCGTATCCGGACCGGGTAGGGAAGGAGCGGGCTCCCGGCTCGGGACGCTACCTCCTCGCCAACGGCACCGGGGGGAAGCTGTCGCACCGTTCGAACCTGCGCGGGCAGCCGTTCATCGTGGCGGTCGAGGTGACCGGCGGCGGAGCGGAGGGCGATATCCACCTCGCCAGCGCGGTGACCCTCGAGTCGGTGAGGGAGGTCTGTGCGGCCGCCATCACCCGGCAAAAGCGGGTCTTTTGGGACGAGCGGGAGGCACGGGTGATCGCCCGCGAGGAGGAGCGCCTGGGGGCGTTGCTCCTTTCCGAGCGCCCCGCCACCCCCGGCCGGGAAGAGGTCGCCGCGGCCCTTCTGGAAGGGATCCTGGCGGGGCCCGGACTGGAGGGGCTCAACTGGAGCGGCCAGGCCGTCGAGTTCCGCAACCGGGTCGTCTTCCTCGCCCGGGAGCTCCCCGAGGAGGGGCTTCCCGATCTTTCCGAAGATGCCTTGGCCGCCCGGCTCTCCGAGTGGCTCCTCCCCTACCTCGACGGGGTGAGAAGTCTCGGCCAGCTCGCCAAGGTCGACCTTCTGGGGCCGCTTCGGGCCATGCTTAGCTGGCGGGAGCAAAAACTCGTCGACGAGGGGGCCCCGACCCACCTCGAGGTTCCCAGCGGCTCCCGGGTCCAGCTCCATTACCCCTCCGAGGGAGCCCCGTACCTGAGCGTGAAGCTGCAGGAGATGTTCGGACTGGCCGAGACCCCGCGGATCGCCTTCGGCCGGGTCCCGCTGCTTATCCACCTCCTCTCCCCGGCCCGCCGCCCCATCCAGGTCACCAGCGACCTAAGGAGCTTCTGGGACGGCGCCTACAAAGAGGTCTGCAAGGAGCTCAAGGGGCGCTATCCCAGGCACCCTTGGCCCGACGACCCCTGGAGTGCCCAGGCCACCCGCCACGTGAAGAAGAGGATGTGACCCCCGCGAACGATCGCTTTCACCCGGCCCGAAAACTCCCGTACCGCTGTGTCACTACACGGTGACCGAACCCCTTCCCTTCCTCCCTCTCGCCTGCTTCTAACCCCGTACCTCATCTCCGCTCCTCGCCCCCCTTGGGCGGGAGGGTGGCCGAAGGCCTGGTGAGGGAAGCTTTTGTGCCGTGCTGCTTTTTTAGGCATGTTGCCTAAAATTGCGGCACATTTTGGTTATAACTGCCTAATTTTTCTGCATCCTTTCGCGAAATTTCCTTAGGGAACGGCCGGTACTACAGGGCGTTACCGTGACGCCTGTCCGAGGGCTCTCGCAAGGGCGCATATCTTGCAGTTTACGAGGGTTTTCCGAACTCCGGATTAAACTGCCTAAAATAGTCGCAACTCGGAAAGTTGCTTAATTTCCACACCACCAAAGACAAGGAGTGAGAACGAGTATGGAGATTTTCGGTCAGAACGTATTTAGCCAGGATGTGATGAGAGAAAGACTGCCGAAGGCTGTCTACAAGAACCTGAAGAAAACCATCGACGAAGGTCTCCCGCTGGACCCGTCGATCGCCGACGTGGTCGCCACCGCGATGAAGGAATGGGCCATCGAAAGAGGCGCCACTCACTTCACCCACTGGTTCCAGCCGATGACCGGCGTTACCGCTGAGAAGCACGACTCCTTCATCACCCCGACCGACGCCGGCATCATGATGGAGTTCTCCGGCAAGGAGCTCATCAAGGGCGAGCCGGACGCTTCCTCGTTCCCGAGCGGCGGCCTGAGGGCCACCTTCGAAGCCCGCGGCTACACCGCCTGGGACTGCACCTCCCCGGCCTTCCTCCGCGAAGAGGCCGACGTCGTCACCCTCTGCATCCCGACCGCCTTCTGCTCCTACACCGGTGAGGCGCTCGACAAAAAGACCCCGCTTCTGCGCTCCATGGAAGCCCTTTCCACCCAGGCCCTCAGGATCCTCCGCCTGTTCGGCAACCAGACCGCCAACCGCGTCACCTCCACCGTCGGTCCCGAGCAGGAATACTTCCTGGTCGACAAGTCCTTCTTCGAAGAGAGGCTTGACCTGATGATGGCCGGCCGTACCCTTTTCGGCGCCATGCCCCCGAAAGGGCAGGAGCTGGAAGACCACTACTTCGGCACCATCAAGGAAAGGGTCGTTTCCTACATGAAGGAAGTCAACACCGAGCTCTGGAAGCTCGGCGTGACCGCCAAGACCCAGCACAACGAGGTGGCCCCCAGCCAGTTCGAGATCGCCCCGATCTTCGAAACCACCAACATCGCCACCGACCATAACCAGCTCGTCATGGACACCCTGAAGCGCGTCGCCCTCCGTCACGACATGGTCTGCCTGCTGCACGAGAAGCCGTTCGCCGGCGTCAACGGCTCCGGTAAGCACAACAACTGGTCCATGAGCTCCTCCGACGGCCAGAACCTCCTCGAGCCGGGCCACACCCCGCACGAGAACGCCCAGTTCCTGACCTTCCTGATGGCCACCATCAAGGCGGTCGACGAGTACGCCGGCCTCCTGCGCATGACCTGCGCCAATGCCGGTAACGACCACCGTCTCGGCGCCAACGAAGCGCCGCCGGCTATCATCTCGGTGTTCCTCGGCGAGCAGCTGGCCGACATCATGGAGCAGATCGAGAAGGGCGGGGCCAAGTCCTCCAAAAAAGGGACCGACATGCAGATCGGGGTGACCACTCTCCCCGCGCTTCCGAAAGATACCACCGACCGTAACCGTACTTCTCCGTTCGCCTTCACCGGCAACAAGTTCGAGTTCAGGATGGTCGGTTCCACCTTCTCCATCTCCGGCCCGAACGTCATCATCAACACCATCATCGCCGAAGTGCTCAGGCAGTTTGCCGACAAGCTCGAGAAGTCCAAGGACTTCTCCGCCGACCTGCAGAAACTCCTCCAGGAGACCGCCAAGAAGCACAAGCGCATCGTGTTCAACGGCAACAACTACTCCGACGAGTGGGTCGCCGAGGCCAAGAAACGCGGGCTGCCGAACATCCCGAGCACTCCCGAGGCTCTCAAGGAGCTGATCAAGAAGGAGTCGGTGGAGCTCTTCACCCGTCACAAGGTCTTCACCGAGAAAGAGATCCATGCCCGCTACGAGATCGTGGTCGAGCAGTACGTGAAGACCCTCAACATCGAAGCGCTGACCATGATCGACATGGCCAAGCAGAGCATCATGCCTGCCGCCACTTCCTTCATCACCGAAGTCGCCCAGTCCATCTCGTCGGTCGCCGCCGTGTCCAGCAAGATCGACGTTTCGGCCCAGAAGGAAACCCTGGAAGAGGCCTCCAAGCTCCTCTCCGCGATGAACAAAAACGTCAAGGCCCTTCAGAAGGCTCTCGACAACGCACTGGCCATCGAAGACCTCGCCAAGCAGGCCACCGCCTTCCGCGAGAAGGTCTTCGCCCAGATGCTCGCTCTGCGTGCCGACGGCGATGCCCTCGAGAAGATCGTCTCCGCCGACTACTGGCCGATGCCGACCTACGCCGAGATGCTTTTCATCCTGTAATCTCGACAGCACCGCAGCAACAAAAAAGGAGCCTCCACCGGGGGCTCCTTTTTTTATTTAATGGCGGGCGTAACGTTCCCTCCCCTTCAAGGGGAGGGTCAGGGTGAGTATGGGCTGGGGTGGATGGTAGCCGGATTTGCTAATGCAGGTTGGTGAAGACGATCGAGCCGTCGGCGTGGAGGTAACTCCTGATGCCTCCCGAGACCTCCGGAATGCCGACGCCGTTTTCGAGGTAGGCCTGGGTGACGTTGTTCCCGCTTTTCCACAGTTCGAAGTGCAGGTGGGGACCCGTCGAGCGGCCGGTGGAGCCCGAGTAGGCGATGACGTCGCCGGCCTGGACCGTGTCTCCTGCCTTCACTTCCAGCTTCGAGTTGTGTCCGTACAGCGACGTCATTCCGCCGGGGTGTTCGATCACCACCAGGTTTCCGTAGCCGCCGTGAAAGCCGCTTTCCCGGACCTTGCCGCCCATGATCGCCTTCACCCGGGTCCCGGACGGCACCGCGATGTCCACCCCGTTGTGGTGCCTGATGCCGCCGTCGATGGGGTCGTGGCGCCAGCCGACCTTGGAGGTGACCGTCCCGTTTACCGGCAGCCGCGGCGGCTCGCCCGGCGCCGGCGGCTCCAGCGCTTCCGTCGCATGCTCCTTTACCGGCCTGGTCCTCACCTTCGCCTCGCGCAGCACCCGTACCGCGCCGGGGGTGCTGGGCGTATTGGTGAAGGTTTCCACCCCGTCTTCGCCAACGTAACGATAGAAGTCCGCGCGCGCCGGGATAGATGCCAGGGAGAGGGATCCCGGTAAAATGAGCAGCGAGACTAGACGAAGTTTGGAGAGATGAAACTTTTTCATGAGCAAGTTCCGGAGACGGCTTTTATGTCACAGGTTAAGGCGCAAATATACCGTGACAGAGGGTGCGTTGGCAAGGCGAACTCCGTGCTGCCTAAAAAATAGACAGCCGGTCCCGGGGGTGCCTAACGGTTAAGCGCAAGCGCCGGAATCGAGAAGCGGGAGGGGGATTTACATTAGTAACTATGTAAAAAGACTAGTGGTTTTTTTAACAGTTGCGTTGGCAAATAAATTGCTAATTTGACCCTGAACCCCGGCTCACGTTGCTTTATTAACCTTGCAATTTGACGGTAACGTTACTATAATTTGCGCGCATTGAAAAACCTGCGGAGGTAACGCCCGTGAAAAAAGTGGAAGCAATTATAAAGCCCTTCAAGCTCGACGAGGTCAAAGAAGCCCTTAATGAGATCGGTATTCAAGGCATCACCATCGGTGAGGTCAAAGGTTTCGGTCGCCAGAAGGGACACACGGAACTGTACCGCGGCGCGGAGTACGTCGTGGACTTCATCCCCAAGATCAAAATGGAAATCATCGTCTCCGACGAGGTGGTTGCCAAGGTGGTCGATGCCATCGAGCAGGCCGCTAAGACTGGCCGCATCGGCGACGGCAAGATCTTCGTCACACCCGTTGAAGAAGTTGTACGGATCAGGACCGGTGAGCGGGGCGAAGACGCCCTGTAATGGCCTGATTTCCTACTAAACTCAAAGGAGATTGTAGAATGACCCCAAAACAAGTAGTTGAGTTCGCAAAAGAAAACGGCGCGCTGATGGTGGACTTCAAGTTCATGGATTTCGTCGGCATCTGGCAGCACTTCTCGGTGCCTATGAGCGAGTTCGGCGAGGACACTTTTGAAGAAGGTCAGGGCTTCGACGGCTCCTCCATCCGCGGCTGGCAGCCGATCCACGCTTCCGACATGATCATCATTCCGGATCCGAACACCGCCAAGATGGATCCGTTTACCGCTATTCCGACCCTGTCCCTCATCTGCAACATCTTCGATCCGATCACCAAGGAAGACTACAGCCGCGACCCGCGTAACATCGCCCGCAAGGCCGAGGCCTACCTGAAGTCGACCGGCCTCGCCGACACCGCCTATTTCGGACCGGAAGCCGAATTCTTCATCTTCGACGACGTCCGTTACGACTCCTCGTCCAACCAGTCCTTCTACGCCGTCGACTCCGTCGAAGGCGCCTGGAACACCGGCCGCGAAGAGTTCCCGAACCTCGGCTACAAGCCGCGCCACAAGGAAGGCTACTTCCCGGTCTCCCCGACCGACTCCCAGAACGATCTCCGTAACGAGATGGTTCTCGAGCTCCAGAAGGTCGGCATCCGCGTCGAGTGCCAGCACCACGAAGTCGCCACCGGCGGCCAGGCCGAGATCGACATGCGCTTCTCCTCGCTGGTCGACATGGCCGACCAGCTCCAGTGGTTCAAGTACGTCATCAAGAACGTCGCCTACCGTAACGGCAAGACCGTCACCTTCATGCCGAAACCGCTCTACGGCGACAACGGCTCCGGTATGCACTGCCACATGTCGCTGTGGAGGGACAACACCAACCTCTTCGCCGGGGACAAGTACGGCGGGCTCTCCCAGATGGCGCTCTACTACATCGGCGGCATCATCAAGCACGCCCGTTCCCTCTGCGCCTTCACCAACCCGACCACCAACTCCTACAAGCGTCTGGTGCCGGGCTTCGAGGCTCCGGTGAACATGGCGTACTCCAGCCGTAACCGTTCCGCTTCGCTGCGTATCCCGATGTTCTCCACCAACCCGAAAGCCAAGCGTATCGAGTACCGTACTCCGGACCCGTCCTGCAACGGCTACCTGGCCTTCGCCGCCATGCTGATGGCAGGCCTCGACGGCATCGAGAACAAGATCGATCCGGGCCAGCCGCTCGACAAGGACATCTACGGCCTCTCTCCGGAAGAGCTCGCCAACATCCCGTCCGCCCCGGGGAGCCTCGAAGAAGCTCTCAACGCCCTCAAGGAAGACCACGAGTTCCTCCTCAAAGGCGACGTCTTCACCCCGGACGTCATCGAGAAGTGGGTCGAGTACAAGACCGAAGCCGAAGTCAACCCGGTCCGTATGCGTCCGGTTCCGCTCGAGTTCGCCCTCTACTTCGACATCTAATCGGCAGCTCGATAGCAGCATCCAAAAAGGCGGGGGCAACCCCGCCTTTTTCTTGTTGGTAACTATCTGGTTCCTGATGTGTTTCGACTCCCCTTGGCGATTTGTTAACGAATCTGCTAATGTCGGGAGGCCTGAAATGGATTATATGAGGCGAAGGGGCAAGACGTACTGCGTGGTTATCACGGTGCCTATTGACCTTCAACCAGTAGTAGGGAAGCGTCAGATCTGGAGATCGCTGAAAACGAGGCGGTACCAGGATGCAAAGTCCGCCGCACGCAAACTTTTGTCGGTAGTGGATGGTCTATTTAACAGGATGAGGAACGGGATGGATCAAAAACTGATCGATTCGATGGTAGCTGAGTATGGCCTGGGAACTATAGCTGCGCAGGATAAGGCGAGGCTAGGGGTTAAGGTCTCAGATGACCCGGAATACAACGCGTTCATGCTGTACCGGGCTGATTTGCTGCGGAGTCTAAAAAATCCAGAGGTTGTGGGGTCTGTGTTGGCGAAGGCTGCGGCCATGTACCAGCGGGAGGAAGCCAATGGCAACATTCTAAGCACCCCGTTTGCTACTGAGGCAGCGGATATGATGCTTAGCCACTACAACAAGCAAGGCTTGGTCGGTGGTCCCGATGAGGTCACTAAAGATGAGTTTACCGAGGTCGTAGCTGCATTTGCGGTAGCGGAGCGTCATCTGTTCAAAGTTGAGTCAGAAAGGGTGCTGGGGATAACCGAAGACGATTCAGATTACCAGTACCGGCTTCTGAGGCGGTGGCGCAGTAATCTTCCTGTGAGGAAAGACCCAGGTATCCCCTTTTCCGAACTGCGCGAGTTGTACCATGCCGAGTGGTCAAAAACACACGCTCCTGACCGGGCACGCCGGAAAGCGAAGGAATTAGAAAGGATTGAGCGGGTTTTTGCTGAGTGTTTTGGCGAAGTGCCCAGGGTGAGGGCGGTAACGCCAGAGATGGCGTTAGAGTGGCGGGATTACTACCAGCACGAGTTCTACAATGAACGGGAGCCGCTGGAGAACAAGTCAGTTGACAATGCTCTCGAAACCTTGTCGGCAGTCTTTAATTGGGGTGCCAACCACAAGGTGAAGTACACTGAAGGGAACCCGTTCAGGGGGCTAGGTTTACCTTCTGGAGTGGCCTGCGAGAAGTCCAGGATCTTTGAATCGAGGGAACTTCAAGCCTATTTTGATCTCCTGGCGGATCTCCACAACCCACAACGACCTGAACTCACCTGGATTCCGTTGGTAATAGCCTATTCTGGGCTGAGGTGTAATGAGGTGGCACAACTCTTTGTTGATGATGTTCAGGAGCGAGAGGGAATCCTTTTCTTTAGAGTAACCGGGAATGAGGAGCGACACCAAAGGACGAAGACGGAAGAGTCAAAGCGCAATGTCCCGGTTCACAGAACACTGAGGGACTTAGGTCTAGTCGGTTACGTTCGGAAGATGCAAGACATGGGGGAGTCCCAGCTTTTCCCAAATCTCAAGTGGCGGGAGAGCTGTGGACTGTATTACGATGCCAACGCCAGCAGTCTCATGAACTCACCAGTGAACCTGATTTCCAATGACTCTAAGCTACGGCTGTACTCGCTTCGTGCTAACTTCCGCTGTTCGGTCGAGGAAGCCTTGATCGCTCCCGCACTTGCATCGCATGACCGTGGAGAGGTCGTTGCGGGTGAGGGGTATAGTCCTTTTCTGGACCTTGCTTTGAATAACGTTATGGGGCACCGGGTGAAGGGGAACACGGGTGACACGGTCTACCGAAAGCGGCAGCTTGGGATAATGAATAAGGTTGTCCAACTAGCGGCGTATCCCGTGGACCTCAGTCGCTTGAAGGCTGTGCTGGTCGGAGACTAGTGTCGAAGCATCCACAATGGTGCTATATAACTTCTATTTCTACTTTTCGGGCGTGAATGAAAGGGACTGCGCGCCTGAGGTGCGGGGCCATTTCGACCCCGCCCCCACCTGGGCCTCCAAATTTCGCTTCTGACGTCACTTTGCGCGGCGGTCCAGGGGTAGGTGAGGGGCAAACGTGCGATTTCTCTTCTTCGGCTGCTTGGCCCTCCTCCACGTTGCTGTCGGAATCTGGAGCAACCGGCGTGGATGGCATGTCCTCTCGATGTTCAACGGCGGGTGCGTCAGCTTGTTGGTCTACGTGCTGCACCAGGGTTGAAAACAACAAGGGCCGCTCCTAGATCTAGAGCGGTCCATGTTGTCACTTGCCCTTAACCTCTTCAAGAAGCTCCTGGAGCCATTTGATGATGATTGGTACATCCTGAGGGCACATAGCGATGATGTTTTCGTGATCCTCGTATGGGAATGGCCCTTGCTTTAGGCAGAGGCAACCATCCCCTCCGATGTATGCCTCTATTTCTTCCCTAGCCGGAAGTTTTCTTTCGTTTTCACTTTCGCTCATAACGACCTCCCTTTTAAGTCTGTCCTTCGCCCACCAGTTGATACCATATTAGCCTGCATCTCGAAAGCGGTAATTGACATTGACATCACCAAACAAAATAAATATAATTTGTGTACGTCCGACCACATTTTATAATTCACTTAAGGGGGCACCGATGGAGGCAACGCCGACAACGAAATACGCACACTACCTGCGGGTCTCGACCACTCACCAAGGCAGAGACGGCCTGGGTATTGATGCCCAGCGCACAGCGGTTGCGAAGTACACCCCTGCGGCTGAATTCATTGAGGTTGAGTCGGGCAAGAAGAAAAACAGACCGGAACTGCTAAAGGCCCTAGCGTACTGCAAGAAGGAAAAGGCCGTGCTGGTAGTGGCAAAGCTCGACCGGTTATCCCGCAACGTGCTTTTCACTGCTACCCTGATGGAGTCGGGCGTAGAGTTTATCGCAGCTGACATGCCAGAGGCGAACCGCATGACGATCCAGATAATGGCAGTCATGGCAGAGCATGAGGCGAAAGCTATATCTGATCGAACCAAGAAATCACTGGCAGAACTGAAGGTGCGATTAGCTAATGGAGGTACAACCAAGTCGGGGAAGACCGAGCGAACGATAACAATGGATGATACGAAGAGGGCCAAATCAGCAGCCAACAGGTCTGCAAAGGCAAATGAAGATGCCGCAAAGGTCGCGGCTACAATCAAGCGAGCAAGAGAAGCAAAGGCAACTCTCCAGAGCATTGCCGATGAGCTGAACGGCATGAACGTACCTACCCCACGAGGCAAGTTGTGGACGCCTGCAGCAGTACGGAACGCTCTTGAGAGGGTGTAACCCCTTTCAGGACAAAATCGGTTTTGGGGTCACGGCTTCTTCACCGCCATGTTCTCTACAACATCCAAAACGCTACCGCGTACATGCTTGGGCACCTGTTTAAAGGCCTCCAGGAGCCTTAGCTCTTCGTTGGTCAGGTTGTACACTGTGTTGGGCGACTCAGCAAAAAAAGCAGAGACCGGGACTTCTAGGATCTCCGCAAGCTGCTGTAACCTGCTTAGGTTTACCTTCGTTGTTCCCTTCTCGAACCGTTGCACTTGCTGAAACGTAATGCCAAGCCGTTCAGCAAGCCCCTCCTGAGTAAGGCCTACACTGACGCGAAATTCCTTTATCTTTTTCCCGATGGCTGCACTGTCCAGCATAGCTATAGGCCCCTTTTGGCGGCGAGCATACAGCTATGAGATCATCGTTTCCACGTTCATTAATGATATGTTTTACTTGTCAGTATATCATCTCAGACTGTATAGTTGATGGTCGGTTAGGATCTGCTATCAAGTGGAGAGAGGGAGGTAGTATGGCTCTTATCAAGTGCCCTGAGTGCTCAAAAGAGGTTTCGGATAAAGCCGAGGTATGCCCTACCTGCGCCTTTCCGCTAATGAAGCACCTGGATTCTCAGGTGCGCGAAGAAGTCAAGGTAAAGGACCATCAGGCAGTGCCGTTGAAAGAACCGGAGATGCCGGAGCAGCAATCGAAAGTCCGTAGTGGTCGTAACGGCCTGGGACTTGTGCTTGTTGGTATACTGGTGCTTTTGGGCGTTGCTCTGTTTGGTATCATGCATGAGCGTGAATCCGGGAAAAAGATGAGTACGGCTGAACTCCTGACCCAAGCGAAAACAGAAATTGAAAACAGATTAAGTTCTGGAGATACAGATCAGGTGAAAACGCTTCTTGAGTGCATACCATCAGATGCCCCTGAATACAAAGAAGCTCAGGTTCTGTTAGGACGAATTGACAAGAGGCAGAAGGAGATCCAAACACAACTGACAAAATCCAAAGATGGCGCTGTAGGAGTTCAACTTACGCCAGTAGGCAAGCGGGTTCACCAGGAACATCCTGACTGGAGTGAAGAAGACTGCAACACCATCGGAAGAAAGAAGATCCGGGTAGGAATGACAACTGAGCAGGTAAGAACTGCCTGGGGGAAGCCGTATCGGGTCAATCGGACTAGTACCGCTAGCGGAGTCAATGAACAGTGGGTTATGAGGGAGGACGCCTCCACCTGCGTCTATTTCGATGATGGCGTCTGTACGACAATCCAGAACCAGCACTGACGCGGTGCTTGGACGGTGCCGCGTTAATGGTGCAGCACAGAGAATCGGGGGGGTACCGTTAACGTGGCAAAGAGGGGTTACTGGTGGGTAAAAGGCCAAATCTGCTATGACCTGAGTTACAGCGTTAACGATTCAGCACAGAGAGACCTCCAGCCCTCTCACCGTCAATCTTTTACCTGGATTGGTGGTTGCTTATGTGCGATAGTGAGAGACCTACGAACAGGAGTATTCTGGAGGCGCTGATGGGGCAACCTAAGGCAAAGACCCTGATTGAGAAGTTCGGCTTCAAGGACGATGACCTGAAGACACCAGAACACGACAGCATCATGATCTGGCTGAACGCAAACATCGAGGAGGTCATAAATAGAGCTTTCCCTGCTGTCTGGCCAGAGAGGGAGGTCAAAGGAGAGCTTTCGGATTTTCACACCGGCCTGGCTAAACTCAAAGCCAGCCTAGAGCGCCAACTCCATAACCTCAGATCAAGTTCTGCTGGACCGGGTGCACCTACCCCAGACCCGAAAACCCTGGAGACCGAATCGAAGCTTCTCCAACTGGAGGAATGGTCAAAGCTTGAAGATCCTCCGGCGATGCCGAAGCTCCAGGTTACGAAGACTGTCTGGGAGTGTACGATCATGAACGACAAGGGGTTCGTGGTCGGGGCAATCGACATGATGGTAAGAGTTCGTCGGCCCGGTTTGAGGGTGGAGTCTTACACTTCTAACCTACAGGCTTTCCCCTCAGCCGCGCCAGAATGGAGAATTGGGTCCTATGACGATGAGGTCTTCATTGAGGTCAAGAGCAAGATCCTGTCTCTGGGAGAACTGATCCGGCAGATTCGCTTTTATCAATCCCACAAGAGAGGATCGTATGTGGTGGTGTCACCCGATGACCGTTTCGCAGAGATCTTACGAAACCAGGGGATAGGATTTGTACCCTGCCCTAGCTTCTCCCAACCAAAACCGGTCCAGGGGAACTTCTTTTCCTAGCAACTACCGTGTCAAATTTAACATTATTGATTGATAAAAATAAAAATACCGTCTGGCATGAGACGGAGGGTGGGACATAGGGCCGGATCTCTTCATAGAGAATCCGGCCCTTCTCCTTTCCGGCCTCGGCCTCAGGCCCACGGTAAGCTGCTGTCGCTGTGGTCGATGTGACTCTAGATGTAATGACAATGTTTCGGCTCATAGATGAGCGTATCCGCCTTAGGCGGTGTCTTTTTGTATTTGCTTGGTCTTGAACGCTTGTGACCGCTTTCTGGCGGGCACCAGATTCCACAGTCGCAACGGGTACCGGGTGCCCACTTGGAGGAACCACAGAACGGGCAACGGTTACGGTATCCTGCGTTAGGGATCTCCTTCTTATTGAGAGAGGGAGGGAGTCGAAGTGCATGTTCGATCATTAATGGTAATCCTCGGATGGGGTTTGGTGTGATCGCCCTCTACAGGCAGAATGCAAGAGTGTCAGTTTGCGGGTTACCGTCTAAAGTACGCAGTGAGGATATCCCCGGACGGTGGTAGCAGGAGGTGTGGTCAGACAGTGGTATATGGTTATAGAGGGCTGCACGCTTCAACAATTCACTCCACCAAGATTGTAATTTCCGGCGACTGGACCGGGGACCAGGAACCACATAGGAGAAGTGACGTTGAAACAGGTCAACGACAACCTCTCCCAGGCGCGGTGTTTCTGCGTCGAATTCGGGGATGCTTAGTTTCATCAGGAGGTCGGTTTCCTTCTTGGCAGATCCTTTGCGTAGCTTTAATTCATACCTGATCCAGGGGGACTTGAGCCGATTTCCGGTCTCGTACACTCTTTGTCGGGGACATAGGTCTTTCTGGTAGAAAAGGACTTTGCAGAAGTTTCGTCCCCGCCTCCCGTAGTAGATTGAAGATCCGCCATAGAAATCGGGTAGGGTCGGCTTACCCTGGTGATCCTTAGTAAAGGTGGAACGTATGTAATCGCGGTATGTGTGAGGTAGTGACTGTTCGTAGATCTGGTTCACAGGGGTCAGTCCTGAGCGGTCATCAATGTAAACGTCGATCTCGGAGACATGCGCGTCAAGTTCAACCGCGCCGTCAATGAGCTTCTGTAAATTCAGGGGGCGTAATGCGTTGAGGGCTGAATCACTGAAAGCAAGCCCGTGAACCTGTAGTAAGTTCCTACGTCCGAAGGTTGAGGTGCTGTCACTGTGGAAAGCTGCCAGGGTGTCGCCGGTTGTGGTCTGTAGAAGTCGGGTGCGGCGGTACCATTTCTGCTGCTTGCGACTGGGGCGGAAGTGATCTGCTGTGATACCTGTGAACAAGGTGGTTACAATGGTTTCAAGAGAATGGCTGGCTGAAAACGTCAGGTGTAGGTGGTCTATCCCAGTGGTGATTTGCTGCATGGCTCCTCGGATGGTAAGATGAAGTATTGGCTTGCTATAATCTTATATGCCCAGTAGAGGAGAGTTTTTCCGCGTGTTCTGAAAAAAAAATCGGCATGGATTCGGTCGGTGTACTTGGTGCCAAGAGCTTGTGGGGTCTTAAATAGGTTTGAGTTGGGTAGGAGGGGAAGGCTGAGTTCCCGGCTTCGGGGGGAGTGAGGCAGAGGAGGGAGGCGAGCGTGCTTATTAAAGGAGGTTGGCAGGGGGGATTGGCAGTCATACCCCCTGATTGCATATTCATGTTTTAATATATATGAGATGGTCCACCGGATCTTGGTAGCGAGCATATCCCCCGTTTAGGGTAGGCGGATAGGAAAGGGTTGAATGCCGCTATCAAAATGTGCTAATGGTTTTGCTAATGCTGGTGGACCGTCCAGGGGGGCTGCCACATGGGAACTCAAGAGGTTACCTTCAAGGTAAAGGCGGGGTAGGCGGGGGCAACCCCGCCTTTTTCTTGTTCGACTCCCGTAAAAACAAAGCAATAGAACACGGATGACAGGGATTGAACGGATAAAGGCGGATCAACCGGAGCTTCGGTCATTGTAAATATTTAAGCTTGAAAGATTTATCCGTGTAAATCCGTCTCATCGGATTTGATCCGTGTTCCAATGCCTTTTGCTTGTTTCAAGGTTCCAAAACTGTTACTGTTCTTGGCTGGAGCTGGTGCCGTGCAGTCAGCAGTCGAACGGCTCGGGGAGCAGGAATTGACTCAGCAGGAGAAGATAGAGAAAGTCGTCGGATGGTTTGCCAAGGCCGCTCTCAGGCATGCCGAGGCGATGGAAGCCTATGACGACGAGGCGGCTTCCGCCCAAGTACAGGAGCTCACCAGGTTCTATGCTGCGGTGGTGCGGGAGGGGGGGCTGGAGGCCTTTTTCGTGCTCCTTGAAGACCCGGCCCCACCCGTAGCCGGCATGGCCGCCGTCTTCGCGATGCGTGAGTCTCCCGATAGATGTATTGCCGTATTGAAAAGAATCGCCAAACTGCCGGGTCTCATCGGTTTCCGGGCGCAGGTCGCCCTGGAGCGGTGGGAGTCGGGAGAGTGGCTGGCCTGATCCATATTTTTTTCCAGGAGGTAGTTCGTGTCTGAATTCAACAACGTAACGGTAGTCAAAGAAGCCAATATCTACTTCGACGGCAGGTGCACCAGCCGGGCCGTCATCTTCGCCGACGGCACCAAGAAGACCCTCGGCATCCTGCTCCCCGGCGAGTTCACCTTCAACACCGGGGCTGCCGAACTGATGGAGTTCATGTCGGGCGAGCTGACTGTGCTGCTGCCCGGCTCCTCCGAGTGGGTTACCGTCAAGGGCGGCGAAGCGTTCGAAGTCCCGGCCAACTCCAGCTTCACCATGAAGGTCACCACCATCGCCGACTACTGCTGCTCCTTCCTCGGCTAATCCCGGTACCAGCCCTTTTAGACAGGTTCCTCCCCCTTCAAGGGGGAGGACAGGTGGAGGATTGGGCAAACACCGTGAACGACCAATGACCGACGACGCTCACCACATAGTAGGGCGTTTCGCCCCTTCTCCAACCGGACCCCTTCATCTGGGCTCCCTGGTTGCAGCTCTTGGAAGCTACCTGATGGCGAGGGTTAGCGGGGGCAGCTGGCTTCTTCGCATGGAAGACCTCGATCTTCCCCGCGTGGTGACGGGGATCGCCGACGATATCCTCTTTACCCTGGAGACCCTGGGGTTCGAATGGGACGGGGAGGTGCTCTATCAGAGCCGGCGGACCGAGCAGTACCGGGAGGCGGCGGAAGAGCTGATCCGGCGTGGGCTCGCCTACGGCTGCGGCTGCACCAGGAGCGAGATTGCCCAGATCTCCTCGGCTCCCCACGGCGAGACCCTGGTCTATCCCGGCATCTGCCGTGACGGGCTTCCTCCCGAAAAAGTGGAGCGTGCACTGAGGGTGAAGGTGTATGACGAGGTGATCTGCTTCAACGATGCCGTGATGGGGCGCTACTGCCAGCGCTTAACGGCTTCCTGCGGGGATTTCGTGGTGCGCCGTGCCGACGGCCCGTATGCCTACCATCTTGCCGTGGTGGTGGACGACGCCGCCTCGGGCGTGAACCAGGTGGTGAGAGGGGCGGATCTGTTAAGCGCCACCCCTTGTCAGATCTATCTGCAGCGGGTATTCCAGTTCCCCACCCCTAACTACGGGCACCTGCCACTGGTGACCGGCCCCGATGGCTCGAAGCTCAGCAAAAGGGACAACGCCATCTCCCTTGCTGCCGGCCGCGACCTGTCGAAAGAGGGGGGCGGACTGCTGCTTGGAGCCCTCCACTTCCTCGGCCAAAATCCTCCTGCCTCCCTGGCGACCGCTTCTTCCCGTGACATCCTCGCCTGGGCGAGGGAGAACTTCGACCCAACCTGCATCCCCCGCGACCCGGCTCCCTTTCACCGGAACGCTGACACTCCGGCGTCCACACCTCTTTGAGTGGTGTTCCCTCCCCTTCAAGGGGAGGGACAGGGTGAGGATGGGGTCCCGGTGCTATGTTATCCCTGATCCAAACCCTGCGGCGCCGGGAATCTCGGCCCTGTCACCGGCGGGGAAATCTCCTTCTTCTTCAACCCTTCCTTGATCTGCTTGTTGACCCGATTCCCCAGGCCCGAATCCATCAGCCAGGACCTGACCACCGCGTCGTTGATCGTCTCGCAGCCGGTAAGAGTCAGGAGGAGCACCAGCACCAGCGCCCTGCCATACCACGCCCGCCGCCTGGTATCTTGCCGATGGTGCCTACTCATGGCTCCGGCGTTTCCTTCTCAGTTCGGCCGCCTGCCATTTCTCGATATCCGTCTCGGTGACCGGCTGCCAGACCGGAACCGGGGTAGGGTGCCAGTTCTCGTCCAGGGCCACCATGGTGAAGATGCCGCTGGCTGCCCGGCGGATGGTTCCATCCATCACGTTTTCGGCCTCCACCTCGACCTCCACCTCCATGGAAGAGCGCCCGACGTGAACGATGGCCGCGCGCGAGTACACGACCTCCCCCATGTTGACCGGGGTGTGGAAGCAGATCTCCTGGGCGCACTTGGTGACCACCCGTTTGCGGGAATAGCGCCAGCAGGCGACCCCGGCGGTTTTGTCCATAATGCTCATGATGACTCCGCCAAAGATATTCCCGTAGCCGTTCGTGTCTTTGGGCAACAGCGTTTCGATCAGTTCGGCCTTGCGATTGTCCATGCAGCTCTCCTTCTGAAGTTACTCCGACACCAGAGTATACCTCAGCGGGCCCCGAAAGGGACTCACTTTATCGAGATCAAGTACGCTGAGATCATTGCAGTATGAAGAAAAAAATGGTTGACTCAAGGGAGGTCCTTTGCTATAAACAGGATCTCCATTGAGCGGGAATAACTCAGTGGTAGAGTGCAACCTTGCCAAGGTTGAAGTCGCGGGTTCGAACCCCGTTTCCCGCTCCATAAAAAACATACAGGTTCAAGCGGTTAGCGCGATCCTTTCGAGACTGTCCCCGGTTCTGTCCCCAAACGGAATCGGGGATTTGCTTTTTTGGGGTATGACGAAGTCGCGCCCCAGGTAGTCGAAGATTCTCTCTCCGTCCTCTTCCAGACCT
Organism: Geomonas sp. Red32; assembly: GCF_023652955.1. Classification (GTDB taxonomy): domain Bacteria; phylum Desulfobacterota; class Desulfuromonadia; order Geobacterales; family Geobacteraceae; genus Geomonas. Next base: position 79,368 of record NZ_JAKLOY010000004.1, on the reverse strand, counting down.
TCCACGTAGTTTCCGTACACCTCGTAGACCATCTGCTTACTAGCATGACCCATGAGCTTGACGAGCCTTAGCGGATTGATGCCGACAAGGAGGCTCCAGGCTGCGAAGGAGTGCCGGGCCGAGTAGGAGGTAACGTAGGTGATCCCGGCAGCGTCAACGCCCTTTTTCCAGACCTTGCAGAATCGGGAGCTGTTAAACCGCGCCCCGTCCTCCATGGTGAAGACGAAGGGTGAATCCGAGCGGTTCAGGATGATGTCCAGGCGTTGCCTTAGCGCCCTGGTGATGAAGACTTGGCGCTTCCTGAACGCAGTTTTCAGACTCTGCTTGTCCTGGCCGAGCACGAAGGAGCTTTTGACGTTGATGTACTCGCCGTCGATGTCCTCTTTCCTCAATCCCCCCATCTCTGAAGGGATCATCCCGGTAAGTATCATGAACTCCGCTATGGGCCGGTAGTATTCCTCCAGGTGGCCCAGGAAGCGAAGCCATTCATCAAACCGGATGACAACGTGCTCTTTCTTCTCGGTCTTAGGGAGCCTCTTTTTCAGGTTGTCGAAGGGGCTTTTCAGCACCCACCGGTAATGGTCGCAGGCATCGTTCCAGATCGTTCTGAACGGCATGAGGATGTTCATTTTCCTCGCCGTCGAGAGAGGCTTCCCCTTGTTCTCCCCCCGCGTGCAGAGAAGGGATTGAGTGAACTTGAAAACCGTGGTGCTGGTGATCTGGTAGAAGGAGACGTTTTTGAAGTGGGGTAGTATCTTCGTCTCAATCGCTTCCCGGTAGTCGTTCCGCTTGGTCGGCGAGCTGAAGGAGGGAAAGATGGTCTCCATCCATTCCTTCACGTACTCACCGAAGAGCACCTGGTGAGGTTCGGGCCGGTACTCTCGCCCCTCAAGCTGGGTGAAGTAGGCTTTTTCCTGTTCGGTGGCTCCAGGGAATGCCTCGGCAAACTTGAAGGTGCCGTCCTCGATCCTCTGCCCGATCCTGGTCAGGAAGGCGCGAACCTTTCGTTCATTGGCCGGGGTGTCATCAAGCTCAGTGGTGCGGGTGATCCGCTGGCTGAAGTAGTAGAAATCCACATAGAGCTTACTGGAGCCTTTGCGCCTCTTGACAGCTCCGTGTTCCTTGCTGGGTGCTTCTATGGCGAGATTGCCTTTCTTGTTTCTCATGTTATGTCCTCATGGCGTTACCCTCCCTTCAGTGTGTCTTAGTCCGGTGCGGAGGATAACGCCAATCAATCCGATTATCAATAGTCCAGGTTCATCATCGGTGCCTTGCTTCGCTTGAAAGTCAAAGGCGAGCCTGGGACCGAGGCTGCGCCTCGCTGTGAATCGTGCTCACTTCGTGGCACTGGCGGCAGAGTCGCCAGGCCGTCATCCTCCGTGGGGAGCCTCTGCTGGCCTTGGAAGAAAAGACTTTCCCGCCAGCAGAAGCGGAGGATTCGGCCGAGTCGGCAGTAGTGGACGCCTTCCTTCAGAACACCGCTTTTTAGCCAGCCGAAGACGGTGGTGCGGGACACCATCATGCTCAACGGTCCTCACCTTTAAATCACTCATGGTCATCCCCCGTAGCTTCCAGGACATGCCCAAGCTTAATGGAGCGTTTTATGAATTCCCTGTCGAAATCCCTTTTGCTCCGGTGTTCATACAAGGCTTTACCGAGTGCAAGGATGGCCTCTTTGTAATCCCTGTTCCCGGTCCTGGCAGCGAACGCAGGGAGGCAACCGGCAATGTGGGCGATGTAGAAGAGCGCCGTCGTTCAGCGCAGTTTTGAACTTCAATCCACCAAGGGTGGATAGTGCGCCGATTCTGGCGGTCATTGTCCAGAACTCGGAGGGAGAACCAGTCTCCAGTCAGGTAGTTCTAGACGCCTCCGGCTCTTTGCCAGAGATCAAGAAAATCGTTGATCTTGAATTGTTTCAAGGCGGCTCTTCGTAGTTGGAATTCGACCCTCCAGATATCTTCAAGATTGTCAGTCCCCCACATGTCGGCGAACCATAGCTTTTCCCCCTTTTTGATTACTTCTTTTCCTTTGTTGTAAATCCTCAGGCGGATAGGTGCGGCAGGTGAACCAAAGTAACAGGTTTCGAGGATGCCGCCCTTAATTATCGGTCTGACATCCCGGCTGCGGCACACGGTGTGTTCTTCCAAGAAAGGGAGGGAGAGACCAGAGGATAACTTGAAGTCGGCGCAGATATCGAGGCGGCTAGGGAGTACCTCGACGATCTTACCACCGAAATACTTGAGATCGTTGGTGGCTAAGTCGAGGACATAAGCTACGCCCTTTCCCCACATGGTTTTTGAATTGATGGAAAGGTAGACATTCGGTGAAGATGTGAACTTTTCAGATTTGGAAATGTAGAGGTGATACTGCGGGAACTGGAGGTGGAAGGCGTAGTTGTCGCCTTTGCCATTGGGGAACATGACGTAGTTTCGTCCGAGGTACGTTTCTTCTACGACCTCTCCTAGTTTTTTTGCGTGATCTTTGAGCTGTTGGAGAGTTTTGAGAACTACCGGCCAGTCAGTTCCCTATTCCACGAATAGACCGATGTCAAGGGAGTCAAAGCCGCAGAGAAGGTACTGGAAATTTTCGAGGTGTGGTATTAGCGCATGGCGTGTTACAGGTTCCGCCATGCTTCCTTCGGCGACAAGGTCGCCTTCGGTGGTCGGAGGCAAAGCCTCCTCCTGCTCGCTTGCGGTCGCAAAGCTCCCCGCACCCGCCACCGGTACGTCGGGAGCCGCCCCGTCCCGACTCTCACCGGTGGCCTGGGACGCGCGCTGTTCTGCGGGAATGATGTTGTTGTCGGACATTTTCATGGAAACCTCCAAGGATAAATTTTCTTGGGAGGTTTGCCACGGATGCGGGAGAACTACCCGGACGCTACTTTAGTTTTTTCTGTCCGGGGCGTAACATTGGCTCCCAGTCTGGGCGGTTAAGCTGGATAACCTTTGAATATGCCTCCTGACTTTCTGGAAGGCTGGTGTCTATATCACGCTTATCGGTATCCTTTGCAACGGCGTCGAAGAGATCTCGGATTTCAGTTGAGGTGAGAGGTTGCTTGAGCTTTTCTGCAAGCAAGGAGATGAACCCGGCGAGCATGTCTTTTATGGTACGGCTTGTCAGCTTGACCTTGAGAGGTTTGAGTGGTGCGCTGAGAAGCTCTTCGTAAACAGCTTGCCGCCCGTGGATACGGACGTGCTGAATCTGCTTACCGATGGCCGAATCGTGGAGGGTGAAGGGATCAAGACGAAGTAGCTTGTGGATTGCACCAGTATCGCCGCGTACCACCGCCTTTCGGTATAAGGAGGAGGGCCATTCCTTGTAGATCAGCAAGCAGGGGATGGCGACCAGGAACAGGAAGGCGAACTCCGTTTCGTTCGCGTCCATGTACTGTTGAAAAGAAGTCCGCATTTCTGGCGTCATAGGGGCACCAGAAATGTCTTCCTGGATGTCATCAAAGGACATTCGTTGAAGTTCATTCCAATATGTCTGCCCTTCTTTGATTTCTTCAGATGTGAAAACCATTTCTTTCAGCAAATCAGGATTTCGGGAGAGGCGCTGGAATTCAGACATCAATGTAATTAGTCGTTGGCCGTATTCTGAAGTTTGAAAGATCATGCCATAAAGCGGATCCGTGTACCGATGGTGAAAGCGATACAGCGCGGACCAGGAAGGGAGGTCCGGGACAGAAAAGGTATGGCTCAAGAGCCGGTGTTTTTTCTGGTACTTGAGGATATCCGGGATTTCTCTAGCGAAGGCGGCTATAGATGGTGCAAACAGGGCAATGTACTGTGACTTACCTTGAGCCCACTTTTCGACAGCTAGCATTATAACTCCTAATAATTCTTTCCTTACAATGGAGCGCATGGTATATGAAATTGCATGTATTTCCAACCCCCTGGCGCCAAGATGGGGGAATGCCTGCCTTAATGTGCATGAGCTAAATATCCCTTTCTGGAAGATCACAGGTTCACGCACGCGCGCGTGAACCGCTCAATAAGTAGTTGTGCCCCAATATCTTATGAACCGGAGATGAAAAATGCTCGCAATAAACAGAACATTCTTGGCACTGCTCGTATGCATCAACGTTGTCTTGTGCTTTAGTTTGGCAACCACCGTAAAAGCAAGCGAAACAGAACCGACTCCCACCATTAAGCTAGACAAGATTACCAGTGTGCAACAAAATGCTGAAGTAGCGCGATTGCTGCGTGAAGAACGATTTGCCGAGTTGGAGAGCTACGCACGCGACCTGATTTCCCGTAAGGCCCGCTTTGCCGATGGCAGTTGGCGGATATACTTATTCATTAATAACCTGAGCGATCCATATGCCAGCGATAAGAATGGTTGGAAGGAATATATAGATCGCCTTGTCCGCTGGCGAGCGGCTTTTCCTGATTCGGCAATATCGCAGACTGCTTTAGGAGAGGGGCTGTTTGATTGGGCTGTCGATGCCCGTGGTGAAGGTTACGCCGATAAAGTAACGGACGAAGGCTGGCAACAATTCAAAGAACGCCTTGCCCGTGCCCAGGAAGTGTTGAAGCAGCAAGTTAAAGGCCCAGATTGCCCAATGCTCCATACGCTTCGCTTCCGAGTAGCCTTTCTTTTGCATGAACCCGAAGAGGTGATTGAGAAGAACTATGCTGATGCCAGGGCTGCTGAACCCCAATTCTATTACAACATTCTTTATCGTGCGCAGTTTTTGCAGCCCAAGTGGGGTGGTCAACCAGGTGAGCTGGGACGTTTAATCAGGAAGGAAATGGCAGGCCTTGATAAACCTGACCGCGAAAGTTTTATGGCTCGTTTTGCTGGAAACATGGTGGACGAATTAACCTACAAAGGAGTATTTACTGAATTCCCGTGGAATACTCTTAAACCATCATTTGAAAAACTGGTCTACTACTACAACGCTCCCCGGATGCACAATTATTACCTGCGTTTTGCCTGTTTTAGCGAAGATTACGAGGCCGTCCTTCAAGAAAATAAAATACTAGCAGACAAAGTGGAACTAGTGGGAGTCTGGAGTTGGGGCAAAAGGACCTACGAAAATTGCATTGAAAAAGCTAAAACTGCCATTGTACATTCTTCAATGAAATAGGAACAGGAATAACCCGAACAGGCGACTGGTGAGCAAAAAAAATGAAGGGTCACTCTGCATTTTCTATCTTTGTGATAGAAATTGTAACGCCCAACACGCCCTTGGACACTGGCGCGGCATACAATCGCCGCGCAGGTCAAGGGCGCACCCGTTAGTGTACCCGAATTGTTGCTGAACCTGCCGAATGAACCTGTTTTCAGTTGAACTGTAATGGACTTTAGACACACTGAAGGTTCAGGTAACAATTTGTAATAGTTTGATTTTATGACCCTTTTCAAGGTTGACTTGCCTTTTTATGAGGCCTTCGAACCCCGTTTCCCGCTCCAAACAAATTCAAAGCCCCCGGCCGCTCCACGCAGCCAGGGGCTTTTCAGTTTTACGCCCGCCATTTTTTTCCTCAAAACGCCACATTTTGACGCACCAAAAACTGCTGCTTACGTTACGCCAACCGATTTGGGAACTGCATCTTCGGCGTCGTATACCTCGAATTTTGCTTGTTGGGCGACGACAGTCCTTTCCTGCCTTACACCGTTGCCGCTCTCTTCTCTCCTTTTGAAATCCAAGCCGGCCAATTTCCAAACCTGAACCACGTATTTTGCCGGAGATCGTCGAGAACTTCGTTGGGCGATTCGATCGCGGTGGCTTTGCGCAGAGAAACTCCATTTTTGCGTTAAGAAAAGGAGAATGTGCGCGAAGAAAAGGAAGATGCGCGCTAACAATTTTGATTCTTCAACTGTAGTGGCCAAAAGCCCTATATTTCTAGGCGCTTGGGAGGGCGTTGTTTTCGCGAAGAATCTTGGTTCGTGCACTGCAAAACTCTGCCGGGTTCTCCCGGCCTTTTTTTGACGGCAAAACTCGTCCATGGTGCGTCACTCCGCGCCCCGTACGGGGTGAAAAAATTGCTTCCTCGCTTGCACTGCCACGGAATGCCGCTATGATTAGTAAAAATTAATTGAAAGGAGACCCGTCATGACGCCACAAATAACGTGGGTGGTACGGAGATTTGGGACGAGTGCTGCTGAAACGGTAGCCTTGGCCAGAACGGTAAAGGCTATGCTCACCAACCATTCGTTCGAGAACTTCGCCGAGCCTTGGCCTCACTTCGTCCCGTCTCTCGACACGCTTGCAACTACAACCGATAAACTCGATGCCGCAATCAAAAACGCCCAGACCCGTGACACTTTAAAACTTGCCGAGCGTAATGCCCTGCATCTGGAGACCAAGACTCATCTCGCCAAGATCGCCAGCTACGTCGAGCTCGCTGCCGATGGCAACCTGGAGGTGCTGAGAACTACGGGATTCCCGCTGAAGTCCGAAATGGTGAAGGCGGCCCCCACGGTCCCCTCTACGGACCTTTCCGTCAGGCATGCTCTCGATTCCGGTTTCTTTGACCTGAGGGCCGGCAGGGTGTCGGGTGCGAGGGCCTACGACATACAGATCTGCGAAGGGGACCCGGCGGTCGAGTCGAACTGGAGCGATGTGGATACCTTCCCTCGCGCCACGGGGATCAAAGTAGGGGAGAAGGAACCGGGAAAACTGTACTGGTTCCGCGTGAGGGTCCTCAGCGGCCACGGGCGCGGGCCCTGGTCGGTGCCTGTTTCGCTTAGGGCTTTGTGATATCACCTCCCTCACCCCTGCCCCTCTCCCCTAAAGGGGCGAGGGGCAGGGGTGAGGGTAGATTTGAAGGGGAGGGGACCTAGGCCCCCGGTTGCCGATGCAGCCGGGGGCTTTCATGTTTCAGAAGAAGAATCAGTGGGCGGCGACGGGGGCGGCGCCGGGTTTCGGCTTTTTCAGCAGGAGGAGGAAGGGGATGACGGCCAGAAAACCCAGGCCCAGGATCCAGAAGACGCGGTTGTAGGAGAGGATGGCGGCTTGCTGCTGCAACAACCGGTAGACGGAGCTTACCCCCAACTGCTGCGCGTCTGCGGGACCAACTCCGCGGGCGGCGTACCCCTGGGATATCGAGAATACCTTCTCCTGGTAGACGGGATTGAAGGGGTTCAGCCTCGATACCAGCAGGTTCTGGTGCATCTGGTTGTAACGGGCCAAGAGGGTCGAGGTGGCGGCGATGCCGACGCTCCCGCCGATGTTGCGCAAAAGGCTGTAGAGGCCGGTCGCATCCCCCATCTGCTCGGGCTTCATACCACCAAGGGTGAGGGTGGTGAGCGGCACGAAGAGCATGGAGAGCCCCACCCCCGCCACGATCCGCGGCCAGAGGAAGTCGCCATAGGCGGTTGCAAGCGGGAATCCGCGCCAGATGAACATCGACCAGGCGGAGATCACCAGACCCGCGAAGACGATCTTCCGGCCGTCCACTTTGGAGAGCCCCGCTCCCACCAGCGGCATCAAAAGAAGGGTCGCCACTCCTCCCGGCGCCAGCACGAGGCCCGCCTGGGTCGCGGTGTACCCCATCAGGGTCTGCAAGAAGAGCGGGATCACCATCAGCGACCCGTACAGTCCGAACCCGATCATGAACATCACCAGGTTCCCCGCCAGGAAGGAAACGTTCTTGAAGAGCCGCAGGTTCACGATGGGGTGCGGATGCCTCAGCTCCACCCAGACGGTGAGGAGCAGGGAGACGACCGAAACTACGGTGAAAATGACGATGAAGGGGGAGTTGAACCAGTCGTCCTGCTGCCCCTTGTCCAGGATGATCTGCAACGATCCGATGCCGAGGGTCAGGAAGGTGAGCCCCCAGTAGTCGATGGTGGCCTTACCCCGCGTGACGTGGGGTGGGTCGGTCACGAAGCGGCCGACCATCGCGAGGGCGGCGATGCCGACCGGAATGTTGACGTAGAAGATCCAGCGCCAGGTCATGTTGTCGGTGATCCAGCCTCCGAGTGCCGGGCCGATGATGGGACCGAACATCACCCCGATGCCGAAGATGGCGTTGGCCATCCCCTGCTCGCTGTGGGGGAAGCTCTCCAGGAGGATCGCCTGGCTGATCGGTATCAGCGCGCCGCCGGCCGCCCCCTGCACGATGCGGAAGAAGATCAGGGTCGCCAGGTTGGGGGCCGCTCCGCACAAAAGCGAGGAGAGGGTGAACAGGATCACGCAGGTGATCAGGAAGCGCTTGCGGCCGAACATGCGGGAAAGCCAGCCGGTGATCGGGAGCACGACGGCGTTACTCACCATGTAGGAGGTGAGGACCCAGGTGATCTCGTCGGTACCGGCGTTGAGACTCCCCTGCATGTTGGGAAGCGCCACGTTGGCAACCGAGGTGTCGATCACCTCCATCAACGCCGGGAGCATGACGGCGAGGGCGATGAGCCATTTGTTGGCGGTGTTGGTTTTGTCCTGCATGTTCATCCTCCGATCCCCCGGCTAGGAGAGGTGCAAGAGCTCTTTCACGATCGCGGAGGTGTTCCGCTCCACCTGGATGACCGGGGTCACGCTCATCCCCACTCTCAGCTGTGCGTTGGGATCGCTCGCGCGGTCGATGGCGATCCTCACCGGCACCCGCTGCACCACCTTCACGTAGTTGCCGGTGGCGTTCTCGGGCGGCAGCAGCGAGAAGGCTGCGCCGGTCCCCGCCATGATGCTTTCCACGGTCCCGGTGAATTCGCGCCCGGGGTAGGTGTCCACCTTGAAGGAAACCTTCTGGCCGGGGCGGACATGAGTGAGCTGGCTCTCCTTATAGTTGGCGGTGATCCAGGAGTCTTCGAGCGGCACCACGGCAAGAAGCGATTGTCCCGACTGCACGCGGTTCCCCGGCTCGACCGATTTGCGGGTGACGTAACCGTCGGCGGGGGCGTAGATCTTCGTGTAGGAGAGGTTCAGGCGTTCCTCGTCCAGGGTCGACTGGCGCTTGGCTTCGCGGGCACCGGCCTTGCCTCCTCCCACCAGCCCAAGGGCGGCCTGCGCCGCGCGGAGCCTCTCTTCGGCCCCTTTGACCTGCGCCGCCGCCACGCTGCGGTCGGTGGTCCTCCTCTCCAGTTGCTCGCGCGGCATCACTTCGCGGCCGACCAGCACCTGGGCCCGCTTGAGATCGAGCTCGGACTGGGCGAACTGCGCCCTCGCGCGCTCCAGGTCGGCCTTGGCCGCCTCGACCTGGGCGGCTTCCCCGGTGGTGTCGTTTCTCGCTATGTCCAGGTCAGCCTGGGCGCTCGATACTTTCACCGCGTAGTCCCGGTCGTCCAGGGTGAGGAGGAGATCCCCCTTGTGTACGAACTGGTTGTCCTTGACCAGCACCTTGGTCACCGTCCCCGGCACCCGGGCAGAAACCGCGTGGATGTGGGACTCGATGAAGGCGTCGTCGGTTTCGATCCGCCGCTGCCCCTCGACGTAGAGATGCCCTCCCCACGCCAACGCGGCGGCGACCACCAACCCTACCGCGGCACGGATTGCCAGCTTGCGCCCAACCGGCTTCGCCTCTTCGCTGCCTATCCCTTCCACCGTGCCTACTACTTCTTCCACCGTATTCACCATCTCTTCCATGACATCCTCCGTGGTATTTTTCGATATCTATAAGGGGCGTAAAATTACAGGGTACCGAGGGCTTTCCTGATCCTGGCGCGGGCCACGCGCTCGTCGAAGAGCGACTGGAAATAGTCGGTGCGCGCCTGGGTGAGAAGGATCTGGGCGTCGATGACGTCGGTCGAGGTTCCCATCTGCTCCTCGTAGCGGCTGCGGTTGAGCCGGAGGTTCTCCTCGGCCTGGCCGACTGCCTTCTCGTTGGTGGAGATCCGCTCGCCCGCCACCTGGAGATCGTTTACCGCTGTCTGGTATTCGAGCCGCGCCGACTGCTCGGCCTCGCGCAGGCTCGCCTCGCTCTGCGAGCGCACCTCGACCGCCTGGCGCAGACGGCCGTCCTTGGCAAAGCCGTCGAAGATGTTGAACCGGATCCCGACCGTGGCGGCCAGGATGGTCTGCTCGTTGACGTAGCGGTTCTGCTGGTATTCGGCCCCCGCCTGTACATACAGCTCGGGCCGGAAGTTCGTGTGCTGTTCGCGCACGTCGGCTTCGCTGGCGGCGACCGCTTCCCGGGCGGCCAAGAGGTCGGGCCGTGACGCGAGGTCGGCTTGGGTGGCCTTGACGGAGGGGGATTCGCTGCGCCCGAGGGTATCCTCGAGCTGGGCCCGCGAGCCGGGCTCGCGGCCGGTTAGGAAATTGAGGAGGAGCCAGCTGTTGTCGAGCTGCCTGGCGATCTCCAGGCGCCGCTGCTTGCTGTTGGCGAGCTTGACCTCCGCCTGGAGCACGTCGTTACGGGTCACCACCCCCTGGTCGAACTTCGCCTGGGCATCTTTCAGGTGTCCACCCATCTGGCGAACCTCCTCGTCGGCGGAGGCCAAAAGCTTCTGGCTCTCGAGGATCCCGTAGTATGCCTGGACCACGCGGAGAAATACCTCCTGCTCCGTTGCGCGGTACCCCTGGCGCGCCTCCTCGCTCCGGGCTTTGGCCCGCTCCACCTGCGACTTCGTGCGGCCGAAGTCGTAGAGCGTCTGGCCGATCCCCAGCGAGAAGAAGCCGTAATCGGCCTGCTGGGTGGGGGCCGACATGCCCGCTATCGCGATCGACTGTGCGTCGAGCTGTGCCGTGTATCCCCCTTTGGCGTCCACCCTGGGGAGGTAGCCGCTGGCGGCCACCCGTTCGTTTTCCCGGGCGATCGTGCTGTTATAGGACGAGACCTTGAGGGTTGGGTTGTTGTGCGCCGCACTGTCGAGGCTTTGCTGAAGCGAAAGGGTTTCCGCCGAGGAGGTGGTCGCCAGCGCCGCCACCAGCATGGCTGCCATTACATAACTTCTTAGATTCATCACCGTTTACTCTCCCTCGTGGTGTCGTTGATTACCGGTCTTCTTTCTCTTTTCCCGAGCGGGTGAAGATCGCCACCAGCGCGATTACAACCCACAGAACGATGGTCCCTGCCACTATGAATGTCACTGCCCTGCCTCCCGTTTCGTTTCATCTTTCTCCACCCCATCCTCGCCCCGGCCCTCCTTGAAGGGGAGGGAGGTCAGAAGCGAAGGGCCAGGTCCAGAAGCCTGCGGCGGGCGTCGCCGTGCTCACTGGACGGCCCCTGCTGCGGATCGTCGCACCCGGTGAGGAGGACCGTCTCCTGGTTGGTCACGCCGAGGAAGTTCAACACGGAGCGAAGGTAAGGGGCACTCAGATCCCGTTCGTTACCGTAGCTGAAGGGGGCCGAGGCGTGGATGTGGAGCGACTTCTTGAGCTCCCCGGCCAGGAGCCCTTCGGCACGCTCCTGGGTCAGCCGGAAGCTCTTTTCCGGCACGGTGACCGCGTCGATGTAGGTCTTGAACTCGGCGGGGAAAAAGAGGTTCCAGCTGGGGGTGATGAAGACGTACTTGTCGCAGGCGATGAACTGGTCGGCGAGCCGCCAGATGCGGCTGATCTTTCGCCGCTCGTCCTCGCTCAGCGACCCGCAGCTCTCCCCGGCGCTGATCCGCTCCCAGGCGTGCAGCACGTCCTGGTCGATGCGCGGGATGTTGTCCCGGTGGAGGTCGAGCACGTGCACCTCGTCGCGCGGGTTCCAGCGCAGGTACTCCTCCAGGAATTCGTACCCCAGCGAAAGACCGCGGGAACGGTGAATAGGTTTCAGGAAGCATGTTACGTACAGCAGGTTCGCCATGACGCTCTCCTCGCCCGCCGGTTGCGGGCTCCGGTCTCTCATTAGCCAGGAGCGTGCCAGGATGGTAACCTTAGTATTTCCGGCCGATTGCTGACGGCTGGCCATTTCAGACCACGGTATGCTGTATTTTGTGTTGTGGTATGTTGTGATTGTGGCGTAGACTACGGCATGTTGTAATCGCCCGCAGCCGGCCCATAGCTCTCTGGGAAAGGGAGCCGGGAACGGGGCTGGGATGCGGAAAAGGCGGAAGGAGAGAGATGCGATGGTAAACCGGGACGAATTCATCAGGGAAGTGACCATACGGATTTGCAGCAGCCTCGAGATCAAGGAGTCGCTCCGCAATACCTTCGTGTATCTGCGGGAGCAGTTGCCCCTGGACGAGCTGTTCCTCAATATCGTCGACCAGAACCTGGGGGCCCTGCGCCGCATCGCCTACGTCGGGACGGAAGGGTCGGAGACCCCCGACGAGATCATCCCGTTACCCGAGGAGATCGTCGAGAGGATCAAGGAGCGCTGTTTCCGCGAGCCGTTCATAGCCAGTGCGGACATGGACGACCAGATTTTCCAGACCATGGCCCCGCTCATAAAGCTGGAAGGGAACTCGGACATGATCGTGCCGCTGCATCTCGATTCCGAGCCGATCGGGGGGCTGACGTTGCGGGCACACGGGGAAGGGAGATACAGCGAGGAGCAGGCGGAGATCATGGGGTACGTCACCAGGCCCTTTGCCATCGCGCTCGCCAACGCCCTCGCGCACGAGGCGGTGCTCCGCTACCAGGACATTCTCCTCGACGACAAGCGGTTCTTGAACCGGGAGCTGTACGGCCACCTGGGCGAGGAGATCATCGGCGGCAACACCGGGCTTCGCAACGTGATGGAGGCGGTACGGCAGGTGGCGCCCCTTAACAGCACCGTGCTTTTGTTGGGGGAGACCGGGACCGGGAAGGAAATCATCGCCAACGCCATCCACTTCTCGTCCCCGCGCAAGGACGGCCCTTTCATCAAGGTCAACTGCGGCGCGATTCCCGAGAGCCTGATCGACAGCGAGCTGTTCGGGCACGAGCGGGGGGCCTTCACCGGGGCGGTTGCCGAAACCCGTGGCCGTTTCGAGCGCGCGGAGGGGGGGAGCATCTTCCTCGACGAGATCGGAGAGCTTCCCATGACCGCCCAAGTGCGGCTTTTGCGGGTTCTGCAGAGCCGGGAGGTGGAAAGGGTAGGGGGGAAGCGGGCCATACCGGTGAACATCCGGGTGATCGCGGCGACCCACCGCAACCTGCAGAACATGATCGGCGAGGGGAGTTTCCGGGAGGACCTCTGGTTCCGGCTGAGCACCTTCCCGGTCATGATCCCGCCGGTGCGGCAGCGGAAGGAGGACGTCCCCGCGCTGACCCGGCACTTCGTGACCGTGAAGAGCCGCGAGCTCGGCATCGGCATGCCCCCCTCCATCGCGCCGGGGGCGCTGATGCGTCTTATGGAGTACGACTGGCCGGGGAACGTGCGGGAGCTGGAGAACCTGGTGGAGCGGGAATTGATCAGGCACCGTGGCGGTGCGCTCACCTTCGACACCGTCTTAAGTGGCGAGGAGCGGCGGAGCCCGGTTGCTGCGGTGGAGGAGGGGAGGCCGCACCTCCCGCTCAAGCTGGACGAGGCGATGGCCGCCCACATCACCGAGGTGCTGAAGCTCACCAGCGGCAAGATCCACGGCCCCGGCGGCGCCGCCGAGCTGTTGGGGATGAACGCGAACACCCTCCGCTGGCGTCTGGACAAGCTGGGAATCGCCTACCGCCGGAAGAGCCGGTGAGAACGAATTCAACCCCTTCCCCCTTCACTACCTCCCTCACCCGCCTCCACGCCCCGTCCCCCCTAAGGGGCAAGGGGGCGTGAGTTCCGGCCCATTCCGGGAAACCTTCAGGTTGCTATTGTTGCCTTGAGTGGCACTATTACCTTTAGGCAGCGTCCAGCGCGCATAGTGCTCCCTGGGTCCGACGCCATACCATCCAGTCCCTGATCCCCTCCCCTCGACCTACTCGCTGCTCATCCGTACCCCGACGCTCACTCCATAACGTGCTGTCGACGGTAAACCCGTTCCTTTAACTAACCCGCCCTCGTATAAGGGCAGGAAAGCCAAAAAGTGAAAGGAGAAGCCAATGGCCCAGTACTTGTGTCCCGTGCATGATGACGAGGTCCTTTTTCCTAACGACGCCGGCACTGGTAACGTCAAAGGGAAGGGGTTCAGCATCAGCCCACTCCTCCCAAAGGAGATGCCGAGAGAGTGCCGCCGGTGCGGGAAGTACTATTACCGGTACGAGTGCGTCAGGAAGGAGGTGGGGCCATGACATTGAGGCTAACAGGTGATGACGTTGCCACAGTGACGAAAAAGTGGGTTCTCAAGGAGTTGGAATCTGCCCCAGCGGTGGCGCACGATCTCGGTAAATATTTTTTTGCCACCTCGACCGCCACCCTAGGCGCACTGGCTACGCTGGCAAAGCTGACGCCGCCTGTGCCTGGGGGGCTGCGCATGGGTATCCTCCTTCTCTTCATCTCCGCCGGATTCGGAATTGCGCTTTCGATACCGCTTCCAAAGCGTGTTGATGATGATCTCTTTGAGCTTTACCGCGTTACCGTCAGAAGAATCCTTGTGTTCTCCGTCATCTGGCTACTCTTCTGGTTGGCCGGAACAATATGGGCGCTACTTTTCATTCTGTAGATTCTCAGGAGGTGACATGGCAGGCATGCAACTACTGATCAGCCCAAGGGCGGCGGCATTGTTGACGGCGTTAGCGAAGCAATCGGATGTCGACTACGACAAACGATCCAAAGAAGAAATGATGATGATAATTGCGGAAGCAGCATCCGCCGGCGTCATCCCCCCCTCTGCAAAGGATTACCTAGACGACATGCGAGGGATAGCAGGGGAGGAGTTCAAGGCCATTTCCGCTCTTATCCCGAAGGGACAGTCCATCCTGGACATGTACATCCTGGACCGCATTCAGAAACGGTTACAGGAGTTGATCCCCAAAGTGCCGGAAATCCCCGCGGACGCGGCACTAAAGGAGGTCTACTTCGGCACCCTCGAACTCGGCACCCCTGCAGCGCAGGTCGTACAAATCGAAAACTCTAGCGAATGGCTGGTGGTGATCAGCCGCGGCCTTTGGATCGCTTCGTCACTGGCATCGTGCGTGATTGCCAATCACGTCGAACTCAATCCGTTTGTCGTGGCTCCCGTGAACTGGAAGCGTGATCCCGATCCGGCAGGACTGCCGCTCATTGAGATGGTGGATCGGTCTCTCTTGGGCGTGGCGGTGGAGTACCAGTACCCCGTATTCGACGAACTGCATAAACTGTTCTGGGAGTTCCTGGACTCAGGTATGAAAAACTTCATCTTCGGCCACGAGTACGCGCATGTACTGCTGGGGCACGTGCATGCAGGCCAGCCAGAAGAGGATTTTCGGATGCAGTGGAACCAGGAACTTATGGCTGACTTGACCGCCATCAGGTTCGGTATGTTGGATAAGACGGTTGAAGATCACGCGATCTCTTCGATTTTTACCAAGCGGGATCCGTCGGAAGCGGTCGAGGACTACCGGCATGCACTGGCGGCGGTGCATAATTTTTATGTCGCAGCCGGAGCTGTCCTGGTGCTGTATCTTTTCCGGCGAATGGAGGGGCTACGAGGTGTGCAGGTGTCGCGGGCATCACACCCGCCGGTGCAGATGCGAATCAATAACATTTGGACCTTTGTCCGGATGGAATTGGAGCCTGACGTTTTTGAGGAGTTGTTTAGGTACGCCAACCTCATGATCAGGAGCTTTTTGCAACTGCTGCCCCCTTTACAGGGAAGTTGGCGCGACAGGTTTGAAGAGGCTGCGTTGAGGCCGCTGATGTTTCATGACATCGACGCCGTCATCGAGGCAATAGACATGGTCAACACGGATGCCCGGCTTGCAGACCCTTCGCTCGAGCAGGTCCGGGAGCACCTGACATCGCTTTTTCAGGACCCGTCAGCCGGTTACGAGGAGAAGTACTCGTTCCTTGAGACTTGCCTGGAGATGGTGCGCACTTTTAGGGGGGTGGATCCGCTAAGATCAATTAAAGAGCGGATCAAGAAATAACACCTCCCTCCGAGCGTCAGGTATCAGATGATACCCTTCGGAGAGGGTAGGTTATTGACCCTTTTGGTATCATATGATACCGTTTTTATCAGGGAGACCCGGGTGAAACCCAGACCATCGCACCGAGAAATCACGGGTAAGATCAGGGCCGCTGCCGTGGCCTTGTCTCAATCGCGGGTCAAAATCGTTGATCTAGAGAGCCTCCTCTCGGACGCGGACGAGTTGGAATATACTCTCGATGAGCTTAATGATGTGTTGGTTACTCTTCTGGAGGAGGCAAGCCCGGAAACCTATGCGGGGGCTCATCCACCACAGAAATCGTACGAGGTGGGGATCAAGGGTGCCGATCTTTTTGCTTTCAGGGTGGATTCGACCTGGTTCGGCCGAGTGATATACCTGAAATTCGCCATCCATAACGATACCCTCTGGCTAGTCTCATTGCACAAAAACAGGTGAACCATGAAAGAAGTGTGCCCCAATGATTCATCCACGATGTCCCCGAAAACGGTAACGCGAAAAGTCACCTTCAGGGGGGAAGATTTTAACGTTGAGTACGTTGCCGACGTCTGCGATAAATGCCACCTTGAGGCAACCAGTATAGAGGTTGCACACAAGGTGCAATGCTATGTCAGTGATGTCTACCGGGAGAAACACGGACTATTGCCGGGCCACAGGATTAAATCACTGAGGGAAGGCCTGGGCATCAGCCAATCCGAGCTTGCTGAATCGATGTGTGTGGGAGTCGCCAGTGTTAAAAGGTGGGAGAATGGGCTGGTGCAAAACAAAGCGATGGACCAGCATTTGCGGCATTTTTTGGAGAAGAAAGATTGCTGCGCCGATCCTTATTGCGGCAACCGGGAGCTATCGCTGGAGAGAATAAAGCTCGTACTGAGAGAATTTGAACGTGTTTTGCGCAAAACGTTGCTTAAACCCAACGACCGGTTTCTCTACAGTGCGAAATACCTCTGGTTTGCCGATATGATTGCCTATCGTGAATTGGGCAGAGGTATGACAGGTGCGACCTATGCGGCACTTCCACAAGGCCCGCAACTGAACAATTATCGAGATCTGGTGAGCGCAATCATGGAGGCTGACGCGAGCCAAGCCGAGGAACTAACTGAAGGTGAAATCGGCATAATCAGACGAGTAGCGACACGTTTCAGAAACGGAGTGGAGGCTTACCATGCATCCCACCATGAGCCTGCCTGGTCTACAACCCGCACTGGTCACTCAATTACATATCAAAAGGCCGACACCTTAATTGCTCTTTAGCGGCAGGCCCGGTTCTGTCGCCCCCTACTCGACCGGGTTTTCGAGGACGCCCAGGCCGTCGATCTCGATGCGGACGCGGTCGCCGGGCTTGAGGTAGCGGGGGGGATCGAAACCGATGCCGACGCCGGCCGGGGTGCCGGTGGCGATGATGTCGCCGGGATAGAGGGTGACGCCGGCGGAGATGGTCTGGATCAGCTGCGGGATGGTGAAGATGAAATCGCTGGTCCGGCCATCCTGGCGGAGTTCGCCGTTGACCCAACTGCGGACCCGCGTGTCGGTGCCGTCGAGCTCGTCGGCGGATACGAGCCACGGCCCCATCGGACAGAAGGTGTCGAACGATTTCCCCAAGAGCCACTGGCGATGCCTGCTCTGCCAGTCGCGGGCGGTTACGTCGTTGATGATGGTGTACCCCCAGACGTGCTCCATCGCTTGCCCGGCGGCGATTCCCCTCCCTCCGCGGCCGATCACCACGGCCAGCTCGGCTTCGTAGTCGACCGCTTCCGACACGCCGGTCGGAATCCGTATCGGGGCGCCGGACGGTATCACGGTCTCGGGAACCTTGGAAAAGATGATCGGGTCGCTCGGCACCTCGTCTCCCGCCTTCGCCGAACTGCTGTCGAAGCCGCTCCGGGCGAACTCTCGGGCGTGGGCTCGGTAGTTCTTGCCGACGCAGAAGATGTTGCGGCGCGGGTGCGGCAAGGGGGCATCGAGGCGTACTTCCGACAGCGGCAGGGGGGCTCCCTGTTCGAGACAATCCCCGGCGGATAGCCGCTCCATCAGTGCCAGGGCTCCGGCTTCGTGGCCTCTTCCCCCCAGGAAGAACTGGGTGATCATCGTGCCGTCGGCGGAGACCCGCCCCACCAGCCTCATGCCGTCGTACCAGAAGGTTGCTATCTTCACGGGCTTCTCCTTCTCTCTAACCCCATCTTCTCTCTAACCCCATCCTCACCCTGTCACTCCCCTTGAAGGGGAGGGGACGATTCAGCGCGGGCACGGGGTGCCCCACCCATCATGATATTGAAAAGGGGCTACTCTTCATTATAGATCTTGTTTCGGCCGAATGGGTACTCTGCTCACCCCCATCCTCACCCTCTCCCTCCCCTTGAAGGGGAGGGGACCAATGTTAACCTTCGCCGTTTACCGCTTATAGCCGATGGTGCGGAGGAATTGGCGGCGGGCGTCGCGGTCGGTGCCGGACTCGATGCCTTTGGGGGCGCTGCCGTCGATGACGCCAAGGATCCCGGCGCCTTGCGCGGTCGCGCCGACTACGACCTGGAGGGGATTGGCGGTGGCACAGAAGATATGACAGACTTCGGGGCAGTTTTTGATCGGGTTGAGAACGTTGATGGGATAGGCGTCACGCAAAAGAACGCAGAAAACATGGCCCGCCCCGATGGACTGGAGAATCCTCTGGCACTTGTTCACCAACTCTTCATCGTTTCCCTCGCTCCGGATCAGGCAGGGGCCGGAGGCTTCGGTGAAGGCTATCCCGAACTTCGCCTGCGGTACCGTGGTGACGATGATCTCGTACAGGTCCTCGGCGGTCTTGATGAAGTGGGTCTGGCCAAGGATGATGTTGCACCCTTCCGGGTAGACGACTTCAACGGCTCGCATCTCCAGTTGCATGTTTCCCTCCTCCAGGATTAATTGGCTTCGGTCGATATGCATTTTAACCCGCCGGTGCGGGATGTAAATGGGAGGAGGAGGCGGAGGGAGTCTGTTTAACGGGATAAAGGCCGGGGTAACTGCAACTTTTTGACGCCGGTCAAGGCTTCCTGGCGCAATCAGGGTACTATCTGGCCTGCTCATAGATCTGCCCGGATTGAGAAATCCCCCCTGTCCCCCCTTTGACAAGTGGGGGACCTGCGTTCCCCGGGATGGCCGGAAGAACCTTTTTCAAGGGGGCTTTCTGGGGAGCCTTGAGCAAAGGGCAGGGCGGGATTTGGGCCGGATGGGGCTGCCCTCTCCATAGGTGGAGGGGAGCGGCTGAGTGAAAGATTATCGTTTATCGGCAAAAGGAGGTTACTGATGGGTGGTTGTGGTTGCGGGCATTCCGCGGGTGCGGGGCCGTATGCGGAAGGAAGGGAGTTGGTGGAGTTCGTGTCGAGGGCCCATGGCGGTACCCTGAAGAATGAGAGGCTCCCTAACGGGGGGCTGCAGGCGGTCTGCCAAGGGTGCGGGGCCGGCTTTTTACTGGCTACCTTCGTCGCCAGCTGCCCGGCGTGCGGCGGGGTCCACGCGGTTTCGCCGCCGCGCAGCAACGATCCCGCCAACATCCAGTTTGCCGGGGAAGGGTTCCGGCTGTAGGGATAAAAGCCTCCGGCCACCCGCTTCCGTGAAGGGACGGGGGATAGAGAAAAGGAAGGGGGACAGGCTCCGGTTGGTGCCTGTCCCCCTTTTTACGTCCGTCCCTTTTACGTCCGGTGCCCGAACCGCTCTACTTCCGCGACTCCAGCATCTCTTTGGCCATCTTAAGGTTGTGGTAGGCGATGACCTTGATCTTGCGGAGATCTTCGGCCGGGGGGCGCTTGTCCAGTTCGGCGAGGAAGGTGTCGAGATTACTCCGCTCCTTCTTGGTCTTCTTGTCGTTGAAGGGGATGGAGAGATCGATCCCCTTCACGTCCCAGGCGTTCTTCGGCAACACCGCGAACGGGGCCAGGTCCTGGAGCTTGCGGCCCTGGGCCAGGGACGGCGCCTCCCATGTCACGTCGCTGAAACGGATCCCGTCCTTGTCGGCGGTCACCGTGTAGCTCCCCTTGAACGGCTTGGTCACGTCCTTACCTTCGAAGTAGCTCCACTCCGATTTACCGACCTGGGCATGGGAATCGTGACAGGTGCTGCATCCCCGGGGCTTCCCGAGGGCGTGGCTCATCTTGTCCATCTGGACCCAGAGGATGGCCTTGTTGCCGGTGGGGAGGTCGTCCCGGGTGCCGACCACGATGAAGGCGTCGTTGACGTCGGTGGCGGCGCGGGAGACTTCGAAAGCGGGCGGCTCTCCGATCCGGACGTTGCCCGCGATGGTGCGGGTGGGGATCGAGCGGAAGAGGAGTCCGGTCGGGCCGAGGTCGGTGGTCTGGTTGAGTACCGCCATCGGGTAGGGTTTGACGCCGATCCAGCGTCCGCCGGCGTCCCGGATCAGGGTCGGGAGATCGCGGGTGCCGTAGTATTCCTTGTGCTTGGCGTAGGGGGTCTCGACCCCGGCGACGTTGCCGTTGCCCCAGAAGGTGTACTGGTAGGCGCCGATGACGGTGACGTGGCAGGCGGCGCAGTCGACGTTGCTGTGGGCGGAGCTCTTCACCGCCTTGACGATGTCGGCATGGCATTTGGCGCAGGACGACCTGGCGTCGTCGGCGGCGAGGTGGCCGAAGTTGTGGTCGACCGGCTTGTGGCAGTCAAGGCACTGCACGCCCGCCTTCACGTGAGGCCCCGGCTGAAGGGTGCTCGGGAAGGCGTACTCGCCCCGCATGTAGCCCGCCCCGCGCCGCCGGTCCATCGGCCCGGCATGGCAGACGCTGGCCCGGCCGCCGCCGTAGCAGCTGGCGGTGTCGGGAGGCCCGAAGGAGTGGCTCCCTTTCCCGGCGAAGGGGCGGTAGTGGCAGTCGTTGCAGCCGGGATGGCAGAGGTTGCAGCTGCGGTCGGAGGCGGCATTCTGGGCGAGGGTGTAGGGGACCGAGGTCTGGACCCTGAGGTTCTCGTAGTTCTGCCCGAACCACATGCCGCAGTTCTGCGGGCCGGGGAGCCTTTCGCTCCAGGAGCGGAACGCCCGCTGGTGCTTCAAGAGCCCCTTGTCCGAGCTGTTGTAGTCCTTCACCTCTTTCTGGTGGCAGCGCCCGCAGGTCTGCTCCGCGATCTTGGGAGCGTAGGCCATGGTCTCGGGGTCGCGGTCATGCCACTCGATCCCGATGATGGCTTTGGCCCCCGCGGCTTTCAGCTTTTCCGGGTCTCCCTTGGGGATCATCCTGTCCATCCCCGTCCCGCGCGGGTTGAGCGGTTGCAGGGCCCCCGCCGCCTCGCGGAAAAGGGCTTCCCCCTTGACCTTGGGGCCTACCGCTACCACGAAGGGGCGAAGCATCCCCTTGTGGGAACCCTCCTTGGTCGCCTGCGAACCGTCACCGAGGTGGCAGTCGACGCAGGTCGCCCCCTCCATGCCGACTTCCCGGTCGACCTGAGCCGGGTCGAGGTACATCGCCTCGGCCCCCAGTTCCTTCATCCGGTTTTTGTCCCCATGGCAGATCACGCACTGCGATGCCGCATCAAAACCCCATGCACTGGTAGCAGCCAGCAGAACCACCACGACGAAAAGCCGCTTCATTTCGCCCTCCTTTTTTTATCCCGATTTACAACAGACGTTCTTTCCCTACCCCATCCTCACCCCAACCCTCCCCTTGAAGGGGAGGGAGAGTTTAAGGAGAGGCGCGGGGGTGTGTCAGATTTTGCCGGCGAGGGCCTTCTCGATGTCGCCTTTCAGGCTGCTCTCGAGGTAGTAGCCCATCACCTTCTTGACCACCTTGCCGTTTCGCCCGATTAAAAACGAGACCGGGACGCTGGATATGTCGCCGTAGGCATTGAAAACGCTTTCGTTTCCCAAGGCGACCGGATAGGTGATCCCCATCCGTTTCAGGAAGGAGGGGGGGACGTCGTCGAGGGCGACGCCGATGACGGTGAAGCCTCGCCCCTGGTAGGCGGCGTAGGTTTTCTGGAACCCGGGGATCTCCATGCGGCAAGGAGGGCACCAGCTGGCGAAAAAGTTGACCAGCACCACCTTTCCCCGGTAATCGGCCAGGCGGACCTGGTTCCCCGACATTCCCGTGAGGGTGAAATCGGGAGCAGCCTGGTGCAGGGCCGGTGGCGCGCCGGCGAAGGCGAACCTTTCCTTGACCAGCGGAAAGAGGTAAAGGCCGATGCCGATGAGGAGGGCCAACTGGAGGAGCTTTTTCGTGCGGTTCATGCTGCTTTTCCTTTCTTGGTGTCGGCCGGGGCGGGGGGGGCCGGCAGGGTCCTTCCCTCCGCCCGCCATTCGGCCACTCCGTCACGAAGGCGCCGGGATTCGAATCCCGCTTCTTTGAGGATCTTGGCCGCCTTCACGGTCCCGACACAGAAGGGGCTGCGGCGGTAGATGAAGACGACCTTGTCGCGGGGAAGCTCCTTGAGGCGGGCTTCGAGTTCCTCGACGGGGATGCTCTGCGCCAGCGGGAGGTGACCGGCCTGGTACTCGCTGGAAGGGCGGAGATCGACCAGGACGGCATCGCCGTTTCTGACCATCTCCAGAGCCTCTTCGCCGAGCGCTTCCGGGACGGCGGCGGCATCGCGTCCGTATTCCCGCATAAGCTCGCGGGCAATGGGATCCTGTTGGAGCCCGAAGTCGCGCAGGGCCACCCAGAGCTTCACCGCGGGGCTCCCCGAGAGCGAGCAGTAGGCGTTGCGCCCCTCGCGGCGGATTTCGATGAGGTGGGCCTCGCGGAGAATCTTAAGGTGTGCGCTCGTGTTGGCCGAGCTTTGCTCCAGCTCTTCGGCGAGGTCGTCGACGTAGCGATCCCGCTGGCAGAGGAGGTTGAGGATTCTGACCCGCTGCTGGCTGGCGAGCGCCTGGCCGACGCGGGCGAATTGCTGATACAGGCGGTCGGGGATATGTTGGAGGTCCACAGGTTTTGTCCTCGGATCGACAGCCGCGGCTGCCCGGTAACGTGGGCGGACCGGCAGCAGCGGCTGGTTTCGTAACATGGGCGGATTAACAGCAACTGCTGTCTTCGTAACGTGGGTGGGTCGGCAGCAGGCGTTGCCTGGTAACGTGGGCCAGGATGATGACGCTGATAATCTTATAATCAAATGATCATTTGAATGTCAATCGGTTTTGCATGGACTGTCTCTAAGGTTTTTTCCCGGTCACAGTGCGTGACTTTCCTGTCAGAGGGTTCCCCGGTAAAGTCTCGGTGAATTACGCCGATAGTATTGTCTGGGTGAAGTGTACCTTTCTGCGGTCCCTCTGACAAACACCCGGCAGCCAGATTCTGAACCTCATCCTCGCAGGTTCAGACGTTTTCAGCCGTAGAGACATCGTCATCATGGAGGCTCACATGACCATCAAGAGGAAGATCCAACTGATACTGGCCGGCGGATGGCTGTTCATTACCCTGACCGGTGTGGTCGGCCTTCTCGGCATGCATGACAGCAACGGCGACATCCAGACCATCTACCGGGAAAACCTGACCATCCTCAACAAATCCGCCAAGGTGACCGACCTCATGCGGGGGATCCGGATCCAGCTCCTGCTTGCCTTGCAGCACGACCCTGGCCATCCGGAGGTCCTGAGTCTCCACGACCACGAGGTCCAGGTCCACACCGACCTGGTGGCCCAGCAGATCGAGGACATTGCCGCGCTCTCCAAGGAGATCGACGGACTGATCCACGACTCGCAGGAGCGCCAGCTCTTCGACCGCTTCGCATCGGAGCGGGAGACCTTCGTCAGGGACGCCGCGGGGCCGGTGCGCGAAGCGATCCTGGCCGGCCAGTTCACGGAGGCGACCAGGCTCACCCTGACCAAGATCAATCCCCTCTTCAGGAAGGCCGACGACACCGGTACCCTCTTCTACGACTACCAGTCCAAAGATGCCAAGCTCCTCTACGAGCGGGCGCAGGCCGAGTACCGCCGGACGACCCTGGTGGCGGTTTGCCTGATCCTCGGCGCCATTCTCGGCTCCGGGGTCATCGGGGTGCTCGTCATCCGCTCGGTCTCCCGGGGGGCCAGCGCGCTGGTCGATTTCAGCGCCGCCATGGAGAAGGGGGATCTCACCCGGCGCCTGAGGCTGGTGGGGGGGGATGAATTCGCCACCATCGGGAACTCCTTCGACCGCATGGCCGATGGCCTCTCCACCCTGGTCGAGAGGATCGGGTTCACGGTGGCCGACCTCACCTCGTCTGCCGCCCAGGTCCACCGGCAGGCCTCCGAGATGACCGAGGGGGCCGACCAGGTCGCCTCCCAGGCCACCACCGTGGCGACCGCCGGGGAGGAGATGGCCGCGACCTCGGGGGACATCGCCAGGAACTGCCAGCTGGCGGCCGACGGTGCCCGGCAGGTGACCGACGAGGCCAACCGGGGGGCGGCCATCATCTCCCAGAGCATCGACGCCATGGGGTGCATCGCCGAGCGGGTAACCGCCACCGCGGCAACCATCGGCTCGCTCGGCGGACGGTCCGAGCAGATCGGGGCCATCGTGGGGACCATCGAGGATATCGCCGATCAGACCAATCTCCTCGCCCTCAATGCGGCCATCGAGGCGGCGCGCGCCGGTGAACAGGGGCGCGGGTTCGCGGTGGTGGCGGACGAGGTGCGGGCGCTCGCGGAGCGGACCACCAGGGCCACCCGGGAAATCGGGGAGATGATCAAGGCGATCCAGGGCGAGACGAGAGGGGCGGTGGCTGCCATGGAAGAAGGGGTCGGCGAGGTCCGGCACGGGACGGCGCAGGTGGGACGCTCCGGGGAGGCGATGGGGACCATCCTGGAGGAGATCAACCAGCTCTCGATGCAGCTGAACCAGATAGCGGCGGCCGCCGAGGAGCAGACGGCGACCACCAGCGAGATCAGCGGCAGCATCCACGAGATAACTGTCGTCTCCAGCCAGACCTCGGGGGCTGCCCACCAGTCGGCGGCCCAGGCCAACACGCTGAACGAACTGGCCGAGTCGCTGGGAGAGACCATCGCGACCCTGAGGATCGACGAGCCGGTGGCGCTGCGGCTGAGAAAGGCGAGAACGGCCCACATGATCTTTACCGGCAAGATAAAGTCGCACCTGGCAGGCGTCCGGCAGGTGGATCCCGAGGCGTTGCCGACGCACCAGACCTGCGCATTCGGCAGATGGTGGCGGGAGCAGGGGGGGGAAGTCTGCGGGCAGCTGGCGGCCTTCCGGGAGATCGAGGCTCCCCACGCCCGCGTACACGAGCTCGGCAGGCTCGCCGTGACTTCTTACAATGCCGGCGACCACCGGGCCGCGGCGGAGCAGTGCCGGGAGATGATGGCTCAGTCGGAGCAGCTGATGGCGCTTTTGGAACGGTTGGAGGCGGAAACCGGCAAGGCGTCGTCGCCTGTCCGGTCCGCGGCCTGACCGCGGCGGGGAAGCGGTTGCCGTGGGGACGCCGATGCCCCGCCGTGCTGGCGGGGACATCGGCTTTGGATGGATGCTACTCTCTGTGCTCGGTGGTTACGAACCTTTGGATGTTTTCCAATTGCTCCGCCCATCCCTCCTCATGCATCTGGAGCGCTTCTTCGCGGCGGTGGGGCGGGAGCTTGTCGAATCCGGTCTCTTTCACGCGGAAGAGGGTCCCCGTTTCGATCTTTTCCAAACGGAACTCGACGAGCGTCGGGGTCTCGTGGGAGTAGTCCACGGAGGGATCTATCGCGTAGGGATGCCAGGTGTAGGAGAAGAGCTTTTCCGGCTCCATCTGTTTGATCTCGGCTTCCCACTTGATGTGCTCGTATCCCGGGTACGTCATGTGCCCAGTGGTCACCTGCCCGGGTGTGAAAGGCGATTCCAGCTTGGCCTGGAACCATTCTCCGAATTCCCGATAGTCGGTCAGCGCGTGCCAAACCCGCGAAACCGGCGCCTTCAGTTCTATAGTCTTCTCAACTGAATCCTTCATTGCGCACCTCGTCTGTTTGTACGATACGACTATGGTGCTCCCTTGCTAATGGGAAAGCAACTCCCCCCCTCCTCATTGTCGTAGCGGACACCCAGCCGCCAGCATGCACGTCCCTTCAGGAGCGAAGGGGGCCGAAGACCTCCGCACGCTGCGCCGCCTAGCACCAGGGCTACCCCAAGAAGTTGCCCGCCATCGAGTATCTCCCCCAGGAACAGGGCCGAAAAGAGCAACGCGGATAGGGGTTCCAAATAGCCGAGGATGGCAACTGTTTGCACGGGAATGTCGTTAATTGCCGAGAAGTAAAGATAGCAGCCGACACCGGTATTGATAACGCCCAGGATCAGTACCGGAACGATATTGGCAGTGGCAACCGGAAAGGTGAAACCTTCCTTGACCCCGGTAACTAGTGCCACGGTAAGAAAGCTGACTATGAGCTGCCACATTGGGTTTTCGATGCCGGCGATGCTGGTTGCCTTCCTGTTGAAGACGACCATCACGGCATAGGCAAATGCCGCCAGAATTCCGAATACCAATCCCCATGACACATGACCTGCCGACAACTCCCGCTGGCTCGCCAGAAACATTCCGGATACCACCGATAGCAAACCGACCAGTTTGATGCCGGTTATTTTCTCCTTGAATACCAGGGGCGACACTGCCATGACGATCATCGGCCCGCAGTAGTAGGCAAGGGTAGCGATACTGACCCCGACCTGCTTATACGCTTCGAACAGAAACAGCCAGCTGGCTCCCATGGCGGCGCCTGAGACCGTAAGGCACAAGGAATGCGATGCGTTATGGCCAAACTGCCTCTTCTCTCGGGAAAAGGCGAAGACGAGAGCCAGCAAGAGGGCACCGAGGAGGGTCCGGGTGAAGACAATCTGGTAGCTACTTAACGAGATATGGCTGGCTACGATCCCGTTGGAGCCGAAAAGGGCCAAGGCCGCTACATACTTAAAGGTTGCTCGTTTCATGCATCTCCATCCTTTGCGATCGAAAAAAGAGGGCCGGGAAATTCATGCACTCGGCCCGGGAAATAGGGCAAAGTGCTTCCTTTCCAACCCTTTGCAGGAACCTTATACCAGGAAGATGTTTGAGAAAAGCGAATAAATCTGCTATTAACTATTCGATATCATAATAGGAAGGAGGGCGGAATGAGATTGCAGGATCTTCAGATCGACTGGCTGAAATGCTTTGTGGCCGTGGTGGACTCGGGGTCGTTATCCGCCGCCGCCCCGGAGCTCTACCGGTCCCAGTCGGCGGTAAGCATGCAGCTGAAAAAGCTGGAAGCGGCCCTGGGGTGCCAACTGCTGGTGCGGGGGCCGCGGCAGCACCAACTGACCGCCGAAGGGCAACGCATGCAGGGGTATGCCCGCCGCATGCTCGACCTGCACGCAGAGACGCAGGCTGCCTTTCACGGGGAAGAGCTGAGTGGCCGCATCCGCCTTGGCGTTCCCGACGACTATGCGGCGAAGTACCTTACCCCGGTACTCAAGCGCTTTGCCGCCAACCACGGCTCGGTGGAGATACTCCTCAACTGCGAGCAATCCACCTCCCTGATCCCCTTGGTCGAGGCCGGGGAATTGGATCTGGCACTGGTTTCACGTGACCATCCCCGTCAGGGAACCCTGCTGTTTTACGAGCCGATGGTGTGGGTAGGCTCCCCCCAGTTCCAGGTATGGAGACGCGATCCGTTGCCGATTGCCGTTTATGAGAGCGCCAGTCTCGCGAGGCGAAGCGCCATCAACTCCCTGGCGCTCCAGGGGAGACGGTATCGTGTCGTTTATAACAGCTCCAGCCTGGCAGGGCAGATTGCCGCGGTGGAAAGCGGCCTGGCCGTTGCCGTCTTGACCCAGTGCAGCGCTCCGCCGCATCTGGAGATCCTCGGCAGCGACCATGGTTTTGGCCCGCTGCAGCCGGTCGAGGTGTCGGTCTATCGCAGCCAAGCCTCGCAGGAGGTCGAGGCCGTTGACCGTCTCCACACTCTGTTGGTCAATACGTTGAGGAACGCTTCGCTGGCGTGACGGGTAGGTGGCCGACCGGGGAGGGGGGAGCTGGCCCGCCCCTTATGCAGGTGGCGGGCACTCGTTTGACGGATCACTCCTTAGGCGGCAACGCCTTTGGTGAAGATCGAGAGGTACTGGTGGACGAGCTGGTCGTCCTGTTCGGGCGAGTGGTTGATCAGGTTTTCGGTGGCGAGGAGACTCAGGAAGAAATAGTTGACCATCCCGGCCAGGGCCAGTGCGGCGTTGGTCGGCTGGATGTCCTCGCGGAACTGCTTCCGCTTTTTCCCTTCCTCGATCACCTCGGCCATCGCCACGATGACCTCGTCGATCACCGGCATCACGATCGGCTCGAAGAACGGGGTCGGGTTGGTCAGTTCGCTCGTGTAAAAGCGGAGCAGGTGCGGGTTGTTGCGGTGCCGCCGGAAGGTCCATCGGAGATACTCTTCGATCATGGCGACGGGGTCTTCGACCTGCTCCCTGATCTGGTGGATCTCCTTGAAGCTTGCGAACTGCTGCCGGAGCACCTCCGCGTAGAGCCCTTCCTTGCTCCCGAAATAGTAGGAGATCATCGAGATGCTGGTCTGGGCCTCCTGGGCAAGCTCCCGGATGCTCACCCCGTTCAGCCCCCGCTCGGCAAAGAGGCGGGTTCCCACCTCCAACAGCTTCGTCCTGCCGTCGATCTTCTCCATAGTCACCCCAACCCTTCGAAATGAGCTAGACCTTAACAAAAACACGCTCGAAATGCCAATTCATATTGCAAACAGAACGACGTGCTGATATGTTGTAGACGCCGAACGAACGTTCGATCTATAAACTACCGGACACCATACCACAAGTCAGGAGGAAGAGGTACATGTCGGAGGAATTTCACCGCAGGATCAGGAAATCGAGCCTTCACGCCAGGATCAAGAAAGTCGAGGATGTCATCCCGATGTTCAAAAACGGGATGAACGTCGGCTGGTCCGGCTTCACTCCCGCAGGCTACCCGAAGATGGTCCCCATCGCGCTGGCCGACCACGTCGAGAAGAACCAGCTCCAGGGAAAACTCAGGTTCAACCTGTTCATCGGCGCCTCGGTCGGCGTCGAGACCGAGGACCGCTGGGCATCGCTGGACATGATCGACCGCCGCTGGCCGTACCAGACCGGCAAGAACATCCAGGCCGGCATCAACTCCGGCCGCATCCGCATGGGTGACAAGCACCTCTCCATGTTCGCCCAGGACCTGGGCTACGGCTTCTACACCAAGGACAACGGCGGCCGCCTCGACATCGCCATCATCGAGTGCTCCGCCATCACCGAGAACGGCGACCTGGTCCTCACCGCCTCCTGCGGCGCCGTGCCGGAGATCGCCCAGATCGCCGACAAGGTCATCATCGAGATCAACACTGCGATCCCGAACTTCGAAGGCCTCCACGACATCGTCGAACCGGTCGCTCCCCCCAACCGTCTCCCGTACCTGATCAGCCGCGTCGACGACCGCGCCGGTTCCCCCTACGTCCGCATCGACAACGACCGCATCGTCGCCATCATCGAGTCCGACCGCCCGGATAACGGCCGCGCCTTCAGCGAGCAGGACGACACCTCCTCGGCCATCGCCGCCAACATCATCGACTTCTTCTCGACCGAAGTGAAGGCGGGAAGGCTCCCGGCCAACCTGCTCCCGCTGCAGTCGGGCGTCGGCTCCATCGCCAACGCGGTCATCGGCGGCCTGGCCAACGGCCCCTTCACCGGCCTCAAGGTCTGGACCGAGGTGCTGCAGGACACCATGCTCGACTTCTTCGACTCCGGTAAGCTCGACTTCGCCTCCACCGTCTCGCTCTCCTTCTCGGTGGACGGCTTCAAGCGCTTCTACGACAACTGGGACAAGTACAGCAACAAGGTGATGATGCGTCCGCTCTCCATCGCCAACCACCCGGAGCCGATCCGGCGGCTGGGCTGCATAGCGATGAACACCCCGGTCGAGTTCGACATCTACGGCCACGCCAACTCCACCCTGGTAGGCGGCACCCGCATGATCAACGGCATTGGCGGCTCCGGCGACTTCTTGAGGAACGCCTACCTCTCCATCATGCACACCCCGTCGGCCCGCCCGACCAAGACCGACCCGACCGGCATCACCTGCGTGGTCCCGCACGTCCCGCACGTCGACCACACCGAGCACGACCTCGACGTGCTGGTCACCGAGCAGGGGCTGGCCGACCTGCGCGGCCTCGATCCGAAGACCCGCGCCCAGGTCATCATCGACAACTGTGCGCACCCGGACTACAAGCCGCTTCTGCAGGAGTACCTGGACATCGCGACCAAGGACTGCCTGGAAAGAAAGGCCGGCCACGAGCCGCAGCTCCTCGACCGG
This sequence comes from Geomonas sp. Red32, assembly GCF_023652955.1. Lineage (GTDB taxonomy): Bacteria > Desulfobacterota > Desulfuromonadia > Geobacterales > Geobacteraceae > Geomonas. The sequence continues at coordinate 49,313 of NZ_JAKLOY010000004.1, read as the reverse complement.
GTCTTCAAGATGCAGGTCAACCTCGCCAAGAAGGGGACCATGAAGATCGACAACTGGGATATCTAGTCCAGAATTTAAGGAAGAGTATGAAGGGAAACAGCAGGGCGGCCGGAGCAGGCGCCCTGCTGTTTTTTTATATGACGGATGGAAATTGCGGCGTGGCCGGGGCTTTCCGGTTTCGGGGCGTCAGCGCTTGGTGCCGGTGCCTTCGTAGAGGTAGCCGAGGAGCTTGGGCGCCCCTTCGAAGTACCCGGTGGTCATCCCTTCGATCCGGAAGCCTCCCTCTTCGAGGAGCTGCGGAATCGGGCGGTTGAGGTTGCAGCCGCCGGATACCCTTTTCCAGAGCGGGTTGAGCCTGTTCTGCCATTTCCGGCAGGAAGGGTCGGGGGCGATGCCGTGCTCGCAGAAGATGATCCTTCCCTCCGGCTTGAGGACTCTCCTCGCTTCCTGGAGGGTTGCCTCCCACTCCGTGACGGTGCAGAGGGTGAAGGTGAAGAGGACGGTATCGAAACTCCCGCTCTCCAGCGGGAGCTTCTCGGCGACGGCATCGACGATCTCCACCGGCACCGCGCACGATCTGGCCACCTCGGCCGCCTTGCCGCGAAGGAGCGCGGACGGTTCGATGCCGCAGACACAGCCGACCTTGTCCGCCGCGTAGAAGGGGAGATTCTGGCCGCCCCCCATCCCTATCTCCAGCACCCGCCCCTCCGCGCGGCCGACGGCCTTGGCGCGCAGATCGTGGAAAAGTGCGCTGCCGCAGACGAGGTTGATCAGGCAGGGGAGGCAGTAGCGATCGTACAGGTTCATGTCCGGTGGGTCAGAAACTGTAGCCGAGGCCGATGCCCGCGGTGAGGTAGCTGTCCTCGATCACGTGGTAGTCGAGCCTGAGGAAGGTGAAGTAGTTTTGCGGGAGTGCATATTGGAGACCGGCGCCGATGATCCCGCCGAACCTGGTCTCGCTACGGGAGGTGCCGGGGGCGGTCCCCAAGCTCAGTGCCGCTTCCACCGAGCGCTCTCCTTCCATTGCAAAGGCGCTGCTGCTCGCGACGAGCAGCAACACTGCGGCCATCATCCATCGCATTACCATGAGACTTCCTCCTTTTCGGCTCTCACAACTGCAGAAACGGTTACGCGGAAAATGTGCCCGTGTCAATCTCAACTCTATCCTCCCACAGGGCGCCGGAAGGGGGTGAGGGCGGCTGAAGTGTGGTAATCTCATCTCATTCGTGGCATAAAAGGGGATATTTGCCCGTAACGAGGAGTGTCATGTTCGAGAATCAGTACAACGAGGAGATGGAGGCCGAGGTCAGGAGGCTGGAGGCCAAGGCCCGCGCGACCCAGGCGGGGCATCCCGAGTGGGAAAACGCCTGCCGGGTCTGCGGCAAGGAGATAAGCGGCACCACCCAGGAGCGCTGCGGCGATTGCCAGTGACCGAATTTTCCCCGCCCGCATGGCGGGAAAGATTGCGAGGAGTGAGCTCATGAGGGAGCAGATCAGGATCTACACCATCAACAAGGGGGGCCTCGACCAGTTCGTGACGGAATGGAACGAAAGGATCCGCCCCCTGCGCGAGAAGCTCGGTTTCGTGATCCCGGCGGCGTGGAAGGTCGAGGCGACCAATCAGTTCGTTTGGATCCAGCGCTACGAAGGAAACCAGAGCTGGGAGGAGGCCGACCAGGCCTACTTCGCCTCCGATGAGCGTAAGTCGTTCAACCCCGACCCGGCCCGCCTGATCGCCCGGATGGAGCAGTACTACGCCGACCCGGTCCGGTAGCCTGGCCGGAATCCCCCATCCCTGGAGGTATGCTATGCCAGAGACCCGCTGCGAAACGACCTTGCAGGCTCCACCGGAGCGCATCTGGGAGCTCCTTTCCGACCTCAACCTCTATGCCGAGTGGAATCCGCTTTTCGTCCGCGCCGAAGGGGCGCTGCAAAAGGGCGGGGAGCTCGGCCTTACCGTGCAGCTTCCTTCCATTCCTCCCTTCGTCATCAAGCCCCGCGTCCTTTCCGCCGATTCCCAAAGCGGCTTCCAGTGGCGCCACGCCATGACCACCTCCCTCCTCATGTCCTGGACCTACGGCATCTCGCTGGAGGAGCCCGGCCCCCAGGGGGTAACCGTCGTGCAGAGCTCCCGTTTCGGCGGCCTCCTCGGCCCCCTCTTCGGCTTCGCCCTGGCAAGCTCGGTGGAGCGCGGAATGAAGGAATTCAACCGCGCCCTCGCCCGCTGGGGGGAGAAGGGGAACGTCCGCTGCCTGAGATGCTGATCCCACGGCAGACAAAACCATCCTTGCGGATATAATTAGAAGCTTGTAATGCTCGTTCTTTCCTTGCCGGGCGGCGGGGGAGGGGCCTGCGTAACGGGTCATATCCGTGAGGACGCCGATGCGGGAACCTGAAAGCTCCGAAATCGCCGGGGAGAGGGTGCATTGCGCCGCCTTGAGAATGGCGCTGCCGGTCGCCCTCATGCTCCTGGTGGTCAAGCTTCTCAAGGTCTGGATGTCCCTCGTGGTGTTCCAGCGCTGGCCCGGGTACGGCGGCGAATGGATCCTGCGAGTCGTCACCGGCTCGGTCACCTTCCGGTTTTTCCTGCTCGCCCTGGGCGTCTACTGGCCATGGAAAAGGATCGCTCCTCCCCGCTGGCGCTGGCTCTTTCCCCTGCCGGCCGCGCTGCTTCTTCTGGCCGTGAAAATCGGGAGCGCCCTGGTTCGCGGTACCCCCCCCGGCCTTTCTCACCTCATCGCCACCTGGACCGGCGAAATCCATTTCCTGGCTGCCACCTTCGCCCGCGATGCCGGGTTCGTCTGCCTCTACTTTTGCCTGATCCACCTCGCCCTCCTCGCCGCCGGCCGCGCCTTCCAGGGGCATGCCCGCGCCCTTTTCATGGGGTTCACCGTTTCGCTTTTGCTGCTGGCCGGAGCCGACCTCGGCTACTTTATCCGCACCGGGCAAAACGGGACCTCCCAGGCCATGTTTTTCCTGCTGAAAAACGTGCGGAGCCTCGCCCCCCTGGTGGCGGGAGAATTCAGCACCTCGTCGGTGGCGGCGCTTTGCTCCGGGCCGCTCCTCTTCTTCGTCTCCTGGCGCTACCTCAAGCTCCATCCCCCCCGGTTGGCGGAACGGTGGAGAAGGCTGGTCATCCTGGTGCCGATGGCGGCCGGCCTATTCCTCCTGAGCCCCTTCGCCCCCACGCTGGAAAATCCCAAGTACGGAAGGTTCAGCCGGGATGTCTTCGACGGCATGGTGCGGGACGTGGTGGCCGACCCCTGCTTCGAGGCGGATAAGAGTGCCCGCGAGGAACTCGCCTCCACCGGGAGACCGTCCTGGGAGTCGTCCAGCCTGAGGCTGGCAGGGGCGGGGAAGGACCTCCCCAACGTGGTGATCGTTATGGTGGAATCGCTGCGGGCCCGCTCGACGTCGCTGCACAATCCGGCGCTGGGGACCACGCCGTTCCTCGTCGAACTCTCCCGGCACGCCGCGGTCGTGGAGAGGATGCACGCCGTTATCCCCCGGACCTCCAGCGCCTGGATCGGCATACTCTACGGGATGTACCCCATCTCCGATATCGCGGCGCAGGCGTGGGTGACCCGGCAGTACGCCGACCCGCGCCCCAAAAGCCTCCCCGAGCTGCTGAAGCCGTACGGCTATGCCAGCGCCTTTTTTCTCGCCACCCATCTGGAGATCGACAACGAGCGCGACATCGTCGCCAACCTGAGGTTCGACACGGTCCGCTCCGAGGAGGATTTCCGCCGGGAAGGGGCGGTCCGGGTGAACACGATGGGGGTGGCCGACGACGTCATGCTGAAGCCGATAGGGGAGTGGGTGGCGGGCCAGCGGGCGGCAAAGCGCCCCTTCCTGCTCACGGTGATGACCAACGTGGGGCACGCACCCTACCAGCCTCCCCCTTCGTGGCGGAGACGGATCCTGGCCAGCGGAGGTAACCAGCTGTTGAACGACAGCCTCAACTGTGTGAGCTACTCGGATGACTTTCTGCGCAGGCTCTTTCCGATCGTTGCCGGCGGGGGACTCGCCGATTCCACCATCTTCGTCGTCCTGGGGGACCACGGGCAGGGGTTCGGGGAGCATCAAAGCTACGGCATGCGGACCCTCCACGAGGAGTGCCTCCATATTCCCACCGTCATCTACGCTCCCCGCTTCAAGGAGCACCCGGTGGTGGTGCGGGGGCCCCGGCAGCAGATCGATCTTCTCCCCACCCTGGCTGACCTCATGGGGCTCCGGCTGGAGGGGGGGAGGCTTCCCGGCGTATCGCTTCTGCGCGAGCAGGCGGAGGAGCGGCCGTTGTACTTCATGGGGTCGATCGACGATTCCTTCCTGGCGCTGACCCGGGGAAGCCGCAAGTGGATCTACCACTTCGACCGCACCCCGGTCGAGGCCTACGACCTCGCCACCGACCCCGGCGAGCAGCATCCGGCCTACCGCGACGGCGGCGATCCGGCTGTCCGCGGCGCCGTCCGCGACATGACGCTCTGGCGGGAGCGGAGCCGCCTCTCCCTCATTGCGGCCCCTCCCCGACGGTGATCCCGCCCAATCTTCCCTCTTCTCCCTCATCCGCCCGCGCACTACGCCTATATCTTCTTTTCACCTCCCCTCGCCCCCCCCGGGGAGATGGATGAAGGTTTCCCTTTGACCCCGAACGGCCCCCCATGGTATAGATCACGCCGTCCGCTCTATGGCCCCAACACGGCCAAGCCGCGGCAGCTAAAGAAATTACAGGAGAATCTTATGCCCGCCAATGCACGCCATATTCTGGTCCACAAAGAAGACGAGTGCCTGAAGCTCAAGAAGGAGATCGAGGAGGGGGCCGATTTCGCCACCGTCGCAAGGGAGAACTCTTCCTGCCCGTCGCGTCTTCGCGGCGGCGACCTCGGGACCTTCGTTCAGGGACAGATGGTCAAGGAGTTCGACGAAGCAGTCTTCACGGGTGAGCTGAACACCGTCCTCGGACCGGTCAAGACCGATTTCGGTTATCACCTCATCGAAGTCACCAAACGGTGGTAGTACCCGGCTGGTCCGTCTAAAAGGAGTGAGATTTCGCCCGCTTGGACATGGTCCCCGCCCCTTTGCGGCGGGGGCTCGCCAAAAAGAGGCACTAGATTAGTAGTTTACGATTGATTATGGAAAATTAATAGAGTGATTCGGTAAAGTATTCACTAAAGTAAAAAAGCTTTTCCGACGATAAGCCTCTCAAATCGCAGCACGTGATAGAGAGGCCACGCTATGGGTATTTTGTTTAATCTGTACCTTGGATTGAAGATCAAGACACGCATCATCCTGCTCTCCATCTGTTACAGCATTTGCATCGTCGCGGCTGTCATAGTGGGGCGCTCGTACTCGGCTTCCTTCGCCGTCGTTTCCACCGCCGTCTTCGTTATCCTGGGTGTGATCTTCAGTTCGCTACTTTACTGGACAGTGAACGACGCCCTCAACCGGATCCTGGGCTATCTTGGCAGGATGACCGAGGGCGACCTCACCCAGCAGATAGCACCCAAGCGCAACAACGAGATCAGCCGGATCATCCGCTCGATCGGGACTCTGCAGAACACCGTCCGCGACATCGTCTCCCAGATATCTTCCACCGCCGAGCAGGTAGCCGTGGCCGCCCGCCAGGTCCATTCCAACGCCGACCATATAGCATCCGGTACCGAGAACGTCGCCTCCCAGACCAACGCGGTGGCGGTGGCCTCCGAGGAGATGGCCGCCACCTCCAGCGAGATCGCCAGCAACTGCCTGAGCGCGGCCGAGAGCTCCGACCAGGCGTCCGGAACGGCCCAGGCCGGGGCCGGTGTCGTGCGCGAGACCATCGACGGCATGGCCATCATCGCCTCGCGCGTGAAGGATGCCGCCAAGACGGTCGAAGGGCTGGGAGCCCGCTCCGACCAGATCGGGGAGATCATCGGGACCATCGAAGACATCGCCGACCAGACCAACCTCCTTGCGTTGAACGCCGCCATCGAGGCGGCCCGGGCCGGCGAGCAGGGGAGGGGATTCGCGGTGGTTGCCGACGAGGTGCGGGCGCTGGCCGAACGGACGACGCGCGCGACCCGCGAGATAGGCGACATGATCAAGGCCATCCAGCAGGAGACCCGCGGCGCGGTGGCTGCCATCGAGGGGAGCGTCAAGGAGGTCGAAAAGGGGACCGCCGCATCGGTGAAGTCGGGAGAGGCTCTCGAGGAGATCATCCAGAAGGTCACCGAGGTCACCATGCAGATCAACCAGATCGTGACCGCCGCCGAGCAGCAGACCGCCACCACCGGGGAGATCTCCAGCAACATTCACCAGGTGACGGAGGTGATCAAGCGAAACGCCCGCGAGACCGCCGAATCGGTCCGTGCCTCGGCCACCCTCTCCGACCATTCCGGTCAGCTGCAGCGCCTGGTCGGACAGTTCCACCTCTAATTTTCCCGTTTCGCCCCCGGGGACTGCCTGCATAAGCGCCAGTCCCCTTTTCCATTCCGCTCGCTTTTCCGTCTTCCCCGGGGCGCGGCTCCGCCAGGTGCCACCCCCTCTCCATTCCCACCACTCTGCTCCTCCCCTTCACCTTTTCATCTCCCCGCCCCTTGCAATCGCCCCGAAATGACGTATCATTTCCCGAAATTTCATTGTTAGGAGGAACCATGCCCAAAGTTACGTTCAAGGGTAACCCGGTGACCCTGGTGGGGCCGGAACTCAAGGTGGGCGACGCCGCCCCCGACTTCTCCGTGGTCGACAACGCCCTCGCACCGGTCACCCTGGCGACCTACGCCGGGAAGGTCAAGATAATCAGTGCCGTCCCCTCCCTGGATACCCCGGTCTGCGACACCGAGACCCGTCGTTTCAACCAGGAGGCGGCATCGCTGCCGGGAGAGGTGGTGGTGCTCACCGTGAGCCTCGACCTTCCCTTCGCCCAGAAGAGGTGGTGCGGCGCGGCCGGCATCGACAAGGTCGTCACCCTCTCCGACTACCGTGACCGCAGCTTCGGGACCAAGTACGGGGTGCTGATCGACGAGCTCAAGCTCCTCTCCCGCTCGATCTTCGTGCTGGACCGCAACAACAGCATCCGCTACATCCAGCACGTGCCGGAAGTTACCCAGGAGCCGGATTACGCGGCGGTGATCGCGGAGGCGAAAAAGCTCCTCTAGATTGGCCAGCCCGGAAAAAAAGGCGGCACCTCATCGATGGGTGCCGCCTTTTTGCTGGCAGCGGGAGCACCACAGGATAGTTTCTTCGCACCCCATTGGATTCCTTTGACATTTGCCGTTCCCATCAATAGAATGTATCGGAAAAAACGCTGGGCAAGCCCCAAGGGCAGGGGGAGTAATGGCCTTACAGGACATCAAGGTTCTCATTGTCGATGACGAGATATTTTTCCGCCATGTGCTGCGCGACATGCTGGGGAAGATCGGTTTCACCGTCGCCGGCGATGCCTCCGACGGAGACGATGCCGTGGAGCAGTTCCGCACCCTGCGCCCCCACGTCGTTTTGATGGACATCTACATGATCAACATGAGCGGGATCGAGGCGACCAAGAAGATGCTCGCGCTGGATCCCAACGCCAAGGTGGTTATCTGCAGCGCTTCCGATGCCGATTATGACGCCCAGGCGGCCCTCGATGCCGGGGCCAAGCTGATCCTCAAGAAACCCTTCGTCCCCCGCGAGGTCTACGAGGCGGTCCGCAAGGCGCTCACCGGCAAATAGCCTCCCCCTTATCCCCTTGGACTGCAGGTCCCTGCGGTCCCCGCACTCTCAACAAAATCTCGCCTCACTCACACTCTTTTTCTTGACTCTCACAGACTCATTTGCTATAAACAGGATCTCCATTGAGCGGGAATAACTCAGTGGTAGAGTGCAACCTTGCCAAGGTTGAAGTCGCGGGTTCGAACCCCGTTTCCCGCTCCAAACAATAATCAAAGGCCAAGCTTATAGCTTGGCCTTTTTTGTTTTTTGCTCTCACTTCAGAATAGAAAAATTTCTGATTTAATTTTTTATAATTTGTGGTATCAAAGAGTCGAAAGCCATAGCCGTTACTGCTTATTCGCACGGTCCCCGATCCTAGGCCGGCCGCCCGTCATTCAACTTAAACGGCTGGTACGTTACTCTCAATGCCGAGTTCGTACCTTGCAAGGGCCTTCGCTTTGACGCCACTGCCGAAATATCGTCAGTCCGACTTGCACCTGTTAGTTACCGGGGGCTTCCTCATGGTTGCCCTCTGGCTGGCCGACAGTTATCTCGACTCCCTCTCCGGCACCGGGTCCCTCCGGCAATATATCTTCCATCCCGCCGTCTCCGATGTCCTCCACCGGGTGCAGTCGATCATCTTCATCGTCGTGCTCATCATCTACGTCTGGAGAAAATCCGCCCAACGGGACAGCATCGCCCGCTCGCTCGATGCCGCCCTCGAAGAGCTGGTAAAGGAGAGAAACCGCTTCGCGGGACTGCTGGCAGGCATCCCCGACGCGGTGACCCTGCAGACCGTCGACCTGAAGATCATCTACCAGAACCCCTCCTCCGTGGCCGCCATGGGAGAGCATAGCGGGGAGTACTGCTATGCGGCCTACCATGACCGGACCTCGCCCTGTCCCGACTGCGCGCTGGTGCAGTCCTTCAAGGACGGCCAGTTGCACAAGCTCGTGCGGCAGAATACCGTGCATGGCCAGGACCGGTGCTTCGAGTTCCTTACCGCTCCCCTCCGGGACTCCTCAGGTGCCATCGTCGGCGGCGTCGAGTCGGTGCGGGACATCACCGAGCACCGGCGTGCGGAAGAACTGCTCGCCAAGCGATTGGCGGCGATCGAAAGCTCACTCGACGGTATCGCCATCCTCGACTCGTCCGGCCTTTATACCTATCTCAACCGCGCCCACGCCAACATCTACGGGTACGACTCCGCGGACGAGCTGGTCGGCAAAGGCTGGCAAGACCTCTACTCCGTCGAGGAGCGCCAGCGGTTGGAGCCGCTGATCTACGAAGGGTTTTCCCGCTCCCGCGGATGGCGCGGCGAGGCGACCGGGAAACACAGGGACGGCAGCTCCTTCCCCCAGGAAGTCTCGCTCACCATGCTCGACGACGGCGGCATCATCTGCGTCGTGCGGGATACCAGCGAGCGGAAGCGGGCCGAGGCCGACATCATGCGGCTTAACGCACGGCTGGTCCACAAGTCGCAGATCCTGCAGGCCGCCAACCGGGACCTCGAATCCTTCAGCTACTCTCTCTCCCACGACCTGAGATCGCCGCTGACCGCCATGTATTCCGCCGCCCAGACCCTCGACGACCTTTACCGGCCCCAGTTCGACGAAATTGGGAACACCCTGGTGGAGACCATCCTCAACAGCTGCGAGAAGATGGAGGCGCTGATCGAGTCGATGCTGGTGTTGTCCAGGATCACCAAGTCGGACCTCAAGTACCAGGAGGTCGATCTCAGCGAGCTGGCCCAGACGATTGCCCTGGAGCTGGCCCAGCGAAACCTGGAGACCCCGGTGGCCTTTTCCTGCGAGGAGGGGCTCACCGCGTGGTGCGATCCCTCCCTCACCAGGATTCTCCTTGAGAACCTGCTCGGTAACGCCTGGAAGTACGCATCCCAGAAGGAGCATCCCGAGGTCCGTTTCGGCTGCCGCGAGGAGGAGGGGAAGCGCTGGTTCTTCGTGGGCGACAACGGGATCGGGTTCGACCAGCAGGAGGCGGAGATCATCTTTAAGCCGTTCCAGCGCTCCTCCTCAGCCACCCACTTCCCCGGGATCGGTATCGGCCTCGGCACGGCCCAAAGGATCGTCGACCGCCATGCCGGCGTCATCCGCGCGCAAGGGGAGGTCGGGGTCGGCGCCACCTTCCTCTTCAGTTTTCCCGATCCCCCTGCCACGTCATAACCTTCCCGCCTGGCTCGCCGAAATCTTGTCCGGCCGGACCCCGCTTCCTTCACACCGGCCATCCTTCCCTCGGCCAGCTCCGCCTTCCCCTCGACCAGATCTGCTTTTTCATCCACCAGATCGACTTTTCGACGGGTTTTCCTGGACCAGTTAGCCCTGCACAATCCTGACCTGCTGCCGCCTCATCCTCTCCGCCTTCCGAAATTGCCGCCTGTACCGTTCAACGATTATAAAATCGTAAAATAATGTTTTATTTTACCTTGACATGTTGCAGGGCAACCAGTATTTTTCTCACCATACGCCATCCGTGTAATCATTTTGCTCCTCTTCGCGGGGAAGAACGGTTACCTGTTCTCTCTGACGCCGGAAAAATTTTCGCGATGCCACGCGATGTTTCCTCTCGGCGGGCGGGCCAGGGGCATGCCGGAGGGAGTATGTGACCGCATTGCTAAATACTAAACAACTGTTTTAGCCGCTGATGGTTTGGTGAGGTCGGACGCTCGACGCTTTTGGCTCATGGTACACGTCGCTCCAGCCGGGATGCTGGATATGAGGGTCAGATGGATCGGCAGACGGAACAGCATGCGCAGGCGGAAAAGAGGAAACGGGGCAAGAAACCGGTACTGGTGGATGGCCTTCAAAAGGGGTTCGAGCTCCTGGAGATCCTGGCGGCGGAAGGGGATTCCTGCTCGATCTCGGCGCTGGCCCGCAAGGCGGGACTCAGCCGATACAAGACGTCGCGCTTTCTGGCGGTGCTCGAGGAGCAGGGGCTGGTCGAGTGCGCACTCCCGGACGGGCGCTACGGGCCCGGGCAGGCGAGGCGTTTCGGCCAGAAATTCCTCGACGGGGCGCGGAATCTGCGGTATGCCGGGGCGCTGGTGGAAACGGTCCTGCCCTCTCCCGAGGACGATCTCTACGTCACCATCATCGAGGACGCCCACCCGGTGCTGGAGGCCCTGGCCCACCGGCATAACGAGGCGGTCTACATGGCCATCCTCAAGGGGGAGGACGTCGTCTTGATCGACATGGTCGACTCGGGGCAGACGGTGAGGGCGGAGGCCTTCGTCGGCAAGCGCTTCCCCTTTTTCTCCAACGCAGCCGGGAAGGTCATGAGGGCCATCGATTCCTGGGATCTCCTGGAGAAGATCGCCAAGAAGTGGCGAGGGGGGCGCGGGCGGTATCCCGACCTGGAGACCCTTCACCGGGAGCTCCAGGAGATCAGGGAGAAGGGGGTCGCGGTCGATATCTCCGGGATGGGGGAGGGGCTCATCACGGTGGCGGTGGCGGTAAAGGATTACGCCGGCAAGGTGGTAGGCGCGGTGATGATGCTCGGGCCCTCGTTCCGCCTGCTGGGAGAGCGGCTGGAGGAGGAGATCATCCCGTCCTTGCGTAAGAGTGCCGAGATCCTGTCGATGAAGTTCGGCTACGTGCCGTCGCCCACCCTCCGCTAGCTCCTCATTGGGGGAGATGGCGGTTATCACTTATGAATTTGGTAGCGAACTGACGCTAAGCGGTTACAATAGACAGGCACCACCTCACCCTATACTCCAGGAGCCTGCGGCATGCGACCCAATGAAACTTCGTATTACGAGACACTTTCCTTAAGCGACCCGGATTTGCGCCGGCGGTACATGGTGCTGGCCGACCAGCTGAAAGGGAACATCCGTTTCGGGCTGTTGCTCGAGATCCTCGACCTGGTGGCCGAGAAGACCGCCCTCGACTACGTGCGCCGGAGCTATCCCGACGCCCGGGTGGTCACCGCCGCCATCGACAACATCTTCATCCGCCACGCGGCGGACGTCACCCGGGACATCGCCTTCCACGCACGCATCAACCACGTCGGGAAAAGTTCGCTGGAGATCGGCATCCGTGTCGAACAGCCCGGCGATCCCACCAATCACATCGCCTCCTGCTATTTCACCATGGTCGCCCGCTCAGGCGTCGGCGACGAAGCGGTGAGCCTCGTGCTTCCCCCCCTCGAATACTGCGACGAGATCGAAAAGGCCCGTGCCGACAAGGCGCTGGCCGCCCGCGAAGATTACCGGCACCAGCAGGCGCTTTTGGCCGAGCCGCCGTCGCGCGACGAATACACCATGCTGGCTGCCCTGCACCGTGCCCAGGAGGTGCCGGGCTTCGACGGGCTTTTGGCCGGGAAGCTTGAGACCGACGCGTGGGAGCGGATGTATCCGGAGCAGGAGAACGTTCCGCAGAAGATCTTCGGCGGCTACCTGGTCCGGCGCGCCTACGAGCTCTCCTCCATCTGTTCGGAACTGGTGGCGCCCGACCGGGCCATCATCGCGGCGGTCAACCGGATCAATTTCTTCCACCCGGTTCGTCTGGGGGACAAGCTCCACTACACCTCCCGCGTGGTCTACAGCAACGGGAGCTTCATCTGTGTCGAGGCGGGGATCGAACGTATCAGCCGCGACCGGAGCACCAAGGCCCTTTCCAACCAGTGCCTCTTCACTTTCGTGAACGTCGACCCGGAGCTCGTGCATCGTCCGGTCCCGGCCATCTATCCGTCTACCTATGCCGAGGATGCCCGCTACCTGGCCGCCCACCGGAGCTACCAATCCATCGTGGAGCATCACTCGATTATTTAGCCGGTCCGCCTCCCCGTTGGGTACGCCCACGGCTCACCGTCCGTCCCGACCGGGAGAGGTGCACGTTCCCTCCCCGCTTGAGGGGGAGGGTTAGGGTGGGGGGGAGGCCGGCTTCGGTACTCCGTAGAGACCTTCCCCACCCCCTCGCCCCCTCCCTCCAGGGGAGGGGGGACATTCAAGGAGTCAGCCATGAACGACGTTTTCGTCATTGAAGCGCTCAGAACCCCGTTCGGTTCTTTTGGCGGCGCTCTCTCGGATATCGAGGCACCCCAACTGGCCGCCACCGTGATGAAATCGCTGCTGGAGAAAAGCGGCGTCGACCCCGCCCGCATCGACGAGGTGATTGCCGGACAGGTGCTCTCAGGGGGGACCGGTCAGGCACCGGCCCGGCAGGCGATGCGGGGGGCGGGAATCCCCGATGCCACCCACGCCATGACCATCAACAAGGTCTGCGGGAGCGGCCTGAAGGCGATCATGCTGGGGGCCGGATCCATCATGCTGGGAGATTCCTCCCTGGCCGTGGCCGGTGGCATGGAAAGCATGTCGATGGCACCCTTTGCGCTCAAGAAGGCGCGCTACGGCTACCGGATGGGACACGGGGATCTCCTCGACCTGATGATCTACGACGGCCTGCAGGATCCCTTTTCCGGCCGCCACATGGGCGAGCTCGCGGAGGACGCGGTAACGCGCCACGGGATTTCACGCGAAGAGCAGGATGCCTGGGCCCTCCGCTCCTACCGCCGTGCCCAGGAGGCCAACCGGGAGGGGATCTTCGCCGGCGAACTGGTCCCGGTGGTCAAGAAGGGGAAGGGGGGCGAGGTGACGGTCGGCACCGACGAGGAGCCGTTCAAGGTCGACTTCGACCGGATCGCGTCCCTTCGGCCGGTCTTCAGCACGGCTGGCACCATCACCGCCGCCAACGCCTCGACCATCAACGACGGCGCCGCCTTCACGCTTTTGGCGGGGGAGGAGGCGATAAAGGAGAACAACCTCACCCCCATGGCGCGGCTGGTGGCCTATGCGACCTACAGCCTTCCCCCCGCGCAGTACACCGATGCTCCCGCCGGGGCCATCGAACGTGCCGTCAGCCGGGCCGGCATCAAGGTGGCCGATATCGATCTCTTCGAGATCAACGAGGCCTTCGCCGCCGTCACCCTGATGGCGATCAAGGCGCTCGATCTCGATCCGGAGAAGGTGAACGTCAACGGCGGGGCCTGCGCCATCGGCCATCCCCTCGGCGCCAGCGGCGCAAGGCTCGCGGCCACCGTGGTCCGGGAACTCCAGCGCAGGAAGGCCCGCTACGGGCTGGCCACCCTCTGCATCGGCGGGGGCGAGGCCGTCGCGGTCATCTTCGAGAGGGTCTGATTTCACCCGTCCTCACCCTGGCCCTTCTGAAGGGGAGGGATGATAATCCGCGTTCGAGGTTTTTAGGAGGGATCATGGTCACCACCGTCGGTATTTTGGGTGCAGGGCAGATGGGGAGCGGGATCGCGCACGTCATGGCCCAGACCGGCCACCAGGTGCTGCTGCACGACATCTCCCATGCGCAGCTCCACAAGGCGCTCAAGTCCATCGCCCAAAATCTGGAGCGGCAGGCGAAGAAGGGGATCGATTTAGGCGCCGGGATCGACGAGATCATCGGGCGGATCGCCATCGCGGAGGATATGGCGGCTTTTTCCGCCTGCGGCCTGGTCGTGGAGGCCGCCACCGAGAACGAGGCGCTCAAGTTCGAGCTCTTCCGCCGTTTGGACCAGGTGACCCGCAAGGACGCCATCCTCGCCTCCAACACCTCCTCGATCTCCATCACCAGCATCGCCGCGGTCACCACCCGGCCGGACCGCGTGATCGGGATGCACTTCATGAATCCGGTGCCGGTCATGCAGCTGGTGGAGGTCATCCGCGGCCTGGCGACCAGCGAGGAGACCTTCTCCGCGGTGAGCGCGCTGGCCGCCAAGCTCGGCAAGGAGGTGGCGGTCGCCAGGGACTATCCCGGCTTCATCGTCAACCGCGTGCTGATCCCCATGATCAACGAGGCGGTCTTCGCCCTCTACGAGGGGATCGCTTCGGCGGAGGATATCGACAAGGGGATGAAGCTCGGGACCAACCAGCCGATGGGGCCGCTGACCCTTGCCGACTTCATCGGACTCGACACCGTGCTCGCCATCTGCAACGTCCTCTATGACGGATTCAAAGATCCCAAGTACCGCCCCTGTCCCCTGCTGGTGAACATGGTGCATGCCGGTTACCTGGGGAGGAAATGCGGCAAAGGTTTTTACGACTACGACCACCCGTAGGTGGCAACAGGAGGTTCCATGGAAGAGAAATACGTGCTGGCCGAGATCGCCGACGGGATCGCCCAGGTCACCGTCAACCGCCCAACCAGTCTCAACGCGCTCAACGCCGAGGTGCTCGCGGAGCTCGAATGTGTCTTCTACGAGCTGGAGCAGGATCAGTCGGTGCAGGTGGTGATCGTGACCGGTGCGGGGGAAAAGGCGTTCGTGGCGGGAGCCGACATCAAGGAGATGGCCGAGATGACCGCCTACCAGGCCCACCAGTTCGGGCTCAAGGGGCAGCGGCTGATGCTGTTCATCGAGCGGATGAGCAAGCCGGTCATCGCCGCGGTCAACGGGTATGCGCTGGGGGGCGGGCTCGAGCTCGCGCTCGCCTGCGACTTCATCTACGCATCGGAAAACGCGAAGGTGGGATTCCCTGAGGTAACGCTGGGGATCATGCCCGGTTTCGGGGGGACGCAGAACCTCGCCCGGCTGATCG
Source organism: Geomonas sp. Red32 (assembly GCF_023652955.1). Lineage (GTDB taxonomy): Bacteria > Desulfobacterota > Desulfuromonadia > Geobacterales > Geobacteraceae > Geomonas. The sequence continues at coordinate 34,084 of NZ_JAKLOY010000004.1, read as the reverse complement.
GGCCGGCGCGGGCCAAGGAGCTCGTCTACTCCGGGCGGATGATCTCCGCCGAGAAGGCGCTGGCCTGGGGGGTGGTGAACGAGGTATGCTCTCAGGCGGAGTTGGGGGCGAGGGTCCTGGAGCTGGCCCGGGAGGTGGCAAAGAGGAGCCCGCTCGGGGTCGGCTACGCCAAGAACGCCATCGTCAACGGGCTCAACATGGGCAAGGAGGACGGCTTCCGCTATGAAGCGTCGCTCTTCGGCGTCCTCTTCGCGACCGAGGACCAGAAGGAAGGGATGACGGCCTTCGTCGAGAAGCGCAAGGCGGCATTCCTGGGCAAATAGAGATCACGTTCCCCCCTTTGAAAAAGGCCATCGGAAAATTTCGGGGGAGATGTAAAAGTCCCCCTTGTCAAAGGGGGATTTAGGGGGATTTGCCTCGGAATTTTTCGAAGAACCTTTGGGTATTTCGTTTTCAAGAGACGCGGGAACGTCCACAGGGAAGGAGGTGCGGATGGATTTCGAACTGGGGCAGGATCACCGGGTGTTGCAGGATTCCGTCCGTGACTTCGTCAATCGGGAGATCAAGCCGGTCGCGGTCCGCATCGACGAGGAGCACATGATCCCGGACGAGCTGGTCGCCAAGATGGGGGACCTGGGGCTGCTCGGGAGCTACCTTCCGGACGAGTACGGCGGGGCGGGGCTCGACATGCTCTCCTACGTCATCGTGGTGGAGGAGGTCTCCAAGGCTTGCGGATCGAGCGGCGTCCTCATCTCGGCCCATACCTCGCTCGCCTGCGGCCCCATTGCCACCTTCGGCAGCGAGGAGCAGCAAAGGAAGTGGCTTCCGGATCTCTGCAGCGGGAAGGTGATCGGCTGCTTCCTGCTGACCGAGCCGGATGCCGGTTCCGACGCCGGTGCCATCTCGACGTCCTACCGGCGCGACGGCGATCATTTCGTCATCAATGGATCCAAGATATTCATCACCAACGGCGGGTACCGCGGGACCGGCGTCCTCTTCGCCACCCACGACAGATCCCTTAAGCACAAGGGGGTATCCGCCTTCATCGTCGACCTCGGCTCGCCCGGGGTGGAGATCCTCCGTAACGAGAAGAAACTCGGCATCCGGGGGAGCTACACGACCGCCTTCGCCTTCGACGAGCTGCGGGTCCCGGCCGAGAACCTCCTGGGCGAGGAGGGGCACGGCTTCAATATCGCCATGGACACCCTCAACGGCGGCCGGATCGGGATCGCCGCCCAGGCCCTGGGGATCGCCGAGGGGGCCTTCGAGCGGGCGCTCTCCTATTCCAAGGTCCGCAAGCAGTTCGGCCACCCCATCTCCGAGTTGCAGGCCATCCAGTTCAAGCTGGCCGACATGTACGCCCGCATCGAGACCGCCAAGATGATGACCTACAAGGCGGCCTGGCTCAAGGACAACCACCGCAACTACACGATGGAGTCTGCACTCTCGAAGATGCTCGCCTCCGAGGCGGCCACCTACGTCACCAAGGAAGCCATCCAGATCCACGGCGGTTACGGATACATCGCCGACTACGAGGTGGAGCGGATGTACCGCGACGCCAAGATCACCGAAATCTACGAAGGGACCAACGAAGTGCAGCGGGTAGTGATATCCCGGATGCTTCTTTCCCGATAACCTCCCGGAGCCCGCTTTATGGAAGCCACCAGAGAGATCTACTGGAACGTGGGGCACCTCGTGGTGCTCCCGATGTACATCGTCACCACCATCGCCGCGGCCCTTTTTTGCTACGGATTCTGGGTCCGCATCAAGACCTACCGGCAGGGAAAGGCGCTCGACCGCCTCGACCGCCTCGCGACCCGCATCGAGCTTACGCTGGCCAAGCTCTTCGGCCAGGGAAAGGTGCTGGCCCATAGCGCCCCCGGGACCGCCCACGCCATCTTCTTCTGGGGATTTCTCCTCCTCTTCATCGGGACCCTGCTCATCATGCTGCAGGTGGACTTCTCGGTCCCCCTCTTCGGCGTCGCCTTCCTGAAGGGGGTCTTCTACAAGCTCTACTCGCTCATCCTGGACATCGCCGGCGTGGCCGCCTTCGCCTGCCTGGCGGTGCTCGCCTCCCGCCGCTTCGTTAAGCGCCCCCCCGGCCTCGAAACCACCCGCGACGACTTCCTCATGCACGGCCTCCTTGCCGTCATCATCCTGACCGGGTTTGTCGAGGAAGGAGCGCGGATGGCGGTGACCGAGGTGGTTGCCAACCCCGCGCTCGCCCGTTTCTCCCCGGTCGGCCTGGGGGTGGCCCACCTCCTCTCGGGGCTGGACGAGGCATCCTTACGGGAGCTGCACCGGATCAACTGGTGGATCCACCTCCTGCTGGTTTCGGGCTTCATCGTCTCCATCCCCTGGACCAAGTTCCGCCACCTCTTCACCACTCCCGCCAACTACCTCTTCACCGACCTCAGGGAGAAGGGGAGCATCGATACCATCGACCTGGAGGCGGAAGGGGTGGAGCAGTTCGGGGTAGAGAAGGTCGCGGACCTCACCTGGAAGGACATCTTCGACGCCGACGCCTGCACGAGCTGCAAGCGCTGCCAGGACCGCTGTCCGGCCTGGAACACGGAGAAGCCGCTCTCTCCCATGAAGCTCATTCACCAGATCGGCGACACCTCCTTCCATTCCCCGGAGGCGAGCCTGATCGACACGGTCAGCCGCGACGTTCTCTGGTCCTGCACGACCTGCCGCGCCTGCCAGGAGATCTGCCCGGCCGAGATCGAGCACGTCAATAAGATCATCGAGATGCGGCGCAACCTGGTCCTCATGCAGGGAGAATTCCCCGGGGACGAGGTGATGACCGCCGTGAACCACCTGGAGGTGAATGGCAATCCCTTCGGCATGGCCTTCGCCTCCCGCGGCGATTGGGCGGAGGGGCTCGGGGCCACCGTTTTGAGCGAGCGGGCCGATGGGGAGCCGGTGGACGTCCTCTACTTCGTCGGCTGCTACGCCTCGTTCGACCAGCGTAACCGCCAGGTCGCCCGAAGCTTCCTCAAGATATGCCAGGAGGCCGGGATCCGGGTCGGGATCCTCGGCAAGGAGGAGAAGTGCTGCGGGGAGCCGCTTCGAAAGCTCGGCAACGAGTACCTCTACCAGGAAACGGCGCGGGAGAACATCGAGCTGATCAAGGGATACGGCATTACCAGGATCGTCACCACCTGCCCCCACTGCCTCAATACCCTCGCCAGGGACTACCGCGACCTGGGGCTCCAGGCGGAGGTCGAACATCACAGCGTCTTTATCGAACGGCTGATCGCGGAGCAGAAGGTACTCCTCAATCCGCAGCAGTTCGATTACACCTACCACGACTCCTGCTACCTCGGGCGCTACCGCGGGATAATCGACCAGCCGAGGAACGTCCTGCATGCGGTAGGGGGGCGCATCAACGAGATGTCAGCCAGCGGGATGGAGAGTTTCTGCTGCGGCGCGGGGGGAGGGCGCATCCTCGCCGAGGAGAAGCTCGGGAGCCGGATCAACGTGAAGCGGGTGAAGATGGCCGAGGAGACCGGGGCGCCGCTTCTGGTATCGAGCTGCCCCTTCTGCCTCACCATGTTCGAGGACGGGATCAAGACCGGGGGGTGCGAAGGGAAGCTCGCCGCCCGGGACCTGGCCGAGGTGGTGGCGGAGAGGCTCGACACCCGTCTCCTTTTCGCCCCGGGTGGCCCGGTCGGCTACACCGTGCCGGAAGGAGCCGCGCCCCAGGAGGGGGAGATCGCCAGCCCCCCGTCGGATGAGGTTAATCCCAAAGGTTGAACCATGCAGCTGGAACTGACCGAGCGATGAGGTCAATCCCGGAGGTTGAACCATGCAGCTGGAACTGACCGAGGAGCAGAAGCTGATCCGTGACCTCGCCCGCGACTTCGCCCGTAACGAGCTGGAGCCGCTGGCCGCCCGGCTGGACCGCGAGGAGGAGCTCCCCGCCTTCCTGGAAAACCTCGGGAAGCTGGCGCGCCTGGGGTTCATGGGGCTCGGCGTCAGTGCCGGGTACGGCGGTGCCGAGGCGGGGGCGGTTGCCTTCAGCGTGGCCGTCACCGAGCTCGCCCGCGCCTGCGCGTCGACGGCGGTGACGGTCTCGGTCAACAACATGGTGGCCGAGGCGATCCAGGCGGCCGGCTCGCAGCAACAGAAGGAGACCTATCTCCCCCGCATCTGCTCCGGGGAGTACGCGGCGGCGAGTTTCGCGCTCACCGAGGCGGGGGCGGGATCGGACCCGGCGGGGATGACCACCTTAGCGGTGGACGAGGGGGACTCGTGGCTCCTCGACGGTTCCAAGCTCTTCATCACCAGCGCTCCCTACGCCGGACTCTTCCTGGTCTTCGCGGTGACCGGCCGCGAGGCGCCCAGAGGGAAGGGGATCAGCTGCTTCCTCGTCGAGGCGGGGACTCCCGGCCTCTCCGTCGGGAAGAAGGAAGAGAAGTCCGGGCAGCGAGGATCGGCGACCTGCGAAGTGATCCTGGACCGGTGCCGGGTCCCCAAGGAGGCCCTGTTGGGAGGGCTCAACGACGGCTACCGGCTAGCAACCGGTGAGCTCACCGGCGGAAGGATCGGGATCGGATCGCTCGCCCTCGGGGTGGGGCTCGCCGCCATGGATTTCGCCACCCGCTACAGCACCGAGCGGGTCCAGTTCGGCCGCCCCATCTCCGACTTCCAGGCCACCCGCTTCAAGATCGCCGACGCCTACACCGAACTGGAGGCGGCCCGCCTGCTCCTGATGAGCGCCGCCTTCCGGAAGGAGAAGGGGCTTCCCTACGCCAAGGAGGCCTCGATGGCCAAGCTCTTCGCCTCCGAGGCGGCCAACCGCGCCTGTTACCAGGCCGTCCAGATCCTCGGCGGCTACGGTGTAGTGGGAGATTTTCCTGTCGATCGCTACGCGCGCGATGTTCGAGTCACCACCATCTATGAAGGTACCAGCGAGATTCAGCGATTGATCATTGCTAGAGAAATATTTAAAAATTTCGCATGAGAACTACAGCCGCCAGGCAACGACTCAATTTCCCTTCCATCTGAATCGCTCCTGCCGTTAATTGTCTACAAAGAATCCCATGATGTGCCCACTATTGTAATTGACACAGAAACTCTACGGTCCCCCCTCCACCGGTGTCTACTTCGACGTGGCCTCCAACGGGGCGGTGAGCGTGCCGGGCTCCCCGAACTTCCACGGGTTCCTCACCCCCGACAAGAGCATGATGTTCTTCGTCGGGACCTCCGGGAACACCAACGCCTACATGTTCGGCGCCGCCTCGATCGGATCCCTTCCCGTTTACCTTGGGCGGCCGGAGTTAGGCCACGCAGACGAAGTCCACCCCTTCCTTCCAGCCGATCCCTTGGGCGGTGCCGCGGAACGCTTCGCGTGCCCCTCTCAGGCCGATGGCGCAGAGCATCTTCCTTCCGGCAAGCTCCAGCTCCTGCGGCCGGATCACCGGCGCTCCGTGCAGTGTCCTCCCGAGCTTTTTGGGATCGATGTCCAGCCAATGGCCGACCCGGATCCCCTCGGCGTCGAGGAGCCGTTGCCAGGCCCGCGCCTCCCGTCCCGCCCCGGCCAGCACCACTTCCCCGGCGCCGGCCAGAAAGCCCCGCCTCAGGTGGTGGAGCTTGCAGGCCCGCATGGCGTGGGCGGCGTAGTCGTCCATGGTCCGGGTGGCCCGCTCCGGGTGGTCGCGCCAGAAGATGAGTGGACCGGGGAGCCGGGCGAATCTCACCCCCTGGGCCGCCAGCCGCAGCCAAAGGTCGTAATCCTCCGCCCACCCCAGGTCGCGGTACCCCCCCGCCCGTTCGAGAAGGCTTCGGCGCAGCATGACCCCCGGGTGGACGAAGGGGGACTCCACGAAGAGGTCCCGCAGGATGAGCTCGTGGCTGGAAAGTCCGTTTTGCCACCTCTCGTAGTCGGCCATTCCCCTTCTGAGTGAATGGCGCGGGAAGTGCCGGAACTCGGCCGCCACCAGGCCTGTCTCGGGATGCGCCTCCAAGTGGGCGGCCTGCCGCTCGAACCGGCGGGGATGGGAGATGTCGTCGCCGTCCATCCGTGCCACCAGCTCCCCCCGGCAAAGGGCCATCCCCGCGTTGAGGGCCGCGACCAGCCCGCCCCCTTCGCGCCGCAGGGGACGCACCCGCGGATCGCGGTGGGCGGCCGCTTCCAGAATGGCGCCGGTACGGTCGGTCGAGCCGTCGTCGACCGCTATCAGCTCCCAGTCATCGACCGTCTGCCGGAAAAGGGAGTCCAGCGCCGCCTCGAGATAACGCTCTTCGTTTCGCACCGGCATCACTACCGAGATGTATGGAGAACCTGTCATGGGAGCCTCGTAATTGGATTTGACGGGAGCCGATACTACAACATCCAGTGGGAAAATTCCTCTTTTATAGAAACTCCCCCCTCCGTTCTCTTCTTCCTCCCGTGGGTCCCCTTTTGAGGCGCCTTACGAGAATCATTGAGACCGGCCCCTTTCTTGACAACCTGGGAGTTGTTCTATATTGTGGAAATCTCGTTTCGTGGTTTCGTATGCACGTACCAGCTTTGAGCCGCCCGTTGCCGTGGAGTGACCTTTCCGGTCGTCCCGCGCTATTCCCTTAAAGGCCGACGCAGCGGCGAGGGGTCCCATGCCGAGTGCCAGAAAACGCACCACCATCCGGTTTCAACTGACCTGCCTGGTGCTGGCTTGCGTTTTGCCGGTCTGGTTGATCTCGGGCGTGCTGGTATGGTACGCGTACACGAGCAAGGTGGAGGGGCTCCACCGGTCGATGCTTTCCACCGCCCGCATCATGGGGATGGTGGTGGACCGCGAGCTCGCCACCATGCAATCCGCCCTCCTCGCCCTGGCCACCTCTCCCTCCTTTGCCAAGGGAGACTTCGCCGACATCCACCGCCAGACCCACGAACTGCTCCAGGCCTATCCCGGCTGCGACATCATCGTCGCGGACAGCTCCGGCCAGCAGCTGGTCAACTCGTTTCGCCCCTTCGGCACTCCCCTTCCCAAGCGCGCCAACCACGAACTGGTCAAGGCCATCTTCTCCACCGGCCGCCCCGTCATCAGCAATCTCTTCTTCGGGGCCGTCACCAAGCGCCCGATGATCGCCATCGACGTCCCGGTCTTCGTCAACGGAAGCGTCCGGTACGACCTCTCGCTCGCGTTTCCGTCCGACAGGATGACCGCTCTGTTGCGAAACCAGTCGCTCCCGGACGGCAGGTACTGCACGGTGCTCGACCGCAACAACGTCATCGTGGCCAGGACTTCGCAGCCGGAACGCTTCGTCGGGACCAAGGCCGGTGCCGATTTCCGCCGGGCGGCCAGAGCCGGGGTGGAGACCGGAACCGGCGAGGTGAAAAACGTGGCCGGGGTGACCGCGCTGGTGGCCTTCAGCAGGTCGCTCATGACCGGATGGACCCTTTCCTTCGGGGTCCCGATGTCGCAGGTGATGGCCGACATGTACCGCTGGATGGCCCTGGCCGCCGGGGGGGCCACCCTCCTTTCGCTGGTGGGAATCCTGCTTGCCACTACCATCGCCCACCGCATCGCCGGCGATATCCAGTCGCTCGTCGCCCCTGCCCTCGCTATCGGAGCCGGCGAGGTGGCCGGGCCGGTCGCCGACAAGACCGTCAGGGAGACCGCCGAGGTGGCCGACGCCCTGGTGCAGGCCTCCAACCTGTTGCAGAAACGGGCTCAGGAGCGGGACCTGGCCGAGCAGCGCCTTTCGCGCAGCATCGAGGAGCTCAACCGGGAGACCTCGGAAAAGCTCAGGACCCTGGAGGAGTTGCGCCGGCAGGAGCGGATGCTGATCCAGCAGAGCCGCCAGGCGGCCATGGGGGAGATGATCGGCAACATCGCCCACCAATGGCGCCAGCCGCTCAATTCCCTTTCGCTTCTGGTGCAAAAGCCCACTCTCTTTCTGACTCTCGACGAGACCGACCAGCTCTTTTTGGAGGAGAACACCCGCAAGTCGCTGGAGGTGATCCAGCACATGTCGCGGACCATCGACGATTTCAGAAATTTCTTCCACCCGAACAAGGATAAGATAACTTTCAGGGTGGGGGAGGAGGTCTCCAAGACCCTATCCCTCATGGAGGGGACCCTGCAGGGGCAGCAGATCGATATCCAGGTGGTGGCCCACCAGGATTCGCTGGTGTCCGGCTATCCCAACGAGTTCTCCCAGGTCCTTTTGAACATCCTGGTCAATGCGAGAGATGCCGTGAAGGAACGGGGGATCCGCGACCCCCGCGTGGTCATCACCCTCGACGCCCAGGACGGGCGAACCGTGGTCACCATCGCCGATAACGCCGGGGGGATTCCGGACGAGATCATGGCCAAGATCTTCGACCCCTACTTCACCACCAAGGGGCCGCAACTGGGGACCGGGGTGGGGCTCTTCATGTCCAAGACCATCATCGAAAAAAACATGGGTGGCCGTCTCTCCGCACGCAACAACGGTGACGGCGCCGAGTTCAGGATCGAGGTGTAAGCGTGGAAATCATGATTGTCGAAGACGACCAGGACACCCGCGAGATTCTCTGCTCGATCCTGCGCAGGAAATTCCCCGCGGTGGATTTCCTGAGCGCCGCCAACGGCAGGGAAGGGGTGGAGCTCTTCGCCGAGCGCCGGCCGCAGATCGTGGTCACCGACCTCAACATGCCCGGCATGGGGGGAGCCTGGATGATCCGGGCGATACGTGAGATGAGTCCCGAGACCATGTTCATCGTGGTCACCGCCGACACCGGAAAGGGGGCGCTCGTCGAAGCCTTGGGCGAAGAGAAACCTATCGATCATTACGTGTTCAAGCCGGTCGATTACGCCACCCTTTTCCTGGCCATCTCTCGATGCCTCGCCAAGCTGCAGGAAGATCGCTGATCCCCGCCCGAAACCCTCTTCCCCATTCCGCACGCTCCCGCCGTGCAGATCGGACCCTCACCTCAGCCACTCTTTACGGCTCCACTCCCTCCCGCCGTTGAGACCATACCCTCCCTCTGCCCCGCGTTTCCGTGATCTCTCCCTTACTCATCCCATTCGACGGCACCCCCGTGGTGGGCTCATCCGGCATCTTTTTTTCACAGGCTCCCTCATTAAATGGTTGACAATCCGCCTTCTGCACCCTATAAACGATTTCAATTTTCAATTTCGCGAAACGAGCCGCGGTTTCGGCCGGAAAATCCTCATATTTTCCCGGCCGCTGCCGATTAACAGTATGAACGATGCGAGCGAACGAGGAGGGGTAGATGGTTGGGCGTGTGCTGGTAGCGGTGGCGTTGTCGGTGATGGCGGCGGGGAGTGCGCGGGCTGAGAATCCGGCGCCGGCAGTTTCGGTGGCGGAGGCAGGCGGAGAGAACTCTCCCGGTCCCACCTCGGTGCCGGGACCTCCCCCGACCGAGACTCCGGAGGCCAAGGCCGAGGTTCTCTACCGCTTCGGGGTGAACGGTTTCGTGAGGGGGGAGGGGGCGGGGAACCTGGCCCTCGGTGCCTTCAGCTACCTTCCCGAGCACTCCGAAGGGCGCTTCGTCTACCGCGCCAAGCCGTACGCCTTCTGGCATCCCACCGACTATCTCGACCTTCACGTCGAGGGGCAGCTTTACGGCTTCACCGGGAGAAGGGACGACGATTGGCAACTGGCGCTCTACCAGGGGTACCTGGAGGCCAGGATTCCGGGGAGTGACCTCCTCTCCCTCAAGGGGGGGCGGCAGGAATTCGTCTACGGGAGCAGCTTCATGCTCGGCGCCGACGCCTTTTTCAACGGGCTCACCTACGACGGCGGGCGGCTGCGCATCCAGCCTACCGATACCCTCTCCCTCGACCTTTTGGGCGGCGGCTACGTGACGCCGTGGTCCGACGGGGTGAAAGGGAACCTCGCCGGCGCCTACGGAACCTGGACCCTCGGGGAGGGGAAGGCTCTGGAGGGATACTTCCTCCGGGACTACCAGGAGGTGGCGGGAGCGCCCGGCCAGACCGTTAACAGCTACGGCATCCGGGGGACCACCAAGCTCGGACCGCTCTCCGTAGAGATCGAGCCGGTGTACCAGAACGGGAGGATATTAAACCCCTCCACCGGATCGAATACCGGCGTGAGCGCCTTCGGCGGCCATCTCGACCTGACCGGCGAATTCGAGGGTGGCGGGATGCACCACAAGCTCTGGGGCGGGTACGCCGGGGGGACCGGCAGCAAGGGTGCGGCCGAGGGGGGATCTAGCCGCTACGAGTTCCATAACCCCTCCAACGACACGAGCATTATCGGCGACATGAACCTTTTCGCCGACCTTTCCGGCGCCAACGTGGCCGGTCACCATGCCAGCGGCCTGCAGGTGTACACCCTGGGCTACGGCATCGATGTCACCAAGGAGCTCAACCTTTCCGCCACCGGGCACTACTTTACCGCCGCCGCCGTCGAGGACGGCTTAAGCACCAACCTCGGCCTGGAGACCGACCTCGCCCTGACCTACACCTTCTCCGGCAACTACTCGGCGATCATCGCCTACGACCACTTCTTCTCCGGTCCCTACTTCCGGCAGGTAGGAGGGGGGGAGGACGCTCACTTCGCCTACGTCATGCTGCAGTTCAACCTGGAGAAGTCCAAACTGAAGGGGAAGTAGTTCCCGGCCCCTTCCTTGACAACCCTCCCCCGGTATCTCATGCTTGAGCTGATCCCCTCCGGTCCCGGTGGCCGGAGGGGGGCATACCATCCGCACAGGAGGTACAGCCATGGATGTCACACCGCGTGCCGCCCCGGCCAATCACTCCCGATCCGGCACCAACCCGCCAAGATGCGCCGTTTTTCCTCCCGTCCGATTTTCCTCCCTTTCCTTTCGGCTTTTACTCGTGGGCAAAGTATGGTAGGTATGTCAGTTCCCTCACCACCCGCTCGGGAGTGTCAGCGTTGACCAATCGCCGCTTTCTGCAGAGATGGATCCGCATTACCCTGGTGGCCGGGCCGCTCACGTACCTCTGCGTCTCCTTTCTCGACCTCCCGGTGGCCCACTGGGTGAAGAGGAACCTGTTCTCGATCAAGGAGTGGCAAAAGCGCACCACCGACCTCCCGGACTTGCTGCTCGCCTCGGTGGTGGCGGTCACCGCGGCGGCCGGTATCGCCTACCTCGTCCGGCGCAGGAGAGGGATCGACGACTCGCTGACCCGGCTGTGCCACCTGGCCGCCTGGACGGCGCCGGTCTCTTTCGCCATGAAGCAGCTGCTCAAGTTGTTCTTCGGCCGGACCACCACCAGGGATTGGCTCGAGGGGCATGAGGCGGCCGCCTTCCACTGGTTTCGCGGCAACGAAGGGTGGGTGGGGTTTCCCTCCGGCCACATGCTGGTGGCGGCGGCGCTGCTGGCGGCGGCGGCCCGCTTCTTTCCGTGGAGCCGCGGCTGGGCGCTGGCTGGTTGCGCCTTGCTGGCGGTGGCGCTCATGTTGACCAGCTATCATTTCTTAAGCGACGTGCTGGCGGGAATCTACTTCGGGCTGGCCACCGAGGCCACCGTCTGCCAGATCCTTTTCGGCGGCGCGCCGCAGCTGGCGGGAAGGGGAGGGTGCCGGGCGCCGGATGGCTGCCGATGACAATCCCCGGCCACTTTTCGCTTGCATCGATGAGCTAAATCCCTTATATTTCAAAGGCGCGCCGGTCGAGAATTAAAGCGGTGCTAAAGATGACACGAGAGGCGGAAGGGTACCGGCCCACCGTCCTTGACCATACTGAAAAAGGGGGTTTAACCCATGCGGTTAAACCCTTTTTGTTTCCCAAAGAGGTCATGGAGGACCAATGGAGAGAAGAGCAGTATCGGCTGGAGATAACATCGATTCGCAGTGTACGCGGTGCAAGGCGCTCTTGAACCACACTATCGTCGCCATGGTGGGGACCCTGGTGGTCAGGGTGAAGTGCAACACCTGTGGCAGCGAGCACAACCATCGCCCGGCCAAGGAGGCGAAGGAGGCCAGGGAGCCGAAGGCGGCGGTGACCAGATCCACCGCGGCCAAGCCGGCCAGGGCCACCGCGGGAAGGACCAAGACTCCGGTGCTCTCCGACGAGGCGATCTGGGAAGAGGCGATCGCCCCGCACGACCCGGACAAGGCGGTTCCCTACAGCATGAACGCTACCTTCCGGTCCAACACCCTGGTGAGCCACCCGACCTTCGGCATCGGCCTTGTCGCCGCCACCCAGGCCGGGAAGATCGAGGTGGTCTTCAAGAGCGGCCGCAAACTGCTGCGGACCGCATAAAAAAGGCGGGGTGTCCCGCCGCAACAGCCAAAATGAAAGAAGAGGGGGAGCCGAAAGCTCCCCCTCTTCTTGTTTTAGCAGCCGCGAAAGCGCCCCCTCCAGCGAAAGGAACATCTCTGTTCCCTCCCCCCTTGAGGGGGAGGGGCAGGGAGAGGGGGAGGCCGGCCTCCGGTACTCCGCGGAAACTTCCCCCACCCCCCAACCCCCTCCCTCCAGGGGAGGGGGGGCTCCGGCGCCGGCCGAATCTTACTTCTTCACGCGGAAGCCGGCCCGCTCCCAGGCGCTCTTCTCGTCCACCGGGGCGGCGGGCTTCTTCTGGGAGGGCTCCGGACGGCGCTCGCCCCGGGTATCCTTCGGCCGCTCGCCGCGCTGGTCACCGGACCGCTCCCCGCGGTTATCCCGAGGCCGCTCGGCACCTTTCTGCACCTTCTCCGGCTCGGCCTGCTTGATGGAGAGGGAGATCCTCTTTCTCTGCGGGTCTGCCGCCAGCACCTTCACCTTGACGATCTCCCCCACCTTGACCGCCTCGTTGGGATCCTTCACGAATTTGTGGCAGAGCTGGCTTACGTGGACCAGGCCGTCCTGGTGGACGCCGATGTCGACGAAGGCGCCGAAGGCGGCCACGTTGGTCACCACCCCCTGCAGGATCATCCCCTCCTTCAGGTCCTCGATGGTGGAAACGTCGTCCCGGAAGGTGGCGCTCTTGAATTCCTCGCGCGGGTCGCGCCCCGGCTTCTTCAGCTCGGCCAGGATGTCCCGCAGGGTGGGGAGCCCCACTTCGTCCGTGAGGTAGCGCTCCAGCTTGATGGCCGCCGAGAGCGACGGGTCCGCGACCAGCTGCTCCAGGCTCACCCCGAGGTCGGCCGCCATCTGCTCCACCACGGCGTACTTCTCCGGATGGACCGCGCTGTTGTCCAGCGGGTGGTTGCCGCCGCGGATCCTGAGAAAGCCCGCCGCCTGCTCGAACGCCTTGGGGCCGAAGCGGGCGACCTTGAGAAGCGCCTGGCGATTGGCGAAGGGGCCGTTGTCGTCGCGGTAGCGGACGATGGCCCGCCCCTGGTTTTCGGAGAGGCCGGCGACATAGGAGAGGAGCGCCCACGATGCGCTGTTGAGATCGACGCCGACGTAGTTGACGCAGGACTCGACCACCGCGTCCAGTGCCTTCTTCAAAAGCGACTGGTTGACGTCGTGCTGGTACTGGCCGACCCCGATGCTCTTGGGATCGATCTTGACCAGCTCCGCCAGCGGGTCCTGGAGCCTTCTGCCGATGGAGATGGCGCCCCTGATGGTGAGGTCGAGCTCGGGGAACTCCTCGCGGGCGATTTCCGACGCGGAGTAGATACTGGCCCCCGCCTCGTTGACCATGACCGTCTCCGCCCTGACCCCCGCCTTCTTAAGCGCGTCGCGCACGAAGATCTCGGTCTCGCGCCCGCCGGTGCCGTTGCCGATCGCGATCAGCCGGCAGTCGTGGCGCTCCACCATCGCCACCAGCTCGCCTCCTGCCGCGTCGGCCTTGGCGCCGCCGGTGTGGGGATAGATGGTGGCGTGTTCGAGGAAGCGCCCGGTCTCGCTCAGGGCGGCAAGCTTGCAGCCGGTCCGCATGCCCGGGTCGATCCCGAGCACGCGCCGGTTCCCGGCCGGCGGCAGCAAGAGGAGGTTCCTGAGGTTCTGCGCGAAGACGGCGATGGCCGCCTCGTCCGCCCGGGTCTTGGCCTCCAGGCGGAGCTCCACCTCGATGGAAGGGGCGATGAGGCGATGATAGGCATCCGAGCAGACCGCGGCGAGGAGATCCCTGAAGGGGCTCGCCCCCTTGATGGCACGAAGCCTCATCCGGTCGAGGATCTCCTCCTCGGGGGCCAAAAGGATGAGCCTCAGCACCGTCTCCTTCTCGCCGCGCCGCATGGCCAGCATCCGGTGGGAGGGCATCGACTTCATCGGCTCCTGGTAGTCGTAGTACATCTCGTACTTCTTCTCTTTGTCCTCGGTATCGCCGGAGAGCTTGGAGTGGAAGATCCCCTGTTCGCGGGTCAGCTCGCGCACCATGGCGCGGAGGTCGGCGTCCTCGGCCAGCCGCTCGGCGAGAATGTGGCCCGCCCCCTCGAGGGCCGCCTCGGCGTCCGGTACCCCGAGCTCCTCGTTGACGAAGGGGAGGGCGAGGTCGCGGGGGGAGCCCGCGCCCGGCTCCTGGGCGGCGATCAGGTCGGCCAAAGGCTCGAGCCCGCGCTCGCGCGCGATGGTCGCCTTGGTGCGGCGCTTCGGCTTGTAGGGAAGGTAGAGGTCTTCGAGCTCCGTCTTCTTACGGCAGGAAACGATACGGGCCTTGAGCTCGCCGGTCAGTTTTCCCTGCTCCTCGATGCTTTTCAGCACCGTGACCTTGCGCTCCTCGAGCTCGCGGTGGTAGGCAAGCAGGTCCTCGATCAGGCGGATCTGCACCTCGTCCAGTTCGCCGGTCTGCTCCTTCCGGTAGCGGGCGATGAAAGGGACGGTCCCCCCTTCGTTCAAAAGCGCGATGGTCTGCTGGACCCCCTGCCGGGGAAGCCCGCTCTCTTCGACGATGGTAGAAAGAATGTTCGGGTGATCAGTTATCAACTTCTATACTCCTTGGGGGAAAATTCCTGCCACGGAGGCACGGAGAAAATCTGAGAAAGGCAAATCATCAACCACGGAGACACAGGGAACATCCGAGAAATACAGAAAACTGAAATTCAGCCACGGAGACACGGAGTAAAGCGGAGAAAACAGATTCTTTTTAAGTGTAAAGGCTTCTGGAATTGTGACTTAGCCTTTCCCTCAAGAGATTTTCTCCGTGGCCAGGAGTTGAGCTTTCTCAGATTTTACTCAGATTTTCTCCGTGGCAAAGACTCCGGGGGGTATCCTTCCTACACTACTTTCGACTCCTGGGGCAAGCATTTTTGGAACGGCGCCTGACGCTGCTTGACCGGCCCGCGTGAATCGGCTACAGTGAGCAAATTTCACACCAAAAGGGGCCTTTTATGACCCGTCCTACCTGGGATGAGTACTTCATCGAGATCACTCGCCTGGTGTCCAAGCGATCCACCTGCCTCAGGCGTCACGTCGGCGCAGTAATCGTCAAAGACAAGAATATCCTCGCCACCGGATACAACGGCGCCCCCTCCGGGACCGCCCACTGCCTGGATGTCGGCTGCCTCCGCGAGCAGCTCGGGATCCCCTCCGGTGAGCGTCACGAGCTCTGCCGCGGCCTGCACGCCGAGCAGAATGCCATCATCCAGGCCGCCAAGCACGGCACCTCCATCGAGGGGGCGACCCTCTACTGCAATACCATGCCCTGCATCATCTGTTCGAAGATGATCATCAACGCCGGGATCAAACGGGTGGTCTACCTCACCGGGTACCCCGACCAGCTGGCCGAACAGATGATCCAGCAGTCCGGCGTGCTGGTTGAGAAGTACGAGGAGGCCGAGAAATGAAATGCCCGTTCTGCGGCTTCGCCGACAGTAAAGTCGTCGATTCCCGTCCCGACAAGGGGGGCGCCACCATCAGGCGCCGGCGCGAGTGCGAGTCCTGCGGCAAACGCTTCACCACCCACGAGAGGGTGGAGGAGATTCTCCCGCTGGTCACCAAGCGCGACGGACGGCGCGAGGCGTTCGACCGGATGAAGCTCGTCTCCGGGATCCAGAAGGCGTGCGAGAAGCGTCCGGTCTCGGTGGAGACCATCGAGCGCCTGGTGGACCGTCTGGAGACCACCCTTCAGGAGAGCGGGGAGAAGGAAATCCCGAGCACCCAGCTGGGCGAGTGGGTGATGTCCGAGCTGCACAAGGTCGACCAGGTGGCCTACGTCCGCTTCGCCTCCGTCTACCGCTCCTTTAAAGACATCAACGAGTTCATGAACGAGCTCCAGGATCTTCTGAAGAAATAATCCGGCCCATGTCCACCTTTCACCACAACATGATGCGGCGCGCCTTGGCCCTGGCCAAGAAGGGGGTGGGGAAGACCTCTCCCAATCCCGCGGTCGGCTGCGTGATCGTGCGCGGCGGCGAGGTGGTGGGAACCGGCTGGCACCGCAAGGCCGGCACCCCCCACGCCGAGGTCCACGCCCTCCGCGAAGCGGGCGAACGGGCGGCCGGGGCCGACGCCTACGTCACCCTGGAGCCCTGCTCCCATTTCGGCAAGACCCCTCCCTGCGCCAAAGCACTGATCGAGGCCAACGTCGCCCGCGTCTTCGTGGGGATGGTCGATCCCAACCCGCTCGTATCCGGGCGCGGCATCGCCATGCTCAAAGAGGCGGGGATCGAGGTGGAGACCGGGATCCTCGAAGACGCCTGCCGCAAGATCAATCTCCCTTTCGTGAAGTGGATCCAGACCAGGCGCCCGTACGTGGTGCTGAAAAGCGCCATGACCCTGGACGGCAAGACCGCGACCGCGAGCGGCGATTCCAAGTGGATCACCTCCGATGCCGCGCGCCGCGAGGTGCACCGGCTGCGCGGGAAGATGGATGCCATCATGGTCGGGGTGGGGACCGTCATCAAGGACGACCCGCAGCTTACCTGCCGGGTGCCCGGGGGGAAAGATCCCCTGCGTGTGGTGGTCGATTCCTGGCTGAGGACACCGCTGCACGCCGCCCTTTTCGCGCTGGACTCAAAAGCCGGGACCCTTATCGCCACCTGCAGCCGCGACCTCGATAAACTGAAGGCGCTTAAGGATCGGGGCGCCGAGATCCTGCACTGCCGGGAAAAGGGAGGGCAGGTGGATCTGGACGACCTCTTCGTCAGGCTGGGCGAGCGGGGAGTGCAGTCGGTTCTGCTGGAAGGGGGGAGCCATCTGGCCGGAGCCGCCCTGCGGGCGGGGCTGATCGACCACTGCATGCTCTTTGTAGCCCCCAAGCTGGTCGGCGGCGCCGGTTACGGCCTCTTCGCCGGCGAGGGAGTGACCCACATGGGCGACGCCATCAAGCTGGAAGAGATGACCGTCCGGAAGATCGGCGCCGATCTCGTCGTGGAAGGGAAACCGGTCAGCCGCGGAGATACGGAGTAAATCTAAGAGAAACGTTTGCCACGGAGACACGGAGAGCTTCTGAGAAAGCAACTTCGATAAACGAGAGTTAGACAGGTACAAAGGCAGAGGAGCCGAACATTGTGAGGTAAGATCTGTCTTTGGTTTCCCCCAAGAGTTAGAAGTTAAAAAGCCTTCTCCGATTTTCTCCGTGTCTCCGTGGCTAACTTGCTTTGAGGTAGAAAATGTTCACAGGTCTCATAGAAAATGTAGGCGAGCTGGTATCCATCGAGCGTAAAGGCGCCTCCGGCAGCCTGACCGTCAAAACCGGACTCCCCCTGGAGGAGATCAAGCTCGGCGACTCGGTGGCCGTCAACGGCGCCTGCCTCACCGTGGTCCGCAAGGGTGGCGGCACGCTCACCTTCGACGTCTCCCCCGAGACCATCGACCGCACTTCCTTCAAGGACCTCGGCTCTGGCTCACCGCTCAACCTGGAGCGGGCCATGCGCCTCTCCGACCGCCTGGACGGCCACCTGGTCTCCGGCCACGTCGACTGCCTGGCCACCGTCGCCGGGCGCCGCGAGGTCGCCGGCAACATCGTCTTCACCTTCCGCTTCCCCGCCGAGTTCGGCCGCTACCTCGCCCCCAAGGGGTCGGTCGCCATCGACGGCATCAGCCTTACGATCAACACGGTTACCTCCGACAGCTTCAGCGTCAACATCATTCCCCACACCGCCGCCAAGACAACGCTCCTCGGCAAAAGGGTGGGGGATCAGGTCAACATAGAGACCGATCTTATCTGCCGCTATCTTGAGAGATTGCTCTCGGCTCGCGATGAGAAGCCGGGCGGAGTCACACTCGAACTGCTTGCAAAAAACGGCTACCTATGAGATAAATTTCTCTTTTGATCCAGCCGTAAAAGGGGTTTAAAAGATGTCAGTAGCAACTATTGAGGAGGCCATCGAGGAGATCAGGGCCGGCAGGATGGTCATCCTGGTCGACGATGAGGATCGCGAGAACGAAGGCGACCTGACCATGGCGGCCCAGTGCGTCACCCCCGAAGCCATCAACTTCATGGCCCGTTTCGGACGCGGCCTTATCTGTCTCACCATGACCACGGAGCGTTGCGACCGCCTCGACCTCCCGCCCATGGTGCAGACCAACACGTCGTCTTTCGGCACCGCCTTCACCGTTTCCATCGAGGCCAAGAGCGGCGTCACCACCGGCATTTCCGCGGCCGACCGCGCCCAAACCATCCTGACCGCCGTGGCCCCCGACGCCAAGGCCGAAGACCTCGCCCGTCCCGGCCATATCTTCCCGCTCCGGGCAAAAAACGGCGGCGTCCTGGTGCGCTCCGGCCAGACCGAGGGATCGGTCGATCTCGCCCGCCTGGCCGGCCTCGAGCCCTCCGGCGTCATCTGCGAGATCATGAACGAAGACGGGACCATGTCCCGCATGCCGGAATTGAAGAAGTTCGCCAAGGAGCACGGCATCAAGGTCTGCACCATCGCGGACCTGGTCGCCTACCGGATGAAGCACGAATCGCTCGTGCGCCGCTCCGTCGACGTCGCCCTCCCGAGCCACTACGGATCCTTCCGCGCCGTCGCCTTCGAGAACGATATCGACAAGCTGGAGCACCTTGCGCTCGTCAAGGGCGACATCAAGGGAGACCAGCCGGTGCTGGTCCGGGTCCATTCCGAGTGCCTGACCGGCGACGTCTTCGGAAGCGTCCGCTGCGACTGCGCCGACCAGCTCCACGCCGCCATGAAGGCCATCGAGCACGAGGGGACCGGCGTCATCCTCTACATGAGGCAGGAAGGGCGCGGCATCGGCCTGACCAACAAGCTCAAAGCCTACGCGCTCCAGGACCAGGGGAAAGATACCGTCGAGGCCAACATCGCCCTCGGCTTCAAGCCTGACCTCCGCGATTACGGGATCGGGGCCCAGATCCTGGTCAACCTGGGGGTCAAGAAGATCCGCCTGATGACCAACAATCCGAAGAAGCTGGTCGGCCTGCAGGGGTACGGGATCAACATCGTCGAGAGGGTTCCCATCGAGATTCCTCCCTCCAAGGCCAACGAGAAGTACCTGAAGACCAAGCGCGATAAGATGGGGCATCTGCTGGAAAACATCTGAGACAGGGGTTAACCATGCCAAAGTACATCGAGGGAAAACTTAACGCCGAAGGTCTCAAGTTCGGCATCGTCGTCGGCCGCTTCAACAGCTTCATCGGCGAGCGCCTTTTGGAAGGGGCCCTGGATGCCTTGATCCGCCACGGCGCCAACGATGCCGACATCACCGTCGTCCGCGTTCCGGGTGCCTTCGAGATCCCGCTGGCCGCCAAGAAGCTCGCCGCCAAGGGCGAGTTCGACGGCGTGATCTGCCTGGGCGCCGTCATCCGCGGCTCCACGCCGCACTTCGACTACGTCGCCTCCGAGGTCTCCAAGGGGATCGCCCACGTCTCGCTCGACGCCGGCATCCCGGTCGCCTTCGGCGTGCTGACCACCGACACCATCGAGCAGGCCATCGAAAGGGCCGGCACCAAGGCGGGCAACAAAGGGTTCGACGCCGCGGTGACCGTCATCGAGACCGCCAGCTTGTTCAGGGAGATGAAATAAATTGACTACCCGCAGAGAAGGAAGGGAGCTGGCGCTGCAGGCCCTCTATTCCAAGGACCTGGTGCTGCACGACGCCACCTCGGCACTGAAAAGGATCATCGAGAGCTTCAGTGAGGGTGACGAGCCGACCCTGGAGGTCAACTCCAA
Source organism: Geomonas sp. Red32 (assembly GCF_023652955.1). GTDB lineage: Bacteria > Desulfobacterota > Desulfuromonadia > Geobacterales > Geobacteraceae > Geomonas. The sequence goes on along the minus strand of NZ_JAKLOY010000004.1, from coordinate 14,158 downwards.
GGCGTACGCCTTCGCCTCCGAACTGGTCAACGGCGTGATGGCGCACCTCCCGGAGATCGACTCCCGCATCTCGGAGAAGTCCAAGAACTGGAGCATGACGCGCATGGCCCGGGTGGATCTCAACATCCTCCGGCTGGCCGTCTTCGAGCTCCTGTACCGCCCGGACATCCCGAAGAACGTGACCATGAACGAGGCCATCGAGGTGGCCAAGAAGTTCGGCGCCGAGGATTCCGCCTCCTTCGTGAACGGCATCCTCGACGAGATCGCCTCCACCGTCACCGGCAAGGAGTAGCCCAGAGGTTCCCGCCCCCACCCCCTCACCCCCTCCCTCGAGGGGAGGGGGGATGCCGTGTGGACGGCTGATACTCTCAAATACTTAAGATGAAGCTATGAGGGAAGAGGGAATATGAAAGAGATCAAGATAGGACTGCTGGGCTTCGGCACCATCGGCGCCGGAGTCGTCAAGCTTCTCAAGGAAAATGCCCCCCTCATCGAGGATAAGACCGGGGCTCGCATCTTGCTGAAGAGCATCGCCGACCTCGATATCACCACCAACCGTGGCGTGAGCACCGAGGGGATCCACCTGACCCGCAACGCCGACGAGATCCTCACCGATCCCGAGATCTCCGTGGTCATCGAGCTGATCGGCGGCTACGAGCCGGCCCGTACCTTCGCCCTCAAGGCCATCGCCCATGGCAAGCACGTGGTCACCGCCAACAAGGCCCTTTTGGCCGTCCACGGCGACGAGATTTACCAGGCCGCCAAGGCCAACGGCGTCGAGGTCCTCTTCGAGGCGGCGGTCGGTGGCGGGATTCCCGTCCTCTCCGCCATCAAGGGGAACATGGCCGCCAACCGCTTCTCCACCGTGCTCGGCATCGTGAACGGTACCTGCAACTACATCCTGACCCGCATGACCCAGGAAGGCGCCGACTTCGCCGAAGTGCTGAAATCCGCCCAGGCGCTCGGCTATGCCGAAGCCGATCCCACCTTCGACATCGAAGGGGTCGACACCGCCCATAAGCTTTGCCTCCTTTTGTCGCTCTGCTTCGGCACCAAGATCGACCTGAAGGACGTCTACTCCGAAGGGATCACCTCCATCTCCTCCGAGGACGTCGATTTCGCCAAGACCTTCGGCTACCGGATCAAGCTCCTCGCCATCGGCAAGCGGGACGGCGGCCAGATCGAGGCCCGCGTCCATCCGACCATGGTCCCCAGCGACTACCCGCTGGCCGACGTCCACGGAGTCTTCAACGCCATCCGCCTGACCGGCGATTTCGTCGGCCCGGTGATGTTCTACGGCCGCGGCGCCGGAATGGACGCCACCGCCAGTGCCGTAGTGGGTGACGTCGTCGATCTCTGCCGGAACCTGAGCGCCGGGATCACCCGCCGCTGCGCGCCGCTCGGCTACCTCGACGAAAAAGTCGCCCAGCTCCCGATCAAACCGATGGGGGACATCGTCAGCAAGTACTACATCCGGTTCCAGGCTCTTGACCGTCCCGGCGTCCTTTCCCGGATCGCCGGCGCCCTCGGCGCGAGGAACATCAGCATCGCATCCATGGTGCAGAGCGCCCGTTCCAGCGATACCGTTCCCATCGTCATCATGACCCACGAGGCGCGCGAAGAAGACATCCGTCACGCCCTGACCGAGATCGACTCCTTCGACGTCATCCGCGCCAAGAGCAACTTCATCAGGATCGAAGACAACCTCGAGTAACGAAAAGGGACCGGCCGCAGTGCGTCCCCCCCTTGTTAAAGGGGGGACAGGGGGGATTTGCCGTACTAGTTACGCTGCCGCCTTCTGCTCGTACCCTGCAGTGCACTTAATATGATAAAGGGGACAGCCACCTCACGGAGCCAGTCCCCCAGTTACCCAAACAAGAAAAGGTAGCCCGTCAGGCTACCTTTTTTCTTTTCCATCCCCAACCCATTTCGAGTGCCTAACCGATGCCGTCCGCCACGGGTCCCCCCCTTTGCGAAGGGGGGACAGGGGGGATTTCAGCCCCCGTCGCGCCCCTCAACCGTCCGCCGGCGCAGCGGTCCCCCCCTTGTTAAAGGGGGGACAGGGGGGGATTTGCCGTTCTGATTATGCTGCCGCCTTCTGCTCGTACCCTTCCACCACCTCCCGGTAGTGATCCTCGAGATCCGCTTCCGCCCTCTTCTCGGCGGCGCGGTACCCGGCGACGATCCTCTCCCGGAGTGCATCAGGCATCAGCCGCTCGGCCAGCGGATAGAGGATGTTATCCTCCTTGTAGATGTGCTCCCTGAGCAGCTCGAGGTAACCCCGGGCGGCGTCCACGATGGTCTGCTCCAGCCCCCGTTCCCCGTCAAGGGCGCGGGTGGCGGCCTCCTCCATCTCCCTCACGAAGGCCCTTCCCATGTCATGCTCGGTCAGCATCGCCGCCACCGGGCTGTTGGCCCGCGGCATGCCGTTCTCGATCAGCGCCTCGAAGAGGACATCCTCCTCCTTCGCGTGATGGAACCGGTCGGCGTAGTTACGGATGAAGTCGACGCCGTCCAGGTAGAACTGGTAATCGTTGAACTTGCCCGCTTCCGTCAGGTTCGCATTTTTCTCCAGAAGCGAAAGCATCCTGAGGATCAGCTGGTGCTCGTGCTTGAGTGCGAGGGTGATGTCCTGTTTCATGGCTAGTTTCTCCTTTCGCCGTTGATACCGATCACGATGGTTTCCAGTGCGATTTCCTTGCCCGACTGAGCCAGCGCCTGGCGGACCATCATGTCGAGGCCGCGGCAGCAGGGAACTTCCATGATCGCCACCGTGACGCTCTTCACCTCGTTCATCTTGATGATGGCGGCCAGCTTCTCCACGTAGGGGGTGGTGTCGTCCAGCTTCGGGCAGGCGATGGCCAGCGCTTTCCCTTTCAGCAGATCGCCGTGGAAGCTACCCAGTGCGAAGGCCACGCAGTCGGCGGCGATCAGGATGTCGGCGTTCTGGAACCACGGGGCGGTGGGGGGGACCAGGTGCAGCTGGACCGGCCACTGACGGAGCTCGGAGGGAGCCTTCTGGGTGCTGGTGTTCTCGTTGTTGTCGGTTTTCTCGATCACTCGTGCCATGCTGCCCGGGCAGCCACATGCGGTATGTGCCATTTTCGTATCTCCTTTGAATTTTTCTGTATGAGTCGTTGCCGGTTTCTATGTCAGGCGGCCACCAGGCCGTCCAGGTACTCGTTGATCTCTTTTTCGATGGATACTTCCTGTTCCGGAGAAAGCCCGTGGATGGATACCACGTCCTTCAGAAGGCAGATCCCGACTTTGCAGGTCACGCAGCCGATATCGTAGTTGTTCAGTATCTCGCCGATCCCGGGATAAAGTTTCATCGCATCCTGAATCGCCATCTCACCCAATCCGTCTTTGAAGTTCATCCCGTCCTCCCTGGTAAGGCAACCCGTTGGCCGGTGCCGTTCGCGTCGTTCGATGATCTGACAATAGCCGTTGCAACCTTTTTTGTTCATGACCTGAGTCAAGAATTGAAATTTTTGCCGATTGGCTCGATTTTCTTGGGACGGCGTGGACCTGGCAGGGTTGACCAACGGTGGAATCACGGTAAAACTTTAGGCATTCGTGGCATTTAGAGGAGGGCACCATGCAGGACTTGCGTGCGCAGATTATGGAGTTGGAGAAATCGCTTCGGCCGCTTCCGCCGGAGCAGGCCGAACTTTTCGAACGTGCCTCCCGGGAGCTCGCCATGTCCGGGATAGCCGGCCGGGTGCTCAAGGCGGGCGAGACCGCCCCCGAATTCACCCTCCCAAACCCGGTTGGCACTCCCGTCAATCTGGGAGTGATGCTGGCCAGGGGACCGGTGGTATTGACCTTCTACCGGGGGCTTTGGTGACCGTACTGCAGCCTTCAGTTGAGGGCTTACCAGAAGATCCTTCCCCAGATAGAAGAGCTTGGAGCCTCGATGATTGCCGTCTCTCCGCAGACCCCGGACAAGTCGCAGGCGACCCTTTTGAAGAATTTCCTCGAGTACCAGGTGCTGAGCGACCTCGGCAACAAGGTGGCCCGCCAGTACGGGCTCGTCTTCCAGGTCCCCGAGTGGATCCGCTCCCTCTACATCTCGTGGGGGAGCAACCTCCCCGCCTTCAATGCCGACAGCTCGTGGGAGCTTCCGCTTCCCGGGACCTTCGTCATTGCGCCGGACGGAACCGTCCTCCTCTCCCATGCCGATACCGACATCACCAATCTCTTAGAACCCGCCGAAATTCTAAACGCGCTGGAAAAGCGATAAACCATTGAACGCGGATGACGCGGATTGAACGGATTTACGCGGATACGGCAAAAGACCTTTGAGTAAACACAGGCTCTTCCTGATTGGAACCAATCCTCCGCAGGAACCAACTCCCCCTCTCCTTCAAGGAGAGGGCAGGGGTGAGGATGGTCCGTCGTTCCGTCATTGATAACCAAAAACAACCATGATAGAACACTGGTGACCCGGATTCTGCGCTAGCCGGACAAAGCAAAAAGCCTTTGAGTAAATGAAAAAAAGCTTCTGTCTTTGCCTTGGTTTGATCCGCGTTCATCCGCCCAATCCGCGTCATCCGCGTTCCGGTTTTGATTTTGGGTGTCCGTCATCCGTGTTCCAATGATTTGATGATCCGTTTTTATCGGGGGTAATTCATGAAGATAGGTGTCCTTACCGGTGGCGGCGACTGCCCCGGTCTCAACGCAGTGATCCGGGGTGTCGTCAAGGCATCCCTGCAGCGCGGCTGGGAGGTTTGCGGCATCGAAGACGGTTTCGACGGCCTTCTCCATCCCGAAAAATGCCGTCCCCTCACGCTCGAAGACGTGCGCGGCATCCTTCCCCGCGGCGGCACCATCCTGGGGACCACCAACCGCGGGAACCCCTTCTCCTATCCCCTCATGAGGGACGGGAAAGTCGAGCTGGTCGACGTCTCCGGCGAAGTCGTCTCCCGGATCCGCCAGCTCGGCATCTCCGCCCTGGTGGTCATCGGGGGCGACGGATCCCTCAAGATCGCCCTCGACCTGATGCGCCGCGGCGTCCCCATCGTCGGCGTCCCCAAGACCATCGACAACGACCTCTGCGGCACCGACGTCACCTTCGGCTATAACACCGCCGTCCAGACCGCCACCGACGCCCTCGACCGCCTTCATTCCACCGCGGAGAGCCACCACCGCGTCATGATCCTCGAGGTCATGGGACGCTACGCCGGGTGGATCGCCCTCGAGTCCGGGATCGCCGGCGGCGCGGACGTCATCCTCATTCCCGAGATCCCTTACGACATCGAGAAGGTCTGCGGCGCCATCGTCAAACGGGGCAAGGCCGGCCGGCGCTTCAGCGTCATCGTGACCGCCGAGGGTGCTTTCCCCAAGGGGGGCGACCGCGTGGTCAAGGAGGCCGCCGGCGGCAGGTCGGTGGTGGAGCGGCTGGGCGGGGTAGGGGAGTTGATCTCGCGGGAGCTCGGGCGCTTCCTGGAGATGGATGTCCGGGTCACCGTGCTCGGCCACCTTCAGCGGGGAGGCACCCCGACCACCTTCGACCGCGTCCTCGGGAGCCGTTTCGGCGTGAAGGCGGTCGAACTGCTCGCCGAGGGGGCCTTCGGGCAGATGGCGTGCCTGAGAGGGCGGGAAATTGCCTCCTTCCCGATCGAGGACGCGGTCGGCAGGCTCAACGTGGTCGACCCGCAAGGGGAGATGGTCCGGCAGGCTGAAGCGCTCGGCATCATGCTCGGACGTTAAAAGGAACCGGCACTCTTATTCATGAAGGATATTGTTGACTTTGGCTAATGTCTGAATTAGACTGCGGAAAATTCTCTTAATCTGGCGATGGTGCCGGTCATAAGGGATGCTAAGAGGTGGCTTTTATATGAAAAAACGGATCGCCGAGATCAATCGCAGTCATCTTTTCGCGATTATCGGCTTCTTTCTCGGCATCTCGGCCCCCATCGGGTGGATGCTGCTGCGCGTGGCCCTCTTCAGTGAAGCCGGGGTTCCGCTCGGCACCCAGCTCTTTTCCGAACTCACCCATGCCCAAGGGATCGCTCTCTACTGCTACATGGGAGGCGGCACCGCCATCTGTCTGAGCCTCTTCGGCTTCTTCATCGGGCGCGCGGTAGACGAGCTCCAGGTCAAGGGGGGAGAGCTCGACCTCCTGGTCCAGGAAGTGGACGCCCAGAAGAAACTCTTCGAGAACCGGTACAAGGTCCTCGACAACAACATCAAGAACTTCCACAAGATCGGCAGCCGGATCCAGACCGCCGTGCGCAGCGAGGACGTGCTGGCCCTGTGCGTCGAGGGGCTCCACGAGGTGCTGGGGTACGAGCGCGTCAACGTGCTGATGGCCCGCCCCGAGACCAACGAGCTCTACTTCGCCGCCCACGCCGGCAACGACAGCCCCATCGGCCCCGAGGTCACCCTCCCGCTCGACCGCCGCTCCGGCGTCATCTACAAAAGCTTCAAGGAGAAGCAGGTCTTCTTCATCGAGAACATCTCGAAGTACCCGAAGGACTACCTCCTGCAGCCCCCCTACGACACCATCGAGGCGCTCCGCTCCACCACCTTCATCCTCTGCCCGATCGTTTTGAAGGGTGAGTCCATCGGCGTCTTCGGCCTGGACAACAAGAAGAGCCACCGGGCGCTCAACGACACCGACGTCGACACCATCCGGCTCTTCGCCGATCAGGCCGCCGCCGCCATGATGCGGATCGGGCTCTTGCAGTCCATCGACCGGCTGACCCTGGAGCTCGGGAAGACCTTCTCGGAGCTGCTGAAAAACCGGGACACCTACTCCAGGAACCTCTACCGTCTCAAGAACGCAGCCGACTCGCTCTCCTCCAACGCCCTCAACATCGACAGCTCCGCCCACGGCGTCATGGAGTCGGTGGACGGCGCGAGCGTCTCCGCCGCCGAGATCTCCATCGCCACCGACCAGATCACCCGCAACATGGACGCCCTCTCCGACTCAGTCTACAAGTCCATCTCCGCCATGGAGGAGGTGACCTCCTCGCTTCGCCAGGTGGAGCGGAATACCGTCCACTCCCACGACCTCTCCAGCAAGGTCAAGGAGCAGGCCGAGAGAAGCGGCGAAGTGGTCAGGGAGACCGTCGATGCTCTGGCCGAGATCCAGCGCTCGGTCGATCTCTCCTACGAGGGGATCAAGCGCCTGAGCGAGAACAGCGGCCGGATCGAAGGCTTCGTGAGCGTGATCAACGACATCACCAAGCGGACGAACCTCCTGGCCCTCAACGCCTCCATCATCGCCGCCCAGGCGGGCGAGTATGGCAAGAGCTTCGGCGTGGTCGCCGACGAGATCCGCAATCTCTCCCTGCAGACCGGCCTCTCCACCGGCGAGATCACCGGGATCATCGAAGAGATCATGAACGAGTCGAAGCTCGCCTCCGACAGCGTGACCGTCACCAAGGAACTGGTCAAGCGCGGCGTGCAGCTGGGGAGCCAGACCGGTGCCGCCCTGGAAAGCATCCTCGAGAGCGCCCAGACCGCGATGGACATGACCCAGCAGATCAAGCTCGCAACCGAAGAGCAGGCGGCCAGCGTACAGATGGTGACCCAGTCCATCGAAGACGTCGGCTCCATGACCAGCCAGATCTTCAAGGCTTCCAAAGAGCAGGCCCAGGCGACCAAGAGTGTTGCGCGGGCCCTCGAAGAAGTGAAGTCGATGAGCCACGACGTGGCCGCCAGCGCCAACCGTCAGACCTTCGACACGGAAGAAATCAAGGGCGCCGTCGAATCGGTCACCCGGATGGCCGACAATATCTTCAACGACATGGAAATGCGCCAGGAAGAGAGCGGCCAGGTCGTCAAAGAGCTCGAACAGATGATGGCCAGCGCCGAAGCGTAGCCGCCGCAGCCTAGCCGCTGAAACCACCTCCCTACCCACCGCCACACCAATCCCCTCTCGTCCCCTTCAAGGCCGTGAGGGGATTTTTTTTTAGGCACTCCGCTGCCCCAGCGTCCCCCCCTTTGGGAAGGGGGGACAGGGGGGATTTTTGATGCAGAATAACGCCGCCCCCGCCGTCGGCCTCGGCTTACTCCCCCCTTCTGTTAAAAAAACATTGGACTATCCGTCACCCTTGTGGTAATAACCGTTTCCGGCCCGCTATACCTAAGTGGAGCCCATTGGATAACGACAAAAAGCACATACCGCCTGGATTCCTTGAGAACCGGTACGGGAAGCGATAGCTGACGAACATCCGCGCGGGAATCCGTGTGCGGTTGCTCATATAACAGCGTCTCCTTCCCCGGAGGCGCTTTTTTTGTTTAAACACTGCCTCTACCGTTTTCACCTTCCCTCTTTCTCCCCTTTGACAAAGGGGGGGTAGGGGGGATTTGCCGTAGGAAGTTGCACCATTTTCGATCACGACGGAGCAGCCATGCAGAAGAAGAAAACCGTTCTCGACATCCAGAAGATGAAAGCCGACGGAGAGCGGATCGCGGTCCTCACCTGCTACGACTATCCCACCGCCGCCATCATGGACGGCTGCGGAATCGACATGATCCTCATCGGGGATTCCGTCGGCGTCGTAGTGGCTGGCTACGACAACACTCTCCCGGTCACCATGGAAGAGATGATCTACCACACCCGGGCCGTGATGCGGGCCCGCCCCAACGCCCTGGTGGTGGCCGATCTCCCGTTCCTCTCCTACCAGGTCGATCTCGCCAGCGCGAGGCTCAATGCCGGACGGCTCGTCAAGGACGGCGGCGCTGCCGCGGTCAAGATCGAAGGGGGCGTCAACGTCGAAGAGACCATCGCCGCCATCACCGCCATGGACATCCCGGTGGTGGGGCACATCGGCCTCACTCCCCAGTCGCTGCACCGGATGGGCGGCTTCAAGGTCCAGGGCAAAGGTGCCGAGCAGGCCGAGAGGCTGATGGAAGATGCCCGCGCCGTCGAGCGCGCCGGCGCCTTCGCGGTCGTGCTGGAAGGGATCCCGATGGGGCTCGCCGAGCGGATTACCGCCGAGCTCTCCATCCCCACCATCGGCATCGGCGCCGGACCCCATTGCGACGGGCAGGTGCTGGTGATCCACGACATCCTGGGGCTTTGCAGCAAGTACTCCCCTAAATTCGTCAAGCGCTACGCCGAGCTCTCCCCCGTGATCGGCGAGGCGGTGACCAGCTACATCGCCGACGTCAAGGGCGGCGCATTCCCGGAAGAAAGGCACTCCTTCAAATGAAAGTGATTAACAGCGTGGCAGAGATGCAGCAGTTCGCCCGCGAGCACCGCGGCGAGATCGCCCTGGTTCCCACCATGGGATACCTGCACGAAGGGCACGCGTCGCTGATGGTAGAGGCCCGCAAGCGGGCCAGGATTGTGGTCGCCAGCATCTTCGTCAATCCCACCCAGTTCGGCGTCAACGAAGATCTGGACAGCTATCCTCGCGACCTCGAGCGCGACACGCGCGTGGCCTCGGAGGCGGGCGTCGACATCATCTTCGCCCCCACCGCCGCCGAAATGTATCCCTCCGGCTACCAGACCTACGTCAACGTCGAAGAGCTCACCACCCACCTCTGCGGCGCGAGCCGTCCCGGCCACTTCCGCGGGGTGACCACCGTGGTCTCCAAACTCTTCAACATCGTGATGCCGCGGGTGGCGATCTTCGGCAAGAAGGATTTCCAGCAGCTCGCCGTAATCAAGCGGATGGCGAAGGATCTCAACATGGACGTGGAGATCGTGGGGATGCCGATCGTGCGCGAGCATGACGGCCTGGCCCTGAGCTCCCGTAACGTGAGGCTGGACACCACCCAGCGCCGCAGCGCCCTTTCGCTCTCCCGTTCCCTTCGGGTTGCCAAAGAAGCCCTCCGGGGCGGCGAGCAAAGCGTCGCGGCACTGAAAAAAGCGGTCGCGGAAGTCATTGAAGCCGAGCCCATGGCCGAGATCGATTACCTCGAATTCAGGGATCCCGATACCCTATTGGAACTGGAACAGGCAGATGAAAGAACGCTGCTAGCGTTAGCGGTAAGAATTGGCTCAGTACGATTGATCGATAACTGCATACTTGGGGAGGAATAAACAATGGACAGGAAGATGCTTAAGAGCAAGATTCACAGGGCAACCGTAACCGGCGCGGACCTTCACTACGAGGGGAGCATCACCATCGACAAGGAGCTGATGGAAGCCGCCGATATCATCCCGTACGAAGCCGTTTGCGTCTGGGACGTCAACAACGGCAGCCGTTTCGAGACCTACGCCATCGAAGGCGAGCCCGGCTCCGGCGTCATCTGCATCAACGGCGCCGCCGCCCGCATGGTAGCCCCCCGCGACCTGGTCATCATCGCGAGCTTCGTGAACATGTCCAACGCCGAGGCACTGGCCCACGAGCCGAAGCTCGTCTTCGTCGACGAGAAAAACCGCATGCTCCAGACCCGCAAAGAAGTCGCCGGCCAAGGCAACCTGAAAAGCGTCAGCTGGTAAACCCTTCCCAACTTCCCCCTCCCCTCGAGGGAGGGGGCGAGGGGGTGGGGGACGCCGGCCCGCGGTAAAGTTGCCGGACCCCCTCTGTCATACGAAAGGGTTCCGGCTCTTTCGCTGCCATTCCCCGAATACCAAATAATGGGGGAAGTATCCCGATGTGGTATAATGTCGGTGTCTTCCCCCATTACCAATTAAAACGCAGTCCAGAGGCCTCTCATCCGCATGAAGATCTACGCCGCCTCATACCTGTTGCCGATCTCCTCCCCGCCCATCGCCGGGGGCGCGATTGTAGTCGACAACGGACTGATCCGTGCCGTCGGACCGCTCAAGGAGCTGCGGGCAGCCTTCGATGCCCCGGTCACCGAATTCACCGGCTGCACCATCATCCCCGGCCTGGTGAACGCCCACACCCACCTTGAGCTTACCCACTTCTCCGCCTGGAAAGTACGCAAGGATCTCGACTACCTCCCGAAAACCTACGTCGAGTGGATCCAGCAGGTGGTGAAGATCAGGCGGGCCCTGCAGCCGGGGGAAGTCGAGCTCTCCGTGCGGGAGGGGCTGCGGCTGTCGCTGGAGTCCGGCACCACCGCCGTGGGGGAGATCCTGACCGATTTCACCCTGGCCCCCCTGTATAGCATCTCGCCGCTGGCCGGGCGTATCTTCTTCGAGGTCCTCGGCCACGACCTGCACCAGTGCGATGCGGTGATCGAGCGGGTGGAAAAGAGCGCGTTGGAGATGGATGGAGAACTCCTTCCCGGCGTCTCCCCCCACACCCCCTATACCGCCTCCGCTTGCCTCTTCAAGGGCGCCCAGGAGCTGTCGGGGCGCCACGGCATGCGGAAGGCCGTCCACCTCTCCGAGCCGCGGGAAGAAGTTCTCTTCATGCACGACACCACCGGCCCCTTTGCCGAGACCCTCTATCCGATGGCGCACTGGGAGGAGTATCTTCCCCATCCCCGTCGCACCACCTCGACCCGCTACCTTGACTCCCTCGGCTTTCTCGATGCGGCCACCCTGGCGATCCACGCCGTCCACGTGACCCCCGACGACGTCGCCATCCTGAAGGAGCGTGGCGTCACCGTAGTGCTCTGTCCCCGCAGCAACGACCGCCTCTTCGTCGGCACCGCTCCCCATCACCTTTTCAAGAAGGTGGGAGTGCCGCTCGCCATCGGTACCGACTCCCTGGCCAGCAACGATTCGTTGTCGATTTTGGACGAGCTTCGTTACCTGCGGCAGATCGCCCCGGGGCAATTCACCGCCGACGAGCTCTTGGCGATGGGCACGCTGGGAGGAGCCAAAGCGTTGGGAATCGAGCAGATCGCCGGCTCCCTGGAATCCGGCAAACGTGGCGACTTCCTGGTTTTCTCCAGCGGCCACGCCACCCTGGCCGATCCCGCCGAGGTCCTCCTGAAGCACGGCAAACTCGACCACGTCTACGTCGCCGGCGAAACCTACCCCCCCACCAACTGATCCCCCGGCATCCCGTCCGGCCCTTAGGTTCCCCCCTTTGCGAAGGGCCAACGCCAAGTACCGGGGAGAATTAAAAGTACCCCTTGTCAAAGGGGGATTTAGGGGGATTTGCCTCTTGATCCGTCAGCGTAAAAGGGGCTAGCGGCGATTTCATCCGCTGTCCCGCCGACCTCCCCCTCGACTTTCCCCTGTCATTTCAACCGTCGATCTGTTATCATTTAAATCTATGGGTGAAAAGCTGATCTGCAACAACAAGAAAGCCTTCCACGACTATTTCATCGAAGAGCGATTCGAAGCAGGGATGGTGTTGCAGGGGACCGAAGTGAAGTCCCTGCGGTGTGGCAAAGCCAACCTGAACGACTCCTTTGCGATGGTGAAGAACGGCGAAGCCTTTCTGCACAACTTCCACATCAACCCGTACGATTTCGGTAACCGTGAGAACCACGACCCCGACCGGATGCGGAAGCTGTTGTTGCACAAGAAAGAGATCGTCAAGCTCTTCGCCAAGATCCGCGAGCAGGGGTACACCATCATACCTTTGAGGGTGTATTTCAAAGACGGCAAGGTGAAGACCGAGCTAGGTTTAGCGAAAGGGAAGAAGAACTACGACAAGCGCGAGACCATGAAAGAAAAAGACATGAAGCGCGACGTCCAGGTAGCGCTGAAGGATCGCAACAAGTACTAGAAGCGCAGTTATAACAGTTTATGGGGGTGTAAAGGTTTCGACGGGGGTAAGAAGCAAAGGTTGCATGCCGAGGTCCGGGTGGCTCGTTAAACAATCCGGGACGCTTTAAGCGCCGACAACTACGAATACGCCTTAGCAGCTTAATAACTGCTAACGATCTACCGAGCCTCTCCCACGGGTGAGGATAGATCGTCATTTAAGTGGGATAGTTTCAGGGAGTGTCTGCGGTCCTGAGGCGAAACTAAGCGGAACCGCTGCTCACGAATCTCGGCCTGTGGAGTCGTGGGTGGTTAAATTAAATTCAGGTACAAGCATGTAGACGCCTTTTGTGTACGACTTTCGGACGCGGGTTCGATTCCCGCCACCTCCACCATTGCAAAGCATTCGAACCGTTGTCGGGTTCGGATGTGGAAGGCCCCTTTTGGGGCCTTTTCTCTTCAAGAAGCACGAGTGGTTGAAGGTTTGAGACCGCCTTATAATATGGTTTACCGATGTCTGGAATGACTGGAACTAGAGTGATTTTCCCGAGTAGTTTCCGAAGAGCGAGTGCTGATTGCTCTGCCCGCATCTCCAGAACTTCTTGCATGTGCTCAACTGACGATTCAACCCACTCGATGGGGGGAGCTTTAAAAATCCCCTTTGCACTTTCCTCCAACGCTGTTAATTCTGCACGTAATTCTTCGATTTTTTTCTCTGTTGCAGCAAGCATTTCGGATACTAATTTACTCACGTTACCACTTGCTATAAACTTTACATAATTTGATGCCTCTCTCTCATTAGCTTGTAAAGCTTTTTTGGTAATATCAATTTCTCCAGGGACAGTAGCCAACACCTTAGAACAAATATCCTCAATTTTTTTGAATATAGACATGATGCTTTCTTTGTCAGATATCATTTCTTTTACCTGACTTAATATCTTGTTTTCTACGACCTTTTTTTGAACCAACATTTTGTTTTCGCAGCTTCCTCTTGCTGCGCGCATGCAGCCATAATACCCACCCTTCTTGCCACTGACCTTTCCGATAGTCGCTCCGCAGATGTCGCAGAACATTGCTCCTGACAGAAGCTCATGAGGATATAACGTTACACTGCTCCCTTGCTGATTTTGAAAACCTTTATTCCCTTTACCTCCAGGCCAGAGACCGGCTCTCGCTGTGAAGATTTCTTGGGCTTTATCCCAGACTTCTTTGGGGACTATCACAAGTTCTTCATGGAATGCCTCGTGGAGAGGGCCCTCACTTCTAGGAATCGTCTTCGTTGATCCTGTCATAGGGTTCCGTTTTGTCTGAGTCTTCCCCCATTTCCACACCCCTATGTATTTCTCATTTTTAAGCATGCGGTGAATGATGGAAGAGGACCACCCTTTCTCCGGTTTATTCCTCCCTTTAACGTTTTCATGATTAAGTCTCTTAACGATAGCTGTCAATGCTTTACCGCTAACAAATTCGGCGAATACACTTTTTACGAGTATTGATCTTGCCCGCCATTGACGGACGCCTTGTTAAGCGAGTAAAGTTCGCGACAGAGGTGATCCGTGAAGAAAGCAGAAGCACAAAAGAAGACTCGCAACCGTTACTCTCCGCAGTTCAAGGATGAAG
>NZ_JAKLOY010000003.1 GCF_023652955.1 Geomonas sp. Red32 | reverse complement strand
TTTTGAATACATCGAGGTTGACTACAACCGTAACCGCCGTCATAGCGCCAATGGCAACATCAGCCCGGCAGCGTTTGAGGCCAGACAAGCCGCTTAATTTCGTGTCCGTTATTGCTGGGCAAGATCAGTATTTGCCGTTTGAGAATAGCCTTCCGATCCTCCCCAAATTGTTTATTAAGCGATTTACCAATTTTTTCGGCTACCTGTTCCTTTCCTACCTCATCGGAAGGGCGAACATCTGGTATCTTGCCAAGGTCTCGCTAGCTGTATGGGTGACTCTTACTCCGATTTTCTTCTTTATGTACTGGCAAAAACTTAAAACAGGAACAATATATACAGTAGGTGGCTTTTTCCTTGAATACATGATAATCGAACTCATTGCAGTTATTCTATCTGTAATAACATACAATTTTTTAATAACAATAAAAAACAGTATCAATCAAAGGTGCGCATAACAAGTTGTGAATGCGTTCTGCAGGAGAGCGGCGTTAATCACCGGCTAAACTTCATTGCTGAAAATTTAACAGTTGTAGAGATGTCGGCAGCGTCCATGAAAGAGTGCGGGAAACACATGGAACCGGTTATTGATAAATTGATAACTTGGGAGTGAGTGATCCCAACAAGGAAGTTGGCCGGCCGCAGCCGGTCAACTTCCGGCCGTTGGACGAGATGAATAAAATGGAATCGAAAAAATGGCCATAAAATTTCCAAAAGTTCGTGGAGAACGGCTGATTATTGCTGCGCTTGCCATGATCTTGGTTGCAGAAGCAATTACCACCTTCTGTCATCTTGACGATGGAAAAGTTCATTTTGGGGGATCTTCTGTAGAATCGTTATCGTTGTTCGGCTCCTTCCTTTTGATAGTTAGCCTAATTACCACTGGAATAAGGAAAATGCGTCGAGATTGGCCGAGCTATTCAGGCATTACGATGCTGCTTATCGGCCTACTTTTGTGTGCTATCCCATTGTACTCTATCAACATGTATAAGAATATTAGCAAAAATATAGAAGATATTTCAAAGCCACATTTTTACAAGATGGAATCCATTATGAAGGAAGCTGATTTACCTTTAGATAAAAGAATTAAACTGTCTCAAATATATGCCAAGGATAAATATTTTTACGAAGGAGTGATTGTAAGCTACTTAACTGATAACGGGAAAGAAGCTCGGTTTGTTCCAACAAAAGAAGATGTAGAATTAAGAAATCTCAAAAATAGCACCTTGCAAAGCATCAAAAATGTTAACAAGAGCATTCCATCTGTGACATTTACGTGGATTGCTATACCTGTAATTAGTGGACTTCTTGGGGCATTAACTCCGATACGAAATGGAAAAACCAACACGCGCTCCGACCAAGACCGAGGAAACTGAAAGGGACTGGTTCGTTGTAATGTGACGAGACCAGATGAGCCCAACAAGCGGCAGGACCGGCCTACGCGATGGTGAAAGCGGGAACAGGTGGATAGAGTTGGACGCTCCGCCGGTCAGCCTTGTGTCGTTGGCGCACCCCAATGTTAGCTACCCTCGTTGGGCGGGAACAAAGAGATGAACATGGGAAAGCTGTACGGCCAGGCATTGATAAATTGATATCTGGTTGGAGGGCGGATGGATGATGGAGAGTCGGAATATATTCACTTTTCTCCGGGACCTGGAAAGAAATAGCTCAACCAATAGGAATCACGCAGGATTTCCGTGAAACTAATCACCCCTAGCCGGCGGACCGTCGGAGCGGGCGCAAGTGGTGGGACTACGGCTATTTACTCGGAATTACGGCACGCGGGTTGTGCGGCGGCGGGCTATAAGGATCCTTATGAATAAAAAACCGGTCGATTTTTTTACCAAAGAGGCTGCTCAACTCTACGACGAGAAAAACAGCAAGCTCCGTCCTATCTCGGAGTGCGTGCATTTTCTTATGGGGTTGATTCTCAAAGATATCCCTGCCCGGTCACGCATCCTCTGCGTGGGGGCGGGAACGGGGGCCGAAATTCTTTCACTGTCGCGGAGCTTTCCCGAATGGAGTTTCGTCGCCCTGGATCCCTCACTCGCCATGCTCGATCTCTGCCGGGAACGCATCGAGGCTGCCGGTGTGGCCGATCGCTGCGAGTTCGTTCATGGCTATGTCCAAGACGTCCCCGCCGAGGCGAGCTTCGATGCGGTTTTGAGCCTTTTTGTTGCCCATTTCGTGGCACGCGGCCAACGATCGAGCTTCTACCGGCAGATGACGAGCCGCCTGCGAGAAGATGGTTATCTCGTAAACGTGGAGATCAGTTTCGATCTGGAGTCAGCGGAGTTCCCGTCCATGCTCAAAAACTGGGGGGCGGTGCAAACGCTGATGGGCGCGACTCCCGACTCGTTAGCTTCGCTTCCCAAGCAGTTGAAGGAGGTCCTGACGGTCCTCCCCCCAACGGAAACGGAAGCTCTTATCCGGGAAAGCGGGATCGCCTGCCCGGTGCGGTTTTTCCAATCCCTGATGATCCACGGCTGGTATGGGAAAAAAACGCAAATCCAGGGGGGCTGACATGAGTGGTGCTACCGGCAAACTCCTTCCCGGCCGTTACCGGCACTACAAGGGAAACGAATACGAGGTCATCGGCATCGCCCGCCACAGCGAAACGGAGGAGGAAATGGTGGTCTACCGAAAGCTCTACGGCGACCACTCCCTCTGGGTCAGGCCACGGGCGATGTTTGAAGAACAGGTCGAGGTAAACGGCCACCTGGTCCCGCGCTTCGCACGGCTTGACGAATAATGAAGAAGCACATCTTCAAAGACCCCGTTTCGATGCCCGGTTCTTCCCTGTCGCCAGAGGAGGTCTATGCGGGCGCCGAGCCTGTTAGCGGCACACCCGGTCACGCGTATCTGCTGCGCCGCGGCATCGGGGCCGATATCGCCACCACCTTCGGCGTCAGGTATCACGGCGACTTCGCCGGGCGCCCGGCGGTAATAGTCCCCCTGCACGACGTCCAAGGCAATCTCACCTCACTTCACGGCCGCTACCTGAGCACGGCGAGGCTTCAGGACAAGATGTTCACCGTCGGCAGGCCCGGTGGTGTCATCTCGTTGCCGGAGTCGTGGAGGGTGGATCCCCTCATCGTGGTGGAGGGTCTCTTTGACGCCTTGTCGCTGGCGGTCTCCGGGTGGAGCTCGGTGGCCACGATAGGACGTCACGTCCCCTGGCTGGCCGAGGTCAGCCGCGGCCGGACCGTCTGGGCGGCCTTCGATGCGGGGCGGCCCGGGGAGGCCAACGCGGAGAGTTACCGGAAGCAGCTACTCGGTGCGGAGGTGCGGCGCCTGCCCCCTCCCCCACGGTGCAAGGATTGGAATACCGCGCTCGTGAAACGCGGAAGGGAAGCGGTCTCGAAGTGGGTCGCCAGCCAAATGGCCGCTGGGGAGGCAATGGGATGAGTGAAATCTACATCAGCACCGATGTCGAGGTCGACGGCCCCATTCCGGGACCGTACTCCATGCTGAGTTTCGCCTCGGCGGCGTTTCTCCCCGACAAGACCATGGTTGGGACCTTCTCGGCCAACCTGGAAACCTTACCGGGAGCGAGCGCGCATCCCGATACCGTTAACTGGTGGGGAGCCCACCTGGAGGCCTGGGAGAAGTGTCGCCAGGATTTGCGGGATCCCGGGGAGGCCATGGCCGATTACGCCGCCTGGGTGCAACGGCTGCCGGGGAAGCCGGTCTTTGTCGGCTACCCCGCCGCTTTCGATTTCATGTTCGTGTACTGGTACCTGATCCGCTTCGTGGGGCACAGTCCGTTCAGCTTCGCGGCGCTCGATATAAAGACGCTCGCCATGGCGCTGCTGCGCACCGAGTTCCGCAAGACCGCCAAGAAAAACATGCCCAAAAGGTGGTTCGATCCCGCCCCCCATTCCCACGTCGCGCTCGACGACGCGATCGAGCAGGGTCTGCTTTTTTGCAACATGCTGGCGGAAATGAAAAGGTGAGGCGGGACTCGCTGCCGCCTGCCGTCTGTTTCCGCGTATCCCGCCACTGCAATGCCCGCTGCCGTTTTTGCCTGGCTCCCCCCGACGGCATCACGGTCAGCGAGGAGACCTTGAAGGCCCGTCTGGATTGGCTCTTCTCCGCCGGGGTGAGATCGATCCATTTCTGCGGCGGCGAGCCGGCTATCCACCCTGCCCTTCCGGGGCTGTTGCGGCACGTGGCCGCAAGCGGCGCCAAAAGCCGCGTGACCACCAACGGCATCGAGGTTTCAGACGATGTGGCCGCCGCTTTGCAGGAGTCCGGTACCCACGTCAAGGTGAGCCTCCACGGTGACCGCAACCACCACAACGGCCTGGTCGGATGCGACGGTTTCGACAGGACCGTTGCCACCCTCCGGATGCTCCAGGTAGCGAAGGTGCCGGTCTCGGTACAGACCACGCTGGTGGCGGGAGGGGGCTGGGTGCTCGATTGGGCGATCGATTTCTGCCTTCGGCAAAAGATCAAGCGGCTCAGTTTTCTTCCTTTCGTGGCCCGGGGGAGAGGAGTGGCGCTGCGCGATCAATTGGCACTTTCGAGTGGCGAGCGCGCCTCGTTCTTGCATCACGTGAAGCAGGCAAGACGCCTGCTGTCGAATCGTCTGGACGTAAGGTGGCTGGACATGAGATCCAGCAGGCTTTGTGTCATCGATGTAGATGGCCGCATCGTCATTGAAAGAGGCAGCGAAGTCCTGGATCTCCAACTGGGAAACGTGGGAATTCCCGCCAGGCCCCGTTGATCCAGCCGCTTCCCCGCTGAAGCCAAGCCTTCGGCTTGGCGGGACGTGCTCCCCCTGCTGACTCAACTAACTAACTAATTTGCGCATGTATTCCCGATCCTAAAGGAGAACCTGATGGCTACCATGAAGCGCCTGTGTCCTGCCGCTGTACTCATTGCTCTGACTTTCTTGCTGACGCCGGCGGCATACCCGGGGACGGCGGCCGAGGTGTCGGTCAACAACTTTCCCGCGCTGCAGCAGGTGAGAGGAGCGGTCACCGTCGAGGGGACCACGAGGACATACAAGTTGGAGGGACTGCTCGTTACGCCCGGGGCAAGAAACGATCTCAATGAACTGCTCCATGCGGGAAAGGTCGACACCGACGGTTTCACCTCGGTAACGCTTTCCCTGCAAGGAGAAGTAAAGAGCACCACTTTTCTATCTGGAAATGTCGGCCTCATGCTGATCCCCGACGAGGAGCCAGTGCTCAGGGTTCTGAAAGAGGTCAAACAGATCCAGTTTCCGGTCGAAATCGCCTGCAGTGTGAGAAGCGGCGATTCCGAGTACTTCAGTTGCGCGCTGCCCGCCTTGAACGTAGGCTTTCCACGCTATCGCGTGTACTTCTACAACACCCTCAACAAGCCCGCCGAGGTCAACGCCTACCTCTACCTCAAAAAATAGGCCACTGGGGCCACACATCCGGGGGACACAGCCAAGGGGGCCAGGCACCTTTATGAGCCGGGGGTTAGAAGCCGGGGACGCCGGTGGGGACTTGGTCCCAGTAGGTGACGGCACCGTTGTGCCACTTGACGATCTGGACGCTCTCGTCCTGGGAGATCACGATGGCGATGGCGTCGTGGAGCTGCTGGCAGAGCCGGTAGGCGGCCCGGTGCCGGGTCCCCACTCCCTCGCTCAAGACCTGCTCGGTCCGGGTCCCCTCGGTGTCCAGGGCATGGGTCACCATCCCCACGCTGTCCAGATCCCCCGAGATCACGCCGCCAAACCCCAAAAGCTCCTGCCGCTTGGTGATCACCACCGCCCCGTCCACCGCCGAGAGCGCCGCGATGAAGTGCGCCACGTCGAAGATCGCCTCGTCCAAGAGGGCGATGGCGTCGTCCTTGCTGGTCACGTACTCCCGCCACCCCACCACCTTCTGGGGCTCGTCCGGATCGCCGTAGATCTCGGCCAGCTTGTTCATCACCCGCAGGGTCAGCGTCCTGAACCGCTGGCGCGACTCGTATTCGAGGAACTGGTACTTGATGGTCAGAAACCGGTTCTCCCGCTGGATCTCTTCGGTCATCTCCGGGGGGAGGTAGACCAAAAGCCCCCCGTGATGGGTGTTCCTGATCACGCTGATGATCCGGCGGATGGCCTGCTGGCCGACGTAGAGTCCGAAATCGGGATCGAGGTTGGCCCAGACGGTATCGGCGCGGGCATGGGCGGCCCGGTGCAGCGCCCAGGTCTCGGCGTGAACGACAGCCAGCGAGTCGGCGATCCAGTGCGAGTTGAAGACGTCCACCATCGGACAGTTGATCTGTCCGCCGTTGAGGGAGGCCACGATCTCGGAGCCGATGCAGACCGAGAGCTGGCCGGCCCCGGTCACGTAGATCACCACGGAAAAGGGGAGCGGCGGAGAGGTCTTGCGCCCTCCGTACACGTTGTGCATCCAGCGGGTGCCTGAGTGGAGAAGCCCCCAGATCTGCGCGCCGTCCACCGGATCGATGGAGATCCCGATCAGGGTACGGTAGAAGTCGGCGGCCGGGGCCAGCCGGTGGAGCTCATACTCGTTGAAGGGGCGGGAGCGGGAGAAGACCAGCCGGTGGATCCCGGTCGGGGGTCCGTCCTCGGCGTCGAAGAGGTTGGCCTCCCTGATGATGAGGCGGAACATGACCGGGCGCTCCTCCTCCCTTAAAAGGCTCGCCTGGTAGCAGGTCGAGAGCACCCGCTCGAGTACGGCCGGGTCGGGCATCGTGAAGGAGCAGGTCCCGCCGGGGCAGAAACGATCCAGAAAGGCCGGGTCCTCCAGCTTCTCCGTGATGAAGGCCACCAGTTCCTTCGGATAGGCGTGCCCGGTCTGCCCCTGGCACCCGTGACTTCTGCTGCTTGCTCTCATCCAGCCACTCTCCTGTCGTCGATACGCTCGGATACAAGTCGTTGCAAAGATTATAGCAGGTCTTCGGAAGCGGAAGAAATCCGCAGCAAAGGGTGCCTTTCCTATTCTCACCTCCCCCCCGGCTTCGCTCCCCTCCCCGTCCGGCCGAAGCCTTCCTCCCCGTGGCCCAAAGCTCCGCCCTGCCTCCGTGGGAAGATTGCCCCCGCCGCCTAAGCACGCTTTACACCCGCCAGTGATTTTGCTAAGATGACGCCGCTTTTTCCTCCCCCCTAAAAGGTTTGCAAATGTCCGAAATGACGCCGATGATGCGGCAGTACCTGGAAATCAAGGCCGACTACCCCGATGCCATCCTGTTCTTCAGGATGGGAGATTTTTACGAGATGTTCCTGGAGGACGCCGTCAAGGCCTCCCGCATCCTGGGCATCACCCTCACCTCCCGCAACAAGAGCTCCCAGGGAGACGAAGTCCCGCTTTGTGGGGTCCCCTTCCACTCCTGCGCCCCCTACATCGCCAAGCTGGTCGAGGCCGGGGAAAAGGTGGCCATCTGCGAGCAGACCGAGGACCCCAAGCTCGCCAAGGGGATCGTCAAGCGCGAGGTGGTCAAGGTCGTCACCCCCGGCCTCGTGGTGGAGGACGTCTCCCTCTCCCCCAAGGAGAACAACTACCTGCTGGCCATCGCCTGCGAAGGGGAGCGCTACGGGATCGCCTACCTCGATCTCTCCACCGGCGAGTTCCGGGTCACCGAGCTCAACGGGCTCACCGCGGTCTTGGCCGAGGCGGCCTGCGTGGCGCCGCGGGAGGTGATCCTCCCTTCCCGCTTCCGTGACGAGCCGAAGGGCAAGGGGCTCACCCAGCTCGGGATCGACCGCACGCTCACCTACTTCGAGGAGTGGGTCTACGACGCCGATTACGCGAAGCGGCTGATGGCCAACCAGTTCAAGGGGGCCACCCCGGCGTCGCTTGGGCTCGACGCCCTGCCGGTGGCGGTCGTCGCCGCCGGTGCCGCCCTCCACCACCTCCTGGAGACCCAGAAGGGGAACGCGCCGCACCTGACCGGGATCACCCCCTACTCCGACAGCGAACACCTCCTCTTGGACGAGAACACCCGGCGCAACCTGGAGCTGACCGCCACCATCTCGGAAGGGAAGCGGCGCGGATCGCTCCTGGGGCTCATGGACCGCACGGTCACCGCCATGGGGGGGAGAAAGCTCAGGCAGTGGATCAACTACCCCCTGATGGACCTCGGGAAGATCGTCCAGCGCCAGGACGCGGTGGAGGAGCTCCTCCAGGCCCCGGGGGTCCGCTCGGAACTGCGGGAGCTTCTGGACGGGGTCTACGACCTGGAGCGTCTCAACTGCCGGATCAGCCTCGCCTCCGCCTCAGCGAAGGACCTGGCCTCCCTCAAGGTGTCGCTGGAGCGGATCCCGGCCATCAAGGAGAGGATCGCCGAATTCGCCTCCCCCCTTCTCATGGAGCTCGACGCCGCCACCGATCCCCTTCCCGAGATCTGCGAGCTGATCGGCCGGGCCATCGTGGAGAATCCTCCCTTCGTCCTTCGCGAGGGGGGGATCATCGCCGACGGCTATCACGAGGAGCTGGACGAACTGCGCGCGATAAGCCGCGAGGGGAAAGGGTTCATCGCGCGGCTCGAGGCCAAGGAGAAGGCGCGCACCGGCATCAACTCGCTGAAGATCCGCTACAACAAGGTCTTCGGCTACTACATCGAGATCACCAAGGCCAACGTGGGCGCGGTCCCCGAGGACTACTTGAGGCGCCAGACCCTCACCAACGCCGAGCGCTACATCACCCCGGAGTTGAAGGAGTACGAGGAGAAGGTGCTGGGGGCCGAGGAACGGATCCGGGATCTCGAGTTCGCCCTCTTCCAGGAGGTGCGCGAGGCGGCGGCCGCCCAGGGGGAGCGTCTTTCCCGTACCGCCGACCGCTTGGCCACCCTGGACGTGCTGGTGTCGCTCTCCGAGCTCGCCCACGACCGGAGCTACTGCCGCCCGGAGATGCACGAGGGGAGCGAGCTCTCCATCACCGAGGGGAGGCACCCGGTCATCGAGGAGATCCACGCCTCCGAGCGCTTCGTCCCCAACGACACCCTGCTCGACAACGGCGAAAACCAGCTGATCATCATCACCGGCCCCAACATGGCCGGCAAGTCCACCTTCATGCGGCAGGTGGCGCTGGTGACGCTCATGGCGCAGATGGGGAGCTTCGTCCCGGCTGACCGGGCGCGGATCCCGCTGGTAGACCGCATCTTCACCCGGGTGGGGGCCTCCGACAACCTTGCCAAGGGGCTCTCGACCTTCATGGTGGAGATGATGGAGAGCGCCGCCATCCTGAGAAACGCCACGCCGAAGAGCCTGGTGATCCTGGACGAGATCGGGCGCGGCACCTCCACCTTCGACGGGGTCTCCATCGCCTGGGCGGTGGCCGAGTTCCTGCACGACAACAAGCTGCACGCGGCCAAGACCCTCTTCGCCACCCACTACCACGAACTGACCGAGCTGGCGGTGACCCGCCCCGGCATCAAGAACTTCAACATCGCGGTGAGGGAGTGGAACGAGCGGATCATCTTCCTGAGGAAGATCGTCCCCGGCGGCGCCTCCCACTCCTACGGCATCCAGGTCGCCCGGCTGGCCGGTCTTCCCCAGCCGGTCATCGAACGGGCCAAGGAGATCCTCCTCAACCTGGAGAAGGGGGAGTACGGCGAGGGGGGGCTGCCGAGACTGGCCCGCGGGAAGAAGGCGCCGGCCCAGTCGCCGCAACTATCGCTCTTCGCCTCCAGCGACGAGCCGCTTAGGGAGCGGCTCAAAACCGTCGATGTCCACACCCTGACGCCACTGGAGGCGCTCAACCTGGTGGACGAGCTGAAGAGGATGATCGAGTAGTCACCCCCCGCCCCCCCCTTTTGCGGAGGGGGAGCGGGGGATTAGCTTTTAAACCGAGAACTGCCGAAGAAGCGTGACCCGAAGCGGGCAAACGGAAGGCGATCCATGAACAGAAGGGACTTTTTGAAATACCTGGGGCTCTCCGCCCCGGCCCAGCAGTGGCTCTATTACGAGCTCCTCGCCCTCCAGGGCTCGCTCTTGATCGACCCGCTGGTGGCCTTGGCCCAGGGGGAGACGATCGGGGTAAGCGAGCTCAGGCACTGGTCGACCCCGAGCTACACCCGCGTGTCGCTTACCCTGGACCGCGAGGCGCACTTCGAGCCGCACCGGATCCCGGGCAAGCTCTACATCGACATCACCGGCGCAAAGCTTGGCCGCGGCGTGAAGGACCTCTCGATAGGGGACGGGCTTTTGAAGAACGTCCGCATCGCCCAGTACCGGCCGGGAATCGTCCGTCTGGTGCTCGATCTCGACAGCATCAAGGAGTACAAGGTCTTCACCTTCTCCGATCCCTTCCGGATCATCGTGGACGTGATGGGGGAGCGCAAAGAGGAGATCTCCTCCACCAAGGAGGTGATCGAGACCAAGAAGCCCGAGCCTGCGCCGGTAGAGCAGCAGAAACCGGCCCAGCCCTTCAAGCCCGGCAAGATCAGGCGGATCGTGGTCGATCCCGGCCACGGCGGTCACGACCCCGGCGCCATGAGCCCCACCGGGACCCGCGAGAAGGACATCGTGCTGCAGATCGGCCTCAAGCTCGCCGACCGGATCCGGATGGCCGGGCTCGAGCCGGTCATGACCCGGTCCACCGACGAATTCATCGAACTCCAGGAGCGTACCGCCATCGCCAACAAGGTGGGCGCCGACCTCTTCGTCTCCGTCCACGCCAACGCCTCGCTGAACCGCTCGGCCTGCGGGATCGAGACCTACTACCTGAACCTTGCCAAGACCGAGAAGGTGGCCGAGCTGGCCGCCAAGGAGAACGGCACCACCCTGGAAAAGGTGAGCATGTTGCAGGCGGTGCTCTTCGACCTGATGGCCAACTACAAGCTGAACGACTCCGCGCACCTGGCCAACGAGGTGCAGAAGGCCCTGGTAAGAAAGGCGCAGACCGGCTACGCGAGCGTCAAGAACCTCGGCGTCAAGCAGGGCCCCTTCTACGTGCTGGTCGGGGCCAGCATGCCGAGCATCCTAGTGGAGACCGCCTTCGTCAGCAACGACCGGGACGAGCAGAAACTGAAGGATCCGCAGTACCAGGAACTGACCGCCACCGGCATCTTCAACGGCATCAAGGGGTACATCGGTTCTTTGAAGAGCTGAGGCGGGAGGAAGAGCAGGACTGATAGGATCGATGGGACCGATAAAAAAAAGGCCGGGCTGAAAAGCAACGCCCTTACTTAAAGTGTTGAAAGTGTGACCTCGAAAACAAACAAACCCCCCCATCAGTCCTGAAGTTAGGACGGTGGGAGTTTTTGTTTCACCTTCGGAAAATATTTTCCCAGGCCCTTATGGCTCCTTACCTCCCCTCCGGGCGACATGGTTGCTGCTGATGTCTGGGAGCGCAGCGAAACAGGTCTATTGGCTTGATGGGGTTGTCTTCTTCTTAATCCAATTTTCCACTATCGACCGATTTGGATGATATGCCCAAGACCACGGAGTCTCATCCCTTGGCCATTCATCGAAAATGTTATAATCCCAATCGTCTTTTGAGCAGATAGGACATTTCTCAAGGCTTGTCAAATCTAAGACCTTGCTTACATCCTTCGGGTCAAAGTAGACATCATTCAATTCATCGTCTTCTACTATGTATGACTTGCAGCAGGTGGTTATGGCGAGATTATAGTCGCTGTTGCTGCAACCTCTGGCCCCTGCCTGTTCAAAAATGTGCTTATCAATGGTTCCCATTCTTGTTGTCTCTCTGACCCGATATTTTTACCCGACATTTCGGCGGGATATGCAGCACCATCCCCCCCGACTTCTCAATACCACATCAAGTGCCGCCTATAAAGCCCATTCTGATCCCAATAAAAGGCACCATTTTGAATCACTTCGCCAATGTGCGCTCTCCTGGTTTTCGCCTACGCCCCCCGAAGAGCCATTTTAAGGTTCTGGGCTGTAATAGATGATGTCCTCGACGGTGCATGGTCCCTTGGCAAGGCCAAGACGCATGGCCGGCGTCTTGCAGTCATCTCCTATCTTGACGAAGTTGTAGTAGACCCTGTAAATCTCCAGCATTTTAGCAGCCATAGCAGGATCATAGGCGCTGTATCCATACCACCTCCTGCCAACAGATGAAGAGGTGTTTGGCCGCTCCAGCATCGATGTCTTGCGGCGCGTCTGCATGAAGAAGCGGTCGATTGGATGCAGAGTTGCCTTGAGCAGCAGGTTGGCCAAGTGCTCGTCATCATAGTCAAACCAGTCCGCCTTGAGGCTCGTCAGATAGCAGACCCGCTTCTCCGGTTCCGCCATGTTGGGGAACGGATATTCCAGCCAGCGGTCTCTCCACTTTCCCTTTTGGCTCCACAAGGTGTGCATGTGGTCCTTGAGGTACTGACGCCGCTGTTCCTGCAAGTGCAAGCACTCGTAGCCAAACTTCTCCACGTACTTATTCAGCTTCCGCTGGCTCTCCGCCACCAGAGCCAAAGCCCGATCCTTGGTGACTCCCTTGCTGATGCTGACATAGAAGGCATCGCAGGTCTTAGCGAGCACTTCGTCGGCAAAAGCGGACAAACAAGCGGCCCGAATACCCGATTCCTGATCAAGGAAGAACCTTACCTTGCCCACCCCCGGCCAAAAGGCTCTTGAGGTAAAAGAAATGCGCGTAAAGGGTGTATTCAGCGTGGACGAGCAGGCCATGGCCAGGCGGTTGCCACTCGCTCCTTGGATGGTCCGGTTGCTCAACGTCGCCACGTGAGACAGCGCCTCTATCCAATCATCCAAACTGCCCATCCCCTCGGTGCTGGGGACATTGCCTTTAGCTAGTTTTACGGCCTTCTCATACTCTTCAGGTAGCCACAGCCGGGCAAACCGTCGGAAAGGCGGCGGCTTTTCGTGGTCAGCGCACTCAATGGCGGCAAACGTAACGTCGTCTTTTGAGAGAGTATCATCGTAATTGACGTGCAACCCTAACACGTAGCTCGACTTTAGGTCGGCACTCGCGACAGCCTGGATGGTGATGTTTCGCTTGTCTGCACGGTTCGACCAGTTGATGATTTGGTCCATGCGGTCGACGCAGATATACATGCGGTCGAAGGCCATGGAAGGGAGACGTCGTTCTCGGTTGGAGGCGAAAAGAAGGCACTGCCGGTGAATGAAGTCTAGTTTGCGGTAGACGGTTTTGGGGGAAATGCGCGAAAACTCAGCGATGCAACTAAGCGGCATCTTCTGGGTGAGGGCGCGAAAGATCTCTGAGTTCAGGTGGCTCTTACGCTGACGTTTAGTAGACGTACCGCCCACCGCAAATGTCTTCTTGCAAGCCTTGCAACGGTATCTGGGAGTGCCTGCCTTGGTCTTTGTATGTGACCAGTATGCTCTTGGCGCTGAAGTGCGGCACACCGTTATTCGGGTAGCCCTCCGTCTGGCAAGACTGCTGCGGTGGCGGTACGAGAGGCATCATCAGCCTGTCGAGTTCTTCGGCGATGCCCACATTCGATTTGATGGGGATCTCTTCTCCACAACTCAAACACTTAAGAGCCGGGGGAGATCCGGTGACTTTGTACCGATCATTCCCAGCTCTGACGTATTTGCCGCGGGATTGAGGGGTGTTGCTTGCTGGCGTGCCGAAATTACAGCAAGATGGGTTTTTGCAGAAGTTAACCTGGAGACCACCATTTACAGGTGGAATACGTTGACCTTTGGTGGTTTGCAGAGGTTCAGGCATAAAAAAACTCCCCCCGGCCGCGGTGGCTGGGGGGAGTATACCCTACGTCACATCTTTTTCACCACTTATAAGTAAGGGCGTTGGCTGAAAAGCCCGGCCTTTTTAGTTGGGGAAGAGTCGGCTACTGCCCTGCCGCCACCGTCGACCCGATGGACTCCACCGCGAAATCGACGGCATCCTTGGGAACGTTGGGGATGGCGACCACGAAGGAAATCGACTTGCCCGGCTTGACCCCCATGTTGGAGAGGGAGTCCCCGAACTGGTTGTTCATGGCGGCGTCCAGCTTGGTCATGGGGAGCGTTTCGAGCTGATCCTTCGAGAGCTTGTTGCCGCAGAAGGCGGTCTTCTGCGCGACGACGGCCCCCTTGGAGTCGAAGACCGACACCTTAACGCGGATGGAGGCCCGCGGCTTCTTGAAGTTGTTGACCGCATCGCCGTTCACGACGAAGAGCTCACCAGCCTCCTTATTGGCGACGAAGGAGGCGAGCGGCTTGTTGATGACGATGCGCCCTTCCTCGGGGGCCTCGACGCCGAACCACTTCCCGACGAAGCCCAGACCGACCTTATCGAGTTTCTGCAGCGCGGAGGGGCCGCTTTGCAGCAGATAGAGTCCGGCCCCGGTGAGGGCGAGGATGACCAGCACGGCGAGGGTCACCACGCTGGCGGTGAACCACGAGCGCCCCTTGCGGCGCGAAGTGATGGAAAGGGGCGGCAGCTCCTCCTCACCCTCTTCAAGGCCAGGAGCGGCAACGCCAGCCGACGGTTTGGCGCCGAAGGAGAAGTCCAGGGAGCTTTTGCCGAACGGTTGCTTCGCCTCCTGGGGGGCCGGTTCCTCCGCGCCTAGGGCGGCGAGGGAAGTCTCCGGTGCGGCAGCGGGAGCGGGACCTTTGTCTTCGGCAGGAAGCGACAGCGATCCGATGCCGAAGAATTCTTCTTTGGCCGGAACGGGCTCCTCGGGCGCCTTGGGAGCCTCGGGTTCCGGGGCCGAGAAGGAGAGCGAACCGAAATCGCCGGCCGGTTCCGGGGTGGGAGACTCGCCCAGTTGGGGAGGCTCTTCGCCGAAGCTGAACTCTCCGAATTCCAGCGGGGCCTCCGGGGAAGCGAGCGCGGACGCAGGCTGGGAGGAGGCGGGCTGTTCCGGCTCCTCGCCGAACGAGAATTCGCCGAAAGGCTGTTCGGCAGCCGCCTCCTTGGGCGCCGCCAGAGTCTCCTCGGAGAACTCGAACTCGCCGAATCCGGCACCGACGGCGGCCGGGGTGACCGGGGCGACCGAGCCCTCGGGATTGATGGTGAAGTCCTCGAACTCGAACCCCTCGCCCGGGGGAGCCGGGGCGGCGGGAGCGCCCTGCTGGGGGGCCGATTCGGCGGCGGCAGGCTCCTCAGGGAAGGCGAATTCGCCGAACTCAAGGGAAGGAGCAGCCGCGGGCGCCTCCTCCAGGGGAGGGGGCTCCTCGGAGGGAGCGAAATCGAAGTCCTCGAACCCGGAAGGAGCGGCGGGAGCCTGGGAGGGCTCGGCGGCTGCCTGGGGGGCGGCGTCGAAATCGAACTCCCCGAATTCGGCCGGAGCGGCCGAAGCCTGGGAAGGCACGGGGGCCGGCTCGGAGGAAGCGGCAAAGTCGAAGTCCTCGAATTCGTCCGGAGCGGCGGAAGCCTTGGGAGGTTCCGGAGCCGCCTCGGAGGAAGCGGCAAAGTCGAAATCCTCGAACTCAGCGGGTGCGGCGGAAGCCTTGGGAGGCTCGGGAGCCGCCTCGGAAGGAGCGGCGAAATCGAAATCGCCGAACTCGTCTTGGGGAGCGGGCGCTTCGGGGGCCTTGGGAGCCTCAGCCGCCGGTCCGGCGGTGAAATCGAAGGAAGCCAGGTCGCCGAAATCGTCGGCCGGTGCCGAGGGAGCCGGTTGCGGCAGTTCGGCAGCCGGTGGAACCTGGGTAGCCGCCTGCGGCTCGAATCCGAAGTCTTCCTCCTCAGGGGCGGACGGTTTGGGCGGGGTGGGAGCCCCGAGCCCGGAGAGCAGGGCGTCGAAATCCGACTCCTCCTGGCGCGGTTCCGTCTCGGCGCCAGCCACGAAGACGTGGCGGCACTTGGAGCAGCGCACCTTGACGCCACCGGGTTTTAGCTTGGAATCGTCAAGCCGGAACTTGGTATGACACTGATCGCATTCGAGTATCATCAAATCTCTCCGTCGTGATCTTGGATCATCTGGTAAATTGCCGGCAGCTCCCTCATCCGTTCGTCGAGATCGAGACCGTAACCGACCAGGAAACCGCCCTGGCAATGGAAACCGACGAAGTCGGCAGTCACCTCGGCTTGCCGCCTCTCCGTTTTATCGATCAGGGTGCAGACCCTGAGAGTGCCCGCCCCCCGCTGTTTCAGGAGATCCAGGAGATAGACAAGCGTAAGACCGGTGTCGACGATATCCTCGACCACCAGCACGTCCTTGCCGGCCACCTCGAACTCCAGGTCCTTGGTCAGCCGGACCGTGCCGCACGACTCGGTGCCCGCGTAGCTGGAAAGCTTGACGAGATCCATGCGGACCGGTACCGTGACAAGGCGCAGCAGATCGGCGGCGAAGAAGAGGGCGCCCTTCAACACGACGATCACCAGGAGCTCGCGGCCTTCGTACGAGGCGTTGATCTCCTTGGCAAGGCGTGCGATTTCAGTTTGTATCCGCTCGGGGGAATAAAGAAGTTGCAGGGGATATCCCTGGTTCCGGTGTGGTTGATCCATTAATATTCTCCAGCGTTTTCTATAGCAGAACCACTATGGAGTGTCAATTCATTCTGGTTGCGCCTTACCTTTTGTGGTATAAATATCAGGTCCATAGCGAACTTTGAGAGGAAATCGATCATGAAAACCACTTTAACCGCCATCTCACTGTTGGCCCTGCTCCTCACCGCCGTGACCGCGCTGGCCGCACCCGAGCTCACCGTCGAACAGGGGAAGTACAATTTCGGCACCATCACCCAGGGGAAGAAGGTGCAGCACAACTTCACCGTGAAGAACACGGGCGACGCGCCGTTGCAGATCCGGCAGCTGATCGCCTCCTGCGGCTGCACCGCGGCGAAACCTTCCACCTCGACCATCGCCCCCGGTAAGACCGGCCAGATCCAGGTGACCTTCGACTCCGCCAACTTCTCCGGCCGGGTCGAAAAGAGCGTCACCATGACCACCAACGCTGGCAGGACACCGAGCTACATCTTCTATCTCGACGGTACCATCGAGGAGCAGTTGCAGGTAGTCCCCCGCCAGTTGGCCTTTGCCCCGGCCACCGCGGGAGTCACCAAGATGGGAACCATCACCGTGAGCAACAAAAGCGGCGCCACCGTGCGGCTCCTTTCGGTGAAGGTTAACTCGACCTCGATGCAGATCAAGCCGGAGATCAAGAAGAGCGAGCTGAAGCCGGGAGAGACCGGCACCATCGAGGTGGCGGTCACCCCCAAGGCCGAGGCCAAGGTCTGGAGCGGGTATCTCCACATCATGACCACCTTCCCGCAGCGCAAAGAGATCACCGTCCCGGTCTACGCCTCGCCTCCCCGCTAGGTGTCCCGCGCGAAAGTTGATTTTTTTGTAATTAACGCTTGAGTTGGTTCCCGAATTGGTGTAGATAATTAAATCTTTCCCGGGCGGGTAGCTCAGTTGGATAGAGTACTGGCCTCCGAAGCCAGGGGTCATGGGTTCGAATCCCATCTCGCCCACCATTTACAAACGATTGCCATGCAGAATAGAAAGGGTGGAGTGCCAATGGCACCCCACCCTTTTCGTTTTTCATCTCCAGCTTTCGTGATACTGCCGCCGTGCCCTTACCTCTTCACACAGTTCACCCGGCGTAACATGTCGTCTGCATTAAGGTTAAAGGGCCATGAGGCCAACCGGGACGGACCAGGCGCTGAAGCCGGTGGCGGAGAGGCTCCGGGCGCGGACATAGTAGCGGACGCCGGGAGTCACGCCGGGAATCTGGAAGGTGGTCACCACGGAGCGGTTGGGCTCGGGCCAGTCCGCCTCTACGT
This sequence comes from Geomonas sp. Red32, assembly GCF_023652955.1. Lineage (GTDB taxonomy): Bacteria > Desulfobacterota > Desulfuromonadia > Geobacterales > Geobacteraceae > Geomonas. The sequence continues at coordinate 496,383 of NZ_JAKLOY010000003.1, read as the reverse complement.
CGGGATTGCCGTGGGTTATCTGCCACTCGAAGCTCTTCGCTCCGGGGGGGAGAAGGACCTTGCAGTCGAAACACCCTGTCCCCTTGGCATGGGAGAGCGCGGCGACCGGTACCTCGATCGCCTTTTTCGGCGCCGGCTTCTTCGATTCCGGCCTTATCCGGTACCCCGTTCCCTGCAGCTTGGTCACATCTCCCTCGCAGGCCATGCTGATGTACTGCCCGATGCCCTGCAGCCCGTCCTTAAGTACCTGGCTGCAGTTGTCCCGCTCGGCTACCTTGGAGAAATTGCGGTTCTTCACCTCGCGGTCTAGCCCCTCCAGCGCATCGGCTTTCTGCCCCACCTCCTCGAGCGACATCACATACCCTGGCCATGGCGGAGGAAAATGATCATGACTGGTCAAGCTGTTCTTCACCATCCTCGCCTCGGCGACCACGGCCGCCGCCGAATACCGTGTGTAGTTGATCAACAGAAGCGGCTTCGCTACCATAGGTCCTCCCGTTGTTGAATTTTTTAGAGAATTTTAATCAACCTCTTTCGCTTGTCAACCCCCAAGTCCCCAAAAATCACGATAACGTCTAGACTCCTCCCTGCCGTTTTCGGAGAGGTTTCCGGTAGGCGGTCGCTAGAGAAATGTACCCTGCAAGGTAAACGCCGCCGGCTGACATGCGACCGCAGTCGGCTGGCGTCTGACTTCAGTCGGCTGGCGTCTGACTTCAGTCGGCTGGCGTCTGACAAGGTGCAGACTACTCGGTAATCATTACGGTTTTCGACAGCAGGTCGCATGCACTCTTGTCACGCGCCAGCTGACTGTTGTCAAACGCCAGCTGATCGCTGTCAAACGAGGCGCGAAAGGGGGCAATTCGGGTAGGGAGTGGTGAGGGTGGCGAACCACCCTCACCTAGTGGGTCTTTCTACGCTAGATGGGGGCGCCGTTGAGGCTGATCCAGAATCCCCGCATACCTTCTTTGAAGCTGGCGCTGCCATGGGGAGCGGAGCGCGCCGCCCCCGCTGCTTCCCGGTACACCGGCTCCAGGGTCAGCCGGTTGCTGGTCCCTCCGGCCAGGGTGATCTCCCGGTCCACCGAGAGGTCGTCGGCCGGCAGGGCAACGACTACCTGGTGATCGCCCGCCTTGACGCGGACCGTCTTGGTAAAGTAGTACCGGATCCCTTCGCCCCCCTCCGGGTCGCGCAAGGCGTTCGGTTCCACCTTCTCTTCCCACAGGCTCCCCGATAGCCTCAGTGGCTCGCCGTCCAGGTCCACCTGCAGCTGGTACTCTCCGGTGCCGTGGCGGTCCTCGCCGGAATAGAGTCCGGGGCGGTGGGTCTTCATGGAAAGGGTGATCTCCAGGTCGGCGTATCCCCGGGGCACCTTCTCTCCCGGGGTCACCTCCCGGAAGACTTCACCGCCGGTTCCGGCTCCCGTTCTGTTCACCGCCCCCCTCCCGGCACAGCCGCCAGTCACTACTGCCATTGCCACCATCAGCACTATCAGGATACTTTTCATACGCACCTCCTTTACAATTTTCAAAGCGGCACCGGTCCGGAACTACATCTCTTCATCGGCCTTGCGCTTCTCGAACCAGCCGTACACCGCCGGGATGATCAGCAGGGTCAAGAGCGTGGAGGTGATCAATCCTCCAACGACGACGGTGGCCAAGGGCTTCTGAATCTCGGAACCGGTACCTTGGGCCAAAAGCATCGGCATCAGGCTGAAGATGGCGATGGAGGCGGTCATCAGCACCGGCCGCAGACGATCGAGGGCCCCTTTCCTGATAGCCTCGCCAAGCTCCATCCCCTCCTCCCTGAGCTGGGATATGCGCGACACCATTACCAGCCCGTTGAGCACCGCCACCCCGAAGAGGACGATGAAGCCGACCGAGGCAGGGACCGAGAGGTACTGCCCGGAGAGAAACAGCGAGAATATGCCGCCGATCAGGGCAAAGGGGAGGTTCGAAATGACCAGCAGCGCCAGCCGGATGGAACGGAAGGTGACGTAGAGCAGCAGGAGGATGAGAGCGATGGCCACCGGGCCGATGATCATGAGTCTATGCATGGCCCGCTGCTGATTCTCGAACTGGCCGCCCCAGGTCAGGTAGTACCCGGCTGGCAGTTTGACCCGATCCCGGATCTTCCCTTTCGCCTCGGCTACGAAACTTCCCATGTCCCGGCCGGTGACGTTCATCTCGATGCCGATCCTCCGCACGCCATCCTGACGGCTGATCTGAACCGGCCCCTCGACCATCTTCACCTCGGCCAGTTGTTCGAGCGGGATGTTCATCCCCGATTTGGTGGCGATCAGCAGGTTCTTGATGGTCTCCAGCGAATTACGCTTCTCCTCCGGGAGGCGGACGGTGATGTCGAAACCACGGTTCAGTTCGTAGAAGGTGGAGGCCGCCTTGCCGGCCACCGCTATTTCGATCACGTTTTGCACGTCGCTGATATTGAGGCCGTAACGGGCGATTTTCGAGCGGTCGATGGTGACCGTCAGGTCCGGCTGGCCGGAGACCTTTTCCGTATTCAAATCGGTCCCGCCGCGGACGGTGGAAAGTACCTTGGCGATTTCCGCCGACTTGTCGCGCAGTACGTCCAGGTCTTCGCCGAAGAGCTTGACGATGAGCTGGGCGCGGGTGCCGGCAACCAGCTCGTCGATCCGGCACTGGATCGGCTGGCTGAAGCCGAAGCTGATTCCCGGGACGGTTTCCAGCGCCTCGCGCATCTCGTTGGTGAGGGCTTCCTTGGAGATATCCCGTTTCCACTCGCTCTTCGGCTTGAACACCCCCACATAGCCGGTCTTGTCCACGCCGCGGGTATCGAGGGCAACGCCGGTCTGGCCGATGCGGCCGATCACCACATCGAGCTCGTCGAACTTCTTCAGCCTGGCGGCAGCCTGCTGGTTCACTTCCAGTGCCTTGGCCAGGGAGACCCCGGGGAGCATGGCGACATCCATGTCGAAGGAACCCTCGTCCATGATCGGGATGAACTCCGACCCGAGCCTGGTCACCAGGAACAGCGAAAACAGCAGCAGCCCGCCGGAAATACCCAGAACCACCTTTTTCCTGTTCAGGGCATACTCCAGCATCGGCAGATACTGCTTCTTGGCCCAGGCCATGATCCTGCTCTCTTTTTCCGCCTCCGGTTTGAGGAACAGGCTGCAGAGCACCGGGATGATGAAGATCGACAGCAGCAGGGAGGAAAGGAGTGCGATGGCCACGGTAACGGCCAGCGGACCGAACATCTTTCCTTCGATCCCCTCCAGGGTCAGGATGGGGATGAAGGTCAAGGCGATGATCAGCTCGCCGAAGATGCTCGGTTTGCGCACTTCCATGACGGCCTTGAGAACGGTGGCCAGTTTGGGGCGCAGATGCCCTTCCTCGCTCAGGTGGCGCTGTACGTTTTCCACCTGAATGATGGTGGTGTCGATGATCATGCCGATGGAGATCGCGAGCCCCCCCAGCGACATCAGGTTGGCGGTGATGCCGGTCAGTTTCATGACGATGAAGGTCGCCAAAAGCGACAGCGGCAGCGCCAGCAGCACGACGATACTGCCCCGGATGCTGTTCAACAAGAGGTAGAGGACGATCAGTACCAGGATGGAACCCTCGATCAGCGCCTTGTTGACCGTGCCGACGCTCGCCTTGACGATGTCGCTGCGGTCGTAGTAGGGGACCATCTTTATCCCGTCCGGCAGCATGTTGCTTTCGTTGATCTCCCTGACCTTGGCCGCCACCCGGGCCACCACGTCGCGGCTGTTCTCGCCCCGCAGCATCATGACGATGCCGCCGACCGCCTCGTCCGAACCGTTCTTGACCGCGGCCCCCATGCGGACCGCCTCGCCCACCCGGACCTGGGCCACGTCGCGCAGATAGGTCGGGGTGCCTCCCGTGGATCTCAGGACGATCGTCTCGATATCGCCGATGCTCTGGATCAGGCCGACGCCGCGCACGATGTACTGGTCCGGGCCCCGTTCCAGGACGTTGCCGCCGACGTTGCTGTTATTGCTGCCGATCGCGTTGTAGACGTCGTCCACGGTGACGCCGTATTTCACCAGTTTCTCCGGCGCCACCAGCACCTGGTACTGCTTGAAGTAGCCGCCGAACGAGTTGATTTCGTTGACCCCGGCAACACTCTTCAGCTGGGGGGTGACGACCCATTCCTGCAGGGTGCGCAGGTTGGTGAGGTAGGCCCGTTTCTGTTCGGGATCCTGGGGTGCTTTCCCCTCCAAGGTGTACTGGTAGATCTCCCCCATGGCGGTGCCGATGGGTCCCATGGCGACCTGAACGCCTTTGGGCACCTTTTCCCGGGCCTCAGCCAGCCGTTCGAACACGAGCTGCCGGGCGAAGTAGATATCGACGTTATCCTTGAAAACGATGGTGACGATGGAGAGGCCGAACTTGGTCACCGAGCGGAGCTGCTCGATATCCGGCAGGCCGCGCATGGACATCTCGATCGGATAGGTCACGTTGCGTTCGATTTCGGCCGCCGACAGGCCGTCGGCATGGCTGACCACCTCCACCTGGATGTTCGTCACATCGGGGAAGGCGTCGATGGGCAATTTCAGGTAGGAATAGAAGCCGAAGACGACGATCGCCACCGCAAGGAAGATGACCATCCCCTTCTGCTTCAGGGTATATGCAATGACTTTTTCTAGCATGCCAGGTTATCTCCTCAGTTACCCTCGAGTTCGCCCTTCTTCAGTTCCGACTTCAGAATGAACGCGCCCTTGACGGCCAGGCGTTCGCCCTCTTTGAGACCGGAAACCACTTCCACCATGCCGCCCGAAGCCTGCCCCAGCTGTACGGCCCTCGGCTCGAACTCGTTCTCCTTCCTGGCGGCGAACACGAGCTTCTTGCCGTCCAGCTCCTGCACGGCCTCCTCCGGCACGGCCAGCACCGGCTGCGCGCCTGCGGCAACCGCAAGCTCGACGGTGGCGAACATCTCCGGTTTCAGCTGGCGCCCCGGATTGGCCACCTCGACCCGTGCCTTGACCGTGCGGGTGGCCTCGTCGACCGCGTCGGCAAGGTAGGTTACCCGGCCGCGGAACTTCCGGCCGGGAAAGGCGCCGACCATGACGGTTACGGCCTGTCCCCTGCGTACCTTGGCCAGATCCTTTTCGTGGATGTCCACCAGCACCCAGACCGAGGAGAGGTCGGCAATGGTGTAGAGACTCTTGGCGGGGTCGGAAAGCTCCCCCACGATGGCGTGCTTTTCGGTCACCACCCCGCCGATGGGGGAGCGGACCGGAAGGAGAATGCGCCCCTTTGCCGCCCGGTCGAGGTCGTCCGGGGAGACGCCGAAGAGGAGCAGCCGCTCCCGGTCGGTGTGGAGCTCGGTCTCCGCCATCCGGTAATCGGTCTCCGCCTGGAGGATCTCCTTTCTGGCGGCGATCTTCTTCTCCACCAGGGTCTTGACCCGCTGCATGTTGTTGCGGGCGAGCTCGAGCCTGGTCTGGGACTGCCGGTAACGGGAAAGGGCCTCCCCAAGCTCGACGCTGTCGAGCCTGGCCAGCACCTGCCCGCTCCTCACGCCGTCTCCCAGCGAGGCATGGACCGAGACGATCTTCCCGGCGATGCGGGGGGAGACGTGGGCGACCCGGTCGGCGTTGACCTCGACCTTGCCGGTGGCGGAGATGACTGCCGCCAGCCGCTCCTTCCCGGCGGCGGCGACCACCACCCCGTTTTGCAGCTGGACCCCGGGTTCCATCCTCACGGTGGCGGGGCCCGGAGCCTCCTTCTTCTCGCCCTTTTCTTCCTTGCCACCCTCCCCGTGCCCGGGCTCCTCCGTTTCGGCGTGGGCCCCGCCGCCGGCCGCGGGGTGAGTGAAGCGGTATCCGAATGCCGCTACCAGCACGAGGGCCAGCACTGCGGCGCATATCATATTTTTATGTTTCACTTCCCACCTCCCGTGGTTCCCTTCTCCAGTTCCTCACCCACCGCCGCCTCGAGCTTCGCAAAGGCGACGCGTTGCCCATAGAGGGCGGTGAGGTAGCCGTCATTGACCTCGAAAAATTTCCTCTGCTCCTCGATCACCGCCAGTATCCCGGTCTCGCCCAGACGGTACGCCTCCTGGACGAGCTTCAGGTTCTCCTCGAGCTGGGGGAGGATCTCCTTGCGGTAGATGGCGACCGACTTCTCCGCCGCGGCCAGCCGGGCGAGCGAGGCATCCACCTCGCGCTCGATGCCGGCTTGCAGGTAGCGGGAGCGGGCCTCAGCGCTCCCCTTGTGCGCCTGCGCCTCGCGCAGCGCCGCCTGGTTCTTGTCGAAGAAAGGAAGCGGTACCGAGAGGGTGAGGGCCACCAGGTTGTCGTGCTGCTTTCCGGTGACGCCGCCGATCTCGAAGGAACTGTTCTGGCGCTGGTAGCCGATGCCGGCGGTGAGGTCGGGAATCCGCTCGGCGCGGGCAAGCTCTATCCCGGCCTCCCCCTTCCCCTGCTCGGCAGCGGCCGCCTTCAGGTCGGGGCGGGAAGCCAGGGCGCGCCCCTTCAGGGCCGCGGGCTCCAGGGGGGGAGGATTCTCCTCCAGGTCATCAAGCAGCTCGATGCCGTCCGAAGGGGAGCGCCCCATCAGGTAGAGGAGCCGGGACCTGGCGGGGACCAGCTCCCGCTCGGTCTCGTTTTTCCGCTCTTCGTTGCGGGCCACCTCGACCCGGGCCAGGTTGACCTCCAGTTCGGGGATGTCTCCCGCGGCGAAGCGCTCCCGGGCAACATCGAGGAGCTGGTTGGCGAGGACGAGCGAGCGGCCGGCGAGCTCCGTCCTCCTTTTGGCCAGGATGATGTCGTAGAAGGTGACCTTGACCTCCTCCCCCAGCAGGCGGCCGGAATTGTCCAGCTGCCGGTCGAAGGAAACGAGCTCCTTCCTGGCCACGGCCCGCCGCTTCTCCCGCTTCCCCATGGTGACGAACTGCTGGGAAAGTGCCACCGAGAAGGTGCTCTCGTCCGGGCTCCCGGTAAGCCAGCCGCTATCGAGCCCGGCTTCCAGTACCGGGTTGGGGTAGAGCGAGGCCTTGGTCTCTCCCGCCTCGCGGACCCCGCGCTCCTCGCGCAGGGCCTTCAGTTCGCCGTTATCGCTAAGCGCCATGGCTGCCGCCCGCCGGACGTCGATGGTTTCCGCCCGCCCCGCGTTCGCGCAGGCCAGGGTGCCGATGAAAAGAAAGCCTGCGGCTCCCTTCAATGAGAAAATACGCGACAAAGAAATCCTCCTCTGCGTACAGGTTGCCGTGCTTTCCCCATAGCGCGCTCCTCCCCTTCGGAGTGACGAAGACGGATAGAGGGCGCCAGGGACGGATCGGACCGCCAAGCCCTAGAGCGGCGGCGGCCGGGAAAACCGCGGCTAAATCAACGGGAGAAGCCCGGGTGCGGAATGCGAGGGGGCTTCAGGTGATGAGGGGTACGCTAGGCGAGGATGTGGGGCGGAATGTACTTGGGAAGATAGACTTCGGGAATGGACTGGAAAGGTTCGTGGAAAACGAGCGAGGTGGCCACCGGGACCGGCACCAGGTGGAGGGAAGGGACGGTCAGGGGGGCGTGACAGGGGCAGTGGCAGCAGCTGTCGCAGTGATCGCCTTCGCCGTGGTGATCGTGGTCGATGGGAACATCGGGAAGGGAAGCGAGGGAGGCAACGATGACGGTACCGCCGGGGGAAGAGGCCCCGATCGAGAGCTCGGAGGCGCAGGCGCTGCGGCAAAAGGTGGAGAGGGAGACGGTGAGCGTCACCATGACCATGAGCAGCGAAACGTATTTTCTGAAAAAAGAGAGGGCCATAAGAGCATCACAATGAAAGCATCACATTAGAGAATGGTGCGATTGATGCGCGATCTTGCAATAAAAGTACGACAAGATCAAGGACAATCTTTCCGTCTCCGGAGACGGCGGTGGATACCGGGCTCGGCAGCAGGGCGGACGTGATAGGCGCAGCGGCCTCCGGCGGGGAGAGGAAAATTCCACAGATGCTGTGGGATATTCGCCAACAGGCGGAGCGCCTCCCTCTCCCCTCCCCGGCTCGAACGCCGCCGGGACAGCAAAGGGGAGCTTTACGCATCTTTTGGTACAGTTAGAGCAGGGACTGAGAGATAGCGGCTTCTCCAGCATCGTCTATGTCAGGTCCGGCTCCGGCAGCCGGCCGGGAGCGGCCCCACCCAAGGTATACATGATACGAAAAGCGATCCTCACCATCGGCGCGTGCTTCAGCCTCTTCCTGCTCTGGTTCGCGCTCTACGACTACAGCCAGGCGGGACCTGCCGCCGAGGAGCAGCTCCAGGGGCTCGCCCTCTCCATGGGCGCCGCCGTCGAGAACCTGGCGGCCACCGATCCCTCGCTGGCCAAGCTGGCCTCCTTCCATCCGGCGGACCTCGCCTACTTCGCCCTCATCGACGGCAAGGGGATCTACCGCTTTCACTCCAATGCCGACCTGATCGGGACGCCGGTCCTCGACGGGACGCTCCTTACCAGGCTGCAAGGTGGGACCCCGTTTCAGACGCGGGTGAGGCTTGGGACCGGCGAGCGGGCCTTCGAGTACGCCACGCCATTCCGGCTCCCGGGGGAGCCCCTCTTTCTCTGCCTCGCCCTCCACACCTACCGGGCCGACGCCGCCCTTCGCCGGGCCAACCTGAATGCCACCATCCTCATCTCGCTGGTCGCGGCGGGGTGGGTGCTCGTTTTGGCGCTCTACCGCTACGCGCGGCGCGAAGAGCTGCACCAGCAGGAGATGGCCCGCCGGGAGTCGCTGGCACGGCTGGGAGAGATGGGTGCCATGCTCGCCCACGAGATACGCAACCCGCTCTCGGGGATCAAGGGGTTCGCCCAGGTCATCGCCAAGAAACCGACCGACGAGCGCAACGAGAGGTTCGCGGGCAACATCGTCACCGAGGCGAAGCGGCTCGAGAGCCTGGTGGAAGAGCTCCTCGCGTACGCCTCCCCCGCCGCCTCCCCCCATGCGGCGGTCGATGTCTGCGAGCTCATTACCCACACGACCTCCCTGCTCGCCTCCGAAGCCGCCGAGCTTGCCGTGGAGGTGACCGTCGATTGCGGGGCGGGGGGGACGGTGACCGGGAACCGGGACCGGCTGGAGCAGCTGCTCTTGAATCTCGGCAAAAACGCCCTGCAGGCCATGCCGGACGGGGGCCGCCTGCGGATCTCCGCCGGGCGGGAAGGAAAGATGGTGGTGATCGCCACCACCGACACCGGATTGGGGATCGAGTCCGCCGATCTCCAGCGGGTCTTCGAGCCGTTCTTCACCACCAAGGCGAGAGGAACCGGCCTCGGGCTCGCCCTCTGCCGCAAGGTGGCCGAGGAGCACGGTGGGACCATCGAGCTGGTGAGCAGGCCAGGGGCGGGGACAGCAGCGAAATTGCGCCTGCCGCTGGCAAAGGAGTGAGCGTGAAGGAAACAAAGGGAACCATTCTGCTGATAGAGGACGACGCCACCTTCAGGAGTTTTCTCCAGGTGATCCTCGAAGACGACGGCTACCAGGTCGAGACCGCCGAGGACGGGGCCAAGGGGGCCAGGCTCCTGCGGCAGGGGGACTTCGACCTGGTCATTTCGGACCTGAAGCTCCCCGGCAAGAGCGGGCTGGAGCTCTTTAGGGAGAGCAGGCAGCAGCTCGGCCATCCCCCCTTCATCTTCCTGACCGCCTTCGGGAAGGTCGAGGAAGCGGTGAGCGCCATCAAGGAGGGAGCGGTCGACTTCCTGACCAAGCCGCTCGACGACCCGGATACCCTCCTCGCCCTGGTGAAGCGCACCATCGAGTCCCAGGCGAGGGCCCGCGACTACCTTTCTCTCAAGGAGTCGGAAGCGGCAGGGCTCCCCACGGAGGGGCTCCTCTTCGCAGGCGAGGCCATGAAACCGGTGCGCAGGCTGGTCCAGGACGTGGCGGGCACGCTGGCCAACGTGCTTGTGATCGGGGAGAGCGGGACCGGCAAGGAGGTGGTGGCCAGGACCGTGCACCTGGCAAGCCCCCACGGCAAAGGGCCTTTCGTGGCGCTCAACTGCGCCGCAATCCCGGAGAACCTCCTCGAAAGCGAGCTCTTCGGCCACGAGAAAGGAGCCTTCACCGGCGCCATTCAGGCGAGGCAGGGGAAATTCGAGCTGGCCAAGGGGGGGACCATCTTCCTGGACGAGATCGGGGAGATGCCGGTCTCCCTGCAGGCCAAGCTGCTTCGCGTCCTCCAGGAGCGGGTCTTCGAGCGGGTCGGCGGGACGAGGGAGATCAAGGCCGACGTGAGAGTGATCGCCGCGACCAACCGCAACCTCCGGCAGGAGGTGGACCAGCACCGCTTCCGCGAGGATCTCTACTACCGCCTCAACGTCTTCCCGATCCACCTTCCCCCTTTGCGGGAGAGGGTGGACGCGCTGCCGCTTTTGATCGAGCATTTCCTCCACCGCTTCGGGGGGCAGCTCGGCAAAAAGGTGGCGGGGGTGGATGCCGAGGCGCTGGCCGCCCTGAAGCGCTACCACTGGCCCGGCAACGTGAGGGAGCTGCAAAACGTGCTGGAGCGGGCGGTCATCCTCTCCCGGGACCGGGTGGGGCTTGCCGCCCTCCCCGAGGAGATCAAGCACCCGGACGGGGGGGAGAGCCCCGACAGCCGCGAACAGTTGAAGGCCGCCGAGCGCGAGATGATCGTGAAGGCGCTCGGGCGCCACGGAGGAAACCGCCGCCTCACCGCGGACGAGCTGGGGGTCTCCCGGCGCACCCTCCAGTACAAGCTCAAGGAGTACGGTTTGCTCGAGGATGATTAGAAGCCGGTTGGTGCAACGGCGAGGTGAAGGCGTGCAACTTCTTGCACGCTTTTTTCTTGCCGGCCGGCGGAGAGGGAGACGCTTTTTCCTGTCGAACCGGCAGGTTAGCAGGTTGGCACGCAGCGTGAAGAAGGATAGGCAGCACGTCACCACGAAGAAAGGTTGGCCCCGATGGTCAGGTACCAAAAAGAAAACCGGCGACACCGAACCCTCCCACGGTTTTCCGCGGCCCTGCTGGCATTTAGCCTCAACCTGCTGGCGGCCACCTCCTCCCAGGCCGGTTTCTTCGACTTCGGCGCCGGCACCAGGGGTGTGAGCGGGCTGGACTTTCAGCGGGGGTACGACGTCAACACGGTGGCGACCGTCTCCGGCAGGGTCACCGCCTCTCCGCGCCTGGAGGAGCCCGACCAGTACCTGGTCGATGTCCAGCAGGGAGGTGAGGTGGTGAGACTGTGCCTCGGCCCCGCCTCCTTCTGGGAGCGTAAGGGGATAGCGCTCAAGGCCAACGACCTGGTAACCGCCAAGGGAGCCCGCGCGCAGGGGCAGGATGGCAAGAGCTACCTGCTGACCCAGCGCCTGGTCAACCGGAGCAGCGGCAGCCAGGTCGAACTACGCAACGAAACCGGGGCCCCGAACTGGGCGCAGCACAGCGTCACCACCGGGGGAGAGCGCCCCGCCGGAGGTGCCCTCTTCCAGGGGGGCGGGATGCTGTTTCGCGGCGGCGGCTCCATGATGAGGCACTAACCGGGGTTCGCCCCTTAGAGAGTATGCATGACGTTACGTAAGATGTTCTATGTCGCCGGCCGGGTCCTTCCCGTGGCCCTCCTCCTCGCCCCCCTCTGCGCCCGCGCAGAAACGCCCGCGGTGACGGTGGGGATGGGGTTCGAACTCTCGTCGGGAAAGTACGGGACCGCCACCAGGACGGAATCGGTCTACGCGCCGCTCACCGTGGCGGTGGCTCCCACCGAACGGCTCGGGTTCTCCCTGGAGGTCCCCTATCTCTACCAGAGTAACTCCTCGGTGACCGCGAGCGTCATCACCGGCGGGGGAATGATGGGGGCTTCCAGCCATGCGGCGGCCATGTCCGGCTCCGGGATGGCGGGCTCGGGGGGAACCGCCCAGACGGCAGCCACCTCGCACGACGTCTACGGATTGGGGGACGTCATCCTGAAGGGGGGCTACGTGCTGGTCCCCGAGGGGGAGCTCATGCCGAGGATCCGCCCCTACCTCCAGGTGAAGTTCCCGACCGCCCAGCACGGGACCCTCGGGACCGGGAATTTCGACGAAGGGGGAGCGGTGGAACTCTCCAAGCGGATCGGGAGAACGTACTCCTTCGCCGAGGTGGGCTACCTCCACCAGGGACACTCGGACACGGTCCGCCTGAAGGACTACGTAAGCTACAGCGCGGGAACCGGCTACGCGGTCGGGGACCGCTTCCTCCCGATGATCGTCGTCAAGGGGGCCACCTCCCCGGCCGAAGGGGCGAGCGACCTGCTCGAGGCCCGGCTGAAACTGAAGTACCTGTTGACCCCGAAGACGGGGATGGAGCTCTACGGCGCCAAAGGATTCACCACCAACAGCCCGGACTACGGTGGAGGGCTGAGCATATATCACGATTTCTAACGCAAAAGGGATTTCTAACGCAAAAGGGGAAGCATCGCATGAAAAAGAAAATTATTTCCGCATCGCTGTTGGTCGTCGCCGGTCTCATGGCAGGCTGTGGCGGCAGCTCGAAGACCGCCACCTCCGGCACCGCCGTTTCCGGGCAGGTCGCCGACGGCTACCTCGCCAACGCCGTCGTCTTCATGGACAAGAACAACAACTACCAGCTCGATCCCGGCGAGCCGTCAGCCACTACCGATGCGACCGGGCACTACTCCCTGACCGTCGATCCGGCCGACGTCGGCAAGTACCCGATCGTGGCCATGGCCATCCAGGGGCAGACCGTCGACCTCGACACCAACCAGCCGGTCACCAGCACCTACGTCATGAGCCTCCCCGGCGCCGGGGTGAGCGGCAGCGTCAACGGTAACTTTGTGAGCCCGATGTCGTCGGTGATCCGCGAGATGATGGAGACCGGCAAGTACGCCACCATGCAGCAGGCGATGGATGCCCTGGCCGCCAAGATGCACCTGCCGGCGGGGACCAACATGCTGGCCAACTACATCGACGGGCAGAACACCACCATGCACACGGCAGCGCAGAACATGGCGGCGCTCATGGGCGGCCAGATGCCCCAGGTGATCGGGACTAGCGGCAGCACCACCACCGTCGATGTGAACCGCTACCGCGGCATGATGGGGGCGGTCTTCTCCAACATCTCCTCCATCAAGATGGCGGGCGCCCAGGGGACCATGTCCACCCTGATGGGCTCGATGACCTCCACCACCATGGCAATTCCGAGCGGCATGCCGTTTAGGAACATGTCCACCTCCTTCCGCGGACCAGGGATGATGGGAAGCGGGAGCTCGACCGGCACCGGCATGATGGGGAGCGGCAGCTCGACCGGCACCGGCGGGACGGGGATGAGCGGTTCGACCGGCAGCGGCAGCTCCACCGGCAGCTCCACCGGCAGCTCCACCGGCAGCTCCACCGGCGGGTCCATGATGGGAAGTGGCTCCTCGACTGGCAGCGGGAGCACCGGTAGCGGCAGCACCTCCGGGACCTCCGGTAGCGGCAGCACCTCCGGGACCTCCGGGAGTGGGGGCACTTCCGGAACCGGCATGGGAAGCGGCACCACCGGGACCGGCTCAGGCAGCGGTGGCACCATAGGGTCCGGAAGCAGTACCGGCAGTTCCATGATGTAGCGATCCTCACGAGGGGGAGGGCGAACCTTATCGCCCTCCCCTTCGTGCTCTTGAACGAGTGTCGTCCTATCTCCTCGCTTCCCTACCCTTCCCTACCCCTCCTAACCACCTCGTCACCTCGTCACCTCACGACCTCACAATTTCCCTTCCCGACCTCGCCACCTCGCCACCTCGGCCTTACAACTTCCCATCCCCCGGTATGGTGTGCCGATCTGCCCCACTCGCGCCTACACACCCCCCAACGCGAAGGACAAGCTTACTTGAGTATTCTAGTGCAACATTCCTCTTGCATTTTACTACTTTTTTGGTTAGATATTGGCCGCCATATTTACTTTACAATGGAGGTAGTGAAATGCAGAGGCTATTTATCCTGGTTTTCTTGACCGTTTCCCTTACAGTATCCTTGGCAGCAGGGGCTCACGCAGCGGCTCCCAAACAGGGGTACAAAGGGTATGCCCGGGGCAACGCGCTCATCACGGCTAGAGAGCTGAAGCATCTCATCGATTCCAAGGATCCCAAACTGGTCATCGTGGCGGCCGAAAACGAGCTGGAGTACCGGCTCGGCCACATTCCCGGGTCCTTCATGGTCGACCGCCCCGAATACGAGGCGCCGGCCGAAACCCAGAACGGGGTCACCGGCAATCTCATCGACGCGGAAGGGTTCACCAAACTGGCCAGGCGTCTCGGCATTAACAAGGACTCCAAGGTCGTCATCTTCGACACCAAGTACGACGCCACCAGGCTTTGGTGGGCCTTCTTCTATTACGGCAAGACCGACGTGAGGGTGCTGGACGGCGGGGTGAAGGCATGGAAAGAGAGCGGGTACGATACCGACTTCCTGGCCCCGGAGAAGAACCACTCCGGGAACTTCCAAGCCAGCGTCGCCTATCCGCGGCTCAGGGTGGATACCCCGGAGATCCTGACCCTGAAGGACCAGCACAAGGGGCAGCTTTGGGACGAGCGTGAACAGAAGGAGTACTGCGGCGAAGAGCTGAAGAAAGGCGCCTACCGTAAAGGGCGTATCCCCTGGGGCAAGTTCGCAAGCTGGGAGATCTTCAAGAAGAAGGCGAACCGCGCCGAGTGGGTCTCCGCCGAGGAAGCTGCCTCCATCCTTAAAAAGCTGGGGGCCGATCCGAAGAAAAACCAGTACTTCTTCTGCCAGTCCGGGGTACGTTCCACCCAGGCGCTATTCACCTTCTACCTGCTCGGGTGGTCCCTGGACAAGCTTCACAACTATGACAGTTCCTGGATCGGCTGGTCCAAGGATCACACCCTCCCCATCGCCACCGGCTGCGGTATGGGACCGGCTGTAGCGTCTATCCCCTAACCTCCATCTAAAACTATGGTGGGGAGCCCGGCTCCCCACCTTGGGATTCGCAATGGCAGTAGCTAACCGAACATCTATGGGAACTGGCCGAGCGGCTGGTAACGTCCATGCCTGCACCGGGTGCAACCTGTGCGTGAAGGAGTGCGACTTTCTCCAGCGGAGCGGGAACCCGAGGCAGTTGGCCGACGGCTTGAGAGAGTGTGATCCGTTCCACTGCACGCTTTGCGGCCTCTGCACAGCAGTTTGTCCGGTAGGGATCGACCCAGCAGCATTTTTCCTGGAGCGCCGTCGGGAGGTCCGGCAAACACGGGGGGGCGACGACCCGCGGCACGCGCCGCTCATCGCCTATGAAAGGAAAGGGACCTCCCCGGCCTTCACCTTTTACGGGCTGCCGGAACAATGCGACACCGTCTTGTTCCCCGGCTGCGCCCTCCCAGGCTCCCGGCCGGGCGTGGTGTGGGGTGTCTACGAGGAGTTGAAACGCACGGTCCCCCAGCTGGGAATCGTGCTCGACTGCTGCCTCAAGCCGTCCCACAGCCTCGGGAGAACCGGCCACTTCCAGGCCTCCTTCGGGGAGATCAAAGACTATCTTTTGGAGAGAGGGATCAGGAAGGTGCTGGTGGCCTGCCCGAACTGCCAGAGGATCTTCAGCGAGTACGGAGGGAACCTGACGGTCGAGACCGTGTACGAGGCATTCGCCGCCCAGCCCGCCACCTCGCACTGCAGCCGCGCTGCCAGCGTCGTGGTCCACGATCCTTGCGTATCACGGAGGATGGAGCCGGTGCAGGATGCCGTTCGCGAACTGGCTAGCCGGCAGGGGCTCCAGGTCGAGGAGATGAGGCATGCGGGCCGAAAGACCCAGTGCTGCGGGCGCGGCGGCGGGGTCAACTTCGTACGTCCCGACACTCTCGCGCAGGCAGCCGCATCGCGGGCCGAGGAAGCGGCAGGAAGACCGATCGTGACCTACTGCGCGGCATGTGCCGAAAGCTACCGCAGCAAGGCCGCTACGATACACCTGCTCGACCTCTGGCTGAAGCCGGAGGAAGCTCTCGCCGGCAAGATCAAGGTCTCCCGGGCCCCCTTCACCTACCTGAACAGGCTGGCCCTGAAACGGAAATTCCGCAGGAGTGGGAAGTTCGCCATCATGCGGGAACGAGGAGGGAAAGAGTTGACGAGTGACACGACTGGCCGGCTGAAAGCTGCCACCATCCTTCTCCTGGTCGCCACCGCGGCGGCGCTCTTTCGGCTGGCGGGGGGGAGCCATCTTTGCGACCCGGCTGCCCTGGAGCTCATGCTCCAGGGGCACGAAATCCTGGGGCCGGTCCTTTTCATTCTGCTCTACGGCATCACCCCGGTGCTCTTTCTCCCCGGCCTTCCGATGGCGATAGCCGCCGGGCTCCTGTTCGGCCCGGTCTGGGGTGTCGTCTATGCCATAACCGGCGCCACCCTGGGAGCCTCGGCCTCGTTCCTGGTGGCAAGGTATCTGGCGCGGGACTGGGTGGAAGCGAAGCTGACCGGCGAGATGTGGAAGAACCTCGACCAGAAGGTGGGCGAACAGGGATGGAAGATCGTCGCCGTGACGAGGCTCGTCCCCCTCTTCCCGTTCAACCTGCTCAACTACGCCTTCGGCCTGACCAGGATCCCCTTCTGGCACTACGTGGCAGCGAGCTTCCTCTTCATGCTCCCCGCCTGCATAGCGTTCATCGTCTTCTCCAGTTCTCTTCCCGCACTGCTGAAGGGAAAGGCCTCCCCGTCGCTTGTGATCGGCACCGTCCTGATCTCCGCCGTTATGCTGCTCCCCTCCTGGTACCGCAAAAAAGCGGCCTCGTAACCTGGTACCGTTTGCGCCTCAAACAAGAAGGGTGAGGTGCCACGGCACCCCTCTAGCAGGTTGTCGAAAACCCAAGTTCAGAAACGAGTCTTCGTTTTCTTATCCCGCATACTCGACCAAGCAAAGCGTAAGCGGCTGTTGTCGCAAGACCACTTCACCGTGGACGGCCCCCTCATGGAAGCTTGGCTTCGATCAAGAGCTTCAAGCCGAAAGATCCCGAGGATGGCCCACACCTACTTTTTCTCTCTCCCCGCCTTTAACTCACCTATCCTTGCCAGCAGCGACGGCTTCTACTGGTGGGAACCCACCGGCTACTCTTACTTATAGATATAGGGTTCGGATAATTCAACGAGAGGCAAATCCCCCCTGTCCCCCCTTCGCAAAGGGGGGGACGCGAGTCGCAGGTGTTCGAAGCAAGGGGGGGGCGAGGGTTGGCCTCGGCTTGGCGGAGGCAAATCCCCCCTGGCCCCCCCCTTTGACAAGGGGGGACGTGATTTCACGGGAGGGGGAGACGGCGCGGTGAGGTGGAAGTGAGTACTCGACTGTGTAACATCGGTAAGCTCATGAGAGCTCAACGGGGGGAGAAAATGGCTGGTCCGGGCGCAAAGTACCGGAACTCCGAACGGGGTGTGAATCGGCACCGGTATTGCATCATAGTGACGATTCCATCAGCACCATGAACATTTCCCGCAAAGGTCGCATCATGAAAACTATCGGATTACCCAAGAAGCAGGGGATGTACGATCCCCAGTTCGAGCATGATGCCTGTGGCGTCGGCTTCGTCACCAACATCAAGGGGAAGAAGTCCCACGAGATCGTCCAGCAGGCCATAACCGTCCTCGCTAACCTCGACCACCGCGGCGCGGTGGGGAGCGAGCACAACACCGGCGACGGCGCCGGCATCCTGCTGCAGATGCCCGATGCCTTCTTCCGCAAGGTCTGCCCCGGGCTGGGCTTCGAGCTCCCCCCGTTCGGCGAGTACGGCGTCGCCATGCTCTTCACCTCCCCGGACGCCACCGAGCGCTCGGCCGCCAAGCACATCTTCCACCGGATCACCGCCGAGGAAGGGGTCGAGATGATCGGCCGCCGCAAGGTCCCCACCGACAACTCGCTCTTGGGCGACACCGCCAAGGCCGGCGAGCCGCTGGTCCGCCAGATCTTTTTCAAGCGCGACCCGTCCTGGGACGAGGACACCTTCAACCGCAAGCTCTACGTGATCGGCCAGCGTGCCATCCACGAGATCCGCGACACCGGAGTGGATCCGCTCTGGTACTTCGCCAGCAACTCGACCCGCACCATCGTCTACAAAGGGATGCTGATGCCGGCCCAGCTGGACCAGTACTACCCGGACCTGCGCGACGAGTCGGTGGAGACCGCCATCGCGGTGGTGCATTCCCGTTTCTCCACCAACACCTTCCCGAGCTGGGACCGCGCCCATCCGTACCACTACCTGGCCCACAACGGTGAGATCAACACCTTGAGGGGGAACGTCAACTGGATGCACGCCCGCCAGTCGATGTTCTCTTCCGAGCTCTTCGGCGAGGACATCAAGAAGCTCCTCCCGGTGATCGACGCCAACGGCTCCGACTCCGCCATGTTCGACAACTGCCTCGAGCTCCTGGTCAAATCCGGCCGCACCCTGCCGCACGCGGTGATGATGATGGTCCCGGAGCCGTGGGAAAACCACGAGAGCATGAGCAAGGAGAAGCGCGCCTTTTACGAGTACCACTCCTGCCTGATGGAGCCGTGGGACGGCCCGGCCGCCCTCACCTTCACCGACGGCCGGATCATCGGCGCCGTGCTCGACCGTAACGGCCTCAGGCCCTGCCGCTACTACCTGACCGACGACGACCTGGTCATCATGGCGTCCGAGGCGGGCGTCTTGCAGGTCGACCCCGCCAAGGTGATCAAGAAAGGGAGGCTGCAGCCGGGCAAGATGTTCCTGGTGGACACCGAAGCAGGACGCATCGTCTCCGACGAAGAGATCAAGAACGAGCTCGCCACCGCCAAGCCGTACGCCGACTGGGTCGCGGTCAACCACCAGTCCCTGGAGAGCTTCCCCGCCGCAGCCACGGCAGCGCCGGCCGAGCAGTCCTCCCTCCTGCAGCGCCAGAAGGCCTTCGGCTACAGCTTCGAGGACCTGGAGACCATCGTGGGCCCCATGGCCACCGACGGCATCCAGCCGCTCGGCTCGATGGGAACCGACACCCCGCTGGCGGTCCTCTCCGAGAAGCCGCAGCTCCTTTACAACTACTTCAAGCAGCTCTTCGCCCAGGTGACCAACCCGCCGATCGACCCGATCCGCGAGGAGATCATCACCGCGACCACGGTCCGCGTCGGCTCGGAGTCGAACCTCTTAAAGCCCACGGCGATCAGCGCCCGTACCATTCACCTGGACCACCCGCTCCTCACCAACGAGGAACTGGAGAAGCTGCGCGCCCTTGACCAGCCGGGCTTCAAGAGCGTCACCCTGTCGCTGTTGTTCAAGGCGGCCGACGGCGCCGAGGGGATGGAGAAGGCCCTGGAAAGCCTCTTCTCTACCGCCATCCGCCACATCGAGATGGGGACCACCATCCTGATCCTCTCCGACCGCGGCGTGAACGAGGAGTACGCTGCCATTCCGGCGCTCCTGGCGTCGGCAGGCCTGCACCACTACCTGATCCGCACCGCCGCCCGCACCCACGCGTCCTTGATCCTCGAGTCGGGCGAGCCGCGCGAGGTACACCACTTCGCGGTGCTCCTGGGGTACGGCATCACCGCCATCAACCCCTACCTGGCCTTCGAGACCATCGACGACATGATCGCCCAGGGGATGCTGACCGGCATCGACCACAAGAAAGGGGTCAAGAACTTCATCAAGGCCTCGGTCAAGGGTATCGTCAAGACCATGGCCAAGATGGGTATCTCCACCATCCAGAGCTACCGCGGCGCCCAGATCTGCGAAGCGGTCGGCCTTCACGACTCGGTCATCGAGAAGTACTTCACCTGGACCCCCTCCAGGATCGGCGGCATCGATTTCAACGGGATCGCCCAGGAACTGCTGGTCCGCCACCGCAAGGCCTATCCGCACCGGGTGCCGGTGGAGCCGACCCTCGACCCGGGCGGGCAGTACGGCTGGCGCAAGGATGGCGAGGAGCACCTCTTCAACCCGCTCACCATCCAGTCGCTGCAGAAATCGACCCGTACCGGCGACTACAACGAGTACAAGGTCTTCTCCAAGCTGATCGACGAGCAGAACGAGCGGCTGTACACCCTGCGCGGCCTGCTCGACTTCAACACCGAGATCCGCGTCCCGGTCGCCATCGACGAGGTGGAGCCGGTCGAAGAGATCATGAAGCGCTTCAAGACCGGTGCCATGAGCTACGGCTCCATCAGCCAGGAGGCCCACGAGGCGCTGGCCATCGCCATGAACCGCATCGGCGGCCGCTCCAACACCGGCGAAGGCGGCGAGGATCCCGAGCGCTTCACCTGGACCAACGAGCAGGGGGACTCCAAGAACTCCGCCATCAAGCAGGTTGCTTCCGGCCGCTTCGGCGTCACCAGCAACTACCTCTCCAGCGCCGGCGAGCTGCAGATCAAGCTCGCCCAGGGGGCCAAGCCGGGCGAAGGTGGCGAGCTGCCGGGGCACAAGGTCTACCCGTGGGTGGCCAAGACCCGTCACACCACTCCGGGTGTCGGTCTCGTGTCGCCCCCGCCGCACCACGACATCTACTCCATCGAGGACCTGGCGGAGCTGATCCACGACCTTAAAAACGCCAACCGCCGCGCGAGGATCAGCGTCAAGCTGGTCTCCGAGGTCGGGGTCGGCACCATCGCGGCCGGGGTCGCCAAGGCCCATGCCGACGTGGTGCTCATCTCCGGCTACGACGGCGGCACCGGCGCATCGCCCCTTTCCTCCATCAAGCACGCCGGCCTCCCCTGGGAGCTCGGCCTGGCCGAAACCCACCAGACCCTGGTGCTCAACAACCTCCGTTCCCGTATCATCGTGGAGGTTGACGGCCAGCTGAAGACCGGCCGCGACGTCGCCATCGCCGCCCTCTTGGGCGCCGAGGAGTTCGGCTTCGCCACCGCGCCGCTGGTAACCCTCGGCTGCGTCATGATGCGGGTCTGCCACTCCAACACCTGCCCGACCGGCGTCGCCACCCAGGACCCGGTCCTCAGGGCCAAGTTCGCCGGCAAGCCGGAGTACGTGGTCAACTACATGCGTTTCGTCGCCCAGGAAGTCCGGGAGATCATGGCCGAGCTCGGCTTCCGCACCTTCAACGACATGGTGGGACGCGCCAACCGCCTGGAGCCCAAGCGGGCCGTCGCCCACTGGAAGGCTGAGGGGCTCGACTTCAGCAAGATCCTCTACCGCCCGGAGATCGGGGTCAAGGGGAGCCGTTACTGCACCGAGGCGCAGGACCACGGCCTCGACAAGTCGCTCGACATCACCAGGCTCCTCGCTATCTGCAAGCCGGCCATCGAGAAAGGCGAGCAGGTATCCGCCGAGCTTTCCATCACCAACATCGACCGCGTGGCCGGCACCATCGTCGGCAACGAGATCACCCGGGCCTACGGGGCCGAGGGGCTCCCGGAAGGGACCGTCCGGCTCAAGTTCAACGGCTCGGCCGGCCAGAGCTTCGGCGCCTTCATTCCGAAAGGGATGACCATGGAGCTCTCCGGCGACACGAACGACTACCTCGGCAAGGGGCTCTCCGGCGGCACCATCGTGGTCTATCCTCCGGAGGGCTCCAAGTTCAAGGCCGAGGAGAACATCATCGCCGGCAACGTCGCCTTCTACGGCGCGACCAGCGGCACCGCCTACATCAGCGGGATCGCCGGCGAACGCTTCTGCGTCCGCAACTCCGGCGTCAACGCGGTGGTGGAAGGGGTGGGCGACCACGGCTGCGAGTACATGACCGGCGGCACCGTGGTGGTGCTCGGCGAGACCGGCAGGAACTTCGCGGCCGGCATGAGCGGCGGCGTCGCCTACGTGCTCGACGACCAGCACCAGTTCAGGGAGCGCTGCAACACCGACATGGCCGATCTCGAGCAGCTGGACGAGCAGGACGTCGCCACCGTCAAGGCGATGATCATGAGCCATGCGGAGAGGACCGGGAGCGCGCGGGCCGCGGCCATCCTGAACAACTGGAGGACCTACGCCCACCAGTTCCTGAAGGTCATGCCGAGGGACTACAAGAGGGTCCTGCAGGCCCTGGAACGTGCCAAGGCGGCCGGTTTGAGCGGCGACGAGGCACTGGCGGCGGCATTCGAAGAAAACGCCGCGGCGGCACACTAATCGAAGAAGAATTTATTGAGATAGGAAAGAGCTATGGGAAAACCTACCGGATTCATGGAATACCTTCGCGAGCTCCCGGCCGACCGCGAGCCGCTGGATAGGCTCAAAGACTGGAACGAGTTCCACCTGCACATGCCCGACGAGAATCTCCGCACCCAGGGGGCCCGCTGCATGGACTGCGGCATCCCCTTCTGCCACACCGGGATGCTGGTGAGCGGCATGGCCTGCGGCTGCCCGATCAACAACCTGATCCCCGAGTGGAACGACCTGGTCTACCGCGGCCTCTGGAAACAGGCGGTGACCAGACTTCTGCGGACCAACAACTTCCCGGAATTCACCGGGCGGGTCTGCCCGGCTCCCTGCGAGGGGTCGTGTACCCTGGGGGCTAGCGAGCCGGCGGTCACCATCAAGAACATCGAGGTGAGCCTGATCGACCGCGCCTGGAAGGAGGGCTGGATCGTTCCCAATCCGCCGCAGGTCAGGACCGGCAAGAAGGTGGCGGTGGTCGGCTCCGGCCCGGCCGGACTTTCCGCGGCCGCCCAGCTCAACAAGGCGGGGCACCAGGTGACCGTCTTCGAGCGGGCCGACCTCCCCGGGGGGCTTTTGATGTACGGCATCCCCAACATGAAGCTCGACAAGCGCGAGGTGGTGCTGCGCCGCATCAAGCTGATGGAGGAGGAGCAGATCACCTTCGCCTGCAACACCAACATCGGCGGGGCCGACTACCCGGTGGAGAAGCTTAAGAGCGAGTTCGACGCCGTGGTCCTCGCGACCGGCGCCACCCTCCCCCGCGACCTTCCGATCGAGGGGAGAGCGCTCAAGGGGATCCACTTCGCCATGGACTTCCTGACCGCCAACACCAAGGCGGTACTCAAGGGGGGGAGCGACTTCATCTCCGCCGAGGGTAAGGACGTCATCATCATCGGCGGCGGCGACACCGGCACCGACTGCGTCGGCACTTCGCTCCGCCACGGCGCCACGTCGGTCACCCAGCTGGAGATCATGCCCCGCTTCCCCGACACCCGCGCCGCCGACAACGCCTGGCCGGAGTGGCCGAAGGTCCACAAGGTCGACTACGGTCAGGAAGAGGCCGCCGCCAAGTTCGGCGCCGATCCGAGGGTGTTCCTCACCACCGCCACCAAGTTCGAAGGGGACGCCGACGGCAACGTCACCGCGGTCCACACCGTCGAGGTTAAGTGGGAGAAGAACGAGAAAGGGCAGTTCGTCCCGGCCCCGGTACCGGGGACCGAAAAGGTCCGTCCGGCCAGCCTGGTGCTGCTCGCCATGGGCTTCCTCGGCCCCGAGCAGGAGCTCCCGGCCGCCCTCGGCCTCGAGCGCGACCCGCGCAGCAACATCAAGGCGGAGTACAACAAGTACGCGACCAGCATCCCCGGCGTCTTCGCCGCCGGCGACTGCCGCCGCGGCCAGAGCCTGGTGGTCTGGGCCTTCAACGAAGGGCGCGGCGCTGCCCGCGAGTGCGACCGCTTCCTGATGGGGGAGACCGAGCTTCCCTAGGACGCTCCCCACTACTACACTGCCCACGAAAGGGTGAGGTGCCTCGGCACCCCACCCTTTCTTTTTGCCGATTGGCGATGAGCTTCCGCGGCAGAAAGGCCCCCTTTATTAACGGAGCCGATGAGATAAACTAATGGAGACCGTCAGGCCGAGCGCTAAAGTAGAGGTGTCCCCGTGCCACATCCCATGCTGCCCGGAACAACATGAAGCCACTTAACCACCTCATCGTCGCCGGGGCCTATCTGCTGACCGCCAAAGTCGGTCTGTTGCTGGCCATCCCTCATACCAACGCGACCCCGGTCTGGCCCCCCAGCGGGATAGCGCTGGCCGCTTGCCTGATCTACGGGTACCGGATCTGGCCCGGCATCTTTGCCGGCGCCCTCCTCGCCAACGCCGCCGCTCCGGGCGACCATTCCCTCCTTTCCTCCGTCCTTTTCTCGGTGACGACCGCCGGCGGCAACACCCTGGAAGCGCTGGCCGCAAGCTGGCTTATCCGGTGCGGCAGCGCGTACCGTTTCACCTTCGACAGGCTGGCGGACACCCTCCGCTTCATCCTGTTTGGCGCCCTGGCCAGTCCCCTCATCAGCGCCACCGTAGGGACCTTCGCGCTGAACATGATGGTGAACGACTGGCCCGAGAGCAGCGAGGTGTGGCTCACCTGGTGGGTTGGGGATGTGGTGGGAGCCCTGCTCTTCACGCCGCTGATCCTCAACTGGCCCAAGAGGCCCCTTCCCCGCTGGTCCGGGCGGAAGGCGATGGAGGCCGCCGCGGCACTCCTGGGGCTCGCGCTGGTGGAGATCGTCTCCTTCCGCCTGGACCTGCCGCTGGAATACCTCTTCATCCCCATCCTCTTCTGGACGGCGTTCCGCCTGGGGAGCTTCGAGGCGGCCGTAGCGCTCGTGCTGGTCATGGCGAGCGCGGTCCTATGGACCCTCAACGGCTATGGGCACTTCGCCGCCGGGCATCCGGAGCGCGCCCTTCTCTTTCTCCAGATGTACATCGGGGTGACCGCCGCGGCCACCCTCGTCGTGGCGGCGATGGTAGCCACCCGCAACCGCACGGTAAGCGCCTTACGCAACTCCGAGGAGGAGTACCGCCATTTCTTCGAGTCCGCCCCCATCGGCATTTTCCGCTCCAGCGTCGAGGGGCGTTTCCTCCGTGTCAACCCGGAGCTCGCCTCGATGTTCGGGTACCCTACCCCCGAAGGGATGCTTAGCGGCGTTTCCGACATCGCCAGCGAGCTGTTCGTCCATCCGGAAGAAAGGTTCCGGATCGTCGAGACGGTGCGGACGGCCAGCGGTTTCGTGCGCGACGAGGTCGAGTACCGCCGCAAGGACGGCACCAGGTATTTCGCCAACCTCTACATGCGCACCGTGCGGGACGAGAATGGGGAGATCCGTTGTGTGGAAGGATTCGTGGAAGATATAACCGCTAGAAAGCTCGCCTACGATATCACCCGCAACCTCAACCTGGAGTTGGAACAGCGGGTCCATGAGCGGACCGTCGAGCTGGAGCGGGCCAATAGCGCGCTGCAAAAGGAGGTGGAGAGCCGCAAGAAGGGGCAGCTCGAGATAGCCTGCCTGAACGCGGGATTGATGCGGCAGCGGGCGGCGCTGGAGACGGCCAACAAGGAGCTGGAGTCCTTCAGCTTTTCGGTATCGCACGACCTCCGGGCGCCGCTACGCAACATCACCGCCATGGTCGCCCTCCTTTTGGCGGAGGGGGAGGGCTCGCTGGGCCAAAGGGGGGTGCAATATGCGGAGAAGATCGGCACCTGCAGCGCCAAGATGCAGGAGCTGGTCGAAGGGCTCCTGACGCTCGCGCAGATAAGCCGGGGGGAGCTTCGCACGGTGCCGATCGACCTCAGCATCTACGTGCGGGAACTGGCCCAGGAGCTCGCGCAAACCGAGCCGGAGCGGGCGGTGACCTTCGTCATCGCCGACTCCGCGCCCGCGGTGGCCGATCCGGTGCTGATCCGCTCCGTGCTCCAGAACCTGGTGACCAACGCCTGGAAATACACGTCGAAAAGGAGCGAGGCGGTCATCGAGTTCGGCGTTCAAGGGCAACGGGAGGACAGGGCCTTCTTCGTCCGGGACAACGGTGCCGGCTTCGACATGGCTCATGCCGAAAAGCTTTTCGGGGCCTTCCAGCGGATGCATACGACCTCGCAGTTCGAGGGGACCGGCATCGGCCTCGCCACGGTCCAGCGCATCATCCACCGCCACGGCGGAGAGGTATGGGCCGAGGCGGAAGTGGACCGCGGCGCTACCTTCTACTTCACCCTCCCCCTCCCCTGCCAGGTGACGCCTGAGGGGTGAGGGGGAGGCTTCGAGCAGAAGTACGAAGCCGGTTGCAGCGGATCTTCGAGACAGACGCGTCCCCCTAGACCAAATATAGCAAATGCGCTATAATGCCTATGAATTGGACCATCAGCTACTATAGTGATTCACTTCAACAGGACATCCTTGGCCTGCCGTCAGGTCTCCTGGCGCGCTTTCTCAGGTGCACAGACCGTATGCTGGTTCACGGGCCCGACCTCGGTATGCCGCACACACGGCCGATGGGCGACGGGTTATTTGAGTTGCGGGTGAGAGGACCAGAAGGAATAGCACGTGTTTTCTATTGCACAGTGGTAGGTAAAAAGATTGTTATGCTACACCAGTTCATAAAGAAGACTGAGAAGACGCCGTCAAAAGAGCTCGCGACGGCACGGGGCAGGATGAAGGAGGTAAAATGCTCAGCCATGAAGAGTTAAAAGCTCGTGCGCTCGAACGAGAGGATGTACGGGATGAATACGACAAACTAGCTGAAGAATTTGCCATCCTCGACGAGTTCCTGAAAGCACGTGCCGAAGCAGGTATCACTCAGGCGGAAGTGGCCAAGCGGATCGGAACTACCCAGTCAGCAGTGGCTCGTCTCGAATCCGGCAGCGGTAAACATTCTCCCTCCCTTGCCACGTTACGAAAATACGCACGGGCACTGGGGTGCCGCCTGGAATTGAGGCTGGTGAAGGAGCAAGGTTGAACCGGAGCCGCAGATGAAGAAAGAGTCTCCCCACAAGGATTGGACGCAAGCCGGCTACCTCTTGGAGGTCCCTATCCTCCTCTGCCTGGTGGGAGTTTCCCTGGCGCTCGTCGTTCCGCACCTTTCGTCGACCGGGCGGAAGATCGCCGTGACCATGGCCTCAGTTCCCGTTCTCTTCGCTCTGTACTACATGATTGTGGTTCCCGGCTGGATGGGCGGGAATAAAGTGCCTGCCGGACCGGTAACGAGGTGGGCGATCTTTGCCCTGGCTGCGGCGGCGGTTGCCGCTGCCGTCGTGATGATCGACTTCAGATGATGTCGGCAGTAGTTGGCAGTGTCCCGGAAGAAGACAGCAGGGAGCACCTCTCTGCGAGCCATCTTGCTGAACCAGCGAGGATGGTGTCATGGCTTTGGCAATCACTCAGACATACCCTTATTCTAAATCAGAGATAATCTTGTTTTTATCCCGCCCTTAGTAGCGAAGTCATCGTTTTGATGGTATAGATTCATCCATCGGACGGAAAAACCATGACTGCAACATCCCCCCTATCCCCCGCGCAATGAGCAAACCGCAGCCACGGCAATAACGAATATCCAGCCAGGACACTATCTCAAGGGGCGGCCGACGGTTGACCGGCCCCCGTCGAGGCGACATGGACTCCCTACGCATCCTGATCATCGAAGACAGCCTCACCGATTTCAAGCTGATGAAGCGCCACCTCGAGGCGCATTTTTCCCCCACCATCTCCTGGGTCTCCACCCCCGATCAGATGACGGCCGCGCTGGAGGAGAGCTGGGACCTGGTGCTGGCCGACTACAACGTCCCGCACATGGAGTTCGAGAGGACACTCAAGACCATCAAGGGGCGCCATCCCGGCCTCCCGGTGATCCTCGTCTCGGGGAGCGTCGGGGAGGAACAGGCGGTCGAGTTTTTGAAGGGAGGGATGGCGGACTTCGTCCACAAGGACAACCTCGCCCGGCTCGCCCCCTCCATCACGCGGGCGCTGAACGAGGCGGCGGAACACCGGGCCCGGGTGGCGGCGGAAGAGTCCCTCACCCGGAGCGAGAGGAGGTTTCGAAGCATCTTCGACAATGCCCCGGTCGGGATCGCCATCGGCGAGATAGAGAGCGGGCGGCTGCTCGAGGTGAACAACGTCTGGCTGGAGATCTTCGGCTTCCGGCGCGAGGAGGTGATCGGCAGGAGCGGCGGGGAAGCCGGGATCTACATGAGCGGTGTGCAACGGACCGCCATCGTCAAGCATCTCAGGGAAAAGGGGCGGATGCTCAACGAACCGCTGCGGCTTAAAAGGAAGTCGGGCGAGGTGGCGGAGGTCCTCTGTTCCGCTGAGATCCTCACCATAGGCCCCTCCTGCTATCTGCAGATGATGCTGACCGACGTGACCGAGGAGCTGAAAACCAGGAATGCGCTGGCGGCCTCCCAGGAGACCCTCCGCAAGCTCTACGTCGCCGTCAACCAGAGCCCCACCGGCATCGTCATCAGCGACCGCAAAGGGGCGGTCGAATTCGTCAACCCGCGCTTCTCGGAGATGACCGGCTACGCCGCCGAGGAGATGATCGGGCGCAACCCCCAGACGATCTGGCAAAGCCTCTGCGAGGACGGGGAGGTCTGGCGGGGAGACTTCTGCAACACGAGAAAGGACGGCACCACCTACTGGGAGCACGACATCGTCTCCCCAATCAGGGACCAGGCGGGGGAGGTCACCCACTACATGGCCATCAAGGAGGACATCTCCGACAAGCGCGCCATGGAGGAGCAGCTCAGGCAGTCGCAGAAGATGGAGGCGGTGGGGCAGCTGGCCGGCGGGATCGCCCACGACTTCAACAACATCATGCAGATCATCGCCAGCAACGCCTTCTTGCAGTCGCTGGAGAACAGCAGCCGTGGCGTCGAGACCCAGCACCTGGACGAGATCTGCAAGGCGGTCGAGCACGGCTCGTCGCTGACCAAAGGCCTGCTGGTCTTCAGCCGGAAGACGCCGGTGGCGCTCAGCTTCCTGAACCTGAACGAGGTGGTCCAGCAAAGCCGCAAGCTCGCCACCCGGCTGGTCACCGAAGACATCGTCATCAACACCACGACCAGCGCCGAACCGCTGATGATCTCGGGGGACACCGGTCTCGTGCAGCAGATCATCTTCAACCTGGTCACCAACGCCCGGGACGCCATCAAGGGGCCCGGGAGCATCACCATCAGCACGCAAAGAATCGAAAATGCCTCGCTGCTCCCCCACGGTTGCGAGGCCGTCGGCCAGAGCTTCGCACTCCTTAGCCTGCGCGACACCGGGCACGGCATACCGGAAGAGATCAGGGGGAGGATCTTCGAGCCCTTCTTCACCACCAAGGAGGTTGGCAAGGGAACCGGTCTCGGCCTGGCCATGATCTACGGGACCGTGCAGCGGATGAACGGCTGCATCACGGTGGAGTCGCCCGCGGCGGGGGGAACGGAGTTCCGGATCTTCATACCGGTGGCGGAAGCCGAGCAGGCGGCGGACGAGCTCCCGCGGATGACGGAGCGCCTCGGGACAGGTGAGCTCGTGCTGGTGGTCGAGGACGAAGACGCGGTGCGGCTGGCACTCACCCAGACCCTCACCTTTTCCGGTTACCGCGCGAGGGGGGCGGCCAGCGGGGAGGAGGCGCTGGAGGCGGCCCGAAGGAATCCCGGCATCGCGCTGGCGGTGATCGACATGATCCTCCCCGGAATGAACGGGATGGAAACCGCCCAGGCGCTGAGAATGATCAACCCTTCCCTGCCGGTCATCTTCCTGACCGGCTACGACCACGACATCCTGGAGGACCGGGGAATCAAGGCCGTGGTCCAGCACAAGCCGATCCAAAGCGCAAGGCTGGTGGCGCAGGTGAGGGAGATCCTGGGGAAGGCGGGATAGAGGGAGGGGCCGAAGCGGCCGGATGTGCGGGTACGCGGCAGAGCGGCGCGGTCAGGAGCCGGGCTCGGCGATGGAGAGCTCGCGCATCTTCCGGTAGAGGGTCTTGCGGTCGATGTTGAGGGTGCGGGCGGCGCGGGACTTGTTGCCGCCACTTCTGGCGAGTGCCTCGGCGATCCTTTCCCGCATGGGGAGGAGGTCGCCGGGCGCGAGTGAGCCCCTGACCACCTCGGGGAGGTGCTCGGGAAGGATCATCCGGGTGCCGCACATGATGAAGGCGTGCTCGAGGGCGTGTTCAAGTTCGCGGACGTTGCCGGGCCAGCGGTAGCGGGACAATAGCCGCATGGCCTCCTCCGACACGGAGGCGACCTGCCGCTCCAGCTTGGCGTTGAGCCTGCGGACAAAGTGTTCCACCAAACACGGCAGGTCCTCGCTGCGGTCCCGAAGCGCGGGCACCGTCAATTCGACTACCTTGAGCCGGTAGTAGAGATCCTGGCGAAACCTCCCGGCATCCACCTCGCGGGCGAGCTCCTTGTTGGTCGCCGCGACGATGCGGACATCGACCTTGACCGGCGCCGATCCCCCCACCTTCACGAACTCCCGCTCCTGAAGCACCCTCAAAAGCTTGACCTGCATCTGCGGGGAGATCTCCCCGACCTCGTCGAGGAAGAGGGTCCCCCCGTTGGCCTTCTCGAAGACGCCGATCTTGTCGCGCACGGCTCCGGTAAAGGCTCCCCGCACGTGGCCGAAGAGCTCGCTCTCCAGCAGGGTCTCGGCGATGGCGGCGCAGTTCACCTTCACGAAGGGACGCCCTTCGCGCCCGCCGTTTGCGTGCAGGGCCGCCGCGATGAGCTCCTTGCCGGTGCCGTTTTCGCCCTGCACGAGCACCGTCGAGGGAACCCCCGCCAGCCGGTCGATCATCGAATAGACCATCTGCATCTGGAGACTCTTGCCGATGAGACCAAAGGACGAGGAACGGGGCTGCTGCCTCTTTTCCAGCCGGTAGAGCGAGGTCTCGTCCCGGACCACCATGACCGCGCCCCCCGCCTGGCCGCGGCTCGGGCCGCACGGGGCGACCGAGACGCTCACGTACTGCTCGTCGAGTCCGGAAGCGCCCCGGCACTTGAAGTAGCGGGTTTCCACCGGGCGGCGGGTATGGATAGCGGTCTCGAGGGGACCGCGGCATTTCCTGCCGCAGGGAAGCTCGAGGTCGTAGAAGGATTTTCCGGCCGAGTCGCGGGCGATGCCGCAGATGGCGGTGGCCGCGGAGTTGAGGCTGACGACACGCAGGTCGCGGTCCACCGAGACGATCGCGTCCCGCACGCTGGTGAAGATGGCCTCCAGGTCGTTGCGGAAGCGTTCTCTTTCCTGGGAAAGCCTGCGGAACTCCAAGGCGCGCCTGACCACGTGGACGATCTGTTCCGGGAAGACCGGCTTGGAGACGTAATCGAAGGCCCCGAGCCTGAGCGCCTCGGAGGCGCTCTCCACCCCGGGGGAGCCGGTGATCATCACTACCGGGCAGAGCTCCTGCTGGCTGCGGGAAAGCCGCAGCACGTCGAGCCCGGATCCGTCCGGCATGACGATGTCGGTCAGGATGAGGTCGTACTCGAGGGCGCTCACGAGCGACTGCGCTTGGGCCACGTTGGCGGCCTGGGTCACCACGTAGCCAAGCGGCTCGAGCACTATGGCCAGAGACGACCTGATGGCCGCTTCGTCATCGACTATCAATATCTGAGGAACCACTGGCGTCGCTGCCCCCTCGCTGTCTTCCTGGAATCATTTGAACTACCGGCGTTTTCTCTCTTTTCGGCGATCTTCCCAGCTCCTTTAGCCTTCATTCGTCGCCAATTGTCCACAACCTGCGGCCACCGGGTGTGGCATGCCACGAAAGTGGGGCGCCGGCGCTGTGGCATGCCACACTTTCCGCACATTCATGAGGGAAGCCCCCCCTCCCCTCTTCCCCTTGCCGCCTAGGTTCTGTCCCCCTCCAAATGCCAGCCGTTACGGGAAGTTGCCAACGGCGGCCTCCGTGCTGCCGGTTTATTTTCTCGTTCCCACTCACGACGGGAGCGGAACTTGAACACCCCGGGGAAGGTTGAGACCACCAGGCCGGAGGCAAGCCATCTGCGGCCCGCAAGGAGAAAGACATGAGAGAGGAATCAAGCCGCTACTACCTGGAAGGCGAATGGACCATCGACCATGTTTTCGAGCAGGCGACGGCGCTCAAGCGGCACCCGATCTTCACCGTTTCGGAGGAGTGCCTGCCGTACCCTACCTTCTCGGTACTCGACCTCAAAGGGGTGACCGAAATCGACGACGCCGGCTGCCAGTTGCTCACCGTCTGGCTCTCCTGTCTGGAAAAGCTCGGCGTTAAGCCTGCCCTCGAGAACGCTTCGCAGCCGGTGCGGGATGCCCTGCAGCGGATGGGGTTGGAATGACAAAGGGTGGCGGCTGACTTGCCGAACGGCAATTCGACCTTCATGACCGCTTCATCGAAAGCGGGCCGGATCTCAATATCGGTCCAAGATGGTGTGCGTACAAAGTGAAAGGGTGGAGAGCCGGTCTCCACCCTTTCTGTTTAACAGCATGTATGGCGGGAGCTAGGACAGGAGCATCTTGGAGATGACGACGCGCTGGATTTCGTTGGTCCCTTCGTAAATCTCGGTGATCTTGGCGTCGCGGTACATGCGCTCGACTTCGTAGTCGGCGATGAAGCCGTAGCCGCCGTGGATCTGGATAGCTTCCCTGGCCACGAAGGTGGCGGCCTCGGAGGCGAGCATCTTGGACATGGCGGATTCCATGGTGTAGTTCTTCTTCTGGTCTTTCAGGCAGGCGGCCTTGTAGGTCACCAGGCGGCTGGTCTCGATCTTGGACCACATGTCGGCGAGCTTGAACTGGATGGACTGCAGGTCGCAGATCGGGTGGCCGAACTGCTTTCTCTCTTTCGAGTAGGCGAGCGCACGCTCGAAGGCGCCGCCTGCTATGCCGAGCGCCTGGGAGGCGATACCGATCCGGCCGCCGTTCAAGGTATCCATAGCGATCTTGAAGCCATGCCCTTCTTCGCCCAAGAGGTTCTCCACCGGGATGCGGACCTCGTCGAGGGCAAACGCGGTGGTGTAGCTCCCCCTGATGCCGAGCTTCTTCTCGTTCTTCAGGATCTCTACGCCGGGGCTCTCGAGGTCGATGATGAAGGCGGAGACCCCTTTGTGCTTCTGGCTCTTGTCGCGGGTGGCGAACAGCACGCCGGTCCCGCGGTAGCCGCCGTTGGTGATGAAGATCTTGGAGCCGGTGACGACGAAATGGTCGCCTTCGCGGCGATAGGTGGTGGCGGTGGCGCCCGCGTCGGAGCCTGCGTCGGGCTCGGTGAGGAGGAAGCAGCCGATCTTGCGGCCGGTGTTGAGGTCCGGGAGCCACTTTTTCTTCTGGTCAGCGTTGCCGAAGGTGTAGATAGGGCCGCAGGCCAGCGAGGTGTGGGCGGAGATCAGCACGCCGCTGGAGCCGCAGGCCTTGGAGACTTCTTCGACCACGATGGCATAGGAGAGCATGTCAAGACCGGCGCCCTCGTACTCCTCGGGGAGGTAGCTCCCGAGAAAGCCCATCTCGGCCATCTTCCTTACCAGCTCGTCGGGGATGGCGTGCTCCTCGTCGATCTGCATGGCGATCGGCTTGATCTCCTTGTTGACGAAATCCCTCACGCTGTCCTGCAACACTTTGTGGTCCTGAC
This sequence comes from Geomonas sp. Red32, assembly GCF_023652955.1. Lineage (GTDB taxonomy): Bacteria > Desulfobacterota > Desulfuromonadia > Geobacterales > Geobacteraceae > Geomonas. The sequence continues at coordinate 463,245 of NZ_JAKLOY010000003.1, read as the reverse complement.
TCAGTTCGAAATTCATGATCCCCCCCCGTTTAATGACCTTATTTTGTGCCATGGTGGCTGATGGCAAATATCAGTAGGTGTAGAAACCGCGGCCGGATTTGCGGCCGAGGTGGCCAGCGTTGACCATCTTCACCAGCAGCGGACAGGGGCGGTGATCATCTTGTTCCCTCCTTAAAGGCCTCGCCCCATCCTCACCCTGGCCCTCGAATTTACTTTCCAGCTTCACCCTTGGGCTAAAATCCCCCCTGTCCCCCCTTCGCAAAGGGGGGGACCTGTGGCCTGCGGCGCAGGAACATCTCACTCCCCTGGGATCACGGGCGAGGGGGGAGAGGGTGAGAGTCTGGATGGGGGTGTCTTAAACCCGCTCGAAGATTACCGCTACGGCTTCGCCGCCGCCGATGCAGAGGGTGGCGAGGCCGAAACGCTCTTTGCGCCGGTGGAGCTCGCGCACGACGGTGGCGGCCAGGCGGCCGCCGCTGGCACCGATGGGATGTCCGATGGCGCAGGCTCCGCCGTTGACGTTCACCTTTTCCAGGGGAAGTTTCAGTTGTTTGATGGCGATGAGCGGGACGGTGGAGAAGGCTTCGTTGATCTCGAAGAGGTCGATCTCGCCCACGGAGAGGCCTGCTTTGCGGCAGACCTTTTCGATGGCCGCCACCGGTGCCTCCGGGAAGTGATCGGGATGGAGGCTCGCGGTGGCGGAAGCGAGGATGCGGCCGCGGGGGACGAGTCCATGCTTTTTCACTCCGGCCTCGCCGGCCAGAAGGGCCAGAGCGGCGCCGTCGTTGATGGAGGAGGCGTTTCCGGCGGTGATGGTGCCGTCCTTGCGGAAGGCGGGACGGAGCTGCGCCAGCTTGGCCGGATCGCCCTTCAGCGGCTCCTCGTCGAAGGAGACGATCTCCTCGCCCTTTTTCCCCTTTTTCACCACCGGTACTATCTCGCTGGAAAAGATGCTCTGGGAAAGGGCCTGGCGGGCCAGTTCATAGGAGCGGGCAGCGAAGGTGTCCTGGTCCTCGCGGGTGATACCTGTGCGGAGGGCGCTGTCTTCGCCGATCTCGCCCATGTGGCGGCCGGTGTAGGGGTCCTGGAGCCCGTCGTAGATCAGCAGGTCGAGCAGTTCGCCGTGCCCCATCCGGTAGCCGTTGCGCCCTTTCTTGAGGAGATAGGGGGCAAGGGTCATGTTCTCCATACCGCCGGCGACCACGATCTCGGATTCCCCGAGGCGGATGCTGTCGGCACCGAGCATGATGGCCTTCAATCCGCTGCCGCAGACTTTGTTGATGGTCAGGGCGGGGACGGAATCGGGGAGACCAGCAGCGCGCATCGCTTGGCGCGCGGGTGCCTGGCCGCAGCCGCCGGAGAGGACCTGGCCAACGATGACTTCGTCCACCGCTTCGGGGGCGAGGCCGGTTTTGGAAAGGAGGCCTTTCATGACGGTGGCTGCCAACTCCGGGGCCGGTACATCGGCCAGCATGCCGCCGAAGGAACCGAACGGGGTGCGTAAGGCGTCTACTACGAAGACTTCAGTCATTGCTTGATCCTCCGAGGGATAATGCTTGGTATTTACTATGAGGCCACGATCCCCATCCTCACCCTGGCCGTCCGCTTGCTTTCTATGCTCACCCTTGGGCTAAAATCCCCCCTGTCCCCCCTTCGCAAAGGGGGGAACCTGTGGCGGACAGTCCCCCTCCCCTTGAGAGAGGGGAGAAGGGGTGGGGGAAGTCGGCAAGGGACCTGTGGCCGGGGGCCTGGTCATGTCGATTAGGCGGCGAGGGAGTTGCAGAGGTTGGCCATTTCGATGGCGGTCATGGCGGCATCGAAACCTTTGTTGCCGGCTTTGGTACCGGAACGCTCGACGGCTTGCTCGATGGTGTCGGTGGTCAGCACGCCGAAGGCGACGGGGATGCCGGTGGAGAGGGAGACGTGGGCCACCCCCTTGGTGACTTCGGCGGAGACGTAGTCGAAATGGGGAGTGGAACCGCGGATTACGCATCCCAGGCAGATGATGGCATCCACCCCTCCCCTCTCCTGTAGTTTCTTGGCCGCCAGCGGGATCTCGAAGGCTCCCGGCACCCGAACCACGGTGATCCGCCCACGGTCGGCTCCGTGGCGGACCAAGGCGTCCAGGGCGCCTTCCAAAAGGCGCTCGGTCAGGAAGCTGTTGAAACGGCCCACGACTACGGCAAAGGTGAGGCCGGTGGCGTCCAGCTTTCCTTCGATGACTTGCGGCTCTTCTCTCATGGCCGGGGGCTCCTTAAGGGACTCATTAGTTTTGGTGGGGTAAGCGGGTGGTCTAAAGGGACTTTAGGGACCTCAGGGACCACAGGGACCACAGGGACTCAAGGGAACGAAAGGGCCCTTGGCAGTGGGAACCCGGGAACCTTTGCTGGGTCAGAGGTTCACCAACAGGTGACCGAGCTTTTCGCGCTTGGTCTTCAGGTAATGCAGGTTCGACGCGGAGGCGGGTGTCTCCAGGGGGACGCGCTCCACGATGTTGATGCCATAGCCCTGGAGGCCAACCATCTTTTTCGGGTTGTTGGTCATCAGGCGGATGTTCTTCACGCCGAGGTGAAGCAGCATCTGGGCTCCGATGCCGTAGTCGCGATGGTCGGCTTTGAAACCTAACGCTAAATTCGCTTCTACGGTGTCCTTTCCCTGGTCCTGCAGGGCATACGCTTTCAGCTTATTGACGAGACCGATACCGCGCCCTTCCTGCCGCATGTAGAGAATCACTCCACGGCCTTCTTGCTCGATCATGGCCATCGAGCGCTGAAGCTGATTGGCACAGTCGCAACGGCAGCTTCCGAAAACATCGCCGGTAAGACATTCGGAGTGGACGCGCACCAGTACCGGCTCATCGCCTGAAATGTCGCCTTTCACCAGGGCCAAGTGCTCCTGACGGTCGACGTCGTTTTCGAAAACCATGGTCCTGAATTCGCCCCCGTAGCTGGTCGGCAGGCGCACTTCGGCGGCCTTCCTGACGAGGGACTCGTGCTGGAGACGGTAGGCAACGAGATCGGCGACGGTGCAGATTTTGATGCCGTGTTCAAGGGCGAAACGCTGCAACTGCGGCATCCGGGACATGGTGCCGTCGTCGTTCATGATCTCGCAAATGACCCCGGCGGGCTTCATTCCGGCCAGCCGCGCCAGGTCGACGGAGCCTTCGGTCTGGCCGGTCCTTACCAGGACGCCTCCCTTGCGGGCGCGCAGGGGGAAGACATGTCCGGGGCGGGCGAGGTCGGCGGCGCAGGTATCGTCGGCGACTGCGGTCAGGATGGTGTGGGCGCGATCGGCGGCGGAGATGCCGGTGCTGACTCCGCGGCGGGCCTCGATGGATACGGTGAAGGCGGTGCCGAAGGAGGAGCTGTTGTCTTTGACCATGGGCGGGAGGTTAAGGCGGTCGCAGGTCTCTTCGGTGAGAGTCAGGCAGATCAGGCCGCGGCCCTGCTTGGCCATGAAGTTGATGGCTTCGGGGGTGATCATTTCGGCGGCCATGCAGAGATCGCCTTCGTTCTCGCGGTCTTCGTCATCGACCAGGATGACCATCTTTCCCTGGCGCAGGTCTTCCAGTACGTCTTCGATTTTGGCTAATGGCATCGGTTCTCTCCCTTATTTTCCCTCCACCCTGGAGGGGGAGGGTCAGGGTGGGGGGGAAGCCGGCTACGGAACTTCGTGGATGCGTCCCCCACCCCCTCGCCCCCTCCCTCCAAGGGAGGGGGGATGTCATACAGCAGAGTCTAGGGTCTCAGGCCTTCGGCTACTACTTCGGCCAACTCTTTTACCTGGGTGCCGGAGGCTTGGAGGTCTTTCAGGCCGTCTTCCATCATGGTCATGCAGTACGGGCAACTGACACAGATGGTGTCGGGCTTTTTGGCCAAGGCCTCTTTCACGCGGTTCAGGTTGATCCTTTCGCCCTCGGTCTCTTCCTGCCACATCCTCCCGCCGCCAGCTCCGCAGCAGAAGGACTCCTTGCCGTTGCGGTCGAACTCGGCCGGGCGGTCGCCGGTCGCCTGCTGGATCGCCTGGCGGGGCGCTTCGTACACCTCGTTATGCCGCCCCAGGTAGCAGGAATCGTGGAAGAGAAGCTTGCCGAGGCCGGCGACTTTCTTGTTGAGCTTCAACCGCCCGCTCTGGATCAGCTCGGCGATCAGCTCGGAGTGGTGCACCACCTGAAGCTCGATCCCGTACTGGCGGTAATCGTTCTTCAAGGTTGAGAAGCAATGCGGGCATTGGGTGACGACTTTGACCACGCCGCGCTCCTTGAAGAGGTGCACGTTCTCGCGGGCGATCTTGTCGAAGACGTACTCGTTGCCGAGCCTTCTCAGGCTGTCACCACAGCACTTCTCGTCTTTGCCGAGAATTCCCCAGGAGACACCAGCGGCGTTCAGGATCGTTGCCATGGCGACGGTGGCGTGCTTCTGCCGGGAATCGAAGGCTCCCGCACAGCCGACCCAGAAGAGGTAGTCGGTCTTGCCTGCCTCGAACGTCTCGACCTCCATGCCACTGTGCCACTTGGTCCGCTCGGTGGGGGCGATCCCCCACGGATTGCTCCTCCCCTCCATGTTCTCGAAAAGGGTCAGCAGTTCCTCGGGGAAGCTCGATTTCATCTGCACCAGTTGGCGGCGCATCTTGGCGATCTTCGGCATGTGCTCGATCAGCACCGGGCAGACGCTCATGCAGCTGCCGCAGGTGGTGCAGGACCAGACCGCGTCTTCGGAGGTGGTCCCCTCCCCTTCCGCCCCGATCAGCGGAACTTTGGGGGCGTCGCCGTGCCTGAGCGAGTGGCCGTTGGCGAGGAGGTTCACCTTGATGGCGTGGATCACCTGGCGCGGGTTGAGCGGCTTCCCGGTGCTGGCGGCGGGGCAGGAGGCCTGGCAGCGCCCGCATTCGGTGCAGGAGAAACCGTCCAGGAGATCCTTCCAGGTGAATTCGTCCACCTTGGCGACGCCGTAGCTCCCCCCTTTCACGAATTCCTCACGCGGCAGCATGGTGCGCCCGTTGGGGTCGGCCAGGAAGAGGTTGGGGATCGCGGTCAGGATGTGCATGTGCTTGCTTAAGGGAAGGAGGCAGAGGAAAAGAAGGAGCGCCACCGCGTGCAGCCACCAGCTCACATCGGCCAGGAGTGCGAGCTGAGCAGGGGTGAGGGAGCCCCCCAAGAGCGGGGCGATGAACGACGACACCGGCATGGCGGAGGCCGCTTCTTCCTTCCCGAGGGCGATGGCGGCGCTGTGCATCCCGAAGTAGGCGAGCATGAGCGAAGCGATCAGGGAGAGGATGACGAAGCCTTCGAAGCTTCTTGCCTTCACGTACGCGCTGCTCATCTGTTCGGGCGGGAAGAAGAGACGGCGGGCGGAGGCGAAGAGGACGGCAACCAGCGCCAGAAGCGAGGCGGCGTCGAACATGAAGAGGAGTCCGTGGTGGACTCCGGCGGGGAGGACGGCCAGCGAGAAGGAAGGGACGAGCGAGCTGGCGACGAACTCGGCGTTGGCCAACAGGAGCACCAGGAAGGACCAGAAAATCACCGCATGGTTGAAGCCGAAGGATTTGGAGACCACCTGCTTTTGGCCGATGGCGTGGGATAGGACCTGCCAGATGCGGCGGCCTAATCCTGCGGAGCGCTCGTCGGCCTGGCCGATGCCGACCAGGCTTAACCTGCGGTAGCAGGCGGTGCAAAAGACTATGCCGCTGATAAGCAGCATCCATCCGAAGATACTTGGGTTGGGCGACATAATGATTCCCTCGTCCGTTGGTGGTTAACTTCCTAGGTTTTACTGGTGCCTAAAGTCCCCCTTGTCAAAGGGGGACTTTAGGGGGATTTGCCTCTAGCCGGAACTTCAAATCCCCCCTGTCCCCCCCTTTGACAAGGGGGGGGACGAAGGGCCTTCGCAAAGGGGGGGACGATGTTGAAGCGGGGGTGGAGAAAATAGTTTCCAGCTAGGCGTTGATGCAGATTTTTCTCGCCGACTCGGGCTGGCCTTTTAATGTCCGCAGGCGCTCGATCAAGGCGGGGACCACCTGGAAGAGGTCACCGACGATGCCGTAGTGGGCTACCTCGAAGATCGGGGCGTCCTTGTCGCGGTTGATGGCGATGACCAAGTCGGAGTCCTGCATGCCGACCAGGTGCTGGATCGCGCCGGAGATCCCGCAGGCGATGTAGATCTTCGGGCGCACCGTCTTCCCGGTCTGGCCGACCTGCCGCTCGTGCGGCATCCACCCTGCGTCGACCGCGCTGCGCGAGGCGCCTACCACGCCTCCCAGCTCGTCGGCCAGTTCCTGGAGCAGGGCGAAATTCTCTTTGCCCATCATGCCGCGGCCGCCGGAGACGATGAACTCCGCACCCGCCACGTCGACGTGGTCCTTGTTCTTGTCGGAGATGATCTGCAAGACCTTGGTGAGGATCTCCTCCTCGGCAACCCGGCAGGTCACCGGTAGGATCGCACCGGCCCTCTCAGCCAGCCGCTCGGGCATCGGCATCACGTGGGGACGGACGGTCGCCATCTGGGGACGGAACTTGTCGCACATGATGGTCGCCATGATGTTGCCACCGAAGGCGGGACGGGTCTGCATGAGATTGCCCCGGTCGTCGATGCCGAGCGCGGTGCAGTCGGCGGTGAGGCCGGTGCCGACCACGGTGGCAACGGCTCCCGCCAGATCGCGCCCGAGGCCGGTGGCTCCCATCAGGATGATCTCCGGCTTGAAAAGATCGAGCAGCTGGTAGAGGGCCTTCAGGTAGGCCTGGGTCCGGTAGTGGCGGAAGACCGGCGCGTCAACGAGATAGGCCTGGTCGGCGCCGTAACGGAACGCCTCGTGGCAGAGCCCTTCGACCTTTTCACCGATCACCACGGCGGAGAGGGGAACCTTCAGGGTGTCGGCGAGTTCGCGCCCCTTCCCCATCAGCTCCCAGGAGACCTTGGCCACCTCCCCCTCGGTTTGCTCCACGAAGACCCAGACTCCCTTGTAGGCGGCGAGCTTTTCGGCCAGCGCCTTGGCCTCCGGGTCAAGCTCTTCCTCGACGGGGGTACCCTGCTGGGCGAGCTGATCGAGGATCGCCTGCTCTTCGGGGGTGAAGAACATCTCCAGCGCCTGGGCGGGGCAGACCTTCACGCACTTGACGCAGCCGATGCACTTCTCGGCCACCACGGTGGGCTCGCCGGCCTCCGACATCACCACCGCGTTGACCGGGCATGAGCTCTCGCAACGGGCTCCGCAGGCGATGCATTTTCCCTCGACGAGCCGGGCCTTTCCCCGCGGTTTCTTAATCTTGTTCTCTACGGTCATTGGTGTCCTCGCTAAATGGCCAGCAGATCCTTGCTCAAAAGCTTGTCGATCAGGAGATGGGCGGCGCCGGAGGGGTCTTTCAGCCCGTCGCCAATCACCTCGCCCTTGGCGCGCTCGGGGGAGAAGATCCTGCTCACCCAGGTGGGCGACCCCTTGAGCCCGATGGTGCCGACGTCCAGCTTCAGCACCTCGTTGTTCCAGAGCTCCACACGGGCATCTTCCGAGGCGAGCCGCATGGGAACGGTCGGGTAGCGCGGGTTGTTGAGCTCCCTCACCACGGTCAGCATCACCGGGAAGGGCGATTCCACCACCTCGTGCCTCCCCTCGAGCTTGCGGCGCACCCGGATCTTGCCGCGCAGGGTGTCGACGTTTTCCACCCGGTCGACCAGGGTGAGCTGGGTGTAGCCCAAGCGGGTGGCGATGCCGGGGCCGACCTGGGCGGTGTCGCCGTCGATGGTCTGCTTGCCGCAGAGGACCATCCCCACCTTCTCGTCCGCGTGGAGAAGCTGGATGGCGCGGGTCAGGACGTTGCTGGTGGCCAGGGTGTCCGCCCCGCCGAAGACCCGGTCGGAGAGGAGGATGGCCCGGTCGACACCCAGCGAGAGGGCCTTCCTGAGCGCCGCTTCCGCATTGGGAGGGCCCATCGAGATGGCGGCCACCCTGAAGCCGAAGCGATCCTTCAGCTGCAGGGCGGCCTCCAATGCATGGGTGTCGTAGGGATTCACGATGAAGGGAATCCCGTCCCGGACCAGGGTATTGGTGACCGGGTCGATCTGGACCTGGGTGGTGTCGGGTACCTGTTTGATGCAGACGACTATGAGCATGGCAAGATCCTTGTCATGGTTGCCCTGAGCCGCGTAGGCTCAGGGCGAATTTGCCTCAGGAGCGAGTTCGCGTCTGGGACGACTTAGCTTTTGGGGCGATAGACCTTCATGAGCGCCTCGGCCATCTCCGCCGGGGTGGCGGCTACCGAGATCCCGCATTCTTCCAGGACGGCGACCTTCTCCGCCGCGGTCCCCTTCCCTCCCGAGATGATCGCGCCCGCGTGTCCCATCCTTTTTCCCGGGGGAGCGGTGCGGCCGGCGATATAGGCAGCGACCGGCTTGGTCATGTTTTCTTTCACGAAGCGGGCGGCCTCCTCCTCGGCGTTGCCGCCGATCTCGCCGATCATGATGACCGCCTCGGTATCCGGGTCCTCCTCGAACATCTTGAGGCAGTCGAGGTGGCTCGTCCCGTTGACCGGGTCGCCGCCGATGCCGACGCAGGTGGATTGGCCGAGACCGAACCCGGTCAGCTGCCAGACCGCCTCGTAGGTGAGGGTGCCGGAGCGGGAAACGACACCGACCTTGCCGGGCTTATGGATGTAGCCGGGCATGATGCCGATCTTGCACTGTCCCGGTGTGATGACGCCCGGGCAGTTGGGACCGATCAGGCGGGTCTTTTTACCCTGCATGTACTGCTTCACCTTGACCATGTCGAGGACCGGAATCCCCTCGGTGATGCAGCAGACCAGCTCGATCCCCGCATCGACCGCCTCCATGATGGAGTCGGCGGCGAAAGGGGGCGGGACGTAGATGACCGAGGCGGTTGCGCCGGTCTTTTCAACTGCTTCGGAGACGGTATCGAAGACGGGGAAGCCGTCGATGGTGGTGCCCCCCTTGCCCGGGGTGACCCCGCCGACCATCTGGGTGCCGTACTCGCGGGCGCCCTTGGCGTGGAAGAGGCCGGTAGCCCCGGTGATCCCCTGGGTGATTACCTTGGTGCTGGCGTTGACGAATATGCTCATTCTCCCCTCTCCCTTCTGGCGGCCGAAGCCACGGCGTTGACGATCTTGCGGGCCCCGTCTGCCATGCCGTCGGCGGCGACGATATTGAGGCCGCTTTCGGCCAGAAGCTTCTTGCCCAGATCGACGTTGGTCCCCTCCAGGCGGACCACCAGCGGCACCTTGAGCGATACCTGGTGCGCCGCCTCGATGACCCCGGTGGCGATGACGTCGCACTTCATGATCCCGCCGAAGATGTTGACAAAGATGCCCTTGACGTTAACGTCCGAAAGTATGATTTTGAAAGCTTCGGTGACCCGTTCAGCGGTAGCCCCGCCGCCGACGTCCAGGAAGTTGGCCGGGTCGCCGCCGTAGTGCTTGATGATGTCCATGGTCGCCATGGCGAGACCGGCGCCGTTGACCAGGCAGCCGATGTTGCCGGCGAGCGAGATGTAGGAGAGGTCGTGCTGGGAGGCTTCCACCTCGTTGGCGTCCTCCTCGTCGAAGTCCCGCATGTCGGCAATCTGCAGGTGCCGGAACATGGCGTTGTCGTCGAAGCCGAACTTGGCATCCAGCGCCAGGAGCTCCTCTTCCTTGGTCACCACCAGCGGGTTGATCTCCAGAAGGGAGCAGTCGCAGGCAATGAAGGTCGTGTAGAGCGACTGGAAGAGCTTGACCGCCTTAGTGAGGAGCCTGCCGGTGAGCCCCAGGCTGAAGGCGAGCTTACGGCACTGGAACGGAGTGAGCCCGGCCAGCGGATCGACCGTCTCCATGAAGATCTTCTCCGGGGTGTTGGCGGCCACCTCTTCGATGTCCATCCCCCCCTCGGTGGAGGCCATCACGGTCACCTTGGAGGTGGCGCGGTCGACCAGCAGGCTCACGTAGAGCTCGCGGCCGATGTTGCAGCCGTTTTCGACCAGCACCCGGGTGACGACCTTCCCCTCGGGACCGGTCTGGTGGGTCCTGAGCGTCATCCCCAGCATGTCGCGGGCGATCAGCCGGACCTCTTCGGAGGTCCTGGCAAGCTTGACGCCGCCACCCTTGCCGCGGCCGCCAGCGTGGATCTGGGCCTTGACGACCCAAGGGCCGTCGCTCAGGCGTTTGGCCCATTCGCGGGCGCTGGCACCGTTGTAACAGACGTGCCCATCGGGAACCGGCACGCCGAATTTGCGTAGAATTGCCTTCGCTTGATACTCATGAATGTTCACGGCAGTCTCCAGACAGAGATAGAGTGTATGCCCCCGCTCAAGACGAGCGGGGAGCAGGAGCCAGGATTGCCCTCCGCGTTGGAAAGGAAATCTGGGCCTTCAGCAGCCTTCCGAACCGAGGCTCCCCCTCCCCTGGAGGGAGGGGTCTAGGGGGTGGGGGAACCAGGCATGGGAAGCGGTTGTTACTGCGACTTGTTACGTGAGCTTAGCGGTCAGTGCGGGAACGAACTGCATCAGGTCGGCGACCACCAGCACGTCGGCCACCTCCCCGATCGGGGCGTCCTTGTCCTTGTTGATGGCGAGGATGAAGTCGGACTTCTTCATGCCGGCCAGGTGCTGGATTGCACCGGAGATGCCACAGGCGACGTAGAGCTTGGGGGAGACCGTCTGGCCGGTGGTGCCGACCTGATGGTCGTGGGTGACCCACTCGGCGTCGACCACCGGGCGGCTGGCGCCCAATTCGCCACCGAGGGCCTTGGCCAACGCGGCGATGACGGAGACGTTGTCCTTCTTGCCGATGCCGCGGCCAGCGCTGACGATAACCTCGGCCTTGGCGAGATCGACCGCCTTATCCTCGGCCGGCTCGTAACCAAGAAATTCGATGGCGCTGGAGGCGGAGACGGCCAGCTTCTCGACCTGCGGGGAGCCGCCCGGCTGTACCGGCTGGAAAGCGCCGGCCTGGATGGTGATGACCGCCTGGGCGGTGGCGGGCTTGATGAGCCGCCTCATCTTGCCGTTGCAGGCGCCGACTTCATAGCCGCCGTCCTTGACGGCGACAACCTCGGAGACCTGGGCGGCCTTCAGCGCTGCGGCGACGCGGGGGGCGAGGTCCCAGCCGTAGGAGGAGTGGATGAAGACGATGCAGTCGGGGTTCTCCTTCTTGACCGCATCGAGGACCAGCTGCTTGTGCAGGTCGGGATTGAATTCCCCCGCCTCGGAGGCCGGGGCGAGGTAGAGCTTCCCGCCGTAGGCCGGCAGGGCGCTATCGCTTCCCACCAGGAAGAGCGCGGCTTCCGCGCCGAGCTGTCCCGCGAAGCCCAAGAGCTCGTAGGTGGAGTCGAGCAGTTTGCCGTCCCTGTATTCGCCGATAAGTAAGGTTTTCATGGTCGCCTCCTAGCGCAGCACCGCGGTTTTTTCTTTGAGGAGAGAGATGACGCGGGTTACCTGGTCCGCGATCTCACCTTCGATGACGATCCCGCCCCCCTTCTTGGCCGGGGAATGGAAGCTGGCCGTCACGGCCAGGGATTCGACCGTGAGGAGATCGGCCACCGGAATGGCGGCAATTTCCTTCTTCTTCGCCTTCATGATGTTGGGAAGGGTCGGATAGCGCGGGGTGTTGAGGCCGAGCTGGCAGGTCACCAGCGCCGGGGTCTTCATCCTCACCACGCCCTTCACGCCCCCTTCCAGCTCACGCTTGGCGGTGACGGTGCCGTTATCGTAGGCAAAGCCGACCAGGGTGGTGGCGCAGGGGATGCCCAAGTGCTCGGCCACGGTGACGCCGACCTGGGCGGAGCCGCGGTCCTGGGACTGCATCCCGGTGAAGATCAGATCGAAGCCCTGGTCCTTGGCGTAGGCGGCGATGATGGAGGCGATCTGCCAGGGATCCTTCAGGTGGACGGCGGGGTCCTGGACGTGGACGGCGCGGTCGCACCCCATGGCGAGCGACTTCTTGATGGCCTCGACCACCCGGTCCGGCCCGATGGAGAGCACGGTGACCTCCGGCGCGTCGCCCAGCTGCTCCTTGAGGCGTACCGCCTGCTCGACGGCGTACTCGTCGTACTCGTTCATCCGGAACGCCAGGTCGGTCTCCGCGAACCATACCCCGGCGGCGTCGGGCTTGAAGCGGGACTCCATGTCCGGAACCTGTTTGATGCAGACTAAGATCTTCATGTGGTACCTCCCCTTGGTCCTGTTGAACGGCTGTGCGTGAAAATGTGTCTAGCGGTGAAGTCCGTGCCGCCGGCGGCTGCGCAACCTATGCTCTCCCTGAATTCCTGAATTCCCGGGATTTCAGGCCACTGCCGGCTACGGCATCCCCGCGCTGTAAGTTGCTTTTTCCGAAAGAGAGCGCTTGGCGGCCCGCTGCGGCGCCAGGTGGACGACTGCCGGCTGCGACCTCCGCCTTTTTGGCTCCGACTGCTCCTCCCTGAGCTCGCGGACCGCCTCCCGCAGTGCCGGAACGATCTCTTCGGCGATCCGCTGGTGGGACATCCGGAAGCTCGGGGCGACCACCATGAGGGAGCTGAAGCCGTCGTCTCCCACGGGGGCCACGTCGAGCGCCACCGTGGTCACTTCCCGGTCCACCGCACCGACGGTGATCCGCACCCCCTCCATCCCCTTCCCCGCCGGCACGGTTTCGCCGTTAGCGCGCTCGAAGAAGACCGAGCCGACCAAGGAGCGGACCCGCACCTTCTGGTTGCAATCGGCCATGTACATGAGGGTGGTCCGGGAGGCGCACCGGTGGGCGAAGTAGACCGATTCGTCGAGGATGCTCGCCACCTTCTTCAGGGCGGGATCGGCCGCATCCCCCACGTTTCCCCTCCAGAGCACCTTGCGGGCCGCCACCGAGGCGGAGCTTCCCAGCGAGTAAACCCCGTAGAGGTCCTTGTCCAGGATCCCCTGCTTCTCGAAGGTGCTCAAGAGGCGGAAGGTCTTGTTCTTGCTAATGCCGCTGGCCATGATCAGCTCGGTGAGGGTCATCCCCCTCCGGGACTCGAACAGCAGGGTGAGCAGGGACCAGGACTCCTCGATCGACTTCACCCCGTAGCAGCTTTTCGTCTTCGTTTTCGGTTCCGCGGCCATCGAGGCCCCCCTACTTCTTAAGGCTTTAGTCAGTGCGACTCAGCCAGCCGCCCGGCGACTACTTCCGCCAGGTCCTTGACCACCAGGTGCCCTTCGGCTCCGCCGGTCTTGATGCCGTCTTCGAACATGGTGAGGCAGAACGGGCAGTTGGAGATAAGAAGCGGCGCCCCGGTTTCCTGGGCCATCTGCACCCTGGCCACGTTGATGCGGCTTCCCAGTTTCTCTTCGGCCAGGATGCGCCCCCCGCCGGCTCCGCAGCAGAAGCTCTCCAGCCCCTTCTTCTCCATCTCCGAGAGCTCTCCCCCCGCCTTGGCGAGGATGGTGCGGGGCTCTTCGAAGATGTCCATGTAGCGCCCGAGGTAGCAGGAGTCGTGGTAGGTGAAGTGGAACGGCTCCGGCTTTAATTTCAGCTTCCCGCTCTCCATCAGGGCCGCGAGGTAGGTGGTGTAATGCTCCACCGGGATATCGAGGCCAAGATCGCGGTAGTCGCGGGCCAGCGTGTTGAAGCAGTGCGGGCAGGTGGTAACGATCTTCTTCACGCCGTAGGCCTTGATGAGCTCGATATTCTCGGCGGCGGTGGTCTGGTAGAGGTACTCGTTGCCGAGCTTTCTGGCCGGTTCGCCGCAGCACTTCTCTTCCTTGCCGAGGATGCCGACCTTGATCCCCGCCGCGTCGCAGATGGTGACGAAGCTCTTGGCGATCTCCTGGTTGCGCTTGTCGAAGGAGGCGTAGCAGCCGACGAAGTAGAGGACGTCGGCCTCGCCTCCCGTTTCCATCACGGTCACCGGAAGCCCTTGCGCCCAGTCGCCGCGGGCCGCGTAGGCGAGGCCGAAGGGGTTGCCGTTTACCTCGATGTTGCCCACTGCGGTGCGGACCTCGTCGCCCGGGAAGGATCCCTCCATCAGTGTCAGGTTTCTTCTCATCTCAAGGATCTTGTTCACATGCTCGACGCCTGCGGGGCAGATCTCCTGGCAGGCCCGGCAGGTGGTGCAGGACCAAAGGGTATCTTCGCCGATGGCTTCGCAGAGGCTTTTCTCCGGCTCGTCCTGGGCGATCTCCCCCACCTTCTTGACGAGCTTCATCGGGGAGAGCGGCTTATCGGTGTTATGGGCCGGGCAGCGGTCCTGGCAGCGCTGGCAGCTCGTACAGGCGTCGGCGTCGAAGATGTCTTTCCAGGCGAGATCGGTCACCTTGGCCGCACCGAACTGTTCGAGCGTCTCGTCCTCCAGGTTGATGGTGGCCAGCGCCCCCTTGGGCCCCAGGTCGGCAAAGAGGTAGTTGGCCGAGGTGGTGATCAGGTGCCTGAGCTTGGTGAAGGGGATCGCGGCGATGAATCCCATGGCGAGGAAGAAATGCACCCACCAAAGCCCCTTGTGAATCCGGGAGAGCGACTCGGGCGGCAGGGAGGCGAAGAACCCGGCCACCCATTTTCCCACCGGCGAGAAACGCGCGAGATCGGGATTCTGCACGATCTCGGTGGCCGCCATCCTCACCCCTTCGGCCACGAATCCGGTGACGATGATGGCCATCAGCAGAGCGTGAACCACGTAGTCGTCGCGGATCGACTCGATCTCCTTCGCCTTGACGAAGAAGCGGCGCACCAAAAGAAGCCCCAGCATCACGGCAGCGATCAGCCCCGCAGCGTCGAGGACCAGGGAGTATCCCTGGTAGAACATCCCCTTGAGTATGGTGATTCCAAAGAGCGGGTGGAGAAAGTCGGCCTGGACCATCACCAGCAAGGTGCCGATGAAGAGCAGCGCGAAGCTCCAGAAGAAAAGTGCGTGCAGGCTCCCCGGATCGAGCACCCTCAGCACCTTGGACTGCGACAGCACGCGCCCGGCTAGAAGCTTTATGCGGCGCGGCAACTGGTCCAGCCGGTCAAGCGGCTTGCCCAGCCGGTATACCGGAAGCCGGCGATAAACCCCGTAGCCGAAGATGGCGAAGGCTACGATGGCGAAGAAATACATAGGAAGGACGACCCCATGCCCGACGTTCCAGTAAATCTCTCTTGTTGCTTCCATGGACCACCTCGTCCTAGAACTGCTTTATAAAGCTATTTGACGTTAACGTCAATCGAAAATGTAGATTTTTTTTGTTTGCGCTCCCCCTCCCCCCTTCTCGATCGGGGAGGGGAATGGCAGGTTTTTAGCCATGTTCGGGAACTTCGTTCCCTTTCGACACCTGCCTGGTCAGAGGTCACCGGGAAATCGGTTCGTGACAGCGGTGGCTTCAGCATGCTCGTGGGGAGCCAATACCGGTTTTGGATCCCCGATTATTTTTGTAACCGTTTTATACTTCTCCTTAACGTCGATGTCAAGTATGAAATTTCTTCTCTCCCCTTCTTTTTTTTCTTCAATCGGAGCCTTTGTTGTAAAAACGCCTGCTATCGCAGGCTGCTTCGGTGGACAACCTTCGCCTACCGACTCCTACGGGGCGGGGATCGGGATCAAGCTTCCGAGCGGCGTCTCGGTGGATCTGGCCGCCGGTTACCTGATCAACAAGTCGTTCACCATTAAGGACAACGGGAGCACCAACCTGAACTCCACCGATTTCACCAAGCCGGTGTACAACCCCTATTTGGGTCCGGCGGGTGGAGGAATCCCGGATGCTGCGGCCGGAGCCAGCTTTCATCATCTGGGAGGGGGTCTCCTATTATCTTCGGGAGGAGGCGGTCCGCTATACCCTGAAGGCCCTCAAGCGTCTCTTCGCCGTGGGCAGCCGACTCATCTTCGACTGTGTCCCTCCCGCCAAGGCCAACGGGCACATACCGAGCCGGGAGCTGATGCTCACGGCGAAATACGTGGCGAAAAAAGGGGAGCCGCTTCTGTGGGGTGGGACCGACACCCAGATCAGGGAGATGCTTTCGGGAAAAGGTTATGGCGACCCCGACGTCTGGTCGCTGTCGCAGGTGGCGGCGAGGCTCCGCTCGCACGAGGGGGTGGGTATCGCACCGGAGAGGATCTACGACGAGTTCTACCTGGTGGAAGCGGAGATTTAAATGAAACACTGAAGCTGGTTCCCTCCCCACTTGAGGGGGAGGGACAGGGTGGGGGGGAAGGCCGGCTTCGGCACTCCGTGGATGGTTCCCCCACCCCCTCCCCCACCCCCTCCCCCCCTCCCTCCAGGGGAGGGGGAAAAGTCTGGAAAGGAAAAGTTATGAGAACTGCATTGCTGATACCGGCGTGCTTGCTGTTGACCTCTAGCGCCTGGGCCGCCGATACCGGTGCCATCACCGGGCGCTGGACGACCGAAAAGGCAAAATCCACCGTACTTATCTACCGTTGCGGGGAGAAATACTGTGCGAAGATCGAGGCGCTGAAGGATCCCCTCTACACCGACGCATCGGAGGGTCCCCCCGGAACACCGCGGGTCGACAGTCACAACCCGGAACCTTCCCACCGCAAGCGGTCGCTGGTCGGGCTGCAGTTCATGGAGGGGTTCACCCCGGCCGGGGACGGGAAGCTTGCCAACGGGACCATCTACGATCCGGAGAACGGTAAGACCTACCGATGCACCATCACCCTCAAGGATCCCCACCGCCTCGATGTCCGTGGATTTATCGGAATCTCGCTGTTCGGGCGCACCACCGTCTGGACCAGGTAACTGGGAAAAAATGCCTTCATATTAACTGCTTGACAACACACCTTGGTACACTGTATATGTCGGTAATTGACATGGAGGTTAAGTATGCGGCTTAGTTCCGATGAATATTTGCAGATCAGCGACCTGGCGAAGAAACTCAACATAACTGCGCGGACCATCAGGCTTTACGAGCAGATCGGGCTGGTGGACTCTCCCCAGCGGACCGAAGGCGGCATCCGGGTGTACGACAAGGAAGCGGTCAAGCGATTCAAGTTCGTGCTGAAGTTGAAGGAGTTGGGCCTTTCTCTGCAGGAAATGCAGGAGCTCGCATCGATCTACAAAGAGTACAAAAAGCCGGACAAGATCATGCCCCGGCTTATTGAACTTCTCGACACCCAGTTGAACACCATCCAGACCAAGGTGCGCAACCTGCAGTCGCTGGAGAAAGACATCTCCGAATACCGACACAAGATTGTGGATCTGTATCATCTGCCGAGCAAGTAGAGAGCATCATCCTGGCATAAGCTAACAGACAGAAAGAAACAAAGCCCCGCGCACCGTTAAAAGGTGCCGGGGCTTTTTAGTTAAACAGTTCCCCCTCCCCTTGAGGGAGGGGGTCAGGGGGTGGGGGAAGCGCCAACGGAGTGCCGAAGCCTGCCTCCCCCTCACCCTAGCCCTCCCCCTCCAGGGGGGAGGGAACATTCCTCACCGGGGAGGGAACGTTACTCACCTCATCGCCGCGCTGGTGGCCGCGGGGACGGGATCCGCGCTGTAACCAAGCAGCCAGTCTTTGGCGTCGGTGGAGTTGTCGAACAGCCTCAGGTTGTTCCGGCCCGACATCTTTAGCGACACCATGTAGACCAGCTTGCGCCAGCCGTTGACGCCGACCACCGCCCCCGCCTGTACGAACGGCTTGTTGTATTCGAGAAGCTCCTTGAACACCTCTTTCGCCTGATCGTCGAACTCCGTATCCGAGACATCGGTCAGGCTCAACAGCGTCCCCTTCTGCATCCTCGAAATCATCGGCTTTCCGTAGGCGATGACCTCCTTGATATCTTCCAAAGTGAGCCCCGAGAAATCGAGCTTGAAGATCAGCTTTCCTCCCTCCCTGATAAAGCCTACCCGCTGGACCAGTTCCGAATGTTTCATCTCATCCCTCCTTAACGTTCAACGTCCCGCCCGTTGCCTGCTCGAACCATTGTCCACGCTAGTTATTCCGACATCTCGTAGCAGCCGCTCAATGAGAGTACCTGCTCGTTCCAAACCCTGAGATAGCGCGCCTCATCCACTTCCGGTTTGGCGATCATCTTGAGGCACCCTTCCATCTGGCCGGAAGTGGTGCTCGTTTTGCTGTAAAGCTGGAGGGCGAACCTGGAGAAATCCCTCACCATGAAGTCGAAGATCTGGGCCAGCAGGTCGTCGCCGATCCCCATGAGGGCGGCGTTCTCGAGCACCAGCTGTCCGTAGACCACCAGGGTGAAAAGCTCGCCCAACGCCAGCATGAAATCGATGTCCCGCTGCTGCGCCTCGTCGGGCGGCGTCGCGCGCAAGAAGGCGGAGAGCGCCTCGATCTGGGAGACGAAGATCCTGACGTTGGCGAGTTGGCAGCTGTCGTAGACCTTGCGGTAGTCGTGGAAACGGATGGATCCGAGCCCCTTGGTCGGCCCCTGGTCGAAGAGGAAGCCGTCGTTGGCCGCCTCCAGCCGCCGGGGGACCAGGGGATACTCTCCCGGATTGAAGAAGTAGTTGACCATGAACTTGAGGATCAGCGCGATGTTGACATGCACCGTCCCCTCCAGCTTGGGCAGCGCCCGGATATCCCTGGCCGCGGTGTCGAAGTAGGTATCCTTCTCGAATCCCTTAGCGGCGATCACATCCCACAGGAGGTTGATCACGTCCTCCCCCTGGGTGGTAACCTTCATCTTCATCACCGGGTTGTAGAGGAGATAACGGCGATCAGTCGGGGAGGCCGAGCGGAAGTAGTCGGAGGCCCTCAAGGCGAAGAGCTTCATGGCGACCAGCCGCGCGTAGGCGTCGGTGAACATCTGCTTCACATGGGGGAAATCGGTCACCATCCGGTCGTAGAGCCGCCGGTTGGAGGCGTGGTTGATCGCCTCGTAGAAGGCATGGGTGCAGATACCGATGGAGGCCCAGCCGAGGTTGTATTTGCCGACGTTGACCGTGTTCAGCGAAGAGTCCCAGGCCAGGTCGCCGCGGGAAATGATGTCGGATTCGGCGATCGGGTAATCGTGGAGGATGAATTCGGAGACGTAGGACTGGGTGGCGGTGATGTTCTTCACGCACTCGTAGGCTTCGTGCTTGCTATCGACCGCGAAGAATACGTACTCGCTGGTGCCGGGGATCCTCCCGAAGGTGGACACCAGCGCGGCCTCGTTGCCGTTACCGATGTAGTACTTGTCGCCGCGGGCCAGATATTTACCCTCCCCGTTCGGGATGAGCTCCATGTCGGTCGAGTAGATATCCGCCCCGTGCTCCTTTTCGGAGAGGCCGAAGGCGAAGATGGCGCCATCGTCCAGAAGAGCGGCGGCCTTGCGGCGCACCTCCTCGTTCCGGCTCATCCATACCGGGCTGAGGCCGAGGATGGATACCTGCCAGACGTACCAATAGCAAAGCCCGTAGAAGGCCACCACCTCGTTGAAGACGCAAAGGCGGGAGGTATCCCAGCGGCAGTCGCTCCCGCCGTAGCCTGCCGGGGTGAGCAGGGTGGCGAAGATCTTCTCTTTCTTCACGAAGTCGATGAAGTCCTGGTACCAGACCCTGTTGAGGTCGTCCTCCTTGAGCTTCTTTTTCCCCTTCGCCTCGAAGAAGGCGACCGTCTTCTCGACGATTTCCCTCACCACCGGATCGGGGTGGCTGACGGCCAGCTTTTTCGGGTTGAATAGCATCATGTCATCTCTCCTTGCATCGCAATCTCATCCCTTGCCGGGGAGAAAGCTCCTGATTTTCTTCTTGATTCCGCTGATCACGTAGGGGGTGAGCCGCCCCTTCTCCTTGAGGATCTGGCGGTAGAGATCGTGGCGTTTAAGCGGCGGGAGTGGGCGATCCGCCTTCGGCACCATGGAAATTGCGCCGACCGGGCAGGCGGTGATGCAGGCGGCACAGCCGAGGCAAACATCCTCCTTGATCGCTGCATAGCGCCCGGTCCGCTCAGTGAATTTCACTCCCTTCGGCTGGCCGATTGCCTTCACGTTGCAGGAGGAGAAGCAGGCTCCGCAGTAGCTGCAGCGTTTGGGATCGATGACCGCAGTGAAGCCGGTCTTCCCTACCCCCTCATGGAAACCGTGCTGAACGCCGGCCATCAACTCGCAGCAGCAGCCGCAGCAACTGCAGATGAAGGACGGTTTCTGCCGGATGTTATCGGTAACGAAGGTGAGGTTGAAGGAGCGGGCGCGGTCGAGGATCTCCAGGAGCTCGTCGACGCTCTTGCGCTCGGCGAATCCGCGTCGGCAGAAGAACTTGGCGGCGGCACCGAGGGAGATGCAGATCTCCTCCACCGGAGCACCTTTCTTGCAGCTCTGGCCGAGGTGCTCCTTCTTATGGCGGCAGAAGCAAAGGCCGACGGCACCGCCACCGGCGTCAATGATGATCTGGCGGGTGCTCTCGTAGCTGACGATCTCGGAGGTGACCGGGATGTGCTCCTCATAGACGAGCGAGCGGGTAAGCGGAGTCTTGGAGCCGAAGAACTCGTCCCCCTGCCCTCTTCCGTTCTGGTCGTGCATGTACTCCGACATCAGGCGGGCGATCCGCTCCTGGGGGAGGTCGGTCCGGTTCTTCATGAAGGTGAACTCGAAGAAACCGATCAGGCCGGGAACCAGCAGGTAGTAGGTCACGCCGTTGTACGGCATGTCCATCAAAAGCCCCTTGTCCGCCATGCGGTCGAGGATGAGTGCCAGTTCGCCGGCGGGAATGCCGGTCAGCTTCACGAGCTCGGAAAGGGTGGCCTCCTCCAGCGGAAAACGGGAGGCGACGAAGGCCTCGCGCTCGTCGAAGAGAAGCGAAAGGATCTCGCGCAGCTTTTCGTTGTCCACCAGCCCAACCGGAAACATGTTCAACCGGTCGATCAGCGGGACCAAACTGCTCTTAGAACCGAGGTGATGCCCCATAAAGTCTCCAGTCCTCTTTAAACAACTTACAATTGCCTTCCCTCCCCCCTTGAGGGGGAGGGTCAGGGTGGGGGGGAGGCCGGAGTACGGCACCCAATGGAAGCTTCCCCCACCCCCTCGCCCCCTCCCTCCAGGGGAGGGGGAACCTTGTACGTCGGCTTACGGTTCCCCCCTTTGCGAAGGGGGGACAGGGGGGATTTGCCTTTCCGAAGTCAACTGAACTTGGAAAAATCCGGCTGCCGCCGCTGCATGAAGGCCTGCAGCGCTTCCGCCGCTTCCGGGGAGGCGAGCCGCTTCATGAACTGGGCCCCTTCTTCCACGATGGTCTCCTTGAGCCCTACCCGGTATTCGCGCTTCAAAAGCGACTTGGCGAGCCGGACCGAGGCCGCCGGCTGGGCCGCGAGCTTCACAGCCTTATCCCTGGCCACTGCAGCCAGATTCTCATCAGGATGGACCTCGGAGACGATACCGACCTCCCGTGCGGTCTGAGCCGTAAAAGTCTCTCCCAGGAGAAGGAGCTCCGCCGCCCGCTGGTGCCCCATCATGCGCGGCAGCAGCAGCGTGGAGCCCGCCTCGGGGCAAAGCCCCAGGTTCACGAACGGCATCTGGAAGGCCGCGCCTTGCGCCGCATAGACGAGGTCGCAGTGGAGGAGCATGGTTACCCCGACACCGACCGCCGCACCATTCACCGCCGCCACAATCGGCTTGCGAGCTTCGCTGATGGCCAGCAGGAACTGCATGACCGGGCTGTCGTTCCCGGTGGGAGGCGAGGCGAGAAAATCGGCGAGATCGTTGCCGCTGGTGAAGGAATCGCCGGAACCGGTCAAGAGGATGACCCGCACACTGTCATCCCCGTCGGCGCTTCTGAGCCTCTCGGAAAGCTCACGATACATGCTCAGGTTCAGCGCATTCTTCTTGTCAGGCCGATTGAAGCAAAGGGTGAGGATCCCCCCCTCGCACTGGCTCAGGATCTCCTGGGAGTTGCTCATAACTACATTCTCCTTCTGTTGCGAAACGGTCAGGCCAGAGCCCTGATACTTTCGGGGACCGGAACCGGAGCTCCGCTCGTTTTGTCGATACAGACCATGGTAGTGCGCGCGGTGGCGTAGACAGTGTCCTGGCCGTCGTGCAGACGGTACGCAATCTCGAAGCTGCTCGAACCTACCCGATCCAGCCACAGGGTCGCCATCACCTTCTGGAAGAGGACGATCGGGCGCTTGTACTCGCACTCGGCGCGCGCCACCACCAGGTAGACGTTATTGCGGGTGGCCTCGAGAAACTCGTCACCCATCAGCTTCACGCGGGCGGTCTCCAGATAGGTAAAATAGACGGCGCTGTTCACATGCCCGTAGGCGTCCAGGTCCGCGAATCTCAACTCTATTTCAGTGTTGTGCTCTTTCATATCGGTCTCCTTCTCTTGCCTCGTTTGCCGGACTGGGGGACAGGCCGGACAGGGGGCCAGGCACCTAACGGAGCCAGTCCCCTTCACCCCATCCATGAATATTCAGGTCCCCCCCTTGTCAAAGGGGGGACAGGGGATGGGTAGCAGCATGTTGCCTGAGCCACTCAAGGACCTGCGGAAAGTGGTCCTTGTCTGCGTCGCGGTGGGTCAGCATGTCGATGTGTCCATAGTCGTGCAGGTTGCCATTTGCCTTCGCGAGCACCGTAAACCGGCGTGCCTGCTTCCCCGCCGACTCCATGAACCTCCTGACATCCTCCGGGTGCCCCAGCGCGCCGTCGTTCTTCCCGGCCAGGTACCAGGCAGGTGGAAGCCTCAACTGCCGGATCACCGCTCCGTAGTCGAAGCCGTCGTCCGAATCGACCCAGGCGTCCTTGCGCACCCACTCAGAGCTCTGCCGATGGGACTTCCTGGTCTCGCTCTCCGAGCCGATCCCCATCCTGCGGGCGGGAAGGTAGCCGGCGGCCGCCGTCACCAAGTGGCAGAGGCCATTCCACATCAGATCCACCTTCACCAACCGCTCGAAATTTGCCACCCTCACCGTCCGCTTGCTCCCGAAATAAACGAGCGAGCTCACCGTATCGAGATACCTTGGGAAACGCGCCAGCACCGAGGAGAGGATGATCCCTCCCCAGGAATGGGCCACCCACTGCTGGGGAACCGGGCCGCGCAGCTTCATGATCGCCTCGATGAGCGCCGGTATATCCTCGGTAATCGCCTCGGTCTGGCCGAACCGGGAACCGCGCCCGATAGCCGGGGTGCTTTCGCCCCGCCCGCGGAGGTCGGCCACGTAGACGTCGAATCCCTGGCGGGCCAAGAAGGGAGCGAGCCCCTTACCGGAGCCGGAGTAAAAAATCCGGCCGCTCTCGATGGCGCCGTGCAGCATGAACACCACCGGTCCCCGCGGGTCGCCACACAACCTCAGCAGGTGGAGGTTGTCCCCGGTGGGAAGCGGAACCGCTATCGGTTGGCGGACCATGAGCTTACGGCCCGGTTAGTGGCCGAGCATCCCCGCCTTGAGATCATCGTCGGCGGGTTTGTTGCCAAGGTAGATGGCGAGAATGGCCGGCCCGAGCTGGGGCGACGACACACTCCCCATCGCCTTGCCGTTGTGCTTTACGCTCACCTTGCCGCCGGCGCCCAGATAGATGTCCACCGTGTCACCACGCACGAAGTCGTCGGTGAAGAGGGACAGGAAGCGCTTGACCTCGACCGAGTTGGCAATGGCCGGCGTGTTGTTGGCGAATCCCTCGCGGAAGGCTTCGATGATCTTCTCTTTGCCCACCTTGGAGTACAGGAAGTTCATCCGGATCAGTTTGTCGCCCGGATCGCGCAGCGCTTCGGCGGCGGTGCTGAGCTTTTTGGTGGCGTAGAGGGAACCGATGTAGACCTTGACGAAGAACTTCTTCCGGATGCCGCTGCCGTTGAGGTTGAGGGCATGATGGTCGACGGTTACGGTCGGTTCGATGGCGACCCCGGCGATTTCCTTGGCCGGAGCGATCCCGGCCATCAAAAGGGTTATCAAAAGCGCCAGCAGAATTCTCATGTCTATTGCTCCTTAGTTTTAGTTCCCTCCCCCTTTGAGGGGAAGGGTCAGGGCCTCCCCGCCGAAGCATGGTGCGAAGGCGGGTGGGGGGGAGGCCGGCTTCGGTACTTGGTCGAAGCTTCCCCCACCCCCTAGCCCCCTCCCTCCAGGGGAGGGGGGACGATTACAGCTTCCTTCCGGCGGCGAAGCCGGCGTGGATGGCGTCGAATACCATGGCGGGTTTCGTTGCGTCGCCGACCACCTCGAATGGGATTCCCCTGGCCTCCAGCACCTCCACCAGCGGGGCATGGCGGCGGGTGCCGACGGCCAGAACGACAGTGTCTGCGGGGATCTCTTCGGCAACGCCGTCCACTTCGATTGTCACGCATTCGGCGGTGATCTCCACCACCCTCGCCTTCAGCTTGCTCCTGACCCCGAACCTCTCCACGTCCTGCATCATTCCCCAGCGGGTGCTCTTGCCGAAGTTGGTACCCATCTCGTCCAGCATCTCGATCACGGTGACCTCTTTGCTTCCGCGGGTGGCGAGGGCATAGAGGGATTCCGGGGTCTCCGCGCCATGCACCAGGAGGAACTTGAGCGCGTCGCCGGAAAGGGTTCCCTGTTCCGCCAGCATCAGCGCGGTCTCGATGCCGACCGCCCCGCCGCCGATAACCGCCACCCGTTTCCCCGATACCTTCCTCCCCTTCAGGATATCCCAAGCCTGCAGCACATGGGGAAGCGATGCGCCCGGTATGGGGGGACGCACCGGCTCACCGCCGGTGGCAAGCACCACGGCATCGGGAGCCTCGGCATCGAGCAGAGCGGCATCTACTTCAGAGCCCAGCCTGACGGTTATGCTGGATAAGGCAACCTGGTGGTCAAGGTCGCGGGCCAGTTCCAGGAATTCTTCGCGTCCCGGAGGAGCCCCGGCCAAAAGGAGCTGGCCGCCGAGCCTGCCGCTCCGCTCGTGAAGGGTCACCCGGTGGCCGCGTTCGGCGGCGGTAAGAGCGGCGGTCATCCCGGCGGCCCCGCCCCCGATGACCATGACCTTACGGGGAGTCTCGGCAGCGGTCACCGCCCGCGACTTCTCGTAGCCAGCCTTCGGATTGCAGAGACATTCCACCGCCCGCAGCTTGAAGAGGTTGTCGAAACATCCCTGCCCGCAGGCGACACAGTGGACGATCTCCTCCTCGCGCCGCTGGCGTGCTTTTTCCGGGAAGAAGGGATCGGCGATCAAGGCGCGGCCGATGGCTATCATGTCGCAGCATCCCTCCTCCAGAAGCTCCCGGGCGACGGCAGGATCGTTAATGCGGTGGCTGGCGATGATGGGGATGGCAACCCTTTCCTTGACGCCGCGGGCCAGGTAGGCGAAGACACCGCGCGGCACCTCTGCGACGATCTGTGGGACCTGCGCCTCGTGCCAGCCGACGTTGATGCAGAGCGCGTCGACCCCGGCCTCGGCCAATCTCACTGCGTACTCGACGAGCTCTTCGCGGCTGGAGCCGTTTTTCATGAACTCGTTGCCGTTCATCCTCACCACCAGCGGGAAGTCCGCTCCCACCGCGGCGCGGACCGCCCCCACCACCTCCAGCCCGAAGCGGATCCGGTTGTCGAAGGAGCCGCCGTAGCCATCGGTCCGCTTGTTGGTGAGCGGGGAGAGGAATTCGCTGATCAGGTAGCCGGTCCCGGAGAGGATCTCGACCGCGTCGAAGCCGGCCTCCTTCACCCGCCGCGCCGCCTGGGCGAAGCTCTCCACGATGGCGGCGATCTCGTCGGCCTCCAGCTCCTTTGGGGTCTCGCGAGTCAACCGCGAGGCGATCGCCGAAGGTGCCACCGGCTGGCGTCCCCCCATCAGCATCGAGTGGTTATAGCGGCCAGCATGGTTCAACTGCACCGACGAGCGGGCGCCGTTCTCCTTGATAGCGGCGGCCAACCGGGTGAGTCCGGGGAGATAGATGTCCTTGTGGGCGCCGATGTTGCCGGGATTGCCGGAGTGCTCGTCCACGGTGGCATAGCCGACCGTAATGAGCCCCGCCCCCCCGCGGGCGCGCTCCGCGTAGAAATCGACCAACCTATCCCCAACGGCGTAGTTGGCGGCCATGTTGAGGTGCATGGCCGGCATGAAGATCCGGTTTTTGACCTCCAGGCGGTTGATGGTGATCGGTTGAAAAAGAGGGTCGTGCATGGTGTTTCTCCCTTGGCTACCCGGCGGCCACAACATTGAAAGGTTCGGCGACCCTGTCGAAGAGCCCGATCCGCTCCAGGGAGGACCTGAGCTGGGATGGCTGTTCGATGAAGTCCAGCATGAAGACCATCTCCGAAGCCTTTAGGTAGAGGTGGAAAGGATCGGTGATCCTCCCCTGGAAGATCCGGTCCACCATCTCCGCCACCGGGATCCCCCGGTAGGGCAGGAGACGCGCGGAGCGTTCGAGGAGGGTGGTCACGTAGAAAACAATGGCCTCGTCGACCCCGTCAACGGAGTCGCGATGCCCCGGCATGATCCGCTTTCCCCGCAGGGTGGCGAGCTTGACGAGGGAGTCGCAGTAGGCGTCGTAGTTCCGGAAGCGCCGGGAAAAGTTGTCCAGATCGATGTCAAGAAGGGGCGCCTGGAAGATGTTTCTCAGCAGCAGGTCGCCGGTCACGGCACAGTCGCCGGTCAGATAAACCAGGTCGCTTTGGGAATGGCCGGGGGCGGCAAACCACTCGATGCCGAGCTCGGCTATCTCAGGCGACTCTTCCACTACCCGGTACCACCTGGGACGTTCCGGGAAGACCTTGTGCGCCTGGTACGAGTCCCGCAGCCCCAACACGAACTTCTTGGAAAAGCCGCAATCGAGCAGGAGCCTGGTGATGCCAGCGATCCGCTCGTCGTGCCGTTCGAGCTTGATGGCGTCCTGGCGGGGGATGTAGACGTCCGCGGAGCTGTTATCGAGGATGAAGTTGACCAGGCCGTAGTGGTCGACGTGACAGTGGCTGATGAAAAGGTACTTGAGGCGACTCAGGTCGACGCTCGAGCAGAGGGCGAGCTCGCCTTCACGGGTGGGAGGGCCGGTGTCGAAGAGGGCCAGCCCCCTTTCGGTCTCGGCAGTGTAGAAGTGGACTTCCCCGACCATGTAGGGGGTGGTTACCGTGTGCTGTCGCATAGGCTTGGGACTCCACGTTGCGGGCGAGGGAGGTTGTCGCCGGCCCAGAAGCAAATCCCCCCTCTCCCCCCTTTGACAAGGGGGGGGACCTAGTGGCCCCTCTCCGGGGGGGGACCTAGTGGCATCTCTCCCGGGGGGGGGACCTAAAGACCCCTCTCCCGGGGGAGAGGGGATACTTCGACTTCTCTTTTTAGAACACGTGCTTCTCCGCCTCGATGGCGGCCGCAGCCAACTGGCGCTTGGCCTGCAGAAGGCCGCTGGCGTCGTACTTGGTGAAGCGGCGGATACCGGCCAAAAGCATGGTCAGGTTGTCGCCCGACTCGATGTAGTAGGCGGCCCGCTTGGCGGCGGTGGCGGCTTTCTCGGAGGCGTTGAAGGCAAAGATCTTCACCGCCGACTCGACCGACTTCCGCTTGGCCTCGCTCACGCTGGCCATCATCTTCTCGGCGCGCAAGACGGCGCTTTCGATGGCGAAGATTCCGATGGCCACATCGGCCACCGCCATGAGAATCTCCTGCTCGTCCTTGATGTTGTTCATAAACTTCTGGACGCCGGAGCCTGCCAGCACCAGGAAGGCCTGCTTGAGCCCCGCCACCAGCGCCTTCTCGGCCGCGAACGGCACATCCTCCAGCTCCTCGAAGGAAGGAGACATGAGCGATTCGAAGGCCTTCATCGCCTCCTTCTGCAGCGGGATCTCGCCTTTCATGGCGCGCTTCAAGATGATGCCGGGGATCAGCAGGCGGTTAATCTCGTTGGTCCCCTCCCAGATGCGGTTGATCCTCTCGTCGCGGTAGAAGCTCTCCGCCGGGTACTCGGCGATGAAGCCGTAGCCGCCGTGGATCTGGACCACCTGGTCGACCACGTCGGCCAGCACCTCGGAGCAGAAGACCTTGGCGATGGCGCACTCGATGGAGTACTCCTCAATCCCTTCCTGGTAAGCCTCGTAATAGTTCTCGGTTCCTTTCGGGATGGTGGCGAGGCGGTCGTCGATCAGGCCTGCCAGGCGGTAGACGACCGACTCGGAGGCGAAGATGGCGGCGCTGGCGTCGGCGATCTTCTCCTGCAGTGCGCCGAAGGAAGAGATGGGGACCCCGAAGGCCTTTCTCTCGTTGGCGTAGCGGATCCCCTCGGTGATGGCCCGCTTGGCAGCGCCGGTGACACCGGCACCCAGCTTGAAGCGGCCCACGTTCAGCACGTTGAAGGCGATCTTGTGCCCCTTGCCGATCTCGCCCAGGAGGTTCTCCACCGGGACCTTGGCGTCTTCCAGGATGATCTGGGTGGTGGAGGAACCGCGCACCCCCATCTTGTGCTCCTCTGCCCCGACGGAAAGCCCCTCGGTGTCGCGCTCGACCAGGAAGCCGGTAAAGTGCTCCTTGTCGATCTTCGCGAAGACGGTGTAGAGGTTGGCGATACCGCCGTTGGTGATGAACTGCTTGGTCCCGTTAAGGATGTAGTGCTTGCCGTCCTCGGAGAGCCGCGCAGTGGCCGAGGCGCCGAGGGCGTCGGAACCGGAGCCCGGCTCGGTCAGGCAGTAGGCGGCGACCCACTCTCCGGAGATGATCTTCCCGAGGTACTTCTCCTTCTGCGCCGGGGTGCCGTAGTAAACGAGCGGCAGGGTGCCGATGCCGGTGTGGGCCGAGTAGGTGACCGAGAAGGAGCCGGCCGGGGCCAGCTTCTCGGCGGCCAGCATGCTGGTGGCCTTGTCGAGCTCGAGCCCGCCGTACTCCTCGGGGGCGTCGATCATGAGGAGCCCGAGCTCGCCGCATTTCTTCATCAGCTCCACGTTGAGCGGAAGGTCCTTCTCCTCCAGCCTTTCGCGGTGCGGAAGCACCTCGTTGAGGACGAACTGCTCGGTGGTCTCGCCGATCTGGCGCTGTTCGTCGGTGAAGTCCTCGGGGGTAAAGATGTCATTCTTGCCTGCTGCGGAGATCAGGTATTCCGCGCCTTTGAATAGCTTTGCCATGATGTCACCTCGCTTAGGTTTATTGTCATCGTAACCCTGATCCTCCCCCCTTTGAAAAAGGGGGGGCGGGGGGGATTTGCCTCTTGGCTGCCTGAAATCAAATCCCCCTAAATCCCCCTTTTTCAAAGGGGGACTTGAACGTCCGAGGGGGAATGGTGAAGCTGCTACACTCGCTCGAATATCCCGGCGGCGCCCATGCCGCCGCCGATGCACATGGAGACGATCCCGTAGCGGGTCTTGCTCCGCTGCATCTCGTGGACGATGCTGGCGGTAAGCTTCGCCCCGGTGCAGCCGAGCGGGTGGCCGAGCGCGATGGCGCCGCCGTTGACGTTGACCTTGGCCGGGTCGATGCCGAGCTCGCGTACGCAGGCGAGCGACTGGGCGGCGAAAGCCTCGTTCAGCTCGAAGAGCCCGATCTCGTCCAGCGAGAGGCCGGCCAGCTTCAGCGCGGCGGGAATGGCGGCCACCGGGCCGATCCCCATGACCTCCGGCGCCACCCCTTTCACCGCGAAGGCGACGAAGCGGGCGATAGGCTTCTTGTCGAGGCGCTTGATGAACTCTTCGGAAACCACCATCACCGCGGCGGCGCCGTCGGTCATCTGGGAGGAGTTACCGGCGGTGACGGAACCGTTGGCCTTGAAAGCGGGCTTCAGCTTGGCGAGCCCGGCGGCGGTGGTGTCCCCGCGGACGCCATCGTCGATCTCGACGGTCTCGGTCTTTTTCTGCATCTTCCCCTTCACGAGCGCGTAGCTCTCGGCCTGCACCGGGACGATCTCGTCCTGGAACTTCCCGGCCGCGATGGCGGCTGCCGCCTTGGCGTGGCTCTGGGCGGCGAAGGTGTCCTGCTCCTCGCGGCTGATCTCGTAGCGGTCGGCGACCAGTTCGGCGGTGATCCCCATGGAGGCGAAGGACTCCGGCCAGGAGGCCATCAGCCCCGGGTTGGCGCTGTACTTGGAGCCGCCCATCGGGATCATGCTCATGCTCTCGGCGCCGCCGGCAATGATGCAGTCCGCGAAACCGGCGATAATGCGCTCGGCGGCGCTGGCGATGGTCTGCAGCCCCGAGGAGCAGAAGCGGTTGACGGTCTGGGCGGGAACCTCGACCGGCACCCCGGCCTTGAGAGCCGCCACGCGGGCGAAGTTCATCCCCTGCTCGCCTTCCGGGAAGGCGCACCCCATGATGATGTCTTCGACCAGCAGCGGATCGACCCCGGTCCGGTCCAAAAGCCCCCTGATGGCCGCAGCCGCCAGGTCGTCCGGCCGGACATCCTTCAATTTCCCTTTCTTGGCCCGGCAAGCGGGAGTGCGGTAAGCCGCTAAAATATATGCCTTTCTCATCGTATCCTCCGTAGGCCGCGTTGAGTTTCGAAACGCGACACTCCATTGTTGACGCAGGTTGTTGTAGACATCGGAAGTCCCCCTTTGCAAAAGGGGGATTTAGGGGGATTTGGCCCATGCTGCCGACGGCGGGAAATCCCCCCCTGCCCCCCTTTTTCAAAGGGGGGAGAGTGGAAGGTGGTTAATTCCTAAGCGGCTTCCCTTTCTTCAGCATGTGCTGGATACGCTCCAGGGTCTTCTTCTGCCCGCAGAGCTTCAGGAAACCTTCGCGCTCCAGGTCGAGCAGGTACTGTTCGGTGATCAGGGTGCCGGACGGGATGTCGCCGCCGGTGATGACGTCGGCGACAGTGCCTGCCAGGAACTGGTCGTACTCGGAGATGAAGCCCCCCTGCTGCATGTTCCAAAGCTGGGACTTGATGGAGGCGGCCACGCCGCGTCCCGGCGCCTTGAGGTTCACGAGCGGGCGGCCCGGACGGTAGTTGGCGGCCAGCGAGATCGCCTTCAGCTTCGCGTCGTGGATACGGCGGTCGACATTCATGGTGATGGCGTCGCCCTGGCGGAGGAAGCCCATCGGCCCGAGCTCGGCGGCCGACATGGAAACCTTGGCCATGGCGATGTTCATGAAGTTCTTGAAGATGAACGGGGTCGCGTCGATGTCGTTCTCCTCGGCGAGCTTGATGGCGCGGATTGCCATCTCCTTGGTCCCGCCGCCGCCGGGGAGAAGGCCCACCCCGATCTCGACCAGGCCCATGTAGGTCTCGGCGTAGGGGATGATGGCGTCGGAATGGAGGCAGGTCTCGCAGCCGCCACCCATGACCAGGTTGTGGGGAGCCGCCACCACCGGGATCTTGGAGTACTTGATGGCCATCATCGCCTTCTGGAAGTTGTTGATGGTCATGTTGATCTCGTCGTAGGCACCTTCCGCGATGGCCATGACCAGCAGCATGAGGTTGGCACCCGCCGAGAAGATGGTTCCCTCGTTGGCGATCACCAGGCCGACGCCGTCCTGCTCGGCCCGCTTGATCCCCTTGTGGACCATGGAGAGGATCTCGCCGCCGATGGCGTTCATCTTGGTGTGGAATTCGAGGCAGAAGACGCCGTCGCCGAGGTCGAGCACCGAGGCGCCGGAGTTCTTCTCCACGACGCCGCCGTTCTTGCGGATAATGGAGAGGCTCACCTGCCCCGGAGCCACCGGCACCTCGCGGAACTGATTCCCGGTCACGCAGAGGTATTCACGCTTGCCGTTCTCGAAGCGGTAGAAGCGCTCGATGTTCTTGAGAGCTGCCGGGACCGTCACCCCGTCCTTCTCCGCGCGGTTGACGAAGTAGGAAACCCCGATGGCGTCCAGCATCTCGAAGGGGCCGAGCTCCCAGTTGAAGCCCCACTTCATGCCGTTGTCGATGTTGACGACGTCGTCGGCGATCTCGGGGATCCGGTTGAAGGTGTAGATCAGGGTATCGCGCAGGTTCTTCCAGGCGAATTCGCCCGCCTTGTCCTTGGACTCGATGAGCGCCTTGAGCCTTTGGCCCGGATCGTCGATCCCCTTGGCCGCCTCCACCGAGGCGAACTTGGGACGGGTGGCGGGTTTGTACTCGCCGGTCAGGTAGTCGTAGTAGAAGAACTCCTGCCCTTTCTCACCCTTGACCTTCTTGAAGAAGCCCTGCCTGCTCTTGTTACCCAAGAGCCCCTTCTCTACCATCTCCCCCACGAAGGAGGGGAAGTTGAAGATCTCCCGCTCCTCGTCGTTGGGAAGCAACTGGTAGGAGTTGTCGGCCACATGCTTCAGGGTGTCGATGCCGACCAGGTCAGCAGTCCGGAAGGCGGCCGACTTCGGGCGGGCGGTGGCGGGACCCGCGATGGCGTCGACCTCTTCCACCGTCATCCCCATGGAGACCATGTTCCTGACGCAGTTGCAGATGGCGTAGACCCCGATCCGGTTGGCGATGAAGTTCGGGGTGTCCTTGGCGGTCACGATCCCCTTGCCAAGCCGGGTGGAGAGGAAGTTCCCCATCGCTTCCGCGACCTTGGGATCGGTGTAGCGGCAGGAGACGATCTCCATCAGGCGCATGTAGCGCGGTGGATTGAAGAAGTGGGTCACCAAGAAGTTCTTCCTGACCTCCTCCGGGAGGCACTCGGCCATTTCGTTGACGGAGAGTCCGCTCGTGTTGGTGGAGAGGATGGCGCCCGGCTTGAGGTTCGGGACCACCTTCTCGGTGAAGAGCTTCTTCTTGATGGCCATGTTCTCGATGACCACCTCGACCACCCAGTCGCACTCTTTGAGGCGCCCCATGTCGTCGTCGAAGTTGCCGGTCTCGATGTAGTCGGCGTAGCCGGGAAGGAAGAAGGCGGCCGGCTTCATCTTCATGAGCCCGGTAAGCCCGTCGGCGGCGATGCGGTTTCTCACGGCTGCGTCGGTAAGGCCAAGCCCCGCCTTCACTTCGGCTTCGTTGGGCTCTCTCGGTACGATATCCAAAAGCAGTACCTGGATCCCTGCATTGGCCAGGTGGGCGGCGATGGTGGCACCCATCACCCCGGCCCCCAGTACGGCCACCTTGTTGATCTGATTCATGGCAATCCTCCTGTCGGTTATGACCAATCCTGTCTCATTCGCCCTGGTCGGCGTAGAGATCCTCAATTTTGTGTTTGTACTTCTCGTAGATGACCTTGCGCCGCAGCTTCAGGGTGGCGGTCAGTTCGCCCCCATCGATGGAGAAGTCGCGCGGCAACAGGACGAACTTCTTGATGCTCTCGTATCGCGCCAGCCTTCCGTTGATCTCGGCGAGCCGCTGTTCGAAGAGCTTGTGGACGGCGGAGTGCATCACCAGGTCGTCCAGGTCGACGTAGTCGATGTGCTTGGACTTGGCGAACTCCAGCACCCGTTCCATGTTGGGGACGACCAGCGCCACCAGGTAGGGCTTCCTGTCGCCGTACACGAAGGCCGAGGAGACGTACTTGTCGAGTTTCAGCTCGTTCTCGATCGGCTGGGGGGCGATGTTCTTTCCGCCCGCGGTGATGATGAGCTCCTTCTTCCTATCGGTGATGTAGAGGAAGCCGTCATCCATATGCCCGATGTCGCCGGTTTTGAACCAGCCATCCTCGACCGCGGTGGAGGTCGCCTCATGGTCGTTGTAGTAGCCGACCATCACCTGCGGCCCGCGCACCATGATCTCGCCGTCCCCGGCAATCTTCACCTCGGTGTCCCGCAGCGGGATGCCGACCGATCCGAAGCGGACGTGGTTGAAGTTGTTGAACGAGATGGCAGGGCTGGTCTCGGTCAGCCCGTACCCTTCGAAGATAGGGATACCGATGATCCAGAAGAACTCGTTGATGGTCTTGTCCAGGGGAGCGCCGCCGCAGCAGCAGAGCTTCATCCGGCCGCCGAAGCGGGCCCTGATCTTGCTGAAGATGAGCCGGTCGGCCAGGCCGTACTTGAAAGCCAGCATCGCCGACGGCTGCCTCTTCACGAACTTCGCCTCGACATACTGCTTGCCGACCTCGATCCCCCAGTGGAAGAGGCTCCTCTTCACGACCGGCATATGGTGCACATTCTCGAAGATGCGGTGGTAGATCTTCTCGAAGAGCCGCGGCACGCTCACCATGACGGTCGGGCTCACCTCCATCATGTTCTCCGGGATCTTCTCGATGCTGTCGGCGAAGACCATGAGCGCGCCGTTTCTGATGGCGGTGTAGTAGCCGGCGGAGCGCTCCAGCACGTGGCTCAAGGGAAGAAAGCTCAGGAGGACGTCGTTGTCCCCCACCGCGCCGCTTTGCTCGGTCAGATACTGGGTGTTGGTGAGGATGTTCCGGTGGGAGAGCATGACCCCCTTGGGGACCCCGGTGGTGCCGGAGGTGTAGATGAGGGTCAGGATGTCGTCCGGCCCCAGGCAGTCGATCCCGCACTCGAGCTCGCGCCTCTCCTGCTCCGTGATCGGGTGATCCACCTCGGAGAGCTGGTAGAAGGTGCAGACCGGCAGCGCGCTGTCGCCCAGGAAACGCTCGAAGGAAACCACCAGCTCCACGTCGGGGATCGACTCCCGCACCTTGAGGAGCTTGTAGTACTGGAAGCGGCTGGAGACGAAGACGATGCGGGCGCCGCAGTGGTTCAGCATGTACTCGATCTGCTCCGGGGTGTTGGTCGGATAGATCGGCACCGTGATCGCCCCGGCGGCCAGGATCCCCATGTCGGCGATGACCCACCCGGCACGGTTCTCGGAAAGGATGGCCACCCGGTCCCCGGCGCGGACGTTCATCTTCTTCAGGCCGCGGGCGGCCATCAGGGCCCGGTCGTAGTACTCGGCGTAGCTCAGGGTGACGAATCGCCCCTGCTTCCGGTACTTGAGCGCGAGCTGGCCGTCGAACCTGGTAGCGTTCCGGCGCAGCATGTCGGGAATCGATTTGAAGGATTTGTCCATCGGTTGCCTCCTTCGGCGTGGCTTAGCTTGAGCGAACACTATATGACCTTAACGCTCATGTCAAGTATAATTCTTTTCTATTTTTTTCGACCACGCCAAAAACGCTTCAGAATTAAAGGCTGCGACTCTTCTCCCCCCCCCTTTTTCCGTAACCCTCCCCTATCCTCCCTCATCGGCATCGGATTTCTCTTTCTCTATATAAATAGTAGGCGATCCACCGCCGCCGGCCGGTGCCGGCTTGCCAAATCCGGAAAAGCATGTATATTTTCACGAAATTACGAACTACCAGTGCGGCCCGGGGCGCAACCGGCGAAAGGACGCTTTACCGCGGACGATAATTTATCCCGGGCGGATTTTTTATTCTTGACATAAACGTCAAGGTGATTTAAACAGCATTACCAAAATAACGTTTTATTGACAACGTAAACGCCCCTCGTAACTGCCGCCCAGCACCCTTCCCGTTTAGCAGGGAGAGCGCGGGCGGAGGCGGGGATAAATAGTCCGGTAACCAAGCGTAAAACGGGTGAAATTGCACAGATCGGCATCGGAAGATTTCATGAAGCAGCGGCCCGGCAGCGGACCGCGAAAGGAGAGGAACATGGGAAAGAAGCTCGTATGTTGCGCCGTCGGGGCGGCCATCCTCGCGACGGCGGGATTGGCCCAAGCCGCAGGGCTGAAGATCAATGAGCAGGGAGCCAAGGCGATGGGTATGGCCAACGCCTTCGTGGCCCAGGCCGACGATCCGACCGCCCTTTACTACAACCCCGCCGGCATCGCCTACCTCAAGGGGGCCCAGGTCAACATGGGATCCCTGCTGATCTCGGTGCCGGAGACCAAGTTCAGCGGCACCACCGCCCTCTCCGGCTCCAGCCCGGTGGAGGAAGAGGCCAAGAAGGATCTCTTTATCGCCCCTTCCCTCTACGCCACCTACAGCCTGGAACGGATACCGCTCACCTTCGGCCTCGGGATCAACTCGATCTATCCGCTGGCCAAGAGCTGGGACGATTCGAGCGCCTTCCGGAACCAGGTCCAGAACATCGCCGTGAAGCCGGTCAACTTCCAGCCGACCGTCGCCTACCTTTTCGAGGACTGGAACCTGGCGGTAGCCGCCGGTCTCGACGTGACCCACGCCATCGTCACCCTGTCCCGCTCGGTCTATGTCCCCGACCCGACCAACCCCGGCACCCCGGCCGAGCTCGGGATCATGGGTCTCGACGGCACCGCGACCGACTTCGGCTACAACTTCGGCCTCATGTGGAAGCCGATCAAGGAGCTCTCCTTCGGCGCCTCCTACCGCAGCGAGGTCACCCTCCACGTCGATGGCGCCTCCAACTTCCTCGCCACCACCCAGGCCGGTGCTGCCGCCATCGGGCAGAGCGCCAACTTCAACTCCTACAACTCGCGGCTCCGCGCCACCTCCAAGTTCACCTCGGATATCACGCTGCCGGACGACCTGAATCTCGGCGTCGCCTGGCACCCCAACGACGCCTGGGTGGTGGAATTCGACGCCGACCGCACCGGCTGGAGCTCGATCGACAAGCTCCTCTTCTCCTTCAACAACACCCAGTTCAACAATTTCAACAACCAGCCCATCGAGACCAAGTGGAAGGACGCCTGGTGCTACCGGCTGGGCGGTCAGTACTCCTACAACAAAAACGTCGACCTCAGGGCAGGCTACGCCTACGACACCAACCCGATCCCCTCCTCATCCCTGGGGCCGATGCTTCCCGATGCCGACCGCCACAACGTCTCCATCGGTATGGGGCTTCATAACGACTACGCGACCCTGGACCTGGCCTACATGTGGGTCCACTGGCTGAATCGCACGGTCGCCAACCAGGACGCCGCCACCCTGACCGGCGAAAACGGGTCCTTCAAGAGCGATGCGCATCTCTTCGGCGCCAACGTCACCATCAAATTCTAGGCGAGCCGGGCAACGAGGCCCCTCCCCTGCTATTTAGCGAGGTACGATCATGAAACTCGTGACACGTTTTGTTGTAATTCTCGGGTTCCTGCTGGCGATGGCGTGCAGCAGCGACAACCATGAACAGTCCGGTGCCCTCAGCACCAACCAGGCGCTCTTCGACCCGACCACCAGCACCATTCCGCTCCCCAACGTCCTGGCGACCGCGGTGGCGGCCAACCCGCTTACCAGCTATACCAACCCGCTCACCGGGGCGACCGGCGCCCGTCCGGCCAATATCCCGATGGATCCCTTGGAGGCGCTCGCCTACGTGAACCTCAAGGAAGTTGGCGGCACCAACGCGGTAGCGGGCTTGAACGCGCCGGTCTATATCCGTTTCGGCCAGCCTCTCGATGCCGCTTCGGTGACCCCGGCCACCATCAAGGTCTTTCAGATCACCGGCGACAGCACGAGCCCGCTCGCTACCGAGAATAACCCGCTCACCTTCACCGACGTCTCGGGGATGTTCACCTACCAGTACGCGGCAGGCGGGACCGACGTTTTCCTCTTCCCCAACTTCCCGCTGCAGCCCGCCACCCGCTACCTCTACGTGGTCACCAGCGGCGTGAAGGATGCGGCGACCGGCAAGCCGGTTATCAGCTCCACCTATTTCGATGCGCTGAAATCCACCATTCCGCTGATCGGCCCGTTCGCCCCCCTGGAGCCGATCCGTGCCAACGCCATGACCGGCACCAGCATCCAGCTCTCCGGCTATGCCAAGGTGATGAACGACCTGATCACCGCCTCGGCCACCACCGGCATCGCCAGCCGTGCCGACATCGCCGTCATGGGACGCTTCATAACGACCGCCGCCGGGTACGTAGCCCCCGACGCCTCCCAGCCCGCCAGCGTGATCCCGGTAGAGAGCGCCCTGCGCGCCTTCGCGGCCGGGACCAACCTCCCCGGCGGGCTCCCCGGCAAGACCTGGGTGAACGGAGTCGCCAACACCCAGACCTTTCCGGGTGCCGCCTTCTGGACCGCCGCGGGTGCTCCCGGCACCGCACCGGCGGGCCTTTCCAGCGTTACCACCGGCACCCTCAACAGCGCCGACCTCTCCATGGACCCGGTGGTGGTCGCGGCCAACGCGGGGAGCATGGACCTGACAGGCGTGACCGGCGCCGACAACCCGGCCGCCGGGGTGGTGCAGCCGTTCCGCAGCGGAGTCAACCTGGTCGGCTACTACCATGTCCCGCGCGCGATACCGTTCATCTACCTGGCCCCCGCCACCCCCAACGGCAAGCTGGTCATCTTCCAGCACGGGATCACCGGGCAGAAGGAACAGGTGCTGGCGGTGGCCCAGACGCTGACCGGCGCAGGCTACGCGGTGGCCGCCATCGACCTTCCGCTCCACGGAGCGCTGGCGGTGACCGGACACAGCAACCCCACCCTCTGGGGGCAGGATTTCATGGCCGTGGGCGCGCCCTTGGCCACCCGCTCCAACATCGAGCAGGCCGCCTTCAACCTGGACCGTCTCGAATTCTCCATCAGGACCGGCGCCCTGGTCGCGGCAGGGATCGCCGCCGCCCCGCCGGCCGAGATCAGCTACGTCGGGCTTAGCCTCGGCTCAATCGTGGGGGCCTACTACCTGGCCGGGAACACCACCCTTTCCGCCTCGGTTCCTCCCTACACCCAGGCCACGCTCAACAACGACATGAAAGGGTTCCTGAGCGTCCCGGGCGGCCGGCTCGCCTATCTCATCAAGGACAGCCCGGCCTTCTCCCCCAGCATCAATGCCGGGCTCGCCGCCGTGGGAATCAACGTCGGCACCCCGACCTATAACCAGTTCTTCCTGCTGACCCAGTCGGTGATCGACCCGGCCGACCCGGCCAGCGTCACCACTCCCTTGGCCGCCGGACTGCCGTCGCGGCTGTCGGGACGGGTCGTGATGCAGGAGGCGGTAGGCGACCAGGTCATCCCCAACAGCAGTACCCGCTATCTCGGCAACGCCCTCGGCGGCAGGGGTGTCCTTGGCTCCGCCGGAGCGGCGGTGGCCCCGGGCTTCGACCAGCTGGCCTACCTCTCGGGGAGGGTACCGGCCCAGTTCATGTACACGATCGCCGGAGGCCAGGTGGCACCGAAGACACAGGCGGCCCGTGCGGTGACGGCGGCCGGGAGCACGCCTTCCGAGGGGTACTTCCAGTTCGACCAGACCGGTATCGGCCATGGATTCCTGATCGACAACAGCACCCCGGCCAACACCGCAATGGCCCAGCTCCAGATGGCGTACTACCTCCTGCAGGGAGCGGTGGTCGATCCGACTACCGCAGGCGGCGTATCCGCCGGGGCGGCCATCCCGATAGCGGCCCGGGAGATCGCCTTCCCGAGAACGATCAAGATACTGGCACATTGAGGACCACCACGCGGCGGGGCTTCGGCCCCGCCGCTTCGAGGGATGAACAATGAGGAAAATAGTCACCACGGCGCGCCATAACGTGATCTCCCTTCGCATCAGCGACCAGGAGTTGTCGATGCTGAAGAACCTGCGAGAGGAGACCAACCAGAGCACTTCCGAGTTTCTGCGCGACGCGCTTTCCCTCTTCCTCAAACGCACCGGCGGCCGGGGGGAGAGGGCCACCGCGAGAACCAACTAACCGCAAAGGAGAACCGCATGTCGGAGATATTCAACAACCTCGAGCAGAGTTACCAGAAGGGGGCCTTCCCCGTCCCGACCGTCTTTTATTTCTCGATAGACGAAGACGTCAAGAAGACCCTGACGCTCAACGCCGAGGGATGTACGGTAGCCGAAGGAAAGCCGGCCGGCGAGGCCGACTGCGTCTGCAAGACCAGCAAGGAGATGCTGGAGAAGATCTGGTTCCAGGGATACCGTCCCGGGATCATGGATTTCATGGGGGGGAAGATAAAGTCCAACGCCCCGCAACTGTTGCAGCAGTTCCTGCAGGCTTTCGGCAAATAGCCACGGAAACAATCTGAGAAGGCGTTAGCCACGGAGACACGGAGAAAATCTGAGAGAGACAAGATACTGAGACACTGAAAACTGGATTTAAGTATTAATCTTTCTAGATCTTAGGTTTGGGTTTAACTTTCAAGTTCCTAAATACTTTCTCCGTGTTCTCAGATTTTCTCCGTGGCTAACTGCTTTTCTCAGAAGTTCTCAGATTTTCTCCGTGGCTATGCCGTTTGTGCTTCATTAATTTTCCTCTGCGCCGATATATGAGATATCCGGCGCTCCACTGTGTAAGCGAGGAAAATCCATGAAGCATCTCCGCCCCTTCCCCGTCCAGTCCAACCATCAGGGAGACCATCCCCTCCATCCCACCGCCCGCATGCTCCCGCTCTTCCGCTACGGAGTCATCTGCGCACTCTTCTGGACCGTTATCGTCGGCACCTTCGCCCTCTGGAGCATGCGCGAGCTCCACAGCCACCTCAACGACCTCGCACTCCAAAAGGCCCGCACCGCCTTCGCCACCAAGCTCCTCTCCCACCGTTCCTCCCCTCCCCTCGCTCGAAAGGATGGGGCAACTACTTCCTCGACCGAAGAGACGGATACTGCCACCCGCCTGACCGCCCTGGGTGCAAAAGCCCCCCATGCTCCCGACCAGTGGGAAGCCGCCGCCCTCAGACGCTTCGCCCAAGGGGAGAACGAGGCGAGCGGCCAGATCGAGCTTGGCGGCACCTCGTATCTACGGCTGATCCGCCCTCTCCTCCAGGACGAGACCTGCCGTGGCTGCCACCGCGATACCGCCACTGACAACGGCGACGTCCGCGGCGGCATCACCGTCCTCGTCCCCCTGCAGCCGCTGTTCGACGCCCAAATCCACCACCGGCACGAGGTCCTCTTCTGGATCGGCTCGATCTGGCTGATCGGGCTGGCCATGATGGCCGCCGGTTTCTCCCACATGCGCCACGAGGAGCTGGCCCGGCTGGCCACCGAAAGCGCTCTGCGCGACAGCGAGGAGGAGTTCCGCCTGCTCGCCGAGAACGCCAACGATCTCATCTGGACCATGGATCTGGACGGCAGGTTCACCTACGTGAGCCCCTCGGTCGAGCGCCAGCTTGGCTACAGCCGCGAGGAGGTACTGCGCTTCACCTTCGACCAGCTCCTCTCCCCGGTCTCCCTCGCCTCGGTCCGCCCCAGGCTGAACGAGGCGATCACCGAGATCGCCGCCGGCGAGCGGATCACCGGGACCCGCCTGGAAATCGAAAAGACCAGGAAAGACGGCTCGACCGCCTGGTTCGACGTCACCTTTACCGCCATCTACAACGATGCCGGCCATTTCCTGGGTTTCATGGGAGTCTCCCGCAACATCTCCGCCCGCAAACGGACCGAGGAAGCGCTCCGGATCAGCGAGGAGAAGTACCGCTCCATCTTCGAATCTTTCCAGGATCTCTATTACCGGACCGACATGAACGGCCTCATCACCGAGATCACTCCATCCATCCTCCCCATGGGGGGCTATACCCAGGAAGAGGTACTCGGCAAGGCGGTCACCACCTTCTATGCCGACGCGGCCGACCGACAGGAGATGCTCAAGCGCCTGAAGGCGCAGGGGGAGCTGAACGATTACGAGACCAAGCTGAAGAGAAAGGATGGGCGGGTAGTCGACGCCTCGCTCAATGCACGCATCCTCTTCAATGCCGGCGGGCGGGCCATCGGGGTGGAGGGTATCCTGCGCGACATCTCGGAGAGGAAACTGGCGGAGGCTCGGCTTCGCGACCTGTCGCTCAAGGACGAGCTGACCGGGCTCAACAACCGCCGCGGATTCGTCACCCTGGCGGAACAGCAGATGAAGACGGTCGGACGCAAGCGGCAGTTCGTGGCGCTCATCTACGCCGACCTGGACGGGATGAAGTGGATCAACGATACACTCGGCCACAAGGAGGGAGACCGGGCCCTGGTCGACGCCGCCGGCATCATCCGGCGCTCCTTCAGGGATAGCGATATCGTGGCACGGCTGGGAGGAGACGAGTTCGTCGGGCTGGCGGTCCTGAGCGGGAAAGAGGACGGCGAGTTATTGCTGGTGAGGCTGCGCGACGGCTTGACTCTGCATAACGAGGAAGCCGGAAGGACCTATCCACTCTCCATCAGCTTCGGCATGGCCATCTACGACCCCGCGGCCCCCTGCTCCCTCATGGACCTGATGGTCCGCGGCGACGAGATCATGTATGAGCAGAAGCAGCGCCGGAAGTCATCCCGCGGCAGCAGGCCCGGCGGTGGCACCTCCGCGGAGGCCGCGGTCCCGGCGCCGTCCGCAGCTACAGGGAGCATGGTGCCGTCCGCGGCCATAGTCGGCGCGGTGCCGTCCGCTGATGCAACGGTCCCGGCGCCACCCGCAGATGCAATGGACACGGCCGCCCCCGCAGAGCCCGTGTCCCCTGCCCCGTCCGTCCGCCGTCCGGTGACCACCGCCTCCCCCCGGCCGACCGACGGCTCCGGCCAAAACGATCTCCCCCCCTCCGGCGTCTCAACCGAGATCCCCCGGAAGAAACCTTTGGTAACGGTTGTTGATTAACAACCATTGAAAGTATTTCGGCACTATGCTATGGTCGTCCCCGTTCAGCCGGTGGAAGGGTGAGTTATTGATCGGAAGCTGACAGATTATGATGGCTGCCCGGGTGGCCAGAATAGGAAAGGCTGGTGAGAAAATGGATATGATTGGAGTCACCGCTGCTTCAAAACTGTTCGGAGTTGCCAGAAGAACACTGTACAACCACATCGACAACCAGAAGCTTCCTGCCGAGAAGGTTCCTTCCGGATATCTCTTCAAGTTGGATGACTTGATGAGACTCTATCGAGTACCGGTTGAACTTCATGAGGAACTTACCTTGGGCTTGCGAGATCGCATCGCAGAGCTCGAATACGAAGTCGAACGCCGTGACGCTCTGTTGAAAGTCCTGCTGAAAGAGAAGGCCGAGACCGCGAGCCGGACCGCCAAGCGCTGAGAAACATCATCAAGGAAACCTCGCCTTTCGCCTGACGAGCCTCCTTCCTATCCCCATCCCGTCCATCCCCTCGAAGGGGAAGGGACGCGTAGTCTAAGAATTATCGCTGTTCCGCAATAAAAAGAGGCCAGCCCTACCGGTACGAATCCCGATAGGCCTGGCCTCAGTTTTTTCTGCTCCAGCCGTCCTAAGCCTGACGCTGTCCCATCACCCTCTCCTTAAC
The DNA here is from genome assembly GCF_023652955.1 of Geomonas sp. Red32. GTDB lineage: Bacteria > Desulfobacterota > Desulfuromonadia > Geobacterales > Geobacteraceae > Geomonas. The sequence continues at coordinate 420,563 of NZ_JAKLOY010000003.1, read as the reverse complement.
GCATACGGCCAGGCGAGGATCCCACCGTCCATGAACTTGGCGTCGGCGAAGCCTGCCGCATCCAGGATCTTCTGCGCCTCGTATCCCCTCAGGCTGATCTTGCAGAAGGCGATGATCTCCTTGTCCTTGGGAAGCTCCGCCGCTTTTTCCCGCAGCATGCCGAGCGGGACCAGCTTCGCACCCTCGATGCCTACCTCGGCGTGCTCCGCGGGAGAGCGGACGTCGAGGAGGATGAAGTCGTGGCCGTCGTCGAGTTTGCGCTTCACCTCCTGGGCAGAGATACCGCGGGCGTGGCCAGCCAGCTTATTCTTCATAATGTCCGCCGCCACGATCAGGTTATCCATGGCCGCGGCATAGGGCGGTGCGTAGGCAAGATCGAGCTGGGACACCTGTTCGGCGGTGGCCCGGAAGGTGATGGCGGTCGCAGCGGCGTCGAGCCGCTTGTCCACCGCCCCCTCGCCCGCCGCCTGGAGCCCCAGCACCCGGCCCGTCGTGCGGTCGGCCACCATCTTCAGGACGATCGGCTTCGCGCCCGGGAAGAAGTGGGCGCGGTCGGGGGCCGGGGAGATGACGGTCTCGACGTCGTATCCGCAGGCGCGGGCCTCGCTCTCGGTGAGCCCCGTCTTCCCGGCGTTGATGCGGAAGGCCCGGAGGATGCTGGTTCCGGCTACCCCGGCGAAGGTCGCCTCGCCGCCGGCGGCGTTGATCCCCGCCACGCGCCCCTGCTTGTTGGCCGTGCTCCCGAGCGGGATGTACGAGGGCTTGCCGGAGACGATGTGGGTAGCCTCGCAGCAGTCGCCGCAGGCGTAGATATCGGGATCGCTGGTGCGCTGCATGGCGTCGACGGCAATGGCCCCGGTTGCGCCGATGGCGATCCCGGCTTCCCTGGCCACCGCCACGTTGGGGGTCACGCCGGGAGCGAGGATCACGAGACTGGCCGGGATCTCCTGTTCGCCAGCCAGGACCTTTTCCACCGTTTCGCCACCGGCAAAGCCGGAAACGGGCGAACCGGTGAGGACGGTGATCCCCTGCTGCTTGAGCTCCCGTTCCACCAGGAAGGCGATCTCGCGGTCCAGCACGCCAGGGAGGAGCTGGTCGCGCATCTCGACCAGCGTGACCTTCATCCCCTTCTGCCTCAGGGCTTCCGCGGTCTCGAGACCGATGAGACCGCCCCCTACGATGCATGCCGTGGCGTCGGCGGCGGCAGATTCCTTCACCGCCTTCGCCTGCTCCAGGCTTTTCACCGTGAAGATGTTGCCGAGGGTGACGTTATCGAGCCGGGGGACGATGGGGGAGCTTCCGGTGGCGAGCACCAGGCGGTCGTAGCCGAGCTCGGAGCGGCCGCCGGAGGCGAGGTCGTGGAGCTGCACGATCTTCCTCTCCCGGTCGATGCCGGTCACCTCGGTGTTGGTCCGGACCTCCACCCCCTTCACCTTCTTGAAGAAGTTCCCGTCGCGGATGACGCCGACCGGGGTGCTCATCAGTTCATCGAGGTGGGCTACGGTGTCGGAGATGTAGTAGGGGATACCGCACGCACCGTAGGAGATGAAATCCCCCCGGTCGATGACGATGACTTCGGCCTGCGGATTGACCCTCTTGGCCTTGGAGGCGGCCTTGGCCCCTGCCGCGTTAGCGCCGATAACGACAACTCTTAGCTTCATCATGGACTCCTCTTATGGTCGTTGGTTCCGTTCTCACGCTCGTTGTGGCACCGGTGCGGGATGTTGACAACCGGCACGTTTCCGCATTATATATTCGAAAATTCGCATGTCAACATACTCTTAACTCCCGATGCCCCGCACCAACACGGATTCGGCCATGTGGTCTTCGAAAGGGAGGACCTCCCACCTTAGGAGAACGAGTGCGGAGCTGCTGTTGCGCAGGCTCACTAAGACGTTATTCTTGCTCATAGCCTGCGCCGGATCACTTCACAGGATTAACCGAGCGCATTGCTTGTCTCAATGCCAATTGTGAAAGTAGGCAAAACGGTGCCGACCAACAGTCACAGGAGATCAACAATGGCGATCCGGCAGATAATCCGGCCAGTGGGAGTAGTCGCGGCTTTCACCCTTCTTCTGTGCCTGCCGACGGCCAGTGACTGTAAAGAGCTTTCTCCTGACAGTTGCCTCGATTGTCACGGCAACGCCCAGAGAATGGCCGCGTTCGGTTTCCCGCACTTCACGGTGACCAAGCGCGAGGTAGAAGAACAAAGCGGGATGACCGCCGACTGCACGGAATGCCACCTGGGGAACCCCGCCAAGGCGGAGCGCGAGGAAGCACACCGGGGGATGGGACGGCTGCGCCTGGTCATGAAGAAGGGGCTGCGGGCGGAAACGGCCGTCCGCAACTTCCCGCTGGAGAAAAGCGGAGACCCGGTGCTGCGACTGAAGCCGATGATGGAAAAGCAAGGGCGCAAGGTGGTGGATCCGGCGGTGGCCGCCCTCCTCGCCCAGGACAAAAGGAGCGACACCCTCTCCCAGGATTTCGACGTGATGGAAAAAACCTGCGGGAAATGCCACCACGAAGAGTTCGAGCAGTTCAAGCGAAGCCCGATGGGGAGTAACGCCAAGCAGAGCCAGTACGGGAGCTGGGACGATCCCCGTCACGGCCCTCACAACTGCGGCGTCTGGTCGGCGGGCAACTACCGCGCCATCTCCGCCAACACCGCGGTCCCTTTTACCCAGGAGATGAGCGATCTCAACCAGCGGACCTGTAACGGCTGCCACGTCGGGTGCCTCGACTGCCACTACCGCCCTGATGCGGGCGGCGGCTCTCCGGGTAAGGGAATGCACACCTTCGTGCGGGTCCCGCCCCCCGACAGCTGCTACGGAGGGGGACGCGGAGCGCTCTGCCACGGCGGCCCGGAGGACCGGCGCCGGGGTGCCGGGTACTTCGGCGGCCCCTACTCCCACCCGGAGGGGATGAATCCCGACCCGCACGCGGCCCGTAAGGTCGGCTGCCTCGACTGTCATGAGAGCAGCAGGGACGACAAGAGCCTGGGACACGCCACTTTCAAACGCCAGGCGCGCTGCGAGAAGTGCCATCCGGAGGCGGTGGCGAGCCTGGCGACCTCCCTGCACCGCAAGCTCTCCTGCGAGGCGTGCCACATCACCAACGTCGGCGGCTACCAGGCGACCTTCTGGGGTCCCGGCAAGCTCGCCGGCTACGACACCCCCTATTTCAAGTACAAGGACTACTACGGGATCATGAAGGAGCCGATCCTCCTCAAGGACCAGCGAGGCCGGTGGATTCCCGTCAAGCCGTTCCCCATGGCGGTTCTCAACCAGAAGGACTCCCGCCTGGAACCGGGCCTCCACTGGCGCTACCCGGCCGGCCTTCCCGACCTCCAGCGGACCGACGACGCCTGGGGGTACGTCGGGCTGGTGGATGGGCTTCCCGAGGGTAACAAGGCACTGCTCTGGATCCAGATGGACAAGCTCTCCCACAAGTACGGCAAAAGCCGCCCCTGCGCCTCCTGCCACACGAAGGACGGCCAGCAACTCCAGGAGATCGCCTGGGAGTTCAGCGACGCCGGGGCCTTCCCCTTCAACGGGAGGCATACGGTGGCCGCCAACCGGGACGGGCTGTTCATCAAGGGGATCCGGGCCGACGAGAAGATCGACCTGTCCGAAGGGTACCGGCTTTCCAGCCTGGCGCCCTGGTTCTACCTTAAAGATGCCTGGGCCATCAAAGGGGACTTCTCCCTTCCGGTGATTGCCGGCTGGCAGGCGGCCGAAACGCGGTATCGCGAAGGATCGGCGGCGGTCAAGGCGAGCATCATCCACCGCTCCCCATCCTCACCCCCGCCCTCCCCTTGAACGGGAGAGAGAGGCCACAACGACACCCTTGCCATCGTTATGCAGATTTGGTATAAGGCCTGGACGGCAGGACAAACAGGAGCAGAAATCATGCAGGGAACCAGGTCAAACGACATAACGGGGATCATCCTGGTGGGCGGAAAGAGCCGCCGCATGGGGAGGGACAAGGCCTTCCTGCGGGTCGGCGGAAGGACGCTCATCGACCGGACCATCGAGCTCTTTCAGCGCTGTTTCACCCGGGTCCTGCTGGTAGGAGACCGGGCCGAGCGTTTCGACGAACACGGTCTGCCGGTGGTGCCCGACATCTATCCCGGCAGCTCGCTGGGGGGCCTCTACAGCGGCCTCTACCATGCCGAGACCGAGTACATCTTCCTCGCCTCCTGCGACCTCCCCTTCCCCAACGAGGCCATCGTCCGGCACCTCTGCGCGGCCAGGGAGGGATACGACGCCGTGGTCCCCTGCCGCGAGCATGGCTACGAGCCGCTCTTCGCCCTCTATTCCAAGCGCTGCCTGGATCCCATCAAGGAACAGATCGCCACCGGCGATTACTGCGCATACAACTACTTTCCGAAGATCCGGCTCCGGAGCGTGCCGTACCTGGAGCTGGCGTCCCTCGACCCCGAGCAGAATGCCTTCGTCAATGTCAACACTCCAGAGGAGCTCCTGGAGATAGGAGGAGAATCATGACCACGGCAACCGCACCTCACGTCCGCTCGAAAATCTGGCTGGAGGTGGACGGCCAACCGGTCTTCGGCCAGGGGCGCGAGGAACTGCTGCGCCTGATCGGGAAGACCGGCTCCATGAACGCCGCCGCCAAGGAGATGGGGATTCCGTACCGGAAGGCATGGACCTACGTGGACGCAATGGAGAAGCGGCTCGGGTTCGCGCTGGTGGATAGGGTGAAGGGCGGGACCGGGGGGGGAGTATCGACCCTCACGCCGCAAGCGGTCGATCTCCTCGACAAGTACGCCCGCCTCCACCAGGGGGTACAGGAGATGATCGACGCCAAGTTCCGGGAGATCTTCGCCTAACAGTCAGTAACATCCACTCAATTCACTCAATCCACGACTCCCCCTCCCCTTGAGGGAGGGGGTCAGGGGGTGGGGGAACCATCCGCGCAGTACCGAAGCCGGCCTTCCCCCCACCCTGCCCCTCCCCCTCAAGGGGGGAGGGAATTGATTCCAGCGAGGGACACTCATGGTCACCATAGAAGAGGCACAACGAAGCATACTGGCATCGATTTCACTTTTAGAGACGGAACGGGTCTCGCTCTTCAGCGGGCTCAATCGCGTAACCACGGTCGACCACATCGCCCCTTGGGACATCCCGCCAGCAGACAATTCCGCCATGGACGGCTATGCCTTTCTCTACGACACCATGGATGGCGACCGGCTCCGGGTGACCGGCTTCCTCCCCGCCGGGGAGTATCGCTCCACTCCGGTCGCTCCCGGTGAGGCGATCAAGATCATGACCGGGGCGCCGGTTCCCCCCGGTTGCGACACCGTGGTCCCCGTCGAGGACGTCCGCGAGGATGGAGACGCGATCCACGTTGCGGCCAGTGCCAAGAAAGGTGCCCACATCCGCAAGCGTGGCGAGGACATCACGGAGGGAGAAAAAGTCATCCCGGCGGGATCGCTGATCCGCCCGCAGGAGATCGGCATGCTCTCCGCCATGGGGACCTCGTCGCTCGCCGTCTACCGCCGCGCCCGGGTAGCCATCCTCTCCACCGGCGACGAGCTCCTGGAGCCCGGCTCTACCCCGCTTCCGGGGAAGATCATCAACAGTAACAGCTACAGCCTGGGAGCTCAGGTGCTGGATGCAGGGGGTGAGCCGCTGATGCTCGGCATCGCGCCGGACACGCTGGAGGGAACCATCGAGAAGATCAAGTCGGGGCTGAACGCCGACATGGTGGTCATTACCGGCGGGGTATCGGTGGGGGACCGGGACTTCGTGAAGCTCGCCATCGAGAAACTGGGAGGGAAGATCACCTTCTGGAAGGTCAACATGAAGCCGGGGAAACCGCTGGCCTTCGCCATGCTGGACGGCAAGCCGGTCTTCGCGCTCCCGGGAAACCCGGTCGCCGCCGTGGTCTCCTTCGAGCTCTTCGTGCGCCCCTCGATCCTCAAGGCCATGGGGCACGACAGGATCTTCCGCCCCCGTATCCAGGCCGAACTGCTCGAGGCGACGGCCAACAAGGGAAAGCGCCCCCACCTGGTCCGCGGCATCGTATCGGTGGAGGGAAACCGCTACCTCGTCTCGACCACCGGCAACCAGAGCTCCGGCCGTCTTTCCTCCCTCACTCAGGGGAACGGACTCATCCTCCTCCCTCCCGACGCGAGCCTTTCCGCCGGGGAGAAGGTGGACATCATGCTCCTTGACCGCGGCTTTGAAATGGGGAAAGAGGCAAGTCTGTAACGGACTTGCCTCACCTCCCGAGAGCCGCCAGTACCCGCTTCTGCCCCATCACCGCGACCGGTCTCTTGGCGGGATCGAGCCACCGTAGTAGCCTCATCAGCTGCTCTTGGGGCATCGCGATGCAGCCGGAAGTGGCGATCCCGGGCCCGGCCCAGGTGTGGAAGAAGATTGCACTCCCCATCCCCTTCACCACCGGACGGGTGTTGTACTCCACCACCAGCAGGTAGCGATAGAGGTCGTTACGCAGTTTGAGCTTTTCGAAGGAGTTGGCCCTGGTCTCCCCTTTCTTGGCTGGCCGGTTGTAGTCGTCCGCATTGACGTCGTCTACCCAGACGTCCTCCCCGGTAACCTGGCGGTACGGCATCTTCGAGTCGAGGGAAGGCTGGTAGCCGAAGGTTCTCTCCAGCGGAAACACCCCGCTCGGGGTCCTCATGTCCCCTTCCCTCTTCCTTCCCGGCTCCGCGAACCCGCCGCTGCCGATCACCGCGTCGATCGCAGGAACCGCCACCCGCCATGCCCCGTCCTCCTTTTCCAGCCCGATGGCCAGGACTGCGGAAGCGGTGGCACCGGCCTCCCCGGTGACCAGCACTAGCTGGCTCGATCCCGGAGCTATGCGGTTCAAGCGACCCACGATCTCATCGACGGCCGGTGCGCCTCTCATTCCAGTCGCAGATGGACTGGTTGTGGTGGCACACCCGGTGACAATGACCATGGTCAGCAGCAGGAGTATCTGAAGGATCTTTCTCTTGTTCAATGTTCACCTCGCCTGGCCGGCACCTGCCGATGCCGATCTTGCTCTCGGCGGCGCAATCTCCGGTATGCTGTAACTGAAGGTGGTGACCGGTGGCCACCGGAAGACGACCCAGAATAGCAAATAATTGGCCATCCTACGACTTTTATGGCAAAAGGACGGGGATGGGAGGAGGTACATACACGGTGGGAACCTTGACTGAACTACTTGAGAGAATCCCTTGTGTCCTGGGGGAAGGAGCCGTGATAGAGCGGCTGCGGCGCGCAGAGGGGATCGAGCTCGATCCTTTCGTCGTCAACTCGGCCTTCATCTACCAAGATGACACAAGGAGCGCCCTGGAGGCGATCTGCCGCGATTACCTGGACATCGGCTGCGAGTATGGGCTGCCGCTCCTCATGTCCACCCCGACCTGGCGGGCGAGCCGCGAACGGATCGCCGCGGCTGGGCTCGAAGGGCGCGATCTCAACGGGGACAATGCCGCCTTCCTGGACGGGTTGCGGAAAAGCTACGGCAGGTACGGAGAGAAGGTGCTGATCTGCGGATTGATGAGCTGCAAGGGGGACGCCTACCATCCCTCCGAGGCGCTCCCGGTGGAGGAGGCGAAGGAGTACCATGCGTGGCAGGCGGAAAAGCTGGCCAAGACCTCGGTCGATTTCCTCCTCGCAGCCACGCTTCCGGCCTTGAGCGAAGCCACCGGGCTGGCGATGGCCCTGGCCGCCACCGGAAAGCCATACGTGGTGAGTTTCGTGGTCCGTCCCGCCGGGACACTGCTCGACGGCACCCCGTTGCGGGAGGCCATCGCGGCCATCGACGCGGCGGCCGATCGGAAGCCGGAAGGGTTCATGATCAACTGCACCCACGCCTCCTTTGCCAGGGCCGCCCTGCTCGACGAGGCCAACTCCTCGCCGGAGGTCCGCAGCCGGATGATCGGCCTGCTCGCCAATACGGCGGCCCTCAGTCCCGAGGAGCTCGACAACGCCGCGGAGCTGGTGGAGGAGGATCCGGAATCGTTCGGCCGGTCGGTGGCCGCCGCCGGTGCGGAGTTGGGTCTGAAGATACTGGGCGGGTGCTGCGGGACCGATGGCCGCCATCTCCGTGCCCTGGCCACCCGGTTGCAGGCGGCAAGGCGGTAACGATCTCGCTGAGGCCGCTAGCTCAAGACAGAGGAAGATCCGGGGGCAGGCCTATGGCTTTGCCCCCTTTCGCTTTTCGAGGCAACGCAGCGCCTTGGCCACCTCGTCGACGTCCATGGGGCTCAGGTGGGGGGGGAAATCCTGGCCGTGGTGGGCCTTGAAGATCCGGTACCGCGGGCAGGAGGGGAAGTCGCCGCGGCACAACTTTGACCTTATGTACTCGGCGGCCTTCGGGAGATCCTTCATGCTGTCGTTGAAAAACTGGCAGCATTCGAGGAGCTCGCAGGTGATCGCATTGTCCTCGGACTGCCGGCGCCCCGCCCGTATCTTGCGGACCGTGGTTTCGATGGTACCGGCGCCGACCGAGTCGCCGAAGCAACCGGCCCCCGCGTAGGGGTCGTATCCCTTGATCTGGGCGATGAGCTCGGCAATCAGCGCGGTCTGGCCCGCGTAAACCTCCCTCCCGTCGGCGATGGCCAGGATATCCGGCAGCAGCCAGTCGGGGAAATCCCCCTGATCGCTTAGTTCCAGGGCGACGGCGCGCAGCTCGACGAAGAGATCAGCTTTCATCTCCCCTCACCTCCCCGCCCGAGAGCCTCGCCTCCAATAACGGCAGGATTTCGGAAGCATCCGGCACCCTCCCTTTCTCCTGACGGCAAAAGACCCTCTCATGGCCGATGTAGACATTGAAGTCACCCCACTCGGCCTCTTTATCGAAGTCGACGACGACGTCCCATCCCGTCTGCTGGATTGCGCGAGCCAGACCGGCCGCCGCAGTCATCAGGTTTCAGGTCGGGCAATACTGGATCCGTACTTTCAGGGTCATAGCTGTTTCCTCCCTTCATTCAGAAAAGCCGCTCGAGTTCCCGGCGCTCCTCGGCGGTGAGCGGAACCGGCTGCATGCGCGCCTCGGGCGCGATCCGGCGCGGGTTCTCCACCCACCTGAAAAGACGCTCCGCATTCCACCGCTCGCTTCCCCGGAAGGTCGGCGGATACCAGGGTGTCAGGAGCCCGGAGAGGTTGGGACCGATCTCGCCGCTCCCCAAAAGCCCCAGGCGCGAGGTCAGCATCCGGTGGCAGGACCCGCACTTGCGGCTGAAGACGTCCTGCGCTCTCCCGGCCCGGTCGGCGAAATGGACCGAGACCGGCGGCTCCTTGACGGGCGCGGGCGCCCGGGAACTCCCGGCGTACAGCGCGTTGATAAGCGGGGTGAGCTCGCGGTCGGTCAGCCGGAAGTCGGGCATCCCGAGGGCCGGGGTCCGGATGGCGGCCACCACCGCCGAGGCCTCCCGGCTCCGCATCACGCCGTCCAGTGGCGTGGCGAGGTGGTTCCCCTTCCCCCCGGAGACGTGGCAGCGGCGGCAGGCGAAGCGCTCCATCAGCCTCTCCCCGCCCGCCAGGGCATCCCCCTTCCCCACCGTGTACCAGAGATACTTCCCGGGAATCAGCAGGTGATGGGCGACGTTTTTCCGCAGCGCGGCCGGATTGCCCCGATGGCAGGAGATGCAACTCCCCCGCTCCCGGTAGTGCGGCTTATGGCAGGAGGTACAGAGCTCCCTCGCCACCGCCCCCTGCGCCAGGGCAGGTGCGAAGACCAGCAGGAGAAGCGTTAGCCGGGAAAAGAGAGCGACCAATTCTCCCCCCTGAAGTAAAGGGCGACCACGGTGAGGACGACGATGGCGACGAAGACCGTCACGGTCGCCAGGTTGATCCAGCGAAGCTCCCGCGGGAACCACGTGGCCCGGTTGACCCGCAACTGCCCCGGAAGCCAGGGGAGGAACAGAAAGAAGAGCGCCCCGGCCAGCACCGGGTAGATCATCAGCCGGGAGTGGCTGACCAGTTCCTGGATCCAGAGGAGAAACCAGGCGGCCTTGACCGGATTGGGGGTATGGGCCGGATCGGCCGCCTCCTGCAGCGGGGCCGGGATAAAGGGGGCCAAGGCGGCGAGGAGCACCACCAAAAGAAGGAGCGCACGCCCGACCGGGCGGAAGAAGTGCGGCGAGCTTTTGACGAATCCCCTTTTCATAGGTACGGCAGCACCCCCTTGTTCTTCCTGACCCGGTAGAAATGGAGGAAGCAGAGAATGAGCAGGGTCAAGGGGATGAGCGCCACGTGCAGGGCGTAGAAGCGCAAAAGGGAAAGCGGCTGCCCGACGCCGTCGGGGACCAGTACCTGCCGGATGACGCCGCCGAAGGGGACCGCCCCCAGAAGCTCCATGCCGGTCTGGGTGGCCCAGTAGGCGAGCTGGTCGAAGGGGAGGAGATAGCCGGTGTATCCCTCGAAGACGCAGAGGCCGAGCAGCAGGCAGCCGATCACCCAGTTGAGCTGCCGGGGGCGCTGGTAGGCGCCGGTCAGCACCACCCGCATGGTGTGCAGAAACAGCAGCACCAGCAAAAGGTGCGAGGTGAGCCGGTGCAGGCTCCGCAGGTAGGCGCCGCCGAAGACCCGGGACTCCAAAAAGAGGATGGAGGGGAAGGCGCGCTCCGGGGTCGGCTGGTAGTACAAAAGAAGGAGCAGGCCGGTGGCGGCCATCAGCATCAGCGCGGTGAAGGCCAGTCCCCCCAGGCAGAAGGTGTAGCCGATGCGCAGGTTGCGCTCGATCACCACCCGCGGAAACAGATGTTTCAGGAAATCCCGTATCACCCTTCCATCACCTCGATGTCATCGCCCCTTAGCTCCAGTTTCAACCGTTTCAGTGGTGCGGTGGCCGGTCCCTTCATCACTTTGCCGAAGCGGTCGAACTCGCTGCCGTGGCAGGGGCAGGAGAGCCGGTCGGCCGTCACGTTGACGGTACACCCGAGGTGGGTGCAGACGAGGCTCAGGCCGTAGATGTCGCCGGCCGAGCGGACCAGGGCCACCCGTTCCTCGCGAAAGACCAGCGCCCCACGCTCCGGGACATCGGATTTCCGGGCGCGCACGAGCACCTTCCCCTTCCCCGCCCCGGCCGGAACCAGGTAGCGCCAAAGGAGCGGAAGCCCGACCAGGAGGGCGATTATCTTGGCGAGGAACCGCCGGCGTTGCCGAGAAACTTCTTCCATTTTTCGACGTACATCCTCTTGTAGTTCGGCCCCTTGGCGCTCATCCGGGCGTAGCGCGCCGCGGGGAGGAAACTGCCGTTGACCATCCGCTGTCCGTCCTGGCTCCAAAACGACGCGAGCCCCATCCCGTCGCGCGCGAGGGAGTAGATCCGCTCATCGGGGGGCTCCAGGAGGAAGCGGCGCGGGTTGTCGTGGCACGCCTCGCACCCGGCCGTTCCCCGTTGCACGGTGTGGGGGAAGAACGCCCGCCACTCGGCCGCAAGGAGAAGGTTCTCCCCCCCGCCCTGCCGGGCGATGGCGACGTCGGTGTAGTAGGCGATGAACTCGGGGCGGATGGGCGAGATCCTCCCCCGGCTGTTGATCCCCAACGGAGGAGCGTCCTGCTTTTTCAGGTAGCTGCTCCGCAGGTACTCGGCGCTTGGCCCGGGCTTCAGGTCGAAGCCCTCCTTGAGGGACTGATCGCGGAAGCGGAGCATGAAGGTCCCGTACTCCTGCGCCCCCCAGGCCGAGTGGCAGGCGTAGCACTCCAGGCGCTCCATGTGGGCGGCGACCCGGTGCTCGAGAACCTTCGGCGACGGCCGGTGGCAGTCACGGCACCCGCGGGGGGCTCCCCCCGGCAGGAGGCTCCGCATCCCGTGGCAGGCTCCGCAGGTCATACCGGCACGGTAATGGACGTCGGGGAGCATCTTCAGGAAGGTCTCCCCGTTGACTGCTATTCCCCGCTGGTAGCGCATGTTGTCCTCGCGCGGCGCCCTCCCCGAATAGTCCCACCCGGTGTAGTACCCCTTGTGGCAGAGCTGGCAGTCGGAGGTTTTGGGAAGCGAGATGGCGTGGGGATCGCCGTGGCAATCGAGGCATCCGGTGAGATGGCAGGAGGTGCAGTTCTTCTCCCAGAATTGGCGATCCATCTTACCCCAGCTCCGCCCGGCAAACCGCCGCTCACCGTCCCGTTTCCCCATCGCGGAGGCGAAGATCGCCTGGTAGCCGCGGTGGCAGCCAACGCAACCGGCGGCGCCGCTCGCCTTCGAGGCGGGGTCGCTATAGCTTCCTCCCCGGCTGTGGCAGGCGGTGCAGGCAAGACCGCGGTGGGGCGGCAACCTTTTCGCCGCGCCGGGGCCCGCCCACGCCGCGGCAGCTAGGCTAACGGCCAGAAAGCAGGCGACGGTGGATAGTATCGTCCAGCGCACGGTAATTCAATCCTTTCCGATAGATCGGGTCGTTGCCCTTCCCATGGCAGGGAAGGCAGAGGTTGACCGAGAGGGTCCTTTTCACCTCGGCCGTGTTCAAGGGGCGCCCGTTCTCCCGGGTGATGGCGGAGTAGGCCTTCACCCTCCCCCTTTCCATGAGGAGAAAGCCGTCGAGCGGCTTATCGTTCGAGCGCTCACAGATCATGGTGCCGCGGATGCTGTTTCCTTCCATCACGTGCTGGCCGAAGCCGAGGAAGGCCGGGTTCGCGTGGCACTCGGCGCAGCCGATCGCCTTCTTGCCGGTATTGTGCGAGTAGAAGGGGGCGAAACGGAGCTGCTGGCTCCCCTTGAAGCGTGTGACGTACTCGGTCTTGGAATTGGTCCCGTCCGGCTCGGTGACGGTGACGAAGGTCTGGCAGCCGGGAGTGACCGGCGAGATCCTCCCCCGCTGGTTCAGGGCCAGCGGGAAGGGATAGAGCATCCGGTAATCCTCGCTCTCCTTGAAGAGCCCGGGAGTCTCCTCGCCGGTGATGGCGTCCTCCCCCTTCTCCCGCTTGTCGTAGGTGGTGTGGCACCCGAAGCACTGGATCGAGGTCCGGGAGTGGCAGCTGTAGCACTCGAGCCGCCTGTGGCCGGCGATCCGGTGCTCGGGGGTCCCGGTGATGAGCGGGCTTTTGTGCAGCTTGCCGCTCCGCTTTTCCTGCAGCCAGACGGTCCCTTCCCGGTAGAAAACGTTGGAGTAGCTCCGCCCCTTGGCGGTCAGCACCATCCGCATCCCCATGGCGGCGGGCTTGCGGTAGGAGCGGGATTCCCTGAGCGGCTCCTCGTTCTCGCGCGCGATGGTGCGAAAGCGGGGGGGGACGTCGCCGGAGCCGTGGCAGTCCTCGCAGGAGATCTCGGTCTGGCGGTACATGTTCCGGTAGGCATAGCCGTCCCCCATCGTGTCGCGGGAGGTGTGGCAGTCGATGCACTCGAGTCCGGCGGCGAAGTGGACGTCGGGAGCGATGCGGGAGAGCGAGCGGAGGCCGCTGGCCGCCACCGGCCCCGCCTCCCCCCTGAAAGTCGGGACCAGGCTGTTGTTGCCGTCGTAGAGCCCCTGGTAGAGGTAGCCGATGCGGCCGCTGCGGCTGTGGCAGCGCGTGCAGCTCTGCATGGCGGGGAGGGGCTCCATCTTGTGGCTCTGCGAGTGGCCACCCTTGCCGCGCACGGCAAGATCGCCCCCGAGGTAGGTCCCCTCGTCGTTCCAGGAGAAATGGCAGGCCGCGCACCCCGAAGCGTGTACGGCGCCGTAGCTTTGCTTGTTGGAGCTCCCGATATGGCAGCGGGAGCAGAACTTCCGGTAGAGCTCGCCGGAGAGGTTGTCGAGATCGGCTACCGGGGCGGCCTCGAAGGGCTTCCCTTCCGGAGAGAAGAATTTTCCCCAGTCGGTGGCGTAGGTTTTCCCGTCCTCACCCTCCCAGGTGAGCTGAATATTGCGGATCATGCCGGCGTTGGTCTGCATGATGGTCGACTTCACCCGCTCGAGCTGATAGCGGTGGCAGCGGCCGCAGCCGTCCTCCCAGCTCTCCGGGTCAGAAGGGTTACTCCCTCCCAAAAGCCCACGGTGGGCGGTGCTCTTGTTGGCCGCGCGGCCGTCGCCGCCGTGGCAGGAGGTGCAGCCGTGGTGGGAGGCCGAGACCGCCTCGATCCCACGATGGCAGGAGAGACAGCCGGAATCGGCGGCGGGCATGCACCCGGAACTAACGAGGGCGATCATGGCGACCGCCAACAGCAGCAGGGTGGCACCCATGCGCTTACCCCACCCAGGGAACGCGCGTCCTATCCCGCTGCTGCTTGAAATTGTGGGCCCTTCTTCCGGCACGATACTCCCGTTCCCCCGCCAGTCTCCCTCTCCCATCAACGGCCGGGGGCGTAAAAAAAAGGGGGGCATGAGCCCATGCCCCCCCGAAAAGCCGGCAGGATGTTAGCAGCCTGCAGCCTCTTTTTTCTTCTTGGCCGGAGCCTCTTCTTTCTTCTCTTTCTTAGCAGCCTTCTTCTTGGCAGCCTTCTTCTCTTTCTTCTCTTTCTTCATTTCCTTCTTCTCGGCGGCCGGAGCGGTCTCTTCTTTCTTCTCCTCTGCCATTACGACTGCTGCGAAGCTCAGGGTCATCAGTGCTGCGACGAAAACGGTTGCCAATCTTTTCATGCGTACTCTCCTTTTTTTGAAATAATGCCCGGTCTGGCCGGACAAGGCTAGGACAGGTGACTCAGCTGACCGGCATAGACGAAGGAGAAACGGATGATGAGTCCCCCCAATAATACCAGCAGCGCGCTCAGATTCATCTTCATCAAGGCCACCGGAGTCAACTCCTCCCCGTGGTCTTCCTGAACCTCGAGAAACTTCAGTACCATGGCGGCGGGAAGGATCACCACTAACAGTAACAGTCCCAAACCATACCAGAAGTAATCGTGGTTGAAAGTAAAAAATGGCAGAATCGACTCACGGTGTGCCCCGGAGGAAGTGTACTGCCCGTAGAAGAACAGGGGGAGCAGCACCATTTCGGCGAGGATGAGCCAGATGTCGACCTTGGTGAAGAAGAGCTTCACCTTCTTCTCCTTGGCAATCATGATCATGAAGGCCGCCCCGGCCGACATGGCCGAGGTGAGAAAGAGCACCGGCAAAATGGCCGAGTTCCAGAGCGGACGGGCCACGAAGGAGCTCAAGAGCACCCCCGTGTAGATGCCGATGAAGATCCCCATCCCGAAGTTGCAGGCCGCCAAGTGGAGGCGGTAGGCGCGCAGCCGCTCGGAGAGGTTGATCAAAAACGGCAGGGTCAGCTTGGGCCGGTATTGGTCGGGCAGCATGGCGAGCGCGTAGAGAATGCAGATCGGGTAGAAGACCAGAAGCCCCCACGAGCCCCAGGACATGGGCGATAGCGGCTGAACGGTCAGGTAGAACCAGAAGACGTTCAGCTTCCGCTCGAGGTCGAGAAAGATGAAGAACATCCCGATGCTCAGGATAAGCGGGACGTAGAGGGGCGCGGTCACCGCGGCGATCTCCCCTTCCGCCAGTTTTCCACCCTTTCTCACGTGCAGGATGGAGGTCATGATCGCCAGGCCGGCCGAAAGTCCCCCCAGGAAAAGGTACAAGGACACCCGCCAGTCCCAGACGTGGAGATGGGGCGAGGTGATAGCGTTTGCTCCCGTAACGGTAAGTTCCATAGCTAAGGCTCCTATTCCGGCTTGCCGTATTTCTTGATGTAGAAGACGCGCGGCTTGGTGCCCGCGCTGGCCAAAAGGACCTCGGAGTGGTTCTCACGCAGCGCGATGCTGACCGCGCTCTTGGGGTCCTCCAGGTCGCCGAAGATGCGGGACTTCCCGATGCAGGTCGCCACGCAGGCCGGCTCCTTCCCTTCCTTCACGCGGTGCTCGCAGAAGGTGCATTTGTCGGCGAAGCCTTTCTCCTCGTTGATGTAGCGGGCGTCGTAGGGGCAGGCGGCCACGCACGACTTGCAGCCGACGCAGCGGTACTTCTTGAGGAGCACCATCCCGTTGTCCTTGTTCTTGTAGGAGGCGCCGGTCGGGCAGTTGTAGACGCAGGGGGGATTGTCGCAGTGGTTGCAGAGCTCCGAGCGAAGCTCCATCCTCAGCTGCGGGAAGGTCCCCTCGGTCTTCTCCACCACGCGGGTCCGGAAGTCCCCGAGGGGAACGTCGTTTTCCTTCTTGCAGGCTACCACGCACGCCATGCACGCGACGCAGCGGCGTTGATCGATTACCATGGCGTACTTAGGCATCTAATCCCTCCTTCTTGATGCGGACGAAATTCACCCTCATGCCGGTCGACCCGCAGATGGGATCGACGGCGAAGCGGGTGATGAGCCCCTGGTCGTCCGCCCCGCGGGCGAAGGCGCGGGAGAGCTCCTTGCTGTTGGTGCCGAAACCGTGGACGAGGTAGACGCAGTCCTCGCGGATCCTCTCGGTCACCTTGGCCCTGACGGCGTTACTGACCGCGCCGTCCTGGTTCTCGAGCCGTACCTTGGCGCCGTTGCTGATGCCGAGCTCGGCTGCCTTCTTGGCGTTGAGCCAGACCTCGTTCTCGGAGTAGAGCTCGTTGAGCTCCGGGTTGTTGGTGGTCCGGCTGAAGGTGTGGACCGCGCTTCTGCCGTAGATCAGGCGGAATTCCCCTGCCGGGGGCTGCGGGTGCTTGGTGTAGCGCGGCACCGCGTCGAACCCTTTCTCCTTCAGCTCGCTGCTCGCCAGCTCGATCTTGCCCGACTTGGTCTTGAAGGTTGGCTGGTTGAGCGGGGTGATGTACGGGTTGGAGGTGTTGGGAACCGTGAGCGACCCTTTCTGCTTGAGCTCGTTGTAGTTGACCCCCCAGGCGGCGCACTGGCTCTTGATCTTGTCCTCCAGGGTGTTCCAGGGGAAGTACTCCGCGAGCCCCAGGCGCTTGCCGAGCTCCTTGGCGATCCACCACCCCGGCTTGGACTCGAAGCGGGGCTCGACCACCGGCTGGCGCAGCGAGACGGTGAGCGATTTCCCCTTGCCGACCGCGAGGGCGTCGTGGCGCTCGAGGTAGGAGCACTCGGGAAGGATGACGTCGGCCATCATGGCGGTGTCGAACGGCATGACGTCCACCACCACGAGGAGGTCGAGCTTCTTGATCGCCTCGATGGTCTCCTTCTGGTTGGGGACCGCCTTCATCAGGTTGGTGCCGGTCACCATCCATCCCTTGATCGGGTAGGGATTGCCGGTGATGGTGGCCGAACGGATCACCTGGGTGACCCCCTCGCCCCCCGCGAACGGGTAAGGGCCGAGGTTCAGCGCGTCGCGGGCCGGGGTCGGGAACGGCTTGGACTCCCCTTTCGGGAAGGAGGCGGTGGTGGCGAGGTAAAGCCCCCCTTCCCTCCCCCAGGAACCGAGCAGGGCGGCGAGGATGCCGATGGCGCGCGAGCGCTGGACGTCGTCGCCGTGCCAGGTGGCGTGGCGCCCCGGGTGGACGCAGACGGCGGGGGCGTTTTTGGCCATCAGCCGGGCGGTCTCGATGATCTTCCCGGCCGGGATGTCGGTCTCCACGGCGGCCCAGTCCGGGGTGTACTCCTTGACGGCGGCGGCGAGCTCATTGAAGCCGACCGCGTAGCTGTCGATGTACGCCTTGTCGTAGAGCCCCTCGGAGACGATCACGTTGATCCAGGCGAGGATGAGCGCAAGGTCGGTGGCCGGGCGGATCGGGAGCCAGGTGTGGGCCTTGCCGGCCGCCACCGAGAAGCGGGGGTCGACCACCACGAGCTTGGCGCCGCGGGCGATCCCGTCGCAGAAGTCCTGCACCTGGGAGTTGTGCATGTTCTCGCCCAAGTGCGAGCCCAAGAGCACCACGACCTTGCTGTTGGCGAGATCGACCCGCTCGGGGGAGCCGATCCCCTCGCCGAAGGTAAGCTCCAGCCCCACGTCGCGGGGTCCGCGGCACTGGGCGAAGGAGGGCATCCCCACGTTCTGGGAGCCGTAGGCCTGGATGAGCGGGAGGAAGTGGTCGGTCGGGGTGCCGTGGGTGAAGAGCGCCATCGACTCGGGGCCGTACTTCTCCTTGATCTTGGTCATCTTCTCGGCGACCACGTTGAGCGCCTCGTCCCAGGAGGCCTTCCGGTACTTCCCTTCCCCGCGGGCCCCGACGTTGATGAGCGGGGTCTTCAGGCGGTTCGGGTCGTAGAGAAGGCCCGCTCCGCCGTTGCCCCGGCCGCAGAGCTTGCCGCGGGAGCCTGCGTGGGCCAGGTTTCCTTCCAGCTTGACCACCCGGCCGTTGATGGTCTTGGCCATCACGCCGCACTTCCAGAAGCAGATCTCGCAGAAGGTCGGGGTGTAGGTCGCCTTGAGCATCCCCTGCTCCTCGGCCCAGAGAAGGAAGCGGTCGGGGAGGGTGGCGGCCAGCGAAAGCCCGGCCGTGGTCCCTCCGGTTATTTTTAGAAACGATCTACGTGAAATTGTTTTGGTCACGTCATGTCACCTCGTGGATCTCGGTACCGGCCGGGCACCCGCCTAAAAGGGGGCGCCCGGCCGCTGATGTATGGTTGGGCGAGGTCAGGCAAAGAAACCGAATATAGCGAACTCTGAATCTATAGAACGCACTCCGGCCCCTCCCCGTGCTCCTTGCTACTCCTTCTTGAAGGTGTAGGTGCCGTTTTTGTCGAACTCAACTTTGGCATTGAGGAAGCAGACCGACTGGTAGCCGAGCTTCTTCAGCATCTGGTAGGCCATCTCGGCCCGCACGCCGGTGGCGCAGTGGGTGACGATCTTCTTGTCCTTGGGGATCTCGGCGAGCCTGCTGGCGATATCCTGCTGCGGGACGTTTTTGGCACCCTTGAACATCCCCCCCTTGGTCTCGTCGGCGTTGCGGACATCGATGATGACCACGTCGGCGGGAGTGGCGGCGAGGTAGCTCTTGAAGGTTTCCAGCGGGATCTCGCCGGTGCGCGGCTTGGCGGCGTAGGTCGCCTTGGCGGAGAGCTTGCCGGAGGCGATCCGGTATCCTGCCTTCTTCCAGGCGCCGTACCCGCCGGTCAGCACCCGGACGTTGGCGTATCCCGCCTTGGCGAGGACCTTGGCAACCTTGGCGGTATCCTTGCCGGCGCCTTGGCCGTAGACCACCACCGGGGGATTCTTCCCGGAATCGGGAAGGTTCTTGACGAGCTTGGCCGCGGCGGCGGCCGGGAATGAAACGGCCCCGGCGATGTGCCCTTTGGTGGCATCCTTGGCGGCCCGGGCATCGAGGATGATGGCCGGGTTGTGCTGGTCGATCCAGGCCTCCTTGAGACCGCGCGGGGAGAGGGCCAGGGCGTTGGCGGCGGACCAGCCGGCCACGCCATCACGGTAGATCTTGACGTTCGTGTACCCCTGTTTGGCGGCCTGCCCGGCGGCGGCCAGGGCCTCGAAGCTGAAGGAATCGGCCCCGTAGAAGACGAGCGCGGACGCCTTGTCCGCCGGAAGGGCGGTCAGCGAAGGGGTAGCGGGGTCGAAGGGAGCGCTCACCGCACCCGGCAGCGCACCGGCCAGAAAGGCTGCGGCCGGACGGCAGTCGACCAGCACGGCACCCTTCTTGGCGGCCAGCTTGGCCACCTCGGCGGTGGATACCAGGCTCCCGGCGGGAACCTTCACTTCCGGCTTCTCGGCCACCGAGACGGCGGTCTTCACCCCGCCCTGCTCGGTGTAGACGACCTTCAGCGCCTGCCCTTTCTTGGTCTTGTGCAGGCCGTCGCCGTCCATCTTCTTGCCGGCGGCGGTCAGGTACTTGATTTCGTCCTCGTCGAACTTCATGAGCTCCACGGAGCTGTCGCCGTGCAGCTGCAGGGTGGCCGATTTGAAGGCCACGCTGTCGAAGTAGCCAAAGACGGTGTTCGGCTCGGCCTTGTGGCAGCCGGTGCATCCATTGACGAAGGGTGTCCCCTGCGGCGGGAGGTCCGCGCCGTGGGCGGCGGAAACGGTCAGCGCCGCCGCCAGTACCATGAGGGGAAACGTATTCTTGAACATCGCTTTCTCCTTATCCCTGGACCGCCGTTAGCATCCTGCCGTTTTCTTGAAGATCTTGCTGTTGTTCTTCTCGCCCTTCTCGAACTTGCAGCGGATCTCGTCCCCTTCCACGATCCGCTTGTCCTTGAACTTGTCGAGGGTCAGGTCGTCGGTGACGAGGATGGTGACCGATTCGCCGCTCTTGGTGTCCTTGAGGACCGCGGTGGCGGATTTGCCGTCGGCGGCCAGGGTGATCTTGGAGAGGGTACCGACCATCTTGATTTCTTCGGCGTTGGCCGGGAGCGAGAGGAAGACGGAGAGGAGCAGGGCGGCGCAGAGTACGAGCAGGTTCCTTTTGGTTTTCATGTGACACTCCTTTTGCGGCTTGCTTCGGTTGTGCGCCGGGCACCAGGTGCCCGGCGCAGGTTGCCGGTTAGAACTTGACGTCGAAGGTTGCGTAGATGTCGCGGGCGACGGAGAGCGGGGTCAGCATCAGCATGCTGGTCTGCTTCACGTCGGAGATCTTCATCGGGGCACCGACCCAGTTGTTGCTGCCGGTGTACTCGAAGTCGTAGTACTGCATGCCGACCCTGAAGAAGGCCTTGGAGAGGTAGCTGGAGATCGGCTTCAGGTTGAGCTCCTGGATCAGGTACGCCTCGTAGACGTTGCCGCGGGTACCGAGCTTGGAGGTCCACATGTCGTCGGCGGCCGGATCGAAGGGGATCCAGTTCTTGGAACCGTGGTTGAACTCGAGGCCCACCTTGGTCTTGGTCGGCTCGTAGTCGTAGCGGGCGCCGAGGTAGACGGCCCAGCCGGTCTTGTCGTTGGGGGCCTCGGGGTTGAAGAAGTTACCGGTCATAAGACCCTGGAAGCCGGCGTTGGAGGAGACGTTGTTGTTCGGGTGGGTGATGCTCATACCGGCGTCGGCGAAGAAGTTGAGTTTCCCCGGGCCGATGTTCTTCAGGGTGCTCATGGCGCCTGCGCCGTACCAGTCGATATCGCCCAGGTTGACGGTGGGTGCGGTGTTGCCGAAGGCGGTGTTCTTCATGACCGGGAAGTCGAAGATGTTGAAGCCGCGGTTCCACTGCAGCCAGACCCTCAGGGGATCGGTGTCCACCGGGAGAACGGCGACCCCGAGCATGTCGGTGTCATTGAGGCTGTTGCCGGGGTTCTCGAAACCGGACTCGAAGCCGCGGCCGTAGCAGATCTTCGCGTAGGCGCCGGGGAGGGCCTCGATGTCGGGGGCGTAGCCCAGGGTCATCCCGTCGAAGGCGTAGTCGACCAGCAGCGACGGGGTCCCGCCGTTACCCGGCCGCTCGTTGTTCAGGCGGACGTTGGAGGGGGCACCTTCGGTGGAGGGACGGCGACCTACCGAGAACCAGATCGGCTGGTCGGCGATGTTGGACCAGGTGGCGTAGGCGCGGTCGACGTTCAGGAAGCTCGAGGAGGGAACGCGGCTCAGGGTGCCGTCGAAAACGCCGACGCGATCGGCGAAGAACGGGGTGGACCCTCCGTTGGTGATGGCGGCGTCTTCCTGGGAACCGAAGACCTTGTAGGCCAAGAGGCGGACGTTGACGGTGACGTCCTGGGTGGCCTTGGCGTGGAGGTTAAGGCCGAAGCGGTTGGTGTAGAGGGTGTCGTTGTTGGGCTTGTAGGCCGGGACGGCCACCGCGAAGTTCTGCAGGCCGCCGAGCATCGCCTGGTTGGTGGGATTGCCCAGGAACTGCTGGGCGCCGGTGAAGGTGGTGGTCCCCCTCATCTGGGTGACGAAGTTCTGGAAGGCCGCCACCTGCGGGCCGAAGCCTGCGGGGTTGTTGAGAAACCCGGCGTTCATCTGGTTCTCGGCGTTGGCGAAGGTGCTGTTGACGTCGGTGTAGGCGACGGTCCGGCCCCACAGGGAGTCGAGCCTGAAGCGGTAATCGCCACCCACCTGCAGCCACTTGCTGAGCGACCTGTCCTCCAGCCGCTCCACCTTCTTGGTCAACTCGTCAACCTTGAGCTGAAGATTCTGGTCGTCCGCCAACGCGCAGGTTGGGGCAACCAGGGACATCAACAGCGCTCCCGACAGAAATCCTTTTTCGACTCTGTTCACTTTTCCCTCCTTGTTTTGTCGTGCTGCCACAGATGTATTCGCTGCTTCCACGGTCAAACCTTAGAACGTCACAATTTTACTCGGCTAATTCTTCCCATGATCCAGAGCGGACCGCTGCATTAATTAGAATAAATTGTGAATCAATCGTATAAACAATCTACCGGAATATTCCAATAATACGATGTTTGAAAACGAAAAAAAGGGAGGTTAAGCGCCATTCTTAATGAGATGCACATCCACCTCGCCTTTCATCTTGCCGTATCGGCATAAAAGTCGTGAACTTTACTAAAAAAACGTCTGTACCACATTTAGCAACTATCAAGCCAAACCACTGCTTTCCCCTGATTACCGCGGTTTAGCTCGCGGGTGCCCGGGGGGCTTTTGCCATATGGCGGGATGGCACGGTCATATCACGGGGAGTTATTTCGGCACGGGAATCGTCCCTCGGGGAAAACGGAGTGGTCGCCGGGAGGGAGGGGAAAGGGAAAAACAGCCGGGGGAAACACGCACCATTTTAGTCAACTACTTCATTAAATCACCGCTCAGCAAAACGGTACCATCACTTCTTTCTGAACATGCACTGCCCACCCTCGCTGGAACGGCAGAGGAAGGCGATCGCCGCGACCGCCAGCCAGACCAGTATGGTTACTGCCACCAAGATCTTCACCTGAACCTCCCTGGGTACCGGCCGATTTCCTCCCGCCGGGAGGCGGTAAGGGCCAACCGCTCCCGGGGCCGGTGCCCCTGGCAGAACCGGTACGCGGCCCCAGTATATGCTTTTTTGAATATATTACAAGTGGAATTAGACTGGCAGAGTCGCAGGTGTGGCCGCCACAGAGTCCACTGGGGGGGGGAGGTGGTAAAAGCTGGTTTCGGGGGAGACCGGCGGGAAATTACCGCGGGCAGCCTTCGCCCGCCGCGAACCCTTCCGGCATCAGCTTCACGAGGTTGCGTCCGGCCTGCTTCGCGCAGTAGAGCATCTGGTCGGCCAGGTTCACCAGCCGTTCCGGGAAGTACTCCCGGCTCGGGACGAGCGTGGCGCCGCCGATACTGACCGTGATGACCCGGGCGGTCGGAGAGGCGGGGTGGGGAATTCCGAGCGCCTGGATGCCGCTTCTGATCCTCTCCGCGGTCACCTCCGCGCCGTCATGGCCTGCCCCGTGGAGCACGCAGGCGAACTCCTCGCCGCCGAAGCGGGCCGCGAAATCGGTCCCCCTGAGCGAGTCGTGGACCGCATGGGCGACCTGGCGCAGGCACTCGTCCCCTTCCAGGTGCCCGAGGGAATCGTTGTAGAGCTTGAAGTGGTCGATGTCCATGAGGAGCAGGGAGAGCTCCCCCTTGGAGCGTTCCAGGCGGAGCCATTCCCGGTGGAGATGGTCGTCGAAGGCGCGCCGGTTGGGGATCCCGGTCAGCCCGTCCAGGAGGGCCAACTGGGCGTACTTCTCCCTGAGCCGTTTGAGCTCCAGCTGGGTGGCGACCCGGAGGCGGACCACCTGGGGGTGGAAGGGCTTGGTGATGTAGTCGACCGCCCCCGCCGTGAGGCCGGCGATCTCGTGCTCCTGCTCGGAGAGCCCGGTGAGGAAGATGACCGGTATCTCCTTCAGGAGGGGATCCTCCTTGAGCTCCTCGCAGACCTCGAGGCCGCTCAGGTCCGGCATCAGGACGTCCAGAAGGATCAGGTCCGGTAAGAGCCGTTCGGCGAGCTCCAGCGCCTCGCGGCCGTTGGTGGCGAAGCATATGTGGTAGTCGTTCTCCAGCGCCTCGGTCAGGATGGCGATGTTGACGGGCATGTCGTCCACCACCAGGATGGTGGGACGGTCTCCGGGACGATGTATCATGGTTCCTCCCTCACTCCGCTGTCGTAGCGGATCTTGAGCTCCCGGGCCAGGGTTTCCAACTCTCCGAGGGCCTTCTTGAAATCGAGCGCATGCAGGCTTTGTTCGAGGGACTCGAGCCGCCCCCCGGGAGGTAGCAGTTCCTTTAAGGAGGCGAAGGTCCGGCGGGCCTCCATCCGGTTGAGAGTTAGCTGCCCTGCCAGCTCGCCGAAGAGCGCCCCGACCTTCACCCGCCCCTCGTCCCCCGGTACATCACCGGCCGCTTCGCTTGGCTCCTGCGGCAGCAGGCGGACCGCGGCGGCCACCTCCTCCAGCGCGCGGGAGAGCGATTCGAGCAGCACCGCGTCCACCTCCAGCTTCCCCTTCCCCTTCTCCAGCTCCTGTTCGACGGTCCGCGCCGCCTCGGCCACCCGGAGGGCGCCGATGTTGCCGGCGGTCCCCTTCACGGCGTGGGCCAGGGAGCGGATCCCCTCCTCGTCTCCGGTTTCCGCCATCTGCCGAAGCCGCTCAACCGTGTTGGCGTTCTGGCGGCTGAACATTTCGAGCAGCGAGGCGAAGAGGCGGGCGTTTCCTCCCAGGCGCTCGAGGGCGGAGGGGACATCGATGCCGGGGAGCTCGGGAGGGAGGATGGCGCTCCCCGGTCTCTCGGGGGGCGCCCCCCCCTCCCCTTCCGTCCGCCGGCGGGGAGCCCACTTGAGGAGCAACGAGGTGAGCTCGCGGGGGTCGATCGGCTTGGCCAGGTGGTCGTTCATACCCGCCGCCAGGCACTTGGCCCGTTCCTCGGCCAGGGCGTGCGCGGTCATGGCGATGATGGGAAGCTCGTCGCCACCGGCAAACTCCCTGATCGTCCTGGTTACCTGGTAGCCGTCCAGCCCCGGCATCTGGATGTCCATCAGCACGAGGTCGAACTGCCCCTGGCGTACCGTCTCGACCGCGGTGGCGCCGTCCCCGGCGATCTCCACCACGCCCCCCGCCATCTCGACCATCTCCCGCGCCACCTGCTGGTTGATGACGTTGTCCTCCACGATCAGCACCCGGGTCCCCGGCAGGCTCCCCCGTCTCACCCGCGGAAGCGGCCTGACCGGACGCCGGTCGAACGCCTGCTCGGGAAGGCCGAGGAGCTTGCCGAGCGTCTCGAAAAGGACCGGTCCCTGCACCGGCTTGGTCAAAAAGGCGGCCTTGGGGAGCGCCGTCACTTCCCGCCTGAGATCCTCGTTGCCGAAGGCGGTGACCATGATGGCGGCGGCGGGCTGCGGCAGGGCCGCCTCCCCCCGTATCCTCCTGAGGACCTCCAGCCCGTCCATCTCCGGCATCCGCCAGTCCAGGATCACGAGGTCGTACGGCTTTTCCCCCGCCTCCGCGGCGCGGCCGAGCTCGGCGATCGCCTCTCCCCCCGAGGCGGCGGCGGAGACCAGGCAGGAGAACGAGGTGAGGAGGTTGGCGAGGATCTTGCGGGAGACCTCGTTGTCGTCCACCACCAGCGCGCGCCTGCCGGAGAGGTCGCGGCGCTGCGCGGCTCCCGGCGCCGGACGCGCCTCGGCCACCCCCATGGTGAGGGTGAAGGAGAAGGAGCTCCCGTTACCCGGCTCGCTCTCCACCTTCAGCTCGCTTCCCATAAGCGACAGCAGGCGGGTGACGATGGCAAGCCCGAGCCCGGTCCCTCCGTACTTCCTGGTGATGGAACTGTCGGCCTGGGAGAACGGCTCGCAGATCCGCGCCCGTTGCTCCTCGGTGAGGCCGATGCCGGTATCGCTCACCGAGAACGTGAGAGCGATCTTCCCCTCCGCCATCTCCCCCGCCTGCCGCACGGAGATCACCACCTCCCCCTTTTCGGTGAACTTCACCGCGTTGGAGGCGAGGTTGCCGAGCACCTGGCCAAGCCGCAGCGGATCCCCCAAAAGCACCAGCTGCCGGCCGGCCGGCAGCGACAGGAGCACCTCCACCCCCTTCACCTCGGCGCTGCGGCCGACCAGGGTCCCGACGTTGCCGATCACCTCGTCGAGCTCGAAGGGGATCTCCTCCAGGGTCAGCTTTCCGGCCTCCACCTTGGAGAAATCGAGAATATCGTTGATGATCCCGAGAAGCGTCTCGGAGGAGCGGGAGATCTTGGTGAGGTAGTCGCGCTGCTGGGGGGTGAGCCTCGTCTGCAGGGCCAGGTAGGCCATCCCGGTGATGGCGTTCATCGGGGTGCGGATCTCGTGGCTCATGTTGGCCAGGAACTCGCTCTTGGCAAGGCTCGCGAGCTCGGCCGCCTCCTTGGCCTCCCGGAGCGCCTTCTCGGCGTTGATGCGGTCGACGATCTTCCAGACGGCGTCCATCAGGAGGGTGAGCTGCAGGATGTCGGTCTGCTCGTAATCGCTCTCCTTGTTGGCCACCGCCGCCACCCCCACGATCCGCTCCCCGGTGATGACCGGGATGGTGAGGAAGCGGGTGAGGTGGATGTGCCCTTCCGGGTACCCCTTCTTGAGCGGATGGGAGGCCTGGAAATCGTTCATCATGACGGGGCGCCCCTGGCGGACCGCCTCCCCCCAGATCCCGGTCTCTTCCAGCCGGTAGCGGGTGGCGGGGTCCCTCACGTTGCACTCGTTCATCACCTCGTGGGACCAGCTGTTGAGGACGAACTCGCGGCTCTCTTCGTTGTAGTAGTAGACGTAGCCGATCTTGCTGGCGGTCAGGGTGATCGCCTCGTTGAGGGCCTGGTCGAGGATCTCGCTCGGGTCGTCGCCGCGGTACTGGGAGATGGCCAAAAGGCTCTCCAGGCGGGTCTGGTTCTGCCTCAGCTGGATCTCGGCCTTCTTGATCTCGCTCACGTCGGAGATCAGCACGAAGAAGCCGCGCACCTCCCCCTCGGCGATGTCGGGGATGTAGTGGGCCCAGGTGTGGCCGATCTCGCCCGAGGGCTTCACGACCGCCCGCTCGAAGTGAACCGTCTCCCCCTTAAGCGCCGCCACCACGTACGGCTCGTTCCTGCGGTAGAGCTCCTCTCCCAAGAGTTCCCGCAGGTGGATCCCCCGCATCTCGTGGGGGCTTTTGCCGAACCATTCGCGGTAGCCGATGTTGGCGAACCCGCAGTGGAGGTCGTCGGTCCAGTAGCCGACCATCCCCGGCACGTGGTCGGTCAGGGTCCTCAGGAAGCGCTCGCGGGCGATCAGTTTCTCCTCGGCCACCCGCCGCTCGGTGACGTCGCGGGCCGCCGCGTAGATCAGCTCGCCGTACGGGTAGGCGCGCCACTCGATCCAGCGGTAGGAGCCGTCCTTGCAGCAGTAGCGGTTGATGAAGTTCAAGACCGGGCGGTTGAGGGAGAGGTCGGCCATGGCGTTCATGGTGATCACCCGGTCGTCGGGATGGACGAACTCCATGAAATTGGTGGCCAAAAGCTCCTCGACCGTGTAGCCGAGCACGCTCTCCCAGTAGACGTTCAGGCGCCGGAAATTCCCGTTCAGGTCGGCGATGCAGAGGAGGTCCAGGGAAAGGGTGAAGAAGCGGTCGAGCTCGGCGGATTTCTCCCCGAGCGCCGCCTCGTTCCTTTTCTGCTCGGTGACGTCCCGCAAGACCTCGATGGCACCGGCGCGCTCCCCGGCCGAATTGTAGAGCGGCGCGCCGGAGACCCAGAAATGGGCACCCCTGCCGTGGTAGACCGCCGGGGTGAAGGCTTCGGCGTAGAGGACCTCCCCCTTCTTGACGACGTTCTGGTAGCCGGAGGCGAGCTCGGCGTCGTCCAGGTCGAGCAGGTCCAGAAGCTGCGGCCGGCGGTCGCCGTAGAAGGGGACGGTGTAGGCGTAGTCCCCCTGGCCGAGGATCTCCTCCTTGGGGATGCCGGTGACCTTTTCCATGGCGCGGTTCCAGGCGATGACCTTCATCTCCCGGTCGACCACGAAGGTGGCGTCGGGGAGGAAATCGATGATCTCGGTGGTCTGCTGCTGGGAATCGACCAGCGCCTGCTCCAGCTTTTTGCGGTCGGTGATGTCGTAATTGCTGACCCGGCGGCCGTTCACCCTCCCCTGCCGGTCGCAGACCTGGCGGCAGCCGTGGGAAATCCAGCGGACCTCGCCGTCCTTGCGGAAGATGCGGAACTCCACCGAGCACTCTTCGGCGCTGTCGATCGCCGCGGCGTGGCGGGCCAGGGCGCCCTGGTCGTCGGGGTGGACGATGGTGGTCAAAAGGCGGGGGGCGGCGGCGAACTCCCCGGCGGTGTAGCCGGTGATCCTCTCGCAGGAGGGGGACATGTAGATCACTTCCCCGTCGTGCCCCTGCCAGTACTCCCAGCCGTAGGTGAAGTCCATCATGGTGCGGAACTTCGCCTCCTGCTCGGCCAGGGTCCGGTTGGCCTCGGACTGGCGCTGCCAGCCGCGGAAGATGTAAAGGCAGACGATGGCGGTGAAGACGAGGAATAAGATCCCCCGCAGGGGAGCCCGTTCGACCTGCTCGGTCAGCTCCACCGCCGCCAGCGGCAGGACCATCAGGGCCAGGATCACCGCAGCGGTGCGGAGACCGATCGGGAAGGAAAACGATGTCGAGGTGGGTGATTTCTTCGGCACGAGGCCCTCACGTACTTTTTGCCGGAAAACCGACACCGGGCATGCCCGCCGCAAATTTTTTTTTACAGCGATCCGGAGGCCGAACCGTGGGCGCAGGGATACCCCTCCGCCCGCGGAGCCGCACCAGGAGCCGTCTGGCGGCTCACAAGAAGCGCTGACCGTGGAACAATTATGGAACACCGCAGACTTAGTACAAACGACGTTTGCAATTTAGAGACCACCGTAATTAAAGTAGTTTTTCGCCGGTAGGCCAGGTCAGGACACAACAATGGCAGGGGCCACAGGAAGGACCATGTATAAAAAAATAACACTGTCTGAAAAAATTTCCACTGACTGTACCCGCTTATTTTCAGTCATCACCTGTTCGCAGAAAGTAACTTTATGTCACCTCCCAAATATATCACACGCTCTGAAGCGCGTCCCGAACGTGACTGAACGCATTTTATTTTGATGAAGAAGCATTGACATTCACTAAAGCGGTAGTTAGCTATAGCTAATTATGCGCGTTAAACACAGATAATGTCAGTCTGTCAGATGAACCGATGACGTCCGTCAGCCAATCTTCCCCAGGAGGTGGAGCATGAAAGGAGAGTCGGAGTATGCCAGGCAGAAGCTAGCAGGTGTTTCGCGAAGGGAGTTTCTGAAGTTCTGTTCGGTGATGGCGGTGAGTATGGGGCTTCCCCTGACGGCGGGAGCCCGGATCGCCGAAGCCATCGCCGCCGTCAAGCGGCCGCCGGTCATCTGGCTATCCTTCCAGGAGTGTACCGGCTGCGTCGAATCGCTTTTGCGGGCCAACCACCCCACCCTTGAACACCTCCTCCTGGATCTCATCTCGCTCGACTATTCCGAGACCCTGGCGGCGGCCGCCGGGCATCAGGCGGAGGCGGCCAAGGAGGCCTCGATCAAGGCCAACCAGGGGAACTTCATCCTGGTGGTGGACGGGGCGGTGCCGACCAAAGACAACGGCATCTACTGCAAGATCGCCGGCAAGACCGCGCTTTCCATCCTCAACGAGACCGCCCCCCACGCCGCCGCCATCGTCGCCATGGGCTCCTGCGCCTCCTGGGGAGGAGTGGCGGCCGCCGCACCGAACCCGACCCAGGCCAAGGGGATCCCGGAGATCCTCACCGGCAAGAAGGTGGTGACCATCCCCGGCTGCCCCCCTTCCCCCTATAACCTCCTCTCCACCCTGGTCTACTACCTCACCTACAAGAAGCTCCCCGAGCTCGACGAGCGCGGCCGGCCGAAGTTCGCCTACACCCGCCTCATCCACGAGAACTGCGAGCGGCGCCCCCACTTCGACGCCGGGCGTTTCGCCATGCAGTTCGGCGACGAGATGCACCGCCAGGGGGGCTGCCTCTACAAGCTCGGCTGCAAGGGGCCCGAGACCCACTGCAACTGCCCCCAGGTCCAGTTCGGCGACGTGGGGGCCGGGGCCTGGCCGGTCGGGACCGGGCATCCCTGCTTCGGCTGCGCGGAGCCGGGGGTAGGATTCACCACCCCGCTCCATACGCTCGCCACCATCCGCGACTTCACCCCTCCCACCTTCTTCGGCGAGGCCTTCCCGAACAAGCCGGGGGTCCCGGGGAACTTGAAGGCCATGGCCGCCGGGACCGCGGGGCTCGTGGCCGGTGCCGCCGGCGCGGCGCTGTTGACCGGGCTCGGCAAGAACCGCGAGCATCCCCCCGAGACACCTTCCGAAGGATCCGACCGTGACGGCCGCAAGGAGGTGTAGCCATGAGCATCAGCAGACGGAATTTCCTGAAGGGGGCCGCGGGTAGCGGCGTCCTTTTGGCCACCGGTGCGCCCGCCGCCCAGGCCCGGATGTCCAAGGAGCTCCCCCCCGAGGCGGTAGGCCTTCTCTACGACGCGACGCTCTGCATCGGCTGCAAGTCCTGCGTGGTGAACTGCAAAAGGGCCAACAGCGTCCCGGGCGGGGCGCTGTACAAGGAGGGGCTGGTTCCGGCGGTCGCCGATTCCTTCCTCTGCACGAAGAGCGAGAAGAACGCCCCGATGACGCCCCCCTACGAGACCTCCGGGCTCAAGGGGAACGAGGGAGTCTGGGACGCGGCGCAGGATCTGACCGGCAACACGCTGAGCGTCATCAAGGTCTACAAAAACGGCACCGGCTTGCAGAAGGATGCCGCCGTCAACGGGCACGCCTTCTTCAAGCAGCAGTGCCTCCACTGCATCACCCCCGCCTGCGTCTCGGTCTGTCCGGCCGGCGCCTTCCGCAAGGATCCCCACGACGGCACCGTCTACTACGAGGCGTACCGCTGCATCGGCTGCCGCTACTGCCAGATCGGCTGCCCGTTCAACGTCCCGCGCTACGAATGGGGGGCGGTCTGGCCCGAGGTGAGGAAGTGCCAGCTCTGCCGCCACCGCTACCAGGAGGGGAAGTACGCCGCCTGCGCGGAGTCCTGCCCGACCGGGGCCACCATCTTCGGCAAGGTGAGGGATCTGCGCGAGGAGGCGAAGAGGCGCTTCGCCATGAAGGCGGGGACCATGTATGAGTACCCGATCCAGACCCTTGGCTCCACGTTCACCAATCTGCGCCCTTCCGCCGCCTACGCCGACCGGGTCTACGGCCTGACCGAGGCGGGGGGAACCCAGAACCTGATGCTCTCCGGGATCTCCTTCGACCTCCTGGGCTTCAACAAGGACATCCCCTCCTCCGCCCTCCCCGACCTGACCTGGGCCTACATCGCCAAGATCCCCTGGGTCTTTCTCGGGGTCTTCCTCGGGGGGACCGCGCTCCATCAGATCACCAGCCGGATGAACCATTCGGACAAGGAGGGGCGCCATGATTGACTTCACGAGATACGCCGGGGCCAGGGTCGGGGGGACCATCAACCGACTCCTGGACGACAGCCACAGCCGCCACCTGGGGATCAAGCTGGACACCCCGTTCACGCGTCTTTTGGTCGCCCTGATCGTGGTCGCCTTCGCGGTGGCCGTCTACCGGATCGCCTTTGGCCTCGGGGCCTCCACCAACATGACCGACTACTGGCCGTGGGGGCTCTGGATCTCCTTCGACGTCCTGGGGGGGGTCGCCATGGCCGCCGGGGGATTCATCATCGCCGCCATGGTCTACATCCTCAACATGAAGAAGTACAAGTGCATCGCCCGCGCCGCCATCCTCAACGCCTTCTTCGGCTACCTTCTGGCCGCCATGTCCATCTGCCTCGACATCGGGCGCTCCTTCGTCATCTGGCATCCGCTCGTCATGTGGCAGGTGAACTCGATCATGTTCATCGTCGCCATCCACGTGGTCCTCTACACCACCACGCTCGGCACCGAGTCGAGCCCGATGGTCTTCGAAAAGCTCGGGTGGAGCCGCGCCATGGGGAGGGTGAACCGCTGCATGGTGGGGATCGCCCTCTTCGGGGTGCTGCTGTCGCTGTTGCACCAGTCCTCGCTGGGGGCCGTCTACCTGATCGCCCCGAGCAAGCTCTCGCCGCTTTGGTACGGGCACTACATCCCCTACATGTTCCTGGTCTCGGCCATCATGATGGGGCTCGCCATGGTCTGCTTCGAGACCATCCTGACCGGCAAGGTGTTCAACCACAACCCGCCCCGGGACGTTTTGGAGGGGCTCGCCCGCGGCGTGGTCATGATGGGATCGCTCTACCTGGTCATGAAGCTCATCCACCTCTTCACCGGCCCCGGCGTGGGGTACCTCCTCTCCAGCGGCTTACTCGGGGTGCTGTACCTTTTGGAAGTCGTGGTGGGGGTGGCGATCCCGGTGGTGCTTCTCGTCCGGAAGGAGAGCCGCAAGAACCTCGACACCATCTTCGTCGCCAGCATCCTGGTGGTGCTGGGGGTGCTCCTGAACCGGCTGAACGTCGGAGTCTTCGGGATGTCCAGCTACGCCAACCGGATGGGGGCCGACTACTTCCCGTCGGCCATGGAGCTCCTTTTGACCATGGGGATGATCGCCTTCGCCATCCTCGGCTTCAAGCTCTGTGCGAAGTACCTGAACCTGTTCCCGGAGACGCACCATTAAAGAGGCGCCCTCTCCCCGACGAGAGGGGCAAGGGCAGTGTTGCTCCCCCCGAGGGGAGAGCTAAGGGCGAGTTCCCTCCCCACCTGAGGGGGAGGGTCAGGGTGGGGGGGAAGCCGGCTTCGGCACTTGCGTGAAAACGTACCCCACCCCCTACCCCCCTCCCTCAAGAGGAGGGGGAACTGTCGGCAGGAGGGAAACCATGTCAACGAGAATAACGATCGACCCGGTTACCAGGATAGAAGGGCATCTGAGGGTGGATTGCGAGATAAGCGGCGGGACGGTTACCGACGCCTGGGCCTCCGGCCAGATGTGGCGCGGCATCGAAGTGATCCTCAAGGGGCGCGACCCGCGCGAGGCGTGGCTCTTCACCCAAAGGATCTGCGGCGTCTGCACCACCGTACACGCCATCGCCTCCGTGCGCGCGGTGGAGAACGCCCTCAACCTGGAGATCCCGTTAAACGCCCAGTACATCCGGAACATGCTGATCGCCGCCCACGCCATCCAGGACCATATCGTCCACTTCTACCACCTCTCGGCCCTCGACTGGGTGGACGTCACCTCGGCCCTCAAGGGGGATCCGAAGAAGGCGGCCGCGCTCGGCCAGGGGCTCTCCTCCTGGCACCTCAACAGCGTCCAGGAGCTCGCCAAGGCGCAGGAAAAGCTCAAGGTGTTCGTGGCCAGCGGGCAGCTGGGCATCTTCGCCAACGGGTACTGGGGACACCCGGCCATGAAGCTCTCCCCGGAGGTGAACCTCCTGGCCTGCACCCATTACCTCCAGGCGCTCGAGGTGCAGCGGCGCGCCAACATGATCATCTCCATCCTCGGCTCCAAGACGCCGCACATCCAGAACCTGGCGGTCGGCGGGGTGGCCAACCCGATCAACACCGACAGCCCCTCCACCCTCTCGGTGGAAAGGCTTCTGTACGTGAAGAGCCTGATCGACGAGGTGGGCGATTTCGTCAACAACGTCTATCTCCCCGACGTCTGTGCCATCGGCGCCTTCTACAGCGACTGGACCGGCTACGGGGCAGGGATAAAGAACTACCTGAGCGTCCCCGAGTTCCCCATCGACACCAAGGGGACCGTCTTCGAGCTCCCCGGAGGATACCTTCCCAACGCGGCCCTCGGGCAGTTCAAGCCGATCACGGGCTTCCACGACAAGTATTTCGCCGAGGGGGTCAACGAGAGCATCAAGCACGCCTGGTATCAAGGCGACTGGGACCGCCATCCGTGGCAGGAGGAGACGGAGCCGCACTACACCGATTTCCAGGATCGCGGCAAGTACTCGTGGGTGAAGGCCCCGACCTTCCGGGGCGCCCCTGCCCAGGTGGGGCCCCTGGCCAACGTGCTGGCGCTCTACGCGGCGGGGCACGCGCCGACCAAGAAACACGCCGAGAAGGCGCTCTCCACCGTGAGCTCCCTGGCCGGGAGCAGGGTCGGCCTCGACGCGCTCCACTCCACCATCGGGCGGCACGCGGCCCGCGCCATCCGGGCGGCGGTTTTGCACGAGACCCTGGAGAAACAGTGGACGCTCCTGGTCCAGAACATCGGCAAGGATACCGCCACCTTCAACAGGCCGGAGTTCCCCAAAGGCGAGATCCGCGGCGTGGGGATGCACGAGGCACCGCGCGGCGTACTCTCCCACTGGGTGGTGATCGAAGACGGGAAGATCAAGAACTACCAGGCGGTGGTTCCTTCCACCTGGAACGCGAGCCCGAGGAACTCCAAGGACCAGCCGGGGCCGTACGAGGCATCGCTTCGGGGGACTCCGGTCGCGCAGGCCGATAAGCCCCTGGAGGTACTCCGCACCGTTCACTCCTTCGATCCCTGCCTCGCGTGCGCGATTCACCTCGTGGACAAGGAGCACCCGGAAGCGATCACGGTCACCGCGCGTGAGGTGCCGGAATGAACGTATTGGTGATGGGGATAGGGAACCTGCTTCTCCAGGACGAGGGTGCGGGAGTGAGGGTGGTGGAGGAATTCGGGAGAAGGTTCCTCCCCATCCCCGGCGTCCACGTTCTGGACGGGGGGACCAGCGGCATCGAGCTTCTTTCCTACCTGTCGGGGAGGGATGCCCTTATCCTTCTGGACGTAGTCAAGGGAGGCCTCCCCGCCGGGGCGGTCTCCCGCTACGAGGGGGAGGAAGTACCGGCACTCTTTCAGCAGAAGATATCGCCCCACCAGCTCGGGATATCGGACCTCTTGGCCACCGCCCGGCTGATGGGCGAGCTTCCCGCCAAGGTGGTCCTCCTCGGGATCGAGCCGCAATCGATAGGGACGGGGCTGGAACTGACCCGGGAGGTGGCCAGAAGCGTCACCACGGTCGCCGAGCAGGTAGCTGCCGAACTCTGGCAGATGGGCGTACCGGTCCTCCCCCGTCCGGCGTAAGAGGCGCTCGCCTCACCATCGCGAGCACGTGACACTGCTAAGAAGTCTGGGGGAGAAGGAAGCGGCGATGGATGCTACGAAAGTTGAAAGGGGGTCAGGGGAGGACCCGTGAGTCCAAAGGCCAGTCGAGGAGCGAAACGGTCACTTTGCCAGCCAGCTCGGGGTGAAGGGGGTTGAGGATAAAATTCCATCCCATGCCGTTAGGGGTCATCACCGACGGGACCTTCAGGATCGAGGCAACACCGTCATCCAGCCATTTCTTGCCGAACCGGACCGTCGTCATCGGCGCCGGCCGCGCCTGCCAATCGGAAGGTAGGTCGTCAAGGGACGGGGAATAGATCGTGCAGCTGCCGGGTAACGTTATGGTCGCCAATTGGAGATCGGGCGGCGCACAGGACCTGTCCAAGTGGGCCAGGATCTCGAGCATGGCAAGTGACGGATGTTCGGCGGTGTAGAGTGCAGGACGGCCGGAGGGATTCCACCTGCCTCCGGCAATTCGGGCACCCTCCCCGGTGACATCCATAGCGAACGCCCTGGATGAGACCCTGAAGAGTTCCATCAGGCGAAGATCCCGTATTGGATCTTGATCAGCACGGCGTGGACCAGTTCGACTCCTTCACTGGTGTCGAGAAGGCTCAGAGGAGTCTGATCGCCGAGGGAATAATTGGGAGTCTTAAGCCATTGCAGCACCTTGTTGCGGTCCTGAAAGACGTCAAGACACTTGTTGTGGAGCTTTATGACTTGTACCAGGCGGTCGGATACATCTGAGTCCAGCCTGTCGCTGTTTATCAGTCTCTGCGCCGTTCTCGCCTTAAGATGCAAAAGGGGATAGAGCTCACTCAATGACAGTTGCCACTCTTCGGCGACCGACTTGATGGTGCTTCCCGGCAACCCCCTCCTCACTGCCTTGATGATCTCCATCGGATCCGACGGGTTCAAAGCATGTAAGACGTTGGCGGCTTCTTTCGGGTTGTGTCGTGGCCTTGCTGTGGCCGCTCTTTGGATAGCCATTATCGTCTCCTCCCGGCATGCACGTCAAATTGTCGCACACAATACGCCAAATGGCAACCGCTTCCCCAGGGCACCTGAATCGCGGCGGCGCTACCGGCGGTTGATCCAGGACATCCTATAACGCGACGACAGCTTCTGGGTATGGAAGTGCTGACCTTAACAATTTTCGTCCCACTGCAGCGAAGGGTTAGGCACTTTGCTCTGGAAGCGGCTTATTGCATAAATAGCAGATCTCAAAATTGCCAGGGTTAGGTTCTCCACAATGAGGGCAAATGATGTCGACATCTGAATTGTTTGCCTTTATCTGAGCCTGGTTCAGAATCTCCCACGCCTTCTGGAAGTCATCATCATTTAAAACGGAGATATTCGGGTAGAACTCAGGAATGGGGATACTTGTGATTCCTGATGCTGTCGTATACTCGTTGCGTAAGATGACTGGGATACCTTCATCTTCTAATAATGATTTGTAGTATCGTACGGTCGTTAAATTTAGATCTCGATAGATTTCTTTCATAATTTCTCCTAACGGCTGGAAGTTGACCGGCGCGGCCGCCGCTCCAACTTACTGGTTGCGATCCCTTCTCACCAAGTTATCAATTCTCAATGACCAGTCCCGCACCCTTACCCTTGTAGCATCGCATCGGCTAAATGATTTGGTAGGCGGTGCTATTTGCCTACCTCATACCGAAGCTCAACCATGCCGACCCCCATCTGACGAACTGAAATAAGGCGCAGGATTGGACTCAGAACTCGGCGCGGAAACAGTTGCTTCCCTCTGCCTAGGGTAACTGAACCAATTTGGATGATGAGTTCATCCAGAAGTCCTGCATCATGAAACTGCCCCGCCAAATCTCCGCCCCCCACAATCCAGATGTTCTTTGTCCCCGCGGCCACGCGCATCTCATGGTGAACCTGGCGCACATCGCCTTTCACGAACCTGATCTCTGAATCTTCTAGTACCGGGAGTACTCGACTGGTGAATACCCAGACAGGCTGAGAGTACGGCCAAACGGATCCGGCCTCGGCCGCAACCTTATCGGAATTGCGGAGGATCCACTCGTAAGTGGCTGACCCCATGGCCAGCGCGCCAACCTCATCAATGAAATTGGGGTAGCTGGAGTCATTCAGATCTGCAAGGGGAAACAGCCACTCCAAGGAGTCATCCTCAGTGGCGATAAATCCATCAAGACTCGATGCGGTGTAATACTGGGTTTTCATGACTCCGATTACCTCTCGTGACAAATTTCCGACCGCTCAACGATTGGGTGACCGGCGGAGGGCTCGAACTCCCATCACTCCCTTCAACTTTCATCTACCTAGCTCCGACCGCGTCCACCCGACTGGTTGGAATTATTCTCTTCAAATTATCACACTACTAACACCCGGCCCCGGTCCCATCGCCTTCCCCTAAATTGCCTGTTTCATCATTTACAGAAATGATACTTGGGTCCGTTCTCCTGATGACCGAAATGTGCAACACCTTAAAAGTTGATGGATTACCAACCCCGCCCTCCATTCGCTGAATCTCAATACCAGCGAACACAACAAAGCCGATAGTATTCAACACTTTTATTTCGTCATCTATTGATTTGGTTGCTCTGACTTTATCGATAGGTTGTAAATCCCCACAAATATCGATCCAATCTTGTAAATTTTGCAGGAATCCGCCTACTGTTTCCACTTCTTCGTCGGATAGATCATCACTGTAGTTCTGGTAGGAGCCGTGGCAATCTGAGGCCAGATTGAATAAGTCTTTTCCAGATGTGACGGCTGGCAGATGTGTAGGTATTTCGTTTTTAAACCGTCGTATCCTTACGGGTGCAATTTCTTCCTGGCCCTTTAGTTTAGACTCCACCCACTTTTCATGGCTTGCCTTGATATTTCGTAATAGTTCTGCTGAATACGTTTCAAACTGGTCGTCGACCATTTTATGGTGGACTCGGCAGAGCAGCAATAGGTTTGAAATGTCGTCAATCTCATCTGCTGGAAAAGTTGGCTCGTGACGTGGTCCGTTTGGTGCCCCAGAAATAATGTGGCATTCATCGCCCACAACAGACTCAGAATCTAACTCGGTCTCGTCAACGACCAATCTTTGTCGGCAAATCGCGCATAGGTTACCTGACCGTCCCCAAAGCACCTTTCTCGTCTTGTCAGTTATAGCCACTTCTTATTCCTTCCCGTACAACGGCGGAAGTTGATCCGTCGGGTTCGGTCCAACCCATTGGTTGGAATCAGTTGTTCCGTGCCTGCCGCATTTTTAAGTTACATAAGTTACCAGCGTCCCCTCTGCCCCTCTCCAACCTACTGCTCCTAATCAGCGAGTAAGTAAGGCGATGTTAGCAGAAATTTTCCTTTTCCAGTCGCGCAAGCAGAAGGATGTTTGCGGCGGAAAGGTGTAATGCATAGCTTGCCAAAGACTCTGTTACCGTTATGGTTGCCGCACCTTGTCCATGTCCACCAAGCTTATTGCGGACAGTCGGCACACCACTTTCTAGCAGTGTTCTGAGGCTACTAAACTGAGCCTGTAGATAAGCGGGTATCAGCTCCTTTTGGAATAAGATGTCTATCAGCTTCTTGGCGGTGTCATTCTGGTTATAGGCCCATTTTTGACTGTGGCAAATGGATTTCATCACGCTCTCCAGCGCTTTTAACGAGTCCACAAGGCATTCTTTGTAACGTTGATGCCGATAATGTTCATGAGCTTTTAAAAACTCCTCGTTTGCTCCCTTAAAGCGATCCTCCCTCCCCAGCAACTCTAAAGTCGGTTTTACAGCTTCTGAGTGGAGGTACTGAGAGTCCACGCGGATTATCTCATTTGACTCAAATTGATAACCAACTCCATGTTCTTTGAAGCGCAAATTTAACTCTTTAATCGCATCATCAGCCTCTATCTTTCTGATCGAATTCCACCTGTAATCGTCACTACGAACATGTGTATTGATTATTTTAAATGATAATTCAATTACATCTATAACCTTCTCATAATCCTTACATTTTAGAAAGTAATCATACACTGCTTGGAAGTCAGAATCTGGGTATTCATGTAACTTGAATACACCATATTCACGACACAATGATTCGTGGATAAATTTAAAAGCACTTTCTGGATAATCGTTTCCTGTCCTGTCTTTACCAAATGCATCCTTGACAATATGAACAATCTGAACTCGCAAAGGGTTTGGAATATCTTCATATTGGTACACATCCGGTACCTGTCCCCGAATTCTTTTTTGCCGTTTAGAAAATAAGTCCATCACTCCCATTTTTCATTCTCCTTATTTTGTGCCAACACCTGGCTGAGCAGCGGAGCGCCCAGCTATCATCGGCTTCCATCAACTCTCACCATCCGCGGAGTCTGCTCCTGCCTTCCCTCGTTGGCGATCGCCGTTCATCAACTCTCTTGGCTCATCTCGGCCTTCTACCTGCTTCCGTCGACTGAATCGGCCCTCACCAGCATTCATCGACATCCTCAAGCTCAATGCACTAATCAGCCGAGTTTCACAGCCACAGTTGTCAATTTATCAATACCGGTCCCCATCACGGTCGTTCAACGTCCCCAGGCGGGTCTGTTTCACCAGAATCGCCACCAAGGCCGCTGCGGTTTCTCTCCATCTTGCGAAAGCGACTTGAGAAGTTCCAGCAATTCAGTAACATCCTTTCGCCATGTCGAATAGTCCTGCTGATTCTCAGCCCACAACTCGTCGAGTTCGCTATCCTTTGCAAGCACACGCTCAACTTTTGCGATAGCCAACGGAACCAACGGCTTAATTTTCGTATTCGTGTGTTTGGTAACCCATAATGATACGTTATCAGGTAGGGAAGATCGCGGTCGCCCAACGACACCTGCGATGACTTCAGCCGCACAGAGCACGCGGACACAATCCGAGGCATCCAGGTAGTAATTATCGACTTCGGCCGGCGACAGCGAGGATTCCAGCAGGACCTCATCCTTTGTGCTTTCGAGATCATTGGCCCAGTCGAGCGCCTCGTCGTTCTCGAAGGTTTTCATGCCCCATG
The DNA here is from genome assembly GCF_023652955.1 of Geomonas sp. Red32. Lineage (GTDB taxonomy): Bacteria > Desulfobacterota > Desulfuromonadia > Geobacterales > Geobacteraceae > Geomonas. The sequence goes on along the minus strand of NZ_JAKLOY010000003.1, from coordinate 380,855 downwards.
TTCCCATTTCGTTCTCCTTGCCAACGGCGCGGGGTGACCGGCGGAGCGTCTGGCTCATGCCAGCTTCTACCAGCTTTCACCGGCCGCGGAGTCCTGGTCTACCCGCTTGGTTGTGCCATTTTGTCCCAAGGTACCCATCCAGAGTTGCCGCTCTTAGGCAACATCTTCAATCGTCAGGACTACCGTTCAATCAACTTGCCCCACTTGTCCATTTCGCTCCCACAGGAAGAGCATGTTCCGCCTCCCCAAAGAGCCTGCCTCAGGTTTTTCGGTACCCGAAAAGATTTCATCGGGCAACCACAACTTGGACACCTGACGGGCGACAAATTGATTGCGCGTTTTTTCCACAGGATGCAAGTAATGACAACACAAACAGGGAGGCCAACAAACACCGCCAGGTACAGCCAGTAAATAACCTTGATCAATAGCATCTTTGTCTTCCTGTACGGTTTGTTGCTCCTACCCTTATAGAACTTCCTACGGTGAGGAAATGATTAAAAGCGAGAGGCCTCCTCAATGCTTCCATGTCGACCGACCTTCCAATGTTCGACCGCAGTTCCATGCCGGCGCTGATTTCATCCGCCTTGGGTTTGTCTTGCTTAGTCCTGATTGGCTTTTTGGGGTCCATTCTCATCGCGTACAACGCGAGGGTGACCGGCGGAGCGCTCCTACTCTTACCGACTCCCGAAGCATATACCCACCAAGCGGAGACCGTGTCTACCCGTTGGTTGGAAGTCGCGTCACATTAAAGGTCCGTACTCCCTTCGGGGCTGTATCGGTCATGGGTTCGAGACGTTCTCGATTTGGTATCCAAGGTTCTTTCCGGCTGTCACAACTTCTGTTGGAGTGCAGTTTCCAATATTTACCTTCCTGCTTCCATGATTAGTCACAATAAGTATGTAGTAGCCTTTACTGAAAATTGGTTTTATCAAATAAAATCCAAATACAAATAACGTTAAAGCTGATCCAATTATGGCACCAAATGCGCCACCTTTGGGATGGGACTCTGAAAGATAACCAAGCAGTGGCCACAACCCGATAAAGAACCCCATGATAATTAGTAATGATCCAGCTAGGAGTTGTGTTTTAGGTTTTTCGACAGTTTGGCCGTATGATAATTGCAGTGAGGATATCTCGTTCTTAGGAATTGAGATCATCACTTGACCATCATCAAGTTCTTCAATTTTTGTCTCAGTAAATCTAACACTTCCGCAAATAATCATTTTTCTTCTCTTCCAACGTTTGGGTGACCGGCGAAGCGCTCAACTATCTTCAGCTCTCTTCCGCTATTACCTACCGCGAGACCGCGTCCACCCATTTTGTTGGGCTCTTATCTTCCAAGTTACCACTACATCAATAGCTGGCCCCGTCGTCTTCCGTTCACTTCCTAAAAAAAGAGCTTCTTACTGAGAAGAGCCGCATAAACTATGAATATAGCAAACATGATAATAGCAATTAATGCCAGTAATTTGCCCACGAAGGCAACCGGTTTGGACATTGAGCCGCAATACAATATTTTCATATCAGGTGGCTGACCGCTGGAGGCTGCCTCCTTTAAGGCACCCTCTCGATCATCCTTTCCAGATGCTTGCAACTGGGTATTTTGACGTCGAGACCATCGAGCTAGTACAAAGAGTATTATTCCGAAAAATGTAAACGCTATGCAAAAGATACCCGCATACATTGTGCTTGTCATTTAAACTTCCTTATCATCGGCTTATGACTATAAGATCGACTCGCTGACTCTGCTGTAGGTTAAGGGCTAGCCTCATCTTCGGATCTTGTTCGTTTCATGTTGGCCGGACATTCACTGTGTCCATTTCATTTTTCGGCTGGAACCTGATCGGTCCTTGCCGTTAACCCACAGGATTTCGATCTTTTTTGCGTATTTTTTGCCTTTTTGTGGCTAGGTCACTTGACTTGGACTCATTCTTCATCCTATCCAACAATATGTTGATCAGTATCCGTATATAGGTGACTTGTCACCTATATCGGTTACTTGCATCGTATATTGGTGACTGCGTGGTCACTTATATAGGTAAGTCGGGTGAGACGTCAACTCACTCTGATTCTTGTATGATTCGTGACGTCAGGTCGGGATCGGACTTTATCTCGCCAAACTGTACCTGCCATACCTTGCGCTCCGGGGCCCAACGCCCTCCGGCGGCTTTTAATTTGTCACGCAGGTTCTTCTCGGTGAAGGCGACGGCTACCTGAACTATATCGGTATCGTGATGGCGAAACGTACGTTTCCGCGGCCTCCGTTCAACCACGATTTCAGCCGTCGTCACGTTTTCATCCGTCTGCTCATCGTAGCGGTACCGCACGCAAAGGAGCGCTGATCCAAACTTCGTCACCAACCTCTTTGTCCCTCTTTGCCCCGGTTTCAGATGCCCATACGCTTTCATATTTTTAAGCATTGGCTCTCCTTCGCGGTTGCGGACCCGCCTATCGCCCCTCGTCGGGGCGGCTAAGCGAGCGGGCTAAGGTTAGGTGAAAAGGACTATATAGAGATTAATCTTTGTTGTCAAAACGATTAATTAACCTGATTAGCGATGATCAAAGGGGGGTGAGCCGGCAAGAGCTTAGCGGAAGATGATGACTAATCAGCTTAATCGGGAGGGGGAATGAGGAGAGGTTCCAGCGCCCTGAGGAAGAGGTCACGGTCGGTATCGTCCTCGAAGAGCAGTTGGCCCGGGACGGCTTTGACGATGACGTGCTGGAGAAGTTCGACCTGGTCTAGGCGAGCGAGGGTAGGCATGCCGGAAGTCTACCAGCCCCCCTCGCAGGCAACTGAAAGCTGTACCCGTTTTGACCGTCCTGGACGGGGCCGAGCATGGACATGCCGACCTCTTGCCGACAACAAATTACGCTGCAATTCCGGGTAAATATCCGTTATCCCACCATGTGCTCCCGCTCCGACGGCACATCGGCGAGAGGTGATGATATTTCGGGTAATCCTGTGCGATTCCAACCGGTTAAGGCATTTCATTCCGGGTTCTGGAAAAAGTGTCTTTTTCCCCCTCTCCCTCATCCACCCGAACCCCAACCAGATGCGGACACACTTCGACGAGGAGGCATTGGCGAACCTTGCCCAATCCATCACCGCTCATGGGGTAATGGAGGAATTTCTAAGGGGTGAAAAATAGGAGAGCCGGATTGCGGGAGCGGCAGGTGGGGAGTAGCGGCAGGTGGGGAGTAGCGGCAGGTCGGGAGTAGCGGGGCCGGGGGAGTAGTGCGGCGGATGGGGGAGTAGCGGCGGAGAGGGGGACAGGCACCTGACGGAGCCAGCCTCCCCCCTGCCCTTCTCAGGCGGCGCCGAGGCTTGCGGCGAAGCAGTAGCCGACGCCATGGACGGTTTTCAACGGCGAGGGGAGATGGGCCTCCTCCTCGATCTTGCGTCTCAGTCTGCGGACCAGCGAATCGAGGGCGCGGCTCGCGTACTGGTCGTCCCGGTAGCCGAGCGCCGCGAGGATACGCTCCCTGGCCACCGGCTCGCCCGGGGCATCGGCCAGGCAGGCGATGAACTTCATCTCCTTCCCGGTCAGGCCGATCGCGGAACCTCCCGGTGCCACCAGTTGCCAATGTTCCCGCACGAGACGCCACGGCTGCTTTTCGTCGGGCTCCGCCTGCAGGCCGTGCCCCAGCCGGATGGAAAGGTTGTTGATCGCCCCGGAAAGCTCCCGGCAGTCGACCGGCTTCAGCATGTAGAGATCGGCCCCGCTGTTGTAGCCGCGGACCCGGTCCTCGGTGCCGGTACGGGCGGTAAGGATGATGACCCCCATCGCGCTGCTCTTCCGTATATGCTCCACCAGCTCCAGGCCGCAGCGGTCCGGGAGCCCCAGGTCCACCACCGCAATGGTGTACGCGTTTTCCGCCAGCTCGCGGTAGAATTCCAGCGCGCTCCCCACCCCGGTCACCTCGTGGCCCAGCATTTCCAGGCACTCCACCAGGCTGTCCCGCAGGTCCCCGTTGTCCTCCACGACGATCACCCGTCCCTTGTACTTCCTCACCCAAAAACCTCCACGCTTTCTACCGGCAGCCGCACGGTGGCCACCGTTCCACCTTCGGGGGGACTGTCGAGCGACACGCTCCCCCCGTACTGTTCGACGATCCTGAGCACCAGGCTGAGCCCCACACCGGCGCCGGTGACGTCTGCGCTGCCTGCTCCCCGGTAATGGCGCTCGAAGACCCGTTCCAACTCCTCGGCGGCGATCCCCCGTCCCCGGTCGGTCACCCGCAAGGTGGCCTCCCCTCCCTGGCACCGGAGCGAGATCCGCACCGGTTCCCGGTCGGGAGAATACTTCAGGGCGTTGTCCACCAGGTTGAGGATGGCGGTCTTGATCAACAGGGGATCGCCGGTCAGCCGCCCGCCCCCCTCGACCTTCTCCAGGACGATCCTCCCCTCCCCCCAAAGCTCCCCCATCTCGGTCACCAGGGCCGGGACGAACGACTCCACCGGTATGCTCTCGTGGCCGGGGTCGCGCCCTACGGTACCGCTCTGCCCGCGCCCCAGCGAGACCTCCAGCACCTCGATGAGCCTGGCGACGGCGCGCTTCATCTTGACGAGGTTGCGGGAAAAGGGGGAACCGGTATCCGCCGACAGCATCTCCATGATGTCCAGGTTGGCCCGGATGATGGCAAGCGGGGTCCGGTACTCGTGGGAGATCATGTCGACGAAGCGGGACTGGCACTGGGAGGCCTCCCGCTCCATCTCCAGGGCGATCTCCAGCTCCCTCCCCTTCCTGACCAGCTCCACGGTCATATCCTTGGCGAGTTCAGCGGCACGCTGCTCGGCCTGGCGGCTGGCGGTAAGCGCCTTCTCCTCCGCCGCCCTCACCCGCTCCACCAGGGCCAGGGTCATCAGCACCATGCTCACCACGGCGCCCACTTCCAGCGAATAGATGGTGAACCAGTTGACCGGCACCAGGCCGACCAGGCGGAGCAGTACGGTCACCGCGCCGATGCTGGAGGCGAGGAAGGCGGTGAGGAAAAGCGCTCCCTCCACCACCCTCTTGCGGCAAAGGCCGACGGCCAGCCAGTTGAGGTAGCCGATGAAGAAGAGGCCGTTGCCGATCACCACCGGAGCGAGCCGGTTGTACCACTCGAGGGGAACCGCCGGGATGGTAGCGAGCCCCAGCACCACCGTAAAACGGAAGTAGGCATGGGTGAGGGGGCGATTCACCCTGGTATCGAAGAGGCGGCCGGCGAAGAGGGCAAAGAAACTGAAGGCGAGCCCCAGCCCGTAGCCGGTGAGATAGTCGGCGACCAGGTGGGCGCCGCCCGGCCACAGCAAGGGGAGCAGCCCCTCGACGCCGAGATAGCTGCTGGAGACCGCCAGCAAAAAGCAGGCGTAATAGCCGTAGAGCGGCTTGCGCAGCCTCAAGCCGTAGATGGCGTTGATGAGCGACATCACCACCGAGATCCCGAAGAAGGCGCCGTTGAAGAGGGCGTTGCGGTCCGACCAGGTGAGAAACCTTTGCGGGGAGCAGACCCATCCCTTCAGGTTGTGACTGCTGGTGGTCCGGATCCGGAGGTAGACCATCCGCGGCGTGCCGCCGGCAAGCCTGAGCGGCACCACGAAGCCGGAGTGTACCACCTGGCGCCCCGCCGCGGGGTGGTGGTCCCCCAGCAGCTCTTCGCGGTAGGAAGAGGGAAGCGCGGGGTCGGCCCCTTCCTGCACGTAGACGGTGAGGTGGTCGAGGAAGGCGGGGCCGAGATAGAGCATCCAGTCGCTTTGCCCGGAGCTCCCCGGGGAGATGGCGAAGCGGACCCAGCTGGTCTCGTCGGTGTATCCCCGGTTGAGGAACCCGGGCTCGGGGCGGAAGCGCCGGGTGGTGGCGTCGCTTAGCACATCGGCCAGGGTGAGCCGCCCCGCCGGGTCGGTGACCGCCTCGAGATGCCCGGCGAGGGAAACGGTATCGGAAGGGGAAGCCGTCAGCGGGAAACGGGGGGGCGAAAAGCCATGGGCATTCAGAGGTGCGAGAAGAGCGAGGCAAAGACAGAAAAGGCACAGGAGAGACAGCCGGAAGTAGCAGCGGGAACCGTTTCTGAATCTCGCGAAGGAATTCGGCTGGTGACCTGACAGAGACATGCATTGGCCTTAGTGGTGAAGTTCGGCGGAACATAGCACAGGATGCATCGACTGACAACCGCCGACAGCCAATGAGTGTGCGGTCCGGGCTTTTGTCCTCCCGCGGAAGGAGCGGCAAAAGCAGCTCCGTTCCCTGATCGATACCGGGATCGCCACTGTCATAGGACAACGTGAGAGTGATTATCGGCAAGGAAGGCGGTCAGCTCGCGTGCGGAGAATGGAGACGTGCGGCTTGACATTTGCCAATTTAAAAACAAAATAATTAGCATACTCTCAACAAGCTATGACAACCCCTGATTTTACCGGGCTGCGGAAACCGCCAGCCGCGGGAATCTATCTGTGCGTTCATGCCACGGATTTCCCGCCGGAATCCGCTCCGGCACAGCCTGCCCCCCCCTGCGGGACAAGGACACGAGGGCCATTATGGACGTTTCGAAGGTTTGCGGTGTCTGCCCCCCATCTCTCTTCTCGACCAGGAGCCGCAGTTCGGGACCGGTAATGGAATGGGACCGCTGGCTCCTGAAGGCGCTGCTACGGGGAATGGGTCAGCCGGCCATCAGGGCCGCCTTGTGGGACGACGGGGAGATCGTCACCGGTTCCGGCCCCCGCCTGGTCGTCAACAACCGCTGGACGCTGTTCAGGCTCATGCTCAACCCCACCCTCTACTTCGGGGATGACTACGCGGCAGGAAACATAGAGGTCGAGGGTGGCCTGGTCCCCTTCCTGGAGGCGGTCAACCGCGCGGCATCCCGCCCCGGCGACGTGCGCCGCCGTTCCACCGGCCGCCGCCAGCGCGGGACCATCAACTCGCTCTCCCAGTCCCGCGACAACATCCACCACCACTACGACCTGGGGAACGAATTCTACCGGCTCTGGCTGGACGACGAGATGCTCTACACCTGCGCCTATTTCCCGCGCCCCGGGCTTTCCCTGGAGGCGGCCCAGCGCGCCAAGATGGAGCTCATCTGCCGCAAGGTGGGCCTTCGCGGCGGGGAACGGGTGATCGAGGCGGGATGCGGCTGGGGAGGGCTCGCCCGCTACCTCGCCAAGCACTACGGCGCCCGGGTGAGGGCCTTCAATATCTCCAGGGAGCAGGTCGCCTATGCCCGGAAGCAGGCGGAAAAGGAGGGGATCGAGGGGATCGAGGGGGTCGAATACATCGAGGACGATTACCGCAACATCACCGGGGAATGCGACGTATTCCTCTCGGTCGGCATGCTCGAGCACGTCGGCCCCACCAACTACCGCAGCCTCGGCCAGGTGATCGACCGCACCCTCACCGGCCGCGGCTTCGGCCTCATCCACTCCATCGGCCAGGACGTGCCGGAGCCGATGACCGACTGGATCGACAAGAGGATCTTTCCCGGGAGCTATCCCCCGACCATACGGGAGATGATGGACATCTTCGAGCCGTCGGGATTCTCGGTGATCGACGTCGAGAACCTCCGGCTGCACTACGCCCGCACCCTCGAGCACTGGCTGGAGCGCTTCGAGCGGCACGAAGAGCAGGTCGCCGCGCTCTTCGACGAGAGTTTCGTCCGTGCCTGGCGGCTCTACCTCTCGGGCTCCATCGCCGGGTTCACCACCGGATCCTTGCAGCTCTTCCAGCTCCTTTTCACCCGGCGCGGCAACAACCGGGTCCCCTGGACCCGCGATCATCTCGCCAATTGCGGTGGTAACGATGCAGCGCTGTGAGGTCCTCGTCATCGGAGGGGGGCCGGCCGGCTCCAGCTGCGCCCGCTTCCTCGCCAGCGAGGGGGTGCCGGTGCTGGTCATGGACCGGGAGCGTTTCCCCCGCGACAAGCCGTGTGCGGGATGGATCACGCCCGAGGTGCTGGCCCTGCTGGGGATCGATCCCGCCGTCTACGGCAGCGAACGGCTCCTGCAGCCGATCCGCGAGTTTCGGACCGGCCTCATGTACCGCGACGAGGTGGTGACCGATTTTGCCCACACGGTCAGTTACGGCATCCTGCGCAGCGAGTTCGATCACTACCTGCTGCAGGCCGCCGGCTGCCCCACCCTGCTCGGGGAAGCGGCGGCCAAGATCGTCAGGACGGCGAACGGCTGGCTCATCAACGACCGCATCGAGGCGGCCGTCATCGTCGGGGCGGGAGGTCATCACTGTCCGGTGGCGGCCTTCATGGGAGCGGCACCGGGCCGGGAATCGGCCATCCTCGCCATGGTAGCGGAGTTCCGGCTCCCCGAAAGGGAGCTCTCGGTATCGTTTCTTCCCCCCGGCTGCGTGGAGCTCCATTTCACCCCCGACCTGTCCGGCTACGGATGGCTCTTCCGCAAGGGGTGCTACCTCAACGTGGGGTTCGGGATCTATCCCGGCAGCGGCGTGCGGGTCCAGACCCAGGACTTCTGCGCGCACCTGCAGCTGCGGGGGGACATCCCGCTCGACCTGACTCCCCATCTCAAGGGGCATGCCTATCTCCCCTACCGCAGGACGGGAGGACGCGACGTGGTGGCCGACGGTGCCCTCCTGGTCGGAGACGCCGCCGGGGTCTCCTCGCCCCAAAGCGGAGAGGGGATCCTGCCGGCGGTGGAGAGCGGGAGGATGGCAGCCCGCACCATCCTGGAGGCGGCCGGCGACTACCGCCGGGAGCGGCTGGAGCCGTACCGGGACTCGCTCAAAAAGCGCTTCGGGGCCCACCGCGCGGACGCCCCTTCGGCACCGGCCACCCTCAGGAAACTGGCGGCGGCCGCCATCCTGTCCAACGGCTGGCTGACCCGCCACCTGGTCCTGGACCATTGGTTCCTGCACGCAGACGAGACCTAACCCGGGGGTGCGATGAAAAACCTGGCCCGCTTCGCCGCCGCTGCCGCCTTGACCCTGGCCCTTCCCCTGCCGCTGCACGCCGGCGGCACCTACTATCCCTATCAAAGCTACGACGATTACTATAAGAAACATGCGGTGGATGCGCCGCCGCCCCAGCCCGCACCGCCTCCGCCGGCTCCCCTTCCGGAAACGCAAGCCAAGCACCCGGAACAGCCGATCACCCTCCGTGAGCCCCCCGAGTTCCTTTTCCCTCCCGGCCTCGGGTTCGGGGTGGCGGTGGCGGTCCCTTACGAGCTCTTCTACCTCCCGAAGGAATACTACCTGCTGACCGGCGGGACCTGGTACCGCGCCCGCTCCTGGCAAGGGCCCTGGCTCGCCACCCCGGCCAGCCGCCTCCCCCCCGAGATCCGCAGGCAAAGCCTCTCCAAAATTCACGAGCTGAGAAACAGGGAATTCAAAAAGTACTTTAAGGATAAGGAGCACTACCAGGGGAAACGGTACCGCCCCGGCGAGGAAACCAGGGTTCCCACGAGGCACGAGAAGGAAAAGGAGAAGAAGCGATGAGGTGGCCTAACTGGCCACGATGCTGCCGCCTCAGGTGAAGCCGGAGCCGACCGTACAGGCGTAGCAGTGGTCGCCTACCGGGATCGGGGTCCCCGGCAGCGGCAGCTCGGCGAGCTCGGAGATGGAACCCGCCGCCCCGCCGTGGGGAAGCCCGGCCGCCAGGTTGAAATCGCAGTCGTAGAGCCGCCCCCGCCAGTCGACGCAGATCTGGCTGCGGCACATCAGTCCTCCCACCGTGCAGGGGTTGAATCCCTCGCTAAGACGGGAAAGGTAGCCGTCGAGGTTGCCGGAGCGCTCGAGAAAGCCGCGGAAGCGCCCCAGGGGGACGTTGGCGAAGGTGTAGAGCGAGTTGAACGAGACCCCGGCCTTGCGGGCGAGATCGGCGCGGAACTTCTTCTCCGCCCCCCCCTGCGGGGCCGGCAGGAAGGCCCCCGCCGGGTTGGAAACCAGGTCGAGCTCCAGCCCGCTCCCCTCCACCCCGTACCCCAGGGCATTGAGCCTTTTCAGTGCCGCCAGGCTTCTCTCCCACACCCCGGCTCCGCGTTGCGCATCGGTCTGCGAGGCGTTGGAGGCGGGAAGGGAGGCAACCAGCACCACCTTCATCTCCCGGTAAAGCTCGACGAGCTCAGGCGCCCGCTCCAGGTCGAGGAGGTTACTCCGGACGATGAGGAGCGGGGTCAGGGGGGCCAGGGAGGAGACTAGGTAGTCGAGGCCGGGGACCAGCTCCGGCGAGCCTCCGGTGATGTCGATACCGGCGAAGGAAAACCGCCGGGCGCAGGCCACCACCTCCTCCATGGTCTCCCGCTTCATCACCTCGCGGCGGTCCGGCCCGGCCTCCAGGTGGCAGTGGCCGCACGACAGCCCGCAGGCGAGGCCGGCGTTGACCTGCAGCGTGCGGGTCGGCTCGCGGGTGAGCTGGAGGCCGTTACGCTTCAGGGCCTCCTGGAACGGTTCCACCGCGGATCGTTTTTCGGCGTCGGTCATCCGTTTCGCCCCCTACAGCGACAGCTTTTCGGCGATCTTGCGCATCTGGACGCCGTGTACCAGCGAGGCGCCCCCCCGGATGGCATTCACCACGTGGACCGCCTCGGTCATCTCGCCCAGGTTCGATCCCTTCTCGAGGCAGGCCCGCGTGTAGGCGTCGATGCAGTACGGACACTGCACCGCGTGGGCCACCGCCAGCGCGATGAGCGCCTTTTCCCGCTCGGTCAGCTCCCCTTCCGCGAACACCGCTCCGTAGTAGTCGAAGAACTTGGCCGCCAGTTCCGGGGCGTCCTTGCCGATTTCGGAGAATTTTCCGAGGTCCTTGGGATCGTAATAGGTTTCCATGTGGGCTCCTTTGAAGAAGACATGCCGCCCGGAAAGGGACGGATGGATCTATGGCCGGGCCGGGATCCGGCGCAATGGTAGTTGGCTAAGCCGCCAAGATATCCAAATCGGTGCTTCAGGTAAAGCCGAATCCTTACCGGGAAACGATACCTGCCTCTGGTCGCCGCGGTACATTTTACTCTCATACCTTTTCGGCGCTTCAGTAACAACAAGTCGCGACCGATATTCTATAACAATCCCGGAATTTCCATTGCCAGCTCTGAACTTGCCAGGAACTCTCCCGGGACCTGCGGCGAAAAACTTGTCTATCGGGTTGAAATCATTGCGAACCCATTTATACTTTTGCGGAACCTTGAGACTATACCGGGAGGAGATATGGAGAACGAGAGCAGGAGAAAATTCCTCGGGGTCTGCGCAGCCGGGGCCGCGGTGGTCGCCGCGGGAGGCGTCGCCTATCCGGTGTTCCGCTACCTGGCGCCCAAGGCCGGGGAAACCGGAACGGAAAAGGTGGTCTTCGCCGAAACCGACGTTCCCGAGGGGGAAGCCAAGTTCTTCCAGTATGCAGGCTCCTCCGCCGTGGTGGTGAGAACCAAGGCGGGGCAGCTCATCGCCCTCTCCGCGGTATGCACCCACCTAGGCTGCATCGTCCAATGGGAAAAGGACCAGCAGGATTTCCTCTGCCCCTGCCATGCCGGACGCTACACCCCCGACGGGACCGTCATCTCCGGTCCGCCCCCCAAGCCGCTGGCCAAGCTCCCGGTCGCCGTGGCGGAGGGGAAAATCACCGTCGGCTGATCTGCCGAAAGCCAATTCAACGCACCATCCTGAAGGATTTGGAGGTTACATGCCCCTTTTAAAACGGGTGTACGACTGGATCGACCTGCGCATAGGCGCACGGGAGGTCGTGAAACAGGAACTGACCGGCTATCTTTTGCCGCGCAACATCAACGAGTGGTACTCGCTGGGGAGCGTGCTGCTGGTGATCTTCGCCCTGCAGGTGGTGACCGGGATGCTTCTTCTGGTCTACTACGTGCCGGACGCCGACAAGGCGTTCAAGAGCGTCTCCTACATCATGAACGAGCTTCCGTACGGCTGGCTGATCCGGCTCTGCCACGCGGTCGGCTCCAACATGATGGTGGCCGTGCTCTTTTTGCACATGCTCTCCACCCTGTTCATGGGGAGCTACAAGAGCCCCCGCGAGCTCAACTGGCTGACCGGCTTCACCATCTTCGCGCTGGTGCAGGCGATCTCCTTGACCGGGTATCTCCTCCCCTGGAGCCAGCTCTCCTTCTGGGCCACCACGGTGGCAACGAACTCGGCCTCAGCGATACCGGTGATCGGCCCCTACATGGTCGAGTTCCTGCGGGGAGGAAAGCTCGTCGGGCCGCCCACCCTGGGGCGCTTCTTCGCGCTCCACGTGGCGGTCATCCCGGCGGTGATCGTCGCCCTGATCGGCCTGCACCTGTTCGTACTGAAGCGGACGGGGATCTCAACGCCCCCCTTCGGTGCCAAGGGAGAGGCGAAGACCTGGCCGGGCGACGTCTACCGCCACGAGAGCCATCCGGGGGGGATCCCGTTTCTCCCGAACTACGCGCTGACCGATCTGAGCTCCATCTCGATCTACTTCGCGCTCTTCCTGGCGGTGGTCTTCTTCGCCCCCAACCTTCTCTTCACCGCAGACTCCTTCGTGCCGGCCAACGCCTTCAAGACCCCGGCCCACATCAAGCCGGAGTGGTACTTCCTGGCCAACTACCAGACCCTGAAGATCTTCCCGAGCGAGCTGCTGGGGATCTCCATCCAGGCGGCGGCCGGGACGTTCCTGGCGCTCTTGCCGTTCATCGACCGCAGCCGCGAGAGAGACCCCTTCAGGCGCCCGATCTTCCTCGCCTGCGTGATCGCCGGCATCCTGCTCTGGTTCGGACTAACCATATGGGGGCACTACTCATGATCCGGAAACTACGCAAACTCAAACCGGCCCTCTTCGCCGCCGCCCTGACCGGGCTCCTTGCCGTCACCGCCTACCCCGCCGGGGTCCGGGCCGAGACCGCCCCCACCCCTCCCCCGACGCCGGAGACTGTCTGCATCCAGTGCCACTCCTCCCTCCCCGACCGGCTGGGGGCACCGGTGGCCCTCTGGAAGCAGAGCATCCACGCCGAGAACGGGATCTCCTGCAACAGCTGCCACGGCGGCGATCCCAAGAACGCGGCCGATGCCATGAATCGTTCCCGCGGCTTTTTGGGAGCTCCCAAGGAAGAGAACATTCCCGCCTTCTGCGGCCGCTGCCACGTGGGGGTCATGAAAGACTACCTGGCCAGCGCGCACGGCAAGATGCTCGGCAAAGGCGGACCGCACTGCGTCACCTGCCACAGCAACCACAAGGTGTTGAAGGCGTCCCTCGACCTCATCAACGAAAAGACCTGCACCCAATGTCACACCTTCGAGCGGGCCGCCGCCATCAAGGCCGCCATGCAGCAGACCGAGGGATACATCGTGCAGATCGACCGCCGGATCGGCGCGCTGACCGCGGTGGGAGTCGACACCGAGACCATGGGCAAGGCCCTGTTCGCCCAGCGAAACCGGTTCCACACCCTGTTCCACGACCAGGATGTGAACCGGGTGAAGAGCGAGTCGACCCAGATCAACGCCGAGCTCGGCAAAATCGACAAGCAGCTGAAAGGGATCGAGGACCAGCGGGCCGGCCGGAAGGTGACCGGAGCCATCGCCGTAGCCGTAGCCCTGGTACTGGCCGTCCTCTTCCACCTGCTCCGCAAGACCTACGACTAAACCCGTCCACCCAAGTCCACCCCGTCCACGAGGTCCACAAAATGCAAAACGGGGAGCGATTCCATCGCTCCCCGCCACCGCTTTCCGCCCTACCGTCCCCCCCTTTGCGAAGGGGGGACAGGGGGGATTTCCCTCAGCCCAAAGAGAAACTTGTCGTACTGCACCTGCCCGTCGCAGGTAAGAGGCCGGGTGATCTTAGCCAGCGGCAGCGGCGGAGGGGGCCCGTAGAGCACCCCCGGCGGCACGTTCCTGGTCACCACGCTCCCCGCCACCACCACCGCCCCCTCCCCTATCGTCACCCCGTTCAATATGGTGCAGTTGGGGCCGATGAAGGCCCCCTTCCCGATCACCACCCTCCCCACATCGTCATCCGAGTAGCGGTCCCCCAGGTAGAAATGGGCGAAGATGGTGCAGCGCAGCCCGATGGTGACGTCGTCCTCGATCACGATGTTCTCGGGATGGATCTCGTCGATGTAGACGTACTGGCTGATCCAGACGTTCTCCCCGACCTGGACCCCACGCCTGCGATGGAGCCACGGGCGCAGGGAGTACCCGCCCGGCGCGATCATCGCCAGCTTTCCCAGGAGCCTTTTCACGAGCGCGGCGGTCACCGGTGCCTCCCGCCCCTAGGGCGCCCCCGGCGAGCTCCGCAGCTTGTCCTCCACGAAGGTGGTCACCCGCCGGATGCTGTCCAGGTTCTCGGGAGTGAGCTCCTCGTCCTCCACCGAGATCCGGTACTGTTCCTGGATGTAAGAGACCAGCTGCATGATCCCGGTGGAATCGACGATCCCCTCCTTGATGAAGGAGCTGTCGTCCTTGAGCCCCGCCTCCTCACCGAAGAGGAAGTTTTCCACTATGTAGTTGCGAATCTCTTCCTTAAGACTCATTTCCATCCTCCTTTAATTTCGGCCCCTCGCCTCGCCCTAGTCGTCCAGTGAAACCGGCTCGATCAAAAGCGGGGAGAGGTGCAGATAGCGCGTGGTGGTCCTCTTGGTATCGATGTCCCGGTAGACCATCTCCACCTGTGCCGCGGTCAGCTCCAGGCAGTGAGCCACCCACTCCGCCGGGATGCCGTGGTTGCGGGCGAAGAGACAGAGATCCATCTTCTCGTAGGGAAGTGCGAAGTAGAACTCGTCCTGCCCCTGGGCGAGCGAATAGGTGTCAGTGGTCGGTTTTCTGCGCCGGATCTCCTCGGGGACCCCGAGATAGGCGGCCAGCTGGTAGACCTGCGATTTGTACAGGTGCGCGATCGGCTTGATGTCGGCGGCGCCGTCACCGAGCTTCACGAAGAAACCCTGGTCGTATTCCAGGCGGTTCGGGGTCCCCGCCACCGCGAAGTGCAGACGGTCGGCGTGGTAGTATTCGAGCATCTTGCGGACCCGCTGCTTGAAGTTGGTGGCGGCCACGATCTCCAGGTAGGGGGTGATGGGAAGCCGCTTCCGCATCCTCGTCCCTTCCGGAGATTCGGCCACCAGGTGAAAGGCGTTGATCCCCGCCCCTTCGCTGATCCCGGAGATGACGATCTTGGACTTCCACCCCTCCCGGTACTCGGGAAGGACCATCCTGACCGCCTTGTCGTAGCGCCGGTAGAAGCCGACCGCTTCGAGGATGCCGGAGATGTCTTCCCGGACCGTCTCGATCCCGAGCGAGGAGGCGACGAGTCCGCTCAGCATGAGCGTCTCGTCCGCCGAATGACGCTCCGGCATCTCGAGGCCCAAGACCCGCTCCTTCCCGAGCGCCCGGGCCGCGAGGGCAACCGTCACGCTGCTGTCGATCCCCCCCGACAGCCCCACCACGAGCCCCCGCCTCTTGACCCGGGAGAGCATAAGCTCCCGGATCCTTTGGCAGATCCTCTCCGTCTCCAGCTCCGGATTGATCCGGAGCACATCCCGCGAAAACCCACCCGTAGCGCTCATAGTAACCCTCCCCGTCCTACCGCCCTCTTCACTTACGCCCTCTTCATCCACCGCCGGCCCCCATCCTCACCCCGAGCGTCCCTTACCGTGGAGAGGGGATCCCGCGCCGTGGCAGGGGGCCGCCCTACCCCCGGTTTCCCGCCGTCTCCCGAGAGCCTTCCGCGCCCCCCAGAAGCGCGAGACACCGCGCACGGTCGATCTTGCTGCTCGCGTACTTGGGAAGCGCCTCCACCATCCTGATCTCGGCCGGGAGCTTGTGCCGGGGGAGCTTGCCGAGACAGAAGGCGAGCACCTGGTTCGCCGTGGTCTCCCGGTTCAGGGGAGCCGCCACCGCCACCAGCTTCTTCCCGAGGAGCGGGTCGTCCACCCCCATCACCGCCACCTCCAGCAGCAGGCCGGTCGCCATCAGCACGTCCTCGATCTCCTGGGGATCGATCCGGTGCCCCCCGGACTTCACCAGGTCGTCCTTGCGGCCGACCACGTAGAGAAAGCCGTCGTTGTCCTGGTAGCCGAGGTCTCCGGTATGGTAGCCGTGGTGGTCGAGCGCCCGCCCGGTGGCCGCCGCATCCTTCCAGTACCCGAGCATGATGTTGGGACCCGACGCGACCAGCTCCCCGAGCTCCCCGGCCGCCACCTCGCGCCCGTTTTCGTCCAGCACCCGGATCGTCACCCCGGGAATGGCCCTGCCGATCGACTCGATCTTGTGGGGAAGAAGCTCAGGCTCCACGTAGGTGAGCCGGGCCGCCGCCTCGGTGGCGCCGTACATGACGTAGAGCTTGGTGTGGGGAGGAAGCGCCTCTAAAAGCTGCTCCTTGATCTGGCGCGACATGTGGCCGCCGGCCTGGGTGCAGTAGCGAAGCGAGGAGAGCCGCTCCCTGAAGGCCAAAAGCGGTGAGCGGTGCAGAAGGTAGGCGTAGGTCGCCGGGACCCCGGAGAAGCCGGTCACCTTCTCCTCGGCCATCTGCCGGATCACCGAGGCGGGATAGGCGAAGTTGTTGTTGACCACCACCGTCCCCCCCACCGCGAAGTGGGTGTTGAGCAGCGACTTCCCCATGACGTAGAAGAAGGGGAGCACCACCATCTGGATGTCCTTCTGGGTGAGGTGCAGGTACTGGACGATGGAAGAGGTGTTGGCCACGATGTTCTGGTGGGTGAGCATGACCCCTTTCGGCTTTCCGGTGGAGCCCGAGGTGTAGATGATGCTTGCCAGGTGATGGGGGGCGACGGCAAGCGAGGGATTTTCCGGGCGGCCGCGGCGGATCATTTCGTCCCAGGAGGAGACCCGGACCCCGGTGGACTCCCAGGGGCGGGTCGGGCTCTTCACCAGCATGAGGGGGATCTTGAATTCGGCGGTACCGAGGTCGTGTAGGAGCTGCTCGCTCTTCGCGCCCGACACCAGGGCGGCCGGTTTCAGCTCGGTCAGCACCTCGGCGAGGCTCTCCGCCCGGGCATCCACGTTGAGCGGGACCGCCACCGCTCCCGCCTTGAGAATTCCATAGTAGCTCACCACGTATTCGAGGCTGTTCTCCAGGAGGATCACGATGCGGTCGCCCCCCTTGATCCCCTGGTCGAGCAGCCAGAGGGCCAACTGGTTCGCCATCTCGTTGATGCGGGCGTAGCTCACCCGCTCCTCGTCCTGGATGAAGGCGATGCGGTCCGGGTAGCTGACCGCGCTCATCTCCAGGAACTTATGGACTGCCTGAACGTGAGAAAGATCCATGGCGGAGCCCCCCTTTGGCGATGGCATTTCCATACACCACCCGGTCCGGGGCCACCGGCACGACGGGACGCTGTGAGTCGTGGGCCACGAACTGGCGGTGCAAAAGCTGGGTGGACAGCGCGCCGACCAGGGCCATGTTCTGGAATTCGCTGGAGAACTCGGCTCCGGCCTGGCGGAATTTCGCGTAGAGGCGGCTGATCTTCTTGGCGTTGAAATAGCCGGTACCCCGCAGGCTCTCCTCGGAGAGGAGGTCGTCGACGTAGTCGATCGGGGCCCCCGGAACGAAGAGCTCCCGGATGGGCGCCCGGTACGGCTGCTTCGGACGGTGGGTGATCCTTTCCGGGATCATCCCCTTGAAGGCCCGCTTCAGCAGGTACTTCTCGTTGAGGGCGCGGATCTTCCAGCTGGCCGGGAGCCGGAAAGAGAAATCGATCACCCGGTAATCGAGGAACGGGTGACGCATCTCGATGGAATTGGCCATCCCGACCCGGTCTCCCTGCGACGAAAGGAGGAAGTTCGCGAGGAAGATCTCCATCTCCAGCACCTGCGCCCGGGCCAGGGGATCGCGGTGCCAGAAGGAGGCAGGCAGCAGCGTGGCCAGCTCGTCGAACGGATCGTAGGAGGAAAGCGCCGCGTTGCACTCCTCGGACAAAAAGCCGAGATTGCGGCGGCCCCCCTCCCACCGGACCCGGTGCGAAAAGAACGGATCGTCCAGCTCCTCGGGCTTCACCGCGAAGAACTCCTGCAGGAAGGCGCCGCCCCGGGAGGGGTTGGTGAAGATGTACGGGTACAGGCGCTGCAAAAGAAGCGGGCGCCGGACGGAAGCCGGGTGGCGTCCCCAGTACTGGCGGATCTTGGCCTCCTTGTAGATGTTGTAGCCGCCGAGGATCTCGTCCGCCCCCTCCCCCGAGAGGACCACCTTGTACCCTTCCGACCGGACCAGCCGGGAGAGGATGAACATGGGGACCGGCGAGGTGCGCAAAAGCGGCTTCTCGCAGTGCCAGACGGTCTGCGGGAAGAGGCTGCGGATCTCGCCGTTGCCGATGGTCACCCGGCGGTTGTCGGTCTCGAGGTAGTCGACCAGTTCCTGCTGGAACGGGGTCTCGTCGAACCCTCCGGCCTCGAACCCGAGCGAAAAGGTCTTCAGGTGCGTTTTGCCCAGGCGGGAGATCAGCATCGAGATGATCGAGGAGTCGAGGCCGCCGCTCAGGTACGCGCCCACCGGGACGTCCGCCCTCAGCCTGAGCCTCACCGCGTCGGCCAACAGCTCGCGCAGGTGCTCCGCCGCTTCCTCGAAGGTGAAGGAGGGGTGCTGCAGCGGGTGGAACGGGATCTGCCAATAGGGGCGGTCCAGCGTCTCGCCCGCTCGGTAGATCATGTAGTGCCCCGGGGGAAGCTCGCGGATCCCCTTGAACACGGTCCTGCCGGGAAGCGTGCTCCAGAAGACGAAGACCTGGGAGAGCGCCTCGAGATCGAGCCCGCGCGGACCGTCCACCGCGGTGATGGCCTTGATCTCGGAGGCGAAGATCAGCCCTCCCCCCCACAGGGAGTAGTAGAGCGGCCGGATGCCGACCCGGTCCCGGGCCAGGAAGAGCTCCTTTTTGACGGAGTCCCAGATGGCGAAGGCGAACTGGCCGTTGATCATCTCGAGGGAGGCGGGGCCGTACTCCTCGTACAGGTGCAGGAGGACCTCGGTATCGGTCTCGGTGGTGAAGCGGTGCCCCTTGGCCACCAGGCCCGCCTTGAGCTCGATGTAGTTGAAGGCCTCGCCGTTGTAGACGATCCAGAGGGTGCCCGTCTCGTTGCTGATCGGCTGGATACCGCTGTCGATGCCGATGATGCTCAGGCGGGCGTGCCCGAGAGCTGCGTCGTCGTCGAGATAGACCCCCGACTGATCAGGCCCGCGGTAGCGGAAGGCGGAGATCATGGCCGTGATGCGGGTGAGCGGGTCCGGCTCACGGACCGGGACATTGACAATACCGGCAATTCCGCACAAGGGAGCGCTCCTTTCCCTGCCTTTGAGGAGGAAGATCCTGTTCGGTTGCAGCCTTTAGATATAAGCCCCTTGCGGGGCGGCATCGGGGAACGGTGAGAGTATACCAATGAATTAGAAGATGCCAACTTGCAAAAACATTAAATCTCCCCTTCCCTTCAACTTAGGAAGAGGTGTGGTCCCTCACCCCTTCAAGGGGAGGGACAGGGTGAGGATGGGGTTGCCATAGCGTTGGAGAGCCAATTAGGTGACGGCCGTCACAAACCCGATCCCCCCTCCTGTGCTAAGGTCTCCAAAACTCGAATACCGAATCCGATAGCCGACAATACTAAAACTTTCGCGAGGAAGTGACGGAAAGCCTACAGGGTCTCACCGAGACAGCCGGGTCGCCGAAATATCAACCGATATCCAGGCCCCGGCTTTTTTGCGTCTGGAACCGGGGGACCGGACGCATCCGGAGCGGGCGGCGCCCCACGCAGTCGAGATCGCCCAAGTGGCTGCCAGCCACCGGCAGACTATCAGGAGGAAATAGCGAAGATGAGTGAACGAGGCGAAGTAAACAGTACCGCGCTGTTCTGGCGATGGGGGAGCTTCCTGCTGCTCCTTCTCACCTTGACCGCCGCCACCCTCACGTGGGGAGCCCGCCCTGCGGAAGCGGCCCAGGCTACCCTCAACTGGAGCGCCCCCACCACCAACACCAACGGCAGCACCCTTACCGACCTGGCCGGCTACAAGGTTTACCTAGGCTCAGCCAGCCACAGCTATCAGCAGAAGATCGACGTGGGCAAAGTAACGAGCTACGCGGCCAGTAACCTCACCGCGGGAAGCACCTACTATTTCGCCGTCACCGCCTATGACACCGCAGGAAACGAGAGCAGCTACTCCAACGAGGTAACGAAGACCGTGGCGGTCTCCACCTACACCGTCACCGCCACCTGCTACGCCGGCGGCACCCTCACCGCAGTGGGCAACAGCAACGTGAGCACGGCCACCAACGGCACCACCACCATCACGAGCGTCACGGTAGCGGCCGGAAGCAGCCAATCCTTCACCATCACCCCCGCCAGCGGCTATGCCATCAACGGGGTGAGTGTCGACGGCAACGGGATCGGGCCGGTGACCAGTTACACCTTCAGCTCGGTCGGCGCCAACCACACCATCGCCGCGAGCTTTGTGGCAGCCAGCACCTCCACGGGCTCCAGCAGTTCCAGCGGCGGGGTGATCTTCGCGGTCAACAGCGGGGGGGCGAGCTACACCAACTCCTCCGGGCTCACCTACAGCGCCGACACGGCCTTTAGCGGCGGCACCCCCGGCGGGACCACCGCCACCATCAGCGGCACCACCGAAGGGCCCCTCTACCAGAGCGAGCGCTACGGCACCAGCTTCTCCTACAACATTCCGGCCGCCAACGGCACCTACAACGTCACCCTCAAATTCGCCGAGAGCTACTTCACCGCCTCCGGCAAGCGCATCTTCTCGGTCGCCGTCAACGGCACCACCGCGGTGAGCAACCTCGACATCTACGCCAAGGTGGGGGCCAACGCCGCCTACGACGTCACGGTCCCGGTCAGCGTCACCAACGGGACAATCAACGTCGTACTCACCGCCTCGGTCAATAACGCCGAAATCCGCGGCATCAAGGTGGCGGCCGCCACCAGTACCGCCCCGGCCAGCGGCACGGTAGCCTTCGCCACCAACGCCGGCGGGTCGAGCTACACGAGTGGCAGCACGGGGGTCACCTACCAGGCCGATGCCGATTACAGCGGCGGCACCCTGGGGGCAACCACCGCCACCATCAGCGGCACCAGCGACGGGGCACTCTACCAGAGCGAGCGCTACGGGAATTTCAGCTACGCCATCCCGATGGCCAACGGCAATTACAACCTGACCCTCAAGTTCGCCGAGAGCTACTTCACCGCCTCCGGCAAGCGGGTCTTCAACGTCGCCGTCAACGGCACCACCGTGATCAGCAACCTCGACATCTTCGCCAAGGCCGGGGCCAATACCGCCTACGACGTGGTCGTCCCGGTCTCGGTCACCAACGGCACCCTCAACGTCACCTTCACCAGCGTGATCAACAACGCCGAAGTGAGGGGGCTCCTGGTCAAGACCCCGTAGCCACCTCCATCGCCCCTCCCCCCTCCTTGAGGGAGGGGGCCGGGGGGGTGGGGGAAGCCTCAACGGAGTGACCAACCCGGCCATTCCGCGGTTTACCGGGTCCAGAAGTCCACAAGGTCCCTCGGCCCCGAATCCAAATTGCATCCCGATGCCCCGCGTCGGCATCGACAAGGAAGGAATACATGGAAAAAGCTATCGAAAGCCACCTGCATCACTGGCGGGTGATCATTTTCACGGTCATGGTGGCGCTGACCGCCTTCGCCACCGCCTCCCACGCCACCTACTCGCTCCCCACCGACCGCTCCTATCCGTGGGCGGGGAACGTCGGCGTCGTTGGAGACATCCCCAACCGCACGACCATCTACACCACCCTCTCCCCCTCCGGGGGGGATGACACCTCCGCCATCAAGAGCGCCATCTCCAACTGCCCGTCGGGCCAGGTGATCCTTTTGAAGAGCGGCACCTTTACGATCAGCAGCCCGGTGGTGATCAAATCCGGCATCACCCTGAGGGGCGCCGGTATGGGGTCCACCATCGTCAAGGGAGCCTCCGGGATGGGGGGCGCCTACCTGATCGGCTTCAGCAACGGTGCAGGCTACGGCACCTCCTACTCGATAAGCGCCGGGATGAGCAAGGGTTCCACCACCATCACCACCTCCTCGGCCCACGGCTGGAGCGTCGGTGACGTCATCCAGATCGACCAGCTTAACAACGCCTCCGGCAACCCCGTCGTCACCAACGTCGGCAACAACGGCACCTGCAGCTGGTGCGGCCGTGCGAGCGGCACACGGTCGCTCGGGATGCTCAACAGGGTAGCCGCGGTACCGAGCTCCACCACCGCCACCCTGGAGATCCAGCTCAGCTGGAACTTCTCCGCAAGCCAGAGCCCCCAGGCAACCAAGATCAACGGGACCACCAGCGACGCCGGTATCGAGAGCCTGACCGTGGACAACAGCGCGAGCGGGTCGAGCTCCCAGACCAGCGACGGCTGCACCATCGCCATGTACGGCACCAACAACTGCTGGCTTTTGCGGGTGGAGGCGATCGGCTCCTACGAGACCATGGTGAGGGTGAAGCAGGCCTACCGTAACACCGTGCGCGGCTGCAAGTTCCACGAAGGGGTCCCCGCCCTGCCGATCAACGGCACGAGCTACGCGACCAGCAGGGCCTACGGCATCTGGATTGGCCCCGGCTCCGGCAACCTCTTCGAGAACAACCAGCTCTACCACCTGTTCATGCCCCACAAGCTGGACGGGCCGACCTCGGCCAACGTGTTCGCGTACAACTACATAACCCAGCTCTACTACACCAACACCAACTGGAACCTCGGCGTCTTCGAGTTCCACGGCGCCCATCCCTCCATGAACCTCTTCGAAGGAAACTACGGCGACGGCCGCATCCTGGCCGACGACGTGTGGGGGAGCTCCAGCCACAACACCTTCTTCCGGAACCGGCAGACGCTGACTCCGAACAAGACCGGGGCGGGATGGGACATGGACCTGCAGAAGAACGCGCAGTACTACAACGCGATCGGCAACGTGATGGGGAGCGGGGTTGAGAGCCTGTACGAGGCGAACAACATGACCCTTTCCGGCCAGCTCGCCATCTTCCGGCTGGGCTACACCGGCGACGGCGACGGCGACGCCTCCGGCAACGACAGCCAGGTAGCCGCCACCTTGCTGCTGCACGGGAACTGGGACAGCGTGAACAAGACCGTCATGTACAACGGCTCCAACGACACCGTGTTGCCGCCGAGCCTGTATCTGACCGGCAAGCCTGCCTGGTGGGGGACCATGCAGTGGCCCGCCATCGGCCCCGACGTGAGCCCGATGTATCCGACCGCCCCCGGCGCCGGCAACGGCACCCCCTGGGGCGACAACGCGAACGGCACCAGCAACGCCACCCCCTCCGCCCCAACCGCGCTGGCCGTGCAGTAACCGAAGCAGGCGTAGTAACAAAAAAGCCGCCAGGGAAATCCCGGCGGCTTTTTCATTATCAGCAAGCTTCTGTAGTGTGTAGTGACATCTGTCACCCAACCCGAAGGGTAAATCTCACTGAGTTCACCTATAACCTTGAAGTTATGGGCAACTACTATAGCCGTAGGGAGGTCTTGCCGTTCCTTATTGGGCTGCTGACGCTCTAGATAATCATGAGCCCATACCGACACTATATATATTTCCGCTTCATGCTGAGGTTCCCGCTTTAGCGGACAGACTCTAATAAAGCCAGATTGAGGAGCCAGGATCCAGGGAGCTCAGGCACCCTCTCCTCCCCCAGTATGACCCGAGCCAGGCACATGACCTGTTCGAAGGAGAACTCGTGACCGAGGCTGATAAGGTCTTTGATCAATGGATGGGACGCGTTGCCAGTTGTGTCTGCCATTGCCAGCTCGCTCCTGTCAGGGTGTCGAGCAACTCGAAGTGGGTGTAGCAGTTCGCCGGTGCGCTACGCACGAGAAAACGATCCAGCACACAACCGAAGAGGTACATATCGCCTGCCCCGGCGAAGTGGTCCTGGCGTACCTTCACGCGGATCTCCCGCCCCCTCAGAACGACTCCGCTAACGAGACGTTCGCCGGCGGTTACCTCAACCGACTCGATGCCGGCTATTCTCTTCAGGCTGGCCGTACCACGCGTTCCGTCATCGGCGGCAAAGACATACAGCTCCAGGAGCGCACGCAGGCGTTCCGCACTTTCCAGGGGGAGATAGTTCAGATAAAGATGGGAAAGTAACCGGCGAAGCAAGGCGAGGCCAGCCGGGGGATCCTGGCCGGGGCTGATCGGGGTGACATTGCGGCCGATCACCACTTCGGGCAGGGAGGCGGCCTCTCCGCGGATGTCGCCGATGCGCAATTTGCCCGGAAGGGCTCCGTTCGTACAAGTCAGTGAGATAGAGAGAGATTCGTCATCGGGAAGTGGGGGCCCGCCGGGAAAGCTCAGACAAAGTGCAGTTCGGTGCCGATCGGGATGCGAGGAGTGATCGGCTTCTGCGTGATAGAGCGGTGCCGTTCCGTGGTCGCCGGTGAAAAGCTCGAAGGGGAAGTACTCGCGCTCCCTCCACGTTGACCGCGTGTAACCGGTCACCCGGTCAACGGAGAAGATCCTGTATTGGCCGGGATTCAGGCCGCTCGGGCGGATCGGGTAGCGGCTGGTGCGATGGGTTACCAAGACCGGCTCGGCCTCCTGGGAAAAGAGATTGACGGCCGGAACAGCATTCACGATGAAGTTCTCCTGCTTTATTCGAGGCCAGGCGGTGATGTTATCGAGCTCGAAAGTCACGGTGAAGTCTCGGCAGGGCTCCCAACAATCCAATCCCTGCACATCGAGACAGAGAAACCTCTGCGGGAAGCTGAAATACTCCTGCAGCAGCCGGTAGCGGGGTAACGCATGAGGTGGATACGGGAAAACCGGCTCCGCATCGACGAAGGCGGCAGGGATTACGCTGCCGGAAGGGAGCACTACACCGCCCTCGCCATTCAGGGGAGCCACGAGAATCCGGCTAACGTGCCGGGTAAGCAGCAAGAAGAGGTCGGTCGCTGTGGAGTGATCGCCCGAGAGGAACAAGCGCAAACTCTTAGGGTGCCACCCTGATTGCGAGGCTCCAGCCATTGTGAAACGGAGGAAAATCTCGCCACGTCGCCCAGTTCGCCGCGCTGACGTTGCATCGACGAGTTCGACAGGGTGAACCTCGGCCGCGGCGGTCGTGGTGAAGAGGCATGGCGTACCGTCAACAGGGGCGGAAGCGAACCGGGTCCCGGCGGGGACCGTGACCGGACAACTCTGAGAAGGATGCGGCGTATAGGCGATCAGGGTCGTGGCCGGGACAGGACGCAGGTAGTGGGGCAGGATCAGTTGCACCAGGGTGTGGACCAAGGCGGGGAAATCGCCCTCCAGCTTCTGAAGAAGCAACGAGTTCTGAAACACGGCGCCCTCGAGCAGGCGCTCGACATCCGCGTCGTTCTTGTCTTTGTCGAGTAGGGGGGCGAGTGCCGGATGGGCGGAAGCGAACTCCGCTGCAAGGTCGTGAAACAGAGCCAGTTCCTGTTGAAAAAAGCGGTCGGTCACGAATTGACTCCGGTAACGGGAGGTGTCCTGCAGCAAAAATCAGGCGAGGATCAGGAGCTTTCCGTCGGCATCGACCACGGTTTCAAAGCAAACTCTGCGTCCCCCTTCCCCGGTCAGGTTGGCGTTGATCTGGAAGCGGAGCGTCAATACGTCGTCCTGATCCGGGAGAAAGGCCACGTTTACGTTGGAGAGTCTCGGTTCATACTTTTCGATGGCGGTCCTGATGCTGCTTTCGATTGCAACAACCGATTCCGGGAAGGTCTGAAGGAAATCGATGAAATCCGGAACGCCATAGTCGCCGGCGATCGGCACATTCCCCTGGCGGGTGTTGAGAATACGCTGCAGGTGCGAAACCAAAGATCTGATGCCTCGCCGCAGGTCATCCCCCCGTCGCCGTTGCGGCTCCTTCTCCACCGACCGGATACGTTCCAGCAATCGTTCTTCGTGCATGTCGGTCACCGTTGGATTTCAGTCGGGGTAATGCCGTGCGCCCCCCTCCCGCCTGGGAGGGAGGCGGCATTTTTCTCTACCGCGGGACGGTCCAGCTATCCTCGGCTTCGATACCGTTGGGCTCCCAGGTCCACTTTATCTTCTTGTAGGTGAAGGAGACCTCTTCCATGTGGCGGTACGGGTCGTTGGCAGCCAGGAGGGTTACCGGCATGGTGGGACGCATCTTGACCACGATGGCATCTTCCAGGACGTGACTGAAGTAGTGCTCCTCAGTGCCCTGTTTGGTAATCCGGTACCATTTGATAGTCACGTTCTTCAGGTGCTCGCCCGTGCAAAGAGCCTGATACAGCTTGGGCGAGCTCTTGTCATACTCTTTGGTGACGGTGAGGGCTCCATGCACTCTCTTTCCGGTGGCGAGGCCATCAGTCGAGCTGCGCGGGATACTGACATCATGATCCATGGCGTACACCAGGATGCTCCCTTCTCTCCCTTGCATGTCGCACGAACCTTCAATCTTTCCCTGCTTCTCTCCTACCAGGGTTAGATGCGCAGGCATTGCCATAACGTGATCCTCCTTAACTAGAGCGGTTTGAGAACCTGAAAGAACTATCCCTTCTCCATCTTCCCCACCAGTGAGAGGGTGAAGTAGGCGCCCATGTATTTGAAGTGGGGAGTGACCTTGAGCCCCACGCGGTACCAACCGGCCTCGCCGGGGACCTCTTCGACGGAGACTTCGGCTTGACGGAGGGGACACCGACTGCGCACGCCTGGCATGGGGTTGTCCATGTCGGAAACATACTGCCGGATCCAGAGGTTCAGCTCGCTCTCAAGGTCCGCGCGCTCCTTCCAGCTTCCGATGTTCTCCCGCTGAAGAACCTTGAGATAGTGGGCGAGCCTACTGACGATGAAGACATAGGGAAGCTGCAGTCCGAGACGGTGGTTCAACTCGGCCTCTTTCCCTTCCTTGCTGGCACCGTAGAATTTCGGCTTCTGCGCGGAGTTGGCGGAGAAGAACGCGGCGTTGTCGCTTCCCTTGCGCATGGTGAGGGGTATGAAACCCTCCTCCGCCAGTTCGAACTCGCGCCGCTCCGAGACCAGCACTTCGGTGGGGATCTTCGACTGCAGGGCTCCCATGGACTGGTAGTGGTGAAGCGGAAGGTCGTCGACGGTGCCACCGCCCTGGGGCCCGATGATGTTCGCGCACCAGCGGAAATTGGCGAAGCTCTCGGTGAGCCGGGTGGCGAAGGCGAAGGCGGCGTTTCCCCAACAGTAGCGCTGGTGGCTGCCGGTGACCCCTTCCTCGTAACCGGCATTCTTCACCGGATTGCTCTCTTCGCCATAGGGAAGCCGCAGCAGGAACCGGGGCAGGGTGAGGCCCACGTAGCGCGCCTCCTCGCTCTCCCGGAACGAGCGCCACTTGGCGTACTGAGGCCCTTCCAGAATGGCAGAGATGTCCTTCAGGTTGGGGAGCGAAGTGTAATCCTCACAGCTGAAAAAGCCCGGTGCCACCGCCGCGATGAAAGGGGCATGGGCGATACTTGCGACCGCGGCAACGTTTTGCAGAAGCTTGATGTCCTGCGGTCCGTGTCCAAACTCGAAGTTACCGATCAGGGCGCCATACGGTTTGCCGCCGAACTGACCATACTCTGCGGAGTACACCGTCTTGTAGAGGCCACTCTTTATTACTTCCGGTGAATCTTCGAAATCCTCAGAGAGATCCTCCTTGCTGGCATTGAGGAGGTCGATCCGGTTGTTCTCCCTGAAATCGGTCCGGTCAACGAGGAAAGCGAGCGATCTCCAGGCAGACTCCAGTCTTTGAAATTCGGGATGATGGAGTATCTCGTCGAGCTGTTGAGAGAGCTTGCGGTCCAGTTGGGCGATCATGTCGTCGAGGACCGCCTTCGAGACCTGGACGCTTTCCGTTCCGCGTCCGGCGACCTCGGCCACCAGTGCCTCCACACCGCTCCTGGTGATGGCATAGGCCTCGTCGGCGGTTTCCAGCCGGGTGGAACTGACGATGTCGTCCAAAAGGGAGCAGCCTGCCCCCGGCCCTTGCAGAGGTCTTTCCAAGGTAATCGTTTCGGTCGTCATGGCGTCCTCCTAGCGGCCGGCCGTGCCGACTTCGGACAATAGCTTCGCCCGGGTATCGGCATCGGCCAGCAGTTCGTGGATCTTGCGACGGAACTCCGGCACGTTGGCGAGGGGCCCCTTCAGGGAGCGCAGTGCCTCCCGAAGCTTGAGAATCCGCTTGAGCTCCGGGACCTGCTCCATGATCGATTCCGGTCCGAAGCCGGAAAGGGTCTGGAAATCGAGGGCGACGGCAAGCTCGTCGCCCGGGTTACCGGAGAGGCAGTTAGGCACGGCAAACTGCACAGCAACTCCCAGCGACCTCATGACCTCGTTGAAGTTTTCCTTGTCGATCGACACCGGCTCACGCTCCTCGATCGGTCTTTCGTCCGGTCTGCCGGTGAAATCACCCAGCACGAGAAGCTTCAGAGGCAGCTCGACCTCCTCGCGAGCATCGCCCTCGGCAGTGCGATACACGATGTTGACCCGCTCCTTCGGCGCGACTAGATCTTTGCTCATGGCAACTCTCCTTTGGTGCTTCACCGGCTGCTCGTTTCCGCGAGACGAACCATTGCTACGGTGTCTATGGATGCAATCCGCCGAAGAAGCTCTTCCCGGTTCAGTATCTGGGTAGTGTTTTTTGCTGCTGAAACGATGTGGAAAGCCAACATCAGGCCGTCGAGAGCAACGGCGGGATCGTAATCGTACAGTCCCCGGCCCTCTATCTCAGTCACCACCTGCGCGACAACCGGCAGCGCAAGCCCAGCCCTCCCGGCCGATAACAGGATGCGGC
This sequence comes from Geomonas sp. Red32, assembly GCF_023652955.1. Classification (GTDB taxonomy): domain Bacteria; phylum Desulfobacterota; class Desulfuromonadia; order Geobacterales; family Geobacteraceae; genus Geomonas. Next base: position 352,181 of record NZ_JAKLOY010000003.1, on the reverse strand, counting down.
AGAGGAGGATCCTTCCCCGGAGTTTCCCCCGCCCGGACGCGACCAAGCCGAGCGCTTCTTCAATCAGCTTCACCGCCTCGACCGGCTTTCCCTCGCGCGCCAGCCCATCCGCCTCAGCCAGGATTCGCTCATCGAGCGGTTCGTCCCCCGGCTTCGCCACCGGAGATAACGACGGCATGGCATCAGGCTTCGCCATCGGAGATAACGTCGGCATGGCATTGGCGCCGGCTCCTGGAGTGGAGACAAACCCTTCCAACCACCGCCTGGTCTCGGAGTCAGCAAGTGGAGTCCCATCGGCAAAGCAGAGATCGTGAAGGGAGGGAAGGCGGTAAACGAAGAAGCCGGCCTCCTGCCTGACGGCTTCCGCCGCGGAACCGGCCCCGGCCACTTTGAGTGCATCCGCAACTATCTTGTTCCCGTCCAGCCAAAAAATATGCTGTCCGAGCTGCCGCTCGCCTTCGTCTACGGCATTTTCGACAAGCCCCGATGCGATCAGCCGCCGGAGCCGATCGTTAGCCTCGGCTGGTGGGGGAGCGAGCCTGGTGCGGCCATTTTCCGAAGGTGGCGGTTCCAGCACGGCGAGCCAACAAGCCTGACGCAAGAGCCGGTAGGGAAGCGGGGCACGGAAGTCTGCGCGGCGCAATTTGCCTGCGGCTTCGAGGAGGCGGGAAAGAAGTACGTCGGCCGGCTCCGCATGCGGCGAAGGCCTGCTTGCCTGAACGGGAGCGGCCAAGGGAGCGGCAAATTCCTCGACAGGGTTCGCACCGCCAGTCAAGGGAGTAGACAGGAGGGCTCCCCCTTCCGGCTCCCCCTGGAGGGAAGCCACATCTGCCACGCACCTTTGAAGATCCTTCAATGGAGACGGGTGATCCGGTATCAGTTGGTTGATTGACGCATCGAGTGCGGTCAGCTGTTTGGCCAAAGCCTCGCATTGCGTGGCCGAGATAGTCCCCGCATCCACCGACTCGATGGCAGCAGCGCACCTTTCCACCAGCCAGCGGATGCTCAGGGCGCGGGCTCTCTGCTTTCTGGGGAAAAGCCGTTCGCCGTGCTCCTCGACGAGGTCGCGAAGAATGGAAAGCCCCAGCTCCAATCCATCCATTCCCCGCGTCCGCGCCAGGCCGACGGTCAGATAGCTTGCCACCAGCAGATCCTTCGACTTCTCGCGGAGGATCCCGGCGGACAAGGCAACTATCTTTTCCCAATCGACGCCGGTGGCCGCGGCGGCTGGCAAGGTTCCCCGGTCGACTTCCGCCTGGAGCTCCTCGAAGAGAGGGTCGTAGCGCACATCCCCGCCAGCTGGCTCCTCCGCGGAAACGGTTCCTTTACCCAGCAGGTCGAGGTTCATGGCAGCTCCCGGCACGAAATGGAATCAGTCCCAGCTTTTGGCGATGCGGCTCGGGGGGCGTTGGCTTCCCTCGGAGACCTTCGTTTTCAACACGGCGCCGCTACCTATCACACGATAATTGACCCTGATGTACTTGATCCCCATCTTCTCCAAAGCGCTCCTCTCCCCCGGGAAATCGCGGGGATAGAAAGTTCGCCTACCGCCGGGAAAGCTCTCGAGGAAGTCGGCAAAGGCTTGGGGACCCGAATACCTGCGGGTCAGCACGAGGTCGCCGACCTCGATCTGCATCGTAACGTCGCCACAGCTATCTGGGGACCAGTTGAAGGTTTTACCGGTCGGATAGTTGAGATTGGTGAGAAGTTGGGTCGAGGATCCGCACTGGAGTTCGAGGCGGGTTGCGTGAGGCTTTACCCCTGCATCGGAGTTGCTGTCGGTAGGGAGCCCCTCGATGCCGACCGTGTAGCTGGTCTGCTTCGACATCGCGGCAGCCTGCACGACGGCGCCTTTTTCGAGATAGCCGAGGAAAGGCACCTCGAACAGGAGGCAGCCCCCTAATGCCTCCTTGGCACGGTATCCCTTCTGTGAGCGGCAGAGAAAAGGTGCCGCCGGTCCGCGGACGAACTTCCATACAAGTCCATCCTGACCGAGGAGAGCCGGAGCCGCCTGTTGCCCCGTCATCCCCAGGGTCCCTCCCAGCACCTGCTCCTCCCACTGGGTCTGCAGGTGAACGGCAGCCTCCCTCCGGACGAAGGACCAAAGAAAATCGGCCGGACCGGTGACCAGTCTCACCACGGCCGGATCAGGGACGGCGGTTCCCGCTAGGACAGCGATCACTTTTTTTGACGAGGCGAAGGCCGCGAGGAAGGGGGACTTGCCCGCAACGGGGTCCTCGCCGTAGACCTGCACAGCCGCCTGATGGGCCTGCATACGCGAGGCGATGGCCGGGGCCAGGGCGGCGAGAGATGCGTGATACTGCTGAAAAGCCACCGATCCGGACAATGCCTGCTCTGCCACATTGGCACCCGCGCCCTTAGCCCTCCCCGGTTCCAGCGAGGAAACAAATTGCTTCCCACGCTCGGCCACCTTCGCCAGCGGGAGACTCCCGGTGCTCTTCATCCTCTGACAAAGGCGAGCCTGATGGAGCCAGAGAGGGGCCTGGTCTTCCACCCCACCCTCCGGGAGCTCCCTCGTCAGCCGGTCGATGAACCGGAAGTGAGGCGCCTGATCCGTCACCATGCGGGCCGCGGCCTCCTGCCATTCGCGCTCACCTCTTAGCCGCTCTGCCCCCCGATGGAATCCGGCAGCGAACAACTGCCATGCGGCGACCCGTTGGAGCCTGTAGCTCTTCTCGAAGGCCGCCAAACCAGGGGGAGCAGCCGGCCCGCCGCCGAGGGCCGTGGCGATTTCCTTAACGAGGCGATCGATTTCCTCTTTCCCGTTACAAGTAAAGGCCGGCGCCACCGCCGGCTCCTGTGCCATCTGATTGGTGCCGCCCCAAAATTCAGCCAGAGTCAACGCCGGAGTTCGCCCCTGACGGTTCACCCAACCGACCAGCCACTGAAAGTCACCGCCTTTAACGGCGACCACGGCTTTCAACTCTTTTCTGAGAAAGGCTATATCACGGTCTATCTCACTCCTGTCGTCGTGCCAAAGAAGACACCAGAGATAGCCAGGCAAGCATTTGTCTTTACTGGTCCCGTCCGCCGCCGTCTCCCCAATGAAAGGCAAGAACTCCGGCTGCGGCATAGCTGCCAGCCGCTCACTTCCCTCGCCACTCCGCCACGCCTTGAGGAGATTGATCCGCCTGGCCAGATGCACCATGACGTCCCCGGCTTTCTGATCGGCACCGGAAGCGGTAAGGTCTGCCAAGGTATCCGCGAGCCGCTTGTCAAAGGAGGCGAGGAAGACATCGTGGTAGTTTTTGCAGAATCTTTTTTTCAGCTCCCTCTCCAGATCGAGGGTAGCGTTGAGACCGAAACGCGGGACCAGCCAGTGCCGGTTCCTTTCCTCCACCACGGCTATCACGCGGCGATAGGCATCCAGGGTGCGAAGGTCGCTGGAGACATCGCCCCGCAGTTGTGGGACCGCAGAAAGGCCGGGCGGCAGGCGGCGGAGAGTAGAGAGATTTTTGACGAACGAGAAGGTGAGGAGACCGCACAGGGCGGTCATCACGGTTACCCACGATACCAGCCCCAGGTTGCCGGTTACCCGCTGCCACTCCATCCGCCGCTGGGTCGGCATGGAGATCCAACGGTCGTGGGGGAGGATGGTGGTGAAAAGGTCGTGGAGAAAGGCGGCCTTCTTGAAGCGCGTCACCTCATTTTCCGCGGCCTCCTGGCTCTCTTCATGCGGCTGCCCGCTGGAGAGGAAGATCCCGCGCAGGACAGGCGTTTCGTGGTAGCGGTTGTTGCCGAAGGCCGTTTCCGCCAAAGCCGAAATTTTCTCCCTCAGCCTGGCCAGTTCCTCGGGGAGTGCTATCAGGTCCCCTACCCCCCTTTCGTCGAGCGTATCGAGCAGCATCCCCAACCGCAGGGTGCCCAACTGGTCACAAAGAGCGGGGAATGCGCGATTGAGAAAAGCACCGGCTCCCCCCTCCAGATCGGTATTGACCACCCCCATCGCCTCTTTGCAGGCGCCCTCGGGAAGGAGCCCGGTGAAGAACTTCATCCCCGGGATGAGATCGCACTTGGTAATCAACAGGTAGACGGGAAACTTGATCCCCAGCACCGACATCATGTCGTTGAGACGGTGCCGGATGACCTTCCCCTCTTCGGCCAAAAGGTCGCAGCCGCCAGCGGCCAGCCGGTCCACCGGCACCGTCACGATGACGCCGTTCAGCGGCTCCCGGGTCCGGTACTTGACCAGCAGGCGGAGAAAGAGCTTCCATTCCTCGTGGTCGGCCTCTTCGTCGAGGTGCACCACGTACCTGCCGGTAGTGTCGATGGCGACCGCTTCGTTGAAGAACCACCAGTCGCAGTTCGAGGTACCGGTGATGGGGGATTGCGCCGGATGATCGAGCAGAAGAGAGGGAACGGCGGCATTGGCGAGGAGAGTGGTTTTTCCGGCCCCGCTGGTCCCCAGCAACAGATACCACGGAAGGACGTACAGCGGGTTACCGTGCTTTTTGAGGTGGGAGCTTCGCAGGGTCTCGATGGCCTGTTTCCACTTCAAGCGGAGGTCGTCGAGCTTTCGCGCGCCCTCCTCTCCCTCCCCCACCAGGTCATGCTCGACCACCCGTTCGAAGCGCCGTAACCAGATCCGCCGCAGAAAGAGGGCACCGAGAGCAGTGCCGAGAAGAAAGAGGGCCAAGGAGACGGCGGCCCACGGGGGCCAATCGAGAAGCAGGGCGACGGCCAGCAGCAGAAGAACCGAGCAGACAGTGGCGAGCACCCACAAAGTCACTTTGAAAATAGTGCGGTTGATCCGGTTCATTTAGCTCCCCACGGACTTCAATACATGCTCGGTCAGGGTTGCCAAACTGAGGCGGTAGACGACGTACAAGGTTCCAAGTACCAGTAACGGAGCGAACAGGGAGATGAGTACCACCGGCGACAGCTTGCTGCCCCCCCCTTCCCGGCCAAGGCCGCTGGCGGCTCCCGACTGGTATGCCTCGGGGAAGAGCCTCGCTCCCGCCGCGCCCTTGTCCGGAGATAGCAGCGCTAAATTCTCCCTTTTTAATCGATCAAGCTCTCTTTCGCCGCCTACCTGGCAGTATCTTCCCTGGAAGCCGAGGCAGAGACAGAGATAGTAGACCTCCCGCGCATCGATCCGATCCCTCCCTAGTGCAGTCAAACGCTGAAAGAACTCTTCACCGGCTTCGGTGGTATTGAAGTGACGGCGTTGCAGTTGATCGCTCAACCAGGCCTGTTTGTGCAGCCAGGCCGATTTCGCCAAAAACTCGTCGATCAAAGCGCAGACCGCGAATCTTGACAAGGCCACGTCTTCACGGGCGGCACCAGTGGCAAGCGCCGCCGCCTCGGCTTGGGCCAGCAGGCGGTCGACCTCGTCGCGGACGGCATCCTGAGCGGGCTGCGCCAAAGCGAGAGAACCGTGGAGCGCGGCGGCATACGTAAAGAGAGGAATGAAAGAAACGGAGAGGGCCATTGCTCCTCCATCGTCCACCCAGCTATCTCCCCTCGACCACCAAGAGTCTCACTTGGAGGCCGGCAGGGGCGTCCGGCCAGCAAAAGGCGATACTTCCTTCGCGGGCAATGGTTTCCCACTGCTCGTGCAGGTGATCGACGGCGAAATATACGGTTCCCTGTTCGGGGGGGATTTCGTCGGGAGGGCTGGCAAGATGACTGAGCGGCACACCCGGCAAGGCGTGAGAGGTCAGGATGGGAAGACGGTTGCGGGAGGCCAGCTTGGCCGCCACATCGACGCGTCCGTCCATCAGTTCGGCGATTTGGTCGGCAGTTACCGCAAGGTAGAAAGATCTCCCACGGGTCACCGACTCGGAGGCGAGATCGGCAGAATAGTAAGTGCCGTCGTGCACAAGGGGGATGATCTGGTCCGGCCCACCGGCGATCTCGGCGAGGAGGCCGGAGCAGAGGGCAGCGCCGCTTGAGAAGCATCCCCAGAGATCGCCGTGATCGTAGGGGGGAAGCTTTTCCAGATCGGAGGAGCGCCGGGACGAATAGGAGGTCAGTTCGCCGAGCAGCTGGCGGAGAGCTCCATACAGGAGGCTGGGATGAACGAAGGGGGCTTCGAGGTACTGGGTGAAAAGCGGCAGATAACGGTTGAGGGCGGCCAAAACCAGCAGAAGAACGAGGGGCCGGCCCCCTTCCCGGCACTGCATGAGGAGCTTCGGCTTCCCCTCACCCAGCCGGTCTATCCAGGAGGCGGCAGTATCGCGAATGCCGGAGGAGAGCTTGAGAAGCAAAGGGGACGACGCCAGGGAGAGAGCCGGCGGAATGAAATCGCCGTGGGTGGCGTCCGAGGAGCCGGCAGGCCAGCCGAGAGGAATGGCGGCGTATTCGGCCATTGCGTCCCTTTCGTCTTCCGAAAAGAAGCGCAGCACGTGATAGAGGCGCCGCACCTGGGCGTCCGGTCCTTCCACGAGGAAATCGACTGAAACTTCTGGCTCTTCCAGAGCAACGAAGCGGGTGGAGACCGATACTACCTCGTCCCTACTCTTGACGACCGTCACATTGCGGCCGGACGGATTCCACCGTCTCACGCCGAGGAAGACCTTAGGCGGCCGCTCCCCCGGAGGGGCACTGGGAAAATACCTGGAGGCAACGATGGCATTGCCCGGATACGCGATGTAGGTGGCGTCATCAAAGAGGAAACGTCCGGAGTTGAGCCTGCAGGTTCCGGCGAGAAGAGCAGTGCGGTCGAATTCGATGCTGACGACACCCCAGAAGTGGGGTCCCTGGGCAACCAGCAAGGGAACCAGATGAGAGCGGGCCGCCAATTCCTGGAGCTGGAAGTGCTGAGGCTGGAGGAACAACCCTTGGTGCCAGAAGAGAGGGGCCTCGGTCCGCATGAGGAGGGTTCCCTATTTCCTCTCGCCCGACAGTTGCAGCGTCTGCATAGCCTGGGGGCCGAGTTGGAGGGCGATGGACATCTTCTGGGGGGAAGCACCGGGGGCAGGAATGGCCAACGATCGGACGCTCTGGTCTTTCCGGGCGTTGAAGTAGCCACCCACGACGCTGACGAAGCGGGCATCCTCCGGCCTATCGATCGCTTGGTCCAGTTCCTGGCCGGGTTGCAGGACCAAGCGGCGGGCATGAAGGATAGAAGAATCGAATCTCCCGCAATCAAGAAGCTTCTGTAAACCGTCCCGCTCCTCCTGAAGTTGGTTGATGGTGTACGGGTCGCGCAAAAGGTAAACGCAGAGCAACACTGTATGAGGAATTTTGTTGAATAGGTTTAGTTGGGGGTCCGCTTTGATGTGGAGGTGAATGGGCGGTATTGGGAGTGGAGACGATGCAACTTTAGCACTCGATGAGCAACCAGAGAGCAGGGCGAATACTGCGACAAGGGAGGCAATGTAGGCAATATTCTGTCGCAAAATGCACTCCTTGGGGTGAAATGACCGCAAGTCAGATTAGCTTTAACTAATCTTTGTTATTGTATTCCGTTCGCGGCACAATGCAAGGGAGGAAATAAATAAAAAATCTTCGGCAGCCTCCACAACCTCCCGCAAAAGGCCTGTCTGGCCTGTCTGGCCTGTCTGGCCTGTCTGGCCTGTCTGGCCTGTCTGGCCTGTCTGGCCTGTCTGGCCTGTCTGACCTGTCTGACCTGTCTGACCTGTCTGACCTGTCTGACCTGTCTGACCTGTCTGACCTGTCTGACCTGTCTGACCTGTCTGACCTGTCTGACCTGTCTGACCTGTCTGACCTGTCTGACCTGTCTGACCTGTCTGACCTGTCTGACCTGTCTGACCTGTCCGACCTGTCAGCCGGCCACCGGAGGCCGCAGACGGCTGTTACGCAATTCGCTTTGAAGGAGAAAGGTGTGAAAAGAGGCTGGGAGACGAGCTCAGGCGGGTGCTGGAATAGCGAAACAAAGGCGCTCCAGTTCGTCGAAGTCGAGCCCCCCGTCGGCCAGCGTCCTGATCAAGGCCAGCTTCTCGGTATCCTCGGCGGTAATCTTGGAGACGTCTTCGCTGATCATGTTGTGCAGTTCGGTGGTGGTGTGGGTCTGGGTCCTCAGGTAGGGGATGCGGCTCGCGTCGAGGATGCGCTCGGTGATCTCGCTCATGGGGGCAATCCCGGGGACGATGAGCCCCACGATCTTCTCCCTGAACTCCTTCATCTGGTAAAGGTTCGCCAGAGTCACCAGCAGTTCGTCGCGGCTGGAGGTGACGATCAAAAGCGAGGAGTCCTTCAAAAGCTCGGTGACCCGCTGGGTGGAGGCGGCCCCGATCTGGACATGGTGGATGATCCTCCCGGCATCGCGGCGGTTGCCATGCAGGGGGAGATCCAGCAGGTGGGAAATCCTCCTCAGGGTCGGGTTGGCCAGGGTCGGCTGGTAGTCGAAGCCCCCCATCACCCCGAACTCCTCGCCGGCGAAGGCTCTTTTCAGGTAGTCCAGGGCGCTCTCCCGCTTGTCCGCCCGGATCTTGTTAATCAACACCGCCTTGACGGCTACCTCTTCCTGGCGAAAGAGCGCCAGGTTCATATGCACGTTGTCCACCACGTTGCCGAGCCCCCCGCCGGTCACCATCACCACCGGCGCATCCACCAGCCGCGCGATGCGGGCATTGGAGAGCTTCATGATGGAGCCGACGCCAGGATGCCCCGACCCCTCGATGACGATAAAGTCGCATCGCTTCTCCAGCTCGCAAAGCGCGGCCTGGATGTCTTCGGCGAGCCCCTCCACGGAAATCTCGCCGTCCACCACCTTGCGGGTGGTGCCGGGGTGTACCACGACCGGGGACATGAAGGGGAGTAGCCGCGTGAGCCCGAAGACCCGCGCCATCAGCACGGCGTCCTTGTCGTACCAGTGCCCTTGGTAGAGGGCCGGCTTGGGCCCCATCGGCTTGATGAAGCCGATGCGGGCATATCTGTTGCGCGCCAGGTGCAACAGCGACAGGCTGGTAGTGGTCTTCCCTACGTTCTGCCCGGTCGCCGCGATGAAAATCTTTCTCGCCATCTGCTACCTCACACTTCGATCCTGAACTGCGCCCCCCCCTCGACGTTGGCCGCCGTGAGGGTCCCCCCCATCCCCTTCTCGATGATGTTCTTGGCGATGAAGAGCCCGATACCGGTCCCCTTGCCAAGCTCCTTGGTGGTGAAATAGGCGTCGAACACCTTGCCGATGATCCCGTCCGGGATGCCGCCTGCATTGTCGGTGACGGTAACCACCGAGCGGCCGTTTTCCGTGAATATCTTCACCTCGATGGCCGCCCCGGCCGCGGGCTGGTCGCCGAAGGCGTCCTTGGCGTTCATCAGTACGTTCAGGAGCACCTGCCGGTACTCGTTGGGATACCCCGTGATGCTCGGCTTCCCGTCGATGGAGAGCCGGACCTCGATCCCGCGGTAGCGGAAGCTTTCCTCCACCAGCGACAGGGTGCGGGCCGCCGCCTCCCCCACGTCGAAGACCGTCTTCTCGCGGTCAGGGGAGGAGAAGTCCCGGAAGTCGTCGATGGTCTGGGAGAGGTGACGGACCACCTCCATGCATTTGGCGATGTTGCCGTCCACGAACTCCTTGGTGCAGATGCCGTGCTCGAAGCCGAGCCCGATCTCCTGCACCTTGAGTCCCAGGACGTTCAACGGCTGGCGCCACTGGTGGGCGATGTTGTTGAGCATCTCCCCCATGGCGGCCAGCCGGCTTTGCTGGATCATCATCTGGTCTTTCTGGCGGAGCTCCTCGGCGGTCTTCAGCCGCTTTTCGGTCTCCCGCTCGAGCTCGCGGTAGGTCTCCCTGAGCCGCGCGTTCTGCTGGGCGAGCTCGTTTTGCACCCGGGTGAGCTCGAGCCTTTGGCGGTAGAGGTCGCAGAAGACCTGGACCTTCCCCCTCAGGATGGCCGGCTCGATCGGCTTCATGAGGTAGTCGACCCCGCCCAGCTGGTACCCCTTGAAGAGGTGCCGGTCCTCCTTCATCCCGGCGGTGACGAAGATGATGGGAAGCTGCCTCGTGCGGGGATTGCTGCGCATGAGCTCGGCGGTCTCGAAGCCGTCCATCTCCGGCATCTGCACGTCCAAGGACCAGGGCGAAGTCGTGGTACAGGGTTTGCCGGAGCGCTTCGTTCCCGGAGTTGGCCTTGACCAGGTCGAGCCCCATGTCCTTCAGGAGCGCCTCCAGTGAAATCAGGTTGTCCGGCCGGTCGTCCACGATGAGAACCGGGACCGTCTCGTTTGCGTTCATGATCGCTTGGCCTCCGAAAGTTTTATCAAAAGCTGGGGAAGAGCGGCCAGGGTGACCAGGTGGTCGGGCTTGACCGCCATCAGGGCGGCCTGCGGCATGGCCCGCGCCACCGCGTCGGCCGGGTCCTGGATCACCGCGAGCCCCCCCTTGTCTTTTATCCGCCGGAGCCCCCGCGCCCCGTCCTCGCCTGCCCCGGTCAGCACCACCCCGACCAGTTCCCCCCCGTAGGCGTCGGCGGCGGTCTCGAAGAGGACGTCGACCGAGGGGCGCGCGAAGTTGACCGGGGGATCGGTGGAAAAACCGAGCCGCCGGTCGGGCTCCACCAGGAGGTGGTAGTTGGGGGGGGCCAGGTAGACCGTGCCGCCCCCCGGGCTATCATGCTCATCCGCCTCCTTCACGTGCAGGGCGCAGATCCGGTCCAGCAGGAGTGCGAGCCGCCCCCCGCTGTCGGGGCTTACGTGCTGCACCACGAGGATCGGAAGCCGGAAGTCGGCCGGAAGCGCGCCAAGGAGAGGCTTCAGGGTCGCCACCCCGCCGGTGGAGATCCCGATCGCCACTGCGCGGTAACGAAAGGGGCGGTCAGTCATACCGTTTCCTGTAGATCCGCGTCTGCGGCTCGACCTCCTGGTAGTGCGGTCCCTGGGGATAGCCGTCCAGGGTCTCCTTGGTCCCCAGGCAGAGAAAGCCCCCCGGCGGCACGCAGGAGTCCAAAAGCGTGAGCACCCGCCCCTTGAGCTGCTGCTTGAAGTAGATCAGGACGTTGCGGCAAAGGACCAGCTGCATCTCCCCGAAGGCGGCGTCGACCCCGAGGTTGTGGGAGGCGAAGACGATCTCCTCCCGGAGCGAGGGATCGAGCAGCGCCCGGTCGTAGCCCGCCGTGTAGTAGTCGGAAAAGGAGCTCCTGCCGCCGCTCTTTTGGTAGTTGCCGGTGTAGCGCCTCATCTCCCGCAGCGGAAGTACCCCCTCTTTGGCCTTCTCCAGCACGTAGGGATTCAAGTCGGTGGCGTAGATCCGGTAATGCCCGGCGAGCCCCTCCTCCCTGAGCAGGATGGCGAGCGAGTACGCCTCCTCCCCGGTGGAGCACCCCGCGACCCAGACCTTCACGAAGGGGTAGGTCTTCAGGTGAGGGACCACCAGTTCCCGGATGGCGCGAAAGACCCAGGGGTCGCGAAACATCTCGGAAACGTTGACGGTGAGCCCCCGCAAAAGCTCCTCGAAGAGAGGGGGCTCCCGCAATAGCCGCGACTGCGCCTCGGCGAAGGAGCTGAAAGGGGAGTTGGCGAGCCACTGGAGCATCCGCCGCCTGAGCGAGGCCTCGGCATAGCCGGTGAAATCGTAGCCGTAGACCCGGGCGACCCCCTCAAGGAGGAGCTCAATCTCGATGCCGGTCAGATCGTCGCGTTCTTTCGCCATCGGATCCCATTCACCCATGGTTGTAGAGCCAGACCCTCAAAAGGGACAGCAGGCGGTCGAGGTCGACCGGCTTGGTGATGTAGTCGCTCGCCCCCGCCTTCAGGCAGGCCTCCCGGTCCCCCTTCATCGCCTTGGCGGTCAGCGCGATGATCGGGAGCCGTCCGAAGCGCGGGTCCTGGCGGATACGGCGGATTGCCTCGTAGCCGTCCATCTCCGGCATCATGATGTCCATGAGCACCACGTTGACGTCGGTGTTCTCCTCGAGCCGCTCGAGCGCCACCCTGCCGTTTTCGGCCTCCACCACCCGCATCCCCCGCTCGGTGAGGACGCTCGAGAGCGAGAAGACGTTGCGCATGTCGTCGTCCGCCAGGAGCACCTTCTTCCCGACCAGCAGGCTTTCGTTGTCGAGGGCGGTGCGGATCATCCTCTGCTTGTCGGGGGGGAGGCGGCTCTCCATCACGTGCAAAAAGAGGGTCACCTCGTTCAGCAGGCGCTCCGGGCTCTTGGCCCCCTTGATGATGATGCTCTCCGCGTACTGCTGGAGCCGGTGGGCATCCTCGCGGCTCAGTTCCTGGCCGGTGTGGATGATGACCGGGACCCGGCGGCTCTCCTCCATGGTGCGGATATGCTCGAGGAGGTCGAAGCCGGACATGTCGGCCAGGCCCAGGTCCAGCACCACGCAGTCGAACGGTTCGGCGGTGAGGAGCCCGATGGCCCGGGCGCCGGAGTCGGCCACCGTGATGGCGACGTCCCGCTGCTCGAGAAGGGCCACCAGGGCGGCGGCTTCCCGCTCGTTGTCCTCCACGATCAGGAGCTTCCCCACCGTCCGGTCCACCGCCTCCTCGACGGCACCCAGCACCTGGTCGAGCTGCTCGCTGGTCACCGGCTTGGTGACGAAGCCGATGGCCCCCATGGCCAGGGCCTTTTGCCGCTCCTCGAGGCAGCTCAGGAAGTGGACCGGGATGTGCCGGATCTCCGGGTCCTCGGTGATCCGCTGCATCACCCCCCAGCCGTCGGTACCGGGGAGCATGACGTCGAGGAGGATGGCGCTCGGACGGTAACGCCTGGCGAGCGTCAGCGCGGAATCGCCGTCGGCGGAGACCAGGGCGGCGAATCCCCGCTCCCGGACCCGGTCGGCCAGAAGCCTCGCGAAGATGGGATCGTCCTCCACGATAAGGATGGTGCGGTCCCCCCCGTTCAGCCGCTCGCGGTCGTCGGGGACCGGGGGAGCCGCGAGAGGAAGGGGCGGCTCCTCTATGTTTCCGGGATGCCGGCCCTGACCGTCCGGCGCCCCGGGCGCAGCCGGGGTTGCCGCGGCGGCGGGGGGAGCGAGGGGAAGGTAGAGGGTGAAGACGCTCCCCTTCCCGTCCCCGCTGGCCACCAGGACCTCTCCCCCCATCCCGCGGGCGAGCTGCCGGGAGATGGAAAGCCCGAGCCCGGTGCCGCCGAACTGGCGGCTGGTGGAGCCGTCCGCCTGCTGGAAGGCCTGGAAGATCAGCTCGTGCTTGGCGGCCGGCACCCCGACCCCGGTGTCGGTCACCTCGAAGGCGACCGACGGGGTGGCGAGCGGGCTATCGGGGCCGGGGAGGTAGGTCCGGAGCCGGACCGCCCCCTCGCGGGTGAACTTGATCGCGTTGGAGAGCAGGTTCTTCAAGACCTGGAGGGTACGCTGGCTGTCCAGCGTCAGCTCGGCGGGGACCCCCTCTTCCACGGTAATGCCGAAGACGAGCCCTTTCTGCTCGGCCACGGGACCAAAGGCGGCGGCGAGCTGGCCGCAGAGCTCGGCGGGGCGCGACGGTCCGTAAAGGAACTCGAGACGTCCCGACTCGATCTTGGAGAGGTCGAGGATGTCGTTGATCAGGTTGAGGAGCTCGGTCCCGGCGGCCTGGATGGTGGAGGCGTACTCCACCTGCCGGGCGGTCAGGTTCCCCTCCTTGTTATCCCGCAGACTCCCGGAGAGGATCATCAGGCTGTTCAGCGGGGTCCTGAGCTCGTGGGACATGTTGGCGAGGAACTCGGACTTGTAGCTGGAGACCTGCTCGATCTCCTGCGCCTTTTTGGCGAGCTCCCGGGTCTTTTCCTGCATCAGGCGGTTCTTGGCCTGGATCTCCTCCCGCTGCTGCTCGAGCAGCTGGGCGCGCTCCTCCAGCTCTTCGTTGATTTGCTGGAGCTCCTCCTGCTGGACCCTGAGTTCCTCCTCCTGGGAGCGGCTTTGGGCGAGGAGCTCGTCGATGAGGTGGCGGGCCTGGCGGCCGGAGATGGCGATGGCCAGAAGCTCGCTCGCCTGCTCCAGGAACTCCCGCTCGCGGAGGGTGAATTCGTGCAGGGTGGCGAGTTCGATCACCCCCACCAGGGTCTTGTCGTGGACCAGCGGCAGGACCGCCAGCGCGCGGGGAGCCGCTGTGCCGAGAGCCGATTCCACCTTGAGATAGCCGTCGGGAAGCCCGTCCCGGTAGATGGCCCGCTGCTGGCGCCCCGCCTCACCGGCCAGCCCTTCTCCCAATTCCAGCTCCCGTTCGGGAAGCGATCCGCCGGCGAAGGCGTAGCCGGCGGCCGGCCGGAGGGTGCGGCTCTCCTCGTCGTAGAGATGGAGCACCCCGGCTCCCGCCTTGAGGTAATCGGCCAGAAAGGCGAGCGAGGCGGAGACCAGCTCCCCGAGGGGGCGATCGGCGATGGTGCTGCGGCTCAGGTCGCTCAGGCCGCTCTTGATCCAGTTCTGGGCCCGGACCCGCTCCTGGGACTCCTGGAGCTCGGCGTTACGCTCGAGCAGGTCCACTTCCGCCCGGGTCCGCTGGACGACTTCCCGCCGCATCAGGGCGAAGATCGCCAGCAGGATGACGGTGGCCACCAGTCCCCCGGCCTCCATGACGTGCATGGTGTTAAGCATCTCCGCCTGTTTCCGGGCGGCGCGCTCGCGCAGGAGCTGTTCCTCTTCCACTTCCATCTGGGAGATCATCGCGCGGATGCTGGTCATCAGGTTGTCGGAGAGATGGGTCATCACCATCGGTGCCACCGCCTGAAGCCCCTTGCTCTTCCTCGCCTCCACGGTCTGGTCCAGCTGGGCCACCTTCCGCTCGATCATCGGATCCATCATGTCGAGCCGCATCTGCTGGTTGCTGTTGTCCTTGGTGAGGGTTCTCAGGAGGGAGCGCTTGTCCCTGACGGTGGAGAGGGCCTTCCGGTAGGGCTCGAGGTAGGCGGAGTTTCCGGTGATGAGGTAACCGCGCTGCGAGGTCTCCGCGTCGGTGAGGGCGGCTCCCAACTGGTTGACCTCGGCAATGACCGCGTAGGTGTGTGTCACCCAGTAGTCGGAATCTTGGAGCCCTCCCATGCTGAGTGAGAAGAGGTAGCCGATGCCGGCGAAAAGACCTAAGGCCACGGCAAGACCTATGTTGATTAACCACGCTCTGGTTCGACCCGGCATCCGTACTCCTGAAGATTCAGTCGGCGGTTTCTTTCAGACAGAACCCTATTATACACGAAAAATCATTGAGGAAATGCCGGCGACGCTCAAAGCGGGAGAGCGCGGAAGGAAACTGCCAGGGAAGGGAAACGATGAGTAGCGTAGGGAGCGAAAGAGGAAAGATGGATTCCCGGGACGGCGCTGGCCCGGGAGCGTTGGGGAAGTAACCGGCGGGGAGTGCTACTCGAGGGGCTGCACGAGCATCCCGGTATTCTCCTTCTTCACGATATCTCCCACCTTGACCTCCCCCTTGGTGATCTGCCCTTCGAAGTAGTGCTGACCGACGAAGCGAAGGACCTTGACCTCGCCGACCTTCTTCTCCTGTTCGGGCTTGGTCGTGTGGCGGTAGACCGGGAGCACCTCGCCCTCGGCGATCTCGTGCTGCGCGGCGTCGCCGCCGCTGTGGAAGAGGTGGACCTTGCTGCCGACCCTCATGACCACCTCTCCTTCCTTCTTCGTGCCCCCTTGGGCCGTCGGCGGCAAGGCTACCACGGTGAGGGCTACGGCCAGCAGGGTACAAAACGCGACGATACGCTTCATGACTGCCTCCTTTGCTTTGATGTTGGCTGCACGGACACGGCGGAGAGTTATTAACATTTTCAAATTCTAGTCCACCGCTTCCCTTTGGCAACCGCACAACCGCACCCAAAGTTTCCCCTGAGACAGAAAAAGGGCCGCCCGGAATCTCCGGACGGCCCTTTTGGGCTTTTGCAGGGTGAGGATGCTTAGATCCCCGCCTTCTCCCTGATGATGGCAGCCTTGTCGGTCCGCTCCCAGGTGAACTCGGGGAGCTCGCGGCCGAAGTGGCCGTAGGCTGCGGTCTTCTTGTAGATCGGACGGAGCAGGTCGAGCTGCTCGATGATGGCGCGCGGGCGGAGGTCGAAGACTTCGCGCACGATCTCGGCGATCCGCTTGGAAGAGATCTTGCCGGTGCCGTTGCAGTCGACCATGACCGAGACCGGCTCGGCGACGCCGATGGCGTAGGCGACCTGGACCTCGCACTTTTCGCAGACGCCGGAAGCGACCAGGTTCTTCGCCACGTAGCGCCCCATGTAGGCGGCGGAGCGGTCGACCTTGGAGGGGTCCTTGCCGGAGAAGGCGCCGCCGCCGTGGGCGCCGTGCCCGCCGTAGCTGTCGACGATGATCTTGCGGCCGGTAAGACCGCAGTCGCCCATCGGCCCGCCGATGACGAAGCGCCCGGTCGGGTTGATCAGGAAGCGGGTCTTGGCGTCGAGCAGGTTAGCCGGGATGATCTTCTTGATGACCTCCTCGATGATCCCTTCCTTGATGGCCTCGTAGGAGACCTCGGGGGTGTGCTGCGAGGAGATGACGACGGTGTCGACGTGAACCGGCTTGTCGTCGATGTATTGGATGGAGACCTGGGACTTGGAGTCCGGACGGAGGAAGTCCAGGGTGCCGTTCTTCCTGACGTCGGCCAGGCGGGACACCAGCTTGTGGGCCAGCAGGATCGACATCGGCATCAGCTCGGGAGTCTCGTTGCAGGCGAAGCCGAACATGAGCCCCTGGTCGCCGGCCCCCTGCTCCTTGAACATCCCCTCGCCCTCGGTGACGCCCTGGGCGATATCGGGGGACTGTTTGTCGATGGAAGTCAGGATGGCACAGGTTTCCCAATCGAAGCCCATGGCGGAGTCGTTATAGCCGATCTCGCGGATGGTCTCGCGGACGATCTTGGGATAGTCGACGATGGCCTGGGTGGTGATCTCGCCGGCAATTACGGCCATGCCGGTGGTGACCAGGGTCTCGCAGGCAACACGGGACGTGGGATCCTGGGTCAGGATGGCGTCGAGGATGGCGTCCGAAACCTGGTCCGCGACCTTGTCGGGATGGCCCTCGGAAACCGACTCGGAGGTGAAGATAAAGTCCTTCATTTCCATGTGGTGAAACCCCCTTACAAATATCTCCAGCGGTTTTATACGAAGCTTGGGACTATATAGAGCTTCCCCATCTTTGTCAATAATTAAATGGGTCCAATCAGGACGTTGCGTGAGGAAAAACCCGGGACGGGATCAGCCGGGAAGGAAACGGCGGGGCCCCGGGAGGAGCCCCGCCGGTGCCGGATTTACTCTTCGATGAGACGGATGGATTTGATGGTCACCGGCTCCACCGGGACGTCCTGGTGGCCGCCCTTGTTGCCGGTCTTGACGGCGCGGATCTGGTCGACGATCTCCATCCCCTCCACCACCTGGCCGAAAACGGCGTAGCCGAAACGGTCCGGGGTCTTGCCGCTGTTGTCGAGGAAGGCGTTATCGACCACGTTGATGAAGAACTGGGAGGTGGCGCTGTCGACCATGTTGGTGCGGGCCATGGCGAGGGTGCCGCGCATGTTCTTGAGGCCGTTCATCGCCTCGTTCTTGATGGCGAACTTGGTCTTCTTCGGCTGAAGATCGGCGTCGAGACCGCCCCCCTGGATCATGAAGTCCTTGATGACGCGGTGGAAGACCAGGCCGTCGTAGTACTGATCCTTGACGTAGGAAAGGAAGTTGCGGGTGGAGATGGGGGCCTTGTCCTTGAAAAGCTCTATGGTGATGTTCCCCATCGAGGTTTCCATGAGGACCTGCGGGTTCTTCTCTTCAGTCATTATTCGCTCCTTTTTCTACCTTAGTTGATTCATTGGAATTACCATTTAGAATCTTCATTATCATACCTCGCCAGCGAGGTGAATCAAATTTTCCAACGATGTCAACCGCTACCGCCAGGAGTTACCGATGAGATTGCCGAAGCTGGCCCTCGTGGCCTTACTCAGTTTCACCGTTTTCATGACCGCTTCCGCCCGCGCCGAGTCGCAGAACAGGTTCGCCAAGGTGGGCGAGCGGGCCCCCTACTTCGCCCTCGACGCCCTGGTGAGCACCGAGCCGGGCAAGGAGTTCAAGAAACTCTCCATCGACGACTACCGCGGGAAGTGGCTGGTCCTCTTCTTCTATCCGATGGACTTCACCGTGGTCTGCCCGACCGAGATCCGCGGGTTCAACCAGGCGGTGGGCGAATTCAAAAAGCTCAACGCCGAGATCCTGGGGGCTTCCATCGATACCAAGTACACCCACCTCGCCTGGGCCCAGCGCGGCGACCTCGGCATTCTCAACTTCCCGCTGCTCTCCGATGTGAAGAGGGAAACCGCCCAGGCCTACGGCTGTCTCGACGAGAATGAAGGGGTGGCGCTGCGGGGGCTCTACATCATCGACCCGGAGGGGGTCCTCCAGTACCAGCTGGTGCAGAACATGGACGTCGGGAGAAGCATCGAGGAGACCCTGCGGGTCCTGCAGGCGTTGCAGACCGGCTCCCTCTGTCCGCTGGGGTGGAAACCGGGTGAGAAGACCATCAAGAAGCCGTAACCCTATCCCATCATCGCGCGCATCTTGGCGAAGAATCCTTCGGCACTCTTGGCCTCCTCGTCCGGGGAGGCCTCCTTCACCACACCGCTTTGCTGCACGTTCAAGACCGAGGCGGGGAGCTCCTCCAGGAAACGGGAGGGGATCCTCTCCTGGAGCTTGCCGTACTTCTTCCGGTACAGGGTGCGGGTCATGACCAGCTGCTTGCGCGCCCGGGTGATCCCCACGTAGCAAAGCCTCCTCTCCTCGTCGACCGTGAAATCCTCGTAAATCGCCCGTTTGTGCGGCAGGATCTCGTCCTCCATCCCGACCAGGAAAACGAAGGGGAATTCGAGCCCCTTGCTGGAGTGAAGCGACATCAGGGTCACGGCATCCAGCCCGTGGTCCTTCTTGTCCTTGCCGGAGAAGCGGTCCTCGTCCATCAGCGAGACTTTTTCCATGAATCCCCCCAGGGTCGGGAGCGGCACCCGTTCCTCGTAGGAGGCCATCGAGTTGATGATCTGCTCGACGTTCTCCACCTTCCGGCGGGCGGCCTTGGCGTCGTCGATGGTCCGGAAGATCTCGTCTTCGATCTTGAGCCGCTCGAAAAGGGCCTTCCCCTTCTCGGCGAGCCCCCCCTCCTCCTTGAAAGCCACCGCCGCATCCACCAGCGTCTGGTGGAAGGCCAGCACCTTCTCCTTGATGTTCTCGGCGATCCCCTCGACCTCCCCCACCCGTGCGAAGGCCTCGAAGAGCGGGCACTCCTTTTCGATCGACCACTGGTTGATCCGGATCACGGTGGAGTCGCCGATCCCCCGGCGGGGGAAGTTGACGATCCTTAAAAGGGCCACCTCGTCCAGCGGGTTGGCGATCACCTTCAGGTAGGAGATGGAGTCCTTGACCTCTTTCCTTTCGAAGAACTGGGTGCCGCCGACCAGCACGTAGGGGATGTCCTCGAAGCGGAGCTGCTCCTCGAAGGCGCGGCTTTGCGCGTTGGTCCGGTAGAGGATGGCGAAGTCGGAGTAGGAGAGGTCGTTCTTGAACCGCTCGAGCTGGATCCGCTCCACCACGCTGGTCGCCTCCTCTTCGTCGTCCTGCACGATGCAGAGGTCGATCGGGGGGCCGTCGCCGGCGGCGGTCCAGAGCTTTTTCTCTTTTCTGACCTTGTTGTTGCGGATGACGCTGTTGGCCGCCTCCAGGATGTTGCCGGTCGAGCGGTAGTTCTGCTCCAGCTTGATGGTGCGGCACCCCTTGAAATCCTTCTCGAAGTCGAGGATGTTCCCGACGTCGGCGCCGCGCCAGCCGTAGATCGACTGGTCGTCGTCCCCCACCACGCAGAGGTTTCCGCACCCCTTGGCGAGGAGGTTCACCAGCAGGTACTGGGAGGAGTTGGTGTCCTGGTACTCGTCGACCATGATGTGGCTGAAGCGCTCCTGCCAGTGCTTAAGGACCGGCGGGTGGTTTTCGAGGAGGTCGGCGGTCAGCATGATGATGTCGTCGAAGTCGATGGCGTTGAAGGCCTTCAGGGCGGACTGGTAGCGGGGATAGACCAGGGCGGCCATCATGTCGACGTCGTCCAGCGGGCTCGGGATATAGCGGTCGGGGGGGATCAGCTTGTTCTTGGCCCCCGAGATGCGCCAGATGATGCTTTCGGCGTCGTACTTGCGGCCGTCGGTGTTCAGCTCGCGCACGATCTGGCGCACGAGCCCCACCTGGTCGGCGGTCGAGTAGATGGAAAAGTTCTTCTTGTAGCCGAGCCTCTCGATGTCGCGCTTCAACACGCGCACGCCCAGCGAGTGGAAGGTGGAAAGCACCACCCCCTTGGACTCCTTGCGCCCCACCAGCGCTTCCACCCGCTCCTTCATCTCCTTGGCGGCCTTGTTGGTGAAGGTCACCGCCAGGATCTGATCGGACGGCACCTTCTTGTTGAGGATCAGGTGCGCGATACGGTAGGTGATGACCCCGGTCTTCCCGGAGCCGGCGCCTGCCAGCACGAGGAGCGCCCCCTCGGTATGCTTCACCGCGGCGAGCTGTTCGGGATTTAATCGGGAAAGGTCCAGCATCTATCACCTCTAAAGCCTGAGAAAAATCTTCCGGCGAAGGCCGCCCCTCCTGGTGAAGCGGGCCTCGCGTCCCCCCTATTCCCCGCCCTCCGGGGGAGAGGGATACGGCAGGATCGCACATTCTAACCAAAAGCTCCCGGCCAAGGCAAGGAGGCGATTACCATGCCACCATATTTCAATTGCCCCCGCCCTGTGCTATAAACCTGCTTTACGACAGCCTCGAAGGCGCTCGTCCCCCGACAGCACATACCACCGAAGGAGTTTATCCCATATGGACGCCACCGCCGCAGCCCACCGGATCAAGGAGCTCTCCCAAGAGATCGAGCACCACAACCGGCTCTACTACGAAAAGGACATGCCGGAGATCACCGACGCCGAATACGATGCCCTCTTCCGCGAGCTCCAGCAACTGGAGACCGATTTCCCCGGCCTGGCCCTTCCCGACTCCCCGACCCGCCGGGTGGGTGGCCGGGCGCTGGAGAAGTTCGCCCAGGTCCGCCACAGCACCCCGATGCTCTCCTTGGAGAACGGCTTCACCGACAAGGATCTCACCGACTTCGACGACCGCGTCAAACGCTTCCTCGGGCTCTCCTCCTCGACCACGGTGGCCTACGTCTGCGAACCGAAGATGGACGGGGTCGCGGTGGAGCTGGTCTACGAGAACGGCCTCCTCGCCATCGGCTCGACCCGCGGCGACGGGGTGACCGGCGAGGATGTCACCGAAAACCTGAAGACCATCAGGGCGATCCCGCTCCGGCTCAAGACCGCCGAGCCGCCGGCCCTTCTCACCGTGCGGGGGGAGGTCTACCTCCCGCTGGCCCCCTTCCAGAAGTTCAACCAGGAACGGGAAGAGGCAGGCGAGCCGGCCTTCGCCAATCCCCGCAACGCCGCGGCGGGGTCGCTGCGTCAGCTCGACTCCAAGATCACCGCCAAGAGGCCGTTGAGCATCTTCTGCTACGCCGTCGGGTTGTGCGAGGGGATCGAGTTCGACTCCCAGAGCCATTTCCTCGGATCCATTCCCAAACTGGGCCTGCCGGTCAACGAGAGGATCCGGCTGGTCAACGGCATCGAGGAGGTGCTCTCCTACTACCGCCAGATGATGGAAGAGCGCGACGACCTCCCGTACGAGATCGACGGCGTGGTGGTGAAGGTCGACCAGTTCGCCCTGCAGCGGGAGCTCGGCGAGAAGAGCCGTTCCCCGCGCTGGGCGATCGCCTGGAAATTCCCGCCGCGCCAGGCGACCACCGTCATCGAGGACATCGTTCCGCAGGTCGGGAGGACCGGGGTCATCACCCCGGTGGCCCACCTGCGCCGGGTCGAGGTCTCCGGGGTCATGGTATCCCGCGCCACTCTCCACAACTGGGAGGAGATGGAGCGTAAGGACATCCGCAAGGGAGACACGGTCGTGGTCGAGCGGGCCGGAGACGTGATCCCGGCGGTCGTCAAGGTGCTGACCGAGAAGCGCCAGGGTAACGAGACCATGCTCCCGATCCCGTTGACCTGCCCGGTCTGCGGCGGCGAGGTGGTGCGGATCGAGGGGGAGGTGGCCGTCCGCTGCGTCGGTCTCGCCTGCCCCGCGCAGCTCCTCGAAAGGGTGAAGCACTTCGCCTCCCGCCACGGGATGGACATCGACGGGCTGGGTGAGAAGTACATCGAACAGCTCCTCGACCTGAAGCTGATCGAGGACGTGGCCGATCTCTATACGCTCGCGGAAGAGGACTTCATGAAGTTCGAGCGGATGGGAACGAAGCTCGCCGAAAATCTCCGTACCGCCATCGCCAACAGCAAAAGCCGCGATCTTTCCCGCCTCATCTTCGCCCTCGGGATCCGGCATGTCGGCGAGCATACGGCGAAGCTCTTGGCCTCCGCTTTCGGGAGCCTGGAGCACCTCTCCAACGCGACGGTGGAGGAGCTCACCTCCGTGCGCGAGGTCGGCCCGCAGGTGGCGGATAGCATCGTCGACTTCTTCAGAAACGAAGAGAACCGCGAGATCATCGCCAAGCTCTCCGCGGCCGGAGTCAACCCGAAGGCCGAGGAGAAACGCGTGGGGGGCCGCTTTACCGGGAAGACCTTCGTCTTCACCGGCGCCCTCACCCGCTTCACGCGCGACGAGGCCAAGAAGATGGCCGAACAGGAGGGAGGGCACGCGGCAGGCTCGGTCTCCAAGAAGACCGATTACGTGGTGGCGGGAGCCGATGCGGGGAGCAAACTGGAAAAGGCCCGGCAGTTGGGGGTGACGGTGCTCGACGAGGAAGAATTCCTGGAACTGATGAAATAGCCATCTTCCGAAAGCAGGGTAGAATTTGGTCTCTGAAGCGAAATCCACCAAAAGGAGAAAGAGCATGACTATCGCGCTGGTAACCGGCGGCAGCCGCGGGCTCGGCAAGAGCATGTGCGTTCACTTGGCCGCCAAGGGGCATGACATCATCCTTACCTACCACACCAACCGCGCCGAGGCAGACGACACGGTCGCCCAGATCGAGAGGGCGGGCCGCAAGGCAGTGGCGCTGCAACTCGACGTTTCCGATTCGAGCACCTTTGCCGCTTTCGGCGACGGGGTCAGGAAGGCCCTCACCGACACCTGGCAGCTTGAGCGCTTCGACTACCTGGTGAACAACGCGGGGATCGGCACCTGGACCCCCTTCACCGACGTCACCGAAGAGCAGTTCGACCGCCTGATGAACATCCATTTCAAGGGGACCTTCTTCCTGACCCAGCGGCTCCTTCCGCTCATGAACGACGGCGGCCGGATCCTCAACATCTCCTCGGGGCTCGCCCGCTTCTCGCTCCCCGGCTACTCGGCCTACGCGTCGATGAAGGGAGGGGTGGAGGTGCTCACCCGCTACCTGGCGCTCGAGCTCGCCCCCCGCAAGATTGCCGTCAACGTGCTGGCCCCCGGCGCCATCGCGACCGACTTCGGCGGCGGCACCGTCCGGGACAATCCCGAGGTCAACGCCACCATCGCCTCCCAGACGTCGCTCGGGCGGGTCGGCCTTCCCGACGACATCGGCGGCGCCGTGGCTGCCATCCTCTCCGACGACTGCCGCTGGCTCAACGGCCAGCGCATCGAGTTCTCCGGCGGCATCCACCTCTAAGATTCCCCTCCCATTCTTTCTTCTCCCCCTCCCCTCTTCCGGCAACGAGATCCGGACAGATCCGGTCCCCCCTCCCCCTGAGGGAGGGGGCCAGGGGGTGGGGGAAGTTTCCACCTCCATCAGCCGTCCAGAATAAGGCAAATCCCCCCTGTCCCCCCTTCGCAAAGGGGGGAACCGCGTGGCAGGCTTCCCGGATAACGCCCTTATCGCCGGCCCGCCTGCTCCACCATTCATTTATCCAGGCAGCACTCACCATACCCATAGCCGGAAGGCCGGCACCCTGGGCCCGCGCGGCGTGCGGAGGAATAGCGGGCAGCGCGCTAAGGTCAAAAATTCTATGCCGGACGGGGATTTTAATCATTGTCGCAACGCTGGCTCGGGTATGTAATTTTATTTCTTGACAGTTTAACTTTATTTTCGTAAAGTCCGATCACGTCAGATAGCTGACCTTTGCAGTACAGAATCTGCATCGATTTCAATTCCCGCGCCGATGACGGCGCCCCACCTTCCGGAGGGATTCACATGAGCACCGCAGCAGTTGCCACCCCGCAGCTTCCCGATCAAAGGAGCGTGAAAGAGATCCTCGAACAAGGGATCGAGGCCGCCAACGGCCCCATCCAGCTCGCCTGCTCGTTCTCGGTGGAAGACCTGGTGATCATCGATCAGATCCACCAGCACAAACTCCCCATCGGCATCTTCGCCCTCGACACCGGTCGGCTCAACGAGGAGACCTACCTGGTGGCCGAAGGGATCACGGGACGCTACGGCATCGGCATCGACTGGTTCTTCCCGCGCCATGACGACGTGGAGGCGCTGCTGAAAGCCAAGGGCCCCTACTCTTTCCGTGAATCCCTGGAAAACCGCCACGAATGCTGCCGGATCCGGAAGGTCGAGCCGCTCGGGCGCGCCCTGGCCGGGCTCAAGGGATGGGTGACCGGGATGCGCCGGGAGCAGAGCACCACCCGGACCGAGCTACCGGCCATCGAGACCGATCTCCTGCATGGGGGCATCGTCAAAGTCAATCCGCTCGCCAACTGGACCGAAACCGAGGTGTGGGAGTACGCCAAAAAGAACCGGCTCCCGGTCAACAAACTCCATGCCCAGGGCTATCCCTCCATCGGCTGCGCTCCCTGTACCCGGGCCATCGCCGAAGGAGAACACCCGAGGGCGGGACGCTGGTGGTGGGAGAATCCGGAGCACAAGGAGTGCGGTCTGCACCGCTAGCCGATACCGGCACTGACCGCTCCCAACCGGCCTCCCCCTCACCTCCCTTTCAGCAATCAACTTCAAAAGACGAGAACGCAAAAATGAAAAGCAATCTGACGCATCTTCAGCAGCTGGAAGCCGAGAGTATCCACATCATCCGCGAGGTGGTGGCCGAGTTCGAAAACCCGGTCATGCTCTACTCGATCGGGAAAGACTCGGCGGTCATGCTGCACCTGGCCCGCAAGGCCTTCTACCCTGCCCCGCCCCCCTTTCCGCTTCTGCACGTCGACACCACCTGGAAGTTCCGCGAGATGATCGCCTTCCGGGACCGGATGGCCAAGGAATCGGGGATGGAGCTCCTCGTCCACATCAACGAGGAGGGGGTGAAGAAGAAGGTCTCCCCGTTCACCCACGGCTCTGCACTCTACACCGACATCATGAAAACCGAGGGTCTCAAGCAGGCGCTCGACAAGTACAAGTTCGACGCGGCCTTCGGCGGGGCGCGCCGCGACGAGGAGAAGTCCCGGGCCAAGGAGAGGATCTTCTCCTTCCGGAGCGCCAACCACCGCTGGGACCCGAAGAACCAGCGCCCGGAACTCTGGAGCCTGTACAACACCCGCATCAAGCCGGGGGAAAGCATCCGGGTCTTCCCGCTCTCCAACTGGACCGAGCTCGACATCTGGCAGTACATACACCTGGAGAGTATCCCCATCGTCCCCCTCTACTATTCGAAGGTGCGGCCGGTGGTGGAGCGCGACGGCATGCTGATCATGGTGGATGACGACCGGCTGGAACTGAAGCCGGGGGAGAAGATCGAGCACAAGTCGGTCCGCTTCCGCACGCTGGGGTGCTATCCCCTGACCGGGGCAGTCGAGTCCGAGGCGGACACCTTGCCGGACATCATCCAGGAGATGCTCCTCACCAGGACATCAGAGCGCCAGGGGCGCCTGATCGACCACGACCAGGCGGGATCGATGGAGAAGAAGAAACAGGAAGGGTACTTCTAATGGCACATCAATCGGAACTTATCGGGAAAGATATCCTTGCCTATCTCAAAAGCCAGGAAGAGAAGTCGCTCTTGCGCTTCATTACCTGCGGCAGCGTGGACGACGGCAAAAGCACCCTGATCGGCAGGCTTTTGTGGGACTCGAAGATGGTGTTCGAGGACCAGTTGGCGGCACTGGAAGCGGACAGCAAGAAGGTCGGCACCCAGGGGGGCGCGATCGACTACGCCCTCCTTCTGGACGGGCTCCAGGCGGAGCGCGAACAGGGGATCACCATCGACGTCGCCTACCGCTTCTTCTCCACCGACCGCAGGAAGTTCATCGTGGCCGACACCCCGGGGCACGAGCAGTACACCCGCAACATGGTCACCGGAGCCTCGACCGCCAAGGTGGCGGTCATCCTCGTGGACGCCCGCAAGGGGCTCCTCACCCAGACCCGGCGTCACAGCTTCCTGGTCTCCCTGGTCGGGATCCGTCACATCGTGCTGGCCATCAACAAGATGGACCTGATCGGTTACGACGCGGGCAAGTATGCCGAGATCGTGGAGGATTACCGGGAGTTCGCCAAGCCGCTCGGCTTCTCGTCGATCACCGCGCTGCCGATCTCGGCCCTCAACGGCG
Source organism: Geomonas sp. Red32 (assembly GCF_023652955.1). Classification (GTDB taxonomy): domain Bacteria; phylum Desulfobacterota; class Desulfuromonadia; order Geobacterales; family Geobacteraceae; genus Geomonas. The sequence continues at coordinate 325,825 of NZ_JAKLOY010000003.1, read as the reverse complement.
ACAACATCATCGAGCGGAGCGCCCATACCCCGTGGTACGACGGCCCCACCCTGATGCATTACCTGGAGACCGTGCAGCTGGAGGACGACCGGGACCGGCAGCCGTTCCGTCTTCCCGTCCAGTTGGTTAACCGCCCCAACCTGGACTTCCGGGGATTCTGCGGGACCGTGGCCGCCGGTACCGTCCGGCCGGGCGACGAGGTGCGGGTGGCCTCCTCGGGGCTCATCAGCAAGGTCTCGAGGATCGTCACCATGAACGGCGACCTCGAAGAGGCGGTGGCGGGCCAGGCGATCACCCTCACCCTGGCGGACGAGATCGACATCAGCCGCGGCGACATGCTGACCACCGAAGAAGCGCCGCCGCTGTACACCAGGCATCCGGAGGCGCAGCTGGTCTGGCTCCACGACGAGCCCCTGCAACCGGGCCAGCTCTACCTCGTGAAGACCGCCACCGGCGTCACTCCCGGACGCGTCACCGCCGTCCACTACGCGGTCGATGTGAACACACTCGATCAGAAGCAGGTTGCCAACCTGAAGCTGAACGAGATCGGCCTGGTGCGGCTGGAGCTCGACCGCCCGGTACCGTTCGATCCCTACCGCGACAACCGCGACACCGGGAGCTTCATCCTCATCGACCGCTTCACCAACGCGACGGTGGCGGCCGGGATGGTCATCGAGGCCGCCCCGATCGATCACTGCCCGTGCGGGCTGGCCGAGGTGGAGACCTCCACCACCGGGGCCGAGAGCCAGCCGGTCCGGCGCATCAGCCTGGGCGGGCTGACGGCAACCAACCTGAATGCGGTCGATCTGACCAAGGAATGGGGGGCCTTCGGCCTGGACGTCTCGCCCCGGCTCATCGAGTACCTGGAGAAGGGGAACCGGTTGCTGTTCCGCTTGAGGGAGCTTGTGCAGCTGAATGCCGTGGCACTGGTGGCCTACGAGAACCACTGGGCCTTCGAGTTCGACCGTACTGCCGAAGGGATCGGCGTGCTGGTTTTCAAAAGGGGCACCGAACCGCCCAGAGGCTACGGCGACGACGGAACGGGGATCTGATTCCTCAACGTTAAAAAGGGACTGACGTAAAAAAGGGACTGGCACCTCACGGAGCCAGTCCCTTTCCTTTATCTCTTTCCCATCATCCACTCCCGCCTAGGGCAGTATGTTCACCTCGGTCCCCACCTTGATCCGGTGCGCGAGCGCAAGCCCCTGGTCGTTGTTCATCACGAAGCAGCCGCCGGTCACCCGCCGGCCGACCCGTTTGGGGTTGTTGTTGCCGTGGATCCGGTAGATGGCCCCTTTCCAGGTGCGGTGGGAGAGCGCGATCTTGAACGGCCCCATGTAGTTCAGGGGGTCCCCCGGCGGCACGGCGGAAGGGAGGATGATTCCTCTCCCCCGGAAAACCTGCCGGGAGTACGGGGTCGGATGCCACCACGGATCGAAATAGATGCCGGTAATTTTGCCGAGCCCGGTGGGATAGGTCGCGAGGCCGCGGACCGCGGTCCCGACCGGGTACTGCGCCACCAGATCCAGTTCGCCATCCGGGGTTTTCTCATAGAGTTTCAGCCAGTTTCCGCTGATGCTGATCTCGATGTAGTACGACTGCCGGGGGCTCGGTACGGCTTGATCTTCTGCGGGGACGGGTTGGGCGAGCGGTTCGGGAAGGACCGGAAGGAAGATGATGAGGACTGCCAGCAAAAGCCATCGCCAGCACATGGTAGTACTCCTTCTCACCCCTCGCCCCGGCAAGGGGGCGGGGGGTGAGGGAAGGCTTACTTCGCGAGCTTCGCCGTGAGCGCCGGAACGAACTGCATGACGTCCGCCACCACCAAGACGTCGGCCACCTCGCCGATGGGGGCATCCTTGTCCTTGTTGATGGCCACGATGAAACCGGACTTCTTCATCCCGGCCAGGTGCTGGATCGCGCCGCTGATCCCGCAGGCGACGTACAGCTTCGGGCTCACCGTCTGGCCGGTGGTGCCGACCTGGTGGCTGTGCTCCACCCACCCGCTGTCGACCACCGGACGGCTGGCACCGAGCTGCCCCCCCAGCGCCTTGGCCAGCGCGGCGATCACCGGCACGTTGTCCGCCTTGCCGATGCCGCGGCCGGCGCTGACGATCACCTCCGCCTTGGCTAAATCGATCCCTTTGGCCTCGGCAGCCTCGTAACGGACGAAGATGACCTTGCCGCTCCCTTCCGTTTCCACCCGCTCGACCTGTGGCGTTCCTCCCCCGGTCACCGCCGGGAAGGCGCCCAACTGAAGGGTCAGCACCACGACCGGGGTGGCGGGTTTGACGCTGCGGCGCATCTTCTGGCTGCAGGAGGGAAGCTCGTAGCCGTCTCCCGTGGTGCCGATCACCTCCGAGAGCTGCGCCGCCTTAAGGCCGGCGGCCACCCGCGGGGCGAGATCCCACCCGTAGGAGGAGTGCGAGAAGACGACGAGGTCGGGCTTTTCCCGCTCCACCGCCGCCAGGATCAGCTTCTTGTGCAGGTCGGGATTGTACTCGCCGTAGGTTGCGGCGTCGGCGAGGTACAGTTTCCCGCCGTAGCCGGGGAGGCTTTTCTCCTGCCCCACCATTACCATCGCCGTTTCCGCCCCGATCCGCTCGGCAAATCCCACCAATTCGTATCCATACTCGAGGAACGAGCCGTCCCTGCTTTCACCTATCAGCAACGCTTTCATGAAGTCCCCCCGGGCCGGTGCCTAGCGCAGCACGCCGGTCTTTTCCTTCAGTATCTGGATCAGCCTGTCCGCCTGATCGCCCACCTCCCCTTCCAGCACGATCCCTCCCCCTTTCTTGGCGGGGGCATGGAACGAGGTGGTCACGGCCTTGGCTTCCTCGTGAAGCAGGTCGCCCACCGGCAGCACGAGGATCTCCTTTTTCTTCGCCTTCATGATGTTGGGAAGGGTCGGATAGCGGGGGGTGTTGAGCCCCAGCTGGCAGGTTACCAGGGCCGGGGTTTTCAGCTGAACCACCCCCTTCACCCCTCCCTCCAGCTCCCGCTTCACGGTGACGGCGCCGTCCGCGAATTCGAAGCCGACGATGGTGGTAGCGCAGGCAAAGCCGAGCAGTTCGGCCAGCATCACCCCCACCTGGCACGAGCCGCGGTCCTGGGATTGGAATCCGGTGAAGACCAGGTCGTACCCCTCGTTTTTGGCGTAGGCCGCGATAGCCGAGGCTTTCTGCCAGGGATCCTTCAGGTGGGCGGCGGGATCCTGGATCTGGACGCCCCGGTCGCACCCCATGGCGAGCGCCTTCTTGACCGCCTCGAGCACCCGGTCCGGCCCCATCGAGAGCACGGTCAGTTCCGGGCCGTTACCCAACTGCTCCTTCAGCCGCACCGCCTGTTCCACCGCGAACTCGTCGTACTCGTTCATGCGGAAGGCAAGGTCCGTCTCGGAGAACCACGTCCCGGCACTGTCCGGCTTGAAGCGGGACTCCATATCCGGCACCTGCTTGATGCATACGAGAATTTTCATACCGCCTCCTGGGCCTGTAGTGCCCGGTCCCCTTGCGGCCGGAAAGCCTTGGGGCCCGTTCTCATTATACAGAATACCCGAGGAGCAGGCGGTACGCAACGGCGTAAGGGGGCGGAATTATTTAGGCAAGTGGAGAGGGGACGGCAGGGATCAGTTGGGGAGGGTCATGGTCTCGACGCGGTTGCGGCCGTTCTCCTTGGCCCGGTAGAGGGCCTCGTCGGCCTGGCGGAAGAGGGAGTCGATGCTGTCCACCAGGGGAGAAGGAAAGGTGGCGACGCCGGAGCTGATGGTGACCGTGAGATGCTCGAGGGGAGTCGGGAAGGTGTTCTCGAGAACCGCCTGGCGGAGCCGTTCGGCGACCATCACCCCTCCCTGCAGGTTGGTCCCCGGGACCACCAGGACGAACTCCTCGCCGCCGTAGCGGGCGGCGATGTCGTAGGCGCGCAGCTGCCTCTGGATGATGGCGGCCACCGAGGAGAGAACGAGGTCGCCGTTTTGGTGGCCGAAGGTGTCGTTGACCTTCTTGAAGAAGTCGATGTCGGCGATGATGAGGGAGAGGCACTCCTTGTTGCGCCGGGCACGGACGAACTCCGCCTCGAGCACCTCGGTCAGGTACCGCCGGTTGAAGAGGTTGGTGAGGTGGTCTATGTTGGTGAGCCGCTTGAGGAGCTCGTTCGCCTTCTTCAGTTCGTCCTGCAGCGACTTGAGCTTCAGTTGCACCTTGACCCGGGCCACCAGCTCTCCGGCATCGAACGGCTTGGTGAGATAGTCGCAGGCCCCCTGCTCCAGCCCGCGGATCTTTGAGCTGAAGTCCATCTTGCCGGTCAGCATGATGATCGGGATCCCCAACAGGTCGGGGCGCGACTCGACGAGCTGCAGGAACTTGAACCCGTCCATACGGGGCATGTCGACGTCGCAGATGACCAGGTCGGCCTTGGAATCGATCAGGGTCTTGAACCCTTCGAGGCCGTCGCGCGCTTCTTTGTACTCGTCAAAGAGGCCGACTTCCTTCAAGGTATTCACGACCTTGTCGCGGATGGTTGCGGAATCGTCAACTACCAGGACACAGGACATCTGGATCTCCAACAGCCAGTCACAGCTCGACCTGCCTTCGCACCGGCAACCGCTCCGGTGCATTGCCGTCCGCCGTCACTGCCGGCGATTCGGTCTGATGAACAGGTAGAGGATGAGCAGAAAAGGAAAGGAGGAAAAGGCGGCCTCAAGATTTCCTGCATAGAGCTGCCAAGTTCCGAAGACGATCACCGCTAATGCGAAGATGATCATAAAGGTGGCAAAGAGCTTTGTCATAGCAGAATAGTAACCAATATCGGCGTTACTTGTCCAGTTCTTTAATAATTTCTGAGAGATAGGGGAAAAGAGCTGAGCCTCTGGTGCAGACTCAGGGAGTGTTCCAGTCCCAACAGAATTTCAGTTCCTCTTCGGCCACAAAGAGCTCGCAGCAGGTCTTCTTGAAGACAGCCTCGTTGGCGGCACTGTCAACTTCCTCCTGCACTGCGGTTTCAATCTTTGAGACGGACATATCCAAAGTTTTCTCGAACACTCCTTCCAAGAAACCCTCTCTCCAGCCGGCTTTTTTGAGACTTTCCTTGAAGCGGGCTATGTGAAGGCTGTTATTGGGTCCATAGTCAACCAGTAGTACAGCTACGCTAGCCATTGCTTCCTCCTTGACCGCTCTTCGAAGATGAGAATCGCTTGAGGGCTCAGAGATAGCTTACCACACGGAAGAGCCAAGTCAGCCTCCCGCCGCCCTGGCAAGCGGGGCGTGCGGCAGCGGAGCGTGCGGTCCGGTTCCCGGAAGGAAGAGCCCGGCCGGCGCCGGAGGGAACGGAAGCGGGCGAAAAAAAAGAGGGCAATCCGTCGATTGCCCCCCACTGAACCGGCCGGCAGAAGAGCCGATCACAAGATTCTCAGAGGTAGACGATGTCGTCGGAAAGATCGGTGATCTTCTCGCCCCCCCGTCCGGTGACGGCGAAGGTGTTTTCGATCCCGATCACCCCTTCGCCCGGTATGACGAACTTCGGCTCGATGGCGATGGTCTGTCCCGCCTGGAGCGGCATCTTGAACCCCTGGGCGAGCACCGGGAACTCGTCGAGTTCGAGCCCCACGCCATGGCCGACGAAGCGGGCGTTCTCCCCCGGCGCTCCCATGAAGTACTCCCCGAGCCCCGCCCGATCGGCCATGGAGGCGGCGGCCAGGAAGAGCTCCTCGCAGATCGCCCCGGGCTTGAGGTTTTCGGCCAGGTACCGCTGGATGGAGAGGGAGAGCTCGAACGCCTCGGCGAGGCGCCCGGAGAGTCGGCCGATAACGAAGACCCGTGTCATGTCCACGATGTACCCCTGGAAGATCCCCGTGTAATCGAGGATCACCGGGGTGCCTGCCACGATCGGCGCCAGGGACGGGCCGTGCGGAGAGGCCGCGGAGAGCCCCTGGCCGGTGACCGCTCCGTCGAAGAAGCCGGGCATCTCGGCCGAGCCGGAGACCGCGAGCCCCATGAAAAGCTCCTGGTTGAAGGCGCGCATCCTCACGTACCCTTCGCTGCCGGCCCGGCGCAGGCGGGTCTCCATCTCGGCGGCCAGGTCCAGTTCCCGCATCCCCTCCCGGAGGAATTCGGGGACCTGGGCAAAGACGGCGGACGTCTTGCGCCCGGCCTCCCGTAACCGCTCGAGCTCCCACTCGCTCTTCACGGAACGGAGCTCGCGGTTGATAGCCGAAAGGTCGGCGAATTCGCAGGCCGGGAAGAGCTTCGCATAGAACTGGTACTGCTGCACCGGCAGGACGTCGAAGGTGAGCCCGATCTTCTTCACCCCGCTCCCGATCAGCTGGGGAAGCTCCTTGGAGGAGGGAAAGGGACGGACGTCGGCGACCGCCGCCTCGCTCTGCGCGCGGGAGAGGCTTTTGCGGACCATGAGGACCGGATCGCCCGAGGCGGGGACGTAGAGAAGCGCGTTCTGGCGGGTCCCGGAGAAGTAGTAGATATCGATCGGGAAGACCAGGAAAGCGGCGTCGATCCCCTTCGCGGCCAGCTCCGACTGCAGCCGCCCGATCCGCGACCTGGATTCCTCGGCGGTTACCATGCCCCCCCCCACGCCTCTGCAAAGGCGATCTCCCGCAACTCCTTGCGGGGACGCTGCTTCGGTTCCTGGTCGGGATAGCCCAAGGGGGTGATGCCGACCACCTTGATCCCGGCGGGAATCCCGAGCGCGTCCTTGATCCTCTCCTCGTCGAACCACCCCATCCAGCAGGTGCCGAGGCCGAGCCCCTGGGCGGCCAGGCAGAGGTGCTCGAAGGCGATGGCGGTGTCGGCGATGTAGTACTCGATCCCGTTCTCCACGCCGGATTCGGCGGGGTCGGCGCAGACCACGATCAGGCAGGGAGCCGTCGCGATCGCCTTTTTCCCCGGGTTGTCGTCGGGGAATGCCTCCACCAGAACTCCCCGGCGGGCCGGGGCGGTCAGCACCAGGAAACGCCAGCACTGCAGATTCTTCCAGGAAGGAGCCAGGCGGGCGGCATCAAGGACTTGTTCTATTTTTTGATGCTCAACCGGAGTATCCTGGTACTTCCTGATCGAGCGGCGATCCTGTATCGCTTGCAACACATCCATTTCATTACCCTCCCTTTCAAGGTAGAAGCTATAGATACACCATAAACATTGTTTTGTAAATGTCTGCCGCCACGGGAAAGAACGGCCGGGGCCGCGCCCCGGGGGAGAGACCGCGAAGAACTTTTGCCGGGTGGATGAGTAAAAGGGCTTGAGCCTTTCCTCTCCGCGGGCCGCACCGCAGGCCAAAAAAGGGGCGTTCTACCGGCATTCGTGGGGCCCCGGCACGCTCAAAGCGGTTGACAGGCCGACCCGTATGCACTACATTAAACCTTTATTTTACCCCCCTTAAGAGGAGTGCATGGACGACATTACCGAAGGCGAAGAGATTACCCCGATCGGCGACCTCGCCATCTCGCTCGGCCTCACCACCCGGACCCTGAGGTACTGGGAGGAGGTCGGCATCCTGCGGAGCGTGCAGAGGAGCGACGGGGCAACCCGCGGGTACACCCCCTACTACGTGCGCCGGATCAGGTTCATCATTAAACTGAAGGAGCTCGGGCTCACCATCAAGGAGATGCAGGACCTCTACGCCGCCTACGGCGAGGCCAAGCAGACCGAGAGGATGATCCCGCGCCTGATCGAGATCCTCGACGAACACGTGGAAAAGATCGACGAGAAGATGTCCAAGCTGGATTCGCTCCGCAACGAGATCGTCTCCTACCGCCACAAGATGGATGAGAAGTTTGGAGCCTCCCAGCACGCCGAACAGCCGTGACCCCTCAGGCGCCGCCAGCTCTCCCGGAGGCGCCATGACCTTCATCGCCGACCTGCACATCCATTCCCGCTACTCGCTGGCCACCAGCCGCGACCTCACCCCCGAATCGCTTTGGCGGTGGGGTCAACTCAAAGGGATCCCGGTGGTGGGCACGGGTGACTGCACCCATCCTGCCTGGCTCGCCGAGCTCGAAGAGAAGCTCGCGCCCACCCCGTCCGGGTTGCTGGCCCTGGCCGCGCCTCCCGGCCCGGCGGCCGTCCCCGCGAGCTGCCGCGGCGAGGTCCGCTTCCTCCTCTCGGGGGAGATAAGCTGCATCTACCGTAAATTGGGGAGGACCAGGAAAGTCCACTGCCTGGTCCACCTCCCGGATTTCGCTTCCGCCCACCGCCTCAATGCCGCACTCTCCCGCGTCGGCAAGCTCACCTCCGATGGCCGTCCGATCCTCAAGCTCGATGCCCGCGACCTCCTCGCCATGGTGCTGGACGCCTCCCCCCGGGGGCTCCTGATCCCCGCCCACGCCTGGACCCCTCACTTCTCCGTCTTCGGCCGCTCTTCCGGCTTCGATTCGCTCGAGGAGTGTTTCGGCGACCTGACCCCGCACGTGCATGCCATCGAGACCGGGCTCTCCTCCGACCCCGCCATGAACTGGAGGATCTCGGCCCTGGACGGCATCACCCTGGTCTCCAATTCCGACGCCCATTCACCCAGCAAGCTCGGCAGGGAAGCGACGGTTTTCAAGGGGGAGCCCTCCTACCAGGGCATCTACTCCGCCATCGTCAACGGGGACGGGGTGGATTCGACCATCGAGTTTTTCCCGCAGCAGGGGAAATACCACGCCGACGGGCACCGCCCCTGCCACCTGAGGCTCACTCCCGCGGAAACCGAGGCCGCCGGCTACCGCTGCCCGGCCTGCGGAAAGAAGGTCACCATGGGGGTAGAGCACCGCCTCGAACAGCTCTCGGACCGGCAGCCAGGCGAAAAGCCGCCGGGAGCTCCCCCCTTCCGGTCGGTCATCCCGCTGATTGACTTGATCGGCAGCGTGCTCCGGACCGGGACGGCCTCCAAAAAGGCGGAGTCAACCTACTTCAGGCTGCTCGAGCGAGTGGGATGCGAGTTCAAAGTGCTGCTGGAGGCGCCGCTTGAGGTGATCGAAGAAGCGTCATCGGCGGAGATGGCGGCCGCTATCGGCGCCATGAGGATGGGAGAGGTGGAGATCGAGGCGGGTTTCGACGGAGAGTTCGGGAAGGTGGTCATCAAGCCGCTGGGCCCCTGCCGGTAGCCCCGCATCCCCCCTCCCGGAACGGAAGGGGGGACCTGAACGGGAAACGGTTACTTCAGCAGTTCGTCGAAGCGCTTGGTGTCGGCGCCGACCACCTGCTGTCCGTTGATGTAGAAGGTCGGGGTCCCCTGGACCCCCATCTTTTTAGCCAGCGCCAGGTGCTCCTGGGCCAGCGCCTTGATCGCCTCGGTGGGGGGCTTGGCCCCGGCCGGGATCTCCTGTCCGAGCATCATCGCGTCGTAGGCCTGGACCTTGTTGTCCGCGCTGAGGATGTACTCGACCTTGGTGATCGCCTGGGGATGGGCCAGCGGCGAGAAGAAGATGTACTGGGTCACGTCGTTTCTCTTGGTGAAATAGTCGTAGGCCTTGCGGCAGTACGGGCAGTCGGGGTCGGTGAATTCGATCACCGTCTTCTTCCCGTCTCCCACCTTGACCGCCTTGTCCAGCGGCAGGTCTTTCACCAGCCGTGCCGAAAGGGCCCCGCGCCGCTCTGCCGTCTTGCTCTTCAGATCCTTACCGACCATATCCCCGATGATGACGAGTTGCTTGTCCGGATAATAGTAAAAGACGTTCTGGCCGGAATCGATCTCGTAGACGCCGGGGATCTCGCTGGGGAGCACCGCGTCGACGGTGGGGACCTGCGGGAAGGCCTCCCTCAGCGAGGCTTCCACCTTCTGGGTATCGGTTTTGGTATCGGCAGCCGCACACGGCAGTGCCGCCCCCGCCAGCAGCAAGAAACCGCAGAGCAATCCGGTCAACCTGCTTCGAAAGTTCATGCCAATCCTCCCTCTAGTCGTGTGAAGTATGAGTGACGGCCAATCGGCAGCCAGGTCCGCTACATTATCACAACCTGCCCCCATTTGGTCCATTCTTTAATCTCTTTCCTTAAAGTTTCCCCAATTGCCCCCGTTCCCCTCACGAAGCCGCGCCAATGCCGTCGCTAGCGGCGGTCGCCCGCCTGGAAAAAGGGGAGCAGCCGGTCGTAGGTCACCAGCAGTGCCTCGGGAACGACCCGGGTTCCGGCCACCACCGACATGAAGTTGTTGTCCCCGTTCCAGCGGGGCACCACGTGGATATGGAGGTGTTCCTCCACCCCGGCCCCGGCGGCCTTGCCGAGGTTGACCCCGATGTTGAAACCATCGGGGTTCCCCGCCTCGGCGAGGACGCGGCGGCAGAAGGCCACCCCCCTGAAAAGGGCCACCATCTCCTCGTCGGAAAGGGTGTCGAGGTCGCTGGTGTGCCTGACCGGCGCCACCATCACGTGTCCGTTCACATACGGGTAACGGTTCAGCATCACCATCACCAGCCCGGTCCGGTGCAGGATCAGCAGCTGCCGGTCGTCCCCTTCGCGGCAGAAGATACACTCCGGCTGTTTCGGCTCCGTGATGTACTCCATTCTCCAGGGGGCCCATAACCGCTCCATACCCATTCCTCCCGTTAGCGTCAATCTTTAGTAAAACAGCGGATGCCTCCCCTCCAGCACGGTTTTTCTTGGAAAACGGGGATTTCCGCAGCAAGCCGGTTTACATTTCTTTAAAACACCTGTTCTATTTTCGGGAAAACAACTTGACATGGTGGATCGATAGGTTTATTTATCCCTAAGTGCTCATCATGAGCCCCTCCTTCGACAACACTTAAGATTGTACCGGCTTCCACCGACCTGGTCTGCTTAATTTTATACTTATCCTCTTTTCCCAGACACTTCCCGGCCAGAATTCTCTTCTCGTTGGGCGGGAGCGTCTGTCGCATCAGCACATTTAATTCAGGAGGTAGCAATGGCGAAGAAAATTGATGCACTCGAATATCACTCCATGGGCCGCAAGGGAAAGATCGAGGTCGTTTCCACCAAACCGTGCCTAACCGCCCGCGATCTCTCGCTCGCATACACCCCGGGTGTTGCCGAGCCCTGCCTTGAGATAGAGAAGAATCCGGAAGACGCCTACAAGTACACCGCCAAGGGGAACCTGGTGGCGGTGGTCTCCAACGGCACCGCGGTGCTGGGTCTCGGTAACATCGGCGCCATCGCCGGCAAGCCGGTCATGGAGGGGAAAGGGGTCCTCTTCAAACGGTTCGCCGACGTGGACGTCTTCGACCTCGAGGTGAACTCGGAGAACCCGGACGACGTGATCAAGGTGGTCCAGCTCCTGGAGCCGACCTTCGGCGGCATCAACCTGGAAGACATCAAGGCTCCCGAGTGCTTCTACATCGAGGAAGAGCTCAAGAAGACCATGAACATCCCGGTCTTCCACGACGACCAGCACGGCACCGCCATCATCTCGACTGCGGCCCTTATCAACGCGCTCATGCTGGTGAACAAGAAGATCGAAAACATCAGGATCGTGGTGAACGGCGCCGGCGCGGCCGGTGTCGCCTGCGCGAACCTCGCCATCTCGCTGGGCGCGCGGCAGCAAAACGTCATGATGTGCGACACCAAGGGGATCATCTACAAGGGGCGCACCGAGGGGATGAACGTCTACAAGGAGCGGCTGGCGGTGGAAACCGAACTCCGCACCCTGGAGGATGCCATGAAGGGGGCCGACGTCTTCATCGGCGTCTCCGCCAAAGGGGCGGTCACCCCGCAGATGGTCCGCGACATGGCCAAGGACCCGATCATCATGGCGATGGCCAACCCCGACCCGGAGATCACCCCGGAAGAGGCACTCGCGGTCAGAAGCGACGTCATCATGGCCACCGGCCGCTCCGACTATCCCAACCAGGTCAACAACGTGCTCGGCTTCCCCTTCATCTTCCGCGGCGCCCTCGACGTCCGCGCCTCCACCATCAACGAGGAGATGAAGGCCGCCGCCGTCAGGGCGCTCGCCGAGCTTGCCCGCGAGGACTGCCCCGACTCCGTCTGCCGCGCCTACGGTAACGAAAAGTTCTCCTTCGGCCGCAACTACATCATCCCGAAGCCGTTCGATCCCCGCGCCCTTCTGAAGGTCGCCCCGGCGGTCGCCCAGGCCGCCATGGACTCCGGCGTGGCACGCCAGCCGATCGAGGACATGGAGAAGTACGTGGAGAGCCTGGAGGCCCTGCAGGGCAAGGCCAAGGAGACCATGCGCTTCATCATCAACAAGGCCAAGTGCGATCCGAAGAAGATGGTCTTCCCGGAAGGTGACAACGAGAAGATCCTCAAGGCCGCCTACACCATCGTCGAAGAGGGTATCGCCCAGCCGATCCTGATCGGCAACCGCGCCAAGGTGGAGGCCAAGATCGCCGAGATGGGGCTCGACCTCAACGTCCCCATCATCGACCCGGAAAATTCGGAGCTCACCGAGGGGTACGCTCAGGAGCTCTACCGCCTGCGCCAGCGCAAAGGGATCACCCTCTCCGAGGCCCGCAGGATCATCCGCAGAAAGTCCAGGAACCACTTCGGTTCCATGATGGTCCGCATGGGAGACGCCGACACCCTGCTCTCCGGTATCGACGCCCACTATCCGGAGACCATCAGGCCAGCCCTCGAGGTGATCGGGAAGCAGCCGCAGCTGACCGGCGTCCACGGTATGTACATGATGATCTTCAAGAAGGGGATCTACTTCATGGCCGACACCACGGTGGAGATCGACCCGACCGCCGAGGAGCTCGCCGAGACCGCCATCCTGGCCGCCGAGAAGGTGCGCCTGCTCGAGATCGAGCCGCGGGTCGCCATGCTCTCCTTCTCCAACTTCGGCTCGGTGAGCCACGAGCTGACCCTGAAGGTGAAAAAGGCGGTGGAGCTGGTCAAGCAGAAGGCGCCCGACCTCGAGGTGGAGGGCGAAATGCAGGCCGACACCGCGGTGGTCCCGGAGATCCTCACCAACTACTCCTTCTCCACCCTGACCGGGCCGCCGAACATCCTGATCTTCCCGGACCTCAACTCGGGGAACATCTGCTATAAGCTGCTGCACCGCCTTGGCGGCGCCGAGGCGATCGGCCCCATCCTCATGGGTATGAAAAAGCCGGTCCACGTCCTCCAGAGGGGCGACGACGTGACCGACATCGTCAACATGGCAGCCATCGCCGTGGTGGACGCCCAGAGCCAGGAATAGCCGGCCAGGTTTCCGCGCCAGAGCAAAAAGAAAGGGACCTCGCGAGGGGTCCCTTTTCTTATGCCGGTGGCGCAGCGACCGGGTAAAGGAGCGAAATCATGTGAGAGAACGGCCGATCTCCTTTTGGATATCTTTTCCCGGCCAATTCTGCTATAAATTGGGCGCTTACGCCGCCCAGGCAAGGCGGTAATTTAATTAGGAAGGATCTCTTCGTCCCATGGAAGACCACCTTCATGTTATGGAATTGGAGCCGGCCGCTCCCCGCAGCAACTACTTCGCCGCCGGTATCGCCCTCTCGCTGATACTCCACCTGGTTTCGACCGTCATCCTCGTCGGCCTCCCGAGCGGTCCCCGCGGCAGTGAGTCGGTCCACTACGTCGACCTCACCTTCCCGAGCCTGGCCGCTCCCCCCCCCGCAGCACCCGCCGCCCCGCCGGCACCTCCCGCCCCCCCGGCCATGGCCGAAAAAGCGGTCGCCGACGAGCCCGCCGCTCCCCAGGTAACCCCGCAGCCAGAAGCACCGCAGGCCGCCACCGCGACGGCCGCCGCGCCGCAGACCGCAGCGCCCCCGCAGGAGCAGCGTTCCGCCACCCCTTTCGGAATGGGACTTACCAAGGGATACTTCAAGAGTTTCGGCGAGGGAGAGACCCTAAGGCCCGGGGTGAAGGAATACTTCATCGACATGCTGCAGGGGATCAACGAGAAGTGGTGGGTGGATCAGAGCCTGGACAAGATGGCGATCATGCCGGTGCTGGTTTCGGTACGGATCGCGCGTAACGGCGAGATCGTGGCGGCGCAGCTGATGGCCAGCTCCGGCAACCGCCGCTACGACCGCGCGGTGCTGGCGGCCTTGCAGGCGGCCGGACCGCTCCCGCCGCTGCCCAAGAGCTTTCCGGGCGAATACTTCGAAGCGCCGCTCCGCTTGGTCCCTCCCCTCAACCTGATGGCCTGGTAGGATCAGGCCTCTTCCAGATCGAGATCGATCACGTCCAGCAGCTCCTCCCCGGTCAGGGCGAAGAGTCTCAGCGCCACGTCATGGAAGGTGGGATTGGTCGACTGCACCTCGCGGTACAGCTCCACCGCCCGGTCGATCTCTCCGGTGGTCTCCAGCAGGAAGGCGAGCTCGTAGCAGAGGGTGATCCGCTCGGCCCGGTTGAGGACGGTGAGGGAGAGACCCCGCTCCAGGAGATCCTGCGCCTGGTCGAACTCCCCTTTTTCGCGCCGGCAGACAGCCTGCAGCGTCAGGCAGTCGAGACGGCGCTGCGGATTGGCGGCCGCCACCTCGAACTCCTTGATGGCCTGGTTGTACATCCCCATCTCTTTGTAACCGACGCCGAGGTCGTAGTGGCTTTCCAGGTCTCCCAGGTCGAGGGGCACTCCCCCGGCTGCCTGCGGGTAGATCCCGGACCAGTCGCGGACGACGGGTTCCTCGGCGGCTTCCGTCTCCACCGGCTCTAACGGCCCTGCCCCTTCCAGCGACTCAACCGCCTCCAGCGACTCCGGCGACTGCACGGACTCCAGCGACTCCAGCGACTGCGCGGCTTCCAGCGACTCTACCGCCTCCAGCGGCTCCAGGGACTCCGCGGCGTCCAAAGAGCTCGCCGGTACCGGCAATTCCACCGACTCCAGCTCGCCAAGTTCGAGTTCGCCGAAGGGGGAAAGCTCTACCTCCTCGGCAACTTCCATCGCCGCAGCCTGTTCGGCGGCCGCCTCGGCCTCGGAAGATTCCTCCTGCGGCCATCCAGCATCGCCAAACGCCTCCCCCTCGCCCGGAAGCTCAAGGTCGAGTTCCAACTCCGCCCCTCCCAACGAGTCGTCAAGGGAGAGCTCCGGCAGTTCCGCTTCCGCCGCGGGGGTCTCGGGGGTGAACGGTTCGAAAAGGGACGGGGCCTCCTGCCCGCCGGCCGCCGGCTCTCCGAAGGCGGAAGGAAGCTCCTCGCCAAACGCCGAAGCAGGCTCCTGGGGAGCGGGAAGCTCCTCCGGCAGGTCCACCTCGCCGAAGGGACTGTCGGAGGAGAAATCGGGGAGCGAGAGCTCCATCACCGTCGACGGTTCGCTGGCAGCAGCCTCAGGGGTGGCCTCCTCGCCGAAATCGAGGGAGAGGGGGAGATCCGCCGGGGCCTCGGCCATGGGGGCGGAAGAAACCGCGGACTCGTCGTCGAGGTCGAGCTCGATCTCCTCTTCCCACGGGAACGCCGCGATGGCAGGTACTCCCTCGGCCACTGCGGGGGGCTCCGCGGGGGGAGCCGGCGGTTCGAAAAACGCGCTGGGGGCTTCGCTTTCCCCGCCGAAAGTGACGGCCATCTCGATTGCCGGACCCTGGTTAGCAAAGGGATCGGGTTCGGAGACGATGCCCGGGATCCCCTCGGTACCATTTGGCTCGCCGAATGCGGGCGGGACGGCCAACCCTTCGTCAAGCTTTGCTGCGGGAAGTTGACCGGCCGACCGATCGGGGGGCTCTTCCAGGGCGGCACCCGGGAAAAGCTCGGCCATCCGCTGGGAAATCTGCTGGACGGCCGCCTTGTCGCCGCGCGTCTTGAGCGAGGCCAAAAGAGAGGTGAAGGCGCCCTGGGAGCCCTGCTTGTCGCCGGTGGCGAACAGGAGCTCGGCGTGCTTCATCCGGGTGGCGGGATGCTCCCCGTCGAGCACCAGCATCTGCTCGAGGACCTTGACGGCCTCCCTCAGCGCGCCGAGCTTCTCGTACTCCGCGACCACCTGGCCGTACTCGGCGAAGGCATTGCCGATCAATCCCTGCTTGTGGTTGAGGGAAGCGATCTTCAGGGTAATGTCGAGGTTTTCCGGGGAGATGCGCTGGATCTGCTTGTAGACGGCGATGGCCTTGAGAAAGTGGGAGTTTTCGGCGTAGTGCTTGCCGATATCCTCGTACTGCGCGATCGCCTCCTCCTTGCGCGAATCGCGAACAAGCAGCTCGGCCAGCTTCTGCCGGTACCTGATCTCTTTCGGCTCGAGGGCAACGACCTGCTGGTAGTCCTTGATGGCCTTGTCGAGTTGTCCCTTCAGCATGAAGCGTTGGGCGCTCTCGAGATATTTCTCTTTTTTCGAAGCCAAGATGTGTCCCGTATCTCGTAGAAATAAGGTTTGTAAACTACATCCAAAGAGGGGGCGGTGTCAAGTCGCTTCCTGCCTGATTTCGCGGATAATCTCCCTAAGTCTCGACAGTTCTCCGGCGGTGAGTTCGCGGTCGCCATAGACGGCCCCGCCGTAGAGGGCGGCGAACTCCTTGACGCGCTCATCCCCCACCGACTCGGCCAGTTCGAAGAGCCCGCGCCCCCCACCGGACGCGTCCGGATAGCGCCGCGCCAGGACCCGCAGGAGACTGCGGAGGAGGCGCGCCTCCCTCCCCACTCCCCCCCTCAGGTACAAGGTCAAAAGGAGCGCCACCGCCCCGGCCGCAGCCGTCCACCATCCCGCCACCGGCAGCACTCCGCGGGGGAGCCGGAGGTCGCGCGCCCGCACCCCTGCGGTCCGCACCAGGGAGATCTGCTTTTCGAGGTCGTAGGTGATGACCGCCTTGTTCCAGTAGAAACCGAGGGCGTCGAAATACATCCTGAGCTCCCTTCCGGCGCTCCTGCCGCTGGCGAAGCCGCTCGACCAGGCACTGGGATCGACGGTCACCCACCCCCTACCCTCCTGGTAGACCTCCACCCAGACATGCGCCATGTCCTCGGTCACCACATAGTAGCCACCCATCGCGTTGTAGGTCCCCCCGCGGTACCCTCCCACCAGCCGGGCGGGCACCCCGGCAAGCCTCAAAAGGGTCGCGCAGGCGGACGCGAAGAGCTCGCAGTGCCCCCGCTTCTTGACGAAGAGGAAGGAATCGACGGCATCGGCCCCCACCGGAAGACCGGTGGTCGCGTAGGTGAGGCGCTGGGCGCGGAAGAAATCCTCCACCAGTTTCAGCTTTTGCACAGAGGAACCGCCCCGGGCCAATTCCTCCCCTTTGCTCCTTACCCTGGCCGAGACGGTGGCGGGGAGGCCGAGGTACTCCTCGCGGTCGATCCCCCCTGCCACCTTGAGAGCCCCGTAGGGAAAGGATACAGCCTGGTACTTAAGCCGCCGCTCCAACGGTGTCCGGGAGACGAAGACCTGGTCCCCCGCGGCCTCGTTGCGCACCCCCGAAAGGGAGGCCGGGATGTTAAGCGCCAGCAGGTAGGGGTTGCGCGACGGCTCGGGATAGATCTCCTGGCTTACCGGGAGCCCCTCCCCTACCCTGACCACCCGCTCGGCGGGAAGCGGGAGCCTGACCCAAGCGTCTCCCTTGAAACCGTTGAAGACGATCCCCCGCCAGTACAGTTGCTGGTCCGGCAGCTCCCGGCAGACCGCCCGGAGCACGGTCCCCTTCACGGAGGTGACCGAGGCGGCACTCCCGGGTTTGACGCTCTCGCTGAAGCCGGTTACGGTGGCGGCCGACGGGTTCATGAAGTTCCAGAGCGGGAACTGGGTGCGGGGGAGGATCACGAATAGGAAGAGGAGCATCGGGACGGAGACCACCGGCATGAGGAAGGAGACGGTCAGGGCCTTCCCGGCCTCCTGCCGCTCGAGGGCGATCTCCGGATCGTGAGAGTGGAAGGTCAGCACCACCAGGGAGAGGGCCAAAAGAACCAGGAGCAGGAGCAGGTAGCCCAGAAAGAGCGCCGAGAGGTTGTAGAGGGAGGAGGCGGCCAGGCAGAAGAGGGAGAGGGCGAAGACCTGCAGGTAGTTACGTCCGCTTCGCTCGCCGAGCATCCGGATCCCCAGGAAGACCACCAGCAGGTCGGCGGTCACCTGGATCAGGTTCTGGAGCGAGAAACGGGCTGCGAAGTAGACGAAGAGGAGCACGGATACCGCGGTCACCGCGCGGGGAGGGAGCACTTTCCCCTTGCGCTGCAGGATAAGCCCCACCGCCAGTGCCGCCGGGAAGAACCAGCGGGCCGACGGGTCGATGTACGCCTGCAGGGGGAGGTACCCCAGGAGGGCGATCACCACGGTCAGGATGCCGAGGATGGACTTAATCTTTACCATACAGCGCAAGCTCCGCGAGCAGTTTAAGGCGATGAGGTCTCGAGGTGGAGGGAGGTATCACCCGGTCGCCCAGCTTGAGCCCCACCGGCCGCCCCCCCTTCACCATCCGGTTGACCAGGTAGCAGCAAGAGGAAAGCCGCTCCTCCAGGGTCCGTCCCGGGACCCGGTCCAGTTCGAGCACCACCGGCCGGTCGGTGGTCGCGGTAAGCTCCTTCACCTTGAAGACCTCGTGCTTGGCCGACAGGCGCCAGTGGATCTGACGCAGCGACTCCCCTCCCGTGTAATCCGAAATCTTGGCGAGCTCCCCTTCGTACCCCTTCTGCGTGCTCTCCCCGAGCTGGCCGGCATCCGGCTTGCCGCTCCCGAAAAAGGTGCCGGAAGGGCGCGGGGTGGGAAACACGGTGAAGCTTTCGGCAACCGGGACGGTGCGGAAGCGGACGAAGAAGTTGACCGGGAAGGGTGAACTGATCAGGGCCGCCGAGATCGCGTGCCTTCCGCGTCGGTCGAAGGAGAGGAGCAGCGATCCCTGGTGGGTGCCGCGGCGGTCGACCATGATGAAGGGGGTGCTGTGGCCCGCCACCGTGATGGAGACCAGGAAGGAGGGAAGGAGGCGTTTGCTGTTCTCGACCGTCACCGAGGCGAGGGTCTCCATCCCGGCGTACAGCTCGTCCGGGACCTGGAATCGCACCGAGATGCCGCGGATGTTCATCCACCCCAAAAGCCCCGATGCCGCCATGAAGGAGAGCATCGCGGAGACGACGAGGTAGAGGAGGTTATTGCCGGTGTTGACGGCGGCGATGCCCAGCAGGATGGTGGAGGCGATGTACAGTCCTCCCCCTTTGGTGAGTTTTATGTGAGGGGAATCGGTATGTCCTTCAGTATCGCGTCTAATATCTGCTCCTTGTCCACCCCTTCCTGTTCCGGTCGGAAAATAAGCCGGTGGGCGCAGACCACCCGGGCCACCTCCTTCACATCCTCAGGGGCGACGAAGGCGCGCCCGTGCAGGTAGGCCGCCGCCTTGGCGGCTTCAACGAGGCCGATCCCGCCCCGGGTGGAGATACCGGTCAGGATGAGCGGGTGGTTGCGGGTGGCCTTCATGATCGCGTAGACGTAGTCGGTCACCTTCTCGCCGATGTACACCTTGGTCCGCACCGTCTCGATCGCTTCCAGGAGATCCTCGCGGCTGGCCATGGCCGGAATGTGGAGGATCTCGTCGCGGATGGAACCGTGCCTGAGGATCCCCTTCTCGGTCTCCTCGGGAGGATAGCCGATCCCGCTCCTCATGATGAAGCGGTCCATCTGGGACTCCGGAAGCGGGTAGGTACCGACCTGCTCGACCGGGTTCTGGGTAGCGAGCACCAGGAAAGGATCGGGGAGCTGGTAGGTCACCCCCTCCACGGTCACCCGGCGCTCCTCCATGGCCTCCAAAAGGGCGCTCTGGGTCTTGGGCATCGCGCGGTTGATCTCGTCGATCAGTACGATGTTGTTGAAGATGGGCCCCTTGATGAAGGTGAACTCCCCCTTGGTGCGGTCGAAGATGGAGAGCCCGGTGATATCGGAAGGGAGGAGGTCGCTGGTACACTGGACCCTGCCGAAGGAAAGGCCGAGCGCGCTGGCGAAGGCGAGCGCCATGGTGGTCTTGCCGAGCCCCGGGATGTCCTCGAGGAGGATGTGCCCGCCGGTCAAAAGCGCCATCAGGGAGAGGCGCAGGGCCCTCATCTTTCCCTGCAGATGCTTGCCCACCAGGGTATCGAGCACCGATACCATCTCGTCGCGTTTGGGTAAGGTTTCCAAAGGTTAGCCTCCGGGCAGTAATTTACTCATTATACCAGAGCCGGTGAAACATAGGAAAGGGGGCGCCCCCTTAGGAGCCCCCCCTTTCTTTGGCCTGGACTTTAAACTTTGTTCTGATCGATCCGTGTCATCCGTGGTCTATCGGTTTGCTCACTTTTACAGCTGCCCCATGAACTTGTGGGTCTGGGGAATCACCCTCACTTCCTTCAGCTGACCGGCCAGTTCCTGGAACTCCAGCATGCGGAGGGGCGACATGGGAATGGTGCCATCGTTCAGCGTCACCGGCTGCAGGATGAGCGGGATGGCCCGATCGATTCCGGCGATGATCTCGCAGGCCCGCTGGATCTCCCAATCCTCGGTGGTCTGGTCGATGACGACCTTGACGAAAGCCTTGGCCGCCGACGCGATGCGGAGAAACTCGCGGTGGTCGTCCCACAGCCCCTCGCAACCGGAGGCGGAAGGGAGCTTGATGTCCATGGCCACGTAGTCGAGATGCGGCATGAGGGGCTTGAGCACCGCGGGAAGGGTTCCGTTGGTTTCGAGGTGGATCGGGAGGAGCTTCCGTAACTGGGGGAGCCACTCGGCGAGGAAGGCGCCGTGGAGCAGCGGCTCGCCGCCGGTGATGCTGATCGAGTGGTGGATCCCCGGCCACCCGGCCGTCCAGCTCTCGATCAGGGTGAGCACCCGGCTGAAGCAGAGCGGGTTGGGTACCTCGATGAAGTCGCGACGTCCCGGGGTGATCTCGAGCTGGCAGGCGGCGGGCGGAGCGGTCATGCCGGGCGTATCGCAAAAGGCACAGGAGAGGTTGCATCCGGAAAAGCGGAGGAAGGCCTGCCGCATCCCCACCAGGATCCCCTCCCCCTGGATGGAGGAGAAGCACTCGACCATGGCGGCAGTGGCGTTCTTACTCATAGTAGCTCGCGGAAGCGAAATCGGATTCCCAGACGGTGACCATCTCGACCTTGACCTTGTCGCTGCCGAAGATCTTGGTGAGCTCGACGTACAGGTAGCGGGCGATGTTCTCCGACGACGGCGAGATGACAGAGAAGGGGGGAAGCTCGTTGAGGTACTTGTGGTCGAGGGTCTTCAACAGGGCGTTGGTCTCCCGCTTGAGGATCTTGAAGTCGACGCCGAGGCCGGCCTTGTCGAGCTCGTTGGTGGTGATGGAGACTTCGACCTTCCAGTTGTGGCCGTGCAGGTTCTCGCAGTCCCCCTGGTAGTTGATGAGGTTATGAGCGGCCGCAAAGGCGGTATGTATGGTGAGACGGTACATGGTTCCTCCAGCATTTAAAGAATTACGACGATTAAGCACTATAACACGACGGCAGGGCGAGTTACCAGCCCTTAGGGGCAGCTGCGCACGTCCGGATGGTGGGCTGCCCCCTCCCCTCCATTCCCGGCCGGCCGGTCATATCTATCCGGTCGGATGCGCCGGCCACTTGTCACGTGCAGTACATAACTTGCCATGTGCAACAGACAACTAGTCACCTGCAACGAACAACTTGCCACCTGCGACTGACAACTTGCCACCTGCGACTGACAACTTGCCACCTGCGACTGACAACTTGCCATGTGCAGCAGACAACTTGCCTCGTGCAGCAGACAACTTGCCTCGTGCAGCGACCAACTTGCCTCGTGCAGCGGCCAACTTGCCACGCGCAATGGACAACTTGCCACGCGCAGCAGACAACTTGCCACGTGCAACGGACAACTTGCCACGCGCACCGGACAACTTGCCGCGCGCAACGGACAACTTGCCACGCGCAACGGACAACTTGCCATGCGCAGCAGACAACTTGCCGCGCGCAGCAGACAACTTGCCATGCGCAACGGACAACTTGCCATGCGCAACGGACAACTTGCCATGCGCAGCAGACAACTTGCATCGCGCAACGGACAACTTGCCATGCGCAGCAGACAACTTGCATCGCGCAACGGACAACTTGCCATGCGCAACGGACAACTTGCATCGCGCAACGGACAATTTGCCACCTGCAGCGGACAGCTTGCCACGCGCAGCGCCCTCCCTCCCCTGTAGGGTGAGTATGGCGGGTCCGACGCCGATTTAGATGGTGATGGTTTCCCCTTGCTGCAGGGGGGCAGCGGCCGGCGGGGCGGTAAAGGAGTTGTAGACCAGCACGAAGAAGAGGACGACGAGGGAAACCAGCAGGAGGAAGGCGGGAGCAAGCTTCACTTTCCGCTCGCCCACATCGCGTTGCACGAAGCCGAGGACCGCAACGAGGATACCCCACCCGGCGCACATCCCACCTACGAAGAAGCCGAGGAAGGTCAGCCGCGCGTCGTCGGCCATCCCCAGGAAGAGAAGATCGGAAACCTGGGCCGAGAAGAAAATGGCGACGAGGATGAGGGCGATGCCGGTGGCTATGAACCGGAGTCCGCTCCGGACGATTACTCTGCGCATGATCCCATTATAACAACCCTCACCGCTCGGCCCAACTGACGTCTCCCACCCCTTTGCGGAGCACCTCGGGAACGTCGCCGATGAGGCTCACCACGGAGCTGACGTCGGCGGTGAGCTCGCCGCCGTCGACCACGATATCCAGCTGTTTCCCCAGATCGGCCTCCACCTGCCACGGGTGGCCGATCGGGTCCTCGCCGGAGAGGTTGGCACTGGTGGTGACGATGGGCGAACCGAGTGCCTGGACGATGGAGAGGCAGATCCTGTTGTCCGGAATCCTGATCCCCACCGTCCGTTGCTTGGTCAACAGCAGGTCGGGAACGATGGAATTCGCCTCCAGCACGAAGGTGTAGGGGCCGGGAAGGAGCCGGCGCATCAGCTTGAACGCGTAGTTGCTGACTCGTGCGTAGCGGGCGATCTCGGAGATGTCAGCGCAGATGAAGGAGAAGGGCTTCTTGCGTTCCCGTTGCTTGATAAGGTAGATCCGCTCCACGGCCTTCTTGCTGAAGATGCTGCAGCCGATGCCGTAGGTGGTGTCGGTGGGATACGCCACCACACCGTCCTTTTTCAGGGTCTCGACCACCTTCTCGATCAGCCGCGGCTGCGGGTTTTGTGGGTTGATCTCCAGCAGCATGGCTTACTCCACGGGGTTCAGCCCCAGAAGCGGCTTGTGCACGAAGCGGCCGTCCTTCTGGATCAGGATATCGTCGAACCACAGCTCACCGTCGCCAACAAGGATCTTCACCATGTCCCAGTGGACCGCCGAACGGTTGCCGTTGTCGCACTCGTCGTAGGCCTGACCGGGGGTGAAGTGGATGGAGCCGAAGATCTTTTCGTCGAAGAGGATGTTGCGCATCGGGACCCGGATGCTCGGGTTGACGCCGATGGCGAACTCGCCCACGTAGCGCGCCCCCTCGTCGGTGTCGAGGATACGGTTCAATTCGGCGTCCATCCCCGGCGAGGTGGCCTTGACGATCTTACCCTTCTCGAACTCGAGGCGGACGTTGTTGAACTCTTTCCCTTGATAGACGGTCGGGCAGTTGTAGGTGATGTACCCCTCCACCGAATCGCGCACCGGGGCCGAAAAGACTTCGCCGTCCGGGATGTTGAGGCGGCCGTCGCACTTGATGCCCGGGAGCCCCTTGAGGCTGAAGGAGAGGTTGGTATCGCTCGCGACGATGCGGACCCGGTCGGCGGCGTCCATGCACGCCTTCAGCGCGTCCTGCTTCTTCGACTCCGCCTCCCAATCCATGCAGGTGGCGGCGAACAGGTAGTCGGCGTACTCGTCGAGGCTCATGCGCGCCTCCTGGGCGGCGCCGTGGGTCGGGTAACGGGTGATCACCCAGCGGGTATGCTTGACCCTCTGGTCGATGATCGGGCGCACCTTTTTCGACCAGGCGATCATGCTGGCCTGGTTGGCCTGGGCCATGACCATGGAGTTGTCGGAGGCGGTCAGGCCGATGAAGACGGTCGCCTTCTTCATGAACTCGAGCTTGTGCTCAGGGAAGTAGGAGAGCTGCTCTTCGCTGGCCTTGTTGAAGAAGTAGCGGTTGATATCGGGAGAGGTGAACTCGTACTCGACGTAGGCCGCGCCCTTCTCGATGCAGAGGGCGTAGATCTCCTTCACCAAGGGTGCCGCCTCGAAACCGGAAGCGGAGATCAGCACGACGTCGCCCGGTTCCACCCGGGTCGAGTAGTTGACGAGAACTTCTGCTAACTGCCTGTTGCGTGGATCTTTCATGCCGCTACCCCCATCTGGTTGTTGTTGGGCTTGGGTTGACGCATAACATCTATATTTTAATGCAAGACGCAAGGGAGGTAAAGCTCATTAAAGGGAATAGCCGCGACCTTCGATAGCTCTCCCCCCCTCGCCAAAGGGGCGCCGGGGGATTGGACGTGGATGCCATGTCAAAGGCAAATCCCCCCTGTCCCCCCTTTAACAAGGGGGGAACCATTGGCAGGGTGAGGTCTTTAAGGCAAGGGTGGGTCTACCTTCCCGTATGCCCGAAGCCGCCGCTGCCGCGGCCGGTATCGCCCAGTTCCTCGACCTCCACGAAAGAAGCCCGCTCGCATTTGGCGAAGACCATCTGGGCGATCCGCTCGCCGTCTTGTACGGTGAAGGGCTCGCTCCCCAGGTTGATCAGGATCACCCCCACCTCGCCCCGGTAGTCGGCGTCGATGGTGCCGGGAGAGTTGACCAGCGCGATGCCATGGCGAAGCGCCAGCCCGCTTCTCGGCCGCACCTGCGCCTCGTACCCGGGAGGAATCTCCAGCGCGAGCCCGGTCGGAACCAGTGCGCGCTCGCCCGGTTTCAGCATGAACGGTGCATCAAGGGCGGCGTGCAGGTCGACGCCGGCGGCATGCTCGGTCTGGTAACTCGGGATGGAGGTCTCCCTGAGCTTCTTTATGCGGACGGTGAGGCTGGTCATGGAATCTCGATTCTATACGTTGATCTGCGCGGGGACGAACTGCGAGGGATTCACCCTTCCCAGCATTACCAGCGTGAGGGCTGAATTGTCGAGGATGTTGTTGGCGAGGGCCTGGATGCTCTGCGAGCTGACCGCATCGAAGCCGGCCATGATGTCGGTAAGAAGCAGCGGCGCGCCGAAGTAGATCTCGTTCTTGGCCAGGCGCGACATCCGGTTATCGCTCGACTCGAGCGACAAAAGGAGGTTCCCCTTGAGCTGGTCGCGGGCGGCGTCCAGCTGGCACAGGGTGACCGGCTCTTCCTTGAAGCGGCGAAGCTCGCGAAGCAGGATGTCCAAAAGCTCCTCGCTGTTCTCCGGGCTCGCGCCTGCGTAGACCACCAGCGACCCGGCATCGGCGTGGGAGGCGAGGTAGGAGTAAACCGAGTAAGCGAGCCCGCTCTTCTCGCGGACTTCCTGGAAGAGCCGCGAGCTCATCGAGCCGCCGAGGATGGTATTGAGGATGAATGCGTCATACCGTTCGGGCGCGTTCTGCTGTACCCCCTTGAGTCCCAGGCAGACGTGGACCTGCTCCAGGTCTTTCTCGGCGATCTCCAAGCGGCGCTCGTAAACGGGGAGCGCGGTTTCCACGCGCCCGGAGCCGGAGGGGAGCACGTGGAGGTGCTGCTCCACCAGCGAGACGAGTTCCTCGTGGGTGAGGTTACCGGCCGCCGAGACGATGATGTCGTCGCCGCGGTACATGTGCTCCTTGTACCCCACGATGGCATCCCGGGTGAGCCCGCCGACGCTTTCGGCATCGCCCAGGATCGACATCCCGAGCGGGTGCCCCATCCAGAATTGCTGATGGAAGATGTCGTGGATCAGGTCGTCCGGGGTGTCCTCCATCATGTTGATCTCCTGGAGCACCACGCGGCGTTCCTTTTCGATCTCTTCGGGGTCGAAGGTTGAATGGAGGAAGATGTCGGTCAGAAGATCGACGGCGTTGGGGAGGAACTTGTCGAGCACTTTCGCGTAGTAACAGACGTACTCGCGGCTGGTGAAGGCGTTGAGGACCCCGCCCACCGAGTCGATCTCGCGGGCGATGTCCAGGGCGCTTCTGCGTTCGGTTCCTTTGAAGAGGAGATGTTCGATGAAATGGGCGACGCCATTCAGCTCCCGCCGTTCGTGGCGGGAGCCGTTGGCGACCCAAATTCCGATGGAAACTGAGCTGGCGTACGGTATCCGCTCAGTGATTACGCGGATACCGTTTTCGAGTATGGACTTTTTTATCATGGCTAAAACTATACCGTGAAAGTCGTGAAGTGCCAGCAGGCGGGAGATTTTACTCCTCGGTGAAAGTGGCGCCCAGCGCCTCTTTACGGGAGAGCTTGATCTTGCCCTGCTTGTCGATGCCGATGCACTTGACCAGGACGCGGTCACCCTCGTTGAGGACGTCGGTGACGTTTTTCACGCGCTCGGTGTCGAGCTCGGAGATGTGGACGAGGCCGTCGGTGCCCGGGAAGATTTCGACGAAAGCGCCGAATTCCATGATCTTTTTGACGGTGCCCATGTAGAGCTTGCCTTCCTCGGCCTCGGCGGTGAGGTTACGGATCATCTTGATGGCGAGATCGCAGGCTTCCTTGTTGGTGGAAGCGATGTTGATCTTACCGGTGTCCTCGATATCGATGCTGACGCCGGTAGCCTCGGTGACCGAGCGGATGTTCTTGCCGCCGGAACCGATGACGTCGCGGATCTTGTCGACCTTGACCCAGATGGTGGTGATGCGCGGGGCGAAGGCGGAAAGATCGGTCCTCGGCTTCTCCAGGCTCTTCGCCATTTCGCCGAGGATGTGGAGACGGCCTGCTTTGGCCTGGGCGAGGGCTGCCTGCATGATCTCGCGGGTCACGCCGCCGATCTTGATGTCCATCTGCAGCGCGGTGACGCCGTCGGCGGTACCGGCCACTTTGAAGTCCATGTCGCCCAGGTGGTCCTCGTCACCGAGGATGTCGGAGAGGATGGCGAAGTCGTTGCCTTCCTTGATGAGGCCCATGGCGATACCGGCTACCGGAGCCTTGATCGGGATACCGGCGTCCATCATGGAAAGCGCACCGCCGCAGACGGTGGCCATGGAGGAGGAGCCGTTGGACTCGGTGATGTCGGAGACGATCCGGATGGTGTAGGGGAAGTCGTCATGCTTCGGGAGCACCTGCTGCAGGGCGCGCTCGGCCAGCATGCCGTGGCCGATCTCGCGGCGCCCCGGAGCCAGGCGGAAGCTGGTCTCGCCGACGGAGTACGGCGGGAAGTTGTAGTGAAGGAGGAACTTCTTCCTGGAGTCGCCGTAGAGCGAGTCGATGCGCTGCTCGTCGACCGAGGTGCCGAGGGTGGCGGCCACGATGGCCTGGGTCTCGCCGCGGGTGAAGAGGGCGGAACCGTGGGCGCGCGGGAGCAGGCTCACCTCGGTGGAAATGGCGCGGATGGTCTTGGTGTCGCGGCCGTCGATACGCTCGCCGTCCTTGATGATGTGCTCGCGGACCAGGTCGTACTCGAAGTCTTCCATGAAGGTCTTCACTTCCTTCTCGGAATCAGGGTACTCACCGGCAACGGCGGCGACGGCCTCGGCGGTGATGGCGTCGATGACGTCGTGACGCTCCATCTTGGTCTTGATGCGGACCGCTTCCTTCATCTTGTCGTAGGCGAGCGCCTTGACCTTGGCTTTCAGCTCCTCGTTAACCACCGGCGGGGCGATGACGCGCTTGGCGGTGCCGACCTTGGCGGCCAGCTCTTCCTGGGCGGCCAGGATCGGCTGCACGGCGGCGTGGCCGAAGAAGATGGCTTCCAAAAGATCGTTCTCGGAAACCTCGGCGGCCGAGCCTTCGACCATCAGGATGGCGTCCTTGCTGGCGGCGATCACGATCTCCAGGTCGCTCTTCTCTTCCTGCTCGGCGGAGGGGTTGGCGATCAGCTGACCGTCGACGCGGCCGACCTTGACGCCGGCGATCGGGCCGGCGAAAGGGACGTCGGAGACCATGAGGGCCGCGGAGGCGCCGATCATGGAGAGGATGCCCGGATCGTGGTCCTTGTCCGCCGACATGACGGTGGCCATGATCTGGGTGTCGTTCAGGAAGTTCTCCGGGAACAGCGGACGGATCGGGCGGTCGATGAGACGGCAGGTGAGGGTTTCGTTGTCGGAGGGACGCCCCTCGCGCTTGAAGAAGGAGCCGGGGATGCGGCCGCCTGCGTACGCCTTCTCCTGGTAGTTAACGGTGAGCGGGAAGAAGCCCTGCCCTTCTTTGGCGGTCTTCATAGCCACCGCGGTGACCAGCACCATGGTGTCGCCGCTTTTGATCATGACGGCGCCGCTCGCCTGCTTGGCGATCTTGCCGGTTTCTATGGTGATGGTCTTGCCGCAGCATTCTGCCTGTACTGTGTGTTGTGCCATGTTAAACGGCCTCCTGATTACGTATTGAGGTTGGTGTTGGGGCCGCCGATAAAGACGTCCTGCCGCAGCGGGCAAAACGCATTTATCCACGCCCCCAACAAAGAGAAAAGGGCACTAAGGCCCTTGCGAAAAAAAGAGGAAAGGCAATATACCCGTGGAGGTATACTGCCTTCTGTTACCTTCTGATACCGAGTTTCTCGATGATCGCTTTGTACCTGTTGACGTCTTTCTTCTTCAGATAGTCAAGCAGACCCCTTCTCTGACCGACTATCTTCAACAGACCGCGACGGCTGTGGTGATCCTTCTTGTGCACTTTAAAGTGCTCGGTGAGATACGTGATGCGCTCGGAGAGGATCGCGATCTGCACTTCCGGAGACCCGGTGTCGGAGTCATGGAGCTTATGAGCAGAGATGATATCCTGTTTCTTTTCGGTTGCCAGCATTTTCTTACACCTCCTTCCAGTTACAAAATGTTTATGTCTGCGCCGCGACAATAGAAATCGCGGAAAGATCATCATCCCCCTTGTTTAACACAAAAACAGCTACCTGTAAAGGACAATAGCTAGTTAAAGCCCCTTAACACGCGCACCGTTCTGTCACTGCTGTACTCCCCTACTGCTGCCAAGCGCTCTCCCTGATACAGTCGCACCTTTTGGCCGACAGTGAGCCAGGGAGCGGGAGCGGCGAAATCGTTCTCGCCGGGAGCGACCCCATGGGAAACCTTGCGCTCCCCCTCGCCGTTCAACGGGAGGATGGGGAGATGGGCCAGCGCCTGGTCGAGGGTGATCAGGAGCGACGCCTGGTCCTCGGCGGCGGCCAGCTCCTCGATGCCGATGGCGCGCGCCTCCTCGAACATGCCGCTCCTGAGGCGCCTGAGCGACAAAAGGTGAGCCCCGCAGCCGAGCGCCTCGCCGATGTCGTTCGCCAGCGTGCGGACGTAGGTCCCGCGCGAGCAGCGTACGGTGAAGCAGGCCTCCGGGAGCCGGATCCAGTCGAAGGTGAGCGAGTGGATCTCGACCTCGCGGGTCTCGCGCTCGATCTCCACCCCCTTGCGGGCCAGTTTGTAGAGCGGCACCCCGTCCCGCTTCAAAGCCGAGAACATGGGGGGGAGCTGGTCGAGCTTCCCGAGGAAGGTCGGCACCAGCCGTTCCAGGTCCTCAGGGGTAAGCTGCGAAGCGTCCCGCTCGGCGATTACGGTGCCGGTCAGATCCTGGGTGTCGGTGGCGATCCCGAGCTTGAGAACTGCCCGGTACTCCTTCTCCGACTCGTCCAGGAACTGGATGGCCTTGGTCCCCTCCCCCACCGCGACCGGGAGAACGCCGGTGGCGAAAGGATCCAGGGTGCCGGTATGGCCGACCTTCTTCTGCCCGATGGCGCGCCTGACCTTGGCGACCACGTCATGGGAGGAGACGCCCGCCGCCTTGTCGATCACAAAAAAACCGTCGAGCATCAGCGCATCTGTTCCAGGCGCTCGAAGACCAGCTTCTTGACCTCGGCCAGCGTCCCGTTGATGGTGCAGCCGGCGGCGTTGTGGTGCCCGCCCCCGCCGAAGGAGGCGGAAACCGCGGCGACGTTGATCTTACCCTTGGACCTGAAGCCGATCTTGAAGCTGTTCTCGTCGATCTGGCGGAAGAAGAGCGCAACTTCCACCCCCCTGATGGAGCGGGGGTAGTTGATGAAGCGGTCGGTATCCTCGGCGGTGGCGCCGGTCTTCTCGTACATGTCGAGGGTGACGGTGACCGAGGCGTACTCGCCGCTTTGGGAAATGGTCAGATCGGAAAGGGCGAGCGCCAACAGGGCGATGCGCTGGAGCGGCTCGCTCTCGTAGAGGTTCTCGTTGACGTTCCAGGCATTGACCCCCTTGCCTATCATCTCGCCGGCGATGGCGAAGGCTTCGGGAGTGGAGTTCGAGTAATGGAAGCTCCCGGTATCGCTCAGGATGGCGGTGTAGATGCAAAGGCCGGTCGGATAGTCGACCTCGTCGCCGCACTCTTTGATGATCCGGTAGATGAGCGCGGCGGTGGCGCACGCAGTCGGATCGATCACGTTGTGGACGCCGAAGTTCTCGCACCCGAGGTGATGGTCGACGTTGATGAAACGGTTGATCCGGGTGGAGGTGGTGATAGCCTTGCCGGCCCGGCGGAACTCGCCGATGTCGAGCACGAAGCAGACCTCGAAGTCGCGGTCCGGAAGCTCCGACACGACGTCCTTCGCCATGGGAAGGAACATGCAGCTGGCAGGAACCGGGTCTTGAAGATAGATGGTGACGTCCTTGCCCCGGGAAGTGAGGTAGTTGGCAAGGGCGAGGGTGGAACCGACCGCGTCCGGGTCGGGACTTTCATGGCTGGTGATCAGGAAACTGGAGTTGTTGGTAATCTCGGCCGCGATGGCCGCCATCTCAGTTTTCGTCGCCGTCATCCGTGGTCCCTATCTCCTTGAGAATCTGTTCGATATGCTGCCCGTACTCTACCGAGGTGTCGTACTTGAACAGTACCTCGGGGATGAATCTCATCATGAGCTGGTGACCGAGCTCTTTCCTGATGAATCCCTTCGCGCTGTTCAACCCGGCTTCGGTGTTCTTCTTCTCCTGGTCGGACCCGATGACGGTGAAGTAAACGGTGGCCTGGCGCATGTCGGTTGTGAGCTTGACGCCCGTGATGGTGACGAACCCGATGCGGGGATCTTTGAGCCCCTTGATCAATAGTTCGGAGATGATCTTGTGGGTCTGTTCGGCTACTTTATCTGAACGCTTAACCATTTCTTGCTTACTCTCTCAATTCCATCATTCCCCGAATATCCCCCCTTGTTAAAGGGGGGCAGGGGGGATTTGACTTAGACTAGTTCTGTGACAGGCGTAGGTCGCGTTGAACAGCTTCTCCGTGAAACGCGACATGCATCCTGATGGCCTGGCGGCCCGTCGCGTTTCATTCATCAACGCGACCTGCGGCTACGGTTACACCTGTTGCCCCCCCCTGAGGGAGAGGCAAATCCCCCTAAATCCCCCTTTGACAAGGGGGACTTGTGATGACCGGGGGATGTAGCCGACTACAGCTTGGCGGCGACCTTCTCCATCTCGTAGCACTCGATGATGTCGCCGACCTTGAGGTCGTTGTAGTTCTCGATCGACATACCGCACTCGTAGCCGGTGGCCACGTCCTTGACGTCGTCCTTGAAGCGGCGGAGGCTCGCGAGCTTCCCTTCGTGGATGACCACGTTGTCCCGCAGCAGACGGACCAGGGCGTTCCTGACGATCTTGCCGTCGGTGACGTAGGAGCCGGCGACGGTACCGTGCTTGGGCACCTGGAAGGTTTCCCTGACCTCGGCGCGGCCGAGCGCCTTCTCCCTGAAGGTCGGCTCGAGGAGCCCTTCCATGGCCTTCTTGATGTCGTCCACCGCGTCGTAGATGATGTTGTAGAGGCGGATGTCGACCCCTTCCTTCTCGGCCAGGGCCGCCGCCTTGACCTCCGGACGGACGTTGAAGCCCAAGATGATGGCGTTGGAGGCGCTGGCCAGGTTGACGTCGGTCTCGGTGATGGCGCCGACCGAGGCGTGCAGCACGTTGAGGCGGACCGCATCGGTGGTGAGCTTCTTGAGGGACTCGGCAACCGCTTCCACGGAGCCCTGCACGTCGCCCTTGACGATGGTGTTGAGATCCTTGACCTCGCCCTTCTGGATCTTCTCGTAGAGCTGCTCCAGGGAGAGCTTGCTGTTCTTGGCAAGTTCCTGCTCGCGGAGCTTCGCCTGGCGGTGGTTGGCGATCTCTTTGGCCTGCTTCTCGTCGGCCAGCGCCACGAAGACGTCGCCAGCGTCCGGTACCCCGGTGAAGCCGATGACTTCAACCGGCATGGCGGGACCGGCCGACTGGACCTTCTCGCCGCGGTTGTTCTGCATGGCGCGGACGCGGCCGTAGTGGACGCCGGCCACGAAGTAGTCGCTCCCCTTGAGGGTACCTTCCTGGACGAGGACGGTGGCCACCGGGCCGCGCCCCTTGTCGAGCTTGGCTTCGACGATGGTGCCGCGGGCCGGTTTGTCCGGGTTGGCCTTGAGCTCGAGGACATCCGCCTGGAGGAGGACCATCTCGAGGAGCTCTTCGAGGTTGATCCGCTTCTTGGCGGAGACTTCCACGAAGATGGTGTCGCCCCCCCACTCTTCCGAGACCAGGCCGAACTCCATCAGCTCCTGCTTGACCTTGCTCGGGTTGGCGTCCGGCTTGTCGATCTTGTTGATCGCGATGATGATCGGCACCCCGGCAGCCTTGGAGTGGTTGATCGCCTCGCGGGTCTGCGGCATGACGCCGTCGTCGGCGGCAACCACCAGGATGACGATGTCGGTGACCTTGGCACCCCTGGCGCGCATGGCGGTGAACGCCTCGTGGCCCGGGGTATCGAGGAAGGTGATCTTCCTGCCTTTGAGCTCGACGTCGTAGGCGCCGATGTGCTGGGTGATCCCGCCTGCCTCGCCGGCGATGACGTTGGTCTCGCGGATGGCGTCGAGGAGCGAGGTCTTACCGTGGTCGACGTGACCCATGATGGTGACGACCGGCGGACGTTTCTGGAGAGCCTCCGGTGCATCCGGCTCGGCTTCCAGCATCTCGTCCACGTCGAGCGCCACGTTTTCGATCTCGTAGCCGAAATCGGTGGCCAGGATGGTCGCGGTATCGAAATCGAGCGGGTGGTTGATGGTGGCCATGACCCCCATCTTCATCAGGGCGCGGATGAGGTCGGTAGCCTTGATCCCCATCCTCTTGGCGAGCTCGCCGACGGTGATCGACTCGCTGATCTTGATGATCCTCTTGATAGCCTTCGGCACCGTGATCTCGGTCTTCTTGCCGATCTGGACCTTCTCGACCCTCCCCTTTCTCCCTTTGCCAGAGCGGGGGCCGGGCTCGAAGATCCGCTCGCGCTTGTCGAGGAGATCCGGCTTTTTGAAGGCCTCCTTCTTCCCTTTGCCGGCAGGACCTTTCTTACCGGCCTTGGCGAAGTCGCCGCCGCCACCGCCACCGGGGGCAGGGGCTACCGGGCCCTTTCTCCCTTTGCGGCGATCGTCCAGGGCGGCGCCGGCGTCGATCGGCCCCAGGGGAGCCGGACGATCGGGACGGGTCGAGGGACCGCCAGCCGGACGCTCGCCGGGACGGCCTGCACCCGGACGCGGAGCCGGACGCTCGGTGCCGGGGCGCTCGACGCCGCGCGGCATGCCGGGGCGGGGAGCCGGACGTTCGCCGGTAGCGGGACGCTGCTGGTACTCGCGGCGCTCGTGCGGGCGCTGGGCCGGAATGGGGATCTCTACCCGGCCGAGGATCTTCGCCCTGGTTGCGGTTGCCCTTTCCTCTTCCGGTTTTGCGGCGGGAGCCGGAGCGGCGGCAGCCGGAGCCGCGGCGGAGGCGGCACCCGCCTTCGGGGCCTCGGTAGCCGGAACTTTCGCCGCGGGGGCGGCAGGAGCGGTTTCGGCCTTGGGAGCCTCGGGAGCCGGAGCCTTCGGGGGCTCGACGGCGGCCGTGGGAGCTTCCTTGACGGGCTCGGCGGCAGCCGGAGCCGGGGCCTCCTTCTCGGCCGGGGCGGACGGAGCCGGGGCAACCGGGGCGGCGGCCTTCACCACCTGCGGCGCGGCCTCGATGATGCGCGCCCGCGGAGCGGCCGGGCGCTCGATGATCTTGGCGGCCGGGGCCTCCTCGACCTTCGGTGCCGGGGCCTCCTGCGGTGCGGCATCAACCTCGGGCGGAGCTTCCGCCTGGGCGGCCTCGGGAGCCGGTTCGGCAGGCTTGGCAGGACGGCGACGGATCAGGGTCGCCTTGACCCTGACTTCCTCCTGGGAAACCTCTTTGTGGGCGGCCTGCGCAGGGGCGGTCAGTGCCTTCACATCGGCATCATCAATAACAGCCATGTGGGTCTTGACGTCGCGACCCATTTCTGCCAGCCGCGCCATGACCTCCTTGTTATCGACCCCCAACTGCTGAGCTATTTCATATACGCGTTTGCTCATCTACTCACGCTCCTCCTCAAAGAAGTTCCTGTACTTTTCAATTTCCGAACTTATAGACGCCACGAACCCGCTCTGCAGAACCAGAGCCACCGTCCGCATCTCTTTTCCCACCAGGGCCCCCATCCGCTCCTTGTCGAAGAGCGAGATGACCGGAATCCCTTTAGCCTTGGCCGATCCCCGGAACCTCTCGCCGATGTCGGCCGAGATGTCGGTGGCCACGAAGAGGACGCCACCCTCCCCTTTTTTCAACCGCTCGGAGACCTGGTCCGATCCCGAGACGATCTTTGCTCCCTTGTTGGCCAGGGAGATGTAGGAGGCGATCCGTTCCACGAGCCGCTCCCCCACCTGCTTGACCAGCGCCTCGGCATCGGCGCCGAGCACCTCGCCCTTGAAGCCCCGGGCGAACTGCTTTTTCTGGACGGCGAGCCGCACACAGCCCGCCTTCATGCAGGTGTACGCGCCGCGCCCGGGAAGCTTTTGCTGCAGGTCCGGTACCAGGGTCCGGTCCGGGGCCAGCACAAAGCGGAGCAGGCTCCCCTTGTCCTTGGGCTCCCGGCAGGCCAGGCAGCTTCTCTCGGGAGTGGCCTTGGGCATGGTGTCTAGAAGTTCTCCTCGCCTTCGACGGCTTCCACCGGAGCGGCTTCGGCCGGAGCCTCGGCGGGCTCCTCTTCTTCGGAGGCACTCCCGTCATAGGAGGCGAACTGCTGCAGCTCGGCCTCGGCCATGCGGGTTTCGCTCTTGATATCGATCCTCCAGCCGGTCAGCTTGGCTGCCAGACGGACGTTCTGGCCGCGCTTGCCGATGGCCAGCGAAAGCTGGTCGTCGGCCACGATGACCTCCATGGCCTGATCTTCGTCGTCTACGTACACCTTGGTCACCACGGCCGGAGCCAGGGCGTTGCAGGCGAAGCGGGCGATGTCATCGGACCAGGGGATGATGTCGATCTTCTCGCCGCGCAGCTCGGAGACCACGTTCTGAACGCGGGAGCCGCGCATACCGACGCAGGCGCCGACCGGGTCGACGTCGGAGTCGTGCGAGTAGACGGCAATCTTGGCGCGCCCGCCCGGCTCGCGGACGACGCTCTTGATCTCCACGATCCCTTCGGCGATCTCCGGGACCTCGGCCTCGAACAGCTTGGCGAGCATCATCGGATGGGTGCGGGAGAGCATGATCTGCGGCCCCTTGGTGGTCATGCGGATCTCGGTGATGACCGCCTTCACGCGGTCGCCCTGACGGTACACCTCGCGGGGAGCCTGCTCCTTGTGGGGCAGCAGCGCCTCGGCGCGGCCGAGGTCGACGATCAGGTCGCCCTTCTCGAAACGGCGCACCACTCCATTGACGATCTCCATGATCCTTTCCTGGAACTCGTTGAAGATGGTCTCGCGCTCGGCCTCGCGCACCCTCTGGATGATTACCTGCTTGGCGGTCTGGGCGGCGATGCGGGAGAAGCCGCTGGCATCCATCTTCATGCCGATGGAGTCGCCGATCTCGACCTCCGGGTCCTCCTCGCGCGCCTCGTCCAGCTCGATCTCGCGATAGGAATCCTGAACCTCTTCTACGACGGTAACGAACTCAAACAGCTCAACTTCCCCGATTTCGGGGTTGTAGTGAGCCTCCAGATCGCGGGTATTGCGGAATTTCTTATTGGCGGCGGTCAACACGGCCTGTTCCAAAGCCTCGACCACGATGGCCTTGTCGATTCCCTTTTCCTTAACGATCTGGTCAATCGTATGCTTGAGGTTAAAGCTCGTCTCCACGTCAATCTCCTTGTCAATCGAACTATGTATCTGTCAGTTTTTTAGAATTCGAATTCGAGGTTCGCCTTGGCCACCTTGTCCAGCGGGATGGTAGCATCCTGGCCTTCCTTGAGATGCACGGTGATGGCGTTGTCCTGAACCCCGGTGAGCGTCCCCAGGAAGGTCTTGCGCTTGTTCCCGGCGGCATCGGCCAGGACCTCGAAGGTCTTCACCTTGATGAGCTTTCCCTGGAAGCGCTGGTAGTCGGCCACCTTCTTCAGAGGCCGGCAGATTCCCGGGGAGGAGACTTCCAGGGCGTAGTTCTCCGCGACGAAGTCTTCGACGTCGAGGATGTCGGAGAGCTGGCGGCTGACCTCGGAGCAGTCGTCGAGGGAAACGCCCCCATCCAGCCTCTCGATGAAAAGCCGGAGCACCATGTCGCGCCCTTCCCGTTTGTACTCCACGTCCACCAGCGCCATTCCCATCGGGGAAAGGATCTCGCCGGCGATTTCACTCACTCTTTCCACTACGTCGACTTTGGCCATCTTATGAATTTTCCCAATAAAAAAAGTGAGCCGGAGGAGCTCACTTTTGAGTGAACATTAACATGTGACCCAATGTTTAACACGTACTCCTCTCATATGCAAGTTCTTTTTTTCAAAAACATACCGATTTCGGGACGTTCCGCGATGTTGCCCGCCCTTCGCACACCGGTCAAAAGTACCCCTCAACGACTATGCCGTAGGCGTCCCGGCGAGATATTGAGAAACTTTTACAAAATATTTTTTCCCGCCAATGAAAGCCACCTTTGCCACCCTCCTCGTTTCCGCCTCCTGCGCTGATACAGTGGCGGCCGGAATGCTTGCGCTCTCACTCTGGCACGCTAGTGCTTCACATTTTATCCGTTAGCTGGTATATATTGTCGTTGCCCAAAAGCTGGCAAAACCACCTCCGAGAAGAGAGAGAACAGACATGAAATACATCAGTACCCGGGGAAAGATCGAACCGATCGGATTCAAAGATGCCGTCATGATGGGATTGGCCACCGACGGGGGACTCATCCTCCCCGAGAGCATTCCGCAGATCGGCCGGGAGACCCTTGCCGCCTGGGCCAAGCTCCCCTACCGCGAGCTCGCGTTCAACGTGATCTCCCTCTTCGCGACCGACATTCCCAAGGAGGACCTGAAGGCCCTCATCGACCGCTCCTACGCCACCTTCGAGCACCAGGAGACCACTCCGGTGGTGAAAAAGGACGGCGTCTATATCCTCGAACTGTTTCACGGCCCTACCTTCGCCTTCAAAGACGTCGCCCTGCAGCTGCTCGGGAACCTTTTCGAATACCTGCTGAAAGAACGCGGCGAGAAGATGAACATCCTGGGCGCCACCTCCGGCGACACCGGGAGTGCGGCCATCGCCGGCGTCAGGGGCAAAGACAACATCAACATCTTCATCCTGCACCCGCACCTGAAAACCTCGCCGATCCAGGCGCTGCAGATGACCACCGTGCTGGATGACAACGTCCACAACGTCGCCGTCAAGGGGACCTTCGACGACTGCCAGGACATCGTCAAGCAGCTCTTCAACGATCTCGAGTTCAAGAAGGAATACTCACTGGGAGCGGTGAACTCCATCAACTGGGCCCGGGTACTGGCACAGGTGGTTTACTACTTCTATGCCTGGGGACGGCTGCCGGAGCAGGAGAGTGTGGTATTCTCCGTACCCACCGGCAACTTCGGCGATATCTTCGCAGGGTACGTGGCAAAGAGAATGGGCCTTCCGGTAGAGAAGCTGCTCCTTGCCACCAACGAGAACAACATCCTCACCCGCTTCGTGGCCAAGGGCGATTATTCTCTGGGCGAGGTAGTGCAGACCGTTTCGCCGTCGATGGACATCCAGCTCGCCTCCAACCTGGAGCGTTACCTGTACTATCTCTTCAACGAGAACCCGGCCCGCGTGCGCGAGGCTTTCGCCGAGCTGCAGAAGAGCGGCAAGATCGTCTTCAGCGAAGCCGAGGTAAAACGGGTGCAGGAAGAATTCCTGACCTGTTCGGTGGACGAGCAGATGACCCTGGAGACCATCGCCTCCTTCAACAAGGAGACCGGCTACCTCCTCGACCCGCACACGGCGGTGGGGGTGCGTGGCGCGCTCGAGTGCGCGAAGGGGCACCCGCGGGTAATTTGCCTCGCCACCGCCCATCCGGCCAAGTTCGGTGATGCCGTCGAGAAGGCCATCGGCACTCCCCCGCCGCTTCCTCCGGCCCTGGCCGCTCTGGCCGGCAAAGAGAGCCGCTGCGAAATCATGGAAGCCGACCGCGAAAAGGTGAAGCGCTTCGTGCAGGGAAACGCATAGGCCACCCTTGCCGGCTCTCTCCACCTTGAACCCTCTTTCCCTCCCCACTGGAGGGGGAGGGTCAGGGTGGGGGGGACGCCGGTTTCGGCACTTCGTGGAAACCTCCCCCACCCCCTTGCCCCCTCCCTCTAGGGGAGGGGGTAGCTCAAGGCCCCCCTTATGAAGATTGACTGGACGCTCATCGACACCGTGCTTCTCGACATGGACGGGACCCTTCTCGACCGGCATTTCGACGACCACTTCTGGATCGACCACGTCCCCATGCGCTACGCGGAAAAACACGGCATGACGGTTGCCGCCGCCAAAGAGCGCTGTCACGCCATGTTCCGATCCCAGGAGAACACCCTCAACTGGACCGATCTCGACTACTGGTCGGATCAGCTGGGTCTCGACATTCCGGTCTTGAAGGAAGAGGTCAACCACCTCATCGCCGTCCATCCCTTCGTCATGGAGTTCCTTCTGTACCTGCGTCAGCACGGCAAAGGTATTCACCTCGTCACCAACGCCCACGGCAAGACCCTCGATCTCAAGATGCGCCGGACCAAGATCGGTCCCTACTTCGACAGCATCGTCTCCGCCCACGACCTCGGTCTCCCCAAGGAGGATCCGGCGTTTTGGGGAAAGCTCCAGGAGAAGATCACCTTCATCCCCGAGCGCACCATGCTCGGCGAAGATAGCGAGACCAACCTGGAGACTGCCCGGCAGTACGGGATCGAGTACCTCATCCACGTTGGCCGCTTCAGCTCCCAATCCCCCGTTGCTGTTTCTCAACGCTTCACCACCATTCACTACTTCAGCGAGCTCATCCCCCGCGACGGCGGTAGCCGCGTCGAGATCTGATACCGGTCACCCCATCCTCCCCCTGTCCCTCCCCTTGAAGGGGAGGGTACCTGATGCCGGCTTATTCCCCTTTCACCCGTGCTTACTCTCCCTCCCCTTCAAGGGGAGGGCTGGGGTGAGGATGGGGCCTCCCTTCCTTGACAGTACCCACCCCTTCGATTACTATCCAAGGGCCTTCATCCAATTCAATTCCCTAATATCATTCAGGAGAGCACCATGCTAAGCGACCTTTTGTGGGACACCACCCCCCTTTATCCCTCCGCCACCTCCCCGGAGCTCACCGACGACTTTGAGAAAGGAAGTGCCCAGGTAACGTCCTTCCGCGAGCGCTACCGCGGCAAGATGGCTACCCTTTCGCCGGACGCCCTCCTGGAGGCAATCCGGGAATACGAAGCCATCAACGAACTGCTGGCCAAGCCCCAGCTTTACGCCCATCTCCTCTTCGCCGCCGACAGCGAAAGCGATGAAAACAAGCGCCTCTCCCAGAAGGCTTCCGAGTTCGGGAACCTGATGGGGCGCGAGCTCATCTTCTTCGATCTCGAACTGATCCAGATGGAGGACGAACCGTATAAGGCGCTGGTCGAGGCTCCCCAGCTCGCCGGCTATCGTCACTTCCTCGAGGCACTCAGGAAGTTCAAGAAACATACACTCTCCGAACGCGAGGAGAGCCTTCTCTCCCAGAAGGGCCTTACCGGCGTCCAGGCATTCAGCCGCCTGTTCGACGAGGTGTCGGCATCACTAAGGTACGAACTGGAGCTGGACGGGGAGAAACAGGAACTGACTGGCGAAGAGGTGCTTGCTCTTCTTCACCATCCGGACGCTGCTGTGAGGGAGCGTGCCTTCAGTACCTTCCTGAACAAGCACCAGGAGCACGAAATACTTTTTTCCGCCGTCTTCAACAATGCGGCGCTCGATCACTCACAGGACATGGAGCTGAGAAGCTACGGGCACCCGATGGAACCGACCAACCTCGGCAACGAGATTCCCACCGAGGTGGTCGAGAGCCTGATGAATGTCTCGGAGCAGAACTATCCGCTGGCCCAGGAGTATTTCAGGCTGAAGGCGCAGCTTCTCGGGATGCCGAAACTGAAGAACTGCGACGTCTATGCGCCGCTCTCCGATAGCGGGAAGAAGTACACCTTCGAGGAAGCCCGCAGCATGACCGTGGAGGCCTACCGCGGCTTCTCCGAAGAGTTCGCCCAGATGGCCGACTCCTTCTTCGCCGACCGCCGGGTGGACGCCATGCCCCGCCCCGGCAAGAGCGGCGGCGCCTTCTGCATGGGGATGACGCCGCACCTCGACCCCTATCTCCTTTTGAACTTCACCGGAAACCTGCGCGACGTCTCGACCATCGCACACGAGGTGGGCCACGGCATCCACTTCATGCTCGCCCAGCGCCAGACCATGCTGAACTACCACATGCCGCTGCCGCTGGCGGAAACGGCGTCCGTGTTCGGGGAGATGCTTCTTACCCGGCAGCTGCTGGAGAACGAGACCGACAAGGAAGTGAAGAAATCGCTTCTTTGCGCGAAGATCGAGGACATCATCGCCACCACCTTCAGGCAGAACGTTCTCACCCGCTTCGAAGAGAAGATGCACCTCGACCGGAAGAATGGGCTTTTGACCGCCAATGAGCTCAGCGACATCTGGTGGAACGAGAATGCCAAGCTCTATGGCGACTCCGTCGAGATGATCCAGCCGTACCGCTACGGGTGGAGCTACATCTCGCACTTCATCCACGCCCGTTTCTATTGCTACTCGTACACCTTCGCCGAGCTGCTGGTGCTCTCCCTCTACCAGCTCTACCTGAAGGAGCGCGATAAGTTCATCCCGATCTACCGCGACATCCTGGCCGACGGCGGCTCCCGCACCCCGGCCGACACCCTCGCCCCCGCCGGCATCGACCTCACCAACCCCGGCTTCTGGCAGGGCGGCTACGACCTGCTCAAAGACCTCATCGAGGAGCTGAAGAAGCTGGTTTAGGGGCGTTGCGCCGAAAACTGAAAGGCCCGCCGGGGTTCCGGTGGGCCTTTTTATTGTCACCACTTCTTCCCTTTACCGCCCCGAACAGAAAAAGGCCCGCCGGGAAACCGGCGGGCCTTTTTATTACTGCGAGTCCAGCGACGAATTACATCTCGTCGAACTGGAGGTACTTGTACACGGTTTCCTTGTTGGGCTCGACCTTCTCCTTGTAGACGGCCAGGTACTCGGCCGGGGTCGGGAGCTTGCCCAGGTTGACGGTGACGGCACCGAGCTCGGCGGAGCCGAGGAATACCTTGGCGCCATTGCCGATCCTGTCATCGAAGTTACGGGTCGAGGTGGAGAACATGTTCACCCCGTCGGGCACGCGAGCCTGGTTACCCATGCAGAGCGAGCAGCCGGCAATCTCCACGCGGGCGCCCATGGCGCTGTACACGGAGAAGTATGCCTCGTCCTTGAGCTTCGCCTGATCCATGCGGGTCGGCGGGCAGATCCAGGTGCGGACGTTCGGGTTGAACTTCTGGCCTCTCCAGATCTCGCCGGCGGCGCGGAAGTGGCCGATGTTGGTCATGCAGGAACCGAGGAAGACGTCCTGGATCGGGGTGCCGGCCACGTCGGAGAGGAGCTTGACGTCGTCCGGGTCGTTCGGGCAAGCGAGGATCGGCTCGGTGATCTCGGCGAGATCGATCTCGATGACGGCGGCGTACTCGGCGTTGGCGTCGGCGGCGAGGAGCTTCGGTGCTTTCAGCCACTCGTTGACGGCGTCGATGCGGTTCTGCAGGGTCTGGGCATCCTGGTAGCCGTCGGCGATCATCTGCTTCATGAGGGCCACGTTGGAGCGGAGGTAGGTAGCTACCGACTCCTCGGAGAGCTTGATGCAGCCGGCGGCGGCGGAGCGCTCGGCGGCGGCGTCGGTCAGCTCGAAAGCCTGCTCGACGGAGAGATTCGGAAGGCCTTCCATCTCGAGGATGCGGCCATTGAAGATGTTGACCTTGTTCTTCTTGGGAACGGTCAAGAGGCCCTGCTTGATGGCCCAGAACGGGATGGCGTTCACGGCGTCACGCAGGGTGATGCCCGGGTTGAACTGGCCTTTGAAACGGACCAGGACGGACTCCGGCATGTCGAGCGGCATGAAGCCGAGGGCGCCGGCGAAGGCGACCAGGCCGGAACCGGCCGGGAAGGAGATCCCGATCGGGAAACGGGTGTGGGAGTCGCCACCGGTACCGACGGTGTCCGGAACCAGCAGACGGTTCAGCCAGGAGTGGATGACGCCGTCGCCCGGCTTCAGCGGCACGCCGCCACGCTCGATGATGAACTGCGGCAGGGTCTTGTGCATCTTGACGTCGGCCGGTTTCGGGTAAGCGGCGGTGTGGCAGAAGGACTGCATGAACATCGGAGCCAGGAACTTCAGGCAGGCGAGTTCTTTCAGTTCGTCGGCGGTCATCGGGCCGGTGGTGTCCTGGGAACCGACGGTGGTCATCTTCGGCTCGCACGCGGTGCCCGGGAGAACACCCTCGACGCCGCAGGCCTTGCCGACCATCTTCTGGGCCAGCGAGTAGCCCTGGCCAGCTTTGGG
This sequence comes from Geomonas sp. Red32, assembly GCF_023652955.1. GTDB lineage: Bacteria > Desulfobacterota > Desulfuromonadia > Geobacterales > Geobacteraceae > Geomonas. The sequence continues at coordinate 283,165 of NZ_JAKLOY010000003.1, read as the reverse complement.
AACCGGGTTGACCGGCAGGGTGAATGCTTCGGTGGGGCCCATGCCGAGGGCCTTGCGGGCGCGGTCGGTAAGGGCGCGGCCGATGATCAGCGGGATACGGCCGCCGGCGCGGTACTCGTCAAAGAGGGTGTTGGGAGCCACGGTGAAGGTGGAGAGCACCTCGCCCGCTTCGCTCCTGACTTCGCCCTTCTTGGAGTCGATCACGATGACGTCGCCGGTCTTCATCTTGGTCACGTCGGTCTTGATCGGGAATGCGCCGGAGTCCTGGGCGGTGTTGAAGAAGATCGGGGCGATGACGCCGCCGATGATGATGCCGTTACGGCGCTTGTTCGGGACGGCCGGGATGTCCTCGCCGATGTGCCAGAGCACGCTGTTGCAGGCGGACTTCCTGGAGGAACCGGTACCGACCACGTCGCCCACGAACGCGACCTGGAAGCCGTCGGCGCGGAACTTGGCGATGTCGGCGTTCCCCTGGGGGAAGCGGGTCTTGCCCATGGCGAGCGCGTGCAGCGGGATGTCCGGGCGGCTCCAGGCGTCGCCTGCCGGGGAGAAGTCGTCGGTGTTGATCTCGCCGTCGACCTTGTAGACCTTGACCTTCACGATCTCGGCCAGGCCCGGCTTGGAGGTGAACCATTCGGCGTTGGCCCAGGATTTCAGGACGGTCATGGCAGCGGCGCTGGTCTTGGAGAGAGCGACCACTTCGTCGAAGGCGTCGTACACGAGGGTGGTGCCGCAGAGGGCTTTGACAGCCTCGTCGGCCAGTTCGGCGTCTTTCAGGGCGGCAACCAGCGGGGCCACGTTGTAGCCACCCAGCATGGTGCCGAGGATCTGCACGGCCTCTTTCTTGGAGACCAGCGGGGACTTCTTGGTGCCAGCCACGATCTGGCCAAGGAAGGCAGCCTTCACTTCGGCAGCCGGGTCAACACCCGGGGAAACCCTCTCTTTAAGGAGGTTGAGGAGGAAGGCCTCTTTGCCCGCAGGCGGGGCTTCCAACAGTTTGCACATCTCGGCGGTCTGCTCCGGGTCCAGCGGTTTGGCCGGAATGCCAAGAGCATTTCTTTCTGCTTCTTGCTTCAAGTATGCTTCGATCATGATCCCTCCTCAGAAATTGTTCTGCTATTTTCGGTGGTTATGGGGAAACTACGGATAAGACATCGTAGATTGGAACGGATACTGTATACAGTTTTTACCCCTGTTTGTCAATTATGGAATTGGGGAAATATGGGAAATTTCTAGGCAAGGATCTACGGCGGATACTCACAACGTTTCGCGCTAGGCCAACCCGATGGCCGAGCCGTGACACGGAAAACAAGAGCCCCCAGACACGATGTGCCTGAGGGCTCTCCCGATCCGGTCAACAACCCGGTGTCTGGGCAGTCGAAGTTGGGTTACTCCTACTCTTCTCCGGACACAACCAGCAGTTCAGGGTGGGTGTACACGGTGAACTTCCCTCCGCGAAGATAGCCGATCAGGACCATGCCGGCCTGCTCGCAGATGCGGATGGCCATGTCGGTGGGAGAGGTGCGGGACGCGAGCAGGGGAATTCCCAGGAAGGCGGCCTTGGCGGCCATCTCGGCGGAAATGCGGCCGGAGGTGACCAGCATCTTGCCGGTTAGGTCGGTTTTTCTTAAGAGCGCCTCCCCGGCCAGGCGGTCCACGGTGTTGTGGCGGCCGATGTCTTCCGCGTAGTAGATGAGGTCGCCATCGAGGTCGCCTAGGGCGGCGGAGTGGACGCCGCCGTGGCTCTTGTACTTCTCGGCCTTCTGGGCGAGCTGCTCCATGAGGTTGAAGACGGCATTGGTCGTGATGGCGCCCGGGCTTGCCACAGCGGGAATCCCCTCCGAGCCGGGGAGCGAAAAGGTGATGCCGGTGCCGCAGCCGGAGGTGAGGATCGGCTTGAGGGTCTCCGGCATCTCTCCACGGATACGGACGTTGGCGACGCCGAAGTCGTTGCAGACGCTCAGCATCAGGAAGTCCTCGGCTTTGCTGACGAACCCCTGCACGCGCAGGAAACCGGCCACCAGGAAACGAAGGTCGTGGGGAGATGCAACAAGGGTGACGATGTCTTTGTCGTTGACGCGGAGGGCCAGGGGGAATTCCTGGACGACGCCGGCCTCTCCGGGAGTGAGGGTACCGCCTGAAAAAACGTGAATCACTGGCATGTGGAGCTTGATTCCTTTTCGGTCCCCTCCCCTTTCAAGGGGAGGGGCAGGGTGAGGATGGGGAGTTACTTGATGCCGCCGATGCAGAGGTATTTCACCTCGAGGTAGTCTTCGATCCCGTACTTGGAGCCTTCCCGGCCGGTACCGGATTCCTTGACGCCGCCAAAGGGGGCGACGGTGGTGGAGATCAGGCCGGTATTGATGCCGACGATGCCGTACTCGATCCCTTCCGCCACCCGCCAGACGCGGGAGATGTCCTGGCTGTAGAAATAGGCGGCTAGGCCGAACTCGGTGTCGTTGGCCATCTGGATCGCCTCCTGCTCGGTCTTGAACCGGAAGAGCGGCGCCACCGGGCCAAAGGTCTCCTCGCGGGCCACCAGCATCTGCGGGGTCACGCCGGCCAGCACCGTCGGCTGGAAGAAGGTGCCGCCCAAAGCGTGACGCTTGCCGCCGGTTAAGACCCGCGCCCCCTTCCCGAGCGCATCGTTGATATGCTCCTCGACCTTGTCCACCGCGGCTTGGTCGATGAGCGGCCCCTGCTGCGTTTCGCCCTTCAGTCCGTCGCCCACCACCATCTTGTTGACGGCAGCCGCGAGTTTCTCCGCGAACTTGTCATAGACACCGTCCTGCACCAGGAAGCGGTTGGTGCAGACGCAGGTCTGACCGGTGTTGCGGAACTTAGAGATGAGCGCTCCCTCCACGGCCGCATCGATATCGGCGTCGTCGAAGACGATGAAGGGGGCATTGCCGCCCAGTTCCAGGGATACCTTCTTCACGGTCCCCGCACACTGTGCCATCAGCTTCTTCCCGATTTCGGTGGAGCCGGTGAAGGTCAGCTTGCGCACCAGCGGGTTCCCGGTCAACTCGCCCCCGATGGGGCCGGAGGAGCCGGTTACCACCGAAAAGACGCCGTCCGGGACTCCTGCGCGGCGGGCGAGTTCGGCCAGGGCCAGGGCGGAATACGGGGTCGCAGTGGCCGGTTTCACCACCATGGGGCAGCCAGCCGCCAGCGCAGGTCCCGCCTTCCTGGTTATCATGGCGGACGGGAAGTTCCAGGGGGTGATGGCGGCACAGACGCCGATCGGCTCCTTGGTCACCACGATCCGCTTGTCGCTCTGGTGGGGAGGAATCACGTCGCCGTAGATGCGTCTCCCCTCTTCCGCGAACCACTCGATGAAGGAAGCGGCGTAGACGATTTCCCCTTTGGACTCGGCCAGCGGTTTCCCCTGCTCGGCGGTCATCAGCACGGCAAGATCTTCCTGGTTCTCCAGCATGAGATCCGACCATTTCCGCAGGATAAGCGAGCGCTCGTGGGCGGTCTTCGCGCGCCAGGCCGGGTACGCCCGGTTGGCCGCCTCGATGGCCCGGCGGGTCTCGGCAGCCCCCATCTTCGGAATGGTGCCGATCTTTTCCCCGGTGGCGGGATTGGTTACGTCGATCGTCTCGCCGCTATCAGCGCCAACCCATTTTCCATCCAGGTAACAGAGCTGCTGAAAAAGCGTGCTGTCCTTTAGTGCCGGCATGTCTCCTCCCTTTGATAGATGTAATAGAAGTCAGAGTTTCAACATTTCCAACTGAACGAATGCAGGACAGATCCCCGGCCCCTTTTCTCAAAGGGGAAGAAACCTGCTCGAAAGAGTCGTGGCGATGCGCACCATCCAGGGCAAAAATCGGTCTAGATTCTATACCTTAACTCCACTGGTGCGGCAACAGAAAAACCGTGATCCCCGGGCCGCTACGCCCCAAAAGAAATGCCTCTTCGCTGTGAGTCGAAGAGGCATCCCTTGATGGTATCTGGCCCGGACGGTTACTTGGCGGATTGCCCGGTTTTCTTCTGCAGGCGGTCCAGATAGTTCGCGGTGTAGATGTAGTCGTCGATGTAGTCACGCTTGCCGTCGCCGTTGAGATCGTACTTCGGCGCGGTGGGGGTGCCCCGCTCCTTGAGGAACAGTGCGAAGTCGGCCTCGGAAGGCGCTGCCCCCTGCTTGGCGGCCGCCAGCTCTACTTTGGGAGCGACCGTAAGCGGGAATTCCTGCACCACGCCTCCATGCAGCATGGTAACCGACGCAGTGACGGCGCCTTGGTCGGGGCGGACCTCGATCTCCCATTCGCCGTCGCCGGTACGGTCCAGGGCCACATAATGGGCCGAGGTGAAGGAGAAGTTGGGAGCGCGGTCGCCGGGGACGCCGGTGATGGTAAGGATCACCGTGGACTTGCCGTCCGCGATGGCCACCGCCGGGGTCTGGATGAAGGTCGCCGAGTTTTCCGGCCTGAACAACGCCATGAGGTTTTCAGGAGTCTTCTCACCGGTGAAGAGCCTGAAACGCTCCAGGACGCTGACCAGTTGCCTCGCGTGGTAAACCTGCTGGGGAGCCGGTTTGGCGGCATTCTCCTGCTGGTCCGACGGCGGAGTCGACGCGGTTTGGGCGGCAGTACCCTGATTACCGCCCCTGCCCTGCCCTTCCTGATCAGCTTGCGGCGCCGGACGAGCGGCCGGATTATCGGCCGGGTTGCTGTCTGCGGGGAAGGTCAGCGTCCCTCCCGCCACGAACGGTTGGGACGAGGTGCCCTTGGTACCGGTGTTAGCCGTATCGGTGGTCCCCGCGGTGCCGCTCCCGCCGCCGGTCGTTCCGCTGCCGCCGCTGGTCGATCCGCTCCCGCCGCTACCGCCTGTGGTATCGGTATTGGAGGCGACCGCTGATGGGTTACGAACGTAGGTGGCGACGGCTACATTTTGACTTTTGCCATCGAGGGCTTTGACAGAAAAAGAGGTGATCGTACCGGCGGTACCGGCGACGGGGGTGAAGCTGATGGTAAGGGCAACACCTTGAGAGTTTATAGAGCCGGACGGCATGGCACCGGCGAAATGAATCGGGTTGGACCCGGAGTTCGTAGCCGACAGTAAGCCGCCCAGCAGCGCCCCTGTGGTCACCGAGGGGTTGGAGAGGGTGGTGGAGTCGTAGCCGATATCAATTTGGATGCCGTTAACGCCCGCCAGGCTTCCCTGGACGACAAAGTTCCCGTCATTATTGGGCGACGAGATGGTGAGCGAGGAGGCGGCAAAGGCTGATACGGGAAGAAGAAGTAACAGGGAGGCCAAAAGGGTGCGGAGGATACGGTTGAACTTCAGCATGCATCACCTCATAGAAGCAGCACTCATAAGTCGAGGCTAAGGACTCTTTGACGGCGGGCTCGGTATCTCAAAGCCACGACAGTATCGGCAGTTATAGGTATAAACTTTACTGACCGCTTCGCAAAGTGTCAAGACGATTGAGGATGGACACGGCACAGGGGAAGCCGGTGCGTGCCTGCAAAGAGCATAAAAAAACGGAAGGGAGAACGAGCATCCCTTCCGTTTTCTTTTAGCCAGTTGTTACCTCACGGTCAGGAGAGTTTCCCCATGGTCTTGAGGATGTCCCACCCTTTGAGGAGATCGAGCGCGCGCAGGATCTGGGAGTCGCCCTTGATCTGCTCGTCGGTCTTGTAGGGAGCCGGAGCCGCTTTCTTGTCGGCGGCGTCCTTACTGTCATTCTCGAAGTGGTTCTCGAGGTCCTTCTCCCTGATGTGCATCCCGTCCTTCTTCTCGGGGGTGGCGGCGATCTCAACCTTCTCGGCCACGATGTCCGGGGTGATCCCCTTCGCCTGGATGGAGCGTCCGCTCGGGGTGAAGTAACGGGCGGTGGTGAGCCGTAAGCCCGAGTTGTCGGAGAGCGGGATGATGGTCTGGACGCTACCCTTGCCGAAGCTCTGGGTCCCCATGACCACCGCACGCTTGTGATCCTGCAGGCAGCCAGCCACGATCTCGGAGGCCGAGGCCGAACCGGAGTTGATCAGCACCACGATCGGGTAGCCGGACTCCTTGCCACCTTTTCTCGAGGTGAAGCGCATCTGGGAATCCTTCTCGCGCCCTTCGGTGTAGACGATCAGCTTCCCTTCGTCGATGAAGTGCTCGCAGACGCGGACCGCCTGGTCGAGGAGCCCACCGGGGTCGTTCCTCAAGTCGAGCACCAGCCCCTTGAGTTTTTTGTTGTCCGGCTGCAGCGCCTTGAGCGCCTTCTCGAGGTCATCGTCGGTCTTCTCCTGGAACTGGGAGATCCTGACGTAGCCGTAGCCGTCGTCGAGCACCTTGTACTTGACGCTCTTGACCTGGATGATGTCGCGCTCGAGAGTGAACTCCTTGGTCTTCTCGAACCCTTCGCGCATGATGGTCAGGGTGACCTTGGTTCCCTTGACGCCGCGCATCCTTTTCACCGCATCGGTGATGGTCAGGTCCTTGGTGAACTTGTCGTCGATCTTGAGGATCTGGTCACCGGCCTTGATGCCGGCCTTGTAGGCGGGGGTGTCCTCGATCGGGGAGATGACGGTGAGGATACCGTCCTTCACGGTGATCTCGATACCGAGACCGCCGAAGGCACCCTTGGTGTCGATCTTCATCTCCTTGTAGGTTTCGGGAGGCATGAAGGAGCTGTGGGGGTCGAGGGACGTGAGCATGCCGTTGATGGCCCCGTAGATGAGCTTCTTGGTATCCACCTCTTCCACGTAACTCTTCTTGACGATGGCCAATACATCGGTAAAGAGCTCGATCGACTCGTAATCGTTGCCGCCACCTTGGGCCGCACATCTGCGCTGAACCCCGAAAGCGATGGCCAGCGTAAGCAGGGAAACGGTGGTGACAAACACAGTCACCTTCTTGAATTTACTGCCCTTGAACATTCTGCCTCCCTTATAGGTTGCTTGTCCTAGACTGTCATCTGAACCAGGGCGACGGATCGACCGGCTTTCCCTGATATCTGATCTCGAAATAGAGCATGGGGCCCTTTGCCGAGTCGACATCCCCTACGCTAGCCAGGACATCGTTTCTGGCCACCTTGGACCCCACCTTTTTGGCCACTGAGGAAGCGTGGGCGTAGAGACTGAAAAAGCCTCCCCCGTGGTCAACGATAACCATATTACCATACCCTTTGAAATAGTTGGCAAAAATCACTTCGCCGTCATACACAGCGCGGATGGGTGTTCCTGCGGGGGCAGCCACCGAAATGCCATTACTGACAGTAAAAGAGTTGAACTCGGGAGATTTATGCCTGCCGAAGCGATCGACAATGGTCCCTTTGACTGGCATGGAGAGTCTCCCCCGCTGGCTCCCCATCCCATGGTCGGGAACCGGCGGCGGTGCCGGCAGCAGGTTGGCCTGCTCCCCCTTGCCATGAGCCCTGGAACTATACCCCTTTCGATTGCGTGCTTCAAGCGCCTTTCGGTTCCTCGCCTCGAGCTTCGCGAACATGGTCTGAAGCCTGCGGGCGTTGGCCTGAAGATCCTTGATCGAGGCCACGTACCCCTGCTTGTCCTTGCGGACTTTGGCGAGGTATTCGGCTTTTTTCTGCTTCTCCTCCTCGATCTCCCGCTTCTTGGCCTCCATCGACTGGCGGATACCCTCCTTGCGGGCGGCCTCCTGCTCCAGACGCTGCTTCAGCCCGCGCAAGCGGTCCAGGTTCTCGTTGTACTGGGCGAAGAGCTTCTTGTCGTTTTCCAGGACACTCCGCAGGTACTTGAGGTTCTCGCTCATCTGGGGAAAAGATTCCGAGGAGAAGAAGACCCGCAGGTTCCCGGTGTCCCCCCCCTTGTAAAGGGCGGCAACCCGGCGGTTGATCTGCTGGCGCTTTTTCTCGGCTTCCTGGCGCTCTCGCTCGATCTCCTGCATGGTCTTGCCGACCCCCTTCTCGACCACGGCAAGATCGCGTCCGAGGTTAACGAGGCTCGCCTGCTTGTCGGCCAGGGACTTCTGGATCTGCTGGAGCTCCCCGCTGACCTGTGTCTCAACCTTCTTGGTCTTCGACAAAAGGGCGTTCTTCTCCTTGATCTGCTTTTTGACCCCCTGAAGGTCCTCGCGCACCCCCGCAAGCGACAGCGACGGCACAAGTAAGAGCAGGACGATTATGGCTGCGTTGATTCTCATGCTAGACGTTCACGAACCTTCTGAGGGAAGTTGCGCTCCCGATGAATCCGAGCAGCACGCCCCCCAGGAGGATGCCTGCCAGGTGAGCTGGCGGCAGAAACGACAGTCCGGCCGAGGCGGGGTTGACCCCCAGGAAATTGCCGGCGTTTTTCAGGAAGGTGTAGTAGCAGACCAAAAGCGCCACCACCGAGAGCACCGCTCCCAGCGCCCCCTGCAGGATCCCCTCGATGAGGAAGGGGGCCTTGATAAAGAACCGGGTGGCACCGACCAGGCCGAGCACCTCAAGTTCGTCCTTGCGGGCGTAGATGGTCAGCTTGATGGTATTGGAGACGATGAAGAGCACGGTGACCGCCAGGAAGCTCCCGAGGAGCATTCCCATCAGCCGGAACAGGTTCATGAAGGAGTTGAAGCGCTTGACCCACTCCTCGCCGTACTGCACCTCGCCGATCCCGTCGATCTTCTTGAGCGCGGAGACGAAGGAGGCCACCTGTGCAGTGTCGCGGTTCGAGCGGTCGAGGCTGATCTCCATCGAGGCGGGGAGGACGTCCGCCGTCACCCCCTCGAGAAGCGATTCCTGCCCCTTCAGACGGGCGCGCAGCCTCTTCTCGGCCTCCTGCTGGGAGACGAAGACAACCTTGGAGGCCCCGGGGATGTTCATGATCCTCCCCTTGAGGGCGGTGACCGCCAGCGGGGCCGGTTCCTTGTCGAAGTAGACCGTCACCTGGACCTTGTCGCTCCACCCCTGCGCCATGTGATCGAGGTTCACGTACACCAGGAGAAAAAGCGAGGCGATCAAGAGCGCCAGCGCGATGGTGCCGACGGTGACCACGCTCACGAAGGTGTTCTGCCTGAGGTTCGCCAGCGCGCGCGAAGAGAAGTAAGAGAACCGGCCGAAGAACCCCTCCTGCTCGAGCTTGGGACGCACCGCGTGCTTCGCCTTATTGCTCATAGCCGTCCTCCCCAATGGCAGCGTGCTCGGGAGCCGCGCCGCCGTCCTCGATCACCCTCCCCTTTTCCAGCCGGATCACCCGGCGGTGGGAGTTGGTGATCACCCGCCGGTCGTGGGTGGCGACCACCACGGTGGTGCCGCGGATGTTGGCTTCCTTGAAGATCTCGAGGATCTGCTCCTTGTTCTCGTCGTCCAGGTTCCCGGTCGGCTCGTCGGCGATCAGGATCTTCGGGTCGTTGACCAGGGCACGGGCGAGCGCCACCCGCTGCTGCTGGCCGCCGGAGAGCTTCAAGGGAGTGGCGTTCACCTTGTCCTCGATCCCGAGCTGCTTCAGCATGTGGAATACCTTCCTCCCGATGTCGCGCTTACCCCACCCGAGCACCTCGAGGGTGATGGCCACGTTCTCCAGTACCGTGCGGTTGGGGAGGAGCTTGTAGTCCTGGAAGACCACGCCGATGTTGCGGCGCAAAAGGGGGATCTGCGAGCGGGAGAGACGGGTCAGGTTCTGTCCGTCGATCAGCACCTGTCCCCGGGTGGGAGAGAGCTCGGCGTAGATGAGCTTCAAGAGGGTCGATTTGCCGGCCCCGGACTGCCCCGTCAAAAAAACAAAATCCCCTTTGGGGATCTTGAGTGTGATGTCGTTGAGCGCCGGGGCGTCACCTTGGTAGGACATCGAAACATTGTGCAGTTGAATCATCTGAATCAGGCCTCGTGGCGATGACGCTTGGCAGCCGGAAGGCTACCACTTGCTGTAAGGGATCCCGTCGGAGCCGACCACCTCGGAACGGCTGTGAATATCGTAGACGTTACCCTTGACCTCCTGCCCTTCGGCAGGCGGCGGAGGGGGGTCGGTGGTCCAGTCGTCCTTGCGGGTGAAAGGGTCCTTGGGGACGCTCTTTATGTACTGGTTCTTGTTATCGGCCATCTCCTGGAGCGAGTCGGGGTAACGCCCCTGATCGGCGGCGAACTGATCGATGGCGGAACGCATCATGTAGAGGTCCTCGCGCAGCACGGACTCCCGTGCCCGGACGATCCCCCACTGATAGTTGGGGGCCGCAATGGCGGCCAGGATGCCGATGATGGAGATCACGATCATCAGTTCGATCATGGTGAACCCCCGTTGCGTCCTGACCAGTCTCGTAAGGCGTTTCAGCATGTCACCAGTCCTTGTATTTGGTGCCGTCGATGGCGGTCTCTTCGCTTTGGGAGGAGACGTCGAAGACGTCCTGGCCGCCCCAGATCCTGCTGTCCGGGTCGTCCGAGTATGAGCGCATCCGCCAGGGGATCTCGTCACCCTTCACCGGATAGAAGGGATCCCGCGGAATCCTGCGCAGAAACTTTTTCTTGGGGAGCAGACCGCCGAAGTCGTCCCCGTCCACCAGCAGCTGGAGGGTCTTCGGGTAGCCGGACTCGTCGGGGCTTGAGGTGATCTTTTTCTCGAGCACGGCCTGGTCGCGGTACTTCTTGTACGCGTCGAGGGCGTCCCTGACCTCGCGCAGGTTGCGCCTGAGCTCGATCTCCTTGGTCCGCTTGATGGTGAGGCGCGCCGAAGGGACGACCAGGGAGGCAAGCAGCGACAGGATGATGGCGGTCACCACCAGCTCGATGAGGGTTAGCCCGCGGTTATTTCTAAGGATGGTCAGCATGGTAGTAGCCGATGGATGCTACTTTACCTCCACAATCGCCTTGAACGGTGTGACCGCGATCACGCCGCCTTGCTTGGTGCTGAAGTTGGTGTTGGCAAAGCCGAGATTCGCCTTGCCGTTGGCGATGGCCTTGAAGGTGGCGATCGCCAGCGTACCGTCTCCGGTGACTCCGCCCGGCGCCGTCATCCGGGAGGCGGTGATCCAGAGCTCGCCCTTGGACTTCAGGACGAAGGACTGGAAGTTGACCTGCTGCCCGTCCTTCTTCAGGAAGGGGCCGGCCGCCTGGCTGACCGGCTCCAGCAGTTTCGGGTCGTAGGTGAGGACGAATACCGAGTTGTACAGATCCTTGGCTCCGTCGACGTTGACCTTGACCTCGAAGCGGTCCCTGATGTTGACCGTGGCGGGGACCCCGAGGGCCAGCGAGAGCTTGGACACCGGGACCACCGCCTTCGCGGCCGGCGGCGCGGGGACGGCGTCCGCGGGGGCCGGGGCCGGCACGGCCTGGGAAGGAGGTGTCACCGGCACGGCAACGGGCGCGCTGGAAGCCGGAGGAACCGGAGCTGCCATCGGGTCTGCTACCGGAGCCGGGGCCGGGACGGGAACCGCTGCGTTGGCTGCCGGAACGGCCGCGGGAGCCGCCTGGCCAGCCGCTGCGCTATCGGGCACCTCACCGGCGGGGACCGTCTGGGCGGAGGGCGGGTTGACCGTCCTTGTCATCGAGGCAGGTTTTCTCCTGGCGCGTCCGGGGCCCGAGCCAGGGGCGGGGGCGTTGGTATCGGCTGCCGCCGTGGCGGCCACGGGGGTGGCCGATACGACCGGCGATCCCGGCGCAAGGTTCGCACCGGCAGCAGGCGCGGCACTATCCGGAAGCGTGTCAGGTTCCTCGAAGGAGGAGTACGGTTTGTTGGTAGAAGGCTCTTCCTCGCGGCCGGACCAGAAGGCCGCCACGTCCCCTTCCGGCACGGTTACCCCGCGCACGATCCTGGGGGTGATGGCAAGCAGAATCTCGGACTTCCCGGCCGAATCGTTGGTGTTGGTGAAGAGGCTCCCCAGGAAGGGGATGTCCCCCAGCAAAAAGATCTTCTGTTTGCTGTCGGTCTTGCTCTTCTGGATCAGGCCACCGATGATGGTGGTCTCACCGTCCTTGAGCGACAATACGGTGTCGAGGTTCCTGGTACCGATGGTGACCACCGTAGTGGCCTGGTCGGTACCGATGACCGACTTGTCGGTGATGGTACTGACCTCGACCCCCAGCTTGATGGAGACCTCGTTGTTGAGCTGGATGGTCGGTTCCGCGTTGACCTTGACGCCGACGTCGACGTACTGGACGTTGACGCTCACGCCGCCACCGGACGGAGAAGAGGTGGTGGTGATCGGCACCCTGGTACCGACGTTGAACTTCGCTTTCTCCCGGTTTTTCACCCTGATCTTCGGATTGGCCAGCGTCTCGCCGTTGGAGAGGGTCTTGCCGAAGTTGAAGGTTGCGTTGGGGACGGTAAGGTAGCCGTTGTACCCGCGGTAGGCGAAGAAGTTGATCAGGTTGGACGGCGTGGCCGGGGTAGTTGTCGAAGTAGTGCTGGTGGTGGTCACCGATGAAAGCGAGTCGGTCAGGAGGCTGGTGCTCCCCGGCGGCGAGGCGGCAGCCGAGATCCCGTACTTGGAGAGTGCCAGCCCGAAGGTCTCCGAATCCTGCTTGGAGAGCTCGAACACCTCGACATCCAAAAGCACCTCGGCGTCCGGTACGTCGTTGGCCTCGAGGATCTTCCTGGCCACGGCGATCACCTCGGGAGTGTCGCGGATCACCAGGGCGTTAAGCTCGTCGTTGACGTAGATCTTCTTCACCTGGAGCATGGTGCGGATGAGGTTGACCGCCTTCTTGGCCTCCAGCTTGTTGAGGTAGAAGGTCTCCACGTACAGCTCTTCGTACTGCTTCAGCTTGTCCGGGGTACGGGGGTAGAGAATGATGGTGCTTTCGTTCAGCACCTTCTTCTCCAGCTTGTTCATCCCGGTGATGATCTCCATCGCCTGCTGAAAAGTGGCATTCTCCAGGAACAGGGAGATGTTCACGTCCTTTACGGTGTCGTCGAACACGAAGTTGATCCCGGAGAGCTGGGAGAGAATGTTGAAGATCTCCTTGAGCTTCGCGTCCTTGAACTTGAGAGTAATCGGCTTGGTCGATTTCAGGTTCAGCTCGTAGCCGTCCAGCTTATGATGCTTGAGGCTGGTGAGCCTGCTGATCCCCTCCTTGGCCTGGCTGCTGTTAGGATCGAACTCGAGGGCATGGCGGTAGGAGACCATAGCCTCCCGCGGCTTGCGGTCCTTCTCGAACTGGGCCGCCTCCTGCACGTACACGGCGGCGTTGGCCAGCTTCTGGGAAAGCTCGGCCTGCAGCCTCGCCTGGACGTAGGTCGGATCGATGGCGAAGGCAGTCTCGTACTCCTTGACGGCCTCGGAGTAGCTCTTGACGGCGAAGAACGCCTCCCCCTTGCGGAAGTGCTTTTTGGAAGCGGCCGACACCGTGTTGAGCAGCCTCACCCGATACTCCCCGACCTCGGGGTAGGCGGTGGCCACCTCGGTGTACTTGACCAGGGCTCCGTCGAGGTCTCCCGCGGCCTCCAACCGTTCTCCCTTGTTGAAGGCAGAGCGCCCGGCGGTGCAGCCGGTGAGCGTCAGCGCCACCAGCAAAAGGGTGCAGATCGGTTTCATAACATGCATGCAGATGCTCCTTAGGGGTTCCTTCTGGAGTGACGCAACAACATCGCGCGATTCTCCACCAGCGGAATGGCTAACTCTTTTCCGGTCGGCAGCGCCTTCAAGGTGAGGGACTCGTCGGTGATATCGGTGACCATGAAGTCTCCCGCGATCTTCGACCCCTTCTTGGCCAGGAAAACCTCGTTGTTCTTGGAGAGGAACACCGTCTTGTCCCCGTTCTTCTTAAGGAACCCGACGAAATTGAACTTACCCAGCTCCACGTTCACCGGCGGCTCGGGAGGCGGCGGTGGCGGCTGCGGCGGCAACACCTGCGGCAGCAACATCGGCGGAGGCGGGAGCTTGGCCGCTTTGGGGAGCGGCGGCAGCGGCTTGAACGGGGGAAGCTTGGCCTCGTCCCTGAAGATCGGGCTGAAGATGTTGCGCCGGGAGCCTCCCGTCTGAGAGGGGACCCGGTCCAAAAGGTCGAGGCGCACCACGAGGTCACCAGAAGCGGCGTTCGACGTAGCGTTCGACGGTGCCTTCGCCGGTGCACCTGCCGGGGCGTTCGCAGGTACGTTGGCAGGTGCCGGGGGCGCGGTACGCGTCTTGGCCTGGACCGGCGCCCGTTTGGCCGGCACGGCAGGACGGGCGAGCTCGGACTGGGTGGCCAACCGCTGCTTCGGGGACTTCACGTAGCTGTAGACCAGGGAACAGCCGAAAACCAGGAGCAGGACGGCAAGGATCAGCTTCTGACGGTTCATCGCGCCCCTCCCTGGTCGAGGTAGGCGGTGAGTGCCATGTTGAGCGCCACCTCTTCGGTCGTCCGGCTCCCGTTACCAAGCGAGACGGAATCGAGGGTGACCATCTGGGGAAGCCGCGCCAGGTCGCTCATGAACCCCTTCACCGCCGGGTACGGACCGGCGACCGAGAAGGTGATGCCATAGGCCAGGATGGTGGGATCCTCCTTGAGGGGAGCGGGACGGTAGGCGATGGAGGTCAGCGCCAGGTGCCGCCCCTTGGCCACGCTGTAGAGCCGCGCGATGAAGGCGGGAAAATCGTCCCGGGCGATCAGCCGCTTGCGGACCTGCGCCAGGTCGGTGACCGCCTTGGCATACACGGCCGCCGAGGAGACGTTACCGCGGTCGGCATGGACCTCCCGGTTGGCGAACCATTCCTTCTGGGCCGACTCCAAAGCCGGCCTTTGCCATTGGCTCAGGTAGATGTAGAACCCGGCGTTGAGAAGCACCAGGCAAAGGAGCAGGATGATGCTCGTCTTCCTGGCCGCGTAGATTTCCTGGAGCAGCTGTAGGTTCATCAGTAGGTAACCTTGCAGGTCAGGTTGAAGGTGAGCCCGCTCTGGGTGAGCCCCACCTTGGTCTCGGTTTGGTTCAGGAGGTAAACGTCCGAAAAGCTCTTGGAGCGCTGCATGTTTTCCAGCAGGTGCTGCAGCTCGGGGTATCCTTTGGCGACTCCGTTGATTCCGACCACCTTTCCTGGCTGGATCTGCCCAAGGGCGACTCCCGAAGGGACCACCGCCTCAAGGGCGTCCAGCAGCCCCAGCCAGTCGGTGGTCTTCTGGCGGATGAGGCTATTGGCAAGGGCTACCTTGGCGGCCACCACCTTTACCTGCGCCTCGCTCACCCCCGCCGGGGCCGCCGGGGCGCTCTTGGCAGTGACGGAACGAAGGCGGGAGAGCTCTCCCTGGTTGGAGCCTATCTCGGCAACCCGGACGACCAGCAGGCCGCCGAACACGAGGAAGCCAAGCACCAGGGCGACGTCGAGGGAGCGCAGGTCCAGGTAGCGCCTGGTGGCGAGGTTGATGGTAAATCTCATCTCACAGGCTCCTTGAGGCGGCGCCAAGCGCGGCGCAGAGTCCGTGCAGGGCGTTTTTGTCCATGACCGTCCCAGCCCCCAAGGCAACCGCCCGCTCCAGGTCGAGCAGCACCGGCTCCATCTGGGTGGTCTCCGCCACCAGGGCACGGAACGGTTCCGCCTCGGCCGGGGAGGCCATGCAGAAGACCTCGCCGATGGCCTGGCCAGGGTAGCGGTCGCGGTAGACGAGGAGCGAGCTGTTGAGCTCGCGGTAGAGGTTCTGGGCCTCCCCCGGTGTCTCCTTGGTACGGTAGAAGGAGAGCACGCCGCCGAAGAAGATCAGCACGGTCAGGGCTCCCCGGTAGAAGGAGACGAAGGCGGCGTCCTCGCTCATCTCGAGGCGCTGGGCGAACATCCGGTACAGGTTGAAGGAGGTGAAGTCTATGAAGCGCGGTTCGAGCCCCGCCTCGCCGAGCAGTTCTTCGTACTGGGCGGCCACCGGCCGCGACAGCAGCGAGACGAGGAGGCTTACCGCCCCGTTTTCCCGCTCCACCAGGGTCTGGTAATCGAGCTGCACGGCGCCCAGATCGATCGGGAAATTCTTCTTGAGCTTCCAGCGGATGATCTCCAGCCCCTCCTCGCGGCTCCTGAAGCGGGCCTCGAGGTCGAGCAGCACCACCCGGCCGACCGCATCGGGAAGCGAGACGGAGGCCGCCCGCTCCTTGGTCAGAAGCCGCAGGTGCGCTTCCCGGACCGCCGCCACGAAGTGGGCCGCGTTGAGCACGTTGGGTTCGCGCCGGGAGAGCTGCAGGGTTCCGGGAGGGAGCGGAACGCTCAGCCCCCCCTGCACGGTCAGGTTCTTCCCGCCGGAGGCGACCGCGAGGGAGAGTCCCTCTGCCGACACCTCCAGTCCCAGCCCTTTTCTCGAAAGTATCATTAACGGCTACTCCACGAAGGTGACGCGGTTGATTTCCTTGATGCTGGTTTCCCCCGCCAGCACCTTGGCGACCGCCGATTCCCTCAGGAATGAGGTGCCGGCGGCCTGGGCGGCCTTCTTGAGGGCCGCGATGGGGGCCTTGGAGATGATCAGCTCGCGGATCTCGTCGTTTAAGTCCAAAAGCTCCACGATGGCGGAGCGTCCCCGGTACCCGGTCCCATTGCACTCGTCGCAGCCGACCGACCGGTACAGGGTAACCCCGCGGGTACGCTCCGGATCGATGGCCGATTCCCTAAGCTCCTGGTCGGTGTGGGCGATCGGCTTCTTGCAGCTCGGGCAGAGTTTTCTGACCAGCCGCTGGGCCATGACGCAGTTCAGGCAGGAGACGAAGTTGTAGGGGTCGATCCCCATGTGGGTGAAGCGTCCGATGACGTCGAAGACGTTGTTGGCATGCACCGTGGTGAAGACCAGGTGGCCGGTCAAGGCGGACTGCACCGCGATCTGGGCGGTCTCGGAGTCGCGGATCTCGCCGACCATGATCTTGTCCGGGTC
Source organism: Geomonas sp. Red32 (assembly GCF_023652955.1). Lineage (GTDB taxonomy): Bacteria > Desulfobacterota > Desulfuromonadia > Geobacterales > Geobacteraceae > Geomonas. The sequence continues at coordinate 266,463 of NZ_JAKLOY010000003.1, read as the reverse complement.
GTGGCGCAGTACCGAGCGAAGGCCGCGGGCGAAGGTGAGCCCCTTCTTCTCGTTGACCGGGATCTGGGTGATCCCGTTAAGGACGTACTCGACCGGGTCCTCGATGGTGATGATCTTCTCTTCGCCGGTGTGGATCTCGGTGAGCGCGCCGTAGAGGGTGGTGGTCTTGCCGGAACCGGTCGGCCCGGTGACCAGCACCATCCCGTACGGCTCCTTGATCATCTTCCTGAAGCGCTTGATCTCGTGGGAGGCCATCCCGAGGGTCTCCAGCGTGAGCCCCCTGAGGTCGGTGGCGATCGACTCCTTGTCGAGGATACGGATGACCGCATCCTCGCCGAAGGCGCTCGGCATGATGGAGACACGGAAGTCGATCGACTTGCCGGCGATCCTCACCTTGAAGCGGCCGTCCTGCGGGATACGCCGCTCGGAGATGTCGAGCTCGCTCATGACCTTCAGGCGGGAGATCAACGGTCCCTGGAAATGGTTGTCGATCGGCTCGGTCGCCTTGTAGAGCACGCCGTCGATACGGTACTTGATGATCACCCCTTCCGAGGTGGTTTCGATGTGGATGTCCGAGGTCCGGCGGGTGAGCGCGTCCAGGATGGTCGAGTTGACCAGCTTGATGATGGGGCTCGTGTCGGCGGTGACGTTCTCCACCGAGAGGACCTCTTCCCCCTTCTCGGTCTCGGTCACCAGCTGGATCATGAAGTCCTCGGAGACCTCTTTCAGTACCCGGCTGGTCCCCTCCCCCTTCTTCAGGTGGTAGGAAATCTCGCTTTCCTCGGCCACCTTGAAGACCAGCGGGCGCTCAAGGAGAAGCGACATCTCGTCGAGCTTTAGGACCGCGGTGGGGTCAGCGATGGCGACCGAAAGGGTCTCCCCCTCGATCTCCAGCGGGATGAAGTGGTAGCGGTACATCATGTCGGGCGGCAGCGCGCTGAAGATCGCCTCGTCGGGGCGGAACCCCTTGAGGTCGACGTACTCCATCGCGAACTGCTCGGCCAGCGCCTGGGCCAGCACCGTCTCGGTGATGAGCGCATCGGCCAGACAGATGGCTCCCAGCCGTTCGCCGGTCGCCTGCTGGCGGTCGAGGGCGTAGGCCAGTTGGTCGGGGGTGAGCTCACCCTTTTGCAAAAGGATGTCCCCCAGCGTCTTTCTCTTGAACGGTTTCAGCATATCGTTAACCCACGGTGCCGGCGAGTTTGAAGACCGGCAGGTACATGGTGATGATGATGGTACCGATGACGACCCCCATGACAATCATGATGGCCGGTTCGATGGCGGTGGTCAGCATGTGAAGGTTGCGGTCGATCTCGTCCTCGAAGTAATCCGAGATGTCGGAGAGCATCTCCTCCATGGAACCGGTGCTCTCCCCGACCGAGAGCATCCTCAGGGCCAGGGGGGGCATCAGCTTGATGCTCTCGAGGGCGCTCGACAGCTTGCTCCCCTCCTCTACCCGGGTCACGGCGTGCAAAAGCCCCCGCTCCAGCACCCGGTTGTTAAGCGTCCCCACCGACATCCTGAGCGCCTCGACGATGGGGATGCCGCTCCCGAGCACGGTGGCGAGGGTCCGGGTAAAGCCGGCCACCGCGTAGCGGGTGGCGATATTCCCGATGAAGGGTGTGCTGATCTTCATGGCGTCCACCCGGTAGCGCCCCGCCTCGGTCTCCTTCCACCGGCGGAAGATCCCCGCCGCCACCACGACGATCCCGATGAACAGGAGGAGGTAGCGCTTTAAGAAGGTGGTGAAGGAGATCAGCATCTGGGTCGGGACCGGCAGTGCGGAGCCCGATTCGGCGTAGATCGCGCTGAAGGTCGGGACCACGTAGATCAAAAGGAGCGCGACGGCCGCGGTCGCCACCGCCACCAGAATGGCGGGGTAGAAGAGCGCCGCCGTCACCTTTCCCTTGAACCCCTCGGTCTTCTTCAAAAAGGCGATGTAGCGCCTGATGGTCAGCGGGAGATCCCCCGTCCGCTCGCCCGCCTGTATGGAGGCGATGTACAGGTGCGGGAAGACCCGCGGGTACTTCTCCAAGGCCGCCGACAGCGACGCCCCACCCTTCACGTCCTCGCGCACGGCGGTCAGGATCTGGTTGAGCTTTCCCCCCTCAGACTCAAGGATGGTGTCGAGCGCCTGAATGATCGGGAGGCCCGACTTCAGGAGCACGAGCAGTTCCTGGTTGAAAAGGAGCAGGTCCTTGTTGCCGATTCTCTTGCGCCCCCCCCCCTTCTCAAGGAGAAACTGCAGAGGCTTCTTCCTGAGCTCAAAGACGACGTACCCCTGCTCTTCCAGACTCTGGCGGAGCAGGTCGGCATTGACCGCGTCAAACTCCTTGACAGTGATCCTGCCGTCAGAGGAGCCTATCTTGCAGGTGAAGATCGACATAAGCTATTATGAGTACCACAAATGAGAGAGAATGAAAACTCAAAACCTTGAGTAAATTGGCGACCTCTAAGGTCGAGGGCGGGAAAAAGGGACAAATAAACCGGGAGGGACACTTTCTCGGGAAGTATGGATCGATTCCACCTTCAGCGGATCAGGCATTGGCCATGCCGATCATCCAGAAGAGAAAGCTCACCAGCATGGCAACTCCCCACGGCAGGCTGGCACGGACGTCGAAAACCCCGCGGGCGCGGAACCCCTTGAGGATGAAGACCACGGTGCACCCTACAAATGCCCAAAGGCCGGCCACGCAGGCCACGCTCCAGAACCCGTTCACCATGTTATTTCCGCCCTCCGGAGAGCCCCAACAGGGAGCCGATCTTCAGTTTCCAGACCATGAGCACCGCCTCCCGCACGATCTTCTTGGACATCTTCGAGGTTCCGGCGTGACGGTCGATAAAGATGATCGGGACCTCGGCCACCTTGAAGCCGCGCTCGACGCAGCGGAAGTTCATCTCGATCTGGAAAGAGTAGCCGTCCGAGCGGACCTTGGCGAGGTCGATCCCCCTGAGGGTCTCGGCCCGGAAGCACTTGAAGCCGCTCGTGCAGTCGGAGATCTGGAGCCCGGTGATGACCCGGGTATAGACGCTGGCGAAGTAGCTCAGCATGAGTCTTCTGAGCGGCCAGTTCACGACGCTGATCCCGTTCACGTACCGGGAGCCGATCACGAAATCGGCCTGGTCGAGCTTCTCGAAGAAAAGCGGCAGGATGGAGGGATCATGGGAGAAGTCGGCGTCCATCTGGACCACCGCGTCGGCCCCCATCTCGAGCGCCTTGGCGAACCCCTCCCGGTAGGCGGAGCCCAGCCCGAGCTTGCCGGCCCGGTGCAGGACGCTCAGCCGCCCGGTTTCCTCGGCCAGCCGGTCGGCCATCTGGCCGGTGCCATCGGGGGAGTTGTCGTCGACGATGAGAAGATGGAGCGAGGGGTCCAGGGAGAGAATCTGGGTGGCAAGCCTTTCCAGGTTGTCCCGTTCATTGTAGGTCGGAATGACCACGACCGGTTTCAAGGGTTTCAAGGAGGACTCGCTTTCCGTAAGGGGATCGTGGCAGGATCGGCACCGACCCTGCCGCCAGCTTCAGCCGCAGTGGAATATAAACGATTTCCCAGAGTGAAGTCAACCAGGTAAACGGTACCACGCCGGCCGGGGAGCCCCAGGGAGGGGCAAAGAAAAAGGCCACCTGCATGCAGATGGCCTCGATAAGGATGGCGGGGTTGACGGGGCTCGAACCCGCGACTTCCAGCGTGACAGGCTGGCACTCTAACCAACTGAGCTACAACCCCCTACTCCTTCTTCCCGTGCCGTTGGGCGGCGGGAGGTATTCGATTGTGACGGACGCGGCGCCTTCATAATGGTGGGCGAAGAGGGGATCGAACCCCCGACATCCAGCTTGTAAGGCTGGCGCTCTCCCAGCTGAGCTATTCGCCCGTTATGAAAAATGGCGGGGTTGACGGGGCTCGAACCCGCGACTTCCAGCGTGACAGGCTGGCACTCTAACCAACTGAGCTACAACCCCGCGTCAGGCGACCTCGCTTGGAGGTCCGCCGGTACTACTTGTTGATCAGTTCCTTCAGGGTGTTGCCCGGTTTGAACTTGGGAGCCTTGGAGGCCGGGATCTGGATCTCTTTCCCGGTCTGCGGGTTCTTGCCGGTACGGGCGGCGCGCTCGGCGACGCTGAAGGTGCCGAAGCCGACCAGGGTTACCTTGTCGCCACCGGCCAGGCAGCTGGTCAGTGTGTCGACGATAGCGGTAAGTGCCTTATCTGCTTCAACCTTGGTGATCTGAGCCTCATCGGCGATGGCGCTCACCAGTTCTTGCTTGTTCATTGTCGCCTCCTGGACTGCATCGCAAAGTGAAGCAACCTTATACCAGACACCTGCGAACGCTGTCAACTGTTTTTCTAATGGGGTACCACCACATTCTCGCCGGAGGGGGTGGCCCCTTCGGGATAGAGGACGCCGGCCGGGATGGCCGACTCCCCTAACAGGGCGAAACCTAACACTTCGTCCATGTGGGAGACCGGGTGGATGGTGAGGCCGCTGGTGACCTCCCGCGGTACCTCCGCCAGGTCCTTCTCGTTCTCCTTGGGGATGAGCACGGTGGTGATTCCGCCCCGGCCGGCCGCGAGAAGCTTCTCTTTAAGCCCGCCAATCGGGAGCACGGTGCCCCGCAGGGTGATTTCGCCGGTCATGGCGATGTCGCGGCGGACCGCTCGCCTGGTCAAGGCCGAGGTGAGCGCGCAGGCCATGGTGATCCCCGCCGACGGGCCGTCCTTGGGGATGGCCCCCTCGGGGACGTGGATGTGGATGTCGAGGTGCTGGTAGAAGTCCTTGGCGAACCCCAGGAGCTCGCCCCGGGAGCGGACGTAGGTCATGGCCGCCTGGGCGGACTCCTGCATCACCTCCCCGAGCTTGCCGGTCACCGTCAGCTTCCCCTTCCCCGGCACGGTCACCACCTCGATGTTGAGGAGTTCCCCTCCCACCTCGGTCCAGGCGAGACCGGTCACCAGGCCGACCGCATCCTCCTCCTGCGCCTCGCCGTACTTGAAGCGGGGGACCCCGAGGAAGCCGGCGATCTGCTTGGGCTGCACCGTCTTCTTGAGCTTGCCCCCCTCTACCAGGGAGAAGGCCATCTTCCGGCAGACGCTCCCGATCTCGCGCTCGAGGTTTCTGACCCCGGCCTCCCGGGTGTAGCGGCGGATGATCTCCAGCAGTGCGGGATCGGTGAAGGATACCCCCTTGCCGGAGAGCCCGTTGCTGGCGGCCTGCTTGGGAACCAGGTACTGGCGGGCAATGGCGAGCTTCTCGTGCTCGGTGTACCCTTCCAGCCTCACGAGCTCCATCCGGTCCAAAAGCGGCCGCGGGATTGAGTGGCTCGAGTTGGCGGTGGTGATGAACATGACCCTCGAGAGGTCGTAGTCGAGATCGAGGAAGTGGTCGTTGAAGGAGAAGTTCTGCTCGGGGTCGAGCACCTCCAAAAGCGCCGAGGCGGGGTCGCCGCGGAAGTCGGAGGTCATCTTGTCGATCTCGTCGAGCAGGAATACCGGGTTGGAGCTGCCGCACTTCTTCAGGGACTGCACGATCTTTCCGGGCATGGCGCCGACGTAGGTGCGGCGGTGGCCGCGGATCTCGGCCTCGTCACGCACCCCGCCCAGCGAGATCTTCACGAACCCGCGGCCGGTCGCCTTGGCCACCGAGCGGGCGAGCGAGGTCTTGCCGACCCCCGGAGGGCCGACCAGACAGAGGATCGGCCCCTTCATCCCCTTCATGAGGGTGTTGACCGCCAGGTACTCGAGGATGCGGCTCTTCACCTTCTCAAGGCCGTAGTGGTCCGCCTCCAGGCAGGCGCGGGCCTCCTGGATGTCGCTCTTCTCCTCGCCGCAGATCCCCCAGGGAAGCGCCAGAACCCACTCCACGTAGTTCCTGACCACCGCCGCCTCCGAGGACATCGGCGACATGAGCCGGAGCTTCTTAAGCTCGGCCTGGACCTTTTCCCTGGCCTCCACCGAAAGGCTCAGCTTGGCGGCCTTGGCCTCCAGGGCCTGGAGTTCCTGCTTGAACTCGTCCTTGCCCCCCAGCTCCTTCTGGATGGCGCGGATCTGCTCGTTGAGGTAGTAGTCCTTCTGGGTCTTTTCCATCTGCTTCTTGACCCGGGCCTGGATCTTCTTTTCGATCTGGAGGATCTCGATCTCGGCTCCCATCAGGGCCAGGAGGCGTTCCATCCTCTTCGCGGGGGAGCTTAGGGCGAGGAGTTCCTGCTTCTGGGGGACCTTGAGGTTCAGGTGGGGAGCGATGGTATCGGCCAGCCGGGAGGGGTCGGAGATCGACTGCACCGACTGGAGCACCTCGGAGGGGACCGAGCTGTTCAAGCCGAGGTAGCTTTCGAAGCTGGTCACCACCCCGCGCTTCAAGGCCTCCAGCTCGCTACCCTTGACCGCCGGCTCGGGGAGCGGCTCCACCTCGACCTCGAAGAAGGGGCGGCTCTCGGAAAAGCCGGTGATGGCGCCGCGGCGCTTCCCCTCCACCAGCACCTTCACGGTGCCGTCGGGGAGCTTCAGGAGCTGGATGATGTGGCAGACGGTGCCGACCTGGTAGATGTCGTCGGAGGCGGGGTCCTCGGTCTTGGCGTTTTTCTGGGTGGCGAGGAGGATCATCTTGTCGTTGTCGGCCATGGCCGCCTCGAGCGCCAAAACCGACTTTTCCCGCCCTACGAAGAGCGGTACCACCATGTGGGGGAAGATGACGATGTCCCGTAAAGGAAAGAGAGGGAATCTTTCCGGATTCCCTCTCTTCCTGGCTCTGGTCCTGCCGGCCTTACTGCTTTCTTCTGTCATGTTTCTCCGTCCGTCTCAGGCGCTTTCGGCGACGTTCTCGTAGACGATGATCGGTTTTTCCTTGGAGTAGATCACCTCTTCGTTGATGACCACCTCCTTGACCATGCTCTGGGAGGGGATCTCGTACATGATGTCGAGCATCGCGTTCTCCAGGATGGAGCGGAGGCCGCGGGCGCCGGTCTTTCTCTTGAGCGCTTCGCGGGCGATGGCGATCATGGAGCCGTCGGTGAATTTCAGCTTCACATGCTCCATTTCGAAGAGCTTCTGGTACTGCTTGATCAGAGCGTTCTTCGGCTCCTTGAGGATCTGCACCATGGCCTCCTCGTCGAGCTCGGCCAGGGAGGCGAGCATCGGGAGACGGCCGACGAACTCGGGGATGAAGCCGAATTTCAGGAGGTCCTCCGGGGTCACCCCGGCCAAAAGCTCGCCCGCCTTCTTCTCGACCTTCTTCTTGACGTCGGCCCCGAAGCCCAGGGTCTTGATGCCGATCCGCTGCTGGATGATGTTGTCAAGCCCCGGGAAGGCGCCGCCGCAGATGAAGAGGATGTTGGTGGTGTCGACCTTCAGGAACTCCTGCTGCGGGTGCTTGCGGCCACCTTTGGGGGGAACCGAGGCGATGGTCCCCTCGATAATCTTCAAGAGCGCCTGCTGGACCCCCTCACCCGAGACGTCGCGGGTGATGGAGGGGGAGTCCGACTTCCTGGCGATCTTGTCGATCTCGTCGATGTAGATGATCCCCTTCTGCGCCTTCTCGACGTCGTAGTCGGCCGCCTGCAAAAGAGTCAGGATGATGTTTTCGACGTCCTCGCCGACGTAGCCCGCCTCGGTGAGGTTGGTGGCGTCCGCCATGGCGAACGGCACCTTGAGGATGCGGGCGAGCGTCTGGGCCAAGAGGGTCTTGCCGCTGCCGGTGGGGCCCAGGAGCAGGATATTGGACTTCTGCATCTCCACGTCGCCCGGCTTGGTGGCCGCCTCGACCCGCTTGTAGTGGTTGTAGACCGCAACCGCCAGAACCTTCTTGGCGCGGCTCTGGCCGATCACGTACTCGTCCAGGACCTCCTTGATCTCCTGCGGCTTGGGAAGCTTCCTCACGTCGGTCCCCGAGGCATCCTCCAGCTTCGACTCCTCGGCGATGATGTCGTTACAGAGCTCGATGCACTCGTCGCAGATGTAGACCGTAGGCCCCGCGATCAGCTTCTTCACCTCTTCCTGGCTCTTTCCGCAGAAAGAGCAGATCAGCGTATCCGAACGGTCATCCCGTCTGCTCACTTGGCACCTCCTGTAACGATGTTCCTGGTCACTATTGCATCAATGATACCATAGGTGACCGCCTCTTCGCCCGACATAAAGTAGTCGCGCTCGGTGTCGGCGGCGACCTTCTCTACCGGCTGGCCGGTGTGCTCGGCCAACAGCTCGTTCAACTGGTCCTTCATGCGGAGGATCTCCTTCGCATGGATGTGGATGTCGGTGGCCTGCCCCTGGAACCCGCCCAGCGGCTGGTGGATCATGATGCGGGAGTTGGCGAGCGCGAAGCGCTTACCCTTCTCGCCGCCGGAGAGCAGGAAGGCCCCCATGGAGGCCGCCTGCCCGATGCAGATGGTGGATACCGGCGCCTTGATGTAGCGCATGGTATCGTAGATGGCCATCCCTGCGGTCACCACCCCGCCGGGGGAGTTGATGTAGAGGTGGATGTCCTTGTCCGGATCCTCGGCCTCCAAAAAGAGGAGCTGGGCGATCACCAGGTTGGCGACGTTGTCGTCGATCCCACCGCCCAGGAAGATGATCCGGTCCTTCAGAAGGCGCGAGTAGATGTCGTAGGACCGCTCACCGCGGCCGGTCTGCTCAACTACAATCGGTACCAGCATGTTGGCTCCTAGTCTTTGATTTGATCCTTGGGAAGCTCCACGACGTTGGCCTTGTCCAGCACGAACTGCATGGCCTTGTCCTCGCGCAGCTGGGCGCCGAGGCTGTTCTTGGCCTGCTCGTTGTCACGGTAGTAGGAGGCGATCTTCTCGACGTCCTGGCCGCTGGAGGCCGCCATCAGCTCGACGCGCTGCTGGACGTCCTCGTCGGTCACCTCGACCCCTTCCTTGTCGGCGATGGCGTCGAGAATCACCGACCCCTTGACCTGGTCGCGCGCCGCGCCGCGGAACTGTGCCCTGTACCCCTCATCGGTAAGTCCCATCATTTCTAAAGTGAGACGTTGGGCGGCGAGCTTCTGCTTGGACTGGTCGAGGAGCACCTTCAGGTGGCGCTCCACCAGCACCTCGGGGACCTCCACTTCGTTCTTGGCCACCAGGACCTTCATCACGCGCTCGCGAAGGTCGTTCTCCACCCGCTGGTTCTCCTGGGAGGCGTGCACCTCGGCAAGCTTGGCCTTGAGCTCATCGAGAGTCTCGAACTCGCCGAATTCCTTGGCGAAGTCGTCGTTCAGCTCGGGAAGTTCCTTGACCTTGATCTCCTTGATCTCGACCGCGAACTCGGCGGGCTTGCCGGCCAGTTCGCTGTTGCCGTAGCTCTCCGGGAAGGTCACCTTGACGGTCCCCTTGCTCCCGACGGTCATGCCGGCCATCTGCTCCTCGAAGCCGGCGATGAAGCGGCCGCTACCGAGCTCGAGCTGGTAGTCCTGGGCCTCGCCTCCCTCGAAGGGGACGCCGTCGATGGTCCCTTTGAAGTCGAAGGTGACGAAGTCGCCGTTGGCGGCCGCGTGCCCTTCGGCGGCCGGTGCCAGCTGGGCCAGGTTCTCCTGGAGCTGCTTGAGGCGCGCTGCCACTGCCTCCTCGTGGTCGTCGGAGAGCTGCTCCTTGGAGACCTGGAGACCGAGGTACTCCTTGAGCTCGACCTTGGGGTAGACCTCGACGGTGGCCGAGTAGCTGAACGGCTCGCCCGGCTTCAAGGGATCGGAATCGATCATCGGGTAGGAGACCGGCTCCAGGCCGTGCTCGGCTACCGCGGCGTAGTAGGTGTCGTTGATGAGGGTCTTCACCACTTCCTCGGCCATCTTATCGCCGTAGTGCTTCTCGATCAGGCTCATGGGAACCTTCCCTTTGCGGAAGCCCTTGATGGCGGCCTGCTTGCGGATCTCGGCGTAGGCCTTGTCAACCTCGGCGTTGACGCGGTCGGCGGGAACGGTGAGATTTATCTTCTTCTTGATGTTGCTCAGCGATTCGATGTTGCTCTGCATGATTTCCTCTCTTTATCACTTAATCAATCTATAGCGGCAGGATCGGGCCTGCCGCAATGCCTCGTGCGTGGTATCGGCGGGGAAACGTGGAGGGTTCTACGGGGCGTCGTTGGCCAGTTGCCACCCGGGGGCCGCCGGTGGGCGGCCGCATTTGGGCACGCGGCAAAGGCGTAAAGTAACAAAGGAGGAGTGAATTTGTCAACCTAGAATACCCTTTTGAAGGTTCCGGCGATCGGGAGGGGGTAAAACGGGCGCTCCCCCAGCCGGCCGGGCTGGGGGAGCGGGTACTGCGGAAGAGTTAGTAGGCTTCGTGGTCGGCCAGTACCGCCTCGGTGGTGAGCCGCTCCCTAAAGACCCGGTAAGCCCAGATCTTGTAGAGGATCACGATCGGGACGAAGATCAGCGCGACGGCGGTCATGATTTTCAGGGTGTACAGCGAGGAGGAGCTGTTGAAGATGGTCAGGCTGTAGTTCGGGTCCAGGGTGGACGGAATCAGGTTCGGGAAGAGTCCGATCACGCCGGTGGCCACCACGGCCAGCACGGTCAGGCAGGAGGCGGCGAAGGCCTTGCCCGGGGCGGCTTTGGCCAGCAGGGCCCGGATGGAGAGGAGCGACACCACGGCGAGCACCGGGGCGATCAGCAGCACCGGGTGGGCCAGGTAGGTGTTGTAGAGCTTGGTGGCGAAGGCGGTGAAGACCAGGAAGCCGACGGCGACCACGGTGAGCGGCAGCCAGAGGGTCTTGGCGAGATCTTCCGCCTTCTTGCTCAGGGAGCCGACGGTTTTGAGGGAGAGGTAGAGGGCGCCATGCACGAGGAACAGGAGCACGAAGAGGACGCCGGTCACCAGTCCGTAGGGGTTAAGGAGCGACAGCAGGCCGCCGTGGTACCCCTGGGCGTCCATCGGAAGCCCCTCGAAGATGTTGCCGAAAGCGACGCCGAAGAGCAGGGCCGGGAGGAAGCTCGTGACCACGATGACGGTGTCCCAGGTGCCTCTCCAGGCAGCCCCCTCCTCCTTGCTGCGGAACTCGAAGGAGACCCCGCGCACGATGAGGGAGGCGAGGAGCAAAAAGAGCGCGGTGTAAAGGTAGCTGAACATCTGGGCGTAGGCGGTCGGGAAGGCTGCGAAGGTCGCGCCGCCCGCGGTCAGCAGCCAGACCTCGTTGCCGTCCCACACCGGGCCGAAGGCGTTGATCACCACCCGGCGCTCGGCGTCGGTCTTGGCCAGCACGCGGTGCAGGATGCCGCCACCGAGCACGAAGCCGTCAAGCATGAAGTACACCGCCCAAAGGACGCCCCAAAGTACAAACCAAGTAATCTGGAATTCCATCTCAGCTCACCTCCTAGTTGGTTGCCGCGTCGGCGGCGAAAGAAATCTCATCCGATTCGTGGGCTACCTTCTCGTTGTGCCCTTCCGGCCCTTTGCGGGCGAACTTCATCAGCAGGTAGATGTCCACGAAACCGAGCAGCGTGTAAAGGAGGGTGAAGGTCACCAGCGAGAAGATGATCTGCGGCAGGGTGACCGCCTTGGAGACCGCGTCGGAGGTCTTCATGACCCCGTTGACGATCCAGGGCTGGCGCCCTACCTCGGCGACGACCCAGCCGAGCTGGTTGGCGATGTAGGGGAGCGGAATGGACCAGACCAGCAGGTAAAGGAACCAGCGGTTCTTCTCGAGGGTCCCTTTCTTGGAGAAGTAGAGCCCCAGACCGGCCAGCAGCAGGAACAGGGTGCCGAGCCCGACCATCAGCCTGAAGCTCATGAAGACCGGGGTGACCGGCGGGCGCTCGGATTTCGGGAAGGAGTTGAGCCCCTTGATGACGGCGTTGGGGTCATGGAAGGCCAGGATGGAGAGGAGGCTCGGCACCGGCAGCGCCGAGACCAGGTTGCACTGGTTGCTCTCGTCCGGGAAGGAGATCAGGTGGAGGGGAGCGTTGCTGCAGTTCTCCCAGACCGCTTCCATGGCGGCGAACTTGGACGGCTGGGTCTTGGCGACCTCGGCGGCGTGCAGGTCACCGATGACGGCCACCGCGATGGTGGCGATGAAGCCGAACACGGCGGCGATGGCGAAGGATTTCTTGAAGAAGTCGGGGTTCTGCTTGCGGAGCAGGTGCCAGGCGGAGATCCCCATCACGAAGAAGGCGGCAACCGTATAACCGGAGGTGACCTGGTGGCCGAACTTGAGGAGACCGACCGGGTTGGTGGCCACGGCCAGAAAGTCGACCATCTCGGCGCGGCCGTTTCTCAGCACGTAACCTACCGGATGCTGCATCCAGCCGTTGGCCAAAAGGATCCAGAGGGCGGAGAGGTTGGTACCGATCCCCACCAGCCAGATGGAAACCAGGTGCGCCTTCTTAGAAACTTTTTCCCACCCGAAGGCCCAGACCCCGATGAAGACCGACTCCATGAAGAAGGCGACGGTGGCCTCGATGGCCAGCGGCGCGCCGAAGATGTCGCCCACGTACCGGGAGTATTCCGCCCAGTTCATGCCGAACTGGAACTCGAGGGTGACACCGGTCACGACCCCGATGGCGAAGTTGATCAGGAACAGCTTGCCCCAGAATTTGGCCATCTTCTTGTAGACTTCGTTGCCGGTCTGCACGTAGCGGGTCTCGATGATAGCGGTCAGAATCGAGAGTCCCAGGGTGAGCGGTACGAAAATGAAGTGGAACATGCTGGTGAGGGCGAACTGCAGCCGGCTTAGGGTGAGAACATCCATCTGCTTCCTCCTTTTTGTTGTGATGCTGAATTTATGCCGATACCGAAGAGGCTGACGTAGCGCGCAGAAAAAAGACCCCGGATGTTGTATACAGGATCTTTAGGACCGGCTTAGTCCTGTTTTTGGGCAAAATTTTTTAGCTCAAAAGGCCGTGCCCCGCCCGGTCAGGCGGCGTCACGGCCGTCACGGCCACGTGCCAAAGTATCAATGGTGACTGCATCGAGGATGTTGACCACCTCGGTCTGGACCTGGCGCCAGACGTCGTGCACCAGGCAGTGCCCGGTGCCCCGTTCGCAGGAGGCACCGAGGAGGCAACGATTGGGGAGGATGGGCCCTTCCACCGCCTCCACCACTTCGCGCATGGTGATGGCGGATGCCGGACGGGCCAGGACGAAGCCGCCGCCGGTACCGCGGGAGGAGACCACCAGGCCGAGCTTGGCGAAGCTCTGGAAGATCTTGGCCAGGAAGGTCTGCGGCACATCGGCCGCCGCCGCGATCTCGCTGATGAGCGATACCCGCCCCGGGGGCTGCTGGGCCAGGTAGATGATGCCTCTAATCGCGTATTCTCCCTTGCGGGTCAGTTCCATCATAGATAAAACACCTTTAGGATCATTTTGATCCTGTTATAACTAAGGTCGCTGCCGCTGTCAAGGGGAAATTCTGCAATAGGAAAAATTTCTCTGCATGGCGATGGCGATCCGGGTATGGGGTGGGAGGAGGGGGAGTTCCCTCCCCCTCCTCTGCGATTACCTGTAGTTTCCGCCGGTTACCGGAGCCTGCCGGCGTAGAGCGGGAACTGCTTCATGAGGGCATTGACCTGCTTTTTCACCGCAGCGAGCTTCGCCTCGTCGTTGACGTTGCCGAGCACCTCGGCGATGAGGCCTGCCACCTGCTCCATCTCGGCTTCCTTGAGGCCATGGGTGGTGGCCGCCGGGGTGCCGATCCGGATGCCGGAGGTGATGAACGGCGAGCGGGTGTCGAAGGGGATACCGTTCTTGTTGACGGTGATCCCGGCGCGGTCGAGCGCTTCCTCGGCCACCTTGCCGGTCAGCTCGGTCTCGGTGAGGTCGACCAGCATGAGGTGGTTGTCGGTCCCGCCGGAGGTGAGCTTGAAGCCGCGCTTGGTGAGGGCGGCGGCCAGCGCCTGGGCATTCTTGACGATCTGCTGCTGGTAGGTCTTGAACTCGGGGGAGAGCGCCTCCTTGAAGGCCACCGCCTTGGCGGCGATCACGTGCATGAGGGGGCCACCCTGGATGCCCGGGAAGATGTTGGAGTTCAGGGTCTTCGCGTAGTCCTCGCGGCAGAGGATCATGCCGCCGCGCGGTCCCCTGAGGGTCTTATGGGTGGTGGTGGTCACGAACTCGGCGTAGGGGACCGGGCTCGGGTGCACCCCGGCGGCCACTAGGCCGGCGATGTGGGCCATGTCCACCATGAGGACGGCGCCCACCTTGTCAGCGATCCTGCGGAAGGCCTCGAAGTCCAGCACGCGCGGGTAGGCGGAGGCGCCCACCACGATCATCTTCGGCTTGTGCTCGACGGCCAGGCGCTCGGTCTCTTCGTAATCGATCCTGCCGGTCTCGCGGGAGACGCCGTAGGGGACGATGTTGAAGAGCTTGCCGGAGAAGTTGACCGGGGAGCCGTGGGTGAGATGCCCGCCGTGGGCGAGGTTCATGCCGAGCACGGTGTCGCCCGGCTTCAGCACGGAGAAGTAGACCGCCATGTTGGCCTGGGAGCCGGAGTGCGGCTGCACGTTCGCGTGGTCGGCGCCGAAGAGCTCCTTGGCCCTTTCGATGGCCAGATTCTCGACGATGTCGACGTTGTGGCAGCCTCCGTAGTAGCGCTTACCGGGGTAGCCTTCCGCGTACTTGTTGGTCAGCACCGAGCCCTGGGCTTCCAAAACCGCCGGGGAGACGAAGTTCTCCGAAGCGATCAGTTCGAGGTTGTACTCCTGGCGCTCGGTCTCGAGGCGGATCGCCTCGGCCACTGCCGGATCGAAAGTTTCCAGTACGGACATGTCTTTCTCCTGAAATTTTTGGTGTTAAAAGAAAACGGGACTTTTATGGAGTCCCGTCGTTTTTCTTGGGTTTTCCGGGAGTTACCCCGGCCGCCGGTTAGCAGCAGGTGATCTTCAGCTCACCCTCCAGCGCGGTGATCTTGTCCAGGCGGTTCTGGTGACGGCCGGCGGCGAACTCGGTATCGAGCCAGGCGCAGACCATCTCGCGGGCGAGCCCGGCACTGATGACCCGCCCCCCCAGCACCAGGATGTTGGCGTTGTTGTGCTCCTTGGCCATGGTGGCCATGAAGACGTCAGTGGCCAGAGCCGCCCTCACCTTCGGGAACTTGTTGGCCACGATGGACATCCCGATCCCGGTGCCGCAGACCAGGATCCCCTTCTCGGCCGCCCCGGTGGAGACCCGCTTGGCGACCTGCACCCCGAAGTCGGGGTAGTCGACCGAGTCGCCGTTGTTGGTGCCGAGGTCCTGGCAGGCGATGCCGCGCTCCTGGAGAAGTTTCTTGATCTCCTCCTTGAGCTCGAGACCGCCGTGGTCGCTTCCAATCACTATCATCGCTAGATCCTCTTGAAGAGCAGGGTGGCGTTGGTGCCGCCGAAGCCGAAGGAGTTGCTCATGGCGTACTCGATCTTGGCATCGCGGGCGGTGTTGGCGACGTAGTCGAGATCGCAGTCGGGATCCGGCTCGTGCAGGTTGATGGTCGGGGGGGCCACCGACTTCTGCATCCCCATCAGGGTGAAGACCGCCTCCACGCCGCCGGCGGCACCGAGGAGGTGGCCGGTCATGGACTTGGTGGAGGAGACCATCAGCTTGTAGGCATGGTCGCCGAAGACGGACTTGACGGCCATGGTCTCGTACAGGTCGCCGTAGGGGGTCGAGGTCCCGTGGGCGTTGATGTAGTCGACCTGCTCGGGGTTCAGCCCCGCGGTGGCGAGCGCCATCTTCATGCAGCGGGCCGCCCCTTCCCCGCCCGGAGCCGGGCTGGTCAGGTGGTAGGCGTCGCCGGAGAGGCCGTAGCCGACGATCTCGCCGTAGATCTTGGCGCCGCGGGCCTTGGCGGCCTCGTACTCCTCGAGCACCACGATGCCGGAGCCCTCGGAGAGGACGAAACCGTCCCTACCCTTGTCGAAGGGGCGGGAAGCGGAGGCCGGATCGTCGTTGTTGGTGGAGAGCGCCTTCATGACGGCGAAGCCGCCGATGCCAAGCGGGGTGACGGTCGATTCGGTGCCGCCGGCGATCATGGCGTCGGCGTCGCCGCGCTTGATCATATGGTAGGCGTCACCGATCGAGTGGGTGCCGGTAGCGCAGGCGGAGACCGACGAGACGTTCGGCCCCTTGGCCCCGAAGCGCATGGAGATGTGGCCGGGAGCCAGGTTGATGATCAGCATCGGGATGAAGAAGGGGGAGATCTTCTTGTAGCCGCCTTCCGCGAGCGCGGTGTGGTAGCGCTCGATGGCAGGAAGCCCGCCCAGGCCGGCGCCCACCAGGACCCCTACCCTCTCGGCGTTTTCCTCGTTGATTACCAGCCCCGAGTCCTCCATGGCGAAGTGGGCTGCGGCCAGGGAGTACTGGATGAAGAGGTCCATCTTCTTGACCTCTTTCTTGTCGATGAACTCCTCGGCGACGAAGTCCTTGACCTCGCCGGCGATCTTGACCGGCAGATCGGTAGTATCAAAGCGGGTTATGGGAGCGATGCCGGACTTGCCGGCCACGATGGCCTCCCAGTTCTTGCCGTTCCCGATCCCCAGGGGGGAGACCACGCCGACACCCGTTACGACGACTCTTCTCATGCGCTGAACTCCTTGAAATCTGATGCATCATGCCAGTCTGCGGGCATGAAAAAGGGGAAGTGAAACTCCCCCCGTTGGGTACTGTCAGTTTGAATCAGGTATGATCGGTGATGTAGTCGATCGCGTCCTGGACGGACTGAATCTTCTCGGCATCCTCGTCGGAAATCTCGATTTCGAACTCTTCTTCAAGAGCCATCACGAGCTCAACAGTGTCGAGGGAGTCAGCGCCGAGGTCGTCCATGAAAGAGGACTCATTGGTTACCTGAGCCTCATCGACACCGAGCTGCTCAGCGACTATTTCTTTGATGCGTTTTTCAATCGAAGCCATCTATACACCTCCATTTGATTTGCTGCGTCAGACAATTGTGATTGGGTTAAGCCACCTCAGTTTCATAGCATGAAAAGCCGAATTTGCAAAAGGTATTTTTGGCGCCTTTTCAACAAATCCCGGCTCCAATGAATTACATGTACATGCCGCCATTCACCGACAGCACGTGACCGGTGATGTACCCCGCCCCGTCGGAAACGAGGAAGAGGACGGCGGCGGCAATGTCGTCGCCGGAGCCGAGTCTCCCCATCGGGATCTGATCCTGGAGCGCCTCGCGGGCCTTGTCACCCAGCTCGGCGGTCATGTCGGTCTCGATGAAGCCGGGGGTGACCGCGTTGACGGTCACGTTGCGGCGGGCGAGCTCCTTGGCGACGCTCTTGGTAAGGCCGATCAGGCCGGCCTTGGAGGCGCAGTAGTTGGCCTGGCCGGGGTTCCCCATCTCCCCCACCACGGAGCTCACGTTGACGATGCGGCCGTAGCGGGCCTTGGTCATCACCTTGGCGGCCTCCTTGATGCAGTTGAAGGCACCCTTGAGGTTCACGTCGAGGACCTGGTCCCAGTCGGACTCCTTCATCCTGAGCAAAAGGCCGTCCTTGGTGATCCCGGCGTTGTTGACCAGGATGTCGATTTTCCCGAAGGCGGCCAGCGCCTCCTTGAAGAGGTTCTCCACCTCGGCCACCTGGGAGACGTCGACCTTGACGGCGAGCGACTTCCCGCCGGCAGCAGCGATCTCGCCGGCCGTATTCTGGGCCCCCTCCAGGCTGGTGGCGGTCACCACCACGGCGGCCCCCTGGGCAGCCAGTCTGAGCGCGATGGCGCGGCCGATACCGCGGGATGCCCCGGTTACCAGGGCGACCTGTCCGTTGAGACTCATTCAACACCTCCCGCCATGGCCTTCACGCCGGCCACGTCCTGTACGTTGAAGGTCGCCGCTTCCTTGGCGATCCTCTTGACCAGACCGGCCAGCACCTTGCCGGGGCCGATTTCGACGAAACCGGTCACGCCGTTAGCTACCATCCACTGCACCGAGGCATCCCACAGAACCGGGGAGCAGACCTGCTCGACCAGAAGCGGCTTCACGCGGGCGGCATCGGAGTTCGGTTTGGCTTCCACGTTGGTCACCACCGGGGTGACGAGCGGGGAGACCGCGACCTGCTCCAGGGTGGCAGCCAGGCGGTCGGCGGCCGGCTTCATGAGGGCGCAATGAAAGGGGGCGGAGACCGGAAGCGGCATGGCCTTCCTAAACCCTTTCCCCTTGGCGATCTCGATGGCGCGGTTCACGGCGGTGGCGTGGCCGGCGATGACGATCTGGCCCGGGGAGTTGAAGTTGGCAGGGGAAACGATCTCCCCCTGGGCGGCTTCCGCGCAGATCTCCTGGAGGAGCTGAGGCTCGACACCCAGGATGGCGGCCATCCCCCCTACCCCTACCGGCACCGCTTCCTGCATGAAGGTGCCGCGGGCGCGGACGGTGCGGAGGGCGTCGGCGAAGTCGAGGGCGCCGGCGGCCACCAGGGCGGAGTACTCGCCCAGCGAGTGGCCCGCCATGAAGGAGGCGGAAAGGGTGGCCTCTTCCTTGAGGACCCGGAAGGCGGCCACGCTGGCGGCCAGGATGGCCGGCTGGGTGTTGGCGGTCAGCTTCAGATCCTCTTCCGGCCCCTCGAAGCAGAGGGTGGAGAGTTTGAAGCCCAGGGCCTCGTCGGCCTCCTCGAAAGTGCGGGCGGCGGTTTTGAAATTTTCGGCGAGCTCCCGGCCCATCCCCGCGTGCTGCGAGCCCTGGCCGGGGAAGATGAATGCGTAGGACATAGGTACCCTCGTTAAGAAGTGATGCGAACTTACATTACAGGGTCAAAAGAGTATCCGGGAAAAGATCCCCCGGCCGCCTTCCCCAGCAGTACCGGAAAAGGAGGACCAGCCGTCTCCCCTAGCAGTACCGGGAAAAGTGGCCCAACCGTCCCCCCCCTTGCGAAGGGGGGACAGGGGGGACAGGGGGGATTTTTGCGTATCTCGCTAATTTACCAGCGGATGGCGGCCGCGCCCCAGGTGAGCCCGCCGCCGAAGGCGTCGAGGAGCACCACGTCGCCATCCTTGATGCGGCCGGCGCGGAAGGCCTCGTCGAGCGCGATCGGGATGGAAGCGGCAGAGGTATTGCCGTAGCGGCCGAGGTTCACGTAGGTGCGGTCGGCGCCGATCCCCAGCCGTTTCCCGACCGAGTCGATGATCCTCTGGTTAGCCTGGTGCGGGATGAAGAGCGAAACGTCGCCAATGGTAAGGCCGTTGGTGGTGAGAGCCTCGAGCCCCACCTCCCCCATGGCGCGCACGGCGTACTTGAAGACCTCGTTCCCCTGCATGGTCAGGTAGATCAGGCGGTCGTCCAGGTTCTTCTGGGAGGCCGGGTTGCGGCTGCCGCACCCTCTCTGGTAGAGGAGTTCCCAGTAGTTGCCGTCGCTGTGGAGGTGGGTGGAGAGAACGCCATGGTCCCCCTCGGCGGCCTCGAGCACCACTGCGCCGGCGCCGTCGCCGAAGAGCAGGCAGGTGTTACGGTCGCTCCAGTCCACGACGCGGGAAAGAACCTCGGCGCCGATCACCAGCGCTTTTTTGGCCTGGCCGCAGCGGATGAACTTTTCGGCGGTGGAAAGGGCGTAGATGAAACCGGAGCAGGCGGCGGAGAGGTCGAAGCAGGCGGCGTTCACCGCCTTGATGTTCTGCTGTACGATGCAGGCGGTGGCGGGGAACGGGAAGTCGGGGGTCAGGGTGCCGATGATCAGGAGGTCGATCTCCTCGGCCTTGGCGCCCGCGGCCTCCAGCGCCCTGAGGGCGGCCTGGGTGGCGAAGGTGGAGGTGTACTCCCCCTCCGAGGCGATGCGGCGCTCGCGGATGCCGGTTCGGGTGACGATCCACTCGTCGCTGGTATCCACCATCTTCTCGAGATCGAAGTTGGTCAGTACCTTCTCCGGCAGACAGGAACCGGTGCCGGTGATTTTTGCGCGAATCATTGGGCTGCTTTCTCCTTTGCGGCGTCGGGGACCGGTGCGCCCTCGCGTTCGCGGGCCGATCCGGGGAAGCTTTCATCGAGCTTGTCAGCCATCCGGCCGTTGACCCCTTTCAGCGCGTAGTCATGGGCGAAGCGGATGGCATTCTTGATCGCCTTGGGGTTGGAGCCGCCGTGGCAGATCATGCCGACGCCGTTGATCCCCAAAAGGGGAGCGCCGCCGTACTCCGCGTAGTCCACAGTTTTCTTGAAATTATTGAAGGCCTTGCGGCAGAGGAGATAACCTACTTGGGAAAGGAGGCTGCTTTTGATCTCGGCCCTGAGCATCTTGCCCACGGTCTCGGCGAGCCCTTCGGAAACCTTGAGCACCACGTTGCCGACGAAGCCATCGGTGACCACCACGTCGACGGTGCCGTTGAAGATGTCCCGTCCCTCCACGTAGCCGATGTAGTTGATCGGCTTTTCACGCAGCATGAGGCTGCTCTCGCGGGTCAGGTCGTTCCCCTTGCTGTCTTCCTCGCCATTGGAGAGAAGGCCCACCCGGGGGGCGGCGATCCCCATCACAAAGCGGGCGTAGACCTCGCCCATGATGGCGAACTGCAAGAGGTGGATCGGCTTGCAGTCGACGTTGCCGCCGACATCGAGCACGAGGGTCTTGCCGGTGAGGGTAGGAAAGATCTGGGCGATGGCGGGACGGTCGATACCCTTCATCCGCCTCAACACGAACATCCCCGCGGCCATGGTGGCACCGGAGTTGCCTGCGCTGACCACGGCGGCGGCCTTCCCCTCCTTGACGAGCTCGAAAGCGACCCTGATGGAGGAGTCCTTTTTCTTGCGGACCGCGTCGGAGGCGGAATCGTGCATGCCTACTACCTCGGAGGCATGCCAGAGGTCGATGTCCAGACCGGTCACGTCGTAGCGAGCGAGCTCGGCCTTGACCCTTTCGATGTCGCCTACCAGGGTGACCGGTACTCCGAACTCCCTGGCTGCGGCTACGGCACCTTCGACCTCAACATGAGGGGCGTTATCGCCCCCCATCACATCGACAGCAACTCTCATATTTCCCCTGGAAAGCGGATTTCCTGAAGTCACGACAGTGTGAACGCCTGGCTATTAAGCTTCTTCGGCGTTCAGGACCTGGCGTCCCTTGTAGGTTCCGCAGGAGGGGCAGACGCAGTGCGGGAGTTTGGGGGCCTTGCACTGGGGGCAGGTGGAGACGGTGGGAGCGGTCAGGAAGTCGTGAGCCCTTCTCATGTTTTTGCGGGACTTGGAAGTTTTCTTCTTGGGTACAGCCATGGTGTTCTCCTTTTACTTTTCTATCTTGATCTTCTTCAGCGCGGCCATTTTAAGGTTGATCCCGCCGCGGTCGCAGCCGCACTCGCCGTGGTTTAGGTCCTGGCCGCAGTTGGGGCAAAGCCCCAGGCAGGACTCCTTGCAAAGAGGTTTGTACGGGACCTCGAGCAGTACCTGCTCGGCGATCTCCGGGTCAAGGTCAATCTCGTCCCCGCGGTAGCTGGCCGAAATCAACTCTTCGTCGCTCAGTTCGACCTCCTCGTCCATCTCATCACCCTTGGACTCGGTGTAGAAGATGGTGAACTCGGAGGAAAGGGGCAATTCGTACTCGGTCAAGCAGCGCGAGCAGCTGAGGCGGACGGCGCTTTCCACTTTGCCGGCGACCCTCACGTGTCCGTACTCCCACTGGGCGGACATCTCGGCGAGGATCGGCTTGGTGAAGGTTACGCCATCCTCGGCTTCCATGTCGACCAGACTCGGGTAGTGCTCCGCGGGTTCCTCTTCAGTGAGGTCGATCCGCTTCTTTTTAACGTCATCGACGCGTATCTTCACGGGATGGACCCCCTCTTTTTCAAAGTTTCCCAGTATATAGATGGAGGCCATTTTGTCAAGACAAATGATGGGCTACCATCCGGCACCGAGCCGGTAGTCCACACTCACCTCGCCGTCGGCCCGCGACAAGGCTCCCAGCCGGTCGGCGGCGCTCTCCACCAGAAGGTCGATCATTTTGGTTTTCTTCTTGGGCGGTTTGATCAGGTGGGGCTCCCCCTTGATCCCGGCCAGGCGGCCCGCCTCCTCGATGGCGTCCTGCAGGGTGCCGAGCCGGTCGACGAGCTTGACGGCCAGCGCCTGCTCCCCGGAGAAGATCCTCCCGTCCGCGATGGCCCTGACACTCTCCACCGGAAGCTTGCGCCCCTCGGCCACCGCCTTCACGAACTGGGCGTGGGTGGAGTCGATCACGTTCTGGAGCATCTGCCGCTCCTCGGCGGTCATCGGGCGGGCAGGCGATCCCACGTCCTTGAACTTGCCGGTCTTGATGGTGAAGGCCTTCATCCCCACCTTCCCCATCAGCCCCTCGAGGTTGGAGAACTTCATCAAGACCCCGATGCTCCCCGTGATGGTGCCGGGGTTGGCGTAGATGAGGGTCGCGGGGGCCGAGATGTAGTACCCCCCGGAGGCGGCGATGCTTCCCATGGAGACCACCACCTTCTTGACCCGGGCGAGCCCCTTGATCTCCGCGGAGATCTCCTGGGAGGGGCCGACCACGCCGCCGGGGGAGTCTACCCGGACCACCACCGCCTTCACCCGCTCGTTCTTCCTGAGCTCGCGCAACTGGCGCACGGTGTCCTGGCCATCGACAATGACCCCTTTGATCTCCACGTAGCCGATGCCGTCCTCGCCGGAGAAGCGTTCATGGTCGCCAAAGAGCGCGGTGGCCACCGCCACGCAGACCGCGAAAAGAAGCAGCAGCCCCCCCGCCGTCAGGGCGCCCCAGAATAGACATCCTCGTTTCATGCCCCCTCCACTGAATGTGAGTTGTAGCCACCGCCCTGTGGTCCCTTGGGTACCTCCCCAATGAGCCAACAATTTTCTTGAACTCATGTGCCACAAAGGTCTATACACCATTGATATACACGGTATCGGGGAACTCTCAACGCAACTTCCCGCTCCCCGCCATCAAATGAGGCATGTGATGAAACTTCTGGTCATTTCCGACAGCCACGGCAACTATCCGCAGGCCTTCAAGGCTCATGAACTGGCCGGCCCGGTCGACCACATTATCCACCTGGGAGACGGCAGCCAGGACGCGAAGCTTCTCGAAGATGTGCTCGAAGTACCGGTCCTCCGGGTAGCCGGCAACTGCGACTGCGACCCACAGCTTCCCCGCGAACTCACCCTGAAGTTCGGCGGCTGCCAGGTGCTGGTGACCCACGGCAACCGGCATGCCGTGAAGTCCGGGCTGGGCGGCCTGATCGGCCGCGGCAAACAGGTCGGCGCCGACGTCATCCTCTACGGGCACACCCACCTCCCTGCGGTGGACACGGCGGAAGGTATGCTGTTGATCAACCCCGGGTCCCTCAAGGAGAGCGGCTCCGGCTCCTATGCGGTCATCACCGTCGAGGGGGATGAGGTCGAGGCCGTCATTCGCGGCATCGCCCCGTGACATCCCCACCCCTCCCTTCAAAAGGAAGGGGCCTCCATCTCCGGAGGCCCCTCGCCCATCAGCAGCCACATCCACAGTTGTGACAGACCTTTCGGTTTTCGCTGTCGGGAGGCACCGTCTCCGGCGCGAAGGCGATCCGGTTGACCGCCCTCCTGATATCCTCCAGGGGATCGAGGTTGGGGCTTTTCCCGATCACATGGCCGACGCAGATGCTGGAGATCCCGTCGGAAGGGGAGCCGATCCTGACCGCGTTGAGGAGGTCCACGTAGCTCTTTATCTCGATCACCTGCTCCTGGCTGTCAAGCCTCTCCAGCCTGATATCAAAAGCCGCTAACTCCTGGACCAGCTCCTCGCAAAACTGATCGAAACCGGCACCGGATAGCACCTTCTCCCACTCGGGCCGGGTGTGCTTCTGCCCGTAACAGATCAACCGCATGTTCTTTCCCATCACAACCTCTCAACCTTTTTTGCTATTCACCACGCATAGGCCGCGTTGAACAGCCTCATCGTGAAACGCGACGCTTGCCATCACCGCCGGAAGCGCCGCGTTTCGTACCTCAACACGACCTACGAATGTTTCTGATCAGCTCTCCGCCGCCTTTCTCTGGAGCGAGCTGAAGATCATATCGAGCACCGCCTTCTGCTTTGCCTCGTACTTGTTCAATACCGCCAGGCAGGTCCCCATGGGAAACTGCTCGTGGAGGTAGTCTGAGTCGCGCCCCGACAGGATCACGATACGGTTCTTATCCATTCCGACCGACAACGCGTAGTTCACGAGCTTGGTACCGTCGAGCACCGGCATCTCCAGGTCCACCAGCAAAAGATCGAGTTTCTCATCTTTCAGGATGGTGAGCGCCTGGAAAGGATCGGTGCAGGTCCTCACATCCAATAGTGGATAGAGGGACTGGATCTTTTCCTTAAGCGCCTGGACGAAGGCCGCATCATCGTCGACGATCATGATCTTTCTCATCAGCACCTCATACTATCACTTCAGAACCCGAGTGGCTGCGGAAAACACCGGGAAGGGGACATGAAGATCCAGCGTCTTTGCCATCTTCAGGTTGACAATCAGGTCCACCCGTTTCGGGGTAGCCACCGGGAGTTGGGACGCCCTCTTGCCGGAAAGGATGCGGGCGGCGTATTCCGCCGCCACCTGTCCCTGCTCGGCGGGATCGGCCTCCAGCGAGACCAGCGCCCCCTTGTGGGCAGCCCCCGGCATCTGCGAGATCACCGGGATCTTCAGCTCGGCCGCCCGGTGCACCACCTTCTCGAACGCGCGGCTGGCGGCCGCGCACTCGGTGATGTAGATCATCTCCACCCGGGCCCCAAACAGCGACGCCAGCGCGGCATCGACCCCCGAAGTTCCGCTCACGTTGGCCTCGGTGAGGATCACCCCGTTGGCGGCGGCTATCTTGCGGGCTTCCCGGAGCTGGACCAGGGATCCCTCTTCCCTCACCGAATAGATCACCCCCACCGACTTGGTCGGCTTGATCTCGAGCGCGGTGCGGATGAGGGTAACCAGCGGTACCTTCGAGCTAATGCCGGCCGCGTTGGTGCCGGTGGAGTTCATGCTCTTGGCCACGCCTGTTTCCACCGGGCCGTAGACGTCGGCAAAGACCACCGGGATATCCCCCCGCTCGTGCAGCGCCGCCAAGGTGGCGGAGGCCCCGTAGGAGACGATGAGGTCCGCGCCGATGGCGTTGAACTTCCTGACGCTGTTGGCCCAGGAGATCGGGTCCGGATTGGGGGTCTGGGTGATGACTTCCACGCTGCTCTGGTCGTACCCCTTGAGCACCAAGGCCTTGATGAAGGCCCGGTGAGCCTCGCGGTAGCGCGGCAGGTCGCAGGTCAGGATTGCCGCCACCAGCTTCCCGGCCGCAAGGGAGCGCGACGCGGGGGTGACTGCGCAGATGACCAGCAGCAGGATTGTCAGGCGGAAAACTTTCAGGATCTACCTCTTGCTCACCACGTGGCCGCCACGGTAGCCACCACGGAATGGACGGTCCCGTTGTAGAGGCTGTAGGCCGGGTTCTTCTCGTCGTAATTCCTCACCTGGTACTGCAGCGAGGAGGAAAGCATCGGGGTGAAGTGGTACTCCCCCCGTGCGGAAAGCTGGCTGACCACCGTGTTTTGCCTGGTGATGCCGGTGATGCCACTGGTATCGCTGCCGGCGGAGAAGGAGGTAAAGGCAGGCTCGAAGGCCGAAGCGGAGCGGACCTGCTGCAGCATGAGGGAAAGGTCGAGCTTGTCCACCCCGGTGTAGGTGGCACTTACCCCGAACACGTGGGAGCGGTCGTAGAAATCCGAGCCGGCCTCGTGTCCCACCGCCACCATCGAGAAGAGCACGCTCTGGTCGATCCGGGTGTCGAGATAGGCGTAGTTGGCCCCCAGCGTCAATCCCGGCAGCGGAACTAACCACCCGATCAGGTTCCCGTTGACCACCTGGCGGTCGCGGGAGGTGAGGGGATAGGCGGTGTAGGTCACGTCGGTGGAGACCGTAGGGTCGACCGGGAGGTTGACCAGGAAATGCTGCACGTCGGGGTTCATCTCCCGCCTGACGATCAGGTTGGCGCTCCCCCCCCAGCCGTTGTTCCTGATGAAGCTCGCCAGCAGTTTTCCTTCGTGCTTCTCCTGGTAGGAGGCGCCGTAGGAGGGGTGGTCGACGGTGGTGTAGCTGTAGCTTCCGTTGAAGCGGACCCCGGTCACCGGCCGGTAGTTGGCGGAGATGACCCCGCGATGGCTCGCGCTGTCCTCGGGGAGCGCCCAGCTGGTATAGGACTGCAGGGAGGAGACATTGCTCCTTTGCTGGAACTGTCCCCGGTATTCGCCGGTCACCGTGAAGTCGCGCCGCGGATGGTAGGAGATGGTGGCGGTCACCGTGTCCCTGGTGGTATCCATCGGGGACTTCACGAGGACCACCGGGTTGGCGAAGTTCACACTGGTCACCTCGCCCCTTCCATCGTTCTCCAGCTGCTGGCGGCGGTATTTGACCGCCGCGCTCCACTCTTTATTGAAAATGTAGGAGAGGTCGCCGGCGGCATTGTGGAGATCCTCGCGGATGTACTTGGCACCGGTGGTATCGGAGAGGTTGGAGAGGTTTTCGCGCTGCTCGACGCTGTAGGCGCCGCTCGCCACCAGCCCTCCGGACATCGAGCTGTGCATCTTGAGCGTATGGGAGATGAAGCGGCTGTCGGGATTCTCGTTATGCTCCCTCACCCCCCCCACCGTCTCCGGGTTTCCCGCGATATCGTTGCGCGAGACGTAGGGGCCGGACGGGATAGGCTGGCGGTCCTCGAAGACCCTGATCTTGAACTCGTAGGCGAGATCCACCGGCCCCAGGTGAACGTCGGCCCCCACCCGTCCCTCCTGGGTCTGCTGGTTCACGTTGCGGGGGGCGGCGTAAATTGTGTTCGGAGTCCCCTCGAAGGCGATGTCCGCAAAGCGCTGCTGCTTGGTCCCTTCCCGGACCAGCCGCCAGTAACCGAGGCTCACGTGCAGGGGGTAATTGTGCAGCCGGTAGCGGAAGTCGGCGTTGTCCTGTACCACGCTGACCCCGTAATCCAGCTCCGGGTCCTGAACCGCCAGGTAATCGGCCGGGGTCCGGGGGGGATCGACGCGTCCGGCCTGGAAGTTCGGGGAGAAGAGGATTTCGCGGTCCAGGTTGTGGAAGAGCGACTCGGTCCTCAGGTGGAGACGGTAGTCCCCCTGGTAGTCGAGGAGGAGGTCGCCGTGGTAGTCGTGCTCGTTCAGGTAGGCCCCCTCGACCTCGAGGTTGCCGTCGCGCTGGAGGTTCCGATAGAAGAGGCCGCCGGTCCGGCTGGAGCGGAGAAAGCCGAAGGGTTCTGCCCGGCCGCCGTAGCCGTCGGTGGCGACGAAGCCGTACCCGATGAAGCCCCCCTTCTGCTCGAGGGTTTCCACCTGGCGCTCCTGCTCAGGCAGCGGGAGGGTCTTCGCCACCGAGGGATCGGGCTCCAGAAGCGGCTCCCACGGCTCCTCGGCCGCCGCGCCCCCCGCGGCAACGAGCACCACTGCCAGCGAAAGCGCCGCCGCGAGCCTCCTGTTCCACCCTCTGGTCACCTTCCGGTCGTGTAAGCCGTTCATTGGCGCAGCGTCCCCTTTCCGGTCAGCCCCTGGGTGGGGGTGTCGGTTCCGTGGATCTGGGAATGGCAGTCGGTACAGCGGTTGGTGAAGAGTTGCTTAAGCCCGGGGGTGTTGGAGGAGAGGTGGGCGGAGTGGCACTGCAGGCAGAGAAACGGCATGGCGGCGTTCAGCAGGTGGTTGTTGACCGAGCCGTGGGGAGTGTGGCAGTTGAGGCAGTTCTCGGTCAGGTCGCCGTGCTCGAAGACGAAGGGCCCCTGCTTCTCCATGTGGCAGCGGGTGCAGGTCTCCTTGAGGGTGTTCCCCTTGAGAAGCTTCGGCTGGGTTGAGCCGTGGATCTCGTGGCAATCCACGCAGACCATCTTCTTTTCCCGGATCGGGTGGTGCGAGTAGAGGGCGTTTTCGGCCCGCACCTGGGGGTGGCAGCCGTAGCACATCTCAGCCATCTGCTCGCGGCTCACCTTCTGCTGCGGCCCTTTGTGGAGCTTGTGGCAGTCGAAGCAGCTCACGTCGTTGATGGCATGCACGCTGGCGTTCCAGAAGGCCAGCGCCGGCTGCGAGGCGGCGGAATGGCACTTGAGGCAGATGAGCGACTGCGCCTGGGGGGGGAGGTGCATCAGGTCGAGGAAGGTGCTGGTGTCGCACTTCCTGTTTTCGGCGGTGTTCTTTTCTGGGTTGTCGGGGAGGTTGGCGACGGCGAGGCTTCCCGGTCCGTGGCACGACTCGCAGTTGACCAGGGGGAGGCCGGTCTCGGCCTTGATCTGCTCTCCGTGGACGCTGTGGCTGAAATCGTCGGAGATCTTGTCGTGCTTGTGGCACTTGGCGACGCAGTTGGCGGTCCCGACGTAGTCGGCGTCGAGCCTCCCCACGATCATCTTCTCGTACTCGCGCACCGGCAACAGCGGCTTGCTCTGCTTCAAGTCGGCGCAGGCCCAAAGGGAAAGGGAAAGCCCCGCCAGAAAGGTGGTCAAAAGGATGCGGCGGCCAAGCGGTGCCTTTGCCATCTAGTCTCCCCTTATCCCCTTGGTGGTGGTGTAGATGAAGCTGCGGACGACCGGATTCTGGCTCTGCTTGATCTCCCGGGGGGTCCCCACTTCCACGATGGTTCCCCCGCTCATCATGGCGATGCGGTCGGAGATGTAGAGCGCGAAGTTCAAGTCGTGGGTGACGATCACGGTGGTGTTCCGGGTGGTCTCCTTGAGCTTAAGGATGGTGTTGGCCAGCTCGTCGGTGGTGACCGGGTCGAGTTCGGCGGTCGGCTCGTCGTAGAGGATCAGGTCGGGGTTCATGGCGAGCGAGCGGGCGATGGCCACCCTCTTCTTCATCCCGCCGGAAAGCTCCGAGGTCCGGAGCCCCTCCCGTCCGGAAAGGCCGACCATCTCCAGCTTCTCCCGGATGATCTCCCGGATCCGCTGCTCCTTGCAGACCCGTTTCTCCCTCAGCCAAAGACCGACGTTTTCCCCGACGGTCAGTGAATTGAAAAGGGCCGAGGACTGGAAGACCATGCTGTAGCGGTAGTCGCGGGAGGAGTCGTGCGGGTCTCCCGAGAAGATCGGCAGGTCGTCGATGTAGATCTCCCCGGAGTCGGGGGTCTCCAGCTTGACGATGTGCTTCAAAAGCACGCTCTTGCCGGTCCCGGAGGGGCCGATGATGCAGAAGGTCTCGCCGGCCTTGATCTCGAGGTTGATATCCTTAAGGACATGGGTGGAGCCGAAGTACTTGTTGAGCCCCACCACACGGATCCCCACCCCACGCGTATCGTGGAGGTCCACCGGACGGCTGTGGTCGGAGTGGAAAAATGATGCGCTGAGGCCGTGTTTGAGTTTGGCGAACAAGGTGGATCCTTTGCGATGACCTCCCCGGCGGCAAGGGTAGCGGACCGGAAGCCGGAGCGGCGGCAGCCGGAGGGGGACAGCGCTGAAAAATGCGGCAATAGTAGCAGAGAGGCACACGGTCTGGCAAGCAGAGATGTGTACATTCCTTAACGATCACTGAAATTTGCCTCACCGTCCCGGGCTCCGGCAACCTCTTGATATCTCTATGAGATAAGATGGCGTCCCGGGGCGATCGAAGGTAAGAACCCGGTAAGGTTCCGATTAGAAGAGGTAGGGGGAGCGGTTGGTGAAGTGGCGCCGGGAAACGACGGTAAACCAGGTGACCCCGAAGACGAAGATCCCCGCGATGAGGGTGTTGAGCCGCATATCGCCGGGGGTGACCGCCACCCCGCTCAAGGCCGCGTAGCGGTCGGGGGGGATCGACCAGAGATTCACCAGGGCGTTGAACAGGTCGAAGAGGTTGTAGCAGAGGATGAGGTAGTAGGTAACCCGCTGTCTTTTGAGGATCCCCAGGCAGAGATAAAAGGAGACAAGGCTGTCGGCGAAGGTGAGGAAATGCCCCTCCCCTCCCGTGACGAGTTTTCCCAGGAAGGGGTAGGGGCTTCCGTAGCTGGAGGCGGAGAGGAGAAAGGAAAAGAGGTAGACGGCGGCGAGCAGGTTGAGGGACACCGGGCGCCGGTTGGCATGGGAGATCACCGCCGCGTCCCTCCACTCACTGCCGGGCCTGCTTGACGTGCTCCTTCAGGAGGCAGCGGTCCATCACCACGGTGAGCCCCGCGGCCTCGGCACGCTCGGCGGCCTCCTGGTTGACGATCCCCTCCTGCATCCAGACCACCTTGGCACCCTTGGCGATCGCCTGCTCGACGATCTCGGGAACGAACTCGGAGCGCCGGAAGATGTCGACGATCTCCACCGTCTCGGGAACGTCGGCCAGGGTCGGGTAGCACTTCTCGCCGAAGATCTCGGTTGCGGCCGGGTTGACCGGGATGATCCGGTACCCTGCCCTCTTCAGGTAGGCCGCCACCTCGTGGCTCGCCTTCCCCGGGTCCGGCGACAGGCCGACCACCGCGATGGTGCGGTAGTCGAGGATTTTCTTGATGTCGGGTCGTGTCATGGGATCCTCCTTTTTCATGAGTCTTCCTCCCAAGTCTACCACCTGCTTGACGGCTCGGTCACCTCTTCCTCATGCCGGAGATGGTCACGAAGAAGAAGATCACCAGCATGACGCCGGCGATGAAGATCCAGTCGGCCGGGGTGTACGCTTCCATGCGGTCCTCCTATCCCTGGATTTGGTCGAGGAGGCTTTGGGCCTCGGCGAAGTCGGGGTTCATCCGGAGGGCGCTCCGCAGGTAGGTCCGGGCGTCGGCGTTTCCTCCCATGCTGATGCAGCACTGGGCGAGAAGGTAGGGGATCTCCGGCATCGGGAACTCGCAGGCGAAGAAGGCGTCGGCCATCACGTCGTTCAAGACCGCGGTAGCCTCCAGGTAATCACCATCCTCCTTCATGGCCATGGCGCCGGCAATGGCCTCCAGGTAGTCGACCGCCGGCACCCGGGGAAGTTCCCCCTTGCCGATCCGCTCCAGCCTTCCCCTCACCTCGCCCGCCGACTGTTCCGGAAGGGTCGGCAGCAGCGAATTCCAGAGCGAGGAGGCCTTCTCGTACTTGCCGAGCAGGAAATAGACCTCGGCCAGGTTGGAGATCCCCCGCAGGTTGCCGGGGTCGAGGGAGAGCCCCCGCTCCAGGTATTCGGCCGCCTTGTAGAGGGTCACCGTGGAGAGGTGCAGCGCGGAGAAACGGCACCCCTTGTCCAAAAGGGTGGAGCCTATCTCCAGCGGGAAATGTCCGTTCTCGGGTTCCATCAGGGCGAAGATCTTCAACAGGTTGACCCGGCGGTCGAGGTAGGGGACCTCGACGTCCTTCTCGCCCAGCATGAGGATGTTGCTCGCCAGCTCGGAGACGTAGTGGGGATACCCCTCCTTGAGCCAGGCGGCGTAGCGGCCGGCGAAGCGGCAGCCGGGGTCGGTCCTCAAGGCCTGGTAGATACCGCGGCCAAGCTCGTCGTAGCCGGGAGCCTCGCCCCGCAACTTCAGGAAGTCGGTTTCCACCAGCGGGACCGGCTCCGATCCCACCTCGATTCGCACCTTGCCGTCCAGCCCGGTCACCTCGAAGGGGGCCGGGGGGCCATAGTACACGATCCCCGCCAGGGGAGTTGCCTGCTGCATGATTGCCTAACCTCCTACCCTTCCCGTCGAGGGAAGGTATTGACGCCCGCGTGGACGCCTATGGTCTTATAGATACGGACTTCATCCCACGGCTCGCCGAGGATACCGTCGTGGATGGCCCAGCTGCGCCCCCGCACCGTCCGTTCCATCCCGGGACGCCGGAAGGGGGTGGAACCGTCGAGCCTCCGGAAGAGCTCCCCTCCCGGGGCGAAGCCGGCGTCGATCTCCAGCATGAGCTTCTTCCCCACCACGTAGTCGAAGCCGTACTTCTCGTAGCGGATGGCATTGTCGTAGCTCAAAGGCTCGGCAACGATGAGCTCCATCCCGAGCGAGTCGGTGAGCCGCTCCAAAAGCGGAAGAAACTCCCCGAACATCCGCAGGCCGTGGCGCACCTGGTGCGGAAAGAGGCCGGCCTCCATGGCGCGGAGCTCCTCGCCCGGGTTCCTGCCGTGGGTGGCGAAGACGTTGTTTCTCCCCTCGCTGTCCCGGTCCACCTCGAAGCGTTGGGCGGCGGGGTCGCAGATCTGGCAGAAGGCGAGCTCCATCTGGCGGTGATGGGTGTCGCACAGTTCCAGGAAAAAGAGCGGGTCGCGGTCGCCGGCGGAGAGCCGGGCCTCCATCCTCACCAGCCTGAGCCCGCGGGGCGCCACGATGTTGACCGCCCCGCCACCGGCACTCTCCAGCAGGGCGGCCAGCCGCGGCGTGAGGAGCCGCCGGTAGATGGCCTCCTTCTCGGCGGGCTCCAGCCGGTTGATGTCGTGCAGGGAGAAGAGCTCCCGCCCGGACCGGTCCCGTAACTGCTCGTTACCCGCGATCCTTGGCATGGCCACCAATGTGCACCGGGAAGATGTGGGCGCGGAGGTAGGCGATCACCCGCTCCACCGCGTCCAGCGCCGCGTTGCGTTCGTCCTCCTGGGCCCAGTGCATGGCATCCAAAAGCATGCGGTGTGGGTACCCAAGGGGTCCGATCAGCTTGATAAATTCAGCCGGGAGCCTCGGAGAGATCTCCCGGTCGTTCATCACCGCCCAGGCGATGGTCCAGGCCCGGGCAACGTTCATCATATCGTAGCCGCCTCCCCCCACCGCCACCCAGGGGATCCGCAGGGCCCTGAGCTTTTTGAGGAGATAGGTGTAACCGTGGGTGGTGACCTCCAGCCGCGTCAAGGGGTCGGTCCGGAAGGTGTCCGCGCCGAGCTGGGTGAAGAGCACGTCCGGGTCGAAGGCGGCAATGAGCGGATAGGCGATCTCGTCGAAAGCCTTCATGAAAAGCGCGTCGTCGGTGTGGGCCAGAAGCGGCACGTTGACTGCGTACCCCTTCCCCATCCCCTCCCCGGTCTCGCGCTCGAAACCGGTACCGGGGAAGAAGTAGATGCCGCTTTCATGGAGCGAGATGGTGAGCACCCGGTCGCTCTGGTAGAAGGCGTTTTGAACCCCGTCGCCGTGGTGGGCGTCGATGTCGAGGTAGACCACCCGTTTTCCCCGGCCTACCAGGTGGTTAATGGCCACCACCGCGTCGTTGAGATACGAGAAGCCGGAGGCGCGGCTGTGCTGGGCGTGGTGCCAACCACCGAACGGGTTGAAGGCGGCCGCGAATCCCTCCTCGGTCACCAGCCGGGCCGCCTCGAGGGTGCCGGAGACGCCGAGGCAGGCCCAGTCGTAGACCCCGGGAAAGATCGGGTTCTCGAGATCGCCGAGCCCGTAGCGGAAGTCGGCGCGCGACTCGCAGGCGTCGCTGAATTCTTTGAGCCGGTCGAGGTACTCCGGTGCGTGGGCGGTTAGGAGCTCCTCCCGGGTCACTTTCCGGGGAACCCGCTGCTCCATCCCCGGCAGCTCGAGGAGCCGGTAGGCGGCCATCAGGTCACGGGCCAGCCGGAAGCGCTGCACCTTGAAAGGATGGTGGTCGCCGTAGCTAAACCCCGTGAGATCGGCGCAGGTTATCAGTGCGGTCTTGGTTAACAGGAGGTCCCCCACCTTCTTCATCCCCGGCCGGTCCGGGTACTGGAATGTACCCCGCCCGCGGTGGGGAGGTCAACCTCTAATGCTGCCCATTCATTAGGCATGACTGCCTCCCCTTTAGGCAGAATCCTCACCCCTCACGGCCGGCGCCGGTACGGTTTCCCAAGGATTACAGACTTTTCCGTTTTTGGCAAGCATCTTGCTGGTCAGACCGGGCCTTGCGACGCGCTCGCGGTCAGCGACTGCTCATTAATCAGGCTCTCACAACGAGGTGGGACTATTTACCAACGGAGGTAATGTAATGAACGGGATGTCAATGACGACTCCACTTGGCAACAGCAGCGATGTACTCTTCCTCATGCTCGGTGCGGTCATGGTCTTCGCCATGCACGCCGGGTTCGCCTTCCTGGAGGTCGGCACCGTACGGCAGAAGAACCAGGTCAACGCCTTCGTGAAGATCCTCACCGACTGGTCGGTCTCCACCGTGGTCTACTTCCTGGTCGGCTTTCCGATCGCCTACGGGATCAATTTCCTCAAACCGGTCAAAGAGCTTCTGGGGGAAAACCAGGGATACGACATCACCCACTACTTCTTCCTCCTCTGCTTCGCCGCCTGCATCCCGGCCATCATCTCCGGGGGGATCGCCGAGCGGGCAAAGTTCTGGCCGCAGGTGATCGCCGGCGCCATCTTCGCCGGGGTGAGCTATCCCCTCTTCGAGTCGCTCATCTGGGGGAAGAACATGTCCCTTCTGCAGGACGTCTTCAAGAAGGTAGGGGGCGCCGAGTTCCATGATTACGCAGGATCGGTAGTCGTCCACTCCATCGGCGGCTGGATCGCGCTTCCCGCCGTGCTCATCCTGGGCCCCCGCATGGGACGCTACCTCGGGAAAAAGTCCCACCCGATCCCGATCAGCAACATCCCCTTCCTGGCCCTGGGCTCCTGGATCCTGGCGGTCGGCTGGTTCGGCTTCAACGTGATGAGCGCAGGCCATCTGGACAAGATTTCCGGCGTGGTGGCGGTCAACTCCCTCATGGCCATGGTCGGCGGGGTGCTCGCCGCCCTCATCGCCAGCAGAAACGACCCCGGCTTCGTCCATAACGGCGCGCTGGCCGGCCTGATCGCCATCTGCGCGGGCTCAGACCTCATGCATCCCCTGGCCGCCTTCGTCACCGGCGCCATCGCCTCCTTGATCTTCGTCTTCGGCTTTCAGATCGAGCAGGAGAAGCTCAAGATCGACGACGTGCTCGGCGTCTGGCCGCTGCACGGGGTGATCGGCTCCTGGGGCGGCATCGCCTGCGGCATCTTCGGGCAGGAGGCCCTCGGCGGGCTGGGCGGAGTCTCCTTCGTCTCCCAGCTGATGGGGACCGTGTCCGGCATCGCCTTCGCCCTGGTCAACGGCTTCCTGATCTACGGCCTCCTCTCCAAGACCGTCGGCATCAGGCTGGACCCCGAGCAGGAGCACGCCGGCGCCGACCTCTCCATCCACCAGATCGGTGCCTACCCGGAAGAACACGTCCGCTGACCGGTCACCATCACTGCAACCAGGCAATTTTTTTGTCGAAAAGGCCCCCCCCGGGGCCTTTTTTTATTTTGCTATTTGTGGGGAACCCGGTATTATTGGCACCATGGTTAGAGAATCCTAATTACAATCAAAGGTCGGTTCGATCATGAAAACACCCTTAGGAGAGTTACTGGTCGAGTCAGGGATCATAACCATCAAGACCTTGGAGCGCGCCCTGATCAGGCAGCACAAGCAGCGGCGGCGTCAGCGGCTGGGAGGCGTGCTGGAGGAGATGGGGGTCATCACCAGGGACGAGCTGATCGAGGCG
This sequence comes from Geomonas sp. Red32, assembly GCF_023652955.1. Classification (GTDB taxonomy): domain Bacteria; phylum Desulfobacterota; class Desulfuromonadia; order Geobacterales; family Geobacteraceae; genus Geomonas. The sequence goes on along the minus strand of NZ_JAKLOY010000003.1, from coordinate 231,274 downwards.
CTGGCCAGCCAGCACGGATTCCAGACGGTACGGGAGCTCGCCTCCCAGAGCTACCCCCGTCAGCTGCTGGAGCTTGTCCCGGTGCGGTTCGCCCAGGAACGGGTGGTGTTTCCCCTGCGCCGCCAGCGGGAGGGTGTGGTGGTGGCCATCACCGACCCCTGCGACACCGACACCATCTCCGAACTGCGGGCCTACTGCCGTACCCGCATCATCCCGGTGCTCGCCACCCGGGAGGCGATCATCGCCGCCGTCAAGCGCCACTACCTCGGCGCGGAGGAGGTGAACGCCGAAGCCCCCCGGGTCCTGGTGGTCGACCACGCAACCGACACCACCTCCGAGGTCGCCGAAGCGCTCAGGAAGGAAGGGTACCAGGTGCTGATCGCCAACGACGGGGTGGAGGGGCTCGGCATCGCCTTCTCGCAGCGGCCGGAGCTCATCCTGTGCGACGCGGTGATCCCCCGCATGGACGGCTACGCGCTCATGCGCGCCATCAAGGCCAACCCCGCCACCGCCGAGATCCCGATGATCCTGTTGACCTCCAAGGCCTCTCCCGAGGAGGAGCACCGGGCCCTGAAATCTGGCTTTCACGACTTCATCGCCAAACCGATGATGATCATCAGGGTGGTCTCCCGGGTCAAGCGGGCCTTCGACATCATGCAGCAGGTGAAGGAAGAGCATGCCGCGCCCGCCGCCTGATCCGTTGCCGGGCTCCGGCAGCCTGCCGATAGTGCGGTAAAAACACATGAGAACGAAATGAGGGGCATCTTAACAGTCATCGACGGTAGGTAAATTCCTGAGAGACAAGCTTTTTATCCTTGCAGCGCTTGCATTTTCGAGACATTAAATTACACTAAGAGAGAAGTTTCAACCCGGCATTCCCATTAAACCGCACAAGGGAGGGGCGATGTACAAGGAAAAGAGAAACTTCGCCAGGCTGGCACTGCACGCCAAGGCAAACATACATTTGGATAACGAAATGATCGCGGGTGAAGTGGAAAACCTGAGCATGAAAGGTGTCTTTGTCACGGCCGCCAGGAAGGTCGAGATCAACGACACCGTGGCCATCACCATCTACCACACCCTCACCCCGCAGGTGCTGTGCGACCTCAAGGCGAAAGTCGTGCGGGTCACCGAAAAAGGAATGGGGTTGCAGTTCGAGAAGACCCTTTTGGACTGAGATCTCCAGGCACGGATTACCCGCGGGGAGGAGCCGGCCGGTTCCCCCCGCCTAACCCTTCCCCGCTTTACCGCCATTTCCCCACATCGTTTACGAGCCCCCCTTCCTCCGATCTGCCTCAGGCAGGAGTCAGCGTGAAATAGAAGGTAGCCCCCTTGTCAACCTCCCCTTCTGCCCAGATCCGTCCGCCGTGCCGGGTGATGATCCGCTGGACGGTGGTGAGCCCGATGCCGTGGCCGGGGTACTCGGCGCTGTTGTGGAGCCTCTGGAAGGCCTGGAACATCTTCTCGGCGTTGCACATGTCGAAACCGACCCCGTTATCCCGAACGAAGCAGGCGCGGCCGCTCCCCATCTCGCGGGCCCCGAACTCGATACAGGCGGTCTCCCTGAGGCGGGTGAACTTCCAGGCGTTTCTCATCAGGTTCTTCATGGCGATCTCCAAAAGCCTCGAGTCCCCGATGGTGGTTATCTTAGGCTCGATGACGAAATCGGCCCGGCGCTCCGGCATACCCTGGGAGAGCTCGCCCGCCGTTTCGCTGGCGATGGCAGAGAGGTCGACCAGCTCCTTCTTGAGGCTCTGGTAGGAGAGCTGGGAAAGCTCCAGGAGGGCCTCGATAAGCTCGTTCATGTGCAGGGACGACTTGTGGATCCGCTCCAGGTAGTCGATCGCCTCCGGGTCGAGGCGGGCGCCGCAGCGCTCCTTGAGGGCCTGGGTGAAACCGCAGATACGGGTCAGGGGGGCGCAGAGATCGTGGGCGACCGAGTAGTTGAAGGCCTCCAGGTCGCGGTTGATCGACTCCAGCCGGGCCCCCTGCTCGGTCAGCAGGCGCTCCACCTGCTGGGTCAGGGCCCCGAGCTCCTCGTGATCGGGACGGCGCAGGAGGAGGTCACGGATGCTCTCCAGCGAGTTATGGATGGAACTTTTAAGGTCCGCCGGGTTGGAGACCTCCAAAAGCGGGGGAAGCCCTTTTTCATTGGTCACATCACCACCTCCTGGGGGGCCGTTTCCTGCCAGCTCTGAGGCTCCCCTCTCCCCTCCACCGTGAAGCAGAGGGTTCCTCCCTGTTCGCTCTCTCGTGCCGCCCAGATCCTGCCTCGATGCAGGGTGATGATCCGTTGGACGGTGGCCAGGCCGATGCCGCAGCAAAGGTGCTCCGCGTGCAGTTTCCGGCATCCTGCCGGGTCGGGGGGGAGAAGCGGCGGCCTCGGGCCGTTGTCGCTCACGTAGAAGCTCCGTTCCCCGGCCGCGACCACGGTGCCGAACTCGATGACCGGGGCGGGTACCGCGGCCGTGTAGTTCCAGGCGTTCTCCAAAAGCTGCTCGAGAGCCAGCCTGAGGAGCCGCCGGTCGCCGCGCGCGCGGACCCCCTCCTCGATCCGGAAGGTCACCGAACGCTCTCCGCTTTTTCTCAGCCATTCGGCAATTTCGCGGGCCATGGCGGTCAGATCCACTTCTTCGGGCTCCATCTCCGCCGAGGCGAGCGTAGTGAGGCGTTCGAGGGCATTGATCCGCCCCACCATCTCGAGGGTGGCCTGCTGGATGCTGGAGAGGAGTTCCCGGCACTGGGGGGTGAGCGCGGGGGCGTGCAGCTCCTGCATCAGGGCGCAATGGGCCCCGATCTTGGCCAGTTGGGAGCTAAGATCGTGGGAAACGGCGTGCCCGAAGAGCTCGAGTTCGCAGGTGCGGGCCTCGAGCTCGCTGCTCAAGGACTTGAGGCCGACCTCGGCATCGATCCTCGGGGTCACGTCGAGCCCGGTGATCCAGTTGGCCCAGCCCTGGATGGGAACGTAGCGGGAGATATTGGACCAGGAGATGCTGCGTAACGAGCCGTCCTTGCAGCGAAGCTCCCACTCCCTGCCCCGGTAATGTCCCCCCTCTTCAGGGTGGGCCTCCAGCACCTCTTCCGCCCCCTCGCCGGAAAGGTGGAAGAGCTCCCGCATCTGCCGCCCCATCACCTCCTCCGGCCTGAAGCCGGTGATCCGCTCGAACTCGTGGTTGCAGGCGGACACCGAGCCCTCCCTATCGAAGGCCAGCATCACAGCCGGAAGGTGCTGCAGGATGGTCTGCAACCTTCGGCGGTGCTCGAGCAGCAGATCATCCTGCTCCTGGAGCCTCTTTTCGCTCGCCTTGAGGGTGTCCTCCTCCTGCCAGTTCTCGTAGATCTTGCGCGCCAGGGCGGCGTAAGCCTGCTCGAGTTCCTGCCGCATCCGCTCCCGCTCGGCCGCCGCGGTGGCACAGAGCTGGGATACCGCCAGCAGCAGATCGAGCTCGCCATCCGAGCGGCTACGCCGGGGGGCGTGACCGGCCGGCACGAAAAGGGGGTTGGGACAGATCTTGCCGGCGACGACCAGCTGCGGGTGGAGTTTGGCGAGTTCCAGGATGACCTCGGCGGGGAAAGCCCGCCGGCGGTACAGAGAAAGGATGGTGACGTCGAGTTGCTCGGCCAGCCGGTTGAGGAGCAACTCGAACTCGATCAGGAGCGCGGTAAGCGAGGGGTCCCCGGCCGCCCACCCCATGTCGCAGATGACCCGGGTGGCCCGGAAGCCGTCGGTCGATGCCATGGCGGAGAGGGAAGCGAGAAGCTCGATGACGCTCTTCGGAGTGAAGCTTCCTCCCTTGAGCCAGCACTCCTCCACCGGCAAAAGCTTAAGCGCCCCGATGTCGTGCTTCTGCCCCAGCACCGCGTTTTTAAGCACCCGCTCGAGGGTCTCTTCCCCGCCATGGAGGTAGAGACAGCGCTCCCCGAGGGAGAGCCCCTTCTGGATGAAGGGGACCACCGGGGTCAGGATCTCCTCCTCCCCGTCGTACAGCAGGCAGAGGTGGTGGTGACGTCCCGCCTCCTCGAGCCCCGGGAGTTGTATCGGTTCTCGTTGCGCCATTGCTCTCACCTTAAAATTATTTTCTCTTAATACTACTGGAAATGGGGAAAGGTGCAATAAACCGGTGCCGAAGGAGACGGGAGAACAGGGTAAGAAAACCGGCAACTTCCGCGGAGGAGAAGTTACCCGGACGCCGGCGGGGGAGAGCCCGAAAGGTGCCCAAGGAAGGGGGGAAGCGCTTACCGGTAACGAAAAGTCTTTGCAATTCAAGTTATTTATCGGGGAGAGCAGCAAGAAAGCGGAGAGGAGGCGGGATAACAGCCCCTCCTGTAAAGGGGGGCGCGGTAACGTTCTCATTAAAGTTCAGGCTAGACAGCGGGCCGGCTGTGTGATATACAAAACAGCGTTCTGTTATTTCCGGGGAGGATGAATGTCGAAGCACATCGTCGTCATCGACGACTGTCAGGTCGTGCTGGCCATGGCCAGCGATTTCCTCGAGGCGGCCGGTTTCCGGGTCTCCGTTGCGGACAACGGTGTCTACTCCAACCACCTGATCTACTCCAATACCCCTCCCGACCTGATCATGCTCGACGTGGTCATGCCGCTCATGTCGGGGGACAAGAAGCTCCGGCTGCTCAAGTCCCGCGACAAAAGCCGCCACATCCCGGTGCTGCTGATCTCCTCCAAGGACGAGGAGGAGCTCAGCAGGCTCGTCGACACCCACGGCGCCGACGGCTACCTCGCGAAGCCGTTCACCGCCGAGCAGTTGGTCGCCACCGTCAGGAACCTCATCGCCCCCGGCCCCGGGGGGGACCGGCCGTCCCGGATGAGGCGGGCGGCCTAAGCCGTTAGCGCCGGCCTCCCCCACGCCTTCCCCGCGGCGCCTCCTGCTGGCCGGGAAGACGCGCCAGGTAGACCACGTGCCGCAAACCGCCGCGGCCGGGGCGGTCCGTGGTGACCGCAAAGCCCGCCCCCTTGAGCCGCTTCTCGAACGCGGCGTCCACATTCTCCCCCCACACCGCAAACACCCCGCCCGGCCTCAGCGCAGAGCGGGTGAGCTCGATCGCCACGCTTCCATAGAGGGGATCCATCACCTTGTCGGAGCGGGAGTGGGGACCGGTGTAAAGATCGAGCACCACCGCGTCGAAACGCTCCCCCCCGCCGGCGCTCTTCATGATCACCCGGGAGACGTCCTCGATCTCCACGGTCACCCGGGGATCGCTCACCGCCGAAGCAGTCAGAGGGGCGAGCGCCCCCCGGCACCAGTCGACCACCACCGGGTTAAGCTCGGCCACCACCACGGCCGCCGAAGGGGGAAGCGCATCCAGCACCGCCCTCAGGGTGATCCCCATCCCGAGCCCCGCAACCAGCACCCGGGGAGCGGGATGCTCCTTCAGCGGCGCGCAGGCGACCTCGCCGAGTGCGACCTCGGAACGGTGCAGGGAACTGTTCATGAGCACCAGCCCGTTGACGGTGATCAGGAAATCCCGCTCCCCCCGCCTCCTAAGTTCAAGCACCCCGTCCGGGGTATGCACCCGGTCCAGTACCATCCAGGGTTGCGCCATCGAAAAACCTCCTTGATCGTTTGCTCCCTCTATTTTCTGCGCGGGCGCCTGAGCGCCTCATCTTCGGCCGCCTCCGCCTCGTCGAGGATGGCGAGATAGTTGCGGTAGCGCTCCGCCGAGAGCCGGCCTGCTTCCACCAGGGCAGCCACCTCGCACCCCGGCTCCTTGCGGTGGCGACAGTTGCGGAAACGGCAGGGGCGGCAATCCAGCGACTCGAAGCCGGGGAAATGCTCGGCGACCTCGGAAGAGGAGATGTCCACCAGGCCGAAATCGCGAAAGCCCGGGGTATCCACCAGCTCCCCCCCGCCGGGGAGCGCGTGCAAGGACGACACCGTCGTGGTGTGCCTGCCGAGCCAGCGGTGCTCGCTCACCTCCCCCACCTTCAGGTTGATGTCCGGGCAGAGGGCATTCATCAGGGAGCTCTTCCCCACCCCGGTGGAGCCGACAAAGACACCGCGGTGCCCTTCCTTGAGGAAGGAGGCCAACGCCTCGATCCCCTGCCCGGTGGCGGCGCTCAGCGCGAAGAAGGGAACCGTCCCGCGGTAAGTCCTCTCCGCCTCCTCAGCCGAGGGAACCGCCTCGGGAAGGTCGCACTTGTTGAAGATCAGGAACGGCTCCAGCCCGGCGGCGCGAGCGGCGACAATGGCTCGGTCGGCGAAACCGGGAGGAGAGAGGGGAGCCAGCACGATGCCGAGCACATCCAGGTTGGCGGCCACGAGGTGGACTCCACCCCGGGCGTCACGCCGGCGCAGCTCGCTTCGCCTTTCCAGGCGGTCGAGGACCTCGCCCCGGACCACGACCCGGTCCCCGACCACATGGCCGGAGTTCCGCTTGACCCGCACCATCATCCGTTCGCCGTCGGCCACCTGCACCTCGACGGCGACGCCGAAATGGGATACGATTACCCCCTCGACCGGGGATCCCTCCCCCGACTGGCACCGTTTGCTACTCATCCGTATTCCCACTCCGCTGCTTCACACTGTCTCCTTGGGTCCGCCGCCACCTGGGGCAAACGGAGGAAGAAACGGGAGCACGCACGGGGCCCCCATTTGACAAGCCGATTTTTTGCACCATCATCTAAACTAACTTCCGGTGGTACCGATAAGAGGAGGCATCAGAGCCTGGAGGTGGATCCTCCCCGCCATGCGGCCCAGGCCCTTTTCCTGCAATGCGGAGCCAAAGCTTGGGCGCCGCCCGCTCTTTAGGTGGTGGATCATGAACAAAGAGACCGTAGACGAAGCAATCGATGGATACGTAAACGAGCGCATGGTAAAGGACAAGGAAACCGCCCTCACCCACTTCCTGGCCCGCATCTACCTCAAGCAGCCGGCCGGCGAGATCGCCGAGGCGATGCGCCGGGTGCGGGGGATGACCCGCTACTACATCGAGCTCACCAAGGTGATGGTCAACCCGTTCAAGGGGCCGGAGGTTGCCTGGCTAGCCTCCATGGTCTTCATCGCCATCTATGCAGTGATCCTCATCTCCATGGATGACCAGCGCCTGCTGGGTATCGCCCTGCTATCGGGGACCCTGGTCAACGCCGCCTACCTGATCACCAGCGTGATCAAGAAGTGGTGCCGCCTCCACGTCATGCTCGCCATCTACGACGAGATCGTCCAGATCACCGACCACGAGCTGGAGAGCCTCGCCGCCCTGTAAAAAGGCCACCGCGGTAGCCAGTTCCGCCAGGCTGGCTACCGCCAGGTCCGCCAACTCCGGCCAGGCGAAGAGCCTGCTGGGGTCGACGTGGACCGTCCCCGCCCCCGCCGCACGCCCCGTTTCCAGGTCGAAACGATAATCCCCCACCATGACAACCTGGTGAGCAGCCACGCCCCAGCGCCGCGCCAACTGGTGGATCCCGTCCGGGTCCGGCTTGGCGGGGGCCTCGTCGCGACCGAGCACGTGCGAGGGGGGGAAGTACTGCGCGAGCCCGATCCGCCCCAGGGAGACCAGCGCGTTCTCCCGCGTATTGCGGGTCAGGATCCCAAGCTGCGCCCCCTGGGCATGGAGCAGCCCCACCAGCGTCCGGGCCCCTACCGCCGCCCGGCTGCGTCCCGCCAGTTCCATCTCGATGTCGTTGAGCTTCCCCCTGGCCAGCCGCGCCTCCTCCTCGGGAAGCGAGCTCAGGTAGGCGAGGATGTCACCCCCGTGGGGGACGCCGAGGGCCTTCCTGATGGCGTCGAAGTCATGCACCGCGACGGTGAGGGTGCCATCGAGATCGAAGACCCAGTGCCTGCTCGCCAGGATTGCTCCGGAGTGCGCGTTTTCCATAGCTCCCCTTGTAACAGATCCCGCCGAAAAGTTAAACGCCCAATAGACGCGCCACCGCATCCGGCAGGCATTCCGCGGACGAGGGGTTCACACCGGCCGCCGGCGGCGCGCCCGCCGGGAGGCCACCTATCCCCGCCGCCACCGGAGCTGCGCCTGTACCGGCCTTGAACAGCAGGTGTGCGAAAGGTGAACAGCGAAAAAAACGCCGGGGGGGAGTCTCTTTAATGAAATGGCCAGCTTAGCGTTGGCACGCTCCGCGCATTTAGCTTCATTAAATGAAATGCCGCAGGAGCGGCCGGAGGGAATTCCATGATGATGGCAGTGATCGCATTAGCAGTCGTGATGGTGGCAGCAGCGTTGCGGGTATCCGCAGTGGCCTGGGCCGGACAGTCGCGGCTGGTCCCCGGTACCATGCCGGGAGCCGGAAGCTCCGAAGAGGAGCTGATCCCGCCCCGCAAGGTCACCATGAGCGGTCGTCAACACAACAAGGGAGGTGAATCATGCTCAACGCCGTGGTAACGATTTTCGCACTGATCTCGTTTGTAGCCGTTTCCACCCAGGTGCTCTCCTACGTGAGGCACAAAAACCAGCACCCCTAACCCCCGCCGCCGACAGCTCCCGGTTTTCATGACCGCGGGGTCTGGAGGCCCACCCAGCCAAAGCAAGGGCGAGGCGCATTCTCCTCGCCCTCTCGCCATTTCTACCCGGGAAGTTCTCCCCCCTCCCCTTCGAACAGCGGCGCTCCCCCCATCACACCCTCCAGAAAACGGTCGATAGAGACGAAGACCTCGCCGGACCCGGGGCCCGCCAGGATCCCGTGGCGTTCGAACGGGAAGAGGCGGTACCCCTTCTGCCGGCTCCCCAAAAGTTCGAACAGGCGCCGGGAGCCCCGGGGATCCACCACCGGGTCCCCCGCGGCCTGCACCACCAGGACCGGCGTCTCTATCCCGTGCAGCTTCCCCTCCAGATCCTTCATGAAACGCCCCAAGGCCAGCACCCCGCTGACCGGGAGGCGGGCGTAGTTGATGTGCGGCCGCTCCGGGACGGTCTCCACGAACTCCTTCTTGGCCCACTGGTAACTGAAGGCGTCCATCAGCCGGTTCCAGACGGTGATGGCGGGGGCGAAGCGGGAGGAGATGTCCATGAGCCTAAGCGGCGGGCAGACGGCGAAGACCCCGGCGATGCCGGGAACCCGGCTGGCGCAGTCGAGGGCCACTCCGGCGCCGAAGGAGAATCCCCCGAGCACCACCCGGTCGCACAGAGCCTTCATCAGGGCCACCCCGAGGTCCACCGACTCCACCCAGTCCGCGCCGCTCCTCAGCGCGAGGTCGTCGGGCGAGGTGCCGTGCCCCTTCAGGCGCACCTGGTAGACGTAGCACCCCTTCTCGTTCAGGTAATGGGCGAGCTCCGCTACCTCGGCGGGGGCGGCCAGGAAGCCATGCACGAGCACCACCCCGACCTTGCGCGAGCGCCCCCTCAAAAGGACCGGGGCGCCGACCCGCCGCTCCTTGGTCTCCCCGTCCCGGTAAAATTCACGGTAGTCGGCCTCGAACTCGGCCAGCGCCTGGCGCTCCAGGAGGGCGGCCACCCGGGCGCGCACCACGAAAGCAGGGAGCCAGTCCATCAGGTGGACCTCCCGCTGCAGGGCGGAGAGCGGCATCACCTCGTTGGCGATCACCCCCAGCGGGTTCTCGATGCGGACCCGCTGCAGGTCGAAGGGGGCCGAGAACTTGCTCCGGTCCTTGTGGAGCACCCCCTCCTTCCTGGTGACCACCCCGGTCTCCAGGGCCAGCAGGAGGAAGTCCCGGTACTTGTGGTAGCGGTCGTCGGTGAGCAGGGCCAGCTGCCCCGTCTTGAGGCTTGTGTGGCAGTGGACCCGGCTCTTGGCGAGGCACTCAGAGGCGAGCAGGAAGACGCGGCGGCGCAGGTCGTCCTCGTCGATGCTCGCCAGCGGGTAGGCGCGGAGCAGCGAAGCGAAGAGATGATCGTGGTTGACCGTGGTGAGCCGGTAGATGGAGGACATGAAGCTCTCCATGAGCCGGTGCGCCTCCCGCCGGAGGTCGGGGAGCGAGGGAAGCGGGTCGTCGAACCCGAGCCCTCCCCGGGAACCGATGTCCCGGCTGATGGGAGGCTTCAGAAGGGATAGCGACGGGTCGAGCGGCTCGCCGAACCGGATATCGATGTCGACCCCGGAAAAGAGCATGCTCCCCTCGGTCAGCATCTCCTCCTTAAGGCGCGGCGAGGCCCCCTTGAGGTAGACGTTGGCCAGGGTGCCGAGGATGTTCTCCTTGGCCCTCAGGGGGTAGTAGGTGAGGTTGACCGGGACGATCCAGCACTTCCCGCTCAAGACCGGTCCCGGGTCCTCGATCCCGAACCGCTGCAGGATCCGGTCCGCCTCGGCGGGGTCGCTACTCGTCAAAAGGGAGAGGCGCTGGCGGTAGAATTCGGTCCTGAGCGTGAGGGTGGCGGCGCCCGAGTGGGGCCTGGTCCCGCGGGAGGGAAGCAGGAAGCGGCGCCGGAAATGGCGCTTGTCCTTCACCATGCGCCCCTCGGGGAAGATGATCCAGTTGGCTTCGCCGGTCAGAAGGGTCTTCACCACCACCTGATCGCGGTCCGGGCTCTTGGTCGAGATGGCCCCCATCATGTCGAGCAGACCGCTCAAGGGGCCGTCGAAGAAGGAGGCATCGGCCAGCGACCAGACCGGGTGGTGGGTCAAGAGGTGGATGTGGTAGGGAAGGAGCAGGGTCTCGATCCGGGTGAAGTGGTTGACCACGAAGATCACCCCCCGGTCGCGGGGGATGTTCTCCTGGCCGTGGACGTGTACCCTGAGGCGGGAGAACTTCTCCGCCATGGCGATCATCCGGCCGGTTGCGAGGTAGGCCATCCGGTTCACGGTCTCCCCCCCTTCCCTTCCAGCGAGGCGCGGAGCCGCCCCGGGCGGTTGGTCATGATGGAGTCGACCCCGAGCCCGCAGAGCCTTCTGGCGGCGGCCGGGGAATCCACCGTCCAGACGTGTACCTCCATCCCCCGGCTCCTCAGGGTCCCCACGAGCGCCTCATCGAGGACGGCCCGGTCGCGGCTCGCGAGCCCGTCGGCCGAGATCCCGGCCAGGGTGGCCAGCACCTCGGCCGGCGAGGGGCGCCAGTAGCCGCGGAAGCGGTAGTCGGTTAGCCAGCAGGCCCGGCAGTGGGGGAGCTTTTTCTTGATGAGGCGGATCACCTCGGCGTCGAAGCAGAGGAAACGAAGCCTCGACGGGTCGACCGTGTGCAGGGCCACCTCCCGGGCGACCGGCTCGACGAGCTCCGGGCCCCCCTTGAGCTCGACGAAGAGCCTCTTGCCGTCGGGGAGGGCCCCCAGCACCTCCCGCAAGGCCGGGATCCTCGCCCCGCGCCAGCGTTCCCCCTTCCAAAGCCCCACGTCGAGGCGGCGCAACTCGGCCAATGTGGAGCCCGCCACCGGGAGGTCGATCCCGGCGGTGCGGCCGGTACCGGCGTCGTGCAGGCAGACGATCTCGCCGTCGCGGGTAAGCTGGAAATCGGCCTCGATCCCGTCGGCCCCCTCCTGGAAGGCGAGCCGGAAGGAAGCGAGCGTGTTCTCGGGGGCCTCGCTGGAGGCCCCCCGGTGTCCGATGATGAGGGGGAGAGAAGGGGGCATAGGCTCCTCAGGGGGTGGAGGCGGCGGGAACCGGCCCGGCGGCGGTGGAGCGCTTGAGGAAATGGCCGTGGAGGGCGCTCACGCAGATGGTCAGGAACTTGGTCAGGTCGGAATCGTTACGGGAGGTCATGACGACCGGGAAACGGGCGCCGAGCACCACGTTGGCGACCTCGGCCCCCATGGTGAAGGCCCAGCTCTTGTAGAGGAAATTGCCTCCGGAGATGGAGGGGACCACCAGCACGTCGGCCCGTCCGGCCACCGGGTGCCCGGCAAGCCCCTTCTTCTCCACCGCCTCCGGGTAGAGGGCCAGGTCGTAGGAAAGCGGACCGTCCACCTCGGCGTCCGGCCAGAGGCGCTCGGCCAGGGCCTTCTCGAGGAGGGTGGTGGGGATCTTGTCCGAGGGGACCTCGTTGGCCTCCAAAAGGGCCACCCGCGGCCGCTCCACCCCAAGCCCCCGGGCCACCTCGATGGCGTTCTCGATGATGTCGATCCCGCTGGCGGGGTCCTGGTGCTGGAAGAGCTCGGGGTTGATGGCCGGGTCGGTCAGAAAGATCAGCCGCTCCACGCCGGGGAGCTCGAAGACGCTCACGATGGAGAGCCTCCTGCCGGTGCCGATCCCCTGCTCATGGTCGAGGATCGCCTTGGTGAAGGGGGCCGTGTTGATCCCCCCCTTCATGACCATGTCGGCCTTCCCTCCCCGCACGAGCTGGACGGCGGTACGCGCGGCCCGGCCGGCATAGTCGGGGAGATCGTCGGGAACCTCCACCAGGAGGTAGCGCTTGTCGAAGACCAGCTCGCTCCCGCAGGCCTCCCTGACCTTGGCAGCGCTCCCGACCAGGTACACGCGGTCGACGAGCCCCTCCTCGATCGCCTTGTTGAGGGCGGCGAGCGAACTGTGGTCGGGGCAGGCCAGGGCTACCTGCTGCCGGGTGAGGAGCTTGGCGGCCTCGATCACGCTCCGCATCCCGCGCCCCTTGGTGAGCCTCAGCATCGACTCGCTCTTGTAGATGACGGCAATGACCCGGGCAAGCGGGGTGACCGCCTGCAGCGAATGGGTGAGCCCCGAGTCGAAGTAGAGCGAATCCCCCTCGGCAAGGTGGTGGCTCTCCCCCCCGACGGTCACCAGCAGCTCCCCATTGAGGACATGGAGAAACTCCTCGCCGGGGTGGCGGCTCACCTCCAGGTCGTGGGGGGAGCCGTGGTAGAGGTCGATGACGAACGGCTCCAAGTGGCGGCCGGCGAAGGAGGGGGAGAGGCTCTCGTAGTGGAGAAGCCCCTTGCGGTCCACCCCCACCCGCTCGTTCTTGGCGGTCTTCACCACCCGGCTCTCCAGCTGCTCGCGGCCGAAGAGGAGGGTGGAGAGCCCGACCCCGAGGAAGGTGGAGAGGCGCAAAAGCTCGGAGATCCGGGGGGCGAGCCGGTCGCCCAGCACCGCCGAGAGCGTCTCGGCATCCCACCCGAGCGCCTCGCAGATGCTTTCCGCCGGCACCTCCCGGGCCTCGAGCACCGCCTGCAGATTAGGGCCGATCTTCATGGCTCCCCCCGTACCTCTTCGCCTGCTCCACCCCGGTCAACACCCGTACCCCCGCCTCCACCAGCGCCTCGAGCTCGTATTCCCCCGGCCGGATGAGGACCGGCGCGACGAAGGAGACCTTGGCGGCAAGCGCCCCGGTGAACGCCTGCGAGAACGCGAGCCCTCCCGTTAATAGTACCGCATCCACCTCTCCGTCGAGGGCGGCGGCCAGCGCACCGATCTCCTTGGCCACCTGGTACACCAGCGCCTCGAAGACCTGGGCCGCCTCCCGCTCCCCCCGGGCGATCCGCTCCTCGACCTCGGTCAACTCCACCGTCCCCAGGTAGCTGAAGATGCCGCCGCGGCGGGCGATCACCACCTTGAGCTCGTCGATGGAGCAGCTTCCCTTTTCCAAAAGGCGCAGGACCCCGATGAGGGGAAGGCCGCCGGTCCGCTCCGGGGAGAAGGGGCCGTCGCCGTTGAGGCCGTTGTTGACGTCCACCACCCTACCCTGCCGGTGGGCACCGATGGTGATACCGCTTCCCAGGTGGGCCACGATCAGGTTGAGCTCGCGGTAGCCGCGCCCGAGCTCGCGGGCAACGGCAAGCGCCACGGCGCGCTGGTTGAGCGCGTGGAACATGCTGGTCCGCTCCACCCCCTTCAGGCCGGAGAAGCGGGCCGGCGGCCAGAGCTCGTCGATCACCGGAGGGTCCACGATGCAGGCGGCTACCCCGTGGCGGTCGGCCACCCGCCGGGCGAGTACCCCGCCCAAGTTGCAGGCGTGTTCGCCGCTCACCCCCCGCACGAGATCGGCCTCGAGGAGGTCGTCCACCAGGTAGGTCCCCCCCGGCACCGGCCTGACCAGGCCTCCCCTCCCCACCACGATGTCGAAGGCCGCGGTGTCCCCCTGCTCGGCGAGGTAACCCTCCAGGGCCGCCAGCCGGTAGTCGAGCTGGTCCATCACCCGCGGGAAACTTTCGATCTCGGCGTGGGGATGCCGGATGCATCCCTTTACCAGCTCTCCATGGCGGTAGATGCCGATCTTGGTCGAGGTGGAACCGGGGTCGATGGCGAGGATGTTCATCAGGTTTCTCCGGGTGCGAACGGTTAAACGAGGCGGGCATTGCCGGCCGGAGCAGGGTAGCACCCCTCCGGGGTCTTGCGGAAGATTATAAGCGAATAAGGTGAAAGAAAAAGCTCAATATTTTTGCAGGACAGTCGATACCAAACCCATTCGGTCAGGATAGCGCTCCGGGAAAGGAGCGGCCGGCGATGATCAAAGCGGAAAGGAGATACGACATGGCGGTCGATGTGGTAACGGAAACTACACAGTACCTGACGTTCAAACTGGAAGAGGAGATGTTCGCGCTGGAAATCGCCAAGGTCCGGGAGGTCCTCGACTTCACGACCACCACCAAGGTGCCCCAGACCCCCGACTACATGCGCGGGGTGATCAACCTGCGCGGGAGCGTGGTGCCGGTACTGGACCTCAGGCAGAAGTTCGGGATGGCCAGGGCGGAGAAGACGGTAAACACCTGCGTCATCATCGTGGAGGTCGAGCTCGACGGCGAGAAGGTGGTGATGGGGGCCATGGCGGACGCGGTGCAGGAGGTGCTGGACCTGGAAGCCAGCCAGATCGAGCCTCCTCCCCGGATCGGCACCCGTCTCAACATCGATTTCCTGAAGGGGATGGGTAAGCACAACGACCAGTTCATCATCATCCTCGACATCGACAGGATCTTTGCCGGAGCCACCGCAGCAGCGAGCGAAGACGTAGAAGACCAGCGCCTGTCGGCGTAGTACATCCCGCCCGGCATTCCACGGAAACGCCCGTCCGGAATGGAGCTCCGGGAGGCGCACCGGTTTCCCCTCAACGAGCATGGGCGGTGGCAGCAGCCGGAGAGACGGCGCCGCCCGCCGCAATGGAGGAGGTGCATCAAAAAACCGAGGGTTGAACGGGAGTAGCGAAGCAGCGGCAGAAACGGCACCCCCGGCCGCAAACGGGGATTCACGCACGGTAGCAACGAGGAACCACAGCCATGAGATGGTTTTATGACTTGAAGATTGGAACGAAACTACTGACGAGCTACCTGGCGCTCGCCCTGGTGGCGGGGGTGATCGGCTGGGTCGGCGTCACCAACATACAGAAAATCGCCCAGGAAGACCGGGTGATGTACGAGAAGATGATGGTCCCGGCCACGGAACTGGGATCGATCTCGACCTCCTTCGAGAGGACGAGGATCAACGTCCGGGACCTCATCCACGCCCAGACGCCGGCCGCCCGCGAAAAGTTCGCCGCCAACATACTCTCCCTGCGCGAGGAAACCGACAAGGAGCTCGCGTCCTTCGAGAAGACCCTGGTGAGCGACGAGGCGAAGAAGATGTTCGCGGCGCTGACGGACACCCGCAAGAACTACCTCCCCCTGCTCGACAAGACGGTGGCCCTGGCCAAGGCGGGCAAGACGGCCGAGGCCTCGGCGCTTCTCTACGGCGACCTGGGGAACGTCACCAGGGAGTTCCAGGCTAACGTCGCGAAGCTGACCGACCGCAAGATTGCCCAGGCCAAGTCGATGGCCGAGGCCAACACCGCGAGCGCGAAGGCATCGGTCAGGTCGACGGTGACGCTCGCGACGGCAGGGGTCTTCCTGGCGATTTTCTTCGGCTTCTTCATCGCCCGCATCATCAGCCGTCCGGTGAAGGAGCTTGCTGCCGCCGCCGACCGGCTGGCGGTCGGGGACGTCGGGGTGACCATCACCGCCGATTCCCGCGACGAGATCGGCACGCTGGCCACCTCCTTCCGGAACATGGTGGAAAACATCAAGGAAGCGGCCCAGGCGGCCAGCAAGGTGGCGGGGGGCGATCTCACCGTCCGTATCAAGGTGAAGTCCGAGGAGGATCTCCTCGGCAAGAGCCTCGATGGCATGGTGACCAACCTGACCTCCATCGTGGGCCAGGTGAAGAGTGCGGCCGACAACGTGGCGGCGGGGAGCCAGGAACTCTCCTCGAGCTCGGAAGAGATGTCGCAGGGGGCCACCGAGCAGTCGGCGGCGGCCGAGGAGGCTTCGGCGTCCATGGAGCAGATGTCGGCCAACATCAAGCAGAACGCCGACAATGCCCTGCAGACCGAGCGGATCGCGGTGGCTTCGGCCGCCGACACCCGGGAGGGAGGAAAGGCGGTGGCCGAAACGGTGGTCGCCATGAAGCAGATCGCCGGGAAGATCTCCATCATCGAGGAGATTGCCCGCCAGACCAACATGCTCGCCCTGAACGCCGCCATCGAGGCGGCCCGCGCCGGCGAGCACGGCAAGGGATTCGCGGTGGTGGCCAGCGAGGTGAGAAAGCTTGCCGAGCGGAGCCAGACCGCGGCGGGCGAAATCGCCGAGCTCTCCATATCCAGCGTCGGGGTGGCCGAGAAGGCCGGCGAGATGCTGGCCCGCATGGTGCCGGATATCCAGCGGACCGCCGAACTGGTCCAGGAGATCAGTGCCGCCAGCCGGGAGCAGGACACCGGCGCCGAGCAGATCAACAAGGCCATCCAGCAGCTCGACCAGGTCATCCAGCAAAACGCCGCCGCCTGCGAGGAGATCGCCTCCACCTCGGAGGAGCTGGCCGCCCAGGCGGAACAGCTGCAGGCGAGCGTCGCCTTCTTCAAGACCGGGGAAGACGACAACGGAGCCGCCCCGCGGCACCGGGGCAGCAAGGCCCAGGTCAAGAGGATGCCGACCTACGCAAAGCAGCGGGGAGCCAGGAGTCCGGAGGCCGAGCAGGCCAGGAAGGTGGCCAACTCGCCGGGGGCCCACCTGGAGCTCGGCAGCGGCGACGACCTCCACGACCAGGACTTCGAGAACTACTAGCGGCCGGGAACCTTCCCGCACTCCACCCCGTACACCCGGAGGGAGAGAGCAGAGCCTGCACGAGGGTCAAGGGGAGATAGCGGATCAAACGGGGCCTCATTGGAAGAAGCCCGGCAAAAAAAGAAGGGGGAAGCGGCGAGATCCGCTTCCCCCTTTGTCGTAGCGAAAAAGATGGGGAATCAGCGCAGGAAGAGGTAGTTGTGCTGGTCGTAGAAGTCGAAGGCGCGCTTGACCCTGGTGAGGATGGTGGTTTCCTTCACCGGCTTGGGGATGAAGTCGAAGAATCCCCGCTCGAAGGCCTTGGATTCCGCTTCCGCCGAGGTGGTGCCGGAGATCAGGATGACCGGGATCCCCTTGGTTTCCGGTATGCTCTGCAGCGCGGTCAAAAGGCCGAAGCCGTCCAGCTTGGGCATCTCCATGTCGGTCAGGATGACCTGCGGCTTTCTCCCGATCGCTTCCTTGTAGGCGTCCATCCCGTTGGTGGCGGAAAAGACCTCGTACTGCTTGGACAGGAGGTTTCCCAGCATGGAGAGGACGAACTTGTCATCCTCGGCCACCAGCACGCTTCTTCTGGCCGGCTCACCGACGTCGAGGCCGAAGTAGTGACGGCAGATCGCCTGGTTGATCTCCTTGCGGGAGGCGACGTAGGGGATCACGGTGACCTGGTTGTTGGCGGCGATGTTGGCGAGCAACCGGGTGGGGGTCGGATCGAACATGGCGAGGTGGAGCTTCCCCTGCTCCAGCTTGAGCGGGAAGATCAGGTTCTGCAGGGCCGTCTCGGCGGTCAGGACACCGAGCAGCTGGGGGGGGAAGGCGGCCCGGGCGAAGTTGGAGACCGTCCGGCAGCTGTACTGGCGGGCGAGCGCCTCGGCCAACTCGCCGGCAGTGATGAGTCCCATCTCTTCCAATACGGTACCGAACCGTTTATTGAGACTCTTGGATATGCCCACCACCCTGTCGACGGTTATCTGGCACAAGAGCCCTTGTTCAACAAATATTTCTCCCAGTCTTTTCCTGTGAGCTGTTGTCATATCTGGTATTCGACCTGTTATTTGATATATGGAAAGGTTGTTATTATAGGACGAAAATCCGGCTAGTCTATCAAAATTTTAGGCAACACCCATTTACGCTATCGATTTTGCCAGTCGATCAACCTCTTCATCAGACAAACGCCTCCGCCCCAGATCCAATGCCACCTTTCCCAGCGCCCGGTAAACCGCTGCCACGCCGGCGCTCCACTCCTCAAGCGCCTCCAGCTGGCGCCTGACCGCCTCGCTGTCTCCCCGGGCGATGGGACCGGTCAGCGCCTCCTCCGGCCCCGTCCTGAAGACGTTGTCGACCGTCCCCCGCACCAGCGGCTCCATCACCTGGAAAGCGATCTCACGGGGCACCCCTCCTTTTTCATAGCAGCGGGCCCCCACCTCGAGCAGCGCCGTAAGGTAGTTGCACACCACCACCGATCCGGCGTGATAGATGCTCTTGAATGCCGTGTCGACCGGAAAGATCCTCCCCCCGATCCTTCCGAAGGCCTGGGAGAGAAGCTCCACCGCATCGCGGTCGCCTTCGATCCCGCAGAAGGTCCCCGGGAAATCGGCCACCGCGAGGGAGGGATCGGGGAAGGTCTTGACGGGGTGGACGCTGGCGGCCAGGGCTCCGGCGGCCTTGAGCGGTTGCAGGACCGAGCTCGGGAGCGCCCCGCTCAGATGCCACACCACGTCCCCGGCGCGCACCACCGCGGCTTCGGCAAGGGCTTGGGCGCAATCGCCGATGGCGTCGTCTGAGGCAGCGATCAGGAAAAGGTCTGCGGGAGGCAGTTCCCTCAGGGAGGCGGCCGGGCGGCCGGCTCCGATGAAGCGGGCGGCGTCCGCGGCGGACCCCGGCGAGCGGCTCGCCAGGCCGCCGATTTCGAAAACGGCGGCTTCGTGGAAGAGGCGGCCGAGCACCTTGGCTACCTTGCCGCAACCGATAATGTTGAGTGTCGTCATCCGAAGGCCCCCTGTCGAGATCGGCACAGGTTACCGGCGGAAACGGCGGGTGTCAATGAAGCAAACGCAGGGGTACGCAAAGCCGCCCCGCGAGGAGAAACTGCAGGATCGAGGCGAAATCGCAGCAGGAGGGAGGATCGGGGGATCGCTCCCTGGAGCCGGCCTATTTGGGAGGGGATTTGGGGAGTCTTCGGAGAAACGGTTAGCCGCTCTCCTCACCGAGGGAATAGTCGTCGCCTTCCACACACTCAGTCTGAGCCTCGAGGAAGGAGTCAACCTGTGCGTCCTTCACTATCTCGACGACGCCGTGATTGATAGACCAGACAGTTCCACAGATCACGCATTCAGTTATTCCCTCTTTGAAGTCATCGGCGCGCAATTCCGTTTCCTGCTGTTCGTGGTTTTTGCAGACGGGGCATCTCATAGCGCGTCTCCTTCGTTGGCAAGTCCAGTGAGAACTCTTGCCGAAAAGTATGACGGCAATTTCTGCCTTGGCAAGGGGGAGCCTATGGCTGAGATGGAGCCTATGGCTGAGGGGGAGCCGTCGCTGGGAGGGGATGGACGTGGGAGGAAGGTGCGGCGTCGAGCGAGGGGGACAGGCACCTGAGGGAGCCAGTTCCCTGGGGGCGCTAGAACCGGTAGGTGAGCTTCAGGCGGAAACTCCTTCCCGGCTGGGGGATGACGTCCTCTAGGTGCTCGCCGCTGCCGGGATCGCCGTACCCGGTGTCGAAGAGGTTGTAGACCGAGCCGGATACCTCCAGCCCCGGGTAGACGTCGCGGCTGAAGAGGGTCAGGTTGGTGAGCAGGTGATCGCCCGCCCCACCCCCGGCCAGGGTCTTTCTGGAGCTTATGTACTGGAACTCGATCCCCGAGAAGAGCGCCTTCCGGTAGAGGGGGGCGATCAGGTTGAGCTTGGCCATGTGCCGCGGCGAGTTGACCAGCAGAGCCCCGGTCTGGTCGTCCCTGGCGTCCTGGAAGGTGTAGCTGGCCCTACCCCGGAAGCCGTTGCTCCACTTCCCTTCCAGCTCGGCCTCGCCCCCGATGGCGGTCACCCCGGCGATGTTTTCGAAGACCAGCATCCCGTCGTTGGGGTCGGTCACCTGCTTGATCATCCCGCGCACCTTGTTGTAGTACCCGGCCACCGTGCTGCGGAAATGCTCGCCCAGCCCCTGCTCCCAGTCGATCTCGTAACTGCGGATCTTTTCGGGCTTCAGGGAGGCGTTCCCCTTCTGGTTGAAGTCAGGCACCTCGTAGTAAAGCTCGTAGCTGTTGGGAGCCCGGAACGCCTCGCCGTACAGGAACTTGCAGGTGGTGGCATCGAAGGGGGAATAGATCAGGCCGGCGCGGGGGCTGACGGCGTCCCCGAAGGTGCTGTAATGGTCGAGCCTCACCCCGGCGTTGAGGATGAGCCGGGAGGTGATGGTGTACTGGTCCTGGAGATACGATGCCCAGCGCCAGGTGGTACGGTCGACTTTCAGGTACTGGTGGAAGGGATCGATGTCGTGATTGTCGAAGAGCTGGGTCAGGTCGGCCTGGTAATCGGCGCCTGCCACGACCCGGTGGTCGCCGAAGGTGTTGGCCGCCTTCACCTCCATCCCGTACCACTTGTCGAGGGCGCTGTCGCGGTTCAAAACGGGCGGAGCGGCCGGGTCCGCGGCGGCCAGCGGGATGTTTTCGTAGTAGTTGTAGTAGTCGAAGTATCCCCGGGCGGAGGTCTGCCAAGTGCCGAAGGTATGGTCGTACTTGAGGTCGACGTAGCCGCGGCTGTCGGTGGTGTGGAAGCGCGGATCGTTGAATACCGCATCGAAGGAGGCGGTCGGGACCCCCTTGGTCCGGGTGGAGTAGGCCCCCTGGAGGGTGAAGTCGCCCAGCGAGAAGGTGCCGAACAGGGAATGGTAGCGCTCGTAGTCGAGGTCGTGAGCCACCCCGTTGTTGTTGGCGGGGGTGTCGTAGGCGGGGAAATAGAGGTTCTTGTCCCCCTGGCTGTCGGCGACCGCCCCGGAGAGAGTGACGGCAAGACCATTTTGGAAACGGTTGCCGTACGTCACCCTTCCCTTGTAGCTCTGCTGACTCCCCGCCTCTGCGGATACCTCGGTCCCCTTCAGTTTGCCGTGCCGGGTAATGATATTGATGACCGCGAAGAAGGCGTTATCCCCGTAGAGTGAGGACCCGGGCCCCCTGATGATCTCCACCCGGTCGATAAGGTCAACGTCCAGCACGAACTCGTTGCCGATGAAGGACGTGTCGTACATGTTCTCGTTGGTGCGGTGGCCGTCCACCAGCACCAGGATCCGGGAGTTGTACCCACCCGAGCGGTCGACCCCGCGGGCTCCTATGTAATCGTAGTTGCGGTCGTTGTAGGCATAGAACCCGCGCTGGGCGGCCAGGATATCGGAAAGGTTGCGGTAGCCGAAGGCCCGGATATCGTCGGCGGTGACGATGCTGACCGAGGAGGGGGCTTCGGTCACCTTCTGCTCGAAGCGCGATGCTCCGTACACCTTGGCCACCTCTATGGTGGTCAGCTGGTCCAGGCTAAGCTCGGTCAGGTCCTCGGAACCGGGACGGGCCTCATCGTCCGCCCGGCCGATGGCGCGGCCTCCCAGAAGGAGTGCGGCCGCCAGCAGCAGGATACAGAGGGAGCGGTTTTTCGGAGAGCGTTGCTGCATCGATACCTCGAACCATCAAAACCAACAAGCGGATCTGCAGACGATTGCCGTCATGGTCAGCGGTGTGGCGGGAATCCGGCCGCGCCACCTCGTGAAGAGCCTCGGGTCGCCTACCCGGAGCCGTATCGGCGTTAACAGCGAAAACTTGAGATCATCATTAAAAGTGGCAGGAAGGGGAGCGGCCGGAATCGTGAGGGGGCTTGCGCGGGAAGGAAAATGAGTACCGGGAAAGGGGGCGAAATGTGGTATAAGCGGGGCTGTCAAATCGACGGGGAGATCGGGATCGGATGTTCGTCCATTTTGCGGTGATAACTTCGGTGGCCTTTTTCGCCGCCTGTCTCAGCTCCATGAGCGGCGCGGGGGCCGGGATGGTGACCACGCCGGTCTGGCTGGCACTGGGCTTTCCGCTGCCGGTGGTGGTGGCGTCGAACCAGCTGAACGGAGCGATCTGGACGCCGGTCGCCGCCCGCAACTACCTCAAGGGGCGTACCGTCGACTGGCGCCTGGTCGTCTTGATGATCGCCGTCGGCCTGGCGGGAGCCTATGCCGGGACCACCATCATCCGGGGGGCAAGCCAGCACATCCTGCAACGGATCATCGGCGGGATCATCCTCTCGCTGGTGGTGCTGGTGGCGGTCAATCCCTCGCTGGGAAAAACCGAGGGAGAGGGCAGGCTCTCGCGCGGGGTGACGGGGCTTTTGGCCTTCCCGCTCGGTGTGTACGAATCCTTCTTCGGCTCCGGCAACGGGCTCTTCACCTCCATGCTCCTCGTGAAAAGCCGCGGGCTCATCCTCCCGACCGCCCTCGGCTACTACTACCTGATTGCCTTCTTCTGGAACAGCTTCGCCGTCGCCGTCTACAGCGCGAGCGGCTATGCCGATGCCGGACTGATGATCCCCTCCACCGTCGGCTCGCTGGCCGGAGCCTACCTCGGATCCCGGATCGGACGCCGCAGCGGCCACGCCGTCGTTCGCCGCGTCTTCCTCGTGCTCGGGGGAATCCTGGGGACCAAGCTCGCGATGGGATGGTGAGGTAAACCCGCCAAGGGATCATGAGCTCGCGATGGGATGGTGATCTACTCCAGCCTGGTCAGGTAGGCGTCCTTGGTCAGCCACAGCTCCTCCATCCGGTACATGTGCCAGTGATCGTGCATCAGGAGATGGCGGACGAGGATATAGAGGGAGTAGGCATCGTATTCGGGATGGCTCCCGCTCTTCTGCCAGCTTTTCGGGCCGGCGCTTTTCAAGAGTTCGAGCTGCTTCGCGCGGACGGTCGCGAACTGTTCCAGGGCGGCATCCATGCTCATCCGGACCGGCGCCGCCGGCTCCCCCTCATCCTTGCCGGGAAGGTAGGGGATGAAGTCGGGATGCTCCTCCTTTAGAAAACGTTCGAAGCGCCCCAACAGCATCGGCTGAACCTCCGCCAGGTGGCTCACGTGTTCCGCAATGGTCCAGAAACCTTCCCCTCTCCGCAGATCCAGCTTCTCTTCCGGAATGGTCTTCACGAAGGAGGCAAGTATCCTCGGCGAGCGGCCGAGGGCATCCAACAAGTCGGGAATATCCTGCATGGTGTTCTCCTTTGCACTGTGACAGTAACAGCTACCAACATTATGATGGGGTGGCTCGATGAATACAAGAAGCCGGGCTCAACTCGCAACGCTTCATAGACAGAAAATCCCCCATCCCCTTGAGGGAGGGTGTCAGGGGGTCGGGGAAGCCGGCCTGAGGTGGGAAGGTTACTGGAGTAAAGTCAGTTAACACTACTGTGAAAGCAAACGCCGATATGCTATACCCACATACCGGAAACACCCATCGCTATGACAGCGATGACGGAAAGATAAGGAACCAATGACTGCATCAAACGACGCAATGGAGCAGCTTCTCAATCTGGTGAAACAACAGCAGGCTTTTCTGGAGATGTTCGTCCGCTCGTGGGTGAGCGACTACCGCTCGGGAGGGAGGAACATCTTCTGCGGCAAGGGGTGCCGCAACTGCTGCAGCCTGGCGGTCCATACCGGGTTCGCCGAGGCGCTCGCGGTGGCGCGCCAGCTCGCCCAACCGCAGGCGGACGCGATCGAAGGTTACGCGCTGAAGCTGCGGGGGCTGGTGCAGGGGATCAGCGAACTCCCCCAGTATCTTCGCCTCCATCGGCAGGAGATCGGCTTCTGTCCCCTCTTGAACGAGGCGGGGGAATGCAGCGTCTACGCAGTGCGCCCCATCACCTGCCGCTCGCTCATCTCCACCAAGGAGAGCAGTTGGTGCGGCGCCGACTTCAGCCAGCTCACCGCCGCCGACCGGGACGCCTTCGTCGCGAGCCTCGACCGCAAGGTGGTTGCCTTCCCCAGCCACTACGTCGCCGTCCTCCAGGAGAGCGGCAAGGAGTTCGAGGAGGCGGGAGCCAAGAAGATGCGAGCGCTCTTGGGCTTCGCCGTCTACGGCAACCTCGGCGTCCTCGTTCACCTGATCCTCAAGCACGGCCTTGCCGAGGCGGCTCTCAAAGGGGAAGCGGCGGCGGCCGAGGCCATCGCCAAGGCAGGATTCGATCACCCGCTGCTGATTACCGTCTCGTAGAGGAGGGAATATGGCCGAGGATACCGGGCCGGAAGGACCTGCGCTGATTATTCGCGAGATAGAGGCGAAAAGCATCCTCACCGCCTCCAAGATCTATCCCTACGTCATCAATCCCTACGTCGGCTGCCAGCATGCCTGCTCCTACTGCTATGCCCGCTACATGAAGAAGTTCACCGGGCACCGGGAGCCATGGGGAAGCTTCGTCGATGTGAAGGTCAACGCCGACGCCTTGCTGGGAAAGGAAATCACCAGGAAGAAAAAGGCGACCGTCTGGGTGAGCGGAGTATGCGATCCTTACCAGCCGCTGGAAGAGAAGTACCAGCTGACGCGGCGCTGTCTCCAGATACTGATCGATAACGATTGGCCGGTCGTGGTGCAGACTCGTTCTCCCCTGGTTCTGAGGGACATCGACATTCTACGGGGCGGGAAAAGTATCGAGGTAGGTTTTTCCGTCACCACCGCCGACGATGACATCAGGAAGGTTTTCGAACCCCACGCTCCGCCCATTGCCGACCGCGTGGAGGCGCTCGGGGAGCTCAAGCGGTCGGGTATCAGGACCTACGCGATGATCGCCCCGATTCTGCCGGGTGCGGAAAACCTGATGGAGATGCTGGCCGGGAAAGTCGATTACATCCTGGTGGACCGGATGAACTACCATTATGCGGACGCACTCTACCGGAAGCTCCACCTCGAGGAGAAACTGACAGAGGGGTATGCAACGTGGGTGGCGCAACAGATTGCCGCCGATTGCAAGCATGCTGGCATCAGTTGCACCATCGTCTTCTGACATTTCCTCCGGGATGCTCGTACTGTCACAGTTCGAGTACCATCCGGCCGGAACTTCACCTGGGAATTCGTAATTCGTAGGTCGTTGAGGAACGAAACCCGACTTTTCTCCGGACCCGCACCTTCCCCCTGTCATCTGAAACCACCAGCGATGGACGTCGCGTTTCGTGCCTCAACGCGACCTACCGGCTACCGGCTGGGCGGAAAAATGCACTTTTGGCAGGACCTGCAAAAAAATGAGTTAAGATCTCGTAATCGCAGAGGATTACCGCAAAAATCATCGGCTCTGGCAGACGGCCCGGGGGAGAGGGAGCGGAAGGACGGGCGGCCGGTATCCATGCGGGATTACAACTGAATTTGCCGTATCCAAAGGTCCGGCATCTTAACGACGGCCGGCGGATTCACCCCGCAGGACCCCGAAAATGGGTACAACTTTCGGTTGCCCCAGGAGTACACGTAGGTCGCGTTGAGGAACGAAACCCGACTTTCTCCGGACCCGCACCCGCCCCCTGCCATCTCAATGGACGTCGCGTTTCGTGCCTTCCACGCGACCTACCGGCTGCATGCAAAGGGACGAGACAATTGACGCTGGTACCAACTTGTGGTACTAAAAAAGGGGTGAAACGAAGAAACCTCAAAACGCTTGAGTCGATCTTTGCGCATCCAGTACCTGGAAATGTTCAGTGGCCGGATATTGTGGCTCTGTTCCGGGAACTCGGTGCGGAAATCACCGAACGCGAAGGTTCTCGTGTCGGTGTTCGGCTGTTCGGAGAGCGGCGAGTCTTTCATCGCCCACATCCTTCTCCCGATACGGACAAAGGAGCAGTTGCGTCGATCCGCAAGTGGCTTGAAGAAAACGGAGTAAGACCATGAACAACATGAAAATCAACGGGTACGAAGCGGTTATCTCGTACGACCCGCAAATCAACATGTTTCGGGGAGAGTTTATTGGAATCAACGGCGGTGCTGATTTCTATGCCAGCAATGTAGAGGATCTTCGTAAGGAGGGTGAACTGTCTCTCAAGGTGTTTCTTGACATGTGCGCCGAAGACGGAGTTGAACCTCGCAAGCAGTTCTCCGGGAAATTTAATTTGCGGGTACCTCCGGTACTGCATCAACGACTAGCTGCTCAAGCAGCTGCTCATGGCAAAAGCATAAACGCCTGGATCGTAGAATTGCTCTCCGAGTGCGCAACCCATGATCAATAATCAGAAGAATGGTGGAGCTCAATGTATGGGTACACCTTTCGGTTGCCCTAGGAGTACCGGGTTGTCACTTCTCGTTCAGGCACTCCCGCACGATACGATCCACATGGATGGCCGTGGTGTTCAGGAACGGTATGCCATAGGCTTCATCCGGCAGGATCAGAGGAAGCTCCGTGCAACCGAGGATGAGTGAGTCGATGCCATCCCGCTCTATCATGTTCCTGCAGATCGTAAGCAGCTCTTCCCGCGTCTCGTCCCGGATTATCCCCAGCTCAATCTCGGTGAAGAGCTTCTCGTGGATGATGTCCTGATCCTCGGGCGATGGCACGATCAGTTCGAGCCCTTGACTACGGAAGGTTTTCGGGAAGAAATCCGCACGCATGGTGAAACCGGTTCCCATGAGGCCTACCCGCCTCAGCCCTTGGTTTTTCGCCGTTTCGCAGGTGGCCTCCACGATGCTGATGAGCGGCAGCGGAGAACGGGCCGCAACCTGGTCGAAGACCATATGAGGGGTATTGGCGGTAATGGCCGCAAAATCCGCCCCCGTGGAGGCCAGCGCCTCGATCTTTACCAGCAGCCATCCCACCAGCCGGTCCAATTCGTTTGCCTGCATGATCGACAGCGCCTCGTTGAGGTTGGCGCTGTAGATGATGATCTCAGGAGACGAGAGCCCACCCGATTTTCCCCGCACCGCATCGATGATGCGCCGGTAGTAATCCAGCGTCGACTCCGGCCCGATTCCACCGATAAGACCGATTTTCTTCATCACGCGCTCCTCTCTCAACCTTCCTGACGTGCCCACCAAACAGCTTGACATGCAGCATTAATACTGTATAGATTCGACATGACCGGCAAACAACTCAAAAAATATCTCGAAGAAAACGGCTGGTTGCTCGACCGGATCTCCGGCAGCCACCACATTATGGTTCGTGAAGGTTTTCGGTCAATTCCCGTTCCGATTCACGGTTCTACAGACCTGCCAAAGGGGCTTGTGCATGCCATCCTCAAGCAGGCGGGTATAAAGGAGTAAAGATCATGTTGGCTTATTCGGCACGTATCGAACTGCAGGACGGCACCTTCTTGGTTACCTTTCCGGACCTCGAAAACGTTATGACGTACGGAGCGACCATCGACGAAGCTCTTGCCAATGCCGAAGAGGCACTAAATGGGTGTATCGAGTCCGACTTTGAGCGTAACTACACCCTCCCCTCCCCTTCTAAGATTTCCGGCGAAAACCTTTACTCAATCCCGGTTGCGCCGCACATTGCCATTGCCATCATGCTGCGGACCTTGCGTGCAGATAGGCCACAGGTTGAAGTAGCGCATTTGCTCAACATTTCGTATCAGGTTTATCAACGCCTGGAAAACCCTCGCAAAGCCAATCCGACGGTCAAAACCCTTGAAAAGATTGCGCAGGTTTACGGAAAGCGCGTTGAACTGGGTTTTGTCTAATCCCACACTGAACGAAAACGGTGGCAGCCCCGGGCGATTCTTGGGTGACTGCAAGAGATCAGTGTCATAGAGCACCCGGCTGGCGTTTCCAGTAGATAGCAGACTGAGGGACATTTTGCATCTCTTTAATAATACGGGCCCCACCCTTTTGAGCACTCGTTCATCCTTGTGTCCGCCTCAAGGGGATTGGGTATGGAAAACGAGATTCCTAGTCGAGCTACTGCTGTCGAAGTGAAGGCGTTTGTTGTCGGGAGGCGGGGAAAGAGGGGGAGGAGATTTGAGAGACTACGGCGGTGTCATAAGAAGACGCGGTAGTCGATATTGAGAGCGTGGGCGAGTTTCTTGGCGACGTCTTTGCCGATGGGGCGCTTGCCGTTTTCCATTTCGCTGATGTGGTGCTGCGCAATGCCGGTCAGCGCGGATAGCTGCTTTTGAGTGAGACCTTCCTTGCCCCGTGCTCCGCGAACGGCCACGCCACTACTATTCGAGGATAACTCAGGAGAAACCTCCTCGATAGTATAGGATTCCTTTTCGTCTAGGTTGTTATTCATATCAGTCTCTATTTCGTGGGCACTGACACGTCGGAGATGTTGATTTTTCATTTATGGTCACCACTGAAGTTCGGCAGTCTGGCAACCTCGTAGGATGTCGCGTTTCATTCTTCAACGCGACCTACAGAGGTAACTTCTCTACAGCCACTATCCCACTCACTGGGGTATTTTCAAAGGGAAATAGGCCCCATCCTCACCCCGACCCTCCCCTTGAAGGGAAGGGTGAAGATCCTCAAGAGGGCTCAGTCGAACTCGAGCTTGTAGTAGATGTCGGCGCCGCTTTCGCTGCCGCTTTGGGTCTCGACCTGGATGT
Organism: Geomonas sp. Red32; assembly: GCF_023652955.1. Classification (GTDB taxonomy): domain Bacteria; phylum Desulfobacterota; class Desulfuromonadia; order Geobacterales; family Geobacteraceae; genus Geomonas. The sequence goes on along the minus strand of NZ_JAKLOY010000003.1, from coordinate 202,892 downwards.
GGCGGAAAAGGTCGTAACGGAGCTGGAAAAGGCTCCCGCCGGTGACGAGGGAACGGCCGTAGCTGACGTAGAGGCGCGGGGTGACATATTTCCCGACGGTCAGCAACGATTGGGTGGCGGCGGCCTTGGAGGGGACGCCGGTGGGGGAGGTGATTGGGACTTCGCGATACCCCATCCGCCCGGCGGTGGAGGGGGTGATGGTCTCCATCCCGAGGATGCTCAGCCCGAGACGGTCCTTGATCTGCTCCTGGAGCGATTCGGACTGCCCGGTTGAGAAGAGACTGCTGGCGGCCATGGCCAGGGTGCCGGCCTGCTCGGTGCCGGTGCCTGCCGATAGCGGATGTCCGAAGAGCATGTAGGCCAGGATGTCCACGTCCGCCATGCTCGGCTCTGAGTACAGCTTGATCACCGGCGACCGGAGGTATCCCCCGACGGTGACCCCGGCCTTGACGTCCCCCACCGTCCTCAGGGCGAGGATATCGAGGGTGGGCTGGGTGACCGGGTCGTTGTTGTAGTAGATCCGCCCGCGGACGATGTCCAGATCCATGCCGTAGGCCCGGTAGCTCCCCTTGACCACCTTGATCTCCCCGCTGCTCGTGATGTGGTCGAGCCCCGCCAGGACGAGGTCCATCTCCCCTCCCAGCCGCGCATCGATACCGGACGCCTTGACCTGCACCTTGTCACCCAGCGCCACGTGGATCGCCCCGTCCAGCACCAGCGGGAACCCCGGTTTCGCCACCTTGGGAGGGGCGCCTTCCAGCACCACGTCCGGGCTCTGCTCCGCCGCGCTCCGCACCGGGGGACCCGCCACCAGCATCTCCGGAACCAGCACCGTTCCCCGCACGACCACCTTGTCCGCCCCTCCCTGGAAGGCGAGCCGCGGCGAGGTCACCATCTGGAGCTCGGGCAAGAACACGGTCCGGAAACGGTCGCCGGTGAGGGTGCCGCTGTAGCCAGCGATCCTCCAGCCGCTCAGGCGCGCCTGCAGTTTCCCCTGCAGGGAGCCCGCCCCCGAATCCGCCCTCAGGGTGTCCACTACGATCTGGTCCCCCTGCAGCCGGGCCGCGAGCTGAACGTTGGAGAGGGTGATCCCGGCCCGCGGGAGGTAGGCGCCAGCCCCGGTAAGCTGCAGGGTGCCGTCCAGCCGGGGATCGCTCCAGATTCCCCCCACCTGCAGGTCGAGGTCGAGCTGACCGTGACTTTCCTGCACGAGCCCGGGGAGGAAGGAGGTCAGCAGGCCGTGCTCCTGGACCCGTCCGGCGAACCTTCCCCGGACCGGACCGCCGGGATCGGGGGCCACCGGGAGACGGGCCGGGATCGGGAGGACGAGGTTACCGCTCGCCTGGCCGTAGTCGGCGAGGGCAAGGTTGAGATCGGCGGACAGGGCGTCGCCCCGCCAGGCGAAGGTGAGGGTGGCGGTCCGGACGTTGGCCTCCAGTTCGCCCCCCTGCGATTGCCAGTTGGCCTTCCCCTGCGAGAATACGGCCTCACCGGCGAATTCGACCCGCTGTCCCGGGAGCAGGCGCCCGCTTCCCTGCCCGGCGAAGTTCCCCTCCAGGTCCAGCCCGGCCGGCAGCATCGGTTTCAGCAGCGCCGGATTGATCCCTCCCCACTCGACCGAGAGATCCCCCGTTGCGGGAAGCCCCAGACCGATCGGCGCCGGCGACGAGAGAAGGGCCCGCACGCTCCCTCCACTCTGCAGGGAGGCGTCCAGGGAGGCCCGGGTGCCCTGGCGGTTGCCGTCCAGCCTTAAGGAGAACCTGCTCAGCACGACCCGCTGTTCCTTGGCGGCCACGGTGGCCGATCCCGAGAGCCGGGCGGAGACTTCCAGAATCCCCTTCTCCCACTGCTTCCCGGCCGTGCTTCCCCACCAGTTGAATTCCACCTCCGCGGTGTCGAGCACCCCCTCCACGTCCTGGTCCTTTTCCCGGTAGCGTACCTTGCCACCGGCAACGGAGAGATTTCCCCGCAACTCCAGCCGGGAGGAGGAGAGGAGTTTCCCCCGCAAAAGCCCCCCTACCCTCCCTTCCACGGTGCTCCCTGCCGGGGCCGCCGGGGCGAAGAGCGCCAGGTCGAAATTGGCCAGCTGGAGGGAAAGATCCCCCTCGCGTGGCAGCCGAAGGGTGGCCGGAGCCGTGGAGGTGAAGGTGAGGTGCGCGTCGCCGCTTCCCCCCGCCAGCTGCAGATCGGCTTTCGCCTCCATGCCGTGGCGGTCGCCACGCAGCATGACGGTGCCCCGCTGGAGACTCACCCGCTCCCGCTCCCCTTCGAAGGTCCCGCTCGCCTCGGCGTCGAGCGCCACCACGACCGCCCCTCCGGGGAAGAGGGTCAGGTCGAGCCTGCCGGTGGTCGTGCCGGTCACCTTCTCCCCTTTCAGCCAGCTATCGGCACGGGAGAGGTTCAGCCCGGTCCAGCTCCCGGCCAGCGTGCTGGAACGAGTGCCGCGGTTCATGGTGCCTGCCACTTCGACCCGCTCGCCGGGAAGCCCGTCGATGACGAGCGGGGAAGCGCTGAAAGCGCTCCTGGATACGGAGAGCCGGGAGGGAGCGGCCAAGGCCCACGGTCCCACGGCGTCGCGGCCGGAGAAGGTGGTGAGGAGCCCGTTCCAGGTGCCGTTACGGTAGCCGCCGGAGAGCTCCACCTTCGCCTCCGCCCGGGGAGAAACCACCTGGGCCTCCAGGCGATGGCTGGCCGCCGTCCCCTGCATCCCGAGCTCGACGCTGTCGACCTGGAAGTTCCCGGCCGCGACTCCGCGAAGAGACGCGGTGAGCGAAAGGGGATAATCCCGCCCCTCGCCAAGGCTCGCCTCCAGCTGCACGGCGGCGGCCTTCACTCCGGAGACCGCTACCCCGGCCCCCTCTCCGCTCGCGCTCCCCGACCACGTTCCGTCGCGCCTGCGCACCCATCCGGACGCGGAGAGCTCACCGGAGGCGCCCGGCAGGATGCGGGAAAGATCGCTCACCCGGGCCGAGAGCTCCAGCCGGTGGTCCAGCACTCCCGCCCCCCGCAGGTCGAAACCGTTGCCGGAAAGGAGCAGCCGGTCGACCCGCAGCCATTCCCCGGCGAAGTCCGCCGCCACGTCCCCGTGCAGGGTCTGCCCCCGCAGGCGGCTCTCCAGGAGCTTCCCTTTCACCGAGCCGGCCGGCTTCCCGCCGGCGGGAAGTTCCAGATTCCCCGCCAGGTCCAGGTTCACGGCACCGGGCCACCCCGCCATCAGCCGGCCGGGATTGATCCCCCGCCCCGAGAGGGTCCCGCTCACCCGCAAGAGCTTTTCCCACGCGATGACGAGGTCCCCCCGGAGGGTCCCGTCGAGGAGTTTGCCGTCGATCCGGGAAAGGGTTACGCCCCCCTTCCCTCCCCGGAAATCGGAGGCGAGGGAGGCGCTCTCCCACCCCGGCCCCCTGTTGGCCAGGGAGAACCTGCCCCGGTAATCTGCCACGCTCCCGGTGATGTTGAGGGAGCCGGAGAGCCTGGTCGGGCGCTTCACCGCCTCCGCGAGGTCGAGTTCGCGGGCCTTCAGCCAGAGCGAGAAGAGGGGGTCGCCGGCGGTGAGGGTCAGGGTGCCGTCCGCGGTGACGCTCCCGCGCCGCCCGGAGCGGTCGAGGGTCACCTGCCGCAGGGTAAAGCCGTTGGCGGTCATCCCCACCGTCCCGGCCACCTTGAGCCGCTCCTTGCCGCGGTGCCTCCCCGTGAGGGTCAGCGGCCCGCTCATCTGCTCGGGAGCCCGAGCCGGCGCCAGGTCGCCCGTCAGGTAAAAATCCTCCATCCCCTGCAGCGGCTGGGCGGTGCGGGCGGCGAGGTCGATTTTCAGGGAAGGGTGGATAAGCCCGATGGTGAGGGAGCCCGACGCCCGCCCCTCGGGAGCCTGGATGGCCAGGCGGGGAAGCGACAGCAGGCCGTTGTCGATGATGAGCGAGGAGAAGAGATCCTTGACGACCACCGGCTGTTCGTCGAACCGCCGGTAGGTGAGCGCGTCCAGCTGGAGAAGCAGGACCTTCACCCGCAGGCTGGTCAAAAAGCCGGTCAGCCGGGGCCAGGTCAGATCGGGAGCCTTCCCGGAGGGAGGGGTGTCGTCCTGCACCCGCACCCCGGTGAGGGCGAGCCGCCGGACCAGGAGCTGTCCGTGGAAGAGCGACTGCGGGCTCCACGAGAAGTCGAGGAGGTTCACCACCGCCACTTCCTTCCCCTTCTCGGCCCGCAGCCCCGACAGGACGACGTGATCCCACAGCCTCCCCTGCACCTTGGCGATGGAGACCTTGAGACCGGCCACCATGGCCCCCTTGGTCAGCGCGAAGCGGGCGCCGGGAGCCGTGCCCAGCAGCCAGTAGAGGGCGCCCAGGATGACGATGACGACGACCGCCACCGGAACGGTTATGTAGAGCCAGAGCCGTCTCAAAGCTGGAACCCCACGGTGAAATGGATGTAGTAGACATCCCGGCTGGTCCCGAGTCGCTTGGCCAGCGAAAGGTTGAGACCGCCGACCGGGGTGTAGTAGTGAAGCCCGATCCCGGCCCCCTGGGCCAGGCGGACGTTGGTGAAATCGTTGAAGGCGTTCCCCGCGTCATGGAAGAGGGAGACGCCCCACTTCTCGAAGAGGGCGCGCTCGAGCTCCACCGTCCCGGTCACCAGGTCCCGTCCCCCCACCACCTCCCCCTGGGCGTTCTTGGGCCCGAGGCTCTGGTAGGAATAGCCCCGCACGCTCTGGTCGCCGCCGGCGAAGAAGCGGATCGAGGGGGGGAAGTCGGCCAGCGGGTCGGCCAGCATGCTGAGCCCCACCCGGCTCTTCACGTGGAGGGAGAGCCGCCAGGGGAGCGGGAGCACGGCGTTGCCGTCGGCGATGAACTGGACCAGGGCCGAGTCCGAGCCGAAGTAGGGATGGGCTCCCCTGAGATCGAGTGCATAGCGGTACCCCGTGGTCGGGCGGATGAGGTTGTCGAAACGCTCGCGGGTGAAGCGGAAGCCGGGGAGCACCAGGCGGGACCCGGAAGTCACCCCGGCGATGGTGTACCTCTCTTCCTGGAGCCTGATGTAGGGGGTGGCGAGCTCCCCCTTCCCGAGGCTGTGGTTGTAATCAAACTCCAGGGCGGCCAGCTGGCTCACGTATGAGGTGACATCCTCCTGCTGGAGGTTGAGGAGAAAGGCCTTGGACCCCTTGATGTCGCGGGCGCTCGGGATCGTGTAGCGGGCGGCGAAGCCCTGGAGATTCTGGGCCGCGTAGAGGGTGGAGTCGAAGTCCTGCCCCCTGTGGAAGAGGTTCAGGTCGCGGTAATGCACGGAGAATCTCCCGCCGGTATCGGTGCCGTAACCGATGCCGGGGCGGATGGAGCGCCTCGGGGCGCTCACCAGCTTGACCAGGACGGGGACCTCGTGGTTCTTGCCCTTCTCCTTTTCCGGGGTGATCAGCACCTCCTTGAAGCGCTCGGAGTTGGAGAAGTTCAGCTGGGTCTCGCCGATCTTGGCGAAGGAGAAGAGCTCGCCCCGCTGGAAGGCGATGAACCGCCGCAGGTAAGGCTCGGGGAATTCGGTCCCCCCCTCGATGGTGGCCTCCCCGAACCGGTAGCGTTCGCCGGTTTCCAGGACAAGGGTAATGGTGGCCGTGACTTCCCCGGGGGCGATGCGGATCTCGTGGCGGGTGAAGTCGGCATCCAGGTAGCCAAGCCCCACGGCGCGGGCCTTCAGGGCGCTCTTCTCCCGTTCGTAGAGGGTCTGCAGGAGGATGTCCCCCGGGTGCAGCGGGAAGGTCCTGACCAGCTCCTCGATCTCGCGCTGATCCTTCCCCGCCCCGGTCACGGCAACCGTCACCGCGGTGATCCGCACGGCAGGGCCCGGGACCACGTCTACCCGCAACCGGTACTCCTCTTTTCCCGTCTCCCGGATATCGGTGGAAACCTGGGAATGGTAGTAGCCGAACGGCTCCAGGGCCAGCCGGACCTTCTCGCCGGCCTGCTTGGCGAAGCGGTCGAGCCAGAGGCGGTCCACCTTCCCCTCCCGCACCAGGCCGTAGGGAAGGATCAGGGCCTGCTCCACGTTTTTGAGGGCGTCATCGGTCACCCCGTTCACCTCGACCTCGACCGGATCGGCCAGGGCCAGGGCCGGAGCCGCCAGGGAGAGGGCGATGAGCATGGCGAGCAGCCATCCCTTACGTGGTGACAATGGTGGCATGACGGGTAGGTTCTCCTGGGGGGATGACAGAAGGCGGCAAATCCGCCGATTTCATTCCAAGAATTTTACCATCTTTCCCGAAAACCGTAGGGGAACCGGCGGCGTTCCCGCCATAAGCCCCCCTCTCATGTGACCGTATACCAATCGAGTCTAAGAACTCTCGCTAATGCCTGCTATACTTTAGGGGATTCAAGCATGGTAGCCGGAGAACAAGAATGAGCGAATTGGGCAGCCCCCCCGCAGAATCCCCCCGCATACGAGAAATGATTATCGACGACCTCCCCGAGGTGTTCCACATCGGCGAGGAGCTTTTCACCGCCGAGTACTCCAAGAACCTGTACCGGACGTGGGACGAGTACGAGATCACCACCCTCTTCAACTCCGACAGCGAACTTTGCCTGGTGGCCGAGCACGAGGAGCGGCTGGTGGGATTCGCGCTCGGGACGACGGTGAAGAAGCAGCATTCCCCCTGGAAGTACGGCTACCTCGTCTGGCTCGCGGTGCGCCCCGACATCCAGAAGATGCAGGTGGGGGCCCGCCTCTTCAAGGAACTGAAACGGCGCTTCAAGGAGCAGGGGGTCCGGATGATCATCATCGACACCTCCGCCGACAACGAGGCGGCGATCGGCTTTTTCGAAAAACACGGTTTCGACAACATCCAGCAGCACGTCTACATGACCTTGAACCTCTCCCGACGGCACAAGAAGAAAACGGGGAAAAAACCATGAGCGGCGACCTGGACAAAATCGTGGCGGCAGTCGATCCCGAAAGGCTCAGGCGGACACTTTTGGAGCTGATCGACATCTACTCCCCTTCCGGCAAGGAGGAGGATATCCAGCTCTACCTGGAAGAGCTGCTGACCCGGGCAGGATTCGCCGTGGAGCGCCAGGAGGTCGAGGAGGAGCGCTACAACCTCAGGGTCACCATGGGGAAGGGAGAGCCGCAGCTGTACCTGGTGGGGCATGTGGACTCGGTCCCGGCCTGGGACCTGGAGGAGGTGGCGGCCCGCGAGGAGGGGGGGATCATTCACGGGCTGGGGAGCGCCGACATGAAGGGGGGGTGCGCGGCCATGATCGAAGCGTGGCTCGCCGTAGCGGAAGTGCTCCCCGAGGCGGAGCGCCCGCCGGTGGGGCTGCTGCTGGTGGTCGGGGAGGAGGAGAACGGCGACGGGAGCATGCGCTTTCTGGACGAGTGCTCGGCCCCCTGGGCGGTGATCGGCGAGCCGACCGGCCTGGCCGCCTGCTTCGCCCACTACGGCTACCTGGAGGCGGGGTTCGTGACCCAGGGGGTGAAGAGCCACTCGTCGCTTCCCGAGTTGGGGCACAACGCGGTGGAATCCATGCTGAGGGTCCTGCTCCACCTGGGGCGCAATCCGCTCTTCCGGCGGGAACAGACCGAGATCGTCTACTCCGTCCGCGAGATGCACTCCTCCCGCAAGGGGTTCGTGGTACCCGACCGCTGCGAGGCGTGGATCGATCTCCACCTTCCCCCCGACCGCGACCCGGAATCCGTGCAGGAGGCGATCCGCCAGATGGCAGCCGAGGCGGAGCGCCATATCCCGGGGCTCGACCTCAGCGTCGATTTCAACTTCGCCTCCCGCGGCTACCGCCTAGGGACCGATAATCCGGTCGCCTCCGCCGTCTCCGGAATCTACCGGCGGCTCGGTCTCCCCCTCAAGTTCGACGCCTTCCGTTCCCACTCCGATGGGAACCTCTTCTTCGCCGCCGGCTGCCGCCCGATCATCCTGGGGCCCGGCGCGCTGGAAATCTGCCACACACCCGGCGAACAGGTCGATTTCGCCGAGGTCCTCGCCGCAGCCCGCATCTATGCCGCGCTCATAAACAACAAGTTCTAGGTTCTACGTCAACAGCACATAGATTCCACTGCAGAGAACATAGAACTTGTTCTAGTGGTTACTCATCTTCTTGTGACAGCGGCGGCAGTCGTTCATCGGAAAGGCCACCTGCATATGGCAGGCGCCGCAGAAGCTTCCATAGATGTTGCTTTCCATGGTGAAGGAGACGGTGGATTTCCGCTTGATGTTGAAGAGGTCGGGGTGGCAGCTCGAGCAGTCGAGCTCTGCGAAGTGATCGGCGTGTGAGAAGAGGACGTCGCTGCGGGGGGAGTTGGTACCGAGCTTGAGCGGCTTGCTGAGCTTTTCGGGGACGTGGAGATCGGGGGGCGTTCCGTCGAAGGAGTTGATCGGGGTGATGGCCCCCTCCCTCAAGGCCGCCGCCCAGTCTATGCCGTTGCCGAAGGAGGCCGGGGGGAGGCCGTTGATGGCGTCAAACTTATCCTTGAGCAGTTCCGGGTTGGGGAGGTGGCAACGGTGGCACTCCTGCTTGGGGCCCGGAGCGACGGAAAAGGCGACCGTCCCGTCATGGCAGGCTCCGCAGAACTCCCCCTTCCAATTGCGGCGCATGGTGATCCCGGTCTCCCACTGCCGCATGCTGATTCCCAGCTCCAGATGGCAGACCCGGCAGGTGTAGTAACGCCGGTGCGCCCAGTGCGGAAAGATGACCGGAGCCTTCCCGGCCTTGCGCGACCGGTGCGGCATGGTGACGTTGCCGTACTCCCAGTACGCGCCGTTGGGAGGGATGGTGGCGAGGACCCGGCCGAACTCTTCGCGGTCCAGCGCATGTACCTCCGGCACGAGGAGCATCAGCAGAAAAAGGAGAGGCAGCGTCCCTCCCGCGATCCTGCTCACGCCCCTCCCCGCTCCTCTATCCATGTCCCACCTTCCGGACTCCAGGCTCGATCCCCGACGCTGCGGGGTGGATGTCACTCTTTGGCCGGCTGCTGGTTCTTCTTGTAGTCGAGGAGATAGGCGAAAAGGTTCCGGCAAAGCTGCAACCTCTTCAGGTAGACCTTGCGGGCCGTTTCCTCTTCGGCCTGAATCGACTTCTCGAGCTCCGTACACTTCTCCAGCAAAGCCGTCAACTCCGGCACCGTCAGGCTCATCCCCACGCTGGTCTTGCTGCAGGTCTCCTCGAAGGCCGGCATCCAGGCGGGCTCCGCCCCGACCTCGGCCGGGCGGCCTACCAGGACGAGCAGCCCCAGCGAGACCGCCGCCACCACGACCGATCCTCTTGCGAGAAGGGTTCCCCTAGACCGCGATCCTCTCGCGAGGAAGCTTCCCCTAGACCGGTTTCGCATGGCAGCGCTTGCACTCTGTCTGCGGGAAGGCGACCTTGTCGTGACAGACGCCGCAGTACTTCCCTTCGAAAAGCTCGATCATGGAATACTTGGTGGCCCCCCGCTTGACGCCGACGAAGATGTCGGGATGGCAGAGCTCACAGCCGTTCCAGACGGTGTGCCGGGCATGGGAGAAGATGATGTCCGGCATGCCGTCGATCTTCGCCTTGAGGGCGAAATCGTCCTGGACCTTCATGGCCGCCGGTTTGAGGGAGACCCCCTCCAGCCGGTCGATCGGCTTGAGCAGCCCGGTCTCCTCGGCCTTGCTCCAATTGATCCCGTTACCGAGGATCTCACGCGGCATGGTGGCGGCGAAGGTCTCGAAGGATTCCTGGAGGGCAGGGTCGCGGTCCACCTGGTGGCATCTGCCGCACCTTTTAAGGTCGTCCTGGGAGTAGCTGGTGGCGCAAGAGGCGAAGATCCTGCTCTTTTTGAAGGTGGTCACCCCGTTATGGCAGGTCCCGCAGAAGTATCCCTTCATGTTGTCGGCGGCGCGGATCTTGGTGGAGTTGGCGGTCATGCCGAAACCGATGTCGACGTGACAGAGGCGGCAGGTGTAATTCTTACGGTGTACCCAGTGGTCGAACCGGACCGGGGCCATCCCCGCCTGCTGGGAGTAGTTGCTGATGGAGACGCTTCCGAAGTCATAGGGAAGGGGCTTTTTCCTCTTAGTCCCCGCTCCCCAGACGATACCGGCACCCGCGAGCAAGAGCACGGCGATCAGGAGCACACGTTTCATACCACCCTCCTTTGCATAGAAAGGCAATGACAGAAGTTCAGCAATCTTACTTGAACAATTATAATTGGACAAGGCTTATCTTGATTTTTTTCAAACAGTGTCACAGATTGCCTCTGACAGTCCCTCCTCCCGTTCCCGATCCAGGACCAGAAACTATCATCCCCTTCAAGTAAATCGTTGCGCATCCGATACGTTAAGCGTAACGTGCTGCTCGATTACAGCTTCGATCAAGGCGGTCCCCGTGTTGCGTCACCTCTCGTTAATCCCTCTGTTGCTCATCCTGCTGCTCATGGCCGCCCCTGGGCTGTCCGCTGCCGAAACGGTCAAGCCCGGCGACCTGCTCCTGTACGAGGAGGGCTTCCAGCCCCTCAAGGGGAAGCGCTTCGCCCTGGTCACCAATCATTCCGCCATCGTGGAGGGGGTACACGTCCTGGAGCTGATGGGACGCAAGGGTGTCATGCCGGCGGTGATCTTCACCCCCGAGCACGGCCTGGAGGGACGGGCCGAGGATGGCGCGCGCCTCGACAACGGCACCTACCACGGCGTCCCGGTCAAAAGCCTCTACGGCGCGAGCAAAAAGCCGAACCCGGAGGACCTCAAGGGGCTCGACCTGGTGGTGTTCGATATCCAGGACGTCGGCGTCCGCTTCTACACCTACATCTCCACCATGGGATACGTGATGCAGGCCGCCGCCGAGGCGGGGGTCCCTTTCATGGTGCTCGACCGCCCCAACCCGCTCGGGGGGAACTACGTGGCCGGCTTCGTCCGCGACAAGCTCCCGGCCACCTTCACCTCGCTCTACCCGATACCCGAGGTCCACGGCCTCACGGTAGGCGAGCTCGCCTTACTCATCAAGGGAGAGGGATTGCTGCCGGGGCTGGCCAACCTCGACCTGTCGGTGGTCCGCATCCAGGGATGGGAGCGGTCGATGCGCTGGCCGGATACCGGGCTTCCCTGGATAGCCACCAGCCCCAACCTGGCGAGCTTCGATTCGGCGCTCCTTTACCCCGGCACCGGACTGCTGGAGGGAACCAGTGCATCGGAGGGGCGTGGCAGCACCGAGCCGTTCAGGCTGGCGGGGTGGCCGGAGATCGACGGCCAGGCCCTGGCAACCAAACTCAACGGCGAGGGGCTCCCGGGGCTCCATTTCGAGCCGGTCCGTTTCAAGCCGGTGAGCATGCCGGGAGTGTCGAGCGCTCCCAAGTACAAGAACCGCGAGATTTCCGGGGTGAGGCTGGTGATTACCGACTACCACAGCGTACTGCCGGTGGAGAGCGGGATCGCGCTGCTGGCGGGGCTCTACGGGGCGGTGAAGGAACCGGCCCGCAAAGTCTTCTTCCATGGGGGGATCGACGACATGTCGGGCTCTACCGAGGTGAGGAGCGGCATCGAGGCCGGCCTGGCGGCCCCCGCCATCGTGGCCAAGTGGGCGGAGGGAGACCAGAAGTTCCTGGAGCTGCGCCGGAAGTACCTGCTCTACCAGTAACGCTCGCGTGAGGGGGCAGGAGATCGGAGGCCCCTTCGAAAGAGGCGCTCAACCATCAGGGGGGGCCGAGCCGAGCCGAAAAAAAACAGGCACCTGCCGTTAAATGAAACGACAGGTGCCTTTTTTCGTCCTGCGGTATCGGCCGCGTCAGGACACGTCTCCGGAAGGTAGGGACAAGGTGCCCGGGAAAACGCAGTTCTCGCGCCCGGCCGCACCGCTCTCTACGGTAGCGGCAATCCGCCTTCTGCGCGATCCGCATCATGTCCAAAAGCTCCGTCAACTTGAGATCCTTATCGCCACCGCTCCTCCGGACTTTAGCGCGGAGCACTTTTATTTCCTCTCCCGCCCGCTGGCACCGGGTGCCACCCCTGCCTTTCCGCCCCGGCCCTTCCCCACGTTCCCCACGTTCCCCACGTTCCCCACCTTCCCCACGTTCCCCACCTTCCCCACCTTCCCCACCTTCCCCACCTTCCCCACCTTCCCCACCTTCCCCACCTTCCCCACCTTCCCTTTCCCGGCCCGGATTCGCCCCTCCCCGGGAAAATCAAGACTGATAGCCGGCAACCGCTAAACTTTCATGAGCGCCGGCCGATACGAAAGATAATGAAGGATAGAATTTTTTCCCGGGAGGCAACGATGCTTCTTTCCCGTTTGAGCTTTCAGACCAAGGTCCTGTTGCTGGTGATCGGCAGCTGCTGTGCGCTGGGTGCCCCGACCGGTGCGGTGGCGCTCAAGAAGTTCCAGCAGACCTACACGCGATCCGCCCAATCCTACAAGAAGGTCCTCTTCCAGGACTCCGACAACCGGATCAAGGCCGAGGTGCAGACCGCGGTGAGCATGCTCCAGGCGATAAGCGACCGCCAGCAGCAGGGGGAGACGACCCTGGAGGAGGCCAAGCGCCAGGGTGCCGACCTCCTGAGAAGGCTCAAGTACGGCGAGGACGGGTATTTCTGGGCCGACACCTCGGACGGCACCAACGTGGTCTACCTCGGGAAGGACGCCGAGGGTAAGAACCGCCTGAACGCCAAGGACTCCGACGGCAAGCTTTTCATCCAGGAGATCATCAACAACGGGAAGAAGCCGGAGGGAGGCTTCACCGAGTACCGCTTCCCCCGCCCCGGCACCTTGACCGCGCTTCCCAAGCGGAGCTATTCCCTTTACTTCGCCCCCTTCGACTGGGTGGTGGGGACCGGCAACTACGTGGACGACCTGCAGGCCATGGTAGGCAAGGGGCTGGAGGCAGACCGCGGCGAGCTCATCAAAGGGATCCTCCTCATCGTCGGCCTTACCGCGGTCATCCTGACGCTGATCTGCGTGGCAGCGGTAAAGGTGGTGCGCCAGCTCATTTCCCACATCGGAACCGAACCGGCCGAGTTGGAGCAGATCGCCGCCGAGGTGGCCGCGGGGAACCTCACCGTGCGGCTTGACGAGGGAAAGACCGGGATCTACGAAGCGATGCGCCGGATGGTGGAGGGACTGCGGGACGTCATGGAGAAGGTCAAGGAGAGCGCGGTGGATGTCTCCGCCTCCGCAGCCGCGCTCCACGACACCGCGGGGAGAACGGCGGAGGGTGCCCAGGACGTCATGCAGCAGACCGAAACGGTCGCCTCCGCCAGCGCCCGGATGTCGGCCACCAGCTCCGATATCGCGCTCAATTGCCACCATGCGGCGGAAAGCTCCCAGCAAGCCAGCAGCTCCGCCCGCAACGGCTCCGAAATCGTGAGGGAGATCGTGCAGGGGATGGACCGCATCGCCCAGAAGGTGAGAAACTCCGCCGGGCTGGTGGGGAGCCTCGGGACCCGCAGCGACCAGATCGGGGAGATCGTCGCCACCATCGAGGACATCGCCGACCAGACCAACCTCCTCGCCCTCAACGCGGCGATCGAGGCGGCCCGCGCGGGCGAGCAGGGGCGCGGATTTGCAGTGGTGGCCGACGAGGTGCGGGCGCTTGCGGAAAGGACCACCAAGGCCACCCGCGAGATCGGGGAGATGATCAAGAGCATTCAGCAGGAAACCAGGCAGGCGGTCCAGGCGATGGAGGAAGGGGTGGTCGAGGTGGAACGGGGAACCGGCGAGTCGGCCCGCTCCGGCAAGGCGCTTGAAGAGATCCTCCAGCAGATCAACGACGTGACCGGCCAGATCAGCCGCATCGCCACCGCCGCCGAAGAGCAGACCATGTCCACCAGGGAGATCGCCGGCAATATCCAGCAGATCTCCGATACCGCCCAGATCAGCGCCAACAGCTCGCGGGAGATCTCTTCCGCCTCCTCGCGCCTCTCCGCCCTCTCCGGCGGGATGCAAGAGGTGGTGCAGCGCTTCAGGCTGTAAATGGCCCTCCGTCCCCGGCCGTCGGCTAGCCTGAATGGGCGGCGGGCCGGGGGAGGGCTCGTCTCCCCATCCCGCAACCTTTCGGACTCCCCCCTTGCAAATCCGGTATCATTGTAGTAACAGCATCGGCAATTCCCGCACTGCAAGGACCACTCAATGATCGACATTCAGGAAAACGTCCCGCTCGCTCCCTACACCACCTTCGAGATCGGCGGCCCGGCGCGCTATTTTGCCACCGCAACCGACGTGGAGGGGCTCCGGGAGGCGCTTCTCTTCGCAAAGCGTGAGAGGGTCCCCTTCGCCATCCTCGGGGGCGGGAGCAACGTTCTCGTGCACGACGACGGCTTTCCGGGGATGGTGGTGAAAATGTCGCTGGCGGGAATGGATTTCCAGGGGGTGCAGGTCGAGGTCGAGGCAGGGGTCGAACTGATGGACCTTGTCCGCGCTTGCACGGCCCACGGCCTCTCCGGGCTGGAGCCTTTGGCCGGTATTCCGGGACAGGTCGGCGGGGCGGTCCGGGGGAACGCCGGGGCATACGGTGCCAACATCGGCGAGCTCTGCCGCCGCGTCAGGGTGCTCAATACCGCTACCCTCGAAACCGAGGAGCGGGAGACGGCGTCCTGCGGGTTCCGCTACCGCAACAGCCGCTTCAAGGAGAGCGGTGGCCTCGTGGTCGTCTCTGCCCTATTGGAACTGACTCCCGGGAAGCCGACCGAGATCGGGGAACGGGTGGAGACCACCCTGGCCAAGCGGGCGGCCCGTAACCTCCAGTGCGAGCGGAGCGTGGGTTCCTTCTTCATGAATCCGGTGGTGAGCGACCCGCTTTTGGTGGAACGTTTCGAGAAGGAGCAGCAGGTGCGCTGCCGGGACGGGAGGGTGCCGGCCGGCTGGCTGATCGACCGGGCGGGACTGAGGAGCACCGCGGTGGGAGGCGCCGCAGTCAGCCACCAGCATGCCAATTACCTGATCAATACCGGCGGGGCCACCGCGGCGGAAGTGGTGCAACTGGCCCGTCTGGTCAAAGAGCGAGTGCTCTCCGCCACCGGCGTCGAGCTTCAGGAGGAAGTGAGCCGCCTCGGCTTCTCCTCCACGGACGACAGCCGCCGGGTGCCCGATCCGCCGCCGCTCCCGTAACGGCGGGCGATTTCCGGGGCCCGGTCGCAGAAGGCGCGGAAGGCGTCCCACAGATCCGCGAAGAGAACGGCAAAGTTGCTAACGTCACCCGCATTGGCCTCCGCCTCCAGCCTGGTTGCCAACTCCCGCATCCTTTCGGCCCCCATGCTCGCCGCCGCCCCCTTCAGGCTGTGGGCCGGCCGGCGGACCTCCTCACATTCCCGGCGCCTCACGGTAGGTGCCATCTCCTCAAGAACGCCTCCGGCACTCTCGATGAATTTCTCGACAAACATCTCCAGGTAGCTTGCGTCCCCCACCCGCTCGAGGAACCCTGCCACGTCGAAAATATCGCGATCCGCCTCACCGTCATCGTGGCCGGTACCAACTACTCCGCTGTCAACGCCAGTCCCACTCGTTTCAACGCCAGTCCCACTTGTTTCAACGCCGGTCCGCAACCCGGCGCCATGGCCCGCAACGCTCCCCTTCGGCGCCTCCACCGGCATCTCCAGATCCGGAAGCCAGCGCAGCAGGGCCCCGCGCAGCTGGCCGATAGTGAAGGGCTTGGACAGGTAATCGTCCATGCCGGCCTCGAGACAGCGCTCACGGTCGCCGGCGATGGCATTGGCAGTGAGAGCCACGATGGGCAGCCGTCCCGCTCCCCGCTCACGTTCCCGCTCCCGGAGGACACCGCATGCGGTGAAGCCGTCCATGACCGGCATCTGGCAGTCCATGAAGATCAGGTCGATTCCGCCGTGGGCTGCCGCCTCGACCGCCTCGGCACCGTTGGATGCGATTTCCACCCGGCAGCCGAGCATCCTGAGGAGATGGCGCGCCACCTCCTGGTTGACCGTGTTGTCCTCGGCCACCAGGATGGAGGCGGTAAAGAACGAACCGGCGCCCGGCTCGGGGGCGAGGGAAGAGGAGACGGCAGCGTTGGCGGCATCCGCCGTCGATTTGGCGAACCCGGCGGCGAACCGGAAGGTCGAGCCTTTTCCCGGCTCGCTCTCGACCTGCAGATCGCCCCCCATAAGGGCGACCAGCTGCTTCGCGATGGCAAGGCCAAGCCCGGTCCCGCCGAAATTGCGGGTGGTGGAGTTGTCCGCCTGGGAGAAGGAGTCGAAAATCCGCTGCTGCGCCTCCGGGGTGATCCCGATGCCGGTGTCGCGCACCTCGAAGATCACCTGCACCCGTTCCCCCTGCTCCTCGGCGAGTTCGATCCTCAGTTGGACCTCCCCCTCCGAGGTGAACTTGATGGCGTTGGCCAGCAGGTTGACCAGCACTTGGCGCAGGCGGACCGGGTCACCCTCCAGGTACAGCGGGATTGCCGGGCCGCAGACGAGGGATATCTCGAGCCCCTTCCTCATGGCCAGCGGGGCCAGCATCTCTCTCACCTCGCAAACCAGCTCACCGAGCCGGAAGCTGGTCACCTCGAGCTCCAACCGCCCCGCCTCTATCTTCGAGAAATCGAGGATGTTGTTGATGATGGAGAGAAGCGATTCCCCGGAGCCCTGCACCGCTTCCGCGAAATTACGCTGCTCGGCGGTAAGTCCCGACTCGAGGAGCAGCGACACCATCCCGAGCACGCCGTTCATCGGGGTGCGGATCTCGTGGCTCATGTTGGCCAGGAACTGGGACTTGGCCACGCTGGCCGCCTCCGCCGCCTCCTTGGCTTCCCTGAGTTCCTCGACCGCGTGGCTGAGAACCTGGTTGGCGTCGCTCAATTCGGCGGTCCGGCGCCTGACCACCCCCTCCAGCTCGCCGCTGTAGGTCTCGAGCCGCTGGTCGCGCTGCTGGATCTGGTCCAGCATGTCGTTGAAGCACTCCACCAGCGCCCCAAGCTCGTCATCGCTCCCCTTCTCGGCGCGCATCGCGTAGTCCTTCTCGCGGGATACCTTCTTCATGACCTCCACCAGGTGGTCGATCGGCTCGGAGATCACCCGCTGCAGCCGGGAGGCGAGAAGGTACACCAGCAGGAATCCCCCCAAGGTGACCGCAGCCACCAGCGACAGGAAGACCTCCAGGCGGGCGGTGAGCTCGCGGCTGTCCGACTGGATCACCACCCGCCCGACCTGCTGGCCGTCCAGCACGATCGGTGAGTCGACGAAGAGGTGGCGTTGCAGCAGCAGCGGATTGGCGGTCCGGGCCACCTCCCTCTGCAGGCGCTGGCTGTCCACCCTGGCACCGGCCGCCCCTTGCACGATGAAGGGGACCTGGGAAAGCGTCACCCCGTGCCCCAGGTAACTCGCCAGCACCATGCCGCCGGCATCGACCACGAAGGCCGCCATCACCGCAGGCTTGGCGCGCAGCCCGGCCAGCATCCCGGTGGCGGCGGTGCCGTCATTGAAGGCCACCGCGGCGGAGCTGTTGTTGCCCAGGATCTCGGCGAGCGCCGTCAACTCTCCCCGCATCCCGGTCCGGAAGGTGGCCGCCTCGTTGACCACGAAGGCGGCCACGACCAGCGCCAACACGATGGCGTTGGTGAGGAGCAGGATCGCTATCAGCTTACGGCGTATGGTGAGATCGCGGAATCTGGTCATCGTCTGGGCCACCTATTCCAGCACGCTGTGGGCCAGCCGCAAAAGCTGCGAGCTGATCTTCAGCCGTGCGCGGTTGGCTGCCGCGAGATTGACGTCGAAAGCGATCCGGTTGTTGACGGTGACCAGGTTGATCATACCCCCCGCTTCGCAGAACCCTTGCTGGTCAGCGACGGTGAGGAGGTGCAGGGTATTCGCCTGCTTGAGGAGATGGGAGAGGCGCCCCTTTTCGGAGGCACTGACGAAGAGGAGGTCGCACGATCTCGCCTCCTCCACGCTCCGCACGCGGAGCACCACCACCCGCCTCCCCTTGGCGAGCTTTCCTTTCAGGGAATCCAGGGCATCCTCGAAGGGGTCCCTTCCGAGGATCCCGATGCAGATGGTGGTGGGGGAGGTGACTGCCTCGGCGGGGCGATCGACGAATTTAAGGAAGTTGTAGAGGAAGGCCGCCTTGAGCTGGTATTCGCCGGCCCCTGACCGGGCCGCGGAGGGCGAGGCCAGCCAGATGGAAGATCCCAGCAGGCAGACCAGAAGCAGGAGGCGCCACGGCCTCCCCCCTTCCCTGGACGGGCGACGGCGCGCAGCAGAACGTGAGCAGTCATCGGGAGCTGCCAGGGGTCGATGGGGGTGCAGAGGGCTACGGAGGATCATGTACCTTCCTTCAAGGATGACCGTTTGCGGCCCCCGGAGGGAGCGGACACGGCCTCATTAGCTTGTCGGCAGGCGGAGGGATTACTTAAGACTTTAGAGGAAGCAGGAAATCGGGAAACGTGGCGGAGGGAACTACTTGGCTGGCCTGGTGAAAACCTGCCTGATGGCGGCCAGCTCGACGAGAATCTGGCGGGAAACCTTCGCGTACTCCTCGGGAACCTTGGCAACCTCCAGGCGCCCCATCAACTCGGAGAAACGCTTGAGCTCGCGGCTGGCATTGTGGTCCAGCAGCTTGGGCATCAGGGTCTGCCAGGCAAGGTGCATCCGGATGACGATGTTGGAGAGCTTCTCGGAACGCCTTAGCTCGGACCAGATCTCCAGCTCCCGGGCGTTGTAGTCGAGGACCAGCACCTCCGTCGGGGTCGGCGGCTTGTAGGGTACCTGGACGGTGGCGGCGATCAGGGTGAGGCGGTTGGCGTAACGCATGGTGTCGAGGCGGTCTTTGGCGTTCACCGCCAGTTCGAGATCCGCCATGGTCCGGTTGAGCCGGGGAAGGAGGAGGGTGCCGGAGTCGTCGGTCACGGACGGGAAGGAGGAGGTGCTCTTTTTGAGCGCCTCAAACTTCTTGGGGACCCTCTCCATCTTCCCGTTCAGGGCAAGCTGGAAGATCTCGTCGGCCCCCTCGGCGAGCAAGTCGAACTCGGCGACTATCGGGTTCAGGCGCAGGGATGCGTTGACAGGGCGTCCGGCCCCCCCCTGGCGCACGGCGTCCTTGCCGCCGGTCTGGGCAGTGGCGAAAGTCGCCGCCGAAACGAAGATCACGGCTGCCGCCGAAAGAGAGATCAACGGATTAAGGTGCCGTCTAGGCGGGATGGATGATTGGGTTGATTGCGTCATTGCAGAACCGATCCCTGAGAGATGCCAACTCCTCTAGCACATGCAGGCATTGCCAGGCAAGGGATATTTTGGAAAAGAAACATGCCCAGGCCGTAACCTGGGCACGTGTCGGAACAGGCCCGATGTCAGGCCAGCCTTATCTCATCTCGGAGTAGCGGTAGAGAAGATCCTGCAGCCGCCGGGTCTCGGGGCGTTTCTTACCTCCCATACCGTCGAGGATATCGCGGGAGCTCACCAGCTTCCCGTAATACTTCTCGTTGGCATCCTGGCTCACCAGCAAGGCGGCACCTTCCAGCGAAACCCCGCCGAAGAAACCGCGGCTACGCGAGTAGGAGAGGATCTCCGATTTCAGCATCACGTCGGTGGCCGCCTCGGCGGAACGCCCCACCGGTCCCGCCGCGATCGAGGCGTCGGCACCCAAGGTGAACTTACCCTTGAGAAGCCCTTCCACCCCTTTCATCGATTTGAATACCAGCACCAAGTCGGTAGCCTTGCCGCCGATCTGCCAGCCGAAGCTCGCGCCGGAAATGCTCACGAACAGCGGGTCGCTCCATTTCCCATTCTCCTGGCGTACCAGCGCCACGCCGGTGCCATGACGCCCACCGACGATGAAGGCCCCCTTGATGGTGTCGGGAATGATCACCACCGCCTTGGCGTCCCTCAACAGTGCCGGGGGGATCCCTTTTTCCGGTATGCGCATGATCTCCTGCAGGACTTCAGCCGAGTCCCGTACATCTTTGACCTCGTTTCTGGTAAAGGCTGCGGTGGCGTACACAGAGGTGAACAGCAGAGTAGCCACGGCCAGACAGAGGACTCTCGCAATCTTCATGATCAAACCTCCTTTTAGCTTTGCTCCGCCACGCTACGTGTTCAACTGCTTCCGTTTCCCTCCTCTTCATACATTGTCCCCTTCATAATACCCTCTCTACCATGAATCTAGTACCCCTTCCGATGGTGGCGTTCGTACCCGCGCCCCCGGCCGGGGTCGCCGAGTATGTACCCGGTAAGGGCTCCGGCGGCACCACCCAGGACCGCCCCAACCGCGGGGCTTCCCCCGGAGATGCCGCCCAGCAGCGCGCCGCCGCCCGCACCGATGGCTCCACCACTGAGGACCCCCTGCTGGCGGGGGCTCATCCCGACACAGCCGGAGAGCGTGACTCCCAGCAACATGACGATGACGATAGCGATCGACCTCATGGACATCCTCCTTGACCGGTCGCACCGGTTCCTAATGCTCGTTGTCCTGCAGCGGACGCCCCGCGATACCGGTGGTGAGCTTCGGTTTCACGATCTGCCGCCAGATCACCCTCATGACCGGCAGGTCGGCGTCTTCCGGGTTGTACCGGTAGAAGTCGTCGATCTGCTGGACGATGGCCACCATCGGGATCCCCTTGAGCCCCTCGGACAGCTTCTCGGTGAAGTCTTCCCTTTTGAGCTCGGGATGGCGCTCCACCACGTGCTGTTCCACCGTCACCACGTGACCGATTCCCCAGACAAAGGCGAGCTTGCTCTCCTGGGAAAAGGTCTGCCACTGATCGCCGGTCAAAACCGGCATCTCCTTCATCTCCTGGGCCTTCTCCAGGGGAACCGACTCGGCCGGCTGGTCGTCCGCCAGCGCGACGGCCGGAAGGAGGAGCGACACAACCGACAGGCATCCAAACGCCATCAGCTTGAGCTTGGTCATACGGCCCACCTCCATTTATTAAGATCGACTAATATTAGATAACACAGGGACCGGGGAAGTCAAACGAGGCAATGAGGCTGGCAAGGGGGAGCATTGGAGGAGAGGGGCAGGGTAGGCACGGGCAGGCAGGGATAAAACCTCCCTCACCCGGCCTTAGGCCACCCTCTCCCCTGAAGGGGCGAGGGTACCGTGGGCGGCCAGATTGTTAGCAGCGAACGGGAGGATTCCGGTTTAATGGGCCGGGGAGGATCCCGGTTTAATGGCCGGGCGGTTCCGGGGGTTATTGGGCCGGGAGGGTGACTGGGAAGAGAAGGCCGTCGATGGTGAGGGTGGTTGTGCTGCTGGCATCCTTGCGGACCAGGATGACCTGGTTGTTGAGGTTGGTCACCACAAGCGATCCCCCCTGCCCGACGAGCTGGATAGGATTGAGGTTGGCATCGGCAATGGCGAAGGTGGCGGTTTTGTTCGAGTCGTCAATGGAAATGGTGTGACCGGTGGCGGTGTCGATGCTCGAAACGGTTGTGCGGGTCTGAAACTGCGTGCCGACGGCGAGCCGGGTGGTGAAAGCGGAAAGGGCAACCAGCTGGACCCTGCTGGTGAAGGTGGCGGAGACGTTCCCGATGGTCAGCGTGGACTGGGCATATCCTCCGGCGATGCTGGCCGCGGTGTGGGCGACCTGAACGGTATCCCCGTTGCTGACCGTGCCGGCCGTACTGGTGGGGGTGCCGCCGTTGACGATGTACATGCTGTCGGGGGCCGGCCCGCTGATCGAGACGGGGCTCGAGGTCGCCGTAAGACCCGAGACCGTGATGGCATCGGAAACGGCGGTGGTACCCGGGGCGATGTTGTCCTTTTCCGCGAAGGAGAAGTTATCCGGCGTCGTGGGCTGGCGGTGGTAGGCAGGGAACCAGTCGGCACCGCAGCCGGGAAGCATCGCCAGGAGGGCAAGCACGAGTATGCTCAGGACCAGATTATGTCGGAGGGCGCGGCGTGGCATGACGACGGATACTACCCCATTATGTGGATGATGACAAGTAACTCTTAATCTCACAGCGAGGAGACGTCCCAGCCCCCTCCCAGCGCCTTGATCAGGAGGACGGTGGCGTTCAGGCGGCGGGCCTGGATCTCCGCCGCGGTCCGCTGGTTGGTGAGCGCCGTGGTCTGGGCCGCCACGACGTTCAGGTAGCTCACGATCCCGGCCTGGTACTGGTTGTTAACTACGGCCAGTGTCTCCAGCGAGGCCTTCACCGCCTCGTCCTGGGCCTGGGCCTCAGCAGCCAGGATCCTCAGGGCGGCCAGGTTGTCCTCCACCTCCTGGAAACCGGTCAGCACCGTCTGGCGGTAGTTGGCCACCATGGCGTCGTAGGCTGCCCGGGCGGCTTCGGTCTGGGCCTTTCTGAGCCCACCGTCGAAGAGGGTCTCGGTGAGTGCTCCCCCCACCGCCCAGAAACGGCTCGGCCAGTTGAACCAGCTGGCCAGCGACAGGGCCTCGAAGCCTGCCGAGGCGGAGAAGCGGAGGTCAGGATAATAGGCGGCCTGGGCCATACCGATCTGGGCATTGGCGGAGGCCATCCTCCGCTCGGCACCGGCGATGTCCGGCCTCCTTTCCAAAAGCCGGGAGGGAAGCCCCAGCGGGATGTCCGGGAACAGGCTCACCATCGGGGCCACCGGGAGCGAGAAGACGGAGGCGGGTTTGCCGATTAAGAGGGCGATGGCATGCTCGAGTTGCGCCCGCTGCACCGCCAGGTCGATGGCCGCAGCCTGGGTGGTCTTCAGCTGGGTTTCCGCCTGCAACACGTCGGATTTCGCCGCCACTCCGCTCGCGTAACGGTTCTTGGTCAGCTGGAGGGCCCGCTGGTAGCTCGCCACCGTGTCATCGAGCAACTGCTTCTGGACATCCTGGCTGCGGAGGAGGAAGTAGTCCTCAGCCAACAGCGCCTGGGCACTCAGGCGGGCGGCGGCCAGGTCGGCCGCGGTGGCCTGGGCGTTGGCACTGCTCGCTTCGACCGTGCGGCGGATCCGCCCCCAGACGTCGGCCTCCCAGGCCAGATCGGCGGGAAGCGAGTAGTCGGTGACGACCTTGCTCGTTCCGGTGGTGCTGCTCTTGGAGCCCGTGGTGATCGACGGTCCGGCGGTGACGGTCGGGAAGTAGCCGGCCTTCGCCTCCCGGACCAGCGCCCTGGCCTGGCGCACCTGGGCCTCGGCCGCCTTGAGGTTCTGGTTGGAGACCGAGACCTGCTCCTCGAGGGCGGCCAGCGCCGGGTCGTTGAAGGCCTCCCACCACTTCTGGGGGATGGCGTCGTCTTTGGGGGTGGCGACCTTCCATCCGGCCGCTTCCTTGAAGGCGGTGGGCATCGGCTCGTTCGGCAACGGCTCCGGCTTTACGTAATTGGGGCCGACCGTGCAGGCGGAAAGAAAGGAGGCCAGAGCCACTGCTGTTACCAGGTACCTGGTGCTGTATGTCGTCATGATAGCGATCCTCATGTTATTCCCCGTCCGGCGTGACCTGCGCCCGGCTCTCTTCGTACTGTTTTCTCAAGGCGCTTTTCCCCCGCTTGCGGTCGATCCAGATCCTCAGCCGGTCCATGTAGAGGTAGACCACCGGCGTCGTGTAGAGGGTGAGCGCCTGGCTGAAGATGAGCCCCCCGACGATGGAGATACCGAGCGGGCGCCTCAACTCTCCCCCCCCCCCCATCCCGAGCGCCAGCGGGACGGCGCCGAAGAGCGCCGCCATGGTGGTCATCATGATCGGCCGGAAGCGGAGCATGCACGCCTCGTAGATGGCCTCCTCCGGACCTTTTCCCCCGGTCCGCTCCGCCGTGATAGCGAAGTCGACCATCATGATCCCGTTCTTCTTCACGATGCCGATCAAGAGGATCACGCCGATCATCGCGATCAGGCTCAGGTCGGTGTTGAAGAGCATCAGTGCGAGCGCCGCGCCCACCCCGGCCGAGGGGAGCGTGGAGAGGATGGTGAAGGGATGCATGTAGCTCTCGTAGAGGATCCCGAGCACGATGTAGACCGTCATCAGAGCGGCCAGAATCAACAGCGGCTCGTTGGCAAGCGAGGCCTGGAACGCCTGGGCGGTCCCCGAAAAACTCCCTCGCACCCCGGCCGGGATGCCGGCCTCGCGCTGAGCCTGGTCGATAGCCTTGACCGCATCTCCCAGCGCGACCCCGGGGGCGAGGTTGAAGGAGAGGGTGATGGAGGGGAACTGCCCCTGGTGGTTGACCGCCAGGGCCGAGGCCGACGGCTCGAAATGGGTGAAGGAGGCAAGCGGGACCAGGGTGCCGTTGGCAGACGGAACCCAGATGTCGCGCAGGGTCTCCGGGCGCTGCCAGAACGCCGGATCCACCTCCATCACCACGTGGTACTGGTTCAAGAGGGTGTAGCTGATCGCAACCTGCCGCTGCCCGAAGGCGTCGTAGAGGGTGCTGTCGATGACCTGGGGGGTGATCCCGAGCCGGGCCGCGCTGGGGCGGTCGATCACCAGGGTCGCCTCCCGCCCGCGGTCCTGCAGGTCGCTGGAGACGTCGGCGAGCTGGGGAACGGTCCTGAATTTCCTCACCAGCTTCTGGGCCGCCGTGTTGAGGTCGGCCGGGTTGTTCCCCTGCAGCGTGTACTGGTAGAGGGCGTTGCTGATCCTTCCCCCCACCCTCAGGTCCTGCACCGGTTGCAGAAAGGCGGGGGCGCCGGGAATCGAGGCAAGCTTGGGACGGAGCCGCTTGATCACCTGCTGGGCGGTCGATTTGCGCTTATCGAACGGCTTGAGCGAGATGAACATGCGCGCCGTGTTGGTGGTGGCCCCCCCTCCCCCGCCGGTAAAGCCGACCACGTGATCGACGTCGGGGTCGGTCTTGACGATGGCTACCACCTGCTTGAGCTTTTCGCTCATGGCCTGGAAGGAGATGTCCTGGGCAGCCTGGATGCTGCCGGCGAGGCGCCCGGTGTCCTGTTCGGGGAAGAACCCCTTGGGGACCAGGTAGAAAAGGAACCCGTTGACCACCAGGGTGGTGAGCATCACCGCCAGCGTGATGCGATGGTGCTTCAGGGCCCAACGCAGAGTCCGCCGGTAGGTGCCGTGCATCCATTCGAACATCGCTTCGCTGCTGCGGAAAACGATGCCGTGCTGGCGGGGGACCTCGGGCTTGAGGAACCTCGCGCACATCATCGGCGTCAAGGTCAGGGAGACCAGCAGGGAGACCATGATGGCCGCCGAGAGGGTGACCGCGAACTCCCGGAAGAGGCGGCCAACCATCCCTCCCATGAGGAGGATGGGGATGAAGACCGCGACCAGCGAGACGCTCATGGAGAGGACGGTGAAGGCGATCTCCCGGCTGCCGGTCAAGGCCGCCTGCATGGGGCTTTGCCCCATTTCCCGGTAGCGGGTGACGTTCTCAAGGACCACGATCGCGTCGTCGACCACGAAGCCGGTGGCGATGGTGAGCGCCATCAGCGACAGGTTGTCCAGCGAGTAGCCGCAGAGGTACATGATGAGGAAGGTGCCGATGATGGAGACCGCCACCGCCACCGCCGGGATCACCGTGGCACGCACGTTCCTGAGGAACCAGAAGACCACCGCGATGACCAGGATGCCGGAGACGATCAGCGAGACGCCGACGTCGTGGAGCGAGCCGCGGATGGGCGGCGTGCGGTCGACCACCACGGAGAGGTCGATGGCGCCGGGGAGCGAGGCTTTCAGCTGGGGGATGAGGGCGCGGACGTTGTCCACCGTCTCGATAATGTTGGCCCCCGGCTGGCGGAAGAGAATCACCATGACGCACGGCTTTCCGTTCACGAGGCCGGTGGTCCGGATGTCCTCGATGGAATCCTGGACGTTGGCCACGTCGGCCAGCCGGACGGCGGCGCCGTTACGGTAGCTGACCACCAGCGGGAGGTAATCCTGGGAGGTCCTCAGCTGATCGTTGGCCCCCACCTCCCAGGTGCGGTCCTTGGAGGAGAGAGAGCCCTTCGGCTTGTTGACGTTGGTGGCGGAGATCGCGCCGCGGACGTTCTCGAGGCTGATGCCGTAGCGGTTTAACTGCAGCGGGTTCAACTCCACCCGGACCGCCGGGAGCGAGCTTCCGCCGACGAATACCTGCCCCACCCCTTTAACCTGGGAGAGCTTCTGCTGCAGGATGCTCGAGGCGGCGTCGTAGAGCTTGGGCTTGGGGATGGTGTCCGAGGTGAGCGCCATGATCAGGATCGGCGCATCCGAGGGGTTCACCTTCCGGTAGGTCGGGTTGTTGGGGAGGTTGGCCGGGAGGAAGCCGCGGGCGGCGTTGATGGCCCCCTGCACGTCGCGGGCGGCGCCGTTGATGTCGCGGTTGAGGTCGAACTGCAGCGTGATGCTGGTGGAGCCGCGGTTACTGGTGGAGGTCATCTCGGTGACCCCGGCGATGCGGCCGAACTGGCGCTCCAGTGGGGCCGCCACCGAGGTCGCCATGGTCTCCGGGTCGGCCCCCGGCAGTCCGGCCTGGACCGAGATGGTGGGGAAATCCACCTGGGGAAGCGGCGAGACCGGCAACAGGTGGAAGGAGATGATCCCCGCCATCACCAGTCCCAACGTGAGGAGGATGGTGGCCACCGGCCGCGATATGAAGGTGGATGAAATGTTCATAGTTCCATTACGATGAAATCGGCCCAGGGTTCCCCCCTTTGCGAAGGGGGGACAGGGGGGATTTCAGCCTCTCCAGGCAGACAAGGAAAATCTCCTCTAGAACCGCAGCAGTGTCGGTGAGCACCTGCCTGTTGTCAAACCGAAGCACCAGAAGCCCCTGTTTATGAAGATAATCGTCCCTTTCCTGGTCTGATACAGTGTGCCCATTATCCAGATGCTGACTTCCGTCCACCTCGACTACCAAGAGGATCTCGTGAGCATAGAAGTCAACAATGTAAGGCCCGACCGGCTTTTGACGACAGAATTGGATGTTCAGAATCTGCTTCCCTCGCAAAGCCAACCACAGCCTTTGCTCAGCCTCAGTCATCGTTTTTCTGAGCTTGCGGGCGGGTGCTTTGAGAGTGTCGCGGTAGAGACGGACCATCAAAAATCCCCCCTGTCCCCCCTTCGCAAAGGGGGGGACCATTGGCAGACATCCAGGAGCTGACCGCATTATCTATGAATCCTTATCCCTTACCCTTCCGTCGTCGCGGAGGCTTCGGCGGGGGGCTCTTTCCGCACCCTCCTCGAGAGGCGGTCGAAGGCCAGGTAGATGACGGGGGTGGTGTAGAGGGTCAGCACTTGGCTGATCAACAGGCCACCGATGATGGAGATACCGAGCGGGCGGCGGAGCTCGCTCCCCACCCCGTGGCCTAACGCCAGCGGGAGCGCGCCCAGAAGCGCTGCGGCGGTGGTCATCATGATCGGACGGAACCTGAGCAGACAGGCCTGGTAGATCGCCTCCTCGGGGGGCTTTCCTTCCACCCGCTCGGCCTCGATGGCGAAGTCGACCATCATGATGCCGTTCTTCTTGACGATGCCGATCAAGAGGATGATCCCGATGACCGCGATGACGCTGAGATCGATCCCGCAGACCATGAGGGAGAAGACCGCACCGGCGCCGGCCGACGGCAAGGTGGAGAGGATGGTGACCGGGTGGATGAAACTCTCGTACAGAACCCCGAGCACGATGTAGACGGTGATGAGCGCTGCCAGGATCAGGATCGGCTCGTTGGTGAGCGAGTCCTTGAACGCCTGGGCGGTCCCCTGGAAGCTTCCGCGGATGCTGACCGGAAGCCCCATCTTCCTGGTGGCATCCTCGATGGCCGCCACCGCGCCACCCAGCGACACACCAGGGGCCAGGTTGAAGGAGGTGGTGACGGCGGGAAACTGCCCCTGCCGGTTCACTACCAGCGGCGTGGTGGCCTCGCGCGGGCGGGCGAGCCCCGAGATCGGGATGCTCCCGCCGCTCCCCTTGAGGTAGATGGAGGAGAGCCCGGCGGGCCCTTCCTGGAACTGGTTCTGGACCGAGAGGATCACTCGGTACTGGTTCAGGTCCGTGAAGATGGTGGAGATCTGCCGCTGTCCGAAGGAATCGTAGAGGGTGTCGTCGATCACCTGCGGGGTGATCCCGAGCCGGGAGGCGGTGGCCCGGTCGATATCGAGGGACATCAACAGACCCAGGTCCTGCTGGTCGGAGCTCACGTCCCTAAGCTCTGGGCGCTGGGAGAGCGCCTCCACGACCTTGGGCGCCAGCCGCTTGAGCTCCTCGGTGTTGGGGTCCTCGAGGGTGTACTGGTACTGGGTACGGCTCACCCGGGCATCGACGGTCAAGTCCTGCACCGGCTGCATGAAGAGCTGGATTCCCGGGACCTCGGCAAGCTTCGGCTGGAGCCTCCGGATTACCTCGCTGGCGGAAAGGTCGCGCTCGGCGAGTGGCTTCAGGTTGATGAGGATGCGGCCGGAGTTGAGGGTGGTGTTGGTCCCGTCGACCCCGATGAAGGAGGAGAGGCTCTCCACCGCCGGGTCCTGGAGGATCGCGTGGGCGAGCGCCCGCTGACGCTCGGCCATGGCGCTGAAGGATATGGACTGCGCGGCCTCGGAGATCCCCTGGATGGCGCCGGTATCCTGCACCGGGAAGAATCCTTTGGGGATGTAGATGTAGAGAAGGACGGTAACCACCAGGGTGGCAATGGCCACCAGGAGCGTGGTCCCCTGGTGTCTCAAAACGAACTGGAGCGATTTCCCGTACTGCTCGATGATGCGGTCGAGGATACGGCCGGTGGTATGGTAGAAACGCCCCTGCTTCTCCTCCGGGACGTGCTTCAAGAGGCGCGCGCACATCATCGGCGTGAGGGTCAGGGAGACCACCGCCGAGATGAGGATGGTGACGCCCAAGGTAATGGCGAACTCCCTGAAGAGCCGCCCCACCACGTCCCCCATGAAAAGAAGCGGAATGAGAACGGCGATCAGCGAGATGGTGAGCGACAGGATGGTGAAGCCGATCTGCTTCGCCCCCTTGAGGGCTGCCTGGAGCGGCTTCTCCCCCTCCTCCACGAAGCGGGAGATGTTCTCGATCATTACGATGGCGTCGTCCACCACGAAGCCGGTGGAAATGGTGAGCGCCATGAGCGAAAGGTTGTTGAGCGAGAACCCGAGGAGGTACATGACGCCGAAGGTTCCCACCAGCGAGAGCGGCACGGCGACGCTCGGGATGAAGGTGGCCGGTACCGACCGGAGGAAGAGGAAGATCACCATGACGACCAGCACCACGGCCAGGAAGAGCTCGAACTGGACGTCCTTCACTGATTCCCGGATGGTCGTGGTGCGGTCGGTGAGGACCTGGACCTTGATGGAGGCCGGCAGCGAGCTCTGCAGCTGGGGGAGGAGCCGCTTGATGCGGTCCACTACCTCGATGACGTTGGCGCCCGGCTGGCGCTGGATGTTGACGATGACCGCCGGGGTCTCGTTCATCCAGGCGGCCTGGTTGACGTTTTCGGTGTCGTCGACGACCTGGGCGACGTCGGTGAGCTTGACGGGGGCGCCGTTACGGTAGGCGACGATCAGCGGCTGGAAGTCCTTGCTGGAGTAGAGCTGGTCGTTGGCGCCGATGATGTAGGCCTGGCGGGGGCCGTCGAAGCCACCCTTGGCCTGGTTGACGTTGGCGGTGGTGATGGTGCTTCGCAGGTCCTCCATGGTGAGACCATAAGAGGCGAGCGCGGTCGGGTTGGCGTGTACCCGCACCGCCGGGCGCTGACCGCCGGAGATGCTGACCAGGCCGACGCCGGGGAGCTGGGAGATCTTCTGGGCGAAGCGGGTATCGGCCATGTCCTCGACCTGCGGCAAGGGAAGCGTGTCCGAGGAGAGCGCGAGGGTGAGGATCGGGGTGTCCGCCGGGTTGACCTTGCTGTAGACCGGCGGGTTGGGGAGATCCTTCGGGAGGTAGGTGAAGCCCGCGTTGATGGCGGCCTGCACCTCCTGCTCCGCCACGTCCAAGGAGAGGTCGAGGCTGAACTGCATGGTGATGACCGAGCTCCCGTTGGAGCTGGTGGAGGTCATCTGGGTGAGCCCCGGCATCTGCCCGAATTGCCGCTCGAGCGGAGCGGTTACCGAGGTGGCCATGACGTCGGGGCTGGCACCGGGATAGAAGGTGCGGACCTGGATGATCGGGTAGTCGACCTGGGGGAGCGCCGAGACCGGCAATAGCCGATAGGCGGTGCCCCCCGCCAGCAGGATGGCGATCATCAAAAGCGTGGTCGCCACCGGCCGCAGAATAAAGGGACGGGAGATGTTCATCGCGACTGTCCGTAAGGTGCCCTTGCGCCGCCCTGACCAGTCTGACCAGTCTGACTGCCGTGACCGGCTTGCCCGGCTTGACCGCCCTGACCGCCTGTGCCCTGGCCGCCCGTGCCCTGGCCGCCGCGCTGCCCGCGGCCACCGCCACCGGCGCCCGGCTGCCTCAGATCGACCTTGGCCCCTTCCCTCAGCCGCTCGGCCCCTTCCACCACCACCAGCTCACCCTCGTTGAGCCCCGCGGTGATCGAGGTGTCGTCCCCCTGGGTGGCGCCGATGGTTACCGGCCGCACCGTGACGGTCTTGTCGGGCTTCACCTGGTACACGAAGGTCCCTTGCGGCCCGCGCTGGATGGCGGAGGTCGGCACCAGCACCGACTGCCGCTTGATCTCCAAAAGGAGCTTGGCGTTGACGAACTGGTTCGGGAAGAGCTCGTTGCGCTCGTTCGGGAAGACCGCCTTGAACTTAACGGTACCGGTGGTGGGATCGATCAGGTTGTCAACGGTGAGAAGCGATCCGGTCGCAAGCTTTAGCTTCATCTCCCGGTCGTACGCCTCCACCGGCAGCTTGGCCCCGGTTTTCAGCTTGGCGAGCACCGGCTGCAGGCTGTCCTCGGGAATCGGAAAGACGACCGTTGCCGGCTGCACCTGGGTGATGACGACGACACCGTTCACGTCGGCGGCATGGACGATGTTGCCGATATCCACCTGCTTCAGGCCGACGCGCCCCGAGACGGGGGCGGTGATGCGGCAATAGACGAGCTGCAGGCGGGCGGCGTCGATCTGCCCCTGGTCGACCTTGAGGGCCGCCTCGTACTGGCGGACCAGCGATTCCTGAGTATCGAGCTGCTGCTTGGGGATGGAGTCCTGGGCCCAGAGCTGACGGTAACGCTGGAGATCGACCTGGGCATTCTTGAGCAGGGCGGTATCGCGCGCCATAACCCCTTCGGCCTGGGCGAGCTGCACCTGGAAGGGACGCGGATCGATGACGGCCAGCAGCTCGCCCCGCTTCACCATCTGCCCCTCGCGGAAACGGATCTCCATCAACTGGCCGTCGACCCTCGACTTCACCGTCACCGTATTGAGGGGGGTCACGGACCCCAGCCCGTTCAGATAGATCCCCACGTCCCCTTTGCGGGCCGGTTGCGCCAAGACCGGGGCGGGAGGAGCCTTCGGCTTGGCACCCTTCTTCGCGCCGGGCTCGCCGGCTCTCCCGGAAAGGATATAGATTCCCGCGGCCAGCAGCCCCACCGCGAGCACCACGTACCACCAGTTGCGCCGCGAGCGCACGGGAGCCGGTTGATCCGGGGCGGAAGGACTGCCGGGGGTAGGATTTTCAGCTGGAATCGTCATGATACTTTCTCTCTTTCTGGAGGCCGCAGAACTGCGGGCACATGGAGCGGATAATCATCGGAAGCTACCAGAAGGCCCTGCGGTATGTCAATTTTCATTATCGCAAACAATTTAAAAATTTATTTTCCAAGGGTGGTGTTTACCACCGGCCAGTGGCAAGCCGGCGCCCGCTCCCTCGGGAGGAGACGCAACTTCCTGGAACGACTCGACAGTAGCAGTGAAATTGGGAACAAATGTGGAAGAAATGAGGAACGAAGCCCTCGCCCTCTAACGCAGACAGCCTCCCCCTCCCGCGGAAAAACGACCCGTGGGAGGGGAAGGCAGGGCGATTGCGAGGCTTCGAAGGTGAGGCGAGAGATGCGGAGGCTACGAGCTCTTCTTGACCTTCACGGTCAGCTGGGTGCTGTTGATCTCGGTCTGGTCCTCTTTGAAAGCCCGGCTGTTATAGCGGTTGAGGTCGTAGATCAGCCGGGCCTTCACGATGTACTCCCCCGGTTTGAGCGCAGGCTCCCAGGGAAGCACCCGTTCCTCACCTGCGCGGACGATCTCCTCGTGGGGGCCTTGGGCATCGGCCTGCATGGCGGCAACGGCGTCGGGACGCTTCTTGTCCTCCTCCAGGTATTTCCGGTCGTCCGGGCGGTTGCCGTACCAGGGGGCGAACATCCACTCCTTGTGCTGGACCGCCCTCCCCTTCCGGTTCTGCACCTCCACCCTCAGGTAGATGGCCCGGCGGTTGGAGCCGGTGGGGACCGAATGCCCCGCCCCGATGTTGATGACATGAAAACCGAGCCGGGAGCTTCCCGCCCCCTCCTGGGTGATCGACAGGCTAAGCGCGCTGGCCAGCCGCTGGTGCGACCGGCCGCCGGTCCAGAGATGCCGCGCCACCGGCCGCGCCGGGACGTCGTACTCCTCGGCGGTCTTACGCATGGTGCGGGGCATGTGGCAGTCCTGGCAGTGCTGGCTCCCAAGCCCCGGTGCCATGAAATCCTCGCGCCATTCGAGGAAGGTCTGGGTCTGCTTCCCCACCACCCGTTTTCCGAGGCTGTGGCAGTAGGCGCACATGGCGGCGGTCCTCACCGCCGGCTCTTCCACGGTGGCATGCGGGGCCTTCACCCCGTGAGGTCCCCTGATCTTGTTGTCGGGGGTGAGGTGGCAGCTCACACAGGTCAGCCCTCCCGCCTGCAGTTTCGCGTCGCGTCCGTACGGCTTGAGGAGCTCGGAGACCCCGAGGTGGGGGAGGTCGAACGGCTGCGGAAAGTGGCAAACGTTGCAGGCCCGCCCGCTCTCCTCCGCGTCCCTCGCGTGAATGGGATAGGGATCGACACCGGCTATGGCATGGGCGGTTGCCGTGGCGGAGACCGACGACGGCATGACGAGCTTTTGATCGGAACGCCCGGGGAGCGTGGTGGGAACGGCGGCGGTGTCGCTGCCGAAGCCGAAGGCGTACTCACGGTAGATGGCTTGGTGGCACTTGCCACAGCTTTCAGCGCTCGTTGCCGTTCCGTCGGGAAAGGTTACTTCCTCGGAGATGCCGGGTGGCGGCACAAACAGTTCCGCGGCAAGTACCGCACAGCAAATAAGCAGACTGAACTTGGCAGGGTTTTTCATCGATGGGCTCCTTGTCTCAATGTATCAAATCGCAATCAAACCGGATGAATTCAACCCTGCTGTCATTATTTGAGGTTCCTTGGTGGCATCCCCCGAAACAATAACGGCCTCGAGATGAATCTTAGAGGGATATTTTTACAGAGAATCCAGAAAATTCAACCCTTTCCCTTGGAAGCACTTGGAATTCCGAAAGACCGCTGTACCATTATGGCAATTTCCTAATCAGCGAGACCGCAGACCTGCATCGTTACAGACCGCCACAGGTAGTCCCACAGGAGCTGACCATGGCTGAAAAGGACGACGGGAAGGAGCCCTTCGAACGGAGACCGGAAACGGCAGCGTTGGAAGCCAACGGAAGCAGCAAGGATGCCGGGGGGAACGCGGGGACCGCTACCCGCGAGGGGACGGTGGTGAATCTCTCCCCCTTCCGGAACGTCTACCTCGGGCTGGCAGCCGGCGCCGCCTTCAAGGTCCGCAACCTGGCCGGCTCCGACTTGAACGGCGAGCCCTGGTCCGGGTCATACCTCCTGCTGGCCGACGGATTGCGCATCCTGGAGGGGCGGACCCTCACCAGGTCCCGCGAGGTGATCACGCTGAAGACCGGGGAAGGGGTTCCCGTCATCAGCATGAGCACCCGGTACTTCAGGCTGGACGGCAGCGGCATCTACAAGGTGGTCTTCAACAGCGGGATCACCTACGTCCCGATATCCCAGGCTCCCTTCCCCGCCCTCATGGGAGTAGGAGAGCGCGGGACACTGGGAGTCTTCGAGGGGAGCGATTCTTCGACGGTAACGGTCGGCTGGGAGCTCAAGCCGGACTTCAACGGCTACTCCGTCCTGGAGCTTAACTCGGTAGCCACCGGCGAAGAGGGCTCGGCCACCGAGCTGGACAGTTTCCTCCTCGACCCCTCCGGAATTCCCCGCAAAGTCACCATGAGCGCCTCCGCGGCCGACAGCAACGTGACCGTTTACGGCCGGGGCACCAACATCGGCGAGCAGTAGAGACCCGTCCCCCCCTCTCCGATCCCCCTCGTCTTCTCTAACGAAGAGAGGGGGATTTTCTGTTGGGAAATCCCCCTCTCGCGGGACGCCGTCTACGCCGGCAAACAGTCCAACCGCCGCTACGATCGCTGGCCACCCTGCTGCTGCCGGAACCATTCCACTACCGCGTCGGCGCTCTGGGCACCGGCCAAGGTGGCGACCACCCGGCCATGGTCGAGGAGATACAGCACCGGGATGCCTCTCACTCCGAACCGCGAGGAGAGGTCGGCATTTTCATCGCTGTTGACCTGGAGGACCGCCGCGCTTCCCGCCAGTTTTTCGGCAACCGTTCGCACCGCCGGTGCGAATCTCACGCAGTGCGGTCACCAGGGAGCCCAGAACTCCACCAGCACCGGTCCAGGATAACTCGCGACGAACCGGTCGAAGGTTTCGGCGTTGACTGCTTGAGGCTGGCTGTAGAGCGGGGGAAGGTCGGCCTTGCAACTCCCACACTTGCCGGCTACCCCCTCTTTGTCGGCCGGGATGCGGTTTGACGCCCCGCAGGACCGGCAGGTTACCTGGTACGAGTCCATGTCTCCTCCTGAGTGTGCTTGGGGATGATTCGGGCAATTACCCACCTACACAATTGTACCGTCAGCTTCAGGCTCCGGGGGGAAATCGAAATCTCCATAACCTCCCTCACCCGGCCTTCGGCCACCCTCTCCCCTGAAGGGGCGAGGGTATAACTGGAAGGCACTGCGGACCCCCTTCCGACGTTGGCCCAGAGGAGGGGGTAAATAAGAGCAGCGGAATTCGGCGTTTCACATTTCACCGGTTTCTGCTAAGGTAGGGAGTTGCTTCGGCACGACCGGGCATTCATACAACGTACAGCGGAGGTTTCACCCACGATGAAAAGCCGAATCCTGCTCCTGGTACTGGTCGCCGTCCTCTTCGCGGCAATCGGCGTCCAGGCGTCCCAGCCCCAAATCAAAGCCAGCCAGCCGGCCCTCACCCAGGGTCTGAATGTTCCGATACTCCTTTACCATCGCCTCGGTCCCGCCGTCGTCGACGGCATGACCATCAAGACGTCCGTGTTCGAGGAGCATCTGAAGTACCTGAAGGCCAACGGCTACCACGTCATCCCCCTGAAGGCCCTGGTCGATTACTACTACAAGAAGGGTCCCGCGCCCGGGCCGAAATCGGTGGTCATCGTCGAGGACGATGCGCACAAGTCGGTCTACACCGAAATGCTGCCGCTGGCCAAGAAATACAACATCCCGGTCACCGTCTTCGTCTATCCTTCCGCCATCTCCAACGCGAAGTACGCCATGACCTGGGAACAGCTGAAGGAGCTCAAGAAAAACGGCTTCGACATCCAGTCCCACACCTTCTGGCATCCCAACTTCAAGAAGGACAAGAAGAAGATGACCCCGGCCGAGTTCGAGAAGTCGGTCAACACCCAGCTCAAGAAATCGA
This sequence comes from Geomonas sp. Red32, assembly GCF_023652955.1. GTDB lineage: Bacteria > Desulfobacterota > Desulfuromonadia > Geobacterales > Geobacteraceae > Geomonas. Next base: position 167,455 of record NZ_JAKLOY010000003.1, on the reverse strand, counting down.
AGGCCCGCCTGGAAGAGAAACTGGGCGGCACCGTCGACATGCTGGCCTGGCCGTTCGGGATCTATGACGACTACCTCCTGAAGAAGGCCACCGAGGCCGGCTACCGCGCGACCTTCACCATCGAGGCGCACCACGCGACCTCCAGGGATTCCGTGATGAAGCTCCCCCGTTACCTGCTGATCAACGCCGACCAAGGGAAAAACTTCGCCCGCATCGTGGAAGGGAGCGCCCCCAAGAGGAATATCGTCTACTAGGCCGCGCCGTCAGCAGGGAAGCCCCTGGCACACCTTCCGATCACAGTCACAAACAAAGATCCCCTTGGAGACAACTCCGAGGGGATCTTTTTATTAGGGTCACTTGGCCGGAGAAGGCAAGGTGGAATCCGTCCCCTTCGCCGCAGGCTGCCCTTCCTGCTTGTGTGCTTTCCTGACTTTATTCTTTTTCAGGATTCTCCAAAACCATCCCTCCCCCCTTCACCTCCGTGCCCGCCCCCGTCGTGACAGATTCGTAACATTATCTTCTTCAAACCGGCCTAAAGTTGACGCCGTAAATTCCGAAAAAAGAGCTAGTTGCCAATTTTCCATCAGGGGGTAGGGCATGAGAACCATCCGCGCTGAGCTTTCGGCGATCATGGGTTTGGGGATCGTTGTAGTTCTGGCAGGAGGGCTGTTCGGATTATGGAGCTCGTGGAACAGCATCACGACCCTGGGGAGCAAAGTCCAGCAGGGAAACGCGAACACCTTCGAAGTCCTCAAGATGACCCTGGATTTCAAGAAGCAGGTGCAGGAGTGGAAGGACGTTCTCCTCAGGGGGAGCGATCCCGCCAAGTTCGAAAAGTACTGGGGGAATTTCGAGAAAAAGGAGCAGGAAGTCCAGGCCGAAGGAAAGGAGCTCGCCAACCGTGTTGACGATCCCGAGGCCCGCGCCCTGATCGGGCAGTTTTTGGAAGCGCACCGGCAAATGGGGATCGATTACCGCAAGGGGCTCGCCTCCTTCAAAGAGGCCGGCTTCCTTCCCCATGCGGGGGACCAGGCGGTGGCGGGGATGGACCGCGCCCCCACGGAGCTCCTGGAGAAAGCCTCCACCAGGGTCAAGGCGGCGGCGGAGCAGATGGGAGCGGTGGCCCAAAAGAAGGGCTACCGGACCATCAACGAGTGCCTGGTGTACGTGCTGGTTGCCCTCGGGTTTACTCTCATCTTGATCAACTACCTCATCAAGAAGCTCATCGTCACCCCTGCCGACCGGCTCGTGGAAAGCCTCGGCAATCTCGAGCGGGGCGACTTTTCCATCCCCGCCGTCTGGAGCCGCGAGGATGAGCTTGGGAAGATCGGCGCCAGCGCCGAGAAGGTCAGGGTGACCCTGGGAGAGATGGTCAACCGCCTCAGCTCCGCCGCAACCGACGTAGCGGGCACGGCACGGGAGCTAAGCCTCGCCTCGGAGCAGATGGCGGGCGGGATGGCCGAGCTGTCCAGCCAGAGTGTCACCGTGGCAACCGCGAGCGAGCAGATGTCCGGAACCTCCGCCGACATCTCCTCCAACTGTATCGGACTGGCCCAGGAGGCCAACACGGCGAGCGACGCGGCCCACACCGGTGCCGAGGTAGTCAACGCCACCATCCAAATCATGAACAACATCGCCGAGCGGGTCCGCTTCACCGCCGGTACCGCGGCTTCCCTCGGACAGCGGTCCGAGCAGATCGGCGCCATCATCAACACTATCGAGGACATCGCCGACCAGACCAATCTCCTCGCCCTCAATGCCGCCATCGAGGCGGCCCGGGCAGGCGAGCAGGGGCGCGGTTTCGCCGTGGTCGCCGACGAAGTGCGTGCCCTGGCGGAGCGGACCACCAAGGCCACCCGCGAGATCGGCGACATGATCCGGAGCATGCAGCAGGAAACCTTGACTGCGGTAACGGCGATGGACGAAGGGGTTAGGGAGGTGGAAAAGGGGAGCGAGGAGGCGGCGCGCTCGAACGACGCCCTGTGCCGGATCATGGACCAGATAAAGACCGTCTCCCTGAAGACGGAACAGATCGCCACCGCCGCCGAAGAGCAAAGCGCCACCACCAACGAAAGCTCCCGCAACCTCAACGCGATGTCGGAAATCGTCACCAGGACCGCCTCGGGATCGCAGGATGCCGCCCGGGCTGCCGGTCATCTCCTGACCTTGAGCGGCGATCTGGAACGGATGGTGAATCAATTCAAGGTGGCTTAGCACTCACCCGGCACTCAGGGGCGGGGGCATTTCGCCACTACATCCCCTCCCCTTTGACACAGATCGCGTACTTGAGGTAGCGCCCCTCGGGGAAGGTCACCGGGTACGGAAAATCCTCCGGCTGGCCGTGCAAGGCGACGACATCCAGAGAGCTCCCCGCCTGCAGCGCACCGCGGCGGAGCTCCTTCAGGTAATCCGCCACATCGACCTTCTGATGGTTGGACGAGGCGATCAGGAGCCCCCCGTTTTTCAGGATCTTCAGCGCGGCGGCGACGAGATCGGAGGTGCCGCCACGGGTGGTGAAGCGGCTCTTCGCGGTGGTGGAAAAGGACGGCGGGTCCATCAGGATGACGTCGTACACCTTCCCCCGCTTGGCCAGGTCGTCGAGTACCGCCAGGCAATCTCCCAGCAGGAACTCGTGCCGTTTGGGGTTGAGCCGGTTGGCGTTGAAGTTCTCGCGGGCCACCTCCATGTAGGTCGCCGAGGCGTCGACGCTGGTAACCAGGCTGGCTCCGGCCGAGGCTGCCGCCACCGAGAAGGCGCCGGTGTAGGAAAAGAGATTGAGGAAGCGTTTCCCCTTCACCCGTTTCACGAGGTCACGCCGGTTGTTCCGCTGGTCGAGGAAGAGGCCGGTGTTGAGACCGCGCTCCAGGCTGATCCGGTAGTTCAGGCCGTTCTCCATGACCAGCAACGGGTCGGGAGCGGCAGTGCCGGTCAAGAGCCTTCCATACTTCTTATCCTCCCTCTCCGCCTCGAGCTCCCTGGTCTTCTGGGGGCGCCCCTTCTCGTAGATCCCTGCCGGAGCGAGGAGCTCGTCCAGCGCCTGGGTGACCAGCTTCAGGTGCTTGCGCCAGCCATTGCAGTAGAGCTGGATCATGAGGTAATCGCCGTAGCGGTCCACGGTCAGGCCGGGAAAGCCGTCCCCCTCGCCATTCACCAGCCGGTACGCATCGGTATCGGTGAGATCGGCGTGGTCGCGGCGGATGGCTACCGCCCGCTCCAGACGTTTCTTGATCCATCCCCGGTCGAGACGCATGGGGTGGCGGGAGAGGATGCGGGCGACGATCCGGTCGGCAGGGTCCAAAAGGGCGGTGGCCAGGAAACGTCCGGCCGGATCGGCCAATTCGACAACGTCTCCCGCCTCCCCGGCGGGCCACTTCTTGGTGTAGGCATCCGCGATGATCCAGGGATGCCCAAGTTCAATCATCCTGACCGATTCGGCTCCAACCGAGCGCTGTGGCAACATCAAGGTACCTCTTTCAATAACTAGCGGTGGTCCCCCTCCCCATGAGGGAGGGAAGTTATGTCCGAATAAAAAGAGAGGGGCGGATCACCCGGCCGTATTGGCGTTGCGGGTGATACCAGCCCCTTTTCTTATGACGCAGAAATGGCTAGTGGGTGGACTGGGTCTTGCCCCCCGCCTGCTCCATGGCCATGGCCAGCTTGGCCTGCTCGAGGGCTTCCATCTCCTTCAGCTTCTCGCCGAGCCAGAAGTGGAGGTCGCGGGCGGTCTGGTAATTGACCACCACGCCATTGGTGACGTGCCGAACGATGCTGCGGCCAAGGTCCGCCGGCTCGACGCCGGTCTCTTCGCCGATGGTGCCGGTCTGGGTGATCTCGTGGGAAATCGCGTTCGGGAGCGGCTGACGCTCGAGGTAGAAGTTCATGACCAGTTCGCCGCGGGGAGAGACGCCGCCATGGGCACCGTTGACATAGACCGGGCTGTAATCATAGGTGAAGACGTATTTGAAGGTCATTTCCGGGTTCTTTGCCATGTTCTGCTCTCCTTGGAATCGAAAGTAATTTCCCGCCACTGCGCGGGGCACAATGCATGGTTTATAGCATGGAGGTCAGGGTCTGGCAAACAGGAATAAACCTCCCTAACCCGCCCTTCGGCCCCCCTCTCCTCTAAACGGGCGAGGGTATAGATTAAGCACCCACTAGCAGGCGATGGGGTTAGTGGATGACGCCGCCGGTTTTGGACAGGTAGTAGTCGTAGTTCCCTTCGTAGAGCCGCATCTCGCCGTGGTCGACCTCGATGACGCGGTCCACGAGCTTGCGGAGGAAGTGGCGGTCGTGGCTAACCAGCATGACGGTGCCGGTGAAGTTCGACAGGGCGTCGAGGAGGATCTCGCGCGACTTGATGTCCAGGTGGTTGGTCGGCTCGTCGAGCACCAGGAAGTTGACCGGGCGCGCCAGCAGCGTCGCCAGCACCACACGGCTCTTCTCGCCGCCGGAAAGGTTCTCGATCCGCTTGTCGACGTCGTCCCCCTGGAAGAGGAAGGAGCCGAGCAGGTTCCTGATCACCCCGATGGTGGCCAGGGGAATGACATCCTGGACGGTTTCGAAGATCGTCTTCTTCGGGTCGAGGATCTCCATCGCGTGCTGGCTGAAGTAGCCGAGCTCGACGTTGGCCCCCAAATTTACGGTGCCGGCGCTCGGCTCGGTTTCCCCGGCGATGGTCTTGAGGAAGGTGGATTTACCCGCGCCGTTGACACCTACCACCGCGATCTTGCTGAGCCTCTTGATGGTGCCGGTGACGCCGGAGAAAACGGGGTGGAGGCTTCCGTCCGGGTTGGTCCAGCTCTTGGCGAGGCCATTCATGACCACGACATCGTCGCCGCTACGGGGAGGTTCGTTGAATTCGAAGCGGACCACTTTATCCTCGGCCGGGATCTCGATCCTTTCGATCTTCTCGATCTTCTTCACGCGCGACTGCACCTGGGCGGCGTGCGAGGCGCGGGCGGCGAAACGGGCGATGAATTCCTCTTCCTTGGAAAGCATCTCCTGCTGACGCTTGTAGCTAGCCAGGAGCTGCTCTTTGCGGATGTCGCGCTCTTTCTCGTAGAAGTCGTAGTTCCCGTTATAGGTGGTGATGGTCTTATTGGCCACCTCCACGATCCGGTTCACGACCCGGTTCATGAAATCGCGGTCGTGGCTGGTCATCAGGAGGGCACCCTTGTACTCGCTGGCGATCCACTCTTCAAGCCAGACGATAGACTCGACGTCCAGGTGGTTGGTCGGCTCGTCCAGGAGAAGGACGTCGGGCTGAAGGGTGAGGATGCCGGCCAGCGCCACGCGCATGCGCCACCCGCCGCTGAAGGACTCGACCGGGTTGTGGTAGCGGTCGGGACCGATACCGAGGCCGGTGAGGACCGCCTTGGCGCGGGAATCGAGATCGTAGCCGCCGCGGTGCTCAAACTCCTCCATAGCCTCGCCGTAGCGGGCCAAAAGGGCCTCCATCTCGTCCGCGGAGATGTCGGTCCCCATCTGCTCTTCCATCTCTTTGAGCTCGGCGGCCAGCCGTACCGTTTCGGCGGAGACCGCCATCACCTCTTCCAGTGCGGAGCGACCTGCCATGTCACCGATGTCCTGCGAAAAATAGCCGATGGTCGTCTTTTTCCCGACCGTGATCTCGCCGGAATCGACCTCCTCCTCGCCGGTGATGATCCGGAAGATGGTGGTCTTCCCCGCTCCGTTGGGGCCGACCAGACCGGCACGGGTTCCGGGAAGGATCTGAAAGCTCGCGTCTTTGAACAGCACCTTGGAGCCGTGCTGTTTGGTGATATTGGAAAGGTGAATCATAGGGATCTCCCAAAGCTGAAATAACCAATCAGCGTTAGCATGAAGCCCCTCTCAAAAACAACTTAATTTTTCCACAGCTTGGAGTCAGGAAGCAGGAGGTGGGATGATTCGGATGCCGGTACGGTCAAGGACGGTTCCACAACCAATGTGGGACGCACAGCGTCCCCCCCTTGTCAAAGGGGGGACAGGGGGGATTTTATTTTTTGCCAATCACCTTCTCCACCACATTGCGCAGCAGATTGGCGAGATAGATCGAGCAGAACATGATGAGAGCGACCTTGACGAACTTGAGCCAGATCGGGTCGGGAACGATGGTGCTGATGCCGAAGTTGGCAACTAGGTACCAGACGGAGATGCCGGCGCCCGCCACGGCCCCGGCTGCTACGAACGGGCGCCTCAGTTTGGAGATCTGCTTTTTCGGTTGAGATTCCATGGTTATAACCCCAAATCAATGGAACACGGATGGCACGGATTTAACGGATAAAGGCGGATGAGGCAAAGACCAGTCAAAAGGTTTGAACCTAAAAGCTTAGAGCTTTATCCGTGCAAATCCGTTCAATCCGTGTCATCCGCGTTCTATCCGGTTTTGACTGTCCCTTTATTTGCTTCCGTAATCCCGCTCGCCGAAGAGTGCCGAGCCGACCCTGACCAGCGTTGCCCCCTCGGCGATGGCGGCTTCGAAGTCGCCGGACATCCCCATCGAGAGCTCGCGCATCTCTACATTCGCAATACCGGCTGCCTCGACTTTTCCGGACAACTCTCTGAGGGCGCGGAAATAGGGACGCGCGCCTTCCGGATCGTCGAAGAACGGAGGCATGGTCATCAGCCCCTTCACCCGCAGGTGCGGGAGGGCAGCGACCTCCTTCACCAGATCGAGAAGCTCTTCGCTCGTCGTTCCACTCTTGTTCGCTTCCTGGGAGATATTGACCTGGACGAGGACATCGCAGCTCTTGCCGATTTCACCCCACTGCCGGTCGATCTCCCGGGCCAGCGAGATGCGGTCCACCGAATGGATCAGGTCGACCAGTCCGGCGATCTGGCGCACCTTGTTGCTCTGGAGGTGGCCGATGAAGTGCCAGCAGATCTCCTTCGGGAGCTCCACCGCCTTGGCGACCAGCTCCTGGACGTAGTTTTCGCCGAAGATGGTCTGCCCAACCGAAAGCGCCTCGGATATCGCCTCTGCCGGCTTGGTCTTGGAGACCGCCACCAGCTGCACGGTTTTGGGATCGCGGCCGGCCTTCACCGCCGCCTGCTCGATCCTCTGCCGGATGGTCTGAAAGTTATCGGCTATCGACACGGCTCCCCCTTCCTCAGATCGCTCCCATCACCCTGAGCTGCTCGACCACCTCGCAAAGCGGAAGCCCCACCACATTGGTGTACGATCCTTCGATCTTCTGGACCATGTGGGCGGCGCCCCCCTGGATCGCGTAGGCTCCCGCCTTGTCGAACGGGCAACCGGTAGCGATGTAGGCGGCGATCTCCTCGTCGCGCAGGTGCTTAAAAAAGACCTTGGTCCGCACCGCCTCGGTGATGGCGCCGTCGCGCTCGCGGTCGTAGATGGCGAAACCGGTCACCACCTCATGAGGGATGCCAGAAAGCTTCTTCAGCATCCGCTCCGCGTCGGCGGCGTCCTTCGGTTTCCCCATGATCTCCCCCTGGCAAAGGACGATGGTATCCGCCCCCAGGAAGAAGCGCCCCTCCGGACAGAGCTCGGCGGAAGCCTTCGCCTTCCCCTCGGCCAGCCGCAGGACATGGTCGACGGGAGGCTCGTCCGGCAAGGGAGTCTCGTCGATGTCGGCGGGCACGATCCGGAAGGTGATCCCGGCGGACTCCAGGAGCTCGCTGCGTCTCGGGGAAGCCGAGGCGAGTACGACTGCACTTTTCATTGAATGTTCTCCCCGAGGCGGCACTATTTCGGCCGGATCCGTCGGCACTTGAAAGCCAGGATCACAGCTGCCATGGTAATGGCCGCCCCTATGATGAGATTGAAAGCATTGGCGGTGGCCAGTCCGTAGACGAGAGAAGCTATCCCCATCAGAAAGACCAGCGCTTCGAGTGAAATGAGCCTGCCTAACACTGAGATTTCCTGGTTTCCCTTGTCACTTCGCATGGCATCCCTCCGCGAAGACGTTGACAGCGGCATTGAATGGGGGCCGGTGGAGAGTTTCCCTACTACAGTTTACCCGGAAAAATCATCAGCAAGTTGCAGATGCGGGGGGACTGGCTCCGCAGGTGCCTGTCCCCCTTGCCCCTCTGCAATAGGTGGGGCCGGCAGCGGGGACGAAATCCTGCCTGGTCAGAAATCCCCCCTGTCCCCCCTTCGCAAAGGGGGAACGAGAGGTCAGCTATTCTGCGCGGTCCTTCTTTAGTTCGGGCTGCCACTTTTCCAGCGCCTCCAGGCCGCGCTGGGCCAGGATGCCGCGCTTCTCCTTCTTCTTGATCTTCTTACCCGGAAGCGGCGGGAAGAGGCCGTAGTTCACGTTCATCGGCTGGAAGTGGTCGGCCTCGGCGTTGGTGATGTGCTGGGCCAGGGCGCCGATGGCGGTCTCGGGCGGAGGAACGGTCAGCTCTTCTCCCTTGGCCAGCCGGGCGGCGTTGACCCCGGCCAGGAAGCCGCTGGAGGCAGACTCCACGTACCCTTCGACGCCGGTGATCTGGCCGGCGAAGAAGACCCTCGGATCGCTCTTCAACTGGCAGGTCGCCAGCATCAGTCTCGGCGCGTTGATGAAGGTGTTGCGGTGCATGGAGCCAAGCCTGAGGAACTGGGCCTGCTCAAGGCCAGGAATCGTGCTAAAGACCCGCTTCTGCTCCGGCCAGGTGAGCTTGGTCTGGAAGCCGACCAGGTTGTACATGGTCGCCTCCCGGTTTTCCTGGCGAAGCTGGATGACCGCGTGTGCCTCCACGCCCACCCGGGGATCGACGAGGCCTACCGGCTTCATGGGACCGAAACGGAGGGTCTCGACGCCGCGGCTGGCCATCTCCTCGATCGGCATGCATCCTTCGAAGTGGACCACCTTTTCAAAACTTTTCCGCTCCACCTTCTCCGCCTTCAAAATCTCCTCGACGAAGCGTTCGTACTGCTCCTTGTCCATCGGGCAGTTGAGGTAATCGTCGCCGTCACCCTTCCCGTAGCGCGAGGCGCGGAAGGCCTTGGAGAGATCGATGGAGTCGGCGGCGACGATGGGGGCGATGGCGTCGTAGAAGTAGAGGTACTCGCCGGCGAGTTCGCCGATCTTTTCCGCCAGGGCGCCGCTCGTGAGCGGTCCCGAGGCGACCACAACGATCCCTTCCGAGGGGATCTCGGTCACCTCCTCGCGGACCACCTCGATCAGGGGGTGCTGCTCGATCTTCTTGGTGATGTATTCGGAGAAGAGCGAGCGGTCGACCGCCAGCGCGCCGCCGGCCGGAACCTTGGTGGCCTCGGCCGCCTCCATGAAAAGGGAGCCCAAGCGGCGGAGTTCTTCCTTGAGAAGCCCCACCGCGTTTTCCAGCGAGTCCCCGCGCAGGGAGTTGGAGCAGACCAGTTCGCTCAGCCCCGGAAGGTGATGCGCCTCGGAGTAGGCGTTGGGCTTCATCTCGTAGAGTTTCACCTTCACGCCGCGCGACGCGATTTGCCAAGCCGCCTCGCAGCCAGCCAAGCCGCCGCCAATTACTGTTATCTGCTGTGTCAAATGATGCTCCCTGGTACTGTCAGTCCGATCCGACCGATCTGACTGATCGGGCCGATTGGACCGATGTCACGGCGCAGCTGCGCGGAAAAAAAGCGCGGGGTCCGAGGACCCCGCGGGTGTTGCCAATAGTGGTTGTCACAGCGAGAAGACTAGTCGGTGCTCTTCCAGTCGCACCCTTCCTTCGGACACTTCAAGAATTCTCCCTGACGCTTGTACACCTTCTTCACCAACAGCGGGAAGCCGCACTTGGGACAGGGCTGCTGGACCGGGAGATCCCACAGCGCGAACTTGCACTCGGGATAACGGTTGCAGGAGTAGAAGAGCTTGCCGAAACGGGACTTCTTCTCGATCAGCTCGCCTTTGCCGCACTCGACACAGGTGATCCCGGTCCCCTTCGGCTTCACCAGCGGCTGGATGTTCTTGCAGTTGGGATAGGCGGAGCAGGCGAGATACTTCCCGAAACGCCCGTCCTTGATCAGCATCTTGCTCCCGCACTTGTCGCAGACTTCCTCGGACTCCACTACCTCCACCGGCTCGTTGGTCTCCTTGTCGAGCGGACGGATGTAGCGGCACTCGGGGTAGCCGGTGCAGGCGAAGAACTTACCGAACTTCCCTAGCTTCACCACCAGCGGTTTCCCGCATTCCGGGCAGACTTCGTCGGTCGCCTCGGTGGTCAGGTCGGACTTGTTCACCTCCCCTTCCTTGAGGCGCAGAAGGTTGATGAACGGCCCCCAGAACTCGTGCAGGAGCGGACGCCACTGCTTCTCGCCGCGGGAAACCATGTCGAGCTCTTCCTCGAGGTTGGCAGTGAAGTTGTAGTCGACGTACTGGGTGAAGTGGTTGGTCAGGAGATCGGAAACCACCATCCCGACGTCCTCGGGGATGAAGCGCTTCTTGTCCAGCCGCGCGTACTTCCTCTCGATGATGGTGTTCATGATCGAGGCGTAGGTGGACGGACGGCCGATCCCGTACTCCTCCAGGGTCTTCACCAGGGTCGCCTCGGTGTAGCGCGGCGGCGGCTGGGTGAAGTGGCGCTCCGGAAGGAGCTGCTGAAGGTTAAGGATGTCCCCCTCGTTAAGCGGCGGGAGGAGTCCCTCCTTCTCTTCGACCTCGTCGTCGACCCCCTCGATGTAGAGCTTCATGAAGCCGGCGAAGCGGATCACGGTCCCCGCCACCCGGAACTTGAAGCCGGGGCCCGCGGAGATATCGACCGAGGTCTGGTCGAGGAGCGCCTCGGCCATCTGGCAGGCAACCGTCCTCTTCCAGATCAGGTCGTAGAGCTTGAACTGGTCGGAGGAGAGGAATTTCTTCACCTCGACCGGGGTCTTGGAGATGTAGGTTGGCCGGACCGCCTCGTGGGCCTCCTGCGCGTTTTTCGACTTGTTCTTGAAAAAGCGCGGTTTCTCCAGCGCGTATTCTTTGCCGTACAGGGTGGTGATCACCGACCGGGCCTCGTCGAGCGCCACGTTGGAGAGCGCCACGGAGTCGGTACGCATGTAGGTGATGAGACCGACCGGGCCGTCGCCGACGTCGATACCCTCGTAGAGCTTCTGGGCGGTCGACATGGTCTTCTTGGCGGAGAAGCCGAGCTTCCTGGCCGCCTCCTGCTGCAAGGTGGAGGTGGTGAACGGCGGCGACGGCTGGCGTCTGCGCTCGCTCTTGGTGATCTTCTCGACCTTGTAGACCGGGTTGACCGGGTCCTTCACCACCAGCGGCTTGGAATCGGCATCGTCGGAGAGCGGCGGGAATTCCTTCCCCCCGAGCTTCGAGAAGATCCGGAAGGCGGCGTCGCGGTCCGGGATATCGAACTTGGTGAGCTTCTTCCCTTCGGACTCCACCAGCGAGGCGGTCAAGGACTGCTTCTTCGCCGTGTCGAGCTTGGCGGCAATGGTCCAGTACTCCTGCTCCTTGAAGGCCTGGATCTCCTTCTCGCGCTCGCAGATGAGCCGCAAGGCCACCGACTGCACGCGCCCGGCGGAAAGGCCGTAGCGGATCTTCTTCCAGAGGAAAGGAGAAAGGGTGAAACCGACCAGGTAGTCGAGGATGGAGCGCGCCTGCTGGGCGTCCACCAGGTCCTGGGCGATGCCGCGCGGGTTCTTCACCGCGTGGACGATGGCGTCCTTGGTGATCTCGTGGAAGACCACCCGCCTGATCTCGAAGGGGGTCTTTTTCTTGCCGTCCAGGCCGAGCGCGGCCAGGAGGTGCCAGGAGATCGCCTCTCCCTCGCGGTCGGGGTCTGTTGCGAGGAGCAGCGAATCGATCCCCTTCATCTCCTTCTTGATGGCGTCGATGTGCTTCTTGCTCTCGGGGAGCACCGCGTATTTCGGCTCGAAGTCGTGATCGACGTCCACCGACCCCTGTTTGCTGGGGAGGGCGCGGACGTGCCCGAAGGAGGCCAGCACCTTGAAATCCGGCCCGAGGAATTTCTCTATGGTCTTCGCCTTGGCGGGAGACTCGACTATGACAAGGTTGTGCGACATGGGTCCACCTAAGTTGATTGAAATAAGCGATCGGCGCTGCCGGTCGCTCAGGTTACCGCGAAATGCTTCCCGGGGAGTTGCATCACCGCCCCCTTGAGCTCCAGGCGCAGTAACGTAGCGGAAACCTCCGACGCTGTCAACGAGCTCCGTACGATGAGGTCGTCGATGTGGAGCGGTCCCTGGCAAAGGAGGGCGTAAATCTCGGCCTCCCGGCCGGTCAGCGAGAAGGAGGGAGGCTGCGGAATCTCCCCGGCCGGGCGGGGTTCGATGGAGAGCTCCTCGAGGATGTCCTCGACCCGCTCGACCAGTTTGGCCCCTTCCTTGATGAGTGCGTTGCATCCCCGGCTTCCGCTCAGGGTGACGTTGCCGGGGACCGCGAAGACCTCCCGCCCCTGCTCCAACGCGTAGCGGGCGGTGATCAGCGAGCCGCTCGCCTCGCCTGCCTCGACCACCACCACGCCGCGGGAAAGGGCGCTGATGATCCGGTTGCGGCGGGGAAAGTTCTCGGCCAGCGGCGCGGTCCCCATGGGGAATTCGGTGATCACCGCTCCCTGTTTCGTCAAGCTCTCATGAAGAGCGCCGTTCTCGGGAGGGTAGATGACGTCGATACCGCAACCAAGGACGGCGATGCTCCTGCCTTCGTTTTTGAGCGCCCCCCAATGGGCGGCGGTGTCGATCCCCCTGGCCATTCCCGAGACCACCGCGATCCCCTGCCCGGCGAGGTCGTGGGCGAGGCGGGTGGCGGTGGCGAGCCCGTACTGCGAGGCGCGCCGGGAGCCGACCAGGGCGACGGCCGTCTCGTTCCCCCTGAGCTCTCCCTTCACATAGAGGAAAGGAGGGGGGTCGGGGATTTCCATCAACAGGCGCGGGTAGCGCTCGGAAAGGATGTCGACCACGGCCGCCCCGCTCGCCGCGAGACGCTCCTCTTCAGCGGCGGCGAAGGGCCGGTAGTCGTGGCTGGAGAGAGATTCGACGGCGGCCCGGCTCACCCCTTTGACCCGGGAGAGCTCGTGCGCCGAGGCCTTCAGCACCCGCTCCGGTGTCCCGAAATGCGAGACGAGACGGAGGAAGGTGACGTTTCCGACCAGGGGAACCGATTTCAGGCCGAACCAGTAGTAGTGCTCCATGGGGTTCCCCCCCCCGGCAAACTACCTGCTTTTCTTCATCTCCACCCGGTCGCCGCGGTAGATGGTATCGACGCTCTTCACGATCACGGCGGTCGACGTATTGAGGCCGGTCTTCAGCACCACCAGGGCGCCGACCACCTCGACCGGGAACTTGTCCACCCGGGACTTGGTATAACGCTGGTCGAGAGTCACGTCGCGGACGATGTACAGGAGGTTACCCGGCTGCACCCCCTGCGCGCGCCCGAGGTCCAGGAAGACCAGGTCGCGGACGGCGATTACCTTGTTGCCGGTCTGGCTCTCGACGATGTACCCGACCAGGTCGCGGTCGGCGGCCCTGAGGGGAACCGTCACCTTCTTATCCTGCACCGGCAGCAAGTAGCTCCCGGGGGAGATCTCCTGGTAGGATTTGGTGATGATCGCCTTGGAGACCTTTTCCTCGACCTCGGAGAGCTGCAACTCGCCAAGCGGGATCACCCGCTCCCCGACGATCTCGTTGGTCACCGGGTGGCTCACCGCCCCCATCTTTTTGTAGATGGAATAACGGTCGCCGACGTTGGCACCGTTGCCCCTGCCGAGGTCGGTGTAGACGATGTCGTCGGTCCCGACGATCTTGCGGTTCTGGGCGGTGGCGATGATGGCCCCGGCCGGCGGCTGGCCGTCCTCAACCAGGAAACCTTCGCTTCCGGTCACCGAGAACGCCTGGACCGGCTCCTCGGGGGGCGGAGCAACCTCGGTCCCGGCGGGAGCGGCCGGTGGGGCCTCCGCGGCAGGGGCCGCCTGCTGAGGCTTCGGCTGCTCGATCTCGATGCGGTCGCTGTAGACCCTGATCTTTTGGCCGGGATAGATGAAATGCGGGTTGCCGATCCCGTTCTCGCCGTTGGCCGCCCAGAGGTTGGGCCAGTAGTGGGGATCGTTAAGGAAGCGCTTGGAGAGCCCCCACAGGGTGTCGCCAGGGGCGATGGTGTAGATGGTGGGCTGGTCAGACGCCGCAGCCGCCGGGAATACGGGGGCTGCCAAGGAAAGTAAAAGCAGTGCCACGGGAAAACGGTATCTCATAAGCTCCTTTAAGGGGCTAAGCGCCCCGGCCTCCTCCCCGCCGGGGTGTCTCCGGCGCGGTCCGTGCTCCAGCATTATATATAATGGGTTCCGCGGTCAAGCTTGGCTAATGTTGGCTGGATGAACCTCTCATGAGGCTGAAGTGCCCGATTTTTGTCCTGCCGGGGTACCTGGCTGCCCCGGAAAGGGCCGTCCAGAGCGGGTTCGCAGCCGCCGGAAAAGGTGTCAAAAAAACCTCTACCGGAGAAAAATTTAACATAATTAAAGCTTTTTGGAGGTCAATGTCAAGGAGAAAGCGGGCTTTTGGGGGTTCATTACACCGGCGTTCTGTGCTAGTGTGTGCCCGCATCGACTTCATAGAGTACGTCGCTCCCCTTGAGGAGCGACGTGGAACTGAGCATACGTGACAAGCACTGCCATAACGATAGGTAACAGCCGCAGGGGGGACAGGGTAAAACCCGAACTCCTCGCCCCGGCCGGGAACATGGAAAAATTGAAGGTGGCGATCCGCTACGGCGCGGACGCCGTCTACCTGGGGGGAAAGGCCTTCGGGCTTCGCAACCTGGCCGACAACTTCACCGTCGCCGAACTGGCCGAGGCGGCCGGCTACGCCCACCGCCACGGCGTGAAGGTCTATCTCACGGTGAACGCCTTTCCCGGCAACGGCGCGCTGGAAACGCTGGAAGCCTTCCTGGACGAGATCGAGCCCATCCCCTTCGACGGCCTGATCGCCGCCGACCCAGGCGTCATCGCCCTCATCCGCGAGAAGCTGCCCGCCCGGGAGATCCACCTCTCCACCCAGGCCAACACCACCAACTGGAAAAGCGCCTCCTTCTGGCATAGCCAGGGGGTGGGCCGGGTGAACCTTGCCCGCGAGGTGCCGCTCGACGAGGTCCGGGAGACCGCCCAAAAATGTCCGGGCCTCGAACTGGAGGCCTTCGTCCACGGCGCCATGTGTATCTCCTACTCCGGGCGCTGCCTCCTCTCCAGCGCCATGACCGGTCGCGACGCCAACCACGGGGAGTGTACCCAGCCCTGCCGCTGGAACTACGCCATCGTGGAGGAGACCCGCCCCGGCGAATACTTCCCGATCGTCGAGGACGACAGCGGAAGCTTCATCTTCAATTCGAAAGACCTCTGCCTGATCGAGCATCTCCCCGAAATCATCGAAAGCGGCGTCCACTCGTTGAAGATCGAGGGGCGCATGAAGGGGATCTACTACGCGGCGAGCGTCATCAGAGTCTACCGGGCAGCAATCGACAGCTACTGGGAAAACCCGGCGGGCTACCGGCTGAAACAAGAATGGCTGGAAGAGCTCAGCAAGGTGAGCCACCGGGGCTACACCACCGGCTTTCTGTTCGGCAAGCCGCGCGACGTCGACCACGAGTACCTGAGCCGCTACATCCGGAGCTACGAGTTCGTGGCCATGGTGCAGGGGAGCGCTCCGGACGGCGGCACCCTTTTGGGGGTGAGAAACCGGCTGAAGGTCGGGGACACCCTGGAACTGATCGGCCAGGGGGCGGAGTTCACCTCCTTTACGCTGACGGAAATGAGCGACGAGGAAGGGAATCCCCTCGAGGTGGCCCACGCCAACCAGCGGGTGGTGATCCCGCACTTCCCCGGCGCCTGCGAATTCGACCTGATCCGGCGGGAGAAACCCTTGAAGGTGGCGGAATGAAATTTTTCAGAGACGAGGCGGGAAGCGCCATCAGGGACCTCGGCGTCCTCTTGATCGGCTTCGGGGTGCTCTTTTTCCAGTTCCTGGGGCGGCTCCCCCTGATCGACCCGGACGAGGGGCGCTACATCGAGATCCCCCGGGAGATGCTGGTGCGCGGGGACTTCGTCACCCCGATACTCAACCACGTGAAGTACTTCGAGAAGCCCCCGCTTCACTACTGGCTGAACGTGATCTCCCTGAAGATCTTCGGCGAAGGCGAACTGGCGGCGCGCGTCCCCGGAACTCTCTGCGGGCTTTTCACGGTCCTTCTCACCTACTGGGTGGGGCGCCAGCTCTTCAGCCGCCGCAGCGGACTTTTGGCCGCCATCGTCCTCGGCACCTCGGTGGGCTTCGTGATCCAGTCCCGGATCAACTTCACCGACATGACCCTCACCTTCTGCCTGACCGGCGCCTTCATCTTCTTCATGCTGGCGGCGCGGGACGGGTACCCGAGGCAGGGACTCCACTACTATCTCTTCTACGCCTTCATGGGGCTCGCCGTGCTCGCCAAGGGGCTGATCGGCATCGTGCTGCCGGGTGCGGTCATCTTCATGTACATGCTTATGACCAGGCGCTGGCGCCTTCTCAAGGAGATGAGGATCCCCACCGGCACCATCGTCTTCCTGGCGGTCTGCGCCCCCTGGTTCGTGCTGGTCTCACTGCGTAACCCGGAGTTCGCCCACTTCTTCTTCATCCATGAGCATTTCCAGCGCTTTCTGACCAAGATTCACCACCGCTACCAGCCGTTATGGTTCTTCGTCCCGGTGCTTTTGGGGACCATGCTCCCGTGGTCCTTGTTCATTCCGGCCGCGCTGAGAAGCGGGTGGAAGGAGCGGAAAGCGGATCCCGAGAAGTTCTTCCTTTTCCTCTGGGCGGTCATCATCTTCGCCTTCTTCTCGAAGTCGAACTCCAAGCTCATCCCTTACATCCTTCCGGTGTTCCCTCCGCTGGCCCTTTTGATCGGCGACTGGTTCGTCAAAGGATGGAACGCTGCCTCGATCCGGCGCGTGAGCATGGCCACCGCGGGGTTATTGATCCTGATCGGCGCCGGTGCCATCGCCTACCCGTTCACCTTCCGCAATCCCGAGATCGGGACCACCGCCGGAATCGTGGTGGGGGCCCTCTTCCTCGTCCAGGGGATCGTCTGCCTGATCGCCGGCCGCAAGGGGGACCCGGCCGCCTTCATCGTCCCCCTGGCCGCCGCCACCTTCGTGGTTATCGCCGGGGCGCCGCCGTACATCTACGAGCAGGTCGCCGTCAAGAACTCCGCCCGGGAACTTTCCCGCGCCATCCAGCAGGATCCCCGCCAGGATGTCCAGATCGCCTGCCTGTCGGATTACCAGCAGGGGATCGCCTTCTACACCCACCGCCGCGTCATGCTGGTCGGCGACGACCGCGACGAGCTCGACTTCGGGAGCCGTCAGGGGGACCACGCCGCCTGGTTCCCGACCCTTCCGGAGTTCGCCAAAGAGTGGGACTCCGGCAAACCTTTCCTCGTGGTGGTCAAGAAGGGTGAACTGGCCAAGTTCCAGGCCGCCTGCAAAAAAACGGGACGCCTGGTGATGAAGGCCGGAAACCGCCTGCTGCTCGCCAACGACGAGCAGGCCAGCTCAAGCGCCACGCCAACGCCAAGCGCCACGCCAACGCAAACCGGCACGCCCAAGGCAACCGCTACGCCAACTGCATCCGCCACGCAACCCTCAACCGCCAAACCAACCCCATCCTCACCCTGACCCTCCCTCCAGGGGAGGGAACCTGCATTCCCCCTCCCCTGGAGGGAGGGGGTCAGGGGGTGGGGGAAGCCTCCACGCAGCACCCATGCCGGCACCTGTGACACGTCCCAGTACAGCAAAAATCCCCCTTGTCCCCCCTTCGCAAAGGGGGGGGACGTGACGCCGGGAGCGACGGATACCCACGCCCGTCGTTTGATCCTCCCGCCTACGACCCAATCACATCGGTGGTGCGCTGCCCACCCTACGGTAAAACCCGGCCTTCCTTCCTCCGCTCTCTCCATCGGCTCCGTATACTCAAAATCCTGCCGCGCCGGGGGAAAGTGTTTGACCCGAGGGTCTGTTCATGTAATATTGGCAGGTCAATGTCTAATGAGCAGGAGGGCTTTTCGTGCGAGAGAAATTTCTTCCCTTTTCCATCCCGACAATAGGTGAAGAAGAGATCAACGAGGTGGTGGATTCCCTGAGGAGCGGGTGGATCACCACCGGTCCGAAGGTGAAGCGTTTCGAGGACGCCTTCAAGGAGTACGTAGGCGCCCCGCACGCGGTACCCCTCTCCTCGGCGACCGCCGGACTGCACCTTGTCATGCTCGCCCTGAACCTCAAGCCCGGCGACGAGGTGATCACCACCCCGATGACCTTCGCCGCCACCGTCAGCATGATCGTCCAGGCAGGCGGCAAACCGGTCCTGGCCGACATCGAGCCGGGCACCCTCAACATCGACGTCAACGAAATCCGCAAAAAGATCACCCCGAAGACCCGCGCCCTGGTCCCGGTCCACTTCGCCGGGCAGCCGTGCGACATGGACGAGATCTTCGCCCTGGCCAAGGAGCATAACCTCACCGTCATCGAGGATGCCGCCCACGCCATCGGCACCGAGTACAAGGGGGCCCGCATCGGCTCGCTCGACAGCGTCTCGGTCTTCTCCTTCCACCCCATCAAGAACATCACCACCGGCGAAGGGGGGATGGTCGCCACCCGCAACGAACAGCTCGCCGAGGAAATCTCGCTCATGAAGTTCCATGGGATGAGCCGGGAAGCGTGGAAACGCTACCAGGCGAGCGGCACTCCCAACTACGACATCATGATGCCGGGCTTCAAGTACAACATGATGGACCTGCAGGCCGCCCTCGGGGTGCACCAGCTCGCGAAGCTCGACAGCTTCATCGAGATGCGCACCGTGCTGGCCAACTTCTACACGGAGGCGCTCTACGAGGTCGACGAGGTGCTCACCCCGCTGGAGGTCCCCTATCCCCACCGGCACGCCTGGCACCTCTACACCCCGCTCATCAGGATCGAGGAGCTGACCATCAACCGCGACGAGTTCATGAACGAGCTGAAAAAGCTCAACATCGGCTCGGGCCTCCATTTCAAGGCGATCCATCACCACCCCTTCTACCGCGAGACCCTTAACGTCGAACCGGGTGAGCTGCCGCACGCCGATTACGCCTCCGACCGGATCCTTTCGCTGCCGCTTTTCCCGCTCATGACGCTGGACGACGCGCGCGACGTGGTGGAGGCCATCAAGACCGTCATCGCCAGGAACAGGAAATAAGAAAGGCACCTGGAGACCATGGAAAAACCGTACATCAGTATCGTGATCCCCGCCTATAACGAGGAGGGGAACCTCCCGTCGCTCATGGACAGGCTCTTGCCGGTCATGCGCGGGCTGGGAAAATCCTTCGAAATCATCTTCACCGACGACGGCTCCCGCGACCGCACCCTTCCCATCCTCAAAGCCATGACTGAAACGATCCCCGAGCTCCGGGTGATCGAGTTCAACGGCAACTTCGGCCAGCACATGGCAATCCTGGCCGCGTTCGAGCGGAGCCGCGGCGACATCGTCATCACCCTCGACGCCGACCTGCAGAACCCTCCCGAGGAGATTCCCAAGCTGGTCGCCGAGATCGAGAAGGGACACGACGTGGTGGGGACCATCCGGCAAAAACGCCAGGATACCTTCTTCCGCCGCGGCGCCTCCAAGATCGTCAACATCACCACCAACAAGATGACTGGGATGAAGATGAGCGACTACGGCTGCATGCTGCGCGCCTATCATCGCCATATCATCGACAACATCAACCGCTGCCAGGAAACCACCACCTTCATACCGGCCCTCGCCCAGACCTTCGCCGCCAACCCGACCGAGATCCAGGTCGCGCACGCGGAAAGGAGCGAGGGTGAGAGCAAGTACTCGCTCTACAAGCTGATCAGGCTGAACTTTGACCTGATGACCGGCTTTTCCGTGGTCCCGCTGCAGCTCTTCGCCCTGATGGGAATCTTCACCTCGCTGGCCTCCATCGGCTTCGCCCTGTTCCTCTTGATCCGCCGCTTCATCATCGGCGCCGAGGTGGAGGGGGTCTTCACCCTGTTCGCCATCCTCTTCTTCTTTGTCGGGGTGATCATCTTCGGGATCGGCATCGTGGGCGAGTACGTGGGGAGGATCTACCAGGAGGTCCGCCGCCGTCCGCGCTACGTGGTGAGAAAAGTCCACGGCGGCGACGAAGGGACGGGGGTGAACTGGTGAGCGGGAAGATTATCGTCTGCGCCTACCACAACGTCGGCTACCGCTGCCTTTCCGAACTGCTCCGCCAGGGGGCCGAAGTGGCGCTGGTTTTCACCCACGAAGACTCGGCGACAGAGGAGATCTGGTTCGAGTCGGTGCGTAAGCTGGCGGCGAAGCACGGAATACCCACCGAGACCGGCGACATCAACCTCCCGGAGAACGTCGCCCGCGTGCGCGAGATCGCGCCCGACCTGCTCCTTTCCTTCTATTACCGGAACATGATCAAGCCGGAGGTGCTGGAGATTCCGAAGAGGGGCGCATTGAACCTGCACGGCTCCTATCTCCCGAAGTACCGCGGACGGGTGCCCATCAACTGGGCAGTCATCAACGGCGAGACCGAGACGGGCGCCACCTTGCACTACATGGTGGAGAAGCCGGACGCCGGGGATATCGTGGACCAGGAGAAGGTGGCCATCGAGTTCACCGACACCGCCCACGACGTGTTCGGCAAGGTCACCGAGGCCGCCGTCAAGGTGATCTCCCGCTCGTTCCCGCTGCTGATTAATGGCACCGCCCCCAGGATTCCCATGGATCTCAAGACCGGGAGCTACTTCGGCGGGCGCAAGCCGGCCGACGGCAAGATCGACTGGAACCGGAGCGCGGTGGAGATCTACAACCTGATCCGCGGGGTGACCCACCCCTACCCTGGCGCCTTCGCCGAGCTGGACGGGAAGAAGGTGCTGATCTGGAAAGCCATCCCGGTGGAAGGGGAAGGAGAGCCGGGGAAGATCGTCAGCGTCGAGCCCCTCAGGGTCGGCACCGGCGCCGGTCTGCTGGAGATCCGTTCCCTTCAGGAGGACGGAGCAGCGGAAGTCGAGGCAAGGGAATACGTGCGGCTGGCGGGGATAAAGGGCGGCAGCTTCTCCTAACCTCCCCTCCCCCACCCCCTCGCCCCCTCCCTCAAGGGGAGGGGAATTGCATACCTATTCGCAGGACAACCTGCTTTTCTTAGAAGACAATTTGAAAAACCATAGATTGGAGACAACATGAAAGTTCTTATCCTCGGCGTCAACGGCTTCATCGGCAACGCCCTCACCAGGAGAATCCTGGACACCACCGACTGGGAAGTCTACGGTCTGGACATGAGCTGCGACAAGCTCGAGCATTCGATGGGACACCCCCGCTTCAACTTCCTCGAGGGTGACATCACCATCAACAAGGAGTGGATCGAGTACAACATCAAGAAGTGCGACGTGGTGCTGCCGCTGGTGGCCATCGCCACCCCCGTCACCTACGTCAAGGATCCGCTGCGCGTGTTCGAGCTCGACTTCGAGGAAAACCTCAAGATCATCCGCCAGTGCGTGAGATACAAGAAGCGGGTCATCTTCCCGTCCACCTCCGAGGTGTACGGCATGAGCCCGGACGCCGAGTTCGACGAGGAAAACTCGCCGCTCATGCTCGGCCCGATCAACAAGGAGCGCTGGATCTACTCCTGCGCTAAGCAGATGCTCGACCGCGTCATCTATGCCTACGGCGAGCACGAAGGGCTCCGCTACACCCTGTTCCGCCCCTTCAACTGGATCGGCCCCAAGCTCGACTCCATCTCCACCGCCAAAGAGGGCAGCTCCCGCGTGCTGACCCAGTTCCTCTACAACATCCTGGCCGGGGAGCCGATCTCCCTGGTGGACGGCGGCAACCAGCGCCGCTCCTTCACCTTCGTCGAGGACGGGATCGACGCCCTCATGAAGATCATCGAGAACAAGGACGGATGCGCCGACAGCGGCATCTTCAACATCGGTAACCCGGTGAACGACCTCTCCGTGAAGGAGCTGGCCCTCAAACTGCGCGACCTAGTGAAGGAGTACCCGGGCTACGAGGAGAAGGCCAACAACTGCCAGATCGTCGAGACCACCTCCGACAGCTTCTACGGTAAGGGTTACCAGGACATGCTTAACCGCGTCCCGTCCGTCAAGAACGCCAAGAAGAAGCTTGGGTGGGAGCCGACCACCAGCATCGACGATGCTCTCAGGAAAACCCTCGATTTCTACCTCATCGAGCAGCGCGAGAAGATCGAGCACCTGCTCTAAACCGTCCTATTCTCACCCCACCCCCTGCCCCCCTCCCCTTGTGGGAGGGGGGCAGGGGGTGGGGGAGGCTTCCACGCAGTAGTACCCTGGCATGAAGGCAAATCCCCCCTGTCCCCCCTTTGACAAGGGGGGAACGTGTAGCCCCCTCTCGAGGTCCCCCACCAATGACCTACGTAGCCCTCAAAGTCGACGTCGATACCTACGTCGGAACCCGCGACGGAGTTCCGCGTCTTTTGGACATCATGGAGCAGGCCGGCATCCGCTCCACTTTCTACTTCTCCATGGGGCCGGACAACTCCGGCAAGGCGATCCGGCGGATCTTCACCCGCAAGGGGTTCCTCCAGAAGATGCTCCGCACCAAGGCGCCGGGCGCCTACGGGCTGAAGACCATGATGTACGGGACACTGCTGCCCGCTCCCCAGATCGCGTCCTCGTTCCCGGAGGTGCTACGCACCACGGCCGCGCAGGGGCACGAGACCGGCGTCCACTGCTGGGACCACGTATACTGGCACGACTACCTGCCGCGCCTCAGCGAGGTGCAGGTGGCCAAGGAAATGGGCCAGGCGGCAGATCTCTTCCAGAAGATCATGGGAGCCCGCCCGGCCACCACCGCCGCACCCGGCTGGACCGTCTCCGCCACCTCGCTCGCCCTCCAGGACAGCATGAAGCTCGACTTTTGCAGCGACTCCCGCGGTTACGCCCCCTTCTACCCCGTCTTCGCAGGGAAGCGCTACGCCACTCTCCAGATCCCCAGCACCTGGCCTACCTTGGACGAGATCATCGGTACCGACGGTGTCACCGCCGGCAACGTCAACGATTTCTACCTCTCAAAGCTGAAGCCGGGGCTGAACGTCCATACCATCCACGCTGAGATGGAAGGAGGGATCATGTCCGAGTCGTTCATCAGGCTGATCGAGCACCTGCAGCGGCTGGGCGTCCGCTTCGTCACCTTGGCCGAAGCGGCCGCTCTCTTCGGCAAGGACGCCCCCGACGCCGAGATGTATATGGGCGAGCTCCCCGGCCGGGCCGGACTCGTGGCGATCCAGAAATAAAAAAGGGGTTACGGCGCGCTGCCGTAACCCCTTTTTTTGTAAGAGTGTCTCTCCCATCAGTTCCCCACGACTACCCCATCCTCACCCCGCCCCTCTCCTTGAAGGAGAGGGAGTCATTAGCGGTTCCAGTCACCTGTCCGTCACCGGTGGCGGTTGTCCTAGGACGCGGTTGCGGCCGCTGCGTTTGACCTCGTAGAGGAGACGGTCGGCGAAGGAGAGGAGGGAGGGGGCGTCGATGCCGTCGTCCGGATAACAGGCGACGCCGACGCTGACCGACACGATACCGAGCGGCTGCTTGTCGCGGCCGGGGAAGGGCTCATCCGCTACCCGCGACCTGATCGACTCGGCGATCCGCACGGCATCCTGCTTCGAGGTCTCCGGAAGCATCAGCACGAACTCCTCTCCCCCATAGCGCGCCGCGACGTCCGAGCACCGCACCCCCGATTTAAGGATCCCCGCCAGGGTCTTCAAAAGGCTGTCCCCCTCCGGATGGCCGTGGGTGTCGTTGTAGACCTTGAAGTGATCGACGTCCATGAAGATGAGCGAGCAGTGCTTCTGGTACCGCTTGGCCCGGCTGATCTCCTTGGCGAGCGACTCCTGGAAGTAGCGGTGGTTGAAAAGCCCGGTCAATCCGTCCCGGACCGCCATCTCTTTGAGTGCATCGTTGGCCTGCTGCAGCTCCTCGTTGGTCCGCTTCAACTGTTCCACAAGCTCGCGGTTCTGGGCCACCAGCCTCGCCTTTTCCGCAGCCCGCCCGGCCACCGCCGAGATGAGATCCAGGCTCTCGAAAGGCTTGATCAGGTAGTCGTAGGCACCCGCCCGTAGGCAGGTTACCGCACTGTCGAGCGAGGCATGGCTGGTCATGATCACCACCTGGGTATCGGGATTATGCTGCTTGATCTCGGTCAGCAGCTCGATCCCGCTCATTCCACCCATCCGGATGTCGGTGATCACCAGGGGGTGCGACACCTCCCGGAAGGACTGCAGCGCCTCCTCCCCGCTGGCGGCCTCCGACACCTTGAAACCATCCGCCTCCAAGACCTGTAACAGCACGCTTCTCAAGGTCTCCTCATCATCAACGACCAGTAGATTCATGGCTCTACCTCCTTATCCTACCGTAGCATTCTGTAGGGTGGGCACCCCGTGCCCACGCGGGTCCGACAGTCTCAAAAGGCCGGTGGGCAGGGGGTTGCCCACCCTACAACGTCCCCAACGTGGGGAGCGTGATCACGAAGGTCGCCCCCTCCCCTTCCCCGCCTTCGACGCGGATGTCGCCTCCGTGGTCTTTTACGATCCCGTAAGTCACCGAGAGGCCAAGACCGGTCCCCTGCCCGGCAGGCTTGGTGGTGAAGAAGGGGTCGAAGATCTTCGCCCTGATCTTCTCAGGTATGCCCGGGCCGCTGTCGGCGATCCGCAGCTCCAGCCACCCCTGCGCCCCCTCCCTCGCGGTCAGCCGGATGGTGCCGGGGGAACCGGACATCGCCTGCTGGGCGTTGATCATCAGGTTCATGAGCACCTGCTGGAGCTGGTTAGCGTTGCCGGAGCAGGCGGGGAGCCGATCGGCCAGCTCCTTCTCCACCCGGATGCTGTTGATCCCCAGCTGGTGGTCCACGATGGCAATGGCATCGGAGACCACCTGGCGAAGATCGACCTCCTCGAACTCCACCCGCTCCTGCCGCGCGAACTTCAGGAGGTTCTCGATGATGTTCTTGCAGCGCTTGGTCTCTTTCTCGATGATCTTCAGGTTCTTGCCGATCGAGGTACTCTCCTCCACCCCCCGCATCGAGAGCTGGGCGATCCCCAGGATACCCGCCAGTGGGTTCTTCACCTCGTGGGCGATCCCGGCTCCCAGAGCACCGAAGGCGGCCATCTTCTCCGACTGGACCAGCTGGGCATAGAGCTCCTTGAGCGCCTTCTCCCTCCCGTTCAACTCCACCGCCATCGTGTTGAAGGAATCCGCCAGGGCACCGATCTCGTCGGAGGAATCGGTCTTGACCTCGATGTCGAAGCGCCCCTGCCCCACCATGCGGGTCGCCTCGGATAGCTTCTCGATGGGACGGGTGAGCCGCCGGGACCAGAAGAGGCTCAGCAATGAGGCGGCGGCCAGGAGAGAAAGGGAGACCGCGAGGAGGTCGGAGAGGAGCTTTCGGGAGGTGAGGTAGGCGGCGCTCTTGGGGATCTGGACCCCGGCGGTGAGCTTCCCGCAGGCGATGGGAGAAAATCCACCTACCATCCCCCGGCCGTCGCTCCGGTACTCCATGGTGGTGCCGGAGCCGGGAAGCCGTCCCACCCGTTCCCGCCACCCCCGGGCCACGGCGGCCCCGATCTTCATCTTGTCCGAATGCGCGAGGAAGGTCCCGTTGGAGTCGAGCAGGAAGGTCTCGAAGACCCGCGAGCGGCGGGCGAGTCCCTGCAACCGGTCCAGCCGGATCACCGCCGAGGCGGTCACCGCTTCGGCGCCGTTTGCCGACGGTTCGCAGATCGTCAGGGTAAGGGTAGGGAGCTTGGGAGAGACCGTGGAGTTCTCGACGTGGGACTCCCCCGCGGTGAGGGTGGCGGGTGGGAGATGGCGCTCCCGGTACCGCTCCAGCTCCTCCCTGGCGACACCGGCCGCTTGGAGCCCTGCCGCATCGTAGACGGTCTCCTCGCCGTCGGGAGTCGTCCTGGTCACCATGACGAACTCGCCGAACTCCTCGAACAGCCCCTTGAGAACCCGCTGCCGTTCCGGATCCACCTCCCCCCCCATTACCTTGGAGAAGAGGCGGAGCCGCTCCCGGTAGCCGGTCATCAGGGCATTGGCCTCGGCGGCGGTATGGAGCACCACGGTGGAGGTGAGGTCGTGGATGTAGGCGGTCTTGTCGACGTGGAAGAGCCTCGCCATGGTGAAGGTGATGACGCTCAGAACCACCGAGACGACCAGCAGCATGGCCACCAGCATCTTGAACCTGAGGGGAACTTTCGGCTTGATTCTCATGCGTCCTCCTTGGTTGGCGGCGGTCACGGCACCGCGGGGGGCGGGGTATCGGGGTCGCCGTAGACGACACGGGAGGCATAGCTGGCGTTGCCTGCCGCGTCGAAGGCCTCCACCCGGATGAGGTTGACCCCGGCCCGCAGCCGCAGGGGATGCTGGAACTTCCCGGCCTGCTCGAGGGGGATCTCAACACCGTCGACGAAGACCCGGGAGCCGGCCCCCGCCCTGCCGCTCAAAAGGTAGAGCCCGGGTCTCACCTTATGGGTCGGAAAGTCGACCTTCAGCTCCGGGGTCCCCAGTTTCTGGACGAGCTCGCACTCCCCGGCCCGGCTGAACGCCCCCTCCCTCCCCTCTTCGATCCTGCTTACCCGCCAGTAGTAGGATCCCTTGGAGAGATTGCCCGCATTCCAGGTATGGGAGAGGGAGGGCCCCTTGGGATAGCGGAGGGCAGCAGCCTGGGCCGCACCGGCTTTCCCCGCGTCTTCCCGGCGGCAGGTAACGCCCCCCTCGCTGGCGGCGGATGCCGCTCCGGCGCCGGTTCCCCGGCTACCGGCGGGAGCCCCGTTGCAGATGAGCTTTTCGTCGAGGAGGGGGGCGGCAAAGCGGGGCGAATCCGCGAGCTGGAAATGGAAGCGCCCGGCCGGAGCACTCCAGGCGAAACGTGCCTTGGGGGGCACCAACCGGTAGAGGTAGCTCGATTTTTCCCCGGTCAACCGTGGCGCGTCCGGGAGCCTGACGGGGCGCCCCAGCGCCCTCCCCTGCCTCAGCATGATCCCGTAATTGGCAGGGATCCGCACCACACCTCCCCCGGTCACGATGCTGGCGCTTCCGGCGTAGACCGCGAGGCTTTGGGACCCGCCGCCTGCGGGGGAGATGACGAAACGCGCCGCCCCCGGGGCGATGGCAGCGACATGCCCCGCGGCGGCGACTTCCACCCGCATCTTCCTTCCGGCCGAGAGATTCCCCCGCACCTCTCCCTCCACCTGGACCCGGTAGTTCCGCGGGCTCTCCGGCTCCTCGGCGTTAGTCCTGGTCACCACCATGAGGGAATTGCTCCCGAGGTAGAGGCGGTCCTTGGGGGCGAAGGATATCTCGGCGCCCGAATCGTCCAGGGTCTGCACGGCGTCCCGGCTGTAGAGCGGCAACCCTTGGCTCGCGCCACCCCAGGCGATGGAATCCCCCCTCCTGAAGCGGACGTCGTGGCGAAGCGAGGAAAGGGTCGCCTCCACCTGCCTCCCCCCGGCAAGGCGGCCGGGAAGCGGCTCGCTGGAGCCTCCCACCATTTCCTTGAGCGGCGTTCCGCTTGGAAAGAGTGCGTAGAGAAAGGCGAAGAACAGCGAGAAAAGAACGAGCACCAGCACGAGCGCACCTCCCGCCTCCAGCGCCGCCGTTCCCCACCCTTTGGGCAGCTTCGCCCCTTTCATCGCTTCTCCTCCCCGGGTTCGATCAACTCCTCGCTCGTGAGCCGGATGTTGAGAAGCCTGGAGCATCCGATCCCGTTGCGGAGCACCATCCCGATCACCCGCTCTCCCCTGGCCACCGGGAGCTCGACGGAGAAGGCGCCCGATTCGGCCGGGACCGGGCTCCCATCGATCTCGAGGGAGCTGCCCGGTTCGACGCTTCCGGAGAGGGTGCAGCGTCCCCTCCCCTGCCCGTCCACCGCCAGCCATCCATCCCCCTTGCCATGGGGAACCCTCTTCTCGCCTGCCGGGCCGGCGACCCTGATGCCGGGGACCGGAAGGGTGGTGGCAAGCATCCTCCCCTGGGAGTCCCCCATCTCGATGTCGAGGAGCACGTTATCGGCGGGGACGTCCGTGTCGAAGCGCCCCATCCGGTCCACCGGGATACGGCTCCCGTTCACCACCAGGTACGGCGCGGTGCGGTAGCGGTCGTCGGGCTTGACCGGGACGATGTCGGTGAAATCCCCCTTGAGCTCCACACGGCGGTTGGCGCGCCGCCCGGCAGTGGTGACGTTATCCGCCACCGGACGCGACTTCCCGTACCAGCGCCGGATGAGCCGCGACGGGGCGATCCCCTCCTCGCGGATAAGGTAATCGACCGCCGACTGGCAGCGCTTACGGGAGAGCTCCATGTTGTAGGCGACGGTGCCGATGGCGTCAGTGTGCCCCTCCACGATCACCCTTTCCTTCGGGTGGGCCCGGATCACCCGTGCCGCCCCCTTGAGGAGACGCTTCGCCTCCGGGGTGAGGTTCCAGGTATCGAAGACGAAGGCGCCGCCAGCCAGGGTCAGGAGTACCGCCTCCCCCTTGTCGATGCCGAAGAGATCCCTGCCGGTGGCGAAGGTGGAGCCGTCGCGGTAGACCACACGGAGCTGGTACTGGTAGATCTTGCCCTGCTGCAACGGGGCCGCCCCACTCCCGTTTCCCCAAGCGATGCGGGCGGGAGGCGCGCCTTCACCCTTCACCTCGTTAACCGGGGCGCCCTCCTGGTTCATGATGACGAGCCCCCAGGCGGCAACCGAAGCGGGATCTCCCACCCGGGCGAGGAAGGCCTGCGGGGTAACGAGGGTAGCGACCTTGAGGTTCGCCTCCCGTTTCAGCCGCTCGCGGGTAACGGTGACGTCGGTGGAGGGGAGCCGGACCGGTCCGCCGTTGACGAGCAGGGTGAAGAGCTCGGCGCTCCCCGAAAGCCTCAGCGGCTCGTCCACCCGCTCCGCCGCCACCTTCAGGAGCCGCACAGGAGGAGCCGTCTGCACGGTAACCGTCGGCTGGGCGGCGGGCGGCTCCACGTGGGCGGCCTTGGGAGGAGCGGGGAGTGGGACAACCTTGGCCTCCGAGCTCTCGAACATATCCTCGTCGAACTTGACCTTGATGCCGACGAAGGGCCCCTGCCCCTGGAAGCTCTCTCCGGTCAGGTCGCGGTCGTCGAGCCGGGCGTAGTTGTAGCCCGCTTTCAGCACCACATTGCGGTAGACCCGGTACCCCGCACCCGCGATGGCGCCGAAGCTGTGGAGACCGGTGTCGTACTGGTTCATGAGTTTCAGGTAGAGGTAGAGTTCCCAGCGCTCAGCGAGGTCGTAGGAGATCCCCCCCAGGATGAGGTCGGTATAGGTCCGGGAGCTCTGTCCCAGGAGGCTTTGCCAGGCCACCTTTCCCGCATACTTCCCCTGGAGGGTCCAATCCTTCACCACGCGCCAGGTCGGCTCCGCGGAGAGGATGAAGCTCCGGGTGGTGCCGGTCCCGGCGGTTTCGTTGTCGTCGAGCTTGTAGCGGGCCAGGGTCAACAGTTGCAGCGCGCTCCCCTCCAGCGGACGGTACGCGGTCCCCAAGTAGCTGTCTAAAAGCCGGTCGTGGCCAGTGGCGAGGTCGTGGTCGGAGAAGGTCCCCTTGGCGAGGAGGGTCCACTGACTGGTGGCGCGGTAGGCAAGCGAGGCCCCGTAGAGCGAGCTGGTATCGCCGGGTCCGGTCCGGAACTCGTAGCGGCCGGTGGCCTTGAGATCCTTCTGGCGCAGGTATTCACCGGCCATGGCAAAGGCGGTCCGAGTGCCGGAATCCCCCTGCACGGTCTGCACCCGCTCGAGCGAACCGTTCAAGAGAAGCCCTTCCATGAGGCGGTAGCGGCTGTTCAGGCCCAGGATCGCCTGCCCTCTCTCCTGCGACAGGGCGTGCTCCAGCTGGTAGCCGGTGCGCGATTCCAGGCTTATCCCGTCGCGGTCGAGGAGCTTCGTGTTGAGGTCAACGCTGCTCTGATCGCTGCTTCCCCCCAGTCCGCTGGAGAGCTGGTAGCCGGTGACGAGCCGCATTTTCTCCGTCAGGCGGCTCTCTACCCCGGCCCTGGTCGCCTGGCGAATGAGCGGGCTCCCTTCCTGGTACTCCTCGGTGACGAAGAGCTTGGTGGCGTCGTTCAAACGGTAGTCGAGCTTCAGGAAGGTGCGCGACTGGTACTCCGCCACCGTCGAAGGGGCGAGGAGCAAGTCCTGCCGCAAGGTCGCGTCGAGGCGCGGAGCGAGGGGGCCCTTGATGCCGCCGTAGATAAGGTCCGAATGCCCCTCCGAACTCCCCGTATCCTCCTCGATCCTCTTGAAGCCGCCTTCCGCCTCGAAGAGGGAGAACTTGCGGAGAACACCGGCCTGGTTCCCGAACTGGCAGGTGCCGTTGATCTCGTCCTTGGCGACGAAGCTTTCGGCGAAGAGGAGCGTGTCCGGCAGACCGCGGTAATCGAGGCGGCCGCCGAACTTGTTGGTGCCGGTTTCGTTGCCGGTCATCGAGGGGTTCACGAAGTCGGCCTCCACCTTCCGGTAATAGCCGCCGACGGTGAGCGCATCGAAGGGATTGGCGGTGAGCTCCGTCTTCCAGGCGCTCCCGCGCCCGTGCTCGAGCGTATCGCTCACCGCCCCCTCCCCCTTGAGGCTCAGCCGCTCGCCTATCTTCAAGCCGCCGTCGAGACCGTAGAGGGTGGAATCCTTGAAGCTCTTCTGCTCGACCACCGCAGTACCGCCGACGTAGGAACCGGTTTCCGACTTGAAGAGAGCCCGTCCGCCATAGACGTACTTTTCCGTGGCCCCCGCCTGGCTCTGGTAGACCACCTCGATGGTCACCGGATTCAGGTTCTGGTCCAGCGAAGGGACCGGCTCCTTGAAGAGGATGGCGCCGGAGTTGTAGTCGATGGAGTAGTCGAGGTAGCGGATCTTCTCGGCTACCGAGATGAGGCGTTCCGAGTGGTAGCGGTCCCGGACCTCGATCCGCACCCGCTCGCTGTTCTCGAAGACCGGCTTATGGGAGAGGAAGTAGTACCCCGAGGTGCCGTTGCCGGGGATCTCGTCCCGGACCGTCTCTTGGTCGCTGCGGCTTTCGAACCCCTTGACGTCCATCTCGCGCGTGTTGAGTTCGAACTTGACCCCGTTGAGCGCGCGGTCGTAGCGGGAGAATTCGTTCTCCGAGAGGTCCGTCTTGAAGTCCCCGGCGAGGAGGTAGGAGCGGCCCGCCTCCAGTTTGAAGTAGATCTTTCCGCGGGATTGCGCCTCGTAGCCGATATCCGAGGCGTCCCCGTAAACGGGGTAGTACTTCTCGGGGTCGATGGTCTGGAAGACCCCGTCGGGTGGCTTCTTGTCCGAGTCGTAGGCGGCGGTGAGGAGGTATTTGCCGAGGATCTGGCCGCGGGTGAAGAAGGCGAGCCGTTCCTCGTGGAAGATGCCGGACTCGAAGCGGTCCTGGCGGTCGATGTTTTCGATATGTCCGCTCACGCCGCGGGTACCGGCCGTAAGGTCGCCGAGGCCGACCAGGATCCAGTCGCGGAGCTGGTTCGAGAAGAAGAGGTCGACCGAGCCGGAGCCCCCCTGCCCGCCGCTCACCGTGATGCGGTCCTGGCCGGCCTTCTGAGCGGCCCGGACGCGGAAGATTCCGGCACCGTCGTTGATGAGGACCTGGTGGCCGGGGAGCGCGGGATCGCAGTCGGGGTCGACGATGGCGCCCCGGGAGAGGGAAACCGTGACCATGGCCGGACCGGGTACCCTTTTGCCGCGGGCATCCAGTGTCTCCACCGTGAAGGGGACCACCGTCTTGCCATCGGCGGGGACGTCGAGCCGGTCCGGGGTCAACCGGATGCGTGTCGCCACCGCCAGGGCGCGCTGCCCGCCCGGTGCCGGCTGCCCATCGGGTGCCGCTACCCCGGCTACCCCGGCTACCCCAGCTACCCCAGCTACCCCAGCTACCCCGGCTACCCCGGCTACTCCGACAGCGCCTGTTGTCCCTGTTGTCCCTGTTGTCCCTGTTGTCCCTGTTGTCCGACCATCCACCACCGCAAAATCCCCCCGAGCCGGTCCCCCGAACGGCACCGCCACAAACTGTGACCACCCCACCCCGGCGAAGGCGGTGTTGTACGGCACCGCCCGCAACCCGGGGGCCAGTGTATTCCGGTCGATCTTCACGACATGCATCCCCGCCGCCACCCCCGTGAAGGAATACTGCCCCTCCGAGTCGGTGAAGGAGTACGAACCATCCTCCAGGTAGATCCGCACCCCCGGCACCCCCGGCTCGCCGGGCCCCGGCACCCCATTGCCATCGCGGTCCACGAAGACCCGCCCCATGACGATCGCCTTGTCCCCGAGGATCGACGACCGCACCCTCACCGACGCAGACGCCGGCGCCGACATCACCGGCACTCCCGTCGCCGTGCTTCCCGAGGCGGCCGCCACGTTGACCGCCAGCCCGACGGGTACGTCACCGGAAACCGCACAGCGATAGGTGAGCGTCTTTCTCCCACCGGCGGCAACACTCCCCAGGTCCCACCTGGTATCCTCCCCGGCGCCCTGCGGATCGCCCGCCGCCATCCCGTCCACAGCGGCGCTCCCTTTGACAAGCCGGAAGCCCAGGGGAAGACTGTCGTAAAGGGCCAGGTGGGAAAGGTCCGCAGCGCCATCGTTTTCGACCAGCACGGAATACGAGACGGCATCCCCCACCTCGGCGGTGGCGGACCCGGCGGACTTGGTGACCCGCAGCCCGGTGGCCACCACACTGTTGATGACCGTGTTGGAGAGCACCGGAGCCGTTGTCACCGCACTGGTCGCCGTGACGTTGTTGGCGACCGCAACCCCACCGGAGACCCCGGGCCGGATCCTCGCCTGGAAGGTGATGGTCCCCGCATAGCCGATAGGAAGCGTGGCCAGGTCGAAGTAGAGATTCCCGGTAGCGGCATCCCACGTCGCCACCCCGGTCACCCCATCCGGGAAGACCACGCTCCCCGCCTGATACTCCAGCAGCGGATTGATGAGATCGGTAAGCCGCACCGAGGGAAGATCGAGGAGTCCCCCGTTGGCAACGGTAATCCGGTAGGTGAGGAGAGTCCCTGCCAGCACGCTTCCTGGCGGATCGACCTCGATGACCGGCGCGGCCAGCCCCCCCGGCGCCGGTATCAGCAGCTGGTCTTTCAACGACGCGCTTCGCGAGGGGAATAACGTGGAGATGGCGGTGAGGGTAACGATGTCCATGATCCCGTCTTTGCCGGGCGGTGGAGTGATCCGCACGACGAAATCCGCCGAGGCACCCGGAGCGATGGGTCCGATCATCCCGTCGCCGGAGGCAGTGGCCGCCAAGGGGCTCTTGCCATCGGAGGCGAAATACTGCACCTGGGGGAGCACGCCATCCTGGGCGAAGGTGGCTTGCAGCACCACGGCCCTGAGCTGGAAGGAATCGGCCGCGTTCCCCCGGTTGGTGACCGTGTGGAGGAAATCCACCGGGCGCCCTGCCGCGGTGACCGCCGTCCTCGGCGGCGCGAGCCCCGGGCCGGCCAGATCCTGGATGGTGACCTGGGTCTGGTTGGAGACCGCCTGCCTCGCGGCCGGAGTGGTGAACCCTGCCGTGAAGCCATGGCTGATCACCGTTCCTGACGGTGTCAGCGCCGCCGCCGTGACCGGGATAAGAAGAGCGAGCAGGAGCGCCAGGAGCCTCGTCCCCACCGCCATTGCGGGCCTGGGTTTCCGGCGCGCAAGTGCCTCCCAACCCTTTAGGGTGAAAGAGAGTGGGCGGCTGGCCGGGAACTTCTTCGCAATCTTCCTTACGGCAGGTACCATAACCGCCCTTTCACCGCGCTGGTCACTCTACCTGGACACGAAAGTAGACATAGAGGGTCTTACCTGGCGAGAGCGCACCTCCCACGGAATCGGTCGCCCCCTGGCCGAGCCGTGCGATCACCCTTCCTGCGTTCTCCTTCGCGGTACCGCATTCGGCGCCGGCGCAGGGGGATCCCCCTCCCGTACCGGAGGTGCCGACCCAGAAGGTCCCCGCCACGGGAGCGGTGTGCTGGGGGAGAGGCTCATCGATGGACAGGGCATTGGCCTGAGCGGAGCCGCTGTTGGTCACGCTCATGCGGTACTCCAGGGTGTCGCCCAGGTACGCCGCCGCGGAGGTCTGGAAGCTCCCTCCCTGGGTGATGTTGCGAACGGTCTCGGTGACGGTCACTGCGGCAGCGAGGGCCGTGGTGGTGACGTCGTCGCTTCCTCCCGCCCCGGTTCCAGCCACCACCAGCCTGGTCACCGCGTTGGCGCCGTCAAGGCTTTCGGGCGGCACGGTAACCGCCACTACGAAACGGCTGGAGAGACCGGGGGCGAGCGGACCGGTCGATAGCTTGGGGGCGCCATCATCCCCGCGGACGAGGGTCGGCCATCCACCGGGAGCGACGGTGGAGAGCGCGAAATCGTTGACCGTGCTCCCGACATTGGTGACCGTGTAGGCATAGGCGACCACGCTTCCCGGGAGGCCGGTGCCGTCGGGAGGGGCCGAGACGGTCAACGCCGGAGTAGATCCGCAGGCCACGGTCTCGGTCTTCACCTGGTCGAGCCTAGCGCCATCCGACACCGACACCGCCGTAACCGCCACCCGGAAGCTCGCCCCGGGGGTGATGGCCGCTGGGGTGACCTGGACCAGGAAGGATACCGAGGCACCCGGCGCCAAGGCTGCGGTGAGAAGTCCCTCCCCTGCGAATTCCAGCGTGCGGTCCAGCCCGGCGCCATCCTGGTAGGCAACGGCGAAGCCGCCTCCCCCGCCGGTACCTTTGAGCAGAAAGCGGTCCGGAAAATCGCCGGCGTTCTTGACCTGCACCCGGTACCTGGCCGGATTTCCCTCGAAGGCACCTTGCGAGACGCTTTGCAGCGAGGCGGCGGCTTCGATCACCCCGCTCCCCAGGTAGGCGGCATCGCTATCGGCGGCGGCACGCACGGCGAGATCGGGCTGGAAAGCGCCCCAGGCGCCCCGAGCAGTGAAGGGTATGGAAATCAGCAGCCAGAGGACCAGGAAAAGCCGGACAACCAGGAAGGCTCGCGGGCGGAAATATGTATTAGTTTTTGTTAATGCCATGCCAGAGAAAATATCAGATGGCGGCAGAGAGGCAAGAAGGGGAAAGAAAATTTGTTTTTTGCCAACCGTAGTGGTATGTAAATTTGGTGAATTCCCAATCAAGGACGGGACGTTAGGGAGAGCGGATGAGAGAGGCTGCCGAAGGGATGGCATTGGAGACGGCAAACAGATACTACCAGCTCGCCGGCCGGGACCTGGTCTACATGAAGTTTATTCTCGAGGGGTATGAAGGACTCTCCACCATGAGCACAGTGGACGGAAAGCGGGGGATTGTGAAAGTGAACTACCCTCTCCCGTTCGCCGATGACATGGCTAAGCTTATGGAGGCTCTCGCCAAAGAGATAGAGGTCAGGGAAGTGACCGAGGAGGGGGAACCGTGCTAGAGACGCTCGACACTACTGCCATTCTCAAGCGTGCCCTCGCTGGCGGTGGAGAGTATGCGGACATCTATTTCGAGGACAGCACGGCCACCTCGGTGGCCTGCGACGACGGCAAGGTCGAGCGCATTCTTTCCGCGGGGGACCGCGGGATCGGCATCCGGGTAATCTCCGCCCTCGGCACCTCCTACGCCTACACCAATCTGCTCACGCGGGATTCGCTCTTGGAGCTGGCCGACACTTTGAGCCGTGGCGTACGCAACGGCGCCCCCTTTGCAGGGGACATCAACCTCGGCCGCCGCCAAAGCGGCTCCTTCCCGATAGCCATCTCTCCCGACGAGATCGGGCTCCAGGAGAAGGTCTCCCTGGTCACCCGCGCCGACCGTGCCGCCCGCGATCACGACCGGCGGGTACGCCAGGTGATGGCGACCTACCGTGACTCCCTCGTGAAAACCCAGACGGTGAACTCGCTGGGAGAATTCCACGAGGACCTCGCCACCTCAACCGTATTCATCGCGCAGGTAGTTGCGCGCGACGGCGAGGTGACCCAGACGGGGCATGAGCCGATCGGCGCCCAGCGCGGCTTCGAGCTCTTTAACGACACCTCCCCCGAGGAGCTGGCCGTGCGCGCGGCATCCCGCGCGGTGATGATGCTCGGCGCGAGGAAATCGCCGGCGGGGCAGTTCCCCGTGGTCCTCTCCAGCGAGGCGGGGGGGACCATGGTACACGAGGCGATCGGGCACGGGCTGGAGGCCGACCTCGTGCAGGCGGGTACCTCCGTCTACCGCGGCAAGACCGGCCAGCAGGTCGCCTCCGAGCTCATCACCGTCATCGACGACGCGACCATCCCCTATGCCCGCGGATCCTTCAGCTTCGACAGCGAGGGGAGCCCCGCCCAGAAGACCGTGCTGGTGGAAAACGGCATCCTCAAGGGGTACATGTACGACCGGCTTTCCGCCATGAAAGAGGGCTGTCAATCCACCGGCAACGGCCGTCGCGAGTCCTACCGCGCGCGCCCCATCGTGAGGATGACCAACACCCTGATCGCCCCGGGAGAAAGCGACCCGGCCGAGATCGTGAAAAGCGTCGACCGCGGCATCTTCGTCCGGCGCATGGGAGGTGGGCAGGTCAACACCGTCACCGGCGATTTCGTGTTCGAGGTGTCGGAAGGGTATCTGATCGAAAATGGCCAGGTAGGAGAGCCGGTGCGGGGAGCGACGCTCGCGGGGAACGGGCCGGAGGTATTGAAGAAGATCACCATGGTAGGGAATGATCTCGGTTTCGGGATCGGCACCTGCGGCAAAGACGGCCAAGGCGTCCCCGTCGCCGACGCCCAGCCCACCCTCCTCATCACCGGCATCACCGTCGGCGGATCGAAGAAGTAGCACGACGGCACCACCGCAAACCATTCCGTCCCCCCCTCTTGCAACCTCTATCCTGACTACGACAAAGGGGACTGGCTCCGCAGGTGCCAGTCCCCTTTTATATTTAATCGCGCAAGCGGTCTCATACTTCCCCCTCCCCTGGAAGGGGACGGTACGGTGGGTACGGACCTCTGCTCTACACCCTGTTCGCCTCGTTCTTGTGGTAGACGTCGAAGAAGATCACGCTGTTGTCGCCCACCTGCCGGCAGAAGCCGCACTTGTCTTCCAGCTTCTTCTCTTCCTTTCTGCAGCTCTCGCACCAGTGATAGATGAGCCGGTAGTCGCGGCGGCCGACGTACTTCTTCAACCGGCCGTGGTGGCCTCCGTGCATCCAGCCATCGGCGTCGCCGGGATTCTCCAGCAGACGGTCGATGACTTCCATGATGCGCGCGTGCCCGGGAGGGTCGTGCTTGTGGATCTTGTCCAACTTGGAGCTGAAGACGGGGGTGGGGAAAAAGCTGAACTGCGACAAGGCGTGCCTCCCGTACCAAAACGCCCCCGTCAGGAGGCGCTGTTCCCCTGGCTTTTGGCCACCAGGTAGTAGACGATGCCCAGTATGAGCAGCGTCCCGGCGAGGAAGATCTGGGTCTCCAGCTCGTCGTGGCGCAGGGTGGATATGAGGATGTCCCGGATAAGGGCCACGATGATGACCCCGATGAAGATGAGGATGTTGAACTTGCCCCCCTTCAAGGTCTTGATCTCGTTGTCCATCAGCTCGATCATCATCCAGAGGATCAGGAGCGAGCCGAGCGCGGAGAGGATCCCCTTCTCGAAGTCCCCCTGGAAGATATGCACCACGTCCCACCCGAAAAGAGCCACCACCGACAGCGAGACGCCGGTCAGGGCGACGACCAGGATGAGGTTCAATCCGTAGGTGAAGCGCTCGGCGGCATGGATGAGCTTCGACTCCAGCTTGTGGGAGACGAACACCTTGCGGAGCTCTTCTTCCTGGTAGGAGGAGCTCATGATGTCGAGGTTGATGTCGATGATCTTCTCGACCGCGATCCGGTACTTGCGGCGCTGCTGGATGTCCGGGTAGGTGGCCTGCAAAAGCTCGATGAGAAAGCGGCGCACGACGTTCATGGCCGCGTTCACGTAGTGCGCCTTGAGACCGGAGGCGACGTGCGCCTGCCCGATCCGCTGCAGGGTCAGCATGAATTGATTGTCGTAGGCCCCTGAGAATAGGGAGAGAAACCACTGGAGGTGGAGCTTCTTCAGCTTGGCGAGGGTCCTCTCGTCGCGCAGGAAGGCGGCGGTTTCCGGTATCTTAAAGAGATACTCGTAAAACTCGCTGATCATCCGGTCGCCATGCCCGGTGGCCAGGGGGAGAAGCTCCTTCAGCAGTCCAGCATCGACCTCGGTAAAGAAGTAGTGATCTTTGATGTCCTGCATGGTCAGCATGAAACGCTTCTCCTGCCTTTCTACCGTCTACTTGCGGAGCAGAGTCCCGACGTACTTCATGAGCTCGCTGGCGTTGACCGGCTTATGGTAGATGCGGGTGAACTTGTCCTGGTAGGGGTTCACATCCTGGGGGGGGAGTCCGGTCAGGGCGATGACCGGGACGGAGGCTCCGTGCAGCTTCATGATCTCGGCCGCGGAGACGCCGTTTAGGTCCGGCATCACCAGGTCGGTGATCACCACGTCGAATTCCTCGTCCTCGACATGGGCCAAAAGCTCGGAACCGTTGGAAACCGCCACCACTTCGTATCCCTGGTTGGTGGCGAACTTGCTGAGCGCTTCCCTGGTCGCTATCTGATCGTCGGCAATGAGAATCCTCTTCGGCATCACAGCACCCCCATCTGTCAGCATGGATTGAATTGTAGTGGAGCAAAGGATACGGCAGCAGCGGTGAGAGATACCTTACACGCTCGCGATTTCATAGTCTAGCAGGTTTTCAAGGTTTGTGCCGGATCCTATGCTCTTACCGCAATTTTTCTAAGGTGCGCATGATAAACTCCTGCCTTTCAAGCTCGGCAGTATAAGCTTTCCGGCAGCGGTCATCGTGACATCTCTCCCTGGTCTCATCCAGAAAGTCCATCGACTCTTCCAGCCGGTTCGCTTTTCCCATATTGCGCACGAAGGATGCGAGGGAGAAGGTATTGTCGGGGTCGGAGATCAGCGCCCTCCGGTAGACGTCGGCCGCCTCGCCGTATTTCCCTGCCGCCTCCAGCCCTTTGGCCTGCCCGTGGAGGAGCCGGCCCTGTATCATCATGTAGTGGTCCTGCCCCATCGCATTGATGGCAAGCGCGCTGTGGGACTGCAGAAGCTTCTGCGCCTCGCCGAACTGCGATTGGTGAGCCCAGATCTCCACCATGCGGGCGACCACCTCGATGTTGCCGGGATCGAGATCGAGTGCCTTCTGGTAGTATTCCAGGATCTTTTCCGGAGCACCCTGCGCGTCGCGCTCGCGATCGCCCAGGGAGGCGAAACAGGCGGAGAGCCCGCTGCTGATCACCGGGGTGGTGTCGAATTCCACCGCCAGCTCGTCGAGCAGGGTGGTGGCGGCTTTGGTGAGCGAGGGATCGCTGGCGTCCTTGACGAATTCGCACAACTTGGCGGGAACGACGAGCTTGATGGTGTTGGAGGCGAAGGGGGCCGGGTTCTCCTCGGCCACCAGCTCGGAGATCCCCTTGACCGCCTCCTGATCGCGCCCGAGCATGGTGAGCGCCAGCGAACGGTACAGGGTCGGATAGAGACGGGTGGTGCTGGTGGGATCCGCTTCGGTCTTCAGGGAGATGCTCCGTTCGAACTCGGCCAAGGCCTTCTTCGGCTGGTTCCCGTGCAGAAGCTTGGCACCGCGTTCGGTACAGGTTTTGGAAGTGAACAGCTTGGAGCGCCGCAGGTACTCGGCCTCTCCCTCGTCCCCGTCCGCTTCCTTTCTCAGGGTGAAACGGACGTCATCGAAGACGCAGTCATAGACCGGGGATTCGTACTTCTCATGGAGCGCACCGGTGGCCTCGTTCCCGGAGAGCGCGAGCGAGAGGCTGTGGGCGGTACCCTTGACGTCCAGGTCGGCCGGATAGGTCACCTTGAGGTTGTCGAGGCCGGGCCCGCTGAAAAAGCCCTGCTCCATGGAGTTGCCGTTGAAAAAGCCGGTGACGGCCTCGCCGTCTCCCGCGCCGTCGAACTTTATCACGACCTCGACCGGCAAACGGCTTCCCTGCCGCAGCTTCCCGTCGCAGGCTTTTCCGGTGACCTTCACCAGCTCGACATCCCCCCGGTAGACGGAGGTGCCCGCCGTGGCCGTCCCCGCCTGCACGCAGGAAGCCCCTCCCATCACCATGCAGAAAGCGGCCGCCAGCACCGCCGCTTTGCTTCGCCCCTTCGTTTCATCCATTGCACTGTCCTCGCCGGAACCGGGATTTTAGATCCGGCCCATTCAGCCACAAAACGGTGCAAGATGCAATACCTGAGACGGTACCAGCCACCCGATCGGCATCACATTTTCACTTCGACCGATATAAAAATAAATTGACAGCGAGGAGGAAGTGCATTACCTTTTTATTTCGAAATCAATCGAAACGGAAGGAATCGCCCATGACAGCGGAAAAGAGTCTCGCCATCATCAAGGCTCTCGCCGACGAATCCCGGCTGGCCATCGTCAAGTCGCTCCTCGAGCGCTCCCAGTACGTGGAGGAAATCGCCAAGCGTCACGCCCTCGCCCCCTCGACGGTATCGTTCCACCTGAAGAAGCTGGAAAAGGCCGGCCTGGTCTCCAGCCGGAAGGAGCAGTACTACGTCATGGTGCAGGCCAACGCCCCGGTTTTCGAGACCACCCTGAAGGAACTGGTCTCCGCCGTGACGGTCCGCGAGGATATCCAGGACGAACGGATGGAGCAGCACCGGCGCAAGGTGCTGGAGACCT
Organism: Geomonas sp. Red32; assembly: GCF_023652955.1. GTDB lineage: Bacteria > Desulfobacterota > Desulfuromonadia > Geobacterales > Geobacteraceae > Geomonas. The sequence continues at coordinate 126,783 of NZ_JAKLOY010000003.1, read as the reverse complement.
TCTTTCCCCACGGCGTTCTCGACAAGCTCCCCGCCCAGCACAAGAAGCGGCTCATCGTCCTCGAGCAGTTCGCCCAGCGCTTCGAGGCGGGGCGCCGTTACAGCGAGACGGAGGTCACCGGACTGATCCGGCCACTCTTCGACGACTACTGCACCGTCCGGCGGCTGCTGGTGGACGAAGGAATGATCCGCCGGGACGACTCGGGGTACTGGCGGGAAGGAGACGGGGGCGGGAAAGCCGTTCCCCTGCCGCAACCAAAGGGAGATAAAGAGGTGAACCAGCAAGAGCAGCGAGCAGCGGTGAAAAGGCTCCACAAGCAGAACGTCCCCGGCATGGGGATATACCAGCTGCGCAACACGGCCAACGGCAGGATCTACATCGACTCGAGCAACAACCTCGAGAGTACCCGCAAAAGCAGGATGTTTCAGCTCAGGATGGGAAAGGTGGTCTTCAGCCACGAACTACAGGACGATCTCAACCGGTACGGAGCCGACAGCTTCGAATTCGGCGTGCTCGAGGTGCTTTCCGATCTTCGGCCGGGCGCCAATGTCGACCGCGAACTCCTCGCGCTCAAACTCCGCTGGCAGGACAAGCTTCACCCTTTCGGGGACCAAGGCTATAACAGTCTCAAAGGGTTCGAGCGGGAGCGGAAACAGATCAATATCCTTGAACAGCTGGCCGAAATATGATGGTCCCTTTTTTTCAATCAAGAACTTGATTTCTGAGAGATTTCGTTGTAGTTTTATGACCGGGAAAAGACATATTTTTTTGATACACGACAATACTAAACCATCCGCGAGGATGGGGCGGAAAGCCCATTGGGTCTCTCGTAAGACAGCCGGGTTGCCGAAATATCACTTCGGCAACCCGTTTTTTGTGTCCTGAGCCGAAGCCTTCTCCAGCTATTTTGATAACTGCGGAGGCGTTATGTTAGCCTTGGACTCTTCGATCGCCAGCATCGAGACTTCGGAATCCGAAGTCCTCGACCTCTACCAATCCGAACCTCTCCCCATCAACCTCAACGGCTCGCGTCCCGAGCCGCGGGTCGCCTACATCTGCGCCGTCAAAAAGAACACCAACGTACAGGTCTACGTCGCCTTGGCCGGCGAACGGGGACGCAACTTCGTCTATACCGATTCGGAGTGTGCGGACAGCGAGAACGACTACCAGGGCTCTTTGCAGGAGGCGCTGGGATTCGCGCAGTCGATGGGGTTTGCGCCGGAACGGGTCAATCTCAACTACAGCCCGGCGATGAAGGCCGTGGTGGTCCGCAACTACAAGATTTTCAATCTTCCCGGCAGCAAGCCGGAGCGGGTCCTGACCAAGGCCTCCGCCCTGTCCCCCTCCGCGGGGTCCGCAGATCCCGGGCACCCCGTCCCGCCGGTCGCCGCCGTAGCCCAAGCCGCCGTGGCGGCCTCGGCCGCAAAAGCCGCCAAGTTGAGCCCGCTGCCGGACCTCTCCCGGGAGCAGGCGAACCAGGTGGCCATCGCCGAGGTCCTGGTCAAGATCGGGAAGGAACTCGACGCCATGCGGAGCGAGCGGGACGATCTCCTTCTCAGGATGCAGGAGCTCTCCGCCAATCACCTCGGCGCCTCCGCCAAGGTAAGGACCCTGCAAAGTGAAAACGAACAGCTCGCCTCCCAGCTGGACGAGGCCGCCGATGCCACCGGGAAGCTCGATACGGCATCCCGCGAGCTGGCCGCCGCACGGGAGGAAGCGTCCCGGCTCGCCCGGGAGCTCGACGAGGTGCGCCAGCAGCAAGCGGCCTTGAAGGCGGAGCACGAGGCGGTACTGGCTGAACGGGAGGCGGTGCAGGCAGAGCGTGAGGCGGCACAGACTGAGCGCGAGGCGCTACTGGCTGAGCGTGAGGCGCTATTGGCGCAGCGCGAGGTGTTGCAGGGTGACCGTGAGGCGGCACAGGCAGAGAGCAACGGACTGAAAGAAGAAACGGCCGCCCTCGCCGGGAAGCTCGCCGCCGCGGAACAGGAATCGTCCAAGCTAGCCGCCGAGCGCGATGCCCTGTCTCAACGGACCGAGGAGTTGAGCCAGGTGGTAGAGCGCACCGAGAGCGAGCTCCACGAGACGAGGGACAAGGTGGAATCGGTTTCCGGCGAGCTGGAAACCGGGCGGTCACGGGTCCGGGAGCTCGAGTCGCGGGTCCAGGAGCTCGATTCAAGGCTCCAGGAAGTAAACGAAGGTGCCACCTCCAGGGAGACCGAGATCGAAACGTTGCGCGCCGAACTGGCGGCGGTTGTCGCGGAGCGTGAGCTGCTGGTCGGGCAGGAGAAGGAGAACGCCGGCAACAAGCTGGAAGCGGCCCGCGCCAAGCTCAAGGCGGTCACCGCCGAAAAGACCGCCAGCGAGCAGCGGGTCGAGAAACTCGAGAAGAAGGTCGCCTCGCAGAATGGAGAGCTGGATGCGCTCCGTAGCGAGCTGGCCTCCCTGCGCGAGGAGCGCGAGGCCCTCGCCAAACGCGAGAACGAGCAGACCGCCCAGGTTGAAAACCTGCTCGCGCGGCTGGACGCGGTGGTCGTTCCTGCCGGGAAAGTGGAACCGGACGAGCCGGCGCCCGTCCAGAAACATGAGGCGCCCCTTCCCCTGCATGAGGCGGAACCGGAGGGTCCGGCCGCCCCTGCTATCAAGCAGGCGAAAAAGGATGTGCCGGTGCCGCTTCCCGTGGACCAGCCTGAACCTGCCGCCATCGCCGATTCCGCCCCATCCCCGCAGCCGACGGTCCCGGCCGAACTAGCCGAAATCGAGTTCCCACCATTCGACGAGCTGGAGCTTGCGGGCAGTACAAGCAGTACAAGCAGCGAGCCGGAAGCCGTCCAGCCGGTTACCGGTCAGTTCCCGGAAGAAGTATCCCCCGCCGCGGAGGCGGCCACCGGCCCCGGCAAGCTCGCGGCAGCTGCCGCACCTGCCGGTGCAGAGTCTCCCAAGGCCGCTCAGCCCCAACCGCCCCCCGCCGAGCCGGAGGTCAAGGAGCCCGAGCAGACGGTGGCAAAGCGGAAGACACCGGAACCGCAGCAGGATTCCATCTACAGCGGCTGGCCGGAAACCGTCGCCGCCTCCACGCTCCTCTCCGCCTCGCCGGCGACCGGCTTCGGTTTCGACTCGTTCCCCTCGTTCTCCAACGACGAGGAGGAAGGCCCTGGACTCTTCCTGCTGCAAAAGGAAATGCATGACATCGAGTTGGCCACCCCCGGCGACCTCATGGTGCTCTACAAATCCTTCAACGTCACCCAGATCGCTCCCGACGGCAAAGGGCCCGAGCGTTGCGACGGCTATATCTGTTGCGTGAAACGGGATAGCGGGCCCAGGGTATACGCCCTCATCGTCGGCCTGCAGACCGGGACTATCGGGATCTACGCGCCCGAACACCAGCCGGCCGACGAGCAGTCGCTTTCCGGCACCATTTCCGGAGCCAGCGAATTCTTCGAACAGATCGGGTTGATGATGGAGCCGCTGGACATCGGCACCCCCGAGCACCGCACCAAGCAGATCTCCGGTTGCCCCGTGTTGAAGGTGGCCTGATGGCTGCGGCCCGTTGCGGAAACTCTCCTTTCTCATCCCTGCCTATGCCCCACTCTACCTACCGAATAGCCGTCATCGGCGCCGGAGCCCTCGGCGCCATCTACGCCAGCCTTCTTTCCAGGACCTCACACTCCGTCTCCTTCATCGCCGCTGGCGAGCGCCACGACCGCTTGAAGTGCGACGGCGTCACCGTCAACGGCACCCCTCACGCCATCGATGTGGTGCCCCCGGAAGAAGCCACCCCCGCCGATCTCCTCATGGTCGCCGTCAAACACCACCACCTCGGCGAAGCGATCGGCCAGATGACCAACGCCGTCGGCCCCCACACCACCATCCTGTCGGTCATGAACGGCATCGACAGCGAGGAGCGGATCGGCGCCGCCTTCGGGATGGAGAAGGTCCTCTACGGCCTCTCGCTCGGAATCGATGCGGTGCGGGAGGGAAATGCGGTCACCTACCAGAACCTCGGACGGATCCAGTTTGGGGAGAGGGAAAACAGCACCTTGAGCGGCCGGGTACGGCGGATCTCCGCCCTCTTCGATGAGGCGGGCCTCGCCCATGAGACCCCCAGAGACATGATCCGCAATCTCTGGTTCAAGTACATGATCAACATCGGGGTCAACCAGGTCTCCGCCGTGCTGCGAGCGACCTACGGCGCCTTGCGGGAATCGGCCGAGGCCAGAGAAATGATGGACGGGGCAATGCGGGAAGTGATCGCGGTGGCCATGGCAGCCAAGGTCGACCTCGGCGAGGCCGACATCGGCCAATGGTACCGGATACTGTCGTCGCTGGGAGCGAGCGGGAAAACCTCCATGCTCCAGGACGTCGAAGCCGGCCGCAAGACCGAAGTAGAGATGCTGGCGGGCACGCTCATCCGTATCGGCCGCGGCTACGGTATCCCGACCCCGGTCAACGAGAAGCTCTTCGAGGAGATCAGGCGGATAGAAGGAAAATGAAGGAGAGTGCGGGGGGAGGATGGGGTAAGGGGAAGGTACGCGTAGTGGAAGATCATCGCCTTATCGGTAAAAAGAAATGCCCGCCATTGAGCGGGCATTTCCATAGGTAGGTAAAGTAGGTTCAGACCGATTTTGACGGCGGCTGCATCGTCCTGGGATCCTGGGGGATGTGGGTGGCGTAGCCAGCGAACATGCCCCACAGCGTTTCTCTCAGCTCGCTTTCCAAGTGGCTGCCGGTACGAACCGTTTGCGGCTGCAGCGGGGGAGACAGCTTTTCGAAGGCGAGGTAAAAGCCTCTCTCTTCCATTTGGACGGAAAGCTTCACGCTGGAGGCCTCGCGCCGTCCGGTCAGAACCTGCTTACGTCCATCGGAGAGAACCCACCGTCCCCGGCTGAAATAGACGCTGTAGTTCTTCTTCCAAAGATTGCGCCCCCAAAGTCTCTCCCCGGTATCCTCCAGCACGGCAATAACCATGGCAGCCACAGATTGCACGTCCTGGCCGGAACCGGAGACCCCGTTCAACGTTTTGTAAGACATACCAGCTACCCTTCCCTCGTGGCTCGCGTGCGAACTGCATTCGATTGGAGGGAAATATCACGATTCCATTAAAACCGCAAGTTACAATATGCAGACAACATGTTGAATACGTTGATCAATGTATAGCTGAGAGATATCCGCCATAACCAAAACGTTACTTTTCGTCAAGTTCCGGCGATTGCGGGCGGCTTCGACATCTCCGGCACAAGGCTGGCGGCTACCTCCGGCTGTCCAAGATCCGCCTCACCGCCCGGAGCAGGTCCTGGGGCTGCACCGGTTTGGTGATGAGCTCGACCCCTTCCTGCAACTCTCCCCTGCTTTTTATGAAATCCTTGGTGTAACCGCTGGTGAACAGGATCCTGGTCTGCGGCTTGAGGCGGGCGATCTCCCGGGCGGCTTCCCACCCGCTGCGGCGGGGCATGATCATGTCCATCACCACGAGGTCGATGGAATCCGCATATGCTCCGAAAACCGCCACCGCTTCCTCTCCATCGCTGGCGGTCAGCACCAGGTAGCCGCTCGTGCTGAGCACCTCCTGGAGTAAACTCCGCAGGGCGGGGTCGTCCTCGGCGACGAGGAGTGTCTCATGCCCCCCGGCAACGGCAGCCTCCCCGGCTGGCTGCTCCCGTAGCGGCACCCCCTCCCCGGCGACCAAGGGGAGGTAAATCTTGAATGAGGATCCCTTCCCCGGTTCGCTGTACACGTGGATGTACCCGTTGTGCTGGGTGATGATGCCGTGGACGATGGCCATCCCGAGGCCGGTCCCCTTGCCGACCTCCTTCGTGGTGAAGAAGGGCTCGAAGATCTTGGAACGGGTCACCTCGTCCATCCCCGTCCCGCTGTCGGATACCGACAGGACGGCATACCGGCCGCTTGCAGGGGCCGCCCCCCGCTCGCCATGCGGCTCCACCTCCTGGACGCCGGTCTCGATGACCAGCAGCCCCCCTTTCGGCATTGCGTCGCGGGCGTTGGTGCCGAGGTTCATCAGTACCTGCCCGATCTGCCCCACGTCCGCTTTCACCGGCAGCTCCGGCTCGTTGACGATCACCCTGAGCTGGATATCCTCGCCGATGATGCGGACGAGGAATCTCTGGATCTGCTGCACGATATCGTTGAGGTTGACCACCTTGATGTCCATCACCTGCTTCCGGCCGAAGGCGAGAAGCCCGCGGGTGACCTGGGCCGCCTTCTCCGACGCGGCGAGTATCTGGTCGACCTTTTCCTGGAGAGGCCCCGGCAACTCGGCCGACAGACGCAGGATGGTGGCGTATCCGGCGATTACGGTGAGGATGTTGTTGAAGTCATGCGCCACACCGCCCGCAAGCTGCCCCACGGCCTCCATCTTCTGCGATTGGAAGAGAAGCTCCTTCATCTTCCTCTGGTCGGTGATGTCCTCCTTGATGGCGATGTAGTTGGTGGTCTGGCCGCCCTGGTTGCGGATGGGGGAGATGGTGACATGCTCCCAGAATAGTTCGCCGTCCTTCTTCTTGTTATGAAGTTCCCCTTCCCAGATGCCACCCGCCGTGATGGTGCCCCAGAGGTCCCGGTAGGTTTCGGGCTGATTGCTCCCCGATTTCAGGATGCTCGTGTTTCTCCCCAGGACTTCCTCCGCCTGGTATCCGGTCAATTGGGTGAACCGGGGATTGACGAACTCGATATTGCCCCGGGTATCGGTGATCAGGATGCTGACCGGGCTTTGCTCGACGGCCTGCGACAGTTTGCGCAATTCCCTGGTGACGCGCTCCCGCTCGGTGATGTCCTCGACGAATCCCTCGAGGTAGCTCTCCCCTTCCGGCGTTTCGTTCACCACGCGGATATAGAGGTTGGAAGAGAAGGTACTGCCGTCCCGGCGGCGGTATTCCACCTCGCGGCGGATAAACGATTCCGCAGCCAGCACCTCACGGATGACCGAGACGCGCTGTTCGGGGTCCACGAAATACTGCCGCCCGATGTCGGTAGCGTCGCTTTTAAACTGCTCGGAGGAGTCGAAGCCGAAGAGCTTCGCCATCATCGGATTGACGTTGATGATGCGCCCCTCCCGCGTCGTCTGAAAGATCCCCACCGGTGCGTTTTCGAAGATATCCCGGTACCGTTTCTCGGTCGCCCGCAGCAACTGCTCGGCCATCTTGCGGGCGGTTATATCCCGGAAACTCGCACGGATGAGCCTGCGGTCGGAAGACGGGAGCCTGGTCAGATGCACCTCGCAAAGGAGCTCCTTTCCTTGCGCATTACGGACCGAGCGCTCCAGGACGACCTCTTCCCCGTTCAGCACCCTCGCCGTGGCGAGCCTCATGCTTTCGGGCACGGCGAGCCCATCCGGCTGCTGTTCCGTATAGAAACGCTGAGGCCCTTGGCCGATCAGCTCGTCGCGGCCGCAGGCGAAGAGCTCGGTTGCGCTGTGATTGACGTCGACGATGCATGCTGCGTCCCCATCGATCACCATGATGGCGTCCGGTGCCTTGTCCAAGAGCGTGCGGTACCGCTCTTCGGTCAGCCGCAGCAGCTTCTCGGCGTGCTTCCGCTCGCGGATCTGCCTCTTCAGGGTCGTTATCCAGAAAAGGAGCAGGACAACCAGCAGCGCCGCGCCGCCGACGATGCCCCCTTCGACGAGCCGGGCCCTCTCCCGGGTCACGACGATGACCTGCTGGCCGGACAGCTCTTCCGGGGCGGTCTGGGCCACCAGCCGGGGCTTTTGTTCCGGGGAAAGAGGAGCCGGCGCCCCGGACCCCGACAGGTAGTTCACGGCACGGACGAGGCCGCTGGGAAGACGGACTGCGACACCGTCTGAAGGATGGAGGATGGAAGGGTACTCCTGGCTGGATGCCGGGAGAACAGGAAGCGGAGCTGCGTGAGAAAGGCGCAGGGGGAGGAAGCAAAACAGAGAGACGACAATGATGAGATTCTTCTTCATGCCACCGCCTGCCGAACGCCCGATTAGGGTAGGAAAGGGGCCAAGCAACTCTGAGACAGTAACGTAAACACTAGGATTGTATCAGTCAGACTCGCTATGTCAGGTTGTTGCACATTTTCGAGGTAAAGATGGTCAGGATGTAACGCCGCAGGGGGCCGGTGTTCAGGTTCATACGCAGCCCCTGGATACAAGAAAGGGGCTGCGCAAGCCGCAGCCCCTTCTCGTTATTCAAAATTTCCTGCCAATAATCGTGGTGCCCGGAGCCGGGGTCGAACCGGCACGACCTTGCGATCGAGGGATTTTAAGTCCCTTGCGTCTACCGATTCCGCCATCCGGGCCCGCTAACGGTCTCACGACCGCTTAGAGATTGTTGACGCGCTCGCGGAGATCTTTCCCCGTCTTGAAGAAGGGGGTCTTCTTGGACGGGATGCTCACGATCTCGCCGCTCTTCGGATTCCTCGCCTCCCGCGGCTCGCGGTCGCGGATGGTGAAGCTGCCGAACCCGCGGATCTCCACCTTGTCACCGGCGGTGAGGGCTTCGCTCATGGCGTCGAAGACCATGGAAACGACGGCCTCGGACTCCTTGCGGGAGAGGGAGCCGCGCACTTCCACCAGCTTGTCAATCAGTTCGCTTTTAGTCATAGTAACACCTCAAATGTCCTGCTGATTAAATAGTACCTGCCGGCGAATTGACCTACTCCTCAGTGCTCTTCTTCAGTTTCTCTTTCAGAAGGTCGCCGAAGCTGGAGGTAGCTTCGCCCTGGGAACCCATGTAGGAGGCCATCTCGGCCTTCTCAATGGCGGACTGCAGCGCCTTGATGCTGAGAGCGATCTTCTTCTCGACGGTATCCACGTTGAGGACCACTGCCTCGAGTTCGTCGCCGACGTTGGCGAAGTCCTTCGGCGAGGCGACCTTCTCGTGGGACAGCTCGGAGACGTGGATGAGGCCTTCGATCCCCTCCTCGATCTCGACGAAGACGCCGAAGTCGGTGACGGAGGTGACTTTGCCATTCACGCGGGAGCCGGTCCGGTACTTCCTGGGGATCTCGTCCCACGGATCCGGAACCAGCTGTTTGATGCCCAGCGACAGCCTCTCGTTCTCGACGTCGATGTTGAGAACGACCGCCTGCACGGTCTGGCCCTTGCCGAACAGCTCGCCCGGGTGCTTGACGCGGCGGGTCCAGGAGATGTCGGAGACGTGGACCAGGCCGTCGATGCCGTCTTCGATGCCGATAAAGACGCCGAAGTCGGTGATGTTCTTGATCTGGCCTTCGATCTTGGTGCCGACCGGGTAACGGTCGCCGATCACGGTCCAGGGGTTCACTTCGGTCTGCTTGAGGCCCAGCGAGATCCTGCGGTTTGCGGGATCGACGCCCAGGATGACCGCTTCGACTTCCTCACCCACCTTGAGGATTTCCGACGGGTGACGTACGCGGCGAGTCCAGGACATCTCGGAGACGTGGACGAGGCCTTCGACGCCGTCTTCCAGCGAGATGAATGCGCCGTAGTCGGTGAGGCTTACGACCTTGCCGCGGACGCGCTCGCCTTCGGTGTAGCGCTCGGAGACGTTGAGCCACGGATCGGGCACGGTCTGCTTGAGGCCCAGGGAGATCTTCCCTTTCTCACGGTCGAACTTGAGGACCATGACCTTGACGGTGTCGCCCACCTTGACCATTTCGGAGGGGTGGCCCAGACGGCCCCAGGACATGTCGGTCACGTGCAGCAGGCCATCCACGCCGCCCAGGTCGACGAACGCGCCGTACTCGGCGATGTTCTTCACGACGCCGTCGACGATATCGCCTTCTTTCAGGGTGGCGAGGGTCTCGGTCCTTGCCTTGTCGCGGTCCTCCTCGAGGAGCACGCGGCGGGAAAGGACGAGGTTGCCGCGCTTGCGGTTCATCTTGAGGATGCGGAACTGGTAGGTCTGGCCAACGAAGCGGTCCATGTTGCCGCCGGGACGGAGGTCGACCTGGGAAGCGGGGAGGAATGCCTCGACCCCGACATCGACGGTCATGCCGCCCTTCACCTTGCCGGTGATGCGCCCTTCGATGACGCCGCCTTCGCCGGCTGCGGCGATCTTCTCCCAGGCAACCTGGGAATCGGCTTTCTTCTTGGAGAGGACCATGTGGCCGCGGATGTTCTCGCCGCGCTCGAAGTAGACGTTGACTTCGTCGCCGACCTTGACGGTCAGGTCGCCGTTCTCGTCGATGAACTCGGCGATGCGGATGGCGCCTTCGGACTTGTAACCGACATCGACCAGCACGACGTCCTGCTCGATCTGAACGATAACCGCCTTGACGACTTCGCCGCTCTGCGGCTGCCTCAGGCTATCCTGAAAGAGGTCGGCGAACTCGCCGCCCTGCTCGGACTGCTCCATATCCTCGTCGTTATCGTGTAACCGCCTAATCGGCATATCTTTTTTCTTGTACATCTGTTTTTCGTCACCCATCAGAGCCTGTACCCCCTAGTTTATTACCCTGTAAAATCGGGCTAATGTAGCACATATGAAAACTGTGTCAACCTCTTTCTCGGTCGATTTCTTTAATCCTGTCCATGACCTCGTCGATCAGCCATTTCGGAGTCGAGGCCCCCGCGGTGACCCCGACCTTCTCGACACCGTCGAACCAGGCCGGATCGAGCTGGCTGGCGATCTCGATGTGGTGGGTGCGCGGCAGCAGTTCGGAGCAGACCTCGGCGAGGCGCTTGGTGTTGGCGGAGTTGTAGCCGCCGATCACGACCATGCAGTCGACCTTGCTGGCCAGGGCCTTGGCTTCCTCCTGGCGGACGGCGGTGGCATCGCAGATCGTGTGGTAGACGCGGATCTCGCCCCCCTTGCTGAGGCAGGCGGTGACCACGTTCTGCAGGTTTTCGAAGGACTGGGTGGTCTGGGCCACCACGCCGATCTTGGACATGCGGGGAAGCTTCTCGGCCTCCTCGCCGGAGCCAACCACGAAGACGCGGCCGGTGGCGTAGGAGACGATACCCTGCACCTCCGGGTGATCGGCATCGCCCACCACGACGACGTCATAACCGGCGCGCGAAAGATTTGCCACGTGCTCCTGCGCCTTCTTGACGAACGGGCAGGTGGCGTCCACCACCTCGAGGCTGCGGGAGACCGCGGCCTCCAGCTCGTCGGCGGTGACACCGTGGGAGCGGATGATGATGGTCCCCTTTTCGACGTCCTTCACGTCCTGGAGGGCAACCACCCCCATCTCCTCCAGCCGCTGCACGACCTGCGGGGAGTGGATGATGGGACCGAGCGTATAGGTTTCGCCACCCTTGTCGGCGGCTTCGAAGGCCAGGTGAGTGGCCCTTTTAACGCCGAAGCAGAACCCTGCCTGCTTCGCGAGTATGACTTCCATAAGATCCTCTTTGTCTTTTACCCAGTTATCCCCCTCCCCTGGAGGGAGGGGGCGAGGGGGTGGGGGAAGCCCGCCTTCGGCAAAACGTTCGGCCCAATCCCCATCCTCACCCTGTCCCTCCCCTTGAAGGGGAGGGAACCATCCCCAATGTTGATCAAGGGAAGGTTAATTCCGCTCGAGCTCCAGCAGGCGGGCGCGGACGGTCCGCTCCATGAGGTCGAGCACCTCGTCAATCGAAAGGTTGGTGGAGTCGATGTCGACCGCGTCGTCCGCCCTTTTCAAGGGGGCGTGCTTGCGGGTTTCGTCCTGCTGGTCGCGGAGGATCACCTTGGCGATGGTCTCCTCCAGGGTGACCTCTTCGCCGCGGGCCTTCAGCTCCAGCCAGCGCCGGCGGCCGCGCTCCTCGGCGCTGGCCGACAGGAAAAACTTCACCTCGGCGTCCGGGAAGACCACGGTGCCGATGTCGCGTCCCTCGAGGATGACCCCGCCGAAGGCGCCCATCTCCCGCTGCATGGCCAAAAGCGCATCCCGCACCGGCTTCCTGGCCGAGATGCAGGAGGTCAGGATGCCGATCTCCTCGGTCCTGATGGCCTTGGAGACATCTTCCCCGTTAACGAGGACGCGGTACCCTTCCCCGTCGCGCTCGAAGCCGATCTTCAGCCCCGTGCAAAGCTCGGCGAGCTCCGCGTCCTGCTCGCAGCCGATGCCGGCCCGCCGGGCCATCAGGGCAACCGAGCGGAACATGGCGCCGGTGTCGATGTTGATGTACCCCAGCCGCCGGGCCAAGAGCTTGGTGAGGCTGCTTTTGCCCGCGCCGGAAGGACCGTCGATGGCGACGATTACCCCATTCAACCTGGCTGGTGCACTCAATGCTTTACGACCCCCATCAGGAGATCGCGGAAACCGGGGAACGAAGTGGCGATGCAGTCGACGTCGGAGACCAGGGTCTCGCCCGGGGCGGTGAGCCCGGCCACCATCATCGACATGGCGATCCGGTGATCGCCGAAGCTGTCGGCGTTGCAGGCCTTCAGGCACTCGACGCCGGTGATCTCCATGCCGTCCTTGGTCTCGGCCACCTCGACGCCGGCGCGGCGGAGGTTGTCGGCCATGGCGGCGATGCGGTCGGTCTCCTTCACGCGGAGCTCGGCGGCGCCGCTGATCACGGTGGTCCCTTCGGCGAGCGCGGCGGCCACCGTGATGACCGGGAACTCGTCGATGGCGCGGGGAACCACGTCGCCGGAGATCTCGATCGCCTTCAGCTTCGAGGAGCGGACCAGGATATCGGCCACCGGCTCCCCCGATTCCTCGCGGGGATTGGTGAGCTCGAGATCGCCCCCCATCGCCTTCAGGATGTCGATGATCCCGGTGCGGGTGGGGTTCACCCCTACCCCCTTGATCAGCAGCTCGGAGCCGGGAACGATCAGCGCGGCCACCATGAAGAAGGCGGCCGAGGAGATATCGCCCGGCACCATCAGCTCGCGGCCGGTCAGCTCGACCCCGCCGTGGACCTTGACGCCCCCCTCGAAGGTCTCAAGCTCGGCGCCGAAGTAGCGGAGCATCCTTTCAGAGTGGTCACGGGAGAGGTGCGGCTCGCGCACCACGGTCTCGCCGTCGGCGTAGAGCCCCGCCAGCATGATGGCCGATTTCACCTGGGCGCTCGATACCGGAGAGTCGTAGGAGATCCCGGAAAGCTTGGAACCCTGGATGGCGAGCGGCGCCTTCTCGCCACCGGCGCGCCCGAAGATCTTGGCGCCCATCTGGGAGAGCGGCCCGACCACGCGCTTCATCGGCCTCGCGCGGAGGTACTTGTCGCCGGTCAAGACCGAGAAGAAGTTCTGCCCGGCCAAAAGCCCGGTCAAAAGCCGCATCGAGGTGCCGGAGTTGCCGCAGTCCACGACGTCGGTCGGCTCGGAAAGCCCGTGGATCCCCTTGCCGTGGATGGTGATGCTGCTCCCGTCGTCCTCGATCTCGATCCCCATGGCGCGGAAAGCCTCCAGGGTGCAGAGGGCATCCTCTCCGCGGAGGAAACCGGTGACGCGGGTGATGCCGCGGGCCAGGGAGCCGAACATGATCGAACGGTGGGAGATGGACTTGTCTCCGGGGACGCGGATCTCTCCGCGGACACCCTGGGCGGTCCGGACGGTATAACTGTTCATAGGATGGCGTCCCGTTTCTGCTTTGAATTATGGAAGAACTCCCGGAGCCCTTCGCCGTCGCCCTTCTCCACCAGGGTCCGCAGTTTCGCCAGGTAGCCGGAGAAGAAGTCCATCATCTCCAGGATGGCGTCGCGGTTGGTGAGGGCGATGTCGCGCCACATGACCGGGTCGGAGGAGGCGATCCGGGTGAAGTCGCGGAAGCCCCCCGCCGAGTACTTCAGGAGGTCCCCCTCGAAGCGGTCGTAGCCGTCTACGGCGTTGACCAGCGAGTAGGCCACCATGTGCGGCAGGTGCGAGATGGAGGCCACCACCAGGTCGTGCTGGACCGGATCCATCAAGGGAACCGTGGAGCCGGCGATCTCCCAAAGCTCCACCACCTTGGCGAGCGCCTGGGGATCGGTCTTCTCGGTCGGCGTCACGATGCAGCGGCGGTTCTGATAGAGGGTGGAGAAGGAAGCCTCGACGCCGGAATGCTCGGTCCCGGCGATGGGATGGCCACCGACGAAGAAGGTTCCCTCCTTCATGAGCGGCTCGCACCCCTTGACCACGAATTCCTTGACGCTCCCGCCGTCGGTCACGATGCACCCCGGCTCGAGATGGGGAGCGATCTCCGCCACCACGTCCGGGATCGTGCAGACCGGCGTGGCGATGAAGACCAGGCCGGCACCCTTGACCGCCTCCTTGGCGTCGAACGAGTAGCCGTCGATCACGCCGAGCTCGACCCCCCTTTTCAGGTTCGCCTCGCCGCGCCCTACCCCGATCACCTCGCCGACCACCCCTTTCTCGCGCAGCACGCGGGCCAGGGAGCCGCCGATCAGGCCGAGGCCGATCACCACCATTCGATCGAAGAACAGCATGCTAGGGGTTCCTCATGACCGCGCCCGCGGGTAGGAGCCCAGCACCTTCACGAACTGGCAGCAGACGGAGAGTTCCTGGACCGCCTCCGCCACCTCGGGATCCGAGATGTGGCCGGAGAGGTCGAGGTAGAAGATGTATTCCCACGCCTTCCTTTTCAGGGGGCGGGACTCGATCTTGGAAAGGTTGATGTCCCGCTTGGCGAACGGCTCCAGCATGCGGTGCAGGATGCCCGGCTCGTCGCGGACCGAGAACATGAGCGAGGTCTTGTCGTCGCCGCTTTTGTCCGCCATCTTCTTGCCGACCACCAGGAAGCGGGTGAAGTTGTTCACCTGGTCCTCGATGCGCGCCTTGACCACCTTGAGGTTATAGATGGAGGCGGCGTACTCGCTGGCGATGGCGGCGGCGGTGTAATCCTCGGTGACGATCTGGGCGGCCAAAGTGGTGGAAGCCACGTCGACCAGCGGAACGTTGGGGAGGTTATCGGCCAGCCACTTGCGGCACTGGGCGAGAGGCTGCGGATGGGAGTAGACCTTCTTGATGTCTTCGAAACGCCCGGTGCGGGAGAGGAGGAAGTGGGAGACCTCCAAAAGCACCTCGGCGTTGATCTTCAGATCGCTCTCCATGAACATGTCGAGCGTGTGCGAGATCATCCCCTCGGTGGTGTTCTCCACCGGCACCACCCCGTAGTACGCTTCGCCCTTGGAGACCGCCTCGAAGACGGCGGGGATAGAGCGCTCGGGGGAGAGCTGGGCGGAAAGCCCGAACTGCTGCATGGCGGCAAGGTGGCTGAAGGTCGCGTTGGGGCCGAGGAAGGCGACCCGCATCGGGGCCTCCAGGGCCAGCGAAGCGGAGATGATTTCGCGGAAAACCCCGCGGATGGCATCGGCCGGGAAGGGGCCGGGATTGTTCGAGGTGAGCCGCTCGTAGATCTCGCGCTCCCTGTTGGGAACGTGAAAATCGCTGCGTTTCTCAGTCTTGATCGCGCCTACCTCTTTGACCAAGGTCGCGCGCTGATTCAAGAGCTCCAGGATGCGGTCATCAACTGCATCAATCTCTTGCCGCAGTTCTGCCAATGAGTGCTTTTCTTTCAAGCGGCTGTTACCTTCCAGGCGGGGGTAGTGATGGTCAGCGGAGCCTCCACTTATAAGGCAGCGCGGGCCATTTTGCAACGATTTTCGTAATCTTCTTGACCGGCCCGGCTGGTAAACCTCCCACCGGCAGTTGGCCGATCAGTTCACGGCAAACCATTTTTTGCCGGAGGCCCAAACGCACACGGAGCGGCAATTGGGCGAACAGGAGCTCCAATTGGGCGGAACGGAGCTCCAATTGGGCAAACGGAGCTCCAATTGGGCAAACAGAGCTCCAGTTGGGCAAACGGAGCTCCAATTGGGCAAACGGAGCTCCAATTGGGCAAACGGAGCTCCAATCGGGCAAACGGAGCTCCAATTGGGCGAACGGAGCTCCAGTTGGGCAAACGGAGCTCCAATTGGGCGAGCGGAGCTCCAATTGGGCGAGCGGAGCTCCAATTGGGCGAGCGGAGCTCCAATTGGGCGAACGGAGCTCCAATTGGGCGAACGGAGCTCCAATTGGGCGAACGGAGCTCCAGTTGGGCGAACGGAGCTCCAATTGGGCGAACGGAGCTCCAATTGGGCGAACGGAGCTCCAGTTGGGCGAACGGAGCTCCAGTTGGGCGAACGGAGCGGCAACTGGGCGACCGAGCCCTGCTTTAGACGACCTCTGCCCTGGCGTTGGGGTCCAGCGGGTTCATCCTGACCGCCAAGGAGTACAGGTAGGGGTAATCGTCGTGGAGATGTTTGAGATAGGCGATCCACTCGATGAGGAGATGGGTGTGCGCTCTCTTGATATCTCCGGAGAGATGATCCAGATCGGTTTCGGGGAGACCGGTGAGCGAGCGGCGGGCCTGCAGCTCCTCGGCCAGGTGCAATACGGCCCAGAGGAGGTCGGTGAAGGCGTCGTGCTCGAGCAGGTTGGGATTCTCGAGAAGGGCCAGCATGATCCCCTTTTTCTCGGCGAGAAAGGCCTTCATTTCGGCCAAGTCGCCAAGGCGGGAGTCGACATCGACGTTCTGTCCTCTTACGAGCTCGCGGGCGGCCTCGAAATCGGCGGCCTTCCATTTGACCGAGGGGCGCAGGCGCTGGCAGATCTCCTGGCCGTCGGCGTAGAACTGCAGGATCTTGTGGAGGAGTCCGGTGCCGACCTCGCTGAAGAAGACCCCGATGACCATGTTGAGCTTCTTGATCATCGCCTCGCGCTCGCGCTCTTTGAGCACGCGCTCGATCATGAGCGTCACGAAGAGGACGTATACCGGGAGGAAGGCGACGTTGGAAAAGAAGTTGAAGACGATGTCGTTGCCATGGCCGAAGAAGGAGTACTCGGTGAGATAGAGGATGAGGGAAACGATCAGCAAAAGCCAGACGATCTTGTCGGTCGGAAAACGGAGAAACTTCAAAAGGAACCCTCCTAGGAAATAGACGACATGGTTGTAGAAGCATACCACAACCAGATTATGACAACCCTACACTCTCCCGGACTAGCGAGATGCTACTCACCTTCCAGGAAAGATGCAGCTCTCCCCCCTTGTTAAAAGGGGGCTTTACCTACAAGGCCTCCCCCCTCCCCTTGAGGGAGGGGGTTAGGGGGTGGGGGAAGCATCCACGGAGTGCCGAAGCCGGCCTCCCCCTCACCCTGACCCTCCCCCTCAAGGGGGGAGGGAACCTGAGCCTAACCTATCCGGCGGAGCCCATCGGCGATGCGGATGGTGGCGCCGCGCCAGGTGGGGAAGATACCTGAAACCACGCCAACCAGCAAGGCCGAGAGAACTTCGAGGGCGAGGGTCTCTTTGGAGACGCTGAAGTACGGGAAGTACTGGGCCAGCTCCACCTCGATCCAGCGCGAGGCAGGGAAAGTCAGCACCGCCCCGAGAATGCCCCCAAGAAGCGAGAGGGCGATGGATTCCCCGAAGACGAGGAAAGCCAGGTGGCCGGATTTGAAGCCGAGCGTCTTAAGCGTCGCGTACTCCCCGATCCGCTCCCTGGCCGTCATGGCCATCGTGTTGGCGGCCACCACCATGATGATGGCGATCACCATGTAGGAAACCACCTGGATGGCAACCATGATCGCCTCCGTCATGGAAACGAAGCTCAGGTGGAAAGCCTTCTCCGTCTCGGTCAGCGTCTCCGCCAGCGAGTTCTTGAAGAGGGAGTCGACGGTGAGGGCCACCTCCGAAGTCTTGTCGGGGCTTTTCACCCCGATGATGTAGAAGCCGACCTGGTCGGCCCTTAGGGGAGTCGTCTTTCTGACCGACTCGTTCAGGTAGTCCCAGTGGAAAAGGAGCACCCGTTCCTCGGTCGACCTTTCCGCCCCGTGGTAGATCCCTCGCAGGACGAACTCCCACTGGCCGGGGAAGATGGTTCCCTTCAAGTTGATGAGGTCGCCGATTTTCCATCCGTAGGTCTTGGCGAGCCGGGCCCCGACGATACAGCTCTTGCGGTCGAGGAGGAAGTCGTTTTTCTCCTTGGGGGAGAGGACGAACTCCGGGTAGAGATCGAGGTAGCTCTTGGGTTCCACCGCATGGTTGGCGAAGAAGTGTTTCTCGTCGATGTAGATCCCGCCGAACCAGTTGCCGTAGGAGACCTCGGTGACGCCGGGGACGGCGCGGATCCGTTCGAGGTAGGAGACCGGGAGCGGGAAGATGAGCGAGATGGCGTTACGGGTGATGAGGCGGGTGGCGGAGGCATGTTCCGCGCCCGAGTACCAGAGGCCCACCAGCGTGCGCAAGAGCCCGAAGGCCAGCACCGCCACCGCCACCCCCACCACCGTAAGGATAGAGCGCAGGCGGTGCCGGAAGAGATTGCGAAGGATGTATTTGAGGAAGAACATAAATCTAAATCCTAAAGGCAACAACAGGGAACACGGATGACACGGATCGAACGGATAAAGGCGGATCAAGCAAAGGCTTTTAGTGTTAAGGCAACGTCAAAAGCATGAAGCGATGGACCGTGAAGAATAAAAGGATTCGTCTTTGGTGCCCCCCTCAAGGTTTTGTTTCTGCTTTTCCCCTAAAGTTTTTTGCCTGATCCGCCTTTATCCGTTACATCCGTGTCATCCGTGTTCTATTGGTTTTGACTTTGTTTTTACCTTAAAGTTTTTAGTCTTATCCGCGTTAATCCGCTACATCCGTGTCATCCGTGTTCTATTGAGTTTTGACTCTACGTTGCCCTCAGCGCCTCGACGATGTTCATCCTCGCCGCCCGGAACGCCGGCAGCACGCCGCCTATAAACCCCATCACCATCGAAAAGAGCAGCGACTTCCACAGTATCCCGAAGGTGAGCGTGAACGAAAAGGCCAGCTCGGAAAACGACTGCCAGTTCATGGTCGATATGGTGATGAGCTGCATGAACGACGCAGCCACCACCCCCAATATCCCGCCGCAAAGCCCCAGCAGCAGCGACTCCAGGATGAACGCCCCCAGGATGCTCTTCCTCTGGAACCCCAGCGCCCTCAGGGTACCGATCTCGGTCACCCGGTTGGCCACCGCGGCATACATGGTGATGGTCGCCCCGATCACCGCCCCGATGGAAAACACCACGGTCAGCACCATCCCGAGGATCCGCAGAAACGTCGCCATCGCCTCCGACTGGTCGAGATAGTACCGCGTCTCCCGCTTGGCCTCCACGGTCAGCCGGGGATCCCCCTCGACGCGCGCCTTGTAGCTGTCGAACTCGTTGGTGTCCCGCAGCCGGAAGATCAGCGAGGAGTAGACCGGCCGCCGGAAGGCCTGCATCATCTGGTCGACGTCTCCCCATATCTCGGAGGAAAACCCGGTGGAGCCCGCATCGAAGACTCCCACCACCCTCCAGTCGCGCATCGCGAACCGGATGGTCTCCCCCAGCCCGCACCCCTGGAACCTGCGCGCGATGCTTTTCCCGCTCATCACCTCGGACGAGCCGGGCCGCGGGAGCCGCCCCTCCACCAGCTTCACCGAAGGACGAAGGGCCAGCGACTCCTCCCCGATCCCCCTGATCACCACGTTGGCCGGTTTGTTCCCCGCCCTCTTCTTCAGGTTGATGAGTACCACCAGCTCCTTGGCCAAAAGCGGCTTCCCGTCGCTCCCCACCGCCACTGCCGGGTCGG
The DNA here is from genome assembly GCF_023652955.1 of Geomonas sp. Red32. Lineage (GTDB taxonomy): Bacteria > Desulfobacterota > Desulfuromonadia > Geobacterales > Geobacteraceae > Geomonas. Next base: position 107,313 of record NZ_JAKLOY010000003.1, on the reverse strand, counting down.
TGGTCAAAAGCGCCGACTGGTCCCGCTCCACCGCGCTCTGCACCTCGGAGTTGGCGGCCTTGCGAATGACCACCACGTTGTCGCGGGAGCCGGTCTCGACCAGCGTCTTCTGGAGCCCCTCGGCGAGCATCAGGGTGGCGGCGAAGACGAACACCACCAGCCCCATCCCGCTCGCGGTCAGCACGGTGGTGAGCCGCCGGGTCCAGAGGTTACGAAAGCTGTAGGAATAGGGAATGCCCATCAGGTTTCACTCAGTTCGCCCTTTTCCAGGTGCCGGATGAGATGCGCCTTCTCCGCCGCCCGGGGATCGTGGGTCACCATGATGATGGTCTTGTTGGAGCTGTGTACCAGCCGGTCCATGAGCAGAAGGATCTCCTCGGCGGAGGCACGGTCGAGGTCGCCGGTCGGCTCATCGGCCACCAGGATGTCGGGATCGGTCACGATGGCGCGGGCGATCGCCACCCGCTGCTGCTGCCCCCCGGAGAGCTGGCCCGGGTAGTGATCCATCCGGTCGGAAAGTCCCACCACCGAGAGGGCCGCCACCACGTGCTCGCGCCGCTCCGCCCGCTTGAGGGGGGTCAAAAGAAGCGGCAGCTCCACGTTCTCGAAGGCGGTCAATACCGGGATCAGGTTGTAGAACTGGAAGATGAAGCCGACGCTCAAAGCCCGCCAATGGGCCAGCTCGTTCTCGCTCAACCGGGAGATCTCCACCCCGCCGATCTCGATCGTCCCCTGGTCCGCCGAGTCGATCCCGGCGATGAGGTTCAAAAGGGTGCTCTTGCCGGAGCCGGAGGGGCCCATGAGCGCCAGGAACTCGCCCCGGGCGATATCGAAGCTGATGCCGGAGAGCACGGGGATGACCTGGTTTCCCCGGCGGTAGCTCTTGGAGAGGTTACGGATGGAGACGATGGGGGGGTGGGAGGATTCCAATTCCATGGTTACTTTTCCGGGACCTTCACGCGGGATTGGTCGTGCAGTTTTTCCAGCGGCTTGACCGCGATCCGCTCGCCTGCCTTAAGGCCGCTCGATACCTCCACCAGGTCGCCGATCTTCGCCCCCACCGTCACCGGGCGCTCGGCCACCCGGTCTCCGGAGAGCACGAAGACGACGCTTTTACCTCCCCGGCTGGCCACGGCCGCCGGCGGTACCGCGATCCTCGGGGTGCCGCCCCCCTTCTCCACCGGACGCTCCAGGAAGGCGACCTTGGCGCTCATCTCGGGGAGGATCCGTTTGTCGGAGTCGATGAAGCGGACCTTCACCATGACGCTCCCCTTGGAGCGGTCGGCGGTCGGGACGATGGTGTGGAGCTCTCCCCTGAAACGGGAATCCGGCAGGGCATCGAGCAGGATCTCGCACGGCTCCCCGGCCTTCACCTTGGCGAGGCTCGCCTCCGAGACGTCGGCCTCGACCTCGAGGGAGCTCATGTCGGCCAGGGTGAGGACGGCCGCCTTGGCGTTGGCCTGGGCGGCCAGCGGGGAGACGATGTCACCCACGTCGGCATTCTTGGTCAGCACGACCGCGTCGAAGGGGGCCCTGATCTCGGTGTATTCCACCCCGGCCTCGGCCCCCTTGAGGGCGGATTCGGCGGCCTTTATCGCGGCGCGGGCGGCGGCGGTGGCGGCGACGTCACGGCCGTAACGGAGCCTCGCGGTATCGTAATCGCTCCTGGCGACGATCCCCTGCGAGAGGAGCTCCTTGTAGCGCTGGAGATTGGTGAGGGCATCCTTCTCCTCCAGCTGGGCCTGCACCAGCTGGTCGCGGGCCACCTTCAGGTTGGCGGCGGCCTGGTCCCGGCTGGCGGAGACGTCCTTACTTTCCAGCCGCGCCAAAAGCTCCCCCTTCTTGACCACGCTCCCCTCCTCCACCCCGAGCCAGGCCAGGGTGCCGGTGGCCTTGGAGGAAACGGCGGCCTTTCTCTGGGCGACCACGTAACCGCTGGAGTTCAAGAGCGAGACCGCTTGGGAGGGATAGACGAGCGAGACGGTGGCAACCTCGACCTCCACGCTGCGGAGGAGGGCGATACGCCAGGCGGCGGCGGAGAGGAGGAGCACCGCGACGGCGATCCACACCCACACCCGGCGGCGGCTTCCCCCCGGAGCGGCCGCATAGCGCCCCTTGTCGATCGAGAGTTTGCTGAGTTCCTCTTGAGCCATCTATCACTCCATCGAGCTGGATTCGGATCCAGCGGAAGCTACCATATTTTAGTCCCTAATCACATCTCAAAGCTCGTCCACCTGGACGTCGGTGATCTCCACGTCGGGACGCTCCTCCACGAGCCAGCTCTCCAGCTGCTGCATGACGCTCTTGCCGCGGGTGAAGGTATCGGTCACCATCACGAAGGCTATCTCCGCATCCCACGGCTGGTCGTGCAGCCCCGATTCGCAGCAGGAGACGTTGAACCGGTTGCGGGCGCGCCCGAGGACGCTCTTCACGATCGCCCGCTTCTCCTTCAGGGTGCGGCTCATGAGGGCGAGCCGCATCTGCATTAAAACCACCTGCATGAATCCCCCCTGCCGCCTTCCCACATGAGAAAAGGCACTTCCGGCATTGTACCACAATACCTCCGCATCTAGCCGTTGTCTTGCCGCGCCAATTCCGGTAGACTGGCCGCCTCATGAAAGGAGAGCGCCGCATGTCCTCATACCGCCTGTTCATCCTGTTCCTGCTGCTCGCCGCGAGCACCCTCACCGGGTGTTCGGCCACGCTCAAGGAACTCTCCCAGATCCCCGAGCCGTACCAGCTTTCCGCGATCGGCAAGGCGGATACGGGCAAGCCGTTCGCCATCAGCTCCCGGGGCCAGGCGGCCGTCATCTCCGACGGCGGGGTGAAGCTCATCGCGCTCGACAAGGAGCAAGAGCCGGTCAAGGTCACCCCGCTGCCTGCCAGCGCGCTCGCCTTCTCCCCCGAGGGAGACCGCCTCGCCGTGGCCATCCCGGCCGAAGGAGCCAGGACCGATCTGAGGATCTTCGACACCGGCGGCAAGACGGTGGCCGAGAGCAGCATCCCGGCCCAGGCGGCGGCGCTCGCGTGGACGGGGGGCGGCCGGCTGGCGGTCCTCGCGCTGGAACTCAAGCGCTACAGCTTCGGGACGCTGGTCAACTCCGTCGTCTTCCTGTGGGACGGGAAGAATTCCCCCGTCTCCGAGATGGTCGGTTCGGTTACCCTGCGCCCCCCGCTGAGCAAACTCCCGGACGAGGCCATCCTGCAAAACCGCAACCTCGCCGCCTCCCCGTTCGGAGACGAGATTGCCTACACGGTATTGCGGGATCCCCCCATGTTCACCCCGTACCAGAAGGTGATCACCCGGCACCTCGCCACCGGGCGCACCTCGGAGGTCGCCGACACCTCGGTCAACTCCCAGGCCCTTCTCTACTTCCCCGACGGCGACACCCTCCTCATCGGCAACGGCCAGGGGATGTCGCGCCGGGTAACCATCCCCGACGGGAAGGAGATCTACGCCTGGCCGTCGGCCGGGGCCTTCCCCGCCATCTCCCCGGGAGGGAGCTACCTCTACCTGGACGGCCGGCTCTACCAGGACGGGAACCGGACCGCCTACTTCCCCGAAAAGACCAGGGGAGTCTTCCTCCCCGACGGCTCGGCTCTTCTCCTTAGCTGGAACGGGACCCTCTACCGGCTGAGCGGCCTCAACGAAATGAAGAGGGCTCCCCGGCCTACCGATCCGGCCCGTTTCCTGGAACTCAGGCGCCTGCGCGCGCAGGGGCTCATCGAGGAGAAGGAATACCGCGACCGGCGCGGCAGGATGCTCGTGAAATGAAGATGACCGCGCCCCTCATGGTTACCCTCTTGGCCGCCATCGGCTTGGCCCTCCCCTCCGGGCTCCTCGCCGCCGAGAGCTGCGTCGGCTGCCACGCGGAGAAGACCCCGGCGGCGGTTGCGCAGTGGCGGCAAAGCGCCCACGGCAAGGCCGGCATCGGCTGCGAAAGCTGCCACGGCAGCGACCACGACCGGATCCTCAAGGGAGAGGCCAAGGTCGACCTGACCCGCTGCGCCCCCTGCCATCCCAAGGCCACGAAGGAACACCAGGCGAGCCGCCACGGGCTGGGACTCCACACCGGCTGGGGGTGTACCCGGAACCTCCCCGACCGCAAGAAGGACGAGTGCCGGTTCTGCCACCGCCAGGGTGACGAGGCACCCTCCACCCTGGTCCAGTGCGCCCGCTTCCTTAAGCAGTCCTCGGAGATGGCCCATGTGGGGTGCAATTCCTGCCACATGGTGGAAGGCTCCTGCGACAGCTGCCACTCCAAGCACTCCACCGACCTCGCCATCGCCCGCGACCCGGCCTCCTGCGCGAAGTGCCACATGGGTCCCGACCATCCGCAGTGGGAGATGTGGCAGACCTCGGAGCACGGCATCCTCAACAAAAGCGCCGGCCGCAAGCTCGGGCCGGACTGCCAGAGCTGCCACATGCCCGCCGGCACCCATAACGTCTCGTCCGGCATCACCATGAACTCGGGAGGGGTCCCCTACCCCGCCGGCCAGCGCGCCAAGGCCCGCGACGAGATGGTGAAGATCTGCAGCGGCTGCCACGCCCCCTCCTTCGCCCGCCGCGAGCTCGAACAGGGGGACGCGGTCAGAAGCCAGAGCCTCGCGATCCTCAAGGAGGCCGAGGAGACGATCCTGGATCTCAACACCCTGGGGCTCCTCGACCCGATGCCCGACCATCGCCCGCCCCACCCCTTGAGCGGCTTCCAGCTGGTGACCGACGCCCAGATGCTCTACGAGGACACCTCCCACATCGAGCGGCTCTTCTTCAAGATGAAGAAGTACGACTACGCGAAAACGGTGAAGGGGGCCTACCACCAGAACCCGGCCTACGCCCACTGGTACGGCAACGCCGAATTGAAGATGGACCTCATCGATATCAAGAGCGAGGCGAGGAGGCTCAAGGAGCGGAAAAAGGCGGAGCCGGGGCAGGCGGGCATAGAGGAAGAGCTCCGCTCACTCAAGGGGCGTTTCGAGCGGGGAGCGCTCTCCGCCGGCGACTACGCCAAGGAAAAGGCGCGGCTGCTGGACCGGGGAAATTAGTCTTGCCCCCCAGCGGGAAAAGGTGTATCCATTCTCTCCCCCGCAATAGCGGGGAACCAATTCAGCAACCACCGAAGGAGATTCATTAGATGGGTATTTTGTCGAACACGGTAAGCGTATGTCATTTCAAGGTCCAGGGGGAGTTCCCCCAGGAGAACCTTTTCGATTGGAGTCTTAAGCAACTGGCGGCCAACCGCTTCAACCCGATCGACCAGGGGAGCGAAGAGCTCTCGGTCGGCTGGGTCCACCTGGACGATCCCCGCTCCTTCGACTTCGATTCCCCGGCCTGCTGCCGCCGTGACAATTTCATCATGTTCACCCTGCGCCGCGACAAGCGTTCGGTCCCCTCCGCCATCCTGAAGGCCCACCTGGAGCGGGAGGAGGAGAAGTTCCTCGCCGAGAACCCGAACTTCACCAAGGTCCCCAAGCAAAAGCGCGAGGACCTGAAAGAAGCGGTGCATGGCATGCTCCTCTCCCAGACCCTTCCCACCCCCTCCACCTACGACGCGGTCTGGGACACCGGGAGCGGCCTCTTGACCTTCACCTCGCTCTCCGCCAAATCGATCGAGCTGTTCGAGGACCTCTTCAAGAAGACCTTCGAGGGGCTGCGCCTCTCCGCCTTCCACCCGTACGCCCGCGCGGAAGGGGTGCTGGACGACGGCAACCGGGTGCTCCTCGGGCAGGCCAACAAGGCGACCAGCGACAACTACCTGGACCTCATCAAGGAGAACCAGTGGCTCGGGAGCGACTTCCTGCTCTGGCTCATGTACCAGACCATGAACGAGGCATCCGAGTACAGCGTCAATCAGCCCGGCATCCTCGGCGACAAGGAGCCGTTCGTGGCCTACCTGGACGACCGGCTGGTGCTTCTCGGGGCGGGCGAGAACGGCGCCCAGAAGATCACCGTGGCGGGTCCCCAGGACCATTTCAACGAGGTGAGAAGCGCCCTCTTGAACCGCAAGCAGATCACCGAGGCGACGCTGCACCTGGAGACCACCGAGGACGAGCACTGGAAGCTGACCCTCAAGGGCGAGCTCTTCCACTTCGCCTCCTACAAATCCCCCTCGGTCAAGATCGAGAAGGACAGCTCCACCGACGAGGCGATGGAGCGCGAGGCGGTCTTCTTCGAAAGGATGGCGCTCCTCGAGAAGGGGACCCAGCTGTTCGACTCCCTCTTCGCCACCTTCCTGAAACTCAGGCTGGGTGCCGGATGGCCCGAGCAGCAGGAGCAGATCAACAGCTGGCTTAACGTCTGCGCCTTCTGCGGCGGCTCCCTGTAAAACTCCCCTCATCCCCTCCCCCCTTGAGGGGGAGGGCCAGGGTGGGGGGGAGGCCGGCAGCGGCGATTCATTTGTCAGAAGGCCCAGTTACGCTTAAACTTTCAGTAGCCGTTCAACGAGGCAACGTAAGGAAGGTCCCGACATGGCAATCTCACTCACCATACGGCGTCTGCTGACCATCCAGCCGATCGAGCTTCCGGTCTTCCACCCTATCGCCATCAAGCTCCAGCATCTCCTGGAGACTCCCGACTACAAGATCGACGAGGTCATCTCCCTCGCCAACGAAGACCAGTCGCTGGCCGGGCAGATCCTCAAGATGGCCAACTCCACCGTCTACATGGGGAGGGTCCGCACCGAGACCATCAAGGACGCGGTGATACGGCTTGGCGCCGTACAGGTGTCGAACCTCGCCATGGCGGCCTCCCAGGCCAGCATCCACGTCTCCGATCACCCGGTCATCAACGGCTTCATGCAGTCGCTTTGGCAGCACAGCCACGCCTGCGCGGTGGGGAGCCGCTGGCTCATCCGGGCGGCCGGCTACCCGCACCACGCCGATCAGGCGTACATGGCCGGTCTTCTGCACGACATCGGCAAGCTCTATCTTCTCAAGGCACTGGAACGGTTGAACAAGGCGGGGGTGGCACAGGCGGCGCTGGAGGAGAGCCTCCTTTTGGAGATCTTCGAGGAACTGCACGTCGAGCAGGGATGCCGGCTGATGCAGCACTGGAACATGCCGAAGATCTACTACAACGTGGTGGCCAACCACCACGACGCGAACTTCGACACCACGGACTCGGTGCTTACGGCGGTGCGGCTGGTGAACGCGGTCTGCAAGGTGAAGGGAATCGGGCTGGTGAAGGACGAGACCATCGACCTGAAGGAGCTGCCGGAGACCGCGCTGCTGGAAGTAGCTTCCGAGGAGTTCGAGGACCTTTACGACCTGATGGACGACTCGCTCGATTTTTCGCTGTAAAGCCGCCGGGTGAACTTTAGACCTGCGGCTGAACCTGTCGCGTTTCGTGCCTCAACGCGGCCTACACATCTACACATCCCCTTCCCCGGCTTACTCACCCTGTCCCCCCTTCGCTTAGGGGGGAACCCGATTCCTGCCTCTCTTAGATACTTCCCCGGTACTCCTCGATGATGGGAAAATCGGCGTCGGCCCAGTCGAGCTCGTGCATGTCCGGCGCGGGGAGCCAGCGGACCTCGGAATGCTCGTGCAGCACCATCTCGCCGGAGAGGATCCGGCAGACGAAGGGGTAAAGGGTGACGGTGAAGGCCGGGTAATGGTGGGTATGGGGGGTGAGGGCTCTGCCGACCTCGACCTCCACCTCCATCTCCTCGGCAACTTCCCGTTTCACGCACTCCTCGGGCTTCTCACCTTCCTCGATCTTCCCTCCCGGAAATTCCCATTTAAGCGGCAGGTTCATGGAGGCGCTGCGGAGCGCGGCCAGCACCAGACCATCGCGTTCGATGATCGCGCAGGCGACGTGGATATGGCGGCGGGGTTTTTCGGCCGGGGTGGAAGCGGGGGCAAACGGAAACGTCACGGGGTCCTCTCAAGGCCGGTTGATGAAGGCTCGCCGGGTACTTCCGGGAGCACGAGCGGTATTTCGGAGTGGAAGATGGAGCCCGTGCCGGGACGGCTCTCGGCCCAGATCCTCCCCCCCATGATCTCGATGATGCGGCGGGCCAGGGTGAGGCCGAGCCCGAGGCCCGGGTAGGCACGGGTGACCGCGCCATCGGACTGGGTGAAATCGTTGAAGATCCTCTCCAGGTCCTCCTCGCCGATGCCGATCCCGGTGTCGGCCACCGAGAAGCGGACCACGAAGCCCTGGCCGCCGGCTTCCCGCCGGGCCGAGACCGTCACGTCCCCCTCGGCGGTGAACTTCACCGCGTTTCCCACCAGCACCGACAGGACCTTGTGCAGCATCCCCTGGTCGGCCACCACGGCCGGGGGCAGCTCCGGATCGACGTCCACCTTCAGGGCGAGCTTCTTGGAGGCGGCCAGCGGCTGCAGCTCTCCTACGATCCCCTCCAGGAAGGGGGCGAGCTTGAACGGACGGGTCTCCAGGCGCACCTCGTCCCCCTCCAGCCGGCTCGTCTCGATCAGGTCCTCGATCAGCCCCAAAAGCTTCATGGCCGCCTTCTGGACCAGCGACAGGTACTTCCTCTTCTCGTCGTCCTGCTCGCTGGTGAGGACCAGGTCGGTCATCCCGATGATCGGCGTGAGCGGGGTGCGGAGCTCGTGGCTCACCCCCCTCAGGAATTCCTTCTTGGTCCGGTCGGCGGCGGTGGAAAGGTTCTCCAAAAGGTCGCGGTAGCGCTTCATCTCCAGGTGGTTCTTGACCCGGGCGCGCACCACCTGCGGGGTGATCGGCTTGGTGATGTAATCGATCGCTCCCAGCTCGAGCCCCTTGATCTCGTCCTCCTCCTGGATCATGGCGGTGACGAAGATGATGGGGATGTCGCGGGTGGCGGGGTCCTTCTTGAGGATGCTGCATACCTCGTAGCCGTCCATGCCGGGCATCATGATGTCCAGAAGGATCAGGTCCGGCTTGTCGGCCTTGATGAGCTCGAGGGCCTCGGCACCGCTGGTGGCGAAGATCATCTCGTACTCGTCCCCCAGGCTCTCGCTCACCACCTCGATGTTGGCGGGGGTATCGTCGACGATCAGCACGTTCTGCCGTCTCATGCGGGTTCCTTTCCCTCGGAATCGGGGTCACAGGGCTGGACCGGAAGCTGGGCCAGCAGCTGCCTTGCTTTCTTGAAATCGAGCCTCTCCAGGCAGAGCTCGAGGGCCTTCAGTTCCCCCGCGTAACGGGTTCCCGGAAGGCCGGTGCGCAATACCGCGAACTGCCGCTTGGCGTCCAGGCTGTTGCGGATAAGCATCCGCTCAAGCTTCGCGGCCTCCTCACCCAACCGGTCCGGGTCCCAGGGACCTTCCTCCGCCAGGGCGGCCTCTTCGGCAACCGGCTCCGGCAAGGCGGGCGCCGGTTGATGGCCGGTAGCCTCCTCGGGGGAGCTGCCGGGGCGGGCCAGGGAGCGGACGATGGCGTCCAGCATCACCGAAGGGCGGGCCGGAGAGGCGATGACCACGTTCAGGCCGAATTCCTCGCGTCTTCCACTCATCTCCCCGATCCGCTCCGGGGGGACCATCCCCAGCACCGGAGGGCACTCCCCTTGCCGAAGCGACAGATCGCGCGCCACCGCCAGCATCCCCTCCTCCCCGGCGGAGGCGAGGTCGACCACCACCAGGTCGAAAGGAAACGCCGCCGGCTGGCAGCTCTCCTCCAGCGCTGCCAGCGTCTCCGGCAGGTCAGAGACGTATACCACCGAGAGGGGTAATCCGTCCACCATCACCTTCAGGCGCTCGCGGGAATCCTCGTCCCGGTCCAGCACCAGCATCCGCAGCGACGGTTCCGTCTCCCCCGCCGGCTCGGGGCGCTCTCCGGCGGCCTGAAGGGCGAAGTTGACCGTGAAATAGAAGCTGCTTCCGGTCCCCTGCTCGCTCTGCACCTTGAGCTCTCCCCCCATGAGCTCCACGAGCTGGGTGGAGATGGAGAGCCCGAGGCCGGTCCCTCCGTAGCGGCGGGTGGTGGAGCTGTCGGCCTGGGTGAAGGGGGTGAAGATCTTGCCGATCTGGTCGGCGGAGAGGCCGACCCCGGTATCCTTGACGAGGAAGCGGACGGCAACCTCGTCCTCCTTCGCCTGGGCCATTCTCACCTCGACGGTGACCTCCCCGTGCTCGGTGAACTTCACCGCGTTCCCCACCAGGTTGTTCAGGACCTGGGTGAGCCTGAGCGGGTCCCCCAGCAACCGGGCCGGAAGCTGGGGATCGAGCAGGATCCGGTAGGCGATCCCCTTCTCCTGCGCCTTGACGCTGAAGAGGTCCGAGATGGTGGCCAGAACGTCCGCCAGGGAGAACTCCGTCCTCTCCAGCTCCACCCTCCCCGCCTCGATCTTCGAAAAATCCAGGATGTCGTTGATTATATCCAGCAGGGTCTGCCCGGACGAGCAGATCTTCTCAAGATATTCGCGCTGCTTGGCGGTCAGCTGGGTCTGCAGGGCCAGCCTTCCCAGCCCGATGATGGCGTTCATCGGGGTGCGGATCTCGTGGCTCATGCCGGCCAAAAACTGGCTCTTGGCGCGGCTCGCCGCCTGTACCAGGTCGCGCTCGCGCCGGAGCGCCTGGGCCTCGCGCTTGGCGGTGATATCCTCGACGACCCCGGCCAGGTAGCGCGGCTCCCCTCGTTCGCCGCACAGAAGGGACTTGGTGAGGTTCACCCAGACGAGCGAGCCGTCCTTACGCAGCTGGCGAAGCTCCATCGAGTAGTTTTCGATCTCGCGGGCCAGCAGTTTGGCCGTCTGCTCCCGCTCGGCGGCAAGATCCTCGGGATGGACCGTCTCGTCCAGGGTGCGGCCCAAAAGGTCGGTGGGGGTGAAGCCAAGGATGTCGCAGAAACAGGGATTGACCCTGATCATCACCCCGTTCATGGCGAGGTGGAAGATCCCGACCGCCGCCTGTTCGAAGGTGTTGCGGAAGCGCTCTTCGCTCTCCTTGAGCTGCTCCTCCGCCCGTTTCCTGCGGGTGATGTCGGTGAGCACCCCGAGCAGACCGTACGCCTGCCCGGAGTCGTCCTTCAAAGGGACCAGCGAGGAGCTCACCCAGCTCCCGTCGCGAACCCGCCGCTCGTCTCGTTCCACCGGGAAGCCGGCCGCCATTACCCGGGCGTCGTCCTCCATCCGCTTGGTAGCGAGCGACTCCTGGAAGAGGTCGTGGTCGGTCTTGCCGAAGATCTCCTCCGGCACCCTGCCGAGCTCGCGCGCGAAGCTCGAGTTGCAGGAGAGGTAGACCGAATTGCGGTCCTTGAGAAAGATACGTTGGGGGAGGTTTTCGATGAGGGCACGGTAGCGCTTCTCGAAGAAAAGGGCGTCCTCGGCCTCCTTCCGCTGGGTGATGTCATGCACCACCCCCACCACCCGGACCGCCGCTCCGCTCCCGTCGTGGATGACCTCCCCCGCCTCGTACAGATAGCGCTCGGTCCCGTCGGGGCGCACCACCCGGTGCTCGACCGCGAAACCGGCGTCGGCAGCCCCGAGCGCCTCACGGATGGCGGCGGCGAGGATCTCGCGGTCGTCACGGGGAAGGAGCGCCAGGTAGGCGGGGTAGCTGTGCGGGGTCCGGTCCGGTTCCAGCCCGAAGATGCTGCAGATCTCGTCGGAGCAGTCGAGCGTCCCGCTGACCAGGTCCCAGTCCCAGCTCCCGATGCGGGCGATCCGCTGCGAAATGCGGACCATCTCCTCGTAGCGGTTGGCGGCGGCATCGACGTGGCGCCGCCAGCTTAGCCAGGCAAGTTCCGCGGCACCGGCCGACAAAAGGACCACCGAGAGGGCGGCGTGGTAGTCGCGCAGCAAGAGGGCCGCGCAAACGCCGGCCAGGAAGAGAAGGAGGGGGAAGAGAATCCACGCCTTGTTGCGCCGCTTATGAGAACTTGCCGGTGCTGAGAGAAAGCGCATGGGTCCACCTGAAAGAGGAGTGGCCGAAGGCACCGAACCTTCGGCATCATTTAGTTTTAATCGGCACCATCGCCGAAAACGTGAGAGAAAACAGAGGTTCTACCAGCCCCCATCGCGTTCGAGCCATCGGCTAATCCCAGCCCTCGCCCCCGCACCTATCCCCGCACCTATCCCCCCTTCCCTCGCCGCGGTCCCTTTCCCCCAACCGGGGCGAGGGAAGAGCAGAAAAGGCGTCCCCCGCCTCTTCAGGGTAGAGGGTGGCCGAAGGCCGGGTGAGGGAGGGTTTCCGCTCCGGCTTCCCCGGCGGCGCGCGGTGACGTCACTGGGAGGGGTGGGTTTCCAGAAAGTTATAGCACCGCTTTCCCGTTTTGGAACGCTTTGTGCTCCTCTACCTCCGTCACGCCCGCAACGAAGCGGTACGAATCGTCGTAAAGGGAGAGATAACATGGGAAAAACGGTCTTGCACATTCGCGACGAGAAGCTGCTGGCCAGCCTAAAAAAGAGGCTGCCGGCCAAAGGATTTGCTGAAATATTAGTCCCCACCTCGGGAGATTTTTTCTCCGAGGCGGTGATCTGCCGGCCGGACATCGCCGTGGTTGAGTACCTCCCCGGAGACCGTGAGATCAGCGGCCAGGTCAAGAGGCTGTGGGAAAAGCTCAGCATCCCCATCATCATGATTGCCGAGACCCAGGACCTCGAAGAGGTCCAGACCTGGGGGGAATCGGTGATCTCCACCGTGCTTGCCAAGCCGGTCCGCGAGGAAGAGCTGATGGCGGCCATGGTCCTCTCGCTCTCCGCCGCCCGCCGGGTTGAAAAGCTCAAGGAGGAGGTCGCCAGCCTCAAGGAGAACATCGAGGCGCGGAAGATCGTCGAGAAGGCCAAGGGGAGGCTCATGGAGCGGGACAAGCTGACCGAGGCGGAGGCTTTCCGCCGGATGCAGCGGCTCGCCATGGACCGGAGGATCTCCATGCGGCAGCTGGCCGAAGCGATCCTCCTGACCGACCGCATCGGCTGCTAGGAGTGTTGAGCAGCCGAACGGGGGTTGACAGGAGAGGGGGCAGTAATTATATTTCAGCTGTGATGTAAGGGGAGTAGCAACCGGCCCATCGAGGGCCGGCCCGCCGGTTCGTCATGAAGGGCTTACGGCCCGGACGCGGGGCAGGGACTCACGTCAGTGCAGGCAAGACCTTTATCCGGAACCGCATTCCGGGTAAAGGTCTTTTTTGTTCCCCTACCAACGTTGGAGGAAAACGATGAACAGAGTAAAGACTGCCTTCCTGTTGACCGCGCTGACCCTCATCCTGGTGGCGATGGGGCACGCCCTGGGAGGCCGCGGGGGGATGATGATCGCCTTCGTGTTCGCCTGCGGCATGAACATCTTCTCCTACTGGTTCTCGGACCAGATCGTCTTGAGGATGTACGGCGCGGTGGAGGTCACCGAGGCGGAACAGCCCGCCTACTACCAGATGGTGCGGAGGCTCACCTCCCGCGCCGGGCTTCCCATGCCGCGGGTCTACATCATCCCCTCCGACAGCCCCAACGCCTTCGCCACCGGGAGAAACCCCGAGCACGCGGCGGTGGCGGCCACCCAGGGGATCATGAGGATCCTCTCGCCAGAGGAGCTCGAAGCGGTGATGGCCCACGAGATGACCCACGTGGCCAACCGCGACATCCTGATCTCTACCGTGGCGGCCACCCTCGCGGGCGCCATCTCCATGATCGGCAACATGCTGCAGTGGGGGGCCATCTTCGGCGGATCCCGAAGTGACGACGACGAGGGGGGCGGCGTGGCGGGTGCCTTGGCCATGGCCATCATCGCCCCGATTGCCGCGATGCTGATCCAACTGGCGGTCTCCCGCTCCCGCGAGTACTTAGCCGACGAGGGTGGCGCCAAGCTGTCGGGGAGGCCGCTGGCGCTCGCCAACGCGCTCAGGAAGCTCGAAGCCGGAAGCCGGATGCTCCCCATGCAGGACGCCCGCCCGGCCACCGCCCACCTCTTCATCGTGAACCCGCTGACCGCGGCCGGGATCGCCCAGCTCTTCTCCACCCATCCCCCGATGGAGGAGAGGATCGCCCGCCTGGAGCGGATGGCCCGCTAAAAAAAAGAGGGGGAGGGATTCTAACCCTCCTCCTCTTCCTTTTTCACCCGTTGTATCCTGACCGTCGAGATCCCGGTCCGGGTCACCTCCTCGCAGGTCAGCCGGAAATCTCCGAGCTCCAGCGTTACCCCCTGTTCCGGGAAACCACCCAGCCGGTCCAGGATCAGCCCCGCCAGGGTGTCGTAGGGAAGATCCTCCCCCAGATCCATCTCCAAGAGATCCTCCAGGTCGGAAATCGAAATGAGGGCATCGACCAGCAGGCTGCCGTCCGCCATCACCTGCACGGTGGAAGGCTCCCCGACGTCGTGCTCGTCCTGGATCTCCCCCACCAGCTCCTCCAGGAGATCCTCCGTGGTCACGATCCCGCTGATCCCGCCGTATTCGTCCACCACGAACGCCATGTGGACCCGGGTTTTCTGCATCTCCTTCAAAAGTTCGCTCACCTTCTTCCCCTCCGGGACGAAGACGGGGGGACGCACGATGGAGCGGATGTCGAAGTCGGGCTCCCGCACCATCCGCCCCAGGAGATCCTTGCCGTGGATGAAGCCGACGGTCTCCTCGATGCTGCCGAGGTAGACCGGGTAGCGGGAGTACATGTTGTCCAGCACCCCCTGGAGGATCTCCTCCTTCGGGAGGTTGAGATCGAAGGCGACCACGCGGGTACGGGGGACCATCACCTCGCGGACCGAGGTATGGGTGAAGTCGAAGAGGTTTTCGATGAAGGTGTGCTCGGTCTCGCTGAAGATGCCGCTCTCGTGCCCTTCGGCGACGATGTGCTGGACCTCCTCGCGGGTCATGAACCCGCGCCGCTCCCCCTTGAGGCGCAAGAGGACGAACACCGCGCGGCTGGAGAGGCTCAGGAGCCAGACCAGCGCCCCGGCGATCTTCGCCATGAAGGTGATCGGCTTGGCCACCGAGAGCGCCATGGTGTCGGAGTACTGAAGCCCGATGTTCTTGGGGACCAGCTCGCCCAGGATCAGCAGCAGGTAGGAGATGGTGGCGACCACGGCGGTGACCGCCAAGGGTTCGGCCGCATTTCTCACCATGGCAATCTCGGAGGCTTGCAGAAGCGGCCGCAGGTAATCGACGGCGATGACGCCACCGACTGCCGAGGCGGTGGAACCGATGACGGTCATGCCGATCTGAACGATGGCGAGCAGGCGGTGGGGATCTTTCTGCAGGGCGTCGACCAGCATGGCTCGCCGGTCGCCCTGGCTGACCAGCTGTGCGATGCGGCTCTTGCGGACGGAGATGATGGCGAACTCGGAGCAGGCGAAGAAGCCGTTGAAGATGATCAGTACGAAGATTACCAAAAGCTCGAGGAAAACGGTGTCCAAATACTCTCCCCCATAGTCACAGCAAACGGGCGTGAAGTCACCCGTCCAAAATTCATTGATTCATTCTCGACGGTAACGGCGAAGTTGTCAATGATTACTAATCAAATTGGCCGATTTCGGCAGCCACTGACAGCGCTCCGACTTCCAAAAACACGCTGACGGATCGTCATCTGACACAACAAAACCGCCGTCATGGACATCGACGGCGGTTCAGTGAGTTCCGGTGGAACGCTCTTCCCTTACTTCCCGATCTTGAAAGTGAGCAGGAAATTTTCACCCTCGCAGCCGAACGGGATGACCATCGCCTGGGAAGTGGAGATGCTCTCGAGAACGTAGTCGGAGCCGTAAATGACGGTCGGGATGGAGAGGTTGATGTCACCCCCCTTCGGGGAGAAGATGTGCTTCACGTCGCCGCCGATCATGTTGGCGATCTCCCCCATGGCGTCGTTGACGTCGTCATCGATCTCGAACATCTCCATGCCGAGCATGTTGCCGGTGACCTTCAGCGCCAGCGCCTTGGGACAGTGGATGGCCAGGATCCCGGAGTGGCTACCGGCCAGGCCGACCATGCTGGTAAGGGTATCGTGAAAGGAAACCACCGGTTCTTCGAGGGGAAGCTGATCCTCCACTTCCAGCATCACCATGGTAGAGAAGACTCCCCGCGTTATCTCGGCAATCTTGGCCCAGACATCCTCTTCAGTCAGGTTGATTTCGCTCAGTATTGCAGGATCCAGACCCATGACAGCCCTCCCTGTGGCCATAAATGGTTTACAGTGTACCCAACATCTCCTGAAATGAAAGCCACGCCCGGGAAAAAGCCCCTTGGCCTGAATCCCCGCTCATCCCCCGCTCATCCCCGCTCAATCCCCGCTCATCCCCGCTCAATCCCCGCTCAATCCCCGCTCAATCCCCACCTGAACCCCACCCTCTGGAAAATGTTCTTCCGAGAATTCCGGTGAAAAACAGGTCCCCCCCTTTGACAAAGGGGGGACAGGGGGGATTTGCTCCACCCCCGGTGAGCGCCAGGTTGAAGATAGCTCAGGTACCCTGTCAGCAGACCGGGAACTCCCCCCGGGCCAGCCCCAGGCAGAAATCTCCGATCCCTCCCAGGGCGTGCGCCATGATCTCCTCCACCTGCGGGGTCACCTCGTCAAGCCCCCTCCCCTCTTCCAGTAACAGCTGGGCGTTGGCCATCAGCGGCTTGTCCACGGGATGACCGATCCGGCTCAGCAGGAGCACGATGGCCCCCCGGACCCCCTCGACCCCTTCCACGATCTCCCGCGCCATTCGATGGGAGAGGACGTTGTAGATCTTCCCGACGTGGCTCACCGGATTCTTCCCCGCCGCGGCCTCCGTCCCGATCGGCCTCCCGATGGGGATCAGCCCGTTGACCCGGTTCCCCCTCCCCACCTGTCCGGAGTCGGCGTCCTCCGCCGAGGTCCCCAAGAGAGAGAGGTAGACCCCGCCCTGGCCGCGGCCGGGACAGTCGAGGGTGTTGAAATGGACCGACGTCCGCCGGAAGGGGCGCCGGCCGGCGGCGAGGAAGGCCTCCATATCCGCCAGGATTGCCTTCTTGCGGGCGAAGTACTCCTCCTCCGAGCGGATCTCGGCAGCGATGAGCGGCATGGCCACCGTCATGTCCAGCTCGTCCCCACGTCTCAGCCCCATCACCTTCACGTCCTCCCCGGTATCGGGATTGCGCGCCTTGAAGGAGGCGCCGTTCAACTCCCGCTCCATGGCGAGCACGGCCTCCTCCGTAGGGCTCAAGGGGTAGTAGCCGACCGCCGCCGAGGTATCGTTGGCCTCCCTAACCGCGCCGCCACGCTCGAAGATGTCGGTGAGCTCATCCGAGCCGGGAGCGAGCTTGAAGCGGATATCCAGGTGCCGGGCAGGATCGAGCCGGTGCAGGTTGCGCCTCACCCAGCCGTTGATCGCCTCCCGGGCGAGGTCGTGGACGGGGATCACCCTGCCGAACGCGCTGAAGGTGGCACGGTCCCCGACGGTAAGCTCCATCGGCTCGATCATCTCTCCGCCCCCGAAGCGTTTTTCAACCCGGCCGGCGGAGAGGAGCCCCTTGTCGATATTGTGGTGGAGGATGGTGCCGAATTCGCGGAGGTAGGCCTGGGAAAGGGCGACCGAAACGGCATCCATGACGCAGTCGCAGATCTGGTCCGGGTGGCCGGTCCCCTTGCGCTCCACGATCTCGACGCTCTGTTCCGTGATGCTCACCCCTTTGTACCGCTCGACCAGGATCATGAGGGATGTCCTCTCGCACGTAATTTATTAGCAGGGGGAGAAGTCAGCAATAATGTGATTTTAGCCGAAAGAAAGGGGGGTGCAACGCGGGGATTGGCCTTCCTGTCAATACTTGCCCCCCGCCTGTGCGTCGGCCACGGTGACAATCACTGCACCGGCTGCGACGGTGAAGGTGGTGAATTTTTGTTGTAACAATTTAAATTGACGGCCACCATTCTTGTTGTTACTTTATTTCATGATCATCGAATTCGACAGCGTGAAACGGGACAAGACGCTTCAGGAACGCGGACTCGATTTTGCTGAGGCCGCCAAGATCTTTGACGGTCTGCATTTCAATGCTCGTGATGATCGCTTTGACTACGGCGAAGAACGTTTCATCTCCGCTGGGTTTTTAGAAAATCGCATGGTTATCGTCGTGTGGACTGAGCGTAACGATGCCCGGCGCATAATTTCAATGAGGTACGCAAATGACCGTGAAAACGCCCGTTACCAAAAATATCTGCGTTGATCCGGATGACGCACCGGAATTAACCGATGAGTGGTTTGAAAAAGCCGACCTTATGGAGGGGGCCAAAGTCGTTCGCCGCGGTCGCCCCGCAGGGAGGACGAAGGCATTGCAGACCGTACGCTTCGACTTGGATGTCCTGGCTGCCTTTAAAGCCACCGGTAAAGGCTGGCAGACCCGCATGAACGACGCACTGCGAGAGTGGCTGAAAGAACATCCGTTAAAGCAAGTGTAGTATCCACTTCAGCGGCCGGAACTCGACCGGCCCATCTGGGCACCCGGACAGAAGGCGCGGCCTCTCCATCCTCCCCGGTTTGGACCTCCAACTCCTTGGTGGGAATCAGTTCTTCCGTACCCGCCACATTAATAAGTTACATAATTTACCTACGTCCCCCATCCTTGAGCAAGCCAACGCCGAGGTCAGGGGCTCAGTGCGGCAGATTCGGAGCATTGAGAGAAGTAAGTTGCCTTCCTCTATTCCCGGCTTTTGTCAGTCAATTCATTAGGCGAGATGCTGCCGACCAGCCGGGTAAAATATTCGGGGATGCCGGTCTCGAAGGCCATACGCCGGCCGCTGACCGGATGGGTGAAGGTGAGCGATCGGGCATGGAGCGCCAGGTTTGCGCGGGCATTCCGGTCCTTGCCGTATTTGCCGTCTCCCACCACGGCATGGCCCCCTTCGGACAGGTGCACCCGGATCTGGTGCTTGCGCCCGGTGAGCAGATGGATTGCAAGCAGGCTGAGGCCGCGGTGCTCCTTCATGACGACGTATTCCGTGTGGGAAAGTTTGCCCTGCGCATGGTCGGAGGTCGAATAGACCCGCATGGCGCTGTTCTCCGCCAGATAGCTGCTGATGGTACCGCTCTTCCGTGCCAGTATGCCGTGAACCACCGTCACGTAGTGCTTGTCCGTCTCCTGCCAATGCTCCTGCAGATAGATCTTGTTCGCTTCGCTCTTGGCCAGGATCAGGATGCCGGAGGTCTCACGGTCCAGGCGATGGACGATATAGACACGGTTTCGGGAACGGGGATCCCCTTTGCGGACGTAATCGTTGAGGATGGAATGGACCGTGCGCGTCGTGTCCCGGCCGGTGCCGATTGTCAGGAGTCCGCACGGTTTCTCGATGACGATGATGTCCCGGTCTTCGTACAGGACCGTAAGACCTTTGGGGTGATGTTTAGCTGCTGACATGGTGAACTTTCTCCGGGGCCAGCGGCGGATGGGGGCCATTCAGTATTAAAATCAAAATTTATGTCACGTAACTTCTGCGAGGGGGACGTTGTTGAGTTGGTTGACTTACTGGGAGGAACTCAACAAAGTCAACAACGTCCCCCTGCACTCTCACTATTGCTTTTGAGGCAGCGGTATCGTCACCGTTTTTCACCCTACGGGTTACCACCCATTTAGCACTTTTACCGCCCCCAATTAACCAAAGCAAAAACCGGCGTAAGCCAGTTTAGAATGTTCATCTCATAGAGCAACCCACATCCAAGAAGAATCAGCATCAAAACAGGGCGAAGATATGTATTTTGCGTTTTTAATCGCAGTTGTAGGGATGTTATTACAGTGACTATAACGAAGGGCAACACTGTCCATAGGATATAATATGAAAATATGTTAAGCCTATAAGCAATAATGCCAGCATTTGCAGTAAATAGCACCAATATTAATAATATAATGTAAACAAATTTCTTACCTTTTTGAGTAATTGTTCCATAAAACAAGTACCAGGTTACTGTTGTTATTCCAACTATTGCAACAGTTAGAACAAATCCCTTATGGTAAATGCAAAAGTCTTCTAACCATTCAGAGGTACTTTTTGACATCCTTTCTTCCTCGTACAACACCCGCGTGACCTGCGGAGCCCCCCAACTTCTCATCAACCCCTTCCCGCTGTAACTTGCTGCGGAGACAGGTCCATGCGTCTTGTTGGCATCATTTCATTAATTCCAGCGTCAGATTAAATGGCGGCCCACCCTTCAGGTTACCATCAGATTCCTTAAACACATTAAATGGTGCCCTTTACCTTGCGGTGACCCGAAAGCCACTGCTGGTTCGGCTTTCAGGTGTCCGATGTTAAATTTTTGAATACGATATTCCAAACAAATAATAAAAACATTTGAAGTACAGGAATCAAGGCAACTGCTATGGCCCCTTGCGGATCTGGGTGCAAATACATAACATCAACAAACATAATCACGCCTCCTATGGAGGCAAGACCAACTCCTGCCGACAGTATATTCACGTTTTTTACAGGGATCAATTTAGTTAGTAATAAAATCGTCATTGTGAAATATGGCAATATCATCCACAGGCTAAAAATAACCATAAATAGAACAGAATTAATTCCTAAGTTGTAAAGCATCACACAAGTACTGAGCAAGCAAAGTACCAGTACAATTTTTGTGATTGCTTTTAACATGTAGCGTTTAACCTCATTTCCTGTTCCCTCCTCGTCCAACGGGCCGGGAGATCACCTGACGGCTTTGGGACGGGATGGGGGACGTAGGTAACTTATGTAACTTGTTAATCCTGCGACAACCATCTCGCTGCCCTCCGGCATTAATAAGTTACATAAGTTACCAGCGTCCCCTCCGACGCTCCCAAAGTCATGACAGAATACTGCCACATTTGAAAGCTCTAACTTTGTAGACGTCCATTGATTCATCAATTAGGTCCCACACCGGCCTTTGGATCAATGTCCCGATGTCATGTGCATCATCAAGCAGGCGATCTCTGAAACTGTGATTAAAAACGGGAATGCGTTTTCCACTTGTTAATACTAAATTCATAGCATAAGTGTAAGTCGCGTAGCTCCCAGGACTTCCTGAATTGTGGACTGGAATAAGTTGAATGGCATGTATGTCGCTGATATAGCACGAATTCATATTTTGCATACTACCATCTTCGTCAAGCAATGATGCGCCTTTTCTGAAGATTCCTTGTCCTACGTCAAAAACTATATCTTTAGCATGACGTGCCATTACCACTCCTACCACTGCTATGACTATAGAAAACAACAACTGAGTATATGTTTTAAACTGGTGTAGTTCACCAGTGGCGATACGAGTTCCAGTTATTGTAAATGCGGATCCGATTCCAGCAAGAATGAAAAAAAGATACCCCAATTTCGCTTTGTTACATACTCTATATTCCAACTTTCCGGCTGTTTGCACTGACTCTCGGAGAAAAAGGGCATTGGGTAGGTTTATAGGTAGCCAGTAGGCTTTGGTCACAATAGGGTCGTGGAACTTCTCAGCAGCACGCTCCCTCAGTGCATTATTGAGAGCCCCGAAATAACCAAAGTCATAAGGATTACGTTTGGCCATAATTTTTATTCCTCGTACAACGCCTGGCTGAGCAGCGGAGCGGCATCACTCCCGCCAACTCTTGTCCTCTTTCAGAAACCTGCGGAGTCAGCTCCTGCCTCTCGTGGTTGGCGGTCGCCGTCCTCAACTCTCCTGGCTCAATCTCCGCCTTTCATCAGCTTCCATCCACTGAATCAGCTTTCACAGGCATACTCAAACTTCTTCAAACCGAGTCAGCTAAATCAGCCGAGCCTTGTTGTCGCCAAAGCCTCTCGTTGATCGCTTCTATCTGTTTTCACGTCTGCTTCTTCAACCACTAAGATTTCCACAATGAGAAGCTATGCCGGAGCATAAAGAAGGCAAAGATAAAGTAGGTGACTATCATCAGATAAAACATAATCTTGTTTTTACTCCGCGATATTACATTTATTCTTGTGCCAACTTCGGTCGTTACAAGACCGTGAAGTCCCATAAGGAGAAATATAGCTCCCATGGCAGCGGGGAATACAAAGTTAGGACTGGGCACAAAAATGGTTCTCGCAGCAACTATTGCGCAGGTGACTTCCAGTACCGTAAAAAAGTTATCGATGATTTTCATGGGGCCTATGTTTTTCCCTGCCAACAATTGGGTGACCGGCGAGCGCTCAACTTTTACCGACTTCCTTTTACTTATTTACCGTGAGACCGCGTCTACCCGTTTTGTTGGAATTATTGTTCAAGACAGTGACCCACCATTATCACTTGGCGAAGGGTTTTGCCTCAATCGTTAGTTAAATCTCGGCTTGCCTTCTTTGTGGAGAAACGACTTCCCAAGTATGTGAAACAGATGGACCCCACAATGAAGGTTATTTGCTCAGTAACAAATATTGTTGTGACAAATCCATTGAAGCCATTCTCAGAAATGGTTGCTATAAATGCAATCCATGGGAATACTGCCGATAATACCCCAAACACGGAACCGATGATAATGGGTTTTTCTCTGATTATAAACCCTAGCGGCCATGCAAGCAGAAACGCACAAATTGCGGCGCCACTGGCGCCACCTGCTGATAACCATGCTGTCTGGGCTATACGGGTACGAGGAAGTTTAGAAGCTAAAGGGATGTAGAGGGTGGCCCAGTAGCCTATGACGGTGGGGTAAAGCCAGGTGGCCAAAGCTGCAAAAAGGATAAGTAGCAGGATCACTTTGACTGGATGTTTCATGAAATCCTCTTCTTCCCCGCCAACGGCAAAAGTTGACCGGCAGGTTTTGGTCCGGTCCAATTCCTTGGTTTGATTCAGTTCTGCCGTCCTAGCATATTAATACGGCAGGTGATTTATCTATTGTTTATAATTATGATTTCGGCGACAACAGTTATCACAAGTGCCATTAAGATAAATATATTTCTGGTTCGGTACTTTTCGTCAAATTCGTCTTTCAACGGTCCAGGTCTCCCTTTCAATACCCAAAAAACAAAAACTCCAATTCCTGAAAGGCACGCTAGCGTTGCATCGATTATTATTTTAGTTAAAGTGCGATCCATTTTCCCGCCTGGTCCTACCTACGTACGTTGAAACAGTCTTCCAAATTTGGCTTTCACATTACAATAAATATCCAATAATTATCAGGGGGAGAGAAGCCGCTGCCAAGTAGAGACAGAAGTCATAGCTTTTATGCATTTCTGACCATTTCTCTGGGCTTCGAACGAAATTACCTTGCGGGAATTTTTGATCCAGTCTTAGGTCATATTCACCAGGCGCCACATCCCATCCACCCAAAGCAGCACATGAACCGATGATAAGCATGAGGAATCCGCACCACACCATTATCGTCCCGAGATCATGTTTTGTCTGAAGCCGCACAATTACGACAATCGCTAATGCTCCCAAGTCGATCCGTAAAACAGTGGCGAAAAAACTTTTCATGACCCCTACCTTCTGTCCCCGAATTGCGTGGGATGACCTTTTACGGGCTGTCTTACCTTTCCGTTGTCTACCTTGTCATTCCGCGACCAACAATATAATTGACCGGGTCCTGTCATCCACCCAGGCTAAGTGATAAGAATCGTGTTTGGATTTCGTTGGTGGATTTAACCGCCTGATGTCTCAGTGTTCCATGTCTGGAAATTTGTTCCTTATGGGGGATGGCCGGACCTGCACATCCGTC
The DNA here is from genome assembly GCF_023652955.1 of Geomonas sp. Red32. GTDB lineage: Bacteria > Desulfobacterota > Desulfuromonadia > Geobacterales > Geobacteraceae > Geomonas. The sequence continues at coordinate 83,816 of NZ_JAKLOY010000003.1, read as the reverse complement.
CTGCTTCCTGTTTTCAAACGAGGTCCGTTCCCGGCCCGTCAAACAAGAAGACTCTTTCATAGGGGGCGAAAGTGGAAGAGCCCCTTAAAATTAGGGGGAAATGTATAGAGTTTGCTCACCATTGTCAAAGGAGAACTTGGGCATGTTGGCTACTTCAGGGGAGTTGTGCGCCTGATCGAGTGAGGATACGGGAGAGAGGTGAGGGGAAAGGGGAGGCTAGAAGCGGCGGTGGAGGACGATGGGGCCGCCGCGGGAGAGACGCTTTTGGAGCCAGAGGCCGAGCCACATTTTGATGAGGGAACGGGTAAACGGGATGAGGAAGAAGATGCCGAGGAAGTCGGTGAAGAAGCCGGGGGTCATGAGGAGCACGCCGCCTACCAACACGAGCGCGCCGTCCATCAGCTGGGCGGCGGGGAGCCTCCCTTGGGCGAGCTCACGCTGAATGTCGGCGAGAAGGCGGAATCCCTGGTGGCGGACGAGCCACGCTCCCGATAGGCTGATGGCCAGAAGGAGCGCCACGGTGGGGAGGCCGCCGATCAGGGAGCCGATCTTGATCAGGAGATAGATCTCGATGACCGGGACGATGGTGAAGAGGAGGATCAGCCGGAAAAACATGGGACTCCCCTACTTCTTGATGTCGATGCCGTAGCTCTTGATCTTGCGGTGGAGGTTGCTCCGCTCGAGTTCGATGGCTTCGGCGGTGCGGGAGACGTTCCAGTCGTTCTCTTCGAGCTTCTGGATGATGAACTCGCGCTCGAACTCCTCGCGGGCCTCACGGAGGCTGGAAAGCTCCAGCACGGAGTCGAGCTTGCCGCTGCCGGGTTCGTTCGCGCGCGCCTCGGCGCCGAAGTAGTCGGGGAGATGGTTGACGGTGATGGTGCCGCCGGGGGTCATGATCACCAGGCGCTCGACGATGTTCTTCAGCTCCCGCACGTTCCCCGGCCAGTCGTAGCGCTGCATGGCGGCCATGGCCTCCGGGACCAGGCGCTTAAGCTCGCGCCCCTCCCGGCGGCAGAAGGCCTCCAGGAAATAGGTGGTGAGAAGCGGAATGTCGTCCCGCCGCTCCCTCAAGGGGGGCACCTTGAAGGGGACCACGTTGAGGCGGTAGTAGAGGTCCTCGCGGAAGCTCCCCTGCTTGATCTCCTCTTCCAATAGCTTGTTGGTGGCGGCCACGATGCGGACGTCCACCTCCATGGTCCTGGTCCCCCCTACCCGCTCGAACTTCTTCTCCTGGAGGATCCTCAGCACCTTGGCCTGGGTCTTCAGCGACATGTCGCCGATCTCGTCCAGAAAGAGGGTTCCGCCGTCGGCAAGGTCGAACTTACCCTTCTTCTGAGCCACCGCGCCGGTGAAGGCGCCCCGCTCGTGACCGAAAAGCTCGCTCTCGATCAGCTCCTCGGGGATGGCGGCGCAGTTGATCTCGATGAACGGCTTATCCTTTCTCTGGCTGTGGAAATGGACCGCCCTCGCCACCAGCTCCTTGCCGGTGCCGTTCTCGCCGGTGATGAGGACCGAGGCGTTGGAGGGGGCGACCATCCGGATCTGCTCCCTGAGCCGTACCATGGCCGCCGAGGCCCCGATCATTTCCTGGTTCTGGGTCACCATGCCGCGCAGGGAGGCGTTCTCCTCCTTGAGGCGGGTCATGGCCAGGGCGTTCTCGATGGTGACCACCACCTTCTCCAGGGAGAGCGGCTTCTCGATGAAGTCGTAGGCCCCGAGCTTGGTGGACTTGACGGCGGTCTCGATGGTGCCGTGGCCGCTCATCATGATCACGTTGAGGGAGGGGTGCTGCTCCCTGAGCTTTTTCAGGGTCTCGATGCCGTCCATCTTGGGCATCCAGATGTCCAGCAGCACCAGGCTCGGGAGCTCGCGGCCGCAGAGGGCGAGCGCCTCCTGGCCATCCGCCGCGCAGACGGTGCGGTATCCCTCGTCCTCCAGGATCCCCGCCAGCGACGAGCGGATCCCCTCTTCGTCATCGACTATGAGAATGGTTTCGGTCATTCCCTTCCCTTTAGTTGGCTACCCTTTCAGCCCGAGTTCGACGGCGAGCGCGCGCCAGGCGTCGAAGCTCCGCTCGATCATCCCCTTGTCCACGCAGTAGGCGATCCGGAAGTATCCGGGAGCGCCAAAGCCTGCCCCCGGCACCAGCAGGATGCGGTGCTTCTGGGCGGCCTTCACGAACTCCACGTCGTTACTCATCGGCGACTTCGGGAAGAAGTAGAACGCCCCGTCCGGCTTGACCATCTCGAATCCCATGCCGGTCAGTTCGTTGTAGATGAGGTCGCGCTTCGCCTGGTAGGCGGCGATATCCACCGATTCGTGCTGAAGCCCGGCCACCAGCCGCTGCATGAGCGCCGGGGCGTTGACGAATCCGAGCACGCGGTTGGCGAAGATGGCCCCTTCCATGAAGCGGGCGCTGTCCTTCATGCGGGGGTTGGCCGCCAGGTAGCCGATCCGCTCGCCGGGGAGCGCCAGGTCCTTGGAGTGGGAGGTGACGATCACCGAGTTGGCGACGTGCGGGAAGATGTTCGGGACATGCTTGCCGTCGTAAGAGATCCGGGCGTACGGCTCGTCGGAGATCACGCAGATCTGGGTGCCGAACTCCTTCTCCTTGGCACTCACCGTCTCGCCCAGGGCCTTCAGGCTTTCGGCCGGGTAGATCACCCCGGTGGGGTTATTGGGAGTGCAGATGATGATGGCGCGGGTCTTGGCGGTGATGGCCGCACCGATCTTCGGGACGTCGAGCTGGAAGGTCTCCGGATTGGTCCAGACCTCCACCGGCACGCCGCCGTGGTTGTCGATGTAGAAGCGGTACTCGACGAAGAAGGGGGTGAGGATGATCACCTCGTCGCCGGGGTTCAGGATGGTCTTCAGCACCACGTTGAGCGCCCCGCCCGCGCCGCAGGTCATGACCACCTGCGAGCCTTTGACGTCGAGCCCCGACGCCTTGGTGAGGGCGGCACCGACCGCGTCGCGCGTTTCGGGATAGCCGGCGTTGTTCATGTAGCGGTGCATCCCCGCGACCGGCTTTTGGGCGAGCTCCAGGAAGGCCTTGTTGAAGGCTTCCGGCGGCTCGACGTCCGGATTACCGAGCGTGAAGTCGTACACCTTGTCCGCTCCGAACTGGCTGCGGAGCAGTTCCCCCTCCTCGAACATCTTTCTGATCCAGGAAGCGCGCTCTATGCAAGTGGCAACCTTCTGGGCGATCACCATATCCTAAGCTCCTTTGCCTTTAATCCCCGCTCCGGACGGCGTCCCCACTGACTGAGAGGTGCCTTCCTGGCCGTTGCCGGCGAACCGCCGCCCCCCCCCTTTTGGCAAAGGGGGGACAGGGGGGATTTGCTTTGGTCATTTCTTTAGAGTGTCGTGACTACTTACCGCAGCACTTCTTGTACTTCTGGCCGCTCCCGCACGGGCAGGGATCGTTGCGGCCCACTTTCGGCGAGGTCCTCACGACTGGCTGCTGACCGGTCACCGGCTTGCCGTCGGTGAAGAACCACTGGGACTTATCCTTCTTGAACTGGGCACGCTCGTGGTGCTCCCGGTTCTGCCCCTTCTCGGCGAAGCGGGCGATGAACTCGACCTCGCCGATGGACTCTTCCGGGCCGCCGTTTTTGGTGGAGACGATCTCCAGCCCCAGCCATTCGGCCCCTTCCGCCCACTCCTTGGTCCCCTGCACGTCGTAGCCGGCACGATGCTTGGGGTGGGTGGTCTCGTATATGTAATCGGTCTCCACCTTCACATAGGCGGAATAGCGCGAGCGCATGAGGGCCTCGGCGGTCTCCGCCGGGCGCACCCCTTTAATGATCGGCTCGCAGCACTCGGCGTAGGCCAGACCGCTTCCACATGGACACTGCTCCATCAGTCAATCCTCCTTGTATCGAATCGATGAATCTAGTAAAAATCCCCCCTGTATCCCCTTCCGCCTTCGCCAAGGCTTCAGCGGATGCGTCGCAAAGGGGGGGACGGTCAGCCACCACACCTGGCATGGCTGAGAGCGCCGCCGCTTTTAGCAGCGCGGGGGGGTAAGGCCAGAAAGGTTAGCTTTCGTAGTCCGCGGCGACCACCTGCGAGCAGACGCTCCTCATGTAGGCGGCGACTTCGTTGGCGTGGTAGGGATGAACCTGGTAGGCCTGCAGGTCGGCGAGGGAATCGAATTTGGTGACCAGGGCAATATCGGCGGAGCGCTCGGTACGGATGACATCGACGCCGACCTCGAGGTGGCGCAGAAGTTCGACCTTGCCGTCCATGCTGAGCAGGATGTTGCGAGCTTTCTCGATGTTTTCGGCAGTGGATTCCTTCAGCTTGAAGAGAACTATGTGAGTAACCATTCATGTCTCCTGACAGTATTGATTTGCAGCGAATAACATGTAATACATCGGCCTTCGCCTCTCTGTCAACGACGGCAAGAAAAATGTTTCCCAAAATCTGGTATAATCTGTTGCGCTCTCCCGGGATTGCTGGTATATGACAAACACGACCATAATGGTCCTATTTAAAATTTGAGATGCGGGGGAAGCAGATGAATCGTGTAATGTATTGTCTTTCTGTAGTTTTGGTTGCCACCCTCTTCACTGCCCAAGCGGCCATGGCGCAGCACGTCGCCTTCGACAACGGCCACGGGGAGCGCTTCATCATCGGGGATGCCGGCCCGCTCCAGCTCTCCAAACTCGCCGAGGCCCTCCGGACCCGGGGAGCGAAAGTTTCCGCCCTCGACCGGAAGATCAGCGACGCCAGCCTGGACGGCATCGATGCCCTGATCATCTCGGGGGCCTTCGCGCCGCTGCAGCCCGAAGAGGTGGAGGCGGTGCAGCGCTTCATGGCACGGGGTGGAAAACTGGCGGTGATGCTCCATATCGCCCCTCCGCTCGCCTCGCTCTTGGACAGCCTCGGCATCGACTACACCAACGGGGTGATCCGCGAGAACGAAAACGTGATCGCCGGCAACCCCCAGGATTTCCGCTCCACCCGGATGGGCGACCACCCGGTGATGAAGGGGATCAAGGAATTCAGCCTCTACGGCGTCTGGGGGCTGAGAACGGTGAGCAGCCGTAGCCGGATCGTCGCCTCCACGAGCCCGAAGGCGTGGATCGATCTCCACCGGGACAAGATCCAGCACCCGGACGAGACCGCAAGCTTCGGAGTCGCGATGGCGGGCGAAGTCGGCAAGGGAGGCTTCCTGGTCTTCGGCGACGACGCTATCTTCCAGAACAAGTTCATTGACGGCAACATGGCACTGGCCACCAACCTGGTGGGCTGGCTTAAGTAGAAATCAAAAAGGAGGGAGTAAATGGCACAGGCATTAGAGATCTACAAATGTGAGAGTTGCGGCAATATCGTTGAAGTCTTCCACGCAGGCGCAGGTGAGCTCGTCTGCTGCGGAAGCCCCATGACCCTTCAGACCGCCAACACGGTCGAAGCCTCCAAAGAGAAGCACGTCCCGGTGATCGAGAAAGGGAACGGCACCATCACCGTCAAGGTCGGCAGCGTCCCCCATCCGATGGAGGCCGTCCACTATATCGAATGGATCGAGCTGATCGCCGACGGCAAGATCTACCGCGCCCAGTTGAACCCCGGGGATGCCCCGGAGGCGACCTTCAACGTCACCGCCGACAAGGTAACCGCCCGCGAGTACTGCACCCTTCACGGTCAGTGGCAGGCGTAATCACCCCATCCACACCCTGTCCCTCCCCTTGAAGGGGAGGGAACGCAGGGGAGACAAAAGTAAAAAGGCCAACTCCGACGAGTTGGCCTTTTTCTTTTTCAGTTGATGACCCCTTACCCGCGCCGGGGGGGGGTGGTTCCCTTCTTTGCTGCAGGCTGCCCGCCGCCCGGTTGTCCTTGCCGGGCCGAGGGGTGCCCCTGCCGGGACCCACTCTTTCCCTGGCCGCCGGTGCCTTGGCTGGGCCGGGCCGAGCCGTGTGCCTGTCCCGGGCGCCCTGCACCCTGCTCCGGCCGTGCGCTCCTCTGGGGCGTTGCCGCGGTGGCCGCACCCTGCCCGCCTGCGCGTCCCTGCAGCCCCTCGCCTGCCGGCCGCGGGGCTGCGTCACGGCGTCCCGCCGACGGTGCCTTTGCCTTTGCTCCGGCCTCACCGGCCGGCTTGGCCACGGCTGCCTTCCTGCGCTGCGGCTCGCGCGGCGGACGGGCGAACTCTACATCCTTCTGGGGAGCCGGTACGGTGTAGTCGAATCCTTCCACCCGCCGTCTCTCGATCTTCGTCCCCAGGATCTTCTCGATCCGCCGCACCATCAGGTCGTCCTCGGTGGTCACCAGGGTGAAGGCGTCCCCCGTCCTGGCTGCCCGGCCGGTTCTCCCGATCCGGTGGGTGTACGCCTCCGGGGTGTCGGGGATGTCATAGTTGATGACGTGGGAAACCTGGGAAACGTCGATCCCGCGCGCGGCGATGTCGGTCGCCACCAGGATCTGGTAGCTTCCGTCCCGGAACCCGTCCAGGGCGGCCTGGCGGCGGTTCTGGGAGAGGTTCCCCTGGATGGAGGCGGCCTTGTATCCCCCCTTCTCCAGTTGCTCCCCTACCCTTTTGGCCCGGTGCTTGGTGCGGGTAAAGATCAGCACGCTCTCGGTATCGGTGTGGTGCAAAAGCTCGAGCAAAAGCGGGGTCTTCAGGTGCTGGGAGACCGGGTAGAGGGCATGGGATACGGTGGTCGCCGGGGCAATCCTGCTCACCTGCACGGTGACCGGGCGGCGGAGGATCTCGTGGGCAAGGGTCTTGATATCGTCGGGCATGGTGGCCGAGAAAAGCAGGGTCTGGCGGGCACTCGGCAAAACCCTCAGAATCCTCCTCACGTCCGGAAGAAAGCCCATGTCGAACATCTGGTCGGCCTCGTCCAGCACCAGCATCTCGATCTTCGAGAGGTCGATGGTCTTCTGAGCCACGTGGTCGAGGAGCCGTCCCGGGCATGCCACCACGATTTCAGGTCTTTCCTTGAGCTTCTTGGTCTGGGTATTGATATTGACGCCGCCGTAGACCGACACGCTCTTTAGACGGGTAAACTTACCCATCGCGTTCAGAGCCTCGTTGATCTGCTCCGCCAGCTCGCGGGTGGGAGCCACCACCAGGGCGCGTAAATCCCCGCGTGCCCCCTGCATGAGCCGGTGCAGCATGGGCAGCCCGAAGGCAGCCGTCTTGCCGGTGCCGGTCTGGGCCAGCCCCATCACGTCCTTGCCTTCCATGACCGGCGTAATGGCCTGCTCCTGAATCGGGGTGGGGGTGGTAAAACCAAGGGCTTCGACCCCGGCCTTGATCTGGGGGTGCAAATTGAACTGTCCGAAATCCACTCTTTCTCCTATTGTTTCTGTTCTTGCTCGTACACAAAAAACCCCAAGAGCCGTTAAGGCCGATGGGGTTCCTTGCCTAATGAAGAATAGACTATACCACGGTTAAGGAAAAAGGTGGCCTTATTTTTTGGCCGCCGCTAGCGCCCCCAATCCCGGCGCTCCTCGCGTTCGTGCTCCCGGTGCTCCATCCGCTCCCGGTGCTCGTGTTCCCGGTGCTCCACCCGCTCGCGCATCTCCCTGCGCTCCGCCGGGCGGTACCAGGTCCCGCGGTACTGGTCACGGTCGCGCTGGTAGATCCGGTACTCGCGGTCGCGGTAGGCCCTGATCTGCTCGTAGCGATACCTGCGGATCCCGATCGGGAGCCCCCTGCGTGCCACGAAGGTCCACGGCCCCCAGTAGTTGGAAGCGACGTACCAGTAGCCGCCGTTGAAGAGATAATAGGCGCGGTTGACGTAGACGATGTTGTAGGGGGTATCGACCGCGACGTAGTAGCCAAGCTCAGGCGCGTAGATGAACTGGGGGGCGTCCTGGATGACCACCTGGGGAGGCGCGGCGTAGACCGGAGCCGGAGGAGGAGGCGCCGGAGCGGGAACCACCACCGCCGGCGGCGGGGCCGGAACGAGCGGCACATCTATGTTCACGTTGAGATCGACTCTTGCCTGGGCGGTAGCCGCACCCGCGACCACCAGGATGGCCATTGCCAGTAGAACCTTCTTCATATCTTCACCCCTTCCCGGCCTTGGCCGGCGCTGCTAGTTTGCCGGGCATAGTTGCCCGAGTCACATCCTGTTTCTGGAGCCAAAGTACCAACGAATTGAGGACCAAATGTGAACCAATTGAGGAATTACCCTTTCCCGGACAGGACGCCGTAGCGGATTGACTTTGGGTATGTTACAAAGGAGCTGACTCGGTATTCATTATACAGATCACGGTAAAAGTGGGAAGCAGAGAGTTATTCATGAAGATGAGGATAAAATACCGCCTGTTCTTCGCGATGCTCGCCGCCACCGGCGCGGTGGTGATCGGCATGTTCCTGATCGTCCAATGGAGCATCGGGCGCGGCTTCCTCACCTACGTCAATACCGTCGAGAGGGATCGCCTGGAACGCCTCTCCGAGGTGCTCGAGCAGACCTACACGGCGGAGGGGAGTTGGGATTTTCTCCAGGAGGACCGCGATGCCTGGCCCAGGCTGCTGGCCTCCACCCTGCCGCGCGAGGGGAGCGAGCTGGAACGTTTCGAGAGGAGGCAGCGCCGCCTCCGTGCGGCTGAAACGGGCCAATACGGCCAATACGGCCAATACGGCCAACCGGGTGAACCCGGCCAACCCGGCCAAGGGGGCCGTCCCGACCGTCCCGACCGTCCCGGCCACCCCGGCCACCCCGGCCACCCCGACGGTCCCGGCCACCCCGCCCAGTTCGCCAGCATGAGTGCGGGGAAGATCCCGCCCTGGTTCGCCCACCGCTTCGAGACCCGGGTTTTCCTCCTGGACGCCACCCGGCGGCAGATCGCCGGCCCTCCCGGACTCCTGCAGAGCCAGGTGGACTTCAAGAAGATCGTCAGCGCCCGCCGCACCGTCGGCTACCTCGGCATCCGGCCGCGCCAGCGGCTGACCGACACCCACCAGCTCCTCTTCGTGAAGCAGCAAAAAGTCGCCCTCGTGATGATCGCCGCCGTCATGTTCCTGGTGTCGGCCGTCATCTCGCTCCCCCTCTCCAATCGCCTGGTCTCCCCGATCCGGCGGCTGGCCGCCTCCATGCACCGGCTGGCCTGCGGCGAGTACGGGACCCGGGTGCAGGTGGAGACGGAGGACGAACTGGGGCAGCTCGCCCGCGATTTCAACACCCTGGCCCTCGCCCTGGAGAACAACGAACAGGCACGCCGCCGCTGGGTGGCGGACATCTCCCACGAGCTCCGCACTCCGCTCTCGATACTTCGCGGCGAGATCGAGGCGATCCAGGACGGCATCCGGCCGGGGGGACCCGAGTCGATGCGCTCCCTGCACGCCGAGGTGATGCACTTAAGCCGCCTGGTCGAGGACCTCTACCAGATCTCCCTCTACGACATCGGGGCCCTCTCCTACCGCAAGGAGCTCATCGATCTGCGCGAGATGCTGGAGCAGGCGGTGGAGGCGTTCGAATCCGAATTCGACCAGAAGAATATCGAGCTTACCGCCGACTTCGGCGGATCCGGCGAGCTGCCGCTCTTCGCCGACGCCGGGAGGCTTCAGCAGCTGTTCGACAACCTGCTGGAAAACACCTTGAAGTACACCGATGCCGGCGGCAGGCTCGCCGTGCGGCTCGAGGACGATGGCAACCGGGTGGCGCTCAGCTTCGAGGACAGCGCACCGGGGGTGCCGCCGGAGGACCTGGAGAGGCTTTTTGACCGCCTCTACCGGGTGGAGAGCTCCCGCAACCGCTCTCTGGGCGGAGCGGGGCTGGGACTCGCCATTTGCAAAAACATCGTCGAGGCGCACGAGGGGAGCATCACCGCCCACCCCTCGTCAATGGGCGGCATTCTGATCAGGATCGAACTGCCGCGGGCCGGGAGCAGGGGATGAACGCAAACATACTGATCGTGGAAGACGAGGAAAAGCTGGCCAGCCTGTTGGGGGACTACCTCAGGCAGTCCGGGTTCGAAACCAGCTGGATCGCCGAGGGGACCGGCGTCGTTCCCCTGGTGAGGGAGAGAATGCCGGACCTCATCCTGCTCGACCTGATGCTCCCCGGGCGCGACGGCCTGGAGATCTGCAAGGAGATCAGGAGCTTTTCCCAGGTCCCGATCATCATGATCACCGCCCGGGTCGAAGAGATCGACCGCCTGCTCGGCCTGGAGCTCGGCGCCGACGACTACGTCTGCAAGCCGTTCAGCCCCCGCGAGGTGGTGGCCCGGGTGAAAACGGTGCTCCGGCGGACCGGTGAGCATCCCGCCCCCGATCCCTCCGGGCTGACCCTCGACCAGGACCGCTTTCTGGCGCTCTTGAACGGCCACGACCTGGAGCTCACCGCGGTCGAGTTCAAGCTTCTCCATTTCCTCTACCAGAACGCCGGACGGATCTACTCCCGCACCCAGCTCATGGACCGGATCTACTCCGACCAGCGGATCGTGAGCGACCGCACCATCGACAGCCACATCAAGAAGCTCCGCAGGAAGATCTCCGCCGCCGCTCCCGACCAGGAGCTGATCCATTCCATCTATGGAGTCGGCTACAAGTACGAGTCCGCCGGAAAATAGTAGCCCCCCCGCTCTCCCCTCGTCAGTTCCCCTCCTGCCAAGGGAGGGGACGTCAGTACCTCCAGCGCCTAACCCGGTGGTGGTGGCCCTCCCCGCGGCCTCGCGCCCGCCTCAGCGTCAGCACTCCAAGCCTTACCGGTAGCCTATCGGCAAGCCATACGTCATCCCCTCGTCATTTTTCCTCAATCTTCGCCGCATTTTTCCGAAAAGATCAAAAACGATCAACTGTCAAAGGAAACGTATCCGCTGGCATAGCAGAGTGCGCGTGAATCTTTCCCGCGTGCCCGGATTCTCAAAACTCGTGCCGACTGTTCGCCGACACTGACTTACGAGCAGGACAAGGAGGAGCAGCTATATGAGATGGGTCTCGGATTTGAAGGTGGGCACCAAACTGGTACTGGCATTCATGGTGGTCTCTGCCATAACAGTGGTGGTCGGAACTATCGGCATCAAGGACATGGGAGCCATTAACGATAACGCCTCAGACATGTACCGGAAGGAGTTGCTCGGGACCTCATACATCCTCAACGCCAACATCGATCTTCTCTACATCCTGCGGGCAGAGAAGAACTTCATGCTCGCCACCACCCAGGAGCTGCGGGAGAGGTACCAAGCCGCATCGAAGAAGTCGCAGGAGGACTACCACGACAAGCTGGAAAAGGCCAAGCCGCTCTTTTATACCGACAAGGGAAAGGAAACGGTAAGGAAGCTGGAGGCCGCCAACGAGGAGTGGCTGAAGCTTCACGATCAGGTCATGAACCTGGCGGCGCGGGAGCCGTTACATCAGAGTAACGAAGCGGTCGCCCTCTCCTTCGGGGCTGCCCGCGACAAGCTGAAGGTGGTGGACGACCTGCTGACCGAGCTCTCGGCGATGAAGGAGGCGAACGCCAAGGATGCCGCAGCGGAGAACGGCGCACGCTACCGGGAAAGCCTCACCATGATGATCGCCCTCATCGCGGGGGGAGTGGCGATCGGCCTCGCCCTCGGCATCGTCATCTCCCGGATGATCAGCATCCCGCTCAGGCGCGGCGTCGAGGTCGCCCAGGCGGTCGCCAACGGCGACCTCACCCACAGCATCAACCTTGACCGCAAGGACGAGGTGGGAATCCTGGCGTCGGCGCTCAACGAAATGGTGGACAAGCTGAAGGAAATCGTGGGCGAGGTGAAGAGCGCCTCCGACAACGTGGCGAGCGGCAGCCAGCAACTCTCCTCCGGCGCCGAGGAGCTCTCCCAGGGGGCGAGCGAGCAGGCGGCGGCCGCCGAGGAGGCTTCGTCCTCGATGGAAGAGATGTCCTCCAACATCCGCCAGAACGCCGACAACGCATTGCAGACCGAGAAGATCGCCCAGAAGTCCGCCAAAGACGCCATCGAAGGGGGAAAAGCTGTCCAGGAGACGGTGGCGGCGATGAAGGATATCGCCGGCAAGATTAACATCATCGAAGAGATTGCCCGCCAGACCAACCTGCTGGCCCTCAACGCCGCCATCGAGGCGGCCCGGGCAGGCGAGCACGGCAAGGGATTCGCGGTGGTGGCCTCCGAGGTGAGAAAGCTCGCCGAAAGGAGCCAGAAGGCGGCAGCCGAGATCAGCGAGCTCTCGTCGAGCAGCGTCGACGTGGCGGAGAAGGCCGGGCAGCTGCTGACCATGATGGTGCCGGACATCCAGCGGACCGCCGAACTGGTGCAGGAGATCAGCGCGGCCTGCCGGGAGCAGGACACCGGCGCCGAGCAGATCAACAAGGCGATCCAGCAGCTCGACCAGGTCATTCAGGCCAACGCCGGGGCGTCCGAGGAGATGGCCTCCACCGCCGAGGAGCTCTCCAGCCAGGCCGAGCAGTTGCAGACGAGCGTGAGTTTCTTCAAGTCCGGCGACGACGGCCGGGCCGTCAAGGCCAAGCCCGCGCGCAAGGGGAAGGGAGTGCCCAGGCTGACCAAAGCCGTCCCGGGCGAAACCGTCAACCACGAGGCCAAGAAAGTGGTGGGGGTAGATTACGAGATGACCACACCGCACGAACCGGAAACCGAGTTCGAGCGCTATTAGCCGTGAGAAAAGGAAAGAGAGGGGCCGGGATATCCTTCGCCCCTTCAGGGGTTCAGGGGCGGGGGTGGCCTTGGTGAATCAAAGGAGCTCCACCTCGGTCGCCCGCACGATCATTACCGCCTGACGGAAGGTCGCCGTCAGCATCTCGCGGTATTCCCGCCACCAGTCGCGATCGAGCTCCCGGACCATCACCTCGTAGATGACGATGTCGTCATGCACCGTGGTGTCCTGCCGCTCCTTCCAGAGGCCGCGGGCGGGCGAGCGCATGTAGGTGGTGATCCCGCCGAAGCGCTCGGAGAGCTCGTCGCGGATCTGGAGATACAGGTGGTGGGGAAAGGGCTGACCCGCGTTGTCGTAGAGAGGCAAGAGGATCTGGACGAGATGCATGACTCCTCCCGGACTATTTCGCCTGTTCCACCGAGTTCGGGTCGGCGGGAGCCCGCTCCTGCTGGCGCTCGTTGACCTTCTTGACCAGCGAGGTGGCGTCGTTGACGAGCGCCTTGGAGTTTTCCGCCATGCTGCCGGCCACGAATTTGTACAGGAGCAGGAGAACGCCCAGAGTGAAGGCGATGTAGAGGGCCCTTCCCAAAAGCGGCGAGGGAAGGAGCGAGACGATTTGGGTCAGGCAGACGAAGGCCGCCGCGATTGCGGCGATCCAGAGAATCGGCTTGAGCCACGGGAAACGGGAACAGAGCTCGGCGAATTTCCCCTCGTTCGCCGTTTCCGCGGCGGGTGCCGCCGCCGGCTGGGCACCCTGGTCAACGGCAGCGGCCGGTTCGGCGGCCGGGGCAGGCTTGGCGTCGCGGATCACCTTTACCGAAGAACGGAACCTCGCGGGCACCGACTCCAGCTTGTCGGTAATGACGACCACCCCACGGGCATCGGTGTACTTGTAGAGATCGGCAAACGAAGTGGCGGCGAACACAAGCAGCAGGCATCCTGCCAAGAGAAACAGGCCGGCCGGTTTGTACATGGACCCTCCTCCCGCATAACAATTCATGAGCGTTTAAAACTTCGACGACGGCAACTCTCCGCCCTTTCTCACACTGATGACTCCTCCACCCTTCGGAGGTAACCACCCCCTCCCCTTCAAGGGAAGGGCCTACCTCTACAGCAGTCCGTCCACCAGGTTCAGCACCGCCTGGTCGCGGTTGAGCGTGTAGATGTGGACGCCGGGGGCGCCTCCGTCCAGAAGCTCCCGGGCCTGCCGTTGGGCGAACTCCACGCCGAGGCGCTCCACCGCGGCGGCGCCGCCTGCACGCTCCGCCTCCTCCAGCTGGGCCTGGTAGGCCGGCGGCAGGCTCGCACCGCAGAGCGTAACGATCCGCTGGATGACCTTGAGGCTCACCACCGGAAGGATCCCCGGAATGATCGGTTTCTCGATCCCGATTTCCCGCGCCCGGCGCACGAAGTCGAAGTAGTGCTCGTTGTCGAAGAAGAGCTGGGTGATGGCGAAATCCCCCCCCTGGTCGAGCTTGAGCTTCAGGAAAGCGAGGTCCTCCTCGCGGCCGGCCGCCTCCGGATGCACCTCGGGATAGCCAGCCACCCCGATTCCCATGGAAGGATGGAGCTCCTTGATGAAGGCTGCCAGGTCGGAGGCGTGCAAAAGCGTCCGGCAGGCGGAGAATTCGGGAGGGGCGTCTTTGGGGGGATCCCCTCTGAGCGCCAGCACGTTGTCCACCCCGGCGCTGGCGAGCGAGTCCAGGAACTTCTGCAGATCGCCCCGGTAGGAGCCGATGCAGGTGAGGTGCGCCATGGTCTCCAGACCGTGCTCCTTCTGGAGGGTGGCGACGATATCGAGGGTATCGCCCTTGGTGCTCCCCCCCGCGCCGTAGGTAACCGAGGCGAACAGGGGATCGAGCTTGGCGAGGCTGCCGACCGTTTTGAAGAAGGTCGGCCATTCCTTTTTGTCTTTGGGGGGGAAGAACTCCAGCGAGATGAACTTTTTTCCCGTGGAAAGCTTGTCAATTATCCGCATGCCTGCTCCGCGAGGATACCGCCCGGTACCTCGTGCTTAAACTTGTTGGTAAACTTGCCATATTACTGGCGGAAAAGAAACCCATTTTATCGTGCAAATTAATAATCGTACATTTTACTAAAAACCGTCGCGGAGACGGCCAGATGGATGATTTTTCCTTGCCGCCGCGGCGAGCGGCATGCTATAGATGCAAGGTTCTGACCACAGGGGAAGGCCCTGTGGTTTTTTATTTGACCACAAGGAGCAGTAAAGCATGATCAGCGCATCCAACGTCACCCTCGCCTACGGCAAGAGGGTGCTCTTCAAAGACGTCAACATCAAGTTCCTCCCCGGCAACTGCTACGGTCTCATCGGCGCCAACGGGGCCGGGAAATCCACCTTCCTCAAGATCCTCTCCGGCGAGATCGATGCCGACAAGGGCGAGATCTCGGCGGGCAAGGGGAGGATCGCCGTCCTCAAGCAGGACCAGTTCGCCTACGACGAGCACACCGTCCTCAACACCGTCATCATGGGGCACAAGCGGCTCTACGAGATCATGAGCGAGCGGGAAGCCATCTACTCCAAGCCGGAATTCAGCGAGGAAGACGGCATCCGTTCCGCCGAGCTCGAGGCCGAGTTCTCCGAGATGAACGGCTACGAGGCGGAATCCGAGGCCGCCGTCCTTCTCAACGGGCTCGGCATCCCCGAGGAGCTGCGCGGCAAACTGATGAAAGAGCTCGAAGGTGGCGAAAAGGTGCGGGTCCTCTTGGCCCAGGCCCTCTTCGGCAACCCCGACATCCTCCTTTTGGACGAGCCGACCAACCACCTCGATCTCAAATCGATCGCCTGGCTGGAGGAATTCCTCTTCCGCTTCCAGAACACCGTGGTGGTGGTCTCCCACGACCGTCACTTCTTAAACCAGGTCTGCACCCACATAGCCGACATCGACTTCGGGCGCATCCAGGTCTACGTCGGCAACTACGACTTCTGGTACCAGGCGAGCCAGCTCCAGCTGAAACAGCGCCAGGACGACAACCGCAAGGTGACCGACAAGGCCAACGAGCTCAAGGAATTCATCCAGCGCTTCAGCTCCAACGCCTCCAAGGCGAAGCAGGCGACCTCCCGTAAGAAGCTCCTCGAAAAGCTCACCCTGGAGGACATGCCGGTTTCCTCCCGGAAGTACCCCTACGTGGTCTTCAAGCCCGAGCGCCCCTGCGGCGACATCATCCTCGAGGTGAAAGGGCTCTCCAAGACGGTGGACGGCGTGCAGATGTTCAAGAACCTCGACCTCATGGTGAGGAAAGGGGACAAGATCGCCTTCGTGGGGAGCAACTCCCTCGCCAAGAGCACCTTCTTCCAGGTCCTGGCCGGAGAGCTCGAGCCCGACGAGGGGAGCTTCCGCTGGGGGGTGACCATCACCCATTCCTATTTCCCGAAGGAGAACCGCGAGTACTTCCAGAACGACCTGAACCTGATCGAGTGGCTCGGCCAGTACGCCCCGCCGACCGAGGGAGAGAGCTTTTCCCGCGGCTTCCTCGGCAGGATGCTCTTCTCCGGCGAAGAAGCCACCAAGAAGACCAGCGTTCTCTCCGGGGGCGAGAGGGTGCGCTGCATGCTGTCCAGGATGATGCTGACCGGTTCGAACGCGCTGATCCTGGACGAGCCGACCAACCACCTCGACCTGGAATCGATCACCGCCCTCAACAACGGGCTGATCTCCTACAGCGAAGTCGTGCTCTTCGCCTCCCACGACCACCAGTTCGTCTCCACGGTGGCTAACCGGATCATCGAGATCACCCCCAACGGCATCATCGACCGGGTTATGGACTTCGACGATTATCTCGAAGATGCCGACGTCACCGCCGAGCGCGAGAAGCTCACCAACGGCCACGCCGAGCTCAGCCTGTAACGGTTATCCTGCCACTGGCACTAAAACGCCCCCTCCCCGCCGGGAGGGGGCGTTTTCATTTGGGAACAGGGGGGAAGAACCGCGAAGGACTAGGCGGTCTTCAGTACGATCTTCCCGAAGTGCTTGTCCTCTTCCATCATCCGGTGGGCATCCGCCACCTGGTCCATGGTGAATACCTTCTCGATGATCGGCACCACGGAGCGGTCGGCGAATTTCGGAATCGCCCTGCGGGTGAACTCCGCCACGATCTCCCCCTTCTCCGAAACCGGGCGCGAACGGAGCACGCTGCCGATGATCTGCTGGCGCTTGACCATCATGAGAGCCAGGTTCAGCTCCGCCTTGATGCCGGAGATGACCCCGATGACGACCAGCCGCCCCTTGTAGCCGAGCGAGTTCATATTGGGGGCCAGGTACTTGGCGCCCACGTGGTCGAGGATGACGTCGACACCTTTCTTGTTGGTGAATTCCTTGACGGCCTCGGAGAAGTCCGGGGTCTCCTTGAAGTTGATCACCAGGTCGGCGCCCAGTTCCTTGACCCGGTCCATCTTCTCGGGAGACGCGGTGACGATCAGCTTGGCGTTGGGGGTGAGTGCCTTGGCGAGCTGGATGGCCGCGGTATTGACCCCGCCGCCGCCACCGTGGAGGATAGCGGTCTGGCCGTCCTTCAGGTCGCCGATCATGAAGACGTTGAGGAAGGCAGTGATGTAGGATTCGCAGACGCAGGCGGCCTCTTCGAAGCTCATGGACTCCGGGATCCTCATCAGGTGGTTGGCGTACGCAACCGCGTATTCCGCGTAGCCGCCGCCACCGACGAGCGACATGACCCGGTCGCCCTTCTGCCAGCCGGTGACGCCGGGGCCGACTTCCTCAA
Source organism: Geomonas sp. Red32 (assembly GCF_023652955.1). Taxonomy (GTDB): domain Bacteria; phylum Desulfobacterota; class Desulfuromonadia; order Geobacterales; family Geobacteraceae; genus Geomonas. Next base: position 66,514 of record NZ_JAKLOY010000003.1, on the reverse strand, counting down.
CCACACCGGCAACCTCGAGACCGAGGATTTCGGAATCGCCCGGCGGGGGGGGATACTTCCCTTCCCTCTGCACCAGGTCCGGACGGTTGATCGAAGTGGCGTAAACCTTCACCAGAACTTCGTTCTCTTTCGGGGCCGGTTTGGGAGCCTCACCAACCTTCAGCACGTCCAGACCGCCAAACCCTTCCATCAGCACAGCCTTCATAAAATTCGCCTCCTTGACGGGATATAGATATAAGAACAGTGGTTGTCCGCTTTCACGGAAGCAGACACTATCTCAGAAACGTATACAGTAAATCAACGGAATTCTCTCCGCCCGCAATTATCCCTTGGTTATCCCCTCGCCCCTTTAGGGGAGAGGGAAAAATAGAAACAGGGCCTTACCTGAATTTTATGGCGATACCTTTAGCCGAGACATGACTGGTGGGGAAAACGACGTAGTACTGTTCTACGGAGATGTTGACCTCGGGGTAGATGACCGCGTCCGCGCCTATCTTGGACGCCTCGGAGCGGAGCGCATCGTAGGCCCACGTGTAATCGGCCGGGCTGATATCGGTGGGAGCGCCGGTGCGGTCGCGGCGGACGCTCACCACCCCGAGCTCGTCGTAGGGGCGGTTCAACTCGTGCTGTGTGAGGATGGGAGGAAGGCTGCCGGTGTGGACCGAAACGCGGGCGCATCCCGCGCCAAGGGCAAGGGAAATCAGCATCAATGCGGAAACGGAACATCTTTTCATCTGGCGGAACGAGGGGGTCATAGGTGTCCTTCCTGGCAATAACTAGCGGTGTTTGTTCGACATTCGGTAACAGTGTAATGTCATTTTCTCACTTTACAACGCTCTTTTATGCATGCTAGTATTCGGCGTTTTCATTATCAAACCAGTTGAAAGGAAGCAACCCATGTCAGGCCATAATAAATGGAGTACGATCAAGCACAAGAAAGGCGCCGCCGATGCCAAGCGCGGTAAGGTTTTCACCAAGCTTATCAAGGAAATAACCGTTGCCGCCAAGCTGGGTGGCGGTGATCCTGACGGCAACCCGCGTCTTCGTACCGCCATCGACAAGGCCAAGGCCGAGAACATGCCCAAGGACAACGTCGAGCGCGCCATCAAAAAAGGTGTGGGCGGTCTCGAAGGGGTCAACTACGAGGAGACCACCTACGAAGGGTACGGTCCCGGCGGGACTGCGGTGCTGGTCGAAGTCATGACCGACAACCGCAACCGTACCGTCTCCGACGTCCGCAGCACCTTCAGCAAGTGCAACGGCAACATGGGCGAGGCTGGGTGCGTGTCCTGGCTCTTCGACAAGAAAGGGCTCCTGGTCTACGGCAAGGAAGTCGACTTCGACAAACTCTTCGAGGCCTCCATCGAGGCAGGTGCCGACGATGTCACCGACGAAGACGAACAGTACGAGGTGCTGACCGATCCCTCCGCCTTCAACGAAGTGAGGAAGGCCCTCGAGGCCGCCGGTTTCATACCGCTTTCCGCCGAAATCACCATGATTCCGCAGACCATGGTGAAGCTGGAAGGGAAGCAGGCCGAGAACATGCTGAAGCTGATGGACCGGCTGGAAGACAACGACGACGTCCAGAACGTCTACGCGAACTTCGACATCTCCGCCGAGGAGATGGAGAAGATGATGTAGCACGGGAGAATCGATTCATGTAACGAGCGGCAGCGGGAAGGACGACCATTCAACCTTCCCGCTGCCGTCTTTTTTTTTTGTGGATTACGGTCGGCCTCAAGGACTCTCGAAAGAGAGGTGGCGGGCCGGCTGCGGCACTTCGTGGGGACCTCCCCCACCCCCTCGCCCCCTCCCTCAAGGGGAGGGGAAGGTGGGAGTAAGTGGGGAAGGAGGGTGAGGATGATCATAATGGGAATCGATCCCGGTTCGCGGAAAACCGGCTACGGTCTGGTCACCAAGCAAGGCAACCGGATCATCCACGTCGACAACGGCGCCATCTTCACCAAGGCCTCCGCCGACTTCCCGCAGCGCCTGGAGCAGATCTACACCGGGCTCGCCGCCGTCATCGCCGAGTACCGTCCCGACGCCGTGGCGGTGGAGAACGTATTCCTCGCCAAGAACGCCATGAGCGCCCTCAAGCTCGGCCAGGCCCGCGGCGCCGCCATCGTGGCCGCCGTCAACATGGGACTCCCGGTCTTCGAGTACACCGCGATGCAGGTAAAGCTCGCGGTGGTCGGCAGCGGCCGCGCCGAAAAGGTGCAGGTACAGCATATGATCAAGGCCCTCCTGAACCTTCCCGAGGTGGCCCAGGAGGACGCCTCCGACGCCCTGGCGGTCGCCATCTGCCACGCCCACTCGGCCGGTATGAACACCTTACTGAAAGCCCCCCCCCTCCTTCCTCCTGCCAGGAGAAGGACAGGCGGCCGATGACGTCATGACGTCCCCCATCCTCACCCTACCCTTCCCCCCGCCTTCACCTGCGGCGTCGTCCGCCGGGCGTTGAGCGGAGGGAGAATTCCCGAAAGGGAAGGAAAGGTTATCCAATCTCATGATCGCCCTTTTGACCGGTAAGCTCGCCTACAAGGCCCCCGACTACATCATCCTCGACGTGAACGGCGTCGGCTACCGTGTGCAGATCCCCTTCTCCACCTACTATTCGCTTCCCGCCGAAGGCTCCCCCGTTTCCCTCCAGATCTACACCTCGGTAAAGGAAGACGCCATCAACCTCTACGGATTCCGCACCCACGAGGAAAAGGAGCTCTTCCAGCTTCTGATCGGTGTCTCCGGGGTCGGCCCCAAGCTCGCCAACGGCATCCTCTCCAACTCGGAACCGCTGGAGCTTGCCGAATCGCTGCTCGCCGGCAACATCGCCCGCCTTTCCGCCATCCCCGGCATCGGAAAGAAGACCGCCGAGCGCCTGGTGCTCGAGCTCAAGGAAAAGGTGAAAAAGCTCGGCATGGCGCAGCCGCAGCCGGCCAGCGCCCCCGCGGTCGCCAAGCAGGAAGTCCGCGACGACGTCCTCTCGGCCCTCATCAACCTGGGGTATAAGGAATCGGTGGTCCAAAAGGCCATCGCCGAGATCAAGATATCCGAAGACGCCACCGTGGAAGCGGTCCTCAAGCAGGCCCTCAAGATTTTGATGAAGTAGTCCCCTCTCCTCACCTCCACCTTGAAAAATAAGCGCCAGCTGGCAGCCGCCTTCGCCGAGCAGGCAGCCCGGGCTTTGCGCAACCTCCAGTTGCGGGAGAAGTTGCGGGAGCTCTCGGAATCCGGGATCAGGGTCAGGGGCTCTTCAGAGGAGTTCGTCGAGATCGGCTGCGGCGGGAAGGGCGTCGAGGAGTTGATCGAGATCGGCGGAAGTGGGAAGGGCGCCGCGCCCGCCGAGGGCGGTGACCACCCGGGCGGCAACGGCAGTGGCGAGAGCGGCGGAACGGCGGAGACCGTAGCCGCGGAGAATCCCGTAGAGAAAAGCGCCGTGGTAGGCATCCCCCGCCCCGGTGGTATCGACCGGGTGCTCTACCGCGAAAGCGGGTTGATAAAAGCTCTCCTTGCCTGCGAAGACCCAGCTCCCCTCGGCTCCGGCAGTGATGGCCACGATCTTGGGGCCCAGTTCGATCAGCGCGGCCGCAGCATCCGCCAGCGAGTTTTTCCCCGTACAGGAAAAGGCGAATTCCCTGGCGACGATGCAGACATCGGTGAGCTTGATCAGGGGGAGAAGCTCGGGACGAAATCTATGGGCGCCGCCGTCGAAGGAGACGGTGACGCCCTTTCTTTTGGCCAGTGCGGCAGCGGCCAGCGATGCCTCGAAATGGCGGCCGTTGAGATGGAGAATACGGGCGGAGGCGATGGCATCCTCGGGAAGATCGGCGGGGGAAAGCTCCTCGACGTCGCCGGGAGCGTAGACGATGTGCCGGGCGCCGTCGTCCTTGCGAACCATGATGGAAGCGATCGAAGAGGAAGCCCCGTTCTGCACCAGCAGGTGACCGGTCCCCACCCCTTCCCGGAGAAACTCCTCGACGATGAGGCGGCCGCGCCAGTCGTCCCCGACCCGGTCGATCATGGAGGTACGCGCCCCGAGGCGGGCGAGGGTCACCATGGCGGTCGCCACCGGCCCTCCCCCCTGCAGAACGGATGCGTGCGCCTTAGCGACCCCTTCCCCTTCCGGGAAGCGCTCCACCTGCATCAGAAGATCCAGCGTGCTCACCCCAAGCCCGACCACCTCGACCGCGTCCGGCATCTACGTCCTCCCCTCGCCCAAGTTGACACTATAGTGCCGGGACTTTACCATGAGGGCGGGCTCCCAAAAACAAAAATTGCTCCCCGTCCTCCCTTCCCCTACCCCGTGTTCCTCAGCCCCGACGCGATCCCGTTGATGGTGGCGGCCAGCACGAAATCCGGCTTCCCGTCCCCCTTCCCTTCCCGTTTCCGCCTCAGCATCTCGATCTGGATCATGCTCAACGGATCGACGTACGGATTGCGCAACCTGAGCGAGCGCGCGAGCGAGGGGCTTCCCTCCAGAAGTTCCCGCTGCCCGGTGACCGTAAGCACCAGCCGCCGCGTACGCTGGTACTCCTCCACCACCATGTCGAATACCCGCTCCCGCAGGGCGGCGTCCGGCACCAGCTCCGCATAGAGCCTGGCCAGCGGCAGATCCACCTTGGTCAGGGCCAGTTCCACGTTGCGGATCATGTCGTGGAAAATGGGCATCTTCGCCAGCATCTCCTGCAGAACCGCCAGCCCATCCTTTTCCTCGGCCACGAAGGTTTCCAGCGCATGCCCGATGCCGAACCAGCCGGGAATCACCAGTCTGCTCTGCATCCAGCCGAATCCCCACGGAATGGCCCGCAGCTCCCCCAGGTCGCGGCTCGCACTCCGTTTGGCCGGGCGCGAACCGATCTTCGCCAATTCGAACTCCAGAAGCGGTGTGGCCTGTTCCAGGTAGGGGATGATGTCCGGGTTCTCGGCGATCCGCTCCCGGTAAAACCGGTACGAGGTCGCCGACAGCCGCTCCATGGTCTCCTCCCAGGGAACCGAACGCTGCCGGTTACGCTCCAGGCAGAGCGAATCGAGACAGGCCGCCACCATCAGCTCCAGGTTGCGCTCCGCTAGCGCCGGGTCGGAGTACTTCCAGTTGATCACCTCACCCTGTTCCGTGATGCGGATGGCGCCGCTGAAACCGTCCGGCGGCTGTGCGGTAATCGCCCGGTAGGTCGGTCCGCCTCCCCGCCCCACGGTGCCGCCGCGCCCATGAAAGAGACGCAGCTTCACGCCGCATTCCCGGGCGACCTGCTGCAACCCGCGATGCGCCTTGTAGATCTCCCAGGTGCTGGTCAACATGCCGCCGTCCTTGTTGGAGTCCGAATAACCGAGCATCACCTCCTGCTTGCGTTGCCAGGAATCGAGATACGGGGCGTAGGCGGGATCGCTCCAGAGGGTGCGGCAGACCTCGGGCGCGTTGCGCAGATCGTCGATGAACTCGAAGAGCGGCACCGGCATCAGCCCCGGGTCGCGTCCGTCGCCGCTGCCGGCGACCTTAACCCCGCACAATTCCAGGAGCCATACCAGCGACAGGACATCGTTGACCGATACCGCCCCGCTTATCACGTACTGCCGCATCGCTTCCGGCGGATAGCTCCGTTTCAGCTCGGCCAAAGCCCGCAAGGTATGCAAAAGGTCGATGGTTTCCGCCGAGGTGGTGGCCGATCCGAAATCGCCTGCGGAGTGGAAGGAATGCCCGGCGGCCAGCTCGCTTACCGCCTTGGCGTGGATGCGGGCGTGCTGGCGGATATCGAGGGAATGAAGATGGAAGCCGAAGGTGTCAACCTTGCGCAGGATGGGATCGACGTAATGGCAGGCGAGGCGCCCTCCGCCGCGGGCATCCAGGCTGGAACGGATAAGGACGAGGTCGTCCCGGAGGGAGGCCGCGTCGCGGTACGCTTCCGGGGCATCCGGGTCGCTGTGGGCAAGTTCCAGCCGATGCCTGACGATGGCAAGGAAGCGGCGGTACTGTTCACATTCCGGGTAGCTGGAAATCTTCGGGATGACCGCGGGAAAGGCCGTACAGTGGCGGGCGATGGCAGCGTCGATCTCGGGCGAGAAATCGACCCGGCAACTGGACGTGGTAAGCAGCTCGCGCAGCTCGTCGATCGCGGCGAGGTAGTGGGAAAGGATCATCTCGCGCGCCATCGCCAGGGCGAGACGGGTGGTATCGGTGGTGACGAAGGGATTGCCGTCCCGGTCGCCGCCGGTCCAGGAACCGAAACGGACCACGGTCGGAAGGTCGCAGGCGGCGAGCTTCATGCCGTACACGTCGTTGAAGGCATCGGCCATGTCCTGGTAGAAATGGGCCAGGGGGATAATGAGCGATTCCGGATAGTGGTTGACCCCCATGCGGATCTCGTCGAGGACGGTCGGCTGCTTGCGGCGGACCTCGTCGGTCTGCCAGAGGGTGGTGATTTCGGTAAGGATGGCGTCCTGACCCTGCGAGGCGGCCGCATCGGTGAGCGGCAACCGGTCCAGCGTCTCGAGTACCCCCGCGATCCGGCGGCGCTTGAAGAGAACCACCCGGCGCGCCACTTCGGTCGGATGGGCGGTGAAGACCGGCGTCACCTCCACCTCTGCGAGATAGGCCAAGGCATCCGGGCCGCTGACGCCCGCCTCGCGCATGCGAAGGAGCGTGCCGCGCAGGGAGCCGGGCTTGTCCGGAGTCCCGGAAGTGAGCCGGATGGCCTGCAACCGCCGCTTGCGGTGGTTCGTTTCGGCCAGGTTGGTCAGCTCGAAGTAGGATCCGAAGGCCTTGACGACCTGGTAGGCGTCCTCCTCCGAGAGCCCGCCGATGATCTCGACCATCCGCTCCTTGAGCTCCAGTTCCTCGGGCGATTCCGGATCGGTCTCGTCCCGTCCCGCCTTCAGCTGGCGGTGCCGGATGGCCAGCAGGCGGAGCTCCTCCTCCGTATCGTAGACACTCAGGCCTGCCTGCTCGCGGATCACCTCCCCGAGGAGCATCCCGAGCGAACGGACGTCCCGTTTGAGCGGCAGATCCTTTTGCTCCGGATCCGCACCGATAATCTCTCTAAGCCGCCCCTGCTGGTCCCGCGAAAGCCAGAACAGTTCCCCGTTGGCCATAACCCCTCCGCAATCAGGATTCAAGATACCCAAAAGGATAGCGGCAACTGCGCATTAGGCAATTTCCGGCCGAACACGTTCGCCTCTCTCCCCGGCGGAAGCGGAGAGAGCGGTAAGGTGGCGCAAGGAAAAAGGGGGGGGAAGATAGGGGGCTGGTTCCTTGATTCTAAGTTACCGTGCCGCCTCCGCGCACAATGACGATTTTTTTATTAACGGATCTTTTCACTTTTATCTCTCTGTGTTATAGATCGTGCTATCCAATCTCCCATAAAGCCGGCTGTCAGAGGGAAAGCGCCATACACTCATTGCATCCAACTACTACCGCCCTGCTTTTTCTCGGTTCCTACCTGATCGGGTGCTGCACCTTCGGATATTACCTGGTCATCTGTCTCACCGGCCGCGATATCCGTGAGATGGAGAGCGGAAACGTGGGAAGCCGCAATGTGGGGCGTGTCCTGGGGGCCAAAGGCTTCCTCCTCACCCTGACCGGCGACGCGGGGAAGGGAATGTTGGCGGTCTGGCTGGCCCGCCACTTCTTTGTCGAGCCCTGGGCAGGGCATCTCGCCCTGATCGGAGCAACCTGCGGACATATCTGGCCGGTTCAGCTTCGCTTCCGCGGCGGCAAAGGGCTGGCCACCCTGGCGGGCGGCCTGGCGCTTCTGCAACCCGCGCTGTTCGCCGCCACTCTCGCCCTCTGCGCCCTTCTCTATCCGCTCTTGAGGGGAACGACCAAGGCGGGGCTGATGGCCCTGGCACTCTCCCCTCTCCTCATGATAGCAATGGCGAAATCGGGGATGATCGCCCCGGCACCCGGCGAAACTGCGCTCTTCGCCCTGCTGGCAACCATCGTCCTCTTCGCCCATCGGAGCAACATCGTGGCAGCATTTGGCACCACCTTCACAAGGGGAAACAGCTGATGGCAACCGAAGGTCTCCGCTTCAAGATCGCCTCACTGGCATCCGAGTTCGATCAGATCCACCGGCTCAACTACCGGACCTTCGTGGAAGAGATCCCCCAGCACCCCTCCAACCCGGCGCGGGCTCTGGTCGACCGCTTCCACACCGAGAATACCTACTACATCTGCCTCGATTCGGGGAGGCTCGTGGGGATGCTCGCGGTACGCGACAACCGCCCCTTCTCGCTCGACGACAAGATGCCCGATCTCGACCGCTGGCTCCCCCCGGGAGAAAGTATCTGCGAGATCCGTCTCCTCGCCGTGGAACCGGAATACCGCCGCCCCACCCTCTTCGCCGGACTCCTTCATTTCGCCGCCAGCGAATGCATCCGCCGTGGCTACACCATGGGGGTTGCCTCGGGCACCGTCCGCCAGACCCACCTTTACCAGCACATGGGATTCATTCCCTTTGGCGAGGAGGTGGGTTCCGCCGATGCGCGTTACCAGCCGATGTCCCTCTCCCTGCAGGCGGCCCTCTCCCTCTTCTCCCGTCTCAAGATGGAAGTCCCGGAAGTCCCCCCGTCCGCCGCCGCGAATTTTCTTCCGGGACCGGTAGCCGTGAGCCCCGCGGTGCGGGAAGCCTTCGGCAAGCCCGCCATCTCCCATCGTGCCGAAGCCTTTCTGGAAACGGTGGAGGATACGCGCTCTATCCTGCGCGATCTTACCAAGGCCCGCCATGCCGAGCTTTTTCTCGGAAGCGGCACCCTCGCCAACGACGTGGCCGCGGCGCACCTCAGGGTGCAGGAAGGTTCCGGAGTGATCCTCAGTAACGGCGAGTTCGGCGAGCGGCTGGTAGACCACGCCCGGCGCATGGCCCTTTCCTTCGAGGTTCTGCGGGTCCCGTGGGGAGAGCCGTTCGATACGGCCCTGGTGGAGGCTAACATCGCCGCCACCCCGGGAATCGGCTGGCTCTGGAGCACCCACTGCGAGACCTCTTCCGGCATTCTCAACGATGTCGGCGCCCTGGCGGAGATCTGCGGGCGCCGCGGCATCAAACTCTGCCTCGACTGCACGAGCTCGCTCGGGACTGTGCCGGTGGACCTATCGGAAGTCTTTCTCGCCACCAGCGTAAGCGGCAAGGGGCTTGCCTCCTATCCCGGAATATCGCTGGTCTTCTACAACGACGCGCTGGAGCCCGACGAGCGCATTCCCCGCTACCTCGACCTCGGCTATTACCGCAGCAAGCGCGGCGTCCCCTTCACCCACTCCTCCAACCTGGCCGGAGCCCTGCACCAGGCCCTGCGGGAGCTCGATCCTCCCGTGCGCTTCGAAACCATCCGCCGCCAGCACACCATCCTTCGCGACGAGCTGACCCGTTGCGGAATCGCCGTCATGGTCGACGAGCGCCACGCCGCCCCTGCGGTTGTCAGCGTCCAGCTTCCACCGGAGCGCCCATCGCTGGAGTTGGGCGAGGCCCTGGAGAGGCGCGGTTTCCTGCTGAGCTACCGGAGCAAGTACCTCGTCGAACGGAACATCATCCAGGCCTGCCTGATGGGATCCCTTACCGACGGCCAGTGCCATAGCCTCGCCGCACAACTCACCAGGACCATCCTCGCAGGGGCCTGACGAAGCGCGGGCACTCCCGAAGGTAACCTTGAGCCGCAACCGGTAGCGCTCCCCGCTCGTCTGCATTTCACATTTCCTGCACATTTGCCATGTACTGCCTTTATTCCGCCTTCCGGAGAAGATGCGCTGCCCGCACCGCCATCATCCCCCGGCCCCTGCGCAAAACTGGCCCAGCCGGGATAACAAAGTACAATTGCGTAAGTACAGTTCCGGCACAATCCCCCGATGAACCGACAGATAGGAGATAATCATGCAACGTCTGATGTACCTGCTTTTCGTAATCGTGTTACTTGCCGCTTCCGGCACGGCCCAAGCGGAAGGAAACCCCGCAGGATATGGCATAGAACTTCAGGGCTTCCCCTACCCTTACCCGGTGCAGCATTTCCCTTTTGCCTCCCAGGGAGAGAACCTCCAGATGGGATACATGGACGTTAAACCGAAGCAGCACCCCAACGGCCACACCGTTGTCCTGATGCACGGGAAGAATTTTTGCGCAGCTACCTGGGAGAAGACGATAGACGTACTGACGGAGGCCGGCTACCGGGTGGTGGCGCCCGACCAGATCGGCTTCTGCACCTCGACCAAACCGGCCCATTACCAGTACAGCTTTCAGCAGCTCGCCACCAACACCATGGCGTTGCTGAAGCAGCTCGGCGTCTCCCGGGTCATCGTGCTCGGGCACTCGACCGGAGGCATGCTGGCGACCCGCTTTGCCCTCATGTATCCGCAGGCCGTCGAGAAGCTGCTCATGGTCAATCCCATCGGGCTGGAGGACTGGAAGGCTCTGGGGGTGCCGTACCGGACGGTGGATCAATGGTTCGAAAGGGAGCTGAAACTTTCGGCGGAAGGGGTGAGGCAGTACGAGAAAACGGTCTACTACGGGGGGCGCTGGAAACCGGAATTGGACCGGTGGGTGGATATGCTGGCGGGACTTAACCGGGGGCCGGGGCACCGGCTGGTCGCCTGGAACTCCGCCCTTATCTACGACATGATTTTCACCCAGCCGGTAGTGTACGAGTTCCCGCGATTGAAGGTGCCGACGGTCCTGATGCTCGGCACCGCCGACAGCACCGCAATCGGCAGCGACATCGCACCGCCCGAGGTCAAGGCGAAGATCGGCCACTATAATGTGCTGGGCCAGCAGGTCATCAAGACCATCCCCAACGGCCGGCTGGTCGAGTTCCCGGGCTTTGGCCATGCACCGCAGATGGAAGACCCGGCGATGTTTCACCAGGCCTTACTCAAGGAACTGGCCTCAGACGGGAGCCGATGAAGGTATAAACGGTCTGAACGGGAGGTGGTTTCCCCCTAAAGCTGGGCGGAAACCACCTCCGCAACGCCGGTCTGGTCCTTGATGACCTCTTTCACCTTACGCCAGTCGACCGGAGCGGACCCGGCCGCTTCCTCGATCAGGCTGCGCGCCTCCCGCTCCAGGTTGCCGATCTTGCCGTAGACATCCCGGTGCACCTCGAGGAAAATCCTGCCGTCGGCTCCGACCGCCACCTTGATGGGGCGGTACACGATCTTACCCTGCGTCTTGAGCGGCACTTCGTGGTACAGCGTCTCGATATCCGCCGGGCCGACCCTTATGCAGCCGTGACTGGTGTAACTCGAGATGGAAGCCGGCCGGTTGGTCCCGTGGATCAGGATCCCGGGCAGCGAAGTCCGCAGGGCGTACTTGCCCAGCGGGTTGGCAGGCCCGGGCGGAACCCGCGTCTTGACCTCGTGCCCCAGCCGCTCCATCTCCCTCCGGATCGAGACCGGCACCTTCCAGCTCGGATCCTTCACCTTCGCAACGACCGTGAACGTCCCGGTCGGCGTCTGCCAATCCCCCTTTTGTTCACCCGCCCCCGGCTTCCCCGCCGCGATAGGAACCGTCCGGACCAGCTTGTGATCCCTGAAGCTGTACAGTGTGCAGTCGGCGATGTTGACCAGCAGCCCGTTGCCCGCCTCCTCGGGAATGATGTGGCGATTGACGATGCGCAGGGTCTGTCCGCGGTGCAGCCGGGAGGTGACTGCCAGCCGGTTTAACCGGGCGAGCAGCCGGGGGGTCATCCCCTGGCGGCGGGCGATCTGCTGGAGGGTCTCGTTGGCTTCCACCCGGTAGAGCCTTTCTCCGCCGATGACCCGGCTTCCCGCTACCCAGGCCGTTACCGGTGCGGCTGAATCGTCATCCGCGTCGTCATCCTCGTTATCCTGGTCCGACGGCCGTGACATCGCCTGAGGCGGTTCTTCCGGCTGGCGCGCAGCCTCAGGCTGCGGCGGAACAACTTGAGCCTGAACGGCCGGCGTCTCAGGCTCCTGGACCGGCTGCTTCTCAGCCACTTGGACCGGCTGCTTCTCTGCTACTTCGACCGGCGGTTTCTCAGCCACCTGCACCGGCAGCTTCTCAGCCACCTGCACCGGCAGCTTCTCCGTCACCTGTATCGGCTGCTTCTCCGGCTCCCGGACCTGCGGCGTATCCGGCACCTGGACGGCGGGCGGAACTGCCGGGACCGAAGCTGCTGGAAGAACAACCTTCTGGGCAACAACCGGCATTGGCGGCTCCGGTGCCGGTGAGACTTTCGGGGCGGAGGGATCGATCGGGTCCTTGCTAACGGCGGGCTCGGCGGCTGCGGTGTGCTGAGGGACCGGAGCGGAGTGTCCGCCATGAGAGGAGTGCTTCGAGGGTGAGAGGAGGCCGGGAAAGAAACTTTTCCCGTATCGTTCCACGAGGGTGAAGTACTCCGCGGCAAGTTCGGGTTTGCCGCCCTCCAGGCATCGAACGCCGGAAAAATAGGTGTCGATGAGGGCCCTGAAGGCGTCCGACTTTTTACTGGCGCCCCCTTTGAGGAGGGCGTCGAGCACGCCGAGAGCATCGGTTCTTGTCGCGGGAAACGCCGGGGTACTCGGCAGGAAGATAAGCGAGATTAGGAGAATGATTGCAGTTACGCGCATCGGTATCTTTTCAAAGCCATGGCCGCATCCCGGAAGATTCGAATCGCGCCGGAAAGCGGCTGGCTAAACGGTACTTGTAGGGGCGGGTCAGCCCCGTTTATTTCGATATGATCCGGGCCAGCAGGCTGAGCCGCAGCTTGGGATCATCGATGACAAGATCACGGGGAACGGATGGACTGTCGGATGGCTGTTTGGTCAGGTGCGTCAAGTGATCCCTCCTGATACTGAAAGAATAAAGAACCTGAACCATTCTTTTCGGTCACCGGCGCATAAACTGAAATAGTTTGTGTTCTCTTATACTGTCAATCGGCAGCCCTGTCTACACAATGTAAGCTTCCCCGCTACCCTACCCATTGCAGTAATTTGGCGACGGACGGCGCGGCCAGTACATTCATCACGCCGACCATTACCATAACGAGTCCTGCGACAGCCCCGACTTCACCGTCTATCTGGTGCGCTTTGGCGGTACCGGCCCCGTGGGCACCCATTCCAAGCAGCGCGCCCCTCGCCAGCGCCGACCGGAAAGGGAGCACCCCCAAAAGTAGCTCGCCTATCACCGCTCCGAAAACTCCCGTGATCACCACGAACACCGCCGTCAGGGTCGGCACCCCGCCGATATCGCCCGAGACCGTCATGGCGAAGGGAGTGCTCAGGGAGCGCGGCAACAGGCTAAGCCGCAGCCCGCCATCCAACCCGAAAACGGTGGCCAGCGCCCAGGAGGAAAACATGGCGGTAGCGCTCCCCGCCGCCGCCCCAGCGACGAGCAGCAGCCAGTGCTTGCGGATCAGCAACCGCTGCTCGTAGATGGGAACGGCAAAGGCCACCGTCACCGGTGCCAGCAGGACGACCAGCCAATGCGTCCCCCGGATGTACTCCCGGTAGCTTTGGTGACAAGCCACCGCCGCCGCGATAAGGAGAACCGGAGCAAGCAGCAGCGGCGATGTCCACCAGGTTGGCTTGCGGTGGTAGAGTGCCTTGCCGAGGGCATAGAGCCCCACGGTCAGCAGCGACCAAAAGACGGCGTTCACCAAGATATCACTCCGCATGACCTACTCCTTTCCGGGCCACGTCCCAACGGTAGCAGACGTCGATCACCGCCGCGGTGACCACCATGACCATGACGGTGCTGAAGACGATGACCGCCAGGATCTTCAGGCCGAGCATGCCGAGAAATTCCGGGTGATCCAGGACCGCCAGCACCGCAGGTACGAAAAAGAGAAGCATCTCGGCCAGAAACCATCGCGCCCCCCGCTGCACCGTGTGGAGGCTGAGCTTGCCGGTCGAAAGGAGGGCAAGAACGATGAGCATCCCGACGATGGCGCCCGGAACCGGAAGTCCGGTGACGCGGACGATCGCCTCCCCTGCCACCCAAAAGCCCGAGATAAGCAGCAACTGAAACACGATACTGGTACGGCAGAGACGGCGAAGGGAAATGCTATGTCGATGCAGATGCATGGTTTGTGCTCCGAGGATGCGTTTTCATATCAGCTCTTATGGAAAGATATACCGGAGTATGATATTCGTAAAATGAAATATTCGACTTCAATTGATTCCGGAGAGGAATAGTATGGAGACGCGGGCACTGCGGGCATTTGTGGAGGTGGTTCGCCAGGGAGGGTTCTCGAGGGCAGCCAAGACCGTCTTTGTAACCCAGTCGACGGTGAGCAAGGCGGTGAAGCAGCTGGAAGAGCAGCTGGGGTTCCAACTGCTGGAGAGGATCGGCCATCAGAGCAAGCTCACCGCCGCCGGGGAAATCGTCTACCGCCGCGGAGCCGCGATACTTGCCCAGGGCGAAGACCTGAAAGCGGAGCTGGAGGAGTTGCGCGGCCTGAAGGGAGGGGTTTTACGGCTCGGGGTTCCTCTTATCGGCAGCAATACCCTCTTCGCCCGCTGGTTCGTCACCTACCGGAGCCTCTACCCGGAGGTAGAGCTGCGGCTCGTCGAACATGGGAGTAAGCGCCTGGAGGAGCTGGTACTGGCCGGCGAGCTCGACCTTGCCGCATCGCTTTTACCGGTAGGAGACGAATTCGCCTGGCAGGAGCTGCGCCGCGAGCCGATCGACCTTCTTCTCAATGCCGATCATCCGCTGGCCAAGCGCGACAAGCTTTCCTTCAAGGAGCTGGCCGAAGAGCCTTTCATCCTCTATGGCACCGGCTTTGCGCTCAACCCCCTCATCATGGAGGCCTGCCGGACGAGCGGTTTCACCCCGAAAATTGCTGCCCAGTCGACCCAGGTGGATTTCATCATCGAGCTTGTGGCCGCCAATCTCGGCGTCGCGCTTTTGCCGCGTATGATAATCGAGCAGCGCCCGCATCCTTCGACCAGGCGCATCCCGATCGATCGCCCGGCAATCTTCTGGCACATGGCCTTGATCTGGCGCCGGGCAGGCTACCTCTCCCACGCCGCCCAAGCCTGGCTGGCCCTGGCCGGGGAGCCCGAGGGTGGAATTTACTGATCCAGGACCTTCCGGATCCTTCTCAGCAGTTCCTTCGGTTGCATGGGCTTCATGATAAGTTCGATCCCCTCCTCCGAGACGCCGCGATTCTGGATGAAATCGGCGGTATAGCCGCTGGAAAACAGGACCTTGACGCCGGGGCGGATGGCGGAGATCTCTTCGTACGCCTCCCTTCCGTTTTTTCTCGGCATTATCATGTCCATGAGCACCATGGCGACCGTGTCCCGGTGCGCCGCAAACTTTTCCACCGCATCCTCCCCATCCACCGCCTGAATGACCCGGTACCCGAATTCCGTCAATACCGATACGATCAGCTTGCGAACGCTCTCGTCGTCCTCGGCCAGCAGGATCGTTTCCTCGCCCCGTGGCGGCGCGCACGCCTCGGCCGCTCCCGCCTGCGCCGGGATCTGGGAGCCGTCGATCGGGAGGTAGATCTTGAACGCGGTACCGAGCCCCGGCTCGCTGTAGACATTGATAAAGCCGTTGTGCTGCTTGACTATCCCGTACACGATGGACATCCCGAGCCCGGTTCCTTTACCGACTTCCTTGGTGGTGTAAAACGGTTCGAAAACCCGCTTCGCGCAGGTCTCGTCCATTCCGCACCCCGTGTCGGACACGGTCAGCACGGCATGGTCGCCCTGGACAGTACGGCCCGATTCCTGCTCGACGGAGGTGGCGATCTCCTGCAATCCCGTTTCGATGGTCAGCCGCCCCCCTTTCTGCATGGCGTCACGGGCGTTGGTGGCAAGGTTGATGAGAACCTGCTCGAGCTGGCCGGCGTCGGCCGTGATAACGAGCCGGTCCGGGTGAATGACGGTTTTGAGCTGAACATCTTCCCCTATGATTCTCGCCAGGAATTTCCTGACCTTGTTGACGACGTCGTTGAGATCGACGGGGGAAAGCGTCATCACCTGCTTGCGGCTGAAGGCAAGGAGCCCATGGGTCAGCTGTGCCCCCTTTTCCACTGACGAAAGGATCTGGTCGACCTCGTCGCGCTGCTTGCCGTTGAGCGACCGGTCCATCTGCAGGAGCGCACCGTAACCGCTGATCACCTGAAGGATGTTGTTAAAATCGTGGGCGACCCCTCCGGCGAGCTTGCCGATCACCTCCATTTTCTGCGATTGCCGGAGTTGTTCTTCGAGGTGGATGCGCTCGTTGAGAATCCTGGAGAGCTTGATGGAGCTGAAGCTCAGTTCCGACACCATTTTGGTCAGTTTGGCGTAAAACCGGATGCCGGTTTGCGCTTTTTCCCGGCTGAAGCGGGGGACGCGGGCGAGAGCGGCCAGGTACTCCTCTTCGTCGAATCCGCACCGGCGGGCCTGCTCGCGGAACAATTCGACATCGGGCTCTTCGTCTTCGTAGAAGAACTGCCCGATGAAGACGTTCCCCACATGCCTCCCCGCCACTTCCAGCGGGGTGACCATGTCCCACATGTTGTTCTTGCAGCGGTAATGCTTGAAGGTTCCCGCGGGGACGCCGGCAGTGAGAAAGGTATCGCTCTCGATGCAGTTCTTCACGGTTTCCGGATGGCACCGGTGAAACCTGGTACAGATATCCTGCCACCCCACGGAAATCAGGACGTTACCGCGGGTATCGAGCACCGCACCCAGGATGCCGGTAAGCTGGTAGAAATCCTCCAGCAGTCCCCGCAACGTTTCGCAGTCTACGATGTCGGAAAGCTCCAGGGTACCGATGTCGCCGTCCGGTTCGAGGATGGCCCGCAGCTTGCCGCGGACGGTGGCTTCGCTTTGCTGGACCCTTTCCTCGGCCCGTTTGCGCTCCTCTATCTCCTTTTCCAGGATCCCGGCCTGGCGAAGCAACGCCTCCTGGGCCAGTTGCCGCTCTGCCAGCTCCTGTTCCAGTTCGCAGGTTTTCCGGTGGAGGTTTTCCTCCAGTGCTTTATGTTCCGTGATGTCGGTCGAAATCCCGCACAAGCCGTAGATGTGACCGTTGTGATCCCGAAGGGGAACCTTGACGGTCCAGTAGGTTCGGTATTCTTTTCCTTCCTGCACGACTATCGTCTCTTCTCTTCTGACGGATTCCCCATTCTCGATAATACGGGAATCGCTCTTCATTATTTCCTCGACCGAGTCCTTCGAAAAGAAGGCCGAATCGTCGTTGCCGACGATATCTTCTGCAGCTCTTCCAAAAAGGTCGGCCGTAATATGATTCACGTACAGGTACCGGTAGTCGGCGTCCTTTATGAATATGTGGGCACCGACGTTGTCGAGAATGGTGTCGAGGCGCAGTTTGCTCTCGCGTAACTGCTGCTCCCGTTGGTCCCGTTCCACTATCACCGTGGAGAGGATGAGGTTCATGGAGGCGACCAGCAGGGCAAAAATCTGTTCGGTGTGGAAGGAGCTGACCAGGGAATCGTGATCGATGCCGATGGAGTTTCTGGTGGCTGCAATTACCACGAAGAGAAGGGCCAGAGAGGCAATGCTGCTGGCGAACTGGCCGAATCGGATGGCCACCCAGACCATACACGGGATGAAGACGAAGAGATGATTGTCGTAGGATTTCGCATCGGAGCTGAGGAAGGCAAACGCCCCCACGACAAAGGCCACGGCGACGAAACCGCCCTCGGCAAGGCGCAGGGCGCCCAGAGGCGGCCTCCCCTCCGCACGCGGCCAGGTCAGCATCACCGCTGCTATGGTGATGGTGCCGAGCACATTCCCCATCCACCAGTCGTAACAGTTGGCCGCGAAGAAGCTCCAGGCGCCGCTTACGGCCGTTGCCGCCGTGGCGCCGATGATGGCGGCCACCGCCGACGCACCGAGAGCTCCGATGACAAGCAGGCCGGCCACCGTTTGTTTGAGGGTGGATAGATCGAGGCGGGGGGCAACGTAGCGGCGGATGGTCCAGGCACCTGCCACGGCTTCGGCAGCATTCGCCATGGCAAAGGCGGCGTTGAGGAGCGGGGGGACGCCAAAAAGCAATCCGGTCAGGTATGAGGCAACCATTCCCGAGGAAACGAATACCGTCCATTGCTTTTGGGGAACGCTGAGAAGGACGGCCAGGAAGAGGCCGCAGGGGGGCCAGAAATAGGTAAACCCGCTGATTTCCAGGGACAACCGGTTGCCGATCCACCCCAGGAGAAGATAGGAAACCGAAAACAGCACTACCCGAAAGCCGAGCGGCAGACCTTCAACGGTCTTTCTGATCTGAAATAATGAGCACTGCATATCTGGTCACGACCGAAACGAAATGGACAAGCTAACCGGCAGGATACTTCAACCATTGCCGCAGCAAGTACTTTACTTTGTTGCCGGCAAATTGGCAATTTTCTTGATACCGGCTTCAACGTCTCCCTATCATCAGGTGCGGCAAATACTGAGATCTCCTCCAATCCGGGAGCCCTGGCACATTGGGTGGGCTTGCTAGAGACGAACCGTTTACTGCCAGGATTCCACCGACACTTTCACCGTCTTGATCTTGTTCAACACGTCGAGGGGAATCGGCAGATTGGCTTTGAATTTGAACGTTCCGTCTCGTAGGATGAGGGAGGTGCTGCTCATTCTTTCCGAGGAAGGGAACAAGTTGGGAAGGCTCCGGTAGCCGTCGTTGTAGCACATGGTGTTGTCGACGTCGTGTAAGCCCTGCTTGCTGCACGAGTCGGTTTTGCTGTCGAGGCCTTCGAAGTAGGAGTAAGGGAGCGAGAAGAGCTCCTCGCCGTTTTTCGACACGAACGTGTAGATGAACTTCATGTCGTACTGCCGCTTGACCAGTCCGAAACCTATCTTGCTGTCCTCCCAATAGTGGTCGAAAATCCAGTTTCCACGCGGCATGCCGTACAGCTCGAACAGATCGAAGAAGTAGCAGTCGTCGACCCTGTCGTTCATGGCACTGCTTTTGGTCGTGAGACAGATACCGAAATTCGCCGGACCGCCGGACCCTTCCGGCGACTTGGTCAGTTCCGCATAATACGCCCTGAAGTCCTTGAACTTCGAGCTCGTTTTTGCTACCTGCGAAAGAGTCGCTTTCAACTCCTCCAGAAATCGCTTGTCCCAAACGACCGTAGTCGGCACAAAAATGTTGGCAACTTCGGCAGTCGTCGAGGCTATCTCCGGCTTGCCGATACTGATTTCGTAGGCGGCCTGCGGATACTTGGCCATGATCTTGTTGAACATGAGAGAGCCGTCCACGCTTTTTTGGCTCTTGGACAAGGCTTCGGCGAAAAGGCTGTCGCTGTCCACCTCCTTCATGGCGATGTTCAAAGCTTCGATTTTTCGTTTCAGCTTGGTAGAGACCACGACAGCTTCGGCCTTCAACTTGAAGGCATCGTTAACGCTGTCGATGTTTATCACCTTGAATTCACGGACGTAGCCGCCGCTAAAGCTGAGGATCTCGTCCTTGATGAGGGAGCTGTTCTGGACCATGGTATCGGAGCTCACGAAAGTTCCGACCACCTGTTCGACCGCGTTGCGGATGGCGTCCTGCCTGGCCTGATCGACCGTCGTCCCAAAGCCGACCACGGTGACTTTCTCGACTTTCTCGGGCTCGTCGGCCCACACGGCGGAAACGGCACCGACAACCAAAAGAAGGATAATCAAGGCCGGGGTTCTGAGAATACTGGTCATATCGATCTCCATTGCCAAAGGTAAGCCTCTTTGAACTTCTCCGCAAACGCTCATAGACGGCGATAGGCTTGCTTTCTTCCTACCCGCCGCTATGGCATGAAACAGCCGGAACACACTCTCACCTTATCGCCCCCGGCACGAGAAGGTTTAGAACCATTTCTCCGCTACCATCTTGCTCATGTCCTCCCGTTACCTCGATTTTTTTTACCTTAGCTGATACCAAACTTCCAAGATACGTCAATCCCTGGCCGCAACCGGCACATCGGCTTCTTATACGAAGGAGGGCATCACAGGAAGTAAAACTTTCGTTAAATATATCTTCTTGCCTGACCGATAGGCAGTAGAAACCCTCACGGAGGCCCACCCTGTCTCCGGCATACAATGCGCGATTCAAAGGCCCTCGTGGTCGAAGGGAGGAGATCTATGAGACACGGTGCATGGCTGGTTCTTACCCTGGCGGCAGTATTCTCTTTTCTCTCCGGATGTAACGGAAGCGGCGGTGGCAGTGCCGCCACGGCCCAGTTCCTGCCGAACATGAACCAGTACATCACCCCGCTGGCTCCCCCGGGCTCCCAGTTCGAAATGCTGAACCCGGGCCTCCTCGACAAGCCCGACTGGCTGGCCGGACAGGCGGTATCGACGGCAACGAGCCCGGACGGCAAGACCCTCCTGGTGCTGACGAGCGGATACAACCGCGTCTATAGCTCCACCCCCAGCTCTCCCTATCCCTGGTACCAGCCGGACTCCGGCGAGTACGTCTTCATCTACGACATCTCTTCCAAGACTCCCGTGAAGACCCAGGTCATGATGGTGCCCAACACCTACCACGGCATCGTCTTCGATCCCACCGGCAGCGCGTTCTACGTGAGCGGCGGGGTGAGCGACAACGTCCACGTCTTTACCAGGAACCCCGTCGGGACCTGGGGAGAGGTAACGACACCGCTTGCCCTGGGCCACAACAACACGGGGAACGGCCTCCCCTGGAGCGCCAACTTCGGCAACGGCTCCATCAATCTCCAGATCGGGGTGAAAGCGTGCGCCGCGGGGGTGGCGATTTCCAGCGACGGCAAGACGCTGGTGGTGGCCAATTATTATAACGATTCGGTCTCCGTCTTCAGGGGGGGACTGAACAGCTGGGCCGCGGCCGGGGAACTGGATCTCCGCCCGGGCAAAAGCGGCGGGACCGCGGGGGTAGCGGGGGGCGAATATCCGTTCTGGGTAGCCGTCAAGGGAACCGAGGCCGGCGGGACGGCAACCGCCTACGTTTCGAGCATCCGCGACCGCGAGGTCGTCGTGGTCAACCTGAACGGCACCCCGTCCGTGACCGGAAGGATCAAGGTCGTGGGGCAGCCGAACAAGATGACGCTCAACAAGGACCAATCGCTTCTGTACGTGGTGGAAGACCAGTCCGATACCGTCGATATCGTCCGTACCAGCGACAACACGGTAGTGGGGACCATACCGGTCATCGCACCGGCGTCGGCCTTGCCCGCGTCGCTTTCCTCCCTCAGGGGGGCAAACTCCAACAGCGTCACCCTCTCCCCCGACGGGAAACGGCTCTTCGTCACCAACGGGAACCTGAACAGCGTCGCGGTGGTGGATCTCAACGACACCGGCACGAACGGCCAGGTGTCCGGGCTCATCCCCACCGGGTGGTATCCTAACTCGACGAGCATCAGCGCGGACGGCAGCTGGCTGTACGTGGTCAACGGGAAATCGGCCACCGGCCCCAATCCCGATTTCCGCTACAGTTACGGCCCCCCCTCGCGCCCCAACGGTTTCCTCACCAACCATTACAATCCCCAGTTGACCAAGGCCGGGCTCCAGAGCATCCCGCTTCCCGCCACCGCACAACTGCAGAGCCTCACCGCGCAGGTCGTCTCCAACAACCGCTTCTCCTATGCCGACGGCGCACGCGACCTCGAGGTCATGAGCGCTTTAAAGGCCAACATCAAGCACGTAATCTTCATCATCAAGGAAAACCGCACCTACGACCAGGTCCTCGGGGACCTTGAAAAAGGGAACGGGGATCCCGCCCTCACGGAATTCGGAGAAGCGTACACCCCCAACCAGCACGCCCTGGCCCGCACCTTCGTCACCCTCGACAACTTCTACGACAGCGCCGAAGTGAGCAACGACGGCTGGGCCTGGACCACGTCGGCACGGGCGCCGGACGTGGTCGAGCACCAGTACCCGGTCGCCTATGCCGGCCGAGGGCTCAGCCTGGATACCGAGGGAGCCAACCGGAGCGTGAACGTAGCCTACCCGACCCTTGCCCAGCGCAAGGCGGCCAATCCCCTCACGCCGGACGACGACGATCTCCTGCCGGGACAGACCGACGTGGCGGCTCCCGACGGGCCGGGCAACGAAGTCAACAAGGGGTACCTCTGGGATGCGGCGCTGCGCCGGGGACTCACCGTCCGCAACTACGGCTTCTTCCTGGATACCACCCGCTACAACATCCCGCTGGCCGCCGGCGGCATCGATCTCGTGAAAGATCCCGCCACCGCCGGAGTCCAGGTCGCCTATCCCGCCAGTGCCGCACTGGCCCCGTACACCGACATCTATTTCCGCGGCTTCGACAACTCGTTCCCCGACTACTACCGGTTCAAGGAGTGGGAGCGGGAATTCGACGGCTACGAAAACTCCGGAGATCTTCCGGCCCTTAGCCTTGTCCGCTTCATGCACGACCACACCGGCAACTTCGCCACCGCGATTGACGGCGTCAACACCCCGGAGATACAGCAGGCCGATAACGACTACGCGGTCGGCCTCCTGGTGGAAAAGATTTCCAAGAGTCCCAAGTACAAGGACAACACGCTGATCTTCGTCATCGAAGACGACTCCCAGGATGGCGGCGACCACGTCGATTCCCACCGCAGCATCGCCTTCGTGGCCGGAGCATTCGTGAAGCAGGGAGCGCTCGTTTCCTCCCAGTACAACACGGTGAACTTCCTGCGGACCATCGAGGAGGTCCTGGGGCTTTCGCCGATGAACCTGAACGACGCCCTGGCCCGGCCGATGACCGACTGCTTTACCACTACCGCGGCCCCCTGGAGCTTCACCTCCAAACCGGCGGCGATCCTCTCCGGGACCACCCTGCCCCCCTTCGCCAACCCCTCGGTCGCAAGCATCGCGCGGGTGCCGAGACCGGCCCACGATGCGAAGTACTGGGCCAAAGCCACCAGGGGAATGGATTTCTCGTCGGAGGACAAATTCAATTTCGCGCGCTACAACCGGATCCTGTGGAAGGGATTGATGGCGGGCAAGCCGTATCCGGCAGGCCCGACCGGGAAGGACCTGCGCAAAAACCGCAAGGAGCTCCTCTCCCGCTACCGCGTGGCCATGAAGTAGCAAAGGGGTGGCAGGAGACGGAAGCGTTCGGCAGACGACCAGGATTCCAGGAGAGAGTTTTATGACGGGGATTAGCAGACGGACTTTTGTGAAGTATTCGGCGGGGACGATCGCAGGGATCTACCTCGGTGCCTTGAACAGCGGTTGTAGCGGCAGCTCTCCCAGCGGCGACTACCAGGTAGTGGTCTTCTCGGACGTTCACTTCAATCCGTTGTACGACCCGTCGCTTTTCCAGGCGCTGGTCGCGGCCGACGCGTCCGGCTGGGATGCGGTTTTCAAGACGTCGGCAGTGACCGCCCCTTCGGCCTGGGGGAAGGATAGCAACTATCCCCTCCTCGAGCTGGCACTGGAAGGTATCGGGGAGCGGCTGGGAACGAGCCCGTTCGTGATATTCACCGGCGACATCCTCGGGCACGGTCTCCCGCAGATGTTCTACTACTTCCAGCACGGCACCACAGCCCCCCGCGACGCCACCGATACCGCCGCCATGCAGGCATTTACCAACAAGGCGGTAGCCTTTTCCATGAACAAGGTACGGGAAGCGGTCGGGGATAGGCCGGTCTTTTTCGCCGTCGGCAACGGAGACTCCTACACGGGATACGGCCCGGACAGCGCCTTTCTCTCCAATACCGGGGATCTCTTCTACACGGCCATGCTCAACGGCACCGGCGACCGCCAGCAATTTCTCGCCACCTTCCAAAACGGCGGATACTATTCCGTGGAACCGGCCGGTACCGGCCTGATGGTGATCGGGATGAACACCATCATTTTCTCTCCGCTGGTGGCCCCCACTCCGGGGGCCAACGACAGCGCGGTGGCCGCGCAACTCGACTGGCTCGATGCGAGGTTGGCCGCCGCCACGGTCGCCGGCAAAAAGGTGTGGCTCTTGATGCACGCCCCGCCGGGCGCCGATCTCGGCAGTACCGCGCAACCGGCCAACCTCGACGCCAACGGCCATCCTTCCACGGCCACCATGATGTGGGTGGCCGGGTACCAGGCAAGATTCCTCGCCATCATTGCCAACTACCCGGGGCTGGTATCCCTGACCCTGGCGGGCCATACCCACATGGACGAGTACCGGGTACTTCCCTCATCCGACACCGTCGAAATAACCCCGTCCATCGCCCCGTACTTCGGCAACAACCCGGGCTTCAAGGTACTCGCCATATCCGGGCGCACCCTCAGGCCGACCGACTACAGCACCTTCAACTGCGACCTGGCCGCCACCTCTTCGAAGTTCTCCCCGTACTACACCTTTGCGGCCGCGTATTCCCTGCAGGGGGACCTTGGTGCCTCCCTCGCAAAGCTCACCCCCACGCTGGTAACGAACAGTTCGAACCAGGCGCTGTACCGGGGTTACTATTACTCCGGCCACAATACACCGGCCTCGGGAAGCGACACCCTCGTCAACCCGATCACCAACACCAACTGGCCGATCTACTGGAGCGGCATAGCAAACATGGATGCCCAAGCGCTGATCGCCAGCGCCGACGCCTATTGACCTGGTCCTGTACCTCCGCCATTCCCCTTTCCAGAGCTGCCCCCTCTCGGAAAATTTAACTTTTGGGGCAAAAAAGGATGATTTTAGGGCCGGGGTGCTCATTTCGTGCGTATTCCGGACCTTCCCCCTTCGGATGGACCAGCTTTTTCCAGAAAAATGTTCTGTTTGGCCCGTTTTATGTACACTTTTACGTTTTTCGGTACCGCTTTCGAACTTTACCGAATGATTTTCCGAGAAAAATGAACCGTTTTCAGGGAAAACGGAGTAAAAATCCATAAAAACGATCCGTTTTTGCCCCAACGCGGCCGTTTCCCACCGCATTTGAGGCCTCATTAGGGGAAATCGGTCCCGCAACGAGTAAAAACGGAGCTAAAAAATCAAATTGCCTGTTGGTTTGCCCCAATTTTGATTCCTTTTTCAAAGAAAACGGACCAGTTTTCGGAGAAAACGGATCGTTTTTCGATTTTTTCAGTCAAAAACACCTCCAAAACTGACTAATGAACCTTATATCGGGCAAATGCTGGCGGTGCCCGAGCAGGGGCTATAGGTATATTCGGTCCCCCTCCCGGTACCCCGGCTGATCCCTCTGGCCGTTACCTGTTGCAGGAACGCAGGAACCGACCACATCGATCTGTGCTCCTCCGGCATGCCCCAACTTTAGCCGCGCCCCTCCAAATATCGAATAGTAAGCAGGATGTCCCCCACCCTTAGCAAAATCATTTCCGGCCTCCACCGGAGAAGAGAGAGGTACTATTACCTTAAAGATCATCTCTGTCGGAGGAACATCGTATGAAAGCGGTGAGACTTACAGGAACCGGCGGGCTCGAACGACTGACCATTGCCGAAGCGGGCGACCCGGGTGAGCCGCAAGAAGGTGAACTCCTGGTGCGGTTGCACGCAAGTTCGTTGAACTATCATGATTATATGGTTGCGCTGGGGAAGATCGCGACCACAGACGGACTCATTCCTCTAAGCGACGGAGCGGGAATCGTAGAAAGGATCGGGGCAGGTGTCAGCGAGTTTGCCGTCGGCGATCACGTCGTCTCCTGCTTTTTTCCCAACTGGCAAAATGGCGAAGTCACATCCTCCGCGCTTGCCATAGTTCCAGGCGATACCGCGGATGGTTATGCGCAGGAGAGAGTGGTGCAGCCTGCGAGCTGGTTCACCCATGCACCGAAGGGGTACAGTCATTCCGAATCGGCGACATTGACCACAGCGGGGCTTACGGCCTGGCGCGCATTAGTCAGTGATGGTCATTTGAAGGCGGGTGAGACGGTATTAGTGTTGGGGACAGGCGGGGTCTCAATATTCGCTCTGCAGTTTGCGAAAATGATGGGCGCATCGGTGATCGTCACATCCTCATCGGATGAAAAGCTCGCTCGTGCACAAGCTCTCGGTGCCGACTGTACCATCAACTATCGGCAGTATCCGAACTGGGCGGACCGGGTTATGGAATTAACTGAGGGCCGTGGTGTCGATCATGTCATCGAGGTGGGAGGACCGGACACATTGCCCCAGTCGATCAAGTCATGCCGCATCGGAGGGCATATCGAGCTCATCGGTGTCCTGACCGGTTTCTCCGGTCCCATTCCGACCGTTGCGCTACTGGCAAGGCACATCAGGCTTCAGGGAATGCAAGTCGGAAGCCGCCACCAGCAGATAGAAATGATCCGGGCACTGGATGCCAACGCCATGAAGCCCGTTATCGACAAAAGCTTTCCGTTACAAGACTTGGCCGAGGCCTTCCGTTACCAGGAGAGCGGCATACATTTTGGGAAAATCTGTATCGAGATATGAAGAGTGGGGAGGGACAACGGGGGCATGTCATCCTAGAGCACGCCTTCCCACTTTCCGGCATTCGGTCAATAATCCTGTCGGATTCTTAACTTACAGGGCGTATTCCAGATCTGACCCCTCGAATACTCTCGAATACTCGAATAGCCCGTTTATGGAACGAAAGAACAATTTGGAGAACAAGACCTCTAATCATCATTGAACATGTATGGCTTCGTTGGGTCAATAGGGTCGTCCATTAGCAAAATCGGCTCCCGCTGAGGAGTTTTCCCACATTGATGATTGTATTCGCGCAATTCCTCCAGCGATTTCACCATCCTCGCCTCCTTTTCGGCCTTCTCAGCGGATTCCCTCTGGAACTTTGTCAGCAGATCCTCCGGCTCTACCGGTGATCGGTTCCAAGAACGTATAACGAAGCAAAGGCTAACGACAGCGGCAAAACCGAGAAGCAACAAGCCTGCATATAAAACTGCCATAAATTCCACCTCAAATGTTTGAACCGATAGGTCCCCCGATCAGTTCGTGGATTTTTTCATCAGCCTCGATATCCCCGGATATCGAGGCATACCAATGGCCGGCTTCGTAGGAGATCGTTGAGTCTTCAACCTTCTTGCTACAGAAATTGAGGATCCTATCCTTCTTTACTGTCTTCGAGAGACGGCCATTCACGAAGGAGGCTATTCTTCAGTAAACGCTTACTCCTGGCATCGAATGCCTCTTGAGAAAAATAAGCTTCTTTGAAGGTGCCGATAAGGGATTGGATTTCCTTTTCGGGTTCACGATAGTCCCCGGTCGCCCCGACACAAATGATCGGTTTCTCCAGGTGGTTACGGAGGCGAATGGTGATCTCAGCATCCGGAAACATGCCATGGAGCTTTTTCATAAGCTCTTCGCAGTATCTTTCGGTCTCTTCGGTAGAAATCCTGGTAAACAGAAGGAAAAATTGTAAAAAATACAGACGCGACCCCTTGAAGCTTCCAGGGCGTATTCAAGATCTGACCCCTCGGAGGGCCCACTCGAATCAGAAGATGTCTCGCCCTTCAATGCCACGCCCCATCGCATGGTGGATCAATCCGAGAATATCCAAGCAAGGTTGAGGAGGCCTGCTTCCTCTAGAGAAAGTCGCCGATAACATTAATATGTTACATAAGTTACCTACGTCGCCCCCCCGTGCTCCCACGCCGTTTTTGCTCCTTCGGTAGACTGTCATCTTCCCCCCTTCGCTTCAGAAATTGAGATGCCTTGGAAAGAAAAAGGAGCGCAGCACTTGCCACGCCCCCTTGCACCGGCGCACATACAGTTCAATTTCACGTACCTTTAACGGAGGTTTAAATGATGTTTAAACGCGCGTTATTCACCCTGCTCATTTTGCTTTTGCCTGTGACCGCCATGGCAGGAAAGACCGTCTTTGTCGACGGCAACCCGACGACCAGGTCGCCCGGGACCCGGCTCACCGCGGCCACGCTGAACGGCCTACAGAACCACCGTCACGACGGCCAGGACCAGGACGGGTCCGCCCCTCTCGACTTTGCTCCGGACACGAGCTCGACCGCCAACGTCATCCAGATCTCCCTCACGCCGCCCCTTACCCAGAACGTGGTGGGGATGCCGATCTGGCTGAAAGTGGCCAATACCAACACTGGACCGGTCACCCTGCAGGTGAACGGCTTGACGGCGGCCGCGCTTCTCAAGAACGTTTCCGATCCCCTTGCCGCCGGGGATATCCAGGCCGGTCAGATCATTGGCGTCAGCTGGGCCGGATCCGCCTACCAGCTGACCAACTACCAGAACCAGCCGCCCCCGCCGACCACCGACGCTTCCACGCTAAACGGCCAGACTGCAGCCCAGATAACCCCTCCCGGTGCGGTCATCGGCTTTGCCATGCCGAGCGTGCCTTCCGGCTGGCTTTTCTGCGATGGCCGCGCCGTGCTCCGGAGCCAATTCCCCGGGCTGTTTTCCGCGATCGGCACCACCTACGGCGCCGGTGATGGCGCGTCGACCTTCAACCTTCCCGACTTCCGCGGCGAGTTCGTGAGGGGCTGGGACGGGAGCGGACTGAGCGCCCGCGGGGTTGACCCCGGCCGCGCGATGGGGAGCTGGCAGGGGGACCAGGTTGGCAGCCATGTACATGTTGTCGACCACGACCTCTACTACGTGCAGGCCGGTACCCGCGATACCCCCGTCTGGGCCAATACCGGCGCGCAGACCCATTCGCCGAACAACACCTCCTCCTTCGGCGGAAGCGAGACACGGCCGCGCAACTTCCCGCTGATGTACTGCATCAAATACTGAGGTCCCCATGCAACGCACCGAAACGCCAGACGGCCAGTTCGTCCCCGGAAACACCATTACCGGCCAGAAGGGAAGCAAGGTAAGTACCGCCTGGCTGATGAGCGTCCAGGAGGAAATCTGCGGAGTCATCGAGGCCGCCGGGATTGTCCTGGATCCCGCCGAGCGCAACCAGCTCCTGCTGGCGATTGCCACCCACGCTACCGGTGCGGTCTACACCGATATTGGCGGCTCCGGAGCGACCATGAAAATGGGGTGGCGGGCAGAAAAAGCCGCCGACGGATCGATCAGCTGGAGCATGGAACCGGTAACACTGAACAGAGGGAATTTAGATGCGTAATTTATTGATGATAGTTGTGTTGCTGCTGGTCTTTTCCTCCCAGGCCTTTGGTGCCGCTTTCAACGGGCCAGCCTGGGGCACTTTTTCCTCCGCAACCGGGGGTACCCTTAACGCTGGCAAACAGGGCACCAACACTCTGCAGATCATTGGCGGCACCATAGGCCAGGTGGGAGGCAAACCGACGCTAACTATCCCTTCCTTGCCTTACGTCAGAATGACTGATTTTATGGACGGGAAGGCGGGAAGGCCAACGTTTAACCAGTGGTCAAGCGCACAAGCCACCACCAGCATCTATTCAGCGTATCAGGCCGCAAAGGCTGCCCTCCCTGCTGCTGGTGGAGAGATTGTTTTTGACCACAGCGGTAACTACTACACCGCAAGCCAGTTAGTAATAGACAAGTCCATCACGCTCAGAGGAAACATGCCTGCAGGGAGTGCCAACGGGACTTCGTCCATCACCATCTTATCGGCAGTATCCGGCCCAACAGTTCTGGTCAATGCCGTAGACGGATGGGGGTTGAAGCATCTCAACTTTGCCTTTACAGCCGGGAATACAACCGGCACAGCGTGGGAGGGGCTCTCAGCCCAGCACGGAGATGTCGAGCATGTGACCATCACTAATGCTCCAGGTTCCCCTGCGGTGCTCTATACCGTGAATCCCGGATCCGGTGCAATTTACAACTCGATGCATAATTTTCACCGGGGAGTAGTTTTGCGTCTCAACAATACTGTAGATAACATCGAGGCCATTCAGCAAACAGGATCCACCACGGCGAACACCTGCTTTAACACGTGGCTGGATACCACGATCATTCCGACCAGGACCACCCACACGGCAATACATGAGGCTGCAGCCGACAACAACAACTTCATCAACACGCACATCTACGGCGGTGTGGTGGCCACGGCGGTGAACTTTGACTATTCGGTGAACACCAGCTGGCCGGCTGACACCCACTTCTACGGCATTGATCCTGGCCAGAGCACGTTCACAAACACCGGTACCCCCGGCGCATCTGCTACTTCTAACGTTGTCCATGGGCTTTCCCGCACCAACGGAGCTGCACCAGCCGACCTTGCAAACCTGTCTTTTGGTGCCACGCCCAAGGGACTTGGACAGACTTACAGCTACCCCGGCACCAACATCAACTTTGACCTGCTCCCCGGCAGCGATAGAAGTCTGAACCTCAACAAGCCGGTTGGCACCATCGCCGGGACGTCCAACTCTTACGTTAAGGTGGGCCTTATCGGGAACATCGACGGCAACGACCCCGAGTGGAACGGCTGGCGATGGTATGGTCATGCGGCGACGGACTCGGGAGTTTCTAAAGTTGCTGCCTTGAGGCTGTACAGCCGTTCTAACGCAACAGCGGACCCGACCGATTACTCCTTCGTCTTGGGGGCCGATTACAACACCTCGTCCGTTCTCCCGCTCAGCCTTGGGCTTTACGCAAAGAGTAAGGTGAAAATCGGGAAGTACTCGCTCGGGACTTTCACCGACTATGTGACCTTGTACGACGCTGCCGACAACAGTTCAACGTTCACCTTCATCAAGAGCAGCCAGCAGACGTTCTCGGGGCTCAATTACTTCGCCAACTCGGCACAGTTGAGGCTGCCCACTGCCTCGCAGTCGAGCGAAGGATACCTTTGGTATGACGCCACTACGAACCATACCATGATGTTCTCCAATGGCACCAACAACGTGATCACCCAGGCCGGATTTAGGGCGATCTCGGGGAACATCGGTGGCGGTGCTTTGGCGGCGGGGGCGTGTACCAGCGGCACGGTGACGGTCTCGGGGGCCACGACTAGCATGGCAGTAGTGGCAACACCGGTGACGTACCCTGGCGACGGTGTGATGTGGTCTGGTTATGTGTCGTCTGCCAACACCGTGACCGTAAAGGTCTGCGTCATGTCGGCTATGACGCCATCGACTTCGGCATACAATGTTAGGGTGTTGCAGTAAGGAGCGATAAATGGGGTTTTAAGACTTGGACTTTATAGCGTAGCCATGGTTTTGCAACCCTGATAAGAGCGGCGTTTGCGGTAGGAGGAGGGTTTTATCGATATCTATTTTGTAATGGGGTGGGAATAGGACGATAAAAATAAAAGTCAATTTCAACCGTGTGGGCTTTTTAAAGCGGGTTTGATGTGACGAGACAGATGCTGGGCTCACTGGACCTGACGAGGCGGGATATGATGGGATCAGATGGGATATAGTGGGAAAAGCTAAGGGTGATGGGAAGTTAGGAGGTGCCGCGACGGCCTGGTCTCGCTGATCGCGCAAACCGACGCGGACACATGGGAATCTGTGGATAACTCGTGCCGCGGAAACGTGCGGACACATGATTTACGCAAAGTAGATGGATGAATTCAATCGTCGCCGCGCTGGCGGATGGTGATGTACTTTGCCTCGATGATGGGAAGAGTAATGGAGGCTCCCATCCGGTTTTGACCGTCCATCGTTCCGGCCCCTTCGCCATACACCATAACGACGTCGCCCTCGTATGCCTTGATCGATCCGGGATACTGCACCAGAACGCTGTCGAGCCGGTTGTCGACATACATCTGGATCCCCGTATGCCCCCCGGACTCCTCGATCTGCAGGATCTTCCCCAGGACGCCGATCCGCGTGCCGTGAAACTTCCCGGGGTTCTTCAAAAACTCCTTCAGGTAGATGGCGTCCTTCTTCCCTCCCACCTTTTGCGTCGAGGCGATGTACTCTTTCTTGGTCTCTACGTGCTGCTCCGCCTTCTTGACCGCTTTGAGGTAATCCGGATCCTTGAGCAGCTCGGGAGTCGAGGATCCCGAGCTCTTAGACTGTTCCGGTCCCGGAGACGGCTTGTAATTGTCGCATCCACCCAGGGCGATGCAGAGACCCAGGGAAGCCCCCAAAACGAAACGATTTCGCATCACATCCTCCTCCCGCACCAGACCACCCTCCCCACCACGTTCAACGAGTCGAGCAGCTCTCCGGAGACCACCTCTGGCTCATAGACCTTGTTATCGCTCGCGACGATCACGCTGCCGTCTACTCTACGCTGGATCCGCTTTACCACCAGCCGTCCGTCCATCTGCAGCACGTACACCGCATTGTCGACCACCTGGTTCACCCTGAGGTCGATCAAAATGAGGTCCTGGTCGGAGAGCGTCTTCTCCATACTGTCCCCCACCACGTTGATCAGCGCGGTGGCCTCATCCGAAAGCCCCATCCTGGCAAACCACTCCCGCTTGAAGGCAAGATGATCGACGATCTGCTCCGACTCGATCACTGTACCGCCCCCAGCACTGGCCGAGACTTCGTACCTGGGCACCAGGACATACTCATCGCTCAGAGCCGGTGCCGAAGGAGCCTCGCCGGTACCCGGTTCCTTCCCCCATATCCACATGTTCATCTGCTCAGCCACATGGTTGTCCGGGCGCAAATTTGGCATATATTCCAGCCTCTGCTTCGGCCCCTGCCCATCCATGATGTAATCCGTGAATGACCGGAACTCGATCGCAATGCTCCTGGCCCAATCGAGCGGGAACTTCCCCCGTTTCTTCACCCCCGAGATCGACTGCGAGCTCGACCGGGCAAAAGCCGCCAGATCCTTGTAGTCAGTCCACCCGGTAAGTTCCTTGACGCGTTCCCACGCCTCATCAAATTGCGATGGTTTCATTTGGGAGTTCATGTGGCCAACTCCGAAGTTAACTTCCAAGTGTCCATGCGGGTAACTCCCAAATTACCGAGTTTTGCAAGTATACAATATCCCGAAGATTTCTCCACAAAGCCCTCCCAATTCATCAAAATAAACTCCCAAGTGAAATATAACCCTTGACTCATGTAATTCTCGGGTGTACTTTGCATTAACAAGTTAACTGGACAGCGCCAAAAACAAGGGGCCATTTCACCCCTAAGTTACCCGCCCCACCCGCAACCACGTGCAAAGGACCGCTTAACATGTCAAGCGAGAGAGGACCAAAAAAAGCCAGCTCCCGGAGGGAGTGGTTCAAGTACGAAATCAGGACCAAAGGTTCGTCGTTCAGCAAGATTGCCAGCAGCCTGGAGATCTCCCGGGCGGCGGTGACCGCCGGTATTGAGCGCCCGTCGACCCGCCTTGCCGATGCCGTGGCCACCGTCCTGGGCAGAGAGAAGTCCGAACTCTGGCCCGAACGGTTTCAAGGCCGGAAGCGTAGCATAAAACGTGGCTAATCGTAAAGAGGGAGCCTACCGCCAATGACACCGACACAGTCCTACTTTACAGCAAACGAGCTGGCCGGTCTTCCCGGGATGCCAACCACCGAAGAGGGCGTTAGGGTGCGGGCCAGGAACCAGAAGTGGCTTGACCGTCCCCGTGCCGCCCGCGGCGGCGGCAAGGAGTACTTCATTGACTCCCTTCCGGAAGAAACCCGCACCGCCCTGGCCAAGGCCAACATCAAGGTGGGATATGAGCCCGTGGCCCAGGAGGTTGCCAAGCGCGCTCCCCTCGCCAAGCAGGTAGACCAGGCCGAGCAGCTGCGCCAGCAGGCGCGCGCCGAGTCCATGGTGCTCTTCAACCGCCTCCCGGAGGATCGCCAGCTGCAGGCCAAGGCGAAGCTGGCGATCATCAAGGCCAGCCAAAGCTTCATCACCGACCACCGGCTCCGCAAGATCGTCGGTCTGCAAGCCTTCTGCCATGACTACAACCTGGGCCGTGGCGACGTCGCCCCCTGGGTGCGCGAGCGGATCCCGTCCGTCCACGACACCACCCTGCGCAGCTGGATCAAGGACGAGTATGACCGCGGCAGCCTCGGCCTGGTCGACTGCTACGGCAACCGTAAAGACCAGTCCAAGATCGAGACCTGGAACCGGACCGTCCTCGAAGACGGCACCGTGAAGGCCCCCATGGCCGACACCATCGCCTCGCTCATTCTCAAGAACCCGGGCATCACCGAGAAGAAGTGCCACGAGACCATGCGCGCGCTTCTCCCGGGAGCCGTCGAGGTCAGCGTCAAATCAGTCCGCCGCTACATGGACAAATGGAAGGCTCAAAACGCCCATCTGCTCGCCCTGGCCGCCAATCCGGACGACTACAAGAACCGTTTCCAGCCCGCCTTCGGCAGCCGCAGCGAAGGGATCATCGGTCCCAATCAGCGTTGGGAGATCGACGCCACCCCCGCCGACCTGCTCCTGACCGACGGCCGCTACAAGATCATCGGCGTCTGCGACGTCGGGCCCCGCCGCCTCGCGCTCTACGTTACTAAAACCGAGCGCACCCGCGACAACGCCTACGCGCTGCGCCGCTGCTTCCTCGAATGGGGCGTCCCCTACCAGGGAGTGATCGTCACCGACCAGGGCTCTCCCTACGTCAACCCGCGCTTCGAGGCGCTGATGAACGACCTGGAGATCGACCAGCACGTTTGCCCCCCCTTCTCCGGCGACCATAAGCCCCATATCGAGCGTGCTTTCCGCACCTTCTCCCACGACCTGGTCGAACTGCTCCCGGGCTACTGCGGACACAACGTTGCCGAGCGCAAGGCGATCGAAGCACGCAAGAGCTTCGCGCAGCGCCTCCGGGATCCGGACGAGGTCATCGAGATGAGCATGAGCTCCCAGGACCTGCAGGCCTTCGCCGATCGCTGGTGTGCGAGCTACCACGACCGCAAACACGGCGAGCTTGGCCGCTCCCCGAACCAGGTCATGCAGTCCTGGCAGCCCCCTCTTCGCACGATCGCCGACGAGCGCGCCCTGGACGTTCTCCTCTACGAGCCGGTCCGCCCTGGCCAGCGCCTTCCGACTATCCAGAAGAAGGGGATCCGGGTCAACGGCCCCCACTACATCCACGCGCTCCTCGAGGAGCACATCGGCGAACCGTGCCGCGCCTTCCAGGACCCCGGTAACCTCGGGCGCATCATCGTCTACATCCAGAATCAGCACGGCGTCTGGGCGTTCCTCTGCATCGCCATCAACCCCGAGCTCGACGAGCAGGGCATCACCCGCGAAGAGGTCGCCCGGGCCGCCCGCGAGCTTCACAGCGAGCGCAAGAAGGAGATCGGCCGCCTGTTGAGAGAGGTCAAGAAGGAGATGAAAGGTGTCGACCTGGTCGACGCGGTGCTAAGCATGCGCGAGCAGGAAGCAGCCGCCGCCAAAGGCAACGTCACCCACCTCCCCCGCCCAACTGTCGACCACGTCAGCGCCGGGCTCACCGCGGCCGCCGAGGCCTTCGCCGCTCTGGCCGCCATGGAGGCCAAGCAGCCGGAAGAACCCCAGTTCACCGAGGAGGCCCTCGAGGCCGCCAGCCAGACCTGGTTCGAACTCAACGAGGCCCGGGAGAAGGAGAAGAAGGTGGTACCGCTCCCCACCGCCGCCCGGCCGATGTTTGCCACCGATCTGGACAAGTACCGCTGGCTCATGGCCAACCGGGTGCTGCAGCAGTTAGACGACGCGACCTGGATGGCCTGGTACGAGAGCACTACCGAGTACCAGCTGATGTTCGGCAATCAAGATGAGGAGCAGATCTACTAGGGAAAAGAAAAACCCGCCGATGTGGGGTCGGCGGGTCTCTCGGGCCAAGGCCCTTAACTACATGAAGGAGGCTCAAAGTGTACAGTAAGTTCGTCCGCACGTCAAACGTAGTGAATTTCTTGGCAGGTTTTTCCGCGCTGGAATCCCGTGGAGCAGCTGAGAGCTGCTTCCTCCTGGTCGCCGGCAAAGCAGGTAACGGTAAGACTTCGACTGCCAGGTGGTGGGGGCTCAACACCAACATCAATGCGGTCTACGTCCGCGCCACCGCCAGCATCAACTCGCACTGGATTCTCGCCGAAATCGTCCGCGAGCTCGGCCAGCATCCCGACCGCCGGATGGAGTATTGCTTTGCCCAGGCCCTGAAAGAGGTTGCCAAGGCCCGCCGCCCGCTGATTATTGACGAAGCTGAGCACTGCCTCGAAGACCCCAGGGTTCTGGAGAGTGTCCGCGATATTTCCGACCTCACCGAGGTCCCCGTCATCCTGGTCGGCTACGACCAGATACGCGCCAAGCTCAAGAAGTACGAGCAGCTCTCCTCCCGCGTCTCCGCCGTCGTCGACTTCAAGCCCCTCACCCTCGAGGACACCAGGACCTGCTGCAAGGAGCTTTGCGAGGTAGTCATCGCCGACGATCTCGTTGCCGCCATTCACCGCGACTCCGCCGGCCGCATCCGTCTGGTCAAAGAAGGCATCGCAAGCTGCGAGCGCCACGCGAAACGCAACTCCCGTCCCGAGGTATCGCTGGACGATATGCGCGGCCAGATCCTCATTCACGACTGGACCAAAGCACCCAAAGGGGGGCGGTAATGCCGTGGCCCGCTAACCAGATACTGCAGAGCCTGCTGGATCGAGCCGAACCCGCCAGCGCCCAGGAGATCGCAGCCAGAACCAACCTTTCCATCGACCAGGTCTGGAAATCGGCCGATAC
The DNA here is from genome assembly GCF_023652955.1 of Geomonas sp. Red32. Classification (GTDB taxonomy): domain Bacteria; phylum Desulfobacterota; class Desulfuromonadia; order Geobacterales; family Geobacteraceae; genus Geomonas. Next base: position 30,243 of record NZ_JAKLOY010000003.1, on the reverse strand, counting down.
CCTGGTGGAAAACAAGCTTCTCACTCGTGCAGATCGCGGTAAGTACCTCATCACCGACGCCGGCCGCTCGGCGATCGCCGAGGGGAACGGCTGCATGCCCGGCCCCAAGGGCCCCACCGGCCCGGTTTGCCGCCGGCGTAACACGATACGGCAGCGCCTGTGGCTCGCGTTGCGTATCGAGCGAAAAGGGACCATCCAGGGAATCGTGTCCCTGATCCTGCAGGATGGCGAGGATGCAGCGCTCCTCACCACCAATGCCCAGAAGTACTTCAGCGCGCTCTGCAGGGCCAACTACCTGACCAGACTCCCCGGTAGATCGGAAGGTACAGCACCGACCTCCAACGGTTACGTCAGGTACCTCCTGGTGGAGAACACTGGCCCCAAGGCGCCCATGGTGCGCCGCCTCGAGCTCGCCTTGTACGACCCCAATACCGGCAAAAGCGTGCCGTTCACACGGGAGGCATCATGAGCAGAGAAGAGCAGCGAGCATTCTTCATGGCCCTCCTCGAGCGGGAACCGGCCGCCAACATTGCCCGTGAGACCGGCTACTCCGACGGCACCGTGTCTCAGGTGAAACACGGCAAGTACAAGGGGGACGAGACTGCATTTCTGTCCAAGGTCCTCCTGATCTACGGCCAGTGGAGCTGCGAGGCCCTGGACGCCACTGTCAGTTACAAGGAGTGCGCCGCCGAGCAGACCCGCCCCTACAGCGCCGGCCGAGTCCGCCAGTGGGCCATCTGCCAGCAGTGCGAAAGGAGGGCAGCGTGAGCATGTTCTGGAACTTGGGAGACCTGATGAGGGCATATGAAGCCGTCTTCGGAAAGATGCGGCAAAACGATGGTAACCGCCAGTTGCTTGCCATTCAAAAGCACTTTCCGGCCGCCACCACCATCACCGATCTGATCGAAGTCGAGCCGGGTAAGTACGAGGTAGCTAGGGCATGAAAGTCTCCATCTGGTGGATCATTGTCGCTATTTACGCCGGCCTCTTTGGCGGCATTTTCGTCACCTGCATGTGCATACATTTCAAACGGTCTGGAGAGACCGACCATCACGAGGAGGGTTAGCAGCATGTTTAGACGTGGTTTGAAACGGCTTTTAAACTGGCGCAAGAAAAACCTCAACCAGGAACGATCGCACCGCCTCTCCGACCACCGCATCGTCGATAACACGGTCAGGATGTTCCGCGAGCTGGCCGGGCAAAACCAGCCTCTGACCGGCTGTCCCCAGGAAGCTTCCCGGGAGAAAGCAACCAAGGGCCCCTCGGCGTCGGCCTACCAGGAAGAGATCGACGCCGAGCTCGACCGGATTTTCGACGGCCGCCCTCTCCGTGTGCAGCGCGGCGGCCGCCGGATCCTGATCTGTACCGCTCCTGGCGGTAACGGATAGGGGGGCCGCCATGAACCGCAAAGGCGAAGAGCCCGGACTGGGCCCCGAATGGTCCTGCGAAGACTACGGCAAGGAAGGGCACGACTACATGCGCTGCCCGGACTGCTGGTCTCAATTCGAAACTTTCATCGCGAACAGGGCCGCCCTGATCGCCACGGGGAACCTTCCCCTCGATTAGTACCCAATAAACCCTAAGGAGCAAGAATCATGGCAATGGCAGCAGTAGCAGTACCGGACGGATACAGGGCAAACAGCAAGGGGCACCTGGTTCCGGAGAACCAGATCGGGCAGGTTGACCTGATCATCGACGACTTCGTTTCCGAGCTTGCCGGGAAATGGATCGCCCAGAACGAAGGCCTCGCGAAATTTAAAGAGCAGACCTTCGGCGACTTCCACGCCTTGGTAGGCACCATCAACGACGAATACAAGGTCAAGCGTGGCGGGGAGAAGGGGAACGTCCAGCTCTTCAGCTACGACGGCCGCTACAAGGTGGTCTTCGCCGTCAACGACGTTGTCCGTTTCGGCCCCGAGCTGCAGGCCGCCCGGGAGAAGATCATCGAGTGCGTTCAGGGGTGGACCGACGGGGCCCGCCCGGAACTCCTGACCATCATCAACGAGGCATTCTCCACCGAAGGCAACGGCGGCATTATCGTCAGCCGTATCCTCCAGATCCGGCGCTACAAGATCGAGGATGAGGACTGGAAGCTCGCCATGCAGGCCCTGGACGATGCGTTGCGCGTCGTCGGCACCAAGCAGTACCTTCGCTTCTACGAGCGGAACCAGGCTGGCGGATACGACCCTATTCCTCTCGATATCGCAGCACTGTAGGGGGGAGACGATGGACATCAAGAAAGCGAAGCATAGCTTCAGGGATGCCAAAGGCAAACTTTACGTGGACTGCTCTGAATGCAGGAGAGGCGGAAACGGAATGGCCGCTGATAGGTGCTCCGCCGGATGGAAGGTGAAGCGCGGGAAAAAAGGCGGATGCTTCTTGGGAGAGCTTACCGTCGGCCTGGAGGTTCCCTGATGGCTCGCGGACAGCATTCTATCCAGCAGATTATCGACAACTGGAACTCCAGGTACCCCGTTGGTACCTCCGTCATCCTCAAGCGTGGTAACCAGGACTTCTACACCCAGACCACTAGCCTCGCCTACCTCAACACCAAGCATCCCTCAATGGTGGTTATCGATGTTGGCGGCCTTTCCGGTTGCTATGCATTGGACAAGGTGACGGCCATCTGAAGGAGGCAAACATGCCATGGATCTCGGTTAGCAAGGAACTTCCAGACTCAGAAACTACCGTTTTAATTAACTGCCCTGACGATGACGAGCCGGTGTGGTTCGGATGGTGGGATGGAGAAAACTGGTATGAGAACAACGGGGCAGCGCTGCCAGAGGGGTACGTTTCTCACTGGCAGCACTTTCCTGATCCCGCAACAAATTAGCGAAACGGCCATCCCTTGGGGTGGTCTTCATCTGGAGGTGGTGCTCCAGGTCTGATGAGCAGCCAAAGGAGATGACAGTGAAAGAGAAGCAGCTCAAGCCTCCCTTCTATCGGGTGACCGCCGAGTGCGGGAAGTGCGGCACCGTGCGTACCACCAGGAAGCCACACCGACTAGCAGGCCAACGTAACGACTGTGGCCACATCATTCCGCCGGAGCCAAGGGAGATCGTCTGCCCCACCCCTGGCTGCACCTGGCACGCCAAGGTCACCAGCACCGAGCTTGTGGAGAAAGTATGAGCGCCATCCGAACTATCACCCAGCCCTGCTACGTTGATGCCAAGCCGAATCCGGATCGCACCCCGGCGCCGGTTGACCAGGTTGCCGCCTTCATGGCCGCCAACCTATCTTACTGCCAGGCCCTCACCGCGCGGATCACCGCCGAGCAGTGCCAGAAGAACCGGCGCCGCAACCTGTGGTGGTGCTCCAAATGCGATTCCCCCTTGAGGTCGACGGCACCATTATCCCAACCGGCCACGGCTGTAAAGGCGCCGACCGCCAAGGCAAAGCAGAAAATGGGGTGGAAGGGAGATTGTGCCTGGTGCAAAAGAGTCGACATCACCCTGGCGGGCAAAGGTCTCTGTCCCCTGTGCAGGCAGGAAGCGATGGCCCTCGGCCTATGGCAGGCAAAAGAGCGAGGAGCCGTCTTTACCGCGGCTTCGGCCCCGATCTACGGGCCTCCCGCCCCCCCGGTTACCCCTGAGGTCTTTGGTGTCGATCTCGCCTCTGATCCTGATATGGCCGTCATCATTGAGGTCAGGTCAGGTCAGGTCAGGTCAGGTCAGGTCAGGTCAGGTCAGGTCAGGTCAGGTCAGGTCAGGTCAGGTCAGGTCAGGTCAGGTCAGGTCAGGTCAGGTCAGGTCATCGACGCCGGGCAGTGACCGGGATACCCTCCTGATCCTGCGGATAATGGCCCTGAGACACGGAAGTGAGGCAGCAAAGCAAGCGCTGAAGGAGAAACAATGGACTGCACGATTTTAGCCTGGAAGGCTCTAGCTCTTTTCCTACTCGGATTCATTATCGGTCAGCTCACTACCCTGTGGCTGGCTAAGAAATAGCTGACGGCTAACCCGCCCAGGAAGGAGGATTAAGATGGATGAACATGAGCAGCATTTACGGTCTCTTGCCACCAACGCCAGTAAACCAAATTACCAGATGATGGTTTGGAGCTCGGCGGCTTGGGCTGTTAAGGAGATCGAGAACCTTCGCGCCGATAACATCGCGCTCAAGAAAACGATCGAAGGCCTCCAGCGTGGTATCTACGCTGGCAACATTAAAGCCTTAAGGCGACATGAGGAAAACAAGCAGCTGAGGGAAAAGGTGGACAGGCTGAAGTCTGGGGCCGACCTTGTCGAATTCCTGCGGGAACAGCAATCGGCTTTCGCCGAAGACCTCGATAACGGACACGACCTTATCGCCTCCTTTGATGGTCATTTTGTCGCATGGGACGAGATCATTGACCAGTGCAAGCAGGGGCTTGAGGACGTTGGTTACAGCCAGAGTCCTGATGAACTGATAAGCCGACTGATAGACCAACGTGACCTTGCCGAAGACCGCGTTAAGGAATTAGAGAAGGAATTATCCCGAGTAAGAACACACGTCACGCCGGCTTTTTGTACCCATGAGGCACAAAATGACCGTTGAACAGCTGAAAAAAGCCCGCCGGGAGCTTGGTCTGAACCAGACCGAGATGGCCAACACCCTGAAGACCTCCCGGAGGACCTACCTCAATTGGGAGCTTGGCGTCCGGCGGATCCCCGGGGTCCTCGAGGTCGCCGTCGAGGGGCTCCTCTATAAAGACCGGCAGTTTATGGCCCGTGTGGGCCATTCAAAAGAGGTTTAACCATGGTTTCAAAGCCCTTTAAAAAGCAGCTCACCCCCGAGGAGGAGTGGGCGCGCGATCGCAGCCGGATCCACGTCCTGGTCGGCAAGGTCAAGAAAGTCAAGGCGGGGTACTCCGACGACAACTACCGCGACCTGGTCCTTGATGTCAGCCGCGGCCGCTGCGACTCCTCCAAGGAGCTGAAGCCCGCCGAACGCCGCACCCTGATCGACCGCCTCCAGGAGCTCGCCGGCGAGGAGCCGCGGCCGCAGAAAAAGCCCTGGACGAAGCAGAGCTACCCGAACCGCCCCAGGAACATGGACCATGGCGAGGAGCGCGCCGCCCAGCTCGGCAAGATCGAGGCTCTCCTCACCATCGGCAAGCTTCCCTGGAAATACGCCGACTCGATCGCCAAGCAGATGCGGCTGGCGGACAAGGTGCAGTGGGTGCCGACTGACAAGCTCCACTTCATCATCACCGCCCTCACCAAAAAGGCCCAGAAAGAAGGCTGGGACCTGAGCGGAGCACGATAATGAAGCTGGTCGACTGCTATCCGGAGCTGCTCCGGGACATCTACGACAAGATCGAGGACCTCCTGCAGGAGTCCCAGGCGCTCTCTCCGGATCTCGACATCGCCTGGGAGACCTGCGAGTGGATCCGCGAGCATTGGAGCGGCCGGTACCTGATCAGGACATGGTGGGGCCACGGCGATGCGGGGCCCCACGATAGCGAGAGCGCCGACCTTCCCGGCCTCGCCATCCAGGTCGACTCGCTGCGCACCGCCCGCGGCCGCGAGCTCCGCGACGTCATCATGGGGATCCTCTTCCGGATCTCCATAGGCCGCCCTTGCGACTTTGCCGTCGCGATCGCCGCCCTGGTCGAAGCAGAATGGTCGACCAAGAAGATTTACGTCCCGCTGGCACCCGAGGTCGACCGCGCCATCAAGGATCACGCTATTTGGCAAGACTTCACCGGATTTTCCGGCATCGAGCGCGTAGTGGCCAAACATCGAATCTGCCAGGCCGCCATCTACAATGCCTTCCGGCGGGTGCAGAAAGCCAAAAAAGAGCACGAAGAACCGCCCCTTCCCGGCCTCTTCTAGCACATCATCTTGACACGGCCTCGGCACTGCGCTATTAAGGGCCGATTACCATCAACAAAAGCCTCTCCAGACACCCCTGGAGGGGCTTTTTTATTTAAATCCGTGTAAATGACCCACCCTCCCCCCTCTGATACATTCCCTCCTGCATGTAGGTCTCCTGAACCGGCCGCCGGGGTTTTCTCCTTTACCCGGCGGCCACCCTTGCAACTCACCCCTACAAATTAACCCTTTTGAGAGGAGGTGGTCCCATGTCCGGTAACGGCACCTGCGGCGGCAAAGGCGGCGGCGGGAAGAAGTAGGTTTTGAAGCGGTAGGCAATGAAATCAAGGGCGCGGTTTTAGCCGCGCCCCATCTCCATTTTTCTGTGAGGTAAACATGGATCCCTACGTCGCAACGAAGAAGGCTTTGCTGGCCAACGAGCTCTCCAACAATCTCCGCGCCGCCTATCGCTTCAGCGATGCCAAGGGTGGCAACAGTGGCCTGTCCTTCGGCATTACCCAGCTCGACGTCTCCAACAACTCCGCCGCGGTGAAGTGCCTGGTCGAGTGCGGCTTTACCCCCAGCGAGATCGCCCAGCTCAAGAGCAAGAGCGGCGACCTTACCGCCCTTTCCGCCAAGCTCGCGGCGCATGCCACCGTGGTCGACAAATACGACCAGGCCCAGATCAAGGAATGCGTCGACCATGTCATGACCGTTGCCAAGTCCCGCGGCTTCACCTTCGCGAACGACGAGGCCATCGTGCATGCGGCCGACTATCACAACCAGTTCTTCATGTCCAACGGCGGCAAGATGGCCAACGCCCTGGTCAACCTGGGGCGCCCCGTGGTTTCCACCGACATCCTCAACGAGGCCCTGGCCACCCTCTGGGGCAAAAAAGAGCCGGGCGACGTGAAACGCCGCTACTCCAACATCGCCATGATCTTTGCGGAGCAGCAGGCGTGAGCGTCGACGAGCACATCGAGAAAATAACTCTGCATGACCTGGTCATCACCCCTGGGCACGTCGACCGCAAGGCAAGCGCCGAATTCGAGAAAAACGTCAAGCGCCTGAAGGAGGACGGCCATTACCGCTGCTGGCTGACCGGTTCCACCGACAACCTCCAGGTTCACCACTTCGGCGCCGAGTGGAGTCTGGCCGCCCTGGTCGACTTCGAAAAACTCAAGGAGTTCTGCGAGACCTTCGACCCCTACGGATACGGCCGTCTGTTGAAGAACCAGCCGATGACCGGCGTGGACGATATCCGCAATCTCCTGGTGCTCTCCCAGCAGGTCCATACCGGGGAGAACAAGGACGACGACAACGCCACCGGCATTCACAACCTGGTCTTCCCCATGTGGATCATGCAGGGACTTGCCAAGCCCGGCCTGATCCCTGTACCGCAGCCCGGAGAAACCATCACCGCCGCGATGGCCCGCATCGCCGGCGCAACCAAGCTCAAGGAGTCAGCATGAGAACCAAGATCATCCTCACCTTCTTTCTCCTCGTCGCCATCGTGACCATCGCCCTTTCGGGGTTTTACGTCAGCGCCATGGCCGACGACTCCCCGCCTCCCGCCTCCTCCACCACGATCGTGGCTACCGCCCCCACCCCGGCAGCCGTGACGGCTCCGGCGGTGGCCACGATTCCCGCCCAGGTGGTGACTACCCAGGCAGTGCCGCAGATCGTTCCCCAGTTTCCGGCCATGCCCAGCACCTTGAACTTCATGACGGTGCTGACCTTCATCTTCGCCGCGATCGGGTGGTTCGTTGCCTTCACCTCCGAAATCATGCCGCTTCTGCCCGGCCGCTGGCAAGGCTGGCTTCACGGTTTCCTCACCGTCTTCGGCGCCATCACCCAGGATCCCGGTTCCAAGGAGATAACGGTCAGAGTGGAGAAACTAGAGGCCGGCTTCCAGGAGCTCAAGGCCGGGGCCGGTACGGGAGCCTGACATGGAGACCGGCGTCAACAAGTGGGCCTGGCTCTGGGCGGTGATCGCCATCGCAGCGATCTCCGCCCTCGGATACCTCTACGCCCATCCGAAGGTCACTACCTTCACCAAGATCGATACCCAATACCGTACGGTGCCCGAGATCCATACGGTGACACAGGTAAAGAAGGTCTACGTTCCCGTAAAACAGGTGGCGGTCCTGGACAAGACCGAGGTGGCCAAGCAGCTCGACATGCCATGGCTCACCGCCCCGGCGCCTGAGCAGCCCATTCCGGTTGCCGCAGTAGGCGACCAACTGCCCCCGTCGGAAGTCTCCTCGGTACCGACCAACGACCGGGCGCAGGGTGATCCTGCGGACATGCCACCGGTGCCGGACGATCCCCAGGACCTTCAGGTGACCACCACCGCGGACATTCCGGAGTGTCCCAACGGCGCCGAGGCGGTCACGTTGCTCGACACCAAAACCGGCCAGAGCACCATGATCGTCAAGCAGAAAACCTCCCCCTGGTTTGAGTTCGAGAACGGCCTCGTGGCCGGGTTGCGCTACGGACTCAACACCAAGGGAGGTCAAAGCCTCACCCCCTACGCAGGCGTCGAATTCCTGCGCATCAAGGACTTCCATGTCCTTGGCTACGGCGAGGTCAACAACGACCTGGAGGGGCAGTTCTTCAAGAGCATCGACGGAAAGGTCCAGCTCGACATTCAGTACCGGAGGCCCTAACCGTGGCCGACGAAATGGACCGCACCCAGCAGATCAACGAGGACTTCCAGTCGTTTGCCCTGGACCAGAACCTGCGCGGCCGCGAGGTCCAAAACTCGGCCGCCATCATTTGCATCAACTGCGAAGAAGAAATCCCGGAGGACCGCCGCAAGGCGGTCCCCGGCTGCCTCCGCTGCGTTACCTGCCAGGAGGAATACGAACTACTTGAGCACTGGAGACACTGATGGAATACGCCAAGTGGCACCTCATTATCAGCACAGCCCTTTCCGTGGCGGCCATCGTCCATTCCTGGTGGAACACCCGGGAGCGCGTGATTAAGGCAAGGTTTGCCGCCTTCGAAAAACAGAAGGTGGAGGCGGAGCAGAAAGAACTGGCCGCCGCCAAGGCCGAGCGGGAAAAACTCACGGCCACCATCGGGACTCTGGGTGAAAAGGTGGCCATGCTGGCCGCCAGGGTGGAAAACCTGCCGAACAGCTCCTGTTCAAAGCACGCGGAGCTAGCGGCCCGACAGGAAGGGCAGGCCAAGGATTTCATCTCCTACCAGCTCCTTTTAACCCGCGTTGAAACGGACCTTAAACACCTTCCCACCGTTCGTGACATCGAGGCGCTCTACAAGAAGATGGATCTCTTCAGAGAGCAGGTAGCCAACCTGCAGAGCGAGGTCAGCGAGATAGCCGGCGCAATGCCGAGCCTCACCAACGTTACCGCCATGATGAACAATTACCTTCTGGATCACGGAGTGAAGCAATGAGCAACTGGGCAAATGTAATCAGTTCGAACCTTAGGCTTATCCTGGTGCGAGCCCTCGAGCAGTCGCCCGGATACGAGCTCAACGAGTCCATCCTGCACACGGTGGTCACCCGCTTTGGCCACAACGTGAGCCGCGACGTTATCAAAACCGAGTTGACCTGGTTGAAGGAGCAGGGGCTGCTGACCCTCGAAGAAGTCATGGGGTACTACGTCGCCACCCTGACCCAGCGTGGCATCGACGTAGCCAACGGCCGCTCCACCGTCCCCGGCGTCGACCGCCCAAGCCCGCGGAGCTGACCCAATGCCCAAGCCGTCCACCATCGAGCAGCTGCCGCCCGACATCAAGAACCGCCTGCAGGAACTCCTCCAGGATCCGCGCGTTTCCCAGCTGGAGCTCACAGCCCATATCAACGAGCTGCTTGAGGCCGGTGGCCACGACGAACGGGTGAGCAAGAGCGCCGTCAACCGGTACGCGCTCCGGATGGCGGACGTCGGCGAGAAACTCCGCCAGTCCCGGGACGTCGCCGACATGTTCATCTCCAAGGTCGGCGCCGCTCCCCAGGGGCAAATGGGGCTTTTGATCAACGAGATACTCAGGACGCTGGCCTTCGACCTCACCCTGAAGATCCAGGACGCCGACCTCTCCGACCCGGAAACACTGGCGAGCACCATCGACCAGGTCAAGGCCCTTGCCCTCGCCACCCAGCGCCTCGAGCAGGGGGCGATGATCAACATCAAGCGAGAATCCGAGATCCGGAGACAAGCACTGGAGGACGCGGCCAAGAGAGCGGCAGAGGTCGCTAAGAAGGGCGGCATCTCCGCCGACACCATCAGCAGCATCCGCCGCGAAATCCTGGGGATCTCCGCATGATCGATCCCGTCATTCCGAATACCGCGAGCTCCGCGGCGCCTCCTCCGGTCTTTCTCCCCTACCAGCAAAAGTGGGTGGCCGACGACTCCCAGCTGAAGGTGATAGAGAAAAGCCGGCGTACCGGCCTCACCTGGGCGGAAGCTGCCGACGACGTGCTGATCGCCGCCGCCGAAAAGGCCGCCGGCGGGATGAACGTCTACTACATCGGCTACAACCAGGACATGGCCATCGAGTTTATCGAGGCGGTGGGCATGTGGGCCAAGGCGTTCAACAAGATCGCCACCGAAGTGGAAGAGGGGCTGTGGCTTGAGGATTCCGAGGACAAGCACATCAAAACTTACACCATCAAGTTCCCCGAGTCGGGGCACAGGGTGGTGGCACTCTCCTCCCGCCCGGCCAACCTGCGCGGCAAGCAGGGGGTGGTGGTAATCGACGAGGCCGCTTTCCATGAAAAGCTTGACGAGCTCCTGAAGGCGGCCATGGCCCTCCTGATCTGGGGTGGCAAGGTCCGCGTGATCAGCACCCATGACGGCGAGGACAACCCCTTCAACGAGCTGATCCAGGAAATCCGCTCGGCCAAACGCAAGGGGAGCGTCCAGCGGGTCGAGTTCAAGGAGGCCGTAGATCAGGGGCTTTACCAGCGGGTTTGCCTTCGACTCGGAAAGGAATGGACGGCCAAGGAGCAGGAGTCCTGGATGCAGGGAGTCTACTCCTTCTACGGCCAGGCCGCCGATGAGGAACTCGATGTTATCCCCTCCCAGGGGAGCGGTGTCTACCTTTCCCGGGCCGTCATCGAGCGCTGCATGCGCCCCGACATACCGGTACTCAGATGGGAGTGCTCCAACGATTTTGCCCTTCTGCCCGACCACATCAGGCAGGCCGAGGCCCTCGACTGGTGCAAGGAGCAACTACTTCCTCAGCTTATCAAGCTCGACCCGAAAAGAGCCCACTTCCTCGGCGAGGACTTCGGCCGCACCGGTGACTTAACCGTGCTCTTTCCGTTGACCCAGCTGGCCGACTTGCGGTACCGGGTCCCCTTTTGTGTGGAGCTTCGCAACGTACCCTTCCGGGAGCAGGAGCTGATCCTCTTCTACATTCTGGACCGGCTGCCGCGCTTCTCCGGAGCAAAACTTGACGGACGGGGCAACGGTCAGTACCTAGCCGAGCGCGCCGTCCAGAAGTACGGCAGCCTGGTGGAGGCCGTCATGCTCTCCGAGTCCTGGTACCGGGAGGAAATGCCGCGCTTCAAGCAGTTCTTCGACGACGGGATCCTCGACCTTCCCCAGGACGCCGACCACGTCGACGACTACCGGGCGGTGAAGATGATCAAAGGCGTTGCCAAGGTTCCCGACACCGACCGCACCAAAGGCTCTGATGGAGGTAAACGTCACGGCGACGCCGCAATCGGCCTGGCCATGGCGGTCTCCGCCACCCGGATGGACGTCTACACCTACGATTACGAGGCGGTGAGAACGAAAGACAAGAACGGCGACGATCTCCCCCGCGACATTCGCTGCACTGCCGGCTTCGGCCGCATTTCAGGAGCCTGGTAATGGCAGAGATCACCCTTTACGACGCCTACAATAAGCCGGTCCAGAAGGCCCAGCTCACCCAGGAGCTGGCAGCTCCCACCCTTACCGGCCTCCGGACTATCTGGAGCGATGCAGTCTCCATGGGGCTCACCCCGGCCTCCCTTACCGCCATTCTTCAGAACGCCGCGACCGGCTACGGCTACGAGCAGCTAGCTCTGGCCGAGGAGATGGAGGAAAAGGATCTCCACTACGCCGCCCAACTGGGGACCCGAAAACGGGCCGTGGTTCAGCTTCCGGTTTCCATCGAGCCCGGCGATGACCAGGACGCCAAAAGCAAGGAGATCGCCGAGGAGTTCAACGAGACGGTGATTAAGAACGCGTTTTTCCGGGTGCTCCTCGAGGACCAAATGGATGCCCTTGGCAAAGGCTACAGCGTCTCGGAAATCATGTGGGACCGCGGCGCCAAATGGAATCCCCGCGAGTTCAAGTGGCGCGACCCCAAATTTTTCCAGTTTGACATCGTGACCAGGGCGGAGATTCGGCTGCGCGACATCAAGGACCCCGCCTTTGGTATCCCGCTCGAGCCTTACAAGTTCATCGTCCACTACCCGCGCATCAAATGCGGCATTCCGCTGCGCGGCGGCCTCGCCCGGTTGGTGGCCTGGAGCTTCCTTTTCAAGAACTACACGGTCAAGGACTGGATCCAGTTCATTGAGATTTTTGGAATGCCGCTGCGCCTTGGCCGCTACGACCTGGCCGCGACTCCCGAGGACCAGCAGAAGCTGAAAATGGCCGTCGCCAACATTGCCTCCGACGCCGCCGCCATCCTCCCGAAGAACATGGAGATCGAGTTCGTCGATGCCATGAAAACCGCCGGAGGCGAGCGGCTCTTCGCCAGTGCCGCCGAGTGGCTTGACAAGCAGGTGTCCAAGGCAATCCTCGGCCAGACCATGACCGCCGACGACGGGTCCTCACAAAGCCAGGCGTTGGTCCACGACGAGGTCAGGAACGATATCCGGGACTCCGACGCCATCCAGCTGGCCGACACTCTTAACCGCGACCTAGTCAGGCCCTGGGTGGATCTCAACTTTGGCCCCCAGGAACATTACCCCCGGATCGTCTTTGTCACCGCGGAACCGGATGACGGCGTCAAAAAAAGCGAGCGGGACGGAAACCTCTCGAAGAACTGCGGCATCAGGTTCAGCCCCGCCTACTTCGAGCGCGAATACGGTTTCCAGCAGGGCGACATCGTTTCGGTGGGCCTCCCCGCTCAGGAAACTGACGCCGCCGAAGCGGCCTCAGGAGTCGCGGTTAAACCCGCGCCGAAAGGCGAGGCGATGAACCGGGAAACCGGCGACGGCGCCAACCGGACCGAGCAGCTTCTGAGGGACAAGCTGGCCAATGTGGCGGATCCCAGCGTCACCTCCTTCGTTGAGCTTCTCCGGAGAGCCGCCGACGAAGCAAACGCCCTCGAGGAGCTCGCCGACACCATCGCTGACGCCTTCCCCGAAATGAGCACCGAAAGCCTTGCCCAGGTGATCGCCGAAGAGTTGCTCCGCTCGCGCATGGCCGGCAGGATTGACGCGGAGAACGGCTAGTGAACAAGAGCGAGTTCGACGCCGTTTTTAAGCTCCCCTTTGCCGAGGCCGGCAGCTTCTTCCGGGACAAGCTCAACATCCCGACCGCGGCCTGGCACGACATGATGGACGACCAGCACGCAAAGGGGTTCATGGTGGCTGGAGCCTATAAGGCCGACCTCCTGGCCGACTTCCGGAGCGCGGTGCAGAAGTCGATCGACGGCCAGCTTTCACTCAAGCAATTCAGGGAGCAGTTCGACCAGATCGTGGCCAAGCACGGGTGGAGCTACAACGGCGGCCGGAACTGGCGCAGTGAACTGATATGGGACACCAACATCACCTCCGCCTACCAAGCCGGGCGGTGGCAGCAGTTCGAGGCATCCGGAACCGAGTACCTGACATATGTCCACGCCGACGGTGTGGCCCATCCCCGCCCTCTGCATGTCTCCTGGAGCGGGACCACGCTGCCGATCACCGACCCTTGGTGGGACTCCCACTATCCCCCCTGCGCCTGGCACTGCCACTGCCGGGCGGTCCGGGCCGACCGCTCCGACTTTGCCGAGGCTGCCAAGGGGGGGAAAGGAACAGCGCCACAGGACGGCACCAAGGAGTGGACCAATAAGGTTACCGGGGAGACCAAGGACTATCCCAACGGCATCGATCCGGGCTTTGGCTACAACGTCGGTAAGGCGGCCGGGCGGGATTACCGGGTGCTTTCGGACAAGTTCGACACGCTTCCCCGGGACATCTCGCGGGCCTGGATGAAAGAGCACCTGGGCGGCCCCGCATTTGCCCGGTTCGCCCGTGGGCGGATCGAAGGGGAATTCCCGGTGGCGGTACTGACCGAGGAAGCCCAAAAAGCGCTCTCCTTGGACCGGCAGACGATCTGGATTGATCGCTCCCGGCTCGATGAAACCATGGGGATCGAGGATTACCGGATGATCACCCGGATCGTCAACGAAGGAAGGAGAGGGAAGAGTATTCAGTTCAAATGGGACCATGAGGGGCTTCAATACCACTTACGGCTCAAAGGGAACCGTGTCGAGTCCTTCCGGAAGGCAAAAAGCTAATGGGCGAAACCTTCAAGGCCACCATCGACGACCGCGAAGTACAGCGCGCCTTCCAGGCTCTGCTTCATGTTACTGGCCACAGCCGCCCCATCATGGAAGAGATCGGTCAGGCCTACGAGCGGAGGGTCCTGGAAAACTTTGCCAAGGAAAGCGATCCGGAGGGGCACAGGTGGCAAAGGCTTTCGGCGGCCACTCTGCTGATCCGGCTCGGGAAGGGAAAACGCACCAAGAAAAGCGGCTACCTTTCCAAGGCAGGTACCAAATACCTCACTGCCAAGATGATCCTGCAGGAGAAGAAACATCTTCTGCAGGCGATCCACTACCAGGCCAACGACGTGTCCGTGACGATCGGAGTCGGCGCCCATATTCCTTACGCCGCCATTCACCAGTTTGGCGGCATGACCGGACGAGGGCTCAAGACAAAGATCCCCCCCCGCCCCTACCTGGCCATGAACGAAGGAGAGGGAATGCGGCTCGCCGATAGGGACCGGGAGATGATCCTTCAGATTCTTTATCTGAGGATCTCCGATACCGCGGAGGGAAGGCGGTAGTTTGAGCTCCAAATTTGCCCTGTAGCCGTTTTGGGGATGGGGTTGGTCGACCAGGAGGCTGGCCGCCCGTTGAAAAGGAATTTAAAGGCGGTTTAAAGACGGTTTCATTTTGAATGCCAGACGGAATTTACACCCGTGTAAATGATGCCTGCAGAAAGATGTAGTACGGTGCGGGCACCGTAGGTAAGGGGAGGAGAAAAGGGATGAAAGGACACCCGCAGATAATCGAGGCGCTAAACGCCCGCCTAATCGAGGAGCTGACCGCCTACAACCAGTACTCAGTTCACCAGGCTATGGCAGAGAACTGGGAACTGATGGGCCTGGCCAGCATCATCCAGGAACGCAAGGAGGATGAGGGAAAACATTTTCACCTTCTGATCCAGCGGATCCTCCTCCTGGAGGGGGTCCCGGTTGTGGGGCGGCTCAACCTGGTCCAGATTGGCGAGAACGTTCCCCAGATGTTCACGCTCGACGGCGAGTCCGAAATCAATGCCCGACAGGCCTACAACGAGACCATCGAACTCTGCCGGGAACTGAAGGACGACGATACCCGCCGTCTCCTGGAGGGCATCCTGGCCGACGAGACCGATCACCTCCATGACATCGAGGCAAACCAGACCCAGATCGAGCTGATGACCCTGGCCAACTACCTGAGCACAAAGCTTGTCTAAGGAGACCGCATGAAGGAACGTTTTGCCCTCAATTTTGAAATGCCGGCCGTTGCCGGTGCTGGCGCCCCTCCCATCCAGCTGATGCTTATTCCTCCCGGGAAGGTGGTAAAAGGCCGTGACGGGCGCAAGTGGAACAATCCGTTTCCGCAGCGGGTAGTAGATTCCTTTACCACGGAGGGCCGCGACTTCCCGGTAGACATCGAGCACTCCACCCACCTTAAGGCACCCAAAGGGGAAGCGGCCCCCGCGGTTGCTTGGGGAAAACAACTGACCGCCAAAGCGGACGGCTCCATCTGGGCCACCCTTGATTGGAATCCGAAAGGGCATGAAATGGTCATGAACCGGGAGTATCGCTACTACTCTCCCGTTTTTATCTACGACAGAACCAACAATAACATCCTGGGGATCGCTTCGGTGGGCCTCACCAACAAACCAAACCTGGAAGTCACTGCCCTTAACCATGAAGGAGAGGAGAAAGAATCCATGCTTAAAAAGTTGCTTGTCGTCCTCGGGCTCCCCGAGACGACCACCGAAGACGTGGCCCTTAACCACGTCACC
Organism: Geomonas sp. Red32; assembly: GCF_023652955.1. GTDB lineage: Bacteria > Desulfobacterota > Desulfuromonadia > Geobacterales > Geobacteraceae > Geomonas. The sequence goes on along the minus strand of NZ_JAKLOY010000003.1, from coordinate 14,202 downwards.
ACCATGAAGACCGATCTGGCTCTCGCCCTCAACCGTGCGCAGGCACCCGACCTTGCCCTCTTCGTCCCCCGCGGCGACTACGACGCGGTCCTCGGCCGGGCCACCAACGCCGAGCAGCAGCTCCAGGAGCGCTACAAGGCCGAGTTGGAAACCGCCCTTAACGCTGAGATCGACGCCGCCCTCAAGGCGGGCAAGATCGTTCCGGCCACCAAAGACTTCTACATCGCCATGTGCCGGCAGGAAGGGGGCCTGGAAAAATTCAAGGAGTTTGCCAAGGCCGCCCCCGTCATCGGCGACCCGTCCAAGCTGGACGATGAGGACCCGAACAAAGGGCGTAATTACGCGCTCAACACCGAGGAGAGAAAGTTCTGCGAAAAGTTCGGAATTTCCGCAGAAGACTACCACAAGGCCAAGGACGAGTAACCCTCACCCATAACGTTAGAAGGAGAAAGCAATGGCAGCACTCACGAAAGACCGTCCCACCCCCCGCCGCGAAAGTGTCGAATTTGCCCGGGCAGTAGGCGCCGGCAAAGTCATCTATGCCGGGGCCCTCATTTGTCTCAACGCGGCCGGCTACGCCGTTCCGGGCTCTGCGGACAACACCCTCATCGCCGACGGCTGCGCCCAGGAATACGTCGACAACTCCGCCGGCGGCGACGGCGCCCTCTCCGTCAAGGTCGACAAGCGTTCCTTCCGCTTCGCCAACTCCGACGGCGCAGACCAGATCACCATCGCCCAGATCGGCGACGACTGCTATGTAGTTGACGACCAGACCGTGGCCAAAACCAACGGCGGGGGCGCACGCCCGATTGCCGGCAAGATCGTAGACGTCGAGGATACCGGCGTCTGGATCATGTTCTACTAAAAGGAGCTCAAGATGATCGTCAACAGCGCGAACCTTCAGGTTCTTTTCACCGGCTTTAAAGCCGCCTTCAACACCGGTTTCCGCGATACTCCGGCCTATTGGGAAAAGGTCGCCACCATGGTGACGTCGACCACGACGCTCGAAAAATACGCCTGGCTGGGCCAGTTCCCGCGACTTCGTGAGTGGCTCGGGGACCGCGTCATCAAAATACTCGAGGCCCACGACTACACCATCAAGAACAAGGATTTCGAGTCCACCATCGCCGTTGGCCGTAACGAAATCGAGGACGACACCTACGGCATCTACAACCCCATGTTCCAGGAAATGGGTTTTGCCGCCAAGACGCATCCCGACGAGCTCGTCTTCGGGCTGCTGGCCTTGGGGTTTGCCTCCCTCTGCTACGACGGCCAGTACTACTTCGACAGCGACCATCCGGTGAGGAACAGCGACGGCACTACCTCGAGCGTGACCAACGTCATCACCGGCAGCAAGAACCCCTGGTTCCTGCTCGATACCCGCCGCCCCCTCAAGCCGATCATCTTCCAGAAGCGCCGGGAGTACCAGTTCACCGCCATGACCCGTCCCGAGGACGAGTCGGTCTTCATGCGTAAGGAATACCGCTACGGCATCGATGCCAGGGTCAACGTCGGCTTCGGTTTCTGGCAGCAGGCCTTTGGCGTCCAGGACGACCTGGTGCCGGCAACCTTCAACGAAGCCTACGACCGCATGAGCGCCTTCAAGAGCGACGAGGGGCGCCCCCTGGGAATCCTGCCCAACCTGCTGGTCTGCGGCCCCTCCAACCGCGAATACGCCAACGAGTGCATCAAGGCCGAGCGCTTGGCCAACGGTGCCTCCAACACCAACCGCGACCTGGTCGACGTTCTCGTCGTCCCCTGGCTGCAGTAATAAGGAGCTGAACGATGCCCCAGATCAAGATCCTTTCCAAGAAAGACGGCTTCCGCCGCTGCGGCCAGGAGCATTCCGGCCTGAAAGTCTGGCCGGACGGCACCTTCACCCCCGCGCAGGTCGAGCAGCTCAAGCGCGACCCGATGCTGGTGGTGGAGATCGTCGAGGATACCCCGGTAGTCCCCGCAGCCTCCGCCCCCGATGCTCCCGGGAAAAGGCCCAACGTCACCGACACCATCGCCCTGGTGACCGCCGCTGCCACCACCGGCGATCTCGAGCAGCTCGCTCTGGGCGAAGACCGTAAGACCGTCCTGGACGCCATCGCCAAGCGCCGCGCCGAGCTCGAGCCGCCGCCGGCCGAGAAGGAGTAACCCGCATGAAAAACAAAAAGTTCGTTTTCTTTGCCGTCATGGCAACCCTGATCTACGCGGCGATCGCCATTGCCTCCCCCAACGGGATCCTCCCCCGCGATCGCAACCTGGCACCTGTCCAGGGGCTTCGCGCTTCCGGCGCCACACCGGCCACCTCCCGGTGCGATACCGTCACCGGCACCAAGGCCGTGTTCAAGGCCTACACCGCCTACGGCTATCTCCATCACGAGCTCGCCGTGGTGGACTCGACCGGCGCCCCGGTCAACGTGAAATGGTACCAGGACAGCAAGCAGACCTGGGTGGGTTCCACCTTCTCGGGCGCCAACGACCTCGGTACCGATTACCGGACCATCAGCTTCGCCCCCTACTCGGCTGCCCCCAGGGCGCTCACCAGCTGCACCCGGCGTAAGTGAACCTACCGGCGGCGGCCCCGGCCGCCGCCGCATCAAGAGGGCTCGAGCATGTATAACGCGCTTAACGACATCCTGACGAAAGTCCCCTGGGACGTTCTTCTGCAGCTGGTCATCGACGACCCGGTCGACGTGACTCCGGACATGGTCACCGCGGCATGGAACGGCGCATCGCTTTCCGCCCTCACACCCGAGGAAGCGGCAGCCGCCACTACTGGCGCCGCCGCCATAACCGAAGCCCTTGAGGGAGCTTCGTCGCTGGTTGACGGCTACTGTGGCCGCCGCTGCGAGGTTCCTTTCACCACCGTGCCACCGTTCGTTAAGTCCCTCGATCTGGGCATCGCCGTTTACCACCTCTTCAGCCGTCGGGAAAACGTCCCGGAGAACCGCCAGAAGGTCTACGACAACGCGGTGAAGACCCTTTCCGCCATCTCACGCGGCGAGATCACCCTGGGCGTCCAGCCGGTTCCCGCGGCGGTGGCCACCGGGAGTCCCGAGGTTATCAGCAGCGATCGCCGCTTCACCCGCAACTCGCTTAGAGGCCTGTGATGGCGACTCCGGTTACCGACCTTACCCAGATCGAGGAGGCAGCAGAGAAGTTCCTGAAGGATCAGTTTACTCAGATCCGGAAGACCGCCGTCCAAAGGGACATGCGAAACATCTTCGCGACCGTGGCGCTGACCGTCGCGATCGTGCGGGGCCGTCATGAAATCCTTGGCCCCAGAAAGGTCAGAACGCACGTAGTGCTTCACGCTCTGGTGCTGTTTTCCAGCGCTAAAAGCGAAGAAGACCGCCGCAAAGGGATCAACCCGCTCTTGATGGGCATTACCCAAAAGCTTTACCGGCAGAAGCTGGGACTGGATATCGCCGGTATCCTTCCCCGGGGGTTCCAGGACGAAACATCCACCGAATTGTGGGGAGAAAACAAGATCGTTTACAACCTCGAGTTTGCCACCTACTTCGAGTGGGCCGGCGACGATCCGGAAGCCGACGCACCCGACCTGATCGGCGTCGCGGTCGATTACTTCCTCGACGGACGAGCTGCCCCGGCGGCGTCGGACGAAACCATCATCTAGGAGGCCTGACATGGCTGAACAACTGAAAGTTAAAGCAGCACCGGGCCTCAAGTGCCCGATGGAAAACAACCACCGGACCTACATCACCGATGACAACGAGGGCGTGAGCGTCCCGAACACCGCCTTTTACCGGCGGCTGCTCCGCGACGGGTCCTTGCTGGAAGTGAAAGCGGAAACCGCTCCGGAGCCCTCCCCCGAGGTTCCGGGCAAAGCCCAGAAGAAGGCGCAGGACAATGCCGGCGCCAGTGAAGGAGCAAAATAATGTACAACAACCTTCCCGCAACGACCCGCAAGCCCGGGGTGTACGCCGGGTTCAATACCGCCCAGGGGGCTTCCAGCCTCCCCGCCAACGCCTGGCGCGTGCTGATCTTGGCGCAGCGCCTTGCCGCCGGTACCGTGGCCGCCCTGGTCCCCACCCAGGTCTACAGCGCTCCCCAGGCCGGTGCCTATTTTGGCTTCGGATCCCCGGCCCACCTGATGGCCACTATCGCCATCCGCAACAACCCGCTCATCGATCTTACCGTTCTTGCGGTCGACGATGCCGCCACCGCCACCAAGGCGACCGGCTCGGTTGCGATCGAGGGGCCCGCCACCTCCACGGCCGCCTCGAGGCTGAAGATCGGTAACCTGGTCTTCGAAGTGGGCACATCCTCCGGAGATACCGCCTCCGACGTTTCCGCGGCACTTGCCACTATGGTGGCCGCCTACGCCGGTTGCCCGGTAACCGTTGCGGACAACGCCGGCACGCTCACCTTCACCGCTAAAAACGGTGGAACTGTGGGGAACACCATCCCGATCGCTTTTGAGTCCGATGCCGCCGGCATCACTGCCACCGTGACCGCCATGCACAACGGCGCGGTGGATCCCGATCTGACCGACGCTCTGACCGCCGTTTTCTCGACCCGGTACCAGATCATCTGCAGCCAGTTTGCCGACAGCGGTAACTTGCCGCGGCTGAAAGAGCACGTCGATCAGGTCTCCGGCAAGATCGAGCAGCGCGGCAGCCGGTTCTACTACAGCGTCTCCGGAGCACTGGCCGGAGTAACCACCCTGGCCGCGGGCGTCAACTTCGAGCGGAGCGGTACCCCCTACTTCCGCGGCTGCCCGAGCCTTTCCTGCGAAGTCGCTGCAGCCTTTGCCGGCGTCCGCGCCTCGGTGGACGATCCTTCCATGCCCCTCGACGGGATGGAAATCATCGGCCTCGGTACCCCGGCGATCGCTGACCGCCTCTCCCGGACCGAGCAGGAAACCTGCCTCCACAACGGGGTCACTCCGATCGAGGTCTCTCCCGACGGCGCCATCCGTATCGTCCGGGCCATCACCAACTACGTCCTGGACAGCAGCGGCAACCCGGACGACACGCTCCTGGACGACACCACCATGGCTACCCTCGACTACGTTCGGGACGTGGTCCGGACTATACGCAAACCGCCCAAGTCGACCGCCAGACGCGCGGCCGCTTTCCGGGACCAGATCTACGCCAAGCTCAAGCAGATGGAGCAGCCCGAGATCCTGATGGACGTCGACCAGCACAAGCCGCTGTTGACCGTGACGGCAAACCCTTCCGACCGCCCCGCCGGCTGGTTCGAAGTCAGCATCCCCGCCGGCGTGGTCCCCGGGCTTCATATCCTGGACGAGACCATCACCCTGATCCTTTAAACCGGCTTTAAAGCGAGGTTAAAACCATGTCCAGTATTTCCATTGTCTATATCGAGGTTGACGGGACCGACTACTCTGACAATGTCGTCAAGGTCTACGAGGGGAAGATCTCCAGCCACAAGCCTCAGAACTTTATGCATCGAACCGGATCCCTCCGCCTCTTAAAACGGCCGACCGTTGGCTTCGATTGGGGTATCGAGGAAGGGGTGGCAGAGCCGGATTTTTCCAGCCTGGAGGACGTCACCATCACCATCATCTACGAGGATGGTACCCGCATCCAATACCTCGGCTGCACCCATACCGACCGCGGAGAGGTGACCTACGATGAGGAGAACGGGTCAATCGTCCGCCACGACTTCAAGGCCAACAAGAGGGTGGTGGAATAATGCTCACCGAGAAATGCACCTTTCCAAAGGGGATGATCGTAACCCTGGTGGTGGACGACGAGGAGATCCACAAGATCGTCCGCGACTTCGTGCTCCAGGAAGAGACCATGGAGCATACCTTCGTCGTGCTCAACGACCTCGAGCTCGATGCCGCCAGGATGAAAGTCGGTTCCTACTTCCAGGCCGCCGTCATATCGGCTCGGGTAAAGATTGAAGGGGTAAACGTCACCCCCGAGATGATCCTGGATCTTGATCCTGCCGACGGGCTCTATCTGATGGCCAAAACCGACGAGCTCGAAGCCAGGAGGGCGGAATTTCGAAAAAAAATTGCGACCCTTCCGGAAGGACATCATCCTCCTGAAAAAACTCGGGTTCGGAACAAAAGAAATCCGGGCCATGAGCCGGGGAGAGGTGAGAGGGTGGGATAAGGCCTACGCCGAGCTGATGAAGCCCGACAAGGACGAAGGGACGCGGGTAATCCGCAAAAAGCGGCCGCAGGCTAAAGGAAAAGGGTAATGAACCGCGAATTGAAGCTGGCGCTACAACTTACCATGGTGGACATGATGTCGAGCGGGCTGAACGCCGCTCGGCGCAACATTTTGTCCATGGGGGACTCGACCAAGCAGGTGGTCCGGGACTTCGACGCCATGGAGCGCCATCTCACCCGCGGCCTCAAGTCCATCGCTATCGCCAAGTACACCCTCGACAAGATCAAGCCTGGCGTCGCCAGCGCGGCCGACATGCAGGAGAGTCTCAAGGACGTCGAGATGAACCTCATGCGTTCCGGAAAGAACGCCGCCACCCTGGCCAAGGAGCTCCAGGAGGTCCGAAGAACCGCCAACGACGTTCAGAAGATCACCCCCTTCTCGGCGATTGACGTGACTCACGTCCAGAACAAGCTTCTGGAATCGGGCCTCGATTTCAACGAGGTGGTCGGCAAGGGCGCGGGCCGCGCGGCCATGGTGCTCGCCACCATTACCAAGGGGACTCCGGACGAGGCCAGCGATGCCATGCTGAACGTCGGCATCCCTTACCACCTCAAGTCCAACGAGTACGGCCAGGTCGCCGACATCATTCAGCGGCACGTAATGAGCGGCCGCATGAAGCTCCCCGATCTCAATGCCGCCCTTCCCTATGCGGCCCCGGTCGCCGCGGCCTACAAGGTGCCCTGGGAAGACATGCTTACCGAGCTGGCCGTCCTCGGGGAGCAGGGGCAGCTGGGAAGCATGGCAGGTACCCATCTCAAAGATTTCTGGCAGCGCCTGACCGGCGCCTCGAGGATCACCCGGAAGGTCCTGGATGCCGTCAATAAAGACCTGGTCGGGAAAGGAAAGGCTCGTCTCGACTTCTGGGATAAGAAGGGCGAGATGCTCCCCCAGGAGCAGATCATCAAGAACCTGCGTACCTCGCTTGGAAGCTACAACACCAAGCAGCGCATGTTCATCCTGGAGAAAATTTTCGGGGAGCAGGGTGGGTTGGGTGCCCTGGCCCTGATGAGCAAAGGAACCGGCAGCTGGGAGTTTGTCAAGCAGAAGACCGTTGAGGTGGCGAGCGCCGAAGACAAACTGACCGTCAGCCTGTCGGGCCTCAACAGGAACGTCACGGCCCTGCAGGGGACCATGAAGAGTAGCGCGGCCAGCATCTTCGAGCCGTGGCTGGTCCCGCTGACCGAGATCACCAAGCGGGCCAACGACGCGGCCGATGCGATCGGGAAGTTTGCCGAGCGCCATCCGGTTGCCACCGACGTTCTCAACGGAGGGATAGCGGCCACGGCTGCCGCTTTAGGCGGATATGGCATCTGGAATCTCGTGAAGGCCGGCGGCTACGGCCGCAAGGTTCTCAGCCAGGTAGGCCTCCGTGGGCTCCTGGGGACCGGTGTCGGCATAGCTGAAGGCAAAGCAATTCAGGCTGCCACCGGGGTCACCCCGGTTTTTGTCACCAACTGGCCCGGCAACTTCCCCAGCGCCCCGGCAGCTCCCCTCCCCATTCCGGCCGCTGCCAAGGCGCTCCCCTGGGCAGCGATCGGCGGCGGGGCGGCTACGTTTGGTGCCGTTGCGGGCATACCGCTGAGCATGCTGATCAGCAATGCTGCCAGGGAAAACGGGTGGAGCAGCCAAACCTTCTCACGCCTTTCCCGGGAGTACGAGGTGATGGGGATCGGCGGCCGCCGGCGCGACAAGCAGGAGATCAAGCTCGATCTCCACATCGACTCTAATGGCCGGGTGATAGCCCGCTCCAACGACATGAACACCTCCGCCCAGGTCGGTCTGCGCCGCGGCAAGTTCTTCCAGGAGGGGCCGTAATGGCGGATATCGAAACTGGATACCTCAACGGCTTCGAGCTCCAGATGGAGACCATCGAGGATACCTTCGAGGTGGCTGTGGCCACCTACGAATATCCCTACGTCGACGGTGCCGACCTGGAGAAGATGGGGCAGAAGGTGAGACCGGTCAAGATCCGCTGCTACTTCTACGATGGGGACCAGGACAACTACGACGACCACGTGAATCTGATCAACAGCCTTGCCATGGACCACGCCGGGCTCGACGAACTGGTTCATCCGGTTTACGGCACCCTCAAAGGATATGTAACTACGGTGTCGGTTCGGGCCGACGATCGCCAGCGCTGCGCCGAGGTCGACATCACCTTCCTGGAGCAGCGCCGGAAAACCCTCGAAATCACCATCCTTGCGGACGTCGATCAGTCCGTGGAGATAACCTTTTTGAACTCCCAGGACGAGCAGGCTGTAGACCTGACCACGGATATAGTCGGGATTTTTGGCTACAACCCGCCGTTCCCCACCGATATCCCGTCGACGTCCTTGCTGGCGGAAATCGGCGGCCAGATTTCCGCGCCGGCGCGCCAGTTTGCCCGGGGACTTCAGAGCCGTCTGGCCCAGTTCGAGACCCTTGCCACTGAGGTAACCCAGCCGACCAACAGCCTGGTGGCCACCATCAACTACACCGCTGACCTCCCGGGAAAGATCCTGGGCACCATCACCCGCATGGTGGAACGGGAAGCCGCACTCTTTACCTCGCTTCGCCAGTTTCCCGCCCGGGTTACCAGCAGCCTTTCCGCCGCCTTCGGCGCCCTCGAGGCGGAGCTTGGGAAGCTGCCCGCAACCCCGGCAAATCTCTTCTGCCTCAAGCATGTCCGGATTGCCCACGCACAGCGCCTGGCGCTGGAGGCGGCTTACAGCTATGCAGATGACCAGAACCGCCGGGAGACCTTGGCTGCCCAGCCCCCGGCCTTCGACACCATGGGGAACTATACTCCCCCCCCTGAAGTGACTCCGGTGGCCAACGTGCTCGAGCTGGAATCGTCCCTGGCCGACGCAAGATCTTCGATTCAGGCGGTGATCCAGGACAACCGGTCTATGAAGACCCTGAAGACGATGGCGCGCCAGCTCCTCGAGCACGTGTACACGGTAAAGCTTGAGGCTCCCCGTATGGTGGCCATTCAGGTCGACCAGCCCACGCCGCTGCACGTGATCTGTCTCCGATACGGGCTTCCCTACAGCCAGGCGGAGCAGATCACCCGGATCAACCGGATCCCTTGGGCCAGCGCCGTGCAGGGGGAGGTGAAGATCTATGTCTGACCAGATCGAGCTTCGCATTGGAACCACCAGCATCCGGAACTTTCTTTCCTACCAGGTCGATGCAGATCTTTACTGCGCCGATCACGCCTTTACCCTCGAGCTCGCCAACCCTGAGGTAGAGATCCAAAAGGGCGCTGCCTGCAAGCTGTTTGTGAATGGGGAGCTTGCTCTGACCGGCATCGTCGACAAACGGCACCGCCATTGCGACAAGCAGGGCCGTACCCTGACGGTTGGCGGCCGCGACCTGATGGGAATTGTGGTCGATGCTTACTGCGAAGAGTTCGTAAGCGTCCAGGGGAAGACCATCAAGCAGCTGGCCCAAATGTTGATCCAGGCCAACATCAAGACGGGCCGCCCGGCGCTTCCCTTCATCGGCCGGGTCCCGATCGTGGGGGAGACGGAGCTCCAGGGGAAACTCAAAAGCAGGCGGCGGCGCGGAACCGCCGATTTCCTTTCTTTTTTCGATGTCCCCCAAAAGGTCGCCCAAATCTACCCGGGCCAGACGGTCTTTCAAGTCCTACAGATGTATGCGCTCTCCCGGGGCGTGATGTTTTTCGGGCTCCCGGACGGGACCTTCGTTTTCGATGAGCCATGCGCCGGCGGGGATCCCGATTACCAGATCCTTTTCACCCAGGACGGTACCGGCAACGCGCTCAGCGCCGACGTCGACGAAGACATCAGCCGTGCCTACAGCAAGGTGGTCGTCATCGGCCAGCAGCAACTGACCAATCCGCTGGAGCTCGATGCGGGGACCACGGTACAGACAAAGGGGTCGGCGACTGACCCGTCGTTCCCCTTCTACAAATGCTTTGTCCAGGTGAACAACAACGACAGCCAGAGTCCAAACCTCCACTCCCGGATGATCCTCAACAAGATGCGTCACGACTCCTTCAAGCTCGAGTACGAGATGCCGGGGCATTCGCAAAACGGCCGCAACTACACCATCAACCGCCTAGCCGCCGTCATCGATACCGTACATGGCATACGGGGTAATTTCCTGGTGACCGGGAGGACTCTGAAGAGGGACAAGCGGGGCGCCTATACCATGCTGAGGCTTGGCCTTCCCGGCCTTGTGGAACAGACGGGTTCGCTTTCCAGGGGGGGCAAATGATCAGGGTTAGGTTTACCAAGGTGATTAACGGGAAGGTGAGGCTATTTGAAGCGGATGGCCGGGTGGGGGAATCGTTCGCCGCCCGTGAGTTCATGCAGCAGTTTGGCCTGGCCTCGATGCCCAAGGAGGGTGCCACCGGGGTCATCGTCTACAACGGCAACTACATTGTGGCGATTGCCTCCGACGACAACCGCTACCGTCCGAATCTCAATAGCGGAGAGACTGCAGTATACGACGCCTTCGGAAACGTCGTCCACCTGAGCGCCAATGGGATCCGGGCGGTGAGCCCCAAAAAGGTCAGCGCGCAGGCTCCGGAGCTCGAGCTCGTGGGGAAGGTAACCATTGTCGGTTCCCTCAAGGTCACCGAGACGGTTGTGGCCACCGGCGGGATCTCCGACGCCAAGGGAAGCATGGAACTCATTCGCCAGCAGTTCGACGGCCACCATCACAACGATTCCAACCAGCTCCCGACCTCGCTTCCCTTGGAGAAGATGTGATGCCGCACTCCATTGTCCCTCAGCCCGACGGAACCTTCAAAAAGGTCCCGGGAAACGACCCCACGATACTCACCAACATCATCGTATCGCTGGGGATCGTGCGCGGGAGCTGGTGGGGAGATCCGAATTTCGGCCTGAAAAACCGCGGCCGTCTGAAGAACACGGCCAGCAGCGAGAAGCTGGTCCAGGACGACTGCCAGCGTGCCCTTCAGTGGCTCTTGGACAGTAAACGGGCCAAGTCGATAAAGGTCACTACCAGCCGCGACTTGACCGCCGACCGCCACCGCATGCGCATCTTTGTCGCCGCCGTCCAGGCCGACGGAAAGCGCGTCACCTTTGAAACCTTCGTACCGGTGATCTGATGTTCGATAACACAGTAGACAGCATTTTGAACGATATCCTGACCGATCTCCTGAACGAGGATCCGAACGTCGACGTCTCCCAGGGCTCTCCGGACTACATCTCGGCCAAGGCCTTTGCTTCGGCACTCTGGGGGCTGGAAAATCGGGGTAAGTACCTCAGTACCCAGATAGTGCCCGGACCCAACATGGAGCGTAACGGCCTGGAGGAGTGGGCGAGCGCCCGTGGCATTATCCTCAATCCTTCAGAATCCGATGCATCGCTGCTGGCCCGGCTGCGCTTCAACCTGCGCCGCCCCCCTGCTGGCGGGAACAAGTACGATTACGTCACCTGGGCCCGCGCAGCCTCCTCCGACATCGCCGACGCCTGGACGGTACCCAGAGGGCAGGGGCCCGGCACCGTCGATCTCATCGTGCTAGCCAAGGCCGCTACCACTGGCTCTGAAATCCCGAGTTCTGATCTGCTCGCCACCGTCAGGGGCTACATCGTCGATCTCTGCCCGGATGTGGTTGAATACCTTCGCGTGCTGGCGCCCGAGGTGCTCCTCCAGGACGTCACCATCAACCGGACCGATGCCGACTATCCCGCTGCCCAGGCGATCGCCGACATCACGTCCTCTCTTGCGAGCTACCTCCCCGGGCAGATCCTTTATCCCGACAGTCTTAAGGTATTGGCCTTGGGCGGCGGGAACGGGAATGCTCCGGTGACGGCTCCCGCGGCCCCTGTCGAGCCGACCGCATACCAGATGATCCGTCCGGGAGTTATTAATGTCACGTAGCCACGCCGACATTCTGCAGCAGCTTGTTCCGGTGCCCTGGATGCTGACCGATGCCGAGCGGGTGGCCTACGGCAACGCCCTTGATCGCACCAAGGCGAGGTTTGACCTGCTGCAGAGAGAGATGCTGCCGGGTACCGCGGTGGACCTTTTACCGGCCTGGGAAGGCCTTTACCAGGTGGTGCCTGCCGCAGGGGCTTCCATCGAGCAGCGCCAACGTGCGGTTGACGCCAAGTTCAAAGCTATCGGCGATATCAAGAAGCCCTACTACGTCAAACTGGCGGCCGCCATGGGGTACACGATCTATATCAGGAGCTACATCACCGCCATGGCGGATTGGCTTTGCGCCGACGATGAGCTAATCGACGACGAGCCCTGGACCTACCTGACCTCCGGAGTGGGGCTGGCGGGAGATACCATGGCGCAAGAGAACCCGGTGCTTCCTTGGATTTGGGAAATCGTGGTGGTTTCCTCCCCGGTCACCCCTCCATCTCCCGGGTTGGAAGAGGTGCTTTTGGACCTCGCACCGGCACACATACAGTTCAATTTCACTTACCTTTAACGGAGGTTTAAAACATGTTTAAACGCGCGTTATTCACCTTGCTCATCTTGCTTTTGCCTGCGGCCGCCATGGCGGGCAAGACCGTCTTCGTCGACGGTAATCCGACGACCAGGTCGCCCGGGACTCGGCTCACCGCGGCTACTCTGAACGGCCTGCAGAACCACCGCCACGACGGCCTGGATCAGGACGGGTCTGCCCCTCTCGATTTTGCTCCGGACACGAGCTCGACCGCCAACGTCATCCAGATCTCTCTCACTCCGCCCCTTACCCAGAACGTGGTGGGGATGCCGATCTGGCTGAAAGTGGCCAATACCAACACTGGACCGGTCACCCTGCAGGTGAACGGCTTGACGGCGGCCGCGCTTTTCAAGAACGTTTCCGATCCCCTTGCCGCCGGGGATATCCAGGCTGGTCAGATCATTGGCGTCAGCTGGGCCGGATCCGCCTACCAGCTGACCAACTACCAGAACCAGCCGCCCCCGCCGACCACCGACGCTTCCACGCTAAACGGTCAGACCGCAGCCCAGCTAACCCCTCCGGGAGCGGTTGTCGGTTTTGCCATGCCGAGCGTACCTTCCGGCTGGCTTTTCTGCGACGGCCGAGCGGTACTCCGGAGTCAATTCTCCGGGCTCTTCGCCGCGATCGGCACCACCTACGGCGCTGGCGACGGCGCATCAACCTTCAATCTTCCCGACTTCCGCGGGGAGTTCGTGAGGGGTTGGGACGGGAGCGGCCTGAGCGCCCGCGGGGTCGACCCCGGCCGCGCGATGGGGAGCTGGCAGGGGGACCAGGTTGGCAGCCATGTACATGTCGTCGACCACGACCTCTACTACGTGCAGGCCGGTACCCGCGATACCCCCGTCTGGGCGAATACCGGCGCGCAGACCCATTCGCCGAACAACACCTCCTCTTTCGGCGGAAGCGAGACACGGCCGCGCAACTTCCCGCTGATGTACTGCATCAAATACTGAGGTCCCCATGCAACGCACCGAAACGCCAGACGGCCAGTTCGTCCCCGGAAACACCATTACCGGCCAGAAGGGAAGCAAGGTAAGTACCGCCTGGCTGATGAGCGTCCAGGAGGAAATCTGCGGAGTCATCGAGGCCGCCGGGATTGTCCTGGATCCCGCCGAGCGCAACCAGCTCCTGCTGGCGATTGCCACCCACGCTACCGGTGCGGTCTACACCGATATTGGCGGCTCCGGAGCGACCATGAAAATGGGGTGGCGGGCAGAAAAAGCCGCCGACGGATCGATCAGCTGGAGCATGGAACCGGTAACACTGAACAGAGGGAATTTAGATGCGTAATTTATTGATGATAGTTGTGTTGCTGCTGGTCTTTTCCTCCCAGGCCTTTGGTGCCGCTTTCAACGGGCCAGCCTGGGGCACTTTTTCCTCCGCAACCGGGGGTACCCTTAACGCTGGCAAACAGGGCACCAACACTCTGCAGATCATTGGCGGCACCATAGGCCAGGTGGGAGGCAAACCGACGCTAACTATCCCTTCCTTGCCTTACGTCAGAATGACTGATTTTATGGACGGGAAGGCGGGAAGGCCAACGTTTAACCAGTGGTCAAGCGCACAAGCCACCACCAGCATCTATTCAGCGTATCAGGCCGCAAAGGC
>NZ_JAKLOY010000022.1 GCF_023652955.1 Geomonas sp. Red32 | reverse complement strand
CAGCAATCATGCGACCGTATTGGAAGGTGGTGGCCGCATTCATGTTCATGTCCTTTTTGTTGAACTGCTTGTTTTTGTGCACCGTTTTAACTCACTTCAATACATTTAATGGCGCGCCATTAGCTGAAAAGTTGGCGAATATTTTTATGTACGCGGCGAACTGGCCGGCATTTTTGCTTCATAAATATCCATATGTCATCGCAGGTGGTGGGGAAACAGTCTATGAAGCCCTTGGATGGATCCAGCCTTTAATTTTGATCATCAACCTCACAGGATGGGGGATGGTGGGATTTGTCATGGCTTACTTAGGCAGAAAAAGAAAGTGATTCCTCCTGGGATAGGTTTCGTACGTTTTTTGAAACACCTAAAGCGTCAGCCACAGTTTAATCTGAGGCTTACACCTGAAGAAAGGTGCCAACCACAACAGGTGGAGGCGGTCTCCGCGGTACGGTGAAGTCGGCAAAGTTTATGAAAGTTAAGCCGCTTCGCCGCTCACCTGCAACCCGTTGGACGGGA
>NZ_JAKLOY010000021.1 GCF_023652955.1 Geomonas sp. Red32 | reverse complement strand
CCGTAGATCAGCAGGTTGTTGATCAACAGCTTCTCGGCCGGCATGGGGCGGAACTTGGTCCCCTTCAGGGCCAGCGGAACCAGGATCGGGATGATGATGGCGTTGAAGATGACCGCCGACAGGATGGCCGACAGCGGGCTCGCCAGCCGCATGACGTTCAGCACGTTCAGCTGCGGGTAGATGGAGAGCATCATGGCCGGGATGATGGCGAAGTACTTGGCCACGTCGTTGGAGATCGAGAAGGTGGTCAGGTTGCCGCGGGTCATCAGGATCTGCTTGCCGACCTCCACGATGTCGAGGAGCTTGGTCGGGTTGGAGTCGAGGTCGATGATGTTGGCCGCCTCGCGGGCCGGCTGGGTACCGGTGTTCATCGCCACCGCCACGTCCGCCTGGGCGAGCGCCGGGGCGTCGTTGGTGCCGTCGCCGGTCATGGCGACCATGAAGCCCGCCTCCTGGTTCTCCTTGATGAGGCGGAGCTTGTCCTCCGGTTTGGCCTGGGCGAGGAAGTCGTCCACCTGCGCCTCGGCGGCGATGGCGGCAGCGGTCAGCGGGTTGTCGCCGGTGATCATCACGGTCTTGATCCCCATGCTCCTAAGCTGCAGGAAGCGCTCCTGGATCCCCGCCTTGATGATGTCCTTCAGGTTGAT
>NZ_JAKLOY010000020.1 GCF_023652955.1 Geomonas sp. Red32 | reverse complement strand
TGATCTTGCCCAGCAATAACGGACACGAAATTAAGCGGCTTGTCTGGCCTCAAACGCTGCCGGGCTGATGTTGCCATTGGCGCTATGACGGCGGTTACGGTTGTAGTCAACCTCGATGTATTCAAAAACGACTCTGCGCATTTGCTCCCGGGTCACAAAGTGCTCTCCGTGGATGACTTCCACCTTCATGGTGTGGAAGAAGCTTTCTGCGCACGCATTGTCGTAGCAATTGCCTTTACCGCTCATGCTGCAGATCAGATCGTGCTGCGTCAAAAGGGCGCGGTATTTCATGGAACAGTACTGGCTGCCACGGTCGGTATGGACAATGACATCCTTTGGCATGTGGCGGCGCCACAGTGCCATTTGGAGGGCTTCGCAGGCTAATTCAGTGCCCATGCGATCTGCCATGGCCCAGCCCACCACAAGGCGAGAAAAGAGATCGATGACGACGGCGAGATAGAGCCAGCCCTCCTCGGTCCACAGATAGGTAATGTCGCCGACCCATTTCTGGTTTGCAGACACGGCGTTGAAATCCTGCTGGAGAAGGTTGGGGGCCACCGGCAGATTATGGTCGGAATTCGTGGTTGCTTTGAACTTCCTCGCGGCTTTGGCGCGCAATCCTTGGCGTTTCATGCTCTCGGCGATGGTCTTGCGGTCGTACGGAAGTCCCTGTTCCTGCAGATCAACCGTGAGCATAGGCGAACCACAGCGCCTTTTCCGTGCTTCAAAGGCATCCTTCACCTGCTGATCCAAGAGAGCTTGCCGCCGCTGCCGCGGCGATGGTTGGTCCTGACGAAGAACCCAGCCGTAGTAACCACCGCGAGAGACTCCCAGGGCCTTGCACATGGACGTAATGCGGAAAGTGCCTGAATGTTGGTCGATAAAGGCGTATTTCACTTCAGGCTCTTCGCGAAGTACGCCGCCGCCTTTTTTAGGATCGCCAGTTCCTCAGCCTGCTCAGCCAGTTGACGCTTCAGGCGGGCATTCTCCGTCGCCAGTTCCTGCTCAGTTTCGCTCTGAGCTTGCACTCGGCGTTTTTTGCCCCGCCAGTTGTAGAGCTGGTTTTCATTGAGCCCGAGTTGTTTTGCTGCGCCAGTTACTCCAACTCTCTCAGCGAGTGCGAGAGCTTCATCCTTGAACTGCGGAGAGTAACGGTTGCGAGTCTTCTTTTGTGCTTCTGCTTTCTTCACGGATCACCTCTGTCGCGAACTTTACTCGCTTAACAAGGCGTCCGTCAATGGCGGGCAAGATCA
>NZ_JAKLOY010000002.1 GCF_023652955.1 Geomonas sp. Red32 | reverse complement strand
CGAAGCCGGTGTCCACGTTGGCGATGGAGGTGGTGCCGGTGGTGTTGCCCAGAGCGGAACCGTGCTCGTCGATAGCGATGGCGCCGTCATGGCAGCTCATGCAGAGACGGCTCGGGCCGGCCAGCGGGTCGGTGATGGTGAAGGTGCCGTTGTTGGAGTTGAGCGGGGTGGCCCAAGCGTACGGGGTGTAGGTGGTGGTGTCCGGAATGGTGTGGTTCCACAGCGGGAGGTTGAACCCGCCGTCGGAGGACTGAGCGTGGTGCGGGGTGTGGCAGAATACGCAGACTCGACCCATGGAGTCGGCGGTCGGGCCGACCACCTTGGTCATGTCGTGGAGGGAGCCGTTAACCCCGGTGCCGGCGGGAAGACCGGCGAGGGCGGTCCCCGCTGCCGTGATGAGACCAACTGCGACTGCGGCTGCTACTGCTTTCTTCATTTTATTCTCCTTTTCCTTCATTGAATTGGATGCCGGGGCATCCCTCCCTGGGGGGAACCGATCAGCACCAGAGACTGCGGACGGATCTGCAATCCACGAGAAGCCTCCCGACGGCCCACCGGGGTTGGGAGAAACGGCGGCGGTTCTCTGGGCGTTAAGTAAATTGGTCAAATAGAGATATCGCTATTGTTTACCGATTTACTTTGATAGCAGTATGCGTGCCATGGGAGGGATGATGCCCGGCGTTGGCGGCTAATTGCCCGTTATTGCTCAGAAAGCCGCGGCTTGATACCGAATTGGTAGGGAATAGGGGGTGCCACTGCGTAAGGTAACAGTTATGGCGCTGGTGGATTTACGGGGGAGACTGTGGAATGACGGGTTTGATAACAATAAGCTTACGGTGCCGCCAGTGTGGGGCGAAGGGGAGGGGGGGGCCGCTTCAGTCGCGTTCCTCCAGAACATAGCCGCGGCCGCGGGCGGTATGGATCAGCTTCCGGTCGAACGGGCCGTCGACCTTGTTGCGGAGTCTGTTGATGTGTACCTCGATCAGGTTCGATTCCGCTCCGCAACTGAGCCCCCACACCTTCTGCGCGATGGCCGATTTGGTGAAGATCATGCCGGGGTTGCCCGCCAAAAGCAGAAGGATGGCGAACTCCTTGTGGGTAAGATCGAGTCTTTTTCCCTCGCGGGTCGCCCTGCCGCGCGTGGGGTCGAGCTCCAGCGCTCCTACCCTGACCTTCTCCTCCTGGTGGGCGGAACAGCGGCGGATGATGGCGCTTATGCGGACCAGAAGTTCCGAAAAGGCGAAAGGCTTGATGAGGTAGTCGTCCACCCCCAGTTCGAACCCCTTGATCCGGTCCGGAATCGAGCCGAGGGCGGTCAGCATGATGACCGGAGTCTGGATCCGCCTCCTCCTGAGTTCGCGGATTACCGACCATCCATCGACCTTCGGGAGCATCACGTCGAGGATCACGATGTCGTGGCGGCTTTCCAGAGCACGTTTCAGCCCCTCCTCTCCATCGCCCACCACCTCCGCCTCTACTCCGCACTCGGAGAAACC
Organism: Geomonas sp. Red32; assembly: GCF_023652955.1. Classification (GTDB taxonomy): domain Bacteria; phylum Desulfobacterota; class Desulfuromonadia; order Geobacterales; family Geobacteraceae; genus Geomonas. Next base: position 519,562 of record NZ_JAKLOY010000002.1, on the reverse strand, counting down.
CTTTTTGAGAAACGCCGCCGTCTTCACCTCGTCCTCGATAATCAGGATCTGCATCTGGGACTCCTTTGCTGTAAACAATGGCCGCCGGGAAAACTGAGAGTTACCGAGGTCCCCTTGCCGGGGGGGCTTACGATGGAGATCGACCCCCCGTGAAGCACCATGATGGCCTTCACTATGGAGAGACCGAGACCGGATCCCTCAGGGCGGAGGTGGCGGGCATTTTTCCCACGGTGGAACCGGTCGAAGACCTTGGCCAAATCGTCTTCCTCGATGCCCGGGCCGGTATCGCTCAAGGTTACGTCCAACCCTTCATCCGCGTTGGGGACGATCGAGATCTCGATCCGAACCCCGCTGCCGGAGTAGTGGAGTGCGTTATCGAGGAGATTGCTGATCGCTTGGCGGAACAACCGCGGGTCGCCGTTCAGTATGCCGTCACCGTGGCAGGCGACTTCGCCCCTCTTCAGGTCGATCTGCGGCGCGTGGAAACTCAGGACGTCTTCGATCTCCTCGGAAGGATCGAAGGGGACCCGGGTTATGGAATCCTTCGGATTGTCCGCATGGGCGAGAAACAGCAGGAGGTCGGTCAGGCTGGAGAGCCGCTGGCATTCCTCGATGCAGGAGAGGAGAACCTTACGGTATTCCTCCGGGGTCCGGTCCTTGGAGAGCGAGATCTCAGCTTCCCCCAGGATGTTGTGGATTGGCGTGCGGATCTCGTGCGCCATGCTGGAGGCACAACCGGAAAGCCGGTCGAAGGCCTCCTCTAGCCGGCCGAGCATGCCGTTGAAGGAGATGGCCAGCCTTTTTACCTCCTCGGGCCACCCTTCCGGATCCACCCTTTCCGCGATCCGGTTCAGCGATACCGACTCGGCGGTGGCGATCATTTTGTCCAGCGGCTTGAGAACGTTCCGGACGATCACGATGATGATCGAGGCGAAGACGATGGCGCGGAGAACCTCCAAGACGGCTATCCTGCGATGGTTCGCCTCATCGATGGTGACCTCGGAGGTTATGTCGAGGGCGATCTGAACCTCCGCAGCAAACGGTACGTTGCGAGAACCCGGTACGTAGTCCGCCATCAACAGGTAGTATCTCCCGTTGTTCTCTCTGCGGACGAGGTCTTTGCTTACCCTCTGGGGGGGGCGTGCCTCCGGAAACTCCCGGATCGGGAGGATGCTTTTCATCCCGGGAGTCTCGATCATCATCTTTCCCGCCTGGTCGAGGACCCGGAGGTAGTAATACGGATACGGGACGTGTTTTCCTTCCCAGTCGATGTCTCTCTTTATGATTTCGAGATAGTCCGGATTGTTGTCGATGATGGCGCGGATGGTATGAAGCCGGTCGTAGATGAAATCGTTTTCCTCCCGGGAGAGGGTGGTATGCAAGGTTTCATGGGTGATGTGGTAGGTGAGATAGGAGCCGGCGGTGGAAAAAAGCACCAGCGCAACGGTGAGCCTCACCTTGAGAGACCAGCGGTCATAAATTTTTCGAACGAACATGGAGACCTCAATAAGCCGGCAGGGGGCTTGGGGGAGAGGGAGGCGCCTCCTGCCCCGGATTAATATGCAGGTTTTGTGCCACTGTTCCGGCCCGGCGGGTGGTGGCGGCCCGCCAGGAAAAATAGGGCGTGGCGGATGGATCGGGTACCGGGCGTTAGCCGGAGCATCGCCGGGAGAACCGCCCCGGATGAAGAATATGCGACGACGGTGTGGAATATTCTCTGGCAACGCGGAGGTCTCCTGGAAGCCGAGTGCGGTATTCCGGGTAGTTAGCTTTTGGCACAAGGGATGCTAGGGTGGATGCAACGAAACATTTACCCCAAAGGAGAAAACAGAAATGAAAAAAGTGATCGTCCTTATCGCAGCTTGCTTCGCCCTTGCAGCCCCCGTAGCTTCCTTTGCCATGGACCACAGCGGGATGGCCGGGATGGACATGAGCCACGGCGGCCACCAGGGCGACGTCGCCCACGAGGAAGTGATCGACGGTGTCAAGGCTACCTTCAAAGTGATGGGGATGAAGGAGCACATGAAGGCCATGAAGATGGAAATGCCGATGGAGATGAAAGATACCCATCACATTGCCGTGGAATTCAAGGACACCAAGACCGGCAAGGCCCTGACCGATGGCGATGTAAAGGTGAAGGTGCAGAATCCCGATAAGAGTTTCCAGACCAAGGACCTGATGGGGATGCAGGGACATTTTGGCGCCGACTTCGACCTCTCCAAGAAAGGGAAATACGGGGTCATGTGCAAGTTCCAGTTGAAGGGCGGGAAGGTACATACCGCCAAATTCTGGTATACCGTTAAGTAGCGGCCGATAGCTGGCACAGAAAGGAGCAAGGCAATGAAAAAGGTATTACTGGCTTTGATGGCAACCGCGATGTTCTCGACCACTCTCCCTGCTTTCGCGCATGAACATGGCGGTATGGACATGAACGACATGGACATGCAGTCCATGCCGGCCATGCAGCACGATCACAGCAGCATGCACGACCATAACATGGACGCCGACTGCACCAAGGAATGCGAGATGCTCCTGAAAAACTGCGCGCAGGAAGCCGACAGCATCCAGGAGCGGATAGGCAGGATCAAGGAAGCCATCAAGAGAGATGGCGCCGACCAGGCCAAGGTCGACGAGCTGAAGGTTCTTAACGCGAAACTGCGCGAGGCGAACGAAACCCTCAAAAGCCTCTCCAAACCTGGCCGCTAGGCCGTAGACGAAAAAAGGGGCACCCCGGTATACCCGTGGGTGCCCTTTTTATTGCCCAGGAAACTTCTCCACGGAGGACGCCATGAAGAAATCTCTGCTGGTCTGCCTGTCGATGCTGGCGATTGCCGCAGTTGTATCATGCACCCGCAAACAGGAACCGCCGCCGGCAAAGCAGGTCAGGGTTTCGGCCACCAAGGCTTTCGAGAAGTATTTCGGCCCGGCGCCCACTACCGACAAAGGATCCTGCTATGCCTTCGTCATCTATTTCCCCTCGGCGAAGGACCCGGGCAAAGTAATTCCCTTCCCATTCTTCACCTTCGACCAGGAAAGCCTTAAAAAGGTGGCGGTACAGCGCCTGGTAGGGGGGATGACGGACCTGAAAGGGTACCAGGGAGAGATCCTGCAGCCATTTCCGCAGGGGGTGAGGCTCTTGGCGCTGGAGGAGAAGGGTGGCGTGGTCACCGCCAATTTCTCGCCCGAGATGAATAAGCTCGCGGCAGGGGATTCCTCGGCAACCGCGGCCGCCAACGCCCTTTCCCTGACCCTGAAACAGTTCCCCGGAGTACGGGAGGTCAGGGTGACGGTCGACGCAAAGGAGGGGAGCCTAGATCCGCTCCTAGCGCGGGCCGATGAACGGTCGGTGCTACCGCTTCCGCCGCCGCGGCTATTGAGTGTCACCGCTATGCGGGAGAACGGGGAGAAGGAGATTAAGGAGGTGAACGCCTTCTTTGACCGCCCGGTCGAGATCAAGTCCCTTCGTTTGAGCGACAAGAGCGGTAACCAGTTCCAGGGTGATATCTACCAGTCGGTTTTCGATATGGCCGGTGTGATGAAACCAAAGAATCCTGAGCTATTCAAGGCCGGAATGCCGGTCAAAGTGCAGTGGAACGTGACCGACAAAGTTGGCCGTACTTCCACGGGGGATGCTGAGGTGTCTTTGGAAGTCAAAGAGCACTGACCCCCTCCCGTTCGTCTTCGCAGGGGTCGGGACCAGAAGGTCCCGGTCTCTTCGTGCCGGCGTTGTTCTTTAGCTGACAAGTCGAGTCCCCTTGCCGTGCAGTACCCCCCCTTGCCATTCCCCCCCTTATCTAATCGCGCATTTCCCCCCCCTTTTTGGCCCTTTTCTTACCTCTCTCGATTGGCGCTGAAACTTGGCTGCCAAGCCGTAAAAGTAATTGACAAAAAAGGTTCAGAATTGCTATATCAATACCCTATTTTTTTGATAGTAAAACAAGGTCGAGGTATATGACTAAAAGACAAAACTTTCCATCCAAGGCGGATGTCCTCTCCCGCACTCCAGACCCTGCCGTACGAGACATGTTGCGGCATATGGAGGCGGCCGGTATCGAGACCCCTTTTGACCGCTTCGACTCCCAGAAACCGCACTGTGGCTTCGGGCTCAACGGAACCTGCTGCAAGAATTGCCACATGGGGCCCTGCCGCATCACGCCCAAAAGCCCCAAGGGGGTCTGCGGAGCCGATGCCCACCTGATCGTGGCGCGCAATATCCTGCGCTGGACCGCGGCCGGGGTCTCGGCTCACGGTGCGCGGGGACGCGAGGTGATGCTTGCCCTCAAAGGGGCCGCCGAAGGGGCGCTCGACCTCCCCATCCTCGGTCCGGAAAAGGTCACCGCTACCGCAAAGTCCTTCGGCATCTATCAGGAGTCTAAGTCGATCCAGGAGATGGCGGGAGAGATTGCCATGCTGCTGCTGGAAGATCTTTGCCGCACCGTGCCCGGCCCGTTCAGGACTCTCGAGGCGCTGGCGCCGCCGGAGCGGATACAGGTCTGGAAGGATCTCGACATCCTGCCGATCGGGGCCTACCACGAAGTTTTCGAAGCCCTGCACCGTACGACCACGGGGACCGATGGTGATTGGTCCAACGTTGCCAGCCAGATTCTTCGTTGCGGGCTCGCCTTTGCCTGGAGCAGCGTGGTTGGCTCCGCCATCGCCATGGACTGCCTTTACGGTCTCCCCAAGCGGAGCCGTATCGCCACCAATCTTGGGGCCATATCGCTGGACACGGTCAATATTGCCGTCCACGGACACTCCCCGGTGCTGGTGGCCGCCATCGTCAAGGCGGCCCGCAGTGAGAATCTCATTGCCGAGGCCCGGGCCGCCGGCGCCGGGAACATCCGGCTCTACGGGATCTGCTGCTCCGGGCACTCCGCGCTGGCTAAATTCGGCGACATCACACCGCTCGCCAACGCGGCGGGCGCAGAACTGACCCTGGCAACCGGAGCGCTCGATCTGTGGGTAGCCGATGTGCAGGATGTCTTCCCCGGGATCATGGACGTGGCCGCCTGCTTCCATACCCGGGTGGTCACCACCAGCGACTCGGCCCGGTTGCCCGGTGCCGAGCACCTGGCCTTCGACCACCGTCACTCGAACCTTGACCAGGCCGATCTGCTGGCCCGCATGATAGTGCGGCGGGGAATCCATGCGTACGGGGAGCGGCAGGCCGGTAAGGTCTTCGTCCCCAAGGCCCGTATGGAGGCCGAGGTAGGCTTCTCGGTGGAAAACGTACTCTCCACCTTCGGGGGCGCGGACGTGCTGCTCGATCATCTCAAGAGCGGACGCATCCGGGGCGTGGTCAATCTGGTCGGGTGCAACAATCCCAAAGTGGTGTACGAAGAGGCGATCGTGAAAGCCGCCGAGGAATTGATCGCCCACGACGTCCTGGTTTTAACCAACGGCTGCGCCGCCTTTGCGCTCTTGAAGATGGGATTCTGCCTGCCGGAAGGTCTCGAAGGGGCGGGGGGTGGACTGAACTCCGCTCTTGCTCCCCACAGCCTTCCCCCGGTCTGGCACATGGGGGAGTGCCTGGACAACGCCCGTGCCTCGGCCTTTTTCCGCACCTTCTCTACGGCTTCCGGTGAGGCTCTTACCCGGCTCCCGTTCGCGTTTTCAAGCCCGGAATGGTCCAACGAAAAGGGGCTCGGCGCCGCCATGGGGTTCCGGCTCCTCGGGCTCAACTCCTACCACTGCATCGCCCCGCCGGTCTCCGGCTCGGACCGCGTCTCCGACTTCTTCTTCCGCGCGACCGGGGAAACGCTCGGTGCCGTGATGGTGGTCGAAGAAAATCCAGTAGAGCTGGCCGCCAGGATCGTGGCGGACTTCGACGCCCGCCGCAAGGAGCTTGGCTGGGCTCCGGCCGCGGCTCCGGCCCCCCGCCGGCTTCTTGCCATCCAGGCTGATAAGACACATCGCCACGCTCACGAGCATGGCCTTGAGCACTCGCACACCCATGAACACCTGCATTCCCACGAGGAGGGACACCATCATGAATAGACGCGAATTCCTGAAGACCACCGGCCTGGCCCTGGCAGCCGCCTCCGTTACCCCGGTATCCAACTTTGCCTTTGCGGGTGGCGCCAAAGCTACCCTCAAGGTTGGCTATCTTCCCATCAGCGACCACCTTTTGATGATCGCCTCCGAGCGGGAGCAGTTGAAAAACGTGCGAATCCAGCCGGTGAAATTCTCCTCCTGGCCGGAGATCGCCGATGCAATCAAGGTGGGAGCCATCGATGCCGCCTTCCTGCTTACTCCGATCGGACTGACGCTGCGCCAGAAAGGTGTGCCGGTGAAGGTGGTCATGCTCGGGCACCGAAACGGGAGCGCCATTACCGTCAAGAACAGCGGCGAGATCAACAGAATTCAGGACCTGAAGGGGAAGACCATCGCCGTCCCCAGCCCTTTCTCAACCCATAACATCCTGCTTCGCAAGGTACTCACCGAGAAACACCTCGATCCGAACCGGGACCTCAAGATCATCGACATGGCCCCCCCCGAGATGGTGAACGCCCTTGCCACCGGCCGCATCCAGGGGTACATCGTCGCTGAACCCTTCGGCGCCCAGGCGGAGGCGCAGAAGGTCGGCAAGGTCCTCATGCTTTCCAAGGACATCTGGCATGACCATATCTGCTGCGTCCTCAATGTCAGGGAAAACGTGATCGCCGCCCACCCGGAGGCCGTGCAGGAGGTGGTCTCCAGCTTCCAGCGCACCGCGGCGTTCATCGAGGCGAATCCTTCCCTGGCGGCCAAGGCATCGCACAAAGTCCTCGGGCAGCGCCCCGAGATTGTAGAAAAGGTCCTTACCTCGCCACGCGGACGCTTGACCTTCCACAACCTGGTGCCCAGCAAAGCGGACTTCGCTGCCACCCAGGACTACATGGTGAAATTCGGCATCGCCAAGCAGAGGGTCGATCTCTCCGGCTACCTCGACGACCGCTTTGCACGCAGGGCGGTGTAGCGTGCGCAGGATTTTCGAACAGGTGCTTCTGCCGGTAATGACGCTGGCCGCTTTCGTTTTGCTGTGGCAGGTTGTCGCGGGCCACTATCCCCCGGAACAGTTTCCCGCTCCCTCGGACGTTCTGAAGGCAATCAAGGAACTGTCCGACAACGGCGTCCTCTGGACCAACATCGGCATCAGTCTGGCTCGATTTGGCGCGGCGTACCTGCTGGCGGTGGTGACCGCGATTCCCCTCGGGCTGTTTCTGGGGCGCTTCACCCGCTGCCATCTCGCCATCGATCCGCTGATCCAGGTGCTCCGCCCGATCTCCCCGATCGCCTGGTTCCCGCTGGCCGTGCTCTGGTTCGGGATCGGCAACGCACCGGCGGTTTTCATCATATTCCTGGCAGCGTTTTACCCGATCCTCCTGACCACGATCAGCTCCGTGAGATCGGTGCCGCCCGTCTACCTCAAGGTCTCCTCCAACTTCGGAGCCGGGGCCCGGATGACCTTTCTCCGCGTTATCGTTCCCGCTGCCTTCCCCGGCATCATGGTCGGGCTGCACATCGCCGTCGGCACCGGATGGATCCACCTGGTCGCAGGCGAGATGCTCGGAGCGCAGTCGGGCCTTGGGTTCATGATCATCGATGCCCGTAACTTCCTGCGGACGGACGAGATCATGGCCGGGATGCTGCTGGTCGGCCTGCTGGGGCTGGCGATCTACAGGGGGATGAAGACGGTGGAGGGCGTTATCGGGCGCCGCTGGGGGGTGACGAGATGAGCATCGAGGCCAAGATCAGTCTCCGCGGAGTCGAAAAGCGCTTCGTATCCGGCCGGGGAGAGGAGCAGACCGCCTTGAGCCGGCTCGACCTCGATATCAGGGCCGGCGAGTTTGTCTGTCTGGTTGGCCCCAGCGGCTGCGGGAAGACGACGCTGATTAACCTGATGGCCGGGTTCGAGAAGCCGACCGAAGGGGAGGTGATCATCGACGGCAAGGTGGCCACCGCTCCGGACCCGGACCACATAATGATCTTCCAGGATTACGGGCTCTACCCGTGGCGCACCGTGCTCGGAAACGTCCTGTTCGGCCTTCAGGCCCGCAAGGTGCCGGCGGCGGAAGCCAGGGAAAAGGCGCTGGCGGCGCTGGATCTCGTGGGGCTCTCCCACGCGGTGAATAAGCATCCCCACGAACTTTCCGGCGGCATGCGGCAGCGCGTTTCCATCGCCCGGGCGCTGGCGGTGGAGCCGAGCGTTCTTTTCATGGACGAGCCGTTCGCCGCCCTCGACGCCTTCACCCGGCTCCATCTCCAGGACGAGTTGCTCCGGATCTGGAGGGAGAAGAAGCCGACCATCGTCTTCGTGACCCACGATCTTGACGAGGCGATAGCACTGGGGGAGCGGGTGGTGCTCATGGCCCCGCGTCCGGGACGGATCCAGCGCATCCTGGAGGTACAACTCGCCCACCCTCGAGACCGTACCGAACACGACTTCGCGGTATTCCGCAAGCAGCTCTTCGAGGAGTTCCACCTGGTCCACCGGGAAGCGGCGGAGGCGGCGGAGTATTCGATTTAGGGCAGCATGAAAGGCTTGATCGGGGAGGGTGGGATGCAAGCCGTAAAGCGGTCTGCGAACCGCCCCCTGCTGGAAGGACCTACCCAACTACCTCTTATATCTGACAACGGTCCCAGCCACACCGTCCGAGGTGATCTTTATGTCGATGACGGCATTTCCGCCTTGCTTCGCTGCTTCCTCTTTCATTTTGGATGCAGCCGCCGGGAGATCGGTAGTCTGGACGTAGATGCTGCCAATTTCTTCAAAGGCCCTGCTGGGACGTTCAGTTCGGTAGACCTCGACTTCCTCTGGGCTGGTGACCGATTGAGGCCGGTACGAGGAATTGGCCGGTGCGAAGGTCGTGATAGGCATGCATGAGGGTAGCATCAGGGCCAGCTGGGCCTGCTTGGGTAGCGGTGAGATGGAGGGCAAGGGATGAACTGCGGGGTGAGTGGGGGTAGTAGGTGCCGGGGGGGGGGGAGACAATAAAGTTCTTACCATTTTCAGGGAAATATCTGGAATTGAGCGATTCATCTCTCGTTTCCCCCGCCAGAGCCGGTGCTGTTTGAGCTAAAGGAGGCTGCCCTCGCTGCTATAAGGCGTATCAGATGAAGTCAGCCCTTCCCTGAAACATTTCGTCGCCAGCATCGTCCTAGACCCGCCAGCAGGCGCCCCCCTCAAACCCTCCCTCTGATGTGTCACAAAGTAATACGGATTGTGTCCCAGCTTGGGAGCTCGTGGAGTGTGGCCCCATCTTGGCACTCATCTCACAGGTCAGCGTCCTGCATCCTGGACACCGCGTCGCTCCAGATAGCTGGTGCCCCAATTATGCATTGACTCGAAGATGGGTTTAAGGGTGTGGCCTAATTCCGTGAGAGAGTATTCGACGCGGGGGGGGACCTCGGGGTAGATCTTCCTGGAGACCAGCCCGTCAGACTCCAACTTGCGGAGCTGCTGGGTCAACATCTTCTGGGTCACGCCGTTGATTCCCCTGTTGAGTTCGCCGAATCGTTGTGTCCCTCTCAGCAGCAGATTTCTCACAATCAGGACCTTCCACTTGTCACCCAGCAGATTGACCGTTACCTCAATCGGACATGCCATTGTTCTAACTCCTTGCAATTACACATTGGTTACCTTCGGGTAGGTATATGACTTTATAGTGCTTACTTGCCATAAGTTCGGTGTCGCTTTACTTTGCCTTCAAAAACGGGAAATAGCAAAGCCCAAATAGGAGGAAACAAGACATGGTAGATAGCACGGTAATTGAGGCATTCCAAATGATGTGGGGTAGTTTCCCGGAACCGGTACGGTTGATTCACAAGGACCGTAGGGTGCTGGCAGTCAACGAAATTGCAGCAGGCAAGGGAATGGAGGTTGGCGTCCACTGTTATTCAATCGGCAATCCCGAACTTCACAAGGTATGCAGTGCCAATGAGGCGCTCGTCTCGAACAAGGGGCAGCGAATAAATGCGCCCGACGGGAGGATCAGATTTTGGAGTCCCGTAAGTAACTGTCCGGATGTCTTTGTCCACTTCGTCATTTTCAGAGATCCGAAACAATGACAGTTCCGGAACGGTTCTTAGGCCCAGGCGTCAAGTGCGATGTGAGGCATTGAGTTGGAAAGGCTTCTTTTTGGTATATCGGGGCTTCCGCTCGGCAACGGGCGGAAGTTCAACTACGCATCGGCGATTTCCTATTTGAAGGAGTTCGAGCTGGATGCGATGGAGTTGTTGTTCGTCCGGTCGATAAACGTCTCGGACAAGAACAAAGATGCGATCCTACGGAACAAATTGGCACACGATTTTTACCTGTCAGCGCACGGGTCGTACTTTATAAACTTAAACGCCGAGACCAAGGAGATGCAGCAGGCATCCCTCGAGAGGATACTGAATGGGGGGGAGGCGCTGTCCAAAGTGCAGGGGCGAAGCCTGATCTTCCATCCCGGCTACTACCTGAATTCCTCGAAGGAGGAGGCGTTCTCCTCGATCAGGAATAACCTATCCCGGTTAAAGCACCAAGGGATTGATTACCGACTGGAGACGACGGGCAAGGGGACGCAGTTCGGGACAATAGAGGAACTGGTGTCACTTTGCAAGGAAGTGAGATCATGCAAGCTCTGCATCGATTTCGCTCACATCCATGCACGGAACAACGGCAGCCTGAAAGGTTACGATGACTTCGCCGGCATCCTGCAGTATGTTTCGGGTGAACTCGGACGCGCCGCCCTGGACGATCTTCACATCCACATGGGGGGCGTCGCGTACGGCGTCAAGGGGGAGCGGAACCACCTCCCGCTGCAGGAGAGCGATTTCAAATACCTCGACTGTCTTAAGGCGCTGCGGGATTTCGACGTGAAAGGGTGCGTGATCTGCGAGGGGCCAAGAGTAGAAAACGATGCACTGCTATTGAAGAGGACGTACGAGAGGCTTTGAGGAGGAACCCATAGCTGTCTCAATCATTCTGACAAGAAGTGTATGTGATTCGCTTCTGGCTCTGACCTGGGATCGTAGCGGAGACCGTGTGCCGCCAGTGGTTCCGAGCAGTTTCTAGTCCTCAAGGCAAAAAACCTCGATCTTTGTACATCGTGGTTCGGGTAACAAAGAAATGGTTGTTATTGCATCATCTCCTGTTGTTTGACCCACAACTTGTGCCCCTCGAAACTGCCACCTTTTCGATTCTTCATCTCGTATTTTTATAGTTATCACGCCGGTAAAGCAGGGGAGCTTCGGTATCGCAGCAAGATCGATGATGACGCTATTCGACTCCTCTCTGAAATCGGCAAGGTAATACGCTGCCGTCTGGCACCAGCAGGCGGCCAGCTCCTCCGCCAGCATGAAATCGAGCCCGGCACCCTTTTCGAGCAGCATATCCGCCCAGGCGTCCACTATCTCATCGTTGTGCTCCGCATCGGGATGCAGGAGGTTTGCCCAATGGAGGGCGAGGATAGGATTGTCATCACCCAAAAGTGGCGGCGCAGCTGCCACATCCCAGTTCACCGGGGAAAGTCCCCTCTCGACGAGTCCAACGCCGCACTCCCAGGCAATGCGCGGGTGCTGAGGTTCGGCATGGAAGCGGGTCTTGCCGAAACGTGTCGTGACAAAATTGATGCCGAACGATTCGAGGATCGCCTGCATCGACTCCTGTCCGTTACCGAAGCTGTGGTGGAGCGCTGGTGGAATGAACAAGCGTGGATAGTCCCCAAGCCCGTTCTGTGACAAGAGAGTGGCGTAGGCCTCGAGATGTTCGCGGACCAAGGCCCCGGGGCGCGTCTGCCCGCTTGCATCATGGAATTCCGTGCGAAGCATCTGCCCGTCCTGCCAATACTCGTGACAGATACCGTGCAGGGCGATCTCAAGAAACTGCCGATGGTCTTTCAGATACTGCGCTGTTTCATCGAGCCAGGGGCCCTGGTTGATGCGGTTGTCCCAAGCCGTGCCCATCCAGGTGGCGCCCGGCACATCTTTCAGGAAGTTGGTGCGGTCCCACTCACCCAGCACCAAGCCTAGGGCGACCCGCATGGAAAGCCGTTTGGCAAGCCTGGTCAAGGCACGGTAGTCGGCCAGGCAATGACGGCGGCAAAAACCGTTGCGAAAGGGTTCATTCCGCGCCGAACCGTCGTATCCCTGCCACCAGCCGACATCCTCAATGACCAGGAAGATCGGCTGAGGCAGCGAAAAAACCGCGCCGCCAAGTGCCAGCCACCTGCCGTTCACAGGCTGATCCAGCGCCTGAGCGCCGGTCCTTTTCTGAGGGAGTCTGAGAGGCCGACGCTCCTCCAGGTTTCCTGGGTGAGGCTTTCGCTTTCAGGCTGCCAGTGGCAGTCAGGCCGGGAATAGACATGCCAGATCAGAGGCTCCATCACCGCACCCCATTGCATCTTGAAGCGGCAGGTGGGCGCATCCGGGCTCGACCTGCCGAAATCGAACCGTTCGCAATGCATCCGAACAGCAAGGTCAAGCATCGTGAAATAGAGCAGCATATTCGGGCAAGCCGGCCTTTCCCGCTTGAGCGAGGAGGCCCAGGGGTTGAAGAGCGTTGCGCCATGCTGCAAAAGGATCGCCGCGGCAACCGGGACGGCGGCCCGATATATCACCACTACCTGCATGCTGCCGGGAAAATGGCCGGCCAGATGCTGAAAGAGGGCCGGGTCATGCACCGGAGAACCAAGATCGCGCATATTTTCGGAAAATACCGCAAAGAAATCTGGCAACAGTTCAGGCCCGCCTATCTCTGACCGGCACCCTTCCCGCAGGGCTTTTCGTACCTGGTTCCTCACCTTGGACGATAAATCGAGCCACAGTGCCCCGGGGGATGCGGGAAGCATCCGGGAAAGGCCGGTTTTAAAGGCATGGGCCACCTGATTTTGCCACTGTGCATTGCCGGCAGGAAATGCGCTTTGCTCGGGATTTCCGGCTTGGCGAATCTCCAGATGGCAGGCCCCCAGCTCCCGGGCCATGTGCAAGGCGGCGGAAACCAGTTGGCCGGCGGCCTCGCCATTCTCGGCAACCACACCCGCTGCATCGGTGTATGGCAGAGATATCAGTCGTTTTGCTGCATTAGGTGGAGAGAAAAGGATAAGCGGAAGGGCACCGATGATGTTTCCGGCGCCGTTCCGGGCCGCCAGACGAAAAACAGGCAGATCGTAGGTGACAGCCAGGGCCTCTGCCCAACCATAGCGATGAAAGAACAGGCTGCCGGGATTGTTGTCGATGTACGCATCCCAAACATCCTGCCGGCAGTCGTTAACAATCGTAGTCATAGGCTTGTGTCATATTCAGCACCATAAGCTCGTTATCTGTATTACCGATAGCTCCTGAGCCAAACATTGGAACTATCGATTTGCCACTGCATAGGATGTTGATTATAGTGCATGCACTAATAACGAAGGACAAGCCTCGATGTACACTGCAACCGATCTCCGCAAACCATTCCCACCTTATGACGACTATTTCATCTGGCCCGCCGAAAAGCTTTTGCAAAAAGGGAGCGGCGCGGTAAACGAAGATGTGCTGCTGTGCGAGGGCAACCTTTTTGGCGTATTTGACGGCGCTAGCAGCCTGGGAAGAGACCATCTCCCGCCCGGGACCACAGGCGGGCTTCTCGCCGCCCGGATAGCCGCGGAGGCTTTCCGGACGGGCTGCTGCGACCTCTGCCGTTCAGCCGATCTCGCCAATCGCCAGATCAATGCCGCTGCCCGTGTACACGGCATTACTGAGGGTGAACGGCACCTCCTCTGGTCGACCAGCGCAGCCGTGGTGTGCGTTGCAGAGGACCATGCCGATTACTGCCAGATCGGCGACAGCCTTATTCTGCTGGTTATGGAAGATGGACAGCATAGGCTGCTGACGCCTGACACCGATCACGACCTCGAGACGCTCATGCAGTGGAAGCATCTGCCGTGGTCTTCCGGCCTTACCATTGGCACCGAGTTGGCCGAGCAGATTAAAAAGGTGCGGTCGCAGATGAACAGGGTGTACGGAGTGTTAAACGGCGAGTCAACTGCCCTCGATTTTATTAACTCCGGCCGTGTGGCGCTTGATGGCGTGGCAAGCATCCTTCTATTCACCGATGGTCTGTTTCTTCCCAAAGAAAATCCGGAAGAGGAAAGTGACTGGTCGCGCTTCGTCGCCTGCTATCGACAAGGCGGCCTGCAAGGGATTTGCGCCCAGGTCCGGGCGTTGCAGCAGGACGACCCATTCTGCCGCGTTTACCCGCGCTTCAAGCTCCACGACGATATCGCCGCCATTGCCATTAACATCAAGCCCTGAGAACCTGGCGATAGTTTGTCATCACCCTTGAAAAGACCCTTTCCCAAGTGTGGGATGTCGTGAGCTCGCAAGCTTCGGATGCGGTCGGCGCTGGGGTTTTCAGCGCCAGATCGACCATGTGCCGTACCGCCTCGGCAAGTTGTGCTTCGAGGCTCTGCCAATCTTCGGGAGCCGGCCGATCCACCGCTTGCAGGGGGGGCAGGTTGACGAACTGGACCAGATCGTGCCGCACATTTTTCAGCAGTTCGTGGCTCCCCGGCAACTTGGTGGTGATGATCCGGCAGCCTGAGGCCAGGGCTTCAAACAGCACCAGTGGCAGGCCTTCGTAGAAAGATGGCAGGATAAAGATATGGGCGGTTCGCATCAAGGCGGCGAGCTGCGGCTGCGACAGTTTGCCGTGGAACGTAACCGGGATGGCCAGCTCTTCGGCCAGGGCCCGGCAGACTTCGGCCTCATGCCCGCCCCCCGAACCGGCGAGGTGCAACTGCACCGGCAGCCCGGCCACCTGCCGACAGGCACGCAATAACCAATCGACTCCTTTGGCAAAGCTCAGTTTTCCGGCATACAGCAGGTGTATCGGCAAGGCTTCCTTCGGTCCCCAGTTGAATATCTCCCTATTGAAGCCAGCGCCGACGATATCAATCCGGTGACTGTCAATCTGATACAGACTCTGTATCATCTGGCTCTGGTCCTTGCTGAGCGCGAGAATCCTCTCTATCTTCCGGCAATCCTCATAAACCTGCGGCCGCAGGTGCTTACATTCAATGAACTGCCGAAGATCGGTGGAATGGCAGGAGGTCACCATGGGGATATCCGGTAGGATTCTGCGGGTGATGGCCGTTACCAGCCAGAGATGGTGGCTGTGAATGATGTCCGGCGAAAATTCCTTGGCAGCCTGCTGTATTGTTTCGGTAAAAACCTGTTGGTAGGCCAGGAGCTGTTCTTCGGTGAGCTCACCGAAAACTGAGCTCGGGTAAGGCATGACGTCACTCATGCCGGGGATGGGGAAGGCCAGATCGGGGCCATCAAAGAGCACAAAGCGGCACCTGTCCCTGTCGATACAATCGAGAACCGGGATGTCGCCGGCGGGAACGCCGCACATCAGATAGTTCTCGTGCCCCTTGGCCGCACTCAGCCGCAGCATGTTCTGTACGAAAAAGCCGCTGCCGGTGGCATCGGGACGCTGACTCAGGATGTGCAGAATCTTGAGGGGCAAGGGAAAGACCCTCCGAAATGGATATCATGCGGAAACCCCGGCTCCAGAGATGCGTTGGGTTCCGGTCAGAGAGGTCTTTGCTTTATAGTGCTTCGTAACAAGTTCATTTTGCTACCGGCAACCCGTCGGCCTGCCAATCTGCAAAGATCATCTTGGCGATGTTCGGGTAGGCCAGATAGGGGGGGCAGGGGGCTACAGCGGCATGCCGAGGCGGCGCATTTTTTCGACGAGGGTGGTGCGATTGATGTTCAGCATGGTGGCGGCGCGGGCCTTGACGCCGCCGGCCAGCTGCAGTGCCTCGCTGATCATCCGTTTCTCGATTTCGCTGATGGTCCGCACCATGTCGATGCCGTTGCTGGTGACGCTGGTGGTGCCGCCTTCGAGGTAGTTCTTGGTCACGTTGGCGGGGAGGTCGCGCAGGGTGATGAGGTCCCCCTCGGTGAGGGCCACCACCCGTTCGATGATGTTCTCCAGCTCGCGGACGTTGCCGTTCCACGGGTAGGCCTCTAAGGCCTCCAGCGCCTCCTTTTCGAGCTGCATGATCGGGCGCTGCATGGAGTGGCAGTTCTTCTCCAGGAAGTGGCGGGTGAGGGGGAGTATGTCCTCGATCCGCTCCCTTAACGGCGGAATTATCAGCGGGATGACGTTGAGGCGGTAGAAAAGATCCTCACGGAAGTTCCCGCGGGTGACTTCCTCCTCCAGGTTGACGTTGGTCGCCGAGATGACCCTGACGTCGAGCTTGATCTGCTTGTTGGAGCCGACCCGCTCGACCTCCTGCTCCTGGAGAACGCGCAGGAGCTTGGTTTGCAGATGCATCGGGAGGGTGCCGATCTCGTCGAGGAAGATGGTCCCCTGGTTGGCGGCTTCGAACTTGCCGATCTTCTCCTTAAGGGCGCCGGTGAAGGCACCTTTGACGTGGCCGAAGAGCTCGCTCTCCAAGAGGTTCTCAGGGATAGCGGAGCAGTTCACCGCTACGAACGGCTTGTCCTTGCGGCTGCCGTTGAAATGGATCGCCTTGGCGACCAGTTCCTTGCCGGTCCCGGACTCGCCCAGGATGAGGACGGTGGAGTCGGTCTTGATGATCCTCTTCATCCGGGAGAAGAGTTGCTGCATGGGCTGGGAGTTGCCGATGATGTTGGAGAACTCGTAGCGCTCCCTGAGCTGCTTCTTCAGGTAGACGTTCTCCTCCATGAGGGCACCTTTTTCGAGCGCCTTGTCGATGATGATCCGGAGCTCCTCGAAGTTGAGGGGCTTCGTGATGTAGTCGAAGGCGCCTTTTTTCATCGCCTCGACCGCACTCTGCGCGGAGGCGTGGCCGGTGACCAGGATGACTTCGGTGTGGGGGGAGTCGTGCTTGACCTTGGTGAGGATGTCGATACCGCTCAGGTCGGGGAGGAAAAGGTCCGTGATGATGATGTTGAACTGCTCGCCGGAAAGGATGTCGAGCGCCTCTGCGCCGCTTGAGCATCCCTTCACCTGGAAGTTCGCCCCCTTCAAAAGGATCAGCAGCGCCTCCCGGCTTCCCTGTTCGTCTTCTATAATGAGAATCTTTGCGGTCGGTTTCATAATTAGAAAGTCCCCATTACTGAAGCCTTTAGATACCACAGGATGCAGTGATAAGGCAACAATAAAGACGTTCTAGGTTCTATGTTCCAGGTCCTGAATTGAGCTGCTGGCTCATAGCCCCCTCGTTTCTCTGAGACGAGGGTGGCTGAATTCAGGGTGAGGGCAGGGCTGCAGCTTTCAGGAACCGGTGGGCACAGGGTGCCCACCCTACCAGCTCGGAACCTGGAACATATAACTTAGAACAGCAGATTTTTCGTGTTATCATTGACAGTGACAAAGCTATGAAATCACAAGGGGGAAACGAATGTTCACCGACAAGCTTCGCACTGCCATGAACAAGCAACTGAATAATGAGTTCTACTCGGCCTACCTTTACCTCTCCATGTCGTCCTATGCGGGATCCATCGGTCTCAAGGGTGCTGCCAACTGGTTCTATGTCCAGTACCAGGAGGAGATGGTTCATTGCATGAAGTTCTTCGCCTTCATCAACAGCCGCGGCGTCAACGTGGAACTGGGACAGGTCGCCGCTCCTCCTTCCAAGTTCAAGAGCCTCCTGGACATGTTCCAGAAGACTCTCAAGCACGAGGAGGGGATCACCGCCTCCATCAACGACCTGACCGACCTCGCGCTTTCCGAGAAGGACCACGCAACCCACATCTTCCTGCAGTGGTTCGTCACCGAGCAGGTCGAGGAGGAGGAGAACGACCGCGACATCATCGGCAAGCTCAAGCTTATCGGCGACAACGGACAGGGCCTTCTGCAACTGGACACCGAGCTCGCGGCCAGGGTTTTCGTCCCGCCGCCGGCCAACACCGCCGCGGCCTAAGGGGGCGCAAAATAAAAAGGGCCGGGAGATGTCCCCCGGCCCTTTGCTGTTTCCAATTGAGAACTGCCGCCGTTAGGACTTCACGATCTTGGCGTTCTTCTTCAGGTCCTCAAGGAAGGAGGACAGGGCCTTCTGAACCTTCTGGCGCTTGAGGTGGGAGATGATTTTCTCCTTCACGTCCTCGAATTTCTCGGTCTTTCCTTCCTTCTTCTCGACCAGCTTGATGATGTGGTAGCCGAAGGTGGTCTCCACGACGTTGCTGATCTCACCCGGCTTCATGGAGAAGACCGCCTCGTCGAACTGGGGGACCATCTGGCCCCGGGTGAACTCGCCAAGATCGCCACCCTGGGCGGCGCTGGGGCAGCTCGATTCCGCCTTGGCCAAAGCCGCGAAGTCCTCGCCTGCCTTGACCCGCTTCAGGATCGCCTCCGCCTTTTCCTTGGCCTTCTTGCGGTCCTCGGGGGTGGCCTTCTCGTCGGCGCCGATCAGGATGTGGCTGGCGTGGGCGGATTCCGGCTTCTTGAAGTAGGCGTCCAGGTTCTCCTTGTAGAACTCTTGAGCCTCGGCATCGGTGACCGCAGCCTGGCTGGCGAACCGGGTATCGATGAAGTTGGCGATCGTGATGTCCTTACGGGTGAAGTCCTGCATGTCCTGCGGGGTCAGACCAACCTGGGAGAGGGCCTTCTTGTACTCCTCGTCGGTGGCGAAGCGGCTCTTGCTCTGGGCCAGCTTCTCTTCCACCTTCTTGTCGAGGTCCTTGACCTCAACCTTCTGCGCCTGCTCGTAGATGAGCTGCGCGGAGATCAACTGCTCGAGGGCGGCCGCGGTTGCCTGCTCGCGGACCTGCGCCATCGCTGACTCGGGAACCTGGTTCTGCATCAGGAGAACTTTGACCGCCTGGTCGAGCTCACGGCGGGTGATGGCTACCCCGTTGACGGTGGCCACGGGGGAAGAAGGTGCTACCGCAGCTGTGGTTTCGGTGCCCTTGGCGGCTTGGGCGGGTGCGGTCTTGGCGGCGTCTTCGGCGAGGGCGGGAACGGTGGTCATGACCAGCAGGGCGAGCGCCGCGGGGGCGAGTCCTTTGAAAGAAAGCATGCGATCTCCTTTATGATTGGGATTTGGCGATACTAGCATTAGCGGGTAAGAATTTACACTCTAAAGATTTCTCCCCATTGAAAAAGGAAAGGGGAGGGGAGCTTTGCGCCGTGGGCATTAAGGTACCTGACCCCATCGCGGTTCCGGCTCCAGAGCTACATACAGCTCAATATGGCGTTTTGAAGGGGCTGGGTGTTTTCCAAAGGAGAGGATCATCCTAATAGGCAATATTTTTATCGTGATAGGGGGTTTTATTGCGCCGCGGAATATGGTAATGAATATGCGTCATGAAACGCTGGACCATCTCAACTACACACGGAGCGAACAACATGTCCAAGAAATCCGAGCAGGCTCTTTTAGCATTTCTGGCCGGGGCTGCGGTGGCAGCTGGTGCGGCACTTCTCTTCACTCCCAAGACCGGCCGCGAGGTGCGGGAAAAGCTGGGCGAGGCCAAGGACGAGGCGCTCGATAAGCTGAAACAGAAAATGAAGGGACGTGGCCGCAAAGGCGAGCAGATGAACTACGACGGCGGCGACTGCTGGATATAACTGCATAACCCGTTCTACCCCCCCTTCTCAAAGGGGGACTTCAAGTTCCTTTCTCACTCCATCCAGATACTCCTTGATGGCTTGCGAGCTATCGAGTGCCAAAACGGTATCGGCGATCTCCCTGGCGCGGCCCAGGGAGATCCGCCTGATCGCTTCCTTCACCCTCGGGATGTTGGGCGCCGAAAGGCTGAACGTCCTGATCCCCAATCCCATCAGCAATATCGCATCGACCGGGTCCGCTGCCATCTCCCCGCAGACGGTGGCCGGCTTTCCTGCCTCATCCGCCGCCTCGGCTACCCGGCGTATCGATTTGAGCACCGCCGGGTGGTGCTGGTCGTACCACTTCTTGACCAGCGGATTGTTCCGGTCGCACGCCAGCGTGTACTGGATCAGGTCGTTGGTCCCGATGCTCAGGTAATCGACCTCTTTCGCCAGCATGTCCGCCACCAGCACGGCCGCCGGCAACTCCACCATCACCCCCAGCCCGATCTGCGGGTCGAACGGCTTTCCCTCCTGCGTCAGCTCTTCCTGGACCTCGGCGATGATCTCCTTGATCCGCCTCACCTCGTCGACGCTCGAGATGAGCGGGAACATCAGGTTGCACTTTCCGTAGGGAGAGGCCATCAGGATCCCGGCGATCTGCTCCCGGAAGATGTCCTCCCGCTCCAGTGAAATGCGGATGGAGCGCCACCCCAGGAACGGGTTGTCCTCCTTGGGGTGCGGGAAGTACGGCAGTCCCTTGTCGCCGCCGATGTCGAGCGTCCGGATGGTGACGGGAAGCCCCTCGAATCCCTCCAGCATCTTCCGGTAGATCCCCGCCTGCTCGTTTCTTCCCGGAAAGGCGCTCCGTGCCATGAACGGGAATTCGGTGCGATAGAGACCCACCCCCTCCGCGCCGTTCAAAAGCGCCACCTTCAGTTCGCTGATCAGGCCGACGTTGGCCAAGAGGGCGATGCGGTGGCCGTCGGTGGTCTCGGCGGGGAGATCGCGGATCTCCTCGAGTTCGCGCTGCTTCTCGTCGAACTCGCGAAGGAGCCTTTCGTATTCGGTCTTCACCGTGCTGTCGGGGTTGACGAAGACGAATCCCGAGGTGCCGTCGACGATCACCTCGCTTCTCGCCCCCACCTGCTTCAGGAGCCCCTCCACGCCGAATACCGCCGGGATTCCGAGGGCGCGCGCCATGATCGCCGCATGGGCGTTGGCGTTCCCCTTCTCGGTGGCGATACCGATCACTTTGCTCCGGTCCATGTAGGCCATGTCGGAAGGGAGGAGTTCGCGGGCGATCAGCACCCGGTTGTCCTTGAGTTTTCCGCGGCTCCGGTGGCTGCCGTTGAGCGCGTTGCAGATGCGGCGGCCGATATCTTCCATGTCGGCGGAGCGCTCCCTGAGGTAGGGATCCTCCATCCGGTTGAAGGCGGCCACGTAGTCGGCCACCACTTCGCCGACCGCCCGCAGGGCGCCGAGCCCCCCCTCGATCAGGTTGGTGATCTTCCCGATGAAGCTGCGGTCCTCGAGGATCATGAGGTGGCTGTGGAATATGGCGGCGTCCGCCTCGGAGAGGATCTGGCTGACCCGCTTCTCCATGTAGATGGTCTGGATGCGGGCCTTCTCCAGTGCCTGGAGGAAGCGCTGCTGTTCCTCGGCCTTCGGGCGCACCCGCTCGATCACCGCCTCCTCCGGCCCGGGGCTCAGCACCGACACCTTTCCGGCGGCGAATCCCGGGGAGATGGCGATCCCGAGGAGGGCAGTCTGCCCGGTTACGCTCTTTCGCTCCTTTTTGGGGGAAAGGAGCTCTTTCCCTCTCTGGAGCCTTTCCACTTCGGCCTGGAAAAAGGCGCGCTCCTCCTCCTTCTTGTGAACGAAGTCGAGGAGTTTGGCGTTGGAGACGATGGTGGAGATCTGCCAGGCGATGGTGGAGACGGCGGAGATTTCCTGGGGGGTGAAGGTGCGGGCCTCCCGGTTCTGGATGACGATGACCCCCATCGGGTTGTTGCGCTCGAAGAAGGGGACACCGAGGAAGGAGAGGACCTTCTCTTCCTTGGTCTTTCTGAAGTACTTGTAGCGGGGGTGCAAAGGGGCGTTGTCGGTGGCCACCACTCCCCGCTGCTCGACGGCGAGGCCGGTGAGGCCCTCGGAGATCTTCATGGTGATGCCGACCGAGAGACGGGAGAGGCCCCTGGTGGCATGGAGTTTCAGGGTTTTCCCGTCCTCCTCCAGAAGGTAGATCGAGCAGACGTCGGAAGCGAGCCGCTTGGCTACCAGGTTGACGATGTTGTCCAGTGTCTCCTGCAGGTCGTGGGACTGGAGGATCAGAGCGCTGATGTCTTCCAGCGTCCTCAGTCCCAGCTTCTCGCCGCTCTCCTCAGGCATTCGCTCCCCTTCATGGCGACCTCCGGCCGGCAACCGTGCTCACGGGGCGGAGGGTTCTCTCATTGCTGCACGTGCGGCGGATCTCTGTGGTGGGCCCGGCGTAGTATCATATACGTAAAAGAAAATGTGAAGCGTTTTATTGCCGATTTCTGCCTGATTTCTTGGAAAGGAGCAGGTTCTCTGTTATAGTGTCCGCCAATGATTGACAGTTCAATGGGGAGGTGGCAATGGCACCGACATACGAGGAAGCGCTGGCAGACGGCATTGCCCTGATGGAATCGGGAGAGTACGCGAAGGCCGTCGAGGCGTTCAAACGTTGCGTATCGCAGGACCCGGCCAACGCCGAGGGATATTTCTATCTCGGTGAGGCGCTTTCCGAATCCGGGAAGGGGGATGAGGCGATCGCCGCGCTGAAGAAGGGGCTCGAGTCCGCCCCCGAAGACCTGGACGGTCTCACCGCCCTGGGAGACGTCTATTTCGAGGCGGGCCGGCACAAGGAAGCTCTCGGCTGCTACCGGAAGGTGACCGAGCTGCAGCCCAAGGAGTGCGACGGTTACGTCAGCATGGGGCTCGTCTACAACGCCATGGAGCGGACCGACGACGCCCTGAAAGCGTTCGAGAGGGCGCTGGAGCTCGATCCCAATAACGTCTTCGCCCTCAACGCCATGGGGGATCTGTACTACGGACTGGGCGACAACGACAAGGCGATCGCGAGCTACAAGCGCGGGATCGAGATCGATCCCGACGACGCCACCGCACGCTTCAACTTGGGCGAGCTCTACTACGACATGGAGGATCTCCCCTCCGCCGAACGGGAGACCCTGGAGGCCATCCGGCTCGATCCCGACTTCACCATGAGCTACCTGACGCTCGGCAACATCTGCATCGACCAGGAGCGGACCGCCGACGCCATCAAGTTCTTCGAGACCTACCTGAAAAAGGAGCATTCCCCCCAGGCTCGCGAGATGATCGCCGAGGTCAAGGCGGTGGTAGAAGGGCTCAAGGAGGAGCTGAAGGGATAACGCTTCCCTCTCCCCTGGCCTCCCCCCCACCCTGACCCTCCCCCTCAAGGGGGGAGGGAACGTAAGGACAAAAAGAGACCCCATGCTTTGCCTCCTGTCGATGGAGGAGCATGGGGTCTCTTTACGTCTACGTCCAACTCTCCCTCCCCTTCAAAGGGAGGGTGGGGGTGAGGATGGGGGTATCGGCTACCCCTTGATCTTTCCCCTGATCGCGTCGATGACGTGGTGGGCGTCGTTGACCGCGGTGTGGATGAGGTTGGGGTGGCGCTCCTCCTGGATGGACCCCTGGCTGATCCGCATGTACGAGGGGGATATGGCCCCGCCGATCACGTAGACCCCCTTCCTGGTGGATTCGAATTCCGAGGTCAAAAGGAGCAGCCGGTCCCCTTCCTTGGCCACCTTGCAGACCCCTTCGGCGCAGGCGATGGTCTGCACGCCGACCCGGTCGAAGACCGAGATCGGCCCCTGGCTCCCGATGCAGGCGATCACGTTCTTCATCGGAAAGCTCATGGCGTGGTAACGCTCGATACCGCCGGGGAGCTTGTCCTCGCTCACCCGGATCACCAGCCGGTCCACCCCCTCGTCGTCCACTTCTCCGATTCTCGGGGTGGCGCCGGGGAGGAGCCTGATGTTCCCCCCGAGAAGGATCTCCTCGCCCAGCCTCTGGGCGGTCTCCTTGTTGACGTCGAAGGTCTCGGCCACATGGGCCCAGTACACCGGTTCCTTGTCGTTTTCGCTCCGTTTGGCCTTCAGGATGGAGATGATGACGTCGGCCGCGGAGTTCCCGCCGCCGATCACCAGGGTCCGCACCCCGAGGTACTTCCGCGGATCGTCCAAAGTCTTGGCCACCATCTTGGCATCGCCGTAGACGGAGAGCTCCTTGGGAATGGAGCTGCCGAAGGCGAGCAGCACCTTCCTGGCCCGGAAGATCCCCTTGTTGGTGACCACCTTGAGGTGATCCCGGGCGTCCTCGATGTCCTCGAAGGCGGTCTCGGTCACCACGTTGAGCCCTTCGTGCTGGACGAAGTGCTGCACGTACTGGATGTACTTCTCCACGGTGACCGGCTTGTCGGGCGGCCGCAACTCCTCGACCAGGAAGGGCTCCGGATCCTCCTTCGGCTTCGATGGGTAGACGTTCTTTCCTTCCGGATAGGTGGTCGATATGCCGTGGAAGACGGCCTTGCCGGCTTCGATCAGGAGGTGGGAGAGGCCGTTTTTATGGGCGAGGTAGGCTGCAGCCACCCCGCCGGGGCCGCCGCCCACGATGATTACGTCGTATGTCTTTTCCATGGTGCTCCTTGGATTAATGGGTTGTCCTGCGATTATACACTCATGAGATGGTTGCCGCCAGAAGGAAGCGCCCGGGCCAAGTCCGGCGGCGGGGGAGGGGTGGGAGGCGGTCCGCTTGGCAAAATCGCGGCATAGGGTACTATTTACCCATTGCGACACCATCAGACGGTTAAAAGGAGGACCGTATGGCTGAAAGAGAGAACAACAACATAACGACCGGTGCGATGATGCTGATCGTCGGCGGCCTGATCGGTGCTGGGGTGGCGCTCCTGTACGCTCCCCAAAGCGGTGACAAGACACGCAAGGAACTCGGCAAGTACGCGAAGAAGGCGCGCAGGAGGACCCGTGACGCGGTCGAGGCTGTGGAGGATTTCACCGAGCAGGTAACCGACATGGCCGAGGCCGTCGGCGAGCGCGCCGCCGAGATCCTCGACAAAGGGAAAGACATGGCTTACGGCGCCAAGAAAGGGCTCCTCAAGGCGATGGCGGAGGGGGAGAGCCGCCTCGAAAAACAGCGTAACCGCCTCATGAAGATGATCGGCTAAGGCTTTTCGGCGCCACGCAGGGTGATGTCACCGTACCACGCGGTGACCTCGTCCTGGGTGTCGTCGGTATCGGTCATGATCGCCACCCCCCCCATGAGGGGGGGCTCTTCTCCGAAGATCCTCTTGTAGTCCTCGTAGACGTTCCGCTCCTCGCTAACCCATTTCCCGACCTTTTCGTCCCCGCTCTCCACCGCCACGATCACCGAGTTTGCGGCGTGCGGGCTCTTCGCCTCGCTCCCTTTCGGCATCTTGGCGCTCCAGACGTAGTTGATGGCCCGCATCCTCCAGAAGAAGGTGCGCGGGAAGATCACGTAGACGCGCGCGGCGAAGTCGTTCCCCTGCTTCTTGGTGACGTCCTCGTGCTGAAGGGTGTGCTCGATCTTCCAGCTCCAGGTGAGGATGGGGTATTTCTTGGTGTCGACCGAGAGCTTCTTGATCTTCCCGGATGCGGCCTTGTTGGCGTGGGCCTTGAGGACGCCGTCCTCGATGGAGTAGCTGGTTTTTCCCTTCACCGCCTTGTCGCTCCAGCCGGTCATGTCCGAATGGGAGAAGCGCCCTACCGGGATGTCGGCGGTGGGGGTCGAGGTGGCGGCAAGGATCAGTGCGGAGAAAAGGAGATTGTTCAACATGGCGTGCCTTTCCGTTTCCCCTGCGAGGAGGGGGGCCATTTCTTCTGGAGATTGGCAACGGTTGCAATTGGAGGTCTCTTCTCGTTCATCGAGAAGGGGAGGATGAGGATGGGGCCTCTTTTGAGCTCGCCACCCAGCGTCACCGGGGCCGTCCCTCGAAGGGGAGGGAGGCGTATCGCAGGGGCGGGGCAGCAGTCGAAATGGTTTTTGGTCATTCGGGAGCATCCCCCTCCCGGGCGGCCTGGCCACAGGCGCCGGGAGGGAGATGTCGGTCGGGAACGGTGGAGCGGGTTAGATCCCCTTGCCGGTCAGCTTGACCAGCGCCTCCATGTACTTCTCGGCGGTCTTTTCGACGATTTCGGCGGGAAGCGGCGGGGCCGGCGCGGTCTTGTTCCAGTCCAGGGTCTCCAGGTAGTCCCTAAGGAACTGCTTGTCGAAGGACGGCTGCGGGCCGCCCGGCTTGTAGCTGTCCTTGGGCCAGAAGCGGCTGGAGTCGGGGGTCATGCACTCGTCGATGATGATCAGTTCGCCGTCGTAGATCCCGTACTCGAACTTGGTGTCGGCGATGATGATCCCTTTCTCGTCGGCGATGTCGCGGGCCTTCTCGTAGATGGCCAGGGTGACCGCGCGGACCTTCTCGGAGATCTCCTTGCCGCAGATCTCGGCCATCTTCTCGAAGGAGATGTTCTCGTCGTGGGTCCCGAGTTCGGCCTTGGTGGAGGGGGTGAAGATCGGCTGCGGGAGACGGTCGCTCTCTTTGAGCCCTTCGGGGAGCTTGATGCCGCAGATGGCGCCGGTCTGCTGGTAGTCCTTCCAGCCGCTGCCGGAGATGTAGCCGCGCACGATGCACTCGGCCGCCAGGGGCTGCGCCTTCTTGACCAGCATGGAGCGGCCGGCCAGGACATCGGCGTACGGCTGGCACTCCTTCGGGAAATCAGCCACGTCGGTGGAGATGATGTGGTTCTTGATGATCCCTTCCATCTGGCGGAACCAGAAGGCGGAGATCTGGGTCAGGACGTACCCCTTGTTGGGGATCCCTTCGTTCATGATGACGTCGAATGCGGAGATCCGGTCGGTGGTGACGATGAGCAGCGCCTCGCCCAGGTCGTAGATGTCGCGCACCTTGCCGCGGGCAGCCAGCTTGAGTCCGGGGAAGTCCGTGGTAAGTACCGGTTTCGTCATTTGTTTTTCTCCTTTGCCTTTGTATGCATGTGCTCGTGAAACGATGAAAGGTGAAGAGCGAACCTTTCGCCCTCCACCTCGCAACGTAAAAAGAACCAGCTGTTTTTACAGGTACTGCCCGTTACTGCCCGCCGATTGCGGCGGGGCCGGTCTCGTACTAGTCGCCGACGACGGCCGGGTTGATCTCGATCTTGGCCTTGGCCCTGAGGTCCTTCAGCCAGGCTTCCAGCGCCTGCTGCTGCTTCTTCGGAAGCAGGCTCTGCCTGATGCTTTCCTTCTTGGCGGCCAGGTCGGTGAGCGGAGCCTCGATCCTGTTCTTGAGCTTGACGGCGTACCAGGTATCCCCCACTTTGACCGCCTGCTTGGCGACCGGGGCCGCGGTGGTCAGGGCGAAGGCCTGCTCAATCAGCTCGGGAGAATTGCCGATGCCGGGGATGGAGCCCTGCGGGTTGTAGCCGAAGGTCGCGGTATCCTTGGTGGAGATGCCACCCTTAGCCAGCTGGGCCAGCGCCTCCTCGGCCTTCTTCTTGGCAACCTCGGCGGCCTTGGCGGTCAAAGCCTTCTGCTCGACGGCGCTGCGGATCTGCGCCAGGGGCGGTACGGCGGCCGGCTTGCGGTCGGTCACCTTCAGGATGTAGATGCCGTCGGCGGTTTCCACCGGGCCACCCAGCTCACCTTGCTTGAGGGCCATGGCGCGGGAGACGAGCTCGGTCTCGGAGGCGATGGAAGCGGCGGGAGTCTGGGCGGTGAAGAGCGGGGTCTGCTGGACCTTGGCCCCCAGCTCGGCGGCAGCGCCATCGATGTCGGCCTTGGTCTTGAACTTGTTCACCGCGTCGGCGGCCTTCTCGTAGGCCTGCTTGGCGGCCTTCTGCTTGATGGCGTCGGCGGTGGCCTTATCCTTCACCTGGTCAAACGGGAGTATACCACCCTTGCCCTGGTAGCGATCGATGTTCTTCTGGTAGTAGGCCTGGGCCTCTTCCGGGGTCACGGTGACGTTGGAGGCGAGCTGGGCCGGGGTCACCTTGGCAAAGGCGATGCTGACCTGCTCCGGGGTCTTGAATTCGTTCTGGTGATCCTGCAGGAAGCTGGTCAGCTCCTGGTCGGTCAGCTTGATGCCACCCTTGACGTCGGCGGGGGAGTAGGCGACGTACTGCAGCGACAACTTGTCGTTTTGCTTTTTGAAGGCGTCGGTGACTTCCTGATCGGTCACCTTGGCGGCGGAGGTGATCTTGGTGCGGGCCTTCTGGACGAGGAGCTCCTGCTGCTGGGCGTCCTCGAAGGCGGCCGGGGTCAGGCGGTTGGCCCTCAGGGTAGCCTGGTACTGGTCGAAGTTGAAGGCGCCGTCCTTCTGGAAAGCGGGGATCTTGGCGATCTCGGCGGCGACCTCGTCGTTGCCGACGCTGATCCCCATCCGCTTGGCTTCCTTCATGATCAGCACGTTGTCGATCAGGGAGTTGAGGGTCATCTTCTTGAGACCCATCTGCTTTTCCATCTCGGGGGTGAGGGAGCGGCCGTAGATCTGCTCGTAGACGTTACGGTTCCGGTAGTAAGCCTTCTCGAACTCGTCCAGCGAGATCTTCGTTCCGTCAACTTTGGCAGCGAACCCGGCGGGTCCGCTCTGTTTGTCGCCGCCCCGGCCCCAGACCAGGAAGATGGTGCCTACGAAGGAAAGCACAATCACAATGAAGACAATTTTGATGACAGGCGACTCTTTGTACTTTCTCATTATGCCAAGCATTGACGATGGGACTCCTTTGGAGATAGTATTGCGCCGAGGCTTCAGACAAGAGTCTGGAACTATAATATAGTCTAATCGCAATTGCAACAGCAGAATGCGTGGGCTGCGGTCTGGGCGGGTGGTGTGTAAACCGCTGAGCGGGGTTTTCTTTGTTGCAAGGGTGCGGAGTTTTTGCTATTCTTCGTCCTTTGCCGGATGCCGTCCGTGCCGGTGCAGCAAATTAAAAGGAGTTTTGAAAAATGCTCAAGATCTTCGATGCCCTCTTCGGCATGTTTTCCAATGATCTCGCCATCGACCTTGGCACCGCCAACACCCTCGTTTACCTGAAAGGTAAGGGGATTGTGGTGCGGGAGCCTTCGGTAGTCGCCGTGCAGAAGGTGCAGAGCACCGGACAGAACAAGGTGCTGGCGGTCGGGATGGAAGCGAAGAAGATGCTGGGGCGCACCCCGGGCTCCATCACCGCCATCCGTCCCATGAAGGACGGGGTCATCGCCGACTTCGACATCACCGAGGAGATGCTCCGCTACTTCATTCACAAAGTCCACAACAGAAAGACCCTCGTCCGTCCCCGCATCGTCATCTGTGTTCCTTCCGGGATCACCCAGGTGGAGAAGCGCGCGGTCAAGGAATCGGCCGAATCGGCCGGCGCCCGCGAGGTCTACCTGATCGAGGAGCCGATGGCCGCCGCCATCGGGGCCGGGCTTCCCATCACCGAGGCTTCCGGCAACATGATCGTCGATATCGGTGGTGGTACCACCGAGGTTGCCGTCATCTCCCTGGCCGGCATCGTCTACACCAAGAGCGTCAGGGTGGGCGGCGACAAGATGGACGAGGCGATCGTCCAGTACATCAAGCGTAAGTACAACCTCCTGATCGGCGACCGCATGGCCGAGCTGATCAAGATCGAGATCGGCGAAGCCTATCCCGGCAACGAGGTGGTCCACATGGAGGTCAAGGGGCGCGACCTGGTCTCCGGGATTCCCAAAACCACCGAGATCGACTCCAACGAGATCCGCGAGGCGCTCTCCGAGCCGGTTACCGCCATCGTGGACGCCGTCCGCAACTGCCTCGAGCGTACCCCCCCCGAACTGGCCGCCGACCTGGTGGACAAGGGGATCGTGCTGGCTGGCGGCGGCGCACTGCTGCGTCACCTGGATGTCCTTTTGCGCGAAGAGACCGGTCTGCCGGTGGTTACCGCCGAAGACCCCCTCTCCTGCGTCGTGCTCGGCTCCGGCAAGGTGCTCGACGAACTGACCCTGCTCAGAAACGTTGCCGTCAGCAGCTAAAGGTTCCTACCAGTCCCAGCCTTCCCAAGGACCAAAATGACAGCTAAAGATGAGTGCATCGTCGATGTCGTCATACCAGTCTGGAACAGGCCCAATGAGACCCGCAACTGCCTGGTTAATCTGATCAACTACACCCCGCGGGCGCGCTTCGTCATGTATGACAGCGGCAGCGACCGTGAGACGGAGCGGCTTTTGGAGGATTTCGCTGAAGGGCTCGATGATCGAGCCCTTCTCATGCGTGATGACACCAACGTCGGCTTCGTCCGTTCGGCCAACCGTGGGTTGAAGAGGTCGGAGGCGCGTTTTCTGGCCCTGGTCAGAAACAGCACCATGGTGAGCGATAAATGGCTGGAGCCGCTGCTCGATTTCGCGGCCTCCCATCCAGAAGCGGGCATTCTCCTTCCCTGTCTGACCAACGGCGAGTCGACCGCCACCTGCCACTCCCCCATCGAGATCGCTAGCGGCTCCTTCGCCGCCATGGTCGTCACCCGCGAAGCCTACGAGGCCATCGGAGGTTTCGACGAGGCGATGGATGGCGGGGAGTGGTGCCTCAGGGACTACACCAGGAGGGCCTGTGCCAAAGGCTTCCTTTCCTACCGGGTGCCGGGGCCGCTCGTCTCCTACCAGGACGAGGTGGTGCTCGGCTCCGAGCGGCGCCGCCGGGAAACCCTCGAACGGAGCCGGGCCACCTTCGCCGAACGTTGGGGCGACGGTCTCGACTACGTGCTCCACGTGCCGAAGGGTGTCGACCTCGGGCTCTTGAGCCAGAAGCTCGAACTCCTGGTGGTAGGTGCCCGCCATGGCGACAGCTACACGGTCTTGTTACCTGCGCAGCTCCACAAGGCCGCCCAGCAGTCCGGTCTCGGTGGGCTCCACGAGCACGTGACCCTGCTCCCGCTGCCGCGGCTGGCCCTTGAGGTAAGCAAGCGCAAGGTATTCGAGAAGGTGCTCGCCCATTCTCCCCGCTGCATTCCGGTCACCGCCGTCGATGGTTTTGCCTTCCCCTGGAGCCCCACGTACCTCACCTTCACCGAACTGAGCGACAGCATACGGCGCAAGGCGCAGCCGTCCCCCGCGTCCCTTTAAGGGAGACGGCATCTACAATTCTGGTAAGTTTTTCACCCTGAGGAGGGGCGATGTTAGCTGAGATCAAGTCGCAGTTGGAGAGTCACCGCCAGGTAGTCGAAGCGATGGAGCGCGATCTTGCCACCGCCATCGAGGTGGCGGTCGGCTTGCTGGCCGATGCCTACCGGGACGGCAAGAAGATGCTGGTGATGGGGAACGGCGGCTCCGCGGCCGACGCCCAGCACCTGGCCGCCGAGATCATCGGGCGCTTCAAGATGGAGCGGCGGGCGCTGCCTGCCATCGCGCTTACCACCGACACCTCCATCCTCACCGCGGTCGGCAACGACTACGGCTTCGACCGCGTCTTCTCCCGGCAGGTCGAGGGGCTCGCCCAGCCGGGCGACGTGGTGATCGGCATCTCCACCAGCGGCAACTCCCCCAACGTCGAGATCGCCCTCAAGGCCGCCGCCGCGATCGGCTGCAAGACCGTCGCCCTCCTCGGACGCGATGGCGGCTCCATCGGCAAGCTGGTGGATCTTCCCCTCATCGTCCCCAGCCAGGATACCCCCCGCATCCAGGAAGGACACATTACCATCATCCACATCGTCTGCGACCTCCTCGAGAAAACGCTCTTCAAGGCGGCCAAGCCTTGACCAGCCAGCCGAAGAGAAGGGCGGTCTTCCTCGACCGTGACGGGACCATCAACGTCGACGTCGATTATCTGAGCCGGGTTGAGCAGTTCCAGTTCATCCCGGGCGCGCCGCAGGCCCTGAAGAGCCTCCAGGATGCCGGCTTCATGCTGGTCGTGGTGACCAACCAGTCCGGCATCGGCCGCGGTCTCTATGACGAGGCGGCGCTGGAGGCGGTCCACGCCCACATGCATGCGGAGCTCGCCCGTTTCGGCGTCACCGTGGATGCCTGCTATTTCTGTCCCCATCACCCGCAGCACGGGATAGGCGACTACCGCCTGGATTGCGCCTGCCGCAAACCCCTTCCCGGCATGCTCCAGCAGGCGGCCGGAGACCTCGGCATCGACCTGGCCTCCTCCTTCATGGTCGGCGACAAGGCCGGGGATATCCAGGCCGGGATCGCCGCCGGTTGCACCTCGCTGCTTGTTCTCACCGGTTACGGCGCCGGCGATGCCGCCAAGCTCCCCGAAGGGATCCAACGCTTCCCCGACCTCGCCTCCGCCGCCCAGGCAATACTGGCCCTTTCATGATCCATTTTTCTCCGCTGCTTCTGCTGGTGCTCTTTGTCACCGGAGCCGTGGCCGGACTGATCGATTCCATCGCCGGCGGCGGCGGACTGATCACCGTCCCGGTCCTTCTCGGCGTCGGGCTCCCTCCCCAGGCCGCGCTGGGAACCAACAAGCTCCAGTCGAGCTTCGGCTCCGCCAGCGCCATGTTCCATTTCGTGAAGGCGGGGACCGTGCGGTTGCGCGATGCCCGCACCGGCATCATCTGGACCGCGGTGGGGGCGGTAGTCGGCGCCTACACCGTCCAGCAGCTCGATCCCGGTTTCCTCAAACGGTTCATCCCGTATCTGCTGCTCGTCATCCTCTGCTACACGATCTTCACCCCGAAGCTTGGGGTCGAAGAAGCGCATCCCCGTATGGCGCCGCCGGTTTTCTATCCCATTTTCGGTCTCTTGCTCGGTTTCTACGACGGCTTCCTGGGCCCCGGCACCGGCTCCTTCTGGGTCATCTCTCTGATGCTTGGGCTTGGCTTCGACATGCGGAAGGGGACCGCCTACACCAAGGTCTTCAACTTCGTGAGCAATATCGTCTCGCTGGTGCTTTTCATCGCCGGAGGGCAGGTGGTCTTCGTGGTGGGGATCCTGATGGGGCTCGGCCAGGCGTTTGGCGCCCGCGTGGGGGCGAAACTGGTCATCAAGAAGGGGACGCGCTTCGTGCGTCCGGTCTTCATCAGTTCCGTGCTGGCAGTCACCGCCAAGCTCTTCTTCGACAACTACAAATAAGAAGGGCCGCTCCCTCAAAGGGGCGGCCCCGCTTCCGTCTTTCTCTCCTCCATCAGGGCTCTCGCCTACTTTCTCTGGCCGGCCGCCGCTCTCAGGCGCCTTTCGTCCCTTGCCGTCACCCTTGCTGCCGGACCAGCCGCCGGCTAGATCTCCCTGATGGTCCCCGCTTCCTCGGCTTCGCCTGCCCCCATGGCTTCCAGTTCGCCTTCCAGGTGCGCCACCATGTCCGCAGCGAGTTGCACGAAATTGCGGGCATCCGGCAGGCCCCGCAGGGCAGACTCCAGCCTCTTGGCCGCCGAAAGCGCCGCCTTCAGCGGGGCCAGGGGATTGACCTCCTCCCGTAACGCCGCCACCTCCTTGAACTTCTTCAGCACCGTCGGGTGGCTGCGCTCCTCCTCCACGATGCTCTTCCTGAGATCGCCGTACTCCTCCTCGGTAAAGGCCTTCTCCTCCTTGGCCTGACGCAACAGGTCGATGGAGCGGAAGTCGGGAAGGGGGCGGAGCTCCTGCCGGTTGGCGATCAGCTGCGGCTCCTCCTTCTCCATGAAGCGGTAGGCGGTGGTCAGCTTCTCCGCGGTCCCCCGTTTGATCCTGATCTCCTGGACGCAGTATTCCTCGAAACTCTGGTACCCCCAGTCGCGGAACTGCCCCTTACGGCTCACCTCCAAAAGCTTTTCTCCCAACTCCACCCAGGAAGACTTGAAGCGCTTCGCGCGATCGAGGATCTCGTACCGCTCCGATCCCGGTTCCACGTGCCTCATCAGATCATCTATGTGCCGCTCGCTGCTCGATCTGGGCGCATCCGACATCAACCACCTCCGTATACGGTCTGCCCGCCAGGGCGTCGTCGAAAATTATCAGAATACGCCGTGTTTTTGAAGTTTTTTATCTTGGCTGAAATGTACTTTGGAGGTAAAATCCGCGCTGTCTCCCCCCTCCCGTACGTTCTCTACTGTCAAAGTGCTCCTTCCCTTCCGGTTTTCATGCCACCTAGACAGCAGAGACAGGTCTTCCTAGAGTACCTGGATGAACGGGAAGAGTGTCTTGGCACCGGCAGATTCTTATCTTCACAGGAGAGGACGTAATGGAGCAGCGCCTGACTGACATAGAGATCCTCGTCATGCACCAGGGCCATGTCATAGAGCAGTTGAACGAGGTGGTCACCAGCCACGAGGCGGCTATCGAAAGGCTGACCCGGGAAATGGCACTCATCCAGGAACACCTGAGGGGGATCATGCCCTCGCAGAACAAGCTTCCTTCCGAGGAAGAGCCTCCCCCTCACTACTAGGAACAGGCAATGAAACGTATCGCGCTCGGCACGACCGGACTTCACATCCACCCCCTGGTTTACGGGACCCTCCCGCTGGGGCCGCTGCAGGCCGCGGTCACCCCGGAAGAAGGGGGGCGGCTGATCCGCTACGCGCTCGAGCGCGGGGTCAACCTGCTCGACACCGCCGAGCTGTACCAGAGCTATCCGCACATCCGCTCGGCCCTCGACGGCTACCGGGGCGAAGTGGTAATCGCCACCAAGACCCACGCGAACGATGCGCAGACCGCCCGGGCCCACGTGGAGCGTGCGCTGCGTGAGCTTGGGCGCGAGACCCTGGACATCGTCCATCTGCACGGCGCACGGGTGGCCGACCCGTTCACCGAACGCCCGGAAATCATCGCCGAACTGGTGAAGATGAAAGGGGAGGGGAAGATCAGGCACGTCGGCCTCTCCTCGCACTACGTCTGCGCCATCCGCAAGGCCGCCGCCTTTCCGGAGATCGAGGTGATCCATCCGCTGATCAACCGGACCGGCATGGGGATCATCGACGGCACCGCCTTCGAAATGGCCTCCGCCATCGCCGCCTGCGCCAAGGCGGGGAAGGGTGTCTACACCATGAAGGCCCTGGCGGGGGGAAACCTCATCTCCACCGCGCGGGATAGCCTCCGCTTCGTCCTCGGGCTCGACGGCGTCCATGGCGTCGCCGTCGGCATGCTCTCCGAAGGTGAGATCGACGGCAACATCGCCCTCTTCGAGCAGGGGGTGGCCGAGGAGGGACTCTGGAGCAAACTGGAAGGGCGGCGCCGCAAGCTGAGAATAATGGAGGCATTCTGCAAGGGGTGCGGTTTCTGCGTTCCCGCCTGCACGAACGGCGCCCTCGAGCTGGTAAACGGCAAGGCCAAGGTCGACGAAGGTGAGTGCATCCTCTGCGGTTACTGCGGGGCGGCCTGCCCGGAGTTCATGATTCGCGTTGTCTGATGGAATGGTTTTTCCTCCGGGAATCCGGAGGTTGTAATGGAAGGTGCGGTATGGAAGGTGGAAAAGGGACGACCAGGAAAAAAAGGGGGACGGTGATCGAGCTGGCGGCCGCTGCGCGGCAGCCCGATCCCCAGATCTCCCACGCCGGCCGGCCGCTGCCGATCATCGTGGTGACCGAGAACGGGGAGGAGAAGGTGGCGTGGGAGGTCGTCAAGCGAGCGGCCCCCGAGTCCCCCCTGGGGGATCTCGAGCCGGGCGGCCTGGAAACGGCCTCCGGCACCCTGAACCGTCTCCTCGAGGAACTGCTGGCCGGCCAGACGCTGGCCACGCTTCGCGAGAGCGAGGAACGCCACCGCCGGATCGTCGAGCTCTCCCACGACGGCATCCTGATCTGCAGCGGTTCCCGCATCGAGTTCGCCAATCCCGCCGCCGCCCGGCTTTTGCTCGGCGAGGGAGCCTCCGGCACCCTGTTGGGATCCTCGCTGCTCGACTTCCTTTCCCCTTCCACCAGGACCGCCTTCCGGGCCCAGCTGGCCCACATCGAGAAGAGCGGACTCGAGCTGACCTGGGTGGAGGACCGCTTCGTACGTTCCGACGGCCGGGAAGTCGCCGTCGAGGTCGCCGCCGTTCCCTTTCCGACCGCCGCCGGCCGGTCGGTCCAGATCACCTTCCGGGACATCACCGAGCGGGTGAGGGCCAAGGAGCTCCTGGAGCGGCTCGCCTACTACGACCAGCTGACATCGCTTCCCAACCGCGCCCTCTTCGCCGACCGTCTGGAGATCAACCTGGCCCAGGCCCGCCGGTACGGCTTCCCCTTCGCCGTCCTCTACCTCGACCTTGACGGATTCAAGGAGATCAACGACACCATGGGGCACGCCATGGGGGATCTCCTGCTGATGGACGTCGCCGCCCGCCTCAGGCACTGTACGCGCGGCTCCGACACCGTTGCCCGTCTCGGCGGTGACGAGTTCATCATCCTCATGTCCCGCATCCGCGACCCTTCTGATGCCGCCCTGGTCGCCCGCAAGCTCCTGGTCTCGCTGAGCGGAAAGTTCATGCTGGCCGGCCAGCCTTGCCGGATCGGGGTCAGCATCGGCATCAGCATCTACCCCAGCGATACCGAGGACGCGGACCAGCTCATGAAGAACGCCGACATCGCCATGTACGGCGCCAAGCAGAAGGGGGGGAACCACTACCTTTACTACCACCAGTTAAGCGGTCCCCCGCCGTGATCAGACCCTGAACTGGTGTACCAGGCGCTTCAGCTCGCCCGCCTGCTCGCGGACATGGCGCGATGCTTCTTCCGTGCCGCCGATCGCCGCGTTGTTGGCTCCCGCCATTTCGTTGAGGGTGGCCACGTTGTGGCTGATCTGCCGCGTGGTCGCGGTCTGCTCCTCCGCCGCGGTGGCGATCCTGCTGATCTGCTCGGTGACGCTGGTGATGATTTCCAGGATATGCTGTAACGCCTCTCCCGATGCGGCCGCATTGCTGCTGCCGTCCTGCACCTGCTGAACGCTGCTCTCCATCGTTTTCACCGCTTCCCTGGTCTCCTGCTGGATCGCCTTGATCATCTCCCCGATCTCCCGGGTGGCCCGGGTGGTCCGCTCCGCCAGCGCCCGAACCTCGTCGGCCACCACTGCGAATCCTCTCCCCTGTTCTCCGGCCCGGGCCGCCTCGATGGCGGCATTCAAGGCGAGGAGGTTCGTCTGGTCGGCGATCTCCTCGATGGTCCCCACGATGGTCCCGATCTGGTCGGAGCGGTTGCCGAGGGTGGCGACGGTCTGGGCCGCACTTTGCACCCGCTGTGCGATGGCGTTCATGATGAAAATGGACGCGCCGACCACCTCGGCTCCCTGGGCCGCTCTTTCGGAGGCGGAGCGGGCGTTACCGGCAGCCTCGTGGCAGTTTCCGGCGATGTCGCTGGAGGTGGCGGCCATCTGTTCTCCGGCCGTGGAAAGCGAAAGAACCCGCGTGGTAAGGTCGCCGACGCCGCTGGCCATCTGCCGCGATGCCGATTCCACCGCCTCTGCGGACCCCGACAGCTGATCCGCGCTACCCGACACCTGGGTTACGATCCCGTGCAGCTTTTCCACGAAGGTGTTGAACCAGCGGCAGAGCTCACCCACCTCATTATTCCCCTGGATCGGGAGTCTTTTGATCAGGTCTCCTTCTCCCTGTGCGATGTCCTTGATGCTCTCGACCACGGCGTTGACCGGCCTGGCGATCGACCGGGAGATCCCCCAGGCGAGTCCCAAACCGAGGAGGAGCACCAGGAAGAGTCCTCCCCCGATCGCCATCTCGATGGCCCGCATCTCCTTGTTGACCTCGCTTATGTAGACCCCGGTGCCGATCACCCATCCCCACGGCTGAAAGAGCTTCGTGTAGCTCAGTTTCGGTTGCGGCTTGCTTTCGTTGGGCTTGATCTGCCGGTAGTCGACGTACCCGCCCCCTTCGGGGCCGGTGGCGGCCTTGGTGAATTCCGGATACATCGCCTTGCCGTCGGCGTCCCTGAAGGAGCTCATATCCTTCCCTTCCATCTCGGGACGGAGCGGATTGGCCACCAGCCGGCAGTTGAGATCGTTGATGAAGAAGTACTCCTTCTTGTCGTAGCGGAGCCGCTTGACCTTGTCAGCCGCCTCCTTCTGGGCGGCTTCCTTGGTGAGGACGCCGGTAGCGGCCAGTCTCTCGTAATCGGCAAGTACGGTCACCGCTTCCTCGACGAGGTAGCGCAGAGCCAGTTTCTTCTCCGTCATCACAATACCGCGCAGGTAGGGCACCAGTATGAACGTGGTTGCTACCAACAGCACTAGCCAGGTCAGCAGCGACAGACTCATGACCTTGGCGAAGATCCCCCAGTCCTTGTACATTTTCATTGTCACTTTGCTCCTCTCATGCCTGATACTGTCAGAAAATTACACTACATAGCGATAACAACGCCGCTTACCCGTTCGCGACGTTCTAACTGTTATCGGTTAGCACCCTAATTACTTTAATCGTTAAGATTCTGGTTCAGTATTTAAATCTTTTATGCCAGTGGTTTGAGACGGGGAAGGACCCGGGAAAGGGGAGGGGAAGGCTAGGGGAAGAAGCTCGGGGGGGGAAGGGGAAGAGAATCACGGAAGTGGCGGGATACAAAAAGGCCCGGGTGGCTGTTACCGCCCCGGGCCTGCTTGATCGTTCAGTCTTAGTGGCTATGCGTAATCCCTCGCGTTGATGACCACGCCGGAGCGGGTGCCGGTGAGACTGGCGAGGTAGGCGTGGGCCACCCGTTCAGCGGGCATGCCACCTGACGTGTCCATTCCGAGAGCCACCAGGGTCTCCTTGACCCAGGGAGGGCTCACCACGTTGATCCGGATCCCCCTGTTCAACTCGAGTGCCGCGGCCCTTACGAAACCTTCCACTCCTGCATTGATCATGCTGATCGAGGAACTCCCCGGCATCGGCTGATGGCTCAGAATCCCGCTGGTCAGGGTGAAGGAGCCGTTGTCGTTGATGCGTCCCAGTCCCATCCGGACCAGGTTGATCTGCCCCATGAGTTTGCCGTCGAGGCCGAGCTGAAAGTCATCCTCGCTAAGCTCCGCCAAAGGCCCGAATTTGGCCACCCCGGCCGCGCAGATCAGCGCGTCGAAGGGGCCGACCTCGCTATACATCCTTTCGATGGAATCGGTCCGGGTCATGTCGACCCGAATATCGCCGCTGTGGGAGGCGGCCCTGATGACCTCGTGTTCCCTGGCCAGTAGCTTGACTACCGCCTTCCCGATCGTTCCTGTTGCTCCCACCACGATCACTCTCATCTTCGTTCCTCCCTCGTACCGCCAGGTGCCGTGCCGGCCGGGAAGAAAGGGAAGAATTACCGGTCGCGGCTAGTACTGGCTGTACACGTTCAAGTATACCTGACTTTCACCACCCCGGTTAAAGCCCCGGGCGACCCCGATGGCGGGCGTCAGCTTGGCCCAGTAGCCGAGCGTGATGTCGGCACGCACCTCGACTCCGCCGCCGGTCTTGATCTCCTCGCCGCGGAAGGAGCGCTGGTTCCCCCAGACCTCCCCGGAGTCCAGGAAGATGGCGCCGTGGACCTTTTCGGCGAAGAACGGGAAGGTTCCCGGTCCCCGCATCGGGTTGAAGAGCGGCATCCGGTATTCGAGCGTGCCTGATACCAGGTAGTTGCCGGCCAGCGAACGGGACGGGTAACCCCTGAGATAATAGGGGTTGAGGTCGGAGGGAGTTCCTCCCATCTGGAAGGCCTGTTGCGCGTAATCAGCCCCCCGGGAGACCGCCCCGGCGAGCCGCAGGTATACGACGTGGTGCTTCAGGGGCTCCGATGGCATCCGCAAGAATTCCTGATACTGGGCCGTGTATTCCGAGATGTTGACGTCGCCGCCCAGCGCCTTGTCGAAGCGGTGGTAGAGCAGGGAGAGGTTCCGCCCCTCCTCGTAGCTGATCGACCAGGGGTAGCGGAGTGCGTCGCCGAAGGTGACCCCGGCGAAGACGGCCGTCCGCTTGCCGCGGAAGACGTTCAGGCCGTTGAAGGTCCCATCAGGCTCCAGGCCGCTCAGCGCCTGCTGGTCGATCAACTGGTACCCTGCCAGGAAGAAGCAATTCCACTCCAGGGCGTTGATGGGGACCGAGACCTGTGCGGTGAAGCCGCGGTTTAACTCGTAGTAATCGGAGCCGTGCTGCAGGAGGTTGCCGTACACAAACGGCTGGCCCCAGGTCTGCAGCGTGAAGGTCGGGTACCAGGTATCGTTGTCGTAGATGAAGTCCCAGTACCCCCGCTTCCGGCCTACGCTGTAGTCGGCCGCCAGCAGATACGAGTGGTAGCCGAGGACATCGGCCCCTGCGGTGAACGCCCCCAGTACCGGCTTTCCGGACCCGTCGGCGGAGACCCGGGGAAGCCAGAAGCGTGGGTAGAGCGTCTTCAGCGGCGAGTACGGCACCGCTCCCACGGGCTCCTCGACTCCGGCCGTCCCCCCAGTCCTCCCAGTCCCCAAAGTTTCCGCATATCCAACGGACCCCGCGGAACCCGCCACCTCCGAGTCGCGAGAGGTACCCTCCCCTTCAAGGGGAGGGACAGGGTGAGGATGGGGTTCCCCCGGCATCCCCCTTACCTTTGCAGCCTTGGGCACCGGCACGCTGCTCCCTGCAGGCGACGTCGCCCCGGCAGCCGGTAAGGGCTGAATTGCGTTTCCCGCACCTGAGCTCCCGGCCGCAGCTGCTGCCGCCTCCACACCGGGTAGGGGCGCAGGAAGATCCCGGAAAAGGGGGAGGGAAGGCCCTCTCTGCTCCGACCACTTCGAAGGCGCGAGGTCGACGCGGGCGATGGAGAAGCCGCGCGAGTTGTAGAGAGAGATGGCGATTCCTTTGCCGTCCGTGGAAGGATCAGGCTGCTGTGCCCCGCTCAAAAGATGGGTCACCTGGTAACTCTTCCCTTCCGCCAGCCGGAGGGCGAATAAGTTGAAGACGCCGGTCTCGTCGGAGATGTAGAAAATCGTGGAGCCGTCGCGGGACCAGACCGGGTACTCGAGGCTGTTGCTGGCTGCGAGGATGGTCCGGTCCGATGCCGTTTTCGGGTCGTAGACCTTGAGGAATGAATGCCCTGCGTTGTCCCTCAGCGAATAGCAGATCTTGGTCCCGTCGGGCGACCAGCGGGGAGAGGCGACCCTTTGCATGAGGTAGCTCGTTACCGGCCGGACTCCCGGCTCGTGCTCCCCGTCGGGGACCTCGAAGATGGCGAGATTGCGACTTCCGCGCGAGCTGACCACGGCGGCAAACCGTCTGCCGTCGGGAGAGAGGTCGATTTCGCTCAACCGCTGGCTGTGGCTGAGCCGGGTGGTGGCGTCGGCATCAAAACGGTAGCTGTAGAGGTCCTGATAGACATCGAAGCCGTGGTTGATCTCTGCCTGGGTGAAGTAGATGGTGCCGCCGTCTGGTGACCAGGCGATGGACCCGTCCGAGTAGCGGCGCCGGATATGGGCGACGGTGTTGTGGCCGAGGTGGTCGGTGACGGTAATTTCGGTATGGTCGTTGGGGTCGGCCCTGGTGAAGGCGATCTTGCTCCCGTCCGGCGAGTACCTCGGGTTGGAGAGCTGCTCACCTTCGCTGGAGATCCTGGTGACCGTGGTGAAGGGGGCCTTGGAGAGCTCGCGGATCCTTTGTCGCTGCTCGGTGATCATCGTCCTCAGCATCTCGTCGTAGAGGTCGGCGTAACTCTTGCCGCCGGTCAGCTCCTCGGGAGGAGTCCCGATGAAGTAGGGGAAACGGCCGGAATGGGCGATACTGAGCCGTCCCAGTGCCTCTTTACCGTAGCGGTCAGCGATATAG
Organism: Geomonas sp. Red32; assembly: GCF_023652955.1. Lineage (GTDB taxonomy): Bacteria > Desulfobacterota > Desulfuromonadia > Geobacterales > Geobacteraceae > Geomonas. The sequence goes on along the minus strand of NZ_JAKLOY010000002.1, from coordinate 478,382 downwards.
CGCTCCAGGCGGTAGCCGAAGATGTAGGGAAAGTCGCCGTTGGGCCAGTAGGGCGGGTCGCCGTTGATCTCGTCCACCCGGGGGAGGTGATCCTCCGCCACGGCGGTCCGGAAGACCATGTCGAAGTAGCTCCCCTTGCCACGCCCCTCGCCGGTGAACTGGGTCTCTCCCCAGACCGCGTTCCCCTCGTGCCACCAGCGCGGCATGAAGGTGTTGGGTGGGGCGGTCACCAGGAACATGAGCTCGGTAAAGGGATCCCCCAGCATCGGGAGCGGCTTGCCGAAGATCGCCCGCGTTACGCGCCAGTAGCCGCGGGCGGGGTCGGAGGTGAGCACGTGGGTGTACTCGTGGGTGATGAGCTCTCTCAGCCAGTCGTCGTACTCGCCGAGAGTCGACGCCAGGGTAGGGGGAGTCACCTGGAGATAGACGGTGTTGTAGGGGATGGTCACCGTGAGGCCGTTGGTGAAGTCGCTGTCGTCGATCAGCACCAGCTGTGTCTTTTCGGCAGGCTCCCAGAGAAACTCGGGCACGAGCCTCGCGTGAATCTCCTCCGCCATGACCGCGGTCTTGGCCGCTACCCTCTCCAGTCCCTGGTGGTAGTGGATGGAAAAGTGGGAGGTCTCGATGGTCGAGAACTTGAACGAGGTGTCGAGCCTTGCGCCGTAGGCGTGGGAGGCGATGACCAAAAGGAGCACGAACGACAGGAAGGCGGATCTCATGAGGGTCCCCGGGAGTGCGGATAAGAGTAAACTCGATGGTGAAGAAAAGGCAGGGCTTTGGGGGGGAACCCGCTGTGGCAGGCTCCAGAGACGGCCAAATTCCCCATGAGAGAGGCTTATACTACATGGATGGCTGATCGGCAAGGAACAACTCGCCTTCATCGTCCCTCGCCTCCAGGCGACGGCCTATACCTCGCCCCTTCAGAGGAGAGCGTGACCGAAGGCCGGGTGAGGGAGGGGGGCGTTTCTCTTGCCGCATCAGCTCCCCTGCCCGGTGATCATCTTCCTCGCTGGGTAGGTTAAGAAGGGGGAACGTGAAAAAGGGCCGCTTGCGCGGCCCTTCGCGTTAATGCAGTGGTGGAGCCCCTGGCTGCGGGGGAGCCACTGGGGGGCGGACCGGTGAATTCGATGACATCCGCCCGCAGCGTTATCTTGGGAAGCGAGAAGAGGATGAAATAGGGAGAGGTATCCTGCTGGGCGATGTTGGCGATGGCGAGCGCCCTCCCTTCGGTGATACCGGCCTCCTTGTAGAGGTGCTGGACCGCCTTGATGTAGTTGGGGGAAACCACCGTGATGAAGCCGAGCAGGCTGAACCCCCTGCTGCTCCCGGTCACGTTGGTCTTCACGATCCGGTAGTTCTGGCCGTTCAGTCGTACCAGGGTATTGGTCTGCAGCTGTTGCTGCTATTGAGTTCCCGACGCGGTGGGGTAGAAGAGGGCGGGGATGGCTGGGCAGCCGGCGGTGAGGAGCATGATGAACAGAAGCGGGACGAGTTTGTTCATGGCACCCCTTGCGGCTTGTGGAATGGAAACACATGGAAAAAATCACATAATGTCACTCCGTTAAGACAGCAGGGGATGGAGCGGCTACAGCAACTCCTTGCCGGCAGCCTTTTCCCATTCAGCTTTCGGGATGCTCAGGAAGACCTCCACCAGGGCGGGGTCGAACTGCTTGCCGCTGCACCTGATCACCTCGTCGCGCACCTGCTGGTAGCTCAGTGCCTTGCGGTAAGGACGATCGGATGTCATGGCGTCGAGGGTGTCGACCAAGGCGAAAATGCGGGCGCTGATCGGTATGGCGTCACCCTTGAGACGGTGCGGGTAACCGGTGCCGTCGAAGCACTCGTGGTGGGAGAGGACGAGCTCGGCCGCCCCCTCGAAGAACCTGATTTCGGAGAGGATCTCGAAACCGACCGCCGGGTGCTGGCGCATGATGACCCACTCGGCCTCGTCGAGTTTGGCCGGCTTGAGTAGGATGTTGTCCGAGATGCCGATTTTGCCGATGTCGTGCAGGAGCGCCCCCTTGGCCAGGATGCCGCAGGCCACCTCGTCGATGCCGGCGGTGCGGGCCAGCAGGGTCGCGTAATTCATCACCCGCTCTGAGTGGGAGCCGACCTCCTTCTCCCGGGCGTCCAGGGCCCTGATCAGTGCCGCCAGGGTGTGTTCGTAGGCCTGGTTGATCTCTCCCATCACGGTCCGGATGGTCTCGGTCTGCTCTTTTACCTTCAGTTCCAGGTTGGCCTGGTACTCTCGGTTCTCCATGACAAGACGGCGCTTCTCCATGGTGTTTTTCACCGTGAGGAGCACCCGTTCGAGGTTGAACGGTTTGGTGATGTAATCCTCGGCTCCGAGGTGGATGCAGGAGAGGGCGGTGTCCATGTCGTTCATGGCGGTGATCATCAGCACCGGAATGTCCGGGGTCATCTTCTTGATGTCCTTCAGCAGGTCGATTCCCGAGCGCCCCGGCATCATGATGTCCAAGAGTGCCATGTCCACCGGAAGGCGGTTCACCACCTCCAGGCCCTCTTCGGCGCTGGATGCCTGGTGGCAGGTGAACCCTTCCTTGCTGAGGGTTATGTTGATCAGATCACGGATCATCTCCTCGTCATCTGCTATCAGGATGTTCCCTTTCAATTGCTACCTCCCGAGGATGCTCCCGTGGCACCTCCCTCGGCTTCGTCGAGGGTTTCTTTGATCTTGCGTGCCAAGGTATCGCTGGTGAACGGCTTGGAGAGAAACTGCATCCCCTGCTGCTGGATCTTATCGAAGTTGACGCGGTTGTCGGTATGCCCTGACATGAAGATTACCTTAAGCTGCGGATTTTTCCCGACCAGGATGTCGGCAAGCATCGGACCGCTCATGAACGGCATCACCACGTCGGTCAAAAGGAGGTCGATCTCTTCCTGGTGTTCCTCGAAGATGTTCACCCCCAGCTCGGGATCGACGCTCTCCAGCACCCGGTAGCCGTGTTTTTTGAGGGTGTGGACCACGAAGTTGAGCACCCCCGGCTCGTCCTCCACCACCAGGATGGTGTGGCTTCCCTCGTGGCCGTCGGCTGTCACCGGCCGCCTGGGGGCCTCAGCCTGCTGGTAGACGCGGGGGAGGTAGACGTTGAAGCGGGTCCCGCAACCGGGGTGGCTGTCGACCTCGATATAGCCGCCGCACTGCTTGACGATACCGTAGACGGTGGCGAGCCCGAGGCCGGTTCCCCTTCCCATCTCCTTGGTGGTGAAAAACGGCTCGAAGATCCGCCGCTTGACCTCGTCGCTCATCCCGGTCCCCTGGTCGGTCACCGAGATCCGGACGTAGTCCCCCTGGGTGGCGCCGGGGTGAAGCTGCACGAAGTCGTCGTCCAGGTGGCAGTTGGCGGACTCGATGGTGATGCTCCCTCCGGGCTCCGAGGCGTCGCGGGCGTTGACCACCAGGTTGACCAGCACCTGCTCGAAGTGTCCCGGGTCCATCTTTATGAAGCCCAGGTCGTCGGCCAAGAGTGAGGTGAGCGGGAAGTCCTCTCCGATCAGGCGGGTCAGTACCTTTTCGAAGGAGCGGATCTGCTGGTTCAGGTTGAGTACCTTCGGCTCCAGGATCTGGCGGCGGCTAAAGGTAAGCAGCTGGCGGGTCAGCTCCGCGGCCCGCTCGCCGGCCTTGAGGATCTGCTCCGCCTCTCTGCGCATAGCCGATCCGGTGTCGAGCCCCCTGATGAGCAGGGTGCTGTAGCCGTTGATGACGGTCAGGAGATTGTTGAAATCGTGGGCGACCCCGCCCGCCAGCTGGCCGACCGCCTCCATCTTCTGGGCCTGCCTCAACTGCTCGACGGCCAGCCGCCTTTCGGTCACGTCCTCTTTGAGGGCCACGAAGTGGGTGATCCGGCCGTCGCCGTCTTTCACTGCCGAAATCGAGCCGCTCTCCCAGAAGAGCTCGCCGTTTTTCTTGCGGTTTTGCAGCTCGCCGTGCCACTCGCGTCCCGAGCTGATGGTCTGCCAGAGATCCTGGTAGAAGGCGTCTTCCATGTGCCCGGACTTGAAGATGCTTGTCCGCTCCCCGATCAGTTCCTTCTCAGTATACCCGGTCACCTCGAGTACCTTGGGGTTCACGTACTCGATGATCCCCCTGAGGTCGGTGATCACCACGGAAACCGGGCTCTGCTCGACCGCCTGGGAAAGCTTGCTCAGCTCAGCCTCCGCCCGCTTGCGCTCGGTGATGTCGAGCACCGTTCCAATGACCGCGGGGTGGCCATCCTGGTCGGTCGGCGCCCCGTTGACCTCCAGATCGACGAGGAGGCCATCCCGGCGCACCCCGCGGAAGAAACAGTGGAGACTGCCGCTCTCCTGGCCGAGCTGGCCCAGGAAGTGCCCCATCACCCTGTTCTGGTCCTCACCGGCCACGAGATCGAGGAGCGTTTTTTTCCCCATCAACTCTTCCGGGCGGTAGCCGAATATGTCGCCGAACTTCGGATTGACATAGGTGAGGAGGCATTCCTGGAGCATGTAGATGCCGACCAGCGACTGTTCTACCAGGCTCTTGAATCTCGCCTCCGTGGCCGACAAGGCCGACTGGGCCTCGTACCTCTCCCGGCGGACCTGAGCTTCCTTCAACTCCCTCTTGATGGCGGGGATCAGGCGGGAGAGGCGGTCCTTGATCAGGAAGTCCTGGGCACCGGCCCGCATTGCCTCGACCGCGACGTCCTCCCCGAGCTGGCCCGAGACCATGATGAATGGCAGGTCCGAGCCCCGGTCACGCAAAAGTTGCAGCGCGGCCAGTCCGGAAAACTCCGGCATCAGGTAGTCGGAGATCACCAGTTCCCACTCTTCCTTATCGAGCGCCTCCTGCATCTCGGGGGCGGTATCAACCCGCCGGTAGTGGGGGGTGAACTCCTTATTCAGATGATGCACGATGAGGGCAGCGTCTTCCGGAGAGTCGTCGACGATCAGGATGCGCAGTTGGTTTTTCATCGGAAAGCGCCCTTCCTGTAGTGAAAAAATAGAGCATCTGGCTTCATTTATGGCTTATCGGCTGTAGAAAATATATATTTAGCCGAAATGGGAGGAGTAGGACGTAACGGGGCAGGCAGGCATGTTCATTAACGACGAAGCTCAAAAACAGGTACTACCGGTACTGGCCCGGACCACGACGGTCAACCCGTCCGCCGACCTGCAGCAGCGTGCCGGGGCCCTGCTGCAGATGAACCCCGGCCAGCAGGTGAAGGCCGAGATCATCGCCAATCTCCCGAACAGCCTCTACCTGGCCCGGATCGCCGGGGAGTTGTACCAGTTGGAGATCCCGCTCAACGTGCAGCCGGGCGAGACGATGGACATGACCTTCGTGACTGCTGAGCCACGGATCACCTTCCAGATCCTGCGCTCGCCGGATGGAGGTGTGTCGGTCAAGCTGAGCTCAATGGGGAGATGGCTCTCCAACGTGGCGATGGGGGCTGGTCCCATGGAGGGACCACAGGAACCGCTGCTGGAGGGGGCGCCCCAGGTGCCGGCCCTCCTGGCCGAACGGCTGAAGGCGGCCCTGACCCAAGTTGGGCTCTTCTACGAGTCGCACCTGGCCCAGTGGGCGGCGGGGGGGCTGCAGCTCTCCGAGCTCCTCAAGGAGCCCCAGGGAAAGCTTTCCAGGATCTTCAAAGGGCGGGGAGGACGTGAGGAGAACCGCACGGAAGGGGAGGAAATTGCCGACCCGGGGACCCTTCCCATCGTCAAGGAGCAACTGCTCCTTCTCAACTCGGGCGTGCTGAACTGGAAGGGGGAGGCCTGGCCCGGCCAGGGGATGGAGATCGCCATCAGGCAGGGGAGCGAGAACGAGGAGGGGAGCGTCGAGGCTGACCTTTCCCTGCTCCTCCCCCACCTGGGTGGAGTGCGGGCGAAGCTCGCCCTCGGGCGCGAAGGGCTTTCGCTGGAGCTCGTCTGCGACCAGCCGGGGGTGGCACAGACAATGAGGGAAGAAGGGGATCGGCTCCGGTCGTCGCTTGCGGCGGCCGGGGTGAGTCTCACCAGGATGGCGGCTAAGGATGTCGAAACGGATAGCTGACATGAAGCGGGCGGTGGCCATGGCCTACGGGGCGGAAGACGGCGCTCCGCGGGTGGTGGCCAAGGGTACCGGTATCACCGCCGAGGCGATGATCTCACTCGCCAAGGAGCATGGCGTCTACGTCCACAGTTCGCCCGAGCTCGTCACCCTCCTCATGCAGGTCGATCTCGACCAGGAGATCCCTCCCGAGCTGTACCAGGCGGTAGCCGAGCTCCTCGCCTGGCTCTACGCCATCGACCAGCAGATGGCCCAGAAGACCGGCTCCATTCACAGAAGCGGCTCCTCCAGCAAATAGTCGCCGTCCTCCCCGGTGACCGTGTCCCGGTTCAGGCTCGGGACCGGAGGGAGGAGCACCTTGTAGCTCAGTCCCGAGAGTTCCTCGGGAATCCCCCCCTTGATCCTCGCATGGCCCCCACCGGCCACCACCACCATGACCGCCTTCGGCCGTCGGGTGAGGTACTCCTCTATTTTCCTGGCCATCATCCGGTTTCTCAGCATCTGGGCTTCGCAGAGGTAGCGGAAGGAGTCGCCTGAGCGGCCGTGAGGCGGGTAGGCGGTGGCCATGAAGGCTTGGTATCCCTCGCTCACCGTGGCGTCGGTGCCGGGGGGGAGCAGGGAACGTTCGTGGCTGTCGAGGGAGGCGAATCCGCTCCCGGCGACCTTCTCGACGATCCGGCGGGGTGCGTTGAGCGCCACCACCGGGATGCGGTTATCCCGGGCGAAGCGGAGGATGTCGCGGTACTGCGAGTAGGGGATATTTCTCCAGTCGATGGCGAAGAGACGTTCCATGGTCGCCTCCGGGAGCCTCCCGGAGCTCCAGGCATCGAGCGCCGGCTGGCTTGCCTGCTCGAACATCTCCATCCCGACCGCCAGCTCCTTTCCTTGCCCCTGGAGCGATTTCAGGACCTCAAGCTGGAGTTGGTGGTGAGAGGAGGCGTTGTGGCGCTCGCCGACGAGGACGACGCGGGCGTCGCGCAGGTCGTCCAGCATGGCCGCCACGGGGACGACGGCACCATCTTTGATGCGGACGACCTTGGTGATGGAGCAGGCGGAGAGGTTAAGCAGGCAGGTGAAGAGGAGGAAAAGTCTGAGGAGCGGCCGGTGGAGATTCACCGCGTCACCAGCACCCGTCTTCCTTGGAGGGTGAGGCGCCCTTCGGCGTAGAGCCGGATGGCCTCCGGGTAGATGCGGTGTTCTTCCTTCTGGATGCGGGCCGAGAGGGTATCCTCGGTGTCCCCCTCCAGCACGGGTACCGCCGCCTGCATGATGATCGGCCCGGTATCGCAGCCGGAATCCACGAAGTGGACGGTGCATCCGGCCACCTTGGCTCCGTATTCGAGCGCCTGGCGCTGGGCGTGGAGTCCGGGGAAAGCCGGAAGGAGAGCGGGGTGGATGTTCATGATGGCCATCGGGAAGGCGTCGAGGAGGACCGGGGTGATGATCCTCATGAAACCGGCCAGGACCACCAGGTCGACCTGGAACTCCCGGAGGGTCGCCACCAGCGCCTCGTCGAAGGCCTCACGGCCGGTATAGGCGCGGTGATCGAGATGGAGGGCGGGTATGTCGGCGTTTCGCGCCCGCTCGAGTGCGTAGGCGTCGGCCTTGTTGCTGACCACGCAGGAAACCCGGCCAGGGAGGCCGCCGCGGGTACAGGCGTCGATGATCGACTGGAGGTTGGTCCCGTTGCCGGAGACCAGCACTCCTATCTTGATGTCGTTCGCCATGTTTTTTCGAAAAGCGGGAGCCCTAGACGAGCTCCACGCACTCCTTGCCGGGGTCGCACTTGACTACTTCGCCGATGTGGTAGGCGGTCTCGTTGAGACCGGAGAGGCGGATCATGACGTCTTCGGCCTCGCGCTCGGGGACGATGAGCACCATGCCGATGCCGCAGTTGAAGGCCCTGAACATCTCGGATTCCTCGATGTTCCCGCCATCCTGGATGACCTTGAAGATCTCGGGAATCTCCCAGCTCCCTTTCCTGATGACCGCCTTGCAGCCGTGGGGCAGGACCCGGGGGACGTTTTCCACCAGGCCGCCGCCGGTGATGTGGGCCAGGCCGGAGATGTTGAAGTCGCGCAGCAGGTTCATGACGGAACGGACGTAGATGCGGGTAGGAGTCAGCAGCTCCTCGGCCACCGTTCTCCCCAGTCCCGGGATCTCCTGGTGAATGCCGAGACCCATCCGCTCGAGGATGACTTTTCTGGCCAACGAGTAGCCGTTGGAGTGCAGGCCGGAGGAGGAGAGGCCGATCAGGTGGTTGCCGACCGTGATGGAGGAGCCGTCGATGATCTTCTCGCGCTCCACCACGCCGACCGCGAAGCCGGCCAGGTCATACTCGTCGCCGCTGTAAAAGCCGGGCATCTCGGCGGTCTCCCCGCCGATCAGGGCGCAGCCGGCCTGCACGCACCCCTCGGAGATCCCCTTCACGATGGAGGCACCTTTGGCCGGGTCGAGCTTGGCGGTGGCCAGGTAGTCGAGGAAGAAAAGTGGCTCGGCGCCCTGCACGATGATGTCGTTCACGCACATGGCCACCAGGTCGATCCCGATGGTGTCGTGCTTGTCAGCCAGAAAGGCGAGCTTCAGCTTGGTGCCTACACCGTCGGTGCCGGATACCAGTACCGGGTGCTTATATTTTCCCATGTTTAATGAGAAAAGCCCCCCGAATCCGCCGATGTCCGCGAGGACCTCCGGGCGCGAGGTAGCCTTTACCAGGGGTTTGATCATCTGCACAAAGGTGTTGCCGGCGTCGATGTCGACCCCTGCGTCTTTGTAAGTAATTTTAGTATTTTCCAAGGTATGCCTCCGTCCTGTAAGTGGGTAAATCTAGCGCATATCCCTCTAAAAGTCAAAGTGAAAAAGTTGTTTACTTCGCCTTGGCCTTTGCTTATCATGCCCTGTCGTGCCCAGCTTTCATGAGAAAATAGAGCTCCGCCGGCTGGTTGAGAACGATCTCGACCAGGTGCTGGAAATCGAGTCTTCCTCCTTCTCCCGCCCCTGGACCCACCGGCATTTTCTCGACGAGATCGGTTCTTCCTTGAGCACTCCGGTGGTGGCCGTGACCGGGGAGGGGACGGTAGCCGGTTACCTTTGCCTTAAACAGATAGTGGACGAGGCGGAGATCCTGGACGTGGCGGTGAACCCGGCCCTGCGCGGGCAGGGGATCGGCCGGCGGTTGGTGGAGTTCGCCCTGTCGCAAAGCCGCGGCCATGGGGCCCGGGTGGTCTGCCTCGAGGTGGCGGCCGGCAACGGCGGGGCTATCGCACTCTATCTGTCGCAGGGATTCACTGAAGTTGGCAGGCGTAAGAAATATTACCACAATGGCGACGATGCCATACTGATGGAATACACCTTCAGCGCGCAGTCAGAGGAGTAAGATGCAGTTCAAGTCAATGGTGCTATCGAACGTGGAAGTCTCTCCCGGGTACTTCCGAATGAGAATGACCGCCCCGCAGGAGCTTCTCGAATCATCCCCCGGGCAGTTCCTGATGCTTAAGGTGGTCGATGCCATCGATCCCCTGCTCAGGCGTCCCTTCGGCCTCTTCGACGTCGGAACCTTCGCACCCGAGTACGCCGGTTGCGGCACCCAGTGCTACACCGAGATCCTCTACAAGGTGGTGGGGAAAGGGACCAAGATGCTCTCCGCCCTGCACCACGGCGACCTGGTCGATCTCCTCACCCCGCTCGGCAAGGGGTTCGCGGCGGGGCCCGCCGGGGAGGAAAAGGTCCTGGTCGGTGGCGGCATCGGCCTCGCGCCGCTGTACTACCTCGCCAAGGACCTGGTCATGAAGGGTGAGAAGGTCAGGCTTTTCGCCGGCGGAAGGAACCGGGACGACATCCTCTGCATAACCGAGTTCGAGCGGCTGGGGGTGGAAACCTACGTCTCCACCGACGACGGCACCCTCGGCGAGCGCGGCCTGGTTACCCAAGTGCTGGAGCAGCACCTGGGAAGCGGCATGCGGATCTTCGCCTGCGGGCCGACGCCCATGCTGAAGGCGGTGGCCCTCATGGCCCAATCCCACGGTGTCCCCTGCCAGGTCTCCATGGAGGCCGGCATGGCCTGCGGGGTGGGGGCCTGCCTCGGCTGCGTCCTCAAGGGAGCCAACCACACCGACGAGACCCCAGACTACCGCTGCGTCTGCAAGGACGGCCCGGTCTTCGACAGTTTCGAGCTGCAATGGAGTTAATGATGACTAGACCCGACATGTCCGTGGAAATCGCGGGGATCAAGATGCGCAACCCCGTCATGACCGCCTCCGGCACCTTCGGCTACGGCGCGGAGTTCGTCGGCTACCTGGACCTGGAGAGCATCGGGGCCATGGTCAGCAAGGGGCTTTCTTTGAAGCCCAAGGCCGGCAACCCCACCCCGAGGATCGTCGAGACCCCGGGCGGGATGCTCAACGCCATCGGCCTGCAGAACGTGGGGGTTGACGCCTTCATCAACCAGAAGCTCCCCTACCTCAAGGACGTCGATACTCCGGTGATCGTGAACCTGTACGGCAACACTCTCGAGGAGTACGGCGAGGTCGCCGCCCGCCTGGACGGCCAGCCGGGGGTGGCCGGGATCGAGGTCAACATCTCCTGTCCCAACGTCATGCAGGGGGGGATCGTCTTCGGGACCGACCCGCAGGCGGCCCAGGAGGTGGTCCGGCTGGTGAGGAACAACACCAGCAAGCCGATGATCGTGAAGCTTTCTCCCAACGTTACCGACGTGGTGCTGATGGCGAAGGCCTGCGCCGACGCCGGCGCCGACGCCCTCTCCCTCATCAACACCCTGACCGGCATGGCCATCGACCTCGACAAGCGTCGCCCGGTGCTGGCCAACGTGACCGGCGGCCTTTCCGGCCCGGCCATCAAGCCGGTGGCGCTGCGGATGGTCTGGCAGGTGGCAAAGGCGGTGAAATTGCCGCTCATCGGGATCGGCGGTATCATGAATGCGCGCGATGCCCTGGAGTTCATCCTGGCCGGCGCCACCGCCATCCAGGTCGGCACCGCGAGCTTCCTCGACCCCGGCGCCGCCCAGCAGATCGCCCGGGGGATGGAGGCGTACCTGGCCGAGAAGGGGATCCCCTCCATTGCCTCTATGATCGGGGCGCTCGAGGTCTGATGGAAAGCTGGGAGAGAGAGCTTAAGCAATGCGTTACCAGCCCGGAGGAGCTTTCCGGGCTTTTTCGCATCGACCACCTGCCGCTTGCCGAGGTGGCCGGCCGCTACCCGATGCGGATCACGCCGCACTACCTGGGGCTGATCCGCGAGGTCGGGGATCCCATCTGGCGCCAGTGCGTCCCCGATCCCGAGGAGCTCTCCGATTTCTCCCAGTCCCCCGACCCCCTGGACGAGGAGCGCCTCTCCCCGGTCCCGGGGCTGATCCACCGATACCCCGACCGTGTCATCTGGATAGCCTCCGCCGCCTGTGCCGTCTACTGCCGGTTCTGCATGAGAAAACGCGGGGTCGGCTGTTCTGGAATGAAGTCGGCTCCCATCGAGGAAGCCGCGTCCTACATCGAGTCCCGGCCGCAGATCCGCGACGTGGTCCTTTCCGGCGGCGACCCTCTCCTCAATTCCGACGATCGCATCGACGCCATCCTTTGCCGGCTGAGGAAGATCCCGCACGTAGAGATCATCCGGGTCGGGACCCGGGTCCCCGCCACCTTTCCCCAGCGGATCACGCCGCGGCTTTGCCGCATGCTCAAAGGGCACCATCCGCTGTTTCTCAACACCCACTTCAACCACCCGGCGGAGATCACCCCCGAGGCGGCGGCAGCCTGCGCCCGCCTGGCCGACGCCGGCATCCAGCTCGGCAACCAGACCGTGCTCCTCAAGGGGGTCAACGACGACCCGCAGGTCATGCGTGAGCTGATGCGAGGGTTGCTCGCCATCCGGGTGCGGCCTTACTACCTCCACCAGATGGATCTCGTGAAGGGGACCGCCCATTTCAGAACCCCGGTCTCCCGCGGCATCGAGGTCATGGAGGCGTTGCGCGGCCACACCTCCGGCCTTGCCGTCCCCCATTACGTCATCGATCTCCCGGGAGGGAAGGGGAAGGTCGAAGTCCCGGCTGGCCAGGTTCTCCGCGACGGCTCGCTCCTGCACGTGAGAAACTACCTCGGCGAAGAGATCGTCTACCAGGATCTCGCATAAATAACACGCCCGCCGCTGTTGCCCCCGTCATCATCACTCCACTTTTTACCTCCGCACTCACTTCCTACGTTTCGCCGGCTCCCCCGACCTTCTTATTTTTCCCTCTACTGATTGGACCTGAGCGGGAAGAGCTAAGGTGCTGTTGAATCCCGCAGGAGGTGGTATCATGATGGTATTCAAAAACAGTTCTCTGCTCGATTCCAATTTCTGTGTGTGTCGGCGGGCGGCTCCGCTTGGGGTAGCCCGTGGTGCGGTCGTCTGTCTTGAGTAGGGGAGGAGACGAAATGAGAAGGCTCTCCATAGAAGAACAGATCAGGAAGGATCGGACGGTGGTCAATAATGTGAAGCCCCCGGTGTGCGGAGTGTGTGGTGCGGTACTGGAGTTGGACCACGAAAGCGGCCAGTACCAGTGCCCGGTCTGCGATGCCGAGGAATCACTCTGAGCGCACGGGATCATGTGGTAGCGGCCCTGTGGCGCTATCGCCGCCGCATGGTCGGGGAGGTGGCAGATGGCGGGGAGGCTTGAGGGAGACGAACTCGAACTACGGAACCTGTTGGCCGAACAGAAGAGGCGGTTGTGGACTTCGCTTCGGGAGGAGATCTTCGACCGGGCGGGCGAGGAGATCCATGCCCAGTACGAAATTCCCCAGGACATCGGGGAGCAGAGCATTCTCGACCTCCTCTCCGACGCGGGGCTCGCGGTGGCCGACATCAGGAAGAACCAGCTGACCCAGCTGGAGGAGGCTCAGAAGAGGCTGGAGGCGGGGACCTACGGAAGGTGCGAATCGTGCGGAGAGCCGATCAGCGTCGAGCGGTTGAGGGCGGTTCCTTTCACCCCGTTTTGTGTAGGATGCCAGCGTGCGCAGGAAGCTCCCCAGAAAGGGCCGGGAACCACCCTGTAGCAGCTACAGCAGCGCGTCGATGGCGGCGAAATCCAGGTGCTGCTCGGTGTTGGCCATGATCCAATCGAGCTTCTCCTGGTCCTCGAAGGTGATCTTGGCGACGTCGTCGGAAAGCGCAGTGAAGACGTCGGCGGTGGTCTCCTCCACCCTGATGTAGGGGATGTGGCTGTCGCTCAGGATCTGCTGACTGATGCTTGAAACCGGGCCGTGCCCAGCAATCACCAGTCCGGCGATCTTCTCCTTGTAGGCTGGTATGTGATACAGCGAAGAGAGGGTGACGATTAATTCGTCGCGGGAGCTCGTCACGATCATCAGGGTGGAGTCCAAAAGGCCATCGATCACCCGTTGCGAGGAGGCAGCGCCCAGCTGGATGTTGTAGATAATGCGGCTTTTCTCGTTGGGATCTCCGTGCAGCGGCAGGTTGAAGAGCTTCGAGATGTGACCCAGTGTCGGATTGGCCAGTAGCGGTGAGAAGTTGAAGCCGTCGATGACCGCGAGGCCCGACGGCTGGAAGGCCCGCTTCAGATAGTTGCGGGTCAGTTCCTTTTTGGCGGGAATCAGCTTGTTGACGATGATACCCCTGACGTCTGCCCCCTCGCGCTGGTACAGGGCGAGGTTAAGGTGGACGGCGTCGATGACTTTCCCGATTCCGCTCTCGGTGACGATCATGACCGGAGCGCCGATCAGTTGGGCTATCCTCGCGTTGTTGAGCCCCACCACCGCCCCTACACCGCCGTGTCCCGCCCCCTCGATGACCAGGAAGTCGTACTTCTCCTCCAGTTCCCTCACCGCTTGCACCACGCAGTCTGAAAGTGAGATGTCGTCCAGCTTACCCGCGAGGTAGTCCTTGGTGAAATCCTTGTGCAGTGCCACCGGGGACATGAGGGCGATGTCCTCCTCGAGCCCGAACGCCTTGGCCATCAGAAGGGCGTCCATGTCCACCATGAAATCGTCGTAGAGAAGGACTTTGGGGCCGAACGGCTTCATGAAGCCGACCCTCTGGTATTTCTTCCTTGCCTGGTGCATCAGGGAAATGCTGATGGTGGTCTTACCGCAGTTTTGCCCGGTTGCCGCCACAAAGATCTTCTTCGCCATCGGTAAACCCCTCGCTCGAGATGGCGTATGTTTACACGACCGTACCGGTGGCGTCAAGTCACATGAACTTCAACAGCAGAAGCGAGACGTCGTCTTGGGCCCCACCGTTGCCGGTGAAGCCGCGGACGGTGTCGATCACGGTAGCGATGATGGTGGCGGCAGGTTCCTGATGGTGCTCGGTGAGAACCTTTCTGAGCCGTTCGCTGCCAAACTGCTCTCCCCCATCCCGTTCCGCCTCCACCACGCCGTCCGTGTAGAGCACCAGAAGGTCCCCCCGTTCCACCTGGATGGAGGGCTCCTCGAAGTTTACCCCTTTCTTTATCCCGAGAATCAGCCCCTCCCCGTCCAGCTCCATGAAACTGCCGGAGGCGGGACGGTAGAGGAGGGTGGGGGGGTGCCCCGCGTTGGCGAAGGCGAGGCGGCGGGTCCCGATTTCGAGGCTTAGGTAGGTCAGGGTGATGAAGAGTTCCGAGCGGCTGAGGTCTTCGTGCAGGAGGTCGTTCAAAGCGGAGACGATTTCGCGGGGGCGGCTGAGGGACTTCAATTGGGCCCGCAGCACGCTTCTGGCCTCCACCATAATGAGGGCGGCGCCGACGCTGTGGCCAGAGACGTCGGCGATCACCAGGTCGAGGTGGCCGTTGTGGAGAAAGATGTCGTAGTAGTCGCCGCCGATATGGCCGGCCGGGACGCAGCGCCCGGCACAGTCTATTCCGGTGAGGGGGGGAGGGGCGGGGGGGAGCAGGGAGAGCTGGATCTGCTTGGCGATCTCCATCTCCTTGAGCATGCTGGCATTTTCCAGCAGCGCCCGCTCCGCGTTCTTGCGCTCGGTGATGTCCTGTTTGATGCAGACGAAGTAGCGGATCACTCCCCTTTCATCGGTCACCGGGGTGATGGTCTGCTCCTCGGGATACAGGGTCCCGTCCTTTCTCCTGTTCACCATCTCCCCCTGCCAGACTTCCCCGGCGTTGATGGCGCGCTTCATTTCCTGGAAGAAATGGGGCGGATTCAGATCGCTTCTGAGAAAACTCAGGTCCCGCTGCTGCGCCTCATCGGGTTGATAGCCGGTCATCCTGGTGAACGCCTCGTTCACCCAGATCACCACCCCCTCGCTGTCGGTGATCACGATGGCGTTGGCGGCCGCCTGCAGCGCGGCACTCTGCAGTCTGAGCGACTCCTCTGCCCTCTTGCGATCGGTGATGTCGGAGATCAGGCCGTCGTAGGCGATCAGTTCCCCCTGTTCGTTGTAACGGGGGACGATGGTGTTGATGACCCAGCGGACCGAGCCGTCCTTGTGTCTGATGCGGTGCTCCAGCGAGGGGATGTCGTGCCCCGCCCTGATCTCCTCGGTGAGACGGGTGACTGCGGGGCGGTCTTCCTCCAGGATCATCTGGTACCAGAGGAAGGGATTCTCCTGGTACTCCTCCGAACTGTAGCCGGTGACCGTGAGGCAGCCGGGGCCGTGGGATGTGTTGACCACCTGCCCATCGCGCAGGGTCACCGTGTAAATGTAGTCGGTGACGGCGGCGACCAGCCGTTTGTAGCGCCGCTCGCTCCGTATCAGCGCGGCCTCGGCATCCCGCCTTTTTTTGCGGACCTCGGCCTCCTGCATCTCCCGCTCGATGGCGGGTACCAGCCGGGAAATGTTCCCCTTGATGAGGTAATCGTTGGCCCCCTCCTTCATGGCGTTGACCGCGGTGTCCTCGCCGATCTTGCCGGAGACGATAATGAAGGGGAGGTCGAGGCCGCTGCGGCGGACCATCCGGAGCGCCTCCAGTCCGCTGAAGCCGGGAAGGACGTAATCGGAGATCACCAGGTCCCAGCGCTCCTCCTTCAGTGACTTGGCCAGGGTTTCGACGCTATCGACCCGGGTGAAGATCGGTGAATAGTCGCCACGGCGCAGTTCGAAGACGAGGAGCAGGGCGTCATCCTCGGAGTCTTCCACGATCAGGACGCGTAGCGGGTTTCCCATCGCGCACCTTCGCCAAAGGGGTTGGGGGGCGTTGGCCCCGGATGACGGTCTGTGGAGGGGGATACTACGGGAGAAACGGAAGAAGTATAGCACAGTTTGCCGTTGCCACCGCTGCGGGGGGAAGGGAAAGATACGCCTCAGCCTGACTCTTTCCTCATCTTGTTAACGTTCCCGTGGCAGTTGGCGGCCGGCTGCCACGGCCGGGCCCGGCTCGGGTGGCGTCAGCGGACTCCGAACTGCTCGAGCCAGCTCTCGAAGATGGTGACCTTCTGGCTGCCGAACACCGCCAGTTCGTTACGCACCTGTTTGAGACTTTTCTCCCTTTCCAGTTCGCCTGGTCTTTTGGAGAAGAAGAGATCGGCCATGGCCACTACGCGCTCGCAGGCGCATTCGGGGGACATCTCGCGGAAGGGGAGGGGAAGCTTTTGGATCTCGACGTCGCTGGCCGTGAGCCCCACACCGATGTGGCGCTCGCACACCATAGCATGGCGAGGGAATCCCTCCGCCTCGAGGATCTCCCGCCCGATGACGCCGTGGCAGATGTAGGGTGCGGCGCCGAAGCATTTGAGCTTGGGTGCGTCGACCCGGCACACGCCGATGTCATGAAGAAGGGCGGCCTCTTCGATGAAGGGAAGGTCGAGGCTGAGGCCGCTGCTCCTGGCGATGGCAAGCGCCTTATCGGCGACCTTGCGGCTGTGGCGGTAGACTATGTCAAGGGCTTCCGGCTGGCCGTCGAAGTACTTCTCCAACAATTGCCATGGGGTGGGGGCCATGAGGGTTCTCCTTTTGCTGTCGCCATCAGATTAGGACGATTCGCGGCGGGTTGCAACAGGTTCCCTGCGGGGGCAGCAGTCCCGTGGGGAGAAAAAATGCCGGGGCGGATTGAAATAGGTTGAAGATAGCATCTATTGACGTTATTATTTGAAACTTCTAAATCAGTCTACCGGACGGTACCAGATGACAGAGCAATCGGTTAACCAAAAGCATATGCTGGTGGTCGATGACGAACCGACCATTCTCACCGAAGTTTCGCTGCTGCTCGCTTCCAGCGATATCCAGAACGTCACCACCATCTCTGATAGCACCTCCGTCGTGCCGTTCATGCGGGAGCATCAGGTAAGTGCCGTCATCCTGGACTGGATGATGCCCCGGATGAGCGGTTCCGAGGTGTTGGCTACCCTCGCCGCCGATTACCCGGAGGTGCCGGTGATCGTGATGACCGCCATGGGCGACGTGGAGACTGCCGTCGGCTGTATGAAGCAGGGTGCCTTTGACTTCTTGACCAAGCCGGTCGATCCCAACCGGCTGGTGGCCACCGTGAAGAAGGCGCTCCAGGTGAGCGACCTCGGGAACCAGAACAAGATCCTGAAGGATTACCTGCTGGCGGACAAGCTGCGCCACCCGGAGGCTTTCGACGGCATCGTGACCAACGCGAAGAAGATGCGGGGGATCTTCCAGTACATCGAGGCGATTGCCTCCTCGCGCCTCCCGGTGCTAATCACCGGCGAGACAGGGGTCGGCAAGGAGCTTTTGGCCCGCGCCATCCATAAGGTGTCCGGGGTCAAAGGGGATTTCATCTGCCTCAACGCCGCCGGCCTCGACGACATGATGTTCTCCGACACCCTCTTTGGTCATAAGAAGGGGGCCTTTACCGGGGCCGATAGTCAACGTGAAGGGCTCATCGCCGCCGCCGCGGGCGGCACTCTCTTCCTCGACGAAATCGGCGACCTTAACATGGCCTCCCAGGTGAAGTTGTTGCGGCTTTTGCAGGAAAAGGAATACTACCGGATCGGCTCCGATCTCCTTTTGAAGAGCGATGCACGGGTGATTGCCGCCTCCAACGTCGACTTCACCGCTCTTAGGGGGGAGGGGAAATTTCGAAACGACCTCTACTTCAGGCTCTGCGCCCACGAATTCCACGTGCCGCCGCTCAGGGAGAGGATTGAGGACGTGGGGCCGCTGGTTGATTACTTCGCCCACATGGCAGCCGAAGAACTCGGCAAACCTAAGCCCGCGCTGGCTGCCGGCCTGATGGCGACCTTGGAGCAGTACAAGTACCCGGGCAACGTGCGCGAACTCTACAACATGGTGCACCACGCGGTCACCTGCAGCGAAACCGGCATCCTCACGCCCGCCGACTTTGGCCTGAAGCCCGCCGCCTCGAGAGCACCTCAGCCCCCTCTGGATGCTGACAATCCCTTCTTGGCTATCTTCGGGAAGTTTCCCACCGTGCTTCAGGCGGAGGAGTATCTGATCGCCGAGGCGATGAAGCTCACCAACGGCAACCAGACCATGGCAGCAGAACTGCTCGGACTCACCCGTCCCACTTTGAACAAGAGACTCAAGCAGGAGAGGCAGTGACCGCTAGCGGTGGTCAGATGCAGTAATCGACAGCGTGAGTGATCATCGGGGGGGGAGCTTGCTTGCAGGGAGGGTGCGGGATGCTCATGAGAATCATTCTTTCCAGAGCTCCGTCGTAAAACTCCCGCCGGCAATCAAGGGCCGAGGCCGGTCTGTCTTTGAGGAGGTTGAGGAAGCGGCATCCTCCGAAGCAGATCGGCAGATACGGGCAGTCGAGGCACTCCTCGTTTTGCCAGTTGCCGATCCCGTGAGATTCCTTGAAATCAGAGAGTCCTTCGGCCAGAGTTCCCACGCTGAATCCGTCGTACCCCATGAAGGCAGGACACTTGTAGAGGGCGCCATCGTAGTTGACCACCACGTTGTGGTCGAATTCCAGCATACAGGCGGAAACCTTGAGCTTAGGCGCGGCGAATCCACGTGCCAGGGTCTCTTCGCGCAGGAAGGGGAGGGCTTCGATGAGCCAAGGTTCGCTCGAGGAGGCGCACTCAGATCCGTGCTCCGTGCAACCTGCCTTGGGCGTGACCGGAGTGAATAGCACCCTAAGAAGCTTCTCTGGACGGATGCCGATCTCCAGCAGGTAATCAAGCAGGCGAGGAAATTCCCGGTAGTTCTCCTCGCGGCAGTTCCCTCCCAGCATCACCTGGATATGATCATAGACCTCACGCAGATTATCCACGATGCAGTCGAAACTCCCCGCACCCGAGGCGAATGGCCGTTGCCGGTCATGGATCTCCCTTGGTCCGTCAAGAGTGAACTTCGCACCCTTCAGCCCGAAGGGGAGGAGTCTTTCCACCGTTGCTCGGTTGAGCAAGGTGCCGTTGGTGACCAAGTCGAAGTTATACGTCACCCCTTGCGCTTCAGCTGCCTCCTGGAGGGGCGCCGAGATGAAGCGGATCAGGTCCTCGGAGAGAAGCGCCTCGCCGCCGTAGAAGACGAGGTTGACATCCAATCCCAGGGCAATCTGGTCGCGTTTTAGGGTCTCCACCAGGAGTTGGGCGGTATCCCGCGACATGTATTGCTCGTTGCGGAAGCCTCCCTCATAACAGTAGCTGCAGTCGAGGTTGCAGGCGAGGTTGAGCACCACGACCGCCCGGTACTTCCGATTTTGGGCGTTGGCGCGTTCGATGAGGGTACGGACCTGTTCCCTCTCGATGCTAGGATGTTCCACCAGCATGCCCAGCTTCCTCAGGGTTTCCCCCTCGATGCCCATCTTGGAGCCGGTGAGGGCGGTGCTCAACGTGGCACCGGAAACAAGCGCCGTGGAACTCCGTAAGGTGGAAAAAAGGAGAAAATAGCCTGGTTTTTCATTGGATGGATAGATTTTCAGGTAGCGGGATAGATGCATGTTGCGCAAGCCTTGTCGTTGTCGTCAGTTGTGAGGGCTGATTTCGTTAAAAGGGATGGGAGAGGAGGATGCCCCGCAAGACGGGGCATCCATGTTGTAAATCTCTAGATGAAAGTAAAAGAGCACAAGCAGCAGGAGACTTCCTGGAGTTCCGGATCCTCTCCGGCCTCGATGACGACGAGGGTTTCTTCTAACTGGCCCATGGGTATCACCTCCCTCACTTTTTTTTGCAATCAATGCTGGACTTGCGATCCAACCTATGTTAGATTAGCACATGCTTATTAGTAAGGCAATGTTTTTTTGAAATAATTTATTATACTTTTTTTAGAGGGCGTGTTTTGACCAACGGCGGAGGGCATAAACTGCGGAGAGCGGTAGGGTGGAGGTGGCGACACTTCCTGCCCTTGCTTTGTCTGCTGTTGTTAGCTTCCCCCGCCCGGGGGGAGGAGGACGAACTCCGCTCCCTAGAACTGTACAACGGAACGCAGAGTGAAACAGTCTCCGTCGGCCGCTCGCCCCGTCCCGCCTCCCAAACTGCAGAAAACATCACGGTGGTCACCGCCAAGGACATCGAAGCACTCAACGCTCACACATTGGTAGATGTGCTCAATCTGGTAGCCGGGGTTCAGGTCGAATACCTCCGTACCGCCGGCTCGACGACCATGGTGGACCTGCAGGGTTCCAACTACAATCACATTCTGGTCCTAATCGACAACGTCCCCATTAACAACCTTGCCGACAACTTCCCAGACATCGCTATTCCTGTCCAGATGATCGAACGGGTGGAAATCGTCAAGGGGGCGGCTTCCTCCTCATGGGGCAACGCCTTGGGCGGGGTCATCAACGTTATCACCAAGTCTCCCCAGCCCGACCGGGAGATTGGGGGGCTCGTCTCCGCTTCCGCCGGCAAGGCCTCAACCGTCGACGGCCGTGGCGAATTCTCCGGCACGTCGGGGGGATTCGGTTACTACCTGACCGGCGGCAAGCTTCGCTCCGACGGCCTGTCTCCGAACAACAGGGTGGATCTAAATCACTTCTATGGCAAGTTGCACTATGATCTGCCGGGGCAGGGATCCCTTACCCTGACATCCGCCTATAGCGACGTCTCCCGTGCCGAATTGCAGGTTCCACAGATGGACCTCAACCGGAACACCGACCTGGATCAGCTGATCGCTACCTTCACCGCCCAGTATCCCCTGACCGACCGGATCAGCCTTGATGCCACCTACCGTACGCGGAGGATGAATTCCGACCTGCTCTACTTCGCTATCTCTAGCGGAGGCCTACTGAGGGATGTCAGGGACGAGGAGGTCAGCAACGGCAGCGTGGTCAAGCTCACCTACTTGGACAATCTTCAGCGGGTTGTGGCGGGGGTCGACTATGACCACCTCAAGGCTCATCTGAGCCAACCGCAGACCCGGGCGGACTACCTGGTGAGCAGCGACGACCGCGTCGGCGTTTACCTCAACGACACCTTCACCATCAACCGTTTTGCCATCACCCCCAGCATCCGGTACGACCACAGTTCCATCAGCGGCGACCTCTTCAGCCCTAGTTTCGGCCTCACCTACGCGCTGACCGATAACACCGTGCTCCGGGGCTACACAGCCAAGGGGTACAGTATAACCTCTCTCAATCGCGCCAACTCCCTCGAGAAGGTCTGGACCTCTCAAGTTGGCATCGAATCCGCCGACATCGGCTACCTTTGGCTTAAGGGGACTCTGTTCCGTAACGAAACCTGGGACATCACTGTCGACAATCCCGACAACAGCCACTCAATGCAGCGGCAGCTCAAGCGGGGGGTCGAGTTGGAGGCGCGAACCCTTCCGGTTTTGTCCACCTCACTCTCGGTCGGTTACACCTATGTCGATGCCGAGGTTGACGGCACCGGCGCCGCGGTTACCGGAATAGCCCGCCACACCCTTAATGTCGGCGTCAAATACGAGGATTCCCGGAACTTCCGGGCGCAAGTGACAGGCCACTACATCGATTGGATCACCGATCCCTCCGCCCAACCAGAGAAGGACATGATCTGGGATCTCCACTTGGCGAAAAAGGTTATCTATACCGATCAAGTGGCGGTTGAGTTCTTTGGGTCGCTGCGGAACCTCTTCAACGGCGACCAGTACAACCACTACTTTTATAAGAATCCCAGACGGTGGGGTGAGGTGGGGATCAGATGCCAGTTCTGAGAGCCGCCCTGATAGCCGTCTTGTTGCTGCTGCCTCTTCCGGCCCTGGCCTACGACATCCTCGTCCTGCAATCCCTGCATGAGAAGGGGTACGATGAAGCCGTTCGCGGCGCGCGCCGCGGCTCGAACGCCACCATGCGTACCCTCGTCCTCTCCGACTACGTCGAGACCGACATTACCCGGATCATCCGCGAGGAACACCCCCGCGTCATCATTGCCGTGGGGGAGCGTGCGCTGGCGGTGGCTGAAAAGGCCCGCAACGTCCCGGTCCTGTACATGATGGCCCTCAATCCCAGGATCCGTCAGGGGGTGACCGGGGTGGCCATGTTGCTCGATCCCTCCCGCTACCTGTCGGTCTTCAACTCGATGGGCGTTCAGAAAGTGGGGGTAATCTACGATCCCAACCGCTCGGGTGCCTACCTGCGGAGGGCCCAGTTCGCGGCGCGGCGGGCCGGCATTGAACTCATCACCCGCGAGGTCCGAGTCCCCAAGGAGACCCCGGCCGTGCTGGAATCCCTCAGGGGGAAGGTAGAGGCGCTCTGGATGATTCCTGACGTCACGGCGGTATCCCCTGCTTCTACCGAGGCGTACTTCCTGTTTTCCCAGTCTCAAGGCGTCCCTGTGGTCACCTTCGCTGAGGTCTACCTTTCCATGGGGGGCGCCGTTTCCCTCGGCATCGACCGCTACGATATCGGCAAGCAGGTGGGGGAGATGGCCGAGAGTCTCCTCGCCGGTACCCCCATTGATGAACTTCCGCCCCAGTCTCCCCGCAAGGCGCTGACCAGAACCAATGACGGCGTCTTACGCAGGCTGAAGATCAGCGGCACGGGGGGCTAGTGAAAAAATCCTCCCGTATCTCCTCCTACCTCAAGAGCTTCAGCTTCAGGCTTTACCTTATCTTTTCGGCGACCATCGCGCTTTTGACCGCTGCCTTTGCCCTGGTGTACGTCATCACCGAAAGCCATGGGTATCGGACCACGCTGGAACGGGAAGGGAAGCTGATGGCCACCATCTTGGCCCAAAATGCCCGCCTTCCGCTGTTCGCCGAGAACCGGGACGCCCTCTCGCTGATGGCCGCCGACACCGTCCGCCACTCCTCGGTCATCGAGGTATCTATCAAGAGCGCCGAGGGGCAGCTGTTGACCGAGGCGAGGAGCCGGAAGGAGAAAGTAGGGGAGACCATCGACATGGAAGTGCCGATTACCTCTCCCGGCCAGATGCTCTCCCCGGAGGCTGCGCTCCTTGGCCGTCCCCCCAGCGGCGAGAACCGGGTCATCGGCCAGGTCCACCTCCGGCTCGATACCTCCGGAGTCCGGGACCAGCTGAACAACCTGCTGATCGCCTCGCTCGCCATCGGAACCCTTTTCTGGATCATGGTCTCCTTGCTTTGCTACCAGATCCTCAAAAGGGCAACCGGCTCTTTCAAGCTCCTTTTGGCCGGCATCGAGGAAATCGGATCGGGACACCTCTCCACTCGCGTCGATCTCCCCGGCGATGACGAACTGGCCCGTTCGGCCAACGCCATCAACGCCATGGCCGCCTCCCTTGAGCTCAGGGAACTGGAGAATCTATCCCTCCAGGAGGAGCTTTTGAAGGCGATGAAGCTCGAAGTGCAGGAGGAGAAGAAGCGGGTCATGGCCCGCCTGATCCAGACCAATAAAATGACCTCGCTGGGGCTTTTGCTTTCCTCCATGGCCCACGAGATCAACAATCCCAACGCCTCCATCCGCTTTTCAGGTCACATGATCTCTAAAATCTGGGCCGACGTGGTGCCGCTTCTTGACCGGGTGCGGGAGGAAGAGGGGGACTTCTACCTGGGGGGGGTCCCGTTTAA
Source organism: Geomonas sp. Red32 (assembly GCF_023652955.1). Taxonomy (GTDB): domain Bacteria; phylum Desulfobacterota; class Desulfuromonadia; order Geobacterales; family Geobacteraceae; genus Geomonas. The sequence goes on along the minus strand of NZ_JAKLOY010000002.1, from coordinate 454,516 downwards.
GACCGCCCGCACCGCGCTATCCGAGAATGCCGCCAAGATCGTCGAAAACTCCGAGCGGATTGCCCGGGTCGTGCAGGGGCTTCGCGAGTACGGCGTGGGTGACGGTTCGCGGCTGCGCCCCAATCTCAACGTCAACGACGCGGTGACCGCCGCTCTTTCGGTGCTCGCCTGCCAGATGAAGCAGAACATCCAGCTCAAGACCTCGCTCGGTACCGACCTTCCCGTCATCGTCGGCAGCCAGCAGCAGATCGAGCAGGTGCTCATCAACCTCATCATGAATGCCATGCAGGCGCTTCCCAACGCCTGCGGCGAGGTTGGCGTGGTGACTCGTTTCGACCAGAAATCCAACGAGGTGGTAGTGGAGGTTCAAGACAGCGGCATAGGCATCGGTGCCGAGACCATGGAGAGACTTTTTGAACCGTTCTTTTCAACCAAATTGGACAGGGGGGGGAGCGGCCTTGGGCTCTATATCTCCCAGTTCATCGTGGCCGAGCATGGGGGGCGGTTGCTGCTGGTCTCCGAACCTGGCCAGGGGACCCTGGCCAGGGTTCTCCTCCCCGCCAAGGCGGCGGATGCCTCACTGGGTGAGGTGGTCGCCGCCAAGGACCATCAGCATGTCGCCGATGCGATCCATGAGGCTCGTTAAGGCCTCACCTTCGTAGTTCCCGCCGCAGATTCTCCTCATCTGAGAAAGCAATCCCTCGAACTTGTCCTCGCTGCAGAGCCCGCTTTCGGCTTCCTTAGGGATCGCTTCGTTGAGAAGAAGCCTCTTCATCTGGATCAGCTGTATCTCAACCCGAAGCTTCTTGATGGTCGGCATGTCGCTCTGCTTGAGAAGCTGGAGGCACTGGTTGATGATGCTGTACTGGTAGTCCATGGACACCCTCCATTTCCGATGTAACCACATAACTCCTTACCGGTTCCAATAACCGTGCCAACATGCCCCGGCCTGCAAACCCCCGTTATCAGAGGAGTGCCGGGGAGGTAAAGGGAGGCGCGCGGTGTGAATTTTTTTACAACCTGGGGCGGCGGTTGCGCCTAAAATGTTGAAAAAACGATGACCTGCGCTGTGTTGTAAAAAAATTCACTGTTCGTTTTTTTACAGCTTCAATGAGGCGAGGAGACGCGGGTAAAGAAGAGGATTTGAAGCAAAGAGGGGAAGGGAAGGGAAGGGAAGGGAAGCGCCCTCATCGGGACCTTGGGTCGATGAAGGCGCTCTTTGCTAGCGGGAGGCAAGGCAGGAGCGGACCTTGGCGACGACCTGCGCCGGAGAAAAGGGTTTCAGGATGTAACCGTCGGCGCCTGCTTCCCGGACTAGTTCGCGCATCTCCTCGTCGCTTTTGGAGGAGAGGAGCAGGATGGGAATGTCCCGGCTCAGTTCGTTGTCCTTGAGGATCTTGGCCTTCTTGTTGCCGTCCAGCATGGGCATCATGATGTCCATAATGATCAGGTCCGGTTTCTGACGGGAAAAAATGAAGCGGTTGGCCTCGATGCCATTGGTGGCGGTTTCCACCCGGTAGCCGGCGTCTTCGAGAGCGTCCCTGGCCATGGCAAGCACCAGGTCGCTGTCATCGATGATGAGTATCGTTTGGTTCAAGTCTGTTGTCTCCTTTATGATTTCAGCTGCCGCAAGGTTGTGGACCGGTGGCGGCCGGCTTCGGCTAGGCGAGGGCGAAGAGGCGCGAGATGGCCGACGGCATCCGGTCCAGGGGGAGCACCTGGTCGGCGGCCCTCAGACCGATGGCGGCCTTCGGCATCCCGAACACTGCGCAGCTCCCTTCGTCCTGGACTAGGGTGGTCCCGCCCTGTTCCCTGATCCTGAGAAGCCCTTGGGCTCCGTCTTTCCCCATCCCGCTCAAAAGCAGGCTCACTACCTGGTTGCATTTCCGCTCGGCCAGCGAATTGAAGAAAACGTCGATGGAAGGACGGCAGCAGTTCACCGGATCCCCTTGCACAAGCTTGATCTTTCCGTCGCTAACCGTCATGTGGCAGCCGTCGGGGGCCACCAGCGCCACCCCCGGGAGGAAGAGGTCCCCGTCTTCGGCGACCCTGACCGGCAGGGCGCATTCGCGGTCGAGCCATGTGGCGAACCCCGCCGCGAAGCCGTGGGCTATGTGCTGGACCACGAAGACCGAGGCCGGGAAGTTGGCCGGGAGCTCCCTTAAAAGGCTCATCACCGCCCGCGGACCGCCGGTGGAGGCCCCGATGGCCAGGATCTTCGGGGGAGCCGAGGGCTGCTGCCGGGTCTCCTCCTGGCGCGGCGGGGAAGGCTTGCGGCGCGGGTGCCTGGTGACCTTGATTCCCCCCAGCACCTTCACCTTTTCGATGAGCCGCTGGGAGAAAACTTTGAGTGCTCCCGGCGCCCCGAGGTCAGGCTTGAGCATCACGTCGAGAGCCCCGCGGCGGATGGCGTTGCCTGGCTGATCCCCCTCGCATCCCTCCAGCGCCGCAGAGAGGACCAGCACCGGGGTGGGGGTGTTAGCCATGATCTTCTCGATCCCCTCCATGCCGTCCACCCCCGGCATCACGAGGTCCATGATGACGAGATCGGGCTTGAGGCCGACGGTGCGCTCGGCAGCCTCCTTGCCGTTGGCGGCGTAGCCGATCACCGTGATCTCCCCGCATTCTTCCAGGATATCGGTGAGCACCTGGCGGACCAGGAGGGAGTCGTCTGCAATTAGTACTCGAATCATCAAATCCCGCCCGGTATCCGTTTAAGCCAGCAGGATTTCGACACCCTCTGCTGCTTCATGATCTGTAGCCTGCCGCTGCTGTTACCTTGAACTATTGCTGCTACCCGATTAGCATCTGCACGGTCTCAAGGAGCATCCCCTGGTCGAAGGAGCCCTTGACGATGTAGGCTTGGGCTCCTGCCTCCATGGCCTGGCGTTTGTCTTCGTCGCGTGAGAGGGAGGAGACGATGATGACCGGGGTCTCCCGGTGGCGGTCGGTGGCTCTCAGTTGGCGGGTGAGCTGGAATCCGTTGATGCCGGGCATCTCGACATCCGAGATCACCAGATCGAAGTCCCTGACGGCCGCTTTCTCCAGGGCGTCTTCCCCGCAGACCGCGGTCTCCACGAGATAGCCGTTGGCGGTGAGAATGCTCTGCTCCATTGTACGCGTGGTGATTGAATCGTCAACCACCAGCACCCGCTGCTGGACCTTGACCTCCCAGCTCTTCTGCAGTCCGGGGCGGGTCTGTTCGGCCACCGCGCTGTAGAGATCGGGAACGTTGAGGATGAGGGCGGGGTTGCCGTCCCCCAGGATCGTGGCCCCGAACAGGAAGGTGACGTTTCTGAACTGCTTGCCTAGCCCCTTGACCACCACCTCCGAGTTCCCCAAGTGGGCGTCCACCGTGAAGGCGATCCTCTGGTCGCACAGCTTCAGCACCAGGGCGGTCAGCCGGGCACCGGGGAGCAGCTGCCGGCGGGGGAGTTCGAGAACGTCGGAGAGGCTGTAGACTGGGGTGGTGGTGCCCCGGACCTTGATGACCTCGCTGCCTCCCAGGGGCGTGATCTCATCTTCCCCGACCCTGAGGATCTCCTGCACGTAGTTGATGGGGATGGCGAAGGTTTCCCCGCCGCTGGCGACGATCAGGGCGTCGAGCACCGAAAGGGAGAGGGGGAGCTGGAGGGAGATCTCGGTGTGGCTCCCCACCTGGCTCGTCATGGTGAGGTTCCCCTTGATCCGCTCAACGTTCTTCTTGACCACGTCCATGCCGACCCCGCGGCCGGCCACGTCGGTGACCACCTCCGCCGTGGAGAAGCCGGGGCGCAGCGTCAGGTAGAGCGCCTCCTCATCCCGCATCGCCTCGGCATCCCGCTGGTCGATGAGCCCGCGCGCCACCGCCGCCGCCTTGATCCTGACCGGATCCATCCCCTTGCCGTCGTCGCGCACCTCGACCACCACCGAGCTTCCCTCGTGGCGGGCGGTGATCCGCACCGAGCCCTGGCGGCTTTTTCCCTTGCTCTCCCGCTGGTCGGGGGGCTCGATGCCGTGGCAGACCGCGTTGGTCAAAAGGTGGATCAGCATCGGCTTGAGCCCTTCTAAAAGGACCCGGTCCATCTCGATGTTGGCACCCACCGTCTCCAGGCGGACTTCCTTCCCCTGTGCCTGGGCGAGGTCCCTGACCATCCGCTCGAAACCGTCGCAGATGCTCTTCAGAGGGAACATCCGGAGCTCCATGGCCTTTTGGTGGAGCTCGGCGATCAGGTAGTCGAGGTAGAGGATGTCCTCCTCGAGGTCGCGCCGGAAGGGGACCAGCAAGTCGGCGGCGGTCCCCTCGACCTCCCGCTCGATCCCGCGCAGTCGGGTAAGCTTCGCCTCCAGGCGTTTCTTGTTGATGATCATCTCCCCGATCAGGTTGACGAGAGCGTCCAGCGACTTCACGTTGGCCCGCACCGTCTCGCTCAGCTGGTCGGGGATCACCTCCTGCGGCTCGACGGAGGCGAGGGAGCGGCCGACCTCGCCGCGCTCGTAATCGGCGACGAAGGCCTCCACGTCGAGCGGCGGGGGCTCTCCCTTGGACAGCGCGGAGGTGATGAGGGCGACCGCGTCGGTCCCCTTCAAAAGGAGATCGATGGCCGGGGCATCAACGGGCCGGTTTCCCTGCTCCATCCCCTTTAGCTGCTCTTCCATGGTGTGGGTGATGGCGCTGATGTCGGAAAGCCCGACCATGCGCGCCGATCCCTTGAGCGTGTGGGCGTTTCGCAAAAGCTCGTGCAGCAGGCTCATCCGGGTCGGGTGCTTCTCCAGCACCAGGAGGCCGCTCTGCAGGGAGGCTAAGTGCTCCTCGGCCTCCCTGCAGAAGATCTCGATGTACCTTTTTCCCATCTAGGCCTCTTTCTCGGTCAGGTCCCTGAGTCTTCCCGCCAGCTCCAGGATTTCGGCGATGGCCTTCTCGGTTTCGTTGGCACTCATGGCCACCTGCTGGGCCACGTCCCGCACCTCGGACATGGTCTCCGCCATCTGCTCGCAGGCCGAGGTCTGCTGCTGGGTCGAAAGGGAGATCTCCTTGGCGGTCCGGGAGGTCTCCTGGGCGGTGCCGACGATGGAGGCGAAGGAGAACTGGACCTTGTCCACCATCTGCGAGGCGGCGTCGACCGCCTTGGTACCCTCCTCGGTCACCATGATGGTGTTGTTGGTCGCCCGCTGGATCTCGCCGATCAGGCCGTGGATCTGCCGAGTGGCCTCCACAGTGCGGTCCGCGAGCCTTTTGACTTCCTGGGCGACGATGGCGAAACGCTTGCCCGCCTCGCCGGCTCCGGCCGCCTCGATGGCGGCGTTCAGGGCGAGGAGATTGGTCTGGTCGCTGATCTCGTCGATGATCTCGATGATGCCGCCGATCTTCTGGCTGTTCTCACCGAGCTCCAGCATGGAGCGGGCGATGCTCTGCACCTGGTTCCTCACGAGATCCATCCCCGTGATGGCGTTGGAGACGTCCTCGCGCCCGGCGTTGCAGTTCTTGGCGGTGTCGTCGGCCACCGATTCCACCGATTTGGCGTTGGAGGTGATCATCTTGGCGGTGATGGCGATCTCCTCCGAGGTGGTGGTCACCTCCTGGACCGCGCTCGCCTGCTGGGTGGCGCCGGAGGCTTGCTGGGCGCTGATGGCCATCATCTCGTTGGAGGCGCTCGAGAGCTGGATGACCGCCTCCTTCACCGAGCGGATCAGCCGTTCGCTCTTGGCGATCTCCTCCTTGAGGTCCTTCACGATGACCGTGATCATCACGTTGAAGGCCTGGGCGAGCTCCCCGATCTCGTCCCTGCTCTCCACCGGGACGGTCTCGTCGAGGTTACCCTTGGAGATCCGCAGGGCGGCGCCGGTCAGGTTCAAAAGCGGCCTCACCGCCCGGCTGACCACGAAGAGGATGAAGGTGCTGGAGATGATCAGCATGATGAACATGCTGCCGATCACCTGGTTTCTCAGCGCGGCGGCCTTCTGCTCGATCTTCTCCATGGAGAAGCCGATGCGGAAAGCGCCCCAGTGCTTGCCCTGCACGCGGACCGGGACCGAGAGATCCCACATGGTCTCCCCGGTGTCCCGCTGGTAGACCCTCTGGAGAAACGGTTGCTGGTTGTGCGCCGCAGCCAGCCCGACCTCGTCGTTGAAGATCCGCTTGGTGCGGTTGCCGGTCTTGTCCTTTTCCTTGTCGCCGGTGAGCGCTGCGGAGTACTTGGTGTTGTGGGTCGGGATGTAGCCGTTACGGTCCTCGAGTACCGCAAACACCACCTGGTCGTCCTGGATGAACTCGTCCTCCAGCGCCTGGATGGCGCCGTCGGTGAATTTGTCGAACTGGGTGTGGTATTTCTGGGGCTCGGTTCCCGGGATGGGTACGTACTTGTCGTCGAACAGCTGGTCCAGCGTGAGCTGGCCGGTAGCGACCGCGTCGCTCAGCACCCGTTCCATGCTCTTGCCGCCGGTCTGGGCCAGGATCTTCCCCTTGGCCAGCAGTTCATCTTCCATGGCGGCCCGGCGGGAGCGGACGAAATAGACCGAGAAGGCGGTCATGATGACGACCTGGACCAGGATGAGGGCGAAGACGATCTTGAAGGATAGTTTGTTTGACATGGTAACCCCTGTCTGCTGCCGCAGCGTTAAATGATCAATGCATGTAAATTAATCGGCCCCGACCATGATTTCCGGCGAGGTGAGGAGGGCCTCGAGGTCGAGAAGAATGGTAGCGCCGTCATCGGTGTTGAAATGCCCGCGGACCAGCCGCCGCCGGTCCAGCGAACTCCCCGGGTGGGAGGGCTCGAACTGCTCCAGGGGGAGCCCCTGCACGCCGAGGGCCGCCTCGGCGAGGATACCGGTGGCGAAGTGTTCGGACTTCACCACGATGATCCTCCCGGCAGGGCCCAATTCCGGCTGGGGGAGCCCCAAAAGCGGGCGTACGTCCATGGCGGCGGTGATCTCCCCGCGCAGGTTGAAGACCCCCTTGATGAGATCCTGGACCGCCGGTACCTTCACGAGCCGGGGAACCCGGATCACCTCGCAGGCATGACGGGTCTCGAAGGCGTGGCGCTCCCCCCCCAGCATGAAGACGAGGCAGTCCATGATCTCTTCCGCGCCGGTTTCCTGCTCGGCCAGGCCGTGCCAGTACTCGTCGCGCATCTTGGCCAGTACCGTCTGGATGTCGTAGCTTTCTTCTTGGTCAAGTGGCATGGTGCCGCTCCTTCGGGAGCCTGGGGCTTACCCTGGCTGGTTCGCCTAGGCGACCTTGTTGAGGACGCTTTGCAGCTGCTCGAGGCAGCGCGCGCGAGAGAGTCCGCCCGAGTAGGGGACGGTCTCATCTCCCCGGCTGCGGGTGAGGATGGTGATGCTGTTGCGTATTTCGCGTGCCGCTTCCGGAACCTTGCCGAGTTTCAGGTGCAACTGCCCGAGGTGGTAGCGCGGCATGATGAAATCGTGGTTCAAGAGGAGCGCCTTGCGGTATTCGTTGGCCGCCTCGGCCAAAAGCCCGAAGCCGTCGAGCACCACCCCCCTCAGGAAGTAGGCGTCGGGGAAGAGATCGTCGACGGCGATGGCCCGGATGCAGAGTTCCAGGGCGGCGTCGAGCTCGCCGCGGCCGGCCAGGATGAACCCTTTGAGGACGAGGGCAGGCGCGCAGGCGGGTGTTCCCTCCAGGATGGTCTTCAGCGCCGCCAGTGCTTCCCCGTAGCGCTCGCCGTCGTACAGAAGCCGGGCCTCCTCCATCGGCTCCCGCCGCGGCTCCTCCACCACCGGGCAAAGGGCGGGGGGCTCCGGTGGCGGGGCAGCCGGCGGCGTGGCGGCCGGCTCGGCCAGCGGTTCCGGGGGGGGAGGCGGGACCGGCAACTCGGCCGCTTTCGGCGGGGCCCCTTTCACGTAATAGAAGCTCCCGTCCAGGAGCCGGGAGGCGAGCCCGGCCTGCTGCTGCAGGAGGGACTCGGCGTGACCGAGGAAGAGGAGCCCCTTGGGTCTCAGCGTCTGGCTGATGCTTGCGACGATGCCGGGGGCCGCCTCGGGGGAGAAGTAGATCAGCACGTTGCGGCAAAATACCGCGTCGAGATCCTTGAGCTCGGAGCAGAACTTCCCCTGGCACGGGGTGTTGAGGTTCAGGTGGAAAAACTCCACCCGCGCCTTGACCTCCTCCTTCAACGCAAAGTGGTCGCCCTCCTTGGTGAAGTAGCGCCCCCTGATCGCCTCGTCGGTGGCCCTGAGCGACCACGCGGTATAGACGGCGCGCCGCGCCTTGGCCAGCGAAACATGGTTGATGTCGGTGGCGATAATCCTGATGTCCCGCGTTCTCCAGTCCGGGAGCGCCTCCATCAGGGCGATGGCGATCGAGTACGGCTCCTCTCCGGTCGAGCAGCCGGCGGACCAGATCCGTACCGGCTCGCCGAGGCGGCGCCGCAAGAGGGCGGTGGTGAGCGCCTGGAAGTGGGCCGGGTAGCGGAAGAAGTACGTTTCCCCCACGGTGAGAAACTGCAGGAGCTTCTGCATCTCCTGGCGGTCCTGGGCGTGCCGCTTGAGGTAGTCGAGGTATTCGGAGCAGCTGTGCATCCGGAGCGACGACATCCTCCTCCTGACCCCGCGCTCCAGCGCCGAGCGGTTGCGCACCTCGAAGTGCAGCCCGGCGGTGACCAGGAGCTGGCCGGCCAGTTCCTGGTACTGGAGGTCGGTGAGGGCGGCCTCGTAACCCGGCATCGAGGGGCGCTGCGCGATGGCGGCCACGCTGTCGAGGAGCCTGACGAGGTCGGGAGGGGAGGGGATGAAGTCGTAGACGTTCATCAGCTCGGCCTCCAGGGAGCGGCGGTCGGAGATGACGATAACCGGAATGAGATGGGGACCTTCCGGGGTGTGGAGACGGTGGTCGCCAGCCCAGTCGGCGGCCCGGGCTCCCTCGAGATAGACGATGAGCAGGTCCGGTTTCCGCTGACGGAGCGCCTTGATGGGGTCGGCTGCCGAGGTAATTTCGGCAACAGTGTACCCTGCCGCCGTAAGGGCACGGCAAACCGGTGCGGCTCCCTGACTGTCGTCAGTGATCAGGAGGATCTTCAGTGGCAAAGCGGTCCTTTTTCGTCCTGGGAATGTAGAGGGGTGTGACGATGTTAGCAACGGTGCCGGGTCCCCTTCCGCGGCTGCCTGGGAAGGGATAACCCTATAACAGCGGCCCATTTCGGGCTGGACCAGCCTGATTGGAGGATACTATGGTTTTGCTCGGCGCTGGTCAACTAAAATATGTTTAATATAGAATGGTGTTTTGCGGCAGTTCTGGAGGGGGTGCCAGTGCCGGTTGCGAGCTGGCTTCGGCGGATGGGGGCGGGGGCGGCGGGGAGCGCCGCGGGAGGGTGGGGCTACCTGAATTCGCGGTGTTGCGGATGGGTGCAGAGGTAGCCGTCGCCGAACAGGAAGGCATAGACGCAGCCATAGCGGTTTCCTTCGGCAAGACAGCTGGAGAACTGCTCGTTGATCTGCTTAGTCCGGCACATGGCGGTGATGGCCGGTTCCTGGAGATTTTCCGTCGCTTGGGCGAGCATGACACCCTCCTTACATTAATGGTCGCGGTAGACGGCTGCTAATGATAATGCCGTTTACGTATTCCAATTATACAAAACCAATTAGTAATGCAAGGAGGGGGCGATAATTTTTTTCAGGGGAGGGCTCCGCGGGAGGAGCGGGTCAGGAAGTCAGCTCCCGCCATGTTTCCACGGCCTTGGCGAGTACCGCTTCGGGAACCTTGTCCACCGTGTTGGGGCCGATCCCGCAGGCGCGCACGAGCCGCACCTCGGTGAAGTTCTGCCGCTTGAAGAAGTACTGGTAGCGGGGGAAGATGTCGGCGAAGCTCGCTTCGTCCGGGTGTCCCTGGCACTGCACGAAGATCAGCTTCTTCGGGGAGAGCCGGCTGGGCTGCTCGGCGGTCGCGTAGCCGGGGACCAGGTAGGAGAAGGTGCGGTCCATGAAAGCCTTGAGCTGGCTGCTGATGTCGCCGTAGTAGACCGGGGTGGCGAAGACAACCAGGTCGGCCTCTCTTACCGCGGCCAGCACCTCGGTCAGGTCGTCGCGCAGCACACAGTCGTCGCGTTCCTGCTTGCACGCGTAGCACCCCTGGCATCCGCGGTAGGTGAGCCGGTTGAGCTCGAAGCTGCGGCTGGTCCAGCCGTTGGCCTCGGCGGCCTGGACGATATGTCGGGCGATGGTGCTGCTGTTTCCCTGGCTGCGGGGACTCCCCAAGAGTGTCACAATTTTCATAATTCCACCTCGCTGTACTGTTTGATCGGGTAATAGTAACCGGATCAACGGCAATGGGGAAGATTTTTTGCTTTGTGCCAGGGGGGGGAATGTAAGAGGTGGCAGCAATGACAGTACCTGAGCCCGCCTGAAAGACAGTATGGGGAAGGATTGCCGGCAGTGCCGGCGGCATCCCTTGTACTCCTGCCGCCGGAAGCTATCATTGTCTAATTAACGAGCAGGCAAAAGGAGTCCCGTCATGACCAGTAGCGATCTCAACGAGCGGATCGTCTCCCGCGGCAGGGAGTTTTTTGCGCGCATCGCCGGAGAAAAGCCCTCCCTCTTCAACAAGGGGGCCTGGATGGGGAAGGTGATGGACTGGAGCATGAAAAACGAGGCCTTCAAGGTCCAGATGTTCCGCTTCGTGGACGTCTTCCCCTCGCTGACCACGACCAAGCTGCTGACCGGCCATATCGAGGAATACTTCGGCCACGAAAAGGATCTTCCTCCGGTGCTCTCCGCCGGCGCCAAGGTGGCCGGGATGCTCGGCACCCTCGGCGGTTCCATGCTCGGCAAGGTCCTCTCCTCCAACATCCACGACATGGCCCGCCAGTTCATCGTGGGTGAGAATACCTCGGAGGCCATCAAGAATATGGAGGCGCTCCGGAAGGACGGCTTCGCCTTCGTGGTCGACGTCCTCGGGGAGGCCACCCTCTCGGATGAGGAGGCCGAGCGCTACGTCCAGAGCTACCTCGAGCTGATGGCAGCCCTCGAGAAACAAGCTCGGCAGTGGCCGCCGCTCCCCGGCGTGGGAGGGGATCCCGGTCTGGACTGGGGGCATGCGCCGAAGGTGAACGTCGCCGTCAAGCCGAGCGCCCTTTTTTGCCTGGCCAACCCCCAGGACTTCGAGGGATCGGTGGCCGCCATCCTGGAGCGGCTTCGCCGCATCGCCGACCAGGCGGTGGCGATGAACGCCTTTCTCTGCATCGACATGGAAAGTTACCGCCACAAGGAGATCACCCTCGAGGTCTATCGCCGCCTGAGGATGGAGTACCGGGATTACCCCCACCTCGGGGTGGTGCTGCAAGCCTACCTGAAGGATACCGACGCCGACCTCGCGAAGCTTTTGGCGTGGGCGCGGGAGGAGCGGGTGGGGATCTCGGTGCGGCTGGTGAAGGGTGCCTACTGGGACTTCGAGACCGTGCGGGTCGCCCAGAACGGGTGGGAGGTCCCGGTCTGGTCCATCAAGGCGGAGACCGATGCCGCCTTCGAGCGGCAAGCGCGCGTGATCATGAAGAACCACGATATCTGTCATTTCGCCTGCGCCTCCCACAACATCCGCACCATCTCCGCGGTGATGGAGATGGCCGCCGATCTCAAGGTCCCCGAGGAACGCTACGAGTTCCAGGTCCTCTACGGCATGGCCGAACCGGTGCGGAAGGGGATCCTCCGGGTAGCGGGACGGATCCGCCTCTACTGTCCCTACGGCGACCTGGTCCCCGGCATGGGGTACCTGGTGCGCCGGCTGCTGGAAAACACCGCCAACGAATCCTTCCTGCGGCAGAGTTTCGCGGAGGACGCCGAGATCGGCCGCCTGCTGGAGGACCCGGCCCTGAAGGCCGAGCGTGAACGGTCGCGGCAGGCGGGGAGGGGGGAGCCCCTGGAGAACGCGGGAGAGCACACCCCCTTCGCCAACCAGCCGGTGGCCGATTTCACCATCGAGACGTTGCGGGACGAGTTCCCCTCGCAGATCGCCCGCAACCGCGAGCGGCTGGGACGGAGCTACCCCCTCTTCATAAACGGCCGGGAAGTGGTCACCGCCGACACCATCCCTTCGGTGAATCCCGCCAACCCCAGCGAAGTGATCGGTGTCGTCTGCCAGGCCGGGGTGGGCGAAATCGGCGAGGCGATCGCCGCCGCCCGGGAGGCGTTCCCCGCCTGGCGGGATACCCCACCGGCAGAGCGGGCAGGCTTTCTCAAGAAGGCCGCCTCTCTGGCCCGCTCCCGCATCGTGGAACTGGCGGGCTGGCAGGTGCTGGAAATCGGAAAGCAGTGGGACCAGGCCTACGCGGACGTGACCGAGGCGATCGATTTTCTCGAATATTATGCGAGCGAGATGATCAGGCTGGGAGCGCCGCGGAGGCTGGGGAGCGTCCCGGGAGAGGTCAACCACTACTTCTACGAGCCGCGGGGAGTCGCCGCCGTCATCTCCCCCTGGAACTTCCCCCTCGCCATCAGCATGGGGATGGTGTCCGCCGCGCTGGTCACCGGAAACTGCGTGGTGTTCAAGCCGTCGGGACTGACCCCGGTGGTCGGCTGGCAGGTCATGGACCTCTTCCGCGAGGCGGGGCTTCCCCCGGGAGTCCTCAACTACACTCCGGGGCGCGGGGCGGTGATGGGAGATTTCCTCGTGGACAGCCCGGAGATCAGCCTGATTGCCTTCACCGGCTCCATGGAGGTCGGCCTGCGGATCATCGAGCGGGCCGCCAAGGTCCAACCCGGGCAGACCAACGTGAAGAGGGTGGTCTGCGAGATGGGAGGCAAGAACGCCATCATCGTTGACGACGACGCCGACCTCGACGAGGCGGTGCCTCACGTCATCTACTCCGCCTTCGCCTTCCAGGGGCAGAAGTGCTCTGCCTGCTCGCGGGTCATCGTGCTCGATGCCGTGTACGACCGCTTCGTCTCCCGCCTGGTGGAGATGGCCAGGGCGCTGAAGATCGGCCCGGCCGAGGATCCCGGCAACTACCTTGGCGCGGTGGCCGACCCCCAGGCGATGAGAAGCATCACGGAGTACATCGAGATCGCCAAAAGGGAAGGGGAGCTCCTCTACCAAAGCCGGGTCCCCCATGACGACGGCTACTTCGTCCCGGTTACCATCGTGGGAGGGACCCGGCCGGAGCACCGGATCGCCCAGGAAGAGGTCTTCGGGCCGGTGCTCGCCGTCATGCGCGCGAAGGACTTCGACGATGCCATCGAGCAGGCCAACTCCACCAGGTTCGCCCTGACCGGCGGGGTCTTCTCCCGCAGCCCGAAGCACCTGGAGCAGGCCCGGCGGGAGTTCCGGGTCGGCAACCTCTACCTCAACCGCAACAACACCGGCGCCCTGGTCTGGCGCCAGCCCTTCGGCGGCTCCCGGATGTCCGGTATCGGTACCAAGGCGGGAGGTCCGGACTATCTCCTTCATTTCATGGATCCGCGGGTGGTGACGGAGAATACCATGCGGCGAGGGTTCGCTCCCAACGAGGAATGACAGGACGCAGGTTCTACCCTTCTACGTTCTACCCTATACTAGTTAGGTACCCGGGGCGGCCATCGTCTCTGGTAAGGTACGGAAGGCGTCCCTGGTGCCTGTTATGAAAGGCTCCGTTCCGCCGGATGTCATTGATCCGTCGTGAAGATGACAGTATTCCTGAGTGCTATCCTAGCAGCCTTTCCATACAATCTCTGTATCACCTGGATATCACCTCGGCGACTCTCTCAGGAGGCCGCTTTTTTGTTAGCTCCCTTTCCTTATCCAATCTTCGTCATCCAAAATTCTTGCTTTTTCCCTTGATTTATCACGACATTTGACATAATCTACGGCGGCGTAAGATAATTTTAATTTAATGTTGGAGGAATGCGATGATAAAACAAGCCGGAACCTCGAAATTCCAGATCGATCTGCGTCGTCACCTGCGTAGCCAGAACATTTGCGACAACCTCGTGCATCTTATGTGCGAGATCGCCGAGGCGAGCAAGTACGTCATCAACGCGGTCCGGACGGGTGATCTCGGCGTCGCCGGTACCTCCAACCTTTACGGCGAAGAGCAGCTCGCCCTCGACGTGCTCTCCGACAGGATCATGCGCAAGAGGCTGATCCACTCCGGCGTGGTCTGCAACATCGCCTCCGAGGAGATGGACGAGATCTACCAGTGCCAGGCCAACGCCGACGGGCTCTACTCGGTCGCCTACGATCCCCTCGACGGCTCCTCGCTGGTCGATGTCAACCTCGCCGTCGGCACCATCGTCTCCATCTACGCCGGATCCGAGCTGCTCCAGCCGGGGCGTAACCAGGTCGCCGCCATGTACATCCTCTACGGGCCGAGGGTCTCCCTGGTCTACACCGTGGGCGACGGCGTTCACGAGTTCACCATGAACAACCTCATGGAGTACACCCTGACCCGCGAGAACATCAGGATGAAGCCGGAGGGCGACATCTACGCCCCGGGCGGCCTGCGCAACAAGTACACCGAGGGGAACGAGAAGTTCATCCGCCACCTCGAGGACAAGGGGTGCAAGCTCCGGTACTCCGGCGGCTTCGTACCCGACATCAACCAGGTGCTGCTGAAGGGGAAAGGGCTCTTCATGTACCCGGCGCTCCAGGGCTCCCCCAACGGCAAGCTCCGCGTGCTGTTCGAACTCAACCCGATGGCGTTCATCGTCGAGCACGCCGGCGGCGCCGCCAGCACCGGCACTATCCCGATCCTCGACCTTCAACCCGAGTCTCTCGACCAGCGGGCTCCGGTCTATATCGGCTGCGCAGAGGATGTCAAAACGGCCGTAGCGTTTGTCAATGGGAAGTAAAATGTAGTAGGATGTGGTGCGTAACTGCACCTAATCCTTTTTTCTAAAGTTCTCTTTACCAGCGTCGATACATGTACAAAAGGTGGAGAACAACGAGGTACCGATGGAAAACCAGCAGCCACCCCGCCGCCTTTGCAGCGAGATACAGCTCTTTGATCTTTGCGACCTTGATGAGTGCTCCAAGAAGGAGGGCCGTTACTGCACGGACCCGAAAACCCTTGAGCGGTTCGAGGCCATAAAGGAAGAAGACGAGCGCTCACAGTATCTCCCCGAGGAGATGGAGGAGGAAGAGGGGGAAGAGGGGGAAGACGATGAATTCGGCGGAGATGAGTACGAGGAAGACGAGTACTAACCACCACCCCCTATAGTTTGTCTGCAAAAGAACCGCTTCCATCCAGGCGGTTCTTTTGTTATGGAGTGACGTCTTTGCATACTCTGCTACACTGATACATCGTAATGGCGGTCTTACGCGCCTCACGGCCTGCCGCTTCACTCAACCTACCAAAACCCTGAACTGCATATCGGCCGGTAACGACTGGCTCCGGCCTGCCGCTTGAATTACGCCCACGAGGGGAACGAAGATGACCGCGAAACTGCTGATCCTTGATGACGACCACGATATTCTGTTCATGCTGAAGAGTATCTTCGCCGGTGAGGAGTACGAACTCCTTTTGGAGAGCGACAGCGAATCGGCCCTGAGGAGGGTGATCGCCGACCGCCCCAACGTCGCCATTATGGACATCAGTCTCCCGCAGAAGTCCGGCCTCGAGGTACTCAAGGAGGCCAAGAAGATCGACCCGGGGCTCGCCGTCATCATGGCGACCGGCTACAAGACCACCCAGAACGCCATCGAGGCGATGAAATACGGGGCCTTCGACTACGTCACCAAGCCGTTCGACATGAACAAGCTGAAGGCGACGGTCAAGAAGGCGATCGACTGCAACCTCTTAAGCCGCAAGGTCCGTTATACCAAGGAGCGCCCGCAGGCCGAGGAGGATCTCACCGAGGACCTGATGATCGGTTCCTCGCCCGAGATGATCGAGATCTGGAAGATGGTCGGCACGGTCGCCGATTCCGACGCCACCGTCCTCATCCAGGGTGAATCGGGGACCGGCAAGGAGCTCCTCGCCCGCGCCATCTACAACAACTCCCGCCGCAAGAACCGCCCCTTCCTGGCCGTCAACTGCGCGGCCATCCCCGAGGCGCTCCTCGAGTCCGAGCTCTTCGGCCACGAGAAGGGCGCCTTCACCGACGCCCATTCCCGCCGGATAGGCAAGTTCGAGCAGTGCAACGGCGGCACCATCTTCCTCGACGAGATCGGCGAGATGAGCATGGCCAACCAGGGGAAACTGCTGCGCGTCCTGGAGAACCAGGAGTTCGAGCGGGTAGGGGGGAACGAGACCATCAAGGTCGACGTCAGGGTCGTCGCCGCCACCAACCGGAGCCTTCTCACCTGTGTCAAGGAGAAGTCCTTCAGGATGGACCTCTTTTACCGCCTCCGCGTGGTGAACTTCTTCCTCCCCCCCCTCAGGGACCGGGCGGAGGACATCCCGCTGCTGGTCGACCTCTTCGTGAAGAAGTTCTCGAGAAAGTACGGGAAGAACATCAAGGGGATCGCTCCCGAGGCCATGGCCATGCTGACCACCTGCAACTTCGACGGTAACATCCGCGAGCTGAAGAACGTCATCAACTCCGCCACCGTCTTCTGCCGCGGCGATATCCTGATCCCGGGGGACTTCGAGTCGTTCCTCAAGGCCAAGACCCCCGCCATCAAGGAAGTCGATCTCGAGGCGGCCGGCGACGACTACTACGAGGTCTTCTGGAGCATGCTGGAACCGGTCTTCGACGGCATCTGCCAGAAGAACAAGGGGGCCATCTACGAGAGCGTCAACATGGGGCTCGAGAAGGCGCTCATCCACATGGCGATGGAGAAGAGCAACAACAACCAGGTGTTCGCCGCCAAGCTTTTAGGAATCAGCCGCAACACCCTGCGCGACCGGCTGGAGCGCTACCGGATCGGCGCTGCCGAGGCATAATTTCATCCTCACGCGTCCTCCCTTTGAAGGGGGGAAGCCATATACCAGTGTAAGAAAAGCAAAAGCCCCTCTCCCGACGGAGAAGGGCTTTTTTGCTTTCACCCCATCCTCAGGCCCCTCCCCCTTGAGGGGGAGGGAGGGCTGGAGAGAGCGGAACGGGGACATGGTGGGGATGGGAGCTTCTACTGAAGCCCGGTCAGCTCGCGGTCTTTGGGGTACTCGATCACGATGTCGTAGGTGAGCTTTTTCTTTTCGCCGGGCGTGAGATCCAGCTTCCAGATCAGGGTGCCGTCGCTCTTGGTCTCGGCCGGCTTCATGCTCGGCTCTTCCAGATTCACCTTGATCTCGGCGTTGCCGGCGATCGGCAGCTGGTCGAGCACCGACACCGTCACCGGGCGTTTCTTGTAGTTCTGCAACTCCACCGCGATGTGGTAGCTCACGCTGCTGCTTCCCAAAAGCCCACCTTTCTTCTTCACCTTGGTGACGTCCCGCTTGACCTTGATCTGGTCGTCGGCCCCAAGGAAGAGGTCGAACTTCTCCCCGGGAGCGATGTTCTTCAGATTCGTTTTCCCGGTGAAGACCGTGTCGTTGAAGATGTTCGCCTCGCCAGGGAGGAGGGGATACGCGGTATTGTTCACCACCTCCGATTTCAGGTACGTCTTGGGCATAAGCTTCGGAACGGTGACGTATTCAGCAGCCACCGGCACGCGGTTGACCGCAATGACGGTTCCGGCATGCGAGCCGTCGGTGGGGACGTCGACCGGGCGGGCGATGGCGAACAGGACGGAGGTCTGTCCCTCCTGGACCTGAGCCGCCATCGGCGCAGCCTTCGCCATCGGCGCCAGGGCCGGCATGGGTGGTGCCGCTCCGAGAGCCACCCGGCCCGTTTCCGCCTGGTACCTCTGGACCGCTTCGGACCGCCGCAAATCCTCCTCGTAGGCGACGATCCGCGGAGGCTCATAGAAGGAGACGTTCCACGGCGCCAGCTCCGGCGGCGCTCCTCCCACTTCGGGATTGGCGGTGGAAAGCGCCAGTTTTACCCCTGGCCAGTCCTCGCCCGTGTTTTGCCATACCTGGGCCCGGTAGGTTATCTCCGCTTCTTTACCGTCGGCAGCCAGCCTCAGATCGTAGTTAGGCTCCCACTGGGTCCCCATCACGAGATAACTCAGATCCATCGAGAAGGTCATCTCCCGGTCAGCATCGATGGCCACCTGGACGCTGTTGGCCTCCTTCATCCCTTCGCCCTTGGTCTGCTCGAGTTCCCTCCTCAGCGCCTCAATCTTTTCCAGCAGCGGTTTCTTGGACGCTTCCGCCTGGAACAACTGCTCCTGGACCTTGCCTACCCCTTCGCCCACGAACCGGGATGCCTCCCCGAGCTCCGCGGCGGATGGTTTACCGGCTCCAAGCTCTTTGGAAATGCGTTCGCCCCAGCCGACCTTGATCGATTGGAGAAAGGCTTCCTGGGCGGCGAGTCCCTTCTTACGGGCGTCGATCGCCTGCACCTGCGCGGTCAGCCTAGTGATCTCGTCTTCCAGGGCGTGGATACGTTGCTCCTGCACCCTCTCCAGAAAGACCTTCTTGACGGAGATCCCCTCCAGCTTGGCCGTCCCCGGGCCTTCCCCCTCCACCCTGACCGACTTCTCCACCATCGTCTGGGGAAGTCCCTCCAAGGTGACCAGATTGCCGCCCGCTTTCAGCTGCACGTTTGTGTGTCTGGTGACCTGGGCCCGGTCGAGATAAACGGTGACCGATGTGATGCGGGAGGATGCTTTGACCGTATGGTCTGCCGCCAATGCCGGGAAGGGGAGGGTGAGAACCAGAAACAGCGATACTACTCCAATGCCACTTTTCATAGTCAGCCTCGTTTTGTGTGTGAGCTATTTCTTTGATGCATATGTGTAGTACTTCAGCTTGATGTTCTCCCAGAGGATCAGACGGTCCTCGACCTTGGTAATGACCCTCACTTCCCCGTCCTGCGAGATGACGAAGCCGATGCTGCCGGGGTGCTGGAAGCAGTAACGCATCATCGAGCGATGGCGGGTTCCGAAGTGGGTGTAGCTGACCGGTTTCAGTTTGGAAGGAGTGGCCATCCGGTCGGTGGCGAGATAGAGGTTGGCCGGTTCCTGGGAGGTCATGATCTCCACTCCGTATCCCTTCACGTCGAGGCTGCGGTCCATAACCACCAGCCCGTCCACCCTGGTGAGGATGGCGACGAACCAGATGACGCCGTCGATCTCGTTCTTGTTGGCCCTGAGATCCTTCTCGAACTTTCTCAATTGGAGAAACTTCTGCGACGGGATCTCCCGGTCCTTCGCCTCGGCAGCCCCAAGCACACTCTTCTCCAGAAAATCCGACTTTATCTTGGTGATCGCGTTGGTGGTGAGGGCCGTGCGGAGCCGGTCATAGTTGATCCGGTACTTTATGTTGAGATCGGGTGTGTCGAGGGTCGGGGTAATGAGTATGGCGCCCCCTTTCTTGATCTTCTGGATTCTCAAAAGGATCCGGCAAAGAACGGAGAGCCACTGCTGGGTATGGAATTCGTCCAGGTGGGGACCGGCGTACATGTCGTTGGCGATGTGGGCCCGTACCGCGGCCAGGTAACTCTCGATGCCGGTGGTGAGGAGGTTCCTGACCGGGCTCTCCCGGAAGATGTCGAGGGCGTTGCGGATGAGCTCGTTGATGCGGAGCTCGGCGACCTTCTCGTAGCGGATGTAGACCACCACCACGCCGGTTCCCTCTACGCTGGCCTGGAAGAGCCCCGGGCGGTCCGGCTGGATCTCCGCGCTGCGGTTGAGGAACTTGTGGAAGAGGTTTTGCTGGTCCACCAGCCCCCAGATCAGGAGCTTGCCGTCCCTGTCCGGCCAGACGACGAACGAGGAGGTGCGGAGCTCCGAGGACTTGGCGATCTTGACCAGGTTGGAGACCTCGAAGGCGATCGGCTCCTCGAACGGGACGTAGCACCACCGGTCCTTCATCGGGTTGCGCGGTGGCTTGGGGTCCGGGACGCCGGGATCGAGGAAAACCATGTGGAACTTGACCGGTTCCGACTCCTCGGTCCTCAGGCTGGAGAAGTACATGGTCTCGAAGAGATCGGTGATGACCCGCTCGTTGGGGAAGGAGAGATGGCGCTTGCGAAGCTCGGCGCAGACCGATTCGGCCAGGTGCCGCGGAGTCTTGTTCCGGCTGCTCATGGCCGGGGGTATTCGGCCAGTTCGAGCAGGATGCCGTCGGGCCCGTAGAGGTAAATCAGCTTTTTCCCGGTCTTTTCCCACACCCTGATGTCGCTCAAAAAGGACACCCCGTGCTCTTTCAGCCGGGCAACCTCCGACTCCAGATCGGTCACCGCGAAGGCGAGATGTCTGAAGCCGATGCGGTCGGCCAAACCGATGCCAGCCGCAGGCTTCGAGCCGCCGTCGAACTGTAACAGTTCGATCGACAGGTTCGATCCGGCATGATGGAGAGCGACGAATTTGCCGCGGGCACCGGAGATTCCGGTGAGGCTGGCAAGAAATGAGGTATCGAGATGGGAGCTTATGCCTTCGGTGAAACCGAAGAGAGAGAAGAAGTTGCGGGCGGCATCGAGGTCGGTGACAACGATGTTCAGATGGTCCATCCGTTCGATCATTTTATGCCTTTCGGAGACAGTCGGTGAGTCGTCTTCCTGAAATTCTACCGGGAATCGGCGATGGCACAATAGCATATCAGCAGGAGATTATTCAATTTTTCAGTCTCATTGCCAGGGGACAGGCAACCACTAAGTTCCCTCCCCCCCCTGAGGGGGAGGGTTAGGGTGAGGGGGAGGCTGGCTTCGGCACTCCGTGGAACCTTCCCCCACCCCCTTGCCCCCCCCCTCAAGGGGAGGGGGGATGACCGTAGAGGGAGGTTACCTGGCGTCGCTCCTCAAAAGCGCAAGGAGCTCGTCCGCGGACATCTTTCCGGAGAGATCGCTCTCTTCCAACAGGCTGTCAGCCAGGCCGCGCTTGTGCTGGTGGAGGCTGACGATCTTTTCCTCGATGGTCCCCTTGGCGACCAGCCGGTAGATGGTGACCGGCCGCTGCTGGCCGATCCGGTGGGCCCGGTCCGAGGCCTGGTCCTCGACCGCCGGGTTCCACCAGGGATCCATGTGGATGACGTAGTCGGCGGCGGTGAGATTCAAGCCGACCCCGCCGGCCTTGAGGCTGATGAGGAAAAGGTCTCCATCGCCCGCCTGGAAGGCGTCCATGCTCCTCTTCCGTTCCGCGGGCGGGGTGCTCCCGTCGAGGTACTGGTAGGAGATCCCGCATCTTTCCACGAACTCCCGGATGATGGTCAGGTGCCCGACGAACTGGCTGAAGACCAGCGCCTTGTGGCGGTTCTCCTTGAGTTCCTCCAGGATCTCGCCGAAGGCGGCCAGCTTGGCGCTCGGGATGGGACTCTCCGGAAGCACCAGGCGCGGATTGCAGCAGGCCCGCCGCAGCCGCATGATCTCCGCCAGGATCTTCATGTGGAGCTCGCCCTTCCCCTCGACCTTCCCGATCCCCGCGAGATTGTCCAGGGCGCTCCGGCGCATCGCCTCGTAAAGGGCGGCCTCTTCCTTCCCCATTTCCACCCGGACGGTGATCTCGGTGCGCGGCGGGAGCTCCTCCAGCACCTGGTTCTTGGTCCGGCGCAGGATGAAGGGCTGGATCAGCTTTTTAAGCCGCACCCGCGCCTTCTTGTCCTCCGTCTTCTCTATGGGGGAGGCGAACTTGACGTTGAACTGTTTGAGCGATCCTAGAAGCCCCGGATTGATGAACCTGAAGACGTTCCAGAGTTCCCCGAGGTGGTTCTCGATGGGGGTCCCGGTCGCCACCATCTTGAATTCGCCCCGGAGCTCCATGGCGGCCTGGCTCCTCTTGGTGGCCATGTTCTTGATCGCCTGCGCCTCGTCCAGCACGATGGTCTGCCAGTGGACCGCCGCCAGCAGTTCGGCCTCCTGCTGGAGGAGACCGTAGCTGCAGACCACCAGGTCGAACGGTTTGAGCGCCTTCAGGCTCTCTTCCCTCTTGCTGCCGCCGAACATCACCACGTTGAGGGTGGGGGCGAATTTTCTGATCTCGCTCTCCCAGTTGAGGCAGACCGAGGTGGGGGCCACCACGAGGGAAGGGCCGTTTCCCGCCATGGTCAGGATCTGGGCGAGCGCCTGGACCGTCTTGCCAAGCCCCATGTCGTCGGCGAGGCAGGCCCCGACCCCCCAGCGGGAGAGCCGGTTCAGCCACGCGAACCCTTCCTCCTGGTACCCCCGAAGCTCCGCCTTGAGGGTAGGGGGGACCTGCGGCTCGTAAGAGCGCGCCTCCCGCAGCCGCCGCAGTTGCTCCTGCCATTTCTTGTCGGTGGAAAGCTCTCCAGCCTCCTCCGCGAACTCCTCGAAGAGGGAAGCGGCCAGCGGGTGGAAGCGGAAGGCGTTTCCCTGCAGGTCGGCGAAGGCGGCGATCTCCTCCAGCCGTTTGCGCAGCTG
The DNA here is from genome assembly GCF_023652955.1 of Geomonas sp. Red32. Classification (GTDB taxonomy): domain Bacteria; phylum Desulfobacterota; class Desulfuromonadia; order Geobacterales; family Geobacteraceae; genus Geomonas. The sequence goes on along the minus strand of NZ_JAKLOY010000002.1, from coordinate 432,247 downwards.
GGCGGATAGGGCCAGGAACTCGCCGTCTCCCAGCGGAACGAAGCGTCCGTGCCCCTCCCTGGCCATGTCCACCAGTTGCCTGAGGCTCAGGGTCAGCCCCTCGTCGAGTTTGAGCTCCCCTTCCAGTTCGAAGAAATCCTTGGACTGCCTGATGGAGGCCTTGCAGTGCCCGGTGGACGCCTCCATCTTCACCCTGAATTTCGCCCCTTCCGGCCAGGCCACCCGCACCGTGTCCCCCAGGGCCTTGAGCTGGAAAACCACCTCCAGCGCCCGGTCCGGGGAAGGGATCAGCCACTCGTTGTCGCTCTCTTCGCTTTCCGGAAGCTCGGTGAGTGTGGCCACCGCGTCCGCCGCCCTGCGGACCTCGAGCCGGAGGTCCCGTTTCGCCTGAAGCCTCTTCCCCTCGATCTCGGCCATGATGGTCTCCCCGCCTCCTCCGGGCCGGAAGTAGGGCCCGGTCTGGGAGAACGGGCGCACCAGCAGTTCCAGCTTGATCCCGGCGCTGTACGGAAGGAGGTGGAAGCAGGGGGTGGCATCCCCCTCGACCTGCTGGGCCGCCGCATCCCCGATATCGGAGTGGACGGTGAGGAGGGAGGAGAGCGAGTTGATCGCCTCCAGCGCCTTGTGCTGCGCCTTGGCGGGAAGGGTAAGCCCCTTGCCGAGCACCGCGGCGATCTTGTGGTGCTCTTCGCGGGCCTCGAATATCCTCAGCCGGGTAGGGCTCTCCTTCTGAAGGTAGATCTTCTGGTCCGGTTCGAAGGGGGGGAAGATGCTCAGCTGGTAGCGGTTCCCCGCGGCGGTGAACTGGAGTTCCGGTTCGCCCCGTACGAGTTCCAGGCGGACGGTACCGGCGGCATCCAGGTAGGTGTAGGGGTGGCCAACCAGAAGCGGGAGCGCCTGGTCGAGGTCCAGCCGGTAGACCTCCCGGCCGTAGCCGTAGTAGCTCCCCGCTTCCCGCTGCTTCCTGATGCAGCTGCAGACCTTCAGGTCCTGGTCGCTCAGGAATCCAAGCTTTTCCGGCTCCTCTGCCAGCCGTTTCAGCGAAATATTCTTGCCTGAGCTCCATTTGCCGGAAGCCCCCTGCTTTTGCTCCCGCGGGGTGACCTCGAGGTGGCGCCCCTCGTAATCGCAGTGCCAGATGAGGCGTATAGTGCCGGCCGGTGTTGCGGGGACATCCTTCTCCGGCGAGGTGAGTTTCATCAGGGCCGCGAGCGCGTTCTCCCAGAACTCGATCTTTTCGACGCAGTCGGCCAGGGGGACGAGCTGGCAGTCATGGTAATGCTGGCGGATCTTTCCGGCGCGGCCGACCTCGACACCGCAGGTGGAGGCGGTGAGGGCGAGTTCGTCCGCCAGCCATTGGTAGCCCGTCTCTTGTGCCTGGTTGGCCAGGGTGGGAAGCGTTTCGGCTACCACCTTGGCGAGCTTGGAATCGCACCAGTGAAGCGCCAGGGTGAGGAACAAAGCCACGTGGGGAGAGGTGGCAGCCCGGTAGATGTTGTTCTCCAGGGAGCGCTTCCCGCCCCGCTCGCCCCTGAGCTCCTTGATGACATCCTCGAGGACCTGGTAGACGGTCTGGTGGGGCCACTCCTTCTTCTTGGTGACGAACGTGCAGTAATCCCCGGCGCGTTTGAGAAGCGCCTCGTCTCCCGATCCGAGCAGGGCCACCAGGTAGATGGGGCCCGTGATGTCGTCGAAAAAGATCTTCCGCTTTCCGGTCTCCTTCTTGAGCAGGGTGAGAGCCGCTTCGAAGAGTTCGATGGACTCCCGGCGTCCTCCCCGTATGAGAGCGAGCGCGCCTGCGACGGCCGCCTGTACGGAGGTGGAAAGCGGCTGGCACGCCTCGATGGCTTCGGCCAGCCGTCCCCTGAGGAAGAGTTCCAGGCAGTAAAGATCGCTGCCGGGCATGAGAGGATTCCCCGTCACCATCTCCTCGAGGGCCTGGAACTGCTCTCTGGACGGCAGCAGCGACTCCTGCGCCGGTACGAGCATGGCCCTGAGTGCGATGGCCTTGACCGGCAGCGGCAGCGAGCGGAACCATTCCGGATCGAAGGGGGCGTTGCAGATGGCGGCGAATATCCGTTCGGTATCGGCGTCGTAGGGGAACTGCCGCTCGTAACGTTCCAGCGCCTGGAAAAACGCATCGACATCCCTGCGGTGGACGGCGATCCGGATGTCGCGGAGGGCCTGGAGCGGCGTGCGGTAGTAATGCCCTCCCCATTCCGACACCATGGGGATCTCCCGCTGTGCCGTGGTGGCCATCGGCTCGAACGTCTGGTCCGCCTGGGCGCTCAGCGTCGCGTGGTGCATGAGGGAGGGATCACAGCGGAACCCGTCGTGGGCGGAGCGGACGAGCTTCAGCCGCTTGAGCTGGTCGAGCGCCTCGGAGAGGGTGATGCCGTTCAGCAGTTTCCCGTCCGGCATGCGGAGCTGCAAGGTGCGGACGAGGTTGAGCAGGGTGGTTTTGGGGACGGGAGCGTAGATGACGGAGAGAAGCTGCACCACGCTTCGCTGGATCGGCGTGCAGCGTGCGAAGGCTTCGAGAAGTTTTCGATCAGGGGCGGGGACAGGCGGCAAGGGAGCTCCTTAGCCTCCCTCCCCGGCCAGCCTGCTCCGGGGGGAGGGGCTGGCCGGGGAGGGCGTTGGGTTGTTAATCCCGGTATCTCTTGACGAGATCTCCGTAGTAGTCGATGCGGCGGTCGCGGAGAAAGGGCCAGATCCTCCGGACGTCTTCGCTGCGGCGGCGGTCAATGTCGACGAGCAGCAACTCCTCCTGCTCGCCTCCCCGGGCGAGGAATTCCCCCTGTGGCCCGGCCACGAAGCTGTTGCCCCAGAACTGGATGCCCGCGCCCTGGCCGCTGGGATCGTTCTCCAGCCCGACCCGGTTGGCCACCAGGACCGGAATGCCGTTGGCGACCGCGTGCCCGCGCTGGACGGTCACCCAGGCGTCGAGTTGGCGCTGCTGCTCATCGGGGACGTCGCGCGGGTCCCAGCCGATGGCGGTCGGGTAGATGAGGAGCTCCGCCCCGGCCAGCGCCATCAGCCGCGCCGCCTCGGGGTACCACTGGTCCCAGCAGACCAGCACGCCGAGCGATCCCACCGAGGTCCTGATCGGCTCGAAGCCGAGGTCGCCGGGGGTGAAATAGAACTTCTCGTAGAAGGCGGGATCGTCGGGGATGTGCATCTTGCGGTACTTCCCGGCGATGCTGCCGTCCGCCTCCAGCACTACGGCGGTGTTGTGGTAGAGCCCGGGTGCCCGCCGTTCGAACAGGGAGGTGACGATCACCACTCCGAGCTCCTTGGCGAGCTTTCCGAAGTACTCGGTGGAGGGGCCCGGAACCGGTTCGGCCATGTCGAAGCAGCCGGTCTCCTCGGTCTGGCAGAAGTATCTCCCGGTATGGAGCTCCTGGAGCACCACCAGCCGCGCCCCCTCGCGGGCGGCGTTGCGGATGCCGGCGGCGCTTGCCTCTATGTTCGCTTCGCGGTCCTGGCGAAGCCCCTGCTGCACCAGGGCGACCTTCAGTTTTTCCATGGTTTCTCCCTCAGATTTTCAGCGTTCCCACAGGCAGCTGCATGGTGACGCAGTGCAGCGATCCGTGCTGGAGGATAAGCGGCAGGCAGTCGATCCCGACGATCTCACACTCCGGGAAGGCGCGGCCGATCGCCTCCAGGGCGGCGGTATCCTTTTTGTCCTGGTAGGTGGGGACCAGCACCGCGCCGTTCACCACCAGGAAGTTGGCGTAGGTGGCGGGGAGCCGGGTCCCTTCCTCGTCGAAGCAGGGGTGGGGCCAGGGGAGGGGGATCAGCCGGTACGGCTTACCCTCCCTGGTGGTAAAGGCCTTGAGCTCTGCCTCCATGGCCGAGAGCGCGTTGAAATGCTCGTCGTCCGGGTCGTCGCAGGTAACGTAGACGATGGTGTCGTTCGGGCAGAGGCGGGCCAGGGTATCGACGTGCGAGTCGGTGTCGTCGCCGGCCAGGTAGCCGTTGGCGAGCCAAAGGAAGCGGTCGGTCCCGAAGAGGCCGTGCAGCTCCTGCTCCAGCTCGTCGCGGGTCAGGTGCGGATTGCGGTTATCGTTGAGGAGGCACTCCTCGGTAGTGAGGATGGTCCCCTCGCCGTCGCTCTCGATGCTTCCCCCCTCGAGGATCAGCCCGACCGTTTCCAGCGGGGCCTTCCAGACCCCGTGCCCCTGGAGCTTGCGGTTGATCCGGTTGTCGAGGTCGGAGGGGAACTTGAGCCCCCAGCCGTTGAAGCCGAAGTTGAGCAGGCGGGGAACGCCGTCGTCCTGGACGGTGATGGGGCCGAAGTCGCGGGCCCAGGTGTCGTTAGTCTCGACCTGGTAGACCCTGACGCGGGAGAGGTCGGCGCCGCAACGGGCGAGCCGGGAGGTGACGTAGGCGGGATCCGGGGCGGCGATGACGACCGGCTCGAACCGGCTTATCTCGGCGGCGATCCGGTCGAACACCGGCTCCACGCGGTCCAGGTACGGGTGCCAGTCGCTCTCTTCGTGCGGCCAGGCCAAAAGCACCCCATCCTGGGGCTCCCACTCGGCCGGAAGTCTTCTGATGGTCACGTTACATCCTCTTTTCGTGTAAATGGCTGAACGAGAATGATTAGCATACGCCGTTTGTTTTATGCAAGCCAAAAGGGGGAGCAAAGAGCCCGCGTATACGGGAGGCGAAGGGGTTGCGTCCGGGCGCCGATGGCCGTATTATGCCGGGGCTGGAAATACTAACCCGAGGAGTGAGCAATGGCCTTTCCCGAGACGGTCAACCTTCCCTTTAACGGCGAAATCATCCGTTCCCGTTTCGTGCAGAGAAAACCGGGCGAACTGGAAACGGCGGAGGAGGGGTACTGGGCCCTCGTGCAGGGGGATTCCCTGGTGCTTGCCGGTGGCGGCCTCTACGCCGGCCTCCTTCCCGCCGAACTGGCGATAGCCTCCGGCCCCATCGTCTTCGGCGAGTGGGACGGCAGGCCGGTCCGGGTGGCCACCGTCTCCCGCGATGCCCAGCTTCCGGAAGGATTCGCCGCCATCCAGTGGATGGAGCTTCCCGACGATCTCGCCACCCTCTACGGACTGGCCCGCCAGATCGTCTTCTGGGAACGCCTGAGCTCGCTTTGCTCCCGCTGTGGCGGTTCCACGACGCGCATCCCGTTCTCGTGGGGCAAGAAGTGCGGCGGCTGCGGCCACGAGCATTTTCCCCACATCCATCCCTGCGTCATCGTGCTCGTCAAGCGGGGCGACGAGTTCTTGCTGGCACGCAAACCGGAATGGGCCGCCGGCCGTTACAGCCTCGTGGCCGGTTTCGTAGACTTCGGGGAGTCGCTCGAGGAGTGCGTCGAGCGTGAAGTCCTGGAGGAGACCGGCATCAAGGTCACCAACGCCCGCTACGTCGGGAGCCAGAACTGGCCCTTCCCGAGCCAGCTGATGGCCGGTTTCGTCGCCGATTACGTCTCCGGGGAGATCGAGATCGACGGGAACGAACTGGAAGACGCCGGCTGGTTCACCCGGGAAAAAATGCCGGACTCCCTGCCGCCGCAGCGCAGCATCGCCCGCTGGATCATCGATAACCATGCGCTCGGCAAGGGAAAGTCCGGAAAATGAGATTGGCCGGAAAAAATTCCTAAAGTAATGAGAACGGGACCCGATACGTATTTATGAACCTAGGAGTTCAGAGTTTCTCCAGGGTCTCCTTTTCCGGGACGGGTAAAACCGTCCCTTTTTTTTTGCCCCGCGCCTTCCCCCCCCTCGCCCCCCATCTCACCGTAATTACTTCGACATCCCCCAGGCTGTGCTGTTGTATTGGGACATTGTTTCTGGTAGCATGGACCGTTCGCTCGGCAACCTTCAGGGGAGTTCACGGAAGATGGACAATAGGGGCAACCCGCTGCTGAGGCATCTTCTCGAGATGCCCCCGGCGGCGATCTACAGGCTGGCGGACAAGATCCACCTCTTCAACGGCTTCGAGCTGTGCAAGAGGACCCCTGTTTCCGGGCTTTCCTGGAGCGGCGACGGCTCCGTGCTCACCGTCCGCATCAAGGACGCCGTGACCGTCGACGTCTCGCTCACCCTTTCCCAGGGCGAACTCTCCACCACCTGCGATTGCGGCGTCTGGAGCCCCCGGGGGCGCTGTCCGCATCTCGTGGCTGCGCTCGCCACCGTCAAGAAGGTCCTTTCCCCCCCCTCGTTTCCCATGCTGCACCTCCCCGCCGACTACCTGCGATCCCTTTCCGGCCAGCTCTGGACGGTTGCCTCCGTCCCGCAGGCGGCCCCGGCTGCGGTCATGACCGAGGAGCCCGCCTATTCCCTGGTGGTTGAGCTCGGCGAGGACGGCGGGCGGCTGCGCTTTTGCCGCAGCGGGGTTCCGCTCGTGCCGTGGGAGCCGGACCTGATCCCTTCCATCCGCGAATTCCTCCGCCTTTTGTACAACCCCCTCATGAAGGGGAGGGCGGTCGAGGAGTTCCTCACCCGCTTCGGCGCCCGCTATCCCGTTCTCTTCGCCTCCCCGGAAGGACCGGTCCCGCTCGTCTACGACGCCGCGCTCGAACGCTCGCTGATCCTTCGCCTGGACCTGCAAGGAGACCAGGTGGCGGTCACCAAGACCCTCGATGACGGGCACGGGCTCGGCAGCGACCGCTTCATCTGCGAAGGGTACCTGGTGGACCTCGCCCTGCGCCGCATCCAGAAGATCGACGAGCAGAGCGCCAACGGTCATCTCACCCGGCTCATTGCCTCCCTGCAGCTCGTCCCGGAGCCGTGCGTGGAACGGGACGAGGAAGGGCTCAGGATCGCCGCCGCCTGCTTCAACCAGAGCCAGTACACGGTGGCGGAGGATGGGCGCTTCTTCGACAAGGGGGCCCTCTTCGTGGAGGGGAGGCCAAGCGTTGCCGCCGGGCTCCCCGTTCGCTACCGGCTTAACATCCTGGAGCTCGCCGAGAACGTGCAGCTCGTCGCCGAAGGGGTGGCCGGGGATACCCCGTTCCAGCTGTCGCGGGATACCTTCTGGTTCTTCCCCTCCGCCAGCCGCGCCCGGCTTCCCCAGCCGCTCAAGGCGAAGAAGCGGGTCGCCTCCATATTGGAAGCCTGCTTCGCCACCCTCGCCGGCGGCAGCCGCACCGACAAGGAGAGGATCGTCCGCCTGGCTCTCGACGGCCCCGACTTCTGCAAGCGCAACGTCAAGGCCGAGGCGCGCCGTATGGTGACCTCCTTCTGGCAGTCCCTGACCCAGCCGCGCACCCTTTTGCAGGTGGTGGACGGCCACTGGGTCCAGGTGCCGGTGGATGCCGAGGCCCAGGCGAGGCTTCTCCGGATCCCCTTCGATCTGCTGGGGCCGGAGATCTTCACCGGCACCGAGATCCCCGGAGAAATGGCGGTGGAGCGCAAGCTCTTCATGAAGAACATCGGGACCCTCAGGAGCGAGCTCTCCGCCGCCGGCTTCCACTTCGCCATGGGGGGAGAGGAGCTGGAGACGGTCTCCTGGTCCTTCACCCTGGACGCCACCCGCTCCACCATCGACTGGTTCGAGCTCCGTCCGGAGATCCGCTGCGAAGGGGAGCTGGTCGACGAGGGCGAACTGATGGAGGCGATCAAGAGCGGCGGCGTCTTCCGGAGGGGGGGCGCCATGTTGCTTCTCGACGAGGAGAGCGCACGGGCGCTCGCCCTCTTCTCCGCCCACCCCAAGCGCGAAGTGGTCAGGGTGCCGCGCCTGCAGATCCTCGATTGGCTTATCCTCAGGCGTAGCGGCGTCCGGGTCCTCCTCTCCCCGGAGGACGAGCGGATCATCGAAAGCCTCATGAGCTTCGAGAGGATCCCCCCCCGCCCGGTTCCTGCCAAGCTGAAGGCGGTGCTCAGGAACTACCAGCGGGAAGGGTACAGCTGGCTCGCCTTTCTCTACGAGCACCGCTTCGGCGCCTGTCTGGCCGACGACATGGGGCTCGGCAAGACCGTGCAGGCCATCGCGCTGATCGCCGGTCTCCAGGAAGGGGTGATCGAGTCGGAGCTTCCCGAGGGGGTCCCCCACCTGGTGGTGGTCCCCCCGAGCCTGATCTTCAACTGGGAGAGCGAGATCGGCCGTTTCTATCCCTCGCTCAAGGTGGGGGTCTACCGGGGGCAGGGGCGCCGCGCCGAATTCGGCGGGTTCGACCTGGTGCTGACCAGCTACGGCGTCATCCAGCGCGACATCGAGCACCTCTCGGCACTCTCGTTCAACGTGATCGTCTTCGACGAGGCCCAGGCCATCAAGAACATCCACGCCGAGACCACCGGGGCGGTGAGGAGACTCAAGGGGCGCTTCAAGCTCACCCTGACCGGGACCCCGGTGGAGAACCACTTAGGCGAGTACTTCTCCGTGATGGACCTGGCGCTTCCCGGCCTGCTGGGCCCCTACGAGCAGTTCCGCAAGCAGATGGGGCGCGACGGGGAAGGTTTCATGGAGACCCTTTCCCGCAGGACCCATCCGTTCATCCTGCGCCGTGCCAAGGACATGATCAGGTCGGAGCTCCCTCCCAAGGTGGAGACCGACATCTATCTCGAGATGAGCCCGCGCCAGAAGGCCCTCTACGTGAGGACGGTGGCCGAGGTCAAGGCCACGGTGGCGGAGGCCTACCGCTCCAACGCTCCCGGCCAGGCCCGCATCATCGCGCTGACCGCCATCTTGAAGCTCCGCCAGATCTGCCTGTCGTCGAGGCTGCTGCTCCCGCGCTCGCCGGACCGCGCCCCCAAGATCGACTTTCTCATCGACCAGCTGGAGGAGCTCTTCGCCGAGGGGCACAGCGTGCTGGTCTTCTCCCAGTTCACCTCCTTCCTCGATCTCGTGGAGGAGGGGCTTTCCCAGCAGGGGATAGTATCCTCGCGCCTCGACGGCTCCACCCCCATCTCCCGCCGCAAAGAGCTGGTCGAGGGTTTCCAGAGCTCCGAGGAGCCCGGCGTGTTCCTCCTCTCCCTGAAGGCGGGAGGAAAGGGGCTCAACCTCACCAAGGCCTCCTACGTCTTTCACCTCGACCCGTGGTGGAACCCGGCGGTGGAGAGCCAGGCTTCCGACCGCGCCCACCGGATCGGCCAGTTGCGCCAGGTCACCATCACCCGGCTCCTGATGCGCCACAGCATCGAGGAGAAGATGATGGAGCTCAAGAAACGGAAGCTGAAGCTCTACCGTGCGCTCCTCGAGGATGCCGAGCATGAGGGGACCGGAGCCATTGGCAGAGAAGACTTCGAATTCCTCCTCGGCTGACTCCCGCCATCGTCCCGCTGTCATAGCAGACCCTTCCCGTTGTCCTTACTCTAGATGACCCGCCACCGTCCTCCGCTGGGACCAATCCTCCCTCTTCTTCTACAACATGGAGTTCCCAATGCTGACCTTCTTCTTAAAGGGGAAGGGGCATAGCGGAAGATCATCGATGATCTGCTCATTCAAAGAAAGCCGGGTTGTGAGATAATAAAAGTACCGTTGAGTATCGTAAGTCGAAGGAACCGGTCGCGCCACTATGGGCAATGACATGTTCTCTCTATCCGGGATCTCTCTTTGACCGTGAGAGCGGCCGAAGGGGTCCGGTATGTTCAACTGTTGAGCAGCTGGCGGTTTTCGGTGAACATGGGCCAAAAACCGCTCCCCTGGTGGATCCAGGGGGAAATGCTGTTCAGATTCTGCACATTCTTGCTTGCGTTCGTGATTTGGTAGTGGCGTAAAAACAGCTAGTTAGCTTCGGTACGACTCTCGCTCCTAAAGGGCAGGGAGGATGGCCGTGAGAAAGGCTACTGTTGCCATAATGAGCGTTTTAGCTCTGCTGCTGGTCACGCCGGCCGCATGGGGTGGGACCGCCGCCACCACGCTGCGGGTCGGGGCCGCCGTTCTCCCCTACGTGAGCCTGGACGCGAGGCAGCAGACGGCGACCTACTACGTGGCCGACGAGGACGTCGCCCGCGGCTATATAGATTTGAGCGGTGCGGTCACCGTATCCTTCAGGACCAACCTCGAAAGAGGAGTGCCGGTCGGGGTCGAGAACCTCGGCGAGGGGAGGGTGCTGGTCAGCGAGGCGGGCAAAGGGAACTTCGTTTCGAGCGCGTTCACCCTGGATCCCGCCGGTTACCGGATCGGTGCCCGGGTGGAGAGAAAGCTCGACGCCCGCATCGTACTTTCCCCCGACACCCCGAGAGGGGTCCATCAACTCGCCCTCGGCATCACTCCGGTCATCTGACGGCGGGCGAAGCGACCAAATGCGTCATCGCCCGGTGACGTTTTTTGGCGTCCGATCCGGTGAAATAGCGTCTTTTCCTGCCAGTACATGCCTTTTTCCCTGGCCACCCCGTATTTTTTTCCTTTTCCCCGCCACTACCCCTAACAAAACCGTCTGTTACGCCGCCATCCCTCCGGTATCTCTTTAATAAAGTCCGCTATTTTCCCCTCTTTTCGCCCCCTGGCAAAGTGCTGTATTTTCACGGACATCGCTTATGATCTCATAGAGATAATAGTGCCCCTTTTGGTATCACTCTGTTTCGGCACGGTTCCTGCTCCTAATGAAAATAGTTGACACTATTTCGCCAATACTTTAGGTTGTTACGCCAATCCACCTCTCTCTTTGAGCGAGGGTTGGATGGCTCTTCCCCAACATATCTCTAGACAAAGGCAAAACTGGAGCAATCCAGTGACGCAAAGCCACGGGTCCGTTTCCTCATAGCAGGGAAGCGGATAGCCGGGTTGCCAAAGAGCTTGTGAAGTCGTGCAGCTTTATGGCACCGGTGCGCCCGGACAGTGAGTAGCCCGGCTTCCATTGAGGCCGGGCTTTTCTGTTTTTATTCACGCTATCTCGTACCTTGCCGGTTTTTCTTGAAGTCATAGGTGAGGGGATAGATTTATCGAGGCCTATAAACCTTTACTGTGCACCTGTATCAATTGAGAAAAGGAGATTAACGATGAAAAAACTGATTTCCGTTGTCACCGCCGCAGCCCTGGTCGCCTTCGCAGGTTCCGCCTTCGCCGCCTCCACCACCGCCACCGTCAGCGTGAGCGCCACCGTGGCCGCTTCCTGCACCGCCTCCACCAACACCAACATCAGTTTCGGCACCCTCGACCCGATCCTCGACGGCGCCACCACCACCGCCAGCAGCAAGTCCGGCGCCGGCCAGATCCTCGTTCAGTGCACCCAGGGGACCAACTACACCTTCACCGCTCCGGGTTCCGTGAACATGCTCAACGGCACCAACACCATCGCCTTCACCCCGGTGCTGCCGACCATTCCCGCCAATGACGGTGCCGTGGCCGGTAAGACCTACACCATCGACGCCTCGGTGGCCAAGACCGCCTACGCCTCCGTTCCGGCCGGCGCCTACACCGGCAACCTGGTCGTCACCATCAACTACTAATCTTTTCGGACTCGCTGTTTGACGGAGTCGAGGGGGAGGGGAACTTCCCCTCCCCCTTTTTTTCCCACATCCGGGAGCGATGCTAACTATGGGTATCGGGACAAGGATATCGCTGGCGGCCGCCGTCCTCATGACGGCCATGCTGCCCGGCGCCCCGGGTAACGCCGGTGCGGCCACTTCCGCGGCCCAGTTGCAGGCCTCGGCGGTGATTGCCCCCAGCAAAGGGACCTGCACCTTCGATACCGGTGGTCCCTACGCGATCGCCTTCCCCACCATCAACCCCCTCGCCGCCACCCCGTTGACCGCTACCGTAACCTTCACCGTTACCTGCACGGGGCTTACCGGTTCCGGCGGCAAGACCGTCATCGTCGAGACCGCCACCAGCAACCAGCTCTATCTCACCAACGGGAGCGACCGGATCCCTTACAGTCTGAGCCTCCCTTCCAGCCAGGCGGCCACCAACAAGAAGCCTACTTCCTTCACCGTCACCGCCACCATCGCGGCCTCCGCCTACGTCACCGCTCCGGCGGGTGCCTACAGCGACTCGGTGCTCATCGACATACTCCCTTGATACCGCTGGAAAACCGGCAGGTGACGGTTGCATTTTCCCGTCTTTGCGGCTAGAGTGCGGCAGCCGCAGAGAAACATGCTTGCCCGAATCGGTTCCGTGGCTGGAGGCTTCCCATGCATCACTTTTTTCCCCGTGTACGGCGTCTGTCCAACTGGCTGCTGACCGCCCCTTTGCTGGTCGTCCTTTCCCTCCCCGCCTTCTTACCCGATACTCCGGCCTGTGCCGGCGAGTGGCGGGTGACGCCGATCCGGGTCTTCTTCGAGCGGGGCGCCCGCAGCGGGATCGTCAACGTGGAAAACGACGGCGACACCCCGCTGGTTTTGCAGGTGAAGGCGGTCGAATGGACCCAGGACGCCACCGGGGCCGATCGCTACGTCGACAGTAACGACCTCATCTTCTTCCCCAAACAGTTGACCGTACCTCCCAAGGACCAGCGGCTGATCCGGCTGGGACTCAAGGGGGGCGCCGTCCTCCGCGAGCGGACCTTCCGGCTTTACGTCGAGGAGGTTCCCAAGCTTCAGTCCCCGGAAGACAAAAAGGCTGCCATGGGCGCCACCGTTTCGGTCAATATCCGCTTCGCCATCCCGATATTCATCACCCCCGCCAAGGAGGTCAATGCCGCCGGCATCTCCAAGGCGGAGCTCAAGGGGGGGACGGTGACCGTCGCGGTGGCCAACAACGGCAACCAGCACTTCCGGGTGAACTCGCTCGAAGTGACCGGCAAGAACGCTTCCGGCGCCACCACCTTCAGCAGGAAAGCCGATGGCTGGTATGTCTTGAACGGCGCCACCCGCAGCTTCAGCGTTGCGGTCCCGGAAGAGGGATGCCGTGCCAGCGAAACCATCGTGGTGACCGGCGATGCGGACCGCGCCGGAGTTCCCCTGAAGAGCGAGCTCAAGGTCGACCGCAACAATTGCCGGCCGTGATGCCGATTCAGGAGTGATCCCGGATGTTTCCCTCGGGATGTAACACCGCGAAAGCCAGTCCGTCATCGGGCCGCGAAGTTGCCGCGACAAGGCGCCGCCGCGCCTGGCCCCTGGCCCTTCTCACCCTGCTTCTCGCGCTCTGCACCACTGCGGCCTCCGCCGAACAGATGGTGCTGCAGCTCTTTCTAAACGGAGAGGACAAGGGGGAGGTCTTCGTCCATCGCACGGAGCAGGGCGATTTCCTGCTGCGCCCGCAGGACCTTACCGCCGCGGGGCTCCAGGTCCCGGCGCAAGGGAGCGTCACCATCGAGGGGGAGAGCTACCTCTCTCTCAAATCCCTCTCCGGGGTTACCTTTTCGCTCGACGAACGGACCCTGACCCTGAAACTGACCGCCACCCCATCCCTGCTGCCCAGCAAGGTGATCGAGTATACCTCCCCTCCGGCGCGTAAAACGGTCCTCACCCGGGACACGAGCCTTTTTCTCAACTACGGCGCGCAGGTAAACAGCGCTCCCGGGGCCACCTTCCAGAACTTCAGCCTGGCCAACGAGCTCGGAGCGAGGTACGGCGACTACCTCTTTCTGACCGATACCCTTTTCAACGACGATCCGCACGGCGGGCAATTTCTCCGGCTGCACACCTCCGTCACCCGCGACGAACGTCCGCTCCTCAGGCGGACCGTCTTCGGCGATTTCTTCGCCAGCTCGGGAACCCTCGGCGGGGGCGTCAACATGGCAGGGATCGGCGTCTCCAAGGTGCTCAGCATGGATCCCTACTTCGTCACCTACCCGAGCTTCGATTTCCGCGGCCAGGCGGGGCTCCCCTCCGACGTCGATGTCTATGTGAACGGGAGCAAGGTGCGCACCGAGCACGTCGCCCCGGGGGAGTTCCAGTTCCACAACTTCACCTCCTACGGCGGAGCGGGGGTAGTGGAGCTGGTGGTGCGCGACCAGTTCGGCCGGGAGGAGCGTTACCGCTATCCCTACTACGCGGCCGACGCGCTCTTGCTGAAACCGGGGCTTAACGACTACAGCTACAACCTCGGTTTCCTGCGCCAGTCCTTCGGCTCCGAGAGTAACGACTACGGGAGCCTCGCCGCGGTGGCCTCCCACCGCTACGGTTTCCGCGATTACCTCACCATCGGCTACCGGGGAGAGGCCGGCAGGGGGGTGGCGGATTTCGGCCCCCAGGCCTCGCTCAGGCTCTGGAGCGGCGGGGTGCTGAGCGCGGCACTCTCGGGGAGCTTCGGCGGGCGCCCGGGAACCGGCGGGGATTTCTCCTACCAGTACCTGGATCCCCGGTTCAATGCCCGGCTCTTCTACCAGTACTTCTCCCCGTCCTACCGGATGCTGGGTGCCCTTTCGGCGCCGCAGGTGCGGCACACCACCGGGCTCTCCCTCGGATACACCTACCCGGCCGCGGGATCGTTCTCCTTCGACCTGCAGGAGCAGTCCCTTTATGCGGGGAGCCCCCAGCGGAGCGCCTCGCTCGGCTATTCCAAGGACTTTCCGGGGAACCTCAACTTCAACCTCTCCCTGCGGCGGATCTTCGACTCCGACACCGGCAGCGGCTATCAGCTCTTCGCCGCGCTCAACTGGGCCCCCCGGAGCGACATGAGCGTCACCGCCCGGGTGCAGGAAGGGGAGGGGAGCCGCAACGAGACGCTCCAGCTCCAGAAGAATCCGCCGCTCGGCGAAGGGGTAGGGTACCGGGTCCAGGTGGAAAGGGATCACGGTACCGGAACCACGGGGGAGAGCCTCAACCCGATGTTCCAGTACAACGGCCGCTACGGGATCGTGCGGGCCGAAGGCACCGGCGTCGCGCGGGACGGGCGCTGGAGCGACCAGTATCAGCTGGCCCTCTCCGGGGCGCTCGTCAAGCTGGACGGGGTCACCGCCTTCACCAGGCCGGTCACCGACAGCTTCGCCGCGGTCAAGGTCGGGGAGGTCGATGGCGTCGCCGTCCGTTACGGCGCCCAGGAGATGGGGAAAACCGATGCCTCCGGGCTGGTGATCCTCCCCACCCTGAGCTCCTACAACGACAACAGCATCTCCTTCAAGGACACCGACATTCCGGTCACCTACTACTTCCCCCAGTCGGCCCGGGTGATTTCTCCCCCCTTACGGAGCGGCTCCTGCGTCAATTTCGTGGTGGTGCCGGCCCAGTCCTTCACGGGGACCCTGCGCGGCATGGTGGATGGGAAGCTGCAACCGCTCGATGCGGCGGAGGTCGTCCTGCCGGTGGGGATGGGGAAGGTACGCTTCGAGACCACGCCATCCGGGGAGTTCTTCCTCGACGTGACCCAGCTTCCGGAGTTCAAGGAGGTGGTGCGGGGCCGGGAAGGGGACTGCTCCTCCGGAAGCGGCACCGCGCACGCGCTCCTTCCTCCCGGTAGCTATCGCGGCATGGTGAGGTACCGGGGCGCCCGTCTCCCGGTCACCCTGACCATCCCCGCTTCGCCGGATCCCATCGTCGATCTCGGGGATATCACGGTGGGGGATTTCTCTCCGGGGCTCAGGGAGCGGCTGGGTGAAAAGTGACGAGTCTTACTGGGGAATGGAAAAAGAGGGGGCTACTTCGGTGAGGAGGAAAGCTATGAAGAGGTGGAGTTGTATTCCGATGGCGCTCCTGCTGCTCGGCCTGACGGCTGGGGGAGCCTTCGCCTTCAGTTGCAGCGTGACCACGACGCCGGTCGGGTTCGGCAGCTACGACGTCTTCTCGGGATCTCCCCTGGACGGGCAGGGGGCGGTGGCGCTCAACTGCAACAATCCCGACCGGAAGCCGATCCTGGTAACGGTGGCGATCAGCAGCGGCCAGGGGGGCTCCTTCAACCCGCGCCAGATGATCCGCAGCGGGGGGAGCGAGCGGCTTAACTACTACCTCTTTCTCGACCCCGCCAAGACCACCATCTGGGGAGACGGGACCGGGGGGAGCTCGGTGATAACCCAGACCGTGACCCGGAACCTTTCGCTCAATGCCGGCATCTATGGGAGAATTCCGGAACGGCAGGACGCGTATGTGGGGTCCTACAGCGATACCCTGACCGTCACCGTTTCCTGGTAGGGATCAGGCTTGGGGCTGCCGGAAGTAGCGGCAGAAGGCGAGGGTGTTGCGGCCGTTTTCTGAGCGGTAGGTGACCTCGTCCATCAGGGTCTCGATAATAAAAAGCCCCATGCCGTTTTCCGGGATGGAGCCGATCACTTCGGGGTCGAATTCGAGGGTGCGGGGGGCGAAGTCCTCGATGGCGCGCCCCGAGTCGGAGATCTCGAAGGAGATCCGGTCGTGATGGAGGGTGACCGCGGTCTCCACGAAGTTTCCCGACTGGTTCTTATAGGCGTGGGAGATGGCGTTGTTGACCGCCTCGACCACGCAGACTTCCATCTCTCCGTAAGTCTCCTCGGCCAAGGGGGAGCAGGCGCAGACCCCGCGGACCGCATGCCCGATCAGCGCCACGTCGCTCAACTTGCTGTCAATGCTGAGATGCAGGGTCTTGCTCACCATGGTGTACCCGTCTTCCTGTATTCTGCTCCCCCTGTTCGCTCCATGACTGGACAAGGGCGAGGTGCTTCAAAAATTCGGCGGCGAAGAGGAACTCCCCAGCCGGAGCGGGGACGTTGATCGCCTCCTCACCCCGTTGAATGGAAAAGGCGAATCCCTTCTTGCCGTTTCTTTCGTACCCTTCCACGCTCAGCTTGGTGACCGTTTCCCCCTCGCCCGCATCGAACTTGTGGGTCAGGGACTCCTTCCCGGCGGCCGCATGGACCACGGCGACCTTGCGGGCGAGCTCGAAGGCCTCCCACGGCTCGGCCAGAAACCGAATCTGGTGCGACCCGCTGGCCAGCCGGAAGAACCGCAGCGACACCCTCCCTTCCGCCGGTTTCCCCTGCTGCCTCTTTTCGGCCGCCGCTATCTCGACCCCTGTTTCGCGGGAGTAGATGGTAAACCGGGGAATTCTCATCCGCTTTCTCCTTTGAACGCTTAAACTGTAGCGGTCCAACGGTTTTTGTCAAACCGGCGGAGGCGGGCCTAGAGCGCGATGGGGAGCCGTTGGTCCAGGAAAATCTCGTTCGGGGTTACCCGCGCGCGGTAGGCGAGCAGTTCCACCCCCGCCTTGGCAGCCTCCCTGAGCTGGGCCCCGTAGGCGGGGTCGATGGCGTCCGCCGGCCGCACCCGCTCGCCGTCCCCCCGCTGCACGACGAAGAAGTTTACCGCGCGGTGCCCCTGGCGCACCATCTCCATCAGCTCTTTCAGGTGCTTCAGCCCGCGCGCGGTGACCGCGTCGGGAAAGAGGGCGCTCCCCTCCTCGACCAGCGTGACGTTCTTCACCTCCACGTAGCAGTTTCCCTGGGGACCGGAGAGCAGAAGGTCGATGCGGCTGCCGGTCCCGTAGGGGACCTCCCCCCTGATGCTCTGGTAGCCGGAGAGCTCCTGGACCGTCCCGTTTTCCACCCCCTCCCTCACCAGCCGGTTGGGATACATCGTGTTGATCCCGATCCAGTGGCCGGCGGCGTGGACAAGCTCCCAGCAGTGCGGGTACTTCCTGGCCGGGTTGGGGCTTCTGGAAAGGATTACCCGGCTCCCCGGGATGGCGCACCCCATCATGCTTCCGGTGTTGGGGGTATGGGCGGTGACCATGCTGCCGTCGTCCAGCTCCACGTCGGCCAGGAAGCGGTGGTAGCGGCGGAGCAGGGTGCCGTGGAAGAGGGGTTCGATCAATTTCACGCGGTGGGAACTCCTTGGGGCAGGCCGGTACCGGCCGCCTGGTGGTACTTTCTTCCCGCACCGAGGGCGGGATTGCCCGGAATTTACTACCGGCGGGAACCTCTGTCTACCTAAAAGAACAGCGTGACAGGAGGTTGTGCGTTCATGGCTGAATCGGCGCCTGAACTAAAATAGACTGAGCCAACAAAAACCCCCGCCGGGGCGGGGGCTCTTTTGTCGGGAAACAGGTTGCCGGATCAGGACATCTTGCCTGACCCTTTGCACAAGGAGCAGGGTACCTCGATCTGCTCGTACCCGGTCTGACGGGACGAGCTGAAGACCTTCCCTTTTCCTTTGCATTTGGGGCACATGCTGGTGTTCATGGATACCTCCTCGATGCTGACCGTGCCAGTAACAGGATCAGATGCTTCTACGACAATTTTAGCAACACCTCCCCAAAAAAGCTATGACTGTGACCGCTGCCGCTGTGACAGTCCCGTTCGCGTGCCTCACCTTCACGCAGCTTCACCCTCCCCGAAACTCTTTGATTCCTTTCGCCATTCTGCTAGACTGGCCGCTGAATCTTCATGAGGAGGGTGCGCTATGGCCAAGGGGAGTCAACTCAACAAGGAGCATCTCGAGGCGGTCAACGCCTTGGGCAAGAGCATCAGCAAGCGGGCCGGCTTCCATTGCGAATGGTGCGGCGGCGACGAGGGACTCAAGCTGTGGGAGTACCAGCCGGACCACGAGCCTGCCCCGGAGAACCTCGCACTTCTTTGCTCCGGCTGCCGCGGCCTGGTCGACAAGCGCACTCCCGACCCGCGGGAGCTCCGTCCTCTGCGTAACGCCCTCTGGAGCGATATCCCCGCCGTCGCCGAGGGGGCCGCCTGGGTCCTTGTCCGCTGCAAGGAGCCGTGGGTCCGCGAGGCAATCGAGGAGAGCCTGATCGCCGATGCGATCAAGGAGAAACTTCTTTCCTAGCGCGCCGTTTACGGTTTTAAGTGTTTGACGGCGGCAGCTTTCATGTGATAGAAAAAGTGGTTTGTTAATGGGAATTTTACCCCCGCCTCGGGGGCAGAGGGAGCGTTATGGCGAAAGGTATCAAGAAGGGGATCGTACTCGCCGGTGGCGCCGGGAGCAGGCTGTACCCGCTGACCCTGGTGGCCAGCAAGCAGCTGCAGCCGGTGTACGACAAGCCGATGATCTACTACCCGCTGGCCACCCTGATGACGGCCGGCATCTCCGACATCCTGATCATCTCCACCCCCCATGATACCCCCCGTTTCCAGGCCCTTCTGGGCGACGGCTCGCGCTGGGGGATCAAGCTGACCTACGCGGTCCAGGCCGAGCCCAAGGGAATCGCCCAGGCCTTCCTGGTCGGCGAGGAGTTCATCGATAACGAGCCGGTCTGCCTGATCCTGGGCGACAACATCTTCTACGGCAAGGTCGGGCTGGACCGCCTGATCGCCGATTTCGACGGCGGCGCCAAGATCTTCGGTTACTACGTCCAGGATCCGGAACGCTACGGGGTGGTCGACTTCGCCCCGGACGGGACCGTGCTGAGCATCGAGGAGAAGCCGGCCAAGCCGAAGTCCAACTACGCGGTTCCCGGCCTCTACCTCTACGACGGCAACGTGGTCGAGATCGCCAGGAACATGAAGCCTTCCGCCCGCGGCGAGCTCGAGATCACCGACGTCAACCTCGCCTACCTCAAGGCGGGGAAACTCTCCGTGGAGAGGCTCGGGCGCGGCATCGCCTGGCTCGATACCGGCACCCACCAGAGCCTTCTCGAGGCCTCCCACTTCATCGGGACCCTCGAGGCGCGGCAGGGGTTGAAGATCGCCTGCCTCGAGGAGATCGCCCTCAGGAGGGGATTCCTCGACTGCCAAAGGATGCGGGAGGTGATCGACAACACCCCCAAGTCCTCCTACCGCGAGTACCTGGAGCGGGTCTACAGCGAGACCACCCTGTGCGGCGGGGAGAGGAAGTAGCCGTACCATTTTTCGAACTGCTGGTGGAATTCACAATGATAGGGGGCCGGGTGCCCCCTATACCATTTCTTGAGACCGATGAGAAACTTCATTATCCGCCATAAGCGATTCCTGATCACCGCATCCCTGTTGCTGGCGGCCTTTTTTATCTACGCCCTCAACCTGAGGAACAAGGAGCACGCCAACACCCTCGAGCGTGCGGTGATGGGGACCACCGCCCCGCTGGCCCGGGGCGGGGCTGCCGTCAACGGCACGGTCAGCACCCTCTGGAACGATTACATCGACCTTTTGGACGTGCGGCGGGAGAACAAGCAGCTCAGGCAGAGTGTCAAGCGGCTCAACGAGCGGATCGTCGCCAACAACGAGGCGATCATCGCCAACGAGAGGCTGAAGGCGCTCCTCGACCTCAAGGGGACCATCAACTCCCCCTCCGTCGCGGTTTCGGTGATCGGCGAGGACAGCTCCGCCTGGTTCAAGACCCTGGTCGTCGACCGCGGGAGCATGGACGGCCTGGCCGAGGGGATGCCGGTGGTGGCGGCCGGAGGGGTGGTAGGGAGGCTCGTGAAGGTTGCCCCCCACAGCTCCCGGGTGCTCCTGCTGACCGACCACGCGAGCGCCATGGCCGCCATCATCCAGCGTTCGCGCGCCCGGGGCGTGGTACGCGGCGCCGGCGGCGGGCGCTGTTCGATGGAGTTCACCGTCAAGGAGGAGGATGTCAAGGTCGGCGACACCGTGATCACCTCCGGCATCGGCGGCGTCTTCCCGAAGGGGCTTCCTATCGGGGAGGTAACCATGGTAAAAAAGGGACAGTACGGGGTGTTCCAGACCATCGAGGTGCGCCCCGCCGTCAACATCGGCAGGCTCGAAGAGATGCTGGTGCTGATCCGGCAGATGCCGGAGTAGACGATCCATGAATAGGTACCTTAAAATAGCGGGTCTGGTGGCAGCGGCCCTGCTTCTCCAGATGACCATTCTTCCCCAGTATCTCCA
This sequence comes from Geomonas sp. Red32, assembly GCF_023652955.1. Taxonomy (GTDB): domain Bacteria; phylum Desulfobacterota; class Desulfuromonadia; order Geobacterales; family Geobacteraceae; genus Geomonas. Next base: position 411,714 of record NZ_JAKLOY010000002.1, on the reverse strand, counting down.
GGACCCCTTTCAGCCCAACCTGTTGATCATCCTGGTCGTGTACCTGGGGCTCAAGTGGCCGACCCGGCCGGCGGCGCTCGGGGCCTTCCTGCTCGGGCTCGTGCAGGACAGCTTCAGCGGCATCTACCTCGGCCTCAACGCCTTCTCCTATCTCTGCATCTTCACCGTCTTGTCGGGGCTTGCCGACCGGCTCTACACGGACAACCGGGCCCTGCTGGTGCTGGTAGCCTTCCTGGCCACCATCGCCAACGCCTTCCTTATCGTGCTGATGCTTGCCGTCTTCTCGGTCTCCTACGGCGTCTACGCCTCGGTGCTCCCGGCCCTGATCCCCCAATCCCTCGTCAACGCGCTGGTCGCCTCCATCTTCTTCACCTTCAGGCTTCCCACCAGCGAGGAGGCGCGATGAAACCGCAGCAAAACATCCTTCCCGACGACGACGGCTCCCACCGCCTGATCGGGATTTCCCTCGGCGCTTGCGTCATGTTCTTCCTGATCCTGACCAGGCTCTGGTACCTCCAGATCATCGATACCGAAAATCTGATGGACCAGTCCGAGAGCAACCGCCTCCGGTTCGTGCCGGTGGCCGCCCCGCGCGGGGCCATCGTGGACCGTAACGGCAAGGTGCTGGTCTCCAACACCCCTTCCTTCTCGGTCGCCGTCATCCCGCAGGACGTGAAGAACAAGGATGAGCTGGTCGGCAACCTGGCGCGCTACCTGAAGCTCGACCGCCAGGAGATCGTCGACAAGTGGACCAAGGGGCAGGGGAGGGCCAAGTATTACCCGCTGGTGGTAGCCTCCGGGATCACGCGCGACCAGATGGAGTTCCTCGAAGAGAACCGTCTCTCCCTTTCCGGGGTCAACATCGAGATGAAGCCGATCCGCGCCTACGCCAACGGCGAGCTGGCCGCCCACCTCCTGGGGTACCTGGGCGAGGTCTCCGAGGACGAGCTCGGCACCGAGCGTTACAAGGATTACAACGCCGGGGACTATACCGGCAAGAGCGGGATCGAACGGAGCTGGGAGAGCTTCCTGCACGGCACCGACGGGGGGCGCCAGATCGAGGTCGACGCCCGGGGGCGGTTCCTGAGGACCGTGGAGGAGACCAACTCCATGGTGGGGAACACCGTCATGCTCACCATCGACGTCGAGATGCAGAAGGCGGCGGAAGAAGCCTTGGCGGGGAGGGCGGGGGCCGCGGTGGCCATGGACGTCAACACCGGGGAGATCCTCGCCTTCGCCAGCAGTCCCAACTTCGACCCGGCCCTCTTCACCGGCCGCATACCGGCCGACAAGTGGAAAGGGTACCTGGAGGACGAAAAACGGCCCCTGGAGAACAAGGCGCTCAGGGGGATGTATCCTCCTGGTTCGACCTTCAAGATCGTCACCGCCATCGCGGGGCTGGAGGAAGGGCTGATCGACGAGCACACGGCGGTCGATTGCCCCGGCTACTACAAGTTCGGTAACGCCACCTTCCGTTGCTGGGACAAGAAGGGGCACGGCCACGTTGAGTTGAGAAAGGCGCTACGGGAGTCCTGCGACGTCTATTTCTACAAGCTTGCCGAACGGCTTGGCGTCGACCGCATCGCCGCCTACGCTAGGAAGCTTGGACTCGGTGCCCCGCTCGGGGTTGGGCTCGACAACGAGAAGGGTGGCCTGATCCCGACCCAGGCCTGGAAGCTCAAGCGCTTCGGCAAGAGATGGTACTCGGGTGAGACCCTCCCGGTCGGCATCGGCCAGGGGTACGTGCTGACCACCCCGATCCAACTCGCCTCCATGATCTCGACGGTGGCCAACGAGGGGACCGTCTTCCAGCCGCACCTGGTCAAGAAGGTGGTCGATTCCGACGGCAAGGTCATCAAGGAGTTCCAGCCCCAGGTGCTGCAGAAGGCCGCGCTCAAGCCGCAGACCTACAAGCTGATCAAGGACGGGCTCTTCGCCGTCGTCAACGAGCCGCACGGCACCGGCGGGATGGCAAGGCTCTCCGAGGTCAAGGTCGCCGGCAAGACCGGCTCGTCGCAGGTCGTCAAGCTCCGTGCCGTCAAGGGGGACATACCCTACAAGTACCGCGACCACGCCCTCTTCGTCGGCTACGCCCCCTACGAGAAGCCCGAGATCGCGGTAGCGGTCATCGTCGAGCACGGCGAGCACGGCGGTTCCGCCGCGGCCCCGGTGGCCGGCCGGGTGCTGAGAGCCTACTTCGAGCAGAAGGGGGTCATCAAGAAGCCGGTACCGAAGAAGGCGGTGACGGCAGGAGAAGGCGAGGGGAGCGGCCCGGGAGCACCGGCGCCTGCCCCAGGCTCTCCCGCTGCACCGGCAGGCGGCGTCCCTGCTGCCACCCTTCCGGCTCCGCCCGCGGCCAAGCCCGCCGCCGACCGCCCCCAGGTACACTGATGCAGTATCTTAGGCATTGGCAATCGGCGTGGCGGATTTTCTTCCCATAACAGAGGATTCCTAGATGTTTGACCGTCGGCTTTTCACCAACTTCGACTGGACGCTTTTGGTGGTGGTTATTCTCATCTCCGCTTTCGGCGTCGTCAATATATACAGCGCCACATCCTCCTACCGCGAGGTGGGGCATCCCTACTACCTCAAGCAGATCTACTGGATCGTGGCCGGGGTGGTCCTCTGCCTCACCGTCTGCAGTCTCGACTACCATATGCTCGAGGATTTCGCCTACTGGCTCTACGGCGGCGTTCTCTTCCTGCTGGTGCTGGTCCTGGTGGCCGGGAAGACCTCCATGGGGGCCACCCGCTGGATCCATCTCGGCTTCTTCACCGTTCAGCCCTCCGAGCCGATGAAGATCGTCATCATCATCACCTTCGCCCGCTTCTTCAGCCGTTACCCCGTCTTCAAGGGACTTACCCTGCGGGACCTCCTGTATCCCCTGATGCTGCTCGGTGCTCCGGTCCTGCTCATCATGAAGCAGCCGGACCTCGGGACTGCCATCCTCGTCGCCATGATCGCCTGGACCATCCTCTTCTTCGTCGGCGTCCGCTGGTCGGCCCTGGCCACCATCTGCGCCGCCGCCATTCCGGTGATCTACGGAGGGTGGCGGTTCGTCCTCCACGACTACCAGAAGAAGCGCATCTACAACTTCCTCAACCCCGATCTCGATCCGCAGGGGAGCGGATACCACATCATCCAGAGCAAGATCGCGGTGGGCTCCGGGGGTACCTTCGGTAAGGGGTTTCTGCACGGGACCCAGTCCCAGCTTCGCTTTCTCCCGGAACAGCATACCGACTTCGCCTTCTCGGTTTTCGGTGAGGAATGGGGCTTCGTCGGCTGCCTGGTCATGCTCATCCTGTACCTGTTCCTGATCCTGTGGGGGCTGGGTATCGCCAAACGCTGCAACGACCGCTTCGGCGCGCTGCTGGCGGTCGGGGTCTGCGCCATGCTCTTCTGGCACATCGTCATCAACATGGGGATGGTCATCGGGCTCTTCCCGGTGGTGGGGGTGCCGCTTCCCTTCTTCTCCTACGGGGGGACCTCCATGGTCACCTCGATGATCGGCGTCGGCATCCTGCTCAACATCAGCATGCGGCGTTTCATGTTCTAGGAGGGAGCAGGATTGCGCATCACCCTCGTTGAACCGTACTGCACCGGCTCGCATGCCGCCTGGGCGCACGAGTACGCCTCCCACAGCCGTCACCAGGTGGACCTTTTGACCCTCCCGGGGCGGAACTGGAAATGGCGGATGCACGGCGGCGCCGTTACCCTCGCCGGCCGTTTCCTCGAGTCCGGCGTTACCCCCGACCTGATCCTGGCCACCGACATGCTCGACCTGGCGGTCTTCCTCGGGCTTACCCGGAAGCTCTCCAGCGGTTGCCGGAGCGCCATCTACTTCCATGAAAACCAGCTCACCTATCCCTGGTCCCCGGGAGACGCCGATCCGGCCATCCAGCGCGATCTCCACTACTCCTTCATCAACTTCACCTCCGCCCTGGCAGCCGACGCGGTGCTGTTCAACTCCCGCTACCACCAGGACTCCTTTCTGGGAGCGCTCCCCGGCTTCCTGAAGAAGTTCCCGGACCCCGCCGATCCCGGCGCGGTGCCTGCTATCGCCGCCAAGAGCCGGGTACTCCCCCTGGGGCTGGATCTCAAGAAACTGGACCGCTACCGGCCCGAGCTGCCGGACGCCCCGGAATCTCCCCTGGTGCTCTGGAACCACCGGTGGGAGTACGACAAGGCGCCGGAGGAATTCTTCGCGGCGCTCTACCACCTGGCCGACCAAGGGGTGGATTTCAGGCTTGCGGTGCTGGGAGAGAGTTTCAGCAGGTCGCCGTCCGTCTTCAAGGAGGCGCGGGAGAGGCTGTCGTCGCGGATCGTGAGCTGGGGGTATCAGGAGAAATTTGCCGACTACGCAGGCTGGCTCTGGAAGGCGGACGTCCTGCCGGTCACCTCGCGGCAGGAGTTCTTCGGAGCCAGCACCGTCCAGGCCCTTTATTGCGGCTGCCAGGCCCTCTTGCCCGAGCGGCTCGCCTATCCCGAGCACGTGCCGGACGAAGCGGTCTCCCGGGTGCTCTACCGCGAGGAGGACGACCTCATCCCTCGCTTGACCACGCTCCTGCAAGGGAAGCAAGCGGGGCCCCTCCTCGCCGATTTCGTCACCCGTTACGACTGGAGCCATCTCGCTCCCGTCTATGACGGCTTCTTCGAACGACTCGCCGCCGGCAACGAAACCCCCGCAGTCACTTTTCCCCTCTCGTAAATCCCTTTCCTTCCCCGGGTGAGGAGAGGGACCAGCTCTGCCAGGTGCCTCTCGCTCTCAGACCTTAGCGGCAAGAGCTGCCGCCCGTCCAACTGCTTGCGGTCCAACCCCTGACCATTCTGGTCAAGTCCCGAACTTTCAGTGTTATCAAACTCCTATCCTGGATCCGCCTGCGGCGATGTGCAGGTAAAGTACAAATGGCTGGGGAAGTTTGCATCGGCAGAAGATGGTACAGGTGTGAAAAGTGTAATTATATAAGCCTTATGTTGTTTTGTGGCGCGCTCCTGCCGTGTTGGCACTCTAGTTGAAATGCTCCTTGGTAGATAGCCAATCACCGGACAACAAGGAGGACACATCATGGACGAGCTCAAGTTTAATGGAACCGGCACGGATGCCTCGTTTCTGGCCAACGTCAACACCTTCTTTACAACACTCTTCGCCCTCGCCATCTTCCAGCAGGGGTGGCCGGAGGAAAAACTCGGATCGCAGAGCGTGCTTCAGAAATGCACCGATTGGTTCCGGGAGATGTTCGAAGGCAGCCGGACCGGTAATCGCCTGCACATCGCCGCGCGCAAGACGGCGCGGAAGGATCTCGATGGGCGGATCCAGAAGATACTGCATTACGTGGCAGTGATGGCGGAGGAAAGAGATATCGACATGCTGCTGAATACCAGCGTCGTCACGAAGAAAAGCAGGAAGAGAGTCCGCAAAGCCGTGAAAGCGGTGGCCGCAAACTAGCCGCGGGACTCCCCGGCCGCTAAACCTCCCTCACGACAGTCGGCGCTACGCCTCACGTTCCAAAACGACCCCGGCGGAATCCGGTCCAACTGCAGTTGGACAACCGCCGGGTTTTTCATGTCCTCGCACCACGCTAGCGTTAAGCAAAAGCTGGGCTGCATTTACTAATGTAAGGTGTTACTTAAGCAAAATGAGGTCAGCTTTTTCTTAAACACGCTCTTCAAATATAAAAAGTTCACCCCACCGTCCCCAGAAAAACGATTCCCACCGTCATCGACACCTTCAAATTAAATTCTGGTAGGCCCATGAGGGGCAGGTACGTCTCATGTTTAGCTGCGGAAGGGGTGCCGCAGGTTATTGATGCCGTTCTTTTTCGGTAAAAGGCTCAAAACGGCGTCGCTACCTGGCCATGGTGCATAAAATCGACGCAGGCATCGTTACCATGCGGTGTGATTTTTCCATCCAGGACCGTGTTTAGCTTAAAGTTGGGTCACTTTAAGAAAAACAACAGGGACTTTAGCTTAACTGCGACCATGTTTAGCTTAAGTGACACCCCATTTAGCTTATTGAATGCTGTGGTTAGCTTAAGGTAAGCGCACGGGGCGGAAGCTGCCATCGGTTAACGCGGTACTAGCGGTGCGGAGAAGCGTTGCAGGGAGTGGAAATTGTGATGAGGGGTATCGAAGGGGGGGAGGTAGAGGAGGGGCGCCCGGAGGCGCCCCTTATCCCTGGTTAGGCGGCGTTCTTGATGGTGATCACTTCGTTGGACTTCTCGACCCAGATGACACCGCAGGAGGTGCATTCGAAAAGGTCTTTGGCATAACCGTCGGAGTGGATGTCGATCTCGATGTTCTTGTGGCTGTTACAATTCGGGCAACGCATGGTCAAATCTCCTTATCTGCACATTTGTGATGGTCACACTATATAGAACACTATGGATACACGCAAGTGCCATTTTTGTGAAAAAGTGACCTAAAACAACTGTTTACACTATCGTGCCGCCGCTTGCAGCGAGTCGAGATTTTAAAACACCGGCGAATCTGACCGCTGGTCCAGATTTGCTTTTTTGCGTAAGTACCCAATATTATATGTGAAAATAGTTTTAAAACAAAGGTATGTCGTTTTTGGACGCTTTGGTTTTTCCTTACGTCAACGTCGGGAACTTTTTTCACTTTTTTTTTGTTGCCAGCCGTCGAAAACATGTTTGATTTATAAAACAGAGGTGGATACTCCCTGGCGGCTCCTTTTTTTATGGTGGAAAAAGCGCCCGGGAAGTGTTAAGGTTAATTCCCTTTAATTGTGCTGGCTTTCGCGTGGGGGGACCGTTGTGAAGGAAGCTCTCTTTTATGACAAGCTCGAAGGAGGGGACGTCCGCTGCCATCTGTGCCGCTTTCACTGCCTGATCACCCCGGGAAGGAGAGGGCACTGCCGGGTCCGCGAAAACCGTGACGGCACCCTCTACACATTGGTCTACGGACGGGTGGTCGCCGAACAGGTCGATCCCATCGAGAAGAAGCCGCTTTACCACGTCCTTCCCGGCAGCCGCTCATACTCCATCGCCACCGTCGGTTGCAACTTCCGCTGCCTTCACTGCCAGAACTACGGCATCTCGCAGCCGGAAGAGGATCGGGTAGCCTTCTCCGGAGAATTCGTTCCCCCCGAACAGGTGGTGGCCAATGCCGTCGCCGCCGGTTGCCAATCCATTTCCTACACCTACACCGAGCCGACCATCTTCTTCGAATATGCCTACGACATCGCCGTCCAGGCGCATGCCGCCGGTCTCAAGAACATCTTCGTAACCAACGGCTACATCACCGATCAGGCCCTGGAAGCCATCGCCCCTTACCTCGACGCGGCCAATATCGACCTGAAAGGGTACAGCGAAAAGTTCTACCGCGAGGTGGCCGGTGCCACCTTGTCCGGCGTCCTCGACACCATCAAGAAATACAAGGAGTTGGGGATTTGGATCGAACTGACCACCCTGATCATACCCAACCGCAACGACTCTCCCGAGGAACTCCGGCAGATCGCCTCCTTCATCGCCGGCGAAATAGGCGCCGGCACTCCTTGGCACGTCACGCAGTTTTATCCCACCTACCGGCTCCTGAACGAGCCCCGCACCCCCGTCGCGACCCTCAGGGCCGCACGCGACATCGGCCAGCAGGCAGGTCTTCGCTACGTCTACGAGGGGAACGTCCCCGGCGAGGGGGGAGAAAATACCTACTGTCCCTCCTGCCGCGCGCTCCTCGTCAAGCGCTACGGCTACCTCATCGAAAAGAACCTGCTATCCCACGGTAGTTGTTCCGGCTGCGGTTTCGAGCTGGACGGGATCTGGAGCTAGGCCATGAACCAATTCCTTCTCCTGCTGGCGGCCACGGCATCCTGCGCGTACGCCGTTTGCCTCCGGAAGGAGCGGGTGAACCTGCAGGCCGAGCTTCGCCAGGCGGTGTCGTCCGCTGAGGAGGAGCGCGCCGGTCTGGTGGTCATGGTGGAGGCTATCCACGACGCCATCTCCATCCAGGACCCCGAATTGAAGGTTATCTATCAGAACCGTGCCCACCAGGAGCTGATGGGAAACCATGTCGGGGAGCCGTGCTACCAGGCCTACCGCAACGAGCCGGCTCCCTGCCCGGGCTGTCACCTGGTGGAGACCTTCCACGACGGCCTCCCCCGGAAGGTGGAATTCAAAAAACGGATCGGCGACGACACCCGCTTTTTCGAGATCCTCGGGTCCCCCTTAAAGGACGGCAGCGGCCGGGTCACCGCCGGGATCGAGGTTATCAGGGATATAAGTGACCGGAAACTCGTCGAGCATATCGCCGCGGAGCAGGCGGCCCTTCTCCAGCACCTTATCGATACCATTCCCAACCCCGTGTACTACCAGGATGACGGCGGGCGCTTCATCTGGTGCAATTCCGCCTTCGCCCAGTGGGTGTGCCGCCCCCGCGAGCGGCTGATCGGGAGGAAACTCTCCGAGGTCGTCCCCCTGAGCGTGAGCAACCCCCTGGACGTCAGCCGCAGGGAAGGGGAGAGCGTTTCCGTCAGCGAGATCTCGGTGACACGGGAGGATGGCGAGGTCCGCGATGTCCTTTTCTGCCGTTCCTACTACCGGGATCAGGTCACCGGTCGGGGAGGAATGGCCGGGGTCATTATCGACATCACCCAGCGCAAGCGTGCCGAAGAGGAGATCCGGGCGCTCAACGCGGCACTTTCCCAGCAAACCGCCGAGCTGCAGCAGGTGAACCGGGAACTGCAAGGCTTCAGCCACGCCATCTCTCATGATCTCCGCACCCCCCTCACCAGGATCTACAGCTATGCCCAGATGCTCCTCGACTACCGCGACCGGCTGGACATCAACGGTGTCTTCTACCTGAAATCGGTAAACGACGGTTGCGTCCAAGTCGAGGCGCTGCTCAACGCGCTGATGAACCTCTCCCGGGTGACCGATATGGAGATCCTGTGGGGGACGGTTGATATCAGCAAGATCGCTTCCGAGAAGGTCAGGGACCTGCGGCAGACCGATCCCGGGCGGAAGGTCGAGATCCGCATTGCCCCCTCATTGCGGGCTACCGGGGATTTCCAACTCCTCGGGATCGTGATGGAGAACCTGATCCAGAACGCCTGGAAGTACACCTCGAAGGTCGACGACCCGGTTATCGAGATCGGCTCGGCGACCTCCGCCGACGGAGAAACCGTCTTCTACGTCAAGGATAACGGAACCGGCTTCGACGCCGTCCGTACCGACGATCTCTTCAAGCCGTTCCGCCGCCTCCATTCTTCCCAGGAATACCCCGGCACCGGGCTTGGGCTCGCCACCGTCCGGCGCATCATCTCCCGCCACAACGGACGCATCTGGGGCGAGGGGCAGACCGGCTGCGGCGCGACCTTCTACTTCACCCTCCCGAGCTGAAAAAACCGTTTCCCCTGGCGTTCGTCTCCGGTTCCGCGCGGGGCACGGGTTGCCCACCCTACCTGACTGACTAAATCTCCTTCTCCCGGTTCCGTGCGGGCACGGTTCCCACCCTAGCTGATGAAGTTGCCCGCCATTGGCACCCTTTTCCCTGAAGGGGCGAGGGGACTCCTCACTCCCCTGGGGGCGGAAACGGTTGCCGGTTGTCCACCATTCATGCTATACAACGAGTTTGAATCGGCAGGACATTTCAATTACCGCGAGGGTCCCTTGAGAGCTTCACTTCTTCGCCGCTGCTGGGTCACCTTCTCCATATGGGTTATCGGGAGCTACGCTTCCGGTCTCAACCGCTTCGCCATCAAGGGCGCCCGCAACATTCCGCGCTCCGGCGGCGTCATGATCGCGTCCAATCACATCTCCGCCTACGATACCATCTTTCTTCCCTGGGCCGTCGTGAAGGGGAACCCGCTGCAGATGATCTGGGCTCCCGCCAAGGAAGAGTTGTTCCAAAATCCGGTGAAGGGGCTCATTTACCGCTCCTGGGGTGCCTTTCCCGTCAAGCGGGGGAGGGACGTTCGGGCCGGAAAGGTGATCAACGATCTCCTGGCCGACCAGAAGGTGATGCTGTACCCGGAGGGGACCAGGCACCGCGACGGTGTGCTCGGCAAGGGGAACCGCGGGGCCGGCAAGATCATCTACGACACCAGGCCGCAGGTCATTCCGACCGCCCTGGCCGGCATCAATCACTGGCACTTCCCCTCGCTCGGTGCCGAGGGGAGTGTCACCTTCGGGGAGCCGATCGATTTCAGCGATCTGTACCAGCTTCCCGACTGCAAGGAGACTCACCAGTTGATCATCGACCGCGTGATGGACGCTATCGCCGGGCTGCTGAAGAAGGAAGGGGCCTACGTTAATGCTGGTTGAGATCTTTTCGGACGGAGCATGCAGCGGTAATCCCGGGGTCGGTGGGTGGGGGAGCATCCTTCGCTGTGCCGGTAAGGTGAAGGAGCTCTCCGGCGCCGACGGGGATACCACCAACAACCGGATGGAGATGATGGCTGCCATCGCCGCCCTGGAGGCGCTCACCCGGCCGTGCGAGGTGGTGGTGACCACGGATTCCCAGTACCTCGTCAAGGGGATGACCGAGTGGCTCCACGGCTGGGTCCGCAAGGGGTGGGTCAACAGCAAAAAGGAACCGGTCCTTAACCGCGACCTCTGGGAAAAGCTGCTGGCGCTCTCCAAGGTCCACAAGATCAAGTGGGCCTGGATCCGCGGCCATAACGGCCATGTGGAGAACGAGCGCTGCGACGAGCTGGCCCGCGGGGCCATCGAGACTTTCCGGAGGGAAAAGCTCCGCTAGGGCAGGGGAAGAAGTCAGGTCTCCCCCCTTTGAAAAAGGGGGGGCGGGGGGGATTTGACTCGGAAACCAAATCCCCCTAAATCCCCCTTTTTCAAAGGGGGACTTTCCAGCGTCCTCGAAGAACCTTCGCAAGGGGTACTTTCCAGCGTCCCCGGAAGTCCCCGAAGAACGCTGGAAAGGGGGGACGCCAGGCCGGCTTTGCCAGCCGCCGTCCGGGAACATGCTGGAGGATGTTTGGACTACTTCATCATCGAGGTGAGTGAAGAGGAGATCAAGCGGGAGCGCGGAAAGGCGCGGGAGCTTCGCAAGAGCCAGTGGTGGAAGAACCGGATAGGCAAAGGGGTCTGTCATTGGTGCCGCCAGAGCTTCCATCCCTCCGATCTCTCCATGGATCACGTGGTCCCCGTGATACGGGGTGGTAAGAGCAGCAAGGGCAACGTGGTGCCGTGCTGCAAGGAATGCAACAACAAGAAGAAGCACATGCTTCCCATTGAGTGGGAAGAGTACCTGACCTCGTTGTCCGCCGAAGGCGGGAACTGATCGGGCCCGGCTTATTTCGGAGTTACCAGTGAAGCAAAAGATAAAAGCGGTCATCTACGACTGCGACGGTGTGATGTTCGACTCGTTTGAAGCGAACTTCGCCTTTTATACCCAGATCATCGAACGTTTCGGGAAGAGCCCGCTGGACCGTGACGATCGCGAGACCATGCGGATCCTCCACACCTACTGCAACAAGGACGTCCTCGAGTACCTCTTCGCCGGCGACGACCGTATGCCCGAGGTGCGGAAGTTTTCGGCCAGCATCGACTACCGCAAACTCTTTCCTCTCATGGCGATGGAAGCGGGTCTCAAGGAAACGCTGGAAGCCTTGCACGGCAAGGTCGAACTGGCGGTCTGCACCAACCGGGCGAGTTCCATGGATTACCTGCTGGAATCCTTCGGTCTCGACCGTTTTTTCAGCTGCGTCATGACGGCGGGGAAAGTCGCCAACCCGAAACCGCATCCGGAGCCGCTTTTCAAGGTTCTGGACCAGTTCGGGCTGTCGCCGGCCGAGGCGCTTTTCGTCGGCGATTCCGACGTCGACCGCCGCGCGGCGGAAGGTGCCGGGGTCCCCTTCGTGGCCTACCGCGGCGATCTTCCCGGCTTGGCGCGAATCGATCATCACCTGGATCTTCTCCGGCTTTTGTAGGTTTTCTCCCGGGCCGGCAGCAGAAAATTCGGCAGGTCGAGCATCACGAGGTGAAAACATGGACCACACGGCAACCTCTGACTCCGACAAGCTTCTCCAGCGGGCCTTGGAAGCCCTGGCCGCCGGGGAAACGACCTCCGCCCTCGCTTTTCTGGAACGGGGCCTCAAAGGGGAGGAGAATCCTTCCTGGCTTTCCTATCTCGGGTACTGCATCGCCAAGGAGCGGGGGCAGGTGAGAAAGGGGGCCGCCTTCTGCGCCCAATCGGTCCAGGCCGAGCCCGGCAATCCCGTCCACTATCTGAACCTCGCCAAGGTCCACCTCATTGCCGGCGACAAGATCGAGGCACTCACCGTCCTCCGCCAGGGGATGGGGGCGGGGGGAAACCCGGAGATCCTCTCCCTGCTCGAGCGGCTCGGTAACCGCAAGCCCCCGGTCATCTCGTTTCTCTCCCGGGACCACGTCCTCAACAAGTACCTCGGAAAGCTCCTTTTCCGTCTCCACCTGCGATGAAGGGCACCCGGCCTGGCAGATCCCTTGGGGCTCCCTCCCGGCGCCGGTCCCCGTCTTCTCCTCCATTTCCCCTTTTCTGCCTCCTCCCCCTTTGCGGCGGGTTGCCTATCATCGATATCTGGTAATAATTAGACTGGAACGGGAAAAGCCTTATCAAGGGAGGCCCGACATGTCCGAAGAGTTCCGCAAACAGGGTTCCTTCAGCTGGTTCGAACTACGGACTACCGACGTGAGCGGCGCCGAGCGGTTCTACACCAGGCTCTTTGGCTGGAGCACGGAGCCGTGGACCGGCAAGGAAGGGTACCGCCTCATCAAGGTGAACGGCCGCGAGGTGGGTGGCATCGTCGAGACACCTTCGGTCGAGGGGCTCGGGACCAGCCACTGGGGGATCTATGTGACCGTTACCGACGTCGACGCCACCGCCAGGAAGGCTCCCGAGCTGGGCGGCAAGGTACTGGTCGAGCCGACCGACATACCCAGGGTGGGGCGCTTCTGCGTGATCCGGGACCCCCAGGGAGCCATCATCACCGCCATCAGCTACACGCGGGGAGAGTGATCCCGCCTATCTTCCGGAGAAAATACTCTCCTCCCTCACGATTACTTGAACCTATCCCCTCCTTCCCGGTTGCATTGGGAGGCGCTGTTTTCTATACTGCGCGGCATGTCTTATTACCGTCTCATGTTGCTGGCCGCGCTCCTCTCCCTCCTCGTCTGCACCCTCCCCGCGTCCGGGAGTAGTGGCCCCCTGCCGGAGGAGGGCGTACCTCCCCTTGCCGTCCTCGATGTTTCCAGCCTTTCCAAGCTCCTCGATTCCCTGCCTCCCGACGAGCGCGAGGAACAGCTGCGGGACTGGGCCCGCTACGGGCTGAAAAAGATCCTCGTCTCCGGCAGCCGCGAGGAAGTTCCGGTGCGCCATCCGGCGTTGACCGCCGAGCATCCGGGGGAAGCCGGGAAGTCTCGCCTTCTCAAGCTCTCTAAGCGGCAGTGGTGCCTGGTGGTCCCCCCTTCGCTGCTGGACGACCTGCCCGCCCTGGCCGGGGCGATCGATAGCGAGTACGCCCGCACCGGGACCTTGCCCTCTACCGTCGATCTCTACAGTTACCGGTTCGACCGCGAGGCTGCCACCCTCGAGATCGCTCCCTCCCGTTCCATCCCGATCGCCGATTTTTTCTCAGCACGGTACGGCTACCGCCGGTCGCGGGCCGGTTCCCTGGCGGAGCTGGCCCGTTTTCTCGCGGAGACCGACGACCTGGTGAGCTTTAGCTGGAAGAACGGAAGCATGATCCTGGGGGGGCGCAAGTACCGGCAGGCGAGGAGGCCCCTGACTCTCGACGATCTGGCCGCCCTCTACCAGGCCTACAACCCTCCGCCCCTCACCCCCTCCCTTTTCGAGGCGCGGGTCCAGGCCAGGTTCGACGATCTCGTCCGCAGCGATGCACGGTTGCGGGGGGGGCTGGCCCGGGAGCCCGCCAGGAAGGGGAAGGTACTGGCCCGCATCAGGCGCGAGGTGAGGGGGGAGGCCAAGAGCTCCCAGGTCGGGTTCTCCCTCGATCCCCAGGTCGATTATCTCAGCCTCGCCAGTGACATCCGGAAGGCGGAGGCGGGGGAGCTGGCCTTCCAGCACGGCGGCAACGAGGCGGTGGCCGGGTACCTGGCCGCCCGGCGGGGGGAGCTGGAAAACGTGGTGCGGCACCTTGCCCATCGTCACGACCTGCGCCCTCTTCTGGAGTTGAGAAGGCGCTACGAGGCCTCCCGGGACCCGGCCGCAAAACGGCTCGCCGACCTTTTGAGGATGCTGCAGAGCAGGCGGAGCTACCAGTCGGCCCGCTACGACGGCAACCTCCAGGGGACCGGGGCCGGGATGACCCTCTTCTACACCGACCTCCTCGCCAAGCTGTGGGCGCTCGACTATCGAAACAGCGCCCCCCGGGGGGCTATCACCGGTTTTCGAAAGATGCAGGAGATCGCGGTACCCAAGCTCAACTGGAGCGACTTCATCCGGCTCTCCCAGACGAGGCTCTGGTTCGGCCTGCGCGGGGACGGGTTCGACATCTACGGAGACGACACCATCCTCTTCCGCCCCTCGGTCACCCGCGTCTATTCGGCCTCCTCGGATCCGCTGGTTCCCGGCAAGGAGAGCAAGGCGAACTATCAAAGCGCAGAGTTCCTCGGGTGGTGGGACCGGCATTACGAGGCGGTGGCCGCCTACGAGCCGTACTACCACAAGCTGGACCAGATCCAGAAATGGAGCTGTGCCTTGATGGTGCTCAAGGAAAATAAGTCCCGCCAGCTTGCCTTTCTCTCCGCGTACCCCGTTCGCCGCGACCTCGATTTCACCAGCTGGAGCAGGCAGGAGCCGGTATTCGCCCGGCTGGGGATCACCTTCCTGGACGCCTCGGCGCTCGGGCAAAGAACGGAATCGCTGCCGCTGTTAAGCTCCGCTCCCTACCCGATGCTGGGGCAGAGCTTTACCCTGAGCGGCGGCGTCTCGCTGGCCGGAAGGGAGGCCATCCTGGCCAAGCTGCACCGCTCCCCTCATGGCGGCAAGGTGGCGAGGTCAGGCGCCAAAGGCGTCCGGGGAACTGGCCGCTCCCGGACGGTGGCACCCTCCCGGGTGGCCGACGCGATTCCCTTGCCGGAAGGCGATGAGAACCTGCCGGCGCCCCAGCCGGGCGAGCCTCAAGGGGAAAAGGGGAGCGCGCAGAGGGGGCACCCGGACCGGGTGGTCAGGGAGGCGAGGGCGAAGGAGCATGCGCGTGAGGTGAGGATGGCGCGGATGGCGAGGCACGTGGGTCCTCCTCCGCCGGCGCCGTCTGGCGTCCCGCGGGAGGCCGCCGCTCCCGGCGAGCCTGGTGAAGCCTCCACCCGGAAGGCAGGCGGCCCGGCGGTCATCAAGCTCACCTGGCAGGAAAGCCCCGACGTGGCCCTCCATGAGCTGGTCGGCTCCCTCGCCAGACGGCAACAAACGCGTCCTGCCCACGGCGAGCGCTTGCTGGCCGAGGTTGAGGGAGTCAGGAAACTGATCCGGGTGAGGGAAGGGGGGGCGTACCTGGTGAAGACCGAGGCGGGGAGGGATCGCTGGATGTACCTGGAGGTGAATCCGGCCGGGATGGAGGGCTTTCCCGCCCGGGCTTCGGCGGCACGGGCGGATGCCGATATCTTCTGCGCGAAGCTCGTGAGCGACAAGGTGGCGGCAAAGATGGGGGCGGGAAAAAAGGCCGTTTCGCTATCGAGCGGAAACGGCCTGAAGGAATAGCGGTCAGATTCCGAGGATGAGCGAGAGGCTGTGGAGGTCGTCCTGCTGCCTCCGTTCGCTTACCACCACCGTCTCCAGCAGGGTGGGGACGATCGCGTTGCAGCAAAGTCCCACCATTTTCCCCTTCTGTCCCGCCAAGAGGAGCTCGACCGCGGCGTGGCCGAGGCGGCTGCCGAGCAGGCGGTCGAAGACCGACGGGGCGCCTCCCCGCTGGTAGTGGCCGAGCACGGTCACCCTGGTCTCGAAACCGATGACGTCCTTGATGGTGTCGGCGATGTTCTGGGCCTTGCCGGCCCCTTCCGCCAGGACGATGATGGCGTTGCTGCGCCCTTCCTCCCAGCGGTGCCTCAGCTGCTCGCAGAGATCGGCCAGGTCGCATTCCACCTCCGGTACGATGGCGTACTCGGCTCCCGAGGCGATGGCGGAGGTGGCGGCGAGGTACCCGGAGTTTCTCCCCATCACCTCGATCACGAAGGCGCGGTCGTGGGAGCTCGCGGTGTCCTTGATGCAGTCGATGGCATAGAGGATGTTGTTGAGGGCGGTGTCCACGCCGAGGGCCATGTCGGTGAAGGGGATGTCGTTGTCGATGCTGGCCGGGATGCCGATCACCGGGACCCCCATCCGGTGCAACGCCAGCGCCCCGTTCAGCGAACCGTCCCCGCCGATGATGACCAGCCCGCCGATTCCCATCTCCTCGAGGTGGCGGACCGCCTTCTCTCTTCCCAGCGGGGTCCTGAACTCCTCGCTGCGCGCCGACTGCAGGAAGGTCCCTCCGCGGTGCAGGATCCCCGCCACCTCTTTGGTCCCCATCTCCAGGAAGTCCGGCTTTAAGAGCCCCGCGTATCCCTTACGGAAGCCGATGACCTCCACTCCGTGGCCAAGGGCCGTCCTGGTGGCCGCCCTGATGGCCGCATTCATCCCTGAGCAGTCGCCACCGCTGGTGAGAATCCCTATTTTCTTCATTGCTTACTCCGGATTGTCGAGGTTTCGTGGAAGGCCTGTTTGGGCAAGGTGCCCGGCAGGACAGCATGAGCATACCACGCAGCAGTTCATTTTCAATTCTTCTCCCGCTCCCCCTTGATCCATTCCATCCGCTCTTTGATGCTTCTTTCGTAGCCGGACTCTTTGGGCTGGTAGAAGCGCTTGCCGGCCAGCTGGTCGGGGAGGTAGCCCTGGGCGACGTAGCCACCCTCGTAGTCGTGCGGGTAGCGGTACTCCTTGCCGTAGCCGAGGCTCTTCATGAGCTTGGTCGGGGCGTTGCGGATGTGGACCGGGACCGGGAGGGCGCCGGTCTGGCGCACTTCGCCGATGGCCTGGTTGATCCCCATGTAGGAGGCGTTGGACTTGGGTGCGGTGGCGAGATAGGTGACCGCCTGGCCGAGGATGATCCTTCCCTCCGGCATCCCCACCAGCTGGAAACCCTGCAGCGCCGAGATCGCGATCTGCAGCGCACGGGGGTCGGCGTTTCCTACGTCCTCCGAGGCGAAGATGACCATCCTGCGGACGATGAAGAGGGGATCCTCCCCCGCCTCCAGCATGCGGGCGAGCCAGTAGAGCGCGGCGTCGGGGTCGGAGCCGCGCATCGACTTGATGAAGGCGGAGATGACGTTGTAGTGTTCCTCGCCCCCCTTGTCGTAGAGGATCGCCTTCTTCTGGAGCGCCTCGCGGGCGGTCTCCAGGGTGATCTCCCCGTCCTGGGCGAGCCGCGACGCGGTCTCCAGCGTGTTGAGCGCCATGCGGGCGTCCCCACCCGCCTGGTCGGCCATGAAGGCGAGGGCTTCCGGGGCGGCCTTCAGTTCGAGCGCGCCCAGGCCACGCTCCCGGTCTGCCAGGGCGTTTTGCAGGATGCTGGTGACCTCCTCCCCGGTGAGAGGGTTCAACACCAGCACCTTGCAACGGGAGAGGAGCGGTGCGATGACCTCGAAGGAGGGGTTCTCGGTGGTGGCGCCGATCATGGTGAAGGTGCCGCGCTCGACGTAGGGGAGGAAGGCGTCCTGCTGGGACTTGTTGAAGCGGTGGATCTCGTCCACGAAGAGGATGGTCCGCTTACCCTGGTATTTCAGGGTGTCCTCCGCCTCCTTGACCACCTCGCGGATCTCCTTGATACCGCTCAAGATGGCGGAGAAGAAAACGAAGTGGGACTCCGTGGCGTTGGCGATGATCTTGCCGAGGGTGGTCTTGCCGCTTCCGGGAGGGCCCCAGAAGATCAGGGAGGTGAGCCGGTCGCTCTCGATGAGGCGGCGCAGCATCTTGCCTTCTCCGAGGAGATGGCTCTGTCCAAGGTATTCGGAAATGCTGCGCGGCCTCATCCTCTCGGCCAGAGGGGCGGTTAGGGAGGTGTTCTTGTCGAATAAATCCAATCAGTGCTCCATTTCGGCGCCGCCGGGGCGGATGTCGATCGGTTTGATCCCCCAGATCCCCTCGGCGTACTCCTTGATGGTCCGGTCGCTGGAGAATTTCCCCATGCCCGCCGCGTTGAGCGCCGCTTTCTTCGCCCATTCTTCCTTGTCGAGGAAGAGGGCGCCGACCCGCTCCTGGCAGGCGACGTAGGAGGCGTAGTCGGCCAGCAGCATGTAGTGGTCGCCAAGGTTCAAAAGCGAATCGGTAAGGGGAGTGAACAGATCGGGGATGTCCGGGGAGAAGAAGCCGGATGCGATCTGGTCCAGCACCCTCTTCAGCTCGGGGTCCGCGTTGTAGTAGTCCCTCGGGTTGTAGCGGCGCTCCTTGAGCTCGGCCACCTCGGCCGCATTCAACCCGAAGATGAAGATGTTGTCCCGGCCGACCTCCTCCATGATCTCGATGTTGGCGCCGTCCAGGGTCCCGATGGTGAGGGCGCCGTTGAGGGCGAACTTCATGTTGCCGGTCCCCGAGGCCTCGGTGCCGGCGGTGGAGATCTGCTCGGAGAGGTCGGAGGCGGGGAAGATGCTCTCGGCGAGGGTGACGCTGTAGTTGGCCAGGAAGACCACCTTGATGCGGCCGGCGACGTCGGGGTCGTTGTTGACCGCCGCCGCGACACCGTTGATCAGCCTGATGATCAGCTTGGCGGCCGCGTAGGCCGGGGCCGCTTTCCCGGCGAAGATGAAGGTGCGCGGCACCACGAACGCCTTCGGGTTGTCCTTGATCCGGTTGTAGAGGGTGACGATGTGCAGGACGTTCAAAAGCTGCCGCTTGTACTCGTGGATCCTCTTCACCTGGACGTCGAAGAGCGAATCGGGGTCGACCTCGATCTCGTTCATCTTGTGGATGTAGCGGCAGAGCTTCTCCTTGTTCTTCCGCTTGACCTTCATCCATTTGGCCAGGAACTCGGGGTTGTCGGCCAAGGGCTTCAGCTTCGCGTTGAGCTCGTAGAGATCGCGGGTCCAGCAGTCGCCGATGTACTCGTCGATCAGCGAGGAGAGGAGCGGGTTGGCCATCTTGAGCCAGCGGCGCTGGGTGATCCCGTTGGTCTTGTTGTTGAACTTCTCCGGGTACATCTCGTAGAAGTCGCGGAAGAGGTCCTTCTTGAGGATCTCGGAGTGCAGCGCCGCGACCCCGTTGACCGAATGGCTCCCGACGATGGCGAGATTCGCCATGCGGATCTTGCGCTCCCAGTGCTCCTCGACGATCGACATGCGGGCGATCCGGTGCGGGTCGTCAGGGAAGGCCGCCTTGATCTCCTTGATGAATTGGTCGTTGATCTCGTAGACGATCTGCAGGTGCCGCGGGAGGATCTGCTCGAAGAACCAGACCGGCCAAAGCTCCAAGGCCTCGGGAAGGATGGTGTGGTTCGTGTAGGCGAAGACCCGCTTGGTGATGTCCCAGGCGCCCTCCCAGTCCAGGTGTTCCAGGTCGATCAGCACCCGCATCATCTCGGGAATGGCGAGGGTGGGGTGGGTGTCGTTCAACTGGATGGCCACCTTGTCCGGCAAAAGCCGCATGTCGGTGTGCATCTTCTTGAAGCGGTAGAGGACATCGTGCACGGTGGCCGAGGCGAGGAAGTACTCCTGCTTGAAGCGGAGCTCCTTCCCCTCGATCACGTTGTCGGCCGGGTAGAGGACCTTGGAGATGGTCTCCGACTGCATCTTCTTTTCCACGGCACGGATGTAGTTCCCCTCGTTGAAGAAGCGCAGATCGAATTCGCGGCTGGACTTGGCGCTCCAGAGCCTCAGCGTGTTGACCGTATGGGTCTGGTAGCCGGGAATCGGGGTGTCGTAGGCCATGGCCATGACGTCCTCGGTGTCCACCCACTCGCGGACCAGCTTGCCGGTCTCCTTGTCGATGGTGGTGATCACCCGGCCGTAGAACTTGACGGTGTGCAGGTGCTCCTGGCGGTCGAGCTCCCAGGGGTTACGGTAGCGGAGCCAGTTGTCGGGGATCTCGACCTGGGCGCCGTCGGCGATCGCCTGGCGGAAGATGCCGTACTCGTAGCGGATCCCGTAACCGTAGGCGGGGATGGACATGGTGGCCATGGAGTCGAGGAAGCAGGCGGCCAGCCGCCCTAAGCCCCCGTTGCCAAGCCCGGCGTCCTGCTCCTCGTTCAAAAGCTCCTCGAAATCGCGGCCAAGCGACTCGACCGCTTCCTTGAAGTCGTCCCAGAGCCCGAGGTTGATCAGGCTGTTGCCGAGAGCCCGCCCCATCAGAAACTCCATGGAGATGTAGTAGACCCTCTTGTTGTCCAGGTTGTAGTAGGCCTGCTGGGTGTCCAGCCAGCGCTCGACCAGGTGGTTTCTGACCGCGTAGGCAAGGGCGTTGAAGGCGTCGTACTTGGTGGCGGAGTATTTGTCTTTGCCGAGGGTGTACTCGAGGTGTTCCAGGAAGGTCTTGATGATGGTCATCTGCTTGTCGAGCTCTTCGCTGATGCCAATCATCTCCCCAGTCATGGGGGTGTCGTCTTGAGTCATGCCGGTTCCCTCTTCCGTCAGAAGCCCATCAGTCATGAGACCACCCGTTGAAAGTACAATGGAGTACGCCTCCGGAGCCTTGGTACAAGCGGCTGGAGGCGATGGAGTTTCCGTTGGACATGGTAAAGTATATATGCTAGTAAATCCTAGATTACAATACAAGTAAAGGGGCGTTAGTGAAAAAAGTCGCCATTTTTGCCAAAGTCCACGACCCCCGTTGTCTGGGTGTCGCGCAACAGTTGACTGAGTGGCTGGCGCAGCGTGGCGTGACCGCGAAAGTGGAGGATCACCTCTCCAAACGGCTGCGCCGGCCGAGCCAGACGCAGACGGTAGAGAGCTCGGAAATAGCCCAAGACGCCGATCTCATCGTAGTGCTGGGGGGCGATGGAACCCTGATCGCCGCCTCCCGCATGATGGGGGAGGCTGAAGTCCCCATCCTGGCGGTAAACCTCGGAAGCCTCGGCTTTTTGACCGAAATCACCCTCGACGAGCTCTATCCCTCAGTGGAACGCTGCCTCGCAGACGATTACGAGGTGAGCGAGCGTATGATGCTGCTCGCCATGGTGGAGCGGGAGGGCGAGGTCATCGAAAAACACCGGGTGCTGAACGACGTGGTCATCAACAAGGGGGCTCTCGCCCGCATCATCGACATGGAGACCTCGGTCGACAGTCACTACCTGACCACCTTCAAGGCCGACGGCCTGATCGTATCCACCCCCACCGGTTCCACCGGTTACTCGCTTTCCGCCAACGGTCCGATCATCCATCCGGCCCTGGAGTGCATCTCCATCACCCCCATCTGTCCACACACCCTGACCAACCGCCCGCTGGTGGTGGCCAAGGACGCCGACATCGACATCAAGCTGGTCTCCGGGATCGACGAGGCGGTCTTTCTCACCCTGGACGGCCAAGTGGGGGTGAAGCTCGTGAACGGCGACCTGGTCAAGATCCGGCGTTCCGGGCATGTCACCCGCCTGATCCAGTCGCGCAGTAAGGATTACTTCGAGGTCCTACGGACCAAGCTCAAGTGGGGCGAGCGGTAAGCTGGAACCAAGGCAAGGGAACGCGGATGACGCGGATCTAGCGGATCTAGCGGATCAACCGAAACAGTCTTGGGGCAACTGCAAGAGCCGGAAACACGACTGCCGTTCGACGTCCCTCAGACGTTAGGAAATCCCCGCCCACCCCCCTTACCCAGGGGGAGTCTCTGAACAAGGATAAATCACCTACGCCATGCTAAGAGAACTGCTGATCACCAACCTGGCCATCATCGAGAAGCTCCACGTGGAGTTCCGCCCGGGGCTCAACATCCTCACCGGGGAGACCGGCGCGGGGAAGTCCATCATTATCGACGCGGTCAACCTGATCCTCGGCGGCAGGGGGAGTTCCGAGCTGATCAGGACGGGGGCGGAGGAAGCGTCGGTGGAGGCGGTCTTCGACCTGGAAGGGGTTCCCGCACTGGCCGCGCGGCTCGCCGAAAACGGCATCGGCTGCGAAGGGGGCGAGCTTCTGGTGCGCCGCACCGTCTCCCGCAGCGGCAAGAACCGCGTCTTCATCGGCGGGGGACTCGGCACCATCGCCACCCTGGGGGAGGTAACCCGCTCCCTCATCAACATCTGCGGCCAGCACGATTCCCAGTCCCTTTTGCGGACCGAGCACCATCTCCGCCTGCTGGACGGCTATGTCGGCGCCCTCGAGCTGCGCGGCACCTTCGCCTCCCGCTTCGAGGAGTACCAGCAGGCCCGCCAGCAGCTGGAAGCGCTCGAGCAGGGGGAGCGCGAGGCGGCCCGCCGGCTCGATCTCCTCTCCTTCCAAAGTAGCGAGATCGCCGAGGCGAAGCTCTACGCCGGGGAGGAAGAGGAGCTCGAGGAGGAACGCGAGCGGCTTGCCCACGGCGAGAAGCTCCTGGGGCTCTCTCAGCAGGCCTTCGAGGCGATCTACGGAAGCGATACGGCTATCCTCGGAACCCTGCGACGGGTGATCTCGGGGGTGACCGAGGCGGGCTCCTACGACAAGACGCTCTCCCCGGTGGCCGAGACGCTGGAGGGGGCCTACGCCCAGCTCGAAGACGCCTCGCTGACCCTGCGCGACTACGCGGCCGGCGTGGAGGCCGACCCGGGGCGCCTGGAGCAGCTCGAGGACCGGCTCGATCTCATCAACCGGCTGAAACGGAAATACGGTGCCGACGTGGCCGAGGTTATAGCCTACGCAGCCGAGGTGGACCGGGAGCTCGCCACCCTCTCCAACCGGGAGGAGGCCAAGGAGGAACTCTCTCTGCGGATCGCCCGGCTGAAGGAGGAGTTGGTCGGGCTCGGCGCCCATCTCTCGAAGAAACGCGCCGAGGGGGCCGAGTCGCTCAAGGCCGGGATGGAGCGGGAACTGGCCGATCTCGCCATGACCCACGCCGTCTTCGAGACCTCTTTCGAGGCGAGCGCCGAGCCGCGGGCCTATGGCTTCGAGAAGGCCGAGTTCCTCTTTTCCCCCAACCCCGGCGAGCCCCCCCGCCCGCTGGCCAAGGTGGCCTCCGGTGGCGAGCTCTCCCGCCTGATGCTGGCCTTGAAGCAGCTCCACCCGGAAAGCGAGGTCCCCACCCTCATCTTCGACGAGGTGGATACTGGGATCGGCGGGGCGACCTCGGCCCTGGTCGGGGTGAAACTCAAGAAGGTGGCCGGCAGCCAGCAGGTGCTGGCCATCACCCATCTCCCCCAGGTGGCGGCCTTTGCCGATCTCCATCTCCGGGTGGAGAAGGCGGTGCGCGACGGGCGGACCGCGACCTCGGTACAGACGTTGGACGGGGAGGGGAGGATCGCCGAGGTGGCCCGCATGCTGGGCGGCGCCCGGGTGACCGAGAAGACCCTGGAGCACGCCAGGGAGATGATTGAGGAGGCAGCAGCATGATCAGAAAGGCAAAAATCAGCGACGTGAAGGATATCCAGAAGCTTCTGTCCGGGTACGCGAACAAGGGGGACATGCTCTCCCGCTCGCTCTCCGAGCTTTACGATTCGCTGCGCGATTTCTACATCGTCGAGGAGGAGGGGAAGCTTCTGGGAACCTCCGCCCTTCATATCGTTTGGGAGGACCTGGCCGAGGTCCGTTCGGTGGCGGTGGCCGAGGATGCCGGACGGCGCGGCATCGGGAGCCAGGTGGTGGGCGCCTGCCTCGACGAGGCGCGTTCGCTGGGGCTTAAGAGGCTCTTCTGTCTGACCTACAAGCCGGAGTTCTTCTCCAAGCTCGGTTTCAAGGTGGTCGACAAATCGGAGCTCCCCCACAAGGTCTGGGGGGACTGCATCAAGTGCGTGAAGTTCCCCGACTGCGACGAGATCGCCATGATTCTCGATCTCTAAAAGGAAAAGGGAAGGGGAGGCGCTCATGGAACAACTGGCGAGATACGCGGATGCCGTCGAGGCGCTCCTTAAGGAAAAGGGGGTAACCGGCTACGAGATTGCGGCGGTCAACTCCCGCGACCTAAGCCTGGAGGCCAAGGAAGGAAAGCTCGATACCTTCCGCTTCGCCGAGCCGTCAGGGGTGGCGGTCAGGGTGCTGGCTGGCGAGGGGCTCGGCTTCTCCTTCTCCACCGCCCTGGACCGGCCGGCCCTCGAGCGGATGGTGGAGGGGGCCCTGGTGGCCGCCAGGCTGCAAAGCCCCGATCCCTGCCACGGCTTCCCGGCTCCGGCCGCCCGCTATCCGGAGGTCCCCGGCCTGCTCGACCCGCACCTTTCCGCCGTTTCCGAGGAGGAAAAGATCGAGCGGGTGCTCGAGCTCGAGCGTCTGGTGCTCGCGCGCGATCCGCGCCTGAAAAGGGTCCGCAAGTGCAGTTACAGCGATTCCCGCTACGAGACCCTGATCAGGAACTCCCACGGCCTCGAGGCCTTTTACCGCGGCACCCAGGTCTCCGCCAGCGTCTCGGTGATCGCCGAGGAGGGGGGCGCCGCCCAGATGGGGTGGGATTTCGATTACTCGAACCGCTACGATGGCCTCGATCTCGCCACCCTCGCCGGCCGCGCGGCCCGCAAGGCCACCTCGCTCCTGGGCGCCGGCACCCTCCCCACCATGCGCTGCCCGGCCGTGCTCGACAACCGGGTGACGGCCGACCTGCTCGACGTCCTTTCCTCTTCCTTCCTCGGTGAAAACGTGCACAAGGGAAAATCGCTGCTGGCTGGCCGGGTGGGGGAACGCCTTCTCTCAGAGCGGATAACCATCCGGGACGACGGCTTGCGCCCCGGCGGAATGGGGACCGCTCCCTGCGACGGCGAAGGGGTGCCGCAGCAGAACACCCTGCTGGTCGAGCAAGGGGTAATGAAGGGCTTTCTCTTCGATTCCTACTGGGGACAGAGGATGGGAGCGGCTTCGACGGGGAATTCCTCCCGCGGCGGGGTGACGGCGCCTCCCCGGATGGGGACGCACAACCTCTTCATCGAGCCGGGGAACGTGACTGCGGAGGAACTTCTGGCCGGTATCGGCCGGGGAGTGCTCATCACCGGCGTGATGGGGATCCATACCGCCAATCCCATCTCCGGCGACTTCTCGGTGGGGGCTTCGGGGTTCTACCTCGAAAACGGGGAGATCGTCCGTCCGGTGAAGGGGATCGCCATCGCCGGTAATCTCCTGGAGATATTCCGCGGGGTGGACCAGGTGGCCGGAGACCTCCGTTTCTTCGGATCCTCCGGCGCACCTTCGGTGAGGCTCGCCGAGCTGGACGTCAGCGGCTCCTAGTCGTTGAGGATCTCGATCAGCCTGCGTACGAAGGGGCTCACCACGGCGTAATGCACCTCGACCCCGTCGCGGGTCCCCTCGATGATCCCCTTGTTCTTCAAAAGTGCCAAGTGCTGGGAAACGGTCGCCTGGGGAAGACCCAGGCACTCCCAGATATGCTTCACATTGCACTCCTGGGTGCAGAGTCCCGCCACAATCTTGAGCCGGATCGGGTGCCCGAGCACCTTCAACATTTCGGCTTCCTTCCCGAATTCTCTCGTCTTATCAAATGCCAATTTCACAACCTCCGGTTATTCCTACCGGAATACTCTATATATAGGAATTGATTTTTTGTCAATCGCCATTATCCAGAACGGTAGATCCGTTCGCTGAAGTGGCAGGCGGCGCGGTGTCCCGGCTCTTTCTCGTCCAGGCCGGGAGGGACCTCGGCGCAGATCTTCTCCGCGTAGGGGCACCGGGTATGGAAGGGGCAGCCGGAAGGGGGGGAGAGCGGGGAGGGGAGTTCGCCGCGGGCGATCACCCGTTTTCTCCTCTTCTCCGGATCGATGCTCGGGATGGCGCTCAAAAGCGCCTCGGTGTAGGGATGCAGCGGCGAGGAGAGCACCTGGTCCCGGCTCCCGCTCTCCACGATCCGGCCGAGGTACATGATGGCGATCCGGTCGCTCAGGTGCTTCAAGACCGAGAGGTCGTGGGTGATGAAGAGGAAGGAGAGCTTCAGCTCCCTTTGCACCTCCTGCAGGAGGTTCATGATCTGGGCCTGGATGGAGAGGTCGAGGGCGGAGACCGGCTCGTCGGCGATGATCACCTTGGGGGAGACGGCGAGGGCCCGGGCGATCCCGATCCTTTGCCGCTGCCCGCCGGAGAACTCGTGCGGGAAGCGGGTCAGCTGGCCGCCGGAGAGTCCCACCCGCTCGAGAAGGGCGGCCACCCGCTCGCGCCGCTCGGACACGCTCCCGATCCGGTGGATGGCGAGCGGTTCGGCGATGATGTCGTAGACCCGCATGCGGGGATTGAGGGAGGAGAAGGGGTCCTGGAAGATCATCTGGACCTCTTTCCTGAAGAGCGACAGCTCCCCTTTGGACGTCTTCCAGAGATCCTTTCCCTGGTAGCGTACCACCCCCTCGGTGGGGGGCATGAGGGCGGTCAGAAGGCGTGCGAGGGTGGACTTTCCGCAGCCGGACTCGCCGGCTATTCCCAGGGTCTCCCCGGGCATGATGGCGAGGTCGACGCCGGCCACCGCGGTCAGCACCCGCTTCTCGCCGAAGGCGCTGCCGTGGACGGGGAACTGGCGGTAGAGATTTTCCGTGGAGAGGATCGGGTTCATGTTGCCTTCAGGCAGCGGACCAGGTGGCCCGGGCCTGCCTCCGTCATTTCGATGGGGTGGCGGCTGCAGCCGTCGTCGCCGATGGGGCAGCGGGCGCGGAAGGCGCAGCCGGCGATATCCTCGCGCAGGTCCGGTACCGTCCCGGCGATGGTGGCCAGCGGCTCGCCGGGGCGGCCGAACTCGGGGAGCGAGGCCAAAAGTCCCTGTGTGTAGGGGTGGAGGGGATTCTTGAAGAGCTCGGTGGTGGAGGCGGTCTCCACGATCTGCCCCGCGTACATGATGGCGGTGCGGTGGGCCCTTTCGGCCACGATGCCGAGGTTGTGGGTAATCAGGATGAGCCCCATCCGGTTCTCGTCCTTGAGGCGGTCAAGGAGCTCCAGGATCTGGGCCTGGATGGTGACGTCGAGGGCGGTGGTCGGCTCGTCGGCGATGAGGAGCTCGGGACGGCAGGCGAGCGCCATGGCGATCATGACCCGCTGGCGCATCCCGCCGCTTAGCTGGTGCGGATAGTCGGCCATCCGCTCGGCCGGGGCGGGGATGCCGACCTCGGAGAGGAGCTTTTCGCTCTCCCCGGCGGCCTCTGCCTTGGAGAGACCACGGTGGATCCGGAGCCCCTCGCCGATCTGCATGCCGATGGTGAAGACCGGGTTCAGCGAGGTCATCGGATCCTGGAAGACCATGGCCATCCGGTTGCCCCGGATCTTCCGCATGGCGTCCTCGGAGAGGGCGAGGAGGTCCTCCCCCTGGAACCTGATCGAGCCCGCCACGATCTGCCCGGGAGGGGGGACGAGCCGCATGATGGAGGCGGCGGTGATGCTCTTCCCGCACCCGGACTCGCCGACTAGCGCCAGGGTTTCCCCGGCCTCGAGCTCGAGGTCCACCCCCCGGACGGCCTTGAGGACGCCGGTGGGAAGCCGGAATTCGGTGCGCAATCCTTTGACTTCCAGAAGAGATGACAAGCGCGGCTCCTAAATTCCACCTCCCCCGGAGGGAGGGTGCGAGGGTTGAAATCCCCCCTGTCCCCCCTTCGCAAAGGGGGGGACGCTATGGTCCCTGAGGTTGATGGATGCGGGGAAATGAAAAGGGCGTCGAAGCAGTGGTTGCAGAAAACTGCGGAGGTGACCGGATGCTCGAGCGCCGGGCGGAAGGAGCTTGCCCTTGTCAGGGCCAGACCTCAATCGCCAGGCACATTTATAGCATCATTCGGCGCCTTGGGCAATCCGGGAGTGGTAGATGATAGTGGAGTGCTGTTTCCGTACCCGCTCGGCGGCGAGCTGGGCGACCAGGGTCTCCTCGCCGGAATCGTCCGGGAGGGCTGCCAGCACCGCCTCCCGCTGCTGCGCCGGGGTAGCGTGGCGGTCCGGGAGGAAGTTGGGGGTCTTGAGGAGATCGATGAAGATGGGGACCAGCACCGGATCGAACTGGGTGCCGGCGTTTTCCGCCAGTTCCTGGATCGCCAAGTCCACCCCGAGCGCCTTGCGGTAGGGGCGGTCGGAGGTCATGGCGTCGAAGGAGTCGGCGATGGCAAGGATGCGGGATTCTAAAAGGAGATCGTCGGCGGTGAGCTGGTTAGGGTAGCCCAGGCCGTCGTAGCGCTCGTGGTGCTGCCCGATGCAGAGCCTCACGTCGTGGAGGAATTCGATCGGTTCGAGGATCCTCATCCCGATGTTGGGATGCTGCTGCAGTTCCTCGACGTCCGCCTCGGTGAGGTTGGCCTCCTTGTGGAGAAGGGAGAGGTCGATGCCGATCTTGCCGATGTCGTGGAGGATGGCCGCCCGCTCGATGACCTTGAGGCGGTCCTGCGGGAGCTCCAGCTTGCGGGCCAGGGCCAGCGAGAACTTGGTCACCCGCTCAGAGTGGCCGCGGGTGTAGCTGTCGCTCGCCTCGATGGCGGAAACCAGGGCCTGGATGGTGTTCAGGTAGGTCCTCTGCTGCTCGTCGTAAAGCATCGCGTTCTTGATGGCGATGGAGGCCTGGGCGGCGATGGTGCTCAAAAGCTCCAGCTCTTCGTGGTTGTAGGTGGTGCTGTCCGCCTTGTTCACCATGGTGAGGGTGCCGATGATCTCGTCCTTCACCATGAGCGGCGCGCAGATCACGGTCTTCCGCTCGTAGCCGAGCAGGCTGAAACGGTCGAACTCCGGGTTCTGGTTGATGTCCGAGATCAAAAGCGGCTTCCGGTTGGAGATCACCCAGGTGGAGACCCCGGTCTCCTTCATCGGGACCTTCCCTTCGCTGGGGAGGGGATCGTTCAACCCGATCAGGTTGGTGACCCTCAGGACCTCACAGTTGGGATCGTAGAGGATGATGTAGCCGATCTGGGCCTGCAGCGTCTCCATGGTGGTCTTCACCACCAGGTGGTAGAGGCTTTCCACTTCCATGGTGGAGTTGATGGCGAGCCCGAGCCGGTAGAGGGTGGATAGCTTGGCGACCGCCTTTTCGAGGTTGGTGTTCTTGTCCTCGAGCTCCCCGGCCAGGTCGGCGATCTTGTAGTTCGCCTCCTCGATCTCCTCGATCCGTTCCTCGAGCGTGATGTTGAGGTTCTCGATCTCCCTGATCTGCTCCTCAAGGCGCCCGTTCATCAGGTGGGTCTCGCGGTGGAAGGAGAGCTTCTCCTGCGCGCGGGCGAGCTCGCGCTCGTGGGAGATGGTCCTTTCCATCATCGCCTTCAGCCTCACCACCATCCGGTTGAAGCTTTCGCTGAGGCTCTTCATCTCCACCGAGCTGGTGATCTGCACGCGGTGGTCGAAATCCCCCTGCTCGACCTGCTCCATGTAGGCGACCAGCCTCCGGATGGGGCGGTCGACATACAGATAGAGGAGGGCGCAGATGGTGACGAAGGTGAGGATGATCAAGGTGGCGCTGGAGGCCACCGCGGTGTTGCGTTCGCGGTTGAGGAAATTACTGAGGTAGTCGAGCGAGAGGCGGATCTCCAGAAGCCCGAGCGTCTCCTGTCCGGCAGGGTGGCACTGGTAGCACTGGGGGGCGTTGAAGATCTTGGCGTAGGAGATGAAGAGTCCGTCGTCGGGAAGGAGGTTCAGGTTCGGGGAGGTTGCGCGGTGCTGGGGGGCCTCGACGGTCCGGGTCCCGATCTCGGTGGGGTCGGCCGAGTTGAGGATGATCCCGTTGGTGTCCACAATCCTGATCGACTTGACGAGCTCGCGGGACTTGATACGGCGGAAGATGTTCCCCACCTCGTCGGAGCGCCCGGAGAGCATGGCATTGCCGATGCTGCTCTTGATGGTCTCCACGAGCACGGAGGTGTTGCGGTTGGCGATCTCATGCAGCATCTCTTTCTGCTGCACATAGTTCATGTATGAGACGGACGATATCACCAAAATCAGGATCAGTGTTACCAGTGCCAAAATCTTGATTTTGAGAGAATTAACCATCGACCCCGTCCGCAATAGAATAAAAAACTACAGCCCGCGATTTCGCGCAGTCATTGCCCAGCGATATAACGCAATTTCACCGAGATAGCAACAGTTATTTCGGGAGTTGAAGCTAACGAAAGCCAGCTTTTGCAAGCCGTCGCGGCCGGTTAGCAGTGTCGCCACTGCCGGTCTCTGTCAGCCGCGCTATGACGCCTGCCAATCTAATGAGTATTAAAGCAAACGGCTTGCCAATCGCGCAACCGGAGCACTTTCTTAGAAACATAAAATTATTGACTTTGCGGGCAGTTCCATGGTTTATATTTGAGGCTTTTAGCAAGGGCCCGCGTTGGCCTGTGGTGCACGGATTACATGAGCTTTTTCAGGATTTTCATCATACTGGTTGTCTGTCTGGCCGCGGGTGGCAGTTCCGCTGCCTGGCGGCCGGAAACCATCAGGGTTGCCGTGGTCAAGGGGGGCGATACCCTCCAGCTGGACGGTACCGGGGTGCTCCTGACCGACACCCGGGGCGAACCGCTCAGGATCGAGATGCCGATCGAGGTTAAGCGGGCCGGGAGCCGGATCACCGCCAACGGTGTCACCATCTCCGGGCTGGTCGCCTCGGCGCCCATCCGGATCGACGTGAACGGCAAGGGGTACCGGGGGATCGTCGAGGTCACCTCGGGGGACCGCGGGCTTTTGGTGGTGAACGAGCTTCCCATCGAGGATTATCTGATCGGTCTCATCAACTGCGAGATCTCCTCCGCCTGGCCGCTGGAGGCGGTGAAGGCCCAGGCCGTCATCGCCCGCTCCTACGCGATCTACCAGAAAAATGCCCGCCGCGGTGCCCCCTACCAGCTCGAATCGAGCGTCATGGACCAGGTCTACGAAGGGTGCGATATCGAGGACAGCCGGGCCGCCCGCGCGGTGCAGGAGACTGCCGGCGAGGTCCTCACCTACGACGACAAGGTCATCCAGGCCTTCTATCATTCCAACTGCGGCGGCCATACCGAGAATTCCCGTAACGTCTGGGGGATGTCGCTTCCCTACCTGCGCGGGGTCCCCTGCCGCTACTGCCTGGACGCGAACCCGATGCGCTGGGATTTGAAGCTGCCGCTCAAGAAGGTGGAGGTGGCGCTTAGGGCGGCCGGCTACCAGGTGGGCGGGTTGAAGGATATCCGGGTGCAGTCGAGAAACGAAAGCGGCCGCGTCCAGGAACTCGCCGTCTATGGCTCCCGGGGCCGGATAGCCGTTTCCGGGGTCGCCTTCCGCAAGGCGATCGGCTACGGCGTTTTGAAAAGCACCAACTTCGAGATCAGGATGGCCGGCGACGAGGCACTCATCAGCGGCACCGGGAGCGGGCACGGCGTCGGTCTTTGCCAGTGGGGGGCCAAGCAGCGGGCCGCCGACGGCTTCGATTACCAGGAGATCCTGTCCTACTACTATCCCGGGGTGAAGCTTGCCAAGGGGTACGGCCAGTAAGATGCTCCTTTCCGACTTCGATTACCAACTGCCGCCTGAGCTGATCGCCCAGCATCCGGCCGAACGCCGCGACGCCTCGCGGGTTATGACCGTCGACCGGGAAAACGGGACGCTCGGGGAAACCACCGTCCCCGGCATCGCCTCGCTGTTCAGGCCGGGAGACGTCCTGGTCCTCAACGACACCCGGGTGATCCCGGCCCGGCTGCTCGGGAAGAAGGAATCGGGCGGCACGGTGGAGATCTTCCTGGTACGAAGGCTCAACGGCGAGGGGGAGCTCTGGAGCTGCCTCATGAAGGCCTCCAAGACCCCGGGACCCGGCTGCCGGGTACTCCTTCCCGGCGGCGTCACCGCCACGGTGACCGCCCGCGAGGAAGGCGAGTGGCGCGTCCTCTTCGAAGGGGCCGACGATTTCATGCTCTGGCTGGAGGGAGCGGGGAGCATGCCGCTTCCCCCCTATATAAAAAGGAATCCGGAGGGTGAGGACCGGGAACGGTACCAGACCGTCTTCGCCCGCGAGAAGGGGGCGGTGGCCGCTCCCACGGCGGGGCTCCATTTCACCCCGGAGCTCCTCGACGCCATCCGGGCGCAGGGAGTGACGATTGCGCCGCTCACCCTGCACGTGGGGCTGGGGACCTTCATGCCGGTCCGGGTGGAAGATCTCTCCCGGCACACCATGCACCGGGAGATCTACCGGATCCCGCAATCCACCGCCGACGCCATCGCAGCCTGCAAGGCGGCCGGGGGTAGGGTGGTGGCGCTGGGAACCACGTCGCTTAGGGCACTGGAGCACGCGGCGGCCTCGGGTGAAGTTAAGGCCGGAGAGGGGGAAGCCGATATCTTTATCCTTCCCGGATACTCTTTTAAGGCCGTAGATGCTCTGATAACAAATTTTCATCTCCCCAAATCCACCCTATTTATGCTAGTGTGCGCTTTTGGCGGCCAGGAAACCATGACAGCCGCCTACCGGGAGGCAGTCGCAAGGCGCTTCCGGTTCTTCAGTTACGGCGACGCGATGTTCATAAGCTAGGGCGTAGCGGGAAGTTTCTCAGATAGGATAGTTTTTTGCCGGCACTCACCTTTGAATTGATAAAGAAAGATCCGGGCTCCGCGGCCCGGCTCGGCTCTCTGACAACCACGCACGGCAGGATTGAGACTCCGATCTTCATGCCGGTGGGTACCCAGGCCACGGTCAAGGCGATGACCCCCGAGGAACTGGTCGAGGTCGGCTCCCAGATCATCCTGGCCAACACGTATCACCTCTACCTGCGTCCCGGGCACGAGCTGATCGGCCGGCTGGGGGGGCTGCACCGTTTCATGCACTGGAACGGCCCCATTCTCACCGACAGCGGCGGGTTCCAGGTCTTCTCGCTGGGAGAGCTAAGGAAGATTTCCGAGGAGGGGGTGAAGTTCCGGTCGCACATCGACGGCTCCACCCACTTCATCTCTCCCGAGGTTTCCATCGCCATCCAGGAGGCCTTAGGCTCCGACATCGCCATGGTCTTCGACGAGTGCCCGCCGTACCCCGCCGAGTACTCCTACGTGAAAACGTCGCTGGAGCTCACCACCCGCTGGGCCAGGCGCTGCAAGGAGGCCCACCGCCGGGAGGACCAGGCCCTGTTCGGGATCGTGCAGGGGGGGATGCACCCGGAGCTTAGAAGAGAGAGCGCCCTGCAGCTGCAGGAGATCGGCTTCGACGGCTACGCGCTCGGGGGGCTTTCGGTAGGCGAGGAGAAGGGGCTCATGCACGAGATGATGCAGGCCTGCTCCGGCATTCTCCCGGAGGACCGGCCGCGCTACATCATGGGTATCGGGGCTCCCGAGGATCTCATCGAAGGGATCCACGCCGGCTTCGACATGTTCGACTGCGTGATGCCGACCAGGAATGCCAGAAACGGCGCCCTTTTCACCGGCACCGGGAGGATCAACATCAAGTCGGCCGTCTTTGCCGAGGACACCGGCCCGATCGATCCCGAGTGCGGCTGTTACGTCTGCCGCAACTACAGCCGGGCGTATCTGAGGCACCTGTACCGGAGCCAGGAGATCCTGGCCTCGCGGCTGAATACCTGGCATAACCTCCATTTCTACCTGAAGCTGATGGAAGAGGCGAGGGGAGCCATCGCGCAGGGGCGCTTCGTGGAGTTCCGGCGGGAGTTCTACGCCAAGCGCGGCCTGACGCCGCTCGTGTAAACGGCTTACAAGACAAGAGCAATAGAACACGGATCAAATCTGATTGAACGGATTTACACGGATACCGCATTACACGGGGTAAAGCTTAAACAAAAAGAGCAGGTTTTGCTTAATCCGCCTTTATCCGTTCGATCCGTGTCATCCGTGTTCCACGATTTTATTAGTCAGACGGTTTTCAACGTAGAACCTAGAGCGCAGGACTGTTTCATCGTTTCTTACATTTCACCCAGGAGGTAACAGTATGTTTGGTTTGGCGTTTGCTATGGCGCCCCCGTCCGGCGGAGCCGCTGGTTCGGCCGGGCCGCTGGCCCAGTTTCAGGGGATGATTCCCCTCATCTTGATGTTCGCCATCTTTTACTTCCTCCTCATCAGGCCTCAGCAGAAAAAGGCCAAGGAGCACCGGGTCCTTTTGGATGCCCTCAAGAAAGGGGACCAGGTAGTGACCGCCGGCGGTATGCACGGCAAGGTGACCAACCTCGACGACCAGGTAGTGACCCTGGAGATCGCTCCGGGCGTCAACGTCAAGATCAACAAGGGCTACATCGCAACGGTCAAGAAGGACTAGCATCATCAAACTCCCGAAAGGAGCTTTTCCATGACGAAAGGCTATACCTGGCGTATCTCCCTCATCGCTGTTTTTATTATCGCCTCGTGCATCTACATGGTGCCGACGCTCGCTTCCCAGCTCCCTTCCTGGTGGAGCGGGGTGCTTCCCAAGGACAAGATCCATCTCGGTCTTGACCTGCAGGGGGGTACTCACCTTGTTATGGAGGTAGAGACCCAGAAGGCGGTCGAGGGCTCCCTGGACCTGATCGCCACCGACCTGGAGGATTCCCTCAACTCCCAGAAGCTTCGCTTCAAGAGCATCGGCAAGCTCGGCTCCGACAAGGTCCAGATGGTCCTGTACGATCGCGCCACCGCCGACAACGTCCAGAAGATGGTCAAGAAGAAGTATCCCGACCTCGAGATCCTTCCGGCCATGGACCAGGGGGGCTTCGTCAACCTGCAGCTTCGCATCAACGAGAAAGAGGCCCAAGTCCGTAAAGACCGCGCCGTCGCCCAGGCACTGGAGACCATCCGTAACAGGATTGACCAGTTCGGCGTCTCCGAGCCGGTGATCCAGCGCGAGGGGGTCGACCACATCGTCGTCCAGCTCCCGGGCATCAAGGATCCCAAGCGCGCCATCGACCTGATCGGCAAGACCGCCCGCCTCGAGTTCAAGCTCGTGGACGAGAACGTGAACGCCGCCACCGCCACTCCGACGAGCATTCCCGAGGACGACGAGCTCCTCTTCGAGAAGAAGGCCGACGCCACCACCGGCGCCGTTTCCGAGACCCCGATCGTGGTGAAGAAGAAGGCGATGATCACCGGCGACCTTTTGACTGACGCCCAGATCAGGATCGATTCCCAGTACAACCAGCCGTACGTCGCCATCGAGTTCAACTCCACCGGCGCCCGTCTCTTCGACCAGGTGACCGCTGCCAACGTCGGCAAGCGTTTCGCCATCGTGCTCGACAGCAACGTCTACTCCGCCCCGGTCATCCGCGAAAGGATCTCCGGCGGCAGCGCCCAGATCTCCGGTTCCTTCACCGAGAAGGAGGCCGCCGACCTGGCCATCGTGCTCCGTGCCGGTTCGCTCCCCGCACCGGTCAAGATCCTCCAGAACGTCACCGTCGGTCCGTCCTTAGGTCAGGACTCGATCCGCAAGGGGCTCATGGCCGGTCTGGCCGGTGTGGCGCTGGTCGTCGTCTTCATGGGGATCTACTACAAGGCCGCCGGTATGGTCGCCAACTTCGGTATGGTGCTCAACTTGGTCTACCTGATGGGAGCCCTGGCCGCCCTGGGCGCCACCCTGACCCTGCCGGGCATCGCCGCAATCGTCCTCCTCGTCGGTATGTCGGTCGACTCCAACGTCCTCATCTTCGAGAGGATCCGTGAGGAGTTGAAGCTCGGCAAGACGCCACACGCGGCGCTCGATGCCGGCTACGACAAGGCGTTTTTGACCATCATGGACTCGCACGTCACCACGCTGATCACCGCCGCCGTTCTCTTCCAGTTCGGCACCGGCCCGGTCAAGGGTTTCGCCGTCTCCCTGAGTCTTGGTGTCATCATCAACCTCTTCACGTCGCTGGTCGGCACCAAGGTCATCTTCGATGCCTTCCTGGACCGCGTCCACGTGAAGCGACTGAGCATATAAGGGGAGGGGACCATGTCAATGGAACTGCTTGGAAAAACCAACATCGACTTCATCGGGATGAGGAAGGTTTCCTTCGTCATCTCCGGTATCTTCGCCATTCTCGGGATTATCGGGATCGTCCAGATCGCCCGCGGCGCCGCCAACATGGGGATCGACTTCTCCGGCGGCACCGAGATCCAGCTCAAGTTCGCCCAGCCGATCAGCACCGAGCAGGCTCGTGCCGCGCTCTCCAAGGAAGGGATTAAGGAAGTCGACCTGCAGGAGATCAAGGAGGGGAACAAGCTCCTGGTCAAGATGCGTAAGAGCGGCAAGGTCGCCGACTCCGTCGAGGCTGCCTTCAAGAAGGAGCTCCCCGGCAACCCCTACACCGTGGAAAGCTCCACCGAGATAGGCCCGTCCATCGGTGACAAGCTCAAGCACGACACCATGATCGCGGTGATCATCTCCATGCTGGGGATCATCGTCTACATCGCCTGGCGCTTCGACTACAAGTTCGGGGTAGGGGCGGTGGTCGCCACGATGCACGACGTCCTTTTCATGATCGCCGTCTTCTACGCGTCCGGCAAGGAGGTCAACCTCCTCTTCATCACCGCCGTGCTGACCATCGCCGGCTACTCGCTCACCGATACCGTCGTCGTCTTCGACCGTATCCGCGAGAATCTGCACAAGAGCCTCAAGGACCCGCTCCCGCAGGTGTTCAACCGCAGCATCAACGAGGTCCTTTCCCGTACCATCGTCACCTCGCTGACCGTCTTCCTGGCGGCCGTCACCCTCTTCCTCTTCGGGGGCGAGGTGATTCACGACTTCGCTTTCGCACTTCTTTGCGGCGTGCTGGTTGGCACTTACTCCTCCATCTTTGTGGCCAGCCCCATCGTAGCCCTGTGGGAGAAACCCGCTGAAGAGGCGAAAGCCTAAGGAGATTTCCGTGAGCAAGGAGAACGTTCTTACCCTCGTCGTGGCCGCCATCATCGGCCTGCTCGGCGGCTACCTGGTCATCAACATCGCCGGCCACAAGCAGCAGCTTCCGGCGGAGGTGTCGATCCCTCAGGGGGCAGGTTCCCCGATGGATTACCAGAAGCGGATCGCCGAGGCCGAGAAGATCGTGGCGAAGGACCCGACCAACGCCCAGGTTTGGAACCAGCTCGCCAACGACTACTTCGATACCGATCAGGCCCAAAAGGCCGTCAATGCCTACTCGAAGGTGATCGAGCTGGATCCGAAGAACGTTAACGCCATGACCGACCAGGGGATCATGTACCGCAAGATCGGCTGGTACGACAAGGCCATCGCCAACTTCGAGAAGGCGCAGTCGATCGATCCCAAGCACCTGCAGAGTCTGTACAACCTCGGTGTGGTGTACATGGCCGATCTCAAGCAGCCCGAGAAGGCCAAGGAAATCTGGACGAAGTATCTCCAGTTCGATTCCACCAGCCCGACTGCCCAGCAGATCAAGGCCGACCTTTCCGCCATGCCGGCCGGCATGGGAAAAGGGATGCCCCCCGCCGGTATGGGGGGGAACTAAAGCCTCTCCGCTTGTTAAAGCCGTGACAGAAAAGGCCCCGCCCACCGGCGGGGCCTTTTTTTGTCCCAAACGGCGCGACTCCTTCGCGAAGTACCCCCTTCGGCCTATTCCAGCCCCTCTCCTCCGAATCGATGCCTCCCTACCCATCGAGATTCCCGCCGGGCAATTGAGATTTTCGCCGAGCAATTGAGATTTCCGCCGAGCAATTGAGATTTCCGCCGAGCAATTGAGATTTCCGCCGAGCAATTGAGATTTCTGCCGAGCAATTCAGATTTCTGCCGAGCAATTCAGATTTCCGCCGAGCAATTCAGATTTCCGCCGAGCAATTGAGATTTCCGCCGAACAATTGAGATTTCTGCCGAGCAATTGAGATTTCTGCCGAGCAATTGAGATTTCTGCCGAGCAATTGAGATTCCCGCCGAGCAATTGAGATTCCCGCCGAGCAATTGAGATTTCTACCGAGCAATTGAGATTCCGGCCGGGCAATTGAGATTCCGGCCGGGCAATCGAGATTCCGGCCGGGCAATCGAGATTCCGCCGAACGAGAATCCCTGTGGACTGCTTGCTGTCGATCAGAGGGAGACCTTCAAAGTATTGCTAATTGACATGATTTATGGTCCTATGACGCGGCCGTGTTAGGCAATGGGAAGAGTTCGGTGTTTCTCAATATGATGCCAGAGGGTTCTTGTCCTTTTCATCGGCTCCTGAACGGTACCCCCAGCTCTCTTGCTCTTGTCATGTAGCCGCCCTGTTTGCAGGCGGTGAAGGAGGAATATGAAATCAGCACGACACCTCATCTGGAGCTTCGCGTCGATCCTGCTGCTGGTATGCTCCGTTCCTTCTCTGGCCCAGGATGCCGCGCCGGAAAAGCCGTGGCGGTTCGTCGTCCTCTCCGACACCCGGAGCGACCCGTGTGCCCCCGGCGGCGAAAGCGGAGTGAACGGTGCCGTCCTTGGCCGGATAGCCCGGGCGGTGGCTTCCGAAAAGCCGGAGCTGGTGCTCGTACCGGGCGATCTGGTCATCGGCAATGCCTACAAGTGTGCCCCTGCCGCTTCCTTCGATACCCAGCTCAAGAACTGGCGAAAGGTCATGTCGCCGGTGTACGAGGCCGGGATCCCTGTGCTGCCGGTGCGGGGCAATCACGAATATCTCAGTCGTGACTATTTTCCTCACGACGAATGCCGCCCCCTCCGCCCAAACCCGGAAGCGCTCCAGATCTGGCTGCGGAATTTCGGCGGCGATGTCCCCGGCAACGGTCCCGAGGGGGAGAAGGGGGTAACCTTTGCTTATCCCCACAAGAACGCGCTCTTCATTGGGCTCGACGAGCAGGTGAATTACCTTTCCTACGACCGGAGCTGGCTCGACGCCACGGTAAAGGCCAGCAAGCGCCAGCACCTCTTCATTTTCGGCCACTTTCCCGCCTTTAGTGTCATGCACGAAGACAACCTCTCCTGCAACACCGCCACGAGAGATGCATTGTGGGATGCCATAGGCGCCAACAACGGCAGGATGTATTTTTGCGGTCACGACCATCTCTACGACCGTGGCGAGATGGCCGACGCCGCCGGACGGCCAATCCGCCAGATGCTGGTCGGGAACGGCGGGGCCCCCTTTTATAACTATTCCGGCGGGTACCGCGACTCCAAGTTGAAGCCGGAGAAGCGTATCATCTCCAAGCCGGGGTACCTCGTCGTCACCATCGACGGCAGGAAGGCCACCGCGGTCTTGAAAACCATCGATGGCGGCAAGATCACCGAGTCTGACAGATTCGACTACACCTTGCCCCAGTAGACGACGATCCAGAAAGGAAGGTAATGAGGGCGATACTTCTCGCATCGGCGTTGTTGTTGCTGTGGTCCGGCATGCTGTTCGCCGAAGTCTTCACCTGGACGGACAGCCGGGGGACCCAGCATTTCACCGACGATTCCAGGACCATTCCACCGAAATACCGGAAGAAAGCGGTCCCGCTCAAGGGGTTCGACCAGCCCGATGACATCCCGGTGGTGGCCAAGCCCAAAGAGCCCACCCGGACGCCGATGACCCTCTCGAAGCGGGAAGAGCCGCCCGCGGCAGCTCCCCAGCCGCTGACGGAGCTCGATCTGTTGGCCAAAACCCTGCTGCAAAGCGCGACCTCCGACAGGGACAAGGCCTACGCCGCTTTTGCCTGGGTCCGCTCCAACATCTACTACGACAACGCTTCCAAGTGGCAAAGAAGGTACGGACAGCACGGCGGCGACCAGAGCCCCGAAGGGGTGCTCGCCGCGAAGAGAGGGGTGTGCGAAGGAATGGCCAACCTCTACGCGGCGCTCACCGGGAAGATGGGATTGCAGAGTGCCGTCGTCATCGGCCGGGCCAGCGGTTTCCGCCAGGAGGGCCACGCCTGGAACGCGGTGATGGTGGACGGCAAGTGGGGGCTCGTCGATGTGACCCGGCACAGCTTCCTCAACCCTCCCGAGGATTTCCTCAACCACCACTTCCCAAACGATCCGCAATGGCAGCTTCTGGAGAAGCCCTTGACCTACCAGGAGTGGCTCAAACGTTAGGTGTTCCCCGATCCGCAGGTTCCCTCGAACGGACCAATTAACATACCGGGCGGGCATTCCGTGCCTCCCCGCGGTCGGCTAGCCCGCATCCCGGCAATGGAGCATCCGGACGCCGCGGCGAGAGGAGGGTGGAAATGACGGCAATGGAAAGGTTGCAAAGTTCCAAAGTTGGGATACGTTTTGCGTGTCGACTTAGTGGCTTTGGCAACTTCCGCTGTGAGACAGTTCGCATTGGCCGCCGGCAGTCAGAACTCGTGGAGTTACTGGACAGATCGGGAAAGAAAGAGGTAACGATTCCTGATGGCGGCAGACCGTGCCAGCGGAGGTAGTAGGTTTGTTGACTTCACGAACGATCGCTCCGGCCACATCGTGTATGCGGGGGCGATCTTTGTCGTTATCGCCATCCTCTATGCCAGCAGCTTGCACAGTTATCTCCTGTTCCACAGCCTCATCGAGATCTTCACCATTGCCATTGCCTTTTCCCTCCTTACCCTCACCTGGAATTCCCGCCGGTTTCTGACCTCCGGCTGCATCAAGGCGATCGGCATCGGCTACGGCCTCATTGCCATCGTCGACCTGATCCATGCCCTCACTTACAAGGGAATGGGGGTCTTCCCGGCATACGGAGCGAACCTCCCCACGCAACTCTGGATCGCGGCGCGCTCGCTGCAGGCTCTGCTGCTCTGCGTGGCTCCTCTTTACGCCCGGCGTAACCTCAACGAGCATGCTTTCCTCGCCGTCACCGTCGCCGCAACCGGTGCCGTCACCGCACTGATCTTCGCCGGTGGTTTCCCCGACTGTTTCATCGAGGGGAAGGGGCTGACGCCGTTCAAAATCGCCGCCGAATACCTGATCAGCGCCTCGCTTTTCTTGGCACTGGTCCTCTTCATCAGGGCACGGTCCGCGTTTAACGCCAGGGTCTTCGCCCTCCTGGTGGCAGGCATCGTCTGTACCATCGGGTCGGAGGTTGCCTTCACCTCGTACATCAGCGTGTACGGCTCCGCGAACATGATCGGGCATTTTCTGAAGCTCGCCGCCTTCGCGCTTGCCTACCGGGCCCTGATCGTTACCGGGGTCCAGGAGCCGTTCGAAGTGATCTTCCGCGACCTGAAACAGGCGGAACTGGCTCTGCTCCATCACCAGGAGACCCTGGAAGAGCAGGTCCGGGAGCGGACCGTTGCCTTGGAAACGGAGGTGACGGAGCACCGCCTGGCCGAGGTGGCCCTTTCGCGCCTTAACCGGGAACTGCGTACGATCAGCCGGTGCAACGAGGTGCTGGTGCGGGCGGAGGACGAGCAGACGCTGCTGGAAGAAATCTGCCGTATCGTCTGCGAGGAGGGGGGATACCGGATGGCCTGGGTGGGATACGCCCGGCACGATCGGGACAAAACCATCACCCCGGTCGCCCGGGGTGGACTCGACGACGGCTACCTGGCGGAGGCGAGAATAACCTGGGCCGATACCGGCCTCGGGCGCGGACCCTCAGGGACCTGCATCCGCAACGGCACCAGCGCCTGTTTCCAGGATTTCGCTACCGATGCGGTGGCGGCTCCCTGGAGGGAAAGGGCCTTGGAACGTGGCTACCGCTCGAGCGCGTCGCTGCCGTTGAAGGACGAAACCGGGGCAACCTTCGGGGCGCTTACCATCTACTCCTCCCATCCCAACGCGTTCCCCCCGGACGAGATCAGGCTCCTCGAGGAGCTGGCCGCCGACCTCGCCTTCGGCATCCGGGGCCTGCGCAACCACCGCGCCCGCCAGGAGGCCGAGCGGACCACAACGCTTCTGGAATTTGCCCTCGACAACGTGCGGGAGGCGGCCTTCCTGATCGACGAGCAGGCGCGGTTTCTTTACGTGAACGGGGAGGCCTGCCGGGAGCTCGGGTACCGGCGCGAAGAACTGCTGACCCTGGGGGTGGCCGACGTCGATCCGGATTTCCCCGGGGAGCGGTGGTCCGAGCACTGGGCGCAGCTTAAGGAGCAACGCTCGCTCACCTTCGACGGACGCCACCGGACCAAGGACGGCCGGCTTGTCCCGGTGGAGATCAGCGCCAACTACCTGGAATACGACGGCCACCGGTTCAACCTGGCGCTGACGCGCGACATAAGCGAGCGCAAGCGTGCGGAGGAGGGGCTGCGCTTTCTTAACGCGGAGCTGGAGGTCCGGGTCAAGGAGCGGACCGCCGAGCTGGAAATGAAGAACGAGCAGCTGGAACACGCCAACCGGCTCTTCGTGGGGCGGGAGCTGCGCATGGTGGAGCTTAAGGAGCGGATCCGCGCGCTCGAAGAGCACGACAGCTGACCCGGGTTGACATCCCCGTGAATAATGGGTAAAGAGAAACCTCCTGCTTTCCAACGGTGATCCCCCGGTACCTTGCAGGGATCGTTACACTATTCGATGTTGTTTGTGGCTGACGGCCTAGGCCCGTTTGCCGGTGATTATTATGGAGGTCGACCAATGCTCAACGGCTTGATGACAAGCTACGTCCTTTCGGTGCTGGCTACGTTGGTGGTCCTGAAGTTCCATCTTTTGCCCACCGTTCTGGCCGGACTCGCGGTACACGTGGTGACCTGCAAGCTGGCGGGACGGCTGCCGATCAAGGAGAACGGCCTGGCCCGGGAGGCGGCCGCCATCGGGCTGGCGGTCGGGGTCGTGGGCGCCTTCGTCGCGGGGGGCTTCGCCCTCTACTCGATGATGAAGGGGTTCCAGGGATTCAGCGCCCTCATGATGGCCTCCGCCGAGACCCTGGAAAGGGTCAAACGGTCGCTTCCCCTCGACATGGCGAGCTCGCTCCCCGGCTCTGCCAACGAGCTCCAGGAAAGCGTGGTTTCCTTCCTGAGGGAGAACGGGAAGGAGCTCTCCTCCGC
The DNA here is from genome assembly GCF_023652955.1 of Geomonas sp. Red32. GTDB lineage: Bacteria > Desulfobacterota > Desulfuromonadia > Geobacterales > Geobacteraceae > Geomonas. The sequence continues at coordinate 368,962 of NZ_JAKLOY010000002.1, read as the reverse complement.
CGGGGCGGAAGGGCTCATCACCTTCGCGCACATCCTCATCGGCATGGTGATCGGCGGTATGACTTCCATCGCCCGGGTCAGGATCGCCGACAACGACCATCCGTTCCTGTCAAAGCTGTACGGCAGGGCCAAGATGCTCACGGTATCCTTTGAAAAGGTCGTCTTCGCCCAGCTGAAGATTTCCGCCGTCAATACCGTGCTGACGGCGATCTATCTCTGGCTGATCCTTCCTCTTTTCCACGTGTACCTGCCGATGGTGTCTCTTTTGGTCTTGCTCACCTTCGTGGCCGGACTCATCCCGGTAATCGGGAACCTCATCTCCAATAGCGTCATCGTCATCCTGAGTCTGGGGACCTCGCTCTTCGTCGGCATCGGATCGCTGCTGTTCCTGGTGGTGGTGCATAAGCTTGAGTATTTCCTCAACGCGAGGATCATCGGCCACGAGGTCAATGCCAAGGCGTGGGAGCTTCTCTGTGCCATGGTCACGCTGGAAGCGGTCTTCGGGCTGCACGGCGTCATCGCGGCGCCCATTCTCTACGCCTGGCTGAAGGCGGAGGTACTCAGGCCCTCCACGGTCGCCGAGCTGCAGGCTCCGCGCCCTGCCGCCCCGGAGGCGGCCGCCTGAGTTTCCCTATGGGCGGCCGTAAGCAGGGAAGGGGAGGGGGAAAGAAAAGAAAAGGCTGGTGACCATGGGTCACCAGCCTTTTTTGTGTCCGGGACGGAGCCGGGACTAGTGGTCGATCGCCTTGGCCATGCCGATGCCGGTGTTCTGGCGGACATAGACTTCGTCGAACATCTCTTCGGAGCGGCGGCTCGGGAAGGCAAGGCAGCCGATGATGGCGGCCAGGAAGCCCAGCGGGATCGAGACGATGCCCGGGTTCTTCAGGGTGAAGATCGGCTTGTCGAGGCCCAGGATGGAGGTGCCGTCCTTGTTGGTGTCGTAATCCTTTCTGGCCTTGGCGAGCGCCTTCAGGTCCTTCTCGTCGAGGGTGGCACCGGCCGGGAGGGTGGCCTGCTTCTTCTCCATGGCGGTGATGACCTTCTTCGCGCCGGCGGCGACCGCCTTCGGATAGGTCATGTTGGGGGAGACCATCACCAGGACGATGGAGCAGACGGTGCCGACCACCAGGCCGGAGATGACGCCGCCGGTGTTGAACTTCCTCCAGAAGAGCGAGAGGACGACGACCGGGAGGTTTCCGGAAGCGGCCACCGCGAAGGCGAGCGCCACCAGGTGGGCGACGTTCTGGTTCTCCGCCATGATGCCGATGATGATGCCGCAGGTGCCAACCACCACGGAGGTGAGACGGGCGGCGAACATCTGCTCGTTCTGGTCGGCATGGCCGTCCTTGATCACGTTCACGTAGATGTCGTGGGCGATGGCGGCGGAGGCGGCGAGCACCAGGCCGGAGACCACGGCGAGGATGGTGGCGAAGGCGACCGCGCAGAGGAAGGCGAGGAAGAGGTCGCCGATGACCGGGGCGATGTCGGCACCAAGTTTCTCGGCCAGCATCAGGGTGGCCATGTTGCCGCCGGCGTCGATGGACTTGATCCCCTGCGGGGAGAGGCTGATGGCGGCGCCGAAGCCCAGGAGGGTGGTGAGGATGTAGAAGCCGCCGATCAGGAACATGGCGATGATGACCGACTTGCGGGCGGCCTGGGCGGTCGGGACGGTGAAGAAGCGCATGAGGATGTGTGGCATGCCGGCGGTGCCGAGCACGAGAGCCATGCCGAGCGAGATCTGGTCAAGCGGGTTCTTGAGGAACAGGCCCGGCTCCAGGAAGCGCTGGCCGGCGTCCACGCCGTTGAGGATGATGCCGTCTTTGAGGACCATCTTGGAGACGTGATCCTGGATCTCGGGGTTGGAGACGATGGAGCTGAAGAAGCCGATCGGGTTGAAGCCTGCCTTGGCCATGACCAGCACGGAGAGGAGGAAGGCGCCCGCCATCAGGAGGCCGGCCTTGATGATCTGGACCCAGGTGGTGGCGACCATGCCGCCGAAGACGACGTAGCCGACCATGAGGATGCCGACGCCGATGATGGAAGCCTTGTAGGGGATGCCGACCAGAAGGGCCATCAGCTTGCCTGCGCCGACCATCTGGGCGGTGAGGTAGAAGGTGGCGACCGAAACGGTGGAGATGGCGGCGATGGCGCGGACCGGCTTGGGCGAGGTGCGGAAGGAGAGGATGTCGCCCAGGGTGTACTTGCCTGCGTTACGGCACGGCTCGGCCACGATCAGGAGCACGGTGATGTAGGCCACCAGCCAGCCGACCGAGTACATGAACCCGTCGTAGCCGTAGAGCGAGATGAGGCCGGAAATACCGAGGAAGGAGGCTGCCGACATGTAGTCGCCGGCGATCGCCCAGCCGTTCTGGGCACCGGTGATCCCGCCGCCTGCGGCGTAGAAGTCGGATGCGGTCTTGGTCTTCTTGGCCGCCCACACGACGATCCCCATGGTGATGCCGATGATGAGGACGAACATCCCGATGGTGATGGTGCGGTTGGCCTTGAGCTCCTTCTTGGCCGGGGCCGGAGCGGGGGCCGCTACCGCGGATTTCTCGGCGGCGGGGGCGGCTTGGGTGGCGGCCGGAGCGGCGCCCTGGGCTGCGGGGGCGCTCATGGCGGCGGGGGAGGCCGCGGGAGCCTTGGCAGGCTCATCGGCAAAGGCGGCACCGGCCAGTGAGAGGGCCAGTGAGGCGGCGATGAAGATCTTTTTGAAGGTCATGGTGTTCTCCTCTCGTTAGATGTGCAGTTCGTCGATGAGTTCTTTGGTCAGGCGGTCGAAGTCCTTGTTGGCTACGTGGGAGTAGTACAGCGCGATCCCCCAGGAGACGAAAAACTGGGAGAGGGCGAAGATGTAGCCGAAGTTGATGGGGCCGATGAGCTTGATCTTGAAGATGCCGGGGGTGTAGGCGGCGCCCAGGGGGAGCAGGAAGTAGTAGACGCAGCTGAAGATCCACCATCCGAAGAGGAAAGCGGACTTCTTGTGGTGAAGTTCTACGAACTTCGGATTCCTGGCGATCGCTGACCAGTCATACTTTTTTTCTGCCATGGTTCGTTCCTCCGTTTGAAATCGGTTGCCCAGCTTGGGTTGAAGGGAAGTCTCGCTCGGCGAGAGGTGATGGTGTCCTTGCCGTCTCGGTCTCCTTAAGCCGGGAGGTAGCCGAATCTCGCGGAGATGAGCCCCGCCCCCTCCTGGAGGGAAGGGATGATCTCGTTCTCGATCCGGTCCGCCAGCATCCGGAAGGATGGGCCGAGCATGGTGATGGCACCCACCACCTTCCCGGCGTAATCGCGCACCGCAACCGCGACGCTGATGATGCCGTCGCCGAGCCCGCCGCAGTCTACGGCGACTCCGGTGGCGCGAATCTGCTGCAGTTCGCTCGCCAAGCGCTCAAGGTCCGGCTCCCGGACCAGGCCGTCGTCACGGCGGCAGATCCGCTCCAGGAGGTCCCAGGAGTCGACGGCCTTGAGGACCTTCCCCGCCGCGTTGGTGAAAAAGGGAAACTTCCTGCCGGTCAGCGGGTACGCCTTGATCGGCTGGCAGCAATCCACCATGTTCAGGAAGAGCACCTCGTTATCCCTGATGACCGTCATGTAGACCGCTTCGTCATGCTTGCGCGCGAGGTCCTCCATGATGGGATGGGCGTAGGTGACGAGACTCGATCCGTCGGCGGGCTCATGCAGCATCTTCTTGGTATGTCTGGTCATGTTTTCGCTTTCGATGAGCTTCTGCCCCAGGGTGATGGTCCTGGCTCCCAGCCCGTACTCGCCGGTCACGCTGTCGCGCTCCACGAGCCCCTTCTCGTTGAGGGTGGCCAAAAGGCGGTAGGTCTTGTTGCGGCTGAAACCGATACCATCTGCCAGGGTATCGAGGGAGAGCTGCTCCCTGCTTTCCGCCAGTTTTTCCAGTACTTCCAGCGCTTTTTTGACGTTCAACACCGTGTAGGTGCATTCCTTGTCTCGCATATAGACCTCGAGCGGGCGCCCCGGAGCCGGCAGAAAGCGGGCGTGGGGGGACGCGGTACACGTAGTGCCACGGGGAACTGGAGGGTTCTTTCCCGTTTACGCGACTGATTGATGAAACTAGGTACTGCCAGACCCCTAAGGCACGGAGGAGAGCCCGGGAGCTTTGCTCGATGCCGCGGGACGCGATGATTCGATCACCGGGTGACGGACGGCGGAGCCACGGAATAGGTCAGGCGGTACACGACTGCAATGGTGAAGGGTGACGCAGGGTGGGCTTAGGCTGGTGGTGCTCGAGAGTGACGGGTCGCGATGAGCTGGACGGAATGGAGGGGGGGGATAACGGTTTCGGGATGGTCATAGACCGGGGGGGTAGCCAGCGAGACTACCGGGGGGGGCGGGAGCTCCGCAAATGCCTGGCAGTCGAAGGCCTTGGCATCCGCTACCTTCACGCTGGTTTCGACAACCGCGCGCGGCCGCTGTTTCGGTCCCTTGTTATGCTCAAGGGCCGGGTTCCTCATCCCGAGGGTGATGAGGAGGCTTGCCAGCAGGCAAATGGTAGTTGTGAGGAAAAGTTTTCTCACGTTCGGGGCCTTTTCGTTCGCTGCAAATTCGAATTGAATTCGTTATAGAAAATATAACGACATCTCAAAAAAATGCAACAACTTTTTTGGTCCTGCGGTAACCCCGCTGTAATACATGGAAAAATAGCGGAAACGTATTTAAACGGTGTGTGTGCAGATACCGTTTTATCGGCTGCCTGCGGCCGGATGACCGGGAGGATACGGGGGGGGGGGAGGCTTCCGACAGAACGCGATTACAGTCGATAACGGACCGGTTTGGTCGAGGACGCCCTGGGCCGGCGCCGGGTTTTCTTGACTTGAGCCCCCCGGATGGCACACTTTCCCTTTGTATTAAAAAACACCAATAAAATAGCGTGCAATGATGCCCAAACCGTCAGGAAAAGCAGTTGCCATGGCCGCCTTCGCCGTCGTGGCGTTGGCTGCGTCTCGAGGATGGTCCGAGCTTAAGACTCAGCAGACTCAGCAGATGCCGCCGGACGCCGTCATGGAGGCGCAGACTCCCCGCGAGCTGCCGGCCGCCCGGCCGGAGCAGAAAAAGAGCCCGCACGACCTCTCCGATGTCTTCAAAGCCACCAGCGCCCAGCCGGAATCCCCGGCCTTCAACCACCAGCCCAAGGAGGGCAAGAACTCCGGCTTCGACTGCTACCGCGATCCGCTCAACACCGACAGGCCGATGACCACTTTCGAGGAGGTCTACCGCAAGGACGTTTCCGAGCGCCCCAAGGTGAACGATACTCAGAAGCGGCTGCTCGAGAGCAGGTACGACCTCACTCCGCATCTCTCCCCCGACGTCCGGATGACCCGCGGCAAGCCGGTCGCGGTCGGTCCCACCGCCCGCCTGGCCCGCGGCATGAGTTGGGACAAGCTGGCAGGGCTCGCTCCCGAGGAGATCAGGCGCGAGGGAATGTTCCCGTATCCTCCGCTGCCGCATCCGAAGCAGGCCACCGGCGGGCAGCTCTTCCCGAAGATGCAGATCGACATGTTCCCCCGTCTGCAGCGCTTCGACGTGGACTTCGACCTTCCCGATGCCTTCCTTCCGGAATTCCCCCCGGCCATCTTCCTCCAGAGCCGCCCGGAGCTGGGTGACGTTTCGCGCGGCGAGGTGGTCTCCATCAACAACTACTACCGGCTGTTCAAGGACATCCTCACCCCCGTCCAGCTCGACGGCCTCAGGATGCTTCTCACTCCCTTCCCCCAGGAAGAGTTCAACCCGACCGACGACCGCAAATCCGCCCAGCCGAGCCTCGGCGTGGCCTGCTTCGACTGCCACGTGAACGGCCACACCACCGGCCAGTTCCACCTAAGCCCCGACATCCGTCCCCAGGAGCGGCGCTTCAGGCTCGACACCGTGAGCCTCCGAGGGGTCTTCAACCAGCAGATCCATTCCTCCAAGCGGAGCCTCCGTTCGGTGGAGGACTTCACCGAGTTTGAGCAGCGGACCGCCTACTTCAACGGGGACGAGATCCACGCCGCCAAGAAGGGGATGAACATCCTGAACCGGGTGCAGGTCTCCCACATGGCGCAGATGCAGAACATGCTGGATGTGCCGCCGGCTCCCAAGCTCGATTCCGCCGGCTACCTGATCCCCGGGAAGGCGACTCGGGCGGAGGTCTCGGGGCAGCAGATCTTCTTCGGCAAAGGGAGATGCTCCACCTGCCACCAGCCTCCCTTCTACATGGATCAGCAGATGCACGACCTGCAGCTCGAGCGCTTCACCCGCGAGCCCGGGGACGGGGCGATCAAGACCTTCACCCTGCGGGGCATCAAGGAGAGTCCGCCGTACCTGCACGACGGCCGCTGCTTCACGTTGGAGGACACCGTCGAGTTCTTCAACCTGGTGCTGTTCTTGAGGCTCAATCCCCAGGAGAAATCCGACCTGGTTGCCTTCCTGAGAGTCCTCTAGGCAGGTCCGGCCGGCCGCCAGCTTTCCGCGATTCTGTCAACGACGGAGCACGGTCACTGGCGGCCGGTTTGTGTCTGTCCCCATTGTTTCTTTCATGCTATAGTGCCCCCTGCCGATTCTCTCTGACACTTTTAATCAATTCCCTGAGAGAGTGGTAATATTGCAAGAGTCTTGAAACCTTTCCGGAGATTGAATGCAGCCCGTCACTCACAGAATCTGGCGGTCGAGGCAGGCGGAACCGGGGGCTTCGGAGCGGGTTGCCGCTTCCGGGGTCTCCCCCCTCATGGCCCGGCTCCTCGCCAACCGCGGCATCGCCGATACCGGCGCTGCCCAAGCCTATCTTAATCCCACCCTCTCGACCCTTCACGATCCGATGCTCCTTGCCGGGATGGAGACCGCGGTGGAGAGGCTCGCCCTCGCCCTCACCCGTGGCGACCGGGTCTGCGTACACGGGGACTACGACGTCGACGGCGTCACCTCGGTGGCGCTTTTGATCGGTTTCTTCCGCGAGGTGGGGATCGACGCCTTTTCCTACATACCCAAACGGCTGACCGAAGGGTACGGCCTCTCCTCGCAGGGGGTAACGGCGGCGGAAGAGGGGGGGGCGAGCGTCCTCATCACCGTCGACTGCGGCATCACCTCCCATGCCGAGGCGTCACTTTGCCGCGAGAAGGGGATCGATCTCATCATCACCGACCACCACTCGCCGGGCGATACGCTTCCCGGCGCCTATGCCGTGATCAACCCGCTCCAGCCCGGGTGCCGGTATCCCTTCAAGTCGCTCGCCGGGGTGGGGGTCGCCTTCCACCTCGTCATCGCGCTCAGGTCGCGGCTGAGGGAGCAGGAGCTCCTCAAGGGGAAGGAGCCCGATATCCGCGGGTACCTCGACCTGGTCGCCCTCGGCACGGTGGCGGACGTGGTCCCCTTGCTCGGGATCAACCGCGCCCTGGTGAGCTATGGCCTGAAGCAGCTGAGCCTGGGGAACCGGGTAGGGGTGCGGGCGCTCAAGGATGTCTCCGGCGTGGTGGGGGAGGTGGGGTGCGGCGCAGTCGGCTTCCGGCTGGCCCCCCGCATCAACGCGGCCGGGCGCCTGGAGGACGCGGCGGTCGGCCTCGAGCTGCTGCTCACCTCCGATCCGGTCAAGGCCAAGGCCATCGCCACCCAGCTCGACGACAGTAACGCCGAGCGGCAGGCGATCGAGCGGGCGACCCTGGAAGAGGCGCGGGTAATGCTGAAGGAGGGGGCCTGCCGGGGGAGAAAGAGCATCGTGCTCGGCTCCAAGCTCTGGCATCCCGGGGTGGTGGGGATCGTCGCCTCCCGTATCGCCGAGCTCTTCCACCGCCCGGTGATCCTCTTCGCCCTCGAGGACGGCACCGGAAGGGGCTCCGGCCGCAGCATCCCGAGCTTTCACCTTCTGGACGCCATCCGCAGCTGCGCCGATCATCTCCTCAAATACGGAGGACACAGCCACGCGGCCGGGGTCTCCATCGCCGAGGAAGAGCTCGAGCGCTTCGCCCTGAGCTTCGACGAGGCGGCCGCGGGTGCCCTCGATGCCGAGGCTCTGGTCCCGGTCCTTCCCTACGATGCCGAACTCTCCCCCGCCCAGGTGGACGAGGGGCTTCCCGCCGAGCTCGAGCGGATGAAGCCGTTCGGGATGGGGAACCCGGAGCCCTCTTTCCTCCTCAAGGGGGCGGAGGTGCGCGAGTGCCGCGTGCTGAAGGGGGGACACCTCAAGTTGCGGATCGCCGGCCAGGGGAAAAGCTTCGACGCCATCGGCTTCGGCCTGGCCGAGAAGGAGCCCGGCATCGGGGAGCGGATCGACCTGGTCTTCACCGCCGGTTTCAACGACTGGAACGGCAAGCGCTCGCTGCAGCTGACGGTAAAGGACCTTCGTCCGGAGGAGAGCTAGTGCTGAGGGGGGAGCGGTTTAACAAGGCCGACCGGGTCATGCGGGTCGGATTCTGGATCAACTTCCTCCTGATGGGAATGAAGCTCGCCGCCGGTCATTACGGCCGCTCCGAAGCGGTCTTCGCCGACGGCATCGAGAGCGCCTGCGATTTCGTCGCCATCGCCATGACCTTCTTCGCCCTCAAGGTCGGGAGAAAGCCGTACGACGCCGACCACCCCTACGGCCACGGCAAGGTCGAAAGCCTCTCCGCCATCATGATCTCGCTGGTCATCGGGGGCACCGGCGCCTGGATCCTCTATTCCGCCGTCACTACCGTGGTGGAAAACGACTACGCTACCCCGGCCCTCATTGCGGTCCTGGCGGCGGCGGTCACCATCGTAGTCAAGGAAGCGCTCTACCGGTACTCGGTGCAGGTGGGGGACCAGCTGAAGAGCCCGGCTCTCCTCGCCATCGCCAAGGACCACCGCAAAGACGCCATCACCTCCATCGCCACCCTGATCGGGGTCGGCGGCGCCTACCTAGGGGTGAAGGTGATGGACCCCATCGCCGCCGGTCTCACCTCGCTGGTCATCTTCAAGATCGGCTACGACACCTTCCGCACCTCGGCCCACGAACTGATGGACGGCCTTCCGGAGCAGGAGATGGTGACCGCCATCGCCGACATCGCCCGTGCCGTGGCCGGGGTCGACCGCGTCCACGAGATCAGGGCGCGCCACTCCGGGCAGTTCGTGATTGTCGACCTTAAACTCGACATGGACCCGGAGATGACCGTCAAACGCTCCCACGAAATCGCCACCGAGGTGAAGCGGCTCATCTTCGAGACCTTTCCCAACGTGGGCGATGTCATGATTCACATAAACCCCTCCGACGTTCCTCACGAGGACCTCATCAGGCTGTAGCCCGAGTCACTAGATCCCCGCTTTTCCTATCGGACAGTTTTTGTCTTCTTTTCTTTAAGTAAAAAACTATCACGTTCACGACACAGCCGGCTTCGCCCCCTCTATCTGTGCCTTGCCAAAACCTGTAGAATTCATTGCCGCATCGGCCGGAAAATCCGCATACAGTATACATATCTCTCTTGACAGACCATTTGCGAAGGTAGTATTAAGGTCAATCGTGTTTTTAAGAAAAAATGTTATTGGGAGGAGAGATGAAGAAGATTAATCGCCTTACTCTGCTGCTGGTGGCGATACTGCTGGTAGCTTCCAGCGCGTTCGCTGCCAAGCTCGCTACCGTGGATATCCCGGTGGATGCTCAGATGTACGCCGCGACCCCGGCTCCGCTGGCCCCGAATCAGTGCGCCCAGTGCCACACCGGTCAGTTCGGTTCCCTCAAGGAGAACGGTGGCAAGCACCGCTTCGACTGCCAGCAGTGCCACAAGGTGATCCACGCTTATAACCCGAACAAGGCCAACTACGCGGAGATCATGCCGAAGTGCTCGCAGTGCCACATCGACATTCACGGCCCGGCGAACAAAGACTGCTCCTCCTGCCACGCCAATCCGCACGCTCCGCGCAAAGTCGCCATGACCCCGCGTCTGACCAGCTCCTGCGCCACCTGCCACCCGGGTCCCAAGGCCGACCTCGTCGCCTTCCCGAGCAAGCACTCCCTGCTGGGCTGCGAGCGCTGCCATACTTCCCACGGCTTCAAGCCTTCCTGCGCCAAGTGCCACAAGCCGCACTACGAAGGTCAGGCTTACACCACCTGCACCAAGTGCCACTCGGTTCACAAGCCGAAGAAGGTCACCTACACCGCTACCGAGCCGGCTGCCACCTGCGGTTCCTGCCACAAGGTCATCTACGGCAAGTGGAGCAAGACTCCGTCCCGTCATAAGAACGTGAACTGCGCACAGTGCCACCACGACAAGCACGGCTACATCCCGCAGTGCACCGAGTGCCACAAGCAGCCGCACCCGGCCGGCATCCTCCAGAAGTTCCCGAAATGCCTTGGCTGCCACCTCGACGTCCACGACCTGCCGAGCATGAAGTAAGCCGGTCGTAGTCCTTGCCGTACCAAAGCCCCGGGGGAAACTCCGGGGCTTTTTCTTACCCGATCGGCGGCCATCTTCCGCTTGGACAAACTCTCCCTCTCCGGCACCAAGGTGGCCTGTCAATGGGCCGGCGGTTTCTCCCTGACAGTCACCGGGACGGCCTGTCTTGGCTTCTCCTGCCATCATTACGCTATTCCGCGTATCCATCTTCCCGCCGTCTCCGCAGAGTTCAGAGGACCCAACCTTTCGATAGGGTTGAGACACTTGTTTTAGGTTTCCGTATCTATCGAAAAAAACACTGTTCTTATTATCTCCAAGAAGATATAATGGCCCACGATTTACTGTGCCATTAAAGAGGTCTGCTGACGTGGCCGGTGGGGTCGTAGCCGTCGAAACGCGGAGATCGAAACCTTCCTGTCAGAGAATCCGCCGATTATGAGATTGAGTTAACGGAGCAGGTGCTGCCGCTCCAATGATTGATTGTGTGACCTGAGTCACATGGAAACCGCGATAGCTCGCGTATCTTTATGCAGAGCCCGGCACCTACCTCCCCTTCGGGTTGATCGAGAGCTATCCCCTGTTCCCTTTATCAAGTAGGTGTTTCGTGCGCGTTATCATTACCCTCGCAATAGCTGGCAGCCTGCTGGTCACCTCGGTTTCCCGTGCCTCCGTCACCCCCGTTCCCCTCGAGTCGACCTCGCAACGCATTTCCACCATGGAGGCGCTGCTTGACCGCGCCATGGCCCAGAACCTGATCGCCGGCGGCGTGGTCGTCATCGGCAACAGTCAGGGGATCATCGCCACCTCGGCACGCGGGCACCTCACCTCCGCCGCCGGCTCTCCGCCGCTTGACGAGCATACTATCTTCGATATCGCCTCCCTGACCAAGGTGGTGGCCACCGCTCCGGCGGTCATGAAGCTCCTCGACGAGGGAAAGATCGCCCTCACCGACCCGATCTCCCGCTGGTTCCCCGAATTCGCCCAGCCCGGCCGCAGCGAGATCACCGTACAGCATCTCTTAACCCACACCTCGGGGCTCGACGACGTCTCGGTTCCCTCCGATCAGCCGATGCAGTCGGCCATCCGCAAGGCCGCCGCCGAGAGGCGCTCGTCCACCGGCCGCTTCCACTACGCGGACATCAACTTCATCCTGCTCGGCGAACTGGTCCGCCGCGTCTCCGGCAGCTCCCTGGACGCCTTCTGCCAGAACGAGATCTTTGGCCCTCTTGGCGATCGCGAGACCATGTTCCTTCCCTCCCGCGCCATGGAGGCTTCCATCGCCCCCACCTCGGGATACTCCCCCGGCGTGGTGCAGGATCCCAATGCCCGCCGGCTTGGCGGCGTTGCCGGTCACGCGGGGCTCTTCACCTCCGCCTACGACCTTTCCCGCTATGCGAGGCTCATGCTGGGGAAGGGGACCCTCGGCAACCAGCGGGTGCTCTCCGAGCAGGTGGTCGCCGAGATGACCTCCCCCCACTCGTGCAGTAACGGCCAGGTTTGGCGCGGGCTCGGCTGGGACATGAACTCTCCCTTCGCGGCCCCCAAGGGGAGCCTCTTCTCAGATGCATCCTTCGGCCATACCGGCTACAGCGGCTCCTCGATCTGGATCGACCCCAAGCAGGATCTCTTCGTCATCCTGCTGACCCGGCGGGTCAACTACCGCGATACCCACAGCTTCAACCAGCTCCGCCGCGAGGTCTCCACCGTGGCATCCGCTACCTACAACGGCGGCACTGTCCCGTTCGCGATCAACGACGACGCCCTGCTTGCCGAGGCCGCCGCGGTTGACTCCGAGCCGGCTCCCCCCCCGGGACGCATCGAGGTCTACGAGAAGGAAGGCATCCTGGTCGCCACCAACATCCACCATACCGCTCCCGAGCACGTGCAGCCCCGGCGCGAAGCCGTCCAGCACCATGCCTCCAAGGTGGTGAAGTCTTCCGCCAAAAAGTGCAGCGTCCGTAAGGGGCGGGTCTCGAGAGTGGCCAAGTCCGAGGGGAGGGCGCACTCCAGGAAACGCCGCCCTGTCAGAGGCTGACCTCCAGGGAAGAGCCACTTTCTCAGCGTTTCACCCCACTGGCAAAGATTCCGCCCCCCGCTCTATTAACCTTAAAAAAACCTATTGATTCTCTCTCAGGGCTGTGGTAAGTTCCGGCATTAGCGTTTTCTTATACAGTGGTATGAAGGGAGCAATGCCATGGCGAGCCAGAGTTCGACTTTGGATCTTGGTATGCTGTGTCGCTTTTGCGACAACCTGACCTTCCATCTCCCGGAGGTGGACGGACTTACCCCAGAACAGCGCAGGGACATCGAGGAGTTGTGCAAGCTCTGCATTGACAACCTCAAGCGCTGTGCCGTGAACGGCTGACACTCGAACCCTGAGTGCAGCCGGACCCACCCCACCGGAAGGTCCCGGGTCATAGCGACCGGGACCTTCTTTGTTTCTGTTACCCTCCCGTACTTTCAACGGCTCCCCTTCGATACTTTCATTCCTTTCTCCTGCCGGTCCGGCACTCGTCTACTGTGTGGTAAAGTTGGCTTGATAGTATCTGGACGAGATCTCTCTGGTATGGCCATTCTCACAGGGCCAGGTTCAACCAGACCCGGTCAAGGAGCCCTCATGCGGGAACCGGATTACGGCCTGCTCGCTGCCTGTTACGACGAGGCGCTCGCCCTGCTGCGGGAGAATTCCACCCCGGAAGGGGTGCTGGCGTCGGCCCGCAGCAAGAAGGCGTCGGCACGAAGCTATGACAGCATCTTCGCGCGGGATGTGGCCATCTGCGCCGTAGGGATGGCGGTCAGCGGGGATGCCGGCCTGATGGCGACCGGGCGGGCGGGTATCCTGACGCTGGCGGCGGCCCAGGCCGGAAACGGGCAGATCCCCAAGTTCGTCAGGCCGGTTTCCGGCGAGGCGGATTTCTGGTATGCGGGGTGTATCGACGCGACCCTCTGGTGGCTGATCGCCATCTCCCTGCTGGACCGCCTCGATCCCCGCCAGCGCCTGGCCGGCGAGCTCTCCTCCGGGATCGCCGCCGCGCTCAACTGGCTTTTCTGCCAGGAGCATCAGAGCTGGTTTCTCCTGCAGCAAAACGAGGCGAGCGACTGGGCGGACATCATGCCGCGCTCGGGCTTCGTCCTCTACACGAACGCCCTCTGGTACTGGACCAAGCGCCTCTACGCCATCCCCACGGCACCCCAGACCCGCGACTTCGCCAATCTCTTCTTCTGGCCCTACGGGAACGTAGTCCCCGAACAGCGGCGGGCCCGGCTCCTCATGCACTACATCCGCAACCGCTCCAAACCGTCCCCGTTTTTTCTCAGCCATGTGAACCTCTCCACCTGGGGGGAGGAGGTCGACGTCTTCGGCAACATCCTCGCCTACCTGGCCGGTGTCGGGTCCCCCTCCGGGGCCTGCCAGGCGGTGGGGAGGCTCGTCAGGATGAAGGCGAACCGGCCGTATCCCGTCCGGGTGGTCGGTTTCCCGATCGCCTGGGGAAACCCCGCCTGGCGGGCCTACATGGGGCGCCATCGCCAGAACCTCCCCTGGCAGTACCATAACGGCGGCATCTGGCCCTTCGTGGGGGGCTTCTGGATACTCCTGCTGGCCAGGCTCGGCCAGACGCGGGAGGCGTGGGAGGAGCTGGAGGCGATGGCGGCCGCCTGCCGGATCAACGGGTGGGAGTTCAACGAATGGCTGCACGGGGAAACCGGCGAGCCGATGGGGATGGCGCGCCAGTCCTGGAACGCCGCCCTGTACCTGCTGGCCTACCGCACGCTCAAGGACCGGGTGCGGTATCTGCCGTAGGGAGACCTTGGTGGTACTATTGAAGCTATTGCAGGGGAGGGTGGTCATACTCCAGGATCGGCGACACAGGAATCGGCCGGACTGACACAGGAGGCGCCCCATGATCTATCTGCTGATGCTCGTCAAGACTGCAGGCTGGCTGTTCGCCTTCTGGTTCGGAATCAGGGGCGGGATGAGGCGGATGCTGTGCTGGGCAGCCGCCGCCACTCTCTTTCTTACCGCCGCCGATGTCGTGTACCGCTGGGCAGGCCCGGCGGTGGCCGCCTCGCTGGTGACCCTTCTTCTCTACGCCCTGATGTCCTTTCTGCTCATACCGGTCGCCTGGAAAGTACGCAATCCCGCCGTGACGCTCGCCTGTCACGTGGCCGGTACCTGCGGCGCCTACAGCTTCGTCTATTTCGCCATGAATTTCCTCAGTACCCGTCTGCCGCTGTGAATGTGAATCCATTCCTCGATTAGGGCATTCTCTCATAGTGCATTGGCATTAAGCCGTGATACTATTAGAAGAACTCTGCTAAAAACATCCAATGGGGACCCAGATGCTCAAGAACAAGCCCTTCATCCTACTGCTGCTGATTCTGTTCGTACTGGTTCCCTCCTTCTCGTTGCTGGTTAACTTCTACACCGACTGGCTCTTCTTCACCGAGACCGGCTTTCTCTCCATCCTCAAGACCAACATCGCCGCCCAGGCCGCCTCCGGGCTCTCCTGCGGGCTGTTCTTTCTCTTCTTCCTGCTGACCAATCTCCACTTTGCCTTTCACGCCACCGCCAACGTAACCCGTATCCACCGCCAGGGGGGGAACGTCTACCAGCTGCGGGCCGACCAGGCCGCCCACCTGATCAAGCCGGTCAGCATCCTGATCTGCTTCCTGCTGGCCCTGATGGCGGGGAACTGGGGTGCTGCCCAATGGCGCGAGGCGCTCCTTTTCCTTAACGGCATCACGGTGGGGACGCCGGACCCGGTGCTCGGGCAGGATGTCGGCTTCTACCTTTTCTCCCTCCCGCTTCTGGAGGCGATCCACGGCATGCTGGGCGGCCTCTTCCCGCTTGCCGCGCTGCTGGTCGCCGCCATGTACTACCTCCGGGGCGGGATCTCGATCACCCCGCAGGGGGCGGTCCTCGACCCGAAGCTTCGTAAGCACCTCGCCGTGCTCGCCTTCCTGTACGGCCTGAACCTCGGCTTCGGCTTCTTCCTGGACGGCTTCGAGCTCCTCCTGGGCGGGACCGGGAGCTTCCACGGGGCGGGCTATACCGACGTCAACGCCCGCCTGGTCACCTTCCGTGCCTTGACCGTTCTTGCTCCCATTGCCGGTGCCGTCTTCGCGGCCGGCCTCTGGAAGAATAACTGGCGCCTCACCGTGGCTCCCCCGGTGGTGATCTTCGGTGCCTACCTGCTGGGAGTGGCCCTCTATCCGAGCCTTTTGCAGAAGTTCAAGGTCGCCCCCAACGAGCTCGACCTGGAGACCCCCTACATCAAGAACAGCATCAAGTTCACCCGCATGGGGTACGACTTGGAGAAGATACAGACCATCCCCTTCGACGTCGATCTTAAGCTCTCCGCCGCCGACATCACCGCCAACCAGGCGACCATCAAGAACATCCGGCTCTGGGACACCGAGCCCCTTTTGAAGACCTACAGCCAGCTGCAGCAGATCCGTACCTACTACCGCTTCTTCGATGTCGATAACGACCGCTACCTGGTCAACGGCCGCTATACCCAGGTGATGCTCTCGCCGCGCGAGCTTTCCTACAACGACCTCCCAAGCCGCAACTGGATCAACGAGCGGCTGATCTTCACCCACGGCAACGGCCTCACCATGGGGCCGGTCAGCAGGATCAGCAAGGAAGGGCTCCCCGAGTTCTTCCTGAAAGACATCCCGCCGGTCAGCCTGGCCGACATCAAGGTGACCCGCCCGGAGATCTACTACGGCGAACTCTCCAACGACTACGTGGTGGTCCGCACCAAGGTCCCCGAATTCAGCTACCCGACCGCCACCGGGAACATCAACACCACCTACAGCGGGAAAGGGGGCGTCTCCATCCATTCCCTGGCCCGCAAGGCGCTCTTCGCCGCCCGCTTCAAGTCCGACAAGCTGCTCCTCTCCTCCGACATCACGCCGCAGAGCCGGATCCTCTATTACCGCAACATCCTCGAGCGGGTCCGCACCCTGGCGCCCTTTCTGCGCTTCGACAACGATCCCTACCTGGTCGTGAACGGCTCCGGCGGGCTCACCTGGATGATCGACGCCTACACCTATTCGGACCGGCTCCCGTACTCCAACCCCTTGAAGGGGGGGATCAACTACATGAGGAACTCGGTAAAGGTCAGCATCGATGCCTACGACGGCAAGGTGACCTTCTACCTGTACGATCCCTCTGACGTCATGGCCAAGGTCTATTCCCGCATCTATCCCGGCCTCTTCAAACCCGCCTCCGCCATGCCCGAGGACCTGCGGCGCCACGTCCGCTATCCGCACCAGTTCCTCCTCTTGCAGGCCTCCGTCTTCGCCTCCTACCACATGACCGATCCCAAAGTCTTCTACAACAAGGAGAACCTCTGGGAGATCCCGGTAATGGGCGATAAGCAGCTGGAGCCGTACTACACGGTCATGAAGCTTCCGGGAGAGAAGAGCGAAGAGTACATCCTCCTCCTTCCCTTCACCCCCTCCAAACGCGACAACCTGGCGGCCTGGCTCACCGCCCGCTGCGACGGCGACAACTACGGCAAGATCATGGCCTACACCTTCCCGCGCGACCGCCTGATCTACGGCCCGAAGCAGATCGATGCCCGCATCAACCAGGACGCCTTGATCTCCCAGCAGCTCACCCTCTGGAACCAGCGCGGCTCCGAGGTGATCCGCGGGAGCATGCTGGTGATCCCGATCGAGAAGTCGCTCCTCTACGTGCAGCCCCTTTACCTGGTGGCCGAGAAGGGGGGGCTTCCCGAGTTGCGGCGGGTGATCGTCGCCTACGGGGACGACGTGGTCATGGAGCAGACCCTGGAGCTTGCCCTGCAGAAGATCTTCGGCGGCAAGATCGCCGGCGAGGCGCCACCGGCTTCCTCCGCCCAGGCCGCTCCGGCCGCCGCAGGCCCGCCGCAGTCGGCCCAGCAGCTGGCCCGTGAGGCGATGGCTATCTACGAGCGGGCCACCAATCTCCAGCGCCAGGGGGACTGGGCCGGCTACGGAGAAGAGCTTCGCAAGCTGCAGCAGGTATTGAAGCGGCTCGCACAGTAACTAAACCGGGTACCTCCATCCTTCTTCCCCGTGGGAAACGTGGCAAAAGAGGAGTTAGCTATGGCTTCCTTGCGCCCCGATCCATCTTCACCCTGGCACGCCCTGCCGCTGGATGCCGTTTATTCCACGGCCGGGTCGTCCGCCGCCGGTCTCACCGATGACGAGGCCCGCTCGCGCCTTTCCCTGCACGGGCCGAACATCCTCGCCCCCCCGCGCCCCGTCTCCCCGCTTGGCCTGCTGGCGGCGCAGTTCAAGAACGTCCTCATCGCCATCCTCCTGATCGCCTGCCTCCTCTCCCTCTTTCTCGGCCACACGGTCGAGGCCATCACCATCGGCGTCATTGTCTTCTTCGCGGCCCTGCTCGGTTTTGTGCAGGAGTACCGGGCCGGACGGGCCATCGAGGCGCTGCGAAAGCTGGCCGCTCCCTCCGCGCTCGTTGTCCGATGCGGCACCGAGCGGGAACTCCCGGTCGCCGAACTGGTGCCGGGGGACC
This sequence comes from Geomonas sp. Red32, assembly GCF_023652955.1. Classification (GTDB taxonomy): domain Bacteria; phylum Desulfobacterota; class Desulfuromonadia; order Geobacterales; family Geobacteraceae; genus Geomonas. The sequence continues at coordinate 351,082 of NZ_JAKLOY010000002.1, read as the reverse complement.
TGGTGGTACTGAGGGCGGGCGATCGTGTACCGGCCGACCTCCGGTTGGTGGAGTCGTTCAACCTGCGGGCGGAGGAGTCGGTGCTTACCGGGGAATCGGCATCGGTCGACAAGTTCGTCTTCCCGCTCGAGGAAGGGGCATCCCTGGCCGAGCGGGTGAACATGGCCTACGCCGGTACCATCATCAGTTACGGACGGGGGAGGGGATTGGTGGTCGCCACCGGCATGGCTACCGAGTTCGGGGCCATTGCGGGGATGCTGGCCGGGATCGAGGCGGGGCGGACCCCTTTGCAGGAGAACCTGGACCGGGTGGGGGCCCTCCTTGCCCGGGCGGCGGTGGCCGGTGTCGTGGTCATCGCGCTGCTGGGGATCTTGCGCGGGGAGCCGCTGATGAAGATGGTGATCTTCGGGATCGCCCTCGCGGTTGCCGTGGTTCCCGAGGCGCTTCCCGCGGTGGTCACCATTTCGCTCGCCCTCGGCGTCCAGCGGATGGTCCGGCGGCACGCCCTGATGCGGCGGCTCGCCGCGGTGGAGACTCTCGGCGCCACGACCGTCATCTGTTCCGACAAGACCGGGACCCTCACCCGGGACGAAATGACCGTCCGCCGGATCTGGGTGGGGGGCACCACGGTAGATGTGTCGGGGATCGGTTATGCCCCGGAGGGAGGTTTCGGGGTCGGCGGAAGGAAGGTGGAGCTCTTCCCGGCGCTCGCCCGGTTGCTCGAAGCCGCGGTCCTCGCGAGCGATGCCGAATGCCGTTTCGACCCGGTGCAGAAGAGCTGGGTGGCCTGGGGGGATCCCACCGAAGCCGCCCTGGTAGCTGCCGCTGCCAAGGGTGGCGTGGATAAGCCGGCGCTGGCGACCGCCTGGCCGCGGGTGGACGAGATCCCCTTCTCGTCGGAGAGCAAGCGGATGACCACCCTCCACGAGGGCGGGGTCGGGCTCTTCGCCTGCGCCAAGGGCGCCGCCGAGGTCATCCTGGCGGGGTGCAACCGGATTCTTTCCGGTGCCGGCGAGCGTCCGCTCGATGCGGAGGAGCGCGTCCGCGTGCTGGACACCGCCAACGCGATGGCCTCGGTCGGTCTCCGGGTGCTGGCGGTCGCCTCCAAGTCGGCCACTAACCGGATCGAGGCCGAGCGTGGGATGCTCTTTCTCGGCCTGGCCGGGATCAACGATCCCCCGCGCCCCGAAGCCGTCGGGGCGGTGGCCACTTGCCGCAGGGCCGCGATACGGCCCGTGATGATCACCGGCGATCATCCGGTGACCGCGGCGGCGGTGGCGCGCGAGCTGGGAATCCTGGCCGAGGGGAGGGTGGTGACCGGCAAGGAGCTCGCCGCCATGGACGACGCCCAGCTGGAGCGGGAGGTGGAAGGGATCGACGTCTTCGCCCGCGTCTCGCCGGCCGACAAACTGCGGGTGGTAACCGCCCTCCAGAAGAAGGGGGAAGTGGTGGCGATGACCGGCGACGGGGTCAACGACGCGCCTGCCTTGAAGAAGGCCGATATCGGTATCGCCATGGGGATCGGGGGGACCGAGGTGAGCAGGGAGGCGGCGGCCATGACCCTTACCGACGACAACTTCGCCTCCATCGTGGCGGCGGTCGAGGAGGGGAGGGGGATCTTCGACAACATCAAGAAGTACCTGATGTACCTCCTCTCCTCCAACACCGGCGAGATCCTTCTGGTGGCGGTCACCCAGCTCCTCGGTTTGCCGCTCCCCCTGAGCGCGGTGCAGCTTCTCTACGTGAACCTCGCCACCGACGGCCTTCCCGCCCTGGCGCTGGCGGTCGATCCCGCCGATCCCGGCCTCATGCGCCGCCCGCCCCGCAAGGCGGCGGGGGGGATCTTCACGAGGCCGGTGACCTTCCTGATCCTGCTGGGGGGCATCTGGTCGACCGTGGCCAATCTCTTCCTCTTTCTCTGGGCCCGGTGGTCGGGCCGGTCGCTCGCCGAGGCGATGATGGTCACCTTCGTTTCCCTGGTGCTGATTCAGCTGGTCAAGGCATACAACTTCCGGTCGGACCGTCATTCGGTGCTCAGGCGTCCGTTCGCCAATCGGTGGCTGAACGCGGCGGTGGTGTGGGAATTTCTCCTGCTGCTGGTGGTGATCTATCTCCCGGCACTGCGGGAAGCGTTCGGGAGTTACCCCCTTTCGTTAGCGGACTGGGGGATGATCGTGTTGACCGCGGTATCGGTGGCACCGGTATTGGAGCTTGGTAAGTACTTCGTGCGGCGCAGCACCCCATCCTCCCCCTGATCCGGAATAGCAGGCCTCGCGTTCCCCTCTTTGCAAAAGGGGGGACAGGGGGGATTTGATTCTGGCCCGAGCTCCTCAAAGGGGTTTTCGATGCCTGGCCACCTTATGGGAAACCTGGCTGTGACTGAGAGGGAATCATGAGAACGACAAGAAATATTTCCGTGGTATCATAAGATAGATTTCGCGCGAGGTTCTGGCTGATCCGCTGTTGTTGTAACCTGAGAGGGAGTGGAAGTATGAAGGTGCTTGTCGTCGATGACTCCCGCAGTGACCGCAAGGTGATTCGCTTCAACTTCGAATGGCACGGTTGCCAAGTCTTCGAGGCCTCCAACGGCCGCCAGGGGCTGGAAATCGCCGCTGCCGAAAAGCCCGACCTCATCATCTCCGATTGCCTGATGCCCATCATGGATGGCTTTCAGTTTCTCCACGAGCTCAAGAAGCATCCCGACCTCCGATCGACCCCCTTCGTTTTCTATTCATCGGTCTACACCGGCTCCAAGGAGGCCGACCTCGCCCTGGCCATGGGTGCCCGTGCCTTTCTGGAAAAGCCCAAGGGGCCCGATGAACTGTGGGAAGAGGTGGGGAGGGCGCTGACCATTCCGCCGGGGGCGGAGAGCGGTGGGGGGGACGAGGCGCTGAAGGAAGAGGAATTCCTCAGGAATTACTGCCAGATCGTCGCGGGCAAGCTCGAGGAGCGGGTGAGGGATCTCTCCGATGCCAATGACAGCCTGAAGCGTCTCAACGAGGAGCTGGAGAAGCGGGTCATGGAGCGGACCGGCCAGTTGGAGGCCTCCCAGAAGGACCTGGAGATCTTCAGCTATTCAGTCTCCCACGACCTCCGGGCGCCGCTTCGGCACATCGACGGCTTCAGCCAGGCGCTTTCCGACGAGTTCGCCGAAAAGCTGAACAGTACCGGGAACGAATACCTGGACCGCATCCAGAAGTCCTGCCGCCGGATGTTCGACATGATCGACGGGCTTTTGGAGCTCTCCCGGGTCGGCCGTGCAAAGGTGTTGAGGGATAATGTGGATCTCACGGCGCTGGCGCTGGAGGTGGGAGGGGAGCTTGCCAAGCAGTATCCCGAGAGGAAGGTCGAGCTGGTGGCGCCCGAAAAGGTGGAGGTCAAGGCGGACTACAAGATGATCAAGACGGTGCTCGAGAAACTCCTGGCGAACGCCTGGGCCTTCACGGCGCCGGTGGAACAGCCGAGAGTGGAATTATTCGTCACCGAATGGGACGGACGCCCGGCCTACGCGGTGCGCGACAACGGGGTCGGGTTCGATCCCGCCTACGCCGAAAAGCTTTTCGCCCCCTTCCAGAGGCTGCACAGCCAGCAGGAGTTTCCCGGTGTGGGTATGGGGCTCGCCATCGTGAAGAGGATCGTCAACAAGCACGGCGGCGAGGTCAAGGCCGAGGCCGAACCGGGCAAGGGCGCGACGGTTACCTTCACACTTTGATTCCTTCCCTGGATGGTGCTACTCGGCGACCCTTCCCGTCAGTTCCCCACCGTTTGAGCCGGTGATCAGCACGGAGAGTTCCTCATTGACGCGTCCTGCCCCGTTCTCGACCAGGACGGAGAGGTAGTTCCTCGACAATCCCTTTTTCCCCCCGGCGTCCTTCTGCATCAATACCTTGAGTTCCTTCCCTACGAAACCGGCGGCATACTGACTCAGTTTTTTCTCTGACAGAAGGCGCAGTGCCTCGCCGCGCTCTTTGATGAGTTTCGGATTCACCTGCTGCTTCATGCCGGCGGCGGCGGTGCCGGGGCGCACCGAGAAGGGGAAAACGTGCAGGGCGGCCAGCGGGAGGGAATCGATGAACCGGTAGGTTTCCTCGAACTCTTCCCCGGTCTCGCCCGGGAAGCCGACGATGACGTCGGCGCCGATGAAGATGCCGGGGACCGCTTTGACCAGCGACTCGACCACGCTCCGGTAAAGGGCGGTATCGTAGCCGCGGTTCATGCGGGCCAGCACGCTGTCCGAGCCGCTTTGGAGCGGGAGGTGGATGTGCGGACAGACGATGCTGGAGCGGGAGAGGAAGTCGATCGTCTCCTGCGGGACTTCGGTCGGCTCCACCGATCCCACCCTCAGGCGGGGAACCAGGGCGGCTTCCTCCACCTTCTCCATGAGCTGGAGGAGGCCGGTCTTCGGGGTGAGGTCGAGGCCGTAGGCGCCCAGGTGGATGCCCGTCAGCACGACCTCCTTGAATCCCTGCTCGACAAAGGATGCGATGGCCCCGAGCGTTTCCTCGGGAGTGACACTCCGGCTGGCACCGCGTGCGAAGGGAACGATGCAGTAGGCGCAGCGGGCGTCGCAGCCGTTTTGCACCTGGAGAAAGGCGCGGGTGTGCTCGGCGAAGCTCTCGAGCCTGGCGCCTTCACCGGTGGTCCTCTGCGAGATGTCGGAAACCACCGCCTTCGGCTCGTCACCGATCTCGGCCAAGAGGGAGACGATGTCCTTCTTCTCGCTGTTTCCAAGGATCAGGTTGACTCCCGGCGTCTGGAGGAGCTCTTCGGCGGACATCTGGGCGTAGCAGCCGGTCACCACCACGCGTGCCTCCGCGTTCTGCCGCGAGGCGCGCCGGATCAGGCGTCGGGACTCGGCGTCGGTCTTGGCCGTTACGGTGCAGCTGTTGACCACGTAGATGTCGGCCCGCTCGGAGAAGGGGACGATTTCGTATCCCTCCTTGGCGAGCGCTTCAGTCATAGCGGCGGATTCGAACTGGTTGATCTTGCAACCGAGGGTGCTTATGGCGATCTTTTTGGTCATAAAGGGTGCGGATCTCTTGGCAGGAGTAGTAAAGCGGCGTCGGGATAAATAGAACGCGGCCGGAGGTATATTACACTCCGGCCGCCGTTTCTGTCACTGAGGAAATTGATGAAAAATTTTCGTCAGGCTCCGGTTCCTTCCATCTTCTGTTTCAGGGCCTCGTGTTCCTTGGCCAGAGCGGTGTATTTCCTCTCCAGCTCCCTGATCTGATCAAAGAGGCAGGAGATGGCTTTCGCTTCCGGGTCCGGCATCTTGCCATGCTCGAGGTCCATCTTCTCCTGGGGCTTTTCGGTGGCCATGACCACGCGCCCCGGGATACCGACCACGGTGGAGTTGGGGGGGACTTCTTTTACGACCACCGAGTTGGAGCCGACCTTGGAATCCTTACCGACCGTGAAGGGGCCGAGCACCTTGGCACCGGAGCCGACCACCACGTTGTCCATCAGGGTGGGGTGGCGTTTGATCTTCTCCCAGCTCACCCCGCCCAGGGTCACGCCGTGGTACAGGGTCACGTTGTTGCCGATCTCGGCGGTCTCCCCGATGACCACTCCCATGCCGTGGTCGATGAAGAAGCCCTTGCCGATGGTGGCCCCCGGGTGGATCTCGATACCGGTCAGGAAGCGGCCGATGTGCGAGGTAAGCCGGCCGAGGAACCAGAAATTATGCTTCCAGAACCAGTGGCCCACTCTATGAAACCAGACGGCATGCAGGCCGGGGTAACAGAAGATCACTTCCAGCGTGCTGCGTGCTGCAGGATCCCTGTCAAATACGGCCCTGATGTCCGCCTTGAGAGTCTTAAACATCGGCGTGCCTCCCCGGTTTTGTGTTTCGATGTACGCCCAGCGTAATCGTCAAGGATTATCTCGTAACATACCACACTGTTTGCGTCAACATTTAACTATCTTCCCCCTCCCCTGGAGGGAGAGGGCGAGCGAGTGGGGGCAGCATCCACACCGTACCGAAGCCGGCCTCCCCCTCACCCTAGCGCTTCCCCTCAAGGGGGAAGGGGATCCCCGTCGAGACGATTTCCATCGCTTCGGCCAGGGGATCGCCCGCGCCGTCCACCCAGTGGATGGTTACCCCATGCTTCTCCATCCTCTTGAACCAGTTCTCCTGCTTCTTGGCGAAATCATGGATGGCGGCGTTGAGCTTCTGGAACATGTCGTTCCGGGTCAGCTCACCCTTGAGATAGCGCGCCACGTAGCGGTACTCGAGTCCGTAGTAATCGAGCCGCTCCCACGATGCACCCTTGTCCACCAGCCGCTCCACCTCCTCGATCATCCCCGATTCCAGCCGTTCCTTGAGCCGGGCGGTGATCCGTTCCCGGATCCTGGTACGCTCCCACCTGATCCCCAGCACCAGCGGCCTAATATCCGGCCAGCTTTCCTCCCCTTCGACCGTATGCTCGGCGATCTCGATCGCGCGGACCAGGCGCTCCCGCTCGGTCAGATCGGTGGTGTTGTGGAGGTTCGGGTTCGCAAGCCGCAGCCGCCGGGCCATCTCGTCCATCGGCATCCCCGCGAGCTCGGCGCGCAGGGCGGCATTCTCCGGGACCTCGATCAGCCGGTAGCCGCGCAAAACGCAGTCCAGGTACATCCCGGTCCCGCCAGCGAGGATCGGCAGCCGCCCCCGGTGCGAGATATCGTGAAAGGCGTCGAGAAAATGGCTTTGGAAGCGGAAGAGGTTGAACTCCTCGCCGGCGGGAAGGATGTCGATCAGGTGGTAGGGAACGCCGCGGTATTCGTGCAGATCTTTACCGGTGCCGAGATCCATGCCGCGGAAGACCTGGCGGGAATCGGCGGAGATGATCTCGCCGTTCAGCCGTTCGGCGAGCTCCACTGCCAGCCTGGTCTTTCCCGACGCCGTCGGTCCCAGCACTGCCAACAGGTTGCCCTGCCGGGGAGTGGAAACTCCCTCCCCTTCAGGGCGAGGGGAGGAAGTCGGATGGATGGATGCACCGGTGGTGCACGTTCCGGAGGAGATCAACGCCCGGTAGCCTTCAGCAGGTTGACCCCTTTGAGGAGGTCCAGCGCGCGGGCAACCTGGTTGTCCGCCTTGGCGATATCGATATCCGCAATGGTCCCGTGCGGGATGGGCTTTACGAGCTTCAGATTTTTGTGCGGATCGGCGGGCTCCTTGGCCGGTGCCTGCGTCTTCGTCTGGTCATCCGCCGGAGCCGACATGTGACCCTCGAGGTCCTGCTCGCGCAGGTCGTCGTCCTTGTCGTGCTCTTTGACCGGCTTGGCCGGCTTGCGCTGGAACTCCACCACGATGTCCGGCTTGATCCCCTTGGCCTGGATCGAGCGGCCGCTCGGGGTGTAGTAGCGCGCGGTGGTCAGCTTCAGGCCGTCGCCGTTAGGCAGCGTGATGATCGACTGCACGCTCCCCTTGCCGAAGCTCTGGGTTCCCATGATCACGGCGCGTTTGTGGTCCTGGAGCGCACCGGCCACGATCTCGGAGGCGGAGGCGGAGCCGCCGTTGATCAGCACGACCATCGGGTAGTGCGGTTCCTTCTCGCCGACGTAGGCCATCATGCTGCGCTGGGAGGCTTCTTCGCGCCCTTTGGTGGTGACGATGAGCCCGTCGGTGTTGAGCCCTTCGCCGATGAAGCGATCGGCCACCATGACCGCCTGGTCGACGAGGCCGCCGGGGTTGTAGCGGAGGTCGAGGATCAGCCCCGAGAGCGGCGCACCGTTGTCGGCTTTCAGCGTCTCCAGCGCGTGCCGGAAATCCTCGCCGGTGTGCTCCTGGAATTCGGAGATCCTGATGTATCCGTACCCCTGTTCCAGAAGCTTGGCCTTGAGGCTCTTGGTTTTGATGATGGCCCTGATGAGCGGGAAGGTCAGGGGAGGGCTGTCTTTGCGGAGGATGGTGAGGGTCACCTTGGTTCCCGGAGTCCCCCTCATGCGGCTCACGCACTCGTCGATCTTGAGACCCTTGACGAACTTGTTGTCGATCTTGACGATCTGGTCGCCCGCCTGGATCCCCGCCCGGAAAGCCGGGGTGTCCTCGATGGGAGCGTTCACGATCAGTTTCCCCTCGATCATCTCCAGCTGGATCCCCAGGCCGCCGAACTCCCCTGCCATGTGGACCTTCATTTCGGTGTAGTCGGTGAGGGGAAGGTAGACGCTGTGCGGGTCGAGGGCAGCCAGCATTCCGTTGATGGCGCCGGTCATCAGCTTCTTGTCGTCGACCTTGTCGACATAGCTCGTCCGCACTATCTCGACCACTTCCTTGAACATGTTGAGATATTCGGCGTCGCTTCGCCCCCCGCCTCCCAGGTGGCGGATCATCGGGACCAGCAGCACGATCAGCAAGGAAAAGACTACGATGGCGGTGAGGACGGTGAGGGCGGTGCGTTTGGTCGTCATTGCGTGGCGCCTTTGTGTGGAAATGTGGCGGTGGAAACAAGTAAAGGTGAACTGTAAATTCTGCCGAGGGAGATGTCAACTCCCTAGTGATACAACGAATATTTCTCAAACCAAAAAGCCCCCCTGGGGGATGCCAGGAGGGCTTTTGCCGGCTGCGGGGGGGGGGGATCAGCAGATCCGGGGGAGTTGCTCGCCGGAGAGCATGTCGACGGCGCGGGTGCCGCCTATCGAGGTGACCATCTGGAGCCGTCCGGTCCCGGCCGCGGTGACTTCCCCGATGACCGCCGCATCCTTCCCGAGCGGGTGTTTCCGCATCCGCTCAAGGACCCGGTCTGCCACCTCGGGGGCCACGATGGCCAAGAGCTTCCCTTCGTTGGCGACGTAGAGGGGATCCAGCCCGAGCACCGCGCAGACTCCCTTCACGGCCGGCTTCAGGGGGAGGCTTTCCTCGTCCAGGGTGAGCGTCACCCCGGACTGGAGCGCGATCTCTTTCAGGGTGGTAGCCACCCCGCCACGGGTCGGGTCCCGCAGGACATGGACCGCTTCACCCGCCTCGTCGATGATCTCGGCTACCAGGCCGTTCAAGGCGGCGCTGTCGGTGGTGATGTCGACGTCGAGGTCGAGACCTTCCCGCTTGGCCATGACCGCGATGCCGTGGTCGCCGATGGTGCCGTTCACGATGATCCGGTCCCCGGGCTTCGCGTTGTCCCCGGTGATCCCGAAGGGAACTCGCAGGACGCCGATCCCCGAGGTGTTGATGAAGATCTTGTCAGCCTTGCCGCGCGGCACGACCTTGGTGTCCCCCGCCACGATGGAGACCCCCGCCGCTTCCGCCGCCTCCCGCATGGAGGCGAGGATCCTGGCGAGCTCCGTTTTGCTGAACCCTTCCTCGAGGATCAGCCCCACGCTGATGGCGAGCGGCTCCGCTCCGACCATGGAGAGGTCGTTGACGGTGCCGTTGATGGCGAGGTCGCCGATGTTGCCGCCGGGGAAGAAGATCGGATCGACCACGTAGGAGTCGGTGGTGAAGGCCAGCCGCTCTCCGTTCACCGCCAGCACAGCGGCGTCGTTCTGGGCCGACTGCGGAATACCGGAAAGGGTGGGGATGATCAGGTCGTCCAGCAACTGGTGGGAGAGTTTCCCGCCGCTGCCGTGACCGAGCAGGATGAGATCGTTGTCCAAGGTGCGCTCCTTAAGTCCCCCCCTTTGACAAGGGGGGAGTAATTATTCCGTGCGGCCGTACTTGTAGGCGGCGGCGCAGCTTCCTTCGGAGGAGACCATGCAGGCGCCCACCGGTGCCTCGGGGGTGCAGAGCTTGCCGAAGAGGGGGCATTCGAACGGGGAAAGCTTCCCCTTCAGGACCTCGCCGCACTGGCAGCCTTTCGGCTCCCGCGGTTCCTCCACCTCGACCGGTATGGCCCGGGTGGCGTCGAAGGCTTGGTACTGTGCGGAAATCTCCAGCCCGCTGCCGGGAATCACGCCGATACCGCGCCAGGCGGCATCGGTAGGGGTGAAGACCTCCTTCAGTACCTGCTGGGCCTTCACGTTCCCTTCCCAGGTCACGAAGCGGCTGTACTGGATCTCCACCTCGCTTCGTCCCTCGACTCTCTGCTTCACCAGCATCTCGACTCCATGCATGACGTCGGCCGGTTCGAAGCCGGTGGCCACGCAGGGGATGCCGTGCTTTGCGGTGAGGAAACGGTAGGCGTTGGCGCCGATGATGGCGCTCACGTGGGCCGGACAGAGGTAGCCGTCGATGCCGAGATCGGGATCGGCGGAGAGCACCTCCATCGGGGTCGGCATGGTCTTGTGGGAGGCCAGCACGAAGTAGTTGGTGAGGCCGCGCCGGGCCGCCACGATGATGCTGCCAGCGATAGTGGGCGCGGTGGTCTCGAAGCCGACGCCGAGGAATACCACCTGCTTGTCCGGGTTCTTGGCCGCCAGCTCCACTGCGTCGAGCGGCGAATAGACGACGCGGATGTCGGCTCCCTTGGCGCGCTCCTGCATGAGGCTCGAGGTCGATCCGGGCACCCTGATCATGTCGCCGAAGGTCGCCACCACGGTGCCGGGGCGGCGGGCGTAGGCGACGGCCTGGTCGACGTAGCCGACCGGGGTGACGCAGACCGGGCAGCCGGGGCCGGAGATGAGCTTCACGTTGGCGGGGAGCAGGGAGCGGATCCCGTACTGGTAGATCGACATCGTGTGGGTGCCGCAGACCTCCATGAAGGTCATGGTCTTGCCGGTTCCCGCCGCCATCTCCCCGATCCTGGCCGCGAGCCCCTTCACATATTCCTTGCTGCGGAATTGGGAGAGATCGATCATGTCGGCTCCACTCCCAAATCGAGGCACTCGCGCATGAGGGAGAGGGTTTCCAGCGCCTCCTGCTCGTCGAGTTTGCTGATGGCGAAGCCGGCATGGATCAGGAGGTAATCCCCCACCTTGGCCTCCTCGCTCAGCATCATCAGGCTCGCCTCCCGCTTGACGCCGTCAACCTCGGCAACCGCCATATCGTCGTTGATGCTCACCACCTTCATCGGTACCGCTAAGCACATTCGAAACTCCTTGCTGCAATCATGGCCTGCCCCAGGGCGATGCCGCCGTCGTTGGGAGGGGCCAGGCGTTGGGTGAATACCTCGAAACCGTTCTCTGAAAGGAGGGAGCATATCCCCTCGGTCAAAAGCTTGTTCTGGAACACTCCGCCGGAGAGGGCGACCCGGCCGATTTTGGTTTCCTGGCGGATGGCCCAGCAGGTCTCCGAGATGACGTCCGCCAGCGTGTTATGGAAGCCGCGGGCGATATCGGCCACCGGCCTGCCGGAAGCGGTATCGTCCACTATCTGGCGGATCATCGGGGAAAAGTCGACCAGGTAGCGCCCCTGGAAGAGGGTTACCTGGTAGCGATAGCAGCCATCCCATTGGGACGATTCCGCCACCGCTTCCAGTTCGATGGCGGCCTGTCCCTCGAAGGCGACGCGGTGCCGCAGGCCGATCAGCGAGGAAACCGCGTCGAAAAGCCTTCCGCAACTGGAGGTGAGGGGCGAATTGATCCCGCGCTCCAGCATCCTCAGAAAGAGCTTCCGCTCCAGACCGGGGACCCGCTGCACGCAGGCGAGCGGCAGATCGAAGACCGATTCGCCATAAATGCCGTAGAGGTAGGAGAGGGCCATCCGGTACGGCTCCTTGACCGCGGCGTCACCGCCGGGAAGGGGCTGGGTAACGAAATTGCCTTTGCGCTCGAAGTGCGAGTAGTCCCCGATGAGGAACTCGCCTCCCCATATGGTCCCGTCCGTTCCGTACCCGGTGCCGTCCAGGATGACGCCGATCGCCTCTCCCTCCACGCGGTTTTCAGCCAGGCAGGAGGCGAGATGGGCGTGGTGGTGCTGGACGCCAACCTTGGCGATTTCCTGGCGGGAGTGGGCGTAGGCGGTGGAGAGGTAGTCGGGATGGAGATCGTGGGCCACCACCTCCGGGGTGATTTTCAGGATCCGCTCCAGGTGAAGGACGGTCTCCTCGAGGGAGGCCAGGGTGGCGGCATTGCCGAGGTCGCCGATGTGCTGGCTCAGGAAGGCTTTCCCGCTCCGGGCCAGGCAGACGGCACCTTTGAGCTCGGCCCCCACCGCCAGCACGTTGCGGGGAAGGGGAGGAACGGTGATCCCGCGGGGGGCGTATCCCCGGGAGCGCCTCAGGAAGATGGGATTTCCCCTGAAGACCCTGATGACGGAGTCGTCGGTCCTGGTCTGGATCTCGCGGTTGTGGAGGAGAAAAAAATCCGCCAGTCCCTTCAGCCGTTCCCGGGCATCGTCGTCGCGGTAGCAGATTGGCTCGTCGGAGAGGTTGCCGCTGGTCATGACCAGGGCTCTGAAGTTCCCCCTAAGCAGCAGGTGGTGCAGCGGGGTGTAGGGGAGCATGATGCCGAAGTAGCCGTTGGTCGGAGCCACCTGCGGGGCGATGCTGTTCCCCTCCCGCTTCTTGAGGAGCACGATGGGGCGTTCGGGACCCTCCAGGAGCTTTCGTTCCGTGTCGTCGAAGACCGCGAGCTGGGCAACCGCGGCGAGGTCGGGTGCCATCAGGGCGAACGGCTTGTCGTCCCGCTTTTTACGGTTCCGCAATTCGCGCACCGCCGCCTCGTTGGTGGCGTCGACCGCGAGGTGGTATCCCCCCAGCCCCTTGATGGCCAGGATCTTTCCGTCCTTGAGGAGGTCGATGGCTTTGTCGAGCGGGTTCCCCTCCGCGGGGTTTCCGTCACGATCGGCCAGTGAGAGGGTAGGGCCGCAGACCGGGCAGGCGTTTGGCTGGGCGTGGAACCGGCGGTTGGCGGGATCCTCGTACTCGGCCCGGCATGCCTCGCACATGACGAAGGGAGCCATGGTGGTGAGGGGCCGGTCGTAGGGGACCCCCTTGATGATCGAGTAGCGGGGGCCACAGTTGGTGCAATTGATGAACGGATAGCGGTAGCGACGGCCGGCGGGATCGAAAAGCTCGGTCAAACAGTCGGGGCAAACGTCGCAGTCGGGGGAAATCTGGACATCGGTTCCGTCGCCGCCGCTTTCCCGGATGGAGAATCCCTTCTCTTCCTCGCAGGCGATCTCCTCGACGGACGAACGGTCGATGCGGGCAAGCGGCGGAGCGAGGGGTGGGATCTCCTCGGCCAGACGGCCAACCACCACTTCCGGCCCCTGCGCCTCGATGATGACGCCGGAGGGGGTGTTCATCACCCAGCCGGACAGCGAACGGGAAGTGGCCAGCCGGTAGATGAAGGGGCGGAAACCGACCCCCTGCACGATCCCTTCGATCCGGATCCTGATCCGGCGGTCAGTGCCCATCGCTTCCCGCGGCCAGTGCTTTCCCGGACTCGGCAGCAAGCCACTGGTACCAGGCGTCCATTCCCTGGCCGGTCTTGCTGGAGACTTCGAAAATGAGGATGTTCGGGTTGACCTTGCGGGCGTAGGCCTTGCACTTCTCCACGTCGAAATCGAGATGAGGAACGAGGTCGACCTTGTTGAGGAGCATGACGTCGGAGTTATGGAACATGGTGGGATACTTGATCGGCTTGTCCTCGCCCTCGGTGACGCTCAGGACGGCTACCTTGTGGTGCTCGCCGAGGTCGAAAGAGGCGGGGCAGACGAGGTTGCCGACGTTTTCGATCATGAGGATGTCGAGGGCTTCGAGGTCGAACTGTTCCACGGCATGGCAGACCATGTGGGCATCGAGATGGCAGCCGGCACCGGTGTTGATCTGCTTGACCGGGACGCCGGTGGAAGCGATGCGGACGGCATCGTTGTCGGTCTGCTGGTCGCCTTCGACGACGCTGAAGGTGAAGTTGTCCTTGAGGTCCCGCAGGGTCCGCTCGAGGATGGTGGTCTTGCCGGAACCGGGGGAGCTCACCAGGTTGAGGACGAAGACCCCCTTTTCCTTAAAGAGTGCCCGGTTGAGCGCAGCCAGCCGGTTGTTCTTGGCGAGGATGTCGGATTCGACCTTGATGGTTTTCGGGGCAGAGGCCGTCTGCTCTTCCTTGTGGTGATGGCCGTGTTCGTGCCCATGGCTGTGACCGTGCTGGTGCCCATGACCGTGGCTGTGGCTATGCCCGTGGTCGTGCCCATCTCCGTGGTCGTGCCCGCCGTCCTTGCCGTCATGGCTATGGGAATGGCCGTGATCGTGGCCGTGGTGATGGTCGTGGTCGTGATGATGGTCGTGATCGTGCTGATGGTCTTCGGGACCGCACCCGCAGGTCGTACACATGGCTTACTCCACCTCCAATTCTTTTACTCTCAACTCTTCACCGGCAACGACCTCCACCTGGTAGCCTCCGCAACTCGGGCAGGGATCGTAATAGGCTGCCACGGGAAAATCGGCATTGCACTGGTGGCAGCGGGCCCGGCCGGGAATCCGGTCGATCTCCAGCTTGGCACCGTCCAGCAGGGTTCCCTTGGTGCAGGCCTCGAAACAGAATTCCACCGACTCGGGGACGATGTTGCTCAGTTCCCCTATCTCGAGAGCGACCGCAAGGACGCGCCGGCCTCCGGCGTTCTCCTCGCAGATCTCGACGATGCTCTGGGTTATCGACATCTCATGCACGGGAGGGGTACCTCAGGATTCCTTCTTGGGGGTGATGTCGATGGCGTCTTTTCCTTCGGAAGCGTTCTTGAAGTTCCGAATGCTCTTGCCGACTGCGCTGCCGATCTCGGGAATCCGGCCCGCCCCGAAAATGACCACCACGATAACTAGTAAGATCAACAACTCAGGTATACCGAATCCGAACATTGCTACCTCCGTGCTGCGCCGCTTTGCGCGGCCCATAATTAGTCGAGGAGAATACCACATCAGACCGGCCAAGCGCGAGGGATTTTAGTGCCGGCTTGTGTTTACACAATAATGCGGGGTGGGGAAGAGGGGGGGCGAAGTGGGGGGAAGTGCCACCAAAGAGACTGGTTCGCCCAACAGGGCTAAAACGATTGACTTTGTAGGCTCCTCTGTAGCATAAACCATGCGATATCCACAGGAGGCGAGATGGAAGGGTTTATCAGGCATCTGAAGGCAAAGTTCATAACCGGCCTGTTCGTGGTGGTACCGGTGGGGATTACCATCTTCATCCTGAAGTTCCTCTTCAACTTTGCCGACGGTATCCTCGGCACCTATCTCGATTCGGCGGTGACCATCTTCACCCAGCGCGAGTACCACGTTCCCGGGCTGGGGATGCTGACCGGCGCGGTGGTCATCTATCTCAGCGGAATCCTGGCCACCAACGTGATGGGAACCCGCATCCTGCGCTGGTGGGACGAGCTTCTTTCCCGCATCCCGCTCGTCAAGTCGATCTACAACTCGAGCAAGCAGCTCACCCAGGTGTTCAAGGAGGGAAAGACCTCCTACCGCCGCGCCGTCTTCGTCGAGTGGCCCCGCAGTGGAGTCCGGGCGGTCGGCTTCGTGACCGGCGAGGTGTTGCGTGACGGGGAGAAGCTCGTGGTCGTCTACGTTCCCACCATGCCCAATCCGACTTCCGGATTTGCCCTCTTTTTCAGGGAGACCGAGGTGTACGAGAGCGGGATGACGGTTGAGGAGGCCGTAAAGTTCGTGGTCTCCGGCGGCGCCGTCGTCCACTGATCCCCCTCGCGAAAAAGATCTTCCTTTCCGGAGGCAGCCCCAATGAAACTCGTAGTCCTCGACGGCTTTACTCTTAACCCCGGCGACAACCCGTGGGATCCGGTTGCGGCTCATGGCGAGCTCACCGTTCATGAGCGCACCCCGGACGACCTGATCCTGGAGCGCTGCTTCGGCGTCGACATCGTCCTGACCAACAAGACCCGGATGAACGCCGCCACCATCGCGGCCCTTCCCAAGCTGAAACTGATCTGCGTGCTGGCCACCGGCTTCAACATCGTCGACCTCGAAACCGCCGCCCGCCTCGGCATCCCGGTAGTCAACGTCCCCGAGTACGGGAGCGACTCCGTGGCGCAGCACACCATTGCGCTGCTACTGGAACTGACCAACAAGGCCGGCTGCTACGACGCCGCCGTCAAACGGGGGGAGTGGAGCCGCTCCCGCGACTTCACCCTGATGAACGACCCTTTGACCGAGCTGTGTGGCAAGACCATCGGGATCGTGGGGATGGGAAGGATCGGTGGCCGGGTGGCCCGCATCGCCCAGGCCCTGGGGATGAGGGTGGTGGCCCATAACCCCAACCGCCGGGTTTCGCCGGAAGGTGTCGAGGTCGAGTGGCTCCCCCTTGACGACCTCTTTGAGGCCGCGGACGTGGTGAGCCTCCACTGTCCGCTTACCGAGGGGAATCGCAACCTGGTGAATGCCGAGCGTCTCAAGCTCATGCGTCCCCATGCCTTCCTGATCAATACCTCGCGCGGGCCCTTGGTGAACGAAACGGAACTGGCCTGGGCGCTCAACCGTGACGAACTGGCCGGAGCTGCCGTGGACGTCGCCTGCAAAGAGCCGATTCCCGCCGACAGCCCCCTCCTCACCGCGAAGAACTGCATCGTCACGCCGCACATCGCCTGGGCTACCCT
This sequence comes from Geomonas sp. Red32, assembly GCF_023652955.1. Lineage (GTDB taxonomy): Bacteria > Desulfobacterota > Desulfuromonadia > Geobacterales > Geobacteraceae > Geomonas. The sequence continues at coordinate 334,677 of NZ_JAKLOY010000002.1, read as the reverse complement.
TGCCGCGCGGCGCCGGTTGATGGCCACCACCGCAGAGAACATCGCCGCCTTCTTGGCCGGCACCCCCCAGAACGTGGTGAACGGTCTGTAGCCGAGGGCGGGGAGGTTTCCTTTACCGGTTCTCGACCTCGGCGATGGCGGTCTCCAGTTCTCCGAGGGAGCGGACCGTCACCGTCGGTTCGATTCCCCAGGGATCGAAAACCGCCCCCTCCGAGCGCTTCAGCCACGCCGCCCTCATTCCCGCCGATACCGCGCCTATCACGTCGAAAGGGTTCCCCGAGACGAGCCACGCGCTACCGCCTGCCCCGGATTGCCTGAGGAAATGGCTGTACACCGCAGGATTCGGCTTGAACGACCTCAGATCGTCCACGCTCACCACCCCCATGAAGAGATCACGTATCCTCGCCGTCTCCAGCAGCTTTTCCACCGCTTCGGCAGTCCCGTTCGAGAACGCGAAGATCCGGTATCCTTTTTCCTGCAGACCGGCCAGTGCTTCCCGAACATCCGGAAAAGCGGGAATGGTGCGGTAGGTTTCCAGCAGGTCAACCTTCTGCTGGTTGGTCAATGGCGCACCTAGTGCCAGGCTGGTATAGCTCAAAGCGTCCCTGGTGCAGACGGCAAAACTCTCATAATTTTGCATGAGGCCGCGCCTGAAAGAGTACTCCAGCTGCTTCTCTCTCCATCTGCGTGAGAATTCCCGCGGATCGGCCACCATTCCCTCAAGCTTGTGTACTACACCTTCCGTATCGATGAGTGTGCCATAGACGTCGAATCCCAAAGTTGCTCGCATGGTTCCTCCTGTGACATGTACCGCATTGATAGGGAAATGATGAAGCAACTCGCCTCCTTGTCAAAGGGCAGATATGGTGGATTTCTAGAAAATCTTCACACTGCCGTTGTCTTCCCGACACAGTACGGTAACATGTAGCTGCTATTGTTACTTCGAACAAATAAAAGGAGAATGAGAAATGAAGACGATGGCAATGAGTGATTTTTATGTATGGTACTGTGAGTGGTGTGATTCCCGCAATTTAACCCCCTGGAAAACCACTGCCGCGGGGCAGGTTTGCTGCGGCGGTTGTCATAAGGAATTCCCGGTCGTTAAGGGGAGGGTGGTCGGCCAGTAGTTGCCGATTCGCCTTCCCGCGTCTCACCTGAACAACGCAAAAAGGGCACACCTCTTCGGTGGGCCCTTTTGTTTTTGAACGTCCCCCTTGTCAAAGGGGGGGCTTCGTTTCCCCCGAACCTTGGAAGATCCTTTGTGGAAGGGGGGAGCCGGGGTTAGGCGATGGTGTGGCGGATGTCCTTTCCCTTGACCATGAAGATCACCATCTCGGCCACGTTGGTCGCGTGGTCGGCGATCCTCTCCAGGCATTTCGAGATGTAGTTGACCTTGATCGCGCGGGCGATGGTGGTCGGGTCGCCTATCATGAAGGTCAAAAGCTCCCGCTGGATCTGTTCGTTCAGATCGTCCACCACCTGGTCGTCCTGGCAGACCTTGATGGCCAATTCCACGTCCCCCCGTACGAAGGCATCGAGCGCCTCCTTGACCATGGTGGAGGCCGCCGCCGCCATGCGGGGGAGGTCGATGTACGGCTTCAGGTTCGGCTCGGAGTTGAGCTCCTTCACCCGTTTGGCGATGTTGGCGCACTGGTCCCCGATCCGCTCGAGGTCGGTGACGATCTTGAGGGCCAGGGTGATGAAGCGGAGGTCGCGGGCGGCGGGCTGACGGCGGGCCAGCACCTGCAGGCACTTCTCGTCGATCTCCATCTCCAGGGTGTTGATCTCGTGGTCGAAGACGATGGTCCTTTGTGCCAGCTCGGTATCGCGATCGACCAGGGCCTGCATGGCGTTGGCGATCATCGCCTCGACCTTGCCCCCCATCACCAGCAGTTTTTCCCGTATCTCGTTCAGCTCGTTGTCGAACTGCTTGCTGAAATGCTCTCTTTCCATAACTTCTCCAGAACTTCTCTATTTGTCGGTGCCGGTACGGTCAACGTTCCGGTTCTATTAGCCGAAACGCCCGGTGATGTAGTCTTCGGTCTGCTTCTGTTCCGGAGTGGTGAAGATCTTCTTGGTCTCCCCGAACTCGATCAGGTCCCCCATGTAGAGGAACGCAGTGTAGTCGGATACCCTGGCGGCCTGCTGCATGTTATGAGTGACGATGATGATCGTGTAGCGCTCCTTGAGCTCCTCGATCAGTTCCTCGATCTTCATGGTAGAGATCGGGTCCAGTGCGGAGGCGGGCTCGTCCATCAGGATGACTTCCGGCTTGACCGCGATGGTGCGGGCGATGCAAAGCCGCTGCTGCTGGCCGCCGGAGAGGTTCATCGCGTTGGTCTTCAGCCGGTCCTTGACCTCGTCCCAGAGGGCGACCCTCTTCAGGCTGGTCTCGACCACCTCGTCCGCCTCGGCCCGGTTCATCCGGCCGTTGAGCTTGTAGCCGGCGATCACGTTGTCGTAGATCGACATGGTGGGGAAGGGGTTCGGCTTCTGGAAGACCATCCCGATCTTTCTCCGGAGCGAGACCGGGTCGACACCCTTTTGGTAGATGTCGCTGTTGTCGAGCAGGATCTTCCCGGTGACCCGGGCCGAGGGGACCAAGTCGTGCATCCTGTTCATGGAGCGGAGCAGGGTCGATTTCCCGCAGCCGGAGGGGCCGATGATGGCGGTGACGCTGTTCTCCGGGTACTCCATGTTGATGTTCTTCACGGCGTGGGTCTTGCCGAAGTAGATGTTGACATCCTCCAGCTGCACCTTGAGGGCAGGGGCGGGATCGGTCACTTTAAGATTCGCTGCGCTGTAATACATGATGTCGCCTTTTCTTGTCGTTGTCCGGGTACCGTGTGGTACCGGTAGCTTGCATCGGCCGGGCCGGTTGCCGGGCCGGTTCCGTTAGACGCGCTGTCTGCCTCTTCCGAAGTAGCGGGCGGTGAGGCTCAGGGTGAACATGATCGTCACCAGGACCAAGGCTCCCGCCCAGGCCAGCCGGTGCCAGTCGTCGTAGGGGGAGATCGCGAAGTTGAAAATCTGCAGCGGCAGGGCCGCCATCGGCTTGGTCACGTCCTTGTTCCAGAACTGGTTACCGAGCGCCGTGAAGAGGAGCGGGGCGGTTTCTCCCGCCACCCTGGCGATGGCCAAAAGCACCCCGGTCGTCACCCCCGACATGGCGCTTCGCAGGGTGACCTTGAGGCTGGTCCGCCAGAAGGGAACCCCCAGCGCCAGCGATGCCTCGCGCAGCGAACCCGGGACCATCTTCAGCTGCTCCTCGGTGGTCCTCAGCACGATCGGGACGATGATCAGCGCGAGAGCCACCGATCCGGCCAGCGCCGAGAATCCCTTCATCGGGACGACCAGCAGCGAGTAGGCCACCAGGCCGGTGATGATGGACGGGGTCCCCGACAGCACGTCGGCCGCGAAGCGTACCGTGGTGGACATCTTGCTCCCGCCGTACTCGGTGAGGTAGATGGCGCCGAAGATGCCGATCGGGATCCCGATCAGCGAGGCCATGAGGATCATCACGAAGGAGCCGGCCAGGCCGTTGGCCATCCCGCCCCCCGCTTCACCGGGAGGCTTGGGGATCTCCGTGAAGAAGCCCAGGTTGACCGAACTGATCCCCATCTTGACGATGTGGAAGAAGATCATTCCCAGCGGGACCAGCACGGCGGCGGTGGCGGCCACCATCAGAAACGTCATCAGGTGGTTCTTGAATTTGCGGAAAAGTACCGGGTTCATTTAGATCCTCCCTCCCGAGCTCCCCCTGGAGACGCTCCAGATCAAAAGCCTCGCCATGGCGTTGATGATCAGGGTGACCAAAAGGAGGATCAGGCCGATCTCCATCAGCGCCGCGCTGTGCAGCTTCGAACTAGCCTCGGCGAACTCGTTGGCGATCACGCTCGGCATGGTATAGGCCGGAGAGAGCAGCGACAGCGAGATCTGCGGTGCGTTGCCGATCACCATGGTGACGGCCATCGTCTCGCCGACCGCACGTCCCAGGCCGAGGATGGCGGCCCCGAGGATGCCGGACCTGCCGTAGGGGAGGATGGCGATCCTGATCATCTCCCAGCGGGTGGCGCCCAGGGCGATGGCGGCTTCCTTCTGGCTCTGCGGTACCGCCATAAGCACCTCCTTGGTGATGGAGGTGATGATCGGCACCACCATGATCATCAGGATGAAGACCGCGGCCAGCATGCTGACGCCGTAGGGGGCCCCCTGGAAGAAGGGGAGGGCGCCGAAATGGTCGATCAGGAACGGCTCCACCGTGGACTGCAGCCAGGGGGCCATGACCAGCACCCCCCACAGACCGTAGATGACCGAGGGGATGGCGGCGAGCAGCTCCACCAGGGGGGCTATCATCGATCCCCACCCCCTGGGGCAGATCTCGGTGATGAAGAGGGCGGCCCCGATGCTCAGCGGGGTGGCGAGGGCCAGCGCCAGCACCGAGGAGACCACCGATCCGTAGAGGTAGGGGAGGGCGCCGAAGTTCCCGTTGACGGCATCCCACTCGCTGGCGGTGACGAACTTGAGGCCGAACTGCTTGATGGCGGGGATGCTCTGCAGGGCCATTTCGGTCAGCATCAGGGCCAGGATCGCGAGGATGCTCATGGCGAAGATGGTGGTCACCCACCGGAAGATGAGGTCGCCGCTCAGCTTCTTTTCCTGCGCGATCGGTTTCGGTTTGGTGGATGCTTGCACGGTGGTCTCCGGGTGCGGAGCGGTCATGGTTGATGCGTTGGCTGGAGGCATACGGTTTCTCGAGGGGAGGGATTGCCGCCAGCTGACGGAATCCGCACGTGAAAGTTGTCTGTTTCAAAACTCTGGCGGCGGAGGCCTTGGTGGGCCGTGCCGCCGCCAGGGGATGGTAAGGCTATCCTGCTATTACCTGATGCTCTTGATGGTCTTCTCCACCATCCTGACCACGTTGGCCGGCAGCGGGGCGTAGAGGAGCTGGCTCGCCATCTTCTGGCCGCGCTTGAGCTCCCAGTTCAGGAATTCCACCAGTTTCTTACCCTTGTTCTTGTCCCTCTGGTCCTGGTAGACCAGCAGCCAGGTGAAGCCGGAGATCGGGTAGGCATTCTTGCCCGGCTGGTTGACCAGCGAGATCCGGTAGTCGGCCGGCATCGACTTGGCGGCACCGGCTGCGGCAGCGGTGGTGGAAGCGATGGAGGGCTCAACGAAGTTGCCGGACCTGTTCTTCAGGGAGGCGTACGGAAGCTTGTTTTCGAAGGCGTAGGCGAGCTCGACGTAGCCGATGGAGTACGGGGTGGTCTTGATCTGTCCGGCAACACCTTCGTTACCCTTGCCGCCCAGGCCGACCGGCCACCTGACGGAGGTGCCTTTGCCAACCTTCTTGGCCCACTCGCCGCTCACGCTGGAGAGGTAGTCGGTGAAGATGGCGGTGGTGCCGCTGCCGTCGGTGCGGTGGACGACGATGATCGGCTTGGCGGGGAGCCTGATGCCCGCGTTGTCCCTGGCGATCTGCGGCGCGTTCCAGCTGGTGATCTTACCTTCGTAGATACCGGCCAGGGCATCCGGGGTAAGTTTCAGCCCCTTGCCGACGCCGGGAAGGTTGTAGGTGACCACCACGGCGCCCATCACGGTCGGGATGTGGATGAGTTTGCCGGGGGCGGCTTTCAGTTCTTCATCGGAGAGGAACTTGTCGCTGGCGCCGAAGTCGACGGTCTGGGCGGTGATCTGCTTGATACCGCCGCCGGAGCCGATCGACTGGTAGTTGAACTTCACGCTCGGGTCGATCTTGGCGTACTCGGAGAACCACTTGGAGTAAATGGGGTAGGGGAAGGTGGCACCGGCGCCGTTGATGAGGGTTTCGGCATGGGCAGCGGTTGCTGCGGTGAAGGCGGCCACTGCGGCGAGGGCCATGACACTTTTGCGGATCCTGTTCAGCATTCATCCTCTCCTTTGATCATCGTCAGTTCCCGGTAAGAATGCCGGGGGTTTGTTACAGCCGTGTTACGGTTGGAATAAGATTGTGTCGACGTGGTGAATTTTCGTTGATATGCCTGTTTCCGGCCTCCTTAGGAGGGCGCGGGGAATGTAACTTCACTCTCAGGCGCCATTGGGCGGCCTCTTACTTCGACGGCTGCATCATGGAGGTGGATTGTTACAGGACGGTTAAGGATGTGTAGTTTTTAGATGGAGTTTTTGAAAGGGAGAGGATGCGGGGGGCAAAGGCCGGAAAGTTGAGGTCGCTGAGGTCGCTGAGGTCGCTGAGGTCCCTGAAGTCGCTGATCTGAGTTGAGGGCGCTGAGGGCGGCGTGGGGAAGGCGAGTAGGAAACGGCTGCCCGGTAGGGGCAGGCAGCAGGTGGAGGAAGGCGAGGGGGCTTGGCGCCCCCGCCTGGAAATAAGCCCTTACAGCTTGGCGCCCGGTTTGGGGAGCGTAAAGGAGAAGGTGGAACCGGCCCCGGGGGTGCTCTCGACCGAGACGCTCCCTCCGTGGGCCTGCACGATGTGTTTCACGATGGACAGCCCAAGGCCGGTCCCGCCGCAGTCGCGGCTGCGGGCGGCGTCGACCCGGTAGAAGCGCTCGAAGAGGCGGGGAAGATCCTTGGCGGGAATGCCGATCCCCTCGTCCTTCACCGAGACCCGCACCATCTTCCCCTCGTCGGCGGCGCTGACGGCGACCTTGTCCCCGGTGCTGCTGTACTTGATGGCGTTGTCGAGGAGATTGATCAGCACCTGGTCGAGCCTGCCGCGATCGACCGTCACCGATCCGGTGCCCGAGACTCCGGCGAACTCCAGGGTTACCCCCTTCTCCTCGCCCCGCTGCTCCACCAGCAAGAGGGCGTTCCTGATCGCCCCTTCCAGCTGTACGGTCTGGGGCTGCAGATTCACCTCCCCCGATTCGAGCTCGGAAAGCGCCAACAGGTCCCGTACCAGCACGGTGAGGCGGTCGGCGTGGTTGTAAATGATCCCCAGGAAGCGGTCGCGCCGCTCGGCGTCCTCGCTCACCGTCCCGTTCAGGAGGGTCTCTGCGTATCCCTTGATGACGGTGACGGGGGTGCGCAGCTCATGGGAGACGTTGGCCACGAAGTCCCGGCGGATCTTCTCGGCCCTCTTGAGCGCGCTGATGTCGTGAAAGACCGCCACCGTCCCCCGCAGCTCCTCACCATAGTTGAGGGGAACCCAGTGCACCATGGTGACCCTCCCTTCGGCAAGGGCGATCTCCTGGTGCTTTTCGTGCTGGTGGGTAAGCACCTCGCGGCAGGCCTCGTGGAGGTCGGGGTGGCGCGAGATCTCCACGAGCTGTCTTCCGACTACCTCGGTGCCGGTTCCCAGCATGCTGCAAAAGGCGGGATTCACCAGGGTGACGGTCCCGTGCTGGTCGGTCACGATGACCCCTTCGCCCATCCCCTTGAGGATGGCGTCGAGCTGGTTCTTTTCGGTGGAAATCCTGGCCAGCTGCTGCTCGATGCGGTCGGTCATCTCGTTGATGACCTGGGCGAGTCTCCCCAGTTCGTCGTCGCTGGTAATGGGAATGCGCCCTGCGAACTCGCCCCGGCCGATCCGGGAGGCCCGGGCCGCCAGCATCCGGAGGTTGCGGGTGTTGACGTTGGAAAGGAGGTAGGAGAGGAGCAGCGAGACGATGACCGCCACCGCCATGGCCGCCCCCAGGCTCCTCTGGAGCTTCAGCTGGGCCTGCTTCAGTTCCGCCAGGGGAAGGGCAAGCCTGACCATGTTCCCGGCGCCGAAGGGGGCGGCAACGTACATCATATCCATGTGCAGGGTTGCCGAGTAGCGGACCGATGAGCCCACCCCGTTTTTGCGCCCCTGGATCACCTCCGGGCGGCCGTTGTGGTTTTCGAGGGTGGGAAGCTCGCCCCCTGAGACCTCGGAATCGGCTACTACCGTGCCGCCGGGGTCGATGACGGTGACCCGGGCCCGCACCGCCTTGGAGAGGGTGTCGGTCAGGACGGGGGCATCCTGCTTGAGATCGTGGATCTCCTTGGAGGCCATCAGGGTGGCGACCCTCAGCTGGTCGAAGAGCTGTTCGCGGGTCGAGGTGATGATGGCGTTCTCTTCTTCGTAGGAGAGATAGCCGTAGAGCCCGCCACCGAGCACCAGCACCAGGAGGAGGTAGGAGGCCATTAATTTCCAGCGGAAGCTTGCTTTCATGGCAGCTCCATCTTGTAGCCGAAGCCGCGCACGGTCTTGATGAGGTCTCCGGCGCTCCCCAGCTTGGTCCGCAGACGGGTGACGTGGGTATCGACCGTGCGGGTGTCGCCGAAATAGTTGTATCCCCAGACGCTTTGCAGGAGCACCTCGCGGCTTTGGACCCGCCCCAGCCGCTGGGCGAGGTTGATCAGGAGCTTGTATTCGGTGGAGGTGAGGACGACCGGCTCGCCCGCTACCGTCACGGTATGCCGCTCGGTGTCGATGGCCAGCTCGCCGATAATCAGGGCTTTCTCCGTTTCCCCCTGGTCGCCCCCCCTTCTTAATACCGCCCGCACCCGGAGCATCAGCTCCCTCGTGGAGAACGGCTTCACCACGTAGTCGTCGGCTCCCATCTCGAATCCCACCACCCGGTCGATCTCCTCTCCCTTGGCGGTCAGCATGATGACCGGGATTCTCCTGGTCTCCTCGGACCCCTTGAGCAGGCGGCAGACTTCGGTCCCCATCATCCCGGGGAGCATCAGGTCGAGCAGGATCAGGTCGGGCTTCTGGTGGCGGGCTTCCTGGAGTCCGGAGACTCCGTCGGCGCAGACCACCGGCCGGTACCCTTCCTGCTCCAGGTGGAAGGCGATCAGTTCGGCGAGGTCGGTCTCATCCTCGATTACCAGTACGGTTTGCATGGGGCTTTAGTCCTGTGTAGGCGGCGTTCCCGGGGCGGGAAGCAGGGTAAACGTTGGAAGTTCATCGTGAATGGAGGGACGATCCCCAGCGGTCCACAGCAGTTGTGGAAAGCGCTGTGGAAAACGTGTGAATCTTCCGAAAAAACTGTTTCGAATCGGTGTCATTAGCGAATTGCCTAAAAATGAGGCACAAATCAGCGGCCGGTAAAAACGACGAAAAACCAACGATTTCGCCTGAATAGGGGGTGGACGCTCCCTTCATGAGCGGGACCATGTAAAGGATTCCGGCACTGCCGTTATCTCTGGGTGATGCGGCGCCATCGCCCCGTGACAGGAACCGGACCCTCTCGTCGGGTCTGCACCATTATATAAATTAACGATGCCTTGACAAGAAACAAATGAAAAAGGGGAGTTGCGGAGGAGTCGTATACGATCGCAAACAATTTCTCATTTGCCTTGACATGGTATGGGCGCTGTGTTAGAGATAAACGCCTTTTATTTCAATGAGTTAAATATTTTAAACAATTTTTTGAGGGTGCTAAACAGGAGGGGCCAATGTCTGAACAGATCGAGCTTACCGTAGGGGGCCTGCTGGACCACATCGCTGCCAAGTTCCCGGACCACGATGCGCTGGTTTACCACGAGCGCGGTCTCCGCTACAGCTATGAAAAGTTCAACGAGCACTGCCGCCTGGTCGCCAAGGGGCTTTTGAAGCTGGGGGTCAAGAAGGGGGACCATCTCTCCATCTGGGCCTACAACGTCCCGGAGTGGGTGGTGCTGCAGTTCGCCACCGCCAAGATCGGCGCCGTCCTGGTCACCGTCAACACCAGCTATAAGTCGGCGGAACTTGAGTACATCCTCAAACAGTCCGATTCCACTACCCTTTTCATGGTGCAAAGCTTCAAGGACACCGACTACGTCCAGACCCTCGCCTCGGTGGTTCCCGAGCTGGCAGCGAGTACGCCGGGAGAGCTTTGCTGCGAGCGGCTTCCCTTCCTGAAGCGGGTGGTCTTCCTCGGGGGCGGGGCTCCGGCCGGGATGGTTCCCTTCCAGCAGATCGTGGAGCTCGGAGCCCAGGTGAGCGACGAGGAGCTGGCGGCCGTCGAGGCGACCCTCAACCCGTACGAGGTGATCAACATGCAGTACACCTCGGGGACCACCGGATTCCCCAAGGGGGTCATGCTGACCCATCACAACGTGGTCAATAACGGCTTCAACATCGGTGAGTGCATGAAGTTCACCGAGAACGACCGCCTCTGCATCCCGGTTCCCTTCTTCCACTGCTTCGGCTGCGTGCTTGGCGTCATGGCCTGCGTGACCCACGGCACCGCCATGGTCCCGGTGGAGATCTTCGACCCCCTCAAGGTGCTGCAGACCATCGAGAAGGAGCGCTGCACGGCGGTACACGGGGTTCCGACCATGTTCATCGCCGAGCTCGAGCACCCCGAGTTCCCCACGTTCGACCTCACCTCGCTCAGGACCGGGATCATGGCCGGCTCCAACTGCCCGATCGAGGTCATGCGGCGGGTGATCCGCGACATGCATGCCTCCGAGATCACCATCGCCTACGGCCAGACCGAGTCCTCGCCGGTCATCACCCAGACCCGCACCGAGGACCCGCTCGAGCTGAAGGTATCGACCGTCGGTCGGGTGCTTCCCAACGTCGAGCTGAAGATCGTCGACATCGAGACCGGCGCCGGGCTCCCCCCCGGCAAGCAGGGCGAGCTCTGCACCCGTGGCTACCTGGTCATGAAGGGGTACTACAAGATGCCTGAGGAGACCGCCAAGGCGATCGACGCCGACGGCTGGCTCCACACCGGGGACCTGGCGGTGATGGACGAAAACGGGTACTGCAAGATCACCGGCCGCATCAAGAACATGATCATCCGCGGCGGCGAGAACATCTATCCGCGCGAGATCGAGGAGTTCCTCTACACCCATCCGAAGATCTCCGACGTCCAGGTCTACGGCGTTCCGGACCGCAAGTGGGGCGAGCAGGTGATGGCTGCCGTCATCCTCAAAGGCGGAGTCGCCATGACCGAGGAGGAGGTCAAGGAGTTCTGCCGCGGCAAGATCGCCAACTACAAGATCCCCAAGTACGTCCGCTTCGTCGACTCCTATCCGATGACCGCCAGCGGGAAGATCCAGAAGTTCAAGCTGCGGGAGATGGCCATCCGGGAGCTCGAGCTCGACGAGGATGCCCCCCAGGGACAGCCTGCCGCGGCACACGCCGGTTGATGAAAACAGCCGCGGCGCAGGGCGGTTGCCGAAACCGCCACGGCGCCGTCCCCCCCGATGAACCCGCCAAACTGGCGGCCTGTTGACGAAGGCTGCGACCTGCGCTATCTTTCCTGTTCCTTTCCTCTCAATGAACTCATGAGGAAGGGTACAGGAGGAAGTGCATGAGGCTTACGCCCAAGAACGAGCTGGAATACCGCTTCAGGATGCTGCAACGCGAGATGGCCGCCACCGGCCTCGACGCCTGTCTCCTGGTACAAAACGCCGACCTTTTCTACTTCACCGGTACCGTCCAGTCCGGTATCCTCTACGTCCCCGCCGCCGGGGACCCCGTCTACCTGGTACGAAGGGATTACCTGCGGGCCCGCATGGAATGCGGCCTGGCCCAGGTAATCCCTTTTTCTTCGCCCAAAGATCTCCCGCCGCTGGTGGCCGGGCTCGGGCATCCGCTCCCATCCCGGATCGGGCTGGAGCTCGACGTCCTCCCCGTCCTTCTCTACCAGAAGTTCCAGGCCCTCTACCCCAATGCGGTCTTTGCCGACGCGACACCGTGCGTGCGCCGGGTCCGGATGGTGAAAAGCCACGAGGAAATTCACATCATGCAGGATGCCGCCATGCAGGCGGACAAGGTGTACCGGCGGGCCAAGGAATATATCCGCGAGGGGATGGCCGAGGTGGAGCTCGCCGCCGAACTGGAGCGGGTTTCCCGCGTCGAGGGGCACCAGGGCTATATCAGGATGCGGGCCTTCAACGGCGAGGTCGGCATGGGGCAGGTGCTTTGTGGTCCCGATTCCGCCGCCCCCGCCTTCACCAATACTCCGCTGGGGGGAATGGGGCTCACCCCGGCGTTCGGCCATGGGGCCGGCTATAACCGTATCGCCAGGAACGAACCGGTGGTGGTGGACCTTGGCAGTTGCTTCGACGGCTATCTCGTGGACCAGACCCGGATTTTCTCGGTGGGGCCGCTCTCCGACCGGTTGCGGAAGGCGTACGGCGACATGCTGAAGATCCAGGAGCGGATGATGGTGCTGGCCGAGGAGCGGCCGTCCTGGGGGGAGATTTACCGTGAGTGTCTCTCCCTTGCGGTAAGTCTCGGTTACGGTGACCACTTCATGGGGACCGCCGGCTCCCAGGTGTCTTTCATCGGTCACGGGGTGGGGATCGAGATCGACGAGTATCCCTTCATCGCCAAGGGGTTCGACCATGAGCGCTTAGAGCCGGGAATGGCCTTCGCTTTCGAGCCTAAAGTAGTGTTCCCGGGGGAGGGTGCGGTAGGTATAGAAAATACCTTTTACCTTACGGAGAGCGGACTTAAGAGGTTGACCTTTTCCAGTGATGAGTTGGTGGTTCTGTAACAGGGAGAAAAATGTAGTCAAAACGGTCAAAATCGAATTTTTTTGTATTGAAAATAAACCGAGGCAATGGTATACATTTGAAAACTCTTTGTATACAGTATACTTCCCAGCGCAACCGGCCGAGCGCGGGTCGACCGGCACGGTGACGAGAAGGGTGGCAAGTTTCCCAGAGTTTAATTCATCAGTGTTCACTCAACCCCAACAGAAAAGGAGAACCGACACATGACGCAATTAAAAGAGAAGCTGTTTGAGAAGATCCAGGCCCACCGTCCCCGTATCACCCGCCTGACCAAAGAGTTCGGCTCCGTTATCATCGACAAGGTCGATATCGGCCAGTGCATCGGCGGCGCCCGCGACATCCGCAGCCTGGTGACTGATATCTCCTATCTCGATCCGCAGGAAGGCATCCGTTTCCGCGGTAAGACCATCCCGGAGACCTTCGAAGCACTGCCGAAGGCTAAAGGTTCCGAGTACCCGACCGTCGAGTCGTTCTGGTACTTCCTGCTGACCGGCGACGTTCCGACCGCCGACCAGGTTGCCGCCGTCGAGGCCGAGTTCAAGACCCGTCAGGTCGTGCCGGAGTACGTGTACCAGGCCGTCCGCGCTCTTCCGAAGGACAGCCACCCGATGGTGATGCTCTCCGTCGGTATCATCGCCATGCAGAAAGACTCCAAGTTTGCCGGCTTCTACAACTCCGGCAAGTTCAACAAGATGGACGCCTGGGAGTACGTGTATGAGGATGCCAGCGACATCGTCGCCCGTATCCCGGTGCTGGCCGCCTTCATCTACAACCTGAAATACCGCGGCGACAAGCAGATCGCCATCGATCCGGCTCTCGACATGGGCGCCAACTTCGCCCACATGATCGGCCAGAGCGAGCAGTACAAGGACGTGGCCAGGATGTACTTCATCCTCCACTCCGACCACGAGTCCGGCAACGTCTCCGCCCACACCACCCACCTCGTGCACTCCGCTCTCTCCGACCCGTACTACGCATACTCCGCAGGCCTCAACGGCCTCGCCGGCCCGCTGCACGGCCTTGCCAACCAGGAAGTGCTCGGCTGGATCATGGAGTTCCAGAAGAAGCTCAACGGCGCCGAGCCGACCAAAGAGAACGTCACCAAGGCTCTCTGGGATACCCTCAACGCCGGCCAGGTCGTTCCGGGCTACGGCCACGCCGTTCTCCGTAAGACCGACCCGCGCTACACCGCACAGCGCGAGTTCTGCCTCAAGACCCCGGGCCTCAAGGACGATCAGCTGTTCAAGCTGGTCGCCATGATCTTCGAGACCGCCCCGGGCGTCCTCACCGAGCACGGCAAGACCAAGAACCCCTGGCCGAACGTCGACGCACAGTCCGGCGTTATCCAGTGGTACTACGGCCTCAAAGAGTGGGACTTCTACACCGTCCTCTTCGGCGTGGGCCGCGCTCTGGGCTGCATGGCCAACATCACTTGGGACCGCGGCCTCGGCTACGCCATCGAGCGTCCGAAGTCCGTCACCACCGACATGCTCGAGAAGTGGGCTGCCGAAGGTGGCCGCAAGATGTAAGAATTCCCCTCACCCGGGAAACAAGAAGGGGGCGCGAATGCGCCCCCTTCTTTTTGTCCTTCGTCCGGCTAGTGCTAGTCCGACAGGTCCGACTGGCGGTTAAACTGTCTCCGATTCCCCGAACACCTCCGCGGAGAAGACGTAGAGGTTGGCCCCTTCCTTCCAGTCATCCCGCTTCAAGCCCGCCTTGAGCGCGGTCTGGTTGAGAAACGTCTCCAGGTTCCATCCCTGTTCGACCGGGACCTGCGGGAGCAGTACCCCGCGGGCGAAATTCTTTTCCAGGTAAAGCCCGTGGACCCCGACCTCTATCTCCTCGGTCGAGGAAACCTTGGTCATCGGGGAGAGGACCGAGATCTCCAGCTGGAAGTCCGCCAGGTCCTCCTCCTTCATCGGGTAGAAGCGCGGGTCGCGGACGGCCGCGGAGACGGCCATCTGCTGGACAAGCTGGTACAGAGGCTTGTCCGAGGTCAGGTTCCCTATGCACCCCCTGAGGGCCCCCTGGCTTTTGATGGTCACGAAGCAACCTTTATGCTCGAGCAGGGAAGGGGAGGTCGCCTCCCTCGTCACCGCCTTGCCATTGCGCACCGCCACGGTAATTGCCTCGCGAGCCGTTTCCAGCAGAAATTTTCTCTCTTCCGGGTTAAGCGTTTCGTTCACGTGGATTCCCCCTCGGGTAGCTAGCGTTTACATTTGAATTAATTGGGCTAAAGTAATATATTTGGCGGCTGATGACAAGAGTTTGATGTAAAAATAGATAGCTTACTTGCTAGTAGGCAGTGAAAAATTCATGAGATACTTTCCATGCACCGATCGGCCCGCCGGCCCCCTGCTGGCGGGCACTCCGGGGCCTGACCGGTGCAGAAAGCACCGTTTGCCCACCCCACATGAGGATGGTGGGGGAGGTAACCGCTCTTTTTCAGGTGGAAAGTTAAAGGTCAAAGGAAAATGTTGATTTTTACGCTTTAAAAAGTGTTGACATTTATCGGAATGCTAGTATATTCGGCCTTTGTTGTGACTTGAAAAACCAGGCGCTTTGCGCAGTAATGGTAAATCTAAAAAGAAAAGAGGTGATATCGTCAATGAAAAAAGTGATCTCTTTGGCTCTTTGCCTGGCTCTGGCCCTCGCCTTTGCTGCTGGCTGCAAGAAGAAAGAAGAGGCTCCGGCTCCGGCTGCTGAGCAGGCTGCTCCGGCCGCTCCGGCTGCTCCCGCTCAGGGTCAGGCTTCTTCCGCTAAAGCTGCCCCGGCTGCCCCGGCTGCTCCGGCTGCCCCGGCTGAGAAGAAGTAATTGGGAACAGGGTCCGCCCTGTTACCGAAAGCCCACAGAATCTCTGTGGGCTTTTTTTGTACCCGCAACCCCTGCATTTGCCTTGACAAAACTTGATGGCGAATGCTATTTGAAGGGGTCTACCAATATAATGAGGGAGGAAGTCATGGAAAGAACTTTTGCTATCATCAAGCCCGATGCCGTTGAGAGGAACGTAACCGGCAAGGTTATCGAGATGATCGAGGCTGGCGGCTTCAAGATCGTCGGCATGAAGAAGATCCGTCTCTCCAAATGCCAGGCCGAAGGCTTCTACTATGTCCACAAAGAGCGCCCGTTCTTCGGCGACCTCTGCGCCTTCATGTCCCGCGGCCCGGTGATCGCCCTGGTGCTGGAAAAAGAGAACGCCATCGCCGACTGGAGGACCCTCATGGGCGCCACCAACCCGGCCAACGCTACCGAAGGCACCATCCGCAAGGTCCTTGGCGTGAGCATCGAGGAGAACACCGTTCACGGCTCCGACGCCCCGGAAACCGCCGCTTTCGAGATTCCTTACTTCTTCAACCAGCTCGAACTGGTCTAAGACGCCAAGGTACGACTCAAAAAGGGCCCTTCGTCGCGAAGGGCCCTTTTTATATGGACGCATGGAAAAGACCGACGTAAAGAACCTGACCCTCGAGGGTCTCGAACAGTACATCGCCGGGATCGGCAAGGAACGCTTCCGCGCCAAGCAGATCTTCAAGTGGCTCTACCAGATGGACGCCACGAGCTTCGACGAGATGACCAACGTCTCCAAGGAGTTCCGGGCCTTCCTCGCGGAGAAGGCGGCGATCTCCAACCTCGTCCCCGAGGTGGTGGAGGCGGCCGAGGACGGCACCAAGAAGTACCTCTTCCGGCTGGCCGACGGCAACGCCGTCGAAAGCGTGCTGATCCCCGACGAGGGGCGCAATACCCTCTGCATCTCCAGCCAGGTCGGCTGCGCCATGGGGTGTGCCTTCTGCCTGACCGGTACTTTCGGGGTCACCCGTAACCTGACTACCGCCGAGATCGTCAACCAGGTCTGCGCGGTGAAGCGCGAGGAGCCGGTCAGAAACATCGTCTTCATGGGGATGGGGGAGCCGCTCGCCAACCTTGCCGCGGTGATCCCGGCCGTCAAGATCCTCACCGATCCGGACGGCTTCCAGTTCTCCAACCGCAAGGTCACCGTCTCCACCTGCGGCTTGGTCCCCGAGATGGCCGAGCTCGGCCACGCGTGCATCGTCAACCTGGCGGTTTCCCTGAACGCCACCACCGACGAAATCCGCTCGCTGATCATGCCGATCGACCGACGCTACCCGCTGAAGGAGCTTCTGGCCGCCTGCAAGGCCTTCCCGCTCCCTTCGCGGCGCTGGATCACCGTGGAGTACGTGATGATCCGCGATCTGAACGACTCGCTGGAGGATGCCAAAAGGCTCGTCAAGCTGATCAGCAATTTCCCCTCCAAGGTGAACCTGATCCCCTTCAACGAGCACGAGGGGGCATCCTTCCGGACCCCCAGCCAGGAGTCGATCGACCGCTTCCACAAGTACCTCCTGGACAAGCACGTCACCGTGATCACCCGCTCCAGCCGGGGAGGGGAGATCTCGGCCGCCTGCGGCCAGCTCAAGGGAAGGCTGGACGAAAAGCTCAAGGAGCAGTAACCACAGACCGATCTATTTATAATTGCATGGCGAGGAGGGTGTGATGACTGACGAGGTAATCGGAGTAATCGGCGGCAGCGGGCTGTACGAGATGGAGGGTATGACCGAGGTCGACCAGGTCAACGTCGATACCCCCTTCGGCCGCCCCAGCGACGACTACATCACCGGCAAGCTGGACGGGGTCCGCATGGTCTTTTTGCCCCGCCACGGCAAGGGGCACCGCTTCACCCCGAGCGAGGTCAACTACCGGGCCAACGTCTACGGGATGAAGAAGCTCGGCGTCACCCGCATCATCTCCGTCTCCGCGGTGGGGAGCCTCCGCGAGGAGATCGCCCCCGGCCACATCGTCGTCCCCGACCAGTTCATCGACCGCACCCGCGGCTTCAGGAAGGACACCTACTTCGGCAACGGGGTGGTCGGCCATGTCCAGTTCGCCGACCCGGTCTGCCAGGACCTCTCCTCCGTCCTCTTCGATGCCGCCGGCGAGGCGGGAGCCACCGTCCACCGGGGGGGCTGCTACGTCTGCATGGAAGGGCCCGCCTTCTCCACCCGGGCCGAATCCCACCTCTACCGCTCCTTCGGGGCATCCATCATCGGGATGACCAACCTGACCGAGGCCAAGCTTGCCCGCGAGGCCGAGCTCTGCTACGGGGTCATCGCGCTCTCCACCGACTACGACTGCTGGCACGAGGCCCACGACGACGTCTCGGTGGAGGCCATCATCGCCATCATCAAGTCCAACGTCGCCATGGCCAAGAAGATCATCCGCTGCGCCGTGCAGAAGATCTCCGGCACGAGGAGCTGCGCCTGTGCCGACGCCCTCAAGTACGCCATCATCAGCGACACCTCGGTGATCCCGGTGGAGACCCGGGAAAACCTGGAGCTGATCATCGGCAAGTATCTCTGACCGCCCGGCCTCACACCCTAAACCATATTCCAGGAGGTATCCTCATGAGCATTTTGGTCGTCGGATCCGTCGCTCTCGACTCGGTCGAGACCCCCTTCGGCAAGCGCGAGCGCGTCCTCGGTGGCTCGGCCACCTACTTTTCCACCTCGGCAAGCTTCTTCACCGACGTCAACCTGGTGGCGGTGGTCGGCGAGGATTTCCCGGAGGAGCACACCAAATTCCTCTCCTCCCGCAACATCGACCTGAACGGCCTTTCCCGCGTCCCGGGCGAGACCTTCCACTGGAAGGGGCGCTACGGCTACGACCTCAACGAGGCCCAGACCCTGGAGACCCATCTCAACGTCTTCGAGACCTTCCGCCCGGTGATTCCGGCCGCCTACGCCGACGCCGAGTACCTGATCCTGGCCAACATCGACCCCGAGCTGCAGATGGAGGTCCTGAACCAGGTGAAAAATCCGAAGGTGGTGGCCTGTGACACCATGAATTTCTGGATCTCCTCCAAGCCCGAGGCCTTGAAGGAGGTGATCAGGAAGGTAGACTTTCTCATCATTAACGAAGGGGAGGCCCGCCAGCTCTCCGGCGAGTCCAACCTGATCCGCGCCGCCCGCAGCATCATCGCCATGGGGGTCAAGAACCTGATCGTCAAGCGCGGCGAGTACGGGGTGCTGATGTTCAACGGCCACTCGCTCTTCGCCGCTCCGGCGTACCCGCTGGAGGAGGTCTTCGATCCCACCGGCGCCGGGGACACCTTCGCCGGCGGCTTCATGGGGTACCTGGCCAACACCGGCAACCTCACCGACGAAGGGGTCCGCCAGGCGGTCATCTTCGGCTCCGTCATGGCCTCGTTCAACGTGGAGGCCTTCAGTCTCGACCGCCTGAAGTCCCTCACCTACCCGGAAATCGAGGCGCGCTACCGGACCTTCAAGCAGATGACCCACTTCGAAGGGGTGAACGAGCTCTAGGCGGGGGATGGGTGGATGTCCCTTCATTGACAAGATCTTCCTAATCTGTTAATTTTCCCCGGTACCAGACCCAGAATAGCCAGGTGAGGCGTATGTCCCGTTGGTTCCTTGTCGTGCTGATCGTTCCGCTGCTTCTTGGCTCGGGTTGCGCCATGAACAAGGCGGAGAAGAACACCTACCTCTACCATTACCAGATGGGGCAGTCCTTCTACGCCGAGAACAACTTCACCGGCGCTCTGCAGGAGTTCACCGAGGCCGAGAAGATCAGCGCCAAGGAGCCCGAGCTCCTCAACCTCCTCGGGCTGGCCTACTTCCGGAAGGGGCTCTTCGAGCTGGCCGAGAAGAAATACCTGAGGGCGCTCAAGCTCAAGGAGAACTACTCCGAGGCGCGCAACAACCTTGGGGTCGACTACCTGGAGATGAAGCGCTGGGATGCCGCCATCGCGCAGTTCAAGCAGGTCCAGGAGGATATCTTCTACGCCGACCAGGGGAGCGCCGCCATCAACCTCGGGCTCGCCTATTTCGGCAAGGGGGATTACGACCAGGCCCTGGCCGAGCTGCGCGGTTCGGTCAGCAAGAACCCCTCCGACCCCCGCGCCAGGCTCAACCTCGGGCGGGTCTATTTCGCCCTCAACCGCACCGAACTGGCCATCGAGCAGTATAAGAAGGCCGTTTCGCTCAACTCCTCGTACGCCGCTGCCTATTATCACCTTGGGCTGGCGTACATGAAACAGAACGAATCGCGGGAGGCCCGCGAGGCCTTTCGCGAAGTGGTCAAGCTGGCTCCTGATTCCGAAAACGGGCAGCTCTCCAGGGAGTACCTGGACATGCTGAAGTGAGGCACTGTGGCTGAACCAGAGGCAGAAGCAGGGGGCGCCGCCCCGCTCGGGGAATACCTGAAAAGCGTCCGCATCTCGCGGGGCCTCGAGCTCGACGAAGCCTCCCGGGTCACCAAGATCGGGAAGAACTACCTGATCGCCATGGAGCAGGGGGAATTCCAGAAGCTCCCGTCGGCGGCCTACATCAAGGGCTTTCTGAGGCTCTACGCCGATTTCCTTTCTCTCTCCGGCGACGAGGTGGTGGCCCGTTACGAGCAGTCGCTGCAGAGCGCTCCCCGCCCGCAGGCGGAGGCGGGTGTTCCCCGCACCCCCCAGGTCGAGAAGGGGAAGGCGGTGGCAGGCCCCGGCCGCTGGGTGGTCCCCGGTTTCCTGCTGGTGCTGGTCATCATGGCAGCCATCTTCTTCGGCGAATCGGACGAACGCCCGCCGCGCCCGGCGGTCAAACCCGCAGCGCCGCCACCGGCCGCACCCCAGCCGGCGCCCCAGCCGCAGAACCCCGCTGTTCTTTCCCCGCACAGTTCGGCCCAGCAGGCTATCCCTCCGGCGGCTCCCACCGCACCGGCGCCCGCGGCCACCCCGGCACCGGCCCCGGCTCCCGCTCCCGCGGCGGCGCCCCCCCCCGCCCAGAAGCAGCCGGGAGGGATCGTGCTGAGGCTCAGGTTTAACCGGGACAGCTGGCTGGCCATCACCATCGACGACAGCATCTCGCAGCGCTACGACCTCAAGGCGGGGGACGTGATCGAGTGGAAAGGGACCCGTTCCTTCGTGATCGATCTCGGTGACGGGGGGGCGGTGGATGCGGAATACAACGGGCGCCACCTGAAGCTCGGGGAGGCGGGCAAGCCCGTGCATGTGGAACTGAAGGGCGCCTGACGGAGGAGCCCGGCGGGAGATTTTGCCGGCGGCGAAATCCCCGTTATCCAGGCCGTCTTCACCGTTACCTCAACCGCGATGAAACCGGGAAACCGGATCGCTGCCGGGGAGCGCGGCACCGCTTGACACCGGGGAGCGCGATGTTAGAATCAGTACGTCTTTTCAAAAACTTACCCGGAGCCTGACTTTGCCAAAGCAGCCGAAACGAATACTGGTGGTCGACGATGAGGAGAATGCACGGATCGGCCTTTCCCGCCTTTTGGCCAAGGAAGGGTTCCTGGTCGACAGCGTTGCCAACGGTTTCGAAGCGCTCAACTACCTGAGAGAACAAGAAGTAAACCTGATCGTTACCGACATCAACATGCCCGAGATGAACGGGATCACCTTCCTCAAGGAACTCAACCGCTGCTACCCCAAAAGTAACGTGATCATGATCACAGCCTACGGCGGGGTGGAATCGTACATCGAGGCGATGAACCTCGGGGCCTTCGAGTACATCAACAAACCGGTCAAGATCGACGAATTGAAGTCGATCCTGAAAAAGATCTTCAAGGAGACCAGTCACTGAACTAAATTGCAGGGGGGCAGCATGCGAACGTTCGACAAGATTCTTTTCGCCACCGACTTTTCCGAGAGCTCCGAGCACGCCTTCGAGTATGCCCTAGCCCTAGCCCAGAAGTTCAACAGCCGTCTGCTGATCCTTCACGTGATCAACGAACCGGTCGACCTCCGGGGATTCTACGTTCCCCACGTTTCCTTCGAGAACCTCGAGAAGGAGATCGAGGAGGGGGCCCAGCAGATGATGGAGCGTTTTTGCAGCACCCACGTCAAGGACTTCGCCGACTACGATTGCTCGATCGTCACCGGGATCCCCTTCGAGGAGATCCTGAAACGGGCCGAGAGCGAGCAGGTCTCCTTCATCGTGCTGGGTACCCAGGGGAGAAGCGGCATCGACCACCTCCTCTTCGGGAGCACCGCCGAGCGCGTAGTGAGAAAGGCCCTCTGCCCGGTGGTGACCGTCAGACTCCCGTAGCACGAAGCGCCGCGAACCCGGGGGGCAGCGTTTTCGCTGTCCCTTTTTTTTTGACCGATCCCGAAAGAGAGCACCATGACCGAAACTGTGAAACAGTACCGCGGCACCGTCCTCATCGTCGACGACGAAAAGATCATCCTGGACCTGACGGCCATTATCCTCAAGAACCGCGGCTTCCAGGTTTTTACCGCCCTGAGCGCCGGCGAGGCCTTCAAGATCATCGAGGAGCATCCCCCCGAGCTCGTCCTTTTGGACTACATGATGCCCAACATGGACGGGCTCACCGCGCTCAAGGAGATCCGGCGGCGCTTCCCCGAGACCTATGTCATCATGTTCACCGGCAAGGGGAGCGAGGAGATCGCCGTCGAGCTGATGAAAGCCGGGGCCTCCGACTACATCCTCAAGCCGTTCAACAACCAGGACATGGTGGACCGCATCGAGAGCGTGCTGAAGCTCCGGTCGGTCGAGCTGCAGAACCGGGCGCTGCTTCTCGAGCGTGAGCGCCTGTTGGCCGAGATCGCCGACTGGAACCGGGAGCTCGAGGCGAGGGTCCAGGAAAAGAGCGAGGCGCTGACCCGTGCCCAGGCGGAGATCGTCCAGTCCGAGAAGCTCGCCACCCTCGGCTACCTCTCCGCCGGTATGGCGCACGAGATCAGGAATCCGCTCAACTCGATCGCGCTCTTCGTGCAGCTCATCAAGGGGGGGCTCGACGAGAACGAGCACCAGGACTACTGCGACAAGATCCTCAAGGAGGTGGACCGGATCGACGGCATCCTCGGCAAGCTCCTGGACGCCTCCAAGCGCCCCAAGTTCGAGATCAGCGAGGTGCATGTGGACCGGGTGCTGGAGGATCTCCTCGAGGCCTTCACCCCGCAGCTTAGGCAGAAGAAGATCCAGGTGGTCACCGACTTCCGGCATATCCCTCCCGCCATCAACGCCGACCCGATGGAGATCGAGCAGATCTTCACCAACCTCTTTCTTAACTCCATCCACGCGATGAGCGAGCAGGGGACGCTCGGGGTGGAACTCGACCAGGACGAGGAGTACATCAACCTGAAGGTCTCCGACACCGGCCCCGGCATTCCCCCCGAAAACCTCCCCAACATCTTCGACCCCTTCTTCACCACCAACGCGCGCGGCACCGGCCTGGGGCTCTCGGTGGTGCTGAGGATCGTCAAGACCTACAAAGGGAAGATCGAGGTGGAGAAGACCGATGGCAGCGGCACGACTTTCCTGGTCAGGCTCCCGCTGGCGGCCAAATAAGGGCGGTTTCCCCTTCCATTTTGGCCGGCATTTTTGTATCATGGCCCATTCCACCAAGACTCAGAGGTCGCAATGGCAGCCGCCGGGGCAAAGATTCTCCTCATCGATGACGACAGCTTCTTCCTGAAGGTGCTCTCCGACGCCTTCTCGGGGGCCGGCTTCACGGTGGTGACCGCTTCCGACGGCCTCCAGGGTGTGAAGGCCTACGTCCAGGAGCATCCGGACGTGGTCGTCTCCGACCTGGTGATGCCGAACATGGGCGGGGTCAGCACCTGCCTGGAGATCGCCCGGCAGGCCGGCGGCCGTGACCCGATCATCGTGCTTCTCACCTCGATGTTCAAGGGTGCTCCTCACGAGCACACCTCTCCCGAGATGGGCGCCAAGGTGCACATCCCCAAATCGACCCCTCCACTCGACATCGTGATCATCATCGAGCAGTTGTTGGAGAGAAAGGCGCGCGCCAGCGCGGCCTGATCCCGATGCCATTCCTGCTGCGTAACCTTACCCTGAACCCCGGCGATCCGGAGTCCGCGCTCCGCCCGCTATTGGCCAAAAAGCTCGGCATCCCCGAATCCGAGATCGTCTCCTTTACTCTGGTGAGAAAGGGGATCGACGCCCGGAAGAAGGGTGCCATCAAGCTGGTCCACACGGTGGAATTCTCCCTGCGGGACGAAACCCGGCTCGCCGTAGGGGGAGATCTCTCGCGGGTGGAACCGGCTCCCCCGGTGGCCTTCCCGAAGCTTTCCCCGGTCCCGGGGCTGGTCATCGCCGGCATGGGGCCCGCCGGCCTCTTCGCGGCCCTCAGGCTCGCCGAGTACGGGCTCACCGCCACCATCCTGGAGCGGGGACGGGACGTCGACCAGCGTAACCGCGACGTGGCCCGCTTCTGGCGCGAGGGAACCCTCCTTCCCGAGAGCAACGTGCAGTTCGGCGAGGGAGGGGCGGGAACCTTTTCGGACGGGAAACTGACCACCCGGGTGAAGGACCCTAACTGCGGCTGGGTACTCGCCAAGCTGGCCGGGTTCGGGGCGCCCCCCGAGATCCTCTACCAGGCGAAGCCCCACATCGGGACCGACCGGTTGCGGACGGTGGTGAAGGGGATCCGCGAAAGCCTCATCTCCGCAGGCTTCCAGGTCCTCTTCGACAGCAGGTTCAGCGACCTCGTCCTGCGGGACGGGAACCTCGCGGCGATCGAAATTAACGGAGAATACGAACTTCCCTGCCGCGCCCTCGTGCTTGCCCCCGGGCATAGCGCCCGCGACACCTACGCGATGCTGTACGAGCGCGGGGTGGCCGTGGAGGCGAAGCCGTTCGCGGTAGGGCTGCGGGTCGAGCACCCCCAGCCGCTCATCGACGCCATCCAGTACGGAGCGAAGGCCCCCCCGAGCCTCCCTCCGGCCGAGTACGCCCTGGCCTACAACAACGAGGCGACTGGGCGATCGGCCTATTCATTCTGCATGTGCCCGGGCGGCGTGGTGGTGGCCGCCGCCTCCGAAGAGGGGGGCGTGGTGGTGAACGGCATGAGCGGCTACCGGCGTAATTCCCCCTGGGCCAACAGCGCCCTGGTCGCCACCGTGGGGCCCCGCGATTTTGAAAGCGACTCGCCGCTGGCGGGGATCGCGTTCCAGAGGATGCTGGAGCAGCGGGCCTACCGGGCCGGCGGGGGAGGGTACCTGGCGCCGGCGGAGAGCCTCCTCTCCTTTCTCAAGAGAGGGAAGGGGAAGCTCGCCTCCAGCTACCGTCCCGGCGTGGTAGAATACGATCTGGCGCGGCTTCTTCCCCAACCGGTGGTCAGCACCCTCCGGGAGGGGATCGTCTCCTTCGACCGGAAGATGCGCGGGTTCATCACCGAAGATGCCACCCTCACCGGGGTGGAGACCAGAACCTCCGCGCCGGTCAGGATCCCGCGCGGCAGCGATTTCCAGTCGGTCAGCCATCCCGGCCTCTACCCGGCCGGCGAGGGGGCCGGTTACGCGGGGGGGATCATGAGTGCGGCGCTGGACGGCATCCGGGTGGCCGATGCCATTGCGCTTCGGATCAGGCAGGAGCAGGGGCTGGGGTAGAGTAGAGAGTCAAACCGATACCAACAAGGAGTCACTTGTGAAAAAGATATGCGTTGCGGACATCAAGGACCGGGACCAGGTCGAGGCAGTATTCCTGGTCAAGGATAAGATCATGGCCATGGCCAAAAACGGCAAGCCGTATCTGACCCTCAAGCTGATGGACAAGAGCGGCGAAATGGACGCCAAGATCTGGGACAACGCCGACGAGATCGCCAACGTCTTCGACCGCAACGATTTCCTGGCCGTGCGAGGGAAGGCAAGCGTCTATCTCGGGAAGATGCAGCTCATCATCTCCGAGCTGGCCCTCGTTCCCGAGTCCCAGGTCGAGCTGGCCGATTTCCTTCCCGAGACCGACCGGGACATCAACGAGATGGTAGCCGAATTGCGTCAGTTGCTGGCCTCCCTCAAGGACCCCGACCTCGCCCGGCTGATGAACGCCTTCTTTTCGGATCCCGAGGTGATGGACCAGTACCGGGTCGCCCCCGCCGCCAAGGGAATGCACCACGTCTACCTCGGCGGGCTGCTCGAACACTCGCTGTCGGTGGCCAAGCTGGTGGATGCCATCGTGCCGTTGTACCAGGGGCTCAACCGTGACCTGCTGGTGGCCGGCGCCCTCCTGCACGATATCGGCAAGGTGCGGGAGATGACCTACCTGCGCTCCTTCGACTATACCGACGAGGGGAAACTGATCGGCCACATCACCATCGGCGTGGAGATGATCCAGGAGCGGATCGCCGCCCTCCCCGGTTTCCCGGTCGAGCTCGGCATGCTCCTCAAGCACATGATCCTTTCCCACCACGGGCAGTACGAGTACGGCTCCCCGAAGCGTCCCAAGACCGTCGAGGCCACCATCCTCAACTACCTGGACGATCTCGACTCGAAGATCAACGGGATCAGGACCCATATCCGCAAGGAGCCCGACAATCCTTCCCGCTGGACGTCGTACCACCGTCTCTACGACCGCTACTTCTTCAAGGACAACGCCATGCGGGTCGAAGAGCCGCAGGCCGAGGACTTTCTCGACCCGGCCGAGCTGATCCCCGAGCGGGTGGCGGCGCCGCCGGTCAAGCCTGAAGCACAGCACCAGCAAAAGGATGGACGCAAGTCCTTCACCAACAATCCCTTCGAGGCGCTGAAAAGCGAGAACCTCGACCTCTTTTAACGCCTCTCTCTCCTTCCTCCCTGGCACGCTGGGAAGGGAGGGTGAGCGCGAGCCCTCCGTGCCCCAGCGATGGTAAGGGAAGGTGAGGGGAGGCGGGGGGGTATTTTAACTATGCAGTACTGTTATCTACAATTTCCAAGGAGATGCCATGCTGATAGAGAGAATAGTGGTTGGCCCGCTCGGGGTTAACTGTTTCATCCTCGGTGACCGGGGGAGCAACGAAGGTGTGATCGTCGATCCCGGTGCCGATTGCGATAAGATCCTCGCCGCCGTGGGGCGCTTCGGCCTCAACATCAAGTACATCGTCAACACCCATGCCCATTTCGACCATGTCGGCTGCAACCGCGACGTGAAGGATAAGACCGGGGCGGAGCTGCTGGTCCACGAAAACGACCTGGCGCTTCTTTCCCGCGCCCGCAGCAGCGCAAAAGGGTACGGCCTCGACGTGGTGGATTCCCCGGCCCCCGACCGCTACCTGACCGACGGCATGACCCTCGAGTTCGGCAAGCGCACCATAGAGGTGCTCCACACTCCCGGACATACCCAGGGCGGCTGCTGCCTCTATCTCCGTAACGAGCAGGTGGTCATCACCGGCGACACCCTCTTCGCCGATTCCGTCGGGCGTACCGATCTTCCCGGCGGCTCCCACGAACAGTTGATCGCCTCCATCACCGAAAAGCTTATGCCGCTTCCCGAGCAGACCGTGGTTTGGCCCGGCCATGGCCCCTCCACCACCATCGGGCGCGAAAAGAAGTCCAACCCGTACCTGTAGGGGGAGCCGATGCTGCAAGGGAAAGTGATCATCCTTGGCGTCACCGGGGGGATCGCCGTTTACAAGGCCGTCGAACTGTTGAGATTGCTGACCAAGGCGGGAGCCACCGTCCACGTGGTGATGACCCGCGCCGCTACCGAATTCGTCACGCCGCTCACCTTCCAGACCCTCTCGAGTAATCCGGTCCACCTGGAGCTCTTCAACCTGATCTCCGAGCAGGAGATCGGCCACATCTCGCTGGCCGAGCGGGCCGACCTTTTCGTGATCGCCCCGGCCACCGCCAACTTCATCGGCAAAGTGGCCTGCGGCATCGCCGACGACCTGCTGACCACCACCGTGATGGCCACCAAGGCCCCGGTGCTGATCGCCCCGGCCATGAACGTCAACATGTACCAGAACCCCATTTACCGGGAGAACGAACGGCGTCTGAAGGAGCACGGCTACCTCTTCGTTCCCCCCGCCTGCGGGATGCTCGCCTGCGGGTACGAAGGGGAGGGGAAGCTTCAGGTTCCCGCTGTCATCCTCGAGGAGGCGGTTGCCGCGCTGACCCGGAAAGACCTTGCCGGAGAACGGATCCTGGTTACCGCCGGCCCCACCCTGGAGGAGATCGACCCGGTACGTTACATAAGCAACCATTCGTCGGGAAAGATGGGATACGCCATCGCCCGCCAGGCGCGTCTGCGCGGCGCCGCGGTCACCTTGGTGAGCGGACCCACCGCCATTGCCGATCCCTGGGGGGTGAAGGTGCTGCGGGTGGAGAGTGCGCGGGAGATGCGGGACGCGGTGCTGGCCGAGCTGGAGAGCTGCGACGTGGTGATCAAGGCGGCCGCGGTCGCCGACTACCGTCCGAAGCAGCGGGCGGGGACCAAGATGAAGAAGGGGGCCGAGTCCCTCTCGATCGAACTGGAGAAGAACCCCGACATCCTCGCCGAGGTAGGGGGGCGCAAGGAAGGACGGATCCTGGTCGGCTTCGCGGCCGAGACTGCGGACCTGGTGGCCAACGCCACCGCCAAGCTCAACGCGAAGAATTTGGACATGGTGGTTGCCAACGATGTCTCCCTGGAAGGGGCGGGATTCAACGTCGACACCAACATCGTGAAGATACTCTCCAAAGACGGCAAGGTCGAGGAGCTGCCGAAGATGGCTAAGGATCAGCTGGCGGGAGTGATTCTCGACCGGGTGCTGGCGCTAAGAAGGGAGAAGGGACATCGGATTTGATCCGTGTTCTATTGGCGTTGGGGTTAGGCTTACTTCGATAGTATCTCCAGTAGCAGTTCCGGCTGGCAGATAGCTTCCTTGAGCTTGGTCTTGATCTCGCCGAGCTCGTCATAGGCCTGGTCCTTGGTGATCTTCCCGCTCCGGTAGAGGAGCCTTAGGTTCTTACGCACCGCCTCCGCGGCGGCCAGCGCCTTCTCCCCGGTGGGATCGGCTTTGAAGTAGCGGGACTCTTCGTCGTTGTTCAGGAAGTCGAAGACCGCCTCCTGGGCCAGCTGCATGTACTCCTCGCGGTCTTCCTCGTCGAGGGAGTAGCGTGAGGAGTCGGAAAGGGTCTGCAGGAGGCTTTGCCACTTCTCCAGCCGGCTCACCAAAAGGATGGAGTTGAAGATCCTCTTATTGGTGGCGAAGGAAAAGATGGTGTCCGAGAGGACCTTGCGGAGCAACTGGTCGTTCTTGCTGAAGTGCTCCGCGGCCACCTTTTTCCCGGTGTCCCAGATCTCCTTCTCGACATAGTTCTCGAACCGCATCTCCCAGTAGGCGTGCTTTAAGGTGAGAGAGGAGAAGCTCCTCATTACCTTGTAGGGGACGTAGTAGTTGTGGGCGATGCAGTCGGCCGCCAGGTGGCTCAGGTAGCCGTAGGCGCAGGCCTGCTCGGCACCGTCGGCTGCCTTGTCCAGCACCTTGTGACCCATCCGCCAGCGATGGCAGTGCTGCAGGTAGTGGGTGAATTTCTTCCCGATGGTGATGTCGGCGGCGATGGTGCCGTAGAGAAAGTCGAAGGGATGGTTGCCGATAATGGCGGCGACCGATGGCTCCAGGGCCTCGAGATGGGCGAGGACGTTCATCCCGAGCTGAAGATGGATACCGGCCCCCCAGGCGAAGGCGTCGTGGGGGAGGGCCAGCACGAGCAGCACTGCTGCGGCAAGAAGTGGGAACATGTAGTTGAGGATAGTTAATGGATGGGCAAAAGTAAAGGCTCTAATCGACTAACTTGTTTGAGGTAAGCGGATGCATGAAATGTCGGAACAGGAGTCCCTGGTAGGTTCTCTCAGGAGGTATCTCGAGGACCTGACGGAGAGCGGGATGGATGAGATCCCCTACGGGGATGCCTCCGTCACTGCCCCCCTGGCCGAGGCTCATCAGGGAGCGCCGGAGCCCTCCCACGCCGTCTCCTCCGCTCCTCTCCCCGCTCGGGCAGAACGGGGCCCCGAGGTGGAAAGCGCCGGGGGCGAGACTCCTTACGCTGCGGCTTTGGCCGGGGCAGCAACTGCTGCGTCATCTCCGGCTCCGGCAGCAGCTCAGGCTCCGGCAGCAGCTCAGGCTCCGGCAGCGGCCCCGGCAGCTGGCGATGTCCCGATCAAGGCGGAGGGGCCGGCTAAGTCCCGGCTGGTGCTGGTCATGGCAGGTGACGGTTTCGCCGGGGAGGCTGGCTCCCTGTTGGCTAAGATAGTCGGCGCGATGGGGATTTCCCGGGACCAGGTGCTTCTATTGAGCTATCCGAAGGGTAGTGCCGGCGACGAGCTCCGCGCCGCCCTGCTCGCCAGGCTCTCCGCCGCATCCGCGGAATGCATCGTCGTCCTCGGCGAGGAGGCTGCCCACCTGATGATGAAATCCGCGAGCCCGCTGGAGTCCTTGCGCGGGCGTTTCCGGAGCTTGCGCGGGGTGCCGCTGTTGGCCACCCTGCACCCGGAGCAACTGGTGGCCGACGAGGGGCTCAAGCGCGGCGTGTGGAACGAGATGAAGCAGGTCATGGCCCGCCTCGGCTCGTGAAAATAAGATCCGAAAGTAGGCGATAAATAGGGGGAGTGGCTCCGTGTGGTGCCACTCCCCCTTTTTCTAATAATTCGAACGTTCGAAGAAATCCTGCAACACTTCGTTATCACAAGCGAATTCCGAATTTTTTTTCGCGGCCTGCTGCCGTTTTTTTACCCCGTTCTCCCCTTGTCGGCCTGAAAGTGCGTCACTTACACTCGAGCCCCTTTCTCAGGTTGGCCAGATTCCCCCTCATGAGGGCGAGGAAGGTCGTCCCCTTGGTGAAGTCCTCCTTGCTGACGTTGTGGGCCGCGTTCAGCATCAGCACCTGCGCGCCGGTCTCCTTGGCGATCATCTCGGCGGTTGCCGGGGAGAGCAACTCCTCGCAGAAGACGTACTTCAGATGGTTGGTTCGCATCTGGTTGACCAGGTCGGCCAGCTTCCGGGGCGTTGCCTCGGCATCCGGATCCACCGCCTGCGCGGAGTGGTAATCCAGCCCGTAGCGCTTCGCCAGGTAGCCGAAGGCATAGTGCCCGCCATGGAGAAGAACCCTGGTCCGGCAGTTTGCCAGCCCCGCCTTGTACTCCTCGTCTAGTTTCTGCAATTCCCCCTGGTACTTCACCGCCCGGGCCCGGTAGTACTCGGCGTTGGCTGGGTCCTTTTTGGCGAGCCCGTCGGCAATGTTCTTCACCATCACCTGGGCGTTCGCGAAATCGAGCCAGACGTGGGGATCGTACCCGCCGTGGTCGTGGGCGTGACCTCCTCCCTCCTTTTCGTCCCCGGCGTGCGACGTCTTCATCAGGGTCACCCCCTGGCTTGCGTCTACCGCCTCGGTGTTCCCCCCCTGCGACTCGAGGAGTTTCACCGCCCACGGCTCCATGAAGCGGTTGGTATAGATCACCACGTCCGCCTTGGCGATCCGCACCACGTCGTCGGGCTTGGGCTCGAAGCTGTGCGGCTCCACTCCCGGAGGAAGGAGCAGTTTGACCTCCGCCTTGTCGCCTGCCACCTCGCGGGCAAAGTCGTAAACGGGGAAGAGGGTGGCCACCACGATCGGCTTGTGCGGACCGCTCTTTGCCGTCGGGGCCTCCTTTGAGCTGCAGCCAAAGGTAAGCATGAGGATGCCGATCAACAGCATCCGGGATAGGCGTTTCATCTAAGACTCCTCCATGAGAGGGAATGGGCAAGGCGGTTGACCAAATAGAAACCATTTCGATTTGAATGTCAAGGGCTCCCGGTGGTCACTTCGGTGTGGCACACGATTTGAGCCTGCCGTCTTCGAACAGGGTGACCGGCTGCAGTTCGTCGCAGACCTTCCCCTGGATCTGGGTCTGGGCCGAGAGCCGGCAGGTGTCGAGTGTTCCGGAGGGATAGAAGGATATCTCGCCGTACTCGTCGCAAGGTATCCCGGCGTAGGTGTAGAAATCCCTGCTGGTGCAGCTTCGCAGCAGGCCGTTGGGGTGGAAGGATATTGTCGAGTAGGCGTTACAGACCACCCCCTGGAGAGTGTAGATATCTCTCAGGTTGCACGATTGAAGGCGCCCGTCGGGAAAGGTGGTAATGGCGGAGCCGGGGTTGCAGATGGAGACGTCGGCGGCGAAGAGGGCGGTGGTCAGCAGCAGTGACGTAAGGGAAAGGGCGATGATGGCAGTCGGCTTCATGCGGATTCTCCTTGTGTGCCAGTTTTTCCGCCCGGGTTTGGACCATGCACCGGGCGGATAGGCTATAATGAGCGTAGAGACGGTCGGCTTGACACTTAATGTGAGTTAGCTACCCTTAAGCATATCTCAACCCCGTAGCTTAAAAAGGAGAGACGTCATGGCCAATATTCGCCAGTGGGCAAAGGTATTTGCCTGCGCAGGAGTGTTGTCTTCTATGATCGGATGCGCAACGACCTCGACTCATGAGAGCACCGGCCAGTACGTGGACGATTCGGTGGTGACCACCAAGGTGAAGGCGGCCCTCTTCGACGAGCTGTCGCTTAAGACCTTCAACATCGGGGTCAAGACCTACCAGGGGGTCGTCCAGTTGAGCGGCTTCGTGGATACCCTCGACCAGAAAACCAGGGCCGGCGATGTCGCCAGCCGGGTCAGCGGCGTCACCGATGTCAAAAACGACCTGATCGTTAAATAGCTTACTGTCCCCGACCGGGGCGCCCGGCAACCCGCTTCGGCGGGTTGTTTTTTGACGGGAGGCGCTGATGATGTTCCTGAGATTGGCGATCGTTTTCCTGCTGCTCCTGCTGCCGTTCGATCTGCTGGCCGCCGGCGATCGTTACGGCTATCCGATTGAAGGCGCCTACGAGGCCACCATCCTCGGTACCCCGCCCCAAATGATCCCGGTGTACCCGGAAAAGATCCGCATGAGGTCTTTGGTCCTCGACGTGCTCCCCGAGCGGGTCAAGCCTCCCATCTTCTTCTACGACACCGGGCTTCGCTGCACCTTCGCCTGGCAGAAGAAGAAGGCTCCCCTGGTGTTCCTGATCGCCGGAACCGGCGCGAGTGACCGCGCCGACAAGCTGATCACCATGCTGAAGGCCTTTTACCACGCGGGCTTTCACGTCATCACGCTTCCGTCGCCAACCAACGCGAACTTCATCGTCTCCGCCTCGCGCAGCTGCATCCCGGGCGATCTTACCGACGATAGCGCCGACCTCTACCACGCCATGGAGGTGGCCTGGGAGAAGGTCCGGGGCGAAATCGAGGTCTCTTCGTTCAACCTCTGCGGCTACAGCCTCGGCGGCGACCAGGCGGCCTTCGTCGCCAAGCTGGACGAGGACCGCCAAGTCTTCAACTTCCGCAAAGTGCTGATGATCGACCCCTCGGTCAGCATCTATACCTCCATCACCCGCATCGAGGATCTTCTGAAGAAGGTACCCGGCGGCCCGCATCAGGAGGGGATCTTCTTCAACCGGATGCTCTCCCGCTTCAGCGAGTACTACCGCAGCAGTAACTTCGTGACTCTCAACGACGAGTTCCTCTACACCATGTACCGGGAACGGCTCTTCTCCTCTGAGGAGACGGGGGGACTGATCAGCCTCACCTTCAGGATCAACCTCGGCGGGATGATCTTCGCCTCCGATGTGATGACCAACAGCGGGTATATCGTGCCGAAGAACAAGGTGCTGATGCAAAGCGACTCACTCTACGATTACTTCATGGTTTCTTCGCACTTAAGCTTCTTCGAATATTTCAACGAGTACTTCTATCCGTACTTCCAATCCAAGCGCCCCGGGCTCACCATCCAGCAACTGGCCGCCGCCCAGAGCCTGAAGAGCATCGAAGGTTACCTTGCCAATACTCCGAAGATCGGGGTGGTCGCCAACGAGAACGACTTCCTCATGGGGCCCGGCGATCTCGAGTACCTGCGGAACCTGTTCGGACCGCGTCTCAAGGTGTACCCCAAAGGTGGGCATCTCGGTAACCTCGAGTACCGGGACAACCTGGAAGAGATGGTCGCCTTTTTCCGCTGAAAGGAGGATCCCCGTGAGCCGTCCCCTGATCGTCCTGCTCCTCGTTCTGGCCCTCTCCGGTTGCGCGACCACCAAGCCGCAACCCGCCAGGGAAATCCCACCGCGGCACACCATGGCGGAGTTCCGGGACCAGCCGTTCGCCTACGTCTACGATCCGTGGGAGGGGTTCAACCGGAACATGTACCGGTTCAACTTCTACTTCGACAAGTACCTCTACATCCCGGTGGTGCATGGCTACGAGTACGTGACCCCGGTCTTTCTCCAGCACCGGGTCTCCCATTTCTTCTCCAACATCGGCGAGCTCAAGAACCTCACCAACAGCATCTTCCAGCTGAAAGGGCAGGAGGCCGGCATCACCCTGGGGCGGTTTCTCACTAACAGTACCCTCGGCCTGGGGGGGCTCTTCGATCCGGCCACCCAATGGGGGCTCAAACCCCGGCCGGAGGACTTCGGCAAGACGCTCGGCTACTGGGGGGTGGCCTCCGGCCCCTACCTGGTGCTTCCCATCTTCGGTCCCTCTTCCGTGCGCGATACCGGCGGGCTCGCGGTCGATTCCGGGATTCGCTACGGGATGTACAGGGTCGCCGAGGCGCCGGTCGACTCGGACGACAGCTTCGCCGTGGCGCTCGGCATCGAGACCCTGGAGGCCGTCGATGCCCGCCATCTGCAGCCTTTCCGCTACTACGAGAGCGGCTTTCCCTTCGAGTACTACCTCGTCCGCTTCGTCTATCACGAGAAGCGGGAGCTCGAAGCGACCAAGCCACCGCCGCCGTCGCCGGCACCCAAATGAAGGTAGCAGCCAGAGGCTTCTCACCCTTTAAAACTCCGCAGGATTATGACCATTTTCCGGGAGGGATCCACATGAGTAAGGTCCGGGGCAAGTTGCCGGGAATCGGCAACAGGGGTAAAGTTTAATTGGAAACGCCGCGCTCTCTGCCTCGTTAAAGGAGTGGGAGCCCGGCGTTACCGGGAGGTGCCATCCATGCGCAAGGTAACCTACAGCTGCGAAATTCACGCAGCCCTGGATACGGTCTGGAAACTCCTGATCGAAAAGGTCGAGCAGCCCCAGAGCTATATGCCGGGGGTGATTCAGTCACGCATCCTTCAGCACTACGGCAATGGCCTTTTGAGGGAGATCAAAGGGGAGGGGATGCTGATCAAGGAAAAGGTGGTGATCGACCGGGGGCACGGCGAGATCCACTACTTCCTGCTCGAGCATCCGCTTTTCTCCGGGAAGGTGGTCAACCGGGTGGTTCCTTCCTCGGTACAGAACCCGGTTTCCCCGCAGGTGCTGACCATCGAGGTCGACTGGGCTCCCAAGGACGAAAAGGCCGAGCAGATTCTGCTGGCCGGAATGGCGAACCAGATCCAGAGCGAGGCACTGGCCATCAAGCAACGCGCCGAGACCCTCGATAAGGAGAATTCCCAGCCGCTCAGCACCCCGTACGCATTCGGGATCACCGTGGCTCTTCCCTTCGCGGACGCGGTCAAGAAGGTCAGGGAGGAGCTTGCCAAGGAGGGGTTCGGGATCATCTCCGAGGCAGACGTGAAGCAGAAGTTCCAGGAAAAACTGCAGAAGGACTTCCGCGACTACCTGATCCTGGGGGCCTGCAACCCGGGGGCGGCCTACCAGGCGCTGGGGATCGAGATGAACATCGGCACCCTGCTCCCCTGCAACGTGGTGCTCTACTCGGTGTCCGAGATCCGCACGGTGGTGATGGTGATGGACCCGGTGGCGGCCCTCTCGCTGGTGGGGAACCCGCACCTGGTCGAGCTTGCCGAGTCGATCAAGGAGTCCCTGCAGAGGGTGGTGGCGGGGCTATGAGGATATGGTAAAGATAAAGCGGGCATACGAGGCACCGGCACCCGAGGACGGGGTCCGTCTCCTGGTGGACCGGCTCTGGCCCCGCGGCCTCAGCAAGGAGCGCGCGGCGGTCGACCACTGGCTGAAGGACCTCGCCCCCAGTAACGAGCTCCGCCACTGGTTCGGTCACGACCCGGCCCGGTGGGACGAATTCCGGGAACGTTACCGGGAGGAGCTTCGGCCGGTGCGGCCAGCCATCGAGGAGGTGGCGGGGATGGCCCGGCGGGGAAGGGTCACCCTCCTCTTCGCGGCCCGCGACCCCGACCACAATAACGCGGTGGTGCTCAGGGAGCTGATCGAGGAACTACTGTAAAGCCGGACCGGGCCCCACGGGGCCTTCCGGTTTTTTTAATTGCACAGGCGCCAAGGAGATCCGTCATGGGACAGAATCTAGCCAACAAGATACTGCAGGCGCACCTCGTCGAGGGTGAGCTGGTCCCCGGCAAAGAGATCGCCATCAAGGTGGACCAGACCCTGCTTCAGGATGCCACCGGGACCATGGCCATGCTGGAGTTTCTGGCGACCGGCATCGATCGGATCAAGGTCAGTCTGGCCGCCCAGTACATCGACCACAACCTTTTGCAGACCGACAACAAGAACGCCGACGACCATGCCTTTCTCACCTCGGCCGCCCAGCGCCTCGGCGTCTACCTCTCCAAGCCCGGCAACGGCGTCTCCCACCAGGTGCACCTGGAGCGCTTCGGCGTCCCGGGGACGACCATGCTCGGCGCCGACTCGCATACGCCGACCGCCGCCGGCCTCGGCATGCTGGCCATCGGGGTCGGTGGCCTCGATGCCGCGCTGGCCATGGCGGGCCGCCCCTTCCACCTGACCTGCCCGAAGATCTGGGGGATCAAGCTGACCGGGGAGCTGCAGCCGTGGGTCTCCGGCAAGGACGTCATCCTCGAGATGCTCCGCCGCCACAGCGTCAAGGGCGGGGTCGGGAAGATCATCGAATACTACGGCCCCGGCGTCGCCACCCTTTCGGCCACCGACCGCGCCACCATCGGCAACATGGGGGCGGAGCTCGGCGCCACCACCACCGTCTTCCCCAGCGACCATCGCACCCGCGAGTTCCTGGAGGCGCAGGGGAGGGGAGAGGTCTGGCGGGAACTTTCGGCGGATCCCGACGCCACTTACGACGAATACGACGAGATCGATCTCTCCCAGGTGGAGCCTTTGATCGCCTGCCCGACCTCGCCGGACAACGTGGTGCGGGTGGCCGACATCGAGGGGCTCAAGGTCGACCAGGTGATCGTCGGGAGCTCGGTGAACTCTTCCTTCCGCGACCTGATGACCGTCTGCAAGATCCTCGACGGCAGGAAGGTGGCTCCCAGCCTCTCCT
Organism: Geomonas sp. Red32; assembly: GCF_023652955.1. Lineage (GTDB taxonomy): Bacteria > Desulfobacterota > Desulfuromonadia > Geobacterales > Geobacteraceae > Geomonas. The sequence continues at coordinate 298,259 of NZ_JAKLOY010000002.1, read as the reverse complement.
TCCACATCAACCCTGGAAGCCGGCAGGTGCTGGAGAACGTGGTCGCCAACGGGGGCTTCATCATGCTCCTGCTGGCCGGGGCCCAGATCCACCAGCCCGGCTGCCTCGGCTGCATCGGGATGGGGCAGGCGCCGGGGACCAACCAGGTCTCCTTCCGCACCTTCCCCCGCAACTTCCCGGGACGAAGCGGGACCAAGGACGACCGTGTCTACCTCTGCTCGCCGGAAACCGCCGCCGCGGCCGGTCTCTTCGGGGTAGCGACCGATCCCCGCAAACTCGGGGAGCTGATGCCGTGGCCGGCCGTCCAGAATCCCGACCGCTACCTGGTGGACGACTCGGCGGGGATCCTGGCGCCTCCGGAGGACGGCTCAAGGGTCGAGATCGTCACCGGTCCGAACATCGTGCCGCTTCCCGAGTTCGACGCCCTCCCCGATGAGCTGGAGGTGGAGGTCATCATCAAGGTCGGCGACAATATCTCCACCGACACCATCATGCCGGCCGGCAACAAGGTGCTCCCGTTCAGGAGCAACATCCCGGCGATCAGCAAGTTCGTCTTCGAGCAGGCCGACCCGGAGTTCTCCGAGCGGGCCAAGGCCAAGGGAAACGGCGCGGTGGTGGGGGGCGTCAACTACGGCCAAGGCTCCTCGCGCGAGCATGCCGCTCTCGCGCCCCGCTTCCTCGGGATCAGGGTCAAGATCGCCAAGGGGTTCGCGCGGATCCACCGTTCCAACCTCATCAATTACGGCATCCTCCCCCTGACCTTCAAGGATCCGGCCGACTATGATTCGCTTAACCAAGGGGACCGGCTGAAATTCGCCCGCCTGAGGGAACTCGTGGAAAGCGGGGCCACCGAGATCCCTGTGGAGGTCAACGGCAGGGAGATCGTGACCTTACTGGACGCCTCGGACCGGGAGCGGCGGGAGCTGCTGGCGGGAGGTCTGTTGAACGTGGTCAAGGAGGAGAGCCATGGAAGGTAGTCTGAGAGACGTGCTGCCGGAAAAGGAACTGGTCGGCTTTTACGAGCAGATGGTACTCTGCCGTGAGTTCGAGGAGAGCTGCGCCGAACAGTACGCCAAGGGGGAGATCACCGGCTTTCTCCACCTCTACAGCGGACAGGAGGCGGTGGCCGTGGGGTGTACCGCCGGTCTGGAAACCAACGACTACATCCTTTCCGCCTACCGGGACCACGCCCAGGCGCTCGTGCGCGGGGTGGAGGCCAAGAAGATCATGGCCGAGCTCTTCGGGCGCGCCACTGGGATCTGCAAAGGGAAGGGGGGATCGATGCACCTCTTCTCCCCCGAGAAACGGTTCATGGGGGGCTATGCGATCGTCGGGGGGCAATTCCCCATCGCGGTGGGGCTCGCCTGGGCCTCGCACCTGAAGAACGAGGACAGCATCACCGCCTGCTTCTTCGGCGACGGCTCCATGAACCAGGGGACCTTCCACGAATCCCTCAACTGGGCGAGGCTTTGGGACCTCCCGCTGCTCTTCGTCTGCGAGAACAACTTCTACGGCATCGGCACCGAGGTCCACCGCGCCTCCGCGCAGGCGGCCCTGCACCGGCGCACCTGCGGGTACGACATCCCGAGCGAGAAGGTGGACGGCATGGACGTGATCGCGATGTACGAGGCGACCAAACGAGCGGCCGCCTGGGTGCGGGAGCGGCAGCGGCCGTACTTCATCGAGGCGGTTACCTACCGCTTCCGTGGCCACTCCATGGCCGATCCGGCGAGGTACCGCTCCTCATCCGAGCAGGAGGTCTGGAAGAGCCGCGACCCGATCCCCAATCTCGGGCGGAGGCTGGTCGAGGAGGGGATAGCGACGCAGGAGCACCTCGACGAGATCCACCAGCGCTGCGGCGCCAAGGTCGAAGAGGCGGTAAGCTTCGCCTCCCAATCTCCCTGGCCGGAGGATAACCAGGTCTGGGAAGACATCTACGTCTGATCCGCCAAGAACCAGGACGACATTGGCAAAGGGAGGGCCCTGCTGCATGGGGCCCTCCCTTATTTATTTCCAATCCGAGGGTTGATTGACATTGACTTGTATACGCTTTGGCTCTATATCTATTTCGTTCAATTTCGGCCGTAAAGCCAAACTACATCGGGAGGGAAAGAATGTTTGTGAAAAAGGCGAGTAAGTATGTGACGTGCTTAAAAATGATCAGCATATTTGCTGTGACTGGACTTTTTGCCGCCTGTGGTGGCGGTGGTGGTACCGGTAGTGGCGGAGTCAGTTCTTATACCGGTGTACAAACCAAGGCTGTAGTAACTCCGTCGAATGCTGCCTCTCTTTCTTCATCTGCCTATAACAATACCAGCATGGCCATGACCGCGAACATCGCCGCGGTTCAGAGTGCGGGCTCGGCTCCCGCTTCCCCGGTCGTTGCCGGGATCGGCGCCACCGTCAAAGAAGGGGTTGCCAAGGCTCTGCAGGCCGGGAATGCTGGAAATGCCCTCGCCGGGGTGAACTCCTCCGCCAGCCAGACCATCTACGGCGGCTACAGCGGTAGCGCCGCTTTTTCCCTCAACCTCAACCAGACCACCGGCGAATTCTCCGGTTCCATTACCTTCAGCAACTACTGCGAGCTGGCCGGCACCGCCTCGATTTCAGGCTCGGTGGGAATCAGCGGCGTCTTCAACTTGAACACTAGTTCCTTCAATTCGCTCACCATGTCCTTCAACCCGCTGAGCGCCTCGTTGAATAACGCCACTTCCTCGCTCTATGGCAGCATCGGGTTCTCCATCCAGGGGAACAGCGAAACCATGACCATCTCCTGCACCGTGACTAGCGGTGGGGCCACCTACTGGCTGCGCGACTGGACCTTTACCCTCACCTCCACCAGCATGACCATCAGCGGCCAGTACTACGATCCGCAGTACGGGTACGTCGATATCACCACCCCGACGCCCCTTACCGTCGGCTCCCTCTCCAGCGAACCGAACTCCGGTGTGGTGCTCTTCACCGGCGCCAACGGCTCCAGGGCCAGGATGACCTTCAACAACAGCGGCTACACCGTGTCCGTCGATGCCAACGGGACCGGAAACTGGGTGGCTGTCCAGTAGCTTCGGCCTTACCCGCGCTTTAGACCAAAAGCAAACGCCGCCGAACCAGGAATGGTTGGGCGGCGTTTTTTTGTTGCCAGCGGGCCGGCGGCTGACTGTAGCGGGTCTGCCTGCATGGGCTAGCGTGGGTTGCGGGGATTGCGTGGACCTGTATGGACTTGCGTGGACTTGCCTGGCCTAGCGGGGCTTGCGCGGCCCCGGGGCGGAGTAGCGCCCCTTTTGGGCATCCATCTCGTCGATCCATCCGGCCTTGGAGCCCGGAAAGGCATCGGCGTAGGGGACGTACGGCTTGATGTCGAGGACGGGCGTGCCATCCAGGAGGTCGACGCCACGGAGGTGGAGCGTCCTTCCCTCGATCTTCACCAGTTCCACCGCGGAAAGCCCGATCGAGTTGGGACGGTGGGGCGAACGGGTGGCGAAAACGCCCCGTTTCGGTCCCCCGCGTGGTGGCTTCACGGTACTTTTCCACCCCTCGCTCAGGTGAAAGGCGAAGATGAGCCACACCCGGTCGAAACCGTCGAGGTCCTGGAGCACCTTTTCGTCGAGGTGCGGGCCGAGCTCCAAGGTGGCTATCGCAACTTCCCCGGTCTCGGTCCCCTCCACGACGGTGCTTTGATGCGGGGCATCGATGCGGCGGGAATAGGGAGATCGCACGACGCCGATGGGACGGTAGACGAAGTCGGAATCGCGGGTGATGTCAGGGGAAATGTCTTGCGGCAAGGGGAAACTCCGGATCTAGAGAGGCCGACGGGTGGGCGTCGGGTCAAACTCCTATACCACATGGGGCCGGTGGTTTCCAGGATATGTTTGGGTATGAGGCCGGCTGTGGCTGCTTTCGAGTCCAACCTCTCCACTCTGAACTTGCCCCCTCCTTGACCCGGTGGTATGATGCCTCGCCTTTTAAATGTCCCTTCCCGGGAGCTGTTATGTCGAAGAGATTTTCTATCTTCCTTGTTCTGGTTGCCGCGACTCTCCTTCTCTATTTTCAGTGCGGCCGGCACGATTTCATCATCCTTGACGACCAGCTCTATGTCAGCAAGAACCCTTCCATCGCCGGCGGGCTCACGGCAGATTCCGTGAAGTGGGCCTTCTCGCTCGGCTCCACCGAAACCAGCGGCAACTGGCATCCGGTCACCTGGCTTTCCCACATCCTCGATGTCCAGTTGTTCGGTCTCAACCCGGCTGGCCATCACTTGGTGAACGTCTTCTGGCACGCCCTTGACGTGGGGCTTCTCTTCCTTTTCCTCTCCGCCGTCACCGGTGCCCTCTGGCCGAGCGCGCTGGTCGCCGCCATCTTCGCCTTCCACCCGCTGCACGTCGAGTCGGTGGCCTGGGTTGCCGAACGCAAGGATGTGCTGAGCACCTTTTTCTGGATGGCCGCCCTCCTCATCTACGCAGGGTACGTCAGAAAGCGCAGCGCCGGACGTTACGCCGCCCTCCTTGCCGTCTTCGTCATCGGGCTGGTGTCCAAGCCGATGCTGGTATCGCTTCCCATGGTCCTTTTGCTCCTCGACTACTGGCCGCTCGGGCGCTTCGCCCCCGCTGGCGGACCAGCTCCGCTAGTGGAGGGGGGCGCACCGGTGGCCGACCGGGAGGGGCGGGTGTTGTGGCCGCTGCTGATCGAGAAGCTCCCCTTGGTCGGCATTACCGCCTTTTTCTGCGGCCTTGCCATCTACGCCCAGCGGCAGGGGGGCGCGGTCGCCGACCTTTCCGTTCTGCCGATATCCCTCCGGGTGTACAACGCCCTGGTCTCGTACCTCGCCTACATCGGGAAGACGCTCTGGCCGGTGAACCTCGCCGTGTACTATCCGTTCCCCCCTGTCGAATCCTACCTCCCCGCGGTGGGCAGCCTCGTCGTTTTGTTAGCGGTCTCCGTCGTTGCCGTGCTCAACGCGAGACGCCGCCCGTACCTGGCAGTCGGCTGGTTCTGGTTCGTCATCACCCTGCTGCCGGTGATCGGCCTGGTCCAGGTCGGGCACCAGTCGATGGCTGACCGTTACATGTACATTCCCATGGTGGGGCTCGCCATCATCGCGGTCTGGGGGATCCCGGAGCTCCTTCCTTCTTCGCTTCGCCAGGGAAGGATCCTCGCCCCGGTGGCGGTAGCGGTCCTGATCGCCTTCGCCGCCCTGACCTGGAACCAGCTCGGTTACTGGCAGAACAGCCGGTCGCTCCTTACCCACACCATCAAGGTCACCGGCGATAACTACTACGCCCACATCCTTTTCGGCAACTGGCTTTTCCAGGAGGGGAACTACACCGAGGCTCTCCCCCACTACCTGGAGGCGGTGAGGATCGATCCCCGCAACGAGGTCGCTCATTACAAGATCGGGATGATCTCGATGATCACCGGCGATGTGAATCAGGCCATACAGCATCTCGTCATTGCGCTCCAATTGAAACCCGACTCCGAACGCTCGGCCAATGCCCGTGCCTCGCTGGAACGTTGTCTGGCTATTAAGGGACAGATGACTCCCCGGTAGATACTGCCATAACCCCCTCGTGATCTTGCCCCTTCTCTGGATGGGAAGCGCTAAAGAGAACGTGTTTCCTGTGGAATCTCAAAGCCGCCCATCCTTAACCGGATGAGGCGGCTTTTTTTTGTGTCCTGTTGGCGCACCGGGGTCTTCTTTGAAGAAGCTCGATATCGAGGGGCTCAAGGGGGCCTAGGAAGAGCCGCTGCAAAGCGAGGTATGGAGTAGTGGATGGTAGGCGAAGAGGGTGCGGTGAAACATGCTGTTCTGAGTTGGAGCGGGGGCTGGTAAGGTGTGTTGAAGGTGAGGATCTGGCGGCGATTGGTGCAGGTGAGGCAGGCCCCCGCTCCCAAAGGGAGGAGCAGGGGCCGGTGGGTCAGGCGATCACTTCCGCCCAGGTTCTTTCTTCGAGGAAACTCCCGGCAACGTTCTCCTCCATCTCGCACAGGCGGCGGTACGGGATGGTGAAGGTGAGCTTGTCGGCCATCCCCTGTCCCTTGAGATACTTGCGGGCGGAAAGGTCGGTGAGTCCGATGAGGCAGCGGGGATTTTGCGAGTGGGCCTCCCGGTAGGAGACGATGCCGACCACTTGGCAGGCCGCCGCATACGGCACGGCGACGTTCTCGAGGCCGGGGCGGTCGTAATTGCCGAGGATGACCAAGGCCGAGAGCTGGTCCGGATTGACGAGGAAGGTCACCGATATCGGCTCCTCCTTTTCGGGATCGACTTCCGAAAGAGGCTTCATGATCACGTATTTTGCCGGGATGTCCTGGATGGGATTGGCCTCGATGAACCATTTCACCGCCTCGGGCGATTTCTTGAACCGCTCACCGTGCAGAAAGTGGTGGACGAACTCCTCCGGGGCGCCGCCTGCCCTCATTCCCTCGCCGATCGCCTTGCCGGCCGGATCCTTCTCGTTTCCGTTGGACAGGAAGCCGCAAAAGCCGGGAATCCCGCCGGGGAACTTTTCGTAGATGTTTCCGAACCCAAGACCGACACCCCCTCCCGGGCAGCCGAAGGTCTCCCGGTCGAACACCGCCGTTTTCCCCTTGGACGCCGTCGCTACCATGAACATCACGCACGAGCGGGTGCCGGGTGAGAACTGGGCCGCTCCTTCCGGGCGGACATCCGACCAGAGCAGGGCTACCGGTTCGCTGCCAAGTTTCAACGCGCGGGCGATTTTGCTTTCCATCTGGAATTCCTCCTGCTTGGGGCTGATTTACTGCGTCCTCTGGAGTATCAATCCCGGCGGTACGGCCACTTGTTGAGCCACTGGGTGGGCTCCATCAGGATCACGCGTGTCAGGTAGCGGCGGGTGTTGGGATCGAGCACGAGATAATAGGTCCGCTGTTCGGTTCCCTTCCGGCCGCGGCATTTCTCGAAATAGCTCAGGATGTAGGCCTCGTCGATCTTGGCCTCCCGCATGGTATCGGCTACCGCCTGGGGGAGGGCAGGACTGGAGACCCGGAAGGAGTCGGCTTCGTACGGTTCACCGAGCTTTTGACGGATCTCGGCCTCCGACGGGCGTTCGCCCCCCTGGCGGTCGCAAACGGCTACCAGCGTTTTTTCCATGGCGAAATAGCCGGAATGATCGGCGCGAAAGAAGGCGACCGCGGTCATGTTGGTGGTCAGGGTGAGAACGGCGTAGACGACGGGGAGGGCGATGAAATAGGTAAGAAGGCGGGCTTCCTTTCGGTTGAGCAGCTTCCAGACCCCGTACAACCCGCCGCCGATCAAGGGAATCTGCAGACCCACGAAGTACCAGGGGAAGAACCATAACCCATGGACGCTGAAGGGAATGGCCATCGCCCCGGCCAGGACGAGGGTGAACAGTACGGTGGCGGACGCCCCGTCCAGTTCGGAGAGGCCCGCCTTGGCGAAAGCCGCAGTCGAGGACATCGTCAGGGCGGGCAACATCAGGAGCAGGGCTGCAAGGATACGTTTTGTCCTCTTATCGATCATACCGACTCCGATTTATTTCCCCGGCACTGTCCCTGGGAAGCGGGACCCAATCCACCGGACGGGTATAACACATTAGCACGGTCTTTTCCAAATGTTTCTTAATGCGGCTACGTTATCGACCGGGTCCCTCTCGGGCATTTTCCGGCGCTGGGCGCGCTTCCAGCGTTCCCCCTGGCGTTGTGTTCCCGGGCCCGTCTGGTACTATTTTTAAGTTCCATAATGAGAACAACGGGCCCCGGGGTCCGTTTTACGTTGACCAAGACTGGAGACCGTTATGTCCGAGATGACGTACCGAGATGCCATCAACCTGGCGCTCAAGGAGGAGATGCGGAGGGACCCGACCGTGATCGCCTACGGGGAGGATGTCGCCCTCTACGAGGGGGCCTTCAAGGTGACCCGGGGGCTTTTGGCAGAGTTTGGCGAGGAACGGGTGAGGGACTGTCCCATCTCCGAGAACACCATCGTGGGGGTTGCGGTCGGTGCGGCCATGGGAGGGATGCGGCCGGTCGCCGAGCTGATGACGGTGAACTTTGCTCTCTTGGCCATGGACCAGATCGTGAACCACATGGCGAAGGTCCGCTACATGTTCGGCGGGCAGGTCTCCCTCCCCATGGTGATCCGCATGCCCGGAGGTGGGGGGAGCCAACTGGGAGCCCAGCACTCGCAAAGCCTGGAAAGTTACTTCATGCACTGCCCCGGTATGTTGATCGCCTACCCGGCAACCCCGGCGGATGCCAAGGGGCTTCTGAAAAGCTCCATCCGCAACGATAACCCGGTGGTGTTTCTGGAGCACGAGCTTCTCTACAACAGCAAGGGGGAGGTCCCCGACGACCCGGACTTTGTCGTACCCTTCGGAAAGGCGGCAGTTACGCGGGGAGGGAGCCAGGTGACCATCGTCGGCTACGGACGGATGGCTATCCTCGCTCTCCAGGCGGCCGGTGAGCTCCAGAAGGAGGATATCTCCTGCGAAGTAGTGGATTTACGGACGTTGAGCCCGCTGGACATGGATACCGTGCTGGCTTCGGTGAGGAAAACGGGGAGGGCGGTGGTGGTCGAAGAATGCTGGCGCGCCGCCGGTCTCGGAGGGGACATCGCCGCACGGATATACGAGTCCTGCTTCGATACCCTGCTCGCCCCGGTCAAGCGGATCTCCGGCCTCGACGTGCCGATGCCGTACTCGCGCAAAATCGAAAAAATCTGCATCCCGCAGGCGGACAGCATCGCCCAGGGAGTTCGTGATCTTCTCAAAGAATTGTACTAAGGGAGCCGCAATGAACGATATCGTCATGCCAAAACTTTCCGACACCATGACGGAAGGGCGGTTGGTTGCCTGGAGAAAGAGGGTTGGGGACACCGTCAAGCGCGGTGACGTCTTGGCCGAGGTTGAGACCGACAAGGCCAATATGGAGCTCGAGGCCTTCGCCGCCGGTACTCTGCTGGAGCTCAAGGCCCATCCCGGTGACCTGGTCGCGGTCGGTACCGTCATCGCGGTGATCGGGAAGCCGGAGGAGAAAGGTGCGCCTCCTCCTGCCGGTGGCGGGGCCGCTGCCGGTGGCGAGGCTGCTGCCGTTGGCGAGGCTGCTGCCGTTGGCGAGGCTGCTGCCGTTGGCGAGGCTGCTGCCGTTGGCGAGGCTGCTGCCGTTGGCGAGGCTGTTGCCGGTGGTGAGGCTGTTGCCGGTGGTGAGGCTGTTGCCGGTGGTGAGGCTGTTGCCGGTGGTGAGGCTGTTGCCGGTGGTGAGGCTGCTGGCGGTGGCGAGTCTGTTGGCGGTGGCGAGTCTGCTGGCGGTGGCGAGTCTCCAGCCGGTGGCGAGGCTCCTGCGCCGCCGGGCACCAAGGAAGGTGTGGAAGAGTCTGCCAAGGGGCAGCCGGAAGAGGGCGCCAAGGAGGGTGGGGAGGAAGCCGCTCCTGCTGCCGTCCAACCGGCTCAGCATCCAGAAGGTGCACAGAAACCGGCGCCCTCCCCACAGTCGGGAGAGAGCCGCGAGAAGGCTGCTCCGGTAGTCAGGAGACGCGCTCGTGAGCTGGGGATCGAGCTGGGCGCGGTGAAAGGGAGCGGGCCCGACGGCCGGATCCTTCTGCAAGATCTCTACGATGCCCAGGCCCAGCAGCCGCAGCAGCCGGGGGGGCAGCCTGCCGGTGCTCAGCCGTCACCCGCCGGGCAGCCCGGCAAGCAGGCACCGCGTCCTGCCCTGCAGGAGGGGACTCAGCCGCTCCCGAAACTGCGCGCCGCCATTGCCAAGACCGTCACCCAGTCCTGGAGTTCCATCCCGCACTTCACGGTCACCATGGAGATCCTGATGGACGAGGCGGAGTCGTTGCGGCACCAGTTGAAACAGACCGGCATTCCGGTGACCGTCAACGATCTCATCGTAAAAGCCGTGGCCCTCACCCTGCAGGATTTCCGGCTCCTCAACGCCTCCTTCGGGGATGACGGGATCCATGCTCACGGTGACATCAACATCGGCGTCGCGGTCGGGGTGCAGGACGGCGTCCTCATCCCGGTGATCCCCGGTTGCCAGAACCTTTCCTTGAAGGAGATCTCGGAGACCGGCCGCAAGCTTGCGGAAAAGGCCCGCTCCGGTTCCCTCACTGAACAGGAAATGAGCGGCGGGACCTTCGCGGTCTCCAATCTCGGCATGTACGGGGTGAGCGATTTCACCGCAGTGATCTATCCCACCCACTCGGGAGTGATGGCGGTCGGCGCCGTGGCCGACACCGTCATCGTGCGCGCCGGCGCTCCCGCCTGCGCGAAGGTGATGAAGGTGACGGTCTGCGCGGACCACCGGCTGGTCGATGGCGCCTACGTCGCCGAGTTCCTGGTCCGCTTCAAATCGATTCTCGAAAACCCCGTCCGGATCATCGTCTAACCGCAATCATCGGGGGGCCATGCGGCCCCCTTCCTTTCCAGACTCTCCCCCCGCAACCCGCCCGGCTTTGTCCCCTTTTCGAACTCCTCCCCATCCGTCCTCCTATCCGGCTTTACGTTAAATTCGTAACTTTACGTCGTTAATGAGCTAAAGGAGGAACCAGCTCTGCCGATATTACAATCAGGTTCACGACCGGCTGCCCGATGGCTGGCCACCCGAGCCGGCGCCTCAACCGCACCGCCGGGGATGATCTGTGGCCTTGGTGGGACTGGCAGGGGAGGAAACATGATGTTTCGAGCCGACGGCGCCGCGGACGGCCAAGTCTTCAACCGTGAGCTTTTCCTCCTCCGGTTGGACGGGGCGGAAGATGCCATGGAAGATATGCTGAGCCTTTCCGTGACGAGTTTGTTGAAGCACATCGCCGCGCTTGACCGTGCGGTACAACAGGAAAACCTCGTGGAGATTGTCTTTCTTTCCCACACCATCGGCGGCGTTGCGGCAACCGTGGGGGCGGAGCGGCTGTCGTCGCTAGCGGCCCGGCTGGAACTTTCGGCGCGCAAGGGCGATCTCTCGCGCGGGCAAGATCATCTGGCAGGAGTTGCCAGGGAGTTTGCCGCCTTCAGGCAATATTTGGATGCCCAAGGGAGTGGTGCATGATCGACGCTGTGAAAATCATGGCGGTGGACGATGTGCCGATGAACCTGGACATGCTGGAGGTAATGCTTTCCGACCTGGAGGCGACCTTCCTGAAGGCGTCCAATGGCCAGGAGGCTCTTGAGCTGCTCGGAGAGCACCAGGATACGGACACCATCCTGCTCGACCTCGAGATGCCGGTGATGAACGGTTACGAGCTCCTGTCCCGGCTGAAGCGCGACGACCGCTACCGGGACATTCCGGTCATCGTGGTGACGGCCGATCGGAGCGAGGTTTTGAGCGCGCTTTCCCTGGGCGCCAACGACTTTTTGACCAAGCCGTACAATCCCGACGAGCTGAAACTCCGGGTCCGTAACCATCTGCGCAGCAAGAAGTTGATGGACATCTCCCTCGGGATGAACAACGCCCTCGAGGAACAGGTGGTCAAGAAGACGGCGGATCTTAGGAAGGCCCTGGATTTCTCCAAGAGGACCGAGTACGAGATCTCCATCCGCCTGGGACGCGCGGCCGAATTCCGGGATGTCGAAACTGGCCAGCACACCAGGAGGATCTCCGAATTCTCGGCGCTGCTCGGTAGGCTGGCGGGGCTCTCCGAGCGGGCCTGCGAGGTACTGAGGTACGCCTCCCCTCTGCATGACGTGGGGAAGATCGGTATCCCCGACCGGATACTTCTGAAGCCGGGAAAACTTGACCCGGACGAGATGCGGCTGATGCAGATGCATACTGTGGTCGGGGCGAAGATCCTTTCCCATGCCGAGCGCTATCCGGTCATCGCAGCCGGTCATTTGATCGCGCTCCAGCACCACGAGAAGTGGGACGGGACCGGTTATCCCAACGGGTTGGCGGGGGAGCAGATTCATATCTTCGGCAGGGTCGTCATGCTGGTCGACGTCTTCGACGCTCTTCTTTCCGAGCGGCCCTACAAGAAGGCGTTCCCGCTGGAAAAGGTGATCGCCATCATGAACGATGGGCGGGGGAGTTTCTTCGATCCCAGGCTCTACGATTTATTCATGGCGAACCTGGAGCAGTTCGTAGCACTTCGGGAGCAGCTGACCGACAGCGGTGAGGAAACGGTGCTGGACGAATTGCTCCCCTTCTTGAACACAGAAAGTATTTGACGAGAAACCAGCCGGCAGAGGGAGCAGGTGTAACAGTCCCGAACTAAAGCCGATCAAACCAGGAGACAGATTATGAAATGTCTGATAGTGGATGACGAGATTTTCTGCAGAGAGTTCGTTGCTACTCTGCTTCGTTCGATGGGAGATTGCCACCAGGCGGGAAGTGGGGACGAAGCGATAGTCAAGGTTCGCGCCGCCCTCGACGCGAATGATCCGTATGACGTGATCTTCATGGATATCATGATGCCGGGGATGAGCGGACACGACGCAGCCAAGGCGATACGGGGTCTCGAGAAGGAGCGCAACGTCGAGAAACGGGTGGACATCGTGATGCTCACCGGTCTTAACTCCACCAACGAGGCGATGGATTCCTTCTGCAACGCCCAGTCCTCCGCCTATCTCGTCAAACCCGTCTCCAAGGACGGCTTGTACAACGTCATGTCGAAGCTTGGTCTGATGCACCGCTAGCCGCTCTCCGCAGGACTCCCCTATATCTGGAAAGCCGGTCCCGAGGGAATTTCACCTCGGGACCGGCCCCGATCCCTTCCCAACTCGCAACTCCGCAATATCCCCTTTGACACCAGGCAGTTGTCCCTATATAGTCCCCGCTAATTTAAGAAATCTCCCGGTATTTGGATGCCAAAGCCTTCGTTCTTTTTCCTAGAGCCTACCCCCTCGCCCCCGGTTGGGGGAGGGTGACCTAGTTCCTGGTGAGGGAAGGTGCACATCTGGCCCAGGCCGGGTGAGGGAACGATAGTGACGGTCGATTACCGTTGGCCGGACACTGGACGTTTTGCTGCCAACGATTGAAAAGGGGATCGCATGGTTAGAAAATTGGTCGTCGCGTGCGGGTGGGCTCTTTTGCTTGCTTCATGCACGACGAGCTCCCGAATCGAGAGTCCGTGCGGGGTGCGCGCCACCCTGGCGAACAGCGAGGTATGTTCGGGCGCGCTCGATTCCGACAGGTGCCGACAAAGAAAAGCGGCTACCGCTATCAACTGCCAGGGTGTGGTCTTTAGCGAACAAGGCGATCCTGATCGGGCCATTGCGGAGTTCAGCAGGGCCATTGCATTGGACGGAACGTTTGTCGAAGCCTACTTCAATCGTGGGGTTTCCTACGTCGACAAAAGCGAACTCGACCGTGCCATCGCCGACTACTCGAAGGCCATAAAACTGGATCCGAAGCTCGTTAATGGCTATTTCAACCGCGCGAATACCTATGGCCTCAAGGAGGACAACGATCGCGCGATTGCCGACTATAGCAAGGCGATCGAGTTGGATCCTACCTACGTCAACGCTTACTACAACCGCGGCAACCACTATTTGAGCAAAGAAGAGTTCGACCACGCCATCGCCGACTATACGAAGGTCATCCAGTTGGCACCCAGCCATTGCTGTGCATACAACAACCGTGGCTTTGCCTACAAGTCCAAAGGCGATACAGAATCGGCAATCGCCGACTTCACCAGGGCCATTCAGTCTGACCCGAAGCTGGCCAGCGCCTACCGCAACCGCGGTGACGCCTATTCGGAAAGAAGCGAAGACGATCTCGCTATCTCCGACTACACAAAAGCCATCGAGCTTGGCCAGTGCGATGCGGTTACCTTTCACAACCGCGGCGTTTCCTACTCGAATAAGGGCGACAACGACCGTGCAGTCGCCGACTTCACCAAGGCCATCGAACTCGATCCCAAGCTGGCAACCGCCTACTACAGCCGCGGCAATACCTACAAAACGAAGACCGAGTGGGACCTGGCGATCGCCGACTACACCAGGGCGACCGAACTGGATCAGAAGCTTTTTCCCGCCTTCCACAACCGTGGCTATACCTATGGAATCAAAGGCGACTACGTGCGTGCCATCGCCGACTATTCCAAAGCCATCGACTTGGCCCCCCAGCAGGCCGCCAACTATGCCAGCCGCGGTTATGCCTACCGGCTGACCGGCAGCTATGACTTGGCCATTGCCGACTATGTCAATGCCATCCGCCTCGACCCCAGTGACGACTATGCCCGCCTCTGGTTGTTGCTGACACTGCGAACGGTGTCGAAGGAACGGACAAACGATCAGTTGGAGGAGTTACGGAACCATGTGACATCCCACCCTTCGGATATGTTTATCAGGACCATCGCCAGGTACTATCTCGGGATGGACGGTCTGACGGAACAATCAGTGCTGGAGGAGGCTCATAAAGGAAAAAACGACCGCGAGATAAGAGAGCACCTCTGCGAGGCTTACTACTATCTTGGGGAAGGGCGGATCTGGAAGGGGGACACCAGCGGGGCTGAAGAATATTTCAAACGTTGCGTGGAGACCTCGGTCTACGACTTCATCGAATACCAAGCTGCGAGGAGGGCTCTTCAAAAGGCCACGTGAAATCTCTGAGCAGAGGAGTGAGTCTAAATGTTAAACGACTGGCTTCAAATTCGATAATTCCTCGCGGACAGCTTCCCTGATCAGTTCTTTGAGCGGTTTTTCCTGGATGCAGCTGCGAAGTGCCTGATTGATCATGGTCTGGTAGTTTCCTCCACCTTGCTCGTTCACTTTGGCACGAAACCAGTCGAGAATATCGTTGTCTATCCGAATGGTGATCCGGGTTTTGGTAGAATCAGGTGGGACCACCAGGCCACGAACGCCATCACTGAAGTCATAATTTTTTTTCATAGACTATCCTCTCCCTGAAATTAGCTTTACGGGCTGAGATGATCCTGATCGTGTTTTCCCTTCGCCAGGTGTATACGACCACCAGCAGGCTCAGGGTGAAATCCATACCGATGGTTACATAGCGATATTCAGCATGGTCCGCATCTTCGATGGTGATGGCCAGGTCGTCTTCGAAGACTCCAACCGCATCGGCGAACGTTACGCCATGCTTTTGGATATTTCGCGTGGCCTTGTCTGGATCCCATTCGTACTTCATGGATTATATGCACGTTGTATGTACATAGTCAAGGGGGGAGATGAGGACAGTCAGGGGAGTGGCCCCTCCTTTGGACAAGGAGGGGCCTGCTGCTATCGGCGGCTCAGCTTAGCTTGAACTGGGTGACGAGGGTGCTCAGGTTGTCGGAAAGGCTGGCGAGTTCGGCGGCGGCGACCGAGGAGTCCTGGGAGCCTTGGGCGGTGCGCTGGACGACGTCGGAGATCCTGGTGATGTTGCCGGTGATCTCGCTGATGGTGGCGGTCTGTTCCTCGGCGGCCGTGGCGATCTGGTTCACCTGCATGCTCACCGCGTTGATCTGGTCGAGGATCTCCTGGAGGGCGTTCCCCGACTTGGCCGCCTCCTCGGTACCCTGTTTGACCTCCCGCACCCCTTCCTCCATCGCCGAGACCGCTCCCTTGGTCTCGGCCTGGATCGCCTTGATCATCTCGCTGATTTCCCGGGTCGCCTTGGTGGTCCGCTCCGCCAGGGCCCGCACCTCGTCGGCTACCACTGCGAATCCGCGTCCCTGCTCGCCGGCCCGGGCCGCCTCGATAGCTGCATTCAAGGCCAGCAGGTTGGTCTGATCGGCGATGTCCTCGATGGTTCCCACGATGGCGCCGATCTGGTCGGAACGCTCGCCGAGGCTTTCCACCGTCCGGGAGGTGGCATTCACCCGGTCGGCGATGCGGTTCATGATTTCCACGGTCTGGGAGACGACCTGGGCTCCCGCCTCCGCCGCGTTGCTCGCCTGCTGGGAGTTCCTGGCCGCCTCGTGGCAGTTGGCCGCGATGTCGTTGGAGGTGGCCGACATCTCCTCGCTGGCCGTCGCCACCGTCTGGGTCTGGAGGGCGACCTGCTCGGCCCCGTTGGCGATCTCTTCGGAGGTCGCGTGGAGGTGGCTCGACGAGGTGGCGATGCTCTGGGATATGTCGGTGGTCTGGGAGACGATGTCTCTGAGGTTTTGCACCATGTTGTTCATCGCCGCCATGAGCTGACCGGTTTCGGTTTGGTCGATGCCGGTGACTTCCACGGTGAGGTCGCGATCCGCGATCCGGTCGGCGGTTGCTACCGCGGTGTAGAGCGGTTTGGTGATGCTGCTGACGATCCAGAACGCCACCAACCCGGCCACCGCCATGGAGGCTATCACCAGCGCCACGATCATAAGCCGTGCCCGCTTCACGCCGTTCATGGTGGCGTTGCCGTCCACCTTGGCCGTTTCCTGGATGTAGGTCTGCAAATCACCCAGTGCAGCCTGGTACGCCGTCCGTAGCGGCTTCACGTCGCCGAGTGCCCGCTGGGCCTCCACCTTCTTTCCCTCGTTCAGATACCCGATGATCTTGTCGCGCACCGCGAAGTACGACGCCCGCCGGTCGGTGACGTTCTGCAGGAGGGCCTTTTCCTTGTCCGTCGTCAGGGTAGCCTTCAGCATGTCGAGCGTCTCGGTGCCGTTCTTCTTGTTGGCAACCATGGCGCCCAGCTCGGAGCGGACCACATCCGGAGCGTCAGCCAGCACCGCTTCGTCCATGTGAAGGGCGCTGTTGGCGATGTTGAGACTGATCTGCCCGACACCTTTTATCTGGGGGATACGGGTGTCGAGCAGGGTCACCAGGTTCGTGTTCAAAGAAGATATTGCATAAAAAGCTGTGAGTGCTACAACTGCCGAGGCCGCTATGATGATGCCAAAGCCGATGAACAGTTTCATCTTGATCTTGACGTCGGTCTTCATGCTGATACCTCCGCTGTTCCCGATTTGACGCACGTTATTGGGTCGGCTCATCCATCCTCCCTCCACCTTGTGAGGATGGGAGGATGGGTGCGGCCGTGTTAGGTGGCTTGGTCCTAGTGCCGCCGGTCGAAAGTGACAGGCACCTTCGACGAAGGAGCCAGTAGCCCCCGTCATGTATGTGGGATTAACTGGATAGATTAGGGGTCGTTTTCCATACGAAAGAATAATTTGAAAAAATTAATAGTCAAGCTGGCTTCTGGTGTTTCACCGGAAGGGGCGGGGAGGATGCGATGGATAACGAATTGGTGAAGGCGATTTTCAGAGGGGTGGAGAACGAGCCCTTCGCCCGGGCCTTGAAGATGGAGCTGGTGGAACTGGAGGAGGGGCGTTCGGTGGTCGAGATGGACTACGATCCGTCGGTGATGGACAATCTCTTTGCCCGGATGCATGGCGGCGCCATCTTCGCCCTCATCGACGAGGCGTTCCAGACCGCCTGCCAGACGGTCGGGAGCACGACGGTGGCCATGAGTGTCAACGTGAATTACGTGGCCAGTCCTGAGACGGGCGCGCGCCTGCGGGCGGAAGCGGTCGAGGTGAGCGGCACCAAGCGGACCGCGACCTATGACATCAAGGTCCGCGACCAGCAGGGGGAGCTGATCGCGGTCTGCCAGGCGCTTGCTTTCAGGACGGGGAAGCCGCTGCCGTTTCTGTAGTAACCAAATCGCAGTATTTGCTAATCGCGAACTATGTGATTCATTATAAAAGGAGCTATTAAAGAATCGCTCTCAGTTCCCGGCTGGCATCTTCCTGTTTTTACACGGGAGCTGGAGGGCTCCGAAAGTGGAGGAACCAATGAGAGGAGCATTTGCGAGGATCGCAGAAACTGGTTTGGTTGTGGCTCTGCTGGCCGCCGGTAGTGTGTCGCTGGCCGCCGCAGAGGTGAGCGTGAACGTGAATCTGGGTCCACCTCCGATTGTGGTGGCGCAACCGCCGGAGGTGGTAATGGTGCCGAGTACCGGTGTCTACTTCGTCCCCGGCATCGATTTCGATATCTTCTTCTACAACGGCTACTGGTGGTCACCCCGCGGCGACCGCTGGTACCGGGCCCGCGCCTATGACGGACCGTGGCGCGGCGTGTCGCGGCGGGCGGTACCGCGTTCCGTCTATGGCGTCCCCCGTGATTACCGGCGGGTGTACATGCACGAGCGGCACATCCCTTACGGCCAGTGGCGGGAACACCGTGGCGGGGAATTCAGGGAGCACCGTGGCGGGCCGCCGCGCGGCGAGTTCCGCGGTGAGCATGGCGGCGGGCCTGGAGGACGCGAGCATGGCGAACGCGGTGACCGTGGACGCGGAGAAGGGGGAGGCGAGCACGAGGGCCGCGGCAGGTAACCTGGCGTGGCGGTGAGCGCCGTCAAAACGAGGGGAAGTGGTGAGGGGCGGGCCGGAATATCGGACCTGCCCCTCGTCGTTTCAATCGGCCAAAAAGATGGCGGCGCACCAGGCGCCGACCACCAGGGCCGCGCAGGCGACCGACAGCAAGAAGTTCAGACGTGGACCCGGGCGCCCGTAGCGTGCCAACAGCGGCTCGGCCACCAGCCCGAGCAGGAAGCCGAAACCGAACCCGAAGAGGTGGGCGCCGAGGTCGGTCTGCTTTCCCTCGGTTCCCAGGAGTACGAGCAGGGCCAGTGCGGCCGCGGCCGGAGCGAGCCAGCGTTTCCTGACGTGGTTCCGGTAGCGTGCCACGGCGAGCGCGCCCAGCAGGCCGACCGCGCCGAAGACCGAGGTGGAGAAGCCGATGGAGCTGTGCCCTCTCAGCTGGAAGTAGGCGTTGGCCAGGTTCCCGAGCACCCCGCTGGACAGGATGAGGGTCCAGGCGAGCCCGGATCCCAGGTCTCCGCAGAGAAAGATGATGAAGATGCTCCCGATGCCGATGTTGCTGAAGAGGTGTACCCAGTCGGCGTGGAGGGTGAGGGCGGTGACCACCCGCCACCATTCGCCATCCATGATCGCCCCGGCCTGCGCCTTGCCGATCTCCACCCAGTCGGGCACCTTGCCGGCAATGGTCACCGGCAAAAGGGTGATGTTGTAGAAGATGGCCAGCAGTAACAGCACGGAAAGGGCGGGGAGCGCGTTCTCGATCAGGGGGCGGACCGCCGGTGGCGGCGGGGGCCAGTTCCTGTTCTCGTCGACGTAGGACTTTAGTTCGGCCACCGCCTGGCGTTGCTTGGAGGCGGGGACCAGGAGGTAAAAGCCGCCGTCGCCCTGCTCGACGCGGCAGGTTATGTAGCGCGATTCCAGGACCAGCGACCAGAGATGGGCCCGCTTCGACGGGAGGGCTCCCCGTATGAAGCGGTCGACCTGGGTGGGAACGATCTCCACCCACTCCTCCTTGGCGGGGACGGACAAATCCTGGACCGGCGCGGGGAAGGAAGGGGAGGGGGGAGCCGGCACTTCCTCCGGCGGGAGGAGGGTGCCGTCTTCGCACGGCTCCGCCTCCGGGCGTTGCAGGTAGCCAAGCCGGTAGCGGCGGTGGGGTGCTCCGGGTGATCTTCTCATCGGGGCACGTTTGCTCTCTCACCGGCAACCGGCGTCGATTTCATGGTCATGGAAGGCTCCTGGGTTCTGCCGGTAATATAGTTGCGCGATCTCCTAAAATCAAGGGAGGGAAAGATTCTTTGCTGAGAGCATACCTTAGCCAGCTATAACTTGACTTAGCCGGTAAGTTGATTTACATGTGAGCCTGCATCACCGTCAACGGCGCCGGTGTTATTGGAGGCGCTCGACCGAGTTATGCAGACATCGTTCAATCACTGTAATCTACCCCCCTGGGTAATCGCCTCCCGTCACTTCAATGACAATCCGCAGCCCCTCGAGATTCAGGGAGTGCGGGCCGCCAACCGTTTCCTCTTCGACAAGCTCGATACCATCGCCTCCGCCGACGAACGGGGCTCGGTTTTCAACGACTACATGTCGGTGAAGTTCCAGCTCCACCAGTGGCAGGAGCAGGGGACCGCCACCGCCAGAAAGAGCCTGAAGAACAGCTACCTCCGTTTCCTGCGCGGGTGGATGATGGACTCCAATTCGCCGGAGGGGGCCGTCCTGAAGGGGTGGGTGGAGAGCCGGATGGGGCTTTCGCCGACCTTCCACCGGACGCGGATCGGCGGCATCCACGACGAGGAGTATCTCCAGTACGCCGTCGACCGTACCAAGGGGAGCGCGCGCACCTCCGCCATCAACTCGCAGCTCGATCTCCTCTACGAATACTGCCAGTACGAACTGGCCAAGCGCTATCCCGGCCAGCGGCACCTCACCCTTTACCGCGGCACCTTCGAGCGGAGCGAACACGACGTGCTGGAGGTCCTCTCCAAGCGCGAGGAGATCGTGCGGCTCAACAACCTCAATTCCTTCACCACCGACCAGGAGCGGGCCTGGGAGTTCGGGTTCATCGTCTGGGAAACGCAGGTGCCGCTCTCCAAGATCTTCTTCTTCGACCACCTCTTGCCGAATTCGATCCTGAAGGGGGAGGGTGAGTGTCTGGTGATCGGGGGAGAGTTCCGGGTGAAGCGGCTCCTCTGCACGGTGTAGGGTGTACCGGCAGGAGTTGCGAAAGCCGCGTGGCACGGTGCAGGGTGTACCGGTGGGGTGGCGAAGGGGCCGCGTGGGCACGGAGGGCCGCCCGTACGGTGGAGGCTGCGGGAGCGGTCAGGGGGTGAAGAGGGGGGATAGCTTTACCAGCCGGTCGGCCAGCTCTCTTAGCTCCGCCACCAGCTTCTTGTCCATCTTCTTAAGCCAGCGGGCCGGAAGGTACTCCTCTCCGAAGTAGGCTCCCGCCAAGGCACCCGCGATGGCGCCGGTGGTGTCGGCGTCCCCACCCTGGTTGACCGTCTCGACCACGCACGATTCGAAGGAACGCGCCCGGAAGAAACAGTGGAAAACGGTCTGCATGGTGTCCACCACGTAGCCGGTGGCGAGTCCCTTGTACGGATCGAAAGTGAAGCTGGGGAAGCGGGAGATCAGAAGGTCCACCTCTCTGCGGAGCTGGAGGAGGGATTTTCCGGTCAGCGCCATCTGGAGGAGTTTGCCCACCGCCAGGCAGGCGGCATCCGAGAGCGGCTGGTTGTGGGTCAGATGGGCCTGCTCGATGGTGCAGCGCTCCAGCAGTTCCTGGTCGGAGAGGGTGCAGAGTGCCACCGGGAGCATCCTCATGGCGGCGCCATTGCCGCCGTCCCATTCGTTGGGAGGCGTCTCCAGGGTCCCCTTGAGGAGGTAGTTCCTGATCCCCCGGCGGCAGGTGTCGCCTACGTCGATCGGTTTCGACTTGAGCCACCCGGCCAGGTTGTCGGCGATCGCGGTCAGCTTCCATTCTCCATGGTCCGCCACCGCCCGGGCGAGGCAAAGCGACATCTCCGTGTCGTCGGTGACCTGCCCCGGCTTGAGCCTGAGCCATCCTCCTCCCACCATCTCGTTGAGAACGCCGTACTTGCCCCTGATTTCCTGGCGGGTCAGGAATTCGGCGGGCGCCCCCAGGGCGTCCCCAAGGGCGAGACCGAGGAAGGCACCCCTGGCCCGGGAAAGGATCTCTTCTTTGGCGGCTAAGCTGTGCATGCCGCCGTAAGATGCAATAAGCACTCCGTCTCATGGTAACCACCCGGCGCTGCATCCGTTCGATTCCCCTCCCTGCCGAGCTCAGGGCTCCCCGCCCGGCCGGGAGGCTGCTTCCAGCGTAGCTCCGCGGTTATTCGCTTCCGCGCAGGGCTTCTCGCGATCCTGCTTTGCCTTCCCCTTTCTCCGCCATTTCCCGCGTGCTCCATCCATCTCGCCATCCACACGCCGCCAGGCCGCTGCCCAAAATTTAATCGCTTTACCGCCACGAGAAGCAGCGCCCCGGGAGCGTATTCCCCACTTCCGGCATGGCCAGGACCAGCCAAAACTCCCCTGATTACGGGGAGACCGGGCGTATACGGCATGCTGGCACGCAAAATGCTCAGGATAGCCGTAACGGTACAACGGGGTATCTGAAACAAAAGGCAACGAAGCCCGGCGCAGAATAGATCTGCGCCGGGCTTTTTTTTCTTCGGGTCCCGAACGCACGGCAGCAAAAGGAGGAACACCATGGCTTCGTCATGCAAGCAGATGCAGAAGATTCAGGGCCACCCATGCTTCGGCGGCAACCACCAGAAAAACGGCAGGATGCACCTGGCGGTCGCCCCGCGGTGCAACATAAAGTGCGGCTACTGCACCCGGCGCCACGACTGCGCGAACGAATCCCGCCCGGGGGTGACCAGCCGGCTCCTCACCCCGCAGGAGGCGATCGTCAAGGTGCGCGAGGTGATGGCCAGCCCGATCACCGGCCCTATCATCAAGGTGATCGGCATCGCGGGCCCCGGCGATCCTCTTTTCAACGAGGAGACCTTCGAATCCTTCCGGCTGGTAGGGGAGGAGTTCCCGGACCTGATGAAGTGCCTGAGCACCAACGGCCTCCTCCTTCCCGACCGGATGGCGGATCTCAAGGCGATCGATCTTCACAGCCTCACCGTGACCCTCAACGCCCTCGATCCCAGGGTGGGAGCCCGGATCTATTCGCACGTCAACTACCGCGGCGTGCGCTACAGCGGCGAGGAAGGGGCGGCTATCCTGGCCGCCAACCAGCTCGAGGGGCTCCGGCTGGCTGCGGAAGCGGGCTTCACCATCAAGATCAACACGGTGGTGATTCCCGGCGTGAATGATGACCAGATCCCGCTCATCGCCCGCAAGGTGAAGGAGCTCGGCGCCTTCGTCATGAACCTCATGCCGCTTATCCCGCAGGCCGACTTCGCCGCCCACGAGCCTCCCGCACCCGAGAAGCTGGAGGAGTTGCGGAGCTCCAACGAGAAAATCATCGGCCAGTTCAAGCACTGCAAACAGTGCCGGGCCGATGCGGTGGGGCTGATCGGCCAGGACCTGCAGTTATCCAAACCGGCCGCCGTTTCGCAGGAACCGGCGCTGGAGGAACTTCGCCTTCACCAATAGGAGGCCGCCAATGGTCTACCAGTTCGTCGAGACCGATATCGCCCCTTTCCTGGTGCGGGCCCGCGAGGAAGGGTGGATCTGCGGAAGGTGGGAGTTTGAGTTCCTGCTGGAGCAGTTTCCCTCCGGCTGTTACGTCCGCCGCGAGGCGGGGAACGACCTCGGGTACGTGACCTCGGTGAAGTACGGCAACAGCGGCTGGATCGGGAACCTCCTCGTGCTTCCGGAAGCCAGGCGGCGCGGCATCGGGAAAGGGTTGATGGAACTTGCCATCGAGGCCCTGCAGGAGCGCGGGACCAAGACCATCTGGCTTACCGCCTCCGAAAAGGGGGCGAGCATCTACAAGAGGCTCGGGTTCGTGACGGTGGACAGGATCCAGCGCTGGGTGGGGAGCGGGCGGCCGGGAAGCGCAGCCAGCGCCGAGGCTCCCGATCTCGACCTGGTGGTGGAAATGGACCGGGAAGGGTGGGGTGACCGCCGGGATTCCCTGCTTAGAACCACGTGCGGCCGCGGCAAGGTCTTCACCAATTCGGGCGGATTTGTCTGCTGCCAGTCCTGGAAAACCGGCGTCCAACTCGGGCCTTGGGGAAGCGCGGACGGGACCCGGGGTGAGGAACTTTTGGACGCCGCACTGGTGGGTGCAGGAGGCCGCGTCTTCCTCGACGTGCCGGCAGGGAACCAGCTGGCGGGTGCCCTGCTCGCTCAACGAGGGTTCGAAGTTTGCGGGGATAACCTTTTGATGTATCGAGGAATCGAACCGGGGTATCGCCCGCAGCACGTCTTCGGCTTGGCCAGCATGGGAAGTATGGGGTAATGAGGTAAGCGGGTACGGCGGTAAGCCGGTAAGTCGCACAAATTAAGGCAACAAAGGCAAGGGAGGAACGAGCAATGATCGTGGTCGCCTGCATCAAGCAGGTCCCGGACACCACCCAGGTTCAGATCGATCCGGTGACCAACACGCTGGTCAGGGAGGGCATCCCCTTCATCATCAACCCCTACGACACCCACGCCCTGGAGGAAACCCTGCGGCTCAAGGACAGCCACGGCTTCAAGGCGGTCGCCCTCTCCATGGGCCCTCCGAATGCCGAGGCCGCCCTGCGGAAGGCGCTGGCACTGGGCGTGGACCGGAGCATCCTCCTCTCGGACCGGGTCTTCGGCGGCGCCGACACCCTCTCGACCAGCAACGTCATCTCGGCCGCCATCAGGAGACTGATGGATGAGGACGAGATCGGCATCGTCTTTTGCGGCAAGCAGACCATCGATGGCGATACCGCCCAGGTGGGGCCGGGGATTGCCGTGCGGCTCGGGTTCTCCCAACTCACCCTGGTCGACCGCATCGAGCGGATCGATACCGGGGCCAGGACCATCACCGTCCGCCGGAAGCTCGAAGGGCGCTACGAGATTGTCGAGGCGAGGCTGCCCGCCATGATCACCGTGGTGAGGGAGCTGAACCGTCCCCGCTATCCGACCGTTCCCATGCGGCTTGCCTCCGCCAAGGCCGAAGTCGAGCGGTGGAGCAACGAGGAACTGAAGCTGGACGTCAATTCGGTGGGGCTCAAAGGCTCCCCGACCTGGGTCAGCCGCATCTTTTCTCCCCAGCGCGCTCAGGGTGAGATCCTCGGTGATGGCATGAATGACCCGGTTGCTGCTGCGCTCATGCTGGTGGACCGTCTCGTCGAGGGGGATCTGCTGGCGGTTTAAAAAGGAAAGGGTGAACCAATGACTGAACCGAAGAAAATTAAGAAGCCGCGCGGGAAGGCGAGGGTGGTGACCGGCAAGTGCGTTGCCTGCGGCGCCCGCTGCCAAAGCGCCTGCCCGGTGGACGGCGTGGAGATGAGCGAGGCTGGCGAACCGCTCATCCTGGTGGAGAAGTGCATCGGCTGCGTGAAGTGCGTCAAGGCTTGCCCCGCCGGCGCGCTGGAAATGTTCTACACCCCCGAGGAGCTCGAGATCCTTGCCGCCCTGGCCAACAAGGGGGAAGAGGAGCTCGACGAGGAGGAACTGGCCCGCCGCAGGCTGGTCGATTCCTACCGCGGGGTCTGGGTTTTCATCGAGCAGAACTCGGGGGAGGCGGCCCGGGTTTCCTGGGAGCTGACCGGGGTTGGGCGCGAGCTGGCGAATTCCCTTGGGGTGGAGCTGACCGCGATCATCATCGGGGAGAAGATAGGCCACCTGGCGGACGAGGCCTTCAGCTACGGCGCCGACTGCGCCTGCCTGATCGACGACCGGGTCTTCAGCCAATACCGGACCGAACCGTTCCTGGACGCCATGTGTTACCTCATCGGGAAGTACAAGCCTGAGGTAGTCCTGATGGGCGCCACCGGGATGGGGCGCGACCTGGCGGGCGCGGTGGCGACCCGCGTCAAGACCGGGCTCACCGCCGACTGCACGGGGCTCGGCATCGACGAGAAGCGCAACCTGATGCAGACCCGTCCCGCCTTCGGGGGGAACATCATGGCCACCATCATGTGCGACCGTTTCCGCCCCCAGATGGCCACCGTCCGCCCCCACGTCATGCCGATGCCCGAACGCCGTCCCGGCGCCACCGGCAAGGTCGTCACCGAGAGCTATACCATTTCCGAATCCTCCATCTTCACGCGGGTACTGGAGGTGATAACCGACAAGAGCGGCAAGGACAAGGTGGACGTGGCCGGTGCCGAATTCATCGTCTCCGGCGGACGGGGGATGATGGCGAAAGAGAACTTCGGGATGCTGGAGGAGCTCGCCGATCTTTTGGGGGGAGTAGTGGGAGGCTCCCGCAGCGCCGTGGACGCCGGGTGGCTTCCCCAGGACCGCCAGGTCGGGCAGACTGGCAAGACGGTGCGGCCGAAGATCTACATCGCCTGCGGGATCTCCGGTGCGATCCAGCACCTGGTCGGCATGCAGGATTCCGACGTCATCATCGCCATCAATCGCGACCGCGAGGCACCAATTTTCGAGGTCGCCACCTATGGCATCGTCGGCGATCTCTTCGAGGTGGTCCCGGCCCTGACCAACCGCCTGCGGGAGCTGAAAGAGGCCTGAAAGCCCCGGAAAGCCCTCACCCCGACCCTCTCCCCTTGAGGGAGGAAGAAAACTCTCTAAAGTACGGAGTCTCCCATGCAACAGACCCTATTTGCAGGAATTCTGGTCGCCTCGCTCGCAACTTTCGTCTTCAGTTGTTACCGGCGTCTTGCCCTGGTGTCGGTCGGGGCCGGCGAGTATCGCTTCGACCACCCGATGACCCGCCTGAAGGAAGTGCTGGTCTACGCCCTTGGCCAGAAACGGGTGATGAAACGCCCCTTCGGCATCAACCACGGAGTTATCTTCTGGGCCTTCCTGGTGCTCACCCTGGCCAACGCCGAGTTCCTGATCTCCGGTGTATTCCCGAACCTCAATTTCACGCTCCTTCCGCCGCCGCTGCACGGGACCCTGTCGCTTCTCTTCGAGCTCAGCTCGCTGGCCACCATGGCCGCCGTCTCGCTCGCCTTCCTGAGGAGGATCTTCAATCCGCCCTATGAGGAGGCCCGCACCTTCGAAGCCTTCTTCATCCTCTCCATGATCGCCGGGCTGATGGCGGCGTATTTCGGAGTCCATGCAGCCGAGATCGCCATGGGAGAGGCATCTCCCTCCTTCTCCGCTCCCGTTTCCTCGCTGCTGGCAACCCTTCTCGGCCACACCCCCCTCGCGGGCCAGCTTCCCGTCATCAAGGCCGTCAGCTGGTGGGTTCACGCCGTGCTGCTCCTTTCCTTCATGAACTTTCTTCCTTACAGCAAGCACATGCACATCCTGACCGCCATTCCCAACGTCTTTCTCCGCTCGCTGGGCAAGGTCAATTCCCAGCCGCGTGAGGAGTTTGCCGAGGGGAGAACGTTCGGCGCCAGTACGGTCGACCGCTTGAGCTGGAAGGATCTCCTGGACTCCTTTTCCTGCACCGAGTGCGGCAGGTGCCAGAATTCCTGTCCCGCGGCGGCAACCGGCAAACAACTCAATCCCCGTATGCTGATCCATGCCATCAAGGAGAGCCTGCTCGGTAACGGCAGCTCCCTCCCTTCCTCCGCGGATGCCGTGGCCGCCAGCTCCGCCGCCTCCCTGATCGGGAAAGGGGAGGGGACGGTGAGCGAGGCCGCCCTTTGGAGCTGCACTTCCTGCGGATCCTGCATGGAATCGTGCCCCGTTTTCATCGAGCACCTTCCCAAGGTCGTCAAACTCAGGCGGCACCTGGTGGAGATGGAGGCCCGTTTCCCCGAGGAGCTCCTGAACCTTTTCGAGAACATGGAGCAGCGCTCCAATCCCTGGGGGATGGCCCCCTCCGAGCGGAGCAAGTGGTCCTCGCAGCTCGACCTCGAGCCGTTCGAGGCGGGAAAGACCGAGTACCTCCTCTTCGTCGGCTGCTCGGGCGCCTTCGATGCCCGCAACAAGCAGGTGACGGTAGCGCTCACCAAGGTGCTCGATGCGGCGGGGGTCTCTTACGGCATCCTCGGCAAGGACGAGAAGTGCTGCGGGGAGAGCGTCCGCCGGCTCGGTAACGAGTACCTCTTCGAGACCATGGCCAACGAGAACGTGAACCAGTTCCGCAGCCGCGGCGTCACCAAGGTCATCACCCAGTGCCCCCACTGCTTCAACACGCTCAAAAACGACTACCGCCAGTATGGGCTGGAGCTGGAGGTGATCCACCACACCGAATTCATCAAGGGGCTCATCGGCCGTGGCAGCCTCAAGGTCAAGGGGGGCGAGGATCTCGGCCGAGTCGTCTTCCACGACTCCTGTTACCTCGGCCGTCACAACGAGGTCTACGAGCCGCCGCGCGAGGTGATCAGGGAGGTGACCGGGGCGGCCGTCCATGAACTACCCCGCAACAAGGAGAACGGGTTCTGCTGCGGGGCTGGCGGGGGGAGGATGTGGCTGGAGGAGCATGAAGGGACCGCGATCAACAGGAGCCGTGTGAAGGAGGCGCTGGACCAGAAACCCGCCACCATCTGCGTGAGCTGCCCGTTCTGCATGACCATGTTCGAAGACGGGATCAAGGAGTTCACCGGCGTGACCACCCAGGTCAAAGACATCGCCGAGGTCGTCGCCCAAAACCTCTAACCTCTCCTTCGGCTTTACCAAAGCCATGTCGCCGCGTTGTTGAAGGTGGGGCATGAGGGTGGAATGAAACGAAAAGGGGGAAAGCAGGTTAGTGCCTGCCTTTCCCCCTTTTTTTCGCCTCATCTGTCGCCTAAACAACCTCGATTCCGCTGTTGACAATGTATCATCCGTTGATACATTATCGACATGGCCTGGGAGGTGGTGTATAGCCGGAAGGCGGCAAAGCTTCGTGAAAGAATTCCGGGGCGGGTAAAGTCGGCGCTTGATGCCCTTGTTCTGGATCTGGCGGCAACCGGTCCGGTTCGTGGCGATTGGCCCAACTACTCGAAGCTATCCGGCGAGTTGCACCATTGTCACCTGAAAAAAGGGCATCCTACCTATGTGGCTGTCTGGAGAGCGGAGGAATACGTATTGTGGAGATTGTTTATGTTGGGACGCACGAAAAAGCACCGTACTGAAACCATACAGCTTGTCGGTTCTCCGGAAGTGATCAACCGGCTACGGAAATATGCAGTGAAGGTCGGTGCCGGTGTCATTGAACCTTCCGAACGTATTCCTGCAATCGAACTTTCTCCTGAACTCGTCACCAATTCCGCCGGGGTTTATCTGCGTGGGATTCGCAACCGTGAAGACCTCACTCAGGACGCGCTGGCACAGATTACAGGCATTTCCCGATCGAACATCAGCGCCATGGAACACGGCAGGCGCCCCATCGGCAAGGAAACAGCTAAAAGGCTGGCCGCCGCTTTGAATTGCGACTACCGCCGCTTTCTGTAGCCTCCCCCTTCATTATTCCTGCCTTCAACTGTCGCACTCCGCTCCTGACATAGAATGGGGGCTGCTCATGGTGCGACGGTGACAACCACTCGATGCCTCACTTGAGCGCTTTTCCTACAAAGTCAGCGGCGTCCTTTTTCAGCTGTTCCAGTGCATTCAGTTCGAGATACATCATGTGGCCGGAGCGGTAGTGCTTCATGGTGATGTTCTTCTTGAGGTCCGGGGTGAGCCCCAGGTGCGACATCGTGTAGCTGGTGGCCATGTGCGGGGTGGCGAGGTCGAAGTAACCGGAGGCGGTCATCACCTTCATGTACGGGTTCTTCGCCATCGTGTTCGCCAGGTTGTCGCTGGTGTCGGCGTAGGAGTTTTTGGCTTCCCAGTCCCAGTGCGGGATCCCTCCTCCGAGGCTGAAGTACTCGATGTCGGTCTGGTAGGAAAGCTCCTCGCCCAGGTACTTGTTGATCATCGAGGTGAAGGGCGGCCGGATGGTGGTGATGGTCGGATCGAAACCGTGCGGGGCGGCCGGTACCACGTTGTCGGCGGTGAGGCGGCTGTCCATGATGCCGACGATGCGGGAGCGGTCCCGCAACAGCTCGGTGGCGAAGATCCGCTGGTCGATCCTCAGGTTCCTGTTGTCGATGAAGGCCGGGGAGAGCCCGGTGAAGCGGGCCATGGTCTCCACCGCACGCCGCCGCTCCTCGGGGGTGAGGCGGTCCCCCTTGTTGAGGACGGAGAGATATTCCCCGCCTGCCCACTCCTCGGCGGCGGCGAGGGTGGCGTCCAGGTCCTTCTGGAGGTCGGGTGCCAGTTTCCCGTGGTACCAGGCGGTCGCCGTGTAGCTGGGGAGATAGAGCTCATACGGGAGGTCGTTCCCGTTGTCGAAGGAGATGGTCTGCATGTTGAGCACGGTGGAGATGAGGATCATACCGTTGAGGGCCAAGCCATGCTCCACCAGGCGTTCGGAAAGCCCGGCGCAACGGAAGGTCCCGTAGCTCTCGCCGACCAGGAAGACCGGCGATCCCCAGCGCTGGTTGCGGGTCATGTAAAACCTGACGAATTGCGCGAGCGACTCGATGTCGGCGCGCACGGCGGCGTACTTCTTGGTGCCGTCCGGCTTCACTGCCCTGCTGTAGCCGGTTCCTACCGGATCGACGAAGACGAGGTCGGCGAAATCAAGCCAGCTCTGGTCGTTGTCGGCCATGGTGAAGGGGGGGGCAGGCATGTTGCCGTCCGGGAGCATCACCACGCGGCGGGGGCCGATGGCCCCGAGGTGGAGCCATACGGAAGCGGCGCCCGGCCCTCCGTTGAATACGAAGAGCAGCGGGCGCCGTTTGGCAGAAGCGGGGGGCTCGACGGTGTAGGCGGTGTAGAAGATCTCGGCGTCGGTCTCGCCGTTGTCGTTTAGCACCGGAAGGGTGCCGGCGGTGGCCCGGTAGGCGATTTCCTTGCCGGCAATCTTCGCGCGGTGGCTGGTCACCACCGTTTTCGTCGGGGGGAGGAGGGGCTTTTCCTGTTCGGCGCGGGCTCCCCCCTTGTCGGCGGAAGCCTCCTTTCCATCCCCCGGAGTGGCCGCCATGGCCGTTACTGCGGAAACAGTCCCCATCCAAAGGGCACATCCAACCAGAAAACCTCTCACCAAGCTCCTACCTCCCTTCGGTCTGCTCAACTGCTAGAAAGCGACGTACGGTCCGGTCCCGAGCGTGGTGGTGCGGCTGGGGTAGCCGAAGTAAGTCTTGCGTCCCAGGAAGAACGGAAGGCCCCAGTCGAATCCGAAGGACGAGACCCCGGCGATGTCGCTGAAGACGTTGTTGTTGGTGTTGAAAAGGGCGATGAAGTTGCCGACGTTGAACGGCACGTCCTGTCTCGGGCTTCCCAAAGCACCCTCGGCTGTCCCGATCAGGGCTCGGGTCACCGGCGGGCAGTACCAGGCGCTGTTGGGGGAAGAGCAGGGGGGCAGCACACCGGGATTGGCGTTCGGGATGTAATAGGCATTGGAGCCGGTGTCGAGGAAGGCGTTCCAGGTGTTCGCCGTGGAGGTCGGCGGGTAGACGGTGGCGAAGTCACCGGTGGAGTCGACCGGGAACACCGTCTGCTGACCGGTGGTCGGCGTATTGTTGCCCTGCGTGCCAATGCCGAGGATCATGCTCCCGGTCACCGTGGTGGTGCCTCCAAAGGGAACTGGCGGGAAGATTAGCTGGATGCCGTTGTTGTCCTGGGAAAGGCTCGCCACCGGGTTCTGGACCTGGTTCGCGGATTGGACCCGGGTCTCGACGCAGTTGGTGTTGTTGGTTCCCGAGCAGGCGTAGTATCTCCCCAGCGATTCGGTTGGGCTGGAGTTAAGCGGGTGCTGGACGCAGGCGGTGCCGCAGTCGGTCAGCTGGGTGTTGACCCCGAGGATACCGTTCATGCCGGCGCTAAGCGGCGTGGTGTCCGGTACGCTGCAGGGGGAAACCAGGTGGTTGCCGAAGGTGGAATCGACGACCTGGATCGGGATCGAGACCGGGGTTTCGCCTCCGAGTTGGATATTTGCGGTCTGGATCGGTCCCCAGAAGGAGGAGCCATCGGCGAACTGGACGCAGCCTGCCAGGTTGCCGCCGCTGACCGTCACCTGGGTCGTAGTGATCGAAGCCGGGATGGCCTGCTTGAAGAGGCGCAAACCGACGCTGCCGGTGTCGAGCAGGATATCGTTGATGGTCTGGCAGCCGCTCCCATCGGGGTTGCAGATGGTAACGGCGACGCACGGCTTGTTGAAGTAGTTCACCGAAGTGGCCGACGAGCAGAGGCCGCCGTTGACGGTGACCTGCATGACGTTGCCGCCGGGGAGCGGAATGGTAGAGGGGATAACGGTGACGCTGGCGGTATCGGTGAAGGTCACCGCCGGGGTGGTGGTGGTCGTGGTGGTGGTAGCCGGGGTGACCGTTACCGTGGCGGTTATGGTCGCGGTCCCTTGGGCAACCGCGGTGGCCGTCCCCTTGCTCCCGGCCGTGTCGCTGACGGTGGCCACGCTGGTGGCCGAGGTGGTCCAGGTCGCGGTGCTGGTGATGTCGGCGGTGGTGTTGTCGGAGTAGGTCCCGATCAGGATGAAGTTGAAGACCTTGCCCGCCACGAAGGTGGAGGTGGCAGGCTTCAGGGAAACCGAGACGAGGGTGCCGGAGGATGGTGCGGGGCCTCCGCCGCCTCCGCCGCCACCACAGCCTGCCAATCCTATCAGGGAGAAAAGGGTGAGAACGATAGCGGCTCTGGCCAGGAATTTATCGAAGGTCATTGACGTTCACCCCGGATGGGACCATGGCCGGAAGATAGGCCCTGCCCTGAAGATTTCTCATGTGCCCCCAAGTTTCCACCACCACGTTTGACCCCTGGACCTGCAGCTGCCTGCGGCCGCGGATGCGGGGAGCCTGCTTCTTGGCGGTCTGGTAATCCTGGTGGTAGGAGCCCAAAAGCGAGCTCAGGTCCGGGTTGTTCATCCCGTTCCAGGCCACGGCGAAAACCACGCCCGAGGGGGCGATGTATTCGCGGATCCTGGTGGCGGCCGTCTGCACCTCCTGCACCTGATAACTGCTGGTGCCGTTGGTGGCCAGCACCCGTCTCACCGAGGAAACGGGGGTGCCGTCCTTGGCGACGGAATCGGCTTTCTCGCCAAGCACGGCGAGGGCGGGGGGGGCAGGCAGCGCGCTCAACGCAACGGCCGATAACAGTAGCAACGTGGAAAACCTGGGCATTTTCATGGCGGTCACCTTCTGAAGCATCCGGGGGAGCCGGGAATTTCGAATAAGTCTACCATGCCGCGTCGATATGCAACTATTTGGCCTGTTTCTCGTCGAGCAGGGTCATAACTTGGTCGGTGATGTCCTTGGTGTCGAGGGAGTCGGAGACGAAGAGGACAGCCTTCTCGTCGACCACGAGGCCGAAGCCGTTGGCCTTCGCGTAGCTGGCGGCGACCTTCTTGATGTTTTTGACCACGTCACCGGTCATCCGCTCGCGGAGTTTTTCCATCTCCTCCTCGCTTTGACGGACGAGCCTCTGGAAGTCCTCGACCTTCTTCTGGAATTCCTTCCCTTTGGCCGCGCGCTCCTTGGGGGACATGGTGGGGAGCTTGGCCTGGATGGCCTCTTTCTGTTTTTCGAGCTGCTTATCCTTGCCCTGCAGCTTCTCCTTGTACTTTTCCGATTTGGCCTTGAGCGCGTCGCTGACACCCTTGCCGGTCTTGGATTCGGTGGCGATCCTGGACATGTCGACGAAGGCAACCTTCGGACCCTGCTCCTTGGCGGCCGGTGCCATCGCGGTCGCCGGGGTGGTCGTGGCGCTGGTGGTGGCGGTGGTTGCCGGAGCCGGGGTGGTTGCCGGAGCCGGGGCAGTTGCGGCAGGTTTGGTGTTGGTGGCGGCCGGCTGGGAAGCGGTATCTGCAATAGCCGGTGCCGAGAAGAATGCGGAGAGGGCCACGACGGCCAGGAGCGAAGCAAGTTTTTTCATGCTATCCTCGTGATATCTGTGGGATTAGGGAAACGATAGAAGGTTTACCATGATTTTCGGGCGAACTCAATTTTAATGTCGAAATATAAACGGTGACCGGATCGTCTCTTCCCCCTCCGAATCGAGGTTGACGGGTGTGACCGGCACTGCTACCATGCGGCTCGCACGGAGGTAACCATGCCTGAGATCATTAAGAAACTCGAAGAGCTGAACGTGGCGGATCCGGCTGACCGCGAGGTGATTGCCGCCGCCGTCACCGAGCTTCGCGAATTGAAAAGCATGCGGGACGCCCTGGAGGAGATCCTGATCGTCCTGGTGCGGACCGGGGTCCCCTGGGATGAGGAAGGGCGCCCCAATGAGAACTTCGACCACTTCCGCGAGCGTTACCACCACGCCCTGCACGAGGCTGCGGGCCTTTTGGGCCTCGACCTGCGGAGCACCATCACCAGGACCGAACCGAGAACGTAGCTCCCCTTAGTTTGAAGGAGAATCACCGCACATGATTCACGCATATCTGCTGCAGATCGCTTTCATCGTTGTATTCTTCGTTATCCCCGGTCTGGTCGGCGGATGGATCGCCTGGACCAAGGGGAGAAACCCCTTCCTCTGGTTTTTGCTCAACACGCTGTTCCCTCCGACCCTGATGGTCACCATCTTCCAGGGCCCCGCGCGGGCGGTGCCGGGGCGCTACCGGGAATGCCCCAACTGCCACGAGTTCAGCAAGTGGCGTGAGACGGTCTGCCGCTTCTGCAAGACCGATCTGGCCGGCTGAAGGGGATGATCACCCAGGCCCAGGCAGACTTCGCCCGTATGGTGCGCGAGCTCGGAGATTACACTCGCCGGGACGTGACGCAGGGGGTGAAACTGGGCAAGTACAAGAAAAGCGCCCTGGGGATGATGGAAATGGAGCCGGTGGCGGCAAACCTTCTCCTTGGGCTGGCCGCCTGTCTCGAGCACGATTCGGCGGCCATGCACGACCATCACAAGAAGGCCCTGGAGCTCTCCGAGTCCCTGGTCACCCTCATGTACTACTCCGCGTCCCTCGAAAAGTGCTGTCTCTGGGGGGAGGCGGTCCGCTTCGCCCTGATGGCGCTCGATAAGGATCCGGAGAACCCGAAGCTTCTCGACGAGGTGATCCGTATGGCCCCCCTGACCGGCCGCTTCTCGTTGTACAAACGGCTGCTGGAACAGAAGGGGGGCTGGGCGCCGCTGCCCGAGGCGAGCCAGTGCGAAGCCGTGGGCGACCTGCTCACCGCCAACGGTATGCTGGAGCGCGACCTGAAGTCCGTCCTGGACGGCATCGGCTGCGCCCTGTCCCAGACCGACGTCATCCTGCGTGATTACTCTTTCTCTGTGGTCCCCGTCCCCGAGGCACCCTTTCTCCATTACCGCTTCGTCATCCCCGATGAATTTTCCGCCTCCTACTACGAAGACCTGGTCCGCTCGGGCCTTCGATCGCTCCCGCTCCATCCCCGGACCTTCGAGGTTGTATCTTTCAGCGTGGAAAATACCGCCGTCCGCGATCTCTACCGGGTCATGGAAATGGAAGGGGTAGACGGTGGCGAGCCGGTCATCCCGGACCCGGAGAGGCTCAAGGCGATCGGAGAGCTGGTCCATGGTGTGGAGGCGCGGACATGATCAGTAACGAGTCCCGCCTGGTGTTTCATCCCGCCTTCGCCGCGGTGTTCGACGAGCTGGCGACCCTGGTCGCCAAGGAGAAGGAGCGCCACCCGGAGAGCTACCACGAGTCGCCACTTGCGAAACTCTTGGCCCAGGTCCATCGCGCCATCGTCAAGGAAATCCCCGCACACCCCGAGCATGCCGAGTACTACCAGGGGGAAGGGGACGGCGACGGGTCACGCCAGTGGCGGAGGGCGATACTCTCAGGCGGGTACCGGCTCTATTTCAAGCACGACAAAGAGAGTAACGTCATCGTCTATGGATGGCTCAGCGACGAGATCAACTTGAGAAAGTACCGCCGTTCCATCGAGGCGTACCGGGAAAAGGCACTCCTTCACGAAAATACGGACCAACCCTGAGAGGCAACGAGGCACCATGTCGCTGCGTAACCTTCAAATTCTCACCGCCGTCGCCCGCAAAG
Organism: Geomonas sp. Red32; assembly: GCF_023652955.1. Lineage (GTDB taxonomy): Bacteria > Desulfobacterota > Desulfuromonadia > Geobacterales > Geobacteraceae > Geomonas. Next base: position 263,046 of record NZ_JAKLOY010000002.1, on the reverse strand, counting down.
GTAGCTTCGCCGCGGCCGCCGATTACCTGGGGCTCACCCAGTCCGCCATCAGTCTTCAGATCAAGAACCTGGAGGAAGAGTTCGGCGTCCAGCTCTTCGAACGCTCCGGCCGCAGCCCGAAGCTTAACGCCAACGGACGGCTGGCGGTGGAACGGGCGGAAGAGATCCTTGCCCTGTACGAAGGGGTGAAGGCCGAGCTGATCCCTTCGGACCGTATCGGAGGCGTGTTGACCCTCGGGGTGGTGCCGACCGTGCTGACCGGCCCGCTTCCCTCCGTGCTCGGCCGGCTGCGGAAGGAACACGAGAAGCTCCACGTACGGCTCGTTTCCGGCCTCTCCGCCGATCTCTTCAGGAAGGTGGAAGATGGCGAGCTCGATGCCGCCCTCACCACCGAGCCTCCTTTTGCTGCCGCCCCCCAGTACGAGTGGCGCGCTTACGACCAGGAGTCCTTCTTCATTGCGGCCCCCAAGGGGACCGACGTCAGCGACACCGAAGGGCTATTCGAGCGCTTTGCCTTCGTCCGGTTCGACAAAACCGCCTGGGCAGGCGCCATGGTCGACCGTCAGCTTATGGCTCAGAACATCTCGCCCCGTGAGGTGATGGAGATCGACTCCCTGGAGGCGGTGCTCCGCCTGGTCGAAGAGGGGCTAGGCATCGCCGTGATCCCGCTCAACCGCAAGCGTCTCATCGAGGCAGATAACCATTTCAGTCTCACCAGCTTCGGCACACCGCCACTCACCAGGCGGGTGGGGATGTATCAGAAGCGGCATCACGTGCGCCAGGTATTGACTGAACTGGTCCTCGACGAACTCAGTCGCGAATGCTCACTTGAGTAATACTTGGTATAGCTTCAAGTATTATCAATTTTTATTTACGGTTCAGTCATGCTATGGTCCCTCTCATCAAGGAGGGGACCATGATTTCCATAAGCGACGCACTCACCCCCGTGCTGGCCATGATAGTGGTCGGCTTTCTCCTTCAGCGCACGAACTTCCTGCACCCCAGCTTCTGGCCCTCCGCCGAAAAACTCACCTATTTCCTGCTTATGCCGGCGGCGTTGATACACAGCCTTGCCGCAAAAAAGATCAGCGATCTCCCCTGGCTGAAGATGCTTCTGACAGTCGAGGGTGCCGTGGCTGCCAGTGCGCTGCTGGTCTTACTTTGGTGGCTGAGCGACCGCCGGATGGGTGGCCCGGCTTTTACCTCGCTCTTTCAGGGGGGCGTCCGCTTCAATACCTTTGTGGCCCTGGCGTTGTCGGAAAACCTATTCGGGAACGAGGGTCTGATGCTGGCGGCGCTCGGGGCGGGCTTCATGATCGTGCTGATCAACATCCTGTGCGTCTCGGTCTTTTCGGTGGCGGTCACTAAGGACGATGGCGTGAGCCTGACGCGGATTGTGGGAGACCTGGCGCGCAACCCGCTGATCCTGGGGTGCGTGATCGGCGTCGGGGTGAATGTGTTGGGGCTTAAGATTCCGAAGGCAATCGACGGCGTGTTGATGCTGGGAGGAAAAGCCGCGTTTCCCATCGGCCTGATGGCGGTTGGGGCGGCGTACCGGGCGGGGTATATGAGGGCTCACTGGCAGTCGCTGGTGGTGAGCAGCACCATACAGTTTCTTTGCAAGCCGGCCATCGCGTGGGGGCTCGCGACCTATCTTGGGCTGCCGGGAGTGGCGACCGGGGTGGCGGTGCTGTTGTTCAGCGTGCCGACCGCGCCCACCGCATACATTCTCTCCCGCCAGATGGGAGGCGATCATAACAGCATGGCGACCATCATCACCGTGCAGACCTGCCTCTCATTCTTCACCTTGCCGCTGACGATCGCTCTCCTTAGGTAGCCGCGGGTGCCTAAGGAGGGCCGACCGGTTGTCATGTCTCCCTTACAGCCGTTGACCTCGGGCAGAATTATCCCCCCAACGGGTAGAAAGGGTCACAAGCCTTCAACGGCCACCGCCGCGCAGAAGGGGGCGGGTAAGGCGAGGTCGGCCAGGATCCACTTGGCTGGCTCGTCCGGTCTCCCGCGGTGGGCCAAAAGGCCTGCCGGTTCGCCGGGAAGCAGGGATACGTCGAATCCGGTGGAGAGCTGGGAAAAGCCGGTGCCGGTCCCCTTCAGATACGCTTCCTTCCTCGTCCAGCAGCGGTAGAAGGCGGCCAGTTGCTGGTCCGCGGGGAGCGAGAACAGCTCTTCCTTTTCCCTCTCGGAAAAATACCGCCTCGCCATCTCCGCGAATTGAATCTCCTGCCTTACCAACTCCAGGTCGATCCCAACCTGCCGCCCCCTGGCCAGCGCAATCAGCAGATGCTCCTCCGCGTGCGCCACGCTGAACGACACCGGCTCGGGCTCCTCGACAAGCCTCGGCTTCCCGAACGCTCCCTCCCTCAGCTCGATGTCCGCAGGCGGTCTCCCCAGCGCATACCCCAACTCTTCCCGCAGTATTCCGCGTCCTACGAAAAAGCGCCTGCGGCGGACCTCGTCTATCAACCGGTTCCCCCGCCGCAGCTCGGCGGCAGTTAGAAACGCACGCAGGCGACCGGCCTCGCCATCTGACACGTCCAAGGGAAAATAGAGGATGTCGACAAGCCCGGAAAGGGAGGCCGGCACTTCCGGCTTCATCGAGGGACTCCCGCCTGGAACCACGCCTTGAGGCGCGCTAGCCCCTCTTCGACGGAAACGGCGGGTGCGTAGCCGAGATCGTTCCTGGCGGCGGAGATGTCGAACCAGTGGGCGGTGGAAAGCTCGCGGGCGACGAAACGGGTCATGGGGGGCTCGCCCGAAAGTCTGAACGTTTTCCAGATTTTCTCGCAGGCGGCTCCCACGGCGTAGGCCAGAGAAGGGGATATGGAGCGGGTAACGGGGGGGAGTCCGGCGGCGGCGAGGATCTTGTCGACCATCTCCCAAAGCGGGAGCGGCTCACCGTTGGTGATGAAGTACGCTTTCCCGGCCGGGGCGGATCCGAAAACAAGCCGGCTGGCGGCGTCGAGATGGGCTTGGGCGGCATTGTCGACGTAGACGGTGTCGACCAGGCACGGACGGTTGCCGATCCGCCGGAGCTTCCCCGCGCGCGCCTTGGCCACGATGCGCGGTACGAGGTGATTGTCCCCCGGCCCCCAGATCAGGTGGGGACGAAGCGAGACGGTGGCAAGCTCCGGCGAGTTCGCCGCCAGCACTTCCTTCTCCGCCATCGCCTTGGTCTGCGGGTAGTGCGTTTCGTAATGGGCAGGGTAGGGGAGCCGTTCGTCCCCTCCTTCCACGTCCGAGCCGTCGAAGACCACGCTCGGGGACCCGGTGTAGACAAGCCGGCCTATCCCGTGGGCCCGGCAGGCCGCGAGGACGTTGTTCGTTCCCACCACGTTCGCCCGGTGGTACTCCTGGTAGTCGCCCCAGATGCCTGCCTTGGCCGCCACGTGGAAGACGATGTCGCAACCGTCGGCAGCCCGCTCCACCGCCTTCGGGTCGGCCAGGTCGCCGTGCACCTGCCGGACCCCCAGGGCCTCCAGTTCGGGATAATGGCCGCGCGAGAAGCTCACCACCTGGTCGCCGCGGGCGACGAGCAGACGCACGATGGCCGCCCCGAGGAATCCCCCCCCACCGGTGACGAGCGCCTTCATTTCACCTTCTCCGCCGCCCACTTGGCCAGCTTCTCCCGGAAGATCTTGGCGTTGTGCCTGATGTCGACCGGGAAGGCGGGGTGGAACAGGATCGTCTCGATGGCGTGGGTGTGGATATGCTCCTGGGCGATCTTCAGCAGTTCCTCCCGCACCTTGTCCTGGTCCCACTTGGAACCCTTCTCCAGCTCGACGCAGAGGACCGGTTTCATCTCTCCGGGGGCGCCGATGCCGACCAGCGCGGTGCGGTAGACTGCCGGGTGGGTATTGAAGACCGCCTCGCAGGGGATGGTGAAGAGCGGTCCGGCAGCGGTTTCCACGCGATGGGACTTCCTGCCGCAGAACCAGACCCGCCCATCCTCGTCGCGCCCGCCGAGGTCCCCCATCCGGTGGAAGAACGACCCGGTCTCCGGATCGAGGATCTTGGCCAGGTGGTCGGATTCCGGACGGTTGTAGTAGTTCCTGGTGACCTGCTCCCCTTGGACCACGATCTCGCCGATCTTGCCGGCCGGTACCTTGAGGTCATCGTCCCAGTAGTAGATCGGGCTGTCGGTGATCTCGATGATCTCCAGCCGGATCCCTTCCACTGGGCGGCCGATGCAGACCCCGCCGCCGGCGTCGGTGATATCCCGCGTGCCGCCGAGGATCTCGCTGCTGCCGATCGAGCAGACCGGAAGCGCCTCGGTGGCCCCGTAGGGTGTGAACACTTCGACGCCGGGATTGAGCATGGAGGTGAAGCGCTCCAGCACGGCGGCAGGCACCGGCGCTCCGGCGGAGATCGCCCGGTGCAGGGTGGGAAGTCTGATCCCATGCCGCACACCGTAGCGGCTCACCCGGTTGATGAGGGCCGGGGAGCCGAACATGGTGGTGACGTTGTACCTGGTGATGGCGTCGATGATCTTGACCGGGTTGACCGAGCCGGGGCGGGTGAAATCCATCTCGGGGATCACCGCGGTCATCCCGAGCGCCGGGGCGAAGAGGGCGAAGAGCGGGAAGGTCGGGAGATCGATCTCCCCCGGCTGGATCCCGTACACCTTCTTGAGCGCTTCCACCTGGGCGGCGAAGTTGCCGTGGGTGTAGACGGCCCCCTTGGGAATGCCGGTACTGCCGCTGGTGAAGAGGATGGCGGCTACGTCGTCGCGCTGGGTCGGCGCCATCATGAACGGTTCGTCAGGCGGCGTGTTCTCGATGATCGACGAGAGGGTGGTCCCTTCCCAGCCGAGGCGGTGGCCGACGGTGACCAGGGTGCGGAGGGTTCCCTTGCCCCAGCGGAAGAGGAGCCGGGCGATATGTGCCTTGGGAATGCCAATGAATGCGTGCGGTTCGGCCTCGGCGAGACAGGTCTTCAGGTTCCTGATCCCCAGGCCCGGGTCGATCAGTACCGGCACCGCGCCGACCTTGAAGAGCGCGAAGGTGAGGGCGAAGAACTCGGGGCTGGGCGTCACCATGAGGACGGTACGGACGCCGGAGCAGATGCCGGCGCCGATGAGGCCCGAGGCGATCCGGTCGCTCAGCTTGTCCAGTTCGGCAAAGCTCATCCGCCGCTTCTGCTTGGGGAAGATGATGGCCGTGGTGTCCGGTTGGCGCTTAGCCATCGCCGGGAGGTGGGCGGCTATGTTGACGATGTCGCTGCTCATGCCAATCCTTTTGTTTCGGATTTACCCCAGCCTCATCCCATCTCTCCCCTTGAAAGGGGGGATCCTGAAGAGCGGGGATGGGTCAGGGTGAGGATGGTGATTTAGCCGTACCGCACTCAGTCTCCGCGAAAAACTTCTCTATCAGCGGCACCACTTCCTCTTTCATGTCCTCGAGAATGTAGTGTCCGGCGTCCGGGTAGCTTTTCACCTTGGCCTTCGGGAAGCGCCTCATCCATTCCTTGAGGAAGCTCCTGTCGAAGACGAAGTCGAGTTCCCCCCAGAATATAGCCATCGGGAGATCGGCAAAGCGCTCGAGCCCGTCGGCCACCTCGCTCACCAGCGAGTAGCCGCGGTCCTCCGGGGTAAGCGGAATGTCCTGCACGAACCTGAGGGTAGCGATCCGGTTGGCCCATGAGTCGTACGGCGCTCGGTAGGCGGCCTGCAGTTCGGCGCTCATCGGGTTCTTTTTGCACCCTACGATGGAGGCCCCGGCGCTGAAGGCGTTGAAGCCGCGGACGAGCAGGGTGCCGAGCAGCGTGTCCCGGCAGATTTTCAGCCCCAGCGGGAATTTCTTCTCCTTGGGGAGATGGAAGGCAGCCGTATTGAGGATCACCAGTCTGCCGATCCGCTCGGGGTGGCGGCTTGCGTAGGCCATGCCGATCATCCCGCCCCAGTCATGGACGACGAGGGTGATCTTTCCCGTAAGCGCGAGATGGTCGATCAGCTTCTCGAGATCGTCCACCCGGCGGGAGAGGGTGTAGTCGTAGCGGTCGTCGCCGGGCTTGTCGGAAAAGCCGCAGCCGATGTGGTCGGGGACGATGCAGCGGTAGCGGTTCCTGAGCGCCAGGACCAGGTTCCGGTAATAGAAGGACCAGGAAGGATTCCCATGGACCATGACCACCGGGTCGCCGCTCCCCTCGTCGAGGTAATGGTAGGAGAGGCCGCCCAGGTCGAGGGTTTTGCCGACGAACGGGTAGAGTTTGCCGAGATCGATGGCCATTTACCAGTCCACCCCGAGCATGAGGCAGTTGAGCCCGCTTCCGATCCCGAGCATCGCCACCCGGTCCCCCTCGTAGATGACGTCGCGCTCGTCCGCCAGCGCGGCCGTAAGGGGCAGCGAGACGGTGCCCATGTTGCCGAGGAATTCGTAGGTGGTGAAGTCCTTCTGGAGCGGGATGCCGAGGGTCTTCAGGATGGCGCTCTGGTGGGCGCTTCCGACCTGGTGGCAGACCACCCGGTCGACGTCGCTGTCTTTCCAGCCGACTTCGGGAAGAAACTGTGCCCAGGTCTTCACGCCGAGCTCGACGCCGAAATTCATGACACTTACCGCGTCGGTGCTCATGGACTGGATGAAGCCGCCGTGGCCGTCCGGCTGGATGCCCCAGAGGCAAAGATTGTGGTGTTCGGGAGCGGTGAGGGCGACCCCGCCGCGGAGCCTGCGCCTGCCGGAATTGGAGAAGGAACCATCGGTGAGGAGCACCGCGACGGCGCCGGAGCCACCGGTCAGGGTGGCAAGCGAGCTGGCGAAGTTTTCCATGCCGCGGTCGGTGAGCATCTTCTGGATCATGATGTCGTTGATGTCGCGCGCGCTTTCGCAGGAGACCACCAGACCCGCGCGGATCTGGCCGAGCTCGATGCGGTTGGCGACCTCGAGGATGCCGTTGAGGACCCCGAGGCAGGCGTTGGAGAGATCGTAAACCGCGGCCTGGCCGGAGATGCCGAGGCCGGCCGCCACGCGGCAGGCGGTGGCAGGTTCGAACTGTTCACGGCAGACGCCGGTGTAAAGGAGAGCGCCGAGGTCTGCGCCCGAAAGTCCGGCGGCGGTCAGGGCCTTTCTGGCGGCGGCCAGGGCACCCTTGGAAAGAGGGAATCCCGGCTCCCACCAGCGGCGCTCGCGGATGCCGGTCAGAGCCTGGAGCTGTCCCGGCGCAAAGTGGAGCGTCTTGTACAACGGCTCTAGCCGGGCCTCCAGCTCCGCCGACGTGACCACCACCGGCGCCAGTTCATAACCGAAAGACTCTATGAATACCTTTGAATACTTCATACACCACCTTAAAGGTTGATTTGTGTTGTCACTGCCATCCCCCTGCGCCAGAAAAGCAGGTCGGCAGAAGGTCCCCCCCTTGTCAAAGGGGGGGCAGGGGGAATTTGCATTTGCAAGGTTAAGAGGCAAATCCCCCTTTAACAAGGCGGACTTAATGGCTACTTCTTTTCGATTCTCACCGTAAAGTCATTCATCTGGTAAATGACCCTTCCGTCCACCGACAGGAAACCATCGGCAGTCATGACCTTAGCCTGGTCGTCGATCTTGGTAATCCACGCCGTGACGGTAACTTCCTTATTCGTCGGAACCACCTGTCCGCGATAGAGCCACCGATGCCTGTGGTCAAGCGCCACCGCGGCGAGCACATCGCCCTCCGACCATCCCCAGCGCCGGACGGCGGCGAACTTGACCAGTTGCAGGAACGACTCCAGCCCCAGCGATCCCGGCGTGACCGGATCCTCGTAGAAGTGCGCCTTGAAGAACCACTCCTCCGGCTGAACCTGCTTGGTTCCTTTCACGTACCCAAGCCCGGCGGGGCCGCCGTTCGGGAGGTACATCTCGATCGTGTCGATCATCCGCAGCATGGTGTCCGGGAAGGGAGGGGCCGCAGGGTAGGGGAGACACTCCGCCGCAGCCGCTTCTGCTTCATTCGGCTGGTAGATCGCGGCGTCCCTGATCCCGACCTGGTTGGCCAAGGCCTCTTTCCCGAAGAACCCGAACATGGTGTCGCCGTCATAGACGACCCCGTCCCGGTCGGCGACCGAGAAGGTGAACTCCTGGATGATCATCCCGCCGCTGTTGGCGACTTTGGTGAGGTTGGCGGTCGCCGTCAGGGTGCCGCTTTCCGGGGTAATGGGACGATACTGGACCGCGGTCCCTCCCAGGTTCCTGAAGGAGATATCGGTGGGCGAGGAAAGGGCCGATCCGACGTAGGCGGCCAGCCACCCGCACGGCTGAAGAGCGGCCTCCAGGATGACGGAGAACGGCATTCTTCCCTGGCGCTCCACCCCAAAGTACCACTCGTTCACCGGGATATCGTACTGCGCCTCGGCCATGGCTCCCGGTACCATCTTCCACGGTTCGCCACCGACGGCAGTGACCCTGTCCATGAACTGGAACGGGGGACCCGGCAGCCGGGCGATCTTCCGCTCCCGGTCGAAGACCTTGTACTTGTCCCCGAACCCCTCAGAAGGATTGCCGTTCGAGTAGGCGAGAATCTGCTCCTTCGTGTACACCGCCGGCTTCCGAGTGACATCCCCCCTCCCCTGGAGGGAGGGGGCGAGGGGGTGGGGGAAGCCTGCCTGAGGCACACTGCCAGCCGCTGTCCCCTGCTTTTCCGCCCAAAGCCTCGTGAGCTTATCCCGGTCAGTACCCGTGAGACGAGCCGACATGTTGGTGATCTCGACGATCGGCTTGCCGTCAGCGTACATGAGGGCATCCACGATGGCGTACGGCTCCGGACGGTATCCCAACTCGCGCACGGTGACCTCGTAGGTGACCACCTTGGTATTCTCCAGGACCTGGCCGCGGCAGCAAAGCTGGCTGGCCACGCCCGGAACCGGCTGCCACGCCGCTTCGTCTCCCTCGGTGATCCACCCCATCCTCAGCAGGAAGATCCTGAGTGTGTGCATGCAGCACTCGTACATGAGAGTGCCCGGCATGACCTTGTCATCGACGAAATGGCAGGTGATGAACCAATCGTCGGGACGGATATCCGCCTCGGCCCTGATGAAGCCGAGCTGATAGTGGCCCCCTTTGGGTACCAACTCTATGACGCGGTGGACAAGCCGCATCCTGCCGCCCGGGATGGTGAGGGGGCGGGTCAGGCTAAGCCCCTGGAAAAGTTGGCCGAAACAGCCCGCGAGATCCCCCTGGCGCAGGCAGTCCAGCTGTTCGCCGGTATAGGATGCCTTTTCCATCGGCACCAGGTCCTGCCAGTCGGCGGGGAGTTTGCCGGTGGTGGGGCGGAGGTCAAGAGCGCCGCGGACGATCCCTTTCCCCGCGTCCAGTTCTGCCTGCGAGAAGAACCCGGCGCAGCCGTTACGCATGGAGAGGAGCGGCTCCCCGTTGACCGTCGACTCGAAGTGGAACCGGAACAGGTAAGTGTCGTTCTGGCGGAAGAAACGCTCGATCCTGATGTCGTAGCTGATGGTTTCGCCCGGGCGCGGCAACTCGCGGTGGAAGGTGACCACTGCATCGAGAAGCCGGTAGACGGCGAGCCCGCGGGTAATGAAGTCGATGCCGAGGTAGCCGGAGAGGAAGAGGTCGGCCTGGCCCGCCTCGACCGCGATACAGGTCGGGATCCTGCCGCCGTCCAGGTACCAGGCGCCCGGAAGGACGTCGTGCTCGGTGACCACGCGGCCGCTGGTCATCGATTTCGGCTCACCCTCGAGGGTGACCATCCGGTCGACCAGCATCATAGGTTCATCGGGAAGCCGTACCCTGGTCGGAAAGCTGTCCGCCTCGGCAAAAGCCGGTCCCAGCATGCGGCCGACCGAGCCTATGGCGAACTCCATGCACATGTCGCGGTCGAATACCGCGGGCTTAACCGGCCGGACCGGCTGCACCGCCGGAGCAAGATAGACGGCAGCGCCCGCTGCACTTCCAGCATTGACCGCTGCGTGCATACAATCGGCGTCCACGGCCCCGGCCGCGCCTAGCGTGTCGCCCAAAGTGTCCACCGCATACGGCTCGGCCGGCACGCCGCCCGCCAGCATCTTCTCCTGCAAGGCAAGTTGAAGAGCCAGTGCCTCCGTCATCGAGCGGGTCAGTTCTCCCGCCACGCGCAGGTACGCGTCGTGCGCCTGAAGAGTCGCCTGCTGGGCGGCGGCAAAGTTCTGCAGCAGAGAATCAACCCCATCCTGTTCTGCGCCGGGCACCGGCGTTGCCGGAGCATTCACCGGGGCAGGATGCTCAAATGTTTGCTGGGGTGCGGTAAACGAATCGGCAGCAGAAATAGCGGGTTGCCTCTCAAAGTGAATGTTTTGGTTCATACCGGTAGCCGTCTCGGAATGCGTCCCCGCCCCCTCAAATGCTGCCGGAACGAATTCTACTTCCGGAGCCGGTGAAACTGCGGACTCGATGACGGAAGCCCCTCCGGTATTGAAATCGAACCCTTCCTGTACCGCAAATCCAACCGTCTGTGTTTGCTCGAGGTGGGCCGCCCCATTCCCAATGACTCCCTGTTCCGCACCGGCAAGATCGGCCCCAGCAACTCTCTCCCCTGTACCGGGAAGAACTGACCCAATCACTCCCTGTCCTGTGCGGGAAAGATCGGGCCCAACAACCCCCGCACCTGTACCGGCTAGATCGGCCCCAACAACACTCTCCCCTGTACCGGCAACATCGGTCCTAATAACTCCCTCCCCTGAACGGGCAAGATCGGACGCAATAACTCCCTCCCCTTCAAGGGGAGGGTTGGGGTGAGGATGGGGTGCTGCGGCCACGTCAAACCCTCCGCAGCCGGTGACGCACTTGAGCGATTTCGCCCCTGCGATCGGGACATCCTTCGCATACCCCGCCATCAGCGGCTCCAGGTCCATCGGCACCCGTTCGGCGAAGAGGTGGGCCAGCAGTTTCACCACCGCGGAATTCTCATCTCCGCCGGGGAAGCAGACCGCCCTGGCGGCATGCGGCCGCTTGTTGAGGATCCTTCCGATCATCCTCGTGCAGGATGCGCCGGGTCCCATCTCTATGAAGATGCGGACGCCGTCTTCGTAAGCCGCGTCAATCACCTTTGGGAAGTCGATCCCTTCCAGTGCCTGAGCCAGGATCGATTCCGCGGCAGACCGGCGGTTCACCTGGTACGAGGCGCCGTAGGCCCCGCTGTAGAAGGTGACGTTGCTCGGCGGATAGGTATTGAAGAGATGGAGGTCGCGGTAGGCCTCGGCCACCGGCCGCGCCACCTCGCAATGGACCGTAGTGACGCCCTGCAGCGGGAAGAACCGGCAGTCGAGCATCGCCACCACGTGCTTCACCCACTTCACGTCGCCGCCGATGACGCACTCGTCCGGGGTGTTCACGATCAGCAGGTAGACGTGCGAGCTCTTCTTGAGCGCCCTGCGGACCTCGCGCGCCGGGGCATCGACCACGCCGATGCACCAGTTGATTTCCTTCCCCTCCATCTCGCCCCAAGCCTTGCGGACCGCGCGGCACTCGCCGGCCAGGTCGTGGGTAAAGAGGGTGGAATTCTTCATGCGGGAGAGCATCAGGTCCCGTTCCTGCCAGGTCCGGGTGGCGATGAGGCCTGCGCTCTCGCCGAGGCTGTAGGTGATGACGGCGTTGGGCTTGATCCCGAAGCCCTGCACGATGTCGCTCACCGCGCAGCCGGTCGCCACCTGGCCGAAGATGACCGCAAGGTGATCTTCGTTGACCTCCTCGATCGGGGCTCCGTTCCAGAATGCTTCCGGCTGGAACTGCTCGCGCAGATACTGGTTCTCTGCGTCCTGGCGACGGAAGATCTCGGGCCAGCGGGCCGAAAGATCCTTCCCCATGTCGGCGAAGTGATTACCCGAGCCGGGAAAGACGAAGCCGATTTTCCCGGTGGCGCCGAGCGGGTTGCGGGAGAAGAAGAGCCGATCCCGTAGCGACGGGTGAAGGATCGCCTCGCTCTGGACCGAATCCGCACTCAACAGCCGCTCAGCCTGATCGATGAGCCCGATCAGTTCGTCGGGGCTGCGCGCCACCAGCGACATGGCCAACGGCTGGTTGGCCATCGCCTGCTGACGCTTGATGAGATCGCGGGAAAGGGTCGCGATATCGGGAGGAGAGGGGAGGGTTGCCTTATCCCGCAACTGAAGGAGCGCTTCGGCGATTTCACCCTGTCCGGATCCCGCGATAGGGAAGAGGAAGTCGGTTCCGGAGCCAAGCGGCGCTATGCGCGCGGCCTTCGCCTCGGCAGGAACGCTGTCATACCCCTCAAGCACCACATGGCAGCAACCGCCGTCCACGCCGAAGGCACTGACCCCGGCGTGGCGGGGCCCCTCGGCGCGATTGCGGAGCCAGAAGCGGGGCCCTGAGGGGAGGAAGAAGGCGTCGTTGCCGGAGAATTTCGACAGCGGTGCTTTCCCCGCGGGCGCGGGCGGAATGATCTCCTGGTAAAGTGCCAGGGCCGCTCGTGCGAGGGATGCGATACCGCTTGCGGCACCGCAGTGGCCGATGGTTCCCTTGACGGCGGTGACCGGGAGCCGGCGGGGAGCGAATTTCGAAGTGGAACCGGCGGGCTGGAAGAAGTCGGAGAGGGCGGCGCACTCCATCCGGTCCTCGGCGGGATCGCCGCTGCCGTGAGCCTCCACGAGACCAACCCGGACCGGGTCGATCCCGGCCTCGCGGTAGGCGCGTTCGAGCGCCCGGCGGTACGCAGCCGCACCCGGCAGCTTCAACTCCCCGTTGGCGTCGCCGACCCCTTTGATGACGGCGTAGATCCGGTCTCCGGCGGCCTGGGCATCCTCAAGGCGCTTGAGAACCAGAGCCGCGGCACCTTCGCCGATGACGGTGCCGTCGGCACTTTGGTCGAAGGGGGTAGCCCGGCCCGATTTCGAGAAGGGGCGGGCCATGTGATGGCCCCAGGCAGCACGCAGGTCGCCGGCAAGGTCCACCGCTCCGACGATGGCGCGATCGATCTCGTTCAACTGCAGCTGGCGCACCGCAGTCTGCAGGGCGTGGATTCCCGAGCTTTCCTCGCTGGAGATGGTGAAGCTTGGGCCGCCGCAGCGGAATTCGCGGGCGACGCGGCTGGCCACCACGCTTCCCAGGGCACCCATGGTCCGGTTGGCGGTAAGTGCGGGGCCGCTCTTTTCGCGCAATTCCTGGATCCAGGCGGCGAGCTGCTCGTCGTTCAAGTCGAGGCCGAGCTCCTTGGCCCAAATCCGCGCCTTCTCCGCGATGGACCACCGGAAGCTGAAGTTGGTGCTGTTGAGGTCGAGAGCGATCCCGACGAAGACCCCGGCGCGCAGGTTCTCCGAACGATCCAGCTTCGCATCGCCGATGGCCGCCGCCGCCGATTGCAGCATCAGAAGCTGCTGCGGCAGCATCTCCTCCATCTCGCGCGGCGGAATGCGGAACTGATTGAGCGGCACCGAAAAGCCGTCCACGAAATAGCCCGCAAACGGGGTAGACGACAGCCCGTCCTGAGCAAACCATTCGCTCTTCTCCGCGCCCCACCAATCCGTCGGCCGTCCCGGTTTACTCTCCTGGTCTCCCCCGAGCACATGCGCCTGGAACGAAGCAAGCGACTGCCACTTCCCAAACCGCGCATCCAGCCCGACGATAGCGATATCATCGCCCCCCGTCTGGCCAGAGGTTCCCCCTTTTGCGAAGGGGGGGCAGGGGGGATTTGCCTTGGAGTCGACGTGGGCCCCAACCGCCGCGTCAACCTCCTCCAACTCCTCCTGCCCAACCCACTCCTCAACGAGCAGGTGTGCATTGATCCCGCCAAACCCGAAGGCGCTGACCCCGGCCCTGCGCGGGATCCCGTCTCCGCGGCGGATCCACGGCGCCGGAGACTTGAGCACGCCGAACGGGCTCTGTTCCAGCCCGAAGTTGGCGGGAGCCTGTGCGAAGTTGGCCGTCGGGGGGAGGGTTTCCTCGGCCATGGCTAAAAGTACCTTGGTGAGGGCAGCCGATCCGGCGGCGGTGAGGAGATGGCCGATGTTGGACTTGACCGAGCCGATCACGCAGCACTTTTCCGATCCCGGTGCGGCTCCCCAAAGTTCCTTGAGGCTCGCGACCTCGGTGGCGTCCCCGACCGGCGTGCCGGTCGCGTGGCACTCGATGAGGTCGACGTCCTGCGGCGCCCATCCCGCCTTCGCGTAGGCGCCGCGCATGGCGCGCAGCTGCCCGTCCGAAAGCGGTGCCAGGAGGCTTCCCCCGACATCGTTCGAAACGCCTACGCCGCGGATGATCCCGTAGATCTTGTCGCCGTGCTTGAGAGCGTCCTGGGTCCGCTTCAGCACGAAGATACCGGCCCCTTCGCCGACCACGAGACCGTCGCCGGTGGCGTCGAACGGAGCGCAGATGCCGCGCTTGGAGAGCGCCCGCAGCTGTGAGAAGCCCATCTGGGTGAAGAGGGGATCGGGGCGGGAGAGTCCGCCGGTCAGCATGGCGTCGGCCCGGCCGGAGGTCAGCTCGTCCACGGCAAGCTTGATGGCGTAGAGGGAGGAGGCGCAGGCGGCGTCGAGCGTGAAGGCTCCGCCGCCAAGCCCGAGGGCGGCAGCCAGAAGGCCCGCCGGGAGCCCGGCAACGTAGCGGTTGAGGGGCTCGGTGGCGGCGGTCTCGATGGCCTTGCCGATGAGCTTTTCCTCGAAGGTGCGGCCGAGGAGCGCGCGGGTGATTTCGGCGGATTTTTCGCTGGGGAGGGCGAGGTTGCCGATGATGACGCCGACCCGGGAGAGATCGACCGGCTTGGTGACCGCGCTCCCAAACGCGCGCTTCCCTGCGTGCAGGAGGAGCCGGAACGCTGGGTCGAGCCGGGAGATCTGGGGCTGGTCGATGAAGAGGCCGTCGAGCTCAGAGAGCGGCGGCAGTTCCTCGACGAAGCAGCCGCGGCGCGAGTAGACGTGGTCAGGCTTGCCGGGCTCGGGATCGAAGGCGGTATCGGCGGAGATCTGCCATCTACCCTCGGGGACTTCCCTGGCGGCACTTTTGGCGGAACGGATGTTTTCCCAGAACGTGGTGAGGTCGGGAGCGCCGGGGAAAATCCCGCCGATCCCGACGATGGCAACCGAGGGGGACTGCTCTTTCATGCTCAGGCGGCCCCCATCACGGAAACCGGCTGCAACTTGTTACGCTGGAATGCCTGCTTGAGCGATGGATCGATCACACACTCATATCCTTCGAGGCGCGCCACCAGCTTGCCGTTGTGGCGGTCGAGGAATTCCATGTCGGCGGTGGCACCGTGGGCGCTTTCCGAGGTGACGCGGATGACCACCTGGACCCCTTCGCGCGGGAAGCTTTCCTGGAACTGCCGGTAGCGGCCGGCGAAGCAGGGGAGGGACCCGGCACCGAAACGCTCGAAGCTCCAGAGGATCATCATCTGGAAGGCGCTGTCGATCACCAGCGGATCGGTCAGCCAGGCGCTTCTCAGCGGATGCTTGATCCAGTTGCCCGGGGCCGGAGCCTTCTTGACGATGGCGGCGATCCCCTTGGCGGAGCAGCCGTCGACCTGCTCGATGCCGTGCAGATCCGGGCCGTGGAAAAGGCGTTCGCGGTTGTAGATCACCCCGTTTTCCGGCGTGTAGGGAGTGCTGGGGATCTCGGTGATGGACCTGATCCCTTCCGGGTGCTTGGTGGCCAGCACGATCTCGGCCCGGGCGTGGAGCACCGTCTTGCCGTTGGCCCCCTCGCTGCAGAGCTCGACCGGAACCAGGTGGAAGGACTCGCGTTTCTCGGCGCGGCCCGCCATCACACTCAGCTTGAAGCCGGTGTTGTTCTCGAAGACCACCCCTTTGCAGATCCGGAGATCGTTGAAGCCGTGGAAACGGAAGCCGGGGTTGCCGTGGAGGGCGCCGTGGGCGAGCCATTCCACGATGATGGCCATCGGGAGGACCGCCTTGCCGTCCAAGACGTGGGAGCGGAGGAACGGGTAATCCGAGACGGTGAGGGTAAGGCCGAATGCTTCATGAAGAACCTGCGGCTTGGCGGGTGCCGCGGCGCTCTCGGGGAGACCGAGTCCTGCCAGGGCCACGATCTCGACCGGGGCGCCAGTGGCTGCAATCTCGCGGGCCAGGAAGGCGCCCCCTTCGGCGAGATCGATCACGCCGATCCCTTCGCCTGCGAAGACCTTTTTGAGGGCGGGGGTGACCATGCCGCCGTCCCAGGGGCCCCAGTTGATGCTGACGGCGCGGCAATTTTCACGGCGCCGGGCTTCGCGCTGGGCGACCTTGTTCAGTACCTCGTTGGCCACGGCGTAATCGACCTGGCCGACGCGGCCGAAGCGGCCGGTGCTGGAGGAGAAGAGGGCGATGAAGCGCAACTCGTCGGTGCGGGTGGCATTGAGGAGAGACCTCAGGCCATGAACCTTGGTGCCGTAGACCTGCTCGAACTGCTCGATCGACTTGTCGACGATCAGCCGGTCGGCAAGTACGCCGGCGCCGTGGACGATGCCGCGGATGGTCCCGCGCGAGCGGCGGACCTCGGCCAGCACGAGCTCCATCGCTCCCTGGTCGCGGATGTCGACCGAGCGGTAGATGACTTCGGTGCCGGTAGCGGAGATCTTGGAGAGGGTATCCCGCAGCTCACGGGCGGCCGATACGGCGCGGTAACGCTCCTCTATCTCGCGCGGGTGAAGCTTTCCGGTCGCCTGCTGCATGATGGCCCGCTTGATCTCGCTCTCCTCGGTCAGGGGGACCAGCCAGGCCGGTTCCTCTTCCGGTTCCGGGGAGCGGCCAAGGAGGACCAGGAATGGGTGGTATTGCTCAGCCAGGGCGAGGGCCGCCGCCGCAGTGACGCCACGCCCGCCGCCGGTGATGACGACCACGTCGCCTGTTTCAACGGCGGGCGTTTCCGGAGCGGAGGTTTCGGCGAGGATCTCGGTTTTGAGGCCGACCCTGCCTGCCGGGGAGAGGCCGACTTCTACCGGGCCGCGGCGCAGCAATTCGAGAACCACGGCGCTGGCGGCTGCCGACTGGTGCGGGAAGGCTCCGAGGTCGATGGCTTTGCAGGAAACTTCCGGCCACTCGCGTGCGGCGGTTTTGGCCAGGCCGGCGAGTCCACCGGAAAGCGGATCCTTGAGGGAAGCCTCGTCTCCGAACCCGAAGGCGCCGTCGAGCCTGGAGACGGTGACAAATACGGCGTCTTCCTCGTCCTTCCCGGTCTGGATGAGCGCCTCGGAGGCGTTCTTGAGGAGCTGGAAGGCGTTCTTTAGGAACAGGTCGTCGGTCCCGCTGACCGGTGCCGAGACGATCAAGCCGGAGAGCTTGCCGGTCGGGACCGTCTGGTGGGCATTGGCGGGGTCGATCTTGCGAACGGTGCAGCCATGCTCGAGGAGGATGCTGCAGAGTTCGGCGGTGAACGGGGATTGGTCGTCGGTAACCCAGATTTCGCTGTCATTCGCCAGCGTGATGGCATCTGCGTCGTCCTCCTCGGTCAGGGCGGCCGGGACGACCGTGCTTCTCTCGATAGGATGGACGATGGCCGGTTCAGCTTTGGCAGCTTTAGCCGGTTCGACTTTGGAGGCTACGGTAGCCGCCTGTTCGGGAGCTGAAGGCTGCTGAGCGGCAGGTGCCGGGGCAGCCTGAGGAGCCCCGGCAGTGGCTCCGTCGAGGAAGGATGCGATATCCCCCAGCGTTCTGAGGGTGCCGAGGTGTTCCGGCCCGATGTTAGGGGATCCCGGGAGCCGCTCCTGGAGAGTGGAAAGGATCTCGACCCGCTTGATGGAGTCGATCCCGAGATCGGAGTCCATCCCCATTTCCAGTTCCAGCATGTCGACCGGGTACCCCGTTTTCTCGCTCACAACTTCGAGAAGCACGGCCGCCACATCCTGGCCCTGAATCAGCCCCGCCTGGGTAGCAGAACTTGCCCCTGCCGCCGGGAGAATGGTACCCTCCCCGACAGGGTGAGGATGGGGTACCGAAGCCATGCCAGCCGACAGGTGCCCAGCGATATCCCCCAACGTCCTCAACGTTCCCAGGTGCTCCGGGCCGATGGTGGGTGAGCCGGGAAGCCGCTCCTGGAGCGTCGAGAGGATCTCGACCCGCTTGATGGAATCGATGCCGAGATCGGAATCCATCCCCATCTCAAGCTCGAGCATGTCAACCGGATACCCGGTCTTTTCGCTCACAACCTCAAGAAGTACCGCAGCGACGTCGGAGCTTTCCAGGCACCCTTGAGTCCCTTGGGTCCCTTGAGTCCCTTGAGTCCCTTGAGTCCCTTGAGTCCCTTGGCGGCCGACACCATTGGCAAGATGCCCGGCGATGTCGCCCAGCGTTCTCAGAGTCCCCAGGTGCTCCGGTCCGATGGTGGGGGAACCCGGCAGCCGTTCCTGCAAGGTGGAGAGGATCTCGACCCGTTTGATGGAGTCGATCCCCAGGTCGGAATCCATCCCCATCTCAAGCTCAAGCATATCCACCGGATACCCGGTCTTCTCGCTCACCACCTCAAGCAAAACCGCAGTGACGTCGAAGCTTACCACGCTCCCTTGGGTCCCTTTGGTCCCTTGAGTCCCTTGCAGCCCGCCCCCCTTCGCGAGGTGCCCGGCGATGTCCCCCAATGTCCTCAGTGTCCCCAGGTGCTCCGGTCCAATGACCGGGGAACCCGGAAGCCTTTCCTGCAGAGCGGAAAGGATCTCGACCCGCTTGATCGAGTCGATGCCGAGATCCGAGTCCATCCCCATGTCGAGCTCGAGCATCTCCACCGGGTAGCCGGTTTTCTCGCTCACGACAGCCAGCAGTGTTTCCGTGACCTGTGCCGCAGGCGCCGACGCTGCAGCCGCGCCAATGGTACCAGCCCCTTCAAGGGGAGAGACAGGGTGAGAATGGGGTGCCGAAGCCATACCTGCCGAAAGATGCCCGGCGATATCCCCCAACGTCCTCAAAGTTCCCAGGTGCTCCGGCCCGATCACCGGGGAGCCGGGAAGCCGCTCCTGGAGCGCCGAAAGGATCTCCACCCGCTTGATCGAGTCAATGCCCAGATCCGAATCCATCCCCATGTCGAGCTCGAGCATCTCCACCGGGTAGCCGGTTTTCTCGCTGACCACAGCCAGCAGCGTCTCGGTGACCTTGGAAGGTCCGGCTGCCGGGGTAGCAGCCATCGGTGCCGGAGCCGGGGCGATAACTGCCGCCACCGGAGCTGCAACCGGAGCCGCCTGGGCTGCCGGTGCAACGGATGCCTGACGAGCCTGCGCCTGGGCCGGTGCCTGCTGTGCTGCAACCGGAGCCGGGCTGGCCGTAATCGGGGCCTGCATCGGGGCCGCGGCTGGGGCGGAGGCGAATGACAGAGCTGCCGGATAAGCGGCCACGCCACTGGAAATGATGCGTTGCTGCTGCTCCAGCAGGGTCTGGAAGGTCTTCGCCGCGGTTTCCTGGCCTTCCAGGAACCTGCGGTGCAATTGTGCGGTATCCTCCTGCATCCTCTGAAGGATCGCCATGCTTTCCCTGGTCATCCGCAGAGTCTCGCTGAGGACCGTCGGCGGAACCTGCGCTGCGACCGGGCGAACGGCCTGCGGTTGCGAACTGTTCGCGAACGCCTGCGAAGCGGTGGCAACCTGGGGGGCGGCGGGTGCAGCCTGTGCCGCCAGTGCCGGCTGGATGCCCGCAGTGGGCTGTGCCGCCGGGGCTGCCGCAGGTGCCGCAACCTGGGCGGTCACGGCGGGACGCTGGACCGGCGGCTTCTTCGCCTTCGGCTTCACGTAGTTGGCGCCGGAGATCGGCACCGTCATGAGCTTCTTCTTGCCAGCCACCGCCGGAACATGCCCTTCATCCCAGGCGGCGAGCTTGACCGGGAACCCGGCCGCCGCCAGTTGGGAGAGCGCGCGGGCGAGGTCGGCGATTCCGGCGCGCTTGCCGGAGGAGGAGTCGATGGCGATGGCCTGGTGCGGACGGTCTCCGAGGATGGCCTGAACGAGTCCGCTCAGCCGGTTGCCGGGGCCCACCTCAACGAACGTAGTGATCCCTGCCTGGTACATCGCCTCGATCTCGGCCACGAACTCCACCGGTTTGGCCAGTTGACCGGCCAGCAGGGCCTTGGCGGCAGCCTGGTCGGCGGGGTACTCGGCGGCGGTGGTGTTGGCGTAGACCGGGATCTCGCCCTTCTTGATCTCCACCTTCTCGAGGGCGGCCAGGAACGGTTTGGCGGCATCGGCAACCAGCGCACTGTGGAACGCGGCGGCTACCGGAAGCTGTTTGCAGGTCATGCCGCGGGCGGTGAAGACATCCTTCGCCCGCACGATCTCCTCGGTCTTGCCCGAAAGGACAGCCTGGGTCGGGGCGTTCTTGTTGGCGATCACCAGGTCGAGTTTCTCTTCCTTGATGACCTCGCTCACCTTGGCGAGCGGGGCGGCCACCGCGAGCATGCTCCCCTTGTCGCCTTTTCCTTCGCCCATCAGGCGGCCACGCAGGCGCGAGAGGGCGTGCAGGCTCTCCTCGCCGATCTTTCCGGCCGCGCAGAGGGCGGTGAGCTCACCGTAGCTGTGACCGGCGACGGCGGCGGGGACGATACCGAAATCCTGGACGAGACGGAGGGCGCCGAGGCTGGTGGCGCCAATGGCGGGCTGGGCGGCCTCGGTGGACCTCAGCTCTTCTTCCTGCCGGTTACGTGTCTCGGCGTCGAAGGCGGAGATCGGGTAGATGAGGTCGGAGAGGAAAGCGCCGTTTTCGGCCAGGAAGCCGTCATTGGCGTTGACGACGCTGCTCATGACCTGCGGGAAACGGCAGCAGAGGTCGTTCAGCATCCCGGTGTACTGGGAGCCCTGGCCGGGGAAGACCACGCCGAGCTTGCCGCTGTTGGCGCCGCAGGCATAGAAGGCGCCGTCCGGGGTCTGCCAGGCCCCCTTCGGGTTTTTCTCCAGCATGGCGCGGGCGTTCTTTACGATAGCGGCGAGATTGGTCTTGTTCCTCTCCGCCGCGATCGCGAGGCGGCAGGGGGCGGCCGGGTCGAAATTCTTGCGCAGCGTCGCCGCGAGATCCCTCAGTGCATTCCACGAAGAGGCCACGCTCTCCAGTTGCCCGAGGGCGGAAGAGAGGACCGCCGGGGTTGCGCCGGACAGGGGAATGATTTGGCTGTGGCCGTCCCAGTCAGCCACGTTCTTCTCGGCGCGGAACTCTTCGAGCACCAGGTGGAAGTTGGAACCGCCGAAGCCGAAGGCGCTGACCGCTGCACGCCGGGGGATGCCGGGGCGCGGGAACCAGGGACGCTTCTGGGTCGGGATGTAGAAGGGGGAATTCCCGGCGACCACCTCTTTTTGCGGGGTCTGGACCTTGATGGTCGGCGGGATCACCTTGTGGTGCAAGGCCATGGCGGCCTTGATGAGACCGGCGGCGCCTGCCGCGGCCTTGGTGTGGCCGATCTGGGACTTAACCGAACCGAGCGCGCACCACGGCTTGTCCGCCTTGCCGTACACCTCGCGCAGGGCGGAGATCTCGACGGCATCGCCGACCTTGGTGCCGGTTCCGTGCGCCTCGATCATCGAGATGCTGTCGGGAGTTACCCCGGCGGCAGCGTAGGCGGAGACGAGTGCATTCTTCTGGCCGGATGCGCTGGGGGCGTAGATGGCGTCCCCTTTGCCGTCGCTGGAGGAGCCGATGCCAGTGACCACCGCATAGACCCGGTCGCCGTCGCGTTCGGCGTCGGCGAGCCGCTTCAGCACCACGAGCCCCAGCCCTTCGCCTAAGATGGTTCCGTCGGCGGAGACGTCAAAGGGCTTCGCGTTCCCGGCCGGGGAGAGCGCCGGGGTTTTGCTGAAGCACATGTACATGAAGATGTCGTTGAAGGTATCGATCCCGCCGGTCACCACGATGTCGGATTTGCCGGAGGTGAGCTCCAGGGCGGCGAGGTTAAGAGCGGCAAGCGAGCTGCCGCAGGCGGCATCCACCACGCAGTTGGTGCCGCCCAGGTCGAAGTTCTTGCTGATGCGGCCGGCGACCACGTTGCCGAGCAGGCCCGGGAAGGAGTTCTCCTGCCAGGAGACGTAGGAGTCGGCGATCCGCTCCACGACGTCCTTGGCGACCGCTTCGTCCACCCCTGCGTCCTTGAGGGCCGAACGCCAGATCGGGTGGCCGAGGCGGGCGCCCAGGGGGATCACCAGCTCAAGGGTGCCGGTGACGCCGAGGATGACGCTGGCGCGGGCCTTGTCGAAGGTGCGGTCGGGGCCGTAACCGGCGTCCTTGAGCGCCTGGCCGGCGGCCACCAGGCCGAGGAGCTGGGAGCTGTCGATCGCCTCCAAAACGTTGGGAGGGATGTTGAACTCCATCGGGTTGAAATCGACGGGGGAGAGGAAACCTCCGCGGCGGCCATAGGTGCGGTCCGGGCTCTTCTGGTCCTGGTCGAAGTAATCTTCGACCGCCCAGTGGGTGTCGGGGACCTCGGTAATGGCATCGATGCCTTCGGCGATGTTGGCCCAGTATCCGGTACGATCCTCGGCCTTGGGGAAGAGGCAGCCGATACCGATGATGGCCAGCTCGTTTCCTTTGCGGGCGGCGGGTTTGATTTCGTCAGTTTTCAACAAGATACTCCTTGATCTTGGCTAGTTCGAGAGGCTCGACCGTCAGGGCGTCCTGGGGGAGCTGGATGCCTTGGCTGCGGAGAACGTTGGCGCGGTTGAGCTGCGCCGCACCGTGCAGGATGTTGAGGGCGACGTCAACGACCTTGCGGTTGGCGGGGGGCTCCAGGAACGACCCGGTGGCCCATTCGTTGAATGCTCCCATGGCGGGTCCGCACCAGACCTGGTAATCCATCCGGCGTTGTTCGGCCCCATCCTTGGCCCAATGGGCGGCCATGCCGAGGTACCAGCGGAAGACCAGCGCCATCAGGTGTTTCGGGTCGCGCTCGGCGCGTTCGACCTGGGAGGGGTCGCGGGTCAGGAAGTAGCTGCGGGTGTCGCGCCAGATCTGGTCGAAGGTCGCCTGAAAGAAGGTCTTTTCCAGCTTCTCCCGTTCGGCGGCCGGGATCTCCTCCAGCGACCGGTAGGCGCGGTAGAACTCGTAGAGCTTGGCCGCCCGCATCGGGAACATGGTTCCGCGCTTCAGCACCTGGACGGTGACCCCCATCTCGAACATGTCGGCGGCGGGGGCCATGATGACGTCGGCCTGGCGGGTGTCGGCCAGCATCCCCCTGACGGCGTCGGAGGTGCCCGATTCGACGCAGGCCTGGTTGACCGAGCCGGTCATGATGTAGGCGGCGCCCATGGCGAAGGCGGCAGCGGCTGAAGCCGGGGTGGAGATCCCTCCGGCCAGGCCGGCCCGGAGCTTCACGTCGTAGCCGTGCGTTTGCTGGAGCCGGGAGGCCAGGGAAGCGATGGTCGGGAAGAGGGCGATGGCGGGGCGGTTGTCGGTATGTCCGCCGGAATCGGCCTCGGCGGTGACGTCCTGGGCCAGCGGGATCTGGGCGGCCAGTTCGGCCTGCTCCTCGGTGATGGATCCGTTGGCAACCAGTTCGCGGAGAAACTTCTCGGGGGCGGGGGCGAAGAACTTCGCCGCCAGCTCCTCGCGGGAGACCTTGGCGATGATCCGGTTGGGAGCGACGATACGTCCGTCGGCCTCGCGCCTGATCCCATGCACCCGGTAGCGAACGAGCGGGAGCGTCAGGGCAAGGAAGGCCGAGGCCTCTACGATGCGGACCCCTTTGCGGATGTAGAGCTCGGCCAGTTCACGCTCCAGGTCGGGCTCGTGGGGGGAGTGGATAAGGTTGAAGCCGTAGGGGATCTTTCCGAGGGAGGATGCCAGCCGGTCGGCGGCGTCTTCGACCTGGCGAAGGGGAAGCCCTGCGGCGCCGAACATCCCGAGCATCCCGGCGCGCCCGAGTTCTTCGGCGATGGCGGCGGAACTGATCCCCTTGGCCATCGAGCCGCCGAGATAGGGGAAGCGGATGCCGAGCTCGCGGCAGAAAGAGGGATCGCCCAGATGTTCGGGAAGGGAAGGGGGGGCAAAGGCTACCACTCGCGCACCCTCGCGGGCTAACGGGGCGCCCTGGCCGGTGCGGGCCAGTTCGGGGGTGAGCACGCCGTCCTGGTGGACCAGGTAGAGGGGGTGACGGACCGAGCGGAGGGCTTCCTTGAGCGCGGCGTGGTCAAGCCCGGTGTCCCCGGCGGCGGAACCTGTTCCCAGGGTATGGGCGGAGTGGCCGGACGCGTCATAACTAAAAGAAAACTGGTTCAAACGTGCTACTCCTGTTGCCGATGTTTTCTAGCGGGTCCATGGGTGGTCGGAGGGCAGTAGTACGAGGCTTGGAAATCCTCCCTTAAAACAGACCATGTTTACATTAAAATGGTCGAAAAGGCAAGTCTGGAGGTGAAAAGTTCGAGCGTAACAGTAGGTAAATTCAGCTTCCGCTCTGTTTCTTCGACCGTTTTCTCTCAATGGCTTTTACGGTATACGGATAGACTGTCTCAGTGACGATTTTGTATCCGTTTGCGGTGGGATGAATGCCGTCCGAAAGGTTGAGGCTCGCGTCGCCCGCCACCCCTGTGAGGAAAAAGGGGACGAGGATGAGGTGATGTGCCTGAGCGGCCTCGGGGTAGATCTTCACGAATGACGTGGTGTAACCGGTTCCCATGTTGGTGAGCATTTGCATCCCCGCCAGCACCACCTCGACGCCGTGGGCCTGCAGTCCGGTGACAATACGGTCGATGTTCCGCTTGACTACCGCGGGGTCGATGCCGCGCAATCCGTCGTTGGCGCCGGTCTCCAGGATGACGATGTCCGGTTTGAGCTTGAGGATCCAGTCGATCCGCGAGAGCGCTCCCGACGAGGTCTCGCCGCTGATCCCGGCGTTGACCACCTTCCAGTGGTAGCCTGCGGCCTCGAGTTTCCTCTCCAGTTGGGCCGGGTAAGCCTCGTCCTCCTTCACCCCGTAACCGGCGGTGAGGCTGTCTCCGACTGCCACGATGGTCCCTTCCGCCTTAGGCTGGTCGGCGGGCTGTCGCGCGGTTGCCGGTTCCTCTTTCTTGCATCCGCCCATGAGCGTGCAGAAGGTAAGGGCGCACGCCACCAGCGTTATCGGTCTCATGTGAAAAATCCCCCTTGGATACTTATCCGCGTATCTCTTTACCCTGCGTGTCTCCCTCCCGGCCGGCAACCACTCCCCTTCGCCCCTGTTCATCCTCTTCCCAATCACCCTCGCACCTCACTCCTCCGCATGCTCCCTCAAAAAGACCACCGGCTTTTGCCGCAGGATGGGGATAGTCGCCGCCATCCCGACCACCATCACCAGCACGGTGGTAGCCAGCACCAGCAGGAGACTCTGGGCGAGGTAGGGGTGGTACTCCATGTCGAGGCTCTTCCGGCAGATCGCCAGGCTTGCCACCTGGGAGATCGCCAGGGCGATGACGCCGCTGGATACGCCCAAGAGCAGGTTCTCGACGGCGAAGACCGCCATGACGAACCTGGCCCGGGCTCCCAGGATGGTGAAATAGACGGCTTCCTGGGTGCGGGCGTAGCGGGTGGCGAATACCGAGCTGACCACGATCAGTATCCCGGCCAGCAGGCTGAAGGAGGTGAAGAACCTGACGATGGTCGAGAGTTTCCCCATGATGCGTCCGAAGAGCTCCGCGGTCTCGGTGAGGTCGATGACGCTGATGTTGGGAAAGCGCTGGACGATCCGGTTCTGGACGGCTGCTATCTCCTTCTTGGCGATACGGGCCGCGCAGAAAAGGGTCTGGGGGGCATCGGCCAGGACGCTCGGCGGGAAGACAAAATAGAAGTACGGGGTGAACCCGCTGCTGTTTCGCGTGCGGATGCTGGAGATCCGGGCCTCGATCGGGATCCCTTGGACCCGGAAGGTCAAGGTGTCGCCCACCTTCATTTGGTGCATCTTCAGCACGGTATCGAGCACCGAAACCTGGGGCACCTGCCAATCGTTTCTGAAGAGGGCCTTCCCCGCGGTAATCCGCTCGTCCGGCAAAAGGTAGTCGCGGTAGGTGAGGTTGAATTCGCGGCTCAGGTTGTCTCCCCTCGACTGGCGCTGCTTTGCCATGTCGACCGGCTCACCGTTGATGGCGTTGATGGTGGCCCGTATGATGGGGAAGAATTCCCCCTTGGTCCCCAGCGTCTTGGCAAAGTCGTCCTTTTGCGCCGGCTGGATGTCGATGAAGAAAACGGTCGGCGCACCCGGCGGGAAAGACTGAATGAAGGAGGCATCGAGATTCTGCTCGACCAGGGTGATGGCGAAGATGACCGCGAAACCGGCCGAAAGGGTGACCAGGATCGGGCGGGACGCATTGCGCGGCCTGAAGAGCCCCTTGAGCGCCTGGCGCAGGGCGAGGTTTTTCGGGTGGAGCCTCTTCAATCCCCACAGGATGATGGAGGCCAGCACGAACGCGGCGAAGACGAGCCCCACGATCGCCCCGACGAAGTAGAGCCCGGTGGTCACGTCCCGTATTTTCAGCAGGACCATCGCAAAGAAAAAGAGGGTACCGGTGCCGCCGATGACCCAGGTCGAGCGGGTCCAGAATCCCTCCTGTTCCTCCTTGCCGAGGATGATGCGCGGCTTCACCTCCTTGAGCCGGTACAGGGGGAGGGCGGTGAAAAGGAGCACCACGATGAACCCGATCGCCACCCCTTCGGCCACCGCCCACCCCGAGACGGCATAATCGACCTGGGCCGGGATGAGCCCGCTGAAAAGCCTGGGCAGATAGCGCTGGAGGGCGAAGCTGGCCGCAAGCCCCGCCACGGTCCCCGTGAGCCCGAGGAGCAGGGTGACCGCCAGGAAGTGGCCGATGATGTAGCGGCTTTTCGCCCCCACCGCCTTCATGACCGCGATGGTCTTCTCCTGCTCTTTGAGAAGGGCGAAGAGGGTGCTCTGGATGCCGAACCCGGCCAAAAGAAGGGTGAAGATCCCGCTTAAATCCAGGAAAAAGAGGAGGTTGTCGAAGAACTTCTTCACCCGCGAGTCGGCGTCCCGGTAGGTCTCCACCCGCACCCGGCTCTCTCCGGCCGCGCTCCGGAGCGCCTCCACCACCGGCGCGAGCTTCGCCTGGTCAGTCAGTTTGGCGAGTGTCACGTACTCCGCGCGGCTCCCCTTGCCCAAGAGGCCAATGGCCGGGAGATCCGCCGCCGGAACGAAGACCCGGGGCCCGAGCGCGAAGAAATTGACCGGCCGGTCCGGTTCCTGGACGACTACATCCTTGACGGTAAGTGTCGCATTACCTATGCGTACCCGGTCCCCGGTCCTGACGCCGAGGCGGTCGAGGAAAGACCTTTCGGCAATGAGGCTCCCGGTGGTTAGCACTTCGTGGAACGGGCGGCCGGAGGCGAGGAGTACCTGTCCGTAGAAAGGGTATCCCGGCTCGACCGCCTTGAGATCCGACAGCAGCGATCCTTCTCCGGTGGTCTTCTGGATGACGGTGTAGAAGTCGTAGTAGCGGGCGGTCGTGATGGCGCGGTTTCTCGTCAGGGCCGCGATCTCAGTCTCCAGGGGAGGAGGGAGCTGGGCGTGGGCGCGGACGATGATGTCCGCCGCGTGGAGGGCGCGGGCGTCCCGCCAGAGGGAGCGCTGGACGCTCCGGTTGAAGCTCCCGAGGGAGACCAGGGTGATCATAGAGAGAGCGACGCAGAGGACGAAGAGGGCCGA
Organism: Geomonas sp. Red32; assembly: GCF_023652955.1. Classification (GTDB taxonomy): domain Bacteria; phylum Desulfobacterota; class Desulfuromonadia; order Geobacterales; family Geobacteraceae; genus Geomonas. Next base: position 235,543 of record NZ_JAKLOY010000002.1, on the reverse strand, counting down.
CTGGCGTCTGGCTCCGGTTATCTGTCGCAGGATGAAGTGAGCGTTGACCATGGCGGGGCGATCAGGAGCGCTGGCCGGTGACGATGCGGCCGTCACGGAGGGTGATGACCCGGTCGGCGCTGGCGGCTATCTCCTGGCTGTGGGTGACCAGGATGAGGGTGGTCCGCCGCTCGCGCTGCAACTCCAGAAGAAGTTCGAGGATACCGGCTCCGTTCACCGAATCGAGGTTGCCGGTCGGTTCGTCGGCGAAGACGATTGGGGGATCGTTGATGAGAGCACGGCAGATGGCGCAGCGCTGCTTCTCGCCTCCGGAGAGTTGGTGCGGAAAGCTGTTGAGCCGCTCCGAAAGCCCAACCCGCCCCATGAGCGACTCTGCCTTCCCGCGGGCCTGCGGGTCTCCCTTCAGCTCGGCCGGAAACATCACGTTCTCCCGCGCGGTCAAGGAAGGAACCAGGTGAAAGGATTGGAAGACGAAGCCGAAAGTGGTGTTTCTCAAGGGGGCCAGCGCGTCCTCGCCGAGATCGGTGATGTCCATCCCGCCGATCAGCACGCGGCCGCGGTCGGGGCGGTCCAGCCCGGAAAGGATGGAGAGGAGGGTCGACTTCCCGCTCCCGCTTTCCCCCTTCACGACCAGGAATTCCCCCCGCTCGACCTTAAGGGAGACATCGTCGAGTACCGGCACCGGTCTTCCTGCGATGAGATAGATTTTGGAGAGAGTGGTTGTCTCGAGAATGGGCATGCAGTTTCCGCCAGTAGTCCGCCAAGTCCAACGCTCCCCCCTTCGAGGGGATGGGTGGGTGAGGATGGGGTAGTGATACACAATGAAAAGCGGGAACAGGGTAACCCCGGTCCCGCTGTCGGTCAATCTTTTCTAGCCGCTGGAATCGTACCGTTTACCGCTCTTCCGGCGGCGCGACCGGAACGAAGTTCCTTTTGCCCCCTTTGCAGACGGGGCAGGTCCACTCCTCCAGCAACTCCTCGAACGAGACCCCGGGGGGGACGTCGTTGATGGCGTCGCCCTCGTCCGGATCGTACATGTACTGGCAAATCGTGCAGGTCCAACTCTGCATGCCGCCTCCTGTACCGGTAAAATCCCTGTCCCGTGAACGGGGAAGGTGCCTCCTGCGCCTGCGGCTACCACTTGATCGGGTGTGGCTCCTTCTTCACCAGGAGGATGTTGCACGGCATGGAGCGCAGGATGGCCTCGCTCTCGCTGCCGAACAGCGCGTGCTCCAGCCGGGTCTCCTGGTGGGCCAGCATGACGATCAGGTCGATGTTCTCCTCCTTCACGACGCTGGTCACCTCGTCGATGGGGCTCCCGTCCCGGACGATCAGCTTGATCGGGAATCCCGAGTTGAGCTCCCGGCGGAGGATCTTTTCCAGCTCTTCCTTGGCCTCTTCGCGGATGCTCGCGTAGGTCTTGTGCGCGGCATCCGGGTAGGGTAGGGGCGCGTTCAGGGCCTCCTGGTCCACCGGGTTCGATATCAGGTGCAGCACTTCCAGCTCCGCCCCGAGTTTCTTGGCCAGAGAAATGCCGTTGTTCACGACGTCGCGGCAATCTTCGCTGATCCTGCTGATGGCAAGAATGCGATTGATGGTGTCCATGGCTTTCCTCCTTTTCGTTTCGCCAGCGTGAAGGTCGTGGCACGAGCGGTAGTGCCCTTCATGATAAAGTGGGCGTGGCCGAGGTGTCCGGAACCTAAAAGGAATGCGCTAACGGTGGATAATACTTAGTATATACCATTGCCAAATGGGAGCAAGATTATGGCCTACGTTAATGTGCAAACACCCCGGAGGTGTTATCATCAGAAGAGTGGATCTTTCTTCACCTCAGCGGCTACAGGAGGTAAGGCAATGAAAACGCTCTCCCTTTGCAAGGCTGGCGGTCTGCTTCTGTTTACGTTCCTCCTCTGTTCCTGCGCGTCCGTCTCGGTCGTCGATACCTGGCGCAATCCCGCCGTTTCAACCCCGCATCTCAAGAAGGTCATGGTGGTGAGCATCACCAAGAAGGAGTCGAGCCGCAGGGTCTATGAGGACATGATTGCGGCGGAACTGGCTGCCCGCGGGGTGCAGGCCATCCCCGGCTACACCGAGCTTCCGACCGGGATGGCAAACTGGGAAGCCTTGGACGGCGCCGTGAAGCGTGCCTCCGTCCAGGCGGTACTCACCGTGCAGACCATCCGGGTCGAGCAGCAGACCACCGTCCAGCCGGGTTACGTCACTACTTACCCCGGGCACTGGTACCCGGAAGCCTTCCCCGCCTGGGATCTCTACGGCTACTACGGCTCGATGGCCAACTACGGTCCCGCCTTCATCACCACCTATGACGTGGCCACCATGCAGTTGAACCTCTTCGATGCCACCAACGGGAAACTGATCTGGGCCGCCACCGTGGAGAGCAACGAGCCGGAGAAGGTGGTCACCGTCGGCAAGGAGTTGGCCCGCATCGTGGTGGAGTCGCTCTCCCGCCAGGGGCTTATCTAGCGGCAGCGGTGGTGCCATGGACTCTCCCGACTGCTGGGACCCGCTTCCCCGCTCGTTCTACGACCGCGACACCGAAACGGTGGCCAGGGCGCTGCTCGGTCAGCTCCTGGTTCACCGGGTGGCGGGAGTGGCGAGAGTAGGAGCCATCGTCGAGGTGGAGGCCTACCTCGGCCCTCACGACCTGGCCGCCCACTCCTCCAAAGGGATCACCCCCCGCACCCGCATCCTCTTCGGCCCCCCCGGCTACGCCTACGTCTACCTCGTCTACGGCATCCACTGGTGCATGAACGTGGTGACCGAGCGGGAGGGGCACGGCGCGGCCGTCCTGCTGCGCGCCCTGGAGCCGGTCGCGAACCTGGCGGCGAACACCCGGGGCCCCGGGCTCCTCTCGAAGGCCATGCTCATCGACGGCCGCCTCAACGGTCACGATCTCCTCTCCGCCGACTTCTTCATCGCTGCCGGAACGCCACCCGGGGATGCCGAGATCGCCGCCCGCCCGAGGATCGGCGTCGCCTATTCCGGCTCCTGGGCGGCCGCGCCCCTTCGTTTCTACCTGAAAGGAAACCGCTTCGTCTCCCGTTACTGACCCCGCCTTGCCACCGGAAAGCAGGACCGGCGGCCCTCGCTGGACCGCGCTCCCCGAAGCATCCCCCTCGAAATTTGTGATGCAAGGAATTCCGCCTCGGATATACTTGGTTTATTCATGAGGCAATTCCAAGGAAGACTCACATGGACGAAGCTACCCGGACGGAAAGAGCCTTGCTGGCACTGAGGGGGCTTAGCGTATCCCTTCAGTCCACCCTCGAGGTCGACGACATCCTCGACGGCCTCGTGCGCGCCGCGGTTGCCATGGCCGGTGCGGAAGGGGGGATCGCCGCCCTCTGCGCCAGCGACGGGCTTTCCGGCTTCCGGCGCATCGCCGGCGGTCAGCTGGCCACTCCTGACAGCCACTGGTCCCCCGGCGACCCGATCCCCGGGCGGATCCTTACCACCCCGCTTCCCCACCTCTGCAACGACGTGGGAAACGACCCCGCTGTCGATGCCCAGCTCGCGGCCCGTTACGGCGTCACCTCGCTCATCGGTACACCGATCCACGATGCGGGAGGCCAAATGATCGGTTTCCTCGAACTCCACAACAAGAAGGACGGCACCGGCTTCACCCGTTTCGACCAGGACCAGCTTGCCTCGGCCGCCCAGATTGCCGCGTTGGCCGCCCGCAACGCCCACGCCTTCCGGACCGTCAGCGCCATCGGGGCGAAGCTCAGGGAGAGCACCGAGCGCTACCGCGAGCTCGTCGAGGGGCTCGACGCCATCGTGTGGGAGGCCGAAGTCGATCCCTTCCGTTTCACCTTCGTCAGCCGTCGTGCCGAGGAGCTCCTTGGCTATCCCGTCTCCCAATGGCTGGAGGAGCCCGATTTCTGGGTACGCCACCTTCACCCCGGCGACCGCGAGCGGGTGGTGGGGATCTGCCGCCAGACCGCCGCCGAAGGAAGAGACCGCCGTTTTCGCTACCGTTTCCTGGCCGCCGGGGGAGCCGAGATCTGGCTGAGGGATCACGCCCGGGTGGTCAGGGGAGAGCGGGGCGCCACCTTGCGCGGGGTGATGGTCGACGTTACCGAGGCGATGGCCAACGAGGAACTCCTCAGGCGCAGCGAAGAGCGTTTCCGTTCCATCTTCGAGGGGGCGGGGATCGGCATCGCCATCGTCGACCGCCAGGGGAAGATTCTGCACGGCAACCCGGCCCTGCGGGAGATGTTCGGCAACGAGGACCAGCAGTGGGAAACGGTCGGCCTCGGCCTGGACGGCGCCCGTTTCGCCTCGCTGGTGGACGGCAATCTCGGCCGCTACCAGGAGGAGAAACTGTTCCGCGGTACCGGCGGCCGGGAGTTGTGGGTGCGGCTGACCGTCTCGGCGGTCCAGGAAGATTGCTGCGTCCACTACGCAATCGTCATGCTGGAGGACGTCACCGGGCGGTGCCGGGCCGAGGCCGAGGTCGCCCAGCTGCTGGCCCGGGTCCAGTCCGATGCGGCCGGCCTCGAGGTGCGGGTCGCCGAGCGGACCGCGCAGCTCGAGGAGATCAACAGCGAGCTCGACTCCTTCGCCCATTCGGTCTCCCACGACCTCCGGGCTCCGCTGCGGGCCATGCGCGGGTTCGCCGAGATCCTCCTCGAGGACGGTACCCTCGACGAATCCCAGCGGATCGAGTACCTCGGGAGGATCCTGTCCGCCGCCCAGGGGATGGACCTGCTCATCCAGGACCTCCTCGCCTACAGCCGCCTCAGCCGCCAGGAGATCCAACTGGAGACGGTGAGCCTCTCCCAGGTGGTGGCCGAGGCGCTTCGCCAGCTCGATCTGGTCGCGGGGGGGAAGCAGTACCGCCTGGAGGTGCGGGGAGAGCTCCCCGAGGTGGCAGGCCACCCCACTGTGCTCGTGCAGGTGCTTTTAAACCTGCTGACCAACGCCATCAAGTTCGTCCCCGGCGGCGTCCACCCGCGGCTGAGGATCTCGGCCGAGCAGGGGGAGCGGTACTGCCGGCTCTACGTGGAGGATAACGGCATCGGTATCCCCGCCGAACACCAGGAGCGTATCTTCAACATCTTCGAGCGATTGCACCCCATCGAGAGCTATCCCGGCACCGGGGTCGGCCTCGCCATCGTGAGAAGGGCGGTCAACCGCCTGGGGGGGAGGATCGGCGTCGAGTCCAGGGCCGGGGAGGGGAGCCGTTTCTGGATCGAGCTCCCGAGGGCCGCCAAGGCTCCCCTGCTGGTGGCCACCCCGGATCCCCTGGCCGCCCGGACCAAGCCGGCCAAATGAGCAAACGGCGACTCTATCTGTAACTGTCCTCCCCGGCCCTATCCCGCTGCTGGATCGGACGGGAGGGAAGCGGTGATCGGAGAGCATTATGAAGCCGCTGGATGAACGAAACAGGCTGCTGCTTTCGCAGATTCAGTCCCTGCAAAAAAACCTCGACGCGAAGTTCGCTTCCCTGGTGAGGGAACGGGAGGCGCGGCGAAGGTGCGAGCAGGAATGCCGCGAACTGAAGGCGGCCGGCAAGCGGCTCGTCAAGGAAGAGGTAAGGCTCGAGCGGTTAAAGGACGACCAGTTGATGGTCCAGGGACGGCAGGCGTTCATGGCCGAGATGATCAACAACATCGCACACCAATGGCGCCAGCCGATCAACACCTTGGGGCTTTTGGCCCAGGATCTCCAGATGACCTACCGGCTCGGGGAGTTCACCCCGGAGTTCATACAGCAAAACCTCTCCAAGACCATGGAGACGGTGCGCCGGATGTCGAGGACCATCGACGACTTCAGCACCTTTTTCCGTCCCGAGTTCGACATGGTCGATTTCCGGCTCGTGAAGGTGCTCGGCAAGGTCCGCTCCTTCCTGGAGGCGGCCTTCGGTTCCCGTAACATCGAGGTCAAGCTCGATGCCGACTGCGACCCGGTGGTGCATGGCTACCCCAGCGAATTCTCGCAGGTCATCCTCAATATCCTCATGAACGCCCGCGACGCGCTGCTGGCCGCCAAAGCGGAAAAGCCGGCGGTCACCATCCGGGTGCGCAGAGGACCGGGGGTGACGCAGGTGGCGATCGCCGACAACGCAGGCGGCATCCCGCCGGAGATCCTGGACCGGGTCTTCGACCCCTACTTCACCACCAAGGGACCGGCGGGAGGGACGGGCATCGGCCTCTTCATGGCCAAGAGCATTATCGAGAGGAACATGGGGGGGAGCCTGACGGCCGCCAACGTCGGCGACGGCGCCGAGTTCAGGATCGAGCTCAACAACAGGGAAAACGCCCCGTGACGATCCCTCCGGCCACCCTTGGGGGGGGCGGAGGGCGGGTGAGGAACGGTATGCCGGGGACTCCGGGGGGCTTCCCCGGGGAGGCGGGTGGAAAACCCGGAGCCTTATGAGGCTGCCGGGGCCGGAGGCCAGCGTGACGGACCAAGAAGCAAGGCGGGAATCGGCGCAGGTACCTGCCGGGGAGCGGATCCCCAGGGGGAGAAGCGTCGGGAAGGCCCAACTGGTCAACCGCCTGAACTTCATCAATTTCCAGGATCAGACCGTCCTGGTGAGCCTTCGGCACCTCGCTTACGACAGCTCCGTCACGCTACGGGCGCGCCCCCTGCCGTGCGCCGGCGAGCGGCTCGACTGCCGTTGGGCCGAGGAAGCCGGGGTGGGGGCGGTGCTGACCACCTACGGTTTCGAATTCCTCCTCATCCCGGACGGCAGGAAGTATCTGGTGGTGAACTCCGAGCTGGTCACCCTGGACGAGGAGGGGTTCTCCCTGGTGCTGCCGGTCACCTGCCGGGAATTCGAGGCCCGCAGGATCAAGCGCCATGCCGGTGTCGACGTCGAAGTGGAGATGATCCAGAATGCCGCGCTGCTCAAGGGTGAGCTGGACGACTTCACGCCGGTCTCGGTACGGATCTCCGGCGCCACCTTATCGCCGGCCACCTTGCAGTGGTTCAACCCCGAGCGGGAGCTGAACCTCCGGCTGGCCCGCAACGGCGCCATCGTCCACTCGGGCCCCTTCGAGATGGTTTCCCAGCGGGTGGACGGAGACTCCAGCACCCTGGTCTTGAGGCAGCTCACCCACGCCATCCAAAGGTTCAAGCCGAGAAGGTACCGGACCAACCGGCAGCAACTGGTCCCGTCCCCCAACATCGTTTTCAACCACCCCCTTATCGACAAGCGGGTCAACCTCAAGGTGCTCGACATCTCCGGGACCGGGCTGGGGGTCGAGGAGAGCGAGGGGGAGTCGGTTCTCATGGCCGGCCTCATCCTGCCGGGAGTGAGGCTCGTCTTCGGCCCCGGTTTCAGCCTCGAGCTGACCGCCCAGGTGGTCTCCCGCAACCCGCAGGGGGACGGGACCGTGCGTTGCGGGCTGGTCATCCTCGACATGGACGTGAAGGACCATGTGAAGATCCTCTCCCTCCTCCACCAGGCGGCCGACCGCAAGTCCTACGTCTGCACCGAGGTCGACCTCAACGACCTGTGGGATTTCTTCTTCGAGACCGGGTTCATCTATCCCGGCAAGTACGCCCACTTCCAGGCCAACAAGGAGGAGATCAAACGTCTCTACGCGAAGCTCTACCGGGACAACCCCCAGATCGCCCGGCACTTCATCAACCTCGACCGCGGGGCCATTCTCGGCCATCTGGCCATGGTCCGCCTCTATCGCGACTCCTGGATGATTCATCATCACGCCGCCAGGAAGTCGATGGTGCGGGCCGGGCTCGCGGTACTGGAGAGGGTGGGGGAATACTTGAACGAGCTCGACAACTTCGCCTTCGCCCACCTGCGCTTCGTCTACTGCTACTACCGCCCCGACAACAAGTTCCCCCGCCGGGTCTTCGGCGGGTACGCGGCGCAGGAAACCGACCGCAACGCCTGCTCCGAGGACCGCTTCGCCTACTTCCACTTCCGCCCCAGCGGCAGCGGCCCCGAAGCGCTTCCTTCCCCGTGGGATCTGGCGGAAAGCAGCCGCTTCGACCTGACCGAGGTGGCAAGCTTCTACCGCTTCCGCTCGGGGGGGCTCCTCACCGAGGCCTTCGACTTAAACCCCGGGGTCGCCTTCGATGACGACTTGGAGAGGGAGTACCGCGCCCTGGGGTTCGCCAAGGACAAGCTGTACTATTCGCTGCGCAAGGAGGGGGCTCTCAAGGCCTTTTTCCTGGTGAACCGGACCGACGCCGGCTTCAACATGGCGGAACTCACCAACTGCGTGACTGCCATGGTGCTCGACGACGATGTCCCGGCCACCCTGGTGACCGCGGCCCTGGAAATTATCAGCCGCGGCTACGAGGCGGGGGGGATGCCGGTCCTTGCCTACCCGGAAAGCTGGGTCCAGAAGGCGCAGGTTCCCGCCGAGAAGAGCTACCTCCTTTGGATCCTCAACCTCCAGTACACCGACCACTACTTCGAGTTCTGCGAAACGCTCTTCAGCTCCCCGGCAAAGGGGCGGCCCGGCAGCGGGGAGAGGTGACATGGACGGCTCGCCGCTTAGGGAAAGGCCGCTTTACAACAGCAGGATCATCAACTCCTTCATCCTGCTCATCAAGCAGAAGTACAGCTACGTCAACATCAGCGAGCTCCTGTCCTACGCCGGGATGAAGGAGTACGAGGTGGCCGACCAGGCGCACTGGTTCAACCAGGAGCAGGTGGACCGCTTCTACGATAAGCTCGTGCAGTTGACCGGCAACTCCCGTATTGCCCGCGAGGCCGGCCGCTATGCCGCCTCTCCCGACGTCCTCGGGGCCATGCGCCAGTACATCCTCGGCTTGGTCGATGCCGCCAGCACCTTCGACATCATCAACAAGACCACCGCCAAGTTCACCCGCTCCTCCACCTACCAGTCCCGCACCCTCGCCTCCAACGCGGTGGAGATCGTGGTGACCCCGCTCCAGGAGGGGCTCGAGAGGCTGTACCAGTGCGAGAACCGGATCGGTTTCTTCGAGGCCATCGTGCTCCTTTTCAACCACCGGCTGAGCGGGCTCCGCTACCTCCCCGAGCTCAAGCGCCTTCCCACCATCCAGCACCCGGAGTGCGTCTTCCAGGGAGGGAAGGTCTGCCGCTACATCATCACCTGGGAGAAGGCCACCTACGTCGTGCTGAGAAAGGTGGAGGCGGTGGCGGGAGTCTTCCTGGTGGTCTTCAACCTGACCCTGGCGATCCTCGGGCTCTGGGAAGGGCTCGCGGCCTCGCTCCCCGCCTCGTTCTGCGTCTACTCCCTCCTCGCGCTCTTCGCCGAGAAGGGTGAGAAGCGCGCCCTCAAGCAGAGCCTCGACAACACCAAGGAGGCGATGGACAACCTCCTCGACCAGATCGACATCAACTACAACAACGCCATGCTGACCAACGAGATCGGGCAGGCGCTGGGGGCCTTCACCAGGCGCGGCGAGATGCTGGACCGGGTGGCGGGGATCCTGAGCGAAAGGCTCGAGTACGACCGCGGGCTCATCCTTTTGGCCGACGAGGCGCGCAGGAGGCTCCAGGTGGGGGCGAGCTACGGCTACGGCGAGGAGGAGCTGGCCTGCCTGTACGGCTTCCCGTTTCTGCTCGACGGGGAAGAGTCCCCGGATGTCTACGTCGACGTCTTCCTCGAACAGCGCCCGGTGCTCGTCAACGATCTGGCCGGACCGGAGGGCGGGCTGGGAGAGCGGCGGCTCGCCTGCGTGAGGATGACCGGGACGGTGGCCTTCATCTGCTGCCCCATCGTGGCCGAAGGGGTGTCGCTCGGGGTCCTCTCGGTGGAGCAGGTCAAGGCACGCAAGCCCCTCGTGGAAAGGGACATCAGCCTGGTGACCGGGATCGCCTCCATGATCGGAATCAGCCTGAGAAACTGCCAGCTGATCAGCGACCTCGAGGCCGCCAAGGAAGATCTCGAGCAGCGGGTGGTGGAGCGGACCAAGGATCTGGAGCTGAGCCGCGGGAAACTGCAGTTCCAGCACGAGGAGCTGGAGCGGACCTACTTCGAGCTGGAGGAGGAGACCGGTCAGCGGCTCAAAGCGCTGGAGGAACTGGCGGAGAAGGAGCGGCTGCTTCTCCAGCAAAGCCGTCTGGCCGCGCTCGGGGAGATGATCAGCAACATCGCCCACCAATGGCGGCAGCCGTTGAACGAGCTCGGGCTGATCGTGCAGGAGCTCCCCATCGTCTACGACAAGGGGGACTTCAACCGCGGCTACCTGAGGGAGAGCGTGGCCAAGTTCATGCGGCTGCTAACCCACACCTCGAAGACCATCGACGACTTCCGGAACTTCTTCAAGCCCGACAAGGCGCGGGTCCCCTTTTCTCTGCGGGAGCTCGTGCAGCAGACCCTGTCGCTGGTCCAGGAGAGTTTCCGGCACCTCGACATCGCCATCGAGGTGAACGCGGAGGGGGAGCCGGTGGTGACCGGACACCCCAACGAATTCTCCCAGGTCATCCTGAATCTCCTCTTCAACGCCCGGGACGCCTTCCTGGACCGTCAGGTCGAGGGGCGCCGGATCGTCATCCGGATCGCAGCCGAAAACGGCTACGCGGTGGTCTCCGTGCAGGACAACGCGGGGGGGATCGGCGAGGAGATCATCGAGAAGATCTTCGACCCGTACTTCACCACCAGGGGGCCGGAGAAGGGAACCGGGATCGGGCTGTACATGTCCAAGATCATCATCGAGAAGAACATACCCGGCCGGCTTTCAGTCAACAACGTCGACGGCGGCGCATGCTTCACTATCGAGTTACCGCTTAGTCAGTGACAGGAGAATGGTTACTGGGAAAGAGATTAGTCATTGCAAATTAATAAATTGACATGAAAGCGGCGGCGGTTAGAATGGAAAAGAATCCCCAAGACACAACGACTTGCAGCTGCTGGTAAAGAGACGGCCGGGCCGCCGAAGAGAGTACCTTTGGTTCGCCCGGCCTTTATCTAACGGGAGATGACGATGTCTGAGCCCTGCATCTTGCTGGTTGAGGACAACGCCGACGACGCGTTTCTGGCCAGCCGGATAGTCAAGAAGGTCTGCAATGAGCGGATCGTGGTGGTGCGGGACGGGGAGGAGGCACTCGATCTCCTGGCTCAGATGGAACAGGACGGCAGCCACACCCTGGTCCGTCTGGTGCTTCTCGACCTGAAACTTCCCAAACTGAGCGGGCTGGACGTCCTGAAGACGATCAGGCGCTCCCCCCAGTTGCGGGATCTGCCCGTCGTGGTGCTGACCTCCTCCGACAACGACCTCGACCAGGAACGCTGCCGGGAGCTTGGGGTGATCGACTATATATTCAAGCCGATGACCGCCGAGCGGTTGCAGCTTGCGCTTTCCGAAGGGGAGCGGAGCCGTCCGGCCTTCTCCGGGTAGCCCGCCTCCGGCCGGCGGAAGGAGGTCAGGGGAGCGACATGAGTCTCCTACCGTACGACATCAGCGGCATCACCCTGCTCTACGTCGAGGACGAGGCGGATGCCAGGACGATGGTGAGCAAGATGCTCGTCCTCAACTACCCGAAGCTGAAGCTTTTGTCGGCGGAAAACGGGGCGGTCGGGCTGGAGCTGTACCGCGAACACTCCCCCGACCTGGTGGTGACCGACATCAACATGCCGGTCATGGACGGCATCCGGATGGCCCGCGAGATAAAGGCCATCAACCCCGAGGCCATCATCATGGCCGTCACCGCCCACTCCGACACCTCCTACCTTTTGAGCGCCATCGAGATCGGGATCCACTACTACATTTTGAAGCCGGTCAACTACGAGGAACTCTTCTCGGTCACCGACAAGATCCTCGAGCAGATCGTCCTGAAGCAGGTGGTGGCGGACGTCAATCTGCGGATCGTCGAGAGCCAGATGCAGCTCGCCATGGCCCAGCGGATTGCCCATCTCGGAAGCTGGCAACGCGACCTGGGGGACGGGAGCATGAACTGGTCCGACGAACTCTACCGGATCTTCGGCTTCGAGCCGGGAGCGCTCACGGCAAGCTACCAGGCCTTTCTCGACATGTTCGTCCCCGACGACCGCGAGGCGATCAAGCAGGCGATCCGGGAGGCGGTCGAGAACAGGGAGCCGGTCGCTCCCCATTTCTGCCGCATCGTCCGTCCCGACGGGACCCAGCGGGTCCTGCGGGTGGAGGCGGAGGTGCTCCTCGACGGTACCGGGATCCCCTCCATGATGTATGGCACTTCCCACGACGTCACCGAATTGAAGCAGGCCGAGGAGCGGATCCGGCTCCTCACCGGCGATCTCGAGCGGCAGGTGATCCAGCGCACCTCGCTTTTGCAGGCGACCGTGAGGGAGCTGGAGAATTTCAGCTACGTGGTCTCCCACGACCTCCGTGCCCCGGTGGCGCGCCTTGAGGGGTTTTGCCAGGCGCTGGTGGAGGACTGCCAGGGGTGCTCCAACCGCAGTTGTACCCAGTACGCCCAAAGGGCCCAGCAGGTGGTCCGGCAGGTGAAGCACATCATCGACGCCTTCAATAATCTCAGTCACTACGCCCGCTGCAGCATGGTGATCGACGAGGTCGACCTCTCCGCCGTCGCCCGCGCGATCGCCACCGCCTTCCAGCAGTCGGAGCCCGAACGTCGGGTGGAATTCGCCATCAACGAAGGGGTCGCGGTCAAAGGTGACCGCCGCCTTCTGCAGATAGCCCTCGAGCATCTTCTGGGCAACGCCTGGAAGTTCACCTCCCGCCGGGACGCCGCCCGCATCGAGTTCGGGCAGATGAACGAAGGGGAGGGGCGGGTCTTCTTCGTACGCGACAACGGGGCGGGCTTCGACATGAAGTACGTCAACAAGCTCTTCAAACCGTTTCAGACCATCCACAGCCCCGGCGAGTACACCTGGGACGGGACCGCCATCGGGCTCGCCACCGTCCACTCCATCATCCTGCGCCACGGTGGCAGGATCTGGGCCGAAGGGGAGGTCGACCGCGGCGCCACCTTCTATTTCACCCTGAGTCCCAACCCCGAGCCGGGGAGTTTCCTGGAGGACGTTTCCTCGCTATGAAAGGTCGAGCCAAAAGCCGGAGGGGGGGGAGCCCCAAGGGGCGCTACGGTGCCGCACGGCGCAAGGTGTACCTCCGTCCGGCCACCCTCCCGGCCCCGCAACGGGAATGGGAGAAGATGCCGTACTCCGACAGCGACGCCAAGGCCTATCTCGCCGCCATCGTCGACTATTCGGCCGACGCCATCATCAGCAAGAACCTCTCGGGGACCATCACCAGCTGGAACCGCGGCGCCCACCAGCTCTACGGCTACAGCGCCGAGGAGGCCATCGGCCGGTCGATCTCCATACTGGTCCCCGCCGACCGGCTCGACGAGCTCGCCTGGATCTCCGAGCGGGTCACCCGCGGCGAACGGGTCGACGGCCTGGAAACCGTCCGCCTCGCCAAGGACGGCAGGCGGATCGACGTCTCGCTCACCCTTTCCCCCATTCTCCGCAGAAACGGCTCCATCAGGGGAATATCGATCATCGCCCGCGACATAGGGGCCCGGGTGCGGGCCGAGCGTGCCCTCAGGGAGAGCGAGAAACGCTACCGCACCCTGGTCGAGATGGCTCCCGACGCCATCCTGGTACACAAGGATGGGAGCATCGTTTACGCCAACTGCGCGGCGCTCGGGATCAGCGGTGCGCAGTCGCTGGACGAGCTCCGTGCGCGGGCCTCGATCCTGGACCTGATTCACCCCGACGACCGGGACGAGGTCCGCACCCGCCTGCAGGACCTTCTGGACGGCGAGGAGATCCCGCTACGCGAATACCGGCTCCAGCGGCTGGACGGCACCGCCATCTCGGTGGAGCTCGCCTCAACCGTGATCGACTACCAGGGGACCGCTTCCATCCAGAGCATTGCCCGCGACGTCTCCCAGCGCAAGCGCCAGGAGGAGGCGCGGGAGCGGATGCTCAAGGCGCTCTCCTTCGAACGGGCCCGCTTCGAGGCCGTAGTCTGCCAGATGCCGGTCGGGGTGATGATCGCCGAGGCTCCCAGCGGAAAGATCATGTACGACAACCTCCGCTCCCGCGAGATTTTAAGCGTGGATGCCGGCCAGGTGAACGGGGTGGCCGATTACCTCCGCTACCAGCTTCGCGGGCTCGACCGTTCCCTGCTGCCGCTGGAAAGGTACCCGATGGTGCGGGCGCTGAAGGGCGAGGAGGTCAGGGAGGAAGAGGTAGAGATCGAACTGGGCGACGGCACCTTCGCCTACCTCATCGTCAACGCCGCTCCCATCCGCGACTCCGCAGGCAACATCAGCGCAGCCCTGGCCGCCTTCATGGACATCACCATGCGGAGAAAAGCCGACCTCGCCCTGCAAAGCAGCGAGGAGCGCCTCAACGTGGCGGTGGAGACCGCCGGCCTGGGGATCTTCCATTGGGATTTCACCACCGACGTCCTCGACTGGTCGCCGCTGGCCAAAGAGCACTACGGCCTTCCTGCCGCGCGGGAGATCACCCCCCCGCTCTTGCGCCAGGCCTGTCATCCCGAGGACTGGGACCATTTCAGCCGCGCCCTCCAGGAGGCCTTGGCCCCCCAAAACGGCAACTTCGCCGCCGAGTACCGTACGGTGGGAATCGCCGACGGCAAGCTGCGCTGGCTCACCTCGCGGGGGAAGGTGACTTTCGACCAGGATGGGAACCCGTTGCAGATCACCGGGGCCTGCCTCGATATCACCCACATCGTGGAGGCCGAGAAGGCGCTGAAGGACGAGATCGCCGAGCGGCTGAGGACGGTGGAGGAGCTCCGCAAGCAGGAGCAGCTCCTCATCCGCCAGGGGAGGCTTGCCGCCATGGGCGAGATGATCGGCAACATCGCCCACCAGTGGCGCCAGCCCCTGAACACCCTCGGGCTCATCGTGCAGGAGCTGCCGCGGATGTACGCCCACGAGCTCTTCAGCCAGGAGTACCTCGAGGCCTCGGTGGCCAAGGCGATGCAGGTCATCAACTACATGTCCAAGACCATCGACGGCTTCCGGAACTTCTTCGGCCAGGACAAGGAGAAGGAGTACTTCCGCGCCTGCGACGTGCTGACGAGGACGGTCTCCATCGTGGAGGCGGCCTTCACCGAGCTCAACATGCGGATCGAGATGGAGATGGACCAGGTGGTGGAGGTTTACGGCTATCCCAACGAATTCTCCCAGGTGATTCTCAACATCCTCGTCAACGCCAAGGACGCCATCCTCGAGCGGAAGGTCCCCGATCCCAAGGTCACCCTGCACCTTTCCAAGGAAGACGGCCGGGCGGTCATCACCATTACCGACAATGGCGGCGGCATCCCCCCGGACCTCATCGACAAGATCTTCGATCCGTACTTCACCACCAAGGCCCCCGACAAGGGAACCGGCATCGGGCTCTTCATGTCCAAGACCATCATCGAGAAGAACATGGGAGGAAGCCTCACCGTCCGTAACACCGCAGATGGGGCCGAATTCAGGATCGAGGTCTGACATGGAGCAAAAACTCTCCCCGGAAACGCATTTCGTACTCATGTTCGTCGAGGACGAGGCCGATTCCCGCGACATGCTGGGGCGCATGCTCACCCTGAACTATCCCGAGATGGAGCTCGTGATGGCCGATAACGGTGCGGCAGGGCTGGAGAAGTTCCGGGAAGCCTCCCCGGCGGTCGTGCTGACCGACATCAACATGCCGGTCATGAACGGCATCGAGATGGCCCGCCGGATCAAAGAGCTCTCCCCCGATACCACCATCGTGGCGGTCACCGCCCACTCGGACACCTCCTACCTGCTCGACGCCATCGAGATCGGTATAGACCACTACCTTCTCAAACCGGTCAACTACGACGAGCTCTTCGCCCTCCTGGGGAAGATCCGGGAGAAGATCGTGCTGAGGAAGGTGGTCGACGAGCAACTTGAGCGGATCCGCCGCCGGGACCAGCAGTTGAGCGAAGCGCAGAAGGTCGCCCATCTTGGCAGCTGGGAGTGGGACCGGGAAAGCGGCACGGTCACCGCCTCCGACGAGCTCTACCGGATCTTCGGTGCGGAGCCCGACACGGTGGAACCGTCCTACCGGGCGCTGTTGGAAAGGATTCCGGCCGCCGAGCGGCCCGGGGTGGAAAGTGCCGTCCGGGAGGCCTTCCGGAAGAGGGAAGCGGCCGTCTCGCAGTTCTTCAGAATCCAGCGGCCGGACAGCTCCTTCCGGATCCTGCGCGGGCAGGTAGAGATCGCCTTCGACGGGGAAGGCCGTCCCCGTTCCATGATCGGAACCTGCCACGACCTGACCGAGCAGCGCTGGGCCGAGGCGGCCCTCCAGGCCTCGGAACGGCGGTTCGCCAAGATCTTCCAGGCGACTCCCGAGCTTTTGAACATCACCGGCCTGGACGACGGGCGCTTCGTCGAGGTCAACGCCGGCTTTCTCAAGGCGCTTGGCTACCGGCGCGAGGAGGTGATCGGCAAGCGGGAGCAGGAGCTGGGGATCTGGGCCGACGAGGGGGAACGGGGAAGATTCTTGCAGGCGATCGCGGCAAGCGGGGAGGTGCGGGACCTCGAGGCCCGTTTCCGCTCCCGGGACGGCAGAGGGCTCGCCGGGCTCGTCTCGGCCGATACCATCGAGATCGGGGGGAAGAGTTCCCTGCTGACCCTTTTCAACGACATCACCGAACGGAAGAAACTCGAGGAGGACCGGGCCTGGCTGGCCGCCATCGTGGAGT
This sequence comes from Geomonas sp. Red32, assembly GCF_023652955.1. Lineage (GTDB taxonomy): Bacteria > Desulfobacterota > Desulfuromonadia > Geobacterales > Geobacteraceae > Geomonas. The sequence continues at coordinate 218,926 of NZ_JAKLOY010000002.1, read as the reverse complement.
CCTCCGACGACGCCATCCTGGCCGCCGATCCCACCGGGGTCATCGTCAGCTGGAATACCGGCGCGGAAAAGATGCTCGGGGTGCTTGCCGAGGAGGCCAAGGGAAGGCATCTCTCCACCCTGGTTCCCGCCAGCCGCCGCGACGAAATGGCCCGCATCCTGAAAGGTGTCGCCGGCGGCGAGGCGGTGAGCCACCTGGAGACCGTCTACCTCACCCGGGACGGCGCGGAGATCTACGTATCCCTCACGCTTTCCTCCATCACCACGCCCCGCGGCGAGCTGGCGGGGATCTCCTGCATCGCCCGGGACGTGACCGAGCGGACCAGGATGGAGGAGACCATCCGCCACCAGGCGCAGCACGATACCCTGACCGACCTCCCCAACCGCAAGCTCTTCATGGACTTTCTCTCGCTGGAACTCGCCCAGGCCCGGCGCAACCGGAAGAACCTTGCCGTGCTCTTCCTCGATCTCGATCATTTCAAGCAGATCAACGACACCCTCGGCCACGCGGCAGGCGATCTCCTCCTCCAGTCGGTGGCGCAGAGACTCCGGCGCTGCGTGCGCGAATCGGACACGGTGGCAAGGATCGGCGGGGACGAGTTCAACGTCCTGATGCCCGACCTGACCCAGACCGACGACGTCGGCACCGTGGTAGGCAAGATCATGGGGGTATTCAGCACCCCGTTTCTCCTCGACAATATCGAGATCAACGCCACCACCAGTGTCGGGATCAGCATGTTCCCGGTGGACGGCGAGAGTTCCGAGGACCTGGTGGCCAAGGCCGACCGCGCCATGTACGTGGCCAAAAAGGGAAACGGGAACACCTACCAGTTCTACAACGAGGAGATCAACGCGCGCACCGGCAGAAGGCAAAGGATGGAACGGCTTTTGCGGGAGGCGGTCGCCAAGGGGGAATTGGAGCTGGTCTTCCAGCCGCAGATCAGGCTCGACACCGGCAAGGTCGTGAGTGCCGAGGCTCTTTTGCGGTGGCACCACCCGGAACTTGGGCTCATGGATGCCTCGCAGTTCGTCCCGGTCGCCGAGGAAACCGGGGTCATCATACCGATCGGCGAGTGGGTGATTCACGAGGCGTGCGCCCAGATGAGCCGGTGGCGCAGGCGCGGCTACACCTTCTCCCTCACCGTCAACCTCTCCAACCGGGAATTCCACCGTCCCGGCCTGGTCGAACTGACCTCGCGTGCGCTGAGCGAGAGCGGGCTGGACCCGCGCCATCTCGAGCTGGACATCACCGAGCGGGCCATCATGGAGAATCCGAACTTCTCGGTGAGAACCATGCGTCAGCTGGCCGGCCTCGGGGTCACCTTCTCCGTGGACTGCTTCGGCACCGGTGCTTCGTCGCTGCAGCGGATCAAGGAACTCCCGATCAGCAAGGTGAAGATCGACAAGAGCTTCATCAAGAACATCCTGACCCAGCCTAACGACCTGGCAGTCGTCAATGCGGTGATCTGCATGTCCCACAACCTCAACATGAGAGTAAATGCGGTCGGCGTGGAATCTCAGGCGCAGCTGGAGATCGTGCGGAGCTTCGGGTGCGACGAAGTCCAGGGAACGCTGACCGGCAGACCGATGGTGGCCGAGGAGTTCGAGCGGGTGGTGGGAAGCGGGTAAAGCTGCGAAGGGCGGCGAGATATGCGGCGGGTTAGGGCGACGGGGGGCGCGGTGCCCTTCAGGCGCCGTGGCGGCGGGGGAGGGTGAACCGGGTGGCGTCGGGGAGAAAGGCTTCGAAATCCTCCCGCAATCCCGCGTAGTTGAGAACCAGCTCCCGCTCCCCGCCTGCCAGCGGATTGGGCCGGCTGATGCGGCGGGACATCCTGACGAGGGCCTGTCCGATTCCCGCGGTATCGAGGTAGGAGGGGATGAGATCCTCGAAGATGATCGGGATGAGCTGCTGAAGCCGCTCGGGAAGCAGGTGCCGCCGTTCCTCCACGATGTCCCGCACCCGCCCGAGGTAGCGGGGAAGGGGCTCATCGGACCAGTGCTCCCAGGAGGCCGTCAGGAAATGGTCGTAGAAGAGGTCGACCAGGATTCCCCGGTAGAGTCCGAACGAGGTGTCGATGCGGAGGCGGCTTTGGTTGAAATGAAGATCGGTGTGGGCGAAGGAATCGATGGCGCGGTGAAGCTGGATGCCCGCCTGGATTGCCGCGGGGAAGCGGCCGTCGAGGTGCCCCTTGACGAAGTCCCCCATGAAGTTGCCGGTGAGAAGATCCGGGTCGTCCCCCGACAGGTAGAGATGGAATAGGTAGTTCATTTAAAGACCGCCGGTGAGAAAAGGTGCGAACAAGTAAACTTTACGGTATGCTGGGGACCTTTCAACCGAGGAGGACCTATGCTGGGCGCGCTGACTGGTGATATCGTCGGGTCGATCTACGAGTGGAACAACATTAAGACCACCGACTTCCCGCTCTTCCAGGACCACTGCCGTTTCACCGACGATTCGGTACTGACCGTGGCGCTCGCCGAATCGATCCTGACCGGCGAAGGATACGGCTCCGTCATGAAAAGATACTGCCGGGCCTATCCCGACGCCGGGTACGGGGGGAATTTCCTGGCCTGGGCCAAGAGTGCGGACGAGCGGCCGTATCACAGTTGGGGAAACGGTGCGGCGATGAGGATAACGCCGGCCGGCTGGGCCTTCGACTCGCTCGAAGAGGTGTTGCAAAAGGCGGAAGAGTACAGCTGTGTCACCCACGACCATCCGGAGGGAATCAGGGGGGCGCAGGCGGTTGCGGGTGCCGTCTACCTCGGGAGGACCGGTGCCAGCAAAGAGGAGATCCGCCGCTTCGTCGAGGGGCGTTTTCACTACGACCTCTCGCTGAGCTGCGATCAGATCCGGCCCGGATACAGTTTCGACGTCTCCTGCCAGGGGACCGTACCGCAGGCGGTGGTCTCGTTCCTGGAATCGACCGACTTCGAAGGCGCCATTAGGCTCGCCATCTCGTTGGGCGGGGATTCGGACACGCTGGCCGCCATCACCGGCGGGATGGCCCAGGCCTTTTACGGCGGCGTCCCCGAGCCGATCGCCACCCGCACACTCGCCTTCCTCGACGAAGATCTTCGCCGGGTCACCGCCGACTTCGAAAAAAGGTTCGTCCACCGTCCCGCCGCACGTTGACACCTCACAAAAGAACCTGTGCCGATTTTTCCGGTGCCCCTCTCCCCTTTGAGTGAGAGGGGCAGGTTTTTTACGGGTTACCTGATGAGATCCTTCCCCACCTCGAAACCGCGTCCGATCGTGGCGCCGATGCCGTAGTAATTGCGGTCCGACGGGTTGAACATCACCGGCTTCACCAACGTGGCGTCGGCCTGGCCTTCGGCGTTGACCACCTCGTCGCGGACCTTGATGTCCATGATCTCCCCGATGAACTGGACGTGGATCCCGATCTCGACCGTCTGGATCAGTTTGCACTCCACTATCATGGGGAATTCCGCGATAAAGGGGGCATCCACCAGCTCGCTTCTGACCGGGGTGAGCCCGGCGGCCGCGAATTTGTCGACCTTGCGGCCGGAGACCATGCCGGCGAAATCGGCTTCCTTGATCTGGCTCTCGGCGGGGATGTTCACCGTGAAAGCTTTCCGTTCCACGATCGCGTCGTAGGTGTAGCGGGTCCGTCTCAAGGAAACCGCGACTGCCGGAGGTTCGGAGCAGCAGATCCCGCCCCAGGCGATGGTGGCGATGTTGGGGTTTCCGTCGTGGTCGTAGGTTCCAACCAGCCAGACCGGCGTCGGCATTGCCAGGGTGGCGGCGCCAAGACTTTTCATAGGTGCTCCTCCTGTTGATTTCGATTAGGGTATCGGGGCGGGGAGGGTGGTGCTATACTCCCCCCGCCGGTATACACTCGAGAGGTTTGTTGTGGAAATAAAAGAAACGGACATCAAGGTGGAATTCTATCGCGCGTCGGGGCCGGGAGGACAGCACCGGAACACTACCGACTCCGCGGTGAGGATCCGGCACCTCCCCACGGGAATCGTCGCCCAGGCCAGCGAAAGCCGGTCCCAGGCGCAAAATCGCGAGAAGGCGCTGGAGCGATTGGCGGAACTGCTCCGCAAAAGGGAAAAAAAGGTAAAGAAAAGGATCGCGACCAAGGTGCCGCGCGGCGCCAAGGAAAAACGGCTGACCGTGAAGAAGATCGTCTCCGAACGGAAGAAACTTCGTTCCACCATCGACTGATTCCGGCTACCTCCCGTACATCTCCCTCATCACTTTGCAAAACACCGCGCCCCCCGGGGAAAGCTCCCGGTCTCTCCTGGTCGCGATGAAAAATTCCCTCTCCATCTTCACACCCGCTACCGGGAGCCGGATGAGAGCGCCTTCGGTCAGCTCGCGCTGAACCGACAGCGCCGAGACGAACGAGATCCCGGCCCCCGCCATGACCGCCTGCTTGATCGCCTCGTTGCTTCCGAGCTGGGCCGAGACCCGGAGCTGCCCCGGGTCGATCCCCGCCCCGCGCAGCGTTTCCAGCGCGGCCCACCCCGTCCCCGAGCCGCTCTCGCGCAGGATGAACGGCTGGTCCACGAGTTCGCTGATGGCGACGGTCGTCGATTTCCTCCAGCTGTGAAAGGCGGGAGCGATGAGCACCAGTTCGTCGGTGGCAAACGGGGTCAGGTCGATTCCGTCCTCGTCGAATTTCCCCCCCACGATTCCCAACTCCACCTCTCCGGATATGAGCATCCTGAGGACCTTCCGGCTGTCTCCCTGGAGAACGTTGATGACGAGTCCCGGGTAGCACTCCATCAAATGGGGGAGGGCGGCCGGGATCATGTACTCCCCGGGGATGCTGCTTCCCGCAACCGAGAGGTTGGCCTCCTCGACTCCCTTGAACCGTGCCATGGCGGCGGTGATTTCGCTGGAGCACTCGAGGATTTTCCGCGCCCGCCCCAAAAGGAGTTTCCCCCCTTCGGTCAAAAGCGCCCCCTTGCCCGTCCGGTCCAAAAGCCTCAGCCCGAACTCTTCCTCCAGGGCGGAGATGTGCTGGCTGACGGTCGATTGGGTGAGGAAGGTCGCTTCCGCCCCCTTGGAAAAGCTGCCGGTTTCAGCGACGTTGATGAAAACTTCGAGTTGTTTAAGATTCATTGGTAGCTCCATCGGCAGTGCCGATAGGGTATATTGGCATCATCGAATTTATCAATTTGACTATCGTTCCGCAATCATTTATCAACTATCTCTTGTCTTTGCGGGCGGGAGAGGCGCAAAACGGCCCTGAGGGTACTACGAATTTCTCATTTTAGCAACGATTGCATGAGATTTGCCCAAAGCTGGTCCGTTTTGGTCCATTCCCGGAGTGTCGCGGCTCCCGCTCAACCAGTACACCTGCCTCGCATGAGGCAAAAGAAAGATTCGAAATTGCAAGGAGCTCTTTGATGAAAAAGTTGTTGTTTGTCGTGGCACTGATGCTGTTATTGACCTCCTCGGCCTGGGCGCGTAGCCGTGCCGGGGTCGTTACCGTCGAGGTCGACCTTTCCAAGCAGCAAGCCGGACAGGAGACCAAGCTCTGGATTCCCTACGTGGTTTCCGACCGTTACCAGACCGTCTCCGACGTCAAGGTCAGCGGCGATTACGCCGCCTCGGCAGTCTACACCGACAAGGCCAACGGCAATCCCACCCTGTTCGCCCGTTGGGACAAGAATGCCGGCAGCCGCAAATTGACCTATACCTTTACCGTCGAGCGGGACGAAATCACCCGCGGTACCTTACCCGGCCGCGAACCGGCGTGGAATAGCGCCGACTATGCCGAGTACCTGCACGCGACCTCCCTTGGTCCGGTCGATGGCGAGGTCCAAAAGCTCGCCGCCAAGATCACCCAAGGAAAGACGACCGTGCTGGAGAAGGCCCGGGCCATCTACGACTGGACCTGCGAGAACATGTACCGCGACCCCCTGACCGTCGGCTGCGGCAAGGGAGACGTCTGCGAACTGCTGAAGAAACCGGGCGGCAAATGCACCGACATCTCCTCGGTCTATATTGCCCTGGCCCGCGCCGCCGGCGTACCGGCCCGCGAAGTCTTCGGCATCAGGCTCGGCAAGAAGGCCGAGGAAGACATCACCACCTGGCAGCATTGCTGGGTCGAATTCTTCCTCCCCGGCAAGGGGTGGGTCGTTGTCGACCCCGCCGACGTGCGCAAGGCCATGCTGGTCGAGAATCTGGAGCTGAAGGATCCGAAGGTCGCCCGTTACCGCGATTACTTCTGGGGAGGCGTCGATGCCTATCGCATCAAGCTCTCCTCCGGCCGCGACATCGTGTTGAACCCTCCCCAGGCGGGAGCGCCGCTCAACGACTTCGGCTATCCCTACGCTGAGGTGGGGGGAAAGCAGGTTGATTTCTACGAGCCGAAGAGCTTCAGCTATCGGATCACTTACCGCGAGAAATAACCGTTCCGATTGGAAAGGGTAGGGAAGGGGCGTGCCGTTTACGGTGCGCCCCTTTTCGTTAGGCACCATGGAGGTGGGAGGGCGCTCCGTCCGGGCGAGGGTAGGTGCAATCTTTCCGCACCTTTGGCCTTGTTTCTGGAACTTCTTTGCGGTATGGTTGGAACCCTCGCGCCTAGCGGGAAAGGGTGGCCGAAGGCCTGTCGAGGCAGCCGGTTCATCCCAAGAAATTGAGGAGGTAGGTTCCTTGAAAATACCGAGCGCCCTAGCCGGGTTTGCCGCTCTATCCCTGGTGGTAGCGGCACCCGTCCATGCCCAGGATACTCCCGCAGCTCCGGCCACCGCTGCCGTCCCGGCCACTGCTGCCACCACAGCCGTCCCCGCTGCCGCCGTCGCTCCCGTCGCCCCCGCCGCTCCCGCCGCTCCTGCGGCTCCCGACCATGTTGCCGAGCTGGTCAAGGAAAACACCCTCCTCAAGGAGAAGCTCCGGGCGCTCGAATCCTGCAGCATAACCGGTAGCGACCTCGCCGTCAGAAACGCCAAGCGGCTGAAGGAAATCGCCGTCGATATCCGTGCCCAGCGCCAGGGATTAGCCGATTTCGAGGGGTACGTGAAGTGGATGTCTTCCAACGTCGCCGGCTACTCGAAATACATATCCGCGGGGTCGGTCGCTGCCGGCTTCGCCAAAGTCCTCCCCATCCCCTATGCAGGCCAAGCCTCCGTCTTCACCAAGTTCGTCGCCAATGCGACCCTTTCTCTCAGCTCAGCGTCGGTCTCCATCAACAAATACCTGGTAACCTCTCAGCAATTCCTCAACAGGACCGATAAGCTCGATCTCGCCAAGGGAGTCAACTCCCGCGAGGTCTCCGAACTGGTCAAGTTCGCCGACCAGGATCTGCTTAAAGGGATGCAGGATGTGCAGGAGAAACTGGCCAGCACCTCCGAGCTTTCGGCCTCCTCGCTTTCCTTCCTGGAAAGCCTGCATCATTACCTGGGCACCACCGACGAGTACTGGGCCAAGACCAAGTCGCTTCTAAAGAGCGACGACAAGAAAGAGAAGGGCTTTCTCGCGGAGAGTGCCACGGCGCTGAGAAATCGTGCCCTGGCGTTCAATGGCAAGTTCAAGGGGTTCGGCGATACCGTGAAAAAGGACGAGCCGCTCATCAAGTCGCTCATTGCCTATGACGACCTGATCAGGGAGATGGATCCGACGGTGGCCAATCTTAAATAGCGAAAGGAGAAGGTCGTGGAACTGGATGCTGAATTGATCGGACAGTTGAAAAGGGTTCTGGAAGCGGCCGAGTACCTTTTGCCCAAGCCGATTCCCGACATCGATTGGAGCGTCACGCCTGCGGCGAACTGGAAGCGTCACTCCTTCTCGGGGTCGTTGGAGCCCATTGAGTCCATCGAGGGGATCAGGCTGGAAGATCTTCTCGGCATCGAGAAGCAGAAGAAGATCGTGGAGGAGAATACCCTCCAGTTCCTCGCGGGGCTTCCTGCCAACAACATCCTTCTCTGGGGAACGAGGGGGACCGGGAAATCTTCCCTGGTGCGTGCTCTTCTCAGGCGTTACGCAACGGACGGGCTGAGGGTCGTGCAGGTGGACAAGGACGACCTGATCCATCTGCCGGACATCGTCTACCAATTGAAGGGGCAGCCGTACCGGTTCGTCATCTTTTCCGACGATGTCTCCTTCGAGGTCGGCGAATCGAGCTACAAGATGCTGAAAAGCGCCCTGGACGGTTCGGTCTACGCCCCTCCCGAGAACATGCTGATCTACGTCACCTCCAACCGCCGCCACCTGATCCCCGAGTACGAAAGCGACAACAAGGGTGCCATGATGGTGGAAGGGGAGATCCACCACGGCGAGGCGGTGGAGGAAAAGATCTCCCTCTCCGGACGGTTCGGGATCTGGGTTTCCTTCCATCCCTTCAGCCAGGACCAGTACCTCGAAGTTGTCCGCCAGTGGATCGGCAAACTCGCCGAGCGGCTGGAAAAGGAGGTTCCCTGGACCCCCGAGTGCCGGGAGGCCGCCATTCTCTGGTCCCAGAAGAAGGGGGACCGCAGCGGCCGCATCGCCAACCAGTTCGCGAGCAACTGGGTCGGCCAGTACCTTCTCAAGCGGTAGCTGGGCTCGTATCCTCCCTGGCGGCCGTTAAACTTGCCGGCGCTCGAGTTTTCGCCGGAAAAAAATCTCGAAACGGGAAAGACCGTCGCGAAAAACTTCGGGACGGCCGTTTATCTCCGGGAAAAAGTTTTTAAACTGCCCGAGCCGCCGCTAAACTTGCCGGCGCTCGAGTTTTCGCCGGAAAAAAATCTCGAAACGGGAAAGACCGTCGCGAAAAACTTCGGGACGGCCGTTTATCTCCGGGAAAAAGTTTTTAAACTGCCCGAGCCGCCGTTAAACTTGCCGGCGCTCGAGTTTTCGCCGGAAAAAAATCCGGAAACGGGAAAGACCGTCGCGAAAATATCCGGGACGGCCGTTTATCTCCGGGAAAAAGTTTTTAAACTGCCCGAGCCGCCGCTAAACTTGCCGGCGCTCGAGTTTTCGCCGGAAAAAAATCTCGAAACGGGAAAAACCGTCGCGAAAAAATCCGGGACGGCCGTTTATCTCCGGAAAAAAGTTTTTAAACTGCTCGGCCGGCCGTTAAACTTGCTGGCGCACGCGTTTATCCCGGAAAAAGCCGGCTAGATTATCAAAAGCGGTATCCAAGGCTTACCGCGACGAGGTGCGCGTCGCTTTTGTACCTGCCGTTGGCGGGATCGAAGGGGGCGCCGATAGTGTTGTTCTTGGTCCGGTCCACGTAGTGCTGGTATGCGTAGGAGAGGGCGAGCTTCGCCCGTTGCAGGGAGAACTCCGCCCCGGTACAGAAAATGTGGGTGTCGGAATCCGGTATCGACGGGTCGAAGGTTGAATCCGGAACCGCGTTCTCTCCGTAGATGTACCCTCCCATCAGGGCCACCGTATCGTTTACCCGGTACTTCGCCCCGACGTTCATCCCCAGCGTATCGTGCCAGTTTCGCTCGGAAGGCGGAACCGGCGCACCACTCTCCAAGTTCACGTTCAACTCCTTGAACGCCGACCACCCCTCCCACCTGATCCCCGCCTCCACCACCAGCGGCTCCATCGGCCGGTACGAGATCCCCGCCGTCACCTGCTGCGGCAGTTTCACGCTCGACTTCCCCGGGCTGTCCAGCGGGGTGACTCCCAGCGAGGTGCTGGAGTGCCCGTTGATGTCCACCCTCGTCTCGCTCCGGTAGGACGCCCCTACTGTGACGGTGTCCGTCACGTCGTACGCCAATCCTACGTTAAAGCCAACGCCGGTGCCGTCTCCCTTGAATTTCTGGCCGATATCCGCCCCCGGGGGGAGGAAGAAGGCCACCGAGGGGATCTGCCGCTCCAAGGTGGCGTCCAGCAGAATGACATCGAGGCCTGCGGCCACGGTGAGCGAGGGGATGACCCGCCAGGACACCGCCGGATTGATGTCGTAGGTGGTCAGCTCGGACTTGGTTGCGATGTAGCGCCCCTCCCAGCGGTCGTTCCAGTCGGTGCCCAATCCGAACGGATTGAAGATCCCCAGCCCCACGCTCCAGGAATCGTTGATCTTGTGGGTTGCGTAGACCGTGCTGGGGAAGAAGGTGGAGTGGTCCGTGGTGCTCTCGCCGGGGATGGTGCCGCTGTCGAACTCATGGCTGGAAACGATGAAGGTGGTACCGACCTCGAATTGGGTCCCGTCGAGGCGGTTCATGAGGGCGGGATTGTAGAAGACGGTACTTGGGCTGTCGGTGTGCCCGGTTACCGCGTTTCCCTGCCCAAGCGGCGAGGCACCCTGGGTGAAAATCGCATATCCCGCGGCCTGCGCCGAGGTGATGGTTCCCGGTCCCAGCGCGATTGCCGCCGCGACCGCCATCCCCATCGCCCATGCTCGATTCCTCATACCCCTCCCGGTTTTCGTGGAATTTTAAGGAGTATACGGAAAGGAAGCGGCCTGCGCAATTCCTTAGTCTCCAATTTTTGCGGTGCCGATGCGAGGGACGCGGATCGGGAGCCGAAAGAGGCGGGGCGGGTTGAAAGGGGGGGCGGCGGCGACGTATCATCGTAGTGGAAGTAACAGGAGGAAGCCATGGACGAGGCACGCTATCTCATGGAGAACGATGAAGAGGCTCTCCGGCTGGATCTGAAGACCGGCGACGAAGTGACCGAACGGGATGCCCGCTGGGCCGGGCTGGAGCCGGGGATGCGGGTGGTCGATGTCGGCTGCGGATCGGGGAAGACCACCAGCAAGCTCGCTTCCCTCGCCCAGCCGGGAGGGGAGGCGGTCGGGCTCGACTTTTCCGATCAGCGGGTGGGCTTTGCCCGCGAGTATTACGCTGATAACGCGACGAGCTTTACCAAGGTGGACCTGCTGACACCGCTCGAAGCGGCGGGCCGTTTCGACTTCGGCTGGATCCGCTTCCTGCTGGAGTATCACCGTACCAAGAGCCCCGACATCGTGAAGAACGTCTCGAGCATACTCAAGCCGGGCGGGATCCTCTGCCTCATCGATCTCGACCACAACTGTCTCAACCATTTCGGACAACCGGCACGGCTGGAGAGGGCCGTGGCGGCGATCGTAGGGAGGCTTGAACAGGAGAGGGACTTCGACCCCTACGCCGGAAGAAAGCTCTACTCCCTGCTCTACGATCTCGGCTACGTCGACATCAGGGTGAAAATGGAGGCGCATCACCTTATCTACGGGGCACTCTCCGGCACGGACGAGTTCAATTGGGGAAAGAAGATCGAAGTTGCCGCCAAGGAGAGCGGGTACGATTTCCGCGAATACGAGGGGGGGTACCGGGAGTTCGTGGACGAGTTCCGCACGTTCTTCAAGGACCCGCGGCGGTTTACCTACACCCCGATGATCTGCTGCCGGGGACGGAAGCCTTGAGGTGGCTCCTCGTTTTCCTTGAGCGCGGTCATGACCCGGTTGCGGCCTCCGGCCTTGGCGCGGTACAGGGCCATGTCGGCGGCATGCAGTAACGTGGTGAAGCTGGTTCCGTCTTCGGGGAAGGAGGCGATGCCGAGGCTCGCGGTAAGGGTGCTGACCGCCAGGGTGCCATTATTGAAGATTTCCTGCTCGATCCCCTTGCGGATCCGTTCCGCCACGATCGAGGCCTCGCCCTTGCCGGTGTCCGGCAGGATGGCGCAGAATTCCTCGCCGCCGTAGCGGGCGACCACATCCATTTCGCGCAGGGTGGTCTTGATGATCTCGGCCACTTTCTTGAGCGCGTCGTCGCCGGCCAGGTGCCCGCAGAGGTCGTTGAACCTCTTGAATCCGTCCAGATCGATGAACAGGACGGTGAGGCTCAATGCCTGGCGCTTGCTCCGGCTGATCTCCTCCTCCAGCCTGCTCTTCAAAAAACGCCTGTTGTACAGGCCGGTGAGGGCGTCGGTTACCGACAGCATCTCGAACCTGGTCGACTTTTCCAGCATGGAGACCCGTTCGATCATGAGGGATGCGAGGTTTGCGAAGGAGCTCAGCGTCTCGAGATCCGTTTCGGTGAAAGGAGCGAGTGATTTCTTGTCGGTCAGGTTGAGGACGCCGATCACCCGGTCCTTTACCTTGAGCGGTACGCTCACCAGCGATTTTGAGCGGTAGCGGGGGCGCATCCGGCTGCCGACGCGGAGGTCCTGCTCGATGTCGCCGATCAGGAGCGGTTCGCCGTTTCCGGCTACCGTGCCGGCTATCCCGGAGCCGACCTCGACCGTGACGTCGCGGGCGAGGCTTGCCGGGAGCCCTTCGCTGCAGGCAATCTGCAAGGTCAGGCCGCCGGGGTCGACCAGCATGACCGACCCCTGCGACGCTTCCACGAGGTCGCTGGCGATACGGAGGACGGCCGGGTAGAGCTCGTCCTTGCCATCCAGATCCAGCAGGGTGTTGGCCAGGGAGATGAGCTTCTGGGAGAGGGCGCTCGACTTCTCGTACTCGGCGTCCTTGAGGATGCGGGCAAACTTCGCGGCCGCGGCGTGGGCCACCATGGAAATCATCATGATCTCCCCCTTGCTCAGGCGGCTGTCGGTGACCATGAAAAAGCCGAGGTCCCCCTCGAGCGACTGCAGGGGAAAGATGTTGCAGGTGGTGGCGGTCAGGTGGGGGAGCAGGGAATGCATCCTCGCATCGAAGGCGATACTCCGCTTTACGCGGGTGTCCGTGCTGAAGGCATCGAGCGAATCGATGGGAAATTCACCCAGTTCCTCCGGCAGGCCATGGAGACCGGCGGCCCGGCAGGTGGTTCCCTGCCCGTTCCGCAGGGCCACCGCCAGCCCGGAGATCCCGAAGTTGGCGATGATGGTGTCCGCGGTGAGGGCGAGGGTTTCGGTGAGGGTTTGCGCTCCCTCCATTTGCTCAAGGGCGGTGGCGATGGCGTGCAGCCTCCGGTCCGTCCGGTCGCGGTCCTGATTTTTCCTTCTCAACCACCCTTTATTGAATTTTTGTAAGTCCAGTTCCTTGTCCACGGCGTAGTTACTCCATGAGCGGGCCACGATGACACCGGACCGCTTCCTCTGTCAGGGGATAAAAACCTTGATTGTCACGGAGATGAAGCGGATTTTGCGTGAACTGCGGGACAGCTTGAAAGCTACGAGACGATGACTGGTTTGCGACTGGTGTATTATATTTATTTAATAACGTATGTCTTTTACTCTTTTTTCCTAACCAGGGCAAGAGAAAGTTTACTCCCCTTGGGGGCGGGGCTTGAGCACAAATTCATTGATTTAATGAGGGAAAGTCGGGTAGACTCCCCTATCTTGAATTCCTCTCGGGGTTTTAATGCCAGCGGTTTCACCTGACACGCCTCTGTACAACAGCAGGATCTTCGACAGTTTTCTGAAACTGGTCCAAGACAGGTACCCACGGATCGACACGGGGGAGCTCCTGGCCTATGCCGGGATGCAGGACCACGAGTTGGCCGATCCCGGGCACTGGTTCACCCAGACCCACGCCGACCTTTTTCACGAGAAGCTGGTAGCGATGAGCGGCAACCGCGGCATCGCCCGCGAGGCGGGAAGGTACGCCGCCGTCTCCGATTCCTTCATGAGGGACATCCTTTCCGGTTTCACCTCTCCCGAAATCCTCTTTTCCCTTCTCGACCGCTTTTCCGTCAATTTCAGCCGCTCCTTCCGCAGCGCCACCCGCAAGGTGGGGCCCCGTACCATCGAGGTGACGGTGACCTACCGGGATGGGGTGGAGGAGAAACTGTACCAGTGCCAAAACCGCATGGGGTACTTCGAGGCCGTCTTTCTTCTCCTCAAGCGCGACTGCGAAAGTATCGAGCATCCGGAATGCATCTTCCACGGGGGGACCGTCTGCCGTTACCGGATCACCTGGCGTGAGACCGAGGCCTCCCGGCTGGTATCCGCCCACCGCTTCACCCTGGCCACCCTGCTCCTGTCGGCTCCGGCCTTGCTGTTGAACGGACTCACCCCGCTGGTCGCCGCATCCCTGCTGCTCCCTATTCCTGCCTACCTGGTGGTTTCCTTCATGGCCTGGCGCTCCGAGCGGAGCTACCTCATCGCCTCTTTCGAGCGGGGACGCGAGTTGAGCCTACGTCACCTCGCCCTGGCCCAGGAGAACTACGACAACGCGCTCCTCATCAACCAGATCGGCGAAGCGGTATCCCGCAAGACCGAACTGGACGACGTCCTCGCCACCGTTAACCAGATCCTGCTCAAAAGGCTTAACTACGGCCGGGGGATCATCATGCTGGCCAACGAGAGCGGCGACGCCCTGGTCCTGCGGAGCTGGTTCGGGTTGACCGAGAACGAGAGGATATCGCTGGAGCGCCGGGAACATGCCCTGATCGCCGATCGCCCCAAATGCCTCCTCGCCCGCTGCTACCTCGACAGACGACCCGTTCTGGTCAAGGAGGGCCGGGGGGAAATGCTCCCCGAGCACTGCCTTTTCTACAGCGTCAAGTCGTTCATCTGCGTCCCCATCGTCTGCGAAGGGGAGCCGCTGGGGATCCTGGTGGTGGACGATCCCGACCGGAAAGGGGATCTGTTGCAGAGCGATCTCAATCTCGTCAACGGCGTCGCCTCCATGATCGGTGTTGCGGTGAGAAACGCCATGCGGCTCGCCAACGAACGCCGCCTTGCGGCAGAGCTGCGGGGGGCTTCCGAACTTCTCGAGCGGAGGGTGGACGAGCGGACGGCCGAATTGCGCCAGGCCCGGGAGGAGCTGGAGCTCCTCTACGATTCCATGACGCACGACCTGAGGACACCGCTCCGGTTGATCTACGGCTACGGAGATCTGCTGCTGGAGGGCTATCGGGATAAGCTGGACGACACGGCGAAGGGGTATCTCGGCGCGATGATCGACGGGGGGGCGAGGATCGAGGCGATTCTCGACCGCATCCTCGACTTCTCCGGGATGAGGGCCTCGGAGCTGAAGGTTGAGCGGGTGGACCTGAGCGAAATGGCCGGGGAGATCCTGGAGGGATTGCGGGTCGCCGGTCAGGGGCGTGAGGTCGCGATCCGGGTTCAGCCGGGGGTGGTGGTTGTCGGCGACCGTTCGCTTTTGACGAGCGTCCTTGAGAACCTGCTGGGGAACGCCTGGAAGTACAGCGCAAAAACCCCGTCCGCCACCATCAGCTTCGGGTGTGAGGACGGGGTCTGTTTTGTCCGCGACAACGGCCCGGGTTTCGACATGAAACTCGCCGAGCGGCTCTTCATGCCCTTCCAGAGGCTTTGCGACCGTGACACCTTTGCCGGTCACGGCCTTGGCCTGGCCATCGTCAAGAGGTCGCTCGCCCGCATGGGAGGGGAAATCTGGTGCGACAGCACCGCGGGAGCCGGGGCCTCCTTCTACTTCACCTTGGCCGTGAATTCGACCCTTCCCCCCGGGCCTCCCTTGGCGGACGGCTTGAATATGTCTGAAGTCACCTCGAACAGCCTTTCGGGCTGAACTTTCCCCTCCGTCGTCAGGAAAGTTTTCACCGCCGCCGTCCGTTCCCTGGCCAGGGCCTGCAGTTCGTTGTTACCCACCAACGTATGGGTGAGGATCAGCTTCTTCATCTCCTCGTCGGAAAGATCCTTCAAAAATCCCAGGGCCGTCCTCGGTTTGGGGAACTTCTCCTTCTGGTAGACCGCCTTCAGGTAGCTGGAATACTCTTCCGGCAGGATCGCCGTCTGCTCCTGGGTCTGCCCCTGCTTGGTCTTTCCTTCCTTGACCAGTTTGCGGAATTTCTCACCCTTCATCTTCTTCATCAGCATTTCGTTACGGTACCCTTCGGCATCGATATCCCGGTCCACGTATCCGGACATTTCGAGGGTGAGGGCGGGGCGGTCGATGAGAGCCTTGCCGAGCTTCTCGAGCTTGTCCTGCTCGTTCTTCGCCAGCCGGTCGGAGCCGGGAGCGAAATCGACCGCGGTGAAGTCGTGACCTCCGCCGAACATGGAGCTTAAAAGCGCCATGGGCGAGGTGGCTGCCTTCACGAGGAGGTTTTTGAGCACCTGCCATACCACACCCCAGACGCTGAACTGGGGATCGTCGGTGCGTCCGGTGACCGGCAGGTCGAGGTGGATTTCCCCCTTGCGGTCCTTGAGAAGCGCCACCGCCAGTTTGACCGGAAGCTTGGTCGCCTGTGGGCTGTCCACCGACTTGCCGAAGGTGAACTGGTCGATGAACACCTTGTTCTGCGAGGTAAGCGCCTTCTTGTCGATCTTGTAGGCGAGGTCGAGGAAGAGCTTTCCCTTGTCCAGGTTGTAGCCGAGATAGGTGTCCGAGTACGGGGTGAACGGGGAGAGCTCGATGTCGTTGAAGGCAATCTTCAGGTCGAGGAAGAGATCGCCCCGCAACGGGTTGATGACCCCCTTGATGGAAAGCGGCGAGTGGTTTTCCAGGTTCCCCCTCAGGTCCACGTCGGCCACGGTCTTCGCCTGCGAGGAGAGACCGCTGACCCTTCCGCCGAGGTTGTAGAAGGTGGTGTCGAAGGTAGTCTGCAGGTGACGGTCGGTGAAGGCCATGGTGCCGCCTTGGATGGTGATGGTGTCGATCCGGACGGGATGCGGCTGCGCGGTACTCTCGCCGCCCGCCGTGACGGCGGGGACTCCTGCGGCCAGCGCGGCCGGAGTGGGCTGCGACCCGGACGGATGCGCCGGGGCGGCGGGTGCCGCCGGTGCGGACGCCGAGGCCGCAGTTTTCGCGGCCGCTGCGGGCGGAGCCTGCGCTTTTGCCGTTGCCGCCCCCTGGGTAGCGGCCGGAGGTTCCTGTTCGTCCCTGAGATGCTGGAGGTTCAGGGTGCCGTCTTTCTCCACGATTACGCGGGAGTAGAAGTTACTGAGGGCGACCTCGTTGATGGCGAGGGTGAAGGGGGACAGGGTGCCGTTCACCTGGTCCATCTGGAGGCTTTCCCACTTAAGGAGATCCTCGTTCAGCTCGAGATCCTGGCAGTAGAAGGAGTTGACCCCGAGGGAGCCGGAGAAACTTCCTTTGAGGCCGGTCTCCCCCTTGACGAGGTCGAGGGCAACGGAGGTATCGATGGTCCCGTCGGCGATGAAGACGTTGGTATCTTCGGGGATGTAGGGATCGAAATCGCGGATCGGTATCCGGTGCAGGTCGACCTTTCCCTTGAACCTGACTGGCTCGACGGCCACGACACCGTTGGCGGAGAGCGATCCCTTGCTGCCGTAACCTGAGGAGATGGCGATCGGCATGCTCCCCAACTTGGGTCCGGTCACTCCGCCTACCGAGAAGTTGAGCCGGTTGAGGCTGAAGACCGGTTCCTCTTCGTTGTTCTTATCGGTGAACTTTACGGAGAAGGTCGTTCCGGTGATCTTTCCGACCCGGTAGGAGAAGGGGGACGCTTTCTTTTCGTGCGGGGCTTTCTTGGCCGGTTTCCCCGTGGGGGCCGGCTTTTCGCCCGGCTTCAGGAGGGTTTGGTAGGTATAGCCGCCCCCCTTGAGGGCGGTGAGGGCGATGTTGCCCCCCTTGAGATCGACCCGCTCCACCACGGCCTTGTTCTGCTTGAGATCGAGCGATATCCCGCCGAGAACCGCCTCCGCAAGTTTGACCCCGTCACCCTGTCCAAACGGCGCCGCCAGCCGCTCGCCCTTCACCTGGGTTTTATCGAGGAGAAGCCCCCGTTTTTCGTCGTAGGAGATGTGGGAAGAGGCGGAGAGTATCCCGCTGACGGGTGCGGCCAGCGATCCCGAGAGGTACGGGTAGTAGTCCTGGAGCGGGATTCCGGAGAGGGTGAGCTGCCCGGCGAACGAAGTGGGCTCGAGTGCCACTTCCCCCTTGAGGACGGCCTTTTCGCCCCGGGCCGTTTTGAAGCCGAAATCGACCGGGGCCTTGTGGCCTCCCCGGAGAGAGAAATCCCGCATCTCCAGGTCGATCGCCTGCAGCTCGGTACGGAACCCCTTGGCCGGGACCTGGTCGGAGAAATGGAGTTTCCCGGCTTTGATCGCCAGCTTGCCCAGACGCAGGTCGAGCGGCGGCGTTTCCTTGCTACCGGCCTCTTTTTTCTCCTGCGCCTTCTTCTTGGCCTCTTCTTTTTTGTCCTCTTCCTTCGCCGCCTCTTCGCCGCCTTTCTTGCCGGGCTCCGCCTTGGCGGCTTTCGCTGCCGTCCTTTCCGCAGGCTGCGAGGGTGCGTGGAGTTTCTGGAAGTTCCACTTGCCGACCCGGTCGCGGTCGGCGTAGACCTCCCATCCCTCCATCTCGGCCGAGGCGAGGTCGATGACTCTGGTGAAGAGGGAGGCTTGGTTGACCTTGACCGCCAGCCGGTCGACCGACGCGAGCGGCGCCCCGCCGTACTCGCGGACCGAGGCCTTGTCGAGCCCGAGGGTTCCCTTCACGGTCACATCCGGCCCTTTCTTTTCGTCCACCCGGTAGCCTATTTCGAGGTTGCTGCTGAAGTGGCCGGAGACCACCTTGACCGGCGGAGGGAAGGGGAGATACCCGAGGTAGAACGGGACATCGACCTGGTTCACGCTGAGGTCGAGGGTGGCCTCCACCGCCTTGGTCATCGGCTTGAGCCTCCCCTTGAACTCGAAGGGGGAGCCGTTCACTTCGGCTTTGAGATGCGGGGTGACATAGCGGTCGGCGAGGTACGGCAGGTCGCTTACGAAGGGGAGGGCGATCTCGATGCCGCGCAGGCGATGGTTTCTTGCCGGAGAGATCGCGCTGTCTTCGAAGTCGATGCTCCCCTTGGAGACGATGATGTTGTTGAGGGAGAAGAGTGTCGACTTCTCCTTCTCTTTCTTGGGCTCCTTCGGTGAGGGAGTCACGAGATCCGAGAAGTTGTAATGGTTCACCGCATCCCTCACGATGTGGACGTAGGGTGAGACGACGCGAATTTCCCTCACGATGACGGCGCGTTTGGGGAGGGAGAGGGGGCTGATGGAGACGGTCGCGGAGCTGAACGAGGTAAAGGTGGCCCCGCTCCCCTTTTCCTGGAGCCGGAAACCCTTGATTTCAGCCCGTAGCGTGAACGGATTGATGGAGAGACCGGCGATGGTGGACTTGCGGCCGGTCTTCTCGTCGATGTTCTTGATGGCGAGATACTTGACGAGCGGGGGGAGTCCGATCAGGATCCCTGCGACGATGACGGCAATGGCCAGTGAGGTCCAGCCGAGGATTTTCTTGTTGATCCGCATAGAGCGGGCCCTCCCTGCAATCGCATTAAAAGTTCCAACCTGAGTGGCAATCTTCCCTTACAACCTGTGTAGGACAGATGGACTGGCAAATACATGGATTACCCAATGATACCACTATATTCTTGCCGGTCTAACCTACCTCCTCGTACTCCCGTTCCCTGAATTCCGCGCCGAGGGAAAGGGCAAGCTCCCGCACCTTTTCCACGTCGAGATCCGGGACGGTGACCGCACTTGCCACCACCTTCGGGATGTAGCGGGTGGCTTCCTTGAGGAAGTCGCAGATACCACGGAAGCCGGCCTCGCCGAACGGCGTGTTGCAGAGGTTCTGGTAGGTCGCGGCGTCGGCAGCATTGAGGCTGACCGAAAGGACGTCGACGATGCCGGCCAGCTCGGGGAGGATGTTGCGGCCATGGACCAGGTTGGCCTGGCCGTCGGTGTTGATCCTGACGGCGAAGCCGCGGTTTTTCAGCTCGCGGGCCACCTCCTTAACCAGGTCGAGCCTGACCAGCGGCTCGCCGTAGCCGCAGAAGACGACCTCTTTGAAGTTGCCGTGGCCCGCAATGGCCTCCATCACCTCCGCGAAATTCGGTTCGTGGGCCAGTTTGAGCTCGTGCCCCTTCACGATGAAATCGTCGAATTTAGGGCAGAAGGTGCAGCGGTTCGAGCAGCGGTTGGTGATGTTGAGGTAGAGGGAGTCGCGGATCATGTACGCGATGGTGCTTTCCTCGGCTGCCGCCTCGATACCGAAGACCTTCCGGGTGTTGAGGGCGGTGATCCGCGCGACGTCTTCCAGCGATAGCCCTTTCAGCTCCGCCACCTTTTCGGCGGTCAGTCTCACGAAGGCCGGCTCGTTGCGCTTGCCGCGGTGGGGGACCGGGGTGAGGTAGGGGCAGTCGGTTTCCACCAGCAGGTGCTCGATCTTCACTCCGCGCACCACCTCCCTGAGCGATTCGTTGGAGGGGTAGGTCACCGTGCCGGGGATGGAGATGACGAAGTTCATGGCGATGCATTCCTGCGCCATTTCGAGGTCGCCGGAGAAGCAGTGGAGGACGCCGCCGATCTCCTCCGCCTTCTCCTCCTTGAGGATGGCCATGATACGGTCGTGGGCGTCGCGGTCGTGGATGACGAGCGGCAGCTTGAGCTCGCGCGCCATCCTGATGAAGCGGCGGAAAACCTCCTCCTGGAGGTGTCTCGGCGAACGGTCGCGGTAGAAATCGAGGCCGACCTCGCCGATGGCGACCACCTTCGGGTTGGCCAGCGCCATCGCGCGGATCTTCTGATAATCCTCCTCGGTTACCCCTTCGGCGTCGTGGGGGTGGATGCCGACTGCGCAGTACATGTTGTCGTGGGCGTTGGCAAGCTCGAGGGCCTGCACGCTCGATTCCATGTCGGCTCCGATCACCATCATGGTGGTGATCCCGGCATCCTTCGCGCGCTGCAGGACATCGGGGAGGTCCTGGGCGAATTCGTCCCCGTAGATATGGGCGTGGCTATCGATAAGATCCATGGTGGCTCCTTTACAAAGACTATACGGGCCTGAACCGATCTTTCCCTCCCCCCTTGAGGGGGAGGGCGAGGGTGGGGGGGGGAGGCCGGCTTCGGCACGCTGTTGATTGCTCCCCCACCCCTTATCCCCTCCCTCAAGGGGAGGGGGAGGAGTGTACCAAGTGGCAGGTGAGGGGAAGGGGACTGGCACCGGCAGGTGCCTGTCCCCTTCGTCGTTCCCTGAAAGACGAACATTCGGAATTGGCTATCTTAATGGAATTGCTGTCAGGATTCCAGCCTAATTATAGCCGGAGAGAGGAAGGCAGGGCTAGCCGGTCACGGTCCGGATGGAGGCCTCGATGCCGTCCATCAGCAGGGCGAGCTCGTCAAGCGAAATGGAGAGCGGCGGGAAGATGACCATCACGTTGCCCAGGGGGCGCAGGAAAAGGCCGTGCTTGCGTGCTTCCAGGCAGACCCGCACTCCGACCCGCTCTTCCCACGGGTACGCCGCCTTGGTCTCCTTGTCGGCGACCAGCTCGATACCGCCGATCATCCCTTCCTGGCGGACGTTGCCGACGTGGGGGAGGGCGGACATCGCCTTCAGCCGCTCGTCGATGTAGCGGATCTTGGCGGGTAGCGATTCGAGCAGGCGCTCGTTTTCGAAGAGGTCGAGGCTGGCCAGTGCCGCCGCGCAGGCGATCGGGTTGCCGGTGAAGGTGTGGCCGTGGAAGAAGGTCTTGAGATCGGCATAGGCGCCCCAAAAGGCGTCGTAGATCTTGCGCGTGGCGAGGGTGGCGGCGAGCGGCAGGTAGCCCGCGGAGATCCCTTTCGACAGGGCCATGATATCGGGAGTGATGCCGTACTTCTGACAGGCGAACATGGAGCCGGTACGGCCGAAACCCACCGCCACCTCGTCGGCGATCATCAGGACGTCGTAGCGGTCGCACAGTTCGCGCACCCCTTTGAGGAACCCTTCCGGCTGCACGAGCATGCCGCCCGCCCCCTGGACGGCGGGCTCGATGACGAGGCCGGCCAGTTCGTGGGCGTGCCGCTCCATGAGGCGTTCGAGCTCTTTCAGGCAGAGCAGACCGCAGCGGGTGCAGTCTCCTTCGGGGGAGAGCTTGCAGCGGTAGCAGTAGGGAGCCGGGGCCTTGATGGTCGGGAAGAGCAGCGGGGAGTAGACGGCGTGGTAGATGTCGATCCCGCCGACGCTCATGGAGCCGACGGTGTCGCCATGGTAGGCGTTGTCGAAGGCGATGAACTTGGTCTTTTCCGGGTGGCCGGTCTGGGCCTGGTACTGGAAGGCCATCTTCACGCCGATCTCGACGGCGGTGGAGCCGTTGTCGGAATAGAAGACTTTGCAGAGACCTTCCGGAGCGATGTCGATCAGGCGTTTGGCGAGCATGACCGCCCGGTCGTTGGTGAGCCCGAGCAGGGTGGAGTGTTCCAGCCGGTCGACCTGTGCCTTGATGGCATCGTTGATCTCCCTTTTGCAATGGCCGTGGACGTTGGTCCAGATGGCGCCGACGCCGTCGAGGTAGCGGTTGCCGTCGGAGTCGATGAGGTAGGATCCTTCGCCCTTGGTGATGACGATGTTGTCGGCGCCTTCCCATTCGCTCATCTGGGTGAAGGGGTGCCAGAGGTAATCGGAGTCGTATTTTCTCAGTGTCGCGGTATCGAGTTCTTTCAACGTTTTTTCCTTTCCACACCCGGTGGTCCGTCCCCTCGTTCCCTCCCCTTCAAAGGGGAGGGACAGGGTGAGGATGGGGACGAGGCATCGACGTGCGTGTCAGCTATTCGAACATCTCTCTCAGCATGATGGCGGTGGCGGGATCTTTTTCCAGTTCGCGTACCACCCCCTCGACCACTTCACGGTCGTTGGCTCCCTTCACGTCCGGGAATTCCCCGAGCAGGAGCGCGCCCGAGAGCGAGGAGATCAGGTGGGGAGCGGACTGCTCGGCCTGGTCCGGGTGCTCGGGGAGGCGGTTGACGATGACGCCCTTCACCTCGATTCCCATGGTGCGGGCGGCAAAGGTGGTCAGGAGGGTGTGATTGACGGTTCCCAGGTTCGGCCGGGCGACCACCGCCAGGGGAAGACCCAGCTGCTGGGCCAGGTCGGCCATCAGCAGACCTCCGGCGATGGGGACCATGAGGCCACCCGCCCCTTCCACGATGAGGTAGTCGAAATGCTCCGAAAGCCGTCCGTAGGCTTCCTTGATGACCTTGAAGTCGATCCGGACTCCTTCCAGGGAGGCTGCCAGCGAGGGGGCAAGCGGCGCCTTGAGAAGATACGGCGTGCAGTCGGGCTCGAGCTCGATTTCGGCGCCGAAGGCGAGGAGCTCGGCGTCCTCCGAGACGAGTTTCCCGTCCCGCTCGATGCAGCCGCTGGTGATCGGCTTCATGACTCCGACGGAAAGGCCGCGGTTACTGAGCAGCCGTGCGATTACCGCCGAGGCGATGGATTTCCCTACTCCGGTATCGGTACCGGTAATGAAGATTGCTTTTGCTGCCATGACTTCTCCCTTCCGCTTCAGTGTTCGCACATGACGGTCGAGAGGCCGAGGTCCTCGAACATTTTGAGATCGACGCCGACGTTTCTCCCCAGCGTGGTCAGGTAGTTGCCGATCATGGTGCCGTTGGCTCCGGCGAAGAAGATCCACGATTGCAGGTCGCGCAGGTTCTTTTCGCGGCCGCCGCAGATGGTGATCCGCTTGTCCGGAAGGATGAAGCGGTAGAGCGCGATGGTTTTGAGGCAATCCATGGCGGTGAGGTTGCAGGCTCCCTCAAGCTTGGTGCCGTCGATGGGGTTAAGGAAGTTCATCGGGATGGAATCGACGTCCAGCTCTTTGAGCGTGAAGGCCATTTCGATCCGCTGGGCGACGCTTTCGCCGAGCCCGAAGATCCCGCCCGAGCAGACTTTCACCCCCGCCTTCTTGACGGCGCGGACGGTGTTGACGTCGTCCTGGTAGTCGTGGGTGGTGCAGATGGACGGGAAGAAGCTTTCCGCGGTCTCGAGGTTGTGATGGTAGGTGTCCATCCCGGCTTCCTTGAGCCTGAACGCGGTCTCTTCGTCGATGATCCCGAGCGAGCAGGACGGGAGGATGGTGGTTTCCTTTCGGATGCGGCGAAGCGCGGCCAGGATGTTTTCGAGTTCCTGCCCCTTCACCGTGGTGCCGCTGGTGATGATGCCGTAGCAGGCCGAGCCCATGGTTTCCGCAGCCCTGGCTCCCTCCACCATGGCCTCTTCCTGAACCAGCCCGTACACGGGCGCGTCGGTCTTGTGATGGCTGGATTGGGCGCAAAAGGCGCAGTCCTCGGCGCAGCGTCCGGATTTTGCGTTGATGATGGAGCAGAGATGGACGTCGTTGCCCACGAACTGTTCCTTGATGCGGGTCGCCGCCCGGAAAAGGTCGAAAACGGTGGAGCCTTCGGCCTGGGAAAGGCGCAGCGCCTCCTCCGGGGTGAGGTTTTCTCCCTTGAGTACTTTGTCTGCCATTGCGTTGATGAATTGTTCCATGAATTCCTCCCACCGGTCATGTAGCACGGAGGGAAAGTGTTGTCAACCGCTTCGATGGGGTTGGTTAACGAACGAGGAGGGTGTTGACGTGGGAGGTGTGTTGGTTCGATTCCCCCGCCCCGTGAGGGAGGGGGCTAGGGGGTGGGGGGAGGTGGCCCGAGCGAAGATAGTTGGCGTTAAAGGGAGCGCTAAAATCCCCCCTGTCCCCCCCTCGCAAAGGGGGGAACCACTGTTTGCGAGGTGAGGCTTACAGTTCTTCCTGGGTGAAGGCGACGACGTCGTCGATGCTGCCGGCGTCGAGGAGGACCATGACGAGGCGGTCGATCCCCAGGGCGATGCCGGCCGATTCGGGCATGGAGGGGAGGGCGGCGAGAAATTTCTCGGCCACCGGGTAGCCGGCCTTTCCCATGGCGGCCCGTTCCGCTGCTTCTGCCTCGAAACGTGCCCGCTGCTCGCCGGCATCGGTCAATTCCGAAAAGGCATTGGCGATCTCGAGCCCCCCGATGTAGAGCTCGAAACGCTCGGCGACCGTCGGGTCGTCCTTCTTGAGCCTCGCCAAGGCTCCGCAACTCGCGGGGTAGTCGTAAATGAAGGTGGGAGTGGCGAGACCCAGACGCGGCTCGATCTTCTCCACCATCAGCTCGTCGAAGAGGCCACCTTCGAGGGCCTCTTCCATCCCGATTCCTGCATAACGCCGGAAGGCGTCGCGGACGGTGATCCGTTCCCAGGAAGAAGCTACGTCGATGGTGGCCCCGCGATAGGCGATTCCGGCGGAGCCCGCGGCGGCACGGACCAGCTCCTCGGTCTCCTCCATCAACTGGCGGTAATCGGCCCCGGCCCGGTACCACTCGAGCATGGTGAACTCGCTCAGGTGCCTTACCCCACGCTCTCCTTCCCGCCAGCAGCGGCAGATCTGGTAGATGCGGGGATAGCCCGCGGAAAGCATCCGCTTCATGCAGAGCTCCGGCGAGGTCTGGAGAAACCACCCCGCCGAGGGGATGGCCTCGATCTGGGCCTCGGGCGCGGGTGCAGGAATGCGAAAAGGGGTCTCGACTTCGAGATACCCCTTTTGCTGGAAGAAATTCCTGATGCTGGCTATGATGGCCCCCCGCCCGGCCAGATTGCTCCGCCGCCGGGCCAGGGTCCAGTTTCCGTCCATGCTTATTCCTTGACCCTGGTGGAGTAGTCGCCGGTGCGGGTGTCGATGGTGATCAGCTCGCCTTCCTCGATGAAGGGGGGGACGCGCAGCACGTAGCCGGTCTCGACGGTGGCCGGTTTGGAGTCGGAGCCGGAGGTGTCGCCCTTGACCCACGGGTCGGTCTGCGTTACCCGCAGGTTGACGAAGTTCGGGACGTCGACGCCGATGGCCTTCTCCCTGAAGATCAGCACGTCCACCATCAGGTTGTCGATCAGGTAGTTCTTGGCATCGCCCATGGCGGCTTCGCTGATGTGGATCTGCTCGAAGGTCTCGGTGTCCATGAACACGCAGTGGTCGTCTTCCTGGTAGAGGTACTGCATCCTGCGGTCCTCGAGATGCGCCGGCTCGAAGGTCTCACCGGAGCGGTAGGTCCGGTCCATGGTGAGGCCGCTGATCATATTCTTCATCCTCGTCCGGTAGAGGGCCTGCCCCTTGCCCGGTTTCGCGAAGTCGAAGTGGGTGATGATGTACGGCTCGTTGTCGATGGTGATCTTCAATCCTTTTCTCAGGTCCGCTGCAGTGTACATGTCGCTTCCTTCTTTATGGGTGTAAAATTAACAAATTTAAATACTTGGCGGATTCCCGGGGCAGAGTGCAGGTGAGCCTGTGCTGATCCTTATCGTCCGTTTAATTGCTGAAGCGGGACTCGGAGGAGGGCCGGGACGAACGCCGGTGTCTCTTTTCGGGAGGGCTTGTTATTTGGCGCGATAGGTGATGCGGCCGCGGCTAAGGTCGTAGGGAGAGAGCTCTACGGTTACCTTGTCGCCCGGCAGAATCTTGATGAAGAACTTCCGCATTTTGCCCGAAATGTGCGCGAGCACCATGTGATCGTTCTCCAACTTCACCTTGAACATCGCGTTGGGAAGCGGTTCAATGACCGTCCCTTCGACTTCGATTGCTTCTTCCTTGCTCATTTTTTCTCCTGGCCGTTCATTGGCGTCTTTTCAACAAACAGCAACTTTACAAATAATCATCGGAAAATGCAAGCCGCTTTTATCTTCAGGAGACTTTAACCGCCTCCGTTTCATCGGCTATTTACATCGGCAAGTATAACATGCTAAAAATAACAGGAATTTTCAAGGGGTAGCGTTACTTATGAAAAAACTTGTCCGGGAGGTCCCGCTTTCCAACGGGCTCACCCTTCGCTTCTTCGATGCCAGCCGCCGTTACTTCGGCGACTACCACCAGGTCCGCCTGGAGATCTGCTGCGAGGTCGACCTCACTCCCGACCTCTTCGACGATCCCACCGAATTCGAAACCGCTTCCCGCCTTTTGGGTGCCAAGGTCCAGTTCCTGAAGCAGGTCGAGCACCAGGGGGTCCCGACCGGCGCCGTCTCCGGCACGGTCGAACAGGTCATCCAGCAATTCCTGGATCACTCGGGGCGCTACCTCGATTCCGGCGCCTTTCCCCGCAAGCTCGTTCACTCCGAACTGGCCCGTCTCCGTTCCCGCCGAAAATCTTTCGTTCCGCCCCCCGCGAATGGCTGATATTTCCGTAGCCATAGAAAAGTTATGTTACGGCGGCTCCGGCCTTGGCCGGGTGGAAGGGAAGGCCTGTTTCGTCCCCTTTACCGCCCCGGGAGACCGCGCCCGTGTGCGGGTGGTGAAGGAGAAACGCTCCTACCTGGAAGGGGAGCTTGTCGAGCTCGAGGTCCCCTCCGCGCTGCGCACGGCTCCTCCCTGTCCCCTGTTCGGTGTCTGCGGCGGCTGCGATTGGCAGCATCTTCCCTATCCGGAGCAGGTGACCCAGAAGGGGGAGATCTTTGCAGAAAGCCTCCGCCGTATCGGGAAACTCGGCGAGGTGGAGATCCTCCCCGTCATCGCCTCCCCGAACGCCTTCGGCTACCGCTCCCGCATTCAGATCAAGATCGCCCGCGAAGCCGGCGTCTTGCAGACCGGTTTTTTCATGACCGGTTCCCACAAGGTCGTCGATTGTCCGCAGGGGTGCCCGATCGCCCACCCGCTCCTTAACCGGATGACCTCTGAGCTTAGGCCGCTGCTGGCCGGCCTCGCGGAGGCGCGTTTCATCCCGCAGATCGACCTCTCCATAGGGGATGACGAGCAGGGGCTTGCCGTGGTGCATTACCGCGGGGGAGACGCCGGTGCCCTGGCGAGACGGCTCAGCGCGGCCCGCGCCGATCTCCCGTCCATCGGCGGCCTCTTGTTGCGCAAGGGCGAGCGGGGAGCGCCGGAGCCGGTGTTCGGCATCGAGGCGCTGCGCTACCGGATCCCGGCCGGCCTTTTGAACGGCCGCGACGAGCTGGTGCTTCGCTTCAGCCGCGGCGGTTTCTCGCAGGTGAATTATCTCCAGAATCTCCAGCTGATCCGGACCGTGGTCCAGTGGGCCGCCTTGAGCGGGGGAGAGCGGGTGCTCGATCTTTTCTGCGGCAACGGGAATTTTTCCCTGCCGCTTGCGGGCTTCGCCCGGGAGGTCGTCGGGGTGGAAGGGTACGCCCCCTCCATCGAGGATGCCGTGGCCAACGCCGCCGCCAACGGTGTCGCCAACGCCTCTTTCCGGGTGAGCGACGTCGCGGCCGCGGTGAGAAAACTGGCCAGCCGGGGAGAGCGCTTCGACCTGGTGGTCCTCGATCCTCCCCGGGCCGGGGCGGAGGCTGCCGGAGAGATCGCCCGGCTGAGACCGGCGCATATTATATATGTCTCGTGCGACCCGGCTACCCTGGCCCGCGACCTGGGAACCTTGTGCGCCGGCGGCTACCGGGTCGTGCGGTCGCAGCCGGTGGACATGTTCCCGCAGACCTATCATCTGGAAAGCGTGACGGAGCTTGTCCTGGCCGATTGAGGAGGGGAATCCCATCCTCGTCCTGGCCCTCCCCTCGAAGGGGAGGAAACGCGATGCTGTCCTGCACATTTTTAATACCAATCAAAATAACGAGGGGGAGTCTGATGTCTTTTTTTTCCAAACTGTTCGGTGGCAAGAAGGACCACAAGAGCCTGATGGCCAAAGCGGAGAAGTATCTCGCCGGCGAGCGTTACGCCGACGCACGCATCGATTTCGAGGAGGCGCTTGCCTGCTGCCCCTCCGACGCGGCCGCCGATCGCGACGCCATCCTCAACGGCATGAGAATCGCCGGTGACCGTCTCGGCGAACTGAACATCGAGGAAGGGGACCACTGCGCACGTGCGGGCGATCTTGAAAAGGCGTCCAGCCACTACACCCTCGCCTGCGAATTGGCCTCCGGCGAAGAGGTGAAGGGGGTGGCGCGCCAGAAAATGCAGAAACTTGGTCAGCAGGCTGCCCAGCCGGCACCGGTCAAGGAAAAGAGCCAGGGGCATGCCCACGGCGGAGCTGCGTGCGGCTCCTGCAAAGACGATCGCCGGGAGGAACTTCCTCCCGATCACTCGGTCCAGCTCGATATTTCCGAGGAGGAGCGTTTCTCCCTCCTGGTGCAGCCCCTACCTGGCGATCTTCCGCAACGTTACGCCACTTTGGGGAGCGAATTTATTAAAGCCTACCTACTTATTCATGATGGGAACGACCCTCAGGCGCTTAAAATCCTAAAGGAAATGCTAGTTTCTGGCGATAACGACATTGTCATCTACGAGATCGCTCTTATAATGTATAGGGCAGGGAACATTCATGAGTGTGAGCGGCTGCTCGGGCGTTCTCTCGAATTGAGCCCCCGGAACCCCGCCACCCACCTCGCACTCGTTCACCTGCTCGCCGATACCGGGAGGCATACCCTGGCTATCGAGGCGACCGAGAAGATGATCGAAATGGACATCCTGACCGAAACGGCACAGCTGATGCTCGGCGATCTGCTCCACAATGCCGGGGAGGAAAACGCGGCTTTGGACGCCTGGTCCAAGCTGGTGGCCAACCCGTTGTGGGCCAAGGCGGCGGCCGAGCGGCTCGTGCCGGTTTTGAGCAGTCAGGGGCGCCAGGAGGAAGCGAAATTCCTCGCCAAAAAGTACCTAAAAGGGTGTTGTTAGCACCATTTAAATGGGGAAAGCAGGAGGACGGCCATGAACAAGTCGGAACTGATCGAGACTCTCGCCGCAAAAAAGACCCTCTCCTTCAAAAAGGCGGAGGAAGTAGTCAACACCGTCTTCAACTCCATGACGGAAGCGCTTCTTTCCGGGGACCGGATAGAAATCAGGGGCTTCGGTAGTTTCGTGGTCAAGGAGTATGAGGCGTATACCGGCAGGAACCCCAAGACCGGCGAGTCGATCTCGGTGAAGGCGAAGAAGCTTCCCTTCTTCAAGGTCGGAAAGGAACTCAAAGAGAAAGTTTCCGGGTAACGGACCAACGCCTGATATAGGTTGAGATAGGGGTGGCGGCATGGCCGTCCACCGCCTGCGGCGCCGCTCGCCCCAGGTTCCCGTACCCAGGCCGCCTCCATCGATACCTGCTTTTTTTTGGCGGGCGCCTCGTTGCTCCTTTACCGGGGGCCTTGGCGCCCGCTTTGTTATGGCACCCGCGTTACACTCATGAAGATGGCAGCAAAAGGGTCAGCGCCTTGAAATTACCCGATATCGACCTCAATCTGCTCTTCACCGCCTTGGGCGGCTTGGCCCTCTTCGTCTACGGCATGCGGACGATGTCGGAGGGGTTGCAAAAAGCCACTGGCGAACGCCTGCGCAGACTGCTGGAGCGGGGGGCGGGAAACCGGCTGACCGCTCCTCTCATCGGTTCCTGTCTCTCCTCGCTGCTGCAGTCCGGCAGTGCCGCCTCGGTTCTCGTAGTGGGGCTCGTCAACGCCGGTCTCCTTTCTCTTTACCAAGCCCTCGGTGTGCTCCTCGGCACCGGGATCGGCACCACCCTCGCCATCCAGTTCATCGCCTTCCGCGTCTCGGAGGTAGCCCTCCCCGCCATCTGCCTTGGTGTTCTTCTTTCCTTCTTCTCCCGCCAAAGAAGGGTCGCCAACTTCGGCATCCTTCTTCTGGGGATCGGGCTGGTCTTTTTCGGACTCTCCATGATGGAGGAGGCGTGCCTTCCGCTGAGAAACAGCGCGCTTTTGGCGGGGCTGCAGCAAAACCTCCTCTCCCTGCGGCTGATGGCGGTGCTGCTCGGCGCCCTGATCACCTTCCTGGTTCAGTCCGGCAGCGCCACCCTGGGTCTGGTCATCGCCCTCTCCTCCGCGGGGGTGATCCCGTATGACGGCGCCATCGCCATGGTGGTGGGGGAGGTGCTCGGCGCCTCTCTCATCCCGCTCATCGCCTCGATCGGCGGCAGCCAGACGGCCAAACGCGCCGTGGTCATCTACCTCGCCATCAACGGTGCGGCGATCTCGCTGGCCCTGATCTTCTTCCCGTTTTTCCTGCGGGCGGTCGACTTCGTTTCGCCGGGAAACCTGGCGGAGTGGCACCGGGCCGCCGTCTCCCAGGGGTTGGATGGATCGGTACACCCCGGCATGGCCCGGCACCTTGCCAATGCCCATACCTTGTTTACCGTTTCCAGCGCGGTGATCTTCCTTCCCTTGATAGGCTTCTTCGCCCGCTCCGCAGAGACCCTGCTCCCGGCCCGCCGCGCCGAGAGCGAGCCCAGGCCGCGTTTCATCGACATTAGGGTGATCAAGACCCCGACCATTGCGCTGGCCCAGGCCTGGATGGAGCTCGGGCGCATGTTCGAGTTGTCGCTCGCCATGTACCGCGAGCTCGTTTCCCTCTTCGACGGCTACGATCCCAAGGTGGCCTCCTCGATCCGGGACAAGGAACTGGTGCTCGACGTGCTCAACCGCGACCTGTCTCAGTTCCTGATCGCCCTTTCCCGCGAGAAGCTGTCGGTTGAACGCGCGGTGGAGATTCCCGCCATGCTCCAGATGGTCAACCAGATCGAGTCGGTGGGGGATCAGGTCGAGCGGGTACTGGATTATGTGGTCCGCAAGAAGGAGGAGCGGCTTCGTTTCTCCGGCACGGCCATGGACGAGATCAAGCGCTTTGCGGCCAAGGTCGGGGAGGCGGTGCTTCTCGCCAACGAGGTACTTCAGGATAAGAGCGAGGGAAAAGAGCTACACGAGCTGAAAGGAGCCCTGGCCGCCCTGGAGGCGGAGCTGCACCAAAGCCACCTGCGGCGGTTGAAAAGCGGGAAATGCGGAATCGTCGCCGGGCTGCTATTTAATGACATGGTCGCGAGCTTTGCCACCGTTGCCCGGCTGAGCTGCTCGGTGATCGATGAGAAGAGGGGATTGAGCGATGGATCGGCCGGTAGCAGCGATTGACCTGGGAACCAACACCGCCCGTCTGCTGATCGCCGATCGCGATCCCTACCGGGTGCTCCTTTTGAAGAGGATCATCACCAGGCTGGGGGGCGGCTTCACCCGCGAGCGCGGGCTTTCCGCGGAGGCCGAGGGGCGCACGGTCGCGGCCCTTAAGCTGTTTGCCGGGGAGCTGGAGCGCCACCGGGTCGGGAAGGTGAGGGCGGTGACCACCAGTGCGGTGCGGGATGCCGCCAACGGCACCGAATTCTGCCGGAGGGTGGAGCGGGAGACCGGGATCCGGCTCGAAGTGATCGACGGGGCCGAGGAGGCCCGCCTCACGCTGGTAGGAGTCGGCTCTATCCTGGATGACCGCGAGGGGGACGTGGCGGTTTTCGACGTAGGGGGAGGAAGTACCGAGTACACCCTGGCCCATGGCGGCGAGCTCGTCTTCTCCCGCAGCCTTCCGATCGGCGTGGTGAGGCTCACCGAGGGAAAGCCGGGGCCTGCCGAGATGGCGGACAAGATCGAACGGGAACTTGCCCGTTTCCGGGTGGAGCTCGAAGGGGAGGGGTTCGGCGAGCGCTTTGGCCGGGCGGCCCTGGTCGGGACCGCCGGGACCGCCACCTCGCTGGGAGCCATCCAGCTCTCCCTGACCGACTTCGACTACCGCAAGCTCAACAACCACGCCGTCCCTCTCGCCGAGGTGGAGAGGATTTACCGGCAGCTCCTTCCTTTGACCCCGCAACAGCGCCTCGCTGTCCCCGGTTTGGAGCCGGGGCGGGAGGAATTGATCGTGGCCGGCCTTTTGGTGGTGCTGGCAACCATGAGGAACTTTGGCTTCGGTTCCTTCAAGATCAGTGACTCGGGACTCCTCGAAGGAGTCCTCCTAAAGTTGTAGTATCGGCTGCCGATAACAAACCCACCGGTGATACTCGCAGGGATACTCTTTCCCAACTTCACAAAAGATATTGCTTGCCCCGCTGAGCGCCAACCAATATAATCAGGCTCCCTTCCAAGTATCCCTCTGCCCTGACCGGCATTATTAATCTTCACAGGAGTCAGAATGAGACATAAGATTCGTACCCTGCTTGTTGCCGTCCTAGCCTTTGCCCTTTATGCAGTTCCCGCTCATGCCGAGGGGGGACTCTCTCTGTCTTTCGGAAGGCCGGACGCCACCAAAGTAGATACCGATCTCACCCCCTCCGAGCAGGATATCAACTCCAAATCGCAGCTCCCCAAGCCTTCCTCCCTCCAGGGAGCTGGTAAGGGCGACGCAGCTACCAGCGGCGGATCCCGGACTCTCCCGCCCAGGCCGCCGGTCAGCTATACCTACGGCCGCTCCGATACCTCGCGGATGGTTCCTCCCCCGCCGCAGTCCGCCCCCTACGTCCCGAGCAACGAGCAGCTGGCCATCCAGATCACCAATCTCCGTTTGAACGTCCTCGGCCTCAACCGCGACATGACCAACGTGAAGAAAGAGATCCGGAAGATGAAGATGTCCATGGTGGCCCGTAAGCCGCGGAGTAAGACGGTAGTGGCAAGCGCCAGGGTGGCCAAGCGCAAAGCGAAGGCCCGGGCCGCCCAGGTCAAGGCCGTCAACTAGGCCGCCGTTGTTTATACTTAAAAAGACCCGCCCCGGATGAAGGGGGCGGGTCTTTTTCTTTCCTCTCCTCGCCGGCATCTCCCGCTTTCCGGCGCGCCCCCTAAACAGTCCCCTCTCCACTCCTCTAACACCGGTTTCCCTTGTCTCTGCCTCCCCGAGAAAAGAACCCAGCAACAGGGTAAATCGGGCTGAGCAGCATCTTTTCCCCTCCTCCAAATCCATTGTTTCCGGCGCCCCGGCTGCACCCTTTCATTGGGCGGCGCCCTCTTTGAAGCGGTACCCGACCCCTGTCTGGTCCTCGACTGCGAGTTCGTGATCGTCGCGGCCAACGAGGCCTACCTGAAGGCCACCTTGACCTTCCGGGAGGAGATCGTCGGCCTCGGCATCCACGAGGTGTTTCGCGACCTGGTGGGGGAAGATGGAACCGCCCTGGCCGACCTTACCGCATCCTTGCGGCGCGTGGTCCAGACCAGGCAGCCGGATACCATGCCGGTGACGAGGTTCGACATCGAGGTTCCCCATCTGCTCCGCTCGGTACTGGAGAATCTGCTCGGTAACGCCTACAAGTATTCGGCGCAAAAGAAACAGGCGGTGGTTGAGTTCGGCAGCGAGCAGTGATCCGGGGAACGGCTCTTCTTCGTCAGGGACGGAGGTAAGGAAGGAGGCGCCGTAAGGGAGGGAAGGGGATGGGCACAAAAAAAGGGATAAGGCGTTAACCTTATCCCCTGTTTTTGTTTTTGGTGGAGCTGATCAGGATCGAACTGACGACCTCTTGAATGCCATTCAAGCGCTCTCCCAACTGAGCTACAGCCCCATCGAAGGTACTACATTGTGAAACAGTGTCTGTCAGGGAAGGTCCCGTACAGTTTGAAACAGCTTACCGGCGGCAGAAGCCGTTCCGGCGGGCGCAAAAAAAAGGATAGGCCGTTACCCTATCCCTTGATTTTGTTTTGGTGGAGCTGATCAGGATCGAACTGACGACCTCTTGAATGCCATTCAAGCGCTCTCCCAACTGAGCTACAGCCCCATCTAAGGAGCCCAACTTATAGCAAACGGTTGCTTCTCCGTCAATACTTTTTCTTCACGGGTCCTGAAAATTTTTTGCAGCCAGGGGATGGCTGCGAGTCCGTAGAGCCCCATCCAGCGCGGTTTCGGGAGGTTAGGCTAGATGTGAAGGGCAGGAGCACAAGTTAGAGGGATAGGGCAAAGCTGCCACGAATGATACTTGATTAATATGTACTAATAGAGTAAAGCTAGCAGCACTAACCTCACCTAATGGAGTGCCCGTCACCATATGTTAGCCACCGTTCTCTCGGCTGCCCAGACCGGAATTCAGCGCCACCTTCACTGGATCTACAGGATCACTACGAAGAGACCGGCGGCCGTTTGCGCCATCTGCTGTCTGGTCTTTGCCCTCTCCTGTCTCGCCATCGCCAGGATCGAATTTTAGGCGGACATTTTCCGGATGTTTCCGCAGAGCGGGCCGCTTTCTCTGTTCATCGATATCATGCGCTGGACCGGGAGCTCCGGAAACACGTACTTCCTCCTGGAGGGGGATAAGGAGCAGGTGATCCAGGAGGCGGCGGTTTTCGCCCGGAAGCTGAAAGAGCTCAAGGTCGATGGTGCTCCCGCTTTCACGAAGGTCAAGTATACGGTTTCCGACCCCAGCGAACTGCAACCGCTGACCGGGTTTTTGTCCTACGCCGTCTGCCATCCGCAACTATTTGTGGCGCCTGCCGACGTTGCGTCGTATCTTGAGCTCCTCTCTGCCGGCGGGATCGAAAGCTCGCTCCGGAAGGCAACGGTAGAGCTTGCCACTCCCGGCGCCTTTTCCGGCCTCATCCGGGTCGATCCGCTGTACCTGCGGAACCTGATACTGCCCCGGCTCAAGGCTGCTTCCGAATCTCTCGCCTTCGATCCCTCGTCACCCTACTTCCTTTCCCGCGATGGCAGAGTCCTCGTCATGATTGCGCGGCCCGCGCGGCCGGTGACCGATCTTGACTTCGCCAGAAACCTCGTTGCCGGCATCGATGCCGCCCGCCGCGGCTCCCCGGTCGCTATCACCTGTGCCGGTGCCCATCTCAGCGCGGTGACGGACGAGGCCGAGATGAAGAAGAACGTGGTTGAGGGAGTCATCTTCTCGCTGGCCATCGTGCTGGGACTCTTCTACGCCGTCTACCGGCGGTTTTTGCCTACCCTCCTGATACCGGTGATCCTCGTTTTCGGTGTCGTCGTTGCGGTTGCCGTGGGCGGGGTGATCTACCGCTCGATGAGCGTAATCTCCTTTGCTTTCGCCTCCCTCATAGTCGGCATCGGCACCGATTATTCCATTCACCTGTATGACCGCTTCCACTTCGAGAGGTTCTCCGGATGCTCGTTGGAAGAGGCGGTCCGCCTCGCGGTGGTGGATACCGGGCATGCTCTCTTTACTGCGGCAACGACTACCGCCATACCGTTTATTGCCCTGGCATTTTCCGGCGTCCGGGTCCTGGCAGAGCTGGGACTTCTGGTAGGCCTCGGCGTGGTTTTTTCCATGTACGCCACCCTGTTTTTCTTGCCGCCGCTGCTCGTTTTTATGGAAAAAAGGCACCCTCTGAAGGTCTATCGCCCCCTCCCGGCCTTCGGTCTGCGTTACGTCTGGAAGCTGGCGAACCGCCACCCCAGGAAGCTCGTTTTCGGCTGTGTCGTGGTGGCCGTCTCCTTACTGGCCTGCGCCACCAGAATTAAATTCGAGGGGGAACTGAAGAACCTGCAGCCGAAATCGTCGGAGGCGTTCCGGACCCAGGAAAAATTGGAAAAGCATCTCGCCATCAGCCCGAAGGAGATGATTGTGGCTGTCGAGGGGAAAGACCTGGCTCAGGTGGTTTCCGGCGGCGGCAAGGTGGTCACCCTTGCCGGACGTTACAAGCGGAAAGGAGAGCTGGTGGCATACGGTTCCCTTCTCGATGTCATCAACGGCAGCGGGAGCGAAGAAAAGGTGATTGCAGCTCTTCGGCGGTCTCCGGAAACGAGGGAGGTGGCGGCGCGCCTGGAGCGGGCGCTGGCCCAGGAGGGTTTTGCCGTGGAGGCCTTCTTGCCGTATGTAAGGAGTCTCGCCACCCTGCACAACCCGCCTGTTACCTCATTTGCAGAAGGCGTCCAGCACCTCTCCGATTCCCCTTTCCGCGGGATCATGGACCGCTATCTCGCCCATGATCCCGCCGGGTACCACCTCCTCACCCATCTCGACTACCGCGGAAGCGAGTTTAACCGGGGGCAGTTTCTGAACGAACTACAGAGGGAGGTTCCGCAGGCTCGTGCCACGGGGATCGATCTAGTGAGCGAGCAACTGACGGCATCGGTAAAGGAAACCTTTGTCTGGGCGGTAATCTGGGGCCTGGGTATGGTCCTTGTGCTGCTCCTGATGCATTTCAACTCCCTACCGGGTATCCTGTACTCCCTGTTTCCTCTGGTATCGGGGGTGATCGCCATGTTGGGAGTGATGGCTGTCACCGGCAGCGCCCTGAACTTCATGAATGTGATGGTGCTGGTTACCATCCTTGGCATGGGGAGTGACTGTGGGCTCCACATAGGGCACCGGGTCCGGAACTGCCGACATGAGGAGTACCAGGAGCGCTTCGTGCAGTCGGCACGGGCTGTCCTACTCTCCGCATTCACTACCATCGCCGGTTTTGGCTCCCTGGCCCTGACCGATTATGCTGCGATGGCGTCGATAGGTTCGGCGACCAATATCGGAGTAATCGCCACGACTCTCTTTACCTTGGCAGCCGTGCCTTCCTTGATCTCCCTTGTCTCCACGCCGCGAAGAAGGCGGGACTGAGTCTCCTGTTATCCCTTTTCCCGGTAACCCTCCATCATGGGCGATAATACCGGCAGTAGGGGAATCAATGTCCTGGCCTGGAGGGCAACGATGGCGGCCTTAGCCGTGAGTGTCAGCCCATGTTAGCTTGGTTGCTATGGCTGCCGGGCCGCCGGATTGATCGCGCCTTTATCAAAGTTTCTTGACGGCTTCACATTTTCGCGATATAAAACGTTCTCTTCAAGAGGAGCCGAGACCGCAGGGATGAAGCGGTAGGAATGCTCACAAACGGTTGACAGAGACGTCAACTGAAACAGATACACCCCCTTTGCCGGAGTGGTGAAATTGGTAGACGCACTGGACTCAAAATCCAGCGGGGGCAACCCCGTGTCGGTTCGACCCCGACCTCCGGCACCACCACAAAATCGAGCACCCAGCCAACTGGCCGGGTGCTTTTTTTTTTGCACCTTCTGCATTGCGGGGCGGGAGCGGCAGGCCGCCACTTCCGCCCGCTGATCTTCCCTACGCGGTCCCCTTTTTGGGGGGGCGCGCCGTTGGCTGGTTCTAGGGGAATAAGAATAAACCGGGGGATTTTATCTTATTTCCGCCGACCTTAGCTTAAATCCTGCGGATCTAAGCTTGAAACGGAGGTTTTGGAGGAATGATGAGTGGTTACCGACAAGAATCGCGCCACCCTCGCGCTCAATCGACGGGAAATGTCAGCCGGAGGGCTTCCGGGCCAATAAAATGTCTGTTTTAAGCTTAAATCCGCCGGAATAAGCTTAAGTCCGGCGGAATAAGCTTAAGTCCGCGCGAATAAGCTTACGTCCGCTGGAATAAGCATAAGTCCGCTGGAATAAGCTTATCCCCAGGGGAATAAAGCTAACTTCTCTGGGGGAAGCTTACGAGGAGGGAATTGGCGCGAACGCACCGGGAAATTGATTACTGCTGCTCAACGGTAGGGGGCGGGCGTCGGGAGGACGCAGGAGGATGCGATGAAACGGCAGAGTGGAGCGAACGCAGCCGTGGTGGTGCCTTTTCGCCTCGGTGTAGTCCGCGGGGGTAGCCAAAAAAGAAAGGGCGTTCTCCTCGCGGGGAAGGCCCTTCCTTTTTGGTTTTCGAAGATGGAGACGGCTAGAAACGGAAACCGAGGCCGCCTAAAATGATGTCGGTGTCGCGGTCGTTACTGGTTACCAGCCGGTTCCAGGAGGCGCGCAGGAACCAGTGGGGGGTGAACCGGTAACTGCCGGAAATGGTCAGCAGGAGCCCGACGGGATCGACCTCATGGTCGGCGGGACGGTGGTAGTGACCGATGTCGAAATAGGGCCCCGCGCCGCCGGCCACCGAGAAAAGACCCTCCAGCAATGGCTGGCTGGCCCAGATCTGGGTGATCAGTCCGTCACGCCTCACCAGGCGGTTGTCTCCCTCGTAGAGCCCTTCCAGGGTCCAGTCGACGTGCCGCGACAGCCGGCGCCGGTATTCCACCGCGGCGGCGATCGAGTGCTGGGAGCTGAAGCTGTTGACGATAGTCTGGCCGAGGAAGAAGGTGATCTCGTTTTTGAGCTCCTCGCTTCTTGCCAGCTCCGCGCTGACCGGTTCCAGGTTGGGATCGAAGTGATAGCCGATCCCCCCGAGCACGGAGACGGTGTCGAAGCTGCTTCCCGCCTTCACCCAGTTGCTCCGCAGCTCGAATATCAGGTCGTTGTCGAAATGCCAGGCGGCGGCGAGACTCATCATCGCCTTCAACCCGTGATCGTTGGAGAACCCCTTCGGGGTCGGCTCCCGCTTGGTGTCCAGGTAGAAGTAGGGCCCGACCGCCGCGCCCAAGGTCAGGCGGTAGTTCAGGAGCTCGGTCCGCCCCCAGAACTGGACGGTGTAGCCGTCCCGGTGGTGCCCGTCGATGTGCCCCTCGTTGAGGTAGGAGGTTCCGGCGGCGAGGTGCTTCAGGAGGTCCTGCCGGTATTCGAGCTGCCATGAATAGGAGTTGGCGGTCGGGTCGGACGACTGCATGAGCCCTCCGAGGGCGTAGAGCTCGGAGGCCCGGACCGGGGCAGGGGAGACGAGGGGGGCGCAAAGAATGGCGACGGCGATGATGGTTTGGAGTACGCGTCTCATAAGGCACCGGCTGTGGGTAGTGGGGGGCCGCTTCAAGGGCGGGCCCTGTCTGGAGAGGACCGTTCCGAGTGGGGGCATTTGCTCCAGGTTGAAAGGGAATCCCCTCTGGCCCTGTGCCGGGGGGGATTCCTCGTTCCGTGTTGGCGAGCTTATTTCAGGCGCTGCTCGACCACGTCCCAGTTTACATTCTTGAAGAACGAGGCGATGTAATCGGCCCGCTTCAGGCCGTAATCGGTGAGGAAAGCGTGCTCGAAGACGTCCATGATCAAAAGCGGCTGGCAGCCGGAAGGGTGCCCGGTGTCGTGCTCGTTGATCCAGAAGTTCTGCAGGGCGCCGTTGGTCAGGTCCTGGTACAGGATGGCCCAGCCGATTCCCCTCATGGCACCGGTGGCTTTGAAGTCCTGGAGCCACTGGTCGTAGCCTCCGAAGGACTTCCTCATGGCGGCGCCGAGCTTTCCTTCCTGGTTCAGCTGGTTCTTCCCGCCGAGGTTCTCGAAGTAGTATTCGTGCAGCCGCATGCCGTTGAATTCCCATCCCAGCCTGCGTTTGGTCTCGGCGTACTCCGGCGATGCCCCTTTTCCATCCTGGTTCATCTTGGAAAGAAGCTCGGTGAGGGCGTTGGTGTTCTTCACGTACCCCTCGTAGAGGGTGAAGTGGTTTTTCAGGAGGGTTTCGCTGAATCCTTCCATCCCGATCAATTTCTGGAAATCTTTCGCCTGGTAAGCAGTCATGGTGCTCTCCTTTTCCACTCGTTGTATTGGATGCAGTAATAAGCCTCCCGTGGCCGGACCGGGAACCGGTGCGGTGTGGGTGAGGCACGTCAGCCGTCCGTAATTTCGTGCGTGAAGTCGATGTCGGGCCGTAGGGGGCCGGCCGGGGTGAGGCGGGCGATTATTGGGCAAGTTTACACGCTGCCCGGAGGGTGTCAATTAAAGGGCCCCCTGCCGGTCTCTTAGACCGGAGGGGGCGTTGGGTAGGTTGCGGGATTAGAAGTCGTACTTTACGGTGAGGCCGGTCATCTCTTTGCCGACCTGGGGAAGTATCATGAGACGCTTGCTGAGCGAGGTGTCCCGCTCGTCCGGGTGGAACTTCAACAGGGCTTTGCTGGTGAAGTAGCCGAGCGCGGCACCGACGAAGACGTCGGAGCTCCAGTGCTCGTTGCTGTAGATCCGGGAGAGTCCGGTCAGGCTCGCCAGGCCGTAGGCCAGGGGAGGGATGAACGGGTTGTCCTTGTAGACATTGGCGAAGATGGTGGCGATGGAGAAGGCGGAGGCGGTATGGCCGGAGCTGAAGGAGACGTTCTTGAGGCTCAGGTGGGGGCCGTTGAAAGAGTCCGGGTCCTGACCGCTGTTGGGGCGATGGCGCTGGAAGGTGGTCTTGAGCCCTTCGGTGATTAACCCGGAGATGGCGTAGCTTTCCAGGGCCAACAGTGACGCCCGCCGCGCCTTGTGGTCGTTCCCCATGGCACCGTAGGCGTAGAAGGCCCCTAAGGCGGGGACGGTGTACAGGCCGTTGCCGAGATCGTTTCCGATGGTGGCAAAGCCGTTGGCGGTTTTGCTTTTGTGGCTCTGGGCGAAGTTCTTGATGCCGCCGTCCAACAGGAAAAAGCCGGCGGTGGCGCCCGCGACGGCGCCGAACTTCAGCCAGTCTTTCCCGTCCCAGTGGATCGGTGAAATCAGCACCTTGCCGGTGTCGGCGAAAGCCCCCTTGATGTAGCCGAAGTCGAACTTGTCCACTGGCCTCGGGGTGTCGTCGGTCGTCGGTATTTCGTACGTGGTTACGGGAGCCGGCTGGATCCCGCCTGTTTCCACCTGGACTACTTGCTGAGAGGAGTCGAGGGGTTCTGCATGGGCTGTTACGGTGATGGTTGCTGCGACGAGAAGGACTGCTGCGGTGGTTTTGACTTTCAGCATGCGGACACGCTGTCTGACTCGTTTCTCACGGAGACCCCTTTCTTGGCAAATAGTTACGGTGGATCACCCCGAAGGATGCTTACGCATGATATTCTTTTGGCCTCGAAAAAAACAACGGATAAACAGTTATTTAAATCTAATACCTAAAGTGATGCATCACTTACAGGATTCAATCGGTTAGATCTATTGATGCTTTAGGGGAATTTTGAGGGGCGGGGGCTGCCTGAGCCGTGCGCAGTTGTTGTGGACGGCAGTGGACGCGGTGGACGCGGTGGACGCGGTGGACGCGGTGGCGAGGAGGCGAGGAGGCGAGGAGAGGCCAGGGCTGGGAGAGCGTAGGCGGGAGCACGGCTCTTCGCGTGCCAGCGAACCGGCCGATATCTTTCCCGTTGACCCTTAAAGGGAGTACCGATACACTGGCTCCTTTTTAAAGAAGGAGCCGGCTGGATACCTGCTATCCAGTCATCTTTCTTGCACATTTACAGGATACCGTGGCCCAACAAATCCAGGGTACGAGGTGAGGCGTTGAAAAAAATCGCTGTAATCGCGCTGTTGGCTGTGGCTGTTCTCGGCCTGGCCGGCTTCTTCTTTTTTAAGCAGGAGCCCAAGCCCCAGTACAAGACCCTGAAAGTGGAGCGAGGCGCTATCGTCTCTACCGTTTCCGCTACCGGCACCCTGACCGCCGTGGTAACCGTCCAGGTCGGCACCCAGGTCTCCGGAACCATTTCCAAGCTCTACGTCGACTTCAACTCCCCGGTCAAAAAGGGGCAGCCGATCGCCCAGATCGACCCGGCACTTTTCCAGTCAGCCGTCGAGCAGTCCCGCGGGAACCTGCTGAACGCCCAGGCCAATCTCGCCAAGGCCAAGGTGACCCTGGCCGACGCCAAGCGGACGTTGGGAAGAAACCGCCAACTCCTTCAGGAAGGGATCGTCTCGCAAAGCGACCTCGATGCATCCCAGACCGCCTACGATGCGGCGGTGGCCGGTATCTCCGCCGCCGAGGCCGGAGTGGTGCAAAGCCGTGGCGCGCTCCGGCAGTCGGAGACCAATCTCCGTTATTCCACCATCCGCTCCCCTGTGGACGGCATCGTAGTCTCGCGTAACGTCGACGTCGGCCAGACGGTCGCCGCTTCCTTCCAGACGCCGACCCTCTTCACCATTGCCCAGGACCTCACCAAGATGGAGATCGACACCAGCGTGGACGAGTCGGATATCAGCCGGCTCAGGACCGGTCAAACTGCTACCTTTACGGTCGATGCCTACCCGGACCAGCAATTCACGGGGAAGGTGACGCAGATCCGCAACGCCCCGGTGGTGACTCAGAACGTGGTGACCTACGTGGTGGTCATTGGTGTGGAAAACAAGGAAATGAAACTGAAGCCGGGGATGACCGCCAACGTCTCGGTCAAGACCCAGAGCAAGGAGGATGTCCTGAAGGTCCCCAATGCCGCCCTACGCTTTAAGCCCAAAACGGGCAAGGACCAGAAGGGCGGGAAGGACCGCAAAGCTGCATCTGAAGGGAAAGGTTCCGCGGAGGGTGACAAGGCGAGTGGCCGGGAAGGTTCCGCTGGCCATGGCGGACCCGCCGGAATCGCCGGACCCGCCGGACCCGCCGGAAGCGGCGCAACTGCTCCCGCCGGACCGGGCGGCATGGCCGGTATGCCCGGGCGCGGCGGTGCGAGATCGATGCAGGCAGTCCAGAAGGTTTATCTCCTGACTCCCGAGGGGGACCCCCGGCCGGTTTCCATCACCACCGGCATCTCCGATTCCGGCTTTACCGAGGTTGCCTCCGGACAGCTCAAGGAGAACGACGAGGTGATTGTCGAGCAGATCACCAAGGGTAAAAAGCCGGGGATGGGTTCGCCGATGGGACCGAGGTTCTAGATGAGCGAAGTGGTGCGTCTGAGCGATGTCGCCAAGGTGTACACCATGGGTGACGAGAAGGTGGAGGCGATGAAAGGCGTTTCCTTCTCGGTATCCAGTGGCGAGTTCGTCGCCATTATGGGGGCCTCCGGAAGCGGCAAGTCGACCTGCATGAATATCCTCGGGTGTCTCGACGTCCCCACTCGCGGCGATTACCTCCTGGACGGGGTGCGGGTCGGGGATCTTTCCCGCAACCAGTTGGCCGAGATCCGCAACCGCAAACTCGGCTTCGTGTTCCAGGGGTTCAACCTGCTGGCGAGGACCACCGCCCGGGAGAACGTGGAGCTTCCGCTGCTCTATGGACGGGTACCCGCGGCCGAGCGGAGGTCGCGCGCCCTTGCGGCACTCGAGCGGGTGGGGCTGGGCGGCCGGGAAGGGCACTATTCCAGTCAGCTCTCCGGGGGGCAGCAGCAGCGGGTGGCCATCGCGCGCGCCCTGGTGAACGAGCCCTCCATCATCCTGGCCGACGAGCCGACCGGTAACCTCGACACCAGGACCACGGTGGAGATCATGTCCATTTTTCAGGAGCTGAACCGGCAGGGGATCACCATCATCATGGTGACCCACGAGCCGGAGGTGGCGGAATTCACCAGCCGTCACATCGTCTTCCGCGACGGCGTGGTGGTGAGCGACATCTCTCACGTCCCGCTGACGGTTCCCAAGGGGGAGGTGGCTTCATGACGACCTTCCTGCAGAGTTTCCGGATCGCCCTGCGTGCCCTGAGGGTCAACAAGATGCGCGCCCTTTTGACCATGCTCGGGATCATCATCGGGATCGCCGCCGTCATCGCCATGGTCGCCATCGGGGCCGGGGCGAGCAAGATGATCTCGGACCAGATCGCCTCTATCGGCTCCAACCTGCTGCTGGTGCTGCCCGGTTCGGTGACCAGCGGCGGCATGCGCTCCGGATCGGGCGCCACCCAGACCCTCACCTACGACGACGCCAAGGCGATCAGGTCCGAGTGTCCGTCGGTGGCCCAGGTTGCCCCGACCGTGCGCGGCTCGGGCCAGGTGGTCTACGGGAACCAGAACTGGTCGACGGTTATCACCGGGGTCACCCCGGAGATGCTGGTCGTGCGGGATTGGGCGGTCATCAGCGGGCGAAACTTCACCCAGTCCGACGTGGACGGCGCCACCAAGTACTGCCTGATCGGGCAGACGGTGGCCGAGAACCTCTTCGGCGACACCGATCCGGTTGGGAAGGTCATCCGGGTCAGGAAGATCCCCTTTACCGTGGTGGGGCTGCTGGACCGCAAGGGGCAGTCTCCCCAGGGGCAGGATCAGGACGACATCATCTATGTGCCCCTGACGACCGCCCAGCGTAAACTCATAGGCGGCCAGTTCCCCAACACGGTGGGCGCCCTGATGATCCAGGCCAAGAGCGCCGAGGTGCTGAAAAAGGCCGAGGAAGAGGTGACCGCGCTTTTGAATCAGCGGCACCGGGTCGGCCCTTCCCGGGAGCCGGACTACATGATCCGCAACCTTTCGGAAATACTGGCCGTCTCGGAACAGTCCTCGAAGGTCATGTCGATGCTTCTCGGCGCGGTGGCCTCGATCTCGCTCGTGGTCGGGGGGATCGGGATCATGAACATCATGCTGGTCTCGGTCACCGAACGGACCCGCGAGATCGGCATCCGGATCGCCATCGGGGCCAAGCAGCGGGACATCCTCCTGCAGTTCCTGACCGAGGCGGTGCTCCTCACCACCTTCGGCGGTCTCCTCGGGATCCTTGTCGGGGTGGCCGGTGCGCACCTGGTGGCCGCTCTCGTCGGCTGGCCCACGCTGGTCTCCGTCCATACCATCCTGATCGCGTTCCTCTTTTCGGC
Organism: Geomonas sp. Red32; assembly: GCF_023652955.1. Taxonomy (GTDB): domain Bacteria; phylum Desulfobacterota; class Desulfuromonadia; order Geobacterales; family Geobacteraceae; genus Geomonas. Next base: position 174,373 of record NZ_JAKLOY010000002.1, on the reverse strand, counting down.
CGGGGTCGGCGTGTTCTTCGGGTTCTACCCCGCCCGCAAGGCTTCCTCCCTAAACCCGATAGATGCGCTAAGATATGAGTGATCGTCCATGCCAATCACCCGCGCCGTGCGGGGGTAAGAAAGGATCTTTGATGAGGATTTCCCGCCGAGTCACGGCCCTGCTGCTTCTTTGCCTGTCGATGGGCGCCACGCGGCCGCTGTGGGCTCAGACTGCGAGTCCGGCCGCGGCTTCGACCGCGAACCAGACCGCGACCACGACGCAGGCTCCCGCATACGCCCCCGTGTACGCCCCAGCCGACGCCACTGCCACCGCCCCGGCTAACACTCAAACCATCACCCCGGCCAACGCTCAAGCCAACGCCCCGGGCGGGACGGTAGTCAACCTCGGCCTTGCCGACGCCGTCAAGCTCGCCGTCGAACGGAACCTCGATCTCAAGGTCGAGCTCTACAATCCGGCCATGGGCGAGGCCGATATCCGGCGCAACGAGGGGATCTTCGACCCGCTGGTCACCGCCTCGGTCGACTACACCCGGACCGCCAGCCCCAATACCTTCAATTTCCAGCCCTTCATCGTGGATCAGGTCAACGGCACTGCCGGTGTCAGCCAACTCCTCTCCACAGGCGGATCGGTCGGCGTCAACGCCAACTCGGGCTACGTCAGCAACTCGGCGAGCTATTTCTCCAGCGGGACCAACTTCAGCGTCACTCAGCCTCTTTTGCGCAACTTCGGCAAGGAAGCCACCGAGCTCAACATCAACGTGGCCCGCTTCACCAAGGAAGGGGACCTGGACCGTTTCCGGACCAAGTTGAGCGCCACCGTCGCCCAGGTCCGCAGCGATTATCTCAAGCTGTACAACTTCCAGGAAGTCCTGGCGGTGCAGCGGACCGCGCTGGCCCTGGCCAACCGGATCCTGGTGGAAACCAAGGGGAGGGTCAAGGCCGGGGTGTTGCCTGCCATGGAGATCCTGAGCGCCGAGTTCAGTGTGGCCACCAGGGAGAAGGCGGTCATCGATGCCGAGCGTGCCGTGAGGGACCAGATGGATCTCCTCCGGCTCGAGCTGCAGCTGCCGGCGGGGCGCGACCTCGTGCTGGTTGACCGGCCGTACCGGGAACCGTACCAGGTGCCCGAGGCGCAGGCGGTGCGCGACGCACTGGAGAACCGGCCCGAGCTCTCCGCGCAACGGGTCTCAATCAGGATCAACGATCTGCAGCAGCGGGTGGCGAGAAACCGCACCCGTCCCGATCTCAACCTGACCGCCAACGTCGGTACCGCGGGCTTTGCCCAGAGTTTTCTCCGCAGCTACCAGAAAACGATCAGTGCCGACGATCCGGTCTGGGGGGTGGGACTGCAGTTCAGCTACCCGATCGGCAACCGGGCGGCGGAGAACGACTACATCAGGGCCAAGCTGGCCGTCGACCAGGCCAAGACGCAGCTGCAGAGCCTCGAATCCGGGGTGGTCAACGACGTGAGGGCGGCGCTCAGGCTGGTAGAGGCAAGTTACAAGCAGATCGAGGTGACCTCGCGCGGGAGGGCCTACGCGGAGGAGCGCCTGAGGGCCTTCCAAAAGCGCAATGCGGTGGGACTTGCCACCGCCAAGGATGTCTTCGACGTGGAAAACGACCTGGTTGCCGCGCAGGGAAACGAGATCCAGGCCCTGGTCGATTACAACAACGCCATCACGCAGCTGTGGCTGGTCTCCGGAGTGATTCTCGATCGCCAGGGGATCAAGCTTTCCGAAAAGGAAGCGGATGCCCTTTACGAGGGGGCGAAATAGGCGTCACCAATTTATGGATAATAACGACTTGCGGCTGAAAGGGGCTTACCGGTACGCCCTCCTGCGCGCTTTCTCCTACCGTAACTACCGGCTCTTTTTCTTCGGGCAGAGCGTATCCCTGATCGGGACCTGGATGCAGCAGGTGGCCATGAGCTGGCTGGTCTACCGCCTGACCGGCTCCGCGCTCCTCTTGGGTACCATCGGGTTCACCAGCCAGATCCCCACCTTCGTCGTTTCCCCCTTCGCGGGGGTGCTCGCCGACCGCTGGAACCGCCGCCGCCTCCTGATCGCCACCCAAAGCCTCGCCATGCTCCAGGCGCTGGTCCTCACCCTGTTCGTCTTCTCCGGGACCATCCAGGTCTGGCACTTGGTCGTGCTGAGTCTCGTGCTCGGGGTCGTGAACGGCTGCGATATCCCGATCCGGCAATCGTTCGTGATCGAGATGGTCGAGGAGAAGGAGGCGCTCGCCAACGCCATCGCGCTCAACTCGTCCATGGTCAACGCGGCGCGGCTGATCGGTCCGTCGCTGGCCGGTATGATGATCTCGGCGATGGGGGAGGGGGCCTGCTTCGCTATCAACACGGTAAGCTACCTGGCCGTGCTTCTCTCCCTGATCCTCATGAGGATTACCCCGCGCCCGGTGCGCCCGAAAGAGAAGTCGGTGCTGCACGAACTGCGGGAGGGGATTGCCTATGCCGTGAAGTTTCCGCCTATCCGCGACCTGTTGCTGCTGCTGGCCCTCATCAGCCTGATGGGAATGCCGTACGCTGTGCTGATGCCGGTTTTCGCCAAGGACGTCCTCCACGGCGGCCCGCATACCTTCGGATTCCTGATGGGGGCGGCAGGCGTCGGGGCGCTCACCGGGACCGTCTATCTGGCGACCCGGAGCACGGTGCTCGGCCTCGGCCGCCTGATCGTGATCGCCTGCTCGCTCTTCGGGCTCGGCATCGCCGGGTTCGCCTTTTCCCATTCGCAGTGGCTCTCGCTCCTCATGCTGCTTCCCGCCGGTTTCGGCGCCATGGTCCAGGTCGCCTCCAGCAACACCATTCTCCAGACCATCGTCGAGGACGACAAGCGGGGGAGGGTGATGAGTCTCTTCACCGTTTCCTTCATGGGGATGACCCCGTTCGGTTCGCTCTTCGCGGGAGCCGTGGCCGCCCGGCTCGGAGCCCCGATCACCGTCCAGATCGGCGGCGCCGCCTGCCTCTTGGGAGCGCTCATCTTCTCTTTCAGGCTTCCGGGGCTGAGGGCGATGGTGCACCCCATCTACCGCAGGTTGGGAATCATGCCGGAAGTAGCCGCCGGGCTGCAGTCGGCGTGCGAGCCGGCGGTGCATCCCAAGGGAGAGCAGCTTTCATGAGGATATTTGCCCTGCCACTTTAAGGGAGATAGACTTTCGTCAGTAACTATTGAGAATGACCGGGAGGGAGCCATGCAGAAGCAGGAGGAGTCGGCCGGGGATCCGGTATGGGAAAAGCTTTGCAACGAGGTGGTCGAAATGGCCCGCTCCGAAGCGATGCTCGCCAGTTACCTGTTCGCCGCCGTGTTGAACCACAAGACCCTTGAAGACGCGCTCTCCTACCACCTGGCCGGAAAACTCGCCTCTCCCTATCTCTCCTCGATGTCGCTACGAGATGTGGCCAACCAGGCGTTCGCCTCCTCCGAGGAGATCAGGGTGGCCGTCAGGAGGGATCTCACCGCGGTGCTCGAGCGGGATCCAGCCGCCAAGGGGCTGGCCCAGCCGTTTCTGCACTACAAGGGGTTCCATGCCCTGCAGGCCTACCGGATCGCCCACTGGCTCTGGAAAAGTGAGCGCCGCCCGCTGGCTTTCTTTCTACAAAACCGTATCTCCGAGGTCTTCGCGGTGGACATCCATCCGGCGGCGCTGATCGGGAAGGGGATCCTCATCGACCATGGCACCTCCGTGGTGATCGGGGAGACCGCGGTCGTCGGTGACGACGTCTCCATGCTCCACGAGGTCACCCTGGGGGGGACGGGGAAGGAGAGCGGGGACCGGCACCCGAAGGTGGGCTATGGCGTCCTCATCGGCGCCGGGGCCAAAATCCTCGGGAACATCAAGGTTGGGGACTGCTCCAAGGTCGCCGCCGGCAGCGTCGTCCTGCAGGAGGTCCCTCCGCACGCAACGGTGGCCGGTGTGCCTGCCAAGGTGGTCGGGAAGCCTGCCTCCGGCGAGCCGGCCCTGCAGATGGACCAGCGGCTGGATTGGTAACACTAATAAGGGAGTGGGGGACAGGCGCCTGGCGGTGCCAGTCCCCTTGTGCAACTTTCTCTTTCATGAGAAGTGCCGCTTGTGCGATACTCCGGGAATATGCCGCGGCCTGCCCCCCGGCAATCCATTAACTCGCCGAAGGATCCACATGTCACACCTGCATCGCTTTTCCCGTACTGAACTTCTTATCGGCCCGCAGGGGCTCGATAAACTCAAGAACTCCACCGTCGCCATCTTCGGGCTGGGCGGGGTGGGGAGCTACGCAGCCGAAGCCCTCTGCCGCGCCGGTGTGGGCCGGCTGGTCATCGTCGACTTCGACGAGATCTGCCTGACCAACGTCAACCGCCAGCTGCACGCGATGGACGGCACCGTCGGCAAGGCCAAGGCACTCGTCATGGCCGATCGCATGCGGCTCATCAACCCCGACTGCGAGGTCGTTCCCTACCAGGACTTCTACTCGGCTGAAAACAGCGAGTTCCTCCTTTCCGACCGCTACCAGTACGTGGTCGACGCCATCGACCACATCACCAGCAAGCTCCACCTGATCCGCACCTGCAAGGAGAGGGGAATCCCGATCGTCTCCAGCATGGGGGCGGCCTCCAAGCTCGATCCCACCCTCATCAAGGTGGCCGACATCTCGCAGACCACCAAGTGCCGGATGGCCCGCTCGGTCCGCAAGCTCCTGAAGAAGCAGGGGGTGGCGGACGGGGTGAAGGTGGTGTATTCGACCGAGGAATACCGTGAGCAGGCGATCAAGGATGGCGGGTGCAAGGGGAACTGCATCTGTCCCAATAAGGACGACCAGCGCTTTTCGTGTGAGCACCGGCGGGTGATCCTGGGGAGCGTGTCGTTCATCCCCTCCATCTTCGGGCTGACCATGGCGGGGGTGGTGGTCAACGACATCTTGGCGGGAGTCTAAGCCTCCGGCTAGCAATCGGCTTTAGCTGACGGAACGAAAAAGGGAACTCCCGGTGGGGAGCTCCCTTTTTTTATCGCTTTCCTTAAGCGGAAAAGTCTCGAGTCGGTCCCCCCGGTGAGAGGGCGGCGGCGCTATTTTTCTGCCCTACTTGAAGAGCGTCCTGAGCCCAATGTAGTGCTGGGATGCCTGGCGCAGACGATCCAGGGCCTCGGTGGGGATGCTCCCCTTGAAGTCGCTCGCGCCGGCGTTGTATTCGGCGTCCAGCTTGTTGGCCGAGTCTATGAAGGCTGGCAGCGAGTTGCCGGGATTGAGGACCATGTTTTTCATCTTGTTGTAGGGGGCCTCGATTTTACCGAGCTTGTCGGTACATCCCTCGAACTTGCCCGGCTCTCTCGACATGGAGTGTTTGAGGTCGGTGATTCTGTCGGAGATGATGCCGAGGTCCTTTTCGTCCGTGATGCCGATGCGGGGGGTAAACGGCTGCCCCGCGTCGTTCTTTGCTTTCCAGTCGGCGGCGAGTTTCTGGCTGACCTTCCGGCACTTGTCGGCGCCCAGTTGAACGGCGTAGGTGGCCTGGGCGAAGTTCTTGATGTAGTTGTCCTCGGCTTTCTTCTTGAAGTAAAAGCCGGCCCCCCCGAGGGCGATGACGGCCACCACGAGGAGGGCGATGGCGATCTTCTTTCCTTTGGTCAAGCCTTCGCTGGCTGCTTGCGTTTTCTTCCTGGCCCCGCCTTCCAGGTTCATCGCCTCGTCCAGGGTAGGGAGCGTCGGCTTGTACTTTACCTTTCTCTGGAAAGGGTTGGACTTCAGTTCGAGCTTGGTGACCTTGCGGACGGCCTTGCGGCGACCCAGCCCCGCTACTACGTAGTCGGGGAAGGGGGCTCCGCAGGTCCGGCAGTGGTTCTCCGGCCCGAGCTGTTCTCCGCAGTTAGCGCAGGAGAGTTCGGCCGATTTCCGGAAGGCGCGGCCGCCAAACGATTCCCGGTAGATGTTGAAGCTTGCGTTGCAAGAGGGGCAGGTGGCAGAAGTCCCCTGTTCGGTCACTTCGGGAAGGTCGAGCTCTATGGTTGCGTGACATTTTGGGCAGTTGCACGTCATAAATCGATTACCTTCTGTAAAGGATGCTGATCGGCGCGGCGGTCGCCGCATCGATGGTTAGAAGTCTCTGGCCAAGCCACAGTAGGCGCCGTTGCCGGCACGGATGACATCGTTTTGGGTGGATGGGTCGATGAAGTTGCTGGCCTTGGAGTCGCTGTCGGTGCCGAGACTGTACAGGTCGAAGTCAGTGTTCCATTGGTCGTCGCTGGATCCGATGGAGCCCAGTCGGGGGGCATCGTTGGGGGGCTTGAAATCAGAGTAAACGTAGCGTGCGCCCCACGGGTCGATGGCATTGGGGCGGCCGATGTCCGCCAGGGTGGTCGGGTACACGCCACCGTGCTCGATCGAGTAGGCGGCGATGGCATGTTCCATTTCCCGTATCTCGACCACGGCCCTGGCATTGCGGGCGAGGTCCTCGATCTGGGAATAGGCCGGTATCGCCAGGGACGCGAGAATTGCGATGATGGCAACGACCACCACCATCTCTATCAGTGAGAAGCCTTCCTGGTCATAGGCGGAGTCGGATGGCCTTCTTATGGCCTCTGCCAGTGCGGCTAGTCGTCTTTTGAGTTGGAAAATCATGAAGTGTTCTCTTTGGTGTCCGCCGGAGCGGGCAGCGTGAAAGGTGGTCCCGACAAGCCGGCAAAAAGAGCGGCTGCCGCATTGTCAGGAGTCATGGCCCACAATTGCGCGGCCACTATATAACACCTTTTAAGGTGTTGCAATGTCTAAATAAAACGAATTAGGTCGCCATTCAGTGCCGGTTTTTGAGAGAAAACCCTGCCCATCGTCAGTTAGAGATGGTTTTCATTGTCAGTGCGTTTCTTAGTCCGTGCCCCCCATGACAGTTGGCGAACATGACGAAGACGGTCCGTGCCTTTCGGGCCAGGCGGGTGGCGTGGTTGGCGAAGAGGCGGAGCTCGTTTTCGCCGTAGCTATACATTTCCCGGCTTAGTGCATGCCCCGCCCACCCCTCGCTGTCCCTGCCGTGCAGCCGCAGGTAGGCCACCTTGGTGGTGAGGTCCGGCAGGAACGGTACGGTGGTGAGGTTGCCGTACTGGGGTTCGTCGCAGGCGATGTAGGAGATCCGGTTTTCCCTGAGAAAGGAGAGGGTGCCGGGGGCGCGGGGCGTGGTCAGCCAGCTTCCATGCCGAAACTCCACGGCGATGGGAAAGGCTTTCATCATGTCCTGGCAGTACAGGACGTAGTCGCGGTTGGCGCTTTTGCAGGTGAACCAGGGGGGATACTGGAAGACGATGAAGCCGAGTTTTCCTGCCTCCCGCAGCGGCTGGAGTACCTCGCAAAAGGCGTCGGCCACCTCCCGCAGGGCCACCGGGTCCGAGATCCGGACCAGTTCGCGATCCGCGGAAGAGTTGGCAAGCATCGCTGCTTCGGGGAGCAGGGAAGGGGAGACGGCCAGGCTTTTTAGTTGCGGCGGGAGGCGGGAAGGATCGATGCCGTGGCCGGTCAGCGCCCCGTACGCCTTGACGTGAAAGAGAAAACCCGGCGGAGTCCGTTCCAGCCAGGCACGGATCATGGACGGGGCGGGGAGGGCGTAGTAGCTGCTGTCGACCTCGACGGTGTCGAACCGCTCGGCGTAGCGTGCCAGGCGGTCGTGCGGGCTCTCGACCCCGAAGGTGCCGGCCTCTCCCCCTTCGGATTCCGTCCAGGAGCAGGTGCCGATGCGGATGGCGCCGGTGGTCATGGGAGCGGCTCAGAAGATCATCGTGCCGAGGGCGAAGTTGATCACCGCCAGCACGAGGCTGAAGATGAGGGCCCAGAAAAAGCCGGTGACCTGGAAGCCGGGAACGACGGCGCTGGTCAGAAGGATCATGAACGCGTTGATCGCGAAGGTGAGCAGTCCCAGGGTAAGGATGTTGAAGGGGAGGGTCAGCAACAGGATGATCGGTTTTATGAAGGTGTTGACCAAGCCGAGCACCAGCGCGGTTACCAGGGCGGCGAAGAAGCCGGAGAGCCTCACTCCCGGCAAGAGATAGGCGGTGATGATGATGGCGAGCGCCCGGATCAGCCAATGGAAAAGAAATGTCATGATGTCCTCCGCAAAGCCTCCGGCCACTTTGCACTGCCGGGGCTGGATTCATTATACCTTATTCGTTTCATCGCTCACGCCGGCCCGGCGGGGGGGAAATCTTAGGGGGCGGTAGTCGAAGGATGGGGCGTTTTGGGGCTTCGACTTAGCTAGAGGTTGGAGGCGGTTTGGGGGAATGAAACTGTGTTTAAGGAGGGTGAATAAGTTTTGATGGAACAATGAGATTCGACCCATCTCCTCCCTTCTCTGTTAAGTGTTTGAAGAGAGTAAAGAACCCGTCAAGAAGCGGTCTAAGTATTGAACGATGTTCTAGAAAGCAGTTGACAGTCAAAGCGGTAGTCCTGTATATTTCGCCGACTCAGCAAATCGTCTTACAAGGAAATAGGTACTCAATGAAGGAAATACTTTCTGGTAATGAGGCCATCGCACGAGGGGCCTACGAGGCCGGCGTCAGGGTCGCCTGCGCCTACCCTGGAACCCCCTCCACCGAGATTCTTGAAAACATCATCCGCTACCGCGAGATCAACTCCTCCTGGGCCCCCAACGAAAAGGTTGCCCTCGAGGTGGGGATCGGCTCTTCCTTCGCCGGAGCGAGATCCATCGTCACCATGAAGCACGTCGGTGTCAACGTCGCCGCCGACCCGCTCTTCACCCTTTCCTACACCGGGGTGGGAGTAAACGGCGGCCTGGTGCTGGTTACCGCCGACGACCCGGAGCTCCACTCCTCCCAGAACGAGCAGGATAACCGCAACTACGCGAAGTTCGCCAAGGTGCCCATGCTCGAGCCCTCCGACTCCCAGGAGTGCCTGGCGTTCACCAAGCTTGCCTTCGAGATCTCCGAGAAGTACGACACCCCGGTCATGCTCCGGACCACCACCCGTATCTCCCACAGCAAGTCGGTGGTCGAACTGGGGCAGAGGCAGGGGGACCTCCCCGAGCCGAAGCTGGTCAGAAACGCGCCGAAGTACGTCATGCTCCCCGGCAACGCCCGCGGCCGCCACTACGTCGTGGAAGACCGCATGGTGAAGCTCGGCCAGGACGGCTGCTCCATGCCGATCAACCGGACCGAGATGCGTTCCACCTCGATGGGGATCATCACCGCCGGGGTCAGCTACCAGTACGTCCGCGAAGTGCTCCCCGAGGCATCGGTTCTGAAACTCGGTATGGTACACCCGCTCCCCATGGAGCTGATCAGGGAGTTCGCCTCCAAGGTCGACAAGCTCTACGTGGTGGAGGAGCTCGATCCCTTCATCGAGGAGCAGGTAAAGGCGGCCGGCATCGCCGTGACCGGCAAGGAGATTCTCTCCATCTGCGGCGAGCTCACTCCCGGCAGGATCCGGAGGGGCTTCGGTCTCCCCGAGCAGGAGCCGGTGGCTCCCGAGAAGCTTCCGGGGCGTCCCCCCAACATGTGCCCGGGCTGCCCGCACCGCGGCGTCTTCTACTCCCTGAATAAACTCAAGGCCTACGTCACCGGCGACATCGGCTGCTACACCCTGGGCTTCATGCCGCCCCTTTCCGCCATGGACACCTGCATCTGCATGGGGGCCTCCATCGGGATGGCTACCGGCGCGGTCAAGGTTCTGCCCCCCGAGGAGCAGAAGAAGGTGGTCGCGGTGATCGGCGATTCGACTTTCCTCCATACCGGCGTCAATGGCCTCATGGACATGGTCTACAACAAGGGCGCCGCTACCGTCATCATCCTCGACAACCGGATCACCGCCATGACCGGCCGCCAGGACAACCCGGCATCCGGCCACACCCTGATGGACGACCCGACCAACGCGGTCGACCTGCACATGCTCTGCAAGGCCATCGGCGTGAAGCACGTGCGCGGCGTCAACCCGCACGACCTCGACGAGTGCCAGAAGGCGATCGCCGAGGAGATGGAGCGGCCGGAGACCTCGGTCATCATCACCAACCAGCCGTGCGTCCTCATCAAGCGCGAAGGGGTCTTCGTCAAAGGGGGGACCCTCGCCGTAGAGCCGGATTCCTGCAGCGGCTGCCGCGCCTGCCTCAAGATCGGCTGCCCCGCCATCGAGTGGGTGGGAACCCCTGGCGAGAAGAAGGGTAAGGCACACATCGATCCGCTCTTGTGCAATGGCTGCGAAGTCTGCCGCCAGCTCTGCAAGTTCAACGCGATTCAGGAGGCGAAATGAGCGACAAGATAACCAATATCCTCCTGGTAGGGGTGGGCGGGCAGGGTATCCTGCTGGCCGCCGAGGTGCTTTCCGAGACCTGCATGCTGGCCGGTTTCGACGTCAAGAAGAGCGAGATCCATGGCATGTCGCAGCGCGGCGGTTCGGTCGTCTCCCACGTCCGTTATGGCAAGGAGGTCTTCTCCCCGATCGTTCCCGAAGGGGAGGCCGACATCCTGTTCGGCTTTGAGCTGATGGAGAGCTACCGCTCGCTGCCGCTTTTGAAAGAGGGCGCCGCGGTGATCGCCAACGATCTCTGCATTCCGCCTCCTTCCGTGCTGATGGGACAGGAGAGCTACCCCGCCGATCTCGCCGGGAAGATCTCCGCCAGGTTCCCGGACTTTCTCCTGGTGGACGGCCAGCAGCTGGCCATCGAGGCGGGTAACGCTCGCGCCGCCAACATCGTGCTGCTGGGTGCGGTGTCGAAGCGGATGCACATCGAGGAGAAGTTCTGGCTGGAGTCGATCGAGAAGATGGTCCCCAAGAAGGCTTTGGAGGTCAACCTCAAGGCTTTCCAGGTGGGCCGGTCGCTGTCCTAGCCGGATAGTCCCCCCTTTTTAAAGATGGATTCGGGGGGATTGCCTCTTTACCCTGAGCTTCAAATCCCCCCTGTCCCCCCTTTGACAAGGGGGGGACCTTGTTCGACAGCTTTTCCTGGTTGCCCCGATGAACCTTTTTGAACGGGCGATGACCTTGGATTGGCGAAGAAAAAGACTGTTTTTTAGGGAGTGCGCCATGTATTTCAACGAGGAATTCGAGACCCTGCCCCGGGAAGCGCTCGAGGCGCTGCAGCTTAAGAGGCTGAAGTCCATGGTGGCCAGGGTCCAGGAGAACGTTCCCTTCTACCGCGAGTCGCTCGCCAAGGCCGGTCTCACCGCCGATTCCATCAAGAGCCTCCAAGACCTGCGCCGGTTTCCCTTCACCTACAAGCAGGACATGCGCGACTCCTACCCGTACCGGCTCTTTGCGGTGCCGATGGAGGACATCGTCCGCATCCACGCCTCCTCCGGTACCACCGGCAAGCCGACGGTGGTCGGCTACACCCAGAAAGACATCGACACCTGGAGCGAGCTGATGGCCCGCTCCTTCGTGGCGGCCGGGGTCCACAAGGGCGACATCATCCATAACTCCTACGGCTACGGTCTCTTCACCGGCGGCCTCGGGGCCCACTACGGCGCCGAAAAGCTGGGCGCCTCCGTCATCCCCATGTCCGGGGGGAACACCAAGAAACAGATCATGATCATGCAGGACTTCGGTTCCACCGTCCTGACCTGCACCCCGTCCTACTCCCTCTTCATGGCGGAAGCCGCCCGCGAGGAGGGGATCGACTTCCGCGACCTGAAGCTTCGCGTCGGCATCTTCGGCGCCGAGCCGTGGTCGGAGGCGATGCGGGCCGATATCGAAGGGAAACTCAACCTCTCCGCGGTGGACATCTACGGCCTCTCCGAAATCATGGGGCCGGGGGTCGCCATCGAGTGCTGCGAGGCGAAGAAGGGGCTCCATATCTGGGAGGACCACTTCATCCCCGAGATCATCAACCCGGAGACCGGCGAGGTGCTGCCGGCCGGCGAGAAGGGCGAGCTGGTCATCACCACCATCACCAAGGAGGGGATCCCGCTTCTTCGCTACCGGACCCGGGACATCACCTCGCTCACCTACGAGCCGTGCGCCTGCGGCCGCACCCACGCCCGCATCGCCCGCATGAGCGGCAGAAGCGACGACATGCTGATCATCCGCGGCGTTAACGTCTTCCCGTCCCAGATCGAGTCCATCCTGATGGGGGTGGAAGGGGTCGAGCCGCACTACGTGCTGATCGTGGAGAGAAAGGACAACCTTGACACCCTGGAGGTCCAGGTCGAGGTGGGCGAGGATCTCTTCTCCGACGAGGTCAAGCACCTGCAGGCTCTCTCCGCCCGCATCGAGAAGCAGATCAAGGAGATGCTCGGCGTCACCTGCCGCGTCCGCCTGGTCGAGCCGAAGAGCATCACGAGAAGCGAAGGGAAGGCCAAAAGGGTAATCGACAACAGGCCGAAGGCGTAGTTGCGAAGATCCTTAGAATTCCTTTGTAGGTAAGTCCCCCTTGTTAAAGGGGGATTTAGGGGGATTTGATTCGAGGCAAATCCCCACCGCCCCCCCTTTGACAAGGGGGGAGGTAACTTCAATTCCGATCAAAGCCAAAAGGGGGATAGTCATGCACGTGGAACAGATCTCCATCTTCATCGAAAACAAGTTCGGCAGGCTCGCCGAGGTTACCCGCATCCTGGGAGACGCCGGCATCAACATCCGTACCCTTTCCCTGGCAGATACCTCCGACTTCGGAATCCTGCGCCTGATCGTGAACGATACCGAGAAGGCCAAGCTGGTCCTGAAGGAGAAGGGTTTCACCGTCAGCAAGACCGACGTGGTGGCGGTCGAGATCCCGGACCGTCCCGGCGGGCTCGCCGACATCCTCCAGGCGCTCGACAAGGACGGCATCAACGTCGAGTACATGTACGCCTTCGTCGAACGCTGCGGCGAGAACGCCGTCATGATCTTCCGTTTCGACGAGACGGAGAAGGCTCTTTCCGCTCTGGCCGGCAACGGCTTCACCGTGCTCCCGGGGGAAAGGCTGTACAGCATGTAGTGCATTGCGGCTGCTCCGGCGGCAGCCGGTTGATAATCGAGGCGGAAGTTCTCCTCTAGACAGGGGGAACCATCGACGAGCCCCCTGACTGGAGGGGGACCTCTAAAACCTTAGTTTGGCAGTATCAAAACGCTGTTTAACTAAAAGGACAGGGGGGCTTGTCGAATGAAAAGGTTATTTGCTGTTGGATGTTTTCTGGTGGCTATCTGCACCGCCGCCACCGCGTTCGCCGCAGGTCCGATCCGGATCGGGGCGCTCTTCTCGGTGACCGGTCCGGCGTCGTTCCTGGGTGAACCGGAAAAGAACACCCTCGATCTTCTCGTGAAGGAGATCAACGCCAAGGGCGGGATCAGGGGGAGCAAGATCGAACTCTTCTCCTACGACACCGGCGGTGACGTCACCAAGGCGGTTCAGCTCGCCAACAAGCTGATCAAGAACGACCATGTCGTCGCCATCATCGGCCCCTCCACCACCGGGGAGACCATGGCCATCATCCCGCTCGTCGAGAAGGAGCAGATCCCGCTGATCTCCTGCGCCGCCGGGATCAAGATCACCGAGCCGGTGAAGAGGTGGGTCTTCAAGACCCCGGCCAACGACCACGTGGCCGCCGAGAAGATCCTCAACCAGGCCGCCAAGCTGAAGCAGAAGAATATCGCGATCATCACCGTCTCCGACTCCTTCGGGGCCTCGGGCCGCGAACAGCTCAAACAGATGGCCGCCAAGAAAGGGTTCAAGATCGTGGCCGACGAGGTCTACTCGCCGAAAGACACCGACATGACTCCGCAGCTCACCAAGATCAAGTCGGCCAAGCCGGACGCCATCATCTGCTGGGGTACCAACCCCGGGCCGGCCGTCATCACCCGCAACATGCACCAGCTTGGCATGAAGACCCAGCTCTACCAGAGCCACGGCGTCGCCTCCAAGAAGTTCATCGAACTGGCCGGTCCCGAAGCCGCCCAGGGGCTGATGCTTCCTGCCGGCAAGCTCACCGTGTACAACCTCCTGGGCAAGAAGGATCCCCAGGCCAAGGTCCTCAAAGGGTACGCCGATTCCTACAAGAAGGCTTACGGCGTGGAGCCGTCGACCTTCGGCGGCTACGCCTGGGACGGCTTCCAGCTGGTGGCCGGCGCCCTTGCCAAAGGTGCCGCCACCCCGGCCCAGATCCGCGACGGCATCGAGAAAGGTGGCAAGCTGGCCGGTGTCTCCGGCATCTTCCACATCAGTGCCGGCGACCACAACGGCCTCGATCTCTCCGCCTTCGAGATGGTTCGCATCGACAAGGGGACCTGGGCCATCGTTCACTAGCAACCAAGGCAAATCCCTCCTGTCCCCCCTTTGCCAAAGGGGGGGACGCTCTTCCGGCGGCGATGGAACCGTCATCATCGCAGGGCGCCACCCGGTTGCCGGCTGGGGGGAGGGGTAAACGGTAACGGCAATGAAATGAAAGGGGGAAGTACGTGAAAAAACTCATCACCGTAGCTCTTGTTTCATTCTTCGTGTTTTGCATGGCCTCGGCCGCAATGGCCGCAGCTCCCATCAAGATCGGCGCTCTCTTTTCGGTCACCGGTCCCGCATCCTTCCTCGGCGAGCCCGAGCGTAACACCGCCCAGATGGTCGTCGACGAGATCAACCGGGTCGGCGGCATCAAGGGGCGGAAGATCGAACTGATCGCCTACGACACCGGCGGCGACTCCACCAAGGCCGTCCAGCTTGCCAACAAGCTGATCAAGAACGACCAGGTGGTGGCCATCATCGGCCCCAGCACCTCGGGTGAGACCATGGCGGTCATTCCCGTGGTCGAGAAGGCCCAGGTTCCCCTCATCTCCTGCGCCGCCGCCATCAAGATCACCGAGCCGGTGAAGCCCTGGGTCTTCAAGACCGCCCAGAACGACAGCCTCGCCGTCGCCCGTATCTACGAGCAGCTCAAGAAGGAGAGAAGGACCAAGATCGCTCTTCTCACCGTCTCCGACGGGTTCGGCGCCTCCGGCCGCGAACAGCTCAAGGCCCAGGCCTCCCGCTACGGGATCCAGATCGTGGCCGACGACACCTACGGCCCGAAAGATACCGACATGACCGCCCAGCTGACCAAGATCCGCGGCGTTCATCCCCAGGCCATCATCTGCTGGGGCACCAACCCCGGCCCGGCCGTCATCGCCCGTAACGCCAAGCAGCTCGGGATCAACATCCCGCTCTACATGAGCCACGGCGTCTCCTCCAAGAAGTTCATCGAGCTTGCCGGCGATGCCGCCGAGGGGATCCGTCTGCCGACCGGGAAGGTGCTGGTTGCCGACCTGCTCCCCAAAAACGACAAGCAGAAGAAGTCGCTCCAGTCCTTCATCAAGGATTACCAGCACCACTACCGGACCGAAGGCGACCACTTCGGCGGCCATGCCTGGGATGCCGTCATGCTGCTCAGGTACGCCATCGAAAGGGGCGGAGACAATCCCGCCGCCATCAGGAAACAGCTCGAGGCGACCCGCAACTTCGCCGGTATCGGCGGCGTGTTCAACTACGCCGCCCGCGACCACGCAGGTCTTACCAAGGACGCCTTCGTCCTGGTCGAAGTCAAGAAGAAGAACTGGACGCTGGTCAAGTAAAGAAGGGGTTCATGGAGTTCTTAAAGGAAACGATGCAGTTCGTCATATCGGGGCTCGCCACCGGTGCCATCTACGCCCTGATAGGTCTCAGCTTCGCCATCATCTACAATTCGACGGGGATCATCAACTTCGCCCAGGGTGAGTTTGTCATGCTGGGCGGAGTGATCACCATCTTCTGCATCACGGCCTTCAAGCTCCCCATCCTCATAGCCGTGGCCGTCGCCATCCTGGGCACCACGGCTGTGGGGGTGGTCTTCGAGCGGCTGGCCATCCGGCCGCTCAAGAACGCCACCCCGCTTGCCCTGATCATCATCACCATCGGCGCCAGCATCCTGATCCGGGGGCTGGTCATGCTCTTGTGGGGAAAGGACACCCAGGCCCTTCCCGCCTTCTCCGGTAACGACCCGATCGAGGTCGCCGGCGCCACCATGCTTCCCCAGCACATCTGGATCTTCGGCGTGACGCTGCTGGTCATCGCCGGGAACCGCTTCTTCTTCCACCACACCATCACCGGCAAGGCGATGCGGGCCTGCTCCTTCAACCGCAAGGCGGCCAACCTGGTCGGCATCAGCGTCGGGCGCATGGTGCTCCTCTCCTTCGGGATCAGCGCCGCCCTCGGCTCGCTGGCCGGGGTGATCATCGCCCCCCTTACCATGACCGCCTACGACGTCGGCGTCATGCTCGGTCTGAAAGGGTTCTGCGCAGCGATCATGGGAGGAATGGGGAGCGGGCTCGGGACCGTGCTCGGCGGGCTCATCCTCGGCACCCTCGAATCGCTGGGGGCCGGGTGGATCTCTTCCGGCTACAAGGACGCCATCGCTTTCTTGATCCTGCTGCTGATCCTGTTCATACGGCCACAGGGACTCTTCAAGAAGGGGGAAACGGAGCGGGTGTGAGAGACGTCCTCCCCCACCACTCCTTCCCTTGACGGGGGAGGATGGCTGCCAATAGGTTCACTATGAAATCTGACAAGCTCAAATTCCTGCTCTTCGCCGTGGTGGTGCTGGCCATCCCCCTCTTCATTCCCAAGGGGTATCTCACCAACGTGCTCATCTTCGTCGGCATCAACAGCATGCTGGCCCTGGGGCTCAACCTCCTTTTGGGGTACGCCGGACAGATCTCCCTCGGCCAGGCGGCCTTCTTCGGGCTGGGCGCCTACGGTTCGGGCGTCCTCAACACCCAGTACGTCATCAATCCCTGGCTCGCCATGGCACTGGTGGCCGTCGGGGTGGCCGCCTTCGCCTTCGCCATCGGTTTCCCGGTGCTCCGCCTGAAGGGGCACTACCTAGCCATGGCCACCCTGGGGGTCGGGGTGATCGCCTACATCTCCTTCAACGAGACGGTCGATCTCACCGGCGGGCCCTCCGGCCTGTCGGGAATCGAAAACCTCTCCATCGGCAGCTTCGTCTTCGACTCCGATATCAAGAACTACTACCTGGTCTGGAGCTTCGCGCTGGTCTCGATCCTTTTGGCGATGAACATGGTCAATTCCCGCTTTGGGCGCGGCCTGCGTGCGATTCACGACTCCGAGGTGGCCGCCCGCGTGATGGGGGTTAACGCCCGGCTCATGAAGGTGCAGGTCTTCGCCCTGTCGGCATTCATTTCCGCCATCGCAGGGAGCCTCTACTGCCATGTGATGACCTTCATCTCGCCGACTTCCTTCAGCTTCCCGGTATCCATCGAACTCTTGACCATGGTGGTCATCGGCGGGCTCGGGAGCGTGTTCGGAAGCGTCCTCGGTGCGCTGCTCCTCACCCTGCTTCCCGAGATGCTGCGGGCCTTCCAGGACATGGACATCATCGTCTACGGGCTGTTGCTGATCTCCATGACCATCTATCTCCCCGGCGGCCTGGTGCGCGGCATTCCCGCACTTTTCAGGAAGATCGTGCCGGCCAGGGGGTCCCATGCTTAAGCTCACCGGCATCGGCAAACGCTTCGGCGGCCTGACCGCGCTGCAGGGGATCTCCTTCGAGATCGTCCCGGGATCCATCACCGGGATCATCGGCCCCAACGGCGCCGGCAAGACGACCCTCTTCAACATCGCCACCGGGATCTATCCCCCCTCCGAGGGCGCCGTGCTCTTGGACGGCAAGGACATCTCCAACTGGCCCCCCGAGAAGCGCGCCTACCTGGGACTCGTGCGGACCTTCCAGAACATCGAGCTGTTCGGGAAGATGACCGTGCTGGAAAACGTCATGGTCGGCCTCCATACCCAGAGCAAGAGCGGGATATTCGCCTGTGCCTTGCGGATGCCCTGGCAGATGAGCGAGGAGCGGAGGATCCGGGAAGAAGCGAGAAAATGGCTGGAATTCGTCGGGATTCCGGAGCTGGAGAACGTCGAGGCGGGGACCCTTTCCTTCGGGAAGGGGAGGCTTCTGGAGATCGCCCGCGCCATGGCTCTCAAGCCGAAGCTCCTTTTGATGGACGAGCCCGCCGCCGGCCTCAACAGCAGCGAGACCGCCGACCTCGCCGACCTGATCAAGCGGATCCGCGACCTGAGAGTCACCGTCGGGCTGGTCGAGCACGATATGGACCTGGTCATGGACATCTGCGATTCCCTCGTCGTGCTGAACCTGGGGACCATGCTGGCCACCGGGACCCCGCGGGAGATCCAGGACAACCCGGCGGTCGTCACCGCGTACCTGGGCGAGGCCGAATGACCCGGCCTTGCGTTCAAGGACCGGCCTAGCGTTCCCCCCTTTGCGAAGGGGGGACAGGGGGGATTTTAGCGGTTCCTGCGCCGCGGATAGCGTCACTCCGCGCCACCTTCCCCCACCCCCTGGCCCCCTCCCTCAAGGGGCGGGGGAATTGTTACTTTACCTGCTTACCTGCACTCTCCCTCCCCTTCAAGGTGAGGGCTGGGGTGAGGATGGGGTTCGATGCTTAAGATAAAGAATTTAAACACATACTATGGCAAAGTTCATGCGCTGAAGAACGTCTCCCTCCACCTCAGCAAGGGGGAGATCGTTACCCTGATCGGTGCCAACGGGGCCGGGAAAACCACCCTCCTCAACTCCCTTTCGGCCATCATCCCGGCCGCCAGCGGAGAACTCCTTCTGGAGGGGAAATCGATCGCCGGTCTTCCCGCCGACCGGGTGGTTTCGCTTGGGCTCTCCCAGGTGCCCGAGGGGCGGCAGGTCTTCAATCCGCTCACCGTCGAGGAGAACCTGGAGCTTGGCGCCTACCTCCGCTACCGCGCCCGCGGCCAGCAGGGCGCCATCAAGGAAGACCTGCAGCGGATGTTCGCCATGTTCCCCCGCCTGGAGGAGCGGCGCCGCCAGGCCGCCGGTACCCTCTCCGGCGGAGAACAGCAGATGCTCGCCATCGGCCGGGCGCTCATGGCCCGCCCGAAGCTTCTTCTTTTGGACGAGCCGTCCATGGGGCTTGCCCCGCTGGTGGTACAGGACATCTTCAAGGTAATCCAGCGGCTGAGAAGCGAAGAGGGAACCACCATCCTCCTGGTCGAGCAAAACGCCCGGGCGGCCCTCAAGGTCGCCGACCGCGGCTACGTTTTGGAGACCGGTAAGGTGATCCTCGAAGGGGTGGCTTCGGAGCTTTTGGAAAATAAGGATGTGCAGCGCGCCTACCTGGGGCGCGACAAGAAAGAGATCTGGGAACGGTAAGGATCTCGGATTTTTATACGAGGTGATGTCATGCAGATTTGGGATCCCGATTACGAGTGCATGCCGCGGGAGGAGATGGAACAGCTCCAGCTCGAGCGGCTGCAGGCGACGCTGAACCGCGTCTATAAGAACGTCACCTGCTACCGGAACAAGTTCAAGGAGGCGGGGATCGTCCCCGAGGATGTCCTCTCCCTCTC
This sequence comes from Geomonas sp. Red32, assembly GCF_023652955.1. Taxonomy (GTDB): domain Bacteria; phylum Desulfobacterota; class Desulfuromonadia; order Geobacterales; family Geobacteraceae; genus Geomonas. The sequence goes on along the minus strand of NZ_JAKLOY010000002.1, from coordinate 155,066 downwards.
CGACCTCTCCAAACTTCCCTTCACCACCAAGGAAGACCTGCGCCTGAACTACCCGTACGGCATGTTCGCAGTGCCGCTTCGCGAGGTGGTCCGGATCCACTCCTCGAGCGGCACTACCGGCAAGCCGACCGTGGTGGGGTACACCAAGAACGACCTCAAGGTCTGGTCCAACCTGGTCGCCCGCTTCATGACCGCCGCCGGCGTGAACAGCGACGACGTGGTCCAGATCGCCTTCGGCTACGGGCTTTTCACCGGCGCCTTCGGCCTCCACTACGGCTCCGAGCTGATCGGCGCCTCCGTCATCCCGATGGGGGCGGGGAACACCGAGAAGCAGATCATGATCATGCAGGACTACCGGACCACCGCCATGGTCTCGACCCCGAGCTACGCGGTCACCATCGCCGAGCGGATCGAGAAGATGGGGATCGATCCGAAAAGTCTCTGCCTCAAGGTCGGCCTCTTCGGCGGCGAGCCCTGGTCCGAGGCGATGCGGCGGGAGATCGAAAGCCGCCTCGGCATCTCCGCCACCGACAACTACGGACTCTCCGAGGTCATCGGCCCGGGTGTCGCCGGCGAATGCCCGTGCAAGAAAGGGATGCACATCTCGGAGGATTCCTTCATCGCCGAGATCATCGATCCCGATACCTGCCAGGTGCTTCCTCCGGGGAGCGTCGGCGAACTTGTGCTGACCTCGCTCACCAAGGAGGCCTTCCCGATGGTCCGCTACCGGACCCGCGACATCACCTCGCTCGACTACGCGAAGTGCGACTGCGGCAGGACCACCGTCCGGATGAAGAAGACCATGGGACGTTCCGACGACATGCTGATCATCAAGGGGGTCAACGTCTATCCGTCGCAGATCGAGGAGGTGCTCTTCGCCATCGAAGGGTGCGAGCCGCACTACCAGCTGGTGGTCGATCGCAAGGGGACCATGGACACCCTGGAGATCAGGATCGAGGTGACCGAGAACATCTTCTTCGACGAAATGAAGATGCAGAAGGCCTTCCTCGACAACGTGGAGCGCCGCATCGACTCGATGCTCGGGGTGGGGGCCGCCGTCAAGCTGGTGGAGCCGAACAGCATCCCCAGGGCGGAAGGGAAGGCAAGCCGCGTAATTGACAAACGCAAAATCTAGATTAGCATTGATTCCACCCTGGGAGGCACTCTAACAGGGCCAAATCATTGATCGGAATCCCGATTCGGGTATTGCCGGCTCACTACAAGGAGGAGTCACATGAAGAAAGTTCTCGCCGCATCCGTTTCCTGTTTGTCCCTTGCCCTGATGGCTGGCACCGCTCTTTGCGACACACCGAAAGGTGGCAAGATCGACGGGAAGCACGAGTTCGAAGAACATTGCGCGAGCTGCCATCCCAACGGCGGCAACATCGTCAACGCGAAGAAAACGCTCGGCAAGAAGGTCATGGCGGCAAACGGCGTCAAGACCGAGAAGGACATCGTCGCCAAGATGCGTAACCCCGGTCCTGGTATGACCAAGTTCGACGTCAAGACGGTCTCCAACAAGGAAGCCGCCGCCATCGCAAAGTACATCCTGGCTTCCTTCAAGTAACGATCCGCTGGGAGCATGAATTTAAAGAGCACCTGTCCGAAATCCGGGCAGGTGCTCTTTTTAGTTCCTGATTAGCGATGATCTTCCGCGGCAGAAAGTCCCCCTTTGAAAAAGGGGGATTTACAGCGGGTTCGGACCTTGAGAAATCCCCCCCGGCCCCCCTTTCTCAAAAGGGGGTGAGCCGGCAAGAGCCTAGCGGAAGATGATGAGTACTCGGCTTTTAGTTTGGTGGGAGGGGAGGTGTGGGGGAGCGAGCTGCACTCTCAGACCGCGGTCTCCCCTGAAGGGGCGAGGGCGGCAGGAGTGGCCGTGGCAACGTCGGACCCGGCCTTCTTCGCGGGCACCCGCATGAACTGGGCCGCCACCAGGGAGACCACGCCGAGGGCGCTGCCTGCCACGAAGGGGATCCGGTAATCGAGCATCCAGAAGTAACCGCCGAGGGCGGGAAGGAAGACGGCGGCGATGTGGTTGATGGTGAATCCCACCGACATGGAGGAGGCGATGTCCGCCGGATCGGCGACCTTCTGGAAATAGGTCCGGATGGCGACGTCGAAGTTGTAGAGGATGTTGTCGACGATGTACATGAACATCACCAGGGTCTTGGAGGTGCTGAAGGCATAGACCAGGAAGACGACGATGACCCCGGTGTACTCGATGGAAGAGATGAAGCGCTCTCCCACCTTGTTGATCGCTTTCCCTATGAGGGAGTTGAGGATGTACGCCACTATGTTGTTCACGATGAAAAGCAGCGTCATGTCTCTCACCGAGAAGTGAAAGACCTGGACCAGCAGCAGGATGGAGAAGACCACGAAGATCTGCCTCCTCGCCCCCGACAAAAGGGTGAGGATGTAGAAGAGGGAATACCTTTTCTTCAGGATCATCTTCTTTCGCTGCGGCACCACCCCCGCGTGGGTGGGGTCCTGCATGAGCCCCCACAAACCCGCCACCAGCACGAGTCCCCCGATCGCCAGGTACATCTCGCGGTACTGCGTCACCGCCCCCAGGACATAGACCAGAAGCCCCGCCGCCACGCTCGAGATGGCACCTAGCGCCCGGAGCCGGCCGAAGACCAATGGAGAGACGGCAGTGGAGAAGTACTGGAGGGTGAGCGACTGGTTGGTGCTCTCGTAATAGTGGAAGCCGAAGCTCATCACCACGGTGGTGAAGATGACCCACCCGTAAGTCGGAACCAATGCGGTGATGGCGGTTCCCAGCCCGAGGAGCGCCACCGAAAGGGCGGCCAGCCGATGCTCGCGGACAAATAAGAGGATGAAGACCAGCAGGAGGGTGAGGAACCCGGGGACCTCGCGGACCGACTGCACGATGCCGACCTGGCTTCCGTCGAGATGCACCACTTCGGCGGCGAAGTTGTTGAAAAGGATGGTGTATCCCTGAAGGCCGATGGTCGAGGCCGCGGTCATGATGATTAGAAAACGGAGCATGGGGCGCTGTTCGGAGGTGATGGCGCCGGGGTTTATCCTGCCGAGTAACCGTTGCATTCTGGATTTGCTTCCTTGAGTTTGTTTGGGGAGTGCAAAGGGGAGGGGAGTGCCTCGCCCCTGATTTTGTATCACTGTTGCCGTCTTTCTGTAAATGTCCAAAAGGCTGTCATGCTTGACTTTCTCCGTTGCGCCGCTATTTTTATCTAATGTTTCCGCGTGGGACAACCGACACAATGGATGTGGTTTTCTCTGTAGTACCGCGTTTTCGATTGATCCATTCACAGTCGTGCCCTCATGTCTCAATCCAATCAAGATCAAGGAGGTCAGTAATGGAAAAGTGGCGTTGTACCATCTGTGGCTATGTGTATGATCCGGCGGTCGGCGATCCCGGCAATGGTGTGGAACCGGGAACCAGTTTCGAAGATCTTCCCGGCGACTGGGTCTGCCCGGTGTGCGGTGTGGACAAGAGTCTGTTCGAACGAGCGTAGTTACTACTTGCCTGGAGCGTGAAAATGGCCACCAATCTTCTCGACAGTTACCAATCGACCAAGTCCCTCGCCGTTGACGGGAAAAACTACCAGTACCGCTCGCTCAATGCCTTTGCGCAAAAGGCCGGCATCGATATCGGCAGGCTTCCCTATTCGTTGAAGATCCTGCTGGAAAACCTGCTCAGGCGCGAGGACGGGGTGACGGTCAAAAGCGACGACATCGAGGCCGTCGCCCGTTGGGAAGCGGCCGCTACCCCCGACCGGGAAATCCAGTTCATGCCGGCCAGGATTCTGCTCCAGGATTTCACCGGAGTGCCGGCGGTCGCCGACTTGGCCGCCATGCGGTCGGCCCTGGCACGGCTTGGCGGCAAGGCATCCCGGATCAACCCGCTCCAGCCGGTCGACCTGGTTATCGATCACTCGGTCCAGGTCGACCACTATGGGACCGTCTCGTCGGTGAAGACCAACTCCACCCTGGAATTCGAACGCAACCACGAGCGCTACCAGTTCCTTCGCTGGGGACAGTCCGCCTTCCGCAACTTCCGGGTGGTGCCGCCGGAAACGGGGATCTGCCACCAGGTCAACCTGGAATACCTCGCCCAGGTGGTGATCCGAAACGAGACGGGCGGCACGACCTGGCTCTACCCCGACACCCTGGTCGGCACCGACTCCCATACCACCATGATCAACGGCGTCGGCGTGGTCGGCTGGGGCGTGGGGGGGATCGAGGCCGAGGCGGCCATGCTCGGGCAGCCGTGCTCGATGCTGATCCCGCAGGTGGTGGGATTCCGGCTCGCCGGGAAGCTCAAGCCCGGCGCCACCGCCACCGACCTGGTTCTCACCGTAACCCAGATGCTTCGCAAGAAGGGGGTGGTCGGTAAGTTCGTGGAGTTCTTCGGCCCCGGTGCTGCATCGCTCAGCATCGCCGACCGCGCCACCATCAGTAACATGGCCCCGGAATACGGCGCCACCATCGGCATCTTCCCGGTGGACGAGCAGACCATCGCCTATCTGAAGATGACCGGCCGCGGCGAGGTTGCGCCGCTTGTCGAGGCCTACTTCCGCGAGCAGGGGCTCTGGCCCGACCCGCAGCGCCCCGAGCCGCTCTTCAGCGATACCCTCGACCTCGACCTGGGGAGCGTGGAGCCTTCGCTGGCGGGCCCCTCCCGCCCCATGGACCGGGTACCACTGGCCGACGTCCGCGGCTCATTCCGCAGACAGCTGGTGACGCTCCTTAAGTCCGACGCCGCCAAGATCGACAAGGAGACCCTGGACCGGTGGCTGGGGGAGGGGGGATCTCCGGTTACCGTGGCCCGTGAGCTTATGGAGGTGCATCCGGACCAGGACCTCGGTTCGCTGGGGCACTGCGCGCCGGTCCGGCAGCCGGACGGCGTCGCCTACAAGCTCTGCCACGGCTCCATCGTCATCGCCGCCATCACCAGCTGCACCAACACCTCCAACCCTTCGGTCATGATGGCCGCCGGTGTTTTGGCCCGCAATGCGGTCCGCCGCGGCCTGCAGGTCCGTCCCTGGGTGAAGACCAGTCTCGCCCCGGGATCGAAGGTGGTCACCGACTACCTGGCCGCGGCCGGTCTGATTCCCTACCTCGAAGCGCTCCGCTTCCACCTGGTCGGCTACGGCTGCACCACCTGCATCGGCAACAGCGGACCGCTTCCCGAGCACATCGCCAATGCGGTCACCGACGGCGAGCTCGCGGTGGCAGCCGTTCTCTCCGGCAACCGCAACTTCGAGGGGAGGATCAACTCCCACGTCCGCGCTAACTACCTCGCCTCGCCGCCGCTCGTGGTCGCCTACGCCCTGGCCGGTAATATCAACATCGATCTTACCCGGGAGCCGCTCGGTACCGACGCCAACGGGCAGGAAATCTACCTGGCCGACATCTGGCCCGACGACGCCGAGGTCGCCTCGCTGGTCAACACCCATGTCCTCCCTCAATCCTTCAGCCGCAACTATGCGGACGTCTTCCGGGGGGACGAACAGTGGAACCGCCTCACGGTCCCGACCGGGGAGCTCTACCAGTTCCAGCCGGATTCCTCCTACATCAAGGAGCCCCCGTTCTTCCTGGACCTCTCCCCGCAACCGTCCGCGGTGGGGGACATCCAGGGGGCCCGGGTGTTGGCCTACCTTGGCGACTCCATCACCACCGACCACATCTCCCCCGCGGGCTCCATCGCCAAGGATTCCCCCGCAGGCCGCTACCTCGTCTCGCTCGGAATCGCCCCCAAGGACTTCAACTCCTACGGCGCCCGCCGCGGGAACCACGAGGTCATGGTGCGGGGGACCTTCGCCAACATCCGGATCCGCAACAAGCTGGTGCCTGCCCAGGAGGGTGGGGTGACCAAGTGCTTCGCCGGCGGCGATCCCCAAGGGGAGGAGATGGCCATCTACGATGCCGCCATGCGCTACGCCCAGGCGGGGACGCCACTGGTGGTGATCGCCGGGAAGGAGTACGGGACCGGCTCCTCCCGCGACTGGGCGGCCAAGGGGACCAAGCTCCTCGGGGTGCGCGCGGTCATCGCGGAGAGCTTCGAGCGGATTCACCGTTCCAACCTGGTGGGGATGGGAATTCTTCCATTGCAGTTTCTCCCCGGAGAGAGCGCCCAGAGCGTCGGGATCGCCGGCACGGAGACCTTCGAGATCCCCGGGCTGGAATCCCTGTCCCCGGGGCAACAGCTGCAGGTTAAGATCTCTGCCAACGGCACCAGCTCGGAGTTCACCGTGGTCGTCAGGATCGACACATCCAACGAGCTCGACTACTACCGTCACGGGGGGATCCTCCCCTTCGTGCTGAGACAGTTCATCAGGTAACCAGGCAGCCAACCTGGCAGGGCCGGTTCACTCATGAAGCGTGGCCTGCCCATGGCGACATTCGCCCCTCAGGTAGCCCGGCCCGCAGTCAGGCCGCCTGAGGGGCTTTTCTGGCAATGGAAAGGGTAGTAGAGATGGGGGATGCCAAGCTGGATATACTGCAGATAGCCGGGCACCTTCTGGACCTTTCCTCTCCGGTAGCCCTCAGGGAGCCTCTCCCACCTTTCCGGGTGATCGCCCACAACAACGCCTACCTCGACCTTCTTCCCGATCCCCCCGCAAGCCGGGATGCCACCGGCACGGCACCCGTCGGATGGATTCTCTCCCGCCTCACCGGCGTCCAGAAAACCGGCCACTCTTTCAGCCAAGACGAGCTCCCGGTCGGAGGCGCAGAAGGGCCGCGCTGGTTCAACTGGCAGCTTTCCCCTTTGGTCTCTTTCGGAGTCATGGTTGCCATCATCGAGATGGCGACCGAGGTTTCCGCTTCCGTACGCGCGCGGCTGGCGGCGGAACATGCGCTGCAAACCGAGCAGGAGAAATTCCGCACGGTCTTCAATTCGGCAGCGGCGGGAGTCGGGCGCGTTGCGCTGGACGGTAAATTCCTGGAGGTCAACCGGGTGTACGCGGACCTCCTGGGGTACGCGGCCGGGGAGTTGGAAGGAATGACCTTCCAGGATGTTACCCATCCTGACGATATCGCTGGCGATTTGCTGCTCGCCGGCCGGTTGTTGGCTGGGGAGACGGCCGATTACCACACCGTCAAACGCTACCGCCGCAAGGACGGAACTATCTCCTGGGTCAATCTCTCCGTTGGGCTGGCCCGTGACCGGGCTGGCGAACCAAGCTACTTCACCGCAATCGCGGTGGATATCAATGACCAAAAGCGTTTCGAGGAGGAGCTCCAAAAGGCCAACCTGAAGTTGCAGCTCACCCTGGACAGCATAGCGGAAGGGTACTACTCGCTGGATGCCGGCTGGTGCTTCGTCGCTGCCAACCCCGTTGCGCAGCAGTATTTCGGACGCCCCGGCATGGACCTCATCGGGATGAACCTCTGGGAGATCACCGGCTGGCCAGCTGGCTCCAGGGTACGTACGGCTTTCACCAAGGCGAGGGAGACCGGGGCCATGGCCCGGCTGGAGTTCGAATCCAGGCTTCAGAAGGGATACTGGATCGAGGTCCATCTCCACCCGCGGCAGGACGCGCTCGATGTCTACTTTACCAACGTAAGCGACCGCAAGCGGGTGGAGGTCGAGCTGCAGGCCGCCCGCGACGAGCTGGAGCGGAGGGTGGAGGAGAGGACGGCCGAGCTGGAGGCCACGGTACGGGAGCTCCACCACAAGGAGCACCTGCTGCTGCAGCAGAGCAGGCTGGCGGCGATGGGGGAGATGATCGGGAACATCGCCCATCAGTGGCGGCAACCGCTCAATTCGCTGGCTCTGCAGGTGCAATCGCTTCCGGTCGCCTTCCGCGCCGGTGTCTTTACCGAGCAGCGGCTGCTGGAGACCGTTGAGAAGGCGATGATGCTGATCCAGCACATGTCGGGAACCATCGACGACTTCCGCAACTTCTTCAAGCCCGACAAGGAAAAGACCGAGTTCCACCTGAAAGAGGTGGTCTGCAATGCGCTTCACCTGGTCGAGGGAAGCTTCAAAAGCCGCCAGATCGAGATCGTCGTCAACGACAAAGAGGATCCGGTCGTCTACGGCTATCCCAACGAATACTCGCAGGTCATTCTCAACGTGCTGAGTAACGCCCGGGAAGTTATCGAAGCGAGAAACGTGGTGAAGCCAAGGGTCACCATCACCATGGGGGCTTCGGAGGGAAGATCCGTACTGACCATCGGCGACAACGCCGGCGGCATTCCGGAGGAGATCATCTACAAGGTCTTCGAGCCCCACTTCACCACTAAAGGTGCCCAGGGAACCGGGATCGGCCTTTTCATGGCCAAGAACATCATCGAGAAGAACATGAACGGCAGGATCAGCGTGCACAACACCGCGGAAGGTGCCGAATTTACCATCCTCGTTTAACCGCCACCGTCTTTCCCCAGGCAAGGCCCGGCGCAGTTGCCGATTGCCGATTCCATTCCCGATAACCAGCGCAACTCCATCTCAAAACGGCCCTCTCCCAACCACGGCGGTACCAGCTACTTCTTCGTGCTCCCTTTCCCGTCTTCACTCCGGCCATCTCCAGAAGGAGAGGGTGGGGAGTTCACCGAGGCGGAAGATAGTGACTAAACCGGGATCTGACTCCGGACAGCAGGATCGGTCCCGCCCATCATCTCCACTGTCAGGGCGAAGGAGTATACTTGGTATTAAATAAATGTAATGAGATGAATGCGCCACCCATCCGGGAAAGGGAAGGAGCTCAAAAAGGGTTCATCGGGAGGCTCAAAGTCCCCCTTTAAAAAAAAGGGGGACTTTGAGGGATTTTCCCCGTTGCCAACGTCACAAATCCCCCCTGTCCCCCCTTTTCCAAAGGGGGGGCCTGCTATCCCCAGTATTTCCAGATGAACGTAAATGCCGGTAGCGAGGAGAGAGATAATGAGCACGGCATCCGAAGGTGTCAGACGGTACAGCCGCTTCTTCAAGAAACAGTCGGCCCTGCGTGTTCTCGATTACGGTACCGGTACCATGAGGAATGCGATCTATCTCTCGCGGGAAGGTTTCCACGTGGTGGCAGCCGACCTGCCGGACCAGGTGGCCCGGTTGAGCGGGGCGCCGGCCCTTGAGTACGTGGAGCGGCTGTTGCCGGTGGAGGTGCTCGCTGAAAGCCATCTCAATGTCGATGTCGTCCTCTCAACCTATGTCTTCAACATCATCATGGATCATGCCAGCCGTGACCTCTACGTCCGCAACATCGTCGCTAACCTGCGCCCTGGCGGGTACCTGCTGATGGAGACCCGCTGCCCGCGGCTGAGCGAACGCTGCTCCCTTGCCTGCCACGACTATTTCACCAGCACCTGCTCGAAGACCCTCACCCACGAAGAGCTCGATGCCCTCTTCAACCCGTACGGTATGCGGCGGATCAGCCACTACTACCGGAGCCACGCGGTGGTAGCCATGTACCGCAAAAACCCCACTCTCTTACCCCCGCCTCTCTAGACATTATCTCAAGCGCCCACCCTTTCCTCGTCCCTCAACCGGGAAGGTGCCGGAAGCGCTTCCTCCCCCTCGCCGCTTTAGGCTTTGATGGTGGCCGAAAGGCGGGCGAGGGGGACCTAATCCTCGATTTTTAACTTGACAAATAGTGTGTGTAATTGCTATCCGTTTACACCACTGAAATGGAAAAGTATCAGGAAGGCGTTTATGACGATATCGCTCAAGTTTCCCATTCCCACGCTTTCCACTTCACTCAGGCCGTGTACTGGCCTACAATGCGCCGCCAAGTAATAGAATGAAACTTCCCCTTATTTCGAGCCGCCAGGACCGCCGGGGATTCCGGACCAGGCGGCCGTGACTGCCTCACCCCGGCCCGGCTCTAGCGAGAGGCGACGGGGATAGGGCCTTGCGGCCCGGAGAAGAGATGATCGAGATACCGCGCGCAATCATCAACGAGCTGATCGGCCATGCCCGCATCGGGTTTCCGCTTGAGGTCTGCGGGATCCTGGGCGGGAGCGACGGCGCCGTCTCCAGGCTTTACCGGATGACCAACACCGATGCCAGCCGCGAGCACTTCACGATGGAGCCCAAGGAGCAGTTCGAGGTGGCCCGTGATCTGCGGGCGAGATCGCTCACGATGCTTGCCATTTATCATTCCCATCCGCAAGCGCCTGCCTGCCCCTCGGAAGAAGACATCCGGCTGGCGGTGGCCCCCGATGTTTCCTATGTCATCGTTTCGCTCACGGAGCCGGATAATCCGGAGGTCCGCTCGTTCAGGATTGCCGGGGGCAAGGTAGAGCAGGAAGAATTAGCCATCACGTAACACCTTGGAATACCAGGAGGAGATACTGCATGTCGAAAGAAAAAACGCCCGCCGTCGATCTTAAGAACCTGAAGGCTGGCGGATTCATAAAGGAGCGCGGCAAGGACCTTTTCACCATCCGTCTGAGGGTCCCTGGCGGACGGCTTTCGGTTCCGCGGCTGAAGAGGATCGCCGAGGTGGCGGAGAAGTTCGGCGGGGAGTTCGTGCATCTCTCCATGCGCCAGTCCATGGAGATCGTCAACGTCAACTTCAGGGATTTCGACTCCGTGGTGAAGGACCTGGGCGAAGCCGGGCAGGAGGTCGCGTCCTGCGGCGCCCGCGTCCGCGTGCCGGTCGCCTGCGGCGGATGCGAGTACAACCCCAATGGGCTGATCGACACCCAGAAGTCAGCCATGGAGGTCGATGCCAAGCTCTTCGGAACCGCTACCGGCCACCACAAGTTCAAGGTTGCCTTCGCCGGCTGCCCCTTCGACTGCCCCAAGTCGGCCACCAACGATGCCGGTTTCCAGGGAGCCGTCGAACCCGCCCTTGACCTTTCCTCCTGCATCGGTTGCGGTCTCTGCGCAAAGAACTGCGTCCCCAAGGCGATTACCATGGGTGAGGACCGGAAACCGCTCTACCAAAACGATCCCTGCATCTGGTGTGGCGACTGCGTGAAAGTTTGCCCGACCGGGGCATGGGGCGAGAAAAGACGTGGCTACACCGTCCGGATCGGCGGCAAATGGGGACGGAATCCCCTGGTGGGAACCCTCTTTGCCACCTTCGTTGAGGAGGACCGGGTGGTCGATTTCATTTCCAGCGTCCTGGAATGGTACCAGGCGAAGGCCGAAGGAAAGGGGCGGGTGCGGCTGGGAGACATCCTTTTAGCGGAGGGAACGGAGCCTCTTCTTGCCCACCTGCGGAAGAAATTTCCCGAAAATGTCGTGGAAGCGACCCTGCCGCCGCAGATCATAGCCACCCAGGTGGGGGCCGCCCGTTAGCCGGGGGGAGTCAGAACCTTGAGCCGCTCTAGGAAAGCTTTTGCTCTTCCAGCAGGCTGTGTATCTTGTCCATGATGGTCAGCGGGTCGATCGGCTTTTCGAAGTAGCCGGTGCATCCTGAGGCGAGGATCCGGTCTTTGTCGCCGGACATGGCGTAGGAAGTAATGGCGATGATGGGGACTGTCCCGTCGGCCCCCGACTCCCGGATGCGCCGGGTCGCCTCGAAGCCGTCGATGTCGGGGAGATTGATGTCCATGATGATAAGAGGGGGGAGCTCGGAGATCGCGAGCTCTACCCCCTTGAGGCCGGTCTCCGCGGCGATTACCTGGTACCCGCAACGCTCCAGCGCGTAGGTGATGAGACGGAGGTTGTCCTTGTTGTCCTCGACTACCAGCACCTTTTTCATGAGGTCTCTCCGTTTCCCTTCCCCGGACCGAAGGCGCCATTCACGTCCCCTGATCCCCACTCCTTGATGCGGTCCCTCTCCTGTCTCCGCAGCACGAAACGCACCTACCTCGTTCGTTCAATTTTACCTGTGTCATAGCATCGAAACAACAGCCTTGCAAAAAAAGTTGCATCTCCCCTTACCTGTGGTACTCAAGACACCATCATCTCTGCCAATGTGTAAGCCGTAAAGAGAATACCTTTTCATCCCTTTGACAGCCGCCGCTGTGCTTTGACAGTTCTTTTTTTCATCGAGAGGGTGCCATGAAGATCCTCGTCGTCGACGATAATCCCAATGACCGGCAGATCCTCCGGCAGACCATCGAGGCCCACGGCCACGAGGTGCTGGTGGCCGGGGGCGGGGAGGAGGGCATCCGGCTGGCGGTCCATCACCTGCCGGACCTGATTGTCTCCGACGTCTTCATGCCGGGGATGGACGGCTTCCAGTTCCTGAGGACCCTCAAGCGGTTCGGCGCCATTCCCTTCATCTTCTATTCCGCGGTGTACCAGGGAAAGGAGGAGGTGGAACTGGCACGCGCCCTCGGCGCGGAATGCTTTCTCGCCAAGCCGAAGGACCCGTTGGAGTTGTGGCACGAAATAGCCCAGGTCCTGGAAGCGGGAGTCCGGCAGCGGCAGGAAGGTCACGACCTGGTCGAGAAATCGGATCTCTACCTGAAGAGGTACAGCGAGGTGGTGGCCGCCAAGCTTGAGGAGAAGGTGGCCGAACTGGAGGAGACCCAGGCGGACCGGCAGCGGGTGGCCGAGGATTACCGGGCCATCCTGCGAACGGCCATGGACGGTTTTCTGCTGGTGGATTACCAGGGGCAAGTCATGGACGCCAACGACTCCTACTGCAGAATGACCGGGTACGAGCGGGACGAGCTCCTCCGGATGAGGCTCCCCGACCTGGATGTGGTCGATACCGACGAGGACGTGGCGACGCGAATCTCGGACATCCGTCTCCAAGGTTCCGCCCGTTTCGAGACCAGGCACCGGCGCAAGGACGGGGCACTGATCGATCTCGACGTCAGCGTGCACTGCCTCCCCAATTCCGGCGGCAGGCTGGTCTCCTTCCTGAGGGACGTGACCGAGAAGAAGACCATGGAGAAGGAACTCTTCGAAGCCAAGCGGATGGAGATCATCGGCCACCTGGCCGGTGGGGTGGCTCACGAAGTCCGCAATCCGCTCAACGCCATCCTCTCCATCTCCGAAGCACTTTTCCGCGAGAAGGAATTTGCCGGAAACCAGGAATACCTTCCCTATCTCACTCATATCCGGGCCCAGATCGGGCGGCTGTCGAAGCTTATGAACGATCTCCTCGACCTTGGCAAACCGATTCCCGCCTCGAGCATCACCGGCATTTCCCTGCCGCGGTTTTGCCGCGAGACCGTGGCCCTCTGGAATGCCTCCCCTGCGGCAGCAAAGCACCAGGTACACCTGGTCTACGGACTCGACGAGCACGGACTGGAGGTAAGTGCCGACGAGGCCAGGCTTCAGCAGGTGCTCATCAACCTGCTGGATAATGCCGCCCAGAGTTCTCCCGAGGGAAACTCCATCGCCCTCGAATTGGAAAGCGCTCCGGGAGACCGGGTAGCCCTGCGGGTCCGGGATGCCGGGCGGGGGGTGGCGGAAGAGAAGCTGGTGCGGATCTTCGAGCCGTTCTTCACCTCACGCCGGGAAGGGACCGGCCTGGGGCTCACCCTCGTGAAGCAGTTCGTGGAAAACATGGGAGGTGAGGTGAGGATCTTCAACAACGATCCGCCACCGGGATGCACGGCCGAGGTGGTTCTTAAGCGTGCAGCTGCGGAGGCCCTCCAATGAAGAGGAAGATCCTTCTCCTTGACGACGATGCCGGTACCCGCTTCGGTTTCACCCGTTTCCTCTCCTTGAGCGGGTACGACGTGCAGGAAGCAGAATCGCTGACCAGGGCGTCGGCGGCCTACGGCGCCCAGAAGTTCGACGCGGTCATCGTCGACCTGAATCTCCCCGACGGCAGTGGGCTCGATTTCATCGAAACCGTCCGCAGCGATTCGCCTGACGTCCCGATCATCGTCATTACCGGTGCGGGAGACATCCCCCTTGCCGTCGAGGCGATGCGCCGCGGGGCTGACAACTTTCTGACCAAGCCGGTCGACATGGAGGGAATCGAGCTGTTCCTGGAGAAATCCCTGGAGATCGGGATGATCAGGAAAGGGATCAGCTCGCGTCAACGGATCGAGAAGGTGAGGGACCCGTACTTCGGGGAATCCCCCGCAATGAAAGAGGCCGCCGAAATCGCGCGGCTGGCCGCCGGGGAGGATTCGCCGGTGCTGATCACCGGCGAGACCGGCACCGGGAAAGGGGTGCTGGCGGCCTGGATCCACCGGCAGAGCCGCCGCCGGACCGGGCCGTTCGTCGAATTGAACTGCTCGCTTTTGAGGGGAGAGCTGCTGGCGAGCGAACTGTTCGGGCATGTCCGGGGGGCCTTCACCTCGGCCGACCGTGACCGGGAAGGTTTCTTCGATGCCGCCGACGGCGGCACCCTCGTGCTTGACGAGATCGGCGAGATGGAAATCCCCATGCAGGCGCAGTTTCTCAAGGTTCTGGAAGAGAAATCATTCCGGAGGCTGGGAGAAACCAAGGTGCGGCGAAGCGATTTCCGGCTCATCTGCGCGACCAACAAGGATATCGAGGAGGAGGTGCGGGCGGGGCGCTTTCGCCGGGACCTCTTCTTCCGGATCAACCTCCTCACCATATGGATCCCGCCGCTTAGGGAGCGGGTGGAGGACATCCCCGGCTTGACCCGGCATATGCTGGGGGTGTTGGGGGCGCCCGAGCGGGAGGTCTCCGCGGAAATCCTGGAGATGCTGACTGCCTACCCGTGGCCGGGGAACGTCCGTGAGCTCCGCAACGTGCTCGAGAGGGGAGTGATCCTGTCCCGCGGCAAGCCGTTTACCCCTCAACACTTCGCCACCCTGCGTGACACCTCGATGTGGGCGGAGGTCGCGGGCAAGGCGACCCTCGAAGAGGTGGAGAAGGCCCACCTTCTGGCAGTGCTGGAGCGTTGCGGCGGCGACGTCGCCAAAGCCGCAACGGAGCTCGGGATTTCCAAGGCAACGGTCTACCGCCGTCTGAAAGAGCTGAAGAAGCCATCGGGCACCGGGTGACAGACTGCCCCTGCACCAGCCCCGCGAACCCGGCCCAGACGGTTCAAGTCCCGCCGCCGTTGAAAAAAAATTGCTTTTTCCCTTGTAATTCTTACAGCTTACAAGAATATCTCGGACGTCCGAAATGGAGCCTTCCCTCTCACCTTGATTCCGCCGTTGCAACAAAAAAACTGCTTTCCCCATGTAATTCCCCTACCTTACAAGAAAATTCGGCTGGCCGAAACGGGTCCTTCGCCTCTCCTTTGATTTCGCAGAATGAGACTCCCTTTCTCATAATGAGAAACCTCCCTCACCGTCAACGCCGCTGTAGAACGCTAACCTGTTGAATCCACAATGCCCACCCTGCTGGCACCCTTCTTGTTATGGAGAGAGGAGATCCTGAACCTTCGACAGGGAGTAAAGCGCCATGGAGATGGAAAAGAAGCGGATCCTGGTGGTCGACGACGAAGAGTCCATCCAGTTCTCTTACCAGCGGCTGTTCCGGCGGGAGAACGTAGAGGTGGACGTCTGCGGCAACCTCAAGGACACCCTCGCCATGCTCGATCAAACCGGGTACGACGTCGTCATCGCCGACCTCCGGCTATCGGATCCCGACGGCCGGGAGGGGCTCGAGATCCTGGAACGGGTGCGGCGCTCGAGACCGGATACCTCCGTCATCCTGATGACCGGGTACGGGAACGGCGACGTCCACGAAAAGGCAACGGAGTTGGGAGTGCTCAAGTATTTCGTCAAGCCGGTCGAGGTCGAAGACCTCATGAATCTCCTTTCCAGGATCGGCATCCCCCTGGAGTCCGCCTGATAAGGCGATGCCGGACGTACCGGGGGCAGCCCGCCGGAGTGGCTATGAGCACCGGGCTGTAGAGGATCGGATATGAAAGAGTTAGTGCAATCGGCAGCAGGGACAAGGTTTCCATTCCATAAACTTAGGCTGGCGACCGTTATCGGTTGGACCATGGTGGCCATCGGCTGTCTTGCCGGCGAATACCAGCAGAGCAGGGAGTTTCTCCTCACCAACGCCAAAGCGATGGCCAAGTTGTCCTTCGACAAGGACCTGTTGTTCCGCCGCTGGGGTGCCTCCCATGGCGGAGTGTACGTTCCGGTCTCCCCGAGCACCCAGCCCAATCCCTACCTGAAGGTCCCCGAGCGCGAGATCGCCACCGGCTCGGGGCGGCTGCTCACCCTGGTGAATCCTGCCTACATGATCCGCCAGCTCTACGAGCTCAGCCGCCGTGACTCCTATGCCCCGCAGGGGCATATAACGAGCTTGAACCCGATCCGCCCCGAGAACCATCCCGATGCCTGGGAGTCCGCCGCCCTCGCCGCTTTTGAGCGCGGCGTCCCCGAGTATGGGGAGATGACCTCCTTCGCCGGGAAGAATTACTACCGGTACATGCGGCCGCTCATGGCGGAGAAGGCCTGCCTCAACTGCCATGCGGCCCAAGGGTATCGCGAGGGACAGCTCCGCGGGGGGATCAGCGTCTGGATTCCGCTCGAAGGGCTCGTGAAGGTAACCGACCACAACCGTTTCTCCCATCAGTCGGTAATCGTGGCGGTCTGGTTGATCGGGCTCCTCGGTATCTGGGTCGGCTGGCGCAAGATCGGGGAAGCCACCGCCAACCTGACGGTCGAACGTAACAACCTGACCGCCATCTTCGACGCTGCGCCGGTAAGCATGCTGCTGGTCGACGAAAACCTCCAGGTGGTACGGGTCAACAGGGCGATGCAAACCAACTTCTCCCTCGAGGTTACAGGCTGGCGCGGCCAGCGCCCCGGCGGGGTCGTCCGCTGCATCAACGCACTGGTGGACGAACGAGGGTGCGGTGCCGCTCATGACTGCCTTTCCTGCCCTCTCAACAATGCCATCTGGACGGCGATGCAGCAGGGGAGGGCGGCCACCGGGGAGGCCTGCATCGTCACCATGACCGGCGGCGAGTACGACGTGGTCACCGTGGAGTATGGCGTCGAGCGGATCGTGCTGGAGGGGAGGCCGTTCGTGATCCTGTCGCTGGCCGACATCACCGAGGCGCGGAAGTCCCAGGACGATCTCAAGGAGAGCGAGCTCCGGTACCGGACCATGGTGGAAACCCTGCCCGTGCTCCTTTTCCGGATTGCTTCCGACGGGCGTCTGTCGTTCCACGACCGAAAGGTGGAGGAACTCTGCGGGTTTACCAAGGACGAGTTCGCCTCTCTCGAGAGGGACTGGTTCTCCCTTGTTAAGGAGGCCGATCGTCCCCGGGTGGATCAGGCATTGCGCGGCGCGAGGATACCGGGCGGGGAATGTTCGGTTGAATTCAGGATCGTCACCAGCACCGGGAAGGAGGCCTGGCTCCTGGCCCAGGCCCATTTCGCGCCGGCGGCCGGCGAAAGCTCTGGCGCCATCGGCGTCATGGTTGACATCACCCAGCAAAAGCAGCTCGAGGAGCGTTACCTCCATGCCCAGAAGCTGGAAGCGGTCGGCCGGTTGGCAGGTGGCATCGCCCACGACTTCAACAACCTCCTTACCGTCATCATGGGGAACGTCGAGATCGTCGCTCATTTCGATGCCGACCCCGCCATGATCAGGATCGCCTCCGGCCAGATCATGGCAGCCAGCGAGAAGGCGGCGGGGCTAGTCCGCCAGTTGCTCGCCTTCAGCCGCAAACAGGTCTTCAGCCCGATGGTGCTCGATTTGAACCAGGTGATCGCCGGAATGGAGCCGATGGTCCGCCAGCTCACCAACGGTCACATCGGGCTGGTCACCGACTGCGCTTCCCAACCCTGCCTGGTGATGGCCGACAAGGGGCAAATGGAGCAGGTGATCATGAACCTCGCGCTCAACGCCCGCGACGCGATGCCCGAGGGGGGCATCCTCGATATCGTCACCAGCACCATCGACCTCGATGCCACCTGTTCGCCGATGGTCGGCAAGGACGTCACCCCCGGACGTTACGTCCTTCTTTCGGTAACCGACTCAGGGGTCGGTATCGACGCCCAGACCCTCAGCCATATCTTCGATCCCTTCTTCACCACCAAGGAGGTAGGGAAGGGGACCGGGCTCGGTCTGGCCACCGTTCACGGCATCGTCAAACAAAGCGGCGGCGAGATCCGCGTCTACAGCGAGGTCGGCCGGGGAACCACCTTCCGGGTGTACCTCCCGCTGTACCATGGGGAGAAGCCGCACGATGACGTCGCCGGCGTGGAGAAGACCACCTGCGGAAAGGGGTGCATCCTGCTAGTGGAGGACGAGGACGCCATCCGTAGCATTGCCAGCGACTACCTCAACTCCTGCGGCTATTCGGTGGTAACCGCCAACAGCGGCGAGGATGCCCTTGTCGCCTGGGAGAAGTGCCGCGGCGAGGTCCACCTGGTGATCACCGATCTTTCCATGTCCGGGATGGACGGCTACACCCTCGTGCAGGAACTGGCTGGGCGCGGAGCGGAGGCCAAGGTGCTCTTCATGTCCGGCTACGTGGAACCTCCCGAGATGAAGGAACGGGTGGCATCCAACGAAGTATCCTTCCTGCACAAGCCGTTCACGATGAACGTGCTGGCCACCAAGGTAAGTGAGCTTTTGGAGCAGCAGGAGTGATCGAATTCCGGATTCCGCCACCGTTAAAGATGTCATTGAGGGCCTGCCGACGCAGGCCTTCTCTTTTTCAGAGGCGGCCGGGGCAGGGGGGACTGTCAGGGGGAAGTAGCGGCATGAAGCAGGAGAGCACGTTTATTGCATTTCGTTGAAGCAGGGTTAGACTCTTCAAGGAAGGTGGCCTGAAAGTATAATGTCTTTTTCGGTCTGTTACGGTGAAATAAAGGACAGTGTCTAGTTAATGTGATTACTCCAATGATAGTTCGATCCACCCCCCTTATCTTGATCAGTAACTGAGCTGCCGGCTAAGCGGTTCGACCCTGGAGGGAGGGGCTACATGACCGATGGTTCAAGCAGCCCATGGAGGGAGCTCTGCAGCGGGATGGTGGGGATGCGCCCCTTGCCCGCTTTCCGCCGCAACTCGCTCAGGACCGTAAGCCTTGACCGGCCTTTAGACGGGCGGCTGGTGGAGAGTCTCCCGTGAGTCCGCTGAGCCGCTTCCCGCTACGCCTGAGCATACCCTTGCTGCTCCTCGTCATCGCTCTGACGGTGGAGCTTTTCAGCACGACCTACAGCCGGATTCAGGCCGACCAGGAAGAGGAACGCGAGTCGCTCACCCTGGTTGCCCAGGACATGTCCGTCCTCAAGATATCCGTGCTGCAGCGCCTGCGTTTGGGCGACTGGCCGGGTGTCCAGCAAACCCTCGCCGCCTGGTCCACCCATCCAAATATCATCAACCTCTCCCTGGTTGACGAGAGGGGGATCGTCGCCGCCTCCACCAATATCCGGACCGTTGGGCTTCCTGCCTCCCGCGGCATCCCGGGCCTGGATCCTGCCGTAATGAAAGAGGCGGCCGCCACTTCGGCCGGAAAGACGCTCTTTTCCTCCGACCGCAGGGTCATCATTACCTACCATCCGGTTTTCGAAGACCCCCGGCCCGGTGAGCTGAGAGCGCGCCGGGCCGGGATGCTGGTCATGCGCTACGATGCCGGGCGCCGGAAGGAGGTCCGGCGGCAGGCGCTCAGGCAGCAGGCCTTCGCCGAAGCCATCCTCTTCGGCTGGCTGCTGCTGATGCTGGGCGCCCTGCTCCACGTTGCCCTTACCCGGCGGGTCGCCCTCCTGGTCAACGTCGCGAAGCGGCTGACCGAAGGGGACCTGACCGCCCGCTGCCGGTTGAAGGGAGCCGACGAGCTGGCCGAGCTCGGCAAGGCCTTCGACCGCATGGCCGACGAGATCTCCATCAGCAACGAGCTGGCCAAGGCGGCGGCCGACAAGTACCGGATC
Source organism: Geomonas sp. Red32 (assembly GCF_023652955.1). GTDB lineage: Bacteria > Desulfobacterota > Desulfuromonadia > Geobacterales > Geobacteraceae > Geomonas. Next base: position 135,397 of record NZ_JAKLOY010000002.1, on the reverse strand, counting down.
GTGGCCGATAACACCTACGACTGGGAATTCTGGATCGCCCCGGCCGGCGAGTTCCTCTACATTTCCCCCTCCTGTCACCGCATCACCGGCTTCCAGGCGGCCGATTTCCGCGAAGATCCGGGGCTATTTTCGAGGATCGTCTACCGCGATGACCTGGAGGTTTTCCGCTCCCACCGCAAGGAGGCGGTCGAGGGGAACCCCTGCGAGATCCGGTACCGCATCGTACGGGCCGACGGGGAGATCCGCTGGCTCGACCATACCTGTCAACCGGTAGTCGATAGCGAGGGGCGTTTCCTCGGGACCCGGGGGAGTAACCGGGACATCACCGAACGGATGAAAGGTGAGGAGGCCCGCGCTCACTTGGCCGCCATCGTGGAATTCACCGACGACGCCGCCGTCGGCAAGACCCTGGAAGGGAACATCGTGAGCTGGAATCGAGGGGCCGAACATCTGTACGGCTACCGGCGGGACGAGGTGCTCGGGCGCTCGATATCCCTGTTGGTCCCTCCCGAACGGGCGGAGGAGATAAAGAATGTCCTCCAGCAGGTGGCCAAGGGAACTCCGGTCGAGCGCCACGAGACGGTCCGGGTCTGCAAGGATGGGCGCCGGGTCGACGTGGCGGTGACCGTTTCCCCCATCTTCGACACCCGGGGCGAGGTAGTGGGGGCGGCGAGCATAGCCCGCGACATAACCCCCACCAAGAAGGCCGAGGCGGAGCTCCGGAAGCTCTACGCCGAGCTGGAGAACCGGGTCCGGGAACGGACCGCCGAGCTGGACCGCAGGGGCTCGGAACTTGCCCAGAGCCAGCGGGCCCTGATGAACCTGGTGGACGATCTCAACCAGAAGACCGAGGAGCTGGAGCAGGCCAACATCAAGCTGAAGGACCTCGACCGTCTCAAGTCGATGTTCATCGCGACCATGAGCCACGAGCTGAGGACGCCGCTTAACTCGATCATCGGCTTCTCCAGCATCATCCTGCACGGCTGGACCGGGCCGGTCACCAAGGAGCAGTCCGAAAACCTGGAGATCATCCTCAGAAGCGGGAAGCACCTCTTGAACCTGATCAACGACGTCATCGACGTCTCCAAGATCGAGGCGGGAAAGATCGAGGCGGTGCTCGAGGAGTTCGAGCTCTTCGACCTGGTCGTCGAGGCGGTCAAGCTGGTCAAGAAGGATTACGACGAAAAGGGGCTCCTGCTGCGGGTGGAAGCCGGCAGGGCGCCTCTTCACACCGACCGGCGGCGGCTTTTGCAGGCCCTTATCAACCTCCTCTCCAACGCGCAGAAGTTCACCGCGGAGGGTGAGGTGACGGTCGCGACCCGGCTCTTCGACGAGCAGGGGAGGGGCATGGTCGAGATCAGCGTCACCGACACCGGGATGGGGATCGCCGAGGACGACCTCCCCCGCATGTTCCAGGCCTTCGTTCGCCTGGGGCATCCGAGCGGCAGCCCTCCCGGCACCGGTCTCGGTCTCTACCTGACCCACAAGCTCGTCAGCGGCGTCTTGGAGGGGGAGGTGACCGTGGAGAGCGTGCTCGGGAAGGGAAGCCGTTTTGGCATCGTCGTGCCGGCGCGGTTGGGGGACGCCGGTGGTGAGCCGGAGTATCCCGGGGAGGGAGAGGCATGAAGATTCTCGTGGTGGACGACAATGCCAATGACCGCAGGGGGCTTCGCTACTACCTCGAAAACCGCGGAGAAGTGACCGTGATCGAGGCACGCGACGGCCGCGAGGGGTACGACGTGGCGCTCGAGCAGCTTCCCGACCTGATCATCTCGGACGCCCTGATGCCCCAGATGGACGGCTTCGAGTTCCTGCGCAACGTGAAGATCAACGACCTTCTGAAGAAGATTCCCTTCGTCTTCTACTCGGCGGTCTACACCGGCTCCAAGGACGAGGAGTTCGCCCGCAAGCTCGGTGCCGACGCCTTCATCACCAAGCCCAAAGAGCCGGAAGAGTTCTGGCAGGAGATCCTGGCGGCGCTCAACCGGCGGGGGGGAGGCGAAAAGGAGAGCGGCGGTGCCACCCCGCTCGGGGAGGAGAGCGAGTATCTCAAAGGGTACAGCACGGTGGTGGCGGCCAAGCTGGAGGAGAAGGTACTGGAGCTGGAGGACAGCCTCGCGCTCCGGCTGGAGGCGGAGGAAGCCCTCAGGAAGAGCGAGCAGTTTCTCTCCAGTATCTTCGAGAACATACCCGACATGATCCTCGTCGAGGACGCCGTCCAGGGGACCATCCTCAGGGTAAACCGGGCGGGAGAGGAGCTCCTTGGGTACAGCCGGGAGAAGCTCGTGGGGTGCAAGCCGTCCGAGGTGCTCCCGGCAGAGCTCGCCCGCTACTTTGCCCGCCTGGCCGAAGATCCGCCGCCGGCGGGGAGCGTGGTGGAAATGCCGGAACAGACCATCGCGACCCGCTACCGGGGCGACCGGGTGATCGGCGGGAAGAAGATCTCCATCCTCGATCAGGCCGACCAAACCACCTACATCCTGGGGATCTGCGAGGACGTGACGGAAAGGACCCGGGCGGAAGAGGAGCTCCGCAAGCTCTCCTCCGCCATCCGGCAGAGCCCGGTCTCCATCATGATCGCCAACACCGACGGCATCATCGAGTTCGTGAATCCCAAGTTCTACCAGGTCACCGGGTTGACCCCGGCGGAAACGCTCGGGCAGAACACCCGCATCATGAAGTCGGGAAAGACCCCCGACGAGGAGTACCGCCGGCTCTGGTCGACCATCACCTCGGGAAGGGTGTGGCACGGCGAGTTCCATAACCACAAGAAGGACGGGGATTACTTCTGGGAGCAGGCGACCATCGCCCCGGTCAAGAACAGGGAAGGGGAGATCACCCATTTCATCGCCATCAAGGAGGACGTCACCGAAAGGAAAAGGCTCGAGGAACAGCTTCGCCAGGCCCAGAAGATGGAGGCCATCGGGAAACTGGCGGGCGGGGTGGCTCACGACTTCAACAACATGCTGATGGTCATCTTCGGGTACGCCAACATCGTGCAGATGAAGATGGCGGACGACGACCCGCTTAAGGAGAACATGGACAAGCTCCTCTCCGCCGCCGACCGGGCCGCGACCCTCACCCGGAGCCTTTTGGCCTTCAGCAGGAAGGAGCCGATGGTGCTGAGGCCCCTCAACTTCAACGAGGTGGTCCGCAAGGTGGAGAAGTTCCTCAGCAGGATCATCGGCGAGGACGTGACGGTCTGCACCGAATTCCGCGAGGATCCCCTCCCGGTCAATGCCGACGGAGGGCAGATCGAGCAGGTGCTGATGAACCTGGCCACCAACGCCCGCGACGCGATGCCGACCGGAGGGACGCTCACCATATCCACCGAGGGGGTGGAGCTCTCCTCCGACGAAACCGAAGGGAAGGGGGGGCGCTACGTGGTCATCTCGGTCTCCGACAACGGGATCGGCATGGACAGCGAGACGGCGGAGCGGATCTTCGACCCCTTCTTCACCACCAAGGAGGCAGGGAAGGGGACCGGGCTCGGGCTCTCCATCGTGTACGGGATCGTGAAGCAGCATGACGGTTTCATCACCGTGAACAGCGAACCGGGGCGGGGGACCACCTTCCGCATCCATCTGCCGCGGCTGACCGCCGGGGAGGAGTCGGCCGAGGAGTCGGCCGCGGCGGCTTCGGCGCCGGAGGGGAGCGAGACCGTGCTGCTGGCCGAGGACGATGCCGAGGTACGGCGCCTGGCGGTGAGCGTGTTGACCCAGTTCGGCTACCAGGTGATCGAGGCGTGGGACGGGGTGGAGGCGGTGAACCTCTTCCGCGAGCACCAGGAAAAGATTGCCCTGGTGATGCTCGACCTGATCATGCCGCGCATGGGTGGCAAGGAGGCCTTCGCCGAGATACGGACGATGTCCCGCGAGGTCCCGGTCCTCTTCGTGAGCGGCTATCCCCGGGACGTGGTGCAGCGAAGCGGCATGATCGAGGAGAACTTCGATCTGCTCATGAAGCCGATCACCCCCCAGGGGCTGCTGGTGAAGATCCGCGAACTGCTGGACCGCGCGAAAGCGGGAGCCTAGCCCCGCTGGAATCCCTCGAAGCGGCCGGAGACGGTCACCGCGCGTCTTCGAGCAGGGAGAGGTAGGCCGACATCAGCTTCGATGTGTAGTCGCTGTCCCGGGTCAGGATGAAGAGGGTCCTCCCGAGGTCCACCGGCGTCTTCACTTCGACCAGCCAGCCATGGTCCAGTTCGCGCTGGACCGCCATCCTTGACAGGCATCCCACCCCAAGTCCCGCCTCCACCGCCTTCTTGATCGCCTCGGTGTGGCCTAGCTCCATGGCGATTTCGCAGGGGATCCCTGCCGCAGCTAGAGCCTTTTCGAAAACTTCGCGGGTACCGGAACCGGCTTCCCGCATGATCCACCTCGTCGTCGCCAGCTCGGCGCAGCCCGGAGTGCCGCTGTTGGCCATGGGGTGTTCCTTCCCCACCACCACGACTAGTTCGTCCTTCTTCCACGGCCTTACCTTGAGCGACGCGATATGAGGCGGCCCCTCGATCAGCCCCAGGTCGTAGGCCCCGCTCTCCACCGCCTCCTCGACCTGTTTCGTGTTACCCACCTCCAGCAGCACCCGGGCACGGGGGTACTGGCGCTCGAAGGCCCCGACCAGCAGCGGCAGCAGGTAGTTGCCGATGGTCGTGCTCGCCCCGACCTTCAGGACCCCCACCGGTTCGCCCACCGAATCGTTGAGAAAGCTCTCCACGCTGGAGACCCTGGCGATGATCTCGCGCACCTGGGGGAGGATGTAACGCCCGCGGTCGTTGAGGAGCAGTTTACGGCCACGCCGGTCGAACAGCGGGGCCCCCGCCAGACGCTCCAGTTCCGCGATGGCCATGCTGACCGCCGACTGGGTGATGCCGGTCAATTCGCTGGCCCTGGTGGCCTGTCCGCAGGTGGCTACCTTCTCGAAGACATCGAGCTGCCGCAGGGTTATCGCCATACCGCCTCCATATAAGTAAAACTCATGGTAAAGATGAATACTTTGAATTTTTATTTATAGTCGTTATGCAATATATATTGCAACAATTATCCACCTAGGAGGGGGGAAATGGAAAGAGATGCCTATCGGAAGTTCCTGTTTGTGGTTTGCCTCGCTGCCTGTTGCTGGCCAGCGGTGTCCACGGCGATGGCCCTGGTGGCCGGGATGCTCTTCAGCTTGCTGGTCGGCAACCCGTGGGGGAAAGGGGCCGCCAAGCTGAGCAAGATCGTTCTCCAGCTCTCGGTGGTGGGGCTTGGTTTCGGGCTGAGCCTTGGCGAGGTGGTGAAGGCTGGGAGGGCGTCGGTTCTCTACACCACCATCGGGATCTCCCTGACGCTGGCCATCGGGTACCTGCTGGGGAAATGGTACAAGGTGGAGAGCAACACCTCCGCGCTGGTGTCCTTTGGGACCGCCATCTGCGGAGGGAGCGCCATCGCCGCCATGGCCCCGGTCCTCAAGGCCAAGGATCACGAGATCGCGGTGGCGCTGGCGACCGTATTCCTGCTGAACTCCGTGGCGTTGCTGGTCTTTCCTCCCTTTGGGCACATGGCCGGACTGAGCCAGGAGCTCTTCGGCACCTGGGCAGGCCTCGCCATCCACGATACGAGCAGCGTGGTCGGTGCCGCCGCCGCCTACGGTTCCAAGGCGCTCGCCGTCGGCACCACGGTAAAGCTCTCCAGGGCGATCTGGATCACCCCCGTAGTCATCGCGGCGGGGTATTTCAAGAGGTCGTCGCAACGGGCGACGGTCCCGCTTTTCATAGTCGGCTTCATCGTGGCGGCCACCATGCGCACCATGCTCCCGCAGCTCCACGGGCTCTTCGACGGAGCCTCGGCGGTCTCCAAACAGGCGCTGGTGCTCACACTCTTTCTGATAGGAACCGGTCTTTCGAAGGAAGTGCTGAAAAAAGTAGGGATGCGCCCCCTTTTGCAGGGGGTCACCCTCTGGCTGCTGGTGAGTGCAGCCACCCTGGGGGCACTGATGCTGGTCGGGGTAAGGTGAAGGAAGGAACCGCCGTTGCTAATATTAACCAAGTAGGTTATTGTAAAGGATGGAAAAGCGGACACCACACTGCAAGCTGTCCACCATAACGGGTTCGAAGCAGGCCGTGTCCGGATAACTCTGGGAGCACTCGCTGGCGGCGCGGTGTTGGGATATGATGCGGACGGCATTATTGGTGTCGTCTTGGCGCTGGAGACGAAAGACTTCTATAAAAGCATGACTACGTATGGAGATCATCGAATCTGGCAGGATGTCTATCGGCCTTTGACGCCGGTTGGCAGGGTGTATCTGAAACTGACGGTGATCGACGAAGTGGTGGTTGTTTCATTCAAGGAGTTATGAACATGAGATGTCCAGCCTGCGGAGGAGCTGAACTCGTGCATGATACCCGCGACGTTCCTTATGCGTACAAGGGGGAACGGGTCATGGTTCCTTCGGTGACAGGAGAGTTCTGTCCCGTGTGTGACGAATCGGTCCTTGAGAAGAAGGAATCGGAGCGCGTCAGCTCATTGATGATTGAATTTAATAAAACGGTGAACGCTTCCATTGTCGACCCGGCCTTTATCGCCAACGTTCGAAAGAAGCTCGCTCTTGACCAACGTGAAGCCGGTGAGATTTTTGGTGGGGGTGTTAACGCTTTTTCCAGGTACGAGAACGGCAAGACGAAACCGCCGCTGGCACTAGTAAAATTGCTGAAGGTCCTCGATCGTCATCCAGAGCTTTTGGCTGAAGTAAGATCTCCTTGAGGGGGCAGGGGAGTCCTTGTTGTGGGGACCTCGCAGCGATGATGCGTGGTTGACATACGACTCCTGACAGACTATATATATGATTACTTGAATAGGCATGGTTGCGGTTGCCAGAAAATAACCGTTTTAAAACTAGATAGTTGGTGTTGGAAAAGAAATCCTCTGCTTCAAGTGTGGGGAGATGTTACGGGGGTTTTAGATGGAAGCTAAAGCAGTGCTTGAGAAAATTAAGTCCAAACGCCAGCCGGTCATACTCGATGTCCGCACCGGTTTCGAGTTCAAAAGCGGCCACATCCCCGGGGCGGTGCATGCTCCGAGCTGGAAGCTCCTGGTCAAGATGGTCAACCTCCCGAACGACAAAAACAGCGAGATCGTGGTGACCTGCGAGCACGGCCCCCGTGCCGCCATGGCGAGCTCCATCCTTGGGCTCCACGGGTACCGCAACGTCTCCCTTCTCTCCGGGCACATGGCCGAATGGCGCCGGAGCCGTTTCCCCATCGAGAAATAACACTTCCCCCCTCCGCCAACGAGGGGGGAAGCCGGCAGCAACCGGAAAAGCCGCAGCACATTCGTCGTTACTTCTCTTCGCAGCACTCCTTTATCTTTTCATACCTGCAAATTCCTGGCGCACTCCCGCACAGCCTCCCTCAGCCGCTCGCCACCTTTCCTGGAAAATGTTGTCAGGGTAGGGTGAATATGGCTCCCGAGATGGCAGTCCGCAGGTCCGCCCTCCGTCTCCAATATGCAAAGACGCCAGGCTGCCGAAATCCAACACATCCTATTGGCTTCCGAAGCTATCCCGCAATCACCAGCGGGATGTCGAAAACGAAAACGCCTTACGCCGTCTCGGCTGGCGGGTCCTTGTGGTGTGGGAATGCCAGACGAAGGACAGCCATCTTCTCGAGGATTTGCTGTGGCACTTCCTAAGTGGGGGGGAGCGACCTCCGGGGCGGCGGCGGGGCTCACCCCGCTCTCCCCTTCAGATATCTGTTACGTCCCATAAGATATATTATGTAAAGTACGATGTGTCTTTTTGAGCGGACGGCTTGAGGGGGAATTCGCTACGGCTTTAAGCCCGGGTTAAATGGAGGATCGGTTCGATCACTTCTGCTACATCGTTTGTGCCGATTGGACCGGCCGGCAGAAACCGGCCACTGGCTACTTCCCGGCTCTTCGATGAAACGTCTCAGTCAACTCAGATACTCTCGTTCGGTTGATACTGATACCCGCCTCGTGATTCTATAGTAACGACCTTGCCTGCTTCGCTGTCTCAGACGTTCCGGATCGTCCTTTGCCATTCTCAACGAGCGGCCCGGTAGTTGTCACCAGATCTATCTTTGATTATGCGTCACCTGTCCTGAGACAGTCTTGGAAGCCCTATTTTCCCTCTCAGTCAATACAGACGGAAAAACAACCCATACCTACCCCTGGACTAAACAGAAAAAGCCGCTTAAAACGCAAATTTGGAAGCCGCCTTTTTAGGCAATCCTCGAGGGGTACCGGAAAGCCTTACCAGCGGCGGCTTTCCAGCGCTTTTACCAGTTCGACCACCTTGTCGGCCACCAGCGACTCCAGGATCCTTCCTTTTTCGGCGCTGGCCTTGGACGGATCGCCCCAGACGCCACCGGGCCAGAAACTCCGCTTGTCCCGGACCAGGATTCCCGGCGGGAACGCCGGCCATTCCTCCGGCGAGCTTCCTTTCACGAGGTGCGGATGCGAGTGCATGATGCGCGAGGTCTCGATCTCGCCGGCATGGGCGTCGCCCGGCGTCTCCAAGAGATGGGCCGCCGAATCCTTGGCCAGGTCGTATTCGGTCACCACCGCCATGTTAATGCCGGCGATCTCCAGCAGCAATTCCTCCCCGGCGTCCTGTAGCGCCATTCGATGGCTACCCCCGGCGTGCCCGGTCAAGGCGATGAAATTCATTAGACCGTGTGCATGCAACGAGCGGACGATGTCCTTGAAGAGGGCCTTCAATGTTGCCGTGGTGATCGAGACGGTTCCGGGGTGCAGGGAGGTCGACCGGCAGCAGCCGTAATGGACTGGCGGGGCCACGAAGAGCGGAATCCGTTCTGCCGCCCTCTTCCCGACCTCGTACGCCTCGATCGTGTCAGTGGATAGCGGGAGATGGCTTCCGTGTTCCTCGACCGAGCCGAACGGGATGTAGGCGGTGCGGCAGCTCTTGCGCCCCTCTGCAAACTCGTTCATGGTCATCTCTTCCAGCAGCATCTTTGCCTCCTCACTCCGCATCCAGGAGGTCGCGGATCTTCTTGGCCAGTTCCGACGGCTTGGCCGGCTTCATGATGATGTCGATCCCGTCCATCTCGATCCCCTTGTCCTCGATGACGTCGGAGGTGTAACCGCTCAAGAACAGTACCTTGAGCTGCGGATCGCGGGACCTGAGCTCCTCGCAGACCTGCTTGCCGTTCATCTTGGGCATGATGACGTCCAGCAGCGCGAGGTCGATGTCGTTCGGGTTCCGCTCGAAGAGATCGAGTGCCTGTTCGCCGCTTTCCGCGAGGAGTACCGAGTAACCGAACCGGGTCAACACCGAATCCACCAGATGGCGGACTGCCGGATCGTCCTCAACCACGAGGATCGTTTCGCTGCCGCCGTTGGGCATCACCAGCGAGGCCCGTTTCGCTTCCGCCTCGAGTCCCGGAACCAGCGGGAGATAGACGAAGAAGGTCGTTCCGCCCCCCAGCTGGCTTTTCATGGTGATGAAGCCGTTATGCTGCTTGACGATGCCGTACACGATGGAAAGCCCGAGCCCGGTACCGCGCCCGTTGGCCTTGGTGGTGAAAAACGGCTCGAAGATCTTCTGCTGGGTCTTTATGTCCATGCCGGTGCCGGTGTCCGAGATGGTGATCAGGGCGAAGCGGCCGGGGGCGCCGAAGCCGTGTTCCTGCTGGAATTCCTTCCCGAGCGCGACGATCTCGGTCCGGATGGTGAGCTCGCCCCCTCCCGGCATGGCGTCTCGGGCGTTGGTGGCGAGGTTCATCAGCACCTGCTCTATCTGGCCATTGTCCGCCATCACCACCAGCCGCTCGCCGGTCAGGTCGGTCTTCAGCGAGATGTCCTCGCCTATGATCCTGGTGAGGAACTTGATGTGGTTGCGGGCCAGGTCGTTCAGTTCCAGCTGCTGCAGGAGCATGACCTGTTTGCGGCTGAAGGCCAGCAGGCTCCTGGTCAGGTGGGTGGCCCGGTCGGCGGCGTCCAGGATCTGCTCCATGTGGCTTCGCTTGGGATCCTCGGGGTCGAGCGTGTAGTGGAGAAGCTGGCCGAAACCGGTGATGACGGTCAGTATGTTATTGAAATCGTGGGCAACTCCTCCGGCCAGCTGCCCGATGGCCTCCATCTTCTGGGCCTGGCGCAGCTGCTCTTCGAGGCGTTTGCGCTCGGTCATGTTCTCCTTGAAGGCCATGTAATGGCTGATGATTCCCGCCGAGTTCCTGATCGGGAAGATGGTGGCATGCTCCCAGTAGGTCTCGCCGTCCTTGCGGCGGTTGAAGATGTCGCCCGACCAGACCTTCCCCGCGGTGATGGTGTCCCACAGGTCGCGGTAGAGCTCGGGTGCCGTCTTGTCCGATTTGAGCACGCGGGGATTTTCTCCGAGCACATCGGACGACTGGAACCCGGTGGTCTGGATGAACTTCGGGTTCACGTACTCGATCTTTCCGGTGGTGTCGGTGATCATGATGGAGATGGGGCTCTGCACGACCGCCTGGGATAGCTTCAAAAGCTGCTCCTCGACCAGGTTCCGCTCGGTGGTGTCCCGGTAGACCACCACGCAGCCGACCAGCTCTCCTTCCTCTCTGATCGGGGTGCTGATGAACTCGACGGTGAAACTGCTGCCGTCCTTGCGCCAGAAGAGCTCCTCGCCGTGGTGCGGACGGCCGTCGTGCAGGGCTTGGGAGATCGGGCATTCCTCCTGGGGATAACTTCTGCCGTCCGGCTTGGTGTGGTGCCCGAGCGAATGGTGGTGCTTGCCGAGCATCTCCTGCGGTTCCCACCCCATCATCTGGGCCCCCGCCGGATTCACGAAGGTCACCTTACCCTTCATGTCCACCCCGTAGATCCCCTCCCCTGCCGCGTCCAGGATCAGCTGGAGCTGCCGCCTGGTCTTCTCGTGGGCGTCCTGGGCGTGCTTTCTCGCGGTGATGTCCTCGAGGGTCTGGATGGCGCCGAGGAGTTTGCCGTCGCGGTCGCGGATGGGGGCTGCGGTGACAACCAGGTAATGGAGAACCCCATTGCGGTCCCGGTACCAGCTTTCGGTCTGCACCCCGTCGGGGATCTGGTCGTCGATGGATTCCACGGCGTGGTAGGCGGTCGCCAGCCTTCCCCCGCCCTTCACGATCAGGTCGGCCAAAAGCGGGTGCTCGGTCTCGTGGAAGATCTTCCAGAGGTCGTTGACCCCAAGGACCTCGCAGGCCTGGTAGCCGGTGAGGGTTTCGCAGGCGTGGTTCCAGATCACCACCTCGTGGTTGCCGTTGACCACGAAGGTGGGGAGGATCGAATTCTGCACGAGGCTTTCGGCGAATTCCTTCTGCCCTTCCAGGGCCTCCTGGGCAAGGTTGAGATCGGTGACGTCGTGGATGACGCCGATCACCCCGACGGTGCCGTCGGCGGCGGGGAACAGGTCCTTGTAGATGATGACATCCCTGCTCTGGCCGTCGGCGCGGGGGATTTTAGACCGGTACACCTGCAATGCCCCGTCGCGGGCCAATTTCACGTCCACGAGGCGGTTCGCCTCGGCGGTGTCGTCCGGGAAAAGGTCGCCGAGCGACTTGCCGATCACCTGTGTGCGGTCGACCCCCAGGAACTCTTCCAGGGCGCGGTTGCATCCCAGGTAGTATCCACGGGAGTCCTTGTAGAAGATCGGTATCGGCGTGGTGTCGATCACCCGCTGGGAGAAGGCGAGCTGCTTGTGGATCTCCTCCCTGCGGTGCTCCAGCTCGTCCAGCAGCGTGTTGAAGGCGCCGGCCAGGGTTGCGATCTCGTCGCCGCTCTCCACGGAGATCCGCTTCCTGTCTCCGTCGCCGGCCTTGAGAAGTGACTGGATCTGGCCGGTCATATCCAAAAGAGGCGCTGTCAGGTAGTGCATCAGGATCCAGGCGGCCAGAAAGGATATCGGGAAGACGCAGACAAGTGCCGCCAAAAGGAACTGGTGTGCGCGCTGGACGGAGGCGAGGGCTTCCGATTCGGGATAGTCGATCGCCAGGATCCATCCGGAGGTGGAGAGCTTCCGGTAGGCGCTGATGATCCGGGTACCCCGGGCGTTGGTCCGCACTCCGGTCCCCTCGTACCCTCTCAAGGCCCGGTCTGCCAGCGAGTTGGCCCCGAAGGCGTCGTAGGGCTTGAGGATCCGGTCCCGGATCGGGTGGGAAACGACGGCTTTACCCCTGGTGAAGAGATAGAGGTATCCCTGGTCGCCGATCTTCGTCGAGGAGACCTTGCCGAGGAAGTTGCTCTTGGTGAGATCGAGGGAGCCTGCCAGGACCGCCATTATTCCCCCCTGGGAGTCGAAGATGGGGGCGGTAAACATGACCACCGGGTGGTGGTGGGTCTGGGGGGAGACGAACGGCTCGGAAATCTGGGGAGCCCTGGTGGCAAGGGTGGTTTTGAGGAATTCGCTCCCGGAGAAATCGCGGACCATCATCTCCTGCTCGCGCGGAGTTTCGAAGAGCAGCCGCCCCCGGGGCGAAAACAGAAAGAGGCCGTTGTCGAAGGCTGCCCGGGTGTCGGGACGCCTTTGGAAGAAGCTCTCCATGGTGGAGCGATCGTTAATGGTGCCGCTGGTGATGGTGCCGGCCGTGGTGACCAGTTCGGTCTGCAGGGAGAGGAGCTTGTCGTCCAGCTGTTCCGAGAGCGCGCTGACCATCGCAAACTGCTGGGTGAACACCAGCTGCTTGATCTGATCGACGAAATAGATACCGGCGGAAAGGGTAAGTATGGTAAGGAGAACAGCGATAAGAAGGGAAATGGCCCAGGTAAGCTTGGTTTTCAGGCTCAAGGTGGATCTCCATGGGGAGGACACACTGCCGGGATCCTGTGGAGGTTCCGCGTGTGTCCTGGCAGCCACTAAAGTCTGGTGTTATGATAGGTTGACGTTAAAAAGATACTGGATCTTTTTAGACAGGTGGCAATGGAAGCCAAATTATGGCATATCTGCTGATAGGTATCGACCATTTTTTCCTGCAGTTTAATTTTTACCAGTGAGTGAACGATATCTAATTCTATTATTGCAGAGTGAGGTTACATGAAGGATCGATCAGCAGGCACCATGCTGGAACTGGGAAGATACAACACTCTGCCGGTCAGCAGACTGACCTCCATCGGCGCCTACCTCGCCTCGTCCGAGGGGGATATCCTCCTTCCATCCAAGTACCTCCCGGATGGGCTGGCCGCGGGAGATCGCGTCAAGGTTTTCGTATATCTCGATTCGGAGGACCGCCTGGTGGCGACCACCCTGCACCCGAAGGGGCAGGTGGGAGAATTCGCCCTGCTGCAGGTCAAGGAGACGGCTACGGTAGGAGCCTTCCTCGACTGGGGGCTCGAGAAGGACCTGCTGGCCCCGTTCGCCGAGCAGGCGCACCCCATGATGAAGGGAGAGAAGCACCTGGTCAGGCTCTACCTCGACCGTTCGGGAAGGATCGCGGCGTCGTCCCGGATCGACCGGTTCCTGGAGCGGACGCCGGCCGAGCTCAAAAACGGTGCGGAGGTCGATCTCGTCTTCTACGAGTTCACCGCCCTGGGCGCCAAGGTGGTGGTGAACGGCCGCTATCCCGGCCTTCTTTTCAAGAACGATCTCTTTGGGCGGTACCGGATTGGGGATCACCCCCGGGGTTTCGTGAAGAAGGTCAGGGAAGACGGCAAGATCGATGTGACCTTGAGACAGACCGGATTCCAAGGGGTGGCCGGCAGCAGGGATACCGTCATCAGGGTGCTCGAGGAGCGGGGCGGCTTTCTGCCGGTGGGTGACAAGAGCACCCCGGAGGTCATCTACGAGCTCTTCCGCATGAGCAAGAAGAGCTTCAAAACCGTCATCGGCAACCTCTACAAGCAGGGGGTCGTCGAAATAACCAAGGACGGGATCAAGCTGAAATGAACCGGTTCTACGTTCAAAGTTAACTGCTAAAGACACTGCAGAAACACACTCCGAAGAAAAAACGGGATGGCTCCCGAAGGTGCCATCCCGTTTTTCTTTTGTCTCGTTTGGTTGCTAACCTAGAACCTAGAACTGATTTTTTGTTCTATCTCCTCTCCCCGAACAGCCGGAGCATGGCGAGGAACATGTTGATGAAGTCCAGGTAGAGGGTCAGGGCCCCCATGATGGCTCCCTTGCGGCCGGCGGCCTGGTACTTGATCTTCTGCGTGTCATAGGCGGTGAGTCCGGTGAAGACGATGACGGCGCAGATGCTGGTCACCCAGGAGATCATCGGGCTGTGCAGGAAGATGTTGACGGCGAAGGCTATGATCACGCCGATCAGGCCCATGTTGAGGAAGCTTCCCCACGAGGTGAGATCGCTGCGGGTAACGTAGCCGTAGAGGCTCATGGCCCCGAACATCCCGGCGGTGACCATGAAGGTCGAGGCGATGGAGGATGCCGTGAAGACCACGAAGATGGTCGACATGGTCAGGCCGTTCAAGGCGGCGTAGGCAAGGAAAAGCATGCCGGCGGTGGTGGCGCTGATCCTGTTGATGGCGCCGCTGATCGCGAGGACGAGGCCGACTTCGCCGAACAGCAGGGCGTAGAGAAGGATGCGGTTACCGAGGATCGCCTGCAGCAGGACGGGCGAGGAGACCGTCAACAGCGAAACGAACGCGGTCAGCGCGAGCCCGGCGCCCATCCAGCCGTATACCCCCCGCATCACGCCGCCTTGGGCGATGGGGACGGTTCTGGCGGCGGCCTGGGTCTGATATCTTTCCATGGGTACTCCTTTTAAATTAGTGATATTAGCCGGGTAGAGGTTTCGTCCCGGGAAAGGCTGGTATAATCTACCTCACCGTACCCGACTTGTCACCACTAATTGCATGTCGCTGCCAGCTCCACCACTGGTACCGGACTGCGCCAAGGAGGAATGCCAATGTTCAGGAAACTCATGGTAGTCATCTGTCTCGTCACCTTCATCCCGGCCGCGGCAGGAGCGCAGGAGTTGGGCAGGCTGGCAAGCCAGCAGCCGGTGGAACAGACGGCGGCGGTAACGCCTGTCAAGGCAAGCACCGTCCCGTCGCCGCAGATGGCTGCCGCCCAGGTAATGGCGGCCAACGACTGTACCGATCCGGCCACGGGCGCCACCGAGGTCAAAGAACCCCGCCGCAGCCATAGCGGCATGACCTTCCGCGATTTCGTGGACATCCATTTCGGCGAGTACCGCTGGATCTACTGGGTAGGCGCGGCCGGTGCCCTCGTCGCCCTCCATGCCTTCGCCTTTAATAAGGACTGATCACTCTCCCCCGCTTTCCTGAAATGGGGGGAGGAAGACTTCCGACCGGAAGCTTCTCCTCCCATTCACGCTCCCCTACCCCTTCACTCCCATAACCCCGCTCAGAAATTCTTCGCCCGTTCGTACTGGGCAGGCCAAGTCAGGTCCACTCCCAGCGCCCTTGCCGCGCTCAGCGGCCAGTACGGATCCTTCAGCATTCCCCGGGCCAGGAAGACCACGTCGGCCAACCCGGTGGCCACTATCTGCTCAGCCTGGGCTGGGTCGCTCACGAAGCCGACCGCACCGGTGGCGATGCCTGCCTGTTGCCTGACGGCGGTCGCAAAGGGAACCTGGAACCCCGGCCCAAAAGGTGGCGCCGCCTCGGGAACGAGCCCGCCGCTGGAACAGTCGATCAGATCGACGCCGATCTCCTTGAGACGTTTAGCCAACTCGACCGTCTGGCTGATCTCCCATCCACCTTCGATCCAGTCGGTTGCCGAGACCCGCACGAAGAGCGGCAGGTGCCCGGGCCATATCTCTCTCACTGCCTTGGCCACCCGCAGCGGGAAACGGAGGCGGTTTTCCAGAGATCCGCCAAATTCGTCGGTGCGCTGGTTGGAGAGCGGGGAAAGGAACTCGTGCAGCAGGTAGCCGTGCGCCATGTGCAGTTCCACGACCTGGAAACCGGCCTCGACGGAGCGGCGGGCCGCCATGGTGAACTGGCCGAGGATATTTTCCAGGTCGTGGCTGGTCGCCTCGCGCGGCATCAGGTGTCCCGGGGCGAAGGGGATCGCGCTGGGGGCGACGGTCTGCCAGCCGCGGTTCTTCGCGCCGAGCGGCCCCCCGCCCCTCCAGGGAAGCTCGGTGGAAGCCTTGCGGCCGGCGTGGGCGAGCTGGATCCCGGCTACCGCTCCCTGTTCCCGGATGAAGCGGGTGATGGGGGCGAAGGCTGCCGCGTGCTCGGCACTCCAGATGCCGCTGTCGTCCGGACTGATGCGCCCTTGCGGCGTGACGGCGGTGGCCTCCACCATGACAAGGCCGGCGCCTCCGACGGCGCGGCTGCCGAGATGGACCAGGTGCCAGTCGGTGGGGAGTCCGTCCTTGCTCGAGTACTGGCACATGGGCGAGACGAAGATGCGGTTACGGATATTCAATTCCCGGAAGGTGATGGGGGAGAACAGTCGACTCATGGGAAGCCTCCATGGAAACGCTCAATGTGGAACAGTAAAGAGATTACCATACCGGCGAGGGTGTTAAGTACGGCACCCTCGCCGGTATAGGAGATGGGAAGGGATAACTAGCGTTGGCAGTTGGGACAGAAGAAGGTGGAGCGCTTCCCGAAACGGCCGCGCAGGATGGGATCCCCGCACGTGCGGCAGGGTTGTCCCTCCCGGCCATAGACGTAGAGTGTCTGGGGGAAATAGACGAGCTTGTCCTCTTCCTTGTCGAACTTCATGGTCGAGCGTCCGGCCGCGATGGAATCGGTGAGGGTTTGCTTGATGGAGGCAACCAGTTCCTCGCAACTCGATTCGGTCAGGTTCCCAGCCGGTGTCGCCGGGAGTATCCCGCAGCGGAAAAGGGATTCGGCGGCGTAAATGTTACCTACCCCGGCAACCACCGAGCTGTCCATGATGAACGGCTGCACGGCGACCTTCTTGCCGCGGCTTCTGCGGAACAGGTACGCTCCGGTAAACGCGCCGGTGAGCGGCTCCGGGCCGATACTTGCCAATAGCTTGTGCTGGAACGGGTCCGCCGCCGTCCAGTGGAGCGATCCGAAGCGGCGCGGGTCGTTCAGCCGGAGCATCTGTCCCGAATCCAGCAGGATGTCCAGGGTGTCGTGGGGGCCGGCGGTGCGCTGGCCGGGAACCACCCGCAGATGGCCGGTCATTCCCAGATGCACCAGCAGCGATCCGGCGGCAAAGCGGAGGATGAGATATTTCCCCCTGCGCTCGACGCTCGTGATCCGCTGGCCGGCCAGTTGGGCGGCCAGCTCGGCAGGTATGGTGGCGCCGAGCTTCTGCCCATGAACGAAGAAACCGGCCACCGCGCGGCCTACCAGGTGGCCGCTGATCCCAAGCCTCGTTACCTCTACCTCGGGGAGTTCAGGCATGCTCTCCCCTCCCCTGCCCGTGTTTTCCTGTGTGTCGATCCCGATTCAATGAGCGCCCCTCACTTCTCTATCGGCATCGGCGCGCAGACGTTGTCCGCTGTATTGGCCTCGGCGCCGCAGGTGAAGCAAACGACGGTGGGCTGATCGGTGATGTGGGCGATTTCTTCGACGAGCCCTTTACTCTTAAGCATGCAGATATGGCCGGTGTGCTTCGCTCCGCAACGGCAGGTTTCGGTGCTCATGGTGTCTCCTCTTGAGTGAAGTTTTGGATGACGCTGGCAGAGCGGGGTACGTGACACGACCTGCTCCACCTTGTCCTGTATAAAGATTAAACAAATCGGCGATGGTGGCAATAAAAAGGTACACCGATAGCAATATAATTTGATAAATTTAATTGCAAAAATTTATTCTTGATAGTAGATTTTACATACCTCAGTCACAGCACAACCTGCCGAGGCCCTACTGAGAGTGGCCCTAACTACCGGGCCGCAATGCCATCCACCCTCCACTATACGTTCACCCGTCCATGCCGGTGAAAAACGAAGTTAGTGACTCAGCGAGGCCATTTATGACTGCGAGGTATCAACCGGAAAAGAAAGGCTGCGGAAAAGCTGACCCGTTTTCACGTATCACACCCGCCGATTTCCCGAGGGAAGAAACCGCTCATCCAGGCGATCAGTATGCGGTCTTCAACAACATATTCGGCATGCTCCACCTTGGACTGTTCAAGTGCAATCCGGGCGGAGATTTCGTCCGCCCCGCGAACGCCGATGGCCTGGATTGCGGCCTTTCCTGCGTTTCCGAGAATGAAGGTGCCCCTCTCCTGGTGGCCGATGACCGTCCCTACCTGGTTGCCGCCTGGAGGACCACCATGGGGGCTTGCCTCGAATGGTCGTCGGAATTGACCTATCGTGCCGCGGACGGCGGGGCGGTGATCGTGCACGCCTCCATCGCCCAGATCCGAAATTCGGCCGGTGAGGTCACCGGTTACCTCGGGTGCAACGTCGACATTACCGCCAAGGTGGCGGTCCGCGAGGAAGTCGCCCTGAGCGAGGAGCGGCATCGCCTGGCTCTGGAGGCAGCCTGCGCCGGGCTGTGGGATATCGATTTGATCGCCGGGATATACCATGTAAGCCCTCGCTGTCACGAAATCCTCGGCTACCAGGACGGGGAACTTTCCACGGGCCTCGAGCAGCTAAAAAAACTGGTCCATCCCGAGGACCAGGAGACCCTGCTGTCCATCCGTTCCAGCTGTCATGCGGGGGACCGCGGCTTCCGCGTCGAACTCCGGCTCAAAACCGGCACCCGCAAATGGGGGTGGTTCCTCTGCCAGGGCAAAGCCCAACACGACGGCAACGGCCGTCTGGCTCGGGTGGTGGGGACCTTGGTCGATATCGGGGAGCAAAAACGGGTCGAACAGCTCAACCAGGTGGAGCATTCCCTTCTGGAGGTGGTCACCGGGAACATCCCGGTGGGGCTCGTGGTCATCGACCTGGAAGGAAACCTCATCTTCGCCAACCCCAGCGCCGAACAGATCCTTGGGACCTCCCGCGAAGAGATGAATCTCTCCCGCTACCGCCTCCCGGTCTGCCACCTGGTAACCCGCGGCGGGAAATCCTCCCACGAAGAGGAACTCCCCTTGCGCGAAGTACTGGCCGGCGGCAGCGTGATGCCAACGACCTGTTTTGCGATCAAGCGCCCCGACGGCGAACGGGTGCTGCTCTCCGTCAACGCCTCGCCCTTCGCCGGTGCTGACGGGGAGCCGGGCGGTACCGTGCTGGTGCTGCAGGACGTCACCGAGCAGAGGCATTACGAGCAAGTCCTGGCCGACAGCGACCGCCTGCTGAGCGAGACCCAGCGGATCGCCCAGCTGGGGAGCTATGTGCTCGACCTGGCCAAGGACCGTTGGAGCTGCTCGGCCACTCTGGGCGAAATCCTCGGGCTCGAGGAGGAGACCCCGATGAGCCTCCTCGGGCATTACGAAATAGTCCATCCCGACTTCCGTCAGCAGTTCATCGAGTCCTACTTCGCTTCTATCGTCAATGCCAAGCAATTCCAGATGGAATATAAGATCACCCGGCAAAGCGATCGGGTCGACCGCTGGGTGGCGGAGTGCTGCGAGCTCAAACCGGACGAGTCGGGCAAGCTCTGCCGGATGGTCGGCACCATCCAGGACATTACCGAGCGAAAGGACGCCGAGCAGGCGATTCGCGACCTCAACGACGAGCTGGACCGCCGGGTCATCGAACGGACGTCGCAGCTGGCGGCGGCCAAGAAGGAGATCGAATCCTTCAGTTACTCGGTCTCCCATGACCTGCGCGCACCGCTTCGACACATCAACAGCTACAGCACCATCCTTCTGACCGAATACGCCGATCAACTGAGCGAGGAACCCCGCCAGTACCTCGAGCGGATCAGTACCGCCAGCTCCAGGATGGGGAAATTGATCGACGACCTTTTAACCCTGACCCGGGTCGGCCGGACCGAGATGAAGAGAAACCGTTTCGACATCAGCAAGATGGCCGAGGAGGTCGCCAGCATGCTGAGCGAGGCCGAGGGGAATACGTCGGCGGAGTTCGTGGTCCAGAAAGGGCTGAGGGCCTTCGGCGACAGCATCCTCGTCCGGTTGGTGCTGGAAAACCTGATCGGCAACGCCTTGAAGTACTCCGGCAACGGAGAGTCCCGCATCGAGTTCGGCCGCACGGTGACCGATGGTAAGGCAGCCTTCTACGTCAGGGATAACGGCGTCGGCTTCGACATGGCGTTTGCGAACCTGCTATTCCAACCTTTCCAGAGGCTCCACGGCTCGGAGTTCGAGGGAACCGGAATCGGGCTCGCCACGGTGAAGCGGATCATCGACCGTCACGGCGGCACCGTCTGGGCGCATGGCTTGGACCAGGAGGGAGCCACCTTCTACTTCACGCTTCCCCGTTCACCGGAAAACTAAAAGGGGCGCGGCTCTCCCCGTGGCCGCGCCCTCTCCTTCCGTCTCGACACCGTGGGCTGCCTTTGGTTCCCTCCCCGCCCCGCCTCTTCCCGTACCTTCCTCTTCTCGTTCCCTCTCGTTCCCTCTCGTTCCCTCTCGTTCCCTCTCGTTCCCTCTCGTTCCCTCTCGTTCCCTCTCGTTCCCTCTTTGGCGGCGGCGCATCGTGCTTGTGGTGGCCTTAAGCGTTGGCTTCGTGAATTCGTAGAACTCTGTTCAATTTCTTTTTGTCAAACTTCTGTTTGCTCCCCGCCAAAAAATCCTCACGTTATCTTTACCTTTCCTTCATCTCGGGCGATCAAACGGGGAAATGAGCTTCTCTGCTGGAAATTTCACGGTAATCTCAAAATAACACTACCAAAATGCAAAACTATGTTCTATAGTAGTGGCCAACCGGTTGAAACGGCTTGTTCTAAAATCACGAAGGAGCCGTCGGATTTCGCTTGAGTACTGGGAGAGTTGGGCATGAGGAAGACGTACCAGATGGTGGAACGGGCTTTGGTTGCTGGATTGTTGAGCGGGGAGGTCCGCCCTGGCGGCACCCTCCAGAGCGAGCGTGACCTGGCGGCGCGCTTTGCCGTCAGCAGGGCGACGGTGAGAGAAGCGCTACTCAAGTTACAGGAGTCGGGATGGATCTCGGTCCACCAGCGACGCTCGACCATCGTGAACGACTTCTGGTCGCAGGGCGACCTGCAGTTGCTCTCCTCGATCAACCGCAACAGCGAGGCCTTCCCGAGGGAACTGGCCCTGCACCTCATGGAGCTCCGGGTCCAGTTCGCCCCCGACTACGCCCGCCGGGCCGTCGAGAACGAGGCACCCAAGCTGGCAGAGCTCCTCACCCGCGCCAGCAAGCTCCGCAACACCCCCGGCTCCCTGGTCAAATTCGATTCGCAGCTGCACCTGACCATGGCCGTGCTGTCCGGCAACAAGCTCTATCCGCTCATCATGAACAGCTTCACCGACCTCTACCAGCGTATCAAAGGGGAGTTTTTCTCGACCCAGGAGCATCGCTCCCTGGCCAGGAATTACTACGAGGAACTGCTTGTGGCGGCCCAGGCAGGCGATCCCCTGCTGGCGGAGCAGGTGACCAGGAAGGCCATGGCACTCAGGCTGGAAAGTTACCAGCGCGTTTAGGCGGGAAAGTCAGTTTACCAACTGCTAGTAGGCGCCCCCTCCGGGGGCGTTTTGGTCGGCGATGGTGAAGAAGAAGGTGGCGCCCTCCCCCGGTTCCGCCTCGGCCCAGATTCTTCCTCCGTGGCGATGGATGACGCGCTGCACCAAGGCCAGCCCGACACCGGCCCCCTGCCACTCGCTCCCTCCGTGCATCCTCTGGAAAGGGCCAAAGAGCCGCTCGGCGTATCTCATATCGAACCCTACCCCGTTGTCCCTCAGGTAATACACCGTCTCGTCCCCCTGCCGGTGGTAACCGAACTCTATCAGGGCGGTCTCCTTGCGCACGGTGAACTTCCACGCGTTATCCACCAGGTTGTTTATTGCGGTGGCCATCAGTTCGTGGTCGGCGTTGACCGAGATTCCTTCCGGGATGGTGAGCACTGCCTGGCGGTCGGGGGCTTGGCGAACGAGGATGTCTGCGTGGTCGCGGACCAGTTTTCCGAGGTCTACGGTCTTCACGGTCAGCCGCTGATTGGTTACCCGGGAGAGCTTTACCAAGGCCTCGATTTGCCCTTCCATCTTTTCCCCCGCCCGTAGCATGCAGTCGAGGTAGCCGCGGGCAGTATCGTCAAGACTTCCGGCGTAGTCTTCCAGCAGAGCCCCGCTGAAGCCGACCAGGTGCCGGAGGGGAGCCCTCAGATCGTGGGAAATACCGTAGGTTAAGGCCTCCAGCTCCTTCGACAGGTTGGCGTACGCCTCTTCCCTGCGCACCAGACGCTCCCTCAGGGCGCGTATCTCACGCTGGTCCTGTACCCGTGTATGGTTCTCCAAGCGCAGCTTCTGGTTATAGGCCGCCATTTCGTTTTGCCGGTCGCCCAAGGCTTTTTCGAGGGTATCCACCAGGATGTACAGCTGCTCCTCGACCGCTTCGTGCTGGGCCAACTCGGCCTGCACCTGTCTCAGGGCGGATGCTAGCTTGGAATCAGTCATGGAAATCTCCCCGCAATCCCCTCCGGATATGCCTCCCATGTCACTACCTCCTCAACGGGACCTTGGCGGTCTCACTACATAAGCAGATGCTAATCTTGGTACCCAAAAGATTTTGCCACATTATCGTGGGAGTACCAAGAATTAAAGCAGGTTGTCGCAAAAAATAATTAGCGGGTATCGAGCACAGGACCCATGAGTGATGTTTCCCGGCCCGGGGCGGGAGGCGGGAGGCGGGAGGCGGCACCTGCCTCCCGCCCCGGGCGATGAGAATCGCGGTCCCGCCGCGTGCTAGAAGGGGTAGCGCTCGGCGCTGGTGGCCGCCGCAGCCAAGGTCCGCTTGGCATCCAAAAGGCCGGTTGCCTGGTACTTGGTGAGCCTGCGGATCCCGGCCAGCAGGAGGGTCAGGGTATCCCCCTCGGCGCAGTAAAAGGCCGCCTTACGCGCCGCAGTGGCGGTACGCTCGGACATGGCGAAGGCGAAGATCCTGACGGCCGCCTCGACCGACTTTCTTCTCTCCTCGCTCAGCCTCGGGAGCATCTTGGCGGCCCGCAGCACGGCACTTTCCAGGGCGAAAACGTTGATGGCCTGGTCGGCCAGGGCCAGCAGGATCTCCTGTTCCTCACGGATCGCGTCGCGGTACTTCTGAACGGCCGTCCCCGCTACCACCAGGAAGACCTGCTTGAGGCTGGCGACCAGGGCCTTCTCCGCGGCCAACGGGACGCTTTCGTCGAGTTCCTCGAAACTCGGTGTGGTGAGCGCCTCGAACGCCTTGACGACCTCGGCCTGGAGCGGGATTTCCCCTTTCATGGACCGGGTCAGCAGGATGCCTGGGATAAGCATCCGGTTGATCTCGTTGGTCCCCTCGAAGATCCGGTTGATCCGTTCGTCGCGGTAGAAGCGTTCGGCGGGATACTCCTGGACGAAGCCGTAGCCACCGTGGATCTGCACCACTTCGTCCACCACCCCGGCCAGCACTTCGCTGCAGAAGACCTTGGCGATGGCGCACTCGAGGGCGTACTCCTCGATCCCCCGCTGGTAGACCTCGTAGTAGTTGGGTGTTTCCTTCGGAATGGTGGCCAGGCGGTCGTCCAGCAGACCGGCCAGCCGGTAGACGAGGGATTCGGAGGCGAAGATGGCGGCAGAAAGGTCGGCGATCTTTTCCCTGATGGCGCCGAAGGAAGAGATCTGGTGTCCGAACTGTTTTCTCAGGTTCGCGTAGCGGATCCCTTCCCCGAGGGCCACCTTGGCCGCGCCGGTGACCGCGGCGCCCAGCTTGAACCTCCCGACGTTCAGGACGTTGAAGGCGATCTTGTGCCCTTTCCCGATCTCGCCCAGCACGTTTTCCACCGGCACCTTCGCATTGTCGAGGATGACCTGGGTGGTGGAGGAGCCTTTGATCCCGAGTTTCTTTTCCTCGGGGCCGACGCTCAACCCCTCGGTTCCCCGCTCCACCAGGAAGGCGGTGAAGTGCTGACGGTCCACCTTGGCAAATATCGTGTAGAGATCGGCGATGGCCCCGTTGGTGGTGAACTGCTTGGTGCCGTTGAGAAGGTAGTAGCGGCCGTCCTCGGAGATGGTGGCGGTCGCCTTGGCCCCCAGCGCGTCGGAGCCGGAGTCAGGCTCGGTCAGGCAGTAGGCGGCGATCCATTCTCCCGAGATGATCTTTTCCAGGTAGCGCTGTTTCTGCTCCTCGGTGCCGTAGTAGACGAGCGGGAGGGTGCCGATGCCGGTGTGGGCCGCGTAGACGACCGAGAAGGAACCGGCCGAGGCGATCTTTTCCGCTGCCAGCATGCTGGTCGCCTTGTCCAGTTCGAGCCCCCCGTACTCCTCCGGAGCGTCCATCATCAGGAGCCCGAGCTCCCCGCAGCGCTTCATCAGCTTCACCACGTGGTCGAACTGCTGGTGCTCGATCTCCTCGCGCACCGGCTGCACCTCGTTTTTGACGAACTGCTCGGTGGTGGCGGCAATCTGGCGCTGTTCGCCGGTGAAGTCCTCCGGAGTGAAGATGTCGGCGTCGGAGGACTCGGTGATCAGGAATTCTCCACCCTTGAAGATCTTGGCCATGGCATACCTCGATAGACAGGTTCTAGGTTCTACGTTCCAGGTTCCAGGTCGGACGTCTCAACGGGCTAGTCGACCAACTCGAAGAGGCCGGCAGCGCCCATGCCTCCACCGACACACATGGAGACCAATCCGTACCGGCTGCCGCGGCGGCGCATCTCGTGAAGGATGGTGGCGGTCAGCTTGGTTCCCGTGCAGCCCAGCGGATGGCCGAGCGCAATGGCCCCGCCGTTGACGTTGACCCTGGCCGGGTCGAGCCCCAGTTCGCGGATGCAGATGAGCGATTGGACGGCGAAGGCTTCGTTCAGCTCGATCAGCCCCACCTCCTCCTGCTTCACGCCGCTGCGTGCAAGAACGGCCGGGATGGCCTCGATCGGACCAATCCCCATCACTTCGGGTGGGACTCCCTTCACGCTGTAGCCCCGGAAGCGGGCCATCGGCTTTTTGCCGATCTTTTTCAGAAACTCCTCGGACACCACCAGTGCCGCGGCGGCACCGTCGGTCATCTGGGAGGAATTGCCGGCGGTCACCGTGCCGCTTGCCTTGAAAGCGGGCTTGAGCTTGGCGAGCGCCTCCAGCGTGGTGTCGCTGCGGACCCCGTCGTCGGCGGTCACGAGCTCCTTGCGGCAGCGGGGCTTGCCCCCCTCGCTGGTGCATTTTTCCGCCTCCACCGGGATGATCTCCTCGTCGAAGCGGCCCGAGGCGATGGCGTCGGCAGCCTTGCGGTGGCTTTCCAGGGCGAAGCGGTCCTGCTCCTCGCGGCTGATGGCGTAGCTGGAGACCAGGATCTCGGCGGTGACCCCCATGGCGGCGTAGGTCTCGGGCCAGCCGGCGATGAGGCCGGGGTTGGGGGCGAATTTCTCCCCTCCCATCGGGATCATGCTCATGCTTTCCGCCCCTCCCGCCACGATGCAGTCGGCAAATCCGGCCATGATCCGTTCGGCGGCCGAGGCGATGCTCTGAAGGCCGGACGAGCAGAACCGGTTCACGGTCTGGGCGGGGACCTGGTAGGGAAGGCCCGCCTTGAAGGAGGCGATCCTGGCCATGTTCATCCCCTGTTCCGCCTCGGGGAAGGCGCAGCCGAGGATGACGTCTTCGACCTGGGCCGGGTCGACACCGGTCCTCTCGAGAAGCCCCTTGATGGCGGCGGCCGCCAGGTCGTCGGGCCGGGTGTCCTTGAAATGCCCCTTGTACGCCTTGGTGGCGGCGGTGCGGTAGGCGGCGAGTACGTACGCGTTCGACATGGTTCCTCCCATCGATGGGGCTAGTTCCTGAGGGGCTTCCCCTTCTTAAGCATGTGCTGGATCCGCTCGCCGGTCTTCTTTTCGCCGCAGAAGCGGAGAAACTTCTCCCGCTCGAGGTCCAGGAGGTACTGCTCGGAGATGATCGTCCCCGCCGGGACGTCGCCCCCGGTGATGACCTCGGCGATCCCTGAGGCAAGATGGCGGTCGTAAGCGGAGATGTACTCCCCCTGCTCCAGGTTCCAGAGCTGGGCCTTGATGGCGGCGGCGATGCCGCGTCCGGGGGCCTTGAGCGAGGTTCCCGGCTGCCCCGGACGGTAGTTGACCGCCAGGGCGATGGCTTTCTGTTTGGCGTCATGGATCCGGCGGTCGAGGTCCATGGTGATGGAATCTCCCCGGCGCATGAGCCCCATGGTGAAGAGCTCGGCGGCCGACATGCTCACCTTGGCCATGGCGATGTTCCGGTAGTTGCGGAGCAAAAACGGCATCACCTCGGCGTCGTACTCCTCGGCCAGCTTGATGGCGCGGATCGCCATCTCCTTGGTCCCTCCCCCCGCCGGTAAGAGCCCCACGCCGATCTCAACCAGCCCCATGTAGGTCTCCGCATGGGCCACGATGGCGTCGGAATGGAGGCAGGTCTCGCAGCTTCCTCCCATGGCGAGGTTGTGGGGGGCGGCCACCACCGGGACCCTGGCGTACTTGATGGCCATCATCGCCTTCTGGAAGGAGCGGACGGTCAGCTCGATCTCGTCGAAGGCCCCCTCGGCGATGGCCATCGCCACCAGCATGAGGTTGGCCCCCGCGGAGAAGATCGGGCCCTCGTTGGCGACGACCATGCCGGTGCCGTCGCGTTCCGCCCTTCGCACCCCCTTCTGGATCATGGAGAGGGTCTCCGGCCCCATGGTGTTCATCTTGGAATGGAATTCGAGACAGAAGACCCCGTCGTCCAGGTCGATAAGGGAGGCGGCGCCGTTTTTCTCGACCACCTTCCCCGCGCTCTTCAGGAGGGTGAGCGAGTAACGGTCCGGAGAGGCCGGGACTTCGCGGTACCCCTCGTCGCGGAAGCTGTAGTAGAGAAGCCGGCCGTTCTCCACCCGGTAGAAGGAGGCGACCTTCCTGAGGAGCTCGGGGATGGCGACCCCGTCCCGTTCCGCCCGGGCCACGAAGGAGGCGACCCCGAGGGCATCGAGGGTCTCGAAGGGGCCGAGCTCCCAGTTGTATCCCCACTTCATGGCGTTGTCGACGTTGACCACGTCGTCGGCGATCTCGGGGAGCCTTTTCACGGCGTAGATGAGGGTATCGCGCAGGGTGACCCAGGCGAAGCGGGCGACCGGGTCGTCACCCTCGACGAGCGTCCTGACCCTCACGGCGGGGTCGTCCTGCTGCTTGGCGGCGGCCACCGCCGGAGATTTCGGCGAGGCGGCCGGGAGGTAGCTTTCTGTCGCAAAGTCCCAGTAGAACCGGGTGGTTCCCCCCTCCCCTCTCTCCTTGCGGTAGAACCCCTTCCCTCCCTTATTGCCGGTCTGGCCGGCGGCCACCATCTTCCGCACGCTCTCGGGAACCTCAAAGACCGCAGCCTCGTCGTCTCCGGTCAAAAGCCGCCGGCTGTTCTCCAGGACCCGCACCACGGTGTCGATCCCCACCAGGTCCCAGAGGGCGAAGGTCCCGGTCCGGGGCCGCCCCATGGCCTGGCCGGTTGCCAGGTCCGCCTCCTCCACGGTGAGCCCGGCCTCCATGAGGTGCTTGAAGGTGACCGCCCCCGCGTAGGTGCCGATCCGGTTGGCGATGAAGTTCGGGGTGTCCTTGGCATGGACGATCCCCTTGCCGAGCCTGACCCGGATGAACTCGGCCATGAAGGAATAGAGTTCCGGATCGGTGTCGCGGCAGGGGACCATTTCCATGAGCCGCATGTAGCGCGGAGGGTTGAAGAAATGGGTGACCAGGAAACGGCGGCGGAGCTCCTCGGGGAGCGACATCGCCAGCTCGTTGACGGACAGACCGCTCGTGTTCGTCGAGAGGATGGCCCCCTCCTTGAGGTTCGGGACCACCCGGTCGCTGAAGAGGCGCTTCTTGATCTCCAGGTTCTCGACCACCGCCTCGATCACCCAGTCGCACTCGCGGAGCCTTCCCGCGTCGTCGTCGAAGTTCCCCGCATCGATGAGGTCGCGGTAGCCTGCGAGGTAGAGAGGTGCGGGCTTCGCCTTGGTGAGGGCATCGAGGGCTTTCACTGCCACCGCGCTCCGCTCCTTCGGGGAACTCCCCTCCCCTGCCACATCCAAAAGGAGCACGCTGATTCCGGCGTTGGCCAGGTGGGCGGCAATAGCGGAACCCATTACCCCGGCACCCAGTACGGCTCCTCTTTCGATCGTTCTCATAACACCCCCAACTTGTTTACGTTTGCCGATGGTGCCACGCTGCCGGAGGCGCCACGGAGAGTATTCCAGGCATCCACGTTTTCAAAGCCACTCCTGCTTTCAGCTCTCTCCCGCGTACATACGCTCGATCCGCTCACGGTAGTGCTCGGCGATCACCTTCCGCTTAAGCTTCAAGGTCGGGGTCAGTTCGTCGGCGGCCAGGGTGAAATCGTGGGGGAGCAGGTCGAACTTCTTGATGGTCTCGTAGTGGGCGAGCTGGCTGTTGATCTCGGCCACCCGCTCCCGATAGAGCTCCTGGACCGGCTCGTGAACCACCAGGTCGTCGAGGTCGTTGTACGGGATCCCCTTCTCGCGGGCGAACTCCAAAAGGCGCTCGATGGTGGGGACCAGCAGCGCCGTCAGGTAGGGCCTGCGGTCGCCGACGATGACGGCCTGGGAGATGTACTTGTCCCTTTTGAGGAGGTTCTCGATCGGCTGCGGGGCGACGTTCTTCCCGCCGGCGGTGATGATCAGCTCCTTCTTCCGGTCGGTGATGAAGATGAAGCCGTCCTCCAGGCGGGCGATGTCGCCGGTCTTGAACCAGCCGTCCTTGAGTACTTCCCGGGTCCCCTCGCGGTCCTTGTAGTAGCCGAGCATTACCTGCGGCCCCTTGACCATCAGCTCGCTGTCCTCGGCAAGCGCCACCTCGGTCTGCCGGAGCGGGGTCCCCACCGACCCGAAGCGCAGCTGCTGGAAGTTGTTGTTGGCGATGACCGGACTGGTCTCGGTGAGCCCGTACCCTTCCAGGATGGGGACGCCGATGATCCAGAAAAATTCGTTGATGTGGGGATCGAGGGGCGCGCCGCCGCAGCAGCAGAGCTTGAGCCTCCCCCCGAAACGCCGGCGGAGCTTGGTGAAGATGATCCGGTCCGCCAGGGAGTACTCGAGCCTGAGGAGCAATGGCACCGTTTTCTGCTGATACTTGGCGTCGATGTACCGGCTGCCGATGGCCAGCGCGGTCCGGAACAGCCGCCGCTTGAACAGGGGAAGCTGGTGGACATACTCGAAGATGCGCGAATGGATCTTCTCGAAGAGCCGCGGGACGCAGACCATGATGGTTGGCTCCACCTCGATCATGTTCTCGGCGATCTTCTCCACGCTGTCGGCGAAGACCATGAGCCCTCCCAGCATCAGGCAGAGGTAGTAGCCGACGCTTCGCTCTAGCACATGGGTCAGGGGGAGAAAACTCAGGAAGGTTTCCTGGTCGCCCAGGACGCCCGCCTTCATGATGGTGGATGAGACGTCGAAGAGGACGTTGCGATGGGAGAGCATGACCCCCTTGGGGATGCCGGTGGTGCCCGAGGTGTAGATGATGGTCATCAGGTCCTCGGGCTCGATGGTGTCGATCACCCGTTCCAGGGCTCCCTGTTCCTCGGGAAGGATCGGGTCGTCGATCTCGGAGAGCTGGTAGAAGGTGGTCAGGGGAAGTTCCGGTTCGCCCAGAAAGCGCTCGAAGGAGACCACCAGGCGGAGTTCGGGAATCTCGTCGCGTGCCGCAAGGAGCTTCCGGTACTGTTCGCGGCCGGAAATGAAGACCAGGGTGGCGCCGCAGTGGCTGAGGACGTAGGCGACTTGGGCGGGGGTGTTGGTGGCGTAGATAGGGACGGCGATCCCGCCCGCCGCCAGGATCCCCATGTCCGCGATGACCCATCCGGCGCGGTTCTCCGAGAGGATGGCCACCGGCTGACCCGGCGCGATCCCGAGCTTTCGCAGGCCGCGGGCCACCATCAGGGCCCGCTGGTAGAACTGCGCGTAGCTCAGGGTGACCCAGCTCCCGAGCTTTCTGAAACGGAGCGCGGGACGCTCGCCAAGGCGAAGAGCGCCCTGCCTCAGCATGTCCGGTATCGATCGGTAAGGAACGGTTTCCATCGGGTCACCCAAATCGGCGGTAGGATGAAGGATCGGCGGCCACGCAAACATCGATCCCGAGAACTCCCTCTGATTTTAATGATATACGGGAGTGCGTCCGCCGTCAATTTCGGGGGGGCGACTGCCGGGGTAAAGCTACCGATTGACAGCCGCGGAAAGGATAACTATGATCTCCCTTCCTTCGGGACCGGCCGGTTCCCGTCAGGGACGCCCGCGGCTTGGCCGGAGTTCCGGCGGCGGGGCCGCCGGATTATCTATATAGGGGAGTACTTGATGTCCAACTCGGTAGTTGACGACCTGATAAAGCAGATGGGGCCTTTGTTTACCAAGGGGGTGTTCGCCAGGAAGACCGTTTTCCGCTTCTCCATGGACGAGGAGACCTTCACCGTCACGGTGGACGCGGATTGTTACTCGGTCGATAGAGGAAACGCCGGCGGCGATGCGGACTGCAGCTGCAAGACCAGCCAGCAGATGTTCCATAAGATCTGGTTCGACGGTTACCAGCCGGGGATCATGGACTTTCTCAGCGGCAAGATCCAGGCGAGCGCTCCTTTGCTCCTCCCGCAGTTTTTGCAGGCCTTCGGGAAATTCGCCCGCTCCTGATTTACCCGTTTCCACCCCAGCGGGCGGCCGCCTCCAGGAGCTTTTCCATGGCGGCGTCCGCCCAGCTCGGGCACTCCGCACCGCGCCCCAGTCGGGCATCCCTGATCAGTTTGAGCTTCTTGGCCGTGGTCTGCGGCTCCCACGCTTCGCGGACCCGGGCGAGGCTCCTCCCCAAGGCATCGATCCCCTTCGCCTCATCACAGGAGAGCACCGCCAGTTCGAGCAGGGTGGCGAAATCCCAGTAATCGGCCGCCCCCGACCTGATGCTCTGCTCCACCGCGTAATGCACCACCGGGAGAATCTCGCGCCGTCGCGGGTCGGCCGGCTGCTTGAGCTCCATTAGCGTGACCGCGTTCACCCCCGCATAGGTGTCGCGCCAGTCGGCCTCGAACCCCTTGAGGTACGCGGTGGCGGCCTTCTCGAGGAGCTCCTTGGCCTGCTGGCGATTTCCCTGCTCCAGCGTCTTTTCCCACTGGTACTTCAGTATCCTTCCCAGTTTCCCGTAGCTCACGCTGCTCTGCCCGCGGCGGGATATCAGGTCCCGCATGGTCTGCTCGGCCTCTACCCCGCTTCCCATCCGGTTGAGGGCCAAGGAGAGCTGTTCCTGCACGAGTATGGAGTCCGCCAGCTCGGGTGGCATCCGCTTCACCAGCTCGACCATCTCCGACCACCAGCGGACTTGCCGGTAGGCGAAGAAGAGTTCGAGCACCAGTCCAGGTTCCGCCTGCACCGTGTTCCCTATCTGTTGGGCTACTCCCCGGACCGCCTCGCCCCCTTCCTGGCGGGCACGCTCCAGGCGGTCCCAAAGCGCGGCCTCCTGCCGGACCTGCTCGCAGAGCCTGGCCAGCGACTCCCCTCCCCGCTTCGGTATCCGCTCCATGAGGGGGAACAGCGGGCTTTCGTCGGTTTGTTCCTGGTTTTTCAACCGGTCGGTGATGAGGGTGCGGTACTTGGCCTCGTATTCGGGCTGTCCCTGGGGAGAAAGCCGGTAGGGGACCGCCTCGAGCCGCTGGACGTCGAGGGGGACCTGCCCCCTCTCGAGCGCGTAGATGAGGAGCGTCGAGCGCCGCTTGAGGGCGTGACGGACCCCCAGTTGGTAGAAAACGGCGGGGTCGGCGGCGGTCAGATCAACCAGCGCGTGGTCGCAGAGGGTAAGGCGCTCCAGGAGGTGCTCTTCGATCCCGCCAGTGCGTCCCTGTCCGCCTCGCACCGGGTAGAGCCCCGCCGCCTCCACCGCGGGGACCACCAGCCGTTCGTACACCGCCTGGAAGTCGATCACGCGCCCCGAGGCGTCCTTACGCTTGTCGAAAGGCATCAGGATCAGACAGATTTTCTGGGTCATTGCCATGCGCTCTCGTTGGCTGCACCGCCGGCCGGACCGGCACGGGTCCGGCCGGCGACTGGGAAGGTTAATACGGCAAGGGCCGGGTATTTATGAGTATCTGGGGACCCCGAAAGTATAACGGTACCGAGGGGGAACGCAACCGGAGAGAGCCGGGAGCGCGCGGGAGAGCGGGGTCTCGCGTAGGGGAGAATGGGGGGCGGCACATGAGAGCTGCAAAGGGATGGGGGGAGCTTCCGGCGCGGATTTAATTATATCTCTCCGAGAAGGGGCAATATTTCCCACGGCGGGAGGCTGTCGTGGTCGGCGGGGGATTGCACCCGATCCGGGCAACCGCGACTGATACCGGAATATCGCTCCGGCGACGTTGGTTCAGGCTAAAGTCGCTGTAATGTCATCAAGATGATAGTTTTTGGGCGCGCAATTTGTGCCCGGGAGGGACAGAGGAGAATTTGCGGCTGCTTGTCCGTCACACTGGAAAAGGGCCGAGCATACCTATTTCGATCTTGACATGGAGTTCATAGAAAGATAAAGTGTCGCTATTTTTATAGCTTAGCAGTATCAGCAGGTCGCCTCCATCTCTCAACAGGGCAAAATAAAACGGGATTTGTCAGTGATATAGATATTTCTAATTTCTATACCTGTCCCTCCGCATCCTCTCCCCCTCTGCGGTCTCGCCTTTTTCAGCATGGTTGCATCCACTGGTACAGTTCTTCGTCACGGTTGATTGCATCAACGT
The DNA here is from genome assembly GCF_023652955.1 of Geomonas sp. Red32. GTDB lineage: Bacteria > Desulfobacterota > Desulfuromonadia > Geobacterales > Geobacteraceae > Geomonas. The sequence continues at coordinate 102,766 of NZ_JAKLOY010000002.1, read as the reverse complement.
TGATGAATCAATTGAAATGCCACTATTCCATCGAGTTTAATACAGGAGGCCTTATCATGAAACGTGTCTATCTTTGTCTCGGCGCAGCACTGCTGGCCCTGCCGGCCTGCAGCAACCACCCCGAAGGGGGGGTCACCATGAACCAGGTGACGGCTCTCAGCACTGAAAAGTACGCCGTCTCCGGCGTGCTGGCGGATGCCAGCGGCGCACCGATCTCCGGCACCGTCACGCTCTCCGCCACCGACGCCAACGGCAACCACGTCAACGTCTACTCCGACCACACCGGCGGCACCGTCCTGACCAACGCCACCGTGGGGGCCAACGGCCTGGTGAGCTTCTACGTCTCCTCCAACGCCACCCTCCCGGTCACCGTGACTGCGATCGGCAACGCAACCGGCCGCGTTTCCAGCTCCGCCCAGGTTACCATCGCCAGCGTCGGTTCCTACAGCTTCGTGGTGAAACTGGTCGATCCCAACACTGCCTCGGCGACCCCGGGCTTGGCAGCCGTCACCAGCGCTCCGGTAGCCGCTTCCGCCACTACCGGCCTGGCCGCCCCCATCACCGCCACCGTGGCTCCGGCCGACACCACCAGGTCCGCCGCCCAGGTGACCATCCCGGCCAGCACCATCCTTAAGGACGGCAGCGGCAACGCGCTGACCGGCACCGTCACCGCCACGGTGACCACCTTCGCTCCGCCGACCACCGCGCTCAGCAGCTCCAACATCGCCAACTCCACCCCGATGGAAAACTTCCCGGGCGGGTTGACCAACGTGAGCGTCGCCGCCAACCAGAACGCCGGGGCCACCGCCGGCTCCTTCGCTACCGCCGGGTTCGTGGCGGTCAACGTCACCGACTCCACCGGCAAGGTCGCCCGTACCGCCAACACCCCCTTCACCATCAGGATGGACATCCCGGCAGGCACCATCAACCCCCAGACCGGCGTTGCCGTCGTTCCCGGCGACCAGGTACCCATCTGGACCTACAACGAGAGCACCGCTACCTGGAAAGCCGAGGTGGACGCCCAGGGGGACCAGGTCCTCGGCACCGTGCTGCAGGACCAGAACGGGAAGCTCTACGTCAACTACACCACCAACCACTTCTCCTACTGGAACCTCGACTGGATGTACTCCAACACCTGCACCGGCGTCCTTAACCTGACCAACGACGCCCAGAAGCTGGCCCTCACCATCAAGGCCACCTTCCACAACGGTGCCGGGTTCCTCTACCGCGGTTCCAAGCCCTCCGGCGACGGCTCCGTCACTGCGTACCGGATTCCGTCCGGCCAGAAGCTCGACCTCTACCTGATCGATAGCGCCAACAACGTGGTCGCCTCCACCACCGCCAACTCCCCCAACGGCGTCGACTGGTGCGCACAGCCGAACCATGCCATCTCGCTCGACTACGTGGCACCCGCTGCCCTGAAACCGGTTCCGACCACCATCACCGTTCTCGAGTACTGCATCCAGGATTCGAGCGTGACCCGCGCGGTTCCCTCCGGCCAGGTCATGGCGATGAACACCTCGAGCCACGCCAATGTCACCGGCGCGACCGGCAACGACGGTACCTACACCTTCAACCTGCTGCCGGGCAACTACAGCTTCTTCGCCTACGACCGGACCAACAAGACCTGGGGTACCAAGACCCTGGCCGTCTCCGGCAACTCGGCGGCGGTGACCATCCAGTCCCCGATCAACTGCCAGACCACCACCGGCACCGGCTCCACCGGCAGCACCATCAACTAGCCGCCAAGGTTCGCCACAGCCGTGAAAAACGAAGCGGGATCCCTCACCGGGGTCCCGCTTTTTTTCGTCCCATATCCCCATTTCTCACGTCCGCTAGAACGGGTAGCCGAGCCCCGCGAAGACCGCCGGGCCGTCCTTGCCGAAGCCGACGTCGATCCTTCCCACGATATTTGGCCTCACCACCGCCCGGATTCCTATCCCCGGATTGAACTCGAAGCTCTGCCGTTTGACCTCCACCAGCGATCTCATCACCGTGCCGAGATCGACGAAGGGGGCGAGCTCCCAGTCCGCCTTGACCTTGAAGACCTCCCACCGGAACAGCCTGATCCGCTCCTCCAGGTTCACGAGCATGTAGCTCTTGTCGACGAAACGGTTCTGCCCGTAACCGCGCAGCGTGGTCTCCCCTCCCAGGATGGCCTGCTCGAGGAAGGGGATCCGGTTCCCCTCGTTCTGGTTGAAGGCGAAACGGAAAACGGATATGAAGCGCTCCTCCTGGAGGGGGCGGTAGAGCTTCAATTCGGCCTCGTAGGTGAGGAAAGGGGCGGCGCTGCCGAGCATCTTGGAACTGTTCTCGATGGAGATGCGGCCGTAGGTGCCTTCGGTGGGCATTCCCGACGAGTTCAGGGTGTTGTAGAGGACGGAAAGCTTCTGGGCGTGGAGATGGTATCCCTCCACCCCCGGAACGTAATCGGGAGAGAAGACCCCGGTGATGAACGGCAGGGATTTCACCGCTCCTGGGCGGATATCGACGTCCTTGAAGCGCTCGCCGAGGGCGATTTCGAAGGGATAGGCCGGGCGGTAGCCGACGGTCAGCGCGATCCCGGTCTCGTGGTCGGTGTAGTTCGTCTCGTTTCTCTTCTGGGAGGTGGACTGGAAGCCGAAGAAGCGGGCCGAGCCGTCCGCATAGGTGAAGGCATGGGCCGATAAGTAGAAGCGGGGGAAAAGGAAATGTTCGTCCTGGTAGCGGAACTTCAGCTCCTCGTTGATGGTGGTTGCCTTGGCGAGGTTCAGCTTGTAGCTGCGGTCGGGCTCGGGATAGAAGGCGGCGTAGAGCGAGGAGGTGTAGCCGAAGTACTGGTTGTAGTTCTCCTGGGGGACGACCAGCGCGCTCACCTGGTCGTGGCTGTCGTGGAGGAGAAAGGCGACCAGCCCGCCGAAGGTGATCCCTTCGTTGGGGCTCGTTGCCACCACCGGCAGCGGGATGGCCACGGTCTTGACCGGGTCGGGGAAATCGGACTGCACAGGGGGGGGAAGGTAATCGCGGGGAAGCCCGAGGGAGCATCCCGTCAGCAGGAGCGTCATGACCATGATGAGAAAACCCGGCATCGCATCCCCTGGAAACCAAGTGTCGATCTTTATCACCTCTCCGCCGTCACCGCCAACAGGCCGAGCAGCAGCCAGAACGCCTCCCTGAAACGCCTGAGGAGCCCGAAACCGGCCCCGAGGGTGGCACCCAATCGGAAGCCGAGCGCCAATAGCAGGTTGCCTCCGTCTTGGACGCCGAGGGAGGCGGGGATCATGAAGCCGAGGGCAGCCACCATCTGGGAAAGGGCGTCCAGGCAAAGGGCGGTACCCAGGCCGATTCCGTGGCCGAGGGCGGCGAAGATTACGTAGACCTCGGCCGCGTGGGCGGCCCATCCCAGGAGGAACATCAGCAGGGATCCGAGGGCGAGCCACGGATGACGGCGATAGAAGGCCGCCAAGGTGGCATCCAGCGAGGCCAGTGCCTCCTCGCGTCTGCGGAGAAAGCCCGGACAGATGCCGAACCGCTTGAGTATCCTGAGCAGCGAGGTGCATGGGCTCGCCCGCTGGACGACCAGGAAGGATCCCCCCGCCAGGGCGAGTACGCCGGTCCCGAGCCAGCCGGACCAGGCGAGCCGGGAGGGAACCTCCGGGAGCACCGCGGGGAGCATGGCGAGGCCGATCAGCAGGTAGAGGACCAGGCTGAGTACCATGGCGGCCTTGTGGATGATGACCGAGGTGGCTGCCTGCTGCCAGGGAACACCTGCCGCCTGGAGGCGCACGGTCTTGAACGGCTCCCCGCCGAGCGAGGCCGTGGGGGTGAGCTGGTTGAGCGATTCGCCGGCCAGCCTGAGGAGGTAAAGACGCCACAGCGATACGCGGCCCGGCGCCCCCGGCAGGAGCAGGCGCCAGGAAAGGGTCCACAGGAAAGTGGTCAGGGCGTAGGGGATCAGCAGAAGCGGCCAGCGGTGCTTCGCCTTGGCCAGGGTGACGGCGAGCGCGGGCCAGTCCAGGCCCCGTAGCAGCACGGCCAGGGCGACGGCGGCGATCGCCAAAAGCGCCAGGTTGAGGCGGCGCATGGTCAGGCGGCTCGGATCAGCGGTGGTGGTTGGGGTGTCTTGACCGGGAATGGTGACCCTCCGGGACGACCTTGAAATGGTCGACGTACTCGGCAAACGCCCTGCTCTCGCTGTCCGGGTCGAACCCGAACTGTTCCAGCGAGTAGTGGTGGACGCCGTTTTTGTCCTTGGGATTCTCCCGGATGAAATGCTCCATGGCGCGCTGGGCATGGTTGGTGAGCTCCCGGCCGAAATGGCGGTAGATCCTCCTCACCACGGACATCGGGTAGCGGATCAGGTCCTGGTAGCCGACGTCGCAGAACTGGCTCTCCAGCTCGGGCCGTTCCTGGCGCAGCCGGGTCACCAGCCGGGCGCTGGCGGCCCACCGCTTGCTGACTTCGGCCCCGAGCACCTTGAGGTCGATGGGGCCGGTGAAGGGAGAACGAAGAACGTGGGCGAAGCTCGCGCAGGAAGGGAGGATCTTCAGCGGGTCGCGGTGGGTGAGCACCACCTGGGCGTCGGGATAGACCTGGAAGAGGGAATCGAGCGCCATGAGATGGCTGGGCGCCTTCAACACCCAGTGTCCGCCGGGACAGCGCCACTGCAGGTGCTGCAGGAATCCCCGGTGGCAGCGGTAGGCCGGAAGCTTGTCCTGCCGGTCGTGCCAGGCCCGGTAGCCGGTGACGTAGTACATCGACTCGAAGACGTAGCTCAGGAAGGAATGGTCGGTCATGGCGATGCATTCCTGGGGGAGCGTGGCGTCGATGGTGTGGCACTTGTCGAAACCCGGCATCAGCACGTCGATCCAGGCCAGTTCGCGCCGGGTCTTGGCGATCCGCGGGTCGGTGTGGTAGCTTCCGCTTTCGGGCGGGGGCGACGGGTGCATGACCTCCCAGACCTGGGGGGCGCGGGCGGCCGGGTCGCAGGAGAGGAGCGCATGGAGAAAGGTCGTGCCGCTTCGGGGAAGGCCGGTGATGAAGATCGGTTTGACCACCTGTTCCTGCGCAATGCCGGAATTCATCTTCCGGTCATGGTGCATGGTGAGCTTGTTGCAGAGCATGCGGAGCATCTCCGCGTGGACGGTGATGCGGCCGATCAGGTTGAGTTTGGCGTCCCGCTCGAAGGACTCCAAGAGGATCTCGAGCGGTTCCAGGAAGTCGCTCTCGCCGAAATCGTCGAGGCCGGTGAGCCGCCTGCTCTTCTCCAGGAGGTACTCGCGGTCCAGCTTGAGGAAGGCCCGGCCGTCCTTGAGGGCCACCCTGCCGAAGCCGTTCATCCCCTTGATCATGTTGGTCCCCAGCGCGGTCAGCATCTTCTTCGTGCTGGAGCTCCCCTCCCCTGTTCCGCTCGTCACCCTGGCAAGCTGTTCCACGGTCCTCTCCTTCCTCACGTTTCATTGAGTCATCACATGTAGCCGTCCTTGCGCAGTTTCTCCATTCCGCGGTTGCCGTCCTGGGCCCGGCCGCTCCGCTCCGCCACCCGGGTGTGGCGCAACTCCTCGATGATGTCCGTCACCGTGACGGCCTTGGAGACGATCGGGGATGTACAGGGGGCGCAGCCGAGGCTGCGGTAGCGCAGGCCGCCGCCGCGGTCGAAGTAGAGGGGGATGATCGGGATATGCTCCCTTTCGATGTACTCCCAGACGTTGATCTCGCTCCAGTCCAGCAGGGGGTGGATCCTCAGGTGGGTTCCCGGCTGGAAGGTGATCTTGTAGTGGTCCCAGAGCTCGGGAGGCTGCTCGCGGAAAGCCCAGTCGTTGTTCCGGTCCCGCGGCGAGAAGTAGCGCTCCTTGGCCCGGGTCCCCTCCTCGTCCGAGCGGACCCCGACGATCACGCCGGTGTACCCCTTCTCCTCCAAAAGCTGGCGGAGGGCCTCGGTCTTCAACGCGCTGCAGCACTGGAGGGTCCCGTTGGAGGGGTGCATACCTTCCGCGAGCGCCCTGCGGTTCTGGCCAACCACCAGGTTGAGCCCCCACTGCTTCACGGTCTCGTCGCGGTAGGCGATCATTTCCGGGATTTTGTAGGAGGTGTCGATATGAACCAGGGGTACCGGGCAGTGCCCGAAGAAGGCCTTGCGTACCAGCCACAGGAGGACGGTGGAGTCTTTCCCCATCGACCAGAGCATGCAGAGATTGCCGAAGTTTTTGTAGGCTTCCCTCAGTATGTAGATGGAGCGGGCCTCTAGCTCGTCGAGTTGAGTCATGTCAGTGGCGCCACCTTTCCGGAGAGGAACAGATTAAACACGACTAATCAATGGCATTAATAAGAATTAATATTAAGGGGGATGTCTTGATTTGCAACTGGTGAGAGAGAAATTTTGTGGAGGGTAGTCAAAGGGGGAAATCGAAGAAGGGAGTGGCGGCGGCTGAGACGGCGGCAAGCCTTTTCCCCTCCCCTTGAGGGAGGGGAAAAGGAGTTAGAAGTATTTGGCGACCATACCCTGGGCGAGATCCATGGACGAGGTGAAGGCCGGCGAGATGGGATTGAGGACGTGGAGAGCCGGTCCGTCGGCCACCACCATGAAATCCATCACCATCTCCTTCGTGTTCCAGTCGACCAGTTGGGGGCGGATGCCGACCTTGGTGGCGGCCACCAGGTCGGCGGGGGCGATCTCCTTGACGAGACGGGCGGCATCCTTGAAGAAGCAGGACGGGATGTATTTGACCGGCTCCGAGAGGGCGACGCTGCGGAACTTGGCGTTGGCCATGAAGAGAACCAGGTCTTCGAAGGCGATGGCGAACCCTTCCGCATCGATCCCCGCCAGGATGCCGTAATTCTCCCGGCCGAAGGCGGGAATGGCCGTCGGGCCGACGTAGACGTCCCCGTGGACGCTGCGGGTGAAGTGCACCCCGAGGAACGGATTGCGGATGTCCGGCACCGGATAGATGCTGGAGTTGACCGTGAAGGGGGCGCTCTTGCTCAGGAGCCGGTAGACCCCCTTGAACGGGATCAGCCGGTAGTTGGTGGCGACCCCGAAGTGCCCCGCCACCTTGTCGCAGTGGGCGCCTGCCGCGTTGACGAAGCGGTTGAACCCGATCTCCCCCTTGCTCGTCTGCGCGGTCCCGCTTCCCTTGATGCCGGTGAGGTGGCAGTCGAGGATGATCTTCACCTTGCCGCTTTCTTCCAGGTCGTGCTTGAGGCTTTTCAGGACTGCCTTCGGATCGACCACCGCCGTGTAGTGCGAGTAGAGCGCCCGCTCTACCGTCCGGGCGTTGGGTTCCAGTCCGGCAAGCTGCTTTTCGTCGATCATCTCCACCTTGGCGCCGTTGGCGGTCGCCCGGGTGTAAAGCTCATCGAGGACCGGCAACTCCTCGGGGGTCCTCGTCACGATCACCTTGCCGTTCTCTAGAAGCGGAAGCCCCTTCTCCTTGCAGTACGCCCGCATCAGGAAATTGCCGTTCAGGCAGGATTTGGCCTTGAGGCTGTCGGGGGAGTAATAGATCCCGGCATGGAGAACGCCGCTGTTACGGCCGGAGGCGTGGCGGCCGAGATCCGTCTCCTTCTCGATGATCACGATGTCGCCGTGACCTTTATTGACGAGCTCACGGGCGATGGTCAGGCCGATGATGCCGGCCCCGACGATGAGAATTTCGGCTCTGTCAATCGGCATGACGATTCTCCTTACCTGTGCAGGTATTTACCTCTTTACCGATGCAAAAGCGATGGCATTGCAGAAGTTACGCTGACAAAGCTAGAGTATCCGGTGAATCTACCGCTGTATCAACGGCTCCCTCCCCTACCCTTTGTCCCGTCCAACACTACCACAAACCGGGCACCCTTGCATCGAAAACGGCGGCTCCAGTCTGCACTCTGCCAGCAGCTGCTCGTCCCTGAAGATCTCCAGAGCGGGACCGTCCGCCCTCACCTCTCCATCCTTCAGTACGATCACCCGCTCACACAGTTCGAGGACCATGTCGAGGTCGTGGCTGGTGAAGATCTTCGTGTGGCGGAACTCCCGCAGCAGGGAGATCAACTGGCGCCGCGCGTACGGGTCCAGGCCGCTCGTGGGTTCGTCCATGACCAGGATGTCGGGAGACATGGAGAGTACGGCGGCGATGGCCACCCGCTTCTTCTCTCCGCCCGAAAGGTGGTACGGCGCCTTGCGGGCCAGGTGCGCCCCGCCTACCCGGTCGAGCGCCCCCTTTACGCACGCTTCCAGTTCCGCCCCGGCGAGCCCCAGGTTGAGGGGCCCGAAGGCCACGTCCTCGTAGACGGTCGGCATGAAAAGCTGGTCGTCCGGATCCTGGAAGACCATCCCCACCGTCCGCCTGATCTCGGGAAGCGTTCCCTTGGAGAGCGGGAAGTCCCCGATCCGGATCTCTCCGGCAGTCGGGGCCAGGTATCCGTTCAGGTGCTGGATAAGGGTCGATTTACCCGCCCCGTTGGCTCCGATCAGGGCGACCGATTCGCCGTGGGTGATCCTGAAGGAAACCTCCCGGAGCGCCTCGGTCCCATCGGGATAGACGTGACGGAGCTTTTTGACTTCGACGATATGGTGGCTCATGGCAGTATTCCGGTGACCAGCGAGCCGATGGCCCGCGTGACGTTGGTGGTTCTGAAGGTGATGAAGGCGAAGGTGCAGCCTGCCAGAAAGAGGAGATCGGCCGCCTTCAAGGATGATTCCTCCGGCCGGGGGAACGATCCGGTAAAGCCGCGGGCCAGCATGGCCATGTGAATCCTCTCCGCCTTCTGCCAGGTCCGCATCAGAAGGTGCCCGACCAGCGAGGCGTAGCTCGAGATCCCCCTGCCGCGGTTGCCGACGCAGCGGAGCTCACGGCTGCGGGACGCCTTCCCCCCCTCTTCCACCAGCACGAACAGGTAGCGGTACAGGAAGAGAAGCTGCACGGCGAAGGCCTTGGGAGCCCCGAGCCGCTCCAGGGCCCGGCAGAGGTCGGGGAACCCGGTCAGCCCTACGAGGACCAGGGCGGCGCTGACGGTCAGCACGGCGCGGAGCACGATGGAAAGCCAGGAGAGGACCCCGCCGGTGATGCCGATCCCGCCAAGCTCCAGGACGACCTGGTGGTCCAAAAACGGGTTGGCGATGCCGATGAAGAGCGCCAGCGGGCACATCAGGAGGATCTTGTGGGCGAGATAGCCAAGGGGGAGATCGCCCAGCGCCGCCAAAAGGATGGGGTAGACGAAGAACGGAACCAGCGCGGAGAGTTCGTAGCGTCCGAAGGATACCACGCAGACGAGGAAAACGAGGGTGGTGACGAGCTTAACCCGGGGATCGAGCCGGTGGAGAAAGGTGGAACCGGTGGCGAGGCGGTCGAGTCGCTTGAGGTCGAGGAGTGCGCCGTCGAGCGATGCCATCCCCGGCGCCTACAGGTGCCCCTGTTTTCGCCTTTTGAGAACGAAAACGGTGAGGAGCACGAGCGACAGGGTCACGACGGTGCCGGTCAGACCGGCGGCACCGGTGCCTGCGGCGGCCGTTGCGGAGCGCCCGGCGGAAGCGGCGGCAGAGCCGGTTTTCGGCGAGGGACGGAAGCCGTATTCGGGAAACCACGCGGTCTGGGCCTGCACCCGGGCCAGTGCACGGTGAAGGGGAGCGGTACCAAGCAGATCGCTCTTCCCGGTCGCCCTTGCCACCGACCACTCCAGGCCGTCGGGATCTTTGGAGGCGAAGGAGGAGAGGATTCCCGCGGTCACCAGCGCGCAGAAGAGAATTACGGCCGGGGCGGAGCGGTACCAGGGACGGGCGGCGGATGGCTCGCTTTCGACCAGCGCGGGACGCGCCTTGGATAGGAAGGAGACGATGGCGACGGTGGCCGCCCCTTCCACGAGGCCGATGGCGAGGTGAATGGGGAGCATGAGGGTGGCGAAGGTTCCCGCCGGGAGCTCGGAAATTCCCGAGCACGAGGTTTCCAGGACCACGGCCAGCGCACCGAGCAGCAGCGAGGCAACGGCGCAGATCATGATCGCCGCCGAACGCCTTCCGGCGCCACCCTCCCCGGCCAGGCGCCGGTAGCAGAAGGGGTAAACCAGGAAGGCGGGGATGAAGCCCATGTTGAAGATGTTGCAGCCGAGCGCCAAGAGCCCCCCGTCGGCGAAGAACAGCGCCTGCACCACCAGGACGGAGGCGACGGTGAAAAAGGCCGCCTGGGGTCCCAGTAAAATCGCCAGGAGCAGCCCTCCGCCGAGGTGTCCGCTCGACCCGGTGCCGGGAATCGAGAAGTTGATCATCTGGGCGGCAAAGAGGAAGGCCCCCAGTACCCCCATCAGCGGAACGCTCCGGTCATCCGGATCCTTCCCCAGCCGGGAGGCGCACCAGGCGACCGATACGCCGGAGACACCCCACATGGCGGCGCCCACGGTCGGGGAGAGCAGAGCATCTGCCATATGCATGTTGGGTATCTCCTATCGACCGGCGGACGGTAGCACGAATGTGAGAATTGTGACACGGTGCGATAGATATACAAGAGGGATGCGGGCGGTGTCAAATCATTTTGCGGTCTCTGGATAGTTGAAGCAAAGCTTGGCATAGCGCTCATAACATCAGGTAATATTAAGTCAAAAGCGCGGTGATTGCCGGTTTTGAGGTGCGGCCGCCAGGCTGCCGATAGCGTATACGTTGTTTCCTGTCACTGCCCAAGGGTGGCTTTGTCTGAATCAGGTGGGACCGAACCACCTTCTGCGACAGTTTCCTCAGGTTAAAACACTCTTCTCTTTTATTTTAAAATGTGTTAACGTCACCCCGCCAGCAATAGTAGGATTGGCATGTCCTCTCACTTCTGTCACAGCCCCTCGGCTTCTGTTATTTTAGATGAATTCAATTGAATGCTTATCCCTTCCGGTCCTGCCCCTTGGTTCCGCAAGGGATGTATATCTTGTTATCGAGTATCGGGAGTAGGTAATGCTGCTGACGAGGCCACATACCCCACTGCTGGTAGCCCTCTTTTTGCTGCTGTCGCTGGCCGCCCCGCCCCTCATCTCCTCCGCGAACGCCGTCACCGTAATCCGGATCGGGGGCACCGGTTCCGCCCTCCCCTCCCTTCATCTGCTGGCCGAGGCCTTTTCTGCCGCTCATCCCGACGTCACCGTGCAGGTGCTCCCCAGTCTCGGGAGCAGCGGAGGGCTCGCCGCCATGCAAAAGGGAGCCATCGACCTGGCGGTGACCGGCCGGCCGCTCAAGAAGTGCGAGGCCCGGGCCGGTACCGTCATCGAATATGCCCGTTCCCCCTTCCTGTTCGCCGCCCACCCCTCGGTCAACGATGCCGACCTCACCATCGCCGACCTGGAGCTCATTTACAGCGGGAAAAGAAACCAATGGTCGGACGACTCCCCTCTCCGCCTGGTCCTCCGCCCTTTCAACGACATCGATACCGCCATCATCATGGGCATCTCCCGGGGTATGGCCGACTCCGTCGAAAAGGCCTACTCCCGGCCCGGGATGACCATCGCCACCACCAACGAGGAGACGATTAGCACGCTGGCGGCCACCCCCGGCGCCTTGGGGACCGTCACCCTGACTGAGCTGGTGGCCCTCAGGCATCCCCTCAAGGTGCTCTCCTTCGACGGCATCAAGCCCACCCTGCGCCACCTCGCCGAAGGAGCCTACCCCCTGGAAAAGCGCTTCTACCTCGTCGTCCCGGACAGGGCCTCCTCTTCGGCCAAGATGTTCGCCAGATTCGTCACCTCTGCCAAGGGGCGAAGCATCCTTCGCTCATCCGGGAATATTCCGGTCCCGGAGAAGGAGCGGTAGGTATGACCATTACCCGTAGTAACCTGCGGCTGAGTTCCGAGTTGACCGTGCTGGTGGCCTTAGTGGTTGCCCTCGCCATTTCCTGCGGCTACTTCGCCATTAGTTATCAGTACACGCTCGGCACCCTGGATGCGGAGGCGGAGATCACCGCGCCCATCGTCTCCGGGATCGTCCAGGCCAATCCGGTCTTCTGGAAATACGAGCACGACCGTCTGGAAGCCCTTCTCCTGCGCCGGCAGACGTCCTCCGATGAAACGGTGGAAAGACGCATCCTGGAACTCGACGGCAGCGAGGTTGCTTCCAACAACATCGTCGTCCAAAGGCCGATCATCAAACGAAGGCAGCCCCTTTGGGACTCCGGCCGCAAGGTCGCCTACATCGAGATCACCCGGTCGATGCGCCCCATCCTCCAGCGGACGGCGGTCACCGGGCTGGTCGGGCTCTTTTTCAGCCTGCTCGCCTTCGTCCTGCTCCCCTTCCGCGCCATCGCGCTGGCCAACGTGAAACTGCGGGACTCCCACGATTTCCTGGCCCGGGTGATGGAGAGCAGCACCAACGCCATTGTGGCGGTGGACCTCGGCGGGGTGATCCGGATGGTGAACGGCCGCTGCTACGAGATGAGCGGTTACTCCTGCGACGAGCTCTACGGTGCCCGCCTCGACTCGCTCTTCCCCGTGGATGCAGGCCGCGAGGTGCAGGGGGAACTCGACCGGCTGATCGGCGACCAGACCCGGATGGCCAAGTTCGAGACGCTCCTCCTCAAAAAAGACGCCAGCACCCTTCCCATCGCCTGCGGAGCCGCCCCCATACTCCAGAACAGCATGATCGCCGGCACGGTTCTCTGCATCGAGGACATCGCCGAGCGCACCACCGCCGTGGAGCAGCTTCGCCATGCCAAGAGGTACACCGAGAAGCTGATCCAATCCGCCAACGTCATCATCGTCGGGCTCGACACCGAGGGGGTGGTCACCCTGATGAACCGCACGGCGGAGGAGGCGCTCGGCTACCAGGCCGAGGAGCTGACCGGCAGGAGCTGGTTCGACCTGGTGATGACCGGCGATGCCTTCGAGGAGATGTGCATCGTCCCCGGCGAAAGCCTGGAGATGAGGAGTACCTGCGAGAACCAGATCGTCACCAGGAGCGGCGCCTTGCGCACCATCTCGTGGCGCAACTCCTCCATTCTCGAGGAGGATGCCGTGGTGGGGACCCTCTGCTTCGGGATCGATGTCACCGAGCACCGAAGGACCGAGGCGTTGCTCGCCCAGTCGCAAAAGATGGAATCGGTGGGGCAGCTGGCGGGCGGCGTAGCCCACGACTTCAACAACATGCTGAGCGTCATCCTGGGGTACGCGCAGATCTGCCAGGTGGAGGTTTCGCCCGACAATCCCCTCTCTCAGTACATCCAGGAGATCACCCGGGCCGGAGAGCGCTCCAAGGAGATAGTCCGCCAGTTGCTGGCCTTCTCCCGCAAGGAGATCGTCTCCCCCCGGGAGGTGAACCTCAACGCCCATTACCTGGAGACCGAGAAGACGCTGAGCCGCCTGCTCGGGGAGCAGGTCCTCCTGAGCTTCCGTCCCACCCAGGGGCTTTGGCCGGTGCGCATCGACCCCTGCCAGGCGGACCAGATCCTTATCAACCTGGCCGTCAATGCCCGCGATGCCATGCCGCAGGGGGGCTCGCTTGTGATCCGGACCGAAAATATCACGGTGGACCGGGAGTTCTGCGACTACCGGCTGGACGCGAGCCCCGGCGACTTCGTCTGCCTCACGGTGACCGATACCGGGGTCGGCATGGACCAGGACCTCATCAAGCGCATCTTCGAGCCCTTCTTCACCACCAAGGAGGTCGGCAAGGGGACCGGTCTCGGTCTGGCCACCGTCTACGGAATCGTCACCCAGAACCACGGCTTCATCGACGTCGAGAGCGAGCCGGGTAACGGCACCGCCTTCAGGATCTACCTTCCGCGCTGGATCGTGAAAAAACAGCAGGAGAGTGTGGATCCGCCGCGTATCCCGGCCGGGTCCGGCCGCGTGCTGGTGGTGGAAGACGATTCCGATGTCCGTTCCATGACCACGGCGATGCTCAAGAAGATGGGGTACTCGGTCCTCCAGGCCGAAACGCCCGAGGGAGCGCTGGAGCTCTTCGACTCCCACGGGGACGGGATCGACCTGGTGCTCTCCGATGTGGTGATGCCGGGGATGAACGGGCGGGAAATGGCGCAGCGGATGGTCGGCCGCCGCCCGGAGACCAAGGTGCTTTTCATGTCCGGGTACTCGACCGAACTGGTCGCCAAGGAAGGGGTGCTCGAGAACGGCATGTTCTACATCCAGAAGCCGTTCAACATGGAGGGGCTCCACACGAAAATCGTCGAGGTGCGCGAGAGTTAGGCGTGCCGGGTAAGTAGGTGTGTAGTGTCTTACCGGATTACCCGGCGCTACTCATCTCGGGAAATCGAGGTCGAGCTGGATGGTGAAGGTGTTTTGTCCCGCGAGGGATCGCTTGGTGTAGATGTCGAAGCCGAAGAGCACCGAGACGTTGGTGCAGAATTTCCAGGTGAACGCCATGTTCCAGCTGGAATCGACGTTGTCTCCCCCCTGGTAGTCGACTCCCAGCCAGAGCTGGTCCGATATCTCCCTCATGGTCCGATCCCACGAGAAGAGAAGCCCCGAATTGGCGTAGCGGCTGGAACCGTCGCCGGTGATGTCTACCAGCGCCCTCCTCGACCCGCGGTAATAGCCGAGGGCGAATCTCCCCAGGGACGGGACGCTCCCTAACTCGGGGACCGTCTTCCCCACCAGCCCGTACACGATGTTCTGTCCCGACACCACGCGGGGAGCGTCCCCCGCCTCGACGTCCTTGACCGGACGGGCGTTGTAGAGGCCGACCGCGATGGCCGGGGAGTAGGTGAAGATCGCATCCTCGGGGGTGCCGAGCTTGACGTTGCCGCTCCAGGGGTGCTGATCGTTGGGATCCTGAGCCCTGGTGAGGTAGTCGAAGCCGGCCTCGAGCCTGAGCTTGTCGTAGGGAAGGACCCCGATGGTGAAGCCGACGTCGATGGTGTTCACTTCCCTTCCCCCTGCCGATGCCGAATCGCGGCGGAAAAAGGTGTCGACGTCCAGGTGGCCGACCAGTAGCGGCTGCACGTCCACGGACGGTATCCAGATTATCTTGGAGGGGGTAGCCATCGCCGCAGCGGTCGGCAACACGAAAAGAATGGCCACCAGTGCGAAAATCGTCCTTGCTATCATCCCGGCCTCGCAGTCGCATTAGTTGTAATTAATAAACAGGAAAAACGATATCATGAGCTGATATGGCGTCAAGATGCTGAAGTGAAGGGTCAAGGGGTTGCGGTGGGTATGGCCGGGATCCCGGTGGTTTCGGGAGGTTAGCACTCCTGCCTCCTTTGCCTCGGCCCGGGCATCTGGTACACTGTGAAGATGAAAAGCTCAAGATGGAGACACCCATGAAAAAAACACTCTTTGCCGTGCCGGCCCTCCTGCTCCTCTTCGCCTGCGGGATGAGCTCGCCGGCCTTGGCGCAGGAGGGTGGCCCGATGGACGAGGTGGTGTACTACGACACCTCCTCGCTTGCGGACGCACCCCTTTTGGCCCCGGACGAAATGGACGATCTGCTGGCCCCCATCGCCCTCTATCCGGACCCGCTCATCGCCCAGATACTCCCCGCCGCCACCTTCGTGGACCAGGTGGACGAGGCGGCCCGCTACGTTCGCGAGTACGGCCGCGCTGCCCGCATCGACGACCAGCCCTGGGACGTGAGCGTGAAGGCGATCGCCCACTATCCCGATGTGCTTTTCATGATGGAGCAGAAGTACGACTGGACGGTCGCGCTGGGGCAGGCCTACATCGAGCAGCCCCAGGACGTGATGGACGCCATTCAGAGGCTGCGCGAAGAGGCGGAGGAGGCAGGTAACCTCTACTCGACCCCGCAGCAGCAGGTGGTGGTGGAGCCGGAAGCGATCAGCATCGTCCCGGCCTCCCCGGAGTACATCTACGTCCCCGTCTACGATCCCAACGTCGTCTACTACGAGAGCTACAGCCCCGCCTATCCCTTCATCACCTTCAGCACCGGGCTGATCATCGGGGCGTGGCTCAGCCGCGACTGCGACTGGCACCGCCACCGGATCTATTATCACGGCTGGCGGGGAGGCGGATGGGTCGGAAGGGTCAGGCCCCACATCAGGGACCGCAGGGGGATATACGTCAATCCCCGCTATTCCGAGGTCCGCGTCAATCGCCGGGTGCTCGAGCACCACGACACCCGTTTCCGCCAGGAGCTGAGGAGCGAGAGCGCCCGGCGGCGGGAAGGCCGTCCGGTGGAGGCCAATCCCCGCTTGAGGCCCAATGCCGAGAAACCGCGCAGGGAACGCCCGGGTGCGGCGGCACCGGCACCGGCACCGGTGCGAGGGGGCGAGCGTCCTTCTGCCGGAGAACGGCCGGATCGCCAGCGTCAGGAACCTCAGCACCGGCAGCCGGGTACCCCTTCTACTGCCCCTGCGGTCAAGCCGTCGCCGCAACCTCAGACTCCCGGCGCTCCGGCAACCACCAAGTCCGGGATGAAGGATCTTTACCGTGGCCGGGATGTCCAGCAGCGGCTCCCCGCCTCTCAGTCGGGGTACGGCGGGTACGGTACCAGTCAGGACGCCAACACCTACCGCCAGCGCGGGCAGTCCAGCCGCGGTCTGACCCCGGCAGTGCAGCCGCGGGCCGTCGTCCCCAGGCCGGTCGCTCCGCAGCCGCGCCCGGCGCCCCCGGTACAGCGCCCGGCACCAGCGGTACAGCGCTCGGCACCAGCGGGGCAGCGCCCGGCACCGAGCGCGCCGCGGCAGGCTCCGGCGGCTCCGCGGCAGGCACCTGGCGACCGGCGCTAGGGAGAGCGGCGCTAGGGAGAGCGGCGCTAGGGAGAGCGGAGTCCCGGCCCGGGAAACCGCACCGTTTGCATGTAATGACGATCTTTATCCGGATAGAAAAAAGGAACCGCGAGATATGAGAACGACCGACTTTATCGTGAAGGTATCCCTGGGATTGCTGGTGGCCGTTGCCCTGCTGACCGCCGTCCCCTCCCTCAAGGGAGAGCCGATGGCTGCCGGTACCGAGGCAGCCCAACTGACCTTCCCCACGCCGGAGGCGGCCAGCCAGGCCATGGTGGACGCGGTCAAGGAGAAGGACCGGCAGCGGCTGGCCCGCATCTTCGGACCCGCCTTCAAGGATCTCGAACCGGGAGACCCGGTGGAGGAGGCTGCGGAATTCGACCATTTCGCCAGCCACGTGGCGGAAGGGGTGCAACTGGTGAAGGAGGGGGATGGCAAGGCGACCTTGCAGATAGGGAGCGAGAAGTGGCCTTTCCCGATACCGGTCGTCAAGAAGAACGGCGTCTGGGCCTTCGACACCACCGCGGGGCGGGAGGAGATCCTTAACCGCCGGATCGGGCACAACGAGCTTTTGGCCATCAACGTCTGCCGTTCCTACGTCGATGCCCAGAAGGAGTACTACAACATGCCGGACCAGGGCGGCGCCCCGATCCCGAAATACGCCCAGCACATGATCAGCCGTCCGGGTACCCGCAACGGGCTCTACTGGCCGACCGCCCCCGGTATGAAGCAGAGCCCGCTGGGACCGCTGGTGGCCAAGGCCAAGGAGGAAGGGTACATGGCCCCGCGCAAGCCGGGCGAACATGGCCGCCGCCCCTTCCATGGCTATTACTTCAGGATCCTCAAAAAGCAGGAGAAGAGCGCCCCGGGCGGGAAATTCAGCTACGTCATCAACGGCAACATGGTGGCGGGCCACGCGCTGGTGGCCTACCCGAGCCGTTGGGGCGTTTCGGGGGTGATGACCTTTATCGTTAATCAGAGCGGCCGGGTCTATCAGAAGAACCTGGGGCCGAAGACCGCCGATATAGCGCGGAAGATGACCGCCTACAACCCCGATCCGAGCTGGAAGCTGGTCGCCCCGTAACTATCCGCCGCGGCACACCCGAAACGCTTCCTCCCTTCCAATAAACGCTCCCTCCCCTTCACGGGGAGGGTTCCCACCTTTACCACTCATCTTCCCGCTCTCCCCCCTTCCCTACCGGAACGAGGAGAAGCGGTACTTTCGACTGGCTGCAGATCCGGTGCGCCACGCTTCCCGACCAGAAAGCCTCCATGCCGGTCTTGCCGTGCGTCCCCAAGACCACCAGGTCGATCTCGGGAAGCTGGGCCGCCTCCAGGATCACGGTCGCCGGGTCTCCGCGCAGGACGTGCGCACTCGCCTGAAAACCTTCCTTCCGTAAAGCCGCCTCCAAATCCGCAAAGTAGCGTTCCGCATCCTGGGTGGTGAGATCGAGCGCCCGGCGGGTCGTTCCCGGCAGCATCCGGCTGGCCAGCGCGGTCTCCCCCGAAATGGTCGCCAGGTCGGGGATGACATAGGCGAGATGGAGGGTCGCTCCGCAGGCCTTGGCGAGCCTCCTCGATACCGGCAGCGACTCGGCGTGTTCCGGGTCGTCGTCCAGCGGTACCAGGATGTGGCGGCAGGCGAAGGCGGGAGGACGCCCTTCGGCATCGGGATGGGTAATCATAACCGGCAGCGAGCCCCGGGCGATGACGCTCTGGGCGATGCTGCCGAGAAAGAGGTGGCGGGCGGCTCCCCTGCCGTGGGAACACATGATCACCAGGTCGTGTTCGAGCTCTTCGGCATGCGCCACGATGCTCCCCGCCACGTCGACCACCTCGCTCGTGTGTACGTGGCACTCGACCGGCACCGAGTCCGGGAAGTAGCGCCCGGCGGCTTCGTGGAGATAGTTTTCGGCGTCGGCGGGGTGCTGGAGGTGGGGCTGCCCGTGGACCTCTTCGGGCGCGTCCTTCTCCACCACGTGCATGAGGGTAACCCGGGCCTTCAACCGTACTGCCAATAGCGAAGCCGCCGGCAGCGCTGCCTCGGCCAGCCGCGATCCATCTATCGGTACCAGAATGTGCTTCAGCATGACATCACCCGCTTATGGTTTTGTAGATGAGGTAGCAGTTCAAAAGAACGATGATTACGGCGATCAAGGTCGCCACCGCCGTCGTCCACGGCCGGTTGACGAGATCCCCCATGATGTCCTTGCGGCTGGTGAAGAGGACCAGGGGAATGACCGCAAAGGGGAGCCCGAAACTAAGCACCACCTGGCTCACGACCAGCGTTCGGGTTGGATCGAAGCCCGCGCCGATCACCGCCACCGAGGGAGCCATGGTGAGGATCCTCCTGAGCCAGACCGGTATGTGGCGCTCGAGGAAGCCCTGCATGATGACTTGGCCCGCGCCGGTACCGACCGTGGAGGAAGAGAGTCCGGAGACCAGCAGCGAAAGGCCGAAGATCCACTTGGCGCCCGAGCCGAGCAGCGGCTCCAGGGTCCGGTAGGCCTCCTCGATAGAGACGATGGAGGTGTGGCCGGTGCGGTGGAAGGTGGCGGCGGCCATAATGAGCATGGCGGCGTTGACCAAGCTCGCCACTCCCATGGCGATCACCACGTCGGCGAGCTCGAACCGGTAGAGGCTCTTGAGCTGGGCCCGGTCCCGCACCACGATCCGCCCCTGCATGAGGGCCGAATGGAGGAAAATAGCGTGCGGCATGACGGTGGCACCGAGGATCCCGCAGGCGAGAAAGACGCTCTCCGCCCCGGCAAAACGGGGAACGAAGGTGCTGTGGAAGACCTTCCCCCACTCGGGGAGCACGATGAAAGTCTCGGCGACGTAGCAAAGGGCGATGAGGGCGACCATGGAGGAGATCAACGCCTCCAGTGGACGGAAGCCGAAACGCTCCATGCCGAGGATGAGCATGGTGGCGAGGGCGGTGAGCGCGGCCCCGAGCAGCAGGGGAACCCCGAGGAGGAGCTGGAAACCGAGGGCGGCCCCCAGGAATTCCGCCAGGTCGGTCGACATGGCGACTACTTCCATCAGGGCCCACATCCCCCAGACCACCGGCTTGGGAAAGCGATCGCGGCAGTGTTCGGCGAGGTTGCGCCCGGTGACCAGCCCGAGCTTGGCGGAAAGCGCCTGGATCAGCATCGCCATCAGGTTGCTCGCCACGATGACCCATATGAGGAGGTAGCCGAACTGGGCGCCCCCCTGGATGTTGGTGGCGAAGTTCCCGGGGTCGACGTAGGCGACCGAGGCGATGAAGGCGGGGCCCATGAACGGGAGAAGGCGCGCGAAGATGTTGCGCTTTTTCTGGCTCCCCAGGACGTTCAGCGCGTTCTCTACCGTCTTCGCGTCGGAGGCTGACATCCGCCCGGATAGCGTGCCGTCGCTCATCGAGCCCCCCTGCCGTCGTTCACCTCGCTAACTAATGCCGCTTTCAAGTCCCCTCCATGATTACCGCCATGCTGCCCCTCCCATTAACCGAGATGGTATTGTACCACATCCTGCGGCCGTTCTCCCGGAACCAGGCGAAATCACTGGGGATGGAAATTTGAGCCCTCCCCTTCCGCTCGTTGCCGCCATGAAGGCAGCGGTGGCTATTTAATGAGCATAGTTCCCGCAGGATAAAAACGGCAATTCTCTCAACTACAGGCAAATCCCCGCTTTTAGCCGGCGTCCCTTCGCTGGCATGGTCCGTGAAACAATACTGGCATCCGAAAAGGAGGTGGCCCATGACGCTGATGATGGACGGAATCGAATATGTGCCGGTGGCCGACGCCGCCATGCATCTGGGGACCACCGAGCTGAAGATCTTGATGCTGTTGAGGCAGAAAGCTCTCTGCGGAACCCAGATCGAGGGAGGCTGGTTTGTGACTTCCGAGTCGCTGGCCACGTACCAGCCGTCGGCACCGGAGGAACTCCCGGCCGCCGGCTGCGGAGGCAGCTGTCGCGGGTGTGGCGCCCACTGACCGGTATCGAGGAGGTGCCCCATGGGGCTCATGATCAAGCCGTCCGATCTCAAGTACAAATACCCGAAGATATTCGAGACCCGTGACGATCCGAAGTTCACCGGCCCGGGCGATCCGGCGCCGTTCAACCGTGACGACCTCTTCGACATCATCCCGATGCTCGAGGCGGTGATGGACGAATTGGGGCGCGATGACGGCCGGACCCTTCACCTGGTCGAGGACATCCTCAACGAAGACCTCCCCCGGTTCGTCAACAGCCGTGGCGAAGTCTTCCGCTTCCTGGCCGGGAGCACGCGCGAATTCATCGAGGACCACCGGATCGACCCGCGGTAAAGAGGACGGGTCGAGTAACGACCGCCGACGACGGCCAATAATCACGATGCGACGTGAATATATACTCAAAGGAGAGAGCCATGAACAGATTAGCCTTCCGGACCAGAGCCCCCATCGAGAGCTCCGCTTCCTCACCCAGCACCGTCGGATTCACCATAGATCCCATCCCAGGCAAAACGAACTGCTACACCCTGGTCGTCAAGGGGTTCCTCTCCCCGGGATGGACCGGCCGCCTCACTGCCGCACTGGCCCAGCACCGGATCAGCATCGAGCGTGGCGAGGCCGCCAAGGTCAGCCAGAGCGCCTGGTACTCCAGCTTCGAGCTCAAGGCTTCTCCGTTTGCCAGCGATCCCTTGACGCTGGATTATGCCGCGCTGGCATCGAGAGAGCTCCCTTCTGACCGTGCGGTGGCCAGCATCTCGCTGCTGAAGTTTTCGAGCTACCGGGATGAGGACAGCCTCTTCATGGAAATCAAAGGGGTGGATAGGCTCGGCTTTTTGGGCGATCTCCTCGACTACTTCAGCATGCGCTGCCTCTTCCCGGTGAAGATGACCATCGAAACCGTGGGGAATACCGCGGTCGACCGTTTCTGGCTCCGCGGAGTCGGCGGCTCCCGCCCCTCCGACGCCATCGCCGATGCCATCCGGGAAAACCTCGAAAAGCTCCTCGTCGCCACCGCTTAAGCGTCTTTCCATAAAGTATCCCCCCTCGCGCGCAGGGGGGATCTGCCACACCTCACGGCCCGCCCCGACTGTTCGCCGCCTCCACTGTACCGACACCTTGACGCCTCCCCAGTGAGCTCGTCCTGGCCTCTCTAATGAACCATCCTTTCCCATGAGTTGCATTTCGATCCCCTTTCGTTAAAGTTGAGACATTACTGAACGAAAGGCCTGCCATGATCATTCACGTCGTACGTCACGCCGAAGCCGTGGATCGTTCCCCACAAGTTTCCGAAGAACATCGATACCTGACGGCGCGCGGCCGGGAACGGTTTCGTGATGCCGCCAGGGCCTTCAAGAAGGCCGGTTTCCGGCCGGATGTCATCCTCACCAGCCCGCTGGTCCGGGCCGTGCAGACCGCGGACATTCTCGCCGAGGCGCTGCACTTTGCCGGCGACTGCGACGTCGCTTCCCAACTCTCCCCCGGTTTCCGGCTATCCCTTCTGCAGAAATGCCTCGCCGGTCATCGCGAAGCCAAGGAGGTTGTCCTGGTGGGGCACGAGCCGGACGTGGGGATGCTTGTTCATGATCTACTTGAGGTTAACGGGCCCTGCTCGCTGAAAAAAGGAGTCATTGTCTCTCTGGAAACCGATGGTTTCAAACCGGGCGAGGCTAAGCTGCTCCAGATGATAACCGGCGGGGGAAAGACCATCGACTCGACCGCCGAGGCGCTGGCACGCTTGCAGGAATAACAGTCATTGCGATTTTACTGAAAAGGGGACTGGACCATGAGAAAGACGACCCGAACGGAACTACGGCAACTGAAGGGGGTGGGTACGGTACTCGCCCGGCGATTGAGTGACGGCGGCCTGGACAGTTTCGACAAGATCGTCCGGGCCGGCGAAGGAGGGCTCCAGGCTATTCCGGGCGTGGGCGCCCGCAAAATCGGGATCATTCTGACCCAGGCGGGGGAGTTGTCACGGGAGGGGGTACGGTACGCGCCGAAGGCGAAGGCGAAGAAAGAGCTTGCTGGTGCCCCCCTCGCCGCCCCTGAGGCCGGTGAGCCTGCCGCCTCTCCGGATCAGGTCGAGGAGTGCAACGTCGACTTGGAGCAGCAGGCGGCCGGAGTGAGGGACCACGCCCGCAACCTGGCCCGGGAGGCCGAGGACCGCTTTGCCCCCAAGCTTGGAGGTAAGGCCGGGAAGAAGCTGTCCGCCGACCTCGTTCGCATCGAGGACGCGTTGAGGGCTCTCCCCGACGGGCATCACCGCTCCCGCCGCGCCGGAAAAGCCATGAAAAAAGCGGAGAAACGGCTGACCGGCCTGGAAGGTGGCGGTCTCAAAAGGATCCGGAAAGGGATCAGGCGCGCCCGGAAAGCGCTCGACAAGGCAATCTGACAGCAGAGGAGCATGATGACCAAAGCGCCGGTGCATAAACTAGAACGCCCCGCCACCGAGGCCAAAGCGGTCCAACTGCCGCGGCTGGCCGCCATCGATATCGGGACCAACTCCATTCGCAGCATCGTCATCGAGTCCCTCCCCAACGGGAAATACCGCATCCTGGACGACGAACGGGTGCTGGTCCGCCTGGGCGAGGGTTTGAACCAGTCCGGAAAGATATCCGAAGCTGCCGGGGACCGGGCCATCGAGGCGCTGACCAGGCAGAAGAAGATCATCGACGGCTACCACGTGGGATCGATCCAGGCGGTGGCCACCAGTGCGGTCCGCAAAGCTGCCAACGGACCGGAGCTGGTGAGGGCGATCGAGGAGCAGGTCGGTATCCAGGTGAACGTAATCAGCGGCGAGGATGAAGCGGAGCTGGCGGCGCTGAGCGCCTTCCACAATTTCGATCTCGAAGGGGTCCGCTACCTCATCTTCGACATCGGTGGCGGCAGCCTCGAGATCATCACGGCGGTAGGAACTCACACGGAAAAACTGATCTCGCTCGAGCTGGGAGCGGTCTTTTTGACCGAGACTTTCCTGAAACAGGACCCGGTCACCCCGGAAGAACTCCAGAGGCTGAGAAAGCACGTCAGAAAGACGCTGAAGGCCCAGTATGCAGGTGAACTTTTGAGGATGCAGTGCCTGATCGGCTCCGGCGGTGCCATTACCAATATCGCGGCGATGATCACGGCCGCCAAGAAGGAACGCTACGACTCGCTGCACGGGCACGAGCTCCTTCGTTCCGAGGTGGTACACCTGCTGGCGATGCTCTCCCGCAAGAGCGATCGCGAACGCCGGGCCGTGCAGGGGCTGAACCCTGACCGCTCCGACATCATCGTGGCCGGGGTGGCGGTGGTCGACGAGCTGATGGACTTCTTCAAGGTCAATGTCTTGAAGGTCAACGAGCGCGGCATAAGAGAGGGACTCATCCTACAGACCTTGCGCAGGGAGGGGCTCTTCGTCGGAAAGCGCCCCCGTAGTTGGCGGGATTCCGTCCTCGAGTTCGCCAATGCCTGCCATTTCGAGCCGGAGCACTCGCGGCAGGTGGGAAAACTTGCGCTGGCAATCTTCAACGCCTTGAACAAGCGTTTCGAGTTGTCCGAAAAAAACGCCCGGCTACTGGAGGCGGCCGCCCTCCTCCACGACGTCGGCTATTTCATCAGCTATTCGAGCCATCACAAGCATTCCTACCACCTCATCCGGCATGCCGATATCTTCGGCTTCACGCCGAGGGAGCGGGAACTGATCGCCAACATCGCCCGCTATCACCGTAAGGCCCTCCCCAAGAAGAAGCACGACGAGTACACCCGGCTCGCCCCCGGCGACCGCACCCTCGTCTCCCGGCTCGGCGGCATCCTCCGCCTGTGCGACGGGCTTGACCGGAGGCGAAATTCCGCAGTCGAAAGCCTGGAATTCAGCCTGGAGGGAAAGTCGCTGCAAATCACGCTGATTGGCCGGGACGATCTCTCCGTTGAGGTCCATGGCGCCATGGCCAAGGCGGACCTCTTCGAAGCCGCCTTCGGATTGAAACTGACGGTGGAGGCCGAAGTAAAAGTTGGTTGACGGCAGGTTGGGCACCCCGTACCCAGACATAAACGTCGAACTGCTCCGCGTAACAACTCCCTTTCCCGCTTCCACCGTATCCATCCCAGATGAATTTATGCGCCGGGTGGCTGCTATCTCCACGCCCCACCGAAAACGAACCCTTGGCAATGTTTGTCTTCTCTGTGCCGACGGAAGTAATAGAGTCGGCAGAGATTGCCTTCGCCGAGCGACGGATGGCAAACGCCGCTCAGAGATTGCTTTCGCCGAGTGACGAATGGCAAACGCCGCTCAGAGATTGCTTTCGCCGAGTGACGAATGGCAAACGCCGCTCAGAGATTGCTTTCGCCGAGTGACGAATGGCAAACGCCGCTCAGAGATTGCTTTCGCCGAGCGACGAATGGCAAACGCCGCTCAGAGATTGCTTTCGCCGAGTGACGAATGGCAAACGCCGCTCAGAGATTGCTTTCGCCGAGCGACGAATGGCAAACGCCGCTCAGAGATTGCTTTCGCCGAGCGACGAATGGCAAACGCCGCTCAGAGATTGCCTTCGCCGAGCGACGGATGGCAAACGCCGCGCAGAGATCGCCATCGCCGAGCGACGGAAGGCAAACGCCGCGCAGAGATCGCCATCGTCGAGTGACGGATGACAAACGCAGCGCAGAGTTTGCCATCGCCAAGCGACGGAAGGGAAATAAGCGCGGGAGTTTGTCCTTTGTGGCAAAACAAAAAAAACGGGGACCGGCCTCTTGTTGGCGGGTCCCCGTTTCGTTGTCATATGGTCCACTGGCTAACCGTTTATCAGCATCAGGCTTTCCTGCTCCTCCGAGGTGAACATCCGGTCCAGCTGCAGCATCAGCAGCAGGTGGTCGGAGTGCTGGATGACCCCGCAGATGAAGTCCTGGTCGACTCCGCCGGCCACCATGGCCGGAGGGGGCTGGATCTCGCCGCTGGAGATCCTGATCACCTCGGAAACGCCGTCCACGATGAATCCCATCAGCTTGCCGTCGATATCCATCACCATGATCCTCGTGTGATGGTCGCTCTCGATGAACTCCATGCTGAAGCGTTTCCTCAGGGAAACGATCGGTATCACCTGGCCGCGCAGGTTGATGATCCCCTCGATGTAGTGCGGGGTATTCGGTATATGGGTAATGCCGGTCATGCGGATGATTTCCCTGACTTTCAGGACCTCCACCGCATACTCTTCGGCACCTAGATTGAAGCTGACCAACTGGATCAGCTCGCGCTGTGTCTCACTTTTTTTGACCGGTAGGTTCTGGGCTGACATTGTTCCTCCTGGTTGCCTGTACTCACTGTACGGTAACTGTCTTGACACTGAACCTGACCCGGAGATTCAAGAGCAGGCGTGCGGTATAGATCGGTTATCGGCAAGGCGGCAAAAACCTTGAGAAAAAGAGCGTTAACCAGATCCAATAGCTAGGAGGCCGGAACGGGCTTCAAATGCCAGATGTCCCGGTTGTACTCACTGATCGTTCTGTCGGTGGAGAATTTACCGCTGTGAGCGGTGTTGACTATGCTCATCCTGGTCCAGCGTTCCCGGTCCAGGTAGGCTTCCGACACACGCCGCTGCGCGTTGACGAAACTGCGGAAGTCGGCGGCGACCATCCAGAGATCGCGCGGGTTCATGATGGAGGCGATGATGGGAGCAAAGATGCCGGTTTCGAACATGTTGAAGTGTCCGCTGCTCAAAAGCTGCATCACCCGGCTCAAGTCGGGGTCGTTGGCGACGATCGAGGCGGGATCGTAGCTGCGCCGCATCTCCTCCACCTCGGGGGCGGTCAGGCCGAAGACGAAGAAATTGTCGTCTCCCACCTCCTCGCGGATCTCGATATTGGCCCCGTCCAGGGTGCCGATGGTGACCGCGCCGTTCATCATGAACTTCATGTTGCCGGTCCCCGAGGCTTCTTTGCCGGCGGTCGAAATCTGCTCGGAGAGGTCAGTTCCCGGGCAGATAATTTCCATGGCGGTGACGCGGTAGTTGGGGAGGAACGCGACCTTCAGCCTGCCGTTGACCACCGCGTCGTCGTTGATCACCTTGGCCACGTTGCAGATCAGCTTGATGATCAGCTTAGCCATGAAGTAGCCGGGAGCCGCCTTGCCGCCGATCAGGACGCAGCGGTCGGTCCAGTTTTCGGTGTCGCCCCGCTTGATCCGGTCGTAGAGGTGGATGACGTGCAGGATGTTGAGGAGCTGCCGCTTGTACTCGTGGATCCTCTTGACCTGGACGTCGAAGAGCCCGTGGACGTCGAACTCGACGCTGCACTGCTCCTTGACCAGGGCTGCCAGCCGTTCCTTGTTGGCCTGCTTGACCTGGTACCAGCGCTCCCTGAATTCGGGATCGTCGGCCAGGGGGGCGATCTCCCGGATATGCTCGAGGTCGGCCACGAACCCTTCACCGATCCGGTCGGCAATGAGGCGGCTTAGCCCCGGGTTGCACCAGGCGAGCCAGCGGCGCGGGGTCACCCCGTTGGTCTTGTTGTTGAACTTTTCGGGCCAAAGCTCGTAGAAGTCGCGGAAAAGCCCCTCCACCAGGAGCTGCGAATGAAGGGCGGCGACCCCGTTGACCGAGAAGCTCCCCACGATGGCGAGGTAGGCCATCCTGACCTGCGGATCGGGCCCCTCCTCGATGATGGACATCCTTCTCAGCCGGTCGCTGTCGCCGGGCCAGCGGCTGGAGACTTCCGACAGGAAACGGGCATTGATCTCGAAGATGATCTCCAGCACGCGGGGAAGAAGCTGCCGGAAGAGATCCAGGGACCACTTCTCGAGCGCCTCGGGGAGAAGCGTATGGTTGGTGTAGGCCATGCACCTGCTGGTGATGTTCCACGCCTCTTCCCATCCCATCCCCTGCTCGTCCATCAAGAGCCGCATCAGTTCGGGAACCGCGCAGCTCGGGTGGGTGTCGTTCAACTGGAAGCAGTTCTTGTCGCCGAACTCAGTGAAGTCCCGCCTGTTACGGGAGATCCAGCGGGCGATGACGTCCTGGAGGCTCGCGGAGGCGAGGAAGTACTGCTGACGAAGCCTCAGCGCCTTCCCGCTTTCGCTGGCGTCGTTGGGATAGAGAACCATGGTGATGTTCTCGGCCGCGTTCTTCATGGCCACCGATTCCGAGTAGCTCCCCGCATTGAACTCCACGAGGTCGAACTCGTCGGTGGCCGCCGCCTTCCAGAGCCTCAGGGTGTTGACGGTACCGTTACGGTGCCCCGGGATCGGGATGTCGTAGGGAACCGCCAGCACGTCCTGGGTATCGACCCAGCGGAAGTGCCCGGCCCCCTGGTAGTCGCGCATGAATTCGCTGCGCCCGCCGAAGCGGACCACCTGGGTATATTCCTGCCGCTCGAGCTCCCAGGGGTGCCCGTCGCGCAGCCAGTGGTCCGGCTCCTCAACCTGGCGTCCGTCCTCGATCCGCTGGCGGAACATGCCGTACTCGTAGCGGATGCCGTAACCCATCACCGGCAGCTGCAGGGTCGCGCAGCTGTCGAGGAAGCAGGCGGCGAGGCGCCCGAGGCCGCCGTTGCCAAGCCCCGCGTCGATCTCCTCGTCGGTGATCTCCTCCATGGTGACGCCGATCTGGTGTACGGCTGCGGCCACCTCGTCGGTGATGCCGAGATTGAGCATCGAATTTCCTAGTGCCCGTCCCATCAGGAATTCCAGCGAGAGGTAGTAGCAGCTCTTGGAACTTGCGGCGATGTAGGCGTAGCGGGTCTGGTTCCAGCGTTCCAGGAGGCGTTCGCGGATGGTGAAGGCGAGCGCCTGGTAGTGGTAGCGAAGGGAGCGGCAGTACTTGTCGCGTCCCAGGTGGTGTGCGTAGTGGTGTTCGAAGTCCCTGACCAGGTTCGCCGCGTCCATCGGAAGCGGCGGAAGATCCTCGAGTCCTGGGGTCCTGATTGCTTTAAGGTGTCGACCCGGCATCTGTTCGCTCCTTTTTACCGGCCTGTGAAGTCCGGAGCAGAAAAAATAATCCATCCAATTTTACCGGCTTTCACGAAATCCGAAACCCCGCAACTTCATGATAACGAAGATAGGGTGGCTCTATGAAAGCCACCCTATCTTTACGGGAGGGGCGTCCCCATCCTGGCCCGCCTTGCCTCGGCGTCAGCCGATGAGCCCGTTGAGGAGTTCGGTATTTCGCTTCACGTCGGCCAGGTCGCGGAACTCGCGGTAGGCATCGACGGCATCGGGGTCGAGAGCACGGTAGTAGCGGGGACGCTTGGCCAAAAGGCCCCCCAGTAGTTTTTCCGTGGCCGGATCGGTCGCCTTGATCTTCTCGGCCTCGAAGTGCAGCTGGTAGACGATGCTGAAGCCAAGCTGGAAAAGGTGCTTGAGACGCTCGCTCCGCAGAATCCCCGCCGCTTTCTCTTCATCGGTGCCGCAGAGGCTTTCCAGGGCGATATTGAGGTAGCCACAGGTGCGCCGGGCGATGTCCCCCATCGCCTCCGGCTCCCTCATCGCTTGCCCCTCGGCGACCAGGGCGCTGTTCACCAGGTAATTCAGCTCCTGCACGAGAGCCGGACGCTCGGCGATTGCCAAGGCCCGGAAGAAAAGCGTTTCGTCCTGGGACGGCAGCGGTATCACGGCGCCCTCTTCGGCAATCAACGAGAGGTCCTTGTCGCCCTCCAGCTGGAAGTTGGCAGGATTGACCCGGGCGTAGATGGAGACCGCCTCCTCGAACGGGGGAAAGCCGAGATCTTCCAGACGGCCGGTCCTGAAGCGGAGGCAGCTTTCCTCGAGCTCGAGGTCGACGTCCCCCTTGATTCCCTCCATGAGCGCGGTGTAGAGCGGGTTGTCCAGCTTGATGAGCATGGAGAGGAAAGCCCCGATCAACTGGCTGTGCTCGGGATTCTTGAAGGTCAGCATGAAAACGCCGTCTAAGGTGTGGTCATATTCCGCCAGCCGCTCCTCGTCGTTGCTCTGGTCGCCGATACCTCCACCGACGATCAGCTCGCGGGACAAGAAGAGCTGCAGGAACTCGAAGTCGAGACGCTTCAGCAGTTGGTGGATGCGCGCCTCGCCCCCTTCCAGGAAATGGGCCAGCCATTCGCACGTCTTATCCTCGGAAAAGTCGTAACCATCCCAGGTCTCGAGGTCGAAGAAAAACACCGACTGCTCCGGCGAGGCAAGCTCCAGGAGCTCCAGCGCGTCGGTCTCCCCTATATCCTTGACCAGCCAGTAGAATTCCTGCGGTTCGAACGAGGCGGCGAGCCTCTTGGCATCCGGGTCGGAGACGATCAGCTCCATCTTTTCCTTGGCGTCTCGGGTTGCCAGGTACCTCCGCTTCTCCTGCAGATCCAGCGCTTGGAAAGCCTTGCTGGAAAGCCTGCCATTCGCTTCGAATTTGATCACTTTTGCCAATTCACTGTCTCCTTCACACTGTTAGTCGCCGGGGGCGATATTGCTCTTCGTTCCGTAACACGCACCCTCCCCTTCGAAGCTGGGATGAGGATGGGGTACGGTGTCTATTCGCTCTCTTTTTTAAGGGCGACTTTGTAGCCGCAGCTACGGTGAAGCCACTTGAGTTCTTTGACTAGCTCGGGAGTGAGCTGGACACACTCGGGGTTCACCTTGAAACGCTTGTTGTACACCTTGCAGCGCCGGGTCGAGATGTCGAGATACCGGCACGGCGTCGAGGTGTAGAGGATCCTTCCATCCTCGTCTTCCAGCTTTTCAAAACAGCAGAGGCCGCACTGATTACAGAGGGCCTCCCAGTTATCCGTCGATTTGTCTCGTGGTGCCACTGTTTCTCCTATTCGCCCCCGGTGAGAGGCACCTCGACGGTCCCCCCCTTGCTGCTCAGGCGGACTCTGTCCTCGAAGATCTTTTCAATGCGGTAGCCGTCGACGCTCCCCCCCTGCTGCAACATCCGTCCGTTGACGATGGCCACGCTCGACTCGCTGTTGTTCTGCCAGGCGATTCCGGTGACCCGCAGCTCGGGACGGGCGGGCTCGGCAGCCGCCGGGGCGGGCGAAGGGCTCGCCAGCTGGAGAGGCACCGCGGCCGGTTGAACGGCAGCCGCCGGACGGGAAGCATCGCGGCCGGGGCGTATCGCCTTGGCCGCCGTGACCGTTCGGGCCGGTTGAGCGGCGGCCGACGCCTTGGCCACCGGCTGCTTGGCCGGCTTGGCCACGGCTTTAACGGGGGGTGCGTTTTTGGCGGCAGGCGCCGGAGCTGCCTTGGCGGCTACCGGGGCGGCCGCTGCCGGTACCGAAGCGGGTGCCGCAGGTGCGGCCACCGGTGCAACAGCCGTGGCTGCCTTGGTTGCCGCCGGGGCCGGTGCCGGTTCGGCGGGCACAGCCTGAACGGGAGGAGTGACCGCTTGGGCGGCAACCTTTTCGTTGTGTTTGCTGAATCCTCCCATGGCGGCATAGGTAAGCATCGCCGCCACTGCGGCGCCACCGATGACTCCGGCCGGAAGCACCCAGGAAGGGCGCTGCTGGCGGGAAGCGACGATCCGCTCGGGACCGCCACGCCGTGTGGAGGAGGACTGTTCAGCCTTTTCAAGGGCCTTAAGAATCGAACTCATTGGGTATTCACCTCGGTCCTTTCAAATATCAGCGGGGCAGAAAGCGCAGCAGGCGGCTGAAGAAAGCCACCCCCCTGGCATAGGGGCTTCGTCCCGTCACCTCGGAGATCGCCTGGGAGGCGATCCGTCCATTGATGACCCGCGTCTCCTCGGTGTAGCCGATCAGCAGGGCACGGTCGCATACGATGTTCACCAGGCGCGGAACGCCACCCGAGAAGCGATAGATCTTTTTGAGGGCTCCCGGTGTGAACTGGGCGGCCCGGAACCGGCCGGCCAATTCCATGCGGTGGTCGATGTAGCGCCCGACGCAGTCGAAGTCCATCGGCAGCAGGTGGTAGCGGACCGTGATCCTCTGGTTGAGCTGCCGCAGCTCGTCCTTGGCCAGCAAGGCCAAAAGCTCGGGCTGCCCGGAGAGGACGATCTGGATCAGCTTGTCGGTCTCGGTCTCCAGGTTGGAGATCAGGCGGATCTGCTCCAGCACCTCGGCGGAAAGATTCTGCGCCTCGTCCATGACCAGCACCACCGCCCGCCCGGCCTTCTTCTGCTCGAGAAGGAAGGTGTTGAGCTGCTGCAGGAGGTCGATTCGGCTCTCCATCTCCCAGGGGATGCCGAACTCCCGGTTGATGCTCCGCAGGAGTTCCAAGGACGACAGGCAGGGGTTGAAGATGAGCGCGGTGCGGTGCCCCTTGGAATCGAGGCGGTTGAGAAAAGTCCGCAAAAGGGTGGTCTTTCCCGTCCCGACCTCGCCGGTAAGCTCGACGAAACCGGCCCGGCTGTCGATGGCGTAGAGGAGGTGGGCGAACGCCTCCCGGTGCCGCTCGCTCATGAAGAGAAAACGGGGGTTCGGGGTGATGGTGAAGGGACTTTCCCGGAAGCCGAAAAACTCACAGTACATGGCGCCTACCTTCGCTGTTGGGGGATCCGGAAAACGAGATCAGGAAATATAGCGCGAATCGGCACGGAAATAAAGAGTTAGCAGGAAATCGAGATTAATAACGGTAGGAGAGCTCGGCACGCACCAGTTCGTTCGAGCGGTTGACGCCCGCCTTGAGGTTGAAGTTTTCCACCCATTCGTGGCCCCAGGACAAGAGCGCGTTCCAGTCGCCGGCCACCGGAAGCATCCAGTGCACCCGGACGGCGTACGTGCGCTCGACCGCCTCCATCGTGCCGTTGGGGTCGAAGGTTCCGGCGGCGTCGACGGGGAGACGGCCGGCATCGCCACGAGAGGTCCGGAACCCCTCAAACGCCAGGTTGTTGCGCGGATTGAACCAGTGGCTGTAGCGGAGAAAGAAGTCCTGGGTGGCGCCCCCTTGGGAGTGCCCGATGGGAAGCCCGTCGCGCAAGTACCCTTCGACGAAGGTTCCGTTGGTGTAGAGGATGTTGTTGCCCCGGAAGTATTCGAAACGGAGGTCGTTGGCTCCGTCGTCGGTCAGCCGCGGGATGTAGAAGCCCGCCAGGTAGCTCTCCACGATGGGCCAGAAGGCGGCGGCATCCTCGCCGGAGTACTCGGCGAATACCTCGGTCTCCCTCAGCCAGGAGAGCCGGGCACGCAGTTCGAAGCCGGCGAGCGAGTTGGTGTTGTCCTTGCTGGTCCCGCCGACGATGCCGCGCAGCACCTCCATGGCATGGTTGTCGACCCCGGGGCCGCCGATCTGGCGCCCGAAGTTGATCCCGAACTCGAGGTCCTCGAGCGGCTTGAAGGAGAGCTTGCCGGCCACGTACCAGGGCTGGCGTTCCATTCCGTCGGTGACGGTCTTTTCGAACCGGGAAAAAAGGAGGCTGTATTTCAGGTCCCAGAGGTAGCGGCTTTTCACCGGCTCCGGGCTCGATATCTTCACGAAATCGAAGTTCTTGGCATTATTGGAGAGGGTCAGGGCGCCCCGGTAGCCAAGGCCGAACCAGTTCTCGTCCCGCCCCACTTCGAGCTCGGCCCCCTCTCCTCCCACCTTGAGGTATCCCTTGTCGAGCCGGACGCGACTGTCGCCGTCGGCCTGGGAATAGAGGAACATCGGCTCCAGCAGCAGTGCTGCGGAACTTTTGTAGTAGGCCTCGGCGTCGAATCTCAGGTCGAGGTTGTTGCCCCTGCCGTAGACGACCCCTTCGTTGTTTTCGAAGAGGGGGGTCCCTTCGCTGCCGCGCTGCTGAACCGGATCCGGGTACGGGTTGGGGGGACGCAGCCCGCTGCCGATGCCGAAGACGCCGTCGTTGCCCGGGTCGTTGACCGCGCGGTAGTAGTTGCGCGGGACTCCGTCCAGGTAGACGTAACGAAGGCGGGCCTGGGAGAATGGGTTGTAATCGAAGGTGGGTGCCTGGTCAGGCTGTTGATAAAGGTTCGCCTCCCGCGGGATCAGGGTCCGCAGCCTGGTGGCGAACTCCCTGGCCAGGGGAGGATAACTTCCGGCCTCGAGCCGGTCCTCGGCCTCCAGCAAAAGCCTGGCCGCCTCGGTTTTCGAGAAGGGACGAATCCCCTTCACGTCGGTTTCGATCAGGCCATACCCGGCGAGCTTCTCAAGATAGAGATAAATCGGGCTGTCCAGCGGGATGTTCGCCGACGAAAGGGCGAAAACGGTGCAGGGGTAAGCCAGCAGGGTCAGAACGAGAGCGAAAACGACTGTCGATAGCTTCATTTACAGTAACCACATTGCAGGGGCGAGGGGAATGCCGAGGGAAGCTCCGGTCCGGGGGCCGGGGCGCGCTATAAACCGGGAGCGGCCATGAGCCCCGGACGATAGCGGTGACGATACCCGTCCACCTTCATTAGTGTCAATGGGAAATCCAGGAGCCGGTCAGGCGGCCGACCCCTCGCTCGGGCTGGCGACCCGGAGGTTTCTGACGATGTTGGGCTTGGGCGGGAAGAGGTCGGGACGGACCCGCTGGAACGCCGGCGACGGTGCCACACCATGGAAGTTGTAGCGGGGTGCGAACTCGGGCACCAGTTCCTTGAGGCAGGACATGACGCCGCCGAGATCGGAGTTTCTCGCCAGCTCGAAGAGCTCTTCCAAAAGCTTGCTGGTGGTCTTCAAATCGGTATCGACCGGTGCCATGACCCGGATCTTGCAGTGGGTGGTCGGCTTGATCCCCTCGCCGTCGATCAAGAGCTCCTCGAAGAGTTTCTCGCCCGGCTTCAGGCCGGTAAAGACGATGTCGATGTCACGGTAGGGAACAAGGCCGGAGAGGCGGATAAGCTCCTCGGCCAGGGTAAGGATGCGTACCGGCTCGCCCATATCGAGCACGAAGATATCGCCCCCTTTGCCGATGCAGCCGGCCTGCAGCACCAGCTGGGAAGCTTCGGGGATGGTCATGAAGTAGCGGACCACGTCCTTGTCGGTGACCGTTACCGGCCCACCCTTACCGATCTGCTCCTTGAACAGCGGAATGACGCTCCCGTTGCTGCCGAGCACGTTGCCGAAGCGGACGGTGGTGAAATTGGTGCGGCTGGAGCGGGAGAGTGTCTGGACGTAGATCTCGGCGCTCCGCTTGCTGGCCCCCATGATGTTGGTGGGGTTGACCGCCTTGTCGGTGGAGACCATGACGAAATTGTGGACCTTGAACTTGTGGGCGGCGTCGGCCACGATCTTGGAGCCCATCACGTTGTTGAGGATCGCCTCGGTCGGGTTGTACTCCATCATTGCCACGTGTTTGTAGGCGGCGGCGTGAAAGACGACGTCGGGGCCGAACTCGTCGAAGATCGCTTCCACGCGATCCTGGCACTTCACGTCACCCACGATCGGGATGATGCGCAGCTCCGGGTTGGCGGCGGTGAGCTCCTTCTCGATGTAGAAAAGGGGCGTCTCGGCGTTGTCGAACAGGATGAGCTTGGCCGGGCTGAAACGGGCGACCTGCCGGCAGATCTCGCTGCCGATGCTCCCGGCTGCGCCGGTGACCAGCACCCGCTTGTCGGTGAGGTAGCTCCGGATGGCGCTCTGGTCGAGGACCACCGGCTCGCGGCCGAGGAGGTCCTCGATCTCGACCGACTTGATCTGGGAGACGGAAACCTTGCCGTCGATGATGGCGGTGATCCCCGGCAGCGTCTTGAAGCGGGCCTTGGCCCGTTCGCAGTTGTTGATGACGCGGCGCATGAGGGCGCGGTCGCCGGAGGGGATGGCGAAGATGACCTCCTCGACGCGGTGGGTGCGGATCAGCGCCCGCAGGCGGTCGGTCCCGCCGAGCACCCGCACCCCCGACAGGCGCAGGCCACGCTTATCCTTGTCGTCGTCGACGAAGCCGACCACGTTGTAGGGAGAGTTCGACTGCTTCCTGATCTCCTTCAACAGCAGGTTGCCGGCCTCCCCGGCGCCGATGATCAGGGTCCGCTTCCCTTTGCGCAGCGACGGGATCACCCGCGTCTCGCGGTAGATCCTCCAGAGCAGGCGGCTGGCGGCCACCAGGGCGAAGAGGACGAACCAGTCCAGCACGTAGATGGAACGGGGGACGGCATACTGTCCCCTGACGGAAACCAGGGTGAAGGCGGTGACCAGGGAGGAAAAGGAGACGACCTTGAAGATCTCGTAGGCGTCCTGCAGCGAGGCGTAGCGCCAGATGTTCCGGTACATGCCGGAAGCGGCGAACAGGATCGGCTTGGCGATCAAGGCGACGGTAAGTGCCTGAACAAGCTGTTGCCACCGCTCGGGAGGAACGTCGAAGTCAAAACGCAACAGAAACGATATGACAATGGATGAAGCGATCAGGAAGATATCGAGAAAAAAGACCAGAAACCTCTTGGTTCGGAACATTTCGCCCCCAGAAAAACCGGTATGTACCCAAGAAATTACCCTAAAGTGAGTCCTTCCTGCCGGCAGAGCGAAAAGTATAGCATGAGCCCCTTGGAATTCAACTTTTTAATATAACTTTCTAAGACATAATTCTTCACATTCCCCTTTTGCATCAATATTTCAGTGAAATTTGTGCGTTTTGTGAGCATGATGAAAGCCTTTTTCAACTTTTATGACAGCTTTATGACTGAATAGCTACCAATCTTGTCAGCCGATGAGTGCGCAGTGTCAATGAGAAGAGGTCCACAAAAGCTTCATTCCCACAGCTGAGGGAGACCGAAAGGATCGGACGACTCCATTTGTTCCATCAGCAATTGGATGGTCAGCTCCAGAGAATCCCCTCGGTCAACGTTCAGGGCGTCACCTGCCTCGCTGTTGGTCGTAGCCTCACCAAAAGGCGGTGATAGCACCACCAGTAAATGGGGCGCTAGCTCACGACGAAGGGGCTCCCACCCGATGGCCGGGGGGGCGATGACCGCGATGACCACCAGGCCGGCGTCGAGCAGAGGGCGCATCATGCCGGCGACAGCCCGTTCCTCGATCACCTCGTGGCCGAAATTGGCACCGGCGGCAAGGCCGTCCACCAGCTCCCGGGGATTAAAGAGATAGACCTGCCGCCCCGCGGAGAAGAGACGGCGCTCGAGCCTGCGCGCAAGCCGCAGGAGCCTACGGGTGGGGGGGGCGGAGAGAACGACCAGGGCCGGGCGGTGCCCGTTGCGCCGGATCCTCTCCCGCAGGGCCACGGCTCCGCGCGCGACGGCCGGGCGCGAATCGATGGCCCGGCGTCGCGCGGCTAGCTCTGGTGAGGGCGCGGTGACCACCCCGGCGCCGCAGATATCGTAGCCGTCCACGATGACGAAGCGTCCGGTGGCCTCCAGGTCGCCGTAGCAGTCGAGCGCGACGGGGCGACGGGTGGAGATGGCGACTTCGGCCACTTCGTTACGGGCGACCGAGCGGCTCTTTTCACTGCGCAGCTGGGTCGAGGAGTCGATAACCGCCACCACCGCATCGATTTCCATCTCCGTTTCCAGCGTACCAATCCGCAGCAGATAGCGCTTGGCCGGCTCCAAGGGCGCGTTCCCCATCCAGAAGACCACCGCCCGAAACAACGAGGTCACCGCTGGAGCGGCATCCGCCAGGGTGGCGACTTCTCCCCGCTCGATGAAGATCTGCTCCTCCAAAGTGAAGCCGGTTGAGTATCCGGCCGGGACGGAACGAGGAGGGGTAGCGGCGTTGAAGGCCTCGATGCTTTTCACGCGGCCTGTTTTGCCGGAGGGTGAAAACAGGAGCCGGTCCCCAAGCCTGAGCTCCCCGGATTCCACCCGTCCCGCCACGATCCGCCGGTCGTCGAACTTGTACACATCCTGGACCGGGAAGCGCAGGGGAAGGTCGTGGCGGTCGGGGGCCTTTTCGAGCTTTTCCAGGGCGCCCAACAGGGTCGGCCCCTGGTACCAGTCGAGCCTGAGGCTGGCGGCGGCGACGTTGTCCCCCTCGCGGGCGCAGACCGGGATGAACTGGCGCGGGACGAGCCCGAGAGGCTCCAGGACCGCGCGGAAGTCCCGCTCGATGGCACGGAAGGCCTCGTGCGAGAAGCGGACGAGGTCCATTTTGTTGACCACCACTAGCAGCTGCCGGATGCCGAGGAGTTTCAGGAGGTAGGCGTGGCGGCGGGACTGTTCCTGCACCCCTTCGGCGGCGTCTACGATGATGGCCGCTGCCTCGGCACGCGATGCGCCGGAGACCATGTTCCTGATGAATTCCTTGTGGCCGGGAGCATCGAGGATCAGGTAGCGGCGCCCCTTCCAGTTGAAGAAGGCGCGGGCGACGTCGATGGTGATTCCCTGTTCCTGCTCCTCGAGGAAGGCGTCGAAGAGGAAGGCGTACTCGAAGGACTTTCCCTGGCGCTGGCAGATGGCCTGCACCTTTTCGAGGTGTCCGGTGGGGAGGGTGCCGGTGTCGGCGTAGAGCCTCCCCAGGAGGGTCGATTTACCATGGTCGACATGGCCGGTCAGCACCAGCGAGAACGATTCAGCCACCAAGTTCACCTCCCGTCCAGGTAGTTCAGGATCGTTGCGACGGAGCGGTCGAGATCGGTCCGGCTGGTGTCGATCACCAGCTCGGGACGGGGCGGCTCCTCGTAGGGGCTGTCGATGCCGGTAAATTCGGGGATCTCTCCCGCACGGGCCTTGCGGTAGAGATCCTTGGGATCACGCAGCTCGCAGACGTCGAGGGGGCACTTCAGGTAGATCTCCACGAACTGCCCCGGCGGCAGCAGGGAACGGACGCGGTCGCGGTCCTCCGCGAAGGGGGAGATGAAGGCTGCGTGGACCACCAGCCCCGCCTCCACCATCAGCCGGGCAACCTCCCCTACCCTACGGATGTTTTCCTTGCGGTCGGCGGCGGAAAAGCCGAGGTCGTTGTTCAATCCGTAGCGCAGGTGATCGCCGTCCAGGAGGTAGGTATACCAGCCGCGAGCGAACAGCCGCTCCTCCACCGCGCGAGCAAGGGTCGACTTGCCGGAGCCGGAAAGCCCGGTAAACCAGAGGAGCCGCGGAGCGTGCCCGTTGCGTTCCCGGTACTGGCGCCGCTTAAGCCAGTGCTGGTGCCAATTGAGGTTGTTAAGGGGGGCGGTCATGGCTTCTCCCTGGCAACGGTTGGTGTCCGGCCGATGAACGAAAAACGCCAACTGCACCGTGTGGCAATGCGGTCGGCATCAGGACTTCCCGAAGTTGTATTGGGGGAATTTAATGGAGTGAACTATAGCATCATGCTAATGGGTTGGCAAGGCGCGGATTAAGTATAAACCAGTGCATGGCGAAAGGAGGGGGAGCGATCTATGTCGCGGCGGGAGGGAGCTTTGCTAGTGCTGGACCCCCTCTCGGCGGACAACTTTCAGAAAGGTGAGCATCATGATGCGGAGATCGAAGAAAAAGCCGCGGTTGGCGAGGTAATAGGCGTCGTAGTCGACCTTGACCGGGATCGGGAGCTCGTCGCGGCCGTTGATCTGGGCCCAGCCGGTCAGGCCGGGGGTGAGGGTGTGGACCCCCTTCTCGGTCCGCAGGGCCACCAGGTCGTCCTGGTTGAAGAGCGCGGGGCGCGGACCTACGAAGCTCATGTCCCCCTTGAGGATGCTGTAGAGCTGGGGAAGCTCGTCCAGGCTCGACTTGCGCAGGAATTTGCCGATCGGGGTGAGGAAACGGTCGGGATCGGTGAGGAGGTGGGTGGCCACCGGCGGAGTATCCGTCCTCATGGTGCGGAACTTGGGCATCCTGAAGATCAGGTTGTGCCTGCCGACCCGGTCGGACCAGTAGAGGACCGGCCCCGTGGAGGTCAGCTTGACGGCTAGGGCGACCAGCAGCATCGGCACCAGGAAGAGCACCATGAGCAGCAGGGTAAGGACGAAATCGAAGAGACGCTTCATCGGCAGGGCTCCGTCATTTGATGGCGTTTTTGAACCAGGCTCCGGTTTCCCTCAGCCCCTCCTCGGTCGTGAAGGGGGGAGTCCACCCCAGCTTGCCGCGGATGGCAGAATCGTCGACGGTGAGCGAGCCAAGCAGCCGGTCGACGGCCCCGCTCTTCCCGGTGAGCCGCCCCGCCAGGCGCAAAAGCGAGCAAGGGATGGGATAGAGACGGGCCGGGCGGTTAAGCGAGCGGGCGATACCGCGGATGAGATCGGGGGTGGAAAGGTCGCCCCCCTCCCCTACCAAAAAGGTTTCCCCGGCCGCGGCAGGATGGAGGAGGCAGGCGGCCAGGGCGTCGGCGAGGTTTTCCACGTAGACGAGGGTGCGGCGGTTGTCGACCGACCCAAGCGGCAGCGGGATCCCACGCTCCACCACCTTCATGAGCTGAAGGAAGTTGGCCTTCACTCCCGGTCCGTACACCAGGGTCGGCCGTACCACCGCCACCTCGAGCCCACTCAGGGCCTCGATCCTCCTCAGGGCCTGTTCCGCCTCGTGCTTCGAGATCCCGTACGGATCGATCGGTTTGGGAGGGGAATCGGGACGGTAAGGGGCCGGAGACTCCTCGCCGTTGACCTTCACCGAACTGACGAAGACCAGCCGCCGCACACCGCACTCAGCCGCCTGAGCCCCCAGCCGAGCGGTGCCGGCCAGGTTTACCTTGCGAAACTCCACCAGCGGATCGGCCGCCGTGTCGTTCATAATATGGACGCGGGCCGCCAGGTGGATGACACCGTCGATCCCCTGAAGCGCCTGCCGCCAGTCGGTATCGGGGCCTAAGGGATCGACAGTGGCCCCTTCTACCCCTGGCACCAGCGCTAAGGACGGCTCACCGGGGAGCAGGGTCCCTCTCACCGCCAGCCCACGGTCGAGCAGCCGGCGGCAGACTACCCGCCCGACGAAGCCGGTGGCTCCGGTAACCAGCACTTTCTTCATGACAGACCTCCTCCGGTGCGGGCTCCGCCAACCCTGACCCTGACCACCTCTTTCACCACCGAGTAAAAGGAGAGCGGCAGGCTCTTGGCGTTACGCCAGAAGATCCTCCCTCCCTGGGTGCACATCCGGTGCAGCCATTCCATCCCGAGACGTTGGACGATGAGGGGGGCGCGTTTCTTAGTACCGCTCAGGTAATCGAAAGCCGCGCCGACGCCGAGCATGAGCGGGACCTGGATGCGGCCTACGTGCTCGGCCATCCAGATATCCTGTTTGGGGGCGCCGAGACCGACCCAGATGACCTCCGCCCCGCTCTCCTCGATCATCCGCTTGACCTCCCCCTCCTCCTCTTCGGTGAGCGGTCTAAAGGGGGGGCAGTAGGTGCCGACCACCCTAAGTCCCGGAATCTCCGCGGTCAGTTTTTCCTTCATGAGCTCGGCAATCCCCGGGGCGCCTCCGTAGAGGAAGTGCCGCCGTCCCAGGGGGGCGGCGTGGCGCAGGTAGCTCAAGAGCACGTTGGGACCGACCAGGCGCTGGGCGAGCGGTTCGCCGAGGAGCCGGGAGGCCACCATCAGCATCGCCCCGTCGGGGAGCGCCATCGTGGCGTTGGAAAGCACCTCCACGATGGTGGGATCCTGAAGCGCGCGGGCGAAGAGGTTCCCGTCCACGAAGGAAACGTAGGAACCGTTGCTGCTCTCCACCATGCGGTCCAATAGGGGCATCAGTTCGTTGAGGGTGAGGGAATCGATCCCGAGACCACAGACCGGGATGCGTTTGACACCCCAGCGGGCGCCGGATGAATGGGCGGTTTGCGTCATGACGACCTTCTCTGCTGAAGCGCCTTCCGGTAGATCTCCTGCAAGGCGCGGTAGTTACTGTCAGCGGTGTAATGCTCTTCAAAGCTGCGGCGGGCCCGGCGGGCGAAACCTTCCAGAAGAAGTGGCTCCTCCCAGGCGGTACGGACCTTTGCCAAGAGATCGTCGGGATCGCCGGGAGTGAAGAGGACACCGTTGGTCTCGTCCTCGACAATGCAGGGGATGGAGCCCAAATTGGACCCGGCAACCGGCACCCCAAGGGCGAAGGCCTCCCGTATCACCATCGGGAACCCCTCGAAACAGAGGGAGGGAAGCACCAGCAGCCGGCTGGAGGCAAGTCGTTTCTGGGCCTCCTCGAAGGGGAGATGTCCGCTGAAGGTCACCTTCCCGGCGCCCCAGGCTGCGAACTCCTCGAGCCTCTTCCGTTCGGGCCCCTCGCCAATGATCTCCAGCCGCGGTGCCTCTGCTCCCCATCGGTTCCAGGCCTCGATCAGCACGTGCACACCTTTGTACTGGCCGAGCCTGCCGATGAAAACCACCCGTGCCTCACGGCCGCTCCAGGGAAGCGGATCGGGAGGATTGTCGTAGAAGTGGGGCTTCACGTGGATCTTCTCCTTGGGAAGCCCCGCCACCGAGAGCATGTCGCGCTGGAACGAGGTGAGCGCGATGAAGGCGTCCACCTGCTTTCGCCAGGTCCCGAGCGCCCGGTGGAGCTCGATGTTGGCGGCCATCGGGACGGTCGCGACCCGGGAGTCGCGGTAGCAACCGCGGGCGAGCGCGGGGAGCGAGCTCCTTTTCTCCAGGCAGAGGGTGCAGGGAACCCCTCCCCGTTCCGGAATGCCGGCGGCGCAGACGGTCCGGTAGTTGTGGAGGGTGAGCACGGTGGCGCACCCCATGCTGCGTGCGGCGCTAAAGACCGAGGGGGATATCAGCGGGAAGCTGTTGTGGACATGCACCACCTCCGGCCGCTCCCGCGCGATCAACTCCCGGATGGCCCGTGCCGAAAAGGGGTTCCAAGGAGTGGCCAGCGCCCCTTTCAGCACGCCGACCGCCCCCTGTCCCCGGATCTCGTCGCTGTGGCGGTTGAATTCCAGCACCTCCTCGCCGCGCGAGACCAGGAGGTCGCGCTCGGCGAGATAGACGGTGTTCTCGCCGCTGGGAGCGGAGGATCCGTAGAAATTGTGCACCAGGAGAATCTTCATTATCTCGTCGTCCAGGTACCGGGGAGGCTTAGGTGAAAATCAATTCGAAATGCTGCCGGCAGATCGGGTCCCAGCGGAAGCGGTCCCGCTCCAGCCTGGTATTGGCGGCTACCCGGCGGCAGAGGGCATGGTCGGGGAGCACCTTCACGAGGAGCTCCATCAGATCCTGCTCGTTATCGAAGAAGAACCCGTTTTCCCCCTCCCGGATGATGTCATCAGCCACCCCGACGTGCCTGGTGAGGAGCACCCGGCCGAGGATGAACGGCTCCACCACACAGTGCCCGAAGGTTTCCACGTTGGAGGCGACCAGGGCGAACTGGCTGGATAGGTAGAGTTCTGCTACTTCCGGCCGGGTGACAAAGCCGGGAAAATGGACCTTATCCTGCAAGCCCAGGGTGCGGCAAAGCTCCTGGCAGCTCGCGACGAGCTCCCCTTTCCCCGGGAGATACAGCTCCACATCCTGATCCCCGGTGCGATCGATGTACCCCTTGAGAGCCCTGATCACCATCTCCTGATTCTTGCCGGTTCTGAATTCGGCCGGAAAGACCAGGCGCTTGGTACCGCCAAACTCCGGCAACGGGTGGTCTGCGAAGAGGGCCTCGTCCTCGCCAATGAAGATCACCTTGATCTTCTCCCCGAGGAAGCGGAACTTCTCCTTGAGAAACGAACTGGGGGTGATCACGTGGTCGGCAAATAGGTGGAGGGCGACTCCCATCACCGCCCGAGCCACGACCGAGCGGAACCTGAAGTTGTGGCGGTAGCCGTGAACCACGTAGAGGATCTTGAACCTGATCCCGGACAGAAAGCGGGCTGCCACCGTGACCGCCAGCTGCCAGTTGGTCTGCACCGTGACGTAATCGGGACGGGTGGTGCTGATGACCTGGGCGAATTCCCTGGCCAGCCGGCCGAAGTCGGCGTGGTCGTCCATGCCGCGGATGGCGACCGAGGAGACCTCTGCCTCCTTCATCCGCTGGTGCAGGCCGGGAAACTGCTCCTTCTCACCCGAAACGAAGGTGAAGTTGCCCTGCCCCCCTTTGGCAAAGGCCAGCGCATGCTCGGTCAGCTGCCCGGTGATCCCCATCTTATGGGAAGAGGTGAAGAATATGATGTTCATAAGCTATCCGTATCCCTTTACGCTCGCCGGCCCTTCCCTGGTTAGAACGGGAGCCTGCGCCGATATCCCTTCAGTTTGGCGAGGGCCTTGACCGCCTCACCCGGCAGTGGTTTGGGAAGGAGCGACATGAAGAAGAGAAGGTAGAGCTCTCCGTGCCACCCCCCCATGCCGGCGACCTTCCTAAGCTCTTCGCGCGCACGCCAGCTGCGGCCGCCCGAGAGGTTGGCAA
Organism: Geomonas sp. Red32; assembly: GCF_023652955.1. Taxonomy (GTDB): domain Bacteria; phylum Desulfobacterota; class Desulfuromonadia; order Geobacterales; family Geobacteraceae; genus Geomonas. The sequence continues at coordinate 59,118 of NZ_JAKLOY010000002.1, read as the reverse complement.
TGCAGCGTCCGCGGTACCAGCGCTCGATGAAGTTCTCCAACTCGGGAGTCTTCCAATCCGGGCAGGTGCCGCGCAGCGCTTCCAGGCGATCCCCCACCAGGTCCGGATAGGAGGGCATTCTCCCCGGCCGCATCCCTCCCGGGGTCCAGTAGACCGCGCAGGGAAAGGTGGAGTAGGCGAGATCGAAGCGAAGGAGGAGTTGCATCTTCACCAGCAAGTCTTCGCCGACGCTGACGCCGACCGGGAACCCACCGATCGCCTCCAGCGCTCTCTTGCGTACTGCCAGGCAGGACATGTTGAAGGGAGGGTCCTGATCGTAACTGATGCAAAAATCCTTTACCCCCTCCCACGGGTGGGGAGGAATCCCTTTGGGGACGGCAGCCCTCACCCGGCCATCCGGGGTCGCGTAGAAGTAGGAGGTGGCGAAGATGTGGCATTCCGGGAACGAGGTGGTCAGCCGGACGATGGTCTCCAGGAACTCCGGTTGCCATTCGTCATCGGCGTCCAGGAAGGCGATCATGTCCGACTTGGCCTCCACGATCCCCCGGTTACGAGCCATTGAAACGCCGGCGTGCGGCTGGCTCAGCACCCTTATGCGGGGGTCCTGGATCCGTTCTACCAAGTCTTTGCTGTGGTCGGTGGACCCGTCATCTACCACCACGACCTCGAAATCGCCCACCGTCTGGGCGAGGACTGAACGCACCGAGCGTTCCACCTCGGCGGCCTTGTTGTAGAGGGGGATCACCACCGAGAAGAGGGGGACGGGAGAGTTGGCGACCTCCACCCGGAGCGGTTCGTGGGCCCCGCTGGCGTGCAGGGGGGTAACCGGAAGCCGTTCCACGCCAGCAGCCGACACCGGCAGGCGCCCAGCCTCCCCTTCTACCAGCAGGCTATCGAAGAAGCGGAGGTACTCCTGGGCGATGTAATCCCAGTTGAGCCGCCTGGTGGTTATCAAAGAGGCCGCTTTCAGCTCACGGCGGCGGTCGGCATCACCGAGTAGCGACTCGATCTCGTCGGCCAGCGCGGCAGCGCTCCGGGGGGGAACCATGGCGACCCCGAGGCGGGAAGCGAAGTCGGGATTGTTGGCCGGCCCCGAGGTAATAATGGTCGGAAGCCCGTGGGCCAGGGCGGCCAGCATGCTTCCGCTGTTCTCCCCTACTCCGTTCACAAACGGATAGACGGCCAGGTCGGCAGCAAAGAGGCAGCGGGAGACCTTTTCAGGAGGCGGAGGCTCGATGGCACGGACCTGCCTTTCGATGCCGAGCGTCCGGATCCGCTCCTTCATCTCGGCCTGGAAGAGGTCGTTGGTGCCGTCGTTGTTGAATCCCCCGATCAAAAGGAGAACGACGGATCCCGGCCTTCGTTGCTGGAGAAGGCTCACCGCCTCGACCAGGTAATGGACCCCTTTATGCTCGGCGATCCCGCCGAAGAAGGCTATTGCAGTCTCGTTCTCCTTCAGGTCCAGTTCGTGCCGCCAACTGGCCCGGAGGTTGTCGTCGCAGGCGACCGGCACGATGTTTCCGCCGATGGGGACGTGCTTGAGCCGCTCCCCGGGAAGCCCGCTGTAGCGGGAGAGGAGCGGACGGTTGACGGAATCGACGTAGACGATGCCGTGCGCCCAGCGAAGCATCGGGATCGTTCGCCGCTGGAAGAGGCGGGACTGCTCCCAGAAGCCGTGCATGGTGACCACGCAGCGGGTACCCGGTGAGAAGATCCGCAGAAGCAGGGGGATAAAGTTGACCAGCAGCCTCCGCCCGTAGGTCATCGGGCAGTGATACTGGATATTGACCACCGTCTCGCCCGGCGCCTCGCGGATCAGGTTGAGGAGGTGGCGGATCTCTCCCCAGCTCCAGCCGTCCATCACCGCCCTGACATCCATCCCCGACCATTCCTCGGGTGGTTCCTGGGTCACGGTGGTGAGGACATGGAGGGGACGGCCGGTCTTCTGGATGGCACGGCTTAAGTGGCAGGCGTAATCGCCCACGCCGCTGTGGCGAGGGGGAAAATCGCCGGAGACCACGATCACTCGGGGCTGCGGTTGTTCGGTCTGGGTATCGTTCATAGCCTCTTTGCCGGTAGTGAATTTTTCGAATCAGTTGCCGTCGGTGCCAGCGGTCTGGCATACCGCGGCGGGAAGCCCGGCAGCATTCCCGGACACCCCCTCCCCCCCTCTGGGCCGGGCCTTCACCTTCCGTTTGGCAGGCACAGGTACCGCATTCGCCTTGAGGGAGGCGTACCCCAGTCCAAAGAGGGCGAACTGGAGGTTACCGAAAAACGAGGAGTAAACCATGACGTTATCGGTCAGCATCATCAGGCAATACGGGAGAAAGCCGGCCGCCCCGGTTAATAGCAGAATGCGTGTCGTCGGGTCGGGAGCGCGCCGCAGTTGCCGTAAAGCATGGGCCATCATGGAAAGGATGCAGAGAAGGAGCGTCCCCACCCCAAGCACCCCGTAGTCGTAGAAGGTCAACATCCAGTCGTTGTGGGGATAGGCGAGAAACTTGGTCAGCCGGTAGACGAAGGATTCTCCGGCCCCGGTTCCGTGCCCAGTGAGCATCTTGTCCTTGGCGGCGGCTGACATGGTGGCCAGCATGAAGCTGCGGCCGGAGGTGGCGAACCCTTTCCCTCCGATGTCGCTCAAACTTCCTTTCCCCGAGTAGAACATCTTGTGCTGAACCCTGGGCGAGAAGAAGAGCGCGACGGCGATCACCACGATAAGGAGGCAGGCAGCCAACCGCCGGGATAGGCGCATGGGCCCCAAGGCTAAGGGGAAGGTTAGTAGCGAAACGGCCATCGCCATCCTGGTGAGCGAGATGACCGGGATGGCGGCCAGCACGCACCAAACCACCAGGTCGCGCCGGTTGCCGGTGACCAGGTGGGAGTTGATGAAGAGCGTGCACAGGAGGGTGACGGAGATCGCCTCCGGCGCCAGGTCGGTGAATTCCGGCAGTTGCCCGGTCAAGAGCACCCCGCTTTTGAGCGCGATAATCCCGAACAAAAGGTAGGCAAACCCGCGCATGGCGGGCAAGACGGCGCCCATCACCGCGGGCGAAGGGCGGCAGGTGGAAACCGCCATGGCGATCAACAGCGGGCAAAGGAGCTGCGCCGTCCGCTGCAGCGGATTGACGCGAGGGTCGAGCAGTGAGCGGTCGGCGAGGATCAGGTAACCCAAAAGGAGTGCCGCCCACGGGAGCCAGACCCAAACCGGGAAGCTCACCCGGTTCGGCTTTTGGATCAGCACCAGGAGGGATAGCCCGAAAGGAAAGACCCAGGCGAGACCGGCCAGGTTGAACCCAAGGATGGACGAGTTCCACATGAAGATGATCATCATGAAGACCAGGACCAGCTTGAGGAGTACCGGCAGGCGCTTGAAGGCGGCCTGGAAGCTCCCCTTCCGGTTCGGTTTGGCCGGCTGCGCCGTTTTCTGCTCACTGCCCATCAGCTACCCGTCCATAGAAAGCCAGCGTCTGCTGGTTGTAACGTTCCAAAGAGAAGAAACTCCCCACCCGGGAAAGCGCCCGCTCTCCCATCTGGAGCCGACGGGCGGGATCGGCCAAAAGGCTCGCGATGGCGCCTGCCAGTGCCCGGGAGTCGTTGGGGGGAACCAAGAGTCCGGTCTCTCCGTCCTCCACGACTTCGGCCAGACCATCGACCCCGGAGGCAACCACCGGCAGCCCGGCGGCCATCCCTTCGGCGGCTGCCAGCCCGAATCCCTCAAACAGCGAGGGAACCACCAAAAGATCGACCCCCCCGAGAAGGCGGAAGAGTTGGCCGCTGTCGAGCCTTCCCCGCCAGACGATGCGGTTAGCCACCCCGAGCTCCTGCGCCTGACGCTCAAGCGCTTCGCGATCGGGCCCTTCTCCGATCATCAGCAAGGTGGCCGTAGGGTACTCTCGCGCCACCTCGGCCAGGGCGGCGATGGCGACCCCCTGCCCTTTCTCCCAACGAAGGCGCCCAACGACGGCAATGACCGGCACGTCGCCGACACCTAGTTCGCCCTTGATGGCGCTGGCCGGAGCCTGGGCAGATGTGCGCGCGATGGTTTCGACGTCTACCGCGTTGTAGATAGTGCAGTGCCCTTTCAGGCGGCTTTGCCCCGCCGTGAAAAGGGAGGCAGTGCCGAACCAGGAGCGCTCCACCGACAGGGAGTTGCAGAAGAAGGTGTCGCAGAGCGCGGCAGCAAACCGCAACAAAAGGTGCGGCTTTGCGCCGTAGGTCCGCCCCGGCTGGTGGACGGTAGCGAACACGAAGGGGACCAGGGCCAACCGTGCAGCCAGGATGGGAATCAGCCCCGGAGAGATGTACTGCACGTGCACTGCCCGCGGTTGCTCTTCCCGGAAAAGGGTGCGCAGCCGGCCGAGCAGGTGGCCATATCCCTGTGCGCGGTCAAGCCCCATCAGGATGACGCGGGCCCCCGCCTCTTCCATGGCCGCGACCATCGACGGATGGTGCTCATAGAAGCAACAGACCGAAACGCGAAAGCCTCCGGTAACGAGCGCCCGCACCTGGTGGAGGGTCTGCATCTCGGTACCTCCCACCTGTAAGAGCGGGATGGCGATCATCACGTGCGGCAAGCTTTTGTTCATCGAGCGTCCCCAGGCTCGAGACCGGGACGGTACTTGATGACCCGGGCCGGGCTCCCCCCCACGACGGCGCCCGGAGGGACGTCGCGGGTGACGGTGGAGTTGGCGGCCACGATGCTTCCGTCGCCGATGGTGACCCCCGCCACCACCACGACATGGGCGCCGATCCAGACGTCCTGGCCGATGGTGACCCGCTCGTAGGTGCACCCCTGGTGCTTGACCGGAGTGAGGGGGTCGGCGAAGGCGTGGTTGGTGTCGGTGATGAAGCAGTTGGGGGCCACGAAGGTGTACTTCCCGATGCTGATCCCGAGGTTGGAGTCGATGATGACGTTACGCCCGATGAAGACGTGGTCGTCGAGCTCGATGTTGTAGCGGCGCCCGGGGGCGTTGGAGGTCGGGCACTTGAACTGCGCGTAGCCATCCACGATGCAGCCGTCCCCCATCCTCACACGCCACCCGTAGAGGAACTCCACGCCTTTCTGGATGCAGCAGCCGCTTCCCATGTCGACGCCTCCCAGCCGATGGCGGATGGCCCGGAGCCGTTCGAAGAAAACCCGGGTGCGTCGCTGGATTCCCTGGCGAATGCGGTGGCGGTTGGCGGCGACCGGCGGTTGCTGTCCTTGCGTCATGCCCCCCTCCCGTTAAGCAGTCGGGCGAAGATCCCGCCATAGGTTTCCGTAATGGTTTCCGGGGCGTGGAGGGGGTAAAGACAGCCCGGCCCGAAGGTGTTCAAGAGCTCGCCGGTCAGGTAGCGCCGATACAGATCGCCAAGCGCCTGGGCGATCTTCTCACGGGAGGTGCAATCGACGGCAATACCGCCGCCGTGCTGGTTGAGAAGGTCCCCCACCTCCCCTTGCGGGGGCATAATGGCGAGGATGGGGCGGCCAGCCTGCACGTAATCGACGAACTTGGCCGGCAGGTAGATTCCCTCCTCGATTCCCGCCTCGACGATGACGTTGACGGTGGACTGAGCGAGCTTTTCGAGGGTCTCCCGGTAGGAGAGGCAGCCGATGAAGTTCAGGTGGCGGCCGATGCCAAAGGTTTCGGCCACCTTCATCAGGTCCTCGTCCTGGATGCCGATGATGTCGAAGCGGACATCGCTGGGGTCGGCCAGGGTGGCGAGGAAATCGGACAACCCCTCCAGGAAGAGCTCGGGCCTGCGGAAGCGCGAAAGATGGCCGGCGTGGCAAAGTACGAAGCGCTCGCTACCGGCGGTCGGGGCGGGCGTACCGGATAACGCCGCGTGTCTCACCACCGTGCTTTTTGATGTGGAGGACGAAGGGAGATAGCCGCAAACATGGCGCCGCAACCGTTCGGAGGGGAAGGTAAGCAGGTCCGCCCTGTTTGAGACCTCCCTCAAAAGCCTCTCCTCGAAAAAGCGTAACTTACCAGCGGCACCCTTTCCGTAGGGAGCCAGGTTCTTTTCGCCAGTGGCGTCGTTCCAGTTGGCCACCCACGGGATTCCGGTCCGGCGGGCAAAGGCCAAGCCCGGGAGATGTCCGGAATCCGGGAGCGAACGAGAGAGAACCACCTGGTATGGCTTGGCCCGGTGGAGTCGAAGCCCGGTTTCGAGGGCATGGGCCGCCCAGCGGCACCCTTCCAGCCCAGAGCCAACCTTCAGCATGCTGACCGCGGTATCGCAGAACCTGGCGAGCCGTCCGCCAGCCGGATAGGTGACGAAATAGGTCCGCTCCTTGAGCGGGAGCCAGGGATCGATCCACTGGGAGCCGTAGTTGTAGCTCGACTCCGCCGCGAGGTCCCGGGTCACCACGTCCACCTCCCACCCCGCCTGGAGAAAGGCCAGCGCCAGCTTGGAGTTGACGATCGCCTCCGGGTTGGCAAAGGGGGCGAAGGCGGGGGCGAACATCAGGATCCGGTACCTCGGCAAACTTCCCGTCATCAGGCAGCACCTACCAGGGTGAATTTGTCCTTGAGCCTGAGGAAGGGCTGCTCGATGATCCAGTAGGAGGCGGCGGCCAGCGAGAAGGAAAGGAGCAGGTACAGGCAAACCTCGCTCACCGGTTGGGCGGGGAGGTGCAGCTTGTGGACTATTTTGGAGGAAATCCCAAGGGCAGCCGGATGCCAGAGGTAGAGGGCGTAGGAGAGACGGCCGGTCACCTGCATCGGTTTCACGGACATTAGCTTATTAAGGAAATGATCCTCGCGGACCAGGATGAAAAGGAGCAGGAAGGAGAAGCTTGCCGCACTCAGCGAGTAGCCGGCCGTGGCCATGAATCCCTTGGAGATCGAGGAAAAATAGCAATTGACCGCCATGACCAGTACCGCTGCCGCCACCGTCACCGGCCGGCAAAAGATCGCCTCCAGCCACTGCTTTCCCTTCTCGTCCCGCATGATGAGGGCGATCAGGCAGCCCCAAATGATGGTATCGAAGCGGGTGTCGGGACTGTAGGCAAAGCGAAGCGGCAGGCGATCGAGGAGGGTCGGGTGGTAGATGGCCAGCCGGTACAACGGGGTGGCGACGACCACCAAGGCCGCCATGAAGGTGGCCTGCCGGCGGGAAAGGAAGGCGATCATGGCCGGGAAGAAGAGATAAAACTGCTCCTCCAGGGAAAGCGACCAGGTATGCGCCATCAGCACGTTCCGGTTGAACCACCCCATCATGAAGTTGGTCGAGTAGGTGCCGGCGATCAGCATCGATTCGTGCAGGTCTTTGCGAAGATCGGTGAAGAAGATCTGGCAGATGATCCAATAGCCGGCCAGAAAGGCATAGAAGGCCGGCAGGATCCTGAGCATCCGGCGATAGTAAAACTTCTTCAGGCTGACCGCCCCGTACTTCTCCTTCTCTTTAAGGAGGAGCCAGGCGATCAGGTAGCCGCTGATCACGTAGAAAAGGTCGACTCCCCTCCCCCCGCCGGAAAAACCGGGCCAATCCCCATGGAATCCGATCACCGCGAGTATCGAGACCCCACGCAGGCCGTCCAGCGCCGGGATGTTGCTACCGATCTTGGCGTTTTTCATGGCTCCCCCGGTACAACATAGAGAAAGGGCTCGGGCCGGTGCGGCGGCATGAGCCTCAAGGTTCTTAGCACCTTGCGCGCAGGGCGGACCAACTTGACGGGAAGGTAGGGAAAGTCATCAAGGGTGGCGTCATCAACGGTCCCTGAGCGCCTGATCCCCTTCCCTGCCTTTTTCCTTTGCAAGCAGTCATCTGCCAAGGCGAGGTAGCCCTCGGCGGTTCCTTGGGACGAGAAACGCTCGCTGGCAGTTCGCCATGCGGCCTTCCCGAACTCGGCGAGAAGATCCTTTTCCGTCGCCAGCCGCTTGAGGGCGCAGGCAAACCCTTCAACGTCCCCCACCGGAATGAGGAGGCCGTCCCTGCCATCGGTGACGGCAAAGTCGGTGCATCCTTCCAGCCGGGACACTACCGGCACCACTCCCCGCGACATGGCCTCCAACAGAACGACCGGAAGCCCCTCGAAGTGGGAGGGCATCAGGAGAACGTCGAGCTGGCCGAGCATTCCCACCACGGTGTCGTTGGGAAGTGGCCCGTGCTGAACGACCCTTTCTCCGGCCGGAGTCAGCCCCCGGGCCAGCGCCTCGGCGTCCGGTCCCGCTCCGATCACGTCCAGCGAGAAGTCGACCTGTTCGGCGAGGAGACGTTCGACGATGGCCGGAATGTAAAGGATCCCCTTTTGGGAATGGTTGAGGCTACCGATGTACCCGATCCGCAGGGGGCCGCCGGCCTCACGTCCGCGTGACTCGCGGGGAAAGCTTTCCGGCACCTCCACTCCGTTGGCGATCACCGAAACGCGTCCGGCATCGGCCCCGTGATGGATGGCACTGCGGGCGCCGGCCGGGCAGACCGCGGCGAGGGCATCCCAATTCCCGGCGTTGGCGGAAGCGGTCTTCACCATGGAGGTGAGGTACATGTGGAGAACCGGAATCGCCACCGCCCGGTCGGGAAGGAGGCCGAGGGCCGCCTGGGCAAAAGGTGCGTCGTTGAGAAGGACCAGATCGAAGTCCTTCAGGAACCCACCGATGGCCAATGCATGCTCGCGCCGGGAGCGCCAGGGGTTCGGTAAAATCCTCTCCACCCGGAACCCGTCCTGCTGAAAACTGTCCGACCAGCGCCCCTTCTCGGTGGTCTCCAGGAAGCAGACGTCGTGCCCCTTTGCCCGGTAATAACGGGCCAGCCGGCGGAGGAAGGTCTCCACCCCTCCGATTTGGAGGGCATAGGTGACGAGGGCGATCTTCACCCCTGCCTCCCCGCACCCGATTTCCGGGCGTGCAGCCAAAGCCCGAGCGGCGCGTTCTCGGCCCCCCGCAACCGGCGCCTGAGCCACCGCAACCCGTTCATCGGATGAAACGGGAACGGATCGGTCCAGATAACCCCGCAGTCAGCCTCGGCGAATCCGGATCGTACGGCGAGGGTCTTAAGGGAAGAGACGGTATGGAAGCCGACGTGCACAGGGGGGACCCAGTCGGGGCGGGTAGCGCTCTGTACCGCCTGACAGTCCCAGTTCGGAACCGTACAGAAGAATTCGCCGCCATCCCGAAGAAGGAGCGCAACCTGGGAAAGGAAGGCACGCGGGTTATCGAGATGCTCCAGCACCTCGAAGGCGGTGATCACGTCGTAGCTTGCCGATTGGTCAGCCAGCGCCTCTACGGTAGCCACCCGAACCGGAAAGGGATGGTGGGCAGCGGCGATGGCAATGGCACGCTCGGAGAGGTCGATGCCTTCCACCTGCCAGCCAACCGATGCTGCCGCCTGGCAGAACCGCCCTACCCCGCAGCCGATATCGAGGAGGCGGGGGCCTTCTTGCGGTTGCAGCCGGGAGAAGAATCTCCGGTAGGTGGGATGGTTGATAAAATCGGCACTATCTCGGCTCTCCTGTAGCGAGCGGATCTGCTCGTTGAAGTATTCCTCCCCCTGGTAGACCTCGTCATAGTCGGCGACGACCCCTTCGGTCTTGGGAAAGAAGCGATAGCCACAACCGGGGCAGGCCATCAGGGCGTAGCCACCCAGATGGCGACCATCGAGGGCGCTTACCTGATTGCAAACGGGGCAGCTAAGGACGGAGGCGGTGCCGGACATAGTCATCTCCCCACGGTGTTGGAATAGACGGTAAGATGGCGCCCGAACCAGAGGTCGACGCTGAAACGCTCGATAACGGTCTGCTTGGCGGCGGCACCGAGACGGCGGCCAAGCTCCGGGTCGGCCAGTACCCGGTCGTAGGCCTCGGCCAGCGCACCAGGGTCCTTCGGTGGGACCAGGATGCCGTTTTCCTCGGAGAGGATCAGTTCCCGCAGCCCGCCAATGGCAGTGGCCACTACCGGGCGGGAAAGGGCCATCCCCTCGATGGCCGATATCGAGGTTGCCTCCTCGATGCCGTGGATGGGGATGGAGGGGACCGTGACCATGTCGCACAGCCCCATGAGCGGCATTAGGACGGTATGGGACAGGCCGCCGAGAAAGACCACCTGGGCAGCAACCCCCAGTTGGTGGGCCAGTTGTTCGAGGTTATCCCTTTCCGGTCCGTTGCCGGCAATCACCAGGCGAGGTGCTTTCTTCATGAGGGGAAGCGCCCGGATCGCCATCTCAATCCCGTTCTTCGGTGCCATCCGGCGGGGAACAAGGATCCAACATTCCCCCTCCTTCTTGGCCAACGGAAGGGTGGTGGCCAGCCGGTTGACCTCTTCGACATCCACCGCGTTAGGGATGGTGGTGATCTGGGCCGGGTCAGCCCCCTGCTCCACGGCTATTTCCCCCTGAAGGGTGTCTACCGCGATGAGAGCGTCACACCTCCTCCAGGTTTCCAGCTCGCAACGGCGCACCATGCAGACGTCAGGAGAATCAGGCGCGTGCCCTTCTTCCACCATCACGTTGGAGATGGGACCGTGCAGGGTGGCGATCACCTTGAATGACCGGCCGGATGCTTCTCTCGCCTTGAGGGCGGCCCAGGCGGCCATGACGTCGTGGCAGTGAACGATGTCGCATTCCAAAGAGGCAAAGGCCGGCATGAGGCCACGGGCATGGAGGGAAATAGTCTCCAGGTTGAAGGACTTGGCAGCCAGCCGTCTCAGGCCGTTACGGACGCGGGTGAGAGGGGCGGACTTGCCGGCGGTGGCATGGTTGGCCGAGATCACCTCGTGGTCGGCCAAGCCAAGCTGGCGGGCCAACAGGGACATGTGGGAGCTGACCCCTCCGACGTGGGGGTAGACCCAGGAGGTGGCCAGCTTGACTCGAGGGGGGCGGATGGTGTCGCCGTGGTTGGTCATCTACTCTTCTCTCCTGGCCAGCACGGTCAGCATGAACTCTCCTTGCTGGAAAATGGTATCGGGTTGCAGGCTGATGGTGCGGTTGAATCGCTCGCGCGCATAGCGCAGGAAGCTGTTGCGATCGGCCATGGCAAGGTACTGCGGCAAGACCGGCTGGGCGCTCTGCCACACGCACTCGGTCTGAAAGCCAGCCTGCGCCAACAACGTGCTCAAGGAGGCGGCATCGAAGTAGTTCAAGTGCTCGAGGTCGACCCGGAAGCCGATCCAGCTGTACCCGACGCTCTTGGCTTGCCCTCCGTTGGGGACCCTGATCAGGAAGCGTCCTCCCGGAGCGGCCAGGGCGGCGGCCTCTTTAAGGAGCGCAGCCGGGTCACTCACGTGCTCGAGGACCATGCCGGCGTAGATGATGTCGAGCCCGGAGGGAGCCTTGGCAAGCGAGTCGAAGACCTCGATACCCATCTCCCGCATAGAACCCACGGCAGCGGCGTCCACCTCGACCGCCACCCCTTTAGCTCCCCACCGCGTGGCTTCGGGAAGGATTCCGCCGAACCTGCCGGGGCCCAACTCCAGAATCCTCTTCCCTTCCAGCCCGCCGGTCCTGATCAGAATCTCGCAGCTGTCGGAGATCGGCTCTCCCCGCCTCTTGATTCCATTGGTGAGCGAAGGGCCGAGAACGGTCTTTACGGTTCGGGCGGCACAAGCCCGGAGCCGAGACGCCAGCGAAGGGGGGGCTTGCTGCACCTTGTGCTGGATGTACAGCTTGGTATCGGAGTAGCGGTCGTAGTAGCGTTGGAGCTCCCCGGCGTCGGGGACCAGCGGAAGGTAGGTGCAGCCGCAGGCTGCGCAACTGGCAACCAATAGCCCGTCCGGACGGTAACAGAGCGGACGGTGCTCCTCGCCACCGCAGACCAGGCAACCGCGGCGAACCATCCTCTCCGGGTCCCAGTTCGGCACCGGCTCCCCTTCGGGCGCTTTCAGCCGCGGGATGGCAGGCAATTTCAGGGAGGTATCGTTCATGGTCATCCCAGAGGTTGCTGGGCCCCGCGCAGAGGGAGGGCCGCTTTCAGAGTGAATAGCAACGGCAGTAGCGAAGCCGCCACCAACACGAGACTCAAGGCAAGGAATCCTCTGCCGGCACCGCCCACCGCCAGCGTCGCCACCAGCACCACCGCCGAAAAGGACAGGGTCTTCAACTGGGTGGAGATCGATCCGGGAGCGAGCTTAAACTCCACGTAAGCCATCTGCCAGACGGTATGGGTCAGGTAGGCGGCCAGGTAGGCGATCGCCAATCCGGTCCCCCCGTGGCCAGGAATGAGGAGGTACGAGACGCCAATGAGAACGGCCGCCCAGCACATGTTCATCAAGGTTCCGATCCAGATCCGCCCCGCCCCAACCAGTACGCAACCGACGGCGCTATTCACCACATTGAGAAAAGTTGCCACCATCAGCACCGAAATGATCTGATCGGTACCGGCAAACTGTTTGCCAAGAAGCATGGCCAACGGTTTGCCGAGCAGGATGACCACCACGGTGAGGGGAAAGGCAACCAGCCAGGTCCCCCGCAGGTTGAGCACGATGGTGCGGGAGAAGTCGTCCTTGTTTTCGCGTCCGTGGGTTTCCGACAGGACCGGAAGCATGGCGGAACTAAGCAGCGCGGGGATGAACACAATAACGTTACGCCACTGGTTAGCGGCGTTGAAAAGCCCAAGTTCGCCGTACCCTCCCGGCTGGTTGACCAGGATGCTGTTGGTGACCCAGGTCACCGGTGCCACCAAAAGGTTGGCTAGGGTCAACGGGAGCGAGTAGCTCCAGAGAAGACGCCACTCTTGCCAGATCCCCCGGTCAAAGCCAAGCGGGATGGAATACCGGCGGGCTTCCCGCCTGACCGCGATAGCGGTGAGGATCAGCCCAAGGGCGGCATTAATGGTAAAGGATGCGATGGCCCCCTCTACTCCGCACCAGTAGACAAGCGGGATAGAGAGGAGCGGAGTCGAGACCCCCTGCCAGAGGTTGATGACGGCGATTTCCTTGAAGGATTCAAAACCAGAAAGTACCGCGGAGAGTACCCCGCCCAGGGTGGAGACGAACAATAGGACGGCACCGGCCACCAGCAGGGGGGCAAGTTCGCCCCGGTTGAGGGTACGGGCCGCCAACTCGGGCGCCAGGAGGAAACAGCAAAGGGCGATACCGCCGGCCGAAACCAGGGAGGTCACCAGGGTTAGGCTCGTAATCCTCCCCGCTCTCACGGGATCCTTCTGACGGTACTCGGCGACATACTTGGTGGCGGTGGCCCCCAGGCCAAGTCCCGCCAATACGCCGAACATCCCCATGGTGCTCTGGATCATCCCCATCTCGCCGTACCCTTCCTTACCGAGCAGGCGGGCCACCAAAATGGCGGAGACCATGGTGAGGACGCGGGAGATCACTCCCCCGACCAACGACCAGAAGGCTCCCCGCGCAAGCCGGTACGCAATTGGGGAACTCTGTAGTCTGGCTTTGAGCGCCGCGAAAAACGTCATCAAAATCCTGGTCAATCAAGCGGCTATCGAAACCCCGGTCCCGTCCAATATCGCCTCCTGACAAGGCAAAACGCAGACCGTGGTCTTGATCAAAATGTAGAGAACTTCCCTTTGTTAGATGACAACGTTTCATGCTGTCATTAAGAACTGGTAATAGCTAACATGAAAGCGGCGGACATGCAACTGCTAAATGGCGTACTGCCACAACCACTGCCGGCGGTGACCGTACCGTCACCGCCCGTCACTCGACAACGCCCCGCCTGACATTTCCAGTTTGGTTGCCGCAACCGTGCACGACATTTAACGAGGATTAACTAACCGGGCAAATGGGTAAGGATTCACACATTGCCGGTTGCACGGATTTGTCTTCGTCCGTCTTCTCCAAATCCAGCACCGCCTGTTGGACCTCCCGTACCTCGACCCCAAGGATGCAGTGCGCTTTGGCCGCCAGACAGGCATCACCGCACCCATCAGCCGGACGCGAAGGCTGAAGCGTCACCTCGCTGGTGCCCCAGGCACGGAAGCGAGCCGGCGACTGCGGGTGGCGCGGGTCGCCACCCGCCGGGAAACAGGAGATCTCCACCACCTTGGTCCCCGTGGCGGCAGCCAGGTGTTTGGGGCCAGTGTCGTTGCCGATGTACAGTGCGCACCGCTCCAGGACCGCGGCTGTCTCGCGCAGAGAGGTTTTGCCGGTCAGGTCCAGACATCGATGGGGACCGACCAGCGAACAGAGCGTGGCGCCGATCTCCCTTTCGGAGGGGCCGCCGACCACGACCGACGTAACACCGTACCGCTCCAGGCACCAGGTGGCCACCTCGGCAAAACGCTCCACCGGCCACTGCTTGTGGGAAGCGCTGGCTCCCGGTGCCAGCGCCACCACGCCACGGTTCCCGAGCAGGGAGGCAGCCCGTGCCCGATCCTCCTCCGATAGCCACACCTCAAGCCTCGCCTCTCCTCCCCCTTCGCCACTGCATGCACCAGCCCCGGCAGGAAGAGCTTCTAGAAGGGAGAGGTTAACAATCACGTCATGGGCACCTGGAGGCGAAACCACCACGTCAGTCAGCAGCAGGTCGTAGTCCCGGTTCTTCCGCGCCTTCAGGGGACCGGTCTTTTCGGAGAAGGCGACCCGGCGAGTGGCCCGGGAAAAATAGGCCAGGTAGGTGGCATGGTAGAAGTCCGTATCCAACCGGGGTATGACGGCAAGGTCGAATCTCCTCTCCCACAGTTTCTCACGGGCGAAACGAAAAGCCCTGAGGGGGCGGACAGCCGGGGCGATCCGGGGGTGGCAGGCGCCGTCGAAGGCCAGTACCTCGTCCACGTAGGGGCAGAGCTCCACCAGGTTATACACCGACGGATTCACCACCAGGGTGATGCGCGCAACGGGGTAGCGCTGTCGGAGCCCACGCAGAAACGGCGAGTTGAGGACCGAGTCGCCGATCGCGTCCAGCTTGACAACCAGCACCGAACGAGGAGCCTGTGCCTCCCCCGGGGGGCTGAGGGCAAACAAGAGCCTGACAGCCGCCGGCGAAAACGGGAGGGTGAGCAACTCCTTGAGGAAGCGGGGAAAGGTCATAGGCGGGAGAAACGGGTGGCTGGCAGTTGCATGCGCACTCCTACAGGGAGGCCAGGGCCGCGAGGTAGTCGTCCAGGGAGCGGCGTTTGATCTCGGCGAAGCGCTCGCGGTAGCCATCGCCACCCGCGGCCAACCACCGCCAACGATCGCAAAGAAGCTCTGCATCGACGTCTCCCATGAAAAAGTGGGGAAGGCCGATCTCGGCGGCCATGCGTGCCCTGGAATCGTTCCCGATCACGACCGCCGGCTTCCCGAAACTGGCCAGCATAAAGGCACCATGGACCCGATTGAAAATACCGTATTTTGCCCCCGCATAGAACTTCATCGCAGCGAGAAAGTCCCCGCCCGGGTAGAAGATCTCGGCTCCCGGATCGATCCCCTTCGCCTCGCCTACCTCTTTTTCGTCATGGCAGCAGAAGATCACCTTTTCCTGGCGAACGAGCTGCTGGTAGAAACTGGCGAACTCGCCTCTCCACCGGTTGGGGTCGATCCCCTCCCTGAAGTCGTAATGTCCCCCCAGCCCCATGAAGTTGACCACGACGTAATCGTCGCCGCCGGGTGCCAGTCCATATTCGTCGACGGCAAAGATCGAGCTGCACGCGATGACCGGGGCGGAGAGCCCGAGCGAGTCGAACACCGTACTCGCCAAGGAATCCCGCAGCGTGGTCACCTTCGACAGGGCGGAGAGCTCCTTGATGTAGGATGCACATTTGGGACAACGGCAAAATTCCGCTCCGTCGGAATGGTAGCCCTGGCAGGTTCCCGCCGCCAGGTTGCCAAAAGGCTGGTTCCTTTGGGATAACCGTCGTTTGACCAGCGGTTTGAACCACTCGTTGTCGGCGCAGTGACTTTTGGTCGAAGGGTGGCACCAATAGACCGGGGCACCGCTTTGGACGACCAGATCCGCCGCCACGATCAAGTCCCCAGATGTGCTCAAGGGAAGTATCCGATCCAGCATCCGGTTGGACCACGTTCCGCGGTGCCGCTGATAGCCGACCCGAGCGGATATCGGAGAGTGCTTGTGAACGTTCAGGAACTCAAGCTCGCGACCCCGGTAATGCTGCCGAAGCAAGAACTTGAGCCCTTCCCTGACAAAATCGTCCCCGATGTTATGGTCACAGGTGGTTATGAAGGAGATTTTCATAGCGTTGACCCACCAATCGACTCCGGCTTTCGGAGTGAACAGACAGCGAGATAGGGCTTCTTGAGATCACCGGGAGTGGCGGCTTCCACCATACAGAGCCTGGAGATAAGGGCAAAGAGTCTTCCCAGCAGGAAACGCCTGAATCCGGTGTCGACCAGCGAGGAAATTCTCCGCGTAATCCGGGGGGAACAGTAGCGCTCCCCGAGGTAGCGGGCCGACTCGAGGGTAAGGCCGCTGGGCTCGACGACCCTCCGATTAAGCGACGGCGGATCGTAAAATCGCTGGAAGAAGGACTTTGCCCCTCCCCCCTCGGCGCCGTAGACACCGCCGTCGACGTACTCGTTGAAGGCCGTGCGATAAAAGGGAACGGAAAAGATGAATCTACCGGATGGTTTGAGCAGTCTCGACACGTTGGCCGACGCAACTATGTCACCGTCTGACTCGGGACGGATGTGTTCCCAGACCGAACAGGAAAAGACATAGTCAAACGGACCGACACTGGAAAGGGAGGCAGGATCGGTTATGTCGCCTCGGGCAATATCAAGATTGGGAATCCCCAGGAGGGATTGCTTGCAGGTCAGATCTCTCAATTCCGGCTCGTAGGGGTTTATGTAGCGCACCTTCCAGTGAGGGGAGAGACTGCAAAGGGTCAGGGCGAGGATCTGGGGGGAGCCGATGTCGAGAATGGTGAGCGGCTCGTCTCTACGAGCCAGAATGCCGCTCGTTTCGAGAAGAAGCGGGATCTCCCTGGTACGGGTGTAATCGACGGGGATGAGCGCCGCTACCACGGCCCCCTTTGCGAAGTGCTTGGCAACTCTATCGGCGACACGGAACATCTCCCGCGCCGGGGAGGGATTCACGCTCGGCACAGTAGCCTCCAGAGTCGCCGGAAAGGGGAACGGTAGCGGTTAGGCGGGGCCATCACCTTACGGACGAAATCGAGATCCAACTCGCGTTCCCGCAGGAGGCAGGAAGGATGCCGTAGCGGAAAGGAAAGGGAATCGATCGAGGTGGGCGCGAAGGAGGGACGCGGCACCTCCCGCGTGGCCTGGGGGCCGAACCCGATGTTGACGACCTGGTTCCGGGAGGGAACGATGCTGAGCCCGCTGTTGAAGAGCTTGGAGGCTCCCCACTGGTAATCCCAGGTGTCGATGCTACCGGCATGCACGCTATCGTAAATTTGGCTGCGCTGGCGCAGCTCTTCGGGATGGAGAACGAAATCCTTCATCCTCCCTTCCTCCTTCCACTTCGGCCAGAGCACGAGGTCGGGATCGTAGCTTTCCCACGCCCTGCGCCAGGAGGCCCATCCCCAGATGGGGCCGTAGGCGGAAAAGAAGTAGCTGTCTCCCCGGCGGCTCCCGGCGCCGACCAGGTTGGACCCGCAGACCTGCATGACGCGGGAGTCCTCCCGGTAGCGTTCCAATAGCTCCTCGCAGAAGGGGAAAAAGGTAGGCGCCGGCAGGCAGTCATCCTCAAGGATAATCCCCATCTCCTCGTGTTGGAAGAACCAGGAGATGGCGCGACTCACGGCAACCTTGCAGCCAAGGTTGCCAGGCTGGAACAGGGTCTTGATTTCGCACGGCCAGTCGACCAGAGAGAGCACCCGGCGGCGGACTTCCTCGACGCGACTGGCTTGCGCCGCGTCACCTGGCCGGGGTCCGTCGCAGGCGACATAAAGGCGGGAAGGCCTCGCCTCCCGGATCGCTTCCATGACGCGGAGAGTGGTTTCCACCCGTTGGAAAACCAGGAAAAGGACCGGAACAGTTACCCCGCTCATCCCCTCCCCTCCCCCACCGCCAGACCGGGGAGTTTCCCGGCCGACTCCTCGGCGGCAAAAAAGAGGGTGTTGACCGTCTTGGCCACCAGACGGTAACGCTGGGAGGCCATGAAACGGGCGACCTCGGTTCCGGCAATATCCTCCAGCCCCAGGTGCAGCGACTCGACCAGCACCACGGCAGGGCGGAAACGGTTCCAGTCGTTGGAGCGCAGTACCGGCAGGTCCAGCCCCTCCACGTCGACGGAGAGAAAATCGATGGCAGTCGCGGGGGGAAGCTCTGCCTCCAGCACGCTGGCCAGGGTGCGCGCCGGCACCTCACGTCTAAAGAGGAGACGGGAGCCGTTGGCGATCCTGCGCTCGGAAAGCTCTTGGGAAAAGCCGTTGAGGGCGGCCTCAGCGAAGGCGTGGTAAACCAGGTTCCCCTCCTTTTCGGCGATGGCGGCCTCGAGGTTGACATCCCGCGGCCGCCACTTTTTGAAAAGGGTCATGCTCCCCGGCATGGCGTCGATGTTGATCCCGTGCCAGCCGAGCCGGTAGAAGCGGTAGGTGTTGGAGTATTTGATCGGGTGGAAAGCGCCGACATCGACGTAGAAACCGTTCGCCTTCCCTTCGAAGAGCCTGGCGAGCACCAGGTCCTCCCCCTCCTGCGAAAAAGACGAGGCGGCATACTCCCCGCAGAGGCGGCGTTTGTTCTCCTGCAAAGACGCATACCAGGAGTTGGGGAGCAAGGCGCGGAGAAGGGAGCTAACCATTGATACCGCCGATGGAACGCGCCGGCCTTTGCCCGCGACTGCCGAAATCGAAGCGTCGGCTCAGGAAGAGCGAAGTGGTCCAGGTGTAGTCGTTGATGGGGCCGAAACCGTGGAAATCGACCTGCACGAGATCGAAGCGCTCCCTGAGATTGCGGGCGGCCTCCAGGTTCCAGTCCGCGTTATCGAGGACGATCATGCCGTTTTCCGCGAGCTGATCGCCGGCGATCAGCGAGCAGTCGAGGCGGTGCTTGCCGTCGATGACGACGACATCGAAACGCTGGCCGGTCTCGCGAATCTTGCCGACGTAGTGAGCCTGCTCGGTTTCCAGGTAAAAAGCACCTCGAGCGGATTTTAGCGCCGAGATCTTCCGGTACCACTCCGGAGAGTCTTCCACGGCATAGACCTCGGCGGCCATGCTCTCCCACCAGAGAGTCGAATTGCCGCAGCCGTACTCGAAAACCCTCTTCCCGGTAAAGTCGAGGCTGGAAAGGTATTCGATGGCAGGATAGGTATACCAGGGCAAGGGGGCGCCGGACCGATCGAGACACGACCAGCGGCGGATAGTCCGGTACTGCCCGTACTCGAAGGCAAGCGTCCGGCAGTTTTTCACCTGCTTGCGGATACACTTCAAGGTATCCACCGCAGTCTGGGGAAGTATCTTTTTTGCCAGCCAACCTATCACAAATCAGCCTCTCTTGAGCAGATATTTCTTAAAAGGTATGAAAGCAAGCAGAAGCATGGTTCCACACTGTCTCGTGCGTTGGAAAAATAGCACGAAATAGACGGCAGATGCATAGGCAATGAGTGTGCTGTAGGCGGCCCCCATAGCTCCGTACCGCGGAATCAGGAACACGTTCAGCACGACGTTGACGACGCCACCGAACAAAGTGCGGTACATGCTGAAATTCGGCAGGTTTTCGGCGGCGAGCCAACTGCCGCTGGCCACACCAAGGGAGACGAAGATACCGGACCAGACATGCAGGGAAAGCACCCCGGCCGCCTCCGCATAGCGGCTGCCGTAAAGAAGAGAGACCACCAACGGGCTGACCAGCATGACCAGCAAAGAAACCGCTACGCCGAGGAGGGCCATGGAATCGTACAGGGTCTGGAGGCTGTCGAGATAGGCGGCCCCACCATCCCGTTTCTTCCCGACAATAACCGGAAAAGCAGAGGTCACCGCCGAAGTAGGGACAAAATACCAGACCTCGCTCAGCCGCACCGCGGCGGAATAGATCCCCACCTCCCGGTCTCCCAGCATCTGGCCAAGCATGATCTGATCGATCCTCATGTAGATCATGACAGCGAGCCCCGAAAACATCATCGGCCAGCTCTCCTTGAGGAGCCTCCTGGCCAGCTTGCGGTCGAGGGAAAGGGCCCGTAGCGAAACCCGGCTTTTCAGAGCGAAGATCACCAGGAAGAGCGAGGTGAGCACCATCTCCCCGAGGCCAACCACCGCAAAGGCTACCAGAGGGGCTTTGACGGCAAGGAGGACGATCTTTGCCACGGTGACCGCAGCGAAGGCAAGGTTGCCGGCTACCACGGTGTAACGCGACTGCAGTTGCGCCTGGTAATACAGGTCGATGACATTGGCAGACTGGAAGACAAATCCGGCGGCGGAAATGGCGACGAGCAGGCGGGTCAGGCTGTCGTCCGGACGCAGCAGAGTGACGGCCCCGACGGTGACGGCTAAGGTAACCGTACCGGCGGCCAGCTTGAGCCCCCATGCGGTGCCGACGAGCTCCGCCTCCCGTCCGGGAAACTTCACCATCTCCCGCACCACGATGGTGTCGAGGCCAAGGGAGGCGAACGCGCCGAAAAGGGCGGTAAAGGCGAGCGCGTAGTTCCACAGCCCGAACTGGGCGGGCCCCAGGTAACGGGCGATCCAGGCACCGACCACCAGCCCCACAGTCAGTCGCAGCACCTTGTCCAGCACCAGCCATCCCATGTTGCCCAGTACCCTTTGCAGGGTGGGGCGGCCCTCCACGCGGCTGCGGAGTGCGGCGGGAAGCATGGCCAGCCAAGAGCGCCCGGTGGCCTGGGAGGCGCCCGGCGCACCGCCGTCAATATCCGCCATCAGCGTCCCTCCTGGCGGCATCCCGGGTCTGTAGAGTGGACGGGACCGGAGGAGCCGCGCAGCATCCGGTATCCCCACACCTTGAGCAGATGCCAGCGAAGCCGGTTGGTCTGGCGGATATTGTTGGCGAGCGAGGCGAGGAGACCGGCAATGCCGCGGCCGTTACTCCTCACCGCGTAGGCGGGATCGCCGACCAGCAGTCCCCGCAGGCTGACGCGCCGGTCGTCATGGGAAGAAAGGAACCGGTAGCGGCCCCGCACGTGGCTTGCCACGGCGCGCTCCCGTTCCGAGCGAAGCAGCGTCGTGCTGGAGGGGGTTCCGTGGCTCCCCCCCATCCGGAACCGGCAGATGGTCAGAGGGAGGTAGCGGTAGTGAAGGTCGTGCTCCCACCGGCTTTTCAGGATCCAGGCGAAGTCCCCGGCCAGCCGGTAGCCGGGGTCGTAACCGCCTACCCTCTCGAAGGCGCTCCTTCTGGCGATGGTTGCCTGGTGGCAGAGGGTCCTCCCGCGGAAAAACTCCCAGAGGAGGATGTTCGGGTAGCGGGAAAGGACCTCCCTCCCCCCCTCGTAGACCAGCAGCGCGTCGCCGTAAAAGACGTCCACATCGGGATATGCCACCGAGGCAGCGGCCAAAGCCGCCAGCACGCCGTCATCGTACAAGGCATCGTCGCTGTTGAGGAAATAGATAAGCTCCCCTCCGGCAAGGAACAGCCCCTTGTTCATGGCATCGTAGATACCCTGGTCGGGCTCGCTGACGAGCGTGGCGATCTGCTGCCGGTATTGAGTGAGAATGGGGAGGGTGCGATCGGTCGATCCGCCATCGATGACGATCAGTTCGACGCTGCGATGGGTTTGGCTGAAAAGGCTTTGCAACGCTTCCTCGAGCCACTGCTCGGCGTTGAGGCACACGAGGATGACCGAGATGACGACATCCCGGTCCGACCTGTCGTGCGCTGCCGCGACATTGGTTGCCAAAGCCTTATTCTGCATCGATCTCCAGAATGCCGGTTCCCGGACGGGAGCCAGGCAGGAGCGGTGGAAAGAAGATAGCCCGCCGGACGGCCTACCTCAAGGAAAAGAGCTGCTGCTTCACCTCTAATAAGGACTTCCTGCTCTCCTCCGGCATTTTCTCGAAGCGGTCCCGGACAAGGACGATGACCACCGAGGCGAAAAAGGCCACGATGGTAGCCAAGATCACGCTGCGACCGCGCTTGGGGCCGGTCTTAACCGCCGGGGGAATGGCAGGGTCGATGATCTGGAAGGCGGACGCGTCCTTGGCTTCGTTGAGCTTTGCCACTTCGTATTGCTTGCTAAGTTGCTCGAAGACCGCCTCCCTGGTCTTAAGGTCGCGCATGCGGCGTGCGTACTCGACGCCCAACTCCGGCACCTTGCCGAAGGCGGGGATGGCGTCGGCCCCGCCCCCTCCCCCCTGCATCTGGGCGAGCCGGGAGCGAAGCTGAGCGATGCCGGCCTTCAGGCTCCTTACCTCTGGGCTTTCGTCGGTTAGGCTGGCGCGCAGGGTAGAGAGCTGCATCTCTTTGGTGGTGAGTTGGTTTCTGAGGATGGAGATACTCTCAAAGGAGGCCTTGGTCTGGGACTCGAACTGGACCATCTTGTTCTTTTCCGCGAAGGATTTCATTTCCTCCTCGGCCTGTTTCAGTTCCCCCCGGACGACATCGAGCCTCTTCTCCAGGAAGATGCGTTCGTTACTGACCTTGGTCAGGTTGAGACGTACAGTGGTCCGGCCCAGTTCTTCAGCCATGGCGTTGGCGATGGTAGCAGCCAGCTTGGGATCGGCGGCGTCGGCGGAGATGACGATAATGCCGTCGGTGCCGGCGGCGGCTTTAACGGAAAGGTCCAGTTGCGCGCGGGTCAACTCGATGGTCGGGAGACCGTACACCTTCTGAAGAGACAGTTTTTGGATAACCGCGTCGCCTACCGAACGGCTCTTAAGGATGCCGATGAAGAGGTCGGTGCCGCCGGTGAGGCCTCCAGCGAGTCCGGCGAGGCCGCCGGCCTGACCAAGGAGAGCGGAGAGACCGCCGCCTGCCTCCTTTTGGGGAGGGAGTACGCGCGTGGAAGCGGTATAGACGTTGGGAAGGGTGAGGGTGTAGCCGATGGCAGCTACGGCGGTGATGAAACAAACGGAGAGGATGAAGATCTTGCGTTTGGCGAGCAGATGCAGGATCTCCCAGATGCTGGTCTCCTGCTCTTCGGGCATATCCTCATCGTACTGATCGTGGGTCATTGATTCCACTCCATAGTATCAAAAGGAAAGGCGCGGGGCCTGTCCAGGCAAACCGGCATGTCATGTTGTCAGAGACAGCAGCGTGAAGCTATTTGAGGTTGTAACGGGCGGTGATCTCTTCCCAGAGCCCCTGCCCCTTGATGAGGAGATCGGCGATTTCGCGCACGGCACCCCAGCCGCCGCGGGCCTTGGCGACGTAGTGGACGTGGGGGAGCACCTCGGCGATGGCGTCGGCGGGAGCGGCGGCGAACCCGACCCGTTTGAGGACCGGGATATCGATCACGTCGTCCCCCATGAAGGCGACCTGCTCATCGGTGAGGCCGGTGGCAAGCAAGATCTTCTGGTACGGCTCCAGCTTGTTGAGCGACTTCTGGTAGACGATCTTGATGCCGAGCTCGGTGGCCCGGTTGGTCACCACCAGCGATTCGCGCCCCGAAATGATCCCCACCTCGACGCCGGCCCGCTGGAGCATCTTGATGCCGTGGCCATCCTTCACGTTGAAGAACTTGCTCTCCACCCCGTTGGAATCGAAGATGATCCGTCCGTCGGTCATGACGCCGTCAACGTCCAGGATCAGCAGCTTGATCTTTTTCAGTTTCTCTTCCACGGGAACCTCTTGAATGAACCCCCATCCTCGCCCCCCCTCTCCCCGCCTCCGCCAAGGCTACAGCGGTCAAGCTTTGAAGAAGAGGAAGAGCCGGAAGAAGTCCAGGTAGCCTGCAATTTCGGTAACCGGTCCCCCCCTTTGCGAAGGGGGGACCGGGGGGATTTGCAGCTAGGCGATCCCCGCCTTAAGCAGGTCATGCAGATGCACGATCCCCACCGGCGCCATGCTGTCGTCGTCGGCGAAGACGAAGAGCGACGTGATGGAGTACTGCTCCATCTGCTGAAGGGCGCGGGCCGCCAGTTCGTCGCTGCGGATCCGTTTCGGTTTGGTCTTCATGAGCTCCGAAGCCGGGAGGTTGATGATGTCGAGCCCCTTACCCAGTGCACGGCGAAGATCGCCGTCGGTGATCACCCCGACCAGGGCTCCGTCGTCGTCGGTGACCCCGGTGATCCCCAGTCCTTTCGAGGTGATGGTAAAGAGCGCCTCCCTCATGAGGGTGTCCGCCTTCACCAGCGGGAGGTTGTCCCCTGCGTGCATGACGTTCTCGACCTTCAGAAGAAGCTTCTTGCCGAGCGCCCCGCCCGGATGGAAGAGGGCGAAATCCTCGGCCTTGAACCCGCGGGAAACCAGCAGCGCAACCGCGATGGCGTCTCCCATGGCGAGGGTCACCGTCGTCGAGGCGGTCGGGGCGAGGCCCAAGGGGCAGGCCTCTTCCTTCACCGAGATATCGAGAAAGAGATCGCCGCTTTTAGCAAGGGTGGAGTTGGGGTTTCCGGCCATGGCGATCAGCGAGGCGCCCAGGCGCTTGATGATCGGAAGGATACGGATCACCTCCTCCGTCTCGCCGGAGTTGGAGATGGCGATCACCACGTCGCCCTTCATGATCATGCCGAGGTCGCCGTGGATCCCTTCCGCCGGATGGAGGAAGAACGCCGGAGTGCCGGTGGAGGCCATGGTGGAGGCGATCTTCTGGCCGACGAGTCCCGATTTCCCCATGCCGGTTACTACCACGCGGCCCGGTGCCTCGAGGATCATCTCTACCGCACGCTCGAAGGTGCCGTCGATGGAGGACTCGAGGTTTCTGAGCGCTTCAGCCTCGACCCTGATTACCCTTTTCGCTTCTTCTAGTATCAAAGAAATCTCCCGCACTGGACTCAAAATCCAGCGCCGATTCGTAAGAAACTCGCTACTGCTTCACCACAAGGTCGATAGCCTTCAGCTTCTTCAGAAGGGCCGGCAGGTCGTCCAGCCTGACCGAGTTCGGGCCGTCGCACAGCGCCTGCTCGGGAGCCTCGTGGACTTCCATGAAGACACCGTCAACGCCGGCAGCCACTGCGGCCCGGGAAAGGAATTCCACGAACTCGCGCTGTCCCCCCGACGAGGTCCCCTCCCCGCCCGGAAGCTGGACGGAATGGGTGGCGTCGAAGATGACCGGGCAGCCGGTAGCGCGCATGATCGGGAAGCTCCGCATGTCGACCACCAGGTTGTTGTAGCCGAAGCTCGCCCCGCGCTCGGTGAGGATGATGTTCTCGTTGTCGCAGGAGAGGAGCTTGCCGACCACGTTCTTCATGTCCCACGGCGCCAGGAACTGCCCCTTCTTCACGTTGATCACCTTCCCGGTCTGGGCGGCGGCGACCAGGAGGTCGGTCTGGCGGCAGAGGAAGGCCGGGATCTGGATCACGTCGAGGACGTCGGCGGCCGGCGCTACCTGCTCGATGGAGTGGATGTCGGAGAGGACGGGAACGCCGAGGGATTCCTTCACCTTGGCCAGGATGCGCAGTCCCTCCTTGAGCCCCGGCCCGCGGTAGGCGGTCACCGAGGTGCGGTTGGCCTTGTCGTAGGAGGCCTTGAAGATGAGCGGCATGCCGACGCCGTTGCAGATGGTCATCAGACGTTCGGCATGGCGCATGGTCGCTTTTTCGTTTTCGATCACGCAGGGACCCGCCACCAGCACGAGCGGTTTCCCTCCGCCTATTTTCACTCCGCCTACGGCTACTTCTCTGGTCATAAATTACCCTTTGCGGTGCTGCTTGGTGGCCGCGATGAAGGCCTTGAAGAGCGGGTGGGGGTTGAGCGGCTTGGACTTGAATTCCGGGTGGAACTGGCAGCCGAGGAACCAGGGGTGGTCCGGGAGCTCGATGATCTCGACCAGGTCGCCTTCGCGGTAGAGGCCGGATATCACCATTCCTTTTTCGACCAGCTGGTTACGGAACTGGTTGTTGAACTCGTAGCGGTGACGGTGGCGCTCGGAGATCTCGGTGGCGCCGTAGGCCTTCTGGGCGAAGGTCCCCTTGGTGAGCGAGCAGGGATAGGCGCCGAGCCTCATGGTGCCACCCTTGCGCTCGACCCCTTTCTGCTCCTCCATGAGGTGGATGATCGGGCTCGTGCACTCCGGTTTGAACTCGCTGGAGAAGGCTTCCGGAAGCTTGCAGACGTTTCTCGCGTACTCGACGGCGGCCATCTGCATCCCGAGGCAGATCCCGAAGAAGGGGACCTTGTTCTCGCGGGCGTAGCGGATCGCCTTGATCTTCCCTTCGGTACCGCGCTCGCCGAAGCCGCCCGGGACCAGGATGCCGTCCACCTGGGAAAGCGCCGCCTCGGCCCCTTCCTCTTCGAGCTTCTCGGCGTCGAAGTAGACGATTCTAACCCGGCAGTCGTTACCGATCCCGCCGTGGGTGAGCGCCTCGGAGAGCGACTTGTAGGACTCTTTAAGGTCGACGTACTTGCCGACTACCCCGATGGAAACTTCGCCGTCGCCCGGATCGGTCAGCTTGGAAACCACCTTCTGCCAGTGGGTGAGGTCCGGGGCCTTGGTCCAGATGTTGAGCTTCTCGACCACCTGCTCGTCGAGCCCCTGGCGGTTCAAGGCGAGCGGCACGGCGTAGATGTGCTCGGCGTCCTGCGAGGTGATGACCGCCTTCTCGTCGACGTTGCAGAAGAGGGCGATCTTGGCCTTCATGTCCTGCGGGATCTCCTGCTCGCAGCGGCAAAGGAGAATGTCCGGCTGGATACCGATCTCGCGCAGTTCCTTGACCGAGTGCTGGGTCGGCTTGGTCTTCAGCTCGCCCGCGGTCTTGATGTAGGGGACCAGGGTGACGTGGAGGTACAGGACGTTCCCTGCCCCGCGGTCGCCTTTCAGCTGCCGGATCGCCTCCAGGAAGGGGAGCGATTCGATGTCGCCCACCGTGCCGCCGATCTCGACGATGGCGATGTCGCTTCCTTTGGCGTTTTCCAGGATGTTCGACTTGATCTGGTCGGTGATGTGCGGGATGACCTGGACGGTGCCCCCCAGGTAGTCGCCGCGGCGCTCCTTCTCGATGACCGAGAAGTAGACCTGGCCGGTGGTGAAGTTGCTCTTCTTGGAGAGCTTCGACGAGGTGTAGCGCTCGTAGTGGCCAAGGTCGAGGTCGGTTTCCGCGCCGTCATCGGTGACGAAGACCTCGCCGTGCTGGAAAGGGGACATGGTGCCCGGATCGACGTTGATGTACGGATCGAGCTTCTGGATGGTGACCCTCAGCCCCCTCGCTTCGAGAAGAGCGCCCAAAGAAGCGGCGGCGAGTCCCTTGCCTATCGAGGAAACAACGCCGCCGGTCACAAAGATGAATTTTGTCTTCACTGTATCTAACCCCCGGTGTAACAGGCCGGTTCCGCGGCCGCGTTCATTGACGCCGGCTGCCGATGCCGCCTGATTGGAAAATCTGGTGTTGCGTGCTGCGTACTGCTGACCGCCACCTTAAACCGGCGGCGGCTCCCCTACCCTTTCAGCTTGGCGAGCACCTTCTCCAGGTCGGCCGGGGTATCGACCCCGATCGACTCGAAGTCGGTCTCCACGACCTTGATCCGGTACCCGTTCTCCAGGGCCCTCAGCTGTTCGAGCTTCTCGGAGAGTTCGAGGTAGGTCGGCTTCAGTGCGGTAAAGACCGGGAGAAACTCGCGCCGGTATACGTAGAGCCCGACGTGCTTGTAGCAGAGGAGCTTGCCGGAGACGAAGGCCTCGTCCTTCAGGTCGTTCCACTTGTCCCGGAAGAAGGGAAGCGGCGAACGGGAGAAGTAGAGGACGTTCCCCTTGAAGTCGGCGACCACCTTCACCACGTTGGGAGAGAGGAAGTCGTGCAGGGTCTTGATCCTGCTCTTCAGGGTGGCGATCGGGAGGGTGGCATCCTCCAAGAGCGGTGCGATGGCCTGGTCGATCATGGCCGGGTCGATCAGCGGCTCGTCACCCTGGACATTGACCAGGATGTCGGCGTCGATCCGCTGCGCCACCTCGGCCAGCCGGTCGGTGCCGGTCTCGTGGGAGGCCGAGGTCATCTCCACCTTCCCGCCGAAGGCGCGCACCTTGGAGGCGATCCGCTCGTCGTCGGTTGCCACGATCACGTCGGAGACCAAAGAAGCCTTCAGCGCCCGTTCATAGACATGCTGCACCATGGGTTTGCCCATGATATCGGCCAATGCCTTGCCCTCAAAACGCGTGGATGCATACCTGGCCGGAATAACGGCGGTAATTTTCATTGGCTTCTCGTGGAGGAGCCCGCCGGAAAACCCGGACGGGAGGTCCCCTTCTGTCGTTGTTGATCTGGAGATCGTTTGGCTGGACGTACGATGCGAGCCGGTGGGAGCCGCCTTAAAAGCAAGCCGCTCCGTCCCTCATTGGCGGGACGTAAAACGTTACATCAAAAGGAAGCGCCGTGTCAAGGTGTGAAATCAGATGGATGTGGTCAGGCGGTCGGTCCAGGCGATGGTCGCGATCTGGGCGGAGAGAAGCTTTTCATGAGATAAACGGCAGACATCGAGCTGCTCGTTGAGCGAGGCGAAGTCGGTCTGTTCCAGTTTTTCCACCAGGGTGAGGAGGGCGCCGAGGTTGCCGTCCCGGCGTAAAAGTGCTGCGCGGACGTCTTCCACGAGGTTGAGCTTGCCGACCAGGTCCTCCATGGAATCCTCGAAGAGGACGTCGATCAGCGAGAGGATTCCGGTCATGAAGGCCCGCTCCGAAAGCTCCCGCCACCCCGCCATCCCCTGGGACTGGACCAGGAGCTCCATGAGCTTGCCGCGGGTGGCCGCCATCTCCAGCAGCGGCGCCTGCACCCCCTCCTCGCTGTCGCTCGCGTAGAGGGCGAGGGTGATCCAGCGCTTGAGCTGCTCGAGCCCCAGGACGGTGAGGGCGTGGCGAAGCGTCTTGATGCGGACCCTAAGGCCGATGGCGACCGAGTTGACGAGCCTGAGGAGGTTGTAGGTCAAGGGGGGGCTCTGCTTGAAGGTCTCCTCGATGTCGCAGATGTCGGCGTCCGCCATCACCTGCTGCATGAGCTGGAGCATGGTGACCTTCCCCACGTCCACCTTGTTCTGCCGCAGAAGCACCGGCCGGGCGAAGTAGTACCCCTGGAAGAGCTCGAACCCGAGTCCGGAGCAGAAGGTATACTGCTGGGCGCTCTCCACCTTCTCGGCCAAAAGGGTGAGCGGCCACCCCCTGAGCTTTTCCACCATGGCGGGAAGGTCGTGCTTGGCGATCTGGAGGACGTCCAGCTTGACGATCTTGACCAGTTCGTAGATGGGATGGAAGGCGGGCGAGTAGATGTGATCGTCCAGGGCCAGGGTGAACCCCTGCCTCTTCAGCTCGTGGCAGCGCTCCACCACCTCCTGGTCGGCGGCGATGGTCTCCAGCAGCTCGATCACCACCCGGTCCCGGGGAAGGAGCTCGATGGCGTCGGTCATCAGCATTTCGCGGGTGACGTTGAAGAAACCCTTGTGGCGGCCGAGGACGTCCTCGAAGCCGAAGTCGGAGAGCGCGTTGAGGATGACCGAGGCGCTGGCCGCCTGGACATCGATGAACTCGGCGGAGTTCAGGCTGCTGGCGGAACGGAACAGGATCTCGAACCCGTAGAGCCGCTGGCTCCGGTCGAGGATGGGCTGACGCCCAAGGAAGAATTGCTCGTCCACCATGATGGGAACCTCGAATACGGGGGAGCCGCCCTCCCCCACGTTTGTTGCGGCGGCCCGGAATGGGGGATCAGCCGCAGAGCTTCAGCACCTCGCGGCTGATGGCATCCAGCGGTTTGACAATGTCGACCCCGCCCATCTTGATCGCCTCGTTGGGCATGCCGAACACCACGCAGCTCGCCTCGTCCTGGGCGATGTTGAGGGCGCCGGCCTGCTTCATCTCGAGCATGCCGCGGGCGCCGTCGTCTCCCATGCCGGTCATGATCACCCCCACCGCGTTCTTGCCGGCATAGCGGGCGGCGGAACGGAAGAGGACGTCGACCGACGGGCGATGGCGCGATACCAGGGGGCCGTCTTTGATCTCGACATAATACCGCGCACCACTGCGCTTTAAAAGCAGGTGGTGGTTGCCGGCGGCGATAAGCGCCCTCCCCCGGACCACGGTGTCGTTGTCGGCGGCTTCCTTCACGGTGATCCGGCAAAGGCCGTCCAGCCGGGAGGCGAAGGCACGGGTGAATCCTTCCGGCATGTGCTGGACGATGACGATGCCGGGACAGTCGGCGGGAAGCGATTCGAGGAAGATCTTCAGCGCCTCGGTCCCGCCGGTGGAGGCCCCGACCACCACCACCTTCTCGGTGGTCTGGATCATGGCGTGGCTTTTGGGTTTTTCCATGATGACGTCGGCGGTCAGCTTGGGAGCCACCGCCCGGCTCGGGACGAAGCGCCTCACCCGCGCCTGGGCGGCCGCCTTGACCGCGTCGCAGATCCTCATCCGCGACTCCTCGAGGAACTCGCGGGTCCCCAGGCGCGGTTTCTGGATGATCTCCACCGCCCCGTATTCGAGCGCCTTGAGGGCGGTCTCCGACCCCTGCTCGGTGAGGCTCGAGCACATCACCACCGGGATCGGGTGCTGGGACATGATCTTCTGAAGGAAGGTGATCCCGTCCATGCGGGGCATCTCCACGTCCAGGGTGATGACGTCGGGAACCTCGTGGCGTATCCGGTCGGCCGCGATGAAGGGGTCCCCGGCGGTCGCCATGATCTCTATGCTGGGGTCGGAGGAGAGGATCTCCACCATAGTCTGGCGCACGACGGCGGAATCGTCCACCACCAGGACCCGAATCTTTTTCTGCATGTCAGTGCTCCGATTTCCTCAGTTTCTTCAGGTAGACCTCGCCCGAGTCCGTGTCGAAGACCAGTTTCCGCCCCCGCTCCCCCCCGAAGTCGTGGCTCACCAGCCGGATCCCCTCGTCCTGCAGAAGTCGCAGGGCCAGTTCGGCATTCTGCTGCCCTACGCTCCCGTTCTTTCCGCGGCAGGTGAACATCTCGGCCCCGCCGAAGAGCTTGGCCTGAATCTCGCTCCGGTTGACCCCCCGCTCCGCCAGGTGCCGCAGCATGAGCCGCACCGCGCAGAGGACGTACTTCGATCCCTCCAGCTGGCACTCCAGGCAGGGTGACCGGCGGCAGGCGGGAAGGACGGCGTGGCAGATGGCCCCCATCCTGAGCCTCGGACAGTACAGGGTGACCGCCACGCAGGAGCCGAGCAGCGTAGTCACCATGGTGGGCTTGGACGCGATGACCAGCCCCCCCGGCTTCAGATATACCGTGGCGGTCCGGCCATCGCCGGTCATCTCATCTTCCGGTAGACGGTGGGGAAGACGCTGGCTAGGGCGACGTCGAGCCCGGACAGGGTCTCCGAGTGCCCCATGAAGATGAAGCCCCCCGGCTTCATCTGCCGGTGAAAACGCTGCAAAAGCCGCTCCTGGGTCGGGCGGTCGAAGTAGATGATCACGTTGCGGCAGAAGATGATGTCCATCTGCTCCCTGAGGCCGAAGTCGTCGTCCATGAAGTTCAGCCGCTGGAAGCGGACCTTCTCCCGGAGCTCCGGCACGATCCGGACCAGCCCGCTCGAGTGGTCCTTGCTCCTTAAGAGGTATTTCTTCTTGAGAAACATGGGGATCGGCTCGGCCTGGCTCTCCTGGTAGATCGCCGCCTTGGCCTTGTCGAGCACCCGGGTGGAGATGTCGGTGGCCAGGATCTTGAAATCGAAGCCAGGGTTCCGCTCGGCAAACTCGGTGAGGACCATCGACAGGGTGTAGGGCTCCTCCCCGGAAGAGCAGCCGGCGCTCCAGATGGAGAGGGTGCCGGTGGGATGACGGTGGCACCAATCCGGGAGCACGGTCTGGGTCAGGTAGTCGAAGTGGTCCGGCTCCCGGAAGAAATCGGTCTTGTTGGTGGTGACCATGTCGAGCATGTGCACCAGTTCCTGCTCCATCCCGCGGGGATCGAAGAGGTACTCGCAGTAGTCGCCGAAGTGGTGCATCCCCAGGGCGCGGAGCCTTTTTTGGAGGCGGGCCTCCAGCATGGTCCGTTTCACCTCGGGCATCTTGATTCCGCAGGTGTCGTAGATGAACCGGCTCAACCGGTTGAAATCCTTGGTGGAAAGAGTTGCCGGTCGGTCGATCAGGGTGCCGGTATCGGCCATTGAATTCACTCCGGATTGCATGAAATCTCCATCAGGCCGCTTCGGCCTCTACCGATTGCACGAGTTGGGGGACGTCGAGGATGAGGGCCACCGAGCCGTCGCCGAGGATGGTGGCGCCGGAGATCCCTTCCACGTTCTTGTAGGCCCGGCCGAGCGACTTGATGACCGTCTGGTGTTCGCCGATCACGTTGTCCACCACGAAGCCGACCCGGGTGCCGTTGACCTGGGTGATGACGATCTGCTCGATGTCCGGCGGGTTCCCCGCCACTCTGAAGCGCTCCCTGAGGGGGATGTAGGGTACCAGAGTCTCCCGCACGTGGGCAAGGTTTCTTCCGTGGGAGCGTGCCACGTCCTCGCGGGTGAGCTCCACGCATTCGTCCACCATGGCGAGCGGGATCATGAAGGAGTCGTTGCCGATCTTCACGAGGAGGCTCTCGATGATGGCCAGGGTGAGCGGGATGCGGACCGTGATGGTGGCCCCCTCCCCCCGCACGCTGGTGATGTCGATGCTCCCCCGCAACGCCTCGATCGCCTTCTTGACCACGTCCATGCCGACCCCGCGGCCGGAGACCGAAGAGATCTTCTTGGCGGTGGAGAAGCCGGGGGCAAAGATCAGGTTGAAGAGCTCCTTGTCGGTAAGCTCGGCGGTGGCCGTAATGAGCCCCTTCTCGACCGCCTTGGCGCGGATCGCTTCCTTGTCGAGGCCGGCCCCGTCGTCGGTGATGGTGATGAGGACGCTGTCGCCGGAGTGGACCGCGGCGAGATGGACCGTGCCCTGGCGGGGCTTGCCGGCCGCCTGCCGGACCTCGGGGAGCTCGATGCCGTGGTCGAGGCTGTTGCGGATCAGGTGAACCATCGGGTCGTTCAACTTCTCGATGACCGTCTTGTCGAGCTCGGTCTCGGCCCCGTCGGTGGTCATCTCGATCTCCTTGCCGAGCTCCGAGGAGAGGTCGCGGACCAGCCGCTTGAACTTGCTGAAGGTCGAGCCGATGGGAAGCATCCTGATGTTGAGGGCGCTATCCCTGAGCTCCCCGGTCAGCCGTTCCACCTCCTCGGCGATGGCGACCAGCTCGGCGTCCCCCCGCGAGGCGGCGGTCTGGGTGAGCCTGGCCTGGACGGTGACCAATTCCCCCACCAGGTTGACCAGGACGTCGAGCCTCTCGGCCGGGACCCTGATGCTGGAGGCCGATTCCGCCTGCTGGACCGCCTGGCGCACCTCCTTCACGTGCTGCTGCTCGACCAGGGCGGACATGACGCTCTGCTGCTCGACGATCCCCTTGGAGACCGCCAGCTCGCCGAACCGTTTTTGCTCGCCCAGTACCGAGTCCATCTCCTCGCGGCTGATCTCGCCGCGTTCGAGCAGGATCTCGCCGAGCTTCTTGTAATCGGCGTTGTCGGCGTCGGGGCCGTAGTCGGCGATCTTTTCGATCTTCACCTCGCAGTCGTCCTCCACGAAGATGAAGACGTCCTTGATGGAGTCTTCCCCCCGGCTGGTGGTCAGGATGATGTCCCAGAAGACGTAGCACCCCTCCGGATCGATCTCTTCCAGCGAGGGGAAGCCTCCCGTGTGGGCCACCACGTTGCACGGCCCGAGATCCCTGAGCTCGGCCAGGAGCGTCAGCGGGTTCGAGCCGCAGGTGAAGAGGTGATGTCCCGGGATGAAGCGGATCCGGTAGGTGGCTTCGCTCGCCACCGGCACGGCCACCGGCTCGTCGCTTGCCTCGGCCGGGGCCTCGGGGGGCGCCTCGCCGGCCAGCTCCCTCAGTCCCGAGATGATCTGGAAGCTCGCGTCGAGGTCGCCCCCGTTGCCGAGGTCGGATCCGTCCAGCATGGACTTGATCAGGTCACGGGCCTGGAGGGTGAGGTTGACCAGCTTCTTGGTCACCTTGAGCTTGCCGTTTCGCACCATGTCGAAGATGGTCTCCACCTCGTGGGTGAAGGCCGCGATGTCGTCGAAGCCGAACATGGCCCCCGACCCCTTGATGGTGTGCATGGCCCTGAAGACCCTGCCGATAAGCTCCTCGTCCTCGGGCCGCTCTTCGAGCTCCAAAAGGGAACTCTCCAGCTCCGAGAGGAGCTCGTAGGCCTCTTCCTTGAACGCCTGTCGATGAACGTCGATCATCCGAGCACCTTTTTAACAACCGCCATGAGTTGTTCGGGTTTGAAAGGCTTGACGATCCAGCCGGTGGCGCCGGCAGCCTTTCCTTCCTGTTTCCTGGAGTCCTGGGATTCCGTGGTCAGCATGACGATCGGGATGAATTTGCAGCTGGCGAGCCCGCGAGCCCCCTTGATCAGCCCGATCCCGTCCAGGTTGGGCATGTTGAGGTCGGTGATCAACATGTCCACCTTGGTGGTCGAGAGCTTCTGCAGGGCATCCTTTCCGTCCACGGCCTCGACCACCTCGTAGCCACCCTGCTTCAGCGTGAAGCTCACCATCTGCCGCACGCTCGCGGAATCGTCTGCCGTCATTATTACCTTTGCCATCAGTGCGCTCCTCCCACCCAGATACAACTGCTGTTATTGTCACGGGGACATCCGACGTGCCGCTCGAAGCCGGCCTCGGACGCCACCCGGATGTACACCTCGTTCTGATCGACGATCTTGAAGCTCTTGCCCGCCGAGAGGGCGCTGTGATGGGCCGAGCAGAGCAGCTGCAGCCCGGTCAGGTCCATCTCGGTGACCTCGTTGAGGTTCAACTGCAAGGTCTTCGGGGCCGCGGCCAGGGCGTCGATGAGCGCCTCGCGAAACCGGGCGGCCTCGGCGATGTTCAGCCCTCCGGAGACCTTCAGCTCCTCGATGCCATCCTTCTTGGGGTGCTTTATCCGCTTCAGGGTCAGTTCATCCATGGGATTCCTCGCAACTCACTAGAATAGTTCAACGTTGTCGCCCAGCCCGTCGTCGCCGCCTGCGGAAGCCGGTTCGGACGTGGCCGGTGCTTTATCGACGAGCGATTGGTGGATGTGCCGCTCGCTTTGCATGGTGTAGCGCTCGGCCAGGGCCTCCAGGCTGACCTGGCCGGTCCCCGGCGCGATCCGGCGGGCCTCGCGGATCACCTCGCCGAGCTTCTGGACCGCCCGGTCGAGGACCTGGGTGACCTTGTGATGGACCGTGAAGCCGGAGGTCACCTGCTCGATCTCGTCGCACAAGAGGGCGGCCTGGCTGTCCATCCCCGCCAGCGAGCCGCGCAGGGTCTCGTTGACGCCGCTTAAGACGCCGACCAGGGTGTTGAGGGTGGTGACCATCCCCTCCACCTCCATGTCGAGCCCGCAGGCCTCCCGGCTCAGGCGTTCGGTGACCGAGATGATCGACTGCAGGACTTCGGAAACCGCGCCGGTATGGTTGATGGCGTCGAGGGAGAGCCGCTGGATCGCTTCGGCCAGCACCCCCAGGGCCGCCCCCTCGTCGCCGGTGTAGGCGGATTTGATCTGGGCGTTCAGGGCGATCAGCTTGATCTCCTCGCCGATGGTCTCGATGTCCCCGACGAAGGAGGCGATCTCCTGGATGGTGTCGGCCACCGAGGTCATCGCGTCGCAGAGGCTCCGCTTGGCTTGGGCGCTTTCCAAAAGAGACTCGTTGACCACCGCCATGTCGCCGGCCATCCCCTTGAAGAAGCTTCCCCCCGCCTGGTCCGCCACCCCCGCCAGCCCGCTGATCTCGGCCGAGAGGGTCCCCTGCTTGCGGGCGATCTCCTTCAGCGTCCCGATGATGGTGTTGGCGGCCTGGTCGAGCGACGAGGAGGCGTGCTTCAACTGGG
Organism: Geomonas sp. Red32; assembly: GCF_023652955.1. Taxonomy (GTDB): domain Bacteria; phylum Desulfobacterota; class Desulfuromonadia; order Geobacterales; family Geobacteraceae; genus Geomonas. Next base: position 23,429 of record NZ_JAKLOY010000002.1, on the reverse strand, counting down.
CGCTTTGCAATTCGCAGATGCAGGCGGCGTCGTCGGCTCCCGCCAGCCCGCTCTGCACGCCGCTTCGCAGGTCGCCGAGCGCCTCTTCCACATGCTCGATCTGCTGGCGCACGATGTCGTGAGCCTGCATCGACATGACCACCTCGCCGATCCCGCGGGAGACCTCTTCCGATATGGCGGATACCCCGGCGACGGAGTTCGAGCAGCGGGAGTTGATCTCGGTGAGCGTTTCGAGGCGCTGCCTGGTCTTCTTGACGATGGCGAGGACCCGGTCGTGCTGGTGGGCGCCGGAGCTCAAGACCCCCTTCAGGGTCTCCCCGATGGCCATCGAAAGGTCGTCCTTTCTCCGGATGATGTCCGCCGCCCGTTCGTTGACCTGGACCGAGAGGTGCCCGACGTCGCTCGCCAGGGTATCGAACCCGGCGGCGCTCTGGCCAAGCCGCGCGCTTTCTATCTTGGTGGAGATGCCGAGCATCCTCAGCACCTTGTTGACCTTCTTGAACCCGGAAAGCGGGGTGGCCACCTGCTCCAGGAGGGTCAGGATCTCCCGCAGGGTGTCGGAGCTCGCCCCGATCTCTTCCCCGGCCCGGTTGACGTAGCGTTCCATCTCGTCGAGGGCGCGGCCGAGCTCGGCCATCGAGGTGGTGACCTTGCCGCCGGCGACCTCCTCCACCACCCCGGTGGCCAGGCTGGAGATGCCGGTCCCCTCTTGGTAGATGTCCTGCAGCCGCGATCCGATGGCCAGGAATTCGTCCTCGGTGCTCCGGGAGATAACCCCGAGCTCCTCGACGACCCCCGCCAGCACCTGTGCCCATTGGGCGGCCAGTCCGGCAACGTCCTGCCCGGGGGGCGTGGTCACAAAATCCTCGTTAACAGCAGCTGTCATCCCTTTATCCTTTTGGCCGAGGTGGCGGTGGTGCGGCGGTATCCTTATGAGACACATGGAGTTACTGTCTTAATGTATCGACCCCGGTAATGAATTCTTGAATACATTTTTGAAGAGGATGGAAGGAGAGCGGCGGGGGGAGCCAGGCGGGTAAAAAAGAAAAAGCCCCGAAGGCCGGGGCTTGGAAAAGGGTTGTGGTGCTGAGGGGTTAGCGGCGGACGAAGATCTCGCGGGCCATGGCCGAATCGATGGCGAATTCCGAGAAGCCGACCCGGAAGATGTAGGAGGGAAACGACTGCAAGAGGGTGATGCGGTTACCCGGCAGGACCCCCATGGCCATCAGCTTCTGCATCTTCTTGCTGTCCTCGGTCTGGATGTAGGCGATATCCCCCTCCTCTCCCGAGTTGAACTCGGTCAGCGGCACGACGCCGAGATCGCCGGTTTTCCTGGCCTCCTCGCAGCAATCCCCGGCCGGGATCGGTTTGCCGTGCGGGCAGGTGGAGGGGTGGTTGAGCATGGTGCAGACCTTGATGTCGACCCCTTCGTTGAGGAGGTGCTCGAACTGGCAGGCCTTGATGTCGCCGCTCTCGCCCCGGATGTTGAGGACGTCCATCATGAGACGCTCGGCAAGGCGGTGCCGCCTGATGGTCTTTCTCCCCTCCTCGCGCCCCTCGGGACGGAAGTAGATCCTCCCCCCCTTGATCTCCACGAGGGCCTGGGAGGAGAGCTCCTGGTAGGCGGGGTCGGAGGGAGCGAACTCCATCTGGTCGAGTTCGGCATAGCCGTGTCCGTTCTCTTCGGACTCGATCCAGAGGGCTTCCAGGATCTCTTCGGCCTTGTCACTGAGCTTCATATACATCTCCTTTTTCCGGCTCCTCATGAGCCATATTCCCTTAAGGGGGTGATCGTAATGGTGGTACCGGTATCTTGGCGGGCGAATAATTCCGCACCTGGCCAGCTGCTATCGCCGTAAAAGCTTCTTGATCCCCTTTACCAGCGCCGGTTCGGGGGGATTCTCGTAGTTGCAGCGGGGGCACTTGATCATCTTGCAACCGCTCGACATCGGGCAGTTCTTGCACCCGACGTTTCCCTGTTCCTCGACGAACTCGTGTCCGCAAAACCCGCACCGGATAAGGTTGTCTCCTGCCGCCATCTCATATTCCTCGTTACCGCTCTAGTTTACAACGTGTGGTGCCAATTGCTAATGAACACGCTCCCGCTACAGGATCGAGGTGAAGAGCAGGAAGCGGTTCAGCATCCAGCCGCTGCCGAAGGCCAGGGCGGAGACGAAGAAGCCGATGGCGAAGGCCGTTTTCCAGCCGCGCTCTTTCTTCATGATGAGAAACTGCGCGACGCAGGGGATGAAGAGGGTCAGGGTGACCGCGGCGACCGTCAGCTGCCGCGGGTTCAAAAGGCCGTGGCTTTGCAGGTCGTAGAGGCCGGCGGCGCCGTAGTCGCGGCGGAAGAAGCCGAAGATGAAGGCGACCGCCACCTCCTTGGGAAGCCCCAGGGAGGCCATCACCGGGCTCAGGGCCCGCACCATGGTCTCGAAGAAGTTGGTGATCTTGCCGAGCCACAAAAGGACCGAGGCGAGGACGAAGAGCGGGAGGATCTCCATGAAGTACCACTGCATCCTCGTGTAGGTCTTGGTCAGCACGTTGGAGAGCTGGGGAAGCCGCATGGGGGGGATCTCCATGTAGAACATGGGGGTCTCGCCCGGAAGGACCTTGGCTGCCAAAAGCCCGATGAAGAGGAAGATGAGGAGGAGGCAGAGGGACCAGACAAGCAGCGCCCCGGGCGCCTTGGAAAGAAGGGCCAGGATGACCCCGAGCTGCGCCGAGCAGGGGATGGCGAGGGCGAGGAGCAAGGTGGCGATCACTCGCTCGCGCACGGTCTCCAGGGTCCTGGTCACCATGGTGGCCATGGTGTCGCAGCCAAAACCGAGCACCATCGGGATGACGGCGCGTCCGGTGAGGCCGAGGGTCTTGAAGAGTCGGTCGACCAGGAGGGCCAGCCGCGGGAAGTAGCCGCTATCCTCAAGCATCGAGAAGAAGAGAAAGAAGGTGGCCACGATGGGGAGGATGATACCGACCGCATAGCGGATGCCGAGGGTGATGATGCCGTACTCCCCGATGAAGAGCTCCTGGATCATCTCCCAGGGGACGAAGTGCTTGACCACCCCGGTGATCCAGGGGTTGAAGAACTCCTTGAACCCCTTCTCCTCGAGGAGGTCCACCAGGGTGCCGGCCCCGAAGTCCCCCACGAACTTGTAGAGGCCGAAGTAGAGGACGATCAGCAACAGGGGAACCCCGGTGGCCGGACGGACGGTGAGGCGGGAGATCTTCTCGGCCAGGGTCACCACCCGTTTGGCCGGCGCCTTGAAGGCCCCGTCGAGCACCCCCTTGACCACCCGTTTCCTCTCCATGGAAAGGTCGAGGTGGAGCGATTCCCTCCGCTCGAAGCGCTTCTCCTTGACGACCGCCTCGATCGCGGGATACCCCTCCCCTTCGGCCCCGCGCGCCAGTTCGGCCACCTCTTTGTCTCCCTGCAAAAGCAGGATCGAGATCGCCTTCCTGGAGAGCATGTACTCCCCCTTCAAAAGCCCGGAGATCTGGCCGAGGTCGGCCTCGAGCGATTTCGAGTAGCTGAAGCGGCAGGCCGCCGCGGCGGTTCCTTTGGAGATCGCCTCGCGGATCTCGGGGAGACCGACCTTCTTGGCGGTGGCGGCCCCGATGACCGGGATGCCGAGCCGCTCGGAGAGGAGCGCGATGTCGATCTCGAGCCCCATGCGGGCGGCCTCGTCCATGATGTTCACCACCAGCACCACCGGGAGCTCGGCCTCGATCAGCTGCAGGGTCATGGGGAGCATCCGCTCGAGGTTGCGGGCGTCGAGCACGTGGAGCACCAGGTAGGGGCGCTCGTTGAGGAGGATCTCCCGGGCCACCCTCTCCTCTTCGGTGATGGGGAGCACCGAGTACATACCCGGGGTATCGATGATCTCGAACTGCTCGCCGTTAATGACCGTATTGCCGCGGCTCACCTCCACCGAGGTGCCCGGATAGTTGGAAACCGTCACGTAGGCGCCGGTCAGCGCGTTGAAGAGAACGCTTTTACCGACGTTGGGGTTACCGACCAGGGCGACCTTGCGGGCACCGCTGGAGGCTACGGAAGGAGTTTCGTGACAGGAACCTTTTTTCTTGAATAAAGCCATGATTGCGACGACCCCTCTGCTTGTTTGTCTTGCCTGCAGGTGAGAACCTGCTTATTATGCCAATGAAAATCACTTTCATCGGATTCTCATGATAAAAACCTCTTATCCCCTTTTCATCCGCTTCCCTAAACACTCCCTCCCTTTCAAGGGGAGGGTCGGGGTGAGGATGGGGTAAAGATGCCTGAGCTGCCGTTGACGAGGCGGGAATTAAGGCGGAGGACCGGAGGATCACTTCCTGCAGTTTACGCACAAACCGTACAACTCCAGCCGGTGCCGTTCGATCAAAAACCCGCGGCTCGCGGCGATTTCGGACTGGAGCTGCTCGATGGTCTCGTTCTCGAACTCCTCGATGTTGCCGCACCTGGTGCAGACCAGGTGGTCGTGGTGCTCCCCCTCCCCCACGTGCTCGTAGCGGGTCTGGCCGTCGCCGAACTGCATCTCGCGTGCGATCCCCGCCTCGGCGAAAAGCTTCAAGGTCCGGTACACGGTGGCATAGCCGATGTTGGAGTGCTTGGCCCGCAGCTTGAGGTAGAGCTCTTCGATGCTCAGGTGGCGGTCGCTGGAGAGGAAACTGTCGAGGATGATATCCCGCTGCTTGGTCGACTTGAGCCCGCGCTGTGCGATGAAGTCGGCGAAGATCTTTTTCTTGGCTCGTTTCATGAGGGCTCCAAGTTGAAATTGCAAGTCAGTATGACCACCGGCCGGTTCGCTGTCAATGAAAAATTGGCCAAGATGCAAAAATCCCCCGCACCGTTTCCTCAAAGGATCGGTGCGGGGGATTATCTGTCACAGGCGATGGAGCGGCTGTATCAGTCGATCATCGATTCGAGACGTTTTCTCTGTTTCTCGAGGATCTCCTGCCCTTTTTCCAGCGCCCTCAAGAGCGCCTTCTTGGATTCGTTGGTGAGGTCGGTCCCCTCGTGAAGAAGCTCGCTGGCCCGCTCGCCCGCGTGATCGACAAACTCGCTCAGCGACTCGGCGAAGTCGTTGCAGGCATCGTTGGCCTTGCCGCCGAAGTTCTTCGCGTAGTCGGACAGGTACCTCCTGGTCTTCTTCCCTGCCTGCGGGGCAAGCAGGAGGGCGATACCGGCACCGATCAGGCCGCCCACGACGATCTTCGCAACATCCGACGATTCACAGCTGCACTCTCTATCATGGCTCATAGCCCATTCCTCCCTGGGGGTATTGAAAACACTGCCTAATACTACCACACTTTGGTTTTTGTCAAACCGGCGCAAAGAGGATAAAAATTGTCTTTTACTGTTCACTGTTTGCGGATTCTCGTGTAAGATGTCCCTGCTCTGCCAGTGCTTACACCCTATCCCATCCGGCACCGGTATGGCTGATTACATCTATGAGAGTGCCACGATACCAATGGCGTCTCCGGAGGATAGCAAGAACGTGAACGTAGAACAGATGAAACTGGTGGTAAAGGAGATCATATCCAAGACCGACCTCACTCCGTGTGTGGTCGGGCATCGCGGGGTCGGCAAAACGGCCGGCATCGTCCAGGCCTGCCGCGACCTCGGCCGCCGTTACGTGTCGCTTCGCCTGGGGCAGATGGAGGTCGGCGACCTGGTCGGCATCCCTTTCCGTAACGGCGACATCATGCAGTGGTCCCGCCCCTCCTGGCTCCCCGGCGAGGACGACCCCGAGACCGTCGTCCACTGCGACGAACTGAACCGCGCCCAGCAAGAGGACACCCTGCAGGCCATCTTCCAGTTCGTCGAGCCCCCGTCCGAGGGGATGCTCCGCTCGCTCCATACCCATCATCTCTCCAAAAAGCACAAGGTGGTGGTCAGCATCAACCCGCCCGACGGGAGCTACCAGGTGGCCACCCTGGACCGGGCGCTCATCGACCGGATGGTGATGATCTACACCGAATCCGACTTCAACTGCTGGTCCAATTACGCGGCCAAGCGCGATCTCTCCGGCGACGTCAGGCAGTTTCTGGCGGGCAACACCGGGATGCTGGCCAAGCAGGGGATGCCGATGGACCTCCAGGTGGAGCCGACCGAGCGCGGCTGGGAGATGGTCAGCACGGTGAGGAAGAGCTGCCGCCTGCCGCGCGAGCTGGAGATGGAGGTCTACGCGGGGATCATCGGGAAGGAAGCCGCCATCACCTTCATGCGCTGGCTCTCCGACCGGCAGGGGCGCCCGCTCACCGCGCAGCAGGTCCTGAACGACTGGAGCGCCGTGGCCGATCAGGCCCGCGGCCAGCGCGACGACCAGCAGGCAGCCACCATCAACGACCTCACCGCCACCCTCAAAGCATCGCCCGTGCTGGAGGCGGAGCAGGAGGAGAACCTGGTCGCCTACATCTCCGTACTCCCCCGCGACCTCTGCTTCGGCTTCGTCAAGACCCTCCTCAAGATCCCCGAAGTCGCCCTGGCCCTGGTGCAGGACAAGTACGACAGCGTGGTGTTCGACGCCGTCCAGGCGATCAGGAAAGAGGCCTACTAAGCGGATGGCCGGGAACCCTTACAAACCGATGATCCCGTCGCCCCACCTCAAGCAGGAGAGTCCCCCGGGGACAGGGGGCGGGGGAAGCCTCCAACGGAGTGCCGAATCGAGCCTCGCCCCCGCCCCTCCCCATCAAGAAGGGAGGTCTCATGAGCCAGTCTCGGGCGCTACCCTCGAAAACGCAGTAGTCCGGCTTTTACGCGAGCGCCCCTTCTACGGCCACTTCATCCTCAACCTCCGCCGCGAAGAGCGGAAGATGGAGGGAAAGCCCGCTGGCGTCACCATCCGCAACGGAATCCCCACCCTGGCGGTCGACCCGGCCGCCTTTGGCCAGCTGACCGCGGCCGGGCAGCACGCGGTGCTGGAGCACCTGGTCAAGCACCTGCTCCACCTCCACCTGCTCAGGCGCAAGGGGCGTAACCAGCACGACTGGGACGTCGCCTGCGATCTCGCCATCAATCCCTCCACACCCGGGCTCCCCGAGGGGGCCACCTACCCCGCCGACTTCAAGATGCCCGACGGCCTGGCCGCCGAAGAATACTACGACGCGCTGGTTCCCCCTTTCGACCTGGGCAACCTGGAAGGAAGCGGCTTCGGCGACGCCGAACAGGACAGCAAGGGAGCCTCGGGCTCGGGAAGCGGCGAGGCGGCCAGCACCCTCGACGACCATGCCATCTGGGAGGACGCCGACAGCACGCCGCTGAACCTCGCCGAGGAGATGGTGCGGGCGGTGACCATGGAAAGCCTGCGCGGCAGCGACGGCGAGGTCCCGGCCGAGATCCGCGAGGTGGTGGATGGGCTCATGCTCCCCTCCTCCGTTCCCTGGCGGCAGATCCTCCGCCAGTTCGTCGCCACCGCCGGAAGGGTCGGCAAGAAGAGCACCTGGATGCGGGAGCACCGCCGTTTCTCCCACAACACGCCGGGGACCAGGAAGCGCCACCGGCTGAACCTTTTGGTCGGGATCGACGTGAGCGATTCCACCGACATCGTCGAAATGCGGGAGGCCTTCGGGCGCGAGCTCGTGCAGATCGCCCGCGGGCGCGACGCCCACATAACCGTCCTCTACGCCAATAGCCGCATCCAGAGGGTGGAGTCACTGACCGGCTCGGCCTTCGTCCCCGAGCGCTACGACGGCGGAGGTTTCACCGACCTGCGCCCGGTCTTCGACTACGCCAAAACCATGCACCCGCGGCCGGCCGCCGTCATCTACCTCACCGACGGGGTGGGCCCCGCTCCCGGGGAGATGGAATGGCCGACGCTCTGGGTGCTGACCGCCAAAGGCGAAAAGCCGGTCCCCTGGGGGATCGAATTGAGATTGGAGGTGTGATGTACAGCGAAGAAACCGAATTCAAGCCGATGACCGCCGAATCGGTGGGTGAACTTTTGAGCGAGGCGGGCGCCGAGGTGATGGTCCGCTCCGGGCGCAGCGAGAACTACAGCGCACCGAGGGAGTTCTCCTTCGAGGTCAAAGGGATCTTCCCCAACGGCATGGCGCTCCACGTCGTCGCCCGCCAATTCAACTACCGGGACCCCTGGGAGACCGAAGGAAGGGTCAACGACCTGGTCGACGTCATGCTCCTTAGGGACGGCGCCCTCACCCCGCTCCCCAAGGGGTACGACTACTTCCAGGGGGTTGAGGAAGAGTGCGGACTGGACGAAGAGCAGCTCAAAGCCATCATCGACTGTGTCCGCAAAGTCAACGTCAAGCTCTACCTGCTGCAGGAGATGACCGGCGATCTCTGAAAAGAGCCCCCACCCGCCGCAATACACTCATTATCCCACGCTTAGATTCATCCACTCTCCTTGAACCCTTGCCCGGCTGTGATAGCTTAATACTGTCAGAGGCCGGCAAGGGTTTTCTATGACCACCCACCGGCCGAAGTAGTTCATTTCGCTATTCTTGCCGTTTTGATAAACTTGTATAAAAAGGCAAAGGAGGGCCTAGCATGGGCAAGCCTGCCTGCAACGTGGCGATGTACCATCCGGATCTGAGAGTACTCTCTGCCAGGTACCGCAACTGGCACGTGAAAGCCCTGCTCGATGAAGCCTCGGTCCTGATCGAACGGTGCCTCACCGAATTCAAGGAGTACTCATCCCTCGACTACGCGTGGACCCAGTTCCAGCTCGGTCTGAAGATCCAGGAAAAGCAGATAGATATCGACCGCGTCACCGAACCGGAAGCACCACCGGGCGAGGCCGAGGCGGCCGCCCTCATGGCAGAGGCGGAAGCCGCCGAAGAAGAGCCCGCCGAAGAGGAGGCTCACGTCGAAGAGCGGGGGGAAGAAGAGACCGCCGAGGCGCCCCCGGACGAAACCTACCAAGCCGAAGCTACCCCTCCCCTCACCACCCTCGAACTCCAACTAGAAGCCGTCAAACGCAAGCGGGAACTCTCCGCTCCCGGCCAGCCGTTCGCCCTCAACGACCAGCGCGATCTCGCCCTGAAAAGGCTTTGCCGCGACTACGAGGAGACGGTCAACCGCGCCTGGGTCTGCGAACAGGGGCTGAGAAAGATCTACGACTACGAGGAGCTCGAATCCCCGCTGCCGGTCGAGGCGGAAACGCTGAGCGAATCGCTCACCAGTCTCGCCATCTGGATCAGGAGCGCCAGCGAATGGCTGACCCGCTACGAGCAGCACCAGCAAACGTTCACCCGGGTGATCTCGCTGCGCGCCCTCATGGGGCGGACCGCCTGGGCCGTGCTCAAGCAGTCGCGGGAGAGTTACTCGACCCGCTTCCGCCTCCCGCCCGAGCTTTTCAAGGGGCACGACAACTGCCACCTGAGGGGGGTCGGGGCCTGGCTGATGGGGGATTGCGGGGCGGTTCCCTGGACGCTGGTGGTGCGGGTACCGGAGGAAGGGGTGTACGAGCGGTGGGGTCAATCGGTCGAGGTGGATCAGTCCGGCCGGGCTTCCTGCCTGCTCGGGCGGGTGGAAAACCGCAAGTCGCTCCACCCGGTGCAGATGAGCGGCGAGAACACGCTCCTCAACGCCACTCCGCTGGGCCTCCAGACACCGGGCGGCCAGTGGTACCTCGAGATCCAGAAGCCGGCCGGGGCCATTACCGAGTCCTTCGCCCACCTGGAGGATCTGATCCTCGAGCTGAGCGTGGTGGGGATCCCGCAGCGGAGCATGAACGTGGGGTAGCGGAAAAGCTCCCTCTGGAATGGGCTGCGGCAAGGGCCGGGTTTTCCATATATATTTTTACTGGAATGTATGGTATAGACGTCTCAGGAGGTAAACCATGGAAGGATTTCTCTTTATGGGCGGGTTCCTGGTCTTCTGGGTGGTGCTTCAGCGCTTCATCCTGCCGAAGCTCGGCGTTCAGACCTGAATGTCGCCGGCATGCTCCTTCGGTCGGGGGAAAGACGACGAAAAAAAAGAGCATCAATGAAAAAAGGGCGCCGAAATCCGGCGCCCTTTCCTTTTCCTGTTAAAGCCTGTCGCATTTCGTATCCTCAACGCGACCTACGAGTTCCTTCCGCCAGCCTCACGTCCCCCCCTTTGCGAAGGGGGGACAGGGGGGATTTGCCTTGGCAGAAATCAATATTGGAAGTTCCCCTTGAAAAAACCGGGTCACCACCGCAGGCGGTAGAGGCGAAGGTCGTTGCGGAGCAGAGATTCTCCCGCCAGGGCTGCGGCACAGATGGTTGAGTGGGCCATGCCCAGCTCGGCGGCTACCGCCTTGCCGGGATGGCAATTCCGTACGTACGCCACGTAACAGACTGCGCTGCGCGCCCTCCGGACCTCGGGAAGCCGGCTCCGCCCTCGAACCTGCTCCGGGCTCAGCCCGACCGCCGCGGCTACCTTTTCGACCACTTCCGATACCGAAACCACCGCCCGGCTTTCACCGAAGAGGTTCTCCGCCCTTCCACGAACCGGCGCCCGTTGCCACTCTTCCGCTTCCTCGATCCCGCGCACGAAGGCGCTGGTGCCCAGCGTGCGCCCGTCGCACCGGGCCGGATGCGCCTCCAACCCCAGCCTTCGCACCCGCCGTTTTCCTCCCCCGGCCAGCTCCCGCCGCTCCCCTTGACCCGCGCCCGCCTTCACGAACCGGCGGTAGGCCAGCAGGCGGCTGACCTTTTTCCTGCCGAAAGTCTCCAGCACCTCGCCCACGCTTTGCCATCTCAGCACCGACGAGCCGATGATCGCGCCGTGGCCGCACCATGGGTGGTTCTCGAGATCCTTGTATCTCGCCACCTCGCCCGACCGCAACGGGTGGAGGTGGAGGTAGCGGACGAGCTCCTTCAGGACAGTTTCGTCCTCGCAGGCCACCGACTTGTAGCGCCCGCGGAACAGGCGCCCGCGCCGGCCGTGCCGCTTGTTGAAGCCGCGGGCATAGGCGACCAGCAGCGGCAGCATCAAAGTGGTAAGCCTTTGCCTGGTGGGGCGCAGCAGCAGGTGGAAGTGGTCGGGGAGCAGGACCCAGGCGAGGCACTGGGTCTCCGTCTGGGCGAGGAGAGGTTCCAGTATCCTGAGGAAGATGTCACGGTCATTGTCGTCCTCGAAGAGCCGTTGGCCCGGGACGGCTTTGACGATGACGTGCTGGAGAAGTTCGACCTGGTCTATGCGAGCGAGGGTAGGCATGTGGGAAGTCTATCAGCCCTCCCCTCGTGGGCAACCGAAAGGTGTACCCGTTTAGACGGTCCTGAAGGGGTAGGTCCCTATCCCTCATGGATCTACCGGCCTGTTGGCGAGGAGAAATTACCCAGTAATTCCGTGTAAATAGCCGCAGTAGCTCCATTTGCTCCCGCTCCGAGGGGACGCCTGTGGGGGCGTGATGGTTTTTTCGGTAAAACCATGCAATACCGGCAGCTTAAGCCATCTTAAGCCGCTTTTTTGCCAAATGTGCATTTTAGTGCCTCAGGTTCGACGCCCGGAGAGCCATCACGCTGGCCGAAAAGGAGCCACGAGTAAATCCCCCCTCCCCTACATCCACCACCTCCAACTTGAGAACTTCGAAGCCTGGCCCCATTGCCATTTCCTTCCTATTTCGCATACTCCTTCGTGACGTCGTCTACGGTCCCGTCTTCCTTGTGAATCAGGACCTGACTGATGGAGCCATCCGGCTGGTAATAGACAAACTTCCCCGTCCCTTCGCCGTTTTTTTGCTGCCCTTCGACGCTTACCTTCCCGTCGTCGAACCAGGACCGGAACTCCCCGTTTTCCAGACCGTCCACGATGCTTTCGCGGAAACGCAGTTTGCCGTTCCGGTAATACCCGCACCGCAGCACTTTTTGGGCATTCACCCTGGTATATGTTATGTCCTTTTCTCCCGTCCGGTAGCTCATGACGACGACTTCGGCGCCGACTTTCTCCGGCTTTCCCTTCAATTCCTCAATCCTTTTTCTGATTACATCGGCATGGACATAGTCCGGCTTCACCTTAAGCAGCTTTTCATACTGCTTCAAAGCCCAGACAAAGTCATTTTCCTCATACTCCAGGTCTGCCATGTTAAGCAGGGCCGACCACCGGTTCGGCTCTTTCTCCAAGGCCTTGTTCAGATAGAAGAATGCCATGTCCCAGGGAGTCGATTCGATCGGCCCGGGATCGCCGGGATCCTCCGAATAGCGCCTGGTGTCGTGGTTCTTCCTGCCCAGGGTGTAATAGGCGAAGCCAAGGTTGTTCGAGACCTCTGCAGTGGCGACATCTGGCTCCTGTTCGATCCTTTTCCAGATAGCTATGGCCTCCTCGATCTTGCCGCGCTTGAAGAGATCGAGGGCTTTCTGATTGAGCCCTTTCCCCTTCTTGGTTCGTTTCTTGAGGGTGACGTCTTCGTACTCCTTGCCGTTCCAGAAGTAGGTGACGTCTTTGGTTTGCATCGCTTCGTTGTGATCGTCGTCGTCAAAATAGTACGTGTGGATGTCGGGGTAGCCTTTACCTTTTTTCGGCTCTGCGTCGATGCCCCTGCCATCGGTGCTGAGGACGATACGGCAACCGTCCGGGAGCCTCAGGAGAGCAACGAGCGACGTGCTGCCGCTGCCCGCGAGCCCCGCCTCCAGCAAGATCAGGTCCTTCCGGCCTTCATTGTCCCGGATCGCGACGATCTTCTGCAAATAATAAGAAGACGCCTCCTCGAGGGCCTCGACGCATGCCCGGCCAACCTCCTGCTCGGTCACTGCGCTGCAGGCCTCCCGCGAGGTGCCGGTAAACGGAAGGAGAAGGAGCGCCAGAAGCAGAACCGATTTCCTGTAGTTCATGATGTTCCTCACTCAATTCTTTACGGTCACTGGATATACAACGCCCGTGTCCGGTTGCCCCCGCCTTGGGCCAAGAAGGGGGACATCCCATGTAATTATGCGTTACTGCCGTCTTGGGAAAGGAGAAACGCATAAAAGCATGGGCGTCCCCCTCATTCCCCCAGTGCTTTGCCTCGGTCCAACTCCGTTGTTGGAATTCATCCCGTAATATCTTCGCGGCCGCGCCGGAGTCACATCACCTTGTGATGCACAGCTTTTGTGATTATTTCGCCAGTTATGGCATCGATCTGAAAACTGATTTTCTTGGAGGGGACTCCGGGCAACACCACCGTAACCCCGTAGCGGACGTAAGGGGGCTTCGGCTTCGCATACTTTCGAAGAAGATTGAGCTTCAACGCTTTCACATTCTCGCCGGCGTCCGTCAGGTCCTTTACCACGATCTCCATGACCTTCTTTTCCGGAAGATGTTTTTTCTTTGCCGCCGCGTACAGCTCGGGCGGGGAAGGAATCAGCTCAATTTGTGCGCTGACGATGTTTCCTGCAGGATCGACGAGGAAACGAAAATCCCCGCTTTCCGCCGGTACCCCATCGATATACCTGTCGAGCAGCACATAGGTGAAGTTGTTGCCGTAGTCATCCTGGAAGGTTTTCCTCTCCCGTATCTCGCCCAGGTTCTCGATGCCGAGGAAAGAAGCCTCCTGTGCAATGAACTGCCTTGCGACCCGCCGCGCCCGCTCGCTTAGGGGTTCCGTTGTCTCTGGCTCCGCATTCGGTGCATTCTTCAGCACCAGTTTCCCGCTCAGAAGCAGCCGACCCAAAGGACCGTTCGGTGTTTCCTGCAGAGTAGAGATAATATCGTCCAAGCTCTGATACTTATCCTCGAAGTACAGCTTAATATTGCTTGGCAATTTATAGCTCTTACTGTCCTTTACGTTATTGGCACCATCACCTTGTGCGAACGCAGTGGCGGCAAGTAGGGACAAGATGACAAGCAATATGACATAGCGAATCATTTGGAGGGACTGCGACACGAAGGTGGTGTATTTCATCCTTGCTCCTCGATTCGTAAATGGCGGACGTCGAAGGGGACGGTCATGCGTTCTATGCGTTTACCTACCCTTCATCGTGATGGCGAGACCGGCCCTGCATAGAGAAACGCATGCAACGCATGACCGTCCCCTTGCTTTGCCCCTTGCTTGCGCGGGTTGGACGTTTGCTTTCAACTCCTCAAAGACTGTTATTGGGGTTGCCAGATATATATGGATTTAATGCCATTTTTGCTTGCGCGCCTACTATTAAATTAGCGCATCTGTGGATGTGGCCGTATATTTCTATCAGATCTGCTATAGTCCTAAATATCTGGTCCAAATCACCCATTCTGCGTAAAGACGCAGCTAATCGTTTATGTTCCTGTAGTATTTCATATTCCAATTGATATTCTAACTTTAAGGTGTCAAAATCTCGTATCGCAATATCAACATCATATGGAGCGGACTTTACATAAGAGCCGAAGCACTTCAGAACGTATGTGTTGAGAGGAAATTCTTCCTTATCTTTACTAGCTGCTATCACTCCAGAGATGGTTCCAAACATTTCTACTAATTGATCGTATCGCATTGTTACATGGCTTTGCCAGTCCTTGTAGTAATTAAATAACAATTCATGTGCTTTAAACCTATTATTGCGTTCTACTTCAGCAATTTTGAGTTCAAGTTGAACCTTGCCCGCCTTAAAACCAACAAAAGCTGTTATTGCAGCGGGGCCGATAATCTTTATAGCATCAGTTGAAATTGACGTGATAGTTTTTAGAAGTTCAGAGTCCATGAGTCGTCCCTTGAATATAAATGTTGTATGGTGCCGAGGTGCGCGCCAAAATCTTCTAATTCTAGTTAAGCAGATCCGTTTGCCCAAGAGGCTGAGGCTTACGGGGCGCGAAGCGAACCCGTGGAGCCGATAGATGTGCATCGATCCTTCAGCTTCACGACTTCGCCATCGAAGTCTCCGCATTTTTTTGAAAGCAACTCCAACAGCGGTTGAAACGCCTGCAACCATTTTCTTCCGTCCGTATTTCCACTTTTGTACTGCCATTTGTAGCCATTTATGATTTCATTTAGTTGTTCCCGTACGATCATTATGTCATCGAAAGCTGGTTGAACTTCGGGGAAATACATGTGAATGAGCAGTGTCACTCTGTTTGGGTCAAATTTCACCTTTTCGCCACTACTAATCGTCATGTCCAGTGCTTGGTTGAAGGTTAGCTCTCCTTGCATAACTTGACGGTAGGGGAAGTAGTGGGAGCAGAGATGATTCAGGTATCTCTTCGATTCAACGTAAAGCTCTTCGAGTCGATTCCGTACGAGATCCTCATGCTTTATTTTTTGGTCATGCTCCAATTGCAGTTTAAGCCTTTGATTTGTAGCACGGTTTGATAGCCACACACCCAGAAGGGTCATCCCTGATGACAAAATTGCCGTCGCTAGAGCAATCCAGGCTTGAGATGGCACAGACTGCATTAAATTAGCTATGGTCATTCATTTTCCTCTCGTACAACTGCCAGCCGTTGACCCCGCCAGTCCACCTTTTTCCGGCGGCTGGGTCTAACGGTTTGGCTCTGACATTTTTTTGTAATTCCTTTTCATTGCCACAGGGATAACCGAGATTCTATGTAACTTTTCAGCATTTTATATCTTCGAATCAGCTTGTCATCCTTTCTATGCTCATGAGTTGTTAGCTCGTTGCATACAAAGCCGTAGCAAACTTGTACTATCTCTGGAGGTAATGCAGTTGTCATGTGCTCTTTGCAACCAGCACCGAGAAAGTCGATAAATACACATCCGTCCTCGTCAATGGCCAGAAGATCTAAACAAATTTTGGCCGCATCTTTGTTCGCTTGACCGTAGATGTCAATTGGGTTTTGCTGTGCAGTATGAGTCAAGTAACTTACCAACTCCTGCCCCACGACCACCCTTGGATATGACGCCACTTTAGATTCTAGCGTGTGGGCACGGGCAAGGGCAGAACCGTAAAACTCTCCTCTTGAAATTTCTAGCCCTACGCCCAAATCGATTCCACCGCGCACAGGATGCCCACCGGCAAGTGAAAAAATCAGGGTGCTTGCCGTAGCACCAAGCACCCCAAAGATACCGCTACATGGGACCTTGAATCTATTAGTCCTTAATGGGAGATACACGACGGCCGAATCAGAAAACTTTTGAAACTGGATCGGCTCGCTAGTGAGCTGGTTGTAGAGTTTCCGCTGATCAGGTCTTAGTTTCGCAGCCCATGGGTTTTCTTTTGCGAATCCAGTGAAGAACTCGGAGAAAGACTTCCGCATCCCAGTAACGACACCATAAGTGTTCTTAAGAGCCTTTATAAACTCTTGCATCTCAGCTGGTTCCGACTTGTCTGGAAGTCCCTTCAAGTTCCGTAAATGTCCTTGCTGTCCGAGCAGATCCACGAAAGCGACAACGTAATAGCCAGCAGTAATGTCTCTTTTGGCTTTATTCGTCTTTGGCTTGCGCTTTACCATAATTTTCCTCATATTGCACCGGGTAGGTCGGAAGCCTTGCGGCTCCCTCCCCCCCCTAAGACCCGGACTTGAAAGTTTCCCCTTCATCCGGCTCGGGCATTCTCAAAGGACGCCTCTGTTGGACGCCCTGGCTATGTTACCTCGTCGTTCGGGGACGTCGAAGGGACGGTCATGCGTTCTATGCGTTTACCTACCCTTCATCGTGATGGCGAGACCGGCCCTGCATGGAGAAACGCATGCAACTGACCGTCCCCCTTGCTTTGCCCCTGACCCTCCGGAGCTCTCCCTCAGTCTGCAACATTATAATTGGCAATTCCAAGGCAGAAGCCAGAAGAAATAGCTACTCGCAATTTGCCGAACCGGTCAAGATCCTTGAATTTCGTACTGACCTTGTTGAGGATTTCTTGCCGGATTCGTTCCCTTTCTGGTTTCTGATCGAATGTGGCCAAGGGAACATATACTATCACTGCCAAGGATTGCGCCTTGCCATTGAAGGTGTTGGCTCTTACCTGAACACCGTCGTATTGCGTTGCCAGATACTCCTGAATTTCACCCATTTCTGCCATGTCACCAGGATGCCCAGAAGTGATCTTCTGTACCCCCCACACGAAAGCCCCAGCGAAGAGACAGGACACTGCAGTCAATATAACCAAAGCGCGCTTCGTTTTCGCGGAATCCTCCAAGCGGTTCAGGGTCTCAGTGTCAAAACAATCTTTATAGACCACGATGCTATCTGCGGCCATATCGTGCAGTCCTCGCTTAAGCGGATGCAATGGGATCATAAGGAAACAAGCGAAGAAAGCCCAAATAACAACCAGGATATAGACGGTACCAACGGCCATCATCGTCGAATCGGGGATATACCTGAGGAGGCTTCCATACATCCCGTTGTAAAAAATGAACGATACAACCAGGTATCTAAGGAAGGATTTTCCGAAACCCAGATACTCTCCATCCCGACGCAGGACCTGGATGCCAAGCAGGCGTTTGCCGGGAGTCTGGCCACCACAAAGCCTGGTATGCTGAAGTCCATAGTAAAGGAAGCTGCAGGTCAGGCCGATCCATATGGCGTGTATTCCCATGGCGCTGATGCGGTATCTGAACAGGTACCCGACTCCGTAACCTGGGATACCGAGAATTATTGCGTCCAGGAAGTCCGCAAAAAAGCGCCGCCAGAACCCAACAAGGACCTTGGATGACTTTTTCAGACCCTTGAGTTTCTCTTCGGCCAAATCGTCGGAGACGGACCAGTCCGTCGTCGGTGAGTCGCTATCCTCTGCTGAAAATTTCATCTGGGCTCCATTTCAACGCGGTGGTGTTGCGGCAAAGTTATGAATTTGTGAATAGCTGGAGAGCCTCCTGACGGCCGCGTTACTTAAGTTAGTAACTACGTCTCTCTCCGCTCCGCCTATATTTGTATTTTCGATTTCTTCCAACGCGTAGAGGGTGTGCGGGGGGCACCGCACCATCCGATGGTTGGCCTATCGCTTCGGCGTCACGTCCTTGAGGGACCCATCGGGGTAATGAACAAGAACCTGACTTACTTCCCCCGCTGTATCAAAATACTCCCAGGTCCCGATCGCTTTTCCCATGCGCTGCGTCCCGCGAACAGACAACTGACCGTTCTCGAACCAGCTTCGGTAGGGTCCGTCTTCCGCGCCGTCAAGAAGAACGACCTCAAATCTGGTTTTCCCGTTCTCGAAATAGCCTCTATTCATGACCTTGTGTTCATCCAGCCTGGTAAAGGTAATGTTCTTCCCCCCAGACTCGTGCCGCAGCGCCACGACCTCAACCCCCACCTCTCTCGGTTCGAGCTTCAGTTGAGAAATCTTATCCCGCAGTGCTGCAGCGTGTTTGTAATCAGGCTTCAGTTCCAAAACCTTTTGATACTCCTCAATAGCGGCCGTGAACATCTTTTCCTCTGCATAGAGGTCGGCGAGGTTCAGATGCGCTGTCCACCTTTTTGGCTGAGCTTGCAGGGCAATATCGAGGTAGGTGTGAGCCTTGACGTAGTTTTCCGCAGAGTTCTGACGCTTTGCAACGGTATAATAGGCAAACCCGAGGTTGTTGTAGTCCTCAGCGGACAGACTTGCTGCACTCTGCTGGTAAGCCTCCTCCCATATTTTGATTGCCTCCTCAACTTTGCCTGATTTATACAGTTCGAGCGCCTTCTTTGCCCTCTTTTTCACCGGTTTCGCGGCTTGTTCTTCATAATTATGACCGTTCCAGATGTACCGCGTGGAAGGGGATTCATCTGCTGAGAAGTGCCAGGACACCTCGATGTCGGGATAGGCCGCCTTGCCGGGGGCGAATCCGGCCGCACTGCCTCCGGCGCTGAGTACAGATCTGCTGTTTTTACCCTCCTCCAACATCACGTAAATGTCGCCGTTTTGACTGCCGTTCGGAGAGTAGCAAATCTGCAGCTTTTTCTTTGTTCCCTTATCCTTGACGATGTACGAGTCTTCTTTGGGGCAGGACAGTTCAACGTCCTGGTCCTCGTCACTGCCGCTCGCAGGAAGCTGATCGGCGCCAAAACCCTTGTGAGCTGAAAGGGACAGCAACAAAACCATTCCAAAAACGACAACAGAAGTACGGACAACTATAGACACTTACTCTCCTATCCCCTACAGGGCTAGCGGGTATGGAAACTATGATTTGCTGGACATCAAATTCGTTCAAGCTGTCGGGAGTGAATTAGATGTTGCCAAGCGTAATCTTGTCCATGTCATACCCGATATGGTTTTGGTGCTGGTTTTCGCCCAACGCTAAGCACACCGGCTTGTCCGGTGCTGCGTCCTGTTGACAATAGCCTTCCGTCAACTCTTACGAACCGGTTTCGCCCTTTATCCCGACTTCAGTCGGCTCGATCGGCTCTCACCCGCTCTGACCAACACCGTAGAATCAGCAAGCGATCTGAGGTTGCTGAAGCCGTAGTTCTTGATACCTCGGCACCTGACGCAACTTACCAAGGTTCTCCAAAGTTATTTGCACTCCTGTACTCAATGCATCGGCGCCACCGTCGTTGCGGCAATACGATCCAGTTTCTTCAGGGTTTCGGGTGACAGCGTCAACTCACCAGCCGCCAGGTTCTCACGGAGATGAGCGACCGACGACGTGCCAGGGATCAACAAAATATTGGGCGACCGGTGCAGTAGCCACGCCAGCGCGACTTGCATAGGCGTAGCCTGAAGCTGGCCCGCAATCTCCAAAAGAGTGGACGATTGTAGCGGCGTGAACCCACCAAGTGGGAAAAAAGGCACGTAAGGGATGTCCTGTGCAGCGAGAGAATCGATTAGGCCATCATCATTTCGGTTAGCGATATTGTAAAAGTTCTGCACGCAAACAATCGGCACAATCCGACGTCCTTCCTCAATCTGCGCGGGGGTGACATTGCTGAGACCGATGTGGCGTATTAAGCCCTTTTGCTGGAGCTCGGCTAGAACCGTTAGCGGCGCTTCGATTGATCCTTCGGCAGGCCCATGCACGTCGAACATGGCGCGGAGGTTGACGATCTCCAGCACATCGAGGCCCAGGTTGCGCAGGTTATCGTGAACCGCCTGTGTTAGTTCTTCGCGTGAGAAAGCCGGCAACCATGATCCTTCCTTGCCGCGTCGGGCACCGACCTTGGTAACAATGACGAGGTCCTCGGGATAGGGATGCAGCGCCTCGCGGATCAACTGGTTGGTGACGTGGGGGCCATAGAAATCGCTAGTGTCAATATGGTTTACTCCGCTCGCCACGGCTTCGCGCAGTACAGCCAACGCCGCGTCATGATCCTTGGGCGGGCCGAATACCCCGGGCCCTGCGAGCTGCATCGCGCCATAGCCTATTCGTTGGGCCGACAATGATGTGCCGGAGAACGTAAACCGACCGCCAAGCTTGGCATCATTCACTGTTTTATTATTTGTCGTCATGGGGATCCCCCTTGTAGGTGGTTAATCGGTGGTCAGACGGTGCCAATCGCATGTCCCCACCTCTCATCAGATCGAGTCTCGCTTGTCTCGGCATGGGGGGCGAAACTGGGGTCAGGCTTTCATAGTTGCAAAGTCACCGCTAAAGATTGCAACATTGCAAGCCTGACCCCAGCCTTTGCTCCTGACTGGCCATCAATCCCCATTCATGATGATGCATGACAAAGGATTTCCGGGCTCGCCAGCGATAGACCCAGCGGAGTTCGCAACCCAACCGACCAAACCGAACTGTGAACGAACCAGGTAATTTTCATAAGGGAAGACGCCCAGGCCACTGTCTTGACATGCTGGGGTAGAAGCGCCATCTTCGTCGTGGTAATACCGTTCAGCGAGAAGTATTTGAACCTTTTCGCCTTTAGGTATTTTCGCGACACTCTCACCTTTGCCACATTTTTGTGTCCGCAAGTCAACTGGCGCCGACGCTACGCAGACTTCATCGACCAAATACAACGGTTGGCGCACTTCCCTTATACCTTTCGAATTCACCGTGAACTTTCGCCTTACGTTGTAAAACTGGTTGCTATTACCGGAGATGTAGATGAAACAGCTGTTAGATATGGCGAGATAGGTGCCATCGGCAGTGACCGTTTGTTTCTTGGGGCCAACCGAGGTACGCAAGATGAAGGTGGGATCTTCGCTCAGACCGTTAGTGAACCCGATTTGCAAAGTATTATTGCCACATTTGAACTCCAGATATGAGTCATCATCTGAAAAGTCTCCCTCAACGCCCGGCTCTGGCTCCTGGTGAATCTTTTTATATTTGAGAGACGGGTCTATGAGCACCGTTGGTCCAAGGTAGCTAGCGTCCCTGACACTGACCTTGTTATAACCTTTAAATGGTTCCGGAAGAGAGGTTGACTCCTGCGCTTCAGCGGCATTGAAATGCAGACAGAGCATCACTAAAATGACGGAAGCCTTCAGCATAATCTCCCTCCCCCGCTTCGATAGTACAACGACCATGGCAATATTAACCAGCACGCAAAAAAGAATTGCCATCGTCGTCCAATAAATAATTTTAGCAAGCAGCATTCTTCCCTCTGGGAAGTGCACCTTCAGAACTTCGTTGTGGATCAGTAGCCGTGATCAAGGCTGATAACCTTGCTCACACGACCACGGTGGAAGCAAACAGCTTGCATGAACTCGTTGGGGCCGAAATTGTAGAGCCAGATCTCAGCACACCCGCTTCTATAGGAAGCGCTTTTTGCAACAGGTTCGTCGCACTTCTGCATCACCTCCTGCATTGAGTCGCCGTTCGTTGCCAGCCCGTTTTTACACCGACAAGATTCGAAGGCGTTGAGACCTGAATTAGCATTTGCAGCAGCATTCATAGCCAAGGTTATATTCGGCGGGACTGCTTTTTGCTGCCCACTCCTCCCCTGCGCTACCTGTTGATATACCGGCGGAGTGACATACGGAGGCACTGCTTGATTCCTGGTCGGGGAAACCGGCGGCTCAACTTTCTTTGGCATCTCAGGACGCGGCGCCTCTGTCGAACCACCCTTGGTATTACCCAGATGGATGACACCGTTTTTATCTGTTCGTACGTAGTACTCTTTGATAGGCGCCGGTGTCGGTGGTCTAGGAGAAGCCGTAGGCGATTGCTGAGCCTCCTGGCTCACCGACTTGCTCGCATCAACCTGCGAGTCCTGTTGTGGAGAGGATTCATGCTCGCTCAAGTAAGGCGCCGGCAGCAAGAAATACAGAATAAGCAAGCAAAGCGTTAATGCAATAAGTAACCATCTCATATCAGTGTCGCCCCTCCCCGGACCAACTACCCGCCACCTGCCCCTACTAACTCAACGAAGTGGGAATCCCCGGAGACAAAATGCCGATAACTTCTTCACTCCTTGAAGACTGTGTTTCAGTTCTTCATGTGTCCTTTAATCCGATTATGTCCCCGGAATGACATCCTAAAAGCATTGGCGCCGCCTTCTTTTACCACGCTCTAGGTAGCCCGATTCGGCCTCGTGGTAACCCGAAGCAACGCCCAAAACGGAACGGCCGCCCACACCGTTAGGTAGTCGGTGATTTCAATCCAACTGGTGCCGGCACTTCCGATGAGAATCGACCTGAAAAAGATCCCCCACAGGACGGCAACGGTCCCGATCGCAAGAGAGTCGGTCAACACCTTTCTCTGATCATGTCGCACCGCACCCGGCAACTTCATAACCAACCCCGCAACCAGTCCAACGACAGCGATGTGACGGAGCTTCATCCAAAAGAGAGCCGCAGTATGACTCTGGGGAATGACCGCCCGCAAAAGCTTCGGCGCAGTTGAAAATGGTAGAAAAACGAGAATGACGGAAACGACCAGGAGGTAGGCTGCAGCTACCAAGGTGACGATTAGAATCCTTCTCAACTTCATCTCTCCCTTCTTGTAACCTTTCCCCCCGGCGGGAAAGGAAAGTTATTCACATATCAACACCCGGTCCCATCGCCCCCCACAACGGCTGGAAGTTGACCGGCCGCTTTGGGACCGGTCCAACTTTTTTGTTGGGATTACTTCTTTCGCTCCGAAGACCTACGTAAGCTACCAGCCCATCTGAGGCCCCTCAGCTTTTTCCGCCTGCTCCTTTTTGGCTTTCGTAAGTCACCGTGTACACGACATTGTTTTGCACACGGTTGTGGAGGACGGCATCAAGCAACTCTTCCAACTGGATAGAAGCCTGAGTCTCCTCTACTTCGCCTCCCAAAAACTTTGCTACCATTTTAAATTTTTTACTTACTCTGCCAAGAACTTCCAATGCCTTAACCAACGCAGGTAAATATCGTTCTTCGAGTTTCCAGATCGGAGCGTCAATTTCATAATGGTCTGCGAGCAGCCCACAAGAGCAGTCCCCTGTTGTTGAAAAATGCAATGCAGATCCACCGCCAGAAACTTTTATTTTCTGAATACGAAGACCAGAGACTTCCGACAGTCGTCGAGCACTTACTCGGGCTGGAGCATCTGGTGCTATTTGCGCAATAAATAGAAGGCACATACAGATCTTTCTTTTTCGGATAGTACAGGTCGAGGCAGGAACAGGACCACTCGCCTACAGGTTCATCCCGTCCAACGGGTTGCAGGTGAGCGGCGAAGCGGCTTAACTTTCATAAACTTTGCCGACTTCACCGTACCGCGGAGACCGCCTCCACCTGTTGTGGTTGGCACCTTTCTTCAGGTGTAAGCCTCA
>NZ_JAKLOY010000018.1 GCF_023652955.1 Geomonas sp. Red32 | reverse complement strand
TGAGGCTTACACCTGAAGAAAGGTGCCAACCACAACAGGTGGAGGCGGTCTCCGCGGTACGGTGAAGTCGGCAAAGTTTATGAAAGTTAAGCCGCTTCGCCGCTCACCTGCAACCCGTTGGACGGGAAGAAGGAAAACCTTTGGGAAGAAACGATAGAGTTGCTGTGGCCGTTATCGCTACGTTATGCGGACTCTCCGCGTCTTATATGGCGTATGACATATCAGCGGTGTTATACAACGCAATTGGAACTAGACACATGATCGTCCGATCTCAGTTTGCGCTGAATGTCTTTTTGGCTTTCTGTTCCATTTTTATTCCGCTGATCGTTCCCATCCTAATACCTGCGCGACTTGTAAATACGTCAAAAGCGTTAAGGTTTTTTGTTGCTTTTTTAGCTTCCATAGTTGCGTTCTTAGCCTCGTTCATTGTCATACCCGATGCAATAACAATATGGTACTCGATTGATCAGTTTGGTAAATTACCTACATACTTTTGTCTAAATTTAATAATGCTAGGAATGTTGTTGGCGACTTACTTTCTGATAAAACCAGAACTAACAAAAAGGTACACAAAAATTTGTACTTCCAAAACTTCAGACTGATGACAGGAGCAAGTGAGGAGGCTGAGGGGATGCTAGTAACTCATGTAACATATAAATGCTGATGCGAAGGTCCAATGCTCCAACCAAGGGAGATGGACCTGACGAAAACCGGCCGGTCAACTTCCGCCGTTGTACGCTCCTAGAATAAGGACATTGGTAAGGACCTCAAAATGCTTGGACCTATTAAAGCTTTCAGTTTCATTTTTTTCTCTATGGTCGTTGGAACCATCATCAGTGAAATTTTCTACAAAAAGAGACCTCTAAAGGAGGTCAAAGCAGATTGGCAGCCACTTTTGGTGAAGGTACTTTTCGGGTATGTGGTGTTACTGGTGGCGAGTTTCTTATACTGGAAGGGACGGGTTCATTGAACAGCGTCACCACGAAAGTCGATTCCAACATTTGAAGGAACGCCGACATGGTACGTTCAAAATTGAAAGTGACTCCAGCCTTTAATCCCGGACAGCGAAAATTCTGCAAAAGATAATACACATAGAGAAGACAGCGCGAGACGTTGGAAGGTTAGGCAGGTTACAACCAAGGGGCTGGACCGGACTCGCGGTAGTAGGGAGCGGGAATAGTCAATGAAAGTTTGGCGCTCCGCCGGTCAGCCACCGCTGTTAGCGCGATAAATCAATAAACTGACTTACTCAATGGAAAAAATGAGTGCTACTCTAATTAACTTAGTTCTGAGCACGGTTGCCTGTATACCATTCATTCTGACTCTAAGAAGGGCCATATTGCTGTGCTCACCGAAGTCCCGCACATTGTCTCCAAATCTAGTATGGCTCCTTATCATTCCGTTTTTTACTTTTTTGTGGGAGTTTGTGGTAGTCGTGAAACTAGCTGAAAGTCTTCATAACGAATTTTTAAAACGAGGCATAGAGGCAGACAAGGCACCTGGTAAGACTATAGGACTCGCCGCAAGTATTCTTATTGTAGTTGCTATGATTCCGTATCGCTATTTTGATTTGCTCGTAGTTGCAGGGCTTCCTGCGGTAATTTGCTGGATTATTTACTGGGTAAAAATTTGGCGCTTCTCAAATCGACTAAAAGCTTCAGAACAATCAGCCTAACCTGCCGCTCAGACCGTGACCGGACGGATAAAGCTTGTCCGCAGCTCAAGCGTCGAACCGTTGGGATGCAGGGGAAAACTTTACATGGATAATGACGATAAGGATGGAAAACTATTCAACAGGTGCGGAGGTGCCTTTTTCGGGCTGATCGTCGGCTGCTTGGTTGTCGGTGCTTATGTCTTAAACCTATCCAAAGCCGAGTTTCATGACACCTCCAAAATAGGATTGCTGTCAACAGTCTTGGGATTTGTAGTGATTGGGGCTGTTTTCGGTGTTAAATTCATAGAGAACGTTCTCGATTGGTTTAGTTGGTTTTAAGGTGAACCTGGCATTGCCTCAAAAATGCACGAAAGGCACAAAAGGAAACCCCTCGTAATTTGGGGGACAGACCGTAGGGATAGGCTTAGAAAGTTATAAGCTGTCGAAGGGACCGGATATTCCTTATTGGCAACTCGCTAGGAAGAAGTTACAACCACTCGGGTAGACCAGACTACGCAGTATTGGTGAGATGGCATAAGTGAACGAAAGCGAGAGCGCTCCGCTGGTCACCCTCGATCCGTTGGACAGGAACAAAGTATGAAAAGGCTATTTCTGACACCACGGCGATTTTGATCTTCATGACGACAGCGCACGCCGGTGTGATGGGGTGGTTTACCTCGGAAGTAAGAGATTGGGAATTTATCCAAAAGACCGGCGGGCTTCGGGTGTTGGCTCCGGTCAAAAGGGAAGGAAAACTACTGCTGCCGGTAGAGTATGACGTCTCTGGATTAACAACGATAACTACCAAACCAATCATGATGAATTCTGGGCAGTCAGTGAGGAAGATTGATTGTAAAAGGGAAGGAACAGCAATTCTGATAGTGGTCAAAACACAGATTGCAGAAAAAGGCGTCAGTGCAGAACCATTACACTACGCCGACCTTGATGGTGCACCTCCTGGAACCTACAAGGTGTTTTACGGTGCTCCTTATGTCCCTGCCGATGGTTTAGGAGTTATTGAGATTAAGCAATAACAAAATACCACCGGCCAATCTCTGGCAGACATTGAAGGAAGAACGCCCAACAAATACAGGTGGAGACGGTCTTCGCGGGATGGTGCAGGTGGAATAGCTTGAGTAAGATGGGCCGCTCCGCCGCTCACCTGCAGCCGTTGGATGGGAAAGAATAAATGAATATTACTCGGAAAATTTGGATAGATGCACCTATCGTCATTGTGATTTCATTGGCAGTGGGTGCAGCGATGTATGATCTTGCCCGCCATTGACGGACGCCTTGTTAAGCGAGTAAAGTTCGCGACAGAGGTGATCCGTGAAGAAAGCAGAAGCACAAAAGAAGACTCGCAACCGTTACTCTCCGCAGTTCAAGGATGAAG
>NZ_JAKLOY010000017.1 GCF_023652955.1 Geomonas sp. Red32 | reverse complement strand
TCAGCTAATGGCGCGCCATTAAATGTATTGAAGTGAGTTAAAACGGTGCACAAAAACAAGCAGTTCAACAAAAAGGACATGAACATGAATGCGGCCACCACCTTCCAATACGGTCGCATGATTGCTGCTTCCTTTTTGGTTGAGTGGTTTTTTGTGCTCACGAATTATCCTTGCCAACGGCGGAAGGTGACCGGCGGAGCGCCAAGCTCTCACACGCTTATCCCCACTTTCAGTTACTTGCGGAGACCGGTCCACCTCCTTTGTTGTAATTTGCCTAACCTTTTAACGCCTCGCCCCGACTTCTTGATGGTCGCTTCATTCGGTCATTTCGTGCCTGTTGTTAAATCCGCAGTATCCATAACCGCATGGACTACCTTTCCGTTCTCGGTGAAGACCACCATCCATGAATAGTCGCCATTGTCCTTCGGTCTTATGAGAGGGGGCAACTGCAGAAGAAGTTGTGTTTCGTATGACATCAGTGCGTCTGTCCTTATCACTTCTGCATTTTCAATTGGAAGTGCTGCAATGATAAGAAGAAAGGCTCCCTCGTCCTGGATTTCGGCCTGAACCTCTATTTCGGTACCAGCAACAACCGATCTGACGATGGCAATTGCCTTTTCAATTATGGAGTTTGGGATTTTCATGGGGTCCCATTCTTATCTCGTACAACGGCGCGGGGTGACCGGCGTAGCGCCCAGCTCCCACCAGCTTTCACCAACTCTCATCAGCCGCGGAGACCTGGTCCACCCGCTTTGTTGGGACATTTCCTTCCCAAGTTACCAATTTATCAATGCCTGTCCCTACAGGTTTCCAAATCTTAGTCCTCTTAACGCTCTGCGCTCCACTTCGTCAATAGCCACACTGATAGGATTTGGAAAAAACCTAGCGCGGTTACCAGCGACAACATGGAGGTCGTACTATTTAGGATACAAGGAAACCGAACAATGAGTTTCTCCATCAAGAGAGAGGATGGTAGGGTTAAGATATTTAGGACAATACCCGGAAGCAAATGTTCCTGAGTAGAATTTCGGTAGGAAAAGTAAGTGATCCATGCCCACAACGTAGCACCACCGAACACAATAGAATACAACCTAGCGAAGAGTTTCATAAATATTCCATGCTTCTCTTTTTCCTCGCCAACGGCGGAAGGTGACCGGCGGAGCGCATAACTTTCACACGCTTACTCCCGCATTCAATTGTGCGGAGACCGGTCCACCTCCTTTGTTGTAATTTGCCTAACCTTTCAACGCCCCGCCCCGCCTTTTTCAGGGTTGTCATCGTTGGCGTAACTTCTCACAGTAGGGGATGATTAAAGGCCGGAGTCGCTTCAAACTCTGTCGTTCAATTTTTTATCGAGCCGATTAACAGGCTCACTCCTATAGGAATGGCCAGCATTCCGTTTAATGCGAGTGAAACAATAAGAACCTTACTGCGGACTTTTAGCCCGAAGGCTACTAACCCACACAAGAAGCCCATTGCCGATATTGCGGCGCCAACCAACGTAAAAAACGCAGCAACGAAGGTGTCGTTCGGAATCACAGTGCCAGCGATATTAACAACTTTAAAGTACGCCCAGAAGTATCCGCCAAGACAAGCGCTCCACCCGCAAGCGGAGAGAAACGCCGATGCGTAGCTATAAAATGTTGGCCGGTTCCGTTCGATCCATGGCATTTCTTTATCCTATGTTCCTTACAACGGCGCGGCGTGACCGGCGGAGCGCCCAACTCCCTCCAGCTTTTGCCCACTCTTATCAATCGCCGTGACCTGGTCCACGCGCATGGTTGGACTCATTTATTCAATCTCGGCATCAGATTAAATGGTCGCGAGTACCTCGGTTTTTCAGTCGGCCCCTTCTTCCCAAGTTATCAATTTATCAACACCCGGTCCCATTGCCGGCCTCGTGGAGGCTCAATGCCTTCTCAATAAGTCGGTAAAGATAGCGATAAGGAAGCTGATGAAGGTTAGGGTGAAGATACCGCCTAGAAAGCGAAATAGTGTGTCCTGTAATCCGTACTTCATAGGGTTAATGGTGACGTCGACCATTCGAGCAAGTTCTTTGACGGAGCCAAACCTCAAGCCCTTGAACTCCTTTTGATACAACTCCACGTGTCTAACCTTCAGTCTTGCCAAAGCCAGCCCAAATGCGACGTTACCTATGATCACAAGCATCATGTACGTCATTAAGATCTCCTGCCTTCAAACTTAGACCGAACTTCAAACGTTCAAGTTAACTTCCATGTCGGCCCCGTCATATCTATTCATGCAGTTTTTGTCCTGTCTTCTTTTGGGGCCACTCTCATCGCTTACAACGGCGCGGCGTGACCGGCGTAGCGCCAAGCTCCTTCCAGCTCTTGTCAACTCTCACAATCGCGGAGACCTGGTCCACGCGCATTGTTGGCATCACCCCATCTATTTCGGCGGCAGATTAGAGGGCGGTTGCCCCTTCGGTTTATCTTCACATTCGGGAGTCACATTAAATGGTGCCTGATACCTGTGGCTTTTGCCAATTCTAGCCCCTGCTCTTTAGTCTTGATGGCGCATAGACGGAAACGCCACAGCAACCGAATCAGCGTCCAAGTTCGCAAGTACTACATCCACGGTTTCAATCTGAACCGTCTCTGGGACATCGACTGAGTAGGTTCCTAACTTTTCGAGTCCCACTGTGTTACAGCCAAGCCCCCGAAGTTCTGTAAGAACTGCTTCGATGGTGGCGGATCGGCACAATCGCAGTAACCAGATTGTAGTGTGTCCAGATCTCTTTACATGTCGCCAGAATGCGACTCTGCGAGGCTCAGATTCCAGCGAAACCTCAATCACGTCGCCAACTGACAAGCCCTTTACAAAAACAGGTGGGACGAGTGCCACGTAACCTTCAGGTACCACCCTGAATGGCAATGACTCAACCGCCACAGGAGGCCATCCATCTTCCACGTCTAGAGGAAAACTTAATTCGGGACTGGTTGGTCTTTGGGGGGCAATCGCAAACTATGCGACTAAGCATGGCCGGATTGGTTTGATGGCATTGGTTCCCCTTCGCCTGCTCCTCGGCGACCGCTTTGTAGGTGGAAAGGACTATACAGATTATCATTATAGCTGTCAAAGTTTAAATTAATGAGATAGACCAAGGAAACGTACAAGAGGGAGAAGGGAGGGTGAGGGGAAAATGCTGGAGAGAGTGGGATTTGCAGGCCGATGATTTCGTCTTCTTTGTGTCAACCTGGAAACCCATGGTATCCGGCCGCAGCGATGGGGCCGGGGGCGTGCTTTGCAAAGGCTCTTTGATCTTGCCCGCCATTGACGGACGCCTTGTTAAGCGAGTAAAGTTCGCGACAGAGGTGATCCGTGAAGAAAGCAGAAGCACAAAAGAAGACTCGCAACCGTTACTCTCCGCAGTTCAAGGATGAAG
>NZ_JAKLOY010000016.1 GCF_023652955.1 Geomonas sp. Red32 | reverse complement strand
TTTTGAATACATCGAGGTTGACTACAACCGTAACCGCCGTCATAGCGCCAATGGCAACATCAGCCCGGCAGCGTTTGAGGCCAGACAAGCCGCTTAATTTCGTGTCCGTTATTGCTGGGCAAGATCAACATGAGCATCATCAAGAATGATAGCTGAGACCCTAATCGGACTACTTTTACCACGGAGTCCAAACTTACTGCGCCCATTGAACAGAGCCTTATACGTTGCAACCATTACAGCATTTGCATTGAGGAAATCATCGTGCAGCGGTTTGCCGGGTTGATAGGCCACTGCGGGAATACCATGCGCATTAGCCTTTTCAATTGTCTGGTTCACAAGTTGTACCGTTGGTGCCAGATACAATGCCGGCTCTCCGGTTTCATTTATCGATGATTGCGCCATCAGAAGACCAACCAACGTCTTGCCGCCGCCGGTATGCAGTTTCAGAACGACATCACGCTCATTACGACGACCAAACCATGATTGAAGCACCTCTGCTTGGCTGGTATATAGGTCATTGATTCCTTCAGGTTTGGGTAATCGACGGAATATTTCGAATGGCTCTATGGCCTTTGGTTTCTTCGGCTTTACCCTTAATTTGTCAAAATCAACCACATTGGCCTCCTGTCGTAGATCTACTTATATACGCGGCCCAAAGCTGACCATGGCATAGAAATGCCAATATGATTAGGCATTTCTATAACATTCTTGGGGTATTGTCAATTTATATGCCGTTACTTGTCGTTGCTGGGAACCTCTCTGACTTTGGTGCAGGAGGGTGGTAAGGGCCGCCCCGTAGATAGTTTCCGTCCAGAAACATAACACCATGAATTTACGTTTGAATATCGCAAATAGCGCTTAGCTTTTTACTCCACTTGTTGTAATATCTGCTCCGCAGCTCACTGATTTTGTGCAATTCAATGACCACTGGAGCGGCAAAGATGAGGCAAAAACAGACCCGCCAGATGAGCCTGTTTTCCGTCACGGCTCGTCACGACATCGGCCAGTGTGAATCGACTTTAGATTTTGACCCGGGATCGGCGCCGATCATGACCCACCCATGTCGTGAAAGCGCCATATTATATTTGGCAGGTGGGTCAATACTGCACTCCGATTCACACCGTGGAGACCCGGGATCTCAAACCTCTCGGACCTGCACGGCTTGCGCGTAGCGGCTGCCACCGCTGCTCCCATTTGGCCCGAATGGTGGCGAGTGTGTTATCGCCAATTAACGATTTTATCCCTGCGCTGATTAGCCCGGCGCCGCGACGCTGAAATAGAGCAAAGGAGAACGAAGCGCGCTTTCGTGGACTACACCGCGGATCTCGTTGCCAGGCGCGGAATTGTCGAGGAGTGTAGACGTACCCGCTCTGATTTTGATTCCGGGGCCGGTTTTTCATTGAAGAATTCGAGGTAGAGGCGAAGCCACCTAACGTACTCCTGCGCGAGGGGGGCCTGCAAGCTTGCGTTTGTTGAGATGGGCAACATACTTAACATAAACGGGATTCGGTATCAGAAACATGAGTTACCTTTCTTCTGAAACTAGGGCAGGTAAACAACGATTCTCGTTATCGCACTGAGTCGCGACAGAATATGTCCCAAATAAGAGGCGTAAGTTGGTCGTGGCACGATGATAAGTTATTTTTCATTGACCAGGCCCAAAACCGTTATAAATTCGGCTTGCTGAGGATGTCACTGTGTTGTACAGAAAACCTCGCATCAAGCCAGTTGGAACATCTATCCCGAGAAATAAGCCTTTCAATACGAGGACCTATCCAAATGGCTTCATTTGCGTCATTTTGGCAAAATGGGATTTTGTCGAACTTGTAAGGACCCGGTAAAATAATCGATTTAAGAAGATCTGCGGTTCACGCACGCGTGAACTCAATAAAGAGTTGGCTGAATAATAATGAAAAGGAAGTCTTTCATGTCACTCTGGTCGAAATTTAGAAAATGGTATGAGTCAAAATTCAGGGTTACAAATTACGAGACTTACCCGTTTGAAACAGAAGAACCTCCTTCATCGCCCTTAGCGAGACTTGTTAGAAAATTAGCCAAGCATTGGATCGGAATTATTACTACCATCGGGGTAATTTTTACTGTCATAGCTACGATTTATACGGTGCGTGCTTTTTATGCGATTCCTCAGGCTCCACAGCCCCAGCGCATACCTGCAAAACCCACCGCCAATCCAAAAGATCCATTCACTGACAAAAAGATCATTATGCCGGATGATGCCAAACTGCATAATCAATCCCCAGCAACAAACCGAATCAATGATAAACCTCAAGTTCCCAACAGCCTAAAAAACACGCTAATTCCTACAGTTATCGCAAAAAAACAGGATCCAACCGACAAGTTGCTGCCGAGTGAGGCAATGCAATCTTTAAGCGATTTTAGCCCAAAAGTAGACTTCAAATATATGGAAGCCGAATCTGGTCAGGTCAAGGAAAAGGAAAAGACTAACAGGATTATCCATTACCTATCAAATGTTGGAAAATATCCTTTAGAAGTTACGGGATATAGAGTATTCATAACATCAAATGAATTGAAATCCGACGAAGACGAAAAGATAGAACTTGTAGAAGGCACTGATTATTATATAGATAAACATAAAAGTTTTGAGGGACTTCTCCAGCCATCGACTTCTAAGCCATTTTCCATAACAATTTCCTTAACGGATGAGGCTTATAGAAAATACCGTACTGTTCACGTAATAGAATATGTCTATTACAGAGCCCAGAACTTTGTTATCAATAAATTCAGGTCTAAATACAAAGATATAATATCAGAAAAAGAGCTGTTGTCGGTTTTATTTGCACGCGAGCGCTCGACTACGTCGATTCATCTAGAACGTTCTGGGATAAACTAACTACACGAAGAGGGAAATGTGTCAGAGAAATAGCCAATCCGGTGCTTTAAAAACGCTGAAGGCGTCCGCCCCGTCTTCTGCTTTGACGGCAACGTACGCCGGTTGCGTTAGGGGCGTTAGGGTTCCAGGTGATCCGTAGGTAAACTAAATTTTCTGCATCCATCTTAGGGCTTTCTTAACAGTTTTCGGATCTACGTTCAAGCGCTTGGCAATTGCTGTAACGCACATTCCAAGACCATATAATTCTAAGACCTTATTTGCGACAATTCGATGTTTTGGTGGTGGTTCTGTTTCCAGTATTGCCACTACGAATGGCATCTGGGCCTCGGTTCGAATTCTTTGCAGTCGCGTCCACCATTTAAGCCCCGCCAAAGGCTGGGTGAAACGACGAAGCCCCTGGTTCCCCTCAAAAAGGAAAATCGGGGGCTTTTTGTTTCAATACCCGGCCAGATCCAACTCGGCAGTGTCGATTTTGGGCAGACGCTTCCCCTGCAGCTTTTCAATCACCTTAAAATGTGGCAGATCCTCCGGACAGAGCAATGATACGGCGATACCTGCCGCCTCCGCGCGACCGGTTCTCCCGATACGGTGGATATAGTCGGCCGGTGACCGGGGGAGTTCGAGGTTGACCAC
Source organism: Geomonas sp. Red32 (assembly GCF_023652955.1). Lineage (GTDB taxonomy): Bacteria > Desulfobacterota > Desulfuromonadia > Geobacterales > Geobacteraceae > Geomonas. The sequence continues at coordinate 8,074 of NZ_JAKLOY010000016.1, read as the reverse complement.
ATGGGGTAGAAACTTGATGTCGATGCCTCGTGCGGCCAGGTCGGTGGCCACCAACACCCGTAACGTCCCGGCTTTAAAAGCGTCAAGAGCGGTGGTCCGTCCCCCTTGGCTCATGCCACCATGAAAAGTGGCGGCGGTGATCCCGTTGGCGATGAGTTTCTTGACCACAATGTCGGCCCGTCTTTGCGACGCGGTAAAGACCAGCACCTGCTGCCAATCGCCGCTCTTGATCAGATATCTAAGAAGGGGGCCTTTGCGGGATGCATCGACCAAATAGACCTGTTGGGCGATCAGATCCGGCTCCGATGCCTCTTCCTTAATCGCAACCTCCAGCGGATCGTGCAGCAACCCGCTTGCCAGTTGCCGCACATCCTCGCCGAAAGTCGCAGAAAACATGAGGTTTTGTCGGTTTTTGGGAAGTAGTGCCAAGATACGCTCTAGTTCATCCTGAAAACCCTTCTCCAGCAACTTATCGGCTTCGTCCAGTACCAGCGTGGTGACCATTGACAGCCGCACGCTGTTCTTGGCAACCAGATCGAGCAAGCGGCCGGGAGTGGCGACCAGCAATTCCGTGCCGTTCAACTCCACCATCTGTGGGTTTATAGCAACTCCGCCAAACACCGCAGCGGTCTTGACCCGGGGACTCAGGTGGCGACCGAACTGGCGCGCTACCTCCCCGATCTGGACGGCCAATTCCCGGGTTGGAACGAGAATCAGGGACTTAAGCGTCCCCCGCTTACCTGGTTGCGGGGATTGGGCGAGCTGCAAAAGCGGCAGGGTAAACCCGGCAGTTTTCCCGGAACCGCTCTTGGCGATGGCCAAAAGATCCCTTCCCTGCAATATGGCGGGAATGACCCTCTTTTGAATCGGGTAAGGACGCTTGAACTTCTGCTCGGTGATCGCTTGCTGTAACTCCGCCGTTAAGCCGAGAGATGAAAATGGCATGAACGCTCCTCCCGCTGAAACCGGGATGTCACTGTATAGGAATGGGTGCCTGAGCTGCAGGCGCGTGCAGGGTCTGGGGGGCAGGATCGAGATAATAACCTTCTGCGGGGTTAACTGTGCTATACATGACTATTTCATAAAACATCGCAAAAGGACAGCTAAGAGTTATGACCATTAGATGGTATCCCGGACATATGGGCAAGGCCCTGGAGAAGATTGCAGACCTGATAAAAAGGATCGACGTGGTCGTTGAGGTCCTTGATGCCCGCCTGCCGTTGTCGAGTTCCAATCACCAGCTTCAGGCCCTGCGTCGCACCAAACCGTGGATCAAGGTCCTCAACAAACACGACTTGGCCGACCCTGCCATTACCAGAGACTGGGTGAGCCATTTTAAAAGGGAGGCCGGGGTTAGCGTCCTCCCGATGTCTGCCAGGCAACATGCGGATACAAAACAGCTGATCAAACTCTGTCAGCACTTGGCGCCGAAGTGCGGCAAGCCGGGCTTCCCGGTCCGTGTCATGGTTGTCGGCATCCCCAACGTGGGCAAGTCGACGCTGATCAACACCCTGGCGGGGAAAAGCATGGCAAAGGTAGGGGACAAGCCGGCCATTACCACCGTGAACCAGCAGATCGACCTCAAAGGGATCGTTCTGTCCGATACGCCAGGTGTGTTGTGGCCCAATATGGACGACCAGGAGGGCGCCTACCGGCTTGCTGCCAGCGGCGCCATCGGTGCCAATGCGCTGGACTACACCAAGGTCGCTATGTTCGCGGGAGAGTACATGATGCGACGCTATCCGGACCTGATCAAGAGCCGTTACAAGCTCGTAGAATTGCCGGGCGCGTCCTCAGCTTTGATCGAGGAAATCGGTCGCCGTATGGGGTGCTTGATCGCCGGCGGGGAGATAGATCTGCACCGGGCATCGGAAGCTTTCCTCCGGGAACTCAGGGCGGGAAAGATTGGCCGGATAAGCTTCGAAGAACCGGTCAACGACGAAAATTAACCGTATTAGTGTCACAACCAAGTCGGGACTTTCTGCTGGGTCCCGCCACCTCCACCAACCTTCGCCAAGGCTTCGGTTGGCACGCCAGTGTCAATCGGAGCCTTTGTTGTATCCGCCGTAGGCGTAAGAAAAGGTAGGCGAAGGTTGTCCACCGAAGCAGCCTGCGATAGCAGGCGTTTTGCGTTTTACTACATATCTCCTCCAGATGTGCGCAGCGATCGTATCGCATTAGAGAAATATATACTCGCCAGCTCAAGTTTTTCCCGGATTCGACCGATAAGGAGATCAAGCAGTATATAAAAAAGGAGGTTATTTGTATGAGCATTGACCCTATCTCGGGAAACAGCGTGACCGCCAATCCCGCTCATGTTAATCCTCAGGTTAAGACGGAGCAGGCTGCTGCTACCGCCCAGGTAAGCCAGGACAACCAAAAGTCCGCTAAGGCTGCTAAGACCGACACGGTAACCATCTCGCAACAGGCCCTACAGAAGACACAACAGTTGGCAAGTGACGGCGACACCATGGCTCAAGAAGCCACCGAGAGTGCTGCTGAGAAGGGAAGTGAAACTCTCAAGGGTAAGAAGTAACAGACGTTACCGGTAAACGTTTCGCAACGAGGGGCTTGGCCGTTATGGCTAGGCCCCTTACTTTATAAGCAACACTCCCCCCCCATCAAAGCCCTTCCAAGGTAAGCCTCTACTAATTCCACTAGTGTGATGCACCCTCGGCGTCGGCGGAGATGCTTCACTATGAAGATGATGCGCACTGGCCTATGTATCCGGTCATTCCCCCTGCAAGGCGCTGCGAACGGCTTCATCGTAAGGTTTCAGCCGCAAGGGTATAAGGTCCCGGATGGTGTTGTCGCGGCAGATCACCTCATTTTTCAGCCCTTCGATCAGAGGCATGGAAACCGAGGGGGGGACGGGTGTTATGAGCCCGACCCAGTATGATGACAGCTTCGGGGTCAGCACCGGCACGGGCAGGATATACAGATTTTTCCCCTGGATATGGGCAAACCGCTCCATCATCTCCCGGTACGTCAGCACGTCAGGTCCGCCGATATCGAAGGTCTTCCCGCAGGTGCGCTCATCGGTAAGGCAGCCAGCCAGATAATCTATGACGTCACCCACAGCAATCGGCTGGCAGCGGGTCGTCACCCAGCGGGGGGTGATCATGACCGGAAGATGCTCGACAAGGGCCCGTATCATTTCGAATGAAGCTCCTCCTGCCCCGATGATGACGGCTGCCCTGAGAAAAGTGGTCGCAAATGTTCCCTTCTTGAGGATATCGGCAACGGCCAGACGGCTTTTAAGATGCTCGGAAAGGTCGTCGCCCGTCTCGCCAAGTCCCCCCAGGTAGATCACACGCCGCACCTTGGCGCTGTCGGCCGCAGCAACAAAATTTTGGGCGGCTTCGCGATCGCGCCGTTCAAAACCGGTGCGGCCCCCGGCCATGGAATGTACGAGATAATACGCCGTATCTATCCCGGCTAAAGCTTCACTCAATGTCTCTGGCTCAAGCAGGTCTCCCTGAACAATCTCGACGTCACCCGGTACCCCGTGAGCAGAGCGGCGAACCATGCAACGTACCGAAAATCCGCTCTCCAGAAGACGTTGCGTTAAGCGCCTGCCGATGAAGCCGGTGGCCCCGGTAACTAGTATTGAACCGTAAGACTTTTTCATGCAGCTTGATTCCTTCTGTTTCAGAGGAGTTATGGAGACAGGAATAGATATCTGGTAGAATCATATCAATTAATTGACTATCTGCCAGACGCCAGCAGAAGCCGGTTGACCTAGGGAAATGAGGCCCAAGGCTGCACCGAGCGGGATCTGTTGGCAATCTGGGCAGGGCGCAGCAGGGGGAGTCAATGATGGCGGGGTTGCGAGGAAGGGGCATCTTCATGTGCGCTTTATCGGGGCTGCTGGCAGCCTGTGCCGGGGAACGCCCGAACAACCTGGGGGTGAGGGACGGCAGGTTGTCGGCCTGCCCGGCGTCGCCCAATTGCGTGTCGAGTCAGGCTTCCGACGAGCGGCACCGGATTGCACCGTTGGCCTTTACAGGCGATCCTGACGCCGCTTTTGCTCGGCTGAAAACGGTTCTTGCGCAGCGCAAGGATACGTCGGTTGTCGAGGAGCGCCCCGGCTATCTGCGGGTCGAGTTGCGCACGACTTTGTTTGTCGACGACGGTGAATTCCTGCTGGACAGGGAGGAACGGGTCGTCCACGTGCGATCCGCTTCACGGCTCGGGTATTCGGACCTGGGGAAAAACCGGAGTCGGATGGAGGATATCCGCCGGGCATTCTCGCAGAGTGAAGCGACCCCATGAACATGATGATCGAACGCCTGCACGATTTTCTGAGCAATTGGTGTTAGGATGTGCGGCATGAGCCCCGACAGACTCCCCGAAATTGACCCCGATACAATTGCCTGCCAGCAGATTCTTGAGGCTGACCACTCCGTATTCTCCATCCAATGGGTGGTGATCCCGGGGGGCTCTTCTCGCCCCTTCTCATCCGCCAACCTGCTGGAGAGCTACCTGCGCTATATTCAGCGCTTCACCGCTGGCGTCATCCGTCCGGTGCAGACCGCTGAGGGGGTCGAATTCCGGCTCCTGGCAAGCTCTTGGGCACTGATACAGTTTTTGCCACCACGGCACACACCGGGCGCCGCAGGAGATCGAATAACCATGAGCATTTCCGGCGGACTGCTGGTTGACAAGCAGGAGTGCGACCGGGGACAGCTCGACTTCATTGTTGAAGAAACGGCAGCGGGAAGCAGACTGACCCTGAAACTTGCAGACTACTGCCCGCTGCTGCTTGGCAGCCGACAGCCCTCGCGGTGGCGAAAATGGCTCTACCGTTTCACTCAAGCCTATATCCACAAGGTTGTCACCATCAAATTTCTGGCCATGGTCTACCGCCGCATTACGGGGAAAAAGGTACGGCGGGGGGTGGTAAACATGGTCGTCAGAAAGGGCATTACGACTTGACTGTTCAGATCTTCCGGCTGTCGTAAGCCCAGTTCAGGAATCGCCTTGTATATGGAGCAAATTCCATGAACGACAAACGATACTGGTTTCCGGCAAAGCGTTATGGATGGGGGTGGGGATTTCCGGTAGCTTGGCAAGGCTGGCTGGTCCTCGCCGCCTACGTGGCACTGTTGGCGGCCGGACGCTACCTCTTCCCTCCATCGCAGAGCAAGCTCGGCTTCATACTTTACGTAGTGCTACTTTCGGTAGCGCTCTGCGGCGTCTGCTACGCAAAGGGCGAACCGCCGAAGTGGCGATGGGGTGGTCGGTGAAACCCCGGTCAAGGATTGAAAAGCGGCACAGGTGGGTGAAGGTTATAAAGTGGAGCGTTTATCGAAGGGGACTGGCATCTGCGGAGCCAGTCCCCTTTTGCGTACAGGGAATCGAGGGCGGGATGCGATTCATGGGTTTGTCGATGACCAGGATCTCAGAGGAGAACAAGACCAAGTTTGCAGGAAACGCATGCAACGCATAAGCGTCCCGGTTGCCTGGCCCGAGTTGGTAGATCAGGCCCGCTCGGGAAGTAGGGCCGGGCACCCGCCACAACTCCTTCGTGGCAAGCTCGAGCTGCCTGGCAGCTTCCACCATCTGCATTGGACCGTACTTTTGACGGCTGAGGTTGATGAGAGCCGCGGCCAAGTCGCCACGGGCTTCTACTGCTTCCGGATAGCCTCCCGCGAGGAACTCGGTTCCTTCGCCCGGTTCACTAGCGCATGGGGAGTTTTGGCGTAGCAGGATTGCCTAACTTTTGATGCAGGCTCCTAAAAATTTTGCCTTTGCTCCCGAACCCGTTTAATTATCGCTTCAATGCAGTATTCATCTTGAAGTTTGCATCGAGTTACCAGGCAATCACGCAAGTTTGATGATTGATAACAGCCTGAGCAACGCTCGTAAACGACGTTGCAGTCGATCTTCTGGCCGTCAGGTGGCAGGGGGGGAGGGGCAACTCTTACAGGTGAGGCTGGCTGAACGAATACCGTCGGGGCTGGGGCAACAAGTGGAGGTCGGTATGGGGGGGGGACTTTGAATTTTGGCCCGTACTGCGGTACAGTTGGTGGAACTGGGGCGATCTTAGTCAGGGGGGCGGGAGGGCATAGTGCGGATGCAGCCTGAGCCTCATAGCCAATAGCCATCAACGTTGTGAAAGTACCTGCAAACAGAAGCCAAAGAACCTTTTTCATTTTGCACCTCGCTAAAAGAAATCGGTTGGTCTGTTATAGATTCCAACTGTACGGCGAAAACAGCCCTAGTCAATCTCTCATCGCCGTCTAAATGTGCGAATGAGCGATAGTTGTCGCTAGCCGAGTTTTGGTAGTGAGTGGCAAGGTGTGACGGGAGTCAGTCCGGGGCTCGGTGGTGAGCAAACAAGCGGGGGCTCCTGGGGGGCGCGTCTGTAAAATTTACTTTTCCATTCGATTAGGTGGAAGCTTGCTATCGCTGACCCCCAACCCCAGAATTGAATAGATTCCTTCTTGCAGCCGCAGCGTTGCATCCTGCTGCCGTTATCAAATTCATCACCTACCATGCCTTCGCCGACGAAGCAGAGGCCGTAGCCTTCGAACGGTACCTATGGTCGTCTTCCTATGAAGTTCTGCATTTCCTCGTCACCAAAGCTCCTGGTCTTGTTCTTCATCCACTGTCCACATCTACGATCGTCAAACGGTTTTGCTCTTCTTCGTGCCTAGTGTCTATGGTAATTTCAAGAACGATTACCTGTTAAGTTATTCGACGATTTATGTTGGGATTCTTAACATGCTGCAAAGGTCTACTCGTTATATGTTAGTGAGTTATCAGCTGGTACAGATGTTGCTGCGCATCTTCCGCGATTGGCATCTTTCATGTATCCAATGCCGCTATGAACTATACTAAAGCATGTAAGAAGGGGTACGGTATGTTTTGTAAGATGTTTGTCCCATTGTTTTGTATTTTATCTATATGTGGATGCTCAAGTGTAAAATCAACTGTTAATATAGAAAATTATAACACAAAAGGCTTAACCTACTACATGCCTAAAAAGGATTTTATTGCAATAGTGACTATTGAAAATAAAAATATCAAAACAATTGATCTTAGGACAACGTCTGCATATGCCGATTATTCCACCCAGTACATACTTAAACACAGTTGCAACGTTTTTGGAAAAAACACGCTTGATGTTGGTGTAAACGAATCAGGTTTGCTAACTTCAGCTAAGTCAACTACAGAAAGTAACGTGAATGACATTTTCAATAACCTGGCTGCCACAGCAGGTCACGTTTCAGCGCTTGGAGTAAAAGGAAAAGAAGGTACCACATGCAAGGATGGTGGACATTCAATAATATTAAAAGAACCGGGTAGCAAAGAGCTTTGCGGACTCACAATAAAAGTTGAACTAAACTATGATAAACGAAAAGCGCACCTCGTCGGTTTCTCAGGTGTAGCAGATGAAACTTACTCAGGGGTCTTCTACCGGCAAAGCCTACCTTATATGATGACTGCTACTGGTCCAGGAATTAAGACCTCTGCACTTGTATTTTCCCCATCTCAATCACCAACTCAATTTTTGCCAGCTTCAAAAACTTTTTTTTCTGGCAATAAGTCTGAATTTGAATTTAATGATGGAGTACCTAGTAAATATATGCAGCAAACAGAGGGTGAGTTACTGTCAATTGCGAAATTACCAAGTGACATACTTAATGCTTACTTTACAGCTATTGGTACTGTGTTTGACAGTTTCAAGACTAAAGACAGTAAGCAAGCTGACGCATTAACAGAATCACTAAAGCTTCAATTGCAAAAGAAAAAATATGATGCTTGTGTAGAAGCGATTAGAACAAAAGATGAGTCAAAACTTAAAGATTTGGGTTGCCAATAGTATTTTTTAAGCATAACTAGAGGGTGTAACTTTAGAGGCATAGGCGCTAGCTCATGCCTCTTCTGTTCCAAAAGTTTTTTGTCGTCTGTGTGATTGCCTTCGTGAGGCAATTAGTGTGATCTTGCCCGCCATTGACGGACGCCTTGTTAAGCGAGTAAAGTTCGCGACAGAGGTGATCCGTGAAGAAAGCAGAAGCACAAAAGAAGACTCGCAACCGTTACTCTCCGCAGTTCAAGGATGAAG
>NZ_JAKLOY010000015.1 GCF_023652955.1 Geomonas sp. Red32 | reverse complement strand
TTTTGAATACATCGAGGTTGACTACAACCGTAACCGCCGTCATAGCGCCAATGGCAACATCAGCCCGGCAGCGTTTGAGGCCAGACAAGCCGCTTAATTTCGTGTCCGTTATTGCTGGGCAAGATCATATTGACTCGTCAGGATCAATTTCCATATTATAACCTTCGGGTCTTTTGCGGCCCTTCTTATCGATGGTAACTTTGGCAGACGGCACTAAGCGATAGCCGTATGGGGCTTCAGCAAGGAAATACCCCCTCTCTTTTTGCCCTACCAGTCCGCGTAACGTTTTTTCTTTTAGATCATCTAGAAAAATTTCATTGAACATGCCCTTTAACTGATAACTAAGTTTTGCTCCTTTAGCCCCAGTATCGATATTTTCTGTTACAGAGAGCAATCTAATGCCGAGGTACTCGAATTCATTTATTGTTTTAAGTAAATAAATTATACTTCGCGAAAATCTAGAAAGATCATCTACTATAACCACATCGAATTTTTTTTGGTTAGCATCAATAAGTAATTCATTTAAGCCGACCCGATCTGCTTTTGTGCCGGAAATGGCCTCGTCTGTATAAATCATGTCTGGAATGGTGATTATTTTGTTTTTTTCTGCAAATTTGGTGCAAGCCCTTATTTGGTCCTCAATGCTTTCAGGCCGTTGATTATCTGAACTGTATCTAGCGTAAATTGCTCCTATCATGATGACACCTCTTTTAGATTGAAAGATACAAAATTGATATAAGCTAATCATGTTGTTTGCATTTTTGTATTGTTATATAATCAATGTATTTTTGTGCAAGTATTGCTGCGATAAGATCAAGAAATGCTTTAACGTCATCATTTGATTCAAAGGTTATTTTAACTATGTCCTCGGGTGCCGAAGAATGGTGTGTTTTTACACAGCTTGAACTTTTAGTCTGCTTTTCAGACATTTGAAATGGCTACCTATAAGGGAAAAGCCGGACTTGTGTCCTTATGCAGTATTTAAAAAAACGCCAATGACTTGAATATAGTTTCTTGCGAGATGATGTCAAGTTGAATTTTATAATAAAATCAATGGCTTAGTGGTTCATTACCACTAAGCCACCCTCAAGTTGGTTTTTGGTTAAATGCCATGATTATGTGATTCCGATGGTTTGGACGCGGTATTTTAGTGGTTTACAGCCACTAAAAATGCAGTTTTTTTCAAAAAATAATTTCAGGTTATCGCTTTTCGACAAAGGGAGGCTAAGGGGGGGGAGGGAGGGTGTAAAGTAACTTGTGATGGTGTAAGAGATGTTGTATAGCTCCGGTGATCAGGAGGTTGTGGTGCCTCGTGACCTACTGGCAGGTGGCAAGGCTCGCCAGTAGTGCGCGATCGATGCCGCGGCTGGCCTTCGTGTCCAGATCCTCCAAGGCCGCATGCTCGCGTAGCTTCGCCCCCCTGATGCGCGCGGCAAGTTGGCGGGTCACCCGCTCCAGGAGCTCCGCCTCGACCAGCAGGGCCATCCGGTCCTCGAAGGGAAGGGTGTGGATCTCCGGGTTCTCCAACTGAGCCCGTAGCCCCTTCGCCATGCCGGCGAGGCGCATGCTGTTGAGTTTCTTACAATGTTGCAATCCCCGCCCGAGTTCGCAAACCAAAGGGCAAGGCGAAGGCGGAGGCAGGCGTGCAGTTGGTGCAGCGCTGGATCCTCGCTGACCTCAGGCACCGTAATGGTTGGCGAGTTCAGCGTAGGAGGGATTCAACTGTTGCTCGTAGCGGCATGGCTTTGATACGCCGCTGCGCAAATTGTCCGGGACGACGATAGCGGGACACCTCCGAAGAAACGGAAAGTGCGGACGTGTGAACCGAGCAAGTCCGGCAGGGACTGCGTCATGGTGGCCTCGGCGTAGGTGTAGGAGCTGGCGCCCAGCCGCCACGAAGACCTGGGCTGGCTTGATCTCTCCGGTCTCCGGGTCCGTGAGCGGGACCGTTTGGCCGCTGTAGTCTACGAAGAGTTTTTCTCCGGCGACGTAGCTCTGGCGCATGCAGCAGTCGACGCGGCCGAGGAATTCCCGGTACAGCTTGCAGTACTGGGAATTCCGGTAGCCGGCGGGATTGGCGACCTTGTACTCGTCCCACAGAAGAGACAGGGGCATCCCCTTCCTTTTCATCTCCTTCTTGTCAAGGGTAGCGTAAAAGTGTACCAGTTACGGTAATTGAAAAGTGTACCACCCTCTGGTTGTCAGCTACTTATTCCTGAGAAGCTGAGACCGGAGAGTCACCTCCTTTCGGGGAGAGCTGGTTGGCAAAGGCATGGCCTTGAAGCCGATAGCTGTGCCCTTTCATGTTGATCACTTTGCAGTGATGCAGCAGCCGGTCAAGAATCGAACGGCCCTGCGGATGTTCCCTCCCGGTCGAAGCCACCACCAACATCTACTGTCGGCTCTTCACAAACCGGCGGGTCGCATCGGTTTTGTAGATAGCGGCAACTACCCAGTCGCCTTGACCTAAGAACGATCTGCTTCGAACGAGGTTTCGGTTTTCAAGGAAGGCCAAAGCGGGATTTAGCCTCCTAGCGTCCCAACCGTATTTAGCTGCGATGTCTGCCGATGACGTTGGGAACTTGTCATCGTTGAGCATGTCCGTTGCCAAGGCGAGAGCGTCATCTTTGGGATTGCAAGACATCGTGAAACGGTCGAACGTCACAAACAACTCTGTTTCGGGATAATATACGCCCTCCCGGTGTACCCCCACCATTCCGCGCAGTTCATGGATTGCATCTATCACATCTTCCTCTGTCAGCCCTGTCTGTTTGACAAGTTCCTCTAGGTTCATCCATGGGTCGAACTTCCGAGCGACTTTCGTTGCCGTCACAAAGGCTTTTGCGATCGCGTTGGCAGCAGCGGAGTGTTCCTGGGAGGAGACAGCTTTGATTATGGCGGCCTTGGGTGCGGGTCCGAGGGAAGGTTTTTGGGTGATCCCATGAATATCATTGATTAGCTGATTGATGTCCTGCTCCGGGTCCTCGATAGAGGGCGAAAGCATCCCGCGTAAGAGGGGAGGGAGTTGGTCGGGTGGGAGTTGGTGGCGAAGGGGGATGAATTTTACCTGAGATTGCAACTTTAACATCAAGCCGGCATCCATCTCTTGGTTCACCCAGGGTTTGATGGCTGATGCCGGCGTGAGCAGAACAACGAAATGCGTACACTGGCCGAGGCCTTCGTCGATTTTCCGCCGCAGGCTGTCGCCGGCTGAGATACACCATTCTGCCCACCATGTGTCGATGCCGTTTGCCTGCAGCGCGTGGGCGATTTGTGATGCCAGTTCTCGATCTTCCCATGCGTAGCTGAGAAAGACTTTTGGCGTAGGGGGGGCGTCTGGAGCCGCTGCTTCGCTGCCATCTGAATCACTGGTGAGACCGAGGCGTTCATGTACCAGGGCGAGTAACTCCGGAGACCCCTCGACATGAAAACGCATATCTTCAATTGAGGTCGCAGAGACGACAACGGTTGGGAACTCCCCGGTGTTAGGGTCGCGAATGGAACTGATTTGATCATGTATCTGAGCAGCCATCTGTTCCATGATCCCCTTCATCAACGCCTGGGTGAAATCTTTCGGGTCGAACGGCCTTCCATTGAACTCGAGTCTGATCACAACTTCCCTCCTGTTCATGTCCCACACCACTGACAGTAGCAGTTTGCTTATAACCTTTTCATCCCGGTGTTGCCACCGTTTTTAGAAACATAACACTAATTATGTATGGTGAAAATGATTGAAAAAGCGGGTCCTTCAGAGTATAAGAGGCTGCCCGAAACCCAGCGGGACCACCACATGTGACTGCGGAGATTTCTTCATGACATTGTGCATTGCAGCAAAAATAGGAGACACCATAACCTTCGCGGCTGATTCCAGGCTCACTTTCGGTGACAACGGTCACGTCGACTTCGCTGTGAAAGTCTTGCGGGTACCCGTTGTTGTCACCTCGGCTTTGGGACCGTCAGGTTCTCCCCAAGAGATTTACAAGCACGACTTGGGCCTTTGCATTGTAGGCAACGCCATCAATTCGTACCTGGTGAAGGAAACCGTGTCGGAAGTCTTGCAGCATCTCCAGTATTACGACTTCCAGCCAACCTTTTCCTTAGAAGTTTTGTGCAACTACGTCAAGAAGATCTATGAAAAGTTCTCGCTCGATCTTGGCCAAGTCTTAAACAACTGGAAGGCCGTTCTTATTATAGGGGGGTACTGCCCACAAACCGAACGGGATAGGGCCTTTGTCTTCGACTTTGCCACAGACTATTGTCGTGAGGTCCCTAGCTTTGCAACTATGACAGAGATCCTTACAGATAACGACATCAAATTCTATGGTTCCGGGGCCGAGAAAGCTGAAGAATTATACGCCTGCGGGACTACCGACCCTTATCACATACTCAAGGCAGTGATCGACGATCAAGGTGTCCCTGGTGTCGGAGGAGCCATTCAGTCGGGCAGATTTGAGGGTGGGAACTTCAAGATGAAGGTTATTGAGGAGTACCTACTCTCTGGCCTTGGCCTCTTTAGCTTCAGGCACGCTTTGCGCGGAATCAACCTATACCAGAAGGAGTTAGGGGAATCCACTGGTTTCAAGGTGGATTACGAGTTATTGTTCCCTTTCAGAAGGGAGGCAATTCCGGTCACCACTGGGATACCAGGCAATCACTGGCCTGCCTTCGTTCGGGAAGACCACCAGGGATAGTCTCCATAGTTATTACTCGCGATGGGAGCTAACGTATTAGCGCAGGGAGTCACATCGCTAATTCCTGCATATCCACTATGCCTTTCAAGTCAGGCATACAGGCAGGTACGCTTGTATGCCTGATTCATGGATTTTCTTTCACATCTCGCGACCTTCATGCTAGTAATCTCGGAGTGGAAGATCCAGGAAGGCGGGGAACAAAGAGTGAAAAATGAACCTGACGCTGGCGCAAGCGCTGCTTGCAGTCCTGCCGCAAAAAAACGAAAAATATACATTATCTGACTATACTTGTACAAGGACCTAATGCGAATTTGGAACTTTATTTCTAAAATATCACTCTTGAGATCTGACAAAATAATTTTTTGTTTTACAGCTACTGTGATAACAGTTATTTACGGAGTGATTATACTTTTTTCCAAATCAATGATTTGGAGAGAGATACTGATATTGCCAGTGTGGGTAGTTTCAGTATGCATGATTCTGCTTCCGGTTTTACATATAAAAATAATCAGCGATGGAATAACAGAATTTGGCTTCAATGTCCTTAGCTTTATTTGTACTGTTTCATATTTTATCATAACAGTTGTAACCGCAATTGCCTTGTGGCAAGGGCCAGACATTTACAGTTTGACCGGGATGGTTTTCCTCTCACTGCTATGCCTACTGGGTCTCTGTTATTTTGTTAAGTCCCTCTATTATACCTGCAGACGCAATCACATATCCTGCAGTGAAGGCAATACAAGGCTTGATGCTGGAAAAATAATCTGTACGTTAGGTTTTGTTTCAGATGCTCATCTTACTGCAGGCTTCACTTATGAAGGACGCATTCCGACAAAAAAACTTACAAATACTCTCCGCACAGTTCTAGCCGAACTTTCCGAATGTGATCATATCATTTTTAATGGAGATGGAACCGACAGAGGAATTGGTCCTGAGTATCATCTTCTAGACACAACAATAAGGGCTAGTGGAATTGCGGACAAGGCACGTATCGTGCCTGGTAATCACGATCTGTCTATGCCTTATTACAGTGACACATATCCCAAGCGAGTACGACGGTTTCTTGAAGCCACTCGCTCTTATTACTGGCACCAGAAGATCTTGCGTAACAATGAACTCATAGAAGTGTCCAAGGTGTTGGGGACATATAACGTTTCATCCCCGTTGACAGAAATAGAGGAATTAAAAGCTCTTTTCCCCTTGGTCATGTTTGAATACCCTGGATGCTTAGGTATTGCATTGAATACATGCTGCCAAGGTTATTTTACAATGTTCGAAGCCGGATTTGGTAGAATTGACAGAGATCAGATTGAAAAACTTGTTAAGATCGTGTCTATATATGGAAAGAATCGGACGGTGGTAGTTGTCCTGCATCACCATGTATTCATCCCTGATGATCGGTTCAAGGAACTCTGCGACCATGGCACCAAAACGCAAATAAATGGACTAGGATTGCTGAACGCTAAAGAACTTGCACTTTCATTTGAAGAGGTGTCCAAGAATTGTCGTAGTCTCATTATTGTCAGCGGTCACCTGCACACCTTTTTCCAAGGTGAGTACGTTTTTAAGGGAGGAAAAAAGATTGCTGCCATATCAGTACCTTCTTTAGCCTATGGTGATGTGTTGGATTATTCAAAACCTTACCTACGTCTTTCTATTCTTGAGGGAGGAAGCTTCAGAATTGAGTAGCAAAGGGGTGGGGCATACCTGTACACGAGCGACCAATTCACCGGCGTGCTGAAGGAACATGGAATTTCCATCAGCACGGACGGGCGCGGACGTGCCTTGGACAACATCTTCGTGGAGCGTCTGTGGCGGAGCATCAAGTACGAAGACATCTACTTGAAGGGCTACGTCACCGGCGCTGAGTTGATCCTTGGGCTGACGGAGTACTTCCGGTTCTACAACAACGAGCGGATGCACCAAGCCTTGAGCAATCGTACCCCGGTGGAGGTATTCCGGGCCGCCGCCGGGGGGGGGCCATGATCGTCGACAAGTACGGCGAGAAAATCACCCCTCCGCCAACACCAGTGGAGATTCGGGGCAGCGCCGAGTCGCTGCGCGACCGGCTATCATCTTAAACTACCCCCCACTTCTGTCTTGACAGAGGGGTCCACTCAAGAGTGCTGACATGTACTCGGTAGCCAGCAGTCTCTCATTCGTTAAGCGAACCGGAATACCACTTAAACATTTCTGAGAAGAAAAATTTTCCGAAACCAGGATCGGTTTCGGTTTTGGCCATAAAGCTTAGGAACTCGTCGGCATTATTCAGGAAGGCGTCCTTGATGCTGCGATTAAGTTTATCGCGCCGCAGATGATCAATGTCACTGGTTTTAAATGCCTCCCGTAGGGCATCATCCTTTTCCAGTTTCTGCTTGATGGCATTTATCACACGGTCGGCCTCCTCAAAGGGAATGCCATACTCTTCATTCAGCTTCTGGACGATGATCTTGAGTTTTTCTTTCTCCTGCTCTTTGCCGCCCCGGTGGCCGTCGTCAGCTGAAGGTGTCAGCGTCCCATCTTCCTTGGCGAGCACGATACTGCCGTTCTGCTCTTCCTGCACTCGATACTTCTCCATGTCGATCATCTCTACCACTTC
This sequence comes from Geomonas sp. Red32, assembly GCF_023652955.1. Lineage (GTDB taxonomy): Bacteria > Desulfobacterota > Desulfuromonadia > Geobacterales > Geobacteraceae > Geomonas. The sequence continues at coordinate 8,034 of NZ_JAKLOY010000015.1, read as the reverse complement.
CAGCGGCAGTGTCTGCTTTTGGTAAGGGAGTTGCTTCAACAGTAGCTTGGCAAACAGATAGAATTTTTCCAGCGAGGTATCCACAAATGTCATGATCTGGCTGATGAACGTGTACTGCTTTACGTAGCGTGCGGTTTCCTTGCGAAACTTGTCCTGTGCCGCTGCTCTCAGTTTTTCGTAGTCCGGTTTTCCTTTGTGCTCTAAGGCAAGGTTGTTGTAGCCGGCCTCCACGATACGCTGGAAAAAGGGTTGCAGCTTTTCAGAAGGAACCTTCTTCACAATGAACAGATCGACAAACTCGACCACGTCATCCGCTGTAAATACCTTACTGCTCTCCAGGGTATATTTCAGGTTATAGAGCTTGTTCGGGTCGGTTTCACCTTCCAACTCTGTACGCTGATAGTAGTCTTGGAATGAGGCGTCGATAACCTCCTGGCTATTCACAAAGTCCAGTACCATCGTGTCCTGTTTGCCCGGTGCGGTCCGATTGAGGCGACTCAGAGTCTGGACTGCGGCCACACCACCGAGCTTCTTATCCACATACATGGTGTGCAGAAGCGGCTGATCAAAGCCGGTCTGAAACTTGTTTGCCACCACCAGCATGCGCTGCTCCGGTTTTTTAAACGCTTCAGCAATATCGCCGGTGCCGGGTGGATTCATGCTCTCTTCGGTGTATTTCTGCTCGTTGATGGTCACCGTGCCGGTAAAGGCAACCAAGACCCCATAATTCAGGTTCTGTTCGCGGATGACATTGCTGATCTCCTGCATGTAGCGGACTGCATGGGCGCGGGAGTGTGTGACCACCATCGCCTTGGCCTGTCCCTTGATCTTGTGTGCAGTCTTGCGTGTGAAATGATCAACGATGATATGGGCTTTGCGTTTGATTGCAAACTCATGCTGATCAACATATTCCAGCAGCAACCGCCGCGCCTTGAGCTTTTCGACTTCCTTCTCCCCCTCGGCCTTCTCATTCTCTATCAGCTCGAAGTAGGTCTTGTAGGTGGTATAGCTTTTCAGCACGTCGAGGATGAATCCCTCATCGACTGCTTGCCGCATGGTGTACTGATGGAAGGGACGAAACCCTTTCTTCACCCTCGCGTCTTTGGTGCCGAACAGTTCCAGGGTCTTGTCCTTGGGGGTAGCGGTAAAGGCAAAGAACGACAGATGCGGCAGCCGTTGCCGGGCCTTCTGGATCTTCTCCAACTCTACCTCAATCGGGTCCATCTCCTCTTCTTCATCCTTATCCAGCGCCTGACGGAGCTGTTCGTCAGATGTCAGGACAATCTTCAGGTCTTTAACGTTCTCGCCGGTCTGCGAGCTGTGCGCCTCATCCACGATAATCGCAAATCGCTTGTCGAGCTTAACCATCTCGGCAATAAAGCCGAACTTCTGCAGGGTGGTGATGATGATCTTGTCGCCACGTTCAAGAGCCTTCACTAGCTGTTTTGTATTGCGGTCGATCTTGGTGACGACCCCTTTGATCTTCTCAAACTGCTTGATAGTGTCCTGAAGCTGCTTGTCCAGTATCCGGCGGTCTGTAATTACCACGATACTGTCGAATACCGGCTGACCATCCGCCCCGCAGAGGTTGGCAAGCTGGTGTGACAGCCAGGCAATGCTGTTACTCTTGCCTGAACCTGCGCTGTGCTGAATCAGGTAATTGTGGCCGCTGCCATGGGTCTTGGCGTGGGCCAGCAGCTTGCGTACCGCCATGAGCTGATGAAATCTGGGAAAGATGAACTTTTCCTTGCCGGTTTTCTCGGACCGTTCCGCGTGCAGGTAGTTCTGGATCAAGAGCAGCAGAGAGTCCGCCCGCAGAATGCCCTGTTGCAGTTCACCATCTTCGTCGGCGAAGTCGCTCCACAAGTACGACGACGCAAAACGTCCGTAAATGACCGGGTTAAACGTGTCGCGGTTGAACGGAAGGAAAGCGGTCTCCTTGCCTTCAAGCTTGGTCGTCATGTAGGCGGAATCGTCATCGAGCGCAAAATGGACCAGGCAGCGCCCCCAAAACTGCTCGCGGTGGTCTCGCCGCCGGTACTGGGCAATTGCGTGATGGACGTTCTGGCTAGTGAAGTGGTTTTTTAGCTCGATGGAAATGATTGGTAAGCCGTTTAGAAAGATAACGATGTCAATGGACTGGTCAGGGGTTTTTGTGGAGAAATGCACCTGCCGCATGACGGCAAAGCGGTTTGATTCGTAGCGGGTCTGATGTTCCGGGTTACCTCCGGCCGAAGGGCGAAAGTAGGCCAGTTGCAGATTGACGCCGTTGAACGACACCCCGTTGCGCAACACTTCCAGGGTGCCGCGTTTTTGCAGCAACGTGGCAAGATGTGCGGCCAGCGCCTCCTGCTCACCACCGGGAAATTGTTTGCCGAGCTTGGTCCATTCCTTTGGTTGAGTGGCCTGGATGAAGGCGCATGTTTCGGCAACGTCCAGGAATGAGGTGGCGTCAAAGGAGGTATTCTGTCGTTCACGATACAGCGGACTGGTGGCCAAGGAAGCGACAATTCCCTCCTCAGCGGCCTGTTCAGAAACTCTGCTGGTTTCGAGCATATATGAGCCCCTCCGTATTGTGAATCCCCCTTACGAGGGTAACCTTGTTGATTTAAACCTCTCTCTGGCCGGTCACGCATTCGTGGATCAAGGCGGTCCGGTATTCGGCGAGAAGCGTGAGTTGGCGGGAGTAAGAAGAAAGCGTTACTTCAATACTTTTTTCGATTTCATTGATGTGACGGCAGATCTCTTTTTGTTCTTCCTCTGGCGGGAAAGCAATCTTTTCGGGACTTAGTCGGTCAATGTTCAAGTTCATCTGTGTATTTTCGGGCGCAAGTGCATGAAGTCGTTTTTGCTGACATGATAGCTGGTAATAGAGAAACTCAACGTCCGTTCCGGCATAGGGGAAAAAACCGACAATACTGTCTGGTAAACATGCGTTGATGCCCAATATTGCTAGATCACCTATATTTGCCGCTATTGCCATTAGGAGAGTCCCCGCCGGAAACTCGACACTGACTCCATAGCCTTTTTCTGTCAGCGTTTGGGTGTAGGAGGTTAGATACTTTTGGGCGCTGGCAACGTCGCCAGTTTGAACAAATGGGTACGGTCCATCGTATAGAGTTGGTTCAGTTCTTGGTCTATATCCGAAACGCCCACGACTAATGCGAGCCGCGTATTTGATAGGCTTTACCTCCCAATGCGTTGGAATCTCCCCCAGCCAAGGGATGCCGGATTCCTTCATCAAGGCATCAGAATTAATCCCACGGGTGACGGCCTGCTGGATGAGCGCCGCTCGCTGTTCCTTCAACAACTCCATCTGCCGCCGCCTCATCTCCATCAGACGGTCGATCTTGGCAGTCTGTTCATCAACATATTTCGCAATTCGTTGTTGAGTTATCACATCGGGTAAACCTACCCAAACATCTTTGATAATACTTGAGTTTAAACCACTCATGATAGTGCCTTTACCACCTGCACCTATCTGCTCTTTTACGAAATGACCCTTGTCTATGAGTAGAGCCATAAACGAAGGATCAACTTCATGGTCTTGAAACCTCAAACGAATGAGGTGGGAGTCCATAATACCTTCTTCTATCTCCTCAGGCACTACACAACAGCGTCCCGTAGTGCCCATCATGGTTACCAGCAAGTCGCCGCTCGATATTGAGCAGGCTTTCAACTCAGCATATTTTGGGGGACTCAAGTAACGGGTTCCAATAGAAAAATCCTGAGAGATGACATTTTCTTGGCCGTAGACCTTGAAGCCTTCTTCAACCATTTGGTCGAGGGTTAGGGCGCTGCCAAAGGGGCCAATTCGGATTCCGTCACCACCGCGAAGTTTACGACGGATTTGAACTCGATTCCATTTGGCTGGAAATGTAGGAGTAGTATCACTCATCCCTTTACGATCTCCCGCAGTAGATTCTCCGTCTCTTCATCCAGCGTCAGCAGTTCAGCTCCGACCTCGGCGGTGGAGCGCAGCGGGGTATATTCATAGAAGTACTTGGTGAAGCTGATTTCATAGCCAATCTTATCCTTGCTCCGGTCTATCCAGGCATCCGGAAAGTGGGGCAGCACTTCGCGGCTGAAGTAGGCGTCAATATCCTCCTTCAGCGGCACGTTCTCGCAATCGCGCAGTTCCGAATCCGGCAGTTGATTGCCGTCCGCATCCCGCACTGGTTTAGCATTCTCATCCCGCACCGCCAGGGCAGAGCGCAGGCTTTTGATATGCCCCTGAGTGAGCTTGAAGGGCAGCGCAGTGGTCAGGGTGGCAAAGAAGCTGTCATCATCCAGCCAGGGGGCTTTAGCCGTCAACTTGTCCAGCGCCGCATCTAGTTGTGCCCCCTTGTCATTCTTCAGTTTGAGGATCGCCGCATCCAACCGCAACGCATCCCGCTGCTCCGGCATCAGGTCATAGCGCAGGCGCAGGGGGCGTTCCACCGTTACTTTGGTGTAGCCAAAGTCGCTAGTATCGAACAGCTTGCAGAACTTGGACTCCTCAAAGGCGTCATAAATACCGAGAATGGTTGATGCTTGATCCTCGCTGATCTCCACCCGCTTTTTACCGAGGTTGCGCCGCAGCATGGTGCGGAACTCTTCCCCAGTGGCGTTGATGAGCTGCACCTTGCCTCGCCGGGCAGCGGGCTTGTTGTTGTTGATCAGCCAGATATAGGTGGCAATGCCGGTGTTGTAGAACAGGTCATTGGGCATGGCGACAATGGCATCTAGCCAATCATTTTCCAGAATATGCTTGCGGATGTTGCTGGGGCCGCTACCGGCGTCGCCGTTGAAGAGAGGCGAACCGTTGAAAATAATGGCAATCTTGGAACCTTGAGGTGCCATTTTGCTCATCTTGTGCAGCAAAAACAGCATGGCGCCGTCGCCTACATCGGGCAGGCCGGGGGCGTAGCGGCCGGCATCGCCCAGCTTGTGTTCAGCCTCGATCTCGTCGCGGATATTCTTCCAGTCCTTGCCGAATGGGGGATTGGAAAGCATGTAATTAAACTGTCTGCCGGGGAGTAGGTCATGACTGAGGGTGTTTTCCCGCTTGATATTTTCGGGGTCTTCCCCCTTCATCAGCATATCGGCCTTGGCAATAGCGTAGGTCTTCTCGTTAATCTCCTGTCCAAACACAGAAATATCCAGATCGGGATTGATCGCCGCCAGCAGGTATTCCTTGGCAATGGTCAGCATGCCGCCGGTGCCGCAGGCTGGGTCATAGATGCCGAGCAGTTTCTCCCTGGCCAGTTTGTCACGGTCCGGCTCAAACATCAGCTTGACCATTAGCCGGATGATGTCACGGGGGGTGTAGAACTGTCCGGCGGCCTCATTGCTGGCTTCCTTGAACTTACGAATCAGGTACTCGAAGATCGTCCCCATGGCGTGGTTGTCCACGGTCTCGGGATCAAGGGGAGCCTCGCTGAAGGCTTGCGTCACCTTGAACAGCAGCCGCTTGCGCAGCAGGGTCTCGTAGATGGGATTCAGCCCTTTTTCCTCGCCACCGGAGAAGTTGTAGAGGATGTCCTTGACGTTGGCCGAGAAGCCGGACAGGTAGGCGGAAAAGTTCGGGCCAAGGTCGTTAGGGCGCTTGAGTAGCTCAACCAGCGAATATTCCGAGGTATTGTAGAATGACTGCCCGGCAGCCTTTTTCAGGAGCATGTCCCGCAGGTTGTCGGGCTGCCCTTTATACTTTTCAGCTGCCTCACGCACCGCCTGCCTGGTTGGCAACAGCACACAATCAAGGCGGCGTAGCAGGGTGAATGGGAGTATGACATCCTCATAATCCTTGGCATCGTAATCGTCTTTAACAAGATCGGCTATTTTCCAGAGAAACTCGGCGATTTCGGAGTGGTTTTGCATGTGGTTCCTTTGTGTGTCTGTGACGTTAATCCTTTTCTTCGAAGGCTACGAGATAGTGATCAGCAAGTCGATTCTCATTGAGATTCGATTTGGCGAGAAGACGACTGCATTCTGCCACAAGTTCGGCAGGCGAGAGTTGAGACTCACAAAGGGTAGTCAGAAGTGCTCGGGCATCGGAGATCAGGGCCGCCAATTTTTCGTATGTCAGAGCATGTGATGCCCCAGCGACGGCTGCTTTCGTTGCACGATTTCGAGGATGAACGCTAACTCTAATACAACGATACTCCTCATAGTTGGCGGCAAACCATTCAGCAGCGACCAGAAGTTGGCCGTGCTGCTCCTTCGTGAGGGCATTCTTTTCAAGTTTCCGGCTCTTTGCTTCAATGACTAATCCAACCTTTGACGGTAAGAGCCAGAGGACGTCTGGCCCTTCGCCATTTGTGTCATGCCGGTCAGCAGACAAGCCAATCATAATTGCTAGCTCAACAAGAGCCTGCTCGAACTGGCTGGCTGTAGCCTCATGGTGCAAGTGCGCAACAGTGTCTTCAAAGGATTGTAGAAAACCACGTCGTAGTCGATATGCACCGATCTGTTGGACAATCGCATGTACCTGATTGCCGGGATTCGGCAATGGCATATACGGAGGACGTATTCTTGGCCGAAGCAAGTTCCGGTTGTGTGCGTATGCTTGACGCTGAAGATCTTCGGCACGCTCGCTATTCCCCCACTTGTCAGCAATTCGTGCAGCGAGCTGTTCCATCCAGCCGCGTGTTTGTGTATCGAGTGACTGGTCACCGGCTAAAAGTTTTTCAATCTTAGCAATTGCCTGGTCATGATAGCCGTCAAACCACAAATTAAGGGATTTTCTTTCCGCAGTTGCTTGACCAAAACGAAGTAAATCTGGTGCATCCTCGTCTACTAACTCAGCAAGTGTCTCCGCATGATATTCTGTCCAGGCTTTATCTCTATCAAAACTTCTTTTAATGGTCTGTGCCATGTCCTTTAAACTTGTAACTTCTTTGCTGATTTCTGAGCCCATTTCAAGTTGTGCTCTTGTAGCACTTGTCAGAAAACGGAAATTGGCATCTTTTGCTATCCATGCAGCGAGGTCTGCGCCAGCAAAGAGTACTACACAATGATCACCAGAGCCACGTGCTCCCCTGCCGATTCCCTGTTCAATACGCTGAGCCAACATCCGAGTAATGGAGGTCCCGCCATAAAGTGCGCTTGCTCGAAACAGTTCATAATCAGATGTTCCAGCAGGTAAGCTATTCATGATCAGTAATCGGCACGAATCACCTGGAAGGTCAATTCCATCATAGCGGTTCGCAAATACTGCAGGCCCGAATGTTTTCCTTTCTTGCAATGCTGTGACAAGAGCCTCGACATCTTTTGACCCTTTCGCAACCGTTGCAACGCCTGCCCATTGCGTGGCTGCTTTGTCTGATGGGACCAGAATAACAGCTCCAAAGTTCTGCTTAACAGTCCAAGATACAAGCCTTTCGACGCATTCTATTACGTCAACCGTGAAAGGCATCAAATCAGGAATAAGAATCATCCTTTCACTTACCCCGGCAAGGGAGCGTGATTTTAAAGCTTGCTCTACAGATTTTGGGTCAGCATCGAAAGTACGAATAATCTCGCTGTCGTCAGCAATGGTAGCTGACATATATATGCGACGAGGTGCCTCAAAAAAAGTGGGGAATGCGTTAACGAGTGGTAGGATGGGCGTGATGGTGAAAGAATTTCGACTAATGAGCGCGTGACAGAGATGGAGTTGGTCGCGCAGTAACGGCCATACTAAACCATATTTTTCTGTATCTGTTCTCAGTTGTTCGCGGACAGCGTCAAGTTGCTGATGCCAAGCCCAATAAGGGACCTCAAGTACACCCTGTTCAGCTCCAGAAATAATGTCATCGAAAGTACCTAATCTGTCAGTGTCTCCGAAGGCCCTTCTGAAAAGTCCTGCCAGCTCCTCATAGCGTTCACGGTCATGTTCCTCGGTGACGGCCAGAGTGAAGGAATCACGAATTTCAGAAAAAGCCACATGATCTTGCCCGCCATTGACGGACGCCTTGTTAAGCGAGTAAAGTTCGCGACAGAGGTGATCCGTGAAGAAAGCAGAAGCACAAAAGAAGACTCGCAACCGTTACTCTCCGCAGTTCAAGGATGAAG
>NZ_JAKLOY010000014.1 GCF_023652955.1 Geomonas sp. Red32 | reverse complement strand
AAGCTCGATTCTGTTTAACAAAAACAACTGACTTAAATAGACCCACAATGTGATTCGTCTACTATTTAGTTTTCAAAGACCAAGACCGCCGCTCGTTGCGGCAGACTTCGCAATCTACACAAACCAGACTCGACTGTCAACCGTTTTTTTCTCGGCTGGAAGTTTTTCTTGGCGACTCTCAGAGGCGAAACCTTAGAGAGAGTAAACCAAACTCCTGAACCGTCGAGCTATTTGGATTTGAGAGAACGTTGCTGCGAAGTCAAACTTTATAACAGAGAGGCTTTCGACTGTCAACCTCTTTTTTTACCGCCGTGACCGTTTTTGTTTCCCGGTCAGTAGCGAGGTGTGGTTATAGCAAAAGGTCGGAGCAGGGTCAACGGGTTTATTGTTAGTTTTTGTTCAGACCAATTTGGACAGACTAAAGGGACCACAGGAGCTGAAGGGACATCAGGGACCACAAAAAAGGACACCTTCTTTGGCGGGGCACCTATTCCTGTCGGCCAACGCCCCCCACCCCCTAGCCCCCTCCCTCCAGGGGAGGGGGAACGTGAAAGGGCCGCCCCTTATCACGGGGGCGGCCCTTTCATTTGTTCGCCGGCTGTTATTGGGCGGCTTTCAGTGCTTGATTGATGTCGGCAATGATGTCGTTGACGTCTTCGATGCCGATCGAGAGCCGGATGAAGTCGGGGCTGACACCGGTCGCCAGCTGCTCTTCCGGCGAGAGCTGCTGATGGGTGGTCGATGCCGGGTGGATCACGAGGCTCTTGGCATCGCCGATGTTGGCCAGGTGGGACAGAAGCTTCACGTTGTTGATGAACTTCTTCCCGGCCTCGAGGCCCCCCTTGATACCGAAGCCGATAATGGCACCGCTGCCGTTAAGGTACTTCTTGGCGTTGGCGTTATCCTTGTGGCTGGCAAGGCCCGGGTAGTTCACCCAGCTGACCAGCGGATTCTGCTCGAGCCACTCGGCCACCTTCTGGGCGTTTTCGACGTGACGCTGCATCCTCACGTGGAGGGTCTCCAGCCCCTGCAGGATCTGCCAGGAGTTGAACGGCGAGATGCAGGCCCCCATGTCCCTCAAAAGCTCCACCCTCATCTTGATGATGTAGGAGATGTTCCCCAGGGCATCCCAGAACTTCAGGCCATGGTAGGAGGGATCGGGCTCGGTGAACTCGGGGAATTTGCCGTTGTTCCAGGGGAAGGTGCCGCCGTCCACCACGCAGCCACCGATGGAGGTGCCGTGCCCGCCCATGAACTTGGTGAGCGAATAGACCACGATGTCGGCGCCATGCTTAAGAGGCTGGAAGACGAACGGGGTGGCCGCTGTGTTATCCACGATGTAGGGGATCCCCGCGTCATGGGCAACCTTGGCGATGGCCTCGAAATCGTCCACGTTGTTTTTAGGATTGCCGATGGCCTCGCTGTAGACCAGGCGGGTGTTCTCGTCGATGGCTTTGCGGATGTTCTCCGGGTCGGAGGAATCCACGAACTTGACGGTGATCCCCAATTTGGGGAGCGTGTAGTGGAAGAGGTTGTAGGTCCCGCCATAGAGGTAGCTGGTGGCAATGATGTTCTGCCCGGCGCTGGCGATGTTCAGTACGGCGTAGGTGGTGGCTGCCTGACCGGAGGCAACCGCCAGGGCGGCCACGCCCCCATCGAGCTCGGCCACCCGTTTTTCCAGCACGTCGGTGGTCGGGTTCATCAGCCGGGTGTAGATGTTCCCGAATTCCTGCAGCCCGAACAGGTTCGCCGCGTGCTCCGCACTTTTGAATACGTACGAGGAGGTCTGGTAAAGCGGTACCGCCCGCGACAGGGTGGTGGGATCCACCTCTTGGCCGGCATGGAGTGCAAGGGTGCTGAAAGCTAACTTTTTATCTGACATGGTCTACGCTCCTCTACGCTACAACACTATTTTGATAAAGAACCAACTGCAGATGTCTATACAAAACGTCACAGCATCTGTCAAGAACTTTGACCGTAAAAGTTGACCTACCCGGGGAGGCGCCCGTAAATCTCGGTGGCGCGGGCCAGTTTGTTGGCCAGCTTGGCAGTGAAGGCGTCATCCGGACAACGCCAGCTCCAGTTCCCCCCGGCCACCCCCGGGACGTTCATCCTCCCGGTGGACGGGAGCTCCAGGAGATCCTGCATCGGGATGATCGAGTAATCGGCCACCGAGGAGAGGGCGCACTTGATCATCTGCCAGACGATCTCTTCCTTGTCCCGGTCGAAGTAGGAAAGCACCGTTTTCTGCTCCTTGGCCTTGAGACCGGTGAACCAGCCGCTGGTCGTGTCGTTATCGTGGGTGCCGGTGTAGACCACGCAGGAGCGGACGTGGTTGTGCGGCAGGTACGGGTTGTCCGGTCCCGAGCTGAAGGCGAACTGGAGGATCTTCATCCCCGGGAAGCCGAACTTGTCCCTGAGCGCCTCCACCTCGGACGTGATCACCCCCAGGTCCTCGGCGATGATCGGGAGATTCCCGAGCGCGTTGCGCATGGCGTGGAAGAGGTCCTCTCCCGGCCCCTTGGTCCAGCGGCCGTTGATGGCGGTCTTCTCCCAGCTCGGTATCTCCCAGAAGGCCTCGAAGCCGCGGAAGTGGTCGATGCGGACCATGTCGTAGAGCGAGAGGTCGTTGCGCATGCGGGCGATCCACCAGCCATACCCCTCCTCGGCCATCCGGTCCCAGTTGTAGAGGGGGTTACCCCAGAGCTGGCCGGTCTTGCTGAAGTAATCCGGCGGCACCCCCGCCACCACGATCGGCCCCCCCTTCTCGTCCAGGTGAAAGAGATGGGGATTGGCCCAGACGTCCGCCGAGTCGTAGGCGACAAAGATCGGCATGTCGCCGACGATGCTGATCTCCAGCACGTTCGCGTAGCTCTTCAACTGGCGCCACTGGCGGAAGAACTGCCACTGGAAATACTTCTGCTCGCCGATGGCGGGACCGAGTTTCTCGCTCCAGGCCGGCAGTTCGGCGGGCTCCCGTCGCGCAATCGGATCGGGCCAGTCCTTCCAGCTTTTCCCGGTGAAATGATCCTTGAGCGACATGAAGAGGGCGTAGTCGTGAAGCCAGAAGGTGGTATCGCAGAAATGCCAGAATTCCTCCTTCCGTTTCTGCGAGCCCTCGACGAAGAAGCGGGTGGCGGCCTGGCGCAAAAGGCCCATCTTGTAGATCTCGGTGGCGCCGAAGTCGACCCGGTCGTTGTGCGGCACGGAGGAGACCTCCTGGGGGAGCAGGTCTCCCTCGCCCACGATCGACTCGAGGCTGATCAGCAGAGGGTTCCCCGCAAACGCGGAGTAGCAGGAGTACGGGGAGTTGCCGTAGGCGGTGGGGCCAAGCGGCAGGATCTGCCAGAGTGACTGACCGGACTTGTGCAAGAATTCGATGAAATGGCGGGCCTCCTCGCCAAACGACCCGATCCCTCCGGGCCCGGGAAGCGAACTGGGATGGAGCAGGATGCCGCTCTTTCGTTTTCTGGACATTAACACCTCGGTCGGATTGAAATGGACTGCAGGGAAGGCACGGACATCACAAGAGAATAGACCAGCCGAAGAAAGGCAGAGAGTACTATGACATAAAAAGGATGGATTGCAAATTGCGGGGCTTTACCGGTTTCGGGAGTCATGGTATAGTCGCCGCCATGGAAACTATCAAGACAGCATCTTTCGAATCCCTGATTGAGTGCGCCATCCCCAACGAGGAAGGCGGCTTCGATTTCACCCTGGACGGCGAGGTTTTCAAGATCAAGGACACCCTGGAGATCACCCCCATCGCCACGAAGAAGGGATACATTATCATCTATTAGCCTAAGAGCAGGCACCCACATAGAAAGAGGCGGAAGGAGAGATCCTGTCCGCCTTTTTTTGTGCCTGGGTCTATGCGTTCCCCCTCCCCTGGAGGGAGGGGGCAGGGGGTGGGGGAAGCAGCCACGAAGTGCCCCAGCCAGGCAACGAGGCTATACCGAAACCCGAAAGCAAATCCCCCCTGTCCCCCCTTTGACAAGGGGGGGAAGGGTTTCCCCCCAAATTCCTGGAAGAACGTTCGCAAAGGGGGGGACCTCGTTTCGGCAATCCCCCCACCATTTTCCGATGAGCCTTCAGGGGGGAACACTCCTCCTGCCCTCGCTTGAAGAGGACACATAAAGAGGCCGGCAGTCCCTGAGGACTGCCGGCCTTTTTGCTACTGCGTCCCTACCCTGCGCTCCCCTACCCTACTGATACGTGGTAGCGAAATTCAGGGTGTACCCGGGGCGGCTTACGATGGTCGGGTACGGGGTGGTCGGGAAACGCTGCCAGACCACCACCTGGGGGTCCTGCCACGGGGTGGGCAGGGTCGGAAGCACGCCGGGGGTGGCCAGCTTGAACATGATGGTGGCGATCTCCTGGCCGCTTCCCGTGGTGCTGCTCGTGATGTTGCTCCCTGCGCTGTTGACCATACTGACCGTCAGTTGCATGGTCTGGGTGTTGTAGGTGCCGCTTATATCGGACTGCTGGAATCTCACCGGTCCCGACGGCACCACCGCTCCGCTCTTGAGCGGGAAGGTGTGGGCCGGGTAGTTCGAGGGAGCCGGCGAGGAGTAGTTGACCAGCACGCCGCTGGGTACCTGCATGGTGGTCTGGACCGAGCCGACCGTGCAGTTGGTGGACATATTCCCAAAGAGTTGCACCTTGGTGACACCGGTGGTGACCGGTCCGGCGGCGGCGCCGCCGCCACCACCGCACCCGGTCAGGGTCACCGCCGCCCACAGTGCTACCAGAGCCGCTACAGTTATCTTCATCATCTCACTTCCTCCTTACTGTTCGTCGTAGCCTGGCTTCCGTGTGCAGTCCTACAGGGGGAGCAGTCCCACCTGGCGGAGCAGCAGCACGTAGACGTCGCCGAGATCGATCTTGCCGTCCGGGTTCGGGGCACCGTTGGCGAACGGGGCCACGTCGGCGTGGGCCAAGTCGAGCGGGGTGGCGGTCTGGAGACCGTTGGCGATCTGAAGGGCCTTCATGGCGCTCTGCAGATAGCTGCTGGTACCCGGGAGCAGGCCGTCCTTGGCTCCGTAGGTTATGCTGGCGATGACCGGCGCGTACTGGGATCCGCCGCCCAGCGAGGAGTCGCGGAACCTTACGTAGACCGTCTTGGTTCCTTCGCCGGCGGAGAGAGTCCAGACCTTGCTGGTGGCATACGGTTCTTCCGCGGAGTAGACCACGCCGTCGTTGGAGAACTGCATGGTGCTGACCCCTTGCGGGTCGGTTGCCGAGAGCGTCAGGTTGACCGTGGCGCTGTTGGTCACCTGGACGCCGTTGTTGATCTTGATGCTGGACACCATGTCCGGTGCGGTGTCGAGGGTCCAGGTTCCGGTGTTGACCGCTTCGGCGTTGCCGGCCACGTCCACCGCAAAGTACCTGATGGTGGTGGTGGAGGTCACGACGAGCGGGTTGTTGTAGACCGCGGAGGCGGCGGTCGGCAGGCTGCCGTCCAGGGTGTAGTAGACGGTGGCCGGCTTGTTGGTGGTCAGGGTCACGTTGACCGGGCCCGCGGCGTATTCGCCTGCCACCGGACCGGCGGTGGTAACCGGGGCCACGGTGTCGAGCACGATGCTAGCGGTCACCGGGGCGTAGAGGTTGCCGGTGGGCAGCGACTTGTCGCGGAACCTTACGTACACGGTCTTCGGACCGTCACCGGAGAGAAGGGTCCAGGCCTTGGTGATGGCGTAGGGTTCCTCGGCGGTGAAGTTCACCCCGTCGTTGGAGAACTGCATGGTGGCGATCCCCACCGGGTCAGTGGCCGACAGGGTCAGGGCGACGGCGGTGGAGTTGGTCCGCGGCTTGCCGTCGTTGATGGCCATGCTGGCCTGCAGGTCGGTGGCGTGGACGGTCCAGGTCCCGGATTTCACCGACTCGGCGTTACCGGCCGTATCCACGCTGAAGTACTTGACGGTGGTGGTGCCGGCCAGCGAGATCGGCTGGTTGTAGACGGTCGACGAGGTGGTCGGGGTGGAGCCGTCCAGGGTGTAGTAGGTGATGGCAGGCTCGTTAGCCGACAGCGTTACCAGCACCGGCACCGTGGAGTAAGTCCCGGTGATCGGCCCGGCGGTGGTCACCGGCGGAGTGGTGTCCAGGGTGATGGTGGCGGTGACCGGGTCGTAGAGCTGGCCGTTGGGGAGCGTCATGTCGCGGAAGCGGACGTAGACGGTCTTCGGCCCGTCGCCGGAGGCCAGGGTCCAGGCCTTGCTGGTTGCGTACGGTTCCTCGACGGTGAAGTTCACGCCGTCGTTGGAGAACTGCATGGTGGCGATGCCGACCGGGTCGATAGCGGAGAGCGCCAGCGTCACGTTCGGGTTGTTGGTCACGGTTTGCGCGTTGTTGATGATCACGCTCGCGGTGAGGTCGGTCCCGTGCAGCACGTAGGTGGCGGACTTGACCGCCTCGGTGTTGCCCGCCGCATCAACCCCGAAGAAGTTGATGGTGGTGGTCTGGGTCACCGTAATCGGCCGTGCGTACACGCTGGAGGAGGTGGTCGGGATGGTGCCGTCCAGGGTGTAGTAGATGGTGGAGAGCTTGTTCGAGCTCAGGGCCACCTGCAACGCGGCCGAGGAGTACGGACCCGGGACCGGGTTGGTGGTGGTGACCGGCGGCACGGTATCCACGGCGATCACCGCGGTAACCGGGTCGTAGAGCACGCCGGAAGGAAGCGACAGGTCGCGGAAGCGGACGTACACGGTCTTCACGCCGTCGCCCGGGGTGAGGGCCCAGACCTTGGCGGTCGCGTACGGCTCTTCGGTCGAGTAGTTGACGCCGTCGTTGGAGAACTGCATGCTCGCCACGCCGATCGGATCGACCGCGGAGAGCGTCAGGTTGACGGTGTTGTTGTTGGTGACCTTGGCCCCGCCGTTGATCGAGACCGAGGAGATCATGTCGGCGCTGTGGATGGTCCAGGTGCCGGACTTGACCGCCTCCTGGTTCCCTGCCACGTCCACCGCGAAGTACTTCAGGTTGGTGGTGGAGGCCAGGGCGATCGGGGTCGAGTAGGCCGCCGAAGCGGTGGTCGGAGTGGTCCCGTCGACGGTGTAGTAGATGGTCGCCGGCTTGTCGGTGGTCATGGTGACGGTGACCGGGGCCTGCGAGTAGTTACCCGGGATCGGGGTCACGCTGGTGACCGGGCTCACGGTGTCCAGGGTGATCTGGGCGGCGACCGGCGGGTAGAGGACGCCGGTGGGGAGCGCCTTGTCGCGGAAGCGTACGTAGACGGTCTTCGGCCCGTCGCCCGGGACCAGGTTCCAGTTCTTGACGACGGCGTACGGCTCTTCGGCGGAGTAGATCACGTTGTCGTTGGAGAAGCTCATGGTGGCGACGCCGATCGGGTCGACCGCGGAAAGCGACAGGATCACCGACGGGTTGTTGGTCCGGGTGGCGCCGCTGTCGATCGCGATGCTCCCCTGGAGGTCGGCGGTATGGATGCTCCAGGTCCCGCTGTTGACCGTCTCGCTGTTCCCCGCGGTATCCACCCCGAAGTACTTGATGGTGGTGGTGGCGGAGACCGAAATGGGGGCCAGGTAGACCGCCGAGGCGGTGGTCGGGGTCGAGCCGTCGATGGTGTAGTAGATGGCCGACTGCTTGTTGGAGGTCAGGGTGACCACCACCGGAGCGGTCGAGTAATCCCCCGGTACCGGCTGGGCGGTGGTTACCGGCGGCGTGGTGACCAGGTTGATGCTGTTGGTGACCGGCGGGTAGAGGACGCCGGAGGGGAGCGACTTGTCGCGGTAGCGGACGTAGACGGTCTTCACGCCGTCACCGGCCGGGATCACCCAGCTCTTGGAGGTCGCGTACGGCTCCTCGGCGGTGTAGTTGGTCCCGTCGTTGGAGAACTGCATGGTGGCGATGCCGACCGGGTCGGTTGCGTTCAGGGTCAGGCTCACCGTGGTGTTGTTGGTCTGGGTGGCGCCGTTGTTGATCACCACGCTCCCGGAAAGGTCGGCGGTGTGGATCACCCAGCTGTTGGAAGTGATCTGCTCAACGTTGCCCGCCGCATCCACGGAGAAGTATTTGATGGTCGTGGTGGCCGAGAGCATGATCGGGCCGGTGTAGATCGGGCTCGAGGTGGACGGGACGGTGCCGTCCACCGTGTAGTAGGTGGTGGCGGGCTTGCTGGTGGAGAGGGTTATCTGCAGCGGCCCGCTCGCATAGGTCCCTGCCACCGGCGATGCGCTGGTGACCGGCGGCACGGTGTCCACCTTGATGGTGGCGGTCACCGGGTTGTAGAGGAAGCCGGAGGGGAGCGCCTTGTCGCGGAAGCGGACGTAGACGGTCTTCATCCCGTCACCGGCGGTGAGGGTCCAGCTTTTGGAGGTCGCGTAGGCCTCCTCGGCGGAGAAGGTCACCCCGTCGTTGGAGAACTGCATGGTGGCGATCCCGGTCGGGTCGGTGGCGGAGAGGGCCAGGATAACCGCCTGGTTGTTGGTGACCGTGGCGCCGTTGTTGATCAGCACGCTCCCCTGCATGTCGAGGGCGTGGATGGTCCAGGTCCCGCTGTTGACCGCCTCGGTGTTGCCCGCCGCGTCGACTGCGAAGTACTTGATGGTGGTGGTCGAGGCCACCGAGACCGGGGCGATGTAGACCGGCGAGGCGGTGGTCGGGGTGCTCCCGTCCACGGTGTAGTGGACGGTGGCCGCCTTGTTCGGGGTCAAGGTCACGAAGACCGGGGCCGTTGCGTAGATGCCGGGGGCCGGGGTGGCGGTGGTGGCCGGGATTACCGAGTCGAGGGTGATGCTGGTGGTGACCGGCGGATAGAGAACGCCGGTCGGGAGCGCCCTGTCGCGGAAGCGGACGTAGACGGTCTTCACGCCGGAGCCTGCCGAGAGCGTCCAGGCCTTGGTGGAGAGGAACGGCTCTTCGGCGCTGTAGGTCACCCCGTCGTTGGAGAACTGCATGCTGGCCACGCCGGCCGGGTCATAGGCGGAAAGGGTCAAGGTGACCGCGGCGTTGTTGGTGGCGGTGGCGCCGTTGTTGATGGAGACGCTCGCCGTCATGTCCGGAGAATGGATCACCCAGGTGTCGGATTTCACCGCCTCGGCCACCCCGTTCACATCCATCGAGAAGTAGTTGATGGTGGTGGTCGTGGTCAGGGTGATGGGGGCCGTGTACTTGGTCGAGGCCGTGGTCGGGATGGTCCCGTCGGTGGTGTAGTAGGTGGTGGTCGGCGGAGCCACCGAGCTCGCGGTCAGGGTCACCACCACCGGAGCGGCGGCGTAGATACCCGGCGGCGGGGTGGAGACCGTGGTCGGCGGGGTCGGAGGCACCACGATGGAGTAGTTGAGTGTGGCCGAGACGTCCGGGGTGGCGGTGTTGGAGGTCCGGGCATCGACCGAGATGACGTAGCTCCCTACCGCGGCGGTGTCGGGGAGAGACCAGGTAGCGTCGGTGCTCCAATCGCGCACCAGCACCTTGGCGCCGCCGTTGGTGGTGAGCCAGTAGCGGTACTGGTAGGCTACCGTGGTCCCCGCCACCGTAGTGGTGCCGCCGGTGGCGGCTGCGGTGAAGAGCACCAGGGTCCCCACCACGTGCGGGGTCGGTTTGCTCGGGGAGATGGTAAGGGCGCTGGCCTTGGTCCAGTTCCCGGTCTGGACCGAGAGGCTCACCGCCGGGGTGGAGAGCGACCCGTTGTTGAAGGAGTTGAAGGCGGTCACCCGGTACAGGTAGTTGGTGTTGGGATTGATCGCGGTGTCGGTCCAGATCGGCGGATACTCCGGCTGGAAGGAGACGATCGCCTTCTTGGTCCAGATGCCGCCGCCGTTGGTCGATTCCTCGACCAGGAACTCGGAGGTGTCGGCCGGGGCGGTCGACGTGTTGGCCGGGGCGCCGTCCACCCACTGGAGGACGGTCTGGTTGACCGAGGCGTTCACGTACGGGTTGATGGCGGTGGGGGCGGTGGTGTCCCCCGGCACGGTCTGCCCGCCGATGTAGGCGGTCAGGGTGCTCGGCGCCAGCGGAGGCGCGGTCGGCACCAGGAAGATCATCGGGCGCATGAAGTCGTTCTCCTCATGGCCTAAGATGTGGCAATGCCAGACGTACTCGAATCCGAAGTTGACCGGGGTGTTGGCCACCGTCGAGGTGCCGCCGCCGCGGGCCGGATCGGTGGTTACGACGATGTTGGCGGTGGTGGCCTGGGTGACGTCGATCGGGCGCACACTTACCGGCAGATTGAACGGCAGCGTCTGCTTCATCGGCTTCATGGCAACGATGACGTCTTCCAGCGGGTTCATCCTGACCGTTTCCTTCCAGCCGAGCTCGTTGGCGTCGGGAGGCCGTATGGCGCCGTCCCAGCCGACCCTGTTAAGAACCTGGACGTTGAAGAGGTGGAAATGGACCGGGTGGGTGTCGACCCCGTTATGGGTGATCTTCCACATGGTTTCCTTGCCGTCCGAGAAGATCTCGGTGGCGGTGTCGACGTAACCCAGCGGGATGGTGGTCTGAATCAGGTTGTTGGTGAACGGCAGCTCGACGCCCAGGGTGGCGTTCATCCTCCCGTACGTGTCCCACAGCTCCTGGATGGCCTTCGGGCGGTAGGGGATGGTCTTGGGAAGCGCAGCCTGGGGGGCCGGGTTGACCAAGGGATCGTTGACCGGGATGGTCACCGAGTAGTCCTGGATCTTGGCGAAGAGGTCGGTCGGGGCGCCGTTCCAGGTCTCGGGGATAATCGGGGCCGGCTGGCTCGCGTCGAAGGCGGCCGGCAGGGCGGTCTGCAGGTTGGCCATGTTGAACGGGGTGCCGGCGGCGCCGGAAACCTGGAACTGCATGACGGTCCTGGTGTTGGGGCCGTAACCGCGCAGGGTCGAGGGCGCGCCGCCGGACAGCGTCTGGTCGAGGTCGCCGGTGTAGTAGTCGTAGCGCGAGTCGAACGCCGGGTTAGGCGCCGGGCCGTCGTTGTAGAGGATCAGCTTCGATCCGGAGGGGACCCCGGAGAAGTCCACGATGACGTCGGCACGCTCGGCGGGACCCAGCATCAGGGCGCGCAGCGCGGTGTTCAGCACGACGATGTTGCGGCGGTTGTACTCGTAGCCGACCGGGCGGTTGGGGATCACCACGGGGTTCCTGAGGAAACCGCCCTCGTTGCCGATCTGGATCATGTTGGGGCCGACGGTGGCCGGGTCGGGAACGCCGCCGTCACGCCCGTCGGTGGGCCAGTCGGGCGGGAACGTCGGGTTGGGGCCGGCCGGCACCATCTTGACTTCCTTGCCGGTCGGATCGGTCGGGTCGGCGTAGAAGATGCTCAGGTTGAGGGTCCGGTCGTTGGATGCGTTGAGGATCCGGAAGCGGTACGGCTTCGGCTGCACGGTCAGGTACGGGTAAGCGGTACCGTTGACGACCGGGGTATCCAGGAACGCCTCGGGGGTGGTGGTCGGATCGGGAAGCTTGGCGTTGGCCGGATCGACGGTCACCGGCGGCCAGAACCAGGGGCCGTAGTCCCAGCGGCCGAAGGGGTTGGCGCCGCTCGGGCTGTTGGGGTCCTGGTTCGCCTCGTACACGTGCGGGAACCAGAGATCGCCGTAGGCGCCCCACGGGTACTTCGTCTTGTCGCGCGGGACGGTGGTCTGGGTGTAGGCCGGGCCGGCCAGGCTGGTTATGTTGTAGTTCCAGGCGGTGTCCTGCACATCGATGTTCTGGGGGACGAAGGTCTTGTCCTGGATGATGAGCGGGATCCCGTACTTGTAAACGCCCCCCAGGTTGGGGAGAGTGCCGTTGGCGATCAGGGAGTCCTCGGTGGCGTCGGTCAGGAGGTACCCCGCCGCCTCGCCGGCATACACGTTCAGGCGGGTGATCCCCTGGGTGTGGTCGTGGTAGAACATCAGGCGGCTACTTTGCTCGTTGGACCAGAAGAAGGTCATCTCCCCCTGCCCGGTGGCCGGCATGTCGGGGACGTCCTCCGTCCCGAGCCCTTTCTGGTACGGGGTCGACAGCTCGCCTTTGGGCACCGTCCACTGGTGCGGGGTGCCGTCTGAGATCCAAGGGCTGTTGCCGCCATGGAGGTGGAGGGTGGCGCGGTTCTGGGTGTAGGAGCCGGAGAAGTTGTTGAAGGCCGGGACCACCCCGCCGAACTGGGCGGGGAAGCTACCCTTGGGTCCTTTGCCCGCCCCCATCAGCGAGGTGTCGACGGGAATGAAGAGGTTGCCGGCCACCCCGGTCGGGAGCGTGTTGGTGAACTTCACCCTGACCGGTTTTCCGTTGCCGTTCTGGCCGGCCGGTTTCGTGGGGTCGTAGCTCCTGGCGATGATGAGGGGGCCGAGGTACTGGGTGACGTTCTTGACGGTGGCGTCGTTGGTGTTGCTCTGGTAGTAGCCACGCAGCGTGGTGGCCTTGGGAAGGTCGGAGTGCATCTTCTGGGTGTACTGCTTCACCCCGATCTCGTAGTAGTCCGCCCCCGGGTAGGAGGTGGTGTCCGGGACCGCGACCGGGATGTACTGCCCGAGGTTGTTGGCGTTGGTGGATCCCAGCCCCGGGAGGCTGTCCACGAACTTACGCAGGGCCGTTCCCGAGGCCCCCCCCGCCGGACTGTTGGCGTAATAGGTGCCGCCGCCCGGGCCGGCCTGGACCGGGACCCCCCAGGCCAAAGCGGCGAGCACCACCATTACTTGGGTAACTCTCCACAAAACATGTTTCTTCATCGTCGACCCCTTATGCTGCGAAAAATGGTACTCCGGCCGGTAATCGCGGCCCGGCCGGAGCATGACCGGGAGCTGCTGATATGGGAAGCGAGGGATACCCCCTCGATAACCGGGGAAATGGCCCGGGACGGCTCATCGGCCATCCGGGCCCGGGACCGCGCCTACTGGGCCGCGGACCCTTCCATCATGAGTTTCGCCCTGCCTTCCCTCGCCTGTTCCACGTATCCGAGCAGCGAGCGGCGCCCCTTGGGATGGTAGTTGGGAGGGGGCCCCAGCTCGACGGCTGAGTCGTTGGCCTGCGGCGGTTGGGAAGTGGCAGCGGCGGCGGTTTGCATTGGCATCGGGCCCGGCGCGGCGGAAGCCGCTCCGGAAGTTCCGCCCATGGCACTCGGGGCGGGAGGGGTGAGCGCGGCGGCCTGCGGCCTGGCATAGACCGGGGCGGCCGCAACCGGTTCCTGCGGCTGGTCGCCCACGCAGACCGCCTCGAAGCGGTCGGCGAACTCGACCACGTGGCACTGGGTGCCGGCGGCAGCCAGGGACGGGTAGAGCAGCAGGAGTATGAGGATCGCGGCCCTCATGGCTTTGCACTCACAAAGAGGTGATGGGGAACGCGAAGAGACTCTCTCACTGCGAAGCCTCCCCGCGTCGAGGGGATCACTGCCTTCGAATGGGCATTGACTGGTGTTCTCATAACTACTCCCCCATCTCAATCGGCCTTTGAAATCTTTGTCAGAGCCCAGCGGCTCTAAGGAAGAACCAGGCGGCCGGAAGCCTGTTGTCCAGAGCTAGTACAAGTAGTGTGCCCAGGGCACTGACACAGTGACAATCAACGCATAATCGGGCAGTTAGATAAAACGGCAGGAGCCAGTGGAGAGCTGAAGGGGTGAGAATTTTTATAAGGAAGGACGCCGCGAGAGAGGATAAAAGCGCACTTATTGGGAATTACTTCATGTGATTTCCGCTGCTTACAGATACCTGTCGCGTTTCGCGACAGCTCCATTTCCAGCGCAGAGAGGTAAAAGGGAAGTATTTTCGTGGGGCGGCAGGGTAACCGGGGAGGGGTCAGCTGGCGGCGAGGACCTCGTCGACCCGCTCGCCGGTCAGGGTCTCCTCGTCCAGGAGGGCCTGGGCCAGGGCGTTCAGCTTCGAGCGGTTGTTGGAGACGAGCTCGTCGGCCTTTCCTTCCGCCCCCCGGATAAGGGAGGAGATCTCCTGGTCGATCAGCCAGGCCATCTCCTCGGAGAAGGTCTTCTCCTCGGCGAGCTTCATCCCCAGGAAGGGGTGCTCCTCGCCCCGCGGGAAGGTCATCGGGCCGATGGCTTCGCTCATCCCCCACTGGCAGACCATCTTCTCGGCGAGCTCGGTCACGTACTTCAAATCGCTCTGGGCCCCGGAGGAGATGTCGTTGAAGACCTGCCGCTCGGCCACCCTCCCCCCCAGCGCCACGCAGAGGCGGTTCACCAGGTAGGCCCGCGGGTAGTGGTAGCGGTCGTCCTCGGGGAGCTGCTGGGTCACCCCGAGCGCCCGGCCGCGCGGGAGGATGGTCACCTTGTGGACCGGGTCGGTGCTCGGCAAAAGGCGCGCCACCAGGGCATGCCCCGCCTCGTGGAAGGCGGTGATCCTCTTCTCGTCGTCGGAGATCACCATGTGGCGCTCCCCTCCCATGAGGATCTTGTCCTTGGCCCGCTCCAGGTCGTCCAGCGCGACCACCACCTTGTTGTCGCGGGCCGCCAGGATGGCCGCCTCGTTGACGAGCCCCTCGAGGTCGGCGCCGGTCATTCCCGGGGTCCCCTTGGCGATCACCGAGAGGTCGACGTCCGGCCCGAGCGGTATCTTCCTCGTGTGGACCCTGAGGATCTTCTCCCGGTCGCGCCAGTCGGGGCGCTCGATTACCACGTGGCGGTCGAAGCGCCCGGGGCGAAGGAGCGCCGGGTCGAGCACGTCCGGGCGGTTGGTGGCCGAGATCACCACCAGCTCGGTGTGGGGATCGAAGCCGTCCATCTCGGAGAGGAGCTGGTTCAGGGTCTGCTCCCGCTCGTCGTGGCCGCCGCCGAAGCCCGCCCCGCGGCTTCTCCCCACCGCGTCGAGCTCGTCGATGAAGATGATGGAAGGGACCACCTTGCGGGCGCTGGCAAAAAGATCCCGCACCCGGCTCGCCCCCACCCCCACGAACATCTCGATGAAGGCGGACGCGGAGATCGAGAAGAAGGGAACCCCGGCCTCGCCCGCCACCGCCCGGGCCAAGAGGGTCTTGCCGGTTCCCGGCGGCCCGACCAGGAGCACCCCCTTGGGGACCTTCCCGCCGATCTGCTGGAACTTCTTGGGCTCCTTCAGGTACTCCACCACTTCCCTCAGCTCCTGCTTGGCCTCCTCCATCCCCGCCACGTCCGCGAAGGTGACGTCGATCCGTTCCGAGCTGTAGGTCCTCGCCCCCGAGCGGGCGAACCCTCCCATCATGGCGCCAGGCCCCTGCGATTTCATGCCGCGGGCGATGAACCACCAGACCCCGAGGATCAAGAGCCACGGGAGGAGGTAGAGGAAGATTCCCCCCATGGCCGAGCTCTCGGCCGGGACCGCGGTGACATCGACCTTGCGCACGGTTAGTTCGGGAAGCAGGGTGGGATCTCCGATGGCAGGGACGTTGGTGGAAAAAAGGGTAGTGGTGACGGGGGGATTCTTGGGCTCCGGGGCCGGGAGCTTGACGGCGCTACGGAACTCGCCCCGGATGCCGTTGCCCCGCAGGGTGACCCGTTTGACGTTGTCGGTGCCGAGCTCGTCGCGGAACCGGCTGTAGCTGATCTCCACCCCGCGCTCCGCGGACTGCTTCACCATGGAGCCGTAGAAGAGATCGAGCAGCAGCACGAGGAGTGCGGTTACCAGCAGCGGTTTCCAGATCGATTGACCCATGGGGGCTCCGGAAGGAAGATGAGGAGGACACTAGGGGATTTTAACTGAAAAGGGAGACATTACAAGGAAAGTGCCAAACGGCGCGGGTGCTGGATCGGAACTTCGGCGAGTTCGCGAATGCGACTGCGCGAATGCATGAGTGCGTGAGTGTTTGAGCACATGAGTGCGCGAGTTCGAAGAATCCGGGGAGTGCGGGAGGGGAGCTGGCGGGCGGGGTCAGCTTTCGAGCCGGTAGGCGCCGAAGCCGAAGGAGGCGTTCTTGCCGAGCTGGGTGGCCTGGCCGAGCTGCAGGAGGAGGTGGAACGGCTCCAGCTCCCCCTGAAAGGTGGCGCTCCCGAGGATGCCGAGCTGGCGTCCCCCCGCGGTCACCATCCGGAATTCGCTGGCCACCGTCCGCACCGCCTCGCTTCGTCCCGAAAGCCATCCGTAGTCGAGCTCCGCCTCCACCCCCTCGTAGTAGTAGGCAAGCGCGGAGATCCGGCGCATGAGGGCGCGGGCCAGGTGGGAGAAGCCGGGGGCCTGCAGAAGACGGCCATCCTTCACCAGTTTGAGCGGAGTCACCAGGTGCAGGGTCAGCCGGTCGGCGGGAAGCGGTCCGCACGAGGAGGGATCGAGCGAGCCGAGAAGCGGAAGCTCCGGCTCCCCTCCTTCGGCCACCACGGTCCGCCCTCCCCCGGGACACTCCGCCTCGATGGCGGCGATCCGCCCCCCCATCCCCTCGATGAGGAGACGGGCGGCGCCGAGAAAGCCGGCAGAGTGCTGGATGGCGGTACCGAACAGGGTAAGGGAGCACTCGCAGCGGGTTTCCCGGGGAGCATCCTCCGGCAGGAGCGGAAAACGGAAGACGAAGGGGAGCGGCGGCTTCTGGTGGCGGCGTACCGCCTCCGGGTCGCGTGCAAGCTGCTGTCCGAAGCTCGAGGGGAAGGGACAGCCGGCCTGGTCGCGGCATCCGGCGCACTCGCCCCGCCGGCAGCCGAGGATCTGGCGGAAAGCGGTCTCGAAGCCGGAACGGCTGGCGAAAAGGGCGTACGGGTCCGGGGGGGAGTCTGGGAGGATGACCGTGAAGATGAGTTTGAGGTAGTGCAGTTCCACGAGGTTTCTCTTCCCCGGCGGCTCCCCAAGGGACCGGCACCCTGCGCGGCGCCGGCCCCCGGGGAAGGAGGCGGGAAACGATGGACTCTACGCCTGGTTGATGGCGGAGAGCTTCCAGGGGTTGTTGCCGACCGGGCGGGTGAAGGTCCAGTACTCCTCGAACTTCACCGGGTCGGTCTTGCTCCCGGAGACCACCTGGCCGGTGGTATCGTCGGTCGTGTAGTCGAGGAGGTTCGCGTAGATCATGACGGTGACGAAGTCCTGGCCGCTCTCCTGCCACGCCTCGGAGACCTCGACGCTCCTCACCGCGATGTTCTCCAGGCGGTTGACCCGCTTCTCGCGCAGCAGGGTGTCGATGTCTCCCTGCAGGATCCGCCGCATATCGTCGGTCAACAGCGCGGAGACCCCGGAGAGGTCGCGGTTCATCCACGCCCCCTGGATCTTGAAGAAGCTGTCCATGACGCTGTCGCTGAAGCGCTTCTCGTCGAACCCCGGGTCCATCTGCCTGATGTAGGAGAGCCCCTCCTCCACCTCGTTGCGGGCGTTGATCTCGCGGTAGCCGCCGCCGGATACGGCATCCTGCTGGTAGTCGCTCATGTTGACGACCCGGCCGCTACCGTCGTAGCTCTCCTGGCGGGAACGGTTCCTTACCACGAAGCGGTAGATCAGGTAGCCGATCCCCAAGAGCAGGACGATATCGAAGAGGCCGATCCCACCGCCGCCGGCGCCGAAGCCGCCGCCGAAGCCCAGCGAGCGGAAGAGCATGCCGCCCAGCACGCCGCCGGCCAGGCCGCCCAGGAAGCTTCTCCCGAAGCCGCCCATCGGACGGGCAGCAGGCTGCTGGTACGGGGCCGCCGGCGAAGGGGTCGAAGGAGAATACTGCTGACGGTTCGGTGACTGGGAGGGGGGGGCCACCGGGCTCATGTAGCTTCTCGAGCCCCTGCTCCCCATCGAGCGCCCACCACCGGCGCGGGCGTGAGCGTCCTGGTCCAGGGCGGTCAGCACACTCAGCGAAAGTGCGGCGAGTATGAAGAAAATCCGGAGACCACGTTTCATCATCATGCTCCTTTCTGTACTGCGGTCAGGGGCGCACCATTGCGCACGCTGAGAAAGCTAATCATCGGCAGGCGGGAAGTCAAGGGAGCGAAAGGCGCCGCTTGAGATGCCCCTGCACATCGGCGACCGCCTGTTGAACGGCATCGAACGGGGGAAGGGTGGAGGCGAGCTCATCGAGGAGTCCCCGCTCGCTGATTAAAGCGAGGGTACTCCGGAAATTAATATCATAAAGCCAGCTTAGTTGCAGCAGTTTAAAATCATTGACGGTTTTCACGGTGGCGAGCCTCACCAGCTTTCCCCGGGAGAGATCGCCGAGCACCTCGGGGGAGCAGAGCGGAAGATCGGGGAAGCCAAGGGTGGCGGCCGAGGCACGATCCCCCTCGGGGGCGTAGAAGTACTCGATGAATACCCGCCAGATGTCGAGCTTGTCGGCGTCCCGCACCACTCTCAACAGATCCTCCGCCTCCGGTGAGAGGCCGGCCGGGATCTGGTAGACGTTGTGGAGCCGGACCGCGGTCAGCACGCTCTCCCGTTCGGGTTTGGAGAGGAAGTCGAGCACTCCCGCCTCGCCGGCGATGCGGGCGGAAAGATGGGCATGGTTCAAGGATTCGCTGTCCTTGAAGGTGCGGTATTCGCGGTACTGGGGGAATCTGCCGAGGTCGTGGCAAAGGGCAGCCGCCTCGGCCAGAAGCTGCCGGTGCGGATCGCCCTCGCTGGTGATGAGACGGGCGCCTTCGCGGACCTTGAGGGTATGGAGGGCCTTGAGATCGTAGTTACGCTGCGCCGCGCCGTCGTCGCTACGGTAGGAGGCGCAGAACGTGTCGAACCACTTCGCGAGGGAAGCCAGATCCGGCACGGGGAGCTCTTCAGGCATCTTTTCCCTTCTTGATCAGGTAGTCGGAGAACTCGGACATCACCCGTTCGTCGTCCGCGAGCTGATAGGTGATGATGCTCCGGAGGTGGGCGAAGGAATCGGCGTCCATCTTGTCGAAGTGGCAGCCGATCCCGCCCGGAACCAGGCGGGCCACCTCACCCTTCACGTTGATGACCACCGGGACCGAGGAGGCCGAGAGGTAGATGGTGATCTCTACCGGGGTCCCCGGTTCGAGATGCTGATCGGTCTCCAGGTAGAGGCCATGCAGGCTCAGGTCCTTGACGTCCCCCTTGATGACCGTTCCGTCCGTTTGCAGCAGCGCCGACACCCTGAACTCTACCCGGGAAAAGTTCCGCCTCTCTTCCATGATGTCCTCCTCACGCCGGTAAAAAAAGGGGGCGAGGGCCCCCTTTTCTTGTACTGTCCTGAACCGTAAGGCCTAGTCTTCGAAGTTGCCGGCCGGCCCTTTGTCCTTGGAGAGCCCCTGTGCCTGCTGGGCCAGCTTTTCCTTGGTCCACTCGGCCGGGTTCTCGACCCGCTTCCCTTTGGGGCCGAGATCGTAGGAGCCGGCCTTGAGGATGGCGCCGATGGCGAGCGGTGCGGTGTCGCCGGAGTTGAAGACCTGGGTGATCAGCTGGAAGGCGAACTCCTCGACCCGCTTGCACATACGCTCGCGGACTTCCTTCGGCTGGGCCAGGAGCTTGTTCTCGAACGGGAGGTTGAGGTTCTTGTAGTCCCCCTTCTTCCACCCCTTGGAGTCGGCGAAGGCCACCATCTCGGCCCACATCTCCTCGGTCATCCCCTCGCCTTTCACCTTGATGAACTTCCCGTCGGCGTCGAGCTTGGCGTTGCCGTACTCGTTCACCTCCAGCCCCCAGGAGACGAACTGCAGGGCGGTGGCGACGTTGGCCTTGGTGGTGCGGGTCTTCTGGGCGATCTGGCGCAGCCGGTCGTAGGAGTTGCCGGAGGTGCCGTGCTGGGCGCCGTTCACGCCGTACTGCTTGATCGCCTCGTGGATCTCGGCGGTCAGCTCGACCTGGATGCCGGCGTCGGAGGCCTCGATCCCGTGGGTGGTGCCGTTGTTGAGGGCGATCCAGTCGGGGAAGACGTCGTGGGCGTTCAAGCCACGGATCAGGAAGAGTGCCTCCGCCACGGTGGAGAGCCCCTCTTTACCCTTGATCTCGCCGACTTCGGTCTCCAGACCGGCCCAGGCGGGGATGAAGCTGTTGAGCTCCAGGTTGGCAAGCAGGTTGTCTTCGTCGGGAAGGTGGGAGGCATCGATGGCGATGGAGGTGATGCCGGCGTCGAACATGCTCGGGATCTCGACCTTGGCGGCGGCCACGTCGGCGGCCCCCTTGATCCCGTAGTGGTCGGCATGGATGGCAACCGGGACGGTGACCCCCAGTTCGTTGCAAACGGCGTCGACCTGGCGGGCCATGTTCCAGTAGTTGACCGGGCAGTACGCCTTCTGGCCACCCTCGGATTTGGCGATCTCGATGAGGACGGCGGCGTTGGCGCGCTGGGCGGCGGCCAGCACCCCGCGGATCACGAAGTGGTTGCGGCCGTTGGCGGCCAGCGCCAGGGCATGCCCCTTGGCGTTCATGGCGCGGTCGATGACCTTGCCGCTGACCAAGAGTGCCTTGGAGTTGGGAAACAGCTTGGCGACGTTAGGCGGACGGCCGACCTCGAGAGCCTTGGTGAAATCCGAAGTAGAAGACATATCCCCTCCTTTTCCTATGTAGTAAGCGTCATTGCACTGCAAAAGCGACACATCTTATAGCATTCTAATACTGCAAAGGCAAGTCTCTTCACTCAACGATCGCCACCTCGCAGCTCGTTCCGCCGGCAAACCGTCCGCGCCCCAGGTATTCGCCACCCCAGAAGGCCGCCGCCTCGCCGGGCGGAAGCTCCGCGGCCACCTTCTCGAAAGAGAAGGAGAGCGGGCGGGAGTCGCCGCGTCCCCCCTTGACCAGCATCAGCGGATAGCGGGCCAAGAGCGGGAATTCGCCGCTCACCTCGCGGGGAGCGGCTCCCTGGCTCACCGTGCCGGCCGAAACCAGGAGAGTCACCCCCTTGCCGGGGGCCGGGATCCTTGCGTGAAGCAGGAGCTCGCCGCTCTTGTCCCCTGCCCAGCGGAAAAGGTAGCTGGGGGTCCAGTGCGCATCGCTGGCGAGGTAGGAGACGGCGGCCCGCGGCGCGGTCAGCCAGACCCGGGCGACTTGCCCCGTTTTCTCCTGGATAGCCAGTCTGCGCTCCACCGATTCCAGCGAGCGCTCGCAGCTCTTTCTGGCCCGGGATACCCCGTCCAGCCTGGCGAGCGCGAAGTCGGTCCCCTGGTTGAGGGAGGCGACCGGGTCGGGATTGCTCTTGCTGGCCCGCGGCGCCTTGCCGCTTTGGCTCTTGACGGCGGCGGCGAAGATTTCCTCCCGGCGGGTGAGGAGCTCGAGGCGGTCTTTAAGCTCGGTCCGCTGCTTCTTGAGCAGGGCCAGCTCCCGGCTTTGACGGGGGCTTAGGGCAGCGGGAGCCACCTCAACCCGGAGGATAGCCCCTCCCCCGAGCGGCCGTACCCGCAGCGACCCGGCGGTGAAGGGGCCGGGAAGCGGATACTCGAGGTACCCTTTAGCGGCGGCCACCTGCTGCTCGACGCGGACGCCGTCCAGGTAGTAGGTGACCCTCCTTTGGCCGGCCAGGGCCGGGGTCTGAACGGCCAGCAAAACCAGCGCGAAGACAAACGGGACCAGTCGCATAAGCCACCCCCCGAGGCAGATTCGAAGCTACAAATGTACCGCGGGAGGATGGCTTTTCAAGCGGAGGGGAACGGCGCTACTTCGCTACGTCCAAAAGCTCCACTTCGAAGATCAGGGTCGCGTTGGGAGGGATCACCCCGCCGGCCCCGGAGGCACCGTAGCCAAGCTGGGGAGGGATGATCAGTTTACGCTTGCCACCTACCTTCATGGTCATGACCCCCTCGTCCCAGCCGGGGATCACCTGGCCGGTGCCGATCGGGAACGAGAAGGGCTGGCCGCGCTTGACCGAGCTGTCGAAAACGGTGCCGTCGACCAGGGTGCCGGTGTAATGGACGGTGACCATCTTGCCGGGAGTGGGGGCAGGCCCCTTCCCTTCCACGAGGTCGGTGTAGGAAAGGCCGGAAGCGGTCTTCACCGCGCCGGCCGGGGCGTTGGCGGCAGCCGTCCCCTTGTCCGGGGCGACGGCGGTCTCCTTCTGCGAGCAGGCCGGAATGACGATTGCGGCAATCAGCAGCAAAAGGACCATGATCTTTTCAACGTTACGCATCAATCCTCCATCAATCCTTTTCTTCTATTTGGTGAATCTCGTGTGCGCTA
Source organism: Geomonas sp. Red32 (assembly GCF_023652955.1). GTDB lineage: Bacteria > Desulfobacterota > Desulfuromonadia > Geobacterales > Geobacteraceae > Geomonas. The sequence goes on along the minus strand of NZ_JAKLOY010000014.1, from coordinate 37,395 downwards.
TCTGCTCCCGCGCACGGGTTGTGGCTAGTCCAGCAGGTGCAAAAAGAGCCCGCTTCTCAGCTTCGGCTCGAACCAGGTCGACTTGGGGGGCATGATCTTGTCCTGGTCGGCCAGCGCCATCAGCTCCTCGATGGAGGTCGGGAAGAGGGAGAAGGCGACCTCGTACTCCCCGGAGTCGACCACCCGCTCCAACTCCCCGATGCCGCGGATCCCCCCCACGAAGTGGATACGCTGGTCGGTGCGGGGGTTGCGGATCCCGAGCACCGGGCTTAACAGGTTGTCCTGGAGGATGGAGACGTCCATGGAGGCGACCGGGTCCTCCTCGTTGAAGGAATCCTCGCGGGGAGAGAGCTCGTACCATTTGCCGGCCAGGTACATGCCGAACTGGTGACGGTGGTCCGGGGCGACCGAGACCGGTACCGGGGAGACCTCGAAGCGCTCGGCCACCCGGGCCATGAACTCGGCGATGCTCCTGCCGTTGAGGTCCTTGACTACCCGGTAGTACGGCATGATGGTCATCTCGTCGTCGGGGAAGATGACGGTGAGGAAGTAGTTGTACTCCTCCTTGCCGGTGTGGCTGGGGTTGGCCCCCTTGCGGAGATCCCTGACCCGGCTGGCGGCGGCGCTGCGGTGATGGCCATCGGCGACGTAGAGGGTCGGGATGCCGGCGAAGCGCTCGGTGAGCCAGGAGATGAGGACCGCGTCGGCGATGGCCCACAGGGTGTGGGATACGCCGTCGCCGGTGGTGAAATCGTAGAGCGGCTCCCCCCCGGTCACCTTGGCGATGGCCCTGGTGATCTCCGGGTCGTGGCGGTAGGTGTAGAAGACCGGCTCGTCGTTGGCGTTGAGGATGTCGATGTGGCGGACGCGGTCCTCTTCCTTGTCGGCGCGGGTCAGCTCGTGCTTCTTGATGGTCCCGTCCTGGTAGTCGTCGACCCCGGAGCAGACCACCAGACCGGTCTGGGTGAGCCCGGCCATCTTCTGGCGGTAGACGTAGTAGCGCTCCCCGTCGTCCTGCACGAGGGCCCCCTTGGCCAAAAGGGCCTGCAGGTTGTCGTACCCTTTGCGGTAGACTTCGTCGGAGTGTTCATCCACCCCCTCCGGGAAGTCGATCTCCGGACGGGAGATATGGAGGAAACTCACCTCATTGCCGGCGGCCATCTCCCTGGCCTCCCGGGTGTTCATCACGTCGTAGGGAAGAGCGGCCACCTTCTCGGCCAGCTCCTTCTTGGGCCTTACGCCCTTGAACGGTTTTATGAATGCCATTCCTGCTCCTGTCGATCTTGCGGGCCGGCTCGCGCCTTAATCCCGTTGGCGTCCGCCTGTCATGAGGACGCGACGCACCAGTCTGGGTTCTTACATCTTTACAAGGCCGGTGTCAACCTTCGCGGCATCGTTTCCTAATGAAAAATCGCCTTCCCGCCCTCTAGAAGTACCGCTTGGCCCCCACGAAGTGTTTGAGGAAGTAGGAGTCGTCCATGGTGGAGATCTTGATGTCGTCGCCGCGGCGCGGCGCGTGGACGAAGCGGCCGTTGCCGACGAAGATCCCGACGTGGTTGATCTGCTCCTCGGAGCTCCCGAAGAAGACCAGGTCCCCCTCCTTGAGCTCATCCCGTCCCACCGCGTCCCCCACCCGGAACTGCTCGCGGGAGGTGCGCGGGATGTTGACCCCGCAGAGGTTGTAGACCGCGCGCACGAAGCCGCTGCAGTCCATGCCGTCCACCACGGTATCTCCGCCCCAGCGGTAGGGGATGCCGACGAAACGCTCGGCGGTCTTTGCCGCGATCATTCCCATGTCGCTCCGCTCGCGCCGGGGGGGAGGCAGCTCACCCCTGTCGATCTTCTTCGGGCGCGGCCGCGGGGTGATGGAGGGGGAAGGTGCCTTCTCGAGGGAGGGCTCCCTGGTGGCGAGGGATACGTGCTGCTGGGGGGCGGCGATGAAGTAGGAGGTGATCACCCGCTCCTTGACGAGTTTCCTGGCCGTGCGGCTCGCGTCCTCGCGCTTGTCGAAGTCGCCGAAGCGGACCGCGTAGATGCCGTTTTCCCGTTTGAAGTAGAAGGCCTCGATACCCTTCTCCTGCAGCTTGCGGGCGAGGCGCTCGGCATTCCGGACCTCGTGGAAGGCCCCCACCTGGATGGCGAAGCCGAGGTTCTTGATCCCTGCGCGCTCCGTGCGGCCGGCGCGTTCGGTAGCGCAACCGGTGGTGACCGAGGCGAGGAGGAGCAAACAGACGGTTAGTGCTTTGATGCTGTGGAACATTTGAAAAAGGTCCTTATCGATACGGCGTCCTTGCCGCTCTTCATTTAAAATCGAGTAGTCCACTATTCTCCGGGGCTTATATGTCCTTGGTCTCCCGGCGGACCCCCATGAGGTAGGGGACCACGAACTCCTCCAGCGAGCCGTCGAGCACCGCATCGGGATTGCCGCTTTCCACCCCGGTCCTCAGGTCCTTGACCATCTTGTAGGGATGCAGGACGTAGGAGCGGATCTGGCTACCCCAGCCGATCTCCTTCTTCTCGCCGGCGATGTCGGCCGCCTTCGCCTCCCGTTCCCTGAGCTCCAGCTCGTAAAGTTTGGAACGGAGCACCTTCATGGCGGTGGCCTTGTTCATGTGCTGGCTCCGCTCGCTCTGGCAGGCCACCACGATCCCGGTGGGGAGGTGGGTGATCCTGATGGCGGAGTCGGTGGTGTTGACGTGCTGGCCACCGGAGCCCGAGGAGCGGTAGGTGTCGATCCGGAGATCGCTCTCGGAGATCTTGATGTCGATGTCCTCCTCCTCGATGACCGGAAAGACGAAGACCGAAGCGAACGAGGTATGGCGCCGGGCGTTACTGTCGAAGGGGGAGATCCGCACCAGCCGGTGGATCCCCGCCTCGGCCTTGAGATAGCCGTAGGCGAACTCGCCGGTGGCGGCGAAGGTGACCCCCTTGACGCCGGCCTCCTCTCCCGCCTGGAAGTCGGTGATCTCGGTCTTCCACCCTTTCTTCTCGCAGTAGCGGAGATACATCCGGAGGAGCATCTCGGCCCAGTCCTGCGATTCGGTCCCCCCCGCGCCTGCGTTGATGGAAACGAAGGCGCCGGAGCTGTCGTGGGGGCCGGAGAGCATGCGGCGGAACTCCGCCTGGGTCACCCCGTTCTCCAGCTCGCCGTTCATGGCGGCCACCTCGGCCAGCGTCGCCTCGTCCTCCTCTTCGCTGCCGAGTTCGATCAGCTCCCGGATGTCGCGGGCCTGGCGGTCCAGCGCCTCCCACGTGGTGACGTCCTTCTCCATCGCCATCCGGTTTTTCAGGATCTTCTGTGCCTTATCGGCATCGTTCCAGAAATCTGGACGGTTGGTTAGCTCCTCGAGCTCCTGCATCTGCTCTTTTTTATTGTCGACGTCAAAGAGACCCCCGAAGCTTGTTGATACGCTCGGCGAGCCCTTCGACCTTGGCAATCTCTTCTCTGAACATCGTTTGCTCCTTTGTATGAATAAATCCGGCGCCGGCCAGGGCCGGCGGATGGTTGTCGTTTCTCGGGCGGGCTCTACGGGATCAAGGCGAATCGCCGGGGTGATCCTCCTGATGGCCATCGTCGTGGCCGGCCATGCGGTAGCCAGGATGGTCACCGAGGTCGTCGCCAATGTGGTCGGCGAGGCTGTCCCTTTCATCGGAAGGGATCGGGTAACTCTCGTCAGTCGTTGTAGCCACGGCATCCTCCTTTGGCCGCCCTCCCCTGAAGATGAAGAGTGCCATCCCGAGCGAAAGCGCCAGGCACCCCAGGGCGAAGAGATCCCCGTGGCGGCTGTAGAAGCTCCCCCCCTCCCCGCGCCGGACCTCGCCGGCCAGGGTGGCTTCCTCGAAGAGCGGGGTCATCCCGCGGATGTGCCCCTTGGCGTCGATCACCGAGGAGATCCCGGTGTTGGCAGCTCTCACCAGCGGAACCCGGTTCTCCACCGCCCGGAAGACGGTCATCGAGAGATGCTGGAAGGGGGCCGACGAGTTCCCGAACCAGGCATCGTTGGTGATGGCGACCAGCAGTCCGGCCCCGGCGGAAAGGTAGTCACACGCCACCCCGGGGAAGATCCCCTCGAAGCATATCAGCACCCCGACCTTGCCGGAGGGGGTCTCAAGAGCGACCGCCCGTTTGCCGGGGGAGTAGTCCCCGTTTCCCGGCACCAGCTTGTGGATAAAGGGAAGGAGGCCGCTGAGCGGCACGTATTCCCCGAAGGGGACCAGGTGGAGCTTATCGCTTCTCCCCGTCACCCTGCCCTGTGGCGAGATCAGAAAGGCGCTGTTCAGGTTTCTGAGCTCTCCACCGTCCCGCTCGGAGGCGGGGCTCCCGGTGACCAGGGAGCATCTGAGCTCCGCGGCCAGCTTCTTCACCCTCGCGGCGTAGGCCGGTTCCTTCTCCAGGTAGAAGGGAAGCGCGCTCTCGGGCCAGACCACCAGGGTACCGGGACCCTGGCAGCCCCGGCGGGACAGCCGCTCGTAGGCCGCCACCGTCTGCTCCTGGTAGGCGTGGTCCCATTTCCGGTCCTGGGGGATGTTACCCTGCACCAGGAGGACCCGCTGGAGAGGGCCGGTTTCGCTCCGCTGGAGCGCGGTGAAGCCGTAGCCAAGGGTCGCCGCCAGCAAAAGGAGCAGAGTCAGGAACGCGGTGACCGGGTAGCGCGGGTCCCGCCCCCTCACCCAGCGCCACATCCGGTAAAACACCGCGTTGGCGAAGGCCACCAGGTAGCTCACGCCGTAGACACCGGTCAGGTCGCTCACCTGGATGAGCGGCAGCGTGCGGAACTGCGTGTAGCCGAGCAAGGCCCACGGGAAACCGGTCATAAGATGGGCGCGGAGCAGTTCCCCCGCCACCCACAAAAGCGGAAACGAGCAAAGGAGAGGGATTCCCTTTTCCTCTCCCCGTTTGGAAACCCAGAGGACGAGCGCCGGGTAGAGAGCCAGGTAGCCGGCCAGCATCAGGTACAGCGAGCCGCTCACGGTCCAGTGAAGGTGGCCGAAGCCGGTCATCACGATGTTGAGCCAGTAGAGGATGCCGGCGTAGGCAGTGACTCCCGCGGTGAACCCCAATTTAAAGGCGTCTTTGGCCGGCACCCGGGATGCCGCCGCGAAAAGAGGCACCAGGGCGATCCAAGCCAGCGCGGAAAAGCCGGGCCTCGGGAAAGAGGCGGCCAGCAAAAGGCCGGACAGCCCGGCCAACAGGTAGGGCAGCCTCACCGCCGGGGCGGGGGGCTGGGGTATGCTCTTCACGGTCCTTCGCTATCCTTTTCCTGCGGTCCCGGCTCGCGCCTGACCACCCGCACCTTGGCTATCCTCCGCTCGTCAGCCTCCAGCACGGTCATCTTCAGCTCGGCGTTTTCCACCACCTCGCCCACCAGGGGGATCCTCCCGATCAGGTGGAAGATCAGCCCCCCGAGGGTCTCGAACTTCTCGCGCTCCACCACGATGTCGAAGTGCTCCTCGAGCTCCTCGATGGGGAGCCGGCCGTCGGCCACCAGGACACCCTCGGCATCCACGGTGTAGCGCTCCGTCTCGGTATCGTACTCGTCCTGGATGTCACCCACGATCTGCTCAAGAAGGTCCTCGATGGTGACCAGGCCGGCGGTCCCGCCGTACTCGTCGATCACCACTGCCATATGCACCCGGCGCTTCTTGAAGTCGTGGAGCAGCTCCTCCAGGTTCTTGGTCTCCGGGACGAAGAAGGGGGGACGGATCAGGCTCCTCAGCTCGATCTGGTCGACCGCCTGCCCCCAGTATTTGAGGAGGTCCTTGGCGTAGATGAGCCCGATGATGTTATCGATGGTCCCCTCGTAGATCGGGAGACGGGAGTGGCCGCTGGCTATGATGGACTGCAGGACGCTGGTGACATCCTCTCCGATGGCGACGCAGGCCATGTCGGTCCTCGGAAGCATGATTTCCCGGACCACGGTGTCGCCCAGTGCGAGGATGGAGCGGATCATGGCGTTTTCTTCGGGGTTGATGACCCCCTCTTCTTCGCCGGCGTCCATGATCTCCTGGATCTCCGCCTCGGTAACCTTCCTCTTGCCGGACAAGAGTCTCCCGATCGACTCGATCAACCCCTGCCCCTTGCGTCCGTTATCGTCATCCAAGTGTGTTACCCCTCCGTTTTATCTGCAGTTTTCTCTTGCGTATCAACCGATCCCCTTGAAGAGAACGAGGACCACCACCGTCATCACCGTACCCACCACCGCCCCGAAGACCACCTCCCGCACGCTGTGGATCCTCAACAGGAGGCGGGAGTGGCTCACCATGACCGCCAGCGTGAAGCAGAGAAACGACACCAGCGGGTCCTGGGTGTTGAGCGAGATGGAGGTGGCGATGGAGAAGGCGACCGCTGCGTGGCCGCTCGGGACCCCGCCGTGCAGGGGAGTACCGGTGCCGGTCATGGCCTTCAGGATGATGACGGCGATAAGCACCAGGATGACGGAGACCACGGTCCCCAGCTCCGATGCGGTTCCTACCATGGCGAGAATCCCCCTGTGCAGCGGGAACAGGTACTTGGAGAGCACCAGGTATCCCATCACCGCGGTCCCGAAGGCCGCCACCAGCACGGCTCCGGCGGCCACGTCCTTGGCTATCTTGGCCAGGGGATGGAACTGCGGCGAGATCATGTCAACCACCACCTCGATGGAGGTGTTCAATAGTTCAGCGAACAGCACGAAGGAGATGGCCAGCGCCAGCAGCATGAATTCCATCGCGGTGACCCGGAAAAGGAGCGATAAGGTCAATACCAGCAGCGCGGCGACGAAGTGGTGCCGCATGTGCTTCTGCGTCCGGACGGTGTAGAGAATGCCGTCGATGGCGCAGTTGACCGATTCTATGAAGCGGGTGGGCTTCACCGGGCTCCTCCGGCTGTGTGGCCCGCCGCTTTAGACAAGCCTCTCCTCCTGGAGGATGGCGAAGATCTCGCGCTCCTTGGCCTCCATGCGGGCCGCTTCGGCCTCGCCGCTGCGCTCATGATCGTAGCCGTTGATGTGCAGGATGCCGTGCATGAGGAGAAAATAGAAGCGCTCCAGGAAGGTCTGGCCGGACTCCTCGGCCTCGCGGGCCGCCGTGTCGACCGAAATAACCACGTCGCCCAGGACGTTCGGGTTGATGGTGCCGAACTCCCCCTCCTGCATGGCAAAGGAAATCACGTTGGTGGCCTTGTCGCGGCCCAGGTAGTCGCGGTTCATGACCCGGATGGCGCGGTCCCCCACCACGGTGACCGAGAGCTCCGCCTCAGGACATCCCAAGGCGTCTAAGATCCTCTGCGCCACCCTTCGAAGTTCCTTCTTCCCGACCGTTATCCGCCTTTGGCGGTTCGCTATCGCAATCCTCTGGACCTCGTTTGCCAATCTTGTTCTCCTTGTGCTCCTTGTAGGCCGGCTCCGGATAGTCGATCCGGTGGTGGTAGATCCCGGAAAGTATCGTGTTGAAGCTCTTGGCTATCTCGTGAAGGTTCTTAAGCGTCAGCTCGCACTCGTCGAGCTGGCCGTCGATGAAGATGTTGTTGATGATCTTCTGCACGAGCCCCTGGATCCGGGCCGGCGTCGGGTCGGTCAGGGTGCGCGAGGCGGCCTCCACGCAGTCGGCCAAAAGCACGAGGCCGGCCTCCCTGGTCTGCGGCTTCGGGCCGGGGTAGCGGAAGTCCCGCTCGTCCACCGGAGGGCTCCCCGGGGTCTCCATCCCCTTGGCCTTCAGGTAGAAATAGCTGATGAGCGAGGTACCGTGAGACTGGCGGATGATCTCGATGATCGGGAGTCCCAGCCGGTGCTCGCGGGCGAGCTCGACCCCTTCTTTCATGTGGGAGATGAGGATCAGCGCGCTCATGCTGGGGGAGAGCTTGTCGTGGCGGTTCTCCCCGTCCCCGATGTTCTCGATGAAGTACTGCGGCTTCTTCAGCTTGCCAACATCGTGGTAGTAGGCGGCCACCCGGGCCAGAAGCGGATTGGCGCTGATCGCCTCGGCGCCGGCCTCCACGAGGTTACCGACCAGCACGCTGTGGTGGTAGGTCCCCGGGGCCCGGATCATCAGCTCCCGCAAAAGCGGCGAGTTGAGGTTGGCGAGCTCCAAAAGCTTCACGTCGGTGGTGTACTGGAAGAGCGCTTCGATGAGCGGGATGGTTCCCGACACGTAGACGGCGTTGATGATCCCGCCGAAGAAGGCGAAGAGCAGGCAGTAGACGGCCTGCATGGAGAAGGGGGAGTCGCCGTAGATATGGAAGCAGAGGGCGACCGCCATGTTGACCACGCTCACCTTGATGCCGGCCGAGTAGATGGTCCCCCGCTCCTTGCACTGGCGGACGCCGTGGGCGCCCACGACCCCTCCCAAGAGTGCGTAGACGGCAACCTGGAGGGAGTTGTTGAGCATGAGGCCGGTGAGCGGCGCGCAGACCGCGCAGTAGACCAGGGCCACCTCCGAGTTGAGGATGATCCTCACGATGATGGCGCTGGCGGCGAACGGGAAAAGGTAGAAGTAGCTCGCGGTGTCGACCCCGGGGAAGAGCCCCCCCAAGGCGGTGGAAACGGCGAAGACCAGCTTGAGGATGGCAAAATTCACCACCGTCAAAAGGGAGAGGAGCAGGATGTCCTTGCCAGTCGGGTTGAACTTGCGGATGTTCTTCCTGCCGAAGCGGTAGAGGGCGTAGCTTAAAACGAGCACCAGCCCGTAGATTCCCACCCCGGTGAGCAGCGGCGTGACGCTGCGGGTCTTGAAGATCTTCTCGAGTTTCAGGGCCTGCTCGGCCGAAACCCGTTCGCCGACCCGGACGATCATCTCGCCCCGTTTCATCCGGAAGAGGACCGGACGGACGGCGGCCCGCGCCTCGGCCTTCTTGTCGTCGGTGGCGTCCCGGTCGTAGGTCAGGTTGGCGGAAATCATCCGCTGCACGACCCCACGGACCGCCTGGAGGTCGCCGGGGTGGGTGAACTGGGAAAACTTGAGCGAGGCGGCCTGACGGCGGACGGCGCCGAGATCCACCACCGTCGAATAGTCTCCTCCCGCCACCTCCTGCTTGGTCCCCTGGTCGATCACCAGGATGCCGTGACGGCGGTCGGAGGCGAAGCGGACGGCGTCGGCAACGATCCGCTGGCGGTAGAGGGGAGCCAGGTGCCTGCCGAGCTCGGAGAGGAAGGGGCGTTCCTGCCGGATCCGGCAAAGGGCGGCGAACTCAGCGGGTGAGACCTCCAGCGAGAGGGCGGAGGCAACCGCCAGCCTGCCGCCGTCGGGCTGATCCTTCTTCTCCCTGATCAGCCTTAGTGCGTCGTCGAAGCGGCGGATGATCTCGATGTTGGCGTTGGCGTCCAGACTGTAGACGAAGGGGGCGGTCCCCTCCGCCTCTGCACGCTTCTTCTCCGTGAGGAGGAGGTCCTCGATCAGATAATCTTGGGTGGCGCGGATATCGGAGGTGGCGATGTCCCCCTCCCGGTAATTGACCGAGAGGAACTGGGGGCTCGGAATGATGAGCAGGGTGAGAAAGAAGGCGGTTAGATACAGCAGTACCAGCCGGCTGCGCCGGTCGGTGACCTCACCGGCGAAGTACTCCGCCACCTTCTCCAGCCAGCGGGTGGCCAGCCGCAGGATGGAGCTCTGCTGGATCTTCTGTTTTTCGCCGGCGTCGGTGGGCATTATCTCGGTATTTCCCGCATGTTGGGACGGAGAGTGCGATTTTGAGGCAAGGTGCGAATATATCTCGTTTGCCAGAGCACTGTCAATCTAAACGAAGTTATGCTGGGCACCGCTTTTCCCGGGCACAAGTTAGCAAATATTTAGCAAAACAGCTTCCATTTGCCATCAGATATGTTATATAACACGGATTCCATTAACGGGCAGGCCCCGTTTATCATTAATTTCACACAGGGGAGGAGAGATGAGCCAGATAACCGACGTGTACGCCAGGGAGATCCTTGATTCGAGGGGTAATCCTACCCTCGAGGTTGAAGTATTCCTCGATTCCGGTGCCATGGGGAGAGCTGCGGTTCCCTCCGGGGCTTCCACCGGCGAGCGCGAGGCGCTCGAACTGCGGGACGGCGACAAGGGGCGCTACCTTGGGAAAGGTGTCGAAAAGGCAGTCTCTAACGTGAACGACATCATCGCCGACGAAATCACCGGCATGGACGCCACCGACCAGGCCGGGATCGACAAGCGGATGCTCGATCTCGACGGGACCGATTTCAAAAGCCGCCTGGGCGCGAACGCCATCCTGGGCGTCTCGCTGGCCGTCGCCAAGGCTGCTGCCGAAGAAGTCGGCGTGCCGCTGTACCAGTACATCGGCGGCGCCAACGCCAAAGAGCTTCCGCTGCCGATGATGAACATCATCAACGGCGGGGCCCACGCCGACAACAACGTCGACATTCAGGAGTTCATGATCATGCCGGCCGGCGCCTCCAGCTTCAAGGAAGCCCTCCGGATGGGCGCCGAGATCTTCCACGCCCTCAAGTCCGTACTGAAAGGCAAAGGGTACAACACCGCCGTCGGTGACGAAGGTGGTTTCGCTCCCAACCTGAAGTCCAACGAAGAGGCCCTGGAAGTCATCATGGAAGCCATCGTCAAGGCCGGCTACAAGCCGGGCGAGGAAGTGCTGCTCGCCCTCGACGTCGCCTCCTCCGAGCTGTTCGAAAACGGCGTCTACACCCTCGAGAACGAGCCGGAGCCGAAGAAGACCGCCGCACAGCTGGTGGATTTCTACGAGAACCTGGTCAACAAGTACCCGATCGTCTCGATCGAGGACGGCATGGCCGAAAACGACTGGGACGGCTGGAAGCTTCTCACCGACCGCCTCGGCAAACGGATCCAGATCGTGGGTGACGACCTCTTCGTGACCAACCCCTCCATCCTCAAGGAAGGGATCAAGAAAGGGATCGCCAACTCCATCCTGATCAAGCTGAACCAGATCGGCACTCTGACCGAGACCCTCGACGCCATCGAGATGGCCAAGCGCGCCGGTTACACCTGCGTCATCTCGCACCGTTCCGGCGAGACCGAGGACACCACCCTGGCCGACCTGGCCGTCGCCGTCAACGCCGGCCAGATCAAGACCGGGTCCCTCTGCCGTACCGACCGCGTCTGCAAGTACAACCAGCTGCTGAGGATCGAGGACGAGCTCGACGAAGTAGCCATCTTCCGCGGCGCCGAAGTTTTCTACAACCTCAAGAAGTAGAAAGAAGGCAGCTAGCGCATGCCCCAAAAGGCGCACCCCACCCGGGTGCGCCTTTTTTTGCGCCCCTCCCGTCCCTTTGGCCTCTTGTCACGCCCCGCTGCCGCCGCCGGCTGTCCACATCGTCCACATCGTCCACCTCGCCCACCTCGCCCACCTCGCCCACCTTGCCCACCTTGCCCACCTTGCCCACCTTGCCCACCTTGCCCACCTTGCCCACCTTGCCCACCTTGCCCACCTTGCCCACATTGCCCACATTGCCCACATTGCCCACATTGCCCACATTGCCCACCTTGCCCACCTTGCCCACCTTGCCCACCTTGCCCACCTTGCCCACCTTGCCCACCTTGCCCACCTTGCCCACCTCGCCCACCTTGCCCACCTTGCCCTTCGCCTCCCCCCTTGCGTCCCCCGGCTCATGAGGCTATACTCCCCACCATGTTAACCTTCCAAATCGAACCCCAAGACCATTTCCGCCGCGTTGACAGTTTCCTCCGGAACCTCCTTCCCAGCGCCAACGCCTCCTACCTCAAGAAGCTGCTGGCCTCCGGCCACCTGACCGTCAACGGCGAGCCCCCCCAGCCGGGCCAGATTTTGAAGCTCTCCGACCAGGTAAACCTGAAGGAGAGCAGCAAGACCGCCGCCTTCCTCGGTCAGACCCCTCCGGCGCTGGACATCCTCTTCGAGGACACCTGGATCCTCTGTGTCAACAAGGCGGCCGGCCTTGCCGTCCACCGCACCGTCGATCCCGAGGAGGCGAACCTGGTGCAGGTGGGCGAGGAGTTTCTGAAGAGAAGGGACGGCACCGGCCGCCTGCGTCCGGTCAACCGCCTCGACAAGGGAACCTCGGGTGCAGTGATTCTTGCCAAGAGTGCGGTAGCAGCCGGCATGTTCGGAAAGATGGTGCAGGACGAAGGGTTGGGTAAGCTCTACCTGGCGGTAGTGGAGGGAAAACTTCCTAAAAAGGGGGAGATCGATGCCCCGTTAGACGGAAAAGAGTCGCTGACGAGGTACGTGAGGCTTTTCAACGGCGGTGGCGCCGCCCTGGTCGCGGTCTACCCGCTGACCGGCCGGATGCACCAGATCCGGCAGCACTTCAAACTGATCGGACATCCCATTCTCGGAGACCGCCGCTACGGCGGAAAGCCGGTGACCGGTCTCACTGGTCACGCCCTGCATTCCTTTACCACCAGGCTCGTTCATCCGGCCACCGGCGAAGAACTCGAGATCCCGGCCCCCCTGCCGGCGGAACTTTTGTCACTGCTCACCAAGCTCTCCGCCCAGCAGCAGGAAGCCCTGCTCCAGGCGCTCAGCGAGATCCCTACCTGCGAGATGGCAATCGAGGTCTAGCCGGGCTCACCACCCCTGTTCGCCGATCAGCGGCACAAAACGGACCGCGCAGAGTTCTTCCCGGTGAAAACTGTTCTCGTCGGCCCTGCGGACCCTGACGAGCGTCTGCAGATGGGGAACGGCTCCGACCGGGATGACCAGCCGCCCTCCCACCGCCAGTTGTTCCATAAGTCCTGCCGGGACCTCGGGGGCCCCGGCGGTTACCACGATCCCGTGGTAGGGGGCGTGCTCCGGCCAGCCGAGAGTACCGTCGCCGAGATGGACCAGCACGTTGCGGTACCCCAGCCGCGCCAACCGCTCCCGGGCGCTCTCCGCCAGATCGGGAATCCTTTCCACCGTGAACACTTCGGATGCGCAGCGGCTCAACACCGCGGCCGCGTACCCCGACCCGGTGCCGATCTCCAGCACCCGCTCCCGGCCGCCCAACTGAAGCGCCTCGATCATGTAGGCGACGATGTAAGGCTGCGAGATGGTCTGCCCGTCCTCGATCGGGAGAGGGTTATCGTCGTAGGCGTGGTAGCGAAGCTCGTCCGGAACGAAATTCTCCCTCGCCACCTCCCGTATGGCCCTGATCACCGCCTGGTCGCGAATGCCGCGAGCCACCAGATCCAGGTCGATCATCCGCTGCTTCTGTCCGGCCAATTCCTGCTCTAGATAGCGTGTCATGGCATCCTCCGTGGGACGCTTAATTGTAGCACACGAAGGGGGCCGAACAACCGGAGCGCCCCTCTCCGATGCACGGCTGCCCGCTAAAAACCGCGCAATAGCGGCATGTTAAGCAGGAGCGTAGAACTAAAGAGAGTGTTGACTCTCTTAGGGGGGAGTAGTACACTTAAATCGTAGAAGAGAGGTTCTTTGAAACGAAACTCTGGAGTACACGTATTGGATGCGTTGGGAAACCTGATGATACTTATCCACTTTTGTTCCCAGGTTTCAGACGTGGTGTGCCCGTCCTGAAAGGGAAAGGCCTGAAGCGTTTTCCGGGGACATGCTTTACAAAAGTGCGCGTTACCCACAAATCCATACGGCACTCTGGAGATAGTAGCTGGCACTCAAGGAGATGAAGCCGATAGGCGTGCAAATCTCATCCGCCAGGCGCGTAATCACCGCTTGAAAAAGGGTAGGTACGACGGGGCCACCGGAAGCTGATCATGGTCCTGACAGGAGCATGCCCTCCGACCCCAGACACCTACACCGACGGATAAGGATAAAGCATCTCAGATATTGAGGGCCAGTTACGTTATGAGAGGGCGCGGCCTTAAAAGCACCGCGCCCTTTTCATTTTTTGCGGACGACGCGGCCGCTTTGGTGACTCTCTCGGGGCCGTACCTCTCCTCGCACAAGGAGGAGACCCTCAACACCATGAAGCAGGAGGAGGCCAAACACCGCGATAAGACCCCCATAGGCCACATCATGGAGATCCGCGACGAGGAGGGTCGCAACCGTCACTACCACGGATGGCAAATTGGCCCAGAAACTCGGGCGCGAGGTGTACAAATCACAGAAGGGAGAGCTCCACTATCAATGGAGCCACGACCAGCGCATGGTCAGGGTGGAATGGATGCGGTAAGATCATCCCCACGCCGCCTGAAAGAAAAAGGCCCCCTTGCCGAGTGCGGCAGGAGGGCCTTTTTGCAGCCAAATAAATGAATTAACGGCGGAGTGGCTCCAGCAGGTATTCGAGGCCGTTTGCCTTGATCTCGTACATGCATTGCAAAAGCTCGCCGAGTTCCCCTTCGGGGAACCCCTGCTGCCGATACCATACCAGGTACGGTTCGGGAAGGTCGGCGATCATGAGACCCGCGAACTTCCCAAAGGGCATCCTGGTCCGGACCAGCTTGACGAGAAAACCGGGATCGGGAGTTATCTCTTCCAAGACCGGCCTCTTTTACTTCTTCGGGAACTTGGCTTTCAACAGATCCCCGAGGGTTCCCATCCCTTTGGGAGCCTCGGAAGAGGCCTTACGGAAGGCCTCCATGCTCTCACTCTGCTCCTGCTCCGCACGGCTTACCGATGCCAGCGACAGCGAGATCCTCCGCTGCTCGCGGTTAACCCCCTCAACCTTCACCTCGATCTCCTGCCCCTCGGAGAGTACCTCGCGGGGGTGCTGGATTCTCTTGCCGGCACCAAGCTTGGAGATGTGGATGAGTCCGTCGATCCCGCTGGCCAGCGTAACGAAGGCACCGAACGGGGTGAGACGTGCCACTTTGCCGTTGTGGAAGGAGCCTTCCGGGAACGCCTTGGCCGCCTCTTCCCAGGGATCGGGAAGGGTGTCCTTGAGCGAGAAGGAGAATTTCTCCTTATCCCAGTCCACCGCCTTCACCACGACTTCAACCTCCTGCCCGATCGAGAGAACCTCGGATACGTGCTTGACCCGGGTCCAGCCGATCTCGGAGACCGGCAGCAGCCCTTCGACCGCGCCGATGGAGACGAAGGCACCGAAGTCGCGCAGCGAGGTGACGGTGCCGCGCACGCGGTCGCCGGCCTTCAGCGTTTCCTTGAGAGCCTCTTTCTCCTGCCGTTGCTGCTCCTCGAGCAGGGCGCGGTGGGAGAGGATGATGTTCCTGCCATTTTCGGCGTACTCGGTGATGCGGAACTGCATCTGCTTCCCGACGAAGGCCTGGCTGTCCTCCACCCTTCTCAGGGCCATCTGGGAGAACGGGCAGAAGGCACGGGAACCGGCAACCTTGACCTCAAAGCCCCCCTTGACCTCTTTCTCGACGACACCTTCCACCGGGATACCCGCGGCGAACGCTTCCTCGAGCTGGGCGTTGCCGGCAGCGGCAGCACCTTTGCCACCGATCTTGGTGGTGAAACGCATCTCGTTGTTGCGCGAAGAGATGAACCAAGCGGTGACTTTGTCCCCAACATTGACGGTTACGTTACCGTCGGCATCGGTCAACTCCTTGATGTCGAGGACCCCTTCCCCTTTGCGGCCGGTGTCCAGAAACACCCAATCCTTGGCGATCTTGAGAACGGTGGCCTCCACCTTGTCACCAGGGCTCAAGCGGCCAGTGTCTTTCTGGCTCTTCTCGAACATCTCGGCGAAACTTTCCTCTTCGGTCTCCATCTCTTCCCTGTGCTCGTTATCCATTGTCAGTACCTCATCCAGTATTGGTAGCTCTTCGGTAGTCCGTGAGCATACAGGTCTCCCTGCGCCCTTGTCAACCGGCTTGCCTCAGAGCTTGCTTCACTTTTTCATTTCGCTAAGTCTACCACAAACATCGATGGGAGACAGATTCACGTTAAAGGCAGAAACACCCACGGCCGATACGGTTACTGTTGACGATCTGACAGCGCCAGTAAAAGGGGGAATTATGGGAATACTTGTCTGCTACGATGACTTCACCTACGACATCGTCGACGACCATCAACTTTCGCGCCTGGTAGAAACAGGATTGATTGTAGGGTATGACAGGTCCGCGGACTGGGTCAAGAGCGAAGCCAAGGAACTGACCTTCTCCTCTCCCCCTCCACCTCCAAAGATCGTGCGGGAGATAGCGTAGATCACGGTGTCCCCCTCCCCGCCCCCCCTCTCCGGGAGCGCCCCATCCCCTCCTGCGGATCTATGGTAAGATAAACCGGTAATCTACCATGGACGCAGGAGGCGGTCATGACTCTGCCGTCGGCTTTGAAACGGGTCTCCGACACGATCTGGGAACTCCCCATCACCCATAAAGAGGGGATGCTCGTTCCCGCGCGGATATTCGCCACTGAAAAGTTGATCAACGAAATGGACGCCGGCGTCTTCGAGCAGGTAGCCAACGTCGCGACCCTCCCCGGCATCCAGCATTACGCCTACTGCATGCCGGACGGCCATTGGGGATACGGCTTCCCGATCGGCGGTGTCGCGGCCATGGATCCGGACAGCGGGGTCATCTCCCCGGGAGGGATCGGCTTCGACATCAACTGCGGGATGAGGCTGGTGCTCACCACCCTTACGGCGGACGAGGTGATCCCGAAACTCCACCACCTCGTGGACCGCCTTTTCAACCGGATCCCTACCGGTGTCGGGTGCCATGGCTCCGTGCGGTTAAACGAGGACGAGTTCGCCTCGGTTCTCGAGCAGGGATCGCGCTGGTGCCTCAAGCGCGGCTTCGCCACTGCGGAGGACCTGGAGATGACCGAAGAGGGGGGCTGTTTCTCGGGCGCCGATGCCTCGACCATCAGCAAAAAGGCGATCGAGCGGGGCTACAACCAGCTCGGCACGCTGGGAAGCGGCAACCATTACTGCGAAATCCAGGTCGCTAAGCCGGAGAACATCATGGATCCGGAGCGCGCCGCGGCCTTCGGTCTCGCCATCCCGAACCAGGTGGTGGTGATGTTTCATTGCGGCAGCCGGGGATTCGGCCACCAGGTCGCGACCGATTACCTTAAGGTCTTCCTCTCCGTGATGGAGCGAAAATACGGGATCAAAATCGTCGACCGCGAACTGGCCTGCGCCCCCTTCCATTCCCCCGAGGGACAGGCTTACTTCAGCGCCATGAAGTGCGCGGTCAACATGGCCTTCGCCAACCGCCAGGTGATCCTGCACCGGATCAGGGAGGTCTTTTCGGAGGTCTTCCAGCGCTCCCCGGACGAGCTCGGCATGAACATGGTCTACGACGTGGCCCACAACACGGCGAAGCTGGAAAACCACATCGTCAACGGCCACCGCCGCGAACTACTGGTGCACCGCAAAGGTTCCACCAGGGCCTTCCCCCCGAGCGGCTACGGCATCCCCGAGTGCTACCGCAAGACCGGACAGCCGGTCATCATCGGCGGGAGCATGGAGACTGGCTCCTACCTCATGGCCGGGATGGAGAGCTGGATCGATACCTTCTATACCACCGCCCACGGCAGCGGCAGGAGCATGAGCAGGCATCAGGCCAAGAAAAGCTTCCGCGGCGACCAGCTTCAGCGCGACATGGAAGCCAGGGGAATCTACGTCCGGACCGACTCCTTCGGCGGTCTCGCGGAGGAGGCTGGTGCCGCCTACAAGAACATCGACGAGGTGGTGGAAACCACCGAACTGGCGGGCCTCAGCAAGCGGGTCGCCAAGCTGGTGCCGATCGGGAACATCAAGGGGTAGCGGTCCCAGGGAGGACGACATGCCGTACGAGTACCGCGGAGACATCGCCGCCGCCGACATCGCCTTCAACGCCTGGGGAAGTACCCTGGTGGAACTCTTCACCGACGCCGCCAGGGCCACCCTGCAGGTGATGATGGAGGATCCGAACGAGATCCGGCCAAGCGTGAAAGTTGACGTCGAACTGGAGCAGGGCAGCGAGGAGATGCTCCTCTTCGACTTTCTCAACGAGCTGATCTTCTACAAGGACGCCCGCAGGCTCTTCCTCCTCCCGGCCCGGCTCGCCATTACCGCCACCGCCACCGGCAAAGGGTTCAAGGTGACGGGGGTCCTCGAGGGAGAACAGATTGAGCCGAAGCGCCATCGGGTGCAAACCGACGTAAAGGCGGTCACCATGCTGCGATTCTCTCTGGAGAAAGTGGATACGGGGTGGCGGTCCACCGTGGTTCTTGACGTATAGAATAGTGCTCCATCGATGACACACCCGGAAGGTGGTGGTTCCGCGGGACTCGCCGCCACCACCTATCCCGGGCCAGCCTGCCTCTCCTTTTTAATCCTCCTTACCATCCTGCATCCACTGTGGCGGCCCATCTGCCCGGTAACCGGCGGCCTGGGGCGGTTTCGGTAGCTCAGCGTATCGTGAAGGATGGATCGGTGATGCGTTCGCCACGGCAGACCGGGCACTTGCCAGGGGCCTTGAGACGTTCCCTTTTGCGGAACTCGAAACCGCAGTCGAGGCATTGGGCGGGAACCACCGCAAGCTCTCCTTGCAACGCGGTCCGGACATGCTCGAGGTGGTCCAGGACATCTTTTTCCGATATCCCCATCTGACCGGAGAGATCCTTCGCGGTAAGTATCTCCCCGGTCAGCAGGGCAACGATCTCCTGCCTCAAGGTCTCCGGCCTCTCCACCGGGGTCGTTGGCCTCTTGGCGTGGCTCTTCATGGCACCCCCATCCACCCAGCGTGAAGCTACCCGGTTACCAGCAGGTTGTTGACGACCTTGTCGACACCGAACACGAACCAGGCGTCATTCTCAGCGGCGCTTCTGCTGCTCTCGGAGGCCACCGCCCCCTCCAGGGTCACCTCCCGGTTCCGGCAATGGATGGTGACCTGAGAGGCGTTGACCATGGGATCCTTCTCCAGAACCAGCCGAAGCAGGTCACCAAGTTCATCGTCGTTATCGTCCATGGGGTAGGAAAGTTCCATCCCGTTCACCACGTCCCGCGAGCCGGGAACCCACCAGGCAAGAACACCCGCCAGCCGCTTATGGGAGAGGCTCTCGACGCTGCCGTTGAGGGTAACTACCCCGTCGCTTACCTCGACCTCCATCACCCGCTTGGGATCGTCCAGCACCCGGAGCAGTTCCATCTCCTGTTTCACCACTGCCCGGAGGGTGTAGTTCTTGAAGGCCGGCTCCTCGATCAAGGCGTCGCAGACATGGTCCCGGATGGCGCCGTCTTCCATCCGCTCCGAAGGCTCCACCCTGAGGCGGTCGACGATCCCCGAGACCGGGGAGGGTGAGGCGGCGATTTCCATCGCAAGCTTCTTGGCCGCGATGCCATCGACTTCGCCGGTAAGGGTGACCACCCCGTCGGCAAAGGTCATTTGAATGGCGTTACTGTGGACGTTGATACGGGGCTCGCGTTCCATGGCGGCCTGGATAGTTCCGATGACCTCTTCAGCACGAATCATGGCTTCCTCCTTCCGGGGTGGCTGCCGCGCTGACGCCGGGGACGATGTATCCGGCGTCCCCGGCGTCGGCTAAAGTTGTAATTCATAAAGTATAATGGATACAGAAATTGTATCACGGTGGGGGGCGGGGGTCGATTCTGATGTCAACAGCGGCAAAGCGTATACCTTGTTGATCCGGCTGTAACAATCACGTTATAATCTACGGAAGATGAAAGAAGACCAAGAACTCAACGAGGCCCAGCAGCATGTGTAAGAAGATTTTCATCGCGGCAACCGGTCAGCACTGTGGAAAGACGACTATCAGTCTTTCGCTGATGCACCTGGCAAAGAAGAAGTACGCCAGGGTCGGTTTCATCAAGCCCATCGGCCCCAAGCTCTTTGTCTTGGACGGGGTCGAGATGGATATGGATGCCGCGCTCATTGCCTCTGTCTATGGCCTTGAGAAGGACCGGGCCCTGATGTCCCCCGTGGTACTGGGAAGAGGCTACACAAAGAGATTTTTAAGCGGCGAGATTCCTCCGCAGATGCCCCTGCAGCGGATCAGGGAAGCGTGTGCGGAGCTCGAGAGAAAGAACGATTTCCTCATCATCGAGGGGTCAGGCCATGGCGGGGTCGGTTCCGTGATCGGCATCAACAACGCCCAGATAGCAAAGGAACTCGGGGCACCGGTCCTGATGGTGGCGGCCGGCGGGATCGGCTGCGTGATCGACTCGGTGGAGCTGAACCTTGCCCTCTTCCGCCAGCAGGGCGCCGAGGTCCCGATGGTGCTGGTCAACAAGCTCATTGCGGAGAAGCGGGCGGAATCCCTTGGCTACCTTAAGAAATTTTTCGAGGCCCGCAACCAGAAGGTGGCCGGCGCCTTCGATTTCTCGTCCGTACTGGCCAACCCCACGCTGATCGACATCTCCAAGGTGCTCCAGCTCCCCCTGCAAGGCGATCCCGCAGGGAGAAACCGCATCATCCACAACGTGCAGCTCGGTGCGGCATCCTCCCAGAGGGTCATCGACAAGCTACAGGAATCCACCCTGCTGATCACCACCAGTTCCCGTGACGAACTGATCGTGACGACCTCAGCTCTCTACAACATCCCCGCCTATCGGGAGAAGCTGGCTGGCCTCATAATTCCGGGCGCGGCCCCGATGTCCGCCATCAGCCAGAAGATCCTCGACGACAGCAACATCCCGTACATCCGCACCTTGAAAACCACCGGCGAGGTCTATACGACCCTGAGCGAGCATGTCTCCAAGATCACCGCGGATGATGAGGAGAAGATCAACCTGATCAAGGGCCAGGCGGAGAATGTCTTCGACTTCCGGGTGATCGACGCCATCGCGCGATAGTCTTAGCCTCGCCTCCCCGTCGATCAGGCGGCGCAGTGATGGTCTACCAAACAAAGAAGGGGACCGGCGCTTTACCCAAAGCCGGTCCCCTTCGCTTCTTCTACCTGATATCGCTATCGGGAGGCGAGTGCGTCGTAGATGCCGAACGGGGTCGACTCCACCACCTCCACCGCCGTTCCCAATTCCCGCTCCAAATCTTCTACCGTCAGGTCGTCGAGGAAGACACCCTCCCCTTCTTTCAGCATCACGTCCGGGACCAGGATCAAATCACCCAAAGGCTCCCCCTTCAGCGCCGCGATGATGTCCTTGCCGCAGACGAGGCCGGTAACGGTCACGCTCGGCCCGAAGAGGCGGTTGTCGATGGCAACAGGCCTGATGGCGGCACCGGTAGCGGCGGAAAGACGCTCGAGGAACTCGGCCAGGTGACGGTAGGGAGAGTGCCCCGTGACCACGGTGGCGGCGAGAGGTTCCACCTTCTCCGCCTCATCCAGCACATCCTCGGCCTGGGAGAGAAAGAGTGGGATCATTCCGACGCCGTTCTCGATCTGGGGGAGGTCGCCGTAGCTCTCCAGGGGAGGGAAAGGGACGTTACCCTTCAGGTAGAACTCGTCGGCTAAAAACAGAAACGGCTCTCCCAGCCGTTCCTCCAGCTCGGCCGCCTTTGCCCCCCACTCCGCCACGAAGGCAGCCGCAAAAGGCTCGTCCACCGGGGTCAGGAGGGGAAGCCTCTTCCGGTGGCTGGTGAGACCTACGGGGACCACCGCCAGCGAGGCGATGGATGGATGAAGGGCGGCCAGGTCACCGACGGTCTTGGCAAAGGCCTCACCGTCGTTAAGCCCCGGACAGAGAACGATCTGGGTATGCATGACGATGCGCGCATCGGCAAGCTCCTTCAGGATATCGAGAATGGGGAGGATTCCTTTTTTGCCGAGCAGCCGCTCCCGCAATTCAACATCGGTGGCATGCACCGAGATGTAGAGGGGGGACAGCCGCTGCTCCTTGATCCTCTCGATCTCCTCGCGCCCTATGTTGGCGAGGGTGACGTAGTTTCCGTACAGAAAGGAGAGGCGGTAGTCCTCGTCCTTCACGTAAAGCGGGGCCCTCAGCCCCTTGGGGAGCTGGTGGACGAAGCAGAACACGCACTGGTTCCCGCAGCGGGCGGGAGCGGGGGCAGGAAAGATGATGCCGAGCGGCTCTCCCTCATCCCGCTCCACTTCGAGCTCCCAGAGCTCTCCGTCGGCCTTCTCCACTTCCAGAACGAGCGCCTCGTCGGAGCCCAGGTAGTTGTAATCGATGATATCCCGCAGGGGTTCACCATTGATGGAAAGCAGGCGGTCTCCCGGTTCGATCTCGAGTTCGTCCGCAATGCTGCCGGGCATGACCCTTTCCACGATAAGTCCGGACATCAGTCCTCCTTCGTATTTTGCAGATACGGCATCTTATACTTTGGGGGGATTTACTGCAAGCGCGAGGGGAAGCTGGCACAGTTCGTCGAGGGAAGGGGGAGCAGGACCAGAAGCTCAGGGAAGGCGGGCAGGAGCAGCCTCGGAGAAATAAAAGGCGCCGGCCCATCGGAATGAGCCGGCGCAGGAGCTTGTCATCGAGGCGGGCAGACCGCCTCTGGAGAGTACAGAGGTACTATTGGTGCAAGCGGAAGACGCCGTCCACGGAGGTGATGCTGCAAATGGCATGTTTGTAGATCAGGATGTCACCATGGACTTCCATCAGGACAGAGAAGTTATCAAAGGACTTGATGTGTCCTTCCAACTTCTCGCCCGACATCAACTGCACGAGCACCTTAACCCGCTCCTTACGCGACTGGTTGAGGTACTGATCCTGGATGTTAAAAGGGGTTTTCGGCATGATTCCGCTCCTTTATGCAAAAAATTCTATGACATGCTCAAGGATAGTAGCAAAACCTGCAGGATAATCAAGCCAGTAAACATCTTTTTCCTTCCCGAACCACGTCATCTGCCTCTTGGCATAACGCCTGGTGTCCCGTTTTATGAGCTCTGTGGCGCCGGAAAGGGAGATTTCGCCGGCGAGGCAGGCGGCTGCCTCCTTGTACCCGATGGAACGCATCGCCTTGAGCTCCCGCGAGTAGCCGGCTGACAGCAGTCCCTTGACCTCCTCGATAAGCCCTTCCTCGAGCATCCGGTCCACCCGCGCCTCGAGCCTCCGGTACAGTTCGGAGCGCTCCACCTGGATGGCAATCTTCATCGTCTGGTAGTGGGAGCCGGAAAAGCCATGCTCGGAGCGGAAATCCGAGATCGGCCGCCCGGTCTGGGCGAAGACTTCCAGCGCCCGGATCAACCGGACGCGATCGTTGGGGTGGAGCCTGGCGGCGGTGACGGGGTCGACTGCGGAGAGGCGTTCGAGCAGCTCGGGGCCGGGGATATCGGCAAAGCGTTGGCGGATTTCGGGATCGCCATGGGGGGAATCGACCAGCCCATCCAAAAGGGCGCGGATGTAGAGGCCGGTCCCGCCCACCACGATCGGTATCTTCCCGCGGGCATCGATGCCGGCGATGGCCGCGGTAGCGGCTTCGCGGAAGTCGGAGGCGGAGAAATTGACCTCCGGCGAGACAATGTCGAGCAGATGGTGCGGAACGCTCGCCCTCTCTTCCGGAGACGGCTTGGCGGTCCCGATATCCATCCCGCGGTAGATCTGCATGGAGTCGGCGTTGACGATCTCACCGCCGATCCGCTCGGCGATCCTCAGTGCCAGCTCGGTTTTCCCGCTCCCGGTCGGTCCCCCAACCACGAGGAGCCTGATCTTCTTCTCCGTCAAAACCTAGACCCTCTTGAACATCTTCTCGACCTCGGGCAGGGTTAGCCGCTGCATGACCGGCCTGCCATGGGGACAGTTACTCGAGAAGTCGGTCTGGTCCATCTGCCGGAAAAGGGCAGCTATCTCCTGGCCGGAGAGCGGCCTGCGCCCCCGGACCACGCTGTGACAGGCGATCCGGGCCAGGAGGTCCTCCTGCACGTCGGTAAAGCTGCGGCTTCTGCCGAGACTCCCCAACTCCTCGAGGATATCCCTCAGGGTGCGGAGGTATCCGGTGGAGGAAAGGATCTGGGGGACCCCCTTCAACAGCCAGGTGTTGCCGCCGAACTCGTCGATCTCGAACCCGAGGCGTCCAAGTTCCTTGAGGTGTTCCTTGAGGACCGCCGACTCCTGGTAACTCAGCTCGATCGGCTCCGGGAAAAGGAGCCCTTGGCTGTCCACCTCGCGGGCGGCCAATTCGCCCTTCAGCTTTTCGAACGCCACCCGCTCGTGGGCCGCGTGCTGGTCGATCAAGACGAGATCGGTGCCATGTTGGCAAAGGATGTAGGAGGCGTTGAACTGCCCAATGACCGCCAGGGACGAGAAGTATCCCTGTGCACTCTCCTCCTGCACAGGGTCGGGTTCCGGTCCCATGGGCTCAGGCGGGGGAGAGGCACCTTCGGGGCCGATTCCCTCAGCCGGATCAGCTACCCCGGCCGGAGGAAGAATGCCTCTCCGGGTGCCGGTTTCCTGTACCGGCTCTTTGGCTGGCTCGCACTTAACCGCGGCCCCCGGCGCGCCCCTCCCGATTTCGGGCCGTTCCGGCTCACTGCCGGCTGGATGAGGTTCTGGGCCTGCTTGCTGCGCTGGCGGGGGGGAGGTGTCGTCCCCTCCTTTCGCCGCCCCGCTCTTGTCGGGCGAGGGTTGGAAATAGGGGCGCAGAGCCGGCTGCGGGCGGGGCTGGTAGTTGACCAGCAACTCCCGGACCTCAGCCACACGCGCGGCGCTGACGCCGGAGATCGCCTGCCCGTTGGAAGCAGCGGATACCGGGGCGCTCGCCTCACCAGGTGCCAACTCTCGTTCACCAGTGGTTGCGGCTTCCTTCCTGGCGCTCGAAGCAAGGGGGAGCGGGGACTGTGAGGGACGGGTCGCAGAGGCACCGGAGGGCAAAGCAGCCGTGCTCCCCCGGACTGCAGATACGGCAGTGGATGAGGTCGCCCCACCGGCGGCCGGTCTGGCAGCGCTTGCCGATGATGCCGCAGTGACGGCCGTGGCCGCCGGCTGACGTCTCAGCCACGGCGTCTCCTTCAGAACCGACTCCACCGCGAACTGAATCGCATCGTGTACCCGCCCCTGCTCCCGGAACCGCACCTCGTGCTTGGTCGGATGCACGTTGACGTCCACCTCTCCGGGATCGATATCGATGAAGAGAGCCACCACCGGGTAGCGTCCCTTTTCCATGAAGTTCCGGTAGGCCTGGAGGACGGCATGCTGAACCACCTTGTCCCGGATGAAGCGGCCGTTTATGTAGGTATAGAGATGGCTTGCCGCACTGCGGCTGCATTCCGGTGCCGCCACCAGCCCACTCACCTTCAGGCCGCTGCCGTCCTGGTAGGAAACGGGATGGAGAAAGCCGGCGATCTGCCGTCCCAGCATGGTGGCGACCCGGGTTTTCAGGTCGCTGTCGAGGGCCCGGAAGACCTGCTTACCGTCGTTGAGGTAGGTGAAACGGACATCGGGGCGGGAAATGGCCAGGCGGGTGAGGAGCTCGCCGACGTGCCCCCCCTCGGTCTCCGCGCTCTTCATGAACTTCAGCCGTGCCGGGGTGTTGAAGAAGAGGTTCCTCACGGCAATGACGGTGCCGGCCGCCATCCCGCACTCCTTGACCTCCTTGATCCGCCCCCCCTCCGCATAGATCTCGGCCCCTTCCACCGCATCGGGGGTCCGGGTGGCGATGGTCAGGCGGGAGACGGAGGCGATGGAGGGGAGTGCCTCCCCGCGGAAGCCCAGGGTGGAGAGAGAGAAGAGGTCGGCGTCGGTGGCGATTTTGGAGGTCGCGTGCCGCTCCAGGGCCAGAAGCGCGTCCTCCCGGGACATCCCGCACCCGGTATCGGAGATCCGGATCAGTTTCCGCCCTCCCCCTTCGATCTCGACCACCACCTCCCTGGTCCCGGCATCGAGCGCGTTCTCCACCAGCTCTTTAGCGACGGAGGCCGGCCGTTCGACGACCTCGCCGGCGGCGATTTTGTTGGTCAGGTTCTCGGGAAGGATTCGTATCTTGGTAGCCAATGCACCCCTCGCAAACGTCTCATTTGAAGCTGAGCCAAGATACCTTAACCTCCCCGGCAATGCAAATCCCAATCCACGGTCAGGGATTGCAGGAAGATTAGCTGATGTTAAATTGTAAATATGAACCGTCTTTCCTACATTGCCTGCTCCACCATTGCCTGCCTCACCGCGGCCTTGGTTTTCGCGCCACCGGCTCCGGCATCGGTCTCCCCCTCCCACTACTCCGCCGCATCGTACCTTGTCAAGATCAACGACCGCACGGTCCTGGAAAAGAATCCGGACCGCCGTCTCGCTCCCGCGAGCCTCACCAAAATCATGACAGCCTTGCTTATCATGGAAAAATCCCGTATGGACGAGGTGGTAACCGTAAGCAAGGGGGCCGCGCGGGAGACCGGGAGCAGGATCGGACTGCGGCGCGGCGAGCGGCTGAAGGTGCGCGACCTGCTGGCGGCCACCCTCATCGCCTCGGCCAATGACGCCTGCCGGGCGCTGGCGGACCACGCCGGCGGCAGCCAGGGCGGTTTCGTGGAAAAGATGAACGCCAAGGCCAAAGAGCTCGGCTTGGCCAACACCCGCTTCGCCAACGCCTGCGGCCACGACGATGCCTCCCTCTATACCACGGCGCACGACCTGGCGGTGCTAGCCGAGCATGCGTTGGATCTCCCGCTTTTCGAGGAGCTGGTATCCCGCAAGAGCATGAGGATCTCCACCGTAAACGGAAGGCGCAGCTTTCAGCTCCGCAACAAGAACCGCCTCATCGGCCGCTATCCCGGAGCCT
Organism: Geomonas sp. Red32; assembly: GCF_023652955.1. GTDB lineage: Bacteria > Desulfobacterota > Desulfuromonadia > Geobacterales > Geobacteraceae > Geomonas. The sequence continues at coordinate 10,962 of NZ_JAKLOY010000014.1, read as the reverse complement.
ACGGCGTGAAGACCGGTACCACCCCCCGGGCGGGGCAGTGCCTGGTGGCCCTGGCCAAGCGGGACGACCGGAAAGTGCTGCTGGTCCTGATGCGCTCGCAAAACCGCTGGAAGACGGCGCCCGCCATGCTGGATGCCGCCTTCCGCGTTTCGACATCTGCCATGCGATCAAGGGAAGTAAAAGGAGGGAATGATGAAGCATTACCGCAAGGAGCTCTGGTTCGAGATCAGGAAGCGGCGTGGTCTGGTGAACATAACGGGGGACGTGGAGAAAGCGCTGTCGGAAAGCGGCATCCGCGAAGGTCTGCTCCTGTGCAACGCCATGCACATCACCGCAAGCGTGTTCATAAACGACGATGAAGGGGGCCTGCACCAGGATTTCGAGCAATGGCTGGAAGGGCTCGCCCCCCGAGAAGCCGTACTCGCGCTACCGGCACAACAACACCGGCGAAGACAACGGCGACGCCCATCTCAAGCGGACCATCATGGGGCGCGAGGTCGTGGTGGCGGTCACCGAGGGGCGGCTCGACCTTGGGCCCTGGGAGCAGATCTTTTACGGCGAGTTCGACGGCCTGCGCCGCAAACGGGTCCTCATCAAGATCATCGGCGAGTGACCAGCCATCTGCGCCGGGGTCCGCAACGCCCCACTCGCTTTCCGTGGGCTGACCTTTGCCTGGCTTTCCTATCGCGGTGCTAACCGCGCCGCCTTGACCCAACCACTCCCGCGGCTCCCCTTTACGCTTCTCTCTAGGAGGCGGGGGCTGACGATGGACGCCGTCCGGCAGGAGGACTCGATGAAGGCCAGCAAAACCGCTACCCTCTCCGCAGTCAGGACCTACCAGAATGTATCCTTCCTGCTCGTGCTTTTCCTGGCGGCCATCTCCCACGCATCGGACCTGCACCTCGACTACATCAAGCTCCCCCCCGGATTCTCCATCGAGGTTTACGCCCAGAATATCCCGGGAGCCCGCTCGATGACCTTGGGCGCCAAAGGCACCCTCTTCGTCGGCTCCCGCGGGGAAGGGAAGGTGTACGCGGTGGTCAACGGCGGCACCCCGAAGGCCAAAGTTTACACCATAGCGAAGGGGCTCAGGGAGCCCAACGGGGTAGCGTTCCGGAAGGGATCGCTGTACGTGGCCGAGATCAGCCGGGTGATCCGCTTTGACAATATCGAGGAGCATCTCGCCGCCCCGCCGCGCCCCGTGGTGGTAAACGCCACCTTCCCGGACAAGAGCCATCACGGCTGGAAGTTCATCCGCTTCGGCCCCGACGGCAAACTCTACGTCCCGGTCGGTGCCCCCTGCAACGTCTGCGAGTCGAAGGATCCCCGCTTCGCCTCCATCATGAGGATGAATCCGGACGGCAGTCAGCTGGAGATCTTCGCCCGCGGTATCCGCAACACGGTCGGTTTCGACTGGCACCCGGTAACGCACGAACTGTGGTTCACCGACAACGGGCGCGACTGGATGGGAGACAACCGCCCCCCCGACGAGCTCAACCGCGCGCCCAAGGCGGGCCTTCACTTCGGCTTTCCTTACTGGCACGGGCACAACATCCCCGACCCCGAGTTCGGCTCGATGATGAAGAAGGATGCCTTCGTCCCCCCGGAGGTTGAACTCCCCGCACATGTAGCCGCCTTGGGTATGCGCTTTTACACGGGGAGCATGTTCCCTTCCCAGTACCACGGCCGGATCTTCATAGCCGAACATGGCTCCTGGAACCGGACCACGCCGACCGGCTACCGGGTATCGATGGTTGCCTCCAAAGGAGAAAAAGACCGGAGTTACCAGGTTTTCGCGGAGGGGTGGCTTCACAAAGGGAGTGCCTGGGGACGTCCCGTGGATGTCCAGGTGCTGCCGGACGGGAGCCTGCTGGTATCGGACGACAAGGCCGACGCGATCTATCGGATCAGCTACCGGAAGTGACGTCGAGAGGCGGGGAAGAGGCGATGGGCGCTGGCGGCTTGGACGGCCGAGGAAAGCAGGTTGGATACCGCTGTGTTACTTCGTGCAGCGGACCACCAGCACCGTGATGTCGTCTGGCTGCGGGTCCGGAGTTTCGGTGAGCGCGATGAGGGCATCGACCATCTCCTCGGCGCTCTCCAGGCCGGCGAGCCGGTGAGCCAGGATCTGGTTGGTCAGTGACAGGCGGGGGTTGGCATCGATCAGGCCGTCACTGTAGAGAACCAGCACGTCGCCCCGGTCCAGCTTGATCCTCCCCTCCTGGTATATTTCCCCCCCCTGGACGCCGAGGGGCAATCCCCGCGGTGAAAGCCCGGTCACCATGCCGTTGGCACGGCGGACGAACACATAGCCATGGCCGCAGTCCACGAAGCTGAAGGTCTTGTGCCCGGCATTCAACTGGCCGTGAAAGAGGGTCACGAAGCTCTCGGAGTTTTCCAGGTCGGCAAAGAGTGCCTTCTCGGCCAGGTGGAGCGCCTGGGCCGGCGTGTTGTACAGGGTCACGGCATGGAGCGCCGCGCGGACCGTCGCCATCAGCATGGCAGCCGCCATCCCCTTCCCCATCACGTCACCGAGGGTGAAGTAGAAGATGGTAGGGGTAACCTGCTGCCAATCGTAGAAATCCCCTCCCACCTGCTTGGCTGGCAGGCAGCGGGCCGCGACGTCGAAACCGGGAACGTTCGGCTTGGTGCGGGGAAGGAGCTTGTCCTGGATCTCCGCCGCGTACTTCAGTTCCACCTGGAGCTGATAGCGGCGCAACTCACTTTCCCGCAGAGCGGCCTCGGCCTTCTTCCGCTCGCTGATATCCCTGAAGATCGAGACGTTGCCGGTGGCGACACCCTGGCTGTCGAACCGCTTCATGGCATACTGCTCGCCGATAAAGACCTCGCCGTTTTTCCTGCGGAACTCGAGTTCCAAGAGCTTCCCCTTCTGCCCCCCGTAAAGGTCGAAAAACTCCTCGCCGGTGCGCCGGAAATCCCCGTCCTGTGCGTACAGGATGCTGATGCTCCGGTCGACGACCTCCTCGGTCTGATAGCCAAACACCTCCTGAAGGGCCGGTTGGTTGACGTGGAGGATGCGGCGGTTGTCGTCGGTGACGGCGATCACGTCCCGGATGCTGTTGAAGAGATTGCGGTAGTCTTCGGCACGTTTCTCGATCTCGAGGTAGGCCCGCTCCAGCTCATTTTCGGTCTGCCGTTGTTTGGCCCGCTCCTGGGCCTCGGTCAGCGCCCGTTGCACCGCGGGAGTGAGACGGGAGAGCCGGTTCTTCAAGACGTAGTCAGTGGCCCCGCTCTTCAGCGACTCGATAGCGGCTTCTTCCCCAAGTTTTCCGGAAACGAAGACGAAGGGGAGATCGGGAAGGATCGCCCGGACCATAGCGAGTGCCGTCATGCCGTCGAAAGCCGGAAGGGCGAAATCTGCCAGGATCAGGTCCATTCCACCGCGCTGGAGGGCGGCCTCGAACTCCTCCCGGCAGGATACCACCTGTACCTCGCACGCCATCCCGTCGGCCTGGAGGGTCATGAGGACCAGCTCCGCATCCATGGGGTCATCTTCGAGGTGAAGTATGCGCAACGGTTGGGTCATGAATCGCCCCTTTTGAGGGTCGTGGGAGGAGGTTCGTTGATGATGGCCCAGAAGGCCCCGAGTTCCTTGACGGCTCCGATGAACTCGCCGAAGTTTACCGGCTTCACCACGTAGGCGTTGACACCGAGCCGGTAGCTTTCCACCACATCCCTCTCTTCCCGGGACGAGGTCAGCACGACTACCGGAATGAACCGCAGCTTCGGGTCCCCCTTGATAGTCCGGAGGACCTCGAGGCCATCAACTTTGGGGAGTTTGAGGTCGAGCAGGATAACGGCCAGGTTGCCGTCCTGTTTTCCCTGATAGGAGCCCCGCTTGTACAAATAGTCCAAAGCCTCGGCGCCGTCCCTGACCAGGTCGACCCCGTTGACGAGATTATGCTCAGATAGTGCCTCCATGGTGAGTTCGGCGTCGTTGGCATTGTCCTCAACCAGAAGGATCCGTTTCAATCTAACCATTTGCCCGCCTCCCATCCGACCTCGACAGTCAGCAACTATAATTAGTCTACCACATTCTGAAGATCATTAGCGGCTTGGCAGGGAAGGGGGGAGACGCCAGAGGCGGCGTGTGAATTTCACGCCGGGGAGACTGTCAAGAGGAGGAGTTTTCTGGTAATCTTTCCCAGTGCTATGACTTTCCGGTAAAGGGAGGATAAATGAAACCTCATGCAATTTCGATTTTGGCCCTGTTGAGCCTGGTCCCTGTTTCTTCGGCGTTCTCCGCCAGCGAAATAACCTCTCCCCCGGCCACCGGCCAGAACCTGGGCGCGGTCACCGGTGGCCACTTCGGCAAGGCCACTCCGGTCATCCAGAAGAAATGCGTCTCTTGCCACAGCGCGAAGCGAATCCAGGATGCTATCACCGCGGGCAAGGACATGAAAATGATCCAGCAGCGCATGGAGCAAAAAGGGGTGAAGCTGTCGGCCAACGACAAATCGGTCCTGGGGATCTTCTGGCAGCAGACCCCGCTCAAGAAGAAGTAATCCCCTCCCCCATACCTGGCGACCACCACCCGTGGTAGCTGAAGGGAACGTGGTGCCGCAGGCGTACGAGAGCGACCGGCCCGTCCCCCAGCCGGCCGGCTCTCAGGATGGCGAGGGAACTCAGCCTGCTATTGCTGTCGTACACCTCGGTCAAAAGGTAACCCGGCTCGTCCTTTTCCCCCTCGGTATAAGGACGGCCCGGCAGCGGCACGAAGACGGGCTCGGTCGGAAAACGGCCGGGCCCGAAATCGTATCGCTCCAACCGTCCGCTCTCGAAGTCAAACCTGCACACCTTGGTCCAGAAGAAGTCTCCGGGCCTCGCGTCGAGGAAATAACCAAACCGGTGCGATAGTCCCCTGCGCAGTTCGTTGACCCTCGGCCATTCGTAGTTCCCCCCCTGTTCCACGATTTCCTGCTGCACCGTCCTTCTCGCGGGATCGATCCGGTAGCGTCGCAGCGCCCCCGGGCAAGCATGCTCCCCCGGGCGCCCCTGCATGACAGCCGCGGCCACCGGGTCCCGCCCGACGAAGTGGTCGGGGTTGTGGTAGGCGATGAAGTCGGCCACCACCGTTTCCCCACGGTCATAGGCGTTCACCGAGTGCCACATGTACGAGGCCTCCGTCTCCATGAGTGCCGGATCCCCCCGAAGATGTCGATCGAATAGCAGCAGCAGGTTGCCTTTTTCCGGGTGCCATGACAGCGACTCCACCATGCTCTTTCGCCCTAGCAGTACCGGCCAGAAATCCATCTCCACCGGATGAAGCGATAGGAGCAGGTATCTGCGGGTTACGAACCAGTCGTGCAGGTAAACCTTCCGTGGCATCGGAAGAGAGCGGTGAGCTCTCAGCGACCCGTCGGGAGCGAAGATAGTGAGGTGCAGCTGCGGCTTCGGGCCGTAGAGGATTCCGAAGTGGAGCCAGTCGCCGGAGACGGGGTCGAACTTGGCGTGAGCAGCGTAGATGGTGAGCCCTTCAGGGAGTCCAAGGCGGGAGACCCCATAGGTGGCTAAGGTAACCGGGTCCATTTCGTAGGGGAGCGCACACTCGTCGAAGGCGTAGAGCCTTCCGCGCCAGGGGAAGACGGTGATTCCCGCCTGCCCCATGAAGTTCATCCGCAGGAAGTTTCCCCAGAAGCCTCCTGGCGCCTGGGTGCTCCAACTCGGATAGAGAAAACGGCCGGCGGCCTCCTCGTCGATGAACTTGCGGGTACGAACGAACCGGTTGCGGTACCGGACCCCGTCATCCCGGAAGACGAAGGCCTGCACCATGCCGTCGCCATCCAGCAGGTTTCGCTTGCGGAGACCGCCGCGGTCGAATAGTGCGGGGCCGTTTCTGTAAAGCGTCCCGCGCACCTCCACGGGGAGCTCTCCCTCCACCTCCGGGGAGTAGCTGTACTCTTCTCGCAAGGTGGTGGCCAGCCCTAGGTAAGGCCTCGCGCGGTCCCCATATTCAGGGAAAACCTCCTTCTTAAGCGGAGGGCTCGAGGCGCACCCTGACAACAACATTGCCACGGAAGCCTCCGCCCCTAGCCCCAATAGGTGGCGACGTGAAAGCATCGATCCTCCAATCCGTCCAGCACGGGAGGTATGGTATACTTCATAAATCTTAATTTTAACCAATAAAGGATGCCATGAACGAGCGCGGAACGCCACGCGAAAACCGCCAAGTACAGTTACGGCGCCTGAGGAATTACTCGATCTGGCTCGGCGCGTTCTGGACCATGCTGGTGGCCATTTCGCTTATCATCAATTACCGGCATCAGCAGGAGGAAGCCCACTCCATCATCCTCGCCGAGGCAAGGGCAGCGCTCGCCAAGGACCTCCACTACCGCGACTGGGCAGAAAGCTACGGAGGCGTGTACGCCCCGGTCACCGGCAAAAACCAGCCCAATCCCTATCTCGCCAAACATCCCGAACGCGACATCACCACTCCATCGGGTAAGAAGCTCACCCTGGTGAGTCCGGCAGCCATGATCCGGCAGGTCTTCGAACGGGCCCGCAACCACCCCGAAGTCAGCCAAGGACACATCACGAGCCTCACACCTCTCCGTCCGGAAAATGCCCCGGATCCCTGGGAGAGTAAGGCACTGCAAGCCTTCCAGCGGGGAGCCTCCGAGGTGAGCGGGATCGAGACCATCGACGGAATTACTTACATGCGTCTGATGCGCCCCATGATGGCCCACGACCCCTGCCTGACCTGCCACCACGCCGACCGGAGGACCAACGGTCTCACGGTACGCGGAGGGATCAGCGTCTCCATCCCCGTCGCCCAGGTCGAGAAGGCTATGGAAACTACCATGGCCGGCATTGCCATCGGGCACCTCTTCTTCTGGGTGATGGGACTCACCGGGATCGGCGTGGGGGCGAGAAACCTGATCAAGAAGGCGGCGGTTATCGAGGAGAGCGAGCTCCGTTTCAGAAGCACCGTTGAGCAGGCCCCCATCGGAATCGCCCACATGTCTCCGGAGGGAAGGCTTAACCTGGTCAACAGGCGTTTTTGCGATATCGTTGGCTGCCCTCCCAGTGAAATGCTGCAACGGACGATTCAGGAGATCACCCATCCCGACGACCTGCAGGCGTTCGAGGACCACGTCCGGCTCCTGCTGGAAGGGAAGATCAAGACCTACACGGCGGAGCAGCGATACCGAAGGGCCGACGGTTCCGCGGTCTGGACCATCCTCACCCTCTCCCTTGTCCACGGAACCAAGGGAGCACCTGCCTACCTGATCGGCGTGGTGGAGGACATCACGGAGCGCCAAAAGCTCGAGGAACAGCTGCACCAGTCGCAGAAGATGGAATCGATCGGCGCACTGGCGGGGGGAGTTGCCCACGATTTCAACAACATTCTCACCGTCATCATCGGCAACGCTGCGCTGATGCAGATGAACCTGTCCCGTGACAGCCAGTTGATGCCGTACCTTCAGCAGATGCTCGATGCCGCCGAGCGCGCTGCGGGACTTACCCGCGGGCTGCTCGCCTTCAGCAGGAAGCACGCCATCTCTCTGGTACCGGTCGATCTCAACACGGTTATCCAGGACATCAAGCGGCTCCTCCTCATGGTCATCGGCGAGGAACACGAACTGGCGATCACGCCTTCGCCGGAAAAGCTGACGGTGCTGGCCGACGTGGGCCAACTCGAGCAGGTCCTTATGAACCTGGCGGTGAACGCGCACGATGCGGTCCCCGAAGGAGGAAGGATCTCCATCAGTACCGGATCGGATACTATCGATAGCGAAAGGGCTGCCGCCGCCAACGTGAGTCCCGGCACCTATGCGACTATCGTCTTCTCCGACAACGGTACCGGGATTCCCAAAGAGAACCTCGAACGAATATTCGAGCCGTTTTTCACCACCAAGGCCCCCGGGAAAGGGACCGGCCTCGGTCTTTCCATCGTCTATGGCATCGTCCGGCAGCACAACGGCCAGATCAAGGTCTACAGCGAGGTGGGGTACGGGACCACCTTCCGGATCTATCTCCCCCTCACGCGGGAGACCCAGCTTGCCGAAGAGGAGACCGCCCAACTCTTTCCCCGCGGCACCGAAACTATTCTGGTTGCCGAAGACGACGAGAATGTCCGCAAGATCGTCGTCGATGTCCTCGAGGCTTACGGCTACCGCACCATAGTTGCGGTCGCCGGGGACGATGCAGTGGCGAAATTCCGGCAGCACCAGGAGGAGATTGCCCTCGCCTTCCTCGATGCCATCATGCCGCGGAAAAATGGGTGGCAGGTTTACGAGGAGATCCAGAAGATCCGGCCGGGGGTGAAGGTGCTTTTCACGAGCGGCTACACCGACGAAATCATCAGGAAGGAAAACATCATGGCAGACAAGGCCCATATTCTTACTAAGCCGGTCCCCCCTTCGCTCCTGCTTACCAAGATCCGAGAAACCCTCGACTCATGATGGCCGATCCCTCGTCATTGAGGGGAAGAGTACTGTCGCATCACCGGAGCCACCTTTTCTCCTATCCCACCACCTCGGTCCAAAGTGACGTCGATGGGATATCCTCTCTTTTCCGTGATCGCCTTCCGAAGCTTGGAAAAATCGGTTGATGCCACCAGCGATCGCTTGGAGAGGAGGCGTAGCGCCTCCCCCACAGCCCATTCACCTCCAACCGCATCGTGATTCTCCACATACACCCGCCCCCCCTGGACCGCTACTTTTACCGGTTGGTTGACGACTACCACTCTCGTTCCCACCGGGACCTCCCGGTAAAGTTTCACGATGTCCTCGGGATACAGCCTCAGACAACCATGGCTCGAACGGCTTCCGATCCCCCATGGGCGGTCCGTGCCGTGGATTAGAATATTTTTGGCGGAAAGCCTGAGAGCACGGGTACCCATTGGGTTGCTCGGACCGGCAGGAACTACCTTTGGCAGGGAGGGTTGTTCCCGCCTGATCGAGGGGGGAACATGCCATGCCGGGTGGATTATTTTTTCCACCACACGGTAGCTTCCCGCCGGGGTGTCGCCTTGCTCACCGATTCCAACCGGATAGGTGATTACCTCCCCTTGAGAGCCAGCAGGGAAGTAGTACAGCCGGAACTCCGTGAGGTTGATGACCAGGCACGGCCGGAAGGGGATTTGGGGGAGGATCCAGGAGGTCGGTATGGTGATGGTAGCACCGGTTGGCGGGATGAGAGGATCGACGCCGGGGTTGGCAGCGGTGATCTCGTTCAATCCCAAGTCGAAATGACGGGCGATCTCGAAAAGCGATTCGTTTTTGTTGACGGTATGGGAGTCGATGCGGCCGAAGAGCTCTCCCTCCAGCCCAAAGGTACCTGCGGACAACGAAAAGGGTGAAAGCCCGAATACAAGGACCATGAAGAGAAGGAAGAGCCGGAATGAATGGAGTTTGCTGCCATGGCAGGGGGGATGGCCGCGGGCTACTCAACCTGTGGCGTCGTGTAAGGCCTACTTCTTCTGCCCAAGTTCAAATGATTTGGCCGCCGGCCGGGCAGCGGCGTCGGCATTGGTAGCTGCGGCCTCAGCATTGCGGGCAGCGGCTTCTGCCCGTTGGGCGGCGTCGATACTCTTTCTCTCGGTATCGGTCAAGACGGCACGGTCCGCGGCTGGCAGTTCCATTGTCTTCGGGAGGGCGCTGACTTGGCCTTCAAGGGTGTTAGCCCGGTTCTCCAGGGAGTTGAGGCGGCCTTCAGCGGCGGAGATCCTCTGATCCAGGATGTTTTGCCGTGATTCAATGACGTCGACCCGGCAGGAGACGGGGGTTACCTGCTGTTTAACGAAACCTTTCGTGGCGCAACCGGCGAGGGCGAACACGACAGTGAAAAGAAGCATACGTTCCAAGGACATGAGAGACCTCCTTGTGGACCAGGGATCGGTGCGCTCGGGGCGGTCAAATGCAGTCGCCCGGACTCGATTAATGCTACCTAATCATGATGGCAATGCAATACCCCTTGCACTATAAAGCAGGGTTGACGCCCCGTCGTCACACGATACCACGTATTGGCACTTGTTAATTTTACACATGAGAGGTCCACCATGGAATTCAAGTTAACCAGTTCTGCTTTCAATAACAGCACCCTGATCCCCTCCAAGTACACCTGCGATGGCGATAACGTCAACCCGTATCTGGCTGTTCATGGTGTACCCGCGGAAGCCAAATCACTGGCACTGGTGGTAGCAGATCCTGATGCGCCTTCAGGGCTCTACATTCACTGGCTGCTTTGGAATATCCCGGTAGAGGTCAAAGAGATCCATGCAGTAGAAGGGTTAAACAGCAATAAAAGCGTTGGATACGAAGGTCCGAGCCCCCCCTCAGGGACCCACCGTTACTTCTTCCGCCTCTACGCCCTTGACATAAAGCTGCACTTGGAAGAAGGAGCGCTAAGAAGCGATTTGATTGCCGCAATGGAAGGGCACATTTTAGCGACCGCGGAACTGATGGGAACGTACTCACGTACCAACAATGCCCCGGTTTGAATCAATGGAAATCCGCCTGCGGAGCCAGTTGGCAAATACCTCCTAAACCTACGCCAGTCACGGCTTCACAGGGATGAGAGATTTGCAATTTTAGTGCAGGAAGGGTACAGTATAATCAAAAGGAAGGTGAGACCGAGATTAGGTGCTTTTGCTCCCACGCCAGCTACAAATCCACTAGTGAAGCGCGAGTAGAAGCAGATAGCAGTATTCACCAAAGCACCTACTAAAATTCAAAGAAAGGGAAGGTGACTTCTCCAAAGCAAGGGCTGGCGTAGTTAGAATGCCAGCTCTTCGCATATTGAGGGGACAGAATCCAGAGAGGAAGGACAGCGAGAGTAGGGAGAAAAGCAAAAGCCCCGCGCTGGAATACCCAGGCGGGGCTTTCTATTAAATTCCCTGCGGCGACCTACTCTCCCACACCGTTACCAGTGCAGTACCATCGGCCCTGAGAGGCTTAACTTCCGTGTTCGGGATGGGAACGGGTGTGGCCCTCTCGG
>NZ_JAKLOY010000013.1:1516-100741 GCF_023652955.1 Geomonas sp. Red32 | reverse complement strand
CCCGTCTCCTCTTCCTTGCTGGTCCCGCAGACCTTGTAGATCATATTCTCAATGGGAACCAGCACCGGCGAAAGGAGCGTCTTTTCCCCCTGGAACACCTTCGCCATGTAACCTCCAACCGGCTTGACAGCAGCCAGCAGGACCGCGAAGAAGACAACCGTTTCAATCCATTCGTACCTGTTCATAGTGTTTTTCTCCGTTAAGAGAGACCTCCTCCAGGAAACATCTGCCGCTTGTGACAACGGATAGGGATCCGTTTCAGTTTAATTGTCCAGGGCGGGTGCGAACTCCCTCACGATAGTAAGGTTACCGTCCTTCGTCTAAAGGTTGTGTCAAAACAACCGGCTATCGCGTTAAGGAACCATTAAAGTTTTCCCTCCTCATAGTGGCAGGTCACGCATCGATCATGACAGCCGCGACCGTCGCGCCGTCCGTCGATACCGAAGCGGGACTGTAGCCCTTTCGCCATTAAGACGGTGTGAAAAGATGTCCGTCCCTCGTGAAGAAAACATTAAAGCCATTATCAGCGCCCTCGGGGGAAGGAACACGATGAGAGCCCTCGAGCCTTTAATGATTTCTTAACGCCGGGATGGCCAATTTTAATACTCCCTTAAGGGTGATCCGGGTACGGTAGCCTAAAAGACCTAAGCGTGTGGAAAAGGGTGTTATTGGGGGTGGATCTGATGAGAAGGGACCGGCTAAGTTGCTGCCGATTACTGGGATTTTCCCTTGGGAAGGAGATCTTATGAAGATCTATCTTTACGACGTCGAGACCGGAATCTTCCAGGGAGAGGACTGGAGCGACGAGCCATTCTTCAGCGACGGCCCGGCAACGTGCCCTGCCGGGGCGACGGCAGTCGCGCCCCCTCCACACAGAGGGGGCGCGGTTCCGGTTTTCAACGTGAAGGAGAACTGCTGGGTACCCCCCTCCGGCTCCCCGGGCGCGATCTACGCATCAGGGTACGACCTCCACCCTGGAAAGCTTCTGGACGACCGTTTCATGATCGAAGAGTGTGTCGGCCAAAGCGGCATGGCCTCCGTTTTCAGGGCCATCGACCGCGCCTCGGGCGCCCAGGTGGCGGTCAAGGTCCCCCACCTGCAGTACGAAAGCGATCCCGGCTTCTTCTCGCGCTTCGCCAGAGAAGGTGAAATCGGAGAGCGGCTCGATCACCCTTCCATTCTGAAGTTCATCCCGGTTGAGAAGCGTAGCCGTCCCTACCTGGTGACCGAGTTCCTGCGAGGGCGCCCCCTTTCGCACCTTTTGAAAGAGTCCGGGCCGCTTCACGAAGGGGAGGCGCTGAGCTTGGCGAGCCGCATCTGCGACGGCATCGCCCACATGCACCAGCGCAGGGTGATCCACCGGGATCTCAAGCCGCAGAACGTGATGATCTGCGACGACGGGAGCATCAGGATCCTCGACTTCGGCATCGCCAAGTCGATCGGCAGGCGTCACACCTTCGCCGGATTCACCCCTGCCTTGGGAACCCCGGAGTACATGGCCCCCGAGCAGGTCTTAGGGAAACGCGGCGACGAAAGGACCGATATCTACACGCTGGGGGTCATTCTCTACCAGATGGTGACCGGGAAGATCCCCTTTCTGGAAGGTGCTGAGGACGTATTTGCAGCCATGAATGCACGGGTCACCGGCGATCCGGCCGCCCCGTCCGGCTGCGACGGAAACATTTCGTCCCAAGTAGAGGAGATTATCCTGCACGCGATGGAACGTCTCCCCGAAGGGCGCTACCCTTCCGCGGCGGCGATGAAGGAAGAACTGGATCATCCGGAGCGGGTGGAGGTGACCGGGCGTTGCCAAAGGCTGCAGGCGCCCCGGCTCTGGAAGCGCTACCTGAAGAGCGGCATCCTGCTCGCCTTGCTCCTCTCGGCAGTGCTCTTCATATTCGTCAAGGTGATCCTGCTGATCATAAAGCGGGGCCCTTGAAAGCACCCCTGTCAAAGAGGTAATGCTGTCTCAGCATCAACCTGGAATCCCCTTAGAGGTTAGAAATGGCCCACATGAAGAGTAAATCGGCACCTGCCACCGTAGAGAGAAAACAGCTGCTGGTGGTGGACGGCGACCCCGCCATCCGCCGCCTCGTTCAGCATATCCTCGGTTCACGTTTCAACCTCAGCATGGCCGCGACCGGCAGGGAAGGGCTGGCGGCCGCAGCGGTAGTACAACCGGACGCAATCCTGCTCGACGTAGAACTCCCCGACTTGGACGGTTTGGAAGTGATCCGGCAGATCAGGGGGCGGTCGGAGGTATCGCTCATGGTGGTCTCCGAGCAGAACAGGGAGCGAGACAGGGTGGCAGCGTTCGAGGCGGGAGCCGACGCCTACCTCGCTAAGCCGTTCGGCGACAACGAGCTGAGAGCGCAGGTAGACGCGCTCCTGAGGCGGAACAGGAAGTCAGAAACAAGCCCGGTTTTCATGAGCGCGGATCTAAGGGTGGATCTCTGGCAGCGGAGGGTGGCGGTCGGCAACCGCGAGGTCAGTCTTACCCCAACCGAGTTCGAGATCCTCCGCTACCTGGTGGTCCACGCGGGAAAGGCGGTTTCCCAACGGGAGATTCTGGGGGTGAAATGGAGGGACAGGGCGGGAACCCGCCACTTACTACGGGTCAACATCTGCAACCTGAGGCAGAAACTGGAAGGCGACCCTTCCCACCCCAGGCATATCCTAACCGAACCCGGATTCGGCTACCGCCTTCGTTGATAGTTGCCGATGCCTCTTCATGACCCGATCAGGATGCCCCCGGACCAGAAAGCGGTTAGGAAAAGCATTCGGGTCAAGCTTGCAAACTTGTAAGGCGGGAGCAGCCGTATCCAGGAGAGCAACGACAGGCCCGTTTATTGTTGAGGGGATTGGATAGGAGTTTCGCGAAGGGGACAGGCACCGTAGGTGCCAGCCCCTTCCACCGGCTCAAATGCAAAAAGGGCCAGCTTTTTGAGCTGACCCTTTTCTATTAGTGGCTGGGGTACCAGGATTCGAACCTGGGAATGCCGGAATCAAAAGGCGAAGATACCCTCTAATGCATCGACACCTGCATTACATATCCTCATGCTATCAACCACTTACATCATCTAGGCCATTAGATTTTCACCTTATCCTACACTTCAATCTGCGTCAATATCTGCGTCAACCACTCGCGCAACCTGCATCAGCTGCTACGTCCTGTCCACCTAAGATAACAACATCTTGTGATAATTCATCCGGGTGCCACATAAGGATGGTACGTGGGTGTTAGCAGGGGGCCTTTTAATCAGAAGTGACCATCAGCTTAACCGTGTTTGCCGTATCTTCGCCTCAAAACTGTGTTTTTATGCTGTTGGGAAGATTACCAAATAAAGCGTGGTTTTTAATTTTTGTCCTGATATTTTCCGGCAAGTCGTCAGCTACCACTACAGTATCATGCTTAAGTGCAACATCAATTATGTCATCAGCAGAAACCGCGCCGGACCTAATCTGCTTTGACAAAACTGACATGTCGTGCTGAAATTTTCGCCATTCGTCCACATAAATTTCGGGATCGCGAAATGATGTGGTTTTGAACAGTTTATCCAATTCTAGGCCTGCCTTGTAAAGGGCTACTTTTCTTATAGGTAAGGCTATCGTGTGTAACATTAGGTATTTCCATAACTGCTCGCAATCTATTACTTTCAAAGTATCCAATCCATGAGCTGCGATGTCTTCATTAGCTTTACCCAAAAATATCATTAAGTCAGTTGCAGCAGCAGGTGAGTTTGAGAAAAAAGTAGATAGGGACATGGATGAACATGAGTAAATGTCCAGACTACATAAAAATATATCTTGTCTTGCTGGAGCAACAATGACTAGATCCGATGTATTATACTCAACTAACCGAGACATTATTGCGACTCTACCTATGCAATTTTTGAAGTCATCAAAATTCTTTTCAAGTTCAGTTAAGTTAGCAAAGGTATGAAAAATTTGATTATTTTTCTTAAGAACCCATTTTTCACCATCAGAGAGAAGCCCCCAAACCGCATTGTGCAGGCATTGGTATTCAGTCACCTGACCTACGTGCCTTTTCAATGCGCTTATGTCGATTTGACGCTTTTTTTCTTCTACAATAGCGACTGGGTTGTTCATTCCTAAAGGAACGATAACTAGATCTGGCCTTCTCCTTACTGGTTGAGCTCCTTTCCACACATATGATTCTTTTAATTCTTTATATATTGCAGTATTAAGTTGTGGAATAACTTCAGGGTTGTACCATCCCAGACCATCAGGAGAGGTGAGGATGGGATGTATGATCAAATCATGCCTTAAGGCCTCATTATCGAATTTAGGGTCTATTAAATCGAGATTCCTTTTCAATGAGTCAAAGAACTGGGTACGTGGCATACCTCCCCCTATCTTTTTATCCGGTTACGACGTTATCACGACGCGACAGGAATAAAGCCGTAATAAGCGATGCAGGAGGAGCTAGGTCAACGGCAACCTAACTCCTCCTAACTTGGGTGGACCGCATTTCACTACCTATGCGAGCATATCCAGTATATGAGCAGCATGTGCCAACTTGTCGGGAGAGAGGTGAGCATACCGCTCTGTAACCTGTATCGTTGAATGACCTAAATACTCTTTAACCACATACAGGTCAACCCCCCTATTTACTAACCTACTGGCACAGGTATGGCGTAATGCGTGAATCACAAACTCCTTATCGGCCTTTAGTCCCATCCTCTTGCGTGCCCAGTTCCAGGCATGGGCTGCTTGATGTCTGGTAATGGTGAACACTCTGATACCGTTGATGGCCTGCCTCTCCTCCAAGATATGCCGTACTCGCTTGGTCATCGGGACACTCCTCGGCTTCTCCCCCTTGTTGACCCATATAGAGATCAGATTAGCCTTAAAGTTAACATCCTCATATTTAAGATTGATGGCCTCTGACAACCGCATCCCTGTGTCCAGCAGCACTTCAATGAGGTCTGCCGTCTCATGATAGAAGACGTTTCGCATGCTCGGCTTATCTCCACGGATTAGAGCCAGTATCGTCACTTCCTCATCTCTGCTGATTACCCTTATCCTCCCCTGGGTCTCCTTGCCGAGCCTTATATGATCTGCCTGCTGCCTCTTGAACCTCATGACAGTCTTCAAGGCCGCAAGATACCTGTTGACGGTAGCCGTGGCGATCTTGGTCGCCTCCAGCTTGGCAACGTACTCGTAGACCACCTCCTCGGTAATAGAGCCCAGAGGTAAATCCCCCATGAGGGTGATGAACCGTAAAGCATTCTTGTGGGTTCCATCTCCATCTTTGTTCTTTCTCCAACGCGCGGTGTAAACCTGGTCTATCGCATCCGATATCTTGGTTCTAGACGCCTTCTCCTGTGGCGATAGGCTACCCTCATCCATTAGCTTCTTCTTCTCGACCGCCTCGACCAGCTTAGCCTCTTTCTTGGTAAACTTCCCGGTAGACCGGAACACCCGTACCCCGTTAACAGTGAAATTCATGTAGAAGACACCTTTATCGCCTCGTTTGTAGACTGCCATGGTGACACCTCCTTGGATTTGGACACAAAAATAGGAGCATGATGGCTCCTTGATTGACTGCTTGATGGATTGTTAAATTTAATGAATGATGGACTTGGCTACTCGACTTCTTATATTCTCGATCTGACGTAACTTTAGACTTAGGGACAGGTAAGATGCTGGGTTCAACTAGTGGGATTAGTGAGAGCTTACTTTATGGAGGGAGCTACTTGGTCTGCTTGCAGGAGTTAACGAGGTGGTGAAGTGCTCTCTGGTCTGAGACTGGTAGGCTTGCAATTCTCTGGATCAGCTTGTATCCGTTCTTCATGAGGGTGGTCAGGTCAGTCACCAACTTGAAGATGGTCGGGTAGGTAAAGGCTCTCGGGTCCAACGTGGAATACATGTACTGGCTCACCCTAGCTCCACATGGTTCACATATGACAACCACCGCTGACTCTTGGGCTGCCTTGAAGCCGGTACAGGTCAACGTCCCGTACTTGGTGGCATGGATGGTGTCTCCTTCCCTTATTACCCGTCCGCAATGCTCGCATTTCATGGTGGTCCTCCTTAGATCAGGTAGTCGATGAGCTTCATGGTGATGTCGATGGCCGGTAACTGCTCCCACTCCGCCCCCAGGTGGTCAACGATCTCTTGCGGGGAATGCAAGTAGATCCCATTAAGAGCATCAGGCTGTTGAACCATGTAGGCGTTGAGCGCCATGCGGCCATATCCCTTGTTGATGGTGAGCACGTAGATAGCGATACTCTGGGTGAAGACATGGATGGTGTCTCCTGCTCCTCCAGGGAAGTGGTAGTAGTTGCCACGGTAGATGAGGGTTAGGCTTTCAATCTGGATGATGGTACGGTCGGCGTCATGGTTGGTGAACAGCTTGAGTTCGGGCACAACAGGGGTCATGGGTCTTCCTCCTTTGAATAGAAAAGACAGGCTGATAATGGCCTTGCTCTCAGAACAGGCTAAAGCTAGTACGATTAAGTAGTTAGTTCGCATCGAGATGAGTTATAGAGGAAAGGAGGTGTGGCGGGTAGCATTAGGTAGGGCATCATAGTCCACATGGGCAAAGGACCGCCGAAGGTCCATGTCTACTTAGTCATCTTGGTCTTCCTCACCTCCTTTACGGTTCAGAATTTAATCCCTGGCCTTCTGGGTCTGGGCTGCTGCATGTACCAAGAGGGTGCGGCTGCTTCTACGGGCTTACTGGTGACGGACTTCTTCGATTGGTCAATCTGGTAGCCTTGATACAAAAAAAAAGACATGTCCGATGTTGATGGACATGCCTCTAATATTTGATAGCCGGGGTACCGATTAAGAGCGATTCAACTTCTACATATTCATTCTCTCTTCTGGTCTGACAAAGTGGAACAGAGTATCTACAAGGAACATTATGTTAGTCATTAATAACGAGCCTTTAGCGTGTCACAATATCGATTTTGGTCATAAGCACCTTCGTCGCTTGGGTCAGACACCACTAGTTTGGTCTTATAACTGTGACTTATTTGTTAACAAAAACACTAATTACATCCTCTTTATCCATCGCATCAATCTATTTGATGGCTCCTTCACCCCTTCCAACCCTACTATTCGCTGCTTAATCACAACATTAGCCATATCAATAAGGTCTTGGTTCGCGTTAGTTATTGCTACTTTTTCAAAGAAAGTATCAGTCCCAATTTCCTGAACAAGCCGTCCTAGCAATTCATCTAAAAAACTGCTTGAGGCCCTAGTTATACCAGAGAAATCAATATTAAGTTTATCTTCAATATCTGGCAACATGGTTAATATCTTTCTTCGTAATTTTTTAGCTGTTTCTCTAACTCCAGTATGAAAACATTCATCTACAACCTTGATACCGCCCATCTCAGCAATTCGTTCACATTCTGCATTTAAATAATTCCAACTAGGTTTCCCAATAAAAGTATTAGATAAATCTACAGGTCGATTTACATCTAAACTAAGTAATAATCCGGTTCCCATTGTAAAACTGTGATTTGATGTTCCAATTTCCTTACCATTGAGAATTTTGTACTCGGCATCTCCTGTCCATATATTTAAACTGCCTTGGTTTTGAATAATTATTTCTCTTGACCCAGCGAGGCCATTACCCTGTCCAATAGAAAGATTTCTTGTCACACCACGCTTAAGAGCTTCCGTTATTGCTTGTTGATGATCCCTTAGCACCTTCGACTCTTCCAACGAATTTTTAATACCTCTCCCTGAATCGAATATACCAATCTCTAATCTCTGAATATCTTCTCGATACTGAGCGCATACAGCCCCAGGAGCTTTAGTCTCTGAATGAATTATTATATTATCCATAATTTCATTAGCAGCCCACTCAAAGGCCGGCAGTATGCTTCTAGCATTTTCGAACAAATGGGTCAAAAGGTCACAAATAGAGTTCACAGCATCATAGGCGTCTTGACCTTCCTTGATGGTCTTTATAGTAATAAATCTCCCAACCTCAGGTTTTCGTTTAAATATTTCTTCATACCCCAGATCTAAAATCTTGAACAGGTCCATTCGAGAAAGGTATTGTAAAACCCTTGGACTTCCAACAAAATCTATCTTACCACCATTAGACAACTGCTTTAATCCCCATGTTGCCAAGAAAGAAATCGAAGCACAGTCCAAGTAGCAGTAGTTTGGCACTTTAAATTGTAGCTCACGACAAACATTTTCATTTAGTCTGTAATAGTTTATGGCTCTAACCAAATTTGTGAGTCTGCAATCTGATGGCAGTACGACCGTAACCATTCCCCACCCCTAATGAGCCATAAAGCAGCTCTGACTTTTCAATGATAATGCTGCGGACTATAACACAAAAACAGATAACAATGAAAGTATATTCACACTCCAAGCTTCCATATTTGCCCCTACAAGACCATTTTTCTCTCATGCCCGATCCTACCTATATCCCAAAACTTAAACTTGGAATAAATAAAAAATCGAGTATATTCTCCCTTCATCATTTCAGCAGAAGGAGTAGGTTACGATGACTGCCGAGACCAAAGAAACCTCCAAGACCTACAGGAAAGGCAAGACACACGACATCAGAGTTGATCTGCTACACCGTGACATCGACCAGCCACGTAAGCACTTCGACCAAGACGAGCTTGAAGGCCTCAAGAAGTCGATTGCTGACAAGGGGCTGCTCTACCCTGTTCTGTTCCGAGTGGATGAGAACGATGTCCTTATCCTTGTATCTGGAGAGAGAAGGCTTAGAGCATGTAGGGAGCTAGGTAAAGAGACCATCCTTGCCATGCGGGTAGATAGTGAGCGGTACGACGAGGTTGCCTTGATCGACAACCTACAAAGAAGTGATCTCCATCCCATAGATGAAGCAGAAGCTCTCAACAACCTCCAGGCCAAGTACAACCATACCCAAGAGCAACTAGGCAACCTGATTGGCAAGGCTCAGAACACAGTAGCAGATATTCTAGGGTTGATGAAGCTGTCGGACGAGATTAGAGAGGATGCTAGGATTAGGAAGGAGCTAAGCAGGTCTGCTCTTCTTAAGATTGCTAGGATCAAGAAGGCTCCTGCTCAGAGAAAGGCTTATGATGCTCTTGTTTCCTCTTTAGGTATGCCCAAGAAGGAGATCAGAAGACCTAGGCTTAGTGTCACCAAGAAGGCCATTACCTCTACCGATAACGCCCTCAAGTGCATAAAGACCATAGACCTTGACACACTTGGAGATGACAGAGATAGGGTAGTAGGCAAGCTACAAGAATTGATGCAGGAGATCCAAAATAAGCTTAGGACTATAGGCGGTTAGGGCATATCGGCGCGCCGATACTCTTAAGTGAGCAGATACAAGAGAAGCCCTATCATGTGGTGGAGGTAGGGCTTCTTAGGTTTAGCGGTAAAAAACCTTGATAGTTACGAATGGGTATTATTGATGACGTAGCCAAGGATAATAATTGCCACCAGGAATGTGCTTTTCCAATCCTCATAGATTTCTGCATCAGACATTGGCATCTTTCCGATACCGAACAACGGGCCGTCCTTCGAATACAAAGCAGCTGTATATTTCCGTTTTATGTTGCTAAATTCGAAAGCAAAAGGTTTATGTGCGATATTGTTACGTAACATATTTAACGAATTAAGATATAAGGTTATACGGTTGGGTATCTCATTGAATGCATCAGCAAGGTCAAGGATTTGGTTAAAGCTCCAATTGTCACGTTGCTTAGGTAATACCTTTATCTTATTTTGAATATAGCGCCACAGCAAGCTTTGAATTATGAGATGCAATTTGATCATCAAATAGGAATCGGTTTCCCCTAGCAATTTTTTAATATATCCACTATCTAAGGAGATTTCATCTTCTACTGTTGTCAATGAGTAATCAATTACTACTGAAAGTGAAGACAAGTACCTTTGCATTTGCTCAGTCATGTCCAACGAGACATCTTCCCCATCTTCCTTATATTCAAATAACGCTTTGAACTTCTTTTCTTTATCAAAATAGTGTGCTCGTATTATCTCACGCGAGTTTAAAAGAAATTCGACGTTTTCAATTACACCCGATTGGATGGTGCACTCAAACGATACTCTTTTCCCCATACGCTTTCTCCACTGACAGCAATTGAGAATCTGCCGTTAACCCACAACCGTCACGGCCCCTTCAAGACATTCAAGATCACCCCCCAATGATAGAGTCAAGTATATTAATCTCTACAGGCTTGTTCTGGTCAAGGATCATTGGTGCTCCTGGTCGTGGCAGGGATGGCTCTTTATACCACAAAGGCAGGTATCGAGGAAGGGGAATGGTCTGGGGATCATTAAGACACTGGGGCAGCGATTAGCGTTACTTGCCTCCGTTACTCTGTATGTGGTACCAGGTCTGATTTGTTGGGTTCGATTTGGTAATGGGAACATTATGTTAAACAAAAAGAGGCTGAGTTCATATCTCCACCTCTCCGTAATCTGGCTATGCTGCCTCCGGCCCCCCTCCTCCCGGTCAAGCCCACCGCCCCTCCCAGAATCGCAAAAATTACGTTAAATCGGGTCGTTAGCTCGAATCAGACTGGGTTATAGTGAAATAGTGTTTGGATCTTACCATCATAGTTACCTTCATAATAGATGTGATACCCATCCCTCCCTTTGATAGCATCCTCCTGCCTAATTTAACTGAGTCCATCAAAGGATTTAGCGCACCACCAGTACGTTCGTAAACGTCTCACTCTCGTGCTTAAGTTCCAACTTCACATTAGGCATGTACTTCAACTGCTTGCCTAATCTTATGTAATGGTTGCACTTAGTATTACATCTGTTGGCTCTATTGGTGGTCTTAATCTTGAGAGTATTGGGGATGGTATCTGATACCTGCCCTTGGTACTCTGGCTTGATCAATGGACCTAACTTCTTCGCGGCTTGCCACCATCCAGTTAATGCTCTATATGGGTTGATTTTATTTAACTGCTGGGTGATTACACCAGCCCACTTATATTTAGGAGTTGGGGTCACACTAATGTTCAAATGGTCCTCAGATATCTGATAGAAGTAACGGTACATCACATTAGTAACAGTCTCCATATGCCTTTCCTGGCATATAACCGAGTCATGCACAGTTAAAACTGGTATCTGCTTCTTAGTGAAGTACTCTATTACCTTCTCGATGATACAAGAGTCGTAATACTGGAGGTCTCTACCCTGATCGTTTGCTATTAGGTGTGCTATCAAGGGATGCTTCTGCTTCAAGAGTTCAAGTTTGGCCTTTATGGGCTTATGCCCCTTGATCCTATAGCGGTAGAGCTTGCACTGGTCCCTGAGTTCATCGAATACAGCGGAGGCTGCTAACTGCGGCGTCTTGGCATTAAAGGCAGTCAGGAGTATCAGCTTATTGAGATCACGGTCATCATCAGCATCGTTGAGCGAATCAAGCCCATCATCCAGAGTATAGGCATCCTCACCCTTATCAGCGTAATTGATCCCCACCTTGGCATACAAGAGATGAATATGCATGGCCGAGAAGTCCAGCTCTACGGTCGGGTCTCCATTGATGGTGATGTATTTCCTGACGATACTTGGTGCTCCAATCCACCATGCACCATAGAACCGGCCTCCCTGCTTCATGCTGCCGTTGTTGAACACCCGGTACACTGTTTTCTTGGACAGACGGAGAACGATACGCTTCCTCCTGCCAGGGAGAGCCATATCGGCTAACTTCTCAACCGTCTCATCCCGGTCTTTAGCTGTCATGCACTCAACGTCAACATCTATATGCGTCCGTTGGAGTAAAGAACTGTAGTTCCGAATCACCCTCCTCATGCTTATCGTCGCTGCATTCTTCGGAACCGGCAATGAAGGCTTTACTAACCGAGTCCGAACTTTTCCTCTGTACTCGTACACCTCCTCTACCGGTTCCCCTCTCAAGATCAGCACATCATCCTCGATCAGGGTGTCGATCATCTCGGGCCTAACCCCAAGCCTTCCAACCAGGTCCATGAAAGGCTGCAATGGTCTCATCCTGCTCACATAGGAGTGGAGGGTATTGGTCTCGGGGTTGAAGAACTGACCACCTTTTCTATTGCGTAAAAATCCCTTTGCGGTGAGAAGATCTACGCTCTCCACCAGGTAGGTGTAAGACACTTTACTATTTTTAATGTAAGGGTGATCCTTGCCGGTGAAGTTGTAATCATTCTTGTCCCTGCTGTAGGCGAGGTATTGCTCTGGATCGCACAGGTAGGACTGATAAAGGGTCAGCACCAGAACCTTCATGTTGATCCGGTATCCATCCCGCTTTCGAGAAGGAAACTCCTGCACCAACTCCGCAACCAGAGAGTCAACCTCCTTGGCCTTACTCCACCAGTTGCAATTGATCCACCTAAAGTTATCGAACTCGGTATACTCAGCTTGCATAATAGCTCCTTAAACGCAAACAGGGAGCCAATAGGACTCCCTGCCTGCGTTTTATTCGCGGTTAGTTGCGGTTTACCGATGTGCCTTCACAAACTGGACGGCCTCATCGTAAGTCGGGAACTTGGTAAGCACATTACCAGCAATGTACATGCTGCCTATAGCCGTACCTTCAGCAGAGTTTCCGGTCGGTTCGACAACGTAATGCTTTGTATAGGTCGTGCCGGGATCATAGGAAATAATCATCAATTCGCGCATAGCCTCTCCCTATGCTGCCTGCGGGGCGTCAGTCGCCGGCGGATATGCCTCATTAAAGAGCTTGGTAGCCTCCTCGGAGGTTTTGGGATCAGCCATGTAGGACTTAAACCGGTCGTGCACATACTGCTGCATCTTGTTGGCTTTGGTGCTGTCGTCGTACCCTGCGATGCCTTTTTCCTTGTTGACGGAGTAATCGCTCAAGGCATTACCTTGGAGACGTTTGAAGGTTGCCGTCACGGTGGATTTAGGGGTGAGTATCTCCACCGCCTTCTTGATCTTCTTGGTGTCGTCCATGAAGTCCTTATTGCCAAGGGCGACCAGGAGAACAGCGTGAAGTGCTTTGCCGTTGACGGTATCGGGGATGGTGAGGGTGGTGGTGAAGGTGTTTTCGTTGCTCATTTCGTGCTCTCCTTTTACTACTGTTTGGATGTTCAGCGCGTTGCTGTGCCTCCTTTCTACCAAAAAAGAATTTGAATAAAAAAACGCCTACTCCGTGAAGTAGACGTCTATTTACTGGCATGATCTCTGCTGGCTACAGCTTCTTCTTTGGTCCTGTCTTATGCGTTCGAGGGTCTACCTCCCTTAGCCAGCCTCGTAGCGTGTTGTCACCCTTGTAGAGCTTGCCAGAGCCGTATACTTGTATGGCCTTATGGTCCCGCATTTGCTCGATTGTCATATCAGGAGAAGAGTCCCACAATGTCCTAGCGATGCCTTGGCACACCTCTTTGTCGATAGATCCCCTTAGCCTTTGCCTCATCGGTAGCTCTGCATCCTCTTTTTCAATTTCCGCTTTGAACTCATAAGGCAAGTCGTAGCCCTTATCGTAAAGCCAAGCCAAGAACTTCTTCGGGTGAAAATCGGAATTCTGCAACACGATCTTCGCTTCTTGGTAATCACCATTATGGTCATAGCCTGAGGGCCTTTCGGACCGTTTTAGAAATACAGCCTTGGCATCCTCATACCCGAGCTTTTTTATTATGCCATCCCGAAGGTTAGTCGCCTCCTGGTGCATATCGTCATCGGCAGTCCAAGATCGGTTCAACAAATAGGCTCCGATAACAATATCTACCGCAAGGTCTCCTCGCCAAACATCCTTCGTAAGCCAATATTCATAATAGGACAACTCTTCCACTGGGTCCAAAATCACCCTCCAATTCGCCCTTTCAATTGTCATCGGATTATGTATCCGGTAAAAACTCTACCTAATCAGGTGTTTATACAACAGTGATGCGAGTATTGACGCAAAACCATCGACTTTTCAGTCTTAACAGCATAGCAACATAGCCTGCACTACCGCATACTTACCTGCCTTTTCGACTCGGACCGATGAGATTGTTTGCGTAGCAAATGATCGAAGAGGCCGAACAAGCCGAAGGCTTGATAGCCCCATGGCAGCAATACCATACCTTCTCCGTATCATCAACAGCCGCATCATAGCACCCCTCCCATTACCACCGACCATATCAACCTCACCAACATCCCTACAATCCAGGAACCGAAGTGGCGTCAAGGATCGGACAAGCACCGTAACTTGAGAGTAGTGACGGACCATCAGAGGACAACAGGTGCCTCCCCTTCAACTCCAGACCACTATGTTTAATGGCCATCATAATAATTTAAGAGGGTATCGGCCTTAATTGCCGACATGTGGCATAGGAAACAACATTGACTTACCAATAGGTACTATCTGGAGATGATACATTCTAACCATTTAATATAATTGGTGTACTGGCTAACCAGCACAGTTAAGTCTGTTTGGAGAGGTTCTGAACATACTGGTCTTAGGGTATCGCCAAGCGGTCAGTGCTTGATGCCTCAAGCACGCCATAGTGAACATGCTGAGTAGCTGCATGTGATGCTTTAAGGCTTACCTGATGCCTAACACCTGCGTCAATATCTGCGTCAGATACAAAAATAGGGAGCTAGCTGCCAAGCTAACTCCCTATTATTAGTGGCTGGGGTACCAGGATTCGAACCTGGGAATGCCGGAATCAAAATCCGGTGCCTTACCGCTTGGCGATACCCCAATATTCAATTTTGTGAGGGACCGAACCCCATCCTCACCCTACCCTTGAAAGGGAGGGGACGCCGGGACGACAACTCCTAGAGGGTCTGCACGGCTACCGCAAACCAGTCGTGTTTTTTGGCGATCTCGGCTGCGGCGGCTTTGGCACTCTTCTCATCGGGGAAAAGTCCGAAAACGGTGGATCCGCTGCCACACATGAGCGAGCCGCGGGCTCCACTGGCAATCAGCATCTCCTTCAGATCGCCCACTACCGGATACTTCTTGAAGGTTACTGCTTCGAGGTCGTTGGAGAGGATCCCGCAAACGTCTTCAAGGGTGCCGTAGGAATTGGCAAGTATAGCGGCGGTGCGACAACCTGTCAATTGCAAATTTTGGTACACCCAGGCGGTGGAACAGTGGATGCCGGGGTTCACCAGCACGATCCAGAGGGTCGGAACACTCTCGAGGGCAGTGAGCTCTTCACCGATCCCCTCGGCGAAGGCGGTCTTCTTGAAGATGAAGAACGGCACGTCGGCGCCCAGCTTCACCCCGATCTCCCTCAGGCGCTCATCGGTGAGCCCGAGCTCCAGGAGCTCGTTCAGCCCCATCAATACGGAAGCGGCGTCGCTGCTCCCGCCCCCCAGACCGGCGCCGGAGGGAATGTTCTTGGCGATGTTGATGTCGATGCCAACCTCGCGGCCGGAGATTTTCAAGAGTGCATCGGCGGCCTTCCAGGCGATGTTGTCGGGGCCGTCGGGAACACCGGCCTTGCCGCAGGTGACCCGGATTCCGGGAACGTCGCTCAGGCTCAACTCGATATCGTCGCAGAGATCAACCCTCTGCATAATCATCCTCAGGTCATGGTACCCGTTCGGCCTTTTCCCCAGCACATCGAGGCGATAGTTGACCTTCGCGGGGGCTTTCAACTGCAACTTCTTCACTCGCGAACTCCTTGTTTGTTTGATCTTCTTACCCCATCCTCACCCTGTCCCTCCCCTTGAAGGGGAGGGGACCTAGGCCGGGGAGCTTGCGTTGTTCGACGACTACCCCTTTTCTGCGGGCAGGACCTCACCGTTCGTCAGCGGGGACGGTGCGAGCAGGCGCCGGCCAAAGTCGATATGGAGAGCGCCCGGTACCGGAACGGGCCTGCGTTTTCTCGACGACAGGATCCGCCGGATCTGGCGCTGCAACTGCCGGACAGCTTCCAGGGCCCCCTTCAGTTCGTGCTGCTCGCGCGCGGTCAGGGCCCCGGGGGTGACATAGGCAGGCTCGAGGGCGATCTCTTTCTTCACCTTGATCCCGGCCAGCATATGGTAGGCGGCCTCCACCCTTTCGGCCAGCACGCTGTGCAGGACTTCCATCTCCTTCAGGACCGTCAGGCGGTCCAGGGTAGAGGCGGCATCCAGCCCTTCCTGCAGAGCCAGCAGCCGGACGGCGGAAACGAGCGGATAGATGGCGGAACGGGTGAGGTTGATACTTCCGCGGTGCGGGCCGTTCATCTCGGTAAGCAGCCCTCCCAGCACTCCCAGTGCCACCGGCATGGAGAGCGTCTCTTCACTGAGGGTCTCGTACTCGCGTCCCTCCCGGTACCGTTCGAGAACGGTGGCCGCTTTCAGGACAGCGTCGCGTCCGAGGGTCTCGTCGCCGGCGATCATCCGGAGGTCGGAGAGCTGTTCCAGCCGCCGGGTCGGGAATTCCACATCCCCGTGGAATCCGGCAAAGCGTTCCCACTCTTCGAACGATCCCCGCCAGAGCACGTGCGCGGCGGACCCGAGACCGTCTTTGCTGATGACGCCTAACTGGTCCAGGATGGCCAGCACACGGTAGGAGAAATCCTCGAAATACTTCCGCTCCGCGCCGGACCAGACCAGATAGAAGGCATCCCCCTCCTCCATGGTCTGCTCGCGCCGCCCGAGGCATCCGCTGGCCAACAGGGCATAAGGCGCGGGAGGATGACCATGATCGCTCACCTCCAGCCCCTCCTCGGCGAAGAGGAGCACCCTTTTCAACAGCCCCTCCCGCCACGCGTTGCAGAACCCGTGAAAGGCGGTGACCGATCCGCGCCGGACGTAGTAGGCGGATGCGAGACGGTCGAATTTGTTCAGCAGGGGGGGCAACTGGTCGAGGTACTCGGCGTGCCCCAGGTCGTTGAGGACCCGGCCGAAGGAGGCGGAAGCGGCATGCTCGAAGGAGAGCTCCTCCGTCACCCATTTCTTCAGATCCTGGACGGACGCCAGGGTGTCGTGCGGTGACAGGAGACGGGTTCTCTCAAAGAGTTCTTTTTTGGCGGATGATACGAGCTCGGGATCGGCGAATTGTTTCTCCATCGGGGCATACCTTTGTTCGAGGTCAATTCATAACATTGCAGGTACTGCAGGGCCACCTATAATCGCCCTCACCCGGCCTTCGGCCACCCTCTCCCCTGTTCTCTTCTGGAGCGGGGGCGTAATTGGTGGAGAGAACGCCGCGTTTCGTTCCTCAACGCGACCTACCTAAGCCGCATGTTCGGCCACCTTCTGCGAGGGCATTACCCTGAGGGCATATATATTACAACGCCTGCTTCATCACCTCGCTCAGAACGGCGGTGGCGTAGGAGCCACGGGGGAGGGAGAACTCGAGAATGAGGGAGTCTCCTTCTTCGGTGGTTGCCGTGTCCTTGAGCGGAACGCGCAGGGGACGCCGTTCGCCTTCCATCTTGAGCCCTCCGGAGAGGTTGAAACTCTCGCGGGCGATCCCCTCCCCGGCCAGTATCCGCCGCTCGAGCTCCCCTTGGTCTCCTTCGGCCTCCATCATGGTGCAGCCGTACATCGGCCCGGTGGGGGATATCTCGAAGACGGCGGCGCGCGGGGCCTCGGCGGCGGCATCTTTCACGAGGAAACAGGCGCCGTTTTCATGCTTGAAGGCGATGTCCCCCTCGCTCACCCGGTCGAGGGTCTCAAGCCGCTCTTCCACCACCTGGTCGAAAAGGGATGACTGGTAGGCGGAAAGGTAGAGCCGCTTCAGACGCGGCTGCACGGAGTTGAAGGCCCGCTCGTAGCCGTCGGGGCGCTGGACGAGCCTGGTGAGGATCTCCCGCTCTCCGCGCAGGTAGCCGGGGAACATCTCGAGGCTCCCGGCGAGATCGCCCTCCCGGTAGGCTTCGATCGCCTGACGCCACCGCTCGTCGGTGACGGCTGCCGGATCGCCGATCAGGATGTCGACCGCGGATTTGAAATCGCGCCGCACGACGGCGGCGCCAATCTGGTGGGAGTTTCCCTGCACGCCGTAACGCTGCAACCCGAAGCGGTTGGGAACGCCGCGCTTTTCCAGGAGAGCCAAGGTCTCGAGCGCGTGGGGGAGCGCGCCGGCCTCCACCCCGCGGATGCGGATGCGGAACCGGTTCCCCTTCAGGTGCCCGAGACGGATCTTGTTGCCGTGGAGCTTGGCGGAAAGGATGGTGATGCCGGGGATCTCGAGCGCGAGAACCTTCTCGGGCGCCACCCGGGGAATGGAGATCGTCTGCCTGGTCACCCCCACGGCGTCCTTCATCCCGGCGTATCCCAGGTCGCGCTCCTGAACGCCGAGCGCCTTGGAGATCCTGCGGAGGGCTTCCAAGGTGGCGATGCCGCGCTTCTCGATGAGGGCGTAGCAGTGCTCCCCCTGCCCGGCGGGGAGGTAGGCCGGGATCTCCTCTACCAGGAAATCTTCGGGGGTGGTCTTCATGCTGCCGCCGGTCCCGGGGACGCCGGCCGAAAGGTATCGTGTCAAACTGACTCCATCAAAGTTTTTCTTAATCTGGCGGCGCATAATACCTGCTATGTCCCGATGTTTCAACACTATTCCGCACCCCGCGGGCAGGATGAGGATGCCCATTCCCGGACATGACACTCACCGAAAGAGGACTCCTTGCCGGAAAGTTCTCTCTGAAGCCGAAATTCGTAAAGAAAATCGGCCATCTCGTTGTTATACTTGGCCGCAGAAACCATCATCATTCACTCACAGGAGTCCCCCGATGGGAAGTGCGACAGTGACCCGGATTACGGCCAAAGAGATTGCCGAAAATCGCAGATGGCTTAGAGAGCAGGTCAACCCTTACTTCTTCACGGCGATGCAGGACGAGCCGGAGGCTTTGGCAATACTGGAGCGGGAGCTTTCCTCGCTTAGCCATAACCGCCGGCTGATAATGGCCGACCGGGAGAAGACCTTGATCCTCGCCAGGGTCAACGCGCCCGGTTCGCTCTACGATGCCCTGCGCCACATCCACGACCGCGAGATCTCCTACGCGATGATCACCCACTCCGACGGCCCCATGCCGGGAAGTGACCAGATCCTCGAGATCCAGCGCTTCGAGTTCGACAGAAAGAGCAACAGCGAGATCCAGGGGTGGCGCGAGGTCGAGATCCCTCCCCAGTTCTCCCGCCAGGTCACCCTGGAGATGCGGCGGAGCTACCCGGACTTCGACATGAAGGAGTTCGACCGGCTGATCCGGATCCTCTGGCTTAACAACGAGAACTACGTCAGGATCTCCGCCCCCTTGAGGGTCGCCCAGGTGCTGCACCTGCTCCAGAAGGCGGGGATGAGCGGCGGCCTCTACCTCTTCGTGGAACAGACCTCGATCCCCAACGTCACCCGGGTCCATTTCGCGGTCGCCAACCCGCCCCAGACCGAGTTCCTCCTGCAGCTCATGGAGGTCTTCAACAGGCTGGACCTGGGGGTGAACCGCGCCTACTGCCTCACCATATCCAACGGGCAGCATCCCTATTTCCTCGGCACCTTCATGGTCATGAGGAGATCGGGGGAACTTTTGGAGTACGGTTCCGAGCTCTTCAACCGGCTCCAGCAGGAGCTCTACAACACCCAGATCATCTCCACCAAGCTCTACACCTACCGCGAATTCGTCACCACACGGGTCATGACCGGGGAGGAGGCCGCCCTCGCCAACGCCTTCGTCGCCTTTTGCCACACCAACCTGGCCCACAACCAGCCGGACCGTTTCGGGCTGGAGCAGGTGCAAAGCGCCTTCCACTTCCACCCGGAGATGGCGCTGCAGCTGATCAAGCTCTTCCGGGCCCGCTTCGATCCCGCCATAAAGGACCGCTCCTCGACCTACTTCGCGGTGCTTGAGGAAACGAAGGAGGCGGTGGAGGGATACAACACCGGGCACCGCTACCTCGACGAGGCGCGACGCGCCATCTACCGCTGCTGCCTGACCTTCATCACCAACACGCTGAAGACCAACTTCTTCGTGCTCGAAAAGCAGGCGCTCGCCTTCCGCCTGGACCCGAACTACCTGGCCGAACTGGGGACCGCCTTCACCTCGGACCTTCCGACGGTGCTCCCGTTCCGGGTCACCTTCTTCTTCAGCCGCTACGGTTTCGGCTACCACATCGGGTTCTCCGACATCGCCCGCGGCGGGTGGCGCACGGTCATCTCCCGCACCACCGACGATTTCGCCACCAACGCCAACACGATCTTCCGCGAGAACTTCGTGCTGGCCCACACCCAGCACCTGAAGAACAAGGACATCTACGAAGGGGGATCGAAGCTCGTGCTGATCCTCGACGCGGCCGACCTGCAGCGGAGCGGGGAGCGCAAGATGGAGGACTGGCGCCTGTACAAGCTGCAGCACGGGGTGTTGAACGCCTTCCTCGACATCTTCGTCACCACCGAAGGGATCGCCCGCCATCCGCAGGTGGTCGACTACTACCGGGAGGACGAGCCGATCGAGCTCGGGCCGGACGAGAACATGCACGACAGCATGATCGAGAACATCGCCCGCATCTCGGCAAGCCGCGGCTACATCCTGGGAATCGGGATCATGTCCAGCAAGAAGGTGGGGATCAACCACAAGGAGTACGGCGTGACCTCCACGGGGGTGGTAAAGTTCGCCGAGATCACCATGGCCGAGCTCGGGATCGACATCTACCGCGATCCCTACAGCGTGAAGTTCACCGGCGGCCCCAACGGCGACGTGGCGGGGAACGCCATGAGGATCCTTTTGGATCGCTCTCCCCAGGTGGCGATCCGGCTGATCCTGGACGGCACCGCCGCACTCTTCGACCCGGAGGGCGCCGACCACCAGGAACTTGCCCGCATCGTCCTGAAGGAGGATCTGGACGCCTTCGACCCGGCCAGGCTCCACGAGGGGGGATGCCTCATCTACCGGAGCGGGAGCCGGCGCGAAGGACTGAAGGAGCTCTACCGGAAGGTGACCAGGAGCGGCGGGAAGGTCCGCGAGGAATGGATCTCCACCGACGAGTTCTCGCGCGAGACGGCAAGTCTCCCCTTCGAGGTCCAGGCCGACCTCTTCATTCCGGCGGGGGGGAGGCCGGAGACCATCGACAAGGACAACTGGAGGGAGTTCCTGCGGCCGGACGGGGCCCCGTCATCGAGGGCGATCGTGGAGGGGGCGAACTCCTTCATCACCCCGGAGGCGCGCCTCAACCTCCAGAAGGAAGGGGTCATCATCATGCGGGACGCCTCCGCCAACAAGTGCGGGGTCATCTCGTCCTCCTACGAGATCATCGCCAACCTGCTCCTCACCAAGGAGGAGTTCCTGGCCGAGAAGGAGCGCTACGTAAAGGACGTTCTCGAGATCCTGGAGACCCGGGCGGCCGACGAGGCGAAGCTGATCCTGAAAAGGCGCCGGGAGACCCCGGCCCTGATCTGCACGGAGATCTCCGACTCGTTGAGCGGGGAGATCAACACGCACTACGCGAGCATCTTCCGCTTCTTCCAGCAGCAACCCCACCTCTGCCTGCAGCCGCTCTACCGCCGGGCGATCCTCTCCCACCTGCCGCGGATGCTCAGGGAGGAGGCGAAGTACAGCAAGCGGATCAAAAACCTGCCGCAGAAGTACCTCTTCGCCATCCTGGCGGCCGAGATCGGCTCGTCGCTGGTCTACCGGGGCGACCGCGAGGCCGACTTCGAGGCCACCATCAAGGGGCACGTGCAGAAGTACTTCTGATCCCCGGCCGCGTTCATCCGTTCAATCCGCGTCATCCGCGTTCCATCGCCTTTGACTGTCCTACCGGCTGGCTTGATGAATTTCGACGGCAGTTGAGACAGTTGGACGGAACAGGTGACATAAATAACTCTTGACACTGCCCCCTTAATCCTATAGATGTGATTAAATTTTTTTTGAAATGTTTATATTCTCAGCAAAGGGCAAACCCGGGGCAATCCGGGGACGCAAAGTCACAGATCCTGACAAGGGATGGCTGGGCCGCCGAAAGGGGGCCGTCATGTCACTCTTCCACCCGTACATAGCACATTAAAACGACGCCTGAATTCGCTCCGCGAATCAGGCGTTTTTTGTTTTCGGAAATCCGTCTTTTTCGACGCCGGCACGCAACCTTTACCCCACCGAACCTTCCGGTGGGCATCCGCTGGAGCAGCAGCCAGGGGTACCTCGTGCAGATTCCCGACTGGATACGTCCTTCCCTAGAAGCAGTCCGCCTCCCCTTCATGCCGCAGGTATTGCTGCGCTTTCTGGACATGCTGGAGGACGACCAGGCATCGCTCACGGATCTCGCCACCCTGGCCGGACGCGATCCGGCACTGGCCGCCCGCTTTCTTACCGCCGCAAACTCCCCTGCCCTGCGCCGCGGCCCTGACGTCACCGGCATCGACGACTGCCTGGCGACCCTCGGCACCCGGCTGACCCGTACCATCGCCGAATGCCTGGCGATTGAGAGCGGCTGTGCGCACGGCGGCGAGCAGGAACAGATCGATGTGGAGGGAATCTGGAGGCATTCGCTCCGGGTAGCCGAAATGGCCCGCGCGGTGGCGATCAGGACCAACTACGGCGACAGCGAGAGGGCCTATCTGGCGGGGCTCCTGCACGACATCGGCCAGTTGCTCCTCCTGGGCGGGGTTGGCGAGCGCTACGGATGCTGGCTCCAGAATTTCAACGTGGAATCGAAGCTGCGGGACGTCGAGGAGCTTCTCTTCGGGACCGACCACGCCGCTATCGGCGCCTGGCTGGTAGACCAGTGGCACCTGTCGTCGTTTCTCTCCGACGCCATCCTCTTTCATCACAAGCGTCACGACGAGATAGAGGACGCCGACCAGCTGAGCAAGATCGTCTGGTCATCCCACGTCATTGACAGCTGCGGGGAAGGGTCCGGCCTCTCCGGGGGAGAGGATCTCGCCGCCGTCATTTCCATGCTGGGATTGGAGCCGTCCGAGATCCTGGCCATCCGCAAACAGGCCTGGAATCAGGTCGCCGTTCTCTCGGAGGCCCTCGGCGTTTCCCCATGGGAGGAGGCAGCTCCCCTCCCCTTCCCCGCACCACCGGAAAACCGGCAACCGCCCCCGCAGCACGACCGCGATCGCGACTGTGCCTATTCCGAGGTGGAGATCCGGGTACGGGAAATGGCGATCATGCAGTCATTGCAGCGAAACCTCTCCACCCTCTGCCGGGAGGAAGAAATCCTGGTGGCGGTGCATGAGTCGGCGCGGATCCTGTTCGGCATCGGGCGGATCGCCTTCTTCTT
Organism: Geomonas sp. Red32; assembly: GCF_023652955.1. Classification (GTDB taxonomy): domain Bacteria; phylum Desulfobacterota; class Desulfuromonadia; order Geobacterales; family Geobacteraceae; genus Geomonas. The sequence continues at coordinate 77,632 of NZ_JAKLOY010000013.1, read as the reverse complement.
CATCGCGCAGGACGAGGCGGTGGCATCGGCGCCCGACTTCGCGGGACAGCCGGCCCTTCTCCAGCATCTGCAGATCAGGCTCGATACCGGGCGCAGCCTTGCAGCGTCCGCCATGGTCGGCAAGCAGCCACGTTCCACCTTCGACAAGGAGCTTCCGGTCCCGGTCTCGCTGGTCGACGTGCAGGTCGCGCGGGCCCTCCAAAGCGAGGGTGTACTCTTCGTCCCGATGTGCATCCGCGAGCGCCGGGTCGGCGTCATGGCCTGCGGGGTCAACCTTTCGCAGCATGCCCGGCTCCAGAAATTCCTCCCCCGGATGGTCCGTTTCGCCCAGCAGGCAGCGGTCAGCATCGAAGCATGGCGGGAGGTCCGGGCCAAGGAGGAAAGGATCGCGGCAAGCCTTTACAGCGGGTACCAGCAGCACGCCCGCAAGATCGTGCACGAAACCGGCAATCCGCTCGGCATCATCAAGAACTACCTGACCATCGTCAGCCAAAAGCTCCCCGCCGGTAACTCCGCAGGGGAGGAGCTCGAAATCCTCCGGGAGGAAGTGGACCGGGTGGCGCAGATTCTCCAGCGCCTCAACGATCTGAACGAGCCGATGCCGGCAACGGAGCCGGTCGACTTGAACGGGATGATCAACGGCATGCTGGCCTTGTACGGGGAAACCCTCTTCGCCTCGCAGGGGATCGTGGTCGAAAAGGAGCTCTCCCCTTCCCTGCTCCCGATCACCGGCAGCCGCGACAGCATCAAGCAGGTCCTGCTCAACCTCTGGACCAACGCGGCGGACGCGCTCTCGGACGGCGACCGGCTGCTCATTTCGACCTCGGACAACGTCATTCTCAACGGGCGCTTCTATGCCGAGATCTGCCTGAGCGACACGGGACCGGGGCTCCCCCTCGAGGTCATGCAGCGGCTTTTCCAGCCGTTGGACAGCCGCCAGCGTCCCGGCCACTCCGGAATCGGGCTCTCCATCGTCGCCTCCCTGGTGGAGGATCTCGACGGCTTGATCAAGTGCCGCAGCGACGCCGGCAACGGAACCAGTTTCGTCATCTTGTTGCCGCGGGGGATGGAAAGCGCGGCGGCAGCGAGTTAACGATGCAAAGCCCCCTGCAGCGCCGGGGGGGAGCAGGACCTAATATCCCGCCTGCGTGCGGGGATTCCCGGGTAAAACCGGGTGACATTCAGGGGACTAAAAAAATGGCCTATGTGAACGTGAATCTGCCAAAAGAATGGATCGAGCAGCCTCAGCACATCTTGATCGTCGACGATGAGCCGCTCATGCGCTCCAGCCTGCGACAGCTTTTGGAGGGAGCCGGGCGCGTGGTATCGGAATGCGCCAGCGGCGGGGAAGCGATCGGCATCCTGAAATCCGGGGAGATCGACCTCGTCCTGCTCGACATCAATCTCCCGGACATCTCGGGGCTGGAGGTGGTGGAGTGGATCAAGATGGGCAAGATCCCCACCAGCGTGATCATGGTGAGCGCCAACGACTGCATCGATTCCGCCATCCGCGCCATGCGCGGCGGAGCGGTGGAGTTCGTCCGCAAGCCGACCGAGTTGGAGGACATCCCGTACAAGGTCGACAACGCCCTGCACCGGCGGCACCTGGAACGGAGCCACTTCATGATCGCCGCCCGGCTCGAGCAATCCGAGCGCCTGCACCGCTTCCTGGTCGAGAAGGCCCCCGATCTCATCTATACCCTCGATCCCAACGGCTGCTTCACCTTCACCAACGAGCGCTTCCAGTCGCTGCTCGGCTATTCCCGCGACGAGTTGAAAGGGCGCAGTTACACCTCCATCGTCCACGAGGAGGACGCCCACCTCGCCACCTTCGCCTTCGTCGAGCGCCGCCGCGACCACCGCGCCACCACCAACCTGGAAATCCGCCTGAAGTGCAAGGTCGATCCCCAGCGCCACCTCGAGAGGCAGCACGTCGTGGCGATCCTGAGCGCCATCGGCATCTACGAGACCAGGGAGAAAAAGAGGGACCTGCAGTCGATAACCTACGCGGGGACCTACGGGGTGGCGCGCGACATCACCGAACGGAAGATCGCCGAGGAGACCATCAGTTTCCAGGCCCTGCACGACCAGCTCACCCTGCTCCCCAACCGGACCCTCTTCAAGGACCGGCTGGAGCTGGCGATGGCGCAGGCCAGACGGAGCGGCAAGATGGCCGCCGTCATGTTCTTCGATCTCGACCGCTTCAAGCGGGTGAACGATACCCACGGCCACGCCGAAGGGGACGAGCTCCTCAAGAAGGTGGCCCAGCGCCTGCAGCGATGCCTGCGGGCCACCGATACCCTCGCCCGCCAGGGGGGGGACGAGTTCACCCTGCTGCTGCCGGATCTCGTTCATCCGCAGGACGCCGCGGTCATTGCCGAGAAGATCATGGAGGAGCTCAAGGTGCCGTTTCCGGTGGCGGGTCAGGACTTCTGCGCCATGGCCAGTATCGGCATCGCCGTCTTCCCCGGCGACGGGGAGAGCGCGGACCAGCTCCTGAAGCACGCCGACATCGCCATGTACGAGGTGAAGGGGAACGGCAAGAACGGCTACACCTTCTTCACCTCCGACATGAACGCCTGCTACCAGGAGCGGATCGGTCTCGAGAACGAGCTGCGGCAGGCGATCCGGAATTCAGAGTTCGAGCTGCACTATCAACCGCAAATCAGCGTGAGCGGCAGCAGGGTGGTCGGGCTGGAGGCCTTGCTGCGCTGGCGGCACCCCGTTCACGGGCTCCTCAACCCGACGAGCTTCATCGACATGGCGGAAGAAAGCGGCTTCATCAGCGAGATCACCGATTGGGTGCTGGCCGAGGTCTGTAGTCAGCTCGACCGCTGGCGGGGCACCGGGCTGGGGGACATCCGCGTGTCGGTCAACGTTTCGCCCAAGGAATTCAACCAGAACAACGTGGTGGACCGGTTCTCTTCCCACGTGGCAAGGCACAATCTCCCCGCCGATGTCCTTGAGGTCGAGATCACCGAGAACCTGCCGGTGGACGACGTCTCGGGGATCATCGACAAGATGCGCATGCTGCGCGAAAAGGGGATCCGGATCTCGATCGACGATTTCGGGACCCGCTACTCGTCGCTGAACTACCTGCGCCGCTTCCCGATCAACACCATCAAGATCGACCGCTCCTTCGTGCACGACATCAGCGAGGACAAGACATCCTCCCCGATCATCCACGCCATCATCGGCATCGCGCGCGGCTTCGGGCTGAACCTGGTGGCGGAGGGGGTGGAGACGAGCTACCAGATGAGGACCCTGTACCAGTTGGGGTGCGACGAGATGCAGGGGTACTTCTTCAGCAAGCCGCTTCCCGCGGCCGAGATCGAAAAGTTCCTGCGGGAGTCGATCTCCAGGTCGTCCGCAGGGGCAGTGGAGGGGGGACTCCCGTACCAGAACCAGCGGCGCTGCGCGTAGCGAGTTCAAAGGGGGACTTGAAAGAAAAGAAAAAGAGCCCCCGGCTTCATCAGCCGGCGGCTCTTTGCTGTCTGTGTCAGTCGATTTACTTCATCCGGTAATGGACGAAGTAGATCTTCTTTCCTTCCGCGAGGAACTTCCTCATGTATTTAGAGAGATGGTACCCGGGGAAATCGTGGCGGAAGAGGTCGGGAGCGAACTGGTTCTCGAGCCCTTGGATCTCCGGCAGTGCGGCAGCGACGTCCTCGCCATAGTCGTCGAAGTCGGTGGCGAAGTAGAAATTGGCTCCCGGCTGCATGTACTCCATCAGGAATTCCACGAACTGGCGGTTGACGAGCCTCCGCTTCCGGTGGCGCTTCTTGGGCCAGGGATCGGGGCAGTTGATGTAGACCGCGGAGAGGCTCCCCTTCGGGATCCGCTCGGTGACGAAGCTCCTCGCCTCCTCGCGCAGCACGCGCACGTTGCCGAGCTCATGGCGGTCGATGCGGCGGCAGGTCTTGTAGCACCCCTTGTTGTAGAAGTCGATGGCGATGAAGTTGGTGTCCGGCTGGTCGAGTGCGGTCTTCAGGATGAAGTCCCCCACGCCGCAGCCGATCTCGAGCGCCACGGGATTATCGTTACCGAACAGCGAGGCCCAATCGGGAGGATCGGGGAGGTTTTCCGGTCTCAGGTAATTGTGTGAGTCAATGTGAATGAACGATTGCATGGTGCCCCTCTGCTAATTTTGTGACCCGCGACCATAACACAGGAACCGATAAAAAGCAAAAGCTTGGGAAGGGCGGCTTGTGACTGTGTCACGCTTTCCGTTGCCATTTCCCGGTCACTGTGCTAATTAATTATCCTGTTGAAATAAGGTAAAAAAGGACAACTATCACTGATGAAATTCAAAGAGTTGCAGATCCCGTCCGAGGTCTTAAGGGCCATCGATGAAGCGGGATTCGTCGATTGCACCCCCATCCAGGAAAAAGCGCTTCCCCTCGCCCTCTCCGGCAAGGACGTCGCCGGCCAGGCCCAGACCGGCACCGGCAAGACCGCCACCTTCCTGATCTCCCTCTTCACCAAGCTCCTGAGCCAGCAAAAGCCCGGCGACGAGCGGCATCCCCGCGCGCTGATCCTCGCCCCCACCCGCGAACTGGTGGTCCAGATCGAGAAGGACGCCCAGCTCCTCGGTAAGTACACCGGCTTCAACATGCAGGCCATCTACGGCGGCGTCGATTACATGAAGCAGCGCGACGCGCTGAAGGCGGGAGCCGACATCGTGATCGGCACCCCGGGCCGCCTGATCGACTACCTGAAGCAGAAGGTCTATTCGCTCAAGGAGGTCGAGGCGCTGGTCATCGACGAGGCGGACCGCATGTTCGACATGGGGTTCATCTCCGACCTCCGCTTCATCCTGAGGAGGCTCCCGGCCTACGACAAGCGCCAGAACATGCTCTTCTCCGCGACCCTCAACGCCCGCGTCATGGAGCTCGCCTACGAGTTCATGAACGTCCCGGTCAAGGTCTCGGTCACCCCCGAGCAGATGACCGCCGAACGGGTCGAGCAGGTTCTCTATCACGCCTCCCGCAAGGAGAAGTTCCCGCTGCTCCTCGGTCTTCTGCGGAAGATGGGGATGGAGCGGACCATGATCTTCGTGAACACCAAGCGCGAGTGCGAGTTCCTCATGGACCGCCTTAACGCCAACGGCTTCCCGGCCAAGGTGATCTCCGGCGACGTGGAGCAGAGAAAGCGGATGAAGATCCTGGCCGATTTCAAGGCGGGAGAGCTTCCCATCATGATCGCCACCGACGTCGCCTCCCGCGGCATCCACATCGAAGGGGTCTCCCACGTCATCAACTACGACCTCCCCCAAGACTGCGAGGACTACGTCCACCGCATCGGCCGCACCGCGCGCGCCGGGGCCGAGGGGATGGCCATCTCGCTGGCCGACGAGGACGGCGCCTTCTACATCGAGCCGATCCAGGAGTACATCAAGCAGAAGATTCCGGTCGAGTGGGCCGAGGACGACATGTTCGTCCACGACTACGTGAGGAGCAAGCCGCGCCCGCCGCGCCCCGAGGACAAGGCCAAGGGGAAAGGGGGCCGTGGAGGCCGTGACGACCGCAGCCGGGACCGGGACAAGGGGCGCCGCGGCGACAAGCCGAAGAAGGATGCCACCGTCAAAGCCGAGACTCCAGCAGGTGTAGGCGGAGGCGGCAACACGGCAGCACCCGCCGAAGGTGCCAGTGAAGCGGGGGGCGAGAGCGCCGAGAAGAAGAAGCGCCGCAGGCCCCGCAAGAAAAAGCAGCCCTCCGGAGAAGGCGGCGCGGAAGCGTCCGGCTCCGGCACCCCTGACAGCAACGACTGATGGGGAAGGGACGGCCGGCCAAGAAATACTCCCAGGCGGCGAGGCTGCATGACGTGATCCGGCTCATCGAGGCCCGTCACGGCATATCCGCAGCCGAGCTCGCCGAGGAGACCGGCGTCAACCGGCGCACCATCCAGCGGGACCTGATCGCCATCGAGGAGGCCGGGTACCCGATCGTCTCCGAATGGCAGGACGGGGTAAAATTCTACCGGTTCCTGACCGGCTTCAAGAACGTCCCTCCCATCAGCTTCTCTCTGCAGGAGCTGATGACCCTCTCTCTCCTGAGATCCCAGCTCGACCTTTTGAGCGGCACCCCCTTCATGGAGGACATGCAGAGCATCTTCGGGAAGGTCAACTCGGTTCTTCCCCCGCGCCTTGCCGCCCACATGGAGCGGATCGCCCAGGTCGCCCATCCGCTTCTGCAGGGAAAGCGCGACTACAGCAAGTCCGCCGAGCAATTAAAGCTGATCCGCCACGCGCTCCTGTACCAGCAGAGCGTCACCCTCTCCTACCGATCCCCCGGACGCGACGAACCCGCGAGCTACCACGTCGATCCCTACACGCTGCTCTTCCAGAAGGGAGGGATCTACCTCCACGGTTTCGCCCGGGAGCGCCAGGCGCTGCGGACCTTCGCGCTGGAGCGGATCGTCTCGGTTGCTGCCGGGACCGAGCGCTTCGACATCCCCGAGGGATTCCATCCCACCCACGCTCTGGAGGAGGCCTTCGGGCTGGTGGCGGAGCCGCCCATGGAGGTGGCGATCCGCTTCTCCGCGGGGATCGCCCACGCCATCGCGGATCGGACCTGGCACGCATCGCAGCGGATCGAGCGGGGGGAGGACGGCACGCTCCTTTTGAGGTTCCGGGCGGGGGGAAAGATGGAGATCCTCGCCTGGCTCCTCTCGTACGGCCCCCATGCGGAGCTCTTGGCTCCGGCGGAACTCCGGGAGGAGTTGGCCAGGATAGCGGCGGAGACGGCCAGGATGTACGTCGAGGCAGAAAGCCACCCCTCCCTCCCCCCTGCTCCTCTCCCCTAAAACGCCGAGGGGATAAGGATTGCCCCCCGTTTGACAAGGTGCGGGGCACCGTATATAGAGAATCTATCCAGGAGGAACGCCCATGCCCACCGAGGCTGCCAATACCAAACTTGCCCAGATCATCCTCGAGCGGATCCGCTCCCACGGGGAGATCCCTTTTTCGTCCTTCATGGAAGCCGCCCTCTACGAACCGGGGCTTGGCTACTACACCTCGCCCGGCCGAAAGGTCGGCGCGGAGGGGGACTTCTACACCAGCATGAACGTCCACAGCTCCTTCGGGCGGCTGGTCGCCAGGGAGATCGTCCGCTTCTGGGAGATCCTCGGCACCCCCACCGGTTTCACCGTCGCCGAGGCGGGCGCGGGGGGAGGCCAGCTGGCCCAGGACATCCTGGACGCCGTCCGGGAGTTCAACAGCACCCTCTACGGCACCATTATCTACCGGCTGATCGAGAAGGAGCCGACCCTGAAGGAGGTCCAGGCCAACCGGCTGCGCGAGCACGCCGGGCACCTCGCGTGGAGCACCCCCGAGGAGCTGGCCGACGGAGAGGTCACCTTTACCGGCTGCATCATCTCCAACGAGCTCTTCGACGCCATGCCGGTCCACGTCGTGGAGATGACCGATGACGGGATCAAGGAAGTCTACGTGGGGGCCGATCACAACGGTTTCCGCGAGCGGCTCGGCCATCCCTCCACGCCGGATATCAAGGGCTACCTCGACCGCTTCGAGGTGCAGCTCATGCTCGGGCAGCGCGGCGAGATCAACCTCTGCGCCCCCGGCTGGCTCGCCTCCGCCGCCGAATCGCTGGACCGGGGCTTCGTCCTCACCATCGACTACGGCTACGTCACCGAGGAGCTCTATACCCCCCAGAGAAAAGACGGGACCCTGCTCTGCTACCACCGGCACACCACCGGCGACGATCCGTACCTCCTGGTGGGGGAACAGGATATCACCACCCACATCAACTTCACCCAGCTGATCGAGACCGGGAAGGACTTCGGGCTGGAGACCGTATGGTTCGGGGAGCAGTACCGCTTCCTGCTCGGCGTAGGGCTCATGGAGGAACTGATCCGCCTGGAAGCCGAGGCCGAGACCGAGCAGGAGAAGCTTCAGCACCGCCTCGCCCTCAAGAAACTGATGCTCCCGGAAGGGGGAATGGGCGACACCTTCAAGGTCCTCATCCAGTCCAAGGGGGTCAATAATCCGCAACTGCTCTGCATGAGGAAATGGGGGCTGAGTTGATCAAGGCGATCGTCTTCGACCTCGATGGGACGCTGTACCAGAATGAGCAGATGGGAGGCCAGGTCAACCTGAGCGCCTGCCGCTACATCGCCGAACTGAAGGGGGTGAGCGTGGAGCAGGCCGACCTCATGCTGGAGGAAGCGAGAGACAGCCTGGCCGGTCTCGCCGCCACCCTGAGCCAGGCGGTCATCTCGCTCGGCGGCAACATGCACGATCTCCACGAACGGATGGCCCGGGAAGTCCGGCCGGAAGGGCTGCTCGCCGTGGACGAGCGGGTCGTCGGCCTCTTAAAGGACCTCGCCAGCCGCTTCGGCATCCACATCTACACGAACAACAACCGCTCGCTCTCCGCCCGCATCATGAAGCTCATCGGGGTGGCCGATTTCTTCTGCAAGGTCTTCACCATCGAGGACTTCTGGCGCCCGAAGCCCGACGAGGAGACGCTGATCTTCCTCCTCGACGCCATCGGGGCCAAGGCGGAGGAAACCCTCTTTGTGGGCGACCGCTACCAGGTCGACCTGGCCCTTCCCGCCACGCTGGGTGCGAAAGTCTTCGAGTCGTGCACCATCGAGCAGTTGCTCGGACTGAGAGAGTTCCTGGCTCAAGAGCCCACCGCCTAGCAACGACAGCCCTAAGGCAGCCTCTCCCCCCTTTGAAAATGGGGGGCCGGAGGGGATTTCTCTCACACTCGGCCAGCTGTCCCACCTCCTCAAAGTCCCCCTTTCTCAAAGGGGGACTTTACTTTCTTCCTTTTTTTCTCTTCTCCTCTCATGTAACGCCATCGATTCGATATCATTACTCATAGGGCCTACCACGACTGACAAAACCGATCCACGGGAGCTTGGCTATGACTTTACGGACTGAGAAAGATACCATGGGGACCGTCGAGGTCCCTGCCGAGGCGCTCTACGGAGCCCAGACCCAGCGGGCGATCGGCAATTTCCCCATCTCGGGATTGAAACCCCACCCTGCCCTGGTCCGCGCCACCGTCAGAATCAAGAGGTGCGCAGCGCTGGCCAACCGCGGGACCGGCCGGCTCGATCCGGAAGTGGCCGATGCCATCGTGCAGGCGGCCGGCCAGGCTCTCCGGGGCGAATTCGCGGACCAGTTCGTGGTCGACCCCTTCCAGGCCGGCGCCGGTACCTCCCACAACATGAACGTGAACGAGGTGCTGGCCAACCGCGCCAACCAGCTGATGGGGGGAAAGCTCGGGGAATATGCCCGGGTCAATCCCAACGACCATGTGAACATGGCCCAGTCCACCAACGACGTCTTCCCCACCGCCATGCGGCTCGCCGCCCTGGAGCTCTCCGGTGAGCTCGCCGCCGAACTGGACCGGCTCTCGGCCGCCCTGGCCGCCAAGGGGGAGGAGTTCGACGGCATCCTGAAGTCCGGGCGGACCCATCTCCAGGACGCGGTCCCGATCCGGCTCGGGCAGGAGTTCACCGCCTACGCCGCTGCCATCGCCAAGAACCGCGAGGGGATCGAGGCCGCGCTCCCCGGTCTCAGGGAACTCGGGATCGGGGGAACCGCGGTCGGGACCGGCCTCAATGCGGAGGAGGAGTTCATCGACCGGATCGTGGAGGAGCTCTCCCGCGAGACGGGTGAAAAGCTCACCCGCAGTCCGAACCTGGTCGAGCGGATGCAGAACATGGAACCGTTCGTCACCTTGAGTGGCGCGCTCAAGGGGACGGCGGTCAACCTGATCAGGATCGCCAACGATCTGCGGCTCCTCTCCTCGGGGCCGAGGACGGGGCTCGCCGAGATCAACCTTCCCGCCATGCAGCCAGGCTCTTCCATCATGCCGGGGAAGGTGAACCCGGTGATGGCCGAGGTGACCAACATGGTCTCCTTCCATGTCCTGGGCGCGGATCTCACGGTGACCATGGCGGCCCAGGCGGGGCAGCTCGAGCTGAACGTCATGATGCCGGTGATCGCCTTCAACCTCCTCTTTTCGCTGGAGATCCTCAAGAACTGCCTGCACCAATTCACCACCCTCTGCGTGGCGGGGATCACCGCCAACGAGGAGCGCTGCCGCACCTATCTCGATCAGTCGGTGGGGCTCGCCACCGTGCTCGCGCCGAGCATCGGGTACGCGGCGGCGGCCGAGGTGGCCAAGGAGTCGGCCAAGAGCGGAAAGAGCATCCGGCAGGTGATACTCGAGCGGGGAATCCTGACGGAGGCGGAGCTGGACGTGGTGCTGGCTCCCTATCCCCTCACCACGCCGGGGGTGCACGAGAAAGGATAGTGCTTCCCTCCCCCCTGCCCCCTCCCTCAAGGGGAGGGGAGGCGGATGGTCAGCGAGGATGGCGTGGGATGCGGACTGAAGGGTTAAACCTTTTGCATTTATCATGCTATTCCTATAGACTCATAGCTGGCTGAACCCAATCAATCCCTGGAGGACGACATGGTAGAAGAAGTAAAATCCGTTCTGGAAAATATCCGCCCCGCGCTGCAGGCTGACGGCGGCGATGTCGAACTGGTCGAAGTCGGTGAAGACGGGGTGGTAAAAGTCCGCCTGGTCGGCGCTTGCGGCCACTGCCCGATGTCCACGATGACCCTCAAGATGGGCATCGAAAGGACCCTTAAGGATAAAGTGCCGGGCGTGAAGGAAGTCATCTCCGTCTAACCCGGATCCCAGCATAGCAACGCGCAGTAACGGAAGCGCGGAAGTAATCGCCATCCAACGACGTTATTTCCGCGCTTCGTAGCATGTAGACCCCTCGCTCACGCACCGCTCCGAGACGACGCCATGGATACCATCCGCCGCAAGAGAAAACCTTTCCGGTTCCAGACCTCGAGGTTCTTCAATTTGTTCAGGAGGAACAGCGAGGCCGTGTCGTTCGTCGGCCAGAGCGCGACTCTGTACCGGGACGGATCCGAGTTTTTCCCGGCCCTTTTGCAGGCGATCGGGGAGGCAAGCCACGGCATCTGCCTCGAGTTCTACACCATCTGCGCCGACCACACCGGCAACCAGCTCGCCGACGCCCTCATCGCGGCCGCCAAGCGCGGGGTGCATGTCTACCTGCTGTACGACTACATCGGCTGTTTCGATACCCCCGCCTCCTTCTTCAGGAAGCTCGTCAAAGGCGGGGTACACTGCACCGCGTTCAATCCCCCTCCTTTCCGGCGTGCTTGGTTCGACAAGCGTGACCATCGAAAGATCGTGGTGATCGACGGCTGGTGCGCCTTCACCGGCGGCATCAACGTGGCCGACGTCTACTCGGGTTGCGGCAAGAAGATCACCAAGTGGCGCGACGCCGGGGTCAAGATCGAGGGCGAAGCGGTAGCGGGAGAGCTTTTGCGGATCTTCCAGGAAACGTGGCACCGGGAGCGAGGCTCCTGGGCACACCTGCGGGACCCGGACACGCCGGGCGAGGTCCGGGGCGACGCCAAGGTCATGATCATCAACGGCGGTCCCCACCAGAAACGCTCGGTGATCAGGAGCGCCTTCCGGGTCGCCATCGCCGGGGCCTCGGAGAGCGTGATCATCGCGAGCCCGTACTTCATCCCCGGCCCCCGCATCATCCGCTCCTTGCTAAGGGCGGTCGGCCGCGGCGTGCGGGTCAGGCTGCTCCTCCCGTACCAGAGCGACGTACCGCTGGTCAGGCTGGTGAGCCGGACCTGCTATGCCCAGCTCTTGAAGAGCGGGATCGAGATCTACGAGCTTAACAGTGCCGTCCTGCACGCCAAGGTGCTGCTGGTGGACGACAACCTGGCCATGGTCGGCTCGGCCAACATCGACCAGCGGAGCTTCCACCGCAACTACGAGCTCAACGTGGTGGTGGACAGCCTGGACTTCGGCCAGCAGGTGGCCGACATGCTGGAGACCGACATGGGCATGGCCCGGCGCATCGTGCTCAAGGAACACGAGCGCCGCGGCTGGCCGATCAGGATCCTCGAGAGGGTGTTCAGCCCGATCAGCTGGTTCCTGTAGCGATTCATTTCTTACTACGTAGAAAGGTTGAAGGCTGACTTGATGATAAACAAAGACACCCTCAAGCGGCTGGAGTTCGACAAGATACTCGAATCCGTGGCCGCTTTCTCCCACTGCGAAGCGTCGAGAGCCGACGCACTCGCCATCGCCCCTCTCAGCTCCCCGGAAAAGACCGAACTCCGCCTGGGACTGGTCGACGAGATCAGGAAGCTCAACCGCCTCGGGATCTCCCTCAAGCTCTCCCCCTTCGAGGACATCACGCGCCAGTTGCGCAGCGTGCGCCCGCGCGGCGCCGTTTTCTCCCCCCTCGACCTGCAGCTCTTCATCCCCACCCTCAGGGTCATGGCGGCGGTCTCCACCCAGCTCGGCTACCGCAACGACATTCCGCTTCTCCAGGAAAAGGCGGGGGTGATCACCGGCTTCCCGGACATCCTCAACCCTCTGGAACATACGGTGAACGAGGTGGGAGAGATCCTGGACACCGCGTCGCGCCTTCTGGCCGACATCAGGGGGCAGAAGAAGGGGCTCACCGCCCGCATCAAGAGACGGCTTGAGGAGATCGTCCGCGAGCGCCACACCGCGATCTTCCTGCAGGACGATTTCATCACGCAGCGGTCGGGACGGTGGGTGATCCCGGTCCGGATGGACTCCAAGGGAATGGTGCCGGGGGTCGTGCACGACGTTTCCAACTCCGGCGAGACCGCGTTCATGGAGCCTTTGGAGATCATCGGGCTCGCCAACGAGCTCGAGAACCTGGTGGCCGACGAGCGCGCCGAAGAGATCAGGATCATCCGCCAGCTCTGCGACTGGATCCGCGAGGACGCCGACCTGATGCTGGAGCAGTTCCAGGCCCTGGTCATGGTGGATGTCCTGAACTGCATCGCCCTCTTCTCCGACAAGCTCAGGTGCGAGCCCCCGATCCTCGCGAAGGGGAACGGCATCTCGCTCAAGGCGGCCCGTCACCCGATCCTGACCCTCATGGGGAAGGAGGTCGTCCCGCTCGACCTGGAGTTCAGCGACGACAACCGGGTCATGGTGGTCACCGGACCCAACACCGGCGGCAAGACCATCGCCATCAAGAACGCGGGGCTTTTGACCGTGATGGCCCTCTCCGGGATGCCGATCCCCGCCGCGCCGGGCTCCCGCATTCCGCTGGTCTCCAGCATCCTGGTGGACATCGGCGACGAGCAGTCTATCGAGGAGAGCCTTTCCACCTTCTCGGCCCACATCTCCAAGATCGCCTCGATTCTTACCGGCGCCGATAAGGACACCCTGGTGCTCCTCGACGAGCTGGGGACCGGAACCGAGCCGGGACAGGGGGCCGCCATCGCCTGCGCCGTTTTGAAGGAGCTGCACGGCAAGGGGGCGCTGGTGATCGCCACCACCCACCTGACCGAGATCATCGGTTTCGTGCAGCGCGAGCAAGGGATGCTGAACGCGGCGATGGCGTTCGACCGCCTGAAGCTGGCCCCGCTCTACCGCCTCACTTTGGGCGAGCCGGGAGAGTCCCACGCGCTCGACATCGCCGCCCGCTACGGGCTCCCCGCCCACGTGGTCCATTTCGCCAAGAGCATGATCGGCACCATGGAGGCCGACTTCCACGCCCTTTTACGCGACCTCAAGGATAAGAGCCGGCAGCTCGAAGAGAAGCTGGACGATCTCGCCCTGCGGGAGGAAAAGCTCGTCCGCAACGAGCAGAACCTGGCCGGCCGGGTGCGCGAGGCCAACGAGCTGGTCAAGGGGGCCAAGGAGAAGGGGTACCAGGAGGCCCAGCAGATCATCCGCAAGGCGCGCCGCGAAGTGCTGGAGATCATGGAGGAGGCCCGCAAGGAGAAAGCCCGGGAAGCGAAGGCCAAGCTGGATCAGGCCGAGGCCGAGGTGGAGCGGGTGCTGGCCGAGATGAGTCCGGACCAGGAGATCCCGGTCGACAAGGTCGAGGTGGGGCAGACCGTCTTCGTGAAACCGATCAACTCCGACGCCAAGGTCCTTTCCATCGATGGCCGCGACGGCAAGGTCCGGGTGCGGGCCGGGAGCATGGAGATCGAGGTCCCGCTCTCTGCCCTGGCGAAGCCGAAGGGAAAAGAGACCAAGGTGCGGGCCAAGCGGGCCCAGAAGGAAGCCGAGCGGGAAGAGCCGGCCTCCAGCATCAACCTCCTCGGGATGCGGGTCGAAGAAGCGATCGACCAGTTGGAGCCGTTTTTGAACCATGCGGCCCTTGACCGGATCGGCGAGCTGCGGATCGTGCACGGCAAGGGAACCGGGGCGCTGATGCGCGGGGTGCGGAGCTATCTCGCCAGCCACCCGCTGGTCGCCTCCTACCGGACCGGCGAACGATTCGAAGGCGGAGACGGCGTTACCGTGGTAACATTGCGATGAATAAATGACTAAACAAGTTTCATCGGGGCTATTATGATCGTCTCGCTCATCGCGGCGATATCAGAGGGGAGAGTGATCGGTTACCAGGGTAAACTCCCCTGGCACATCCCCGCCGACCTGACCCGTTTCAGAAACATAACTATGGGGCACCCGATAGTCATGGGGAGAAAGACCTATGACTCCATCGGCCATCCCCTCCCCGGCCGCCGCAACATCGTCCTCAGCAGGAGTCTCACTTCCCTCAAAGAGTGCGTACTCGTCCATTCCCTCGAGGAGGCGCTGGTCGCCTGCGAGAAGGAGGAAGAGGTCTTCATCTGCGGCGGCGGCGAGATCTTCAGGGAGGCCATCCCGCTCTGTCAGAGGATCTACCTCACGGTGGTGCATGAGCGCCACCCGGGGGACACGTTCTTCCCGGAAATCCCCGCCACCTTCCAGCAGACCGCCATCGAGGAGCGCCAGGACCTCACCCCGCCGATCACCTTCGTGACCTTCGAACGGGTGGACGGACGGGTCCGCGGCGAGGACGTCGAGGAACTGCGGCGCAAGGGGAAGGAGGCGATCCAGCGCCAGCTCTTCTTCCTGGGAAGGATCTGCCTGGAGCAGGCCTCCGCCATCCAGGACACCCCGGAGTGCAGCTCCGATCTCGCCCTCTGCCTGGCCAAGAGCGGCGGTGACGTGACCGTCGCGCTCAAGATGGCGGAGGAGGCGCTCCAACAGGATCCCCACAATCCCCGCGTCTGCCTCAACCTCGGCCGCGTCCAGTTCATGGCCGGGAAGCAGGGGGAGGCCTTGGCGACCTTCCGCCTCGGGATGCAGCTCGGGGGCGGAGCCGAGCTCCAGGCGGAACTGGTGCGGATAGGAACCCGCCACCCCCCGGTCATCCCGTCGCTCCCCAGAGAAAACGTCCTCAACAGATGCCTCGGCTTATTGAGGAGCAAGTTCACCAACCACAAGGGGTAATGCCCAAGCGAGTACATGAGAAAGTCCGAAACTGAAGCCATCGTGCTCCGGCTCACCGACTACGGGGAGGCGGACCGCATCGTCACCCTCTTCTCGCTGGAGCAGGGAAAGATTTCCGGCATCGCCCGCGGCGCCAAGAAGAGCCGCAAACGTTTCGGCGGCGCGCTCGAGGCGTTCGCGCACCTGAGGCTCCAGCTCCAGAAGGGAAGCGGCCTCGCCACCCTCCTCTCCGCCGACATCGTCGGCATCTTTCCCGGCATCCGCACTGACTTAGCCAAGATCGGTACCGCCGCCTACGCCTGCGAGCTCGTCGAACGCCTCACTCCCGAGGAGGAGCCCAATCCCCGGCTGTTCCGCCTCCTCTACTGCTACCTGGAAAGGCTCGACTGCGCTCCGCTCTCCCCATCCGACCGGCGCTTCTTCACCGTCAACCTGCTGAAGATCCTCGGCTACCAGCCCGACCTCTCGGTGCGCGGCGTCTCGCAGGAGACCGCGGACCTCCTCGACCGGGCCATGCGGACCGGGAGGTTCGGCGCCGTGGTCTTCCCCGACCACCTCCTCAGGGAGGCGGACCTTCTCCTCAATCCCGCCATCGACCTGCACCTCGACCGGGAGCTCAAGTCGCTCGCCTTTCTAAGGGAGTGCGGGGCCTAGTCCATTCCCTCCCTCACCCCCTCGTCCCCTCCCCTTGAGGGAGGGGACTCCACCTCTTTCCCTTTGATTTCGTAAGCAAAATGGTTGACCGGTGGGCCGGATGCGGGTACTATTCTCCGTTCACAAAAGTGTCACGAGCAGGACGTTTCAAGAGGTAGCGATGAACCCCATGGACATGAGAAAACTGCCGCCGCAGAGCATCGAGGCGGAGATGTCGATCCTCGGCGGTGTCCTGGTGGACAATGAGGCGATCAACCGGGTGCTGGAGATCCTCACCCCGGACGATTTCTATCGCGAGACCCACCGGAAGATCATGCGCGCCATGATCGAGCTGAGCGAACGTGGGGAGCCGTGCGACCTTATCACCATGACCACCCAGCTCCGCAAGAAGGGTGAGTTGGAGGAGGTGGGGGGCGGCGCCTACCTGGCCACCCTGGTGGACTACGTCCCGATGGCGGCCAACATCGCCTACTACTGCAAGATCGTCAAGGAGAAGGGGCTTACCCGCAAGCTGATCTCGGCCGCCACCGACCTGGTCAGCCAGGGGTTCGAGGACAAGGTCGACGTCGAGGAGCTGCTCGACACCGCCCAGAAGGTCATCTTCGAGATCGGCGAGAACAAGCTCCGTCCGGCCTACTACCAGGTCAGCGACATCCTGAAGGACACCATCAAGAACATCGAGCTCCTCTACGAGAAGAAGGAGCTGATCACCGGGGTTCCGACCGGCTACACCGATCTCGACAAGATGACCGCCGGCTTCCATGCGGGCGATCTCGTCATCATCGCCGGGCGCCCGGCCATGGGGAAGACCACCTTCGCCTTGAACGTCGCCCAGTACGCGTCCATCGAATCGGAGACCCCCTACCCCGCCGCAATCTTCTCGCTGGAGATGCCCAAGGAACAGCTGGTCGAAAGGCTCCTTTGCTCGGTGGCCCGGGTGGACCTGAGCAGGCTGAAGACCGGCCACCTGTTGGAGAACGACTGGCCGAAGCTCACCAAGGGGGCCGGCGCGCTGCACGACGCCAAGATATTCATCGACGACACCCCTTCCATCACCGTCATGGAGCTCCGCTCCAAGGCACGGCGGCTGAAGGCCGAGCACGACATCGGGCTGATCGTCATCGACTACCTCCAGCTCATGCGCGGAGGGGTCAACCCGGAGTCCCGCCAGCAGGAGATCTCCGAGATCTCCCGGTCGCTCAAGGGGCTGGCCAAGGAACTAGGCATCCCGGTAATCGCCCTCTCCCAGCTCAACCGGGGCTTGGAGCAGCGCTCCGACAAGCGCCCGATGATGAGCGACTTGAGGGAATCGGGTGCTATCGAGCAGGACGCCGACATCATCATGTTCGTCTACCGCGGAGAGGTCTACGAGAAGGACAACGAGGAGCTCAAAGGGAAGGCGGAAATCATCATCGGTAAGCATAGAAGCGGCCCGACCGGAACGGTCGACCTGACCTTCCGCGGCGAGTTCACCCGTTTCGAAAATGCTGCCAAAGAAGACTACTCATAACGAGTGAAAGAAAGGAATGCTATGACCAAGTACCACGCCATGCGCGAAGTGCCCGCCACTGCGGGATTCAAGAAGGGGGACGTTCTTTTCCTCTGCGGCGAACTGTTCGGCCGCGGCTACGCCAACGGTATCATCGACGAGGCGCGCGCCAAGGGGATGACCATTATCGGCGCCACCGTCGGGCGCCGTGACTCCGACGGGACCCTGCGCCCCTTGAACGCCGAGGAGCTTGCCGCTGCCGAAGCCAACCTGGGCGGAAAGATCATCAACATCCCGCTGGAGGCCGGCTTCGACATGGAGCCCGGCAAAGACGGCGTCACTCCCTGCGACCGCCTGAAAGGGGTGAAGCCGGACGAGTGGGCCTCGGTGAAGCTCGATCCGGCCGAGGTCGATTTCTCCCGCAAGACCGGCACCAAGCGCTTCCGCGACAACCTGGCCGCCGTGGTCAAGGAACTCTCCGCCCTGCTCCCCTCCAAAGCGGACCTGCTGGTGGTACACACCATGGCCGGCGGTATCCCGCGCGCCCGCGTCTTCATGCCGATCCTCAACAAGCTCTTCAAGGGGCAGGGGGACCGTTTCCTCGCCTCGGAGCCGTTCTGGAATTCCGACCTGGGGCAGCTCTGCGCGCTGAGCTTCAATGAAGTCACCGCCGACACCTTGGGCTACCTGATCGAGTCCACCGCTTCCTTGCGTGAAAAACACGACGTCCGCTACGCCGCCTACGGCTACCACGGCTGCGAGGTAATGGTGAACGGCGAGTTCGTCTGGCAGTCCTACACCCCGTACCTGCAGGGATGGGCCAAGATCCGGCTCGAGGAGATCGCCACCGCCGCCTGGGATAACGGCATCAAGGCCACCGTTTACAACTGCCCGGAAATCCTCACCAACTCGAGCGCCCTCTTCCTCGGCGTCGAAAACTCCCTCTACCCGCTGCTGTCCGCCCTTAAGCAGGAAGGGGTGGATTCGGTGGTCGACGAATGCCAGTCGCTGCTGAAGGAAGGGTCCACCACCGGCGACCTGGTTAAAATCGCCACCGATTACCTGGTCAACCCGCTGATCACCTCCACGCGCGACTACGACTCCTGGCCGCAGCACAACTCCCCCGCCCAGCAGGAGTACATGCTGAACGTCTCCGCGGAGCTCATCTCGCTCAACGCCGATCCCAAGGAGATCGTCTGCGCCGTCCTCTCCCGCGCCGTCTTCGTCGGCGTCGGGAGGCTGATGTTCAACTCCTCATGGAATCCCCAGGCACCGGTTTTCTGGCTGAACCACGACGTCATCGCCAAGGCGCTGGCCGGGATATAGATTGCCTCCCGTTCCCCCTCTCCTTGAGGGAGGGGGGCAGGGGGTGGGGGAAGCCTCCCCGAAGAGAAGAGAGTGACCTTGGGCTAAAATCCCCCCTGTCCCCCCTTCGCAAAGGGGGGGGACGTCCTCCTCACGGGGCGTGGTGACTCTGGCACCGTCCTCGGTACTGCGTGCGTACGTTTAAGCGTAAGGAAATGTTATGGCGGAAAAGATTCTGCTTGTAGATGACGTGAATATGTTCCTGGAACTTGAGAAGGGATACCTGCAACACTCCGCAGTACGGGTGCTCACTGCACGCGACGGCCAGGAGGCGCTCAACCTCTGCCGGCAGGAGCAGCCCGGCCTCGTCTTCATGGATCTCCACATGCCGGTCATGAACGGCGCCGACTGCTGCCACAAGATAAAAGAAGACCGCAATCTCAAGGAGACCGCGGTCGTTCTCATCACTTCGGAGGGAAAGGCGGACGATCGTAAACTCTGCATGGACGCCGGGTGCGACGACTTCATGACCAAGCCGCTCGACCGCCTCCTCTTCCTGGCGACCGCCCGCAGGTTCCTCCCGGAGATCGAGCGGCGCGACAAGCGGGTGCCATGCAACATCAAGGCGAAATTCCGTGCCTTCGGCGTCACCCTCTCCGGCACCCTGGCCGACATCAGCCGCCACGGTGCCTATATCTCATCCGATATCGACGCGGAAATCGGGAGGATGATCGATCTGGTCTTCGCACTTCCCGACCCGATCGGGACGGTGATTCAGGCGAAGGGGAAAATTGCCTGGACCAATACGGCGAAGCGCCGGGTGAAGCCGGTGCTGCCGATCGGCTTCGGGGTCGAGATCATCTCCATCCCGAAAGAGGCGGAAGCGGACCTGGCCCGCTTCCTCACCCAGCACAGCTAGCCTAACGGACCAGCTTGGAGAGCTTCTTGAACTCCTCGCTCCCCGCCACCTTGAGAAGCTGGAAGACCACCGACTCGGTCGAGGTCAGCACCGCCCCGGCCGCCGCCATCGCCTGCTTGGCGATGTTCCAGTTGTCCTTCTTCCGGCTCATCACCGCGTCGCACACGAGATGCACCACGTACCCCTTCTCGATCAGCTCCAGGGCGGTCTGCAGCACGCAGACGTGAGTCTCCATCCCCACCAGGATTACCTGTTTCTTCCCGTTTTTGGCCAGGGTCTCCATGAACCCTTCGCCGCCGCAGCAGCTGAAGGTCATCTTCTCGAGCGCCGCGGAGGCGAGCTTCTCCTTAAGGGCCGGGATGGTCGCCCCGAGCCCCTTCACGTACTGCTCGGTGGCCACTACCGGGAGCCCCAGTTCGGCCGCCGCATCGAGCAGGATGGAGATGTTTTTCGTCAGCTTCTCAAGCACCGGGGGATCCATCGCCAGGCAGAGCTTCTCCTGCACGTCGACCACCACCAGTTGCGCCGTGTTCCGGTCCAAAAAGAACTTCTCCATCACACTCACGGTACCCTCCTGTCTTGTTGTTTCAGGTAATGTCGATTAAGTCCCCCTTTGAAAAAGGGGGACTTAGGGGGATTTTTCCCTCCGGCACCCCCCCCCCGCCCCCCCTTTTCCAAAGGGGGGTGAGCTGAGGAGACTCTGGCTGTTATTCCTTCCTGAGCTCGATGCCGAGCTCGGTGATCTTCTTTCTGAGGGTGTTGCGGTTGATGCCGAGGATATCGGCGGCCTTGACCTGGTTGCCGCGGGTCTTCTCCAGGACGAAGCGGATCAGCGGGCGCTCCACCTGCTCGAGAACCATGGCGTAGACGTCGCCGCTCTCCATCCGTTCCATGTTGGTGAAGCTCCCGCGCAGCTTCAGGTCGACGATTCCTTCCAGGGAAAGCTCTTCGCCTTTGCCGTCCCCGCTCTGTCGGCTCCTCAGCCCCGGGAAGTCGGCGGCCACGAGCTGCGGGTCGGGAGAGAGGATCACGGCGCGCTTGATGGTGTTCTCCAGTTCGCGGATGTTGCCGGGCCAGTTGTAGCTGGTCAGAAGCTTCATGGCGTCAGGCGAGCAGCGCTTGACCGGGACCTCCAGCTCGCCGCAGATCTTGGCGAGGAAGTAATCGACCAGAAGCGGCACGTCCTCGGCGCGGTCGCGTAGCGGCACCAGGTGGATGGGGATCACGTTCAGGCGGTAGTAAAGGTCCTCGCGGAACTGCTTCTTCCTGACGCTGTCCTCCAGGTCCTGGTTGGTCGCCGCGACGATGCGGACGTCGACCGGGATACTCTGGTTGCCGCCGGTGCGGGTGATTTCGCGCTCCTGGAGAACCCTCAAGATCTTGGCCTGGAGGTCGAAGGGCATGTCGCCGATCTCGTCGAGGAAGATGGTGCCGCCGTTGGCTTGCTCGAACTTGCCGAGCTTCCTTTCGGAGGCGCCGGTGAAGGCCCCCTTCTCGAAGCCGAAGAGCTCGCTCTCCAAAAGCTCCTTCGGGATGGCGGCGCAGTTCAAGGGAATGAAGGGCTTGCCGAGCCGTTTGGAGTTGTAGTGGATGGCGCGGGCGATCAGCTCCTTCCCGGTGCCGGATTCCCCCTGCACGAGCACCGTCACGTCGCTCGGGGCGACCTTGCCGATGGTCTTGTAGATGTCCCGCATGACGGGTGAGTTGCCGATGATGGTTTTTTCGAGCTGGTAGCGGTCCTTCAGCTCTTCTTTCAGGAGCGAGACCTGGGAGGTCATCTCGCGGGCCCGGCTCACCTTCTCCACCAGGGCATCGATCACCCCGAGGTCGAACGGCTTGGTGAAGTAGTCGTAGGCGCCGCGCTTCATCGCCTCGACCGCGTTCTTCATGCTCGCCTCGGCGGTCATGATGACCACGAAAAGGTCGCCGCTCTCATCCTTGATCCGGTCCAAAAGCTCGAGCCCGGACACGCCCGGCATCTTAATGTCGAGGAGCGCCAGGTCGTAGGAGCTCTCCTTGATCATCCGGAGCGCCTCGTCTCCGTCACGCGCCAGCTCGACGTTGAAACCTTTCTTCCGGAGGGCCTTGGAAAGGACCCATCGCATGCTCTCTTCGTCGTCGGCGACCAGAATGTTCTTGATGGTTGTCATGGGTGACTCCTGGGGCAAAATCGTTCAGCTAAGCAGGGTAGCGACGCTGCTGCCCCATGAATTAGGCAATTTCCTGTCTACTCCGCCTCAAAAGGGAACCGTCTCTCCCCCTTTTGAAAAAAGGGGACGGGGGGAATTTCTCATTCCGCC
Source organism: Geomonas sp. Red32 (assembly GCF_023652955.1). GTDB lineage: Bacteria > Desulfobacterota > Desulfuromonadia > Geobacterales > Geobacteraceae > Geomonas. Next base: position 55,648 of record NZ_JAKLOY010000013.1, on the reverse strand, counting down.
CAAGACAAATCCCCCTGAATCCCCTTTGTCAAAGGGGGACCTGGCGGCCCTCGCCGTTGAGGACCGGCCCGCGGAGCTTGCGAAAAAACTACTGGATCAAGGGGAGCATCACGGTAAAGACCGTGCCGCGGGAGGCGTCGGAATCGACCTTGATCATGCCGCGGTGCTCCGACACGATCTTTTGGCAGATGGCGAGGCCGAGCCCGGTCCCCTTGGATTTGGTGGTAAAAAAGGGTGTGAAAAGATTCTCCAGGACGTCCGGCGCCATGCCGGGGCCGTTGTCGGCCACGTCGATGGCGACCATCCGCGCCCGCCTCTCCCCGATCTGGTTCATGGCGTAGTCGGAGAGCACCCGGCTGGTGACCTTGACGACACCCCCCTCCCCGACCGCCTCGATGGCGTTCTTGATGAGGTTCAGGAAGAGCTGGGTCAGGAGCGACTCGTCCGCCAGGATGGCGGGGATGCTGGGATCGAAGTACTGGTGGATGGCGACCTCCCGCCCGCCGGTGGCGCGCTTTTGCAGGAGCACGATATCCGAAAGGACCCGGTGGAGGTTGACCTTCCCGAGCTTCAGCCTTCCCGGAGATGCCAGGGCCAGCAGTTCCTCGACGATCACGTTGACCCGCTGCACCTCCTTCAGCATGACCCGGATGTACTCGCGGAGATCCTCGTTGTCGGGGAACTCCATCTCGAGAAGCTGGGCGGCGCCGTTGATCCCCCCCAGCGGGTTCTTGATCTCGTGGGCGAGACCGGCGGCCAAGGCCCCCAGCGAGGAGAGGCGGTCGGCCTGGCGGACGGCGGCTTCCAGCTCCCGCACGTTGGTGAGGTCGCGCATAAGCACGATGGTCCCGATCCGCTCGCCGGAGGAGCTCAAAAGGGGCGAGGTGCTGGTGCCGATAGGAGTAATCCTGCCGCTGCGTTTGAGGACGATGTTCTCGTGATCGGAGACCGACATGCCGGTGGCGACGGTCTTGGCCACCATCTCGTTGAGGGCATCCTCCCCTTTGAAGATGTCCTTGAACGGCTTCCCCTTGGCCAGGCGCCGGGAAACGCCCGCCATCTCCTCGGCCGCCGGGTTCATGTGGGTCACCGCTCCGGCGTTGTCCAGCACGATGACGCCGTCGCCGAAACTGTCCACCACATTCGCGTAATAGCTCTCTGCCGTGTCACCCATGGAAAAAGCTCTCCATTGCCTCGACAAGTTGGGAACGATCCTCGATCCGGTTGACGGCGGCCCGGAATTGGGCGGCGCCGGGAAGTCCCTTGGAATACCAGGCGAGATGCTTGCGCATCTCCATGAGCGCGAGCCGCTCTCCCTCGTGCTCCTCGAAAAGGGCGAGGTGCTCGAGGGCGGCCTGATGGCGCTCGGAAGCGGTGGGGGGGACGGGCTCCCCGCCGGCCAGCATGGCAAGGGAGTCGCGGAAGATCCAGGGATTCCCCATCGCGCCGCGGGCCACCATCACCGCGTCGCAGCCGGTCTGCTCCAGCATGGCGGCCACGTCCTGGGCGGTAAAGAGGTCACCGCTGCCGATCACCGGGATCTTCAGGAGACTCTTCAGCTCGCCGATCTTCGACCAGTCGGCGTGGCCGTCGAACATCATCGCGCGGCTCCTGGGGTGGAGGGTGATGGCGTCGGCCCCCTCCTCCTGGGCGATCCGTCCCACCTCGAGGAAGACGTCGTCGCCGCAAACCCAGCCAGTGCGGATCTTGATGGTCAGCGGGAGCGTGGTCGCCTTCCTCACCGCGGCCACCATGGCGGCGATGCGGGGAGGATCCTTCAAAAGGGCGCTGCCGGCCCCGGTGCCGACCACTTTGCGAACCGGGCAGCCCATGTTAATATCCACCAGCTCGCCGTACCCCTCGACCAGCCGGGCGGCCTCGGCCACCATCTCCGGCTCGTCGCCGAAGAGCTGCATCCCGATGGGGCGGTCCTCCTGGGTAGTCTTCAAAAGATCGAAACTCTTGCGCCCCTCGCGGGTGAGTCCGTTCACGCTGACCATTTCGGTGAAGGTGAGCGAGGCCCCCTCGCGGCGGGCGATCAATCGCATCGGGAGGTTGGTTATTCCCGCCATCGGGGCGAGGAACAACCGGTTCTTCAAGGTCAGCGATCCGATCGCCACCGTTTTCTGCATAGGTTTCATCTTCCTTTTCTGCCTAAAAAATGTGCATACTAACAGGTAGGGTCACGGAAATCAAGGGGATTATACAGGAAGAAAACGTGTGGCAAGGTTGCAACAGACGGTGAAGAACAGTGCCTATCACGGGCGGCACAAGGAGCCAATTGGAGGGCTTACTATGATCGTTTCTACCTTTCTCATGTTCCAGGACGGCAACGCGCAGGATGCCCTGTCACTGTACGGCTCCGTTTTTCCGGATTTCCGCGTCGAAGAGATCCAGCGCTACGGCGCGGGAGAGCAGGGACCTGAGGGCACCGTGAAGCTGGCGCGGGTTGACTTGAACGGCCATCGCTTGCTGTTCAGCGACAGCTTCGTGAAGCACGCCTTCACCTTCACGCCGTCGATCTCGCTGTTCGTCGACTTTGCCTCGGCCGAAGAACTGGATCGTGCTTTCGCCCTGCTCTCCGAAGGCGGCATGGTCTTCATGCCGCTCAACGGCTACGGCTTCAGCCGCCGGTTCGGCTGGTGCAGCGACCGCTTTGGCGTTTCCTGGCAGTTGAATCTGCCACTGGTGGCGTGACAGAGGCGGAATGTAAAAGGGCCAGCTTGAAAAGCCGGCCCTTTTACGATGCCTACGCCCCTACGATACGGCAGACCATGGCCGCTGGCCGGTCAGGACTCCTCCCCGTCCCGGGGCATCCCCAATTTGCTGGCGTCGACTACCACAAAATCCTCATCATAGGCGGCTGCGTAACGCTGCAGCGAATCCACGATATGGTGCAGGCGGGCGATACCGAAGATCCGGAACAGCATAATAAGCTCCTCGTCCCAGCTTTCGCGCAACGCATGGTGCCAATCGGGGGAGCCAGCCAGGACGTTGCGCTGGAAAGGAATCGGGTCCTTCACTATCTCCGGTATCGTAGAAGGATCTACCACCGTGCCGAGGGATTGGATGTTCAGGTTGACCTCTTCCTTTAATTTCTCATCGATATCATCCACTTCATCCTCGTAAGGAATCCAGATGTCCTCCTGCGACGAGATCGCGTGATGCAGGCCGGTTGCCCAATCGATGACCGGCTGGGCATCCGACACGAGGTTCACCTTGAGCAGATCGAAAGGAAACAGCTTTCCTCCCTGCAGCTTCACGGCCTCCACCCTCTCGTACAGAGACAGCAGCGATTCCATGAAGACCTCGATCTCTTCTACTGCGCCGAGTGCTATTCCGTTGAGATCGAATAACTGTTGCAGCCAATCTGATGGCTCGAATCCTCCCGGCGTGATGACGGCGCCGGTGACGAAGCCAAGCAACTGCTCGAAGGAAGTCTCCCGGCCAAAGTTTTCCTGACACTTTTTCAGATGCGCTTCGATCGCGTCCCGCTCAGGGGCCTCAAGCAGATTCTCGCTCATATGGTTTCTCCACTCTGGGGTTTTCTACGGAAGCACCAAGGCCGGCGCAAGGCTCAGAATTAGAATTGCATAATAATAGCAGAATTTTTTGAGGATGCCAGGTACGCGTCAGGCACAGCTGATATGAGCCATCGCAGGACGGTAAAGAAACCGCCGCGCAGCCTTAGGCCCCCCTTCCCCTGAAGGAGGGGAAGCTCCTATCCTTGCGCCGGCTTGGCGAGGCAATCGTCGATGGCCGACAGGGCTTCCAGCGCGTTGCAGGGGAGCGAGATGTGGGGCGGGCGGATTTCGGGCTCGCGGGGGTTGATCCGGACAACGTGGGCGTGGGAGAGGGAACCGACCCGTTCGCTGGCGGCGCGCACGGTCGGGATGGCGGTACCGGCCCCCATCTCGACGACCACGATCCTTTTCCCGGAGTTGCGGTCGAGGAAGGCACGGAAGCGGTCCTGCTGGCGGCGGGTCCGCTCCTCGATCCACCCCCAGTCGCCGAACATGAGGATGTTGGGGCGGGCGGTGGCGCCGCAGTGCGGGCAAAGCGGCACGTGGCCGGAGCGCATGGTCTCCAGGTCGATCCCGAACGCTTCACGGTTCTCCCAGATCCGGTTCGAGCAGGGGCGGGTGCACTGCAGGTGGTGGATGGAGCCGTGAAACTCGAGGACGGCGTCTTCGCGGTAGCCGGCCTTCTGGAACTGGCCGTCTACGTTGGAGGTGGCCACGAAGTACTCCATCCCGAAGCGCCGTGACCATTCCAACAGTATCGAGAAGCCGCGGTGGGGAACGGTCTCGCGGTAGAGGTTGGTACGGTGGCCGTAAAAGCCCCAGCCGAAGGAGGGGTCGCGCTCGAAGTGGTCGGGGTTGGCAGCGTCGACGAAGCTGATCCCGAGACGCTGGTAGAGGGGATAGGCTTTCCAGAAGCCGGCATCGCCGCGAAAGTCGGGGAGGCCGGAATCGACGCCCATGCCCGCGCCGGCGGTCACGAGGAGTGCCTGGGCTTCACCGATCCATTCGGCAGCTTTGGCGTACTGATCGGAAAGATCCATGGAACCGCCTCCTGTAACGGGAGGGGAAAACCTCCCTCAAGCGACGAGGGTAGTGGTCAGCCTTCGATGCCGACCTGAACGGGGACGGGGTTGAGCACCCTGACCAGCTCGGCGGGGGAGATCGCGACGAGGAAGCCGCGGTGACCGCCGTTGATGTAGATCTTCGGCAGGGCGAGGATGCTCTCCTCCACGTAGACCGGCATCCGCTTCCGGGTGCCGAACGGGGAGGTTCCCCCGACCATGTAGCCGGAGTGGCGATTGGCGATCTCGGGGGCGCAAGGTGCGACCGATTTCACCCCGATGGCCCGGGCCAGTTCCTTGGTGGAAACCTGGTAGTCGCCGTGCATGAGAACGACCAGCGGCGCCTTGCTCTCGTCCTCCATGATGAGGGTCTTGATGACGGCGTGCTCGTCCACCCCGAGCTCCCGGGCGGATACCGCGGTCCCGCCCTTCTCCTCGTAGTTGTAGAGGTGCTCTTCGTAGGTCACCTTGGCATCCCTGAGCACCCTGACCGCCGCCGTCACCGGCGTCTTCACCTTGGCCATCGCGGGCCTCCTTTATCTATAAGGGCACCCGGCAGATACCTCGCGCCGTAAGCACCGCATTTTACGCCTCACATGAAAAAATCGGCTTGCAAGCACCCATCTTCCACGCTATAGATGTATGGCACTACATATCACGTCTCAACCAGCTACACAACCAGCAACCGGGGATTCTTCTATGGGCGAAGGCGGTCAGCAGGCAGTGACGAAGGTGCTCGTGATGGACGATGACGAGATGGTACGATTCGTCGCGGGTGAAACACTCAAACGGTATGGGTTCGATGTGGAATTTGCCGCTGACGGAACCGAAGCCGTGAAACTGTACCGTGAGCATCGCGACGCAGGGTCGCCGTTCGTAGCGGTGATCCTCGACCTCAACATACCCGGCGGCGTCGGGGGAGCCGAGGCGATGAAGTTGCTGCTGGAGATCGATCCCGAGGCCAAAGGGTACGTTTCCAGCGGAAGAACCGACGACCCCGTCATGATGAACTACCAGACCTTCGGTTTCACCGGCACCATTGAGAAGCCGTACTTTTACCTGAGCAAAGAGCTGATGGAAGCGTTCACGAAGAGCCTCCGCGGCACGGGGTAACAATGCCCGCCCTCGATAACTATCTCACCCTGGTCGGCCGCGTCGACGAACTCTGCGGCCGCACCGCCTCCAGCCTGGCCTCCCACATCTCCTGCACCCCCGGCTGCGACTCCTGCTGCCGCCACCTCTCCATCTTCGCAGTCGAGGCCGCTGCTCTTCGCCAGGCCCTCTCCAGGCGTCCCACCGCAGAAGCCGGGGTGATCCGCTCCTCAGCCGAAGAGTCCACCCCGGACGGCCACTGCCCGCTTCTCAAGGGCGGTCTCTGCCTTCTGTACGAGGCGCGCCCGATCATCTGCCGCACCCACGGCCTCCCCCTTCTGATCACCCGGGAGGGTGAACAGGAGGTCGATTTCTGCCCCCGCAATTTCCAGGAGCTGGAAAGCATCCCGGGGAGCGCGGTGATCGACCTTGAACGCCTCAACGCCGTGCTGGCGGCCATCAACGCGCTGTACCTCCAATCCTCTCCCGGCCCCGAACGGGTCACCATCGCCGACGCCATCCTCGGCCCCCAGGAAGAGCCCGACTCCGTAGCCTGATACCACCATTGGACTACCACCAACCCATTACACTTACAAGGAGCAGTACGTGAAGACCCAGGTTAGCTACCACACCTCCGGGAGCTGTGCCACCCGGATCGACATCGAGATCGAAGACGGCATCATCGTGAACACCGAATTTTTTCAAGGCTGCGCGGGGAATACCCAGGCGGTCGCGGCGCTGGTACGCGGGATGCCGGTAAAAGAAGCCATCACCCGGCTCAAGGGGATCCCCTGCCAGGGGAACACCTCGTGCCCCGATCAGCTTGCCAAAGCCCTGGAGCAGGCCGTAGCGGGAGCCCAGTAATGCCCGGAGGTCCCATGGAAGTCTTCGGCGGATTCATGATGATGCTCTCCATCATCGGCTTCTTCCTGACCGTCATCTGGTTCGTCCTCCCCTTCGTGATCTTCTCGATCAAGGGGAGGGTCGACCGCACGCTGGAGGTGGTGGAGAAGATGGAGAAGCGGCTGGCCGACCTCGAGCGGACCATCAGCGCCCAGGAGAGAGTGGTACGGCAGCAGCCGGTGGACGAAGCGGGCACACCGCTACCGGAGAAGGAACAGGAAGCAGAGGTTTAATCCGGCTCGGCATAAGCAAATCCCCCCACTCCCCCCTTTACAAGGGGGGACCCGATGGCCCCTTTTAGAGTTCCATCCCCCATCCATCCCCACCTCTGCGTATACCCATTTTCGTCCTCCAAGCAGGCCATATATCTTGCATTCCACTGGCTTTTTCATTATTATGCGCCGTTGCTATGGCGCCCTCGGGCCCGTAGCGCAGTTTTGTGCCGACAGCGGCCATAAGGAGAACACATGGGTTTACTGGAAGGGAAAAAGGCCCTTATCTTCGGGGTGGCCAACGAAAGAAGCATCGCCTGGGCGGTGGCCGAAGCATACCGCCGGGAGGGGGCTCAAGTCGCCCTCGCCTACGCGGGTGAGGCGGTTGCCAAGAGGGTCATCCCTCTGGGCGAAAGCATCGGGGCCGGGCCTATTCTCCCCTGCGACGTCCGCAGCGACGCCGACATAGCCAACATATTCGCCGAGATCGGCAAGACCTGGGGCGGGCTCGACATCCTCGTCCACTCGGTCGCCTTCGCCAGCAAGGACGAGCTCAAGGGATCGTTCCTGAACACCACCCGCGAAGGGTTCGCCACCGCGCTCGACATCAGCGCCTACTCGCTCATCGCCATGGCCAAGGAGGCCGCCCCGCTGATGGCGGGCCGTAACGGCAGCGTCATCGCCATGACCTACCTCGGCGCCCAGAAGGTGTTCCCGAGCTACAACGTGATGGGTGTCGCCAAGGCCGCCCTCGAAGCGAGCGTCCGCTATCTGGCCGAAGCCATGGGGCCGGAAGGTGCCCGCGTGAACGCCATCTCGGCCGGGCCGCTCAAGACCCTCGCCTCGGCGGGCGTCGGGGGCTTCAACCAGATCGCCGGCCACATGGCGTCCATGGCTCCGCTCCGGCGCAACATCAGCCAGGAGGAGGTGGCCGGAGCCGCCGTCTACCTCGCGAGCCACCTCGCCTGCGGCGTCACCGGCGAGATCCACTTCGTGGACGCCGGCTACAATATCATTGGATTGTAGTAGAATACTTTTTAATCCCGCATGCCGGAGGGGCACCCATCAAACAACCATACGGTAACCTGACAGGGCTCAAGCCGAGCCAGATGAAGAGGCTGGAACGGCTCTACCGCCGCCGCGTCAGTCCCGGCGAAGTGATCTCGCTGGAGCTGGCCCGGGAACTGGCGGAGATATCCCTGGAGATCAGGCGCCAGATCGGCGTACTGATCAGCCGGATCGGTGAGATCGCCTACCTGATAGTGGGCGACGAACGGGCAATCCTCATCCCCTCCCTGGACGAATACCCGTTGGGGCGGCGCCTCGTGCGCGGCCTTAGGCTCGTCCACACCCACCTCAAGGCGGAGACCCTTTCCGACGACGACCTGACCGACCTTTCGCTGCTGCGTCTCGACATGATCGCGGCGCTGCAGCTCACCCAGAACCCCGACCGTTTCTCCATCCAGACCGCCGCCCTGGTCCCCCCCAAGGGGAGCTCGTCCCCCTACCACGTCGAGCCCTCGGTCCCCTTCAACCGCTACGACCTCGATTTCCGCGCCTTCATCGAGACGCTGGAATACTCGCTGGAAAAGGGGCTGGAGGAGGGAACGGCGGTCTCGACCGGACAGGAGCGCGGCATCCTTATCTCGGTGACCCAGAAGTCCCTGGAGGAGGCGGCCGATTCCATGGAGGAGCTCAAGGAGCTCGCCCGCACCGCCGGGGTCGGCGTCCTCGACACGGTCATCCAGCGCCCGAAGGAGTTCAATCCGCGCTACCTCATGGGGGAGGGAAAGATCCGCGAGGTGCTCATCAAGGCGCTCCAGCTCGGGGCCACCATGCTGGTGTTCGACCAGGAGCTCTCCCCGGCCCAGGTCCGCTCGATCTCCGAGCTCTCCGAGCTGAAGGTCATCGACCGCAGCCAGCTGATCCTCGACATCTTCGCCCGGCGCGCCACCACCCAGGACGGCAAGGTCCAGGTGGAGCTCGCCCAGTTGAAGTACCTCCTCCCCCGGCTGATCGGGCGCGGCGTCCAGATGTCGCGGCTCATGGGGGGGATCGGCGGGCGCGGCCCCGGCGAGACCAAGCTCGAGGTCGACCGGCGGCGGATCCGGGACCGGATCGCACACCTGGAGCGGGAGCTCAAGGAGCTTTCCAACGGCCGCTACCAGCGCCGCCAGAAACGGGTGAAGGCGGGGATTCCCATCATCTCCATCGTGGGATACACCAACGCCGGCAAGTCGACCCTCCTGAACACACTGACCAAGAGCGAAGTCTTCACCGAGAACCTCCTCTTCGCCACCCTCGACACCTCGTCGCGCCGCCTCCGTTTCCCGATGGACCGGGAAGTGATCATCACCGATACGGTCGGCTTCATCAGGAGCCTCCCGAAATCGCTCCTCGGGGCCTTCAAGGCGACCCTGGAGGAGCTGAAGGACGCCGACATCCTGATCCACCTCGTCGACTGCTCGAACCCTCGCTTCGAGGAACACATCATCCAGGTGGACGCGATCCTCGACGAGCTCGGGCTGGGGGACAAGCAGCGGCTCGTGGTGTTCAACAAGGCGGACCTCCTCCCCGCCCTCAAGAAGAGCGACCCGCTGGCCTTCATGAAGGTACGGCAGGTCACCCGCAAGTACCATGCGATCACGGTGAGCGCCTCGGACCGGAAAACCCTTGAGCCGCTCATGAAGGAACTGCAGCAGCGCTTCTGGCACGACGTCCCCGACTACCAGGCCCTGCTGAACCAAGACCTGGACCTCGACTAATCAAACTATGAACGTTGTCGATCATCAGCCGCAGATCATTTACACCCTCGACCTGCTGGGAACGGTGGCCTTCGCCGCCTCCGGGGCCCTCGCGGGGGTGCGCAGGAAGATGGACCTTTTAGGGGTCATCGTACTCGGTATCGTCACCGCCACCGGCGGCGGCGTCATGCGCGACGTGCTTCTCAACGACACTCCCCCCTTCTGCTTCAAGAACGAGCTCTACCTCTATCTCGCGGTGGCCGCCTCGGTGATCGTCTTTCTCACTCCCCGCAGCTTCGAAAGGATGAAGCGGGCCATGCTCCTGCTCGACGCGCTCGGGCTTGGCACCTTCCTGGTGATCGGCACCACCAAGGCGCTGAACTTCCACCTGGGATTCATGGGATCGGTGATCATGGGGGTTATGACCGCGACCTGCGGCGGACTCGTGCGCGACATCCTCAGCAACCAGATCCCGCTCATCCTGCAGCGGGAGATCTACGCCTCCGCCTGCGTCGTCGGCGGCGCACTGCTATACTTCCTCCATCAAACCGACCTGCCATCCTCGGTCACCCTGCTCGCTTCCGCCATCACCGTCATCGCCATCCGCGGCGCCGCACTGGTGAGGGGGTGGCAGCTGCCGACCGCATAGCTCTCTCCTTGTCTGCCGACCGGTAGGGATCCCCTCCCCCCTGGAGGGGGAGGGTTAGGGTGAGGGGGAGCACGGCTACGGTACGCTGTGGAAACCTCCCCCACCCCCTTCCCCCTCCCTCAGGCTCCGTCATTGACCGGAGAGGTTAGACCAGGAGTTCTCTATGCCCAAAACCAGTGCGGGATTGCTGCTCTTTCGTTTCCGCGATCACCTGCTGGAACTCTTCCTGGTGCATCCGGGCGGCCCCTTCTGGGCCAAGAAGGATCTCGGGGCGTGGTCGATTCCCAAAGGGGAGTACGAGCAGGGGGAGGATCCGTTCGCGGTGGCGAGAAGGGAATTCCAGGAGGAGACCGGACAGACCATCGACGGTGAGTTCAGGGAGCTGAACCTGGTCAAGCAGCCGGGAGGAAAGCAGGTCCGGGCCTGGGCGGTACAGGGGGATTGCGATGCGGAGCGGATCTCCAGCAACACCTTCACGATGGAGTGGCCGCCGAAATCGGGGCGACAGGCGGAGTTCCCCGAGGTGGACCGGGCGGGATGGTTCACGGTGGAGCTGGCGAGGGAAAAGATTCTGAAGGGCCAGCTGGGATTCATCGACCAGCTTTGCGGGATGGTCTCTGGAGAGTGAGGCGCCGGCTCAATGCTGAGCGAGGGTGACCACCATGATCTGCACGAGTACGATCTTGAACACCGTGGCTGCGGGATAGACGGAGGCGAACCCGATGTTGGGAAGATCATTGTGGGTCTGGTCCAGGGCGTAGCCGAGCACCGCGCTCTGGGTCTGCATCCCGGCGACGATCCCCATCAGGAGAGTCATCGGTATCTTCACCATCCGGTACCCGACCCCGAGGACGAGCAGCGACGCCAGGCAGGTTATCCCCGTCCCTACCCCGAAAAAGAGCAGCCCCCCGCCATTGACGAAGGTGGAGAGAAAACTGTACCCCGCCCCGGTGCCGACCCCGGCCAGAAAGAGCACCATCCCGATCTGCCGCAAGGTGATGTTGGCACTGTAGGGGAGGTTCCAGAACATCTTCCCGGTGCGCCCGATGGTCCCCAAAACGATGCCGGTCACCAGCGGCCCCCCGGCAAAGCCGAGCTTGAAGGTTATCCCTCCCGGCAGCGGTATCGGCAACAACCCCAGAAATAGCCCCATCGCCAGCCCCAGACCAAAGGTGAGGACGTCGATCTCGCTGACCGCGCGGTAGGAGTCGCCGAAGAGCCGGGTGACCGCCTTCATGTTGTCGTGGTGGGTCACCACCCGCACCCGGTCGCCCAGCTCCAGCGAGAGGTCGCCGTTGGGAAGAAACTCGTCGTCCCCCCTGCGGACCCGGGTCACCACCGCGCCATACTTCCCGCGCAGTTCCAGATCGCTCAGCCGTCTGCCGGCCACCGCCGGATTGGAGACGAAGATGCGCCGGAAGTCGAATTCGCTCCGGTCGAGGTCGATCTCCTCCGTGCTCTTTTCCCCCAGGAATGCCGCCACCCGGTCCAGTTCCTCCGAGGTCCCCACCACCGTCACCAGGTCCCCCTCCCGCAGTTTCTCCTCCGGAGACGCCAGCAGATACTGCCCGTCACGCTTGACCCGGCCGAAAATGACATCCCACCCCTGTTCGCGGCGCAGTTGTTCCACCGGTTTGCCGCAGCAGACCTCCCCCCTCTTCACCGCGATGGTGTAATTTCTCAGCGGCTCCGTGGCGGCCCCCAGCGAGCGGAGCTGCTTCGCCTCGGCCTTGAAGTCGATCTTCCAGAGGCGCTGCGCCAGGCTGATGGCGAGCACGGTGCCGATCAGCCCCATCGGGTAGGTGATCGAATAGCCGACCACCGGTTCGGCGAGGAGCTGGTCCAGATTCCCTCCGCCGCGGAAGTTGTGCCGCAGGGTGTCGATGATGACGGCGATGGAAGGGGTGCTGGTCAGGCTGCCCGAATAGATACCGGCCGTGATGGAGGGCTTGAAGTGGAGGAGACTGCCGATGAGGGCGGTGACGATGGCACAGATCCCGAGGATGGTCAGCACCAGGAGGTTGTAGCGAAGCCCCTCCCGCTTGAAGGAGGCGACGAAGACCGGCCCGCCGCTCAGCCCGATGGCGTAGATGAAGATGCTGAGCCCGAGCATGTAGATGACGTCCGGCAGTTTCATCTGGGGATGCATGGCGCCGAAGGCGAGGCCGACGAAGAGGACGGCGGCAACCCCGAAGCTGGAGCCGAAGATCTTGATACGCCCCAAGGGGTAGCCGATTCCGGCCACGAGGAACAAAAGGAGTAGGGGATTGTCCAGCAGGATTTTAGTCATCGTTGCACCGTACTACCTTTCCTGGCGCCGGGACGGGGGGTGATGGTGACCGTGCCGGGTCCCTCCCATTCGCCATCGACCTCGACTTTGAAATCGAGAAAAAGTGCCGTAACCTCCAGGTTGGTCCTGAGGTGGGAAGTAAGCCTTGACGTCGCGTAACGGGAAGGGCCGGTAGCCTGGGCGAGGTAGAGGACGAGCTGGTCCGCCAGGTGAGGGTCGACCGGCATGCCGGTGTCGTGATGGCCGATCAGTTCGAGGGCCGCCTCCTCCCCTACCAGCTCGGCCGGTTTCCCCCGTTCGCCGAGGGAGGTGAATCCCGCGACGGCGTTTTCGTATTCGGCCTTGAGGAAGATGAAGGTCCCCTGCCCCGGCATCTTCAGGTTGCGTATGTCGATGGCAACCGGGAGGTGTTCCCCGAGGTGCTCCCGCAAACGGAGAGTCGCGGCATGGGCCTGTCGTTCGGCAATGGTAATGGGGAGGTTTCCCACTGCCGAGGCCCCCACGATGCGGAGCAGTTTCCCGCGGTGGACGGCCTCAAGCGGTGAAAAGCTCGCGGCAGGCTCGATGCGGCAGCGGACTCTCCCGCCCCCTTTGGGGTAGAAGCCGCAGGAGTCGAGGACGAAGTCGAGCCTGGCGCCCAGCCGGGCCATTACGGGGGAGAAGATCTCGGTCAGGTATTCCCACGAGGGGCTGAAGGGAACGTGAGTCCCGCCGGAAAGGGCGATGCGGCTCGTGTCGTGCGAGGTAAGGAGGGGGGGAATCAGGGTCTGGAGGACCATAGTGGTCGAGCCGGCGGTGCCGATGGCGATGTCGTAGTTGGCGGGGGCAACTGCCTTCGGTAGGAAGGTGAGCTCAACGGAGCCGATTTGGTCGCCGAGAACCTCGGCCGAGGAGATGCATGCCGCGGACTGCACCGCGACCTGGTGCTGCCGCATGAGGCCGGGTTTGGGACGCATCCTGCGGATGTTGAAGATGTGGAAGGGCTTGCCGGTGACGCAGGAGAGGCTGAGCGCGGTGCGCAGCATCTGTCGCATCTGTCCTCCACCTTCACCGAGGCTGCCGTCGATTTCGATCATAAAACCCCTAAAAACATGGAACGCGGATACGGCAGGAAAACGAAACGACAAGCAATGGAACACGGATCAAATCTGATGCAACGGATAAAGGCGGATTAAGCTTTAGGTTCTGTAAAAAAGAATAAGGTTTATCCGTGTAAATCCGTTCAATCAGATTTGATCCGTGTTCTATTGGTTAGATTTTACAGTTTCATCCGCGTAAATCCGCGTCATCCGCGTTCGAATAGCCTTTGACTTTTCGTTAGTACAGGAACATCGGTTTCCCTAGGACGTGCCTGACCCGCGGGCGGTACTCTTCACTGTCATAGAGCTCAGCCACATCGACCCGCTTCACCCCCTGCATCACGCTCCCGATCGGGATGTGACAGTAGGTCCCTCCCTGCAGCGCCACCATCCGCCCCGACATCCCCTCGTTGACCAGGTCCATCGCCATGTTGGCGTAGTTGAAGGCGACCATCAGATCCAGTGAATCGGGTGCCCCGCTCCGCATCAGGTAGGAGAGCTGCTGGTAGATGATGTGGGAACCGGTCAGCTTGCGGATCGCCTCGCTGACCACCACACCGATCCCGCCGAGTTTCTTGTGGCCGTAGGCGTCTTCCTGCCCGTACTCCACGATCTGCCCGCCGATCATGGTGGCCCCCTCGGAAACCGTCACCATCGCATAGTTGCTCTTGTTTCCCCGCTTGTCCTCGGCGAGCAGGCGGGAAAGCTTCTCGACATCGAAAGGGACCTCGGAGATGAGGGCCCGGTCGACGCCGGCGAGGTAGGCGGAAACCAGCGAGGTTTCCCCGGAATTCCTCCCGAAGAGCTCCACGATGGCGATCCGCTCGTGCGAGCCGGCCGAAGTCCTCAGGCTGTGGATGAAATTGATGCTCCGGGTCACCGCGGTGGAGAAGCCGATGCAGTAGTCGGTGCCGAAGACGTCGTTATCCATGGTCTTCGGAATGGCCACCACCGGGAATCCCTCGCGGTGCAGCCGCTCGGCGTAGCTCAGGGTATCGTCGCCGCCGATGGCGATCAGGGCGTCCAGCTCAAGGTGCTCCAGGTTCGCCAGCACATGGGAGGTGAAGTCGTGCGGTCCCTTGGCTAAAGGATCGAATCCTTCCTGCTGGAGGAAGGGCGGCACCTCCGAGCTCCCCACCTTCCCCGGGTTGGTGCGGCTCGTATGGAGAAAGGTTCCCCCGGTGCGGTCCACGGTACGCACCACCTGGCGGTCGAGCGGCGTAACCAGGCTCTCCATGGTGGAGGGATCGTCCCGGTTCAGGTTGAGAAGCCCTCCCCATCCCCGCCGGATCCCGAGCACCTGGTGCCCGAGATCGGACGCCCGGTTAACGAGGGTTTTCAGCGCCGGGTTCAACCCCGGTACATCGCCACCACCGGTCAACACCCCAACCTTCTTCACCCTCTCTGGCATGGCACTCCTCCCGAAGTAACGGCCGATATGTATTGGGAAACGTTAACCAGTATAGCGGAGGGGGTAACCATTACAACAAGGGGGCCTATAAGACGGCGAGTGTACGCTGGCCACTTCAAAAGCTGGCCTCACCCGGCCTCCGGCCAACGGCCGGAGAACCGCCTAATCCGGCTTTTTCTGGACCCCGAGACGGGCAATGTAGGCGGTCACCTCGGAGGCGGCCAGGGGACGGGCGAAGTAGTACCCCTGCATGAAACGGCAGTCGATCGAGGCGAGAAATTCCTTCTGGGCCTCCGATTCCACCCCTTCGGCAATGGCTTCCATGTCGAGGCACTTGGCCATGAACATGATGGTGGTGGCGATGGCGGCGTCGTCCGAGGAGGTCACCACGTCCCTGACGAAGGACTTGTCGATCTTCAAGGCCTGGAAATGGTAGTGCTTGAGCGACGCGAGCGAAGAGTAGCCGGTCCCGAAGTCGTCGATCTGGACGTTGATCCCCATCCGGTGCAGCCGCTCCAGCACCTCGAGGGACTCCGCCTCGTAGATCATCAACGACTCCTCGGTGATCTCCAGCGTGAGCCGGTCGGGCGGGAGCCCGCCGTCGTGAAGCGCCGTCTGGATCGCCTGTTCCAGATCCGGGTGGCCGAAGACCGAGGGGGACATGTTCACCGCCACGTTGATATCGAGCCCCGCATCGCGGTACCACTCCCCCGCCTGCCGGCAGGCAGCCTTCAGCACCCACTCGGTCAGGGTCCAGATCAGTCCCGCCTTCTCGGCGAGCGGCACGAAACTCAGCGCCCCCAGCACCCCCAAGTGCGGGTGGTTCCAACGCACCAGCGCCTCCACCCCGATCACCCGCATGGCACCGGTGTCGAGCTTGGGCTGGTAGACGAGGAAGAGCTCCCCGTGGGTGATCGCGCGCAAAAGTCCCTGCTCCAGGTACAGGCGCTGGTCCCGCTCCTCCCGCCACTCGCCACCATAGAAGCAGAAGGTGGAACGCCCCTGCTGCTTTGCCTGGTTGAGGGCGATATCCGCCATCTTGAAGAGCTGCATAGCCTCATCGCTGTCGGCAGGGTACAGGGCGATGCCGAGGCTCGCGGAGGTGTTGATGGCGTTGCCATCGAGCATGTACGGCTCGGCGAGGGAGTCCAGGATCCGCTGGGCGACCACCGAGGGCCCCTCCGGGGCCTCCGACTGGCGGAGCAGGACGGCGAACTCGTCCCCCCCGACGCGGGCCACGACGTCCTCGCCACGGCGGGCGCAGGTCTCGGTGAGGCGGCGCCCGACCTCCTGGAGGAGGAGATCGCCGACGAAGTGTCCGCGGCGGTCGTTGATGACCTTGAAGCGGTCGAGATCCAGGAAGAGAAGGGCGAAGGTTTCCCGGTGGCGTTTCGCGTATTCCACCGACTGCAGCAGGAATTCGTCGAAGGCTTGGCGGTTGAAGAGGGTGGTGAGGCCGTCACGGGCCGCCTGCTCGCGGATGCGGGCTTCGCTGGCACGGTGCCGGGCCTGGCTGATGGAGATAAGGATGTAGACGATGAGCCCCATGCTGAAGACGCCGAGGAGCTCGAAGACCGTCTCGGCCAGGGCACGGAGCTCCGGCCGGCCGGCCAGCAGGCGGTCCATGGTGAAGGTGGCGATCAGGATCCAGCAGAGGCTTGAGAAAAGGTAGACGGAGGTGATGGCCGCCGGAGTGAGCTTGCCCAACCACTGAAATGGTCTGAACAGCCTGCCACTGATCATCAGGAGGTCCTCTTCCGCTGGCTAAAGGCTCCGCGGCTCCCCCCTCTCTCTATCCTCTCTCCCCTTGCCTTTTGCCGGGGGGGACCGGCGTGCCCCACCCTCCCCTCAAACGCGAGGTAGCAGAAGGGTGGGGCCAGGTTAGGGGCCAGCAGGAAATGAAGGGGGAGCGGGCGCGGCTAGTATCCCCGTTCCAGCACGTCGTCGACCCACGAGAGCGCGGCGGCGGTGGACGGGAAGCCGATGGTGCTGACGAGGACGAGTACCGCGTGGCGGATCTCGTCGGGAGTGGCACCGGCCTCCAGGGCGCGAATGGTATGGCTGTGTGCGGAGCCATGGGACATGATGGCGGCCGAGGCGGCGAGCTGGATAAGGTGCAGGGTCTTCTTGTCCAGAGGGCCGGCGGCCTGTGCGGCATCGCGCAACGCCTCGACGGCGGCGACGACTCCCTGGTGACGTCCTTTCAATGTCTGATAGTGTTCGTGCGGTTCCCTGGCCATGGGATCTCCTTTCCGAGGGGGTAGCTCTGACTACTAACCCTTCAAAGTCTATCCGTTTTGCATCATTCGGCAAACCGGCGGAGGCGGATGTCTTAGCGGTGGTACTTCCGGATCCGGCCCGCAACGCCAAACCCGCCCACGCTCCCGGCACATCATTAGCGAGAACAAATTGTAAAACGGCCGACGGGTGGTAAGTTTCCCTTATTCACCGCGGGAACAATCAAAGCAGGAAAAAACGGAGATGGGGGTTCTCCCGGCAGAGCCTTTCGAGGCTTCCTCCCGGCGAGGCGAAGGCGACGACGATCTCGTCCGCCATCTCGATCATGAGGCGGTTGCGATGGAAGCAGGAATCCTCGCAGGCATGGGTCACGCTTTCCGCGTACCGTGTCACGATCAACAGGCGCCCCTCTCCCAGCCTCCTTTCCATCCAGGGTTCCAAGTGGCTCATGATCCCCCGGGCGAGCGCCAGGATGATCGGCTGGCTCCCCGGGATCAGGTGAATGAGCACGTCCTTTTCGATCCGGGAGTGAAAGCCGGAGATGACGCAGCTTCCCCGCTCCCTTTGGGCGATTGCCCAGAGCCGGGATTTCTCGGCGGCCTCGGCCGGACAGTTGCGGGAACAAAGGAAGGCGACCTTGTGACCGGAGAGAAGGTCCCGGTTTCCCAAGGTATGTAGGGGCAGCGGATTCTTCATACCCACTCCCGAGTTGCGGTTGATAGACGATACCAATTTTTGACTTGGTGACAATTACCGGGATCCCCCTCCCGCCCGGGTCCGGGGGCGTTCCCGCACAAGGAGAAAGCGATGGGACAGAGCGCGATACGTCTAAAGTACGTCGAGTCGGATACCTTTTCCCCGGGCGGCGGAATTACCGGGGTCAACAACACCATCGTGGCCGCCAAGGTAGAAAACCTGGCCTTTGCCAAGGATGTCGCCCTCCACTACCAGCAGCAAAACGGAACCTGGAGCGAAGTCCCCCTCACCTGGCAGAAGAACTTCAACGACTACGACAACTTCATCCTCAACGACGACCAGATCTATATCAAACGCTTCGCTCTCCGCTACTCGGTGGACGGGGTGACGTTCTGGGACAATAACGGCGGGGCCGACTACCGGTTCGACGAGATCCATCCCAACACGGTGGGCGGGAACGTGGTCCTCAACCTGGCGACCGCACACCGCGGGACCGAGGCGGGGGGCGGCTTCGTCTTCACCACCTCGTGGGTCGACGGGGAGATCTACCTGAACAACCTCTCGTTCAACAAGAAGGCCGGCATCCGGCTGACGGCCAACGATTGGGGCTCCTTCGAGGATACCTTCGCGAGCTTCGCGGAAACCGTCCCGGTCGCCGAAGGGATCTCCGAGGTGGAAGTGTGGAAATTCAAGAGTCCCGAGCTGAACCTCGACGAAAGTACCCCCGGCTTCAAGTTCGCCATCTTCTACACCGACCTGGACAGCGGCGAGACCTTCTGGGACAACAACTTCGGCCGGGATTACACGCTGAGCAAGGCGGATCTGAGCACCGATCAATAGCCCCTTCCCGCCCCGCCCGAATCTTCCCCTCACCCGGCCTTCGGCCACCCTCTCCCTCAAGGGGCGAGGGATTACTCAAACGGGAGTCGCACTATGAGCGCGTCATTGCTTCCCCTCACCACCCTGGGGGCCATCGAGAACAACGGGACGGTCACCTTCGGGGTCTGGCTCCCCTGGGTTTCGGACGCCGATGGCAACTCGGTCTCGGTCAAGATCATCCACGAGAAGGACCAGTTCCTCCAGGCGATCCCTCCCTCGGAGTTCCCGATGGCCCATAGCGTCCGCCAGCCCTACGGCGACTACTGGTCGGTCACCGTCCCGATCGCCGGGACCTCTCCGCCAGCACCGGGCTCGGCTTGGGGCACTCCGGGACGCTACGTCTACCGCTACCAGGTAACCAATCCCAGCGTGGGGGTGCTGGACTGGGTGATCGATCCCTGCGCCCGCGAGTTCGGGGCCGGAAAGCTCTCGGCCTTCACCCTCGGCTACCAGCCCTACCAGTGGAGCGCTGGCGAATCGTCCTGGAAGACCCCACCCCTTTCCGATCTCATCATCTACGAAGCGGACATCGCCGAGCTCGGCGGGGACCTGGAGCGGACCCAGGAGCTCCTTTCCTACCTGGCGGACCTCGGCGTGAACGCCCTCGAGGTCATGCCGCTTTCCAACGTCGCCGCGTCGGTCGATTGGGGGTATCTCCCCATCGGCTACTTCGGGGTCGACGAGCGGTTCGGCAAGCGTTCCGATTTCCAGCAGTTCGTCGATGCCGCCCACCAGCACGGCCTGGCCGTCATCGTAGACGCGGTCTACGGCCACACCGGGGTCGACTTCCCCTACTACGATCTCTACACCCGCCTCCAGTACCACGAAAACCCGTTCATGGGCCCCTTCGCCAAGGACTACTTCAGCAACTTCGGCAAGAGCACCGACTACACCCGCCAGCTCACCCGCGATTACTTCTACACGGTCAACCACCACTGGCTCGAGGTCTACCACGTCGATGGATTCCGTTACGACTGCGTTCCCAACTACTGGGACGGCCCGCTCGGCGTCGGCTACGCCGCACTGGTCTACGACACCTACCAGCTCACCAAGGGGCAACTGGCGGCGGCCACTCAGTACTGGGGGCGCTTCGACGCCGGGGGAGGCGCCCCGCTCAACCTGATCCAGTGCGCGGAGCAGTTGGAGGGGCCGGAGGAGGTGCTGACCTCATCCTATTCCAACTGCACCTGGCAAAACCGCACCTACGACGCGGCCAAGGCGGTCGCGGCCGGGGACCGGGGACAGCTCTACGACTGGGGACTCACGCTGGGGCTCTTCGGGTACCCCCAACAGGAGAACAGCAACGGCGACCTCATTCCCAAAAGCGCCCTCCAGTACATCGAAAACCACGACCACGAGCGCTTCATCTGCAACTTCGGGGTCTACAACCCCGACGAAGCGGGGAATTACCTCTTCCAGGAGGGGGACCGGAGCCGCTGGTTCATGGTGCAGCCGTTCCTGATCACCATCGTCATGAGCAAGGGAATCCCCATGCTCTGGCAGGGCGAGGAGTTCTGCGAGAACTACTACCTCCCCGACCTCGGCTCCGGCCGCGTCGGCATCCTGCGTCCGATGCGCTGGGATTTCTTCTACGACACGGCGGGAAAATCGCTTACCTGGCTGGTGAGGCGGCTCCTCAAGATCCGCCGGCAGCGCCAGCAGATCCGTGCCGGGGAATTCTTCTTCTTTAACAGCTGGGATCGCTACCAGTCGAAGGGGGTGCTTCTCTTCGCGCGCTACCAGGGAGCCCAGTACACGCTGGTTGCCATCAACACCGGCGATTGGGAGCAGACGGTCCCCTTCTGGTTCCCGGTCGGGGGGAACTACCAGGAGGAGCTCCACGGCCAGGCGAACCTGCAGGGTATCGTCCCGTACCAGGAGGTCGAGCTGACCATCCCGTCGCACTACGGAAGGATCTGGACGGCAGGCACCTAGGGAAGCACCGGGCGATCGTCGGCGGGGGGATACCGTGCCCACCCGACGATCTCTCCCCATGCAAGGACGGAGGTACGCGATGTCATTTCGGATCGCAAACAAGGGAGTCCTCGTCAAGGGACGGTTTCCGAGAATCGTGTACCTGGAAGACGAGCTGTTCGACTGGGTGAACGATCCCGACCGTTTCCTGGGCGAATTGAAGGAAGAAGGGGTGGAGGGGGATCTCTTCACCTTCGTCCAGCAGGGGGTCGATGAGCGTTCGCCGCGGTTCGACTTTTACCACGAGTGGGAGAGCCTGGCGGTGCTCCCGATAACCTCATTCGACGCGTGGTGGAACCACCAGATCCGCACCCACGAACGCAACCGGATCAGGAAGGCGGAGAAAAGCGGCATCGAGGTGCGCCAGGTCGAGTTCAACGAGGAGACGGTGCAGTCCATCAAGCTCATCTACGACGAGTCTCCCGTCCGCCAGGGGAAACCGTTCTGGCATTACCGGAAGAGCCTGGAGACCTTGAAGAAGGAGAACGGCACCTTCCTGGAGCGGAGCGAATTCCTGGGCGCCTTCTACCGCGGAGAGATGATCGGGTTCGTGAAGCTCGTTCACGACGAGGGGGTATCGAGCCTGATGCAGATCATCTCGATGATCGGACACCGCGACAAGGCCCCGACCAACGCCCTTTTGGCCAAGACCATCGAGCTCTGCGCGAGCAAGGGGATCCCCTATCTTCGCTACAGCACCTGGAGCCGGAGGGGGCTGGGGGACTTCAAACGCAACCACGCCTTCCAGCAGGTCGAGGTGCCGCGCTACTTCGTCCCGCTCAACCTGCGAGGCCGCCTCTCCCTCAGGCTGAAGCTGCACCGCCCCATCGCGGAGCTCCTCCCGGAGAGACTGCTGGACGCGGCGGTCACGGCCCGGAACCGGCTGAACGCGAGGATACTCGGGACCAAGCAGGGGCTTCCCCACGGAGCGGCGTTCGACGACGACCGGATGGACTGAGATAAACTGCTTCTACAAAGATCGAAACGGATAGCGGAGAGGACGAAGCTGACCACAAAGGAAGGGCAGAATGATTCGATTACCGTCGAGGAAGATGCAACGGCCGAGGGGCCGGAAGGGGGGAGAGGCGATGCGGAACCTGGTAGCGGCAGTGGTGGTCGGGATATCCCTGCTCCCATCCCCGGCCCGGGCCTGGAACGACCTGACCCACATGGCGGTGATGGAGGCGGCCGGGTTGGGTGACTACTCCTACCTGGCGGCGGGCCCCGACATGGCCAAGGAAAAGGCGGGGGGGCACGAGGATGGGAACCACTACCGGGACAATCCCAAGGGGACCGTGGTAACCGCCGACATGGTGCTCGACCAGGTCCGGGACTACAACTGCCGCTGCAACGGCGAGGGGCATCTCTACGGCGCCATCGTCGCCGCCCTGCACGACTACCGCCAAGCACGGGACCAGGGGAAGTACGCCCGCTACCCGCGGGGCTACGCTTCCCACTACATCGCCGACCTCTCGATGCCGCTCCACAATACCACCTACGACGACTTCAACAGGGCCCACCACGCCGAAAACGACGGGGTGGTGGAGAGGGGGGTGACCGGGTCGACCAGGGGGAGGGTTGATCGCATTGCCGCCGAGATCCGGGGGCGGATGAAACGGCTGGCGCCCTATCGCCTCCCCGCGGCCCGCGACGGGATGGCCCGCTTCGACAAGGAGCTGGCGGCAAGGATCGCCAAGCTCGCCAATCGCTCGATGGCGCTCGGGTACCGGATGGAGGAGAGGGCGCAGGCGGTGATGACCAGCGAGGAGGCGTACGGGCAACTGGCGGAAAGTGCCCTTTTGCTCAAGGAGGCTTACCGGGCGCTGCAATGAGGCGGCAAAAGGCTCCCTTCGCGCCCTTCGGGGCTCCCCCCATGTAAAACATCCCCACCGGTTGCGGCAGGAGGGCTACCGTTTGGGAACCGGGTTTTGGTAGCCGGCACAGGAGCCCATCAGCTTTTCGTGAATCATGTCCAGCATCTCGCGCTCGTCATAGATCCCGGCCGAGGCCTTCAGGTTCAGCGCCAGGGGAAGGAGGCCCAGGAGGAGATTGCGGACGTTGCCGCACCCTTCCCCGCCGCCGAGCACCTCCACCACCTTCTTGTTGAGCCCCTTGCCGATTACGAAACCGATGAGCCCCTCCAGCCGCCGGGAAACGTTACAGCAGTCGGTGGTCGGACTGCGGCGGAACTCGGCATCGGCGGAGACGATCTCCAGGCTCTCCGCGTTCACCACCACCGTCACCTCCACATCGTGAAACCGGTCCTTCATGAGGGCCGTCAGCCTGGCGGTCCCGTCCTCTTGCTTCAACAGCCGATAGGTGATATCGCGCTGGAAATCTTCCATGGTGTTCAGTTGCATCGAAACATCCTTCCTGCCTTGATTGCCCGCGCCGTCCGGCCGCGGAGTTCTCTACTTCACTTTGATCTCGATTTCCTGCACCGGCTCTTTGAGCTCGAAGGCGGCATCCCGGAAACGGGGAGGCCCCATCCGGCCCTTGGCGCCGCGCGAGGCTCCCACCGGTTCCACCGGCCATCCGAAGACGCTCCGGTCCATTTCGCCGTTGCTGTTGAGGTCCTGGTAGGCAGCTACCGCGTAGACTCCCCTCGGGAGGTTGCCGATGGTGACCTCGGCGGCCGTGCCGGTGACCCGGACCCGTTTGTGCGCCACCGCGGTCTTGGTATCGGACGGAAAGCCGGCGGCATCCTTCCAGACCATGACCACGACCTCTCCGGCACTATCCTTCAGCCCGGCAATCCTGACCTTGAGGGTTTCGGCATAGGCGGCGGGAACGGCTATCGCGAGGAGCAGCAGACAGCACGGCAGGAACTTTACAGGGGATGACATCAACGATCCAGGACCTCCCGGATCTTCTTGAGCAGGACCAGCGGAGCCACCGGCTTCATGAGGAGCTCGATCCCCTCCTCCTGCAGGCCGCGGTTCTCGAGGAAATCGGAAGTGTAACCGGAGGTGTAGAGCACCTTGACCTCAGGATGCAGCGCATGGATCTCCTGGTAGGCGTCGGCCCCGTTCTTGTTGGGCATGATGAGATCCATCAGCACGA
The DNA here is from genome assembly GCF_023652955.1 of Geomonas sp. Red32. Lineage (GTDB taxonomy): Bacteria > Desulfobacterota > Desulfuromonadia > Geobacterales > Geobacteraceae > Geomonas. The sequence goes on along the minus strand of NZ_JAKLOY010000013.1, from coordinate 31,833 downwards.
GGTCGACCTCGTCACGGTGCTCGTCGAACTTGCGGACGCACTCGTCGCCGTCCACCGCGATGATCACGCGGTACCCGAACCGGGTCAGCACCTCCGCCACCATCTTGCGCACCGGCTCCTCGTCCTCGGCAATGAGGATGGTCTCCGACCCGTGCGGCGATACTTGGTCGGCCGTTACCTCGGGCACGGGTTCCGCAGCGTTTTCCACCAGCGGCAGGAAGATCTGAAACGCCGCGCCGGAGCCCGGATGGCTCTGGACATCGATGAACCCCTTGTGCTGGCGGATGATGCCGTAGACTATGGCCATCCCGAGACCGGTCCCTTTTCCGGGGTTCTTGGTGGTGAAGAATGGTTCGAAGATCCGGGAGCGGACGTGGTGGTCCATCCCGCAGCCGTCGTCCTTGAAGGTCAGCACGGCGTAGCTCCCGGCCTCCCCGGTCCCATGCGCGTGCAGGATCTCTTGATCGAACTGCAGCAACTCGGTAGTCAGGGTCAGCTTCCCCCCTTTGGGCATCGCGTCCCGGGCGTTGGTGGTGAGGTTCACCATGATCTGCTCGATCTGCCCCCAATCGACCATGACCGGCAATGGCCCGTCGGCGAGGACCGCTTCCAGGACGATGTCTTCCCCGATGATCCGCACGAGCAGCTGCTGCATGTGCCGGACGATCTCGTTGAGGTCGGCGAGCTTAGGGAGCATGACCTGCTTTCTGCTGAAGGAGAGGAGACTGCGGGTAAGCTGCCCGGCCCGCTCCGCCGCCGAGACGATCTGCTGGATCCGCTCGGTCTGTGCCCCATTGAGGGTACTGTCCATGAGGAGGATGTTGCTCAGCCCCGAGATCACCATGAGGATGTTGTTGAAGTCGTGGGCGATCCCGCCTGCCAGTTCCCCGAGGGCCTCCATCTTCTGGGACTGGCGGAGCTGCTCCTCGAGGTCCCTCCGCTCGGTCACGTCGTGCATGATGACGAGGATGGAGGGCTCCTTGCCGTCCAGGAAGCGGACCGCCGTCGACTCCACCGCCCGCTCCTCGCCGCCGGAACGTACCACCTTGAGCTCCATGATGGGGACGCATCCCCCTTCCATGGCCGTGGAGACCCTCGACTCGACGAGTGCCGTGAAGTCGGGATGGACGAAGTCGAGCGGCGAGCGCCCGATGAGGCCGTCGACACAGGGGACCCCGAAGAGCCGCGCGGTCGCATCGTTGGCGATGGCGATCTTCCCCTGCCGGTTCACGAAGACCGCCACCTGCAGCGACTTCACCAGGCTGCGGTAACGCTCCTCGCTCTCCCTCAGGGCCACCTCGTCCCGCTTCTGTTCGCTCACGTCCCGTGCCGTCATGACCGAGCCGACAATGCTCCCGGCGGCGTCCCTGATGGGTGCGAAACTCACGCTCGCCACCCAGCTCTTGCCGGTATCCTTGCGGCGCACCCCATACTCCACGTTGCTGCAGCTCTCGCCGCGCAACGCCCGCGAAACCGCCCAGTGGTCGATCCCGGCCGGTTCGCCGTTCGGGAGGAAGGCCTCCAGAAGATCGGGGTAACCGGCCAGTTTGCGGCTGCACTCCTCTTTGTTCCGGAACTTGTGGAAGGTCGCGAAGGCGTCGTTGAAGTCGAGGAACCGCCCCTTGTTGTCGGTGATCAGGATGGCGTCGCTCATGCTGGCCAGGGCAGCCTCAAGCTTGGCGGTACTCGCGACCAGGGCGGCCTCCATCGCTTTCCGCTCGGTGATGTCGACGAGGGTGACGACCAAGCCGTCGACCCCGCCGTCCTGGGTGCGGAAGGGGAAAAGCCTGGTGAGGTAGCAGCGTTCTCCCTCCAAGGAGGTCAGCTCCTGCTCGGCCACCGTCTCCCCGGCCAAGACCCGTTCGGCGTCCAGGGAAAAGGCGGGCCAGTTGATCCTGCCGGCAAAGTGCCGTAGCGGCCGGCCGTCATCGGACGGGATCAGGTTGAACAGGGAAGCCGCCGCCGGGGTGAATCCCTTGAGGTTAAGATTGCGGTCGAGGAAGAGGGTGGCGATCTCGGAACTGGCCAGCAGGTTCTCCATCTGGCTGGTGGTCCGGTTCAGCTCCTCCACCTTGAGCTGCAACTCGTCGTTGACGTTTTCGAGCTCCTCGTTGAGGGACTGCAACTCCTCCTTGGAGGTCTCCAGCTCCTCGTTGGCCGACTGGAGCTCCTCGTTGGCGGAGTGGAATTCCTCGTTCATCGACATGAGCTCCTCGCTGGTGGAGAGGAACTCCTCGTTGGAGCTGTCGAGCTGCTCGCTGGTAGCCTGCAACTGCTCGTGGGTGATCCGGAGCTGCTCCTCGAGCTGCCGTACCAGCATGGCCCAGCGCTCCTCCCCCTCGGAAGGGACGGGTAAGGACGCCGGGGCGGCCGCGGCGCCGCCGTAGCGGACCGGCTCGAAGACGACCAGCAGGAGCTTGCCGTGGCCGGGGAGGGAGTCCAGCGGCTTCACCACCACGTTGACCAGCGCCATGTCGGCGCTCTCCTCGACCGGGAGATTGTTGAAGACGACTTCCGTCTGCTCCGTCAACGCCTTGTAGATCGCGGCGCGCAGGGCGGGCCTCAGCTCCGGGCGCGCCATTTTCAGGATGTCGTGGGTCGGCTGGCCGATGGGGAGCTCGAGAAAGGCCGCGATCCGGGAGAAGGTATGGACCACCTCGTACTGCTCGTTCACCACCACGCTCGCGGGGGCGTAACTCTCCAGGAGCGCCTTCTGGGCCAGGGTAGCGGGAGTGGGATCCTCCGGACTCGGCTGCCGGAAACGTTCCTTGGGGGGGAACCAGAGCGGGTTCGGCAGCGGGATGGAGACGTCCAGCCGGGTACCGATGTCGCGCCGGGAGAAGATCTTCCACTTCTTGTCCGCCGCCGAGAAGAGGTCGCAGTCGGCCCCGACGCTCTCGGCCACCCCGAGGAAGAGGTAGCCGTTGGGAACCAGTACCCGGTGGAAGAGCGAGATCAGCCGTTTCTTCAGGTCGGGATCGACATAGATCAGGAAGTTGCGGCAGACCAGGAGGTCGATCCGCGAGAAGGGGGGATCCTTGATGAGGCTGTGGTGGGCGAAGACGATCATGTCCCGCAACTGCTTGTGAACGCGCCACCCGTCTTCGGTCGGGGTGAAGTAGGTGGAGAGCCTCTCGTCGCTGATTCCCCGGCAGAACTGCTCACGGTAGCTCCCCGAGCGGGCCTGGTCGATGGCGGCCGCGTCGATGTCGGTCGCGAAGATCTGGACGTTCGCGCTCAAGCGGTGTTCGGCGAGGAACTCCCGGACCAGGATGGCCGTGGAATAGGCCTCCTCGCCGGTGCCGCAGCAGGCATGCCAGATGCGGACCGGACGGCCGGGCTCCCGGCCTAAGAACAGCTGCGGCAGGACCTGCTCGCGGATCGCATCGAAGGCCGCGGGATCACGGAAGAAACTGGTGACGCCGATCAGGATGTCCTGGGAGAGGGCCTCGGCCTCGGTGGGATTTTCGCGCAAGAGGTCGATGTACTGCGCCACCACCTCGACGTCGTTGACCGTCATCCTCCGGTGCAGGCGGCGCAGGATGGTGTTTTCCTTGTAGGAGCTGAAATCGTGGCCGGTCGCGGACTGGACCAATCCGAAGATGGCCTTCAGCTCGTGAGGGGCGGGTGGGGAAGCCGGCATGCCTAGGCGGGGGGTGAGGCGAATGTCGCCTCCCGCGTCGTCCAGGTCGTCCAGGTCGGATGGGGTCATGAGCTCAACCTCAGCGTCAGGGGATGAAGTATCTGCACGGACCGGCAGGACGTTCGTAGCCGCACCCCGATACCGGGGCTAGGCGAAAATAAGTACGGATGGTGTATACCACACATTAAAGGAAAAAAATACCCTTTCCAGGAAAAAATATCGCCGAGGAATAAGGCAATCTCCTACGTGGGATGGCAGACGGTGAACCAAGGGGAGAGGAAGGCGGGACGGCCGGGATTCAGCAGGGGGAAGCTCCCCAGCGATGAAGCTCCTGGAGAACCAGTCCGGCCAAGGGCTCCACCTGGGCCTGGACGGCGGGGGTAAGCTCCATCGACATCTCGATACTGCCGGGCTTCACCCCGAGGAGCACCATCTCGCTGGCCGTGTGCCCCATCAGGGAGGCGACGGTCAGGAGGTCCTTGAGCCCCATCTGGTGCGGGGAAACCTTGGTCTGCAGGGCGAGCGGGATATCCTCGCCGGTCAGCCGCACCAGGGTCCCCGGCTCCCCGTCGCACTCCACCGCATCCACCACCAGGAGCTTGGAGATCCCCTCGAGCTGGGGGAGGAGATCGAGTCCCAGGGTGCCGCCGTCCAGCACGGTCACCCCTTCCGGGAAGCGGTGCCGCTCGTTGAGAAGCTGGACCACCCTCACCCCCACGCCGTCGTCGGCCATCACCAGGTTTCCGATTCCCAGTACCAGTACGCTCATAGACTCTCCCTAAGGTGAAGTGGGGAGGGCATCCGAAGACACCCTCCCCTTCCCTCCTATCCAGCACAATCCTGAGTATGGTTGCCGGCGCTTCGCCGGCCGGCCGGGCTCCGGACCCGGCCTAAACGTTATGACCGCTACCGGTCCCCCCTCCCCTGGAGGGAGGGGGCGAGGGGGTGGGGGAAGCCGGCGAGTGAAACACTTCAAGCTGCCGGACATGGCTGAAATCCCCCCTGTCCCCCCTTCGCAAAGGGGAGAACCAAGGTCCGGCAGTTCCCGGTGGTCAGCTCTCCCCTTCCTTGTGGCCGATCTGGTAGCCGCTGAAGATGGAGGAGATCACCCCGCCCCGCTCCTTGGCGTCCATCAGCCACGCGCTGTAGATGTGGTTGATCGAGAAAGCGCAGAAGAACCACATGATAAGATGATGGGCAAGCCGCAGCTGCTGGTTGCGGAAGATGGAGAATTCCCACCCGAAGAGCTTGTACAAAAGCCCCCCGGGAGCGTGCTCGCTGTAGAGGGCAAAGCCGGTGAAGATCATGACCACGTACAGGAGGAAGATCAGCCCGTACATGCTCCCGGCCAGCGGGTTGTGCCCGACAAGAGGGGGGAGGCTGTGCTTGGTGAAAGTGTAGTAGCGGAAGGTCTCGAGCACCCCCTTGCGCCCCTCCTTGGTGTAGAGGGGGAAGAAGACCCTCCAGGAGGCGTACTTGTTGCCGGCGAAGGCCCAGTAGAAGCGGGCGGCCACGCTGACCGTGAAGCAGAAGGCGGCTACGAAGTGGACGAAGCGGACCCATCCCATCACGTAGTCGCTGGTGGTCAGGCCGAGCGTCCTGGGGCTTCCGATGTAGATGCCGGTCACCGAGAGGAGCACGATGGCCACCGCGTTCACCCAGTGGCTCGCCCGGACCGGCACTTCCCAGACGTACCTTGCAATCCTGTCTACCATGGCTCGCCTCCTAGAGCACCTTTACCCGCACCATTTCGTTGCCGCCGGGGTCGAGCACGTGGACCGCGCAGGCCAGGCAGGGATCGAAGGAATGGATGGTCCTCAAGATCTCCAGGGGCTTGCTCGGATCGGCCAGCGGGGTCCCGACCAAGGCCGCCTCGTAGGGTCCGCGGAGCCCCTTGGCGTCGCGGGGGGAGGCGTTCCAGGTGGAGGGAACCACCGCCTGGTAATTCTCGATGGCGCCGTTCTTGATCTTCACCCAGTGCCCCAGCGAGCCGCGCGGGGCCTCGTGCCAGCCGTAACCGGCGGCTTCGGTGGGCCAGGAGGAGGGATCCCACCGCTCCCCGTTGTGGATCCTGAGATCCCCCTTGCCGATGTTGTCGATCAGCTGGTCGAGCCACTTCGGGGTCTGGCGGGCGATGAGGAGGCAGTCGATGCCGCGGGCGGCGGTGCGGCCCAGGGTCGAGAAGAGCGCCTCCGGCCCCACGCCGAGCTTCTTCAAGACGGCGTTGACCGTCTCCTGGGTCGCCTTGTCGCCGGAAGCGTAGGCGATCAGCACCCGGGCCAAGGGACCCACCTCCATCGGCTGGTCCTCGTAGCGGGGCGCCTTCACCCAGGAGTACTTTCCGTTCACATCCAGGTTCTTGTAGGGGGGTTCCGGTCCGCTGTAGCGGTGTTCGGTCTCCCCGTCGTAGGGGTGGAGCCCCTTCCCCTGCTTGCCGGGATACTCGTACCAGGAGTGGTCGACGTACTCGGTGACCTTCTCCTGGCTGACCGGGAGCACCTTGGAGATGTCCTTGCCGAGGATGACCCCGGGGGGGATCCACTGCTTGCCGCTCAAGGGATCCGGGAATTCGCCGTAGGAGAGGAAGTTCCCCACCCCGCCGCCGATGGCCGCCCAGTCCTTGTAGAAGGAGGCCACCGCCAAAAGGTCCGGGATGTAGACCTTCTCGACGAAATCCTGCGCCTTGGCCAGAAGCCTCTTGATGGTCTCCAGCTTGTCGGCGTTCAGCGCGTTCTGGGAGTCGGGGCCGATGGGGATCGACATCCCTCCCACCAGGAAGGTCTGGGGGTGCGGGTTCTTGGAGCCCAGGATGGCGTGGATCTTGATGACGTCCTTTTGCCACTCCAGGGCCTCCAGGTAGTGGGCGGTCGCCATCAGGTTCGCCTCGGGCGGGAGCCGGTAGGCGGGGTGCCCCCAGTAGGCGTTGGCGAAGGGACCGAGCCTCCCCTTGGCGACGAAAGCCTTGACCTTGTCCTGGACCCCTTTGAAATAGGTGGCGGAGTTCAAGGGCCAGTCGGAGAGCGAGGCGGCCAGCGCGGCGGTCTTGCCGGGATCGGCCTTTAACCCGGAGGTGATGTCCACCCAGTCGAGGGCGTGCAGGTGATAGAAGTGGATCACGTGGTCCTGCACGTTCTGGATGCCGATGATGATGTTGCGGATCAGCTCTGCGTTCGGCGGCACCTTGAGCTTCAGGGCGTTCTCGACGGCGCGGATGGAGGCGATCGAGTGGACCGTGGTGCAGACGCCGCAGAAGCGCTGGGTGTAGTACCACGCCTCGCGCGGGTCGCGCCCCTTGAGGATGGTCTCGATGCCGCGGAACATGGTGGAGCTCGACCAGGCGTCGGTCACCTTCCCGCCGGAGACTTCGGCCTCGATCCTCAAGTGCCCCTCGATCCTGGTGATGGGGTCGACCACGATCTTCGTCATTGACTATCCTCCTTCTTGTCCTTGTCTTTGCCGCGGAACGAGGAAATCACCGCGTGTCCGGCGAAGGCTGCCGCGGTACCCACCGCCACCCCAATGCCGATGGTGTTGGCGGTATGCTCGATGTCGAAACCCGGGACCTTCGGGAGCCGGTTGTACATCGGCATCATGGTGTCCCAGAACTGGGGCTGGGAGCAGCCGGCGCAGCCGTGGCCGGAGCCGACCGGCCAGGAGGTCTTCTCGTTGAAGCGCTGGGTCGGGCAGTTGTGGTAGCTCTCCGGCCCCTTGCACCCCATCTTGTAGAGGCAGTGCCCCTGCACGTGGGCCTCGTCCCCCCACCGCTCCACGTACTGGCCGGCGTCGAAGTGCGGACGCCTTTCGCAGTTGTCGTGGATCCTTTTGCCGTAGGCGAACATCGGGCGGCCGTAGTTGTCGGTGGCGGGGAGCTTGTTGAAGACCAGGTAATGGACGACGATGGCGGTGAGGTTGTCGGCGTTGACCGGGCAGCCGGGGAGGTTGATGACGGTGGCGCTGGGGACCGCTTCTTTCACCCCCACCGCGCCGGTCGGGTTGGGCTTGGCCGCGGGAAGCCCGCCGTAGCTTGCGCAGGTGCCGACCGCGATGGTGGCAAGCGCGTTGCCGCAGACCTCGCGGGCGCTCTGGAGGGCGCTCTTACCGGCCACGCAGCAGTAGACCCCGTTGTCCTTCAGGGGGATCGATCCCTCCACGATGGCGATGTACTTCCCCTTCTCCTCCTTGACCACCTTGGCGAGCGCCTCCTCGGCCTGGAATCCGGCCGCGGCCATCACCGTCTCGTGGTAGTCGACCGAGAGGATGTCGAGGATCAGCTCGGCCACCGTCGGGTTGGCCGCCCTGAGGAGCGCCTCGGTATCGCCCGCGCAGTCCTGGAACTCCATCCAGACCAGGGTCGGCCGCTTGGCCCCCTCCAGCGCCTCGGCGACCTTGGGAACGAAACTGGCGGGCAGCGCCAAGGCGGCCGTCACGCCGGTGCAGAACTTGAGGAAGTCCCTGCGGGAGACCCCCTTTTGCTTCAGGAGCCGGGAAAAATCGAACTCCTCTCTCTGGTCCTTCGCCATCACGCCCTCCTTTCGCTACCTTTCGCCTCCGCATCGAGCCGCGGGCCGTAAAAAGCCAATCGCCGCATCCTTTAAAATAACGATGTTCTATATGACCATAAACACTTTGTCAAGCGGGATCGGTACGGAAACAGAGGGTTTAAACGATTTAAGGGGCTACTCCTGCTGTTTTAATGACGTCAGCATTACCGCCGGGCCAAAACGGCATTACCGCCACTCGCCACAAAAGCCCCCGGCCGGCCGGGTAAAGGCGACGGGGAGCCGGGAACGAAAAACGGCCCTCGCCGGGGAAGATTTCCGACGAGGGCCGTTTTAATCGGCAGGAACCTGTGGCTCCTGAGTTACGGAAAGTAGCAGTAAAGGGCCATCCCGCCCGTGAATCCCGCCACTGACTGCTCCTTCTCGTTCCCGACCGTGCGGCGGGAATGCTGGAAAGCGCCGAGGTTCGGGAGCAGGTAGACGTTGGGGAACATCTGCAGATATCCCGTGAGGTCGACGGCGTACTCCTGCCAGGAGGTGCGGTCCCCCGCCGCCGTCTCGAAATCGGCAGCGAGCTTACCGTCCAGGGTGAATCGCCTGCCGAACGCCTTCTCCGCCCCCAGCGCAAGACTGTGGGTGTCGGGATGTCCCTGGCCGCGCAGGACCGGCCGGTAGTAAAGGTACGGCGTGACCTGCTGCTCCAGCCGGTAACTGGCGGCCAGCAGCGGAATGAAGTCGGTGCCGCCGGTTCCCGCGTTACGGGTCCCCGCGGTGTCGAACTTCACCCCCAGACCGGCGGCTAGCGCAAGCGCCCCCGAGGAGGGGAGGGAAAAGGAGGCTCCGGCGGTCAGGTCCCCCAGTCCGTCGTGGCTCTCCACCCCGTCCGCCCCGAGCTCGCGGGCCCGGAACACCGACGGAACCGAGAGAGTGAGCTCCACCCCCTTCGCCACCCCGATTCCCCCCGAGACGGTGGACTGGTAACGGCTCTCGGTGATCTTTCCGCCTCCCACCAGGGTCGGGTTCGCATACCGGTAGTCGTATCCCACCTGCAGCTCCGCCTCACCGCCGTTGAGGATGTCGGTCACCAGCAGTTTCTGATCCCCCCAGGCGTTGCCTGTCAGCATGGCGCCGAGGCAAAGCCCCATCAGCAAGATCCTTTTTCTCATCGCGTCCCCCTTTCGCTAGTTGACCGTCACGGTGATCTGGGCCGGAAGGGTGGCGCCCCCGGCGTCGACTATCCGCACCCCGGAGAGGATGAACGAGGCGGCCTCGGGGGCGCTTCCCGCCGAGCTCCGCGTGCAGGCGAAGGTCAGGAAGGGCCCGGAGGCGAAGCCGTGGCTCGCCGCGATCCCGAACACGAAGGAGCCGGTGGAAGGATTGGTCTCCAGCAGTGCCCCCACCGCCGAACCGGTCAGCGTAGCGGAGCCAGGGTTCAGGGTGAAACCGGCCGGCAGGGTCACGGTCCCCTGCACCCCTCCCACCAGCGAAACACCGGCCGGCAGGCTCAACGTCACGCTGTAACTGGTACCGGCGCTGGCCGACGAGGAGCTGAGCGAGGTGACCGTCAGGGCCGGAGTGACCGCCAGCACCGACGCCGAGGAATCCAGCACCTTCACCGAGGAGAGGGTGAAGTCGGCGGGGAGCGGGACGGCCTGCTGGGAAGGAACCGAACAGGTGAAGGTCAGGACGTTCCCCGAGGCGAAGCCGGTAGTGGAGAGGATCCCCACCCTGAGCGAGGCGGCGCCGGGGTTGGTCTGCAGGATGGATCCCACGGCGGCGCCGGTCAAGGCCGGGCTCCCCGGGTTGAGGGTCACTCCCGACGGCAGCGCGATGGTGGCCTGCATCCCGCCGATGGTGAGCCCCGCGGGGAGCGCCATGGTCACCTGGATCGTGCGGGTCCCCACCTGGGCCAGGGGTGACTGCGAGGGGTCGGTGATGCCGGTCTGGTTCTGGCTGTTGCCGGTGAAGCTGGTGAGCGCCCCCTGCAGCGCCGCCGCGGTGGAGCTGCTCATGGAGCTGGTCGCCACGTCGATATGCTCGGCCACGTCGGAGAGGGTGGTGGCGAGCGAGCTCCCGTTGTCCTGGGAGAGCTGGGAGATGGTGGCCAGGGCCAGGGTGTAGGTGGCCTGGTCGGCCGAGGCGCCGTTCAGGGCCTCGGCGGTGGCGGCCACCGGCTCGGTTTTGATGATGTCCACCTTGAAGAGATCGGAAACCACCGAGTTGGCGGTCTGGATCGCCTCCGGCGTGTAGGAGCCCCCGGTCTTCTGGACGGCTATCTCGGTCAGCGCGGTGACCGGGAGGTCCACCGTCCCCTGGGCCAGCGGAAGCGCCGCCCGGATCGGCGCCGCGGCCGGCACCTGCAGGGTGCTCCCCGTCGCCTCGTCCAGGTAGCTCCCGCTCGCCTCGGCCACCACCGGCCCCACGTAGCTCCCGAGATTGGCCGAGTAGGTCCCGAAGGTGCTGATGGGGACCTGCTTGAGGAGGGATCCCCGTTTGCCGTCCACCAGGGAATAGATGCTCACCATGCCGCTGGTGAAGATCCCTTTGGAGGCCACCCCGTTGACCCTGGTCGGTTGTGCGGCGGTGGAGGATGGATGGTAGTCGCCGCAGCCGCTGAACAGCAGCGGGAACAACAGGGCGAGCAGCATGTGTCTAAGCTGTATCATGACGTACCTCTCTTAGAAGTTGATCAGCCCTACGGCCTTTTTCAGAATCGCGTAGGCGTCCTCGACGTCGACCACCCCGTCGGGCTGGGAAGCCCCGTCCACCAGGGGGGCCACATCGCCCGCCTGGAGCTCGGCCGTGGTTGGCGTGCGCATTCCCACCGACATTTGGAGCGCGATCAGGGCGTCGGCGATATCGACCTTGCCGTCGAAATTCAGGTCTCCGAGAATCTTGGGACGGATGACGTTCCTAACCGTGGTGACGCTGTTGCCCGCCTGGTCGGCGGCGGTCACCGTGATGGCGTAGCTCTTGGCGATCGGAAGCGGGATCGCCTGCTGGAAGCCCCCGTTGACGACCGGCGGGGTGAAGAGCTGATCGTCCACCGAGACGGTCACCGTTACCGCGCCGAGGTTGTCGGAGACGGTGCCGGCGAGGAGCAGACTGGCGGCGTTGACGGTGCCGTCGGCCGCGGGCGAGGTGATGGCCAGGGCCGGCCGGCTGGTGTCGGAGATCACCGTCCGCTTCACGGTCGAGACGTTGCCGGCCAAGTCGGTCCCGGTAACCAGCAGGGTGTTGACCCCGTCGGCCAGGTTGAGGGTGGCGCTGAAGGAGGTGCCGTCCATGGCGGCCAGCTGGGGAGTCCCGCCGTTGACGGTGACGCTCACGGTCCCGTCGCAGTCGAGCTGTCCGGTCAGGGTCACCGAGGTGGCCGGCAGCGAGCTGTTGTCGGCCGGCGAGGCGACGGTGACCCCGGGGGCGGTGCTCTTCAGGGTGACAGTGCGGGTGTCGGTGCTCTCCAGCCCACCCTGATCGATCGCCTCGGTGAGGAAGAGGTTTCTCCCCTCGCTCATCACGCCGGCGAAGGAGAAGGTTCCGTCCGATGCCACCGTCACCGCGGCGCCGTTAACGAGCACCGCCTTGATGCCGTTGGAGCTGGAGACGTGCCCGGTCAGGTTGAGGGTGGCGACGTGGGTGATGGTACCGTCGGGAAGAGCGGAGACGGTCAACTGGGGGGGCTGGGAGCCGTAGCGGACTACCAGCGTCTGGTTAACCGGCTGAGCGGGGGCCCAGTTGCCGTTGCCTGCCTGGCTCGCGGTGATGGTGCAGCTGCCGGCCCCGGTGATGGTGACCGTCGATCCGGTGACGGTGGCCACCGAGCTGTCGGAGCTGGCGAAGGAGACCGGCAGGCCGCTGCTGCTCGCCGCGCTCAGCTGGAAATCGGCACCGCCCAGCGTCTTGCCGGCTGGCGCCTGGAACGCGATGGCCTGCGGGGCCTTCTGGACGTCGATCGCTACCGTGGCGGTGACCGGGCTGAAGCTCGCGCCGTCGGCCGGGGTGAAGGTAGCGGTGAGCGTCTGGGCGTTGCCGGCAGCCGGCATGGTCCCGGCCGCCGGGGAATAGCTGAAGGTTCCCGCCACGTTGGCGCTGGCGTTCAACTGGGCCGACGAAAGGGAGGTGCCGTAGACGATGGGAGCCGGGGCAACCCAGGTTACCACCGGGGTCCCCCTCTGCACGGTGAGGGAGACTTCGAGGGTGACGGTGGCGTAGTTGACCGTGTCGGTGGGGACGAACACCGTGGTCAGGGTCTGGGTGCCACCGGCCGGCACGGTGCCCGCCGAGGGGGTGTAGTGGAAGCTGCCGGCGACGCCGGAGGTGGCGTTGAGCTGGGCCGGGGAGAGCGCGGTGCCATAAACGATGGGCGCCGGGGCCGGCCAGGAGACGCTCGGCAGCGCCTGGCTCACGTCGATGGTCACCGTCCTGGTCACCGGTGCGTAATTCACCGTGTCGGCCGGGGTGAAGGTGACGCTCAGGCTCTGGCCGCTCCCCGCCGACAGCACGGTCCCGGCCGCGGGGGTGTAACTGAAGCCCCCGGCGACATCGGCACTGGCGTTGAGCTTGCTTCCCGAGAGGGGTGTCCCGTAGACGATGGTGGAGGGGGAGGACCAGGTGACGGCCGGGGTCCCCCTTCTGATCACGTTACGCACCACCGAGACCTGGTTCCCCGCCTGATCGGTGGCGGTCACCGTGATGGCGTAGCTCTTGGCGGTCGGGAGGCTCAGCGCCTGCTGGAAGGAGCCGGAGGTCACCGCCGGCCAGTAGGTCTCCCCGTCCATGGTGATCGAGACGGTCGCCGGGGTGCCGCTGTCGGATACGCTCCCCTGCAGCTCCACGGTGGAAGCATCCACGCTCACGTCCTGGGAGGGGGAGACCACCGAGAGGGACGGGTTGACGGTGTCAGAAACTACCGCGCGGTGGACGCTCGAGCTGTTGCCGGCCAGGTCGGTGGCGGTGATCTGGATGTCGTTGAGTCCGGCGGCCAGGCTGACGGCGGCACTGAAGGAGTTGCCGGTCATGGTGGCGGCGGCCGGGGTCCCGCCGTTCACGGTCAGCTGGACGGTGCCGGGGTTGTCGAGGGAGCCGGTGACCGTCGCCGAGGTGGCCGACAGCGCACTGTTGTCGGCGGGCGAGGCCACGGCGATCACCGGGGCGGTGCTGTCGAGGATGATGGTGCGGCTGTCGCTGGTCTCGAGCCCGCCGGCGTCCACGGCGGTGGTGGTAATGACGTTGCTCCCCTCGCTCAAGCCGAGGGCCGCCGAGAAGGAATTCCCCGCGCCGAGGGTGACCTGGGTACCGTTCACGGTCACCGAGCGGACCCCGTTGACCGCGGTGGCGCTCCCGGTCACGTTGAGGGTCTGGTTCCTGGTGCGGGAGCCGTCGCTGAGTGTCGAGAGGGTGAGGACGGGAGCGGTGGCCGCGTAGCCTACCGTGAGCGGCTGGTTCACGTCGGCCGCGGCCGCGTAGGTGGCGTTACCCGCCTGCGAGGCGGTGATGGTGGTGGTACCGGCGCCGGCGATGGTCACCGTGGAGCCGGAAACGGTGGCGACCGCAGGGTTGGAGCTCGTGTAGCTCACCGTGAGACCGCTCGTCGCGCTGGCCGAAAGCGAGAAGGAGGGATCGGTCAGTACCTTGGCGGGAGGCGCCGGGAAGGTGATGGCCTGGGTCTGCTTGTTGACCGCCAGGGAGACGCTGGCGCTCGCGCCGTTGTAGTTGGAGGAGTCGGCCGGGGTAAAGGTCACGTTCAGGGTCTGGGTGGCGGAGACCGTGGCACCCGCGGCTGGCGCGTAGACCAGGGTACCGGCGACCGATGCGGTTGCATTCAGCTGGCGGATGTCCAGCGTGGTCCCGGACGGGACCGGGTACGGGGTGAGCCAGGTGATGGTCGGGGTGGCCTTGGTGATGGTGAAGTTAGCCCCGGTATAGGAGATGGTGTAGTTCCCCCCTGCGGAGAGGCTCCCCTGCCCGATAGCGTAGGGGCTTCCCGCCACCGTCTCCCCCGCGGCGCGGGTAAGCGCCCCGGTGATGACCGCCGCGGTGTCGCCGTTGGTGAGGCCGGCGTACGAGTAGGTGAGCGCGGGATCGGTGCCCTGGTAGCTCTTGCCCACCGCATCGGCGGTGACCGTGAGGGTCGCCTTGTTCACCGTCACCGTCCTTTGCACCGGGGTGGCGGCGTTGTAGTTGGCATCCCCGGCCTGGTCGGCCTGGATCGTCACCGTCCCGGCGCCGGTGGCGGCCAGCGTCTTGTTGCTGGTACCGGAGAGGGATCCGCTCCCGGCCCCCCCGGTCACGATGCTGAAGGTGACCGGGCTGCTGGAGCCGCCGGAGGTGGCGTAGGCCGAAAGGTCCGCGCTCCCCCCGTAGGTGACCGCGGCCGGCTGGGAGAAGGCGAGAGGCTGGTTGGCCTTGTTGACGGTGAGCGTCTTCTGCACCGGCGCAGCCGCCGTATAGTTGGCGTCAGCCGCCTGGTCGGCCTGGATCACGATGGTCCCCGCCCCGGCGATGGTGAGGGTCTTGTTATTGGCCCCCGACAGGGTCCCGCTCCCGGTCCCCCCGGAGACGATGCTGAAGGTGACCGGGCTCGTGGAGGCCCCGGGAGTCGCGTAGGACGAGAGGTCTACCGTTCCGGCCCCGTAGGTGGCCGCGCCCGGCTGGCTGAAGGTGAGGGTCTGGGCCGCCTTGTCGGCGGTCACGGTCCGCTGCACCGGGGTGGCCGCGTTGTAGTTGGCGTCGGCCGCCTGGTCCGCCTGGATCACGATGGTCCCCGCCCCGGTGATGGTGAGGGTCTTGTTGTTGGCCCCCGACAGGGTCCCGCTCCCGGTCCCCCCGGCGACGATGCTGAAGGTGACCGGGCTCGTGGAGGCCCCGGCGGCCGCGTAGCTCGAAAGATCCACCGTGCCCCCCCCGTAGGTGGCGGCGCCCGGCTGGCTGAAGGTGAGGGTCTGGCTTCCCTTGCCGACCGTGATGCTCTGGGTCACCTGGTTTGCCGCGTCGTAGTTCCCCCCTCCGGCCTGGTTGGCGGCCACCGTACAGCTCCCGGCGGTTACCCCGGTGACGGTGGTGCCGCTCACCGTGCAGACCGCGGGGGTGGTGGAGCTGAAGGTAACCGGATTCCCCGATCCGCCCCCGGTGGCGCTCACCTGGCCGGTTCCCCCCACCACCAGCGCTGGGGCGGTGCCGAAGCTGATGTTCTGGGCGATGCCGTCCCGGTTCACCGTGATGGTGTAGCTCTTGGTGCTGCCGTCCTGGGCGGTGACCTGGATGGTGACGGTGTTGTTCCCGATGGAGAGCGGGATCGGCTGCGAGGCGTTGCCGCTGGTCACCGAGGTCCCGTTGACGGTCACCGTGGCGGTGGAATCGGCGACCGAGGGGGTCACGGTGAGCGAGGAGACCCCGTTGGCCACCGCATCGGTGTAGGAAGTGGTTCCCGCGGCGAAGGTTGGGGTGAGGGTGCCGCTCGAGACGGCGAGGGCGCCCAGGTTGGCGTTGGAGGAAAGGGCGCTCCACTGGGCATAGAGGGTGACGTTCGAGGAGCCCATGGTGAAGGTGGCACCGGCCGCCCGCGAGGTGCCGCTCCCGTTAGCCGCCGTATTCCACCCGGCGAACTGGTAGCCGCTCCTGGTGAGGCTCCCCGCCCCCAGCACGGTCACCGTGGCGCCGTTCAGGTACGGGCTGCTCCCGTCGGCCGGGGCGCTTCCCCCGCTGTTGCCGTTTCCGTTGTAGGTGACCGTGTAGTTGGTCGCGCAGGCCGAGGTGGTGAAGTTCTGGTCGCCGCCGAAGGTGGTCCCGTTGGCGTTCGCCGCCTGGACCTGGTAGTGGTAGGTGGTGTTGCAGGTAAGGGAATTGAGGGTGACCGCCACGTCGGTGCTCCCGGCCCCGGAGAGGATGGTGCCGCCGGTGGTGGCCGCCACGTTGGTCCCGTAGCCGGTGGTGGTGCCGTAGTTGAAGCTCACCGATGTGTTGGCCCCGTTGTCGCTCACCGTGCCGTTCAGGGCGGCGCCGGTGGCGGAGATGCCGGAAGCGGCGTTGGTGGTCGGGGTCACCGTGTACCCCGCTGGTACCGCGCCGGCGTAGACGAGGATCTCGGTGATCCCCTGCCCGCTCCACTGGCCGTTGGAGAGGTCGAAGGTAAGCGTATAGTTCTGCCCGACGGTGGTCGGCATTACCTGCATGATGCCGTCGAATCCCCCCACTGCACCGTCGTACCAGGTCCCGGAGGAAAGCACCCCGGCGGCATCCAGCCCCTGGGTTCCCACCAGCGCCCAAGAGGCCGGCTGGTCCGGGTTCCCCACGGCCGAGCCTCCCTCGAAGTTGCCGTTGATGAGCATCTCGCTCCCCCCTCCCGCGGGCTTCAGGCTCACGTTGTCGAGCGTGAAGAAGTTGGGGTCGTTTCTAAAGAGGAAGGTGAGCGCAGTGTTGGAGTGGGTGGCCGTGAAGGTGTAGGTAAAGGTGTCGGGGCCGGTGTTGGAACCTCCGCCGGGAATGAACACGCCGCCGGTGGTGATGCCGTCGTAGATGTCGGCGATGGGTGGTTCGTCTCCGTAGCAGGGTGACCAGATCGCCAGCAGCATCGTCAAGGCGATTAAGATGGAACCGAGGCGGGTAAACGTTTTCATGGTGGAATCCTCCATCTGTCTAAACTGCAAAAAACGGTTCCGCCGGGCGTCCATCCCCGCGAGGGAGTGTATGAAAGAGCGGAAAGGCTAATAACTACTCAGCGGACATTTCGTTTGTCTCTAGCTGGTTTTTCGTAGAATCGGATTGACGGGTAAATATCTTGAGGGGACAATGACCGCTTTTTACCGGATGAGACAGGAGAGGCATTCAAGCGATTGATAACATTGGCGGGAGACGAGTATTATTTTTGTCAAATATTCATCCAGCCGGACATATCTTCAATAATTTCCAATCGCATATTTTCCGTTCTTTTACTTTTGAAGATCAAAGTAGAGATACTGGCTCCCCACAACTGTGTATCTACCCGCTTCATTCACTACAACAGCTGTCAGCGTATGTATGAACGGAGTTTGAAACCACTATTGGAAGGTGCCGGCCTCAGTCATAATCGTCAGTTCTCCAGCGCCAATGCCGCCATGAACCATTCCTCCTCGGAGTCGAAGAGTAGCGTCATCACCTCGGGCTTCTTGGCCACATGGATCACATACTGCTTCCCGGAGACTATCGAGGGGGTCGAGAGTCTCACGGCGAGGCTGTTGGCGGAGAGGTGCTGTTTGAAAGCGCCGGCCAGGATGTTGGCCATCTCACCCAGGGCGTCCTCCACCTCCTCCTCACTCGGATCGGCGGTATCAAGGAGTTGCGAGGTCAGCCTGATGGCCAGCGCATTGGGGACGTGCAGGCTGACCAGGCCGTTATAGTCCCCGGCGAGCCCCACCAAGGCGCTGATGCAGTCGCTGAAGTTACTGGCCGGGTCCACCGAGATCGGCAGGTGCAGCAGGTGGTCCATGCCGAGGAGCTCGGCAAAGACCTTCCTCACGTCCTTGATGAGCGACTTCTCCATCGCCGCTTCGGTGGTCTGCAACCGGGCCAGCAGAGTGCCGGAAAATGCCATTGTCTCTTCCTCCATCGGGCTAGGTGCCTCAGCGGCCAGCCACCGCTTCCTTGAACGCCTCGAACTCCAGCTCCAAAAGGCTCACCAGTTCCCGCGCTCCCGCGAGCGACCCGAGGATGGCAATGGACTCCATCGCCGTGGTGACCGCCTCCATCCGGTGGGCTGCCAGGGAAGCCGCGGTCCCTTTCAAGGTGTGCGCGATGGCGAGAAAGTTGTCCACGTCCCCCTCCGCCACCGCCTCCTTGAGGCTCGCCAGGTGATTGGCCCCGCTCACCAGGAAGATCTCCACGATCTGGTCGACCGGAATGGCGTCCCCCAGCCGGGTCTCCAGTTCTTCCCGCGAAAATACTTCTACGCCGTCACCGGTAATCGTTTTGTATTTCATCTGCCCCCCCCCTGAAATTTAGCTGCAGCTTGGTTGGACTCTGCGCTCCCGGTGGCGGCAGACCCGTGTCCCGCGAGGGGACAATGAAGGGAGACCGCACCGTTGCTGCCTTTATATCTTTCAGGATGGATGCCAACGAAGTAACTGCTGCAATTTTGGGAGGTTAGGCTGGAAGGAGGGGAACCCGGCTGTCCCGTAGCGGGACAACGCGGGCCTGGGTGGGACAAACGGGGTCAATCAGCGGATAGCGGCGGCCGGGAGCTCGATAAACTCCCCCTTCTCCATCGCCACCCACTCGTGGCGGTCGTCGAGCGGCTCGGAACAGACCAGCGAGGAGGAGGGGGAGAGGGATTTGTAGAGCGAGTAGTAATCGGGCTCCTTGGTGAAGTCCCGGTAGGCGTAGAGGGTTGTGCCGTCGCTGAAGAGACAGTTGAGGGCGGAATAGCGGAGCCCCTGCTTGATCCTCGCCACGCTCTGCCGGAAGGCGGGAGCCAGGCCGTGCTCGCGAAAGCTCATGATGTGATAGAAGAAGACCTCGGTATCGAGGGCATCGCCCCCCAGCCCGGGGAGGGTGATCTCGGGGAGCAGCGGCTTATATTCGTACACGGTGCCGTTGTGGGCGAAGACCACGTTGTCGTGGTGGAAGGGATGGGCGTGGCGGGTGGAGGAGCTGTCCTTCCAGGCGGATTTCCTCAGGTGCAGGATCAGCACCGGCGTCCGGCCGAGCCGCTTGAGAGGTTCCACGACCCGCGCCCTCTCCTTGAGGAGGCTCTCGCCGCTCTTCTCCACCACGAGCTTCCCCTCCACGTAGTAGGCCATCCCCCAGCCGTCCTCGTGGCCGGGAGGGTCCTCGGCCATCACCACGCCGCTGCGGGCGAGCTCGCAGAAGTTGTCGACCAGGTGGCCGTGAATGGAGTAGTCGAAATTGGTGATGCCAAGGAGTCTGCACATTACAGGAAGTACCTCGCGACGGTTACCGCCACCACGATGCCGATGAAGTCCCCGATCAGGCAGACCGGCACCAGGTAGCGGCTCTTTTTGATGTTCACCGCCCCCAGGTAGACGGCCAGGACGTAGAAGGTCGTCTCGGCGCTCCCCACGATCACGCCGGTCATCTTGGCCGCCATCGACTCGGGGCCGGTGGTCTTGACGATATCGGTGAAAAGGGCGGTGGCGGCCGATCCGGAGAGCGGCTTGATAAGCGACATGGAGACCACCTCGATCGGGATATCGAGGAAGGAGAAGATCTGGTAGAACCAGTTCTTGAGGTAATCGAAGGCGCCCGAGGCCTGGAACCCCTTGATGGCGATGAAGATCCCCACCAGGTAGGGGAAGATGTTGAGGATGACCTTGGGCCCTTCCTTGGCCCCCGCGATGAAGGAGTCGTAGACCCGGATCTTCTTGAAGGTCCCGTACCAGATGGTGAAGAGGATGAAGAGCGGGATGAAGAGGAGCGAGATGTAGTTGACGTACTCGGTCACTTGAGCACCCTCCTGAAGGCGAAGAGGACGGCGACCGCGGAGCTCGCGTGGATGATGGTGGCGATCATGACCGGGAGCACGATGGCGGTCGGGTTCTTGGCGTGGAAACTCGCCAGGATGCCGATCAGCGAGAAGGGGATGAGCTGCACGCTGGCGGTGTTGATCACCGTGAAGATCATCATCTCGAAGGTGATGGTCCCCTTCTCCTCGTTGAGGGTGTCGAGCTCCTGCATCGCCTTGATCCCCAAGGGAGTGGCGGCGTTGCCCAGGCCGAAGACGTTGGCCAGGACGTTGAGGGTGATGGCGGAGACCGCGGGATGGTCGTCGGGGATACCGCGGAAGAGACGGGAGATGAGCGGCTTGAAGAGGTGGGCGATCCGGTAGATGAGGCCGGAGTCTTCGAGGATCCTGGTGATCCCCATCCAGATCGAGACGATCCCCAGAAGAAAGAGCGATATCTCGACCGCCTGCTTGGCGCCATCGAAGATCGCCTTGGTGAAGGGCTCGAGGTTGCCGGTGAAGATGGCGAAGACGACGCTGACGGTGATCAGCCCGAGCCAGACGACATTCATGCCGTATCTCCGGGCCAAGCCATGTTGCGGATCAGGAGCTGCTTCTTCTGGGTGTTCAGCTCGACCTCGGCGCCCACCGGGAGGGTGATCTTGTTGGGGACGTGGCCGATGAACGGGCAGTGGATGACCGGGATGTCCAGCTCCATCTGCGAGGAGAGGATCTGGTACACCTGCGGGCTCTTGATCCCGCGGAAGTCGCCGAGGATGATCCCCCGCACCCCTTTGAGCTTGCCGGTGAGGATCCACTGGGTCAGGTAGCGGTCGACCTGGTGGAGCTTCTCGTCCACGTCCTCCAGGAAGAGGATGGAGCCTTCCAGATTGGTCTCCCAGTTGGTGGCGATGAGGGCGGTGAGGGTGATGAGGTTCCCACCCTTGAGGACCCCTTCGGCGACGCCGTGGCGGTAGACCTTGACCGGCGCACCCTTGAGGAGGTTTTTCTCCGGGTAGCGGTTGAGGGCGTTCAGAAAGGATTTCACCGTGAAATCGGTGGGGGCGTCGAGGTTGATGACCATCGGCGAGTGCAGGGTCACCATCCCGGTCCGCTCGTAGATGGGGTTCAAGAGCGCGGTCAGGTCGCTGAAGCCGGCAAGGATCTTGGGATGGTTCCCGATCAGTTCGAAGTCGAGGAACGGAAGCGACTTCATCGCGCTGTAGCCGCCGCGCTGGGCGAGGATGATATCGGTGCCGGGGTCGCGGAAGAGGCAGTGAATCTGCTCCGCCTTCTCGGCTGGCGACGGAAGCACCGTGGGGCAGGCCGGGTTGAGGATCTGGAAGCCGAGCTTCTCCAGTAGCTTGATCCCCTTGGCGTGATCGGTCTTCTTCTTGATCAGATAGCTCGGCGTGATGATGGAGATGGTGCTCACATGACCTCCGTATGCAGGTTGCTTCCGCGCACCGGCTAGATCTGCCGGGAAAACGCTCCCCCTGGTGAAAGGATGTTTCGTCAATTCCTGGGAGAGCTATTGAAATCAGGTCCCCCCCTTTGCGAAGGGGGGACAGGGGGGATTTGACTCACGAACGAAGGCGAAACCCCGGTACATCACTTTTATCTTTGAAAGCTTGCACCTGACTGAACCTACTTTTTCCTGCCCTTTTCCTTGATCGGCCATCCCGTCTCATAGCCGTCCGGATAGAAGCGCTCCTTAGTGCGGTTAAAGTAGCCGTACTGGATCTTGGGATACTCCTTCTTGATAACCTCCAGCAGCCGGTACATGCCGATGCCCTTCTGAGTCACTCCCATCCTCTCGTTGTAGAAGGCGGGATCGATCGAAAGGTTACGCATCTGCAGCATATCGACGCCGGTCTCCCCGATGAAGCGAAGGAGCGCCTCGACCTCTTGCGGACTGTCCGTCACCCCGGGAGAGACCAGGTAGTTGATCATGGTGAAGAGCCCCTTTTCCTTGGCAGCCTTCACCGACTCGACCACGTTGGCAAAGGTGTACCCTTTGGGGCGGTAGTACCGGTTGTAGAACTCTTCCTGCACCGAGTTCATCGAAAAGCGCATGGAGTCCATCCCGGCGTCGCAGAGCATCCGGACGCGGTCGGGGAAGGAGCCGTTCGAGTTGAAGTTGACCGTGCCCCGCGAGGTGCCTGCCTTGAGCCTTCTGGTCGCCTCGGCGATGGTGTCCGCCTGCATGATCGGGTCGCCCTCGCACCCCTGGCCGTAGGAGACGATCGGCTCCGGCGCCTCGTTCAGGTGGGGGAGCATCAGTTCCACGATCTCCTCCGGGGTGGGGACGAAGGGGATCCGTTCGTGGTTCGACGGGCAGCAATCGGAAGGCTGGAGGCTGATGCACCCCAGGCAGCGCGAGTTGCAGACCGGGGAGGTGGGGATGGGGGCCTCCCAGCGGCGGAAGAAGAGGTTTTTGGCTGCGAAGCAGTGGTAGTCCACCGCGCAGCGGGAGAGTTGCTCGATGAGCCGGTTCTTCGGGTACTGGGCGACCATCTTGCGGACCAGCGGATCGAGCTTCCGGTCGTCGTAGTTCTTGGGGAGCCAGTTTTCGTTATCGTCGACCCGGGTGGCCGCCACCACGAAGCAGTCGCGCTCATCGTCCCACCCAACCGCGGTGTAGGACCAGAGCGGGAGGTGCACCTTTTTCTTCGAGTAATCGCAGGCGGGCAACAGGGTCCGCATGTACCCCGGAGCCATGAAGGCGGAGACCGCCTGCACCGGAATGCTCCGCCTCCCCTCGTTCACCCTTGAGACCGTGACGAAGCGGCGCTCGCGGCCGTCCCACGCGATGGGGGGCGTATTGGGGATGGTGAAGAGCCGGCTGTCTTCCGGCAGCGGGATCAGTTCCACGTTCTCCGGCAACACCGCCTCGTCCGCACTCATCCCCGCCATATTGAGGTAGGGATGGTCAAAGATATTCCCCTTGCTGTCCGCGTACAGAAGCTTGGGAAGCTTTCTACCCTTCATAAATGAACCGCCTTCCATATATCTCCCCCTCCCCTTGAGGGAGGGGGGCGGGGGGTGGGGGCAGCCGCCACATTAGGTAAACCGTCCGCCCCTCCACCGTATTTCGTAACCTCAGCACACTAGCAAAAATCGCCCTTTACGGCAAGGCGCATCGCCAATGAATCCCTTTGACCTTTCCCCTTAATGACTTTTCCGCTACAATCGCCGCCATGAAAATTCTTCTCGCCACCCTGCACGCGAAATACGTCCACTCCTCCCTTGCCCTCCCCGCCCTGGCGGCCGCCTGCGCCGATCTGCCGGGCGCCGAGTTCGAGATCCTCGAGCTGACGGTGAACGAGCACCGGGACCAGCTTCTCTCCCGGCTGGTGGATGCCAAGGCCGACGTCGCGCTGTTCTCCTGCTACATCTGGAATGCCGAGCTCACCTTGAAGCTCGCCTCCGATCTCAAGAAGGTCGATCCCCAGCTCTTCGTGGTACTGGGAGGCCCCGAGGTCTCCTTCGGCTCCTTCGAGTTGATGCAGCAAAACCCGGCGATCGATTGCATCGTCCGCGGGGAGGGGGAGGTCACCTGCCGCCGTCTCCTGGAAGCCCTGCTCAACCGCGAACCGCTCGACGCCATTCCCGGGTTGAGCTACCGCGAGGATGAGGAGACCGTGGCCAATCCCGAAGCCGAGGCGATCGCGGAGCTCGACACCCTCCCCTCCCCTTTCCAGGCGGGACTGGCCGATCTCTCGAAGCCGCTCGTTTACTACGAGACCTCCCGCGGCTGCCCCTTTTCGTGCGCCTTCTGCCTCTCCTCCCTGGAAAAGGGGGTGCGGTCCTATTCCTATGAGAGGATCGAAGCCGACCTGGGACTGCTGATGAAATCGGGAGTGCGGACCATCAAGTTCGTGGACCGGACCTTCAATTACGACGCCGGCCGGGCCAACAGGATCTGGCGCTTCATCCTGGAGAACAACCGCGAGAGCAAGTTCCACTTCGAGATCGCCGCCGACCTTTTGACGGAGGAGAACATTATGTTACTCGCCGAGGTGCCGCCCGAACTCTTCCGGTTCGAGATCGGGGTGCAATCAGGCGGAGAAGAGACGCTCGCCAAGGTGGAGAGGAAATCGAGCCTGGAGAAAGTATTCGAGAACGTACGGCGGCTGAAAGAGGAGACCTGGGTTACCGTTCATCTGGACCTCGTGGCGGGGCTTCCCGGCGAATCGTTCACCGGTTTTCTTTCCTCCCTCCAAAGCCTCTTCGAGGTGGCGCCCGACCACATCCAGGTCGAGCCGCTGAAGGTGATGAAGGGGACCCGGATGCGCAGCATCGCCCGGAGCGAAAAGTACGCCTACTCGGATTCCGCCCCCTATAAGGTGCTGCAGACTCCGTGGCTCACCTTCGCCGAGATCCGCTCCATCGAAAACATCAGCCGGCTGCTCGACCTTTGGTACAACAGCGGCAGGTTCGCCACCTCCCTGAAAGTACTGGCCGAACAGGCTCCGCTTTCCGGCATCTTCGCCACCGCAGCCTCCTTTTTCGAGAACCAGGAGATGGCGTGGAGCAGTTCCCTCCCGGCCCTCTTCGAAGCATTCAACGGCTTCGCAGCCACCCGGCTCTCCGGCGACATGCTTACCCGCTTCCAGGACGCCCTCGCCTTCGACTATTGCCTCGTCGGTTATCCCGGCGGAACCCTCCCCTCCTTTTTCGGTCCCCCCCAGCACGCGACGAGAGAGCCACTCCCCTCGCTTCCCGTCGTTCGCAAAGACGAGCGGGTCAGATACTATCGGCGCACCTTCGCCCGCAACTATCGGACCAAACCGTGGCTTGAAGAAGCCACCACCGTCACCTTCGTCTACCGCTCCGCCCCCGGAGAAGGTCTGACCGTCCAGGTCATGTAGCCCCTTTTTCCTGCTTCCCGCCAGCAGTCCTTATCAAATTAGCTACCATTAACTTTTCAAGCTTAGTATCCACAGCCCCACCCCTGCACAAGTTCTCCTCCCTTTCAAGGGGAGAGACAGGGTGAGGATGGGGTAAGGGGGCTGGTCGCCATGGAATACTTCACCGTATCCTGCCAGCGCAATGGAAAAGTTATCCTGGACGGACTCGACATGGGGGAAAACCGGAGAGGAGACACCCTACGCGTGTTTCAGTGCGACCCGGGGCTGCACGATGTGGCACTGGAATGTTTGATGGGGGGAAGGTGCCGGGTCATGACACAGAGGGTCATGATCTCCGGCACCAATGCTATTTTACCGGTGCAGGTACGCTTCGTCTGCATTCTATGAGCTATCAGCGTACCGCTTTGAGGATCTCGACGAGGAACTCCCAGAACTTCGGTACCGAGGCTATGTCGATCCGCTCATCGGGAGAATGAACTGCATGGAGCGTAGGGCCAAAGGAGATCATGTCGATCCCGGGTATCCGCTCCCCGATGATTCCACACTCGAGACCGGCGTGGACAGCGGTGACCTCGGGGTCCTTTCCGTAAAGGGCCCGGTATTTTTCTTTTGCCACGGCAAGGATGGGAGAGTTCACGTTCGGCTTCCATCCCGGATAACCAGAGCCCCCCTCTATCTCAGCCCCGCCCAAGCGAAGAGCCGCATCCACCGTTTCGGCTACCTCGGCCAGGCGGGAAGCTATCGAGCTCCTTTGGCTGGTGATGAGTTCGATAGTGTCCTCGTGGGTCCTGATGACGGAAACGTTGGTGGAGGATTCGACGAGACCGGGCATATCCGCGCTCATGTGCTGAACACCTGACGGGAGCGCCGCGATCGTGCGGCAAAGGCGCTCTTGAAGAGAGGCAGTCATCACCTCCCCACTTCCCCCCATTTCTTCTGCGAGAGTGAGTTCGAGGTCAGGATCTACCGAGGCAAACTCAGCGCTATAGGTGGAGTTCAGTGACTTCACAAGCGCATTGGCCTCATCGAGCCGCTGTTTGGGAATAAACGCCACCGCGGAGCACTCGCGGGGAATGGCATTGCGCATGTTCCCCCCTGCCAGCGAGGACAACCTCAAGCCGATCCCACCCAACTGAATGATGGCGCGGTTGAGGATCTTGATGGCGTTGCCAAGCCCCCTTCCGATATCGATCCCGGAATGGCCCCCTTTCAGCCCCCGCACCATGAGGCGGACCTGCGCGAAATCGGAAGAGATTTTTTCCCTCGCGACGGTCCACTTCCCCACGGTATCCCGGCCGCCTGCGCAACCGATGAAGATGACGCCTTCATCCTCGGAATCGAGATTGAGGAGAATGCGGCTATCGACGAGGCCGGAGGTGAGATTGAGAGCCCCGGTGAGCCCGGTCTCTTCCTCGACCGTGAAGAGCAACTCAAGAGGGCCGTGTTCGAGGTCGCCATCCTCCATGATGGCGAGACTGGTGGCCACGCCAACACCGTTGTCGGCGCCGAGGGTGGTATCGTTCGCGGAGAGGAAGTTGCCGTCGCGGACGAGTTCGATGGGATCGGCCATGAAGTCGTGAGCCTTGGTGGCGTTTTTCTCACAGACCATGTCCAGGTGAGACTGCAGACAGACGGAGGGAATGCCTTCCTTCCCTTTGGTAGCAGGCTTTTTGACCACTACGTTACCGAAGCCATCCTTGCGGGCTTGCAGGCCGAGCGAGTGGGCCCGGTCCAGCACGAACTGGGCGGCGCGCTCCTCATGCCCGGATGGGCGCGGGATGCGTGAGAGTTCGGCAAAGCAGCGCCAGAATCGTTCGGGTTTCAACCCGTCGATAGCGGGGCAGACGTTGAATTC
Organism: Geomonas sp. Red32; assembly: GCF_023652955.1. GTDB lineage: Bacteria > Desulfobacterota > Desulfuromonadia > Geobacterales > Geobacteraceae > Geomonas. Next base: position 5,528 of record NZ_JAKLOY010000013.1, on the reverse strand, counting down.
CAATGGGCACCTCCCTGGGTAAAATCAGAACAGCTAGAACATACCAGATTTTCCGCTTAAGGGAAGTTCAATTGGAGGCCGGCAACGTGAAGCCAGGGAACTAGGGAACCGGAACTGGAGGCAGTTTGGGTAAGCCAGGAGGGGCAGGCGGTTGCCACCAATGACAACCATAGATTGTATTGAGGCCGAACAGGATAGCGATGAGCACAACGACGATGCGAAAGACTTTGTTCATGTCGCACCCTCCGAACTCCGCAGCTAAGATGATGGTAAGAACGCGTGGATGAGAGGTACCGTTAGAATATTATCATGTGATCTTGAATTGTGGAGGGAGGAACAAAAGACGCCCCGCCGGAAGGAATTCTAGCGGGGCTCTTTCTTAGACAGGTGAGCAGAAAAACAAAAGCCCCGCGCTGGAATAACCAGGCGGGGCTTTCTATTAAATTCCCTGCGGCGACCTACTCTCCCACACCGTTACCAGTGCAGTACCATCGGCCCTGAGAGGCTTAACTTCCGTGTTCGGGATGGGAACGGGTGTGGCCCTCTCGGCATCGCCACAGAGAAACTCTTTGCGCTTTCGCGCGAATCTCTCTATGAGCTGCACTGGGACTTTCGTCCCGTGCAACCGTTACAATTGCATGCTCTTCGATCTGTCGGTAGCTTTGGCAGTTTATATCAGGGGGGCTGGAGGACCAGCCCCCCCTTCAGTTAATTTTTATGGTCAAGCCTCACGACCGATTAGTACCGGTAAGCTGAACGCATTGCTGCGCTTACACACCCGGCCTATCAACGTTGTGGTCTACAACGGGTCTTCAGGGGATTGCTCCCAGGGATACCTAATCTTGAAGGAGGCTTCCCGCTTAGATGCTTTCAGCGGTTATCCTTTCCGTACATAGCTACCCAGCGACTGCTCCTGGCGGAACAACTGGAACACCAGAGGTACGTTCAACCCGGTCCTCTCGTACTAAGGTCAACTCTTCTCAAGTATCCTGCGCCCACGGTAGATAGGGACCAAACTGTCTCACGACGTTTTAAACCCAGCTCGCGTACCGCTTTAATTGGCGAACAGCCAAACCCTTGGGACCTACTTCAGCCCCAGGATGCGATGAGCCGACATCGAGGTGCCAAACCTCCCCGTCGATGTGAACTCTTGGGGGAGATCAGCCTGTTATCCCCGGCGTACCTTTTATCCGTTGAGCGACGGCCCTTCCATACAGAACCGCCGGATCACTAAGACCTACTTTCGTACCTGCTCGACTTGTTGGTCTCGCAGTCAAGCTCCCTTATGCCTTTACACTCTACGGCTGGTTTCCAATCAGCCTGAGGGAACCTTCGCGCGCCTCCGTTACTCTTTGGGAGGCGACCGCCCCAGTCAAACTACCCACCAGACAGTGTCCCCGACCCGGATGACGGGCCTGGGTTAGACATCCAAACAAACCAGGGTGGTATTTCAAGGTTGGCTCCACCGAGACTAGCGTCCCAGCTTCAAAGCCTCCCACCTATCCTACACAAACTTATTCGAATGTCACTGTCAAGCTGTAGTAAAGGTGCACGGGGTCTTTCCGTCTTACCGCGGGTACTCGGCATCTTCACCGAGAATTCAATTTCGCTGAGCCACTGGTTGAGACAGCGCGGAAATCGTTACGCCATTCGTGCAGGTCGGAACTTACCCGACAAGGAATTTCGCTACCTTAGGACCGTTATAGTTACGGCCGCCGTTTACCGGGGCTTCGGTTCAAAGCTTCACCTTGCGGCTAACAAATCCCCTTAACCTTCCGGCACCGGGCAGGCGTCAGACCCTATACGTCGTCTTGCGACTTTGCAGAGTCCTATGTTTTTAGTAAACAGTCGCTACCGCCATTTCTCTGCGACCCCCCCTAGCTTCACGTGCGAATCGCTACACCTGGAGGGGCATACCTTCTCCCGAAGTTACGGTATCATTTTGCCGAGTTCCTTAACCAGTGTTCTCTCAAGCACCTTAGGACATTTATCCTCACCCACCTGAGTCGGTTTACGGTACGGTCACCTGCTGTCTGAAGCTTAGAGGCTTTTCTTGGAAGCATGGGATCGACGACTTTACGGGGATACCCCCTCGTCATCAGTTCTCAGCGTTGAATGGAAGAAGGGATTTGCCTCCTCTTCCCGCCTACGACCTTAAACCAGGACAACCAGCGCCTGGATCGTCTACCCTACTCCGTCCCCCCATCGCAACAACAGGTGGTACGGGAATATTAACCCGTTTCCCATCAACTACGCCTTTCGGCCTCGCCTTAGGGACCGACTAACCCTACGCAGATTACCTTTACGTAGGAAACCTTGGGTTTTCGGTGACAAGGTTTCTCACCTTGTTTTTCGCTACTCATGTCAGCATAATCTCTTGTGATACCTCCAGCCGTCCTCGCGGTCGACCTTCGCAGGCTTACACAATGCTCCCCTACCACTTGATCCTTAAGGATCAAATCCGCAGCTTCGGTACTACGCTTAGCCCCGTTACATTTTCCGCGCAGACCCACTCGACCAGTGAGCTATTACGCTTTCTTTAAAGGGTGGCTGCTTCTAAGCCAACCTCCTGGTTGTCTGGGCATTTCCACATCGTTTTCCACTTAGCGTAGATTTTGGGACCTTAGCTGGCGGTCTGGGCTCTTTCCCTTTTGACCGCGGATCTTATCACCCGCAGTCTGACTCCCGTGATAACAGTTGATGGTATTCGGAGTTTGGTTAGGTTTGGTAATCCGGTAAGACCCCTAGCCCATCCAGTGCTCTACCCCCATCACTTACTTCACGAGGCTATACCTAAATATATTTCGGGGAGAACCAGCTATCTCCGAGTTTGATTAGCCTTTCACTCCTATCCACACCTCATCCCCTGGCTTTTCAACGCCAGTGGGTTCGGGCCTCCACGAAGTGTTACCTTCCTTTCACCCTGGACATGGATAGATCACCCGGTTTCGGGTCTACCTCCAGCAACTATGTCGCCCTATTAAGACTCGCTTTCGCTGCGGCTCCACTCTATGAGCTTAACCTCGCTGCTGAAGGTAACTCGCTGACTCATTATGCAAAAGGCACGCGGTCACACTGGATTGCTCCATAGTGCTCCCACTGCTTGTAGGCATACGGTTTCAGGTTCTATTTCACCCTCCTCATAGGAGTACTTTTCACCTTTCCCTCACGGTACTAGTGCACTATCGGTCAGAGAGTAGTATTTAGCCTTGGGAGATGGTCCTCCCGGATTCCCACCAGGTTTCACGTGCCTGGCGGTACTCGGGGACACCCTAGAGTGACTCAAGGTTTCGGATACGGGGCTATCACCCACTATGGCCGGACTTTCCAGACCGCTTTCCTACCCATTGTCAATCTCATGTTGGGGCCCCACAACCCCAAACCCACCGAAGTAGATTTGGTTTGGGCTGTTCCGCGTTCGCTCGCCGCTACTGACGGAATCACTATTGTTTTCTCTTCCTGGGGGTACTTAGATGTTTCAGTTCCCCCCGTTCGCCACGCATGGCTATGTATTCACCATGCGTTACTGGAGCATTACCTCCAGTGGGTTTCCCCATTCGGAAATCTCCGGGTCAAAGCCTGTTTAGCGGCTCACCGAAGCTTATCGCAGCTTACCACGTCCTTCATCGCCTCTCTCTGCCTAGGCATCCACCGTACGCCCTTAGTAGCTTGACCATAAAAAAACTTAACTTAGTCAAAACTGCCGTGCATACACCGAAATGGTTTTCGCCATTTCGTTTTTCTACCTACAGATCTTGAATATGCAATTGTCAAAGAACAGTTTTCAAAAGGTCCGACTCGTCAGACAAGCCGACGGATCAGAGCTTCGAAAATGGTGGAGGTGAACGGGATCGAACCGATGACCCCCTGCGTGCAAGGCAGGTGCTCTCCCAGCTGAGCTACACCCCCGTAATACGGGTTGAGACTTAAATGGTGGGCCTGGGAGGACTTGAACCTCCGACCTCACGATTATCAGTCGTGTGCTCTAGCCAGCTGAGCTACAGGCCCCTTC
>NZ_JAKLOY010000012.1 GCF_023652955.1 Geomonas sp. Red32 | reverse complement strand
TCCCTTCCTTGCCTTACGTCAGAATGACTGATTTTATGGACGGGAAGGCGGGAAGGCCAACGTTTAACCAGTGGTCAAGCGCACAAGCCACCACCAGCATCTATTCAGCGTATCAGGCCGCAAAGGCCGCCCTCCCTGCTGCTGGTGGAGAGATTGTTTTTGACCACAGCGGTAACTACTACACTGCAAGCCAGTTAGTAATAGACAAGTCCATCACGCTCAGAGGAAACATGCCTGCAGGGAGTGCCAACGGGACTTCTCCCATTACCATCCTGTCGGCTGTGGCCGGCCCGACCGTCCTGGTCAACGGTGTCGACGGATGGGGCTTGAAGCATCTCAACTTTGCATTCACGGCTGGAAACACGACCGGCACAGCGTGGAAAGGATTATCGGCCCAGCACGGGGACGTTGAGCATGTGACCGTCACCAATGCACCGGCCACCCCCGCAGTGCTCTACGATGTTAACACCGGCTCCGGCGCGGCTTACAACTCGATGCACAACTTCCACCGCGGGGTGGTCATCCGACTCAACAACGCCGTGGACAACCTCGAAGCTATCCAGCAAACCGGATCAACCACGGCAAACACCTGCTTCAACACTTGGGTTGACACCACGATCATTCCGACCAAGACCACGCATACGGCAATTCATGAGGCGGCAGCAGACAATAACATTTTCATCAACACGCACATCTACGGCGGGATTGTGGCCACGGCTGTCAACTTTGACTACTCGATCAATACCAGCTGGCCGGCTGACACCCACTTCTATGGCCTTGATCCGGGGCAGAGCACCTTTACAAACACCGGCACTCCCGGCGCGTCAGCTACCTCTAACGTCATCCACGGACTTTCCCGCACCAACGGGGCCGTGCCTGCCGACCTGGCAAACCTGTCCTTCGGTGCCACAGCCAAGGGTCTTGGGCAGACCTACAGCTACCCCGGGACCAACGTCAATTTTGATTTGCTTCCCGGCAGCGACCGGAGCTTGAACATCAACAAGCCGGTTGGGACGCTTGCGGGGAGCTCTAACTCCTATATCAAGATGGGACTCATCGGGAACATCGACGGCAACGATCCGGAGTGGAACGGCTTGAGGTGGTATGGCCACGCGGCAACGGATTCAGGTGTTTCTAAGGTCGCCGCCTTGAGGGTCTACAGCCGGTCAAACGCAACAGCGGACCCGACCGACTACTCCTTCGTCCTGGGAGCCGATTACAACACCTCGTCTGCCCTCCCGCTCAACCTTGGACTTTACGCAAAGAGCAAGGTGAAGATCGGGAAGTACTCGCTTGGAACCTTCACCGACTACGTGACCCTGTACGATGTTGCGGATAATAGCTCGACGTTCACTTTCATCAAGAGCAGTCAAGCAACCTTCTCGGGCCTCAACTACTTTGCCAACTCGGCACAGGTTCGGCTTCCCACCGCCGCGCAGTCGAGTGAAGGATATCTCTGGTACGACACAACGAACCACACCGCGGCATTTTCCAACGGCACCGCTAACGTGATTACGCAGGCAGGGTTCAGGGCGGTCACCGGGAACATCGGTGGCGGTGCTTTGGCGGCGGGGGCGTGTACCAGCGGCACGGTGACGGTCTCGGGGGCCACGACTAGCATGGCAGTAGTGGCAACACCGGTGACGTACCCTGGCGACGGTGCGATGTGGTCTGGTTATGTGTCGTCTGCCAACACCGTGACCGTAAAGGTCTGCGTCATGTCGGCAATGACGCCATCGACTTCGGCATACAATGTTAGGGTGTTGCAGTAAGGAACCATAAATGGGGTTTTAAGACTTGGACTTTATAGCGTAGCCTTGGTTTAGCAACTTTGATAAGAGCGGCGTTTGCGGTAGGAGGAGGGGGTTATCGATATCTATTTTGTAATGGAGTGGGAATAGGACGATAAAAATAAAATTCAATTTCAACCGTGTGGGCTTTTTAAAGCGGATTTGACAGGGTTGATGCACCCGGTTGGACCCGCTTTTTTATACCCATGTAAATGCGTCAACCATCTGTCCCTTTTGCGCCAATCATGTGGCGCGTTACATTTGACAGGGTTGATGCACCCGGCTGGACCCGCTTTTTTATACCCATGTAAATGCGTTAACCATCTGTCCCTTTTGCGCCAACCATGTGGCGCGTTACACGTTCCTTCGTTTAATATCTTCAGGTACTCAGTATAGACGAACAGGGGGGAATGCGGTGCGGTGGTTGCGTGACGTATGAAAAAAGGGCCACGGATTTTCCGTGGCCCTTTTGTTTCTAATGGCGTCCCCGAGACGATTCGAACGTCCGACCCCTTCCTTAGGAGGGAAGTGCTCTATCCTGCTGAGCTACGGGGACATAAGTGAGACAGACTTTATAACGCAGGATCGGCTGTTTTGCAAGGGGTTTGTAGAGATTTCTGGGTCGTGATAGGCAAATCCCCCCTGTCCCCCCTTTGACAAGGGGGGGGACTTTACACGCTCCTCACATCCGCCGCCAGTTGCACGAACTGCGGGGTTTGCGCGAGAATCTGTCGGGTTGAAGTGCTGCGTATGAATCCGGCAGTCACCTTCAGGCGGGGGATTACGAGACAATCTTCTGCGGTCAGCGGGTTGGGGAACTAGAGGAAAGTTGGTCCTACGCTGCCGACTTCCAGCCTTCACGCAAGTGCTGGAAACGACGATGCATCACTGTAGTCTCTTCGTGGTTTATGTCGTAGCTGTGACAATCGTCAATCTTCTTCCCCCTGGCAACCATCTCCCGTAAAAGAAGCTCCGTAGGTGTACTCATCCTCACCTTGCCGGATTCCCATTTGGAAACCTGGGAGCTCGTACTGTGCATATTCCTTGCGAAGTCCACTCCGGACCAACCGAGGAACTTCCGAAGGAACACAATCTCGGAAGGCTCCAGATTTCCCTGCTTCTTGATGACATCTCGAGCGATGGCGTGGTGAAGGCCAGACAGAGCAGGAATCATAGGCATGGTATTGCCACAGCAAGCACATTTCCTAACACGAATTCCTTCCAGCACGATGTTGCTCAACCCACACTCGGTATAGTGGTAGGGCTCAACTACCTCGACCATCTCTTCTTTTCCGCAGATCCCACAGATCATCAGATCCTCCACGCAGTTACTATTTGCAGGATCGTATCGTCCTCGAATCTAATAACCACACACATCTTCCTGGTTTCAACGCGATACCGCCACGTTCCGTTTTCCAGCTCCGGATCGTGAACAACTCCGCCATACAGCACGTTTTCGCAGTCGACAGTGCTGATTGTCCGCTTCGCCATGCGCTCGAGAGCGTGCGGTCTGGCGTACGTCACGATGCCGCTTCTGAGAATGGCCCGGATTAGGGCCTTCGCATCCTTTCGGGAAAGAGGCTCCAGCAACATGATTACACCATCCCATGGTTGTGTTCAATGAAATATTTGTGCCAGACACAACAAACATTAGCTTACACTTAAATGATACCCGTCCCGTGTCGGGAAGGAAGCCATCTTTTCTGGGATGTATTTCGGTGGGGAGGATTTTGACGAGGGGCGACAGGCCACACAGGGCGCGGTGCGAAGAGGAGGGCTTTCTACGTACAGGAGGCGGGCTTACCCCACCCCCCGGCCCCTCCCTCAAGGGGAGGGGGCCGGGGGGTGAATGGAGACTAGAACTTGAGGAGGGAGAAGACTTTGCCTTCGGGGAGCTTTTTCTTTCCGTCCAGGAATTCGAGCTCGGCCATGAAGCAGCATTCGACGAGGTCGGCGCCCAACTCCTGCACCATGTCGACGACGGCGGACATGGTGCCGCCGGTGGCCAGGAGGTCGTCGGCGACGATGACGCGCTCGCCGGGCTTAATCGCATCGGTGTGGATTTCGAGGGTGTCGGTGCCGTACTCGAGATCGTAGGTCTTCTTGTAGGTGGCGGACGGGAGCTTGCCAGGCTTTCTCACCAGCACGATGCCCGCGCCCAGCTTGTAGGCCAGGGCGGCACCGATGATGAAACCGCGCGCCTCGACCCCCACCACCTTGTCGATCTTCTCGCCGACGTACCGATGGGCCAAAAGGTCCACCATGCGCTGGTAACTCTTGGCGTCGCCCAAAAGCGTGGTGATGTCCTTGAAAAGAATCCCCTTCTTGGGAAAGTCGGGCACGTTCCTGATGATATCCTTCAGTTCTTGCATCTCGATAGCCGCTCCTTATTTTCCATTGGTGGCTGTGCGCCCCATTATATCGGTTGTTTCCACTATCTTTCTCAGCTTCTCCAGCGACTTGGCCTCGATCTGGCGGATCCTCTCGCGGGTCACGCCGAAGCTCCTCCCGATGGTGTCCAGGGTCTGGGGATCCTTGTCGTCGAGACCGAAACGGAGGGTGAGGATCTTCTTCTCGCCGTCGGAGAGGGTATCGAACCACTTGGAGACCAGCTCGTACTTGTTGAGGTCCTCGAGGAGCACCGCGGGCGAGATGGTCGAGGTGTCCTCGATGGTGTCGATCAGGAAGTAGTCGTTGTTCTCCCCCATCGGCCGCTCGATCGAGTAGGTCTTCTTGAGCAGAACCATCAGCCGCCGCACGTAGGTGACGTTGACGTCGAGGGTGTCGGCCACTTCCTTGATGGTCGGCTCGCGGTTCATCTTCTGCACCAGCTCGCGGGTCACCCTGAGCATCTTGTTGATGTCGTCGGAGACGTGTACCGGGAGACGGATGGTGCGGGACTGGTTGACCAGCGCGCGCTCGATGGACTGCCTGATCCACCAGGTGGCGTAGGTGGAGAAGCGGCACTCCTTGGAGAGCTTGAAGCGCTCGACCGCCTTGATGAGCCCCATGTTCCCTTCCTCGATCAGGTCCAGGAACGGGAGCCCGCGGTTGATGTAGCGTTTGGCGATCTTCACCACCAGGCGGAGGTTCGATACGATCATCCGGTCGCGGGCCGCCTTGTCGCCGAGATCGATCTTGGCCGCCAGCTCCTTCTCCTCATCGGCGGTCAAAAGCTTGGTCTTTTGGATCTCGCGCAGGTAGAGTTTGATGGCGTCGTCGAAGTGCTCGACCACCGCCGCCTTGATCTCCTCTTCCTCTACCTCGCCCCCGTCGTCGTCCCCTTCCTCGGCCTCTTCGACCTCTTCCACATCCTCGACGTCGTCAAGCTCCAGCGCATCAGGGTCTCGATCCACGTCCAGAAAGAGCGGCTCTTTCTCCTCGAGAAGTTCTTCGTGTTTCATACAAGACTCCTATGCAAATCGGTAAGTAAGTTCAGTTGTCCAGGGGTTAGTGCTCACTCCAACCGTGCCTGCCGATCAGACGGACGAAGCGGCATCCTTCGGAATCCTCTCTTTCGATGCTCCCGTCATGCCCTTTCTTCACCAATACGAGCTGCTGGTCCACCTTGTCCCCTACCGGAATCACCATCCGGCCGCCGGGTGCCAACTGGTCGATCAGGCAATCCGGAACCGAGGGTGCGCCGGCGGTTACCAGGATGGCGTCGAAGGGCGCTTCCTCCGGCCAGCCGTCGGTTCCGTCGCCGATCCGCAGGTTAACGTTCAAAAGCCTCAAACCGTCGAGCACCTTGCGGGCCTTCAGGGCCAGCGGGCGTATCCTCTCGACGGTGTAGACCCAGCCGGCCAGGGTGGCGAGCACCGCGGCCTGGTAACCGGAACCGGTGCCGAGCTCGAGCACCCTCTCCTTCCCGGTCAGCTGCAGCATCTGGGTCATGAGCGCTACCGTGTACGGCTGCGAGATGGTCTGCTTTTCCCCGATGGGGAGCGGCGTGTCGCTGTACGCCTGCGCAGCCATGGCTTCCTCGACGAAGAGGTGCCTCGGGATCTGCTGCATGGCGTCGATCACGCGCTGGTCGGTGATCCCTCGCTTGACGAGCTGGGCCACCATTCTTTTTCGTGCTACGGACAGATCCATCTTCCCCCCTAAACCAGCGGGGAAATATAACAAAGCACCAACCAAAAGTCCAGCTTCACCGCAGTTCCCACCGCTTCAGTTCCTCGAGCGAGGCATAGTTGGTGAGGTCGAGATGGAGCGGCGAAACGGAGACGTGGCCGCGGGAGACCGCGTGGTAATCGCTGCCGGGAATATCCTGGTAACTTTGGTCGGCGGTCCCGATCCAGTAGTAGTTGCGCCCGCGCGGATCGACCTTCCCGACGATGGTCCCCTCGTAGCTCCTCTTCCCCTGCCGGGTGATGAGCGGCGGGAGGAGATCCCCCGCGGGAAGGTCGGGGACGTTCACGTTCAAGAAGGTATCGGGGGGAAGGCCGTTCGATTGCACCGTGACCGCCAGCCGCGCGGCCACCTCGGCGGCGGCGTCGTAATGCTCTCCCGCTCCCGTGGTGGCAAGCGACACCGCGATGGCGGGAATTCCCATCAGGGTGGCCTCGAGGGCCGCGGCGACGGTTCCCGAATAGGTGACGTCGTCGCACATGTTGGCTCCCCGGTTGATGCCGGAGATGACCAGGTCGGGACGGAAGGTAAGCAGGCTGTGAATGCCGAGATTGACGCAGTCGGTGGGGGTGCCTTCGACGGCGAAGATGTTTTCGGCGATGCGGGAGGCGCGCAGGGGATGATGCAGGGTAAGGGCATGGCCGACGGCGCTCTGTTCGCGATCGGGGGCAACCACGACTACTTCGCCAACTTCCGACACGCGTCTGACGAGCGCGGCCAGACCCGGAGCATGTACACCATCGTCATTGGTAAGCAGGATCTTCAACGGGTACCCCTTGTTTTCGGCATTGCAGACGGCGGCATAAAAGGTTGTGACTTTATTTACCCCATCCTCACCCCGTCCCTCACTTTGAAGGGGAGGGAACGCGGGGCGGGTGGTCTTCTTTCGTTGTTTTCCTGTACGGCTGAAATCCCCCCTGTCCCCCCTTCGCAAAGGGGGGGACCTGTTTCCCCCCACATTCCCGGATGAACCTTTGCAAAGGGGGACCTGAGACTGGGAGCGTCCTTTCTCTCAGAGCAGGGACGGCGGCTCTTATCTCAACCAATCGGAGGGGGCGGAGAATACTTTAACATATTTAATTTACGTTTTTAAATTCTTTTTCTGCCAGTGGCCGCTCCCCTCCTCTGGTCACGGCACCGGCGTCCTCCCTGTCGAAACGAATCTTCATGCAGATGAGACCAACATAGCAGCAGATCGAGAAGGTGTTGGCTGCTATAAGAGGAAGATCGTCGATGAGCAGACCGTAGATCAGCCAGAGGAGCATTCCGGTTGACAGCAAAACGAGCTGCCACATCGAGATGTCGCGGGCGTGCCGGGTCCGCCAGGTACGCCAGACCTGCGGAAGGGCGGCGCCGGAGGTAAGCGCCCCGGCTAACAGCCCGATGTAATGGACAAAGTTCATGCTCCCTTCTTCCCCTTGAACTCGGCGCAGGCCCAGTCGATCTGGGAAAGGAGGCCGCGCATCGAGTTCACCTCGCGCTCGTCGAGCTCGGCCCGCGAAAAGATGCGGCGCATGGTGCGCATCATGTGATCGGGGTTTTGCGGATTGAGGTAGCCGATCTTTAAAAACACCTGCTCCATGTGGACGTAGAGCGGCTCCAACAGCGCGGAGCCGGCCACTTCACGGGCGGGCTGGGCGGGATTATCCGGCACCTCCCCTTTCAGGAATTCGTAGCAGAAGATCAAGACCGCCTGGGAGAGGTTGAGGGATCCGAACTCGTCTGCGGTGGTAATGGTGGACTGCCAGCGGCAAAGGGCGACCTCGTCGGTGGTGAGCCCGCTGTCCTCGCGGCCGAAGACCAGGGCCAGCCGGCTGCCGGGGGCGCAGGCGTGGAAGCGCTCGACGACTTCTCCCGGCGTCCAGATTTCGTTCCGGTACTTGCCGTGGCGGCGGGTAGTGGCGACGGAAAATTCGCTGTCGGCAATGGCCTCCTCCAGCGAGGTGAATACCTTGGCCGCGTCCAGCAGGTCGCGGGCGGAGACGGCGAACTTCACGGCGTCGAGGTGATCGAGACGGCAGGGGTTGACCAGGCGAAGGTCGCGCAACCCCATGTTTTTCATGGCCCGGCAGACCATGCCGATGTTGCCGGGACTCTGGGTGCCGACCAGCACCACTGAAATGCGTTCTTTGAGATCCATTGTGTTCGATACTTCCTTGATAGGCGAGTGGGACGCGGACCGGCCGGTTCCGGCGGATCCACGCTGATAGTGCGGCATCCCGTACCGGGGACGAGACCGCCCGGCATTAGACCATAACTTGCGAGCGTTTGGCAATACCGCTCCTGATGAGATCCGGCCCGCGTGCGCGCCACGGGCACCGGACCGCCCTTCCTAAGAGAGGGGGCACCACCGGCTCAGACTTTTTCGGGGCTTACCCGGCAAATTCCTTAGGTCTATGCATTTTTAGCTTGCCTATTTTGGTAATTTTGGTATTTCTAGCGCAGATTAATTACTGAGAGATACATGAACGCTGACCAAAAAACAAGAGAAGAGCTGCTGAAGGAGATCCAGGAGCTGCAGGAAAGGCTCTTGAGGGAGCGGCGGCGCACCGATGAGGCGCTCAGGGAGCGGGAGGAGGAGCTGCACCAAATCCACGCCACCTTGGAGCGCCGGGTCGAGGAGCGTACCGCCGCGCTGCAGGCGGCGGTCAGGGAGCGCGAGTCGTTCAGCTACTCGGTGTCTCACGATCTTAGGTCGCCGCTTCGCCTGATCAACAGCTGCTGCGCGATCCTGGAGGAGGACTTCGAAGAGGCACTTCCCGCCGATGCGAGGAAACTTCTGGACCGGATCCGGGCGGGGACCAGCCGGATGGGGGACGTTATCGACCGTCTACTCGAGCTTTCCCAGGTTCACCGCAGCGAACTGAGGGTCGCCAAGGTGCAGTTGAGCCACCTGGCCGAGGCGTCGCTGGAAACGCTGCGCGAGGCCGAGCCGCACCGGCAGGTGGAGTACCGGGTGGAGCCGGGGCTGACCGCCTACGGCGACCACCACCTCTTGGGCCAGCTCCTGATCAACCTCCTGGAGAACGCCTGGAAGTACAGCTCGCTGAAGCCGCAAACCGTCATCGAGTTCGGGAAAGTTAATGCCGCGGGCGAGATGGCTTATTTCGTCAAGGATAACGGGGCGGGCTTCGACATGAGGTTCAGCGACAACCTGTTCAAGCCTTTCGAGCGGCTGCACGGCCCGGAGTTCCAGGGAATCGGGATCGGGCTGGCAACCGCCCAGCGTATCGTCGAGCGCCACCAGGGAAGGATCTGGGCGGAAGGGGTGGAAAACGAGGGATCGATCTTTTTCTTTACGCTGGGGACCGATGTTGGGTATCCGAGGGCATAGTACACTTCAGCAGCTACCTTTCTGAGCTTTATTCCCACCTTTCCCACCTTTCCCACCTTTCCCACCTTTCCCACCTTTCCCACCTTTCCCACCTTTCCCACCTTTCCCACCTTTCCCACCTTTCCCACCTTTCCCACCTTTCCCACCTTTCCCATCAGTCGGACCAGTCGGACGAGTCCGATCATTCAGATTTTCGCCGGGTGTCTCTTATGGCGGGGGGAATGCGGGTTCTGGCGCCAGGCGCGGAGGCGTTTGAGCCTTCTTCTCGCGTGACGGCGGCGCCACCAGTGGACGACGAAGTGGCTGAGCCATAGGAGCGCGGTGAAGCCGCCAAGGATCAGCAGCAGATACGGCTCGTAGCTCTCCAGGTCGTCGACCACCATGGAGGCACCCTTGCCGAAGAGGTAGCCGGCCAGCGAGAAGACGATGGCCCAGGAAAGGGCGCTTCCCATGTTCAGCAGCAGGAATCGTTGGGACGAGAGATTGGTCATCCCCAGGATGATCGGGAGGAGGATGCGGAAACCGTAGGTATAGCGGGAAACGAAGGCGACGAAGGAACCGTAGCGCTCGATGAGGCGCAGGGCTTTCCGGAATTTTCTGGCGAAAGAGGTGAAGATGCGGAGAAGCTGCGCCCCTTTGCGCCTCCCCAAATGGAAGTAGAACTGGTCACCGAGGAAGGAACCGGCGAAGGCGGAGAGGATGACGCCGTAGATGCTTAAGTACCCTTGGCAGGCAAGGAACCCGGCAAAGATGAGGATGGCCTCCCCTTCCAGGAAGGTGCCGATGAAAAGCACCCAGTAGCCGTGAACCTGCAGGTATTCCCTGAGAAACTGCTGCACGCGACTCCCTTTCGTCGGGCTGTGATGGTTTGTAAATAGTAGACGCTATCCCAACCGCCGCAACCCCTCATGATGAAAGGGGTCAGCGGCCGGCCACCGCCAGGTACTTCGGAATAGCGCCCCGTACCTCCACCACCGGTGCGTTGCGGACGAGGACTGCCCCGCGGGTGGAACCTTCCCCCTGCGGCGCTTTCACGCCTTCCTCGGGATTGGCCCCCACTTCGGTGGAGCCTGCGGCCGCCATCACGATGCCGGCACCGGCACTGGCTCCCCTTACGCCTTCGCTTTCGGCGGCAGCCTCGGCCTCGCTGGTGTCCTTCGACTCGAGGCGGGCGATGGCGATCGGCTCTCCCCCGGCCCACTCGAAGAATTTTTCGGAATCGAGCAGCGTCGGGTTTTTCGGGACGCCGTAGACCCGCTTCTGCATCGCTTCGTCGAAGAGGCCTACACAGCCGTGGGAGGCAGGTTTGCCGGGAAGATCGCGGGCGTGGATCCAGTAGGCGACGTTGTCGGCCCCGACATGGAAACGCATGGCGTTGTCCATCGGGTACTGTCCGCTTTGGTCCTCGGTCTTGTAGAGGGAAGAGGCGTGGTTCTTGTCGCGGGCGTCGACCTGGAAGAGGCCGGTGGGGGTTTCGTGCCCGGCGGCACCGGTGGCGGCCGGCGCGGAGAAGGCCAGCTTCCCGTGCTCGTAGGCGCCCATCCACTGCTCGGTGAGGTCGATCAGGATGTACTTGGCGTGGCGTTGTGCGGGGGGATACTCCTGCGGGAGAGGACAGTAGTTGCGGGCGGCGGCCATGTCGTCGGGGACCCTGATGGTCATGCCGGGGTAGACGTGGCGGCGGTCGATGCGGTTGAAACGGGCAACCGTGGGCCAGTCGTTGCCGAAGAGGGATTCCAGGGTTTCTTCGGGAAGGACGAAGTGGGGGTGCCACTTTACCTGGGCGAGGCTTGGATATTCGAAACGGGTGAGGTCTTCATGGGCGGGATCGAGCGGATTCGGCCCCGGCATCGAGGTGGCCAGCGGTTTGTAGACGACGATGGCAAAAGCGACAAACGGCAACAACACGTACAGCAACTTGCGTAACATCCTGGCAAATCTCCCGACAGCGACTGACGACAAACGAATAATGGGGCAGTCGTTGCCCCATTCTCGTTGTAAGTAGCACTATTAGCCGCGTCGGTCAAGAAAAAGAGCTTTGCGCGAGCACCCGTTCTACCGCGGTGTAGGGATCGGTGGTCCGCTCGCGCAGGCCATCGAGGATCTGGCGGTAGGTGCCGTCCTCCTTGATGGCGCCGAAGACGGCCTCGAACAGCTGATCCCGGAGGGTATCGGTGAAGAGCTTGGCGTTGCGTTCCTCGGTGAGGCGCTGGAGGTGGCCGGAGGTTTTCAGGAAATCGTGGTGCCGGTCGAATTCGGCGATCAGTTCGTCGATGCCGACGCCGCGGCTCCCCTCGGTCTTGAGCACCTGCGGGAACCATTCACCTTCCTCGGGGTGGCGCATCTCGAGCATGGCGGAGAGTTCGCGGGCGGTGCGGTCGGCGCCGTCGCGGTCGGCCTTGTTGACCACGAAGATATCGCCGATCTCGAGGATACCGGCCTTGATCGCCTGGATGTCGTCGCCCAAACCGGGAACCATGACCACGGCGGTGGTGTGGGCGGCGGAGACGATGTCGACCTCGTCCTGCCCTACCCCTACCGTCTCGATGATGACGACGTCCATCCCCATGGCGTCCATGACGTTGACGACGTCGGTGGTGGAGCGGGAAAGCCCGCCCAGCGCGCCGCGGGTACCCAGCGAGCGGATGAAGACGCCGGCATCGTCGGCGTGGCGGTTCATGCGGATACGGTCGCCCAGGATGGCGCCGCCCGAAAAGGGGCTGGTGGGGTCGATGGCGACCACGCCGACCAGGAGGTCCTTCTTCCGGAAACCGGCCACGATCTGGTCGACGAGGGTGGACTTGCCCGCGCCCGGGGGGCCGGTGAGGCCGATGATGAAGGCGTTGCCGGTGTGGGGATAGAGAACCTTCAACTCGTCGACCGCGCTCTTCATCCGGTCGTCGATATCCCGCATCAGGCGCGCGGCTGCCCGCACGTCGCCGTCAAGGACACGTTCTGCTAACATACAAGCTCCAAAAACAGGTTCTGGTTTCTAGACGTTCCTCACCCCCCTTTGGGAAAGGGGGTGAGGGGGGGATGTGTGGTTCGCAAGCGGAAGTTGGGGAGTTACGCCCGGGGCGTTACTTTGGTGCGGACCCACTCCACGATGGTCTCGGTGGAGGTGCCGGGGGTGAAGACTTCGCGGATGCCGGCGGCCTTGAGGCCGGGGATGTCGGTCTCGGGGATGACGCCACCGGCCATCAGCACGATGTCCTCGGCCTTCTTCTCCTTCATCAGCTCGTAAACGGCGGGAAGCAGGGTGTTGTGGGCGCCGGAGAGGATGGAAAGGGCGATCAGGTCGACGTCCTCCTGGATAGCGGCGGAAACGATCTGCTCCGGGGTCTGGTGCAGACCGGTATAGATGACTTCGAAGCCGGCGTCGCGGAACGCACGTGCGATGATCTTGGCTCCCCTGTCATGGCCGTCCAGCCCGGGCTTCCCTACCAGAATACGTAATCTCCTCTCAGCCATGGCACACCTCCTGAATTTCCTTGGTATTAAGAATTTTCCCGCTCCCGCAAACGCTCCCCTTCAGGGGAGGGCCGGGGTGAGGATGGGGTTAATCGTTACAAGGGGTGAATCTCTCCCTACATCTCGATGCCGACCCGGGCCTTGACCCCGGCCTTGTAGTAATGCTTCACCTCGCGCATCTCGGTGACCAGGTCGGCCGCCTCGATGATCCGCTCGTCGGCGTTTCTCCCGGTCATCACCAGCTCGACCTGGGGGGGCTTGTTTTTCATCAGGTCGAGCACGTCCTCGACCGGCACGAGTCCCATGGAGACCGCCCCGTTGATCTCGTCGAGGATCACCAGGTCGTACTCTCCCCCCATCACGGTTTTTCTGGCCAACTCCAGCGCCTCGGCGGCCAGCTGCTTGTCGGCGTCGGCAGGGTTGTCCTTGTTGACCCACCCGCGGCGGCCGGTCTGGATGATGGTGAGGTAGGGGGCGAGTTTCTCGGCGGCCATCTGCTCGCCGTAGGGGCCACCCCCTTTCATGAACTGGATCATGCAGACCATGAGCTCGCGTCCCACCGCCCGCAGGGCCAGTCCCAGCGAAGCCGTGGTCTTTCCCTTGCAGTTGCCGGTATACACCTGAATGAGACCTTGTTCCAGTTTCATGCGCCATCCTCGGGGGTAAGGTAGGAAGATTGCGGGGATCCCTCCCCTCCCCTGCCGGGAACGGCTGTTCCTGCGGGATGGAGGGCGCGGCGCCTGCCGCTCCCGTAAACTGCGGCACTATAACAACTGCTTAAGGAAACTGTCAAGGCTAAACACCTTCAGCTTAAAACGACGTTTAAGCCAAAGGTGGACTGAAAGCGGCACCGCGTCTGATTCAGGGCTTGACACCGGTGAATCCTTCTGTTATTTAATCAGGACACTTCAACGGGCGATTAACTCAGCGGGAGAGTGCTACCTTCACACGGTAGAAGTCACTGGTTCGATCCCAGTATCGCCCACCAAATTTAAAGATATTGCGTAGTTAGTCCCAGCAAATGTAGGTGCATCGCATAATGCACACACATTGAAGGAGCTAACGATGCAAACGAAGCACCTCATCAAACGCGGCAGCCGGTATATCTACCGCTGCCGCGTTCCTTTTGACCTCCTCCCTTGTTTCCCCTCCCCTTTTATCTGGAAAAGCCTCAAGACCGATAACGAAAAGGATGCACGGATAGCCGCGATTGCGTTAGAATACCGGACCCAGCAACTATACCTGCAACTGAGGACCGGCATGTTATCGAAGGAACTCCAACAGCGACTTGTAAACCAGTACCTGAACAGCCATGCAACAGCGTTACACGCGGCGGCAACGAACCAGACGTTCACCGGCACCGAGAAGGACAGCCTTGGCGTCTCGAAGATCTTTGATGACTGCGCCAGAGGCCATGTTGAATGGGAGCAGATGAAAGACCTGGTCGCAGAGCACCGAGGGGCCACACCAAGGCAGAACCTTCAGGAGAGCACCGAGACCAGCGACAAATGGGCAGGGATGTTGAAAGCAGGACTCCCTCTGAAAGCCATTTCTCCCTTCGCCCACTTCACGGTAAAGCGAGTGGCAGAGAAGCTACTAAGGAAGCGGATCAAGATGACCCCGCAGGACTGCGAGGTCTTAGGATTACAGCTAACTAACGCTGATAAGGTCATCTATGAAACGCAGAGCGCAATGCTGCGTGGCGAGTGGTCGTTGCTGGAGTCCCTGCAACAGAAGGTCACGAAAGAACTTGAGGGCGGCTACCATGACCTGAAGACGGTGTTAGAGAAGTATAAAGAGCACTATCTGGTATCCAAGCCAAATGTAACTCAAGGCAGCAAGGATGATATGGAGGTAGAATGCCGCGAGCTTCTGGCGATCTTTGGCAACATCAGTATAGCTCAGTTCAACTCGATGGAGTCTGTAACAAAACTTAAGACAATTTTACTAAAATACCCATTGAACAAGCAGCAAAGGTTCGGTGACAAATCAATTCATCAAATCCTAAAATCAGGGAAACAATACAGGGTAATTGGCCTCAAGACCGCTAACAACTACATTGTTCGTGCTAGAAAGGTTGTAGAGTACGCCAGTAAGTTTGAAATGCTTTTTAAAGCAACCAACGTCTACCAGGGGGAAAAATTTGAAACTAATACTGCCGCAGAAGATGAGCGCCTCGCATACGAGACCGAGGATGTAAAGCGCTTGATCGACGCTATCTGCACGCAGCCCCTTTGGATTAAAGGAGCCCCCCACCCAGAGCGGTTCTGGTTGATCCTAATTGCCCTCTTCCATGGCTTTCGCCTCGGTAACATCACCGCACTAACCAAAGAGGACATCTGCCAGACCGATAAGGGAACCTGGATCTTTAGACTCAGGGCCGGAAAGACGAAGGCGACCATAAGGCCGGTTGCAATCTGCGACTCCCTCTTGCTGCTGGGTTTCCTGGAGTGGGTTGACAAGTTGAAGAGGCCAAAGCTGTTCCAGGACAGTTCCAGGAGCTTCAGCGTTTGGTACAACCGCGAGGAACGGAACAAGGCGACACCGAGCCTGGGCTTTGAACCGAAGTACGTGACCACGGACAAAGGAAAGTGCCTCTACTCGCTCCGGCACAACTTTGCCGGTAACGTCTTCGATGTGACCGAGGATTTCAAGATCACTTCGGATATGATGGGTCACTCAACCGGCAGGAGCACGACGGCCCGGTATACTAAGAGGACCAAGGCCGAAACGTTGAAGGAGATAACGGAGAAGATGCGCCTTGAGCATATCGACCTGGACAAGCTGGAAGGCAGAGCGCAAGAGCTATTTTTTTAATAACATTTATTTTCTTTTTTCGGGCGTGGACGTAAGGGACCGCGCGTCGCGAGGTGCGGTGCCATTTCGACCCCGCCCCCACCTGGGGCTTCCCAATTTAGCTTCTGGCGGCACTTTGGGCGGCGGTCCAGGGGTAGGTGAGGGTCAAAACGTGCGATTTCTCTTCTTCGGCTGCTTGGCCCTCCTCCACGTCGCTGTCGGGATCTGGAGTTACCGGCGCGGGTGGCATGTCTTCTCAATGTTCAACGGTGGGTGCGTCAGCTTGTTGGTGTATGTGTTGAGCTTGAAGCTATAGAAGGAAGAAGGGCCGCTTCCTTGATCGGGAGCGGCCCTTCTTGCGTCAAAATTGTCCCTTCCGGCTTCCTACAAAGGATGAATACCCAGTCGCCATAGGCTCAGGATATTTCTAAGGTAAAGATCGACTCTTTCATCTTCAGCATGGATAATATAGCCGCTCGCCTCCGGGTCGCCAAATTGATGCACATGCGAATCCCACCAGTCTTCGTCATGCTCATCGGCAGGCTGTCCGTGCTCTCGGATACCCTCAATATAAATAGCCGACGGAGCACCAGCCGTCAGAACTGTAAGGCTTCCTTTCCGTTCTCCGATGAAAAGCACGGACGCGAGTAGTCCCTCTTTGTAGATTCGCTCAATGACCTTGATGACACGTTCATCATGATCCTCATCCCAAATTACGGCCATGTGATGCCGGTGGGGTTTGTCCAGTCTCTCACCCGTTGCCGAGATCCAGGTGATTGTACTGAGGACTGAATAGTGTGTACCCCGGCCAAGGTACCCGACAGGCTGCTGCTCATCGTAAAGGGTTGATGCAATCTGGGTGTAGGTCTTCATAACTCTCCTCCCGAAGTAGTTGGAGCTTCCGCTCCTTGTCAGCCACAGCTTTCGACTCTGGCTCGTTCAGGTGCCTATCCTAACATCACCTCGGGATCTTCTCAAGGTCGATCTGCTGAGTAGCTGGCTCCGGCGTGTGTAAAAACGGTGTACCGCTGGGCCACACGTTTAATACACACTATCCATGTGTAAAAACGGTTGGTATTTTATTTTATTGACAATATGCCTAAAAGGTCTTAGACTGTTTTTACACGCTTTGGTTGCCAGGAGGGCTAACATGAAAGGTCAGGTTATCGGCTACAAGAGGGTAAGCAGCACAGACCAGAACACGGCACGCCAGCTTGAGGGGCTAGAGCTTGACGAGGTGTTCGAGGACAGGGTGAGCGGCAAGGACCGTAATCGCCCCGAATTGGAGCGATTGATTAGGCACGCCAGGAATGGTGACACGGTAGTGGTTCACAGCATGGACCGCTTGGCCCGTAATCTGGTGGACCTCCTGGACATCGTGAAGGAGTTGACCAGTAAGGGGGTGCTTGTTCAGTTCGTCAAGGAGAGCTTTACCTTCGCCGGGAACGATGATCCCTTCAAGGAGCTGATGCTGAAGATGCTGGGTAGCTTCGCTGAGTTCGAGAGAGCGCTTATCAAGTCCAGGCAGCGGGAGGGGATCGAGCTGAAGAAGGCAGCAGGCGGGTACAAGGGAAAGGGCCGCAAGAAGTCTATCACCGAGGACATGGTGCTAAGGATCAAGGAGCGGGTTGAGGCAGGCGAGAAGAAAACAAAAATCGCTTCGGATCTGGGGATTAGTCGAGAGTCGATTTACAAGCTGCTGAAGGCGTAGGCTAGAGAGCCGGGGTTCTCCCTGGCTCTTCTCATTCCTTATCCAGGCCAGGTAAGGGTTTACCATCCTGCTTGAAGCACTCCCTAGCTAGGTACTCAAATCCGGTGTAGAACGCATCCTCCCTATCCCTGACCTTGTTTTCCTTGCGCTGGTCCCGGATGAACCTACGCACGTCCTCATTTGACCAAGCCGCCTCGACATCGTAACTCAGTTCATTGTAGGCCATCTTCTTCGTGATGACGCCGTCCTTGACCAAATTGCCTAACGTCTCGAAGTTGCCTAGATACTCGTCTAGCAGGTGCTCTGGGAAGCCCTGGTGTACTTTGGTGGCAAGGATTGGGTACTTGCCGTCGTGGTCCTGGATCGCGTTGGTGATCTTGTCGTAACGGGCCTTTCGTAGCTCCTCACTGATTTTCATTACGAAGTCAGCCGACTTCACCATCTGGTCTGCACGGTAACTCCGGCTCATGTTGTAGACCTGGAAGCAAATGAAAGCCATGCCGAGGATCAACGAGACGGACTGCAACATGTCCATACTGCTTTTAAGAGTAACTTTGTTCATGAGCACCTCCAGTAACGGTAGTTCTGGCTTGATCGCTTATAACATCCTGCGGTCAACATGGCAACGCTCACTCCTCATCCCCAAGGGACGGCGGCGGTCAGGCTGTGCGGGTCTGGGTCACAGAGGCCATCGAACTGGGGCCGGTATTCGGTCGCCTGCGCCTTCTTCCTGAGTGCTGACAACTTGCGGAACTTTTCAGGGCTGGTCTCACTGCTAGGGGATGGAAGTAAGACGCCGCAGCGGTCGCACTTGAGGTTTCTTATAGTGCCTACGTGGCAGTAGGGACATTCGCCGGGGCGTTGGGCCGGTCGAACTTCCATGTATCGGCGCTGCCTGGGAAGATGGAGTATATGTTCAATCATGCCGGTATCCTTTTTTCATTTTTTTGGGGAGGGTGAGGTGTGGGTCTTGATGGAAAGGCCGTCCAGAGACGAAATTTCGAAGCCTGGGTTAGGCTTCAGCGGTGATAGTAAATGGAGTCAGGCGCTGAACCCTCAACCAAGCAAGGATCATGGCTTCCGCTACTGTTTTGGACGTGGCCCGGACGGTGACACGGCGGGTGACGGTCTTGCCTTCACGTTGGAAGGCGAAGTGAACGGTGAAGAGCTTCAAGGGATCTCCTGGAAAAGCGAAGACCGGCGCGGGGCCGGTCTCGTCGGGGTTGGGGTGGAGTTGGGTAACTGGCGTTCCTACGACTGCGGCAGAGGTGTGAGAACCACTTGGTAAACGATTCGGGGCGACTGGCACATTAGAGCCATCTTGCCGACCTTGTACCTAATTCCGAGTTCATCGGTCACGACGCAGCCGGGGGAGATGTCATCAAGGGTGCCCTCAGCGTAAACGAGTTTAGGGGCCAGTTCAGGAGGAAGGGAATCAAAGCTGGCGTTGCCGGGAGTCTGGTATTTCATGGTTGTGATCCTTTCGGTTTAGTGTGGTGTCGAGCGGTTGGCGCATGAGGCCAGCAGACGCTTTTGCAAGGCCCGGTGAACCGCACCGGTACGGGTGCCGTCTGCTGGAGGCTGCGGGTTAGTGGATGACGGCAGAGAGTCTTTTGAGGATGGAACCGATGACCTCAAGCCGGTCGGGGTTGAGCTTCCCGTGGTCTGCTGCGACCCTGAGAACGGTGACAAGGGCCTTCACGGTTTCGATGACCTCAGACAGATCCTCCTCCTCTACGAGAGAACCGTCCTTTAACTGAGTGAAGGCTTTGGCCTCGGTCATGTGGAGACGGTAGTGGGACGGCAGGGCTGCTGACTTCGTGGTGGTGTGCGGGCTGGTTTCGATGAACTTCCGCACCACCTCATTTTCTTCATGCTTCATGGTTCTGCTCCTTATGAGTTTGCCTTCCAGGGGAAGGATTGAGGTTTACCAGGGGGCGGCACGGCCTTCGGCCTTTAGCCGCACTTGACCAGCGCTCGACGGCTTCGCCGTCTCACTTAGTCAAGACCTCTCATTAATTGATTAATGATGGAGTGGGTATTTGACGACAATGTTAGGGAGTTACCTCAGATGAGGCGTATCAGGGGATGTGTATTTATAGAGGAAGCTAATCAAAAATCAATCTCCTCCGTTCTCCCCGTGGTGTCCGGTCCATCCTCAATGACCTCCCCGGTCCCCCCGAAATCGAAGATTAACTGCCGTTCTGGCGACTGCTCGTCGCGGTAGCGGTCCTGGCAGTAAGCTCGGTCCACATTGGCGAGTGCTTCCAGATAGGCTTCCTCCCCGATCTCCAGGCGAGTTTTCAGCATTCGCGCTTCCAGGCTCTTCCGTTGGTTCGCCGTCTGCGGCTTTGTTGGAGTCACTCTGTCAAACCTCACCGGTGTCGAGGAACTAAGCCAACTCTTCCAGGCGGGAAGAACTGGGCGACGGCCAACGTTGCTGTCCTCGGTCACTTGCTTGAACTGCACGTTGAAATGCCCGGAGATGTACCCCTTTATGAGTCCCTCCAGGTTTTCCGGTGCCTTGCGCCACTCAGCGAAGAACTGGCGAGCGTGCCTACCCTCCAACTCCAGTTCATGCCTGCACAAATCTGGGTTGTTGATGTGCTGGTGGAATAAACCTGCCTCGTAAATCCTGTAGCTTGGTGAAGCTCCAAAAGTCAGTGTCCTGGTTCTACTTGAGCGGTCGGAACCTTTAACGGTGTTGGCCGTGACCGCCTCATGCCGGTAGCATCGGTACAGCATCCTGAAAGGCGTTTCCAGGGTGTCGATCTTGGCATCGAGTGCTGATACCTCAAAGTCATTCTGGATGGTGCGGCAGACCTTCTCGACGTTAATGCAGCAGTGGTCGAACCCTGAACCGTTTATTTCGATAGAGATGTTCTTCCTTTTAGTGAAGTCGTTGGCGAAGATGATTATCTGTTCGTTGAAGCTCCAGGCGTCCCGGTACTTCCTTTTGTTGCTGGTCCGGTCCTTTAGATGTACAAATTCTGAAAGCGGTAGGTTGAACAATTTATTGGTGATTGTATTGATGCCTGATTCATGGACTTTTCCATGAATGTCTAGTGCTAGCGGTTCTTTCGGGTAAAACCTCAGCTTGTGTAATCCTGCTTGATTCACTTCTTGTGCTTCCTCCTTGTTTTGTTAAAATAAATTCAGTGAAATACTATTCTCATAGCAGTATCTGGGTTGATACCGCTTAAGGGTGCTAGACACTGATGTCTTGTTGGTTTTAAACTACATGGTATGCAGCGTTTTCTTCTGGAGCAGTATTGCCACCAGTACCTTCCTACTGATTTATATACGGAGAAGTCGTTTCTTTTTCCGCGAGAAGTAAAAATTTCTAGGAGGGGGTGTGCGTAGGCTCCCCGTCCGGGGAGAGGAGTCTCGTCAGCCTTGAGGGTTATTCAGGTGAGGCGGGGTCAAACGTGGATTTTCAGAAGTGTGACAATAGCGGCGAGCTAAACGTAACCCCTGATTTATATTTTTATATTCATATTTTTGTATATATTAAAGGAATTTAGGCTTGGTGAGTTATCACCGGATGAAGGAGGAATGCCCAGACCTGAGGGGGGGGAGTGGCTCGGGCGAAATCGATAGCTCTTGATATCCGTAATGAAGCGTGCTATACAAACTGCACACAAATCATTCCAACCAAAGCGGACTTACTAAAACAATATCAGGTACTTATAAAATTGGTGGGCTTCCCAGTATCGCCCACCAAAGAAAAATGCAAAGGCCAGACAGAGATGTCTGGCCTTTTTTCGTTCACCATCACCGATTTAAACAGACAGGATTGCCTTTACTACCTTGCGGGCTACGTTCCAGGGTGTGCGGCCGGCGGGCGGGCGACGACGGTACAGGTCATCCCCGCTGCGAGCGGAGCGTTGTCAGGCACCTTGTCCAGACGGATCCGCACAGGAATGCGCTGTGCCAGCCGCACCCAGTTGAAGACAGGATTGACGTCGGAGAGGAGCTCGCGCCCGGTGGGATTGTCGTGGTCGGTTATGCCGTGGCTGAAGCTCTCGATGTGCCCCTTGAGGGGTGGGGTGTTCCCCAGAAGCCTGATCTCGACCTGATCCCCCGGGTGCAGCAGGTGGAGCTTGGTCTCCTCGAAATAGCCGTAGACCCAGAACGACTTCTTGTCGATCAAGGCGAGTTTGGCCACCCCCGCGGTGGCGAAGTCACCGCGGTGTACGTTCATGTTGGTGACGTAGCCGTCGACCGGCGCGCGCACCTCGGCACGTTCCAGGTTGAGCTTCGCCGTCTCCACGGCAACCGCTGCCTCCTGGCAGGCCGCGACGGCCGACTCGGCCTGGGACCTGGCGTCGTCGCGGCTCTCCTCCGAGACGGCGATGCCGTCCAGTTCCGCACGGCGCCCGGCCTGATCCTGCCGCATCCTCATCACCGCCTCGCTCGCCGCCAGACGCGACTTTGCCTGTTCGAGCGCCAGGCGGTAACGTTCGCGGTCGACCGTGAAGAGGAGATCCCCCTTATGCACCAGCTGGTTGTCCTTTATGGAGACCCCTACCACGACGCCGGAAACATCGGCAGCGACGTTGACAACGTCGGCGCGCACGCGTCCATCGCGGGTCCAGGGAGAATCCATGTAGCGCTGCCACAGGGTCCTGCTGATCAGTGCGGCGGAGGCAACAACCGCTATGGTTATGACAAAACGGAGCAGATACCTTACGTTCATCGATGAAACTCCCTGGTTGCGATGTGCCCGCTAGCGGAGCACAAAGAGTCCGAAGACCCCGAAAATGCAGGCAAATACCGAGACCCGGAACAGCGGCGGGTGCCAGACGTGCCGGTAGAGGCCGCACCATCCCAAGATCCTGTCGAGGAGCACTTGCACAACGACACTCGCCAGAAAGGCAAGGAACATGGTCGGCATCAGGGCGTCGAGGAGTGAAAACTCACGCGGCATTGACAATATCCTCCGTAGCTTGTCCGGCCGGGGCGCCAAAGGCGGCGGCGAGAGCGGTTTCATCATCGAGAAGCGCGGTCCGTATCAGGTGCAACGAGGTCAGCAAACGGCGCAGGATCTCCCCTTCCCGCGGGGATGCCAGCCCCCCTTCGCGCTGAAGCGCGTCGATGGCGTTGGTAACCCCGTCGAGCGCCTGGTCCCGGTTACGGAGTGAGAGCCTTGCGAAAAGGTGTGCCGTTGACTTGATGCTTTCCTGCAACTGAGCCGACAACTGGCGCGGCAGCTCAATACTGTCAGCGTCTTCCCGCAGATGAATCACGGCGCGGCCGATCTCTTTGACCATAAAAACCCAGGTGACCAGCCGTTCGTTCCCATTGGGATCCAGGTGCTTGGTGGCGTCGAGCTTGTGCAGCAGTTCGGAGGTACTGCCTTCGAAGCGGTTCACCAGGCCGGGGAGCGGAGCGAAGCAGGCGGTGACCACCTGCCGGCGTATCTGGCTCGCCATACGCCGCTTGTGCCAGGCCCCAGTGGCAGGCACCAGCGTCATGAATACCAAACCTGCTATGGCGGTACCCAGAAGCGCGGCAGTCCCTTCGTTTACCGTCCCCATGGGGTTGAGCACCATGGGATTGGCAGGGGCGAGCATGGCACAGAAAAAGACCACATAACCGGTGCCGACGGCGATCCATTGCGGGTAGGTGATGATGTAGGAGCCAACCATCAAAAACGGCATCAGCGCCGCAGCCAAAAGCATGAAGCCGTCCAGCCGGGGCATGACGAAACACATGAAAAAAAGTGCCGCCACGTATCCCGACCCGTGTCCCATGGTCATATGCCGGACGGAACGGTACTGATCGGGGGCGGATCCGAACAGGGAGCTGGTCACCGCCACGAAGCTCAAGGCACTGGCGCCATAGGGCCAGGCGGTGGCAATCCAGAAGGCGCTTATCAGCAGCATCGAGACGAACGCCTTGGCTCCGGCCAGGAGCGCAGCCAACGGATCGGTGTGGGTCGCGAACGTGATGTCGTCCGGCGGCTGCGGTTCCGATTCCTTTTCCGGGAGCTTTGCGTAGGTCCTCGCGTAGGCATGCAGCTCGCGCAGGAACCGGTGCAAAAGCTCAAGCGCCGTTTCGAAGTCCACCGCATTTTGAACCTCGCTTAGCTCGGGAGAGTTCCTTCGCGCCGCTGCCACTTTCCGCGACAGAAGAGCCCGGAAGGCGGCGATGCGGCGGGCGGTCAGACGTGCTGCTTCGGCACTGCGCGGGGAGGCTTCGGCCAGTTCCAGCGTCTCCCCCAGGGAATCGTATATTCCGGTGAGCGCCTCCCCTGCCGGCGTGGGATTTTTCGTGAGCCGGTTCAGGATCTGGTGAAAGGAATAGAAGGTGGTCGAGGCCGCCATGAATTCGCTGTTGAGTTTGCGCAGCTTAAGGTCGCGGGAACGCACTTCGGGATCTTCCAGGATGGCGGCATTGCGTATCGATTCGAGTGCTATGACGTCGCCCGCCAGCTTGAAGTGCATCGCCTCCTGTTCCGAGCGGGTTGCCGTGCCGGAAAGGGAGACGCGGACGTAAGCGATGAAGTCGGCGTAGCGCTTCTGCACGTTGCGGATGATCTGATCGGAAAGCCGGCGCGGGAAGATAAGATCGCTCATCACGGCGGCGCAGAGGATGCCCAGCGTTACTTCCGAGAGCCGGGTGACCGAAAGCGAGAAGGCGGCCTGCGGCTGTGGCGCGGCCTGCAGTGCGGCAAGGGTGGCCGAGTATCCGGCCAGCACAAACCCATACGACTTGAAATCGCGATAAAATGCGGCTCCTGCCGTACATATCCCTACCCATACCGCCAAGCCGGTCAGGAACAGCACCGGCTCCTGGGCAAACAACCCGACCAGCAGCAGGCTCACCAGCACGCCGGTCAGCGTGCCGCCGATGCGGTACAGGCTTTTGGTCAGGACCATCCCGGTCTGCGGACGCATGACAATGAAGACGGTAATCATGGCCAGACGCGGCTGGTCCAGCTGGAAACGCATCGACAGCCACAGCGCCGCCAAGGCGGCCGCCACCGACTTGGCGACGAATATCCAGCGCCATCCTTCCTCCCGGGCACCGGCAAGAGCTTCCCGCCACAGCGCCGAAAAGTGGCCCTGGAGCGCCGGCCGGTTCACGGCACTCATTTCGCGCCCCCCGGCGCGGGCGGGGTCACCGGAACACCACCGCCGATCGAATGCATCAGCCCTGCGTAGGCATCGAGAAACCGTGCCTCGACCTGTGCCTTGCGCTGTGACTCCACCAGTGTCTGGTTCTGGGCGTTGAGAACGTTGAGGTATTCGCTGAGCCCTTTGCGGAAGCTTTTCAGGGCGATGTCGTAGGCACGATGCGCCAGCGCGTACGATTGCTTAGCCTGGCCGCGCTGCTTTTCCAGCGAGCGCAAGGTCACCACTTGGTCGGCCACTTCCTCCAGCGCCCGGACCAGCGTGCCGTTGTACGAGTCGACCGCAATATCGTAGTCGGCGGTGGAGGCGCCGAGCTCGCTGCGCAGCCGCCCCCCATTGAAGACCGGCAGCGAGACCGCCGGGGTGAAGCCGGCGATCAAGGAGCCTGGCGACAGGAACTGGGCGAAGCCGATTGATTGTATCCCGGCAAACGCGGTCAGGTTGATGTTAGGGTAAAATGCGGCCTTGGCCACCTCGATCCCCTTTCCAGCCGCCTCCACCCGCCAGCGCTGGGCCACCACATCGGGGCGCCGCCCCAGGAGTTCAGCCGGGAGCACGGCAGGGAGCCCCACCGGGAGATCGAAGGAGAGGGACGGCCTGCGAATCCCTTCGCCGTCCCCCGGCCCTTTGCCGGTAAGAGCAGTCAGCTCGTTGTGCAGCAACTCGATCGACTCCGAGATCCTCTCCAGTTCCGCCCGTGCCGCAGGAAGCGGCGTTTCGGCCTGGCTCAGGTCGAGTTCGGTCGCAAGCCCGGCCGCATAACGCTTCCGGGTGATATCGAGGATTTCCTGCCGCTTCTGCAGGGTCGCTTTGGCGACATCCTCCAGCACGCACTGGAGCGACAGCCGCACGTACGCCCTGACCACAGCTGTCTCCAGCGCGAGCTGCACCTCCTGCGCTTCGGCTCTCCCCACCTGCACGGCATCGAGCGATGCGGCGAGGGCGGCGCGGTTCTTGCCCCAGACATCAAGGTTGTAGGAGAGATCGGCCGTTGCCCCGTTATTCCATTCCCAGTTGCCTGCGAGGGCGGAAGGATTGTAATGATACTCCGAATACCGCTGCCGGCTGAAAGCCGCATCCACGTCGATCGAGGGGAGCAGGGCCGACCTGGCAATGCCGCTTAGCGCTTGTACTTTTGCGATCCGCGCCTGCGCGATATGCATGGCCGGATTTCCGGAGAGCGCTTCCGCTACCATGCGGTCCAGTTGCGGGTCGCCGTACGCCTTCCACCATTGGGCCGACGGCCAAGGGACAGGCTGATTCCCCGCGGCGCGGATTGCGTTGCCGGCGTTGAGCTTTTGAGGCTCAAGCCGCTGCGAACCGGGGGTGATGCTGTTCGGGATACTGGCACAGCCACTGAGAAAGAGGAGGAAAGCGGCGGACAACAGGGAAAGGGTCCTGATTTTACTTCGAGATCTAAACAGTTTGCGCTCCAGTGCAGTGGGTGGGAGTTAATCCCGCGCTATATCGGGGATGCAGAAAAAACCGTGGCCGGAACCGGCGTTACCGGTCTACCGGCCAGATAGAAACTGATAATAACCAGCCGAATGAAATTGTTTTGCTAATAATGGTTGTGACAAGTATTTTGGTAAAAAAATTTGCTACATCGTCGCTGCCACCTTGTCGAGCAGGGTAGTCAGGACCGCGACCTCATTATCCGTCAGCCCCCTCTCCATCCGTTCCCTTACCTGCACGACGAAAGATAATCCGGCTTCAAAGACAGCTCTTCCCTCGTCGCTTAGATAGATGAGATAGGCACGCCTGTCGTCGATCGCGTCAAGGCGTTTCACCAGCCCCTTCTTGATGAGCTTGTCCAGGATCCTGGTGGTATTTGCCTGATCCTTGAGGATTTTTTCCGACAACTCCTTCTGGTTGATGCCGTCCTGCTCCCACAAGCGGTGCAACACCACCCACTGCTCGCTGGTGATGTCGAACGGCTTCAACTGGCTATTGATCTGGCACCTGAACTTGGTGACGATCTTCACCAGCCTGAAGTCGAGAGAATCATCGAGTCTGAGTTCCGCAACGTTTCGCATGGCTTCAGATTAGTTGATATGACAACTAATTGTCAAGTCGTTTTACGCGGCTCAAAGGCTGCGCTTGCGATCACGCCAGCGCAGCCCGTGTCAACCGGCATGAAAATTGACCTACCACCGGCGTCCAAAATTGACCCACCACCGGCGGTTAGTTCTTTCCGATTTCACTTTACCGGTGAGTTATCACGATGGCGGTGAGGGTGTTGGCGGCTACGGTGAGCCAGAAGACCAGCTGGAAGGATCGCTTGCTCGACTTGTGACGGAGCAGGCGTTGGGCCAGGAGACCGCCGGGCCAGCCGCCGAGGAGGCTTGCCGTGTGGAGGGTCAGCTCGGGGATGCGCCAGGCGCCGTTACGGGCGGCGGTCTTGTCGGCGGCGTAGAGGAGGAAGGTGAGGAGGCTCGCGGCAGCATACAGCATGGGGAGACTCCCCAGCGCGAGGTAGAAAGCGGCGGACAGGGCGATAAGCAAGCCGGCTTGAGCACATGGGGTGGACACGCGATCTCCGTTTCGGGCAGAAAAGCCCCTCGCCCTACCCCCAAGCAGAGGGGATGTTGTGGCTGGGCGGGATTATAGCGGGGATGGAAGCCCCATGACAAGATCTCGTGGCGGATACTTTATTTAGATTTTTCCAATGATAAACTTGCTGGCGTGTTCGTACGGAGAACGACGACAACGCCAGGGGGAGGGAGGATACGGTGACTATCCAAAAATTCGTCGACTACTATGACCTGCTGCAGTTAAGCCCCAACGCGGATGCGGAGACCATCGACCGTATCTTCCGGCACCTGGCCAAGAAGTACCACCCGGACAACGTGGACTCTTCGGACACGGACCGCTTCCGCCTGATCGTCGAGGCGCACCATACCCTTTCGGACCCCGAGGCGCGGGCCGGGTACGACGTCCAGTACCAGGATTACTGGAATCATAAATGGGGGGTGGCGGCTGAGGCGAGTAACCGGGCGGCCTTCGGGGACGACCAGGTGACCCGCGAGAAGCTCCTTTCCCTTCTCTACGTCCAGCGGCGCCGCGACATGCTGAGCCCGGGGATCGGCGAGGTGGAGATCTGCCGCCTGATCGGTGCTCCGGCGGAGCTGGTGGAGTTCCACCTCTGGTATCTCAAGGCCAAGGGATGGGTGGAGCGGCTGGAAACCGGCCACGTGGCGATCACGGCCGGCGGGGTGGACCAGGTGGAAGAGACGAAGCTAAGGCTCGCGCCGGACCACCTGCTGGAGGAACACCTGCGGACGAGCCAGGTGAGGATCGAAGAAAGATAACATCGGCGGCTTCGAACGCGGATGACGCGGATTGAGCGGATTGGCGCGGATACCCCCAAAACTTGGGGGTCTGAGCCGATCCGCTCAATCTGTTTGAAGCCGCGTGCTACAGGTTTTCGGTTTCTTCCGATACCCCGGTGATCCAGGCGCGGACCGAGGAGGTTTCTTCGTCGGTCAGCTGGATCTGGGAGCTCCGGCAGAGGTTCAAGACGTTCTCGAAGAACTTCTGGGCCAAGGTCGCGGCATCCACCTGCCCCTGCTGGTAACGGTAACGCACGTGGCCCAGGCCGAGCAGCACGAAGTTGACGTGGCTCCTCGCCACCGATGCCCCTTCCTCCGCGCAGCAGTCGCGCACCGCCTTCGAGGTCCTGCTCAGGCTGTAGCCGTTGGCGTTGACCTCGTTGGCCAGGCAGCGGAACAGGATCAGGTAATGCTCGGCGGGGAGCAGCGGGGTGTCGGTGATGTTGTGGATCTTGACCTGCAGCGAGTCCATCTTCTCTTCCGGGGCCGGGTGGATGGTCGGATCGTAGAGAAAACCGGAGAGCATGCTGGAGAGCTCGATCCCCGGCAGGTTCATGTGGCCGAGCAGCGCCTTGAAGCTCCCCTTCCCGAACCACTCCGACTGGTTGAGCCCGGGCCCGAACTTCATAACCAGCAGATGGGCCATCTTGGCCATCACCACCGGGATCGGTGAAGACTTCACGATCTCGACGATGAAATCCTCCATCCTCTGCTTGAGCTCCGGGGTCAGCACGACCCCTTCGGCGGCCGCCGCCGGTTGCTCATGCTCGGCCTCCACGGTAACGACCGGAGCGGCCTGGACGCCGATCTTCCACGGATCCTCGTCGATCAGCAGCAGCTCGTCACGCGAGTTGGCCACCTCCATGGCGAGCCTACGCAGCGTGCCGTACCCCAGCCAGTTGGTATCCCTCCCGAATTCCTTGAACTCCCGGAAAATCCTCGGCAGGTCGGCGGCCTGGACGGGCCCCGCCTCGGCGACCACCTCGGCGACCCGGCTGGCGATGCGCTTGATGAGCGAAGTCTCCGGCTTTACGCTGCCGGGAGCGGAGAGATCGTGATCGGGCTCGATCTCGACGAAGCCGATGCCGCTGCTGATGAAGTCGTCGAGGTCGAAGACGTGGTCGGCGGACGCCTTGTAGGCGGGCGACGCGTATCCCACCGCCAGCACGGAGGTGCGGCGGTCGTGCTTTCTGAGCTTGATGAGCACCGGCGTGAAGTCGGCGTCACCGGAAAGGACGATGAACTCGTCGATGGACGGATAGTGGTGCAGGGTCTCCAGGATGTCCATCACCATGTGGACGTCGGTACTGGTCTTCCCCCGGCTGGTGAGCGGCGGGCAGTCGATGACTTCGAAGGCCGCCTTGGTGAAGTAGGGGCGGAAATCGGCGAAGGAGGAAGGGTTGAGATAGCACCGGCGGATCAGGATGCGGCGCTCGAACTGGCCGTCGGTGGAAATGGGGAGTCTCGAGTCCACCAGCCACTTGAGCCACCGTTCCGGCCGGCTGGCAAAGGCTTTGGCCAGATCCTGGTCCTGGTTGTGGAAATTGAGATAGATATTGTCGAAGTCGACAAAGAGTGCGGAGCGGATTGTCGAGATCTCCGGCATTGGTACTCCTTTCAAATGGGGAACTGGTTGGGAAGATGGTGTCGGATCACTTCATGAGACCGGCGAGGTGACGACATACACAATGGTACCGGCGAGTTGGGCAGGACGCAACCAGAAGATGAGAAAAGCTCCCTCCCTGCGGCCTTCTCCCGGTACGAGATGGGGTGGACCGGAGGGAGGGGGCACCGTTTGGCGGACCCGAATCGATCGAAAGCCGGACTACTCGGAGGTCGTTTCGTTGTCCGGGACGATGGCGGCACCGGTCTTGGCGTCGGTGACGACGTTGGTCGCCCAGGTGTAACCGGCGGCACCGGGCACCATGTACTTGATGCGGAAGGCGAGACGGTCGCCGGGGGTAATGACCGCCTTGGGGAGGTAGAGGTCGAAATCGGTGGATTCCCCGTCCTTGAGCGAGCCGAGCACGTAGGTCTGCCCCTCGGCCACCTCGTCGTTGGCGCCGCGCAGCAAGGTGGCGGTGACCTCCATGTCCTCGACCTTGCGGAGGGTGATGTTCTGCATCAGGCCCTGGACCGCCACGCCGTCGTGACCGGGAACGAGCTCCCAGGCGATCTTGAAACTGTACCCCTTGTGACGGAAGGGATACGACTTGGCATCCTTCTTCACGGCCTCTTTAGAGGCGCAACCGGCCACCAGGAAGAGGAGGGCTCCAGCGAGAATCAGGGGGAAGAGACGGTTCATGGTCAGTACCTCCGGAACCCACCCTCCCCCTTGCCTGCGCGAATGGATTCCGGGCAGGCCCAACCTCCCGGTGATGACGGGAGGCGGGGAGAGACGGTAAAAGTTGAGCTGCTAACGACGCTGGCCACGGCCCGCCCCCGCGGGGCGCGGGGTGCGAGGGGCAACGGTGGCGTCAGGGGGGGCAGTCGGCGCACATGGACTTGAAGAGGTTGGTGCTCAGGTAACGATCGCCACGGTCGGGGATGATGACCACCACGGTGCCGGAGTCGATACCGGCCGCCACCTTCATGGCCCCGGCCATGGCCGCGCCGCCGGACATCCCGCAGAAGATGCCGTGCTGGTGGGCCAGCAGACGGGCGGTCTCGAAGGCGTCGTCGTCTTCGATGACCAGTTTGCGGTCGTAGGCGGTGGGGTCGTAGATCGGCGGGACGATGGCCTCTTTCATGTTCTTCAGGCCCTGGACCTTGTGCCCCAGCACCGGTTCGACCGCCACGATCTCGACCGCCGGAGACTTCTCCCTGAAGAACTTGGAGAGCCCCATCACGGTGCCGCTGGTGCCGATCCCTCCCACCACGTGGGTCACCTTCCCGGCGGTCTGTTCCCAGATCTCGGGACCGGTGGTCTTGTAGTGGGCCAGCACGTTGTTGGGATTGGCGTACTGGTTGGGCATGTAGTATTTCTCGGGATCCTCGGCGAGGATCTTGTGGGCGAGCCGGATGGCGCCGTCGGTGGCCTCGCAGCCGGGGGACAGCACGATCTCGGCCCCGTAGGCCTCGAGGACGCTCCGCCTCTCCATGCTCACGCAGGCGGGCATGCAGAGTTTTATCCGGTAGCCGCGGGCGGCGGCGATCATGGCGAGGGCGATGCCGGTGTTGCCGGAGGTCGGTTCGAGGATCACCTTGTCCGGGGTGAGCTCTCCGCTTTCTTCGGCGGCCAGGATCATCTGGCGGGCGGGACGGTCCTTGACGGATCCCCCGGGATTGTTCCCCTCGAGTTTCGCCAGGATGCGGACGCCGGGCTTTCCGCTCAGGGCGACCGCGACCAGCGGGGTGCCCCCTATGGCATCAAGGAGACTTTGACCTTTCATGTGTGCCTCACTAGCAAATGGAATGGAAGCGCTGCCGCCTCAACGGCAGAACGTCGCGCAGATTAGCACGAGCTACTCCATCCTGTCCAGCAGCCTGAGCAAACCATCGAGAATGGTGATGGGATGGGGAGGACAGCCGGGGATGTAGAGATCGACCGGGAGGAGTCCCTCGACGCCGTCGTGGGCGGCCGGGGAACCGATGAAGGGGCCGCCGTTGATGGCGCAGGCTCCGCAGGCGACCACGATCTTGGGGGCGGGGATCGCCTCGTAGGTGAGCATGAGCGCCTCCCGCATGTTCTCGGTCACCGGCCCGGTCACCCAGAGCCCGTCGGCGTGGCGCGGGGAGGCCACGAACTGCAGTCCGAAGCGGCCGATGTCCCAGCCGATGGTGGAGAGGACGTTGGTGTCCGCCTCGCAGGCGTTGCAACCGCCGGCTACCACGGAACGGAACTTGAGGGAGCGCCCGAAGAGGGAGAGCATCTTCTTCTCCAGCGCCTGGGCGAGGCGGCGCTCCTCCCCCGCCGCTACCACCAGGTCTTCGCGGCGGTTGACGGCCAGGCGGGGGTCGGTGGTGTGGGTAATGCCGCCATGGGGGCACATCTCCGCGCAGTCGGGACAGAAGAGGCACTTGCCGAGGTCGATAGAGAGCTTGCCGCCACAGCCGATGGCCCCCACCGGGCAGAGGTCGGCGCAGACCCGGCAGTCCGGCGGGCAGACCGTGGCGTTCAGCTCGGGGTACCCCCGGAAGCGCTCGGGAAGGGTAGCCGGCTGATCGGGATAGGTGGTGGTCCGGTGCCCCTGCTTCAGGCGGGCCAGGATGGCTTTTATCATAGACGGTGCTCCTTACAGATCGAAGCCGCAGTACGAGAGATTGAAGCTCTTGTTGCAGAGGGGGAAATCGGAGATCTGCCCTTCCCGCAAGGCCATGGCGAGCCCGGTCCAGTTGTGGAAGGAGGGATCGGTGATTTTGTAACGGGCGAAGCCCCCGCGCTCGTCGGTGATCCCGACGTGGCAGATCTCGCCGCGCCACCCCTCGGTGAGGGCGACCGCCAGGGAGTCGCCGGCGATGGCGCCGGCCGGGTACTGAAAGGCCACCCCGGGGAGGTGGGTCAGCTGTTCCTGGATGAACTCCACCGATTTCTCCACCTCCAGCCAGCGGACGAGCGTCCTCGCGTAGACGTCCCCCGCGCGGGCGGTCTCCACCGGGATGTGGCTCATGGCGTAGATCCCGAACGGATGGTCGCGCCGGATGTCGCGGTTCAAGCCGCTGGCACGGGCGGCGGGACCGACCATGCCGATCTCCAGCGCGGTCTCCCCGCTCACCACCCCGGTCCCCTCGAGCCTCGCCATCACCGACGGGGTCTCCCAGAGGAGATCGACGGCATTGGCGACGTCGTCGAAGGCTTTCTGGAGACGGCCGGCCATCTTCCCGGCGAGATCCCCGCTCACGTCGAAGGCGACCCCTCCCGGTACGACCAGGTCGCGCCCGAAGCGGTTGCCGCAGAGCTCGGCGGTCAGGTTGAGGAAGTCACCCCGGATCCTCCCGCAGAAGGAGGCGGTCGGGAGGTAGCCGACGTCGCCGGAGATGGCACCCAGGTCGCCGGTATGGTTGGCGAGCCGCTCGAGCTCCAGGGCAACGGCCCGGATCGCCTGGGCCCGGGCCGGGACCCGGCCGCCGCCGAGCGCCTCCACCACCATGGTGTGGGCGGTGCCGTGGCCGATGGTGGTATCGCCCGCCACCGTCTCCATCCTTTTCCGGGTGACGGCGGTGAGCGGCCCCTGCACCAGGCGCTCGACGGCGCGGTGCTGGTACCCGAGCGAGATCTCCAGGTGGAGGACCTCCTCCCCGAAACACTGGAACCGGAAATGCCCCGGCTCGATGATGCCGGCGTGGACCGGCCCTACCGCCACCTCGTGAATCTCGGTGCCTTCGACACGGTAAAAGTCCATCAGGCCGATTTTGGGAGTCTTCCCGGCCGAAGCCCCCAGCGGGGTGGCAAGGGGCGGTGCGAAACGGACCGGCTTGAACCAGGGGTGATCCTCGATGACAAGGCCGAACTGCTCGGCGATCTCCCGCTCGAAGAGGTGGAGCTGCGGCGCGTACGGGGTGAGGGTCGGGATCTCCCGGGCAGTCGCCAGGGCGGTCATCACCCCGAGGACACCCTCCATCTTCTCGGAGAGGACCGCGTAGAGCCGGACCGCATTCCCCTCGGCAGCGCCGAAGTAGGAAACAACCCGCCAGCCGTCCTCGATCCCGCCCAAAAGCTCCTGCTGGAACCGCTCGAGGGAGAGCTCGGGAATCTCCCGGCGGGGCACCGCCTCGCCGTTTTGCAGCATCCGGTACGGCCGGTTCATCGTCCACCTCCCAATAGTCCGGCCGCCTCGGTGATAATGGCCTGCAGCGGGGCCGGGATCCAGAGCCCGAGCACGAGGACCACCGCCATCAGCACGAGCGGCGGAAGCACGGTGGGAACGGCGTCACGGTAGGGGGTGCGCTCGATGTCCTCCGGAATCTTCCCCATCACCAGCGGCAACACGGTGGAGGCCATCCCGATGAAGATCAAGGCCAGAAAGAAGAGGAAGAGACCGCCGGTGACGTGGTTCCCCTGCCCGAAGGCGGAAGAGACGATCATGAACTCGCTCACGAAGGGGGCGAAGGGGGGGGAGCCGGTGATGGCCAGGAAGGCGGCCAGGAACAGGGCGCCGGACCAGGGGGTCCTGGTGAGGGCGCCGCGGACGTACTGGGTGCTCTTGGAGTTGTAGGCGCGGTGGATGTTGCCGGAGGAAAGAAAGAGCACCCCTTTGGTGAGCGCGTTGTTCATCATGTGCAGGAGCGCCCCGAAGAGGGCTCCCTTGCCGATGCCGAGGGCCACCGCGATGATGCCGACGTGCTCGACGCTCGAGTAGGCGAGCATCCTCTTGAAATCGCTCTGGCGGGCCATGAAAACGGCGGCGAAGGCCATGGAGACGAGCCCCATGGCGAGGAGCACCTGCTGGAAGAGGAGCGCCTCGGTGGAGGCGGCGGCGATCTGGTAGACCCGCAGGAGGGCCAAAAGCGCGCAGTTCACGAGCCCCCCCGCCAAAAGCGCCCCCACGAGCCCCGGCGCCTCGCCGTAGGCGTCCGGCTTCCAGGTGTGCAGCGGCGCAAGCCCCATCTTGGTCCCGAACCCGACCAGGAGGAAGATGAAGGCGGCGTGGCGCCAGCCGGCGTGGAGGTTGGCGGCGTCGGCGATCAGCGAGCTCATCACCAGCGAGACCTCCTGGTTGGCCACGATGGTGGAGTAGGCCAGGAAGAAGATCCCCAAAAGGGCGATGGCGATCCCCACCGAGCAGATCAGGAGGTATTTCCAGGTGGCCTCGATGGAGCGGGCGTTGCGGTTGAAGTAAACGAGCGGAGCCATGGCCAGGGTGGTGGCCTCCAGCGCGATCCAGAGAAGCCCCAGGTGCTGGGAGATGGTCACCAGGGTCATCGCGGAGAGGCAGACGAGGAGCGCCAGGCAGAGGATCCGGTTGGGGCGGCGGTGGCGGTAGCCGAGGTAGCCGACCGCGTAGAAGGCGCAGACCGCGAAGAGGATGCTGTTGCAGAGAAGGACCAGCTTGCCGAGCGGGTCGAGGTAGATCCAGCCGCCGGGAGACGGGGGCGGGGTCTGGATCACCAGCGCCACGGTCAGGGCGAGGTGCACAAGGGCGAAGACGGGGAGCACGAAGGGGCGTTTCCGGTTGTCCGGGATGACCCAGGAGATCTGGGCTCCCACCAGCGGCAGCAGAACGAGATACCAGGTGAGCACGTTATTCCTCCCGCAGTGCCGACAGCCGCGAGGTGTCGAGGGTGGAGAACTCGCGGCTGATGTGGTTGATGACGATCCCCATGACGAAGACGCCGACCAAAAGGTCGAGAAGGGCGCCGGCCTCGACCATGACCGGCATGGCATCGGCCAGCAGGAGGCCGAAGATGAAGATGCCGTTCTCCATCAGGAGGTAGCCGATGACCTGCGAGATCGCCTTGCGTCTTCCCATGAGGACCAGGAAGCCGGACATGAGGGTGGCCAGCGAGGCGGGGACGACGAGGAGTCCGGCGTGCTCGGGGGCCAGGGGGAGCTTGGCGGCGAAGATGAAGGCGAGCGAGGTGAGGAGCGCCCCCAGGACCAGCGACGGAATGTAGCCGATGAAGGGGACGAACTCGCGCTGGATCTCGGCGCGCTTGATCGCGTTGATGATCAGGGCCGGGATGACGGCACCCTTGACCGCCATGATGCTCACCACGATGAGGGCCAGGTGCCAGGAGAAGGGGTGCACCAGGGCGGGTAGCACCCCGAGGAGCACCCCCTGCAGGGCCACCGCGCGGACCGAGAAGGCGAGGCGGCTCGTGCCGAGCACGGCGAAGTTGATCAACAGACAAAGGACGAGGAGCTGGTCGGCCAGGGAACTCATGTCATCACCTCACAACCAGGACCAGCGAGAAGGCGGTCAGGATCATGGCCGCCACCAGAAGCTGGGGAACGCGGATCAGTTTCAGACGGGCCATCACCGATTCGACCACGCCCACCCCGACCGCCAGCGCCAGCATGGAGAGGCCGAAGATCAGCCAGTCGAGGTAGGGATCCCCCCCGGAGAAGGGGATGGCGATGTTGGCGAAGAGGGCTCCCATCAGGTAGAGCTTGAGGGCGGCGCCGTAGAGGATGCAGCCGAAGTAGGGACCGGAGTGGTCGAGCACCATCACCTCGTGAATCATGGTGAGCTCGAGATGGGTGTTGGGGTCGTCGAAGGGGATGCGGGAGTTCTCGGCCAGAAGGACCACGAAGAGGCCGAAGAGCATCAGCAGGAGCGAAGCGCCGGTCCCGGTCCAGACCGTGAGGGTGACGCTCTGGAGCATCGGGGTGAGCGACATGGTGCCGGAGAGCCTGGTCAGCGTGATCAGGGCGAAGAAGATGGTCGGCTCGGCGAGGCAGGAGAAGGTGACCTCGCGGGCGGCCCCCATCCCCTCGAAGGCGGAGCCGGTGTCGAGCGCGGCGGCGGTGGTGAAGAAGCGCCCCAGGGCGAAGAGGTAGGCGAAGAGGATCATGTCCCCTTCGAAGGCGACCGGGGCGGGATGCTTGCCGAGCGGGATCAGCAGGGCGGCGAAAAGGGTAGCGGCCAGGGTCACCACGGGGCCGGCCTTGAAGACCCAGCTGGTGGTGTCGCTGATCACGACCCCCTTCCTCATCAGCCTGCCGAGATCGTAGTATGGCTGCAGCACCGGTGCCCCTACCCTTCCCGCAAACAGTGCCTTGGTCTTGGCGATGACGCCGATGAGCAGCGGCGGCATCGCGAGGACCAGTACCATGTGAACGATGGTATCGATCATGTCACGTCTCCAGACATTGGTTTTCAAAAAACACGGACTGCTTAAGGACCAGCTACCTGACCGACAGCAAAAGCACGAACAGGGTCGCGAAGATGTACAGCATGTAGATCTGCACCTCTCCGTGCTGGAGCCTCCTGATGAAGGCGGAAACGGTCGCCGCCCCCCGCAAGGCGGGCATGGCCACCTTGCCGAGGAGGGTCTCCTCCGGCTGGTAGCGGAAGCTGGCCTCGACCGGGGCTACCCCGGCCACGGTGCCGCGGCTGGTCCGGCTCCGGATGAGCGGGGTGGACAGCGACCCCATCAGCTGACCGAAGGAGCTCGCGGTGTACTGGATCCGGGGAGCGGGAGCGAGATAGCCGCATCCCCAGGTGGGGCCGGTAGCCCGCGGGGAGGCCAATTCCCTCCGCTTCAGGACGAGAAAGATCGCTCCCGCCAAAAGCGGCAGCGCCGCACCGGCGGCGGTGAGGGCGATGGGGCGCACGGGGGCGGCATAGCCCGCGGGGGCACCCAAGGCCAGGGCGCCGACCACCGGATTTACCAGCGAAAGAAAGAGCTGGGGGAAGATCCCGCCCACGAGGCTCAACCCCGCCAGCACTCCCATGGGAACGAGCATGGAGGCGGGAGACTCGTGGGAATGCGCGGCACCCTCGCTTCTGGGGGCACCCAGGAAGGTGATCCCGAAGAGCTTCACCAATGAGATGACGGCGACCCCGCCGACCAGCGCGAGCACCGGGGCTCCCAGGGCCAGGAGCGGCTGGCTCGAGCGTGCCTCCCCGAAGAAGCCGAGGTAGAGAAGGAATTCGCTGGCAAAGCCGTTGAAGGGGGGAAGCCCGCAGATGGCGACCGCACCGGCCAGGGAAAGAAGGGTACTCCAGGGCATGCGGGAGGAGAGTCCCCCCATGCGGTCCATCTCCCGGGTGCCGGTGGCGTGCATGACGCTACCCGCGCCGAAGAAGAGGAGCGGCTTGAACATGCCGTGGTTGAGGATGTGAAAGAGGGCGCCCGCCATGCCGAGGTAGGCGAGCCGGGAGCTGCCGGTGGCCTCCCCGTAGAGGGCGGCACCGATCCCGGCGGTGATGAGCCCCAGGTTTTCGATGGAGCTGTAGGCCAAAAGGCGCTTGATGTCCTTCTGGGCCGAGGCGATGCAGATCCCCATCAGCGCCGAGACGAGGCCCGCCACCACCAGGAGCTCGCCCCACCAGAGCGGGCGCTCCGGGAAGAAGGTGATCACCCGGAGGATGCCGTAGATCCCCATCTTGAGCATGACGCCGGAGAGGATGGCCGAGACGTGGCTTGGGGCATTGGCGTGAGCGGAGGGGAGCCAGATGTGGAGCGGCATGATGCCGG
Organism: Geomonas sp. Red32; assembly: GCF_023652955.1. Classification (GTDB taxonomy): domain Bacteria; phylum Desulfobacterota; class Desulfuromonadia; order Geobacterales; family Geobacteraceae; genus Geomonas. The sequence goes on along the minus strand of NZ_JAKLOY010000012.1, from coordinate 114,925 downwards.
CCTTGGAGCCGAAGCCAAGCAGGGCGGCGAAGAAGAGGATGGCGGCGAGCGAGGAGCTCACGTGAAGGGAGCCCGCGGCCGGGAAGAGGAAGCTTCCGGTGGCTCCGGCCAGCAGCGAGAAGAGGACCAGCAGCGAGGCGGCGCCCAGGTGGCTCGCCACCAGGTAGACGAGCCCCGCCTTCCCGACCTCGGGATCGGTGTGCTCGGCGCTCATGAGGAAGTAGCCGGAAAGCGCCATCACCTCCCACGACATCACGAGAAGCGCGCCGTTGCGGGAGACCACCACCATCGCCATGGCGGCGGCTAAAAGCCCGTAGAAAAAGGTAAGGGGAGGTTCGCTGGCCGGTTTCGAGGAGGCGGGCCAGTAACCGCAGGCGTAGAGGGAGCCGGCGGCGAAGACCAGGAAGATCGGAATCAGGAAGATCAGTGTGAGGGGATCGAGGGCGAGCTCGCAGGAGCCAAAAGGGAGATTCCACTCGATGAGGTAGCGGGCCCGCAGCCCCGCGGTCAGCATGTACGATATGGCAGGAAGCGCCATAAGCGAGGCGAGCAGCGCGCCGGCGGTGGCCACCCGTTGCCCCAGGCTACCCTGCCTTAACAATAGACCCGGGACTCCGGAGAGAGCTGCCACCGCAATCGCGCCCAATACCCATAGGGCAGGCTCTCGCATCATGTCATGAAACATTGCAATCAGCCTTTCGACCGTGGCCGGGAGAACCGGCCACTCCAGTAGTATAAAGATCACCCCTCGCCGCCGCTTGCGCGGTCACCGGAGGATAATGCACAACAGAAGTCCCCCCTCCCCCCTTGAGGGGGAGGGGCGGGGTAGGGGGGAAGGTGCCATTGAGGTACTCCGTTGGCAGCTTCCCCCACCCCCTAACCCCCTCCCTCAAGGGGAGGGGGGACCTTTTACTTCTTCTTCAGCGTCGGGTCGGTCGCCTGCTGGAGGTGCGAGTGGGTGTGACGCTCCGGGCTCTGGCGCCGCGTGGTCTCGTCGATCGCCTTGGCGTAGGCGTCCGGCAGCTGGTCGATGGCGGTCACGCACATCCCGAGGTTGCTCAGGTGGCCGTCGGCCAGGCCGTAGATCCAGCTGTGAACCGCCACCTCCTGGCCACGCGCCCAGGCGTCCTGGACCACCGTGGTCTGGCAGACGTTGACGACCTGCTCCACCACGTTCAGCTCGCAGAGGCGGTCGCACCGGATGTTGTCGTCCGGGAGGGAGGCGAGGTACCCCTCGTGCTTCACCCGCACGTCCTGCAGGTGGCGGATCCAGTTGTCGATCAGGCCTAACCGCATGCTTTTGAGCGCCGCGTAGACGCCGCCGCAGCCGTAGTGTCCGCAAACGATGAGGTGCTTGACCTTGAGGATGTCCACCGCGTACTGCATGACGGCCAGACAGTTGAGGTCGGTGTGTACCACCAGGTTGGCGACGTTGCGGTGGACGAAGAGCTCGCCCGGCAACAGGCCGACAATTTCGTTGGCAGGAACACGGCTGTCGGAGCAGCCGATCCAGAGGTACTCGGGGGCCTGCTGCTCGGAAAGTTTGAGGAAGAACTCCGGGTCCTCGGCATGTATCAGCTCGGTCCAGGCCCGGTTGTTTTCGAAAAGTCGAGCTACTCCAGGCATATCCACCTTTATCCGTTATCGAAGCAGCGGCCGGCGCCCCCGTAGGCCTGTTTGGGGTACCCTTCCGCTGTCTTGAGCAAGTTTGCCGCCAACATACCGTAATTGGCTGATATCAAACGGCATACGGCCGCCGAATCACCGTAAATTACTCCCCGGGACATGATTTGTCAAAAACAAAGAACAAAAAAATTGCGTTTTATATCCGGCGGCGAATGCCGGCCGAAGACGTGCCACCGGGATAACGCATGGTACAATTGAGTGGCCGCCAGAGGGAACAAGAGTTTTTTCCCTATGGCTCTGGGGCGATGCGGCATGGCAGTAAGGAGGAAAAAGAAGTGATGAAATGCGATAGAGTTGGGAGGGCCTTGCACAACGAGGTGTGAAATGCTGGAAGACGCAATCCTGATCGTGGTCATTATTGCGAATATGTCTCTGGTTTTCACCCTGTTACGGCTCAGCATCAAGCACAGGGAGCTGCTGACCCGGCTCAGATTCGGGCGCAGCGTCTACGGATTCGTCGACACCCTGGCCAGACTCATGGAATTCATTCTCAAGAGACAGTTCGTCCCCCTGAGTGATCCTTTCCTTTCACTGGGGTGTGTCGCCTTCATAGTCTCCTTCCTCGTTTCCATCCCCCTGATGTTGCTCGCCATCGTTTTCCACCGGTAAAAATTGGCCGCGTAATCGCTGACGGCAGCAGGGACCGGCGGCCTTTCTACGGCTGAAATCCCCCTAAGTCCCCCTTTAACAAAGGGTGACTTCCCAGGTCTCCCCCCTTGTTAAACGGGGGGACCTTATGCCCCGTTTAACAAGGGGGGAGACGGTTTACGTGCGGGTAAACAAACTTCTGCACAATATTCGCCTTGCACGCCGTTGTCAAAATAACTTTTTCTAAGCATTTCACAGGGCAGTAAAACGCCGGTACAGGCGATAAACACAGTGTTTTATCTTACTTTGGTATTGTCAGGCGCAACCTGGTGTGTTAAAAATCTTAACAGCGTTATATTTTTGCACCAAGAGCAGAAATCCGTCCGGCCGTTTTGGGTAAGCAGCGCCTACCGCATGCTGCGGAGCAAAGGAGGAGAGAGCTGTGAAGAACCATGTTTGGCGACCCCTGTACGTAGTGCTCTTGGTCATCGCCGCGGTGTTGGTGACGAGAAAAATCCTGGTGCCGGCCGACTTCGGCATCGGGAGCCGCGGCTACATGTACGGCTGGCACCGTCCCAGCAATGAACAGGAATGGAAGGAGGTAAGCGTCAAGTACCGCACCGCCGAGTACTGCAAACAGTGCCATCCCGAGAAGTACAACGAGATCAAGCAATCCCCCCATGCCAACATCAACTGCGAGAACTGCCACGGCCCTGCCCTCAACCATCCCGACGACCCGAAAGTTTTGACCGTCGACCGCCGGCGCGAGCTCTGCGCCCGCTGCCACTTCCGGCTGGAGTATCCCACCAGCGGACGGGGAAAGATCCGCGGGATCAACCCGAAGACCCACCACCCCGAGCTGGAATGCGTAACCTGCCACTGGCCGCACGACCCGAGAAAGGAGGGGCATAAGATATGATTTCCCGTCGATCCTTTTGCAAAAAATCCCTGTTGATCGCCGGCGGCCTGGCCATCCCCTTCTCCTCCCTCGAGCTCTTCGATCCCAGGCGCCTGGAGGCCGAGAAGAACGACGGCAAGAAGGTGCGCTGGGTCTTCCTGGTGGATACCAACAAGTGCGTCGGCTGCGGCTTCTGCGTGAAGGCGTGCAAGACCGAGAACGAGGTCCCCTACGACGCCAACGTGACCCGGACCTGGGTCGAGCGCTACGTGGTGACCAAAGACGGCAAGACCCACATCGACTCCCCCAAGGGGGCGCGGGACGGCTTCGAGACCACCGCCATCGACATCGGGGAGGGTAAGTTCGAGGAGATCAGGAACGAGGATATCGACAAGGCCTTCTTCGTGCCGAAACTCTGCAACCAGTGTGACAACCCGCCCTGCGTCCAGGTCTGCCCGGTGGGGGCCACCTACCAGACCGAGGACGGGGTGGTGCTGGTGGACAGGAAGTGGTGCATCGGCTGCGGCTACTGCGTGATGGGATGCCCCTACGGCGTCCGCTTCTTCCACCCGGTCTACCACGTGGCGGAGAAGTGCAACTTCTGCTACCACCGGATCAGCAAGGGGATGAAGACCGCCTGCGTGGACGCCTGCGCCTTCGGAGCCCGCCGGATCGGCAACATCAAGGATCCCGACGACCCGGTGACCAAGATCATCATGACCGAACGGGTCAACGTGCTGAAGGAAGAGTATGGGACCAAGCCCCAGGTCTTTTACCTCGGGCTCACCAAGGAGGTGAGATAGCCATGGTGCATGGAGAAGCCTGGACCCTCAAGGAGTTTTTCGTCTATCCCAACGAGTACATCTACTGGACCATCCAGATCGTGATGTACCCGTTCATGACCGGTCTGGTGGCCGGTGCCTTCGTCCTCTCTTCGCTCTACCACGTCTTCGGCGTGAAGGCCCTGAAGGGGATCGCCCGTTTCTCGCTGGTCTTCTCGTTCGCGCTGTTGCCGGTGGCCATGCTCCCCTTGATGCTCCACCTGCAGCAGCCGCAGCGCGGCATCGAGGTCATGATGACGCCGCACTTCACCTCGGCCATCGCCGCCTTCGGCATCGTCTTTTCCACCTACGGCATGATCGTCGCCTCCGAGCTCTGGTTCGTCTACCGCAAGCATTTCGTGGAGACCGTGGAGGAGATCCGCCGGGTGCCGGCCGGCGACCGCTCGCCGCTTACGCAGCTTCGCTACTATTTCTTCTCCGCCCTCACCCTGGGGGCCCAGGACATCGGCCACGAGGCGCTGGAGGCTGACGAGCGCGCGGTGAAAAAGCTCGCCGCCGCCGGTATCCCGGTCGCCTGCTTCCTGCACGGCTACGCGGGCTTCATCTTCGGTTCGGTCAAGGCCAACGCCCTCTGGATGACCCCGCTCATGCCGGTCATCTTCATCTGCTCGGCGGTGGTCTCCGGGGTGGCGCTCTGCATGCTCACCTACATCCTCACCATGGAGATCAGGAAGGTGCTCGCCAGGAGAAAGGCGCAGCAGTATCCGGAGCTCCCTTCCCACCACGAATTGAAGAGCGCCGAGGCACACGTCGTTACCATGACCGCCAAGTACCTGTTGATGTTCATGGTAGCGGCCATCACCCTGGAGCTCCTCGACCTGATCTTCCGCGGCTATACCGCAGTCAAATCCTGGGACATCCTGCGGAGCGTCATCTACGAGCGGGACTTCGTCAACATCTTCGTGATCCAGTACGGGCTGGGGAACCTCCTCCCCTTCGTGCTCTTCCTGATCCCCGGCCTTACCGTCCGGCGCGCCGCCATCGGCAGCATGCTGGTGCTCCTCGGCGTCTTCATGATGCGGTGGAACGTCGTCATCGGCGGCCAGGCGTTCTCCTCTTCGCTCTCCGGCTTCATGCACTACCGCCTCCCGATCTGGCCCGGCACCTTCGAGGAGGCCAAGGAGGGGCTCTTCGGCGCGGTGGTGGTCGCCGTGATTCCGTTCTGCATCTTCTACGTCCTCAACAAGGTTATGCCGGTTTTCAAGGAGACCCACTGACCCGGAAATCTCCCCGCCCTCCCCTCTCCTTCAATAAGAAGGACAGGATAAGGGTTCCGTCTTGAAGGAGAGGGAGCCGCGGGAAGATGACCGGCCTTAAAAAAATAGGCGGGAAAGCGAACACGGGCGGGGGGCCTCCCCCGCCTGGTGACGGTCTTCCATAGCGAGGGGGCTCGAAGGGACGGGAGGTAGTCATGGCGGTCAGCGAAGCGGATCACGGTGGTCATGCAAACAAGGTTAACCAGGTCAACGAGGTCAACGAAGAGCTCAGGGCGCTGAAGGCACGGCTCGCGCAGCTCGAGTCGTCGATGGCGGGAGCGGGACCTCCCCCGGCGGCCGAAGCTCCCCCCGAGCCCCAAACGAAGAACATCCTCCTGGAGGAGCCGGAGGAGATCTCCGAGGAAATCCTCAACTGGGCCGAGCGGACCCACCTCCTGACGCGGCTCTCCACCCTCTGTTTCCTGCTGGTCGTGGCACTCATCCTCCGGACCCTCACCGACAACAACCTCATCAACACCCTGCTCGGATCGGGGATCGGGATGACCTACGCGGCGTTCCTCATGATCTGGGGCGGCTACGGGTACGAGAAAAAAAGCGCCCTCGCCCCGGTCTTCGCCTGCTGCGGCGCCGCCCTCATGAGCACCATCGTGGTGGAGACCCATGCCCGCTTCGCATCGCTGCCGCTCATCCCCGCCTACCTGACCCTGATCTGCACCGGGGGGTGGATGACCTTCGTGAGCTACCGCCACCGGGCCTTTCTCCCCATCTCGGTGGGAACCCTCGGCATGTGCCTGGCCGGGGCCGCCATCGATTATCCGCACCCCTTCTTCCCGTACCTCGCCATGATCCTCTTCGCCGCCAACATCCTCGGCTACTTCGCCGCTAGGCTGAAGAGCTGCTCGTGGCTTAGGTGGATCGTGCTGGCGGTCACCATCGCCATGCTGCAGCTTTGGGCGGTGAGACTGGGAATCGCCGTCGGAGGGCAGGAGACCCCGGCACCGGAGCTCGCCCCCGCCTGGTTCCTCCCCACCCTGGCCGCCTTCTGCCTCCTCTTCCTTTCGCTCGCCTGGGCGGGGATCCTGAGATCGAGCGGGGAACGGATCTCCCGTTTCGACTTCGCCCTTCCCACCGTCAACGTCGTGTGGGGATTTCTGGCCGCCTACTACGTGGTGAAGGCGTCGGGGGGGAGCCTGATGCTCTTGGGAACGATCGGCCTCCTGATCGCGGGCGGGCATCTGTGGGTCACCTTCTGGCTGACCGAACGGAAGGTCGAGGGGGCTCCCGGGACCAACTCCTTCGCCTTCGCCGGGGCGGCACTGGCGGCGGCCGCCCTCCCCGCCCTGCTCGGGAAATTCCTCATCGCGCTCCCGGCCTTGGCGGTGGTCTCGGTTTTCATGAGCTTTCTTTCCAGGGAGTGGAAAAACGGCGGCATCCGCCTGACCTCGTACGTGGTGCAGATCTACGCATCGCTGGCCCTGGCGATGGCGATGCTGATGAACCCGCGGGCGGCCTCCGACGTGGTGGCGACCATCCCGGCGGGACTGCTGACCCTCATCACCCTCTACCAGTACCAGTGGTGCCGGCGCTACCCGCCTCCCTCGCCGTCGGTCTTCTCGCGCTACGACCGGCTCGACCGCAGCGCGGTGCTGCTTCTGCTGGCGGCGCTTTTGAACGGCTTTTTCATGGTCAAGGTCGCCATGTGGCAGGTGATGTCCCTTTCCATGCCGGCCAGGGACGTCGCCAACGCCCTGCGTTGCGCGACCTCGGTGGCCATCAACGGATCGGCGGCGGCGATCATGGTGCTCGCCTATTTCAGGTCCAACAAGGAGTGGAGAAACGTGGCCATCCTGGTCACGCTGATCGGCGGGGCCAAGGTCTTCGTGCATGACCTCCTGGGCGCCCACGGCGTCCCGCTGGTAGCGAGCGTCTTCTCCTTCGGGCTGGCCGCGGCCATCGAGTCGCTGGCGCTGGGGAAATGGAAGAAGGGGGGAGAGCTCCCGGAGGGGACGCCGCCCCCGCAGGAGTGACCGGCACCGTCGCCGGCAGAATTTGACCCCTCTCCGCCGGACCCGGCGCGAGAGAGGTCGTCTACCCCTTGAGGATGGGATCGCTTCTCCGCCTCAAGGGTTTTTTTTGCGCGCTCGCCCATCGCTGAAGTGCGCTCGCTGCAAGGAGGGTCAGGGTGAGCATGGGGATGGCTGAAGCCCGCGCTACCTGGTGGTGAGTGCCATCAGGACGACGAGGGTGATGAAGGTGTAGAAGATGTAGAGGTTCAGCTTGCCGTGCTGCAGATGGCGGATGGGGGAGCTCTTGCGGTAGAGATACTCGAGCCCCGGGAGATAGGCCTGCTCGAGCACCGTCTCCGGAACGTGGCTCTCGAAATGCCCGGCAGAGGGGAACGGTCCGTCCGGCTCGCGGCGATGCTCCTCGGGACGCAGCAGAAGCCGGAACATGCGGACCAGCATGGCGGCGAAGGAGGAGGAGCTGTACTGCATCCGGGAAGTGGGGGCGAGGTATCCGCACCCCCAGGTAACCGCGCTCTCTCTCGGCAGCGTAGCCCCCCGCATCCTGAAAAGAAGGGCGATGAGAACGGTGACCGCCAGGAGCCCGACGGCAAGCGCCGAGATCCATCCGAAGGGGACCAGGTCGCCCAGCGGCTGATGGGGGGGCTGATTCCCGAGGTAGCTCGTCAGGGCGCCGTCCAGGGGGCGGATGGCGATGAAGGGAAAGAGACCGATGGCGGCGCAGCATGCGGCCAGAAGCCCCATGGCCCAGAGCATCGAGGGAGGCGCCTCGTGCCCGGCGGCGTGGGGGGCGGAGCGAGGGGCCCCGAGGAAGACGACGCCGAAGACCTTGACGAAGCAGGCGACGGCCAGCCCGCCGATCAGGGCCAGCGCGGGAGCGGCCAGCGCGGAGAGCACCCCGTCCAGCCCGTCGGAGATCCGTATGGCCGAGAAGGAGGCGAGGTAGACGAGAAGCTCGCTGACGAAACCGTTGAGCGGCGGGAGTCCGCAGATGGCGACGGCCCCTACCAGGAAGTAGAGGGAGGTCTTGGGGAGCCGGCGGGCCACCCCTCCCATCAGGTCGATCTCCCGGGTGCCGGTGGCGTGGATCACCGCACCGGCGGAGAGAAAGAGCAGCGATTTGAAGAGGGCGTGGTTGACCACGTGCAGGAGCGCTCCTCCCAGCCCGAGCACGACCAGGACCGGGACACCCATGCTCTGCCCCAAAAGCGCCACGCCGATCCCCAACAGGATGATCCCGATGTTCTCGATGCTGTGGTAGGCCAGAAGCCTTTTCAGGTCGTGCTGCCCGATGGCGAAGGCGACCCCGACCACCCCCGAGACCGCGCCGAGGACCAGGATAGTCACCCCCCACCAGGCCGGGGGATCGGCAAAGAAGGAGAAGGTCCGGATGAGCCCGTAGATCCCGGTCTTCAGGACGATGCCGGAGAGGAGGGCAGAGATGTGGCTCGGGGCGTTGGCGTGGGCGGAGGGGAGCCAGACGTGGAGCGGCATGGCGCCGGCCTTGAGGCCAAAGCCGAGGAGGGCGGTGAGGAAGATGGCGGTGGCCAGCAGGCTATGCCCCGGGAGGCTCCCGGGGGCCGGGAAAAGGAAGTCGCCGGTGGCCCGGTTGAAGAGCGAGAACATGGCGAAGAGCGCGAGAGTCCCGATGTGGGTGGTGATGAGGTAGAGGGTCCCGGCGTCGCGCACCGCCTCCTTTTCGTCGTCGGTAACGAGGGCGAAGTAGGCGGAGAGCGCCATCACTTCCCAGGCAGCGAGGAAGAGCGCGCCGTTTCTGACCAGGAACAGGGTGGCGAGGGAGGCGGCAAGGGTGCCGGTGAAAAAGGCCAGCCGCCCCGCGTTTCTCGGGTGCTCCGAAACCGGGCGGTAGCCGATGCCGTAGAGGGCGCTGGCGCCGGTGACCAGGAACACCGGGAGCAGGAAGAGCGCGGACAGCGGATCGGCCGCGACGCGGGCGGTGCCGAAGGGGAGCCCCCAGGGGAGGGAGACCTCGAACGAGGCGGAAGAAAGGAGCACCAGGAGAGCGGCGGCGGCTCCGGCCAGCGACCCCGCCATCAGGAGGACAGTGGAGATCCGCTGGGCGCTCCGGGAGCCGCGGTCGATGAGCAGCGGTACCCCGGAGACCGCCTGCAAGGCGGCGGCGAGCGAGAACAGCAGTAACGTGATCGTCGACTCGCCGGATAGCTGCATGGCTAGCTCCTCAGTCCCTTCTCGAAGCGCCGGGCGGCCTCCAGGATCGACGGGGGATCGCAGGCGTTGAGGGTGCCCCGGAATTGCGGGTCGTGGAGCGCGTAGGCCAGCCGGGAGAGGAGGTGCAGGTGGATCCTGACGGTCGGGCTGGTCAGCAGGAAAAGGATCCGTACCGGCTGCCCGTCGAGCGCGCCGAAATCGATGGGATGATCCAGGAAACAGAGGGTGATGGCCGGCTGGGGGCGGTTTTGCAGGAGGATGGGGTTGCGGGCATGCGGAATGGCGATGCCGTCGCCGACGGCGGTGGTCCCCATCGCTTCCCGCGCCAGCAGGACCTGGAGCAGGTAGTCGGGGTCCATCTGGGGGGGGAGTTTCAGGAGCGAGACCACGTTTTTGAGAACGGTGTACTTGTCGTCGCCGGCCACTCCGCAGTGCACCCCGCCGGCCTCGAGGGCCTCCACCAGGGTCGGGAGCTTGAGGTCGTTTTCGGCGGCGGCGAAGAGCTCGGAGGGGACGGTCACGCCGTGCTCGGTCGCCCACTCGAGGAGATCGACACGGTTGATGCGGTAGGTTCCCCGCACCATGGTCGCCGGCAGTTTCTCCTTTTTGATCCACTTGACGACGGCGCTCTCGTCCTTTTTGAGCAGCGCGGCCACCTCGGAAGCTTTCATGAGCATAGTAGGACTCCGGATCTAAAGGCTTAGAGCCTTATAACACCAACGAGTAAAGGAAATCAAGGCATTAGGTGAGGGCCGCACGATTCCCCTCAAACCTCCCTCCCCCCTGGTATTTCTATAATCCTTCGCCCTTCAGGGGAGAGGATGGCCGGAGGCCGGGCGAGGGGAAATTCGAAGGGGGGGGAGCGGCGGGGATAAAAAAAGCCCCCGGCTTTTGGCCGGGGGCTTCGAGTGATGCGTGATGCGCAGGGTGAAACCCTACTCTTTCTTGTCGTGGTGCTCGCCGCCCGGGACGTCCTGGCCGCCGGCGGAGTGGCACTCGCTGCAGTTGGTCTTCATGATCTCGTCGCCGATGTCGACCGGGTGGACGAAGGAGTTGACCTGGGTACCGGCCGGGATGTTCTCCTGCTTCTGGCCGAGCACCTTGTGGCAGAGGTTGCAGTCCTTGGAGATCACGCGCCCGTCGGCAGACTTGTGCTTGCCGTCGTGGCAGCGGAAGCAACCCGGGGTGTAGAAGTGACCGATGTAGTTCGGGTAGGTGTTCCAGTTGATGTGCATGTTGGGGAAGAAGTTACGATCGTAGATGTCGGTAACCACTTCCACGGCCTGCTTGATCTGGGCTGCCTTGGCCTGGGCCACAGCCGGGTAGTTCTGGTTGTAGTAGGCCGGGATCTCCTTGGCGATGGTCGCCTTGGCGCTCTCCTTGTCCTTGTACGGCCTGGTCAGCACTTCGACGGCGACCTTCTTGAAGTACGGAAGCGAGGAGTCGATCCGCTTGTGGACGAAGCTGTCGTCGATCTCGACGCCCGGGGCGCGGTAGATGTGGGCCGGACGGTTGTGGCAGTCGAGGCAGTCCATCTGGCGTTTCTCGGCCTTCTCGACCTCGGCCCTGGAGAGAGCCTTCTCGGTGTCGAAGTACTCGGTGATCTTCCCGTCCTTCTCCTTGACGGAGATGTACGGGATGTTCAGGCGCCTGCGGTCGGTGGCGATGTAGTTGACCTCGGTGCCGATGTGCCAGTGGATACCCTTGGCATTCGGGGTGTTGGGGTCGCCGCCGATGTTGATCAGGAGGTCAACCTCACGCGGGGTGTTCTGCTCGTTGGGTGCGAAGTGATAGAACACCTTCTGGCGGCCGAAGTAGAATTTCTCCGGCCAATGGCACTCTTCGCAGGTATCGCGGGCCGGGCGGAGGTTCTCGATCGGGGTGGCGATGGTAGCCGGGTAGGTGTGGAAGAGGACCGCATACAGCTGCCTCATGCCGGAGATCTTCGCCTTCACGTACCAGGCGGCACCGGGGCCGACGTGGCACTCGACGCACTTGACCTTGGCGTGCGGGGAGTTGGCCCAGGCGGTGTGCTCGGGACCCATGACCTGGTGGCAGAGTTCGCCGCAGAAGGTGGTCGACTCGGTGAACTCGAACCCTTTGAGGGAGGCGACCGAAACGATCAGCACGAAGCCGATGGAGGCCACGATGAAGAAGATGAATACGTGCCGCTTGTGCGGCTCGTTGAAGTCGACCCGCGGATACGGAGGAATGGTATGGCCTTCCTTGTCGAACCGGCGGCGCTTCTCCCTGACCAGGAAGGCGCCGAGCGGAACCAGCACCAGACCGGCGATGAGCATCCCGGGGAACAGGAAGTAGGTCATCAGGCCGAGGTAAGGCTTTTCGATACCGGTGATACCCTCGTACGCGAGGAAGCCGATGTCGAGACCGGCGGCAGTCACCGCAAGGACCATACCGGCGAGACTGATCAAGTTCCAAGCGTAGCCGGCATACTTTCTTATTGCCATTCCGTTTTCTCCTCCAATATCCGTGTGTGGTCGAGCGAAAAATCGTGCAACTCTACTATCCAGTAAACGCAAAGTCAAAAAAAAGTAAATTAATAGGCCGAGGCCAACTATATAATGCTAATTTAAAAAAATTAAACAGCAAATCAAGCACCTACGCCGTTTGACATATGACTTATTGAATATTTAAGAACGGTGTCACATCTTTAATGAAACGTTTTCCAGGCAGCCGGAGCGAGCCGCCCAACGTGAGGTTTAACGAGAAGGGGCCAATGCGGCGGGGCTGACAGCCCCACCCTACGGGGCTACTGGTAGCCGAACTCCTTGAGCATCCTGGTATTGTCGCTCCACTCCGGGCTCACCCGGACGAAGAGCTCCAGGAAGACCTTGGTGTCGAGAAGCTGCTCGATCTCCTGGCGGGCCTGGGTCCCGATCCGCTTCAGCATGTCACCGCGCCTCCCGATGACGATCCCCTTCTGGGAATCGCGTTCGACGTTGATGGTCGCCGAGATGGCTACCGTCCCGTTTTCCCGCTCCTTGAAGCTGTCCACCACGACCGCCACCGAATAGGGGACCTCGTCGTGGGTGAGGCGGAAGATCTTCTCGCGGATGATTTCGGCCACCACGAAGCGCTCCGGGACGTCGGTCAGGATGTCTTCGGGGAAGTAGCAGGGGCCTTCCGGAAGGAGGCCATGGACGAGCTGCACGAGCTGATCGACGCCGTCGCCGCTCATGGCGGAAATGGGGATGATCTCCTTGAACGGGAAGCACTCGCCGTAGCAGAGCATCCTTTCCAGGAGGTCCCCCTTGGGGATCAGGTCGATCTTGTTCAGTACCAGGATGACCGGGACGGCGACTCCGGAGAGTACCTCCTTGATCATGCCGGCTTCCTTGGCCGGATCGGCGCCGCCGTCGACCAGGAAGAGGATCAGGTCCACCCCTTCGACGGCGGAGAGGGCCTCTTCCACCATGAACTTGTTGAGGCGGCTCTTGGCGCGATGGATGCCGGGGGTGTCGATGAAGACGATCTGACCGCCGGTAACGTTATGGATTCCCTGGATGCGGTTTCTGGTAGTCTGGGGTTTGTCCGAGGTGATAACGATCTTCTCGCCGAGGATCCTGTTCAGCAGGGTGGACTTGCCAACGTTCGGGCGTCCCACGATGGAGACGAACCCGGAACGGAATGTTTCTTGAGACATAGATTTTCCTCCAATATAGATACGGGCCGACTGGCCGGGCCCGTTCTCCTTCAATTTCACAGCATTATCGGGATTAACGGCACTACTCAGTATACACCGAAGCGCCCCTTGTTCACATTCGTTCGCTCTCACGTGCGGTCAAGGAAACCTCCCCTTCGGCCAGCGCGTCATCCTCTCTAACGCCAGCCACCCGGATCCCGAACCGTTCCGTAAGCCGCTTTACGTTAAGCCGCCGCTGCCCCACCAGGTCGGAAACCTTTCCGCGCGAAACGGCGAAAGTAACCTCCGATCCCGCCGGGAGCCCGGCGGCGAGCTCACAGGCTCGATCGTACATCAGCTCCCCCTCCACCAACTGCCGGAAGGCGGGGTGATACGGCCCGGCCAGGATCACTCCCGGCGCCTCCAGCTCCGCCGTCGGCTGCAGCCCCATCCGCACGACCGGGACGCCAGCCTTCCTGGCCGCGGTCAGCATCTTCTTCGAGACCGAGACCGCCTCGTCCAGGGAGAGCGGACGGTACTCCCCCCGGAGGTAGAGATCGGCCAGCTCGGTGCCGTCGATGACCAGGGCGGGATAGATCCTGAGAAAGGAGGGGGAAAGGGCCAGCACCCGGCGAAGCGAAGCGAGCGAGCGCTCCTCGCTGTCTCCCGGGAGTCCCGGCATGAGCTGGATCCCGACCGAGACACCGCCCTCGGCAAGGAGAGAAACGGCCCGCTCCACGTCGGCCGCAGTGTGCCCCCGGCGGGAGCGCGTAAGGACCTGGCCGTCCATCGACTGCACCCCGAGCTCCACGGTGGTAACCCCCATGGAAAGGAGGAAGGAGACCGTGCCGGGATCGATGGCGTCCGGCCTGGTGGAAAGCCGCACCGACTGCACCTCGCGGCAGGCGATTAGCGGCTGCAGAGGCTCCAGCAACCGGCGCTGGTCTTCGATAGGAAGCGCGGTGAACGTCCCGCCGTAGAAGGCAACCTCCAGCGCCCTTCCCGGTGCGGCGCTCCGGTACTCGGCGATCCGGCCCCGCAGTTCGGCGGGATCGGGGAGTACGCTCCGGGCACCGGCGATCTTCACCTGGTCACAAAATATGCAGCGATGGGGGCATCCCAGGTGCGGGATGAAGAAGGGAACCAGGACCGGTTTCAACCTTCCCCCTTCATCATGGCGAGCGCGGCCCGGGCGGCGGCCTGCTCGGCCTCCTTCTTGCTCCTTCCGGTCCCCTCCCCCATCCGCTGGTCGCCGAGATAGACCTCCACCGTGAAGCGCCGGTCGTGGTCGGGACCGCTGATCTCCTTCAGGCGGTAGCTCGGGAGCTCGTGCCGCACGATGCGGGCCCGCTCCTGGAGGTCGGTCTTGAAGTCGCGGCCGGAGAGCGTCTCGTGGGAATCCAAGAGCGGCAGGAAACAGCCGTTCACCACGCTGCGGGCGGACTCGATCCCCCCGTCCAGGTAAACGGCGGCCAGCACCGCCTCGAAGGCGTCGGCCAAAAGGGAGCGCTTCTCCCGCCCTCCCCCTTTATCCTCGCCGCGCCCAAGCCTCAGGCCGGAGCCGATGCCGAGGGCCGCCGAGATCCGGCCGAGACTCACCTCGTCCACCAGCGCCGCCCTCATACGGGTCAGCTCACCTTCCCGGCAGCCGGGGAAACGGGTCAGGAGGATCTCCGAGAGCAGGAAGTCGAGCACCGAGTCCCCGAAGAACTCGAGCCGCTGGTTGTCCCGCCCTCCCCCCGCCTCGTTGACGTAAGTCCGGTGGGTCAGCGCCTCCTGCAACAGGGTGCGCGTCTTGAAGCGGTAGCCGAGCTTCTCCTCGATTCCCGATAGGTTGTCGTGCTCCGAATTGTCCATGAGAAATACCGCTCCCCCCGTGTTTGCGCCACTATAGCCAAAGGGCCCCGCCATGGCAATAGTCATGCGGCTTTGCGTCGATTTAAATCTTGCATTGTGCACCCCCCTCTCCTATAATTTACCGATTTTCACCGTAATCATGAGAGCGTCGATATGGCCTTTTTCATTACATTCGAAGGTGTCGAAGGATGCGGTAAGACGACCCAGCTGAAGCGTCTCAAGGAGCGGATCGAGGAGGCCGGGGAACGGGTGACCGCGACCCGCGAGCCGGGGGGAAGCCCGGTGGCCGACAAGATCCGGGCGATCCTTTTGGACGCCGAGAACCGGGACATGGTCCCACTGGCCGAACTCCTCCTGTATGCTGCGGCACGCGCCCAGCACGTGCAGGAGGTGATCGCGCCGGCACTGGAGCGCGGCGACATCGTCCTTTGCGACCGTTTCACCGATGCGACCATGGCCTACCAGGGGTACGGGCGGGAGCTTAACCTGGAGACCATCGGGCAGTTGAACGAGCTTGCCACCGGCGGCCTCCAGCCGCAGCTCACCGTCTTGATCGATTGTCCGGTCGAGGTCGGTCTCACCCGTGCCCTGGCCCGCATCGAGAGCACCACGGGGGCCCGCGAGGAGCGCTTCGAGCTGGAGTCGGTCCGCTTCCACGAGCGGGTCCGGGACGGTTACCTGAGGCTCGCCGCCACCTATCCCGACCGTTTCGTGGTGGTGGACGGTTCCGGCAGCGTGGAGCAGACCGAGGTGGTGCTGGTCTCCGCCATCGCCTCCCGTCTCCCCGACAAGCTCCGGGCCGCCTTCGGCGGAGGCCGGGTCCGCTAGATGGCCTTCTCCGACGTCACCGGCCAGGACGCCGCCATCTCCATCCTGAAGCGCTCGATCTCCATGGGGAGGGTCTCGCACGCCTACCTCTTCTCCGGAATCGAGGGGTGCGGGAAGCGAAAGACGGCCCTCGCCTTCGTGCAGGCGGTCTTCTGCGGCAAGGAGGACGGCTGCGGAGTCTGCCCCTCCTGCAAAAAGCTGGCAAGCGGCCACCACCCCGACCTCCATATCCTGGAGCCGGAGGGGGCCTTCATCAAGATCGACCAGATCCGGGAGCTGCAAAAGGAGCTCGCCTACCGCCCCTTCGAGGCACCCAAGAAGGTCTGCATCATCGACGGTGCCGAGAAGCTGAATCAGGCCTCGGGGAACGCGCTTTTGAAGACCCTCGAGGAGCCCCCGGGCGACGCGCTGATGATCCTCATCACGCCCGAGCGCTCGGCGGTCATGCAGACCATCCAGTCGCGCTGCCAGTCGCTGGCGTTCCAGCCGCTGCCGGTCGAGCTCGTTGAGGAGCGGCTGGTGCGGGAAGGATTCCCGGCCGAGGCCGCGCGGGTGGCGGCCACCTTGTGCGGGGGAAGCCTCAAGCGCGCCAAGGAGATCGGGGCCGACGGGGTGCTGGAGGGAAGGGTCGCCTTCCTCAACCGGGTCCTCGCCCTGAACACCCGCGACATCCAGGCGCTCTTCCAGACGGCCGAGGAGATGGCCGCCGACAAGGAGGGGCTCCCGGGGTTCCTGGAACTGCTCCTGTCGTTTCTGCGCGACATCCTGATCTACCGCTCGATCCCCGAGGGGCTCGCCAACTCCGACCTGGAGCACCTGGTTGCCTTCGAGGCGTCGCGGAGATCGGAGGGGAGCGTGATGGAACTGATCGAACAGCTGGTCCACTTGAGATCGCTTCTCTCCCGCAACGTCAACGCACGGCTCGCCCTCGAGGTCTTCTTCATGCACCTCGCCAGCGGCGTGCGCGGCTAGCACCGGCCGCTTTCACGGCCACAACCGGCTGCCAGGCGGCCGGTAAAAGCAGCAGCAGTACCATGGAGGATTTTTGGCAAAGATAGCACGGATACAATTCACCGCGGCGGGCAAGCTCTACGACTTCCTGATCGGCAAGTTTCAGGTGAAACCGGGGGACCGGGTCATCGTGGAGACCGAGCGCGGCAAAAGCATAGGCCACGTGGTGGCCGGCCCCATCGAGATCGACGACTCGCTGCTGCCGGAAGGGGCCAAGACGCTCCAGCGGATGGCGGAGGCGGCCGATTTCGCCGCCCTGGCCACCAACGCCGCCAAGGAAAAGGAAGCCCACAAGTTCTGCCTGACCCGCATCAAGGAACGCGGGATGGACATGAAGCTCGTCAAGGTGGAATACCTCTTCGACGGGAGCAAGGCCATCTTCTACTTCACCGCCGACGGCCGGGTCGACTTCCGCGAGCTGGTCAAGGACCTCGCCCACGCCTTCCATACGAGGATCGAGATGCGCCAGATCGGGGTGCGCGACGAATCCAAGATGGTGGGGGGGATCGGGATCTGCGGCAGGGAGCTTTGCTGCTCCTCCTACCTGAGGGAATTCGAGCCGGTCTCGGTCAAGATGGCCAAGGAGCAGAATCTCGCCCTCAACCCGAGCAAGATCTCCGGCCAGTGCGGGAGGCTTCTCTGCTGCCTCTCTTACGAGTTCGACACCTACTGCAGCCTGAGAAAGGGGCTTCCCAAGTGCGGCAAGAGGGTCCAGTGCGGCCATGTGGACGGCGAAGTGGTCAAGGTCAACGTCCTGCAGGGGACGGTCACCCTCAAAACCACCGACGACAGCATGGTCATCCTGAACGGCGACGAGATCACTCCGGACCAGGTCAGCGATAAAGTGAAGAAGCCGCAGCCGGGCAAGGGCGAGGGTCAGGGGCAGCAGGACAAGGGCAAGGCCGCCCAGGCCGCCAAGCAGCAGCGCCGCGACCGGCGCCCGCAGGACGTCAAGGAACGCAAAAAGGAGAAACCATCATGAAACCGGCCTTCTACGTTACCACCCCCATCTACTACGTCAACGACGTCCCCCATATCGGCCACGCCTACACCACGCTGGCCGCGGACGTTTTGGCGCGCTACAAACGGCTCATGGGTTTCGACGTCTTCTTCCTCACCGGCACCGACGAACATGGCCAGAAGGTCGAAAAGGCCGCCACCGCCGCCGGCGAGACCCCGCTGGAGCTGGCCGACCGCGTCATGAAGCGCTTCCAGTCGCTGTGGGAGAAGCTGGAGATCTCCAACACCGACTTCATCCGCACCACCCAGGAGCGCCACAAGAAGGGCGTCGCCACCATGTTCGAGCGGGTGATGGAGAAGGGCGACATCTACCTCGGCGAGTACGAGGACTGGTACTGCACCCCGTGCGAGACCTTCTGGACCGAGACCCAGCTGATCGACTTCAAGTGCCCGGACTGCAACCGCCCGACCGAGAAGCTCAAGGAAGAGTCGTACTTCTTCAGGATGAGCAAGTACCAGGAGCAGCTCCTCGCCCACATCGAGGCGAACCCGGACTTCATCCAGCCCAAGAGCCGCCGTAACGAGATCGTCTCCTTCGTCAAAGAGGGGCTTCGCGACCTGTCGATCTCCCGCACCACCTTCCAGTGGGGGATCCCGGTCCCGGGCAACGACAAGCACGTGGTCTACGTCTGGTTCGACGCGCTGACCAACTACATCACCGCCCTCGGCTACCCCAACGAGGGGGGGGACTTCGAGAAGTACTGGCCGTGCGACGTACACCTGATCGGCAAGGACATCCTCCGCTTCCACACCGTCTACTGGCCGACCTTCCTGATGGCGGCCGGGCTCCCGGTGCCGAAGAAGGTCTTCGCCCATGGCTGGTGGACCATCGAAGGGCAGAAGATGAGCAAGAGCCTGCAGAACGTGGTGGAGCCGAACATGCTGATCGAGAAATACGGCGTGGACGCGGTCCGTTACTTCCTCCTGCGCGAGGTCCCCTTCGGACTGGACGGCGATTTCTCCCACGGGGCCCTGATCGCCCGCATCAACTCCGACCTGGCCAACGACCTCGGTAACCTTTTGAACCGCTCGACCGCCATGCTCGGCAAGTACTTCGGCGGCGTCCTGCAGCAGCCGGGCGCCGAGGCCGAGGTCGATACCGCCTACCGCGAGAAGACCGTCGCCATGATCGAGCAGGTGGACGGCCACCTCGAGGACCTGGCCTTCTCGAAGGCGCTGCAGTCCATCTGGGAGGTCATCTCGGCAGGCAACAAGTACATCGACGAAACGGCCCCCTGGACCATGGCCAAGGACCCGGCCCAGAAGGAGCGGCTGGGAACCGTCATGTACTACATGCTGGAGTCGCAGAGGATCGTCTACACGCTCCTCTCCCCCTTCATGCCGAAGACCTCCGAGAAGGGGCTGAGCTACCTCAGCGTCACCGAGCCCCCGGCCAAAGAAGACCTCGCCTGGGGCGGCCTCAAACCCGGCTCCCTCATCAAGAAAGCCGAGGCCCTCTTCCCGAGGATCGAGGAAAAAGCGGAATAGCCGAACTCCTCATCAAGCACAAAAAAGGGACGCCAGACCGGCGTCCCTTTTCATTTGCTGCCACCCTGATTCCCCATGAGTCTCCTCCCCCTCCCCCGGTCACAACGGCCCAAGGGATCCCTTGCGAAGGGGGATTTCCCCACCCCATCTGCGGGGGATTTTTGTTCCGGCGGCTTTCCGATCGTCTCATCGCGCTCAGGACTCCGCTCTTTCCTTTGACGGAAAAACGTGCTACTAAGGTGGCGAGTTACAATGATGACTACCCGCCTCAATCAACGTCTGCAGATCCAGATCATTTTCCTGGTCGCCCTCAGCCTCCTGATGGCAGGGGTGCATGTCCCCGACCTGTCACGCCCCCACCGTCCTAAAGCAACCAACCGGACAGTAGTCGAAAGCCAGCAGAAAACCGTCGCAAACTGCCAGAAGCAGCAAAACGACGTCGTCACGGTTGAGCCGGCGCTGGTAGCTGCAACCAACTTTTTCTTCTATAAAATCTCCGACGTGGTACCGCCACGGTACGCGTCCCCGCCTACACCCTCTACCGTTGGCCGTTCGCCCCCCACATCCATAAGCTGATCATACACGCCGCACTGCGCATCCACCGGTACTGCACCATCAGACCGGTGTGATTGGCGTATAGGGTGCTGGCCCGGAACCCGCGTGGAATCACCAGCGGTTTCGTGGCTATCGCCCTGTCTTCGCGCGCAACGAATTTGGCGCTGGCGATCCTGCTTTGGATCATTGCGGCCGGAGAGCTGTCCGGCGGTCACGTTTTGGGGGTTAGAAGTGAAGGTTTTTGCGATAATCGTACTGGCTGCGCTACTTAGCGCCGCCGACACCTGCTGTTATGCCGTCAGCTGTAACTGTGGCGACTGGATAGGAAAACACGGCTATTGCGTGGACTATGTAAAAGAGCGCATCCCCTCGTTTCCCTTACCTACTAAAGACGACATGCCCGCACTGAAAAACACCGGCATTGCCGACATCACGGAGGGAGATGTCGCCATATTCACCATCAAGAACTTCTGGCATGTCGCTTACGTGGAAAAGGTGCATCGGGACCAATTAGGGGGGGCAACGGCGATCGACGTGAGTGAAATGAACTTCGGAGACAGCCCCACGTTTCACGAGTTCAATGCAAAGTGGCTGTCCGGCAGCAAGGATGAATGGAACAGGGCGGTGTGCTGCGGAATAACGGAAAACTACGACCGGGTCTCGCGGCGGGAATGGATCCCTTTAAGCACGGTCAAGCAGGTCTGGTCTCCCGACGACGCCGCGTCTGAAGCCCGCCACCGCCGTTTCAGCGAAGCGCTCTCCAGGATCAAAGAGGTGGTCAATCGCTTTATCGATTTCACCGATAGAGATCTTTGACATCACCATCCCGAAAGAAAACAAGCAACCGGCCGCTCTTCCCGGCGAAATCCCACCATGGTGGCCCAGCTCCCTGCCGGGCCCTGACACTGGCACCTCCCCATGATTCGGCCTAGCCGCCCCTGGCTGCGACTGACACAGCCAGGGGCGTTCCTATGCCAATGGAGAAGAGCGCCAGATTGACATGCGGCCGTTAAAGGGTGGTGAGATCCATACGCTCCAGATCTTCGATCAGTCCCGGGCCCACAGGACTCCATCCCAGTCTTTCCCGGGTCAACAGGCTCGAGGCCATAAGGTCGTGGCTGGCGAACATGGTCAGCCAGCCGAAATGGGCCTGGGCCTCATCCCCGGACAGAGAAACCACCGGTACCTGCAATCCCCGGCCGATGGCTTCGGCCACCTCCCGCATCCGGACACCTTCTTCGGCAACCGCGTGATACCTGGCCCCCGGTTGATGCTTCTCCAGCGCCAGCCGGTACAGGCGGGCGACGTCGAGAACATGCGCCGCGGACCAGCGGTTTCCCCCCTCTCCCACGTAGGCAGACACGACTTTCTCCTTCGCTATCGCGACGGCGTAGCTGACAAGCCCCTGCCTCACGGTATCGTGAACCTGGGGCAAACGTACGACTGCGGAGCTCACGCCCTTCGGCAGCAATGCGAGAGCGGCTTGCTCCGAAACGCGCGGGAAGGGGAAATCCGGCGGCACGGTGTCGTTTTCGGTGGCAACTTGCCCGGGCCCCGCCAATCCCGCAGTCCCGGCGGTAACGATTAAAGGCCGGGCCGACCCGGCAAGTACGGAGCCTAAAGCTTCGATGGCACGCCGGTCGATTTCGCAGTTTTCTTGGAACCGGGAGAAATCGTGAACGAAGGCCAGGTGAATGACGGCATCGGAAGCCGAGGCACCGCTGCGCAAGCTGTCGAGATCTTCGAGCGAGCCCCGGTGAGCATCCGCTCCGGCATCGGCCAGGGAGTGTGCCCCCGCATCCGAGCGGGCAAGGCCGAGGACTTCATGGCCGGCAGAGACAAGCTCTCTCACTACGGCTATACCAATAAATCCTGTTGCACCAGTAACGAATACACGCATGTTGCATCTCCTTTCGGGTAATCTTTTGACCTGCTCATTCTCGTTGAGAACTTCCCTGTTGCGGAATCAATTAAGTGGCAGGACCATAGTATCTTCGTGCTATATTCTGGTAAAGTAGTGACTTTATACTGGTATAGCTGGTAATAGGATAAAGGATGACAACGGACAAAGAGAAGGCTCTGGGAACATATCTGAAGGACCGCCGCACCAAGATGGATGCTGCGGCTTTGGGGTATTCTACGACTCGCCGGCGGACTCCCGGGTTGCGGCGAGAGGAAGTTGCCCAGCGCGCGAACGTGAGCGCCACCTGGTACACCTGGCTCGAGCAAGGGCGCGGGGGCGCTCCTTCGGCAAGTGCCCTGGATGGCATCGCTCGCGCGCTGCTGCTGACCGATGCCGAGCGCGAGCACCTTTACCTGCTCGCCCTGGGGCGACCGCCCGAGGTTCGCTACAAGCGTGTCGAGGGGATCACGCCGCGCCTGCAACGCATTCTCGATGCTCTGGAGTACAGTCCGGCGTTCGTGAGGACTTCGGTTTGGGACATCGTGGGGTGGAATAAGGCAGCATCTTTGGTGCTGGGAAACTACAACGCGCTCGAAACATCCCAGCGCAACATCCTGAGGCTGTTCTTTACCAGCCCCGAGGTGCGGTCCGTTCAGACCGATTGGGAAAGGGTCGCCCGTTCCGTGGTTGCCGCTTTCCGGGCCGACATTGCCCGCACGGGAGCGACAGGAGACGTAAAGCTCCTGATTGAAGAACTGCGCCTGTCCAGTCCGGAGTTCGACTCCATGTGGCGCGACCATGACATCCTGTCACACGGTGAAGGAATCAAACAACTCCATCATCCGGTGGCCGGGACCTTGACGCTGGAATATTCCTCTTTCGCCGTTGACGGCCGTCCCGACCTGACTCTCGTCGTTTACACCCCGGCAACCCCAGAGGATACCAAACGCGTCCGTTCGCTGCTGGAGTAGATTCAGCTGGAGGCAACGCTAGCCCCCCAGCGGCAGGGGACGGAGCTCGCCGGGGGCGAACATGAAGAAGAGGCGGAAGCCGCAGTACTTGTAGAACTCGGAGAAGAGGAGCTTGAAGCTGCCGCCATGTACCCACCAGTCTTCCTTCAAATTCCGGCTGTCCACCGGGTGGGGATAGATGGCGATGTCCTTCGGGAGGGAGTTTCTGAATATCAGGGTGGCCCGCTTCATGTGGTAGCGGGAGGTGATCAGCTTGATCGAGGTGATCTTGTGCTTCACGATCAGGTCCCGGGCGTAGATGGCGTTCTCCACGGTGTTCCTCGATTCCTTCTCCAAGAAGACGCTCTCGGACCTAGGGCCGCGGAAGAGTTCGTGCTTTTTCACCATGGGATCGACGCCGATCAGCAGCAGTTGCCGCCCCTGCCCGGCCCGGAAAAGCTTCACCCCTTCCTCGATACGCCCTTTTCCGCCCGCCAGCACGACGATGGCGTCGGCCTGAACGTCGCGCGGGGTGAGAGAGAAGGTTTTGTAGACGAAATCGACGAACAGCACGCCGACGATCAGCAGCAACAGGATGAACAGCGAGATAAGACCCTTCAAAACAGCCATTATTTGCACCTTCTATGTGGAACCCAAGGAAAGAGAAAGATTTCCTCTTGCATCCCCGGGATTCATCTGCTATAACTTACGACTTCAGTAAACACCGGAGGGTAGAAAGATATGTCCAGAATTTGCGAAATTTGCGGTAAAGGCCCTAGCTTCGGGAATAACGTCAGCCACGCCAACAACAAAACCAGCAAGATTTGGCGCCCGAACCTGCAGAAGGTCAAGGCTGTGAGGAACGGCACCGTCAGGAGCATCAAGGTCTGCACCCGCTGCATTCGCTCCGGGCACGTGACCAAAGCCCTCTAGTCCCGACTCTGCCAGGAAACCTAAAGCCGCGGCGCTCAATGCGTCCGCGGCTTTATTTTTGCCACCCGGCAGCCGGCGGGAAACGGCGAAGCCTACCCGCAAACCGCGGTCACCTCGATCTCCACCAGGGCGCCACGCGGCAGTCCCTTGACCTCGACGGTCACCCGGGCCGGCGGTTCGCTCTCGAAATAGCGGCCGTAGATGCCGTTGACGGTGGCGAAGTCGCCCATGCTGGCGAGGTAGATGACGGTCTTGACGACGTCGCCGAAGCCGACGCCTGCGGCGGCCAAAAGCGCCTCGATGTTCTTCATGACCCGCTCGGTCTCGGCCTCGATCCCGCCCCCCACCATTTCACCGGTGGCCGGGTCGAGCGCGATGGCGCCGGACAGAAACAGGAAGCCCCCCGCCTTTACTCCCTGGCTGTAGGGACCTATGGCCTTGGGGGCCTGTTCGGTTGCGATGATCTGTTTTTTCATATCCCCCTCCGTTTCTTAGCTCTTCAGGCGCTCGACCTTCAAGACACCCTTCACTTTCATGATGGCCCCGAACACCTTCTTCAGGTGATCGAGATCGGTCACGTCCACCTCGAAGAGGTTTTCCCCCTTCTTGTCCACCGTGCTCTGAATGGAGGCGCTGGAGATGTTCGCCTCGCAGTTGGTGATCGCGGTGGCGATGTTGGCCAGGATCCCCTTCTCGTCGTTGCAGACCACCCGGATACGGACCGGCAGCGCGCTCTTTTTCCCCTTGTTCCAGGCCACGTCGATGCGCCGCTCCGGCTCGAGCGCGGCCGCGAACGGGCAGTCGGCCGTGTGCACGGTAACCCCGCGGCCGCGGGTGATGAAGCCGGTGATCTCGTCGCCGGGAAGCGGATTGCAGCACTTCCCGAAGCGGACCAGGACGTCCTCGACGCCGCTGATCTGGATGGCGCTGGAGGATTTCCCCTTGAGCCGTTCGATCACCTTGCCGATCCGGGTTTCCTTCCGCTCCTGGGCGGCCTCCAGCTTCTCGGCCGGCAGGAGTTTGCCGAGGATCTGGTGGGAGGAGAGCTTCCCGTACCCCACCGCCGCCATCAGGTCGTCCTCGGTTTGGAAGCCGAACTCGACGGCCGCCTTCTTCAGCTCGCCGGTCTTCTGGAATCTGCTGAGGTTGGCGGAGAAGCGGCGGAAGTCCTTCTCGCAGATCTCGCGGCCGAGGGTGATGCTTTTCAGGCGCTCCTCGGTCTTGACCCAGGCGCGGATCTTGTTGCGGGCCCGCGAGCTCTTGACGATCTTCAGCCAGTCCTTGCTCGGGGTGTGGTGCGGTGAGGTGATGACCTCGACGATGTCGCCGGTCTTCAGCTCATACTTCAGCGGAACCAGCTTGCCGTTGACCTTGGCGCCGACGCAGCGGTGGCCGACGTCGGTGTGGACCGAGTAGGCGAAGTCGATCGGGGTCGATCCCTTCGGAAACCCCTTCACGTCCCCCTTGGGAGTGAAGATGAAGACGTCCTCCGGGAAGAGCTCCACCTTGACGGTGTCCATGAACTCCTTGGAGTCGTCGAGCTCCGACTGCCACTCGAGAAGCTGGCGGATCCAGGTGAAGCGGCGGACCTCCTTCTCGTCGTACCCCTTCCCTTCCTTGTAGCTCCAGTGGGCCGCGATCCCCGACTCCGCCACCCGGTGCATATCGAAGGTCCTGATCTGGACCTCCATCCGCTCGCCCAGGGGCCCGATCACCGTGGTGTGCAGCGACTGGTACATGTTCCCCTTGGGCATGGCGATGTAATCTTTGAAGCGGCCCGGAATCGGCTTCCAGGTGGAGTGGATGATCCCCAGCACCTCGTAGCACTCGCGGATGTCGTCCACCGAGACGCGGATGGCGATCAGGTCGTAGATCTCGTCGATGTCGACGTTGCGGCTTTGCATCTTGCGCCAGATCGAGTAGAGGTGCTTGGAGCGCCCGGAGACGTCCCCCTTGATCCCGTGCTCGGCCAGCTGCTTCTTGATGATCTCCTTGACCGTGGCGACGTAGGATTCCCGCTCCTGCTTCTTTTTGGCCACCTTGGAGGCGAGATCGTAGTAGAGCTGCGGCTCGAGGTAGCGGAAGGAGAGATCTTCCAGTTCGCCCTTCACCCACGAAATCCCCAGCCGGTTGGCGATCGGGGCGTAGATGTCGAGGGTCTCCTTGGCGATGGTCCGCTGCTTGGCCTCCGGCTGGTACTGCAGGGTCCGCATGTTGTGCAGGCGGTCGGCGAGCTTCACCAGGATGACCCGGATGTCGGTGGCCATGGCGAGGAGCATCTTGCGGAAGTTCTCGGCCTGGCTCTCCTCGCGGGTCTTGAAGTGGATCTTGCCGATCTTGGTGACGCCGTCGACGAGCCTCGCCACCTCGGCGCCGAACATCGACTCCAGCTCCTCGTGGGTGGCCAGGGTATCCTCGACGGTGTCGTGGAGAAGGCCGGTGACCACGGCGGCGACATCCAGGCGCAACTCGGCCAGGATACCGGCCACCTCCATGGGATGGATCAGGTACGGCTCGCCGGAGAGGCGCGTCTGACCCTGGTGGACCTTGGCGCAGAAGACGTACGCCTTCCGCAGCAGGTCCAGGTCGGCCCCCGGGTTATAGGCGGCTACTTTCTCGAGTATGTCGTTCAGTCGGATCATGTAGGTACGTTGGTAACCAACAGCAGGGACAACGGGATCACGGATAAAATCTGAAGGCACGGATAACGGCGGATCAAGCCATGGGTTACCCTTTTCTCAAGGTTTATCCGCGTAAATCCGTCCCATCCGCGTCATCCGCGTTCTATTGCCTTGGCCTCTTGCCGATGTTTTCGAAAAAGAAAGGGCCAACGACCACGGGGCGATCCCCCCTCTGCCGTCAGCCCCAGGCGAGCGAGAAAAGGGGACGAGTCCCCCCCTCTTCTATCAACGACCTTTCTTGCCGAGCTCGCAGCCGATTTTTCCAGCGGCGATCTCCCTCAGGGAGACGACCACGTTCTTGTTGGCGCCCCTGTTGTCGATCAGCGGCTTGGCCCCTTTGAAAAGCTGCTTCACCCGCTTGGAGGCGAGCATCACGAGGAGAAAGCGGTTATCCACCTTCTCGAGACAATCTTCGACGGTTACCCTGGCCATTGTTCACACTCCTTGGTATCTGAAAGTAAGAGTTATCGTTGGTAGCGCCCCGCCCTCAGATGTCGAAGGTGGCGGCGAGAGAAGCCAAGAGCCGGGAGGTCCGGCACTGCTCGGCGATCAACACACTTTTCAACTGCTCCGCCGCGACCTCGAAATCGTCGTTCACGATGATGTAGTCGTACCAGCGGGATTCCTTGATCTCGCCGGCGGCGTTATTGATCCTGCGCTCGATGACCTCGGCGGTATCGAGGCTGCGGGTATCGAGCCGGCGGCGGAGTTCGGCGATGCTCGGGGGAAGTACGAAGATGTAGACGCCACCCTCGAAACGGCTCTTCAACTGCCGGGCACCCTGGCAGTCGATGTCGAGGATCAGGTCGATCCCCTGGGAGCGGCACTCCTTCAAGGTTGCCAGCGAGGTGCCGTAGAAGTTGCCGTGGACCTCGGCCCACTCGGCGAATTCTCCGGCATCGACCATCCGTTTGAATTCTTCCTTACCCACAAAAAAATAATCACGCCCATGCACCTCGCCGCTACGTGGGGTGCGCGTCGTGTAGCTTACAGAATGCCGCAAGTTAGGGAATTTGTCAATAATTTCCTTACAGAGCGTGGTCTTACCGGCTCCAGACGGGGCCGAGATCACATACAGTACACCCTCTCGATTGATCAGATTCTCCAAGCCTTTCTCCGTTACTCTATGTTCTGGACCTGCTCGCGGATTTTCTCCAGTTCGGCCTTCAGCTCTACCACCGAGGCGGCGATCTTCGCGTCATTGGCCTTGGAGCCGATAGTGTTGACCTCGCGGTTGATCTCCTGGAGGAGAAAGTCGAGCTTTCTCCCCACCGGCTCTGACTTCTCCAGTGTCTCGTCGAACTGCCGCAGGTGGCTCTCCAGCCTGACGAGCTCCTCGGTGATGTCACACTTATCGGCAAGAACCGCCACTTCTAGAGCGAGACGATCTTCGGGGACGTTGTTGTCGGAGCAAAGAAGCCCTACCCGCTCCTTGAGCTTGGCGGCGTACTCGCTCACCACCGAGGGAGCGCGCTCGGCCACCTGGGCGATCAGCTGCCTGAGCGTCGCGCGCCTTTTCACGAAGTCAGCCATGAGCGACTCTCCTTCGAACGTGCGCATGGTGTCCACCCTTCCGAGGGCGTCGTTGAGGGCGGCGGTCAGCTCCCCGGGAATTTCGGTCAGTTCGGCGTCGCTCTCGGAGGCCACCGTGATGACGTCGCGCTGGCCGGCAATCAGGGCAAGCTTCACCTCTTCCGCCATCCCGAGCGCCTCGCGGATGCTCCCGAATGCCTTGTAGTAGGCACGGGCCAGCGGGAGGTTGGCGGTCGGCATCCCGAGGGAGGTCCCCCCTTCCACCTGGATGTAGACCTCGATCTTGCCGCGGGAAAGCCGCTCGGCCACCCGCTTCTTCAGCTCGTTCTCGAACTGCATCAGGGCGCGCGGGAGCTTGATGGTGATCTCGCCGTAGCGGTGGTTCACGCAGCGGACCTCCACGGTGATCCTCCCCCCCGCGTAAGCCGCCTCCCCCTTGCCGTATCCTGTCATGCTTTTAATCACGTAATTCCTCCCAATCCCTATTTGCGGGACGATTCGTAAAGCTTCTTCTCCCAGCGCCAGGCGTCGGAAACGATGGTGGTGAGATCGTCGTAGCGCGGGCTCCAGCCGAGCACGTTGCGGATGCGGTCCGCCACCGCCACCAGGTTGGCCGGGTCACCCGGACGCCTCGGCGCCTCGGTCACCTTGAAGTCGATCCCGCTCACCTTCTTGACCACGTCGATCACCTCGCGGACGCTTTCGCCGCGGCCGTAGCCGACGTTGATGGTGGTGGAGGCCCCTCCCTTCTCCAGGTAGCCGAGGGCGTAGAGGTGGGCGGCGGCCAGGTCCTCGATGTGGATGTAGTCGCGGATGCCGGTCCCGTCAGGGGTCTCGTAGTCGGTGCCGAAGATGGACATCCCCTCGCGCATCCCCAGCGCCGCCTGGCAGGCGACCTTGATGAGGTGGGTGGCGTCGGGGGTGCGCTGCCCCATTCTCCCCTGGGGATCGGCCCCGGCCACGTTGAAGTAGCGAAGCGCGACGTAGGAGAACCCGTGAGCGAAAGATCCGTCCCGCAGCATCCACTCGCTCATGAGCTTTGAGGTCCCGTAGGGGTTGATGGGAACGGTGGCGCTCGTCTCGGCGGCGGCGCCCCCCTCGGGGATGCCGTAAACCGCGGCGGTGCTCGAGAAGATGAAGCGCTCGATCTCGTGCTGCACGCAGGTCTGCAGGAGGTTCAGCGTGTTCCTGGTGTTGTTCGAATAGTATTTGTAGGGGAGATGAACCGACTCCGGCGCGATGATGGCCGCGGCGAAGTGGAGCACCGACTTGAACTTGCACTCCTTGAACAGGGCGGAAAGCTTCTCCTGGTCGGCCAGGTCACCCACCACCAGCCGCTCGCCGTGGATGAGGGCATCCGCGGAGCCGGTAGAGAGGTTGTCGTAAACGACCACTTCGCGTCCCGCCTCGGTAAGCTGCCTTACCACATGGCTTCCGATATACCCTGCCCCGCCGGTAACCAGAATTGGACCCATAGTATCTCCTTATGACGGCATTAGATTAAAAACAAAAAAGGGCCTAGCTTTTGGACTAAACCCTCTGGGATGGCGTGAGGAAAAAAACAGGAACCGGGAGCATCGATGAACATCCGGAGGGCCATCCTGGCAGAAGTTTTAACGGTAAGGGTGTGAGGATTTACTTATAACACCGAGCCTACCCCGGTGCAACGATTAAATTTTACTAAACTTTTCACTAAAACAGACAAAGGCCACCTCCTGAGAGACGGCCTTTGTCACCTGCCGTGTTTCACTCTTTTCAGTACGAGCCACTTGGTGGAAGTTCCCCCGGTTGACTCAGTGCCGGTGGTACCCATAGTGCCGGTGGTGCCGGTTTCGGTGGTCCCGGTAGTCTGTTTCTTCGCTTTCTTTGCCTTCTCTTCGCAACCGCCCCGCTTCCCCGCGGTCTCACCCCGCTCCGGATGGCTGGCTTTTACCCTTGACATATTAAGCTATCGTTGATTATATTTTGCTAATCAAAGTTCACGTGAGGTGCAAATTGAAAAACATGAAACCGTTCGACCTGGCCTACGAGCAGTACCGACAACTAAAGGAGAAACTCAACCTGACCCGTGATGCCGAAGAAAAGAACCTCATCTTCAAAAGGCTGGTGAACCTGCTCGCCGTAATGGAATTCCTCATCTCCCTCAACAAAACGCCCTGACACACCTCTCCTTTCGTACCGGCAGTACCGCTCCCCTACATCGCAGTGAGACACCCCCATGAACCGGCGGCCCTTAGATGGCCGCCGTCAAGGGGGGATTTCAGCCTTCACGCCACATTGTGCTCCGCGCCGCTAGGCTGTCGTGCAGGGAGAAACTGTCTACACCCTGGCAAAAGAGAGTGACATCGGGGACAATGTCTATAGAGGTGCCGGCCGAAAGGATGAAGAGTGAGCGCTGATACAGACAACTACACGATCTCCCCCGATACTCCTTTGTGGATGGCCGCCCGCATACTGCTGGCGGACCACAAGATGCGTTTCTTCACTCAGTGGAAGAAGACGGCAAAGAACTTCGACGAGGAAGAGGTACACGACCTGCGGGTTGCCTCGCGCCGGCTCCGCGAGGGGCTTGCCCTCCTTGCCCCCTGCCTCCCCGGTCCCCGGACCAAATCCCTCAGAAAGAGACTGAAGCTGGTAACCGATCTGCTCGGCGATCTGCGTAACGCCGACGAAGCCCATCTTTTCTTCTCCGGGCTTACCGACAGCGCCGTTGCGCCGGGGGAGGAAGTTGGCAGGCTGCTGGAGTCTCTCCGGGAGGAACGGAAGGAGGAACACCGGAAGGTCAAAGCCGGGTTCGAGGCGCTGTCGCCGGATGGATTGAACAGCGCTTGCCGCACCCTCACGCACGAGCACAACCTATTCGTCCGCGGCAGCACCCCGTTCGTTTCGCTGGGGGACTTCCTTCCCGGCGCCATCGACCGGCGGGACTCGGTGCTCAGGCAGCATCTCCCGCTGGCGCTCGGCGAAGACCAGGGCCCCGTGCAGCACCGCCTGCGGATCGCTATCAAGAAGCTCCGCTACCGGCTGGAGATCGTCGAGCAGGTCTTTGGCGAGGGCTTTGACCGGCTGCACGACGACCTGAAGGGGTACCAGGAAATCCTGGGCAAACTCCACGACATGGACGTATTCGAGGAACTGGTGCGGGTGCGGATGGCGGCGGGAAACGAGCGGGAGGCGGTACAGGAAACCATCGGACGCCGCAGGAGGGAGCTCTTTCTCTCTTTCATCGAGATGACGGGAAAAACTCCGCCGGATCAACTGGGGAAGCGGGCGAAGGAGCTGTTGGGGCAACGGGTACGGCAGCGGCTCAGCTGACCTCCCCTTCGGCGAGAGCCATCACCGCGGCGAGCGTAGCCCGGCAGACTTCGGTGGCGAAGGGGATGTTGAGGGTGCCGATGGTGTCGGTCGGCGCGTGGTAGTTGGGGTTTCTGAGATCGGCGGTGTCGGTCAGCATAAGGGCCGGATACCCCAGATCCCAGAATGGGGCGTGATCGGACCTCCGGCTGTCGGGAAGGATTTCCCCATTGCCGGGGACCGCGAGCGGAAAGAGGGGGAGAGAGATGCCGAGCCTCTTCACCTCCCCGCAGAAGAGTTGGAGCACCTTCGCAGAGGCCTCGTTGGCCACCACCGCCAGGAAATCCCCCACCGTGGGGGCCGCTACCGGCAAGGGAGGCGCCGCCTGCGGGACATCGCCCGCAAAACCCACCGACTCAAGCACCAGCACCCCCTCGATCTCCCATCCCTCCTCCCGGGCCCGCCGGGCCAGCGCAGCACTCCCCTTGAGCGCGAAGCCGTCATGGAGGGAAGGTTCCTCCAGGTTGACCGCCACCAGCTCCACCCTCCGCTTAAACCGGACCGCCTCCAATACCCGTGCGAGCTCCAGGAGGACCGCCACTCCGCTCGCATTGTCGTCGGCCCCCGGCGAGACCGATACCGAGTCGAAGTGGGCCACCACCAGGACACGGCCGCCGGTTTCCGGGGAGCCCGGACGGGAAGCAATCAGGTTGTGATAGGTCTCCCCGTGGTCGGTAAAGGGATGCCTCTCCACCTGGTAGCCGAGCCGGCGGAATTCGCCCTCGATGTAGCTCTCGGCGGCCAACAGGGCTTGCGGCGCGACGACCGGATGGCGAATCCCTTCCAGGGCGGCGACATGCCCGCGAATGGCATCGCCGGAGACGGCATCGAGCAGATCCTGCACCATCATCATCACCTCCTCCCACACTCCCACACTCCCACACTCCCACACTCCCACACTCCCGGACCATCGACAACTCACCCCGCCACTAGAGTCCGAACTGTTCCTGGACCTGCGGCGGCGCCTCCTCGAAGCGCTGGAACTCCATGGTATAGCTGCCGCGCCCCTTGGTGGCACTTCTCAGGTCGGTCATGTAGCCGAACATCTCGGCCAGCGGCACCGTCGCCCGCACCACCTCCACCTCGCCACGCTTGTCGAGCCCTTCCACCCTCCCCCGCTTCTGCTGGAGGGTCCCGAGCACCTTGCCGAGGCTCTCCACCGGCAGCTCCAGTTCCAGCGACATGATCGGCTCCAGGAGCATCGGGGCACCCTCCCGCGCCGCCATCACCACCCCGCGCCGGGCCGCCGCCCGGAAGGTCGCCTCGGAAGGAAACGGGGTACCCGGCTCGAGCGGGACCTCCACGATCCTCACTTCGAGATCGGTGAGGGGATACCCGGTGCGGCAGCTGGATTGGCAGGCCTCCAGCGCGCTCTGCTCCAGGGCGGCCAAAAGCTCCCGGGAAACCGGAGGAGCCGGCGGGGGCACGGCGACCCGGATCCCGCTGCCGCGGGGAAGCGGGGTTAGCCTGATGAGGAGCTCGGCGATCTCCGGCCGCTTCTCCCCTTCCCTCTGGAAATACTCCCGGCGCTCCACGGGGCGCCTCAAGGCCTCCCGGTAGACGACCCGCGGCCGCCCGGTCTTGACTTGCACGCCGTACTCGCGGCGCAGGCGGTCGATGACGATCTCGAGGTGCAATTCCCCCATCCCGGTGAGGATGGTCTGGCCGGTCTCCTTGTCCTCATGGACCTTGAAGGTGGGATCTTCCCATTGGAAGTACTGGAGAACCGTGTCCAGCCGCTCGCGGTCCTCGCCCCCCTTGGCCTCCACCGCCAGCGACACCACGGACTCGGGAACCGTGACACCTTCCAGCACCAGCGGCTTGGCCGGGTCGCACAGGGTATCGCCGGTCAGGGCGGCCTGAAAACCGGTGACGGCGACGATATCCCCCGCCTCGGCCTGCTGGATCTCCTCGCGGCGGTGGGAATGCATGTGAAAGAGGTGCCGGACTTTCTCGTAGGCGCCCCGGGCCGGGTTCAGCAGAGATGCCCCACCCTTGAGCGTTCCGCTGTAGATACGGAGGTAGGTCAGGCGGCGCCCCTCCTCGGACATGACCTTGAAGGCCAAGGCAGCCAACGGGCCATTGGGGTCGCAGGAGAGGCGTTCTTCGCCACCGCCGCTGGGATGGTGCCCCGGGATGGGGGGAATGTCGAGCGGCGACGGGAGGTAGAAACAGACCGCATCCAGCAGGGGCTGGACCCCCTTGTTGCGGAGCGCCGTCCCGAGCAGCACGGGAAAGATCTCTCCCGCCAGGGTCCCCCGCCTGAGCGCCCTTCTCAGCACCTCGGCCGGGACCTTCTTCCCGTCCAGAAAGGCCGCCATCACCTCGTCGTCGAAGTCGGCCGCCGCCTCCGTCACCTTCAGCCGCACCTCCTCGATCTCCGGGATCATCGCCTCCGGGACCTTCCCCCGGATCACGCTCTTTCCCAAGTCGTGCTCGTCGAAGGTCACCATCTCCTCGGTCAGGAGATCGACCACGCCGGAGAAGGAAGCCTCCTCCCCCACCGGGAGCTGGATGAGCACCGGCCGGGCCTTCAGCCGTCCCACGATCTGGGCCAGGGTCTGCCGGTAGTCGGCGCCCGCGCGGTCCATCTTGTTGATGAAGCAGACCCGCGGCACCCGGTTGCGCTCCGCCTGGCGCCAGACCAGCTCGCTCTGCGGCTGGACCCCCTCGACCGCACTGAAGATGGCGATCGCCCCGTCCAGCACCCGCACGCTCCGCTCCACCTCGATGGTGAAGTCGATATGTCCCGGAGTGTCGATGAGGTTCAGCCGGTAGTCGCCCCAGCGACAGGTGGTGGCGGAAGCGGTAATGGTGATGCCCCGTTCCTGCTCCTGCGGCATCCAATCCATGACCGCCAGCCCATCGTGAACCTCTCCCATCTTGTAGGTCTCGCCGCTGTAAAAGAGGATGCGCTCTGAAACAGTAGTCTTGCCGGCGTCGATGTGGGAGATGATCCCGATGTTCCGTATGGCGCTACTGTCAGAGGGCACGGAGGTTCTCCCGGTTCAAAGAGTAGGGTCGCGCTGCTTTAGGCGCTAAGTTTACCCTCAAAATGGGGCAGTGCCAACTTGAGGGGGGCGGAAGCTGTCATAGGGAGTGCGGCTGAGCGGAAATCCGCCATGGGGAGACTGGATGAGGGGATGTACTGTTGTGGGCCATAGCCGCTGCTTATAACGAGGGCCGGTCAGATCTATTGTCGGATTCTTACCGGGAGCCTGGTAGCTGATCCAATTATCAGCAGCTGCAGAAGTAGAATCGCTGCGAATGGAATTAAAAACGAGTGAGATCCGGGGACGGGATTAGCCTTCTCCGAAAGCGATATGACTATGGCAAGGGTGGTAGTCGCTATAGGGCCGCCGAGTCTCTGCACTATGTTGATGGCTGTCGCTGCAAGACTTAGCTTGTTCTGGGGAACTGATGCGTATGCGGCCGCAAGCGATGGTATCCCGGTAGCACCTTGACCTACGCCTCGAAGATACAGGCCCGCAACGGAAAGCGGCATCGAAAATCCCGCATGCGCCATCCAAAGAAACGGGAGCGTTCCGGCCAGGTTGATGAACACCCCGCCTGAAGCTACCGCCCGGCATCCGAACCTCTCCGTCAGAAACCCCATGAGCGGATAGCTGCACATCATTCCGATTCCCATGGCTGTGAGCACCCATCCCGCACGAGCCGGAGAAAGTCCCGCTCCCGAGACGAGGTAAAGCGGTATGAGAAG
Source organism: Geomonas sp. Red32 (assembly GCF_023652955.1). Classification (GTDB taxonomy): domain Bacteria; phylum Desulfobacterota; class Desulfuromonadia; order Geobacterales; family Geobacteraceae; genus Geomonas. The sequence goes on along the minus strand of NZ_JAKLOY010000012.1, from coordinate 80,003 downwards.
CTGCCCGGCGAACATAATGCCATTCGAGAGAAACTGGGTGATCGCCGCGGTCGAGAAGGTACGGATTCTAAAAAGCTCAAGGTCGATCAGCGCCTTCTCTTTCATTCGCAAAGCCAGCCAGATGAACGTGCCGAGTAAGAGAATCCCTAACAACAGAAAAGACGGAGATTGACGATGGGCGAACTGCTCCAGGCCATAGAGGGTGCAGGATAGTCCCGGCGATAGCAGCAGAAATCCCGGGAGATCGAAGGGGCGCTTCCGGATCATGGTGCCGTCATGGGGAATGAGCAACGCCGCTAGTGCAACTGCCAGGACTCCGACCGGCAGGTTGACGTAGAAGAGCCAGGGCCACCCGGCGTATCTAAGGATTGCTCCGGCGAGCGGAGGCCCTACCAGCGGCGCGAGTAGGACCGGCGCCGAGGCGTAGCCGACAACCCTCGCCATCTGCTTGCCTGCAACGCGGGCCATCATAAGTTGCGTGAGCGGCGCCAACAGCCCCCCAGCCAATCCCTGTACGATGCGAGCAGCGATAAGCTGCTCCATTGTGCGGGCCGCACCGCACAGAAACGACGCCGCCGTAAATGAGGAAAAGCAGAAAAGGTACAGTCTTTTGGTTCCAAAGCGGTCCACCAGCCAGCCGTTGAGAGGGAGCATGAGGGCCAGTGCCAGGAGGTAACCGCTGATGATCCACTGAGCTGAGGAAATGGGAGCATGCAGATTTTCCCCGATGGATGAAAGCGATACGTTCACAATGGTCGCATCCATCTGGGTCATGAACGGAGCGAGGATCACAACTGCAATCGTTTGCCACGCTTTTGGATCAAGCTTCTCCGGCGAAGAAACCGCGTCACTTACCACGGTAGCGGATTCCGTCTCCATTTAAACGTCTTGCCCTATCAACTCCGCTACCGTCGTAACGATGGCTTGTCTTGGAAAAACTTTTTCGCAGAGAACCCGATGAACTTCCGGGTCGGCATCAAAGCAGGCATCTTTGAGGACGATACTTCTGTAATCCAGATCAAATGCACGCCTGAGAGTGGAAAGAACTATTCCGCTGGTGGCAACCCCGAAAAGAACCAAGTGTTCGATGCCACGAGCGCGGAGCATGAGGTTGAGATGATTTTCGGAGAAGGCACTGACTCTCTGCTTATAGACCACGAGATCGCCTGGCTTCCGGATCGCGCTGTGGAACTCGGCAGAAGCACTGCCCTTCACGAACAGATTGTTCTGCTTCACCATCAAGAAGCGGGATTCGAAATCGGCAATTTCCGGGTGACCTTCAGAGAAACCGAGGCCGGCGTGGATCACGAGGAATCCATTTTCCCTTGCGAAATCGACCGCCTTCGAAGCGGCCTGAACCGTAGCCTCGGCGTCGGGATAACTTGCCAGGATGCCCTTTTGGAAATCGAGGGTGAGAAACGCTGTCTTTTGCGGATCGAGCTTCATCTTTTCTCCTAATCTCGGCAGCGAGAATGTGAACATGAACCACGTTAGTGAAATTTATCAGTCATGGGTTGGGGATGAATTGGGAGAGTTACCGCCGTGAAACTCGCCAAAATGGCGAGCGGAGAAAAGGGAGATCAATATTCCTCCCAGTCCGAAGGGAGCCACGTCGGCTAGGGAACGCACATCGAAATGCCCAACATGCAAAGTGAGGGCGTACCCCAGGCCGACGTTGAACCATCCCCACAAGACGTTGACGGTTGACGACGAGAGGCCTTTCCCCGAAGGCTTGGCAAACGGGCTTTGGAAAGCCCTTCCCATTAATCCGCTAACAGTATGCGGAATAGCATTGGCGAGAAACAGGCCACCAAAGAAATAAGAGATAGAGTGTGCCGCGTTCATGTGACTCTCCTATAAACCTTCTACCATCCGTTTCATGATCTCTCCGGCCTGGAAAAGCACCGTCTGCTCTTCCTCGTCAAGGGTGGAGATGGCCTGAGACAGCCAGTGTTGCTTGGCCTCTCTGAGGCTTCTTCGCATCGCCGCTCCTTTTTCAGTCAGTGCGATATTGATCTGACGTCCATCCGTAGAGTGAGCCTTTCGTTCCACCAGCCCCATCTTTTCAAGCAATGCTATGGCTGTGCTCATCGACTGCGGCTTAACTCCCTCTGCGCGGGCGAGAGCGGCTGTGGTCGCAGGGCCATCTTTTTCCAGACGCGAAAGAACTGCTTTCTGCGTCCAGGAAAATTCCCGGAATTCCCGTGGGGCGTCCGCTCGAATTCGCCGCACAACAAGACCAATGGCCAGAACAAAATCTTCGATCACGTTTTCCGTTATTTCTTTAGTGGTCATGAACATGACAGTAAAACTTATCAGTTAAACTGTCAATAAAAGAAATCCTAAGGGAAGCGGAGAACATTCCTGGCGGGACTGCATCCAAACTGGCGCTCAACCACGCCCAGGTGATTGCCGGGGACAAGAAGAAGCGGCGGGCGGCAGGTCAGGCGTGATTTCTCAGCATGAGCTCGGTGGGGTGAGGCGAGAGGTACCACTGGTTCTGCAGGTACTCCTGGCGGTACTTCATGACGTAGTGCTTGAGGAGGGTGACGGGGACGACGAGGGGGACCAGACGCTGGCGGTACTGCTCGATGACGCCGAGGAGCTCTTCCTTCTCGGCGGGGGTCAACTCCCTCTTGAAGTACCCCATGATGTGCTGCAGCACGTTGGTGTTCTTCTTCACGGTGGCCTGCAGCTCGAGGGCCTTCATGAAGAGCTCCTGGTAGCGGTCCAGCAACTCCGACAGGGATACCTCCCGCCCATGGGCGACGAGCGCCCCTATCTCCCGGTAGAGCGTGACACTGTGGGCCATAATGAGGAGTTTATGCCGGGTGTGGAACTCGACCAGGCTCCCGAGGTCCGGGTTGGCGGCGAGGAGGTCTTTCCAGCGGCGGTAGGCGAAAACCCGCTCGATGAAATTCTCCCTCAACTCGGGATCGTTGAGCCTCCCCTCCTCCTCGACCGGAAGGAGCGGGAAATGCCCGGCGACGGCGGCGGCGAAGAGTCCGCGGCCCGCAAGGGAGGGCATCCCCTCCCGGTAGACCTTCACCCGGTGGAGGCCGGAACTGGGCGAGTTCTTCTTGAAGATGAAGCCACAGAGATCCTCCCCCTCCAGCTCGCGCACCTTCTTTTCGCAGAAGCTTAGCATCTGGGCGGTCTTGTCGATCCTGGTCTTGTTGGTGACCAGCCGCGGATGGCCGGGGTCGGCCGGGTTTTCCTCCAGGCGCATCGATTCCCGCGGCACCGGCATGCCGCACTCTACCTCGGGGCAGACCGGCACGAAGGTGAAGAACCTCCCGAGGGTATCGGTCACGTAGTGGTCGAGCTTGTGACCGCCGTCGTAGCGGACCTTTTCTCCCAACAGGCAGGAACTGACTCCTATCTTGATGGATGCAGACATCTTCACTCCAGGGAACACTGCCGTTTTTCTTGCCGGGACAAGAGGGACCGCTACATCGTGCAGCTACAAGTAGTATCAGAGAGTGGCTCGCTCCGCCACTGACAATCATTACGGTGAGCCTCGCGGACCTCACGCTGTCCGGCTGCCCGCCCTGAGCACAAGGGCCCGCTCCTCCCCGGCGATTGACTACCCGGGCTAGTCATTTCTCCATTTTGTGATACCACTAAACCGTCTAAACCACACACACTGAGCAGCAGCGAGGGTTCTCATGCAGATGCACCAGAAGGTCCTGATCGTCGACACCGGCACCGGTTTTTACCGCACGCTGAAATACGGCTTCGACCGCTACTACGGCCCCGTCGATCTCGGCATCCATCTGGCCGACAAGCGAAAGAGCCTCAACTTCGGCGTCGGCGTCTTCGCCGGATCCATCTTTCCCGGATCCAACCGGCTGGTGGTGACCGGGCACTCACCCTGCTGGCAAGGGCTCTACATAAGCTCCATGGGAGGGGCGGGGCTCGTCTTCGACAACCTCGGCATCAACATGCTGAGCCTGGTCGGCAAGGCCCCCACCCCCTCCATCCTCTACCTGAACCGGAACCACGGCGAAGAGGTCGATCTCGAGGTGGTGCCGGTCAACGTGGAGGAGATCTGGAGAGGCGGACGCCGAGGGGTCTACGCCCTCACCGATCATGTCTACGAGCGCTTCGGAAAGCGCTTCGAGACCGACCCGCGCATCCTCGTCTGCGGCCCGGCCGCCCTCTCGAGCGATCTCGGCGGCATCATGTCGGTCCCGATCAACCGCGGGAAGATCAGCATGGTGGACACCTGGGCAGGGAGGGGAGGGTTCGGCAGCGCCATGCTGCAGGAATACGGCATCGCCGCCATCATCTACGGTGGGACGGTGATCGACGAGGACTTCCGCGACCGCAAGGTGGCCGACCAGTGGTTCCAGAACAAGTACGACCAGAAGCTCCACCAAAAGGACATAGAGGCGACCAGCAAGTACCGCTTCGACGAGAAACTCGGGACCGGCGGGACCTTCGGGGTGAACTACACCACCATGGGGGGCCGGGTCATGGCCTTCAACTACCGCACCATCTTCTCCAGCGAGGACGACCGCCTGGGCCTGCACCGGGAGCTGATCGCCGGCCACTACCTGAAACAGTTCAACGAGGAGACCATCGCCGGGAAGCAGCAGGCGAACTGCGGCGAGCCGTGCGTGGCCGCCTGCAAGAAGATGAACGGCCCCTTCAAGAAGGATTACGAACCGTACCAGACCATGGGGCCGCTCTGCGGGATCTTCGACCAGCGCGCCGCCGAGCTCCTCAACCACCACTGCGACGCGATGGGGTTCGACGCCATCTCGGGAGGCGGCGTGCTCGCCTGGCTGATGGATCTCCTCGACACCGGGGCGCTTACGCCGGAGGAACTGGGGGTGAGCGGGAAGCCGAGGTGGGAGCTGGCGGGATTCGATCCGGTCGAGGACTCGCGGCATAACGCCGAGCTCGGGGTGGAGCTCGTGGATGCCATCCTGCAGCGGCGGGGGATCCTGGATTTCAGGGAAGGGGTCAGGAAGTGGAGCAGGATTCATTCGGCGGGGCGGCCCGCTCCCTTGCACGACAACCTGGTCTACATCGCCTTCGGCAGGAGGGGGTGGATGGTCCCCAATCAGTACTGGGTGGCGGGGGCGCTGGCGCCGATGGCGGTGATGGGGAAGTACTACATGGTCTACGGGGCGGAGTTCATCCCCCCGCGGCAGCTGGGAAGGAAGTGCGCGGAGCGGCTGAAGGCGGAACTGGTGCTCGACAACCTGGGTATCTGCCGCTTCCACCGCGCCTGGGCCGAGGAGCTCCTGCCGGAGGTGATGGGGTCGCTCTACGGCTGCAAGGACGAGTTCCTGCGCGCCATCTCCGTTCTCGCCAGCCGGCTCAACAGCCATAACTGCCCGGTTTTCTGGGAGTCCACCAGGAACGTCGACTTCATCCATACCTTCTTGAAGAGGAAACGGGAAGTGGATGAAGATCTCTCGCCCGAGCTGGCGGCGTGGCTGGAAAGGTTCGACGCCGACGCCACCGAGGCGGCCAAGGATTTCTGGTACGACATGCTGAAGGGGATCAACGAGTCGCTGGGGGAGACGTTTTAAGGCTCTTCTCCAGCGCCTCCAGCTTGGGGGCGATCTCCTTCCCCACCCACATCTGCGGGTTCGACGGGGTCTCCCCCTGCTCCTCCTCCCACTGATGGATGGTCCCCCGCGCGTCCTCGAAGGCCTTGGTGAACGAAAAGGTCTTCCTCAGCGACTCGTCCACGTAGGCCTTCCCGAACCAGGTGAAATCCTCCCCGTACCCGCAGCCGAACGACTCGTGGGTGGCGTCGGCGGCCGTGATGATGACCGAGTCGTCATCTTTCAGCGGCTCGACGAATCCCCCGGAGAAGCAGGCCGAAACGACCACCACCTTCCAGCGGATCCCCGATTTCTTCAGTGCCCGCCGCAACCTCTCAGGGGAAAGATCGTTCAGCTCCAGCGGCCGGTTGTTCACCGTCAGCAGGTGGTCGCGGGTTCCATGCGAGGTGAGGTAGAGAAAGAGGACGTCGTTGTCGCGGTCCATGACCCGCCCGATCCGCCCGAGGGTCCGCTCCAGGTTTACGCCGGTCGCGAAGGGGAGCGAGGCGGCGGTCTGGGGGTTGTTGACCAGCACGATCGAACGCCCTTCGGTCCCGAACCGCTGGTCGAAGAGCCGGTCGGTGGCCAGGATCTCCTTGAGAAAGACATCCTGCGAGGCGTCCCCGGCAAAGCCGACGAAATAGAGGGCGGGAGTCCCGCGGGGGGCCGGGACCAGGGCATCGAGCTCCTCATCGAGCAGGCGGTCCTGGGCAGCGAGCACGTCCTCCGTCAGGCTCAACTCCCCGCTTTCGGACCCCTCGCTGGCACTCACCCAGAGATCCGGGCGCGGATAGTACCAAAGGGGAGGCACCACGAGGACGAGGAAGAGAAGCAGTACCGCCAGCCGCCGAAGCTCGCTCAGGGAACGAAGCCGCAGGAAGAAAAGGGCCGCAGCGCCGCACCACCACCAGAAGAAACGATAGTAGTGGGGCGAATCGAGGTAATCCTCCAGCGACCGGAAGCGGGGAAGCTGGGACATCCACTCAACCGCCGCATGAAAGCCCTCGACCGGGATGCTCAGAGCCACCAGCGCCACCGGAATGGCGGTGAGGACGGAGGAGCGGGAGGTCGTCCTGGCGGCCCAGAAGGCGAAGAAGAGAAGCAGCGGGAGGTGGAACAGGAACGATGGGACCGACGAGAAGGCGAAGAGGCCGCGGCGCCCGACCAGCAGGAAGCAGGTGGCGGCGTTGAAGAGGAGATCGAGCCAGGCGATGACCACCAGGTCGGCGGGGGCGCTGCTGAAATAGGAGAGATCGGTCGGGACCCCGAAAGCGAGGCGGACTCCTCCCAAAAGGTTGCATCCCATTCTCCGCAAGATGTGCATCCGCCGTTTAGGCTCTACGCTCTCCATGATGGAGGATGATAACACGCCGTGGCGATTTGGCAGAATGATTTCATGAGCTTTCCCGCCCAAGCGCCCACATTTTTAGTTTCTCATTGCGGACATTCCTGTTACCATGCCGTGATCGCCCAACCCAGCACGAGGTGAAACCATGCCAACCCATAAGTGGACCAAGAACAGCTGGCGGAAGTTTCCGGCCATGCAGCAGCCGGTCTGGCCGGCGGGTTCCGCGTTGGAAGATTCCTTGAAGCCCCTTTCCCAGCTCCCCCCGCTGGTCTTTGCCGGCGAGTGCAACACCTTGAAGGAGCAACTGGCCGAGGCCGTCGAGGGGCGCGCCTTCGTGCTGCAGTGCGGCGACTGTGCCGAGGATTTCTCCCGCTGCACCGGCCCGGACATCCGCGAACTGTTGAAGGTCATCCTGCAGATGTCGGTGGTCCTGGCCTACGCGGGGGAGAAGCGGGTGGTGAAGATCGGCAGGATCGCCGGCCAGTACGCCAAGCCCCGCTCCTCCGACACCGAGGTGGTCAACGGGGTGGAGATCGCGAGCTACCGCGGCGACATGGTGAACAGCCCCGAGGCCAACGCTGAGGCCCGCATGCCGGACCCGCGCCGGATGCTCGAGGGATACTACCGGGCCGCCGCCACCCTCAACCTGGTCCGCTCCTTCACCCTCGGCGGCTATGCCTCGCTCGACCGCGTGCAGGCGTGGCACCGCGCCTCGCTGGACGCGCTTCCCGCCGGGCAGAAGTACGAGGAACTGGTCAGGCAGATCTGGAAGACCATGAACTTCATGAACGCCATCGGCCTCGACCCCAAGCACAACCCGCAGCTCAACCAGACCACCCTCTACACCTCTCACGAGGCGCTCCTGCTCGACTACGAGGAGGCGCTTACCAGGATGGACTCCACCTCCGGCGGCTGGTACGACTGCAGCGCCCACATGCTCTGGATCGGCGACCGTACCCGGCAGCTGGACGGGGCCCACGTGGAGTTCCTGCGCGGGGTGAAGAACCCGCTGGGGATGAAGGTCGGGCCGAGCCACAACGCCGACGAGATCAAGAGGATCATCGAGCGCCTCAACCCGGAGAACGAGGCCGGGCGTCTCACCCTCATCACCCGCTTCGGCGCCGACCGCATCGATTCCTACCTCCCGCAACTCCTCAGGGAGATCAAGATCACCGGCCACAAGGTGGTCTGGACCTGCGATCCGATGCACGGCAACACCTACCAGAACGAGTACGGCCAGAAGTCCCGGAAGTTCGAGGACATCCTGCGGGAGATCCACTCCTTCTACGAGATTCACGAGGCGGAGGGGACGGTGCCCGGCGGCGTGCATCTGGAGTTGACCGGCGACCATGTCACCGAGTGTACCGGCGGGAGCCGTCAGCTGCTGGACAAGCACCTCCACCTCAACTACCAGACCAACTGCGACCCCAGGCTCAACGCCGAGCAGAGTGTCGAGCTCGCCTTCGAATTGGCCGAGATGCTCACTCCCCCGGCCCGTTAGCCCCGCCAGTATAAATAAAATCAGCCACTACGACCGAATATTCCCCTCCTCCCTCTCCCGTAACTCCCCCTCCCCTTCAAGGGGAGGGTAGGGGTGAGGATGGGTTTCCCTTACAGGAGTCAACCACATGCGCCCTATCCGCAGAAGCGAACGCCAGATCGCTACCGAAGACGCCCTCTCCGTTTTGGAAGGGGCCGAATACGGCATTCTCTCCACCGTTGGCGAGGACAACCAGCCCTACGGCATCCCCTTGAGCTTCGCCGTCATGGACGAAGCCATCTATTTCCACTGCGCCCTGGAAGGGCACAAGCTCGACAACATCACCCACAACGACAAGGTGTCGTTTTGCGTGGTCGGCAAGACCAAGGTACTCCCCAACAAATTCGCCACCGAGTACGAGTCCACGGTCGTCTTCGGCACCGCCTCCAAAGTCGAGGGTGCCGAGCGTCACAACGCCCTGCTGGCGCTCCTCGAAAAGTACTCGGCCGATTTCATGGAAGAAGGGAAGAAGTACATCGCGGCCAAAGGGAGCAAGACCGACGTCATCAAGATCACCATCACGCACGTCACCGGCAAGGCCCGCCGGTAGAGAAGGGGCGAGCTCCTCACCATGAAAGCGGCCTTTCCACTCCGCATAGCGATCCTCGCGTTATGCCTGATCGCGGGGTGTGCGACGAAACCCAAGACACCGCCACCTGCGGCCGACACCGCCTCGCTCTACGCGCCCCTTAAGCCCCGGGCGGCCATCCGGATCGGCGGCAGCGACGCCGCCTTCGCCGAAGTCATCGCCCCGGTGCAGGAAACCTTCGAGGATGAGAACCCGTCGCTACGCCTGGAAGCCGTACAGGGCAAGGCGGAAAGCGAACTGGCGGCACTGGGGAACGGCTCCCTCGATGCCATCGTATCGACCCTCCCGCTGGAAAGGCTTCTTTCCCGCACCACCGAAGGGGGGGAGCCGCTGAACCGGAACCTCTTCCGGGAGGTACCGATCGGCAAGAACCAGACGGTGATCTACCTGAATCGGGGGATCAAGGTCAAGAAGCTCACCAAGAAGCAGCTGAAGGGGATCTTCACCGGCAAGATAACCAACTGGAAGAAGGCCGGCGGGCCTAACCGGCACGTGGTGGTCGTCTGGTCCCCTGCCGACGCCGGGGAAGACGACGCCTTCATCCGGCAGGTGCTCGAGCGGGAACCGGTGGCGGCGAATTATGTTGCTGCCGCCAACGCCGAGGAGGTGCGCAAGAAGGTGATGGAGACCCCGGGGGCCATCGGCATCGGCCCCAATGCGCTGGTCACCCACGGCCTGCGCGTTCCCCACAGCCCGACCGTCGCCTCCTCGGTGGTGATGATCACCAAAGGCGAGCCCTCCCCCCAGGTCAAAAAGCTCCTCGATCTCATCGAGGAGGCAGCGTTTCTCCAGTGAGGTAAGCACCGGCTCTTGATATCGTAGTCTTGGCAACAACGGCCCGTAGACCGCTCGCGGCATATGAACCTCAGACGGTGCCGGTGGGCCACCTATGACATGGAGTGTTATCTAGTAGAGGAGGGAGCTATGGAGCGGGTTTCGACTGGGGAGGCTGGATGGGGAAAGATCCTCAGCCTGCCGGTCATCGTGGCGGCCTTGGGGTACTTCGTCGACATCTACGACCTCGTCCTATTCAGCATCGTCCGGGTCCCGAGCCTTAAAAGCCTGGGGCTCCAGGGACCGGAATTGATCAACCGCGGCGTCTTCATCCTCAACATGCAGATGATCGGCATGCTGGCCGGGGGGATCCTCTGGGGTGTCCTCGGTGACCGCAAGGGCCGCCTGAAGATCATGTTCGGCTCCATTCTGCTCTACTCCCTCGCCAACCTTGCCAACGGAATGATCACCTCACTCCCCGCATACGCCGCGCTCCGCTTCATCGCCGGGGTCGGGCTGGCCGGGGAGCTCGGCGCCGGAATCACGCTGGTCGCCGAAGTCCTCCACAAAAGCGCCCGCGGCTACGGCACCATGATCGTCGCCTCGGTCGGCGTCTCCGGCGCCATCCTGGCCAACTTCATCGCCGCCAACTTCGACTGGCGCAACGCCTTCTTCATCGGCGGTGCGCTGGGCCTTCTCCTCCTCATCCTCCGGATCAGCGTGGCGGAATCGGGCATGTTCAAGGGCATGGAAAAGAAGGAGGTTTCCAAAGGGAACTTCCTCGCCCTTTTCACCGACCGCAGCCGCTTCGGCCGCTATATCGACTCCATCGTCATCGGCATCCCCACCTGGTTCGTGGTCGGCATCCTGATCACCTTCTCCCCCGAATTCGCCAAAGCGCTGAAGGTCACCGGCCCAATCTCGGCGGGGAACTCCGTCATGTACTGCTACCTGGGGCTCGTCTTCGGCGACTTCGCCAGCGGCCTCTTGAGCCAGGTGCTGAAGAGCAGGAAAAAGGTGGTCATGATCTTCCTCGGGCTCACCACGCTCGGCGTGGTCTGGTACTTCCTGGCCGGCGGCGTCTCCGCCGCCACCTTCTACGCCATCTGCACCTTCCTCGGCTTCGCCAGCGGCTACTGGGCCATCTTCGTCACCGTCGCGGCCGAGCAGTTCGGGACCAACCTCCGCGCCACGGTCGCCACCACCGTCCCCAACTTCGTACGCGGCATGGTGGTCCCCATCACCCTCCTCTTCCAATGGGTCCGCGGCCAGCTCGGGCTGGAAGGAGGAGCCATCGCCGTCGGCGTCGTCTGCATGATCGTCGCCTTCATCTCGCTCTACCGGCTGGAGGAGACCTTCCACAAGGATCTGGACTACTTCGAGGAGTTTCTGTAGGGCTGGCACCTCACTTCATGGTAGCTTCCCCCCCCCCCTCGCCCCCTCCCTCCAGGGGAGGGGGAACGTGGGAGATACTTAGCCAGGTGATGCATGATGACCGGCAGCAGGGCGAACAGCGGCAAAAGCCCGAGTGCCAGCAGCACCTGCCACGACATCATACTTCCCCCGGTTCCGCCCCCAATGTCACCTCCCTGCTTTCAAACATATTGGCAGTGATCGTTGCGTTTCGTTCCTCAACGCAACCGACAGAACCTACCCCTTGGCAGGTCAGGGTGCATGTTGGGATTCAGGGGAGCTGAGCTATCCCCTGGACGGGCTCACCGACGACCATCGGGCGAGGTTGTGCCGTTACGCCCCCGATCCCAAGCTGGAGAAGAGCGATCTCCCGGAAGCTCCGGAACCGGTGGCGCGCATCGTCGACCCCGAGAAACCGGTGGATGGGGAATTCGTCTTCGAGACGCTCTCCAACTACGAAACGGGCGCCTTCGGGAAAGAGATACTGAAGTTGAGCCAGCTGGTGATCGGGATCTGACTACCTCGCTGACGGTAGCCGCGCCATGTTATAATGGAGCAAAAGCCAGAGAGGAGGACGCAGTATGGGAACCATCCAGAAAAATCCTATCGAAGAACCCGCTGACCGGTCCTGTGACATCAAGTCCTGGTCTTCATCCTGTGCCAAAGACGATGTCGAGGACTCCGGTGAGAAATACCTCTGCCCGACCTGCGGGAAGATCGGCAAGCTCGACCACGAAATCCACCACGAGCACTTCCCTCACCTGGCCGGCGACCCGGAGCTGATGCACTGACCTTTCCCCCCGACAACTGACCAAGGCCCGCCTGGCGCCCATTGCCATGCGGGCCTTTACCGTTTGCTACCCTCCATTACGCACTCCCCCTTTGCATACGGCGGAAGGTTCCCCCTCCCCTTGAGGGAGGGGGGCAGGGGGTGGGGGAACCCGCCACCGGAATGCCACAGCCGGACTCCCCCTCACCCCACCCCTCCCCATCAAGGGGGAGGGAGTTCCGCAACAGGGGTGGGCCGGGTGGGCCGGGTGGTCGGGGCATGCTATCATGAGCGCGAGGAGGCACTTCCGGTGATCCCTCAGCCCCAACAATTCCTCCCCTGGCTCTTCCCGCGTCTTCTGGGCGCCGTCTACTTCCTGCCCTTCGCCTCTTTGCTGGTCCAGGCCCGCGGGCTGTTCGGCACCGGGGGCATCCTTCCCATCTCCACCTATTTCTCCGCTCTTCGCAAGGAAGGCGGCGGGAGGATCGATCTCCTCCTCTGCCCGAGCATCTTCTGCCCACCTTCATCCGGGTCACCGTCTACCGCTACCGGTTCACCGGCCGGACGGCCAGGCGCCGCGAGGGGTTCTGGTGGGAGCGGACCCTGGTCGGCAGGTTTCCTCCAATGAGACTGTAGGCGCCACCGCATCCATGAATTATTTATCTTGAGGCGCGAGAGTCCGGTACGATACAATGGCTTGTAGTGCAGGCAAGCTATCCAGCAGTACTGCGCGGCGGCGTAGACTGTTTTTCATCAGGTACCGCAATGAACGGACAGTAGCGATGAACTGTTCTGGTTTCACTTAGGTAGCAATGATAAGGATCGTAAGCGACGCCATATTCAGTAAAATCTGTGTCACCGAATCCGAAATTGCACGGAGGAAACAACTGGTGCAGTTCGGCAGCGGCGACATGGCCCTCCTGGCAGGGTGCAGGCCCTGCATCGAGCGACAGCTGGAAGAGATCGTCGCCGAGTTTTTCGCCGTGGTAGGCTCCGACCATGAGGTCGCCGCCCTGATCGGTGACGGCGACACTTTCCAGCACCTCCACGCAACCCAGCGAAACTACATCCTGGAACTGTTCGACGGTGCCACCGGCCTCGCCTACGTCACCAACCGCCTACGGATCGGCCTTCTCCACCAGCAGGTGGGCGTGCAACCGAAGCTCTACCTTTCCGCGATGAGGGTTTTGAAAGAGATTCTCTTCCGGGCGCTGGAGAAAGGGATCGACGAGCCGGAGAGGGTGGTGGCCACCTGCCGCGCGCTGGACAAGCTCCTCTACTTCGACATCACGCTGGTCTTCGACACCTACACCCACAGCCTTTTGAGCGAGGTCGAGAGCGCACGCGACCGGCTGGCAGGCTACGCTGCCGACCTCGAGGCACAGGTCGAGGAGCGGACCCGCCAACTGGAGGGAAAAGTGAGCGAACTGGAGAGGGCGCTCGCCCTGGTGAAGCGGCTGGAGGGGGTCATCCCCATCTGCGGGATCTGCAAGAAGATTCGCAACGACCACGAAAGCTGGCAGCAGCTGGAACTGTACATCTCCGAACACTCGGAGGCACTCTTTAGCCACGGCCTTTGCCCGGATTGCTATCAGAAGGAGATGAACCAGTTGAAGGCCTTCAAAGAGGCGAAGACCAACAGGAAAGTCGAAAAGGAAGGAAAGTGAAAAGGGCGGCCTGGCAGGCCGCCCTCTTCGTTGGTACCGCATAGACGTATCCCCCCGCCCTTTGGGGAGAGGATCACCGGAGGCCGGGTGAGGGGACTTCCCCCCCGCCTACCTCGGCTCCTTCGGACCTTTCCCCGGACCGACCGATTCCACCCGGGGCACCACGTTGGCCAGGAGCTTTTGTGCCATCTCCCTGACCTCGTCGGCATTCACCGCCGCCAGGGCCTCAAGCGAATCGGCGATCGCCTCCGGCGCTCCCAAAAGGGACGTGGTATTGGAGATCCTTCTCACCTGGGTTTCCACGTCGTCCAGCGCCATCAGGCGGTTACTCCGGATCTGCTCCTTCGCCGCCTCCATCACATCGTCGGTCACCCTCTCCTCGCAGAACCTCATCACCTCGGCATGGCAGACGTCGACCGCCTCCTGCGCGCGCTCCGCACTGGTCCCGCAGTGGATCATGAGTCCGGCGGTGTCGGTATAGGTCGACATCATGGAGTAGACCGTGTAGGCGAGGCTCCTGCGCTCGCGGACCTCCCGGAACAGCCGCGAGTTCATGCCGCTGCCGAGGATCTGGTTGAAGACGGCCAGTTTGTGCCGGTGCTCGTTGCCGGCCGGGGGAAGCGGATACCCCATGTAGAAAAGGGTCTGCTCCATCGGCCGCTCGTAATGGGCGCTCTCCGCCACCGACGGCTGCCATCCCGGCTCCGCAACGCTGGACGCCGGGATGCCGGTCGGAAGGGAGGAGAGGAGGCGGTGCGCCAGGTCGGCGATCCGCTCGTGCTCCACGTCGCCTGCCACCGAGACGATGGTCCCGCCGGAGAGGTAGTTGGTAAACTTGTGCTCCAAAAGGCGGTCGCGCGGGATGGACGAGATAGTCTCGGCGGTGCCCAAAATCGGGGTCCCGAGGGGATGGTTGCGCCAGAACCCCTGGTGGAACTGGTTGTAGATGAAACGGCCGGGGGTGTCGCTGTTCATGGATATTTCCTGCAGCACCACCCCCCGCTCCTTCTCTACCTCGGCGTGCGGCATGGTGGCATTGAGGTACATGTCCGCCAGGATTTCGAAAGTCGGGGCTATCACCGAGGCGAGCGAGATGGCATAGAAGAAGACCTCCTCCTGGCTCGTGTAGGCATTGGCCCGCGCCCCGATCCTGTTAAAGTCGTCCATGATCTCGTCGGCACTGCGGGAAGGTGTCCCCTTGAAGAGTAGGTGCTCGATGAAATGGGAGGCTCCTCCGGAATCCCGGGTCTCGTTCCTGGTGCTGCTGTCAATACGGATCCCGATGGCGGCGCCTTGCATGTGCGGCACTCTCTGAGTCACCACACGAATCCCATTGGGGAGGGTGGTAAGATGAACGGCCGGCAGATTTTGATTCATTGTCACTCACTCCTGTTGGTATGCGGTTGGAAGTGCTCACAACGATTATAACATTGGGCGGTACTTCAGCTAGAACTTGAATGCTTAAGACATCCAAACGATGCGGGCTGCCGGTACGACGGGGAGAAAATGGAAGGCTCCCTCCTCTTCAAAGGGAGGGCCGGGGTGAGGACCGGTATTCCGGGAAAAAGGTAAGGCCCCACCCGGGAAGGGAGGGGCCCTGACAAGGGAGAACTACTTGAAGTTGGCGTAGGTGGAGATGACGAAGTTGCGGTCTTTGGCGTCTTTTTCGTGGCAGCCGAAGCAGTCGCGGACCGGGTCGAGACCGGAGGGCTTGCCATCGGGAGAGAAGCCGGCGAACTGCCAGCCGCCGGTGGCGGTCTGCTTCTTGTCCCTCTTCATCACCACGATCATGGTCTTCTTGCCGGGGACCTGCTTGCCCCCCTCGTTTTTGATCGAGTAGTTGACCGCCACGAACTGGCTCCCCTCGGGGTAGGTGCCGCCGGTCTTGTACCCTTTCATGGCTTTCTTGTCGACGTAGATGTAGTGGATGCCATAAAACATCGACTTCCTGTCCGGCTCAACCCTCGCCTTGCTCTTCGCCCATTTCTCGTATCCCTTGGGGAGCGAGACATTATCGGCGGCAAGGGCGGCACCGGCCGCACCGATGAGGGCTCCCACGGTCAACGCGATGGCCACTGTATGTTTCATGTTTCCTCCTGATGATGTTGTAAAGGCTATTAATTGCCCTGCATCTGTTCCCGCATGGTGGAGCGGAATTCGGAGAAGAGCGGGGCGTAGACCGCGACCACCGTTTCGCAGAGCTCGTCGGCCACCACCTTGAGGTAGCTGTTGCCCGCTTTTCTCCTGCTCCTGATCATCTCCAGCCATTTGTCCCCTGCGCTGATGAGCCCCCGTTCGAACGCCTCCCGGGTCACGTCCCGGAAGCCCACCAGTTCAGTACCCTCGTACTCGAAAAACTCCATCATGGCGTTCCAGGCGAGCTGGTGGGTGAACTCGAAGGTCTTGATGAGCCCCTGCAGCTCCACGGGGGTGAGCTCCCGCTGCTCCTTCAGTTTGATGGCCTCTTCGAGCTGGGACAGGGCATCGGTGAACTCCATGAAGGTGCGTTGCCAGCGTTGCTTCCCATCGTTCATAGCATCTCCAGTCGAGGCCTATTCCGGTGCAGCTGGATGGCCCACTCAATTGCAAGACAATCAGTCGCCCCAGCCGTGGCTTGCCCCACCCGAGGAGGCAGGAGACCAGGGGAACTCCCGCAGGTGATCGGCAAGCTCGTCCTTATGGTAGCGGTTGATCTTCTTGGCCAGAAGGACCACCGCCATCACGACCGGCAGGGTGAAGATATAGACACCGGTGACGGCCATCAGGTTTTCGCCGATGTACCAGGTGACCGACAGGTTGAAGGCGACCACGCAGAGGTAGAGGAAGGGGGCATAGAGGGCACGGTAGGGGGCCCGGACGATCCCGGCCGGTTTCTCCTTCCCCTTTCCCACCAGGCGGTCGATCAGCTGCAAGGCGGCGATCATCACCGCGCTCACCAGCCACCAGCCGAGGTAGTTGGAGAAGGGCACCCCGAAATGGACGCCGGCCTCCCGGTAGCCGTAGATCTGCCCCAGGAACCAGCGGTGCCCCTGCAGGGCCACCGGGTCGGTGATGATGTCGAGGAAAACCTGGAAGAGGGAACCGAGCAAAAGTGCCGACAGCGAACGGCGGATGCGGCCGGTTTCCAAAAGGACCAGGTCCCCCTTGACGCGCTTGACCGGTGCCAGCACCAGCAGTGCCGCGCAGTAGCTGCAGTAGCAGAGAAAGACGTAGGAAAGGGAGTCGAAGAAGGGGACGCCGGCGATCCAGAGCTCACGGCTCTTGGTGGTATCGATGTAGTAGTACCAGCCGTAGGGGAAACCGTTGTTGATGGAGGAGAACTCGGAGGCGAAGGCGATGAGGTAGCCGACCACCGTGAACCAGAGAGTCTTTCGCCACCCGAGGTGCAAAACCGCCGCCACGAGATAGCTCGCGAAAAACGCAAATACGTAGGGGCGCATGGTAAAGGTACCCACCGCCACGTTCAACCAATCAGCCATTACATCCTTCCACTTGCCCGCGCCCGATAAGCGTGAACCCAACCGGTCGCGCGTTCGAAATCAAAAGATCCAGCGTCTCCGCCAGCCCGAGCCCCTCGTTTGCGAAGGTGCTTCCGGGAATTCCAGAGTGAAGAGGGAAGCAGGTCCCCCCCTTGTCAAAGGGGGGACAGGGGGGATTTTAACCACCGTCGAGCCCCGCCCCCTCCCCTTCTCGAAGAGGAAGCCCCCGGCCCGTCCGTTAGAAGAGCGTCCCGACGATCGACCCCAGCACCGAGATCGGTCCGGTGTCCCCCAGCCCTTCCATGGCCCGCTCCGCCTTTTTGAGAGTGGCGGTGGTATCGCGGTAGAGCTGATCCTCGTTGACCAGCCGCCCGATGGTTCCCTGGCCGGAGTTGATCTTCTGGGTGACCTCTTTGACGTTCTTGGAGGCGTCGCGCAGATCGTTGTAGAGGGTATCGTCCTTCACAAGCTTGCCGAGAGTCCCCTCCCCGCGGTTGATCTGGCCGGTGATGTCCTTGAAGTCCTTGAAGCCCGCGTTGAGATCCTTCACGCCGGTCTTCAGGTCGGCAACCACCGACGACGCGTCGCGGTACATGGTGTCGTCGTTGACCAGCTTCCCGAGCGTCCCTTCGCCGTTGTCGATCCTGGTGGCGATGTGCTTGAAGCTCGTCATCGTGCTGCTGGCGTCCTGGTAGAGGGTCTTGTCGTTCAGCAGCAGGGCGAGCGAACCGTCACCCCGGTCGAACTTCCTCGTGATGCTCGCGATGTTGGAGAGGGACTCGGTGATACTGCCGCTGTTGGCGCCCAGGATGTCCGAGACCTGCTTCATTACCCGGTCCTGGTTCTTATTGAGGCTGTTGACCAGGTTCTTGGCGTCCTTCACCACGTCGCTCAGGTTATCGACGATGATGTCGATGTTGGCCACGTCCTTGCCCCGCACCGTCCCGCCCGGTTCCAGAGACGGCGCCTGCGGAGAGCCGAACGAGAGCCCGAGGAACTGGCCGCCGAGGAGGTTGGTGAGCCTCAGCCCCGCCACCGTGTCGGTCTTGATCTGGGTCCCCGGCTTCACCTCGAAATCGATCTCGATCTTGTCGGTCAGGATCTGGATATGGGTGATGCGGCCGACGTCCACCCCGGCCAAGCGGACAGGGTCGCCGACCTTGAGGCCGGTGATACTCGACAGGTAGGTCTTGTAGGGGACGTTCTTCTCGAAGGGGTTCCATTTTTCCCCCACCTCGAGAAGCACCCCGAGCACGACGAGGCCGAGGATGAAAAAGATCCCGACCTTCTTTTCTACCGAAATAGCCATAAGCAAAAACCCTCCGTACTACGGGCGGCACAGAAAAAATGCACCGAAAGGGGAAACAGGCGCCTTACCGGGCCCGCCCCTACATGAGCACCCTGGTCAGCACGTAATCGGCGACCAGGATCAGCATGAAAGAGAGTACCACACTCCTGGTGGTGGACTGGCCGATGCCGCGGGCGCCGCCCGAGGTGGCGAAGCCGACGTAGCAGGCGACCAGCGCTACGATGGAACCGAAGACCACCGCCTTGGTGAGACCGATCCCGATCTCCTTGATCTTCAACGCGGCGGTGAGACTGTCGTAATAGGTCGCGTAGGAGACGAAGATCTGCGGGTGCAGGTTGCTGATGAGCGCCCCTCCGACGATACCGATGCAGTCCGAGTAGATCACCAGGGCCGGCACGCAAATGATGCAGGCGATGAAGCGCGGCATGGCCAGGTAGCGGACCGGATCGATGTCCAGCGTCTTCAGGGCGTCGATCTCCTCGTACACCGTCATGACCCCGAGCTCGGCAGCCATGGCGGAGCCGACCCGGCCGGCCACCAGGAAACTGGTCATGACCGGCCCGAGCTCGCGCACCATGGAGTGGCCGACGATGGCGCCGATGATGTTCTGCCCGCCGTACTTCTGGAGCTCGACCCCGGTCTGCAGGGCCAGCACCATCCCGACGAAAAAGGCCATGACGGCCGCCACCGGGAGGGTGTCGTAGCCGATGATCGCCATCTGGGTCAGGATGCTCTGCACGTTTCTGGGGGCCTCGCGGAAGTAGTAAAGCGTCTTCCACAGGAGGATGAGCATCTCACCGAGTACCTGGTGAAAATAGAGTATCCTCTTCCCCAACGGCTCCAGGAACTTGGTCACTTCTTCCCCCATTTCAGCCCGTACGGGATCCAGAGCAGGGTCAGCTCCCGCTCGTCGCCGGTACGTTTCAGGCCGAACAGCCCCTTCAAGAGCTTGAACTCGCTCTCCGTCTTCAGCCCGCGGTAGGAGACCAGCGGGAAGAGCTCGTAAGCGAGCTCTTCTCCCCGGCGCTCCTTCCAGTATAGGTTCCACAGAAACGAGGTAGCGGAGTTGCCGTCCTCGTCCCAGCGGCTTTGGTACAGCCGCCAGAGCGGGGCCCAGTTCTTCTCGATCCCTTCCTTGTCGAAGAGCACCGGCTCGACCGGAGCGGGAAGCGAGATGGACGAGATGCCGCTCGGCGTCCTCTTGTAGAGGAACAGGGGCCAAAGCGCACGGCTCACCCGGTCGCGGCCGTCCTTGGGCCAGGTCTCGCGGCTCCCCCGGTACAGGAAGAAGAGGACACGGTCGGTCTCCCGGTCGAACTCCTTGGAGTGGAGCTCCTCGTGCCGGTACAGCGGCCAGAGGTACCAGCTCTTCTCCCCGTCCGTGTACTGGTCGTGCGAGTACAAAGGAAGGAAGTTGTTCGAGTTCCGCTTCTCTCCCCGGATGGTGGAGACGAAGGGCCAGAAGTAATCGACCTCCTCCTGCTTCTTCTCCCGATCCACCTTGTACCCCATGAACGGCCAGAGGTAGCTCCGCGAGCTTGCCTTGGGCGACTCCATCCGGGAGTACAGCGGGAAGAAGGTCACCTCCGACTTCGGGTTATCGGTGTTGAGCCCGGTATCCCCCCAGGTGAACAGCGGCCAGATGAGGTAGTGCTTGCGGTACACCCCTTCCTTGGCCGACTGCCCGTAGAGGGGGAAAAACTCGGAACCGCTCTCCTTCTCACCGGAGGTGGTTGAGAAGAGGGGCCAGAGATAATGCCGGGTGGTGGTCCCCTTCTTCACCGTGCTCCCGTAGAAGGGGAACATCACGAAGTGGTATTCGTCCCGCCAGAAGCGGTCGTAGATATCGCCGTAGAAGGGAAAGTAGGAGCGGTACTCCCCGTGGCTCTCCGAGCGCCCGGAGATGTAGAACGGGAACAGCATCGTCCCCTGCTCCTTCTTCCCGTCTTCGTCCTTACGGTAATCGGTCTTCTGAAAGAGCCGGAAGACCTCGTAGGTATCGGCCAGCGGCGTCGTCTCGAAAAACGCCGAGGGATACAGGAAATAGGTCGAGGTCGTCTCGTTCTTGAGATTATCGGTGCGGTAGAAGAAGGGACGAAAGGCGGTCTCTTTCTCCTCGCCTTTCGTCTCGATCTTGATCAGCGGGCCGAGGATGGAGAGGTTGCTGAACCCCTCGGCCGGGCTGGTCCGGTAATCGAGCAGCGGCCAGAGGGTGAAAATAGTTCCCCGATCAGCCGCTTCCGCCGCTTCGCAACGCGGGACAGGAAGGGACACGAGCGCCGCAATGGCCACTGCGACGACTGGCAGAAGAATCCTGGTAACCCGCTGGATGAAAGACATAAGGAGGAATACTAACGTCTGCAATTAGGCATAGTCAATAAAAAACGTGGTTTAGCTTACCGAAAGGTAAGCTTATCGCAGAGAAAAACAGAGGACCAGATACAATACCACAAAAAAACGAGGCAGAAGACTCATTGCCTTCTGCCTCGTAGATCTTTTCCGGCAGGGATCCCCCCCCCATCCTCTCCCCTGCCCTCCCCTTGAAGGGGAGGGAGAGTCGGCTCAAAAGTCCCCCTTGTTAAAGGGGGGACCTATTTCACCATGGGGGATTTTGGGTTCTGCGCGTTACTAGTACTTGCTGTCCGCGTAGTCGACCCAGCCGCCGGCCAGGACCAGCGCCTTGTCGAAGGGGGAGAGGTCGAACTGGATGATTTCGCTCTTCCCGCCGCCGGCAACGGTCAGCTTCTGGTTCTCGACATCAACGTCGATGGAGGCGTCCGCCGCACCGGCATAGCCGAACAGGCGCTCGATCTGATCGGCCGGAAGCTCGATGGCCGCCATACCGCAGTTGAACATGTTCTGCCGGAAGATGCGGGCAAAGGACTCGGCAATGACCACGTTCATGCCGTTCACTTCGAAGACCCACGGTGCGTGCTCCCGGGAGGAGCCGCAGCCGAAGTTGGCGCGGGAAACGACCACGCCCGATTTAAGGGTCTTTTCCGATTTCGGGTCGAAACCGGGGAGTTTCAGGTCTTCCAGGAGGTACGGCTTCAGATCCTCCTTGGTGATCTCGGTCAGGTACTTGGCCGGGATGATTTCGTCGGTGTTTATGTCGCTACGGTCCAGAAAGAGGGCCGGGCCGCCAAAGCTCTTCATATCTCGATCTCCTTGTCAGTTAGAGGTATTTGCGCGGGTCGGCAATCTTACCCTCGATGGCGCTGGCCGCGGCGGTGGCCGGCGACAGCAGGTGGACCATACCGCCTTTGCCCATGCGACCCATGAAGTTACGGTTGGTGGTGGAGGCACAGACTTCGCCCTCGGCCAGCACGCCGTTGCTCATCCCGAGGCAGGCGCCGCAGGTCGGGTTGGTGACGCAGAAACCGGCTTCCATGAAGATATCGATGAGCCCCTCGGCAGTAGCCTGCTTGAAGATCTGCGGGGTGGCCGGAGAGAGGATGCCGCGGACGTTGGGGGCGATCTTCTTCCCTTTCAGCACCTGGGCGGCGATCCTCAGGTCTTCGAGACGGCCGTTGGTGCAGGAGCCGACGTAGACCTGGTCGATGGGGGTCCCTTCCATCTCGGTCACGCTCTTCACCTGGTCCGGCTTGTAGCCGAAGGTGCAAAGCGGGGTGAGGTTGGAGAGGTCGAGGTCGATGACCTTTTCATACTGGGCATCGGCGTCGGAGCACCATGCGGAGTAGGCCTTGAGCGCTTCGTCCTTGGAAGCGAAGTCGCCGGAGATGAAGGGCCAGAGATATTCGACGGTAACCATGTCCGGCATGCAGATGCCGGAGGTGCCGCCCGCCTCGATGGCCATGTTGCAAAGGGTCATGCGGGATTCCATCGACATGGAGGAGACGATCGGGCCGCCGAACTCGATGACGCGGTCGGTGGCGCCATTCACGCCCAGCTCGCCGATCACGCGGAGGATGGCGTCCTTGGCGTAGACCCCCTTGGGGAGGGCCCCGTTCAGGTTGACCCTGATGGTCTTCGGCTCGCGGAAGGCGCAGACCCCCTTGAGGATACCGACTTCCAGGTCGGTGGTCCCGACCCCGGCAGCGAACGCACCGAAGGCGCCGTGGGTGCAGGTGTGGGAGTCGCCCATGATCACGGTGTTGCCCGGGCGGATGAACCCCTTTTCCGGGAAGATGGCGTGGCAGACGCCGTTGGCGCCGATGTCGAAGAAGTCCTTGATCTCGTGACGGCGGGCCCAGTCGCGGAGCATCTTCGCCTGGGTGGCGGTTTTGGAGTCTTTGGACGGGGTGACGTGGTCGATAACGGCCTTGATCCTGCCGGTGTTAAAGACACGGTCCTTGCCGCGGGCCATCAGGTCGGCGATGGCGATCGGGGTGGTGATTTCGTGACACATCACCACGTCGACCTTCAGCACCTTGGTCCCGGCAAACGGCTCATCGACAAGATGGGCCGCGAAAATCTTCTGTGCGGTTGTCATACCCATGGGTGGCGTTCCTTTTACGTTAGTGGAATAAAATTGTCATGGTTGCCACAATAACCGAAAGCAAAGCAACAAATCAAATTAATAATTGTTCAACGATATTAAACATTTGCCTTAAAGTTTCGGCATGTTATAATAGATCCCCATTCCAATACGGGAGCATTCCTATATGCAACTGCGCTTTACCAGAACCAACGACGAAATTGACAGACTGATCGACGAACTGCTCGACAAAGCAGGGGGAATTCATCACCCGGCACTGGCTCGGGAGATGATTATCTCCGCCCTCAAAGCCGGACAGGACACCGATTACCTTGCCGATTTAAAGCTCCTGAGCAACACCATGAAGGAGATGCGCTACACCACCTTGGTGTTCGCCCCATACCGTCACACCAAAAAAGTCACCATCTTCGGCTCGGCCCGCACCCTTCCCGAGGAGGAGATGTACCAAAAGTGCATGAGCTTCAGCAAGCTCCTCTCCGAGCGGGGGTACATGATCATCACCGGCGGCGGTGGCGGCATCATGCAGGCGGGCAACGAGGGGGCCGGGAGCGATCACTCCTTTGCCGCCAACATCAAGCTCCCCTTCGAGCAGTCGGCCAACCCGGTCATGGTCAAGAACCCGCGCCTTATCACCTACAAGTACTTCTTCAACCGCAAGGTCGCCTTCGTGAAGGAATCCGACGCCATCGCCGTCTTCCCCGGCGGGTTCGGTACCCTCGACGAGGCGATGGAGGTCTTCACCCTGGTCCAGACCGGCAAGACCTCGCCCAAGCCCCTGGTGCTGGTGGATGACGAGGAAGGCTACTGGGAGCATTGGTTCAGATTCATGAAGGAGCGACTGCTTCTCAAGGGGTTCATCTCCGCCGAGGACTTCTCGATCTTCACCATCACCAAGAGCTACGAAGAGGCCGTCCAGGTCATCGACGACTTCTACACCAACTACCACTCCATCCGTTTCGTCAACGGCGAGCTCATCATCAGGCTCACCAAGGAGCTCACCACCGACCAGATCGAGATGCTCGAAAACGAGTTCCCGGAACTGCGCCTTTCGGGGAGCCGCATCCAAGCCATAGCGCCTCGCCCGGAAGAGGCCGACGAGCCGGACCTGCTCTCCCTCCCCAGGCTCGGTTTCCGCTTCCACCACCAGCACTACGGGCTGCTGATCGCCTTCATACGGCGGCTTAACACCTTCTGACCCCGGTCTCCTTTCGAAAAACTAGATAGCGGTTATGAAGAAAATATTTTCTTGACAAGCTTATTATACGATGTTAATTTTTTCCCGACGCCGCTGGTTTCCGAGACGGATACGCCGAAAAGCCAAGGAGAGCACCTCCTTTGTGCCGTTTGAGGCACCTATATCTCCGGAAAACGCAGCAACCATCGTAGATCCGGCTGAGATCCGGAGGTAACAAAAGGAGGCAGGAAAAATGGCACAGGGCAAAGTAAAATGGTTCAACGACGCTAAGGGTTTCGGGTTCATCGAGCAGGAGAATGGTGAAGACGTGTTCGTTCACTTCTCCGCCATCACCGGCGAAGGCTTCAAATCCCTGGCCGAAGGGGAATCCGTCTCCTTCGACGTTACCAACGGGCCGAAAGGTCTGCAGGCTGCTAACGTCAAGAAGATCGGCTAAGTCTTAAGCCACCCAGTAGAAAAGCCCCGCCGGAACCTCCGGCGGGGCTTTTTTCGTTTCGGCCCCTCTCTTTGCCGAGGTAGCCAATCCGGCCGGCTCGGTGTTCCGCCGAGTGTTCCTTCTCCTTCGACGAGAGAGTCACTAAACTTATCCATTGGTCCAACTGGGCACAACGAAGCGGCAATCGAGTTTTTGGTCGGTCCAGTTGGGCATACGGAGTGGCAATTGGGCAAACGAACCGGCAAACAGTTTAGGGTGGTGCCGCCACGGGTCCCCTCCCCTTCAAGGGGAGGGACAAGGTGAGGATGGGGTTCTCTTGAAGGAGAGGAGGATTTGGTCCGCCCCGCCGGAGACAGACAAAAGGGGATTGGCACCTACGGAGCCAATCCCCTTCCGATTTTCAGCAGTTCAACCTGGAACCTAGAGCCTGGAACTTGTTTCGTTTCACAGCGGTTCGATGTCCCTGGCGGTGGCCACGGCCAGCCTGTTGAGCGCGTCGATGTACGCCTTGGCGGAGGCCTCGATGATGTCGGTGGAGGCGCCACGGCCGATCACGTTCTTCTCGCCTTCCGAAACCCTGACGGCAACCTCGCCCTGGGCATCGGTGCCGCCGGTGATGGAGCCGACGTTGTACTGGACCAGCTTCGGGTCCACCTTGGCGAGCTTCTTGATGGCCTTCAAGGTGGCGTCGACCGGGCCGTCGCCCAGCTCGGCGGTTCTCACCTGCAGCCCGTCGATCTCCATCTGAACGGTGGCGGTGGCCACGGCGAAGGATCCGCAAGTCACGGTGATGTGGGAGAGCTTGTACTTCTCTTTCACCCTCATCACCTCGTCGGCCACGATGGCCTCCAGGTCCTCGTCGTACACTTCCTTCTTGAGGTCGGCCAGGGCCTTGAAGCGGGTAAATGCCTTGTTCAGGTTGTCCTCGTCCAGGTCGTGACCGAGCTCTTCCAGCCGTTTCTTGAAGGCGTGGCGGCCGGAGTGCTTGCCGAGCACCAGGGCGCTCGCCTTGAGGCCGACCGATTCCGGGGTCATGATCTCGTAGGTCGATTTTTCCATCAGCATGCCGTGCTGGTGGATCCCCGCCTCGTGGGCGAAGGCGTTGGCACCGACGATGGCCTTGTTCTGCTGGACCACGATGCCGGTCACGGCAGTCAGCAGGCGGCTGGCCGGGGTCAGCTGGTCGGTCACCACGTTGGTCTTGAACGGAAGGATGTCGCCACGGGTCTTGATAGCCATGACGAACTCTTCCAGCGAGCAGTTACCGGCGCGCTCGCCGATGCCGTTGATGGTGCATTCGACCTGCCCCGCACCCGCCTGGACGGCGGCGATGGAGTTGGCCACCGAGAGGCCGAGGTCGTTGTGACAGTGGACGGAGATGATGGCATCGTCGATGTTCTTCACGTTGTCCTTGAGGTACTTGATGATATCGAAGTACTCGAAGGGGATGGTGTAACCGACGGTGTCGGGAATGTTGACCACCTTGGCGCCGGCGTCGATGACCGCGCCCACCACCTCGGCCAGGAACTTCCGGTCGGTCCTTACCGCGTCCTCGCAGGAGAACTCGACATTCTTGGTGTAGCCGCTGGCCCTTTTGACACCCTTGACGGCCGACTCCAGCACCTGGGCCGGGGTCATCTGCAGCTTGTACTTCATATGGATATCGGAGGTGGCGATGAAGGTGTGGATCCTTCCGCGCTCGCCTGCGTACTGCAATGCCTCCCAGGCACGGTCGATATCCTTGAAACCGGAGCGGCAAAGGCCGGCGATCTCAGGACCGGAGATGGTCTGGGCGATCTTCTTCACCGCCTCGAAGTCACCCTCCGAAGCGATCGGGAAGCCGGCCTCGATCACGTCCACGTTGAGTTTCTGCAGCTGCTTCGCGAGGCGGAGCTTCTCCTCGATATTCATGCTGGCGCCCGGGGACTGCTCCCCGTCTCTGAGTGTGGTGTCGAAGATCTTGATGGTCTTTGGTTCCGTTTTGTTCACAATCTTCCCCCTGTCGTATTATTAAACTGCTGTTGGAGAGAAACTCATTGATCTATCTCTCGATTATCCCAGATATCCGGTCAAAAGCCATCGGCCGCTGGCTTAAGGTCCGGAAACGAAAAAAGCCTCCGCCCCAGTAAGGGGCGAAGGCTTCGAAAGCTTCCGCGGTACCACCCTTGTTCGTCCACCATGACGGCGGACCTCGTTAGCCCTTTACGCGGGCGCACGGCCGAGGCTAAAGCCGATCTTACGGCTCTTCACCACGGCGGCTCGGAGGCGAGTTCGCCTTGCTTCCACACCGGTTCGCAGCGACCACCGGCTCTCTGGAGAGGAAGAGAAAGGCTACTACTCCTCGTCAATGCCTTTGACGATTTCGGCGATAATAGGAAAACCCCCGACGCGTGTCAAGGGTTTTCTACAAACGATGTTTCAATAATCGTGAAGACTCCCCCCTTTGACAAGGGGGGGGACGCGCTGCCTACTGCGGCCTTTTGCCCGAGTTGAGCATCTCCTCGTGCCTCTTGTGGAGCGCCTTCTCCAGCCGCCGCCTGCGCGGCCAGGTCATCACGAACCCCACCGGACCCGAGAGGATGTAGCACATGAATACGGTGAAGAACATGACGGCCGGCTCGGCGGCGATCACGATCAGCAAAAGCACCGCCAGCACCAGGAAGGCGAACGGCTGCCGCTTGATCAGGCTCGGGTCCTTGAAGCTGTAGTAGCGGACGTTGGAGACCATGAGCAGCGCCAGGAAGTAGATCAGGATGATGACCGGGAGCTTGTTGTAGGTGCTCGGCCAGTGCATGTGGAAGAAGAAGAGCACGGTGGCCGATACCATGCTGGCCGCGGCCGGAGTGGGAAGACCGACGAAGCGCTTGCTCTCCACGGTGTCCACCTGGACGTTGAAGCGGGCGAGCCGGAGCGCCGCGCAGGCCAGGAAGAGGAAGCCGGCCAGCCAGCCGAGCCTTCCGAAGGGCCTAAGCGCCCAGCAGTAGACCAGAAGCCCCGGGGCCGCCCCGAAGGAAACCACGTCGGCCAAGGAGTCGAACTCCACCCCGAACTTGGAGGCGGTACCGGTGAGCCGCGCCACCTTGCCGTCCAGCCCGTCGAAGACGGAGGAGGCCAGCACCCAGAGGGCGGCGGTCCGGTAGTCACCGTTGATGGTGGAGACCATACTGTAGAAGCCGGCGAAAAGACTTCCGGCGGTGAAGAGGTTGGGGAGAATATAGATCCCCTTGCGCATCCCCTCCCTCTCTATCGTGGCCTGCTCTTCGTTCACTGAAGTATCCCCAGGATGGTCTCCCCTGCGACGGTCTTCTGTCCCATGGCGACCTTGATGGCGGTTCCGGCCGGAAGGTACACGTCCAGCCGGGACCCGAAACGGATGAGCCCGTACCTGCGACCTTTAGCAAGCAGATCGCCAACCTTGGCGTAGCAAACGATGCGGCGGGCGATGAGGCCGGCCACCTGCACGACTACCATCCGTGCCCCGTTGGCGGTATCGATCACCAGCCCCTGCTGCTCGTTCTCGAACGTCGCCCGCGCGTCGCGGACGTCGTAGAACTTCCCCTTGGTGTAGAAAGCGTCCACCACCTTGCCGTCGATGGGCGCACGGTTGATGTGGACGTTAAAGACCGACATGAAGATGCTGACCTTCTCCATCTCCTTTTTGGTGTGCGGCTCGACCGCCTTGCCGAGGAAGATCACCACGCCGTCGGCAGGGGCGATGACCGCCTGCTCGTTGGCCGGGGTGGTGCGCTCGGGGTTACGGAAGAAGAAGACGGTGAAAAGGGTCAGCAGGGCTCCCAGGACGGCGGGAGCGTAGAAGGCCGGGTGAAGAAACTGGCCGGCCACCGCAAAAAGAACGGTGGCGGCCAGAAATCCCAGGATGAACGGGAACCCCTCGAAAGCTACCGGGGTGTTAGTATTGCGCATTCAATAACCTCATGTGTGAACTAGGCGGGAAGGTCTACCCTTTCCAGCCTTTGGCCCCGCGGCCGATGACGACCGGGCCGGTGGAGACCAGCTCTTTCAGGCCGAGCGGACGGAGCAGCTCGATCATGGCGCTTACCTTGGCGGGGGTGCCGGTGGCCTCCAGGGTGTACGACTTGGGGGTGACGTCGATAACCTTGGCGCGGAAGATGTCGGCGATCCTCAACACTTCGGCCCTGCTCTGCTCCTCGGCGTTCACCTTGACCAGAACCATCTCCCGCTCGATGGCGTTCTCCGCCTCGAAGTCGATGACCTTGATCACGTCGATCAGCTTGTTGAGCTGCTTGGTGATCTGCTCGATGATCTGCTCGTCCCCGCGGGTCACCACGGTGATCCGGGAAAGGGACTCGTCATTGGTAGGGGCGACGGTAAGAGAGTCTATGTTGAAGCCTCGCCCGGAAAAAAGTCCCACCACCCGGGAAAGGACGCCGAACTCGTTCTCGACCAGCACTGCAATGGTGTGTCTCATGTATTCCCTCCGTATCTGTCTGTAGAAGTGATCCCGATCAGGATGCCAGCACCATTTCGGTGAGCGAAGCGCCGGCCGGAACCATCGGCAGCACCTTCTCTTCGCGGGCAACTTTGAATTCCATCAGCACCGGTCCCTTGGTGGCGAAGCCCTTGGTGATGACTTCGTCGACCTCGTCGACCTTGGTGGCCCTGAGGCCGACCGCGCCGAACGCCTCGGCAAGCTTGATGAAATCGATGGGAAGCTCCATACAGGTGGAGGAGTAACGTTTGTCGAAGAACAGTTCCTGCCACTGACGCACCATCCCGAGGAAGTTGTTGTTGAGGATGACGATCTTCACGTCCAGGCGGTTCTGGACCATGGTGGCGAGTTCCTGCATGTTCATCTGGAAACCGCCGTCGCCGCAGATGGCGATCACCTGGCGGCCCGGGAAGGCGGCCTGGGCGCCCATGGCGGCAGGCAGACCGAACCCCATGGTGCCAAGGCCACCGGAGGAAAGCAGCGTGCGGGGGATGGTGAAACCGAAGAACTGGGCGGTCCACATCTGGTGCTGCCCGACGTCGGTGGCCACGATGGCGTCCGGGTCGGAGAGGGCCCTGAGCCTCTGGATCACGTACTGCGGCTTGATGGTGGAGCCGGTCTGCCGGTAGGTGATCGGGTGCTTGCTCTTCCACTCGTCGATTTCGGCCTTCCAGGAGGCGAACCCTTCCTTGGCGGCGGCAAGGTCCTTATTCTTGGCGTCGGTCACCTTGAGCATCTGGGTCAGCACCTCGCGCACGTCGCCGACGATCGGGAGGTCGACCCTCACGTTTTTCTTGATGGAGGTCGGGTCGACGTCGAGGTGGATGATCTTGGCATGCGGAGCAAAGGAGGCGATCTTGCCGGTCACGCGGTCGTCGAAGCGGGCAGCCACCGCGATCAGGAGGTCGCAGTGGGAGACCGCCATGTTGGCGTAGTAGGTCCCGTGCATCCCGAGGAGCCCCAGGGAGAGGGGATGGTCCTCAGGGAAGGAGCCAAGGCCCATGAGGGTGGTGGTGACCGGGATGTCGAGCTGTTTGGCCAGGGTGGTCAACTCTTCCGAGGCGTTACCGAGGATGACCCCGCCGCCGACGTAGATGACCGGCTTCTTGGCCTGGGCGATCATGGCGACCGCCTTCTCGATCTGCCTGGGATGACCTTCCACGGTCGGCTTGTAGCCGCGGATATCCACCGTTTCCGGGTACTCGAACTCGGTCTGGGCAATCTGGATGTCCTTGGGGAGGTCCACCACCACCGGACCGGGACGGCCGGTACGGGCGATGTAGAAGGCCTTCTTCATGATGACGGCGAGGTCTTTCACGTCCTTCACGAGGAAGTTGTGCTTGGTGCAGGGACGGGTGATGCCGATGATGTCGGCTTCCTGGAAGGCGTCGTTGCCGATCAGCGCGGTCGGCACCTGCCCGGTCAGGATCACCATCGGAATGGAGTCCATGTAGGCGGTGGCGATGCCGGTGATGGTGTTGGTGGCGCCGGGACCGGAGGTGGCCAGGGCGACGCCGACTTTGCCGGTGGCCCGGGCATAGCCGTCGGCGGCGTGAACGCCGGCCTGTTCGTGACGAGGAAGGATGTGCCTGATTTCCTTGAAGGAGAACAGCTCGTCATAGAGGTTGATGACGGTACCTCCGGGATAGCCGAAGATGGTGTCGACCCCCTCCCGTTTGAGGCACTCCAGTACGATTCGTGCTCCGTTCATTTTCATTGGTTTACCCCCATACTGCGGCAGTTGGTCTGCCGGCTATGTTAGATCCCGCGTCCGGTAAGACGAAAGACCACTTGAAAAACAACCAAGTCCCCTGAAGCCTGCCAGCCCTCGGTAAAGGGAGGCCAGCCTCTGCCCCTTCGGTAAAGGGGGTCGGGGTGTTTTACTCCGCCGTGGTAATGGCGCCAGTGTGGGCCGAGGTGACAACCTTGGCGTAGCGGGAGAGCCAGCCCTTCTTGATCTTCGGCTCGGGTGCGCTCCAGCGGGTCTTGCGATCCGCCAGGACTTCGTCGCTCACGAGCACTTTGAGAGTGCGGGCCGGGATGTCGAGCTCGATTTTGTCGCCGTCTTCGATGAGGGCGATGGGGCCACCCACCGCAGCCTCCGGAGAGATGTGGCCGATGCAGGGGCCGCGGGTGCCGCCGGAGAAGCGGCCGTCGGTGATGAGGGCAACGGAGTCGCCCAGGCCAAGGCCCATGAGCGCCGCGGTCGGGGCCAGCATCTCCCTCATCCCCGGGCCGCCTTTGGGGCCTTCGTAGCGGATCACCACCACCTCGCCGCCCTTCACCACGCCACCCATCATGGCGGCCATGGCGAGATCTTCGGAATCGAAGCAGCGGGCGGTGCCGGTGAATTTCATCATCTTCTCGCCGACGCCGGACTGCTTGACCACGGCACCTTTGGGGGCGATGTTGCCGAAGAGGACCGCGATCCCCCCCTCCTTCTTGACGGGAGCGGAGAGCGGATGGATGACGGTTTCGTCGACGGCCTGGAGGCTAGCGGCGATCTCTTTGGTGGTCATCCCGAACACGGTCGGGCAGTCGTGGATCTTGTCGCCCAGCTGCTTGAGCACACCGGCGACGCCGCCTGCCGCATCGAGGTCCTCCATGAAGTGCTCGCCGGCCGGGTTCATGGAAGCAAGCTGCGGGGTCTCCTTGGCCAGGATGTCGAAGGTCTCCAGCGGGAGCTCGACGCCCGCCTCGTGGGCGATGGCCAGAAGGTGCAGCACGGTGTTGGAGGAGCCGCCCAGCGCCAGGTCGACGCGGATGGCGTTTTCGAAGGCCTCGCGGGTCAGGATGGAGCGCGGGGTTACGTCGTTACGCACCATGTCGACGATCTTTTCGCCGGAGGCGAAGGCGATGCGGCGCTTCAAGGCGGAGACGGCCAGCGCGGTGCCGCAGCGCGGAAGGCTCATGCCGAGGGTCTCGGTCAGGATGGCCATGGTGTTGGCGGTGAAAAGCCCCTGGCAGGAGCCCATGCCGGGGCAGGCGTTCTCCTCGCAACGGGCAAGCTCCTGGTCGTCGATCACGCCGGCCTTGTAGCGGGCCATGGCCTCGAAGGTGTCGGTGACGAAGGAGTATTTCCTGCCGGCGTCGCCGCGGCCGCTCATCATGGGGCCGGCGGTAACGACGATGCAGGGGATGTCGAGGCGGGCGGCAGCCATCAGCATGCCCGGGGTGATCTTGTCGCAGTTGGTGAGGAGGACCAGGCCGTCGAGGCGGTGCGCCTCGGCCACCGACTCCACCATGTCGGCGATCAGTTCGCGGGTCGGCAGGGAGTAGTGCATCCCCTTGTGCCCCATGGAGATCCCGTCGCAAACGCCGGGGATACCGAAGAAGAAGGAGTAACCGCCGCCGGTGTGGACCCCTTTTTCGATGAAACGCTCAAGATCCCTCATCCCGACGTGGCCGGGGATCAGGTCGGTGAAGCTGGTGGCAATGCCGATGAAGGGTTTACCCATTTCGCTCTGGGGGAGGCCGGTCCCCTTGAGAAGAGCGCGGTGAGGAGTACGTTCCAGGCCCTGGGTAATAGTATCGCTACGCATTCTTTATCTCTCCCTGCTACAGTCGCGGCGCGCACGAGGCGGTGGACCGGCGGTTTGATGAGGCAAAAACGATGAAGTTCAGCGAACTTATCAGCTAATGAATCGAACGGACAAGATAATACATTAACGGCCACCTGTCAACAGCAAGTAGAACAGCGTTAATGGGGAACCGGTCTTATGTGGTCGTATTGGAAAGGGAATTCAGCGACGGCCCGCCACCCTTGGCGGCACGTCCCCCCCTTTGCGAAGGGGCCAGCCACCATTGGCGGGAGAACGTTCCCCCCTTTGCGAAGGGGGGACAGGGGGGATTTCAGCCGCAGCCGGCCACTCAGACCCAAGGCCAGGTTGCATTGACGCATCGATTACGATGACGTTGAAAACGTCGCGTTTCGTTCCTCAACACGACCTACCCTGCTCCTGGGATTCGAAATCAAGCCGCCTTTTCCGCGTCCCGCTTCCTCTTGGCGATCTCGGCCTCGGACGCGCGCAGATAGGCAGGGTTGAGGAGGGCCAGCGGGGTGAATTCCCCTCTGAGTCCTTTTTCGAGCGCGATGAGCGCACCGGCGGAGGCGCGGGGAAGATCGGCGCTCCAAGGGGCGAAGACGGCCTTCTCCCCCAGCGTGGAGTCGATCAGCGCGCGGTAACGCACCGATCCTTCCCCCAGGAAGATGGCGGGCGAGCCGATAGACGCCAGAAAGTCCGCCGGGGGAAGCACGGCGTCCGGCATCAGCGCGGTGGGAAGTCCATCGCACCGGTAGAGCCCGGCGTACACCTCGCTCTTGCGGGCGTCGAAGAGCGGGGCAACCGGCAGCGAGGCGTGGGGGAGGTTCATCGCCAGCATGGCGAGCGAGGAGAAGCCGATGGCGGGTTTTCCGGTGGCGAGCGAGAGCCCCTTGGCGGTGGCGATGCCAACCCTGACCCCGGTGAAGGAACCAGGGCCGAGGGAAACGGCGAACGCGTCGAGGGCGGCGGGTGTGAGTTTGGCAGCGGCCAGCAGGTCCGAGATCGACCCCATCAGGCGCCCGGAATTGCAGCGGTCCTCGCCGAGGATGCACTCCCCGAGGAGTTTGGTGCCGTCGCTCAACGCTACCGAGGAACAGTTACTGGAGGTATCGATTGTGAGTATTTTCATTGCAGCTACTTTCCGACAAAATCCGATCTAGTTGCCTATCCCTCGCGCCCTACTAAAGCTTCGCCCCGGTGAACATCCTTGCGATGTCGTTGTAGAAGGCGAGGATCATCAGGCTGATCAGGAGCACGAGCCCGATCTGCTGGGCGATCTCCCGGGTCTTCTTGCTGACCGGCCGCCCGATGACCACCTCGATCCCGAAGAAGACCAGGTGACCGCCATCCAGGATCGGTACCGGAAGCAGGTTCAGCACCCCGAGGTTGACGGAGAGAAGGGCCACGAAGGCGAGGAAGTTGACGCTGCCGGCCGCCGCCTGCTGGCCTGCCATCTTGACGATCATGATCGGCCCGCCGATGGTGTCCAGCGGGATCGCCCGCTGTACCAGCCTGACCATCGAGAGCACCGTCATCTTGATCATGGTCCAGCTCTGGGCGGTACCCCGGGAGAAAGCCTCGCTGACCGGGAACTTGTCGATTACCGTGTCGCCCGCCGCTACCACGCCGATGACGGGGCGGGTAACCTTGTCGCCGAGGATGGTCTTGGTGGTGCTGCTTTCGGGGGTCACCGTGAAGGTCATAGGAGTGGTGCCGCGCTTGACGGTAATCTGCAGGGGAGCGATCTTCCCTTCCGCGATGATCTTGGCGAATTCGTCCCAGCGGTTGACCGGCTTGCCGTCGATGGCCGCGATGAGGTCACCGGTCTTGAGGCCGGCCTTGGCGGCAGGCTTGTTGGCCATGACCTCGCCGACCTTGGTGGTTACCGCCGGCACCCCCATCATGAAGATGACGATGAAGATGAGCCAGGCCGAGAGGAGGTTGAATACCGGGCCGGCCGCCACGATGGCCATACGCTGGAGCGGGTGCTTGTGCGAGAACGAGCGCTTGATGTCCTCGTCGGAGAGCTCTACGTCCTCCCCCTCGCCGACCATCTTCACGTAGCCGCCGAGCGGCAGCGCGGAGAGGAGGTACTCGGTCTCACCCACCTTCTTGCCGAACACCTTCGGGCCGAAACCGAGGGAGAATTTCTCGACCCCGACGCCGAACAGTTTGGCGAACAGGAAGTGGCCGAATTCATGTACAAAAATGAGCGCCCCTAGGGCGATGATGGCGAAAAGCATGCTCATGGATTTTCCCTCTGCACCTTGTTGAGTGGAGAATGGGGACCGCAGGATCGCTATGCTCCAGATGCGTAGCTTACTTCATTGTACCCGGCAATTCCGCGTTCCCGCTACTGTACGCCGAGGACTTCCTTGGCCTTTGCCCGCCCCCAGCGGTCCGCCTCGAGCACTTCTTCGATCGACTTCAGCTGGTGAGCCTGGTGCAGGTCCATCACTTTCTCGATCGATTCCGGGATGGCCATGAAGCCGATGCGGCCGTTGAGGAACGCATCGACGGCAATCTCGTTGGCGGCGTTCATGACGGCAGGCATGCTCTCCCCCTCCCCCGCCGCGCGGTAAGCGAGCTTCAAGGCAGGGAAACGGTCGGTGTCGGGGTTGAAGAAGGTGAGCCCGGAAAGGGTGGTGAGATCGAGCGGCTTCACCCCGGACGGGACGCGGGCGGGATAGGTCAGCGCGTAGGCGATCGGCCCTTTCATGTCGGGCACCCCAAGCTGGGCCATGACGCTTCCGTCGATGTACTCCACCATGGAGTGAATGATGCTCTGCGGATGGATGTTGACGGCGATCCGCTCAACCGGGATGTCGAACAGCCAGCGGGCCTCGATGACCTCCAGCCCCTTGTTCATCATGGTGGCGGAGTCGACGGTGATCTTTCTCCCCATGCTCCAGTTGGGGTGGTTCAAAGCGTCGGCAACGGTCGCCTGGGCAAGCTGCTCCTTCCCCCATTTCAGGAAAGGGCCGCCCGAGGCGGTCAGGATGACACGGGCGATGTCCTGGTCGCGGTGTCCGCACATGGACTGGAAGACCGCGCAATGCTCGGAGTCGACGGGATAGAGCTTGACCCCTTTCTCCTTCACCAGATTCATCACCAGGTGGCCGGCGGTGACCAGGGTTTCCTTGTTGGCGAGCGCCACGTCCTTACCGGCCTTGATGGCGGCGTAGGTAGGAATGAGTCCGGCGGCGCCGACGATGGCGGCCACCACCATGTTGGTCCCGGTAGCGGTGGCCGCGGCGATCATCCCCTCCACGCCGTGCATGATCTCCGGCTTCTTGCCGGTCAGCATCCGGGAGAGCGTGCGGGCGTTGTTGGCGGTCAGCACCGAAACCAGTTCCGGCTGGTAAGCCTCGATCTGGCTCTTCAAGAGCTCCAGGTTGTTACCGGCGGTAAGCGCGATCACCTTGAACAGGTCGGGCTGGGCAGCCACGACGTCAAGGGTGCTTACTCCGATGGAACCGGTCGAGCCGAGAATGGTCAACTTTTTCATAGTGTCCCTCGAAATTCTAGGTTCTATGTCCTGCTGCAACCGCTTAATCCGGCACGAGTCGAACAGGGAGAACGAGAACAAAATCGTCGGTT
This sequence comes from Geomonas sp. Red32, assembly GCF_023652955.1. Taxonomy (GTDB): domain Bacteria; phylum Desulfobacterota; class Desulfuromonadia; order Geobacterales; family Geobacteraceae; genus Geomonas. Next base: position 43,845 of record NZ_JAKLOY010000012.1, on the reverse strand, counting down.
GCGTTGAACAGCTTCACCGTGAAACGCAACAACCAACGTGACTGCGAAAAAACGTCGCGTTCCGTACCTCAACGCGACCTACCTTGCGGCAGCTAGAAATTGAAATAGGCGTAATAAAAGGCAGCGGGAGCGGCAAACAGGATGCTGTCCAGCCGGTCCAGCACGCCGCCGTGTCCCGGGAAGATGGTTCCGGAATCTTTCACGCCGCAGCTTCTCTTGATAAGCGATTCGAACAGGTCGCCCAATTGCCCAAGGAGCCCCAGCAGCAGCGCGGTCGCCACGCAGTCAAGCGGGGTCAGCTCGTGGAAATAGAGCGCCTTGAAGATAAAGGCACCCGCCACGCTCCCGGCCAGCCCGCCGGCGGAACCTTCCACGCTCTTCTTCGGGCTAACCGTCGGGTAAAGCTTGGTCTTACCCAGGGCCGATCCGACGTAGTAAGCCGCCGAGTCCCCGCTCATGACGATCACCATGATGAGGAAAAGCCAGGAGACACCGTGGGGAAGCTGCCGGATCAGGATGAGGTGGGAAAGAAGCAGCGGGACGTAAAGAAATCCCATCAGCACGATGGCCGCGTCCCCAGCCGCACGGGGGATCTCCCTGAACCTGAATAGCTCGATGAGACAGAACCCCAGCACCAGTACGGTGAGCGCCATCAGCGGGACGATCCGGTCGGGAGCGAAAAGGGAGAAGACGGAGAGAGCTCCCGCGACGGCGGCGAGCCTTCCCTCGGCGCGCCGCTGCGGAAGCGCCATCCGGTAGAACTCGTCCAGCCCCAGAAGGGAGAGGAGGAAGACCAGTACTGCGAATTGGACCACGCCGGCCTTCAGGATGAAGATGATCACCAGCGGCAAAAGTACGGCTGCGGTGGCTAGTCGTTTGATAGCGGACTCCTGTGGCTCCAGCCGTCAAGCTGAAGCGGCATGGCCGAATGATACGGCACAAGATGAGCCGATTACGGTGACCGGGGATGATCCTCTCAGGAGGGCTCTTTGCGGAGCTGGTCGCTGGTCATGCCGAACCTGCGCTCCCGGGACTGGTAGTCCCTGAAGGCCCTCGCCAATTCGTTTCTGTCGAAGTCCGGCCAGTTGACCTCGGTGAAGTAGAGCTCGGCATAGGCGAGCTGCCAGAGCAGGAAGTTACTGATGCGCATCTCCCCGCTGGTCCTGATCAGCAGGTCGGGGTCGGGCATCCCCGCCGTGTGCAGGGAGCTGCCGAACATCCGCTCGTCGATCTGCTCGGGGTCGAGCTTGCCGGCTGCCGCCTCGGCGGCGAGACTTTTGGCCGCACACACGATCTCCTGGCGGCCGCCATAGGAAAGCGCCAGGGTCAGCAGCATCCCGTTGTTGCCGGCGGTTTTCTCGATGGCCAGATCGATCTCGTTCTGGATGTCCGGGGGAAGGTCGGAACGGTTTCCGATCACGTTGAAGCGGATGCCGTTCAGCATCATCCTCTTGATCTCGGCGCGCAGGAACTTCTTCAATAGCGCCATCAGCGCCTTGACCTCGGTCTTGGGGCGAAGCCAGTTTTCGGCCGAGAAGGCGAACAGGGTCAGGTAGCGGATTCCCAGCCGCGAACATTCCTCGACAATTACCCGGACCGTCTCCACCCCTTTCTGGTGCCCGACGATCCGCTGCAGCATCCGTTTCTCAGCCCAGCGGCCGTTACCATCCATGATAACCGCTAGATGAACCGGGAGTCTCTCCGGCTTTAAACTATCCATAGTCACCCTAGAAACAAAAAATCCCCGTGGTACGGGGTTTTGCGCGGGCAGATACGGGCGAGCCGCGCTGGCGGTGGGGCTGGCGGGGGAGCTTCCCCCCGCCGCCAAGGCCTGGTTAGACCTCCAACACCTCTTTTTCCTTGTGAGCCACCACCTCGTCGATCTTGGCGACGTGGCTGTTGGTGGAGTCCTGCACATCCTTCTCCGCCCTCTTCAGGTCATCCTCGGAGATCTGCTTCTCCTTCTCGAGCTTTTTCAGCTGGTCGATGGCATCGCGGCGGATGTTCCTGAGCGCTACCTTGGAGTCCTCGGCATCGCGTTTCAACCCCTTGACGATGTCCTTGCGGCGCTCCTCGGTGAGCGGCGGGAGCGACAGGCGGATCAGCTTGCCGTCGTTGGCGGGGGTGAGGCCGAGGTTGGCGTTGAGGATGGCCTTCTCGATCGGCGCGATCATCTTGTTGTCCCACGGCTGGATGGTGATGGTCCTGGCCTCGGGAACCGCAAGAGTAGCCACCTGGCTCAAGGGGCTCGGGTTTCCGTAGAAATCGACCCTGACGTCGTCCAGCAGGGCGGTGGTGGCGCGGCCGGTGCGGATCTTCTGGAAGTCCTTCCGGAGGGCCTCAATGGTCTTGTCCATATGGACGTTCATACTGGCGATGACATCCTTGATCATTGCTATTCTCCTTCTTTAACCAGGGTGCCGATCGGCTCGCCGGACACCACCCGGAGGACGTTTCCTTCGGTGGTCAGGTCGAAGACGACGATGGGGAGATTGTTGTCCATGCAGAGCGAGATGGCGGTGGCATCCATCACCTGGAGCCCCTTCCTCAGCACCTCGAGGTAACTCAGGCTCTGATACTTGGTGGCGGTGGGATCCTTTTTGGGATCGGCCGAGTAGACGCCGTCGACCTTGGTCCCCTTGAGGATGACGTCGGCGCCGATCTCCATGGCCCGGAGGCTCGCGGCGGTGTCGGTGGTGAAGTACGGGTTGCCGGTCCCGGCCCCGAAAATGACCACCCTCCCCTTCTCCAGATGCCTGATGGCGCGCCTTCTGATGTACGGCTCGGCGACCTCGGCCATCCCGATGGCGGACTGCACCCGGGTGTCCACCCCGGCCTTCTCGAGGGCGTCCTGCATGGCAAGAGAGTTGATCATGGTGGCCAGCATCCCCATGTAGTCGGCGCTGGCGCGGTCCATTCCCTTGGAGGAGGCAGCCAGGCCGCGGAAGATGTTTCCTCCACCGATGACCAGGCAAAGCTCAACGCCGGCCTCCACCACGGCCTTCACCTCGCGGGCAATGGCGGTAATGGTCTGGGGATCGATACCGTACCCCTGCTCGCCTCCCAGGGCCTCTCCGGAAAGCTTCAGGAGCACTCTTTTGTAGTACGGTTCTGGCATGGTCGTCACCTTCGTTGGTAAACAAGAAAAATCCCCTGCCCTGTCGGTCAGCGGGTAAAAAAAGAGCCGCCCATTTTCATGGCCGGCTCTTCTGGGTCGTTCTAGACGCCGGCGGCCGCGGCAACTTCGGCCGCGAAGTCGCTTTCCTTCTTGGTGAGCCCTTCGCCCAGCACGAACTTGGCGAAGCGGCGGATGCTCATGTTCTCGCCGATGGAGGCGATGGTCTCGTTGAGGTAGGTCTGGACGGTCTTGTCCGGATCCTTCACGAAAGCCTGCTCGAGGAGGCAGATGTCGCCGTAGAACTTGTTGATCTGCCCTTCGAGGATCTTCTCGATGATCTTCTCCGGCTTGCCGCTTTCCTTGGCCTTTTCACGGTAGATGGCCTTCTCGCGCTCGAGGAGCTCGGCGGGAACTTCCTCGCGGCGGACGTAGAGCGGGCTGGCGGCGGCGATGTGCATGGCGATGTCGCGCACGAAAGCCTGGAAGTTGTCGTTCTTGGCAACGAAGTCGGTCTCGCAGTTCACTTCCACCAGGACGCCGATCTTGCCGCCAGCGTGGATGTAGGAACCGACCGAACCTTCGGTGGCGGCGCGGCCGGCCTTCTTGGAGGCGGCGGCGAGGCCCTTGGTGCGGAGGTAGTCGATGGCCTTCTCGTGGTCACCGGCGGTTTCGGTCAGCGCCTTCTTGCAGTCCATAAGGCCGGCGCCGGTTGCTTTCCTCAGTTCGTTTACCATTGCAGCGGTAATGCTCACGTTATCCTCCACAGCCTCCCGCGCCTCTTCGGCGCGGGGACTCATGATGTAATTATCGAAACGAGTGGGATGCTGCCGGGGAGAGGGGATTAGGCCTCGCCGGCAGCCTCTTCGGCGACTTCCTCGGCCGGAGCGGCGAGCTCCTCCTCGGCGCCGGTCTGGAGACGGGCGTTACGGGCCTGGGCACCTTCGAGGACGGCATCGGCCATCTTGCTGGTCAAAAGACGGATGGCGCGGATGGCGTCGTCGTTGCCCGGGATGACGTAGTTGATGTCGTCCGGATCGCAGTTGGTGTCGACGATGGCGACGACCGGGATGCCGAGCTTCTTGGCTTCGCAGACGGCGATCTCTTCGTTTTTGGGGTCGACCACGAACAGCACGCCCGGGGTTTTGCCCATCCCCTTGATACCGCCGAGGATCTTCTCAAGCTTCTCGCGCTCTTTACCGAGCTTGAGCTGCTCTTTCTTGGTGTAGGCTTCGATGGTGCCGTCGACGACCATGGCGTCGAGACGCTTGAGGCGGTCGATGCTCTGCTTGACGGTGGCGAAGTTGGTGAGCATGCCGCCCAGCCAACGCTCGTTGACGTAGAACATCCCGCAACGCTGTGCCTCTTCGGCCACCGAATCCTGGGCCTGCTTCTTGGTGCCGACGAAGAGGACGGTCTCGCCGGACTGGGCGGCGTCGGTCACGAAGCTGTAGGCGTTTTTGAAGAGACGGACGGTCTTCTGCAGGTCGATGATGTAGATACCGTTACGAGCGCCGAAGATGTACGGCTTCATTTTCGGGTTCCATCTCTTGGTCTGGTGACCGAAATGGACACCCGCTTCCAGCAGTTCTTTCATGGTGATGTTCGACATGTACTTTCTCCTTTGGTTTGGCCTCCGCCACCCGCATACCGGAACCTGCCGAAGCAGGCACCACCGGCACTTGATGACATGGCGTGCGAATTTAAAGCAGCAAAGGTATATATCACAGCAATCGTGGATTGGCAAGGGGTTTCCCTCACCCGGAGGCCGCCCGGGAAGGTCTTCCCCTTCCCCATTCTACGCCTCCCCAGCCCGGTACGCTCCTGCCGGACAACCGCATCGGATCTTCCCTGACCCGGCCTGCGGCCACCCTCTCCTAAAAGGGGGCGGCGGCAGTGATTATTCCGTCGCTGGCAAGCGCGACAGCCCCCGCTCGGCCAGCTCCCAAAAGGCCCGCACGCTCGGCCGCTGCAGGTTCTTCCCCGAGGTCGCCAGACCGACTTCGTAGGGATCGAGCCGCGGGGCGTTTTCCAGCACGGTGACCTCGTCCCGGAAGGGGCTTCGCTCCAGGACGAGCCGCGGTACCACCCCCACCCCGCACCCCAGGCGCACCATGGCGATGATCGCCTCGTTGCCGGAGACCTCCGAGGTGATGCTGGGGGCGATCCGGTGCTCCTTCAGCCACTGGTCGAGCCGCCGCCGGGAGAGCCCGGTCTGGGGAAGGACGAGCGGGGTGCGGGCCAGATCGATCGACTCGTCCTTGATGGCCAGGGCGAACCCTTCGGTGCGCGGCGCGATGAAGATGAGGGGGATGGTCACCATGGGGAGAAAGGCGAGCCCGCTCTTCGAGCCGTCCGGAAGCGGTGCCACGGCAAGGTCGATCTCCCCTCGCTGGATCTGCGGGATGGCCTGCTCCGCCGCCCCGGTCCTCAACTCGAGCTGCACCTCGGGGTACCGCCATCTGAAGTTCTCCAAAAGCTGCGGAAGAAGGCTGTAGACCGCGGTGATGGAGGCGTAGATGGAGAGCGTTCCCGCCACCGCCTGCTCGTTCTTGATGGCCAGCCGGAAGTTTCGCCACTCGTCCAGGGAGAGGCGGGCATAGCGCTTGAGCCGTTCCCCCGCCGGGGTCAGCAGCACCTTCCGGTTGTCCCGGATAAAGAGCGGCTGCTCCAGCTGCTCCTCCATCCGCTGGATGGTGCGGGAGAGCGCCGAGGGACTGAGGTTGCAGGCCTGGCTGGCCCGGCCGAAATGCAGCAGCTCCGCCAGGGTGAGGAAAACTTCCAGTTCGCGCATGTCCATTAGAACGCCCCGTGGTAAAATCTCATTGGTCTTGCCCCCATCCTCCGCCCCCCAAAGGGGAGTGGCTCCTGCCCGGCTCGACACCGCAACGCCAAAGGGGACAGGCACCTCCGGAGCCAGTCCCCTTGATGCGTACCGCTTGCCGGGGGCTTCGCCTTTCTTGCGTTTGACGCAACACAATATGCACAACAATTCACTTTACGCAATATTATATTTCCGGTACTGTCTGCACGCTATCAGATCTATAACCCACCAAACATAGAGGAGAGAAACGATGGGAGAGAACTACTTCAACACCCTGCCGCTGCGTCTTCAGCTGCAGGAACTCGGCTGCTGCCGCTTCATGGACGCCTCGGAATTTTCCGCCGGCTGCGAGTACGCCAAAGGCAAGAAGATCGTCATCGTCGGCTGCGGCGCCCAGGGGCTTAACCAGGGCCTCAACATGCGCGACAGCGGTCTGGACGTTTCCTATACCCTGCGCGCCGAAGCGATCGCCGAGAAGCGCCAGTCCTACCGTAACGCCACCGACAACGGCTTCAAGGTCGGCCCCTACGAAGAGATGCTTCCCACCGCCGACATCGTCATGAACCTCGCCCCGGACAAGCAGCACTCCAAGGTGGTCGAGACCGTCATTCCCTTCCTGAAACAGGGCGCCGTGTTCAGCTATGCCCACGGCTTCAACATCGTCGAGGAAGGGACCCAGATCCGCAAGGACCTCACCGTCATCATGGTGGCTCCGAAGTGCCCGGGCTCCGAGGTGCGTGAGGAGTACAAGCGCGGCTTCGGCGTGCCGACCCTGATCGCCGTTCACCGCGAGAACGATCCCAAAGGGGACGGCCTCGAACTCGCCAAGGCCCTGGCCTCCGCCCAGGGTGGCGACCGCGCCGGCGTGCTGGAATCCTCCTTCGTCGCCGAGGTCAAATCCGACCTCATGGGCGAACAGACCATCCTCTGCGGGATGCTGCAGACCGGCAGCATCCTCTGCTTCGACAAGATGGTGGCCAACGGCATCGCCGCCCCCTACGCCGCCAAACTGATCCAGTACGGCTGGGAGACCGTCACCGAGGCCCTCAAGCACGGCGGCGTCACCAACATGATGGACCGCCTCTCCAACCCCGCCAAGCTGGTGGCCTTCAAGCTGGCCGAGGAGCTCAAAGAGATCATGCGTCCGCTGTTCCAGAAGCACATGGACGACATCATGAGCGGCTACTTCTCCAAGACCATGATGGAGGACTGGGCCAATAACGACGTGAAGCTCCTCACCTGGCGCGAAGAGACCGGCAAGACCGCCTTCGAGAAGACCGAGGCTGCCGGCGAGATCACCGAGCAGGAGTATTTCGACAAGGGGATACTGATGGTCTCCATGGTCAAGGCCGGCGTCGAGCTCGCCTTCGAGACCATGGTCCAGACCGGGATCGAGCCGGAGTCCGCCTACTACGAGTCGCTCCACGAGACCCCGCTCATCGCCAACACCATCGCCAGGAAGAAGCTGTACGAGATGAACCGCATCATCTCCGACACCGCCGAGTACGGCTGCTACCTCTTCTCCCACGCCTGCGTGCCGCTGCTGAAAGACTTCATGTCCAAGGTGGGGACCGACGTGATCGGCAAAGGGTTCGATGCGAAGGACAACGGCGTGGACAACACCCTACTCGTCTCGGTGAACGCCGCCATCCGCAGCCACCTCGTCGAGGAAGTCGGCGCCGAGCTCCGCGCCGCCATGAAAGGCATGAAAAAGATCGTCTAGGCGGTCCTGCTCCAGACGCGAAAAGGCGTCCTCCAAACCGGAGGGCGCCTTTTTTTATTGCCCCCCCCTCCCCCTCGAGGGAGGGGGCTAGGGGGGGGGGAAGTTTCCACGGAGCACCGAAGCCAGCCCCGCAGTTGTCGTGTCGGGCCAGAAAAAGTTCTACCCTGCCTCCGCCTCGAAGATGGAGCCGATCAGGTAGGCGGCGGGCTTGATGACCTCGTCGTCGGTCCAGTAGGCGGCGTGGTTGGCCGGATTCCAGGCGGTGAGGATGTTGCCCACGCTCACCTCGATGTCCTCGCTGACCGCGTCCGCATAGCTCGGGCTGAGCGGTTTGAGCGGCCACCCGAGGACGTCGTCCGAATCGTACAGGTTCAGCCACTTGGCACGGCGCCTGACCTTTTCCGGGAGCGTGTTGGGGGGAAACTCGATGCTGACCACCGGGCTCTCCGTCATGGTGAAGAACGGGATATTGGTCCCGAGCGTTACCAGCCCCGCCAGGGTCTCCATCCGCTCAAAGGGGCTCGCACCGTAGCGGTCGACATCCTTCCCTTTCTGGCGGTCCCAGATGTAATTGGACATGATGACCGATCCCAAAGAATGAGCGATCACCACCAGGGGGCGGTCCTCCCCCCCCAGTTTCTCGTAGAGGGCCACGAGAGCTGCGTGCACCTGATCGTGGATTCTGTAATAGATGCTGTCCGGCCGGTCGTGGGCAGTCTGGTAAGCGGTGATGTTGCCGAAGGCGTTGATGAAGAACTTCCTGAGTTTCGCCCAGTTGAGATCATGGTCGGCCGAAAGATCCACCCAGAGCTGGTTCTCGCGGGCCGAAAGCAGCGGAGCCCAATAGACCGATTCCCAGGCGAGGTCCTCGCACTTGAGCCCCCGCCCGGATATCCTTTCCCTCAACTCATGAATGGGGTCATGGGCAAAATCGTCCATCGTTGTCCCCATTCCGTGTACCAGCAGCACCCCCACCTTTTTGTACATGACTCCCTCCCGTACCCCTATTCGCCATCGGCATGGCGTTAACCGCTGCAGCCTCTTCAGTCACAGACAGGTCCCGCACTCACTCAGACGGCCGACACAAATTAGCCATCGCTAACAAATATAACCTCGCGTTGCGCGCTGGCAAGCAGGAGCGGCATTTTCAGTGGACACTGCGGGAGAACTGCAGGTGAATGCGGCCGTTGTGAAAGGGAGAAACGATGACGACGGGCTCTGAGAGAGAGTGGCGACCAGTGAGCGCCCCCGGCATACTGGGAGTTGAAATGGGTGAGAAACTTCTTGTCAAAGAGGGGGTGAACAAAGTAGTCTGCCGGGTGGGCTTTCCCTCACCGGGCGGCCCTATTATCTGTCGAGGAGCACCCGATGAAACTGTCCCTTACGCACCTTCTGCTGCTGGCCTTTCTTGCCGTAACCACCGTATCCGTCCCGGCTGGCGCCGAAACCCCGGCAGGAGACAAAGCCCCGCAGCAGGTGAATATCTCCGGAAAAGTGCTGGAGACCATGAACGGGGGTGGATACACCTACCTCCTCATCGCCAACGGCAAGGAAAAGCTCTGGGTGGCCGCCCCCGAGATGAAGGCCACCGTCGGGCAGCAGCTGACCCTGGTCCCCGGGTACACCATCAACCATTTCACCAGCAAGGCGCTCCACCGCACCTTTGACCGCATCGTCTTCTCGGCGGGCCCCGCCAACACCCGGGTGAAACTCCCCGAAGCAGCGGTGAAAATGGCACACGAGAAAGCGGCCGCCAACGCACCTGCTCCCGCCGCCGCGCCCGCCAAGGCACAGGCGACCCCGACGGCCAAGCAGGAGAACAACTCCAGCAAGGTAGCCGCGGTGAAGGTCGGCCGGGTGGCCAAGGCCAAAGGGGCCAATGCCTACACCGTCGCGGAGCTCTACGCGAAGAAGGCCAAACTGGACAAGAAGCAGGTGGTGGTGAGGGGTAAGGTAGTCAAGGTCGCCGAACATATCATGAAACACACCTGGATCCACATCCAGGATGGGAGCGGGAGCAAGGCCAAGAAAAACTACGATCTGACCGCCACCATCAAGGGGACGGCGAAGGAAGGCGAAACGGTCACCGTCAAGGGGATCCTTTCCCAGAACGTCGACTTCGGTTCCGGCTACAAGTACGACCTGCTGATCCAGGACGCCCAGGTCAAGCGATAGCCGATTCCCGCTGACGGACTTCGCGGTCGAAGCGGGCCATGGAAGGGGTGACGGCGCCGGTCAGCTTCCGGTAGTCGTCGATGGATCTACCCAACAGGAAAATGGCCTCATGACGGGGATCGGTGTGGATGAATTCGCCGGTCTCTCCCAGCACCAGCGGCTCCTCCTCATTCCGCCGCTTCCCCGGCCGCAGGATCTCGAAAAGGGGCTTGAAGAAGCCCCGCTCCTCCCGGCTGGCCAAGAGCTGGCCGATCAGTTCCTCGGCGGCCCCGGCCAGGGTGACGACAGAGAAGAGGTCGCCTCCCCCGAAGTAGATCACCAGCGCGGTCTCAATCTGGTTGAGCGCAATGTCGCTCTTGGGGTACCGCTGAATGTCCATCGCTCCTCCTCTATTCCGTACTGTGCCGCAGCGGCACCCGCTTTTACCGAAAGTTGAATGATAACAAAAAGGGCCGCACTCGTTTGAGTGCCGGCCCTTTTTTACTTCCTGTGTGAACGGCCGAGCCGTCCTGAAGCTTACGCCTTGGTGATGGAGATCTTGAGGGTGGCGGAAACTTCCGGGTGGATCTTGACCTGAGCGGTGAAATCGCCGAGGTGCTTGATCGGCTCGTCCAGAACGATCTTCTTACGGTCGATTTCGAGGCCCTGGGCCTTGAGCAGCTCGGCCAGTTCCATGTTGGTAACGGCGCCGAAGAGCTTGTCGTCAGCACCGGCCTGGTGGGCGATGGAGAGGGACAGCCCCTCGATCTTGGCGGACAGCTGCTTGGCTGCTTCCAGGACGCGGTTCTTCTTGTACTCGAGCTGACGCTTGGCGTGCTCGAGAGCCTTGGCGTTCTTCTCGGTAGCCTCGATGGCGAACCCTTTGGGGAGGAGGTAGTTCCTGGCGTAGCCCGGAGCGACCTTGACGATGTCGCCGATGTGACCGAGGTTTTCGACGTTCTCTTTCAGAATGACCTTCATGCGTTGCCTCCTAGCCTGATTTTTTCACAGGTTTTGCGTTTTTTTGGGGGACCGGAAGTCGCCCCAGAGATCGAAAATGCCCAGCACCGCCACCACCAGCATCATGAACGGCTGGAAGAGGAGGAATAGGACGCCAATTACTTTCATGAAACCCGGAATCGCCATCCTGCGGAAGAAGTGGCTCATGACGGCGAAACCCTGCACGGCATAGAGGGCACCGACCACAATCAGCAGGTTGAGCGATACCAGGTGGACGGTCGGCTCGTCGAGAAGCAGGGCGAAGCCGGCCGCGATCAGCAGCCAGACCAGGTGCTCCGGGTTCCTGAACTGCCGGAAGTTCCCGAGGAATACCGGGATGTGCGAGCGCTGGGCCACCCGCGCCAGCACGCTCAGGTTCAGGCAGGCGATCAGCCCGAGCGCCACGGTGACCAGGGCCGGGTAGACCTGGACGACCTGGTCCCCCGCCTGGTGCATCGAATCCTGCAGAGCCTTCAGCTCATCGCCCTTGACCCCGGCCTTCTCGTAGAGCTGGGAGGTCTGGGCGATGCTCGTCTGCACCCCTTTGACGATCTTGGCGTGCAGAGGAGCGCCGGTCGCGGCGCCGTAGATGGCGGTAGCGGCCAGCAGGAAGACCAGGTTGATGGCGACCGAGTAAACGACGGAACGGGCGCCCCCTTTGAGGCGCATCAGGAACTCGGGGAGCGCCAGCGACATGATGCCGCCCTGCAGCAGGTAGATCGCGACCGTCGCCGGTTCGCGGGCGATGGCAGCCAGCAGCACGGAGGTTGCTACCACGATGGCGATTCCGGTTCCCCGCCCGCTCTTGAGGCGGTAGAAAACTGCCGGAAGCGGCGTGAAGAAGCCGGGGATAAGTCCCAGGACCGGAAGCATCATGAAAGCAAGGAAGAGCGCCGCCGTAGCGACGCTCCCCTTGATGACATCCAAAATCCGCCCCTGCAGTTGAGGGTTCATCTCGTTGGGCACAGATTACGGAGTAACGTGGCTGCCCGCGATCGGGAGCAGCGCGATGTTCCTCGCCCTCTTGATTGCCTCGGTGATCTCCCTCTGGTGCTTGGAGCAGTTGCCGGAGATGCGGCGCGGAATGATCTTGCCGCGCTCCGAAACGAAGTAGCGGAGGGTGCGGGGATCTTTGTAATCGATGGTTACCTGCTTGTCTGCGCAGAAACGGCAGACCTTACGGCGCTGGAACGGCCGCTTCTTCCTCGGGCCGCCGCTGGTGCTTCTCTGGGGGGTTCTCTCGTCAGCCATCTCTTATTCCTCCGTAGTAGTCGTTTCGGCCTGAGCCTCGGTACCGGCAGCTTCCTCGGTCCCTTCCTCGGCGGTCTTGGCAGCCACGGGGGCAGCCGGAACCACTTCCTGCTCGAGCTTGACGCTCTGGTACCTGATCACCTTGTCGTCAAGGCGCAGGCGGCGCTCCAGCTCGGCGATGAGTGCTGCGTCGCCGTCGAAGCGGAGGTAAAAGTAGCGGCCACGGGGATTCTTGTTGATCGCGTAGGCCAGTTTCCTGGTCCCCCAGTCTTCCAGCCTCTTGAAATCGCCATTCATGCTGGCGACCACGTCCTGAACCTTGGCGGAGAGGGCTTTGAGCTCCTCGTCACCGAGTTCCGGCTGGACGATGTAGATGGTCTCGTACATCCTCATTGTGTTGCCTCCTCACGGTTATTTAGCTCCGGGACCGGCCCGGAACAAGGAGATACGGCACTTGGTGCCGCTCTGTGGAACAGTATCCATTACTACAGAAAGGGCCCTTTGGCAAGCGCAAAAGGGCCCTCCCGGCATTTTTATCAGGGAAAACCAGGTCCCTCCCTTTGCGAAGGGGGGACAGAGGGTTAAACGTTGAACCGGAAGTGCATCACGTCGCCATCCTGCACCACGTACTCTTTCCCTTCCAGCCGCATGAGACCCTTCTCTTTGGCGCCCGCCTCGCCGCCAGCGCCGATGAAATCCAGGTAGGCGATGGTCTCGGCGCGGATGAACCCCTTCTCGAAGTCGGAGTGGATGACTCCGGCGGCGCCGGGGGCCTTGGTACCCTTGGTGATGGTCCAGGCACGAACCTCTTTTACCCCGGCGGTGAAGTAGGTGATGAGTCCCAGGAGCTCGTAGCCGGCGCGGATCAGGCGGTCGAGCCCGGACTCGGGAAGCCCCATCTCCTCCAGGAAGGCCTGCTTCTCCTCACCTTCCAGCTCGGAGATCTCCGCCTCGATGGACCCGCAGATGTAGACCACCCCGTTTCCCTCGCGCTCGGCCAGCTTCCTGACCTCGTCCACGTACGGGTGTTTCCCTTCCAGGTCGTCCTCGGCCACGTTGGCGACGTAGAGAACCGGCTTGGCGGTCATGAGGTGCATATCCCTCAAGATCAGCCGTTCGTCCTCGTTCTCCGCGAGGTTCCGGGGAGACTCCCCCTTCTCCAGGACCGCTTTCACTTTGATACAGAAGTCGACATCTTCCTTGGCCTTCTTGTCGCCGCTTCTCGCCTGTTTCTCGACCCGCTGCAGGCGCTTCTCGACGGTATCGAGGTCGGCCAGGGCTAGCTCGGTCTGGATCACCTCGATGTCCCGGACCGGCGACACGCTCCCGGAGACGTGCACCACGTTCTCGTTCTCGAAGCAGCGCACCACGTGCAGGATGGCATCAACCGAACGGATGTGCCCGAGGAACTTGTTGCCAAGCCCCTCCCCCTGGCTCGCCCCCTTCACCAGGCCGGCGATGTCGAGGATCTCGATGGTGGTCGGGAGGATCCTTTCGGGACGAACGATCTCGGCCAGCTTCTGGAGACGGGGATCGGGAACCGACACAATGCCGACGTTGGGATCGATGGTGCAGAAGGGATAGTTGGCGGACTCGGCCCCGGCCGAGGTGAGCGCGTTGAAGATGGTGGACTTCCCCACGTTGGGGAGCCCGACGATGCCGCAGTTGAAACCCATACGAATAATCCTCTTTTAGCGTGCGAGGCACCGCCCCGTCGAAAGGACGGATAGCGGCTGGTGGATCATCTACCGTTAAAGATGCTCATGGCCTTGGGCATCCCTTCCCGGATCATCATCTCCAGCGCGTCGACCCCCTCGTCGAGGATCCCCAAAAGCGACTCCATCTCGTCCTTGGAGAAGTTGGTCAGCACGTAGTTGACCACGTCGCCGTGCACCGGACGGCCGATGCCGACCCGGATCCTGGCCCAGGCGGTGGAGCCAAGCTCCTGTCCGAGCGAGCGAAGACCGTTGTGGCCGCCGTGGCCGCCACCTTCCTTGAGCCTGATCTTGCCGAAGGGGATGTCCAGTTCGTCGTGGATGACCACGAGGTCGGAAGGGGAGAGCTTGTAGAAGCGGAGCGCCTCGGCGACCGAGCGCCCCGACAAGTTCATGAAGGTCTGGGGCTTGAGGAGATAGACCCGCTCCCCGGCCCAGTTCCCGTCACCGATCAGGCCGGAGAAGGCCTTCTTGGTGACGGGAATATCGGCCAGACGGGATAAGCGGTCCAAAACCATGAAACCCGCGTTGTGGCGGGTCCATGAGTACTGTGGCCCGGGGTTGCCGAGCCCTACAACGAGTTTTGCCATGTTCTTTCCGGCGGAGAGAGCTTATTCAGCCTCTTCGGCGCCCTTTCTCCCGAGGACGCTGACCACCGGAGTCTTGGCGTCGCCCAGGATGACGATACCGACCGGAGCCGGGATCTCGCCCAGGTGAATGGAGTGGCCGATGACGAGCTCGGTGACGTCGACGTTGATGTGCCCGGGGATGTGGACCGGGAGGCACTCGACTTCGAGCTCGTGCATGGCGAGGTCGAGCATGCCGCCAGCCTTGACGCCGACTGCGGTACCGACCACGCGAACCGGAACGTGGACCTTCACCTTGTCGGAGAGGTTGATCTTGTGCAGGTCGACGTGACGCGGGGTGCGCTTGATGGCGTCCTGAAGGAGGTCGGCCACGATCACGGTCACGTCGTTGAGGGAGCCCTCGCACTTGAGGGTCAGGATGTGGTTACGGCCGCCTTCGCCGGCGATCGCCTCGGAAAACTGCCTCCGATCCAGCGAGATCGAAACGGGCTCAAGCCCTTTGCCGTAGACGACGCCCGGGATGCGACCTGCGCTACGCAGACGGCGGCAGACCCCCTTGCCGGTTTCTTCCCTCAGTTCAACATTCAGCACCTGCTTGCTCATACTTCCTCCGAAATCGCTTCGATATTTTGATGATTCATGACAGAAACTATTAAACCAGATAGCCGCCGTTAGACAAACAGCGAGCTTACAGATTCATCCTCGTGAATGCGGCGGATGGCCTCGGCCAGCAGATCGGCCACCGAGAGCACCCGGAGCTTGTCGGTCCGCTCGGCCTTCTCACCCAGCGGCACGGTGTCGGTGATGACGACCTTTTCGATCACCGAGTCGTTGATGCGGTCGATGGCCGGCCCGGAGAGCACGCCGTGGGTGGCGCAGGCGTACACGCTGGCGGCGCCGTGCTCCTTGAGCGCCAGGGCGGCCTGGGTCAGCGTGCCGGCGGTGTCGATCATGTCGTCCAGGATGATGGCGGACTTCCCTTTGACGTCACCGATAAGGTGCATGATCTCGGCCACGTTGGGACCGGTGCGGCGCTTGTCGATGACGGCCAGCGTGCAGCCGAGCCGCTTGGCGAAGGCCCTGGCACGCTCGGTGCCACCCGCGTCCGGGGAGACCATGACCAGGTTGTTGAGCTCGTCGGCGAAACGGGTCTTCAGATGGGCCAGGAGCACCGGAGCGGCGTAAAGGTTGTCCACCGGAATGTTGAAGAAGCCCTGGATCTGGCCTGCGTGCAGGTCAATGGTGACCACCCGGTCGGCCCCGGCGGTGGTGATCAGGTCGGCCACCAGCTTCGAGGTGATCGGGGTACGCGGAGCCGCCTTGCGGTCCTGACGCGCGTAACCGTAGTAGGGGATCACGGCGGTGATGGTTGCTGCCGAAGCCCTCTTCAGGGCGTCCATCATGATGAGCAGCTCCATCAGGTTGTTGTTGGTCGGGCAGCAGGTGGACTGAACGACGTAGATGTCGCGGCCACGCACGTTCTCACCGATCTCAACCATGATCTCGCCGTCGGAGAAGGTCTTGACCTTCGCCTTGCCCAGCGGCACCTTAAGACATTCGCAGATCTTCTCTGCCAGAACCGGATTCGAGTTACCGCTGAACACCCTGATCTTGTTTTCCATCTACCGCCAGCCCTCTTCGATTCTCAAATTTCTCGGCTCCCGCTTGAGTCGAAACGGGTGCCGGCGCCAAATCCCGGAAACGTCATCTAATACAATACTTGCCCATCGAAGTCAACCGTAAAAGCAGGTCCTGCCCCTGCCGTGACTTCGGCGGCATTTTCCTTACAGTTTGCCGCCATGGTGACGATAAGAGCCCAAACACCTCCGAAAGGAACCAGCATGGAACAGCGCCGATTTCACCGAGTGGAGTGCGACCAGCCAGCCAGCCTCACTCTTGGTGGACTGAACTACCCCGTCACTGTCAGAAACCTTTCCCTGCGCGGCGCCCTCTTGAGCTCCGACGAATGCTTCCTGGCCGCCGTCGACGAAATCTGCTCGCTCACCCTTTCCTTTGCGGAAGGACTCGCCCCTGCCACCATCAGCGTAAAGGTCGTGCACTCCTTTTTCTCGATGTCGGGGGTGAAATTCGTCGGCTTCGCCGAGGGGGCCGAGGAGCATCTGCTCGAGTTTCTCCGTAGTGTCACCCGCGAGCCCGAAAAACTCGCCGCCGAATGGCGGGTGCTCCACCCGGCCGAGCCCGCATCGATGATTCAAGCCATCTGACCGCAACGCCCTTTCCCACGCGCCCCGAGCCCGCAAGACGGGCCTCCCCTTATCAGCCACCCCCCTCTCTTTGAGCGGCCCCGCTGCCAATCAAGCGTGGAGCGGCCTCTCCATAATCGAAAAAAAGAGGGGCGGCCGAAAGAGCCGCCCCAGCCTTCACCGCCTGCCACTTGTCCTTGCTAGCCGTTGGGTTTGAGGACGATTTTGGTATATTCCGCCCCCTGCCCTTCGCCACGCTGCACGAACTTCCCGTAGGCCTCCAGACCGTTCTCCAGCCTGAGCCGGTGGCTCACCAATTTACCCGGCCGGGGCGCCATTCAGTAGTGGAGAGCGTTAGCGACCGCCACCGCCTCCGCCGCCGGCCCCACCTCCGCCGCCGGCCCCACCAGCGCCGCCAGTCCCTCCGGCACCGCCAGTTCCGGTGCCCATCGAGCCACCAGTACCCATTGAGCCACCAGTACCCATTGAGCCACCAGTACCCATTGAGCCACCAGTACCCATTGAGCCACCAGTACCCATTGAGCCACCAGTACCCATTGTCCCGCCGGGGCCAGTGCCCATTGTCCCGCCGGGGCCAGTGCCCATTGTCCCGCCGGTTCCGTTGTTGATTGTCCCGCCGGTGCCGTTATCGAGCGTCCCGCCGGTGCCGGTGCCCAGGGTTCCGCCCGATCCGGTGCCGAGGGTGCCTTGGTCAGTACCGGTCCCCATCGATCCGCCGGTGCCGGTACCGAAACTTCCGCCGGTCCCGGTCGTGGTGCCGCCAGCCCCGGTTCCAACGGTCCCGCCGGTGGTTGTGCTCATTGAGCCGTTGTTGAAGTTGGTTCCCGCCCCGGTGTCACCGGAGCCGACCGTTCCTCCGGCTCCTACACCCGCCGATCCGCCACCGGCCGCCGGTTCAGAGGTGAAGCCGGTAATGGTTCTCATCTGCACGCCAGTTCCTGGAGGCAGGTTGGAGTTGGTTGACATGTCAGCAGAGGAGCCTGTTGAGCCACTCCCCATGCTGGAGGTGGCAGAGAACCCCACCCCCGTCGTCAAACCCATCAATCCCACTATGGCAACGGTTGTGAGCAGTACTGTCCTGATTCTTGTCATGACGTACCTCCTTTCTCAGACCCGTTCGCCTCCCGAGAGCTGCCGCAGGAGGGGTGGTCTGAGGGGGTGCGAGGGAGCTTAGTCTTCCGGCAGGCTTTCGCCGGAGGAGTCACTACCGGTGCCGGTCGATCCGCCGCTACCGGTTCCACTGCTCCCGCCGCTTCCTTTTTCCATGCTGCCCCCCTGGTTCATGTCATAACGATCGCTCGACCCGCCGGTACCCCGCAGCATGTTGTTGTTGCCGCCAGGGTACCTGCTGCCGGTATCGGTGCCGGTAGCCCCGCCACTGCCCGAACCCATCGAACCGCCACGCTCCTGGTACTGCTGGTTGTACTGCTGATTCGACGGCTGGTTCCGATCCTGCTGGTCCTGCATCGTGCCGCTGGGCTGGTTGCTCCGGTACCTGTTGCCGGTATCGGTCGAACCGCCGCTGCCGGTCCCCATGGTTCCGCCCGTACCGCCCGGGGAGTTCTGCATGTTGCTCGTCCCGGTTTCGTTTTGACGGTACATGTTACTGCTGCCGCTTGTGGGCCCCGTGCTACCGTAGTCGCTGCCGCTGCGGTACCCCGTCGCGTTGGTCCCTGACATCGAACCGCCGGTCCCCGCGCCACTGGTGCTGGTGCTCTTCTTGGCAGCATGTTTGTGGTGTTTCTTGTGGTGCTTTTTGGCTTTCTTGTGAGTGGTTTTCGCCGCACCGGTCTCGGAGCCCGTGGTGCCACCCATGTTCGCCGTACCAGTGCTATTGCCCGGCTGGCTTGTGGTATCAGTGGTTGCACTTTGGGCTTCGCTCGTACCGGCTGAGAACGCCAGCAAGGCAGCCAGTGCTATTGTAGAGAACAATACTCTCCGAACACTCTTCATCGCCGAACCTCCTTAGCTTCTTGCGCCCGCTTACCCATGGGCATTGATTGTTTTCCGCAAACAGGTAAAGTACAAAACGATGAGGCTACACTGCAACAAAGAATAGCCTCCATAAAAATTATAGATAAGGATGCCACTTTAAACAACATTATTACCAATCATAGCAATTCATTATAGGTTGCATCTCATTTTATTCTTGATAATTAGCAATCACAATGAATGGCTGGTTTTCCAAGGCAAAAACAATAAGCAATACAATGCGTTAGACTTGCTAAACCTTTATTGAGATCAAAAACAAAGCTTCACATTAGATAGGCGGAGACACATTCATGTGCTCATTATCATCGCGATAAGGCAAAGAATGGAGGAGAGAAACTGCCGGCAAGAGAGGACGAGGCGGGCACAGCAAGGCAGCCGGCAAGGAGGGAGCGTGGCGAAAGGCAGGCCGGAAGGCCCGGCCGGGAAACGGCAGGCGTGGGTAAGCGGTGGGAGAGCTAGACCCGGTTGGCCCTGAGCTCCTTCAGGGAATAGAAAGTTCCCCGCCAGTAGATCCCCCCCTGGATCAGGTTGAGGGTCATGGTGCGCAGGAGAATGTAGACGAAGAAAGCCGAGGTGACCGGATACCCGATGGCGTACCAGGGGCGGGAACCGTGAAAGCGTGCGGTGTCCGCGGCGGCCAGCATGATGAGCGCCACCACCGCCAGGTTGATCCATTGGACGTAACCGGTGGTGACCCAGACCGCCACGAAGGGCCAGATGCTGCAAAGGGTATGGAAGACGACACCGGCAAGGACCAGCGGAATGCTGTAGTCGGCACCGGAGAAGGCATTCTTCTCCAGCCCCTTCACCACCGCGCGAAGGGAGTCGTACCACTCCACCGAGAGGTACTCGGGGGCATAGGCGACATCGGCGCGGAAACCGGCCAGCTTGAGCACCTTCCCGAGCTTGATGTCGTCGTCGGGACGCAGCCGGATCGCCTGGTGGCCCTCCACCCGCTGGTAGGCCTCGGCTGTCACCATATTGAAGGCGCCGATGCCGATATGGGAGCGGCTGTTGGGATCCTTCGCCTTCCAGGGGCGGGAAAAAAGCGAGAAGTAGATGGCGAACGCGGCGCCGAACATGGAGAGGAACAGGGTCGGCATCTGCAGGGAAGGGGTTACCGCCAGGTGACCGAGGCGACGTTCCTTAAGGAAGGCGACCGCCCGGGTCAGCACCGTCTTCTCCATGTAGATATCGGCGTCGGTGAAGAGAAAAATTTCCCCGGTGGCCCGCTGGCTCCCCACCCAGAGGGCGTGGTTCTTGCCGAGCCATCCGGCGGGAAGGGCGTCGATGTGGATCACCTTGAGCCGGGTGTGCCTGCGGGCAAGCTCGTTGAGGAGAGCGCCGGTCTGGTCGTCGGATCGGTCATCGACGGCGATGATCTCGTAGTTCGGGTAGCTCAGGCCCAGCATCGACTCGACCGCGGCGCGGATGTGCCGCTCCTCGTTCCTGGCCGCCACGATCAACGAGACACGCGGCGGATCCCCCGCGGCCTCCGGAGAGACGTCGCGCAGGGCCGGCACGGAACGGTTGCCGATCAGCAGGTCCACTGCTGCCAGCACGGTCAGAATCAGGGTTACCAGGGCGACCCAGAACAGCACGGAACTCATCGATAACACCATCCTTTGGCAGGTCAACTTGAGGCACCCGGGCCGGTACCTATCAAAGCTTATCTTTGCAACGCGGCGGGCAGGGCCTCGAGCCAGCCGAAGTGGAGTACCCCCCAGATGCCGATCACGATGGCTTCGGCGGCATCGTGCCGAAGCGAGGTCGGGCGAGGGGCCCCCGACCAGTCGATGATCCGGCGCGCCACCTCAGCGGCGTGCCTTTTGGCGTCGCCCCCGCTCCGCTGCTCGCGCGGAAAGAGCATCTGCTGGCGCCATGCCTCCGCCCCCACCCGGCGCACCTCTATCCCCAGTTGGGCGGCCTCCTTCTCCCAGACCAGGGCGAGGTTGCCGCCTCCTTCGATGACCATTGCGGTTACCTCCGGAGCACCTCTCAGTATACCGTGGGCGGCTCGCTTCAACCGCTCGGTGGTCCCGAAGTTGTGGGAGCGGTACCAGATAAGCTTTCCGTCTCCTCCGTACATTGCGAGCCCGGTCTTCAGGCCTAAGTCCACCGCAAGGAGGCTACTCATGCCGGACGCCCCCGCCTGGCACCTGCGCTTTGCCGGCCTCGCGAGGGGGAGCCGCGGCCCCCTTGCCGAACCTGATACTGACACGGTCGGTTACCCGCTGCAACTGGAACCCCTGCCTGCGGACCTCTTTCTCGATCTCCGCCATGTGGAGGGCCCCCCACGGGACCACCACGGTGTCGTACTGGGCCAGGGCCTTGTCCAGGTTCCCGATCAGGACCTGGTTGCGGCGATGAAGGATGTCGTCCATCACCGTGGACTGGATTTCGGGGGTGATGTTGTTCTGGGACCAGAGTATGGAGGAGAGGAGCTGCTGTGACAAGGTCCGGCTGTTCTTCATCTGCCTCCCCAGCTCGTTGAGAAACCAGATGGTGGCCGGACGGAAGGAACTGACGTCGACGTCGGCGCGCAGGATGTCGACGCCGCCCGGGTTCCCCTTGGCCGGAGCGGTATCAAGCTGGGACGGCTCGATCACCCTTCCCGCGAAATGCATCCGGTCCGCCTGAGAGGTAAGCCCGAGGTAGCCGGCAAGCTTGCTGTAGTCGGGACGGTCACGGAGCAGGTTGCGGTCGTCGGTTACCCCCTCCGCCAGCACGATGGTCCGCCCCGCGGACGGCAGGGACGCCACCCTCTGGTAGAACTCCTTCTCGCCGACGTGGATCATCCCGGCCAGCAGGATGGTGCGGTTTTGACGCCGGTAGACCTTCTCGTACATGTGGAGCCCGTCGGGGCCAAGGTGCATGAACCCCGCCGTGTAGCGCTGCATGAAGGCGTTGGCGGTGAAGCCCACCAGAAGGGCGAGGACGCAAGGAAGGATAACCAGGTTGGCCGCCGCGAACACCGCGCTGTTTTTGACGCTGTACGATGGGCCTTTAAAGAGCCCTTTCGGCAGGCTTACCGTCACCGGAGTCATCTGGCGGATGGGGGTGGTCGCCAGCTGGTAGACCAGCAGCTGCAGTACCGCGATGGCCAGCCCGAGCGCCGGGGTGCCGGCCAGCGACGGAACCAGCAGGGGAAGAAAGGGGGAGAAGATGGTGAAGAGCACGAGCGGTACGATGACCCGTTTCGGCAGCCGTTTATCGATACCGAGCAGCGCGTAGACGGTGACCGCCAGGATCACCACGAAGTTACCGAGGCCGGCGCGGAACAACGAAAGGGGAGCCAAGGGGTGGCCGAGCGAGACGAGTTCGTCGAGGAAGGAGATCCCCCCGTCGGCCAGGAACATGAGCAGGAACAGGTTAGCCAGGATGCGTGTCATGTGGTGCTCCTCTTGCTCCTTTACACCCGCCAGGACCGCGTAAATAGCGGGCGGAAGCGGGCGGGGACGAGTCTTCCGGTCCTCTTGCCGTCATCATACGGTTTCCCGGAACCAAAGTCCATACCCGCCCCCCGCCCCCGGAGGGCTCGGAAGGGAACCGGGGAATCCCGGTAACCACGGGACCTGAAGGGGCTCAGGGAGTCGAGGAGGAGCCTTTCAAGGGGGGAGAGGTGCGTGGCAAAGATGAAGGGACCTTGTCACAGCCCCTTCGGCTTGAAGGTCTTGTGGCAGATGTAGCAGAGTTCGTCGCCGTCCCGTATCAGGTGGGGGGGCGGCTTGGTGAGGTTATGGCAGGACAGGCAGGTGACCTTGCCATTTTCCAGTATGCAGCCGGCCGCCTCGATCTCCGCCCGGCTGGCATACTCCGCGGTTTTTCTCACCGGGGGATAAGGATGCAGGATGGAATGGTTCTGCAGATACAGACACTGGTCGCCCAGGCAGAGGGTTATCAAGCGGCCGGTGATGCCGTCATGACATTGAAGGCAATCGTCGACGGTCAGAATGCCGCTTGCCTGACTCTGGTGGTAGGTGTTCCCTACCACGAAACCGAAGGCTAAGAGAACGACAACGGAGATGACCACGACGCCGCTGAAGACGAGGTACAGATGTGAATTTTTCATACCGGACTCTGAGAAGGATAACCTTGTCCAGGCTGCAGACAGTCAACCACAGAGAAGTAGAACAAACTCACAGCTACTGCCGATGCGGCTAATTTTACCGCACTATTGTCAGGGATGCCTCCCCTCAATGAGCAAGAACCCCCGGGTATCGATGAGGGGAAAAGAACCCGGGGGAAAACAAAGACAGGAAAACGGAGATCCTTCCTGCGGCCGGATTACCTCAGGCGGCTCTAGCCGTGGCCGTCTGCCACGTGGTGGCGCCGGCCTTGGCCGGTGCCAAACCGAGATAAAACTCCACGGTTGCTAAATCAAGGCCGAGCTCGATGGAAATCTGCCTCGCGCTCAGGCCGGAGAGCTGCATCGATTTCACCCTTGCAGTAGTGCTGATCTCAACGAGATCACTGCCGATGGTGGCAGGTTTCGTGGTGACGGACCGTTTCCGGGAGGTTGCGGAGGAAATCGCCGAGATCTTCGGCATCCCTCCCGCGGCGGTAATCGCGGTGACTGCCATGGCATTCTCCTTCCCGGACAACTCTCACAAGGGAAGCCGGGAGCTGAGAGAGCTGCCCACCGTTCTGATCCTATGATAGCAACAGCGCCGGGAAGATGCATCCTTTTTAATCCTGAAAGCCCCATTTTTACTTTCTGTGCCGGATACGGTATCGTTACTGACAGTAAGGAACAGGAAAGGAAGATCGCACGATGAGCGTAGTGGCACCCCCTTTACCAACCATGTCTGAAACGGAAAGTACCCCCTGCCTGATGGAGGCCCCGGAGGAGCTGGTCAGGGCGGTCGGCGAGTTCAACCGGAGGGAGTGGTTCGAGTGCCATGAGAGTCTCGAAGAGCTCTGGGTGGGGTCGAAAGGAGAGATCCGCCACTTCTACCAGGGGCTGTTGCAGTTCGCCGTCGCCCTTTACCATTGGAGAGACGGAAATTACAGCGGAGCCGTTCTCTTGCTTGAGCGGGCCGCCGGGCATCTTCGCCACGTCCAGGCCGTCTGCCAGCAGGTCCCGGTGCAGGAGACGATGGAAGCCGCGGACCGGCTGCGGGAAGCTCTGGCCGCCCTGGGACCCGACCGCATGGACACGTTGCCCCCCCATCTGATCCCTCAGCTGCGCCTGCTGCCCCCCCGCGGAAACCGCGCCGCATGACGTCAGGTCCGCAGTATTTCCCTGTGATTTTCGTTAGTTTTCCACCTCCACTTTTTTGTTACAATCGCCCCGCCCAATTGCATACACTTTGCGGAACACCCGCAGAAAAAAAAGATATTGACACGCGAATACCAGCACTTACCGGACTGCGCAGAAATTGTGCAGCGAGCTAAACCCCCTCAAATTTCGTAACATTAGGGACAGATATCAACAGCTACAGCTCAGTTTTCCACATTTGGAGTGGAAACGCTGAAGGAACCTCGCGCATTCAAAGACTTAGCTCCCCCCTCACCCTCACACCGCAGGCTGAAGAAAATCCCGGCAAAAAGAAAGTTCGGGCCAATGACCGTATTCTCACCAGACTCTCCGGACGGTATGATTGTCTACATGGAGAGGAGGTCATGGTTATGACCTTCAGAGACGTTGGACGATTAGGCTTTCCGCGTTATTCGCTTGTCGGAGGTGGCAATTTGATATATACGGGCTGGTAAGTTTCAGAAAGAGAGGATTCGTAATGGGAAGGCAATGGAGCATTTTGGTGGTGGCGGCGGTAACCCTCGGGTTCATCGGACAGGTGCAAGCCGCAGACAGTAACGGCAGCGCACCGGCAGGCTCTGCGGGCAATCCAGCCCTGACTCAGCCCCCTACCCCATCCAACGGATCCCCGGCGGGTGACTCCTCGACCACGAGCACGACCAGCATCAGCTCCTACTATGAGAGTGCCATACACCGGTACAAGATGAAGGAGAAGAAAAAGCCGAAGAAGAAACTGCACGCCCGCAAAAGCAACAACGGCTACGACACGGGGATGTACGAGACCGGGATGTATGGGGCAGCCAACAACACTTCCCGGCGCTACCCTACCGCGACGTCACGCACCGTGACCTCGGGCACTGCCAGTCAGCAGGGGAGCCAAAGCAGCAGCGGCTCCGGCCTCTACGATACCGGAACCTATGGAACCGGCGGGTACGGTTCGGGCCAAGGAACCGGTCCCAAGATAGGCGGGTCCAACGGATCGATCGGCGGCGGACAGCCAGGGATAAGCAGCTGGAGCCAATCCCGTTAGCACCCACCCTTCTCCCAGCTTCCCCCCAACTCTCCGCAAAGGGCCGGCTTCATCCGGCCCTTTTTTTATTGCTCCCCCGCTGAAGATTGCGAGCGAATGTAAAGCACGAGGCCGGTTACGCAGAGGGTTATCCCCGCGCATCCTGCCGCTCCCGGCACGGCTCCCTGCAGAAAGACGATCTCTCCCAGCAGGGAAAAGAGCACCTCCGTCGACTGGGTGGCGTCCACCGCGGCAAGCTCCATCGGCGTCCTGGCCAGGTGGCGGGCGCGGAAGAAAAGCGTGGTGGCAATGACCCCGGAAAAGAGGGCGACCATCAGGGTGTTGACCAGCTGCCCCCGGCTGGGGACTCCCGGACGGGACAGCAGAATCAGCAGAATCCAGAAGGGGATCGAGCCGAGCACCATGAGGAGGACCCGGCCGACGCTGGAATCGGCCGCCGGATCGTCGATGCGGGGAATCAGGCGGCCGTCGCCGTGCCGCGCCTCCCAGACCAGCTGGTTGCCGAGCGGATAGGCGAAGGCGGCGGCGATCACCGGGACGATCCCGAGCAACAGGCCACGCCCGGAAACCGAGCCCGCCTGCTCTATGGTGACCGACACGATACCCGCGAAGATCAGGGCGGTGAAGCAAATCCCCCGGAGGGGGACCTTCCTGCCGAACACCAGCAGCACCACCGGAGTGGCCAGGATGGTGGCCTGCCAGGTGGTAGCGACCACCCACCCCGGCGCGTAGCAGGAGGAAAAGGTGAGCAGGGCGTAGAAGGTCCCGAACCCGACGCTTCCCGCCACGCACCAGAAGCGCCAGTGCCGCCGGAACGCGCCGAAGATGGCCCGCAGCTGCCCCCCCTGCCCCGTCACCAGGAGCCATCCTGCCAGAAGAAGGAGGGTGTCGAAATAGCGCAGGCTGGCGGTCCAGACCCAGCTTCCCCCTGCCAGGCTCATGGCGCGGTTGAAAACGAAGGTACTGCTGAAAAAGAATGCGGAGAGGATCCCGATACCGATGAGACGAATCATGAGGGAGAGCTTTAGCCGAATCGGCCGCAAAGGTAAAGGCCAAAACGGGTTGCGGAGGTGGCGAAGAGCAGGGGTTCCGGCCGGGCCGCTTTCGGCAGGGCTCATCTTCCGGGGGGGCCGTCGCCTTGACGACTAAGCCAGGCGGCTGAACAAGTAGCAGTGGCCGATAACGAAATGGCTACGGACAGGATCCGTAGCCATTTTCAATTCGCAGCGTTTAGCGGAACACCACCCGCAGTTCGTCGTTGAGATCCACCTTGAGGCCGGGGATTTTACTCATGGCAGCCAGCATTTTCTGTTTGTCGTCAGGAGGCACCGCCTGCTGCAGTTTCATCAGCTCCTCCGGCTTCTTCTTCAGCAACTCGCCCAAGTCCACCTCGACCAGGGTGATCTCAGGTCCGGTACGGAACAGGGCGTTCGATTCGATCACGGTCCCCTCGATCATGATCTTGTCGGAGAACCGCATCCCGTTGAACATCTGCTTGAGCATGTCCATGGCCTGCTGGGCCTGCGGGTTGTCCGCGCCTGCCGGAGACATCGCCGCTGCAGCCGGGGCACCCGCGGCCGGGGCATCCGCGGCCGGGGCATCCGCGGCCGGGGCATCGGCCACCGGGGGAGCTGCGGCAGCAGCGACCTGCTCCTTCGGCAGGGCCGCGCCGTTCTTCATGACCAGCACACTGTTGGCGCCCCGGGTGAAGTGGAAGGAAGTCGTCCTGCCCGAACCGGGCCCCTTGTCCACCGGAGTGGCGTCCGCCTCCAAGGTTAACTTGTTGATGTCCTTGAAGGCGTAGACCGCACGGTATCCCTCGAAGTCCCCCTTCTGGACCAAAGTCACGGAGACCAGCGACACCCCCTCCCCCATGCCGGCAACCTTGGCGCGGGCGGTCTTTTCCACCTCGGCCAGCTCGTCCTCTTTCTTCTTCGGCTCCGGCTTATTCCCCTCGGCGCCCGGCTCCTTCATATCGAACATGGAGGTGAGGGTCTTGCTGATCATCACCGTTTCCTCGACCGTTCCGCTCCCATCGGCCTTCAGATGCACCGTCCGGTCGATCTGGAAGCAGCCCGCCAAGAGTGCGGAAACCAGGACGACCACCCCGGCAGCGGCTATCCTTTTGATCCGGTTGATGCGGTTACTTATTCTTTCATCCACAGGGGCCTCCTCTGTTCGTTCGACGAACGGGTGTGAAGAACGCGGCCATGACACTTTTATTGAAACTGGAGACGGCATTTTACAGGGTGTGCCTCGCCCGCTACCAGAAAAAAAATGACACCGGCTTCATTTCTCAAGGTTTTCTGACAGAAAAGTGACAGAGCGCCTGCTATACATATAGCTTGTGCAAACTCCACAGAGGTCTTAGTAATGAATCGGAGCCGTCCCTCGAAACTGCTGGCGACCATTGCCATACTGCTGCCGCTCGTCACCACGCTCGTGCAGTGGCTGCTGTGGGAGTACATTCGCCCCTTCGTTTGGTTCCTCTTCTATCCCACGGTGTTCTTCACCTCGCGGATCGGCGGTAAGAGGGCCGGCATCGCGTCGACCGTCGTATCCGCCCTGCTGGTCACCTACGTCTTCATCCCTCCCCAACTCTCCTATTCCGGCAAGGCCTCCAACAACCTCCTTTCGGTCCTGGTCTTCACCTTGATGGGAGTGTGTTTCAGCTTCACTCACGACCGCCTGGCGAGGTCCGACCGCCAACGGGCCGAGGCCGAGGAAGAGGTACGTCAGGCCCGCGATGAGCTCCGGGCGGCCCAACTGGACCTCCTGGAGGCGGAGAAGCAGAAGAGCAACAGCGAGCTGCAGGCGAGCGAGGAGCGGCTGAGATTCGCGCTGGAAACCTGCGAGATCGGGGCCTGGGAGTTCGATACCACCGGCCGGGCCACCTTCCGTTCCCCCCTGCACCATCGCATCTTCGGCTACCACGCTCCCCCTTCCGTCTGGAACTACCAGAGCTTTATCGACCACGTCGTCCCCGATGACCGCCCGGTGGTGGAGGGACGGATCTGGAACTCTACGGCGGCCGCCAGCGGCTGGAGCCTGGAGTGCCGCATCCGCCGCGCCGACGGCGAGATCAGATGGATCTGGGTGGCGGGGAGGCCTCGCCAGGCTTCCGCCGTAAGTTCCGCCCGCTTCGCCGGTATCGTGCAGGACATCACCGATCGCAAACGGACGGAGGAAGCGCTGCGTGCCATCGAGATGGGGAGGGACGTGGCGCTCGATGCCGCCCAGGCGGGGACGTGGGAGTGGGAATTGCCCACCGGACGCATCGTCTGGTCCAAGCAGCTCTGGGGGCTCTACGGCCTTTCCGAGCAGGCCGAGCCGAGCTACGATACCTGGCTCGATACCGTTCATCCCCATCACCGCCCCTGCGTCGCCGAGGCGATAGAGGGGATCCGCCGCCGCGGGGGCGAGCTCAACATAGAGTGGCGGGTACACACGGCGGACGATTCGGAGCGCTGGCTCATGGCGCGAGGACGTCCGCTCGTCGCTTCCGACGGGAGCGTGGCCCGTTATCTCGGGGTGGTGATCGACATCACCCGGCAGAAATTGCCGGAGGAGCGGCTCAAGCGGCGCAACGACGAACTGGAGCGGTTCGGCCGGGCCGCGGAGGAGCGCGAACTGACCATGATCCGGCTGAAAAGACGGGTCAACGACCTCTGCGCCCAGCTTGGCCAGGATCCTCCCTACGACCTCGCCTTCCTGGCAGAGGCCGGGGTGAAGCCCGAGGAGCAGCCATGACCGCCCATCCCGTTCCGCCCCCAAGCGGTGAGACGACCGCCCCCCGCGTTCCACCTTCAAACGGTGCAAGCGGTGCAAGCGGTGGCACGACCGGGCCCGGCACCGCCGTTCCCCTCGTCGTCTTCCTCCGGCGCCTAGTGCTCTGCTGCATCCTCCCGCTGGTGTTGCTCGCCTGCTGGCTCGCCTGGCATTCGGTGGCCGACGACCGGAAACAGCAGGACCAGGAGGCCTCCCGTCTGGCCGGTCTCTTCGCCGTTTCCGTCGATCAATTCCTCGACGCACGCATCCGGGCCCTGAAGATGCTCGCGAGTTCGCCCTCGCTGGACCGGCCGGGCCAATGGAGTGCCCTGTACCAGGAGGCGCACGGCTTCCACGACAACTTCGGCAGCCATGTCGTCATGGTGGAGGCCGGGGACAAGATGGTCATGCGGCTCAACACCCGCCTGCCGTTCGGCGCCCCCATGCCCCTGGTTCCCCTGCCACGCGGACGTTCGGCGACGCTGCTGGCGATGGCCAGCGGCAAACCGGAGGTAGGGGACCTCTTCGTCGGCCCGGTGGCGGGACATCCCCTGGTAGCCATCGCCGTGCCCGTCGTGCGGCGCGGCAAGGTCACCTACGTCATGCTCGCCACCTTCGATGCGGCCGCCTTCCAAAGGCGGCTCGACCAAGTTCCGCTGCCGCAGGGATGGTCGCTCTCCCTTTTGGACAGCAGCGGCGAGCCGATCGCACAGCGGGGGAAACCGGACGGCACCGGGAGCCCCCACCGGGAGGTCGTCCACTCGCAGGTGGCGGGATGGCAGGTGACGCTGGAGATTCCGGGCTCGGAGTACCGCAGGCCCGTGGTGACCGCCGTGCTCACCCTGGCGGGGGGGATCCTGGCAGCCACCCTGGTGGCCCTCTTCACCGGGGCGATCGGAGCCAGGCGGCTGAGCATCGCAGTGGATGAATTGACCGGAGCGGCGGCGGGCGGTCCGCGGATCCGCGAGATCGACGCGGCCCGCCGCAAGCTCGACGACGCCGAGAGCGCTCAACGAGAAAGCGGCGAGCGCTTCCGGAGCCTTTTCCAGCAGGCGCCGCTCCCCCTTTGTCTGGTTACCGCCGACGGGCTCATACGGGACCGCAACGCCCTTTTCGAGGAGGTACTCGGGTACTCCGAAAACGAGTTGAGAACCGTCGACGACTGGTGGCAGCTCGCCTACCCCGACCCCGAATACCGGGAGCGGATGCGGGCCAACTGGATGGCGGCGCTGACCAGCGGCCCGGCCGATCCCGGCCAGGGGACGCGCGAGTGCCGGATAACCTGCAGGGACGGCAGCGAACGGGTGATGCTGATCTCCAGCATCGTCCTCTCCGTGGGGGTGCTCGTCAGCTTCTTCGACATCTCCCTGCAAAGAAAGGCCGAGGCAGGTCAGCGCCTCTGGGCCGAGCTCTTCGAGCAGGCCGACTTCGCCTTGGCCCTCACCGATCTCCGCCACAACCGCTTCATCGCCGTCAACCACGCCTTCGCGGCCGAACGGGGATACCGGCCGGAGGAGTTGGCGGGGCACCCGCTCATGACCGTCTTTCCGCCGGACCGGAGGGAGGAGATGCTGGCGGCCTTGGCCGTCGTGGACGGCACGGGACACGGCGTCTTCGAAAGCGAGCAGATTGCCAAGGATGGCAGGCGGTTTCCCGTCCTGCTCGATGTCACCGTATCCCGCCCACTGGACGACTCCCCTCCCAGCCGCATCGTCTATGCCATGGACCTCAGCGAGCGCAAAAGGGCCGAGCAGCTCACCCGGCAGGAGCAGGCCGAGGAGCGCGACCGGCACATCCGGGCCCGCTTGGCCGCCCTCAACCAGATGGAGGACGCCATCGC
This sequence comes from Geomonas sp. Red32, assembly GCF_023652955.1. GTDB lineage: Bacteria > Desulfobacterota > Desulfuromonadia > Geobacterales > Geobacteraceae > Geomonas. The sequence continues at coordinate 13,362 of NZ_JAKLOY010000012.1, read as the reverse complement.
CGCCCGGGCCGGCGCCGAGAGGGTCCTGACATCGCTGCGGGAGAGCGAGATCCTTCTCAAGGCGATGGGACGGGCCGCCCACATCGGGGGATGGGACCTCGACCCGGCCACCCGGAAGGTACACTGGACCGAGGAGGTGGCCGAGATCTTCGACCTGGACGGGCCGGCGGAACCGGTGGGAACCTTCGGGCTCGCCTTCTTCCGGGAGGAGGCGCGGCAAAAGGGCGAGGAGGCGCTTCGGGAGGCGCTCACCGCCGGAGCCCCCTTCGACCTGGAGGCGGAGATCGAATCCGCCACCGGCGCCACCAAATGGGTGCGCACCATCTGCGAGCCTTCGGTCGAGGGAGGGAAGGTCGTCAAGTTGTACGGATCCATCCAGGACATAACCGAGCGGAAGGAGGGGCAAGCCGCCCTGCTCCGTTCCGAAGAGCGCTTCTCTCAGGCCTTTGCGGCCAACGCGGCGGCCATCGCCATTACGAGGCTGGAGGATGGCCTGGTGATCGACGTCAACGACACCTGGGTCGAGCTGCTCGGCTACCGCCGCGACGAGGTGGTCGGGCGCATCTCGAGGGCCATGGGGATGTGGCCCAACGAGGATGACCCGCGCCGCTTCGTCCAGCAGCTCAAGGAGACCGGTACCCTCCAAGGGTGGGTGCAGGAGTTCCACAACAAATACGGCGGGATCTTCACCGTCCGGCTCTCGGCCCGGCTTCTCTACATGCACGGGGAGCGGATCGTCCTCTCCACCCTGATCGACATCACCGATCTCAAGGAGGCGGAGCGGGAGATCCGCGCCCTGAACACCGAACTGGAGCGGCGGGTCGAGGAGCGGACGGCCGAACTGGTGGCGGCCAACAAGGAGCTCGACTCCTTCGCCTACGCGGTCTCGCACGACCTGCGGGCGCCTTTGCGGGCCATGATCGGGTTCAGCCAGGCGCTCATCGAGGATTACGGAAAGGATCTCAGGGGAGAGGCGGGCGATTACCTGGAGCAGATCACCCTCGCCAGTCAGCAGATGGGAAAACTGATCGACGGGATGCTGGCCCTTTCGCGCAGCACCCGCTACGAGCTGAGGCGGGAATCGGTCGACCTCACCACCCTGGCCCTCCACATCAGGACCAATCTCGAGCGGGCGGAACCGGAACGGAAGGTGGCGTGGGATATCGAGGAGGGGCTCAGGGCCGAGGGGGACGATCGCATGCTGGAGGTGGTGCTGCAAAACCTGCTGGGCAACGCCTGGAAGTACACCTCCCGCACCGAAGAGCCCCGGATCAGGTTCTACGCCGAGGAGCGGGACGGCAGGAGATTCTTCTGCATAAGCGACAACGGGGCCGGCTTCGATATGGCCCACGCGTCGAGGCTCTTCCAGCCGTTCCAGCGGCTGCACCGCCAGGACGAGTTCACCGGGATCGGGATCGGACTGGCCACCGTGCAGCGGATTGTAGTACGCCATGGCGGGGAGATCGAGGCCAGCGGCGAACCGGGCAAGGGCGCAACGTTCCGTTTCACCCTGCCGTCCCCCTGAGCGGACGGCCCCGCCGTCTCCGGAAGGTCACCATCCCGAGCCGATGAGAGCCGGCAGACAAGGAGAAACCATGACCGAGATAAAGACGATACTTCTCGTGGAAGACAACCGCCAGGACGAGATGCTGATCCTGCGCGCCCTCAAGAAGGTCAACCTGGCCAACCAGGTCGACGTGGTCCGCGACGGGCAGCAGGCGCTCGATTACCTTCTCAGGGAGGGGGAATTCTCCGAGCGGGGCGGCCCCGACCTGCCGACGGTGGTCCTTTTGGACATAAGCCTCCCCCGGGTCAACGGGCTCGACGTCCTGGAGAGGCTTCGGAGCACTCCGCGGACCAGTCTCGTCCCGGTGGTGATCCTCACCTCTTCCGACGAGGAACAGGACCGGCTGCGGAGCTACCGGGAAGGGGCCAACAGCTTCGTGAGAAAGCCGCTCAACTTCGCCGACTTCGCCGAGGCGGTGGCCAAGCTGGGGATCTACTGGCTGGCTATCAACTCCCCGTGCCGGGGATGACCGCAAAACCCTAGTGCCGGACCTTCCCCCGGCTCCTCGCGTACTGCACCATGTCCTGGTCCGCCTTGAAGATGTGCTCCTTCAGCCAGAAATAGGTGAGCTTGAGGGAGTTGGCGAGGACGGCGATGGTCCCGCCATCCTCCTGGAACTGCTTCTCCAGGTCGCGCAGCATGGAGAGGAGCGTGTCATGCTGCCCCTTGTGGGCCACCAGGGCCGGGAATTCGTTCCAGCGCTGGAATTTCTCCTCCTCCTCGAAGTGGTATTGGACGTAGGCGTTAAGAAAGACCATCATCCTTCCCACCTCCTCCTTCCCCTTCCCCTGCGAGCAAGCCATCAGCAGGGCGTCTATCTTACCGAGCAGTTCCCGGTGCTGCCGGTCAATGACCTGGTGTCCGGTCTCCAGCGACTCTTTCCATTTCGGGTTTGCGGCGTGCAGGCTCTCCATCAGCGAGGTATTGGTGGACATGGCTTTCGCTCCTTCGATAGTTGGCGGAGGTGAACGGCTTGTCCGGAGCAGGTTTCAATTTCCGTTCCAGGGGAGGGAGCGGCGTCTTGGCTCACGGGGGGAGATACCCGTCGACCCTTTACCAGCCTTTCTTTGCGGGGAGGTGGGTCCATAAAGAGTGCGCTTCAGGACGGGGATCGGGACGGGGATCGGGACGGGGCAACGTTGTGGCATGCCACACTTTTGTACCATCCGATGTGGGGCATGCCACAGTTTTGCCGGCGGCAGACAGAGAGAGGGAACTTCCGGGGAAAGGATACGGAACACCATGCGAGGAAGGGAACGTAAAGAGAGCCAGGACGGGGTAGGGGAATGGCGATGGATGAAACGAGGGGCGGATGCTGGTCACGTGCCGACGGGAAGGCTCAAGGATTCGCCGGTTCTGCCGAAACAGGATGAGAGCAGTATCTTCACCTGGTAGAGAGGATGAAAATCATGCCGCTTGTCAAATGGGGCCCGCTATATGCCCTTGGAATCGAGGAACTCGATGCCCACCACGAAAAATTGATCGGGCTTTTGAACCGGGCCTACGACTCGTTCGCCAGGGGCGCATCGGAGCAGGAGCTCAAGGAACTGGTCGATCAACTGGCCGATTATGCGACCTATCATTTCAGCTGCGAGGAGCGGCTGATGGAACGGGTGTCCTTCCCGAAGCTCGCCGAGCATAAGAAAGCACACCACTCGTATACCTGCAAGATCGCCGAAGTCCGAAGGAATTTCGACGCCAAGAAGAATTGGCTGACCTTGGAGATCCTGCGATTTTTACAGATCTGGCTTACCCAGCACATTCTCGGGGCCGATGCCGAGTTCGCACGCTTCGAACCCGATCTGGACGTGATGATTTCCGCCTCCTAGCCTCCGCCGGCCTCAGAGCGCCTGGGTCCTATTTTTTCGGCTCTTCCAGAGGCCCCTTCGTTTTTTTGAGGATGACTCCGAAGAGCCCCTTCAGCATCGCGCCGAACAGCAAGATGGCCGGGATGATCTGCACCACGATGACGGCACCGAGGAAGGAGATGAAGAGTTTCGACATGATACTCATCCTCGGCGGCAGGTCCGAAATCCTCCAGAACAACAGCGCCCCGGCAACCATCAGGCCCGCTATCAGCCAGTTGGTCATCCTTCCCGTAGACTTGGTTTCGAGCTCCTTAGTCATGGCGTCCTCCTTCCCATGAAGCCGGGCATCGAGCATCACACCTGCACTGGAAAAGAGCCATCAAAGGCCGGTGCCCTCACTCACTTAATCTACCCCTAGCAACATCATCTTGTGAAATATAGTTAATGTCAATTAAGGTATTGGCTGAGTCGTGCCTACGCCGTATGCGCAGTTGTTCCGTTTGCCATCCGGACTGTCCGGCGCGGCCCGGCCCAGCTCTCCGGGCACGAAAAAAGGCCAGCCTTATCAGCTGACCCTTCGTAAGAAACCGGTGTGAAAACGGATGCGGTTATTCGGCGGCGAGGTGTGAATCCTGGTCCACGAGGTACTGCAGGGTACGGAGAAGCTCCGCCGCCTGCTGGGTGCTCATGTTGATATCGGAGCGGCGCATCTTCTTGATGACAAAGGGCTTCAGATCCGCCCGCTTGAAGGACGAACCGCTTATCGTATAGCCGGTCTCGAGCGCGTTGAAAATACGGTCAAGGCTATGGCAGGATTCGCACTTGGTGTTGAGGATTGCCACCCCCGCCTTCATCTTGGCGGGAAATCGAGCCTCGTCGAAGGCGACCTTTCCATCCTTGGTCGCCACCGTCGGGATCTTTTCAGCGAACAGCAAAGCAGGCAGTAATAGGAGTAAACCAACAACAACGAACCACTTCATCCGATACAAGGCCCTTCTTGTGTGAATTTTTGAAGCGCAAAAAAAGACCAGCTCTTCAGACTGGCCTCAAACGGTAACCATATATACACAATACCCAACCAGCTGTAAACACAACATTTTTTAACATATCGATATTGCAATATTTCAGAACACTTATCGCAGACGCCTCTTGCCGAATCGGCCAAAGTCCGTGTCTGCTTCGAGTTTCTCCAGGAGTGGCTCCGGTCGAACGAGTGACCGCCCCGTCCCCAACTTCGCCAGTGGCCCAAGCCTTTGCCTCCCCGATAAATTATCCGACGCGGTTGATGTCTTATCCATGGCGGTAGATATCTTATCCGTCACGGTGGAGATCTTATTCATCGCGGTAGATATCTTATCCGTCACGGCAGATATTTTGTCCATCGCAGTAGATAACTTATCGGTCAGGGTAGATATTTTATCCATCGCGGCAGATAACTTATCTGCCGCGGGTAATAACCGGTGGGTAGCTGAAGATAATTTATCGGCAGCAGCGGATAACATTTCACGAGCGAAAGATAAGCTATCGGTCGCGTGCGATGAGATATCTATGGCAGGAGATAACTTATGGGTAGCAGGTGACGGGATAGGTATGGCGGGTGACCAATTAGGGATAGCGGGAGATAGCGGAAGAAGGGGTTACCCGCGAAGGTAACCCCTCGTGCTCGCGCTAACGAGTGGATTTGACAAGTCAACATTGTCGAAAGGAACGCGTATTACGTGCCGGAGGTTTCGGGAGGCGAACCCTTTCTGCTACGACTCTTACGTTCTTTACCGAGGTCGAAGCCGGAGGCGAGAAGCACATCCGGATTGCGCACGGCGGCAGCTTCCAAGGTGGAAGCCATCTCATCCAGATATTCGACGGTCTTCGCCTGGAGGACCTCTCGCTGGGAGATGAGGAGTCTGCTGCCGTCGAGTGCGCCGTGATACGTTAAATCGTGTTGGTCCGACGTTGCCAGGTAAGAGGGGATCAGGTCAGGATTCCCGGCCCAGACCGACTCGGGTATTATTTTACTCCCGATAATCGACTTCTTAATCCTCTGGTTAAGGGTATAGAACTTTGCTGGTGACAAGTTGCGGTAATTGCGCAAAATCTTGCAGCGGTCAATCTTTTTTTTAACCACGAGCACCTCCTTCGCTTCCGAGGGAAGCCGATGGATTTGCTGCAGCTACGCATCATACGTTAGCGCGAACACATTAACCAAGATACCAACTCCCGCCGACAATGCAAGCGCCGGAACAAAAACCTCTGTCGCCGCGCCCGGCGAGCGACATCAGAGGAACGGAAGCAGATGGCCGGAGGCGCTAGGCTCTCCATCCCTCCGCGATGCAGACGAACGGTTGAGATTGCAACTTTGCAAGGCTGCCCCGAGCCTTGTCCTCATTTACGATGCACTCGGCCTACCTTCATAGCCCCTCAGTAATGATGAAGGCCTCGGCGATTTTCCGCATGCTGGTCCGGTTCTCCACCGCCAGCCTTTTGATCCAGCTGAACGCCTCCAGCGGGTAAATGCCTTTGGTCCGAACCAGCAGATCCTTAGCCTTCGAGATGACCTTGCTGGTTTCAGCCGTTTCCTGGAGATCCTTGACGTTCTCTTTGAGAACCTCCAACTCCTCCGTGTGGGCGAAAGCCATCTCGACCCCAACCACCAGATCCTCTCCCCTGAAGGGCTTGACTAGGATGCCGGCGGCTCCAACCCGCCTAGCCACCCTGGTGACAGGCGGATCGCAAGAATCGACTAGCAAGAGAACCGGGATGCCAAGCCTCCTGATTTCGTAGGCGGCGCTTGAACGATCCTCGTCCCGCATGCCGATGTCCACGATGGCGATCTCGACCGTGTTGGCGCGGGCGGTGACGACCGCCGACCGTCCGTCACGGCATTCGAGAATGTCGAAGCCGATCTCCTGTAGTTCCTTCCTCATGGTTATCCTGACGGCGTGGTCAGGATCGCAGATAAGAGCAAGTCCCACCGGTGTCACCTCCTCTTTAATATCGATTCTCATTCACCGGTCCCGTTCAGCAAACATCACTTCTTCGCTAGGCATCGTTGCTGGCTCCCGAGTCGTGCCACTGTCAGGCGCCGTGCAACCGTGGCGCCTCCAAGACGGAAAATTTGCACTCACCGATGACGCGCACCGACTCCATGACGGCGCCGATCATCTCGTCGCTGACCAGGGTGGTGATCCTGACCCGGTTGAGCAGCAGGTTCAGCCAGGCGGTCCCGGGTCCGCTCTCCGCTTCGGGAAAAGGGGTGCGGGCGCCCGTCGGGCCGGTCACCCTAACGGGCTGGCGGTCGGAACCCGACTCGTTGACCACCAGTCCGGCCCCCTGAAGCGCCAGCGCGACCCGCCCGATCTCGCGCGTGTAGACGATCCCTTTCATGAGCTTCATAGACTGTCTCCCCGCCCTTGGGCATCCGAGGCGTGAGACGGCACGGCGCGACCCCACCCGCGGCGGCGGCCGACCGGCCAGCGGACCGCCGGGTGATGAAGGGCCCAGAAAAGCGTGAGGGCCGCCAGTTGGCAAAGCGCGGCGCTCATCTGGCGCTCCGGCAAGGCTCGGCGAAGGCGCGCTCGACCAGGTTGAAGGAGAGCACGGTGCTCAACTGGTAGGTGTCGACGGAGGAGAGGAGAAAGATTCGGCAATCCTGGCGCAAGCCGCCCCCGGCGAAGGTTCGGATGGTCTTCACCACCTTGCTCACCAGCTCCTCGGCCACCATCACCTCCAGCTTGGTTCTCCGCATGGAGTTGACGGCGCCCTCAACGCCGCGGTAACTCACCGTTTCACGATCTTTGCTGCCGTGGCTGACGATGTCGCTTTCCATGATCTCGTCGACCCCGATCGCCTCGAGGGCGGCCTTTACTTCCTCAAAATCCTTCCGTCCGATAATAGCTTGAATCAGTTTCATGATTACCTCCGAGCATGGCGCCTACTGTCCGTTTGGCCCCCCTCCCCTTCCGGGGGTGGGCCGGGGGAGGAAGCTGTCTCTTTCCCTTCCCTCCTCCAGGATCAAGGCTACCCCTTTGCGCCTTAATAAGGTGTTAAAAGAGGGCGGAAACCCGTAAACGGGACGTTAAAGACGAACGATTTATCGATCAGCGGGAAACGTGACCTTGGGAGTTACGGGGATCATGGAGATATGCCAGAGGGGCCAGGTGGGATTTGTCGTGAAGGAGGGCCGCACCCATCGGGATGCGGCCCAGGGGGCCGTTAAGGTGGCGGGAACTACGGGAAGTTGATGTCGAGTTGGGTGTTGAAGGTGTTGTTGCCGGCCAGGGACTTGTACAGGTAGACGTCATAGCCGAAGATGACCGAGACGTTTTTAGCGAAGTTCCAGGACGCGCCAAAGTTGACGGAGCTGTCGACGTTCTTGCCGCCCTGATAATCGACGGCCATCCAAAGTTTGTCGGAGATCTCGGTCATGGAGCGGTCCCAGGAGGCGAGCAGGCCGTGGTTCTCGGGGTTGCCGGAGGTCCCGACCAGGGCGCGCTCGGCGCCGCCGTAGTAGCCGACCGACAGACGCCCCAGTGAGGGAAGGCCACCGACGGCGGGAACGGTCTTGGCCACCAGGCCGTAGAGGATGTTCTGGCCGGACACTACCGCCGGGGCCACCGACTTGGAGAGGGAGGGCCCGAGGTTGTAGCCGCCGATGGCGATGGCCGGGGAGTACTTGAAGAGAGAATCCTCCGGGGTCCCGATCTTGAGGTTGGCGCTCCAGGGGTGGTTGTCGTTGGGCTCGGTGGAGGTGCCGAGATAGTCGAAACCGATCTCGCCCTTCAACTTGGCGAAGGGGAGAAAGCCGTAGACGGGGCCTATGTCGTAAACGTTCGGGTCACGCCTGGTCGGGTCTCCGGTGGCCTTGCCGACCCCGGAGGCGCGGATGTAGTTGTCGATCCCCAAGTGGAAGGTATTGAAGTCCTGGACGTCGGTGGACGGAATCCAGATTTGGGTGGACGGGGTCGCCAGTGCGACACCCGATGCGGCGATAGTCAGCGCCATTGCCGAAATCAGCCTTTTTGTGAATTTCCTCATTGCCAATCCTCCTCAGTGCGTTTGTCTGATGCACCGGCCTGGGCGGCCGGGTTAGAAGCAGGACCCAAGGTAGCATTTTGGACATTAAGCAGGCGTTAAAAGCTGCGTGGATCCCGTTAAGAAAGCGTGAAAACAGAGCTGGAAGAACGTCGAGGAAGGGTCCTTATCTCTTTTCTTTCAGTCGCGTAGTGATGATACACGCGACGTTGCCTTTCAGAGCCAGGCTACCCGGTTGCACGAAACCCTCCACCACCTCTCCCTCGAAGTAGTACGGCCCCAATATCGAAATGACCTTTACCTTGCCGGTCTGTTTGCTCACTGTCCAGAGGTCGGGAGGGTATTCCCGGTACACGACTAGAACATCGTTGATTTTGACAGCGCTGGTTACGTCGGGGGTGCCGCTGTGAAACATGTGCACCTTGAAGCCACGCGTCATCACATCCTCCTCCTTCAGGTAGGTGGGTTCCTGAACCGAGGGAGGGTAGGAAACAGCGTGCAGCGGGGAAGCCACCAGAAGCGGAATCGTCAGAAGAATCAGGGACAGCCTTTTCATGATTATCTCCTCTGCGTCTCTATGCCGGCGTTGGTCACTCGCTTTTCAGGCGATACCCTACGCCGGGCTCAGTGGTGATGTACTGCGGGCGGGAGGGGTCGGCTTCGATCTTCTGGCGGAGGTTGCGGATGTTCACGCGCAGGACATTCTGCTGCTCGACGTAGGTCACCCCCCAGATCCGCTTGAGGATCTGGCTGTGGGTAAGCACTCTCCCGGCATGGGAAACCATCAGGCGCAAAAGCTCGTACTCGGTCGGCGAGAGATGGACCTCCTCCCCCCGCACGGCGACCCTTCTCTTCACCAGGTCCACCGTCAGCTCCCCCACGCAGAAGACCGGCTCGGGGGCTTCCTGTAGGGAGCGCTTAAGGGCCACCTTTATCCTGGCGAACAGCTCGCGGGCGCCGAACGGCTTGGTCAGGTAGTCGTCGGCACCGGCATCGAAAGCCTTCACCTTCTCGTCCTCGGCCTCGCGGACCGAGAGCACGATGATGGGAACCTGAGACCATTCCCGGATCCTCTTGATTACCTCCACCCCGTCCAGGTCGGGGAGACCCAGGTCGAGCATGATCAGGTCCGGGCGGACCGTGGCGGCGGCAGCCAGGGCGGCGTGGCCGTTTTCAGCCTGGTAGAGGGTGTATTCTCCGTTACTGAGGATCGATTTGAGGAAACGGAGCACCGCCGCCTCGTCGTCCACCAATAGCAGGCGGGGGATGGATGAATCGGTCTTGTTTGGTGACACTTCAGACTCCTTTGTCGTTGGACCGCAAGGGAATGGTGACCCGCACGAGAAGCCCCCCGCCCTCGCGGTTCTGGGCCCTGATGGCGCCGCCGTGGGCATCCACCACCCCCTTGCAGATGGAGAGCCCAAGCCCGGTCCCCCCGGCACCCTCCGGCACCGGAATCCGGTAGAACTTCTCGAAGACCCGCCCCAGGTCGGACTCGGGGACCCCCGGCCCCCGGTCGGCGACTTCCAAGGTGAGCACGGTATCGTCCACCCGGGCGGAGACCTCGATGGGGGCCTCGGGAGGGGAGTACTTCAGTGCGTTGTCGATCAGGTTGACCAGCACCTGGGTCATCAGGATCTGATCCATCGCCACCAGCGGAAGCCCGGGCGGGATGCTCACCACGAGCTTCCTCTTGGCTAGCTGCGGTTCCAGGGGCGCCAGGGCACATCCCACCACGTCCTCGACGTCGGCCGGATTGCGCTTAAGCTTGAGGGCCCCCGATTCCAGGCGGGTCATGTCGAGGAGGTTGGCGACGAAGCGGTTCAACCGGGCGGCCTCCTCCCAGGCCGCGTCCATCAGGTCGCGGCGGGTATCCTCCTCCAGGATGCTCTCCTGATCGCGTAACGCGCCCAGCGCCCCGGTGATCGAGACCAGCGGAGTCCTGAGGTCGTGGGAGATCGAGTTCAACAAAGCGCGCTCCAGGGTCTCGCGGGCGTGCATCAGCTGGGCCTCCTCGGCCTGCTGCACCAGCCGCACCCGCTCGATAGCGAAGGCGGCCTGGGAGACGAAGGCCTGCAACAGACGCCTGCTCAGGGGGGAGTGGTACTCCACCTCATCCTGCAGCCGGACGGCCAGCACGCCGAAGGTGTCGCCGGTGGTCTGTAAGGGAAGGTGGAGAAGGGAGGCCGAGACCAGGGTATCGGTACCCCGCCCCGCGGGCTGCCCGTTCCTGAACGCCCAGTCCGCCACAGCCATCTCCTTGATATCCAGCCTCAGTTCCTCGCTCTCCTGAAGCACCTTCAGCCGGTTCTCCTCCGGCAACAGGACCGCCACCTTGGCGTTCAGGCTTTCCTCGATGTTCTTCAACAGCGCGCTCAGGATGCCGTCGAGGCCGGTGGAGGCGGAGAGCTCGCGGGTCAGGTAATAAAGGCTCGAGGTCTGCTGCTCACGCTCTCGAATCGCCTCGGCGCGCTCACGGGAGCGGGAGACCAGCGTGGAGATGACCACCCCGACGATGAAGAGCGCGGCGAAGGTGATGAAGTACTCGGTGTCGGTGACCGCGAAGGTGAAGCGCGGCGGGACGAAAAAGAAGTCGAAGGCCAAGACTCCGAGGAAGGCGGTCAGGATGGCGGGACGACGGCCCAGCCTGGTGGCCGCCAGCACCACGGCGAGGAGGTACATCATCACCAGGTTGGTGGGGGCCAGGTAGTGACGGGCCGGTTCGCAGACGAGCGAAGTGGTCATCACCAGGAGGAAGGCCTTCAGGTATCCGCCCCAGGGGACCTCCTTCCTCGGAGCGGGCGCGGCCGCGGTCACCTTGGCCTTCTCGCCCCCCGGGTCGATACTGACCACGTAGACGTCGATGGAACCGGAGATGCGGATGACCTGGTCGACCAGCGGCTGGCGCAGGAACTCCCGCCAGCGTGCCTTGGCGGGCTTCCCGACCACGATCTTGGTGATGTTGTTCTTGTGGGCGTAGTCGATGAGGGCCTGGGCCACCTGGGTGGCGGTCAGGGTCCCTACCTGGGCGCCCAGGCTCTCGGCGAGCCTTAAATCCCGCCAGACCCGCTCCCTGTTCTCCCGGACCTCCTTCCCCACTCCCGGGGTCTCGATGTAGACCGTGTGCCAGGGCGCCTTCATCTCGTCGGCCAGCCGCCGGGTGATCCGGATCAGCTTCTCCGAAAAGGGGCTACCGCTGATACAAACCAAAAGCTTCTCGGCCACGTGCCAGGGCCCCTCGATGGAGCGGGACTCCATGTAAGCCCGCATCTGGTCGTCCACCCGCGAGGCGGCCCTTCTAAGCGACAGCTCGCGAAGCGCCATCAGGTTCCCCGGCTTGAAGAACTTGTCGGCGGCCATGGCGGCGCGTTTGGGGAGGTACACCTTCCCTTCCTTGAGCCGCTGGAGAAGATCCTCGGGGGGAATGTCCACCAGCCGGATCTCGACGGCGAGGTCCAAAAGACGGTCGGGAACCGTCTCCCTCACGGTCACCCCGGTGATCTGCGCCACCAGGTCGTTGAGGCTCTCGAAGTGCTGGATGTTGACGGTGGTGTAGACGTCGATGCCAGCGGCCAACAGCTCCTCCACATCCTGCCAGCGTTTCTCGTGGCGGGAGCCGGGGGCGTTGGTGTGGGCGAGCTCGTCGACCAGGGCGATCTGGGGATGGCGGGCAAGCACCGCGTCGATGTCCATCTCGGGGAGCGATACCCCCTGGTAGTCGATCCCCTTCTTGGCGATCTGCTCCAGCCCCTCCAAAAGGAGGTCGGTCTCGCTTCTGCCGTGGGACTCCACGTAGGCGGCCGCCACGTCGCGGCCGTCGCGAACCCTCAACTGGGCGGCCTCCAGCATGGCGTAGGTCTTGCCGACGCCGGGGGCGTAACCCAGGAAGATCTTCAGCTTGGCCCGTTCCTTCTCCTCCTCGGCTTGGGCAACCCTCAGGAGGGTTTCGGGCGACGGGCGGAGGTCTTCGTCGTTTCTCATAATCGATCACCACCTAAGTCTAAGGCGATAGAACCAAAGTCAAATGCAATAGAACACGGATGACACGGATTGAACGGATAAAGGCGGATCAAGCCAAAGGCGTTTGGGTTACCCCATGACCCTTTAGGCTTAATCCGCTGTGTAAAGACGGGGACTGGCACCCATCAGATGCCTGTCCCCTTTCCGTTCAACCACTATTATTTGGACGCGTCCAGCGCCAGGTTCAGTTCCAGCACGTTCACCCTCGGCTCACCGATGAAGCCGATAGTGCGCGCCTTCGTGTGGCCGGCAACCGCCTTCTTGACGGCGTCCTCGCTCAAGCCCCTGGCCTTGGCCACCCGGGCCACCTGCAACGCCGCCGATTCCGGCGAGATGTCGGGGTCGAGACCGCTGGCCGAGGCCTCCACCAGGTCGGCGGGGATTTTCCCGGAGACGCCGGTATCCTTCAGCGCCTTCACCCGGTCCCCCACCGCCTTGATGAAGTCTGGGTTGGTCGGGCCGGAGTTGGAGCCGCCCGAGCCCATGGTGTTGTAGGCGAAGTCGGTGGCCGCGGACGGGCGCGGCCAGAAGTATTTGGCGTCCGAAAATGGCTGGCCGATCAGCTTCGAGCCAACCACCTTCTTCTGGCCGTCCTCGATGAAACTCCCCTTGGCCTCGCCGGGGAAGATGACGGTGGCGATCCCGGTCACCGCCGCCGGATAGATCCCGCCGCAGATGATGGTGAAAAGTATGAACAGTAACAGTGCCGGACGTAACTCTCTCATTGCCTCGCTCCTTTATGTCAGACGAACAGCCCGACCAGAAGGTCGATAGCCTTGATACCGATGAAGGGGGCGATAATCCCCCCGACTCCGTAGATCAGCAGGTTGTTGATCAACAGCTTCTCGGCCGGCATGGGGCGGAACTTGGTCCCCTTCAGGGCCAGCGGAACCAGGATCGGGATGATGATGGCGTTGAAGATGACCGCCGACAGGATGG
>NZ_JAKLOY010000011.1 GCF_023652955.1 Geomonas sp. Red32 | reverse complement strand
TTTTGAATACATCGAGGTTGACTACAACCGTAACCGCCGTCATAGCGCCAATGGCAACATCAGCCCGGCAGCGTTTGAGGCCAGACAAGCCGCTTAATTTCGTGTCCGTTATTGCTGGGCAAGATCAGTGTGCCCTTCTGGGGTCGCGTCTGTAAAATTTACTTTTTCAGCAGATCATGAACCTTTTGGGCCCTTTGTGTTTTTGGCCTTAGCGACTACCGAAGCAGACGGCGCTGGCCCGGGGGCAGGTTTGGATTTGTTGCAATCTCCACTGGCAGGTTGATCGATCCGCGGAAGGGGGAGGGGGCCTGGTGGCATAGCGGGTTGGAAATAGAGCACAGGCGGGTGATGTTATAAAGGGTGGAATCGAGGGGATGTAGAGGCGATTTTTGCGCTTCTGGAATTACGAGGATCTTAGAGGAGAACAAGATCAATGTTCGCAGGAAACGCATGCAACGCATAAGCGTCCCGGTTGTCCCCTGGGAAGGAACAAGAATGACCTGACCGGTCTTGTAAATCGTTGCGTTTCTCCAGTGATGAGATCGCCCGTGCCCTCTCCCCCCGAGGTGTCACCCAACCTTTCAATTTTCTGTCCGAAGACCAGATCAGGCCACCAAGATCAACCTGCTATGGCCACTAATAAAGCAAGAACAGCTTTCACAGCCTTGCCAACAGGTTCTGTCATGCTTCCGACAAATTTTGCCGCCTCCAAAATCCCTTCAGCTGACATTTCATACCACTTTTTACGAGGTTTCGTCGAGACCGCTTCAGTAGTGAGTGAATTGAGGTCTTTCGCAAGATTTTCTGCGGCATCAGGTGGAAGTTCCTTTGCAAGCCGAGTAACTTCGACATGGAGGTTTTCCAGCTTATCTTTTAGGTCGCTGGATGCGTCCAGCCCCTTGACTTTATTAAAGCTGTTAACTATTTGATTTGCCGTTACTACGTTGATATCACCAACTACGCTGACGTTACCAATCTGAATTTTGGTTGACATCTGCCCTCCCAAAATATAGGCAATTCGTCCTTCTTGAGCTCGGTCAATATATTTTTTTACCCGCTCCGCTAACTGCCAGTGAAGATTTTGAAGTGTTGCGTCTTTCCCCGGAATTGCAACTTCGAAAGCATCATGTACTGCATTGAACAAAGAAATTTGTTCGATACCTAGGCGTTTCCCCTTCTGAATTGTTGGCAGAGCCTCCTCTAGATATTCAGCGATTTGATCCAATTGGTCAAGGTTCTCTCCCAACGTTAGCTTACACCCTGGGCCGATTCCGATGTTACAAAGTATGCGGTTCAAGCACTCTCGCTCGGCATGCATACGTGTCAAGCAGATGCGAAGCCTTCTAGTAGCATCCGGGTCCCCTCCTTGGCCAGTGGCAATCAGCCAAGTACTGCAAGATTGACCATCGATTATCAACCAAGTATGAAATATCGAAGCTGAGGCCTCTGGCACATCGAGAACATGCCGTGTATACGGTAGAGCTTTTGTGATCAAAGATGGTTGGGCGACCTCAATAATAACAGCCGGAGTTCCTGGACAGTACCACCATGGCTGTTGCTCATCTTGGGGCGCTATCTTACGTTTTGTGGTGGCCGCAAGATACACCTCAGAAAGTATTTTGCTCGCATGAATCAATTTGACGATATGCGGCTTCCTATTCGACTGCGATGCACTCGTGATCAAATGGTTTCCCTGCGTTCTCCTCTTGTGCATTGGAATCCGAAGTAAGTTTGTCAGCAAAACTGACCATTCTTGGCCCGAAACTCCTTTAGCATCGGCGTCTTCCACATCAAGTTGCAAAGTGACTTCGAAGCGCGAGACGGGGCCAAAAGAATAGAATCGACGGTAGGCGTTGACTACTTTTGCTTTCAGGGAACCAGTTCCCAATTGGGCCAAGCCAAGGTGATTAGGAAAGCGTAGGGCTAATGCCGCACCACAATAAACATCCTCCCCCGGCCATTCTCGTATTCCACCCTTGCATCGCTGGGTTAAGACACCTGAGGTGCGAATGAAGTCTTTTCCGATTTCCGCAGGCGGTGAAAGTTTTGGAGTGGCTACCCCCTTATAACCGAGAAATTCGCGTAGATCTGCAAACGGAAACTGGACGGCAAAATACATGGGTTGAACCTCCTGGTCGAGCACAACTGCTTCGGAGGGCGCCTTCGTGAGAAGGTCTTTTAACACGTCGCTACCGGCATAGTCGTAACTTGCACGGCTACAACATGAGAGCACAGATAAATTTACCAGATTTCGATGGGTCTGCAATGCGGCATCCGGTGGATTTTCTGTGGCGAATTGAAAGGGCCCGAATGTGGAAGGCAAGGAGTTGAACGGTGCCCATCTGGGGGCTCGTCTGTGAAATTTCCTTTTTCAGCAGATCATGAACCTTTTGGGCCCTTTGTGTTTTTAGCCTTAGCGACTACCGAAGCAGGCGGCGCTGGCCCGGGGGAGGTTTGGATTGTTGTAATCTCCACTGGCAGGTTCATCCATCCGCGGAAGGGGGAGGGGACCTGGTGGCATGGTGGGTTTGAAAAACGGCACAGGCGGGGGGAGGTTATAAAGTGGATTCGCGTTTGACGAAGGGGACTGGCACTTGCGGAGCCAGTCCCCTTTTTCGTACGGGCGGAGGAGGGGATCTGCTAGATGATCTTCAGGCCGCGGAGCAGAATGATGCCGATCGATATCGGAGCCACGTATTTCAGGAGGTAGAGGAAGAGGGTGATAACGCCGCCGTTTTTCAGCTCGCCGTCGTTGGATAGCGCCTCCTTTACCTTTTGCGGGCCCCACACCCAGCCGGCATAGAGGCAGATGAAGAAACCGCCAACCGGCATCAGAAGGTTGGAGGTGAGGAAATCGTACAGGTCGAAGAAGGTCATCCCAAACGGCTTCACCCCGGCGAGGACGCTGTTCGAGAGCGCAGCCGTAGAACCGATCAGGGCCAGCAGGATCACGGTCATTGTGGTGGCCTTCAGGCGCGACATGGAGAAGCGGTGGTGCAGGTAGGCGACCGGCACTTCCATGATGGAAAGCATCGCTCCGGTCGCTGCGATGGCCGCCAGCACGAAGAACAGCATCACGAAGGCGCTGCCGAAGGGGATCTGCGAGAAGACCGCCGGAATGGTGATGAAGAGGAGCGATGGCCCGGCCTCCGGCTTGAATCCGTAGGTGAAGACCGCCGGGAAAATCGCGATCCCAGCCAGGATGGAGACGGTGAGATCGGCGAGCATGACGCGCAGCGCGGTCAGGGGGATGTTCTCTTCTTTGGTGAAGTAGCTACCATAGGTAATCATGGTGCCCATGCCGACGGAGAGTTTGAAGAAGGCAAGCCCCATCGCGGTGAGGAGCACGGCCCCGGTGACCTTTGAGAAGTCGGGACGGAAAAGGAAGTTGAGCCCCGCGGCGGCTCCCGGCAGCATCAGGCTGCGCACCCCTATCATGACCAGGATCGCGAAGAGCACCGGCATCAGCCGCTTGGTGGTTTTTTCGATCCCCTTGGAGACACCCGCGATGATGATGGCGCCGACAAAGACCAGCACGATGCACTGCCAGAACACGGACTGAACCGGGTCGGCGATGAGCTTCTCGAAGGCGGCTGAGGTTACTTTGGGATCGGTGGAGAGCAGACTACCGGAGGCGGCTTTGAAGACGTAGGCGATGACCCATCCGGCGACCTCGGTGTAGAAGGCGAGGATCAGGAAGGCCGACAGGACTCCGGCCGCCCCGATCAGTCCCCACTGGGCACGTTTAGGTTCCAGGACCCGGAAGGTGGTGAGGGCATCCGAGCGGGAGCGGCGGCCAAGCATCAATTCGGCGATCATGACCGGTACCCCTGCCATGAAGGCGGCGAGAATGTAGACGATGATGAAAGCGGCTCCCCCGTTTAGTCCGGTGAGCGACGGGAACTTCCAGATATTGCCAAGTCCAACGGCCGAGCCAAGGGTGGCGGCGATGACGCCAAGTCCAGAGGTGAAACTGTCTCGAGATTTAAGAGGGGTTACCTGATCTGCTACAACGCAATCTTCAGAAGTCTTTCCCACGAATTCTAGTTCCTCCACGTACAAATCCTTTGTCTTGCTATAGAATTAACGGCCTGCGAAATGCCATAGCATCCTACCCTTAAAGTTTTCCATTGTAAAAACAATTTTGGTTTACCTAAACAGCTGAAGTGGGGGGCTCCAGGTGGGACCGGTGGTTCTGGCTGGTCTGGCTAAGCAGGGCTCGGCACGACTCATTCTTTAATTTTCAATGGGCCCGTACCTGTCGCTAAAGGATCAAGGGTAAAGACCTTACCCACAGGCTTTCGCCCGTAATTGGCTGCCGGATCGGCGCATTGAGGGGAGGAGGGCGGTCTATGGAAAGAAGAGCCCATTGAACTGACACAGCCTCGCAGTACACTTGCTTTACTCCCCCACTCACAGACATAACTGAGCTTTCAATCCCGAGATACAGTTGCCATCTTCAAGCAACCATGTGCCATTGCCTTTACGCTGAAAGGAGGCGCTTATGTTGCGAAGCAAAGGTGTAATTGGACGGGTGTTCCTATTACTGGCGTGTGCCCTCTGGGTGGTTGCTGCCACCGGGATAACCGCGGCGGCGGAACCAGCCGGACAGGGCGAAGCGATGGAGATACCTTCCCCCGTCAAGGCCGACCGCTGGCAGGGGCATGCGAGCTATGTCTTCGGGTACAAGTTCATGGAGTCGGGGTGGGCTCCGGCGGACGGCCAGGCGGAAATCGGGCTGGTGGATGTCGACGTCCAGAAGGAGAGCTGGCCGGTCAGCTTTGCCTGTCAGATGCTCCTTACCTACTCCGATTACGTCCCCGACGGGATGGCAGGCAACACCTCGGGCGTGTGGGAGGTCAACCTCGGCATTCGGAAGTTCTGGGTCGACAGTACCTATCCGAGCTTGCGCAGTTTCGCCGGCGGCGGCTTGGCAATCGTCGGCTCGACCACCAGCACGAACCAAGCCGGCGACACCACGAACGAACACAGCAGCGCGGGCCCCGGTTTCTGGCTTGACGCCGGCCTCTACTGGAACTTCGTAGGATCCTTGGACCTTGGCGTCCAGCTCCAGTACACGCGGGGGTACATAACCCTGGCAGGGAGGGACCTCGACGCCGGTGGCCTCCACCTGCTCGGGATGATCGGCTACCACTGGGGGTACTAGCATCATGGGGACGGACGTCGTACCAGTCGCCCTGTTACGCCTATGCCCCCGCCGATAGCCACCGGTTGAGGAGGCAAATTGCCCCAAATAAGGTTCATTAGCGGCTTTTGGAGCTGTTTTTAAGCGGTTTTTCCCCAAAACGTACCAAAAATCGGTAAAAACGAGTCGTTTTTTCCGAAAACTGGTCCTTTTTCTGTTTATTTCACTCCGTTTTTTACCTTTTCTCATCCCGAATCTTGTCTTTTTGCTGGCGTTTTCGCTAATGAGGCCTCATATGCGGCACGAGTCGGTGCTGTTTGCCCCGGTTTTGATCTCTTTTCCCCACTTTTTGGTTCTTTTTCTCCGAAAATCCTACCATTTTGCTTCCGATCGCCTCCGCGAAATCTCCAGGCGGATCCTTTTTCTCCGTCAGCCGACTCAAAATCCTAGGAAATCAACCTTTTTCGGAGGGAACCTCGAGGAGAAAACGGCTGAGGGGGAGAAAATCTCCGGAAAAAGGATAAAAAATTAAAAAAAATTCACATTTCTGTTGACCGAGGTATACTGGCACCATCGACGGATCGAAACGGTTGGAAAGGAGTGTATATGTCACAAGGGAAAAGCTTACTGGCGCCGCTTGCCGACGCCGATGCCCTGTCCCTGATGAGACCTGCAGTGGCGGTTTACAACAGCCCGGATTCACCCTTCTCGGTGATTCCGGCCCAGTTTCACCAGCCGGCCGAGGTGCAGACTGCTTATGATGTATTCAAGGCCAAGTACGAGGCGGCTCACCCGAACGAGCCCCCCCAGACCACCCAAGACCGGAAAGCCCAGAGGAAGGAGTTCAATGAGACCATGGGGTGCTTCCTCGATCTGGTTGAACTGGCATCCCGCAAGGATCCGAGCCTCCCCGCGAGGTTCAGCCTGCACACCCTTAGCTCGCTGAAAACGAAGCCGAGCAGCAAGTTGTCGGAGACCTCGTCCCCCTCCCTTCAGCTTCAGGCGGTCGACAAGATCCTGAATACGGTGCAATGCAAGGTGCCGGGCGGTGCGAAAAAAGGGATCGAAGTCCACCTTACCTACGACGACCCGAGCAACGAGAGCAACTGGCAGCGCTTCGATTCCTTCTTCCACGCCAAGTTCCAGATGGCAGGCCTGATCTCCGGCAAAAGGGCCTACCTGAGGGGCCGTTATGTACTCGCCAAGGGGAAAAAAGGTCCCTGGTCGGAAATGGTTAGCATCATGGTCCCCTAGCTTATTACTCTCCGATCCGTCCGAAGATTGGGCCCCGTCTCTACCAACCAAGAGATTAGGGGCTCTTTTTTGTCGCCCGCGCGCGGGCACTGTTAACACGTTGCCTTCCTGCTACAATTATCAGGTTTGACTGCTTTATCCTCCCCAGCGTCCCCCTTCAACCGTGTACCGTGCTATGTGTTTCCGGCATTGCCAGCTCCGCCGCTCCGCCGAAAAGGCGAGGAAGGCGGCGCTCGAGCACCTGGTCGCCTCGATGCGGGACGGGGCCTTCGCCCCCTTTACCCAGAACGCGGTGGTCCAGGCGCTGCTGGTTCCCCTGGGCGGGATCGGCGTCTACGCGCTCGATATCCTGGCCAAGCTGAAGATATAAATAATCACGCGACGCAAGGAGGTTTCGGATGACCCAGAAAATGGTAGTGACGGCAAGTTCGCTGAACCTGCGCGAGGGGCCCAGTGTCGACGCGAGGGTGCTCCACATCCTCAGGCAGAAAGAACAGGTGATCTTTATGGAGGCCTCGGCGGACAACTACTGGTTCAAGGTCCGGCGCGAAGGGGGCGAAGCCGGGTGGGCAGCGCATAAGTTCCTGACCGCGCTGGCTCCCCCCTCGGATGCTCCGGTCTGGCTGCGGATCGCGGAGGGGGAAAAGGGGGTCCACGAGGTGCCGGGATTCGCCAACAATGCCCGGATCGTGCAGTACCTGAAATCGACCAGCCTGGGAGAGCCGTACTGCTCCTGCGACGAGACCCCGTGGTGCTCCTCGTTCGTCAACTACTGCATGGAGAAGGCGGGGTATGAGGGGACCGACTGCGCCGCTGCCCGCTCATGGCTTGAGTGGGGGAAAAAGATCGACACCCCGTGCTTGGGCTGCGTCGCGGTCCTCAGCCGCGAAGGTGGGGGGCACGTCGGTTTCTACGTGGGAGAGTCGGCGGCGACGGTTACCCTGCTGGGCGGAAACCAGGGGGACAAGGTCTGCCTCGCCGAATTTCCGAAAAGCAGGGTGCTCGGCTACCGGATGCCCTCTCCTTAAATGAAAGGGGGGACTGGCTCCGCCGCGGTGCCAGTCCCCCTTTCCGGCCACTTCTTTCCTTCCGTACCGTTGCAGGCGGCCTACCTGCGCGCCGCCTGCAACTCTCCCACTATTCCCCCACCGGCGCCTTCTTCAGGATCTCGTCCCCTTTAGTCGGGGTTGTGGTAGCCACCCTTGGTCCCGTCGTAGTTTTCCAGCGGCAATTCGTAGATCGTGGGGGACTGGAGGCGCTCGTAGCCCGGTGGGAGCTGGCGGGCGGTTGTGCGCGGATACCGGGGGAGGATCGGCTTGGGCGGGATTGGCTTCATCTGTCCGTCCCATGCTGGACAGAGGGCCGCCGGAAACGCCCTCGCGACGCAACCGCGGTTTGGGCTGCCTCGGGCGGCAAGCTCCCATGAAGCTGGGGGGCGTGCGCCAAGGGTAACGTTCCCGTATCGGAAAAATTAAAAAAAATAAGTTAATTTGCAAACTGTAACCCGACTTATGTGGGGTGGCCGATGAAAGGCTCTTCCCGGAAGGTCAAAGATGATGAACTGTTACACTGTTTTGAAATTGCCTAGTACGGATTTGTGACCCTTATTGAGGCGGTTTGGGTCATATTAGTGATATTTTTATTTCTCTTGACAGTCAGGATAGCCACATAGTAATACCGATCAAAAAATTACGATTACTGTATGCATGTAATTTTGTTTCGCTGTTTGTGTGGTGTATAGTCGACAAAGTTAATTAAACATACACTAAATCGCGTGCCATTGATAAGGACGCGTCCTGAGTAATCGGGGATTTGTTTGTAGATGCAGACTTCAAACGAGACGCCGTGAAGTGTGTGAACTACATGCTTGGAGGCAAGGCTATGAACAGCGCGAAAAGAAGAGCAGAGCTTTGCTTGGACGATATTCTTAGACAGCTCGAAGCGACGAAATTCCATGGAAGCGTCACTATCCATTACGCCAGTGGCAGTCCCCGCAAGATCGAATACAAGTCTGTCCATGATCTGATCGGCGATGGGGGGCGGAAGGCTTCCAACTCCGGCTCCTGACGTTTCCGTAAGGTGGCCGGGACGCGAACGGTGAAATGGCGTTGAAATTCCGCCATATCGCCGGGGATGCCTGGTGGCGCTGGTGGGATGGGCTCCGGTTTCCCGTATGTTAGGGACGGGCATATCGATTGCATTAGATTTACCTGCTTAAAGCTGGCTTGTGTTTGCTGGGTTTTTGAAATTTATTAGATAGTTGTAATATTGGGCTCATCGTAATAAGAGGCCGAATAATGTACCCGTTCGCGGGCGTTATTCGGCCTTTTTTTGTTCCAAAAGTAACGGCTCCGCCTCCAGGCGAGCTCAGGGAAGAGACCAACCTCCAATTTTTTGCGTCTCGGTGGCGGCAATCGCGTCCGTTTCCGGCCAGCGGCGCTTCCGGTTTTATGTAATGCATCACCTGTATTTATCGAAGGAGGGAACCTGTGGAATTGAAAACGCGTTGTTCCAAATGGATGCTGGCGGTACTGCCGATCCTGCTGTTTAGTTTGACGGCGACACCCGCCGGGGCGGCCCAGCAGAAGATCAGTTCCTTTTCGGTTGGAACTCTCGCCAAGAACAACCTTGCTTACGGGGTTGCCACCAGTGGGATCGATGCCACCTTGACCATCTCCTGGAGCAACGGTTCCGGCGGGGCCGCAAATTTTTCATCCTCCACCCTAGCCGGCCTTACCTGCGTCTTCAACGGCGGAGCCGCGGTCCCAATGGGGCAGACGTCAGCCCCCATGACCTGCTCGACCGACGGAACGACTCCGGCTGGATCTCACACGATAACCGTTACCCAGGATTCCAATTCGGTCAGCAGCACGTTTACCCTGACCATCGTGAAGGGAAATCCCAGCGTGAGCGCCTGGCCCACGGCCTCAGCTATCACCTACGGTCAAAACCTCGCATCCTCAACGCTGACGGGAGGGAGCGCGGCGGTGCTTGGCAACTTTGCCTTCACCTCTCCGGGGACCTATCCGGGTGCCGGTTCCGCTTCTCAAGGAGTGACCTTTACCCCCTCCGACACGGCCAATTACAACAGCGTGACCGGTTTGACTACCGTCCTGGTGAACAAGGCGGCCCCGGCCATCTCGACTCTTCCCACTGCTTCCGCGATCGTTTACAAGCAGCCCCTCTCGGCATCAACCCTTACCGGAGGAGCGGCATCGACCCCCGGGACCTTCGCCTTCAGCGCCCCCTCGACGGTTCCCTCCGCAGCGGGGACCTATAGCGCTGCGATCACCTTCACTCCCGATGACGGGACCGATTACAATACCGCCAGCGGTAACGTGAACGTCGCGGTCGGCAAGGCGAGCCAGGCGATTGCCGTCGATACCGCCGCTCCCGCGACCGCAGCGCCCAACTCCACCTTCAACGTCGCGGCCCACGCCGATTCATCCTTGCCGGTCGCGATAACCGCCAGTGGCGTATGCAGCGGCAGCGGCACGAGCACCGGCGCCGGTTCCACGGTCGCCATCACCATGTCGGGCACCGCCGGTACCTGCACGGTCAACTACAACCAGGCGGGTAACGGCAACTACAGCGCAGCCCTCCAGGTTTCGAGCTCCACCTCCACGACGAAGCTGGCCCAGGTCATCGCCTTCGCCCCGCTCGGGAACGAAACCTACGGCGCCTCCGATTTCAGCCCGGCGGCAAACGGGGGAGACTCCGGGAACCCGGTTACTTACACAAGCTCGAACCCGGCAGTGGCCACCATCACCGCGGGCGGGCTGATCCACATCACCGGGGCGGGAAATACCACCATCACCGCCAGCCAGGCGGGGAACGACACCTACAGTGCGGCTGCCGACGTTGCCCAGCCCTTCACCGTCGACCCTGCCGTCATCACCGTCACCGCCGATAACAAGCAGCGCCTCTTCGGCACGGATAACCCTCCCTTCACCGCCACCTACAGCGGCTTCGTCAAGGGCGACACCGTTTCGGTGATCTCGGGCGCCCCCGTCTTCACGACCACCGCCGATATCAACAGCCCCAAGGGGAGCTACGATATAACGGTCGGCCAGGGGACCCTCGCCGCGGTCAACTACACCTTCGTCTTCGTCAAAGGGACCCTCGCGGTCGACCTTGCCAGCCAGACCATTACCTTCAACCCGATCGGTGCGAAGAACTACGGAGATGGGAGCTTCGACCTCTCCTACACACCGGGGGCTTCCGGACTGCCGGTCACCTTCGAGAGCTCCAACACCGCGGCCGCCACGGTGAGCGGGAAGACGGTCACCATCACCGGCGCCGGTAGCGTCACCATAACCGCCAGCCAGGCCGGTAACGACAACTACGCCCCGGCCACCGCACAGCAGACCTTCAACGTGGCGAAGGCGGTCATCACCGTCACCGCGGACAACCAGAGCCGCGCCTACAACACCGCCAACCCGCCGCTCACCTACCGTTACAGCGGCTTCGTGAACAGCGAGGACCAGGGCGTCATCACCGGCTCCCCGGCCATCTCCACCACCGCCGTCATCGACAGTCCGGTGGACGATTACCCCATTACCGTCGACCAGGGTACTCTCTCCGCCGTCAACTACAGCTTCACGTACGTACCCGGGACCCTCGCCGTCGGCAAGGCCAGCCAGAGCATCGGCTTCACTGCGGTACCCGCCAAGGTCTATGGCGACGCGGCCTTCGACCTCTCCGCCACCGGCGGCGCCTCGGGGAACCCGGTGACCTTCGTAAGCTCTAACAGCGCGGTCGCCACGGTTAACGGGAGCAGGGTGACCATTGTCGGCGCGGGGAGCACGACCATTACCGCGAGCCAGGCGGGGGACGCCAACTTCGCCCCGGCCACCGCCCAGCAGACCCTGAATGTCGGCAAGGGGACCATCACGGTGACCGCGGCCGACGCGACCCGCCCGTACGGAAGCTCCAATCCGGCCTTCACGGCAAGCTTCAGCGGCTTCGCCTACAACGACACCGCCGCCTCGCTGCAGGGGGCGCCTTCGCTTTCCTGCGCGGCCGACGCCTCGAGCCCGGTGGCGGAGTACACCATCCTCGCCACGGTCGGGGACCTTTTCTCGAACAACTACGACTTCAGCTACGTGAACGGGAAGCTCACCGTCACCAAGGCGACCCCGGCTGTAACGGCGCTTCCGGCCGCGAGCGGGATCGTCTTCAACCAGGCGCTCTCCGCCTCCACCCTTTCCGGCGGGACCGCCTCGGTGGACGGGACCTTCGCCTTCACCACTCCGTCGGCGATACCTCCGGCAGCAGGAAGTTACAGTGCCTCGATCACTTTCACCCCGACTGACACCACCAATTACGGGACGGTCAGCGATAGCGTCAACGTGGCGGTGGCCAAGGCGTCCCCGGTCATCACGGTCCTGCCGGTGGCGAGCGGGATCACCTTCAACCAGGCCCTCTCGGCTTCGACCCTCACGGGCGGAGCGGCCTCGGTGCCGGGCAGCTTCGCCTTCACCACCCCCTCGACCGTGCCTTCGGCTGCGGGGAGTTACAGCGCGGCGATCACCTTCACCCCGGACAGCAGCAACTACAGCGCTGTGACGGCGAGCGTCGAGGTGGCGGTGGCCAAGGCGGCCCCGGCCATCACGGCCCTTCCGGCTGCGAGCGGGATCACCTTCAACCAGGCGCTCTCTTCCTCGACCCTTTCCGGCGGGGCGGCCTCGGTGCCCGGCAGCTTCGCCTTCAGCGCACCTTCGACGATCCCTCCGGCGGCAGGGACGTACAGCGCGTCGATCACCTTTACGCCCGACAGCAGCAACTACAACACCGTGGCGGGGAGTGTCAATGTCGCGGTGGCCAAGGCGACGCCAACCATCACTACCTTGCCTGCCGCGAGCGGGATCACCTTCAACCAGGCGCTCTCCTCCTCGACGCTTTCGGGCGGGACGGCCTCGGTGCCGGGCAGTTTCGCCTTCACCACCCCTTCGACCGTGCCTTCGGCGGCAGGGACCTACCGCGCGCCGGTCACCTTCACCCCGGAGGACCGCGGCAACTACCTAAGCGCCGCCGGAAGCGTGGAGGTGGAAGTCGGGAAGGCCGCCGCCACCGTGACCGTGGAGGCGCTCAGCCAGACCTACGACGGGACGCCTAAAGCGGTGACCGTCACCACCAATCCCGGCGGGCTGGCCGTCACCATCACCTACGCGGGCTCCAGTTCGGCACCGGCCGGGGCCGGGAGCTATGCCGTGGCCGCCGCCGTCAACGATGCCAATTACCAGGGAAGCGCCAACGTCACCCTGGTGATCGCACCGGCTGCCCAGTCGATCGCCTTCTCCGCACTCTCCAATAAGAGTTACGGGGATGCCGACTTCGGACCGGGCGCAGTCGGGGGAGCCTCGGGGAACGCCGTCACCTACACGAGCTCGGATCCGGCGGTGGCCACCATCACCGCGGGGGGGCTGATCCACATCGCCGGGGCCGGTACCGCCACCATCACGGCGAGCCAGGCGGGTAACGACAACTACAGCCAGGCTGCCGAGGTCGCCCAGCCGTTGACCGTCGACAAGGCGCTCCTTACCGTCACCGCCGGCAACGCCAACCGCGCCTTCGGTGCCCCCGATCCGGTCTTCACCGCCACCTACACCGGATTCGTCAACGGGGAGACCGCCTCGGTACTCACCGGCGCGCCGTCCTTCAGCACCAACGCGGACGCGGCCAGCCCCGCCGGAAGCTACACCCTCACCCCGGCGCTCGGCACCCTGACTGCGGCTAACTACAGCTTCGCCTTCGTCAACGGCACCTTTGCGGTTGGGCTTGCCAGCCAGACCATCACCTTCAACCCGGTCCCTGCGAAAACCTACGGCGCCGCGGACTTCGACCTCTCCTTCACCCCGGGCGCCTCGGGCGAGCCGGTGACCTTTGCGAGCTCCGATTCATCCGTCGCCACGGTGAGCGGGGCCACGGTGACCATCGTCGGGGCCGGTACCGCCACCATCACCGCCAGCCAGCCGGGGAACGCCAACTACGCCTCCGCCACCGCGCAGCAGGATCTCAACGTAGCCAAGGCGCTCGTCACCGTCACCGCCCAGAATGCCAGCCGCGCCTACAATGCGCCGAACCCGCCACTGACCTACCTTTACAGCGGGTTCGTCAACGGCCAGACCGAGGCGGTTCTCACCGGCACTCCGGCCATCGGCACCACCGCCGTCGCCGGAAGCCTGGTGGGGAGTTACCCGATCACGGTGGCCCAAGGATCGCTTTCGGCGGCGAATTACAGCTTCGCCTTCGTGGGCGCTACCCTCGCCATCGACCAGGCCAGCCAGAGCATCGTTCTTGGGGAGGTCCCCGGCAAGGTGTACGGCGACGCCCCGTTCGACCTCAGCGCAACCGGGGGCGCCTCCGGCAACCCGGTTGCCTTCGCCAGTTCCAACGCGGCGGTGGCCACCGTCAGCGGGAACACGGTGACGATAACCGGTGCGGGAACGGCCACCATCACCGCAAGCCAGGCCGGGGACGCCAACTATGCGCCAGCCACCAACCAGCTGACGCTGAACGTCCAGAAGGCTTCCCTCACGGTGACCGCGGCTGATGCGGCCCGGCCGTACAACACGGCCAACCCGGAGTTGACCGCCACCTTCACCGGATTCGTCAATAACGACACCTTAGCCTCGCTGCAGGGCGCACCGGCTCTGTCCTGCGCGGCAACCGCATCGAGCCCGGTGGGAGGGTACCCGATCATCGCGACGGTCGGGAACCTCTCCTCGAACAACTACACCTTCAGCTACCTCAACGGGACGCTGACGGTCGGGAAGGCGACACCGGTCATTACCTGGGGGAACCCGGCTGACATCTTCACCGGTACGCCGCTGTCGGCAACCCAGTTGAACGCAGCCGCCTCCGTCCCGGGATCCTTCAGCTATACACCGGCACTGGGAACCGTGCTGCCGGTAGGGAGTGCGGAAACGCTGACGGTGGAATTCATCCCCGACGACCCCGCCAACTATGCGGGGACCTCCAAGAGCGTCGCGATCAACGTGGCCGCCAAGATGACGGCGACGGTGACGCTTGGGAACCTGAACCAGGTCTACGACGGGAACGGGAAGAGCGTCACGGTCACCACCTCCCCGGGGAACCTCGAGGCCAGCATCACCTACAACGGGAGCGTGATCCCCCCCACCGTGGCGGGGAGCTACACGGTACTCGCCACCGTCAACGACTCCCGGTACGAAGGGGGGACGGTCGGAACGCTCGTGATCTCCAAGGCCAGCGCGACCGTGACGCTGGGCGGGCTCTCCCGCGTCTACAACGGCAACGAGCTCCCGGCGGCCGTAACCACCACCCCTGCGGGACTCGCCGTCGGATTAACCTACAACGGCAGCGCGACGGTACCGGTTGCGGCGGGAAGCTATGTGGCCGCCGCTACGGTCAATGACACCAATTACCAGGGGAACGCCTCCGGAACGCTGACGATCGCCAAGGCGGCCGCCACCGTGACCCTCGGCGGGCTGAACCAGCTCTACAACGGGAGTGCGAAGAGTGCCACGGCCAGCACGTCGCCGGGCGGCCTGGCGGTCGGAATCACCTACAACGGGAGCGCAACCGTCCCGAGCGTGGTGGGAAGCTACACCGTGGTCGCAACGGTCAGCGATGCCAACTACTCAGGAAGCGCCACCGGCACCATGATCATCGCGCAGGTGACCAGCGGCGTCTGCGGCAGCGCCAACGGGCAGACGTTCGCGTCGGCTCCGGCCTCGAACCTCTGCTCGTCGGGGACGGCATCTTCCATTTCCGGCTCCGGCCCGTGGGGATGGAGCTGCAGCGGCACCAATGGCGCCTCCACCGCTTTCTGCACGGCCAGCAAATCGGTACCCATCCCGCCCGCCGTGGCTGGGCCGCCGAGCGGTTCCTTCGCGGCGGTCAAGTCCGGTGCCAGCTTCACCGTGAGCCGCATCTCGGCAGGGGGGGCTGCCAAGGTGCTGGCAAGCAATACCACCGAGACGACCTTTACCGACACCTCGGCGCTGCTGCCCAACACCGTGTACCAGTACTCGGTCGTCTCCGATACCGACCCGACCGAGACCGTCTTCATGACCATCCGGACTCCGCTGTACAACGGGTGGAACATCGTGGCGGTGCCCTACCAGACCGCCGGGGTCAACCCGTCCAGGTTCTTCGCCAGCACGGTCAGCGTCATCTACCAGTGGGTCCCCTCGGGCGCGACCTCGGAAGACAGCACCACGGTGCTCGGCTCCTACAACGTCGTGTCCGGTTTAAACCCCGGTAACGGTTACTTCGTCAAGGCGATCAACAGCAGCACGATGCTCACCTACAGCGGGACGGCGGGGCCTGCCACCGCCACCGTGCCCCTCAAACCGGGGTGGACGATGATAGCCAACCCGAACACGGTCAACAAGACCAACGTCGGGAGCGTCTGGCAGATCGACGGCAAGCCGTTGACCGACGCCATCGCCGCCAACCAGATCGGGGGGAGTTTCTACTGGTGGAACGGCACCACCTACGATTCCTGGACGGTGGCGAGCGATCCGGTCATCGAGCCATGGAAGGGATACTGGATCCTCAACCTCGACTCGGTCAACCATACCCTGACTATCAAGTGATGAATGAAATGAATGAAAGGAGATTGAATATGCTGAGGAGACTGACGCTTTGGGAAAAGAGTATTGCCCTTGCCATAGTGGCCGCTGCGGACACGGTGTATGCGACTCCACCGCCTCCGCCGTCCAGTGCCGTCATCCCGGTCACGCCGCTGGGAGGGGAGGGGGTGTACATCGCCACCGCCATCGGAATGGCCGCCTATGGGGTGTGGAAAGCTCGTAAATAAACTGCTTCTTCAACTCGCACTGACTCCCGTCACCCCTCCCTGATGCTTCCGGGTGTGGACCTGCCCCTCACCTCTGCCCTCTCCCGGTGGGCGAGGGGCTACGGTCGCGGACGGGGGCGACGCCTCAGGCACGAGCGGATCGCCGCCCGTTCGTGTCTTTTTCTCCTTTTCGGTCAAGTTGTCGCCTCCGCCCCGGCGGAACGATCGCGACCTTCGGCCTTTGTCCCGGCATCGGGGGCAGGGGCCATTTTTTTCTCTGGGCCCAACGTAGTGGGAGTCGCGCCTAGTGGTGACAGCCCGGCCACATTGCTCGGCTCTCTTACTCTCTCCTGTAAGGCCTCAGCCTAAACTGCGACGCGCATTGCGCCCAACTCATGGGCTTTGCCGTGGACGTTGATGGCTCCCCGCCAGACGAGGACAACCCGGGCATGATCAGGCTCGACGATCAGCGTGTCGAGTTGCAGGAAGATTTCTTCCTGGGAGTGGCAGCGACGGAGTGTGGGGGCGGTCACCTCTGGGCCGACAGACGACCAAAGTAGGGGGAGTCACAATGAAACAGTCCCTCTCTTCAATCACGGCAAGCTGTAGGGTTTTACCTCCGTTTTATTTAGAAGGATTATGTACTTTCCGTCGTTCAAGGAGTTGTGGATGACCCAAGGATTGTCGCTGATCTCGAGCTTCAGTTCCATAGGACGATCACCCGTTTCGGCAGAAAGCCTCTTATAGGCAGCGTTGATCTCTGCCTCATCAAAGAAAATGTGTGCACCGATTCCGAGACCGGTTTTGTTTTCCCAGTAGACCGTTATGTTTTGGGGTAACCCACGATAGGTCCGTACGTTCGAAGTGTGGTTAAAATCGAAATATTCTTGCTCCCCATTCAACGTCCTCAGCCACAGTTCCCGTTTTGTCTGCCCACCGACCGAGAGATTGTATTTGTACTGTTTACTGTAATAACCGGATATCCCTTGAAGCACGCCGTGTTCCTTTAGCTCTTTTTGTTGCTGAGAAGTAAGCGAGTCGCGGAGAACCTCATTGATGTAATCGGATCTTGAGATATCGTCATTATCTAAAACAACCTTCCAGTCCAAAGTCACTTCTTTGGCCTTATAATTACCCACTTCTTCGGTGATTCCTTCTGCTGCAACCCAAACCGACACAGCGCCCTCCGGCCCAAAGCCAACCAGGAACCAGTAAGCTGTTGGTTTTTTACCAGTTCGAGAGCTTATCATTGTCCGAACTAGCTTCAAGATCGAGTCGTATGGTAATTCGAAATCACCTGAAAAAAATTTGTTCTCTGTATAGGAAAACCAGGTAGCCGTCAGCTTTACGGGAAGAGATTTCATCGTCTCTCCGACGATGTGGGTCGAGCCAAGTTCACCCCATCCGTTGTCGATGATAGCTTTGGCTGGGACGTATAGCGAGTGGCCGTCTTTAAGAATCAGGTCTCCTTTTATTAACGTCATGGGAAATTTTCGGTGGGCACATTCGGTTGGGAGCCAATCAAACTTTTCTGTTGTTAACATAGAGAATATCCCCCAAGCTCCTGCGTCGAGTGGTGAAAAGGATAGTGCCACGAACAAAAAAATTAATATAACTCTAGCCATTAAGCACCTCCCGCTCTCTACTGCCATTTACAAGGTCATCGTTGGTGAACCGTGGCAGGTTGCAACCGGAAAATTCCTCAAAACAAGCAGAAAAATGAAGAAAATCATGCCTCAATCGTTTCATCATATCCGTGTTCAGGTTCAACCAATAATCGGGCGAAGACATAGGTGATCCAAGAATAAAACTTTCTATTTCTTTGAGACAAGAAGGAATTTTATAGTTTCTCATCAGAGCTGGTCGGAAAATAACACCTTTCTCAGTAGCGTGCTCAGCCATAATCTTTAAAGGTATTCGATGAAACCAGTTGCTAATCGACCTTCGAGTCACCTTCAACCTATTAAAAATATCGACTTCTTGAATCTCATCCTTATGATACCATCCCGATGCTAGTAACCATTCCCTCTCTCTCACGAGAGCAGCTTCGTCAGCGGTGCTGAGACCATTTTTCCCGTAAACCACCATTACCTGATGATCTACCTCATCCTCATTGTCTGCATAGCCACCACCGATGTCTGAATGACAGCCTGGCAGGAATAACTGGATGCCGTGAGGTGCGCTATCTATATTTGTAAGAGCAAAATGTTGACGATGTTCCTCTGCGGCAGCCAACTGAACCACGTATTCGGCATGTCTTATTGCGTCTAAATCGAGATCAAAGGTGTCGTTGTGGTTTGATAACCCATATGAAGCGACTGTATCGTACAATCCAACGAACCTTATTTTAACTTCACCAACAAAGTGACCGCTCGATTGCAACTTTGAAACTAACGTATCTTTTTCTCTGAAAAGGGCAGCATGTATGAAATGTCTGGCTGCAGCTGCGCCGCGGCTGAACCCAAAACAATCGAGATGTAAAAATTCAATCCTCTGGCTGTTCTCAAGCCGGTGTGTGATGTTCTCCATTACCTTAGTAATTCCTTTTTCTACTTTGCCCCGTATCCCAGTTGAACCCCAACCAAAAGCTTTCCCGTTCACGGTGTCACTTTCTTTATCTTCGGTGCCAATTCCTTCTATATATTGAGAAAAGCAATAATTATAATCAGCAGTTCCATTGTAGTGCCGTTCCAGGATGGCTATGTTGGTAAAATCATTTTTATAACTGTCACCTTTGATTATGCCGTTCTGGCCTTGCTCGGTATTTGTCCTGTTATTAAGCGTTCCGTCAAAGAAGATAGCCGCTCGTATCTTCGCCGGATTGTCTGCTGGTTGACTATGAGGTTGTTGGCAGTGGTGACATACCGATCCGGCTTCCTGGGAATTGCTTGCATATTCGATTCGCGAGGGCGTCTTTGTCATGGCAACCTCTCCAGGTTGTCTTCCAACTGCAACTTTATCAGCGGTGACATGTCCTCAAATTGCCGCTCAAAATACTGCAGCCTGGCATATTCGTCCAAGCCTGGTCTCTTCAAAATGAAACGTAGATGAGGCGGCAATGGGATACTAAAGTCGTATATGATCTTGTACGCGATCAATTTTTGAATGCTGGGCCCTGAGAGCACGTCGTGTTTTTCGGCGAATTCGATCATGTTCTCAATGAACTTGGTCAGGTCACTGTCGGATTGCTTGCCGCTCCACTCGCCGAAGTTTTTCCTGATGAAGTTCACCGTCATTCCGATGAAGCGCTTCTTCTGCTGCTGCTCCGTCGCCGTTTCGTTCTTGGACACCTCTGTCTTGGTTTTCGGGGCACCGGCGACCGTACCTACCAGCATAATCAATACCGAGATAGTCAACAGAATGGTTTTCAATTCTCCCTCCTTTGTCGTTGTCTATGGCAACAACGCCTCGCTAAGTTGATGTGCTACGTGACGGAACTGGCTAAGCCGACTTCCGGGGTTGACCCGACGCAGAGGGCACTCCATAGCGGGTATATCTGATATATGGCCGTTTAGTTCTCCGCCACGTCTTCCAACCTCAGCTTAATCAGCGGAGACATGTCCTCAAGCTGGCGCAAGAAATACTCCAACCTGCTATCTTCGTCCAAGCCGGGCCTCCTCAAAATCAGCTCCAACTGCGATGGCAAGGGGATGGCGAACTGGTCAGTAATCTTGTACGCTATCAGCTTTTGAATGCTGATCTCTTTGCGCAGGCCGTGTTCTTCGGCGAAGCTGATCATGGTCTCTACGAAGGCGGTTAGGGTTTCGTCTGATTGTCGCCTCCACTCAGGGGAGTTGGTCCTGATGAAGTCGATCGTTTTGCCTATGAAGCGCTTCATCCCCGCCCGTTCCATGGCCTCAATTTGCTCTTTTCGAATCGTGAGCATGACTTTCCCCCTTGCCTCGCCCCCATTGGCTGGTTGTACCGGAGAGCATGATGAACTCGTTAGAATAGGTTTAAACGGTATCTGAGGAGCCTTCCTGGGTAAGGTTCCTCCCCTTTATCGGTGGATTTCTCGACCGAAAGGCAAAGCAGCTCCCGGTCATTTTCCGATTCAAGGTAAATCGTGGTGACCGGGCCAAAGAACTGGTCGAGCTCCTTCTCGTTGCAGGTCGGCAGATAGTCTCGCAACACTCGCGGATCATAGAACCTGAACAGTCCTTGCCGGCCATCGTAAAGCTTCACGAAGAGCAGCATTCGCAGGTGGCGTCGAACCGTGGCGAAGTCACTCGGGCTGGCGAAATAAATCCCCCAGCTATTTCCCCAGCCCGCCTTTATGAGCTGCTCAAGACTGGGTGAAACGGCGGGCATCCATATCAGGTGTGGGCCACGACCGTCCATGTCAAAGGCAAGTCTTTGGGGGTAGAGGATCTCGTAGGGGCTGTCTAGTTCATCCAGTACCGAAAAGGTTCTGCGGTCTCGGGCGGTGTCAATGATTGCATAGAGCGGTGTATTGAGACGGCTTAGGAACCGATGCACCTCCAGAGACATCGCCGATCCGGTATCCTCGCAAGAGTCCCCGCGCATCCTATTTCTCCATGACGATCAGCGGACTTTCGGTGGCGGCAGCTTCCTCGGCACAGCGTCCCCCTGAGCTCGTCCCAATCAGGACCGTCCCGCATCCTCCGATGATGATTCCCCCATGGGCAGTTTTATCTCCTGTGCGCGCGGCTGGCCGGTTGTTGATCAACACAGTCGGCTCGCCTTCGATGATGGTGTCGGCTGATCCGTTGCAGTGGATACGATCCCCGACCCGTGCCGCCGGCTGACCTCCCATGAAGACGTTGGGGGAGCCTTCCAGAATGGGCCCTCCGTCATGTGAAGTGGAATTCTCCGTGATAGGACATGTATGCATGTCACCTACGCGTGCGGCTGGTTTTCCCATGGCACCCTCCTGAGGTACTAGGTCGTCTTTCAATTTGGTGATTGGTTAGTATGAATTAATCTTTCCTTCCGTCAAGTTGCCAACGTTGGAGCCGTTTTGGTTAATTGTTAACCTTCACGACGACTCCCTTTATCTCGATGCAGGAAGGATCCAGCACGATTGTGCTAGCGCCGCATCGCAGGGTGATCCTGGAGTTGGCGGTCAGGGTGATCTGGTCGGCTGCTTGTAAGGAGGTCGCTTTCACGGTGGTGGTGCAGTTGCCGCCGATGGTGGTGGTGCTGTGTTGGTTGACGCTTTCGGTCTTGTCGTTTTTGACCAGGATGTTCCAGTCTTTTTGGCTTTGGAGGTAGATTTCTTCGGCGCCCTTGGCGTCGTCGAAACGGAGCTCGTGGTGGCCTTCGCCTTGGTGGGTTTTGGTTCGGAAACCGCTTTGGGTGACGCTCTTTTCGAGGGGATTGATGGGGAGGTTGTCGGAGTTGTAGACGCAGCCGGTGACGATGGGACGGTCGGGATCGCCCTCGAGGAAGTCGACCAGCACCTCGTCGCCGACCCGGGGGATGAATTGGGCTCCCCAGGCATTTCCTCCCCAAGCCTGTGCCACACGGAGCCAGCAGGAGCTTTTGTCGTCGCTCTTTCCATCTCTGTCCCAGTGGAACTGAACCTTTATCCTTCCGTACTGGTCGGTGTGGATCTCGTGCCCTTTGGGACCGACCACAATGGCTGTTTGCAGGCCTGGCACGGCCGGTTTCAAGCTTCGGATGGTCGGGCGGTACTGGGTCTTGGCCGGAATGACGGTGAATTGGTTGTCGTACGAGGTGCCGCCTGAGGACGTTTCCTCAAGTGTCTGGTGTTGGGAACCGGTGTGAGAGACCTCGATGATGAGGTATTGGGCGTTGAGGCTCGCGGAATGGTGATCGGTAAGGAGGAAAGTGTAGCCGGGAGTAAGCCGGCATGAGGAACTGTGGCCGTGCCCCTGCTTTTCCAGCGCGACCAGTTGCTCCATCCGGACTTTGGCCAGTGCAGCGCCATCGGCCTGGGACGTATGGCGGGCGGCATATTCATACACCTCACACTGGGGCTCTTTGGCTGTGGTCTCCTTGGTGGTGAGGTTTAAGCCGGGTTTTTTGAAGTAGAAGTTGCTGTGTGCGAAGGCGTCGGATGTCTTCCGGTGGGAGAAGGTGAAATGGGTGACGCTTTCCTTTTCGGCTACCATCCCTCCACCTGGGTTGCAGGTGATCGATGCGTCTCCCGGGATGGGGATGTGGACCGCTTGGTTGTCGCTCATGACGAGGACGTGTTTGTCCTGGTAGTGTTCGAAGAAGTAATAGATCCCTTCTTCCTCCATGAGGCGGCTGATGAAGTCGAGATCGCTCTCCTGGTATTGGACGCAGTTGCCGCGCGTTCGGTCGGTGTTGACGAGGGCAAAGCGGTAGCGGTCGGAGGTAATACCGGCCTTCTCCAAAACGGTGGCGATGATGTCGCGGGTGCTCTTATCCTGGAAAATTCGGCAGTTCCTGCGGAGCGAGAGGAAGAAGAGGGACGGCACTACCTCTGCCTCGTAGAGAAACTTCCGGCCGCTCTTGCCGGTGTGTTCGAATCTGCGGATGACACCGTTGAAATACCGGTCGTCGCCGCGCATGACGGTGTCGTTGCGGGTAATGGTCAGGAGGGCGGGGCTGGCGAGGATGTCGTCGGGGTTGCCGAGTTCACTGGCCGTGGCAATAGCGACGGTGACAGAAAAGGGAAGCGACATCCATTCGGAAGCATCGAAGTTCACTACCGGCAAGTCGACTGGGAGTCCGAAAACGCTGAAAGAGAAGACGGGCGTTGGATGACTTAATGGCCGGCTCATATGGCGATACCCTCCGATTTTGTCTTGTTACCTGAAAATGTTGCTGGATTCACCGTCCGCGCGTCAGTAGAGGCCGAGGTACAAGGCGGTTTTAAGTCCGACAATGCCGTTGGCGGGGATGCCGTGTTTGCGCTGGAAATCGATTACGGCTGCTTCCGTTCTCGCTCCGAAGCGGGCATCCGCAGCGAGATGGTATTTTCTTGTTATCAAGGCGTTTTGCAGGACGGCAACGGTGGGCCCCTTGTCGCCTTTGCGCAGGCTAAACGCGTCGTGTGATGACGACGGTGTGCCGGCCCGATCGGAACCGGCAGGAGGGATTGTTTCTTGTCTGTTTTTGGAAATGGGGCCCAACATCCCGGCTCTTTGCCACTCGATCAACTTCTCCTTGCTCACCTCGAAGTGCATAGCGTCTTCGGACGTACGGTAACGTCCACCCCAGAACCAGCCATGGCGGTTAAAAATACGTGCAATGAGGGTAAGGCCATAAAATGTTTTCCCGTTGTTGTATGGGTCGAGTTTTCTGTTCAGCAGCAGGTCAATGGCCGTCCCCCATGCATGATTACTTATCTTGGAAGGCGCGCCTGGTTTGTTTTTGTTTGGCCGCATGTTTCGGACGACCAGCATGCCGTATCCCTGCAGCCCGGCATACACTGCAGGCTGTTCCTTTGCGATATCTACCATGACACTGGTGAGACTCTGTACGGCTGGACGCAATCCTTTTACTGTGAAACGGCCAACATTGGCCTCAACCATAAGAGCTGCAAGAGTAGAATTCGTTATAGGCTGATCTTCCTGTGTCAACAGTTTTCTAGGCCTACCAAGAAGGGTTGTCATGAAATCTTGCGTCGCAACAGTCAAGCCGACGTTCATATTTTCAGGTACCGAAACTTCATCGGTAAGGTTTGGGGCGCGTCCTGTCATCGGTGACTCTCTTTGTAATCTGTGTTATCGGCAGCAGACCCTAGTACGAAAATGGTCTTTTGGAGAGGGGGGGACATGAATTTTTTGCACCAGTGATCTTTTCTGCTTCCTTAATAGTTTTTGCTGTTCCACAGAAACGAGGGATACCTTGGGTTGTAACAACAAAGTACTGCAATACACTGTGACCAGCTTTTTGAGGATCTTGGGCTGTAACTGGAAAAATTAAGAATATTGGTGCGTCATTGCCATCAACTACCCATTCAACTTGTTTCGAAGTCACATTGGGGAAGAAACCGAAGAAGTTCTTGTCGTTGTAGACAACCTCTTGTTCTGTTGTCCAGACTGAGTGATCATGCCCGAGGTCAATCCAAGATCTGTCTCCACCTACTACTAAGAAGAGACGCCAACCAGTAGGTGCAGGACATTCGTCGGCGTAAAGGCCCAACTTGTCGAAACCTACAGCTATTTTTTGGGGAAGTTTTTTGCAGGCAGAGCTATCGATGGAGGTGACGAGTGGCGTAGCAGGCACTGCGCCCAAGCGCTCTTTACTAGCCTTATTTTGTGTTGCGTCCACCTTGGAATCCATCATCTCCTCGGAGACGATCTTTATGCCGTCTTTTTCGACTGCCACTATCAATAACTTGTTGCCCCTGTCCTTGTAGGTGCTAGATTCCCAAACCTGCTCGAATTTGAGTGATGACTTCTGGCCGTCGAGCACAATTTCAGGGTTGATTGCCTGCACCACCATCCTTTTCTGGAACATCTTTCTCCTGTCTTTCAGCCATGCGTTATTGTCTAGTTTGACGGTTTTTCCTCCCGATCTTCGTATCCCGGAAAATTGTTTCGAATACATACTGGCATATTTCTCGAAAGCCCCTGAGTTCTGAGCCGCGACCCATTCCGCGAGAAAGGCCTCCAGCTCTTTCTCGGTAAGGTCGGCAGCAAACGACGGAGCTGTCATGATGAGTGTGATGATCAGAGCGATGAAAATATTCATGATGGTCTCCCTAGAACGTCGATGCACAGGTTAAAGGCCAGCCAGATTTTATCGTCCTGACTTGTTTTTTAGTATCTCTGGTATTTTTGTTGTGTTTACCGTTATAGAACAGGCGGGGGTGGATGTTATGAACTCTTCAGCTTGTTTGATAGAGTCAGTCAAACCGCAAATTTTGACTGTAGTTTCGGTAAGTTTTACGATCAAATAACGTGTGGCGGGTAGGTTGTCCCTGCGGTTTTGGCCAGCAACTCCTATGATTACCCAATTTGGCGTCGATTGATCATTGAGGATCCATTCGACATTTTGAAAGCCATCGACGGTAGGGAAATATCCAAAATTATATTGAGGATCGTAACTGATAATATCCATGGGGCTCCATAATGACCGATCCTTCGAAATGTCGATCCAGGAGCGACCTTCGCTGTCATATATCTTGAATAACCTCCATTTACCCGCTGCAGCGCATTCAGCGGCATATTCCTCGCCGGTGATATCAATAAGCTCTTGGCTTTTTTTGCAGTGGTCGTCGGACAGCGAGGTGAATTTAATGTTGAGCCTCGTGGGCGCTGGTTTGCTTATCTTCGAACTGGCAATGTCAGCCGCAAATGATGATGCTGCCATGAGGAAGGTGATGATCAGAATTGTAAGGAGCTTCATGATGGTCTCCTGGTAAGGGGGGGGAGGGCCGTTACTGCAACGGTCTCCGCCCGGGTCGCGCAGGCCATTGATACCTTTCCCCACGTGTGGGCTCGATGGTCGTTCTGGTGAAACTTGCTTCGGAGGCAAAGCCGTTCAAGACGCGGTCGAGCAGTGCCCCAAACAGGTAAAGATCGCCTGCCGAGAGGAAGGAGGCGTCATCCAGCCGTATGGTGATATCCCATCCGCGCACCATCGATCTTCCCATCAAGCGGTCGGCTTCGGTTACACGCACAGAGGTTATTGCAGTGATTGGATCTGTTTGGTCCATTCTCCTCCGGAAGGGAGGCGAACAACCGGGTAACGAGCGGAGCATTGCCCGCAAGACCTTTGCGTCCAAGAGCGACAGGTTCAGGCCGTTCATCGCCAGTTCCTTCCAGAGGAGGTTGCTGCCCCTGGCCGGAACGCCGCCCCGCGTGACCGGTTTGCAGTTTGAGAAATCGGCAGAATTCGGTGATCTGTCGGTCCGCTCGCAAATGTCGCCAACTTGAAGCTGTTCCGGCAGCTTTCCGTTAGTGCAGGTGAGATCGACCAGGAGGGTGCTGACTTCTTCGAGTGGGGTGGTGGACGACGAGATGGAGATATGGCTTTCGTTGTGAAAAGGGCCCCTCTCCGGTGTGATACGGTAGGTGGCGCCGTTGGCGGGTGCCGGATGCCCTAAATGGCTGGTAGCAAATATCACCTTCCGGTTGGTTCCCCGGCTTATCCCGCTAACGGAGGATATCGAGTGGATCTCCAAACCGGCTGACATCGTATCGGCGGGGAGTACCCGGTAAGCGCGGTGTTGGCTCTCTACGCTAATCGGCTCCGCCTGGTGCTCGAATACGTTTACTGCCGGTGTTCCGAAAAGGGCGAAATCTTCCCTGCTGACCTGGTGCAGCTCGAAAGGAAGCTTTTTCAGCTCGAACCGGATTTCGAACTCGGTCCCTTTTCCGCGCCAGCCCCAGGTCTCCCACCCCTCAAGGTCGGCGAAAAGGAATTTTTCCGGCAGGATGAAAAACTCGTTCATCACCTCTTTGCCTGTATCCCCGTGACCTTCGGAAGGGAAAAGGCGTTCGGAGTCGTCAAAGCCACCCGGTTTAAGATGGGTAGGAGAAAGTGTTGCCGGCTCCCCGCCGATGAGCGGTGCCAGGACTATTCGCTTGAGATAGCGGAATAACACCAGGTAGAGATTGGACGCCCGGGTGTAATCGGCTGCCAAGAAAAGGCGTAGTTTCTTCACCATCCAGTCGTCCAGGCAGGTCGCGGCCAGCTTCATCTTCAAAGTAATGGTGGGGGAACTGGCGGGTGGCTGGGAGAAGGTGACACTGGTGACGGTCAGAGGATGCATCTCTACCGGGTAGCGGGTGGTGAACCTGCACGCGGTTCCGTCGACCGGCACCGACTTTAATTCGGTTCCCGCGGGTATGGACTCCGGTCCACTGCAGTTTTGTTTCGGAGAAAAGACGACGATGGTGGTGGCCGGTATCGGCCGTAAGCTCCCGGGCGTTATGGCAGTAGTGAGGTCATGGATGATCTTGGGCCAGTCGTCATTAAGCTTGTGCTGCAGGAGGGCGTTCAGGAGGGCGACTCCTTCGAAGAGACGCTCCACGCTCGGGTCGGCAGGGTTGCCGAGCACCATGGAGGCCACGGTGGGATGGGCGTTGGCATAGCTGGCGGCTAGCTCACGCAGACGTGCCAGTTCTTCCAGGTAATGCTCGACCAGGGTTGACGGTCCCTTCGATGCTGCCTCCGCGTCGACATCTTCGGAAGGCGCGGGTGAGGTGGCGCGCGTGGCGGAACTGGCCATCGGGAAAACGGCGCTCACTTCTCCCGGCGCTTCGCCGCACCAGCTGTTCAATCCGAGCCGCGGGGCCTCCGGGTCCCCCAGAACGATGGAGCGGGGTTCGCCGTCCGCCATGGTCAGCTTCAAGTCATAGTCGAGGGGATCGAGGAGGTAGAGGCGGACGAGGCTGGCGAGCTTTCGATGGCGGGGGGGGCCGGGGAGAAGGGAGTCGAAATCCTTGCGGGAGAGAGGGCCTACGTGGATGCGGAGCTTTCCCATTCCGTCGGCCATCTCGCTCCCCAGGACGGTGTTCACCCCGAGTGCGGCGTTGGTGAGACCGACCCGGATCCGCTGATCCTCGGGGATCTTTGCCTTGCGAAGGACGCACTCTTCGACCTCGATCCTGGCTATCCCGAGTGCTTGACGCAGCAGGGCCTCCAGCCCGGTGGCCGAGCGGGGATACTGGTTGAAAAGGGCTGCATAACGCAGAAGCGACGCCGCATCCGGCAGGCTCTCTCGCAGCTCCTTATGGCCCAGGCCGATCAGGCAGAAGAGCCTCTCCAGGTCGCGGGGATTTTTTTCCTCGGCGATCCTGATGAAGAGGCGGTACTTGCTCCAGCACTGGAAGTAGAGATGATAGAGCCGCTCGTGCAGCAGGTCGAGGAGGTCGCGCGTTACTGAGGAGTCGGCAGCGGCCTCGTCGAGGAGATCCTCGGTGTAGTGGGCCGGCAAGGGAGAGGATGTGCCATACAGGCCGAGAAAGGTGGCGGTGACCAGGAGGTCGACGCCGTCTTCACCAGTGGATTCGACACGCGATACGTCGCCGGCGGGGAAGGAGAGCGAGAGGTCGGGGCGGATGCGTACTCGTTCCTGGCAGGTTATCTCCGGCAGTTCCTCGGCGCTGCCTGCGGTGAGACGCATCCTGGCCACGCGCATGACCTGGTCGAAGGTAAACTCGTGCCCCCGGGAGATCAGCTCTTCGATAAGCGGATGGTGCGTTGATCCCGCAGGGGGCCCAGTCATGCGTTCCCTCCGTCACCGGTTGTGTCTGCAGTTGCCAGGGGCGTTTTCGGATGCCCAATCGAATTAATGTACACTAATGTACTACCGGGTCAACAGTCCACGTCGCTTCCCTCAGAAATTTCTAAAGATTTCTCTCGAAACGCCGATCAGCGATAAAGCTAAGCCGTCCGTCTTGCCCGCGCTTTCTCTCTCTCAACTCTCTTTCCGCTCCCTCTCTGGATCAAGAGCTCCGGTTGAGTGAGAAGCCGCGCTGCGTCACTTAAGTGAGGACGGCCAAGCGGAATCGATTGCCATCGTGCCGTTGTGGCAGAAAGAGGGAAGAGCTATGAAACTCGGAATGAAGCTGAATGTCACCGTCGTGTCGGTATTCGCAGCCGCGATCATCATCCTGGTTGCGGTCGCTTTTGTCAGCTCGCGCAAGATCATGGCGACCATGCTTCAGGAAAGCCAGGTCGCGCTGGCCCGGGACAATGCCGCCAATGTCGATACCTGGATCCAAGGAAAGCTCTCGGTCATCGACGCGGGCGCCAAGGACCTGTCGAAGTACCCCAGCCAGCCCAAGGAGTACATCCTTAACCTGGTCAAGATCCTCAACGCGGCGGGCAATTTCAAGAAGGTCTATCCAGGCTACGAGGATGGCACGGTGATCTTCTCGGACGAGTGGAAGGCTCCCGCGGACTACGACCCGCGCAAACGCCCATGGTACACCCAGACCAAGGCGGATCAGAAGACGGGACTTACCCCGCCGTACATCGCCGCCTCGAGCGGCAAGCTCACGCTTTCCTTCATGAGCCCCATCGTCTATCCCACCGGGTTTGCCGGCGTGCTCAGCTCCGACATCCAGCTCGACGACATCGTCAGCAAGGTGCTGGCCATCAAGGTCGGCCAAACCGGATACGCCTTCGTGGTCGACCAAAGCGGGAAGATCCTGATCCACCCGAACGCCGACTACACTCTCAAGAAGAGCCTCAAGGATGTCTCCGCCGACTTTGCCGGGATGGAGGCCAAACTGGCCGCCACTCCTAACGGGCATGCCGAATACCGCTCCGACGGGGACGCGAAGTTCATGTCCTGGGCGCGCATCCCTTCCACCGGCTGGTACCTCTGCGTGACCGTCAATAAGGCGGAGATCTTCGCGCCGGTGACCAAGCAGCTTGCGGCGCTCACCATTATCGGCTTCGTCTTCCTGGCCATCGGGCTATCGGTGATCGTGGTCGCCTTGAGGACCCTGCTCAAGCCGCTCGGCATTTTCTACGAGCGGGTGGCCGACCTTGCCGAAGGGGAGGGGGATCTCACCAAGCGGATAGACGTCGGCGAGCGGCGCGACGAGATCGGGATGCTGGCCGAGAAGCTGAACC
The DNA here is from genome assembly GCF_023652955.1 of Geomonas sp. Red32. GTDB lineage: Bacteria > Desulfobacterota > Desulfuromonadia > Geobacterales > Geobacteraceae > Geomonas. The sequence goes on along the minus strand of NZ_JAKLOY010000011.1, from coordinate 154,057 downwards.
ACTTCATCGGCAGTATGCGCGGCATCATCGTCCAGATCGCCGATACCTCGAGCTCGCTCACCAGGGAATCCCAGCAGCTCAACGCGACCTCCTCGCATATCTCGCAGGGGGCCGACCAGGTGGCGGCGCAGACGGCGACCATCGCCACCGCCAGCGAGGAGATGGCCTCCACCGCCTCCGATATCGCCAATAACTGCCATCTCACTGCCGATAGCGCCAAGCAGGCCGCCGACAGTACCCAGTCGGGATTCAACGTGGTCAGGAAAACGGTGGACGGCATCCGGCTGCGCGGCGAGCAGACCCGCGAGAACGCCAGCGCCATCTACTCGCTGGGCGAGCGCTCCCAGCAGATCGGCGCCATCGTCGCTACCATCGAGGACATAGCCGACCAGACCAATCTCCTGGCGCTTAACGCGGCCATCGAGGCGGCCCGTGCAGGGGAGCAGGGGCGCGGATTCGCGGTGGTGGCCGACGAGGTGCGGGCCCTGGCGGAGCGGACGACCCGCGCGACCAAGGAAATCAGCGACATGATCCGCGACATCCAGCAGCAGACGACGGCGGCGATATCCTCCATGGAGGGGGGATTGAAGGAAACCGAGCGGGGGATCGAAGAGGCGGCCCAGATCGAGGTGGCGCTCCGCAGCATCCTCGAGCAGGTGGAATCGGTGACCGGCCAGGTGAGCCAGGTCGCCACGGCTGCGGAGGAGCAGACGGCGGTGACGCACGAGATCACCCAGAACATACAGCACGTGACGCTGGTGGTGAACCAGACCGCGGAAGGGGCGCGGGAGACGGCGACCACGGCCGCCAACCTCTCGGGACTGGCTGGCGACCTGCAACACATCGTCAGGAAGTTCCGGCTCTAGCCGCACAGAAACTTCAAGTGGAAACCGGGAGCCGTTAGCCGCCAAAGCCGGCACAAAAAGGGGAGCCGGTACCTCATAACGCGCTCGCTGGCAGGGAGCGGCAACGACGGGGAACGGCAGATACATAACCGGATCGACGTCCCACAAAGGGGACTGGCACAGAGAGGCCGGTCCCCTTTTTCGTGCCCGCACTGTGGCTGGGAGGGGCCGATCGTATCCTTAAGGGGAGGATTAGTTTCGGATTGTTTGAGATCGATAAAAATATGTTCTATTTTTTGTTGACATGTACGTAAACTGACGATATCGTATGCCGCAGTTAAGGTAAAAGGTGGTTAATGCCGGTTCTAGCACGCTTTTTATCGAAAAAACGGGCGGTATGGCTGGCAAGGGTGTGCCTGGTTCTCTTGAATCTCATTGTGATCTCTAATCTTTTGGCCTTTTAGCCGGCTGCACTCGGGCGGTTGGATTGTATGACGGCGAAATTATAGAACGGAGGTTTGTCATGTCGGAGCTGCAATCGAGGATCAGGAGGAAGAGCCTGCACGCCAGGATCATGAGGCCGGAGGACACCATTCCCTTTTTCAAGGACGGGATGGATCTCGGGTGGTCGGGCTTCACGCCGGTCGGGTACCCCAAGGTGGTGCCGCTGGCCTTGGCCGATTACGTGGAGCAGAACAAGCTGCAGGGGAAGATGCGCTTCAACCTCTTCATCGGCGCCTCCATCGGGGCGGAGGTTGAGGACCGCTGGGCGGAGCTCGGGATGACCGACAAGCGCTGGCCCTACCAGACCGGGAAGGTGGTCCAGAAGAAGGTCAACGACGGCTCGGTCAGGATGGGGGACAAGCACCTCTCGCTCTACGCCCAGGATCTCGTCTACGGCTTCTACACCAAGGAGAGGGGAGGTGGCTTCGACCTCGGGCTCATCGAGGCTTCCGGGATCGCCGAGGACGGCTCCATCATCCTCTGCGGATCGGTCGGCGTGGCGCCGGAGGTGATCCAGAACTCGGACAAGCTCATCATCGAGATCAACACGGCCATCCCTTCCTTCGAGGGGCTCCACGACATCGTGATGACCGAGCTCCCGCCCAACAAGAAGCCGTACCTGGTCACCCGGGTCGACGACCGGGTCGGCTCGCTCACCGTCCCCTGCGATCCCGACAAGATCGTGGCCATCGTCGAGTCCAACATGCCGGACCGCGGCCGTCCGCTGGCTCCCCCGGACGAGCTCTCCGAGCGGATCGCCGCCCACATCCTCGACTTCTTCCAGGCCGAGGTGAAGGCGGGGAGGCTCCCGAAAAACCTCCTCCCGCTGCAGTCGGGCGTCGGCAACATCGCCAACGCGGTGGTAGGAGGGCTCGCCCAGGGGCCGTTCTCGGGCGTCAACGTCTGGACCGAGGTGCTCCAGGACACCATGCTCGACTTCTTCGACTCCGGCAAACTGAACTTCGCCTCCGCCACCTCGCTGTCGCTTTCCGAGCCCGGTTTCAAGCGCCTCTACGCCGACTGGGAGCGCTACACGAGCCGCGTGGTGCTCCGCCCGATCCAGTATTCGAACCACCCCGAACCGGTCCGCCGGCTGGGCGTCATCGCCATGAACACCCCCGCCGAGTTCGACATCTACGGCCACGCCAACTCGACCTTGGTCAACGGGAGCCGGATGATCAACGGCATCGGCGGCTCGGGGGATTTCCTCCGCAACTCCTACCTCTCCATCATGCACAGCCCCTCCACCCGGCCCTCCAAGACGGATCCGACCGGGATCTCCTGCATCGTCCCGTTCGCCACCCACGTCGACCATACCGAGCACGACCTGGACATCCTGGTCACCGAGCAGGGGCTGGCCGACCTGCGCGGCCTCTCCCCCCGCGAGCGGGCCAAGGAGATCATCACCAAGTGCGTCCATCCCGACTACCGCCCGATCATGCAGGAATACTTCGAGCGCTCCCGCCGCGAGTGCTGTGAAAGGAACATCGGCCACGAGCCGCACATGCTTTTCAAGGTGTTCAAGATGCAGCAGCACCTGGCCGAGCACGGGACCATGAAGATCCAGAACTGGGATTGAATCTGAAAAGCAGACCTAATAGAACGCGGATGACGTGGATTGAGCGGATTGGCGCGGATCAATCAACATCTTTCAGGTACTGCAAGAAACTGATTTTTTAGTTACTGCAAGAAACTGCGATAGGGGACCCTTTACAAAAAGGAGGAACGCACAATGGCTAGTGCAACAATCAATTGGAGCGAAGTCGCGCAGCATCCCAAGTATCTCGAACTGAAGAACAGGAAGAGGAATTTCCTCTTCGGCTGGTGGATTGCCTCCACCATCTACTACTTCCTATTGCCGATCCTTTCCGGCTATGCGCCTGATCTCTTCAGGCTCAGGGTGATCGGAGCCATCAACTTCGGCTACCTCTTCATCCTCTCCCAGTTCGTGGTGGCCATCTTCGTGGCACTCTATTACACCCGCGTGGCCAATGAGTTCGACCGCCTGACCAGCGAACTGGTCAAGGCCGTCTCGTAAGGAGGGGATCATGATGAAAATGAGTCTGTTAGCAATCTCGTTACTTCTGGCGGCTGCCACCGCCACCTTCGCCGCCGGCCCCGATAAGCTGGGAGCTGCCACTCCCGCCGTGCCGGCTCCCGCCGCCCAGTCCGCCGCTCCCGCCGCCCAGGCGAGCCAGGCCGTACAGCCGTCCGCCGCTGCCATCACCGCGAAGGCGATGGTCCCTGGCGCCGCCGTCGCTCCCGCCGCCAAAGGGGCTCCGGCCGCGACGAAGGTGAAGCCCAACCGCGCCATCACCCTCACCATGTTCCTCGCCATCATCGGGGTGACCATCTGCGTGGTGGTCTGGGCCGCCAAGCAGACCACCTCGGCCGCCGACTTCTACGCGGCGGGGGGGGGGATCACGGGGCTTCAGAACGGATGGGCCATCGCCGGCGACTACATGTCGGCCGCCTCCTTCCTCGGCATGTCGGGCCTCATCTCGCTCTACGGGATCGACGGCTTCATGTACGCGGTCGGGCCCATGTTCTCATTCATCGCCATCCTTTTGGTGGTTGCCGAGCCGTGCAGAAATGCCGGCCGCTACACGCTGGGGGACATCCTCTCCTTCAGGGCCGCTCCCCGCACGGTGCGCGCGGTGGCGGCCCTCTCGACGGTGACCGTCTCGCTCTTCTACCTGATCGCCCAGATGGTCGGCGCCGGGAAGCTCATGCAGGTCCTTTTGGACATTCCCTACCGTGTCTCGGTGGTCGGGGTCGGCGTCCTCATGGTGGGATACGTAGTCTTCGGCGGGATGAAGGCCACCACCTGGGTGCAGATCATCAAGGCAGGGCTGTTGATGTCCGGCACCGTGCTCCTCGCCGTGCTGGTCATGGCCAAAGCGGGGATGAACCCGTTCAGCTTCTTCGACTCGGTGACCAGCAGCCAGTTCATCCAGGAGCACGTGAGGATGAACGTCCTGAAGGACGCCATCCCCAAGCCGGGCTTCGACTACGGGCAGCGCTTCATGGAGCCGGGGCTCTTCCTCAAGAACCCGCTCGACCAGATCTCGCTCGGGATCGCCTGGGCGCTGGGCGCCGCCGGGCTTCCGCACATCCTCATGCGCTTCTTCACTGTTCCCAACGCGCAGCAGGCGCGTAAATCCATCGTCATCGCCCTCTTCATCAACTCGACCTTCTTCTTCCTGATCAACCTGATCGGCTTCGGCGCGGCGCTCTACCTCACCCCGCAGTTGATCAGCTCGGTCGACAAGGGTGGGAACATGGCGACCCTGCTTTTGGCCCAGAAGATGGGGGGCGGTGCGGGCTCCATCGGCGGCGACCTCTTCCTTGCCTTCATCTGCGCGGTGGCCTTTGCCACCATCCTCGCGGTGGTTTCCGGCCTGGTGCTCGCCGCCTCGGCCGCCATCGCCCACGACGTCTACGTGAACATCATCAAAAAAGGCCAGGCCGACCAGGAGACCCAGGTCCGCTGCGCCAAGATCACTTCGCTCTGCGTCGGGGTGGTCGCCATCTGCCTGGGGCTTGCCGCCGAGAAGGAGAATGTGGTGGCGCTGGTGGCGCTGGCCTTCGCGGTGGCCGCCTCGGGGAACTTCCCGGCCATCATGCTCTCGCTCTTCTGGAAACGGTTCAACACCGCCGGTATCGTGGGCGCCATCGTGGTCGGCACCGTGAGCGCCATCAGCCTCGTGCTGGTTTCGCCCAACATGACCTATCCGCAGAAGATCGCCGACGACGCGAAGAAGGTGATCGTGGCGCTGGAGAAGAAGCAGGCCGCAGGGGCGGCGCTGGCCGAGAAGGACCTGGCGGCGCTGGATAAGGCTCGGGGCGAGTTCAAGAAGAACGACGGCGGGACCTCGATGGTGGGGCTCAAGGCGCCGCTCTTCCCGCTCAAGAATCCGGCTATCGTTTCGCTGCCGCTGGGGCTCTTCGCCGCCGTGTTCGGGGCGCTCGCGTTCAGGAACCGCCGGGCGGAGGATATGTTCGACGAGATAGAGGTACGGCAGATCACCGGACTCGGGATCTCGGGGGCGTCGGACCACTGACTTCTTAGCCACGGAGACACGGAGAGAATCTGAGAGAACCTAAAATCTTGCATCTAGCCACGGAGACACGGAGAACATCTGAGAGAACCTCAAAAACTTTTGGGGTAAATTTCAAGACTAAAAGCTTTTGCCTTAACTTTAATGATTGTGCCGTTCTCAGATTTTCTCCGTGTCTCCGTGGCTAAAAAGGTCTTCTCCGATTCTCCTCCGTGTCTCCAGGCAAATACTGCCATGTCATGTCACTTCTTTTCCGGCTCCGTGGGACGCCGCGGGGCCGGAAACTCTTTCACTTCAACGGGAGGTACCCGCTTATGGAAGCAAACGCAGTGATCGGGGACGTGGGGCTTCGGCTCCTTAACGACCTTAGCAAGGAGGAACTGATCAGGATCATCGTGGATGACGCGAAGAACTGGCTCGCCCACGACGGTCTCTGGTTCCAGGCCATAGAGAAGACGCACGGGATGGAGGTGGCCATCGACGCCGACCGCGAGGCGTGGCGCCACTTCACGGTGATCGAGGCGAAGAGGATCATGGAGCGGCTGGGGATGAAGCCGGGCGGGGGGATTCCCGCGCTGGTCGAGTGCCTCAAGCACCGTCTCTATGCACGCCTCAATCTCCAGGACGCGATCGAAGAGAGCGAGAATAGGGTGGTCTTCCGGATGCTCGACTGCCGCGTGCAGTCGGCCAGAAAGAGGAAGGGTCTCAACGACTTTCCCTGCAAGAGCGTCGGGATCGTCGAGTACTCGGAGTTCGCCCGCACGGTCGATCCGCGCATCAAGACGACCTGCATCGCCTGCCCGCCGGACGCGCATCCGGAAACCTACTGGTGCGCGTGGGAGTTCAGGGTGGAAGGAAAGTAAAGGAACGAATAACGGCTAAATCCCCCCTGTCCCCCCTTTTTCAAAGGGGGGGGCCTTGAGCAGGGTGCAGTGCCGTTGGCCGGAAGGCCCATATCTTCATGAGCAAGGAGAACATCATGCACACGGCTGCCGCCATACCATACGAGAGCAAGCATAAGATCCGCTTCGTTACCGCCACGAGCCTGTTCGACGGGCACGACGCTTCCACCAACATCATCCGCCGCATTCTCCAGTCCTCCGGCGCGGAGGTGATCCACCTGGGGCACAACCGCTCGGTGGAGGAGATCGTGACGGCCGCCATCCAGGAGGATGCCCAGGGGATCGCCGTCAGTTGCTATCAGGGGGGGCACGTCGAGTTCTTCCGCTACATCCGCGACCTCCTGGAGGAGCGGGAATCGGGGCACATCCGGGTCTTCGGCGGCGGGGGAGGGGTGATCATCCCGGAGGAGATCAGGGAGATCGAGGGGTACGGGGTCGCCAAGATCTTCTCTCCCGAGGACGGCCGCCGGATGGGACTGCAGGGGATGGTCAACCACATGCTGGAGCTCTGCGATTTCTCTCCGGAGCGGGTAATCGAGGAGGAGATCGGCAAGCTCAAGGACCAGGATATCCGGGCGGTCAACACGCTGATCTCCTTGGCTGAGCAGTCGGTCCACGAGCAGTCGCAGGGGTATGCCGGCGTGCGCGAGCAGATACGCGGAATCGGGCGCGAGGTCCCCGTGGTGGGGATCACCGGGACCGGCGGGGCCGGGAAGAGCTCGCTCACCGACGAGCTGGTCCGCCGTTTTCTGCTGGATTTCCCGGAAAAGAGTGTGGCCATCCTGGCGGTCGATCCATCCCGGCAGCGGACCGGCGGGGCGCTTTTGGGCGACCGGATCAGGATGAACGCCATCAACACCAACCGGGTCTACATGCGCTCGCTCGCCACCCGCGAGTCGCGCTCGGAGCTCTCGGCTGCCATCCATGACGCCCTCGACGTGGTCCGCGCCGCCGGGTTCGATCTCGCCATCGTGGAGACCTCGGGAATCGGGCAGGGGGATGCGGGGATCGTCGGGATCGCCGATGTCGCCCTCTACGTCATGACCTGCGAATTCGGGGCGCCCACCCAGCTCGAGAAGATCGACATGCTCGACTTCGCCGACCTGGTGGCGCTCAACAAGTTCGAGCGGAAAGGGGCGGAGGACGCCCTGAGAAACGTCCGGAAGCAGTACAAGAGAAACCGCAATCTCTTCGATCTCCCGGACGAGGAGCTCCCGGTCTTCGGCACCATCGCCGCCCAGTTCAACGACCCCGGCACCAACGTGCTCTACCGGGCGCTCCTGGACAAGATTAATGAGAAGAAGGGGCTGCAGCTCGCCTCCTCGCTCACCGTTATCGATGCCCGGAGCAAGAACGCCTCCATCATCCCCCCCGACCGTATCCATTACCTGGGGGAGATCGTCCATGCTGCCCGCAGCTACCGGAGGAAGGCTAAGGAGCAGGCGGAAGTGGCGCGGCGTCTCTTCCAGCTCGAGGGGGCCAAGGAGGTGGTGGGAACTTCCGCCGCGGTCCTCGACCGCCACATCGCGGCGTACAAGGAGAAGCTCCTCGACGAGCCGCGGAAGATCCTCAAGGATTGGCCCTGCCTGAAGGAGACTTACCGCCAGGACCAGCTGGTCACCAAGGTCCGCGACAAGGAGATCAGGAGCGATCTCTACACCACCACCCTCTCCGGGACCAGGATCCCCAAGGTCTGCCTCCCCGACTTCGCCGACTGGGGCGAGATCGTCCGCTGGTGCATGCTGGAGAACGCTCCCGGCTTCTTCCCGTACACCGCCGGGCTCTTCCCGTTCAAGCGGGCCGATGAGGATCCCAAGCGCCAGTTCGCCGGGGAGGGGACCCCGGAGCGGACCAACCGCCGCTTCCATTACCTCTGCAAGGACGACGACGCCAAGCGCCTCTCCACCGCCTTCGACAGCGTGACCCTCTACGGCGAGGACCCGGACTATCCCCCCGACATCTACGGCAAGGTCGGCGAGAGCGGGGTATCCATCTGCACCGTGGAGGACATGAAGAAGCTCTACGCCGGGTTCGATCTCTGCGCCCCCAACACGAGCGTCTCCATCACCATCAACGGGCCGGCGCCCATGATGCTCGCCTTCTTCTTCAACGCAGCCATCGACCAGCAGGTTGAGCTCTTCCGGGCGCGCGAGGGGCGGGAGCCTTCCGCCGCCGAGTACGAGGGGATCCGGGACTGCACCATCCAGACCGTGCGCGGGACGGTGCAGGCGGACATCCTCAAGGAGGACCAGGGGCAGAATACCTGCATCTTCTCGACCGAATTCGCCCTGAAGATGATGGGGGACATCCAGCAGTACTTTATCGGGAAGAAGGTGAAGAACTACTACTCGGTCTCCATCAGCGGCTACCACATCGCGGAAGCGGGGGCTAACCCGATCTCCCAGCTCGCCTTTACGCTCGCCAACGGCTTCACCTACGTGGAGTACTACCTCTCCCGCGGGATGCATATCGACGACTTCGCGCCGAACCTCTCCTACTTCTTCTCCAACGGGCTCGATCCGGAGTACACGGTGATCGGGCGGGTGGCGCGGCGGATCTGGGCGGTGGTGATGCGGGAAAAGTACGGCGCCAACGAGCGGAGCCAGAAGCTTAAGTACCACATCCAGACCTCGGGGCGCTCGCTCCATGCGCAGGAGATGGATTTCAACGACATCCGAACCACGCTGCAGGCACTGACTGCCATCTACGACAACTGCAACTCGCTCCACACCAACGCCTACGACGAGGCGGTGACGACGCCGAGCGAGGAGTCGGTGCGGCGGGCCATGGCGATCCAGATGATCATCAGCCGGGAGTTCGGGCTGGCCAGGAACGAAAATCCCACCCAGGGCTCTTTCATCATCGAGCAGCTGACCGACCTGGTGGAGGAGGCGGTCTTGGCCGAATTCGAGCGGATCGACCAGCGAGGCGGTGTGCTGGGTGCCATGGAGACCCAGTACCAGCGCTCCAAGATCCAGGACGAGTCGATGCTCTATGAGCACAAGAAGCATTCCGGCGAGCTCCCGATCATCGGCGTCAACTGCTTCCTCAATCCCCGCGCGGGTGAGGAGGGGTACCAGGTGCCGGGGGAGCTGGCCCGGGCGACCAAGGAGGAGAAGGAGCAGCAGATCGTCAACCTGCGCGCCTTCCAGGAGAGAAACAATGAGACCGGTCCGGCGGCGCTCCGGCGCCTGCAGGAGGTGGCTGTCGCGGGCGGGAACATCTTCGCGGAGCTGATGGAGACGGTGAAGGTGGCATCGCTCGGCCAGATCACCCGCGCCCTCTACGAGGTGGGCGGCAAGTACCGGCGGAATATGTAACTAAGGAACGGAGGGGATATGGATCTGTTTCAGGTGGTGAGGGACCGGCGGAGCATCCGCAAATACCAGGAGCGGCCGGTCGAGTGGGAAAAGATCGAGCAGGTTTTGGACGCGGCGAGGCTCGCCCCGTCGTGGAAGAATATGCAGTGCTGGCGTTTTCTGGTCCTCACGGAAGGGAAGGGGAGGCAGGCGCTGCTCGACGCCTTCCCGGACGACAACCCCGGCAAAAGGGCCATTGCCTCGGCGCCGGTGATCATCGTGGTCTGCGCCGATCCCGCGGAATCGGGGATCGAGAACGGCATCGAATACTACGTGGCCGACACGGCCATCGCCTTCGAGCATCTTTGCCTGGCCGCCCACGCGCTCGGGCTCGGGAGCTGCTGGATGGGATGGTACGACGAGCCGAAGATCAGGGAGGGGCTGGGGATTCCCGAACGGCTCCGGGTGGTCGGCGTCACGCCGCTCGGCTATCCCGACCAGGAGCCGAAACCGCGGCCGCGCAAGGAGCTTTCCGAGATAGCCTTCGTCAACCAGTGGGGGAACGCGACATGCTGACGAGCAAAGAATCGCAAGAGAGAATCGGCCGCCTGCAGCACTCGTTGCAGGCTTCGGGGCTGGACGGTGCCCTTATCGTCTATCCCATCGACATCTATTACTACAGCGGCACCCGCCAGAACTCGACGCTCTGGGTCCCGGCCCACGGCGAGGCGATGCTGATGGTGAGAAAGAGCTTCTCCCGTGCGCTCAAGGAGAGCCAGATCACCGATACCCGGGCTTTCCCCTCCAGCAAGGAGTTCCCCGGGCTCTTCGGGCCGGAGATCAAGCGGGTGGGGATGACTTTCGACGTCCTCCCCGTCCAGCAGTACAACTACTATGCGAAGCTCCTTCCCGGACGGGAGTTCGCCGACATCTCGCAGACCAACCGGGAGATCCGGTCGGTGAAGTCCCCGTGGGAGCTGGAGAAGATGAGAAAGGCGGGGGCGGCTCTTTGCTCGGTATTCGAGGAGGTGCCGAAATTCCTCAAGCCGGGAATGCGGGAGCTCGACCTGGCCGCGGAATTCGAATGCCGACTCCGCAAGGCGGGGAGCGAAGGGTACGTCCGGATGCGGGCGTTCAACCAGGAGCTCTTCCAGGGGCTGGCGGTATCGGCGACCTCGGGCGATCCTGGCTTCTTCGACGGGGCGGTGACCGGGCGCGGGCTCTCTGCCGCTTCTCCCCACGGCGCCTCGCGTGAGGTGATTTCGGCGGATGCGCCGGTGCTGGTCGACTTCACCGGGGTATTCGACGGTTACATCGTGGACATGACCCGGATCTTCGTGGTGGGGACACTGGCGCCGGAGCTGCAGCGGGCTTTCGCCACCGCACTCGCCATCCAGGGTGCCATCCAGGCGGAGCTTAAGCCGGGGGCGATCTGTGAGGACCTCTTCTTCCTGGCGGCGCGCATGGCGGAGGAGGCGGGGCTGGGGAAACACTTCATGGGGGCGCCCGGGGAAAACGCCCGCTTCGTCGGTCACGGGGTCGGCCTGGAGCTCGACGAGGTGCCGGTGCTCGCCCAGGGGTTCAAGGGGGCTTTGAGCGAGGGGCACACCATCGCGGTGGAACCGAAGTTCGTCTTCCCAGGACTCGGCGTGGTGGGGATCGAAAACACCTTCGCGGTAACTGCCAATGGGGGAGAAAAGCTGACTCCGCTGGTGGATCAGATCGTGTACCTGTAAGTACTTGCTTTGCTGGTAACTAATACCCCGTCCCTTGAGGGAGGGGGCGAGGGGGTGGGGGAAGCGTCTACGCAGTGCGGAAGCTCGCCTCCCCCTCACCCTAGCCCTCCCCCTCACCCTAGCCCTCCCCCTCAAGGGGGGAGGGAACTGAACCCCGCCTTTTCATTCCAGCTCCACCCACATCTATAACCTTTTTTCCTTCTCAACCTGCCGTTAAACCTAATCTTTGACGTGTTGTTACTTTAACGTTTGCTACACATAAAAATCTGTTCTAAAAATCGTTGACATTCACGTAAACGGACCATATAATCCCCGACATCCAAGCACGAAAGGAGAGTGGAAATGGAAGAGATCTTCGTCGTTGACTGCGTCAGGACCCCCTTCGGTTCGTTTAACGGAGCACTTTCGGATGTCGAGGCGCCGTCGCTGGCGGCTACGGCTATGAAGGGGCTTTTCGAGAGGTCGGGGCTGGACCCGTCGGCGGTCGATGAGGTGATCATGGGGCAGGTGCTTTCGGGCGGCTGCGGACAGGCTCCTGCCCGTCAGGCGATGCGCGCGGCGGGGATCCCCGACCGCGTCCCGGCCCTCACCATCAACAAGGTGTGCGGCTCCGGCCTTAAATCGATCATGCTCGCGGCGGACTCGGTCCTCGTCGGCAACTCCGAGGTGGTGGTCGCCGGCGGGATGGAGAACATGTCGCTTGCTCCCTTCATCCTCAAGAAGGGGAGAAACGGTTACCGGATGGGCCATGACCAGCTCTTCGACCTGATGATCCACGACGGTCTGCAGGATCCCTTTACTGGAAGGCACATGGGGGAGATCGGTGAAGACAGCGCCGTCCGCAACGGCATCAGCAGGCAGGAGCAGGACGAATTCGCTCTCCGCTCGTACCGGCTTGCCCAGGGGGCGGTGACTGGCGGACTCTTCGCTAACGAGATCGTCCCGGTGGTCAAGAAAACCCGCAACGGCGAGGCGGTGGTAGGCCGCGACGAGGAGCCGTTCAAGGTCGATTTCGAGAAAATCACCCAGTTGAGGGCGGTTTTCCGCAAGGACGGCACCATCACGGCGGGCAATGCCTCCACCATCAACGACGGTGCCGCGCTGACGCTGATCACCAATGGCTCCGCGCTCAAGAAGTACAACCTCCATCCCAAGGCGAGGCTGCTCGCTTCCGCTACCAACAGCCTCCATCCGGATGAATTCCCGGAGGCTCCGGTGGGGGCGATCGAGCGCGCCTGCGCAAGGGCGGGGATCTCCGTGGACCAGGTCGATCTCTTCGAAATAAATGAGGCGTTCTCGACGGTGCCGCTTATCGCCATGAAGAAGCTCGGCATCCCTCTGGAGAAAATCAACGTCAACGGCGGCGCCTGCGCCATCGGACATCCGATCGGTGCGAGCGGCGCAAGGCTGGTGGGGACGGTGATCCATGAGCTCCACCGCAGGAAGGCGCGGTACGGGCTGGCGACGCTCTGCATCGGCGGGGGAGAGGCTGTGGCGGCGGTTTTCGAGAGGGTGTAGAAAAATCCCCCCTGTCCCCCCTTTGACAAGGGGGGGACCTCTTTCCCACCGGAATTGCCGGAAGAACCTTGGCAAAGGGGGGGGCTGACGCCGGCGTGGCAACTGGGGCACTGTTGGCGGGGACATGAATAACTAATCTCTTCAAGGAGGAGAAGGATGATTAAGACGGTAGGTGTACTCGGGGCGGGACAGATGGGGAACGGCATCGCGCACGTGTTCGCTCAGTTCGGATACGACGTGGTGCTCTACGACATCGCCAGCCAGCAGTTGGAGAAGGCGGTGGCTACCATCCGCCAGAACCTGGAGCGGCAGGCCAAGAAAGGGGCGATCCCCGAATCGCTGGTCGCGGAGACCATGAAGCGGATCAGGACCACCCAGAACCTCACCGACCTCTCCGGCGTCCAGTTCGCGGTCGAGGCGGTCACCGAGCATGAGCCGCTCAAGCTGGAGATCTTCAGGAAGCTGGACGAGGTCGTGCAGCCGGATGCCATCCTCGCCTCCAACACGTCTTCCATTCCCATCACCAAGATCGCCTCGGTCACCAAGCGCCCGGAAAAGGTGATCGGCATGCACTTCATGAACCCGGTGCCGATCATGAAGCTGGTGGAGGTGATCCGCGGCCACGCTACCAGCGAGGAGACCTTCCAGACGACCGCGGCCCTGGTGGCGAAGCTCGAGAAGGAGATGGCGGTTTCCCAGGACTACCCCGGCTTCATCGTCAACCGCGTCCTCATCCCCATGATCAACGAGGCGGTCTTCGCGCTCTACGAGGGGATCGCCACGGCGGAGGATATCGATAAGGGTATGAAACTGGGGACCAACCAGCCGATGGGGCCGCTGACTTTGGCGGACTTCATCGGGCTGGATACGGTGCTCGCGATCGCCAACGTCCTCTACGACGGCTTCAAGGATCCCAAATACCGTCCGTGCCCGCTGCTGGTGAAGATGGTTAACGCCGGGTACCTCGGAAGGAAGTCCGGGCGCGGGTTCTATAGCTACTGAGGTGAGCCGCAGCAGGGAAAAGTCCCCCTTTGTAAAAGGGGGATTTAGGGGGATTTTTTCCTGCTGACAAGCCCACAAATCCCCCCCAGCCCCCCTTTTTCAAAGGGGGGAGAGTGACGCGAGGCAAAGGAGCTCTCATGGAATTCAAAAACCTGATCATTGAAGCTGCCCACGGGGTGGCGGTGCTTACCATCAACAGCCCGAAGACGCTGAACGCTCTCAATAGCGAGGTCCTCGGCGAGATCGAGTGCGCCCTCTTCGAGCTCAACCTCGACGAGGCGGTCAAGGCGGTCATCGTCACCGGCGCGGGGGACAAGGCCTTCGTGGCGGGCGCCGACATCAAGGAGATGGCCTCGATGAACGCCTACCAGGGGCACCAGTTCGGCCTGAAGGGGCAGCGGGTCATGATGCTGATCGAGAAGATGACCAAGCCGGTCATCGCCGCGGTCAACGGCTACGCTCTCGGTGGCGGGCTGGAACTGGCGCTGGCCTGCGACTTCATCTACGCCTCGAGCAAGGCCAAGCTCGGCTTCCCGGAGGTGACACTCGGGATCATGCCGGGCTTCGGCGGTACGCAGAACCTGGCCAGGCTGATCGGCCCCAACCGGGCCAACGAATTGATCTTCACCGGAAAGATGATCGATGCGGAGAAGGCTCTGGCCTGGGGACTCGTCAATGAGTTGGTGGCTCCCGAGGAACTCATGGCCAAGGCAAGAGAGACGGCGGCTGCCATCGCCGGTGTCGGAACGCTGGGCGTTTCCTACGCCAAGAACGCCATCGCCAACGGTCTCAACATGACCAAAGAGGACGGCTTCCGCTACGAGGCTTCTCTCTTCGGCGTCCTCTTCGCTACCGAGGACCAGAAGGAGGGTATGGCGGCCTTCGTTGACAAGAGGAAGGCGGCCTTTAGCGGGAAGTAGCCGCCCTTACGTTCCCCCCTTTGCGAAGGGGACAGGGGGGATTTTAGGCGGGGCCGGCCTTTCCTTTGAGGTAGGCTTCCCCCACCCCCTGGCCCCCTCCCTCAAGGGGAGGGGGGATCGGTTTGAGTAGGGTGGGCACACCGTGCCCACGCGGGGCTGACCGAGCGGGTTTACAAGTAAATGGTGGGCAGGGGCTGCCCACCCTACGAATCTACGAATTGGTCTAAATCGAAAACATATCGAAAGGGGGTAGCACCATGAATTTCGAACTCAGCCAGGATCACAAGGTTTTGCGGGACTCGGTACGCGAGTTTGTCGAGAAGGAGATCAAGCCGCTGGCCATCAAGATCGACGAGGAGCACCGGATTCCGGAGGAGCTGGTCGCCAAGATGAGCGAGATGGGACTCATGGGGAGCTACATCCCCGAGGAGTACGAAGGCGCCGGGCTCGACATGCTCTCCTACTCTATCGTGGTCGAGGAGGTCTCCAAGGCCTGCGCCTCCAGCGGCGTTCTCATCTCCGCCCACACCTCGCTCGCCTGCGATCCCATCTACCGTTTCGGTACCCCCGAGCAGAAGAAGCAATACCTCCCGGATCTCGCCACCGGCCGCAAGATCGGCTGCATCCTCCTGACCGAGCCGGACGTCGGGAGCGACGTCTCCGGGATGGCGACCACCTACCGCCGCGAAGGGGACGAGATCGTCATCAACGGCGGCAAGACCTTCATCACCAACGGCGGCTTCCTCGGTACCGGCGTCCTCTTCGCCACCCACGACAAGAGCCTCAAACACAAAGGGATCTCGGCCTTCATCGTCGATCTTTCTTCGCCGGGGGTAACCATCCTCAAGAACGAGGTGAAGATGGGGATCCGCGGGAGCTACACAACCGCATTTGCTTTCGACGACCTGCGCATTCCGGCTTCCAACCTCCTCGGGAGCGAGGGGCAGGGATTCAAGATCGCCATGGAAACACTCAACGGCGGAAGGATCGGAATCGCCTCGCAGGCGCTCGGGATCGCCGGCGGCGCCTTCGACCGGGCTCTCTCCTACTCGAAGGAGCGCAAGCAGTTCGGGGCTCCGCTTTCGGATCTGCAGGCGATCCAGTTCAAGCTCGCCGACATGTACTCGAAGATCGAGATGGCCAAGCTCCTCACCCATAAGGCTGCCTGGATGAAGGACAGCAAACTGAACTACGCAATGGAGAGCGCCATGTGCAAGATGTGCGCGTCGGAGGCGGCTACCTGGGTCACCAAGGAGGCGGTGCAGATCCACGGCGGGTACGGGTATATCGCGGATTACGAGGTGGAGAGGATGTACCGCGACGCCAAGATCACCGAGATCTACGAAGGGACGAACGAGGTTCAGAGGGTGGTTATCTCGAAGATGCTGCTGGGGTAAGGCTTCAATTGATTTCTGAGATGCAAATCCTCCCTGTCCCCCCTTTGACAAGGGGGGGACGGTTGGGCCATCTGCATCGGTTATGGGATGCGGGTGGGTGAAGTGAAGTGGAAGGGAAGGGGCAGTGAAGGGGAAGTGAAGAAAAGTCTGAAGATGTGGAGAATGCTATGGAAATGACACGGGAAATATACTGGAACGTGGGGCACGGGGTGGTGGTGCCGATGTACATCCTCGTCTTTGCCGCCTTCGCGGTCTGCGGCTGGGGATTCATCAAAAGGCTCCCGCTCTACCGGCAGGGGAAGCCGCTCGACCGCTTCGACCATTTTCCGGAGCGGGCCAAACGGATGGTCACCGAGGTCCTCGGCCAGGAGAAGGTCGCCCGGGTGAAGGCGGGGGGCATATTCCATAACCTCTTTTTCTGGGGCTTTTTGACCCTCTTCGCGGGGACGCTGCTGGTGATGGCCCAGGCCGATTACCTCACCCCGGTCATCAAGGTGAATCTCCTCTCCGGCACCTTCTACCAGGGCTTCTCGGCGGTGCTGGATCTCGCCGGGCTTACCGCCATCTTCATGCTGGGAGGGCTCTTCGTCCGCCGCTTCGTGATCCAGCCGGCCTCGCTGGAGATCACCGAGGACGACTACCGGATCCACCTTCTTCTCTTCGCCATCCTTATCACCGGCTTCATGGTGGAAGGGGCACGGATGGCCGCCACCGAGGTGGTACAGAATCCCACTCTCGCGCGCTTCTCCCCGGTCGGGCTCCTCGCCGCCAACCTCTTTCTCCCCTTCACCGAGGAGTCGATCCGCACTTCGCACCAGGTCCTCTGGTGGATCCACATGGGGCTCGTGGCAGGCTTCATCTGCATGATCCCGTACAGCCGCCTCAGGCACATCGTCACCACCAGCCTCAATGCCTTCTTCGCTCCGCTGGAGCCAAAGGGGACGCTGGCCACCATCAATCTCGAGGATGAGGACCTCCAGCAGTTCGGCGCCGCCAAGGTAGCGGATCTCACCTGGAAGGACATCTTCGATGCCGACGCCTGTACGAGCTGTGGCCGCTGCCAGGACCGCTGCCCCGCCCACGCCACCGAAAAGCCGCTTTCGCCCATGAAGGTGATCAAGCAGATCGGCGAGGCGGCAGAGGCCGGGCAGGAGACGGTGCTGGCGGAGTCCATCGCCGAGGACGCCGTCTGGTCCTGCACTACCTGCCGCGCCTGCCAGGACATCTGCCCGGCCAACAACGAGCACGTGAACAAGATTATCGAGATGCGCCGCAACCTGATGCTGATGGAGGGAAGCTTCCCCGGCGACGAGGTGCGCACTGCCATCGGCAACATCGAGGTGAACGGCAATCCGTTCGGGCTCGCCTACGCGGGGCGCGGCGACTGGGCTACCGGCCACGGCGCGACGCTGATGGAGGAGGGGGAGGAGGTCGATGTCCTCTATTTCGTCGGCTGCTATGCCTCCTTCGACAAGCGTAACCGCGCTATCGCCGAGAAGTTCCTCAGGATCTGCAACGCCGCCGGGGTCAGGGTCGGCATCCTCGGCAAAGAGGAGAAGTGCTGCGGCGAACCGGCCAGAAAGCTCGGCAACGAGTACCTTTACCAGACGCTTGCCGCCGAGAACATCGAGTTGATCAAGGGGTACGGCGTGAAGAAGATCGTCACCACCTGCCCGCATTGCTTCAACACGCTTGGGCGCGATTACCGCGACCTCGGTCTGGACGTACCGGTCGAGCACTACACCACCTTCATCCACCGCCTCCTGGAAGAGGGGGAGCTGCACCTGCACCCCGAACCGTTCGTCGCAACCTATCACGATTCCTGCTACCTCGGCAGGTACATGGACGTGATCGACGAGCCCCGTGCGGTGCTGGCGGCGGCGGGGGGGCGGATCCAGGAGATGTCCCGATCGGGCTACGACAGCTTCTGCTGCAGCGCCGGGGGCGGCCGCATCCTCGCCGAGGAGAAGCTCGGAAGAAGGATCAACGTGGAAAGGGTGCAGATGGCCTCCGACACCGGCGCGCCGGTCCTCATCTCCAACTGTCCGTTCTGCCTCACTATGTTCGAGGATGGGATCAAGACGGGCGGTTTCGAAGGGGGGATCGTGGTCAGGGACCTGGCGGAAGTGGTGGCCGAGAGGATTGCGGTGATTCATCTTCCGCACCGTCCGGCCGAACCGCCGGCGGAGGGGGAAGCGGAAAGACAGCCGGTACGGGCGGCGGGGTAGGGCAGGCCTCCCCCACCCCCTGACCCCCTCCCTCAAGGGGAGGGGGAACGATAGGAAATGCGGGCATCGGGTTCCCCCCTTTGCGAAGGGGGGACAGGGGGGATTTCAGCAGAGGCCGGCTTCATCCTCTGTTGAGGCCTCCCCCACCCCCTGACCCCCTCCCTCAAGGGGAGGGGGAAGAGTATTGAGGAAAAATAGGGCGGTCATGAAAGTGGCTGACCCAGCGGAGGCCAAGATGAAGCAGCGCGGTGGACAGGTGCAGGTCTATACCGGAAACGGGAAGGGGAAAACGACGGCATCGCTGGGGCTCGCTCTCCGTGCAGTCGGGAGGGAGCTGAAGGTCTGCATCGTCCAGTTCATGAAGGGGAGCGGCGATTACGGCGAGCACGTGGCCGCGGAACGGCTCTTCCCGAACCTCACCATTCACCGGACCGGCCGCGACGGCTGGGTAACGAAGGGTAATCCCCATCCGGAGGACCTGTCGCAGGCCCGGCTGGCGCTCGATCTCGCGCACAAGGCGCTCGCCTGCGGGCAGTATGACTTGGTCATCGTGGACGAGATCAACGGCGCTGCCTGGTTCGACCTGGTCACGGTCGACGAGATCCTCGCCCTTATCGCCGCCAAACCCGGAGGGGTCGAACTGGTGCTGACCGGACGCAGCGCGGACGAGCGGGTGATGGAAGCAGCCGACCTGGTGACCGAAATGCGGGAGGTGAAACATTACTTCCGCCAGGGCGTTCCGGCGCGAGTCGGCATCGAGATGTGAAAAAGAGGAGCCGCCATGACCAATGAAGCGAATAAGCCTCTCTCCGGCCTGCGGGTCGTCAACCTCGCCTTGAATCTTCCCGGCCCGGCAGCCGCCCAGCGGTTCCGCCAGCTCGGGGCCGAGGTGGTGAAGGTCGAGCCTCCCGCTGGTGATCCGATGCGAAGCTACCACGAAGGGTGGTACCGGGACATGGCCGAGGGGCAGGAGGTGGCGACCATCGACCTGAAGGGCGTGGACGGGCGCCGCGAGCTGGATGCGCTCCTTGAGGGGGCCGACCTCCTGATAACCGCCAACCGGCCTGCCGCGCTCGCCCGGCTCTCGCTCGACTTCGAAACCCTGCATCGGCGTTTCCCCCGTCTCTGCCAGGTCGCCATCGTCGGATTTCCCGCTCCCCGTGAGAACGAGGCCGGGCACGATCTGACCTACCAGGCGAATCTCGGCCTCATCGCGCCGCCCCAGATGCCGCGCACGCTCATGGCCGACATGGCGGGGGCTGAGGAGACTATTTCCGCGGCGCTGTCGCTGCTGCTGGCGCGCGAGCAAGGGCAGGGGGGCGGGTACGCGGAGGTCGCGCTGTCGGAGGCGGCCGCGCGCATGGCGGAGCCTCTTCGCTACGGCGCCACCGCGGCAGGCGCGGTTCTTGGCGGAGGTATTCCCGAGTACAACATCTATCAGGCCCGCGAGGGGTGGGTGGCGGTGGCGGCTCTGGAACCGCACTTCAAGTCACGGCTCGACGTCGAGCTGTCGGCTACGGGTGCGGCCGATTACCGGGAGGCGTTTCTTGCCCGGAGCTCGCAAGAGTGGGAGGCCTGGGCACAGGAGCGCGATATCCCCATTGTCGCCGTAGCGGGGGCCTAGAGGGGTAACGGGGTGAGGGAATGGCGCACGAAAGCAAGTCAGTAGCGAGCACGAATTAATAAGGGAGGCGACGATGCATCTTGAACTCAACGAGGAGCAGAAACTGATCCAGGATACCGCCCGCGACTTCGCTCGCGCGGAACTCGAACCGGTGGCGGCCCAACTGGACGAGGGGGGCGACCGCAGCCTCATGCTATCCAACCTCAAGAAGCTGGCCGAGCTTGGCTTCATGGGGTTGAACGTGCGGGAGGAGTTCGGAGGCTCGCAGGCCGGCACGGTCGCCTTCAGCGTCGCCATGACCGAGATCGCCCGCGCCTGCGCTTCCACCGCGGTCACTGTTTCGGTCAACAACATGGCCGCCGAGGTCATCCAGACGATCGGCAGCGAGGCCCAGAAAAACGCCTACATCCCCAAGATCTGTTCCGGCGAGTTCGCCGCCGCAAGCTTCGCCCTGACCGAAAACTGCGCCGGGTCGGATCCCGCGGGTATGTGTACCCAGGCGGTCGACGACGGCGATTCCTACATACTCAACGGCTCCAAGATCTTCATCACTTCGGCCCCCTACGCGGGCGTCTTCATCGTCTGGGCGGTCACCGACCGCGAGGCGCCCAAAGGAAAGGGGATCAGCTGCTTCCTTGTCGAGGCGGGGACTCCGGGGCTCGTGATCGGCAAGGAGGAGAAGAAGATGGGGCAGCACGCCTCGGCCACCAACGAGGTGATCTTCCAGGACTGCCGGGTTCCCAAGAGCGCCATGATGGGGAAACCGAACGACGGCTTCAGGACCGCGGTGGCCGAACTCGCCGGGGGACGAATCGGCATCGGCTCGCTGGCCCTGGGGGTCGGCCTTGCCGCCATGGACTACGCCACGAAGTACTCCACCGAGCGCTCCCAGTTCGGGCAGAAGATCAGCAACTTCCAGGCGTTGCAGTGGATGGTCGCCGATGGATACACCGAACTGGAGGCGGCGCGGCTCCTCTTGATGAATGCCGCCTTCCGGAAGCAGAGCGGGAAGTCATTCGCGAAAGAAGCTTCCATGGCCAAGATGTTCGCCACCGAGGCGGCCAACAAGGCGTGCTACAAGGCGGTCCAGATGCTCGGCGGCTACGGCTACACGGCCGACTTCCCGGTCGAGCGCTACGCCCGCGACGCCCGCATCACCGCCATCTACGAGGGAACCAACGAGATCCAGCGGGTGATCATCTCGCGGGAGATTCTGAGAAACTTCAACTGAAGCAGAGGCGCCAGGCCGCCAATCTCCCCCTTGATCCACCATCCCCCCTCCCCTGGAGGGAGGGGGCGAGGGGGTGGGGGAAGCGTCCACGGAGTGCCACAGCCAGCCTCCCCCCCACCCCGGCCCTCCCCCTCGAGGGGGGAGGGGGATCCAGTTCAAGGGGGATTCTTTAAATGGGCGGCTGCGGCAGGCAGAGAGATTTCAAAGGAGGGAGACGATGGGCAACAGCAAGCGCATTACCCTGCAACAGGCGGCGGAGATCATCAAGGATGGCTCCAGCCTCACCTTCTCCGGCTTCACCATCTGGCGACGGCCGTTCGCCATCATTTACGAGCTGATCCGCCAGCACCGGAAGGGGCTGCACCTCATCGAGGTGAACGGCGGCCCCCAGACCGAGTTCCTGGTCGGCGCGGGGTGCGTGGACATCTGGGAGTCCTGCTGGGTGGGGCACGAGCTCTACGGGAAGTACGGCGCCAACCTGTCGCGCAAGGTGGGAAGCAAGGAGATCCTGGTCGAGGATTACAGCCACGCGGAGATGCTCTTCCGCTTCACCGCGGCGGCCTCGGGTGCTCCCTACGCGGTGACCCAGACCTCCCTCGGGACCGATATCCATAACCCCGAGTACGACACCCTCGGGCGGGCGGGGCTCAGGGACGGGAAGAGGTTTCCCAAGCAGAAGTACGTCTTCAGCCACGATCCCTTCTTCGACGCCGGGCCGCAGGTGCTGGTCCCGGCGGCCAAGGTGGACGTGGCGGTCATGTGCGTGCAGCAGGTGGGGGAGGAGGGGACCGTCCGGGTGTCCGGCCAGTACTACTCGGATCCCGAGGCGGCCCGCGCCGCGGATATCACCATCGTCATGGCCGAAGAGATCGTCCCCGAGGAGTACCTGCGCCGGGAAGCCGACCGTAACACCATAACGAGCTTCGAGGTTGATCACATCGTCGAGGTCCCGTTCGGAGCCCATCCCACCGGGATGTTCGGGCGCTACGACGTGGACGGCGCCTTCCTGAAGGATTTCTACGGCAAGACCCGCACCCAGGAAGGGTTTGACGCCTTCGCCAAGGAGTGGATCTACGGTCAGGACCACATGAGCTACCTGGAGAAACTTGGCTGGCCGCGGATGCTGAACCTGAAGGCCAACACCGCCGTCAACTACTCGACCAGCGTGAAGAGGGGGGCATGAGATGACCAGTGAATATGCGAAACCGGAAGAGTTCGGGCTGGCGGATCTTCTCTGCTGCGCGGCCGCCCGCGAGGTCCAGGACAACGAGATCGTCTTCGCCGGGACGGGGCTTCCCATGGTTGCCATCATGCTGGCCCAGAAGACCCACGCCCCTAACCTCAAGCTGATCTTCGAGGCGGGGACCTTGGACGGCCGGCCGCCCCAGATCCCGACCTCGGTAGGGGATGCCCGCTGCGAGATGGGGGCCTCCCGCGCCTCCGGGTTGAACGACGCCTTCAGCATCGCCCAGCGCGGTTATGTCGATCTCGGGTTCCTCGGGGGAGCGGAGGTGGATGAATACGGCAACGTCAACACCACCTGCATCGGCGACTATCTGAACCCGGAGCTGAGACTCACCGGGAGCGGCGGCAACCCGGACATCAACTCCTTTGCCAAGCGGACCGTCTTCATCATGGTGCACGAGAAGCGGCGCTTCACCCCGCGGGTGAGCTACATCACGAGCCCCGGGTGGCGGGTGAAGAAGTGGCCGGAAGGGGAGTTCGTCCACCGCCGCGAGCTCTACGGCTCCGCCTACCGGGGCGGCCCCTCCGCCGTGATCAGCACCGCCGGCGTCTTCCGCTTCGACGACGAGACCGGCAGGATCTACCTCGACACCTGTCACCCCGGCAAGAGCCCGGAAGAGATCCGCGAGATGTGCCACTTCGACCTCGACATCAGCCGCGTCTCCGGGGAAACGCTCCCTCCCACCAGGGAGGAGCTCCACCTGATCCACGAGGTCCTCGATCCGGAGCAGATCTTCATCCCCAAGGTGAAACCGGCGTAGGCCCCATCGGAACGGACCCCCATCCCCATCCTCACCCTGTCCCTCCCCTTGAAGGGGAGGGAACCCTCTCCCCCTTCTAAAATCAGTGGGGTGTTTTCACCGCGCGTTAGCGGTCATTTAACGCAGCAGAGGGAATCCTCTCACCCTTGCCACAAATCAAGTCATCGATTTTACTGTCACTTTTTCCGCGCCGGAGTGGGCACGGAAAATGTAAACCCTCTTGCCCGGTACACTGACAGCCAAGGGAGACGAACCGGATGTTACCGACAGCCCTCATTATGATGACCCTCGCCTTGGCGCCCGCCATGGGTTACCAGCCGGTGACCGCCAGCGTGCGGGTTTCCAGCGGGGCGCTTTACGATTACGTGGTGATCGGGGAGCATCCCAAGGCGACCGACGGGTACGACAACGCCTACGACACGGTCTCGCCGGGGAACCTCAACGCGGACATGGGGGAGCCCTACATTAGCGCGGTGGTGCTCCATCCCGGCTGGAAACCGTCCCTGCGCGAGATGCGGGGCGATATCAGGGCGCTGGCTCCCCGCCAGGAATGGCGGCTGAAGATCACCTCCAGCCTCCCCGCCGGGACGCCGCTGACCCTGGAGATACAACCGGAGCGTACCAGGATCCCGAAAGGAATCGCGGTGACCGTCAGGACGGCGGACGGCAAAGAGATCGATCTGCAAAAGGGGAATTATACGATGCCGGCTCCCAAGCCTTCGTCACCGGCTGAGGTGGTGCTCGTCGTCGTGCAACCAAAGGAGGGAAACGAGGATCAGCATCCCCCGGTGAAGTAGAAGGTGGCTCCCTGGCCCGGTTCGGCCTCGGCCCAGATCTTTCCGCCGTGCATGGTGATCACCCGCTGCACGGTGGCGAGCCCGATGCCGGTCCCCTCGTACTCTCCGGTCCGGTGCAGCCTCTCGAAGGGGAGGAATATCTTGTCCGCGTAGGTCATGTCGAACCCGATCCCGTTGTCCCGCACGTAGTAGACGACCGGGAAGTGGCCGGAAAGACAGCCGAATTCGATTTTCGGGGTCGCGGTCTTGCGGGTGTACTTCCAGGCGTTTCCCAGCAGATTCTGGAGGGCGAGCTCGGCTAAGGCCGGGTCCCATTCCCCTTCGATCCCCGCGGGGACGGTGATCTCCACCTCCCGCTCGGGGGCCTGGCCGCTCAGTTCGCCGGCGACCCGGGACGCGACGTCGCTCAAGGAGACGTTTTCGCGGACGAGCTTCCGGCGGGTCACCCGGGAAAGCTTCAAGAGGTCCTCGATGAGGGAGCCCATCCTCCCCGCCGCCGAGCTGATCCTCACCAGGTGCTCCACCCCATCCTGGTCCAGCTTGTCCCGGTGTTCCTCGAGAAGGATGTTCGCGAAACAGTTCATGCCGCGCAAAGGTGCCCCCAGCTCGTGGGTTACCGAGTAGCAGAAGGATTCCAGCTCCCGGTTGAGGGCGCGCAGCTCGACGGTCCGCTCCAGGACCCGGTGCTCGAGGGTGTCGTGGGTCAGTCTTAGCTCCTGCTCGATCAGCTTGCGCTCGGTGATGTCGTAGTTGACCCCGACCATCTTGACCGCCTTCCCCTCGGCGTTCATCAGTACATGGCCGGCCCCCATCAGCCACCGGACCTCCCCGCCCGGTAAAAGTATCCGGAACTCGTGTTCCCAGTTGCGGCACTGCTTCAAGGCCGATCTGATGGACGATCTCAGCAGGTCAAGGTCCTCGGGGTGAACGCGGCTGAAGAAGGTCTCCACCGAGGGGTGCCCATCGCCCACCGGCAGCCCCATGAGCTCGTACTCCAGGGGACTCCAGGTGGCCTCGCGGCTTTCCAGGTCGAATTCGCACAACCCCATCTTCCCGCCGTCCAGAGCCAGCATCAGGCGCAGCTGGCTTTCGCGCAGGGAATCCTCGGCCCGCTTCCTGGTGAAAGCTTCGCCGGCTACGGCGGAGAGGGCGTTCATGGTCTCCAGGTCCTGTTCGTCGTATCCCCCCTCCCGCTTGGCCAGGGCGATGACTCCGATGATCCGCTCGCCGTCCCTGACCGGAACCCCCAGGAAGGCGGCAACCGGAGGGTGCCCGCCGGGAAGACCACTGAATGCCGCGTGGGTGGAGGGAGAGTTGGTAAAAAATGCCTCGCTCTGACCGAGTGCGTGCCCGAAGAGGCCGCGGACCGGGAAAAGAGGGTTTTGCGGGTCGAAAGGTGAAGCCCCTCCGCACTCTTCGATTGCCCGCTGGCTGATCTCCAAATTGGCCAGCACGCCACCTTTCACAATCTCGCCGATGAACCCGTAGCTGCTTGCGGTCACCTTCTCCGCGACCTCCAGGCAAAGCTTGCACAGTTCGGTTTCGCTGGCGGTGAAGGAGGCCCTGAGGATGCGGTCGATTCCCATCAGGAGGGTGTTCTGCCGCCGGATCCTTTCCTCGTGTTCCTTGCGATCCGTTATGTCGGAGGCCCCGCCTACCCACTCGACGATATCCCCGTTTTCGTCGAACAGCGGAACGGCGCGCGAGGATACCCATCCCTCGGTACCGTCGATCCGGAAGACCCGGTGCTCGAGATGGAAGGGGCGGGCCTGCTCGACGGTTTCCCTGATGGCGGCGGCCAGCAGGTCGCGGTCGCAGGGAGGTATGTAGGTTTCCATCCAGCCGGTGCGGGGGGATTCGGTGCCGGTCAGGAAACGGTTGCCGTTGAGGTAGTACATCTCGCTCCAGTCCGGACTCATCCGGTAGAGCACCTTGGAGGTTACCGTCGCCAGGGCACGGTAGCGCTCCTCGCTTTGGACAAGAGCCTCCTCGGCAGTGACTCTTTCGGCCAGTTCCTTTTTGAGGACGAGAAGGACGGCCCAGACGAAGGCTCCCGCGGTGAGCGTGCTGAAGATGAAGCCGGTGGAGAGGTCGAGCAGCCGCGCCGCCGCGGTGGGATAGGGGACGATCTTCTCGGGTGAGTAGGCCTCGATGGCGAGCAGGACGCAGCCGTTGGCGGGCACCAGCAGGAAGAGGGAAACCTGGGTGGCACCCTCGAAGAAGATGATGGGGATGAGGCCGGCGGCGAAGAAGAAGTACGCCACGCTGCCCTGGGACCCCGCGTTGAAGAACCAGCTGGTGTCCAATACGGCCAGGGTGGCGAGGTAGAACGAAAGTACCCGGATGCGTCCCTTGCGCGACTCCTGGTGCATCCAGAAGATCGCCGCGCCGTAGGCCAAAACCGCCAGGTTGAGGGGGAGCGGGAGCCCCTGCATGATGTTGGCTGTGGTGACGACGGCGCAAAGGACGGTTAGGAGGAGCGTGGTGAGCGGAAAGAGGGCAGCGTTCACCAAACGTAGCTGACTGGAGACGGCATGCGTGGCAGGCATCTTGATTCCCCGATCGGAACGGCCGGAGTCATCCCAGGTAAGGGCAGGTTGTGCCCTGCAATCATCGGTGCTGTATTGGCACGGAAAGTGGCGGCAGAATAGCAAAACGATTAAGTGAATTCAACTAAAAATGGCCAATGGATCAACCGGGATGCCTAGGCCTCTCACAGCCGGGAGGTGCCCGCCTTGGTGCCATACTGGTTGACATGCTTTTGCATGTTGCTAACAGTATTTTAAAAATCTGTTGCAATATATTCAAGCTGTTGACGCTATATAGCGGCGAGGCTAAGCCTTTTCGCGTGATACTTGCTGAAGCATAAAATATTGTTATGTGTAACAGGCTTAAATTACTGAGATACGCCGGCCGTTAGGCTTGGCATAGTTACTGATAGAGCGCTTTTCTTAATCAGGTCACAACAAGCCGAATGACGCAGGTTCCGGAGCGGCGGCCGGCTTGTTCTTCACGCCGGCCACGGAGGAGGGATAGTTCAATGAAATTGCTGGCGGCTGTAGATCAAGAGGGGCAAGAAGGACAGCCGGGACTGGTGTTCGCGCTTTCCTTCATGGCCTGCGCGATCATGGCTGCCGCTTTCATGCTGTACCTGCCGGAGCCGATCTGGACGGGGCTGCGGGACGTCACCATCGCCGCCGCCAAGGGGGTCGGTGCCCTCTGCGGCCTGGCGATGCTGAGCGACGGGGACATCCTCACCGTCAACGGCTTCTCCATGAGGATCATCCGCCAGTGTACCGCCATCGACTACCTGGCCTTTCTCTCCATCGCCATCCTTCTCTATCGCCGTCACCGTCTCTCCTACCGGCTTTTGGGCGTCGCGGTGGCGGTCCCCATTATCGTACTGGCCAATGCCGTTCGCCTGGTCGTATCGGGTTTGGTCGGCACCGGTTCCCGGAGGGCCTTCGAATTCGCCCACGATTACCTCTGGGTGGTTGCCTTCGCCCTCTTCGTCTTCGGACTTTGGACCCTTTGGCTGAACGGCCGTCTGCTCCCTTCGTCCAAGGCGGTGAGGGGGATCGTCCTGGCGGTCGCGGTGTCGGCTGGGGTCTACGGCCTCTTTCACCTGGTTCATGACGCTTACGGCGACCTCATGGCGCGGGCAGGAACCTTCATCTACGGCTTCCTGTACGATGACCACGGGGGACAGATCGTTCGCAGCGGGGATGCCATGGAGTACGTCCATGCCGGCAGGCGGTTCAGCCTCCACACGATGACCGAAGAGGTCAACATCGCCGCCTACCTGGGGCTGATGGCGCCCCTGCAGAAGAGGGGAGGATGGAACGTCGCCGTGCTGACCCTGATGGGGCTCGTCAGCATGATGGCGATGGGTGCCACCTTCATCGCCATCGATTGCGGCTTCGCCGTCACGGCCGGGAAAAGCGCGGCGGTCGGCTTCCTTTCCATCGGGAGCATCGTCCATCTTTCCCTCCCGATGGCGGTGTACTGGATCGTCACCCGGGTCAGCGCCGATACCGCTTCCGAGCCGGCCGCAGCACAAACGGCCCGGCCGCGGAAAAGCGAACTCTAAGCCGATTCCACTCTCTCAATCACGCCCCCTCTCTCAACCACGACCCGATTCCACTCTCTCAATCACGGCCCCTCTCTCACCCCCCCTCGTTTCCCACTCCTGCCCCACTCTCTCTCGCCGGAGCTGCTCCACGCCGGTTTGCTTCTTTACCACCGCTCCTGAGAATAACTTTTATTTACTTAGTGATAAATGGATGCTATATGCGATATTATGTTATCTCTGTGTAACAGTTTTGACGGCATGATCCCCGTTTGAGGGATATTTTATCTCTCGCTGGATCGCCAATCAGTGGAAGGAATCCGGGGCTGGTTTTAAGGAGGGGGAAATGTCGTCACTGGTATTGGGGCAGAAGGGGTTTACCCTGATTGAAGTCTTGATAGTTGTCGCAATCATAGCCATTCTGGTTTCCATTGCCATTCCTAAGTACGCCTCGTACAAGAAGACCGTTTACGACAGTGCGGCACTGGCCGATCTGACCAACTTCAAGATGGCCCTGTCGGTGTACCACTCCGATCACCTGCAGTACCCGTAGGAGGGATTGAGATGGGCAAGAAGGCAACGATATCGCTCGGACTTCTCCTGGCAGGCACCGCCGTCTGCACCTTTGCCGCCGTGGGGCTCCAAATACAGGGCGTTCCCGCCGGCGTCGGCTTCACCGCGTCCAATGGGGTCACCCTCAACTACAGCGGGACGGACGGCCACGACTACTACAGCATCGGGACCAAACACCGGGAAGGCGAAAAGTATTTCGTCACCACCAGCGGGATGGATGCCGTCTACTACCAGCAGATGGGTAGCGGCATCGTGCCGCAGACCGGGGACACCCCCGCCATCGACGTCATCGATCCTTCGCTGGGAGCTACGGTCACCGCCAGCGGAAAGGTCTATTACAAAAGGTAGCAAGCACCGCGCTTTCCTCTCCGCCGAGGGGAGCGCTCCCGGCTCTTCCCCCGTTTTCTCCCTTCTCTTCGCCGCCGCAGGCCGCGGGCTGCACCACCCCCCTCAGTAAAAATCCGCCGTCACGGCAGGCTTTGCCTCGCTTTTCCTGACTCAAGTTTTCGCCGCCCTCTCCGAACAGACCATAAGCGCATATACCTGTCCCAACCTGTGAGCGGAACTATCCGGAGGAGAACATATGAAAATTACAACCCGAATGAAGATCAATCTCGGGGTGACGGTAGGGGGGCTGCTGATCGTTTTCGCCCTGGCCATGGGCATCATCGGAAAGGTGAAGGTGAACGGGCCGATTTACCGGCAGATCGTCATGGGGAAGGATCTGGCCGCCGACATTCTTCCGCCGCCGTCGTACATCCTGGAGTCCTACCTGGATCTCCAGCTCGCCCAGGCGGGTGACGCCGCCGAAAGGCAGCGGCTGTTCGAGGATTTCAAAAGGCTCAAGAAGGAGTTCGACGAAAGCCACGACCACTGGAAGAAGGATCTTCCGGAAGGGGAAATGAAGAAGGTGATGATGGAGGACGTCTACAACCCGGCGGTCTCCTTCTACGAGGTGGCTCTCAACAAGTTTTTCCCGGCCCTTTTAGCGGACGACACCGCCACCAGCGAGCGGCTCTTGAGGACCACCCTCAAGGAGAGCTACCGCCAGCACCGCCAGCAGGTCGACCGGCTGGTGAAGATGAGCGACGATTTCTGCAAGAAGTCCGAGCTGGAGGCCGCGAAGGCGCTGCGGTTGTCCGAGATCGTCCTGTGCCTGGTGGGGTTGGCGATCCTGGCCGCCTCGATCCTCCTCAGCCTGGTCATCTCCCGTTCGGTCACCCGCCCGCTCGGGCGCTGCGTGGAGATCGCCGACCGCCTCGCCACCGGCGACCTCACCGAGGAGATCCCGGTGACCTCCGGGGACGAGACGGGGATGCTCATGGCGTCGATGAAGAACATGATCGAGAACCTCCGGCGGCTCGTCCAGAGCACGGTCACCATCTCGGCAAGCATCGCATCGGCCTCGACCCAGCTGAATGCCACCGCCGATCACATCGCCACCGCGGCCCACCAGGTGGCCGCCCAGACCGGTTCGGTGGCCACCGCAAGCGAGGAGATGGCGGCCACCAGCGAGGACATCGCCCGCAACTGCAGCATGGCTGCCGAAGCCTCCCGCTCCACCACCGAGATGGCCACCCAAGGGGCGCAGGTCGTGCAGGAAACGGTCAGCGGGATGACCAGGATCGCCGAGCGGGTGAAACACTCTGCGGACGTGGTGGGCACCCTGGGTGAGCGCTCCGATCAGATCGGTGAGATCATCGGGACCATCGAGGACATCGCGGACCAGACCAACCTGCTGGCGCTCAATGCCGCCATCGAGGCCGCCCGGGCGGGCGAGCAGGGGAGAGGGTTCGCCGTGGTCGCCGACGAGGTGCGGGCGCTGGCGGAGAGGACCACCAAGGCGACCCGGGAGATCGGGGAGATGATCCTCGCTATCCAGCGCGAGACCAGGGAGGCGGTCCGTTCCATGGAGGAGGGGGTCGAGGAGGCCGAGCGGGGAGCGGAGTCGTCGAAACGCTCCGGACAGGCGCTGGAGCGGATCCTCGAACAGGTCCACGACCTTACCATGCAGATCAACCAGATCGCCACCGCCGCCGAGGAGCAGACCGCCACCACCGGCGAGATCACCAACAACGTCCAGCAGGTCTCCGAGGTGGTGCAGGGGACGGCCAGCGGCGCCCAGGAGACCTCGAGGGCGGCCGGGATGCTGGCCCGGCAGTCCGGCGAGCTGCAGGAACTGGTCGGTTCCTTCCGGCTCTAGGTGCTTGGCACCATCCTCCATTACCCACATCCCGATCGGCACCTGCCTATCCCTCCCTTCGGGGAGGGGTGGGAATGGGATAACCGTCGCCATCCAGGCCGACACAGTCGGTGAGCTTTACACTTTCCACGCACTTCCCACTCTCCCCTCGCAATGAATTCAGCGACTTCCCGGCGGAATGCCAATTGCATCGTTCATCGCCCAATTGAGTAGCGGGGTTGATGGTTTTCGGTCTGATCCTGTAATGCCCATTGTCATTAATTCTTTCGCCCCGTCCACACGCGAGCCATGGTGAGACCGGGGGGATCCATGAGGAAGTCATGCATAGCAAGTCTTGCTGTCACCATTCACACCGCGACCCTGCTCTGTTTGCTCTCTTTTCCTGCTTCGTCGTCCGCTGTCAGTGTCCTCACCCAACACAACGATGCCGCCAGGACCGGACAGAATGTGAGCGAAACGGTCCTCACCACCGCCAATGTGAGTGTGAGCACCTTCGGGAAACTGTTCTCGCGCTCGGTTGACGGACAGATCTACGCCCAGCCGCTCTACCTCCCCAACGTCACCATCCAGGGTACCTCCCGCAACGTGGTCTTCGCGGCCACCATGCACAACAGCGTCTACGCCTTCGACGCCGACGACCCGGCCTCATCCTCCCCGCTTTGGCAGGTCAATCTCGGCACCCCGGTCCCCGCCACCGACATCAGCTCCTCCTACCTCGACATCACCCCCGAGATCGGGATCCTCGCCACCCCGGTCATCGATCCCGCCACCGGCACCATCTACGTGGTGGCCAAGACGAAGGACACCGCCACCGGCACCTATCACTTCCGGCTCCACGCCCTCGACGCCGCCTCGGGTGGGGAGAAGTTCGGCGGCCCGGTGGAGATCACCGCCCAGGTCAGGGGGAGCGGGGACGGGAGCTCGGGCGGCGTGGTCACCCTCGACCCGCTGCACCACCTGAACCGCCCGGGACTGCTCCTTTTGAACGGCACCGTCTACCTCGGCTTCGGCTCGGTAGGGGACATCTCTCCCTACCACGGCTGGGTACTCGCCTACAACGCCGGGACGCTGCAGCAGACGAGCGTCTTCAACGTCACCCCCAACGGGAGCCAGGGGGCCATCTGGCAGGCGGGGAAGGGACTCGCCGCCGACGCCGCCGGCAATATCTACCTCATGACCGGCAACGGGACCTTCGACGCCAACACCGGGGGGAGCGACTACGGGGACAGCGTCCTGAAGCTCTCCACCGCCTCCGGGCTCTCGGTGGCCGACTACTTCACCCCCTTCAACCAGGCGACCCTCAGTGCCAATGACGCCGACCTCGGCTCCGGTGGCCCGATGCTGATCCCCGGAAGCAACCTCATGGCCTGCATGGGGAAAGACGGCGTGATGCGGCTCATCGACACCCTCAACCTCGGGAAGTTCAGCTCGACCACCAACAACGACGTCCAGGAGTTCCAGGCGGTACCGTCGGGATCGATCTTCATGGGGGGGACGATCTACTGGAACAGCCCGGGCAGCGGGCCGTCGCTCTACGTCTGGGGGCCCAACGACTACCTCAAGCAGTACCGGTTTACCGGGAGCGCGCTGCAGACGACCCCGGTCTCCCAGAGCACCATGACCGAGTTCGGGGGGAGCTCCAACTCGGTGCCGCTGTCGCTTTCGGCCAACGGCAGCCTGGCGGGGAGCGGGATCGTCTGGGCCTCGGCGGCCTACCAGCAGGACCCCAACCAGCAGACGGTCCCGGGGATCCTGCGCGCCCTCGACGCCGGGAACCTCTCGGCCGAGCTCTGGAACAGCAAGCTCAACGCCGCGCGCGACGACGTCGGGAACTACGCCAAGTTCTCCCCGCCCACGGTCGCCAACGGCAAGGTCTACCTGGCGACCTTCTCCAACCAGCTGCACGCCTACGGGCTTTTGGGACTCACCGTCACCTCGAGCTATCTTGTGGCGGGGGTGGTAGGGGAGGGGTACAGCCAGGCGGTGGCCGCGGGGGGAGGGCAGACTCCCTACAGCTGGTCGGTGAGCGCCGGAACTCTTCCCGCCGGACTGACCCTCAACCCCACCACCGGGGTGATATCCGGAACGCCGGCCGCGGCCGGGACCTCCACCTTCACCGTCACGGTGCAGGATGCCGCCTTGGCGAGCGCCTCCAGGAACCTCAGCATCGGCATCTACGCCGTCGCCCCGACGCTCGCCATCGACGTCAACGTCTCCACCGATGCGGCCACCGCGGGGGCCACCATCACGTCGCCCACGGTCGCCACCTCCTCGGGAAACGAGCTTCTGGTTGCCTTCGTCGGGGCGAGCTCGCCGGGGACGGGCGCTAACACCTTCGTGCAGGGGATAGCCAATACCGGCGGCGCCCTGACCTGGAACCGGGCGGTGACCACCAATGCCCAGCAGGGAACCGCCGAGATCTGGTGGGCCTACGCCTCCGCTCCGCTGACCGGCACCGTCACCGCCACCTTGAGCCAGAGCGTCTCGTCGCGCTCGCTCACCGTGCTCACCTTCATTGGCGCCGACCTGCCGGGGGCCACCGCCGGCAACAGCCTCTCGGCGGGAGCCCCCACCGCCACCCTGACCACCACCCGGAACAACTCCTGGGTGTTCGGGACCGGCAACGACTGGACCTCGGCAACCGCACGCACGCCCGGAAGCGGCCAGGCGCTCATCCATCAGTTCGTCTCCTCCACCACTGCGGACACCTACTGGGTGCAGGACCAGACCGGCCTCACCCCGGCCTCCGGGACCGCGGTGACCATCAACGACACCTCGCCGACCGCGGACATGTTCAACCTGAGCCTAGTGGAGATCCGCCCCCTCGCCACCGCGGCCCCCGCCCTGGCCATCACCACGGGGGCCCTTCCAGGCGGCAGCGTGGGAACCCCCTACAGCCAGGCGATCAACGCCGCCGGGGGAAAGCCCCCCTACAGCTGGTCGATCAGCGCCGGGACCCTCCCTCCCGGACTCGCTATCGACGCCGGGAGCGGGACGGTCTCCGGGACCCCGACCGCGGCGGGGACCAGCAGTTTCACGGTGCGGGTGGTGGATGCCAGCCAGGCGTCGGCGACCCAGAGCTACAGCCTCACCGTCGCCTCCAATTCGGGGCTCGCGGTGGATGTCCGCGTCTCCACCGATACCGCCGCCGCGGGGAGCGCGATTACCTCGCCGACGGTGACCACCGCGGCGGCCAACGAGCTCCTGGTCGCCTTCGTCTCCGCCTCCGGCCCCACCACCGGCACCAACGCCACGGTGACCGGCGTCTCCAATACCGGCGGGGCGTTGACCTGGAGCCGGGCGGTGGTCACCAACGCCCAGCGCGGGACCGCCGAGATCTGGTGGGCCTATGCGACCGGCGCTTTGAGCGGGACGGTTACCGCCACCCTCAACCAGAGCGTCTCCTCGCGCTCGCTCACCGTGATGACCTTCACCGGGGCGGCGGCCGGTGCCGATGCCATCGGGGCGGTGGGGAGCGGCAGCGCTTCCTCGGGGGCACCCGCCGCCACGCTCACCACCACCCGGGCCAACTCCTGGGTCTTCGGAACCGGCAACGACTGGAGCGCGGCGGTCGCCAGGACCGTCGGCCCCGGCCAGTCGCTCGTCCACCAGTACCTCTCCACCGCCACCGGCGATACCTACTGGGTACAGAGCCAGTCGGCGGCCACCCCCAGCGCGGGGACCGCGGTGACCCTCAACGACACGGCCCCCTCCACCGACATGTACAACCTGAGCCTGGTGGAGATCCGGGTCCCCGCCGGGCCGCTGCCGCTCTCCATCACCACTGCCTCACTCGCCACCGGGACCGTGGGGGTCCCCTATCCGGGGCAGGCGATGGCCGCCACCGGCGGCTCGCCCCCCTACAGCTGGACGGCGGCCGGGCTTCCTCCCGGGCTTTCCATGACCAGCGGCGGATCGATCGGCGGGACGCCGTCCGCCGCCGGGACCTTCGCGGTCGCCATCCAGGTTACCGACAGCGCCCAGGGCTCCGCGGCGGCGACCCTGAACCTGACGGTATCGCTGGTGCCGCCGCTGGCCATTGATGCTTCGGTCTCCACCGATGCCCCCGGCACGGTGCGAAGCCTGGCGACCCCGACCCTGACCACCCACGCGGCCAACGAGCTCCTGGTCGCCTTCGTCACGGCGAGTGCTCCTGCCACCGGGACCAACACCTCGGTCACCGGGATAACCAACAGCGGGACGCCGCTCACCTGGAGCCGCGCGGTGATCACCAACGGGCAGCGGGGGACGGCGGAGATCTGGTGGGCGTATGCCCCCTCCACGCTGAGCGGGACGGTCACCGCCTCCCTGAGCAGAAACGTCTCCTCCGGGTCGTTGACCGTGCTTTCCTTCACCGGAACCGCCAGCGGGGCCTCGGCGATCGGGGCGGTAGGGAGCGGAAATTCACTGTCGGGGGCGCCGACGGCTTCGCTCGTGACCACCAGGGCCAATTCGTGGGTGTTCGGCACCGGGAACGACTGGAGCGCGGCCATCGGCCGCACGGTGGGAGCCAACCAGACGATGGTGCATCAGTTCCTGTCCAACGGGACCGGAGACACCTATTGGGTGCAGAGCCAGTCGGCGGCGACGCCGCTGGCCGGGAGCACGGTGACCATCAACGACACGGCGCCAACCGGCGACCGGTACAACCTCAGTATCGTAGAGATCAGGACGCGGTGAGGGAGGGAAAAGGGGATCCCTCCGGAGGCACTGCTATCCGGAGGGGGGCGGCGGCTCTTGCCGGTGGCGGGGGGACGGGAAGGGGACCGATTTTGCGGGGATATCGATAAAACCGTTGAAATTGATCTGTAAGGACGGTAATATCCCCCCGTTGTCCCTCACGTTAAGGTTTGTTTTGCGGTGCCCCCGGCGCACCCTGTTATCGATTGTGTGAAGGAGGTTTCATGGCGTACATGCAATGGCAGGACTCGTTTTCGGTGAAGGTGAAGGAGCTCGACGACCAGCACAAGGTGCTTCTCGGCATGGTCAATACCCTCCACGACGCCATGCTGGCCAACAAGGGGCGCGAGGTCCAGAAGAAGATTATCTACGAGATGGTCGACTACGCGACCATCCACTTCTCCACCGAAGAGCGCTACATGCGGCGCTTCAATTACCCCGAGTACCCGACCCACAAGCTCGAGCACGACGACTTCACCACCAAGGCTCTCGACCTCAAGAACCGCGCGGACGAGGACGGTTTCATCCTGACCCTGGAGGTACTCTCCTTCCTCAAGGACTGGCTGCAAAACCACATCCTCGGCACCGACTCCAGCTATTCCCGGCTTTTCAACTCTCACGGGCTCTGCTGATTTTTCCTAATTTCTGTATGACGAACGGGGCGGTCTCTACCTGAATCGAGGCCGCCCCGTTTCCCTTCTTTCTTGCCGTTTTCATTACCCTTTCCCGCCCGATACGTCTCTCTCATCTCCCCGGCTCGAACTGTGCCGCACCTTCCTTCCCGTTATTGATTCATAAATCCGAATTTGACAATACTGTTGCTCTGCCGGTAGATTTATTGTAAGGCATATGCCCACTTCATCACAGACAGAATCTTAGCTCATCAGAATAAGTCTGAGACTTCCGCGCCGCGTCAAGTTGATTCCAAGCAGTTTCCAGGGGGAAAGGATGGGCGTCCAGCCTGCCGGCCGCAACCCGGGGAGCGGGAACGACCCGCTTCCCGGTGTCGGGTGGGAAGGGGTGGTCGATACCCTCCCCGATCCCGTCGCCATCATCGACAACCAATCCCGCATCGTCATGGTCAACCGTGTCCTGGCCCGGCGTCTTGGCGGAGATCCCGGGGATTTCCGGGGAGCGCTCTGCCGCGAGCTTCTCCACGGCCCGCAGTATGCTCCGGAGGATTGTCCTCACCAGCGCACCCTCGCGGACGGGCGTGAGCACCGGTGCGAGAGGACCCTGGAGCGGCTGGGGGGGACCTTTCTGATCGTCAGCATCCCGATCCTCGACGGCAACGGGAGGATGGCCGCCTCGCTCCACCTGCTCAAGGACATCAGCGGCGACGTGGAGAAGGAGCGGGAGTACCGCCAGCGCGAGACGGCCCTGGAGTGGCACGTGGCGGCGCGTACGAGCGAGCTGGAGAAGCTGAACGAGCTCCTGGTGGAGGAGATCGGCCGGCGCAGGGCGGTCGCCGAGGCGCTCCAGGCGAGCGAGGAGCGCTACCGGAAGGTGGTCGAGGACCAGACCGAGGTCATCAGCCGTTACCTCCCGGACGGAACCTACACCTTCGTCAACGAGACCTTCTGCCGTTTCTTCGGCAAGTCCCGCGAGGAGCTGGAAGGGCATCCCTGGATGCCGGACGCCTACCCGGAGGACCTCCCCATGGTGCTGGAGCGCCTGAGCGCCCTGTCTCCCGGAAACCCGGTGGTGACGGTAGAGAACCGGGTCTACGCGGGGAGCGGCGAGGTCCGCTGGATGCAGTTCGTCAACCGGGGGATCTTCGACGGGGAGGGAAGGCTGGTGGAAACCCAGGGGGTAGGGCGCGACATTACCGACCGCAAACGGATGGAGAGCTCGCTCCGGAACCTTTCGCGGCGGCTCGTGGAGATCGACGAGGATACCAGGAAAAAGCTCGCCGCCGAGATCCACGACGAGATGGGGAGGGATCTCACCACCCTGGGGCTCCACTGGGCGCTCATGAAGGAGATGCTCCCGGAGGATTCCCGCAGGATGCTGGGAAGCCGACTGGACGACGCCACCCTCCTCCTCAAGAATCTCACCCGCACCCTGCGCACCATGATGGTGAACCTGAGACCGCCGGTCCTCGACGACTACGGCCTGAAGGTCGCCCTCACCTGGTACGCCGAGTTCTTTTCGGAGAAGAGCGGGGTTCCCATCTCGGTACTCTGTGCCGACCCCTTCCCGCGCCTTACCCAGGAGTGCGAGACTGCGCTTTTCCGCATCGCCCAGGAGGCGCTCACCAACGCCGCCAAGCACGCGGAGGCGGGGATGGTCACGGTCACCTTAGGGTGCGAAAAGGGGATGCTCACGCTTTCGGTGGTGGACGACGGCAAGGGATTCTCGCTGGCGGCTCCCCCCAAGAGGGAAGGGGGCGGGTGGGGGACCACCATCATGAGAGAACGGGCCATGACCATCGGCGGGCGTTTCCGCATGGAAGCGTTTCCCGGCGAGGGGTGCTCGGTGACCGTCGAGCTGGAGGAGAGTGCATGCCGATAACGCTGCTTTTGGCCGACGACCACGCCGTGGTGCGGGACGGCCTCCGGATGATCCTGGACGCCCAGGAGGACCTCAAGGTGGTCGGCATGGCCGCCGACGGCCGCTCCGCGGTCAGGGAAGCGATGGACTTAAAACCCGACGTCGTGGTGATGGACATCGCCATGCCGGGGCTCAACGGCATCGAGGCCGCCTCGATCATCTCCCGGCAGCTCCCCTCCACCTACGTCCTCATCCTCACCATGCACCACACCTCCGAGCACGTCCACCGCGCGCTCCAGGCCGGCGCCCGCGGCTATCTGCTCAAGGAGTCCGCCGGGGAGGAGCTCCTCACCGCGGTGCGGGCGGTCGGGAGGGGGCGCCGCTACTACGGTTCCGAGGTGCCGGTCGCCCGGGAGGCCAGTCCGCTGGAGAGCCTCAGCCAGCGCGAGCGCGAGGTGCTGCAACTGGTCGCCGAGGGGAAATCGAGCGCCACCATCGCCACTACCCTCTCGCTTTCCGCCAAGACCGTGGAGACGTACCGCAGCCGGATCATGGAGAAGCTCCGGGTGCCCAACATGGCCTCGCTGATCAAGTTCGCCCTCCAGCACGGAGTGACCGCGGCTGAATGAGCGAGATGCGCCCCGCCGCGGTTCGCCCTCCGGCCGGCTCCCATCCCTCTTTCTTGCGGCTAATGCCGCCCGGGCCGAAACATTGCCGAGAAATCAAACTTTCCCGACAGAATCCTCCGGCCGATTTTTGTACAAGTTAACTAGGCTCGTCCAGCTACGCTAACCGCTGAGACAGTACTTCCCGTTCCTAGATAGTACAGGAATCGTTTTCCATGCCCGGCGAACCAAAGCGCACACACTCCTCCCCGAAGCAGGCCGCACGCAACATCGTGCTGGCGTACGCGCTCCTCTCCGCCGGGTGGATACTTTCCTCGGACAACCTGGTCGCCCTGATCGCCGGCAGCGAGCAGGCCATGGTCCGGCTCTCCATCCTCAAGGGGTGGCTGTTCGTCGCCCTCACCTCCTTTCTCCTGTACCACCTCATCCTCAACCACCTCCGCGACCGGGAGGAGAGCCACCGGGAATCTTCCCTAAGCGACGACCGCTTCTCCACCATCTTCCGGGGAAGCCCGATCGCCATCGGCATCAGCATCGCCGAGGACGGCCGCCTGTTGGACGTCAACCCGACTTGGCTGGAGATGCTCGGCTACCTACGGGAGGAGGTGATCGGCCGCAGCTCCTCCGAGCTCGCCATCTACGTCAACGGCCGCGACCGGGAGGGGGCGATCCGGGAGCTCAGGAGGACCGGCCGGGTACGAAACCGCGAGGTGAAGCTCAGGAGAAAGTCGGGAGAGGTGATCGACACCCTCTGTTCTACCGAGATGATCGTGATCGGCAAGGACGTCTGCCTTTTGGCGATGATCTCCGACGTCACGGAAAGGAAGCGGGCGGAGGAGGAGCTCCGGGCCCGGGAGGAGATCTACCGCGACCTCGTGCAAAACGCCAACAGCGCCATCGTCAGGTGGAGCCGTGACGGCTCCATCACCTTCTTCAACGAGTTCGCGGAGAGGTTCTTCGGCTACCGGGCCGAGGAGGCGGTGGGGCAGCCGGTCGCCATGCTGGTCCCGGCGGGGGATTGCGGCGGGGGAGGGGAGCTCTCGGGGTTGATCGGCGACATCCTCGCCCATCCCGACCGCTACGCGAACAACGTCAACGAGAACGTCCGCCGGGACGGGCGCCGGGTCTGGATGACCTGGACCAACACCCCGATCCTGGACCAAAAGGGGGAGCTCACCGAGATCCTGGCGGTGGGAAGCGACGTCACCGACCTGAAGAGGGCCGAGGAGCGCCTCCGGGAGAACGAGGAGCGCTACCAGACCCTCATCAACACCGCTATCGAAGGGTTCTGCTCCGTGAACCAGGAGGGGAGGATCCTGGAGGTGAACGACGCCTACTGTGCCATGGCCGGCTACTCCCGCGACGAAATCCTCGCCATGTCCATCGCCGACCTCGACTGCAGCGAGTCGGGCGAGGAGGTGCAAAGGCACGTGGCGAGCGTGGTGGCGGAGGGGTGCGACCGCTTCGAGAGCCGGCACCGCTGCCGCGACGGAAGCGAGATCGAGGTCGAGGTGAGCACCGTCCATCTCCCCAACCAGGGGATCTTCCTCTGCTTCATCCACGACATCACCCAGAGAAAGCGGAGCGAGGAGCGGATCGAGCACCTGAACCGG
Source organism: Geomonas sp. Red32 (assembly GCF_023652955.1). GTDB lineage: Bacteria > Desulfobacterota > Desulfuromonadia > Geobacterales > Geobacteraceae > Geomonas. Next base: position 113,730 of record NZ_JAKLOY010000011.1, on the reverse strand, counting down.
GTGCTGCGCGCGGTGCGCACGGTGGACCAGCTGATCGTCAGGGAGCGGGACGCCGGCCGCTTCATCGCCGAGACCTGCGAGCTTTTGGTCGAGCACCGCGGCTTCCGGGGGGGGATGATCATCCTCACCGGCCGGGACGGCCGTCCGTCCGCCTACGCCCAGGCGGGGTTCCGCGAGGACTTCACCCCTTTGGCCCGGCTGATCGAGGAGGGGAAGCTCCCCCCCTGCTGCTGCAGGGCCATGGAGGAGGGGGAGCCGCTGCTGGCGCCCCGGGTGGCCGGGCTCTGCGACGGCTGTCCGATCTCCTCCCCGGAAAATACGTGCGAGACCATGTGCGTCCGGCTCACCCACAATGCCATCCTCTACGGTTTCATGGCGGTGGTGCTCGACGACGGGCAGGGGTGCGACCAGGAGGAGGTGGCGCTCTTCGGCGAGCTGGCGAGCGACGTCGCCTTCGCCCTTTACACCTTCGACCAGGCGCAGGCCATGCAGACCGTGCAGGCCGAGCGGGACCGCTTCGAGGCGGAGCTTCGCCAGGCGCAGAAGATGGATGCCATCGGGCAGTTGGCCGGCGGCATCGCCCACGACTTCAACAACATGCTGAGCGTGATCCTCGGGGTGAGCAACCTGGCCCTGGAGCGGCTCACCCCGCAGGATCCCCTCTACCGCGAGCTTTTGCAGATCGAGCGGGCCGGCCAGCGCTCCGCCGACCTCACCCGCCAGCTTTTGGCCTTCTCCCGCAAGCAGGGGCGGCAGCCGGAGGTGGTCAACCTCAACCGGGTGATCGACTACCAGCGCAGCATGCTCTCCCGCCTGATCGGGGAGGAGATCCGCATCGTCTTCCAGCCGGCCCCCTCCCTCTGGAACATCAAGATCGACCCCTCCCAGATGGACCAGATCCTCACCAACCTCGCCGTCAACGCCCGCGACGCCATCGGCGGGGTGGGGTCCATCACGCTGGCCACCGGCAACGCCACCATCGACGGGGAAGCGGCCAGGATCCTCGGGCTTAGCGGCGGGGAGTACGTGAGGCTCGCCATCAGCGACACCGGGAGCGGAATCGACAAGGTGGTGCTGGAGCGGATCTTCGAACCGTTTTTCACCACCAAGGGAAAGGGGAAGGGGACCGGCCTCGGGCTTTCCACCGTCTACGGCATCGTCAAGCAGAACGAGGGGGGGATCTCGGTGGAGAGCGTGCCCGGGCGGGGAACCACCTTCATCGTCCATTTCCCCCGCTGCCTGGAGGAGGAGATCCCCCTGGAAGGGGTGACCGCCGGCGTCCCGCTCAGGGGGACCGAGACGGTGCTGGTCGTGGAGGACGAGGAGCAGGTCGTCTCCCTCATCGGCACCATCCTGGAGAGCCACGGCTACACGGTGCTGACCGCCCTCTCCGCGGAGGAGGCCATGGAGTGTTGCCGCAGCCACCCGGACGAGATTCATCTCCTTCTGGCCGACGTGGTGATGCCGACCATGAACGGCCGCGAGCTCCAGGCCCGCGTCGAGGAGATCAGGCCGGCTATCCGCACCCTCTTCATGTCCGGCTACACCGCCGACATCGTCGCCGGCCGCGGGGTGATCCGCGAGGGGGCCGGCTTCCTCTCCAAACCGTTCACCGCCACCCTCCTCACCAAGAAGGTGCGGGAGGTGCTGGATGACCGATAACACTTTGCTTTTTAGGCACTAAACTGCTAGCATTCCGCTCCGTGAAACCGCCATTTTCTGGCAGTGGCCGTTCCGGCAGCGCTAGAGAAAAGGCCGCCCCTCAAGGAGGTTGTGGATGCACTCCGGCCATATGACCGGTAACTACATGGAGCACGGCTACTGCCTGAACTGGGAGCCGGGACTGCTCGCCCTGCACGTCGGTTCCGACATCGTCACCGGCATCGCCTACTATTCGATCCCGCTCGCCATGTTCTACTTCGCCTATCGGCGGCGCGATCTTCCCTTCTACGGCATCTTTCTGATGTTTGCCGCCTTCATCCTCTCCTGTGGGACCACCCACCTGATGGGGGCCTACACCATCTACCGCCCCGACTACTGGATCGAGGGGGTGCTCAAGGCGCTCACCGCAGGCATTTCGGCGGTTACCGCCATCGCCTTCATCCCCCGCATCCCCCAGGCGATCTCCTTCCCGAGCATCCTCGCCACCATGGAGGAGGTCAAGGCCCTCAACGAGGAGCTCTCGGCCACCAACGCCAAGCTCCAGATGGCGACCTTCTCCCTGGAGCGGGTCTTCACCCCGGTTTACTGGTTCGCCTCCGACGGCCGCATCCTGCACGCCAACCAGGCGGCTTCGGAGTTCCTGGGATACCCCCTCGAGAAGGTGCTGCAGATGACGGTGACCGATCTCAACCCCGACCTTTCCCTGGAGAGCTGGCCCCATTTCTGGGACGAGCTGAAGGCGAACGGGTCGCTGCGGCGCGAGGGGAAGCACCTGACGAGCGACGGCAGGCTCATCGACGTGGAGATCTCCGGCAACTACATCTGCTACGAGGGAGAAGAGCACTACTGCTCCATCGTGCGGGACATCACCGACCGCAAGCGCGCCGAGGCCGAGCAGTTGGCCAACGTCCAGCTGGAGAAGCAGCTCATGCAGGCCCAGAAGCTGGAGAGCCTGGGGATTCTCGCCGGCGGCATCGCCCACGATTTCAACAACATACTGATGGCCATCATCGGCAACGCCGACTTGGCACTCAGGAAGGTCCCCAAGGAGTCGCCGGTCTGCGACAACCTGGCGGAGATCAACCGCTCGGCCGGGCGGGCCGCCGACCTCGCCCGCCAGATGCTCGCCTACTCGGGGAAGGGGAAGTTCGTGGTGGAGAGCATCGATCTCAACCGACTGGTCGACGAGATGCTCCACATGCTGAAGGTCTCCATCTCCAAGATGGCGGTGCTCCGCTTCAACCCCGGCGCCGGTCTCCCCACCATGGAGGCGGACGCCACCCAGATCCGCCAGGTCATCATGAACCTGATCATCAATGCCTCGGAAGCGATCGGGGAGCGGAGCGGGGTGGTTGCCATCAATACCGGCTGGATGGAGTGCGACCGGGACTACCTGGTGAACAACTGGATGGACGAGGGGATCGCCGAGGGGAGCTACGTCTTCCTCGAGATCTGCGACACCGGCTGCGGGATGGACGAGGCGACCAAGGCCAAGGTCTTCGACCCCTTCTTCACCACCAAGTTCACCGGCCGCGGGCTCGGGATGGCCGCCGTGCAGGGGATCGTGCGCGGGCACAAAGGCTCCATCAGGGTCTACAGCGAGCTGGGGAAGGGGACCACCTTCAAGCTCCTCTTCCCGGCGAGCGGCAAGCCGGCCGAGCTCTTAACCGAGGGCCCGGAAGAGGACGGGTGGCGGGGGAGCGGGACGGTGCTCCTGGTGGACGACGAGGAGACGGTGCGGGCGACCGGCGGGAAGATGCTGCGGGAGCTCGGGTTCGAGGTGGCCACCGCCTGCGACGGCCGCGAGGCGCTGGAACGCTTCCGCCTGGCCGGAAACGTAACGCTGGTGGTCCTCGACCTGACCATGCCGCACATGGACGGCGAACGCTGCTTCCGTGAGCTGAAGGCGCTCGACCCGGGGGTAAAGGTGATCATGTCCAGCGGCTACAACGAGCAGGACGTCACCCAGAAATTCGTCGGCAAGGGGCTCGCCGGCTTCATCCAGAAACCGTACAAGCTCTCCGATCTGAAAAAGGTCATCCGGGAGACCGTCTGACCCCGGCTGGGCGTTAACGGGGGGGCCTGGATGCCCCCCCTCCTAAGCCTGGGGCTGGGCGGCCAGCAGCTCCTCGAGCGCCTCTTCGATCATTCCCACCTCACCCTCGTTGTTCTCGATCAGCCTCCTCAGTACCGGCTCCAATCCCGGATCGTTGCCGGACTGGAGGACCCCCCGGCGGTAACGCGCCAGCAGCGACTCGAACTTGATGGCCACCTTGAGGGTCTGCACCCGGGAGAGGCTCACCTCGCCGATCTCCTCGAAGAGCCCTTCCACCTTTCTGAGCACGGTATTGAAGGCATCCCTGGCTGCCTGGAACTCCTTGAGCGCCTGCTCCAGCCTCTCGATATGCCGGTCGTCGTTGGACATCATCGCCTGCAAAAGCCGCTGGAGCGCTTCATCCTTGCAAAGGACGACCGAGGTGGAGTGAAAGCTCGTCAGGTGGTTTTCGACCCTGACCGCTATCTGGAGGGCCAGGTCAGGCGGTACGAACTCGTTCCTTACCCGGGCGAGGAGGAGCTCCAGGTCCCCCAGCACGGAGTCGGCATCCCCTACCTCGACGGTGATCCCGGCGATGCTCCCCCCCTTCATGCGGGAGAGGAGGTTGAATTGGGAGGCGTGCTGTACCTCGTCTTCCGCCGTACTGAACCAAAGCGCCTGCAGCTTGGGATATTCCGCATGCATGTGGGCAAAGACCCGGTAGATTTCGGCACAGGTAGTTTCGATCCTTTCACAACGGTCGAGCACTACCTTCATTTCCAGGGAAAGCGGCTGGACCGCATTGTTATCTTTTAGGGATGATCTCACTCGGAGTGCCTCCTTTTTCTATCTACGTTTCGGTAAAAACCTTTCTCGGCTTGAGTAAAATGCCCGGTACCCCCGGATTTTGTCCAGTATAAAATGTTCCGTTGCCGCTTGTTCAATGAAGGAGCGGCGAGGGAAAGGCGAGGGGGGGGAGGACACTGAAAGTGATGGTATAGTTTCCAGGTATCCAGAAGGGGAGGGGACCATGGAGATGAACGAGGTGGCGGCCAACGGAAGTGACCCGAAGAGCGTGATCGCAACCCTTTTGTCGCTGGGAGAGATCGACACCCTTTTCCGCGACCTTTACCTGGACCGGGCCCGCGAGCTCCTTTCCCGGGCGATGACCCCGGAGAGGTATCGCGGACTGTTCCGGATGGAGAACGAGCTGAACCTCCTCCCCAACAGGATCGAGAACGCCATGATGCAGGGAAACTGGAGCTCGGTGCAGGAGATGAGCCGGGAGCTGCAGACCATGAAGCAGGAGGTGGAGAGCGACGCCCCGCTGCTGGCCCTGGCGAAAAGCGTCTACCGGGAAAACTGGTTTCCCCTCGACCCCTTCTCGCAGGGGATGGCGGCCTTGGCGGGAAGGGCCCTGAAGGAGCTCCCAGCCCTGCGGGAGCGGGGAATGGCGGATCTGGAAACGCTCGCGAAAAACGACCCCGAGTGCAGGGATTTCTACTTCGAGAGGCGGCTCGCTTTCGCCGAGGAGAGCTCGACGGCGGTGATCCGGCCTGCTTCGGTCTTCAAAGCGGCGGCCTCACCGGAACTCCTCCGCCAGGAGGCTCACGAAGCGCTCGAGAAGGGGAATTTCGACAAGCTGACCGAGCTGGCCGGCTCCCTCTCCGGCGGCGGGACGAGCACAGGCGCCGCGGCCGGCGGCGGCGAAACCGGCAAGGTCCGCAGCGAGGCCTACCGCTACGACTTTCCCGCCCAAGTGCTCAGGCGGGCCCAGGAGCTGGGCTTTGCCCGTTTCCACGTCGAATCCCACACCCAGCAGTACCTGAAGCTCCTTCCGCACATCTGGAGCCCGACCTTCGCCGGGGAGGAGAGCGAGCAGGGGAGGGCGCTGCGGCTCTCCTCGCTGCCGCTCCCTGCCGACGTCCCCCAGGCGCTCAGGAGCCGGGTCGAGCTCTTCGTGCTGCACCCGCTGGTCAACTCCTGCGGGATCCGCTACCTCCCCTGCATTGCCGAGGAGGACGGGCTGGTCGAGGATTTCGAGGAACCGGCGGCGGGGAGCACCCTGCCGGTGACGCCGCTTCTGGAGGCGCTCGGCCTGAAGCGGCGCGACTCGCTGACCCGCCAGCAGATCGAGGCGGTACTCGCCGAGCGGGGAGGAACGTGTGTGAAGGATCTCCTCGGGCTGGATCCGGCCCGCTTCCGGCTGGTCTGCATCCCCTCCGATCTCCACACCCGGATCGGCAGAGAGCGCGGGTGGGGGAGCCAGGAGATCTGGACCCACTTCGACGGCTACATGCTGGGGAGCGACGGCAAGCTGCGTGCACTGGCAGGGGGGGACGTCCGTTTCGGCGGGATCTACGACATGGTCTGCATCGGTCCCAACTACGAATCCGACCGTATCATCCTCCGTCTGGCCGTCGTCCAGCGCCGCCGCTTCGAGCGCCTGCAGATCGAGGGGTAATCGCTTCTTCAGGCTGAAAGATTCTCTCGATTCTCTTCTCTCCGAGTGGTACTCTGCGGCGGTTGTGAAAATCTGCTACCTCCCGTAAAGGTTTCCATGTTCAAGCACGTCCCGCGCCTGCTCAAGCTGGCAGGCCCCATGATACTTTCCACCTCGACCATCACCCTCATGCAGATCATCGACGCCATCGTCCTTTCCCGGCACTCCAGCCAGGCGGTGGCGGCGATCGGTCCGGCGGGGATGGCGGTCATCCTCTTCCAGGGCTTTCTGTTCGGCACCGCCGGCTACGCGGGGACTTTTGTCGCCCACAACCACGGAAGCGCCGATGCCGAAGGGGTCCGCGCCTCGGCCTGGCTCGGCATCCACACCGCGCTTCTCTCCGGCATCGCCGCCCTTTTGCTGGCCTGGCCCATCGCGCAGCTATTCCTTCTGACCGGCCACCAGCCGGAGGTGGCCCGGGACGAGATCGCCTACTTCTGGATCTGCATGGTGGGCTCCTTCTTCCCGGTCATCTGTTCCGCGCTGGCCGGATGGCTCTCGGGCATCGGCCGCCCCGTGGTGGTCACCGCCGTCACCTTCGTCTCCTTTGCCGTCAATGCGCTGCTCGCCTGGGGGCTGGTGCTCGGCGAATGGGGCTGCCCGCGCCTGGGGATCTCCGGCGCCGCCATAGCCACCGTCGCCGCCCAGGCGGTCTCCGCCCTTCTCTACACCCTCATCTTCGTCCGCGCCGGGGGCTTCTCGGACAGAAAGGCGCGCGCCTTCAACTGGGTGGAGTACCGGCACTTCCTCTCCTTGGCCGCCCCCATGGGGCTTCGCATCAGCGGAGAACTGATCGCCTGGACCCTCTTTCTGGTGGTGGTCGGGAGGCTGGGAACCGCCGAGCTTGCCGCCTCCAGCATCGCCTTCCGGATCAACGGCGCCGCCTTCTTCCCGGCCCTCGGGCTTGGCCAGGCCGCGGGCATCCTGGTGGGGCACGCGCGCGGGGCGGGACGCGACGAGGAGGTCCCGGAGATCGCCCTGCAGGCGCTGGTGGTCTGCGAGGGGTGGATGGCGAGCATGGCAGTCGTTTTCGCCACCCTTTCGGCTCCGCTTTTCTCCTTCTTTGCCGGAAGTGGGGCGGAAGGCGCAGCCATCGTCGAGACGGGGGCCGTGATCATGAAGTTCGTCGCCTTCTACTGTCTGTTCGACGCCGCCAACGTTATATTGGGCTGTATCCTGGCCTCCGCCGGGGACACCCACTGGACCGCCCGCAGTTTCCTGGTCAGCTCCTCCTTTTTCCTCGCCGCCCTCTGGGCGATAGGGCATCTCGCCCCGAGCCTGGAAGCCGAATGGGGGCTCGCCACCTTCTACGTGCTGGTCACCGCGGTCATCTGGTCGCTCCGGTTTCGCACCGGCGCCTGGCGCGGGATCCAGGTGCTTCTGGACGGCACCGGCCAGGAACGCCCCGCCTGACGTACTGCCTGACGCACTGCCGGCTGGCTGTCTGACTGACTGCTGCCGACTGTCAGACAGGTCAGACAGGTCAGACAGGTCAGACAGGTCAGACAGGTCAGACAGGTCAGACAGGTCAGTCCTGGCTGAGGGCAGCCTGAATGATTGCCTTTAGCTGAGACTTTGTTATCATTACGCCTTATTCCCCGGCAAGCTGTCAACGGGACCCGACACTGAATAAAAGGAAGCCCTCTGGTAGCCCGATGACAGAAACCTTTCTCACACGATATCTTTCAGACAGTACTCTCCCGCTGATAGAAACCAACCCCAGTCACTGGATAGGAAGAAAGGGCGTGGCAACCTTGCTGGCCGCCCTCGTCCTGGTTCTTTCCGGCTGTGCGGTAGGCCCCGATTTCCATCGTCCCCCCGCGCCCACCGTTTCCACTTTTACCGGACAGCCGCTTCCTGCTACCACCGCCAGCGCACCAGTGCCGCAGGGGGGAGAGCAGAAAATCGTGAGCGGCCGCGAGATTCCCGCCGAGTGGTGGACGCTGTTCCGTAACCAGCCGCTCAACGACCTGATTGCGCTGGCGGTGAAGAACAGCCCCAACCTGGCGGCGGCGCAGGCCGCCCTGCGGGAAGCCGAGGAGAACCGGCGCGCCCAGTTCGGGACGCTGCTACCTACTGCCGACGCCAACTTTGCCGTCCAGCGTCAGAAATTCTCCAGCGCCGCCTTCGGTCAGCCCAACGCACCGAGCTCCACCTTCACCCTTTACAACGCCTCCGTGCAGGTCTCCTACAACCTCGACCTGGCCGGCGGCGAGCGCCGCGCCCTGGAGGCCTCCCAGGCCCAGCTCGACTACCAGCGCTATCTCCTGGAAGGATCCCACCTCACGCTGAGCTCCAACCTGGTCACCACCGCGGTGCAGCAGGCCTCCCTCAAGGCCCGCATCCGGGAGGTGGGAGCGATGATCGCCGCCCAGGATGAGGAGGTGAGGCTCATGGAGCGGCGCCTGGAGCTGGGGGCCGGGACCAGGCCGGAACTTTTGGCCCAGCAGGCCCAGCTGGCGCAGACCAAGACCTCGCTCCCGCCGCTCGAGAAAGAGCTGGCCCAGTCGCGTCACCAGATGGCGGTCTTGGCCGGGAGATTCCCCTCCGAATCGGGTGCGCTCCCCGAGTTCGACCTGGCCGGTCTCCAGCTTCCCCAGGAGTTGCCGCTTTCGCTCCCCTCCGAGTTGGTGCGCCAGCGCCCCGACGTCCTGGCTGCCGAGGAGATCCTCCACCAGGCCTCCGCCCAGGTCGGGGTGGCCGAGTCGAACCTTTTTCCCAAGATCACCCTGAGCGGGAGCTTCGGTCCCCAGAGCACCACCTTCGCCGACCTCTTCACGAGCGGCTCGGTCTGGTCGATCGGCGCCGGAATCGTGCAGCCGCTCTTTCACGGCGGGGAGCTGCGGGCCAGGAAGCGGGCGGCCGAGGCGGCTTACGAACAGGCGGCGGCCCAGTACCGGGCCACCGTGCTGCAGGCCTTCCAGAACGTCGCCGACGTGCTCAGGGCGCTGGAGCTCGACGCCAAGGCGCTCAGGGCTCAGTCCGACGCCGAGCAGGCAGCCAAGGCAAGTTTCGATTTGACCCGGAAGCAGTACGATGCCGGGGCCGTCAACTATCTCCTGCTCTTGGACGCCGAAAGGCTGTACCTGCAGGCAAGGATCACACTGGCCCAGGCGCAGGCCGCGCGTTTAGCCGACAGCGCCGCCCTTTTCCAGGCGCTGGGCGGCGGGTGGTGGAACCGGACGGCCGGAAACGCACCCCCATCCTCACCCCCGCCCTCCCCTTGAAGGGGAGGGAGGAGGCAAAACGATCGGCGGTAGCACCTACCGAGGGAATCACGTTCCCACCCTTTGAAGGGGAGGGAAACTTTTAGATGCAATGGAGCCGTAACTCATGAAGAAGCGGATTTTATACGCCGTCATCCTGGTGATCGTGGTGGTGGCGGTGCTGGCAGGGATCAAGGCCTTGCAGATCAAGGCGATGATCGATAACGGCAAGAAGTTCGTCATGCCGGCGGAGACGGTCACCTCCACGGTTGTGCGTTCGGAGACCTGGGACTCGAGCCTTCCCGCCGTCGGTACCCTCAACGCGGTCCAGGGCGTGACCGTCGCCTGCGAGATCGCCGGGAAGGTGACCAACATCTCCTTCCAGCCCGGCGGCTTCGTCAAAAAGGGCGATCTCCTGATCAGCCAGGACACCACCGCCGAGCAGGCGCAGCTGCAGAGCGCCCTGGCCCAGGTGGAGCTGACCCGCACCGCCCTCGAGCGCGACAAGAAGCTCCTGGCCGAGCGCATCATGTCCCAAGCCGATTTCGACCAGGCCAAGGCCGCCCGCGACCAGGCCGTCGCGCAGGCCGACAGCATCCGCGCCACCATCGCCAAGAAGACCGTCCGCGCCCCCTTCTCCGGCCGGCTCGGCATCCGCCAGGTCAACCTCGGGCAGATGCTCAAGGAGGGAGACCCGATTGTCACCCTGCAGAGCATGAACCCCATCTTCGCCGATTTCGCCCTCCCGCAGCAGCAGGTCGGGACTCTCCGCACCGGTCAGCAGGTGCGGATCACCTGCGACGCGCTGCCGGGGATTACCACCCCCGGCCGGGTCACCGCCATCAATCCGCTGGTCGATGCCGACACCCGTAACGTGAAGGTGGAAGCCACCCTGGAAAACAGCGCGGAGCGGCTGCGCCCGGGGATGTTCGTCAACGTGGCGGTAGGGCTTCCCGCCCGCCAGAAGGTGCTGGTCATCCCCGCCACCGCCGTCCTCTACAACCCCTACGGCGACTCCGTCTTCCTGATCGTGAAGGCGCCGCCGCAGAAGGAGGCTCCCCCCACGAAGGGGCAGAAGGGAGCCGCCCCGGCCCCCAAGCAGGCCGATACCGGGCTGGTGCTCAGCCAGCAGTTCGTTCGTCTCGGGGAAAAGCGCGGCGATCTGGTGGCGGTAACGAGCGGGGTCAAGGAAGGCGATACCATCGTCAGCACCGGGGTCTTCAAGCTCCGTAACGGCCAGTCCGCCATCGTCGACAACCGGCTCGCTCCCCCCTTCCAACTGGCTCCCAAACCGGAGAATAACTGACCGTGAAGATCACCGACCTTTTCATACGCAGGCCGGTGCTCGCCGCGGTGGTGAGCCTGGTTATCATCATCGCCGGGCTCCAGGCGATCAAGACCCTCCAGGTGCGCCAGTACCCGCACTCGGAGAACGCCACCATCACGGTCACCACCGTCTACGTGGGCGCAAGCGCCGAGCTCGTCCGCGGCTTCATCACCACCCCTCTCGAGCGGGTCATCGCGGCCGCCGACGGGATCGAGTACATCTCCAGCCAGAGCACCATGGGGCTTTCCACCATCTCGGTCCGCCTGAAGCTCAACTACGATTCCACCAAGGCGCTCGCGGAGATCTCCTCCAAGGTGGACCAGGTGCGCCGCGACCTTCCTCCCGAGGCGGAAGTCCCTACCATCAACATCGAGTCGGCCGACAGCCAGTTCGCCTCGGCCTATCTGAGCTTCACCTCGGACGTTCTCAAGCAGAACGAGATCACCGACTACCTCGTCAGGGTGGTGCAGCCGCGCCTCTCCGCCGTGGCCGGCGTGCAGCGGGCCGACATCCTCGGGGGGCGCACCTTCGCCATGCGGATCTGGCTCAAGCCCGACCGGATGGCCGCGCTCGCGATCACCCCCGCCCAGGTGCGCCAGGCGCTGGCCGCCAACAACGTCCTCTCGGCCCTCGGGCACAGCAAGGGGACCTACATCCAGGTCAACCTGACCGCGGACACCAACCTCACCACAATCGACGAATTCAAGAAGCTCGCCCTCAAGCAAAACGGCGCCACTATCGTCCGGCTGGGCGACGTGGCCGACGTCGTCCTCGGGGCAGAGGACTACGACTCCGAGGTCCACTTCTCCGGGCAGACCGCCGTCTTCATGGGGATCTGGGCGCTTCCCAACGCCAACTCGCTCGACGTCATCAAGGCGGTCCGCGCGGAAATGGAGAACATCCAGCGCGACCTCCCGACCGGGCTCAAGGCGAACATCGCCTACGACGGCACGAGCTACATCCAGAGCGCCATCCACGAGGTACTGAAGACCCTCTCCGATACCCTGCTGATCGTCATGGTGGTGATCTTCCTCTTCCTCGGATCCTTCCGGTCGGTGCTGATCCCCATCGTCGCGATTCCCGTCTCCCTGATCGGCGGCGTCTTCCTCATGCAGGCCTTCGGCTTCACCGTCAACCTCCTCACCCTGCTGGCCATCGTCCTCTCCGTCGGTCTCGTGGTGGACGACGCCATCGTCGTGGTGGAGAACGTCGAGCGTCACATGCGGGAAGGGAAGACCCCGCTGGAGGCGGCGCTGGCCGGTGCCCGCGAGCTGGTCGGCCCCATCATCGCCATGACCATCACCCTGGCCGCCGTCTACCTCCCGATCGGCCTGCAGGGCGGTCTCACCGGCTCGCTCTTCCGCGAATTCGCCTTCACCCTGGCGGGTGCGGTCACCATCTCCGGCATCGTGGCGCTCACCCTGTCGCCGGTCATGTCCGCCACCCTCCTGAAGCCCGGCGCCGCCGAGCACGGCCTGGCGGGGCGGATCTCCCGCGATTTCGAACGGCTTAAGAAGCTCTACGGCCGGATGCTCTCCACCACGCTGGCGGTGCGCCCCGCCGTCTATACGATCTGGCTGGCCATCTCCGTGCTGAGCATCCCGATGTTCACCATGAGCGCCAAGGAGCTCGCCCCCACCGAGGACCAGGGGGTCATCTTCGGCATCATGGACTCGGCTGCCAACTCGACGGTGGACCAGAACCGCGTCTTCGCCACCGCGGTCAACAACATAATGATGGGAGTGCCGGAAGCGCAGTTCACCTTCCAGCTGACCTCCCCCAACTCCGGCTTCAGCGGCCTCGTCGTAAAGCCGTGGGAGGAGCGTAAGCGGAACATCTACCAGATCATGCCGGACGTGCAGAAGAAGATGCAGGAGCTCCCCGGGGTGCGGATCTTCCCGGTCCTCCCGCCGGCACTTCCCGGCGGCGGCGACTTCCCGGTCGAATTCCTGATCACCTCGACCGCCGAGGCTCCCCAGATCCTCCAGTTCGCCCAGCAGCTGCAGGCCAAGGCGGCCGCCAGCGGCATGTTCGCCTTCCCGCCGCTCATCGACGTCAAGATCGACCAGCCGCAGACCGAGTTCATCATCGACCGCGACAAGGTGGCATCGCTCGGGCTGAACCTCTCCCAGATCTCCGGGGACCTGGGCTCGCTGGTAGGGGGGGACTATGTCAACCGCTTCGACATCTCCGGCCGCAGCTACAAGGTCATCCCGCAGGTCCAGCGGACCGACCGGCTGAACCCCGGCCAGCTCGAGAACGCCTACGTGAGCGGCCCCAACAACTCGGTCATCAAGCTTTCCACCATCGCCACCCGGCGCGACACCGTGGTCCCCCGTTCCCTCAACCGCTTCCAGCAAAAGAACGCGGTGAAGATCAGCGGGGTCGCCATCCGGCCGCTGGACGAGGCGCTGACGTTCATGGAGACCGAGGCGGCCAAGATCCTCCCCCAGGGGTACCGGTTCGATTACACCGGGGAATCGCGGCAGTTAAGGACCGAGGGGAACAAGTTCCTCCCGGCCTTCGGGCTCGCCATCGTGCTGATCTTCCTGGTGCTGGCCGCGCAGTTCAACAGCTTCCGCGACCCCTTCGTCATCCTGGCGGGCTCGGTCCCGCTGGCCATATTCGGCGCGCTCATCTTCACCTTCCTGAAGATCCCGGACCCCAACGTCCATTTCTGGACCAGGGGATGGACCACCACCCTCAACATCTATTCCGAGGTGGGATTGGTGACCCTGGTCGGCCTGGTCTCCAAGAACGGGATCCTGATCGTCGAATTCGCCAACCAGCTGCAGATCCAGGGGCTGAGCAAGCTGGACGCCGTCCACCAGGCCGCCATGACCCGTCTGCGGCCGATTTTGATGGTTGCCGCCGCCACCATCGCCGGCCACTTCCCGCTCACCCTGGTGACCGGCCCGGGCGCCGCGGCGCGAAACTCGATCGGTCTCGTGCTGGTAGGGGGGATGTTCATCGGCACCATGTTCACGCTTTTCGTCGTGCCGTCCATCTACATGCTGATCGCCAAGGACCACGCCAAGGACCGCCGGCGCGCCGAAGAAGTCACCGCCGCCGCCCACGATTGACCAAAATTCACATTATTTCCACATTTCCTCCGCAATTGGGGCATATGGTCTTCCCACTGCCGGATACATCGGTGCAGGGGGGTCCCGCTTTCTCCCCTCCGCCGACATCCTTTGCCGCGACAGGTACCCTCCCTTGTCGCGGCATTTTTTTTCTTTCCGCTGAAGCTCTTAACCTCTTCACCCCTTCACCCGTTCTTCTCTTCTTCTCCCCGGACTAGCCTCCCCGCGCCCCGAAAGTACCCTAGAGTGGCACCCGGTGCCCCCGCGAATCGCAGACATGGCGGCGGTTTTGAAACGCGCCACTCGGGCCGTTTTACAGCGTGATTTGGCGGGCTGGCCAAAACGGGCACCGATCTTGTATTGCAACTACCTACAAATTCTCCGGCCGGCCGCTAAGTAGTGGGTAACTTGGATGAAATGCAATCGGGGGAATTCGTCTCCCCCTGCGAAAAATGAGACAGCTGTCGTCTTTGGAGGGAAAAATGAAACGATCCTGGTGCCGGGTTTTCGCTGGATTAGTCGTGCTGGCCATGGCTGCTGCCCCCGCCAGCGCGTGCGATCTCTGCGCCATCTACCGCTCGCTCGAGGCCAGGACCGGCAACCCTGGCCCCAACTTCGGCGTGTTCGAACAGTTCACCCACTTCGGCACCATGCAGCAGGACGGGCAGAAGGTCGATAACCCCGCCGGGCAGCGGCTCGACAGCAGCATCACCCAGTTCATCGCCGGCTACCGTTTCGACGACAACTTCGGCGTCCAGATGAACATCCCCTACATCAACCGCTCCTACCGCCGTCCCAAACCGGACGGCACCATCGACACCGGCACGGTCTCCGGCGTGGGGGACGTCTCCCTCATCGGCCACTACCGCGGCTGGCAGCTGACGGGTGAGGACGCCATCCTGGTCCTGGATCTTATGGGCGGGGTGAAATTCCCGACCGGTGACTCCAGCCGGATCGGCGAGGAACTGAACGAGACCGCTCCCGCTCCCGGGGTGCCGGAGTCGGGGATCCACGGGCACGACCTGGCGCTGGGAAGCGGCTCCTGGGACGGCGTGGTGGGGGCCGCGGTTTTTGCCAGCTGGCAGCGGCTGTTCGTCAACGGGGCGGTGCAGTACAGCATCCGGAGCCGGGGGGATTTCAACTACCGTTACGCCAACGATCTCGGCTGGCACGTCAAGCCCGGGGGGTACCTCTGGCTGACCGACAAGGCCGCCTTTTCTCTCCAGCTTGCCGTGAGCGGCGAGGACAAGGGGAAGGACGATCTCAACGGCGTGGTAGCCGAGGATACCGGGATGACCACGCTTTTTGCCGGGCCGGAGATCTCCTACACCTGGAAGGAGAAACTGAGCGCGGAATTCGGAGCCGAATTCCCGCTGGTCAACGACAACACCGCCTTGCAACTCGTTCCCGATTACCGTATCAAGGGCGCGGTCACCTACCGGTTCTAACCGGCTGGGCGCTCAATACCGCTTCGACCAGCGTCGCAGCACTTTCGAGGTATCAGCCATGGATCTCAGCAAAACCTCCTATCGACAGATCATTCACAGCCTGAGCGACGGCCTCTACATCCTGGACAAGAACCGAAGCATCGTCTATTGGAACCAGGCGGCGGAGGAAATCTCCGGCTACCAGGCCGAGGACGTCGTCTGTCACCGCTGTTCGGAAAACCTTTTGTGCCACGTGGACGAGGAGGGGAGAAACCTCTGCCTCCACGGCTGCCCGGTCACCGCCGCCCTCAGAGACGGCTGCAGCCACAAGGCGGACATTTTCGTGCGCCACAAGAACGGGCATCGGGTGCCGGTCTCGGTCCGGGTCTCCCCTCTGACCGACGACTTCGGCGAGATCATCGGCGCGGTGGAGATCTTTTCCGACTTGAGCAACAAGCTCGCCAGCGAGCAGCGGGTCAAGGAGCTGGAAAAGATGGCCATGGTGGACAGGCTGACCCGGTTGGCCAACCGTTATTTCGTGGAGAAGGAACTGGAGGCTTTCTTCGAGGAGAGGGACCGCTACGGCCACACCTTCGGGATTCTCTTCATGGACCTGGACGACTTCAAGGTGGTCAACGACCGTTTCGGACACGATGCCGGCGACAGTGTGCTCCGCTTCGTCGCCGACACCCTGACCGCCAACTCGCGCCCCTTCGACGTGTACGGCCGCTGGGGAGGGGAGGAGTTTGTGGGGATCGTGCGGAACGTCAATGCCCACGATCTGATGCAGATGGGGACCCGGCTCTTGAACCTGGTCAGCGAATCGTTCATCCCGATGAACGAGGAGCGGCTCAGGGTGACCGTTTCCATCGGGGCAACCCTGGCCAACCCGGACGATAGCATCGTCTCGCTGATGCAGCGTGCCGATGCGCTGATGTACAAGAGCAAGGCCGGCGGAAAGAACCGCCTGACCATGGGGTGAGTCCGGGGGCGCTGCCCGATCCGCCGAAGATACTGCGTGTGCGTACGTCTGCGCTGTAGCAGGCACGAGCTTACTCTTGCCTGACTATATCGACCGAGATCTCTACGGCGGGAACGTCTCCTTTATTCTCGAGCCAGTGCAGGGTATTCCTATCCTCGGGCCAGCCCACTCCCGGCCCGTACTCGGTAGCCACCCCGTTCCGGTGGTCAGTGATGGTCCCCTGAAGAATGTAGACCAGCCCCGGGCGATCCACGTGATTGTGAACCGGGCCGAAGACCCCTCCCGGTTCGATAGTCACCATTCTCATTCTCAACTGGCGTCCAGCCAGCCCCTCGATCTCGGGGCCAAGGTCGACCGCCGCCAGTAACTTGACCGAAACGCCTTTCGTCTCAGGCGCCACCTCTTCCTTGCTCATAGCCGCTCTCCGCAATCGAAGTTTCCCTTTGAAGGTGACGCTTTTGTCAGCCAACGCTCGCATCATCTTGCTTCTATTCTAGATGCAAATTGCACCCTCTGCTTCTTGTCGCCCCGAGGTAGTACATGGGGTGTCCCTCACTCAGACCTCCCGCTCCCTTGCAAACCTCACCTGACCACTCGACGGGCAACACGCAACACCTGCCGCCCAGAATCCTCTGCCCGCTGCACCCCTCAGAAAAAGATTGCAAAGAAATAAATAGCGTGCTAACTAAATTGCCATGACTCTCTCTGCTACCAAGATTGACCGCAGCAACCTGCTTTTCCGTCTAGCCGTTCTGACGCGCCGGTGGTGCCAGATCCTGGACAAAGAGTTTCAGGATGCCGGACTGACCGCGGCTACCTGGCGTCCTCTCCTGCATCTTCATCTTCTTGGTAAGGGTATCCGCCAGAAGGACCTCGCGGCATCCATCGGTATCGAAGGGCCCTCCCTGGTCCGTCTGCTCGACACCCTGATCGCGAAGGGGCTGGTCGAGCGGTCGGAAGACTCCACGGATCGCCGGGCCAAACTCCTCTGTCTCACCACTCCGGGGCATGAGGTAGTGGCGAGCATCCATGGCACCACCATGGATCTCGAAAGCGAGTTACTGAGCACCTTCAGCAAGACGGAATTTTCGCAGATGGCCGGGTTCATCGAACGGCTGGAAACTACGGTCAGCACGGTACACCAGCGGAGCAAACAATGATGGATCACCGGCTTTGCCGGCTCATGATCCACCAGCGGCCGCACCTTGTCTTTGCCCTCCGCGGCGCCCTGTCCGTGCTGGCCCCCGGAGACGTTTCCAAGGTTCTGGAAGAGGCCGCCGCTGCCCTCTACGAGATTTCGGAGCCTGCATCGGTGCCGGTTCCACGGGATAAAAGCGGTATGCCGGTCACGCCAAGTGAGTGCTGGAAGGGAGGGACACTGCAATGTCCTATCTGAGATTCAAGGGCTTCGACGAGGGGTTGTTGTGCCAGCAAATCCCCGTGTTGGTCATGGAGTTTGCCCGGGTTGCCGCCGTGCCGGAGGAAGTCGTCAAGGCCGAGCTTTTGCCCGTCATCCAACTCACGCCCAGTCCACGCTCGCTGGAGATATTCATGTTTCCGAGACCGCAGCAAACACACGACCGGATCGCGGAAACTCTCAACGACCTCTTCGTCCATTTTGGCTACGAGGATGTCCATATCTTCTTCGTGCCGCTGTCTCCATCGCTGTACTACAAGGAAGGGGAGCCGCTGAAAGAGATAAGCTGGCTACCGGGATTCGAATCGAAGTAACTCTTCAGACTCGTCTGGAGCTAACCAACAGGAAAGGAATCATCATGGACCTCAAAGGTAAAACAGTGCTGATCACCGGCGCCAACGGAGGCATCGGCGGGGCTTTAGTGAATGCCGTTCTCGACAAAGGGGCTGCCAAGGTCTATGCGGCAGCCCGAACCATCACCGGGGTGATGACGTTGTCCAATCGCAAGAGCGACAGGGTGGTCCCGCTGCGGCTGGATATCACCCATCCCGCCAGCGTGGCGTCGGCCCATGAGATCTGCCAGGACGTGGACGTGCTGATCAACAATGCCGGGGTCAACCGTTGTACCGGCCTGCTGGAGCCAACCGGCATGACCGGCGCCGAGGAGGAGATGAAGGCGAACTTCTTCGGCACCCTGGCCATGTGCCGCGCATTCGCGCCGGTACTCGCCTCCCGCGGCGGGGTGCTGGTGAACGTATGTTCCATCCTCGGGCTGGTGAACCTCCCCGCCAACGGGACCTACTCCGCCTCCAAGGCCGCGGTGCATTCCCTTATACAGGGGGTGAGGGGAGAGCTTGCACTCCGTGGGGTGCGCGTGGTCGGGGTTTATCCCGGCCCGGTCGATACCAGGATGACTGCGGGCCAGGACCTCCCCAAGGCCGCGGCGGAGCTGGTGGCCGCGGAAATCATGGCCGGGCTCGAAAACGGTAACGAGGATATCTTCCCCGACCCCATGTCGCAGGAGGTCCACGGTCAATTGGTCAAGAATGCCAAGGGGGTTGAAAAGGCGTTTGCGGCGTCGATTCCGGCCGCCAGCTGTGCCGCGGCAGCGGATGATGGTGCGGAGGATCCCCGGCCGGCCGCCTCCGCTCAGGGTGCATGAGGGAAAAGGGCCATGTTCGACATCGAGCAAAGCGTCGTTTTTGTGCTCTCGAAGGCCACCCAGAGGATCTGGGCCGTGTTCCGGGATGAGTTCCAGGACTACGCCCTAACCCCGCCGCAGTATATTCTGATCGCCCTCCTCTGGAAGGCGGACAACATCTCCCAGGCCGAGCTTGCCAAGAGAAGCAGGATCGACAGGAGCACCCTGGGAGGAATTGTCGAGCGGATGGAAAGGATTGGTCTGGTCGAGCGTGAGCCGTCGGCGGAGGACCCGCGCGCCAATCGGGTACGGCTGAGCGAAAAGGGGAGGGCCCTCTTCGAAGAGGAGCTGTCTCAGGCAGCTTACCGCGTCCGCCGGAGAATCACCGAAAAGCTCACCCCCGGTGAGTACAAGCAGTTGAAACAGTTGCTCAACAAGCTCGTGGCCGGAGTGTACTGACACCTCCGGAATTCGGACTCGCTTTTGTCACGGCGCAGTCCAGTGGATCTGGCCGTGAGGTGCGGGGGCTAACCGTTCGGAATGCATGGCGCGGGACCAGATCCTCACTCGCATCCTCTCTATGAAGGAGCGGGAACTCCCCCCTTTCCCCAGTACATACCTGCCTCGCGGTCAGCCTTGCCGCTCTCTCATAGGCCATTTCTTCTCTGGCTATGCAAGAAATAGCCTGCCTTATGACAGTTTCTCCCTCAAGTTTATTCTTCCCTTTACCGATCTAAATCCAGACCGGCTTTGCCAAATGCCATAGAAACGAGTGGTTTTCGACTCGATTCCCCTCAGCAACTTGAAATCGTTAGCGTTTTTTCGCTCCGGGCAGTAGACAGCGGGATTGTTTCCTTTATAATTAACCACTGAGTTTTTTGAATCTCATTGGAGAACGCATGCCACCTACCCGAAACGTTTTCCTCCGTTATATGCCACTTTTGGTTGCTCTCTTTCTCCTCACTCCGGTGATGGCGCGGGCCCACGTGCATTCCACTCCGGGTGGCGGGGGAGGGGGGGCTGGCGCGCCAGCAGATGCCTTCGTCGGGCTGGACGAGAAGCTGGGGGCCAAGGTCCCGCTCGACCTGGTGTTTAAGGACGAGAACGGAACGCCGCGCAAACTGAGGGAGCTTATCACCGGCCCCACCATCATCGTCCCGGTCTACTACCGCTGCTCGAACGTCTGCAGCTTTCTCCAATCCGATCTGACCCGCGTGCTCCCGGCCCTCAAGCTCAAGGCAGGCAGCGATTACCGGGTCCTCTCCTTGAGTATCGACGAGACCGAAACCCCGCAGCTCGCCGCCAGCAACCAAAGGATGTACCTCGCGGCCATGCAGGACCGCTTCCCCAAGGAGGGGTGGCACTTCCTGACCGGCGAGCTCGCCTCCATCAAAGGGGTGACCGATGCGGCGGGGTTCCATTTCAAGCGGCAGGGGGTGGAGTTCATGCACCCGGTTGCCTGCTTCATCGTCTCCGGCGACGGGACCATCGTCCGCTACCTCTACGGGACCACCTTCCTCGCCAAGGACCTCACCCTGGCGCTGGTGGAGGCGGGGGAGGGGAAGATCGGCTACGGCATCAAGAAGATGGTCGGCTACTGCTTCACCTTCGATCCGGCCAAAAGGAGCTACCAATTCAACCTGCTCAGGGTGACCGCCACGGTGATCATCGTCTGCTGCGGGTCTTTTCTGGCCTACCTGATCCTCGGGGGACGGCAGGTCAAACGACATCAGGCGGGGGGTAAATGAGTTCGGATGCTACGGTTACGCCCGTTACGGGCGGCTTCTGGGAGGATACCGGGAAACGGGGTATCGCCTCCTGGATTTTCTCCACCGACCACAAGAGGATCGGTCTTCTCTACCTCTACTCGGTGCTCGGATTCTTCCTGGTCGGGGTGTTCCTCGGGGTGCTGATCCGGCTGGAGCTGATGGCTCCCGGGCCGACCATCATGACCGCCAAGACCTACAATGCGGTCTTCACCGTACACGGGGTGGTGATGATCTTCCTCTTCATCATCCCGGGAATCCCGGCCTCGTTCGGTAACCTGGTGATGCCGATCCAGATCGGCGCCCGGGACGTCGCCTTTCCCCGGCTGAACCTCCTCTCCTGGTGGCTCTACGCCATCGGGGCGGTTATCGTCCTCACCTCGCTCTTTACCGGCGGCGGCGCTCCGGACACCGGCTGGACCTTCTACGTCCCCTTCTCCGCCCGCACCGGCACCAACGTGTCGCTCGCCGTCTTCGGCGTCTTCGTGCTCGGCTTCTCCTCCATCCTCACCGGGGTCAACTTCGTCACCACCATCCACCGGCTGAGAGCCGAGGGGATGAACTGGGGGAGACTCCCACTCTTCGTCTGGTCGCTCTACGCCACCGCCTGGGTCCAGATCCTCGCCACCCCCATCGTGGCCATCACGCTTCTCATGGTGATCGCCGAGCGGACCCTCGGGGTGGGGCTCTTCGATCCCTCCCGCGGCGGCGATCCGGTCATGTACCAGCACCTCTTCTGGATCTATTCCCACCCGGCGGTCTACATCATGATCCTGCCGGCCATGGGGGTGATCTCCGAGGTGATCCCGGTCTTCTCGAGGAAGCCGATCTTCGGCTACAAGATGATCGCCGTCTCCTCGGTGGCCATCGCGGCGGCCGGATCGGTGGTCTGGGGGCACCACATGTTCACCTCCGGGATGAGCGACACCGCGGTGATGGTCTTCTCCTTCCTGACCTTCGTCGTCGCCATCCCCTCCGCCATCAAGGTCTTCAACTGGGTCTCCACCCTCTACCGGGGATCGATCTCGCTGGAGGCGCCGATGCTCTTCGCGCTCTCCTTCATCCTCCTCTTCTCCATCGGTGGCTTGAGCGGGCTGATCCTCGGCGCGGCGGCCACCGACATCCACGTGCACGACACCCACTTCGTGGTGGGGCACTTCCACTACGTGATGTTCGGCGGCACCGGCTTTGCCTTCTTCGCCGCCGCCCATTACTGGCTTCCCAAGTTCTACGGGCGCCGCTACAAGGAGAAACCGGCCATCGTCGCCTGGGCGCTCATGTTCGTCGGCTTCAACGTCATGTACTTCACCATGCAGGTCCTGGGGATGAAGGGGATGCCGCGGCGCTACTTCGACTACCTCCCCGAGTTCGCGAGGCTGAACTTCGTCGCCACCGTGGGGAGCTGGATCCTGGTCACCGGTCTCATCATCATGCTGGTGAATCTCTGGCGCGGGCTTTTGAAGGGTGAGCCGTTCGAGGGGAATCCGTGGGGAGGGGCCTCTCTGGAGTGGATTACCGCCACGCCGCCGCCGACGGAAAATTTCGAGGAGGACCCGGTCGTCACCCACGGTCCCTACGACTTCAAGAGGGCGGGGGAACCATGAGCCATCTTCTGCCGCGGGACGACGTCGGGGCCAAGCTGGGGATGTGGCTCTTCCTTTTCACCGAGCTTCTCCTCTTCGGCGGGCTCTTCATCCTCTATGCGGTCTACCTCGCCCGCTATCCGCACGAGTTCTCGGCGGGGGGGCACGAGCTCAACGTGGTGATGGGAACCACCAACACGGTGGTGCTTCTGACTTCGAGCCTCTTGGCGGCCATGGCGGTTACCGCCATCAAGACCGGCAAACCCAAGAGCACCGTGGCCCTTCTTTTGGGAACGATCGGCTGCGCCGGGATCTTCCTCGTCATCAAGTATTTCGAGTGGAGCGCCAAGTTCGCCCACGGGATCTATCCCGGCTCGCCGCGGCTTGTGCACGGGCCTCCGGGAGAATCGGTCTTCTTCAGCCTCTACTTCCTGACCACCGGCCTCCACGGGATCCACGTCGTCGTGGGCGGGGCGCTCCTGACCTGGATCGGCACCAAAGTCGGCAAGGGGAGCCTCACCGCCGAAAACAATGTGATGCTGGAGAACGGGACCCTCTACTGGCACCTGGTGGACCTGGTCTGGATCTTCATTTTCCCGCTGTACTACCTGATTCTGTAGGAGTTCGGTCATGTCCGATCACGATGCCCATAAAGAGGGCTCGGTTCATATCGTAAGCTATGGCCAACTGGTGGCCGTCTGGGTGTCGCTGCTTCTTTTGACGGTGACCACCGTGGCGGTGACCCGGGTGGACCTCGGGGCGGGGAAAGTCTGGGCGGCGCTGGCCATCGCCTGCGTCAAGTCCGGGCTGGTGATCGCCTTCTTCATGCACATGAAGTACGAGGCCCGGCTGTTCCGGATCATCTTCTTCGTGGCGCTGGTGACGCTGGCGGTCTTCATCGGCCTTACCTTCTTCGACGTGCTCTACCGCTAGAGGTGAACGTGGACAACCAACTGATATCGACGACCCAGGCAGTTGACCCGGTCTTCATCTTCATCTTCGGCGCCTGCCTGGTGATGCTTCTCGGCATCACCGCGGCCATGATCCTCTTCGTGGTCCGCTACCGGCGTTCCCGCTCTCCCGAGCCTACCTCCGACCGGGACGGAAGCCTGTGGCTGGAGATCGTCTGGACCCTCCTTCCCACCCTGCTGGTGCTGGCCATGTTCTACTACGGCTGGTCCGGCTACCTGACCCTGCGCACGGTCCCCAAGGGGGCGCTGCAAACGAAGGCGGTGGCGAGGATGTGGGCCTGGAGCTTCCAGTACGAAAACGGCAAGACCTCCGACAAGCTGTACGTTCCGGTGGGGAAACCGGTGCAGGTGAACCTCGAGTCGAAGGACGTCATCCACGGCTTCTTCGTCCCCGCCTTCCGGATCAAGCGGGACGTGGTCCCGGGGATGAAGAACCATGTCTGGTTCGTGGCGAGCAGGCCGGGGAGCTACGACATCTACTGCTCCCAGTACTGCGGGACCGGGCACTCCGCCATGATCGGCAAGGTGGAGGCGGTGCCCGAGGCGCAGTTCACCGCCTGGCTGAACGAGGCGAAAGAGGAGAAGGAAGGGGACGAGGGGATGGCCCACGAGGTCTTCGAGAAGTTCGGCTGCCTCGGCTGCCACTCCACCGACGGGAGCCAAAAGGTGGGGCCGACCTTCAA
This sequence comes from Geomonas sp. Red32, assembly GCF_023652955.1. Classification (GTDB taxonomy): domain Bacteria; phylum Desulfobacterota; class Desulfuromonadia; order Geobacterales; family Geobacteraceae; genus Geomonas. The sequence goes on along the minus strand of NZ_JAKLOY010000011.1, from coordinate 89,944 downwards.
GGGGCTCTACGGGAGCAAGGTGAACGTGACCCGGGGTGGAAAGAAGGAGACGGTGACTGCCGACGACGGCTACCTGACCGAGTCCATCAAGACCCCGGCCGCCGCCATCGTGGAGGGCTTCCCCCCGATCATGCCGGCCCCGGAGGGGATTACCGACGCCCAGGTCAAGGCGGTGGTGGAGTTTATCAAAGGCTTGAAATAGTCCTATTGGACGCATGGGTCCTGTTGGACCTATCGGAGGGTTTGTGAGGGGACTGCGGAAACTTTTCAGGTGGCGGCTGGCGTTGGTCAACGGGATGGCGGCGCTTGCGGGGTACCTGCTCTGGCCGGGAACGGTGGACACCACGGTTGCCCTGTCGCTGGTGATGGGGGTAACCATGCTGGCCTCGGCCGGTTCGGCCTTCAACCAGGTGATGGAGCGGAAAAGCGATGCGGTGATGAGCCGCACCTGGGGCCGCCCCTTGGTCAGCGGCGACATGATCCCCTCGGAGGCGCTGGTCCTCGGTGCGGTGATGACCGCCGACGGCCTCGCCATCCTCGGCTTCTCGGGAGGGATCGAGGCCGCTCTCCTGGGGGCTGCCGCCCTCGCCTGGTACCTGGGCATCTACACGCCGCTCAAGCGGCGGACCCCGTTCGCCCTGCTGTTAGGGGCCCTCTGCGGAGCGACCCCGCCGGTGATCGGCTGGTGTGCGGCGGGCGGGGCGGCGACCGACTTCCCGATACTGCTGCTGGCGCTCATTCTCTTCCTGTGGCAGGTCCCCCACTTCTGGCTCCTCCAGCGGCGCTACGCCGACGACTACCGCCGGGCCGGCTTCCCCATTTTCCTTCCGCCGTCCCGCCAGGGGGGGAGGGTGCTCTGCCTCGTCTGGATCTTCGCCATGATCGCGGCGGCCATGATGCTCCCCGCCTTCGATATCGTCTCCGGCCGTGCCGATCCCTGGTCGCTCGTCCTCTTCGTCCCGCTGGCGGTGGCCCTCGTCAACTCCCGGGAGCGGGTGGTCTTCGCCGGGGTGACTCTCTTCCCGTTGCTCGTCACCGCCGTGGTCTTCGCGGGGAGATAACCCTCCCCGCCGGTTCCCCGGGCTACTTCTTCACCTGGCCGCTCTGGGGGACCACCACGATTCCCGATTCGGTTATCGTGTATCCCCGCCGCTTGTCCTCCTCGTGATCGTACCCGATCACCGTCCCGTCCGGGATGACCACGTTCTTGTCGATGATGGCCTTCTTGATCTTCACATGCCTCCCCACGTTCACATTCTCGAAGAGGATGGAGTCCTCCACCAGGCTGTAGCTGTTCACCCGGCAGCGCGGGCCCATGATGGTGCCGCGTACCGTGCTCCCGCTGGTGATGCACCCCGCGCAGACGTAGGAATCGATGTTGACCCCGCGGCGGTCGTCTTCGTCGAAGACCGTCTTGGCCGGGGGGAGGTTCCCCTGGTTGGTGAGGATCGGCCACTTGTAGTTGTAGAGGTTCAACTGCGGGGAGACGTTGATGAGGTCCATGTTGGCCTCGTAGTATGAGTCGAGCGTCCCCACGTCCTTCCAGTAGCCGCGCTCCTCCGCCTTCATGCCGGGGATCACGTTGTCGTTGAAGTTGTACGCGAAGATCCGGTCCCCTTTCTCCAGCATCATCGGGATGATGTGCTTGCCGAAGTCGAGGTCCTCGTAGATCTTCTTCCCTTCTTGCAGCACCTCGATCAGCTTCTTGGTCGGGAAGATGTAGTTCCCCATCGAGGCGAAGCAGACGTCGCGGCCGGGGACCGGCTCCGGGTTCTTCGGCTTCTCGGTGAAGGCGGTCACCTGGGAGTCCTCGTCCACCGTGAAGACCCCGAAGCGGGAGGCCTCGGCCACCGGGACCTCGAGGGCGGCGATGGTCAGGTCGGCGCGGTTCATCCGGTGGAAGGAAATCATCTGGTTGATGTCCATCTTGTAGATGTGGTCGCCGCCGAAGACCGCCACGTAGTCGGCGTCGGAGGATTCCACGAAGCGCAGGTACTGGAGGATGGCGTCGCCGGTCCCCTTGAACCAGGACTCGCTCTCGCTGCTCGTTTCCGGGGAGATGGCCACGAAGAATTCCCCCAGGCCGGTCCACTTGCCCCACGATTCGCGGATGTGCTTGGTGAGGGAATAGGCCCGGTACTGGGTGAGGATGTAGACCTTCTTGATACCGGAGTTGAAGAGGTTACTGAGAACGAAGTCGATGATCTTGTATTTGCCCCCGAAGGCGACGCTCGGTTTGGCTCTTCTCAGGGTGAGGGGACTCAGGCGTTCGCCTTTGCCACCGGCAAGCACCATCGCAATTGTGTTTCTACCGACATTCGAATACATGGGCACTCCTTTGTTTCATTACAGCGGCAACCGCCGCTACCTATTTTAGTGGTGAAACCGGGTCCCCCCCTTGTCAAAGGGGGGACAGGTGGGATTTGACTTCACGGATCGAGAGGCAAATCCTACTGAATCCCCCTTTTGCAAAGGTGGACTTGCTAGAACAAGAATTGTCTCTGTCAGTGGGAGCTCCGGCTTATGCCAGTAGAAGGGAGGAATTGTTTCCTTCAGCAGAACCCATGGAGAAGATTAATAGAGAGAAGGGGCAATGTCAAAGACAATTTGAAACCTCTAAGACAAAATCCTAAACCATTTTGCGGTATTCCCCACCGACCTCGGTCAAGGCGGCGGTGATCTGTCCCAGCGTGGCGTGGCGGACGGTCTCCATGAGCTCGCCGAAGACGTTTCCCCCCTCCCGGGCCACCTGCTTCAGCCTCTCCAGGTAGAGGGGCGCCTCGTCCCGGTGGCGCTCCTTGAAGCCTTTCACCCGGGCGAGCTGCCGTTCCCAGTCCTCGGGGCCGGGGCGGACCACCTCGGAGGCGGCGGGATACGTGCCGGGATCCCCTTCGGGGAGCTCGAAGACGTTGTAGCCGATGATCTTGCGGAGGGGAGGCTCCGGCTGCTCCGGGCGTGGGCGGCGCCGCTGCTGTTCGTAGCGGGCGCTTTGCTCGGCGATGGCCCGGCGCTGGTAGCCGAGCTCGGTGGCGGGCCCGACCCCTCCCAGCTGGTCGAGGCGGTCGAACTCCTCCAGCACCTGTGCCTGGACTTCCCTAAGGAGCGTCCGGAAGGCGTAGGAGCCGGAGAGGAGGTTCTGGATCACGAAGGCTTCCGCCTCCTCCCTGAGGTAATTGGGGATCATGGTCGCCTGGCGGACCCACTTCTCGGCGGGGGTGGTCATCGGCTCGTCGGCGGAATCGACGTGCAGCGAGTTGGTGTTGTTCAAAAGCCCGAGGTAGGCATGGATGGTCTGGCGGACCGGGTTCAGGGTATCCCACTCCTCGGACTGCAGCGCGCGCCCGGAGGTCTGGGAGTGGAACTTGAAGCGCTGGGAGCGGGCGTCGGCCCCGTAGACGTCGCGCATGGCGATGGCCCAGATCTTCCGGCAGACCGCCCCGTAGGCGAGCCACTCGGCCTCGTGGGAGACCCGGAAGAAGAAGGAGAGGTTGGGGGCGAAGCTGTCGACGGGGAGGCCGCGGGCGAGGAAATTTTCCACGTAGGTGAAGCCGTTGGAGAGGGTGAAGGCTATCTCCTGCACCGGCCGGGCCCCCGCCTCCCCGATGTGGTAGCCGGAGATGGAGAGGGAGTAGAACTTGTCGACCCCGTTCTCGATGAACCACTGCTGCACGTCGCCCAAGAGCCTGATGGCGAAGTCGGTCTGGAAGATGTTCTCGTTCTGCGCCTGGATCTCCTTGAGGACGTCGGCCTGCACGGTGCCGCGGAGGTTTTTCACCGTCTGCCGCCGCAGCTCTTCCGCCTCGCTCGCCGGAAGGGGGGCACCCCGCTCCGCTTCGGCCCGTTCCCGCTCGATCTCGCAGGCGGCCACGAAGTACATGGCGAGCACGATGGCGGCCGGGCCGTTGATGGTCATCGAGGTGCTGATCTCGGGGATGCGGAATCCGGCCAGGACGAGCTTCATGTCCTCCCAGCTGTCGATGGCCACTCCCCCTTCGCCGATCTTGCCCACCGAGCCGGGGTCGTCGTCGCTGTCGCCGCCGTAGAGGGTGATGCCGTCGAAGGCGATGGAGAGCCGGGGCTTGGCCACCCCGCGGGCCAGGAAATGCAGCCGCCGGTTGGTCTCCTCCGCTCCCCGCAGCCCGGCGAACTGCCGGGTGGTCTCCCCGGCCGAGAGCGTGCGGTAGGGGTAGATGCCGGTGACGAAGGGGAACTCGCCCGGAAGCCCCTCTTCGAGGAGGAAACGGAGCGTCTCGGCGCGGTCATCCGGGTCGGGAAGGGCGACCCTCATGAGCTGGAAGCCGTTGGGGGTCTGCACCGACGGCTCGCTCCCCATCCGGGCCGCGGCGGCCAGCGAGAGCTCGTTCCACCTCGACGGCCACTCATCGAGGAGGCGTCTCGTCTCGGCGGAGAGTCCCTCTCCCGACGGGTTGGTCCGGATCTCCCGGAGCTCGCCCGCCACCATCTGGTCGTAGGCCCGCACCTTGCCTGCGATCTCGGCGAGGTAGGCGCGGCGGCGGTGGGGGACCAGGGTGCTCCTCTTGGCGTAGCGGAATATGTCGCCGGCGGGGGGGATAGCGGGCGGAGGCCAGCCGAGGCGCTCGCAGAGCCAGGCGAAGAGGCGGGCGGTGCCGGGATCGTTGACCGCCTTGGAGGTGGTCGGGAAGAGGAGATCCTTCTTGCCGAGCTCGGAGAGCACCCCGGCGAGCTCCGCGTATCCCGCCTCGGCCCCCTCCAGGTCGACCTTGTTGAGCACCACCGCCCCCGCGTCCCTCAAGAGCTGGTCCTTTTGGAGCTGGAAGGCGCTGCCGTACTCGCGGGTCTTCACGTAGAGAACGAGGTCGGCGTCGAGGCCGGAGAGATCGAGCCCGGTCTGGCCGGTTCCCGGTGTCTCGATGATGATGAGGCCGAAGCCGGCCGCCCGGAAGAGGGCGGTGAGCTGGGGGAGCCGGGGGGAGATGGGCGCGTAGGCGCTTCCCGTGGCGACGCTGCGAAGCCAGACCCGCTCGTGATAGATGGCGTTCATCCTGACCCGGTCGGCCAGGAACGCGGTGGTGGCGGAGCCGACCTGGAGGGAGGGGTCGTTGGCCAGGACGGCCACCCGCAGTTCGGGGTAGGTGGCCAGGAAGCTTCGCACCAGCTCGTCGATCAGGGTGCTCTTGCCGCTTCCGCCGTCGCCGCAGATGGCGAGGACCTTTGCGGATCCGGCGCCCCTCCTTCGCAAAGAAGGGGAGAGGAGATTGCCGACCGGCGCCTCCGCGGGGAGAGTCTCCGCACGGGTAAGCCAGGTGGTGAGGAGGACAGGGTCACCGGCCAGCCGCTTCAATCCATCTTCCGTGATCTCTTTCTCCGCGGCCTCGCGGTGCTTTACGGTCCGCCCGATCAGGTCGCGGGCGATTTCGGAGAGGGGCCACCCCGGGCCGTAGATCTTCTCGACCCCTTCTTTTTCCAGGGTGGCGGCATCACCGGGAAGGATGGTTCCCCCGCCGCCGCCGAAGAGAAGGGTGTTGGCGAGGCCGAGCTCGCGGAGGCGGCGGGCCAGGTGGGGGAAAAACTGGAGATGCCCGCCGTTGTAGGAGCTGACCGCCACCGCGTCGGCCCCTTCCTGGAGCGCCGCTTGGGCGATCTTTTCGCCGGTCATGTTGAAGCCGAGGTAGATCACCTCCAGCGGGACGCCGGCAGCCAGAAGTGCCCGGTTGAGTGCCAGCACGGAGGCGTCGTGGCCGTCGAAAGCGGCCACCGCGGTGAGTATTCTGATCGTTCGGGGAGCCATGAGGAAAGTATACGGGCGGGGTCGGGTTTTGTCTAAAACGGGGCGGTTGACTGGCGAAAGGGTGATGTTAGAGTTGGGTAACGTTTGGCCAAGGTCCTTGGGCCCGCCGATCACATCTCGCAACAGATCCCCAAACCAAAATCGCAGGAGGAACTACCATGGCAAAAGAAGCTTGGGTGGACCAGGACGTCTGCATCAGCTGCGGGCTTTGTGTGGACAACATTCCCGAGGCGTTCCGTTTCGCCGACAACGGCAAGGCGGAGTGCTACGACTCGGGCGGAGCCTCCGAAGAGGAGATCCAGAACAATGCCATCGACGTCTGCCCGGTCTCCTGCATCCACTGGAGATGACCAGCCCGGAAGTGGTGTGGAAAGACGAAAGGCCGTCCCCGGAAGTGGGGGCGGCCTTTTTTCGTAGGAGCGGTTAGGTTAGCCGGATCGGCCAATCAGGAACTCTTGCCCACTTTCATCCGCCTGATGTCCCTCTTGATCGACTTCAGGTCGCGGGAGAGGCCGAGGATGCTGAGGCGAAGCTCGGTGATCTGCACGGCCAGCTGCTCGTTGGTCGGGATCTCCTCGGTGACGATCGGGGAGGGGGATTCGGCGATGGCCACCTGGCGCACAGGAAGGGCGGGGACGGCCGCTGCGTGCGCCGCCGGGGTTGCCTCCGTCTGGTTGCCGGAGAGCGCCCATCCCCCGACGTACCCGGAGATACCTCCCTTGGCGGCGGTGACCTTGACCCAGCCGCCGCTGCAGCTGTCGGCGGTCACCTCGGTCCCCTTTTTCAGGACCTGGAGGACCCGGCCCCTCATGCTGGCGGTCTTTCTCAGGTTGATCTCGGCGGCGGTGACCCGGCAGACCGTTTCGGCAAGCGCCGGGGTAGCCAGGGCGGTGAAGGCGGTGACGGCCAGCAGGAAGCGATGGATGGTGCGGTTCATGAGTCTCCTCCTCATCAGATGTTGCCGACGGAGCGGTATAGATACCACATTAGCCATCGCATGTTAAGAATAATTTATATGGTGATATCGATATTTCTGCCACTTTCGAAAAGGTGGGGAGCCCGGCGGTGATGCGCGGGTGACGGGGTGTGGGATAACTCGTCGAGGATGCCGGATGGGAGCCCGATGGGATCGTCAGGAGTGGGAAGTTGAGGACCGGGACGGGAAGATCGGCGGTGTCAGGGCCTTTTCCTTGGCCGGGCTCTTCTCCGCCGCCGGAGCCTTTTCACTTGCCGGAGCCGGAGCCTTGTCGCTTGCCGGAGGAGGCGCCGAGGGGGAGGCCGTCTGGATGGCGGGGGGAGTCCCGACGATGAGCACCTTGGGGCCGTTTTTGATCTTGTGGAATTTGCCCGGATCGGTGGCTTGGTCGACGGCCCAGGTGTAGAGCACCTTGGCGTCCTGCAAAAACGGCTTGGTCAGCGGATGGTAGTACTGCTTGTTGACCTTCTTATCGTAGGCACTGTAGTACTCCCGCTGCATCTCCTCGTCGTAGAGGCCGATGCAGCCGTGGGAGGCGGGGTAGCCGGGGAGGTCGCGGCCGTGGATCCAGTAGGAGGGCCAGCTTTCCTTGCTCTTGTCTACCCAGAACCTCAGCCCGAAGTGCATCGGGTACGGGCGGCCGATCTCCTCCACGGTGTAGAGGTTCGACCGGTGGCGACGGTCGGCGGCATCCACCCGGTATTCCCCGTTGGGGACCCGGTACCCCTCGATGCCGAGGGCGACCGGGAATGAGTATACAAGCTTGCCGTACTCGTAGGCCCCGAGGAACATCTCGGTCTGGTCCACCACGATGAGCTTGGGCTCCCCGGCCTCCTGCGGATACTCGGCCGGAAGCGGGGTGAAGCTGTTCAACTGCTGGGGATGCTTGGGAACCTTGATCGAGATCCCGCCGTGGAAGTGGCGCCGGTCCATCCGGTTGAAGCGCAGGACGTCCAGCCAGTGAGCCCCGAACATCTTCTCGGCGGTGTCGGTCCAGCGGAGCTTGACGCAGCGCCACTCGATCCGCGCATCGCTCGGGTAGTGGAGGTCGCACAGCGAGGAGATCTTCTCCTTGGAAATTGCCGCCGGTGCCGGGAGCAGTACCAGCATCAGCAGGGTCAATAACTTCACTGTCGTTCTCATGGCGTCACCTTTTCTTTCGAACTAATTAATTTTACCGCAACCTTTCCCTCCTCTCAATCCTGTCTCCGCGCCGACTCTTCCCAAATTAGCTTGCGAGCTTCGGCTTATAGATTAGAATTGCATAATGTTTTTTGGCCGGCGGACGTTGGGATTGCAGCGGGGCTGAGGAGGGGCGTGGTGATGGTGCCGGAGCGCTGGTCGTGGACGGTCAAGGTGTCAGCTGCCGTGCTCCCTATCATGCTCGGGTGCCTCCTTTTCGCATCGCAGCCGGCGGTGGCAGCCACGCTCTTTCCCGGCATGAACTACTGCAACCTCCCGCCGCTTCCGGGGGTGGGGGTGAAGCCCAACGTGCTCCTCATGCTCGACAATTCCGCCAGCATGTGGGACCTCGCCTACAGCGACAGCACCCTCTCTTGCTCGCTCACCAGCGCACAATCCTGTTCGAGCGCCGCCGACTGCCCATCCGGCGAGAGCTGTGTTTTGCGCAATCTCTGCTACGACGCGAGCTACAGCGACAGCAAGAGCTACGCCGGGTACTTCGACGTCAACACCGTCTACGGCTATGACCTCGACGCGGCCCGCTTCGTGTCCTTGGCCGCGTTCTCCACTCCCTTTACCGATGCCGTTTCGGCGGCCTCCACCAGCTACCTCTACGTAGGAATGAACAGCGCCTCGCCACCGGCGGTAACTACCTTCCAGGCGCGCGGCAACTTCCTCAACTGGCTCACCGCCTCCAAGCTCGACCTGGAGAAACAGGCCCTCACCGGGGGGAAGTTCATTCCCGACGGGGCCGGAAACGGCGGGGTGCTGGCCGGCGAAAGTCGCGGGTGCCAGGGGAAGAGGTTCGTGAAAGCCGCTCCGGATGTTCCCGGCCTGACCTTCGCAGTGACCGGTCCCATCCCCCCCAAGCCGTCGTGGAACTGCACGGCGAACAAGGCCACCACCTGCAGCAGCAACCTGGAATTCCTCGCCTCTCCCGGCGGAGGGAGCTCCATCGAAATCTACCCAACCGCCTACAACAAGGGGCCCTGCACCGCCGTCATCCGCGATTGGGAGGCGGGCACCACCTCTCCCCAGCCGTTTCGCGACGACATGCAGAAGTGCCTCCGGGCAACTACGGTGGAAGTAAACACCCCGAACGGCCTCCGCAACGCAGGCGACGAGCGGTGGATCTTCGCCGACGCCATGAGCTTTTGTTACACGCTCAAGGATCCCGAGACCCTGTTGACCGACTGTGGCCTTCATGTCCAGTCCTTCAGAAACGACAATCCCGCCTCCATTCCCAAGGGGGCAGGGGATGCTGTCTGCGGCAGTGGCTATACCCACATCAAGACCAGCAACAACGACGGGTTTCTCGGCACCAGCTATATCCAGCACCAGGTCACCTCGTCTGCCGAGCTTACCGACTACTGCGCCGACCTCGTCCATCCCTTTTGGACGGACCCGTCGGTCAGCGCGCCCAACAGCGGCTCCAATGTCCCCGCCTTTCTTCTCGATCTGGGGATCGACGCCCTCGGCGCCCCGGCCGCCACCAGTACGGGTGCCACCTCCCTGTCGGTTAAGGTAGCCGTTGCCGCTCCCCCGATCGGAATCGTGCAGCAATACAGCGGCGACCTCAGGCTCGGCGTCATGGTCTTCAACGACAACGGCGCGGCGTCGGAAGCAAAAGACGAGAACGTGTCCGTACGAAACGGGGAGGTAATGGGCTCGGAGATCCCCTGGCCAAGGCACTGCAAGAAACTGTTGGCCGACAGCGGCCGGATCTGCTATGCCAACGCCGATTGCTCGGACCTACCCGGTTATACCTGCCAGAAGGTAACCTCCCTCGACGGGGCGAAGGTGCTCGCGCCGGTAGGCTCCCCGGTAGGGGATCATTCCCCCCCGGCGGGAGGGGGGACCTCCGTCGTCTATGCCATCGACACCATCACCGCCACGAACTGGTCGCCTCTGGCCGAGGCGCTTTACACCGCCATCGGCTATTTCGGCAGCCGCAGCGACCTGAGGATCCAGCCGAGCGATTTCGACACCGGTCCGGTATCGGTCCCGTGCCAGGGAAACCACCTTGTGCTGGTCACCGATGGGATCTCCACTGCGGACCGCCATCCGGCGGTGACGTCGCTGGTGGCGACTGCCGTCACCAACTGGGCGAACTCCACCGGGGGAATGCCCTCCAGCATGACCACTGCCGCCGGCGACCCCGCCCCGTCCTTCAAGGGGAGTTACAACGTCGACGACCTGGCCTGGATCGGCCGCCACAAGAATCTCGCCGACTTCACCAAGCCGGTCACCGCCAACCGCGACTTCCTCACCACCCACGTCATCTATACCGGCCTCCCATGCGGTACCTACCAAAGCGATGGAAGCTGCGACACCGATGAGGCGTATCCGGAGAAGCTTATGCAACTTACGGCGGCCAATGGAGGAGGGCGGATGGTCAACGCCCGCAGCCCCGGCGAGGTCGCCAAGGCCTTCCAGGCCATCCTCGGCGGGCTGGCCTCCGCTTCCGGCACCGACCCCGCCATTCTCGCCACACCGGACGGAAACGCCGCCCTTTTCCTGCGGGAGGAGTTCACCCCCCAGAAGAGTTTCGACGGCGGCCTCACCTCCGCCACGTGGGGGGGCGAGATGCTGGGGCTTTGGTACTACATCGATAGCTACCTCGGCGGCTCGAGCGGCGCGGCTACCGGCACCCGGGAGGACACCGACAGCAACCGGAAGCTCACCCTCCAAGGCGACCGGATCGTCAACTTCGGCTACGAGCCCGGCAGCGGCCAGACCTGGGCCTATCTCACCGCGGATACCGACGGGGACGGCGTGGGAGACGGAACCGAAGTGAAGATGGAGCTCGACCAGGTGAAGGCGCTTTGGCGGGCGGGGGAGCTTCTGTGGGCGAGGGACCTGGTCGCCACGCCGCGGACGATCTATACGCCGCTCCTCAGGGGGGGGAGCGCGGTGGACGCCAGCGGGATGATGAGCTTCTCGACCGGTTCGTCAGCTGCCATCTCACCGTACCTGAACCTCGTCTCCGGCGACCCCTCCGCCTCGACCGTCATCAACTTCGTCCAGGGGTTCGATTTTCCCGAGGATGCGGCGGTGCGGTCGAGGTCGCTCTCCATCCGCGGAGCGGGGGGAACTCCGGCCCGGGGGAGCGGGGTCTGGAAGCTCGGGGACATCGTCTCCTCCACCCCGCAGGCGGAGACCCCGGTACCGCTGGGGGGGTATCACCTGGCGCCGCCGGCCGGGTACGGCGATACGAGTTACGCCGCCTTCGTCGGCTCCGGCAGTTACCGGGGGCGCGGCATGGTGTTCCTCGGCGCCAACGACGGGATGCTGCACGCCTTCAGGATGGGGACCCTCAACGTCTTTTCCGCCGGCGAGGCCAAGGCGGCCCTGACCGGAGGTGAGCCGGGAAAGGAGGAGTGGGCTTTCGTCCCGACCAGCGTCCTCCCCTACCTCAAGTACCTCACCCATCCCGACTACCGGCACCTCTACCATCTGGACGGCAAGGTCGCCCTGGTCGACGCGAGCATCGGGGAGACGGCGGGGATCTGCTCGCCGGCCACCTACTGGACCTGTCCGCGCGACGCCTCCGGCAGCACCTGGCGCAGCGTGCTCATCGTCGGGATGAGACTCGGCGGGGCAGGGTGCAGCAGCGGGAGCGGCTGCGTGGCGCCGCCGGCCGCCGACCCGTACACCATCGGGAAGATGGCCGGCTATTCCTCCTATTCCGCGCTCGACGTCACCGATCCCGCCCACCCGATACTCCTGTGGGAGTTTTCCGACCCCTCCCTCGGCTTCTCCACCACCGGACCCGCCATCCTCCGGGTGGGTCCGGCGGGAACCAACGGCCGCTGGTTCGCCGTTTTCGGCTCGGGGCCCGACGGCTCCCTCGACGCGAGCCACCGCTTCCTCGGGACCTCGACCCAGCAACTGAAGCTTTTCGTCGTCGACCTGCGAAGCGGACAGCTCCTGGCGGCTTTCCCGAGCGGGCTCACCCAGGCCTTCGCCGGTTCCCTGGTGGGGGCCGGTATCGACGCCGACCGCTGGAATCCTAACGAGCCTGGAAGATACCAGGACGACGGCCTCTACGTCGGCTACAGCCAGGCGGATTCCGGGGGAGGGTGGACCGGCGGGGTGCTGAGGCTCATGACCCGGGAGAACCAGGATCCCAACAAGTGGCGGCTCAGCAAGGTCGCCGAGGGGACCGGCCCGGTGACCGGCGGGATCGGGAGGGTCCAGGACCGCAGGAACCATAACCTCTGGCTGTACTTCGGGAGCGGGCGCTACTTCTTTAACCAGGACGATCTTTCCGGCCGCGGAAGCCTCTTCGCCGTTAAGGAGCCCTGCTACAACCTGCGGGTGGACGGCGCGGTGGCGAAGTACGACAAGCTCGACGGCGATTGCGCGGACGCGGCCAACCTGGGAGGCCTGGTGGACCAGAGCGGTACGGTGAAAACGATGGAGGCGACCGACCCCGGCTGGCGGATCGATCTCTACCCGGCGGCGGGCGGGCTCGGGGGCGAACGGGTGCTGACCGCTCCGGTGGCGACCAGGAGCGGGTCGCTCTTCTTTGCGACCTTCCAGCCCAATACCGATGTCTGCCAGAACGGGGACGCCTACCTCTGGGGGGTCCACTACGCCACCGGGGGGCCGGTCCCGGACGGCTCGCTCAAGGGGAAGGCGATGGTGCAGCTCTCCACCGGGGCGGTGGGGACAGCCGAACTGGCCGGCTTCGCCGGGGGGACACGGCGCGGGGCGAAGATGACCGGCATCCCCGGCGGCGTGAAGATCGTCTCCAACAGCGGGTTACGACCGGTTAAGAGGATTCTGCATATGAAGGAGAGGTAGGGGGGGCCCTTTAGGTGGACGGCGTGGACGAAGTGGACGGCCAATGGGAGAAGGGAGAGGGACGAAGTTTCCGGCTTGGGGGCGGAGGCAGGCGGAGTTGCCGGGGCGCAAGTTAGCGGCGGCGGAGTTGGCGGGGGGGAGTATGGGACGGTGGGTGGTGGCCTTCTTGATCGCGGCATGCATGCTGCTTCCGGCTTCGGGGGAAGGGGCCAGCCTCTACCTCGACGGCTTCCGCATCTACAGCTCGGGGACGGTCAACCTCACTCCCAACGGCTCCTCGGGGACGGTACGCGCGATAGCGGTCCAGCCGTGGGACGGCAAGGTCATCATCGGCGGCTCCTTCGTCGCTACCGGCGGCTCTCCCGCCAAGACGTTCCGCAACCTCGCCAGGCTCAACACCGACGGAACCATCGACCCCGGCTTCGACGTTTCCACCGACGGCCCGGTCAACGCCGTCACGCTCCAGTTGGACCAGGGGGCGCCGCCCCAGCCGGCCGGCATCCTGGTCGGCGGCTCATTCAGCACGGTTACCACGGCCGCCGATGGAACCTTGACCAGACACGGTCTTGCCAGGCTTGCCACCAACGGGTCCCTTGACCCCTCCTTCGACCCTTCGGAGGCCGGCGCCGTCGTCAACGTCATCCGGGTGGACACCGTTTCGGGCGGAATCCTGGTCGGCGGGACCTTCACGTCGATGACGGGAATGATCCCACCGCAGACCTGCTCCAACCTTGCCCGCATCGCGGCAACCGACGGCGCCTTTCTCAACGGCTTCTCGGGCGGGGTGGCCGGCGCCGGGGTCAACGAGGTCACGGACGTGGCGGTGCAGGAGGACGGCAAGATCCTCGTGGCAGGGAAGTTCCACTCTCCGCGGGCTTTCCTTCTCCGTTTCCAACCGGACGGGACCGTCGACGGGTCCTTCACGGTCACCCCTGACGCGGCGGTACGGGCGCTCGGCATCCAGGCCGACTGGAGCATCGTCCTCGGCGGGGAGTTTACCTCGCTGGTAACGGCTGACCGACCGGGGGGGGCGGCACGGAGCTATCTTGCCCGGGTGAGCAACGACGGCCTCCTCGAGTCGTGGGATCCCGCTCCCGACGCCCCGGTGAGCGCGGTCGTGGTACAGCCGGACGGCAAGGTCGTCTGTGGCGGCAGCTTCACCCGTCTGCACGCCCCCGACCGGCAGCAGGTGGAACGCTGGCGATTGGCCAGGATCACCCTTGGCGGGGCAATCGACCCGCTGTTGGCCCCCGACCCCGACGACCTTGTCGAGGCCCTCGCACTGCAACCCGACGGGAAGATCCTGGCCGGCGGAACGTTCACCTCCGCTGCGGGAAGGGCACGCAGCATGCTGGCCCGCTTCTACGGGTACGGCACCCTTGACGACGATGCCGCCAACGCCGGTGCCACCCTGATCAACGATTCCGGCAGTGCCTACGTAGGGGGGGCGAACATGCTGAGGAACGCGGACGGCACGCGGATCCTCCAGGGGATGTTCGATCAGATCTGGGGCGAGGCGGAAACCGACTTCGTCATGCTGAATCCCGATTGGGGCTTCGCGGCCGGGGCGCCCTTCAACGACCCGTACCCGGTCGCCGGGGCGGGGACCACCGGCGGCGTGTACTCCTGGACGCCGCTCCTCGACGACCGGCACATCCTGGTGACCGGCCTCGGGGTGTACCGCGACTATTCTCTGGAACCGGGCCTCACCATCGCCATGGACGGCTCGGTCGACGACCAGACCCCCTTTGCCCGCAACTGGGGGACCGCGTCCAGCGGCATCATAGTGAGCGCCGATGTCACCAGCGCCTCCGTGGAGGCCCCCGACGGTACCATCTATCTCGCCGGCGTACTCTACCCCCACGCGGCATCCTTCGCCCGATCCCAGTGGGGGGCTCCGGTATACCTCGCCAAGATAGGAGCCGATGGCGTATGGGACGAGACGTTCACGGTCCCGGACGCTCTGATGCTGCCCGACCTTTCCCCGAACATGGACCCTTCCCTGGCCGACTACCTCAATCCGGCCATCACCGCTCTCCTTCTCGAGCCGGGCCCCACCAAGGACCAGTACAAGCTGATCGTGGGGACCAAGTACGGGAACATCTTCCGGCTCAACAACGACGGCACGCTGGACACTACCTTCAAGGTGCTCAAGGCTGACCCCCGCTACGATTCCATCCCCCCTCCCTGGTTTCCGGAACTGGGGGCGACCTGGGAACCTTTCGAGCAGCACGTAAACTCGCTATCCTTCGACCGGGACGGCCAGATCGTCGCCGGAGGAAGCTTCTCCTTCCCCATCACCAATAACGGCACCACCTGGAACCGGAACCTGGTACGGCTCAACCGCAACCGCCCCGGCTACCAGGACGGCACGCTGGACGACACGTTCACGGTAGCCACCACCCTCTCTTCCCTGTACGACGACTACCGCGGATTCAGCCCGAACGAGATCAAGACGGTGGCCCTGCGGACCGACGGCAGCATGGTGGTGGCAGGGTTCTTCGACAGCGTCACCGGCGCCGATGGTGCCCCGTTCGAGGTGGCCGACGTTGCCCGGATCGGCGCCGGCGGCAAGCTCGATCAATCGCTTGTGTTGGGGGCCTTCCAGCCCTCGATGGACGGCCGGGAGGCGAACGCGGTCTACGGAGCGAGCCTCGACCCGGACGGCAAGATCGTCGTGATAGGCGAATTCACCAGTATCGGGGGGGATAGCTCCAAGACCGCCCTGGTCCGCTTCTCCGGCGGATGGGCGACGCAGGAATTGACGGTGGCTGCCGACGGGGGCGCCGTCCGTTGGGTTCGCGGGGGAGCGTCGCCGGAATTGAAGCGGGCGCTCTTCTATTATTCGGAGGACGGCGCGAACTGGACGCTGCTGGGGGAGGGGAGCCGGGTGTCGGCGGAGAAGTGGGAGCTTTCCGGACTCCACCTGGGAAAAGACAAAGGGTGGAACGTGACCCGTTACGTGCGCGCCCGGGGGCTCATGGCGGGCGATAACGGCGGCGGGCAATTCCTGGAAACGGTGCGGGCTTACTATCTGAAAGCTCCGGTAACGGTTCAGCCTGCGTCGGTGAGCTCGACCGTGGGGACCATCCCCGTCTTTACTCCCCAGTACGGCTACGCGGACGGCTCCGGCCTCCCCCTGGTGCCGGTCGCCACTTCGCTGCGCGGTGCTCCGCTCTTCTCCACCTTGGCCACTGCCGCCAGCGGCCCGGGAAACTACCCGGTGACTGTCGACCTCTCCAACTTCTCCTCCTGGATGTACCGCTTCTCCGGAGCGGACGGGTCCCTCATCCTGAACCCCGGCGGTGGGGTGATTACCGTCACCGCCCGGCCCCAGAGCAAGTTCTACGGCGACGACGATCCCCCGCTCACCTACAGCTGCCAGCCGGAGCCGCCGTCCGGGGTGACCTTCAGCGGAGCCCTCACCCGCGCCTCAGGGGGGAACGTGAACGGGGGGCCCTACGCCATCACCCAGGGGACCCTGGCGCTGAGCGGCGGTTACAGCATCAACTTCGTCGGGGACAGCCTGACCATCAAGCCGCGGCCGGTTACCGTCACGGTGCAGGCGGCTTCCAAGACCTACGGCGACCCCGATCCGGGCTTTATCCATACCGTCTCCCCGCCGCTATTGGCCGGCGATGCCTTCACCGGATCCCTCACCCGGACGGCGGGGGATCGGGTGGCCGGAAGCCCTTATGCGATACTGCAGGGAACCCTTGCCAACCCGAACTACACCATAACCTTTTCAGGCGCCGTGCTGGCCGTGAAGCCCCGCCCCGTCACCGTCACCGCGCAGGCGAAAAGCAAGCCGTACCGGGGGGCCGATCCCCCCCTGACCTACACGGTGAACCCTTCCCTGCAGCCGGGCGACACCCTGACCGGAGGGCTGACCAGGAGTCCCGGCGAGACCGTCGCGGGGGGGCCGTACGCCATCCTCCAGGGGACCCTGGCCAACCCCGACTACCGTATCACCTACCTGGGAGCCCCCTTCACCATCAATCCCCAGCCCATCACGGTGACCGCCGATGCCAAGAGCAAGGTCTACGGCACTGCCGATTCGCCGCTCACTTACACGGTGGTTCCCCCTCTGCTAAATGGCGACACCCTGGGAGGAGGGCTCACCAGGATTGCCGGAGAAAACGTTGCCGAAGGACCTTATGCCATACTGCAGGGAACGCTGGCTAACTCCGACTACAGCATCACCTATGTGGGAGCGTCACTCTCGGTGACCCCAAAGCCGGTGACCGTCGCCGCCGATCCGCAGACGAAGGTCTACGGAGCCGCCGATCCGCCGCTTACCTGGAGCTGCACCCCACCGCCCGAGGCAGGCGATACCTTCACCGGAGCCCTCACCCGGCAACCGGGAGAGACGGTGCCGGGAAGTCCCTACGCCATCCTGCCGGGGACCCTCACCCTGGGCTCCAATTACCGGATCACCTTCGCTCCCGCCCCGCTCGCCATTGCCGCGGCGCCCCTGGTGGTGGTGGCCGACGACGTCTCGCGGTCGGCCGGAACCTCCAATCCCCCTTTGACCGTCCACTACCTCGGCCTGGCCCCCTTCGACACCCCCTCCTCGCTGGGAGGGGCCCCGTCGGTCGCCTCGGCGGCCGATGAGTCGAGCTTGGCCGGCGGTTATCCCATCGTGGTCGTCCAGGGTACCCTCTGTTCGCCCAACTACAGGTATTCGTTCCAAAACGGCACCCTCACCGTCACCGGCACGCTTGCGCAGGCGATCACCTTCCCCCCCATGCGCCCCAAGACCTACGGCGACGCCGATTTCGACCCCGGCGCCTTCGCCTCCAGCGGCCTCACGGTCAGCTATCTAAGCTCCAACCCGGCGGTGGCCGCCGTCTCCGGCTCCCGCCTGCGGGTACTGGCGCCGGGGACCGCCGATATCACGGCGATGCAGCCAGGGGACGACCGCTACCAGGCGGCGGCCCCCGTCACCAGGGCTCTGGTGGTCAATCCCCCACCCGGAAACGCCCTCGACTTCGACGGCATCGACGACCTGGTGAGGATCAAGGATGCCCCGCAGCTTTCATTCGGCGGCAAGGAAGGGTTCACCCTGGAGAGCTGGATCTACCTCGATGGCGCCCAATCCAGCGGAGCGGCGCTCATTTCCAAGGGGAGTACGGGGAGCGGGCAGGGTGGGGCGGGGTTCCAGCTGCTTTTGGATGGGGACCGGATTGCGGCGGAAGTCTGGGATGGCGGCCGCTCGGTGGGGCCGTCGGCCGGGCTGGCCGGGAGCACCAGCCTCAACGACGGGATCTGGCACCATGTCGCCCTCTCGGTGGATACCGGGACCGGCGATGCGGCCCTCTATCTCGACGGCAGGGTGGAGGCGGAACTCCCCGGGGCGGTCCTGGGGATCGTGCCGGACAATCCGGACGATCTCCTGCTCGGGGTGGACCGGACCGGGAGCATCTTCTTCAAGGGGGCCATGGACGAGGTGAGGATCTGGGACCTCCCCCTGGGGATCGACCGGCTAAGGGGTGAGGCGTCGCAGATCATCGATCCAGCCGGCGACCAGCACCTGGCCGCCTACTACCATTTCGACGAGGGGGACGCCGGGCTCGACAACCGGGCCTTCCTGACCCTGCCGGACCGGACCTCCTACGGCGGCGACGGCACTCTCCAGGGTTTTGCCTTATCCGGTCCGCATTCGAACTGGATCCGCTCGGACGCCTTCCTGCCGCTTTTGGACAGCACCCCCCTGACCGGGATCACCGCCACCTCGGCCACCGGGGGAGGGACCATCTTCCCCAACTACTACCCGGCCACCGACGCCGGCCTCTGCTGGGGGAGTGCGCCCTATCCCGGCCTGGCCGGCCGCTGCCTCCATCTCACGGAGGCCGCCACCCCCTTCACCGCCACCCTCACCGGCCTCGTCCCCGGCTCCGATTACCACGTCAGGAGCTTCGGCATCAACACGATGGGGATCACCTATGGCAACGACGTCGCCATGCGGGCGCCCCGGATCGACCAGACTATTTCGATTCCCCCGCTGCCGCCAAAAAGCTACGGCGATACATCCTTTTCTCCTGGTGGAACCGCCACCAGCGGGCTCCCGTTAGGCTATACCAGCTCGGATCCCTCGGTGGCCATTGTGGTCGAAGGGGAGATCGTCATCACCGGGGCGGGTACCACCCTGATCACGGCGAGCCAGGGGGGAAGCGGGACCTACAACCCGGCCCCTCCGGTAACGATTCCCTTCACGGTGGCCAAGGCGGTCATCACCGTCACCGCGGCCGACTGCGGCCGGGCCTACCAGACACCCAACCCACCGCTGACCGCCCGCTTCGGCCGCCTGGTGGGAAGCGACAGCATGGCGGTCATCTCCGGCGCCCCGCTGCTCGCCACCTCCGCCACCTTGGCCAGCCCGGCGGGGGGGTACCCGGTCACCGTCGACGTCACTCCGCTCTCGGCGGCCAACTACCGTTTCGTGGGCGCCAGCGGGACGCTCACCGTCTTCAGGTCGTGCCAAGAGATCTTCTTCCCGCCGCTCCCCGAGCGGACTTACGGTGATCCCCCCTTCACGGTGACTGCAGCCGCCTGCAGCGGGCTGACCCTGGTATTCACCAGCTCGGATCCGGGCCTCGCGCGGGTCGACGGGAACGTAGTAACCATCAACGGCGCCGGGAGCGTGGTGATCACCGCCTCCCAGGGGGGGAGCGACAGCCTCGAGAAAGCCACCGACGTCTCCCAGCCGCTGGTTGTCCACAAGAAGGGGCAGCGGATAATGTGGGGCCCCCTGCCGGAGGCGGTGGCCGGCGGGCTCCCGGTCGAGCTGGCGGCCACCGCGTCGAGCTCCCTGCCCATCAGCTACCGGAGCTCGGACCCCGCGGTGGCCACCGTCAGCGGGGACCGGGCAACCCCGGCCGGGGGAGGTATCGCGGTGATCACTGCCACTCAGACGGGGGATGCCAACTACGAGGCGGCGCTTCCGGTCTCGCAGCCGCTGGTGGTTGCCCAGGAGGGTAACCCGCCGGCGGTGGCGATTTCCGCGCTCACCAGCGGTTCCGTCACCACCGACCCGACCCTCAACGTGACCGCGAGCGTCGGCGATTGCTCCGAGGTCTCCTCAGTCACGGTCAACGGCAGCGGGGTAACCGGCCGGGACGGGATCTACAGCGCGGCGCTCCCCCTTGTCCGGGGCGAAAACGGGGTGACGGTGGCGGCCACCGACGGAGAAGGAAACCGCGCCACCAGGACGCTGTCGGTGACGCTCGACCCTGGCGCTCCCGTCCTCTCCCTGAGGGAGCCTTCCGACAACGCCGTGACCGGCCAGGAGAAGGTCCAGGTTACCGGGACGGTCGTCCTCGGGGCCAGCGCCACCATGACGGTTAACGGCTCGCGGGTTGCTCTCGTGGTAAGCGGCGACAGCTTGGAGGGAAGCGGAATACTGCAGGAGGGGATTAATACGGTGGAGGTAGCGGCGACGCTGGCCGGGAAGAGCTCCCGCCTCAAGCGGACAGTGATCCTCTCCCCCGGGCGGCCGCGGATCGCCATCACCGATCCCGCCGAGGATCTCCAGGAGGAGGGCGATTTTGTGGTGGTGAAGGGGCGGGCGGGGAGCGAGGCCGGGGGGGTGACGGTTGCGATCGAGGCGGGAGGGAGCCTCTTGCTCCCTACCGTCGGGGCGGACGGCGGATTCCAGCAGCGGCTCCCCCTGGCACCGGACGGGGTGACCCGCATTACCGCCACCGCAACCGATGCCGCTGGTGGCGTCAGCCGGACCTTCCGGAATGTACTGCGGCCGCTGGTGATCAAGGGGGACGTCAACGGGGACGGGGTGGTCGACCTGGCCGATGTGCTGGCCGCCATGAGGATCGCCCTGGGGCTCGACCCGGCGGCCCCACAGGCCCTCGGCCGGGGGGACGTCGCCCCCTTGGCCGGCGGGGTCCCGGCTCCGGACGGCAGGATAGACGTAGGAGACGTCACGGTTATCCTGCAGAAGCTGGTAGGCGTGCTCGACTTCTGAGGGGTTACTTTTCGTTGGAGCGGGCGAGCATCTTCTCGGCCACCTTGCGGGAGTCCACCTCGTAGTTGCCGGCTTTCACCTGCTCCTTAATGGCGGCCACCCGCTGGGCCTGTTCGGCCTGGCGGGCCTGCACCTCGGCGTCGACCTGGCCGGAGATCTCCACCGTATCGCCGGCCGGTTTACCGGTGTGGGGCTTCTTCCGGGCGGGCGCGGTGGCCGTAGGCTGATTCACCTGCTGGACCGGTGCGGTTTGCGGGGCATCGTTTGTTATCTTCATCGAAACCTCTCGATTAATGGAAGGAGTTTACCTGTCTCATGGTAGACGTTTTCTACTCAATATTACAGTGATTTTTGTCTCATCGCCCCTCTCCCCGTGCGTCGTCCGCTTCACCTTCGCGCCCCTGCCGTTTCCTCTCAAGCCCCGCCGGACGCGGGTTCGCGTTCCCCGTCCCATCCCGGCACCTTTCACATTGGAATCCGATTGAATGATTGACATTAAAGATAACTAAGTTATTTTTTGAGAAACCCTTTGCTGACAACATCATACCCACACCGGGACTACATGGAAGCTACCAGAGAGATCTACTGGAACGTCGGGCATGGCGCAACCGGCCCGATGTACTGCCTGGCGGCCGTCTCCCTGGCCCTTTGCGGTTGGGGGATCTGGCGGCGCGTCCCGGTGTACCGGCTGGGGAGGCCCCTCAACCGGCTGGACCGTCTCCCGGAGCGGATCGGGTTCTGGCTGAAGGCCTCCTTCGCCCAGACCCGGGTCCTGCTGGTCAGGCGTCCGGGCACCCTGCACGCGCTTTTCTTCTGGGGATTCCTGCTCCTGTTCATCGGGACCCTGCTCGTCATGCTGCAGGCGGACTTCACCGACCCACTCTTCTTGGTGCGCTTTCTCAAGGGCCCCTTCTACCTGGTGTTCAAGGTGGTCCTCAACACCGCCGGGATCGCCGCCATCGCCTCCTTGCTCGGCTTCGCGATCAGGCGGTACCTTTTCACCCCCATGAACCTGCAGACCGGGAAGGATGACTACCTGAGCCACCTGCTCCTCTTCTCCATCCTGATCACCGGTTTCTGGCTGGAAGGTGCGCGCATGGCCGCCACCGAGCTCAGGAGCAACCCCGCCATCGCCCCCTTCTCCTACGGCGGGCTCGCGGTCGCCAGGCTCCTGGACGGGTGGGACGTTCCCCGCCTCCGCTTTCTGCACCGCGCCCTCTGGTGGTTCCATCTCGGCGTCTCCATGGCCTTCATCGCCCTGATCCCGGTCACCAAGCTTCGCCACCTCTTCCTGACCGGGGTGAATTACCTCTTCACCGACGTGCGTCCCAAGGGGGCCATCGAGACCATCGACCTCGAGGACGAGAGCCGGGAGAGCTGCGGCGTCACCCGGGTCGAGGATTTCAGCTGGAAGGACATCTACGACGCCGACGCATGCACCGCCTGCAAGCGCTGCCAGGACCGCTGTCCGGCCTGGGTGACCGCCAAGCCGCTCTCCCCCATGATCGTCATCCAGCAGGTGGGGGAGGTGGCCTTCGCCCGCCCGCGGGACGACCTGGTGGAAGTGGTGAGCCGCGAGGTCCTCTGGGACTGCACCACCTGCCGGGCCTGCCAAGAGATCTGCCCGGCCAACATCGAGCACGTTAACAAGATCCTCGAGATGCGGCGCAACCTCTCCCTCATGAGGGGCGAGTTCCCCGGCGACGAGGTGCGTGGGGCGCTGGCGAACTACGAGGTGAACGGCAACCCCTTCGGCATGGCCTATGCCCGGCGGGGGGACTGGGCCGAGGGGATCGATGTGGCGGTGCTGGGGGAGGGGGAGCGGGCCGACGTCCTCTATTTTGGCGGCTGCTACGCCTCCTTCGACCGGCGCAACCAGGCGGTCGCCCGCGCCTTCGCCCGCATCTGCTCGGCGGCGGGCATCCGGCTGGCCATCCTGGGGAAGGAGGAAACCTGCTGCGGCGAGCCTCCCCGCAAGCTTGGCAACGAGTGCCTGTACCAGCAGATGGCCCGCGCGAACATAGAGAAGATGCAGGCGCACGGCGTCACCAAGGTAGTGGCCACCTGCCCCCACTGTTACAACACCCTGGTGCGCGACTACCGCGATCTCGGCTTTACCGCCGAGGTCGAGCACCACACGACCTTCCTGCTACGGCTTTTGGACGAGGGGCGGCTTGACCTGCAGCCGGAAGAATTCGCCTGCACCTACCACGACTCCTGCTACCTCGCCCGCTACCGTGACATCGCCACCGAGCCCAGGGCGGTTCTCGCCCGTTCCGGAGCCCGCATTACCGAGATGGCGCAAAGCGGCCGGGAGACCTTCTGCTGCGGAGGGGGAGGAGGGCGGGTGCTGGCCGAGGAGAGGGTAGGTGCCCGCATCGGCGAAACACGTATTTCGATGGCCGCGGCTACCGGAGAGCCGGTCCTGGTAGCCAACTGTCCGTTCTGCCTCACGCTGTTCGAGGACGGCATCAAGACCGGCGGATTCGAAGGGAGAGTGAGGGCCAGGGACCTGGCAGAGGTGGTGGCCGAACGGCTGCCAGCGGTTTCCTGAGCCACAACCAAAGGAGGACATCATGCCACAGGCGACCTATACCCATTCGTTCGGGGCAGTCAGTTGGGCGATCGTGCTGCTTGTCATCGCGTTGATCTTCTTGGTCGTCTACCTCTTCACCCGCAAGAGGGGGAAACCGCCCCATGTCGACAGCAAGGCGGGGGACGAGGGGGAGGATTAGCTGCCGGAAGGGGAGCGCTACGGGAGACAGAGCATGGACAGGGAGCTCACGGTAAATGCGGATTGGGTGCGCGATCAGTTCAAGGGGGATACGCCGTTCTGCCTGGTCGAGGTCCGGCACGCCGGTGACCTCGATCTGGCGGTCATGAAGGCGAAGGGGGCGCTCCGGATGGACAGCGCCGAGTTGACCTCCCGCCTGGAGGAGATTCCCAAGGACCGGACGGTCGTGGTCTATACCACCGCTCCCTGCGACACCCCTGCCGAGCAGCTGGTGGATCTGCTGGCGGGGGCGGGGAGTGTGCGGCCCCGGCTGCTTAGGGGGGGCTTCAAGGCGTACCTGAGCGCAGGACTCCCGGTCGAGGAGATCGGCGAGGGGAGGAACATGACCCGGCTGCGGGGCTACTGAGCCGGGGCGCCGGACACCATGCCGGTCACGAGGTTGACAGCAGATGGAAAATCGCTACCATTAAGCGTGATTAATTTGAGGCCAATGAGTAACTCCTAGCCAAGCGGTGGCCGCAGCCGGTCACCTTCCGCAAAACCGGAAGAGCCCACCGCCCGGCGGGCGGCTCAAAATCACCGGGGAGCCTTCCAGGAGGCTCTACCATCAAGGAGGGAAAAGGGACATGAAAAAGACCACGTGGATGTTGGCGGTACTCTTTATGCTGGCGCTGGCAGGGGGCGCGCACGCCGGCGAACGGGCGGGAGCGGTCTCCGTCTCACCGTATGTCGGCGGGTACGTATTCGACGACGACGACCACAACGGCCAGCAATGGCTCCGGCGCAACCGTCCGACCTACGGTGTCCGGTTAGGCTACGACCTCACCGATAACTTCGAGGCCGAGCTGGTCGGGAGCTATACCCGTGCCGAGCGCGCCTTCGACGACCGTCACTTCAACGTCTGGACCTACCACCTCGACCTTCTCTACAACATGATGCCCCATTCGACGGTGGTTCCCTACCTGGCGGTCGGCGGCGGCGGGATCACGCTCGAGTACCCGCATCCCCACGATCAAGGGACGGACGGCGCCGTCAACGGCGGCCTCGGCTTCAAGTTCTTCTTCACCGACGACCTCGCCCTCAGGATCGACGGCCGCTACATCGTCGACTTCAGCTACAAACGTCTGGACAACTGGGAATACTCCGCCGGCATGACCTTCGTCTTCGGCGGCAACAAGTCGGCCGCCGAAGAAGTCACCCAGCCTGCCGCCGCGCCGGCCCAGCCGACTCCTCCGCCGCCGGCGCCTCCGGCCGGCGAGGCCCCGCTGGCACCGGTCCCGGCCGCCGAGCCGACCCCGGGCCATTACAAGTACTGCGTGACGCTCCACATCGAGTTCGACATCGACCGCGCCCTCATCCGCCCCGAATACCGTGACGAGGTCGCCAAGGTCGGCGACTTCATGAGGAAATACCCCTCCACCACCGCCGTCATCGAAGGGCACACCGACAACGTCGGCACCTACGAGCACAACATGGATCTCTCCCAGCGCCGCGCCCAGGCGGTGGTGGACTACATGGTCACCAACTTCGGCATCGACCGCTCCCGCCTGACCGCCCGCGGCTACGGCTTCTCGCGGCCGGTCGCCGATAACGCCACCGACGAAGGGAAGCAGAAAAACCGCCGCATCGAGGCGGTCATCGACTGCGCCTTTGACGTCAACAAGCTCGAGCCCCCCGAGAAGCTCTGCATGACCCTGGTGATGGATTTCGACACCGGCAAGGCCGATGTGAAACCCGAGTACCGTAACGAGATCGCCAAGGTCGCCCAGTACATGAAGCAGTACCCGGCCACCACCGCCGTCATCGAAGGTCACACCGACAACGTCGGGAACCCGGACGAGAACATGAAACTCTCCCAGGAGCGGGCCGAGAACGTGGTCAACTACCTCGTCGACAACTTCGGCATCGAGCGCTCCCGCCTCTCCGCCAAAGGTTACGGCGCCACCCGCCGCATCTCCTACAACAACACCACCGAAGGGAGAGCCGCCAACCGCAGGATCAACGCCGTCATCGACTGCGTGATCAAGAGGTAGTCCGGCCGGGTCATCAGGTGGGGTGATCCGGTCGGCAAGGTGGAGGGGGCAGCCCCCCCTCCACCTCCTTAATGAGCCGGTGGCCAACCGGCCAGGTTGCCAAACAGCGGCCCATAGCGATATGGGCCATTTTTTTACCCGTATTGGGAGGGGCCCGTCCTCGTTCTCATTATCCTGATATACTAGCCATGAGCCTCTCATTACCAATGCCGCTTCCGTTCCGCGGGCCCTTGATTGGCCCCCGGGCCGGCCGGCACACGAGGAGGGACAGATGAAGGAGACCAGGTTGACCTTGCCGCAGTTATCGCTGATCGCCGCCACCAGGGCCGTCTTGGGAGGGGGGCTCGGCCTGCTGGTGGCCCACCGGCTCACCGACCGGGAGCGGAAGATGGCCGGGTGGATGCTGTTTCTGGCCGGGGTGGTGAGCACCATCCCGCTCGGCCGCATGGTGCTCTCGCACCGCATCCCGAAGCAGAGGTAGCGGGGGCTGGCGCGGTCTACATCGTCTTTAGGTTTGGGAGGATACCGGATGCTAAAACGTAAGCTCGGTCAGCAGGGACTGGAAGTCTCCGCCCTGGGTCTTGGGTGCATGGGGATGTCGTACGCCTACGGCCATCCCGACGATGCCGCCTCGGTGAAGGTGCTCCGCAGGGCGCTGGAGCTGGGGATCAACTTCTGGGATACCGCCGAGATGTACGGTCCCTTCACCAACGAGGAGCTCCTGGGACGGGTGCTCAAGGAATTTCCCCGCCAGCGGGTCATCGTGGCCACCAAGTTCGCCTGGCGCTTCGGCCCCCGCGGCGAACCGTTGGAGCTCGACAGCAGCCCGGCCCACATCCGCCGCTCCCTCGAAGGGTCGCTCAAAAGGCTCGGCACCGATTACATCGATCTCTACTATCAGCACCGGCTCGACCCCAAGGTCCCCATCGAGGAGACGGTGGGGGCGCTCGGCGAGCTGGTCAAAGAGGGGAAGGTACGCTATATCGGGCTGTCCGAAGTGGGGCCGGGGGTCGTGCGCCGCGCCCATGCGGTCCACCCCCTGACCGCGGTCCAGTCGGAGTTTTCCCTCTGGGAGCGGGGCGTCGAGACCACCCTCTTGCCGGTCCTGCGGGAGCTGGGTATCGGCTTCGTCGCCTATAGCCCGATGGGGCGCGGCTTTCTCACCGGCAAGATCCAGAGTGTCAACGACCTCGAGGGGGACGACTGGCGCCGGAAGAACCCCCGCTTCCAGCCGGAGAACCTCCGCCACAATCTGGAACTCGTGTCGGTGATCCGGGAGGCCGCCGCCTCCCACGCGGCCACCCCCGCCCAAGTGGCGCTCGCCTGGGTGCTCAGGAAAGGGAGCGACATCGTCCCCATCCCCGGCACCAAGAGGGTCCGGTACCTCGAGGAGAACGCCGACTCGGTCGGGATCCTCCTCCCCGGCGACGCCTGGGCTGCCATCGACAAGGCCGCCGCCTCCTTCCGGGTGGCCGGGGAGCGTTACCCCGATGAGGCCATGCAGTACATCGACACTACCGAATGATCACCGCCCCGCACCTTGCAGGAAGGAGTTTTGAATGACCTCGCCCACCAGCCAAGAGAGCATCGACCGCCTCTGTATCGATACCCTTCGTTTTTTAGCCGTAGACGCCGTCCAGCAGGCCAACAGCGGCCATCCCGGCCTTCCGCTCGGGGCGGCCCCCATGGCCTACCTCCTCTGGAGCCGCTACCTCAAGCACAACCCCGCCGGCCCCGAGTGGTGGGACCGTGACCGCTTCATCCTCTCGGCAGGCCACGGCTCGATGCTGCTCTACGGCCTGCTGCACCTGGCCGGTTACGACCTCTCCCTCGAGGAGATCAAGCGGTTCCGCCAGTGGGGAAGCCAGACACCAGGGCATCCCGAGCGGGGGGTGACCCCGGGGGTGGAGGTGACCACCGGCCCCTTGGGGCAGGGGTTCGGCAACGCAGTCGGCATGGCCATCGCCGAGGCCCACCTGGCCGCCCGCTACAACCGTCCCGGCTTTCCGGTCATCGATCACTACTGCTACGTGCTGGCGAGCGACGGGGATCTGATGGAGGGGGTGGCTTCGGAGGCGGCTTCGTTGGCTGGCCACCTGAAGCTTGGCAAGCTGATCTGCCTCTACGACGACAACCGGGTCTCGCTGGCCGCCTCCACGGACCTCTGCTTTACCGAGGACCGCGGCGCCCGCTTCCGTGCCTACGGCTGGCAGGTCATCGAGGTTGCCGACGGCAACGACCTTGACTCCATCGCTGCCGCCCTCGATACGGCCCGCGACGACCGCGAACACCCCTCCCTGATCCTGGTCCGCACCCACCTGGGCTACGGCTCTCCCGGCAAGCAGGACTCCTTCGAGGCCCACGGCTCCCCGCTCGGTGTCGAGGAAGTGCGGCGCACTAAGGAGGCGCTGGGGTGGCCGGTCGAGCCCAACTTCCTCATCCCGGAGCTCGCCCTCGCCCGTTACCGGGAGGCGCTGGCCAAGGGGGGGGATGCCCAAGGGAAGTGGGAGGAGACCTTCTCCCGCTACCGCGACGCGCATCCGGAGCTCGCCTCCGAGTTTGCCCGGGTGATGAGCGGCGGGCTCCCGGCCGGATGGGAGGCGTCCCTCCCGGTGTTTCCCCCCGACGGTAAGGGGATGGCCACCCGGGTCGCCGCCGGCAAGGTGCTGAACGCCCTGGCCGGAACCCTCCCCGAGATCGTGGGTGGCTCGGCCGACCTCAATCCCTCCACCTTCACCGCCATGAAGGGGAGGGGGGACTTCGAGAGCGCGGGCCTCACATCCGCCGACCGCCAAGGAGCCGTCGGGGGAGAGTGGGGACCCGCCGGGGCCAACCTCCACTTCGGGGTGCGCGAGCATGCCATGGGGGCGGCGGCAAACGGCATGGCCGCCCACGGCGGCGTGATCCCCTTCGGCGCCACCTTCCTCACCTTCTCCGATTACCTGAGACCGACCCTGCGGCTCGCCGCCCTGGCCCGGCTCAAGGTGGTCCAGGTCTTTACCCACGACAGCATCGGGCTCGGGGAGGACGGGCCGACCCACCAGCCGATCGAGCACCTGGCGAGCCTCAGGGCGATCCCGCACCTGGTGACGCTGAGGCCGGGCGACGCCAACGAGTGCGCCTTCGCCTGGCAGGCGGCCCTTGCCGTCAAGCGCCGCCCGGTTGCGCTGGTCCTCTCCCGCCAGGGGGTTCCCACCCTGGACCGCGGCAAGCTGGCCGGGGCCGAGGGGGTGCTGAAGGGGGGGTACGTGCTCGCCGAGGCCCAGGGAGGAAGCCCGCGGCTCATCCTGATCGCCACCGGCTCCGAGCTCCACCTCGCGGTCGCCGCCGCGGAGCGCCTGCAGGAAGAGGGTATCCCGGTTCGGGTGGTGTCGCTTCCGTCGTGGGAGCTCTTCGACGAGCAGCCCCGGGAGTACCAGGACGCCGTCCTCCCGCCGGCCGTCACCGCGCGGCTCGCCATCGAGGCGGGATCCCCGCAGGGATGGCACCGCTACGTGGGGCTCGCCGGCGCGGTACTCGGGATCGAGCGCTTCGGCGCCTCGGCTCCGGGCGAGGTGGTGATGCGGGAGTACGGCTTCACCGTCGACAACGTGGCCGCCCGGGCCCGTGAGCTCCTGCAGCAGCAGGGAGGGTGATCGTGCGTATCGGGGTGGCTACCGACCATGGCGGTTTTTCGCTGAAGGAGGCCCTTTGCGGCGAGCTTCGCGCCCAGGGGCACCAGATGACCGACTTCGGCGCCTTCGCTCTCGATCCCGGCGACGACTACCCCGACTTCGTCATCCCGCTGGCCCGCGCCGTGGCCTCCGGGGAGATTGAACGGGGGATCGCCATCTGCTCGAGCGGGGTAGGGGCCTCCATCGCCGCCAACAAGGTCCCCGGGGTCCGCGCCGCCCTCATCCACGACGACTTCTCGGCCGCCCAAGGGGTCGAGGATGACGATCTCAATGTGATTTGCCTCGGGAGCCGGGTGGTGGACGAAAGACGCGCCCTCGCCCTGGTCTCCCTTTTCCTGGCCGCCCGCTTCAGCGGTGCCGAACGGCACCGCCGCCGTCTCGCCAAGGTGGCCGCACTCGAGAGGGAGGTGTCATCGCCATGAAACAGAATCCTCTTCTCAAATTGCAGGGCTTCGGCCAGAGTGTCTGGCTGGACTTCCTGAGCCGTGGACTTTTGGTCTCGGGAGAGCTCGTCTCCCTCATCCAGCAGGACGGGGTGAGCGGGGTGACCTCCAATCCGGCCATCTTCGAAAAGGCCATCGCCCACGGCTCGGACTACGACCGCGCCATCACCGAGCTCGCCCGCGAGGGGAAATCGGCCGCGGAGATCTACGAAACCCTGGTGGTGGAAGATATCCGCATGACCGCCGACCTCCTCCTGCCGCTCTACCAGCGGCTCGAGGGGAGAGACGGCTTCGTGAGCCTCGAGGTCTCCCCTCTTTTGGCCCACGACTCCGGCAAGACCATCGAGGAGGCGCGCCGGCTCTGGCAGCGGGTGGACCGTCCCAACCTCTACATCAAGGTCCCCGGGACCGGGGAGGGGCTCATCGCCATCGGCGAACTGATCCGCGAGGGAATCAACGTCAACGTGACGCTGCTGTTCGGGCTTGAGCGCTACCGGGCGGTGGTGGAGTCGTACCTCGACGGGCTTTCGGCCCGCGCCGCCCACAGCCTCCCGCTGGAGAAGGTATCCTCGGTGGCGAGCTTCTTCCTGAGCCGTATCGACGTGGTGGTGGACCCCCTGCTGGACCGGTTGATCGAGGAGGGGGGGCGCCGGGGCGAGATCGCGCTCTCCCTTAGGGGGCAGACCGCCATCGCCTGCGCCAAGCTCGCCCACCAGATCTACCGCGAGACCCTCTCCGACGATCGTTACCTCGCCCTGGCCGGCCGCGGCGCGCGTCCCCAGCGGGTCCTCTGGGCGAGCACGGGAGCGAAGGATCCCTCGTTCTCGGACGTCAAGTACGTCGAGCCGCTGATCGGCCCCGACACCATCAACACCATGCCGATGGAGACCCTGGCCGCCTACCGGGACCACGGCGATCCCTCGCCGCGGCTCGACCAGGGGGTGCCGGAGGCGATGCAGGTTTTGGAGCGGCTCCCCGAGCTGGGGATCGATCTCGATGCGGTCACCAGGCAACTCGAGGATGAGGGGGTGGAGAAATTCAGGCACCCCTTCGAATCCCTCGCCGCGGTGCTGGAGGAGAAGCGCCAGGCCGCCTTGAAGTAGGGGAAGGGACCGGCTCCGCCAGGTGCCGGTTCCTCGCTAGGGAAGGGTGCCGGCACCGCGCCGGGACCTGAAGAGACACGGAGAACGGGGAGGGACGGATGCAACTCGGAATGGTCGGTCTTGGGAGGATGGGAAGCGAGATGGCGCGGCGCCTGATGGCGGGCGGTCACCGGGTGGTGGTCTTCGACCTCTACCCCGCCTCGGTGGAGGCCCTGGTCCAGGCCGGTGCCACCGGTGTCACCACCCTGGCCGACCTCGTCAAGAGGCTCGAGAAGCCCCGGGCCCTCTGGCTGATGCTCCCCGCCGCGGTGGTGGAGGAGACCCTGGCCTCCCTGATCCCGCTGTTAGAACCCGGGGACGTGGTGGTCGACGGGGGGAACTCCCACTTCCATGACGACCTTAGTCGCTCGGCCCGGCTCAGGGAGCGGGGGATCCACTACCTGGACGTCGGGACCAGCGGCGGCATCTGGGGCCGGGAGCGGGGATACTGCCTGATGATCGGCGGCGATGCCGAGGCAGTGGTCAGACTGGAGCCGCTCTTCGCCACCCTCGCCCCGGGCGAGTCGGCGGCTCCGCGCACCCCGGGAAGGGAAGGGGAGCCTGCCGCCGGCGAAAAGGGATACCTCCACTGCGGCCCCTCCGGCGCCGGCCACTTCGTGAAGATGATCCACAACGGGATCGAGTACGGGATGATGGCTTCGCTGGCCGAGGGGTTCAACATCCTCGAGCAGGCCGATGCCGGGACCAGGCCGCGGGCGGCCGACGCCGAGACGACGCCCCTTCGTCATCCCGAGTACTACCGGTACCAGTTCGACCTTCCCGCCATCTCCGAACTCTGGCGCCGGGGAAGCGTCATCTCCTCCTGGCTCCTCGACCTCTGCGCCTCATCTCTTTTGCAGAGCCCCGACCTGGCCCAATTCACCGGGAGCGTGGCCGATTCCGGTGAAGGACGCTGGACGCTGACCGCCGCTATCGACGAAGGGGCGCCGGCCCACGTGCTGAGCGCGGCGGTGTTCAACCGCTTCGTCTCCCGCGGCCAGGGCGACTTCGCCGACCGCCTCCTCTCCGCCATGCGGGCCGGCTTCGGCGGCCATGGCGGGAAATCCGCCCCCGCCGATGGAGATGCGCCATGACCCTCACCGCTTCCGACGCCTTCGTCTTTTTCGGCTCCACCGGCGACCTCGCCTACAAACAGATCTTCCCCGCTCTCCAGGGGCTGGTGGTCAGGGGACACTTCGACGTGCCGCTCATCTGCGTCGCCCGCTCCGGGTGGAACGTCGAGCGGCTCAAGGAGCGGATAAGAGATAGTCTCGTACACCGCGGGGGAGTCAACGAGGAGGCCTACCAGAAAATGGTCGCCCGCCTCTCCTACGTCGACGGCGACTACGGGGATCCCGCCACCTACCAGAAGCTCTGCACCGCCCTCGGGGAGAGCGTCCGTCCCCTCTACTACCTCGCCATTCCTCCCAGCATGTTCGCCACCGTGGTCGAAGGACTCGCCGGGACCGACTGCCTGCGTGAGCCGCGGGTGGTGGTCGAGAAGCCGTTCGGCCGCGATCTCGCCTCCGC
The DNA here is from genome assembly GCF_023652955.1 of Geomonas sp. Red32. Taxonomy (GTDB): domain Bacteria; phylum Desulfobacterota; class Desulfuromonadia; order Geobacterales; family Geobacteraceae; genus Geomonas. Next base: position 57,670 of record NZ_JAKLOY010000011.1, on the reverse strand, counting down.
CCGGGAGCTCAACTGTGTCCTCCTCTCCGCCTTCCCCGACTCCGCCGTCTTCCGGATCGACCATTTCCTCGGCAAGGAGCCGGTGCAGAACATCTACTACACCCGCTTCGCCAATTCGATCCTGGAGCCGCTTTGGAACCGCAACTACATCTCCTCGGTCCAGATCACCATGGCCGAGGAGTTCGGGGTGAACGGGCGGGGGAAATTCTACGAGGAGGCGGGGGCCGTGCGCGACGTTCTGCAGAACCACCTCCTGGAGATCGTTGCCTACCTGGCGATGGACCCCTCGGCGGGGGATCATCCCGACGCCATCCGCGAGGAGAGCGCCCGCCTTTTGAGCGCCGTCAAGCCCCTGGACCCTGCCCACGTGGTGCGGGGACAGTTCCGGGGGTACCGCTCCGAGCCTGGCGTCGCCCCCGATTCCTCCGTGGAGACCTTCGTCGCCGTCCGGCTCTTCATCGACACCTGGCGCTGGGCCGGGGTTCCCTTCTACATCAGGGCCGGCAAATGCCTCCCCGTCACCTCCACCACGGTGACCGTCTCCTTCAAGAGGCCCCCGCGGGAGACCTTCGGGGAGATCGTCCCCGCCTTCTCCAATCACCTCCGTTTCCGGCTGAGCCCGGACGTGCTGATCGGCCTCGGCATCCGGGTGAAGGTCCCCGGCGAGCGGAGGGTCGGGGAGGACGTCGAGCTGGTGGCCGCCCAGAGCGAGGGGGACGCCATGCCCCCCTACGAGCGGCTTTTGGGAGACGCCATGCGGGGGGACACCTCCCTCTTCGCCTCGGAAGGATCGGTCGAGGCACAGTGGCGCATCGTCGACCCCATCCTCGGTAACGTTACTCCTCTTTATTTCTACGACCAGGGAAGCTGGGGGCCTGCCGAAGCCGACCAGGTCATCGCCCAGGACGGCAGCTGGTACAACCCCGCGCGGGTGGAGCCGGCCGTCTGTCCCCCCGCCGGAAGGTGAATCGATGCTGACGGTTTATCGCGACAAAGAGGCCCTGAGCCGGGCCGCGGCCGCCATCTTTGGCGAAGCCGCCCGCTTGGCGGCGCGCAGGAAGGGGCGTTTCAACGTGCTCCTTTCCGGAGGCGAGACGCCGCTTCGCTGCTACCGGCTGTTGGGGGAGGAGCCATGGCGGGGATCGGTCCCGTGGGAGGCGGTACAGATCTTCTGGGGGGACGAGCGCTATGTGCCGTACGCCGATCCGCGGAGCAACTTTGGGACCTTCCAGCGCACCGTGCAGGATTATTGGCCGGTAGGCGATCGCCAGCTCCACCCGGTTCCCTTCCGGGATTCCGCCGAGGCCTCCGCCCTTGCCTACGAGGAGGAGCTGAGAGGAGAGTTCGGCGGCGCAAGGCCCGCCTTTGACCTCGTTTTCCTGGGGCTGGGGGCCGACGGCCACACCGCCTCCCTTTTCCCGGGAAGCCCCGCGGTGGAGGAGAGCTCCCGCCTGGTCACCTCGCTCTTTCTGCCGGAGCAGGAACTCTTCCGCGTTACCGTCACGCTGCCCCTGTTGAACGAGGCGGTGCTGGCCGTTTTCCTGGTTTCCGGCGGCGACAAGGCCGCCATCCTTCATCGGGTGCTGGCTCCCGGGGACGGGGTTCCTCCGCTTCCGGCGAGCAGGGTTCACCCCGGCAAGGGAGCGGTGCGCTGGCTGGTCGACCGGGATGCCGCCCGCCAACTGAGCAGTCCCCCCACCGCCGCCGGTACGCCAGGCGGGACCGGCTCAAGAGAGGGTAATCAAAGATCATGACCTACCGGGAGCTCAAAGCGGCGCTGGCCGTCTTCGGCCTCGAGGAGCGGGCCACGCTGGCCGACATCAAGAGCCGCCACCGGGAACTGGTGAAGCGGTACCATCCCGACACCGGTCAAGGTGAGGACGACCCCGCCCAGATCCGCAAGATAAACACCGCCTACCAGGTGCTGATGGAGTACCTCCAGTCGTACCGTTTCTCGTTTTCCGAGCAGGAATTCTACGAACAGAACGCTGACGAGCGTCTGCGCCGCCAGTTCATGGACGACATGCTATGGGGAGGCGGACGCGTACGGGAGGAACCGGATGCTTAACTGCGAAATCGCCATGAGGGCCGCTGAGACTATGATCGACCACCTGCTGAAGGGTGCCTAGCCGACCGAGGCGCAACTTCACCGCTGCGTGGAGCTTCTCGAGGTGGGACTCCAGGAGGTGGCCCGCCCGCACATCGCCTGGGGAGAGGGGAACATCCGGATCATCAGGGAACAGTGGCCCGAGCAGCGTTGCGCTCAGGCACTCGACTACGTCAGTCAGGAGCTGGTGGCGCGGTCGGCGGAGGCGGGTGAGAACATCCTCGAGGAACTTTTGGACCGCTACGAGCGGTCGCACCCGCTGCCGGGGGAGAGTCAAGGGGATCATCGCTGATCCCCGGCTGCTCCTACTGCTTCTCCACACCCTGGTTCTCCTGGGGAGGAGGCTCTTCCGGGAGCGGACGGAGGGTTTCGCAAAAAGAGTTGCAGCCATCGGTCCTCTGGATGCAGTCGACGTCGCGGGCTTTCTGGGCGGCGGGGTCGTCGCCCTGGGTGGCGTTCATGCAGTCATAGCTCTCCTGGGCGCAGCGTGCCCGGCACTCCAGGTAATCCTCGGCGGATACTTCGGACGGCTGGACCGCCATCAACGGTACCAGGGCCAGGAACGCAAGCATGGTTTTCATGGGTGTCTCCTTGAGGATGGATGAAGCGGCCGTTTGGTTGACCCAAACGAAGTGTGCTCCTGCAAGGGTACCATCGATAGGTCCGGTAACAAGGCACAGGCGGCACCGGTTCCGGCGGTCTTGCGGTGTGTGGACTTTTTCTCCGGCCGTCGGAAAATTTTCCAAAACTGTCAAAATAATGTCGAATATGGCGAACCAGCCCGAAAAGTGCATAAAAAAAACCGCTACGAACCATCGCGGTCATCCATGCGGCTCCGCAATCCACATTTAGGTGGAAAAACCTGTGGATAACTTTCCGTTCCAGGCCCCTATCTGTCCCAATCAGGTGACATTTTAACTTTTTGCCTAAAATTTGTGCAATTGGTTCCGTCAAAAACTCAGCATTTCAAAACCGTTTTCTATGCAAGGAGTTTCCCTGTCTGGGCCCATGCGGCATCCCCAGCTCCCTGGGGAGAACGTGGCGATGGATCGCGGTTTCCGCGGGAGGAATTTTGGTCCGGCGGAAAAGTGCCGGGGGGCCGGGGCGGGAAACAACCGGAGGTGGCGATGACTGAAGAGATCAGCAACCTGTCAACGAGGCAGTGCCAACCGTGTGAGGGGGGGACGCCGCCGCTTGAGGGCGACCGGGTGGCCGGGCTGCTAGGGGAGCTCCCGGGGTGGGAGCTGCGGGGGGCGGCCATCAGCAAGGAGTTCGACTTCAAGAACTACTACCAGACCATCTCCTTCGTCAACGCAGTGGCTTGGATCGCCAACAGCCAGGGGCATCATCCCGACCTGGAGGTCTCCTATCGTCGCTGCCGGGTGAGCTATGTCACCCACGCCATCGGCGGGCTCTCCGAAAACGTCTTCATCTGCGCGGCCAAGGTGGAGGCGCTTTTCGGCTGGTAGGGGCAGGGGAGAGGATGAGCCGGGGGGGAGGCGGCAGGTGCTCCTGCCGTAGCGGGAGCGCAAGGAGAACGTCATGCACGACTGGAACGTGGTGGTAACCGTTCACGACGAAGGATATGGCAAGGCGCAGAGGATCCTCGAGCATTACGGCACAGTTAGCGCGACCGAGTTCTTCAACATCCTGGTCATGAGGGTCGCCGATCCCCGCTGGATGCTCGATCGACTCCACCGCGACGGCGAGCGGGACGAGGACCTGCTGGCGCCCCTGTCGCGGGTGATGCCGGTCTACGAGACCTTCTCTTTCCAGGATCCCCACGAGTTCGAGGGGAAGGCGCGCCAGGCGGTCGGGGCGTGGCTGGCCGGCCTGGAGGGGAAATCTTTCCATGTCCGGATGCACCGGCGGGGCTTCAAGGGGAGACTCTCCACCATGGAGGAGGAGCGCTTCCTCGACAGTTATCTGCTGGAGGCCCTCGAGATGTCGGGAAACCCCGGGAGCATCACCTTCGACGATCCCGACGCCATCATTGCGGTGGAGACCATCGGCCCCCGCGCGGGTTTCTCGCTCTGGACGCGGGAGGAGTTGGCGCGCTATCCGCTTTTGCACATGGACTGAGTAAGTGCGGCGGGCGGGAACGCCGTAACGAGGTGGCGGGCTAGGAGCTGCTTTCCGCGGAGAGGAGGCGGAAAAGAAGGTCGGGCTTGCCGTTACCGAAGAGGGCGGGGCGGTACTGCGACCAGATTGCCCGCGCCTCCGGTTTATTCCCCTGCATGAGCTGGCCGAGCATCCCCGAGGCGGCCACGTACCTGACCATCCCCCCATCAAGACCACGACCGTAGCGCAGGAGAGCGGTGGCCCGCGTGGCCATCCCGGCTCCGTCTCTTCTCCCTATCGCCTTGAACAGCTCCAGGCACTCCCTCTCGAGCGGGGTGACCCCGGCCGCGGCCCCTCCCGGCTCCAATCTTCTCCAGATGGCCTCCAGCTCGTAGGGGGTGAGGTAGGGGAGGATGTTTTCGGCGGTGACGAAAAGAGCTTCCAGTCGCTGGCGGGGACCGGTTATCTTCCCCGCCGGAAAGAATACATTTCTCACGATAACCGCCTGCTGCCGGTCGTCCTCTCCCAGCGACTCGCTACCGGGGCCGAAGCGTCCGGTGACGAGGAAATTCCGCAATACCACGGCATGGTGGGCCGCCTCGGACTTGGGGAAGGCGGCGGTAGGAGTAACCTCGGTGACGCTCTCACCGGGGCCGCGATCCGAAAGGAGCTGGGCCGCGGGAACCGGGAGTTGGGCGAAGTAAAGCAGGTTCGCCGCCGAGGCGTTCAAAAAGCGCGTCCGGGAGGCATTTTGATCCAGGACCGGGTAATAGTCTGAGTTGGCCCTCACTGCCATCGATGCCAGCAGTTTCTCCAAAAGTTTCTTATCCCCCACCTTCCTCACTTCGATATCCTGCAGGTTTTCCACATTGATTCTCTTCAGTTCCGCCGCCAGGGCGGGGTTGCCGAAAAGCCAGGCACTGGGGGGAGGCACCCGTCCGCTCTTTTTGGCGACGATCATGATGTCCCCCTGGTCGGGGGCGTAGATGACGTAGTCGGAGAAGTTCCGGGAGAGCCCCTTGAGCACCGAGCAGACCAGCTCGGTATCGATCTCGTAGAGTTGCACCCACTGGACGAAGAGGCCGTCGTCGGCGATGTGGTTGCCGATGAGCCGGTAGAATTCTTCGGAAAAGAGGCCGGAGACCCCGCTGACCCAGGGATTGGAGGGCTCGGAGATGATGATGTCGTACCTGGCATGGCGGCTGGAGAAGAAGGTCTTGGCATCGTCGATGTGGATGCGGCTGCGCGGGTCGGTGTAGACCTTCTCCACGCGGGGGCCGAACATCCTCGCCCCCTCCACCATCCCCTGCTCGATCTCCACCGTATCCACCCTCCGGATGGCGGGATTCTCCAGCAGCACCTGGGTGGTGAACCCGGATCCCAGCCCGATGGAGGCCACCGTGGCCGCCTTGGGATGGATGGCCATGGGGATGGCTCCCAGCAGGGTCATGGTGGCTTCGTCCATACCGGCGGCGCGTTCGGGGTCGGTCATGATGGTGGCGTCGGTCTTGCCGTTGGTGTTGATCCGCATCGATCCCAGGCCGTCGAGGAAGACGTCGACGGTGGCGGTCTTGCCGTCCAGGTGATAGAGGTGCCGGAATCCGGCCGGGGACAGCAGAATCCCGTGCCGGTAGACTCCGGATCCCATCTTGAAGAGGTCCAGGCGGACGAAGAAGACCGCCGCGGCGATGGCAGCCAGGGCACAGACCGTCGCCGCCCCGCGCGGGAGCCATCCGGCACCCTCACGCCCCGGGCTCCAGAGCAGGGCGATCCCCAGTCCCATGTCGAGGGCGGCCCCGCTGGTGATGACACCTTTGAGCCCCAGAAGCGGCAGCCCGACGTGGATGGCGAAGAAGACCCCGGCGATGGCTCCCACGGTGTTGGCCGCGTAGACCGCTCCGATCGATCCTTCCCCGTGCCCGTCGCGGAGCAGGACCAGGGTAATGAGCGGAAGCGTCATTCCGGCGAAGAAGGTGGCGGGAAGCATGATGGCGATGGCGATGGCGCTGCTGGAGAGGTTGAAGAGGGCGTAGCCGGTGTCGTTTTTAGCCAGGTTGTCCACCAGCCATTTCATGACCGGGAAGGTCTCCCCGTACACGACCAGCGTGGAGAGGGCGAAAAATCCCATCACGATCTGGACCTGGGCCAGGAAACGGGGAGGAGAGGAGATGCGGTCGATGAAGCGGTGGATGCAGAGCCCTCCGCAGGCGAGCCCGAAGATGAAGGCGCTCAGCATCAGCTCGAAGGCGTGGGTGGAGGTCCCCAGCACCATGCTCAGCATCCTGATCCAGCCGATCTCGTAGATGAAGGAGGCCGCGCCGGTGATGGCGGAGGCGGCCAGCAGGTAGCGGGGAAAGAGGCGGGAGGCCGGCCGGTCGATTCCCGCTTCCTTCCCGGGGGCGGCCGGTTCCTGCCGCGAGGCGAGGAGCCAGACGGCAATGGCCAGCAGGACGTTGACGCACCCGGCACTCCGCACCGTCCCGGGGAGCCCCATAGTCCGGATCATGAAGAATCCGCTGGCCAGCACCCCGGCCACCGCCCCAAGGCTGTTGGTGAAGTAGAGGAGGGCGACCGATTTGCCGGGATTTTCGGGGAAGCGGCGGAGAAGTCCCGCGCTCATCAGCGGAAAGGTCATCCCTAAAAGGATCGACTGGGGAAGGATCAGCAGGCCGGAGATCCCCCATTTGTAGATGGTGATCGCGGTGGCGCTTCCCAGGCCGGGGATGATGGAGCGGTAGGAAAGGTCGATGACCGATGTGAAGAGCTCGTGGAAGATGAGGGCGCCAAGCCCAATGGCTCCTTCCGCGACGGCGTACCCTCTTAGCAGGTTCTTCAGGCGGCCGGAGTTCCTGCTGCAGAGCCAGGAGCCGATGGCCATCCCTCCCATGAAGATGGCGAGCACCAAGGTCTGGGCGTAGGCGGCGTGCCCGAGGAACAGCTTGAGGTAATGAGTCCAGATCGATTCGTAGATGAGGCCGGAGAAGCCGGAGAGTGTGAAGAGAATGAAGAAGGTAGTACGGCGTTGAAACATGTGCATAGAAGGCTCGCATTACATAGCAAGATCCAGTTGTTTGTGTGCCGGATAATTAAGTATGGCTAAATTACGTTTATTAACACTGAATGTCAAGGAGAGTTGTCAGTGCGGCCCGGCGCACCTCGTTCACACTGCCAGTCAACGGCTCTGGCCGGTCAACGCCTCTGCCAGTTGACGCCTCTGCCAGGGCGCTCACTCTGCCAGCCGTTCGCCGTTCTCTTCTTCCGGTGGTGCGGGGTAGGTTATGCGGTGGCCGTCGACGGCGGCGAGGGGGGAGAGGTGGTGCGGTTTGATGGTTCCCGATGGGAAAACGTCGAGCACCTCGATACCGCGGACGAGGAGGGCGTCTCCGATCAGCGAGCGGTGGCAGCGCCAGGGAACCGCCTCCGCGCACATGATGGCCACTGTCCGCTTCCCGGCCCAGGCGATGAGCTCCTCGAGCCCTGCCGCGAACTCGGGAGTCTGCATGTAATCGGCGAAGCCGCGGAAGGAGGCGTTGTGCCATCCTGCATTGCGGGGATCGTCCTTCATGTGGCGGCGGAGCCCGCCCAGATCCTTCAGGTGCCGGTATTTTATCCGGCGAACCCTCAGGTACGGGCTGAGGGTCTCCTTGTTGAACTGCGGGTTGTGCAGGGAGCGCGGGATAGCCCTCACGTCGGCAACCATGTCGATCCCCGTCGTTTTCAGCAGATCGAGAAAGGAGTCGAGATCCATCGTCGAGTGTCCCACCGTATAGACCACCAGTCCCGAGCCCTGCCTGGCCGCTGCCTCGCCGTTTTTCGTCGCGCTCTGCCGGGGCATTTTCGATCACCTCCGAGACTCGCCGCTACTCCAGCCTTATTGTAACGCCGCAGCCCCGGGGCCGGCACCAGCTCTCTTCGGTGTGGCCCCGAGGCCGGGGCTACCACTTGAAGGCGGCCATGGAGAGGGCGCCGTAGGTGTAACCGTCGTGAAGGAGCTCTCCTTTTTCCCCGGCACCCATGGCGACGAAGATCGGCAGAAAGTGCTCCGGGGTGGGGTGGTTGCGGATGGCCTGCGGTGCCCGCAGCTGGTAGTCGAGGAGCTCGTCCCGCCGGTTGTTTATCACCGCATCTTTCAGCCATTCCGTGAACTCGCTGGCGTAGGGGAGGGGGGGCTCGTCGAGGGCCCTGCCGAAGAAATCCCGCAGGTTGTGGGTGGCTGCCCCGCTGGCCAGGATGAGAATCCCTTCCTCCCGTAAAGGTGCCAGCGCCTTCCCCATGGCGAGATGGTGATCCGGCGCGAGGTGCGGCTGGACCGAGAGCTGGATCACCGGGATGTCCGCCTCGGGGTACATCAGCATGAGCGGCGCCCATGCCCCGTGGTCGTAGCCTCGCGAGCTGTCCTTGCCTCCGGCGATCCCCTCCTGGCCCAGCAGGGAAAGAACCTTACCGGCCAGCAGCGGGTCCCCTGGTGCCGGATAGACGAGGGTATAGAGTTCATCCGCGAAGCCGCCGAAGTCGTAGATGGTGCCCGGGTGCGGGTTGATGGTGACCCGTGGTTCGGTGGTGGTCCAATGGGCCGACACCGACACGATCCCTTTGGGGCGGCCGATCTCTTTCCCGAGTCCGCGCAAAAAGTCGCGGGTCGGGCAATCCTCGATGATCAGGCTCGGTGCGCCGTGCGAAATAAAGATGGCTGGCATTTTCCCCGACATGTGTTCCTCCTCGTCCCGTTTTCTCCACGGGAGCTTTTCCTACCCGAACAGATGCACCCGCGGCGCCAGGGGGAGGTACTCTTTCTGGCTGGGCGCGTCGACCGGTTTGCCGAACGGCATCTGGGCGATCAGTTTCCACGTGGGATCGATCCCCCATGCGGCCTTGACCGCGTCGTCGATGACCGGGTTGTAGTGCTGGAGCGAGGCGCCCCATCCTTCCGCTTCGAGGGCGGTCCAGACGGCGTACTGCAACATCCCCGACGACTGCTGGGACCAGACCGGGAAGTTATCCCGGTAGAGGGGGAAGCGCTGCTGGAGCCCTTCGACCACCGTGCAGTCCTCGAAGTAGAGGATGGAGCCGTAGCCGCTTCTGAATGCTCCGTCGATCTTTTCCTCGGTAGCCTGGAAACCCTCGGCGGGGACGATCTTCCTCAACTCCTCCTTGGTCAGGTCCCAAAGCCTCCGGTGCTGTTCACCCAGGAGAACCACCACCCGGGCGCTTTGCGAGTTGAACGAGGAAGGAACGTGCTTCACTGCCTCGTTGACGATCTCCTCGATTCTCTCATCTCTGGTGACCTGCTCGTTGCTGATTGCGTAGTGACTTCTTCTATTGCGAATGGCATCCCAGTACAGGGCGTTCATGGTAACTTCCTCCTCTGTTTCTGACTTTCGACTCCTCTTCCGCTCTCTATGCGAGCTGCCCGCTAGACGGAACGGTAAGGGAAACTCTTTGATTGCTGTTCCGGGTGACTCTCTTCTCCAGGCTGCGCAGCAGGTGATAGGAGATTCCCCACAGTGGTTGCCGTTTGCCGACATCGACCGCCGGGAATGTCCTCAACCGTTCACGGAAGACGCAACGCACTTCCGTCAGGCGTGCAGGATTGCGGATCTCATCGATGGGAAACCAGAAGGCGTCGGCGATTTCCTCGGGATCGGGAGTCAATTCCGACCGGTGGCCAATGGCATACACGAAACCGGAGACCACGATCTTCATCCCGGCTGGAGCGAAGTCGCTCAGGCGTCCAAGGTAGGAGGCCGCTCCCAGGTCGAGGCCGGTTTCTTCGCGGGTTTCCCGCCGCGCGGTCTGCTGGGGGCAATCGTCGACCGTTTCTCTTCTTCCCCCGGGGAAGGCAATCTGCCCCGACCAATAGTCGTTTTCGTTGGTGGCACGTTCGATCAAAAGGAGGTTCAACCCCTTTGCCGTCTCCTCCAGCACCAGGGCAACCGCTGCGTGGGTGCGTTCCCCCGGTTCGATGGTCCGGTAGGGGTGGATATCGAGCGCCTTTTGTATCTGCCGAAGCTGTCCCATGGCTTTCTCCTGCACCGCAGGGGCCGGGAGGATCGCTCCCCCCGGCCACCTCCCGTTTGCTTACTTCCTGATCATTTCCGCTTCCAGGGTGATGGTGACTTCGTCGCCGACCGCTACCCCGCCGGTCTCGAGGGCGGCATTCCAGACCAGGCCGAAATCCTTGCGGTTGATCTTGGCGGTGGCGGTGGCGCCTTTGCGGATGTTACCCCACGGGTCCTTGCTCTCTGCCGACGGACCTTCCACGTCCAGGACGACTTCCTTGGTGATGCCGTGCAGGGTCAGGTAGCCGGTTACTTTCAGCTTGTTCTTCCCAGCCTTGGCCACCTTCTTGGAGACGAAGGTCATGGTCGGGTACTTGGCGACGTCGAAGAAGTCCGCGCTTCTCAGGTGGGCGTCACGCTTTTGGACGTTGGTGTTGATCGAGTTGGTGTCGATGCTCACCTGCACGCTCGACTTGGTGACGTCCTTGTCGTTGATGTCGATGGTACCGGTGAACTTCTCGAAGTTCCCTTTCACGTTGGAGACCATCAGGTGGCGGACCTTGAAGCCGACGTTGGAGTGGTCGGGGTCAAGGCTCCAGGTGGAGGCGAGGGCGAGGCCCGGGATGGAGAGAGCGATCAGAGTGGCGATGGATGCGATGGTGCGTTTCATTGTTAGGCTCCTTTCTTTTTAAGGTTTGATGGTTTAATGTCGAAGTAATTGGGCAAAAAATACGCTGCTGTTAGCTTGCTTCCGGTACTCCTCCTTTCAGTCCCAGCTTCTTGCATAGTTCTCCCAGCGTTTCCTGCTCCTCTTCGCTCAGGATGGACATCTCGGCGACGATGGCCGCCTCGACGTCGGCAAAGACCCTGGTGATGAGGCCGGTACCCGCCTCGGTGAGGTGGATGGTCAGGAAACGGCGGTCTTCGGTGTCGCGTACCCGGCGGACCAGGCCGCTTTTTTCCAGGTTGTCGATGACCAGCGTCATGTTGCCGGTGCTCTTCAGTATCTTGGCGGCGATGTCCCGCTGGCAGAGCGGCCCTTTGTGAAACAGCGCCTCCAGTACCCCGAACTGGCTCACCGTGAGGTTGGCTCCCGTCATCACCCGGCTGGTCCGGGCGGTGACCGATTCGGCTGCCCTCATCAGCTTGGTGTAGGTATTAAGGGCGCGGTATGTTGAACTCTGCTTGGTCATCGTCAGCCTCTTTGCTTGACGTCATATCGTTTGATATAAAACTATCTCTCCGCGGGGCGGTTGTCAACCCGTTTTTTTTGGTGGGGAAGTTTCTTCCCGCTATCCCGTTCCGTGAACGAGTATTGACATAGCATTTGGCGGAGTTAACCTTGAGTCAAACGGTCTCTGTATTAATGCATTCTCCTCGCCGCACCGGATTGGCTCAGGCGCTACTTACTGCGGACAGCGTCTCAAAGTCCTCTGTCATAGGGTTCACGCCCTCCCTTTCATTCATCGCAGCGTTTCCACCTCATTCACCATTTCCAGACCCAATCTATTCAGTGTGACTGGCACCACGTTTCGGTAAGGTTCGCTGTGCCTTCACCAGCCTGCCGGTGACTGCAGTGGCCGGGCATGGCTTCGCTTCGAACGTGAGTACCGGCAGCTAGGAGCGGAGGTGCGAGATGAGACGGTTAGCGTATGAGGTTTGCTTGCTCTTCGTGACAGCAGTTCTCGTGGCAGGATGCGGCGGCGGGGGAGGCGGAGGCGCCGCCACCGAGGCACCGGCCATCACCTACTCGGGGCTCACCACACCCGCCGCGGTGAATGCCGCCAACGCCGGCCACTTCTTCGCCATCATCTGGAACGGCGGCGCTTCCGCCCAGGGACCGGCCCAAGCCAAGGCTGCCAATGGTGCGGCCCCCGCAGGCAAAGAGCGGGAGGCGATCTCCTCCCTGGCAGGGAAAAGTGTCCGGCAGCAGTGGCGCGCCGCCAAGGCGATCCCCGCCAGCTGGCACAGCATCAGGAATGCGGTACCCATCAACGAGACGATTCCGGGGACGGTGAGCGGTACCTTGCAGATCACCGGCAGCCTCGACGACAGCACGGGGACCGGCCGCCTTTCGATGTCCTACCGCCAGTTCAACGACGGCGACGGTTACACCTACGACGGCGTTACCGTGGTCGTGATCGCTGCCTATAACCCCGCCCTCGGAGCGATCAGCGACGGCACCCTCACCACCAATCTGCTGAGAGCCAGGTCGGACACCACCGATATCTCCATCAGCGGGACGCTCAGGATGCAGGCCGACCAGTTGAGCAGCACACAAACGTTGACCCTCAATCTGAGCGGTCAGGACAATCTCTCACAGGAAGGGTTCAAGTTCGAGAATTTCATCCAGGCCGATACCGCCGATAACTGGTGGAATCCGGGGGTAATCTCGGAAACGATGCAGGGACGGTGCTATCTCTCCACCTTCGGGTACGTGGAGGTCAGCACCCCCGTCGCCTACAGCTATTCCGGCGTCAGATCCTATCCCACTTCCGGGGGGCCGCTAGTGATGCGCGGGGCACAGAATTCCAGCGCCAGGATCACGCCGCTTTCCACAACCTTCATGAAGCTCGAAGTCGATGCCGACGGCAACGATACCTACGAATCGAAATACTCCTATGTCTGGAACGATCTCGATGGCGGCCCGGTGACCGCTCCCCCGGTTGCCAGTGCGGGGCCGGACCTCCAGGCGGGAACCGGTGACACCGTTACCCTTGATGGGGGAGGGAGCAGCGACCTCCTCGCGTACCCGATCACCTTCAACTGGACCATCGCCTCCAAGCCGGCGGGAAGCACGGCCGCCCTGGAGAATCCGGCCTCCGCGACCCCGTCGTTTTTCGTAGACCTCCCGGGGACCTATACCGTTACCCTCGTCGTTAACAACGGGCTCGTCGACGGGGCTCCCGACCAAGTGGTCATCACCGCCTCCGGTCCTCCCAACTCCAACCTCTTCAGGCCCTACGTCAAGTTCCCGGTCGGCTCGGATCCCCGCTCCATCGCCATCGGCGACCTCAACGGCGACGGCAGAAACGACGTGGTGCTAGCAACGGGCTCCTATTTCGATCCCGACAACGACTATAGGATTTTCGTCTTCCTGCAGAATTCGGCAGGCGGGTTCGACGCGCCGGTCAAATATCCGGGCGGCAACGGGAACTCCATTGCCGTGGCGGACCTGAACAACGACGGCAGGCAGGATGTCGTCTTCACCACCGACAACGGGATCGGGGTCATGTACCAGAACGCGGCCGGCACCCTCGATCCGATGGTCTTCTACGCCTCCAATCACCAAAGCTTCAGCAATGCCTATAAGCTCAAGACCGGCGACTTCAACCATGACGGCAGGACCGACGTCGTCTCAATCGATTGGGGGACCCAGTCCCAGGACGTCGACGTCTACCTCCAAAATAGCGGCGGGACCCTCAACACCCCGGTCACCTACACGGTATCGCACGGAGGGTGGGACAAGCTCGCGGTGGGGGATGTCAACGGCGACGGGATGACCGACATCGTGGTGATGAGCGGGCAGTTGCTCCTCCCGAGCGTCGGCGTCCTTATCCAGCGAACCGACGGCACGTTCGCCCCGGCTGTCTACCATTCGGTGGAGGGGAATCAACTCACCAGCGGGGTCGCCGTCGGCGACGTCACCGGCGATTCCTTGCAGGACATCGTACTCGTCTACGGAGGAAACGCCGGGCGGCTTGCCGTCTTCCCGCAGAACTCGGATACCGTCATCGTCTATCCCAGTTATGACTCCCCGGATGCCATGGCGATTGCCGATCTCAACGCCGACGGAAGAAACGATATCGCCGTCATTCATACCGGGTGGATCAAGGCCGGGGTCTACCTCCAAAACGCTGCCGGAGCCCTCGGGACCGAGGAGCTCTATCCCTTGCCCTATGCCCCCCGGGACCTCGCCATAGGCGATGTCAACGGAGACGGCCGCCCCGACCTCGTCATCCCGGCCTTCAGCGACGGCCTGGTCGTTCTCTATCACCGCTGACCTCTCACCGGCCGCCGGCCTCCTGCCCCTGTCCCGTCACCGCGGGCGGGTGCAGGAGGCCGGCGGCCGCGTCTGATTCTCCGAAAGCTTGGGCGACGGTGCCACTTTCGTTGGCACCTGCCTTCAGCTTGGCGAGTTCCGCGACTACTTCATCTCTTTACCTCGAAATAAAAATCTTGTCATTTCGATCGCTTCGGAGTGATCCCCCCTCGCGTATCCGCCTTGGCATGCGTTATGTAAATGGGTAAACAGCGTATCGCGTGCCGCCCGGCGGCGTTGCCGGTGTGGGATGGACGGAGATTGTCTTGGGCACTGTTTTCGAAAGCAGTGCCGCGTTTTGATCTGAGGAAGCAGGCCGGCAGCGGTGCCGGTCCTCAAAGTGGCCGAGACCGGGGCCTTTGGCGTCCGGTCCGGCAAGAGAGTACTGTCGATCTCAAAGGAGAAAGCCATGAAAGTCGCGTTTGCAACCTCCACCGGCACCCTGGTCGATGAGGAGTTCAGGAATTCGCGCAGCTTCACCGTCTGGCACATCGGGCCCCGCGAGGCCTATTTCGTCAACCAGGTCACCATTGAACCGGAGGCGGCCACCGAGGAGGGGAGGCTCGCCGCCAGGGCCACCGTCCTCGCCGGCTGCGCCATCGTTTGCAGCAGGCACATCAACGTCCCCGCTGCCGCCAAACTGGCCGCCCGGGGGATCCACCCGATGAGAACCGGCTCTCCGGTACAGGTGGAGGAGATCATCGGCCAGTTGCAATCAGTCCTGAAAAAGAACCCTCCACCCTGGATGGGCAGGGCTGATTCGAGGGAGCGGTTCAGATAGGGCGACCCGTACGGCACCAAAGAAAAAGGGGACATCGATGGCGATGTCCCCTTTGCCGTTTCAGGGCTGTGCGTCATGCCGTCACCACGAGGGGGGACGGATCTCCACGATGCTCAGGTTGTACATGTGGCCGGTAGGCGCGGTGTCGTTGATAGTCACCGCGGTACCCGCCGCCGGGGTAGTGCCGTTTTGGCGCTGCACCCAGTAGGTATCCTGGGTGGCGGCCGAGACGAACTGGTGCACCATCGTCTGTCCGGATCCCAGTGTCCTGCTGACCGCACCGGCCCAGTCGTTGCCGGTACCGAAGACCCAGGAGTTCGCGCGGGTGGTGACCAAGGTGGCGGTCGGCCCCCCGGAGGACGCGCTGCCGCTGGCGGCCGCCCCGATGGCGTCGGAGCCCTGGGCGGTGCCGGTGAAGGAGAGCACGGTGAGCGAGCGCGAGGAGACGTTCTGGCTGAGGGTGGCCGTCACCGTCCCGGAGAAGGTGCCGGCCGCGTAGGCCCACCAGATTTCGGCCGTTCCGAACTGCGCGTTGGTGACGACGGCGCGGGTCCAGGTTAGCGGAGTCCCGCTGTTGCTGACACCGGTGACCGTCGTGTTGGCCCCGGTGCCGGTGGAGCTCGAGGTGACGAAAGCGGTCAGCAACTGGTTCGCGGAAGAGGTGGCCAGTGCCGGCGAGGTGATGGTGCTGCCGGTGGTCCCCAGGTCCTGCGATACGCTGGCGTCAATGGCAATGCTCGGCAAGGCGGTCACGGTGATGGAGAGGGAGGTGCCGATGACGGTCCCCTTCCCGTCCTTCAGCTGGACCGTGAAGTTGCCCGTGCCGGGGGAGGAGGGGACCCCCGAGATGACGCCGGTCGAGGGGGTGAGGGTCAGGCCGGCGGGGAGAGCGCCGGTGGTCACCGACCAGCTGTAGGGGGATGTCCCGCCGGTGCCGAGCAGGGTCTGCTGATAGGAGGTGCCGACCGAACCCGAGGGGAGCGAGGTGGTGGTGATCGTCAGCGCGTGGTCCTTGGTGGGAATGGGATCGTTCGGGCCGGGGATCTGCTGGTACGGGCCGTTGGGGACCCGCTGCCATACCCTGATGTAGTCGAGGTACATGTAATTGGGGAAGACGGTGTTGCCGTCGGGAGGGCCGCCCCAGTATCCGCCGATGGCGAGGTTGGCGATCAGGTACATGGGGATGGCGGGAACGTTGGAATTGCCGGTAATGCCGTAGACCGGCTCTCCGTCGAGATACCAGACGATGGAGCCCGGCTCCCAGTCAACCGCATAGACATGGAAGCCGGTTCTCGTGAGGTCGGGTCCCGTGAAGGTTTCCGTTACGCTCTCGGGGCTCGAGCTCGTGCCGTAGTGCAGCGACATGTACAGGGTGCTCGGCGACGACGAGAGCACCTCCATGACATCGATCTCCGGCGGCCACTGGCCGTTGACCGGCAGCAGCCAGAAGGCGGGCCAGAAACCGTTGCCGCTCGGCAGGCTCGCCCGCATCTCGAAGTATCCGTAGGTCTGGGAGAAGACCATCGAGTTGTTGAGCTCGCCGGAGGTGTAGTTGTAGGTGCGGCCGTCGGGGAGCGTGCGGGTCACGCGGGCGGCGATGATCTTCAGCTGGCCGTTGGCCTCCACGAAGGCGTCGTCGGCATACCCCTGGAGCTCGCCGCTGTCGGTATAGTTGCGGATCCCTCCCGGGTAGGTGGTCATCCAGGTGGAGGTGTCGAGGGCGCTTCCGTTGAACTCGTCACTGAAGGTGAGCTGCCATCCCATCTGGGTGATGGCGACCGGCGCGCTCTTGCCGAGGGAGACGTTCCCCGCTCCATCCTTGGCCCAGCCGTACAGGGTCTTGTTCCCCGTGGTGGCGAAGGTGTAGCTGGCCGGAGCGCTGGCGCTCCACCCGGTGGCGGTTGGCGAGGGGGGCGTGGAGCTTTCGTTCACCTGGTATCCCGTCACCCTGACGTTGTCGGTGGCAACGAGCGATAGGCCGGTCACGGTGAGCGAGCCGGAGGTTGAGGGGACCGTGAAGGAGGTTATCACCGGCGGCGTGAGATCGACGATGACGCTGCCGCTCCTGCTGCTCGAGACGTTCCCCGCCGTGTCCCTCGCCCACGCGTAGAGGACCTTGCTGCCGGCGGTGGCGAAGGTGTAGGTGGTGGGGGCGGTGGACCTCCAGCCGCTGGCGCCTGCGGAGGGGCGCGGCGAACTCTCGGTCAGCATGTAGCCGTTGACGCGGTACCTGCTGGTGGCGGTGACCACGATCCCGGTGACGGTAAGGGAGCCGGAGTAGGCGGGGAGCGAAAACGAGGTGACCCTGACGTAGGACATAGGCAGCGGAGCCGACACCGCCGTGGTGACGGTTCCCCCGCCGGGGCCGAGGCAGAGCAGCACCAGGGCGGCGGCGAGTAACGGCAAGAGGTGACGGGGGCTTGCTGATTTCCTGCGCGTGCGTGTTTCGGCCAGCTGTCGCATGGACGAACCTCCTTGAAAATGGTGCTGCCGGGTGCAGTGCCAGTCAGTTTTGGAGGTGTAGAGCCAGTACGTGATGTATTCAGGAAGGTAATGAAATGGTAAAAGGAGGATTAGGCCGAGGAGTTAGGAAAGGAATTCAGGTCGTACAATGGATGAGTTCTCGCGGAGCATGACACAATCGCAGTCATAACGACTTATGCCGGTGCGTCAACTGTGACAAAGCCGTCGCAATGAACCCTCTCGGACTGTCATTGCGACAAGGGTATCACTGGTTCATCCACTTTCAAGGCCGTGCTGGTCTTTCCAGCTGACAAAGCTTAGCTTCGGGAGAGCAGCGTCCTTACTGCCTGGTAGATTTCACGTGCTTCGAAGGGCTTTTTGACGACCGCCTTGGCGCCGACCTTCACCACCGCATCGGTGTCGCTTGCGCAGTCCGAGGCGCTGCTGGTGATGATGTTGGCGTTTTTGTCGAGGGCCATGATCTCCCTGGTGGCGTCGATGCCGTTTTTCTCCGGCATGTAGAGGTCCATGATAGTTATGTGCGGGCGGTGGGCGAGGTACTGCCGCACGGCATCCCGCCCATCGGCCGCCTCGGCGACTACCGTGAACCCGATGGCATCGATGGTTTGCCGTAAGGAGCTGCGGAAGAAAGCCTCGTCATCAACAATCAAAACGCGTACGTCCTTGAGGGCCATGGAAATCTCCTTGCATTGCGCTACAGCCAGCAGTCAATCCTTCATCATCTCCGGCCGCACCTCCCGCTTGACGGGGCGCGGGTACGGGTCCTCCGCGTCGTTTTGAAGGTTGCCCCCTTAGCTGTCACCGCTGCGGGCGGTCATAACTAACAGGATGGCACCTTTCCCTACCTGACTCAAGCCGGTACCAGGGCCCGTTGAACACCTCAAACGACTGAAGTTGAGAGGGCCGGGCGGGGCATCGTCACTCAATAGGGGTAAAGCGGGGAGGGAGTCAAAGAGCATTTTCTTCTGGAACGTAGGATTTTATAGAATCTATCGGTCTCTTCAATATTGCAGGATCTGCATATAGCACAGCAGCAATGCGAATTCAAATACAATTTACTATCGTTTACTGATTAAAAAATGGTCAGAGAGTGCTGAGCGGGCCAGGCAGACGTATTTGAAGCGCTATAAAGAACATCCGTTGGCTGGAAAAATGTGAAACTGATAACGAAAAAGCTCAAGGAACGCTGGGCGGCAGGCGAGGGACCGCAGGGGCTCCGCCTAGGGACGCTCTTTGCCGTTTCGCCCTTACCGGAGAGGTGGCCGCCGGGAAGGTGGGGCTATGGCTGGCCGAGCTTCCGGGGTGCCTGACGGCGCTATTGCGGCGGCGCGACCGCCTCGGAGGCGATGGTCGTATTGAAACTCTGCGTCCACTTCGAGCCGCCGTCTCCCCCGTCACTGCCCGAGTAGCAATAGGTAAACTGCAGAATATCCCCGGGCTCGATGAGGAGGGGGAGTTTAACGGCAAAGGGGGCGAGCTCGTCCTGGCGAAGCTGATGCGGTGTGATGTAGCAGACGGCGCGGGCCCGAACGCTGCCGTCGGGGCCGGCGGCGGCCACCCAGAGTTCGATTCCTTCCATGAAGGCGTAACGGAGGTTCTTCAGGATCCCGTCGACCACGGTTTCGTTTTCCGACCGCCGGAGTTCCCAGGCGAGTGCCATGTCGAACTGCTCGTAGCGATAGGGAAGGGTGTTGAAGCGTTCGCGGCTCACTTCAACGCCGGACCTTCCGGTTTGTTTGAGCTTGCCAAGTAATGACGACCAGATTGTCATGGCGCGTTACCGGGTAGCTGCCGGTTTCTGTTGTCTCTCATTCATCCTCCTTGACGATGATCGATCCGGCTGTGGCTATAACACAATCCGCCATCCCGGTTCAAACCTTAATACGGTGCCCAAAGATATCTATTCCATCTTTTCCTAAAGTCTACGGGAGTCGTCAAAGAGAGAAAGGGTTGGCCGGAGATGAGTCTTGAGCGGCAGGAACTTACCAGTGGCGTATTTGTGCTTGCCTTTAAAGCGCAAGCTTACTATTTTGGCGGGATGATTATGACGGGAACGACGGTAAATGCGGCCGCGATTGTCTGCGGGAGTCTGGTGGGCGTGAAGGGGGGGCACCTCCTTTCGGAAAAGGTGCGCGGCACCATCATGGCCGGTCTCGGGCTGGCCGTGCTGCTGATCGGGGCGCAGCTGGCGCTCAAGAGCAGCCAGGTGATGATCGTCATCGGCAGCCTGATCGGCGGCGGGATCATCGGCGAGCTGCTGGGGATCGAGGCGCGCCTGGAGGCGATCGGCGAACTCCTCGGCCGCCGTTTCAAAGGGAGCGGCAAGGTGGCAGAAGGCTTCGTCACCGCGACCCTTCTCTACTGCGTCGGTGCCATGGCCATCATGGGCTCCCTGCAGGATGGCCTCGGCGGCCGTCCCGAGATCCTCTACGCCAAGGCCGCCCTCGACGGCATCGCCTCTGTGGCGCTCGCCTCCACCCTCGGCATCGGCGTCCTCTTCTCGGCCTTACCGCTCTTCGCCTACCAAGGGGGCATCACCCTCTGCGCCACCGCCGCGCAGCAGATCCTGACCCCGCCGGTGGTGCAGGAGATGAATGCGGTGGGAGGCCTCCTCATCGTTGCCATCGCCCTCGACATGCTCGGGATCAAAAGGCTCCCGGTCGGCAACCTCCTCCCCGCCGTCTTCCTCGCTCCTCCCCTGATGATGATCTTCGCCTCCCACTGAATGAGAGACAGATTATGATTTCCTGCGACTTCTCCCCGGATATCTGGTAGCCAAACAAAAAAAGCCCCCGTCTCCGGGGGCGTCCAATGTTTACCTTCTCATGGCCTTGTCGCTGTGAAAATGGCTCTCAGCGGGGCGGGGTGACCTTCGATCGTCCTCTCCGCACAATCCGGGTCGAGAAAATCCGCCAGCGATTCGAACTGCATCCACTCCGTCGAGCGCTGCTCGTCGCGGCTGGTACGGTTGCTGTCGACGCAGGCGATGTTGGTGAACCCGCAGCGTTCAAGCCACAAGGTCATGGCGGCGATTGACGGCAGGAACCAGACGTTGCGCATCTTTGCGTAACGCCCCTCCGGCATGAAGACCGTCTCCCGATCCCCTTCCACAATCAGCGTCTCCAGGATCAACTCTCCCCCCGGCCGCAGACAACCCTTCAGCTCGTAAAGATGGTCCAGCGGGGACCGGCGATGGTAGAGAACGCCCATGGAGAAGACGCTGTCGAAGCAGGCGAGGCCGGCGGGGAGATCTTCGATCCCTATCGGTATGACGTGATGCTGGGGATCGCGAAGGTAGCGCTGCATCACCAGGAACTGCTGCACCGAAAGGAGGAAGGGCTCGATGCCGAGGACGAACTCGGCGCCCGCGCCCCGCATCCGCCAGCCGTGATAGCCGTTGCCGCATCCGACGTCGAGGACTTTTCGCCCGGTGAGCGGCTGGATGTGCGGCAAAACGCGCTCCCACTTCCAGTCCGACCGCCACTCGGTATCGATCTCGATGCCGAAGAAGTTGTAGGGGCCTTTGCGCCAAGGGAGAAACGCCTTGAGCTTTGCGATCAGCCCGTCGCGGTCGATGCCGCCCAGATCGGCGGCCGAGCCGATGGTAACGCCGTCCCGCAGTTCGATGCGGGACGGGCGGATCTCCGGCAGCGACTCAAGGGCCGAGAGCCATCCCGCCAGCTTCCCGTGACGGTCGAGGAGCAGTCTCTCCGGCAGGGCCGCTTGCAGTTGCTCCGCCCAACGCTCCTGGCCCATGGCGGCCAGTTGTGGATAGAGGCTATCGTAGAAGCTCATTTGATGGCGACCAGGGAGGCGAAATTGAAGCACTGGAACCAGACTTCGGAAAAGGAGAAGCCTGCGGCCTTAAGCCGCTCGTGATGGCAGGAGAGGGGCTCGGGGATCATCACGTTCTCCAGCGCCGACCGCTTCTGGCTGATCTCGAGATCGCTGTAGCCGTTGGCCCGTTTGAAGTCGTGATGGAGCTCCACATGGAACTCTTGCCGCCCCTCGTCCTGGAAGGCGATCTTTTCGGAGAGGATGAGGATTCCCCCCGGCCTGAGCCCGGTGTAGATCCGCCGGATCAGCGCCAGCCGCTCAGCGGGAGGGATGAACTGCAGGGTGAAGTTGAGGACCACCACCGAGGCGTTCTCGATGGCGACGTCCTGTATGTCCGCACAGACCAGCGTGACGGGAACGGTCGGCACCGTGTCGCGGGCCAAAATCTCGCGGCAACGCTCGACCATCGCCGGGGAGTTATCGACCGCGACGATATCGCACTCCGGCTGGGTGATCCGCTGGCGCATGGAGAGGGTAGCTGCACCCAGCGAGCAGCCGAGATCGTAGCAGCGGCTCTTCGGTTGAGCGTACCTTGCGGCGACAATGCCGATATTGGCAATGATCATCCCGTACCCGGGGACCGAGCGCTGTATCATGTCGGGAAAGACCGCCGCCACCCGTTCGTCGAACTGAAAATCGACCATCTCCTGAAGTGGTGCGGCATAAATCGAATCTGTCTTCTTGGCCACTGTCTTTCGGTCCACCTTCATCCTCTGCTTTCTTCCTGGTCCAGCTTGCCGCTACCAATGCATGCCTAAAATAGATAAACCCGCAAAATGCGGGTTATTGGGATTCTGCAAGAGTGGGGTTTAAATGGCGGAAGCACATGGGAATCGAACCCACCCGGGAGGCTTCTCACCCCCCACACTGGTTTTGAAGACCAGGCCGCCCACCAGCGACGGACGTGCTTCCGTTTTGTTCATGAACTTTTAGATGATGGCGCCGGGATAGTCAACTGGAATTCCGCCGCCGGCCCTCGCCCCCCCCTTTTCCGGCCGCTTTGTCGCGCTCTCTCACTCAAGGCAACCGGGGGGATTGGAATAGCGGGAGAGAGGATCGGGCAAGGATTGGAAAATGTCTGGAAAAGTGCGTAAAAAGCGGGGATAGTCGCCGGGGGCGGCCTTGACAAGGGAGCCTCTTTTCCTGTATATCTTTGCAGTCGAACCACCAGTCTCAAAGGGGGATCAATGATTCTGCTAGGCAACATTCTGTACGCCCTGGCAAAGATAGTCGAGCTGGCAAGCGGACTCCTTACCGTCTATAAGTACATCCTTTTGGCCAGCGTGGTGATCTCCTGGATCAGCGCCGATCCCTACAATCCCATCGTCAACTTCATCTACCGCGCCACCGAGCCCGTCCTCCGCAAGGTCCGCCGCTACATGCCGGACACCGGGGCGATCGACTTTTCTCCGCTGGTGGTGTTCGCCCTCATCTACCTGGTGCAGATCGTCGTCTTCGATACCGCCTTTTCCTACCTCATGATGTACGCATCCCAGCTTAAAGGTGGTCTATGAAGATCAGTCCGATGGACATCCAGCAGCAGCAGTTCAAGGGGAAGATGATCGGCGGCCTTGACCCCGACGAGGTCGACGCCTTCCTCCAGGCGGTGGCCTCCGAGATGGAAGGGCTCATCCGCGAGAACAACGAGCTCAAGGAGCGCTTAAACCGCCACACGGCCACCATGAGCGAGCTGCAGGCGCGCGAGTCGCAGCTGCGGGAGACCATGCTGGCCGCCCAGAAGATCACCGAGGAGATGAAGGCCAACTCCCAGAAGGAGGCGCAGCTCCTTCTCTCCGAGGCGGAGCTCAAAGGGGAGCGGATCGTGGCGGATGCCGAGAAGAAGGTGATCGAGCTCTCCAACCAGATCCAGGATCTGAAGAGGGACAAGGTGCGCTTCGAGGCGGGCTTCAAGCACCTGCTCGATACCTACTACAAGATGCTTTCGGTCACCGATGAGTGAGGAACTCCGGATGACCCTGGATGCGGACGCCGTGGTCTTCACCGTCCACGTCCAGCCCCGTGCCTCGCGCTGCGAGATCTGCGGTGTCAAGGAAGGGGAGCTGAGGCTCAGGCTTACCTCCCCCCCGGTGGACGACGCCGCCAACAAGCAGTGCGTGGAGCTTCTAGCCAAGACCCTCGGGGTCGCCAAGTCCAGGGTCACCATCAAGTCGGGCGCCAAGTCCCGGCACAAGGTCGTCAGGGTAGAGGGGGTGGACAAGGATCACCTCCTCTCCTTATTAACTCAATAGAGAGGATCTAATGAAGGCAAGAGACATAATGGTGACCGATGTCCCTGCGATCTCGGTGCGCACCACGGTGGCGGAAGCGTCCCGCATGATGAAGGCGAATTTCGGCGACGAGAGTTTCATGAACGCCGCGCCGGGACTCATCGTGCTCAACGAGCGGGGCGGCTTGGCTGGCATTCTTACCCCCCTGAGCATCATCACCGCGCTCATGGAGGGGGTCAAGACCCCGGGCATCGACGAGCCGTTTTTCGCCTCCCTCTGCCAGCGGATCAAGGACCTCCCTATCTCCGAAATCATGGAGCACCAGCCGATCTCGGTCACCCCGGACGCCAACATCACCGACATAGCCGACCTCTTCATCAAGCACCGCTTCCAGCGCGTGCCGGTGGTGGAAGGGAAGAAGGTGATCGGCATCATCTACCGCTCGCGGCTTCTCTTCGCCATGACCAAAAGCCTGGAGTTCGCCCCCGCCCCTTGACAAGGCCGGAGGGGCTCCTTATAGTACCCTTACTCCAGACTCGCCTTCTCATGAGTTACGTAATACCAGGAGGAAGAACAAGCAATGCCACTTTACGAGTATCAGTGCAAAAGCTGCAACAACACCTTCGAACTCCGTCAGAAATTCTCCGATGCGCCGGCCTCTGTCTGCCCCTCGTGTGGTGGCGAGGTCGAGAAGCTGATCTCCCAGTCCGGATTCGCCCTCAAGGGGGGCGGCTGGTATGGCGACGGCTACAGCGGCGGCTCCCAGCAGTCTCCCCCGTCCTGCCCGTCGGGCGGCGGTTGCGCAGGGTGCCCCTCGGCCGCCTAAACGACTCCGAGACCCCCGGCAACGGGGGTCTTTTTTTTTAATCGTTTCGGCAAAGCGCTTTACAAACTCCCTGTTCTTACTTATTATTTCTCAATTAAAACCACACCAGTGACCATACATTAAAGTCTTCAGCCGGGAAAACCCCGGCAGCTCCCTCCCCCCGGCCGGCCGGGTCTATCCCGGCTTACTCATGAGGATGGTGGCGGACCGCCTTTTGGGACCCTTTTCCTGGGGCCTCAGGGCGAACTGTTGGCGTCGCAGGAAAGGAAGATGCAATGGCAACGATTATCGATGGGAAGGCCATCGCGGCGAAGATCCGCGGTGAAATCGCGGCGGAAACCGCACGTCTGAAGGAAAAAGGGGTGACCCCCGGCCTGGCGGTCGTGCTGGTGGGGGAGGACCCGGCCAGCAAGGTGTACGTTTCCATGAAGGAGAAGGCCTGCGCCGACGTCGGCATCTTCTCCGACGAATACAAGCTCCCGGTGGAGACCGGCGAGGCGGAGCTCCTCGCCCTGATCGAGAAGCTCAACGCCGACGACAAGATCGACGGTATCCTCGTGCAGCTTCCGCTCCCCAAGCAGATCAACACCGACAAGATCCTGGAGGCCATCTCCCCGGCAAAGGACGCCGACGGCTTCCATCCGTACAACGTCGGCCGCCTGGTGATCGGCAAGCCGACCTTCCAGCCCTGCACCCCCTACGGCGTCATGGTGATGCTCAAGGAGGCGGGGGTCGATCTCTCCGGTAAGGAAGTCGTGGTGGTCGGGCGCTCCAACATCGTCGGCAAGCCGGTCGCCTTCATGTGCCTGCAGCAAAATGCCACCGTCACCCTTTGCCACTCGAAGACCCGCGACTTGGCCGGCAAGGTGGCCCAGGCCGACGTGGTTATCGCCGCCGTCGGGGTTCCCGAGATGATCAAGGGCTCCTGGATCAAGGAAGGGGCGGTGGTCATCGATGTCGGCGTGAACCGGGTGGGGGAGAAGAAGCTCGTGGGCGACGTGGAGTACGCCGCCGCGGCCGAGCGCGCTTCCGCCATTACCCCGGTCCCCGGCGGGGTCGGGCCGATGACCATCACCATGCTTCTCTACAACACCCTGGAGTCTGCCAAGCGCAGGGTGAAGTAGCCGGGGTTCGGGGGACGGGAGACCGGGGCCCGGAGCGGCAAGGGCGGGAAGGGCGGCAAGATGATGCTTCGAAGTCGGATGGAATGAGGACAGCCTGAATCGGGGAGGTCTACCATGCGCGTCAAGAAGGCAGTCTTTCCGGTAGCCGGCCTGGGGACCCGCTTTCTCCCGGCCACCAAATCGACCCCTAAAGAAATGCTCCCCCTGATCGACAAGCCGCTCGTCCAGTACGTGGTCGAGGAGGCGGTCGCCTCGGGGATCGAGCAGATCCTGTTCGTCACCGGGCGCGGCAAGAGGGCCATCGAGGATCACTTCGACATCGCCTTCGAGCTGGAATCGATGCTCTATGACAAGGGAAAAGACCTGGAGCTTCACCAGGTGCGGGAACTCGCGGAGATGGCCAACATCTTCTTCGTCCGCCAGAAGGAGGCCCTCGGGCTTGGCCACGCGATCCTCTGCGCCAAGGAGTTCGTCGGCGACGACCCCTTCGCGGTGCTGCTGGGGGACGACATCATCGACGCCGAGGAGCCCTGCCTCGCCCAGCTTTTGGAGGTCTACGAGAGTTACCGTGCCCCGGTGGTGGCCCTGAAACGGGTCCCCATGGAGAGCATCTCCGCCTACGGCTGCGTCAGGGCGGAGCACCTCGGGGGGCGTGCCTGGGAGGTGCGGGACCTGGTGGAGAAGCCACGCCGTGAGGAGGCGCCTTCCGACCTCGCCATCATCGGCCGCTACATCCTCACCCCCGGTATCTTCCCGATCCTCGAGGTGCAGGAGCCGGGGAGAGGGGGAGAGATCCAGCTGACCGACGCCCTCAAGAAGCTCGGGAGCAGCGAGTCAATCTACGGCTGCCAGTTCGACGGGGACCATCACGATTGTGGCGATAAACTGGGATTTCTGAAGGCCACGGTGGACATGGCCCTGAAGAGGGAGGAGTTCAACGGCGCCCTGGAGAGCTACCTCAGGAGCCGGTTGGGGTGTTAGCGGAGCCGCCCGCCACCGTTGCCGTAATGGAAGAAGGCGATGACCTTGAAGGTGTCGCTGGTGTACCCGCGGGGGAAGGAGCCGATGGGGCCGATCTCCTTGAGGGTGCGCAGAACCTCGCTGTCCAGAATTTTGCTCCCCGAGCTCTCCAAGATGTCCACCTGCACAACCTCTCCGCTCCGGTTGAAGGTGATCCTCACCGGGGTTGTCCCCTCGATCCCACGCTCCAAAGCCTCGCGCGGATAGCGCCAGACACCGTACACCGCCGTCTCCAGCCTTCTCAGGAAGGAGCCGAAGCGGATGTCGTCGCTGTTGAGGAACCGGGTCTCGTCGTCGATCTCGTTGGCGTACTTCCGGCGGTAGGCCTCCTCCAGTTTGGCCAGCCGGGTAGGGCTCGGGAAGAGCGGGCTCCCCTTGGGGCCGGAGCTGTCGGAACTTTTGGGCTTGAAGATCCCTTCCCCCCTGACTGCGGGCGGGGCCGGGCTCCTCGGAATCTGGGCCGTCTCGCTCTTGGCGGCGGGAGCCGGCTGCGGCTGCTGCCTGATCGGGAAGGGGGAGGGGGACGGCTTGAGCGCCGCCACCGGCGGCGCGGGGCGCACTGCCCGGGGCTTCGGTGGGGCCGGGCGCTGGGGGGCTGGTGGCGGGGTGGCCGGCCGCTGGTCGCGGACCGTTTCCCGCGGGGAGATCTCGTCCCCCTTGGTGTGGGGCTTATCCATCTTGGGAAGGGGGAGGTCGGTGAGGTCCACCATGGTCGGCTGCTCGGGAGGCTTCGGTTTACCCTCGGGAATCATCCTGACGAGCTGGAAGATGGCCAGATGGAGCAGGACCGATAAGGCCACCAGGTAGAGAAAAGTTTTTTCGATGTATCTGTTGGACATGAAGCTCCACCCGGCGACGGGTGCGTGATGTGAAATACCGGATAATATTAGAGGTCCGGCCTGCAAAAAGCAACTTCGATTTGTCTTCGAAATAAGGAAGTTTTGTGGACGGCCGCCACCCGGCTGCCCCCCCAATCTTCCGTCCTTTGACTTACGTCAACATATTTGCCGGTACTTCAGGTAGCCTGAAGTCATCAACATTACCCGAGGTTTTCCCATGCTGGTAGTCGTGTGCGTCAAGCAGGTTCCCGATACCACCCAGGTCCAGATCGACCCGGTCACCAACACTCTCATCCGTGAAGGGGTTCCCTTCATCGTCAACCCGTACGACACCCACGCGGTGGAGGAAGGGCTGAGGCTCAAGGACCGTTTCGGCTTCAAGGTGGTGGCCCTCTCCATGGGCCCCCCCAACGCCGAGGCCACCCTGAGAAAGGCGCTCTCCCTGGGCGTCGACCGCGCCATCCTCCTTTCCGACCGCGCCTTCGGCGGTGCCGACACCCTCGCCACCAGCAAGGTCCTCTCTGCCGCCATCGCGCGGCTGGCCAAGGACGAGGAGGTCGGGGTGGTGATCTGCGGCAAGCAGACCATCGACGGCGACACCGCCCAGGTGGGGCCCGGCATCGCCACCCGCCTTCACTGCTCCCAGCTCACCCTGGTGGACCGGGTGGAGGATCTCGACCCCTCCGTCAGGAAGATCCGGGTCAGGAGGAAGCTGGAAGGGAGGCACGAGGAGGTGGAGGCGCCGCTTCCGGTGCTCCTCACCGTGGTCCGCGAGCTCAACCGCCCCCGCTACCCGAGCGTCCCCATGCGGCTTGCCTCCGAGGAGGCGGCCGTCGAGGTCTGGGACAACAAGGTGCTCGAGCTCGATCCCAATGGGATCGGTCTCAAGGGGTCCCCGACCTGGGTGAGCCGGATCTTCTCTCCGGAGCGCGCCAAGGGCGAGATCCTGGGCGACGGCGCCCGCGACCCTGAAGCAGCGGCTGAGATCCTCATCTCCAAGATGCTGGAAAAAGACCTGTTGGCACTGTAACCACCGTACCGGTGAAAGGATAGGTGAAAGGATGACTGAAGCCGTCAAGCCGCCCAAGAAGCCGCGCGGCAAGGCCTCCCTGCTGGAGGGGAAATGCATCGCCTGTGGCGCCCGCTGCCAGAGCGTTTGCCCGGTAGATGCCATAATCATGAATGAAGCCGGCGAGCCGATCGTCGACACCTCCAAGTGCATCGGCTGCGTGAAGTGCGTGAAGGTCTGCCCCGTGCAGGCCCTCGAGATGGCCTTCACCGCCGAGGAGAAGCGGATCCTGGAGGAGCTTGCCAAGTCTTCGGCCGGGGCCGCCGTGGAAGCGGCCGAGGAGGATCCCGAAGAGGCCGCCCTGAGGAAAAGACTCTCCGTCTACCGCGGCGTCTGGGTCTTCGTCGAGCAGACCCGCGGCGAGGCCGCCAAGGTCTCGTGGGAGCTTTTGGGGAAAGGGAAGGAGCTGGCCGAGGCACGCGACTGCGAGCTGGCCGCCGTGGTGATGGGGGAGAACGTCGAAGAGCTCTGCCGCCAGGCGATCGGCTACGGGGCCAAAAAGGTCTACCTGATGGACGGGGCCGTGCTTCGCGATTACCGCACCGAGGCGTACTCCCGCAGTGTCTGCAAGCTGGTCGAGAAGTACAAGCCGGAGGTGATCCTGATGGGGGCCACCGGCCTCGGGCGCGATCTCGCGGGGGTGGTGGCGACCGAGCTCTCCACCGGCCTCACCGCCGACTGCACCGGGCTCTCCATCGACACCAAGGGGAACCTGATGCAGACCCGTCCGGCCTTCGGCGGGAACATCATGGCCACCATCATCTGCGACAAGTACCGCCCGCAGATGGCGACCGTGCGCCCGCACGTGATGCCGATGCCCGACTTCGACGCCTCCCTCACCGGCGAGATCGTCCGGGAGCAGGCTGCGGTGACCGAGGACGATATCCCGGTCAAGGTGCTCAAGGTGATGATGGATGGAGGCTCCAGCGACGTCGATATCGCCGGTGCCGAATTCATCGTCTCCGGCGGCCGCGGCATGATGGCCAAGGAGAACTTCTCCATGCTGCAGGATCTCGCCAGCGTCTTGGGAGGCGTGGTGGGCGCCTCGCGAAGCGCGGTGGACGCCGGGTGGATGCCCCCCGACCGCCAGGTGGGGCAGACCGGCAAGACGGTGCGCCCCAAGGTCTACATCGCCTGCGGCATTTCCGGTGCCATCCAGCACCTGGTCGGGATGCAGGATTCCGACGTCGTCATCGCCATCAACCGCGACCCCGAGGCGCCGATCTTCCAGGTGGCCACCTACGGCATCGTGGGTGACATCTTCAAGATCATTCCGGCCCTGACCGAAAAGCTCAAAGCGCTCAAGGCGTCGCGCTCCCGGTAAATAGTTTTCCCTTTCCCCCTCCCCTGGAGGGATGGGGTGAGGGGGTGGGGGAAGCATCCACGGAAGTGCCGGACGCCGGCCATCCTCCCACCTTGGCCCTCCCCCTCCAGCGGTGGGGAGTAGAAGGAAATAAAAAAGCTTCCCTTGAAGGAATACAGGATAATCCACGAGGAAACCTTATGATTCCGCATTACACACTCTTTACCCCGCTTCTCATCGCTTCGCTGGCCTTTTTCGGCTGGAGCGTCTACCGGCGCTTCTCGCTTTTGGCCCTGGGGCAGCCCGAACAGCGGCTTGACCGCCCCTTCGACCGCCTGAAGGAGATGCTCCTCTACGCCTTCGCCCAGATGCGGGTCGTCAAGAAGCCGTTCGGCTTCAACCACCTGGTCATTTTCTGGTCGTTCCTGATCCTGATGCTGGCCAACGGCGAGTTCATGGTGAGCGGGGTGATCCCTTCGCTGAACTTTGGGCTTTTGCCGGAAGGGGTTCACCGCGCGCTTCTCCTCGCCTTCGACATCGTCTCCCTTCTGACCCTGGTGGCCATCGCCGTCTCGGTCGGCCGCAGGCTCTTTGTCAGGCCTTCCTACCTGGATACCGCCTACGTCAAGGGGATAAGCGCGGACGCCTTCCTCATCCTTTCCTTCATCGCGCTCCTGATGGTCGCCTACTTCGGTATGCATGGCGGACTGATCGCCCAGGGGAACGATCCGGCCGCTGCCGCCATGCCGGTCTCGAGTTTCGTGGCGGGGATGCTCCCGAGCGATCCCGCCACCCTTTCCGCGATCTTTGGCTTCTTCTGGTGGCTCCATGCGCTGGTCCTTTTGGCCTTCCTCTGCTTCCTGCCGCACTCGAAGCACATGCACATCCTGACCGCCATCCCCAACTGCTACCTGGCGAGCCTGGAGTGGCCGAACACCCAGCCGCGCGAGAAGTTCGCCAAGGGGGAAGTCTACGGGGTAGGGCGGGTGGACCGCTTCAGCTGGAAGGATCTCCTCGACACCTACAGCTGCACCGAGTGCGGGCGCTGCCAGGCCGCCTGCCCGGCCACCGCTACCGGCAAGCCCTTGAACCCGCGCCAGATCGTACACGCCATCAAGACCAACCTCCTGGAAAACGGTCTCGCCATCAAGGAGGGTAAGGCACCTACCGTCCCGCTGATCGGCCCGGAAGGGGAGGGGACCAATACCGAGGACGCCATCTGGTCCTGCACCACCTGCGGCGCCTGCCTCCAGGCCTGCCCGGTGCTGATCGAGCAGATGCCGAAGATCATCAAGATGCGCCGCCACCTGGTGGAGAACGAGGCCCGCTTCCCCGAAGAGCTCCTGAACCTCTTCGAGAACATGGAGCAGCGCTCCAACCCCTGGGGGATCGCCCCGGCCGAGCGGAGCAAGTGGGTCTCCACCATGCAGGTCAAGACCTTCGAAAAGGGGGAGACCGAATACCTCCTCTACGTTGGCTGCGCTGGCTCCTTCGACTCCCGCGCCAAGCAGGTCACCGTGGCGCTGGCCACCGTACTGAACGCGGCCGGGGTCTCCTGGGGGATCCTCGGCAAGGACGAGAAGTGCTGCGGGGACAGCCTCCGCAGGCTCGGCAACGAGTACCTCTTCGACAAGATGGCCCGCGAAAACGTGGAGCTTTTCCGCGAGCGCGGGGTCACCAAGGTGATCACCCTCTGTCCGCACTGCCTGACCACCCTGAAAAACGACTACCGCCAGTTCGGCCTGGAACTGGAAGTGGTTCACCAGAGCGAGCTGGTAGCGAAGCTTTTGGCCGACGGCAAGCTGAACCTCCCCCGCAAGGAGCTCGGGCTCGGCAAGATCTCCTACCACGACCCCTGCTACCTCGGCAGGCACAACGGGATCTACGACGCACCCCGCGAGGTGGTCGCCAAGGCTACCGGGAGCGCCGTGCAGGAACTCCCTCGCCACCGGGAGAACTCCTTCTGCTGCGGCGCCGGCGGCGGCCGGATGTGGATGGAGGAGTTCACCGGCGAGCGCGTCAACCATGCCCGCGTCGAAGAGGCGCTGGCCGAAAACCCCGATACCATCTGTGTTGCCTGCCCCTACTGCATGACCATGATGGAGGACGGCTTGAAGGACAAGGGGGCCGGACAGGTCCGGGTGAGGGACGTGGTCGAGGTGGTCGCGGAAGGACTCCGCCCGCTTTGAGATTCCCCTTTACGAACATCCTGAAGACGGTGGCGGCCACAGCATCCTTGCTGGTGGCCGTTGCCGTTTTTCCCGCCGGGGCGATGGGCGACGGAGGGATCACCGTGGCGGCGGTGGGGGACATCATGATGGGAAGCGATTACCCGTCACCCGACCTTCCCCGTAACGGCGGCAAATGGCTCTTCACCGAGGCCGCCCCCTTCTTCAAAAAGGCCGACATCTCCATGGGGAACCTGGAGGGGCCGCTCACAACGGAGGACGAGCCTGCCAAGGACACCTCCACCGGACGCAGCTACCTCTTCCGGACTCCCCCCTCCTTCGCCGCCAACCTCAAGGCCGCCGGTATTACCATGGTTTCCCTGGCCAACAACCACGCCAAGGATTTCGGGAGGGCCGGGAGCCTCTCCACCAAGAGGGCCCTCCGCGAGGCCGGTGTCGCCTTCTCCAGCAAGAGCGGGGAGGTGGCGGAATTCACCGTCCGCGGCCTTCGGGTAGGCATCGTCTCCCTCTCGTTCGGCTCCCCCCCGCGTTCCATCATTTACCGGCAGCAGGCGCTGGACGAGATCGCAACCCTGGTCCGCCGCTACGATGTCCTGATCCTCTCCGTTCACAACGGTGCCGAGGGGCGGGCGGCCATGCATGTGTCCCGGGGGATGGAGTACTTCATGAACGAGCCGCGCGGGGACCTGATCCGTTTCGCCCACGACGCCATCGACCGCGGGGTTGCCCTGGTCGTCGGGCACGGACCCCACGTCCCGCGCGCCCTGGAGCTCTACCGGGGGAGACTCATTGCTTACAGTTTGGGCAACTTTGCCACCTTTAGCGGCGTCAACGTCGCCGGGGAGAACGGGTATGCTCCGCTGCTTTCCGTAGAGCTGGCGGCGGACGGCTCGTTCAAGGGGGGAGAGATCCACTCCTTTCTCCAGCGGCGAAAGACCGGCCCCCATCTCGACCCGAAGCAGCGGGCCCTGCGGCTGATGAAGAGGCTGACCGCAGAAGATTTCCCTGACGGCAAACTGGATTTCCTGGATTCCGGCGAGCTGCGGCCCCGGTGAGTTAACTAGAGCGCTCAAGGAGTCGTCATGTTCCTGATCATCCAAAACGACCGCAAATGTCCGCCGGGGAGTATCACCTCGCTTTTGGAGGCCGCCGGGCAGACCTACCGCTGCGCCCACGCCTACGCACAGGAGCCCCTCCCCGACCCCGCCTCGCTCACCGGCGTCATCGTCCTTGGCGGCGAGATGGGGGCCCACGATACCGTGCGCTTCCCCTACCTCGAGACCGTCGGCGATTTCATGGTCCGCAGCCACGAGGCGGGCACGCCGCTGCTCGGGATCTGCCTCGGCGGGCAACTCCTCGCCAAGGTCACCGGAGGAGTGGTGAGCTCCCCTTCGCCCCACGGTGAACAAGGGATCTGCCGGGTGCTGCTGAACGATGCCGGTGCCGCCGATCCTCTCTTCTCCGGGGTCGACCGCGAATTCGTCACCTTCCAGCTTCATAACGACAGTTTCACCCCGCCCGCGGCCGCCGCGCTGTTGGCAGCCTCCCCGGTCTGCCCGGCCCAGGCCTTCCGGCTCGGCGCCACCACCTACGGAGTCCAGTTCCACCCCGAGGTCGACCACGCCATCGTCTCCTCCTGGGGGAGGATCTCCACCCCGCCGTGCGACCTTCTGACCGGCTTCCGGTCCCAGGAAGAGGCTTTCCGCGCCTCCTCCACCGCCATCCTCTCCAACTTCATCTCACTTGCCTTAGCGACCCGCATCCCTTGAAAACCAAACACAACATTGTAAAGTTTTAATGTTCATCCCAATGACACCCTGATCAAGAAAGCCGCCTCCTTATCGGGGGCGGTGACAACCGACTCTCGCCGCATTTGACGGCACGGGGGGCGCGGTGACCGTTTGCACGCCGGGGAAAAACTCCATCAGGCGCAATCTGGTGCGGCTGCTTTTAGCCGGCAACAGCATGCTGCTCATCGCCTTTTCCGTCCTCACGGTCGGCAACCAGGCCTTCCGCGGCCGCCAGGAGCATTACCGCGAGGTGGCCACCCTAGGGGAGCGGGTGATCGGTGAACTCTCCTCGCCCCTCGCCGAGGGTGACCTCGATGCCGTACGCGAGATCCTCTCCTGGACCGACGTCGATCCCTTCCTCATTTCGGCGGAACTCTTCGGCCGCAACGACCGCCTGCTCGCCCAGCATCGCCCGCAAGGCAGGGAAACCGCCCGGCCCCGGCTCTCCGCCATCAGGATGGTCACCCTGCCGGTAGAGCGCGCCGGGCGCCCCGCCGGCCGCCTGGTATTGACCTGGCGCCAGCCCCTGTTCCGCGACTTGGCCTTCCCCGGTGTCCTGCTGGCCCTGGCCCTCCTGGCCCTCGCCTTACTCGGGGTCACCCTTTCCCGCCGCGTAAAGACCCTGATCTCCGATCCCATAGGGGAGCTGACCGGCAAGATGGAGATCGTCTCCAAGCAGCAGGATTACCAGGTCCGCGTGGAGGGGCTGAAGGATGACGAGCTCGGCGTCCTCTTCGCCTGCTTCAACGAGATGCTGGCCGAGATCGAGGTGCGGGACGAGCGGCTGGCCCTGCACTCCGAGGAGCTGCAACTGGAGGTCGCCGAGCGCACCCGCGAGCTCTCCAACGTCAACCGCCAACTGGCCGCGAGCCTCGACGACGTCCGGCGGGCCATGGAGACCGCCCAGGCGGCCAGCAGGGCGAAATCGGAGTTCCTGGCCCAGATGAGCCACGAGATCCGGACCCCCATGTACGGCGTGCTGGGGATGACCGAGCTCCTGCAGGGGACCGATCTCAGCAAGGAGCAAAGCCGCTTCGTGGAAACGGTCCGCCGCTCGGGCCAGGCGCTTTTGTCCATCATCAACAACATCCTCGACTTCTCCAAGATCGAGGCGGGGAGGATGGAGCTGGAGATCATCCCCTTCGACCTCCACGAGCTGGTGATGGAGACGGTGGAGCTTTTCTCCGAGGACGCCTCCAAGAAGGGGCTCGACCTCCGCTGCGAGATCACCGGGCAGCTCCCCCGCGACTTCCAGGGGGACCCCGGACGTCTGCGCCAGGTCATCGTGAACCTGCTCGGCAACGCCCTCAAGTTCACCCACAAGGGGTCGGTTACCCTCTTGGCCTTCATGGAGCGCGCCCCCGACATCGTCCGCATCTCCGTCACCGACACCGGGATCGGCATCGCCCCCGAGGCTCAGCAGCTGATCTTCACCCAGTTCTCCCAGGGGGACCAATCCATGACCCGCAAGTACGGCGGGACCGGGCTGGGTCTGGCCATCGCCAAGCAGCTCACCGAGCTGATGGGGGGCGAGATCCGGGTGGCCAGCGAACCGGGGAAAGGCTCCACCTTCTCCTTCACCGTCCGGCTCGATTCCGGTCCGGAGAAAGGGTGGGTGCGTCCGGAACACAGCCGGGCCGCCCTGCGCGGGAAGAGGGCGCTGGTGGCCTGTTCGGATCCGGGCACCTCGGAGTTTCTGGGAGCGCAGCTCAAGGGGTGGGGGGTGGATTACGAGATCTCGGCCGACGGTCCGGGCGCGGTATGCCGGGTGGTCTCCGCCCCCTTCGACCTGGCCATCCTGGACCAGCAGATCTCGGGCGCCGACGGGACCCGGTTGGCCGCCACTCTCCGCTCGCTCCCATCCGGGCGCCTGGTGAGGCTCGTGCTCATCGGCAACCCGGACCTGGCCTCGCTCATCCGGGACGGGGAGGAGGGGGGGCTGGTGGCGCTTCCCAAGAACGAGCTTCGCCCCCACCGGCTCTACACCGCGCTGGTCAAGGCGCTCGGCATGGATCAGACGGCCGGAGAGCCGGAGGGGGTGGAGGCGCGGCGCACCCCGCCGCAGGTCCTGCTGGTGGAGGACAACCCGGTCAACCAGGAGGTCGGCCGCGGGATGCTGGAAAGCCTCGCCTGCAACGTGGAGATCGTCGCCAACGGTCTCATGGCCGTCGAGGCGGTGCAGCGCTCCACTTACGATCTCGTGCTGATGGACTACCAGATGCCGGTCATGGACGGACTCGAGGCGATCAAGACCATCCGGGATTGGGAAGCCACCCTGGAGGGGGACCGGAAACGGATCCCGATCGTCTCCCTGACCGCCTGCGCCATGGCCCAGGACCGGATGGCCTGCATGGATGCCGGGGCGGATGACTACCTCTCCAAGCCTTTCACCCGCGACGAGCTCTCCCGGGTCATCGGCCGTACCCTGCAGGGGGGCTCCCCGGGGCGTCCCGCGGCGGGAGAGCAGGCTTCCCAACTCATCCCGGAAGCGGCCCCCCAAAAACCGGCTCCGGCAGCCATGGGGCAGGTCCCCCTCGGGCACCCTTCTCCTCCCGGCTCTCCCGTGGATGCCGCCCAGGCCCGGATCTCCGCCTCGCTGGCCGCCGCCACCGCCGGGTCCGCGCCTTCGGCGGACGCCTCTCAACCCATCGCCCACGACCAGATGAGCGGCGCGCTGGAGATGATCCGGAGCCTCCCGGGTAACCGGGGAAAAGAGGTGCTCCGCAAGGTGGTCGACCTCTACCTGGCCAGCACTCCCACCCTGTTGCAGACCATGAAGGAAGCGGAGTCGGGGGGGGATGCCGAGAAGCTCAAGGCCGCCGCCCACAGTTTCAAGTCCTCGAGCGCCAACCTTGGCGCCATGCGGCTCGCCGACGTCTGCAAGGAGCTGGAGGCCCTGGGGCGCCAGGGTTCCACCGAGGGGGCGCTTCCCCTCTTGGTGCGGGTCGAGGAGGAGTACCGGGTAGTCCGGGAAGCGTTGCAGGGAGGCCGCATATGATGACCAGGAAGACCAAGAGAATCACCCCGCTGGTCATGGTGGTGGACGACGACCACGCGGTGCGGCTTTTGGCCCGGGAGACCCTGGAGACCTCGGGATACGCCGTGTGGGACACCGAGTCGGGAGAGCACGCCCTCACGGTCTTCGAGGAGCGTTCCCCGGACCTGGTCCTTTTGGACGTCATGATGCCCGGGCTGGACGGCTTCACGGTCTGCAGCGCCATCCGCAAGACCATCACCGGCCGCGACACCCCGGTCCTCATGATGACCGGGCTGGACGATCTCGACTCCATCGATTCCGCCTACCAGGCCGGTGCCACCGATTTCATCACCAAGCCGATCAACTGGCACATCCTCCCGTACCGGGTGAGCTACATGCTGAGGGCGAGCGGGATGCTCGAGCAGCTCAGGGAGAGCCGCGAGGGGCTCGCCCATGCCCAGAGCCTCGCCCACATCGGGAGCTGGGAATGGGACCTCTCCTCCGGCGACATCCGCTGTTCCGAGGAGGTCTACAACCTTTGCTGCCTGGACGGCGGGAAGTTCGGCAACCCGATCCTCGACCCGGTACACCATCTTGACCGCGGCTTCGTGGAGAACTCCATCGAGCAGGCCATCGCCCAGCGTTCCCCGGTCAGCTTCGACTACCGGATCCTCCTGTCGGAATCGGTGGAACGGACCCTGCACGCCGAGGTGGCCACCGTGCTCGACGAGGCGGGAGACACCGTCTGCCTCACCGGGACCATCCAGGACATCACCGAACGGAAACGGGCCGAGGAGCAGATCCGGCTTCTGGCCTACTACGACGCCCTGACCGGGCTCCCCAACCGCCGGTTCTTCATGCAGCAGCTCGAGCAGGCGCTGGTCTACGCGAACCGCAACGACCGGATGCTGGCGGTCCTCTTCCTCGATCTCGACCGCTTCAAGCTGGTCAACGACACCATGGGGCACGGGGTAGGGGACCGGCTCCTGCAGGACGTGGCCGACCGGCTTTTGGGGTGCGTCAGGAAGAACGACTGCCTGTCCCGGGCCGAGCAGGACGGGCCGGTCTCCCTGGTCTCGCGGCTGGGGGGGGACGAATTCACCATCATGCTCTGCGACATCGAGCACTTCCAGGACGTCGCCAAGGTGGCGAGAAGGATCCTGGAGGCGGTCTCCCACCCGTACTCGCTGGAGGGGCAGGAGGTCTTCGTCTCCACCAGCATCGGGATCTCGCTCTACCCCTACGATGCCTGCACGGCGAGCGACCTGATCAGGAACGCCGACGGCGCCATGTACCAGGCCAAGGAGCAGGGGCGCAACGGCTACCAGATCTACGACGAGTCGATGAACGCCAAGGCCCTGGAGCGGATCATCCTGGAAAGCCAGCTCCACAAGGCCCTGAAGGACGAGGAGTTCATCGTCTACTACCAGCCGCAGGTCGCCTCCGACACCGGCACCGTGGTGGGGATCGAGGCGCTGGTCCGCTGGAACTCCAAGGAGCTCGGGATGGTGGAGCCGGGGCGCTTCCTTCCGCTGGCTGAGGAGATCGGGCTCATCATCCAGATCGACCAGTGGGTGATGCGGCAGGCCTGCCGGCAGCTGAGGGCGTGGCTGGACGCGGGAATTCCCCCCTTCACCCTGGCGGTCAACATCTCCGGCCAGCACTTCATGAAGAACGAGCTCCTCGAGCACGTCACCGCCATCCTCGACGAGACGGGGATCGATCCCGGCCTCCTGGAGCTGGAGCTCACCGAGGGGGTGCTGATGGCCCACACCGAGCGGACCGTGAAGACCCTGATCGCCCTCAAGAGGATGGGGGTGCGGCTCGCCATCGACGACTTCGGCACCGGCTTCTCCTCGCTTTCCTACCTGAAGCGCTTCCCGCTCGACGTCCTGAAGATCGACCGCACCTTCATCAAGGACATCACCACCGACCCCGACGACGCCGCCATCACGCTAGCCACCATCGAGATGGCCCACACCCTGAAGCTCGAGGTGATCGCCGAGGGGGTGGAGACCCCGGAGCAGCTCGAGTTCCTGGTCCGCCACCGCTGCGAGCATTACCAGGGGTACCTCTTCAGCCTCCCGGTCCCCCCGGAGGACGTCCCCCGCTTCTTCCCCCGCCGTTGATCGCGAGGGACCCGGTCTTTCCCGCTCCCCGTCCGCGGCACCATCCGTTTCCTCTCCCGCCCTACATCCGGTCATGGCCCTGCTATTCTCCCGCCTCACATCCGGCTATCTCCTGCTCCTTCGCCTCGCCTCCGGTCCCTCCTTCATGCCTAATTTCTCATCACGGCTGCTGCTAAAAGAAACGTCAAGATGGCGCCAGCCCCCTTTCTTCCTCGCTCCAATACCCACGTTAACCAATTAAATCGCCCCTCTGCAGGAGCTGGCACACCTCGTGCTCAGGATCGGTCACAACTACGGCACGATGACGTGTCATAAACCGCTGACGGTTTCACAGGCAAAGGCGCCTTTCCATCGACTGATGGATTGGCGCCTTTTTTTTATTTCAATCATCCGGAAAGGGGGAGTTTGCAGTCAGCTGTTCTGTCACAGGTGGTTTATTCGACGAGGAAGAAAATTGCACTTGGGCATCGGAGCCTTACCGAGCCTAACAAAGGAGAGTGACAATGGGAAACAATGAACAAGCAGTAACCAGGGGGACGCTGGGATTGACCGGCCTTACCATGAACGCCATGGCCCTCATCGCACCGGGAGCCTTTCTCTGGCTGACCTTCCAGATGCAGTCCCTGTACGGGGCCCCCATGGCCGGCTGCGCCATGTGGTTCGGCATCTTATTCGCGCTTTTGCTCTGCCTGGCCACTGCCTACAGCTACGCCGAGCTCTCTAAACTCTACCCCGGCCCGGGTTCCTCCTACCTCTACGCCGAGCAGGCCTTCCTCTCCAAGACCAAGGCCTACAAGTTCGCCAGGATCGCCAAGTTCTTCACCGGCTGGGCGAGCCACCTCTACTACTGGGTCTATCCCGGCGTCATGGTCGGCGTGACCGCCATCCTTTCCGGTTACCTGTTGAACCAGTTCTTCCCCGACACCTTCTCCGGGACCTACAACAGCCAGATCTTCATGTGGATCTTCTGCGCGCTCTTCTCGCTGGGCGTCGCCTACATCGCCTTCCGCGGGGTTACCGGCACCACCGCCGTCAACGTGGTGATCAACATCGTGCAGATCTCGGCCCTTTTGGTCTTCTCGGTGATCGCCATCGGTTACCGCGTGCAGCATCCGCAGGGCGCCACCGCCTACCACCTCTCCAACGGCGTGGCGGTCACCTACCAGGTCGCCCAGGAAGTGGTGAAGGACGACAAGGGGCAGCCGGTACCGGTCATGGTGGACGGCAAGGCGAGCCTCGACAAGGACGGCAAGCCGGTCTATCAGATGCAGGACATGAAGGACGAGAAAACCGGCGACCCGATCGGCGCCGACAAGGACGGCAAACCGGTCAAGGATCTCAAACAGGCCGCTCCCTTCACCATCGACTACTCGGCCGCCGGTGCCGTCACGAAAGACGACAAGGGTGTGGAGACCTTCAACTATCACGCCACCGCCAAGTCCGTCGTCTCTCCCCACGGCTTCAACTTCATCTTCATCCAGGCCGCCATCGCCATCCTGATCCTGGTCGGTTTCGAGACGGTCACTGCCATGGCCGACGAGGCCAAGAACCCGAAAAAAGACGTGCCGCGCGCGGTACTCCTCTCGCTGGTCATCCAGGGTGCCGTCTGCTACCTGATCGAGTACTTCGCTGCCAACTACATGCTCAATAACGGCTACACCATGCCGATGGCCGGCGCTTCCGGCGCTCCCTTGGGCGACATGATGATCATCACCGGCACCTGGCTCTTCGGCTCCGCCGCCGCCGGCAAGGCCTTCATGCTGGTCCAGGCCTTCACCGTCTTCCTCGCCCTGATCGGCACCACCCTTTCCTGCCTCTCCACCGGCGCCCGCGTCACCTACGCGATGGGGCGCGACGAGGAGGTCGGCTCCCACTTCGGGCTTCTGCACGGCAAGACCATGTCCCCCTACAAGGCGATCTGGACCCTGGCCGTCATCTCCGCCATTATCGGCATGGTGGTCTGCGTGATCTACCAGGGGGGCACCACCCCGGCCGCGCTCGACAAGCACAACTTCTGGTACTCCTTCGGCATCTTCGCCCCCGAGACCTACGCGAAGCTCCCGAATACCCTGCTCATCATGACCCTGGTCTCCAACTTCGGCACCTTCCTCCTCTACATGTTCACCTGCGTGATCGCCATGGTCGCCTTCAAGGAGCACCACACCTTCAACGGCTTCAAGCACGTAGTCATCCCGGTGCTGGGTCTCCTCGCCAACCTGGCCATCATGCTCTTCTACCTGATCGGACCCTTCACCGTGGCCGGCATGAGCTGGAAGGAGCCGTTCATCGCCCTCGGCATCTGCGCCGCCTGGGGTGTCTACGGACTGATCTACTTCATGTCCGCCTCGAAGTCGAAGAACAAGGAGATAATCCTGACCTCCAAGCCCGAGCTTAAACCGCTCGCCTAACAACGCTCGCCCCGCAATCTTCGGCTCAACCAACCTCTCCCTCCCCTTCAAGGGGAGGGAGAGAGTGAGGATGGGGAGGACCGAGCCGGAGGGGAAGGTATAGCGGCAGGATGGAAACGCCGGGGCGGTCAATGCGTTTGACCGCCCCTCTTCAGTGTCGAAGCTTTTCATCGCACGGTGTCCGTGCTAAGGTGCTGTCATCATGGAACTTATTTACGCAGAGCTCTCGTCTCCGGGACCGGTGAGGGAGAACAACGAAGATTTCGTCGGCTTCTGGCAGCCCGCGACCGTGGAGGAAAAACGCTCCCGCGGGGCGGTGGCCGCGCTGGCCGACGGGGTAGGGGGGATGAACCACGGCGAGGTGGCCAGCAGGCTTGCCGTGGAGACCTCCCTTTCCCTTTTCCGGGAGACCGGCGGGGACTTCACCTCGCAGCAGTTGCTGAACAAGATGTTCTCCTCCGCCAACCTGGCAGTGTTCGAGCGGGGGATGGGGAACCACGGCCGTGACCGGATGGGGACCACCCTCTGCCTGGTTGTCCTGAAAAACGACGAGATCGTGGTGGGGAACGTCGGGGACTCGCGGGTCTACCTGGTGAGGAAAGGGGAGATCAGGCAGCTCTCCACCGACCACTCCTACGTCGGCATGCAGCAGAAGTTCGGCCTGATCAGCGAGCTGGACGCCAAGACCAGCGAGCACCGCTCGGTGTTGACCCGCTGCGTGGGGCAGGAGCCCGGTATCCGGGTCGACGTGGAGCAGACGAACGCCTTCAAGGGGGACCGGATCGTCCTCTGCTCGGACGGCCTCTACGCCCACGTCGCCGATTCCGAGATCGCCGACATCGTCTCCCGCTTCTCCCCCGCCCAGGCCTGCCGCCAGCTGGTGGCCCTGGCTGAGAACCGCGGCACCGACGACAACCTCTCCATCCAGGTGCTGCATATCGCCGAGGTGGAGAAGATATCCTATTACCGCGGGCTTCCCGTCTACCACGAACCGGTGGCGGAGGAGAACGCCGGCTACGAGATCCAGCCTGGCAAGACCCTGGACGACCGCTTCTTCGTCACCGAGACCATCAGCCGCAGCGGCATGGCCACCATCTACAAGGCGACCGATCTGCAGACGAAGAATGAGGTGGCGCTGAAGGTTCCCTTCATGGAGTTCGAGAGCGACCCCGGCTTCTACTCCCGCTTCGAGCGCGAGGAGGAGATCGGGCTCATGTTCGATCACCCCTACATCCTCAAGTTCTACCCGGTCGAGCACAAAAGCCGCCCCTACATCGTCACCGAGTACCTGCGCGGCTACACGCTGGCCCATCTCTTGAACAGCGTCCGCCCCATGCCGGAGAAGGATGCCATCAAGCTCGCCAGCCGGATCTGCTCCGCGCTCGCCCACATGCACGAACACGGGGTGATCCACCGCGACCTAAAGCCCCAGAACATCATGATCTGCTCCGACGGGACGATACGCATCCTCGACTTCGGGATCGCCAAGTCCGCCGAGGGGAGAAGGCTCACCTTCGCAGGCTTCACCCCGGCGGTGGGGACCCCCGACTACATGGCGCCCGAGCAGGTGAAAGGGAAGCGGGGAGACGAGCGGACCGACATCTACAGCCTGGGTGCCATCCTCTACGAGATGGTGGCCGGGGCGCCCCCGTACGCCAGTGAGAACGAGAACATGTTCGTGATCATGAACGCCCGGGTGACCGGCGACCCGCAGGCGCCGAGGAAGAGGAATCCGAAGGTCTCGCCGCAGGTGGAGGAGATCGTCCTGCACGCCATGGAGCGCGATCCCCGCAAGCGCTACCACTCCGCCGCCGCGATGAAGGTCGATCTCGATGCCCCCGAAGACGTCCCCCTCACCGGCCGTTGCGACCGGCTGCAAAAGCCTTCCCCCTGGAAGCAGGGAGGGAAGGGCAAAGCCCTCTGGATCGCCTTGGGAGTGGCCGCCGCTCTCCTTATACTGGCCCTGTTGATCCTCCTCATGATGAAGCGCGGCCCGACCTGACCCCGTCCGCCCCGCCCCCATGTCCGAAACAAAGGAACCTGCTCCTTCCCCCTCCCCTTGAGGGAGGGGGCCAGGGGGTGGGGTAAGCCTCCCTCAAGGAGAGGGGGCAAGGGGGTAAGCCCCCCCTTCGGAACACCGTCGCCCCGTCCCCCAACATCCGCCTCACGTCCCCCCCTTTGCGAAGGGGGGACAGGGGGATTTTAGCCTTTAAAAATCGCAAGGAGCCATCGCATGACCATCTTCGCCTGGATAATATTCATCGCCGCAGCCGCCCTGGAAGTAGGAGGAGACGCCGTAGTAAGAAGAGGCCTGGTCTCCGGCTCCGTCCTCTTCATCGCCTTCGGTTTCGCCATGCTGGGAAGTTACGGCGTCGTCGTCAACACCGTCAAATGGGACTTCTCCAAGCTCCTCGGCGTCTATGTCGCCGTCTTTGCCCTGGTCAGCATCCTCGCCGGCCGTTTTGTCTTCAAAGAAACCATCCCCCCCTCCACCTGGCTCGGTCTCCTCATCATCCTCGCCGGCGGCGCCGTCATCCAGTTCGGCCCCGGGCTCGTGAAATGAGATACGAAGAGAGAGGGCAGAAAGGAACCTGATCATTCTCCCCTCCCCTGGAGGGAGG
Organism: Geomonas sp. Red32; assembly: GCF_023652955.1. Classification (GTDB taxonomy): domain Bacteria; phylum Desulfobacterota; class Desulfuromonadia; order Geobacterales; family Geobacteraceae; genus Geomonas. The sequence continues at coordinate 13,836 of NZ_JAKLOY010000011.1, read as the reverse complement.
GGGCGAGGGGGTGGGGGAAGCCTCCACCTCGGCCATCGTCCGCCCCGCCCCCCATGTCTGCCTCTCGTCCCCCCCTTTGCGAAGGGGGGACAGGGGGGATTTTAGCCTCTAAAAACCGCAAGAGCAGCCGGGCCTCCCGTCCCCCCCTTTGCGAAGGGGGGACAGGGGGGATTTGCCTCTCCTGGATGGCGAGACAATCCCCTGAATTCCCCGTTACTCGGCATGCCCCGTGCAGCAAGAAATACAGGATGGTCACGGCGAAGCGGCCGTCCGACCGGGAAAGGCAACGACGCCTCCCGCCCTTTTGGGGCAGGAGGCGTTTTTATTTAGCAGTTTACCAATCAGAGAGGCGCGTCACCCGGCTTGTGGAGGCGGGGAGGGCAAGGACGCCGCGCGCTTCGGCCTGCATCGTAAGGAGGCAGAGATGGCAATCATGATGAAAAAGTACGCACGCCTGGTTCGTCTGTTGATGGCTGCGGGGCTCCTGGTGGGAGCCGCCGCCAGCCTGGGCCAGGCCGAGGTCAAACCCGAACCGGCTTCCGCCTCCGCTAAAGCTCCGGCGGACACGTCTGCCTCCGCTAAAGCTTCGGAGGGCACGCCCGCCGCCGCTTCCCACGCCGCTCCCTCAGGGGATCCGGCCGGGGTGCGCACCGGGGGAGCTGCCGACTTGATCGGTGCCTCCAGCGGCGCCCCCACCGCCGAGGACTTGAAGAAACTCTCGGCCGCCGAGCCATTGGCCGCCAAGGTCGCCGATGCCGCCGGGCATAACCGGGTGGCCCTCAACATGGCCTGGACCCTCCTCTGCGGCTTCCTCGTCATGTTCATGCAGACCGGCTTCGCCCTGGTGGAGACCGGCTTCTGCCGCGCCAAGAACGCCAGCCACACCATGGCGATGAACATCATGATCTACTGCATCGGCCTCTTGGCCTACTGGGCCTGCGGCTTCGCCATCCAGATGGGGGGCGTGGGGCCGGTAGCGGTTCTCGGCGGCGGGGGAGTCCTCAACGGCGAATTCACCCTCCACCTCTTCGGCAAGGATCTCGGCCTCTTCGGGACCCGGGGCTTCTTTCTCTCCGGTAACTGCTACGACTCGGTCGTCTTCGCAATCTTTCTCTTCCAGATGGTTTTCATGGACACCGCCGCCACCATCCCTACCGGGGCGATGGCCGAGCGCTTCAAGTTCTCCGCCTTCGTCGTGTACGGCTTCTTGATGAGCGGCCTTCTCTATCCTCTCTACGCCAACTGGGTCTGGGGCGGCGGGTGGCTCTCCCAACTGGGCACCAACTTCGGACTGGGGCACGGCCACGTCGATTTCGCCGGCTCCTCAGTGGTCCACATGACCGGCGGGGTCGCCGCCCTTGCTGGGGCCCTGGTGCTCGGGCCGCGCATCGGCAAGTTCAACAAGGACGGCTCCCCCAACCCGATCCCGGGCCACCATATCCCGATGGCCATCGTCGGCACCCTCGTGCTCGCCTTTGGCTGGTTCGGCTTCAACACCGGATCGACCTTGGCCGCCTCCGATCTCAGGATCGGCGTGGTGGCGGTCAACACCATGCTTGCCAGCGCGGCAGGCGGCTTCGCCGCCATGAGCCTCATGTGGTTCAAGTACGGAAAGCCCGACCTCACCATGAGCGCCAATGGCCTCTTGGCCGGTCTGGTTGCCATCACCGCCCCCTGCGCCTTCGTCACCTCCGTCTCGGCGGTAGTCATCGGCGGCTTGGCCGGAGCGTTGTGCTGCCTGAGCGTCTTCTTCTTCGAGCGCGTGATGAAGGTCGATGACCCGGTCGGTGCCATTTCCGTGCACGGGGTCTGCGGGCTGTGGGGGGTGATCTCGCTGGGGCTTTTTGCCGACGGCACCTACGGGGACGGTTTCAACGGTGTCAAAGGGTGCGTCAAAGGATTGTTCTACGGCGACGGCGGCCAGTTGGGGGCCCAGGTGGCCGGGAGCGTCACCAACCTTCTGTTCGTTTTTTGTGCGGCCTACCTCTTTTTCAAGATTTTGGACCGCATCATGGGGATCCGGGTCGCCTCCGACATCGAACGGGAGGGGCTGGATCAATACGAAGTGGCGGCGGCCGCCTATCCCGAATTCAACCTGAGGCAGCTCCCCTTCTCCAGCGGTTACTCTTCAAAGCCGCGCCAGTAGCCGCTGCACACGCAAACCCGGCACACCGCCGGTGACAGGGTCCCCCCCTTTGCGAAGGGGGGACAGGGGGGATTTGCCTTTAGTGTAACTGCCTTTCGCCACCGTCTCCCCCCCGGAAACCGTCGACTCCATCCGCCAGCCATGCTCCCCCCGTTCCGGGGGGGAGCCTCTCTCCGTTCGTGCCTAATTAGAAAGCGGGCTGCATCCTATTTGGGCAGCTTTCTCCCTTCTTGCACCCCTTTTTTTTTCTAACATCTCGATTACAGGCATTTCTTCACGGCTGGCACGGCCGCTGCAACACTGATAGGCAACCGGCAGCGCAAGCCACAGATCAGGAGGGATAGCAATGAAGCTTATCGAGGCAATCATCAAACCGTTCAAACTGGATGAGGTAAAGGATGCCCTGAACGAACTGGGCATCGAGGGTATCACCGTCAGCGAGGTGAAAGGTTTCGGCCGCCAGAAAGGGCACACCGAACTGTACCGCGGCGCCGAGTACGTAGTCGATTTCATCCCCAAGGTGAAGATCGAGATCGCGGTCTCCGACGACCTGGTGGCCAAAGTGGTCTCCGCCATCGAGGAAACCGCCCGCACCGGAAGGATCGGGGACGGCAAGATCTTCATCATCAACCTCGACGAGGCGGTCCGTATCAGGACCGGCGAGAAAGGGGAAGAGGCCATCTAAGAGGGCCGGTAGAAAGATCCGACGTGGCTTGAATCAACGACGACCCAGCTTCGGCTTTATCAAAATCAAGATCAACGGAGAGTGACATGGTACGAGGAAGTATCCTAAAGACGGCTAAGGAAGCAGCAGGGATCTCAACCTGCAAGAAAGCATTCATGACCCTTTCCAAGCTGGCACTGGTTGCCGGCCTGCTCGCCGCTCCGCTGGCCGCCCAGGCCGAGGAGAAGACCGCCCCGGCTACCCCCGCAGCCGCTACCGCCCCGGCCGCGGCCACCGCAGCCCCGGCTGCACCTGCCGCCGCTGCTCCGGCGGCTGCCACCGTCACCGCTGCCGCCCCGGCTGCCCCGGCCGCTCCGGCCGCCGCACCGGCTCCCAAAAACGTCGACCCGGTCCTCAACACCGGCGACACCGCCTGGATGTTGGTCTCGTCGGCGCTGGTCCTCTTCATGATCCCCGGCCTGGCCCTTTTCTACGGCGGCATGGTCCGCACCAAGAACGTGCTCTCCACCTTCATGCACTCCTTCGTCGCCATGGGTATCGTCGGCGTGCAGTGGGCCGTCATCGGCTACTCGCTCTCCTTCGGCCCGGACATGGGGCATGGCCTGATCGGTAACTTCAGCAAGGCGCTCTTGAGCGGGTTGATCACCTTCAAGGACGGCGCCCCGGTCTTCGCGCTCTTCCAGAACGTCGCCACCGAGCCGGGCTCCATCCCCGAGTACGTCTTCGCCATGTACCAGTGCATGTTCGCCATGATCACCGTGGCCCTCATCTCCGGTGCCCTGGCCGAGAGGATCAAGTTCTCCACCTACTGCGTCTTCGTCCTCCTCTGGACCACCCTCGTGTACGATCCGCTGGCCCACTGGGTCTGGATGGCCGACGGCTGGCTCTGCAAGATGGGCGCCCTGGACTTCGCAGGCGGTACCGTCGTCCACCTCTCCTCCGGTATCTCCGCACTCGTGGTCCTCTACTTCCTCGGCAAGCGTCACGGCTTCCCGCATGAGCGTATGGCACCCCACAGCCTTCCGCTGACCCTGGCCGGTGTTGGCATCCTCTGGTTCGGCTGGTTCGGCTTCAACGCAGGCTCCGCCATCGTCGGCCTCAACACCTCCGACGCCGCCGGCGGGCTCGCCGGTCTGGCCATGGCCACCACCACCATCGCACCGGCCGCAGCAGGCCTTACCTGGATGATCGCCGAGTGGATCCACGCGGGCAAGCCTTCCGCCCTGGGCTTCGGCTCCGGTGTGGTTGCAGGCCTCGTCGTCATCACCCCCGCCGCCGGTTTCGTACAGCCGGGTGCCGCCATCATCATGGGTATCGCCGGCGGCCTGGTCTGCTACATGGGCGTCATGATGAAGGCCAAGCTCAAGTACGACGACTCCCTCGATGCCTTCGGCGTCCACGGCGTGGGCGGCACCACCGGCGCCATCCTGACCGGTGTCTTCGCCACCGTCGGCGCCACCGGGCTCAGCTCCGGCAACATGAAGCAGTTCGTCACCCAGCTGATCGCCGTCGGCGCCGCCGCAGCCTACGCGGTGATCGTGACCTTCGTGATCTCCTTCGTCCTCTCCAAGACCATGGGCTTCCGGGTCGAGAAGGAAGACGAGATCATCGGTCTCGACCAGACCCAGCACTCCGAGAGCGCGTACAACTAACAGCCCTTCATACAGAAGGTCACCCTCGGGGGGGATTTCGATCCCCCCCTTTTTTTTCGCCCGCCTCCATCCCCCTTCGCACAGCGATCCCTTGCAAGCCCCTTCTGACCCCTCTGGTGGGCCCCTTCTGGTGGGGCAGGACTGCCCGCCGATTCTCTGTCACTCAAGGTAGAATGCCCTTGTTGACTTCACCTTTGTAGGCAGTAGTATTGGTAGCTATTAATTTTGTTATAAAGACGCAAGTGAAGTGACAGCGGCTCGGTATCTGTTGCAAACGGCAAACGGAAAAGAGACAGGAGGATTGGCAACATGCATGAAAAATACGCGCGCCGAACCATCGAGTTAGCGGCTACCGGCATGGCCCGTCTTCTCGTCCTCATCATGGTAGCGGAGATTTTTTCTTGTCCAGCGCTCGCAGCGAGTTTTGATTGCAACGCCGCGAAAAGCAAGGCCGAGAAGATGATCTGCTCAAATGCCACCCTTTCCAAGCTCGACGAGGATCTGGCGATGGCCTACGCCCAGGCCCTCGTTGCCGCACCTGACCGGGAGGCCCTGAAAAATGAGCAGAGAGCATGGGTGAGAGGAAAGAGAAACGCCTGCAGTGACGTGAGGTGTATGGCATCCACTTATCAGGAACGTATCGGTACTTTGTCAAAACCTCATCCCGCTACTAATCTTGCCGAGATTAAAGGAATCTGGGAGAACTTAAGCCGAGATGTAGGTGGAAGGTATAGTTTGACAGTAATGTCAAATTTTTTATTGGTAGGAACCTGTAAGCCAAGGTTTATATTGACATCTGCCAAAGATGGTCAATATGTCTTTACTTCTGCAAGTAATAAAAAATGTTCTGTATACTCGGGTGGTTATGACTTGGTTATGATAAAGTTGGAGTTGTCTGACAAGGAATCACTACATGCCAGCTATTATAATGGAACAACCGAAAGTGATTTAATACTTTCAACAAATTTTTTTAAAGTAGAGTAGGTGCAAAATGAATCCAAGAAAAACAGGACTTTTCAGGGAAGAACTTTTTAAATTTATTAAAGTCCAAGAGGATATAAGGTATAGAGTGTACGTTTGTAGCCAAAATGTTCCGACCATTGGTGTCGGGTACGCCCTGCTTGAAAGAGTTGGCAAAAGCTATAGGATTCGTTCGGGTCTGGAAGCCGATTTGACTGAGGTTGGGGCGACTCTGTCCACAAAGGATAAAGAAAGGCTATCTGACCTCTGCAAAATGCTAAATGACGGCACCATAAAAAACGCCTTAAACGGCAGCAGCCTAAAAGATCCCTTTGATTTAACCATAGATAAAGAGCAGGCAAAACAACTTTTCTGGAAAGTGTTACCGCAGTACGACGCGGACCTACGAACGAAGCTGGGAGTTAAGCTATACAGAGATCTACAAAATACCAAAGAGATGGTTGCCCTCCTGTCCCTTGATTTCAACGCGCCCGGTCTAATCGGTCCGGGCCTCGTCAATGCCGTAAGGGTTGGAAACCGAGCCGAAGTCCAGTATCAAATCCTGTACGGCTCGAATGCAAAAAGAGACATCGGCCTCGACAACCGCCGCAAACATGAAGCTGCGGAATTCGGTCGTTATGACAACGAGACGCCAACCGCGGAGGAACTGAAGGCCGAGGCCCAAGCCCGCACCGTTCATGCAAAGCAGATTGCCGCCTACCAAAGCGAGATCGACGCGAAGAGAAAATCCGTGTCGGCAAAAAGGGCAAAAGGGACGAAGACCGCCCTGAATGCGGGCCGCAAGCCTCACAAGCCCGGAAACGCTCCAAACCAGCACGCGGTCTCCCACCGCATTTCGCAAAGCAAAGCCCGCCCGCAAAACCAGGGACACGGCATCGTGCAGCGCGTCAAGGACTTCTTCCAGGGGGGCGACAGTGTCATCCACCGCACCTGGAAGGAGGAGCCAGCCGGTCTTGACCTGTATCACTACCACAAACGCTGGTCGTAGTTGTCCTAACCGACAGGAGGCTTTATGGAGTTTGCAGACGCGGCGGACAAGCCCATGTTTTTCTTTAAAATTCACGGCACCCCCTTCGACTTCCACGTAACAAGCTTTGAAGCCATTGAAGCCATCTCCTCCCCTTTTCAGATTAACGTAACCGTCGTTTGCGAGACTGCCATCCCTTTCGAGAAAGTCGCCGGTATGGGGGCGGTCCTGACCGTGCGCACTAAAGACCTCACTGCCGATGGCGGCAATCGATATTTCCACGGAATGATCTCGAAGTTGAAATTGGTGGAGCTGGCACCCGATGGCTGCGTTTATCGGGTTCGGCTGCTACCGGCCATCTGGCGGCTGTCGCTGGAGCAGGATTGCCGCATCTTCCAGAACACCACCGTGCAGTCGATAATCAAGACCATACTTGAGGAAAGCTGCATCACGTCCGACATGTTCAGTTTCGCCCTGATAGACAGTGAACTGAATTGCAGCTACTGCGTGCAGTACAACGAAACCGACCTGAATTTCATATCGCGCCTGATGGAGGAAGAAGGACTGCTCTATTTCTTCGAGCACCACGAGGACAAACACGTCCTGACCATTTGCGACGACAGCTTCTTTTGCCCCGACATCCACGGGGACTGCGCCCTTCAACTCCAGGGTTCCCATGGCATGGCCCAAGACGCCGAGACGGTATCGGCCTTCAACCTCTCTTGCCGGCTGGCGACCGATTGCGTAACTACCCGCAGTTTCAGCTATGAGCATCCGAGCTATCGTCCGGGAGCGGAAAAATGCTCTCGCCGGGAACCGAGAGCAGAAATGTACGAGTACACCGGTTCCTTTGTCAGCGACAAGCGCGAGGAAAGGCTGGCTAAGGCACGCCTGGGAGAGCATGCCGCGCTAGAGAAACGAGCAAAGGGCGAGAGCAACTGCCCCCGTCTCTCCGCCGGGCACCGATTCGACCTCGAATCATTCTCCGGAGAGCTCGTCGGAAGATACGTAGTCGCGGCCATGGAGCACGTAGGTGACCAGCCTCAAGCGCTGGATGGCTCGACCGGAGGCTGTGCGCAATACTGGAACGGCTTCATTGCCATACCTGAGGATGCCCATTTCAAGCCGTCACGGATAACTCCGAAGCCGGTCATCGCGGGGATGCAGACGGCGATGGTAACCGGTCCTGCCGGTGAGGAGATCTATCACGACGAACTCGGGAGAGTGAAGGTGCAGTTTCACTGGGACCGGCAGGGAAAGAAGAACGAGAGGAGTTCCTGCTGGCTTCGCTACGCTCAGGGGTGGGGCGGCGCGGGATGGGGCATGCAGTTCATTCCGAGGGTGGGAGACGAAGTGCTGGTAGCTTTCATCGACGGCAATCCGGACAGGCCGGTCATCGTCGGCAGCCTGTACAATGCCGAGAACTTGCCTCTCTACGATCCGCAGAACAAGTACTCCGTCAGCACCATCAAAACACGTAGCTACCCCAATGGCGACCTGGACAACTTCCATGAGTTGCGCTTTGACGACAGGAAGGGAAGTGAGGAGCTCTATCTACAGAGTGAAAGGGACTGGAACATACTGGTAAAAAACGACAAGGTGGAGACGGTAGGCAACGACACGTCGGTGGTGGTCGGCAAGAGCCTGAAGATTGAGGCTGGAGCCAGCGTCGAGATTGTTTGTGGAGCGTCCTCTATCACCATGGATAGCTCGGGTTTCGTTACCATCAACGGGACGAGGATCAATATCACCGGATCAGACCTCATCGGGCTCACCAGCGTTAGAATCAACCTCAACTAAGAGATTTTTTATTGGCGTCTTCCCCCCTTGACGGTGTAGGTTGCGACTTGAAGTATTGTCATCGTTCAGGTACATCGGTCTAACGCGGAGCTGATCATGAAATACGCGCAGAAGCTCGAAGGATTTGAAGAGGGCGAAAGTCGCCCTTGGCGGGAGGTGCTGGGCGACGTGCGGCCTGACCAAGGCCTTCCCTCCATGATTTTGCGCGGGTCACGCTTGAAGGAAGAATTGACCCAGGTCCAGCTCGCAGAGAAGACAGGGATTCCGCGAAGGCACCTGAGTGAGATGGAAAACGGCAAGCGTTCCATCGGAAAGGAAACGGCGAAGAAGCTTGCAACAGCCCTGGGCTGTGACTATAGGCTTTTTTTATGACAAAGATAGCAGCTTGACATTGTTTAGAGACTTACTTCCCCGATCCCATCTCCAATAGAGTTCTCTCTGAGTCTTCCATTCCCCTTCGCGCATAGTTCCCTCCATAGACTTTCCCGCCTATTCACTCAGTCAAAAGAGCCGAACATCTTATTAAAAACATGCAAAATGCCCGCTGATGTGGTATCTACGAAAAATTCATTATCGCTGCCGATTCAGCACTGGAAGCACGGTAATCAGCAGCCCTCAGGGGGGGCGTAGGGAAACCGGAGGGAAACCGGGAAACCGGAGGGGACGCCTATGCGATTCATGCGTTTCCCGGATGAAAGGATCGCGAGAGGAGAACGAGGACCGCGTGCGGCGCATGGAACGCATGGGCGTCCCACCTTGTTCTCCCATGGGAGGGATGACCGGTTTTTCCGCTCATCCCCCCAAACGGAACATTTCACCAGCTCACGAGTGTGGCATATCAGCCGGTTACGTTACCAGTCGACGTCACCCACTTTTACCCGAACGTCTCGCTCGTGAGGATATCAACAATTTCCGGTCAATAACTTATTGTAAGCGATGAGAGTGGACCCCCAAAGCTAATCAAGACCAAACAAGGCAACACCAACTGCGATTTGGAGAACGGCCAGCGCCGGCATGGAAGTGTAGGCCGGCATGGAAGTGTCAGAAGCCAAAGGCTACAAGCAACTCTGGCCTTTAATCATCCCCGACCATGGGAAGTTCGTTGTACGAGATGAAATGGGAAAAGGACATACCGATGGCAAAGCGCGGGGTGTTCCTTCATATGGCACTGTGGGGCGCGATATTTGGTTCTGTAGGCTTTGTCGGGGGCTTCTTTGGCCCCATTATTTTCCGACCAACGGCTAACCAGGGTCCATTCCTTGGAATTTTCCTAACAGGTCCTTTTGGCTTTTTAGCAGGGGCGTTGTTTGGACTAGTGCGGTGGATTAAGAAAACCGATTGAATAAGTGCTGTCCCCGACCAAGTGAAGTTCGGGCCGAGATAAACGCCAGAAAGAAGGCGGGGCGAGGCGTTGGAAGCGTAGACAGATGACAACCAAGGGGCTGGACCGGACTCGCGGTAGTAGAGAGCCGGAAAAGCTAATAAAAGTTTGGCGCTCCGCCGGTCAGCCACCGCCGTTGGACAGAAAAGGAGAATACTGTGCCGGAACCTTTAACTATTGCAGGTGCAGGTTTAGCATTTCTTGGTTCGAAGGATATATTGACAAAGTTACTTGGCCCAACTGCCGACTATTTAGGAGCGGAAGCCAAAGGGCTAGTTGAAAAGTGCAATATCAATCTTGACACTGTCTTTGCAAAGGCAGCGAGAAAGTTGGGGAAGCGTATGGATGACCCTGGTGCAGTCAGCCCAAGAGTGTTACGCCACATCTTAGATGATGCTCGTTTCTGTGAGGACGAGGTAGCAGCAGAGTATTACGGGGGAATGCTGGCAGGTTCGAGAGAGGTGACGGGTAAGGATGATCAATGCTTGCCATACCTTTCAAAAGTGAAACAAATGTCAGTTTATCAAATCCGGCTTCATTTTGCGTTTTATTATGAAGTGCTACGTCACCATAAAAGCTCTCAACTTAACATGGGCCTCGGAAATGACTTGCCCAACGCTGGGTTATTGTTACCACATGAATTCCTAATTCATCTATTTCCGCCGGAGAAGTTGAAAGACTACTGGAAGTTAATGACACACTGTGTAGTCGGCCTCTCATCTCATGGGCTTATAAATACTTATTCGTATGGAGAAGCGTCACATTTAAAGCAGAGGTTTCCAAACGCAGAATCTGACGGAGCCTATATGGAGCCGAATTTTACTGGCGCTGAGCTATTTCTATGGGCACTTGGCGTTGAGTCCCCGAACGGACATGACTTTTTTCAGATAAACATCGACGATATCGAAAAAGTCATCCCCATTCCTCACGGTGCAATGGCGAAATAATTAATGGCAAGCCCAACAACTGGCGGCATACAGTCGGCGCCGATAAAACCCCGCGCAGCTGGTGCGCCTTACTACCGTTGAGCTGAAAAGAGATAAGAGGGACAAGTATATTCTCCATTTCCCCATCCCACCCAAAGGAATTTCACCATGTTTACGCTTTATGTCAGCGAGTGCATTGAATCTTTGTCTAGAGTGGCGAAACCAAACGACCCAGAATGGTTGTCAAATGATCGAACCACTGATGGCAGGTTTATAATTGAATCCAAAAAATTCTACTTAACGAGATATATGGCCGTTTACAGGCAGCGCGCAGACGCTGAGGTATCATTCGAAGAGTCAAAGGCATACTGTGTTAAAGATTCTCATTATGAAAAAATCTCACTTTGGGAGGTTACTGCTTTAACTCACAAAGGAGCAGCAAAAAAGATACTCAAAGGCTATGGCACATTGATAAACAAACTTCAGCTTGGAGACGATCAACTGCAGGCCAAGAAGCTCAACGAAATTAAGGGAGAGTTGTTATTAACTGCATTTGAGAGAGGGGCTTCTTCTGCAGATATTTCTGAGATATCAAAAGAATTCGATACATCATTTGTAAATAAATAGTAGCCAGAACAGAGTAACACAGAAATAGGGGAGAGTCGGATGGGACGCTGGTAACTTATGTAACTTATTAATGCCGGAGGGCGGCGAGATGGTTGTCGCAGGATTAACAAGTTACATAAGTTACCTACGTCCCCCTGATCTTCTCAAAGAAATGAGAAACAATGAACATCTTGACTGAATTTGACCCTTGGGTGCCCCTCCAGTCTGCCTACGGAACAGAACTCAAAAGCCCAGGTAAGCCCTTGCGTTTCCAAAGCGCTCTGATTGATGGCGCGCGTTTTGTTGCTTGCCTGACCTATGTTTTCACAGAAGAAGGAATGTATGTGAAACCGATGAGGTTATTGCCAGTCGGTTTGCGGAGGCACGCATTATTCGTTTCATGGAATGAAATAGAAATCAAAAAAACAGACTATTGGACAACATACCCCTATGAAATCCATATGAAGCGCACTCTACATGTAGATTTCAGAGTTCGGGGGCGCATTGGCAAAATAATGCTCCAATGTCAACTAAACTCAGAGAAGCGCTAACCAACGGCACGACCGGTCGATGGCCGGAAGAGCCGAGCAAAAGCTGGGGCCAGGCTTTCAATGTTGCAATCTCCGCGAATTATTCAACCTGCCCAAGAGGGGGCGCCTATGATTTTATGCGGTTCTCCTCACCCGAGACGGTAGCGACGCATAATTTCATGAACGTCACCCACCACGCTTTTCAAGGATGAAAGGCGTGGTGGGCGCTTCCTCGCTAGAGGAAGTGCCCACCTCACCGGTTTCGGCCGCTTTTAGGGAGAAACCGGAGGGGACGCCTATGCGATTCATGCGTTTCCCGGATGAAAGGATCGCGAGAGGAGAACGAGGACCGCGTGCGGCGAGAAACGCATGGAACGCATGGGCGTCCCACCTTGTTCTCCCAGGCAACTTCCAACTTCGCCCCTGTAGTTGCTTTCGACGGAACCAATTTCCTCGTCGTATGGCAGCAGTTCACCGATCAGTACGATATCCGGGGGGCGCTGGTGTCGCCCGCGGGCCAGGTGCTCAAACAGTTCCCGGTCATCGCGGCACCCGGCGAACAGATCGAGCCCGCCGTCGCCTTCGACGGGACCAACTATTTGGTGGCCTGGCGTGACACCAGATCCGGTTCCGGGCCGGCGGCCGACACCGACATTACCGGGACCCGCGTTGCGCGCGACGGGACCGTCCTTGACCCGGCAGGTATCGCCATAGCTACGGCCTCGGGCGTTCAGGGTTCCCCCCGTATCTCATTCAACGACGGGGAGTACCTGGTCGTCTGGGAGGACTACCGTAGCGGCACGGCCGCTATCTACGGCGCCAGGATAGGCGCCGACGGCTCCGTCCTGGACCCGGGTGGCATCCCCATCGATACCAGCCACAGCGCCTGCTACAGTCCCACCGTGGCTCCCTTGGGGGACTACTTCCTGGTCGCCTGGAGGGTCGGCGACTATACCCAGCCCGCGGGAATCTACGGTGCGCGGATCAGCGGCCAAGGTCAAACGGTGAGCCTGGCCACCGGCGGGTTTATCTTCCCCATCTCCGGTCCTCCTACCGAAAATGCCGAGCGTTTCGTGAATCCCGTCCTTGCCGCGGGGGGCGGCCATTCCCTCCTCGCCTGGATCGTCAACCGGGAAACCATGGGGACCCAGAAGGATCTGCAGTCGGTGTTGCTCTACCCGTTCTAACGCCGGAGGGGTGCCCGCCTGGAAAGAAGAAAAGCTCCATTGCGCTGAATGGAGCTTGCCAACCTTCCCGGTTTAACGGTGGGAGTCCCTGTTAAGGGGACTCCCTCTTCTTGATGGACCAGGTGAATTCAAGTCACAAGTGCATGCACTTACGAACTGAATTCACCTGCGGTATTTCCTACCGTGCCGAAATCGCTAACTATGGCAAATCCAACTGTCCCCAGCATTTTCCTCTCACATCCCTTCTCCCCCCCCTGCACGTTTCCTTGGTCCATCTCATTAATTTAAACTTTGACAGCTATAATGATAATCTGTATAGTCCTTTCCACCTACGTTAGCGGTCCCTGAGGAGCGGGCGAGGTGGAAGCGAGGGGGACGCTATGTGTCCCCGGAAAAATCCGGAGTTGCATGCAAATGCCCCATGGGAGGGATGACCGGTTTTTCCGCTCATCCCCCCAAACGGAACATTTCACGATCTCACGAGTGTGCATATCAGCCTGTTACGTCACCAGTCGACGTCACCCACTTTTACCCGAGCGTCTCGCTCGTGAAGATATCAACAATTTCCGGTCAATAACATGTTGTACGGGAAAGGAGCGATGAACATTCAACCCGTAGAAATTCATGTAGTATGAAGGTGGTTCCCCATGCGAATTTTTCTTGTCTTTTTCTTCTTTATCCTTATGGCAACGGCTTCTCTTGCTGCTGGCCCCCAGTACGTCGCCGTTCCGCCTCACTTCGATATGATCTATATTAAAGGGGGGTGCGTTCAGCCTCGTGGGATTTTTCGCTATGGCAGAAGAGTCAGACCTGGGTATAGTCCACAGCAAATTTGTGTAGACAGTTTCTGATCTTGCCCAGCAATAACGGACACGAAATTAAGCGGCTTGTCTGGCCTCAAACGCTGCCGGGCTGATGTTGCCATTGGCGCTATGACGGCGGTTACGGTTGTAGTCAACCTCGATGTATTCAAAA
>NZ_JAKLOY010000010.1 GCF_023652955.1 Geomonas sp. Red32 | reverse complement strand
TTCTGAGCCAGGATCAAACTCTCCAGTTTAAAATGAAAACCGAAAGCTCGATTCTGTTTAACAAAAACAACTGACTTAAATAGACCCACAATGTGATTCGTCTACTATTTAGTTTTCAAAGACCAAGCCGCTTTTCGCTGCGGCAGACTTCGCAATCTACACAATCCAGACTCGGCTGTCAACCCGTTTTTTTCTTTTTTCTTCGAAGTGGACTGTGTTAAAAACTTCACACATTCCACATCGTCGGGCTGGCCTTGCCTTGATTTTCAAAAGAGCGTTGCTGCGGAGTCCCGTTTTATAGCAAAGCGCCTCCCCGCTGTCAACGCCTTTCCGCAGGGAAAAGAACTAAAATTCTCTAACCAAAACATCCCGTGGATGCCGGTTACGCAATACCGCCCGCAGGACGCGCCGAGACCTTGTGCGGCCTACACGCCATCTGCACTCGATTCAGTTGGAGAAAGAGGAGATCCAGTCCGGGCGGCGTTTACATCGTATCGGGTGATGGGGGAGATAAGTTAAGAGGATAAACCAAAAAAAATTGCTGTCAAATGTACGGACAAAAAAAACGACGGTCTTCCGCAACCTTTGGCGAAAGACCGTCGTGGGGGTGCTGTCTAGGGCGCTTGAGAGGATGCGGCCGCCTTACTCCTCTCTTCAGGAGCCCTCTGCCGAGGGCTGGACGTTGTCACCCCTTGGTATAAAGGACCGCCACCGCGCGGGCGCGGATCTCGCCCGCCGAGACGAAGCCATGGGGCTCCGAGGACTCGTAGTAGATGCTGTCGCCGGGGTAGAGGGTCATTACCTGGTCGGCATAGTGAAACTCGAGCTCTCCTTCCAGGAGGTAGAGGAACTCGACCCCTTCGTGGCTATAGAAGAGGGAATCCTCCCAGGCGCGCTGCTCGAACTCCACCAGGAACGGCTCGACCTTCTTCTGGCGCATGCCGGGGGCCAGTGGCTTATACATATACCCCTGCACCTGATCCCTTCCGGGACGGCGCTGACTCCCCGTGTTGGGTTCCCCGCGGGTCAGCACGAACTTCTGGCGGTCGCCGGTCTCCTCGAAGAAGTAGTGGATCCCGACCTTCAACCCCTTGGCGATCTTCAAAAGCGTGGCGATCGGCGGGGTGACCTGGTCGTTTTCGATCTGGGACAGCAGCGGTTTGGAAAGCCCGGTGGCATCGGCAAGAGTCTGAAGCGTCAACCGCTGCTCCTGGCGCAGGCCGCGAACCTTCTCTCCTAACTTCATCTCCCGAATTTCCTGCTTGATTTTCTCTTGCACGTGGCACCCCCGGAAGCAATATATAGGCAAAAGCGCATCCGGCGTCAAGGCCTATTTATTAAGGCGCCGGGAAACGATGCAAGTATTGGACGAGGTTGACATTTACACCTTTTTTGGGTAGCCTTTCTTCTTCCGCCGAACCTCTTTTATGTAAGGAGCCAGAGATGAAACTTTCCCGCCTTGTCATTATCTGCCTCATCATTTCCAGCGCAGTGGCCGGCTGTAAGAAGAAAGAATCGGCCACATTCTATGAGTCGAACAGAAAAGAGAGTGTGGACGCCCCGGTCAAGGAGGTCCCCAAGGACATCCTCGCTACCCAGCAAGCCTTCACCAACCTCGTAAAAGCGGTCACCCCGTCAGTAGTGAACATCTCCACCATCGGGAGAAAGAAACTGGTCCGCCCCTTCTTCGAATCCAACCCCCTCTTCGAAGAGTTCTTCGGCGAGCGGAGCCGTCCCCAGTACCGCCGCGAAAGCAGCCTCGGCTCCGGGTTCCTCCTCAACAAGGAAGGGTACATCGTCACCAATGACCACGTGGTGCGAGACGCCGAGACCATCCAGGTGAAGCTCTCCAACGAGAGCGTCTATACCGGCAGGGTGGTCGGCTCGGACCCCAAAACCGACATCGCCGTCATCAAAATCAACGCCAAGGAACCGCTTCCCGCCGCCGTGCTGGGCGACTCCAGCAAGCTGCAGGTCGGCCAGTGGGCGATCGCCATCGGCAATCCCTTCGGCCTCGACCGCACCGTCACCGTGGGGGTCGTCTCCGCCACCGGCCGCTCCAACATGGGGATCGAGACCTACGAAGACTTCATCCAGACCGACGCCTCCATCAACCCCGGCAACTCGGGGGGGCCCTTGCTCAACATCTACGGGGAGGTGATCGGGATCAACACCGCCATCGTGGCGGCCGGCCAGGGGATCGGCTTCGCCATTCCCGTCAACATGGCCAAGCAGGTGGTCACCCAGCTGATCGGCAAGGGGAGCGTCAGCCGCGGCTGGCTCGGGGTCTCCATCCAGTCGGTCACCGACGAGATGGCTCGCTCCTTCGGGCTACCGAAGAGCTACGGGGCGCTCGTGAACGACGTCGTCCCCGGAGGCCCGGCCGCCAAGGCGGGGATACTCCAGGGAGACGTCATCACCGGCTTCAACGGGGAGAAGGTGAAAGATGTCCGCCAGCTCCAGCGGCTGGTAGGCGATACCCCGGTCGGTAAGAAGGTCGAGGTGGAAATCTATCGGGAAGGGAAAGCGCTCAAGCTCTTCGTCACCCCCACCTCCGCCGAGAGCGCACCCTCGCAGACGCAGCGCGCTCCCGAGCGGGAAGCAGGGGCTCTCGGGCTCTCGGTCGAGGACCTTTCATCCGACATGAAAGCCCGCGGCCTTTCCGGCGTGGTGGTGAGCGACCTCGAAGAAGGCGGGGTCGCCGAGGACGCCGGCATCCAGCGCGGCGACATCATCGTTTCGGTAAACCAGAAGAAGGTCCGCAACTTGGCCGAGTACCAGAAGACGATGCGGGAGGCCTCCTCCCGGGGGACGGTGGCGCTCCTGGTAAGGCGCGGAAACGCCAATATCTACTTTGCCTTAAGATTACGGTAGTATCTTCGGCAAAAACTGCGTATATTGTGGCGCGGAAATTTCCAGCCGGGAGACACCAATGAGCCTCATAGACAACCGGGACCAGGCACGCAGATTAGCCAGAGCCATCATCTCCGATGTGGCGATGTACAACCGCGAAAAGGTCGAGCAGGGGATCAAGGAGGACAACATCTTCGAGCTTCTGCACGACGAGCTTGCCGAAGGCAAAGAGCATTTCCAGTCACGAGTCGCCCCCGAGATCGCGGATTCCAACATCTTCGATCTGGCCGTGGTCGACGTGCTGATCAAAAGGGCCGGAAAAATCGAGTCTTCCATCTGGTAGTCCGCCAGCGAATTCCCTAGCGAGTAGACAACGGGCGCGCTTCCTCGGAAGGCGCCCTTTTCTTATAAGGACCCCATGCAAACAATCGAGCTGATCTTTCCCGAGGAGACCGACCAGGAGCGCCTGGACAGTTTCGTGGCCCGCAGCGTTCCCGAACTGACCCGCTCGGCGGCCCTCAGGCTGATCGAAACCGGCCACATCACCGTCAACGGGAAGCCGCAGAAGCCGTCCCTGAAGCTCAGGGCGGGGGACGCCGTGTCGGTGGAGGTTCCGCCTCCCGTCCCGGCCGAACCCCAGGCCGAGGAGATCCCCATCGAGATCCTCTACGAGGACCCCGACGTGGTGGTCATCAACAAGGGGGCCGGCATGGTGGTGCATCCCGGAGCCGGCAACCAGGACGGGACCCTGGTCAATGCCCTCCTCGCCCACTGCACCGACCTCTCCGGAATCGGCGGCGAGCTCCGCCCGGGCATCGTCCACCGGATCGACAAGGACACCTCGGGGACCCTGGTGGTAGCCAAGAGCGACCGGGCACACCTCTCCCTCGCCGGGCAATTCAAGGAACACACCATCAAAAGGGTGTACCTGGCGCTCGTCTACGGGAGCCTCAAGGAGGACAAGGGGAGGATCCAATCCCTGATCGGCCGCCACCCGGTGGAGCGCAAGAAGATGTCGGGGAAAGCGCGCCACGGCAAGGAGGCGATCACCCACTGGCGGGTGGTAGCGCGCTACCCGGAGATGACGCTGGTCCGCCTCCGCCTGGAGACCGGACGCACCCACCAGATCAGGGTACACCTCTCGGAGTCCGGGCACCCGCTGGTGGCCGACGAGCTCTACGGCGGCGGCAACCGCCTCTCCGGGATCAAGGACCAGACCCTGAAACAGATGATCCGTGACATGGGGCGCCACGCCCTGCACGCGAAGACGCTCGGCTTCCTGCACCCGGTAACCGGTGAATACCTGGAGTTCGACACCGAGCTCCCCGAGGACATGGCCGGCATCCTGGCCTACCTTGACGGACGCGGGGAGTGACTCAGATCCTTTAAGCTCCCCCCTTTGAGAAAGGGGGGCTGGGGGGGGATTTGGCAGCTGGTGACAGCAAACAAAATCCCCCAGAATCCCCCTTTTCCAAAGGGGGACTTCTAACTAAACAATTTACGCAGGTCGCTGGAGGAATGGGAACGATGGACATGCAGAAAGCGGGAAAGATTCAGTATCTGAAACCGAGGATGGCAGGGAACAAGGTGGTGGCAGGCTTCACGACACGTCACGAAGGTGTCTCGCGCCCCCCCTACAACTCGCTCAACCTCGGGAGCAACACCCTCGACTCTCCCCATAACGTGGAGGGGAACCGCAGCCTCCTGGCTCGCAGCTTCGGCACCACGCTGGACCGCTTCGTCACCGTGACCCAGGTTCACGGCACCGACCTCTTGGTCATCGACGCCCCCAACCCCGAGTTCTCCCATTTCCTGAAGCTCGAGTGCGACGGGATCGTCACCAACCAGCCGGGGATCATGATCGCCATCTGCGTGGCCGATTGCGTGCCGATCCTCCTCCACGACCCGGTCAAGAAGGTGGTGGCTGCCCTCCACGCCGGGTGGCAAGGGACGGCCGGCAACATCGCGGCCAAGGGTGTCAAGGCGATGATCAACCTCTTCGACTGCAATCCCCGCGATATCCAGGCCGCGGTCGGTCCCGCCATCGGCGGCTGCTGCTACCAGGTGGACACGCCGGTGCGCGACGCCTTCGTGAAAGCCGGGCAGGCCTGGGATCTGGTTTCCCAGGAGCAGGGGGATGGCAAATGGCTCCTCGACCTGGGGATCGCCAACCGGAGGCTCCTGGAAGATGCCGGCCTCGCCCCCGGCCAGATCCAGACCACGACCCACTGCGTATCCTGCAACCAGGAACTCTTCTTCTCCTACCGCCGCGACGGCGGGGACACCGGCCGCCAGGTCGGCTTCATCATGCTGGAAGGCGAATAATTTAACCTGTGGCGCTCCCGGTTAGCATCTGCTATAAAACCGGGAGATTGTAGCGTGCACAGACAGGAGGCTCGTCCCATGCGGAATCTATTCAAGCTGGTCCTGCTCGTCATCTGCAGCAGTACCTTTTTCGGCTGCGCCCACAACTATTACAACGTCCCGCAGGAGACCCTGGAGAAGCGGGTCAAGGTGGTCGGCGTCACCCCCTTCTTCACCGACGCCGACTCCGATCTCCGCTACCCCGACAAGGAGGCCCTGGTCAGCCTGACCCGGAGCTACAACGCGAAAAACGAGAAGGAGCTGACCGCCCGGCTGAGGGATGCGGCAATCTTCTACTCGATTCGCCCGCTCGACGGTGACCCGGTCACCCTCTTCGGCCGGCTGGTGGCTAACCGCGAGCGCCGGGACGACGCCGGAATCATCTACAACAAGTACTTCTTCAAGAAGGACGAGCTCCGCCAGATCATGAACGAGAACCAGCTGGACGCCCTGCTGGTGGTCACCGTGAGCGGCATCACCATGCAGTCCAAGATCTACGCGAGTAACTACCTGGCCTACCTGGAGACGGACTTCAACTACCTCACCATGACCGCCCAGCTGCTGGACCGCGACGGCGCCATCCTGTGGGAGTACCCGAACTTCCGGAGGAGCGCGCTCTCCTACGCTCCGCTTCTCGGGCTGCAGTACCCCGATTTCGACGAGGCCAAGGCCAACCTGAGCGAAAAGGTGGACGTGAAGAACAAGACCCTTACCGGGATCAACGCCGCCTTCGCCCAGAGCGAATCGTCGGCGGTGGCGAAGGGGCACGACGTCTCCTCCCTCTACGCACGGCAGTTCGACGACATGATGTCGTTGCTCAAGCTGAAGAAACCGCTCTTCGGCGGGAAGGACGATGCGGCGCCGGCCACCCCGGCTACACCGGCCGCCTCCCAGCCCGCGCCCGCGGTTACGCCGGCACCGGCCCCGGCCCGCCCGGCTCCGGTTTCGGAGATCAAGCCGGTCCGCCCGGTTTCCCCGCCCCCCGAGGCTCCGGCCCCAGCACCCGCGGTTAACGTGCCAGCACCGGCCCCGACAGATTCCAACGCCATCCAGGTGGCTCCCGGCGACGTGGTCCCCGAGCAGCCCGCCAAGTAAGCCACCACCAGCCCAAACATAAAAGGCCGGCAGAAGAGGGAAACCTCTCTGCCGGCCTTTTCTTTTCCATGTTGTTCCGAAGCTGATAAAGGTTCTTCGGGGGGGGCCACCTTTCCGCGTAGGGAGGAGAACGTTAAAGTTCTTCGAACTCCTCGATGTCCTCGTCGGTTACCGGTTCCTCGTCGCCCACTCCATCCTCGTCGTCATAATCCTCGTCGAGAACCCTTTCCAGGAAGTTGTTGTTGTTCTGGATCTGCTTGCGGACCTCGGCCGCCAGCGCTTCCAGATCGTCATTTGGCAGCATCGCCGGTCACCCCCCTTCTCGACAGGGCCCTGCGGTACAGGTCGAGGTACTTGTGTACCGAGTTCTGCCACGAGTAATCGGAGCTCATCCCCCGCCGCATCAGCTTTTTCCAGAAGGTCTTGTCCTGGTAGGCCGCCAGCGCGCGGTTGATGGTATCCCAGAGCGCCTCCGCCGTGTACTCCTCGAAGACGAACCCGTTGGGGGTCCGCTCGCTGTCGCGGGGATCGAAGACACTGTCGGCCAGGCCGCCGGTTTTGCGCACCACCGGAACGCTCCCGTAGCGCATGGCGATCAGCTGTCCGAGCCCGCACGGCTCGAAGAAGGAGGGCATCAGGAACATGTCGCTCCCGGCATAGATCTTGGGAGCCAGCGCATGGTCGAAGCCGGTGGAGAAGGCGATGTTGCGGGCACCGCTCGCCTTGGCGTCGGCAAAGGCCTTCATGTACCGCTCGTCGCCCGAACCGAGCAGGACGAGCTGCAGCGGAGCCTTGGCCAGCTGCGGGAGGAGATCGGCGATCAGGTCGAAACCCTTGTGGGCCACCATGCGCGAGACCATGCCGATGAGCGGGATGTCCGGCCCACTGGCGAGCCCCATCAGCCGCTGCAGGCTGATCTTGTCAACCACCTTTCCGGAGAGGGAAGCGTGGCTGTAGTTCTTCATGATGTCCTTATCGGTGGCCGGGTTCCACGCCTCGTAGTCGACACCGTTGAGGATGCCGGCCAGGTCGTCCTTCCTGGTCCGCAGCACGCCGTCCAGCCCGCACCCCATCTCCTCGGTCTGGATCTCCCGGCAGTAGTTCTCGGAAACCGTGGTGACCAGGTCGGCGGAAAGGATGCCGGTCTTCATGAGATTGATCTTACCGTAGAACTCCAGGCCGTCGATGTTGAAGCACTCCGGGGAAAGCCCCATGGTCTCCATCATCTCGGGGGGGAACTGTCCCTGGTAGGCGAGGTTATGGATGGTGAAGATGATCCCGGTCCTGGCGAAGAAGGGATCGTTCTTCCTCTCGTGCTTAAGATAGTGGGGGATCAGCGCGGTCTGCCAGTCGTGGCAGTGGATGATGTCCGGGCGGAAATCCATCTTCTTCAAGAGTTCCAGCACGCAGCGGCAGAAAAAGGAGAAACGCTCGGCGTTGTCCGTATAATCGCCGCTGGCGGTGCCGTAGAGCTCGTCGCGGGTGAAGTATTCCTTGTTCTCGATGAGGTAGACGGGGATGTCCCCCAACGCCGCCTGGCGGAGGAACCCTTTCTTCTCGGCACCGTCGACAAAGACCGAGGCGCTTTTGCGCCCCTTCCTTACCGCCATGCCGCCCCGCTCGACAACCGAGTAAAAGGGCATCATGATCCGGACATCGTGGCCCAGGGCACGGAGGGTTTTGGGGAGTGCGCCAGCCACGTCCGCGAGCCCCCCGGTCTTGGCAAAGGGAGTAACCTCGGAGGCAACAAAAAGAATCTTCATGTGAAAACCTCTAACATACCGATATAATAGGGTATTTTAGATTAGAACCCCAGCCAAGTAAAGGGTTTTCTCGGAAGGGCATTTCCCGGCAGCCGGAAGGCCCAAACCGGGAAGCCCCGCCGGCCGGCACACCGTCTCCGCCCGGCACAAAACCCCTTATTTTACATAGACTTTTCACTCGGGCTCCATTCCCTCACCGGGACAGACGAGAAGGAGCTCCCCGTCCACCGGCCAGCGGCCGGACTCCGCCCCATCTCTCTCCAGGAACAGGGAAACCAGGAAACCGTCTCCCGGGAGAAGCCCCAGAGGCGCAAGGGGAAGGGCGGCCTCGGCGATCTTACCCACCTGCCAGCGGGCACCGGTACCGGAAGGTTGCCACCCCGCCCCCTCCTCGATCTGAAGCTCTCCCTCCCCGCGGCCGGGATCCAGTTCCACCCGCCACCTTCCCCTCACCGACAGATGGATCACCAGGTGGTCCGCTGCTCCCAGCACCTTTTCCAACGAGTGGACCCCGTCCACCCGGAAATAGAGATGGTCGCGGTCGAAGCCGTAGTAGAGGGACTGGAGGGTCCCCTCCCCAGCGTGCATGGCGGAGGAGAGCTTGGTCAGGTCGTAGAGCCCCGCCCCCAGCCACTCGAAGTAATCGGTGACCGCTCCGGTGATGGCCGGGGTGATGGAGGAGGAGGGCTCGCGGACGAAGCCGGGGGCGTGCTGCCGCTTGATCGGCTTGAGAAGCTCGTCCGGGACCGTTAGCCCCAGCAGGCGGTAGACGTTCATCAGGTGGCTGCGGAACAAAAGGTCGAAGCCCAAGGCGTGGGCCGAGTAATGGTCGTCGCCGTACCACCAGAACCAGTCGCTCCCCTGGGCGGCCTGCAGCGAGGTGCAGGCCAGGCGGGCGGCGGGGTCGTCTACCTCCCTTCCCTCGAGGAGCCCGGCCACCGCGCGGCTCTCTTGTACCGCTCTCCTGCGTGCCTTCTCGAGGTCCTCCCAGCCGAGGTTCTTCTCGCGATGCCCCACCCAGATGGCGAAGTTCGCGTTGATCCAGGATCCGGGATGGACATGACCCAGCGCCCTTCGCTCCGGGACCCGTTCCAGCACCTCGCAGAAGGTGGCGGTCTCGAGACCGGGAGTCTTCTCGATGGCGCGGTAGAGCCGGGTGAGAAAGGGGTAGCCGTTGACCGGAAAATACTCCCAGGCGTTTTCCCCATCCATGATAATAGGAACCACCCGGCTCCCATGGGAACGCTGGCGGACCCCCTGCAGGCGGGAGACGAAATCCTGGACCGCCCGCTCGCTGTCCCACTGCGAGTAGGTGAAGCCGATCAGGTCGGAGAGGAGGTGATCGCGGAAGAACATCCCCAGGTCGCGTCCCTCCTGGGAAAACGCGTACGGGTGGTAGATGGCCTCCCGCTCCCGCCCAAGCCCCGCAGGGAGGGTATGGGCCAGCACCCCCTCGTCGGAGGCGGTCCAGCAGAGCCCCTCCTGCGCCATGATGGCGAGGGCCTCGTCGCTCACCGCCCCCTCGGCGGGCCACATCCCGCGGGGGCGGGCGCCGAAGAGCTCCTCGAAGTAGGAGAGCGCCTTCTTCACCTGGACGCGGGCGTCACCCGGGTGGCAGTAGGGGCGTCTCGGGAGATGCGCGCGGGGTAACGCCACCTTGGCGATCTCCGTATCGCACAAGAGGGGAAGGATCGGGTGGAAATACGGGGTGACCGAGATCTCGATCCTCCCCTCCTCCTGGAGCCGCCGGTACAGCGGCACGATCCTCCCGATAAGCTCCCGCTGGGTCTCGAAGAGAAGCTCCTTATCGGCGGCGGTGAACCCCCTCCCCTTGCGGATCAGCTCCCCGAAAACCGGGAAGTGGCGGCGGGCGGCCTCGCCGGTCCAGGCAAGGTAGAACCAGACCTGGAGGTCGAGGATCTCCTGGTCCCCCAGCCGGCGCAGCGCCCGCCGGCTGGTCCCCGGCATCCCCTGTCCCGCCAGGGAGAAGAGCTCCAGGTAGCGCGGGTTAGGCTCGATCATCCGCTGCCGGTTCGCCGAGAAGAAGTTCTCCAGGATGAAGAGGCGGTCGTCTTCCCCCAAGTCTGCCGGGGCCATCTTCCCCCGGACCAGGAAGGGATCGACCGCGGTCCCGGCGGCGTAGTCGAGGAGCTGTTCGATGAGCGACGGGACCAGGTTGAAGGTCACCCGTGCCTCGGGAGATGCCTCCACGATGGCCGGCATGTCGTAGTAGTCCTTGATCGCGTGGAGGTACGTCCAGGGGAGGATGTACTCACCGGCCACCGGGTCCTTGTAGAAAGGCTGGTGCATGTGCCAGAGAAAGGAGACGCACAGCGGTGCGGTCACGGTCACCTCGTCACTACGGCTTTTCTCTTTAACGGAAGCGGCCCCCTTCCCACGTCCTGGGGGTCAGGGGGCCGCCGATTCGGCTGCTAAATCGCCTGGGAGAGAGTGAACTCCTCTACTGCGGCAGCTCCTTTTTCCAGCGGTCGACCTTCTGCATGTAGTCGTTCAAAAGGTGCTGGGCGGTCTTGGGATCCTTGGCCTCGGCCACGACGTGAATGAAGGGCTGGTACTGGTCGGGAAGCACCAGCGCCCAGTCCTGGCCGAAGGTGACCTTGATGCCGTCGATGAAGCTTGCCTCCTTGTCGAGGCTGTCCTCGCTCATCTTCCGCATGATCCCCCCTTTTTTCTCCCAGACGCAGGGGACCTTCCCCTGCAGGAACGAGCGGCGGGGAACCTCGGCCAACACCTTGGAGAGCGGCATCCCGCAGACGGCGGCCAGCTCGATGGTCTTGGCGATGGTGAACATCCCGTCGAAGGCGGCCTGGAACTTCGGGAAGGCGAAGCGCCCCCCCATGGAGCCGGCCATGACCACCTCCGGGGAGATGGCGGCCTCGATCATGGCGCGCTCCATGCTCTTGGTCCTTCTCACCGAGCAGCCGTTTTCCCCGGCCATCTGCTCGATGACCGAAGGGGCCGAGACCGGCACCGCGAAGGCCCCTTTGGCCCCGCTCTTCAGGACCAGGGCGGTGATGAGCGAGAGGAGCTCTTCCGGGGGATAGATCTTTCCGGTCTCGTCGATCAGCACCACCTCTTCGGCGTTGGGATCGAGCCAGAAGCCCGCCCGCGCCTCCAAGGTGACCACGATCTTGGAGAGTTGCTGGAGGCTGTTGGGCTTCTCGTCCAGGCTCTTGAAGCCGCGCTGCTCGTCGAGGTAGGTGTTGAGCCCGATCACCTCCACACCGAGATCGTTGAGGATCTGGGGGAGGATCTGGCCGGCCGCGGAGTGGTTGAAGTCGATCACCACCTTGGCGCCGTTGTTGCGGATCACCTGCTGGTCGAGGCCGCGGAAGAACCCTTCGCGGTAGAAGTCGAGGACCTGCGGGAGCTCGGTGATCCCCCCCGGCTCCATGTGGTGGGCCCGGCGGAAGTTCTCCTTGTAGAAGATGCGCTCGACGTTTTTCCCCATCGAGCTCGAAAAGTCGAGGCCATCCGCGTCCAGAAAGACGATCTCGGTGGTGGCCGGGTCTTCCATCGACTGGCGGAAGTGCACCCCTCCCACCTCGCCGAAGGTGCGGAGCTTGTAGCGCAGGACCGGCAGCGAGACCATCCTGATATCGCGGACGTTGACCCCGGCGGAGAGGATCCCCCCCAGGAAGCTTCGCTTGAGCATGCGGGAGGAAAGGGTCGAATCGCGGCCGACCAGCACGTGGCTCCCCTTGGGAAGCGAGGTGCCGTAGGCGCACCCGAGCTTGGCCACGAATTCCGGAGTGAGCTCGATATTGGCGAGCCCCTTGACCATCTCCCCCTCGAAGAGGGACTTCTTCCAGCGCTCACCCCAGATGAGGTTGCCGGTGACCGTGGAGCCCGCCTCGATGACCTTGCGCGGCCAGACCTTGACGTCTCTCTTGATGTAGCTCTCCTCGCCGATGGAGGTGTCGTCGGCGATCACCACACCTTCCTCCATGACGGTCGACTGGCCGACGCTCACGTTGTTGCAGATGACGGCGTCGACGATCTTGGCCCCCTTCTTGATGAAGACGTTGTCCCAGATCACGCAGCGCGAGAGCTTCACCCCCGGCTCGATGGTGCAGTTTCTGCCGATCACGCAGTCCTTGAGTTCGGCTCCCCCCTTGACCTGGGAGTTGTCCCCCACCACCACGGTCCCCTCGGTGGCCGTTCCATCGCCAAGCCGCACGTCGAGCCCGAGCCTTAGGTCCTTGCCGGCCGACTCCCTCCTCGGCTCGTCGATCTTGACGCTCACCTTCCCCTTCAGGATGTCGTGGTGGGCCTCCCGGTAGGAGTCGGTGTTGCCGATGTCGCGCCAGTATCCCTTGACCGGGAAGCCGAAGAGCGGCGATTTCTTCTTCAGAAGGAGCGGGAAGAGGTCCTGGGAGAAATCGAAGTTCTCCCCCTCGGGGATGTACTTGAAGATCTCCGGCTCGAGGACGTAGATACCCGTGTTGATGGTGTCGGAGATCACCTCGCCCCAGCCGGGCTTCTCGAGGAACTGGGTGATCCGCTTGTCCTTGTCGGTGATGACGACCCCGAACTGCAGGGGGTCCTTCACCGAGGTGAGGGTGATGGTGGCGAGCGCCTTGTTGGTCTCGTGAAAGTCGATCACCTTCTGGAGGTTGAAGTCGGTCAACAGGTCGCCCGAGATGATGAGGAAGCGCTCGTCGAGGTACTTCTCGGCGCACTTCACTGCGCCGGCGGTTCCCATGTCCTCCAGGGGAGTGACGTAGGTGATCCGGACTCCCAGGTCGGCGCCGTCGCGGAAGAAGTTCTTGATAACGCTCGGCTGGTGGTAGAGGAGCATCACCAGGTCCGTGATCTGGTACTTCTTGAGGAGCTCGACGATGTGCAGCATGATGGGACGGTTCACAAGCGGAACCATGGGTTTGGGTATGTTGCAGGTAAGGGGTTGCATGCGGGTACCGAAGCCCCCAGCCATAATGACAGCCTTCATAAAGTCACCACCTCCATTGCATCAGTTAGGTTGTTGTCAGTTTGCCAGGTTCCGGTTCAGCTTGCAGTGGCGGCGGCCTTCTGTCTCTTGGCCAGGACCCGCTTGATCTCGTCTTTGAGTTCCTGCATGTCGCTCGACTTCACCACGTACCCCTCGGCAAGCCAGGCCGAGAAGTCGTCCTTGTAGCAGGAGAAGGCGGTGCAGAGGATGACCGGGAGGTTTTGACGCTCCTTCACGATCCGCTGCAAAAGATCGATACCGCTCTCGTTTTTCAGCTTGATGTCCAAAACCGCCAGGTCGAAGGTCTCCGACTGCAGTTTCTCTGCCGCCTCGATAGCGCTGGCGGCGGTCACCACGTCATACCCTTCGTCACTCAGTTCCTGGGAGTAGAGGAGACGGATGTTGGCCTCGTCGTCCACCACGAGCAATTTCGCCATGACTAGATACTCTCCTTTCTCGTCAGCAGTTTGATCTGGTAGGTGTTCCCCCCGGCCGGGCTGGCGGCCAGGGTGAGGGAGCTTCCCTGCCGCTCCAGGATCGTCCGGCAGAGGGAGAGCCCCACGCCGGCCCCCATCTCCTGGGTCTGGAAGAACGGGGCGGTAAGGGACTCCTGGTCCTCCTCGCTCATAGGGGGACCGGTGTCGGTGATGACGAGCAGCACGCCGCTCGCATCCTTCTGGCTCGCGACTCGCAGCTCCCCTCCCGGCGCCAGGTGGGAGAGCGCGGTGCTCACGATGGTCTTTATGCAGTAGCCGATCTGCTTGTAATCGATCTTCACCATGGGGAGGTCCGGGGAGAGCTCGCTCACCAGCACCACCCCCGCCTGCTCGATCCCTTCTGAGAGGTCCGCCAGGGTCGCCGAAACCAGCTCGTTCAAGTCCCAGAAGTCCATGACCGGGAAGAGCGACTCCGAATAGTCGAGCACCTCGGAGAGGACGGTCTCCAGCTGGCGGGCCTCCCGGACGATCGATTCCAGGTAGCTCCGCTTCTCGTCGTCCTCGGCGCTCGCCTTTAGGAGGGTGCGGGCGAAGCCGCCGATCACCATCAGGGGGTTGCGGATGGAGTGGGCGATGCTGGAGGTGATCTTGCCGACCAGCGCCATCTTCTCCATCTTGACGATCAACGCCTGCTGCTCGAAAAGCTTCTGGTTGGCGAGCTTGAGCTTGGTGACCTCCTCCTGCAGCCGGTCGTAGAGGGAGGCACGCTCCAGCGCGAAGGCGACCGGGAAGGCGAAGGTCTCCAGGGACTGCATGTCCTGCAGGGTGATCGGCTTGTGGGTGATGCAGTTGTCGGCGATGATGATGCCGACCCTCCGGTTTCTGGAGATGAGCGGCATGACCAGGAAACAGTCGACCCCGAGGATGCGGGCCAGGCCGCGGTCGAGGTCCGGGTTATTGAGGGCGTTCTCCACCAGGATCGGCTTTTTCCCCTGCAGAGCCCGGTTGAAGATATGCCCCTGGTCCGCCAGGGGAACGGTCAGCTGCTCCAGGATGTCGTGAAACTTGACCTTCTCCGAGGTGAGCTTGGTCTTCTGGAAGTTCTTGGCCAGCTCCTTCAGGGTGAAGTTCGACCGGCTGATGTCCTCCCAGGTCCGCCATGCTTCCTCGTAGTCGCGCGGCCCCACCCCGAGGTACCCCTTGATGTTGCGCCGCTCCTTGTCGGTCATCAGCAAGAAGGCCCGGTTCATCCCGAACCCCTTGCCGGCGGTGATGGCGGTCATGGCCACCGAGAGGACCTCGTCGATGTCGATCGAGGTCTGCAGGACCAGGCTTACCTCACGCAGGAACTTGATCTCGCGGGTCTTGCTGTTCAAAAAGCTCAGCATGGCCCCCATCTGGGACTTCTGCTCCTGGAACTCGGCGAGTATGTAGGGGAGGAGATCCGAGAGGGGATGCCCCTCGGCTTTCATGCGGGCCAGATCGTTCTTGAAACGGGGGCATTCAACGCACTTCTCCACCACCCGCCGGCGCTGGGAGCCGTACAGATCCTCCTCCCCCTCCCCGATGTAGGGGCAGGCGTCGGCGGCTATTTCCTCTCTACTCCAACAGCATTCCCAGTCCAAGCTGCCTCCGGCAGGTATCTTCATGATTGCGGCAGGGGCAAATTATAACAGCCTCTCATGGCATATCAAGGATTATTGTTTATTTATGAAATTTAATTTAATTAGTATTGTGGTTTCAGGGATTTAACGAGGGGAAGCGCGGAAGCGGTCTAATGTCGACCTGACGATACGGCCGATGAATGGGCGGCGGAGGGTCTGAGAAAGGGCCGGAACCCCGGGAGAAGGTGCCGTGAGATGGCGGACAAACCGGATGGCGGGTGCCGCGAGAAAGAGAGGATAGCCGGGTGCTGGAAGCGTGGAGACGGAAGACGGGAGAAGCCGAAGGAAACCCGGGAAAGATGCGGGAGCCGAGGAAGGTGGGGGACGCTAGCGCCCCGCCACCCGCTTCAGCATTTCCGCGTTGAGGATGACGACCTTGTTGCCGTCGACCTCGATGACTCCGTCGTCCTTGAGTTTTCTGAAGGTGCGGGAGAGGGTCTCGCTGACCGTCCCGAGCCGGGAGGCGAGCTCCCCCTTTTTCATGTCGAGCTCGAGGTAGGTCTTTCCCTGAAAGCTCGTGCTCTTGCGGGCGGCGAGATCGAGGAGGTAGGAGGCGAGCCGGCTGGGAGCGTCGGCGAAGGAGAGTTCCTCGATCTGGCGGGCGAAGCGGCGAAGGAGCACCGAAAGGGAGGCGATCAGGTTGAGGGAGAAGCGGGGGTTCCGCTCGAGGAGCCCCATGAAAGCGCCCCGGGGGAAGAAGAGCACCTCGCCCTTTTCCACCCCGCGCGCCTCGGCAGGATAGCTCCCGTCACCGAAGAAGGCGGCCTCGGCGAAGGTTTCCACCGGGTGAACCAGGTGGAGGACCTTCTCCCGGCCGTCCGGGGAGATCTTGCAGAGCTTGATGCCGCCGGAGGCCAGCAGGTAGAAACCTTCCGCCTTCTCCCCTTCGGTGAAGAGGGTTTCCCCCTTGGCGAAGGGACGGCGGACCGCTATCTCGGCAACCTCCAGGAGGTGCCGGTCCTCGAGCCCCGAAAAAAGGAGCGCCTTCTTGATGATCTCTTTATTTTCCATGACCTCCCTTGTACAACAAAAGTTCCGCCCGAACAAGGGGGCAAAGAGGCTCCCTCAATTTCAGGAGGCGGCCCAGGACGATCCGGCGGCGACCGGTTCCCCGCCGGGCACGGGTGGGGGAGAGCCCCGGTGCCGCGGCGGAGGGGGAAAACGACGTCATTTACTTCGCCCGGTAACTCATGTAAGATGCACAGTTCATGAAAAGGACCCTGTACGGCTATATATTCAAGGAGATACCTCCTCCCTTCCTGGTGGGAATGGCGACCTTCACCTTCGTCTTGCTGATGGGCCGATTCCTGAAGCTGGCCGAAATGGTGGTCGAGAAGGGGGTACCGGTGCGCGAGGTAGCGCTGATGATCGGCTACCTCCTCCCCTCCTTCTGGCTGTACACGGTCCCCATGGCGCTTTTGATGGCCATTCTCCTGGCCTTCGGCCGCCTGTCCGGGGACAGCGAGGTGACCGCCATGAAGAGCTGCGGGATCAGCCTCTACGGAATGCTCCCCCCCGCCTTGAGCTTCGCCGCCCTCGCCTGGGCCGCCTGCCTCACCATCGCCGTCTTCGGGGTCCCCTGGGGGAACAACTCCTTCAAGCAGCTCCTGGTAGAGATCGCCCGCAACAGCGCGGGGGTGGTCATCAAGGAGAAGATCTTCAACGATGCCTTCCCCGGCCTGGTCATCTACGCCGACAGTTTCGATCAGCACCAGAAGACCATCGGCGGCGTCATCATCCACGACGAGCGGGACCCAGCCAACCCCTCCACCATTTTCGCCGCCGGCGGTGCGCTCATCTCCGACCGCAAGGCCAACGCGGTGGAGTTCCACCTGAGGGACGGGAGCATCCACCGGCTGGCCGACAAGGGAAGCTACCGGCTGGCCGGCTTCAGCGAGTATGACCTGAGGGTGTCGCTCCCTGCCGGGCCGGAGGCGACCAAGGGCGAATCGGAGATGAACCTGGAGGAGCTCCTCAATCCGCCGCCCAAGACCTCCGCCAAGGACCGGCTCTCCATGCGGCTCGAATACCACAACCGGCTGGCGCTTCCGTTCTCCTGCTTCGTCTTCGCCCTCATTGCTCTGCCGCTCGGCATCCAGAACCGCCGCTCGGGCAAGGCGGCCGGCTTCTCGGTGAGCATCGGGGTCATCCTGCTCTACTACATCATGCTCTCGGGCGCCAAGACCCTTGGCGAGCGGGGAATCTTCTCCCCGGCCCTCGCCAGCTGGAGCCCGAATGCCATATTTCTTCTCTTGGGGATCTACCTGCTGAGAAAGGCCGCCGCCGAGGAGCCGCTCCCCTTGACCGTCGAGTTCCGCCGCCTGAGGCTCGCGCTGGTCGAGCGCCTGGGGAGGAAAGGGAGAGGATGAGGATTCTATCGCGCTACGTTGCCAAGGCCTACCTGAGGATGCTCATGCTCTGCATGGGGGCCTTCATCGCCATCTATCTGGTGGTGGACTTCATGGAGAAGATCGCCCGCTTCACCGGCAAGGGGGGATCGCTCTACCACATCGTCCTCTTCTTCGTGGCCAAGATCCCGGAGATCGTCAACGAGTCCATCCCCCTGGCGGTCCTGATGGCCACCCTCCTCACCCTGGGGACCCTCTCCATGAGCTCCGAACTCACCGCCATGAGGAGCTGCGGAGTGAGCCTCGGCCGCATCGCCGCCCCCATCCTCGGCATCGCGCTGGCCGTCAGCGTGCTGAGCCTGGTGGGGGGCGAGCTGATCATCCCCCGCAGCTACGCCCAGCGGACCTACATCCAGGAGGTGCTGATCGAGAAGAAGAGCCCGAGCACCTACTTCCGCCAGCACAACATCTGGCACCGGGAGGAGGGGACTATCCTGCGGGCCGCCCTCTTCGATCCCGGCAAGGGAGAGCTCAGGGGGATCACCCTGTGGGAGATGCGGACCGGCACCACCGACCCTGAACAGAGGGTCGACGCCACCTCGGCCGTGCTCACCCCCGGCGGGTGGGTGCTGAAAGAGGCGGTGGTGCGCGAGTTTCACGGCGGGGAGATCTCGGCCACCAGGAACGCCGCCACCCTCCCCGTCGACTTGAAGCTCAAACCGGACGACCTCAAGGTGCTCGGCAAGTACTCGGACAGCATGACCATCAGCGAGCTGCGCCGCTACTGCGACAAGCTCCGGGCGGGGGGGTACGACCCCACCCGCTACCTGGCCCAGATGCACGGCCGGATCTCCCGCCCCTTCGGCTGCGCGGTGATGGCCTTCCTGGGAGCCCCCTTCGCCCTGAGGAGCGGCCGCTCGAGCGGTATCGCCGTCGGCGTCGGGCTCTCCCTCGCCATCGGCTTTCTCTACGTGGTGGTCAACTCGGTCATCCTCTCCTTCGGGCAGGCCGGGGTGCTTCCGCCGGTGGTGGCGGCCTGGGCCACCAACTTCATCTTCCTGCTGGCCGGAACCTGGCTGGCCCTCACCCTCGACAAGTAGGTGCCCCGGGGGTATGTTTTAATAAGAATCCCCAGCCAGCCGCTGTTATGAGCCATCCGGTAGAAAGGGAGGTGCCGTGTTCCGCAAACTGATCCTCTTCGTCCTCGTCTTCGTTCTGGCCGCTCTTGGTTCGATTGCCCAAGGCGAGCAACTCCCGAAGCAGGGAAAGCTTCCTCCCATCACCGTCTTGAGCATCATCCCCGCCCAGGGTGAGCCCGGCATGACCGTCACCGTCAACGGCACCGGGTTCACCCCCGGCACCACGCCTTTCCTGGGTACCGTCCAGCTGACTGGCAACGTGATCGCCGGGAAAACGGTCACCTTCGATCTTCCCGACCTCCCCGCCGGCGTCTACGCCTTCTACCTCAAGAGGGAGGACGGCTCCACCAGCCGGGCCTTCAACTTCACTATCCAACCGCTCAGGCCGGTCGCCAGCGGGCTCTCCCCCGACAACGTCGCCGTCTGCGCGAGCGGACGCGAGCGCGAGGTACTCTTCACCGGAAGCAACTTCCAGCCCGGCGCCCGCGTCCTTTTCGACGGGGCCGCCGTCTCTACCCGCTTCATCTCCTCTGCCGCACTCGCCTTCTCCGTACCGCAACTGCCGGGCGGGCTCCACCAGGTACAGGTGAAAAATCCCTCCGACGCCGCCAGCGGCAACCTCGCCCTCGTCATCGACGCCAAACCCGAGATCCTCAACGTCTCCATCGGCAATGACTTCGTGAGCTACTATGAATTGCTGATCAGCGGAAGGAACTTCCAGCAGACGTCGGTGCTGGTGGTGGACGGGAACCGGGTAGCGACCGGCAGGCCGGCAGTAGGAGAGCGGGATCAGCTCATCTTCCTGGGATGCAACCAGCTCGTCTACCAGCGCCATCCCTACGACACGACCCCTAAGGAAATCAGGCTGCAGGTAGTGAACCCGGGAAGCGAGGAGAGCCCCCTCTACACCATCAGCGCACCCTAGCAGGCGAAGACGAAACATCCCCCAGTCCCCCCTTTTTCGAAGGGGGGACGTCTTTCCGGCAGCCCCCTCTTTTTCCGGATAGACCGTTCCTAAACGGAACTCCCCCCGCAGGACGCCCCACCTTACAATTCAGGGATCCCCCCGCAGGACGCCCCACCTTACAATTCAAGGGATACGCAGCAGAAGATCACGCAGACAACTTCATGGGATTTTGACGAGGAAGGGGTGTTGGAAGGGATGGAGCCGGGTCAGTCGGCCGGCTCCTCGAGCACGACGAGATAGCCGTCGGGATCGAAGCACCAGAGCTCCCAGGCACCGTACGGCTTGCGCTCCAGGGGGTAGAGCACCTCGAGGTCCTGCTCCTGCAGTTCCTGATAGATCCCCTCGATGTCATCCACCCGCAGATGCAGCGTCATGCCGACTCCGCGCGGGAAGTGGGCGAGCCGCGCCGCCAGGATCGGGTGCGCCCTCCCCACCGGGACATCCTCCACGAAGAGGACCCGGATACCGTCGCTTTCGAGCACGAGGTGCTCCGGCGCGCCGTACGGGGTGGGGGGACGCTCTATCGGCAGGTCGAGGATCCCCGCATAGAAGGCCTCGGTGGTGGCGAGGTCCGATACCGCGAGCTGGATGGAGAAGGGAGAAGTGTCCACCGGAGAGGCTCCTTCAGGTGCGGCGTGGCCCGGCGAGGAAAAGCTACTCGCCGAACCAGTTGCTCGTGAACCGGCTGATGAGCACCAGGGAGTTGGTGAAGATCAGGATCCCCACCACCACCATCAGGGCCCCGGTGAAGATCTCGAAGATCCGGATGTGCCGTTTGAAGCGCCTGAAGAAGATGAGGAAGTGGTGCATCGCCAGCGCCGCGAGGAAGAAGGGGATGGCGAGCCCCATCGAGTAGGTCAGCAGCAGCCAGACCCCGCGCCCTTCGGTGGCCGCTACTGCCAGGATGGTGGCCAGGATGGGACCGATGCAGGGGGTCCAGCCGGCGGCAAAGACAACCCCGACCAGGAAGCTTCCGAGGTAGCCGGCCGGCTTTCTGTGCAGGGTGATCTTCTTCTCGCCCAGCAGCATCCCGATGTCGAAGAGACCGGAGACGTGAACGCCGAAGACGATGATCAGCATCCCGCCGATCCGCCGGATAGCGGTCTTGTGCTCGCTCAGGAACTCGCCCAGGAACGTCGCCGACGCCCCGAGCAGCACGAATACGCAGGTGAACCCGGCGATGAACAGCAGCGAGTGGATGATGGTCTGCTCGCGGACCTTGTGGGAGGGGTGCTCCGCGTTGAGGTCGGCGAACGAGAGGCCGGTTATGTAAGTTATGTACGAAGGGATCAGCGGGAGGACACAGGGGGAGAGAAAAGAAAGAAGCCCTGCGACGAAAGCGCCGACGATACTTATGTTGTTACCGTTCATTTACCCTGCCTCCAGCAGGTAAACCGGTTGCCCGGCTACTTCCTTCTCATGAGATCGTCGAAGGCTGCCATTACCTGGGGGGAATTCCAATCCATGGCACCGACAACCTTTTTGAGTATAACACCCTTGCTATCCACCACAAAGGTCTCGGGAACCCCGGTGGTGCCGTAGCGCTTGGCCACCTTGCCGTCGGTGTCGAGTAGGACCGGCAGGGTCAGCCCGGACTTCTGGAAGAAGGTCTGCACCGCGTCCTTACCCCCCTCGTCGATGGAGCAGCAGAGCATCTGGAACGGCTTCCCCTGCATCGTCTTGTTGAGCTGCACCATGGAGGGGATCTCCTCACGGCACGGCGGGCACCAGGTGGCCCAGAAGTTGACCACCACCACCTTCCCCCGGAGGGAGGAGAGCTTGACATCCCGGCCGGAGAGGTCCTTGAGGGTGAAGTCGGGGGCGAGGTTCCCTTCCACCGCCGGAGTCTCTTCCTTGGTGCAGCCGGCGATTGCCAGAGCGGCCAGCACTAAAACGGCGCAGATCCAACGTTTCATCGATCACTTCCTCCCAGGTTGCACGATTTGGTATTTTTCCATCCGGTAAATCAGGGTGTGGCGCGGAATGCGGAGGAACCGGGCCGCGGCGGTCTGGTTCCAGTCGTTGCGTTCCAGGGCCTCCAGCACCGCCTCCCTTTCCAGCTGTTCGAGCGGATATCCCTCGGGGGGAAGCCTCAGCACGCCTTCCGCGGATCCTCCGGCAGGGGCGGAGAGCATCTTCTCGGGGAGGTCCTGGAGCCCGATCTGGTCCCCCTCCCGCATGATGATCAGCCGCTCCACCGTGTTCTCGAGCTCGCGCACGTTCCCCGGCCACGGGTAGGCCTGCAGCCGGGCCAGCGCTTCCTTGCTGATGGTGACCCGTTCCGCCCCCAGTTTGCCGCAGAAGTAACGGAGCAGGAGCGGGATGTCTTCGACCCGGTTCCTAAGGGGGGGGAGCTTAAGAGGGATCACGCAGAGCCGGTAGTAGAGGTCCTCGCGGAAGCGCCCCTCGGCGATCGAGCGCTCGAGGTCGGCGTTGGTGGCAGCCACCACCCGCACGTCCAGCTTGGTCGGGTGGGTGGCGCCCACCGGCTCCACCACCCTCTCCTGCAGGACCCGCAACAGCTTCGGCTGCAGTTCGATGGGAAGTTCCCCCACCTCGTCGAGGAAGATGGTCCCCCCCTCGGCGGTCTGGAACCTCCCGTCCTTGTCCCTGATGGCCCCGGTGAAGGAACCCTTGAGGTGGCCGAAAAGCTCGCTCTCGAGGAGGTCACGGGGGATGGCCGCGCAGTTGACCGCCACGAAAGGGCCGGAGCGGCGGGAGCTTCCCGAGTGGATGGCGCGGGCGACCAGTTCCTTCCCGGTCCCGGACTCCCCGGTGATGAGGACGGTGGCCTCGGTGTCGGCCACCTTGCGGACTACCGAAAAGACCCCTTCCATGGCACGGGAGGTCCCGACGATGGTATGGAACTCGGCCCGGCCGGAGAGCTCCTCCTTGAGAAGCCGGTTCTCCTCCGAGAGCCCGCGCAGCTGGAGCCCCTTTTTGACGGTGAGTTTCAGCTCGTCGCGGTTGAACGGTTTGGTGAGGTAGTCGAAGGCCCCCGCCTTCATGGCCTCCACCGCCGTGTCGATGGCGCCGAAGGCGGTCAGCACGATGACCACCGTGGAAGGGGAGCGCTCCTTGATCTCGCCCAGCACCTGGAATCCGGAGATTCCCGGCATCTTGAGGTCGGTGATCACCAACGCGGGGTTGCGGTCGGCAAAGAGCTTGAGACCGGACTCGCCGTCGGCCGCGGTGATGACCGTGTACCCCTCCTGCTGGAGGTTGTACTCGAGCACCCGGCGCAGCGAGCTGTCGTCGTCTATGATCAGAATGGTATCGGGCATAGCTCTCGATGGGCCGATGGGACGGTTGAGTGACACCATTCTTTAACCGATTTGTACCGTCAGGGCAACCAATTTGTGGAGACGGAAGCGATCGGGGAAGGGGAGACACGCCAGCGGAGCGGCGGCGACGGGGGGAGCGGAGGGCGAGAACACGGGGGATCCGGCAGGGTCTTCTGGGCAAAAAGAAGACGTGGGCACCGGCAAACGGTTACCGGAGCCTGAAGGGGGACCTTACGCCAGCAAGGGCAACGCCTAGGGGCGGCGCCCCCGTGGCCTGCGCGGGATGCCGAGGTAGCTGTGGGTCAGCTCCCTGGTTCCGATGGCGAGAGGCAGCAGGTTTTCATGCTTGGCGAGCGCATCGTCGAGGGAGCGTCCATCGGTGATGATGACGTCCCCGTCCCCAAGGCAGGTCTTCGCGAAGTAGCGGCCGGCAGCACTGCTGTACACGGAGATACAGAAATACTCGCCATTCACCTCCAGCTCAGACGAATGAATAGGATTTTCCTCGTCCACAGGTTCCTCCCGGCACGACATATCATGAAGGCATGCGGATGGGACAGCAAGAAGCAGACCAGCAGAGCAGGAGCCTGAGGGAAATATGGAGGGAAACTCCGGAAACGACCGAAGCGGCAACCAAGAGGAAATTTTATAAGGAGGTCTCTAATGTGAAAAAGCTAACCAATTTGACAGCAAACGGTCATTTTTCCGTTATATCGCAGGGAGGGGTCTCGTTATTTGACGCGAGTCACCACGTAGTCCGCCAGCTCAGCCATGGCCTCCCGCACCGGGGAGGCGGGGAACTTCTCCAGGTGCTCCTTGCAACGGGCGACGCGCTCCCGTGCGGCAGCCACGGTGTGCTCGATGCCGCCGTAGCGGTGGACCAGGGAGAAGACGCTGGCGAAATCGTCGTCGGAAAGCTCTTCCTTGTCGACGACGGCGGCGATGATGTCGCGTTCAGCGGGGGTGCAGCACTGGAGGGTGTGGATCAGCGGGAGGGTGATCTTGCCTTCCTCGAGGTCGTGGCCGATGCTCTTGCCGAACTGCTCCTCGTTGGCGGTGTAGTCGAGGGTGTCGTCCATCAGCTGGAAGGCGATGCCGAGCTCCATGCCGTAGTCGGCCACGGCCTGTTGCAGCTCGGGGGTCGCTCCCCCCAGGATGGCGCCGACCTCGCAGGCCGCGGAGAGGAGGATGGCGGTCTTGGAACGGACCACTTCGATGAAGCGCTCGACGGTGATATCGAGGTCGCTGGTGACTACCAGCTGGAGCACTTCCCCCTCGGCGATGATGGTGGTCGCGCCGGCCAGCACCTTGAGGATGCGGAGGTCGCCATCGGCGACCATGAGGGAGAAGGATTTGGAGAAGAGGAAATCGCCGACCAGCACGGAGGCCTCGTTGCCCCAGAGGGTGTTGGCCGAGGCGAGGCCGCGCCGCAAGTTGGCGTTGTCGACGACGTCGTCGTGGAGCAGGGTGGCGGTATGGATGAACTCGACCACGCTGGCCAGGGGAACCGAGCGGTTCCCGCTGTAGCCGCACAGCTTGGCAGCCAAAAGGACGAGGGCGGGACGGATCCTTTTCCCCCCGCTGGAGAGAACATATTCCCCTACCTTGCGGATGAGGGGGACATCTGACTCGAGGTCCTTCTTGAACTGGAGCTCTACATTTTTGAGGTCTTCCCCGATGAGGGCAAGCGCTGCGTCCATACCGATGCCTCTGTTCCTTTACCAGGACGCCTACCCGAACCACACTAAATTGTCGAAGATTTTATCGGCAAGGAGGGAGGAGGGCGTACATTTTAACGACGGAGCACTGTAGCAAATCCCGTCTCATTATTCAAGGCATTTCGTTAGGTTTTGCGCATCCCGCCCCCTCAGGCGACTCTCCTCTCCCGGCAGGGGAGTCCGTGGTAGCTGAGCTCCTTCTGCAGCTTGGCCCTGGTGATCCCGAGCGCCCTGCAGATGGCGGTACCGTTGCCTTCGTAGCGCCTGATCGCCATCAGCAGCACCGCCTTTCTCAGCGAGTCCGAGAGCCGGTCCATCACGTGATCCTGGGAGGCGGCGGCCACCACGTCGAAGATGGGCGACAGGTTGTCCTTGAAGAGCCGGGCGTTTTCGTCCACGTGCATCATGCGCTGTTCGTTCATGGTGGTCTCCTTTGACGGCTTCATCTTTGACTCCTTTGGGCAGGATGTTCCGTTTCCCTGCACCTAACCTTCTACAACAGCCGTACCAATCGCCACCCCCTCCCGCCACTTTTTATTTTCCCTGCCGGATCAGAAGGTTAACGGGCCACCGCCCGAGGAACTCATGATAACGGCGGCCAAACTGTTCACATCGTGCACAGGAGCTGACCTTCATCAATCCACCGCGGCTGGTATACTAATGAGCACGCGGGCTCTCCAAGCGCCGCCAACCATGCACGGATACTTGAATATATTTTAATCTGTGCTATCATCCCGCGACGCACATGAGAACCAACGCCACGATAGCCCATACCAGGACGACGGAGGTTTGTATGCAGAGGCTTCAACTTTGGGAACGTTTCAAGGACCGTCTCTTTCACGCCCCTGAGCTCGGGCTGACGCTGGACACGAGCCGGATGAACTTCGGCGAGGATTTCATGGAGTCGATGGAGCCCCGGCTGCAGAAGGCCTACGGCGAGATGGCGGAACTGGAGAAGGGGGCCATCGCCAACCCCGACGAACAGCGGATGGTCGGCCATTACTGGCTGCGCGCTCCCGAGCTGGCTCCCGAGACGGGACTTGCCGAGGAGATCGTCGGGACCCAGGCCTCCGTCAAGGCCTTTGCCGCCTCCGTCCATGCCGGCAACATCGCGGCCCCCGGCGGGGTCCACTTCACCAGGCTCCTCATCATCGGCATCGGCGGCTCCGCCCTGGGACCGGAGTTCGTGGCCGACAGCCTCGGGGGAGCCCACGACCGGCTGCGCCCCTACTTCTTCGACAACACCGACCCCGACGGGATGGACCGGGTGCTCGCCGAGATCGGCAACGGTCTGCAGCAGACCCTGGTGCTGGTGATTTCCAAGAGCGGGGGGACCAAGGAGACCCGCAACGGGATGCTCGAGGCCCGCAACGCCTTCACCCGCGCGGGGCTTAACTTCGCCGCCCACGCGGTGGCGGTGACCGGAGTGGGGAGCGAGCTCGACCGTACCGCGGCCGAGGAGAAATGGCTGGCGCGCTTCCCGATGTGGGACTGGGTGGGGGGAAGGACCTCGGTGACCTCAGCCGTGGGGCTGCTTCCTGCCGCGCTGCAGGGAATCGACATCAACCTCCTCTTGGACGGCGCCCGGATCTGCGATCAGCACACCAGGGTGAGTGAGACCAGAAAGAACCCGGCGGCACTCTTGGCGGCCGCGTGGTTCCATGCGACCCGGGGTAAGGGAGAGGCAGACATGGTCATCCTCCCCTACAAGGACCGGCTCATTCTGTTCTCCCGCTACCTCCAGCAGCTCATCATGGAATCGCTTGGGAAGGAGCTCGACCGCAACGGCGCCGCCGTCTACCAGGGGATCTCGGTGTACGGCAACAAGGGATCGACCGACCAGCACGCCTACGTGCAGCAGCTGAGGGAGGGGGTTCCCAACTTCTTCGCGACCTTCATCGAGGTACTCAAGGACCGGGAGGGGGTCTCGCTGGCGGTCGACCCGGGAGCAACCTCCGGGGACTACCTGTCCGGCTTCTACCAGGGGACGCGTGAGGCGCTCTACGAGAAGGGGCGGGAGTCGATCACCATCACGGTCAACGAGGTCTCCCCGCTCACCGTGGGGGCGCTGATCGCCCTCTACGAGCGGGCGGTCGGACTCTACGCCTCGCTGGTCAACATCAACGCCTACCACCAGCCAGGGGTCGAGGCCGGGAAGAAGGCGGCCGGCAGCGTCCTGAAGCTCCAGCACGAGATCGTCGAACTCTTGCGCAGCCAGCCGGTGCGGGAATTCACCTGTTCCGACATCGCGATGGCGCTCGCCCGTCCCGAAGAGGTGGAAACGGTCTTCACTATCCTGCGGCACTTGGCAGCCAACCCCGACCACCGGGTGGCCTCGATCAGGAGCGACAAGCTGTGGGAGAGCAGGTTTAAGCATCACCAGGAGTAAAACGTCAAAAGCACCCTCACCCGCCCGTGCGGGGCACCCTCACCCCTAAAGGGCGAGGGGATTCACTCACCCCTCTCTTGTAGGGGGAGGGGATTCGCGCGGGAACCCGTTCCTCCCGAGGAGAGAGCCGGGGGTGAGGGCAGATGAAGGAGAGTATGAAAGTAATCGATTTGAGAAGCGACACCGTGACCCTCCCCTCCGATGCCATGCGCGGCGTTATGGCCCGGGCCGAAGTCGGGGACGACGTCTACGGCGAGGATGTAACCGTCAACCGGTTGCAGGAGATGGCAGCCGAAAAGCTCGGGAAGGAAGCCGGCCTCTTCCTCCCCAGCGGCACCATGAGCAACCTGGTCGCCCTCCTTACCCACTGCGGAAGGGGAGACGAGTACATCGCCGGGCAGGAGGCCCACTGTTACCGCTGGGAAGGTGGCGGGGCGGCCGCCCTGGGGGGCATTCAGCCCCAGCCGCTCGACTTCGAGGCCGACGGCACCCTCGATCTCGAAAAGATCGCCCGCGCCATCAAGCCGGCCGACCACCACCACGCGGTGACCCGCCTGATCTGCCTGGAGAACACCACCGGCGGCATCGTGCTGCCGCTCGACTACCTGGCCAAGGTGCGGGAGTTCGCCGCCCAAAGGGGCCTCCTCCTCCACCTCGACGGCGCCCGACTGGCCAACGCGGCGGTGTACCTCGGCGTACCGCTTGCCGAAATCGCCGAAGGTTTCGATTCCGTCTCCTTCTGCCTCTCGAAGGGGCTCGGAGCTCCGGTGGGTTCGGTCCTCTGCGGCAGCCGCGAGTTCATCGAGCGGGCGCACCGCTGGCGCAAGGTCACCGGTGGCGGTCTGCGCCAGGCGGGAATCCTCGCCGCCGCCGGCATCCATGCCCTTGAGCACAACATCGACCGGCTGGCCGACGACCACCGGAACGCGGAGCTCCTTGCCGAAGGCCTCGGGAGGATCGGCGAGTTGCGGGTCAGCTCTCCCCGCACCAACATCCTCTATGTCACCCCTCCCGCCGGAACGGCCGACGACCTCAGGGAAGCCTTGGCCCTCGAAGGGATCCGGCTCGGGAGAGGGGAGACCATCCGCCTGGTCACCCACCTCGACGTGAGCCGGGAAGGCGTCGAGCGGACGGTGGAAGCCTTCAAGCGGTACTTCGCGAGCTAGACAGGAGAGGGGGAGTGGCCCCCGGCAGAGCCACTCCCCCTTTATATTTCTACCCTCGCCCGGAATAACCTCGCTCCTACCACAGCCCTTCCCCCGCCAAGCTCTCACCAATACAACGGCACTCCTCCTCTTTTCCCCTACCACAATGACCACTATCCCCTCCCCTTACCCCCACCGAAAGGGGTGCGATATTTGAGTTTCTTGCAACAAAATGGCATACCCTCGATAACCACTCGATAACATTACACTCCCCCTTCCCTCCGTAGCCGCCGGATTGAATTTCTTCGCACCCCTGCCTTTCGCCCCCCTCGACGGCCACCTTGCAAGCCGCCGGTATCATTGACGAAAAAATCCTTACACATGGGTACGCCCTTTGCTCTTAATGAGGATATCGCACGCCTCAGGGGCGGCAGAACAGCCCCCATGTAGTTTCTGGAAGGAGGTACCCCATGGTGAAGACAGCAACGTTGATCCGTCTCGCACTTTTCACTGCACTGCTGACGGCAGCAGCCACCGGGGCCGAGGCCAGTACCCTGGTTCCCCAGACCTGGCTGCCGGGGCAATGCATCCCGCAGTTTTCCGTACCGCTGCCGACCTTCGGTCCGGCCGGCATTGCTCCCCGGGTGCAGGCAGCCTCGCACCCGTTCCTCGCGGTCAAGATGAAAGAGGTCGAGGTCCAATCGCTTCCCGACGGGATGACCGTCTCCTGTCCCGCGCTGGATCCGACCGCACAGCAACCGCCCACCGTAACGTTCAACCCGACCCGGGTCTGGGCCTATGAGACCTCGGACGCCAAGACCGGCAAGGTTCTAGGACCGGCAAATTGGCCGGCAGTTTCCATCGACGCCACCCGTAACATCCCGACCACCATCAAGTACGTCAACGTCCTGCCGAGCTTCAACTTCTCAAACAGCCAGCCGGCCAACTATCCCTTCAGCCCGGGATTGGTCCAGGGTCTTGTCACCGTCGACCAGACCATCGATTGGGCGAATCCCGAAAAGAACACCTGCAGCGAAGGGGTGAACTGCGTCAGCAACCCGGGCGATCCCTGCTGCCGCGCCTTCACCGGATCGCCGCCGACGGTACCGCACATGCACGGCGCGGAGGTCTTCTCCGCCTTTGACGGCGGTCCCGAGGGATGGTTCACCGCCGACGGACGCAAAGGCCGCGCCTACGGCTCCCTCTTCGACGCCGGCCCCGGCTCCGCGGTCTACGTCTACAACAACACCCAGGAGCCGGGGACCCTCTGGTTCCACGACCATACCCTGGGCGCTACCCGCGACACCGTTTTCGCCGGCGGGCTGGCAGGCTTCTTCCTGCTGCGCGACCAGAAAAACGAGCCGAAGAACCTCCCGTCCGGCGCCTACGAGGTGGAGATGGCGCTCCAGGACCGGCTGTTCGACACCAACAGCCAGCTCTTCTTCCCTGACGGCAGCGGTCCGGTTGATGCCACCGGTAACCCGCTGGGGAACCTCAACGGCCCCCCGACCAACCCGGACATCCACCCGTACTGGATCCCCGAGTTCATCGGCGACGTCGCCATCGTCAACGGCAGACCGTGGCCGTTCATGAACGTCGAGCCCCGCCGCTACCGCCTCCGCCTTCTGGACGCTTCCAACGCGCGGGTCTTCAACCTGGCCTTCGGCAACGCGGTGGTTTACCAGATCGGTGCCGACGACAACTACCTCGACCGCCCGGTACCAGTCACCCAGGTCAAGATCGCCCCGGGCGAACGGGTGGACCTGATCGTCGACTTCTCCAAACTGGCCGGTAAGACGATCACGGTGACCAACGACGCCCCGGTCCCCTATCCTGACGGCCTGTACCCGGTGCCTTATCCCGACCCGGCCAACCCAGGGCAGATGCTGCCGGCCGACCAGCCGCAGATGGCGAGCATCATGCAGTTCAGGGTCGGCTCCCATGCGGTTGCCGACAATAGCTGCCGTCCCGCCACGGGCGAGTGCAAGCGCCAGACCCCGATGGTCAGGCTGACCGACGGCCACGGCCACCTGGCCCCCGCCGTCAAGATCGACCGCAAACGGCAACTGGTGCTCAAAGAGTTCGAGGGCCCCGGAGGACCGGTGGAGGTCATGCTCAACAACTCCGATTTCAACGGCCTCAAGAACCCCAGCATCGCCTCCTTCCCGGATGGGGTGACCGAGCAGCCGCGGATCGGCTCTACCGAGCTCTGGGAGATCATCAACCTGACCGCCGACGCCCATCCGATCCACACGCACCTGGTCCAGCCGCAGATCCTGAACCGCCAAGCCTACGATGTTGACCGCTACCTCGGCACCTTCGACGCCAACGGCAACCTCCTGGTCGCCGGTGCCTGGACCAAGGCCTTCGGACACGGTCCGGTGGCGCTTCCTGCCGGATGCCAGTTCGAGCA
The DNA here is from genome assembly GCF_023652955.1 of Geomonas sp. Red32. Classification (GTDB taxonomy): domain Bacteria; phylum Desulfobacterota; class Desulfuromonadia; order Geobacterales; family Geobacteraceae; genus Geomonas. The sequence goes on along the minus strand of NZ_JAKLOY010000010.1, from coordinate 158,386 downwards.
GTATTGCCCCAACTACGGGCCGCCGCTTCCCTACGGGGTCCTCAACGCCGATGGCGCCCTGGGAGGGAACCCCGCCATCACTCCGTTCCTGGTCGGCAAACCAATGCCTCCCGAGCCTGGCGAGAGCGGCTACAAAGACACCATCCGGTCGATGCCGGGCGAGGTGCTCCGGCTGGTGATCCGCTGGGCACCGACCACGACGCCGGTGGGAAGGTCGATGGTAGGGGTCAACCTCTACCCCTTCGATGCTACCGGCGGCCCCGGCTACGTCTGGCACTGCCACATCCTCGACCACGAGGATAACGAGATGATGCGTCCGTACAACGTCAAGAAGTGAGCCGATGACGGGCCCCGGCCAGCCGGACGCGAGGGAACGCTCCCTACGCCGGCTACCGCCGGGGCGCCATGGCTTTACATAGGGCCCCTCCTCCGGGAGGGGCCGCAGGAGGCTGTCATGAGCAGGTTAACGTCCACCATCCTGGTCCTGCTGCTGGTAGGCACCGCTTTCATCGCCGGAAGATGGGTAAGCCACGGCTCCCTGGTTTCCTCCGCCGCCGACGGCAAAAAAATCCTTTTCTACGTCGATCCGATGCACCCCTCCTACCACTCCGACAAGCCGGGGGTGGCCCCCGACTGCGGGATGCCGCTCGAGCCGGTCTACGAAGACGGCTCCATGGGGGGCGGGGACGGCAAATCGCTCCCGCCCGGTGCGATCCAGGTTTCTGCCCAGCAGCTACAGACCATCGGAGTCAAGCTCGCCACCGTCGAACGGAGCTCCGCCCGAGCCTCCCTCCGCTTGCCCGGCCGGGTCGTGCCTGACGAGAGACGGGTGTACCGGGTAACCGCGGCGGTGGACGGCTGGGTCCAGCAGGTAGGGGAAGCCACCACCGGAAGCGCCGTCCGTAAAAACGAAACGCTCCTCTCCTTCTACGCGCCCGAATTTCTCTCCGCCATCCAGACCTATGTCTACGCGCTGTCCGCCAGCGAACGGGCCGCCGTCTCCCGGGGAAGCCTCCCGGCCGCCGCCCAGGAATACAACGACAGCAACCTGCAAACCTACCGTAACGCCCTGTTGAACCTGGGGATGAGCGAGGCCCAGCTCGCCGAGATGGCGAGAACCCGGAAGGCCACCGAGAGCGTGCGGCTGGTCTCTCCCGGCAGCGGCATCGTCCTCTCCCGAAACGTCTCCCCCGGCCAGAAACTCGACAAGGGGAGCGAGCTGTACCGGATCGCCGACCTCTCCCATGTCTGGGTGCTGGCCGACCTCTACGGTGACGAGGCGGAGCGGACCCGGCCCGGGACAAAGGTGACGGTGTCGATACCGAACAGGAACCTGACCCTCACGGCACGGGTGAGCTCGGTCGAGCCGATCTTCGACGGGGCGAGCCGGACAACGAAACTTCGCCTCGAGCTGGACAACCCGGGCAACGTGCTGCGCCCCGACATGTTCGTGGACGTGGAGCTCCCCCTGGGCGCCCCGGCCATGGTGGGGATTCCATCCGAGGCGCTCCTTGATACCGGGACGAAGAAGATCGTGTACGTGCTGCGAAGCGAGGGAGTCTTCGAGCCACGCGAGGTGGTCACCGGCCGCAGCTTCGGCGGGCGCGTCGAGATCCTTGCCGGTGTCACCGAAGGGGAGAAGATCGCCGCCTCCGGCACCTTCCTCCTCGACTCGGAAAGCCGCATGAAGCTCGCCTCCGCCCAGGGACCGGCCACCCACATCGATCCGGTCTGCGGAATGGCGGTCGACGAGGCCAAGGCCAGGGCCGATGGACACTTCCTCCAGGTGGCGGGAACCACCTACTACTTCTGCTCCGACGACTGCAAGAAGAACTACCTGAGGCGGAGCGGCCCCAGCCGGGCGGCAGAAAGCCACCGCGATGACGATGGCCGCGGGCACGCCCACGAAGGCATGAATCACCGGCACGGGGCGATGAACCGGCACGAGGCGATGGCGCACCGCGACGACTGAAAGGAGCACGCCATGATAGACCGCGTGATCGAATTCTCGGCCCGCAGGCCGTTCATGATACTGACCGTCGCCCTGGTGGCGGCGGTGATGGGATGGTGGTCGCTCAAGCGGCTCCCGGTGGATGCCCTTCCCGATCTCTCCGACACCCAGGTCATCATCTACTCCCGGTGGGACCGCAGCCCCGACCTGGTAGAGGACCAGGTGACCTACCCGATCGTCTCGGCCATGCTCGGGGCACCCAAAGTGAAGACGGTGCGTGGCTTCTCCGACTTCGGCTACTCCTTCGTCTATGTCATCTTCCAGGAAGGGACCGACATCTACTGGGCCCGCAGCCGCACGCTCGAATACCTCTCCTCGGTCCAGCAGCGCCTTCCCCAGGGGGTGAAGAGCGAACTCGGCCCCGACGCCACCGGGCTCGGGTGGGTGTACCAGTACGCGCTGGTCGACACCACCGGCAATCACAGCCTCTCCGACCTCCGTTCCTACCAGGACTGGTATCTCCGGTACTATCTGAAGTCAGTCCCCGGAGTGGCCGAGGTGGCACCGGTAGGAGGCTTCGTCCGCCAGTACCAGGTGAACCTCGATCCCAACCGGCTCCGCTCCTACGGTATCTCCATCAACCAAGTGGTCGATGCCGTCCGCGCTGGCAACAGCGAGACCGGCGGGAGGCTCATCGAGTTCGGAGGGAGCGAGTACATGGTCCGCGGGCGCGGCTATGCTCGCTCTCCGGAGGAGTTCGGTGCCATCGCGGTGGCGGCCGACGATAACGGGACTCCCATCCGGGTGCGCGACCTCGGCGTGGTGGGCACCGGCCCCGATCTTCGGCGCGGGGTGGCCGACCTGGACGGCAGAGGAGACACCGTCTCCGGCATCGTGGTGATGCGGCAGGGGGAAAACGCGCTCCAGGTGATCGAGCGGGTCAAGGCGAAGCTCAAAGAAATCGAACCGGGGCTCCCGAAAGGGGTTAAGGTTGTCCCCGTCTACGACCGGTCCACTCTCATCCGGGCCGCCATCGACACGCTCAAAGGGACCTTGGTGGAGGTGGTCGCCACCGTCATGCTGGTCATCTTCCTATTCCTCTGGCACCCCGCCAGCGCGGCCATTCCCGCGGTGACCATTCCGCTTGCCGTGCTGATCTCTTTCATTCCGCTCCGCCTAATGGGAATCAATGCCAACATCATGTCGCTCGGGGGAATCGCCATCGCCATCGGCGCCCTGGTTGACGCCTCCATCGTGGTGGTCGAACAGACCCACAAGAAACTGGAGGCCTGGGAAGCTGGTGGCAGGGTGGGCGATCAGAAATCCATCGTGGTCTCCGCCATCAAAGAGGTGGGGGGGCCGAGCTTCTTCGCGCTCCTGGTGATCGCGGCAGCCTTTCTCCCGGTCTTCGCACTGGAGGCCCAGGAGGGGCGCCTGTTCAAGCCGCTCGCTTCCACCAAGACCCTAGCCATGGCGGTGGCCGCCGTTCTTACCATTACCCTCGATCCGGCCCTCAGGGTGCTGATCACCCGCACCCGCCATTTCGAATTCCGTCCCCGGTTCTTTAGCTCGCTTTTGAACTCGGTAACCGCCTGCCGGTTCCGCTCGGAACAGGAGCATCCCTTGAGCCGCTTCCTGATCCGGATCTACGAGCCGGTGGTTAACTGGGCACTGCGCTGGAAATGGCTGGTACTCGGCGGGGCGGTCGCTGTGGTGATCGCGACCATGCCGGTGGTCGGCAAACTGGGGAGTGAATTCATGCCGCCCCTCGACGAAGGGTCGCTATTCTACATGCCGACCACCATGCCGGGGATTTCGGTAGCCGAGGCGCAGAAACTTCTCCAGGTGACGGACCGGATCATCAGCCGGTTCCCCGAGGTCCAGCAGGTACTCGGGAAGGCGGGACGCGCGGAGAGTGCTACCGATCCGGCCCCCCTTTCCATGCTGGAGACCGTCATCGTGCTCAAGCCGCACGACCAGTGGCGCCACGTGGCGACCTGGTATTCGTCGTGGGCACCGGAATGGATGAAGCCTGCGCTGCGCCGGATCACCCCCGACCGGCTCTCCCGCGAGGAACTGGTCAACCAGTTGAACGAGGCGCTCAAGCTTCCCGGGGTATCCAACTCCTGGACCATGCCGATCAAGGGGAGAATCGACATGCTGACCACCGGGATCCGCACCCCGCTCGGTCTCAAGATCAGCGGTGCCGACCCTGCCCAGGTCGAGAAGATCGGAACCCAGGTGGAAGGCCTTCTCCGCCCCCTGAAGGGTGCCCGCGGCGTCTTCGCGGAACGGACGGGAGCCGGGTACTTCCTCGACATCGGCTGGAACCGCGACGCCCTGGCCCGCTACGGACTGAGCATGGAGGAGGCCCAGGGGGTGGTGCAGAGCGCGATCGGCGGCGACAACGTCACCACCACTATCCAGGGACGCGAAAGGTACGAAGTGAACGTGCGGCTGCTGCGTGATTTCCGTGGGGATCTCGATGCGCTACGGAGGGTTCCAGTCTCGGTGAAGGGGGGAAAGGGGCAGGTTTCGCTGGGCGAGTTGGCAACCATCGCGGTGACCACCGGCCCCTCGATGATCCGCAACGAGGACGGGCTGATCACCGGCTATGTCTTCGTGGACTTGGCCGGCCGCGACCCGGAGAGTTTCGTGGAGGAGGCCGCGCCGCTACTCCGTGCCAAGGTGGAGCTCCCCCCGGGAGCCGCCATCACCTGGAGCGGACAGTACGAGGCGATGCAACGGGTCAAGGACCGCCTGACCCTGGTGGTTCCCGCCACCCTGCTGCTGATCCTCGGTCTGCTCTATCTGAACACCCGCTCGCTGGTGAAAAGCTCCATCGTCCTCTTGGCCGCCCCCTTCTCCGCGGTGGGAGCGTTCCTCTTCCTCTGGGTGCTCGGCTACCACCTGAGCGTCGGCGTCTGGGTGGGGCTCATCGCCCTCCTCGGGGTCGATGCCGAGACCGGCGTCTTCATGCTCCTCTACCTGGATCTCGCCTACCGGAACGCCCGCCAGTCCGGGGGGATGATGACGCTGGCCCGGCTGCGGGAAGCGATCGTGGAAGGGGCTGCCAAGAGGATCCGGCCGAAGTTCATGACCACCGCCACCATGTTCGTCGGGCTGGTGCCGATCATGTGGTCGACCGGAACCGGCTCCGACGTGATGAAACACATCGCGGCGCCGATGATCGGCGGCATCTTCAGCTCATTCCTGCTGGAACTGCTGGTATATCCGCCACTCTACGAGGTATGGAAATGGCACTTCGAATTGAAGCCGGAAGTGGCGAGGGAGCCGGTAGGGATGGGATTGGTACTGGAGAAGGGAGCTACGGAAAACGGAGCGGCAAGGGAGATCCCCCTCTGAGAAAAGTTCTTCCGAGAAACGCCGGGGAGAATTGAAGTCCCCTTTGACAAGGGGGGAACGGTAGGCCAGCGGCGTTACCATGATTCTCTGAAGAGCGGTTTCAAAGGGGGGAGTAAAAGAGTGCATCACCCTTTCTGCCGAAGCGCCTCGGCATACACCACGCTCTTCGCCAGTCCGGTCTCCTTGGTCACCTGCTTCACCGCGTCCTTGAGGGAGAATTCCCCCGACGCCAGGTAGCGCCGCAGCAACTCCTCCATCGCCGGAGTATCCGGAAGCTCAGGCTGGTCCGACGGCGACATCAGGATGGCCACTTCTCCCCGGACCGGCACCTCCTCCGCACGCGCGATCAGCTCAGAGAGCCTTCCCCGCAGAAACTCCTCGTACATCTTGGTGAGCTCGCGGGCGATGACGACCTGCCGGTCGCCGAGGATCTCCAGCATGTCGCGCAGCGTGGTGAGGAGCCGTTTCGGGGCCTCGTAGAAGATGATGAGGCCGGGCAGCTTGGAGAGTTCCTGCAACTTCTCCCTCCTGCGCCCATGACGGTTGGAGAGGAACCCGGCGAAGGTAAAGAGATCGCTCGGAAGCCCGGAGGCGGCAAGGGCGGCGATGGCCGCGCAGGCGCCCGGAATGGGGACCACCGTGTAGCCCGCGGCCCAGGCGTCGCGGACGATCTGGTAGCCGGGATCGGAGACGCAGGGAGTGCCGGCATCGGTCACCAGCGCCACATTCGCCCCCTTCTCCAGCTGATCGAGGATGAAGTTCCCCTTCACCTCCTTGTTGTGGTCGAAGTAGGAAGTGAGCGGGCGGGAGATGCCGAAATGGGTAAGGAGCTTGCGCGTGTGGCGGGTGTCCTCGGCGGCGATCAGGTCGACCTCCTTGAGGATCCGGAGGGCGCGCAGCGTGATGTCTTCGAGGTTACCGATCGGAGTGGCGACGATGTACAGGGTACCGGACAACTATTTCCCCCAGTCCCGCGCGTAGCGGAAGTCGCGGTCGATGGTGCGGTTGGAGACCTTGGCGATGACCGGGAGGCGGCGCTTGAAATGGCTCCCCTGGACTTTGCGATGGACATTGTCGATGAAGGCGGGATCGAACCCTTCGGCGATCAACTCCTCGCGGCTCATCCGCTGGTCGACCATCCGGAAGAGCAGTTCGTCGGCCTCGCGGTAGGTGAAGCCCAGCTCCTGCTCGTCGGTCTGGCCAGCCCAGAGGTCGGCGGAAGGTTTCTTCTCGATGATCTCGCGCGGAACCCCCATCGCCTCCGAAAGCTCCCAGACCTGGCTCTTGTAGATGTCGCCGATGGGGTTGAGCGCACTGGCCATGTCGCCATGCAGGGTCCCGTAGCCCAAGAGCAGCTCGGTCTTGTTGCTGGTGCCGAGCACCAGGCCGCCGACCGCTGCCGAATGGTCGTACAGGATCGTCATCCGCTCGCGGGCCATCTTGTTGCCGCGCCGCATGTTGTCGGCGTCGGGGATCATCTGGAAGTAGGCGTCGACCATCGGGGTGATCTCGATCACCTTGTAGTTGATCCCCAGCTTGTCGGCACAAAGCTTGGCGTGGGCCTCGCTCTCCGGGTTGGAGGTACGGTACGGCATGGTGTAGGCGTAGACGTTCTCCGGCCCGAGCGCCTCGGCGGCGATGAAGGCCACCAGCGCGGAATCGATTCCGCCGGACAGGCCGAGCACCCCTTTATTCACCCCTACCTTGGTCACCTCGTCGCGGACGAAGCCGACCAGGATATCGCGCAACAGCGCGGTGTTCACAGATAGCGCACCCATCAGCGACTGTTCTCCCTGTCGATACGTTTGAGTTCTTTCAAGGTGATCCCCATGTTCTCGTCCCGCATCATGGGAGAGAAGATCCGCTCACGCCGCAGGGCCCCTTCGTCCACCTTCACCGTCAGGAAATCCTCTTCGAGCATCTTGGAGCGCTCCAGCACCTGCCCGGAAGGTGCGACGACCTCGGAACCGCCCCAGAAGTTGATGCCGTCCTCGTAGCCGACCCGGTTGCAGTAGAGGACCCGGCAGTTGAGGAACATCGCGGTGGTGGAGGTGAGCTTCTGCCAGGCGGCCGACGAACCAAGCTCTTCAGTGCCGCTCACGCCCCGGCCGGGGCTCGACGACAGACAGATCAGCGTGGTGGCGTTATCCATGGCGAGGATGTAGGGCGCCGAAAGGTGCCACATGTCTTCGCAGATGAGGATGCCGAACCGCCCAAAGCGGGTATCGAAGGCGCGGAAGCGCTCGCCCCTGGCGAGGTAGCGCTGCTCGTCGAACAGGCCGTAGGTCGGGAGGTACACCTTGCGGTGAACGTGCAGGATCTCTCCCCCTTCGAGGTAGAGGGCCGAATTGAAGAAGCGGTAGTCGGCGGAGACCTCGACGAAGCCGATGGCGATGGAGATGCGCTTGGAGAGTTCTTTGAGCTTCTGGATCTCGGGGGCATCGAGGCTCAGTGCCACGTCCGGCACCAGGTCCTTGAGGAAGTAGCCGGTAAGAGCCAGTTCGGGGAAGACGATGAGGTCCGCTCCGTCCGCCACCCCCTTTTCAATGGCAGACTCGATAATCGACATGTTGTCGCCCAGGCAGCCCAACTTCGGCTTGATCTGGGCGAGGGCAACAGTGAAATTCATGAGTGTCTCCGGAAATTTTTCTTCATTACTAGCATAGCGAGGAGGGGATTTCAATTTTTTCGGGGCTTACCGATTCCCCCTCCCCTTGAGGGAGGGGGCCAGGGGGTGGGGGAAGCCACCACGAAGACACCCTGTCGGCCAGCATGGTCCGACGAGCTCCCCGGCCAGCAGAGGCTAAAATCCCCCCTGCCCCCCCTTTGACAAGGGGGGGACCTGATTCCCACTTTTCGGGGGAGAGGCTGGCCTTAAAGCATGATGACCAACGCGACGCCGCCGGCGATAACGGAAAGGTTGCAGACTGCGGAGACGCCGTGCAGCTTTGAGAACTGCTGGCGAAGGGGATGGTCTTTAGGAGTCGTTTCGAAGGAGACGATCTGGCGCTTGAGCTCGGCGGCCTTCGGCTCGATGTAGAACGCCTGGATCGAGGAGAGCGTCAGCATCACCGCGAGGATGATGGAGGGGATGACGGTCCCTTTCCCGGCCATGACCAACCGGCAGACGAGGGCGATGACGCCGCAGGCGACACCCCAGCGGAAATAGCCGGGGAAGAAGAGCCCGACGATGCGGGCGGCGGTATCGCGGGTTTCGTTTTTGAAGAGAAGCGGAGTGAGGACAAAAGTAAAAAGGGCTGCGCCACCAAGCCATAGCGAGATGGCGAGACGATAGATTACCGGTACTGCCTGCATGGAAACCTCCGAAAACAAGTTCTAGGTTCTACATCTAATACGCCAATTCGAAGGCGTTTCTTATATGCTCGATCTCCGGCAGATCGTGCTTATGAAGAACGATCGCCACCACATCGAAGCGGGCCTCGGCATCGAAGAGTTTTCTTTTGGAAAGCCAGACGAGGGCGGCCTTGGAAATCTGCCGCTGCTTGAAAGGTGTCACGGCAAGCTGGGGAGGGCCGTAAAGCCGGTTGTTGCGGCACTTCACCTCGACAAAGACAATAGTTCTTCCGTCCCGGGCCACGATATCGACCTCACCGCAGACACAGCGAAAGTTCCGCTCCACCACCTTGAAACCTTGCCCCACAAGGTAGGTGGCGGCGATTGACTCGCCGGCTTCGCCCTTTTCGCTGTTCCCGTCCTGCCCTCGCACGAGCCCCCCTTCCCCGGGTTACGGTCATGAAGAGTTTACAGCAAGATCTCTAACACTGCTGAGAACAACTCCCCCCCTCCCCTGGAGGGAGGGGGCCGGGGGGGTGGGGGAAGCCGGCCCGGGCTGTACCGGTCGCGCGGGGGGGGAAGCTTCAGCATGATGGACAAGCACCGGCGGTGCCAATCCCTTGCGTCTTAGAAGCTGAAGGAGCCGTTACTTCCTGCGGGATTATCGCTGGGCGGCGGAGCGGGAAGGTGCTCCTTGACGCCGCGGAAGGTCTTCCGGTGGATGGGGGACGGGCCGAGTTCGGCGATGGCCGCCAGGTGCGATGCTGCGGCGTATCCCTTGTGGCTTGCAAAGCCGTAACCGGGATACTGGACGTCGTATTCCAGCATCATCCGGTCACGGGTCACCTTGGCGATGATGGAGGCCGCCGCGATGGAGATGCTGCGCGAATCCCCCTGCTTGACGGTCCGCTGCGGGACGTTCATCGGGATGTTGGATATGCCGTCGATGAGGATGAAATCCGGCTTCGGGGTCAGACTTTCCACCGCCTGCCGCATCGCCTTGAGGGTCGCCTGGAGGATGTTGAAACGGTCGACGGCTTCATGGTCGCAGATCCCGACCCCGACCGATATCGCCTCGCGGTGGATCACGTCGAAAAGCTGCGTCCTCATCGCCTCGGTCACCTGCTTCGAGTCGTTGACGCCGGGGATAATGAGGCCCGGGGGAAGGATGACCGCCGCGGCCACGACCGGTCCCGCCAGCGGACCTCGCCCGGCTTCGTCCACCCCGGCGATGATGCCGTACCCCTGGCGCAGAGCCTGTTCTTCGCAAGCCAAGAGGTCGATAGGCGAATTGTCTTCGGGAAACAGTCCAGCCATCATGACAAACCTTCCAGTTTCTAAGGCATCTCCGCTTAAAAGAGAGGTGCCCCGATTTGAATGTGGAGATAGTTACTGGCAAACGCCCCCGGAGTAAACTTAAACTTCGGGCATAAAAAAAGCCCCGGGCGTCGTTGACCGGGGCTTTTCGTAGCGGGCCTGTAAAATTACTGGCCGGCGACGTATTTTCTTTCTTTGATCCTGGAAGCCTTACCGCGCAGCTTGCGGAGGTAGTAGAGCTTGGCGCGACGGACCTGACCGCGGGTCACGACTTCGATGGTCTCGACGGACGGCGAGTGGAGCGGGAAAACCCTCTCGACGCCAACGCCGTTGGAGATCTTACGGACGGTGAAGGCTTCGCGGACGCCGCCGCCGGTGCGGGCGATGCAGACGCCCTGGAAAGCCTGAATACGGCTCTTGTCGCCTTCGACGATCTTTACCTGAACCTTAACGGTATCGCCCGGGACAAACTTGGCGATGTTCTTCTTCATTTGTTCGCGTTCGAGCATGTCAATCTTGTTCATGTTGCACTTCCTCCCTTATCTGGAACCTCTAGACTTACAAGTTGATGTTATTGGCAAAAAGCCGGCTTCGTTTTCTCTTAAAACTTTACCTTCCGAAAAGCCTATCCAGCATAATCGCGGCGGCTGACCTGACCGACAGATGGTTGTAATCCCCACCCGCACTGATCGGCTCCAGCACGTAGTCGCTGGCGTTGAATACCTGCTCAGTCAGCCCCCACCCGGTCCCGAGCAACAGCAAAAAAGGCTCCTCCGGGTTCGACTCCATCAGCCCCTTCAGTTCTGCGAAGGTGACGCTGTTTGGCCGACCCGCGGCGCCGGTTACCACGACCTTGGGACGCTTTCCGGTACGTTTCTCGATATCGGCGACGGCATCGGCCAGACTCTTTTCAGTCTGCAAAAGCTCCAGCGCCATCTTCCGTTTCGGGTTGTAGGTCGAACCCCAACCTTCCAGCCAGTGAGTCCTGATCTTCTCGACCAGGTTCCGTTGATCCTCCACCGGGGTCACGACGTAGTAGCGCGATAACCCGTAGGTGCGTGCGCTCCTGGCTATGTCGTGGACGTCCAGGTTGGTGACCGCGGTGGCCACGATGTCCCGGTTCTTGTCGTACACCGGGTAGTGGATCAGGGCGATGCTGAAATTACCGGCCAAGCTCATTTCTGTACCTCGGCCAGCAACTTTTTGTCGGCCTTGCTCAACTCGATGTTCTCGAGGAGCTCGGGCCGGGAGGCGAGCGTTCTCCGGAACTGCTCCTTCCTGCGCCACTTGGCGATCCCGGCATGGTTGCCGGAAAGAAGGATGTCGGGAACCTTCTCGCCCCTGAATTCGGGGGGCCTCGTGTACTGCGGGTATTCCAAAAGCCCGTCGGCAAAAGAGTCGTACTGGGCCGAATCGTCGTGCCCCAACACTCCGGGGACCAGTCTGGAAACGGCGTCGACGATGACCATGGCGGCGATCTCTCCGCCGGTCAGCACGAAATCGCCAAGGGAAATCTCGTCATCGACGAACAGGGTGCGTACCCGCTCGTCGACCCCTTCGTAGCGTCCGCAGATGATGATGAGCCCTTCCTCGCGGGAGAGCCCTTCGGCCACCTGATGGGAGAAAGGACGTCCCGCCGGGGTGGTCAGGATCACCTTCGACCGGGGACTCTTCTCCTTGACCGCCTCGATGGCGCCCGCCAGGGGCTCCACCTTCATCACCATCCCGGCGCCCCCTCCGTAGGGAGAGTCGTCGGCGGTGGCGTGCTTGTCGAGGGCCCAGTCACGGATGTTGTGGAGGCCGATCTCGATCAGGCCGTTCTCGGTGGCGCGCTTGATGATGCTCTCGGTCAGCGGCCCGTCAAACATGGCGGGGAAAAGGGTCAGGATGTCGAACTTCATAGCTCGAGCAGCCCCTCGGGTAGAGAGACCGTCATCCGCCCGCTGGCGACATCGACCGCCACCACGACGTCGTCCAGGGCCGGGATGAGGAGCTCGCGCCCCTGATACTTGACCACGTAGACGTCGTTGGAGCCGGTCTCGATGATGTCGACCAACTGGCCGAGCTCTTCCCCCTCCTCGGTTGCTACCGTAAGTCCCAGGAGGTCCGACCAGTAGAACTCGTCGGAGGGAAGCTCGGGAAGTGCACCCCGGTCGGCGTAGATCTCACGCCCCACGAGCTGCAGCACCTGGTTGATATTGTCAAAAGGCTTCAGGGTGAGGATCACCCGCTGGCCGTGAGACTTGGCCGATGCCACGGAGAATTCCTCCATGGCACCGGCCGGCGATTTCAAGAAAACGCTCTTAAGCTCCGAGATACTTGAGGCATCACCGGCAAAGGGAATGACACGCAACTGTCCCTTGATCCCATGCGGCGCCTGGATCTTACCGATCAATACCTTGTTACTACTGGACATCTATCACTCTACGATTTTTAGGATGGCCTTCTTGTTATCCTTGGTTGAGACTGCGTTGAGAAGGGTGCGAATCGCCTTGGCAGTACGTCCTTCCTTGCCAATGATGCGGCCCATGTCTTCCTTCGCAACGGTGAGCTTGATGACGGTGGTGTCTTCTTCCAACTCCTCGGTTGCGCGAACCTGGGTGGGGTCATCAACAAGTGCCTTGGCAATGGTCTCTACAAGCTCTTTCATGGCGCTATCCTCTGTAGGGTGGGATATCCGGTGTACCGGAGCTAACGAGAATTAAGCGGCCGGAGAGACGAATTTCTCCCAGATGCCGGTTTTCTTCAGGATCTGCTTGACAGTGTCGGTCGGCTGGGCACCTTTGCCGAGCCACTCAAGAGTTTTCCCTTCTTCGAGACGGTATTCAGCCGGGTTTTTGTTCGGGTCGTAGGTACCGACGTTCTCGATGAAGCGTCCGTCCCTACGGCTGCGGCAGTCGGCTACCACCACCTGGTAAAAGGGTTTCTTCTTTGCGCCCGCACGTGCAAGTCTGATCTTTATTGCCATTTGCTTCCTCCTGGTGTTCTCGGATCTAAGATCCGCAATTGGGTATTAGTGTGTGTCTCGTATACAGATTTAACTAACTCTACTCTATTTATAGCAGCCGTCAAAGAGAATGCGTTAAAAGGGTAACATTCCCTTACCCATTCCCTTCATCCCCTTGAGAAGTCCCTTGGGGCCCATCTTCTGAAGCTGCTTCACAACCCGCTGTGCCTCAGCGAACCTCTTGAGAAGCTGATTCACTTCCTGCACCTGGGTGCCGCTCCCTTTAGCTATCCTCAGCCGGCGGCTGCCGTTGATGACCCCGGGGTTGGCCCTCTCCTTGGGAGTCATGGAATCGATGATGGCCTCGATCCTCTTCAGCTCCTTCTCGGAGGGCTGGGCGCCCTGCATCTGCTTCATCGCCTTACCCATGCCGGGGATGAGCGACATGATGGACTCGAGCGACCCCATCTTCTTTATCTGCTGAAGCTGGCTGCGGAAATCCTCCAGGTCGAAGGTCCCGCCGCTCTTCTTCATCTTCTGCTGGAGCCGCTCGGACTCTTTCTCGTCGAAGGTGGCCTGTGCCTTCTCGATCAGGGTGAGGACGTCGCCCATGCCGAGGATGCGGGAAACCAGACGGTCGGCGTGGAAGACATCGAGCGCGTCCATCTTCTCGCCGAGGCCGACGAACTTGACCGGCTTGCCGGTGACCGCCTTGATGGAGAGCGCCGCGCCACCCTTGGCGTCGCCGTCGAGCTTGGTGAGCACCACGCCGGTAATCCCGAGGCGATCGTTGAAGCCGGAGGCGACGTTAACCGCTTCCTGGCCGGTCATGGCGTCGGCGACGAAGAGGATCTCGCGGGGAGCCAGCTCGTCCCGGATCCCTTCCAGCTCGCTCATCAGGTAGTCGTCGATCTGGTGACGGCCGGCGGTATCGTAGATCACCACGTCGAACCCGTTCAGGGCCGCGTAGCGGGTCGCGTTACGGCAGATGTCGAGCGGCTTCTGGTCGGCGGTGGAATCGAAGACCTCGATAGCGAGCTGACGGCCGAGCACTTTAAGCTGCTCGATGGCGGCCGGGCGGTAAACGTCGGCGGGAACCAGCAGCGGCTTTTTCCTCTGCGACTTCAGGTGGCGGGCCAGCTTACCGCAGGAGGTAGTCTTACCGGCGCCCTGGAGACCGACCATCATGATGGCGACCGGCGGCTTGGCGGCGAGATCGAGCGAGTTATCCTCGCTGCCGCCCATGAGCTCGACGAGCTCGTCGTGGACAATCTTGATGACCTGCTGGCCGGGGGCCAGGCTCTGCAGCACCTCGGTGCCGACCGCCCGGGTCCGCACCTTTTCGATGAAGTCCTTGACGACCTTGAAATTGACGTCCGCCTCGAGAAGCGCCAAGCGTACTTCACGCAGCGCATCCTTGACGTTGTCCTCGGTCATCACCCCCTGGCCGCGGAGCTTCTTAAAAACCAGGTCGAGCTTATCGGATAAAGTGGCGAACATGCAAACCCTATAACGTCCCGTTTTCCAACGGTTATTATCTACAAAACCGGGGCGGGCGCCGGTGTCGGCACGCAGGTATCCCGCGGCAAGAGAGTCAATTTAGTAGAAAAAAGCCGGTATTGTCAAGAAAAATATCCGGAGCATCAGAGGTTACGCTCGCCTTTACAGCCTCACCACGTTGCCGGCCTTCATCATACTTTCGGCGATGGTAAACATGTTGGTGACCGCCCCGGCCGCGAGTTGCTCCCTCTTCTTGAAATAATCGAGGCAGACGCCACAGGAGAGGACCTCCACGCCGCGGTTACCGAGCGCCTCCAAAGCCTCGAGCACCTCGGATCCCTCGACCGTCAAAAGAACGCCGGAATTGACGAAAAATATCCGGTCCGGGAGCTTGTCGAGGTCCAGGAGCGTGATGATGTAGTTCTTCATCAGGAGACGGCCAAGCTCCTCCGGCCCCTCTCCCAGACGATCGGCCCCGACCAGCATGACGACCGGACCCTCCTTGGCGGCGGCCGGTTCGGCCGGCTGCTGCTCTCCGCCGGTGATGGCGAGGGCGAAGCCCCCCTCGACCGCCTCCTCGGTTACGGTGTATCCCCGCCCGGTGGCGAAGCGCGTCACATTCTCGCGGGGAGCGCCGTCGTCGAGCAGAACCCGCACCCCTCCCTCGGCGCTCTCCAGCGCCCGTTTCACCGACACGACCGGCATCGGGCAGGCCATGCCCCTTACGTCCAGACTCTTCATGCTTTGGCTCCTATTTCCACGAAAGTGTCACCCTGTTTCCGGTAAAGATGGCGCGGGAGGAGTTCGGCGGCGGTCAGAAGTGCCTCCACCTCCTCGCGCAAATCCTCCGAGTACCTGAGGGCCAGACCGCAGTCCGCCGCCAGCGCGCGGGGGGCCGGAATCACCAGGATCTTCAGTTTCTTATCCTTTAAAAGCCGCTCCGCCTCCATCACCCGGTGTACCGAGTTGAAAACGGCGACGTAATCTCCATCCTTTACCACAACGACTCCTTTTGTTTCGTCGGCTTCGCGCACGGCGTGGATAATACTCAGATGGCCGGAGGCCGGGTGAGGGAGGTTCTCTGTATTGCCGCACAACCGAATTGACAATGGTGAGCTTACCTCATAATATCTGCTGCGCGAGGTAACGAATGCATACAGCACTCTTAGTAGCAGCCCTGGTCCTCGGGGCCATCACCATCAACGTCCCCATGGGATTCCAGCGGCAGGGGTGCCGGAAGTTCTCCTTCGGTTGGTACTTCTACGTCCACATCACGATTCCCATCATCATCTACGCCAGGATCAAGACGGGGCTGGGATGGCAGTTCATCCCGTTCACCCTCGCCGGTGCCGTCACCGGCCAGATCCTCGGCGGACGCCTCTATCGCAAGAGGAATCCCGTTGAGCCGGAATGACAAACGTCCCAGGATGCGCCGGCCGGCGGCGGTCTCCGATCTCCTTTCGACCATGCTCAAGGGGACTCCGGCCGAGACGCGTATCCGGGAGGGGCGCATCTGGGGGATCTGGGAGCGTGCGGTAGGAAGCCGCATCGCCAACCACGCCCAGCCTTCCGCCTTCCGCGACGGCACCCTCACGGTCACCGTCGACAGCGCGCCCTGGATGCAGCAGTTGAGCTTCCTCAAGCGCGAGCTCATCTTAAAGGTGAACGACGCGCTTGGCTACACGCTGGTAAAGGAGCTCTATTTCCGCGCCGGCAAGGTCGTCAACTGGGCCGCCCCCGCGCCACCCGCCCCCGTGCGCCAGCGCCGCCAACTGGCTGCCGAAGAGATCGAGGAGATCGAAGAGCAGGCAAAGGCGGCGGGCACAGCCGAGCTGCAGGCGATCTTCGCGAACCTCATCAAGAAAGATAAAGAGAACCGGTAAAGAATTAAAATCTTTGGAACGCGGATGACGCGGATTGGGCGGATTTCCGCGGATCAAGCACAAAAACTTTGGGGTAACCGCAAAATCGTTTTAGTAGTATCCGCGTAAATCCGTTAAATCCGCGTCATCCGCGTTCGATTGCAGTTTCTTTCCGATAGATCCTCAGCTTCTCCTCGCTGTATCCTCCATCTTCTCCCCGCACAAAGAGCGGCGGCTCCACCTGCAACTCGCCGGCACGCCCCTTCATCAGCTCGACCAGGAACATCCGCGCCGCCATCTTCGCTGTCCCGTACACCATCCTCAACCGCAGGACCGCGAGCTTCTGCCGCGCCGCCTCTACCATCACCTCCGGAAGCCGCGAGGTGTGGTAGATGAAACAGATCCTGCCGTTTTCCTTGACCAGGAATTTGGCTGCCGACAGGAAGTCGGCCAGGGTCGCGGTGGTTTCGTGACGCGCGAGATCACGCCCGGCGCGCGGGCTTACCTTTCCCGTGCCGGGGCGGCGGTAGGGCGGATTGGAGAGGACAAGGTCGAAGCTCGAAACGGCGAAGCGCTCCTTAAGGGAGATCACGTCGCCGTCGACGATGTCGATACGGTCCGCGAGACCGTTGGCCTCCACGTTTCTCCTGGCCAGGGCCGCCATCCCCTCCTGCAGTTCGATCCCGGTGACCCGTGCAGCCGGCTCGCTCCGGGCCACCAATAGCGGAATGACACCGCACCCGGTCCCCAGGTCCGCCACCCGGTCCCCCTCACGCAGCCGCGCGAAATCGACCAGCAGGAGCGGATCGACCGAGAAGCGGTAGCCGTGACGCGGCTGAACAATCCTTAACCGGTAGCCGGTCAACTCGTCCAGGGTTTCGGTCTCTGCGCAAAAAGGTATCGAGCTCTCTACGACGGGATCCACGACTCTACCGGGCACTATGCCGCCCCTTCCTCCGCAGAGCTCCGACATCCCAGCGTCCGGCGCCGGCGGAGCAGGAACTCGCGCACCAAGGCCCCGGCGAAGATGAGGAAAGAGGCAAGGGTGAGGTACTTGCCGACCTTGAACGGCGTCGGGTCGAATACGAACTCAACCTTGTGCTGCCCCGGAGCCAGGTAGACCCCGCGCAGGACGTAGTCGACCGGGTAGATCTCAGCCTTCTTGCCATCGACGTAAGCGTGCCATCCCTTGTAGTACTTCTCGCCCAGGACCAGCACCGAGTTGAGCTGGACGGCGGCGTTGACCTCGATCTGGGTCGGATCGTAGCGGGTAACCCGGGCATCGCCTCCGGAGAGCGGAGCCTGAGCGCTCGGGGTAGCCAGCGGGATCGGGGTAGCCGACTCCACGATCGCCATCGACCGGCCGTTGAACTGAGGATTCTGCAAGTCTGCGAGCGCGTCTTCGGGGGTGTTGGCCATAACCGCCACCGGCGCCAGCCAAGCCTTGGGAAGTACGTTACGGTTCTCGAGCACGACGCTCCCGTCGGGAGCGTTGAAGACCGGGGTGAACTTCGCCCCGACCACCCCTTTCTCCTTCTCGTACTGCTCCCCTGCCTCCACGATGTACCTGACGTTCATGATGTCGGCCATGCCCGACATCGCGTTGAAGTTGTCGAGGAAATCCTGCCACCGCTTCTTCTGGACCGGGTTGGAGGTGAACATGACGGGGATGCCGTTACTGACGTAGGACATCGGGTCGGCCCCCTCCATCGGAAGGGTGCGGTATTCCTTGCCCGCTTTCGCCACGTACTCCATGGCGGGGGTCTTCACACCGCGCCCCTGCTCCGGCACCGGCTGCAACAGGAGGTACTTCAGGTTGACCCGGGTGACGTCGCCGAGATAGCAGACGAGCAGCAGGACCGGAAGCCAGGCCAGGATCTTCTTGTTCTTCCCTCCCCAATAGATCACCGCAGCATGGATGGCAGCCACCACCATGGCGATCCCGGTCTCGTTCACCAGGTTAACCCAGCGGCGTGCGACCAGTTCGGGCCCCTGCTCGTAGCGGGTGGGATTTCCGATCATGTTGGAGAAGGCGTCCATTAAGCTGCCCCGGGCCACCGTCTCGATCCCGAGCAAGGCCCCCACCGCAACCGGAAGGGCGACGACTCCATAGACATACCTCCGGAATGCGGCGGTGGCGCGGACCTTCTCGTCGATCAGGAGATCGATCCCGCGGGCCGCCAGCACGCCGAGCCCCATCACCGGCAGGAACATGATCATCTTCGGAACGCGGAACCGGTTGATGCCCGGGAAGTGCTCATAGAGGAACCAGTAGAAGGGGGTGAATTTCCCCATCGAGAAGAGGATCCCGGCCACCACGCCGGCGGTGGCGAGCCAGGTGTACTTGTCGCGCCTGAAGATGAGGGGCAGCGGGACCAGCAGCCACGGGAGAAGTCCCATATAGTCGGTGGTCTGGGTGAAGACCATCCTCCCCCAGTAGTAGGCGTCGATATTGGTGCCGTTGTAGCCCCCCTCCTGGCGTGAGTAGCCGAAGAAGCCGGGGATGACGA
Source organism: Geomonas sp. Red32 (assembly GCF_023652955.1). Taxonomy (GTDB): domain Bacteria; phylum Desulfobacterota; class Desulfuromonadia; order Geobacterales; family Geobacteraceae; genus Geomonas. The sequence continues at coordinate 139,639 of NZ_JAKLOY010000010.1, read as the reverse complement.
AGGTAACGAGCTCCTCCGGGGGAAGCGACCAGGACATCGCCTCTTCCACGTCGAGCCCGCCTTTACCCTGGTTGGAGCCGCTCTGCACCCCGCGGGTGGTGTCCTTGGACCAGTCGGAGAGCGGAACGAGCGAGATGGCGACGGTGGAGAGGAAGAAGAGGAGGATGACTGCGTTGAGGCTCATGATCCTCGGGAGGGTTCCCTTTTCCTTCCGCTCCTGGTAGATGATGGCCGCCGAACGGCAGACGCCGTAGACGCCGATCCCGAGGCAGGTGTAGAAAGCAACCTGCCAGTGCATGTTGAAGAACTGGAAGGCAAGGCAGACCGCGGCGGTCATGGCGAAGATGTAGCGACGGGTCTGGAAGGCCTTTTCCACGAAATAGAAGGCCCAGGGGGCGAAGCTGATGGTGGCGATCTTTTGCACGTGGCCTGCGTTGATCAGCGAGGCGTTCTCCGGCGCGATGGCGAAGATGAGGCCGCCAAGGAAGGAGCCGAGGCGCCCGGCCCCGATGGCGCGGCAGAAGCAGTAGACGCCGGCGCCGCCGAAGAAGAGGTGCAGGATCATGAACCAGGCGGTGTTGGCCGGTTCAGGAAGCAGCCAGAACAACAGGTTCCGGTAGAAGAGGAACTGTAGTGAGATGGTTCCCCCGCCTTCGGTGCCGCCGCCGTTGGAGAGGTAGTCCCACCCGGCTTGCATGGAGGGGCGGAACAGGTCAAGAAAACTCATAGTCTTGAAGTGTTTGACCCCCCAGTAGAACTCGGCGATGATATCGGGCGCGCGGACGATCTGGGAGGTGAAAAGGATTTTCCAGAAAAGCAAAATCAGAGTGCCAAGCAGCGCGGCAAGCCAGATCAGGTCTCGTTTACGGTTAGTCAAGGTCATTGCGATATTTCCTTTAACCCGCTGTTTTTTCCAAAAACGCTACGACTTCGGTTCCCCCGCGGGAACTATTGACGGCGAGGACATTGACGTCGGGCGCAAATTCTGCGGTAAACGCCTGCAAGAAATGGGTGTACGAATCGGCCGAGAAGGTGTGGTAGTGAGTGTCCGGCCGCTCAGCTGAAGCCATCGCCGACACAGTCGCCTCCAGTTCCTCAGCCGACATGGTCTTGAAGCTGTCGGCCCCGATCTGATTGCGAAGTGATATGGTGATCACCTCGTGAAAGTGGCGCCTGTTCCTGATGCGGAATTCGTCGATCCGCCCGGAAGCGACCAGGCGATGATCCTCCAAGAGATGTTCTACCGAGGTCTCTTCCCGCCCCCGGTCAAAACAGCGTGCCATGATAGGGACGGTAGCCATCACGATGCCCCCAGGCCTTATAACTCGCAGCCAATTGAGAAGGACACCGACCGGGTCGTCGGCATGTTCAAGGACGTGATTGGCAATGACGAAATCGACGGAGCCCTCATCGAAGGTCTGCAACTGGAACCCGTCCTCGACAAAATCCGTTTCCACAACATTGGAAGCAGTCAGTTCAGGAAACTTATGGATATTCTCATCACGGGTGCAGTAATCAACATACTTTACGGTCACCCCTCGCGGCACCCTTAGAGGAAGATGAAGCGCTCCGATTTCCACGCCGCTTCCTTTCAGGTACTTGGCCGCCAGTTTTTCCCGCACTTTGAATGAAGGTATGACCCCTTTGATACAATTCTTTACCGCCGACAGCATAACATGCACAACGATCCCCCTTGCCGCAGGACAAAGACCCCACTCACCGGACTATCACCGTGTGGTAGAAATCCTGAAGACAGTTCCCGTAGCTCTGCCAATTGAAGTGCTCAATTAAATATGCTCGACCTCCTGCCCCTACAGTTCGCCTTCTTTCCCGGTCCTTCAAAAGTCCCGCAACAGCGACCGCCATTGCCCCCCAGTCGTCCGGGTCGCAGAGGATACCCCCCTCGCCGTCGCTGATGTACTCTGCGATCTGCCCGACCCTGTCTGCAACTACCGGGACTCCGGCCTTCAGCAACTCTGTCAATTTCGCTGGGCATTTGCACCGGTTGATGAGGTTGTCAGCAAAAGGATAAATGGCGACATCGGCGAGGGCGAAATAGTTCGGGAGATCTCCCGGGTTCACCCATCCCACTATGTGCAGCACGTCATCAAAACCGAGTCGAACCGCGGCCTCGGACAGCAACGATTCTTCTCCCCGCCGTCCCTTTCCCACCACGACAAAATGGACGTCTTGCGCCAGCTTGTGAATCTCGGCGAACACTGTATGGAGTTTTTCCTGGCTGAACTCAAAAAAGCGGGTGTAAAGAAACACCACTGGAGAATTGTCCGGGATCCCCATTTGCTCCCTGACCGATGAATTAGGGGTGAGGGGTTCAGGATCTACGCAATTCGGAAGGTACATTACTCTCCGCTTTTGAAGTCTCTCGGACATTAGCATCAGTTCCCGGCTAGCAGCGGTGACCGCTTCCGCGTGAGAGGTCAGCCACTGCTCCTGAAAGGCGAAGATGCGCTTCTCCGTGGCACTGTAGCCATGGAGATCGTTCATCCCCCCCTTCCCTTCCCAGTCGTCGGTATCGACCACCACGACAGGAAGCCTGATCCCTATCGAGCGTAGAGCGATGACCAGCATGGCGGCCACTCCGCCGTATCCCTTTGGCTTGAAGAGATGGAGCAGGTCTGGCCCCTCAGCAAGGGCCGCCTTGAGCATGCGCCACGCAAGGGCCATGGTCGAGAGAACCTTCCCCCCCGTGGGGAGTTCGACGTTGACGAGTCTGACACCCCGAACAATCTCGATCTTTCCTGAGTCCTCCGGATTCGTGTAGGGAGGAGCGACAATGACGACCTCGTTCCCCAGCTCCTGGAGCACGACCGCGAGCGGGATCATACGGGCAAGGACGGTACCTTTCGGACGAATACCGAACGGAGCAAGGAAGCCTATTTTCAGCGGACGCCTATCCTCCATACTTGCCGTACCTTCCCCGGATGAAATCGACTAGACCGTGTGCCATCATCACCAGCTTCTTCCCCTTTTCTCCCTCAAACAGCACGATGCTCCCGATCTCCTTGACGAGCCGCACAAGGTCGAAGAGGCAGTGCCCCGGAAAGGCGCGCAGGTACATGGTGAAGATCAGGAAGCGGTTGCGGGTCTTGTAGTAGCGGCGCAGCGGCGAGTGATTGGTCGCGATGAACGGGCCGTACTTTATAGTGTCCCCGACGCTATGCAGCAGGCGGGCGCGGTTCGCCCGCAAAACCCGGTAACCGCGAGACCTTAGCCGCAGGCAGTACTCATTGTCAACGAAATCGATGAAGAGCTTGTCCAGAAAGGGCCCGACCGCCCGGTATGCCTGTAAATTCAGCAGACACCCAGAGGTCATCGGGGTCATAACTTCCTGGCAACGCTCACTCCCCGGCTTGTGCTCCGATTTGGTGACATGGAAAGGGGAGAGCATGCCGACCTTTGCCACATCCATGTCATCCAGACAGCCGAGCATCTCCTCAATCATCCCCGGCTCGGCCTTGCTGTCCTGGTCCATGGTCAGCAGAAAATCGAAGTCCGCGTCCACGGCCTCATCGGCGCCGCGGTTGAGGCCGGTGGCGATGCCGAGGTTGGCAAAATTGGGGAGGTAGCTGACCTTGAGGCCGAGGCTGGCGGCAACCTCGGCGAAGGCGTCGTCATCGGAGTTGTCGACCGCGAAGAGGGTCTCTACTTGGCCGAGGTAGCTCCTCAGGTTGTCCGCCACCTCCCGCTCCGGGCGGTAGAGCACCACCACCGCTGCCACCCGGAAACTACGCTGCATGGCTCACCGGTCCGGGAAGGGTACAGAGGTTCACCAGTCGCTGCATCTCCGACAACGCCGAGCGCTTCATCTCCTCGATAACCCGGTAGTTTTTCTCCCTCATCTCCTCGAGCCGCTCGGGATACGGGAGCTCCTGGTGAAGAAAATCGGCGAGGGTAAGGTAGCAATAACCGAAGGTGTCGAAGTCACCGATGCCGGGCTGGATGACGATGGGAATAACTCCGCAGGATAGATACTCAACCAGCTTCGTCGGGCAGGCGACACGGTTGACGAGGTCATCGTCGCGCAGGACGAAGCCGAGATCGGCCTGGGCATAATAGCAGTAGACCTCATTTTTGGGCACGCTTTTAATTTCAATCTCCATCGTGGATTGGTCAGAAAGCTTTTCGCGGAATCCCGCCACGTCCCCGGTCAGGATCAGGAAACGGCAGCGGCCCCCCACCTCCTTGATGGTGGAGACCATCAGGTCGACATTCTGCCAGGCCTGGGTGCCACCGGCATACACCACGAGCGGAGCGTTGCCGGTTACTGAGTGCCGCGGAACCGTCCCCGCCTCGTCGAAGATGGGTACGTTAATCACCCGATCGCGGGGGATTCCGTACTTGCGCAGATAATGATCGGCCATCGCCCCACTGACCGTTACGATCGCGAGACTGTTTTTAACCGCCACCCGCTCAACGAGCCGGTAGCGCCAGGCGGCCAGACTCCGTCCCGCCATTTGGAATTCATCCGGGACGACGCCGTGCATGTCGGTCACGCAGCGGCGAAAGAGATACAGTGGAAGAATGGCCAGTGCATTACCGACGGAATGGACATAGATGCAGCGCGCAGTCAGAGCAAGGTACAGGATCAGCGGAAGGTGGAGAAACAGGTTGACCCGGTAGATGGTCAGCAGCTCGGAACGCCTATCCTTCGCCGCTTTCAAGTTACCAACCAGGCTTACCTTGAGATAGCTCCTATTGACGGAACTGAAGCGGTTATCGATGGCGGCAATGCGCTGCATCATGCCGTCCTTCTCGTTGTGCGGCCCAGGATAATCGGCGACGAAGAGCATCATTACTTGTTCCCCGCCCCCGCCAGCATCCCCTTCAGATATCCGCGGACCAGGCTCAGGTTTATGAGGTATGCCATCTTACGGGCACCCTTGTAGTGGGGCTTCAGAAAGTACTTGTACGGAAAGAGCAGGCTGAAGAGCATGGTCAGGTAGTTCTTCTTGAAGAACCCGTACTGCCCGTCTCCGTAGCCGTAGTTGTAGTGTTTCTTGGTCGCCTCATCCAGAGTGCTCGGGCAGTTCCAGAAGACCACCGCTTTCTCCGCGAAATAGAACCTGAACCCGGCTTCCCTAAGCTTTATGTCGAACATGGTGTCTTCCGCCGTGTAGGTGTCCTCCGGATATCCCCCCACCCTCGCCCACGCCTCCTTCCTGAAGGCAATGCTCCGGGAAGAAGGAAGGAAGTTTTCCCGGTCGATGCTTTCCAGCGTGGGGAGGTACAGCCTCGAGTACGCCTTCTGGAAGGCACTGCCAAGCACCGGTTCGTACCACCCGGCGACCACATCCGCCTCCTGCTCTGAAAAAGGTCGGACTATCTCTTCCAACCACATGGACTCGAGCCGACAACCGGCATCAGTGACAGCTATCAGATCGTTGTGAACATGAGAGATGGCAACGTTTCGTCCCTTGGCGATCGGGCCGACGGAATGTTTCCGGGAGCAGGTCTCGTCGACCAACAACCTGATGTTCAGATGGGGGTTCCGCTCTGCAAAAGTTGTAATAAATCTTGCGGTGTCGTCCCTTGATCCCCCGTCGACGATGACGAACTCGTTAGCATGCCTCGTCTGTGCGAGGTAACTTTGAAGAAAATCGAGGATCGACGCGCCCTCGTTGTACACGGTAGTGATAAGAGAGACGTGTAAGGCTCGTTCTGGCATCACTTTATTCATTGGCAAGACGTCGCAGGGCGTTGAGATAGATCTCAGCAGATCTCTCCCAACTGTACAATTTGGCGTGATTGAGGCCGCGGTAGCGGTAATCGAGTCTCAGGCTTTCGTTATCCTCGAATGCCACTAATCCCGCGGCAAGGCTTTCGGGATCATCAGGGTCCACATAAAACGCAGCATCACCGCAAATTTCAGGGATCGAAGTGTACTGCGTTGTCAGCACCGGGCATCCAAGTGCCATCGCCTCCAAAGGCGGGAGTCCGAAACCTTCGTATTTCGATGGGTACACCAGGGCATGGGCATCGCGTATAAGCGCCGCAAGTTCAGCATCAGAGACATAACCTTTTTCTACTATGACCCCCAAACTAACGCCCTTCGCTACTGACGCCCTGAAATCTTCTGAAAAGTAGCTCTTGGAACCGGTGAGAACCAGTCTGGAGGTAAGCTTTTTTTCCTGGTGCAATTGCAGAAAGACGTTCACGAGTTTGTCGATGCCCTTACGGCGATCATAGCCACCAACATAGATAAAATATGGAGCCTGTTCTCCCGAAACTGTCGAGGCCACCCCGGTCATTGTGGGAGCAAGAGGCACAACGAGCGGTTCGGTAGTTACGTTGAAATTACTGATTATCTCCTGCTTCGAGTACTGTGATATTGTGATGAGTAGGTTCGTCCTATTTATATCTTCCTGCACCCTTGTACGATATTTTCTTTCCTCATCCGTGGTTCCGAATGCTCCCGGGATAACCAACGGCAACACATCATTGAGTGTAGTGACCACTTTGGCTTGAACGAGCCATTTCGGAATCTGGCCATTCCAAGGGAAATGGATTATGGCCGGCCGGTGTTCGAAGGCAAACGCTGGCAAAAACATCCTCCTCCAAATAGAGGATGGTAAAAAAGGAAGCGATTGGAAGCTTCCCATACCACCAGGAAGCGCACACTTTAATGACTTTCTGTGCAGAGCAACAACCTGTACGTCCGAAGACGCCTGAAGACATGCGTCATAAAGGCACAGAGTCGACTTGGCAATGCCTGTCGCCTGCATCTGCATTACCGTAGCATCAAGATATATTTTCATTGGTGTCGGCCCCACAATTACCTCTTAGTTATGTACGCAGCGGCAAGACCGCCGCTTCCACAGTTGGCTTGATCGAAATAGCCGACATACTGTAGCTCCTCTGGCCTCGTCTCCCGCCAGCCAGAACCGAAGGTATGACGGAAGTAGTATTGCTTTACATCAGCCTGTTTTTCAGCTTCAGCGAGCACCCTCAGCCATGATTCCTTGTCGTAGTTTCGCAACCAGCCATGGTCTTCATTCTTCCCATAAGGAACGGTGACAAGCAGGCTACCGCCTCGCTTCAGGATGCGAATCATTTCTGCGACTGCTTCCAGATCCATATTATTTTCTTTGCGGAAGTTGTCAGTATAGCCAGAATTATCCATGCCGAAGTGCTCAAGGGCGGAGATACACCAGATCAAGTCGAAGGAGCCTTCGTCGAATGTCATCCGGGTAATGTCACCGACAAGGGATTCTCGATAATAAGTCGACGTATTATAAACAGGTTCGGCAATGTCGATGCCGGTTAACTGCGCTGGTTGGGGCAGTGATTCCACCATCTTGAGATGACACGGCATGGCATTGGCGTGAGCAACGTCAAGGACTTTAGCTCCCGCATGATATGTCATCCGAGCTAACAGAAGTTCTACCACCCTTTCGGGCAGCCCCTTTCCGTACCCTTCAGGCAGTACCAATGTGGCCGGGAGGTCACGGTTATTGAGGACGAAGGCCCTCTCGAACTCTTCGGAGATCCTTTCCTGTAGATCCTCGCGAAGATAGAAGGCAATGTGGTTCTTTATTTTTTGAATAAATTTAGATTTCATATGACACCTTTCTTTAAAGATGATCGCCATAAACGCCCGCGCTAGGATCAGGACGACAGTTACTCGTTGTTGCCCCCAACTGCTAGGGATTTTCCGTAGATATTTCTTTCACAATAAAGCTTTCATTCCTTTTCATCTCCAGGATTCTGCGCCGGATGAAAACAGCGGATAGTACGAACCCTATGATCTCGTTGACAACGAGAGCCCATGCGGCGCCTACGGCCCCAATCCTTGGCAGCAAGAAGACGTTACACCCAATCACCGACAGCAACTGTAGCAGGTTGATGACCCAGTACACTCGTACCATACCGAAGCTGTAACCGATCACGCCAATAGGGCAAATGAGGAGGGAGAGACAATATCTTATGCAGAGAATCTGAGCCAACAAAATTCCTTGTGCATAAGTGCTTCCGAAAACATATGGAGTAGCAAGAGGCGCGATAATGGAATAGGCCACAGCACCTAAAGACAGAAGCACGCTCATTTTCAGCGTCTTCTTCATCGTCTCAACGGTTTTTTCCAATGTGACAAGTGCCGATGCTCGGGGCCACAGGGCGGTATTCAAGGCACCAAGGACAATCACCAGTGGAAGCGTGAATCTCGTTGCGACGCTATAGCGTCCGACATCGGCCTTATCTAGGAAGAATCCCATCAGCCACACATCGGCTCTTAGCGTCACCGAGACCAGGATCGAAGAGAGCACCATGAAGAACGCGAAAGAGTTCGCTCCGGTCTTGTCCATGGTGGAATCAGAATCCAGCCGAGGCGCACGGAGCAATCCCATCGGCAAGGATGAAAGCGGGCGGTCGAAGTCGCGTGACCGCAGAAAGGAATCCCGCGGAACAAGCACCATGAAGACTATCGCACCCAAACCGCCAGCCACGACGCTTACCCAGATGACATGGTCAATAGACCAAGATTGCTTCACGGCGATTGCAAGGATCCCGACAAACGCCGCCAGGGTCTGTCCGACGGAGACGACCGCGTTCATCTTAAAGCGTTTCAGCGACTGGAAATAAATGGTCGGAATGGAAGCCAAGGCGGAGAAAAGCCCGATCAGAAGGCTTATCCTCACGAAACCCGCCAGTGACTGTTCGTGCCAGATGCGATCGGCAACGACCGGCGCAAAAATGAAGGCCAGAAGCGAAACCGCCACAACAAGCAGCATCCGAAGTCGAAACGCCCACCGTAGGACAGCGAATTGTCCTTCCCTGTCATGATTGTCAGCCGCTCTCGAGGCAAATCTGATTGCGGTCTGGCTGATTCCGAGATCAGACAGGGCCGCGGCTAACCCCGACACACTTAGGATGAGAGCATAGCTTCCCATCCCTTTCGGCCCCAAGCCTCGCGCAACCAGTATCGAGGTGAGGAAACCGGTAACAACCGATACAGCCTGCGGAACCATCGAGACAACAACATCCTCAATGGCGCGGCGCGTACCAAGAAATGTGGTTTGGATCAGATCCTGAATTTTGCGAAATAGTAGCTTCATCTTCTCTTGACTAGTAATCTAAGATCCCCAAACGGGTACTGCCTTCCAACCGCGGCTCTGCTGTCATGGCGACGCTTAACCTGCTCACGCCAGGGTGCTATAAAGTTCCAACTCACGCTCGACCATTTCGGCGATGATACCTTTTAGGTCCGTGGTGGTTTCCCATCCCAGGCGTTCCCTGATGCGCGACGGATTCCCGCAGAGTTGGATTTTCTCCGCGGGACGGAAGAATTTGGGATCAACGTTAACAAGACCGGTATAGTCGAGGCCAACCGCGGAAAAGGCCGCCTCGACAAACTCGCGCACGCTGTGTGTCTCTCCGGTCGCCACCACGTAGTCTTCCGGTTCTTCAGCCTGAAGCATCAGCCACATCGCGTTGACATAGTCAGGTGCATAGCCCCAGTCGCGGTAGGCATCGAGGTTACCAAGCGAGAGGCTGTCTTGAAGCCCCAGCTTAATCCTTACCGCTGAAGAGACGATTTTCCTGGTCACAAACTCATAGCCGCGTCGCGGTGATTCGTGGTTATAGAGGATGCCGGTGCAGGCGAACATGCCGTACTGGCTCCGGTAATTCTTGACGAGGTGGTAGCCGGATACTTTGGAAATACCGTAAATGGACCGGGGATTGAAGGGTGTATTCTCGTCCTGCGGATCAGAGGTTACGTTGCCAAACATTTCGCTTGTTCCGGCGAAGTAGAACCGACAGGTGGGAGCGAACTCCTTGAGTGCGGCGAGAAGGTAATGAGTGCTATTGACGTTGTTGTTAAGGATGGATATTTCATCTTCAAACGAGTAGCTGACAAAACTCGCTGCGGCAAGATGATAGCACTCGTCGGGAACGACGTCTTTCACGGTCTTGATGAGTGACAGCACGTTATCGAGCGACGCCACGTGCAGGTGAATCTTGTCCACCAAGTGTCCAATGTTTCTAAGCTTGTGAGTAGTGTCCTCGATTGCCGCCCGTCGAACGATCCCGTGGACCTCGTACCCTTTTGCCAGTAGGAGTTCCGCCAGGTACGATCCATCCTGACCTGCCAATCCGGTTATCAGTGCCTTCTTCTGCATCCACTATCCCCATTCACGGAAAGAGCCCTGCTTAATTGGCCAGGGCTGCAACATATTGTCCGATGGTTGCGGTTGCACCAGAACCGGTTCCCGCAGCCAGCACCTTGAGAGAGTTACCCTTCCGCCCGCTTCTCGCGCTCGGCTTGGGCCAGGTCGGAGTCGACCATCATGTTGACGAGACCGTCGAAGTCAGTCTTTGGGGTCCATCCCAGCGTTGTCTTCGCCTTGGTCGGGTCGCCGAGAAGAAGGTCAACCTCTGCGGGACGGAAATACTTGGGATCGATTTCGATCACTATTTCACCGGTGGTGGTGTCGATTCCTTTTTCATGGACACCCTCCCCCTGCCACTGAAGCGGCATGCCAAGACGGGAGAAGACCTTCTCTGCAAACTCTCGCACGGAGTGAGTTTCGCCGGTGGCCACCACATAGTTGTCGGGCTCGGCCTGCTGAAGCATCATCCACATCGCCTCGACGTAATCGCCGGCAAAGCCCCAGTCCCTCTTGGCGTCCAGGTTGCCAAGGTAGAGGCAGGACTGCAGCCCGAGCTTGATGCGTGCCGCGGCGCGGGTAATTTTACGGGTTACGAAGGTCTCGCCCCGCCGGGGAGACTCGTGATTGAAGAGGATCCCGTTGCAGGCAAAGATGTTGTAGCTTTCCCGGTAGTTGAGCGTGATGTAGTAGGCGTAGGCCTTTGCGCATGCATACGGGGAGCGGGGATAGAAGGGGGTGGTCTCTTTCTGCGGGGTTTCCACCACCTTGCCGTAAAGTTCCGACGAGGAAGCCTGGTAGAACTTGGAGTTAAGGCCGGATTCGCGGATACCTTCAAGAATGCGGACAGCCCCTAGTGCGTCGACCTCGCCGGTGTATTCCGGGACGTCGAAGGAGACCCGCACATGGCTCTGGGCACCAAGGTTGTAGATCTCGTCCGGGCGGATATCCCGCAGGAGCTTGTTGATGGAGCTTGCGTCGTTGAGATCGCCGTAATGCAGGAAGAGGCGGACGCCGCTTTCGTGCGGGTCCTGGTAGATATGGTTGATCCTGCCGCTGTTGAAAGAGGACGACCGACGGATTATGCCATGCACCTCGTATCCCTTGCTCAGCAAAAGCTCTGCAAGGTAGGATCCGTCTTGGCCGGTGATGCCGGTGATCATTGCTCTTTTTTTCATGCGTTCCCTCTCCATTTCAGAATTCATCTCACCTTAATTTCCAGCTAGCCAGCTCTCCAACGCCCTCAGCAGTTTCTCGATGCAAACAGGTACTAGTCAAGGTCGCCCACTATCGACCTATTCGGTGCTCCAGAGCCGCTGTTACGTCATAAACCAGCTGTTCGCAGCTGACTCGCATCACTCGTTCTTTGTTACAGCTATCGGTAATCAGTTGGAGAAGTCTTGTCTCACCCGATCCTGATGTGCCGTATAGAAACAACAGATTAGCTGACATCTTTTATCTCCACCTTCAGCCCATCTGCTGCTTCATAAATCTGCGCCTGTTTGGTACCCATCCGCAGGAGTTCTTCTCGCAGTCTCTCGCCGCGCTTGAGCGACGTCATGACAATCCTTAGTTCTGGTTGAGCGAGGGCAGCCGTCGGGGGCTGGATGATCTGGCCAAAGAACGTCTCTCCGGAATTCTCCAGGTCTATGGCCATCTCCAGTTCGAGGCCTGTCTCCTTGAGTGAAAGGTAAGCGATCTCAGCCACCTCATCGATGCCGCAAAAGGCGACTTTCACGACGCCGGAGTTAGCCAGCGCGCGAAAGAGTGCCAGGTAGTCCTGGCGGGTGGTCGTATAGAGGCCGGAAAAGTAGCTTAGGTGCTGGTAGGCGAGGCGGCTTTTTTCGGCGAAGCCTTTGGGGGTGAGGAGATAGGCGTAACGGTTCTTCGGGAAGTTGTTGACCCGGACGAAACCTTTGGCGACCAGATTCTTGAGATAGGAGTTAACGAGTCCGAGGGCGATGCCGAGCCGCTTGGCAAGCTCCCGTTGGGAAAGCTGCTCCTCGCCCGAGATCTCCGAAAGGAGCAGGAAGGAGCGGTAGGTATCTAAAACTTTTTCCTCATCACCGTTCATTCGGTGAACACTACAACAAAGTCCCCGACATTACAACAAAATCCTTCCGTACGGAACGCGTTCCTGTTGCGTCACAGCACCCGACACGCAGCCATTCCCCATCCGTCACAAGATCTCCAGAACCGACAACTCATCACCTGCGGGCGATAGCTTATCAACTGCTCCGGATATCTATATCTGCCGCTCTAGATATCTTATCTGCCGCTCTAGATATCTTTTCTGCCGCTCTAGATATCTTTTCTGCCGCTCTAGATATCTTTTCTACCGCTACCGATAAATTATCTGCTGCGATAGATATCTTATCTGCCGCTACCGATAAATTATCTGCCGCGATAGATATCTTATCTGCCGCTACAAATAAATTATCTGCCGCGATAGGTATCTTATCTGCCGCTACCGATAAATTATCTGCCGCGATAGATATCTTATCCGCCGCTACAAATAAATTATCTGCCGCGATAGATATCTTATCTGCCGCTCCGGATATCCTATGAGCCGCTTTCGACAGTTTATCGGCCGCTCCCGAGAGCTCATCGGGCCTGTAAATCTCGGTAGATGGCCAATATCGTGGGCGTGTAAAGGGATTTATGCGGGTGGGTGAGAAGGAGGTCCAGCTTTGATTGGGGAGGGCGTTAAGCGTGAGGTGGACCTGAAGATCTAGCGGCCGACGTGCAATGGCAAGTCCGGTGACCCCAAGGTTTGAGGCGAAAATACTGGCCACGGAGACACGGAGAAAATCGGAGAAGGCCTTTTGGGAAAAACCTTGAATCATGGTTTGGCCTTGAGACGAGGTTGGGCCGCAAACTTGTGCCAGGTGGCAATGTTACAAAACGAAGCGTCTGATGCCTTTCGAAAGAAGGACAGTGTTGAAATTGATCAGAAGCCCTACCCGATATCCTCCAAGTTTCATGTAGCTGAGAAGCTGAGCTTCATAAAGGGGCGTGTCTCGCTCAGTGCTCTTGAGCTCGACGACAACAGTGTCCTCAACAAGGAGGTCCATGCGGTAGTCACCAATGGGCTTGCCCTTGTAGCTGACCGGTAGACGTGCCTGGTTTTGATGACGTAGGCCCCGCTCGGCAAGCTCAATGCAAAGGGCTGTCTCGTAGACGCTCTCCAGAAGCCCTGGCCCTAACTGCAGGTGGACCTCAAGACAGCAGGCGATAATCTTGGCGGTTAACTCTTCGCATAGCATTAGACCAGCTTAACACATTAAAAGGCTTTTGCCACGGAGACACGGAGAAATTCGGAGAAAATCTATATTCTGAGGGGAAAGACAAAGGCGGGGGGAATGAACTGGGCACCCATAGTTGGAAGAATCGGCCCTGACGTACTCGTGGGTTTCGGCATTTGCCTCGGATCTCTCGGCTTTTCTCCGTGACTCCGTGGCTCTTGTATTTTGAAGTATGGTTTCCCCCTAAAGCAGTTGTCTTGACTTTGGCAGTCTCAGAAGTTCTCCGTGTCTCCGTGGCTAAGGCTCTTGTAGATCGCGACAAGCGCCTTACCCCGTGCCTCCCAGGAGTGCTCGCGGATCGCGCGTTCACGCCCGAGGTGACCGAGCTCTTCCCTAAGCTCCCGGTCTCCTGCTACCCGGCCGATGGCGCCAGAGAGGGATGCTACGTCGCCAAGTTTGGCATAGTACCCCGCCTCTCCTAAAATTTCCCGGTTCACGGGCGTATCGAAGGCGACAGTAGCGAGCCCGCAGGCCATGTAGTTGAAAAGCTTGCCGTTGGCCTCGGTGAGGGAGATCTTGGGTGAGACGGCCAGGTCGCCGGCGCAAAGGTAGAGCGGCGCCTCGTCGTAAGGGACGCGGCCGGTGAAGGTGACGATATCCTCGATCCCCAAATCACAGGCCATCTCGATGTAGCGCTCCTCGGGAAATCCCATGACCAGGAAGTGGATCCTCGCCCCCTGGGTCTTCAGGTCGGCCGCCGCCTGCAGCAGGAGATCTACCCCCTGGTAGCTGTTCAAAAGCCCGAGATAGCTCACCACCGGACGATCAGTAGGAAGCCCCAGCCTTCGCCTGATATCTTCCTTGGTCTTAGGTGCGAAGACCGAGGTGTCGACACCATCGATGAGTGGCGCCAACCGCTCGCGCGGCACCCCGTCGCTTACGAGCAACTCAACGGTCGGGGTCGCGCTGGTGACGATGAAGTCGGAGGAGTTGTTGATCCAGCTCTCCAGCCCCGCGAAGAATCGCTGCAAGAGCGACCCCTCCTTTACGAACCCATGGTCGGTGATCTCCCCGGTCAGGCTCCCCTGGCAATCGAAGAGCATCGGGATCCCGAGGATCCGCTTGAGAATCGCGCCGAAAAAGGCTCCTTCGTGGAGATGGGCATGGATCAGGTGCGGTTTGAAGGTCTTGGCTACCCTCCAGGCCTTCCAGAGGAGGAGCAGGTCGAGGTACGGCTTGTGCCAGGACGGCCCCGCCCCCAGTTTGCGGTACCAGGGGATGCGGGGGATCCGGTCGGTGGGGATGCCGGGGATGTCCCGGCCGATGTGGTAGGTGACGAGCCGCAACTGCGCGCCCTGGGCCATGGCGGCGCGCGCCTCCTCCAGGATCCGCACGTGGCAGCCACGGTCGGCGAAGAAGGGGGTCGGCGCCAGCACCAGGACTCGCAGCGGGGTCTCAGCCAAAGTTGAGCTTTTCCTTGATGGTGTAGATGGCCTTCCCCTGCGCCTCGTAGTAGGTACGGGCGATCAACTCGGCCAAGAGCCCCATCACGATGAACTGGACCCCCATGAAGAGCAGGAATGCGGTGAGGATCAGCAAGGGGTTCCGGTTCATGCTGGTGTTCTCGAAGAACTTCATGTACAGCGTGGCCACCCCGCTCACGACACCGGCACCGAGGGTGTAGATGCCCCAGCGGCCGAAGAGCTGGATCGGCTTGGTCGAGTAGCTCAAAAGGAACTTCACCGTCATCAGGTCCAGGATGACCTTCGTGGTCCGGGAGATCCCGTACTTGCTGGTGCCGTGCAGGCGCTCGTGGTGCCTTACCGGCATCTCGGTCACCCTGGCCCCCACCTGGTGGGCCAGCGCCGGGACGAAGCGGTGCATCTCGCCGTAGAGGTTCACGTCCTCCAGCACCTCGCGCCGGTAGGCCTTCAGCGTGCAGCCGTAATCGTGGAGATGGACGCCGGTCATCCGGGAGATGAGGCCGTTGGCGATCAGGGAGGGGAGCTTGCGGTTGACGAAGGTGTCTTTGCGGTCCTTGCGCCAGCCGGATACGACGTCGAAGCCCTCGTCAATCCGTTCCATCAGGAGGGGGATATCCAGCGGATCGTTCTGCAGGTCGCCGTCCATGGGGATCACCACCCGGCCGGAGGCGAGATCGAAACCGGCAGCCATGGCCGCGGTCTGCCCGAAATTTCGCCTGAGCTTCACCACCTTGACGCGGGAATCCTTGGCTGCAAGGAGTTTCAGGGCCGCGTAGGAGTTGTCGGAGGAGCCGTCGTCCACCAGGATCAGTTCGTAGGCGAACCCGGACGGGGTCAGCGCCTCGCTGATGCGGGCGTGCAGGATGGGGATGTTCTCCTCCTCGTTATAGATGGGAACGACGACACTGATATCCACGGAAGCTCCTTGTACTAGTCTTGTCCTTGCGCGTTGAGGGGCTCGCCGAACGCCTTCACCCTGCGGATCTCGATCCCGTCCGTCGAACGGGGGGCGCCCTTGAAGCGCGGCCTGACGAGCCCCCAGACCACCCCCACGCCATACAGGAGGTGCAGGGCGGGGAAGAGAACCAGCAGGCGCGGGAGCAGGGTGAGATCCCGCGCGCCAAGCGCCCCCTGCAGGGAGGCGGCAAGCATCAGGGCGAGGTAAGCGAAAAAGGGGAGCGAGAGGATCCAGCTCCCCAAAAGCGGTAAGAGCAGCAGGTAGACCACGAACAGCGACGGGGCCATGGCCACCGGCTTGATCCGGCCGGAGATCCTGGTCTGCTCTCCGCGGCCGCGCCCGTAGCCGAGCATCTGTTTGACGTAGGCCTTCCAGGTCGGGCGCTGGCTCCGCTGCACGCCCAGTTCCGGGTCGTGTACCAGGTAGAATCCTTCCCCTACCAGCCGGTCCATCAACTCGTTTTCCTCGTTGGGATAGAGCCGGGAGTCGAGCCCGCCGTGGGAGAGAAAGATCTCCCGCCGGAAGCTCAGGTTGCAGAGGATGAGCTCGCTGTCGCCGGTGTGGCGCGCCTCGCCAGCCTTGCGGTAGCGGTTACGGACGCCGCCGCCACCTACTGCCGAGGAGAGCACTACCCCGATCGCCCGCTGCAGGGGCGAATCGGTGACGGGAGTCAGCGACGGCCCTCCGGCTGCGGCCACCTTCGGATTCTCGTAGTGGGGGACCGCCCGTTCCAGGAAACCGGGGGCGACCCGGGAATCGTCGTCCAGGAAGTAGAGGATATCCCCTTCCGCCTCGTTGGCGGCGCGGTTTCTCTGTACGCTCGGGGCGCGGCCGTAGGCGACCAGCACCTCGAAGAGTTCCTGCGGATAGGTCACCGGGGCGAGACCGGCCAGTGCCCGGACCGTTCCTCCCGGTGCCACCGGAATGATGATGGAAACGCGGGGAAGGGTCATGCGGTACGGGGACCCCATGAGCCAGCGGCGGTTACAATCCACCCTGTCCCCCCTTCGCAAAGGGGGGGGCGCTGGGCCGGCGGCGCAGTCGAGGCCGGAACCGGCGGACTCCCGGCAGAAACCGGCAGCGATGCCGCGCTAGTTGTTGTCAAGCGCCTTGCCCCTGTCGTAGCGGTAGGTCTTGTGGCAGCCGACCGAGCACTGCCCGCCGGTATCCGTCTTCGTGTAACGGATGGGGATCTGCCAACTCCCGAAGCCGGGGGCGTGGGTGTAGATCAGGCGGTCCTGGCTGGAGGCGTGCGGGTTGTGGCAAAGGAGGCAGGAGCGTCCCTTCCCAGGCTTGTTGACGTGGACCGCGTGCAGGTTGCGGTCGCCGTTTCTGAAGCCGGTGGTCTTGGTCGTCTTCACCTCGGAGACCAGGTCCGGGTTGTGGCAGTAGAAACAGAGCGGGAAAGCGTCCGGCGTGAAGGGACGGTACAGCTCGGTCGGCATTTCCGCCTTCAAAAGCTTGCGGTTCGGGGAACCGTGGACCAGGTGGCACTTGGTACACTCCCCGGTCTTGATCGGCCCGTGGATCGACTTGCCGGTCGCGTACTTCTTGTCGTGGCACATCAGGCAAAGCTCGGAGCCCGGCTTTCTCAGCAGGTACCTCCCGGTCGCCTGGTGCGGCTCATGGCAGGCGAGGCACTTTCCTTCCGCCACCGGTTTGTGGGTGAAGGCAGCGCCGGTGAACTTCGTCTGGTCGTGGCAACGGAAGCAGAGGTTGGGAGGGGCGTCCTTCAGGAGCGCCTTATAGTCGGAGGAGTGGTGGTTGTGGCAACCGGTACACTTTCCTTCGGCGACCGGCTTGTGGAAAAACGGCTTGGAATCGGTCAGGAGCTTGGTGTGGCAGTGAAGACAGAGCTTTTCGCGGGGGACCACGAAGCCCATGCTCCCCTTTTCGAGGGGATGGGCATCGGAGAGCTGGCGATGGCAGTGGGTACACTCACCGGCGGCAACCGGCGGATGGGCGACGCTCCCGGTGATGAGCCCGCGGTGGCAGGAGCTGCACTTGAACTCGGCACGGGCAAGGCCCGGCACCAGTACGAGGGAGATGGTCAGCAATGCGCCTGCCGCGGCAAGCCTACCCCAAAAACGTCGCATGAAATCAAACCTTCCTTGGAAAAGTGCCGGCTCCCTCGCTTTAGCCGCAGGCCCCAGGCAGACGCGGCGCGGGCCGCCCCCCGTGCGGAGGACGGCCCACGTTCGTACGTTGGGCCCTGCCGGTCCGTTGCTACTTGCCGTAGCTGTGGAGGCCGGAGAGGAAGAGGTTAACACCCAGATAGCAGAAGATAGTGGCGGCAAAGCCGATGACCGACAGGATGGCCGCCCGGCGCCCGACCCAGCCGCGGGTAATGCGGGCATGGAGGAAGGCGGCGTAGACGAACCAGACGATCAGCGACCAGGTTTCCTTGGGGTCCCAGCTCCAGTAGGTACCCCAGGCATAGTTGGCCCAGGCGGCGCCGGTCACGATCCCCAGGGTCAAGAGCGGGAAGCCGATCATGATGGCCTTGTAGTTCAGGTCGTCGAGCACCCGGATGGCGGGGAACATGGAGAGCATCCCCCCCGCGGCCGAGTTGCCGCCCCCCTTCTCCACCTTGTCGCGTATCAGGTACATGATGGAGATGCCGCAGGCCACCGCGAAGGCGGCGTAGCCGAGGAAGCAGGTGATGACGTGGTACATGAGCCAGTTACTCTGCAGGGCCGGCACCAGCGGCTCGATGCCGCTGTCGAGGCCCAGCTGGGCCCAGGCCATGCCGAAGAGCGCGAACGGAACGACGAAGAAGCCGACCGCACGGTACTTGTACTTGAAGTCGATGATCAGGTAGATCAGGATGATGGTCCACGAGAAGAAGACCACCGATTCGAAGAGGTTGGAGAGCGGCGCGTGGCCATGCCCCTGGTCGTAGGACTCTTTCCACCGCATGCCGATCGCCGCGGTCTGGATCAGGAAGCCGATCAGGGCGGCGTACGTGCCAGCCAGACCGACCGCCTTGTTCCGCGAGGCGAGGAAGGCGAAGAATATGCAGGTGGTAACCATGTATATGACCATGGTGACGTTAAACAGGTTGGAACTGGACATCGATAATCCTCCGGTCGTTGTGTGCGCGACGAGGGGGTGGGCACCCCCGGGATTCTATGCTTTGTTGAGCTTCTCCACCAGGTCGTCGAACTGCATCTCGAACCCGGCGGGGTTCTTGGAGGCGGACCCGCCCACGGTCACGCCGTCGTCAGAGATCCTGGCCCAGACCCTGCGGTGGGACATGAAGAAGGCCATGATGATGCCGATCACCATCAGGGCGCATCCCGTCCACACCACCCATACCCCCGGGTCCTTGGCGACCTGGAGGCCGGTGTAGAACTTCTGGTCCATGCCATCGAAGTTTATGAGTAAGTCCCCGCCGTGCTGGGCGTTGAAGGACTGGTATTTGTCGCTGAGAATGACGAAGGGTTCCGGCTGGCCGCCCGGCGGGGTGAACTCGACCTGCGCGCCGGGGCCGTCGAACTCCTTCATGAAGGGAGTGACGTTCTGGGTGGCTTCCATGACGGAGAGGAAGGCGCCACCCGGAAGGGCAACCCGCTCACCCTGGCGGGCATCGATCTTCTCCGCCTTGTTGGTCTTGCGGTTGAGGACCGTCAGGTGGTAGAGAGCCCCTTCGTCGGACTGGCCGTAGCTCGCCTGGTAGAAGGTGACCCCCTTGTAGGTCAGCGGATCGTTGACGATGACCGGGATGTTCTGCAGCCCGGCGACCGGCTTGCCGCCGTCGAAGACCGACAGGATGCTCTTGAATTCCTTGGGAGCACCGGTGTCGTAGAAGGTGACCGTGAACTTCTCGCAGCGGACGTCGAAGCCGAGGTTGACGATCTTGCCGTTTCTCCCCATGACCTGGTTGACGCTCCCCCCCTCGGGAATCTGGGCGTACCCCTTGTAGCCGAAGAACGAGCCGACGAGTGCCCCGATGAAGACGACGATGATGGAGAAGTGCACCACGTAGACCCCGAGACGGCACCAGGGGTTCTTCTGGGCGAAGAGGTGGATGACGCCATCCTTCTCGGTGACCACCGGCCGGGCGAACTCGGAAGCGAGGGCGGCGCTGACGCGGTCCTTAAGCTCGGACTTGCCCCCCTTGAGCTTGAGCTCCTGGGTGTTGGAGAGGGTCCTCTCGAAGGACTCGTCCATGACCAGGACCGGCTCGGAAACGATCTTCCATACGCGGGGGAGACGCTTGATCGAGCAGCAGATCAGGTTGAGGGTCAAAAGGTAGAGGAGAAGGATGAACCACCAGGAGTGGTACATGTCGAAAAAGCCGAGGGAACTGTAAAGGCGAATCTTGGTTTCGCTGATGGTGGCGAGGTATTCACGCTGGGGACCCTGCGGGATTACGGTGCCGATGATGGAGACCAGGGCGAGCCCTATCAGAAGGAAAATGGTGAGTCTCAACGAGCAGAAAAAATCCCACAGTTGTTCCGCAAGTCCGCGTTTATTCGTTGTCAAGGTACTCTCCCGTCTCTAGGTTTGGATCGTGGATCAAATCACAAGCAAGGCATTATAGACAAAATGATGATAAGAGCAAAATAAAATTAACTAATAGAAAAATTGCCGAAAAAATGGGGTAACAGAAGGCAGTTACCCCATTGTCATGGGATCAGTCCAGGCCAAACCGGATAGGAGATTTACTTCTTGTGGCACTCCTTGCAGGCGCCGGAAATCTTTCCGTTGTTGGTCTTCTTGTGGCAGTCGAGGCAGAGGGCGTGGGCCTGTTTCCCCTCGATGACGATCTTGGTCGGGGCTCCCTGGCCGTGGCAGGCTTTGCACTCGGTCCGTGCCTGATGGGCCTTGTGGTTGAAAGTGATGGTGGTGCCGTTCTTGGCGTTGTAGACCACCTGATCGGCGGCCATCGCGGTGGATGCGGCAAGAATGACAGTCATAGCAACCATTGTAACAATATTTTTCACGGGCACGACCCTCCTTATTTGGAAATTTTAAGAAACTAATACAGTAACTAGAGCATTGTCAAGAAAAATGACACAATCGGTATGAATAGCTTCATTGTTTCGTAATCATTGAGCGCCGCTATCTCATCCCTTCGCAGCTACATCTCCCCTCACCGGGCCTTCGGTCACCTTCACCCCGCGGGAGGCGAGGGCACGCTGCCGGGACCGGCTACTTCGAGTTCAGCTTCAACTGCAACGCCTGGTCCTTCTGCTCCACTTCGTCGACCATCTGCGCCTTGTAGGAAGCGAGCTGGGTGCGGAGGGCGGGATTGGAGAGGGCCAGGATCTGGACGGCGAAGAGGCCGGCATTCTTGGCCCCGGCTTTGCCGATGGCCATGCTGGCCACCGGGATCCCACCCGGCATCTGCACGGTGGAATAGAGGGCGTCTACCCCGTTGAGGGCACCACCCGGCATGGGAACGCCGATCACCGGCAAGGTGGTTTCGGCGGCCACGACCCCGGCCAGGTGGGCGGCCATGCCGGCTGCCGCGATGATGACCTGGATCCCGCGCCCAGCCGCTTCGCTGGCAAGCTTGGCGGTGCGCTCGGGGCAGCGGTGGGCCGAGGATATGCGCATCTCGAACGGCACGCCGAAGTCGTCGAGCACCTTCGCGGTCTCTTCCATCACCGGCAGGTCGGAATCACTGCCCATCATAATCAGTACTGCAGCATTCGACATATCTACTCCCTTAAATCTTTGCCACGGAGAAAATCGGAGAACATCAAAAACGGTGAATCGTAGCCACGGAGACACGGAGGAAATCGGAGAACATCTACACCAAGAACGTAAGGGGAACCTGACCGAAAGCTTCCTTTCGGTTTCGGGTGATCCCTGTATTAATTGGTTGAGGTTTGTCCGCCTTTCTCAGATTTTCTCCGTGTCTCCGTGGCTAATGAGTTTAGCGGTTCATAGCCTTGGCGCCGATATCCTTCCGGCAGTGCATCCCGGGCCAGGTAATCTTGGCGACTCCCGCGTAGGCGCGGTCGATGGCGTCCTTGACAGTGGCGCCGAGAGCGGTGACGCCCAGCACGCGGCCGCCGTTGGTAACGATCCCGGCCTCGGATGCCTTGGTCCCGGCGTGGAAGACCACCAAGTCCTCGATGGTTGCGGCCTCGTCGAGCCCGTTGATGACGTCACCCTTGCGGTAGTCGCCAGGGTACCCTTCGGCCGCCAGCACCACGCAGACGGTTGCCTTGTCGTGCCACTCGATCTCCACGCCGGAGATGTCGCCTGAGGCAACCGCCATCAGGATCGGCACGATGTCCGACTTCATCCGCATGAGGAGCGGCTGGCACTCCGGGTCGCCGAAGCGGGCATTGAACTCGAGCGTCTTCACGTTCCCGCCGTCGATCATGAGCCCGGCGTAGAGCACGCCGCGGTACGGCCTTCCCTCGGCGGCCATGCCGTCGACGGTCCTTCTCATGACCTCGGCCATCGCCTTGTCGTGAATGGACTTGGTCACCACCGGTGCCGGGGAATAGGCTCCCATGCCGCCGGTGTTGGGGCCCTTGTCGCCGTCGAAGACCGCCTTGTGGTCCTGGGCGCTGGCCAGCGGGACGATGTTCTTGCCGTCGGTGAAGGCGAGGAAGGAAGCTTCCTCCCCTTTCAGGAACTCCTCGATCACCACGCGCGAGCCCGCGGCGCCGAAGGCGTTGCCCGAAAGCATGTCGGTGACCGCTTCCACCGCCTCGTCGCGGGTCTGGGCGATGATGACGCCCTTGCCGGCGGCCAGGCCGTCAGCCTTGATGACGATGGGAATCCCGGTCTTGTCGATGAACTCGATGGCAGGCTGCACCTCGGTGAACACCTCGTAGGCGGCGGTCGGGACATGGTACTTCTTCATCAGGTCCTTCGAGAACGCCTTGCTCGCCTCGATGATGGCGGCGTTCTGGCGGGCGCCGAAGATCTTCAGCCCCTCCTTCTCGAAGAGGTCCACGATCCCCAGGGAGAGCGGAAGCTCCGGGCCGACCACGGTGAGCTCGATCCCGTTCTCCTTGGCGAAGGAGAGAAGCCCCTGGAGGTCGTCCACCGCGATGTTGACGTTCGTGCCGAGCTGCGCGGTGCCGGGATTGCCCGGTGCACAGAAAACCTTGTCAACGAGCGGAGACTGGGCGATCTTCCACACCAGCGCATGCTCGCGCCCCCCGCTTCCTATCACCAAAACCTTCATAAAAGGACTCCTTTAAAAGCTTGAAAACCATTAGAACGCGGATGACACGGATTGGGCGGATCTACGCGGATCAATCAAAAGCTTTTGACGTTAACTCTAAAAAAGATGCTGGGTAAATCCGCGTACATCCGTTACATCCGCGTCATCCGCGTTCCATTGACTTTGACTTAGTGCCTGAAATGCCTCATCGCGGTGAAGACCATGGCGATGTTGTGCTCGTCGGCGGCGGCGATAACCTCGGCGTCGCGCATGGAGCCGCCCGGCTGGATGACGGCGGTGACGCCGGCAGCGGCGGCGTTGTCGAGACCGTCACGGAACGGGAAGAAGGCGTCGGAGGCCATGACGGCGCCCTGGACCGGGATCCCGGCGTGCTCGGCCTTGATGGCGGCGATACGGGCGGAGTTGACGCGGCTCATCTGGCCCGCGCCCACGCCGACGGTGGCGTTGCCGCGGCCGTAGACGATGGCGTTGGATTTCACGAACTTGGCCACCCGCCAGGTGAAGAGGAGGTCTTCCATCTCGGCGTCGGTCGGCACCCGCTTGGTCACCACTTTGAGCTCGGTGAAGAGGTCGAGGTCGGCGTCCTGCACCAGGATGCCGCCATTGACGCGTTTGAAGTCGAGACGCTTGGCCGGGGCCTCCGGCCAGAAGCCGCACTCGAGCAGACGGACATTCTTCTTGGCGGAGACCACTTCGCTGGCCGCCTCGGTCACCTTGGGAGCGATGATAACTTCGACGAACTGGCGGTCGACGATGGCGCGGGCTGTGGTCTCGTCGAGCTCGCGGTTGAAGGCGATGATGCCGCCGAAGGCGGATTCCGGGTCGGTCTTGTAGGCAGCCTCGTAGGCTTCGAAGATGTTGGCGGCCACGGCGACGCCGCAGGGGTTGGCGTGCTTGACGATGACGCAGGCCGGCTCGGTGAACTGCTTCACGCACTCGAGGGCGGCGTCGGTGTCGCCGATGTTGTTGTAGGAAAGCTCCTTGCCCTGCAGCTGGCGGGCGGTGGAGATGGAAGCCTCCTTGGCCCCCTTCTCGACGTAGAAGGCGGCACCCTGGTGCGGGTTTTCGCCGTAGCGCATCCCCTGGGCCAGCTTGAACTGAACGGTGAAGGTGTCCGGGAACTCGGCGACCCCTTCGCCGGTGCGGGCGCCCAGCCAGTTGGAGATGGCGGCGTCGTAGGCGGCGGTGTGCTGATAGACCTTCACGGCCAGCCGGAAGTTGGTCGAGCGGGAGACGCAGCCGCTGTTGGCCTTCATCTCGTCGAGCACCACCTGGAAGTCGGCGTTATCGACGATGACGGTTACGTCGCGGTTGTTCTTGGCGGCGGAGCGGAGCATGGTCGGGCCGCCGATGTCGATGTTCTCGATGGCGTCTTCCATGGTGCACCCTTCCTTGGCCACGGTGGCCTCGAACGGGTAGAGATTCACGACCACCATGTCGATCGGCTCGATGCCGTGCTCCTGCATCTTGGCCACGTGGGCCGGGTTCTCGCGCATGCCGAGGATGCCGCCGTGGACCTTCGGATGGAGGGTCTTGACCCGGCCGTCCAGCATTTCGGGGAAACCGGTGAACTCGGAGACGTCCTTCACCGCTATGCCCGCATCGCGGATGAGTTTAGCGGTGCCGCCGGTGGAGAGGATTTCCACGCCATACCCTGCCAGGGCCCGGGCGAAATCCACCACCCCGGTCTTCTCCGATACGCTGATCAACGCGCGCCCAATCTTTGCCATGACTGCTCCTTTTCTACGTGTGTTATGAGTTAAAAAAAACGCCAGAAAAAAACGAAAAACCTGCGCTATGAGACAGAGTTGCTCTCACAGCCACAGGGATATGTCACTCCGGAGTATATTAAATACCTTTCGGTTAGAAATTGATTCGACCAGACGGTGTCGGGAAATGGTGCTGACAGGGTGTTGCCAGTTACAGAGTATACCGCACGTGCGGTCATCGCTTGTTCGGGGAGTTCGGATTTCAACGATCACCAGCGGCCTTGGGAAAATCCATGTGGGCCAGGAAGTGCTTCTCGAACAGGGGAGTGCCGGAAAGGGGAATCACCCGCACCTCGCCGGCCAGCTTTGCGAGCTTGGCGGGTCCGTCCGGGTCGCCGATCAGCCGCTCGGCACCGGCCAGGGCACCCTCCCTGATAAATCCGGTGATTTTTACCATGTTCTCGGTGAAAATTCCAACAGTTTTTAGCCCGTCCGGCGAAAGAACGGCGCCAAAGGAGCCGGTCAGCACGACCCTGGTCAACTGGTCGAAGGTGAGGCCGGCCTTGGCCATCAGGACGTCGATCCCGGCTCGCAGAGCTCCCTTGGCAAGCTGAAGCGCCCGGATGTCCTCCTGGCCGAGGTAGACGAGGCTTCTGGCGTCGCGGTGGAGCACGAAGGCGAGCTTGCCGTCGACCTCCTGGACGCGGTTGGCGAGGTTGGACGGAATCTCGCCGGGTGGAAGCAGCCGTCCGGTGCGGTCGATCACGCCGCATCCCAACAGGGCGGTGACCGTGTCGAGGGCGCCGGAGCCGCAGATACCGGTGGCGGGAGCGTTGGCGACCGTCGAGATCCGCACGCGGTCCCCCTCGATGGCGACCTTGGCTACCGCGCCGGGGAGAGCCGGCATACCGCAGCGAAGGTTCCCCCCCTCGAAGGCAGGGCCAGCGGCGGCCGAGGTGGCGAGGAAACGGGTACCGTCGTACAGGGCGATCTCCGCGTTGGTCCCCATGTCGAGGTAGAGGCTCCCCGCCTGCGGCTCCTCTTCGAGCCCGAAGAGGAAGGCGACCAGGTCGCCCCCGACGAAGCCGCCGGGGAGCGGGAAGAGATAGGCGGGAACGTCGATAGTCCAGCCGAGATCACGGGTGGAGACCGTTTTGCCTTCGGTGAAGAGCGGGCGAAACGGCGGGTGGGCCAGCGAGGCGACCGGGAGCCCGAGGGCCAGGTGCTCCATGGCGGGGTTACCGGCCACGGCGACTCCGGCCAACTCTGCCAGCTTGGCTTCGCCAGCGGAGAGGAGATCCTCCGCCAAGCGCTGCATCTCGCGGGCGAGCGCCAGTTGCATGGCGGTACGGGTCTCCGGGACCGCGGCGGCGGTCAGGCGGGCGAGGACATCCGCCCCCCACTGGCGCTGGGGGTTGAGGGCGCCGGCCACCGCCAGCCGCCCCGGAACTTCCGGATCGACCAGGGAGGCCGCGATGGTAGTGGTTCCCAAGTCGAAGGCGATGTGAAGGCGTCTAGATGAAGACAAGAGGGGTTTCTCCCGAGGGTTCGACCTCGCCGATCAGGGCGGCGAAGGCCCCGGCAGACTTGGAGCGGTTAAGGAACTCGCGGGCGTCCTTGGGGGCCAGCGAGATCAAAAGCCCTCCTGAGGTCTGCGGGTCGAAGAGCGGAAGCAGCACATCTCCGGTGATCCCGGAAACGAACGGAGAGTAATAGGTCCGGTTGCGGTAGCAGCCGGCAGGGACCAGCCCGTCCCGCACCAGTTGAGGGATCCCCTTCATGAGCGGGAGCTCGGAGAGGTGAATCCTGAAGGTCACTCCGGCCCCGGATGCCATCTCGCAGGCGTGGCCGATCAGTCCGAAGCCGGTAACGTCGGTGGCCGCGGTCGCGCCGCAGCAGACCATCAGTTCGGCGGCTTCCTTGTTGAGCAGCGACATCCAGCGGACCGCCTCGACCTCGGTTTCCGGCTCCACCATCTGCGCCTTGATGGCGGTGGAGATGATGCCGGTGCCGAGCGGTTTGGTGAGCACCAGGTGGTCGCCGGGGCGGGCGGTGCAGTTTCTCACCACGCCGGCGGGATCGATCAGCCCGGTCACCGCGAGGCCGTACTTCAGCTCGTCGTCCTCGACGGTGTGGCCGCCGACCAGGCAGGCCCCGGCCTCGTTTATGGCATGGGCGCCGCCGGCCAGGATGGTGGCGAGGGTCGAGGTAGGGAGCGAGCAGGCGGGGAAAAAGGCAAGGTTCATCGCCGTCACCGGCCGCCCTCCCATGGCATAGACGTCCGAAAGTGCGTTGGCAGCAGCGATGCGGCCAAAGGTGAAGGGATCGTCCACCAGGGGAGTGATGATGTCGGTGGTCTGCACCAGGGCGAGGCTGTCCCCTATGCGGTAGACCCCCGCATCCTCCGCCTTCTCGATGCCGACCAGGAGGTTGGGATCATCGGAGCGGGATATGTCGCGAATGGCATCTTCCAGGCCCGCCGGGCCCAGTTTAGCAGCTCAACCCGCTGCCTTTACGATCGCCGTGAGTCTCACGGTACTCTCGTCCATAACACCCTCTTGTTTTGCCACGGTGGACATCTGAAAACCCTTCAAGCTTTTCTCAGATTTTCTCCGTGTCTCCGTGGCAAAAGAACTTGCCTTTCTCCGGTTTTTATCCGCCGCTACCCGATGTAGACCCTGCGGACCCGCCGGGTGGCGATGCCGCAGAAAATCTCGTACGGGATGGTCCCAGCTTTCTGGGCCAATTCCTCGGCACTGATGGAGTCACCCAACGGATCGGGTCCGAGCAGCGTTACCTCGTCCCCGACGGCCACCCCTTCCACGCTGGTCACGTCCAGCATGATCCAGTCCATGCAGACGGTGCCGGCCACCTTCGCCCGCTGCCCGCGGATCAGCACCTCTCCCTTGTTGGTGAGGCTGCGCGGATAGCCGTCGGCATAGCCGACCGGGACGCTAGCGATGAGGGTACGCTTGTCGGCGACGAACCTCCTGCCATAGCTGATCGGCGTCCCCGGCTCCACCCATTTCAGCATGGCCACCCTGCTGACCAGCCGCATCACCGGCTTCGACTTGACCATGCCGGCGAAATCCCCGGAGGGGAGCCCACCGTAAAGGATGATGCCGGGACGGATCAGGTTGCAGAAGGGAGTGTCCAGGGTCAGGATGCCGGCACTGTTGGAGGTATGCACGTAGGCGGGGGAGAAACCGACCCGCCTCGCCTCGGTGACCGCCGCGGAGAGCCGCTCCACCTGGAGTTTCGTATAGCTGCGGCCGTCCTCGTCGAGCTCGTCGGCACTGGCGAAATGGGAGAATATCCCCTCCAGCTCCAGGTGCTTGAATTCCTTCAGCTTGGCGAGAAAGGCCGGAGCCTCGTGGTGGGGAACCCCCAGCCTGCCCATCCCGGTATCGATCTCCAGATGGATCTTGGCCGGGCGCGGCGCGGCCAGCTCAGAGGCTGCCCGGTCGAGCGCGGCGGCCTGCTCGAGGGTGAAGACCGCGGTGGAGATGTTGAGGCCGATGCAGCGCCTTTCTTCGCCGGGATAGACGCCACCGAGGATGAGCACCGGGCGGTCTACGCCGTTTCTTCTCAGCTGGACCCCCTCGGCCAGGAAGGCCACGGCGAAGGCATCTACGCCGAGGGCGTCCAACTCCTTGGAGACGTATTCGAAACCGTGGCCGTAGGCGTCCGCCTTGACGACGGCGAGGATGCCGCAACCCTTGGGGGCGGCCTTCTTCACCAGCGAATAATTATGCCGCAAAGCGGCAAGATCGATCTCAACAACCGTCGGCCGACTATCCATGATCAGCTTCCTGTCAACTCATCCCCTCGCCCCTTTAGGGGAAAGCGTGCCCGAAGGGCGGGTGAGGGATGTTTTATCTTTGGTGAATGTCTCTCAAAACGAGACGATGGCTGGGAAAGTCCGCTAACAGTGGTTAGAGACTGACTCAGCCATCAGTTTTTTCTATCACTTCTCCCCCCCACTGTAAAGGTAAAAACCTGAAAACGATTGACTTTGCAAAGCGTTTACATTACCTTTAGGCACGCTATCCAAGCCAGCTAGGGGAGTTCGAAAGAACTGAGACAGGCGGTGCCTGAGACCCTTTGAACCTGATCCGGTTGAAACCGGCGTAGGGAAGCGGCACGTTCTCCGATCGACCATAACCGAACCCAGGAGCCGTGACAACCGTCGCGGCTTTTTTTATTTTTGCCGCGGAGAAATGCCTCATGACACGGAGGCACGGGAACTTGTGAGAATACGCAACCGCCGTGTCTTCGTGGCTCACTAAAAGGACGCCGATCATGCTCAAGCTCGTGGTGGATCGCTGCAAGAATAAGCCGTGCGTCGAAGGTCTCTACCTGATCACCGACCATGGCGAGCGCCTGGTCGAGCGGGTGGCCGAGGCCCTGACGGGCGGAGTCAGCGTCCTGCAGTACCGCGACAAGATGCGCGACCCCGAGGAGCGGCTCGCCATCGGCATGCAGCTCAAGGAGCTCTGCAGCCGCCACCAGGTCAAGTTCATCATCAACGACGACCTGGACCTCGCCCTTAAGCTGGATGCCGACGGCGTCCACCTCGGGCAGGAGGACGGCGACCCGGCCGTGGCCCGTGCGCTGCTCGGCCCTGGCAAGCTCCTCGGGATCTCCACCCATTCGCTGGAGGAGGCTTTGGCCGCCCAGGCAGCCCATGCGGATTACGTCGGCTTCGGCGCCATCTACCCCACCGGCACCAAAGAGGTCCCGGAAACCTGCGGGCCGGAAGGGGTAGCGGCGTTGAAAGGGAAACTCCGCATCCCGGTGGTCGCCATCGGCGGCATCACCCGCGATAACGCACCGCCGGTCCTGGAGGCCGGGGCCGATGCGGTAGCCGTCATCTCCGCGATCCTCTCCTCCCGCAATCCCGCGCTGGCCGCGACCGAGATTTCGCTGCTCTTCAACCGCAACGCCCCCCATCCGCGCGGCATCGTCCTCACCGTGGCGGGCAGCGACTCCGGCGGGGGAGCGGGCATCCAGGGAGACCTGAAGACGATTTCGCTGCTGGGAAGCTACGGCGCCTCGGCGATCGCCGCCCTGACCGCCCAGAACACCACCGGCGTTTCCTCGGTGCTGCCGGTGCCGGCGGAGTTCCTGGCCGAGCAGATCGACGCCGTGCTGGACGATCTCCCGGTCCACGTGGTGAAGGTCGGGATGCTCTCCACCCCCGAGAACACCGCGGTACTCGCCGAACGGCTGAGTGCGCACGGGATGAAAATGGTCGTCGTCGACCCGGTGATGACCGCCAAGGGGGGAGCCGCGTTGCTCGAGGACGAGGCGCTGGCGGTCATGAAGAAGCGGCTGATTCCGCTCAGCTACCTCTTGACCCCCAACGTTCCCGAGGCCGAGCGGCTTACCGGGCTCACCATCACCGACCCCGCGGGGATGGAGCTCGCCGCCCGCGCGCTGCACCTGATGGGGGCGAAAAACGTGCTGATCAAAGGCGGGCACCTGACCGACGGAATGGTGACCGACATCCTATACGACGGCAATGCCTTTACCCGGTTCACCGCACCGCGGGTGCTGTCGCGCAACACCCACGGCACCGGCTGTTCCCTGGCCTCGGCCATCGCCACCTTCCTGGCCCAGGGCGAGCCGCTCCCGGGAGCGGTGCTGCGGGGGAAGCTCTTCATCACCAAGGCGATCAAGTTCGCCCAGCCGTTGGGGCACGGTCACGGTCCGGTCAACCACTACCAGGCCGCCCGCGATCCCTCGGAACCGTTACCCTAAATGTTTCGTAGGTTGTGTTGAACGGATTCACCGTGAAACGCAACGATTGCCTTCAACCATTGATAACTGTCGCGTTTCGTCCCTCAACGCGGCCTATCTGACTTCGATCATCTGCCCCTGGAGGGCTCACTTAGCAAAAGGAGTAGTCATGACTCAGCTTGAATACGCCCGCAAGGGGATCATCACCGACAAGATGAAAACGGCCGCCCTCGCCGAAGGGGTAGAGCCCGAATTTATCCGCGCCGGGATCGCCGCCGGGAACATCATCATCTGCCACAACATCAAACACCTCAACGGCACCCCGCTCGCGGTCGGCAAGGGGCTCCGCACCAAGATCAACGCCAACATCGGCTCCTCCGCAGACGACCTCGACATCCAGAAGGAACTGGAGAAGGCCCGCGTGGCGGTCGCCGCCGGCGCCGACGCCATCATGGACCTCTCCACCGGCGGCCCGGTCGACGAGATCCGCCGCGCCATCATCGCCGAGACTTCCGCCTGCATCGGCACCGTTCCCCTGTACCAGGCCGCCCTCGACGCGGTCCGCACCAAGAAGAAGGCCATCGTCGACATGACGGTCGACGACATCTTCGAAGGGGTCATCAAGCACGCCGAGGACGGCGTCGACTTCATCACCGTCCACTGCGGCGTGACCCGCTCCACCGTGGAGAGGATGCGCAAGGAAGGGCGCATCATGGACGTAGTCTCCCGCGGCGGCGCCTTCACCATCGAGTGGATGGCCCACAACAATGCCGAGAACCCGCTCTTCGAGCACTTCGACCGCCTCCTCGAAATCACCAAGGCCTACGACATGACCCTTTCGCTGGGTGACGGTTTCCGCCCCGGCTGCCTGGCCGACGCCACCGACCGTGCCCAGATCCACGAGCTCATCCTCTTGGGCGAGCTCACCCAGCGCGCCCAGGAGTACGGCGTCCAGGTCATGATCGAGGGCCCGGGCCACATGCCGCTCAACCAGATCGAGGCCAACATTCTCCTGCAAAAGAGGCTTTGCCACGGCGCCCCCTTCTACGTGCTCGGGCCGCTGGTCACCGACATCGCCCCCGGCTACGACCACATCACCTCCGCCATCGGTGGCACCATCGCGGCTTCCGCCGGCGCCGACTTCCTCTGCTACGTCACCCCTTCCGAGCACCTGCGCCTGCCGTCGGTGGAGGATGTGCGCGAGGGGGTCATGGCCTGCCGGATCGCCGGTCACGCCGCCGACATCGTCAAAGGGGTGAAAGGCGCCATGGAAAAGGACAACCAGATGGCCCGCTGCCGCAAGAAGCTCGACTGGGAAGGGCAGTTCGCCCTGGCCATCGACCCGGTCAAGGCCCGCCGTCTCAGGGAGGAGTCCGGGGTCGCCGAGCATGGCGCCTGCACCATGTGCGGCGAGTTCTGCGCCTACAAGGTGATGGACGACGCCACCGAGCGCGAGCTGGCTAACGCCGCCGGGTAATTCCTAAAGAACGACCAAGGGGGTGGCCCTTCCCGGCCACCCCCTTTTTATGCCGCCACCGTTCCCCTCGCTCGGCCCCCGCGCAAACCAGGACACAACCTGCAAAAAACCGCACACCCTGCCCATTTTTCGTACCTGTCCAACGTGCCGTTTTTCCGCCGGAAACTCCGGCAAGCCCGGCAGACGCCGTCTAAAGGGGGCACCCTCTCTATGCGGCGCCATACGGGCAACAAGGCTAACAGCCCGTATTTACCTGTTGTATTTTTCAGTCCAGAGAGGCACCGATCTTGCTGAAAGATAGGACTCGAAGGCGCACGGAGCTGAGAGCTTCGCCCCTCATCAACCTGCAGGAGACGTAAAATGAACAAGAACATCCTCATCATAGACGACAGCGAACTGGTGCTGACCATGGCCAAAGACGCCCTCGAGGAGGCGGGCTACCAGGTGGCGACCGCAACCAACGGCATCGAGGCCAACAAGCACATCTTCTCGAAAAACCGCCCCGGCCTGATCATCCTCGACATCATGATGCCGATGCTCTCCGGGGACACCAAGGCGAAGCTCCTCAAGGAGAACGAGACGTGCAAAGACATCCCGATCCTGCTTCTTTCCTCGAAGAGCGATCTGGAGATGCGGCAACTGGCACAGGAGACCGGTGCCGATGGCTACATTCTCAAACCCTTCTCTCCCATCCAGATCGCCAGCAAAGTCAGGAGATGTCTCGCCGGAGTCAACTAGGCGGGATCCGCTCTCACAGCGCTTTCAGTCCTAGGTATGGCTTGACTCAGCCGCCTTTTTACGGTACACATCTACGATGTCTTTGGCTGAGTGTCCCCTGAGGATCCCGCCTAAGGCTCTTCAGAGTATTGGATCAGCCGGAGTAACTCAGTTGGTAGAGTAGCTGATTCGTAATCAGCAAGTCGGCGGTTCGAGTCCGCTCTTCGGCTCCAGTAAAAAAGAAAAGGTCACCGGGAATCTCCTGGTGACCTTTTTGTTGTTTTAACTCACAGTATCCTTTTACGCCAGAAACAGTCCACCACTCGCCCTTCCGGCTGCACAACCAGAAGGCCACCGGCATCCCGATGGCCTCTCGTTTGTTTCCCCGTCAATTCCCTTACTCGGTAACCGCGGTCTCGACCAGTTGAGCGAGCAGGGTCAGCGACTCCTGCCACCCGAGATAGCAGGCTTCGACCGGGATAGCTTCCGGAATCCCTTCCTGAACGATCCTCAACTCGGTGCCGCAGAAAACCTCACGGAAGGTGATGGTGGTCGTGATTTCTCCCGGCAGGGTGGGATCGTCGAAGCGGTCGGTGTAGCGGATGCGCTCGTTGGGGACCAGCTCCTCGTACTCGCCACCGAAGACGTGCCCCTTCCCGGTCGTGAAATTGGTGAAGGACATCTGGTAGGTGCCCCCTACCCGGGCCTCGAGATGGTGGACCCGGCCGGTGAATCCGTGCGGCGGCAGCCACTTGGCCATCGCATCGGGATCCAGGAACGCCCGGTAGACACGGTCGGGCGGGGCTTTCAGCACTCGATGGAATTCAATTGCGTTCTTTGCCATGACTCACCTCTTTTCTCCCATCCGTCCGGGGTCTTCATCGGATCACAACCGGTGCCGGCGGCGTAGGGCAACGGGAGTGCTCCGGAATTCACCGCCGACCTCCTCATGAACTCCGGTCTGTCCTGCCTCTTCATCTTACTACAGGCGCAGCCGGTTGCACGCCCGGATCATCGGGTCTACGAGGCCCGCGCACGCCCCCTGGCGAGGGCTGTTTCCGGTTACCTTCCGCTAGGCGGGCTCGATGGCGACCTCCAATTTCCGGCGGTTTATCTTCAGCACCAGCCCCGAAGCCAGCAGGCAGATGGCCCCGGAGAGGATGAAGGCCACGGTGTAGTCGCCGAGCCAGGTCCGCACGCTCCCGGCGAAGCTTGCTGCCAGGGCGGCGCCGACCTGGTGGCTCGCGAAGATCCAGCCGAACATGAGGCCGACGTTCTTGGTACCGAAAGCCTCCGCGGTGAGCTTGACGGTGGGAGGAACGGTGGCGATCCAGTCCAGCCCGTAGAAGACGGCGAAGGCGGAAAGGGTCCATTCGGGGCCGCTTAGAGCGTGGGGGAGCCACAAAAGGGAGAGGCCCCGGAAGCCGTAGTAGCAAAAGAGGAGGTAGCGGCAGTTGTAGCGGTCGGACAGCCACCCCGAGAAGGTGGTCCCGAAGAGGTCGAGGATCCCCATCATGGCCAGAAGGCCCGCGGCCCGCACCTCGGGGATGCCATGGTCGACGCAGGCGGGAATGAGGTGGGTGCCGATCAGCCCGTTGGTGCTCGCTCCGCAGATAAAGAAACTGCCGGCCAAAAGCCAGAAGTCTACCGAACGAAGCCCAACCTTCAGCCCGTCCAGCGCGGCGGTGAAGGGGTTGACCGCCTTCGCCTGAGGAGCGGCAGCCGCTTCCGTCTCTCCCTCGTCGGCACCGTAGGGGCGCAGGCCGATCTGGCCCGGGCGGTCGCGCATGACCAGCAGCACCAGGGGGAGGATGACGGCAGCCGCCGAGGCGATGGCGATGGCGGCGGTGCGCCAGCCGTGGTGGTGGGCGAGCCGGGCCAGGATGGGGAGAAAGAGGAGCTGCCCGGTGGCAGAGCTCGCGGTCAATACCCCCATCACCGTCCCCTGGGATCGCGCGAACCAGCGGGTCACCACGGTAGCGCTCAGACTGTAGGCGGTCATCCCGGCCCCGCAGCCGACCACGATCCCCCAGATGAGGATCATGTGCCACGGCTTGGTCATGAAGACGGTGGCTCCCACCCCGCCGGCCAAAAGCGCCAGCGCGATGGCCATGGTGCGGCGGATCCCGATCCTGTCGAAGAAGCCGGCGGCGAAGGGGCCCATCAGGCCGAAGAGGAGGAGGTTGACCGAAACGGAGAGGGAGATGGTGGCCCTCGACCAGCCGAACTCCTGCTCGAGCGGGACGATGAGGACTCCCGGAGTGGAGCGGATCCCGGCGGTGATCAACAGGGTGAGGAAGGTGGCGGCGATGACCAGCCAGGCATAGTGGAAGCGGGGGCCATCCTTCGGCGGTGCTGGGGTGCGCTGGTGAGCGGAAGCGTGGGACATCTGGCGGGTCTCCTCGATCTCGTGCATGGGGAACGTTCGGCTCCGGCGTCGGGCCGGCCTTCCCGGTCCCCTCGCGTGGGCTGGCCCTGGCCCCCTCGCTTCGCGGCCGGAGCGGGGCCGGAAACACGTTAGCCGGAATCGCAAAATAATGAAAGGCCCGCCTAACTTCGGCGGGCCTTCGGTTTTGTAATTACTGATTTCCCTTATCAAGGGTTTTTCCGGAGCCATTATGACCCCGGCGTTGGCTGCTGCTCATCTTTTTAGAATTCCAATCGGTGGAGTTTCTTCGATGCTGCGCAACCTCCTTTTTTTAGCGTTCTACCGTTAGCTAGCTAGCTGAGTAAATATATACCACCTGTCACAACATTTTTACAGTCTGTCACAAAAATTTTTTTTCGTGTATAGTCGGAAAATTCGCACTCTTAGGACCCCTTTCTCCCCGCCCCTGTGACACCGATCTCCCTCTTAGCCGAATCTCTCTGTCATTGCACCTACTTAGTGACTGTCTTAGTCCCCTGCGCTGTGTCTGCCGGTCTTCGTCCCGAAGTTTTCCGAGCTCCTCTCATGCTTGGTGTAGGGGAAATGGAGCGGTTTACCCGGGAAAAGGGATACGCCGTACAGCGAAACGGGAGGGTAACCCCGTGCCGTTGGGGCCCCATAACTGGACAACAATAGGGGCAATGTTACCCTTTTCACTGAAGGCGGCCGCTGGCTGCCAGCTCCCGCCCCTGCCACCTTTACGGAGGAGCTCGTGAAAACTTCCGCTATCTTCGGCGCCATCGTCCTCGTCGTCCTCATCGTTGCCGGCTTCTTTTACCTAAAGGACATCTCCGGTCCCCAGATCATCCTCACCCCCGGCTCCGGTGCGGTTTCGGGACGCCTCGATGTGGCGATGTCGCTCAAGGACACCGGTTCCGGCTTGAAGAACGTCACCGTGGAAGCCCAGCAGGGCGGAGAGACCTTCCCGGTCTTCTCCCGGCAGTATCCACCCAAAACCACCTCCGCCCGGGAAACCTTCAAGCTCTCCACCGCCCAGGGGCTCAAGGAAGGGCCGTTCAAGCTGGTGGTCTCCTCCACCGACCGGGCCGTCTACCATTTCGGCGCCGGCAACCGCGCCGTGGAAAACCTCGACTACACCTACATGAACAAGCCTCCCGCGGTCACCGCCTTGAGCACCGCCCACAACATCGCCAGGGGCGGAGTGGGGTTGGTGGTCTACACGGTGAACCGGGAACCGGCCAAGACCGGCGTGGTCTTCGCCGACCGCTTCTACCCCGGCCACCACCAGTTCGGCGAGGTCTACGCCTGCCTCTTCCCGTTTCCCTACGATATGAACGAGGCATCCTTCATCCCGAAGATCCTCGCCGTGGACCGGGCGGGCAACGAGCGGCTGACCGGAATCTACTTCCACGTGATCCCCAAGTCCTTCCCCAGGGACCACCTGGAGCTCCCCGACTCCTTCCTGGACAAGGTCGCCGCCGAGTTCAAGGACAAGTTCCCCGAGGCCAAGACCCCGCTGGAGGTCTTCCTGAAGGCCAACCGCGACCTGCGCGCCCACGACCTGAAGATCCTGGCCGACTGCGGAAAGAAAACCTCCCCGGCTCCGCTATGGGAGGGAGTCTTCCTGCGGCTCCCGAACTCCGCCCCCAAGGGGACCTTCGCCCAGGCGCGCGACTACTTCTACCATGGCCAACTCGTCGACCACCAGACGCACCTCGGCATCGATCTGGCCGCCCTCGCCCACGCGCCGGTGCCGGCCGCCAACAGCGGCAAAGTGGTCTACGCC
This sequence comes from Geomonas sp. Red32, assembly GCF_023652955.1. Taxonomy (GTDB): domain Bacteria; phylum Desulfobacterota; class Desulfuromonadia; order Geobacterales; family Geobacteraceae; genus Geomonas. Next base: position 102,849 of record NZ_JAKLOY010000010.1, on the reverse strand, counting down.
GACGATCTCGGGATCTACGGCCAGTGCGTGATCATCGACCACGGCATGGGGTTGCAGACCCTGTACGGCCATTTGAGCCGTATCGACGTCAAGGCCGGGGACGAGGTCAAGAAAGGGCAGCCGATCGGCACCACCGGTGACACCGGGCTGGCCGGTGGAGACCATCTCCACTTCGGCGTGGCGGTCTCCGGCGAGCAGGTCAATCCCATCGAGTGGTGGGATCCTTCCTGGATCAGGAACAACATTACCGGCAAACTCGACTCCGCAAAGAAAACCAACCCTGCCAAATAGTCACTCACCCCAAGATCAGCGCCCCTGACCATGCTTTCAAGCGGCAGGGGGACTGGCACTGAACGGGCCGCCCGGCATGGCTGACCGGCGGCCCGTTTGACTTTTCCCCACAGTACATTACATTCTTCCAAGATAAATAAATTTTAATTCATTCGTCGGAGATGCCATGAGAGCGATGCTCGCCTTCCTGATTCTGCTCGCGGTCATGTTAGTGTTCCCCTCGGCCGGGTTCTGTCAGGACCCTGACCAGGGGCTACAGAGTTTCGGTATCCGGGGAGGCTACATGGCCACCCAACGGAATGAATACTTCCACCAGTACGAGGCCTTCGTGAGCTTTGGCCTTCCATGGTCGGTCCGTGCCGACAACGGCTGGGGGCTGGAGATGTCGGCCAACGCGGCCGCCGGTGGGATCCACGCGGCGGGGCAGACCGGCTTCATCGCCGCCGTGGGTCCCGGCTTCATCGTCGACAAGGCGGGGGGCAAGGGTTTTGCCTTCGTGGTGGGAGGCGATCTCAACGGCCTGACCCAGTACCGGTTCGGCAGCGTGGACCTGAACGGGCACGTCCTTTTTGACGGACACGCCGGCGTACAGTATCGTTTCGATAACGGGCTCGGCGTCGGCTACCGTTTCCAGCACATGTCCAACGGCGGGCTCAACGGCTCCCGCAACACGGGGGTCGACTTCCACATGTTCGAAGTGAGCGTGAATATCAGGAAATAGGAGTCATCGATGCCGCGACTGGTGCTGGTACGTCATGGGGAAAGCGTCTGGAACAAGGAGAACCTCTTCACCGGCTGGACCGATGTCGAGCTCTCGCAGACGGGAGAGCAGGAAAGCCGCGAGGCGGGGAGTGCCGTGAAAGAGGCCGGCATGCTGTTCGACATCGCCTTCACCTCCGTGCTGAAGCGGGCGGTGAAAACACTTTGGAACATGCTGGAGGAGATGGATCTCACCTGGATCCCGGAGGTGAAGGACTGGCGCCTCAACGAGCGGCACTACGGGGCACTGCAGGGGCTGAACAAGGCCCAGACCGCGGAGAAGTACGGCGAAGAGCAGGTGAAGCTGTGGCGAAGGAGCTACGACGTGCGCCCGCCCGCACTGGAGGAAGACGACCCGCGGCATCCCCGTTTCGACCTGCGGTACCGGCAGCTTGACCCGCGCGAGCTCCCCAACTGCGAATGCCTGGCGGACACCATCGAAAGGGTGCTTCCGTTCTGGCATGAGCAGATAGTGCCGGTCTTGAGGAGGGGGCAGCGTCCCCTGATCGTCGCCCACGGCAACAGCCTGCGCGGGCTCGTCAAGTACATCGACAAGATATCCGACACGGATATCGTCAACCTGGAGATCCCCACCGGAAAGCCGATCGTCTACGAACTGGACGAGGGGCTCAACCCGCTCAAACACTACTACCTGTAGCTGAAGCCATCCCGCCGTAGGGTGGCAGAACTCTGCCCGCCAAGCCTTTCCGGCGCGCGGGCGCAGGGTGCCTACCCTACCGGTATGCACCCCTGTCCCGGGTTTCCCCATTAAGCCTTCTCAGATTTTCTCCGTGTCTCCGTGGCTACGCAGTGGGCCTTTCAGCTTTTGGCCGAGCCTCCGTAGCCCCGTCTTTCCTTCCTTACTGGGGGGTGTTCCCGTTCTGGTCGGTGAGCGAGAGCGGCTCGCCACCGTCCTGAGCGCCCTGGCCTCCCTGGCCACCGTTATCCTGCTGATCGGCAGGGGCAAGCTCCTCCGGTTGCGTCGGCTTCACTCCCCCCCCGCCATGCTTCGCGCAATACTCGACCGGCTCGGTCCCGGTCAGGTAGAACTCCTCCTTCTTGGTGGGGCAGGCCGGGGTGGCCAGCTGGCCGGTGGTGGGGTCGATGGTGGCGGTCACCACGTTATCAGGCTTCGGGAAGTCGACCGGCGGACGCGAGGCGAGCGCGGTCCTCATGAAGCGGCCCCAGATGGGCGCCGAGATTCCCCCTCCGGTGAATCCTCTCCCTCCCGGCTTCGGCTTGTCGTATCCGACCCATACCCCGGTGATGATCTGCGGCGTGTACCCCACGAACCAGGCATCGCGATAATCGTCGGTGGTGCCGGTCTTGCCTGCGCTCGGGTGCGCCTGGCTGAACTTCTTCAGGTTCTTCGCGGTGCCGTAGGTCAGCACGTCCTTCATGATCTGGGTCGTCAGGTATGCCGTGGCCGGCGCCATCACCGGCGTCACCGTGGAGGGGAACTCCGTCCAGGACTTACGGTAGCGGTCATAGATCCGGACGATGGTCCTCGACTCGCTCCGCATCCCGCTGTTGGCCAGCGCCGAATAGGTGGTCACCAGCTCGTTGAGGGTCACCTCTTCGGTCCCCAGGGCCAGGGAGAGGTCCTGCTTCTGCAGCGGCAGCCCTTTGCTCCGGGCAAATTCCAGGAACTTCGGCACGCCGAGGGAGTCCAAAAGCTTGACCGCGATCACGTTGTTGGAGTGCGCGAGCGCCTGCCGGAGCGAGAGCGACCCGAAGGCATGTTTCTCGTAGTTGGTCGGCCTCCACCCCTGTCCGCTGCCCGAGTTGTAGGTCACCGGATCGTCGTTCATGATGGTTCCGGCGGTGAAGCCGTTCTCCAGGGCGTCCGCATAGATCAGCGGCTTGATGGAGGAACCGGGCTGACGCTTGGCCACAAAGGCGCGGTCGTAGCCGTTGACGGAGAGATCGACGCCGCCAACCGCGGCCAGCACGTCACCGGTCGCGAGGTCCATGCAGAGTAGCGATCCCTGCAGTTTCGGGTTGACCTTCTTCACCCCCTCGGTCAGGGCCTTCTCGGCCGCCACCTGCAGGTTCAGGTCCATCGCCGAGATCACGTCCAGGCCCCCCTGGTCCACGATCCCGCGCCCATAGCGCTCGATCAGCTGGTTGCGCAGGTGTCCCATGTAGGTGGGAGCGAGGGCCGATCTGATCACCGCCGCCGGATGCGCGACGATCTCCTGCTTCCGGCGTGTCGAGATGAATTTCACATCTTCCATCCGCTTCAAGACCACGCTGCGGCGGGCGTTGACGTCGGCCGACTTGCCGAGCGGGTTGTAGCGTCCCGGGTTCTTGGGAACCCCGGCAAGAAGCGAGCATTCCGACTCGGTCAGCTCCTCCGGGTTCTTGTCGAAGTACAGCCGCGCCGCCTGCGCGATCCCCCACGCCCCGTTGCCGAAGTAGATCGTGTTGAAGTACATCTCGAGGATCTGGTCCTTGCTGTACTTCTTCTCGAACTCCAGAGCCAGCTGGGCCTCCTTGATCTTTCGGTCGAAGGTCTTCTCGCCGGAGAGGAACTTGTTCTTGATGAGCTGCTGGGTGATGGTCGAGCCCCCCTCGGCCATCCTCCCCTTCACCACGTCCTTCATGAGGGCGCGCGCGATCCCCCGCACATCGATGCCGTTGTGCTCGTAGAAGCGGGAGTCCTCCACCGCCACCAGGGCGTTGCGCAGAAAGACGGGGATCCGATCGATCGGCGTCCAGTAGCGCTGGGTGGGAAGGATGCGCCCGACGAACCGGCCGTGGTTGTCGAAGACCCTGATGGAGTTGTAGCCGGTTGGAAGCAGCGGATAGGTGGCGATCTGCGAGGCGAAGGCGGAGGTAAGAGAAACGAGGACCAGCAGGACAGCGGCGGCCAAAAGGACCGCCGGCTTTTTCAAACAGAACGGGCGTTGCAAGGTGAACTCCTTCAGAAGGTGAACACGAATCCCCTCTCTTTGGGAAGAGGGGGAGGTACTTCACAATCCCTCTCCTTCAACGGGGAGGGGGAGGGGCGAGGGAGGGGGGCTGCCAGAGTGACAAACTCCCCCACCCGCCCTTCGGTGACCCTCTCCCTGGAAGGGCGAGGGTATAAGGCCTTCCCCTAGCTCAGGATGTCCATGACCTTGGAGAAGAAGTTCTTCCTCATGGGGTTGACGTCCTCGCCGCTGATGCGGGCCAACTCCTCGAGGAGCTCGCGCTGCTGGCGGTTGAGGTTGGTCGGGGTCTCCACCTTGGCGACCACCAGGTGATCGCCGCGGCCGTACCCCTGCAGGGCGGGGATCCCCTTGCCGCGCATCCGGAAGACGGCGCCGGACTGGGTCCCTTCCGGGACCTTCATGGAGATCTTGCCGTCCAGGGTCGGCACTTCGATCTCGCAGCCGAGCGCCGCCTGGGTGAAGCTGATGGGGATCTCGCAGATGACGTCGTTGTCCTCGCGGCGGAAGATCGGGTGCTCCTTGACGCTAAGCGCCACGAAGAGGTCGCCGTTGGGTCCCCCCTTGGTCCCCTGTCCACCCTCGCCGGAGAGTTTCAGCCGGATGCCGGTCTCGACCCCGGCGGGGACTTTCACCGAGATGGTCTTCTTGTCCCGGACGGTACCGTTGCCGCGGCAGGTCGGGCAGGGATGCTCCACCACCCTTCCCTCGCCGTTGCAGTGCGAGCAGGTCTTGGAGACTGAGAAGAATCCCTGCTGGAAGCGCATCTGCCCCGCCCCCTGGCAGGTCGGACAGGTCTTCGGCTGGGTCCCCGCCTTGGCACCGGAGCCGCCGCAGGCCTCGCAGCGCTTGGCGTAGGGGATGTCGATCTTCTTCTCGACCCCGAAGGCAGCCTCCTCGAAGCTGATCTCCATGTTGTACTGGAGATCGTCGCCCCGCTTGCCCCGGCTGGTCCGCTGGCGGCCGCCGCCGAAGATGTCGCCGAAGATATCCCCGAAGATGTCGCCGAAAGGCGAACCGGCCCCAAAACCTGCCGAGGAGAAGCCGCCGCCGTTCACGCCGGCATGGCCGAACTGGTCGTAGCGCGCCCGCTTCTCCGCATCGGAAAGGACCTCGTAGGCCTCGGAGATCTCCTTGAACTTGTCCTCCGCCGCCTTGTCCCCCTGATTCTTGTCCGGGTGGAACTTCAGGGCCAGCCGCCGGTACGCCTTCTTGATCTCGGTCTCGGAGGCGTTCCGGTTGACCTCGAGCTGCTCGTAGTAATCCTGTTTTTCGCCGTTTGCCAAGTCTACCCTCGTAACACAAAGAGCAGCGTCTCTCATGAGACGCTGCCCGTCGTGCGTTTCGTTAATTTATTGCGTCATCATCCATCAAAGTGGACCCGGATGCAACTACTTCTTGTCGTCCTTGACCTCTTCGAAGTCGGCGTCGACCACTTTCTCGCCCTTGGCGGCGCCGGCATCGGCCTCGCCGTGGGGCTCGGCGCCCGCCTGCTCGCCCCCCGCAGCCTGGGCCTTGGCGTAGACCGCTTCGGCCAGCTTGTGGGAAGCCTGCATGAGGTTATCGCTCGCCTTCTTGATGGTGTCGAGGTCGCCACCTTCCAGGGCCTTCTTGAGTTCGGTCACGCCGTCTTCGATCTTCTGGCGCTCGGCGGCGTCGATCTTGTCGCCGTACTCCTTGAGCGATTTCTCGGTGGAGTAGACCAGGTTGTCCCCCTGGTTCTTGGCCTCGATCAGCTCGCGCTTCTTCTTGTCGTCGGCGGCGTGCGCCTCGGCCTCGCGGACCATCTTGTCGACCTCTTCCTTGGAGAGGCCAGAGGAGGCGGTGATCCGGATGGACTGCTCCTTGCCGGTACCGAGGTCCTTGGCGGAGACGTGCACGATGCCGTTGGCGTCGATGTCGAAGGTGACCTCGATCTGCGGTACCCCGCGCGGTGCCGGCGGAATCCCGGAGAGCTCGAAGTTGCCGAGCGTCTTGTTGTCGGCCGCCATCTCGCGCTCGCCCTGGAGGACGTGGATGCTGACCGCCGGCTGATTGTCGGCCGCGGTGGAGAAGACCTGCGACTTGCGGCACGGGATGGTGGAGTTCTTTTCGATCAGCTTGGTCAGCACGCCGCCCAGAGTTTCGATGCCGAGGGAGAGCGGGGTGACGTCGAGCAGGAGCACGTCCTTAACGTCGCCGCGCAGCACGCCACCCTGGATGGCAGCGCCGATGGCGACCACCTCGTCCGGGTTGACGCCGCGGTTGGGGACCTTGCCGAAGATGTCCTGCACCTTCTTCTGGACGATCGGCATGCGGGTCATGCCGCCCACCAGGATCACCTCGTCGATGTCGGACGGGGAGAGGCCGGCGTCCTTGAGTGCGGTGCGGCAGGGGCCTTCCAGGTTGTCGATCAGCTCGGCGCAGATGGACTCGAGCTTGGCACGGCTAAGCTTCATGGTCAGGTGCTTGGGACCGGAGGCGTCGGCGGTGATGAACGGGAGGTTGATGTCGGTCTCCAGCGAGGTGGAGAGCTCGCACTTGGCCTTCTCGGCGGCCTCTTTCAGCCTCTGGAGGGCCATCTTGTCGCCGCGGAGGTCGATCCCCTGGTCCTTCTTGAACTCGTCGGCGATCCAGTCGATCACCTTCTGGTCGAAGTCCTCGCCACCGAGGAAGGTGTCGCCGTTGGTGGACTTCACCTCGAAGACCCCTTCGCCGAGCTCCAGGATGGAGATATCGAAGGTGCCGCCGCCCAAGTCGAAGACGGCGATCTTCTCGTCCTTCTTCTTGTCGAGGCCGTAGGCCAGGGCGGCCGCGGTCGGCTCGTTGATGATCCTCAGCACGTTGAGACCGGCGATCTTGCCGGCGTCCTTGGTGGCCTGGCGCTGGGAGTCGTCGAAGTAGGCCGGAACGGTGATGACGGCGTCGGTCACGGCCTCGCCCAGGTAATCCTCGGCGGTCTTCTTCATCTTCTGAAGCACCATGGCGGAGATCTCGGGCGGCGAGTATTTCTGCCCGCGGACTTCGACCCAGGCGTCGCCGTTGTCGGCCTTCACGATCTGGAAGGGGGAGATGGCGATATCTTTTTTAACGGCGTCGGTCTCGAACTTGCGGCCGATCAGACGCTTGATCGCGTAAAGGGTGTTCTCGGGGTTGGTGACCGCCTGGCGCTTAGCCTGCTGACCCACCAGCCGCTCGCCGCTCTCGGCGAAGGCCACCATGGAAGGGGTGGTGCGGCTCCCTTCGGCGTTGGCTATGACGACCGGCTCACCACTCTCCATCACTGCGACGCAGGAGTTGGTGGTCCCGAGGTCGATTCCTATTACTCTACTCATGTCGTGCCTCCTGTATGGTAACTGTAACTGAAAGCTAGTCATCCCCCTTTTGATTTACAAGGGGGGACCAAAATTTTTTATCGGATTGGTAACATTCTTCCCCTTGAAGGGGAAGGGACGCATAGCCGTCATCGGGCCGGGAATCACCCCTTGGGAGCCACCGCCACGGTCACCATGGCCGGACGAAGCAGCCGGTCGTTCAAAAGGTATCCCTTCTGCAGCTCGGTCACCACCGTGTTCGGTGCCTGGCCGGCGGTCTCCACCTGGCTCATGGCCTGGTGGAAGGCAGGATCGAACGGTGTCCCGGCAGGGGTTTCGATGGCGGTCACCCCGAACTTCTTGAGGGTGGAGACGAACATCGAGAGGGTGATCTTCACCCCCTGGATGACCGCGGAGGAATCGTCCTCGGCGTGGGAGACGGCGCGCTCCAGGTTGTCAAGGGCCGGCAGGATCTCCAGGATGAAGTTCTCGTTGCCGTACTTGAGGATCTCCTCCTTCTCCTTTTGCACCCGTTTGCGGTAGTTCTCCAGGTCGGCACGCTCGCGCAGGTACTTGTCCCAGTTGTTGGCGGCTTCCAGCGTCTTGGCGGCTACCGACTCCTCGAGCTCCTTGATGCGGTCCGTATCGCTCACGGCAGCGGTCTCCGCCTGGGGGGCCTGCTCCTCCGTCTTATGCTCGTGCTGATGCGAATGTTTTTTCTTCTCCATCCTTATCCCTCTCCTTTTTCCGGCCTACTCGGTCTCCAGCAGGCGGCTTATCAATTTGGCCGTGTAATCGACTATCGGTATCACCCTTCCGTACCCCATCCGCGTGGGACCGATCACCCCCAGGACGCCGACGGTGTCCTTGCCGGTCATGTAGGTGGAGGTGATGAGGCTCATCCCTTCCATCTTGAGGAGATGGGATTCCGAGCCAATGAAAATCTGCACCCCGTCCGCCTGCATGGCGCGGTCGAAGAGGTCGAGGAGCAGGCTCTTCTTCTCGAAGGCCCGGAAGATCTCGCGCATCCGGCCGGCGTCGGAGAACTCCGGCTGGTCGAGGATGTTGGCCTGTCCTTCCAGGAAGAGCTCGGGGTTGCCGGTGTTGATGGTCTGCTCCGAGAGGGCCAGTGCCCTCGCCATCAGCGAGTCGTAACGGACCTTCTCGCTGTTCATCTCGTTGAGGATGCGCTCGCGCACCTGGGCGATGGTGAGCCCCTGCAGCTGGTCGGTCAGGTAGTTGGCCATGCGGACCAGGTCTTCCTGGCGGATGTCCTCATCGACCTGGACCAGCCGGTTTTGCACGGTCCCGTTTTTCGAGATCAGGATGGCCAGCACCCGCTTCCCGGGGAGCTTCACGAACTCGATCTGGTGAAACACGCTGGAAGCCGGGCGCGGCGCCATCACCACCCCCATGTAGCTCGAGGTGGTGGAGAGGAGACGGCTGGTTTCCTTGAGCACCTGGGCGGGATCCTTGCCGGCCATCTGGCAGCGGCGGCGGATCTCGTCCTTCTTGTCCCGGGTGATGTTCTTCACCTCGAGGATCGAGTTGACGTACAGCCGGTAGGCCTTTTCGGTGGGGATCCGGCCGGCCGAGGTGTGAGGAGAGGCGAGCAGGCCCATCTCCTCGAGGTCCGACATCACGTTCCGCACGGTGGCGGGCGAAAGGGCCAGGGCATGGCTGCGCGTGATGGTCCTGCTTCCAACGGGCTCGGCGGTCGCGATATAATCCTCGATTACCGCCTCTAATATCCTTTTGCCACGATCCGAAAGCTGATCTGCCATTTTGAGCACCCCACAATGCAGATTAGCACTCCGACTGATCGAGTGCTAACGAGCTTAAGGTAGCAACGGGGTTGGGCTTTGTCAAGGGGGGAACCTGCTAGAGAAAACGGGCGAAGACGGAGTTGGCGATCAGCACCGTGGATGGGGAGAGGCGGACACGCTCGCCCTCGCGCAAGAGAAGACCGGCCCCCTCCAGTCGAGCCACCTCCGCAAGGTGCCGCTCCAGGGGGTTCTCCCCGTAGAGGGTCCGGAACTCGGCCAGGTCGATGCCGTCCAGCTCCCGCAGCCCGAGGAAGAAGGCCTCGGAAACGGCATCGTCCAAGGTCAGCAGTTCGATCTCCTCCTCGGGAAGGGAACCGGCGGCCACCGATTCGAGGTAGGCGGGGAGATCGGGGGTATTGTTCCACCGCCGCCCCCACTCCCCTTCGCCCCCTCCCTCCACCGAGGAGGAAAGCCCCCCCTGGCCGCGAAAAAGACGCGGATTGAGGAAGGAGTGTGCCCCGCCCCCGAAACCGAGGTAGCTCTCCCGCCGCCAGTAGGCGCCGTTATGCCGGGAGGCATAGCCTGGGCGGGCGAAGTTGGAGATCTCGTAGTGACGGTACCCCGCCTCGGCGAGCCTGCAAACCGTCTCCTCGAACATGGCGGCGGCGGTCTCCTCTTCCGGCAGCGGGAGCGCCCCCGCCTCCTTCAGGGCGGCAAACGGGGTTCCCTCCTCGACGGAGAGACCGTAGGCGGAGATGTGCTCGGGGGCGAGGGCGATGGCCCGCTCGAGGGTGGAGCGCCACTCCTCCAGGCTCTGGCCGGGGAGCCCATGCATGAGGTCGATGCTCAGGTTGGCAAACCCCGCCCGCCGCGCCGCCTCGAACCCCTCCACCGCGTCGGCGGCGGTGTGGATCCTGCCGAGCTTCTTCAGGTAACGGTCGTCGAAGGACTGCACCCCGAGGGAGAGCCGGTTGACGCCTGCCGCCAGGTAGCCGGAGAGCTTTGCCGGGGTCAGGGTGCCGGGGTTGGCCTCGATGGTGACCTCGGCACCCGGCTCCAGGCCGAAGAGCCGTTCGACAGCTTCCACCAGCGCCGCGACCGGCTCCGGCCCCATCAGCGACGGGGTCCCTCCCCCCAGGTAGAGGGTGGGAGCCCGCACCGGGCCGCGGAGCGTGCGCCGCCTAAGCTCCATCTCGGCGAGCACCCCCCTCACGTAGGCCTCGGGAGAGACCGGCGAAGAGGCGGTGGAGGCGAAGTCGCAGTAGAGGCACTTCCGGACGCAGAACGGATAATGGAGATAGATGCCGGTTAGCATGACGGTAAAAATCGCTCCTTTCCCGCCAAAGACAGCCTTTCCCGGCGGGAGCACCCCTCATTTCTAGCAGATAGGGCGCTCCGCTGTCACCTAAAAGCGGCTAAGCGCCGCATATCTCTCTTGAAATACCGTCCGGCAGTATATTACACTGCCGACTTGCGTTCGAATCCATCAACGCCCGATCGGAGGGATCATGGAAAAAGCGATCAAGGCCGGCGTGGTACAGTTCACCATCGCACTGGGCGACATCGACGCCAACGTCACCCAGGCCACCGGAGCACTCAGGCGCCTGGCCGCCCAGGGGGTGGAGCTCGCCGTCCTCCCGGAGATGTGGAGCTGCGGCTTCGCCTACCGCGAGCTGAACGCGCTGGCCCGGCGCACCCCCGAGCTGGTCTCCCGGCTGGAGGAGCTCTCCCGCGAGCTCTCCATGGTCATCGTGGGGAGCCTGCCGGAGCCGCACGGCGACAAGGTCTACAACACCGCCTACGTGGCCGACCGCGGCCGCCTGGCGGGAAGCTACCGTAAGCTCCACCTCTTCTCCCTGATGGGGGAGGACCGCTCCCTGGATGCCGGTGATTCGGTGCTGGTGGCCGATACCAGCGTCGGCAAGGTCGGGGTGATCATCTGCTACGACCTGAGGTTCCCGGAGCTCTCCCGCAAGCTCGCCCTCGCGGACGCCGACATGATCGTGGTCCCCGGCGAGTGGCCCAAGCCGCGCGAGGAGCACTGGTTCACGCTTCTCAAGGCCCGCGCCATCGAAAACCAGCTCTTCGTCCTTTCCGCCAACGCCTGCGGGGTGGTCGGCAAGCTCGACTTCTTCGGGCGGAGCCTGATCTTCGGACCGAAGGGAGAGATCCTGGCCGATGCCGGGTACGACTGCGGCGAGGCGGTCGCGACCCTCGACCCGGCCGAAGTGGCCGCCTGGCGCCAGAGCATCACCTGCTTCAGGGACCGCCGCCCCGATTGTTACTGATCCCCGGCGACGCTCGCAGAGCTTTCCTGTTGACTTCAACGGTGGTAAGGCATATTTTTCCTCGTTAACCAATAACTTCAGCGGAGGTATCCTTCCTTGGGTATGCTTGCCTCGACCGGCCTGGTCGTAAAACTCGTCCTGATCGTGCTGCTGTACTTCTCCGTGGTCTCCTGGGGTATCATCTTTTACAAACTTCTGCAGATCTACCGCGCCAACGGTGCCAGCGAACGTTTCATGGAGTTCTTCTATAAGTCCAAGCGCTTCGACACCATCGGATCACAGCTGGACCGCTTCGAAAACTCACCGCTCACCGTCCTTTTCAAGGAAGGGTATGCCGAGCTGAGAAGGCTCCAGGAAAAAGTTGAGCAAAAGGCCGATCCCAACGTGATCAGCACCGACCTGGGGGGGATCGACAACATCTCCCGCGCCCTTCGCCGTGCCACCACCTCCGAGATCACCCGGCTGGAAAAGTACCTGACCTTCCTGGCCACCACCGGCTCCACCGCCCCCTTCATCGGCCTGTTCGGCACCGTCTGGGGGATCATGTCCGCCTTCCAGAACATCGGCCAGTCCGGCTCCGCCTCGCTGGCGGTCGTTGCCCCGGGCATCGCCGAGGCGCTCATCGCCACCGCCATCGGCCTGGTGGCCGCCATCCCGGCTGTCATGGGGTACAACCATTTCCAGCAGCGGATCAGGGTGCTGATCTCGGAGATGGACAGCTTCTCCACCGAATTCCTCAACATCGTTCAGCGTAACTTCGCGGGGAGATAATCCATGGAGTTCGGCAACAGAAACGACAACCGCAGCACCATGTCCCAGATCAACGTCACCCCGCTGGTCGACGTCATGCTGGTGCTGCTCGTGATCTTCATGGTCACCGCGCCCATGATGCAGCAGGGCGTTCAGGTGAACCTCCCGAAGGCGGAGACCAAGTCGCTCGCCCCCAAGGAAGACACCATCGTCGTCTCGATCGAGAAGACCGGCAGGACCTTCATCAACAGCAACGCCGTCGACGTGGAGCAGCTCAAGGATAAGCTGAACACCATGCTCGCCGGCCGCGAGAAGCGCGAGGTCTTCCTGAAGGCCGATCAGGCCGTTCCCTACGGCGAAGTGGTGCGGGTCATGGCCCAGATCAAGGGAGCGGGTGTCGAGCGGCTCGGCATGGTAACGGAGTCCCCCGAGCTGCGATGACACAGCGGTTCCCAAACCGATACCCCGGCCCCGGAGGGATGTTCGCCATCTCCTTCGTGCTCCACCTGGCCGTCGGTCTCCTGATGCTCTTCGGCGACCTGCTTCCCATCTTTCAGCCCCAGGAGCAGCCGGTCACCTACGTAGACATGGTCACCCTGCCGGTAGCCTCGCCGCAAAGCGGGATGCCGGCTCCGGCCACGCCCGAGGCTCCCAGGACCCCGGCCCCGCCGGCTCCCGCCGCGCCCAAGCCCCCCCCGGCGGCCATGGCCCTTCCGGCCAGTAAGCCAACTCCCACGTCCAAAGGAAAAACGGCGGCCCCGAGCGCCAATGCGAAACCGCAGCAGACGGCTCCCGGCGAGACCCAGGAGGACGCCCGCGCGTTCAACGACCGGATCGCGAAGCTCGAGCGCCAGGCCGAGGACCGCCGCCAGGCCGAGGTGATGGCCCGGCTGAGGAAGACCGCCAGGACCGGCATGCCGGGTGCCCGCGGGACCCAGGCCGGGAGCGACTACGCCTCCTACATCCAGTCGCGCCTCAAGGACGCGCTCACCAGGGAGATGGCCAAGGAGACCAGATCGCCGCTTTTGATCGCCATCATCACCATCGGCGCCGACGGAAAGGTCGCCGAATTCCGGGTGACCAAGCCCTCGGGCGACCGGGTCTTCGACGACGCCGTCACCCGCGCGGTCACCCTGGCCGGAAGATCGCTCAAGCCCCCCCCCAGCGGGCAGTTCAGGTACGAGCTCCGTTTCCGGCCCGAAGAGGTTACAGCCAAATGATCAAGAAGCTTCTGCTGATATCGATCCTTCTCCTGCTCCCCGGCCTTTGCAGCGGGCAGACCTACCTCGACATCGCCGCCCCGGTATCGGGGAAACCCCAGCTGGTGCTGGCCCCCTCCACCACCCTCTCCGGCCCCGCCTCCCCGGAGGTGGCCAAGGAGCTGTCGGAGCTCTTCAGCCTCGACCTCGGGCTGGCCGGGCTCTTCGACGTCACCACCGCCGGTCAGGCCGCCCCGGGCGCACCGCTGCTGCTCAAAAGCGCCTACGCCGTCAACGGCAACTCGCTCGTCATCGAATGCCGCCTGTTCGACCAGGTCCTCAACCGGGAACTGACCGCCAAGCGCTACAGCGGCTCTATCAAGGAGCTCCGCCGGATGGGACACGCCTTTTCCGACGAGGTCCTCCGGGTGCTGACCGGGCAGAAGGGGCCCTTCACCGGCAAGATCGCCTACGCCACCAAGGTCTCCGGCAACAAGGAGATCTTCGTGATGGATTACGACGGATTCCACCCGCAGCGCCTCACCAACAACGGCTCCATCAACATCAATCCCGACTTCTCCCCTTCCGGCCGCGAGATCGTCTACACCTCCTACAAGAAGGGGAACCCCGACCTCTACCGGAGGGAGATCTACACCGGCGCCGAAGCGAGGATATCCGCCCGCCCCGGGATCAACGCCCAGGGGACCTTTTCCCCGGACGGAAGCAAGATCGCCGAGGTGATGAGCAAGGATGGGAACGCCGAGATCTACCTGATCAGCCGTGACGGCAGGGAGCTCGCCCGCCTGACCCGCACCCCCGCCATCGACGTCTCGCCGGCCTGGTCGCCGGATGGCAAAAGGCTCGTCTTCGTATCCGACCGCCTCGGGAAACCGCAGCTCTTCATCATGGATTCCGACGGCGGCAACGTGAGGAGGCTCACCACCGAGGGGTCCTACAACGTGACGCCGCGCTGGTCTCCCAAGGGGGACCGGATCGCCTATGCCCGCCAGGTCCCGGGGGGATTCCAGATCTTCGCCATCAACCCGGACGGCACCCAGGACACCCAGCTCACGACCTCCGGAAGCAACGAGCATCCCCGCTGGTCGCCCGACGGCCGCTTCATCGTCTTCAGCTCCACCAGGAACGGCGCCGAGGCCATCTACCTCATGCGGGCCGACGGCAGCGCCCAGACCCGCATCTCCCGCGGACGCGGGCCGGACTCCCACCCCACCTGGTCCAACGGGTGGTGATTTGACATTAAATTGGCGTTGATTAAAGCGCAAAGATGGCTATAATTCAGTATCGTTTTCCGTGAAGACCACCACGGTCAGCACCTATCTAATTCATCTAAAAGGAGTGGGCAATGCGCAACAGGATCACCGGGACCATCGTTTTCGTCTTCGTCGGCGCCCTTCTGTGCGGTGGATGCGCCAAAAAAGAGGTCGTCAAGCCTGAGGAGACCGCACCCGCGGCCCAGGCGGCACCCGTAACCCCGGCACCGGCCGAGCAGCCGAAGGCTGCCGAACAGGTGAAGCCTGCCCCCAGGCCGCCGGAGCCGGCCCCGCAGGTCGCCGAGACCCCTGCGGCCGAGGCCCCGGTCAGCAGCGAGGCACCGAAGGCAGGCGCCCGGGAGCAGGCACCCGCCGGGGAAGCCGCCGGTGAGATGCGGATGGACCTGAAGACCGTCTACTTTGCCTTCGACTCCTCCGAACTCTCCGCCGAGACCCGCGACGCCCTCTCCAAAAACGCCGAGGTCCTCAAAATGAGCCCCGGCATGAAGATCAGGATCGAGGGTAACTGCGACGAACGCGGCTCCGACGAGTACAACATGGCCCTCGGCGAGCGGCGCGCCAAGTCCGCCAAGGATTACCTGGTGAACCTCGGGATCGCCCCCGACCGCATCTCGGTCATCAGCTACGGCGAGGAGAAGCCGGTAGACCAGGGGCACGACGAGGCCGCCTGGTCCAAGAACAGAAGAGACGATTTCGTCATAGCCAAGTAAGGCAGATGCCGCTGGGAAAGGGAGCCGACCGGCTCCCTTTTTCTTGGCGCCGATATACGTTCAAGGAGATCCACCCATGCAAGCACTGAGGGTAGCAGGAACCTCGCTCATCGCACTCGCCCTGTTCGGTTGCGCCTCCAAGGCAGACGTCGACGTCATGCGCCGGGACAACGACGAGATGAAGAACCGCATCTTCGCCATGGAAAAGGGGCTCAACGAGGTACGCGGCGATGTTAAGGAAGGGATCGAGAAGTCGCTGGCCGCCAACCGCAAATCGCTGGAGACCCTGCAAAAGGACGTGGGAGGCTACCAGAAGGACATGGAGACCATCAGAAAGAGCGCCGCGGACCTGCAGGCAACCCTGGACAGCTCCCGGGTCGACATGCAGGTCTTGACCGGCAAGATCGACGACGTCCGCATCCTGGCCCAAAAGCCCGCCGACGACATCGCTCTTTTGAAGGACGACCTCAACAAGCGGCTGGCCGCCCTCGAGGACCGCATGGCCAAGCTGGAGGCGGGTTTGGCCGACCAGCAGAAGAAGGCGGCGCTCGCCCAGCAGACTCCGGAGTGGCTCTACCAGCAGGCCCAGGATGCCTACAAGCGGGGGGACGTGGCCAAGGCACGGGAGTCCTTCGGGAAATTCCTGGAGACCTACCCGAAACACCGGCTGGCCGCCAATGCCCATTACTGGCTCGGGGAGACCTACTACTCCGATAAGAACTACGATCAGGCGGTGCTGGAATTCCAGGAGGTCATCAACAACTTCCCCGACAACCGTGACAAGGTCCCCGCCGCCATGCTCAAACAGGGGATGGCCTTCAAGGAGATGGGGGACCCGAAGAGCGCAGTCTACGTCTACCGGAAGCTGATCGAAGAGTTCCCGAAGTCGGACGAGGCCAAGGTTGCCAAGGAGAAGCTGCGCTCCATCAAGTAGGGGTTCCCTTCCCGGCCATCATCACGAACCATAGCGTAAGGAGTGACCATGTACCTGGCCAGAGACAAAAACGGCGATCTCTACCTCTTCGACAAGATCCCCACCAAGGGAAACGAGTGCTGGTGGGCTGAGTCGGGGGTGGACGGGACCTACCTGAAGCTCGACAAGAAACTGTATCCGCAGGTGACCTGGGAGAGCGACCCTTTGCCGGTTGACCTCATGATCACCGACCAGTGAGCCTGTCCGTCAACAGCCATCAATAACGAAAAGGCCGCCCTTAGAGGCGGCCTTCCGTTTTTCCGGGGTTTGCGGTTCATCCCCCTCGCAGCCGGAGAGCCACGAGAGCCGCGGCTCCCGTCAAAGATGGATATCCTGCTTGATGTTCTTCGGCGTGTAGCTCTCCGCCACCCGCCACCCTTTCCCCGTCACGAAGACCGGCTGCAGCTTGCACGCGATGTATCCTATCAGGCTCGCCTCATCCGGCAGGTCGGAGGCGATGGTGACGATCCGGAAGCCGACGAAGTCCCCGGCGAGAGGGAAGGTCCGCGATTCCTTCAGCGTGCAGCTCCAGACGCTTTTTCCTCCCGCCGAATCCGCCACCCTGATCCGGAAGGTCCTCTCCCCGTCCGGCCCGAGCCCGCCATCCTCCTCCACCAGCGCCGGGATCAGCGCCCCTATCAGCGGGAGGTATCCCTCGCTGCAGGCTTGGGCGAACGCTTGGCCGTTGTCGCGGTATTCCAGAACCTTCGGTGTTTTCTTCCAGGGCCAATCGACCATGAGCTTCGCCTCGGTGCTGCCGGGAGTAATGGGGAGCCGCCCAAACGGGCTGCTAAAACGGTACCGCACCTGCGGTGCCGGTCAAGGCGGCGGGTGCGCTAAATAAAAGAGGCGGGTCAGTACCCGCCTCTTGGTTGCCAATCTCACGCCGCGCCCTCAGACGCTCTTCTTCTCGGCCCCGGCCTCGGTCTTGACCGGCTCCGGCTCCTTCCCGTCGGCGGCCCGCTCGGCCATCTCCATCTTCTCCTTCTCGGCCTGGGCCTTGGACTCGGCCAGCGCCGCCTGCTGCTCCTTCTCCTCCGCGCTTCTCGCCTCGGCGTCGATGCTGTGCTTGAAGTCGTCGGTCGCCTTCTTGAACTCGGCAAGCCCCTTCCCGAGCGATTTGGCCAGATCGGGTAGTTTCTGCGGGCCCAGCACAATGAGTGCGATGACCATGATGATGATTAGTTCAGGCATGCCGATTCCGAACATACTCTCTACCTCGCTGTCATCCTTGCAAAGCCGCCCAGGATGAAAAAATTTTACAGAAATAATAGAGGTTTTGCCGAACGGTGTCAAGCTTGCATACATTACGGCTCAAAGGGTTTGACATGATTGTAAACATTGTCTACTATCGGTCCGATTACCCCTATTACTCCTCAAGAACAGCAGTCTCTGGCGGTGACAGACATGACGCAGCAGTCCATCAAATCCGAAATCAGACAGCTACTCAAGGAGCGCAACGCCGTGCTCCTGGCCCATAATTACATGCGGGACGAGGTACAGGAAATCGCCGACATCACCGGCGACTCCCTGGGACTCTCCATCGAGGCAGCCAAGACCGACGCCGACGTCATCGTCTTTTGCGGAGTCCACTTCATGGCCGAGTCGGCCTCCATCCTCTCGCCCCACAAGACCGTGCTCCTCCCCCGGCTGGACGCCGGCTGCCCGATGGCCGACATGGTATCGGTGGAGGAGCTCAAGGTGCTGAAGGCGAAGCTTCCGGGCGTCCCGGTGGTCACCTACGTGAACTCGTCCGCGGCGGTGAAGGCCGAAAGCGACATCTGCTGCACCTCGGCAAACGCGGTGAAGGTGGTCCGCTCGCTTTCCGAGGGCGAACTGATCTTCGCCCCCGACAAGAACCTCGGAGGATTCGTCTCCGGCTTCATCGACAAGAAGTTCCACCTCTGGGAAGGGTACTGCCCCACCCACGAGCGGCTCAAACCCGAGGTGGTCAAGGAACTCAAGAAGAACAACCCCGACGCCCTCTTCATCTGCCACCCCGAGTGCAACCCCGCCGTGGTCGCGCTTGCCGACCACGTCTGCTCCACCACCGGGATGTACGACTACTGCAAGAAGAGCAGCGCCCAGCGCTTCATCATCGGGACCGAGGCCGGGATTCTCTACCGGCTCAGGATCGACAACCCGGACAAGGAGTTCATCCTGGCCTCCCCGGCGCTGATCTGCCCGAACATGAAGCTCACCTCCCTGGAAGATATCCTGGACGCCCTCCAGACCATGCAGCCGGTGGTGAAAGTCCCCGAGGAGATCAGGGTTCCCGCCAAGCGGGCGCTGGACCGGATGCTGGCCATTCCCCGGGATTAGCCGCACGATCTTACCCCATCCTCACCCCGGCCCTCCCCTTGAAGGGGAGGGTGAGCATAGGAGTTGAAACGCATGATCCGTTCGTTCAAGGGGATGAAGCCCCAGATAGACGAAACCGCCTTCGTCGCCGAAGGGGCGGTCGTCATCGGCGAGGTCTCCATCGGCAAGGAATCGAGCATCTGGTACAACTGCGTCTTGCGCGGGGACGTGAACTTCATCCGCATCGGCGACCGGACCAACGTCCAGGATCTTTCCATGCTCCACGTGACCCACAAGAAGCACGCCGACGATCCGGGCGCGCCGCTCGTGATCGGCAACGACGTGACCATCGGGCATAGCGTCACCCTGCACGGCTGCACCATCGAGGACGGCGCCTTCGTCGGGATGCAGGCGATGATCATGGACAAGGCGGTGATCGGCAGAGGCGCCCTCATCGGGGCCCGCGCGCTGGTGACCGAGGGGACCGTCGTTCCGCCGCACACCCTCTGGGTGGGAGCCCCTGCCAAGTACAAGCGCGACCTCACCCCGGAAGAGATCGCCTGGCTCTCCCGTTCGGCCGGCAACTATGTCCGCTACTCCCGCGAGTTCATGGCCGACGACCTGGAGAAGCTCGACTGAAAACGATGTCCCGGCAGTACCCCGCTCAACCAGCCCTTCTCATGGAGGTCTTCGACCTCCTCCTGAAAGCCTACGGACCGCTCGACTGGTGGCCCGCCGACACCCCCTTCGAGGTCTGTGCCGGCGCGGTCCTCACCCAGAACACCAACTGGGGAAACGTCGAGAAAGCCATCTTCAACCTCAAGCACGAAGGCGTCCTCTCGCTGGAGGCGATCGCCGGGATCGACCACGAGCGGCTCGCCGATCTGATCCGCCCCTCCGGCTTCTTCAACGTGAAGAGCGTGCGGCTGAAGGAGCTCGTCGTCTGGATCATCGGACGCTACGGGACCCTGGAGAAGATGTTCGAGGGGGACTGGGAGCTTTTGCGGGAGGAGTTGCTCGCGGTGAGGGGTATCGGCAGGGAAACCTGCGATTCGATTCTTCTTTACGCGGGAGAGAAGCCGTCCTTCGTGGTGGACGCCTACACGAAGCGGGTCTTCTCGAGGCTCGGCGTGGTGGAGGAGACGGCGGATTATGAGGAGGTCCGCTCGCTGTTCATGAGGAGCCTCCCGCACCAGGTGTACCTCTTCAACGAGTACCACGCGCTCATCGTGGAGCACTGCAAGCGGCACTGCCGGAAAAAGCCTTTGTGCGAAGGGTGTCCGCTGGCCGGGATATGCAAGGGTAGGTTAGGTTGAACAGCTTCACCGTGAAATGCAACGATTACCAGGGCCAGCGAAACTGAAACCATCGCGTTTCGTTCCTCAACACGACCTACAACTCCCCCTACCAGACAGCGCTAAAATCCTCCCTGTCCCCCCTTCGCAAAGGGGGGGGGACGTCAGGCCCCGGCACTTTCTACTCCGCCGGTTGGTCCTCGAACTCGTCGGGCTCGCTGCACTCGATGTCGAGGGCCGGCTCCCTGCCATCCAATAGATCCAGAAACTGCTTCAGTATCCTCGCCGTCAGTCCCCAGATCTCGTCGTCCCCGTACTGGTAGAAGTAGACCGCATGCCGCTTGCCGCGCCAGGGCCAGCACTCCGCCCGGAAGTACTCGGGCTTGCGGAGGTGCGACAACGGCACCACGATTAGCCGTTCGATCTCGGCATCGTTGACCGTCAGCTGGTAGCCGGAGGGGAAAACTCCAACTACCGGGGTAACGATGTAGTTATGGATGGAATGGCAGTCGTCCAGTTCGCCTAAGATCTCCACGTCGGCGGGACGGATGCCGACCTCTTCCCAGGCCTCGCGAAGCGCGGTGTCGGCACTGTCCTTATCGCCGGGATCGCAGCGGCCTCCGGGAAAGGAGATCTCGCCGCTATGGTGGGTGAGATGCGGAGTTCGCTTGGTGAAGAGGAGATGGAACTCGCCGTCTTTCTCGAACAGGGGGACCAGCACGGCGGCGGGGACCGGCCCCGGTGCCATCGGAATCCGCTGCCGTCCGGCCAGCACGGAGCGGATCTTCTCCTTCATGGCGAGAATCTCTTCCATGGCGCCCCCCGGCGCGGTTTCCCCCCCGTGGATCAGAGAACCGGCTCCTTGGCCCGCCTCTTCAGCTCGGCGATGGTGGCGGCGTAGTCGGGGCTGTTGAAGACCGCGCTCCCGGCCACGAAGACGTCGGCACCGGCGTGGGCGATGCGGGCGATGTTGTCGGTCTTGACCCCGCCGTCCACCTCCAGCTCGGCCTCCACACCCCGCTTGTCCATCATGGCACGGAGCGTCTGGATCTTCGGGATGCAGTTCTCGATAAAGGACTGGCCGCCGAAGCCGGGGTTGACGGTCATCAGGAGCACCAGGTCCAGGTCCTCAAGGATGTAATCGAGAGCGGAGAGCGGGGTCGCCGGGTTGAGGGAGACCCCCGCCCGCTTCCCGAAGGACTTGATCAGCTGCACGGTGCGGTGGAGATGCACGGTCGCCTCGGCGTGGACCACGATGATGTCGGCGCCCGCCTTGGCGAAGGACTCGATGTAGAGGTCCGGCTGGGAGATCATGAGGTGGACGTCCAGCGGGAGCTTGGTCACCTTGCGCACCGCGTCGACCACCAGCGGCCCGATGGTGATGTTGGGGACGAAGTGGCCGTCCATGACGTCGACATGCACGTAATCGGCGCCACCCGCCTCGATGGCGGCAACCTCCTCGCCCAGGCGGGCGAAGTCGGCCGAGAGAATGGAAGGGGCTATCTTTTTCATGGCATCTCCTACTGGATTTTCTTGAGGCGGCCCGCGAAGAAGCCGTCCATACCGTCACGATGCGGCCAGCTCCTGAAGAAACCGCGCTCGGTGAAAAGGGGCGACAGGGAGGGGAACAGGGGCCGCAGGTCCTCCACGACGAACTCGGGATGCCGTTCCAGGAAGCGGTCGAGGACCTCCTCGTTCTCCTGGACCGTGGTGGAGCAGGTGGCGTAGACCAGGGTGCCGCCGGCCTCCAGGTAGCCGGAGAGGTTTTCCAGGATGGCCAGCTGGGTGGCGGCGAGCTGCGGCAGATCGGCCGGGGACTTCCACCACTTCCCCTCCGGGTTGCGCCTGATGACACCGAGCCCGGAGCAGGGGGCGTCCACCAGGATCTTCCGGAAGCGGAGATCGCCGAGCGCCGCCGAGGGAGCGGTGGCGTCCATGGAGAAGGTGCGCACCGAGGAGATCCCCAGCCGGTCGCAGGTCTCCCGGATCAGCCTGAGCTTCTTCTGGCTCACGTCGCAGGCGAGGATCTCTCCCTTGTCGCCGGTCAGCTGGGCGATCTGGGTGGTCTTCCCGCCCGGGGCCGCGCAGGCGTCGAGGATCCGCTCCCCCTCCTTGGGATCGAGGAAGATGGGAGCCAGCTGGGAGGACTCGTCCTGCACCGTGAAGAGCCCCTCCTGGAAGGAGGCAAGCCGGGTGACCGCCCCGGCGTGGGAGAGCCGGACACCGTCGGGGGACCAGGAGGTGGCGGCCGCAGTGACCCCTTCCCCCTCGAGTCTCTTGATGAGCCCGTCCCGCGAAGTCCTGAGCCGGTTGGCCCGCACGGTGATCGGGGGGGGCTCGGCCATGGCGGCCGCCAGCGGTTCGGCCTCCTCGCCAAGCTGCCTGAGCCACTGGGAGGTGAGCCAGGCCGGATGGGAATAGCGGATGGCCAGGTACTCGGCGGGATCGGCCTCGCGGTCGGGATAGACGATGGCATCGCGGCCGCGGTCGGCGTTTCTCAGCACGGCGTTGATGAATCCCGAGGCGCGGGGAACGATCTGCTTGGCCAGGTTGACTGTCTCGTTCACCGCCGCCGACACCGGGACGCGGTCGAGATAGAAGCACTGGTACAGGCCGAGTCTCAAAAGCAGCCGCACCACAAGCTCGAGCTTGTGGGGACGCTGTTTGGAGAACTGGCCGATAATATGATCCAGGGTCGCCTGCCGTCTCAAGACACCGTAGACAAGCTCGGTAAGGAGACCGCGGTCGGCTCCCGTGATCATCCCATGAGTGAGTTCGTGGTCCAAAAGTATGTCCGCGAACGAGCGCTCGCGTTCGATTCTCACAAGTATGTCAAAGGCTGCGCGGCGTGGATTTTTATTGGACAAGAGGGTGATCCTTTGTTTGGGGCAAGTCTCAGATGACCGTTGATTATATGCATTCTGCCTAAAACTGCAAGCCGTTAGGGCACTTGACATAGATAAAAGCGCGGCTAACCTTTATTTACCGAAAAGGATGTTCGATGGAGGCAGCCAATGATCCCTTGGGAAAGCGAGATGTCGAAAGCTCTGGCACGGGGAAAAGCCGAACAGAAATGCATCCTGCTCGACTTCTTCAGTCCTGAATGCATCGGATGCCAGCAGATGGAAGAGGCGTCGTTCCCCAACCAGTCGGTAGCAAACTTCATAACCGATAGGATGGTCCCCATTCACGCCGCGGCCGGGACCAGCACCCTGTCGGCAGACTTCAACGTAGTATGGACCCCGACCCTGGTGGTGCTCGACTTCTACGGCAGGGAGCACCAAAGGACGGTCGGCTTCCTCCCACCCGACGAGATGGTGGCCTGGCTGCTCTTGGGTATCGGCAAAACGGCCCTCGACAAAGGCCAGCACAACGAGGCGGTACTCCAGTTCAACACCTTGATGAACGGGTACCCCACCAGCGCGGCCGCCCCCGAGGCCATCTACCTCCGCGGCGTGTCCCGCTTCAAGACCAGCCAGACCGCCGCCACCCTGAAAGAGACCTACCAGCAGCTCAAAAACGACTTCCCCCACAGCGAGTGGACCAAACGGGCCGAGCCGTTTGCGCTGTTGTAGTAAGCATCGCCGCAGCACGCAGTAAGTAAGTCATCCCTGGGGCGGCATCATGCCGCCCCTTTTTTGCAGCAAAAACCCGAAAGGTTGGTGGTTGCCCTTCGTATGACACAGCTCCCCTCGCGCTGAACGGACAGACCCGGCGGCACGAGGAGCCGGAGGCAGGGTGGAACTGGTTCTCTCCTACACGATGAAGCTCTGCCTGGCGGTGCTGGCCCTGCTGTCGGCCGGGCACGCGCTCATCAACAAGCGCGACCCGCGCTCCGCGCTGGGGTGGATCGTCACCTGCCTCGCCTTCCCGCTCCTCGGCCCGCTCGCCTACTGGGGGCTCGGCGTCAACCGGATCTACAGCCGGGCCCGGCGCTGGCAGGGCAAACCGGAAGCCCCCACCCATCCCCCCCGTCACCGCATCGAGCTTTCCTCCCCTCTGCCGGTGGAGATCGGCTACCTGAACGAGCTCCGCAGCCTGTCGGACCGGGTGGTCAGCAGGGCCCTGAGAACCGGCAACAGCATCACCCCGCTGGCAAACGGGGAAGAGGCCTAC
This sequence comes from Geomonas sp. Red32, assembly GCF_023652955.1. Taxonomy (GTDB): domain Bacteria; phylum Desulfobacterota; class Desulfuromonadia; order Geobacterales; family Geobacteraceae; genus Geomonas. The sequence continues at coordinate 78,883 of NZ_JAKLOY010000010.1, read as the reverse complement.
CCCGTCATGCTCGATGCCATCGAGGCCGCCAGCTCCTCCATCCACCTCAGCACCTATATCTTCGACGGCGACCAAACCGGCAGGCGCTTCACCGATGCCCTGGCCCGGGCGGCCGCCCGGGGAGTCGAGGTGCGGGTGATCGTGGACAGCCTCGGGGAGAAGTATTCCCGCCCGACCGCGCGGGTCCTTCTGAAGGGATCGGGGGTCCAGTTTGAGCGCTTCCTCCCCCTGCGCCCGGGAGGATACCTCAACCTGCGCAATCACCGGAAGATCCTGGTGGTGGACGGCCAGACCGGCTTCACCGGCGGCATGAACATCGGCGGGCGCCACATGGTGACCGGCCGGCCGCCCGTGGTCAAGGATCTCCATTTCCGGGTGATAGGCCCCGCGGTGGCCGACCTGCAGCGGACCTTCCTGGATGACTGGCGTTTCGTGAAAGGGGAGTCGTTACCGGGGAGGAAGTACTTTCCGAAGCTTCCCGAGGCGGGGAGCGCCCTGGTGAGGGCGGTGAGTGACGGGCCGGACAAGGACTTCAGGAAACTGCACTGGATGGTGCTGGGTGCGCTCTCCTGCGCGAGGCGCCGGGTGACCATCGTCACCCCCTACTTCATCCCCGACCGCGCGCTGGTCTCGGCGCTGATCACCGCGGCGCTGCGGGGGGTGGAGATCGTGCTATTGCTGCCGGAGGTCAATAACCTCCCCTTCGTCCACTGGGCCAGCCGCTCCTACCTCTGGGAGCTCCTGCAGCAGGGGGTGCGGATCTTCTACCAGCCGGGGCCCTTCGTCCACACCAAGTACCTGGTGGTGGACGGGAGCTGGTGCCTGATCGGGAGTGCCAACCTCGACCCCCGCAGCCTCCGGCTCAACTTCGAATTCGACCTCGAGGTCTACGACCTAGCCTTTGCCCGGGTGCTCGAAGCCCGCAGCGCCTCCGCCTTGGCCGCTTCCCGCGAGATCACCCTCGTCGAGATGGATAGCCGCTCCCTTGCGGCGAAACTGCGCGACGGCGCCGCCAAACTGCTCTCCCCCTATCTGTAGTCCCGGGTAGCCGCGCTTGGCCGCCCCATCCCCCTCGAACAGCGTCACCCGATTCTTCCCGAGCCTTTTGCTGCTGTACATCGCCAGGTCGGCCCGCATGATCACCGTCCGCAGGTCGTACCCGTCATCCGGGAAGGAGGCGACCCCCGCCGAGAGGGTGGTCTCCACCAGATGCCCCTCGAAGGTGAAGGGGGAGGTGGCCATCGCCTTCACGATCCTCTCCACCGCGGGAAGGATCTTCTCCTTGTCGTGCCCCTCGTACATCACGATGAACTCATCTCCCCCGAAACGGGCGGCAATGTCGCACTCGCGGATGTTCTCGGTAATGATGTGGGCGGTCCACCTGATCAGCGCGGTGCCGGCCAGATGCCCGTAGCGGTCGTTGACCTGCTTCAGGTTGTCGGAATCGATCATGCAGATGGCGTAGGGGCGTTCGTAGCGCTTGGAGATCTTCTCCTGCTGCCCGGCCAGGGTCTCGAAGCTCCGCATGTTGTGGAGATCGGTCAGGTCGTCGGTCAGGGAGAGCTTTTCCACCTCCAGGCGCGCCGCCTCCGCCTGCCCCGAGATAAGCGCCCCGAGGTGGGCGGTCATCACGAAGGGGAAAAGCTCGACGATCCGCTCCATGAGCCCCACCCCGGCCATGGGCCCCTGGACCAGGGCCAGGATGGTGAAGGAGGCGATGGAGAGGCCGGCCATGAGATAGGTGATGCGGGTCCCCATGGTGAGGGAGGTGATCATCAGCACCAGGTAGAGGACGGGCAAAAAGGGACTCGCGGACTTGCCGGTCACCCAGCAGATGGTCACCACGAAGAGGTGGAGAAGGAGAAGGTCGAAGGCGCCCTTGAACTGGCCGCGGGGGAGGAAGTTGGCGGCCACGGCACGGTAGCAGCAAAGGGCGAGGCAGGCGACGCCGAGCACCGAGATGTTGGGCTGCCCCAGCTGGTGGAGGGTGGCGTACCACGACGCCAACGCGATAAGCAACCAACAGATCAGGCCGGTTATCCGGTCGTAGCCGGAGTACCTGCCGAGCCGGCCGTCGTTGGTCGCGTTTGGTTCACTCATGGAAATAAGCCTCGTTGGCAAAAACCTGAGCGGGCCTAGCCCACTTCTACACCTATTCGGCAGTCCGGCCGGAAAGTTGACAGAAAAAAGCCCCGGTACGCAAGAACTTCTGCCGGGGCACCTCGCCGGGAAACGATCCGGGGCCGCTACCCCGTCATCGCCAGTTTCACCGGTGTCTGATCAACGAGCGGGCCGCAAAGGCGGTGAGGAAGGTGAGGAAGTTGATGAGCACGATGGTGGCCCCGGTGGGGAGGTTGGCGCTGAAGGAGACCCCGATGCCGACGACCACGGTGCATACACCGATGCAGGCCGCGCAGACGATGGCGGTCTTGAACCCCTTGGAGAGCTGCAGGGCGGTGGCGGCGGGAAGGATCAGCAGCGCCGAGATCAGCATGATCCCCACCACCTTCATGGCGAGCACCACGGTGAGGGCGGTCAGCAGCACCAGGATGGCGTTAATCCGCCCGGTGTCGATCCCGGAGGACTTGGCGAGCTCCTCGTCGAAGGTGCTTGCGAAGAGGTCGTTGTAGAAGACGAGCACGCCGGCGATGACCACGGCGAAAAGGACCGCCGCGATGATCAGCTCGTCGCGGCTGATGGAAAGGATGTTGCCGAAGAGGTAGCTGAAGAGGTCGACGTTGAAACCGCCCGACAGGCTCGCCAGCATGACCCCGAGGGCGATCCCCAGGGCGGAGACGATGCCGATGGCCGCGTCGCCGTAGATGCGCGCACGCTGCGCCAGCTTCAGGATGCCGAGGGCGGAGACGAGCACCACCGGGATGATGGCGAGGGTCATATAAAACGAGTAGAGACGGAAAAAAAGCGCCAGCGCCACCGATCCGAAGGTGACGTGGGCGAGCCCGTCGCCAATGAGCGACAGCCTCCGGAGCACCAGGAATATCCCGAGCACCGAGCAGAGAATGGCGATCAACGATCCGCCGATCAGGGCCCTCTGCATGAATCCGTAACTGAGCATTTCCGTTATAGCCATTGTTTCCTCATAAGCCGAACATCCCAGAGGGCGGAACCTAGTGCCGGTGGCAGACCAGGTGCTGCCCGTGCTCCCCGAAGAACCCGGTCATCTCCGGGGAAGTGCAGAACTCGTCGAAACTCCCGTAGAAGATGATCTTCTTGTCCAGGTAGAGAAGATGGGAGGCGTACTTGCCGATGGTCGCGGTGTCGTGGGTGACCAGCAGCACGGTCGATTTCTTCTCCTGGTTCATCTCGAAGATCAGCTTGTAGAAGCTCTCCCTGGTTTCCGGGTCGAGCGCGGTGGTCGGTTCGTCCATGACCAGCAGCTCCGGCTCGTTCACGAGCGCCCGCGCCAGGAGGACCCGCTGCCGCAATCCGCCCGACAGCTCGCCGATCATGGCGCCGCGGATTCCGGAGATCCCCATCCACTCCATGGTCCGCTCGACGGCGAGGGTGTCCTCGCGGTTGAAGCGCTTGGGAAACTTCTTGGCGGAGAGACGGCCGAGCCTGATGACCTCCTCCACCTTGGCCGGGAAATGCGGGTTGAAAAACTGGAGCCCCTGCGGCAGGTAGCCGATCCGCTCCCACTCCTTGAAGGCCCCCTGCGGGGTCCCCAGAATGGAGATATCTCCCTTGAGCGGGGGAAGAAGCCCCAGGATGACCTTGATCATGGTGCTCTTCCCCGACCCGTTGGGGCCGCAGATGCCGATGTAGTCGCCGGCCCGGACGCTGAAGGAGATATCCTTCAGCACCTCGGTCCCGTGGTAGCCCGCCGTTAGGTGCTCGACCGAAAGGACGGCCTGGTCGCGCCCCGAGGGCGCCGGTGACGATGTCATTTGTTCTCTCCCTTTTCCAGGCACCCGCCGCACAGCCCGTTCAACTGCAGGATGTGCGAGAGAACCTTCCCTCCCGTCTTCCCGCTCACCTCGCGCTCCAGTGCCTCGATCCCGCAGGAGGGGATATCCTCCACCTTGCGGCAGTTGAGGCAGACGAAGTGATGGTGGTGTTCGCGGTTGCCGCAGAAAAAGTAATACAGCTGCCGGTTCGGGTGGATCACCTTGGTGATCACCCCGCTGGCCGCCAGCTCCTCGAGGTTACGGTAAACGGTGGGGAGGCCGAGCCGCTCGAAGCGGTCGCGAAGCCGCTTCCAAAGCTCTTCCGGGCTTGCGAAGGAGCTCTCGCCGTCGAGCATGTCGAGAATGGCGAGCCGCTTGGGGGTGGCCTTCATGCCGGCCTGCTTGAGAGCCTGGACGTGGCGCTGGTCCATCGGGCGCTCCTAAATGGAAATGATTTCGTTTTAGAATAGCCACGGGGGACGCAAAGTCAAGGAATATATGTCCGCCAGATGACGGTGGCGGCGAGGAAATTTCCGTGAAATAACTGAGAGGTTGAACGGACCAGGATGCCTCAGAAAATATCTCGTTGAAATAAGGCTGCAGGAGGTGTATATCACTAGCAATTTTATGGCACTAATGAATGCAGCGGCGGTTGGCTTCGCGCTTGCATTCTGACGGTACTCAAGCAGACTTATTTACTGTCATTTAATTCATTGATGGGCGGCGGGACATGGAAAAGGAACCCTGCAACTATAGGGACTACTTTCACCCGGGGCAGCGTGCTGTCGTCGAAGTGAACGTAGAAGGCGGCAAGGTATTCAACGACGGTGCCGTCGTCACCGCTGTGGAAGAAGGTCACATCGGCCTTCGCCTTAGCTGGGACAAGGTACCCATCGGCGCGCAACTCCACCGCGAGGCCCCGCTGGTGGTGCGGGTCGGAGGGATGGGATACGGCTACAGCTGCAAGGTCGTCCTGCTCGATGACGCGAGCGAAGAGCTGAGGGCGGGCTTCGCCGGCCCGGTGGTCCCCGAGGACAGCCGGGAGTTTTTCCGGCTGGGAACCGAGATTCCGGTGGTGCTCTTCAACGTGACCGCCGGGACCGCCGAGGAGAACGGGTTCGGCGGTTTGCGGGTGGCCGGCAAGGGTGGCGTTCCGCGCATCGTGAACATCAGCGGCGGCGGGTTACGGACGGAGACCGAGATGGCCATGGCCATGGGAGACATCGTCTACGCCACCTTCCATCTTCCGCTGACCGAGCCGAAAGTGGTCCCGGTGGTGGCCCAGGTAGTCCACAGCGAGGTGGTGGAACGGGACGACGTATCGGTGGTAAGCTCCGGACTCTCCTTCATGCACATCAACGAGCGCGACCGCGACGCCATCGTCCGCTACGTCTGCAAGGAAGAGATCAACCGGATCAGGAACTGCCGCAAGCAGATGCGCGACATGGCCGACTAGGCCACAACAAATATCAATAATAAAAAGGGAAAGCCGGGGAGCATCACGCTCACCCGGCTTTCCCTTTTTTAGTACCTTTTGGAGAGAAACGTCCCGATCCCCTCCAGCAGCTTCAAGTTCTCCTCCCTCAGCCTGACCGCGACCCGGAAGAACCGCCCGTCCAGCCCCTCGAAATTCGCACAATCCCGGATCAGGATACCGCGCGGCATGAGGTACCCGCGGAGATCCTTAGCGGTGCCACCCGAGAGAATCTCTGCCAGCAGATAGTTGGCGGCGCCAGGGTAGACCCGCAGTTGCGGATACCGCGCGAGTTCCCCGGCCAAAAAGGCGCGTTCCCCGGCAACCAGCTTCCTGGTCCGGGTGCGGTAATCCTCATCCGCCAGCGAGGCCACCCCCGCCACCTGGGCGGCGGTGTTGACGCTCCAGGGATCCTGGAGGGCAGCAAGCGACGCGATAGTCTCGGCGGCACCGAGGGCATAGCCAAGCCGCAGCCCCGGGATGGCGAAGAACTTGGTCATGGAGCGGAGAAGAAGCACGTTGGGGACGCCGCGGACCAGTTCCTTGGCAGACGCCTCCTCGCAAAAGTCCATGAAAGCTTCGTCAAGAGCCAGGAAGGTGCCGCTGGCCCGGCAGAGCCGGATGACATCCCAGATCGTTTCGGCCGGGGTGAGAATTCCGGTGGGATTGGCGGGGTTGCAAAGAAAGAGGAGGTCGTAGCCGAGGGCAAGCCTTTCCTTGAGCCTGGCGGCGTCAAGGGCGAAACCGTCCTCCTTCGTGAGATGGAAGTATTCGATCTCCCAACCGGCGCGCTCCAAGGCCGCCGCATACTCGGCAAAGGCCGGGGCGACGATCAGCGCACGTTTCCCCGCCCCTGCCACCAGCCGCGGGAGAAGGTGGATCAGCTCCGTCGAGCCGTTACCCACCGCCACCTCTTCGGGGGCAAGCCCGTGATAGGAGGCAATCCGCTCTTTCAGCTCTACCGCCCCCTTGTCCGGATAGTGCAGCAGGTTCGGCAAAGAGGCAGCCAGGGCGCTCGCCACGCCGGGAGCCATCCCGAGCGGATTGATACTGGCGGAAAAGTCCAGTATCGCCTCCGGGGGAAGTCCGAGGGACCGGGCGATGGCGAAGATGTTGCCTCCATGTTCGTGAGGAGCGGACATAAGAACCTACTGCGCTGGGGTGAGGATGGACGGCACGCGGATCAACAGCCACAAGCCGACGAGTAAAAGTTCACTGCAGTACATCAGCCTGACGACGCCGGCATAGGTGGCGATGGAAAGCGGAACAATCGCATCTCCGATGGACGGCTTCTCCACGATCCTACCGAAGTAGCGGTTGGCACCTCCCAGCCGGACCTGCAAGGCCCCGGCGGCGGCCGATTCCGGGAAGCCGCTGTTGGGCGACGAATGGTTCCTGCGGTCCCGGCGCATGATGCGCCAGGCGCCTTTTCCGCTCAACCCGCAAAGCGGCGCCGCGGCCACCATGAGCAGCGCAGTGAGCCGGGCCGGGAGATAATTGGCCAGGTCGTCGAAGCGGGCCGACGCCCAGCCGAGCTCGAGGTACCGGTCGTTCTTGTACCCCACCATCGAGTCGAGCGTGTTGACCGCCTTATAGGCCAGGGCCAGCGCCGGTCCGCCCAGCATCAGGTAGAAGAGCGGAGCGATGACGCCGTCGCCGGTATTTTCCGCTACCGTCTCCACGGCCCCCCGCACGACCTCGGGCTCGTCGAGCTCCGCAGTCTCCCGCCCGACGATGTAGGAGAGCGCCACCCGTGCACCGGGGAGGTCGTTAGCACAAAGGGCCTTGGCGACTTTGGCCGATTCCACGTGCAGCGAACGGGCGGCCAGGGTGACCCATGAGAGATAGAGGGCGGCCACGAAGCCGGAAACCGGCGAGACGAGGTACGCCGCCTTCAGAATCAGCGCCGCCAGGAGGTAGGTGGTCGCGACGGTGACCACAAGGAGAAGGATTCCCGCCACCCTGAGGTTGCCGAAGCTCTTCCTGAGCCGGGCCTCCAGAAACGAGATCAGGCGCCCGATCCCGACCACCGGGTGCGGGAGGCAGCGCGGGTCCCCCAGCAGGAGGTCGAGGGCAACCGCGGCGAGGACCAGGGCAATCTCGGGGGGAAGATGCTCCATCAGCGGCACCCAGCGGAAGCGGCGTCAGTAGCCGCGACGGCAGGAACGGGCCGGGGAAATCCCCCCTGTCCCCCCTTCGCAAAGGGGGGGACGTTGGACCACCTGTTCGCAACCTTGTCGGGACGCCCGCCGGTCATGCAGGGTGAGAGGGCGCCAGGCCGCAGATGGAGAAGATCTTGTCCATGTCCAGGTGCAACTCGAGATGGGCCGCGAGGGCGTCGAAGGGATCGGCCGCGACGGCAGCGGCCGAACGCTCAGGCATTCCCTTGGCGCGGCGGACGCGGTTCAGGAGGGAGCTCCGGAAGGCGTCATTGTCGAAGATGCCATGCAGGTAGGTGCCGAAAACCCTTCCGTCGCAGGAAACGGCGCCGTCGGCAACGTCTGCGGCCTTCCCCGAGCGTTTCACGATACGGGCGAAGGGGCGGGAACCGGCGCCCAGCTCGGTCTCTCCCATGTGGATTTCGTAACCGGTCAGGAAAGGGGAAGAGCCGTCGGCCATCACCCCTTCGGCTAAAAGCTCGGCCTCAGCCAGGTGAGTCTGTTTCTCTCCCAGCATGGTGGTCTTAACGTCGAGCAGTCCCAAACCCGGCATTTCCGTCAGCTCCGACTCCACTTTCAGGGGATCGAGGACCACGCTTCCCAGCATCTGGTAACCGCCGCAGATACCGGCCACCGGACCGGCGAAGGATCGGATGGCGTCGGCAAGGCCGCTCTCCCGCAGGAACTTCAGGTCGGCAAGGGTCGATTTCGTTCCCGGCAGCACGAGGAGGTCGAGCCCCGCGACCGCCGTGGGCGATTCGAGGTAGGTGACGGAAACGTCCTCTTCGCGCTCGAGCGCGCTGAAGTCGGTGTAGTTGGAGATCCGCGGCAGGCGCACCACGCCGACCCGCACCTTTTCGCCGCCGGAAGCCGGTAAGTGCGAGGCGGGCTTTCGCTGGAGGGCCACGCTGTCCTCTTCGGGAATAGCCGGTCCGCGGTACCAGGGAACGACACCCAGCACCGGGATCCCGGTCCGCGCCTCCACCAGCTCGATACCCGACTTGAGCAGCGAAGCATCGCCACGGAACTTGTTGATGACGACCCCTTTCACCATGGCCTTCTCTTCCGGGGTCAACAGCTCGATGGTCCCCACGATCTGGGCGAAGACGCCGCCGCGATCGATATCGGCGATCAGGATGACGGGAGCCCCTGCCATGCCGGCGATCTTGAGGTTGGCGATGTCGTGGGCGCGCAGGTTGATCTCGGCGATGCTCCCCGCCCCTTCGATCACCACGAACGAGTAGGCATCGTGCAGCCTCCCGTAGCTTTCCCGGACCTTGACCAGGGCTTCCGGCTTGTAGGCGTTGTACTCCTTCACCCCCATATTGCGGACCACCCGCCCCTGGACGATGACCTGGCTTCCGGTCTCCGAGTTCGGCTTCAGGAGGACGGGGTTCATGTCGGTGTGGGGATCGATTCCGCACGCCTCGGCCTGCACCGCCTGGGCGCGCCCGATCTCGCCCCCCTCGGGAGTGACCGCCGAGTTGAGCGCCATGTTCTGGGACTTGAACGGTGCCACGGAAATGCCGCGCCGCTTGAGGATGCGGCAAAAGCCCGCGGTGATCACCGATTTACCGACGTCCGATCCGGTGCCGCAGAACATGAGGGAACGGGGAGCGTCTTCTTTCTGGACGCGGGCGTCTCCGCCCTCGCAAGCACAGTTGCACCCGCTCTCGCACGCGCTCTCACTTGCCTGCTCGGGCGCCCCCGCAGGCCCCTTGCCGGGGATGCGGCCGCGGCTCGCGTAACCGCGCGGGGTAAGGATCCGGCCATCGTGGGAGATGCGGGTCGACGCGTTGCCGATGATGACGATGGAGAACATATCGATGGGATGGGTGAGCATCTCGCCCAAGGTGGTGACGGTACAGGCTTCGCCGTCGCGGCAGGCATTTCTCACGATGCCGACCGGAACCTGCGGGCCGCGCGCGGCGATCAGGATCTCGGCCGCTTCCTCGATCTGGGTGACCCGCCCCTTGGAGCGGGGGTTATAGAGGGCCACCACGAAATCGGCCTCGGCCGCCGCGCGAAGGCGGGCGCGGATCTTTTCGATCGGGGTCATCAGGTCGGAGAGGGAGATCACCGCGAAGTCGTGCATGAGGGGGGCGCCCAGCACGGATGCCGCTGCCTGCACTGCCGAAACACCCGGGACCACCACGATCTCCACCCCGCGAAGGGGAGAGGCGGGGTCGGCCTCGGCCGCGTCCGCGAGCTCGAGAGCGAGCCCGGCCATGCCGTAGATACCGGCATCGCCGCTGGAGATGAGGGAGACCGTCTTGCCGGTGGCAGCGATGGAAAGCGCCTGCGAGCAGCGCTCCACCTCACGCATCATGCCGGAGGAGACGACCTCCTTGCCGGGGAGGAGGGTATCGATGAAATCGAGATAGGTCTGGTAACCGACGATGACGTCGGAGCGTTCGATCGCCTCCCGAGCCTCGAAGGTCATATGGTTCAGCCCACCCGGGCCGATACCGACTACAAAAAGCTTGGACATCAAAACCTCGTTACGTTAGATCTTCTGCTCCACAAGCAGGCTGGAAGGGCAACTCTCCCCTCCCCCCTTAAAACTTCCCCCACCCCCTTACCCCCTAGGGGGGGCCGTACTTCAGGGGCAGTTAGGCATTTCAGCGATGGACAGGGTGACGTTGCCGTCCTTCACCTTTTTCATCAGCAGCGCCCCGCCGCCGGAGGCGAGGAGAGCGGCGGGCTCCGCTACGCCGGTAGCACCGATGGCGCTCATGGCATGCTCCGAAGGGGGAGAAGGGACGACCACGGAGTTGAGCCGGTCGCTTCCATAGAAGCAAAGCGGCAGTGAGCTCTTTTCCGCAAAGGAGAGCAGCCCAGCCTCATCCCGCTTCGCCTCCGCCGTGGCGAGGCAGGCAACACTTTTCATTGAAAGCCCTTGCCGCTCGAGATGTCTCGCCACTACCGACTCGATCTCCTCACAGGAGGTGCCGCGGTTGCAACCGATCCCCAGGCAGAGGTTACGGGGACGGAGCACCAGGAGCGGAGCGTCCCGATGGGATGGCGGGAGGGTCTTGTTGGTGACCAGCAGGAAACCGCTCGCCCCGCTGGCCAGGGCCTCCGCCTGGCCGGGATGGAAGGAGAGCTTGCCGCGGCCGGCGAAATACCTCTTCACCTCGCCGCCGTGATCGGCCACGGCGATCTCTTTACCTTCCAACAGGAGGGCGTTCAGGCTCTTCACCCGGGAGAGGTCCTCGATCTGCCACCCCTTTTCCTTGGCCAGCATATCGAAGGAAGGAAGCCCGTTGGCGTCGGTGGCGGTGGTGATGACCGGAGTGCTGCCGCAGAGTTCGCCGCAACGGACGGCGAGGGCGTTGGCCCCGCCGAGGTGGCCGGAGAGAAGGGAGATGGCGAAGGTACCGGCATCGTCCATCACCACCACCGCGGGGTCGCGATCCTTCCCTTCGAGATGAGGAGCGATGGAACGGACGACGATGCCGGTGGCCATGATGAAGATGAGCCCGTCGTACTCACGCCAGATCCGCTCGACCAAGGGGGCGACGCCGCCGGTAAAGGGTTTGGCGGCGCCGGCTGCGTGCTTTTCTATGGCGAAGAGGTCGCTGCCGGGGAAGGCTTGCCGGAGGGTTTCTCCAAGAAGGACACCGTTGGCGGTTATGGCAATGATGGCTATAGGCATATGTTGGCCACCCTCTCCGCCAAGGGGGGCGAGGGTAACGTCTCGCCCTTCAGGGGAAGGAGGGGGGGAGGTCTCAGGTGACGATTCCCTTCCGGGAGCCGTGGGTGAAATTGGGATCGTAGAGCTGGGACTTGGCCGTCATCCCCTCCCTGCGGGCGGCCAGCACGTCGCCCACCAGGATCAGCGCCTGCTTCTTGATCCCGGCCTCCTTGACCTTGTCGGCGATATCGGAAAGGGTGCCGGAAATCACCAGCTCGTCCGGCCAGGAAGCGCGCGCCACCACCGCCACCGGGGTGGCCAGGGTGTAGGCACCGGCGAGAAGCTCCTTTACCACGGTCTCCACCATGGAGACCGACAGGTAGATGACCATGGTGGCGCCGATCCGGGCCACCTCGCTCAGTTTTTCCCGATCGGGCACGGGGGTCCGCCCGGCGATACGGGTGATGATGACGGTCTGGGAAACCTCGGGAAGGGTCAGCTCCTGCTTCAAGGTGGCCGCGGCGGCGAAAGCGCTGGTCACTCCAGGGACGACTTCGTAGGGAACCCCGGCCTTGTCGAGCTCCTCCATCTGCTCCTGGATGGCGCCGTAAATGGAAGGGTCACCGGTGTGGAGACGGACCACCTTTTCGCCGTCGGCGATGGCCTGGACGAGGATCTCGGTGGTTTGGACCAGGTCCATCCCCGCCGAGTCGTAGGCCCGGGCGGCGGGGGCGTAATGCCTCACCAGCTCCCAGTCCACGAGGCTCCCCGCGTACACCACCACGTTGCACTCGCGCAGCAGGCGGGCGCCCTTCACGGTGATGAGCTCGGCGTCGCCGGGGCCGGCTCCTACAAAATAGACTTTGTTCGGTTGGTCGGTCATGGTGGCACCTTTGAAAGTTGACCCCATCCTCACCCCGCCCCTTTATTGAAGGGGAGGAAGAGGAGAACAAAGGGGGTGAGTGTGAAATTCGAGCGGCGCGCTCAAGATGGTAGAGGGGGGCGCCCCCGCTTCGGTGGCTAGATCGGTTGCTTGCGCACGATGAGCATGGAGAGGTAATCGAGCTTCTTGCCAACCAGCGAAGCCAGGTCGAAATGGACCTCCTCCTCGGCGGAGCCCACCCGGCGGACGAAGACGCTTCCCTTCTCCAGCCCCATCTCCTTCAGCACGTCGTAGATCCGGTCGAAAACCCGGTTCACCTTCATCAGCACGACGATATCGAACTGTTCCAGCGTACGGGTCAGCTCATCCTTTTCGTAGGTGGCGGGGAGGATGGCGATCCGTTCCGGCCCCAGCCCCAGGGGGACCCCCGAAACGGCGGAGGACGCGAGGATGCTGGAGATGCCGGGGACGATCTCGATCTTTATCTCGGGGTACTTGGCGAGCAGGATCCGGTGGATGTACAGGTAGGTCGAATAAAGGAACGGGTCTCCGATGGTGATGAAGGCGACGTCCTTACCCTGCGCAACCCGCTGCGCCACCTGGTCGGCGGCCTCTTCCCAGAACGGGTCCAGCCCTTTCTGGTCCTTCAGCATGGGGAAGAGCTGGACCAGCACCTCCTGGCGGCTGCGGTCGATGAACTCTTCCACGATGGAGAGCGCGTAGCTTCCCCCCTCGGCAGCACCGGTGGGGGCACAGATGACGTCCACGCTCCTCAAGATCCGTTCCGCTTTCCTCGTCAACAGCTCCGGGTCGCCCGGTCCAACGCCAACCGCGTAAATTACCGCCACTACTCCTCCCCTTTCCAGGCGGTGATCACGTAGACCGGGTTGTGGGCGGCGAACATCTTGTACTCGGTAAGGCTGCGGGTCTTGGAGATGTTGACGCAGGTAACCTCAACAGTGTAGCCGTGGTCTTCGAGAAACTCCACCGACTTGGTCAAGGTATCGAGGGTGACCGCGTTGAGGACGATGAATCCTTCCGGCTTCAACCGCTTGTCGACCGCCTCGATGATCTCCTCGAGCATCCCGCCGGAGCCGCCGATGAAGACGCGGTCCGGGTCCGGGAGATCGTCCAGCCCTTCGGGGGCAAAGGCCTCGGTGACGATCACGTTGCGGGCGACGAACTTCTTGAGGTTTTCCTTAAGGAAGACGAGGTACTGGGGATTCTTCTCCAGGGCGAAGATGCGGCCGTTGGGCATGAGGTTCCCGGCCTCGATGGAGACCGAGCCGCTCCCGGCGCCGATATCCCACATGACGAGGTCGTCCTGGAGCTGCAGCTTGGCCAGGGTGATGGCGCGGACCTCTTCCTTGGTGATCAGCTTTTTGGCGGTGGCGAATTCGTCGTCCCGGATGCCGATCATCGGGTAGTTCTGGAGGTTCGGCTCCCAAGTCTTGATCAGGATCAGGATATTGAGGGGAGAGCAGGTGATCTCGGTTAAGCCCCGCACGTCGGTCTTGGTGAACTTCTCGCTCTCCAGCCCCAGGTCCTCGCAGACCCACGCCTCATACCCTTCGGCGCCCCGCTTGATCAGCTCGCGGGCGAGGACGGCGGGGGTGTTGACGCTATCGGTCAGGATGGCGATCTTTTCGGAGGCGATGATGCGGTCCAGGGCGGGCTTGATGCCGCGGCCATGCACCGAGACGAAGGTGGCGTCGTCCCACGGCTCCTTGATGCGCGCGAAGGCGTACTGGACGCTGGTGACGTTGGGGTAGATGACGATCCGCTCTTTGGGGAGGTTCCGGAGGAGGAAACGGGCCACCCCGAAGAAGTTGGGGTCGCCGGAGCCGAGCACCACGGTGTGGCGGTCGGTCGACTTGAGGTATTCGAGGGTGATGGAGAGGTCGCCCAACTCGCGCTTTTCCCCCTTGAACTCGGGGAAGATGTCCAGCAGGCGCTTGTGGCCGATCAGCACTTCGGCGGAGTCGATCACCTCGAGGGCCTGCTTGCTGAAGCCTTCCCACCCCTCGATGCCGGCGCCGACCAGATAGATCTTCTGTTGAGACATAGCCCGCTCCTTCTCCATTCAAACAGCAAAATTCCAGCCTAGGCTCTCCCCCCTTTGACAAAGGGGGACTTCGAATCCCTCGCCGAGATTCTTCGATCACCGTTTACCAAGGAGGAGTTACTGCCCAGTCTACCCGAAGTAGAGCTTCTCCCCCTGGTAGCCGGCCAGGAAGATACGCACCGGGAGTCCCGGGGCCACCGTCTCGCAGGTCTCGGCCGCCTTCCGGCAAACCAGGTCGATCAGCCCCTGGCTGAACCCGGACTCCTCCAAAAGGTGCCGCGCGGTATTCGCCTCGCGGGCCAGCGGCTCCAGGTGCTTAAGGCCCGGGCTCTCCTTCAGCCAGCCGGCCACCTGGGCGAGATCGAGCTCTGCCGAGGAGACGTGGGTCTGCCGGTGTCCGCAGGCGATCTTCACGAGCTTGGCGAACTGCCCCGCCACCACCACGTTGGGTACCTTTCTCAAGTGGCAGCTCTCCAGCGAGTAGCCGAAGTGGTCCCCCATCATGACGAAGGATTCCTCCTTCAGATGGATGCCGTTGTCGCGGAGGTGCAGCTGGGCGGCAAGCTCGGAGCTTCTCCCGGTGGAGAGGACCACCGTGTCGGAACCGCAGGCGAGCGCAACGTTGACCGAGGTATCGACAGTGGCAGTCCAGGCTTCGGTGGAGATCGGCTTCACGATCCCGGTAGTTCCCAGGATGGAAAGCCCTCCGACGATGCCGAGCCGCTCGTTGATGGTCTTTTTGGCGAGCTCCTCGCCGTTGGGGATGCTGATCGTGATGGTGATCGTGGCGGGGACGCAGCGAAGGGCGAAGACTTCCTTCACCACCTCCATGATCATCCGGCGCGGGACCGGGTTAATCGCCCACTCCCCTACCTTGAGGGCGAGTCCGGGCTTGGTGACCCGGCCGATGCCGACTCCCCCCTGGATGAGAATCCGGTGCTTGGTGAAGAGATCGATCTCGACCGTCGCGTGGACGTGGCAGCCGTTGGTCACGTCCGGGTCGTCACCGGCGTCCTTTACGACGTAGCACGTCGCGCCCTTGCCGGTAAGCCGGCAGCCGTGCAGGGGAAAGCGCGCCGTGTCGCCCGAGGGGAGATGGAGATCCACCTCGTCGATCAGCGTCTGATCCCGCAGCATCTGGGCCGCCCCTTTTACCGCGGCGGCCGCGCATGAGCCGGTTGTGAAGCCGTATTTCAGAGTCTTACCGTTCATCAGGCTCATCCGGTCCAGACTGGTGGCATTACAATCGACTTTTCAGCATCAAAACCATCAACATGACTGGCACCAATTTACCGCCAGCCCCTGTTCCAAGCCTCCCCCCTTTGAAAAAGGGGGGCCGGGGGGGCTTTTCCCGGCTGCTACCACTGAAAATCCCCCTAAATCCCCCTTTTCAAAGGGGGACTTCACCGCTAATTGTCGCTCGCTGCGGCGGCCTCGATGAGGATGGCGTTCATCACCGCGGCGGCGACGTTGGAGCCACCCTTTCTGCCACGGTTGGTGATGAACGGGAGATCCGGCATCTCGACGGCCAGAGCCCTCAGCGCATCCTTGCTCTCGGCGGCGCCGACGAAGCCTACCGGAAGGGCCACCACGAGACGGGGACGGACCCCATCCTCGCGCACCAGCCTGATCAGTTCGAAAAGGGCGGTGGGAGCGTTGCCGATCACGAAGATCCCGTTGCCGGCATCCCTGGCCGCCGTGCGCATGGCGACGATGGAGCGGGTGATCCCCTTCTCCTTCGCCTCGCGGGCGACCTCCGGGTCGGCCACCAGGCAGTTTCCCTGCACGCCGAAGCGCGCGAGCCGCTGCTTGTTGATCCCGGAGAGGATCATGGTGGTGTCGCTCACGATGCCGCACCCAGCCTTCAGGGCCGCGATCCCCGAGGCGACGGCATTGCCGGAGATCTGCATGGAGACGGCGTAATCGAAATCCGCGCTGGTGTGGATGGCGCGCCGCACGATCGGCCACTCGAGAACCGACCAGTGGTGCGGGCCGACCTCCTCCTCGATGATCCTGAACGACTCCGCCTCGATCTCTTCGGGGCGCAGGTGTACCGACATCAGTACCACCTCTCCTCGGTCAGCGTCTCGGCGATCCGCTCCACCACGATCTCGGCGAGCTTCGGGTGTGCCCCGAGGTGCCTGCCGAGCACCATCTGGATGCCGGGGTGGCGCTGCTGGGCGACTTCCATCTCCTCCGGGAGGTCCTCCTGGACGTGGGCGCCCATATAAAGGAAATACGGGACCATCAGGATGCGCTTGGCACCCTGGGCCACGCAGTTATCGATCCCCATCTGGATGTTGGGAAGGTGCTGCTCACGGAAGGCCACTTCCACGATGTCGTACTTGGTCATATCCTTGACCATGGCAGCGATGTCGCGGGCGGCATCGTTGGCCTCCGCAATCCTCGATCCATGGGCCAAAAGCAGTATAGCAGTGTTCATTTACGCTCCAACGTCTCGGGTATTACCACCCCTTCTTATACTCTTTGATCAACTTCTCCACCGCCCGTTTCGCCCCGGCCTTCCAGGGCCCCACCGCCACCAGGTTCACGTTGGCCGGCTGGAAGAGCGCGTGGCAGGTCTCGCGGATGGCGGCGGCATCGATGGCAGCGGCCTCGATGCGGTCCTCCTCGAGGGTGCGGACCATGCCCATCAGCTCGCCCCAGCCGTAGCGGACCTGCATCTCGTAGGTGGAGTCCGCGCTGTATTCCAGGTCGTAGAAGTATCCTTCCTTCACCCTGGAAAGTTCCGCCTCATCCATGTCGACGAAGGCGAGGGTCTTCACCTCGCTCAGCACCTCGGAGACCGCCAGCACCAGGTTTTCCGGAGCGGTGGCAAGCTCGATGGCGAAGGCGCCGGTCTCTTCGTAGGCCGAAAGCGAAGCGTCCACCGAGTAGACGATGCCCAGCTTCTCACGCAGGGTGAGATGGAGGCGGGAGGTGCCGCCACCGCAGAGGATCCGGCGGATCAGCCGCAGGGCCATCAGGCGCCGGTCGGGCCGTGCGAATCCCCGGAAGGCGATCTGAAGGTTGACCTGGCTGTCGCTGTCCTTCACGAAGAGCGAGCGGGGTTCATCCTGCTGGTCGGACGCCGGGACCGGTGCAGGAGGCGGGCCCCCTTGCCACCCGGCGAAGCTTTCCTCGCACGCGGCGAAGAACTCCCCGGTATCGTGCCTTCCCGCCGCCACGATGAGGGCGTTACCCGGCACGTAGAAGGTGGCGAGGTACTCGCGCAGGTCCTCCCCGGTGATCCCCTTGATCGAGTCGAGGTAGCCGATGGTCGGCGTGCCGAGGGGGTGCCCCGGCCAGAGGAGCTTGCTCGCGAGGTTCCCGGGGTTGGTCTCCTCCCCCCGTTCGTTGATGTCCTCGAGGGCCTCCTCGGTGATGATCCGCTTCTCGATCTCGATCCCGGCCAGGGTCGGGTGAAGGAGCATCGACGAGAAGAGCTTCACCCCCGTGCCCATATGCTGCGGATGTACCCGCGAGAAGTAGCAGGTGGTCTCCTCGTCCGTGGCCGCGTTGACGCTCCCGCCGATCGCTTCGAAGGCGATCTCCAGCTCCAGGCTGGAGGCGAACTCGGCCGAGCCACGAAACAGCATGTGTTCGAGAAAGTGGGAGATTCCCGACTTGCCGGCGGTGTCGTTGCGGCCACCGGCCTTGATGTAGATGGCAATCTCCGCCGTGTGCAAGTGCGGCATCCGGACCGAAACCAGCCGCAACCCATTGGGGAGAACCTTACTCGTGCAACTGAGCATTAACTGTATACTCCGTTCAGGCCCCTACCTTCGCCCCAAGCCCGATGGTCATCCAGGCCACCGCCGCATAGCGGGCGAGCTTACCGGAGGCGACCAGCAGCGTGAAGCGCAGGAAGCCGACCCGCAGCACCCCTCCCACCAGGCAGAGCGGGTCCCCGATCACCGGGAGGAAGCTTAACAGAAGCGAATAGGAGCCGAACCGTTGATAGAATCGTTCGGCCTTTTGGGTGCTCTGCTCGTCCATCCTGAGCACCCTGACCTTGAGAAAGTCCCCGCCGTAGAGCCCGATCCAGTAAGTGGAGAGCGCGCCGAGGTAGTTGCCGGCGGTGGCCACGGCCACCACCTTAAGCGGATCGTAGTGTGCCAGCAGCATGGCAACCAGCAACCACTCCGACCCGAGCGGGATCAGTGTGGAGGCGAGGAAACTCAGCAGGAACAGCGAGTAATAGCCATAGCCGGCAAACCAGTCGTGCATTCCGGCCAAATTAACGGAAAGCCTGGGCGTTGTCAAACAACTTGAATCACATAGCGGGGAGTTTTTTCTTGACATGTCTTCACCAAACTGGCAAAAGGGGAGCCATGATCAAGACCAGCTATTTTTCCTTTTTTAACTTTTACTTTTGGTGCGGCTTTTATTTTAGGCCGTCTCCCCGGGTAGAGGTTTGATTTAGGAAGCTGATCTAAACCAAACAAACCGAAAGCCGGGGTGGACAGGATCCTCCCCCCTTTTATGGTTTGTATGAGAGATAACACGATAACAGGGCCGGGGGGATATCCTTCCGGCCCTTTCGCTTTTCGGGAATCCCCCAGGAGGAAGCGAAGATGATCGTGGTAATGAAAGCCGGCGCAGCGAAGAAGGAGAGGGACGAAGTAACCAAGCGGATCAAGGAGTTGGGCTACACCCCGCACCTCATTCGCGGCACCACCCGCGACGTCATCGGTGCGGTAGGCGACGAGCGCGGCAAGAGCGTTCTGCAGAGCATCGAGTCGATGCAGGGGGTCGAGAGCGTGGTCCCCATCCTCCAGCCGTACAAGCTCGCCTCGCTGGAAGTGAAGAAGGCACCGAGCGTCGTCAGGATCTCCGACACCCTTTCCATCGGCGGCAAGGAGCTGGTGGTGATGGCGGGTCCCTGTTCGGTGGAGAGCGAGCAGCAGATCATCGAGTCCGCCCAGGCGGTCAAAGCCTCCGGCGCCCAGATGCTGCGCGGCGGCGCCTTCAAGCCCCGCACCTCCCCCTACTCCTTCCAGGGCCTCGAAGAGGAAGGGCTGAAGCTCCTCGCCAAGGCACGCGATCTCACCGGGCTTCCCTTCGTCACCGAGGTCATCGACCCCGAGTCCGTCGACCTCGTCGCCTCCTACGCCGACATGCTCCAGATCGGCGCCCGCAACGCCCAGAACTTCGCCCTCCTGAAAAAGGTCGGTCAGATCAACAAGCCGATCCTCTTGAAGCGCGGCATGTCGATGACCATCCAGGAGTTCCTGATGAGCGCCGAGTACATCATGAGCGAAGGGAACCAGTCGGTCATCCTCTGCGAGCGCGGCATCCGGACCTTCGAGACCGCCACCCGCAACACCCTCGACCTCTCCGCCATCCCGGTCCTCAAGTCGAAGACCCACCTCCCGGTGGTGATCGACCCCTCCCATGCAACCGGCAACTACCACTACATCGCGCCGATGTCCTACGCCGCCGTCGCCGCCGGGGCCGACGGCCTGATCATCGAGGTCCATCCCGACCCCGAGCGCGCCTCCTCCGACGGCCCGCAGTCGCTCAAGCCGAAGAAGTTCGACGCCCTCATGGAGAAGCTGAAACTCTTCGCCGCCGCCGCAGACAAGACGCTGTAAGATGACGCCGCAATAGCTCCCGGCCTCCGGGCACCGCCAGGTGCCTCTCCGACTCCCCTCCCCCCTGGAGGGGGAGGGTCAGGGTGGGGGGGAGGCCGGCTTCGGCACTCCGTTGACACCTCCCTCAAGGGGAGGGGGGATCAGAGGAGTGGCGAATCCGGGACCGCATGTTAAGCTTCCTCTAACCTAAAGAGAGGAGGTGCACGATGCGCCGACTTCCGATCCTGGCTATCCTGGTAGTGGTACTCCTGACGGTTTTCACCGCCCTTCCCGCCGATGCCCGCAAGAGCAGACGCGCCCAGATCTCGACGGCCGCGCCGTCCGAGCAGGAAATCCTCCGCGACTTCGAGGCCATCCTCGACCTCTGGCGGGACGGGAGGTACAACGAGCTCTTCGAGCGCACCGCATTGAACAGGCAAAGCCGCGAGGAGTTCGGAAAGACCATGGCCTCCGCCCCGCGGCGCCCCACCTGCTGCTGGGACAAGATGCAGGACGCCCGGGTCACCGTTACCAACAACCGCGCCGCCATGGTCAGGGCCCGCCTCGGCTTCGACAGGAGCGTCCCCGGCACCGAGTACGTCACCAAGGGAGTGAAGCTGAAAAAAGAAGGGGACGTCTGGGTGATCTCCCAATCGGAGCTCTACTCGCTGGCAAACCTCAGGAAGAGACAGCCCCGCTACAAGTATCTGCCGATCCAGCCCAAGTAAAGCCACCCCACAGACCGCCTGGGTCATCGCATAAAGCTCCAGGTTGTGTAACAACGATCCCGTCGCTTAGCCAACTACTCCCTCCCCTTCAAGGGGAGGGGCGGGGTAAGGATGGGGGCTGGAGTAGTCCAAGGCGAGAGAGTCTTTCTCTTGCAGTGACTTTTTCTTTGGCCTGAGCGGAAAATTCGTGTATTCTCCCCCCAAACAAGACCTAAAGAGTCTCTTTCAAGAAATCTCTTAGAGATATACTTCTACTTGACCCACGTTTCGCCTTCCGGTACTCTTAGCCGCATGTCACTAGATCAGAAATTGTCACTGTCTCGAAAGCCTGAACTTCTTTCCCCCGCAGGTTCTCTCGAAGCGTTTTTCGCCGCCATGGAAAAAGGGGCCGATGCAGTCTATGCCGGCCTGAGGGAGTTCTCTGCCCGCGCCAAGGCAAAGAACTTCACCCTTTCCCAGATGGAGCGGATGAATGCCTATGCCCACCACCACGGCAAAAAGGTTTACGTCACTCTCAATACCCTCGTCAAAGAGAACGAGCTTCCCCAACTGATAGATTCCCTCGCCGCCCTTGAGAGTATGCGGGTCGACGGGGTGATCCTGCAGGACCTTGCGGTCGCCCGCCTGGCCAGGGAATACTTCCCCGGCATCCCGCTCCACGCCTCCACCCAGATGACCATCCACAATTCCCTGGGGGTGCGGCAGCTGGAGGAGCTCGGCTTCGAGCGGGTGGTGCTTGCGCGCGAGCTGCACATCGACGAGATCAAGACCATCGTGGCCGCGAGCCGCGCCGAGATCGAGTGCTTCATCCACGGCGCCCTCTGCTTCTCCATCTCCGGGCAGTGCTTCTTCTCCTCCTTCCTGGGGGGGCACAGCGGCAACCGCGGACGCTGCGCGCAGCCGTGCCGGCGCCAGTACAAGCACAAGGGGAAGGAAGGGTACTACCTCTCCACCAACGACTTCTCCAGTATCGAGATGGTTCCCGAGCTCGTGCAGGCGGGGGTTGCCTCCCTCAAGGTGGAAGGAAGGATGAAGTCCGCCGAGTACGTGGCGAGCGTGATCGGGGCCTACCGGATGGTGCTCGACGCCGATCCCTCCTCGTACCCGCAGGCGGTGGCCGAGGCGAAGTCGCTCTTGAAGCTCTCCTTCGGCAGGGTCCCCACCAAGGGGTTCCTCGCCTCCACTAACCCGACCGACATCTCCACCCCCTCCATCAAGGGGGCTACCGGCCGCTACCTGGGTGACATCCGCGAGATCAAGGGGAACCGGATCAGCTTCGATACCCGCGACCGCCTCCACGTGGGGGACCGGATCAGGATCCAGCCCAAGACCGACATGGCCGGGCGCGCCTTCACGTTGAAGGACCTCTACCTCGGCGGGAAGAGCGTGATGAACGTCAAGGAGAGCACCATGGTCTCCACGACCTCCCCCTTCCCGTTCAAGCTCGGCGACTCGGTCTTCAAGGTCTCCTCCGAGACCGCCTTCACCATGAGCGAGAACGCCTGCCTGAAAAGGCTCGACTCGGTGAAGGGAGACAGCATCCCCTGCAAGCTCACCCTCTCCCACCACGGCCAATCGCTCAGGATCGAGGCCGACGTCCTCGGCGCCCGCTTCGATGCCGAATACGAGCTCGGAGAGCTGGAGCCTTCCCGTTCGAGCGATATGGAAGGGGTGCTGCGGGCCCAGTTCTCCCGCTGCGGCGAGACCCCCTTCGTACTGGCCAGACTCGATGCTCCCGGCTTCCCCTCCGTCATGATCCCCCCTCCCCGTTTGAAGGAGATCCGGCGCACTTTTTATGCGTGGCTCGCGGAACAGGCGCTGGGGGCACTGAAGAAGAGAAGCGGGCAGGGGCGCGAGGCGGCGCTGGCGTCGCTCGTGAAGAGCCGTCCGGTCTCCTCCAAGGGGAAGGACGAGCTGACCGTCAAGGTCGAGCATTTGAAGGAGTGGCACGAGCTGCACAACGACCTGGTGGACGTCATCGACGTGCCGGTCTCCCGGGCTAACATGCACCAGCTGCCGCAGTTCGCCCGCAAGCTCAAAGGGTCCGAGCAGAAGGTGCTCTGGCAGCTTCCCTTCATGATCTTCGAATCGGAGATCCCCTTCTTCAAGGAGGCCATCGGCGCCATCCTGAGGAGCGGCTTCAAACGCTTCGAGCTCACCAACCTTTCGCAGTTCCAGCTCTTCAAGGGTACCGGCGCCGAGCTTTCCACCGATTACCGGCTCTTCTCGCTCAACACCCAGGCCCTTCTGTCCTGGCAGGAGCTGGGAGCGGTGCGGAGCACGCTCTACATCGAGGACGACCGCGACAACATCTCCAAGCTTTTGGCCGCCGACCTGAAAATCAGGAGAAGCGCCATCGTCTACGCGCCCGTTCCGGTCATTACCTCCAAGATCGCCATCAAGGAGATCAAGGGGGAGGCGCCGCTTTCCTCGGACCGGGGCGATCTGTACCCGGTCAAAGTCAAGGACCACCTGACCGTGGTGAGCGCCCAGACGCCGTTTTCGCTCATCCAGTACCGGAACGAGCTTCGCCAGCTCGGCTGCAGCTCCTTCATACTCGACCTCACCCAGCTCCCCCCGGAGGAGCACGTCAGGGTGATCGAGGCCTTCCGGAAGGGAGCGTCGCTTCCCGGCACCTCCGAGTTCAATTACACCGCCGGTCTCGTCTAGCAACTCCTTTCCCCTCCCCTGGAGGGAGGGGGGCTGGGGGTGGGGGAAGCCTCCACGAAGTAAGATGCAGGTACCGATGCCGAGGATAACGCCTAGCTATTGCAGCAAATGTTATGATGGCCGTTAGGAGTGCATTGAAATGAGTATCCTCGACAAGATCACCGGCCGGCTCCAGGAGAAGATCGGCAATCCTATCCTCGCCGACCTGGTAAAGGACCAGAACCTCAAGGACCTGTTAGTCAAACGGGAGTTTCGGATCACCCAGCAGTATCTGCAACGGGAAGTCTTTGACAAAGCCGTGGATGACGAGCTTCCGGAAATCTCCATCACTGTCATGGACGGCTTCGCCGAGATAGCCGGGAAGTTCAAAAAACGGCTCATTCCGTTCGCCATCCCCTTCTCTGCCGTCTTCACCATCCACAGCATGGAGTTCACCACCGCCCGCAAAAACGTCGTCCTGAAACTTGAGCGGGTCGCACCGGTTGACATTGACTGGTTAACGAGAAAAATTGTTGAACGGGTTCCCTATCTGAGCTGTCTCGGCGACCTCGTTGTCTGTGACCTCAACAAGGTGCCGAAGCTTGCCCATCTCTTTGGCTACCGCGTCAAAGGGATCAGCCCCTGGGACTACGTGACTCTGAAAGATTTGCAGCTAAAGGAGAAAGAGATTATTGGCAAAGTGGGGGTGGTACTATGACTGATTATTTGGTGCGGGTGATATCCAAGTCCGGCAGCGTGCGGGGCCTGGCCTGCGTCACCACTGGACTGGTGAACGACATCTGCAAACGCCATGGCACACTTCCCACCGCCACCGCCGCTCTTGGACGCGCACTGACCGGGGGGACCCTGATGGGGGCCATGCTGAAGACCGGCCAACGCGTCGCCATGCGCTTCGAAGGAAACGGCCCCCTCAAGAAGATCATCGTCGAGGCCGACAGCAACGGCACCGTGCGCGGCTATACCGGCGATCCCAACGTCCATCTCCTGCGTCCCGACGGCAAGCTGGACGTTGCCGGAGCCATCGGCAAGGCAGGCTTTCTCACCGTGGCCAAGGACCTGGGGCTCAAGGAGCCCTACCGCGGGACCGTCCAGCTCTACTCGAGCCAGATCGCCCAGGATCTCGCCTTCTACCTGGTGGAGTCCGAGCAGATTCCTTCCGCCGTCGGCCTCTCCGAATTCCTCGAGATCGACGGCACGGTGACCGCTGCCGGCGGATTCCTGCTCCAGGCCGTGCCGCCGGTGGATCCCGAGGTCATCGAGACGCTGATGAAGCGGGTCGAGGAGCTTCCCCCGCTGAGCGAAATGCTCCACGAGGGAGCCACGCCGGAAGAGATCCTCGCCCGGATCTTCCCCCCCGAGATCCCCTACGACGTTCTTGAGAAGCGGGAACTGGCCTTTGCCTGCAGCTGCGGCCGGGAACGGATCGAGCGGGTCCTGATGTCGCTGGGGAAAAAGGAACTCGCCTCCATGCGCCGCGACCAGCACGGGGCCGAGGTGACCTGCGAATTCTGCGGCGAGCACTATCGCTTCAACGAGGCCGATCTCGACCGGCTGGCCAACGAGGTGGATCAGGAATAAAAAGACGGGTCGGGTATACTTGATCCGGAAATGCCATACCTTTCATGACAGGGAGGTTCAGATGCGTATCTACGATATCACCATCCCCCTCTCCGAGGAGCTCCCAGTCTATCCCGGCGACTTCCCCGTGGTCATCGCTCCCTGGACCAGCATCGCCGACGGCGATTCCGCCAACATTGCCCGCATCACCATCTGCAGTCACAGCGGCACCCACATCGACAGCCCCCGCCATTTCGTCGAAGGAGGGCTCACCGTCGACCAAATTCCCATGGAGCGCCTGATCGGCAAAGCCAAGGTGGTCGAGATCGCCGGCGTCGCCGAGATCGGCCAGCGGGAGCTGGAACGCCTGCCGGTGCGGGGAGTCGAGAGGCTCCTTTTGAAGACCGCCAACGCCGGGCTTTGGAAGGACCGCAGTTTCAAGGACAGCTTCGTCGCCCTCGCCCAGGACGGCGCCGACTACCTGGTCGAGATCGGCGTCAAAATGGTCGGCATCGATTACCTCTCCATCGAGCGCTCCGACGGCGATGGCGGTGTCCATCGGGTGCTGCTCGAGCACGACGTCCTGATCGTGGAAGGACTGAACCTGGTGGATGTCCCGCCGGGCGATTACGAGCTCATCTGCCTCCCGTTGAAGGTCAAGAATGGAGACGGAGCCCCGGTCCGCGCCATCCTGCGCGGCGGCGCCGACCACCCCGGCCAGGAATTCGATCCCCATTCCACGAAGTGGCCCCTCTCCTGACCGCTCACCCTTGCCTCAAGTTCCCCTCCCCTTGAGGGAGGGGGGCAGGGGGTGGGGGAAGCCACCACGAAGAAACGATAGATGCCCACGCGGAACGCCGGACTGACAGGGCAGAGGCAAAAAAAGAGGTGGCCCCGACTACGGGTGCCACCTCTTTTCACTTACAACCAAGGTTCCCCCCTTTGCGGAAGGCGGGACAGGGGGGATTTGGCAGCTCTATACTCCCTAGTTCGCGGCCGGGGCCTGCTTGATCTTATTGCAGCAGGGCTTCGCTTCTGCCGGTTTCGCCTTGGGGCACTTGTCGCACTGGGCGACCTTCATCTTGTCGCAGCAGGGCTTGCCGTCGGTGGTTTTCATCTGGGGGCACTTATCGCAGTCCATGGCAGCGTTGGCACCCTGCATCTTGTCGCAGCACGGCTTCTGCTCGGCCGCCTGCATCTGCGGGCACTTGTCGCACCCGGCCTGCGGAGCCGGCTGAACTTCACTCTGCTGCATCATCTTCGCGCAGCACGGCTTATCCCCGGTGAGAGGCTGCTCCTTCGCCGATACTGCCGCAGCGCCGGCAACCGCCAGCACTATCATGAAAAGTGTGACAACGAACTGTTTCATCGTGATCCCTCCTGGAATTTTTTCTGCTCCGAAAAGTATCGTCCCCACAGCCGGTCCCGTTGGTACAGGAGCGAGGGGCGTGGCTCTCTATCTCTCGACGATCTCCGGTGCCGCCTCGGCGAACTCCCTATCCACCGGCGCCACCGCCTCGATGAAGTTCCCGCGCGGCCCCTTGAAGCGCATCTTGCGGCAGTGGAGCATCATGCGCGACGCTGGGCTCCCGCCGTAGGCCTCGTCCCCGATGATGGGGAAGCCCGAGTGCGCGAGATGCACCCTGATCTGGTGGGTCCTCCCGGTGAGCGGCTTCGCCTCGATGGCGGTCACCCCGGCCCCTTCCCCGATCACGTAGAAAACGGTCTTGGCCGGCTTCCCGTTGTGCGCCACCCCGTATTTGAACTTGCCGAGTTTCCCGATCGGCGCGTCTACCTTCCAGTTCTGCTGATCGGGAGACCCCGCCACCAGCGCCCAGTAGGTCTTATCCACCTTGCCGTCCTTGAGGAGGGCGGAGAGCATGGTCGCCGCCTGCTTGTTCTTGGGGAAAAACATGACACCGCTGGTTCCCTTGTCCAGGCGATGCACCACCCGGGAAGGATCCTTCAGCCCGATGCTCCGCATGTAGCATTCGACCGCGTACTCGACGGTTCCCTTCAACTGGTACGGAGTCCGC
Organism: Geomonas sp. Red32; assembly: GCF_023652955.1. GTDB lineage: Bacteria > Desulfobacterota > Desulfuromonadia > Geobacterales > Geobacteraceae > Geomonas. The sequence goes on along the minus strand of NZ_JAKLOY010000010.1, from coordinate 52,190 downwards.
TGGCTGTTCACCCCGACCGCCTTGTAGACCGCGAGGAAATCCTGGTCTTCGTACAGGAGATCTTCCTTCCGGTAGACGAGGTCGACGCAGCGCCCCCCCTCCATGATGCCGAGGGCGATCTCGTCTCCCTCCTTCAGCGTCCGCGAGGCGACCCGGACCAGGACCTCGGAGAGATAGCACCCTCCCCAGTCGATGATCCGCCGGATCTCCCCCTTGGAAAGCTGGGGAAAGAGCACCTTCGCCCCGTCATCCAGCCTCATCCCCGCCAGTTCCCCCTCCACACGCCCCACCAGGATCATTTCACGAACCTCTGAGCGCGCAAAAGGGCGGCGATGGTCTTGCCGTCGATGATTCCGCCGTTGACCGCCATATCGACCGCTTCGGCAAAGGGGATCCTCACACAGAAGATCTCTTCGTAATCCTCCGGCGCGGCCTCCCCTTGGGAAAGGCCGGTGGCGAGGTAGAGGTGGATCCGCTCGTCGAAAACGCCCGGGGAGGGATAGATGTGGCCAAGCGAAATGAGCGAAGAGGCATTGAGACCGGTCTCCTCGATCAGCTCGCGCTCCGCGCAGAGCTTGGGGTCCTCACCGGGAGCGAGCCGGCCGGCCGGAAGCTCCACCAGGAAATCCCCCACCGCCGGGCGGAGTTGCCGGATCAGGGTCACCGTCCCGTCGTCATGCAGCGGAAGGACCGCGGCACCGCCGGGGTGACGGACGATCTGGTAGGTGTACCAACCCTGCTCCCCGATCATCACGTCCATCTGTTCGATATCGACTACCAGACCATTGAAGATGGTCGACCTGTTCTTTGTTTGCATAGTACCCATAGATACCATTTCCCCACGTTTATGTGAAGAATCAATTGCAGCGTCACATGAGAACGGCGTGCGTCCGGAAAAGGGGAAGGCCGGTACAAAGGCAGCAATTCAAGGGGCCGGCGGCGCCGCACTCCGCTAATTCCTCGTAGCCAATTTCGGGACCATCTGATAAAGTGATCCCTATTCGAAAGTAAATACCCTCAACAAGGTGGTACATCATGGCACAGGCAAAAGCAGGGGACCGGGTAAAGGTTCATTACACCGGGAGGCTTGATGACGGGACCGTCTTCGATTCTTCCGAGTGCGGCGAGGACGAGTGCGGGTGCGGAGCGGGCCCGATCGAGTTCACCATCGGCGCCGGACAGGTCATTCCCGGCTTTGACGCAGGCGTTACCGGCCTTTCGGCAGGCGAATCCAAGACCATCCACATCCCGGTGGAAGAAGCCTACGGCGAGAGGGTCGAGGAGATGGTGGCGGTTGTTCCCCGCAGCGAACTTCCCGAGGGGATGAACCCGGAACCGGGGCAGCAGCTCGAAGTTTCCCAGGCCGACGGCCAGGTCTTCCAGGTTATGGTGACCGAGGTGACCGACGATACCTTCACCATCGACGGCAATCACCCGCTGGCCGGCCAGGCGCTCAACTTCGACCTCACCCTGGTGGAGATCGTCGAAGGATAGTCTGGAATTACGGACACAAAAAAACCCCTCCCCCTGGCGCCAGGAGGAGGGGTTTTTTGTTTTTGGCTAGTTCTCAGCCATGAAGTGGCATTCGTAGAGATCTTCGAGTGACTGCAGGTGGCGCGTCTCGTCGGCCAGCATCTGCTGGAAGATCTTGGCCATCGGGGCCCCTTCGCAGCCGCGGGACATCCTCTGGTAGAATTCGATAGAGCCCTTTTCCAGGTGGATGGCATAGGCGAGCGCCTCGCGGGCATCCATTTCCGGCCGGACTTCGCGCTTGGCCAGCACGTAGTCGAGGTTCATGGTGGGAACCGGCTGCTGCAGGCTGCCGCCGCCTTTCATCTCGCCGTCGATCAGAGCTTTCTCAAGCTGGTGCTTGTGCTCCAGTTCGTCGAGCGCCGCTTCCTTGAATATCTCGCGGGCCGCTTTATCCTTCACGATCTTGAGAGCGCCCAGATAAGCACGGAACCCTTCATCCTCCATCTTGGTGGCCATTTCAATTGCCGCCTCGAAAGTGTAGCAAACGTCACCCTGTGGAACTTCGTTCTGATCGGACATGGAAAGAGTCTCCTTAATCGCATTGATTAGAGGCTTCTTGTAACATAAGAAGCGGATTAGCACAAGGTTTTGTAAACACTATACACGGTGTCGTGGCTATTTGTGGGGCCGCTGGTACACTTTCAGGGACTGAATTTCCTTAGGAGGAGTGATTTATGCTGATATTTCTCGCCGGTGGCACCGGCTTTGTCGGCGGCCACGTCCGCCAAGCCCTGCTGGCCAAAGGTCACACCATCCGGCTCCTGGTACACAGGCGAAGCGGCGGCAGCGAACCGGGAGTCGAGGAGGTGGAGGGCGACGCCACAATCGCCTCCTCCGTGGCCGCAGCCGCCAAGGGGTGCGAGGCCACCATCAACCTGATCGGGATCATCCGTGAGTTCCCCGGCAAGGGGGTGACCTTCCAAAAGCTTCATATCGAGGCAACCCACAACGTCATTGCCGCCGCCCGCGACAACGGCATCAGGCGTCACCTCCAGATGTCCGCCCTGGGCACCCGGGCAGGGAGCTCCGCCAAGTACTTCCAGACCAAGTTCGCCGCCGAGGAAGCGGTCAGGAACTCCGGACTGGACTACACGATATTCCGCCCCTCGGTCGTCTTCGGCCCCAAGGACGACTTCATCAACATGCTGGCCAAGATGCTCCGGACGTTCCCCGCCGTCCCGGTAATCGGCGACGGCGAATACCAGATGCAGCCGATCTCCGCGGACGACGTCGCCCGCTGCTTCGCCGACTCCCTCGACAAACCCGTGACCGTCCGGCAGACCTACGAGCTCTGCGGCCCCGACCGGATGACCTACAACGAGCTCCTCGACACCATCGGCCGGGTACTTGGAATGAAGAAAGTACTGAAGATAAACAACCCGGTCACCCTGATGAAGCTGATTGTCCCGTTCATGGAAAAGGTCCCCGCCTTCCCGCTCACTTCCGACCAGTTGACTATGCTCCTGCAGGGAAGCTGCTGCGACGGGAGCTGGCGGGAGACCTTCGGCTTCACCCCCGTCCCCTTCGAAGAAGGAATCCGCCGCTACCTCACCACCTAATCTCCTTTGCCGTCCCCCTCCCCCCTTGTCAAAGGGGGGCCGGGGGGGATTTGCCTTGTCTCTCCCCGGAGTAGACTTTTGACTTCCCCCTAGCACTTCACGTATACTGCCCCTCGTTTCTTACCAGAAATGAGGAGCCCACATGAGCGAAACCGTCAGATTCGGCATTTCCATGGACGAAAACCTGCTCGCGAGCTTCGACAAGCTGATCGAGCAGAAAGGGTACGCTAACCGGTCCGAAGCGATCCGCGACCTGATTCGCGCGGCACAGGTCGAGCTTGACTGGGAGGAAGGCGAGAAGGAGGGGGTCGGCACGGTGACGCTGGTCTACAACCATCACGTCCGCGACCTTTCCGACAAGCTCACCGAGCACCAGCACGCCCATCACGACCAGGTAGTCTCCGCCCTGCACGTCCACCTCGACCCGCACAACTGCCTGGAAGTGCTGGTCCTGCGCGGCAAGTGCAAGGACATCAAGAAAATGGCCCACGAACTGATCGGCGTCAAAGGGGTCAAACACGGCAAGCTCGTGATGACCACCACCGGCGAAGGACTCCACTAAAGCGCCGCATAACCTCAGAATGGCAACTCAACGTCCCCTCCTTTGCGAAGAGGGGATAGGGGGGGGCCTTTGGAAAAACCATGCAACGAGACGACGCCTACTGGATGGGTAAAGCCATCGCCGAGGCGAAAAAAGCGGAAGCCGTCGGGGAAGTCCCTATCGGCTGCGTGATAGTAAAAGACGGAGCCGTCATTGCGCGCGGCCACAACCTGCGCGAGAGCAAGCAGGACCCCGCCGCCCACGCCGAACTGTTGGCCATCAGGAAAGCCGCCAAGAAACTCGCCAACTGGCGTCTGACCGGCGCCACCCTCTACGTCACCCTGGAGCCCTGCACCATGTGCATGGGCGCCATCATCCTCGCCAGGCTGGACCGGGTGGTATTCGGCAGCTACGATCCGAAAGGCGGCGCCGCCGGTTCCCTCTTCGATTTCTCCAACGACGCCCGGTTAAACCACAGCGTGGTATTGACTCCCGGCGTGCGCGGAGAAGAGACCTCCGCCCTTCTCACCGACTTCTTCAGCGATTTGCGCGCCAGGAAAAAGCGTGAGAAAGCCGAGGCAAAAGCCCCAGAGTCCGCCGCCTTAATCGGCACCGACGCCGGCGCCGCCTAGCGGCCGCCGGGCGAACTGTTCCCGCTGGCAAACGCAAAGCTTGAAATCCTCCCTCAAATGCGGTATATGTTTCGTTCGCGCAAACGAAGCATCCGGAGAGATGTCCGAGTGGTCGATGGTGCCTGACTCGAAATCAGGTGTACCGAAAGGTACCTAGGGTTCGAATCCCTATCTCTCCGCCATCTTGAAATCCGGCCCCATCCAGGGACGGAGGATAAGCCCCAAGAAATTGGGGCTTTTTCTTTTTGTGTTGTCCAGCTTCATCCTATTTGATATCGTAAGATCCGTCGATCTTGGAGTTACCCTTGGAGGTATAACTCCAAAAGCCATAGCCGCATAACTCCAAAACGGAGAAAATGCCCATGCCTAAACGGATCACCCCCCTCTCCGATACCCAAGTCAGAAACGCCAAGCCGAAGGAAAAAGAGCATAAATTGATGGACGGCTATGGTCTGTTTTTGCTCGTGACTCCCACGGGCGGCAAACTGTGGCGCCTTGATTACAGGTTCGACGGTAAGCGAAAAACCCTCGCTCTCGGCACATACCCCGCTGTATCTCTGTCCGACGCCCGTAAACGCAGGGACGAAGCAAAAGCCCTCCTTGCGAACGACATTGACCCCTCCGACGCCAACAAAGCAAAGAAAGCATCCCGTCTAGAAGCTGGTGCCAATTCCTTTGAGGTAGTAGCCAGGGAATGGCATACGAAGTTCGCCCCCACTTGGTCGCCGTCGCATGCTGTCTGGGTACTCCGTCGGCTGGAGCAGTACGTGTTCCCAGATATCGGCACGCGGCCCATCGCAGAACTCAAAGCACCCGATGTGCTCAAGGTGCTTCGGCGGATAGAGGCCGTGGCACTCGAGACTGCCCACCGTGTGAAATTCGTGTTAGGCCAAGTGTTCCGATACGCAGTAGGTAGCGGCAGGGCTGAGCGCGATCCCACTGCTGATCTCAAGGGCTTGCTACCGCCTCGGAGTCAGAAGCATCACGCAGCTATCACCGACCCGAAAGAAGTCGCCGGGTTGCTCCGCGCTATCGACGGTTTCAATGGGACCTTCACAGTTAAGTCCGCCCTCCAACTCGCCCCGCTTGTCTTCCTGAGGCCGGGGGAACTCCGGCAAGCTGAGTGGACTGAGTTCGACCTGGAGGCTGGAGAGTGGAACGTCCCCATAGAAAGGATGAAGCTGAAGCTGCGCGTCAAGGAGGACCGAAAGGGAGAAAAGCATCTCGTCCCTCTGTCCGCACAGGCCGTTGCCATTCTAAAGGACCTCCACGGGCTTACCGGCCAGAGCCGGTATGTGTTCCCCTCAGCACGGTCCTTTGCCCGCCCCATGAGCAACATGGCGCTCAACGCCGCCCTAAACCGGATGGGCTTCAAAGGTGAGATGACCGCCCACGGATTTCGTGCACTGGCACGGACCATTCTTGATGAAGTCCTTCAATGCCGGATCGATCTGGTTGAACACCAATTGGGGCACGCCGTCCGCGACCCCAATGGCAGGGCCTACAACCGCACAGCCCACCTACCTGAACGGCGCAAGATGATGCAGACTTGGGCGGACTACCTTGACGGGCTCAAAGCTGGGGCAAAGGTGATACCGTTGAAAAGGTCGGAAGGATAGGAGCTACCAGATTCGCGGGATAGAGCGGCCACTCGACAAGCTGCCTTTCCTGGGGCGGTTTCCCGCGATGTTTCACCAGGGCGCTGCAGGAGGCGCGAGGATGAATAGGTTACAATGGGAAAAGATCGCCAATGAAATCGCTGGTGTACTCTCTAACATGCCGACATCCAAAGAATTAGCCGAATGGTACATGCTGCACCGACCGTCTCGAAAGGTCCGGTCCGAACTTAGAACCGGCATTAGAAACCGTATAGCCGGATTTAAGTTACTGGAGGGTAAAGACGAGGTAGTTGCCGAAATTGCAGAAGCCTGTATCTATTTCTTAATCTACATAAACATTGAAGCAGGAAAAATAAAGCACACCGCCGTGAATGAAGCCCTCACGTCATCTGGTAAAGCAGCCGAAAAAATTAAGACCGCTGTTGAAGCTCTAGATTTAGTAAATGCCCTCCCCTTATCTATAGAAACTAAAAGTGAATTGCTGCTGTACACCAGCATGTTATGCAAAAGTAGCGATATCGTTTATCTCAAGTACTCACAAGTCGTTGCATTACAAGAACTCTGCTTTAGAATACCAGCAGCAACTGAAATGGTGGTTGATATGATGGCCCACCGTCCAACCGTCAACGCGCCACATGGTAAAGATTTATTATTTCAACAAGCACTTACAAGGATCATATATAAATCTGTTTCTGGTTCCATCCCAACCACAAGAGCGAAGACCGGACCGAAAACTGCTGATCTAACCGCGCTCACAGCTGGCATCCTAGCAGATCTCTTTGGCAGCTGTCCCACCTTTTCCGTATCCGTCGATATTGTCAAGAACACTATAAAATAAGTCTACTTTAAGGTAATTAGTCATCTTTCAGGAGGTCACTCTTTACATTAACAGCTTGATTTTTAAGTGGTTTTTCAGCTTTTTACATCGACATCAATGTAACGTTTGTGGCAACCTTCCAACTAGGTCCAGCAGGGCCAATATTGTTTAGGAGGTGCCACAGATGGAGTCCATACCCCCCTTCCCCACCGGCGTCAGATATCTGCGACTGAAACAGATCATCGGCGACAAGAAAGCCGGGTCCCCCCCCATCATTCCCATTTCGAAATCCAGTTGGTGGGCTGGCGTAGCAGCTGGCCGTTTCCCGAAACCGGTCAAGCTGGGTCCGCGAACTACTGTTTGGCGTTCTGAGGACATCTTGGCGCTCTTTGAGCATGCTAAAGAAGCGGCTTAAAGGGGGGGGAGATGCTGAAGAAAGCACAACGCCCGCACCGGCTGGTCCCGGTGGGGCATTGCAAGAAGAGAGCGGGGAGCGATTTCAAGCATGCTACTCCTACCACACCCCACCGGAAAACTCAACTCTTCGAGATCTTCGACCCCGAAACCATGTCCGCCGTGATTGTGCTGGCGCGGGAGGTGGCATTATGACCGTCACCACGTGGCCCCCTGCCCCTTCCTTTTCATCGGGCTTCGTCTGCCGTGGGCTTGATGAATCCCGCGAAAAGATCCGGCTGTTTCTCAGCGTCGAAAGGCTCGATCTCGTCACTGGCGAGGTACGCAAGATGACAAAAGCCGTTGGGTATCTCAAAGCGAACTTTCCACCCAAGGCTCTTGCCCGGGGGCCGGTACGATGACGGGGTGGATTAAGCTCCATCGGGCCCTTACAGATCATGACCTGTGGCTAGGCGACGTCTTCACCAGAGGGCAGGCGTGGGTCGATCTTCTCATGCTGGCGAATCACCGGCCTGGGCATATCAGAAGGCGCGGCATTCGTGTCTCGGTCAACCGTGGCCAGGTTGGATATTCCCAAGAAGCCATCGCCCAGCGTTGGAGGTGGAGCAGAGGCAAGGTCATTCGCTTCCTTACTGAACTCAAGCGGGATGAACGGATATCGCTGGAAACGGAACTGAAGAATGTTGCTGTAACTGCTTTAATTACGATAACAAATTTTGACCAGTACCAAGGTAACGGCACCGAAGACGACACCGAAAACGGACCGAAGACAGAACCGAAAACGGTACTGGAACAAGAATGTAAAGAAGGAAAAGAAAAGATCTCTGTGCGGGGGAAGTTCACCCCGCCATCACAAACTGAGGTTCAGGCCTACATGGCAGATATTGGTTTTGATGGGGACGCTGACCGGTTCGTTGACTTTTACGCCTCAAAGGGCTGGATGGTCGGCAGGAACAAGATGAAGGATTGGAAAGCCGCCGTGAGGACCTGGCGCAAGGGCCAGAGCCAGCAAACCCCGCCACCCTCGACCGCCGGTTTCCTGACCATAGCAGAAGTGGAGGCCCTACCGTGAACCAGCATCTCGCAGACCTCAGCATCGAAAAAGAGATCATTGGTGCCATTCTCCTGGACGAGGACACCTTCCCAGCGATCGGCCCGATCATCACTAACGCCATGTTTGCCAACCACCGCCTCAGCGCAGCCTATGAGGCCTACAGCCGTCTTTATGAGTCAAAGGGCCTGCTTGACCTGCGTACCATCGCCAAGACCGCCCAGATCAGCGCTACGGAACTGACTGATTGCATGAACGATGACATCATCCCCGCGATGATCGTTCCGAAGGCGAGGAAGCTTCGCGACCTTTACCATAAGCGCCAGATTCAGCGTCAGGTAGTCGAGACCATGGCCCAGCTTGAGACGTTGGATGCTGTGGAAATCGCTAAGCGGTTCAGTGACCTGGCCGCTGGTGTCGCCAACTCCAACCACAAGAAGCCTGTCTTCGATGCAGAGGCGCTTTGTATGCGTGTCGCAAAGCTCCAGGAGCAGCGGCTCGAAGGCCAAGGGAAAGCCCTCGGCCCGACCACCGGGTATTCCACCCTGGACAGGGTTATCAGGGGGTTGCTGCCCAAGCGGGTAACCGTTATTGCTGCAGCTACCGGCTTCGGGAAATCCTCACTGGCCCTGAATCTCCTCTGCAACACCGTCACCGCAGACAACCGGGCGCTGTTCATCAGCAACGAAAATGACGTGGACCTCAACCTCGACCGACTCTGTGGGATCATCTCCGGTGAACGGTTGCGGGACATTGAGTCCGGGACAAAGTACGGGGTTGCCAGCGCCTTCGGTAACCACTTCTTCAAGAGCGGCCTGTTCATGTCAGACAACTCCCCCCGCACCATCGAGGAGATAACGGCCCTGATCAATCGGTACAAGGTTCAACAGCAGATCAACGTCGCCTTCGTGGACTACATCGGGGAGATCCAGCACAACGGCGATGCTCGGGAGACTGAGGAGTCCCGCCTTGCCCGGTACGCTCAGAAACTCGTCGACTGCGCCAAAGAGTTGGAGATTCATGTGGTCGTCATGGCCCAGCTTAACCGCCAGGGGAACAGCAAGGGTAAACCGACCAAGGCAGAGCTTGCCGGGTGTTTCAAGATCGTCCAGAAAGCGCACAGTCTCCTCCTCTTCTGGCAGGATGAGCAGAAGCGCGACGTGCTGACGGTCGAGAAGAACAGGCAGGGACCGGTGGGGATCGATATCCAGTTGCACTTCGACCGTGCCACACAGCAGATCACCGAAGGGGCCGTTTTTGACGGCAGACCGAATGCACGCTGTACCACATTGAAAGGAGACCTGCCATGAGGGTTTTGACCACTGGCACTTTGCACGATTCTCCGACGCAGCGAACATCGACAAACGGGAATACCTTTGTCACTGCGAAACTCCGTGATGACACCAGCACCCCCGTTGTCTGGTTCAACCTCGTTGCATTTGGAGAAATTGCCGATCTCCTTGCGGGGCAGCCAAAAGGAGCGTCCATCGCCATCTCTGGCAAGGCGACCGTTACCGTCTACGCCCCTAGTGAGGGCGATGCAAGGCCGAACATCAGCATCACCGTCGACCAATTGGCGACATTGAAAGGACAGCGGAGAAATGAGCGGAAAACAGAGTAAGGAGTCCTGCTTTCTCACCAAACTGCTAAGGGATATCCGGCAGGTGAGGGAGGAGGCGACTGTACCGAGAACACTAAGAGCGGACCGTTGCCGTATGACGGAAGCTGCCAACGTTAAAAAGGGGTGACACGTGGACAGGCTCGACACTAAGGAAAAGCACCAAATCGCTGTGCTCGCGGCTGAAGGGAAGTCTCCTCATGCCATCGGAAAGGTGTTAGGCCGCAGCCACAACACCATCTCCAAGGCGCTGAAGACTCCGGAGGTGGCAGAGCAGAAGGAAGACATCCAGGCCCGGCTGGCCGACAAGTTCGAGGCGATCACCGAGCGGATTCTCGACGGCGTGACTCCTGTCGATATCGAGAAGGCTAGTCTCAGGGATAAGGCGGTCGCCGCCGGTGTGATGCTGGACAAGTCCCGGGTGATCCGGGGCCAGAGCACGCAGAACATAGCGGTTATGATGGCTGCTGCGGTGCTGGATGCACACCGGCTGCCGAGTGACGGTGCCACGGCTGATGTCCTGGAGGCCGAGGTCGTAACGGGCCAGGCAGAGGGGTGACACAATGACTCCAGCGAATCCAGAGCCCAGCCTTAACTCTTTCGGGGCCACCCTGGCCGAACGCCGGGAGTTCCTGCGGGGGGTTATCGACCAGCTCGCCGACTCGCCGCGGCTTACCCGGGCAAGAAGGTTGGCATTGCACACCCTGGTGATGGAACTTGCCGATGAGTCCTTCGCCCAGGTTGACGCGGCCATGACGCTGAACAGCCAGCTGGTGACGATAGGCCAGACCCTGATGGGAGAGAACGCCATTCTGGCCAAGCAGAATAATGCGCTGCTCCAGGCCCTGTTTGAGGGGAAGTCGATGAAGTGTCTAAGGACTCCTCTCTGCTGATGCAAGGACGGCGGCGCGGCACCCACGCGGGCGAGCAGCTTGGATATGTAGAAAGGCGGATCACCCGCGAAGAGGCCCCGGCTCCCACCGGGAAAAGCAAATCGGCCACACCGGGCCGGAAAGGGGAAAAGGGAATGTCACGTAAGGTTGGCAACACGAACAGCAGCAGCTACGGAGTCAGCGGCGGGGCGAGCCCGCAGGGGAGGAATTATGCCTTTTGATTGGGGTGCAGTGGGGGCGGTACTCTTCCCCAGGTCTTACAACAATTTGCAGAACTACCGGCAGGAGCAGCAGAAGAAGGCCGCGCAGGAGCAACTACCTACGCTCAACGCCAAGTATCCCGCTCTGGTCGACTACGCGCAGAAGACCGGCGACACGGATCCTTTCTTCTACAACGACCCGGCATCGCGCGAGGTGCTGAAGGAGCAGGGTTTTGTTGGCGATATCTCCCCCTTTGCGGGTGGAACCGAGCAGAACCCGTATCTGGCAGCCGCCAAGACCGAGATGGCGCAGAAAGCTCAGAATCAGGCCGATGTCAGCGACTACTACGCCGGGAAGACCAACCCCGATCTGTTGGCGCGGATCACAGCATACGATGGCACAAAGCCGCACATCGCGGCGATCCGTGGGCTGGCAAGTGACTACCAGGCGCAGCAGGCGCCCGTGGGCGAGGACCAGTCTGTCATTGTGGCCCGTAATCTGGGACTTCCTGACGAACAGGCAAAGCAGTACAAAGGGATGAAAATTCCCGAACTGATCTCCGTGATAAAGGAAGGTGATCTCCTCGGAAAGCAGAAGAGCCTCTCCGATTTCGAGCAGGACATCCGCAAGATGGACCTGGAACACACTGCGGGGAACGGGTATTTCGGGGAGATTGGCAAGCCCGGCACCTTCGAACCGGCACTGACTAAGGCTGTACGTGAAATACAGGCGAAGTATCCAGGCAACCCCCTCGTAGCCAAGTATGCAGACGAGTACATCGCCAACCAGCTGAAGCGCCAGGAGACCATGCCGTGGGACACCAAGCAAGAAAGCTTGAGTGTCGGCAGCGGTGACGAGCGGGCAACGAGCCTGAGGCGCTTCCAGATCAACTCCGGAGGCCGGGAGATCCCCGGTTCAGCGCAGACGGTTACGAGTCACGCACGCCCCATGAAGATGCCGATGCCCGGGCGGCTTGTGCAGGCCTACGACAAAAACACCAGGGATCTTGTTTTTGTTGGTGCCGACGAAGTTAAAGCCGATCCGCAGCGCTACGCCCCAGCAAGCCAGCAGATGAAGGTTAACCAGCAGGAAACCTTGATTGAGGACATCAGAGGTACGCTCAATAACACCATGCAGTCGCTGGACCGGGTGCCGTCCTTCAACAGCAAACAGCAGGCCCAGATAGCTTTGATGCTCAAGGAAAGAGATCCGCAGAAGGCTCTTGACAGCTTTATTGGATCAAAGGTCGGGCAGACCCTCACCCCTGAGCAGGTCGACTACATCACCGACCTTGCGGTGCTCAAAGAGAACATTTTGGCCATGCGCTCTCTTCTTGGCGGTGGTCAGAGCAGCAGGGACCAGCGTGCCGCCATTGAGGCCACCATCCCGGCGGCGGTCCAGCCCAACAAGGCATTTGCTAAGGTCCAGCTCAACAAGGCGCTTAGGACGCTCGATAGGCTCTCTCGTGGAGTGCCTAACGCAGATCTGAAACCGGAGAAGTCAGTAGTGGAGCGCCGAAAGGGCAAAGACGGCAAGATCCTGGTGAAATACTCTGACGGCAGCATCGGGAAGGAGGTTAAGCCTGAGGGTGGCGACTCTCGACCGGTAGCGCCGGCAGGGACCAAGGCAAGGCTCACCAACGGCAAGGTCGTGACATCTGACGGTAGAGGAGGGTGGAATTAATGCCCTACTCAGGATTATCGGAAGATACCGAACTCTTTCCTCAGGGGCTACCCGATGATCAGCTCCTAGAGATGCGACCGGCACCGGATGCCGACCACGAGGCTTGGAGGGCCTACCATCAATTGCTATCCGAGGCTGGAAAGCTGAACCCTTCAAAATGATAACGTCGGGCGGCTTGCTTTTCCCACCAGGAGGAAGCAGGCTGCCCGATTCCCGCCCTAACGTCCCCCACCGCGACCCTTTCCCTATCCTGAGACCAAATCCCCCCGCTGTAGGCAAAATATGGAGCCTCTGCATTTTGCCGATTATCTCCGCTTGACTCTCTCGTGGATCGGCGTATAAATATCAGTAACGAACGTCATTGAAATTTATACAGGGGGCAGGGCAATGAAATTCATCGGGTATTGCAGGGTCTCGACTGGCAAGCAAGGGCGTTCCGGTCTTGGGCTGGAAGGTCAGGAAGATGCCATCCTCTCTTACGTCGCCAGCGTCGGCGGCGAGCTGGTGAATTGCTCAGACGAGAGCAAATGCTATGTCGAGGTTGAGAGCGGCAAGCGGGATGATCGCCCGATCCTTCAGGAGGCCATCCAGCATGCTCAGATGATCGGGGCCCGGCTCGTAATCCACAAGCTCGACAGGCTTTCCCGCGACCTCGCCTTCATAACCACCCTGCAAAAGAACTCCGTCGACTTCATGGTGGTTGATCTTCCTGGCGCTGATCGGTTTACCGTCCACATCTTCGGCGCACTCGCCGAGAAGGAGCGGGAGATGATCAGCCAGCGCACGAAGACCGCACTCAAGGCCGCAAAGGAGCGGGGTGTGAGGTTGGGGAACGCGAAGGGAGAGGGATTCACACCTGAGATCCAACAGGCAGGCGCAGCAGCGGCAGTCGCCGCCCGGATCGCGAAGGCTGACACCCTTGCGGCGAGGGTCAGGCCAATGATCGAGAGGTTGCAGGCCGAAGGGAATAGTCTTCATGGGATCGCCGGGGCGTTAAACAAGAAGGAGTACACCACACCTCGCGGTAAGGAGTGGACAGCCCAAGCCGTTAAGAACGCGCTGGCCAGGGAATAGGAGGCGCCATGGAACAGGAACCGACTTCATCACCTGGCGGCCAGCCGTTCGCCGATTGCTTCGCCCGATCCTGCCGGCACCTGGCCGACGGGCGGTGCGAGGTCTACACCGCCAGCCATCCGCCGACAATCACCGTTGATGGTCGATGCCTTGGACACGACTCGGGTACGAGTGGAGCATAAGAGAAGCTTCGCTTTCTTTCTGGCCCCGGTTCTCGATGTTGCCCATGTACTGGGGGGGGGAGGGGGCCCCGGGCCGGGAGGGCGATCATGGTCTCCAGGGGTGGGGGGGTGGGATGATACCGGGGCACTGTTGCCTGTACAGTCCCCTCCTAACCCATATGAAATAAAAGGGGCCCCTGCTCTCCTCCTGATGTTCTTCTCACCTACTTATTCCACACCGTGGATTCCACCAGAACTAATCCCCTCCTTAATTGAGTCCCCCCCCTTGCAAAATCCATCTGTTACACCAATTCCACATCGTGGTCAAATTCTTCCATTTCGTGGAAAAATTCAATGATATGGAATACTTGCAATGCTTTTCCTCTTGCTATATGATCCCTCCCGTCTATAATTTCATCCTCCCGTTTGGCCGCTTTTTCGAAGCGGTTCAGGGAGCCCACTATGCCAACGGTTGGCCTGAGTGTCCCCTTGTCGCGAGGCCTGGGGGTGGTTCGATGGAAACCACAGACAGCACTCAGGCCTTTTCCCAAAGCATAGGGGGAGACGATGGGTGTGGTGAATGAGTTCACGCTGAGGCAGAACCATGAAACAGCTATGCAGCTTTCTGAGGCGCTGCACTTTATGGGGGGGCTGGTCGTGTGCCTGCCGAACAAGAAAGGTTTGAACAAGCCATGTGGTCGCAACTTCATGACGATCCTGGAGGCAGAAACGAACGGACTTTGGAGCGTCATGCACTGTCTCTCTAAAGTTGCTGAAAACTTGTCCCTGGAGTTCGAGGAGGCGGCGGAGTGGGTAAAGGAGCGTTGTCCGGAGTTGGCTACACCTGACGGCGACGATTTGACCGAGGAGGAAATCCGGCATGAAGCAGCCTGAGATGCTATCTGAAATGATTCGCCAACTCCAGGCCATCCAGGCGGCCCGGGGGGATATGAAGGTGTTCACTGGGGACATGAAACCGGTAGCCCTCGGCGTCGAAGAGACGATGGACCCGGAGGACTTCCGGCTATACGGTCAGGATTACCTTTTCATCGTGGAGGGGGTGTAGGAAACATGGAGGATCTGGGGGAAGGGCAGCTCTTGAAGGAGCGGGAGGTCTCGGAGGTTACGGGCCTCACCGCTCCCCAACTGTGGCACATGAGGAAGCGCATGGCCGGGATCCCCTTTCTGAAGTTTGGAGAGGGGCGCCGGGGTAACGTGCGATACCGGCAGGAAGATGTTGATGCCTGGCTGTTGGAGCACCCCAAGCGTCCCGGGAAGGCGCGGCCCGTAAAGCCCGCCGCCCAGGTCCGGGAAATCATCGTAATGAAGGAGATCGAGGCGGTGACGATGAGTTGCGAGGAGGCCTCCAGGCGTCACTCAGGAATCCCGGTGACACTCTTTCGCAAAATGTGTCTTCGCGGCTATGCAATGACCAAGCGGTACAGAGGAAAGGGCAATGTTCCGGACAAGGTTGCGAGGTCCGTCCTGTTTGCCCAGAAGGTGGGGCGGGCCTGGCAGATTCCGCTGTCGGAGCTCGACCGGGTGTTTCTCGGAAGCCACAGATGATCCTCTCTCCATTGCCAACTCTGACGAAGCCAGCCGGTACACCGGCCCTCGGGACACCACCATTAGGACCTCTCCCCCCTGCTCCATGAGCCATCCGGCGCAAGAGTTGCGGGGCCAGCCTTCCGTTGGTGCGGATCGCCGGGAAGCGGATGAGGTGCTACCTGGTGCCGATTCCCGAGCAGATCCGTCTCCTGAGGTTTCAGGTCAACCGACACCGACGCGCCGGACGAAAAGAGAGGATGTACCAGGCGCTGATGTCCGTCATTCGGCTGGAACTCCTACTGTGATATCGTCCTTTTCAAAAACATACAGCCGCCAGTTCGTTAATTCCGATGAGGATTTTGTCCAGGGTTGGCCGCGTGCCGACTCCACCGGGGAAATCAGCCAACATCTCATCAGAGAACCGGACCTCCACCGCTTTCCCACCTGTGGCCAAAGTTAGGATATGGGCGTCTCGGTTCTTCAACGGCAGTCCCCCGTCAAAGGTCGACGAGGTCAACTTAATCCCTTTGGCATCTGCCATTCTGTGGGCCTCAGAAACAATCATCGCCGCGCCTTCCCGCCTTTGCTCATCATAAAGATCAGACATTGTTCCTCCTATCGCAAACGTCTGCTCACGCAACGATTTTAGGTGGCCTTACAACCCGAATTCCGACGCGGAGCCTACTTCGGCATCTTTGCAACGCAAGTTGCCAACATCATGAGGAACACCACGGCGGCCAGAATTTTCCCTGGAGTGGAATACCCGCCGGTTGGCGCCGGTGATTGGACATTGGCTGATGGCTGATCCCGCCGGCTGCCATGGCTCTGGTACTCCGTCCAAGACAACCCCGTCCCCGGCACTCCAACCGTTTTTCTGACACCCTTGCTATTCACTGTTACCTTGGCACCTTTGACACCTGCAGATACCGACACTCCTGTCTTGCCCAGGTTAACTGACACACCCGGCAGCACCTTAATAGTCTTCCTGAAGCGGAAAGCCATGAGGGAAATACTCCTTTCCATGCTGGAATGGCGGCAAACTACACGCTCGGTTGCTAATGAACAAGAGGAAACTCGGAAGGGCACACTGGCAACCCTGTGTTCTGTAGCATAGGGGCGACGGATACCATGTCCGAGGAATTTTCATAGCCTTAACGCTGGAATTTGGAAGCGCTGGGAGGGGGCATGAGATTGAGAAAGGAAGACCTCGTCGCAATAGCTGACGAGATCACAACCCGGATAGACTTGGATGCCCTTGCCTCCTCCCTAGCCCCGAAAGTGGCGTGAATCCTGCGTGAATCGGAGGACCATGAGCAACCGCCGTTTTCAATTCGAGTCCCAGCAGGTCCGCACGGTGATGAAGGACGGCGAGCCGTGGTTTGTGGCGGCGGATGTGTGCGGTGTGCTGGACGTGTCACAGCCCCACCATGCAGTTGCTCGGTTAGATGATGATGAAAAGGGTAGTGACATTATCACGACCCCCGGAGGCCAACAACTGGTCAACGTTATCAACGAATCCGGCCTTTACTCCCTGATTCTGACCAGCCGCAAGCCGGAAGCCAAGCGCTTCAAAAAGTGGGTGACTGGCGAAGTTCTCCCCACGATCCGCAAGACCGGCTCCTACGGCGACCCCATGGCGGCCCTGAAGGCATCCGCCAAGCCCAAAGATTGACGCCAGCCCCCCCAGCCCTGGTTGCTGCTCAATCCCCTGCTCTGCCCCCGGCTGCCCCTGCACGTACTATCACCTACCCTCCGTTCGGTATTATCGCCCCCGCTAAAGAACCGCCGGTCGACAGCCCCTGCAGACCCTCCCGTCCCCTCCCCCACCACTTCGGGCACTCCTTGGTCTCACCTTCGGAGTGCCTCAAACCCGGGAAACGCTCATGGTACTGGCCCGCTCGGCCGACGACCTCATGACCGACCTCTCCGAGCTCGTTTCCAGCTCCGCACAGACCGCCGCCTCGGTCTCCGAGACCGGCACCGTGCAGGAGGTCCGCCAGACCACCGACCTCACCTCCCAGAAGTCGCGCCAGGTCTGCGCCCTCTTCCGCCCTGTGGCACTCCGCTTCGGCAGCCGGGGCCGAGGTGCTTTTCTCCGGGATGGGGAGTGACGGCACCCAGGCCTTTAGGCCATCAAGGAACAGGGGGTGGTAACCGTGGCCCAGGATCGCGAGAGTTCGGTGGTGTTCGGCATGTCGGCACGGCCGCGGCAATGGGGGGGCCCGTCACGAGCGATCCCTTACGGGAGCGTCCTCAAGAGCATCTCCGACCTGCCTGATTTGTCTCGACTGTCCCGGGCATAACCTGGTAGTCAAGCGCTGCTGATGTTGCCCCCCCATCTTGTACGGCTCTCCAAACCCTCACCGGCCCCCCATCCGGAAAATTTTTCCTCCCCCAATCATGGTCTCCAAAATCTCATTGGATGATGACACCACTGCTGATCCCCTAAAAAGATCTCTGGTTCTCCCACATCTCCATCTTTCAACCATCTCCCCACGATCTCCTCGTCCTCCTTTTGATACGCCCTGAAGGCCGCTGAAAAGCATCAAGGGGGGTTGCCGTCCCGTTCATACAAGAGAAACCCCTTTGAAGGAGGCAACATGCCAAGCAAAGTTCCCTACCAGAAACCTCTGCGGCTGCCAGATCTCGAGCGGCTCACGGTCGACCTCTGGAGGGTGGACCTCTCCAGGAAAATCCACTCACCCAAGAACAGAAAGAGCACTGGTGCTTTTATGGACTCGGCCCTCTGCTACTTCGCGCCGTGGCTGGTGTATGAAGTCGCCGTCGCCGCTCTCCCCGGCCTTGACTGGGGCTCTGATCCCGCGTTCACCCACCACCGCCGCGCGATCGTCGCATGTGTCGTGGACAAGCTCAAGACCGTCGGCGCCATAGAAGAGGCGCTCCTTACCAGCCCGAGCCACTACTGTGGCAAGTTCCGAATCTGCCTGGGCCATGGCTATCAACCTTCGACCGACCAGGATCACTGGCTTATCCCCATTTCCCCGGCGTTCTTTTGGGGCGAAGAATATGAGGGGGTGCCTCCCCTGGCCCAGGTGGTCCAGGCCCGCCGTCTTACCGGGCTTGCGGGTCTGTGCTATGTCACTCCGCTGAACGGCAAAGGAGGCATCAAATGAAGAAGCGCGCCTTCACCTGCGGTTCATGCGGGCACCTCAACATCCCCCTGGCCGCCGACCACTTCCGCGGGTTCGCTTATTGCCTGACCTGCGGTTCCTTGGAGGAGGTCGATCCTCCAAAACATGTCCGGACGGCCCGGACGCTGTACCGCGAGTTTGCAAAGAAGACTGGCCTACCGGTCAGCACGCTCTTCGAGTTGCAAAAGCGCGGGGTGCTTCCGCGCGACCTGGCCGACTGCACCCCTGAACACCGGGCGGCCGCTGGCGCGATCCAACTGGCGCTCGGGTCAGAAGATATCCTAAGGGCAGCCCTTGCACGGCTCCCGAAGGCCAGAAGGGAGGCACTCGTGCATCCGGTACCATCCGATGGTCTTCTCACCAAATGGCAGCGCCATGTGTTGGACTCCTACATGCTGCAGTACCAGCATGAACAGGATTTCAATGCTCCACGCCCGGGAGAAAAGGGGAAAGGCTACGGCAGCTCCGTGAGCACCGTGGCCGACATGATCCTGCACCTGGAGGGGAAATTTGGCCTGCCGGCGGATATTACCCGTGCTGAGGTCAAGAGGCTGAAAAAGGTCGCCTACAACCGTGTCAGGCGCGGCCAGGGGCAGACGGCGGAAGGAGGTGGCCGTGTCTGAGATCTCCTTCAACTACAAGATAAGCCAGGAGTTCTGGTCGGCGTGCCGCGGGATGCCGAACGGGCACCTCGGAATCATCTTCGACATCCTTTGCCTGCTGGACGCCGACGGCTTAGAGAGCTCGGTCCGGAGCCGTTACCGGGCGATTGGGCAGTATGGCCTCCAGGGGCAGGTTACCTTGTTGGAGCACAGCATCAACGTAGCGACCATTTGCAGGGTGCTCGCCGCCGGTAGGGTCATCGAAGTCCTCGCAGTCATTGCCGGGCTGGGGCACGACTGCGGGAAGCTCCCATCTCTCCACCCGGGGCCGTACGTGGCCGCGATGCACGCACATTGGAGCGCCGAGCATATCCGCTATGTCATCGAGGGAAGGCTTCCAGAGGTGCAGGCCGAGGCGGTTGTGGAGGCTATCAGGCGCCACCATCTGGCTGGCGGGGGAGCGCTGCACCGGGTGCTGCGTGAGGCGGACGGTCGTGCCCGAAGCGAAGAGATCCAGACCATCATTAACAGATCGGTGGGAGGTAGGCAGTATGGGCTATGACCATGAAATCGTGACGAGGAGCGGCCCTGTCAGCAGCGATCCCCCAAAGGGCGTTGTCGGGCTTCATCCCCTATCGGCGCTCCTCCCAGCCCTGGACGAGCGTAGCTTTCGAGCCCTGCGCGACGATATCGCCGCCCGTGGTCAACTGTCCCCTATATGGCTCCATCAAGGGCTGATCGTCGACGGCCGTCACCGTTACCGGGCCTGCCTTGAGCTGGGAGTGCAGCCTTGGTGCGAAGAGTGGGACCAGCGGGGCGATCTGCTTGAATTCATCCTGGGGCTGAACCTGAGGCGACGGCACCTGACGGCAACGCAGCGGGCGGTGGTAGCGTACCGCCTGCTGCCGGTGCTTGAAGAAAAGGCCCGGGAGAGGCAGAAGAGAAAACCTGAGGGATCAGTTCCGGAAATGTTGCCGGAAGCTTGGGGCGACTCCCGGGACCAGGCCGCCGCTATGGTCGGCGTCTCTGGCCGCTACGTGTCCGATGTCAAGCGGATCGCGCTGGAGGCTCCAGACAAGATGAGCGCCATGGGAGCAGGCGAACTCACGCTCCAAGGGGCAAAGCGGCAACTGGGCCGAGATAGGGAACACGACAGGGCGGCCGACGGAGGAGATTGGTCCCAGGCCGCGCGGTGGGCAGCCGACACGGTCCGCCGGCTGGAAAGGGTAGCGAACGGGGATCCCCGACTCCTGGAATCCCTGGAGAGGGTTCAATCCTACATCGGAGACCTGATCGGCGAACTCTCCGCACATGGGCGGCTGGCCGCTGGTGCTCACAACGAGGAGCAAATGGAACTGTTCGGGAGGCATCATGACCACGCGTAGAAACCTCGAGCAAGCCCCGGCTCCAGCTGTTCCGGTGAGCAATGAGCTTCCCTTGACCGGTTTGGTCCGGCTGTCAACCGTGTTGCAGTTTATCCCCGTCTCTAAGAGCACCTGGTGGGAAGGGGTAAGGACCGGCCGTTTCCCACAGCCGATAAAACTCGGGCCGCGGACCACGTGTTGGAGGGCTGCTGATATCTCAAAGATGATTTACGGCGAGGACAAATAGGCCGAAGGGGGGTGGAGCGCAGCAGCATCGCGCTCCTGCAGCCCCCCTCACTCTACCCACGGAGAGAAATGGCCCGTAACTCTCATTCTTTGCCTATATAAATTAACTGTCAATTGCTTTTCACGATTGTTCATGTTAAAAGCCCACTGTTGTCCTGTAAAGTCCAATATGAGAGATGGGGGACCGAGTGAGTTCAGCTGAATGGGTAATCAGAAACGAAGACGACGCGTGGGCGCTGCTAAAAGAAGCATGTTCCGTAAAGGAGCTAAGTGCCTTCGACATCAAGTTTGATAACTGGCCAGTCCTGGACATCAAACTGGTTGGTGACCAGTTCAGCTCCAACCTGTCTACGAAGATGATGGAAGCTTTTATCGAACTGCAGAAGAATATCAACCGCACCTACGCAAGACTGTACTATAATTACTCCACTGCACGGGGGATAACCAACGAGGACAAGGAACAGATCGAGCTTTTCGTGCAGGTATCTCCAGGGAGTTCTGAATACAAAATCAACCTCCAGAAGATCGTAGAGAAGTTTGTGAAGGGGGTGGCAGGGAAGATGACTGGCAAGCAAGCGACCATAATTATTGTCTCTGGTGCTTTGATGTGGACCAGCCACTCCGCCTTTAAGGCATATCTGGAAAGCCAGAAGGAGATGAAGGGGATTGAGATGCGGCAACTGGCCGGAGATCAAGAAACCCAGAGGATGAAAATCTTCGCCGACGCCATGAAGCATGAGCCGCAGGTCGCATTTACCAAAGCTGACGCCGAAGAAGTCTACAACAAGGTACTCAAGGCAGCGAGCACGGCGAAGACGCTACAGATGTCGGGCACTAAGATCAAGGGACAAGAAGCACAGAAGTTGGCACGAGCTACGAGATCCGTCTCTGAGGAAGTTAATCTCTCCGGAGAGTACCGAGTGGTAAAAATCGACAACTCAAAGTCGGACCATTTCGAAGTAAAAGTCAACGACGGCATGGAGGGGATGTTCACGGCTCGACTAGACGACTCCCTGATTATCTCCCAGGACGAGGTCTGGAAAATCCTCGAAGCGGCTTTACGGAGCCGCGAACCTGTACGTCTCATGATTGAAGGTGTTAAGGTTCGCGGCGAGATCACCAAAGCCACGATCACTGATGTTCCTGTTCGTCATGCTCGGAAATAGATAAGAATTATTTTTGGAGTTACCCTTTGAGGTATGCCGGAAACAAGCCTGGCAAATTGATGTTGCAAAAACAGTTACTTGCAGCTTCAGTTAGACCGACTATCTCGCCATTTAAAAAAGGGCCGGTCATTATGACCGGCCCTTTTGCATATCAGCATTCACCTTCCCGCCTCCCCCCACTCAGGCTTCAGGGTTCAAGGGGCCCTTCCGAATGAAGAAACCATTTTACACCTGGGAAGGCGACACCCTGGTGCTCAACATACTCGGCACCCCCAACGCCAACCGTGACGCCATCGGCAAGGTAAAGGGCCATCAACTCTGCGTAAGCGTGACAGCCGTTCCCCTCGCCGGACGCGCCACCGACCACATGGTCCGTTTCCTCGCCGAACAATTCGGCGTCAAGGTTAGCGACATAGAAGTCGTCTTCGGTCGCATGAACGTGAACAAACAGCTCCGGATCAAGTCCCCCAAGTGGCTCCCCTCCGTCATCGGCCAGCAGGAGTTGTACTGAAGTCATCAGCCCCCCTCGGGGTGGCAAATGTCCAATGTCTGGACCTGCCCCTTGGTGTGCCCCTGATAGTTTCGCTCATTGGGGCTTTATCGAAAAGCAGCCTGTCCCCTTTTCCTCCTTCTGTCCCCTTTTCCTCCTTTTCCTCCTCTAAGTGGGTCGATAAAGAATGGGGACCCGTATGAAACGGTTACGCACCCAAGATGCATTAAACAGTATGCACACTCCCAAAATCCTGTTATAAATAACCGCATGAGCGCTACCCTACCCAATATAACGATAGATACCAGGGAGGAGTTCCAACATCTTAGCTTGGCACCTGTCGCGGAAGCGGTCATTGACCTTCGGGCTGTGGCGACTGAGAACTTTGACGAGAAGTCCGCCCTCAACCACCTTACCCCCCTACTAGAGGGGTACAGATATTTAGATTCCCATCAGGAGGTTCAGATCAAACAGCACCTGAACCTCCAAGGTGAAGCCCCCCCCCCTCTGGAACATACCTTAACGTGGAAGGGCCTCAGGTTCACAACCAACGAAGGCAACAAGATAGCCCAGTTCGGCCGTACCGGTTTTTCTTTTAGTCGGCTTGCGCCGTATGACCAGTGGGAAATGTTTTTTGATGAGGCCATGAAACTGTGGGGAATCTATCGACTTCTAGCTAAGCCGGAGGAAATAACAAGACTCGGGCTTCGGTTCATCAATAAAATTGATCTTAAACCGGGCGATGGTGACTTTGAGCGCTATCTCAACTCAGCACCCAAGCCTCCGAAAGGTCTTAGCCTACCTTTCCTAGGGTTCCTGCATCAAGAGACCTTTGCTGCCCCTCCACACCCTTATGCAGTGACGCTGGTTCGTACCATACAGGAGCCACAAGAGCCAGGGGCTGGGTTCAGCATCATAGTGGATATAGACGTCTTTACTCATTTTGTACGCAATTTCAGTGAGGACCTTATTCCTAAAATGCTTCAGGAAATGCGGTGGTTAAAGAACAGGGTATTTTTCGGTAGCATCTCCGAAGCCGCTCTGGAGGATCTGAAATGATAGTCGAATCACTGGCAATCGGTGCAATCAGTGCAACTATTGGGTTTTCTCCCATACCGATGTCGTCGGCACAAAGTCCGGTGGCAAGATTCGTTACTGAAAAAACAGTCTCCAACCGGAAACATCTGCAAAGTGCAAAGATATTCGGCCTTGACCAGCCGGATCAAGAATTACAGGCCATCTACAGTGAGTGTAAAGACAAGAACTGGGATGGATATGGCGCATTCCCTGTTCTTGAGGAGACCTACCAGGCTGCGCGGCTGTTCCTAATCGCTCTTCCTCTTGGGTCACGGATGCCATCTATTGGTGCCGAGCCTGATGGTCACGTCACTTTTGAATGGTACCATGCACCCCGTCAAGTCCTGTCTATTAGCATAGCCCCCGATGGAATGCTCCACTATGCTGGGCTTTTTGGGAGCAGCAGGGCCTATGGGTCTGAGGCATTTTTAGGAAGCATCCCCGCCCGCATTCTTGACTTGATAAAGACGGTTCCTTCTGCGTGACGACTGCTAACGTTGATCAAGAGGTGTGCGAAACCGAAACGCTGGCACGCTTTATCGTCCAGAGCAGCTATATTCGCCGAGCCAGTAATACTGTTAAGCAGGATGCCTTCATCCCCCATCCACACGATGATCTGTCTGTGACAAGACATTTGGAGTTGAGCGAAGAGAATCTTTGGGAGATAGGCGCCGGTGTTGCCCTGGAGAGAGAAAAAACGCTTTACGGTCGTGCTGATAACCTCGCCTCAGACTACAACCGAATGAACCTCCATATCCTGCCAGACCCGATACCTCCAACAGAACAGAATATCGGGAACCCCAACCATGCTGTTGTCAAAGGATGGCCGGCAGATAAACCATCTCAAAAAATGCTAGCTTTGGAGATTGCCTCCAAAGCCAAATTCACACCGGCACCTTAAGAATAATCATCTGTACTGTCCTTTCCCCATGTCGCCTCACTAATCAGACCGACTATCTCCCATTAAAAAGTAGGGGTTACGGCTTTTAGCTGTAACCCCTACTTTTTATTCTCTGTCGTGTGGTCTCTAGTGTGGTCTCTGTGGTGTGTGCTAGCGTCAAACGGAGTGGATAAAAAACCGGTTCCTGTAATGAGAATCCGATTTATTCACCAGGCAGTTAGTTCTTTAAAGATCGGCTTGCCTCAGACAGTAAATTGCAATAGATTGTCGCAGGTTTACTTACTAAACCCCTCTAATGCACTTACCCAGCAAATGATTTATAAGGAATTTCATGATAACCGGCGAGATCAAATCTAAAGTCGACCGCATCTGGGACACCATGTGGTCCGGCGGCATATCCAACCCTCTCTCGGTCATCGAGCAGCTCACCTATCTCCTCTTCATCAAGCGGCTCGACGAGCTGCACACTCTCAAGGAGCACAAGGCGGCGCGTACCGGCAACCCTATCGAGGAGCCGGTCTTCCGTCCGGACCAGGACCACCTGCGTTGGTCGCGGTTCAAGGAGACTGCGCCGGAGACGATGTTCACCTTGGTGCGCGACGAGGTGTTCCCCTTTATCAAGACCCTTGGACAGAAGGGGGAGGAGGACGGCGAAGGGGGCTCCACCTACACCCACCACATGAAGGACGCCCTCTTCATGATGCCGACCCCGCGCGTCCTGGCCAACGTAGTCGATCAGCTCGACAGCATCGACATGGCCGACGCCGATACCAAAGGGGACCTGTACGAGTACATGCTCGGCAAGATCGCCACTGCCGGGCAGAACGGCCAGTTCCGCACCCCGCGCCACATCATCAAGCTGATGGTTGAGATGATGGCGCCCACCCCCAAAGACAGGATCTGCGACCCGGCCTGCGGCACCGCCGGCTTTCTGATCGCGGCCTCTGAATACCTGCTTAAACACCACAGCGGCGAGATCTACGGCAACGAGGCGGCCCGCCTCAGGTTTAACGAGGGGACCTTCCACGGCTACGACTTCGACTCCACCATGCTTCGGATCGGCAGCATGAACATGCTCCTGCACGGAGTGGAGAACCCCGACATCCGCTACCGCGACTCCCTCGCCCAGAGCGATGACGACGATGCCGAGAAGTACTCCCTGATCCTGGCCAATCCCCCTTTTGCAGGGAGCCTCGATTACGAGTCCACCGCGAAGGACCTGCAGCGGATCGTCAAGACGAAGAAGACCGAGCTTCTCTTCATGGCCCTGTTTCTGCGTCTGCTCCAGAGCGGTGGTCGGGCGGCGGTCATCGTCCCCGACGGCGTGCTTTTCGGCTCCAGCACGGCCCATAAGGCCCTGCGGAAAAAGCTGGTGGAGGAGCAGAAGCTCGACGCCATCATCTCCATGCCTTCGGGGGTGTTCAAGCCCTACGCCGGGGTCAGCACCGCCATTCTTTTTTTTACCAAGACCAACTCCGGCGGCGCCGATCAGGTCTGGTTCTACGACATGCAGTCCGATGGGTTCTCCCTCGACGATAAGCGCAACCCCCAGCCGGAAAAGAGTGACCTCCCAGACATCCTCGCCCGTTGGCAGAACCGCTCCGGCGAGGTTTGCCGTCAACGTACCGACCGGAGTTTCCTCGTCCCCAAGGCGGACATTGCAGCCAACGACTACGACCTCTCCCTCAACCGCTACAAGGAAGTTGAGTACGAGGCAGTCGAGCACGATGCGCCCAGGGTGATTTTGCAGCGGTTAGCAAGGCTGGAGGAGGAGATTAGCCAGGGGGTGAAGGAGTTGGAGGGGCTATTGGGATGCGAGTAGCCCTAAGTCAGATAGCCCAAAGTATTGACTATGGGGTTACTGCGTCCGCTTGCGAATCAGCAATTGGACCCAGATTCCTAAGAATCACCGACATTCAAGGTGGATGTGTGAACTGGGAAACCGTTCCTTGGTGTGAATGTAGTGAGAAGGAACTCAAAAGTTCTAGAGTGCGTTGCGGTGACATAGTATTCGCAAGAACTGGGGCAACGACAGGAAAGAGCTATTTGATTAAGGAGTGTCCAGAGGACACAGTTTTTGCTTCCTATTTGATTCGTGTTCGACTCGACCAAAAGGCTGACCCCTGCTATGTGAGCCATTTTTTCCAGACCGAAGACTACTGGAATCAAATCACGAAAGGGGCAAGAGGGGCAGCACAGCCCGGAGTTAACGCGTCCACCCTAAAAACACTCGAAATTCCCCTCCCACCTATCAAAGAGCAGAAGCGGATTGCGGCAATTCTCGATGCGGCCGATGCTTTGCGAACCAAACGCCGCGAATCTCTCGCCCAGCTCGACACCCTGCTTCGATCGACCTTCCTCGACATGTTCGGCGATCCCGTAATTCATTCTAAACCTCAAAATGTACATAGCTTTTTTGAGGTGACGAGCCGGATTACTTATGGGTTTACTTGCCCAATGGAACACGTTCGCGAAGGTATTCCCATTATTACAGCGAAAAATGTTCGTCAGGGGGAAATCGATTTTGAAAACTGCCATTTTGCAACTCCTACGCAGTTCGAGCAACTGACGGACAAATGCAAACCAGAACCAGGTGATCTTCTGATTACTAAGGACGGAGCGATTCGAGGGCGCTGCGCCTTGGTGAAGACCAAATTACCGTTCTGCATAAGTCAAGCGGTAGCTTTGGTTCGTCCTGATCGATCATCAGTTGTACCTGAGTATCTGTGGGGATACATCGTTAACTACAGGATACAGAGAAAAATCATGGAAATGGACAAAGGCGCTGCAATGCCACATCTTCAGATTACTGAGTTGGGCAAGTTTCCAATCAAGCTGCCTCCTCTCGCGCTTCAGCGCCGCTTCGCCGCCGTCGTAGAATCCGTCGAGCAACAAAAAAACTGGCTCCGCGCCCATCTAGCCGAACTCGACACCCTCTTCGCCTCCCTCCAGCACCGGGCCTTCAACGGAGACCTGTAGCAATGAGCAACTTTGCCTTCCTTCCGAAGGAATTTCGCGACATCGCAGATTCGGCCAGCCGGGCGGAAGGCTATATTCTTGCTGACCCCCGTTCGGCCTGCTTCTACGCCCGCCTTGGTCTGGAGGCAGCGGTGAAGTGGCTCTACCGTCACGACAGCTCCCTGCGCATGCCGTACGACGACAGTCTTGGGGCGCTTCTCCACGAGCCGACCTTTCAGCGCACTCTGCCGCAGGCGGTCTTCCAAAAGGCGCGGGTGATCCAGAAGGTGGGGAACCAGGCGGTGCACGGCACCCGGGCAATCCGCCAGTTCGATGCCTTGCAGGTGGTGAAGGAACTCCACCACCTCTGCTACTGGCTGGCGCGGACCTATACCCCCGGCGCGGTTACGGGGACGATCATTTGGCATGATGCCCTGATCCCCAAGCCGGCCGCGGCAGGGGAGGGGGCGGCCTCGCAGAAGCAGTTGGCCGAGCTGGAACGGAAGCTTGAGGAAGAGAGCCGGCAGCGGCTGCAGGAGCAGCAGGCGCGGGACCTCCTCGATGCCGAGCTGCAAAAGCTGCGCGAAGAGCTGGCGCAGGTACGCGCCCGGGCGGAGCAGAGCACCGATACCCACAACTACACCGAAGCCGAAACCCGCCACTACATCATCGACTTCGATCTACACCGGGCGGGGTGGCCGGTGGACAAGACCAACGGCCGGGATACTGAGTACGAGGTGACCGGCATGCCCAACGCGAAAGGCGTTGGCTACGCCGATTACGTCCTCTGGGGGGATGACGGCAAACCGCTGGGGGTGGTGGAGGCGAAGAAGACCAGCGTCGATCCCGTGGTGGGGAAACAGCAGGCCAAGCTCTACGCCGACTGCCTGGAGCAGATGCACGGCCAGCGACCGGTCATCTTCTTCACCAACGGCTACGACATCTGGATCTGGGACGACTGCGCCTATCCCCCCCGCCGGGTGGCTGGTTTCTACAAGAAGGACGAGCTGCACCGCCTGATCATGCAGCGCACCCTGAAGGCAAGCCTCAACGTTGCCGGGATCAAGGACGCCATCGTGGAGCGTTACTATCAGAAGCGGGCCATCGGCAGCATCTGCGAGCAAATTTCCAAGGCCCGGCGCAAGGCGCTCTTGGTCATGGCGACCGGCACCGGCAAGACTCGTACCGCTATCGCCCTGGTGGATCTCCTGCAGCGCTGCGGCTGGGTGAAGCGGGCGCTCTTCCTCGCCGACCGGGTCTCCCTGGTCAACCAGGCGGTGAACGCCTTCAAGAAGCACCTCCCCGAGGCGAGCCCGGTCAACCTGGTCACCGAGAAGGAGACCGAAGGGCGGGTCTACGCCTGTACCTATCCGACCATGCTCAATCTCATAGATGCCACCGACGGTGAAACGGCGCGCTTCGGGGTCGGTCACTTCGACCTGGTGATCATCGATGAGGCGCACCGTTCGGTCTACCAGCGCTACGGGGCGATCTTCAAGTACTTCGATTCCTTGCTGGTCGGGCTCACCGCCACCCCGCGGGAGGAGGTGGACCGCAACACCTACGATCTTTTCGAGCTGGAGCAGGGGGTGCCGACCGACGCCTACGAACTGGAGACGGCGGTCCGGGACGGCTTCCTCGTGCCTCCCCGGGTGCAGCAGGTCGACCTCAAGTATCCGCTCAAGGGGATTCACTACGACGAGCTGAGCACGGACGAGCAGGAACAGTGGGAGAGCCTGGACTGGGGGGACAACGTCAACGTCCGGGACCCCAAGAAGGTCGAGCCGGGTGCGCTGAACAACTGGCTCTTCAACGCCGACACCATTGACAAGGTGCTGCAGTACCTGATGGAGCACGGTCACAAGGTGGACGGCGGCGACCGCTTGGCCAAGACGATCATCTTCGCCCGCAGCCACGAACACGCCATCGCAATCGAAGAGCGCTTCGACCACCACTACCCGCACTACCGGGGGCACTTCGCCCGGGTGATCGACAACCAGGTGAAGTACCCCCAGAGCCTGATCGACGACTTTTCCATCAAGGAGAAGGCGCCGCACATCGCCATCTCCGTAGACATGCTCGACACCGGGATCGACGTCCCCGAGGTGGCGAACCTGGTCTTCTTCAAGCCGGTGTACTCCAAGATCAAGTTCTGGCAGATGATCGGCCGGGGGACCCGCCTCTGCCCCGAACTGTTCGGGCCGGGGGAGGACAAGCAGGATTTCCGCATCTTCGACTTCTGCGCCAACTTCGACTTCTTCCGCGAGAACCCGGAGGGGATCAAGGGGAGCGACAGCGCGCCCCTCAGCACCCGCCTGTTCCGCGCCAGGGTGGAACTGTTGGCTCACCTGAAGCGGGAACCGGCCCTCGATCCGGAGAAGGAGCTCGGCGCCTCCCTGGTAACCGGCCTGCACGGGATCGTGGCGGCCATGAACAGGGAGAACTTCATCGTTCGTATGCACCTGCAGACGGTGGAACGGTTCCAGGATCCCAAGGTGTGGGAAGCGCTGAGTGACGAGGACCACGGGACGCTCCACCGGGTGGTGGCGACCCTGCCGACCGAGTTGGAGCCCGACGACCTGGAGGCGCGGCAATTCGACATGATCGCCCTGCGGATGCAGTTGGCGTTGGCGCAAGGGGAGAGGCGGAAGTTCGAGGACCTCCGCACCAAGGTTGTGGAGATAGCCGAACTCCTGCAGGAGAAGACGACCATTCCCGCCATACGGCAGCAGTTGGCCTACCTCTCGGCCCTGCAGGAGCCGGGCTTCTGGGACGGTGTCAACCTGCTGGTGGTAGAGGAAATGCGGTTGCGTCTGCGGGATCTGATCCACTTTCTCGATCGCCAGATGAAGCGGACGCTGGTCTACTCGGACTTCAAGGATGAGATCATCGGGGTGCGCGAGGAGGAGGTCGTCTACCTGCCGAAGATGACCGGCGCCCAGTACGAGAAGAAGGTCAACGACTTCCTGCGCAGCCACCTGGACCATCTGGTAATCCACCGCCTGCGCCGCAATATCCCCCTCACCGCGACTGACCTGCAAGGGCTTGAGCAGACCCTGGTGGAGATAGGAGAGGGCGACGCCCGGCTGTTGAGCGATCTGCTGGAACGGAGCGGCGCCCCGTCGCTCCCATGGTTCGTGCGCAGCTTGGTAGGCCTCGACCGCGCCGCCGCCCAGGAAGCGTTTTCCCGCTTCCTCGCCGACCGTAGCCTCACTGCCAGCCAGATACGCTTTGTCGAACTGATTATCGACCAACTCACCGCCCGCGGGGTCATGGACGCCGCGGCCCTCTACGAAGCGCCGTTCAGCTATCTCCACGCTGGCGGCCCTGACGGGCTCTTTGCAGGCAAGGACAACGTCATCGACGGGATCTTCGGTGCCCTCGCCGGAGTACACACGGGCTTACAGACGCAGGCTGGATAACGGGCGAAGGCCAGACAATGCTGCCATGCTTAAATCGTTTCAAGTTGAGAGGCCACGGTTTGTGGGGAGTCTATGGGGCCAAACGTGCAACACTGCAGGTATCAGAGCAAAAAGTTGCAACTTTGCAGGCATGGCCCCATTACCACCCACTCGACTGCCATACTGTTCACCCCGCAATGCCAAAGGAGTCAGGGCTGCGGAAAGAGCCGATTATCAAGATAAAGGTAACACCGACATGAACACCCAAAACTTTACGTTCCTATCTTCCAGTTTTCCTGATCTTGCAGAATGTGGCACCAAGGCAGAGGAGCATGTATGGACAGACCCCACAGCATCAGTCATGCGGTCCCGGATGTTCCTCGAAATAACCTTGAAGTCTGTTTCCGAACACGAAGGCGTCATGGACGATCCGACGTTGAGCCTGTCCCAACGCTTAGGCACCGAGCTCAAATCTTATTTTCCGCCCCTCCTTCTCGATTCTGTCCATCGTGTACGAATTGAAGGGAACAAAGCTGTTCACTGTGAGCCACAATCAACTAAAATAGCAATGGAAGTTCTTAAAAACATATTCGAGATAGGTAAATGGCTTCATTCCAAGTATATATCTCCCGTTAATCAGAAGTTCGTTGGGCCTGCCAATCCAGCCGATCAATACCAGAATGATGATAAAGAGTTAAGAGAAAAAGACGCCCTCATAAGAAGCTTGTCGGATAAGCTACTCGAGAAAGAAAAAGAATTGCGGGAATCACCACGTGTATCGTCTCCCCCCAGAAAAGGAGCGTCACCATTTACGGCATTGTTTGAAATAGACGGTTTCGAGTTCGGGAAGAATGTTGTCAAAGACACCAGAACCGGGCTGTTCTGGGCGAGGAACGGCAACCTCCCCGACTTTCCTCCGTATGGGCATCTACATGATTGGGGTTCTAGCACGAAGATAGGATTTGATTGGCTTGAAGCGCAAAAATGGGCAGAAGAGTTGAATTTAGATGGACACTACGATTGGAGGCTGCCTACCAACGCAGAGATCATGCAATTATGTGCGTATGCACGTGAAAAAGGGTTTGGTTCCTTCCCGAGAATAACAAATGACCAAGCCCATAGAACGTGCTCTATCGCCTCATATTTTTGTTCAATCGGTTTTAAGGGTGTCATATCCAATATTGCAAAAGGGACTTACTGGACCTCAGACATTGATGCAAATGGTGTAATATGGGAAGCTAACCTTTCTACAGGTAAATTAGACAACTTCACGAATGCACGTAACTCATTTCTGGTTTGGCCTGTAAGAGACGGAGGAGTAGCTGTTAGTGACGGCTTCAAGAAACACTGGCACATTATTGAGGACTATTTTGAGAGGTTGGGGCGGTAACCAGCCCTGTCAACGCTTGAAAAATAAAAGGGCCGACAATGGGGCCATGCTTAGATTGTTTCAAGTTGAAAGGCCACAGTCGTGGGGTGTCTTTGGGGCCAAACATGCCACGCTGCAGGTACCTGAGCAAAAAGTTGCCACTTAGCAAGTGGCCCCATAGCCGCTCCTGACAGGGCCTTTTTCGCCTAGCGTTCCCCTCCATCGCTCGTCACCACTTCATCGCCCAAGTGCTTCCCCTTCTGAAGGTAGTCCGTTACGTAGTCCGCGACCGGAACGAAAAAAGGGGACAGGCTGCTTTATCGAAAAGTAGCCTGTCCCCTTTTCCTATTCTTATTTGCCCCCCTCGGGGTGGCAAATGTCCAATGTCTGGACCTGACCTTGGTGTGCCCCTGATAGTTTCGCTCATTGAGGCTTAATCGAAAAGCAGCCTGTCCCCTTTTCTTCCTCCTTCAGCCGTGGCCCCTTTTAGTCTGCGCTAAAGCAACCGTCGGTGGTCGCAGTCTAGTACTGCGGCTAGCCTCTTTGCGTTCACCACGCCAATGATCCGCTTCCCGTTTTCCATCTCGCTTATGTGGCGCTGTGGGATTCCAGTCGACGCTGACAGTTCAACCTGGGTCAGACCTTGGCGGTGCCGGTAACCAGCCAAGGTGGAGCCCACGGCATTCTCCTGAAACTCAGGGAAGGCCTCGCGCCAAGCGACGCTTTCATCCACTTCTTGACAACCGAGCTTTGCAGCATACGCTCTCAGCTCCTGAAGTTTCTTTGCTGGCCCGGCAAAGTGCGCAACCTCAGTATGGGGCTTTTTCGTGCGTTCCAACATATTTCACCTCGACCAACTTGATGTTCTTGTCTAGCACTTCCCACACGGCGACATAGGTGGGGTTACCCTTTTTGAGGTGACAGTGGTGCTTGCCGTCCGCCAGTTTCGAATAATTCGGCCAATCACCGCGAATCGGTCCGAGGGCCTCGATGTCGCCTACAAGAGCATAAAGGATCTGGCGTAGCGGCTTGCTAAGCTTGTCCTTCTGCTTCTCAGCAATTCGGGACATCCTGACGTACCAAGCCATAATATACCTTTTATTAGTATAGGATCAAGCATCCATGTTAACTCTCACACCATGAACGCCTCAAGTTTACCCCTAAAACGGTCAGAGGTAAGTGCTCGATTCTCTGTCTGTTACGCTCATTGGGCCTTTATCGAAAAGCAGCCTATCCCCTCTCCCTCTCCCTCTCCCTCTCCCTCTCCCTCTCCCTCTCCCTCTCCCTCTCCCGGAGCGGCAGACCTGGGAAAAGCGACGCTCGATACCCTGCTGCCGATGTTCGCGGGCGGATGACTCGATGCGAAGCCCGAACGCTTATCGCTAATTTAAATTGATTGCATTTACAATATCGATAATTCCCATTTGAATAAAGGCTTTCGATTTGCTATAAATCGGTCTGTCCGGGGCCGCTAGCTCAGTTGGTAGAGCAGTAGACTCTTAATCTTCAGGTCGTTGGTTCGATCCCAACGCGGCCCACCATTTTCAGAAAAGTCCCAGATGAGTCATCTGGGGCTTTTCGCGTTCTGGAGCGACCGAGGGACGTACTCGAATTTGATGACCACTTGAAGGCTTTTCACCCCCCGAATGTCAAATATCAAGTACGTCCCCTAGCAACTCCAAGGGCCAAAGGTGGGATCTGGGAAGGCTTGGCCCTCCAACTGCAGACCAAATCGGCTATTCTGGCCGGAAGATCCAGGCGAGCCTCCGAAGGGTCCGGTCCGGATCGCCTTCCCTCCACATGCCGCCGGATATCTCTTCCCCGACCTCTACCCGATGGGTGTGCCGCAGTAAACAAATCTCCTGCCCCTCAAGCGTCCACTAAAATTAAAAAATTTGAATAATACAAGGTTGGCTGTAAGCTTGGGGCATGTCCCCGGAAGGCAAGACCAGACGGCAATCCTGCCAACTTCGCTCATGGCGAAGGAAAGGAGGTTCCTGTATGGGAGTGCGAATAAAGCGAAATTACCACCAACTGTCGCCAGCCAAATTTTTTTCCCTAAACAACCGGATCAGGCGATCCCTTGCCGGTTGCCCTGTTATACCGGAACCACTGTGGGGGTCCTACACCTCGCAATCCGACAAGTATGAAGACGCCTACCTGAAGGCTTCCTACAGAGGTACGCTCGACATTGCCGAACGCGATATGCTCCAGGCATCGCTGATGGCAATCTTAGATGAGATAGCGTCGGTCCTGGAAGGGGCGGCGGTCCGCAAACCTGAGATCCTTCTCAGTTGTGGATTCGACCTGACCAAGGAGCGCCGGAAAGGCACCCGGTCTAAGGGGGCCGCTTCGGACGACTCCAAAGAGGTCCAGGTCGACAATGCCGGATAGCATTGAACACGAGACTCTGAAACCGTAACCTGCCGGGGACATGATGAACCGAGGGCAGGAGCACCGGTAGTGGTGCTCCTGCCCTTACAAGTCCCTGACAGCCAACATGTCTTCCTCCCCTCAGCCGAAAGGCATCTCCACTCTTGGCCGCCAATCCCCCGCCACCATCTGCTCCCTCACAGGAGAACGTACTTTGCCATCAACGCTGCAAAGCTTCGACTCTCCCCGCAATATCCTGTCAGTAGCGGCTATCAACTTACCACGAGCGGCTCACAACTTATCACCTACAGCGCACAAGTCACCGCGTGCAACAGGCAACTTGCCGCGCGCAGCTCACATCTTGCAGTGTGCAGCTCACATCTTGCAGTGTGCAGCTCACCTCTTGCCGTGTGCAGCGCACCTCTTGCCGTGTGCAGCGCACATCTTGCCGCGTGCAACGCACATCTTGCCGCGTGCAACGCACATCTTGCCGCGTGCAGCGTACATCTTGCCACGTGCAGCGTACATCTTGTCGCGTGCAACGCTCATCTTGCCGCGTGCAGCTCACATCTTGTCGCGTGCAACGCTCATCTTGCCGCGTGCAGCGTACATCTTGTCACGTGCAGCGCTCATCTTGCCGCGTGCAGCTCACATCTTGCCGCGTGCAGCTCACATCTTGCCGCGTGCAACGGACAACTTGCCACGTGCAACGGAAAACTTGTCATGTGCAACCGACAAGTTGTCGCGAGCGATGGGCAACTTGCCACGCACAGCTGACAAGTTACCACGCGCAACGGACATCTCGTCATCTGCCATGGACAACTTGTCACCCGCCGGGTGTGTAAAGGATGTTGTGTAAATGCCGAGGTGAAAAGGGAAACCGAGTGCCAAAGGGACAGGCATGGGGAAGTGACACCAATTGTCCTCAAGCTGCACTGGTCTGAACCGATAAGAACGACAAGAAACTACCACCCTTTCACTCCAGCAGGAGATCAGTCAATGGGACTTTTTTCGCGACATGCTTCCGATATGGACGGCAACGCTGCCGAAGCGGCAAGACTTAAGCAAATGCTCGATAATGTTGACAACATTGTCATGCTCTGCGATGCAACACCTGAGAATAAGATCTTCTACATGAACCAAAAAGCGAAGGAATTGATGAGTAAGCACCGGTCGGAACTCAACGCCGGGTTATCCGGTGCCGATGTCGGTAACGCATCGGGAAATTCCATTCACCAGTACCACAAAGACCCAGGAAGGATCAGAAGCATCTTCGGAAATCCCCGTTCCCACATGCCGCACTCTGCTGAGATACCGATTGGCAACGTCACACTGCGAACCACGGCTTACCCCATATGGGATAGTACGGACCCGACCAAGGTCTTCTGTTACATGGCGTGCTGGAGTGACATCACCGCCGAGAAAAGAGTCCAGGAACACCAGCAGAAAGAGGTCCAACGGAAAGAATATCTGGAAAGCCGCGTCACCCAAATCGCCACCGCCATGGAAGAGATGAGCATGACGGTCAACGAGGTGGCTAGAAATACGGTCCATGCCTCGGAGGCTGCTGGCCAGGTTTCGGAAAATGCCAAAGCAGGTCAGTCGGTGGTGAATCAGGCTGTCGGCGAAATGCGTAAAGTCGCTGACATCGTCCGCAACTCAGCCGGAATTGTCAGAAGCCTGGGATCGAAATCCGAGAAAATCGTCGAGTTTGTCGGCGTTATCAATGACATTGCCGATCAAACCAACCTCCTTGCCCTCAATGCCGCAATTGAAGCAGCCCGCGCCGGCGATCAGGGTCGAGGATTCGCAGTGGTCGCCGACGAGGTCCGCAATCTCGCCGACCGCACCGTGGAGTCTACCAAGCAGATACGGGTGATGGTTGAGGGAATCCTCAAAGAGACCGCCATGGCGGTGGAATCCATAGAGAAGGGACGGGACGAAGCAGAAGCCAGTGAAGAGCTTTCCAACCAGGCTGACGAGTCGCTCATCAACATCGTCCACTCAATCGAGGAGATCGAGCATCTCATCTCCCAAATAGCCACCGCGTCCGAAGAGCAAGCGGCAACTTCGACTACCATCGCAGGGAATCTTGAAGAGATCGCCAGGGGCGCTTAGCGGAACCGATTAATCAAGAGGAGTGATCGGTAGAACTCACCGAGCAGGTGCCGTCGGTGAAGTAGAAGGTGGCGCCTTGGCCGGGCTCGGCTTCGGCCCAGACCCGGCCGCCGTGCATGGCGATCACCCGCTGCACGGTGGCCAGACCGATACCGGTTCCTTCGTAGGTCCCGATCCGGTGCAAACGCTCAAAAGGCTGGAAGATCTTTTCGGCGTACTCCATGGCGAAGCCTATCCCGTTGTCCCGGACGAAGAAGACGGGCTCCTCCCCTTCGACGAAGCTCCCCACCTCGATCCTCGCGGCAGCAACTTCCCGGGTGTACTTCCAGGCGTTTCCGACCAGATTCTGCAGTGCCAGACAGGCCAACCCGCTGTCCATCTCTCCCCGCATACCTTCGGCAACGGTGATTTCCACCTCGCGCTCGGCGTCCTGGGACCGTAGCGTCGCCGCAACCTGGCACGCGATGCCGGAGAGGTCGACGGGCTCCCGGTTGAGCTTTCGGCGGGTAACCCGGGAGAGGTTCAGCAGATCATCCACCAGCCCTCCCATCCGCACCGCCGCGGTCCCGATCCGTGTCAGGAACTCCCTGCCCGCGTCGTCGATCTTATCGGAGTACTCTTCCAGCAGGATACTGCTGAAGCAGCTGATTCCCCGCAACGGGGCCCCGAGTTCATGGGTCACCGAGTAGCAGAAGGACTGCAGCTCCTGGTTGGCGGCTTGCAGTTCGAGGGTCCGCTCGCGAACGCGCTGCTCCAATTCGTCGTGGGCTTTTTGCAGCTCCTCCTCGCTCTTCTTCCGCTCGAAGGCGATCGCCACCTGCTCGGCCACCGCGTTCATGGTGGCGAGGTCCTCGCCGCTGAAGCCGGGCCTCGTGCAAGAGCCGAAGGAGATGGTCCCGAGCACCTTATCCTGGACGACCAGCGGGAGGCAGGCGTAGGCCTTCACCCCGTAGGAAGCGAGGAGGGCGGTCTGGGGGGACGGGTACTTGTCGATGTCGGGGGCCACGATCCGGACCCCGTCGCGGGCTACGCAACCGCAGACGGCTTCCCCCATATCCAGCCACTCGAGCTTGCTGGCCTCCTCTTCCGGGATCCCCCCCCACGCGTTGAGACGCAGCCGCCCCGGTTCCTCGTCGAGCAGGTAGTTAAAAAACAGCTGACAGTCGAGATGGGACAGGACCTTTGCGCAGATGGAGCCGATCGCCTGCTGCGGATCCTTCGCCTTGAGGAGATCCGTGGTGGTGGCGGCAAGAAGTGCCAAGCGGGCATTGCTTCGCCGCAACGCATCCTCCGCCCCTTTCCGCTCGGTGATGTCTTTGATGGTGGCGAGGTAGCCGGTGGCCTGGCCGGCCCGGTCCCTCACGGTGGAAGGGTGGATGATGACCGGGAACCGCTCTCCCGACTTGCGCTTGAAGACGAGCTCGACCTGCCCCACCTCTCCTCTTTCGAGCGATTCGAAGGACTCCCGGATCCTCGGGTATTCCTCCTCCGGCCAATACGGGTGCGGGATGCCGGTCCCGATCAGCTCTTCGCGGCTGAATCCCGTCATGGCGCAGAGTGCATTGTTGACCTTGACGTGGACCCCCATGGTATCGATGACGGAAACACCGTCCTGGATGGCGCAGACGAGGGCCTGCTGGTATTCGGCGTTGCCCCGGATGATTTCCTCGGCAACCACCCTCTCCGTCACGTCCTGGATCAGCGACTGTTTCACGATGGTCCCGTCGGCCAGCCGGATCGGCACGTTGGTGACGTCATAGCTGCGGCCGTCCTTGGGGCTCTTAAGGGACCAGCGGACTTTTTCGCCGGCGAAGACGCGGTCGTTGACACACCACGGACAGACGGAGTCGCGATCGTGCAGTGCCCGGTAGCAGAGCTCGCCGGTGGCATCTCTCCCGGTCCGTTCGATGAACCTGGCATTCATGTAGAGGACCCGGTAATCGCGGGAACAGACATAGATCAGCCCGTCGAAACCTTCGATAATGGCCCGGTATCCTGCTTCGGCGTCGGGAAACAGCGATGGGAAATGGGGTTTCGTGTCGGCGGGAGGGGCGGGGGCGGCGGCCGGTTGGGGAACAGTGGGGTCGATGTTCATCAGGGGCTCTGTACCTCAATGAAAGTCCTTAGGCGCGATGGCCAATACTGCCCGTAATCGGGAGCTAATGCAAGTATTTTAATCATCGGGGCTCCCGCCCCACTGCAAGGTTTGGTTCCCGGTCAGAAGTGCTCGCCGCCCCGGTTGGGGAGCTGGTCGTGTTTCTTCGCGGGGCGTTCCCAGTAACTTCCCAGCCAGTTGTCGGCGCTGTCTCCCCTGGCAACCCACGGGGGAAGGCCGATGTGGAAGTGGGCGGCGAGTGCGCTCACGTACGGCTCGTACATCTCCCGTAACTCTTTGAGCTTTCTCTCGAACTCGTCCCCGTTGCCCAGCTTCTGGCCGCTGCGGGCCAGCAGGGCGCGGAGCTCTTCCAGGGTCTCCTTGGGGAGGCGGTCGGCCTTAGGCTGACGCGGCTTGGTGTAAAAGACCAGGGAGAGATCGACGACGGCGTGGCGGGACATGGCGAAGGTGAGCTCGGCTTGACGGGCACAGGTCCCCTCGACCCCGGCCATGATGAGGGCGCAGGTGTCGAGAATTGCGGTCAGCGCTCCCAGCCAGGACTGGTTGTCATGCTGGGAGCGGAAGTAGGCGAGCACCGGGTAGGAGAGGTGCCCTTCCAGGAACTCTGCGGACCAGCGCTCCCACTCGCCCAGAAGTTTTTGCAGGGACTCCATCCCGCCGTGATGGGAGTGGCGGCGGAGCATCTCGGAGGCGCAGGGGGGCGAGCCTGCGCGGGCATCGAGGAGGGAGATGCTGACCTCGCGGCGGGCGAAGGATTGGTTGAGCGCGGGAAGGTAGCCGATGACCAGGGCGAGGAAGGCGAAACCCAAACCGGATTCCAGCACCACGAGAACCCTTCCGACCGAGTTGTGGGGAAGGACGTCCCCCAGCCCCAGCGTGAAAAAGGTGGTGCCGCTCAGGTAGAGGTCGATGAAAAACCCGCCGTGGCCGTCGTTGGCGAAGACGGCCGAGCCGGCGGCCCAGTGCAGCAGGGCGAAACCGATGATGAGGATGAAGGCCCAGACGGAGAGAAGGAGCAGGAGGGAGAGGGGACCGAAACAGCCGAGCCACGTTTCCCGGCGATTGACCGGGATGACGGCACGGCCAAGCTTCATCCAGGGGCGCCAGGTGGTCCGGTAAAAGACGCGGGTGAAGCGGAAACGCCGGGTGACGCGGCGGGGGAGGATGATGGTCTCGAATCCTTCCCACAGGGCAATGACGATGAAGGCGGCGCCGGCGACTGCTGCAAGGATGGCCATAAAAATCTCCATGCTGGTGAGAACTCGACGAAGGGTACCGTCAAGTATACCAGCAGGAGATAGGCGCCCCACGAAACCCCGTCCTCACCCCTGCCCTCCCCTTTGAAGGGGAGGGTGCGTTGAGAGAAAGCAGGTTAATCCCGATACTGCGCATGGCAAGCCGTGCATCGCCCCTGCGCGGCGGCAAAGGCCTCCTTGGCCTTTTTAAAGTCCCCGCTGGCGGCCAAGGCGGCAGTGGTTTTGACATCGGACTGGAACTGGCCGGCCAGTTCCCGGAACTTCTTCAGATCGTTTTGCCCTTTGTGCGGCTGGGCACTCTTCAGCTCTTTTCCGGTGGAAAGGAGGTAGTTGGTCTCCTTGGCCACCGTCGCCGCGTCCCGCTTTTCGAGGGCGGCGGTGATCTTCGCCTGCGATGTGGCATAGTGAGACATGATCTCGTGGGTCTTCGCCATCTTCCCATCGTGATGGTGATGGTGCTCTCCTTCGTGGCCGAGAGCCTGCCCTGCGCAGGCAAGACCGGCAATCACGGCAAACGCCACTAACTTTTTCATTTCATCCTCCTGTAGATTAATGTTCCTGCCACTCCAACGGCATCTCCCGGTCTCCCGAGGCTTTGCGTCCCAGCTTGTCCCCGGAAGGGAAGTAGATGACGAAGGCGAAGCAGGTCCCTTTTTCGGTGGTGGGGGCAACGCCGAAGCTCCTGAGGTAGTCGGGAGTCGCGGAGACGCGGGGAACGGTGGAGGAGGCGGACTCCCGTTTCCCGTTGCACGCTGCCGAAAGAGAAAGGAGAGCACTGCGAGCACGGCCAGGATCACTCTTTTCATCGGCACCCCCGGCGGAATCAGTCCCGCAAAGTGTACCAGACTTTATAGCGATCCTCAGGCAGCCCCTCCATCCTCGCCGCAGGCTTACCGCGCGGGCAGACTTGCCGCGTGAGCAGGCCGCTCAGGCAGGGGTGCCGCTTACCCGCGGGGTGCAGCGTG
Source organism: Geomonas sp. Red32 (assembly GCF_023652955.1). Taxonomy (GTDB): domain Bacteria; phylum Desulfobacterota; class Desulfuromonadia; order Geobacterales; family Geobacteraceae; genus Geomonas. The sequence continues at coordinate 11,292 of NZ_JAKLOY010000010.1, read as the reverse complement.
GGCAAGGGGTGCCCACCCTACGGATGGCCGAAAAGTGTCGTGAAAGATAGCAACGGCATCTTGCTTTTCTGTCCGGTTCGGGTTAAAAGTCACTGATCGGACTTACGATCGGGGGTTTGCAGTCAGTGCTGCGCCCCCTTTGTCATGTCTGCACTTCACAACTAGAAAGAACGACACTCATGATCAACGCCGAACACGATCTCCTCAAGAGAAAGGCCGCCCGCCTTTCGGTTATCTCCAATTCCATCCTCGTGGTACTGAAGCTGATCTGCGGCCTGGCCTCGGGATCGGTCTCCATCCTCTCCGAGGCCGTCCATTCCGCGGTCGACCTGGTGGCCGCCGGGATCGCCTGGTACTCCGTGCGCGAATCCGGCAAACCCGCCGACGACGAGCACCGCTTTGGCCATGGCAAGATCGAGAACGTGGCCGGGACCGTCGAGGCGGTACTTATCTTCGCCGCCGGCTTCTACATCATCTTCGAGGCGGTAGCGAAGTTAAGGACCGGGGTCGCGGAGGTGGGACAGCTCGGGCTGGGGAGCGCGGTAATGGGTGGCTCGGCGCTCGCCAACTACCTCGTATCCCGGCACCTCCTTTCCGTGGCGGTGACTACCGATTCCGTCGCGCTGGAAGCCGATGCCATGCATCTTAGAACCGACGTCTATACCTCCTTCGGGGTCTTCGTCGGCCTCATCGCGATCCACTTTACCGGCATCGGGATCATCGACCCCATCATCGCCATCATCGTCGCCTGCATGATCTTCAAGGCCGCCTGGGATCTGACCAAGACCGCCTTCTTCCACATCCTCGACGTCAAACTCCCGGACGAGGAGGAGGCCGTCATCCACGAGATCATGGAGGGGTATGGCACCCAGTTCATCGAGTACCACAAGCTTCGCACCCGCAAGTCCGGGCACACGAGACACATCGACATGCACCTGGTAGTCCCGAGACAGATCAGTGTGGAGGAGGGGCATGCTTTGAGCGACCGGATAGAAGCCGACATCGAGCACCGCCTCCCCTACAGCCAGATCCTGATCCACATCGAACCTTGCCCGGGCGGATGCGAGAGCTGCGCCGCCGAGTGCCCGAAGGTACACGAGCAGATGACGAAGACGGGGGGGAAGTAGTCGGCAGGTCTTATCCTTTATCCCTCATCCTTTATCCCTTATTCCCCATCCTTATTCCCCATCCTCACCCCCGCCCTCCCCTTGAAGGGGAGGGGCCTTAGTAGTACTCCTCACTGTAGTCCGGGACGGAAGCGAACCAGGAGCTCTGGCGGCGAGCGTCAGCCAAGGCGGCTTCTGCGGTCTGGATCAGCCGCTCGCGGTCCTTCGGATAACTCCCGGCGAGATTGAGGAAGTTGGAGACGTGGTTGGAGCGGAGGATCGTCCGGTGCGGGGAGAGGTTCCTCAGCATGGTGAGAGCCTCTTCAATGATCTGACCGTGGGTGAGCGGAGCGATGCTCCGCAGCCATTCGTCGTTATGACGGGTGAACATGGTCAGCAGCGAGAAGTACTCAGGCGAGAGCGCGGTGATCCATTGCGCGGTCGCCTCTGCGTGCTCGCGGCTGCGCGCTTGCCCGGCGAGGCCGAGGATGGCGGTCACCGACAGCTTCATCCCCGCGTCCTGAGCCTTGCGGCAGAGGGAGAGCATCTCGTCCGGCTCGAATCCCTTGTCTACCGCCCGCAGCGTCTCCGCGTCGCCGCTCTCCAGCCCGAAGTAGAGAATCCTCAGCTTCTTCTCCCGCAGGACCGCCAGCTGTTCCGCACTCTTGGACGTCAGGCTGTTGGGGGAGGCGTAGGCTCCGACCCGGGCGAGGTTGGGAAAATGGCGGGCGAGCGCATCGAGGATCTCGACGAGCCCCTCGAACGGATAAACCAGGGCGTCGCCGTCGGCGATGAACACCCGCTGGACGTAGGAACGATGCGGCACCGGGACCGCTTCCAGCTCCGCCACCACCTCGGCCACCGGGCGGATATGGAAGCTCTTCATCTTGTACATCCCGCAGAACTTGCAGTGGTTTTGCGAGCAGCCAATAGTCGCCTGGATTATGAGGCTTTGCGCCTCGGAAGGAGGGCGAAACAACGGCTCGTCGTAGTTGAAATAGTAGTACATGCTGAATCTGACCTCCCGCACCAACGGCTTAATGCAATCGTCATCGTAATGAAGCCATGTCAGAGAAGCAATCGTTACTGTGTGAGAAATTACCATCGTACGGTAATTTCCCGTTCAAGAAAAAACATTAGGTGGCCGAAAAGAATACACGGCACTTTAGTGTGTAATAGCAGCAAAATACCGTCCTGTCCGGAACAAATCAAGTGAATGGTGCTGTACAAGGAGGGATCAAATGCAGTGGTTAGGGAACATCAAGGTGAGGACCCGTCTACTGGTGGCATTCCTGGTAATGTCAGTCATCACCGGGGTAGTGGGTGGAGTTGGTATTCGCAACATGGCGGTTATGAGTACGCGTGCCGACCAGATGTACGAGCGCGAACTACTCGGTGTCGCCCATATCAAGGAAGCGAGCATCAACATTCTGAGGGCGGTCCGGGCGGAGAAAAACCTGCTGCTCGCCTCCTCCGAGGCCGATCGTAAAAAGTTCATCCAGATGAACGAGGAGGGAAGGAAGAAGGCGACCGAAAACCTCGATCAGGCCCGGGCGCTCTTCCACACCGAGAAAGGAAAGGAACTTCTCGCGAAGATCACCAAGGATTGGGAGGATTACCAGCCGATCAGCAAGCAGGTCCTCGCCATGGCGCAGGCCGATGCCCTGCAGGCGGCGAGGCAGTCGGTCAACCTCTCCAACGGCCAAGCCCGTGAAAAGATCAGCGAGATCAATGCCTTGATCGACGAGGCGACCACTATGAAGGAGGCCAACGCCAAGGAGATCGCCCAGGAAAACCAGCTCCTCTACCAGCAGGGGCGGCTCTTCATGATCATCCTTATCCTCGGCTCCATCGGCGTCGGGGCCGCACTGGGGATCATCATCACCTTGAGCCTCACCAGGCAGCTCGGCGGCGAGCCCGCCGAGATAGCCGCCATCGCCGACCGGGTTGCCGAGGGGGACCTCACCATCCAGTTCGCCAGCCACCGCAAGGAGATCGGCATCTACGCCGCTTTGAAGGAGATGGTGACCAAGCTGAAAGCGGTGGTCGGAGAAGTCGCCTCGGCCGCGGAGAACGTGGCAGCCGGCAGCGAGGAGCTTTCCGCCAGTGCGGAGAGCATGTCGCAGGGAGCAACCGAACAGGCTGCCGCCGCCGAAGAGGCGTCCGCCTCCATGGAAGAGATGTCCTCCAACATCAGGCAAAACGCCGATAACGCGCTGCAGACCGAGAAGATATCGGTGCAGTCGGCGAAGAACGCCGAAGAGGGGAGCATGGCGGTGGAGCGGACCGTCCACGCCATGAGGGACATCGCCGGCAGGATCAACATCATCGAGGAGATCGCCCGCCAGACCAACCTGCTGGCGCTGAACGCCGCCATCGAGGCCGCCCGCGCCGGCGAACACGGCAAAGGGTTCGCGGTGGTGGCCTCCGAAGTGAGAAAGCTCGCCGAGCGGAGCCAGAAGGCGGCCGCGGAGATCTCCGAGCTCTCCGTCAGCAGCGTCCAGGTCGCCGAAACCGCCGGGACCCTCTTCGCCGGGATGGCGCCCGACATCCAGAAGACCGCCGGACTGGTCCAGGAGATCAGTGCAGCGAGCAGGGAGCAGGACGCCGGGGCCGAGCAGATCAACAAGGCGATGCAGCAGCTTGACCAGGTCATTCAGCAGAATGCCTCGGCCGCCGAAGAGATGGCGTCGACCGCAGAGGAGCTCTCCAGCCAGGCGGAGCAGCTGCAGTCATCCATCTCGTTCTTCAGGATCGAGCGCCGTTCCGGAACGGGCGCCCGCATCTCCGCCGCGGCGGGCGCGAAAAACCGGGCGAAGAAGAGTCCCCACGCCGCCAAACCGCTGACTCACGCGGCAGTGCCGGTCACGGGCGGAGCCGATCTCGATCTCGACGAAACCTTCGAGAAGTACTAGCACCACCTCGATCGCTACCGACGCAAAAGGGCGGCCCTACGGCCGCCCTTTTGCGTTTCATGCCCGACCTTCCCGCACTTCAGCGCGGGCACGGAGTGCCCACCCTGAGTAAACCTCCGGGATACGGGACTTCACTGGACCTCGACGATCTCGTACTCGATGCGGCGCGGACCGGTCCGGATCTCGACGGAGTCCCCCGGATCCTTTCCCATCAGTTCCCGTCCGATCGGAGAGGTCGGGGTGATCACCATGAGCTCGGTTCCCTGGTACTCGATCTTCATTCCACCGGCCAGGGGACCGATGAAGAGCGTCTTGGCCGAGCCGTCCGCCGCCTCGATGGTCACCAGCGAGCCGATGCCGGCCGGTTCGCCCGGTTCCGGAAGGACGAGCTGCTTATAGACGGAGATGGCAAGCCTGATCTCCTGGGCTCGGTTAGCCTGCCCTTGGGCGAGGTAGGATGACTCCAGCGCCAGGGTGTCGTACTTGTTGTCGGGCTGGTTCTCTGCGTGGGTGGCCGCTGCGTGCGCGGTTTTGGCTGCGGAGAAAAAGAGTTCGAGGTCGGCATTGAGCCGGGTGACGATCTGTTCGACGATGCTGTTTTTGTCCATGTACTCACAATTGGTCCCCTCTCCGGCCGGAGAGGAAGAGAAGCAAAGGGGACGGGCGCCTGCGGAGCCCGTCCCCCTTTTTGTTTCACGATGCGAGGGTCATTCCCCCGGTTACGAATCCTGGCGGAAAAGGAGGCGGCCGGTTATATCCTCGGCGCCGGTGGCAGGTTCCCCGATGGCGGCCACCACGTACTGCTGGACCTTGCGGTCGAGCCCAAGGTACTGCCGGCAGGCAAAAAGGAGGTCGTCGTAATCGGTCACCCCCAGGAGGTACTGGTGGACGGACGAGACCCGCTTGCGGTTGAACTCCAAAAGCTCGGAAACCAGGGTGCGGTCCATGCCGAGACGCTTGCACTCCATGACCACCATCCCGAACGATTTCTTGTTGTTCTGGCGGAAGATCTCCTTGTCGTGGCTGAGCCCGGCGACGAACATCCGGAGCCAGAACTCGGCGTGCTGGATGGTGAGCGCGATGGCCTCGATGTAGCACCCGGCCTCGAAGGCGTACCGGCTTCGTTCCGTCCCCTCCTGGAGGTTCTTGAAGGCGCGCCGGAGATCCACCACCCCCATGTCCTCGAAGTTGGGGAGGGTGACGAAGGTGCCGGGGGGACTCAGGCGGATCAGCTCGGTCAGCTCCTCGTTGGTGAGGTCCGGTTTCACCCTCAGTTCGGCGAGACGGTCGCTCATCGGGGATCTCCCGAGGGGGCGGCTTTGCGGATGCTCCCCCACCTGTCGCCGATGTAAAAGGCGGCCAGTGTCATGACCACCCTCCTAGCGGGGATCCTTGGGGTAGCCAAGCGCTTTCCAATCGAGCCTCCCCCCTTCCACGTGGCAGTTGGGGCAGGAGAGCGCCATCTCCTTGGGAGCGACGGTGTGGTTGAGCGCCCAGACCATGGCGGTGTCGGCCCAGCCGAAATCGCCGCTGTAGGGAATCCCGGCGGCCTTCATACCGGCCATGATCGCGCTGTTCCAGCGGTAGACCTTTTCGTAGGCGGTCGTCGAGTCGGGGGGGCCGGTGAGGTTGAAGACGGCCAGCGTCAAGTTCTTGGAGTCGTACGGCTGCCTTCCCTTCATGATCTTGAACGGGAAAATCCGGGCATCGGGATCGGAGCGGTCCCCGCGCGGGGCGGCGATCCAGACGGTCTTGGCCGGGTCGATCTTGTCGCCGGGACGGATCTTGTCCACCTGGCCGTTGTACCAGAAGTAGGTGGGGACCAGGTCTTTCCCATAGGTGAGGCTCCCGCGGTCCTTCCGGTAGAGCTCCTTGCCGAAGCTGTCCTTCTTGATCTCCTCGGGCTTGAGGTCCTTCCCGGCGGTCGACCAGTCCCAGGAGGTCATGGTGGGGATGGTCCTGGCGTAGCGCGGAATGTGGCAGGTCTGGCAGGCCACCCTTTTCAGGTGGTTGTTCAAGGCCTGGCTCGGATGGATGCGCCCCTTGTGGCAGTTCAGGCAGGCGAGCGTGCGGGGGCCCGAGCTGAAGGAGACGGAGATCGCCTCCCCCTTGACGTCGTGGTTGGCGGCCTTGTGACACGACTCGCAGGTCAGCTTGTATTTCCCCATGTGGACGTCCTGCTCGGGGGTCGGGTTGGCCAGCGTGGAGTCGAGGTCGCCGTGCTTGGCGCCGTCCTCGCCGCAGCCGGAGAAGTGGCAGTTTCCGCAGGCGGCGCGGTTGGGGCGCTCGACCGAGCGGGCCACCGCGGCCAGATCTACCGGAGACCAGGGCGTCCCCTTCGGGTACTCCTTGGTCTCGCCGGGGTAGACCGGGTGGCCTCCCGCTCCCGGGAACTTCTTATAGGTGCCGGTCGTGTCGTGGCAGACCAGGCAGTCGACGTTTTCGGACTGGTTGAAATCGAAGGTCTCGTCCACCCAGCCGTAGCCCGCGTGGCAGCTGGTGCATCCGGACCAGTTGGAGGGAACCGCTCCCCAGAAGTTGTTGATGGCGTTCTTCTTGCCGTAGTCGATCACCTTCCCGTCCACCGTCTGCTTCTTCGACCACTTCCAGTGTACGGTCTGCATGATGGCAGCCGTCTCTTTCTTGTGACACTGGAGGCAGAGCCTGGTGACATCGGGGCCGGTTTTGAAGGGGCCGGTGATGAAAAGGTGCTTGGGAGTGGCATAGGCTTGGGAGGCCATAACAGCGACAAGGGTTATCGCCAGGAGCAGATGCTTCTTCATTCCATACCTCGCGGACCGCCGGTAGTTTCTGACCGCGCAGCATACCAGAGCAAGTCCCGGGCATCAATTACAAAACCACCACCCTTCCCCCCTCGCCCCCATCGGGGGAGAGGGCAGGGTGAGGAGGCGCCTGCTGCCACGCTCTCCCCTAATGGGAGGCGGCGTGTAGGGAACGGAAATCAGGAGCGGACGCGGATGGGCATGATGACGGTGGTGAGGCCATCCCACTGCAGGCGTCTTTGGATGGCGAAGGCGGTCTCGTTGTGGAGGAGCCGGTGGTAGAACTTCTCGAGCCGGAAGGTGATCTGCCCGGTGAAGACGGTGGAGCGGGGATACTCGTCGGCCGCCTCCTTGCAAAGCTGCACTGCCCCTTCCACTACGTCGGTGGCGAGCTCGGTGCGGTAGCCGGCCGCAAAGCCGAGCTTGTTGGCCATGTCGACGTAACGCTCCATCGAACTCTTGACCGACGCCTCCAGGGCCTCGAGCTCCTCGGCCCCCTTGAACGAGCCGGAGTCGATCATCGCCACCGACACGAAGATGATGTTCTTATAGGTCTTCGGGAAGGTGGACATGATGGAGAGCAGGGTATGGACCCCGAACCCCGAATAGCTGGAGACCAGCTGGATAGCGGTCGGGGCATTGCGGTCGAGCTCCGGGACCTCGCCGTGGGGGGAGAGCGGAAAGTCGAGCAGGGCCTCGTCCAGGTCCTTCATCCCCCGGCGAAGCCTCAGGTAGTGCCCCTTGATGAGGTAGCAAAGGGCGATGACCACCGAGGTGATGACCAGGGTGAGCCACCCCCCCTCGGCGAACTTCTCGACCGTGGTGATGATGAGGATGGTGACGCAGAGGACGAGGCCGACTACGTGGACCATCAGGTGGCGGAACCAGAGCGGGTCTTCCTTCCTCTTCTGGATGAAGAACTTCGACATCCCGAGCTGCGAAAGGGAGAAGGTGACGAAGACGTTGATGGAATACATGACCACCAGCGCGGAGACCGAGCCCTTGGTGTAAAGGAGCAGCGCGATGGTGGAAAGCCCCATCAGCATGATCCCGTTACGCATGGTGAGGCGTACCGAAAGGGCGGCGAAGCGGTGCGGGAACCAGGAGTCGACCGCCATGTTGGCCATGACGCGGGGGCCGTCCACGAAGCCGGTCTGGGCGGCGACCAGCAGCAGGGCACCCTCGGAGAAGATGGTGACGAAGGCGAGCGCGCTCCCCATCGGCCAGTGGGCGAAGAGCCCGTCGGCGAGCACCGCATTGAGGGTCTTCCCCTCCACCGGCCTGACCCCCACCAGGGCGTAGCAGAAGAAGAGCACCCCGGCGGTGAAGGCAAGGGAGGTGGCCATGTAGATCATGGTTCGCTTGCCGGTCTTCACCCGCGGCTCGCGCATGATCTGCAGGCCGTTGGAGACCGCCTCGATCCCGGTATAGGTACCGCCCCCCAGCGAGTAGGCCCGGAGGAACAGGAGCATGATCCCTATCACCCCCATGGTGGAGAGGTCGTGGGAGAGGCCGGTCCTGATTCCCGAGGCGAGCGGCACGACGCGGTCCACATGGGCGCCGACGCCGTAGACCAAAAGGACGACGTGGGTCACCACGAAGATCATGAAGATCGGAGCCATGACCGAGATGGATTCCTTGACGCCGCGGATGTTGAGGATGATGAGGAGGATGGCCAGGACGATGCCGACCGGGACCTTGTAGACGTGGAACGGCTGGGGGATGAAGCTGAAGCAGGCGTCCACGCAGGAGGCGATGGAAACGGTAATGGTGAGCACGTAGTCGACCAAGAGGGCGCTCCCCGAGACGACCCCGGCCTTCTCGCCCAGCATGTGAGTCGCCACGATGTAGCCGCCGCCACCGTGGGGGAAATGCTCGATGATCCTCGAGTAGGCGTAGGAGATGATGAAGACGGTGAGTGCCGTGGTGAGCCCCAGGAACACCGCGAGGTAGGTGTGCTCGCCCAAGGCGCGGAATGCCTCCTCGGGGCCGTAGGCGGAAGACGACAGGCCGTCGGCTCCGAGGCCGACCCAGGCGAGGATCGGGATGAGGGCCATCTTGTGAAACAGGTGAGGATCTTTGAGGTACTTCGGTGAGCCGAAGATGGCCCTGAGAATGCGTTCTACGATGGTCTGCCGTTCCGCCGCAATCGGTTCCGTCATGGTAATGCCTGCTCTCCCTCGGCGGACCTGCTGAGCGACTGCCGTCCGCACATTCTTCGAATGTGGCTCTCAAAGCGAGACGACGCTGTCTCAGAAGCCGTTGCCGGTGTCTGAACGATAACGGATCGGGTGTAAAGAAAGTGTCAAAATGGGAGGGAGGTGTGTAAAGGAAACATCAAGACGGGAGGACGCGCTACGGGCCGGGAGGCTCTTTCCTGCTACGCGCCCCGTTTGACGATGAGGAGCACGATCCAGACGATGAGGGCGATGGCGGCGGCCAGCAAAAGCCCCACCAGGATGCCGCTCTTCAGGTAGCGCTTCCACGGCTGAGGAGTCTTCAGGTTTCTCCAGCGCCCGGTCAGCTCCACCGATTCGGGATGGTCCAGCTCCCGCTTCATCGCCTCTGCCGAGGGGTAGCGGCCGGCGGGGTCGCGCTCCATGGCGTGCAGGATGATCTCCTCGGCCGCTTCGGAGATCTCCCGGCGTACCTTGCGGGGGGCCACCGGATCGCCGGTAACCCGGGCGTTCATACCCTTGAAGATGTCTCCGCCGGGGTCGGCGAAAGGGATCTCCCCGGTCACTATCTGGTAGAGCATGACACCCAGCGTGTAGAGGTCGGTCCGCTCGTCCCCGCGTTTGCCGAGCACCTGCTCGGGGGCCATGTACTCGGGGGTCCCGATGGAGGGGGTGAAGCCTACGAAGGTGAAGCGCCGGCCGGTTCCCCGCGCGATCCCGAAGTCGAAGATCCGGATGCTCCCGTCCGGGCAGATCATGATGTTCTGCGGCTTGAGATCGCGGTGGACGACCTGCGCCGCGTGCATGTGCGAGAGGGCGTCGCAGATGCGGCTCGCCATCGTCAGCGCCTGGGGCTCCGGCAGCGCTCCGGCCGTCTTCAGAAACTGGGCCAGGGTCTCTCCCTGGAGGTACTCCATGACCAGGTAGGGGCGGCTTTGCTTTTCCAGGGGAATGAACTTGAGGAGGTAGGGATGGTTGAAGCGGGCGCCGATCTCCCCTTCGCGCACGAAGCGCGAGTAGAAGCCGGGATCGCTCTCGAACTGCAGGTGGGGGACCTTGATGGCGACCGTCTGGCCGGTGGTCAGGTCGCTTGCCTTGAAGATGGTCGCCATGCCGCTGCGGCTGATCTCTTCGATGACATCGAAGCGGCCGTCCAGGGTCTGCCCCGGATGGAGATCGTAGGGAGAAATGTAGCGCTGCGGTTCAGTCGTCATTGGTCACCGGATCGAACAGATAAATTCTCACCTCGAAAGTTCCTGTCTTAAATGGATCCTTCGAGAGGCAACCTTATCCGGTTCAACGTTTAGACGGTGTAAAAATGGCCGCCGTTGTCATCAAGGGAAAATAAAGATCCGGCTTCAGGGCGCCTGTAACTATAGTCTCGCCGACAAACAATTACCACAACCATCGCCATAACACCCCGATGTTCTTCCCGAAACCCCTCCCTCTCACAGAGCCCTCCGTTTTCCCCGCTCACCACCGTCTTCCGCACCCACAGTCCCCGTGCTTTTATCCGCTTGACACATCGTTAACCTGATCTAAACAGGTTCTTGACACCTTTTTCCCTTATTTTGACCCCCTCTAAAGGTCAAGCGGGATAATCTCATAGTCGTGAAGGGACTCGACGGCGAAGGCGTCCACCGGAAGGCGGGGCGATACCGAGGAGGTGCGACAGATGCGTAGACTATTAATCATATTGGTAGCATTCCAGGTCACGATGGCGGCTCCGCTGATGGCGGTATCCTACCCCCCTTCAGTCCAGGAACCCACCTATCTCAAAGACGATGCCGTGCTGAGAGTTGGCGCCCGGGTGCATCTCTTCCACAGCGGCACTCCGGACGTCCGTAGCCTCATCAAGGTCGGCAACGTCCTGACCGTCTACCACGAGTACCCTCCCGACCTCTGGACCCAGACCTCCCAGACCGGGAAAATCAAGGTGACGGGGACTATCGGCGACTACTACTTCGATGGGGAAATCATCGAGGGCTTAGCCCAACCGGGGAACCTGGCCATAAAAGACAACGCGGCCTGCCTCATCACGACGCGCATCAAGGAGAGGTGAAGGGGCGCGTTTCCGGCGCCGGACTCTCACAAACCATAGGACGCACAGGAACTGGAGAAAAACGATGACGAGTTACGAGTGGATGCAGACGGTGGTGTTCTTCGCCGTACTGCTGGCAGCCATCAAGCCGGTTGGAGGTTACATGGCGAAGGTGTTCCAGGGGGAAAAGACGCTCCTTTCGCCGGTGCTGGTTCCCATTGAGAATATGATCTACAAGGTCTGCGGGACCAGCAAGGAAGAGGAGACGGG
>NZ_JAKLOY010000001.1 GCF_023652955.1 Geomonas sp. Red32 | reverse complement strand
CCATCCTGTCGGCGGTCATCTTCAACGCCATCATCATCCCGATCCTGGTTCCGCTGGCCCTGAAGGGGACCAAGTTCCGCCCCATGCCGGCCGAGAAGCTGTTGATCAACAACCTGCTGATCTACGGGCTGGGGGGCATCGTCGCGCCCTTCGTCGGGATCAAGGCGATCGACCTCGTGATAGGGATGTTCGTGTAACCGGGAGCGCGTGCCACCTCGAGGCTTCCCCCACCCCCTCGCCCCCTCCCTCCAGGGGAGGGGGGAAGTTACGCAGTGAAAGATTTAGCTGGATAAGGAGCCGTCATGAAAGAGATACGCCCAGCCATCATGCTGTTCATACTTTTTACCGTCATCTGCGGCGGGGTCTACCCCGCCCTGGTGACCGGCATCGCCACCGTCCTCTTCCCCGCCAAGGCGCAGGGGAGCTTCATCACCGGCGACCGCGGGGGCACGCTCGGCTCCCGGCTGATCGGCCAGCCGTTCTCGGAGGCGAAGTACTTCTGGCCGAGGCCCTCCGCCACGAGCGACTTCCCCTACAACGCCCTGGGCTCCGGGGGATCCAACCTCTCCCCCACCAACCCGGATTACCTGAAGACGGTGGCGGACCGGGTCAAAGCGCTACGGGAGAGCGGCGTCACCGGCGTCATCCCGGCCGACCTCGTGGAGGCCTCGGCGAGCGGGCTCGACCCCGACATCTCCCCGGCGGCCGCCTCGGTCCAGATCAAGAGGATCGCCCGGGTGCGCGGGATGAGCGAAGGGGTGCTCAGGGACATGGTGGCCACCCACACCCGCCCTCCCAAATTCGGTTTCGTAGGGGAGCCGCGGGTACACGTGCTTGAATTGAACCTGGCACTGGACGGAGTCAAGGTGAATCCATGAGAGACGACGAAGGGGCTCGCCCCTCCCCCGAAACCTTTCTGAAGGTGGCCCAGGCCGAGGAGGCCCAAAAGGGGGTCGCCAAGCTGAAGATCTTCCTGGGGTACGCGGCGGGGGTCGGCAAGACATACTCGATGCTGGAGGCGGCCCACCAAAGAAAGCGCGAGGGGCGCGACGTGGTGGTGGCCTACGTGGAGTCGCACGGCCGCAGCGACACCGACCTCCTGCTGGAGGGGCTGGAGGTGCTCCCCAAGGGGGGGATCGAGTACCAGGGGGTGGTGCTCCCCGAGCTCGACCTGGACGCGGTGCTGGCGAGAAAGCCGCAGCTCGCCCTGGTGGACGAGCTCGCCCACACCAACGCCCCCGGCAGCCGCCACGAGAAGAGGTGGCAGGACGTCGAGGAGATCCTCTCCGCCGGAATCGACGTCTACACCACGGTCAACATCCAGCACTTCGAAAGCCTCAACGACGTGGTCTCCCAGATCACCGGCGTCGTGGTCCGCGAAACGGTCCCCGACTCCCTCCTCGACCTGGCGGTGGAGATCAGGCTGGTCGACATCCCCCCCGAGGACCTTCTGCAGCGGCTCAAGGAAGGGAAGATCTACATCCCGCAACAGGCCGCCATGGCCACCGAGAAGTTCTTCAAGCCCGGCAACCTGATGGCGCTTCGGGAGCTGTCGCTTCGGCGGGCCGCCGCCCGGGTGGACGACCAGATGCGCGCCTACATGGAGGCCCGCTCCATCACCGGCCCCTGGGCCGCCGCGGAACGGGTGCTGGTCTGCGTGAGCGGCAGCCCGTTCAGCGAGCGGCTGATCAGGACCGCGCGCCGGCTCGCCGACGACATCAAGGCTCCCTGGCACACCGTCTACATCGAGACCCCCGGCAGCGGAAGGCATCTCCAGGAGAACCGGGTCCGGGTCTGGAAGGACCTGAGGCTCGCGGAGAGCCTGGGGGCGCAGGTGGCGAACCTCACCTCCACCTCGGTCGCCGAGGCGCTGGTCGATTACGCCAAACGCAACAACGTCACCAAGATCGTGGTGGGAAAGCCTTCCAAGCCGCGCTGGCGCGAGTTCCTCCGTACGCCGCTGGTAGACGAGGTGATCCGGCTCTCCGGCCACATCGACGTCCACGTGGTGAGTATCGCCGCCGAGGGGGAACCGGCCAAGGTCTCCCGGCGCCCGAAGGTTACCGTCCGCTGGCCCGGCTTCGCGAAGAGCCTCGTGCTCGTGCTGGCCGCCTCGCTTTTGTGCCAGCCGGTGCGCCTGTACCTGGCCCCCACCAACCTGGTGATGATCTACCTCCTCGCAGTGGTGCTGGCCGCCACCCGGCTCGGGAGGCAGGAGGCGGTCCTCACTGCAATACTGAGCGTGCTGGCCTTCGACTTCTTCTACGTTCCTCCCCGCTTCACCTTTGCCGTCTCGGATACCGAGTATTTCATCACCTTCGCCGCCCTTTTCACGGTGGGTATGGTGATCAGCACCCTGGTCTCGCAGGCGCGCGAGCGGGCGGAGGCGATCCGCGAGCGCGAAGTGCAGACCGCCACCCTTTACTACCTGAGCCGCGACCTCGCCGTCGCCTCCGACCTTCCGGGGATCCTCAACGCCATCGTGAAGAACATCGAGCAGAGCATGGGGGCGCAGCTATTGGTGCTCCTTCCCGAGGGCGAGCACCTGGAGACCAAGGTAGCGAGCGCCGGGCTGACTCTCGGGACCCGCGACCTCGCGGTGGCCGACTGGTCCTTCCGGAACCGCTCGGCCGCGGGACACGGTACCGAAACGCTCGGTTCGGCCGATTTCCTCTTCCTGCCGCTTTTGACCTCGGGGGACTCGCTCGGAGTGCTGGGGGTGAAGCTAACGGACGAGCATGCCTACGACTCGCCGCTCGGGCGCCAGCTCCTGCTCGCCTTCACCACCCAGGTGGCGCTCGCCATCGAACGGGTGCTCTTCAGCAAGCAGGCCGAGCAGGCCGAGATCCTGCAGGCGCGCGAGGGGCTGGAGAGGGCGCTTCTCAACTCCATCTCCCACGATCTGCGTACGCCGCTGGTCTCCATCTCCGGCTCGCTGGAGGCGCTCAGGGCCCGGGGCTCCAAGCTCTCCGGCGAGGACCGGGACGCCCTGGTGGAGGGTGCCTGGCTCGAGGCGGGGAGGCTCAACCGCTTCGTCGGCAATCTCCTCGACATGACCCGCCTGGAAGCCGGCGCCTTGAAGCTCAAGCTGGAGCCGTGCGACGTCCAGGACCTGGCAGGCTGTGCGCTGGCGGCACTGGAACCCCAGCTCGCCGGCCGCCAGGTGACCACAAAATGGCCGGAAGATCTTCCGCTGGTAATGATGGATCCGGTGCTGATGACCCAGGTACTGGTGAACCTTTTGGAGAACGCGGTGAAGTATTCGCCTGCCGAAGAGCCGATCGAGCTGTCGGCGGAGGTGAGCGGCGGGGATCTCGAGATCCTGGTAGCCGACCGCGGCCGGGGAGTTCCCCCGCCCGACCTGGGACGGATCTTCGAAAAGTTCTACCGGGTGCCCTATCCCGAGGGGGCGGGGGGGACCGGGCTGGGGCTCTCCATCTGCAAGGGGATCGTGGAGGCCCACGGAGGGAGCATCCGGGCCCAGAACCGCGGCAAGGGAGGACTGAGAGTGATCGTGACGCTCCCTCTCAAAAGCAGCGGCGAAGCATCCGGGCGGGAGATAACTCGCTGATTGTAAAGGATTCCGACAGTAAAAAAATGTTCCATAATGTTTGAAATATGTCCCCGGTATATTAAACTCTTTCCGAAACTTCCTTTTCCCGCAGAGACATAAGCACCTCACCGGGCAGAGATACTATCTGCTGAAGGGATCGCCTATGAACCATGCAGAAAAAGAAGTCTTTCTGTTGGGAAGTAACAAATTGCAGATGACCTTGATGTCTCATTTTATTTCAGAAAGGCTTACTACTCCCTGCTCCATAGTTTCCACTCTCGACGAGATCTCCCGCTCTGAGGACAAGCAGCGGCTGGTCCTGCACGAATATCGCGAGTGGCACAACACTCTGAGCACGGCACCCGACGAGATCTTGCAGGAATGCCTGGCGAAAAATCTCGTGGTGCTCGTCAACGTCCCCACCAACCGGGGGATCGAGACCGACGCCCTGTGTCAGGGGGTGCGCGGTTTCGTCTATGAGCGCGACAGCTCCGACGTGCTGCTCAAGATGATACAGGCGGTCTTCGCCGCCGAGCTCTGGGTCTCCCGCAACGTCATGACCGAGTTCATCCAGCGAAGCAGCAGGAAGTTCCGCCCCGAGCCGGTCTTGACCCACAGCCAGGGGCCCGCGCCCCTCACCTCGCGGGAGATGGAGATCCTCAACGGCATATCGAGCGGTCGGTCCAACGAACGAATCGCGGATGATCTCTGCATCAGCCTTCATACCGTCAAGACCCACGTCTACCACATATTCAAGAAGATAAACGTCACCTCCCGCCTGCAGGCGGCCAACTGGTCCTCGCGCTACCTCTGACCCCGCCCGCCGGCTTCGGCATCATACCTCATCCAGGGCCCGGAACGCTTTCGTTCCGGGCCTTTTTGTTGCTCACGCCGGCGCGGCTGGTGAGAAACCGCCAATCGTACGATCTCCTTCTTCCTACGAAAAAAGTAGTACCCGTTCCGCCTTTCCGCCTCCCCCCACTACCACTTTGAGACCACGGCTATTACTCGAAATATCAGTCTAAAATTAAGACCTTTGCATGATTGTGTGAGAAGAGGCAGCTAATATACTTCTTTAAAATTTTAAACGCTCTCTCACAGACAGAGCAAAGATGGATATGACAACGCAATTGATTGGCACAGAACGCCATCAACAATGACAGTGGTTAGCCGGCAGAATGCAATGCCTTTCACAACGGGTTACTGAGCCTGACAGTGATAATTCCAATGACTAAAGGAGAGGGCTAATGAAAAAAGCATTGACCGTCGTCGCAGCCGCAGGTTGTCTCGCAGTAGCAAGCATTGCTTTCGGTGGCATCCCCGCCGGCACCGGTGTGAACGGTTCTCTGCATGACATGAACGTCGTTGTCGGTATCAATGCCGACGTTATGGCCCGAGTCTGCGTTTTCTGCCACACCCCGCACCATGCCCAGTCCACCAAGGATGCCAGTGGCACGACCGGAAGCACCGCCATATATCCGCTCTGGAACCACGACCTCCCCACCGACGCCGGCTACACCCCGTACGCCTGGGCCTCCCCGATGAACACCAAGGACGACCAGGGGAACTCCTTCACCATCACCGACCCGCTGGCAGGCCCGACCCGTCTCTGCATGAGCTGCCACGACGGCGCCATCGCCATCGATCAGCACGGCGATGCCATGGCCAGCGCCCCCAAGACATTCATCGGCACGGTGAACACCGGCCTGGGGCTGGGGCGCGGCCAGCTCGGCAAGGACCTCACCCAGACCCATCCGATCGGGTTCGACTACGTGGCGATCGCCGCCTGGCGTAATGCCCACGCCAACAACGGCTTCGACAACGGCGACGGCACGAAATCCACCGAGATCGTCACCGCCGAGCACACCTACGCGACCCAGGTCATCACCAACGGGACCGTCCAGGGCGTGTACAACACGGTGACCCGCGCATCGGCCGGCAACAAGACCATCGCGGACAACCTCTACAACAGCAGGATCATGACCTGCGCCACCTGCCACGAGGTCCACAACAAGGAGAACGCCACCCAGGATCCGTTCACCGACGGCGGCTCCAAGACCCTGAGCCTCGCCGGCACCAAGACCTTCGCCATGACCGCCCCCAACTACTTCCTCTACTCGAAGCAGACGGACTCCCTGATCTGCCTCTCCTGCCACGTGAAGTAGCGGGTTGGTAAAAGGAACCTACACGGCAGCTGTCCGATGACCAGCGGCAATGTATCGAGGCAGCTACCTTCCCGAAGGCAACACAGCAGCAATCGACAAAACAACGTCGAAGAAGTCCCTTGTTGGGGGGTTAACAGCCCCCCCTTTTTTTTGGGCGGAGCCGGGAGAAGCCCTGTCAACCTTCCACGGAGCAGTCTCGGCAGCCCTGCGTTCAGTCCTCGACTCCTCCCTCCGGTTTGGTCCTGTTCGTTTTTCTCCCAAGAATTGAGCTTAGCCTTCTCCGATTTTTCTCCGTGTCTCCGTGGCATATCTTCGGTCTTCTCCGGTTTTCCCCGTATCGCTGTGCCTTCCCTTCAGCCTTCTCCGATTCCCTCTCTGTCTCCCCCGCCTCCTACCTACCGGTCGGTAACTTTTCCTATTGACAGTGCCTGGCAGTTGCGTTACTTACCGAACGGTAAGTTTCATTCAATTGATGCAGGAGTGAGCATGACGTTAGCCACGACACAGGCCGAGCCGGAGACCGGTGCCAAGGACAGGCTTCTCACCGCGGCTTTGACCCTCTTCAACGAAAAGGGATACGCCGCCTCCTCGGTCCGCGAGATCGTGGAAGCGGCCGGGGTGACCAAGCCGGTCCTCTACTACTACTTCGGTAGTAAGGAGGGGATCTACCTGGAGCTGATGGAGAGCTCCTACCAGATGTTCCAGGCCATCGTCGCCCGGACGATATCGATTTCCGGCACCGCCGAGGAGAGGATCACCCAGTTCTGCACCGAGCTGTTCGACATCTCCCTGCAGAAGCTTCCCATGGTCCGGCTCATGAACGGCATCCACTACGGCCCGCCCCAAGGAACCCCCAAGTTCGACCTCGAGATCTTCTCGGTCGCTATGACGGAGGTGCTGTACAAGCTCGTCCAGGAAGGGATCGAGAGCGGCGAACTGAAGACCAGCCAGGTCGAGGACGCGGTGAGGACCGTGATGGCCATCGTGACCACGGCCATCAACGAGCAGCTCTGCAGCCGCGACAACAAGCCGGACCGGGATACCCTGGTGCGGATGCTCCGCTTGCTGATGAGCGGCATGGCCCAATAAATTACCAGGGAAGGAAACTGGAGGAGTTGCAATGAAGATGAGGAAATTGACGATGATGGCGGTGGGGGCCTCCCTGCTGTTCGCGGCGGCCACCGGCTGCTCGAAGAAAAGCGAAGCGAAGGTCCCCGCCGGGCCGCCGCAGGTGGCGGTGGAGATCCTCCCGGTGCAGGGAAGCGACCTGGTGGACGGCATCGAGGTGACCGGCACCCTGGCGCCCAAAAACGAGGCCGAGGTGAAGACCGAGATCCCGGGGCTCGTCAAGGAGCTCTACGTGACGGAGTGGGTCCGGGTCCGCAAGGGGCAGCCGCTCGCCCGCATCAGCCTGGCCGAGACCGAGGCCCTCGTGAAGCGCGCCGAGGCCAACGTGCAAAACGCCAAGGCGGCCCTGTTGCAGGTCAAGGTGGCGGCCGAGCGGAGCGAGCGCGAGAAGCAGCGGGTCATCAAGCTCAAGGAGGCGGGGCTCGCCACCCAGCAGTCGGTGGACGACGCCATATCCGATGCCGAGGCCGCCCAGGCCAGGATCGAGGCCGCCCGCGCCCAGATCAGGGCGGGCGACGAGGAGCTCTCCCAGCAGCGCGCGCGGCTGGCGAAGGGGCTGGTCCGTTCCCCTATCGACGGCGTGGTCGCCCTCAAAGACGTCAACATCGGCTCCCTCACCAGCGACGGCGCCGCCGCCAAACCGATCTTCAAGATCGTCGACAACCGTCTCATGAACCTCACCGTCACGGTCCCCTCCTCGCAGATGGCCGGTGTGAAGCTCGGCCAGCCGCTGCAGTTCGTGACCGACGGGGTACCGGGCAGGACCTTCACCGGCAAGGTCATGTTCATCAACCCCGCCGTCGACGAGGCGGACCGCTCGCTCAAGGTGATCGCCGAGGTTCCCAACGTCCCCGAGGTCCTGAAGGGGGGTCTGTTCGTCAAGGGGAAGATCCTCACCGGCACCCGTAAAAACGTCCTGCAGGTCCCGCGCGCGACCCTGGCCGGCCTCGACCTCGACAAGCACTCCGGCTACCTCTACGTGGTGGAGAACGGTATCGCCCACAAGCGCGAAGTGGTGACCGGCGCGGTAGCCGGCGAACTGGTGGAGATCGTCTCCGGCGTCAAGGCGGGCGAGCAGGTCATCAGCCGCGGCGGCTTCAACGTCAAGGACGGCGACCGCGTGGTGGTCGCCAACGCCGCCGCTCCCGCCGCTCGCTAACTCCCCCCTCCCCTTGAGGGAGGGGCAGGGGGCGGGGGAGACTTCCACGGAGTGCGACGCCGGCCTCCCCCCCACCCTAACCCTCCCCCTCAAGGGGGGAGGGACGTCCGCAATGCCCCTTCTGCCAGCGGGGGATTTCCAGTAAAGGATTCGCCACATGATTCTTTCCGACCTTTCCATAAAACGCCCCGTCTTCGCCGCCGTCCTCATGCTCGCCCTGGTGACGCTGGGGATCTTCTCCTACCGCCGGCTCTCCGTCGAGATGTTCCCGAGCGTCGAGATCCCCGTCATCTCCATCGTCACCAAGTTCCCCGGCGCCTCCCCGGAGAGCATGGAGCGCGAGGTCTCCAAGAAGATCGAGGAAGCGGTCAACCAGATCGCCGGCGTGAAGCACGTGATGTCCTACTCCCGCGAAGGGGTCTCCACCGTCATGGTGCAGTTCCGCCTGGAGGAAAAGATCAACGAGGTCTCCCAGGAGGCCCGCGCCAAGATCAACGGCATCCGCGGCAACCTCCCTACCGGCATCGAGGACCCGATCATCCAGAAGCTCGACTTCAACGCGCTTCCGGTCGTTTCCCTGGCCGTCAAGGGTAAAGGGCTCTCCACCAAGGATCTCACCACCCTGGCCGATAAGCAGATCAAGCGGCGGCTGGAGAACGTGGCGGGGGTCGGCAAGGTCGACATGGTCGGCGACGCCAAGCGCGAGGTGACCGTCACCATCGACCCGGCACGACTGGAGGCGCTCGGTCTCGGCGTCGACGCCGTGGTGGCCGGGCTCAAGAGCGAGAACGTCAACACCCCGCTCGGGCGCCTGACCCAAGGGGGGAACGAGTACCCGATCCGCATCTCCGGCAAGCCCGACCGGGTGGACGGCTTCCGCAACATGGTCATCGCCCAGCGGGGCGGGCGGGGGATCACCCTCTCCGAGGTGGCCGACGTCACCGACGGGGCCAAGGAGCAGCGTTCGCTCGCGCTCATCAACGGAGAACCGGCGGTCGCCCTGGACGTCCTGAAGCAGTCCGGCGCCAACATGGTCGAGGTGGTCGACGGGGTGCAGAAGAGCGTCGAGAAGCTCAAGAAGGAGCTCCCCGCGGGGGTTGAGCTCACCGTCGTGCGCGACGCCTCCATCCCCACCCGCGAATCGCTCGCCGACGTCAAGGAGACCATGCTGATCGGCGGCCTCCTTACCATCGTCATCGTCTTCTGCTTCATCAACTCCTGGCGCTCCACGGTCATCACCGGCCTCACCCTCCCCATCTCGGTCATCTCCTCCTTCATCATCATGACCGCCATGGGAATGACCCTCAACGTGATGACCCTGATGGCGCTCTCCCTGGCGATCGGCCTGCTGATCGACGACGCCATCGTGGTCCGGGAGAACATCGTCCGGCACCTCGAACATGGCGAGGACCACATCACCGCCTCCCGGATCGGCACCTCCGAGATCGGGCTCGCCGTCTTCGCCACCTCCATGTCCATCGTCGCGGTCTTCGTCCCGGTCGCCTTCATGCGCGGCATCGTCGGGCGCTTCTTCTTCCAGTTCGGGATGACGGTCGCCTTCGCCGTGCTGGTCTCCCTCTTCGTCTCCTTCACGCTGGACCCGATGCTCTCCTCGCGCTGGCACGATCCGGCCATCGAGCTCAAGGGGAGAAGGATCGGGATCGCCAGGGTGCTGGACCGCTTCAACGACCGCTTCGACGCCTGGGCCGACCGCTACCGGATGGCCATCACCTGGGCCCTCAACCACCGAAAGAGCGTGCTCGCCCTCGCCTTCGCCTCCTTCGTGGCCGGCATCGTCATCTTCGGCACCCTGGAGAGCGCCTTCATGGCCAACGACGACAAGGGGGAATTCCAGGTCGTCTTCAAGACCGCCCCTGACGCGAGCATCGCCGAGAGCACCGATCGGCTGAACGCCATGCTGGCGGCCATCAAGGGGATCCCGGAGGTCGACCACACCTACGCCTCCATCGGGGCGGGCGACAGCGGCACGGTCCGCGAGGGCTCCCTCTACGTGAAGCTCAAGGAGAAGTCGGAGCGGAAGAGAAGCCAGGAGCTCGTGCAGCAGGAGTTCCGCGAAAAGCTGAAACTGATCCCCGGCATCACCACCTCCATCGAGCGGGTGGGAGACGTCGGCGGCGCCCAGAAACCGTTGCAGGTGAACCTCAAGGGGGAGGACATCCCCACCCTCAAGCGCTACGCGGCCCAGCTCAAGCAGGAGATCTACAAGATCCCGGGAATCGTCGACCTGGAGGTGACCCTCGAGCACGACATCCCGGAATACCGGATGACCGTCGACCGCGCCCGCGCCCAGGACGCCGGGGTCAACACCAACGACATCGCCTCCACCGTCTCGCGGCTGGTGGGGGGCGAGGCGGTCTCCACCTACGAGGACGAGGACGGCGACGCGGTGGATGTCCGGGTCCGCCTCCCGGAAGCGCTGCGCCGAAACCCCTCCCAGGTGCGCGACCTGAAGCTCGCGGTGGCCAAGGGGGGGGAGACCGCCCTGGTGCCGCTCGCGAACCTCACCCGCTACGAGGTGAGCAACACCCCCTCCCAGATCGAGCGCCGCGACCTCTCACGGCTCGTCACCATCAGCGCCAACCTGGACGGCCTCCCGCTCGGGACGGCGGTCCAGAAGGTCAAGGAGGCGGCCGCCAGGATCCCGATGCAGCCCGGCTACTCGGTCGGCTTCTCCGGCGAGGCGGAGGACATGGCGGAGACCTTCGGCTACATGGCCGAGTCGCTCATCATCGCCATCGTCTTCGTCTACCTGATCCTGGCCGCCCAGTTCGAATCGTTCCTGGAGCCCTTGGCCATCATGCTGTCGCTCCCCCTCTCCATCGTGGGGATGGCGGGGATGCTGAAACTGACCGGCGACACGGTCAACATCATGTCGCTCATCGGCCTCATCATGCTGATGGGGCTTGTGACCAAAAACGCCATCCTGCTGGTCGACTACGCGAAGGTCCTCCAGGGGCGGGGGATGCCCCGTTTCGACGCGGTGGTCGAGGCGGGGAGGACGAGGCTCAGGCCGATCGTGATGACCACGCTGGCGATGATCTTCGGGATGATGCCGCTCTTCTTCGCGCTCGGCAGCGGCGCCGAGATGCGGGCTCCCATGGCGCGCGCCGTGGTCGGGGGGCTTCTCACCTCGACCATGCTGACCCTACTGGTGGTGCCGGTCATGTACACGGTGCTCGACGATCTCGAGGCGTGGCTCAAGCGGAAGTGGCGCGGGAGGAAGGGGCACGCCGCCGCTCAGGCCGCCCTCGTCGTCCTCGGCCTGTCCCTCGCCCTGGCGCTCTCCCCGGGGATCTGCCGGGCCGCCCAGCCGAGAACCCTCACCCTCGACGACGCCCTCTCCATCGCCATGGAGCAAAACCGCGACATCCAGAAGGCGCGCGCCTACGCGCAGCTCGTGGAGGGGAAATATCTCGAGGAGCGGGCCGCCGCCCTCCCCTCCCTCTCCCTGAACGCCTCGGCCAACTACAACCGTGACGACAGCCAGAGCGCCCTCATGGGGGGGATCTCCACGACCCAGCAGCGGGTCGCCGACTTGAGGGTCACCCAGACCCTCTTCAGCTGGGGAAAGGTGGGGGCCGCCATCCGCGGCGCATCCGAAGGGATGAAGACCGCCGAGGACCAGCTCCGTCTCTACCAGCAGGCCGCCCGCCGCGACGTGACGGTCGCCTTCTACGACGTCCTCCTCGCCAAGGAGCTCAGGGCGCTCGCCCTCTCCAACCTGCAGCAGAAGGAGCGCCACCTGGCCGAGGCCGAAAAGAGGCTCGCCGCCGGGGTGGCGACCGACTACGACGTGCTGGCCGCCCGGGTCGGGGCCGACAACGCCCGCCCGGAGCTGATCCGCCGCGAGAACGCCATCAAGACCGCCAAGGAGCGGCTGAGGCTCGTGCTGGCCCTGGAGCCCGGGGAGCTGGAGGTGAAGGGCGAGCTTACCGCCAGCCCGGTTCCCATCCCGAGCTTCGAGGATTCGCTCGCCACCGCGCGCAAGATGCGCCCCGAGCTCTCCGACCTCAAACACCGGGTCGGCATCAACCGTGAGCTGGTGGAGATTGCGGCCGCCGAAAACAAACCGCAGCTCGATCTCAAGGGGGGAGCCGGATATCACCAGCTCGAGGCGGCGGGGCGCAGCTGGCAGGGGGGCGCCTATGACGTGGGGCTCTACCTCACCTTTCCCTTCTTCGACGGATTCCGCACCAAGGGAAAGGTCGAGCAGGCCAAGAGCGACCTGAGGACCCGCGAGCTGGAGGAGGCCCAGCAGCTCGACTCGGTCTCGCTCGAGGTGCGGGACGCGGGGTTCAACGTCACCGAGGCGGCGGAGATACTGAAGGCGCTGGCGGGGACCGTGAAGCAGGCGGAGCGGCTCCTCTCGATGGCCGAGCAGGGATACCAGCTCGGTGTGAAGACCCGGCTGGAGGTGGAGGATGCCGAGACCAACCTCGTGCAGGCCAAGGGGAACCTGGCCCAGGCCCGGCGCGACTACCAGGTCTCCCTCGTGAACCTCGCCTGGTCCACCGGTGTCCTCGGCGAAGGCGCCGCACTCCCCTGAAACTGCGAAGTTCACCACCCCTAGGATCCACCTCATCCATTATCTCAGAAATATCACTAAGCGATTATTTTATTGCAGTCGTGATAGAAAGGTGATAAATAGGCTCCGTATAGCTAATACCTTGTCTCGTTTGGGGATCGTGTCGCATGGTTCCTGGCGGGGAAATTTCCTGGAGATACGGAGATGGTGGAATATAAAGCCGAGACCGGAGAACGGATCAGGAAGGCCAGACAGGCCTTGGGGCTTACCCAGAAGCAGTTCGCAGCGTCGCTTGGGATCGTGCAGGGTTTTTTAAGCGGTATCGAGACCGGGAGGAAGCGTCCCTCCGACACGCTGCTGATCGCCCTTTCGCACACCCACGGGATCAATTCGGACTGGCTGATGGAGGGGCTTGGGGAGCCGTTCAAGAGCCCGGTCCCCCCGAAGGCATCGTCCACCACCCATGCACCGCTTTTGGAGGTGATACCCGAGCAGTTCCCGCAGGCGAAGGGGAACGTCAAGGGGTACGTGTCGGTTCCCGACCTTCCCGAGGGGTGTTACGCCATCGTCTGCTACGGCGACTTCATGGCGCCGACCATCCGTGACGGAGACATCGTCATTTTCAAGCCGGACGCCGAGACCAAGAGCGGTGACATCATCCTGGTCAACAATCTCTGGGGGGAGCCGATCCTGCGGAGGTACCGTCTGAGGAACGAGGAAGTTTACTTGGCGCCCGACAATCCTGCCTACGCGCCCTTCCGTCCCGACAAGGGGACCCGGACCTTCGGGACCGTGGTGGAAGTCTGGCGCAAGGTTCGGATCTAGAGCCGGTTTCGGGTAGAGGCCGATGCCGGCCCTCGACCCTGCCGGCAACGGCGCCGGCGAACAAAAAAAGGGGTGCCCCGCGGGCGCCCCTTTTTTTAACGGTCCCTCCCTTCCGGGAGGGACCACTTATGTCCCTGTGGTCCCTCAAGACCCTAACGTCCCTCCCCTTAGGTCCCTAGGTCCCTTAAGTCCCTCTCCTCCCGCGTTCCCTCACCCCACCCTGGTCCAGTACTCCGACGCCGCGGTCCGTTCCAGCTCCTCGTGTATCTCGGCCTGGTGGTCTTTGGAGTGGAGGATGGCGGCGGTCTCCTTCATCCGGTGGCAGAAACCTTCCCGGTCCTTGAAATCCTGCCCCAGCACGAACTGGTCGTAGAGCCCCTTCATGTTCCTGATCTTGACGTGGACCTGGGGGAAGCGCCCGATGGAGCCGCCGTGCAGAGGCTTCACGAGCGAGTGGTAGCCGTCCCAGAGTGCTCCGGCCAGGGGGGCGATGGTGGAGAGATCGGGAACGATCACCTTCCACCCCACCGCGGCGGTCATGATGATCCCGTCGGGGGGCTGGGCAAGGAAGTAGTGGGCGGCCGGGGCCTCTTCGGCGAGGAAGCGGACGAAACGGCCGGAGGAGAGCGAATCGGTGACGTGCATCAAGGAACCATGGAGCAGCATGGCAACCTCCCCATCATGGCGGGCCGCAACGCTGGCCGGCCCGGAGCGGATCCTGGAGCGGTCAAAACGCAGTCGCGACGAAAGCCATTAGTGCGGGCTAAGTTACGCCAATTAATTACAAAGTGTCAAGCTCATAATGAGCGTAAGGGTAGCGCCGGAGGGAGGGGCGGAGGCTACCGGGGCCGCTCCTCCGGCGTCATTCCCGGGCCTTTAGCGGCTTCGCGCGCCTTCTGTTCGAGCTGCCGTCTGCGGCGCCCGCCGAGGAAACTCTCCTCCACCACGATGGCGACGAAGAGGATGATGAAGAGGGCGAAGAGGATTCCGAGTACCTTGAAGAGAAACATGATGTGAGCCTTCCTTGTGAGCTTTGTTGGATCAGGTGGCGACCTGGTTGCGCCCGCGCTGCTTGGCCCGGTAGAGCGCCTTGTCGGCGGCCTTGATCACCTCGCCCGGGGTGCGCATGTTGTCCCCGGAGGCGGCCACGCCGATGCTGATGGTGACGGTGACCGCTTTCCCGTTCCCGGCCCCGCCGGTCCTCTTGGCCTTGCCGGCCGCGGCCTCCTTGGGGCGGTCGGTGCCGCGGATCCAGAGCTGGTAGCTCCCGATCTCCTTGCGGAGCTCCTCGAGGTGGGAGGTGACCTCCTTGAGATCGCGGCGGAGGAAGATGATGGTGAACTCCTCCCCGCCGTAGCGAAACGGCCTCCCTCCCCCCTTCACCTTGGCGATCCGGGAGCCGACCATCCTTAAGACCTGGTCCCCCACGTCGTGCCCGTAGGTGTCGTTGAACCGCTTGAAGTGGTCGACGTCGAGCATGGCCACCACGTAGCGCCTCCCGAGCCCCATCACCTGCTCGTTGAGGGCCCGGCGGGAGGGGAGCCCGGTGAGGTCGTCGGAAAAGGCCATCGAGTGGGAGTCCTGCAGCACCGCGATGGTGAGGAGCAGGATGGCGGCGGTGACGAACAGGGTCGGGACGAACTGGTCGCCGACCCGGTTCATGGCGATCCCCAGCGCCACCACCGCGCCCAGGAGCGCCACGTCGATCGGCGAGCGGCGCCTGGCCACCCGCACCAGGATCGGCAGGGCGCAGAGCACGAAGGCCGCCACCGCCGGCTGGGTCAGGGAGGAACCTTCCGGCAGCGGGAGCGCCACCAGCTGGCGGCCGGCCAGCTCCGCCACCTTGGCCGAGGCGGCGGGGGAGCGGACCGCCCAAAAGACGGCTCCCGCCTGGAGCCCCAAAAAGGCCAGCCGCAGCCGCCCGGAATGGGTGAAGATCCCCCGCTCCCGCATGAAGCAGAAGAGGAGCAGGTTAAACGGCAGGAGCACCGAGGCGGCCAGGTAGACGGTACGGGGGGGCGTGCCGGGGAGATAGGGGGGCGGGTAGGCGCGGGTCAGGAGGTAGAAGGCGGCCGCCAGCAGCAGGGGGAGCAGGACCCGGCCGCGGTTGAAGGCGACACTCAGGGCGAGCCCCCCCGAGAGGGCGAGATAGGGGGCGAACAGGGCCAGCTCCCGCTGCGAGGGGGTCATGGATGGCACCCGGTGCAGGGCGGCGAAGGCCGCCACCAGGAGCGCGGCCGGCAGGACGATGCCCGTCAATCTTTTCATAAAAGCGTACGACACTGGGGACTTCTCTCCGCTTCCCGATCCAACGGCGGCCTCAGCCGTTGCCGGTCAGTTTCTTCCACCCGTTGCCGGCCAACTCCAGCACACCGTCCACCGTCCTGCGGTAGAAACGTTTGACCGGGATCCGGTTGACCAGGATCTCTTCGCCGGAGCGCTCGAGGCTCACCGGGTCGCCCGGCTTCAGGTTGGCCACCTCCTGGGCGTGCTCGCCGCCGATCCCGAACAGGAAGGGATAGCGGGTGCCGTTCACCATGCAGGAGACGATCACCACCGCCGCCTCGGGATTGCCGGTCTTGAAATCGAAGCGGGTGGTCGCGGTCACGAAGCGCCCCTCGACGACGCCGGCCCCCGCCAAAAGCTCGGCCACGTTGAGCTGCTTCGGCTTCAGGTGCCCCAGGGCCGGGAGCCCCCAGGGGGAGAGCTTCGGCCGGGGGCGGTTCCGGTAATGGGAGGTCCGCTCCAGGAGGGTCACCACGTTGTTGTTGATCGGTCCCCCGATGGAGTGGGCGATCCCCATCTCGAAGCGCCCCTGGCTGATCAGGCGGTGGTTCTCCACGATCTGGATCATGCCGGTCGCCCCGAGCGGATGGCCGCGCCCCTTGAGCCCGCCGGTGATGTTGGTCGGGAAGGCCCCGTTTTCCCCGGTCAGCTCGTCGTTCAGGAGCACCTCGACGATCCGCCGCCGGTGCACGAAGCCGAGGTCCACCATGTTGATGGGGCCGAAGCCGTTGAAGGGATCGTGCATGTTGACGTGGATCTTCCCGGCGAAGGCCTTGATGTCCTTGATCCCCGCCATGGAGTAGGCCTCGGCGGCCGCCCTGACGGTGGCGGGGAAGCTGTGGAAGTAGGGGCGGTCGGCGATGGTCGGGATGTCGGTGGCGCTCCCCACCCCGGAGACTATCACCTCGTGGGGGGTGGCGCTCAGGATGACCCCGGCGACGCCGTCCGACATCGGGCAGAAGTCGTGGTAGCGAAGCGGCCACCAGTAGCGGTAGTTCTTTCCGTTCTGGATCTGCCGGTAGTACTCCTCGAGCGGGATCTCGAAGTTCAGGTGCGCCTCGGGGTTTCTGGCGGCGAAGCGGTGGGCCCTTTGGGTGAGGAGCGCGGAGAAGGCGGTCCACTCCTCGTCGGAGAGCTTCAGCCGTTCCATGAGCGAGCGGGCCACCAGCGCACCGCAGGCGGGCATGCTGAGGCCGAACTCCCCCTCGTCGCGGTCGATCACCCCGGCGACGATGCGGGTCGCCTGGGGGGTGGCGACGTCGCTCATCTTCTGGATCCCCAGGGCCAGCACGTGGTCGCAGCGGCCCGAGGCAACCTGCAGGTAGGCGTATTCGAGGGCGGAGGCCCCGGAGGAGGAGGCGGTGTCGATGAGGACCGACTTGGCGCCCGAGATGCCGAGCACCCCGGCGATCTTGGCCGCGGTGTTGTCGACGCCGGAGAAGGCGACCGGGTTCTGGCAGCCGACCACGACCGCACCTATGTCGGAGCGCCTGACGCGCCCGTGGGAGAAGAGTTGTCCGGCCTTTTCGGCCAGTTCGAGAAAGGTGGCGGCCTCGCGTTCCCGGCCGTTATAACGCCCTACCGGCGCCATGAAGGAGGAGGCAACATACACCTCCCGCGGCGTAAATGCTTGTTCCACACTGCCCCCCTGGATAAAGGGACCGCCCGCCCAAGCTGCACCATCATAAGGCTTGCCAGCGGGGGTCCACTCTGCTATCTATTAGAACGCTGTCACAACATACCATCTCAGGCGGTCCCTATGGTAGAAAAAATTAAGAACGTAGTCGTATTCGTCAGGAATATCCCCAACGCCCGCACCTTTTACCGCGAACAACTCGGTCTGGAGCCGGGCGGGGAGACCGAATACATGATGGAATTCCTCCCCGGCCAGGGCACCACGCTCGGGATCTCGCTCGCCATGCACGAGGCGGCCCAGAAGCTGGTCGGCCGCCACACCGGGGTTACCCTCAGCGTCAAGGAGCTCGAAGAGCTCTGCCAGCGGCTCACCGCCCAGGGGGTCCGCTTCACCGAGCCCCTCGAGAAGACCCCGTGGGGGAAGATGGCGGTGGTGGCCGACCCCGACGGCAACGAGTTGGCCCTGGTGGAGATGTAGCCCGATGAAAGCGATCGAAGCTTCCGTCCTCGACGCGGTCGCCGAGGAGGCCCGCCGCTCGCCGCGGCTCCGCAAGAACCACAACCTCCATGGAAGCGACCAGAGCGCCTGCCACCGGCTCTTCAACGCCATCGAACCGGACTCCTACATCCGCCCCCACCGGCACCTCAACCCCGACAAGGACGAGACCTTCGTGCTCATCCGGGGTAAACTCGGCGTGGTGAGCTTCGACCGGGAGGGGAAGGTGACCGGCACCGCGCTCCTCGAACCGGCGGGGGCCGTCGCGGCCGACATCCCGCACGGCGAGTTCCACGGGGCGGTGTCGCTCGCGCCGGGCACCATCTTCTTCGAGGCCAAGGCGGGCCCGTACCTCCCGCTCTCCCCCGAGGAGGTGGGCACCTTCGCCCCCGCCGAAGGGACCCCCGAGGCGGCCGCCTACCTGGAAGCGCTCCGCGCCCTCTTCTCCCGATGAGACGCCCCCTCCCCGTTGCCATCCTTTTGGCCGTCCTGCTCGCCGCCCCTGCCCTGGGTGCCCTCTGGCCCCAGCGCCCCTTCGCCGGTTGCGGCGTGCTGGTGGTCGCCGAGGCCCCCGAGGGGGGTGCGGCCGACATCGTCATGTACGTGGAGCCGGGAGTGGGGAGGATGGTGGAGACCCGCTCGGACCGGCTCCCGCGGCTCGCGGGAAGCGAGAGCGAGCCGGTGCTGGCGGTGATGGCCCGCCGCGGCGGCTGGGTGCAGCTCGCCTACGACGACGCCGGGAGGACCGGCTGGGTCGAAAAGCGCCGCTCCTGGAAGTTCCTCGAGTGGCCGGAGTACCTGGCCGGCCGCGAGCTGCAGATGCTCTCCGGAGTCAGGAAGGCCGACCAGGCGGTGAAGGGTGCCCCCTCCGGCGAGGCGCTCGTGCTGGGAAGCGTGCCGCCGCTGCAGCCGGTCAGGGTGCTCAAGGCCGAGGGGCCGTGGGCGCTTCTCGACTCCCCCTCGGGATGGATAAAATGGCGCGACCGCGATGGCCGCCTCATTATCGGAACCCCGGAGGGGGACGAATTAGAAAAGCGTTGACAAGATACCCCCTCCGTGTTATTCGAAGGTCCATGCAAACTAACAGCGTTACATCCGGTGGCCCTGTCCACCGCGCAGCAGCAGCGGCCATCAACTGACAGAGCCGCCACTGCTGATTCAGAAAAACCAGATCGTTTACTGAAGGCCGTGGGGGACACCTGCGGCCTTTTTGTATATCTAAACCAAATAAACGCAAGGGTGCCTTTAGGGGGAAAGAGATGCGCAACGAGATTGTCACTCCCGGCGCGGGAGAACTGACCTACGAGATCAGGAACATCGTCACCGTGGCCGAGAAGGTGCAGCGCTTCGGCGTGAAGATCAACTGGGAGAACATCGGCGACCCGATCGTCAAGGGGGAGCAGATCCCGGCCTGGATGAAGGAGATCGTGGCGGGCGCGGCCATGGAAGACGAGACCTACGCCTACTGCCCGACCCGCGGGGTGCTGGAGACCCGCGAGTTCCTCTGCGAGCTCACCAACAAGCGGGGCGGGGCGCAGATCACCCCGGACGATATCATCTTCTTCAACGGCCTGGGGGACGCCATCGCCAAGGTCTACGGCAACCTCCGCCCGGAGAGCCGCGTGCTGATGCCGTCGCCGACCTACACCACCCACTCCATCGGCGAGGCCGCCCACGCCAACGCGAGCCCGGTCTGCTACCGGCTGAAGCCGGAAGATAACTGGTACCCGGACATGGATGACCTGGAGTGCCACGTCAAGTACAACCCCCAGATCGCCGGCATCATGATCATCAACCCGGACAACCCGACCGGGATGGTCTACCCGCCGGAGGTGCTCAAAAAGATCGTCGAGATCGCCCGCACCTACGACCTCTTCATCATCGCCGACGAGGTCTACGGCAACATCGTCTACAACGGCGAGACCACGGTCCCCATCTCCGACGTGATCGGCGACGTCCCCGCCATCGCCATGAAGGGGATCTCCAAGGAGCTCCCGTGGCCCGGCTCCCGCTGCGGCTGGATCGAGGTCTACAACGGCGACCGCGACGCCCGCTTCAAGAAGTTCGTCAACTCCATCCTCTCCACCAAGATGAACGAGGTCTGCTCGACCACGCTCCCCCAGCGCTGCCTGCCGACCATCATGAAGCACGAAAACTACCAGCTCTACCTGAACGAGCGGATCGCGCGTTACCAGAAGATGAGCAACATCACCTACGACGCCCTGAAGAAGATCCCGTCCCTGTCGGTGAACCGGACCAACGGCGCCTTCTACATGGCGGTCCCCTTCAAGGAGGGGGTCCTGAACAACACCCAGACGCTCCCCATCGAGAACGCCGAGGTGCGGGAGCTGGTGGAGAACATCGTGAACGCCCCCGGGGTCGCTCCCGACAAGCGTTTCGTCTACTACGTGCTGGCCCACACCGGCATCTGCGTGGTGCCGCTCTCCTCCTTCAACACGGGGCTGCAGGGGTTCCGCGTCACCCTGCTGGAGCGCGACGAGGCGGAGTGCCGGAGGATCTACGGCACCCTGACCGACAAGATCGCCCAGTACCTCGCCTCCTGATGCTCAAGGCCCCGCCACCCGGCGGGGCTTTTTTATTGGCGTAAGAGCGGGGAGGCGATCGGCTCATGAGGGCCCAAGGCGCGGGAGTTCATTGACTTTTCCCGGGAACCTGTGTTATGGGAACTTCATTTAAGCTGTATTCCTCATCATCGAACGGCAGAGGTTTCAGATGTCCCCCACGTCCCGAGGTGCCGGGCAGGCGGCCCTGGCCACCGGCACCCCATGCTGAGTGAGCTCTTGGCCTCCCGCGAACCCGAGATACCGCCGGAAACCTTCGAGATCATCGGCCGTATCCTCAAGGCCCGTACAGGATTCAGCCTGGACGGGTACAAGGATCAGTGCGTCAAAAGGCGCATCAACATCCGGGTCAGGGCCACCGAATCCCCTTCGGTCGAGGCCTACAGCGCCCTATTGACCGAAGACCCCGCCGAGCAGGAAAGGCTGCTCCGTACCCTCACCATCCACGTCTCCCATTTTTTCAGGAATCCCAGCACCTTCGACAAGCTTGCCGCCGAGACCCTCCCCGAGCTCCTCGCCCGCCGCTCCCCGGAGCCGGTGCGGATACTGTCGGTGGGATGCGCGGCGGGGGAAGAGCCGTACGGGATGGCCATCCTCTTGGCCGAGCGTTTCGCCGACCAGCTCGGCCGGGGGCTCTTCCAGCTGAGGGGATGCGACGTGGACCAGAACGTGCTGGCCGCAGCCCGCGCCGGGCTTTTCCACCCGGACCGGCTGAACCAGGTCTCTGCCGAGCGGCTCACCCGCTGGTTCACCGGGCAGGGGGCGCAGTACGAGCTTTGCGGGGAGATCCGCTCGCTGGTCACCTTCTACCAGGCCGACCTCAACGACGAGGTGGCCTGCCCGGAGAGCGACCTCATCCTCTGCCGCAACGTGCTCATCTACTTCGAACGGGGAAGGCAGGAGGCCATCCTCAACCGTTTCGCCGACGCCCTGGGGCCCGGCGGGATGCTGGTGCTCGGCAAGTCCGAGACCATCTTCGGCTCGGTCCGCCGTCGCTTCCGGACCGTCTGTCCGGTGGAGAGGATCTACCGGGTTCTCTAGTTCGTAAAAGCTTCACAGAAAAAGGAGCATGGCAATATGTACATCCAGATCGGCTACAAATTCATCCTCGGATTCCTGGCCGTGGTCGGAAGCACCGCCTTCGTCCCCTCCTGGGTCGGCGGTCTCGGCTACTCACCACCGGTCACCACCCTCCTCACCTACACGGTGGCGCTCACCATCGGCCTGATCCTCGGCTCTTTTTTCTCGAAAAGCTTCACCAAGAACATCTCGCTCTTGCGGGGGGCCACCGACGCCATCAGCAAGGGGGATCTCTCCAAGGACGTCCCGGTCGGCCAGCCCCGCTTCCCCGACGAGACCCACGACATGGCGGTCTCCATCAACACCATGGTGGAGAGCCTGAGGATCCTGGTCCGCCAGATCAGGGGGACCTCGGAGCGGGTTTCGGAATCCTCCCGCACCCTCTCCTCCACCGCGCTGCAGATCAACGCCTCCACCGAGGAGGTGGCCCAGGCCATCGAGCAGATCTCGCGCGGCGCCGAGAACCAGGCGGAGATGGTCACCAAGAGCTCCAAGGTGATCCACGAGATGGCCATCTCGGTCGACCTGGTTGCCCGCCGCGCCAAAGAGACCGCCAAGGCCGCCCGCGACACGAGCTTCACCGCCCAGCGCGGCGAGGAGCTCGCCAACGACTCCCTGGAGCGGATGAAGAGCTTCTTCGACTCGGTCGAGCTGATCAGCCTCCAGTTCATGGACTTAAACGGCAAGCTCCAGCAGGTCGGCAAGATCGCCGACTTCATCGTGGAGATGGCCCGCCAGACCAACCTCCTCGCCCTGAACGCCTCCATCGAGGCGGCCCGCGCCGGCGAGTACGGCAAGGGGTTCGGGGTGGTCGCCGAGGAGGTGAGAAAGCTCGCCGACGGCAGCGCCAAGAGCGCCACCGAGATCCTCGACATGATCGGCCTCGTCAAGGTGGAGAGCCACAAGCTGCAGGAGACCATCACCGAGAGCTCACGCAACGTGGTGGCGGGGAAGAAAAACATCGACACCACCGGCGACGCCTTCAAGCAGATCCTCGGCACCGTCATCGAGACCGAGCGTAAGGCCAACTCCATCGCCGACCTCTCCCAGATGCAGACCGACGGCGCCGGCAAGATGGTCTCCATGATCGACGAGATCGCCAAGGTTGCCGAGGACAATGCAGCCTCCACCCAGGAGGTCTCCGCTGCCACCGAGGAGCAGTCGGCCGCCATGCAGGAGATGGTCTACCAGACCCAGGAGCTCTCCAAGCTGGCCGAATCGCTGTTGCGGTCGGTGGAGAAATTCCAGCTGGCCGGGGAGCCCGACCCCCTCCTCGATCTCGATGAGCCGCTTCAGGCCGGCGAAGAGGTCGCGCCGTGATGGAGGAGCGCCTGCTCCTTTTCAGCGCCGGAGGCGAGCAGCTTGCCTTCCCGCTGCACGAGGTCTGCGAGGTGATGGAGCTCCAGCCGAGCTACCCGTTCCCCCGGGCCCCGCGCCACTTCGTGGGACTGATCAACTTCCACGGGAACCTCACCGCCCTGGTCGACCTCGAACGTTTCATCGGACGGGAAGGGGGCGGAAAGCACGGGAAGGTGCTGGTACTGGACACCAAGATAGCCCACCTGGCCCTGCTGGTTGACGGCGTGCGCTCCATCCTGCCGGCCGGCGCCATCCTGGGGGCCGCCCCGCTGGAGGGGGACCCGATCGCCACCGGAACGCTGGAGACCGAGCACGGGACCTTCCGCCTGCTGGCGGTGGATCGCCTGGTGGAAAGCCTGGAACAGGGGCTCAAAAAGAATTCGTAGCAACGGAGGGAGGTAGGTAGATGGCCAAGACGGTCATGATAGTGGACGACTCGCTCTTCATGCGGAAGATGCTCCGCGACATCCTGGAAGGTGAGGGATTCGAGGTCGCGGCGGAGGCTGCCGACGGCGACGAGGCGGTGACGAAATTCCGCGACTGCCGTCCGGACGTCACCACGCTCGACATCGTGATGCCCAACAAGACCGGCATCGACGCCCTGAGGGAGATCATGACGATCGACCCGGCCGCCAGGGTCGTCATGTGCTCCGCCATGGGACAGGAGACCCTCACCGCCTCGGCCACCGAGGCCGGCGCCAAGGCCTTCATTGTCAAGCCGTTCAACCCCGAGCTGGTGGCCCGGGTAGTCAGGGAAGTGGTCGAAGGCTGATTCCATGGATATGTCGCAGTACCGAAATCTCTTCCTCTCCGAGGCGAGGGAGTACCTGAAGAACATCGGCAACCAGGTGGTGGCGTTGGAGGAATCCCCCTCCGACCGTGCCTCCATCGACGGGCTCTTCAGGGCCGCCCATTCCCTCAAGGGGATGGCCGCCTCCATGGAGTACCAGGATGTGGTGGAGGTGGCCCACGGGATGGAGGACCTGATGATCAAGGTCCGCGACGGAGGGCTTCCTTTCGACGCGGGGATCGCCGATCTCCTCCTGGAGGGAACCGACCTTATCGACGGGCTCCTGAACGACGTGGCCGCCGACCTCGTGCCGCGCAGGATGGTGGGAGATTTCCCGGCCAGGGTGCGGAGCTATCAGCCGGGGGGCGCAGCGCCGCCCCAAGCCCCGGAAGGAGAAGCCCCGGGCGCCCCCCCCTCCCCGGCGGGGCAGCCCGCCGCGGCGGAAACAGCAGCGGCGCCTGAGCCGCCGGGCCCTCTGGCCACCCCGTCGGCCGCTCCGCTGGCCGCCCCACCGGCCGCCCCGCTGGCGGAACGGGAGCAGGCGGGGGAGCTGATCACCGTGCGGGTGAGGACCGAGCTCCTCGACCACCTGATCAACCTGACCGGCGAGCTGATCACCAACAAGCACCGGTTGCTGAACATCGGCCGCGAGTTGGGCTCCCCCGAGCTCGACGACGCCATCTCCGAAAACGGGAAGCTCTTGCGCTCGCTGCACGACGAGGTCATGAAGGTGCGCCTGATGCCCTTCGAGATCATCTGCGACCGCTTCCAGCGCTCGGTCCGCTCGCTCGCCAAGGGGGTCGGCAAGGAACTCCACTTCGAGCTGGAGGGGCGCGAGATCGGCCTGGACCGCGGCATTCTCGAGCAGCTGATCGACCCGCTGAACCACATACTGAGAAACGCCGTCGACCACGGTCTCGAGGGATCGCAGGAGCGGCTGGCGGCAGGCAAGACGGCCAAAGGGCTCGTGAAACTGGCGGTCTCCCGGGACCGCGACCGGGTGCTCATCACGGTAAGCGACGACGGACGCGGGATGGACCCGCAGCGGATGATCGAGGCGGCGCTCGCCAAGGGGGTCATCACCCAGGACGAGGCGGAGCGCCTCTCCCCCCGCCAGGCGCTGATGCTCTCCTGCATCCCCGGCTTCTCGACCGCCCGCGAGGTGACCGAGGTCTCCGGCCGCGGGGTCGGCATGGACGCCGTCAACGCCTCGGTTCAGAAGATGGGGGGGACCCTCATCATCGAATCGGAGCCGGGCAAGGGGAGCAGCTTCACCTTGAGGCTGCCGATGACCATCGCCATCATCCACGCCCTCATCGTCCAGTGCGGCCCGCTGAAGGTGGGGGTGCCGGTGACCTCCGTGCACCGTACGGTCGAGCTGCGGCGCGACCAGGTCGAGACCATCGGCAAGCGCCAGATCTTCTACCTCGACGAGGAGCCGGTCCAGCTCCTGAGCCTCAACCGGGTGCTCGGGCTTCCGCTGGGGCGCTTCCCGACTGGCATCGTGCCGCTCTTCGTTACCGAGGCCAAGGGGCGCCGGGTGGGGATCGTGGTGGACCGGATGCATGGCCAGCACGAGCTCTACGTGAAACCGCTGGGGAGGCCGCTTTCCAAGCTGGTCGGCCTGGCCGGCGGGGCCATCCTCGGGGACGGGGAACTGGTAACCATTCTAGACCTGGCGGACCTGCTCTGACACCCGGTCCCGGAGAGAGACGATGTCTATCCTCAAGCCTGCCGAACTGGACGCGTTGACCGAGGCATGCAACATCGGCATGGGTCATGCCGCCACCGCCCTGAGCCAGCTGATGGGGAAGGGGGTCGACATCGAGGCCCCCCGGCTGCGGCTCGTGGAGAGCGCCGCGGCCTCCGGCGTCATGGAAACCGAACCGGTGCTGGGACTCTCCCTGCAGATCCTGGGCAACGTGCGGGGGTCCATCCTGGTGCTGCTCAAGGAACGGGACGCCCGCCGGATGCTGGAACTGCTGCTCGGCAAGGATTTCCAGGGGAAGAATCTCCTATCGGAGCTCGAGGTCTCCACCTTGAAGGAGATCGGCAACATCCTCGCCTCCGCCTGCCTCAATGCGCTCGGCAACATGCTGAAGATGACCCTGCTCCCGTCCATTCCCACCCTGGTCTCCGGCCAGGCCGGGTCCATCGTCGGGGAGATGGCCGGCCAGGGGAGCCGCCAGGAGCCGGTAGTCATGGTCGATACCGTCTTCTCCATCTCCGAAGCGCTCTGCGGGGGAAGCCTGTTCCTCATGCCCGCCAAGGAGTCGCTCGCCGCCATCGTCGCCGGTCTTGGAGCCCGGTGACTCACCGCCCCGGCGCACCCCTCCCGACGCCACAAATGCCTTGCACGGTTTCCGGTTGTGTGGCAGAATTTCCGGTCAAGCTTGCGGAAGCGGCAACGGGAAATCCCCGCCGCCGTTTATACGAAACAGGAGTTCCATCACGAAGGCGACAGCGCACAGGTCGCCTTTACATCTTTTGAGAGGTGGACTATGAAAATCGCCAAGACCGTTACCCTTTCCCTGCTCGTCCTGTTGATGGGGAGCACCCTCTCGCTGGCTGCCGACCTCCCCCAGGTGGTCCGCACCCTGGAACAGGGATACGCAACCCTCCACGACCTGAAAGCCGACTTCAGCCAGAGGACCACCATCAAGGCCATGAAGCGCGAGGAGAAAGGGGGAGGCGAGCTCTACATCAAGAAGGGATCCGGCAAGGACGCCATGTTCCGCTTCGATTACACCAAGCCCAAGCAGCAGATCGTCTCCAACGGGAAGAAGGTCTGGTACTACCTTCCCGACCAGAAGCAGGTGATGGTGATGGACCTGGCCCAGCTCTTCAGGGAGGGTAACGGGGTCGCCATGAACTACCTGACCGGGCTCGGCCACGTATCGAAGGATTTCGACATCGCCTTCGCCAAGGAGTCGCGCGACCGGAAAGGGAACTACGTCCTCGAGCTCACCCCGAAGAGCAAGAACCCGGCCATGGCCAAGCTCCAGCTGGTGATCGACGGCTCCGCGGTGGAGTCCATGGTCTCCCGTGGGGAGGCGAGCACCCCCTTCCCGGTCCTCGCCTCGACGGTCATCGACCACGCAGGCAACGTGACCAGGATGGAGTACAGCGGGGTCAGAACCAACCGGGGGATCGACGCCGGCCGGTTCAACTTCAAGGTCCCCGCCGGGGTCGAGGTGGTCAAGAGCCGCTAGCCAGGCGGTAGCAGGGTAGCGCACGGCTCCCGTAACTTAATCTCCCCTTCCGATCGCCCCCCTCCCCTTCAAGGGAAGGGCATAGGCGAGGATGGGGTTGACCGATTCATACTTACTATTTGCAAGGAGGTGCCGTATGCCGTCATTCGACATCGTATCCAAGGTAGATCTGCAGGAGGTCGACAACGCCGTGAACCAGGCGGTCAAGGAGATCGCCCAGCGTTACGACTTCAAGGGAACCAAGAGCGAGGTGACCCTCGAGAAGGATGCCATCAAGGTGCTGG
Source organism: Geomonas sp. Red32 (assembly GCF_023652955.1). GTDB lineage: Bacteria > Desulfobacterota > Desulfuromonadia > Geobacterales > Geobacteraceae > Geomonas. The sequence continues at coordinate 1,584,095 of NZ_JAKLOY010000001.1, read as the reverse complement.
CCGACGACGACTACAAGCTCAAGGCCATCATCGACATCCTCCAGTCCAAGTTCGTCAAAAGGGACATCTCCCCCAAGGCGCTCCAGTACGGTAAGGCCGAGGCGGCCTCCGGCGGAATGGTGCGCCAGATGATCACCCTCCAGATGGGGATTTCCAAGGAGAAGGCCAAGGAGATCGGCCAGGTCATCAAGGATACCAAGCTGAAGGTCCAGAGCCAGATTCAGGACGACCAGGTCCGGGTGACCGGTAAGAACATCGACGATCTGCAGGAGGTCATCAAGACCCTCAAGGCGAAGGATCTCGACATCGACATGCAGTTCGTAAACTTCAGGAGCTAGAGTTTGAGCACCAAGACCAAAGAAAAAGTAAGCCTGGTGAGCCTGGGCTGCCCCAAGAACCTGGTGGATGCCGAGGTAATGCTCGGCTACCTCTCGAAGGACGAGTACGAGATCACCACCGACGAAACCCAGGCCGACATCATCATCGTCAACACCTGCTCCTTCATCAAGGAGGCCAAGCAGGAGAGTATCGACACCATCCTCGACCTGGCCGACCGCAAGCACGACGCCCGCTGCCACATGCTGATCGTGACCGGCTGTCTTCCGCAGCGCTACCAGGAGGAGCTGGTCAAGGAGCTCCCCGAGGTCGACATCTTCATCGGCACCGGGGACTACCCCCGCATCGCCGAGATCGTGGCGGAGAAGCGCAACACCGAAGGGCAGCTCTGCTACACGGGCGATCCGAACTTCGTCTACAACGACGAGCTTCCGCGCCTGCAGTCCTCGCCGCACTACACCGCCTACCTCAAGATCGCCGAGGGATGCTCCAACAACTGCGCCTACTGCGTGATCCCGGCCCTGCGCGGCGCGATGCGTTCCCGGCCGCTGCCGGTGCTCCTCGCCGAGGCGAGGCAACTGGTCGAGGGGGGCGTGAAGGAGCTCAACCTGATCGCCCAGGACATCACCGCCTACGGGCGCGACCTGGCCGACAAACCGAACCTCGAGCAACTGGTCCGCGAGCTGGCCAAGATGGAAGGGCTCAAGTGGATCCGGCTTCTCTACGCCTATCCGGACGGGGTGACCGACTCGCTGATCGAGCTCATCAAGACGGAGCCCAAGGTCTGCAAGTACCTCGACCTCCCGATCCAGCACATCGCCGACCCGGTCCTGAAGGGGATGGGGCGCCGCTCCAGCGAAGAGCAGATCCGCACCCTGATCGCGAAGCTCAGGAGCGAGATCCCCGACATCGCTATCCGCACCTCGCTGATCGTCGGCTTCCCGGGCGAGACCAACGACGACTTCAAGAAACTGCTGCAGTACGTGGAGGAGACCCGCTTCGACCGTCTCGGGGTCTTCTGCTATTCCCGCGAGGAGGGGACCCCGGCCGCCGACATGCCGGAGCAGGTCTCCGAACGGGTCAAGCGCGAGCGTCACAAGAAGCTCATGCGCACCCAGGCCAGGGTTTCCTTCAAGCACAACCGCACCCTGGTGGACAGTGAAGAAGATGTACTGGTGGAGGGATACAGCGAGGAGACCGAGCTCCTTCTGAAGGGGCGCTCGTCCAGGCAGGCGCCGGATGTGGACGGTCTCGTATACATCACGGCCGGCAACGCAAATGTAGGCGATATCGTTAGACTTAAGATCACGGACTCGTCGGACTACGACTTAATCGGAGAGATAATCGAGCCGCCTTTTGCTTGACACCTTTCCACTTTGCTGTATTATTGCGTCGCTTTGACCGACCACCCTACAAAACGGAGAGTGAATTCAAATATGACCGAAAAACCGGAAGAAATGAAAGCGATGCTCCTCAAGATGAAAGAGGAGACGCTTAAAGAAATCAATAAGACGGTGAAGTCCGGCTCCGACGTTCCGGTCAACGAGCCGAGCGGCGACATCTACGACCAGGCTTCCAGCGAACGCGACCGCGAGCTCGGCCTCCTGCTGGGTGACCGCGAGCGCGAAAAGCTTAAAAATATCGACGAGGCCCTGCTCCGTCTTGAAGAAGGTGAGTACGGCATCTGCGAAGAGTGTGAAGAGGAGATTCCCATCGGGAGGCTGAAGATCGTCCCCTTCGCCCGCCACTGCGTCAAGTGCAAGGCGGATCTCGAGAAGCAGCAGGCCCAGACCAAGCGCTTCGAAGAGGACCGCGCCTACCGCGACATCGCGCTGGGAGAAGAAGAAGAAGGGTAGCAAAACCAGTAAACGACAAAAAAGGGGACGGCCACAAGCCGCCCCCTTTTTTTATAGGTCATCGGGGTCTTATGGGACCTATGCTGTCAGTGGAAGCTCTCGATCTTCTCCGGCTGCTTCGACTTGTCGAGCTTGTAGATCAGGTCCTGGTATTCACCCCTGGTGACCGAGGTGTGCCAGTGACCGGTCGCCCGCGCCACCAGGCTGCTTCCGACGAAGACGACTACCACGAGGGCGCCGAAGACCACGCCGGGAACGACCTTCCCGTTCTTCGCCTTCAGCTTCAAAGCCTCCGGCTTCGGGCAGGCGCTCACGCAGCGCAGGCAGCCGATGCACTCCTCGGAGCAGACCCGCTCCTTCTTCATCACCTCGATGTGCGACGGGCACGCCTTGTTGCACCCACCGCAGGAAATGCAGGCGCTGGCGTTACGCTCCACCTTGACCGGGGAGAGCCGGGATACCAGGCCGAGCAGCGCGCCGTAGGGGCAGAGGAACCGGCAGAAGGGGTTTCTGAAGAAGAAGGAGAGGAAGAAGAGCGAGGTGATCACGAAGAGCCCGATGCCGCCGAGATTCAGGAAGAAATCGAGCATCTTGACGTCGGCGATCTTGTTGAAGTCGTCGGCCAGGAAGGAGTTGACGTTGTCCGGCGACATCACCACGAGAATGGCGATCAGAAAGAGCGCCATCAGGATGTACTTGATGGGGCGCAGGAGCCAGTCGAGCGGGCGCCAGACTTGGAAGTTCCTGGTCATGACCGCCTGCCCGGACTTCCAGAGTACCTCGGTGAAGGTCGAGACCGGGCAGATCCAGGAGCAGAAGGAACGCTTGAAAAAGAGGGAGACCAAAATGGCAGCCAGGAACATGACCAGCGCCGCCGGGTGGATGGTGGTGATCTTGCCGGTCACCATCCAGACCTTAAGGCTCATGAGGCCGGATATGGGGAGAAAGGCCTCCACTCCGTCGGGACGCTCAACGAAAGGGGCGTTGCTCCTGAAATGCAGGACGAACTGGTAGAAAGCCACCCCGAGGTAGAGGGAGAAGAAGAGAAAAGACCACTGGACGATTAACCTGACACGCTGAAGCCGCTTATCCGACATTAGTTTCACCTTCCATCTGAATTAGTCCCTCCCGATCAATCAATAACGGCACACCCAGCAATTGCGACTTATTATGTCGCACTCCTCCTGTAACCTCGTATCATCACCGAAAGGGAGGAGAGTCATATGGAACCGATGGTCGTAGCAGCCGTGCCGATAGTCATCTACTGCGGGTATCTGACCGTTAAGGACATCGTGGAGGATCTTCGTCAGGAGGGTTATTTCCTGGTCAAACCACGGTCCAGCAAATGGCGCGGATGGACGTTCGACAGTGCCTTCAAGAGGCTCTTCTTCACCACGGGATTTTCCCGCTCCAAGCCGGCCAGCAACTCCTTCATCCTCTTTCGCTGCAAGTCGGCCTTCCCGCAGACCGGGCAGCAGCAGCAGACCACCGGGAACCGGTTGTTGCGCGAGAACGGGATTATCTCCTGCTCCTGAACGTAGACCAGGGGCCTGATCACGGTGGTGACCCCGTTGTCGGCCAACATGCTCGGGGACATCGCCTTGAGGCTCCCCACGAAGAACTGGTTGAGGAGCAGGGTCTCGATGAAGTCATCCATGTGGTGCCCGAGCGCAAGCTTGTTGCAACCGAGCTCTTGGGCGAGCCCGTACAGGGTTCCCCGCTTGAGCCTCGCGCAGATCGAGCAGTAAGACGAATTCGGGCGCCGCTTCTCCGAGATGATGTCGTAGTGCGTGGTCTTCTCCATGTGATAGGTGAAGCCATGCTCCTTGAGATGCTCCTCGATGATGTCGGCGCGGAAGCCGCGGTAGCCGGAGTCGATATTGACCGCCACCAGCTCGTAGCGCACCGGCGCGCGCCTGCGCAGCGTCTCCAGGATGTGGAGCAGCGCGTAGGAATCCTTGCCGCCCGAGACCGCCACCGCGATCCGGTCACCCTCGGAGATGAGGTCGAAGTCGGCGATCGCCTTGCCGACCCGGTTCTTGATCCTGGTAAAGAGCTGATCCTGAACTAACGCCACTCAAGCCTCCCCATCAACCGAAGCAGCCTGGCTGCCGGCCTCTCCGAGAACGGCCTGCCGGAAGGCTTCGATCCCCATCGCCTCGACGGTCTTGCCGAGGCGCTGCTCGCTCCTGGCGTTCTTGTAGAAATCGACGACCCGCGCCACGATCTCCAATACCTTTTCCTCGCTTTGCACATCGTCGACCAGGAGATCGGCCAGCCGGGGCCTCACGCCGCCGTTGCCGCCGACCACGATCCGCCACCCCTTGGCGGTCCCGATCACGCCGATGTCCTTGGTGTGGCATTCGGCACAGGCGAGGAGGCAGCCGGAGATCCCCATCTTCATCTTGTTGGGGAGCACCATCGAGTGGTAGATGGCGTCCATCTTCAACCCGAGGGATACGGAATCCTGGACGCCGCGCTTGCACCAGGTGGTGCCGGGGCAGATCTTGACGCTCCTGACGCAGAGGCCGATGGGAGCTCCCTGCGGCTGGGCCAGCTCGCCCCAGATGGCGTCGAGATCCTCCTCCTTGGCGCCAACCATCATGATCCGCTGCGCCGAGGTGAGCTTCAGCGCGAGGCCGTACTTGTCGGCCACGTCGCAGATCTTCCGGAGGGTGGCGCTGTCGGTGAAGCCGCCCGGGAAATGGGGAGCGATGGCGTATGTTTCCCGGTCCCGCTGGATGATCGCCCCCTTCTCCAGGATGTCCTTTTTCATAATCTACTCCTTGATGAGCAATTGAATTGATGCAGGTCAAATATCAGAAAACGATGAAGCCACCTTCGAAAAAGGGGGAGTAAAGAGGATTTGGCTCTCATCGACCCAACTTCAAATCCCCCCTGTCCCCCCTTTGACAAGGGGGGGACCTTTTGGTTGGCTTTGAAAAAGTGGGGAGTCAGCGCTCCCGCTCCCGGATGAACCTGACCAGTTCGGCAGCGATGGGGTACTTGCCGAAGGGGGGGATCAGGTAGAAGCCGCCTACCTTGGAAAGCGCCGCCTCGATGAACTCCTTGGCGATGGCCAACCCTTCAGCCACCCCTTCGTCGCCGCTCTTACCGGCCATGCGTGCCCGGATGTGATCGGGAATGACGATGCCGGGGACTTCGTTATGGAGAAATTCTGCGTTTCTCCCGCTCACCAGGGGGAGCACCCCGGGAAGGACGGGGATCCCAACCTCCGCGGTCAGCTCGACCATCCGCTCCAGCACGGAGAGGTCGTAGATCGGCTGGGTCTGGGCGAAGGTAGCACCGTTGGCTACCTTCTTCACGAGCCTGCCGACCTGGACCTCCATCTTCTGCACGTTGGGGTTGAAGGCCGCCCCGACGGTAAAACCGCCCCCGGAGCCGATCGGGTTTCCCTGGGCGTTGACCCCGCGGTTGAGGTCGTTCAAGAGCTTGATGAGGGTGAAGGAGTTCAGGTCGAAGACCGAGGAAGCGCCCGCTTCTTCCCCCATGCTGACCGGGTCTCCGGTGACGGCGAGGATGGAGGTGACCCCCAGGAGGCTCGCCCCCATCAGCTCGGACTGCATACCGATCAGGTTGCGGTCGCGGCAGGTGATGTGGGCAATGACCTCGATCCCCGCCTCCCTGCGCACCAGCGACGCGAGCGCGATGGTCCCCATCCGCACCCGCGCGAGGGGATTCTCGGCCAGGTTGATGGCGTCGGCGCCGGCCTCCTTGAGGGCCCGGCTCCCTTCTACCACCTTGGAGCAGTCGAGCCCCTTGGGGGGATCGAGCTCGACGGTGATGACCATTCGCTTGCCCCACCCGGCCAGAAAGCCGGCCGGCTCGGTCCCCCTCTCCTCCCCGGGAGCTGCCGCCGGGGCCGGGACCCGCGAAGCGCGGGGGGCGGGAACCATCCCCGCGAGGCTTTTGGCCATGGCGGCAATATGCTCGGGGGTGGTGCCGCAGCAGCCGCCGATCAGCGAGGCACCGGCCGCGGCCAGTTCCCTGGCCATGGAGGCAAAGTACTCGGGAGTGGCCCGATAGATATAGCGCCCATCGAGGTACTCGGGGAAGCCGCTGTTCGGGTAGGCGGCCAGCGGAAGCGAGGTCGCGGCGGCCATCCGTTTGATGGTTGCCAACAGGGCCAGGGGACCGGCGCCGCAGTTCGCGCCCACCACGTCGGCCCCCGCGGCCTCGAGTCTCGCCACCGCGGTTTCGGCCTCGCCCCCCCCGGCGGTCCGCCCCCCCTCGCCGAAGGCGAGATTGGCCACCACCGGAAGACCGGTCTCCTTGGCCGCGGAGACGGCGACCTCCAGTTCCTCCACCTCGGCAAAGGTCTCCAGCAGCAGAAGATCGACGCCCCCCTCGGCGAGTGCCGCGCTCTGGAGCCGGAAGGCCTCCCGGACTTCCTCGCCGGAGAGCTCCCCCTTGCCGCGCCCGAGGGGCCCCATCGAGCCGGCCACCAGCACATCGCGCCCGCCGGCGGCCTGGCGCGCCAGCCGTGCCCCCTGCCGGTTGATCTCCGCCACCTTGTGACCGAGCCCGATGGCGGATAGCTTGACCGCGTTGGCACCGAAGGTGTTGGTTTCGATCACGCCGGCGCCGGCATCGAGGTACTCGCGGTGGAGTTCCAGCACCAGCTCGGGACGGACCAGGTTCAGGTGCTCGAAGTTTGCTTCCAGCGCCACGCCCTTGGCATACAGCATGGTGCCGATGGCGCCGTCGCCGACCATCACCCGGGCGGCCAATCTCTCCAGCAAGGAGGCCATATCAGTTTCCTCCCAACACCTTCAGAAGGTGCGGAACCAGCTGCTTCTTGCGGGACATGACCCCCTTCATCTCGAAGAGCTGCGGCTCGGGCTGCGGGTATCCCATGTAGCGGATGAAGCGCTCGCCCCCCTCCATCATGAAGAGGGTGCTCTCGGTGGCGATGTCGGTGACCATGAGCCCCGCCATCTCCAGGTCGTCCTTCTTGCGAAGCGCGGCAAGCGCCGCCTTGAGATCCTTCTTCATCGACTCGAACTCGCTGAAGCCGAAGACCTCCACCTGCCCTACCCCGAACTTCAATTCCCCCTGGGAGAACTGTTTGAAGTCCGAGCCGACCACCCGGTCGGGGCTCCCGTAGCCGGAAAGCGCGCCCGAGGCGGCGAAGATCTCGGCGCCGAAGGATTCGATCTCCAGCCCGGAGATGGCTGCCAACTCCGCTGCGGCGTCACGGTCGCGCTGGGTGGTGGTGGGGGACTTGAGGATCACGGTGTCGGAGAGTATCCCGGCCAAAAGCAGCGAGGCGACGTGCGGCTGCGGGGTCACCCCCTGGTCCTGATAGAGGGTGGCGACCATGGTACAGGTGCTTCCGACCGGAGCGGCCAGGAAGGTGATCGGATGGGTACTGGGCGCGTTGCCGAGCTTGTGATGGTCGATGACCTCGACGATCTCGATCTCTTCGGCGCCGGGGACCGCCTGGGAAAGCTCGTTGTGGTCGACCAGGATCAGCGCGTAGGGAAGAGGGGCCAGGAGCGAGGACTTGGTGGCCACCCCGGCCAGCGTGCCGTCCCCTTCCAGCGCCAGCACCGCCGAGACGTGCATGAGTTTCTCCCTCAGGTGGGTGAGCGGCTCCCCGACTCCCATCGTCTCGAAGGAGGCATCGGCCAATTCGCTCACCGGGGTGGAGAGCCGGATGCGGGCGACGGTGGTTGCGGTATCGAAGGGGGTGCTGAGGATGGCGACCCCGCGCTCGGCGGCGAGCTTGACCAGGTCCTCGTCCACCGGCAGCCCGCCGGTCACCACGAGAAGCCGCACGCCGCGCTCGATGGCGGCGAGCTGGATGCTGCGCCGGTCGCCGGTCACAACGACCAGGGACTCCGGTTCGAAGGGGGAGATCCGCGCCGTGAACGATTCCTCGCGCATGGCCCCCACGATGAGGTTCAGGCTCTCCACCTCGACTCCCGGCTCACCGGCGAAGAAATTCCCATTGAGGCAGGCGGATACCGTGGAGAGCGAAGCGGTGAGCTTGCGAAGCGACTCCACCCCGGTGGGAAGCGAGCACTCGGCCACCCGTAAAAGGGGGATCACCCCGACCGGGACCCCTGCGTTGTCCAGGACCGGGAGCATGCGGATATTGTTGTGATGGAACAGCTCCATCGCGGCCAGCAGCGGGGCGTCGGCCGGGACCGACACCGGGGTGCGGCAGATGACGTCGCGTACCTTGGGATGGACGTCTGCCAGGTAGAGCGGCGCCTCCAGACCGAGCCGTTTGAGGAGCCAGGTGGTCTGCGGGTTCAAAGGGCCCGCCATGGCGGCGGTCACCCGTTTTCTCCCCAGCTCCCGCTTCAATTCCGCGTACGCGATGGCCGAGGCCACCGAGTCGGTATCGGGATTCCTGTGTCCGATCACGTAGGTCTGCTTGTTCAAATAATCCTCCTAAAGGCGTTAAAGTCTTCCCACACCCGCCTGCGGCCACCCGCTCACCGGAAAGGGGCGAGGAAACGGGGAGGTGACGAAGCAGGCAGGAAGGGATGAAAATTTTTTGTCGTTTTTTTGGCCGGAGCCGTATAAGATGCCTGGTCGATCAAACCACGAACGGAGTTAGCGATGCACGAAGCAATCGACTGGCTGGTAAAGACCATCGGGGCCATGGGATACCCCGGCATCTTCATGCTGATGGCGATGGAAAGCTCGGTGATCCCGATCCCCAGCGAACTGGTGATGCCACCGGCCGGCTACCTGGCCCAGCAGGGGCAGATGAGTGCTCCCCTCGCCATCCTCTGCGGCACGCTGGGAAGCCTGATCGGGGCCTACGCCAACTACTTCGCCGCCCGCTTCCTCGGCCGTCCCCTCGTGCTGAAATACGGGAAATACGTCCTCATCACCGAGGAGAAGTTTGCCAAGGTGGAAGGCTTCTTCCTGCGTCACGGGGAGATATCCACCTTCATCGGGAGGCTCTTGCCGGTGGTGCGCCACCTGATCTCGCTTCCCGCCGGGCTTTCCGGGATGAACCACGTCCGGTTCTCCCTGTACACCGTGCTCGGTGCCGGCATCTGGGTGACCGTGCTCACCTACATCGGCTACTTCATCGGGAGCAACCAGGACCTGATCATGCGGTATTCCCACCACGCACTGGCGATTGTGCTCATCGTCTCCGCTCTCATCATCACGGTGTATGTGAAGCTGCAGCGGAAAAAGCGCGAGTCACAGAAGAGCTTAGACTAAAACCTTAATAGAACGCGGATTACGCGGATCTAGCGGATTACGCGGATAAATGTTTTAGGGTAAAAGCCTTAACACTAAACGCTTTGCTTGATCCGCGTTGATCCGCTCAATCCGCGTCATCCGCGTTCTATTGTTTTTGTTGTTCGCCCCAAAGGATAAGGGCGGGTCCACGCGACCCGCCCTTCTTTTTTTGTATCGCCGTTGATACCGCGGGGACCGGCCTCGCTGCCGGCACCGCGCGTTTCCCCCTGGCCGCTTCCGTGGCCGGGAGACGAGGTGCTACTTGGGAACCTTCTCCCAGTCTTCCAGGAATTTCTTGATCCCGGCGTCGGTCAGCGGGTGCTTGGAGAGCTGCAGCATGACCGAGAAGGGGATGGTGCAGATGTCGGCGCCGATCAGGGCGGAGTCCAGCACGTGGATCGGGTTACGGATCGAGGCCACGATGATTTCGGCATGGTAGTTGTAGTTGTCGAAGATGGTCCTGATCTCGCCGATGATCCCCATGCCGTCCTGGGAGATGTCGTCCAGGCGGCCGACGAAGGGGGAGACGTAGGTGGCGCCGGCCTTGGCCGCCAAGAGCGCCTGCATCGGGGTGAAGATCAGGGTCACGTTGGTCTTGATTCCCCTGGAGGAGAGGGTCTTGGTGGCCTTGAGCCCCTCGGGGGTCATCGGGAGCTTGATGACGATGTTGGGGTGGATCTTGACCAGCTCGGTGGCCTCGGCGATCATGCCGTCGTGCTCGAGGGAAACCACCTCGGCCGAGATGGGGCCGTCGACGATCTCGGTGATCTCCTTGATAACGTCTTCGAAGCGGCGGCCGCTCTTGGCGATCAGGGAGGGGTTGGTGGTGACGCCGTCTACCAGCCCGAGTTCGTGTGCCTCGCGGATCTCCCGCACGTCAGCTGTGTCGATGAAAAACTTCATTACTTCCTCCAGTGTGCTTTGTGGTTGAACACATAAATGCCGCAGACCGGACCCTCGAAGGTTTCCGTCGCGGCGTTTTCTTTTTCCGTTATCTGCGGCTCCTTATCCCGGACCGTCCCGTAAACCGGGACCGGCAGCGGCCGGGAGCAAATCCCCCCCGGCTAGACCCTGACCACCTTTTCGGTCGAGGTGAGCGAGGCGAGCAGTTCGGCCATAGTCTTGCCCAGGATCGGATGGCGGAGTGAGGGGGCGATATCGGCCAGCGGCTGCAGCACGAAGCGGCGTTCGGCGAGGCGGGGGTGCGGGATGGTGAGCCTTGCTTCCTCGAAAACCCGGTCCCCGTAGAGGAGGATGTCCAGGTCCATGCTGCGCGGCCCCCACTTCCCCGAGTCGGCCCGCCTGAAGACCGCGGTCTCGATCTTCTTCAGGGCCTCCAAAAGCTCCAGGGGTGCGAGGGTGGTTACCAGGCGGGCGACGGCGTTGTAGAAGTTCGGCTGGGCAACGCCCCCCACCGGGTCGGTCTCATAGAAGGGGGAGAGGGCGGTGATCTTGCTGGCGGGGAGTTTTCCCATTTCGGCGACCGCTCTCAGGAGGTTCAGCTCACGGTCTCCGAGGTTGCTGCCAAGTCCTATGTACGCGCACTCTTCCACAGCGACGAATTAGAGCACAGATCGTTTTTTTTTTCAAGCACGCGAGGCTTTCACTTCCTTCCTTTGTCAAAGGGGGAGAAAGGGGAATGATCCCGCACCGGGTACGATTCTTTCTTTATTCTTTGCCGATGCTATAGTAAACACTATAAGACATTAATAGAGCCCTCCCTTGATCATAATGGAAACAAGAAGGTGCCACCATGACCTCCCATCTTCATGACGATATTTCTGCGCTGTCGACCGGTGAGCTGTACCGGTACGGGAGCGAGGCGCTCGACGGGAAACGGTACGCAGACGCCCATCGTTTCCTGCAGGCGGCGGTCGACCGCGACCGTATCCCGGAGTACCTCTCCCAGCTCGCCCTGGCCATCGCGCTGCACATCGGCAACGTCAATCACGCCGCCGCACTATGCCAGGAGGCCCTGAGAAACGAGCCTAAGAATCCCGAGCACTACCTCCGGCTGGGGATGGTATTCCTGCTCGCACGGAGGAGAAAAGAGGCGATGAGGATGCTGCAGCTCGGTCTGCGGACCGGCAAGCATCCCCAGATTACCCGTCTCCTCAACCAGCTCGGACATAGGAAGCGGCCGGTACTTCCCTTCCTCTCCCGCGCGAACCCGCTCAACAAATACCTCGGGAAGCTGAGATCCAGGATCTCCGCCCGCGGTTAGCTCCCTCCGGACCGTTAATCGTGGGCGAACGGACATTTAGTGAGAGGGTGCCGAAGGCCGGGCGAGGATAGATGGTGAGATACGTGCAGGGGGTAGGGGCGGGGGAACCGTTGATGGTTGCCTGGCCGATGGCGTGGGACTTCATTGCATTGGAGGAGGGGAAATGATCCAGTACCTGACACTGAGGAGCAGGGAGCAGACGGAGCTGATCGACATCACCGCGCAGGTTGAAGATCTCATCTCGAGCTCGCGGGTGACCACCGGCTGGTGCGACGTTTTCGTCCTCCACACCACTGCGGCAGTCACCATCAACGAAGGGGCGGACCCGGCCGTCAAGCGGGACATCGCCCACTGCCTCGACCGCCTGGTCCCCAACGCCCACTATTTCACCCACGCCGAGGGAAACTCCGCCGCCCACGTCAAATCGAGCCTGATCGGCACCTCCGAGAAACTTTTGGTGGAGCGGGGTAAGCTGCTGCTGGGGACCTGGCAGGCGCTGTACTTCTGCGAGTTCGACGGGCCGAGGGAGCGCCGGGTGGCGGTCAGGATTTCCGGGGAGTAGCGGAAGGGGCGAAGTGGTCGAACCCCTTCTTGGGGGGATGGTACTCGGCGCCGCCGGGACCGGTCACGCGGACCCCGCTTCCCGCGGCGATCTCGCCGATCACCGAGACCCTGAGCCCGAGCTCCCGGCAGATCCGCTCGATCTCGGGGCGGTTTTCGCCGCGGGCGCAGAAGAGGAGCTCGTAATCCTCGCCTCCGGACAGGGCCAACCCGTACGGGTCGGGCTGGGTGATCTCCCGGTATTCGTCCGAAAAGGGGAGTTTCGCCGCCTCGACGGTGGCACCGGTCCCGGACTCTTCGCAGATGTGCCCGAGATCGGCCAAGACGCCGTCGCTCACGTCGATCATCGCCGTCAGCACACCCGCCTCGGCAAGCGCCACCCCGGCCGCCACGCGCGGCTGCGGGTCGAGCTGCCGGGAAACGAGGTAGCCGTCCCGCGCCCCTTCCTGCAGAAGACGCAACCCCACCGCCGCATCCCCCACCGTTCCCGTCACGAAGACCAGGTCACCGGGCGAGGCGCCGCTTCGCTTGGCCACCAGCTCCGGGCGCTGTTCGCCGAGCGCCGTGATGGAGATCGCCATCCCCCCCTTCGACGCGCAGGTATCCCCCCCGGCCAGAGTCACCCCGTACCGCCCGGCGGTTTCCAGGATGCCGGCCATGAATCCTTCCACCACATCCATGGAGGCGTCGGCAGGGAGAGCTATCCCCAGGAGGAACTGACGGGGGTGGGCCCCCATGGCGGCGAGATCGGAGAGGTTGACGGCCAGCGACTTGCGGCCAAGGGCCTGCGGATTTCCGAAGGAGAGGTCGAAATGGACCCCTTCCAAAAGCATGTCGCAGGTGATGAGGGTGAGGGTACCGGGGGTGGGTAACAGGGCCGCCGCGTCGTCCCCGATCCCGAGCGGGACCGAGGGCGAAGCGGCGACACGGCTGGCGATTCTGTCGATCAGGCCGAATTCGCCCAGTTCTGCGAGTTTCAAGCCTTACCCCCGGCGCTGACCGGCCCTTTGCCGGTGGGAACCACCATCCGGCTCCGTCCGGCTTTCGGCTTGGCGGGGGAGGCCTTCGGGGGCTTGGACGACTTGGCGGCCGAAGCCTCCTTGGGGGGGAAGTTCTCGAGCGCCACCTTCAACACGTCGTCGATGGTGGAGGCGGTGACGATCTTCAGCTTCTTGAGGATGGTCTTGGGGACGTCCTCGAGGTCCTTGTGGTTCTGCACCGGGATGACCACGGTGGTGACGCCGAGCCGGGCCGCCGCCAGGATCTTCTCCTTGAGGCCGCCGATCGGGAGCACCTTGCCACGCAGGGTGATTTCGCCGGTCATGGCGACCTCTTTGCGGACCGGGGTCTTGGTGAGGGCCGATACCAGCGCGGTGGCCATGGTGACCCCTGCCGAGGGTCCGTCCTTCGGGATGGCGCCCGCCGGGACGTGCACGTGGATATCGAAGCTGGAGAGGAAGTCTTCCGGAAGCTGGAACTCGGCCGAGCGCGTGCGGATGTAGGAAAGCGCCGCCTGCACCGACTCCTTCATGACGTCGCCCAGCTGGCCGGTCAAGGTGAGCCCCCCCTTCCCTTTCATCACGGTCGCCTCGACGAAGAGCACCTCGCCACCTACCGGGGTCCAGGCGAGACCGGTGACGACGCCGATCTCGTTACGCTCCATCTCCTCCTCGCGGAGAAACTTGGGCGGACCCAGGTATTTGGGTACCGTGGCGGCGGTGATGTGGAACTGCTTCTCCCCCTTCTCGGCCACCTTGCGGGCCACCTTCCGGCAGACGGTCCCGATCTCGCGCTCCAGGTTCCTAAGCCCCGCCTCGCGGGTGTACTTGGAGATGATGGTACGGAGCGCCTCCTCCGAGAAGTTGGCGATTTCCTCGGAGATGCCGTTTTCCTTCACCTGGCGCGGCACCAGGTAGCGCTTGGCGATCCCGAGCTTCTCCTCCTCGGTGTAGCCGGAGAGGGAGATCACCTCCATGCGGTCGCGAAGCGGCCCCGGCACGGTGTCGATCTGGTTGGCGGTGGCGATGAACATCACGTTCGAGAGGTTGAACGGGAGGTTGATGTAGTGGTCCGAGAAGCTGTTGTTCTGCTCCGGGTCGAGCACCTCGAGAAGCGCCGAGGAGGGGTCGCCGCGGAAATCGGAGCCGAGCTTGTCGAGCTCGTCCAGCATGAAGACGGGGTTATTGGAGCCCGCCTGCTTCAGCCCCTGGATGATGCGGCCCGGAAGCGCTCCCACGTAGGTGCGCCGGTGGCCGCGGACCTCGGCCTCGTCCCGCACGCCGCCCAGGGAAATGCGGACGAACTTTCTCCCCATGGCGCGGGCGATCGACTTGCCGAGGCTGGTCTTGCCGACCCCCGGAGGGCCCAGGAAGCAGAGGATGGGGCCCTTCATCTTCTTCTTGAGTTTACGGACCGCCAGGAACTCGAGGATGCGCTCCTTGACCTTCTCCAGGAAGTAGTGGTCCTCGTTGAGGATTTCCGAGGCGCGGTTGATCTCCAGGGAGTCCTTGGTGGACTTCGACCAGGGGATGTCGACCAGCCAGTCGAGGTAGGTACGGAGCATGCCGGCCTCGGCGGCATCGGGATGCATCTGTTCCAGGCGCCCCAGCTGCTTCAGGGCCTCCTTCTCCACCGTCTGCGGCATCTTGGCGCTCTCGACCGATTTCCGTAACTCGGCGATCTCCTCGCTCCGGGCGTCGGTCTCGCCGAGCTCCTGCTGGATGGCCCTGAGCTGCTCGCGGAGGTAGTATTCGCGCTGGCTCTTGCCCATCTCCTCCTTGGCGGCCGACTGGATGCGGGCCTGCATGTTGAGGAGCTCGCTCTCCTTGTTGAGATAGTCGTTGACCTTTCTCAGCCGCTCGAGGGGATCGGTCACCTCGAGAAGCCCCTGGGCCTCTTCGACCTTCAGGCCGATGTTGCTCGCCACCAGGTCGGCCAGGCTCCCCGGCTCCTGCATGTTCTCGACGATCACCATGACCTCGGGAGAAACCGCCTTCCCGAGCGCCACGATCTTGCCGAGTTCCTCCTTAACGGTGCGGATGAGCGCCTCGGCCTCCAGGCTGTTCTCCTGGGAGGCCGGCTCGAGCATGCGGTCGATGCGGACGGAGTAGAAGGGCTTTTCGGCCAGGTACTCGGTGACCCGCGCCTTGGTGAGCCCCTGGACCAGGATCTTGACCCGGCCGTCGGGAAGCTTCAGCATCCGCATGATCATGGCGACGGTGCCGACCTGGTAGATGCCGTCGGGTGCCGGCTCCTCGTCGGCCACGTCCCGCTGGGTGGCGAGAAAGATCATCCGGTCCTTGGAAAGGGCGTAATCTACTGCATTTATCGAGATCTCCCTCCCGACGAAGAGGGGGAGGATCATGTACGGGTACACGACCACGTCCCGTACAGGTAAAAGCGGCAGAACGTCCGGTATGTTCAGCTCTTCGGTTTCCTGCCTGTTTTCCATCTTAATCTCCTTGCTCAATGGGGATCTCCCGTATGTGCGACTTGCTCTCCCTGCACCAGGGGAAAACCACGGTCAAAAGGCCGCGCCGGTAGCGGGCCCGCACCCGGTCCAGGTTGACGCCGGGGGGAATCTCGATGGTCCTCGAGTAGCGGCCGTTCGAGCGTTCCAGGCAGATATAGTTGACACCGGCTCCCGCCTCGTCGCGCGCGGCGGCCTCGATGACCAGCGCGGAACAGCAGACGCTGAGGGTGACGTCCTCGGGACGGCACCCCGGAAGCTCGACCTCCAGAACCAGGGAATCCGGGGTCTGGAACATGTCGATCAGCGGGGTGACCTCCTGCTCGGCCAGGTTCTCCCTCCCGTCCAGGGTGGAAAGGTAGCGGAAGATCTCATCCATCTGCTGGCGGAACAGATCCAGCCACTCCAACGGCTCCTTCGGTATCACCGGCATGCTTGCCCCTTGGTGCTCGTACCGCCTTCCCTGCGGCGTTTTGTCAGCGAAAAAGACCGGCCAAATGCCCTCTTGGCGGCCGGTCCAGTTGATTTAACCATCTTTATCATGAAAGTCAAGGTAATCCGCCCTCATCAGCGGCCGCTCCCGAGCGCAACCATGAGAATCAAAAGAAACCGTTTTCATTCATCTTTTCGCGATTGCGATTGAATTATCGCTAGGGGATGTGTATAATCCGGCAACCCCGTTGGCCGTCAGCCATTTGACGTTCCGGCCGAAGCGCCCGAACCGGCGACACCACCCGCTTCCCGGCGGCCGGGGGGCTGTTTTTCCTCACCACGAGCAGCACCACCGGACGCCGGATCCGCTCCCCGAACCTGGCGGCGCGTCCCGAACCCCGGAGGCGGCCCGATCGCAAACGCGCGACGGAAGGTCCGCCCCGACCACACCACCAGCATCATCAAAGGGCCATACATGAAAAGATACGCAGTCTGCACATCGCTTATCGCGGTGACCCTCTTCGCGACCGGTTTCACCTGGCCGTTCCAGGGCTCCAACAGCTGCCGCGACGCCAAAAGGATGATCATGGAGCTCTCCCCCACGGCGTCCGAGTCCAAGCGGGCCGACACCGAAAAGCGGGTCATCGAGCTCTGCCCCAACGGCGCCGCCGGCCACTTCCTGAAGGGGCTCCAGCTGGAGCGTAGCGGCAACGCCGACGCCGCCATCCAGGAGTACCGCGAAACCCTGACCATCGATCCCGACTTCTATCCCGCCAGCGGGAACATGGGGCTGTTGCACCTGAAGAAGGGGGCGAGCGAAGAGGCGGCGGTGGAACTCTCCGCCGGGCTCAAGGCGGGTGATCCCCGCTACAACGCCGGCATGGCCCGCATCCTGGCCCAGAAGAAGCTCTACCAGCTGGCCATCTTCCATTACAACGAGGCGGTGGCCGCCTTCCCGGACGACCCCGCCCTCCACGCGGAGCTGGCCGCCGCCTACCAGGCGAGCGATTCGATCCAGAAGGCAGAGCAGGAGTACCGCAAGGCGCTGGCCATCCAGCCGGGGAACGCCTCCGCTCGGCTCGGGCTCGGGCAGCTGCTGCTCACCAACGGGGAGACCGACAAGGCGGTCAAGGAGCTGAAGCAGGCCGCGCTGGCCGATCCCGGCAACAAGGAAATCCACCGGCTTTTGGCCGAAGGGTACGCAAGGAAGGGCGACCAGAAGAACGCTGATTACGAGCGGGTGCTGGCCGGGATCGCTCCCAGCAGGCCGGAGTCCCGCCCGGCGGTCGACCACACCGCGCTGGGCGACGAGTACAAGAAGAATAAAGATTACGTGATGGCGATCTCGGAGTACCGCCTGAGGCTTGCCGAGGAGCCCAACGACCCGGTGGCCATGCAGCGCCTGGGCGACTGCCTGCTCGCGAGCGGCCAGGACGAGGAGGCGATGCGCTACTACCGCGAGGCGCTTCGCAACAAGGCGGAGAACCCGCAGCTCCATTTCAACCTCGCCACCATCTATGAGCGGAAGGCCCTGCTGGACGAGGCGGTGGTCGAGTACCGCCAAGTGCTGACCGCCACCCCGGACAACGAGGAGGCCCGCCAGCGGCTGGCCGACATCTATACCCTGCGCGGGAGCTTCCCGCAGGCCCTCGATCAGTACAAGGAGCTCGTCAAGCGCAAGCCCGCCGACCCGATCACGCAGATTAAATTGGCCCGCGCCTACGTCAACGCCAAGGACCTCCAGGCCGCGGCCGATGCATACGAGGCGGCCATCAAGCTGGACAAGGACGCGCTCGAGGCCCATCGCGAGCTGGCCAACCTCCAGAAGAAGCGGAACCTCCCCGAGGAGGCCGCCAAGGAGTACCAGGAAGTGCTCCGCCTCAAGAAGGACGACAACGAGGCCCGCACCGCCCTGACCGCCATCTACGTCAAGAACAAGAACTACGACCAGCTGGCCGCCCTCTTGAAGGAGGGGGTCGAGCTGGCTCCCAGCGATCCCAACGCCCACTACAAGCTCGGGCTCGTCTACGAGTTCAAGAAGGATTACGACAACGCCACCACCGAGTACCAGGAGGCGGTGAAGCTGAAGCCGGACCACGCCAAGGCCTTGAACGCCATGGGACGGGTCCAGATGAAGAACGGCCGCATCGCCGAGGCCAAGGCGTCCCTGGAGGCGGCCCGCAAGGCAGACCCCGAGCTCGAGGAGCCGACGGTCCTTCTGAGCAACATCAAGGACGAGCTCACCCCCGAGCCGCGCAGCCACCGCAAGCACTACGCCTCCAAGAAGTCCAAGTCCTCCCATAAAGTAAAGAAAGGGAAGAAGGGGAGACGGGAGCAGGCAAGCGCCGGCGAAGGGAAGAAGAGCAAAAAGAGCAAGAAGTCCAAGAAGAAAAAGAAGCACAGCGATGAATAGCTCTCTTGATCCAGCGGGCAGCCCCATTTCGGGCTGCCCCTTTTTTTGCCCGATCTCCGCTCACTAACCAGCGGCAGGGTGAGACCGAGGGCCGGTATTTTAGTCAGAGAGAGGCCAGGGAGAGACCGGAAACCGGCCTGGCCGCATTTTTAGCCGGAGCAGCCGTTAAAAAGATTGAATTTTTTTCTTTCTTTGTCATAATCGCCCGCTAAATGAAAGGGGACCGACTTTGCCTCACGTCTCGACACCCGCACCTGCCTATAGAGGGACTCGTTCATGAAAGCCGCCTGGTGGAAACGCCTGCTTTGGGCAGGCTCGCTTGTAGCAGCAATGGTTTCACCCGGTGTGGCCGCTACCACCCAGACGCTTACCGTGGGGGCGACGGGGGATTACCCCACCATCCAGACCGCCATACAGCACGCCATCAGTGCCTACGCCGCCGACAATTCCCTGAGTTTCATCATCTCCGTCCAGCCCGGGACCTACACCGGCACCGTCACCCTCAACAACACCAATCTCAACGGCATATCCATCGTGGGGGCCGGCACCGCCAACACGTTCATTAACGGCAGCGGCACGGTGTTCAACATCAGCGGCGGGATGAAAAACGTCTCCATCAGGAAGTTCACCTTCACCGGCGGCTCGGTAGCCATCTCCCTCAACGGCAGCCAAGCGACCAACATCCAGAACTGCATCTTCAAGCAGGTGGGGACCGCCATCCAGAACACCGGCTCCAGCTCAACCGCCGTGGTCAACAACACCTTCTACAACAACTCCATCGGGATCGCCACCAACTCCGATCTCACCATCATCAACGACCTCTTCGACCTTAACAGCAGGGCGATCGACTCCCAGGTCAGTATCACCCAGCCTACCTACAATGCCTTTTACGGTAACGGGAGCAACGGGATCACCGTCACCACGAGCGACCATAACCTCCCCAACACCGATCACCCGCAGCTCGATCCCCTCTTCGCGAACCCGCCCGACAACCTGCACCTGCAAAGCGGCTCTCCCTGCCGGGGCACCGGGAACGTGGCACAGTACCCGAACTCCTTCGATCCCACGACCTCGGACATCGGTGCCTACGGGGGGCTCTTCAGCGACATCGTCACTTATGGACCACCGGTTGTGACCGGACTCGCCTCTTCGATAACATCGAAAACTGCCCCGGGTACCGTTTCCCTCGGCTGGAACGCCAGCACCGATTCCCAGGTCACCGGTTACCGGGTCTACTACCGCGACTCCGCCGGAGCAGGGATCCAGGCCGCCGAAGGGGCTTCCGGGGCCGTGGTACTCACCACCAACAACGCAAGCCTCACCTTCAACACCTACCCGCCGGCGCCCTCGGCTCCTGCCAACCCGCCAGTGGTGACCATCACTCCGGGCGACCGCGTCTTGAATCTCTCCTGGCCCGCGGTCCCCGGGGCCACGGACTACCAGATCTACTACAGCACCACGAGCTTCGACTCCACGTCCCTCCCGGCAGCGACCCTGCCGCTGACCACGGCGACCTCCTACCAGATCACCGGGCTCACCAACGGGACCAGGTATTACGTCGCGGTTCAGCCGAGAGCCCAGGCCGCCCTGTACTTCCGTGTGACTGCCGTCATCGACCGGACCGTAGCATCGAATCCCGGAAGCGCCAACGAGAGCGACCTTTCGGCCGAGATACGGCAGATCGTCGGCGACCCCGTACTGGGGGCGGTATCATCCGTCGCCCGCGAGTTCCCCGAGCAGTCATCCCCCTTCCCCGACGTGAAGAGCCAGGGCTGCTTCATCGCCACCGCGGCTTACGGCTTCTACTCCGCGCCGCAGGTCCAGGCGCTCCGCCAGTTCAGGGACCGGTACCTGATGACCAACGCCACCGGCCGGGCCTTCGTCGCCTGGTACTACAAGCATGGTCCGAAGGGAGCCGCTTACCTGAGGGCCCATCCCTGGTTGAAGGGGCCGGTGCGGGCGATTCTCTTCCCGTTCGTCATCTTGGCCCTGTTCATGGTTTACATCCCGCCCCTGATGAAGATTGCCATGATCATGACGGCGGGGGTCGTCGCGGACCACGCCTACCGGGAAGAGCGGAGAAAGCGGATTGCCAGGAGGACGACGGCATGAAAAAGCTGATCCTTGCCTCCCTCCTGCTCCTTCTCCTGCTCCCGGC
Source organism: Geomonas sp. Red32 (assembly GCF_023652955.1). GTDB lineage: Bacteria > Desulfobacterota > Desulfuromonadia > Geobacterales > Geobacteraceae > Geomonas. The sequence goes on along the minus strand of NZ_JAKLOY010000001.1, from coordinate 1,563,413 downwards.
GCTGGCGCCCGCCCAGCAGGGACCCGAGCGCCCGCACTGGTCCCTCGAACTGAAGGGTGGAGTCCTCTTTCCCGACGCGGGGGACTGGTCCCGCTTCTACGGCAGCAGCTACTTCGGGGAATACGGCGGCGCGGTGGCCTACAAGGTGACCAGGAACATCGAGATGGGGGTGGAGTCGACTTACGGGCGGGCCAAGGGGAGGGGGCAGATGGTCCAGCACGCCCTGCCGGGAGGGAACCTCACCTGGCAGCAGGTGCCGGTAAACGTCTTCGTGCTGGCGCGCGGGGTGTTCGACGAACAGCAGTGGCTGGTCCCGTACCTGGGGGGTGGCTACACCAGGATGTTCTATCGCGCCAATGTCGAGGGACAGGGGCGGACCGAGGGATCGGTCAACGGCTTCCATGCCCGCGGGGGGCTGCAGTTTCTCATGGACCGCGTGGAGCCGGAGCCGGCCCGGAACCTCTGCCGCGACTTCGGGATTGCCCATACCTATTTCTTCACCGAGGCGAGATACACCCGCGCCATGGCCGACACCACCTCCGGCGGCTCGGTCAACCTCGGTGGCACCAGCTGCCTCGGTGGGCTTCTCTTCGAGTTTTAACCCCTGCCCCTTCGGTTCCCGTTTCCCACCGATTCACCCGGATCGCCCTGCCGCTCGCAAACGTCTTGCTGCCGCGGGAATCGTTCCCTCCACCAAAGTGGCACGAGTAGGTCGCGTTGAGGTACGAAACGCGACGCATTGCAGCCGCCGGAATTGTTGCGTTTCACGGTGAAGCCGTTCAAGGCAACCGACGTGCCCCGCGGACAACCTACTTCTTGGCTACTTCCGGCGCATTCAGCTTGGCGACGCGCTCGACGACGGGGGGATGGCTGTAGTAGAAGGCTGCGTACAAGGGGTGCGGATGGAGGTTGGCCAGGTTCTCGCGGGAGAGCTTGACGAGCGCACGGGCCAAGGCCTGCGGGGCGCCGGTCAACTCGGTGGCGAAGCGGTCGGCCTGCCACTCGTTTCTCCGCGAGAGCCAGGAACGGAGCGGGGTGAAGAGGAAGGATACCAGCGAAAGGATGAAACTGATCAGCACGAGCTGTCCGGCGAACGAAACGCCGTTGATCCCGAACATGGCCGGGACAGCCCCCCACCCAATCAGCCTGAAAACCACGTAGCAGACCGCGAGCGCCACCAGCTCGGTCCCCACCAGCATCTTCAGAATGTGCCCCTTTTTCCAATGCCCCGCTTCGTGAGCAAGGATGGCCAGCACCTCACTACGGTCCATCTGCTTCAAAAGGGTGTCGTACAGGACGATCCTCTTGACCTTCCCGATCCCGGTGAAATAGGCGTTTGAGTGGAGGCTGCGACGCGAAGCGTCGACCTGCTGGACCGCCTTTATCTTCAGCCCGCATTTGTCGAGCAATAGCCGGATCTCCTCTTCAAGTTCCTGGTCGCTGACCGGTTCGAACTTCGAGAAGAGCGGCTCGATGAGGTACGGAGAGAGGTACATAAGGGTGATGGAGAAGATGGCGAAGAAGGCCCAGACCCAAAGCCACCAGTGCTCGGGGGAATGCGTCACCAGCGCCAGCGCCGACCATCCGACCACCAGGAGCAGGATCACCGAGATCAGGGCCGACTTGGCGAGATCCGAGAGCCACAGCTTCATGGTGGTGGTGTTGAACCCGTAGCGCTTTTCGAGATCGAAGGTCGAGTAATAGGAGAAGGGGAGATCGAGGACGGTTTCCACCAGGGTGAGAATCAGCATGAACAGCAGGCTGCGGACATAAAAAGAGCCGCTCAGGGTGTTGATCCAGGCGTCGAAGCGCGGGAAAAGCGGGGTGAACAGGAACCCGAGCAGCAGCACCCCGTCGTATATCGAGTGCAGGAGGGAAACCCGGCTCTGGGCGACCGTGTAGTCGGCCGACTTCGCCAGCGTCGCGGCATCGACAGCGCCGGCGAACGCCTCCGGCACCTCGGCACCGTGCTGCTGAAGATGACGCACGTTGACAAACCGCAGCAGCGTCACCGCCGCGAACCGCACCAGGAATAACGCGATAAGGATCTCTTTCATGGGAACTCCACGGCCAAAGGATACCGCGCCGCCGGTCTACATGCAAAAGGGTCCCCCGCGAGCGGGAGACCCTTTTGCTGATTTCGTGACCGCCGCCGAGGATGGGGATCACGCTAGTGATTCGGCGGTTAGGCAGATGAGGGAGTGGCTACTTGAGAACGGCATCCTCGACGATGGCCTTGAACTTGTACCCGGCGCCGAAGTCCTTGTCCTTGGCCAGTTTGCCGGAGAGGGTAACGATCTCGCCGTCCTCGACTTTCGCCTTGGTGGTCACCACGAGGTCGTTGGTCTTGGCCTTGGCGTTGCCGGTGCCGTCCTGCAAATGGACCCAGTTTTTGCCCATGATGCCTTCGGAGACCTTGACCGCAGTTCCCCTGACGACGACCGTCTTGCCGGCCAGCGCGGCACGCTTGCCGAAAATCTCCGCCACGGTGTAGGCGTTGGCCCCTTTGGCCTTTTCAACCTTCTCGACCTTGATGGCCCCGCCGACCTTGGCCGCTTTCTTCTTCTCCTTGGCGACGGTAGGGGGGCCGCAGAACATGATGGTCTCGAAGGTCCGGTTCAGCGACTTGCTCTCGAAAGAATTCATCTCGGCGCAACCGGCGAAGGAGAGCTTGTCCCCCACCTTGGTCTCTTCCGCCGGGAAAGCGACCCAGCTCTTTTTCCCCTCGTTGTCGAGCTCGGCATAGGTGTACCCGCCGGCATCCATGGTCTGAGTGACCGTGCCGACCGGGCTGATGCTGGCCCCGCTACTGGACGAAGAGGCACCGCTCTTCATCATGTCCATCATGGTGTGCTTCTTTTTCTCTTTCTTGTCGGCGGCGGTAGGAACACCCGGGGCGGCGGGAGCAGAGGCGGCCGTGGGAGCAGAGGCCGCGGGGGCGGGGGCAGATGCTGCAGGGGCGTCGGCACAAAGGGCGGCGACGGGAATGGCAAGAGCCAGCAAACTGGAAACGACTACGGGCGAAATCTTCATTAAATGACCTCCGCGGGAGTGATTTTATGCTGGGCGGCGAGACCCTGTTGGCCAAGCGCCGCCCAGCATACCAGCGTCCCTGCGGAAAGGCAAACTTCTTAATGTGGAGGCGGACATCATCTACTTCTTAGCGATCTCCAGCTGATCGGAGCCTGCGGCGCTGTCGACGAGAACGGTGTCCCCGGGGACGAATTTCCCTTCCAGCAGCAAGAGGGCAAGCGGGTCCTGGATCTTTCTCTGCAGCGCCCGCTTGAGCGGCCGGGCTCCGTAGGCCGGGTCGAAACCTTCCCGGGCCAGCACGTCCTGGGCCCGCCCGGTGACCTCCAGGCCGATTCCGCGCTCGGCGAGCCGCGCCACCAGCGACTTGAGCTGAATGAGCACGATCTCCTTGATCCTTTCGAGCGGCAGGGCGTGGTAGATCACGATCTCGTCGATGCGGTTCAGGAACTCGGGCTTGAAGCTCGCCCTCAGGGTCTCCATCACCTCGGCCTGCATCTTCTGGTAATCGGTGGCGCCGTACTGCTGGATGAAGTGGGAGCCGAGGTTGCTGGTCATGATGATGACCGCATTCTTGAAGTCGACCGTGCGCCCCTGGCCGTCGGTGAGCCTGCCGTCGTCGAGGATCTGCAGGAAGACGTTGAAGACCTCCGGGTGCGCCTTCTCGATCTCGTCGAAGAGGACGATGCAGTAAGGGCGCCGGCGGACCGCCTCGGTGAGCTGCCCCCCCTCCTCGTAGCCGACGTAGCCGGGGGGCGCCCCGATGAGCCGGGCGACGGTGTGCCGCTCCTGGTACTCGCTCATGTCGATGCGGACGATGGCCTGATCGTCGTCGAAGAGGAAGGAGGCCAGGGCCCGCGCGGTTTCGGTCTTGCCGACCCCGGTGGGGCCTAGGAAGAGGAACGAGCCGATGGGGCGGTTGGGATCGGAGAGCCCGCTCCTGGCCCGCCGGATGGCGTTGGAGACCAGGGTGAGGGCGTCGTCCTGCCCCACCACCCGGCTTCTTAACCGCTCCTCCATGCTGAGGAGCTTCTCGGATTCGCTTTCCAGCATCCGGTTGACCGGGATGCCGGTCCACTTGGCGACCACCTCGGCGATCATCTCGGCGTCGACTTCCTCGGGGAGCATCTTTCCTTCCTTCTGGATCGCCTCGAGGGTCTGCCGCTTCTCCTCCATCTCCTTTTCCAGCGCCGGGATCTCGCCGTAGCGGATCTCCGCGGTGCGGCTTAAGTTCCCCTCGCGCTCGAAGCGCTTGGCCTCCTCCTTCTTCGCCTCCAGCCGCTCCTTCACCGTGCGGATATTGGCGATGATCGAGCGCTCGCGCTGCCAGTGCTCCTTGAGCTCGGCCGACTGGGCCTTCAGGGTGGTGAGCTCGTCGCCAAGCTTCCTGAGCCTCGCCTCCCCCTGCGGGTCGTGCTGTTCCCTGAGGAGCGCCTGCTTCTCGATCTCCAGCTGGATGATGCGCCGCTCGACCTCGTCGATCTCGGTCGGCATGGAGTCGATCTCGATCCTCAGGCGGGAGGCGGCCTCGTCGATCAGGTCGATGGCCTTGTCCGGCAAGAAACGGTCGGTGATGTAGCGGTCGGAAAGGGTGGCCGCCGCGATGATGGCGCTGTCCTTGATCCGGGTCCCGTGGTAGACCTCGTAGCGCTCCTTGAGGCCGCGCAGGATGGAGATGGTCTCCTCGACGCTCGGCTCGCCCGCGTACACCTGCTGGAAGCGCCGCTCCAGCGCCGCATCCTTCTCGATGTACTTGCGGTACTCGTTCAAGGTGGTGGCGCCGATGCAGTGGAGCTCGCCGCGGGCCAGCGCTGGTTTGAGCATGTTGGAGGCGTCCAAGGCCCCCTCGGCGGCACCGGCGCCCACCAGGGTGTGCATCTCGTCGATGAAGAGGATAACCTTCCCTTCCGAACGGGCGACCTCCTTGATGACGGCCTTGAGGCGGTCTTCGAATTCGCCGCGGTACTTGGCACCGGCGATGAGCGCCCCCATGTCGAGAGCGAGCACCATCTTGTCTTTCAGGGTTTCCGGGATGTCACCCGAAACGATCCGCTGCGCGAGCCCTTCGACGATGGCGGTTTTGCCGACCCCCGGCTCGCCGATCAGCACCGGATTGTTCTTGGTCCGGCGGGAGAGCACCTGGAGGACGCGCCGGATCTCGTCGTCGCGCCCGATGACCGGGTCGAGCTTGTTCTGGCGGGCGAGCTGGGTAAGGTCACGGCAGTACTTGGCAAGCGCCTGGTATTTCTGTTCCGGATCCTGATCCGTCACCGCCTCGCCGCCGCGGAGCTCCTTGAGGGCCGCCAGCACATTCTCGCGGGTGACGCCGCTCTGGTAGAGGAGCCTTCCGGAATTGGTGTCGCGGGCACCGGCCAGGGCCAAAAGGAGATGCTCGGTGGAGACGAAGGCATCCTTCATCTGGTCCGCTTCCTTCTGAGCCTGATCGACGATGCGGTTGAGCGCCGAGGAAAGGCTCAACTGGCCGCCGGTCACCTTGGGAAGCCGGTTGAGGGCGCTCTCGATGCCGGAACGAAGCTGCGGCAGCGAAGTTCCGATCTTCTTGAGCAGGTCGGGAACGAAGCCCCCCTCCTGGTCGACGAGGGCGAGCATCAAGTGTTCGGGCTCGATGGTCGCCGCCGACATGGCGGATGCCTTCTCCTGGGCCGATGCCAGCGCCTCCTGCGTCTTGACGGTCATTCTCTCCGGTCTGATCATGGGTGTTCCTCCTACCGGAAAAGATAGGGACCCCCCGGTGGGGTGTCAAGGCGGTGGGACCCTTTTTTCTAGTCCGTCAACGCGTCGAGAGGAACCCCAAGCGAACGGGAAATGGCCGAAAGCTTTTCGATGGTCCCCTGGCGTTTCCCATTTTCGATCTGGGACACGTACGGCTTGCTGATTCCCGTGCGATCGGCAAGTTCCTGCTGGGTCATCCCGCGGTATTCCCGCCACAGCTTAATCGGGGATTCGCCTGCTAGCTCCCGCCGCATTATTTCATCGGGAACAACGAAGGCCTTGCCGGCAGCATACTCTTGCGAAAAAGCCGCGATAGCCTTGGCATCGGCCTCGTCGTCGAGCAATTCAAGATAGTGCTGGTAATCCTCGAAAGGAATCACCGCGTATTCGGGACGGCCATCTTTTTCAATTATTTGCGCCTTCATCTGTACACCTCACCTCTTGCTGCGATGCGAATGACCGTGATCACAAGGACGTAATTTGCGACTGTGTAAGCCACCCGCCATTCCCCCACCCTTAACCGGAAGCCCGGATGGCTGGTCAGCTTCTTCACGTTGTTATTCGACGCAAACGGGTCAGCCGCCAAGATGGCTATTTTATCCAGGATCAGCTGTGCCGTGTTCCGCGGCATCGCTTTTAGTGCCTTCCTCGCTTCCTTCGAGTATTGGATGGAGTACATGCCACAATGTTAGCAGATAGTAAACATGAGTGCAAACTTTTGGGACGACGGGGTCATCGAGTCAGATCCGGAGAGGTTCCGTTGCTGCTGGGCGCAGGGCATCGGCCAACAACCGCCGCTTCCGCAACCGGCCCGGAGCCGCGGTCACCTTCCGCGAGGTTTCCACAATCTCAGCAAGAAGAATCTGCTGATTCCTCCCTTTCGCGCGACTGGATGAAACTTGTCCAGATGGGAAACTGGCAGTAATCACAATACAATGAGCAACGCCCTCATCTGTCATTAACGATTTTGTTTACAAGATGATACTTATCTGCCGCCACCTCTTTAACAATTGGGCCTTTTGTATTTCATAAAAATGTACTATAAAACCATTTTAAACACTCGCGGTGTCTGTCACCGCTTCAGGAGCCGGCATGTTCGCATCTTGGTCCATCAAGAAAAGAGTCAACACCACCATCCTTTTGCTCTGTCTTGCCAGCATTGCTGCCATCGCGCTCCTTGCCTACCAGAACCAGATGCACCAGTTACGGGAAAGCCTGCAGGACCTCGCCAAGAACGAGGGGCGCTTGTTCCAGTCGATTCTGGTGGCGGACTCGGAAGGGCTGGCCCGCGCCCATACCGGCCTGGACCGGCTCGACTCCCTCCTCGCCCCGTTCGCAGCGGGCAACCGCGACCAGATATTGGCCAACGCCACGCCGATCTTCGAGGACATCAAGAAACACAACAACATCACCCACATGTACTTCATCCAGCCCGACGGCAAGGTGCTGCTCCGGGTCCACAAGCCCGAACAGGCGGGGGACGTCCTGAAGCGGACCACCTTCCTGCAGGCCCAGGCCAGCGGCCAGGTCTCGAGCGGACTCGAGATGGGAAAGAACTTCTTCTCGCTTCGCTGCGTGCGCCCGGTCTTCTACCAGGGGAAAGCCATCGGGTACATGGAGGTCGCCGAGGAGATCGACCACGTTTTCCAGCAGATGAAGTCTATTACCGGCAACGACGAAAGCCTCTTTTTGTCCGGCCAGTTCCTCAAGAGCCAGAACGCCGAGGTCAAGGGTGAAAAGGTGGGCGATTTCAGCATCCTGTACCCCACCAAGAAGGAGGTCACCCTTCGGCTGGCCGCCAAACTGGTCCCGGAGATGAACGAGGCGCTGAAAACTCCCGTGGTGAAGATCGTCTCGCTGGGGACTGCCAGGTACGTGGTCGGCATGGGCCCCACTCGCGACGCCACCGGCGCTACCGTCGGCATCCTTTTCTCGCAGAAGGAGGTGAGCAGCCTCTTCGCCGGTCTCTGGAAGGACGTGGCCGTCATCGTCGGCATCTTCATCCTCATCATGACCGGCTCACTGGCCCTGCTCTATCTCTCTCTCAGAAAGAGCCTGCTCCTGTTCGAGAAGCTGAAAGAGCACATCGTGACGGTAACCTCCACCTGGGACCTCACCCGCAGGCTCACGGTGGACACCAACGACGAGATGGGGGAGATGGCGGCGGAGTTCAACGCCATGACCGACAAACTGGCCGAGATGGTGCGCCAGGTCAACACCTCCAGCAAGGAATTGGCCCGCGTCACCGGCAACCTCAAGGACGTCTCCACCACCGTTCTCTTGGCCGCCGAGCAGCAGTCGATCTCGGTAGCCGAGGCCTCTTCGGCGATGACCCAGATCAACGGCTCCATCAAGGGGGTCGCACAAGGGGTGGAGAGTCTCGCCACCTCCGCTTCGGAGACCTCCTCCTCGGTACTGGAAATGGCCGCCAGCGTAGAAGAGGTCGCCTTGAGCACCGCGACGGTAGCCAATTCCCTCAACGAGGTCGGATCGGCAATCACCGAGATGGCGGCCTCCATCAGGCAGGTCGGGGAGCATGCCGACATCCTGATGGAATCCGCCACCGTCAACACCACCTCCATCGTCGAGATGGACTCTTCCATCAAGGAAGTCGAGAAGCACGCCATCGACACGGTGGCCATCTCCGAGGCCATGCGCCACGACGCCGAGATCGGCAAGCAGGCGGTGGAATCGACTATCGCAGGGATGCTGGCGATCAAGAAGTCGTCCCGCATCACCTCGGAAGCCATCGCCAACCTCTCCAAGCGCGCGGGCGACATCCGGGTCATCCTCTCCGTGATCGACGAGGTGGCGGCCCGCACCAACCTGCTGGCGCTCAATGCCGCCATCATCGCCGCGCAGGCAGGCGAGCACGGTAAGGGTTTCGCCGTCGTGGCCGGAGAAATCAAGCAACTCGCCGACAACACCACCAGTTCAACCAAGGAGATCTCCAAGGTCATCAACGCGGTTCTCGAGGAGACTGAACGGGCAGTGGCGGCCATCAACCACGCCGAGGCCAAAATCGCCGAAGGGGAGGCACTGGGAAGGAAATCCGGGGAAGCCCTGGAGAAGATCGTTAACAGCGCCGAGATCGCCACCTCTCAGGTCAACAGCATTGCCCGCGCCACCACGGAGCAGTCCAACGGGAGCAAGATGATCCGGGAGGCGACCGAGCAGGTCTCCGACATGGTGAAGCAGATTGCCGCCTCGACCCGCGAGCAGACCGGTGGGAGTAGCATGGTGCTCACCTCGGTGGAGAAAATCCGCAGCCTGACCGACCAGGTCAAGAGCTCCACCCGGGAGCAAAGCGATACCGGCGGCTTCATCGCCCGCTCGACCGAGAACATCACCGACATGATCCGGAGGATCAAAATGGCCTGCGACGAGCAGACCAAGGGGAGCGACCAGATCGTCCCCGCCGTCAGGAACATCGAGGCGGCCACCTCCAGCAACCTCGGCGCGGTCAAGGTGCTGGGAGAAACGATCGACGCTCTTTCGGCCCAGATAGACGTGCTGCAAAACGAGATCGACCGCTTCCACGTCGACCGGCAGTAATCCCCGCCCCACCCCCTTCTTTTTCCATCCCCCTATATCAGAGCATCAGTCCCACACACTCTCCCCCCCCTCTTGCAAAGGGGGGAACCTGGTTCCGGCGAAGGTCGAGGGGAGGGCCGGTGGAGGTCGATCAGGGGACCCGGTTCCGGCGGAGGCCGGTTGGAGGTCCGGCGAGCGGGGGGAGGGGTGGTGTATAATGGAGGGTGTCCAGCCATTCCACATGCGAAATCGAAGCGGGTGCACCATGAGCAAGACGAGCAGGGAGCGCTGCCTTTTCACCATCATGACCTACAACGTCCACCGGCTGATCGGCAACGACCGGCATACCTCGGCCGCCCGCATCGCCGAGGTGATCGAGACCTACCACCCGGACATCGTCGCCCTCCAGGAGTTGCCGGGGGCACGCTTTCGCCCTGAAGAGGCCGGGAGCGCCCAGGATCTCGCCCACGAGCTCTCCCTCTTGGAGCATTCCAAGACCTTGCGGTTCGTCGAGCGGGAACGGAACGGCAACGTGACCTTCAGCCGGTACCCGATGCGGCTCGTCCGGGCGGGGGGATTGCATCCGGCGACCAAGCGGCGCTCGATCGTGCCGCGCGGGGTCCTCTGGGTGGAGATCGATCTCGGCTGCACGCTGTTGCAAGTGGTCAACACCCACCTCGGCCTCACGCCGCCGGAGCGGGTCTCCCAGACCAAGGTGCTGACCGGCCACGAATGGCTGGGGCACCCCGACTGCCGCCCGCCGGTCATCCTCTGCGGCGACTTCAACCTGCTCCCCAGCTCTCCTCTCCACCGGCGGCTGAAGGACGTTCTCAACGACAAGCAGGAGAACCTCACCTTCGGGCACACCGAGTGGACCTTCCCCAGCCACTACCCGGTCGTCAGGTTCGATCACCTCTTCGCCTCCCCCAACCTGACGGTGGAAAGTGTGCAGATCCCGCAGACCACGCTGACCAAAGTCGCCTCCGACCATCTTCCCCTGGTCGCAAAACTACGGACCTAATGATATCGGCACCTTACACCCTCACCCGGCAGGTATCCCCTCTTGCTCTGCCTGAACAACCTGCTAAAGTTTGTTTCGTTCCTTCCGATAGGGATCAAATAAGAATTCCGCCCACGGCCGGGCAAGGGAGTGAATAATGAGCGAATATATGGATATGCCCAAGGACATGGAATTTCATGAGGTGATTTTTGAACGGGTGCTGCAAAGCACCGGGGCACTGCTTGAGGTCTGCGTGGTGAAGCACGGCGCCCAATACGAGGCGGCCCTCTTCTTCGACAAGAAGTACAAGCCCGGCCCCCCCATGCCGCGCCCGCTTGAGGCTCCCACCGGGCAGGCCACCCACTGGATGGGGGTACGCCCCAAGGTGGGGCTGAGCCAGGAAGAGGCGGAGAAAATCATGTACGAGGTGAACGGTATCAACGCCCTCTATCGCATAAGGATGAAAGACGACTGGGGGAGCCAGTTGGATACGGAGTGAAACAGGTTCCAGGTTCTGCGTTCCAGGTTCTTGGTTGGAATCGCTAGGGAATTGAAAATAGTACGACAAAAGAAGAGGCCGCTTCCGGGATGGAGGCGGCCTCTTCTTTTTGCATATTCGTTCCCTTCGCTACGCCCTACATCTCGACGCGGGTCAGGACGCCTTGCAGCTTGCTGGCGGGAAGCTTGTTGAACTGCACGAAGTTCGGGGTGAGCTTCTTGATCATGGAGAAGACCTTCCAGACCGGGTTGCCGGTCGCGATATCCTCGACGCCGTAGAAGATGACCTTCTCCATGATGCCGTGTTTCTTCAAAAGCCCCTCGATGTCGATCACTTCCATGTACCCCGCAAAGATCTCGAAAGATTCCAGCCCGGGGCCGCGGTCGGTGGTCAGCTTGGAGGAGACCCCGAACGGCTCGTCGGTCCTCATGATGGAGATGAAGACGTTGCGCTCGTAGATGATGTTGCTGCGGATGATGCAATGGACCACGTAGGGCGGGACAACGTTCCACTCGCGGGTGAAGAAGAGACCGGTGCCGGGGATGGTGCGCCCCTTCTTGTAGATCTGCTCGTAGGAGAGCATGAAGGTCTCGAGGTCGAGCGGCTTAAGGGCCCGGTAGAGTGCGCGTTGCCCCTTGGTCCAGACGAGGATGGTGGTGAAGGGAACCCCGGCCAGGATCAGCGACCAGTAACCGCCATGGGGAAGCTTGTTCAGGTTGGCGATCAGGAAGACGAAATCGATGATGGTCACCAGGATGGCGACGGGAACTTTCCACTTCTTCTGGGTGTGACCGAAGATGATGGTCATCATGATCCCGGTGATGGCCATGGTCCCGGTGACCGCCAGGCCGTAAGCCGCGGCCAGGTTCTCGGACTTCTGGAAGACCAGCATGATGAAGAGGACCAGCACCATGAGGAACCAGTTAACCGACCCGATGTAGATCTGCGACTTGAGATGGCTCGAGGTGTAGTCGACCTTCATGAGCGGCATGATCCTGGTGGTGATCCCCTGGTAGACGATGGAGAAGACGCCGCTGATCAAGGCCTGCGAGGCGATGACGGTGGCCATCACGGTCAGGATCAGGAAGGGGATGTAAAGGAACTGGGATTCCCCCTGCACCATGCCGAACAGGGTGTTCTTGGTGTCGGGGTGGTTGAGGAGGTATGCCCCCTGGCCGAGGTAGTTGATGACCAGCGCGACGAAGACGAAGTACCAGGCCCGGACGATCGGCCTTCTCCCGAGGTGTCCCATGTCGGCGTAGAGCGCCTCGCCGCCGGTCGCGCAGAGGATGACCTCGGAGAGGACGAAGAACCCGGAGAGCCCGTTCTGCATGAAGAACTTGATCGCGTACCACGGCGAGACCGCCCTCACGATGGAGGGATAGGCGGTGATGGAGATCAGCCCGGAGACGGTGAGCGACAGGAACCAGATGACCATCAGGGGCCCGAAGAGCCCGGCCACCTTGTCGGTTCCCTTGAACTGGAAGATGAAAAGGGTGACGGCGATGGCGGCGGCGATCCCGATCAGGGTCCCCTGGGTGAGGCTCGCACAGGCGGGAATCAGCACGAGACCTTCCACAGCGGAAAGGATACTGATGGCCGGGGTGATGACGCCGTCGCCCAATAGGAGCGAGACGCCGACGAAGGAAAGGAAACTCACCAGGCCGAGGTAGCGCCCCCCCTTGAGCAGGCGGACCAGGATCTCCTTCAGGACGATGGTCCCCCCCTCCCCTTTGCGGCCGAGGCTCATGGCGAGCCAGGCGTATTCGACGGTGACCAGCAGGATAAGGGTCCAGACGATGAGGGAAAGGATGCCGAGGATGTTGTCGAGGGTCGGTTTGGTGATGGCGAAGATGACGGTCAGCGTATATATGGGGCTGGTACCGATGTCGCCAAAGACGAGGCCCATGGATTTGACAATCCCGCCCCAGTACGATTGCGCGTGCTTCTGCATCTGTGGTTTTGTGTCCTTTGCTCTGGTATCGCAGCGGCGCTGCTTGAGCCGGGTCCCCTCCCCCGTCTGCCCCATTGAAAACGGGGATGGGATCGGCTGCGCTCTTATAGCACTTGGAGGTTTTCATTACAACAGAAATCCCCGTTTAGGCTTGACATACCTCGGTATTCCTTGTAGCTTAACTTGTTTCTCTGATGGCTTAATTAATAGCGGAGGCCGTTTTACCATGGACTACAAGGACACCCTCAACCTCCCCCAGACCGCGTTCCCGATGAAGGGGAATCTTCCCCAGCGCGAGCCCGAGATGCTCAAGCAGTGGGAACAGGCCAAACTGGACCAAAAAGTTGAAGAGGCCGGTAAAGGAAAACCGCGCTACATCCTGCACGACGGCCCCCCCTACGCCAACGGTCACATCCACATCGGCCATGCGCTGAACAAGATACTCAAGGACATCGTACTAAAGAGCAAGCGCATGAGCGGTTTCGACGCCCCCTACATTCCGGGGTGGGACTGCCACGGCCTGCCCATCGAGCTGCAGGTGGAGAAGAACCTCGGCTCGAAGAAGCACGAGATCTCCAAGCTGGAGATGCGCAAACTCTGCCGCGAGTACGCCCAGAAGTTCGTCTCCATCCAGCGTGCCGAATTCGAGCGCCTCGGCGTCATCGGTGACTGGGAGCATCCCTACCTCACCATGCACAACAGCTACGAGGGGGCCATCGCCCGCGAGCTTGCCCGCTTCGCCGAGAACGGCGGCCTGTACAAAGGGAAGAAGCCTGTCCACTGGTGCTCCTCCTGCGGCACCGCGCTGGCCGAGGCCGAGGTCGAGTACGCCGACCACAAGTCTCCCTCCGTCTTCGTGAAGTTCGCCGTCAAGGACGATCTCGGCTCCGTCGTTCCCGAGCTGGCCGGGAAGAAATCGTCCATCGTGATATGGACCACCACTCCCTGGACGCTCCCCGCGAACCTGGCGGTGGCGCTCCACCCCGAGCTCGACTACGTGGCGCTCGACGTTAACGGTGACCTGCTTATCGTGGCCGACGGCCTGAAAGAAAGCTTCTTGAAGGAGATCGGCGCCGAAGGCAAGGTCGTCGCAACCTTTAAGGCGACCGGTCTGGCCGGCAAGAAGGCCCAGCATCCGTTCTACAGCCGCGAGTCCCTCATCGTGCTCGGCGAGCACGTCACCCTCGAAGCCGGCACCGGCGCCGTCCACACCGCTCCCGGCCACGGTCAGGAAGACTACGAGGTGGGCTTGAGGGAAGGGCTCGACATCTACAACCCGGTCGATAACCGCGGCCGTTTCTTCGACAACATCGAGTTCTTCGGCGGCCAGTTCGTCTTCGACGCCAACAAGAACGTGATCGAGAAGCTGATCGAGGTCGGGGCGCTCCTGGCCTCCAAGGAGATCACCCACTCCTACCCGCACTGCTGGCGCTGCAAAAAGCCGATCATCTTCCGCGCTACCGAGCAGTGGTTTATCTCCATGGAGAGGAACGATCTCCGCCAGAAGTCGCTGGCCGAGATCAACAACGTCAACTGGATCCCGAAGTGGGGCCGCGAGCGGATCTACGGGATGATCGAGAACCGTCCCGACTGGTGCGTCTCCCGTCAGCGTTCCTGGGGCGTTCCCATCACCGCCTTCTACTGCAAGAGCTGCGGCGAGGTGATGGCCGACGCCAAGGTCATGTACCACGTGGCCGAGATCTTCGCCGAGCACTCTTCCGACGTCTGGTACGACTGGGATGCATCCAAGTTCCTCCCGGAAGGGACCGTCTGCCCCTCGTGCGGCAAGCACGAGTTCGACAAGGAAACCGACATCCTCGACGTCTGGTTCGACTCCGGCGTCTCCTTCGCCGCCGTCTGCGAACTGCGCGACAACCTGCACGCCCCGGCCGACATGTACCTGGAAGGAAGCGACCAGCACCGCGGCTGGTTCCACTCCTCGCTTTTGGCGAGCGTCGGCACCCGCGGCCACGCACCGTACAAGAACGTGCTTACCCACGGCTTCGTCGTAGACGGCTCCGGCCGCAAGATGAGCAAGTCGGTCGGCAACGTCGTGGCGCCCGAAGACGTCATCAAGAAGTTCGGTGGCGACGTGCTCCGCCTGTGGGTTGCCGCCCAGGATTACCGCGACGACCTGAGGATCTCCCAGGAGATCCTGACCAGGCTTTCCGAGGCCTACCGCCGCATCAGGAACACCTGCCGCTACATCCTCGGGAACATCCACGACTTCAACCCCGAGACCGACAGCGTACCGTACGCACAGATGCCCGAGATCGACCGCTGGGCCATGCACCAGCTCGAGCTTTTGAAAGAGAAGGTCGTCAACGCCTACAACGAATGCGAATTCCACATCCTCTACCACGCCGTGAACGGCTTCTGCACCGTGGAAATGAGCTCCTTCTACCTCGACATCCTGAAGGACCGCGTCTACACCTCCAAGACCGACTCGGTCGCCAGGAGAAGCGCGCAGACCGTCATGTACACCGTGCTGGACTCCCTGCTGCGCATGGTGGCCCCGGTTCTCTCCTTCACCGCTGAGGAAGTCTGGGCGGAGATGCCGGGCAGCCGCGAGGAGAGCGTTCACGTGGCGCTGTTCCCGGAGATGAACCCCGGCAACAAGGACGAGGCCCTGGCCCAGCGCTGGGAAAAGGTCATGAAGGTCCGCTCCGAGGTTTCCAAGGCGCTGGAGCTGGCCCGCGTGAAGAAGGTGATCGGCCACTCGCTGGACGCCGCGGTGGCGATCAAGGCGAGCGGCGAGACCGCCGTATTCCTGAAGAGCTTCGAGTCCGACCTGGCCGAGATCTTCATCGTCTCCAAGGCCTACCTCGCCGATACGCTGGAAGGTGAGATCTACCAGGCCGAAGGCGGCGAGATGGAGATCGCGGTGAGCGCGGCACCCGGCGAGAAGTGCGAGCGTTGCTGGTGCTACAGCGAGGAGACCGGCAAGGACGCCGGGCATCCGACCGTCTGCCCGAAGTGCTTGGCGGCGGTAAAGTAAAGCCTTAAACCCAAACCATAGAACGCGGATGACGCGGATTAGGCGGATTTACGCGGATCAAGCTAAAAGCATTTTATGTACTTAAGCTTTATCCGCGCAAATCCGTTACATCCGCGTCATCCGCGTTCCAATGCCTTTGACTCACTTATTGGGAACCTATGAAAGCTAGATACATCATCCTGCTGGTGGTGTCTGCCCTGGTACTGATCATCGACCAGGTGACCAAGCTGTACATCGATAAGAGCATGGCTCTGCACAGCTCAATCCCGGTGATACAGAACTTCTTCAGCATCACCTACCTTCGCAACAAGGGCGCCGCCTTCGGTATCCTTGCCAACTCCGCGTTCAGGCTCCCCTTCTTCATCCTGATCTCCGTGGTGGCAGTCATCGTCATCGTGGTGGCGCTCGGGAAGCTGAGGGAAGAACAGAAATTCGCGGCCATCTCCCTGTCGCTCATCTTCTCGGGAGCGCTTGGGAACCTGATCGACCGGGTGCGGCTGGGCGAGGTGATCGACTTCCTCGATGCCCACTGGTACCACCACCACTGGCCCGCCTTCAACGTCGCCGACTCCGCCATCTGCGTGGGGGTATTCCTGCTGGCGTTGGACATGCTGCTGGAGGAGAAGAGGAACAAGGCGAAAAGCGAATAGAACGCGGATACTGCAAAACCGAAAACCGTTGAACACGGATCAAATCTGATTGAACGGATTTACACGGATAAAGCTTTAGAGTTACACCTTAAAAAGAAAAGGCGGGTCCCCCCCTCGGGAGATCCGCCTTTCTTTTTTTGATCCGGCTTTTTGTTTCAGGTTTAGTAAATAAAAATTGCCTTTAAGGTTTAATCCGCGTAGATCCGCTCAATCCGCTCAATCCGCTCAATCCGCGTCATCCGCGTTCTAATGCCTTTGATTTTATTCCGCCTTGATCGAGGTGAGGAATTCCCTAAGCTCTGCCGGTATCCTCTTCGCCTTCATCCCCTCCCCCACACACGCGAGCGTCACCCGCGCATCGACCAGCAGCTTCCCCTCGTCCTTCTTGTAGATCCGCTGCCCCGCCACAAAGGAGCTGTTCCTGACGTTGACGATCCTGGTCTCCACCTCGAGCAGATCGTCCAGCCGCGCCGGCGCCTTGTAATGGATGTCGATATGTACCACCGGGAAGATGATCCCGTCGTCATGCATCTGGCGCACCGAAAAACCATGTCCCCTCAGGAACTCGCCCCTCGCCCGCTCAAGGTAGTTGATATAGTTGGAGTGGTAAACCACCCCGCCGGCATCGGTGTCCTCGTAGTAAATCCGTACGTCCATCAAACCTCCAGATTCCCGGTAATGCCCCCGCGGGAAAGCCATCCATTAAGGGAAAAGGCTTGCGCCGCGTCCCCCCCTTGTCAAAGGGGGGACAGGGGGGATTTTAGCCAAAGTTGGTCCCGCCACCGAACTTACAGTGCAATGTTGAAGAACACCCGCTCGTAGACGGCGCGGACACCGCTGGTCATCCGCTCGTAGTCGGCCATCAGCGCCTCTCCCGGGTTCTTCAACTGGAGATCGTAGCCAAGCCGGCGGGCCAGCTTGTTCAGATACTTCAACGGCCCGCCCAGGTCGTTCATCGAGTAGTCGTGAATGATCCGCAAACGGTTCTCCAGCCGCCGCAGGAACCGGTACCCGTCGAAGAGCGCCTGACAGTCCCCCTCCGGCAAAATTCCCCGCTTCCTGATCGCTTCCAGCGTCTCCAGTGTGTTGCTCCCGCGAATCTCGTTATGCTCGAAGCCGTACTTCAGCTGCAGGTACTGGATGATGAACTCCACGTCCACCATACCGCCACGACCGGTCTTGATGTTGTAGCTCCCCTCGCTCTCCTTGGCGAGCTCGTTTTCCATCCGCATCCTGAGCCGGTGGATCTCGGTCCGCACGATGTCCTCGGCCCCTTTTCCGTAGACGGCGCGCTCGATGACTTCCTCGATGGCCGCCTTCAGCCTGGCGTCGCCATAGCAGACCCGCGCCTTGGTTAGCGCCTGGCGCTCCCAGATCTGCGACTCGTTCGAGTGATAGGTGATGAACGATTCCAGCGAGGTGACCAGCGGCCCGGCGTTCCCCGACGGGCGGAGCCGGGTGTCGATCTTGTAGGCGAAACCTTCCCTGGTCTGGGTGGTGAGCACCAGGATGATCTTCTGCCCCAGCTTGGCGAAGTACTCCCAGTTGGTGATGCTCTTCTCGCCATCGGTCATCCCCTGCCCGTTGTAGATGTAGATGATGTCGAGGTCGGAGTGGTAGTTGAGCTCGTTGCCCCCCAACTTCCCCATGGCGACGATGGCGAACGATGCTTCGTGCCGCGAGCCGTCCTCCTCCTGCACCATCGGCCGTCCGAAACGCGCCAGCTCGTTGCGTGCCATCTCCACCGCGGCATCCAGGCAGACCTCCGCCAGGTTGGTCAGCTGCAGGGCCACTTCCGGCTGCCCCATCTTCCCGTGGATGTCGTTCATGCCGATGCGCAGGAACTCCTCGTGCCGGTAGCGCCGCATGACGTCCAGCCGCTCCTCGAAGTCGTCCGCCTGGGCGAGCTCAGTCTCCAGCTCGGCAGCCATCGACGTCCGCTCCTTGCGCAGGTACGCATAGCCGCGGCCGGTCAGGCTCTCCAGCAGCTCCGGATGGCCGATGAAGATCTTGGAGAGGAACTCCGACATCCCGAAGATCGAGGTGATCAGCTTGAGGATGTCCCGGTTCTCAGCGAGGAGCGCGTACGCGGTGGAGCGAGTCCGGCTGGAGGTGAGGAAGCGCTCCAAATTGGTGAGGGCCAAGTCCGGGTCGGGAGAAGCGAAGACCTCCTGCAAAAAGAGCGGGGCGATCTTTTCCAGGGTGTGCCGGGCGCGTTCGGTGAGGTTCTGCTTGGGGGGGCCGTCGCGAAGGATCAGGAGGTTGCCGTAGGCGGCGTCCGGGTGCTCGAAGTGGCGCTCCTCCAGCATGTCCTTGATCAGATCGATGTTGGCGCCGGGGTCGAGGAAGAAGTAGACCTCCGGGAGCACCTCTTCCTTCAGCCGCTCGTCGCGGGAGAGGAAAAGGTCCCCGTAGATGGCGGAAACGGTCTGCCGGTGGACCTCCAGGGTCTCCTGGAACTTGACAGTGCCGTCCCGCCGCAGGTACCCGCAGCGCCTGGCCAGGGCTGTCATCTCCTCCGGCTTGGTGGGGAGCGCGTGGGTCTGCCGTTCCTGGACCACCTGGATGCGGTGCTCGACGGTGCGCAGGAAGCGGTAGGCTTCGCTGAGGGCGACGCAGTCGGCTTCCTTGATGATGCGGGACTCTCTGAGGATCTGG
Organism: Geomonas sp. Red32; assembly: GCF_023652955.1. Classification (GTDB taxonomy): domain Bacteria; phylum Desulfobacterota; class Desulfuromonadia; order Geobacterales; family Geobacteraceae; genus Geomonas. The sequence continues at coordinate 1,544,357 of NZ_JAKLOY010000001.1, read as the reverse complement.
AGCGCCCGTAGCGAGTTCCGCTCGCGCAGCTTGGGGTCCTTGCCGGCATAGACGAGCTGCAGGGCCTGGATGAAGAACTCGATCTCCCGTATTCCGCCGCGCCCGAGCTTGATGTTGATGTCGGCCTCGTGGAGCCTGGTGAGCGAGGCGTCGATGCGGAGCTTCATCGACATCATGTCCTCGATCAGGTTGTAGTCGAGGTAGCGCCGATAGATGAACGGGGTCAGCGAGGCGAGGATGTTCTCTCCCAGGATGAGCGATCCCGCCACCGGCCTGGCCTTCATGAGCGCCGCCCGCTCCCAGGACTGTCCCCACGACTCGTAATAGATCTCCGCCGACCGCCAGGAGGCGGCGAGATCGCCCGCCTTCCCATCCGGCCTCAGCCCCAGATCCACACGGAAGACGAAGCCGTCCTCGGTGACCTGAGAGATCGCTTTGCCGATCATCTCGCCGAGCTTGACGAAGAAGGTGTGCAGCGAGATCCGCCCCTTCATCCCCCCCTTGCCGTCGGGAACGCCAACGCTCTGGCCGCTGTCGGTCGAGTAGAAGTAGATGAGATCGATGTCGGAGGAGAAATTGAGCTCCCGTCCGCCGAATTTCCCCATACCAATGATGGTGAATTCGGCCTCAACGGGACCATCCGGGGTATCGGCCATGGGGATGCCATGTTCTGCGGACAGGTCGCGGTAGGCGGTCTCGTAAGCGATCTGGAGGGTGACGGCAGCCAGCGAGGAGAGCTCCTCGGTCACCTCCTCCAACGGTGCCAGCCCGTTGAGGTCCCTGGTGGCGATACGGAGCACCTCGGCATGCTTGAAGCGGCGCAGGTGCGGGAAAACGTCGGAGTAGCCGGCACCGGCCGGAATGCGGCTGCGCAGCGCGGCGAGCATCTCGCTTTCCGTCCGCCGTTCCATGACCTCACGCTCGATGAAGAGCCGCTGGAAATACGAGGGGTCCTTGCAGATGATGTTGGTGAGGAAGGGGGAGGAACCGCAGACATTGATGAGCTGGACGGCGAGGGAGCGGTGCAGGCAGACGTCGCGGAAGGCATCGCCGTCGGCGATCGCCGAGACGCGCTCGACCCCGTTGAGGGCCATGTCGGGAAGCGGGGTGGCCAGCGCGGCGAGGGTCAACTCGACGAGCTGCGCGGTGGGGAGCGCCTCGCGCAAAAGACGGAGGTTTTCGGCGGAGCGGACCGGATAGATGAACCCGGCCTGTTCGAGGAGTTGCGGAAGCCCCTCGGTGCTCTCGACGGAGAGAACAGCGGCCAGCGACGTTGCTAACCCTGCCAGGCTGTTCATAGGCCGACCAGCGCCCTGAGCTCCTTCTCGTAGTCGCCCCGGATGACTCCTTTTTCCGTAATGATGCCGGTGATGTAGCGGGCGGGTGTCACGTCGAAGGCGGGATTTCTCACCTTCACCCCCTCCGGCGCGATCCGCACCCCCTGAATGTGGGTGACCTCGGTGGAGGCACGCTCCTCGATGGGGATGTCGTCACCGCTGGCGAGCTTAAGGTCGAGGGTGGAGATAGGGGCGGCGACGTAGAAGGGGATGCGGTTTTCCTTTGCCAGTACCGCGACACTGTAAGTGCCGATCTTGTTGGCGGTATCGCCGTTGGCGGCGATGCGGTCGGCACCGACCACCACGAAGTCGATTTGGCCGGTCCTCATCAGCCACCCCGCCATGTTGTCGGTAATGAGGGTGACCGGGATGCTGTCCTTCATGAGCTCCCAGGCGGTCAGCCGCGCCCCCTGGAGCCAGGGGCGTGTCTCGTCGGCGAAAACCTTGATCCCCTTGCCCGCCTCGTGGGCGGCGCGGATGACGCCGAGCGCAGTGCCGTAACCGGCGGTAGCCAGGCCGCCCGCGTTGCAGTGAGTGAGGATGGAGGCGCCTTCCTTGACCAGCGCGCCGCCGTGCTTCCCGATCTCCTTGCAGATCTTCAGGTCGTCCTGCTCAATGCTGATCGCCTCGGCCTTCAGGATTTCGCGGATGGAGTTGAGGTCGAGTTCTTTATGCTGCTGGGCGACCTTCTTCATCCGCTCCAGCGCCCAGAAGAGGTTGACGGCGGTGGGGCGGGTACGGCCGAGCACGTCGCAGACGTTTTCCAGCTGGCGGTAGAACGAGTCGAAGGTGTCGGCGATGATGTCGCGGGCTCCCAGGGCCACCCCCATGGCGGCGGCGACCCCGATGGCGGGGGCTCCCCTGACGATCATGCCGCGGATCGCCTCGGCCACGCCGGTGAAGTCCGTGTATTCGTTGTAGACCTCCTCGCCCGGAAGCTTGGTCTGGTCTATCATGATCACCTTGTTGTCCCGCCATTCGATCGTTCTAAAAGACATGTGGTACCTCGACTGTTACCCTTTAAGCTTTTTCAAGAGGAGCTCGTTGACCACGGCGGGGTTGGCTTTACCCTTGGAGGCCTTCATGACCTGCCCCACGAAGAAGCCGAGGAGGGTCTCCTTACCCGCCCGGAATTCGGCAACCTGCGACTCACTGCGGCCGAGCACCTCGTCCACCATGGCCTCGATGGCGCCGGTGTCGGAAACCTGCACGAGCCCCTTCTCTTCCACGATCTTGGCCGGTTCCTTGCCGGTCTTGTACATCTCGTCGAAGACGGTCTTGGCGATCTTGCCGGAGATGGTCCCCTTCTCCATCAGCTTGAGGAGGTCGGCCAGCAGGGCCGGGGTCACCGGGCAGCCGGTGATCTCCTTGCCGTCGTCGTTGAGGGCACGGGTCACCTCGCCCATCACCCAGTTGGAGACGGTCTTCGGCTGGTTGAAGAGGGCGACGGTATCCTCGAAGTACTGGGCAAGCTCGCGGCTCGCCACCAGCACCTCGGCGTCGTACTGCGGGAGTCCCAGCTCGCTCATGAAGCGCTCGTACTTGGCCTCCGGCAGCTCCGGAAGATCGGCGCGCACCTTTTCGATCCAGGCGTCGTCGATGATCACCGGGACCAAGTCCGGATCCGGGAAGTAGCGGTAATCGTGGGCCTCTTCCTTGCCGCGCATGGAGCGGGTGGTGCCGGTGTTCGGGTCGAAGAGGCGGGTTTCCTGGATCACCTTGCCGCCGTCGTCGAGGATCTCGGCCTGGCGTTCCATCTCGTACTCGATGGCCTGCTTGATGAAGCGGAAGGAGTTGATGTTCTTGAGCTCGGCGCGGGTGCCGAAGACGTTGGAGCCGACCGGCATCAGCGAGACGTTGGCGTCGCAGCGGAAGCTCCCCTCCTCCAGGTTCCCGTCGCAGATCCCTAAGTACATGACGATCTGGTGGAGCTTCTTAAGGTAGGCGATCGCCTCATCGGGGGATCGCATGTCCGGCTCGGAGACGATCTCCAGAAGCGGAGTGCAGGCGCGGTTCAGGTCGACGCAGGAATCGTCGCCGACACCCGGCACGTCGGTGTGGACGAGCTTCCCGGCGTCCTCCTCCATGTGGATGCGGGTAATACCGATCCGCTTCTTCCCTCCGGCCTCGGTCTCGATGTCGAGGTGGCCGTGCTGGCAGATCGGGAGGTCGAACTGGCTGATCTGGTACCCCTTCGGGAGGTCCGGATAGAAGTAGTTCTTACGGGCGAAGACGTTGCGCGGCGTGATGGAGCAGTTGGTGGCGAGGCCGGCCTTGATGCCGTACTCCACTACCTGGCGGTTCAACACCGGAAGCGCCCCGGGGAAGCCTAAGCAGACCGGGCAGGTCTGGGAGTTGGGGGTGGCGCCGAAGCGGGTCGAGCAGCCGCAGAAGATCTTGGTCTTGGTGGTGAGCTGAGTGTGAACCTCAAGCCCGATCACTACCTGGTATTTCATAGAAGGCTCCGCATGTGGAGAATTGGGACAACAAGTACTCCCCCCTTGTCAAAGGGGGGCTGGGGGGGATTTGCCTCTAACTATCTTCTACTGCAAATCCCCCTAAATCCCCCTTTAACAAGGGGGACTTGATGGCTAGAGGGCGGCCCTGAGGTTGTGCCAGTCGGTCTCGCGCTCGAAGGCGTAGCCCGCGCGCAGGACGGTCTCCTCGCCGAACGGCTTGCCGATCAGCTGCAGGCCGATCGGGAGTCCGGCGGCGCTCATGCCGGCCGGGATCGACATGCCACAGGTCCCGGCCAGGTTCACCGGAATGGTGAAGATGTCGGAAAGGTACATCTGCAGCGGGTCGGCCAGCTTCTCCCCGATCTTGAAGGACGGGGTCGGCGCCACCGGGGTGAGGAGGAGATCCACGCTTTCGAACGCCTTCAGGAAGTCCTGCATGATCAGGGTGCGGACCTTCTGGGCCTTGAGGTAGTAGGCGTCGTAGTAGCCGGAGGAAAGCGCGTAGGTGCCGAGCATGATCCTCCGCTTCACCTCGTCGCCGAACCCTTCGGCACGGCTCTTGGCGAACATGTCGATGAGCCCCTTGGCGTTCTCGCTCCGGTGCCCGAAGCGGACGCCGTCGTAGCGGGCCAGGTTGGAGCTCGCCTCGGCGGTGGCGATCAGGTAGTAGGTGGCGACCGCGTACTCGGTATGCGGCAGGCTCACCTCGCAGATCTCGGCCCCCAGGCTCTTATAGAGGGCAATCGCCTCGTCCATCGAACGCTTCACGTCCGGATCGAGCCCCTCGATGTAGTACTGCGCCGGAAGGCCGATCTTCAGCCCCTTCACGCCCGCCTCCAGGGTAGCGAGGTAATCGGGGACCGGGGTATCGACCGAGGTGGAGTCCATCGGGTCGTGCCCGGCCACCGCACCCAGCATGATGGCGGCGTCTTTCACGTCGCGGGTCATCGGGCCAACCTGGTCCAGCGACGAGGCGTAGGCGATGACACCGTAACGGGAGACCCGGCCGTAGGTCGGCTTGAGGCCGACGATGCCGCAGTGGGAGGCAGGCTGGCGGATCGATCCGCCGGTGTCGGTGCCCAGCGTGGCGGTCGCCTCGCGCGCGGCGATTGCCGCCGCCGAACCGCCGGAGGAGCCGCCGGGGATGCACTCGAGGTTCCAGGGGTTCTTGCACGATCCGAAGTAGCTCGACTCGCAGGAAGAGCCCATGGCGAATTCGTCCTGGTTCAGCTTCCCGACGATGACGGCGCCGCGCTCCTTGAGCTTGGCCACTGCGGTTCCGTCATAGGGGGGGATGAAATTTTCGAGGATCTTCGAGCCGCAGGTGGTGCGGATCCCCTTGGTGACGAAGATGTCCTTGAGAGCGACCGGGATGCCGGTGAGAAGATCGATGTTCCCGGCGGCGATCCGCTGGTCGGCGGCCTCGGCCTCGGCCAGAGCCTGCTCAGGGGTGACCGTGATGTAGGCGTGGACCTTGCCGTCGACCGCTTCGATGCGGGCCAGCATGGCCTTGGTGGCCTCCACCGAGGAAAGCTCCTTCGCCTTCAGCTTCTCGTGCAGTTCATGTAGGGTGAGGTCGAAAATTTCCATTGAAAAAGCTCCGTTTTCAAAAGTCGGACGTCTGACAGGTCTGACAGGTCTGACAGGTCTGACAGGTCTGACAGGTCTGACGTCTGACCACTATTCAATTACCTTGGGCACCTGGAAGAAGCTGTCGGTGTGCTGGGGGGCGTTGGCCAGGGCGGCCTCGACGCCGATCGAATCCTTCGGCTGGTCCGGTCGGAAGGCGTTTTCCATGGGGACCGCGTGGGAGGTCGGGACGATGCCGTCGGTGTCGAGGGCGTTGAGCTTTTCCACGTAGGCGAGGATGGAGTCCATCTGCGCGGTGAAGGTGTCGAGCTCGGGCTCGGAAAGCTCCAAACGGGCGAGCTTGGCTACGTGCTCGACCTCTGCTCTGGTAATTTTCATGCGTGCTCCAAGAGGCGCCGAGGGGCGCCCCGGGGGTGGTGATAGACTACCGGTTATTATCACGAACGGCGTTAAAAGGCAAGGTAACCGCCGTCTTGAGAGTATGTGCTGAGCTTTTGGACGCGGCTCCGATTACGTCAGTCGCGCCCGCTCATGGAGGCGGTGGCGGGGTTGGAGGGAGCGCTCTCCACGAGGTCGGTGCCGACCTTGGCGAGGGAGGTGGCCCAGTAGGTGTAATTGGTCCCGATCAGGACTTCGGTGTCCTCGAACTTGTTGGCGATGGCGGACACGGTGCGGTACGGGGTGCGCGGCATCGGGCTCCCCTCCTTGGCCCGGTACAGGCGGTACCCTTCCGCGGTCCCCTCCTCGGGGGGGATGCTCACGAAGGCGACCACCACCCCGCTCTGGGAGGGAAGCGCCTCGAGGACCGGCGGGAACGGAGCGGTCACCGCCGTCCGCCGCACCTTGTTGGAGTCCTTGCTCTCCACCCCGTCAGTGTTGAAGGAGCGAAGCTTGTACTGGTAGGTCTTTCCCTTGACGAGACCGGTATCCCCGGTAACGAACAGCCCGTCCACCCGTTCGACACCCTTGAGGTAATCCAGATCTATCCGCGACGGCGGCCCGTACGCGGTCGGGCACTCTTCGCAGTCTTCCGAGGGAGGGAGGACCACCCGCTTGAAGAGGAGGAATCCGGCCAGGTCGCGCAGACGGCCGCCTCCCTCTTCCCTGCCGGGCGCGGACCAGCTGATCTCGAAGCGGCCGTTCTTCTGGGCCACCGCCAGGTCGGTCACCGGCGCGGGCGCAAGCGCCTCGGGAGGGATGAGCGGCCCCTTCTTTCCGCAGCCGGAGAGAAGAAGACCGGCCCCCAGGATGAGGACCGGTATCGATCGGGTCACTGACGCCACGAGGCTAGCGCCCTTCCCTGGCGCGGGCGATCTCGGCCTTCACCCGCTCGAGCGCGGTGCCGCCGGTCGCCTTGCGGGCGTTCACGGAAGCCTCCAGGGTGATGAAGCCGAAGATGTCGGCGTCGATCCTCGCGGAGAAGACCTGCCACTCGGCCAGCGAGAGCTCCGGGATGTCCATCTGGTTTTCGATGCAGTAGCGGACCGCCTTGCCGACCACCTCGTGGGCGTCGCGGAAGGGGAGGCCCTTGCGGACCAGGTAATCGGCCACGTCGGTGGCGGTGGAGAAGCCGCCGCCTGCCGCGTTCTTCATCCGCGCCTCGTTCACCTTCATCTCGCGGACCATGTCGGCGAAGATCTTGAGGCTCCCCTTGACGGTGTCGATGGTATCGAAGAGCGGCTCCTTATCTTCCTGCATGTCCTTGTTGTAGGCGAGCGGGAGCGACTTCATGACGGTCAGAAGCGCGATCAGGTTGCCGTAGACCCGGCCGGTCTTGCCGCGCACGAGCTCGGGGACGTCCGGGTTCTTCTTCTGCGGCATGATCGAAGAGCCGGTGCAGAAGGAGTCGGTAAGCTCGACGAACTTGAAGTCGCTGGTGGACCAAAGGATCAGCTCCTCCGAGAAGCGGGAGAGATGCATCATCAGGATCGAGGAGGCGGAGCAGAATTCCAGTGCGAAGTCGCGGTCGGAGACCGAGTCCAGCGAGTTGCGGGTGACTTCCGGGAAGCCGAGCTGCTCGGCGACGAACTCGCGGTCGATCGGGAAGGTGGTCCCGGCCAGCGCACCGGCACCGAGCGGCAGCACGTTGGTCCTCTTCAGGCAGTCTTCCATCCGCCCCTTGTCGCGCTTCAACATCTCGTAGTAGGCCATCATGTGGTGCGAGAAGAGGATCGGCTGGGCGGTCTGGAGGTGGGTGAAGCCCGGCATGATGACGGAGAGGTTCTCCTCGGCCTGGAAGAGGAGCGAATCCATCAGCTTCTCGATGTAGGCCATGATCTCGACCAGCTCGTCGCGGAGGTAGAGGCGGATGTCGAGGGCGACCTGGTCGTTACGGGAGCGGCCGGTGTGGAGGCGCTTGCCGGCGTCGCCGATCTTCGCGGAAAGCCTCGCCTCGATGTTCATGTGGATGTCTTCCAGCGAGACGGAGAAATCGAAATTGCCGGCTTCGATCTGGGCCAGGATATCGTTCAGCCCGTTGACGATGGCGTCCACGTCTTCCTGCGGGATGATCCCCTGCTTGCCGAGCATGGTGGCGTGGGCGATGGAGCCGCGGATATCCTGCTGGTAGAGGCGCTTGTCGAAGTTGATGGAAGCGGTGAACTCCTCAACGAATTTGTCGGTGGGCTGGGTGAAGCGTCCCCCCCAGAGCTTGTCTTTGGACATGATGATCTCCCTACGTGATATTTCTTTCTCTTGGCAATGTAAGTCCCCCTTTGAAAAAGGGGGATTTAGGGGGATTTGGTTCGGCTTGCTGCTCGGAAACCATAAATCCCCCCTGGCCCCCCTTTTTCAAAGGGGGGTGGGTTGGTTGAGTTGGGTCAGGCGTTCCCTTCCATCCCGTCCACCGATTTGATCCAGCCCTGCTCGGGTTCCCATTTGAGGACCGAATGGACCTTCAACGGGACCCGTGAACTGCGCGGATCGAGCTCGTGGTGGAGCGGGAGGTTGAAATAGTAGAGCCGGGTACCCGGCCCGAACCTGAGGCGGCAGACCGGGGTACCGTGAAAATCGTCGCTGGAGAACTCGTTCTCCTGGTAGGGCATCATCTTGTGCCTCCCGCTGATCACCGCGTAGGAGAAGCCGTAGCAGGAATCGCACTGGATGCCGTCGATCTCGCTCTCGTTGGAGGAGTTGCCGAACACAGTGATGGTGTCCCGCACACCGGGGGTATCCTCCAGGTATTCGCCGTAGAAGCCGGTCAAAACGTCGCGGTAGGAGCGGTGCTCCGGCTTCGGGTTGCACTGGATCACGAAGATGGCGTCCAGGGACTGCCGCATCGTGAAGAACATGCGGTCGGCGTGGTCGATGATCTGCCGGATGTTGGAGGAGTAGAGGTCCCGGTAGAGGTAGTCGAGACAGATCAGCGTCATGAAGTTGAAGCAGGCCGGCTCGCCGCGGAAGAGGTAGAAGTGGCGCCCCCGGTACAGGTCGTGATCCTTGTCGAGGAACTCCTCCCCCCGGAAGGGGTGGGTCTTGGCCTCCAGAAAAACCTTCAGCTTCCCCTTGGCGTCCTTCACCGCGATGCAGCACCAGTTGACCGGCATCCCGAGGATGTCGCCGGAATCGATGTCGGCCTCCACCAGGTCGATCGCCTCCGCGTTGTCCGCGTGGAAGCGGATCAGCATGGTGCGGTACTCCCGGAGGGTTGTCTGCTCCAGGCCGAACATGGTCACCGTGTTGGGGCGGAACTCCTTGCCGATGAAGTCGATCATCTCGTCGAACCGGGAGACCGGCACCGCGCACTCGGGGAACATCAGGAAGTGGAGCCTCTTGAGGTTTCCTTCCCCTCCCGCCACCAGGTCGAGCACCGATTTCACCTGCCGCCATTTCTCGCCGGCATCCTCCAGGCAGAAGAGATGATCGCGCCGCTTCAACCGGTTGGGAAGCTGGGCGATCATGCAGTGGAGGTGGTGACCCAGGGGAAACTCAAGCTGCAGGTGTTTCTCGATGATCTTGGCCATGGCGGTCACAATCCCTCCCCCCTTAGCAAAAGGGGGGGCGTGGGGGATTTGGTGCGTCGGTTATGGGGAGGCAGCGAACATCTTGTCCAGAATGAAACGGGCACCCGCGGGAATCTTGTACTGGTTGAAGTCCGCAGGCTTTACCCAGCGCGCCTCCTGCACCTCATCCTCGTTGTGCTTCACATCGCAGAAGAGGGGGGTGCAGCGGTAGTAGATGATGATGAAGTGGTAGTTGTCCTCGCCGGGGGTGACGTGCTCGAAGATGTCGACCAGGTCGCCGACCTCCACCTCCAGCCCGACTTCCTCCCGGACCTCGCGCTTGAGCGCCTTGACGATCGGCTCGCCCAGGTCGATCTTGCCGCCGGGCATCACCCATTCGCCCTGGAAAGGGGGGACCCTGCGCTGGGTAAGGAGGACCTGCCCCTCGTTGTCGACGATGACGGCGACCACCGAGGTGACGATGTGATTGGCCTTGAATGCTACTGCGTCCATAAAAATGGGATAGGGGCACGAACCGCGCTCGTGCCCCTATGACCTCCTGATGCTGCCGGGTAACTACTTCTTGTTGGCTTCCATGAGGGAGCGGATCCGCAGCCTGAGCGAGTTGAGCTTGATGAAGCCCTCGGCATCGGCCTGGTTGTAGACCTGGTCCTTCTCGAAGGTCGCGAAGTCGAGGTTGAAGAGCGAGTTGCTCTCGGACTTGCGGCCGACGGTGCGGCAGTGGCCTTTGTAGAGTTTCACGCGGGCGACGCCGTTGACGGTCTTCTGGGAGTCGTCGATCAGGGTCTGCAGCATCTCGCGCTCCGGAGCGAACCAGTAGCCGTTGTACACCATCTCGGCGTAGCGCGGGATGAGGGAATCCCTGAGGTGCATGACCTCGCGGTCCATGGTGATCTGCTCCACCGCCATATGGGCTTCGCGGAGGATGGTGCCGCCCGGGGTCTCGTAGACGCCGCGGGACTTCATGCCGACCGAGCGGTTCTCGAGGAGGTCGACGCGGCCGATGCCGTGCTCGCCGCCCAGGTTGTTCAGGTGGGCCAGGAGCTGGGCCGGGGACATACGGACGCCGTCGACGGCTACCGCGTTACCCTTCTCGAACTCGATCTCGACGAACTGCGGCTTGTTGGGGGCCTTCTCCGGGGACTTGGTCAAGACGTACATCTGCTCCGGGGCTTCCATCCAGGTGTCCTCGAGGATGCCGCCTTCGAAGGAGATGTGGAGGAGGTTACGGTCGGAGGACCAGGGACGCTTCTTGGTGATCGGAATCGGGATCCCGTTCTTCTTGGCGTAGTTGATGAGCGCCTGGCGGGAGTTCAGCTTCCACTCTCTCCAGGGGGCGATCACGGTGATGGCCGGATTGAAGTGGTAGTAGCCGAGCTCGAAGCGGACCTGGTCGTTACCCTTGCCGGTGGCGCCGTGGGAGACCGCGTCGCACCCTTCGATCTTGGCGATCTCCATCTGGCGCTTGGCGATCAGCGGACGGGCGATGGAGGTGCCGAGGAGGTAGTGCCCTTCATAGATGGCGTTGGCGCGGAACATCGGGAAGACGAAGTCGCGCACGAACTCTTCCTTGAGGTCGTCGATGTAGACCTTGTCGGCGCCGGTGGCGAAGGCCTTGTCGCGGATCGGGTCGAGCTCGTCGCCCTGGCCGAGGTCGGCGGAGAAGGTGACGACTTCGCAGCCGTACTCGTTTTTGAGCCACTTGAGGATGATGGAGGTGTCGAGCCCGCCGGAATAGGCAAGTACGATCTTCTTGACTTCTTTCTTAGCCATGGGTTCTCCTTAGGATTTCTGTATTAGCTCTACCAGGATGGTGATCCCGACTGCTAGCATCTCTATCTGCGACTGATCTAACGCTCCCCCCTTGTTAAAGGGGGACTTTCAGTTATTTCATCAGCGTGGCCATGATGGCCTTCTGCACGTGGAGGCGGTTTTCGGCCTCGTCCCACACTACCGAGTTCTTCCCTTCGATGACGCCGTTGGTGATCTCCTCGCCGCGGTGGGCGGGTAGGCAGTGGAGCACCACGCAGTCCGGCTTGGCGAGGGCAAGGAGCTCCTCGTTCAGCTGGTAGCCGGCGAAGGCCTTCTCGCGGATCTTCTGCTCCTCTTCCTGCCCCATGCTGGCCCAGACGTCGGTGTTGAGGACGTCGGCGCCTTTGACCGCATCTTTGGGATCGCGGGTGATGACGATCTTGGAGGTGGCCTTGGCACGCGCCCACTCGAGCACGGTCGCGTCCGGGTCGTACCCTTCCGGGCAGGCCAGGGTCAGGTCGAAGCCGAAGATGGCCGCCGCCTCGATCCAGGAGTTGGCCATGTTGTTGCCGTCACCGACCCAGGCGAACTTGAGCCCTTCATAGCCCCCCTTGTGCTCGATGACCGTGAAGATGTCGGCCATGATCTGGCAGGGGTGGTGGAGGTCGGTGAGCCCGTTGATGACCGGTACAGAGGAGTACTTGGCGAACTCTTCGACGGTGGCCTGGGCGAAGGTGCGGATCATGACGCCGTCGCAGTAGCGGGCAATGACGCGGGCGGTGTCCTTGATCGGCTCGCCGCGCCCCATCTGGGAGTCCTTGCCGGAGATGAAGAGCGGATGGCCGCCCAACTGGTACATGCCGACTTCAAAAGAGATCCTGGTGCGGGTGGAGGATTTCTCGAAGATCATCGCCAGGGTCTTCCCCTTGAGGAGGTGATGCTCGATGCCGCTCTTCTGCTTCTGCTTGAGCTCTTTCGTCAGCGCGAAGATGGCGTCCAGTTCGGTTTTGGAGAAACGGCTGAGGGCGAGGAAGTCTTTTTCCATGGGATGGCGTCTCACCTTTCTTGAGTGATCTCACTCCCAACTAGGGGAGGCGGGAAATATTGTTCCCTCACCCCTGGAGGGGGAGGGTCAGGGTGAGGGGGAAGGTTCCACCGGCAACGCCGTCGGCAGCTACCCCCACCCCCTCGCCCCCTCCCTCAAGGGGAGGGGGGATGGTGGTTTGTCTGGTTACTTCATCTCTTCGAGAATGTCGGTCAGGGTGGCCAGCATCTCGTCCACTTCCTTCTTGCCGACGATGAGCGGCGGAACGAAGCGGAGGACCTTCTCCTGCGCACAGTTCAGGAGCAGGCCGCGCTCGAGAGCCTTCTTCACGATGTCGCCGCCGGGAGCGTTCAGCTCCACGCCAATCATGAGGCCGATGCCGCGCACGTCGGCGATGATGGGGAATCTCCCCTTGAGCGCTTCCAGCTCGCCCATGAGGTACTCCCCGATCTCCTCGCAGCGGTTAAGGATCCCTTCGCTCAGGATGGTGTTCACCGTGGCGATGCCGGCGGCGGTCACCAGCGGATTGCCGCCGAAGGTGGAGCCGTGGGTGCCCGGTACGAAGGCCTGGGCGATCTCGTCGGTCGCCAGCATGGTCCCGATGGGGGCGCCTCCCGCCAGCGCCTTGGCGAGCGTCATGATGTCCGGGGTGACTCCGAAGTGCTCGTAGGCGAAGAGCTTGCCGGTCCTGCCCATGCCGACCTGGACCTCGTCGAAGATGAGCAGGAGGCCGTTCTCGTCGCAGATCTTCCTGACTTCCTGGAAGTAGCTCGCGTCGGGGACCACCACGCCCCCCTCGCCCTGGATCGGCTCCAGCATGATCGCGCAGGTGCAGGGGGAGATGGCCTCCCTCAAGGCCGCCGCGTCGTTGAACGGGACGTGACGGAAGCCGTGGAGCAGGGGATCGAAGAACTTCTGGACCTTCTCCTGGCCGGTGGCCGACACGGTCGCCATGGTCCTTCCGTGGAAGGAGCTCAGCGCGGTGATGATCTCGTAGCGGTCGGAGCCGTGCTTCTCCCGGCTGTAGCGCCGGGCCAGCTTGATGGCGGCCTCGTTGGCTTCCGCGCCGGAGTTGCAGAAGAAGGCCTTGTCCGCGAAGCTGTGGCTGCAGAGGAGCTCGGCGAGCTCGATCTGCTGGGGGATGTGGTAGTAGTTCGAGCAGTGGATCAGCTCATGGGCCTGCTTGCTCAAAGCGGCGGTGACCGCCGGGTGGCAGTGCCCGAGGTTGTTGACGGCGACACCGGCCAGGAAGTCGAGGTACTTCTTGCCGTCCGCGTCCCAGACGTAGCACCCCTCCCCTTTCACCGGGACCAGCGGATACCGCCCGTAGGTTTTCATGATGTATTTGTCAGCCTTTTCAATCCAGGCAGCAGAATTCATATCGAATCACTCCTTTTAATCTTCCCCATCCCCTTGAGGGAGGGGGGCAGGGGGTGGGGGAGGCCGGCGCAAGGAAAGGCCAGCAAGAGGCAAATCCCCCTAAATCCCCCTTTGACAAGAGGGACTTAGGAGAATGAGGCTGTTTAAGCCTCTATCTCCGTCCCGATGCCGACGTTGGTGAAGATCTCCAAAAGGACGCAGTGCTCGATGCGGCCGTCCACGATGTGGGCCTTCTTGACCCCGGCGGCCAGAGCATCGGTGCAGCAGGTGACCTTGGGGATCATCCCGCCGGTCACCGTCCCGTTGTCGATCAACTCGGGGATGTCGCCCAGGGCGATGGAGGAGAGGAGCTCCCCTTCCTTGTTCTTCACCCCGGAGACGTCGGTCAGCAGCATGAGCTTCTCGGCCTTCAAGGCCGCCGCCACTTTCCCCGCCACCACGTCGGCGTTGATGTTGTAGCTTTCCCCGTCTCGGCCCACCCCGATCGGCGCTATGACCGGGATGAATCCTCCTTTTTCCAGAGCCTCCAGCAGCGAAGGATTGACCTCCACCACGTCGCCCACAAAACCGATATCAACCTTCTCCATGCTGCCGTCCTCGCGCCTTACTTCCTGGAGCAGCTTTTCGCAGAGAAGGAGGTTACCGTCCTTACCGGAGAGACCGGCCGCGCGGCCGCCGTGCTGGTTGATGTAGCCAACCACCTCGCGGTTCACCTGACCGGTCAGCACCATTTCCACCACGCCCATGGTTTCGGCGTCGGTGACTCTCATCCCCTTCACGAACTCCGACACGATGCCGTAACGCTTGAGGGTCTCATTGATCTGGGGGCCGCCACCGTGTACCACCACGGTGTTGATGCCAATGTATTTGAGGAGGATGACGTCCAGCGCGAACGACTTCCGCAGCTTCTCGTCAGCCATCGCATGGCCGCCGTACTTGATGACGATGGTCTTTCCGGAGAAACGCCTGATATAGGGGAGCGCCTCCATGAGAGTGCTCGCCTTTTCTATGAGTTTCTGCATGACAGTCCTCGATTTTAAATACTAGGGGGAGAGCCGCCTTTGACAAAGGAGCCAGTCCCCTTAATTAAACCTCAGTAGAAAGAGGCTAATATAGCACAAAGGGGGAGATAATCAACTCCAAATGGGGGAAATGAGGTGGGATTTCAGCCGCTTTGAGCGGCATTGAGGGGGAGCGAGATCTCTACCCGGGTCCCTTCGCCGAGCTCGCTGTCGATCGAGATACTGCCGCCATGCATCCTGATGAATTCGCGGGCATAGAAGAGGCCGAGACCGAAGCCGCGGACCTGGCCGGTGCGGTCGGCGTCGACCTGGTAGAACTTCTCGAAGACCTTGGGGAGATCCTCCTTCGCGATGCCGATCCCCTCGTCCTCCACCACCACGAGGCAGGCATGGTCGGAGGTGGCGAGGGAGACCTTGATGGCGCCGCTGTCGTCGGAGAACTTGATGGCGTTATCGATGACCTGCTGCAGGGCGAAGCTGATCCTCTCCTGGTCCAGTAGTATCTCGGGAACCAGGGTCAGGTCGAGCTTGGTTTCCAGCCCCCGCTTTTCGGAGCGGCTCACCGCACGGCTGAGAAGCTTGGGGACCAGGGTGTTCAGGTCGCACGGCGCCCGGTGCAGCGAGCGGTCGCTGTCCATGACGGTGGAGAAGGAGAGGAGGTCGGTGACCAGCCGGCCCAGGTGGCAGGCCTCCTTGTACACCAGCCCGATGTTCTCCCTGGTGATTTCGTCCTCGGGGTCGTAGACGCCGGCGGCGAGGTTCTCCAGGAACAGCGAGATCGAGGTGATCGGCGTCCGGAACTTGTGGGAGATGATGGAGAGGAAGTTGGACTTGAAGCGGTCGAGGCTTTTGAGGTTGGCGATCTCTTCCTTGAGTGCCTTCTTGACCAGCGCCTTGTCGACGGCGCTTTTGAGCTGCAGGAGGTTGAGCGGCTTGGTGATGAAGTCGTCGGCGTCGGCCTTGAGCGCCTTGAGGATCAGCTCCTTGTCGGCGAATCCGGTCATCATGATGACCACCACGGTCGGCTCGCGGTCCTTGATCCGCTTGAGGAGCTCGAGGCCGTCCAGCCGCGGCATCATCACATCGGTGAGAACCACGTCGATGCCGCCCCGCATAAAGATGTCGAGGGCCTCTTCACCGTCGCCGGCCTCGACCGTCGTGTAGTCGTGGAGGGCCCGCATGCACAGATCACGAATGACCGGCTCGTCATCCACCACCAGGATCGTCTTCGTGTCCCGATTCTGGAGCAGCGCCAGGTCCGACTGCTGGGTAAGTTCGAGCATACTCCGGCACCTCGTACGACGTTACTGGTTCAGCTAAGCGTGCCAACCATCCTTGCTTGAAGTCCCCCTTGATAAAGGGGGATTTAGGGGGATTTGCCTTTGTGTATTGAGAGAACCATAAATCCCCCCCCCTTTTCAAAGGGGGGAGCAGGACGGTCAAAGGATTACTTAACCGACGATGGTATAGACGGCTTCCAGCGCCTCGGCCAGGTTCTCGGGCTTGGAGCCGCCGGCCTGGGCCAGTTCGGGCTTGCCGCCGCCGTTGCCGCCGACGATGGGGGCGATGGCCTTGATGATGTCGCCGGCCTTCCAGCGTGAGGTGAGGTCGGAGGTGACCGCCACCAGGAGGTTGGCCTTGACGCCGTCGGCGGTACCAAGCACGATGACGCCGGAACCGATCCGCTCCTTCAGGGTATCGGAGAGCTCGCGCAGCCCCTTGGCATCCCCTTCCACCTTGACGGCGAGGATCTTCACCCCGTTTTGCTCGCGGACCTGCTGGATGAGGTCGGCGGACTTGGAGGCGTTGAGGCGGCCCTGCAGGGTTTCGACCTCTTTCTGCAGCTCGCGCTGACCGGCCATGACCTTCTCGGCCCGGTCCACCACCTGGCCCGCCTCGGCCTTCAGGAGGGTGGCGATGGTGCGCTGCTCGTCCTCGAGCGCATGGACGAAGGCGAGGGCGCCGCTGCCGGTCTGGGCCTCGATCCTCCTCACGCCGGCCGCGATCCCCATCTCGGAGACGATCTTGAAGAAGCCGATCTCACCCGCACCGTGTACGTGGGTGCCGCCGCAGAGCTCGGAGCTGACGTCCCCTACCTTGACCACGCGGACCACGTCGCCGTACTTCTCGCCGAAGAGGGCGGTGGCGCCGGAGGCGAGCGCCTCGGTGGCGGCCATCTCGCGGGAGTCGACGGTGGCGTTTTCCATGATGTGGGCGTTCACCAGGGTCTCCGCCCTCCGGATCTCATCGGCTGTCATGGCCGAGAAATGAGTGAAATCGAAACGGAGACGGTCGGGAGCCACCAGCGAGCCGGCCTGCTTGACGTGGTCGCCAAGCACTTCCCGCAAAGCTGCCTGCAAAAGGTGGGTGGCGGTATGATTACGGGCGGTGGCGGAGCGCTTGGCGGTGGCGACTTTGAGATCGGCGGCCTCGCTGGCGCGGACGGAGCCGGAGACCACCTTGCCGCGGTGTACGATCAGGTCCGGGTACGGGCGCAGAGTGGTGGACACCTCGACGTGGCCGGAACCGGTGGAGATGACGCCGGTGTCGCCAGCCTGGCCGCCCGACTCGCCGTAAAACGGGGTGGTGGCGGTGACGATCTCGACGGTGTCGCCCTCGTTAGCCTCCTCGACCACGATGCCGTCCTTGATGATGGCGCTGATCGGGGAGTAGGCGGTCTGCTCGGAGTATCCGACGAAGTTGCTGGAGATGCCAGTGCCGTGGAGCTCCTTGTAGATGTTGGCGAGCCCCTCTTCGCCGGAACCTTTCCAGTTCTCGCGGGCCTTGGCGCGCTGCTTTTCCATGCAGAGAACGAAGCCGTCCTCGTCGAGGGTGAACCCTTCCGCCTCGACGATGTCGGCGGTGAGGTCGACCGGGAAGCCGAAGGTGTCGTACAGCTTGAAGACCACCTCGCCGGAGATGACCTTCTCGCCGGCGGCCTTCAGGCGGGCGGTCTCCTCGTTGAGGATGGCGAGGCCGCGGTCGAGCGTCTCGGCGAACCGCTGCTCCTCGGCGAAGATGACCTTCTTCACGTAGCTTTCGCGCTCGATCAATTCCGGGTAGGCGTCGGCCATCATCAGGTTGACGGCGTCCACCACCTTGTACATGACCGGATCGCTGATGCCGAGCATCTTGGCGTGGCGGGCGGCGCGGCGCATGATGCGCCTGAGGACGTAGCCGCGCCCCTCGTTGGAGGGGAGGACGCCGTCGCAGATCAGGAAGGTGGTGGCGCGCGCATGGTCTGCCATGACCCTCATGGAGACGTCGTCCTTCTCGTCGGCGCGGTACTTCTTCCCGGCCAGGCTCTCGATGTGGCGGATGATCCCCTGGAGGAGGTCGGTGTCGTAGTTGGAGGTGACGCCCTGCATGACGGCGGAGATACGCTCAAGCCCCATGCCGGTGTCGACCGACGGCTTGGGGAGCGGGGTGAGGGTGCCGCTCTTGTCGCGGTTGAACTGCATGAAGACGTTGTTCCAGATCTCCATGTAGCGGTCGCAGTCGCAGCCGACCGCACAGTCGGGGCTGCCGCAGCCGGTGCCGGGACCGTTGTCCCAGAAGATCTCGGTGCAGGGGCCGCAGGGGCCGGTGTCGCCCATGGCCCAGAAGTTGTCCTTCTCGCCGAAGCGGTAGATTCGCTCGCGGGGCACCCCTTCCTGGATGTGCCAGATGTCGGCGGCCTCGTCGTCGTCGTTGTAGACGGTGACGTAAAGGCGGTCTTTGGAAAGGCCCAAGTCCTGGGTGAGGAATTCCCACGCGAAGCCGATCGCTTCCTTCTTGAAGTAATCCCCGAAGGAGAAGTTCCCGAGCATTTCGAAGAAGGTGTGGTGACGGGCGGTGCGGCCGACGTTTTCGAGGTCGTTGTGCTTGCCGCCGGCGCGGACGCATTTCTGGGAGGAGACCGCCCTCACGTAGTCACGCTTTTCGAGACCGAGGAAGGTGTCCTTGAACTGGTTCATCCCTGCGTTGGTGAAAAGGAGGGTCGGGTCGTTTCTGGGAATAAGATTGGAACTCTCAACCAGGGTGTGTCCCTTTTTCTGGAAGAATTCGAAGAATCTGGCCCGGATCTCTCTACCTGTCATGTACTAACCTCTAATCTATTTGAATTTAAACACAAAACCATAAAAGCATTAGAACGCGGATGACGCGGATTAAACCAAAAGCCAATGGAACACGGATCAAATCTGATTGACGCTCAATCTGCGTCACCCGCGTTCCAAGCCGTTGACTTTAGCTGCCTGAAGATTGCCGACAGCGAAAACCCTTTCCTCTGCAGATACCCGATGATCCGGCGCCGCTCCTTCTCGGTGGCGCTCTCAGGATCGAAGCTCGCGAACCGCCGCTCCATCATCTCGGCTATCAGCTCCTGCTCGCCGTGCTCGGCCTCGATCTCGTCCATCACTTCGGAGACGATGGCGGGGGAGACGCCGCGACGGGCCAGCTCCATCTTCAGCCGGACTCCGTAACCCCTGCCGTTTCTCACCGCGGCGGCGGCGAACTGGTGGGCGAAGCGGGCATCGTCCAGGTAGCGGAGCTCCTTGAGCCTCGCCACGGTGTCGACGACCATCTGCTCCTCGAACCCCTTTTCGCGGAGCTTTCTCGAAAGCTCCGCCTCGGAATGATCCCGCAGGGTCAGCATCCGGAGGGCGCTATCGAGGGGAGAGCGCTCCTTCACCTAGTACTTCTCGATCACCATCTCCCCATCTTCAGCCGGGGTATCTTCCTTGGTGAACTCATCCCAGGTGGCGTTGGAGGTGGACGAGATGCCGGAGCACTTGAGGGCGAAGTCGTCGGGATTGCTCGACTGCCTCATGGCCTCTTCGTAGGTGATCAACTTCTTGGTGAAAAGCTGCATGAGCGACTGGTCGAAGGTCTGCATGCCGTAGGTGGTGAACCCCTGGGCGATGGCGTCCGGGATCTGCTTGGTCTTCTCCTTGTCGTCGATGCAGTCCTTGATGCGGGCGGTACCGACCATGACCTCGACCGCCGGCACGCGCCCCTTGCCGTCCGCGCGCGGGACCAGGCGCTGGGAGATGACCCCCCTCAGGATGCCGGCCAGCTGCATCCTCACCTGCCGCTGATGGAAGGGAGGAAAGACCGAGATGACCCTGTTGATGGTCTCGGCGGCATCCAGGGTGTGCAGGGTGGAAAGCACCAGGTGGCCGGTCTCGGCGGCGGTCAGCGCGGTCTCGATGGTCTCGTAGTCCCTCATCTCGCCGACCAATATGACGTCCGGGTCCTGCCTGAGGGCCGAGGTGAGTGCCTTGCCGAAGCTCAGGGTGTCGAAGCCGACCTCGCGCTGGCTGATCAGGCTCTTCTTGTCCTTGTGCAGGTACTCGACCGGGTCCTCGATGGTGATGATGTTGCAGGTCCGGTTCTCGTTGATGTGGTCGATGATGGAGGCGAGGGTGGTCGATTTACCGGAGCCGGTGGTCCCGGTGACCAGCACCAGGCCGCGCTGCTCCAGGGCGATCTTCTTCAAGACCGGCGGGAGATTCAACGCGTCCAGAGTCGGGATGGCGATCGGGATGGCGCGAAGCACCATGGCCACCGTCCCGCGCTGGGCGAAGACGTTGACCCTGAAACGCCCGAGGCCCGGCACCCCGTAGGAGAGGTCGGCCTCGTAGTTCTCCTCGAAAATCTTCTTCTGGCGGTCGTTCATGATGTTGAACGCCATGGTGCGGACCACGTCGTTGGAGAGCCGCTCGGCGTTAGGGATGGCCCGTAGCGCGCCGTCGATCCTGATGATCGGGGGAAGGCCGGCCTTGAGGTGGATATCCGACCCCTTGGCCTTCATTGCTACCGCCAGAATTTCGTTGAGTTCCATAGCCATGGTTTATACCGCCGGTGCCGCGGCCTCCGGGGCGATCAGCTTCTGCCTGATCTCCGCGGTGATCTCGGGATGCTCCTTCAGGAAAAGCCGCGAATTCTCGCGCCCCTGGCCGATGCGCTCCTTGCCGTAGGAGAACCAGGCCCCGCTCTTCTCGACGACGTTGCGCTCGACCGCCAGGTCGAGGACGTCCCCTTCCTTGGAGATCCCTTCGCCGTAGAGGATGTCGAATTCGACCTCCTTGAAGGGGGGAGCCACCTTGTTCTTGACCACCTTCACGCGGGTGCGGGAGCCGATCATGTCGTTGCCCTGCTTGAGGGCGGCGATCTTCCGGATGTCCATCCTGACCGAGGCGTAGAACTTGAGGGCGTTACCGCCGGTGGTGGTCTCGGGGTTGCCGAACATGACGCCGATCTTCATCCTGATCTGGTTGATGAAGATGACGCAGCAGTTGGACTTGGAGATGATGCCGGTAAGCTTCCTCAGGGCCTGGGACATCAGGCGGGCCTGGAGACCCATGTGCGAGTCCCCCATGTCCCCTTCGATCTCGGCCTTGGGGACCAGCGCGGCCACGGAGTCGACGACGAGGACGTCGATGGCGCCGCTTCGTACCAGCGTCTCGGCGATCTCGAGCGCCTGCTCGCCGGTGTCCGGCTGGGAGACCAGCAGGTCGTCGGTCTTGACGCCGAGTTTCCTGGCGTAGCCGATGTCGAGGGCGTGCTCGGCGTCGATGAAGGCGGCGATGCCGCCGGACTTCATGGCCTCCGAGATGATGTGCAGCGCGAGGGTCGTCTTACCGGAGGACTCCGGTCCGAAGATCTCGATGACGCGGCCGCGGGGAACGCCGCCGACGCCGAGGGCCAGGTCGAGCGACAGCGAGCCGGTCGGGATGGCAGCCACGTCCGGCAACGGCTCGTCGTTGCCGAGCCTCATGATGGCCCCCTTGCCGAACTGCTTTTCAATCTGGCCCAGGGCCAGCTCAATCGCCTTATCTCTATCCTGCGTTGCCATCTCGTATATCTCCTCTCCGGGGCTAGGTCCCGGTCTTTAATGGAAAATTGGAATCAATGACACATAACACAACCATCGGCCGCTTTCAAGCGGCTAACGATAACTTACAAAACTTCGGTTCTACGTTAGATGTTCAAGGTTCTAGGTTAACTACGCCGGCGGCCACCGTACCGACGGAGGGCTACCTGGTGCACCAGGGGCTCCGCCATCGGTAGGTTGCTTGTAGCTTGAGACCGCGACAGATTATGTCGCGCAACTCACGAGGTCAATCGCCAGGTCCCCTCTCCTTCAAGGAGAGGGCCAGGGTGAGGATGGGGGAAGTAGAACCGGGGTTAAAACAGTTCCGGCTGGCTGACCTCCGGCTCCAGGGGGAGGAGGAGGAAGAAGGTGCTCCCGCGGCCGCTCTCCACCCAGACCATGCCGCCGTGGGCCTCGACCATCCCCTTGACCATGGCGAGGCCGAGCCCGGCCCCCTTCCCCTGCAGCCTGCTGCTGCCGCTCGAGTGGTGGCGGATCTCCCCTATCTCGTAGAAGATTTCGAAGATCCCCTGCTGCTCCTGCGGGGGGATCCCCATCCCCTGGTCCTTCACCCGGACCTCCAGATAGCAGCGGTCGCCGCAGCGCTTGAGGAAGCCGGGATTGAACCGGTCGAGGGTCGCCTTGCGCTCCCAGAGCGCCCGGCTGTCCACCACCTCTCCGGTGACCTCGATTTCGCTGCCGTCCGGGCTGTACTTGATGGCGTTCAAAAGGAGCTCCGCGAAGATCCGCTCCAGGGATTCCCGGTCGCCGGCGAAGAAGGGAAGCTCCTCGAGCTGGGTCAGCTTCACGGTCTGGTTGCGCTGAACGAGCTGGGGTTTGAGCTGCTCCTTGACGCTGTCGAGGAAGAGATCGAGCTGGATGGGAACGTGCGCCATCTCCCCCCCGCGCGCCTCGAGCTTGATCAGCTTAAGAAGATCGGCCACCAGCTCCTTGAGCCGCATCCCCCCCTCCAGCACCGCGGTGAGAACCACGATGTCCTCGGGAGTGCAGTCCGGGTGCTTGAGCAGCAGATCGGCGCCGGAGATGATGCTGGTGAGCGGGGTGTTGAATTCGTGGGAGACCATGCCGAGGAACTGGTTCTTCATCCGGTCGAGCCGGCTCAGCTCGAGGTTGGCCTGCTCGACCAGCGCCAGGTTCTGCTTGAGCTTGATCTCGGAAATGGAGAGGTTATGGCTGGCCTTCTCGAGGAGGTGGTGGGAACGAAGGAGCTCGGCGCTTTTCCAGTTCACCTCGGCGAACAGGCGGTTGCGCTCCACGAGGCTTCCCACCTGCTTGCCGACGCTTTCCAGGAAGAGGATCTCGCGCTCGGAATAGCTGGGGATCGAGCAGTGTACGAGGTGCATGACCCCGATGAGGTTCTCCTGCACCATCAGCGGGATGACGGTGAGGCTGCTCCACCCTTCGGCAGCGGCCCCCTGGAGCAGGGTGTCCTCGGAGGGGCCCCCGGCCAGGCGGACGGTCTTGAACCGCTCCGGCGCGGTGGCCACGAAGGCCCCGAGCAGCCGGGCGAGATGGGGGGAGACATCCCTCGATACGCTCAAGTGCGGATCCTTCCCGTCGGCATCGAGGAGGTGTACCGTGCCGCCGCCGGCATCGAAGAGATCGATGATCTCCACCAAGGTGTCCTGGGGAACCCCGTCCAGCCCCGGCCCGCTGGTGATCCCGGTGAGGATCTTGATCAGGACAGAGAGCTCCCGGTTCCGCTGCTGGACCTCCCTCCCGACCCTGTCGTGCTGGGTGATGTCGCGCAGGATGCAGTGGACCACCTGCTCGTCGCGGAGGTCGATCAGCCGGGCGTTGATCTCCCCGAGGAACAGCGAGCCGTCCTTTCTCTGGAACCGCATCGCTTCGCCGGAGACCATCCCCCGTCTCTTGATCTGATAAACAAAAGAGCGGAATTTCTCACGCTCGTCCACGTGGAGAAGATCCCGCCCTTCCATGGAGGAAAGTTCCTCCTTGCTGTAGCCGAGGAGCTCCGTCCCCAGCCCGTTGACCTCTTCGAGCGCCCCCGTCTCCGCGTTGAAGACGAAGATGGCGTTACCGGCCCCCTCCAAAAGCGACTTGTAGCGCCGGGCGGCCTTGGCGACCTCCTGCTGCATCCCCGTCAGCTCCATCCGGAGGTCGTCCACCACGTCCCCGTCCCGCTTCCGGAGCGCCGCCGGCAGGATCACCAGCACGGGCGCAAGGATGACCACCACTGAAATGTGGAACCAGCCCGGCAACGGGGCGTGCCGGTCGGCCCAGAACAGCAGTAACTCGCAGACCACGAGCAGTATGATCGGTGCGTAGTGCAAATCGGCCACCTATCCACCTGGTCATCACATCCCCCGCCCTGTCGGGAGGGGGGCAGTCGTTGTCCTCCCCACGGATGGCGGGAGGCCGCTTCATATCATTGCACTTCCTCCAGCAGGTACCGCCTGAGCCAGTCGAGCGCACTCACCGTGGTTATCGACCGGACCGCATCGCGGCCGCCCTGGAAATTGTAGCGGGTGACCCGGCAGCCGTTGGCGTCCGCCAGGGCCATGTACACCGTCCCGACCGGTTTCTCGGGAGTCCCCCCTTCGGGGCCGGCGATGCCGGTGACCGAGAGGGCCAGGTCGCTACCGGCCGCGATCCGTGCGCCGGAGGCCATCGCCACCGCCACCTCCGCGCTGACCGCGCCCTTGGCTTCGATGAGATCGGCCGGCACCCCGAGCATCCTGCTCTTGGCCTGGTTGCTGTAGGTTACCGCCCCCTCCAGGAAGTACGCGGAGCTTCCTCCCTGGGAGGTGATGCGGGAGGCGATCATCCCGCCAGTGCAGGATTCCGCCAGCGAAAGGGTGCGCCCCTTTTCCCGGAAGAGGGCAGCCAGCACCTCATCCATGGTCTCGTCGTTGCGGGCGAAGAGCTCCCGCGGGAACCGGCCGGCTACTTCCGCGGCCGCCCGCTCCACGAGGTCCGCGTCCTTGGCCTCGCCTCTCAGGATGATGTGGATGTCGGGAAACTTCACGCAGTAGGCGAGCTCGACCGGGGAGCCGGGGGGAAGCGCCCCCTCCAGCCTCGCCGCGACGGCAGCCTCGGAGGTCCCGAAGAGCTTCAATACGATCCTGCAGTTGGGCTCCCTCCCCTCCTCAGCCAGGGCGGGGAGGACGGTCTCCTCCAGCATCCGCTTCATTTCGAAGGGAACCCCCGGCATGAAGAACAGCCGCGCCCCGTCGATCGGGAGCTCGAACCCGCAGGCGGTCCCCAGGGGATTGGGGATCAGCGGACACCCCTTGGGAAGTAGGGCCTGACGCTGGTTGCCGGGGTGAAGCCCGCCGGTGATCCGGGCGGCGAAACGCTCCAGGTGGGCCAGCGCCTCGGCCGACACCTCCATTTCCAGGCCGGCGGCACAGGCAGCCGCGGCTGACGTGAGGTCATCGGGGGTGGGACCGAGCCCGCCGGTCACGATGACGGCATCGCTCTCCGACGCCAGTTCCCTGAGCGCCGCCACGATGGACTCCTCACGATCCCCAACCGTCAGGTGCTTCTGCACCCGCAGGCCGATCTCGAAACAGCGCCCGGCGATGTGGGAGGCGTTGGTGTCCACCACCTCGCCGGAGAGAAGCTCGTCCCCTATGGAAAGCGTCGCTACCTTCACACGAACCTCAGAAGCAGATGGGTGGCCAAGCAGGCGTACACACCGGCACAGATGTCATCCATGACGACGCCGTAGCCGTTTTTCACCGAGCGATCGAAGTAGCGGGCCGGCTGCGGCTTGGTGACGTCGAAGAGCCGGAAAAAGAAGAATCCCGCCAGTACCCCCTGCCAGGTCGGGGGGACCGCGATCATGGTCACCAGGTAGCCGGCCACCTCGTCGATGACGATCTTCCCCGAGTCGTGCTCGCCGAAGATCACCCCGGCCCGTCCCGAAACCCAGCAGGCGAGGAGCGTGAAGGCGGCGGTGGTCAGCAGGTAGAGCGGCAGCGGCAAAAGGCTGAGCGCCAGGTAGAACGGGATGCCTCCCACGGTACCGACGGTGCCGGAGGCAAAGGGAGCGAATCCGGTACCGAACCAGGTGGCGGCCAGGACGATGAAGCTTTTCATGGCGCGCCGATCTCCCTCTCCACGATCCGGTAGACATCCAGAAGCGGCAGCGATCTAGCCAGCGCAATCTCCCGGCACGATTCGAACTCGGGGGTGATCCTCCCGTTGTCGAGCACCTTGACCCGCACCGTACCGAGCGAGGTCTCCCGCTCCTCGAGCTTGCGGCCGAGGGTGAGACGGCGGACCGGGTAGTAGCGGACGCCGATGGCGGTCGACTCCGCGAGCACCAGGCGCGCCAGCCGGTCGAGATCTTCCCGCCGGGCCACCACGGTAAGCCTCGTTCCCGGACGGTTCTTCTTCATCTGCAGCGGAGAGAAGGCGGCGTCGAGGGCACCTTCGGCGAAAAGCCGCTCCATCAAAAAGCCGAGGATCTCCGGGGTCACGTCGTCGAGGTGGGTCTCCAGCACCATCACTTCTTCGCCGGGGTCCCCTGCGTCCTCGCCCATGACGATGCGGAGCAGGTTGGGGACCTCGGGAAAATCCTTTTCGCCCGCGCCGTGGCCGATCCCTTTCACGGTCATGGCAGGGGGCGGGCCGAACGACTCGGCCAGGGCGGCGACGATGGCGGCCCCGGTCGGGGTCACCCGCTCGCCTTCGCCGATGTCGGCGCCGAGCGGGATGCCGGTCAAAAGTTGGGCGGTGGCCGGAGCCGGGACGGGCAAGAGGCCGTGGGCGGTCTTGACGAAGCCGCGCCCATACGGAAGGGGCGAGCAGCAGACCCGGTCGATGCCGAGATAGTCGAGGCCGATGGCGGCTCCCACGATATCCACGATGGAGTCGACCGCGCCCACCTCGTGAAAATGGACCCGCTCCATCGGCACCCCGTGGACGGTCGCCTCAGCCTCGGCAAGCCTGCGGAAGATCCGCTGGGAAAGCTCCTTCACGCGCGGGGAGAGGGGCGCCTCGTCTATCATGCGGGCGATGTGGGAGTAGTGCCGGTGCGGCTGGTCTTCGGCGGCAAGACGGACACGGAACGAGGTGCCGGTCACGCCGTGGCGCTCCGCCCGGGAGCTCTCCAGGGTGTAACCGGAAAAAGGGAGAACGGCCAGTTGTTCGCGAAGGGTGTCGAGGGGAAGTCCCAGCTCCAGCAAAGCCCCTACCGTCATGTCTCCGGCAATGCCGGCAAAGCAGTCGAAATACAGAAACTTCATGCATGAATCCTGTTCATGAGGCTCGCCGCGTAGGCGGCCCCGAAACCGTTGTCGATGTTGACCACCGTAACCCCGGCGGCGCAGGAGTTAAGCATCCCGAGGAGCGCCGCGACGCCGCCAAAAGCCGCGCCGTAGCCGACCGAGGTGGGGACGGCGATCACCGGCTTGTCCACCAGGCCGCCGATCACGGAGGGAAGCGCCCCCTCCATCCCCGCCACCACGATGATCACCGAGGCGTCGTGGAGAAGCGAGCGTCTTGCCAGTAGGCGGTGCAGACCGGCCACCCCGACGTCGTAGAGCTTCTCCACCTCGTTCCCCATCATCCGCGCGGTGAGGACCGCCTCGGCGGCCACCGGGATATCGGAGGTCCCTGCGCAGACCACGAGCACCGTCCCCTTGCCGCGGATCCCGGCCGGATGCTGCTCGACGGTGAAGGCCCGGGCGTCCGGGTGGTAGATCCCCTGCGGAAAGCTCGCCACCAGCTGGTCACCCTTCTCGGGATCGATCCTGGTTGCCAGCACGTTGGAGCCCTTGTCGAGGAGGGCTGCGATGATGGTCCGCATCTGGTCGACGCTCTTGCTCTGGCCGAAGATGACCTCGGGGAACCCCTGGCGAAGGGTGCGGTGGTGGTCAACCGTGGCGCATCCCAGGTCCTCGAACGGGAGATGTTTCAGGCTTTCCAGCGCCTGGGGCACGCCGACGGTCCCCTCGGCAAGCTCCTGGAGAATTTTCTCGATAGCGCTTCGTTGCATTGGCAGCAAAGCCCTCCCATGGTTTGGTAAAAATAAGGTTAAAAACTACCACACTAAAGGTGCGTTTGCTTTAGAAAAAATGAGGGTTGCCGCAGCCGCACGCAAATTTTTGCGCCAACCGGCAGCCGTTTGCCGGGGGAGATGAGGTTGATTACCTTTCCCGGGTGCGGTACCGTTCATACTTTCGCAGGAGAGACGCTTAAGGAGGGATCTATGAAAGTCGCCATCGTCACCGGTGGAGGACAGGGTATCGGAAGGTGCCTGGTCAAGCGGTTCGTGGAGGAAGGGTACACGGTGGCGGTCGCCGATCTCGACGGGGAAGCCGCCACCGAGGCCGCCCTCCTTTACGGAGCCGGCGGCAGCGCGGTCCCGTACCAGCTGGACGTAGCCGACGAGGAGGGGGTGCAGAAGACGATTGCCGACCTCATCTCCCGCTTCGGACGGATCGACACCCTGGTCAACAACGCCGCCATCGCCCGCGCCCACGCGGCACCCATCGAATCGCTCTCCCTCGCCGACTGGAAGCGGGTGATCGACACCAACCTCACCGGGGTCTTCCTCTGTTCCAAATATGCCGTTCCGCACCTGCGCCAAAGCCGGGGGACCATCGTCAACATCGCCTCCACCAGGGCAATCCAGTCCGAGGCCGGCACCGAGGCGTACTCGGCCAGCAAGGGAGGGGTGGTGGCGCTCACCCACGCGCTCGCGGCGAGCCTGGGTCCCGAGGTTCGGGTAAATTGCGTGAGTCCGGGGTGGATCGCGGTGGACGACTGGAAGAAGAGCTCCCTGGCGGCCCCGCCCAAACTCACCACCGAGGATCACGAGCAGCACCCGGTGGGGCGGGTGGGACGCCCCGACGACGTCGCCGAGGCGGTCCTCTATCTCTCCTCCGGGCGCTCCGGATTCGTCACCGGGCAGAACCTGGTGGTGGACGGGGGGATGACCAAAAAGATGATCTTCGTGGAGTGAATGGTGAGAAAGACGGGACGCTGCGTCAGATCTCGATGACGAACTCGGCGCCCCCTTCGATGTTGCGGACGGTGAGGCGGCCGCCCATGTTCTTCTCGATGATGGTCTTGGACATGAAGAGGCCGACGCCGGTGCCGACCGCGGGCCCCTTGGTGGTGAAATAGGGGTCGAAGACCTTGCCGAGGATCTCGTCGGGTATCCCCCCGGCGTTATCGGCGATGGCCACCA
The DNA here is from genome assembly GCF_023652955.1 of Geomonas sp. Red32. GTDB lineage: Bacteria > Desulfobacterota > Desulfuromonadia > Geobacterales > Geobacteraceae > Geomonas. The sequence goes on along the minus strand of NZ_JAKLOY010000001.1, from coordinate 1,515,768 downwards.
GGGCCCGTTCCCCGGCGAGGCCGACCTTGATCAGGATCTTCGGCTTGGCGATCTGGCGCTCCTGGAAGGCGTCCCGGGCATTGATCAGCACGTTGACGAGCACCTGGGCAAACTCGTTGGGATAGCCGAGCACCTCCGGATCGGCCTCAGCCATCAGCTCCATGTCGATCTTCTGCCCCTGGAAGCTCCCCTCGATGAGCGACAGGGTCTTCTCCAGCTCGTCGAGGACCCGGAAGGAAACCTTCTCCTTCTCCGGCTTGAAGTAGTTCCGGAAGTCGTCGATGGTCCTGGACATATGCCTGACCAGGGTCATCGATTTGCCGGTGGTCTCGTCCAGGATCTCTTTGGTCAGCGCGCCTCGGGCGAAGCAGAGTGAGGGCTGCTGGATCAAGAGCCCCAGCGAGTTCAAGGGCTGGCGCCACTGGTGGGCGATGTTGCCGATCATCTCGCCCAGGGCCGCCAGCCTGTTTTGCTGGATCAACAGCTGCTCGTTCTTCCTGAGCTCCTCCACGACCCGGATCCGCTCGGCGGTCTCCGCCCTCAGCATCTCCATGTTGGTCTCCAGCTGGGCAGTCCTCATCGCCACCCGGCGCTCCAGCTCCTCGTTCATCTCGGTGAGCCGCTGCTCGGCCCATTTGCGCTCGGTGATGTCCACGATGGTGAGGAGGATGACCATATCGTTGCCTACCGACAGCACCTGGGCGGAAAGCTGGGCGAAGAAGGGAGCCTTGTCCTTCTTAATGAACTGGGCCTCCCACCCCCTGACCGAACCATGCTCTTTCAGCTCGGCGACAAAGCGGACCATCTGCTCCTCGTCCGCCCACAGTCCCATCCGACGGGCCGATTTCCCCAGCACCTCATTCCTCTCGAAGCCGTGGACCGCCAGCCAAGTGTCGTTCACGTCCACGAGGATCCCTTCCTCGAGGGTGCTCAGTGCCAGGGCGGCCGGGCTCTCGGCGAAGGCGCGGGAGAATTTCTCCTCGGAGAGGCGCAGCGCCTCCTCGGCCTGTTTGCGGCCGCTTATGTCGCGCAGGATGACGAACGAGCTGGGAGGGTTGCCGGGTAAGATGACGGAATCGACCTCGGCCGGGAAGGATTCCCCGTTTTTGCGCAGGAAGCGGAGCTCGAGCTTCGAGGCGCGCCCGGTCCGGCTCCGGATATCGAGGGCAGATTGGAAGCGCGGGTCGCTGTGATCCATGAGGGGCTCGCGGCCGAGCCGGCAGATCTCCTCTTCGGAGCGGCCGAACATGGCGCAGGCGGCGGGGTTGGCGGCCAGGATGCGGCCATCGGGAATGGTGAGAAAAACGGCGTCGGGGGTGTTTTCGAAGAGGGAACGGAAGCGTACCTCGCTCTCCCGCAAGGCCTCGGCTGAGCGTTCCCGCTCCCCGGCCATTTCGGCCTTCAGCTGGGCTTCGTGGATCCGGGCTTCGAGCTGGAGGTTGTCCAGCGAGAACGAGATGTCGGCCCCCATCTGCTCGAGGAGCTCCAGGTCGCGGGCGTCGAAGGCATCCACCTCGCCTGCCCAGAGCGTCATGCAGCCGACCACCTCGCCGTTTTCCCTGACCGGCACGCTGGCGCCGGAACGGAGGCCATGGGAGAGCGCCGTCTCGAGCCAGGGGAAAGTAGCCTCGGCCTTGGCGAAGTCGTTGCAGAAGGCGAGCCTCCCTTCCCTGATGGCGACTCCGGCCGGGCCCATCCCCTCCGGCACCGGGTGCGAGGAGATACGGACCTTGTCGAGGTAGGCGGTCTCGCCGCGGGAGGCGGCCATCCTGATGGCCCCGGTTTCCCGCTCCACGAGCCCGACCGCCGCCAGGCGGAATCCTCCCGGCTCGACGGCGGCGCGGCAGAACTCCTCGAAGAGCTCCCCCCGGTCGGAGAGATGGACGATGGCCTGGTCGACCGCCCGCAGCACCTCGTAGAGGCGGTTCACCCGCAGGATACCGGCCTCCGCGCGCCGCTCGGCCTCGGCCAGCCGGCGGCGAAGCTCCGCGTTCTCCGCGGCGAGCTCTTCCGCGCTTCGCCCCTGAGATCTCACTTCGTCTACGACCGGTTTGGAAAGCCTCACTGGATCGGCCCCTGTTACGTTAGATAAACACCCTTGGCGGAATCATTAAGATACCGCCAGTTCGTTCTCCGGTCAACTCCCGGGAACGCCTCCGTGCAGGGTGCTCATCAGTTCGGCCAGGCTGCTCATCACGTACGGCTTGGGAAGCACCGAGCAGAAGCCGTACTGCTGGTAATCGGCCATGACCGGATCGTCGGAATAGCCGCTGGAGACCACCAGGCAGGCAGCCGGGTCGAGGGCGAGAATCCGCTTCGCCGCCTCCTTCCCACCCATGCCGCCCGGGACCGTCAGGTCCATGATGACCGCGGCAAACCGCTTCCCGCTCCGGTTAGCCTCCATGTAGAGATCGATGGCCTCCTCGCCGCAGCTGCAGGTCGCCACCTGGAACCCCAGGCTTTCCAGCATGGTGCAGCCGATGGTGCGGACGTCCTGGTCGTCGTCCATGAGGAGGATGGATTGCCCGGTTCCCGGCTGGGGGGCCGGGGTCGCTTTGGGCGGCGGCTCGACCTGGCCGGGGAGGGCCTGGACGGCGGGGAGGTGGCAGACGAAGGTGGCTCCGCCGCCCGCGGAAGTTTGCACCCCAATGTGGCCGCCGTGGCGGGAGACGATCGAGTGGGCGGTGGTCAGGCCGAGGCCCGAGTTGCCGCTCTTCGTGCTGAAATAGGGATCGAAGATCTTTCCCTTCACCTTGTCGGGGACGCCGCACCCCTGGTCGGTGAAACTGACCCGGACGTAGCTCCCCTCGGAGAGGCCCAGGGAATTTCCCTCCCCGAGCTCGACGCTCTCCGCCTCGATGGTGACCGTTCCGCCCTCGGGCATGGCCTGCACCGCGTTGATCAGGATATTGTTGAAGGCCTGGATGATCTGACCGCTGTCGACCTCCACCTGGGCGATGACGGCCGGAACCCGCACCACCCCCTGCACCTTGCTCCCCCGTAGCCCCAGCGCGACCGACTCCTCGATCAGGTGCCGCACCGCGACCTGCTTCTTGACCGGCTTGCCGCCGCGGGCGAAGGTCAGCAGCTGGCGGGTCAGTTCCACCGCGCGCAGCGAAGCCTTCTCCGCCTGGGCCAGGCAGGTGGACACCCGCGCGGGGTCGGAGAGCGAAGCCTGGGCGAACGAGATGTTACCGAGGACGCCGGTCATGATGTTGTTGAAGTCGTGGGCGAGCCCACCGGCCAGCACACCGAGGGATTTGAGCTTTTGGGAGAGGATCATCTCCTCCTCGGCCCGCTTTTTCAGGGTGACGTCTTCCCGGACGGTGACGAAATGGGCGATCTTTCCCTCCCCCTCCATGATGGGGGAGATGGCCACCGCCTCGCGGTAGAGCTGGCCGTCCTTTTTTCGGTTCACCCCTTCTCCGTGCCAGTCCACCCCCGAGTTCACCCGCTCCCACACCTCCTCGAAGGAGGGGACGTCGGGGTCCTGGAGATGGAACTCACGCAGGTCCATCCGGAGAACCTCCTCTTCCGAGTAACCGGTCAGTTCCAGGAACTTGCCGTTGGCGTACTCGATCCGGCCCTCGGGGTTTGCGATCAGGATGAGGCTCGGGCTTTGTTCGACCGCCTGGGAGAGAAGGCCGATGTACTGCTCCTGCTGCTGCATCTGCCTCTGCATCAGCACGCGGGACATGCAGTCGGAGACCGCTTCGAAAAGAAGCTCGTGGTCGAGGGGCTTCAGCACGTAGCGCCGGATCCCCATCTTGATTCCCTGCAAAAGGTAGGTGAGATCGGAATGCCCCGAGGTGACGATGATGTGCGCCCCCGGCTCCATGGCGAGGATTTCCTGGGACATCTCCATGCCGTCCATGACCGGCATCTTGATATCGGTCAGCACGATGTCGGGATGAAATTTCCGGTACTGCTCCAACCCCTCCTGCCCGTTACCGGCCGTGTAGATGCGCAGGTTGGGGAAGTTGAGCTTCAGAGAAAAGCTCGCGGTCTCCCGGGCCATGGCGTCATCTTCCACAAACAGCAGCGAGAGGGTGGTCAATACCGGGATGTCAAAAGGTTTCGTCAAGGTTGCTACTCCTCCTTCGGCGAATATCTCCGTGGTCGTTGCCGCGGCCATCCCGGCAGGCCGTCCCGGGGGGGGTGCCGTCCCCTGCGGGCAGCTCTCCTATCCGCCGTGGAGACGCAGGCCCGGATCGGCGCCTGGATTGACGGGTTCAATAATATCATCTATCTCCCGATCTGGCATAGTACCTCCATTTTTCTTATTATCGCCGACAGTTTAGCGGTGAGCAGATGCCATGGACAGACAGTGAATTTGATTAAATTCTATTAAGAAATGATCGAATCAATCACAGAGTGATAAGCGGGCAAGCAAATTAATTCTCTGACAGGACAAACCTCCGCTCTCTGCCGACGAGCTACATCAATCTCTCGCCTTCGCGGCAAAAACAGAGGAGGAGGTTGCCACCTTGGCAGGGCACGGTATAGATATACGAATCATTCACCGGGAGCGAATCATGGAAGGAACCAGGGTAGCCGTACACGACCTGATGCAGAAGGATTACCAGTACTACCGGACCGAACCGGAGGGAAAGAATTTCCACCCCGATTTCCGGCCGGAGCTGACCCCGAAGGAGCTCCTGAAGCTGGGGATCTTCGGCGGCAAATACATGACCGACTGCCGGGACGAGTTTCCGCCGGACTGGTTCACGGAGGCGAAGCTCTGCCACGAGCAGCACCTTCCCGAGCTCAACTACTTCGGCGTCAACGCCTCCAAGCCACTCTCCTACTGGCGGGCCAAGGGGTGGATCTACCACGAGGACCCGCGGGGGTGGTTCCAGTGGTACTGCCGTTACTACATGGGGAGAAGGTGCGCGGACGATGCGCGTCAGATCAAGAGATGGCAGGCGATTAAGCGCCACATCGCCCAGTTGAAGAAGAACTGCCTCCCCGGCGACCTCGGGTGCCGCCGCCGTCAGCGGCAGGCCCTTTTGCACTGGGCCTACGACAGCAGGCGGATCTGACCCGGCCAGGCTACTACCCCTACCCGTTTCCGGGAGCCCGCTGCTTGACGGCATGTTCCAGGAGCGCCGCGACGATCGGGCGATCGTCGTCCCGTCTCCAGGCCGCCGTGAAGTGGATCGGCTCCAGTTTGTCCTTGATCGCTACCAGCGCGACTCCCGGATGGGAAAGGCTCGCCACGTCGCCCGGCATCAGGCATACCCCCGCTCCCGCCCCGACCAGGGCCAGCACCTCCACCAGGCTGTCCGCCTGGAAGGCAAACTGAGGCTTGAACCCCGCCACCCGGCAGGCAGCCACGATGGTCTGGTTCCTCCCGGGAAAACTCTCCTCGCGGTACCCTATGAACGGCTCCCCTTCCAACCCCTTCAGGCTGATACTCTTTCTCCCCGCCAAGGAATGCCCCGCCGGCACCGCCGCCTCCAGCCTCAGGTCGAAGAGCACCAGGGTCTCGAACTGATCGTGCACCGCCCCGCAGGGGTTGCCGATCAGCGCGACGTCGATCTCCCCTCGGGCCAAGGCGCGGACCTGGCCGGCGGGAGTGAGCTCGTGGATGTTGATCGCCACCTCGGGGTGGGCCTCCCGGAACGATTTCAGCGCGGCCCCCAGGAAGGAGCCAAGTGCGGACGCCAGGAAGCCGACCGTGATGGTTACCGGCTTGCGAGGCTGGTTGCCGAGCACGCGGACCGCCTCACCGGTCAGGTCGAGTATCTGGCGCGCGTAGCCGAGGAGGACGCTCCCCGCCGGGGTCAGCGCCAGCCCGAACCGCTCCCGGACGAAAAGCGGGTTGCCGAGCTCATCCTCCAGGTCGTGGATCAGCCGGCTCACCGCGGGCTGTGAAACATGCAGACGGCGGGAGGCCCTGCTGATATTGAGCTCTTCCGCGGCGGCGAGAAAGTATCTGAGGTGGCGAAGTTCCATGACTCTACAAGTATAACAAAAGGGCATATCTGGCAGACGAAAAGAGTATGGGCCCCTTTACTTCAGATGGGTCTACCCTTTGGTACATGGCAGTGTGAGTACTGCTCCAAGGAGGCAGATCATGAAGACAGAACTTTTGAACCCGGTAAACAGCACGGTCATCTTCATCGACCATCAGCCACAGATGACTTTCGGCGTCGCCAGCATCGACCGCCAGACCCTTTTCAACAACGTCATGCTCCTGGCCAAGGCCGCCAGGATTTTCCGCGTTCCCGTCATCCTCACCACCGTCGAAAGCAAAAGCTTCTCCGGCAACATGTGGCCCCAGCTTTTGGACGTCTTCCCGGACAAGACTCCCATCGAGAGGACTTCGATGAACTCCTGGCAGGACAAAAATTTCATCGAGGCAGTGGCCGCCACCGGGCGGAAGAAACTGGTGATCGCCGCCCTCTGGACCGAAGTCTGCCTGGCCTTCCCGGCCCTGGAAGCGGTCAAGGCGGGATACGAGGTCTACGCGGTCGAGGATGCCTCCGGCGGCACCAGCCTGACCGCCCACAACGCGGCGATGCGGCGGATGGAACAGGCCGGGGTGATCCCGATGACCGCCCTCCAGGTCATGCTCGAGTACCAGCGCGACTGGGCGCGCAAGGAGACCTACGACGACGTGATCGCCGCCGTCAAAGAGCACGGCGGGGCCTACGGGCAGGGGGTGGAGTACGCCTACACCATGGTGCATGGCGCGCCGCCGAGCCGCACGGGATCGGGGCAGTGAGGAGGCCGTCATGAAAACAGTGCATGCCGACTGCGTCCTCATCAACGGGCGCATCGCCACCCTCGATCCCCTTGCCCCCGAGGCGAGCGCGGCGGCCATCAAGGCCGGACGCTTGCTGGCCGTGGGAGAGAGGGAGGCGATCGAACCTTTCCGCGGCGCCGCCACCCGGGTCATCGACCTCAAGGGGCGCACCGTCGTCCCCGGACTCAACGATTCCCACCTCCATCTGATCCGGGGAGGGCTCAACTTCAACATGGAGCTCCGCTGGGACGGGGTTCCCTCGCTGTCGCTCGCGCTCGGGATGCTCAAGGAGCAGGCCCGGCGCACCCCCGCTCCGCAGTGGGTGCGGGTGGTGGGGGGATGGACCGAGTTCCAGTTCGCCGAGAGGCGGATGCCGACCCTGGAGGAGATCAACGAGGTTTCCCCCGACACGCCGGTCTTCGTCCTCCACCTCTACGACCGCGCGCTGGTGAACGGGGCGGGGCTGCGCGCGCTGGGATACACGCGGGAGACGCCCGATCCCCCGGGCGGACAGCTCGATCGGGACCGCCACGGCAACCCGACCGGGCTGCTGATCGCCAAGCCGAACGCCATGATCCTCTACGCGAGCCTTGCCAAGGGGCCCAAGCTCGGCCTGGACGACCAGGTGAACTCCACCAGGCATTTCATGCGCGAGCTCAACCGGCTCGGCATCACCAGCGCCATCGATGCCGGCGGCGGCTTCCAGAACTATCCCGACGACTATGAGGTCATCGAGCGGCTGGCCGGCCGCGACGAGCTGACGGTACGGATCGCCTACAACCTGTTCACCCAGCACCCCAACGGCGAGCTGCAGGATTTCGCCGGCTGGACCGGGCAGGTCACCCCCGGCCAGGGAAGCGACACCTACCGGCTGAACGGCGCCGGTGAAATGCTGGTCTTCTCGGCGGCCGATTTCGAGGACTTCCTCCAGCCGCGCCCCGACCTCCCGCCTTCCCTGGAGGGGGAACTGCGGAAAGTGGTCGCCCTGCTGGTGGAAAAACGGTGGCCGTTCAGGCTGCACGCCACCTACGAGGAGTCGATCGTCCGATTCCTCAACGTCTTCGAGCAGGTCGACCGCGATATCCCCTTCGACGGCCTGCGCTGGTTCTTCGACCACGCCGAGACCATCACCGAACGAAGCCTCGAACGGGTCAGGGCGCTCGGGGGCGGGATCGCCGTGCAGGACCGGATGGCGTTCCAGGGAGAATACTTCGTCGACCGCTACGGCGCGGAAGCGGCCGCCCATTCCCCGCCGATCTCCCGGATGCTGAACCTGGGAATCCCGGTCGGCGCCGGCACCGACGCGACCCGAGTGGCCAGCTTCAACCCGTGGGTCTCCCTGTACTGGATGGTAAGCGGCAAGACGGTCGGCGGTCTGCCGCTGTACGACGAGAAGAACCGGCTGAGCCGCACCGCGGCGCTCAGACTCTACACCGAGGGGAGCGCCTGGTTCTCCGGCGACGAAGGCAAGAAGGGGCGGCTAGCCGAAGGAGAGTTCGCCGACCTGGCCGTGTTGTCCGCGGATTATTTCCAGGTGCCGGAGGAAGAGATCAAGGGAATCGAGTCGGTACTGACCATGATGAACGGGAAGGTGGTGCATGCCAGCGGCGAGTTCGGCAACCTGGCACCGCCCTTGCCGCCGGTCTCCCCGGACTGGGCTCCCACCGGCGTTTACGGCGGGGCCTACCGCGCCGGGCTGGCCACGCCCCCGCCCACGGCCGGGGCCAGCGCGGTGGCGCGGGAAAGCTGCCGCGATCCGTTCCACCGGCACGCCCGCCGCTTCGGCGTCTTCGGAGGCGGTAGCGGATGCATGTGCTTTGCGTTTTGATAGGCGGAAACCTCCCTCACCCGGCCTCCGGAAGAGGGGCCGGGGTGAGGGAGGTTTGAAGGAGCGATCGGGATTTGAATGAGTGAAGAGAGGGAAGGGGTGGCGGAAACATTTGAACGTGCTAACCGGAGTGTCACCGGCTATTCTTGAAAACGGCAGGATTCCTACCAACCAAATCCGCACGTGAGGAGCGTTCCATGACCAACATCCAGATCGTTTTCTACAGCATGTACGGCCACATCTACACCATGGCGGAAGCCGTTGCCGAGGGAGCGCGCAGCGTCGACGGCTGCGACGTGAAGCTCTTGCAGGTCCCCGAGCTGATGCCCGATGCGGTGCTGGAAGCTTCCGGCGCCAAGGCCGCCCGCGCCGCCTTCGCCAACGTACCGCTGGCGAGCGTTGAAGGACTGGCCAATGCCGACGCCATCATCTTCGGCACCCCGACCCGCTTCGGCAACATGACCGCCCAGATGCGGAACTTCCTCGACCAGACCGGCGGGCTGTGGGTGAAGGGGGCCCTGGTCGGCAAGGTCGGAAGCGTCTTCACCTGCACCGGCACCCAGCACGGCGGCCAGGAGACCACCATCACCAGTTTTCACTCCACGCTGCTGCACCAGGGGATGATCATCGTCGGGGTTCCCTACGCCGAGCAGCGGCTGTTGAACATGACCGAGATTACCGGCGGCTCCCCGTACGGAGCATCGACGCTGGCCGGCGCCGACGGCTCGCGCAAGCCCTCCGAGAACGAGCTTGCCATCGCCCGCTACCAGGGTGCCCACGTCGCCCGGATCGCCCAAAGGCTCAAAGGGTAATCTGTTTGACCGCGGCAGGGTGCAGATGCTAGGTTAAGGCTGCCGATCCCCAACTACCCCGGCAGAAAGAACTATCACATGCTTGACGGAACCTCGATCGACCCGATCCCACTCCCGGCAGATACCAAAAAAGCCCACGGCTTTGCCGCGGGCTTTTCTCGTTTGATCGTCACGCGCTTCCTGGTGGCGGCGTTCATGCTCCTTTTCGTCTCCGCCCCGCTTACCGCCGCTCCCTTCCCCTCGACAGGAACCGTCGAGGTATACTTCTCCCCCCATGGCGGAGCCGCCGACGCGGTGATCCGCGAGATTGGCAAGGCCCGGCAGGAGATCCTGGTCCAGGCCTACAGCTTCACCTCGAAGCCGATCGCCAAGGCCCTTCTGGAAGCGCACAAGCGCGGGGTGAAGGTCGTCGCAATCATGGACAAGAGCCAAAGGACCCAGCGCTACTCGGGGGCGACCTTTCTCGCCAACTCCGGCATCGAGGTGCTGATCGACGAGCGGCACGCGATCGCCCACAGCAAGATCATGATCATCGACCGCGCCACCATCATCACCGGGAGCTTCAACTTCACCCGGGCCGCCGAAGAGAAGAACGCCGAGAACCTGCTGGTCCTCAAGGGAAATTCCCTGCTGGTTCAGAAGTACCTGGCCAACTTCGAGGCCCAGCGCGCCCTCTGCGTCCCGTTCTCCAACTGACCCTGCGCGCCCTACCCGCGCGCACCCCACCGCCAAGCCGGGCAATCCTTTCAGGCCCGGCAGGTTCCCTCCCCTCCCCAGCCTCACGTCATCGTCACCACCCGCCTTGTGTCGCCGCCATGCTCCTTCCCTTTTTACTGAAGTAGGCCAGCGGCGGCAACTAAAGAGACAATCATATCCGTTGTTTTTCTGAGTTTGTCCTTCGAACGGTATCTAGATAGCTGTCAGGCCCCTCACCCGGACTAGGGTTTTGCTTGACAAAATATTGCTTTTTTGTCTTAAGCAAGTATAAGTTAAATACTGGATGTCTCCGATAGCCTAGATGACACACACAAGGTGCATCTGCCGAATTCCAAATCCATTTCCGGGTGTTGCACAGTGCCGGCTACTCCCTGTTCACATCTCTCTCTGCAAGGGAGGCCTCAGCATGATGACTCATAAGACCAATCCCCCGGTCGTTCTGCCAGGAATCGTGCATCGCGAAAGGCTCTTCAACCTTTTGGACCGGCGCGGCGGAAAGCCCCTCTACTGGATCTCCGGCCCCGGCGGCTCCGGCAAGACCACCCTGGTCGCAAGCTACCTGGAAAGCCGCGGTATTCCCGCCATCTGGTACCAGATGGATGCAGGCGACGCCGACCCCGCCTCGTTCTTCTACCACATGGGCGAGGCCTTTAAGAAAGCGGTTCCCGATTCTCCGGTAACCTTGCCGCTTTTAACCCCCGAATTCCTTCCCGGCCTCCCCACCTTCACCCGTCACTATTTCCAGGATCTATTCTCCTGCCTCCCCACCCCTTCCGTCATCGTCCTCGACAACTACCAGGATGTTTCGGCTAGCTCGCTCTTCCATGTCCTGCTTCTTGAGGGGCTTTCCCTTATTCCGGATGGCATCGCCGTGGTCGCCTTGAGCAGAAACGAACCGCCACCGGTTCTTACCGCGCCGCCCCTCGCCCAGGCCACGGCACACCTCGGCTGGAACGACCTTCGTTTCTCCTACGCCGAAGCCGGTGAATTTGCCGGGAGGCAGAGTGTACAGCCCCTCCCCCCCGAGACGCTGGCGTGTCTGTACTCGAAGACGGACGGGTGGATAGCCGGGCTGCTCATGGTCCTGGAAAGCCTCAAGGGGACCGGCCTCGATTACCAGGCCCTGGAAAAACTCCCCCTTGAAAGCGTATTCGGTTTCTTCGCCAACAGGATTTTCGATGCCGGGGACCCCGAGTTGCAGACCCTTTTATTGAAGACTGCCTTCGCCCCCGGGGTGACGGCGCAGATGGCCGAGCGGTTGTCCGGCTTGGCGAGTGCGGAGCCGACTCTGGCCCGCCTGTACCGCAACTCTTTCTTCACCGGCAAACACTCGCCGGTCGATCCCACCTACGAGTACCATCCCCTTTTCCGCGAGTTCCTCCTGGAGCGGGCCAAGCAGACCTATTCGGCCGAGGAAGTGAGGCAGCTACGATGCCAAACTGCCGCCGTCCTGGAGGAAGCCGGACAGGTCGAGGAAGCCGCCATTTTGCTTATCGACGCGGCCGATTGGGAAGGGGTAACCGGACTGATCATGAAGTCGGCGCCGCTTTTCGCCTCCGAGGGGCGTCTGGAAACGGTTCATGGGTGGCTGGAACGAATTCCCCCGGAGATTCGGGACGCGGTGCCCGGACTTCTCTACTGGAAGGGGGTCTGCCTCCTGCTGCACCCCCCCATCCGGAGCCGGGAGTATTTCCGCAAAGCCTTCGACCTCTACAGCCAGGCCAACGACGGCATCGGGATCTTCCTCTCCTGGTCGAGCGGCGCGGAAGTCTCCCTCTACGACGGTGATTTTACCCATCTGGACCAGTGGCTTGCGCTGCTCGAGGGGATGCGGATAGACGACGTGACCTTTCCTTCCCGGCATCTGAAGGATCAAATCGCCATGAGCATCTACAACGCCCTCGCCTTCAGGCAGCCGGATCACCCCGAGATCGCGAGATGGCGCGAGCTGGGTGCTCCCGTGGTCAATGGAGAGGCGGACATTAACTTCCGGCTCACCTCGGCGGTCCAGCTTTTGGTCCACGACCTCTGGAACGGAAACTTCGTCCGGGCCACCTTCATGCTGGAACAGGTCCAGCGGATGGCCCGCTCCGGGAAGCTCTCCCCCATGACCGACATCACCATCAGAAACGGCCTGGCGCTCCACGCCTTCTTCACCGGAGACTGGGCATCGGGGGTCCAGGTGGCGATTGACGCGATCAAGCTGGCCGACGAAATCGGCCTTCACGTCTTGGACTGCCAGTTGTTGGGGAACGGGGCGTCCTGCGCCCTCAGCATGGGAGATTTCTCCACCGCCGAGCAGTTGATCGGAATGCTGGAGCGCCGCTTGGGAGGAGGGTGGACCGCTTTCGACAAGGCCTACTTCCACCTTTTGCGCGGGTGGCAGAGGACCCGGAGCAAGGAGCACGCGGCGGCCTCTCAGCACCTGGAGCAGTCCCTGCGAGAATTCCAGGCATCCGGATTCCGCCCGGTGAATGCGGTGACGTTGAATTTCATGGCGGAGAACATGAGAGCAATGGGGAACATCGACCGGGCCCGGGAGTACCTCTCCCAGGGAATCGATGAGGCTCGCGCTTTCCAAAACAGCTTCCTCGAGTTCTTCTGCCTCTTGTCGGCCGTGCTCCTCGAACTGGACGCCGGCCGGGAAAATGAGGCGGTCGACCTGCTGGCCCGGACCATGGCGATCGGCCGGGCGGGAGGGTACGCCGGGAGCTGGCTGACCTGCCCGTCTCCGCTGCTCCGGTTATGCGTCAAGGCTCTTGAAAACGGCATCGAGCCGGAATACGTCAGGGGACTGGTCCACAAATGGGGGCTGGTGCCGGAGTCGCCGCCCCTGCATCTGGACGCCTGGCCGTGGCCGCTCAAGATCCGGACCATGGGGGGCTTCGAGCTTTTGGGGGATGGGGCGCCTATCGCCATCGCCGGCAAGGTGAAGAAACCGGTGGAGCTCATGAAGGCACTGATCGCGCTGGGAGGAAAGGGGGTGCCGGTGGAGAGCCTCTGCGACGCGCTCTGGCCCGATGCCGACGGGGACCTCGCCCAGCGCTCCTTCGACACCACCTTGCACCGGCTGAGGAAACAGTTGGGGTGCGAGAAAGCGTTGCAGCTCCAGGCGGGAAAGCTTTCCCTCGACCCGAGATTCTGCTGGCTCGACACCTGGGCCTTCGAGCGCCTGCGGGGCGAGGTCGAAGAGGCTCTCAAAGAGGATGACCGGCAGGAAAGCCCGGCACGCATTGAGTCGCTGGCGGAGAAGTGCGCCTCCCTTTACCAGGGACGCTTTCTCCCCGGAGACGACGAACCGTGGGCCTTCCCGATGAGGGATCGGCTGGCCGGCGATTTCCTGGGGCTGCTGACCCGGGTCGGCGACCACTTCGCCTCGCGGGGGGAGTGGGAGCATGCCGCCGCCTGGTACCGGAGGGGCCTGAAGGAGGAAACCCCGGCCGGGGAGTTGCGCCAGCGGCTGGCCAACTGCCTTCAGGAACAGGGGAACACGGTGTCCGGCTCCTGCTGATGCGGGGAAATCCGCTTCACCAGGAATAATGGTAGGCGAGCTCTCCTCCGAAGGCCTTCGCCGAGGCGAGCCTGACGTCGTCGCAGAGGACCGAAACCGAAAAGTCGTGGAAGGCGAACCCGGCCTTCACCGCCGAGTATTCGACGTTGTACCCCAGGGAAACGCTTGACCGGCTTCCCAGGCGGTAGCTTCCTTCCAGCCAATAGTGCGGCTCGTTGTCGACCAGGTTGACGGTGACCAGGCCGTCCAGATCTCCGGCGGTGTACCCTGCCTCGAAGTCGACCTTCAAGGGGATGCGCTGGTGAAACCTCTTGTTCCCTTCGTAGCCGCTGATGGTCGGGCTGAAATTCTGGTAGCCGTCCGGGGAGGTCGTCAACCGGTCGGTGCTCGCCACGGCATCGGTGTAGGGAACCGCATACCAGATGATCTCTCCCGCCAAGTCCCGAGCCAACACGCCGCACCGGAACGATTCCCGCTGGTAGGCCACCCCCACATCCGCGCTGTACCCCAGGCCGTCGCCCACGCTGGTATTCCTGCGCCGGTAGAGGATGTTCCGGTCGTACTCGTAATTCACGTTGAGATTGAAGTCGTAGGTATTGCGGCTGTTGGGAGTGACCGTCCCTTTTACGGACCCTTCCTGCATGGTGGCCGGGCGGAGGTAGCGGACCGTCGCGCCCACGCTGGCGCCGGGCAGGAAATCGCCGAGAGAGCGTCCGTAGGAGAGTTCCACGCCGGTGGCGGCGAATCCGTTGATGGAGAGGTTGATGTCGTAGGTTTTCCCCACCGGCAAATCCAGATGCTTCTTGATCCGGTAGAAGAACTCCTGGGTGTCCTTGTTGGCCTTGACGAACCACTCACCCCGGTTGACGGCCGCCACTCTGAAGCCGTTGAGGACCACTCCGCCGGCAATGTTCCAGTAGGCCTCGCCGTGGCCGTGCTCGCGCGGGGTGAAGCTCCCGCTCCAGGTGTCGTTGTTGATGCCGGCCAGGGTCAGGGCGGTGTCGCCCGCGAAGACGCTGGTCTCCACAAAGGCCTCCCGCCCCCCCCCGGCAAGCCGCGCGGGGTTGAACCCGCTCAGGGGCGAGGCGCCGTAAGCGGGGAAAACAAAGCCGGCGAGGGAGAAGAGCACCAGCGCCAGGAAAACGATATGCAAGGGGGGGGCGTTGAGCCCCCCCCTTCTGGTGATGCGGTTGGACATTGGCGGCCTTAGAATACGGACTCGAAGTAGTTGTCCGCAAACTTGATGCACGGTACCGACTGCTGCATGTAAAGCAAGGCCACCGTGGTAGTGTCGGTCGTGCTGACCGTGATGTTCCCCGAGAAGCCGCCGCTGTTCTGCTTGGCGAAGTTGAGGTTGATGGCCAGGCCGTCCTGGTTGGTGACCTGGGCGGTGACCGTGTCGCTGCTCCCGTCGTAGGTGCCCGTCCCGCTCAGGGTGAACTTGGTGCCGTCCGGCCGCACCCTCTGGAACTGGACCGTGAACTTGACCACGTCGTAGGTGTTGCTGCTGGCGGTCAGGGTGGTGCTGACGTTCAGGCCGGTGTTGGCGACCACGGAACCGGTGAACGAGGCGTCCCAGATCGGGAAGCTGGAGGCGGTCACCGACCTTGCCATGGTCGCCGCGTTGGTCAGGTCGCCCTGCAGGGTGCCGTTCAGGATCAGACCGTTGGTGTTCAGCGCCTTGATGGTCCCGGTCACGGTGGCCTTGGTCGGGAACGAGGAGTTGTAATTGGGGTTGAACACCAGGGACGGCATGCTGATGGAACCGGTGATCTGGGTGGTAGCGGAGGTGACCGACCCGTTGAAGCTGAGGCTCGTCATGTAGAAGGTGTTGGTGGCCGTGTTGGTGGTGAAGTGAGCCGAGCACTGGTTCGATGCCGAACCGAGGTTGACGGTCATCACCGTGTTCCCCGCAGTGTCCTTGGTGACGAACGAGCCGTAAACCGAGAGTCCGGTGATGTTCTGGTTGGCATCCCAGGTGATCCCCGAGAGCTGTGCCGTCACGGTGGAAGTACCGCTGGGAGTGGTCAGGTTGCCGTTGATGGTCGCGGTAGTGGGCTGGTTTGCGGAATCGGCGGCAAAGGTCCCGGAGCCGATGGTCGTGCCGTTGGGGTCCTTGACGGTAAAGGTGCTGGTCGTTCCCGAGTCGGTTATGGTGAGGGTATTTCCGTTGGGGCCGGTAACGGTGGTTCCCGCCGGGATGCTGGAGAAATTGGTCACCCAGCCGATGGATTCGACCACTGCGGCCAGCTCCGGCTGGATCTTGGTCTGGACCTCATTCGAGAGCGCGTTGTACGGGGTGAGCAGCACCGCGTTCATGCCGCCGGTGCCGTGGCCGGAGGTGTAATTGTAGAAGGAGAGGGCCGTATTGCGCAGGTCGGTCACCAGCTGCTTGGCGTTGGCCACCGCATTGGCGTTCTGCGACACGAGGATCGGCGAGTTGGCGTTATTGGTGATGGTGGTGGTCACCGTGCTGGTGGCGGTCGTGATGGCGGTAAGCGTTCCGTCGAGAGTCCCCGCGTCGACCAGATCGTTGATGGCGGTGATCAGGTGCTCCTCGGTGGTGGCGCTTAACTGCGGCGTGGGCTTCAACAGGTCCGGTTTAACCTCGGAAAGGAAGCTCGTCATGCCGACCTTGGAAACCGCGGCGATGGCGACGCCGTACTGCACCTGCTGAGTGGTGGTGGTGGCGGCGGTGACCGCGTCATGGTCGGTGGCGTCGATCGGCGAGGTATTGGTGACGTCGATCCCGAAGGCGGTGGTGACGGTAGCGTTGGCCTTGGCGATGTTGGCTGCGGTGAGCCCGGTGCTGGAGGAGCTTGCGCAGGAAAACGCCAGGTGGGTGAGGGGAGTGACCGGCACGCGGACCGACCCCGATGCGCTCGGGATGACGGCCTTCAGCCCCGGATTGTCCACCGTAGCCCCGGCGGTGTCCTTATAGGTGCCCCCTTTTGTTTCGATCAGGATGCTGCCGTTGTGCTCGAAGGTGGGGAGGGTGTAGCTCCCGTTGCTGGCCGAGGTCGCCACCGCGAAGGCCACGGTCTTCTTGCCGTTGGCATCCAGCCCCCACGCCTTTACGGTCGCTTTGTTCACCGGGCCGATCGAGACCAGCCCGCTCAGGTTTACCTTGTTCGGGGCCGGCGACGACGACCCTCCCCCGCCGCATCCGGCGATTACCAGCGCGACAAAAATTACCGACCAAATCCTTGAAACCATTCCCATTGCTCCTCCCTTTTCAATTGCACCTCTGGTTGTAGAGACACCGCATAGACAACTAGCCTTGGCCCGAACCCCGGTGCCAGCCGGGCTGGCTGTCACCGGGGTTCGGGATTTTGAGGGGCAAGTGTATTCGGGGCGAACTTACAGAAGGCTTACAGATAGAAAAAAAGGGTTGGTGGGGAGGGATTCGTGAAGGCTCGCCTGCCCTGAAGCCGTTAGCTCCAGGCTCCCTTTACCTGTGCTCGGTGCTCACTCTCACAGCTCGGCTCACCACTGTCTCAGCTCAATCGAGTTGCCATCAGGGTCCTTGATCTCTGTCCGTTTCGACGGCCCCAGCGTCACCGGTCCCCAGGTCACCGGCACCCCCTTTCCCGCAAGGAAGGCGAGCGCGCGGTCCATATCCTCAACCTCGATGGCCATCATCCGGTACCCCATTTCCCAGGGAGCCCGCTCGGGATCGGTGGCACCTTCCACCCGCATCAATTCCAACACCGTGTCTCCCAGGGAGAGGTAGGCGATCTCCTTCAGCGGAGGAGCCGGAACCGGCATCCGCTCCTTCAGGGTGAAACCGAGAACCTCGGAGTAAAAAGCGATGGCGCCCTCGAAATCGCGGGCGACTATCTCGATATGATCTATCCGTTTGAACATGGCATCTCCTTTAGCTACCGGGTTGATCCCGGGGATTGAAGGCATCGTAAACAATAAGGATTCCGGCCAGGGCCACCGCGGCCGAGGCGATGGAGAGCGACCAGAGGTACGACCCGGTGCGGGCGGAGAAGTAGCCGGCCAGGGAAGGGCCGAGGATCTGTCCGATGCCGTAGATCCCGGTCATCAGGGCCACCACCCGGGAGCGGGCGGTGGGGGCGAAGGAGGCGCCTTCCGAAAGGGCGAGGGTGACGATCCCCATGAAGGTGGCCCCGAAAAGGATGGCGCCTGCGAAGAGAGAGACCACGCCGGGGCAGAGCGCGGGGAGGATCACCCCGGCGGACTGGAGGAAGAACGCGGCCACCAGTGGCTTCAGCCGCCCCCACCGGTGGGCCGCCAGCGACCAGAGGAAGGCGGAGGGAAGCGCGGCGCACCCTGCCACCACCCAGGCCAGTTGCGCCCCGGTGGAGCCGACGGTGGCATTGGCCGCCGCCACCATGAAAGTCCCGGTGATAATGTAGCCGAAGCCCTCCAGCCCGTAGGCGATCACCAGGCGGAGAAAGGCGGGCGAACGGGGGAGAGCCTCCTTGGCCACCGCGGCGCTCTTGCGCTCCCCTCCTTCGTGTCTCAACAGGAAGAGGATCATCGCCGAGAGGAAGGCGGCAACTACTCCGAATACCACCCAGGTACCGGCGGCGCCCATCACGCGTGCGGCCGGCGAGGCGGCCAGGCCGGTCGCCACGATGCCGGCGCCCACACCGCCGTAGTAGAGCCCGGCCAGGCGCTCCTTCCCTTCGCGCGCCATCACGACCAGCACCATGCCGGACCCCGCTACGAAGGCGAGGCCGCTGGCGGCGCCCGCCACGAGCCTCGCCGCCGAGACCCAGCCGAAATCGGTAGTGAGGCCGGTAGCGGCCGTGGTGAGGCAGGAGAGGATAAGGCCGGCCGCCAGCACCCGGTATTCCCGGAACCGGTGAGAGAGTGGCCCGGCGGAAAAGGCACCGGCCAGGTACCCGATGTAGTTGAGCGAGGCGAGAAGCCCGGCCTGATCGGTCCTCATCCCGTACTCGGTAAGCATGATCGGGAGGAGCGGGGTGTAGAGAAACCGGCCGATCCCCATGGCCACCATCAAGGTGACGAATCCTGCAAAGACACAACTTCCGGCACTGACCTTACTGTCCATGGTGATC
Source organism: Geomonas sp. Red32 (assembly GCF_023652955.1). Lineage (GTDB taxonomy): Bacteria > Desulfobacterota > Desulfuromonadia > Geobacterales > Geobacteraceae > Geomonas. Next base: position 1,497,095 of record NZ_JAKLOY010000001.1, on the reverse strand, counting down.
CGACTCCCGTTGCTCCGCGCCGCTCTCCTCATTAAGCACTAGCCCTTCCGTAACATAACTGACGGGAGAACCCAAGAGTTTTCAAGACGAGCCCCGGGATGACGATCGGCCCAGGGGCTCAGGATGGCCATGCTCTCCCACGTCTGCGGCGGCGAGCCGGGCGAAGATTAACTCCCGGCGGGACGATAAGGTGCGCCGAACCCATTTCGGCCGGCCGAAATGTTCTTGCAAGCTTTTGTCTTTGTTTAGGAATCCCGGATTTATTGTGACGGACCCGGCGCCGATTTGGATAGACGATTGCCGTTGAAGGTGAAACCGCACCGTGTTATGCTGCGCCCGGCAGGAAAGCGGGATCCAATGAGATCGATTCGAGGAGGGGCATGAGAATGAGAGAAACGATTCTGGCGGCACTCCTCGTCTGCGTTTTGGCCGCAGGCGCCTCGGCGGAGATGTTGAAAAGATCGGCCGCCACCCACATGGGCCCCATAACCTTTCCCGCTAAAAACGGCGAGGTGACCTTCGATCACGACCGGCACCAGCCGGTTCCCCAGTGTGCCACCTGCCACGACAACCTCCCCTCGATAGCCGACTCCGGCAAAGCCTTCGCCCACAAGTTCTGCCTCGGCTGCCACCAGTCCCTCGACGCCAGCTTCCAGGCCCCCACCATGTGTGACGGCTGTCACAAGAAATAAGGAATTCTCCCCGCCATCCCCTCCACCCACCCAGAATGACCACCCTGTAACCGGATTGTTACTTAAGCGAACCCCCTTGTCGCCGATAGTGGTAGGGCAGCCACCCTAACGTACCGAAAAGGCGTCATGATCTACCCCTGTACCGTTTCCCCCAATTGGAGGATCACGCTGAAAAACCGCGCGGCCTTCACGATAATCCTGCTGTCAATCGTCCTCGCATTCCTGGGGATGCGCATACCCGATCTCTGCTCAAGGGACCATCACCGGACCATGGGACCGCGGGCGGTCGTCTGCCAGGAGATGGCCGCTTCCCGCCAGGAGGAACACGCCCGCCCCACGGTCGCGGCCACCGGCGAAACGCTGCTCCGTTCCCCGTCACCGCCTTCCATCCCCCCGGTCGTCACCGGGCGCTCCACCGCACTCCTCCTGCCGAGCGAGCCACCGCCAAGCGCCAGACCAACCTCCTCGCCCTGAATGCTGCCATCGAGGCCGCCCGCGCCGGCGACCACGGCAAGGGGGTCGCCGGCGGCGAGCGAGGTTCGCAAGCTCGCCGAGCGGAGCCAGAAAGCCGCCGCCGAGATCTCCGACCTCTCTTCCAGCAGCGTCGACATCGCCGTGAAGGCCGGGGAGCTTTTAACCCGCATGGTGCCGGACATCCAGCGCACCGCGGAGCTAGTCCAGGAGATCAGCGCTTCCTGCCGCGAGCAGGACTCCGGCGCCATCCAGATCAACAAGGCCATCCAGCAGCTCGACCAGGTTATCCAGCAAAACGCCGGCGCCTCCGAGGAGATGTCCTCCACCGCCGAGGAGCTCGCCTCCCAGTCGGAGCAGCTGCAGACCACCATCGGCTTCTTCAAGCTCAAAGACCACGGTGGCCGAGGGCCGGTGCCCGCCAAGAAGAGCGTTCCCCGCCTGACCAAGGCCAAGGCTGCCCCGCAGCCGAAAGCGGCGCCGGTTCAACGTGCCGTCGGGACCGACCTCGACCTTAGCCCGGGCGACGATAATTTCGAGCGGTACTAGGAGGGACACTCACTGGTAACCGCCATCTGGCATTCCCCTGGCCGCTTCACTTTCAGGGACAGTCACCACCGAGACCTCAAAGTCACCAGCTGCACGCTGAGAGTGAGTCCATAACCGGCAGGCTGTCATATACAACAGCTTGACAGAGACCATATCCTTGCTTATAGTATGGCCAAGTAAAGGGGAGTAGTTATCGGCCACCCCAAAAGGCCGACCCGGATCTCGTCAATACGGCCGCAAGGCCCGGGACCGGGGCAGATCACCTGCCAACAAGACCTTTATTCCAGGCAACCATGCCGGGGGTAAAGGTCTTTTTTTTATGCCCCCGGCGAAAAATCTATCGTCGGAGGTACACAATGAACAGACTCAAGACCACCCTTCTCCTCTCCCTTCTCACCATGCTGATGGTGCTCATGGGCGGCGCCATCGGCGGCAAGACCGGCATGGTCTTCGCCTTCATCATGGCGGGCGCCATGAACTTCTTCTCCTACTGGTTTTCCGACCGGATCGTCCTCGCCATGTACGGAGCCAAGGAAATCCAGGAGCAGGATCACCCCGCCTTCTACGGAATGGTGCGCCGGCTGGCCGCCAAGGCGAACCTCCCGATGCCGCGCGTCTACATCATCCCGACCGAAAGCCCCAACGCCTTCGCCACCGGCCGCAATCCCTCCCACGCCGCGGTGGCGGCCACCGAAGGGATCCTGCGCATCCTCTCCCTGGAAGAGCTGGAAGGGGTCATGGCCCACGAGCTTGCCCACGTGCAAAACCGTGACATCCTGATAGGGACCATTGCCGCCACCTTCGCCGGGGCAATCTCCATGCTCGGCAGCATGCTCCAGTGGGGAGCCATCCTCGGCGCCGGGCGTCACGACGACGAAGATAACGCAGGCGGGATCGTCGGTTCCCTGGTCATGGCCATCATCGCCCCCATCGCCGCCATGCTGATCCAGATGGCGGTCTCGCGGTCGCGCGAGTACCTGGCCGACGAGACCGGTGCACGGATCTGCGGCCACCCGCTGGCCTTGGCCAGGGCACTCGCCAAGCTCCACAACGCCTCCCAGACGATCCCGATGGAAGAGGCCCGTCCGGCAACCGCCCACCTTTTCATCGTCAGCCCGCTCACCGGTGGGAGCCTCATGAACCTCTTCTCGACCCATCCCCCCATGGAGGAGCGGATCGCGCGACTGGAAGCGATGGCCCGGGGAAACGGCAGGTAAAAGGAGAATCCCGCGATGACCGTTACCGCCACCATGTGGATCGTCTTCGCCGTTCTTTTCGGCGTCATGCTTCTTATCGATCTCGGGCTCAACCGGAAGAGCCACCACGTCTCCTTCAAGGAGGCGGGGGCCTGGAGTGCCGTCTGGATCCTCCTTGCCTTGACCTTCAACGCCGCCATCTACTTCACCATGGGAAGTGCCAGGGCGCTCGAGTTCTTCACCGGTTACGTGATCGAGAAGTCGCTGTCGGTGGACAACCTCTTCGTCTTCATCATGATCTTCTCCTACTTCGGGGTCCGGGGAGAGCACCAGGCCCGGGTCCTGAAGTGGGGGATCATCGGCGCGCTCATCATGCGGATCGTCTTCATCCTGGCCGGCATCCAGCTTTTGGAGCGCTTCCACGTGCTCTTCTACCTGTTCGGAGCGGCTTTGGTGGTGACCGGCATCAAAATGGCCTTCGGCGGCCAGGGCGAGCCCGAGCCGGAGGCGAACTTCGTGGTGCGGGCGGTGCGGAGTATCCTCCCGGTGACCAAACGCACCAGGGGCGACTGGTTCATCACCCGCCGCCGCGGAGTGCTGGTGGCGAGTCCGCTCTTAGTAGCACTCGTGCTGATCGAGTGGAGCGACCTGATCTTCGCCCTCGACTCCATACCGGCCGTCCTGGCGATCACCCTTGACCCGTTCGTCGTGATCACCTCGAACATCTTCGCGATCATGGGGCTGCGGTCGCTCTACTTTCTCTTGGCCGGTGTCATGGGAATGTTCGTGTACCTCAAGTACGCGATCGCCTTCGTACTGGTTTTCGTGGGAGGGAAGATGATTGCGGGGGTAAGCGGTTGGGAGATCTCGACGCCGGTATCGCTGGCCGTCATTTTCGTATCCCTCGCCACCGCCATCGCGGTGTCGCTGCTGCACGGCAAGAGGAAGTGAGTAGAAGGGGCCCACGAAGAGAAACGGTAGCTGGCGGTCAATGCTTCTCCAGCGGCGTTTTGATGGGAAGGAAGGGTGGAGAAAGAACGACGGGTGCACCGCTTGGTACACCCGTTTGCCGGTTCTGGGAGGCGGCCACGGTCGAATGACCGGCCACCGATATTCCGGGTCAGTTGGTGGTCATGCTGACGAGGAGGTGCTGGTAGTCATCCAACTTGGCCTGCAGCGTCACCAACTCCTCCCGGGTGTAGACCTTGCCCCCCTTGTTGAGCTCGGCCTGGAGGCCGGTGATGATCTCCTGGATGGTATAGGCCTGGCCCGCCGGGCACTTCTCCGAGCCGAGGAGGCAGGGGTTTTTGCCCTGCACACTCCCCGCCTCGGCGGCCGAGGCGGCCATGGGGAGGGAGAGCAAAGCGGCGAACAACAGTAGAGCGATCTTCTTCATCTTGGTACTCCTTGTTTGAATTCTGCTGACGGATCAGCCTGGCCGGGAGAGGCCCGGCGCCTTCAACCGGTCTCTTCCCGCCGGCCCGTCAACCTTCCGGGACCGGCGGGAAGTGGCAGGGTTAGAAGAGAAGCTGTGCCTGCAGGCGGACCTGCTGATCGTCGGTCGGGTTGGCGCTGGCCCCCTTGTTGGTGGTGGCGATCAGGGCCTGCCGGTGGACGTTGGTGTAGTCAGCCTGCAGCTTCAGGTTGTGCTTGTTGATGTACCAGGAGACGGCTCCGGTGCTTTCGGTCCAGCGGTCTCCCGCGACGTCCTGGTTGGGATCGATGTACGAGTAGCGACCGGCCAGCTCCAGGGTCTTGGGGATCACGAAGTAGCCCGCCTGGACGTAGAAGCCCTCGGCCCGCAAACGGTTTCCGGTGGTCTGCCCGTCGGCCTGGGCCATGAAGTACTCGCCCTGGGCCGAGAAGCCGCGCCATTTGAAGGCAGTGTCGAAGCCGGCGGTGTTGATGTCGGCCGACTCGGTGACCGAGATCTGCTTGGCCGACGGCGAGAGCTGGTTACCCAGCCCGAACCAGCCGGTGTTGACGTTGGCGAACATGATGTTGTTGTTGGTCGCCGTGGCGCTGTTGTACTCGCTCGGGTTGAGGGTGTTACGGTAGAAACTCCCCCCCACCGACAGCAGCGGCTTCTCGCTGTATTCGACGTCGCCTTCCGAATACTTCATGTCTCCCAGCGGATTGACGGTCAGGCGGGCGGCGAAGGCGTTGTCGGTGGTGGAGCGGTAGGTGTTCTGCCCCACGCCGCCGTAGCCGCCGACGTTGTAGTTCACCAGGCCATTGGCAATCCGGCCGTTCAGCATGACGCCGGTGTCGTAGCCGGGGACGAAGGCGTTACTGACCACCGAGAGGTCGACGAACTGCTGCGCGGTGGAAGAGGTAATGAACTGCCGTCCGAACGGGATCTTGTCCTGCCCGGCGCGAATCTGGAATTCGTCGGCCAGCCGGTAATTGAGGTAGGTCTCCTCCAGGATCCCGCCGTTTTTCACCCCGCCTCCCTGCAGGTTGGTCAGATTCATCATCACCTTGTAGGTGAGATCCGGCGAGTAGGCGTTGCCGTTCAGGTACATCTTGATGCGGCGAAGCTCGAACTTGCTGGAGTCCTGGGCCTGCTTGGTGGCGTTGTTGTTGACGTCGTCGAGGTCGGTCAAGGTATAGCGGAGCTGCAGCGAGGTGCCGAGGTTCAGGCTGTAGTTGCGGTCGGGCGAGGTGATGGTGACGCCGTTACCGGGGGCGTAGGAAACCGGACTGCTCTTGCTCACCGACTGGTAATCCTCTGCGGAAATCACCCCCTTCTCCTTGAGGATGTCCTCCAAAGGCTTCGCGTAAGAATTGCTCCCCGCCAGGATGAGGGAGAGTGCCGACAGCAAAACGGTGCTTCTCTTCATGGTTCCTCCTGTTCTGGAAATAAGAACGGAACGTCCACCCGCCGCCACCGCCCCCCCACAGGAGGGACAACGAGGAGGCGATGGCGGCGGGTGAAACGTTCCTTTCACTCACGCACTCTCCATTGCCATCCGCGTGCCAATCCAATAGTCGCTGTTATTCTATGGTTTTAGCTGTATCAACCATATCTTTTACGCAACATGTTGCGGTTAATTTTGCAATATGTTGTGTTTTAATGATATACAGCAATATGTTGCGATAGTTCATCACGGGAGGAGAGCAACGATGGTCAACAAGGATGAGTTCTTCCGAGAAGTGACGGTCAGGATCTGCAGCAGCCTTGACGTGAAGACCGCCCTCAAGCGGGCCTTCGACTACATGAGTCTCCACCTCCCCCTGGACACCCTGAGCATCAACATCCAGGACGTGAGCCTCAAGGCGATCAGGAGAATTGCCACCATCGTGGCCGGGAGCGAACAGCTCGACCAGGTAATCCACCTCCCGAAGGAAGTGTGGCAACGGATGCAGGATCGGCAGCCGATTCCCACCATCATCCATAACGACCAGGACGAGTACTTCACCCTGCTGGCCCCCTACATCCGGCTCAAGGGGAATTCGCTGATCTCGGTACCTCTCACGCTGGACGCGGAGCGGATCGGGACCCTGGTCCTTGGCGCCCACGGTGAGGGGAGGTACCTTCCGTGCCACCTCAAGCTGATTACCCGGGTGGCCAATCCCTTCGCCATCGCCCTGGTCAATGCCCTTTCCTACGAGAAACTCCTCAAGTACAGCGACCGGCTTCTGGACGACAACCACTTCCTCAGCAAGGAGCTGATCGGCCTGACCGGACCGGTCATCGGCGCCGAGGGTGGACTGCGCCATGTAGCCGAGATGGTCCGCCAGGTGGCGCCGCTCAACAACACGGTGCTTCTTCTGGGAGAGACCGGTACCGGCAAGGAGGTGATTGCCAACGCCATCCACGCCGCGTCGCCCAGGAAAAATGGACCGTTCATCAAGGTGAACTGCGGGGCCATCCCCGAAAACCTCCTGGACAGCGAACTATTCGGGCACGAGAAGGGAGCCTTCACCGGGGCGGCCAGCGATTACCGCGGCCGCTTCGAGCGCGCCGATGGCGGGACCATCTTCCTCGACGAAATAGGCGAGCTCCCCCCAGCTGCCCAGGTCCGCCTCTTGAGGGTCCTCCAGAACCGCGAGATCGAGCGGGTGGGAGGTAGCCGCCCGATCCCTATCGACATCCGCGTCATTGCCGCCACCCATAGGAACCTGGAGCGGATGGTCTCCAAGCAGGACTTCCGCGAGGACCTCTGGTTCCGGCTGAATGTCTTCCCGATCATCGTCCCCCCCCTGCGGCAGCGCAAAGAGGACATCCTCCCCCTTACCCGCTTCTTCATCAAGCGCAAGAGCCAGGAACTGGGGATGGACCGGGCCCCGGAGCTGGCGCCGGGAGCGATAGAGCGGCTGGTCAACTACAGCTGGCGTGGCAACGTCCGGGAGTTGGAAAACCTGGTGGAACGGGAGCTGATCCTGCACCAGGGAGGAAAGCTGAGGTTCGAGTTACTGCCGCTGGAGAGACGCGAAGAGCTCCATCAGCCGCCGCGCCGTGACGGGGCCCCCGTCGTACTGAGGCTTGACGAAGCGATGGCGCGGCACCTAAGCGACGTACTGAAGATCGCCAAAGGAAAGATCTACGGCCCGAACGGCGCCGCCGAGCTTTTAGGCGTCAATCCCAGCACCCTCCGCTGGCGTCTCGACAAGCTCGGTATCCCCCACGGCCGCTCCTAGCCCCGGCCCATTTCCATTTTTTGGGGAAGGGGCGCGAAACCATCCCGCAGCGTCGTCTCCCGTAACTTCATTATGCGGTCTCCAGGATCAGCCCTCTCTGTATCTGCTCCGCCCGTCTCCCCCCGGCGGACTCAGATCATTGTGCCATTCGCATCCCCGACGGCAGGAACAGTCATAGAGTTCGCGATTGCCTCATAGGCATTGGCCAGTGCGGTGGCGGAGGCCGGCTCGTACAGGCAGAAATCGGCAACCCCACTGGCATGGGCTTCAAATGCGGAGTGCCAACGGCTTTCGGCGCTGACAATGACTCCGCAGGGCTGGTCTTCGAATTGATCCGCAGTGATGTCAATGGTGACGTCACCCAGTTGAAGCCAAGCGTGTCTCTCCCCCCGGCGCTCTCCCACCACCAGGAATGCATTCCCCCATCCTTTCTCCTGGAGGTGCTTGGCCAGCAGCAACGACGCATCCGCGCAGGCGCCACGGGGGAAATCGTCGAGTGTCGGCAATGAAACACCCTTCGCAGCAGCACTCGCCAAAGCCCCGCGGAAGACCAAGACATGGCGGAACAGGGCATCGACAGTGAAATTGCTCATGATCCCTCCTTCGCGCTAACTGGCGAACGAGACAACATTAGCATTTTTTCACACTAAAGCCGTTCCCTCACGTAGATTTTGCTCCCCCGCCCCCCACTACCTCCAGTACAGCGCCTCCCAGCTCCGCGCCAGGGGAGGGACGAAGCCTAAAAGAAAAGGACTTACACGAGCCATGTAAGTCCTTCCCCCCTCTCGAAAAGCCACTGTCTCTTCTTCGAATGCCCCGTACTCCGGTTATCGCGATGACTCCCAGAGAAAAACGACCGCCGGCCTTTCCCGAGGCGGGGTCGGATTTTCCAAGGTGAGGCTGCATTTTCTAATATGAGGTCAGCTTTAGATAAGATGGGGTCAGTTTTAAGTAAAATACGACCTGCTTTAACATGAAGCAGTCCTGCGTTTTCTCGAACGACGTCCTCGAAAATTGAAAGTCCCCCTCCCCCCGCTCCTTCCCCCCTCTTTTTTCTCTCGGATGCCTCATATTTCGTTTTCGGCCACCCTTTTTTCGTCGATGGAGAGCTGTCGAAGCCAGTTTCGGCCCCATCCTTGCCTAAGCAACGCCTCGCCTTGCCTCATGAGGGGGACGATTTCTTTACCTGCGGTGTCACTTCACTTATATGTGGTCTTATTTTCCTTAAGTGCGGTCTTACTTCTCTTAAACGAGGTCTTACTTTTGTTATCTACGACCTCACCTCGGAAAAAGCAGGTCCGCTTTTGGGTAGGCAGGCTCCCGACCCGTTCCGTTAACCAGTCTTTCTATCCAGGCTCCGGTACTGGATCGCCTCGGAGATGTGCTGTTCGTTGACGGTGTCGGCGCCCTCCAGGTCGGCGATGGTGCGGGCTACCTTGAGTATCCTCGTGAAGCTCCTCGCCGAGAGGCCCAGGCGGTCGGTGACCAGCTCGAGCATGCGGTTTCCCGCCGCGTCGGGTTCGCAGAATTTCCTGATCATGCGGGCGGTCATCTGGGCGTTGCAGCGCACCTTCGTCCCCTTGAAACGCTCCTTCTGCACCTCGCGCGAGGCCGCCACCCGGGAGGCGATGGCGGCGGAGGTCTCGCTCTCCCCCCGGTCGGCCAAGTCCCGGTACTTCAGGGCCGGCACCTCGATGTGGATGTCGATCCGGTCCAAAAGCGGCCCCGAGATCCGGGAGCGGTAACGGTGAACCATCAAGGGCGTGCACGAGCACTGGTGTATGGTGTCCCCCAGATACCCGCACGGGCACGGATTCATGGCGGCCACCAGCATGATCCGCGACGGATAGGTGACCGAAGAGAGTGCGCGGGAGATGGTGACCCGCCCGTCCTCCATCGGCTGGCGCAGGACTTCGATGACGTGCTTCTTGAATTCGGGGAGCTCGTCGAGGAAGAGGACGCCGTTGTGGGAGAGGGATACTTCGCCCGGCTTGGGTGTGTTGCTGCCGCCGATCAGGCCGACGTCGGAGATGGTGTGATGGGGGGAGCGGAAGGGACGGGCGGTGATGAGCGCATGATCGCGCTCGAGAAGCCCCATGACGCTGTAAACCTTGGTGGTCTCGATGGCCTCTTCGAACAGCATGGGAGGGAGGATGGAGGGGATCCTCCGGGCCAGCATGGTCTTGCCCGATCCCGGAGGCCCGATCATGAGGAGGTTGTGGCTCCCCGCGGCGGCGACCTCCAGGGCGCGCTTGGCGTGCTCCTGCCCCTTCACCTCGCTGAAATCGTCCCCCGCCTCGGAGGGCTCGGTGAGGAGCGCGGCGATGTCGGCACGGTAGGGAACGATCTCCAGGGAGCCGTTGAGGAAATCGACCACCTGGGAGAGCTCGCTCACCCCGAGCACCTCGACCCCCTCCACCACCCCCGCCTCGCTCACGTTTCCGGTGGGGATGATGACGCCGGTCAGCCCCGCCTCCCGCGCCGCGACCGCGACCGAGAGGCAGCCGCGCACCGGCTTCACCCCGCCGTCCAGGGATAGCTCCCCCAAAAGAAGGTACTCCTTCAGACGGGTCGGCTTCACCACGGCGGTGGCCGCCAGGATGCCGATGGACATGGGGAGATCGAACGACGCCCCCTCCTTCTTAACGTCGGCGGGGGCGAGGTTCACGGTGATCTTGCGGTTGGGGAAGTCGTAACCGGAATTCTTGAGGGCGGCCTTGACGCGGTCCTTGCTTTCTTTGACCGCCCCCTCGGGGAGTCCTACGGTGGCAAGCTGCGGGAGCCCCTGGGCGATGTCCACCTCGACATCGATCAGGATGGCATCGATTCCCACGACGGCGCTGGAGAGTACCTTGGCAAGCATGACACCTCCCGGTTCGACCAGGGGGGACTTTACTGCCTTTCTGCACTACTTCAGCATATCAAGGTAACGCTCGGCGTCGAGTGCCGCCATGCATCCGGTTCCCGCGGAGGTGATCGCCTGCTTGTACATCCTGTCCTGCACGTCGCCTGCGGCGAAGACGCCCGGGATGCTGGTGGCGGTGACGTTTCCTTCGTTGCCGCACTGGGTCCTGATATACCCCTCGTCCATCTCCAGCTGTCCGTCGAACAAGGTGGTGTTCGGGGTGTGACCGATGGCGATGAAGCAGCCGTGGACCGGGATGATCTTGTCGGAGCCGGATGCGTGGCGGATCCTGACCCCGGTCACCCCGGACTCGTCCCCCAGCACCTCGTCGAGATTCTGGTTCCACTCGATGGTCACGTTTCCGCACTTGGTCTTCTCGATCAGCCGGTCGGCCAGGATCTTCTCGGCCCGGAATTTGTCCCTTCTGTGGATGACGGTAACGTGGCTCGCGATGTGGGAGAGGTAGAGCGCCTCTTCCACGGCGGTGCTCCCGCCGCCGATGACGGCCACCGGCTTGCCGCGGTAGAAGAACCCGTCACAGGTCGCGCAGGCGGAGACCCCTTTCCCCTTGAACGCATCTTCGGAGGGAAGGCCGAGGTAACGGGCCGAGGCCCCGGTGGCGATGATCAGCGCGTCGCAACTGTAGGTCCCGTTGTCCCCTTCGAGCACGAACGGGCGGTTCTTAAGATCGGCCCTGTTGATGTGATCGTTGATGATCTGGGTCCCGAAGCGCTCGGCGTGCTGAAACATGCGGAACATGAGGTCCGGGCCCTGCACCCCTTCCGGGTCGCCCGGCCAGTTGTCCACTTCGGTGGTGGTCATCAACTGCCCACCCTGCTGCAATCCGGTGATGAGCACCGGGTTAAGGTTGGCCCGCGCGGCATACACGGCGGCTGTGTATCCTGCGGGTCCCGAACCGAGAATTATCAATCGATGGTGAACCACATCCATTAGCTGGACCTCCAGATGTCTTTTGGGCGGAAAGATATCAGTATATACATAAAATGGCAAGGCGGCAAACCCCGTAACTCGTTGACCGGAATGGGTACCTCTGTTAATATCCAAGTCATAGGCACTATAATGAGATGGAGGGACATATGAAAAAAGTAATCTTTCTGGCATTGTGTCTGGCGCTGATAGCTTCGCAAGCGATGGCTGCCAGCATCAACTTCACCCAGGGACTGACTCAAGGCGAATTCAAGAGTCTTTCCAAAGAGGCCGGCGGCGCCATCTCCTACAAAAACGTCGCTCCTGCCGAGCCCCTTGGACTGACCGGCTTCGATGCCGGTGTCGAGGTTTCCGCCATCGACATCAAGACCGGCAGCAATAGCTACTGGGACCGGGCCTTCAACGGCGACGCCCCCTCGTACCTGTTCATCCCGAAGATCCGCGCCCGTAAAGGGCTCCCCTTCGGCATCGACGTCGGCGCATCCTACGCCTATGTCCCCGACTCCAACATCAAGCTGTACGGTGCCGAGCTCAGCAAGGCGATTCTCGAGGGTTCCGCCATCACCCCGGCCCTCGGCATCCGCGCCACCTACACCAAGCTGGCCGGCGTGAAGGATCTCGACCTGCAGACGGCGGGGATTGACGCCTCCATCAGCAAGGGCTTCTTCATTCTCACCCCGTACGCCGGGGTGGGCGCCGTGTACATCATGAGCAAGGCGACCGGCGACCTGCAGAGGTATTCGACCACCCTGACCGGTAGCCCGCTCAGCAACGAGAAGTTCTGGCAGCCGCGCGGCTTCGCCGGGGTCAAGATCTCTCCGCTTCCGCTTTTCGGCATCACTGCCGAGGTTGAATACGAGGTCCGCCCGATTTACACGCTGAAGGCGGCGCTGAGCTTCTAGTAAACCAAAGCCGGGAGCGGGTGAAGGCCCGCTCCCGGGGGGGTCGCCATGCACGCCGAGACCCATCTGGACCAAAGCATTGCCGGACGATTCAAGTACGCCATCGTGTTGACCGCGGCCACCCTGGTGGCCGAGCTCGCCGGAGGTATGTGGACCAACTCCCTGGCCCTCCTCTCCGATGCGGCCCACGTCTTCCTCGATCTCTTCGCCCTCCTCTTGTCACTGGGGGCCATCAAGCTCGCCTCCTTCCCCTCCAGTGACACCCGGACCTTCGGCTGGCACCGCACCGAGGTCTTCGCTTCCCTGATCAACGGCACCACGGTCTTCGTGATCGCCGGCATCATCTGCTACGAGGCGTTCGGGAGGATGGTGCGTCCCGAAGAGATCAAGAGCCTCCCGATGATGATCATCGCCGCCGTCGGCCTGGCCATGAACGTTTTCGCCGCCGGAGCCCTGCATGGGCACTCCCACGACGACCTCAACGTCAGAAGCGCCTTTCTCCACATGATAGGAGACGCGGCAGCCTCGGTCGGCGTCATCGTCGGCGGCATCATCATGTACTTCAGCAACTGGTACATCCTCGACGCCATCATCTCGGTCGGCATCGGGTTCGTGATCTTCTGGGGCTCCTGGAGGGTCATCCGCGAGGCGGTCCATATCCTCCTGGAAGGGGTACCCAAGGGGGTCGACGTCAACCAGGTTTCCGCCGCCATCAAGGAAGTCGAAGGGGTCGAGGAAGTGCACCACGTCAACATCTGGACCATCTGCTCGCACATCATCGCGCTCTCCGGCCATATCGTGGTACCGGCGAGCTTCAAGGGGGAGCACGGCAAGATGCTGAGAAAGATCGAGGAGCGGCTCTTCGAGCGCTTCCACATCTCCCATACCACGCTTCAGGTCGAGAGCGTACGCTGCACCGATGCCCAGGGGATCAAGCAGTTCCGTCATCGCCCCCGCGCCTCCTCGCTGGCGCAGGCGCACGCACACCCGCACCACCACCCGCATGGCACCTGCGGTCACGACCATCACCACGACCATCATCACTAAAGGGGAGATAGGCGCTTCACTGAAAGACGCCCGCCCCCCTCTCCCGGACGGTAACCAATGCTCGATTACAACCTGATCCTCGACGCCGCTCACCGATTGAAGAAAAGGGTGCGGCGGACCGAGCTGATCCATGCCCAGCATTTCAGCGATAAGCTCGGCCTCCCCCTCTACTTCAAGTGCGAAAACCTCCAGCGCACCGGCGCCTTCAAGATCCGCGGCGCGATGAACTTCATGACCGCGCAGCCGCGCGCGGCACTCTCGGGCGGGGTGATCACCGCCTCGGCAGGTAACCACGCCCAGGGGGTGGCCTTCTCGGCCGACCTTCTCGGGGTGAAGTCGGTGATCTACATGCCGGAGACCACGCCGCCGCAGAAGGTTTTCTCTACCCGGGATTACGGCGCGGAGGTGGTGCTGGAGGGGAAGAATTTCGACGAGGCGTGCGCTGCCGCCTACCGCGAGGCGGAGAAGACGGGAGCCCGTTTCGTGCATCCCTTCGACGACCCGCTGGTGATGGCCGGGCAGGGGACCATTGGCCTGGAGCTTTTGGAGGATCTTCCCGATCTCGCCAACATCCTGGTGCCGATCGGGGGAGGCGGCCTCATCGCCGGCATCGCCAAGGCCATCAAGGAAACCCATCCCCACGTGAGGGTGATCGGGGTGGAGTCGGCGGCGGCCCCCTCGATGCAGCAGGCGTTGAAAAACGGCAAGGTGGTCACCGTGCCGATCCGGGCGAGCCTCGCCGACGGTATCGCGGTAAAGACGGCCGGCACCAACACCTTCCCGGTCATCAAGGATTTGGTGGACGAGGTGGTGCTGGTCGAGGAAGAGGAGATCGCGCTGGCCATCGTGTCGCTATTGGAGAGGAACAAGCTGATGGTGGAAGGGGCCGGTGCCGTGGGGCTGGCCGCCCTCCTCAATAACAAGGTGAAGCGGATTTCCGGAAAGACGGTGGCGCTCTTGTCGGGCGGGAACATCGACGTGAAGACTATCGCGGTGGTGGTGGAGCGCGGCCTGCTGGCGGCCGGGCGTTACCTGAAGCTGAAGGTGGAACTGGACGACGTGCCGGGGGCGCTGGCGAGGTTGTCGACCGAGATCGCCGCCGCCCGGGCCAACATATCCATCATCACCCACGACCGCCGCTCCGAATCGCTTCCCATCGGAAGAACCGAGGTGCTGGTGGAGTTGGAGACCCGCGGCGCCGAGCATATCCAGGAAGTGGTGAAGCATCTCACCGGCACCGGGTATCATCTGGAAGTTATCAGGTGATCTCCCCCGCCTAAAATCCCCCCTGTCCCCCCTTCGCAAAGGGGGGAACGCTCCGCCAACAGCGGGTGGTATCGGTGGCAGTTTGCCGAAGATTATTCGTCGGTGGCGTCCTCGCCGATCTCTTCTACTGCATTCCCACCGTGCTCCCTGATCACCCTTAAGAAGGCATCCCCGTATTTGGCCAGCTTGTGCTGCCCCACGCCGGGGATCCGCAGCAGGTCCCACTTGCCCCCCGGCCGCTGGGCCGCCATGGCCGCCAGCGTCGCGTCCGCAAAGACTACGTAGGGCGGCACCTGCTGCTCGGTGGCGATCTCCTTGCGCAGCGCCTTCAGCTCCAGGAAAAGCGACTCCTCGTAGGTGGTTTCTTTCGGCTTGGTCTTCTTCTCCACCACCCGCGGGTCGCGCGGTTTGGCAAGCTCCAGCCGCTCCTCTCCCCGCAATAGCGGCCTCGCCCGCTCCGTCAGCTTGAGCACGGAATAGTTCCCCACGTCCTGCTCCACGTACCCCAGGTGGATCAACTGCCGTATCAGGTTGGACCAGGCATCCTGGGAGAGATCCTTGCCGATCCCGTAGGTGGAGAGCCGGTCATGGTGGAGTTCCATCATCCGCTGGTTCTGGGAGCCCCGCAGGACGTCGATGACGTGCCCCATCCCGAAGCGCTGTCCCACCCGATAAACGCAGGAGAGTGCCTTCCGGGCCACCTCGGTGGCGTCGAAGCGCTCCGGTGGACTGTCGCAGATGTCGCAGTTGCCGCAATCCTTCTCCAGCCGCTCGCCGAAGTACCCCAAGAGGACGCGGCGGCGGCAGGTCTGGGCCTCGGCGAAGGCGGCCATGCAGTTCAGCTTGTGCAGCTCGATCCGGTTCTGCTCCTCGTTGCCGCCGCTCTCGATGAGGGAGCGGGAGATGGCGATGTCGCCGTAGCCGAAGAGAAGGAGCGCATCGGCAGGAAGCCCGTCGCGCCCGGCACGCCCGGTCTCCTGGTAGTAACTCTCGATGCTCTTCGGCATGTCGTAGTGGACCACGAAGCGGACGTTGGACTTGTCGATTCCCATGCCGAAGGCGACGGTGGCGACCACCACCCGGATGTCGTCCTTGAGAAACTCCTCCTGGACCCGGTGGCGCTGCTTGTCGGGGAGCCCGGCGTGGTAGGCGGCCGCCTTGATTCCCGCCGCATCCAGCTTCTTGGCCACCTCCTCCACGCGCTTGCGCGACAGGGCGTACACGATCCCCGCCTCGTCCCGCCGGTTTCCGAGGAACCCCATGAGCTGGGTGAAGGGCTTGCTCTTCTCTACCACGTGGTAGCGGATGTTTGGCCGGTCGAATCCGGCGATGTAGCAGATGGCGTCCTCGAGCCCGAGGCGGCAGAGGATGTCGCTCCGCGTCTGGGCGTCGGCGGTGGCGGTGAGGGCGATCACCGGGATCTGCGGGAATACCTCGCGCAAGAGGCCAAGCTGCGCATACTCCGGGCGGAAGTCGTGCCCCCACTGGGACACGCAGTGCGCCTCGTCGATGGCGAAGAGGGATACCTGGACCGACTTGAGCCTCTCCAGGAATCCTTCGCTCACCAGCCGCTCGGGGGAGACGTAGAGGAGCTTCAGCTCGCCGCTATGAAACTCCGCCAGCACCCGTCTGGCCTCCGCTTCTCCCAGCGCCGAGTTGTAGCAGGCGGCAGCCACGCCGTTCTCCCGCAGGGCGTCGACCTGGTCCTTCATGAGCGAGATGAGCGGGGAAACGACCAGCGCGGTCCCGGGGAGGCAGAGGGCGGGAATCTGATAGCACAGGGACTTCCCCCCGCCGGTCGGCATCAGCACGAAGACGTTCCTGCCGTCGAGGACCGTTTCCACGATCTCCTGCTGGCTGGAACGGAAACTGGTAAAGCCGAAGACCTCGCTGAGGACCTTGAGTGGCGATGGGGGCATGGATGGTTCCTGGATCGGGGGAAAATGGGGCGAGCCTGGCGGGCTCACGTCGCTTCTACCATGAAAACAGCTGCGGGGGCAATGTCAATGGCCGGAATTTCAGGCGGAGATGGCGGCCATGGGGCGGCCTCCTGCGTACTCCCTGACGAAGTCGCGGGTGAGCGGCGCCTGGCTGGCGAGGTCGGTGAGGCCGGGACGGGCCAGATCTTCGAAGCTGTCGACATCGTACCAGGAGGGGAGGAGACCGGCTTGCAAGCCGCTCTCCTGTGCGCGGTCCAGGCTGGTGGAGAGCACCTGCGGCCCTGACCAGGGAACCTCCTTGAAGAGGGTTCCGTACCCTCCCCGGATCCCCACGAGGTAGTAGCCGCCATCCTCCGACGGGCCGAACACGGCGCCGGTACCCGAGGCCAGAAGCTCGAAGGACTGCCCGATGAAAGGAAGGGGGAGATCGGGTGCATCGGTCCCGATCACCACCCGCTCCCGGTATCCGAGCTCCGCCATGACGTCGAAGGCGTTCTCGAGACGGGTGCCGAGGCAGGCCCCGGCCTGGGGCACCAGCCGCATCCCGGGAAAGGCACTCCGGAAGAAGCCGGCGCCACCGTCATGGAAGATGATCGACTCCACTCCCAGCGCCTTCACACGAGTCACGGTGTCGACCAGCATGCAGTGGTAGAGCTCGGCGGCCTGCCTGGGTGTGAGCGGCGGAGTAAGTCGCGTCTTGACCTGTCCGGGGGTCGGGTTTTTAGCGAAAATGGCCAGTACGGGATTCATTAGGTCAATTATCTTAAAGAGGACCAATTAGGGCCGAAATTGTAGCGTTGTCCACAGTTTTCCGAGTTACTAACAACTTTATCCACAGTCAAACTTATGACTAGAGGCTCCTAATTTCCCTTGGAGCGCTCGATGGCGGCGTAGGCGGAGTGCTTGTGGATGGATTCGAAGTTCTCGGCCTCGACCGAAAACCACGTGATATTCTCGAGAGATAGCAGCCTGACGGTCGCCTCGCGCACCATATCTTCAACAAAGCGCGGGTTCTCGTAGGCCCGCTCGGTGACGAACTTCTCGTCCTCGCGCTTCAACAGCGAATACACAGGCGAGGACCCGCACTGTTCGATGAGTTCGATGAGATCCTCGATCCAGATGAAATCGTTGTAGCGGATCTGCACCGTCATGACCGAGCGCTGGTTATGGGCGCCGTAGCGGGAGAGCTCTTTGCTGCAGGGGCAAAGGGAGGTGACCGGCACCTTGACGCCGAGCACGAAGTCGAAGGTGCCGGAGAGGGAGGCGCTGAAGGTGCAGGTATACTCCATCAGGCTCTTCGCTCCCGACACCGGCGCCTTTTTCTCGATGAAGTACGGAAACTCCATCTCGAGGTGAGCG
The DNA here is from genome assembly GCF_023652955.1 of Geomonas sp. Red32. Taxonomy (GTDB): domain Bacteria; phylum Desulfobacterota; class Desulfuromonadia; order Geobacterales; family Geobacteraceae; genus Geomonas. The sequence goes on along the minus strand of NZ_JAKLOY010000001.1, from coordinate 1,479,176 downwards.
CAGGAGGCGCCGAGCTTCTCCTTCATCTTGGCGAGGATGGTCTCCATCTTGTCGAGGGCGATCTGCTCCCGGTAGGCGTTGAGGATCTCGACGAAGCGGCTCATGTGGGTCCCCTTGAAGTGGTGGGGGAGATCCACGTACATGTTGATCCTGGCCACGGTGCTCTGGTAGGAGTGATTCTTGTCCATCACCACGATCGGATAGGAGATGTCCTTCACCCCCACCTTGCTGATGGGAATGTTCCTGGTATCGCGGGAAAGCTGCACGTCGGTGAGCGGCTTGCCGGCGGCCTGGCCGGGCGCCGCCTGATCTTCGCTGTTCTGCCCTGCTTTTTCTTTATCGATAGGCATTCTTGACTCGCGTGAATTGGTATCGTCAGGCAACGGAGCCCCTCCCCTTCAGGAGGAGGGACAGGGTGAGGATGGGGTAGCCGCCTTCAGCGCTACCGCTTTACGTACCTGACCGGGTCGGTCACCCCGGCCTCGGCAAACCCCTTCAGCCGCAGCCGGCAGGAGTCGCACAGACCGCAGGAGGAGCCGTCCTCGGTGGGATCGTAGCAGGAGTGGGTCAGCCCGTAGTCGACCCCGAGGGAAAGCCCCTTCTGGATGATCTCGGCCTTGGTGAGGCTGATGAGCGGCGTGTGGATCTTGATCTGCTCCCCCTCGACACCGGCCTTGGTGGCCAGGTTGGCCATGGCCTGGAAGGCGGCGACGAACTCGGGTCGGCAGTCGGGGTAGCCCGAGTAGTCGAGGGCGTTCACGCCGATGAAGATGTCGTAAGCCCCGAGGGTCTCGGCGTACCCAAGCGCGAAGGAGAGAAAGATGGTGTTCCGGGCCGGGACGTAGGTCACCGGGATGTCGTCGCCCACACCGTCCTTCGGGACCTCGATGTCGGCGGTAAGGGCGCTGCCGCCCATCTTGCGGAGATCGAACTCGACCAGCAGGTGATCGGCCGCCCCCATCGGGCGGGCGTTACGCTTGGCCACCTCCATCTCGTAGCTGTGGCGCTGACCGTAGGCGAAGCTGATGGCATACGGCTCGAAGCCTTCGGCCCTGGCGATGGCCAGGCAGGTGGTGGAATCCAACCCTCCGCTGTACAAAACGACTGCTTTCTTCTTCATTGGTTACCTCGTTGATCTACTAACCACACCATCCTCACCCTGCCCCTCCCCTTGAAGAGAAGGGAACCTGCCGCGGGGAACTACTCCCGGGCCTGGTACCTCGCGATGCCGCCGACCAAGCGTCCCCCCCTTTGCGAAGGGGGGACAGGGGGGATTTTGTTTCTTTCAGACCGGCAAAAGGGGACAGGCACCTTGCGGAGCAGTCCCCCGACTCTAAAAAAGAAGGCCGCGCCGTTATCCGGTGCGGCCTATCTGGCTATTCCACGAAGCTCTTGAGCTTCTTGGCCCGGCTCGGGTGGCGCAGCTTCCTGAGCGCCTTGGCCTCGATCTGCCGGATGCGCTCGCGGGTCACCTCGAAGTCCTGACCGACCTCCTCGAGGGTGTGGTCGCTCTTCTCGCCGATGCCGAAACGCATCCTGAGGACCTTCTCCTCACGCGGGGTGAGGGTGGAAAGGACCCGGGAGGTCTGCTCGGAGAGGTTGGCCTTGATGACGGCCTCAAGCGGGGAGACGACCCCCTTGTCCTCGATGAAATCCCCAAGGTGGGAATCTTCTTCCTCGCCGATCGGGGTCTCCAGGGAGATCGGCTCCTTGGCGATCTTGAGGACCTTCCGTACCTTGTCGAGCGGCAGCGCCATCCGCTCGGCGATCTCCTCCGGAGAGGGCTCGCGGCCGATCTCCTGCACCAGCTGGCGGCTGGTACGGATCAGCTTGTTGATGGTCTCGATCATGTGGACCGGGATCCTGATGGTGCGGGCCTGGTCCGCGATGGCGCGGGTGATGGCCTGCCGGATCCACCAGGTCGCGTAGGTCGAGAACTTGTAACCGCGCTGGTACTCGAACTTGTCGACCGCCTTCATGAGGCCGATGTTCCCTTCCTGGATCAGGTCGAGGAACTGCAGGCCGCGGTTGGTGTACTTCTTTGCGATGGAGACCACCAGACGGAGGTTGGCCTCGACCAGCTCGCTCTTGGCCAGCTTGGCCTTGCGCTCCCCTTCCTCGATGGCAAGCAACGCGTTGGAGAGCTCGCTCGCTTTGAAGCCGGACTCCTGCTCGATCTTCTGGAGCTTCTTCTCGATGGCGCGGTAGCCCTTCTCGAGCTTCTGGGCGTCTTCGCAGCTCATCTTGAGTTTCTTGCTGCACTCGCCGTCGGTGGCACCTTTGAGGGCGTCCAGCGCGGAGAGGAAGGTTTCCTTTTGGGTCCCGGTCTCCTGCTCGAGCTCGGAATTCTCCTGCATGACCAGGTCGACCTTGCAGGAAAGCTCCTTCAGGCGCTGGGAGATCTTCTCGATGTGGCGGTCCTTGAGACGCAGGGACTTCAGGAGGTCGGCCATCTGCACCTTGAGATCGGCGTGTTCCGCCTGCAGGGCTTCACGCTCCTTGGCGGAGGCATTCTTCTCCGGCTCCAGGGCGGCCTGAATCTCTTCCATCCGCTGGTCGAATTCCTTGATACCGTCGATGATGCCGAGTACCCGCAGGGCCTGCAGATCCTCTTCGCCCTCTTCCAGTACCTCTTCCTCCACGTCCTTGGAGATCTCGATGGCGCCGATCTGCTGTTTCCGGAGCCGCTCGCCGAGCGAGATCACCTCTTTGACGGTGATCGGGGTGTTGAGGATGACGCTTGCCACGTCACGCTCGCCCACCTCGATCCGTTTGGCGATCTCGACCTCTCCCTCGCGGGTCAGAAGAGAGACGGAGCCCATCTCGCGGAGGTACATGCGGACCGGGTCGCTGGTGCGGCCCAGGGTACCCGGCTCAAACTCGACCTCGTCCTGCTCCCCTTCGTGCTCTTCCTCTTCCTCGAGGTCCATCTTGATCTTGGGGATCTTCACCTTCTGGGCGGAGTCCACGATCTCGATGTCCATATCGCCAAACATGCTCATCACGTCGTCGATCTGGTCGGACGACACCATGTCCGGGGGAAGGAGGTCGTTCACTTCCTCATAGGTGAGGAACCCCTTTTCCTTCCCAAGGTCGATGAGCTGCTTCACTTCGTCCATGCTTTTCTTGGCCATTAAACACGCTCCGCTAACCGCTTATCTCTTCAATCGATAATTCTACAGTAGTTTAGATTTTTTATTTCGCAACAATTCCAGCTCGGCAAGGATCTCCAAGTACCGCGGAGAATCGGGATCCACGCTCGCCAGTTCCCTGGCTAACTCCTTGGTTCCCTTGAGCGCCCTGCGCTCCAACGCCATGCGGCACTGCTCGAAGGCCTTGATCGGGTCCATGTCCTCGAGGTGGGCATCCTCGACGAACAACGCGAGGAGCCGGGCCCGCTCTTCCGGCGGCTCCAGCTCTTGTAAAAGCCCGGTGAGGTCCAGCTCGCCGGCTTCACTTCCCGCCACTATCCCTTGAGCCACCTTGAGGTGCGCGGGCCCAAAGAGCTTCTCCACTCCGTGCTCACGGACCTGGGTGGCTACTTCCGGGTATTTCACCATCAGGGTCAACAGCACGTCCTCGGTCTTGGACGCCGTGGGACGGGCCGCGGGTTGCGGACGGAGTGCCGGTCTCACGTCGGCTACCGTCGCTCCACCTTTCTTCCGGAGCATGGCCGGGGTCAATCCGGGAACCGCCCGGCAGATCTCCCTCTCATACAGGTCCCGCTCGACCGGATCGGCGATCTTGGCCAGCCGGGGAGCGACCTCGTTGACGAAGGCGACCTTCCCTTCCACGGTGGAGGTATCGATCCGTTTGGCGAGGCCACGGTAGAAGAACTCGAAGATCGGCGGCGCCTTCTCTAGAAACGGCGCAAACGCCTCGCTACCTTCGCGGTTAATGAAGGTGTCCGGGTCGTCTCCCTGTGGCATCTCAACCACCCGGGCCGGGAAGCTCTCTTCGAGGAAAAGCTCCAGCGACCTCTCGGTGGCCTTTCTTCCCGCTTCGTCGCCGTCGAAGAGCATGAAGACTCTTTCGGCATAACGCCTGATAACCTTGAGGTGCTGGGGGGTCAGCGCGGTGCCGCAGGTGGCGAGCACGTTGGTGTAGCCGGCGCGGTAGAGGGCCAGGTGGTCGAAATACCCCTCCACGATGATGGCGCTGCCGCGCTCCCGCATCCCCTTTTTCGCCAGGTCTAGCCCGAAGAGCACCTCGCTCTTGCGGTAGATGAGCGACTCCGGGGAGTTGATGTACTTGGGGAGCGAGTCGTCCATCACCCGCCCGCCGAACCCGATCGGATCGCCGTGGAGATCGGCGATGGTGAAAAGGAGCCGGTTCCGGAAAGTGTCGTAGTACCCTCCGCCGTCCCGCTTCCTCAAGAGTCCCAGCTTCTCGGCCTGCTCGGGCGCGATCCCCTTTCGCTGGAGGAACTTGGCCAGGTTGTCCCACCCCGCGGGGGCGAACCCCATCCGGTAGGTGGCGGCGGTATCCTTGTCCACCAGGCGGCGCTGCAGGTAACTTCTCCCTGCGGCCCCCGCTTCTTCGGTCTCCAGCACGCGGCGGTAAAACTCGCAGGCGAGCTGGTTGACCTGGTACAGCTGTTCCTTCTCGTCGATCTTGCGCTTCTCATCGCGGGTGAGGGGGCGCTCCGGGATGTCGACTCCCACCCGTTTGGCCAGGAACTTGACCGCCTCGGGAAAGCTCAGCGACTCGATCCGCATGATGAAATCGACCGAGTTCCCTCCCACGCCGCAGCCGAAGCAGTGGAAGATCCCCCGGGCGGGGTTGACGTTGAATGACCCCGTCTTCTCCCCGTGGAAGGGGCAGATCCCCTGGTAATTCGCGCCGGATTTCCGCAGGCTCATGTAGTCGGAGACGACCTCCAGGATAGGAGCCCTCTCGCGTACTTCCCTGACCTTGTCCTCCGGTATCATCGACACTGTCTCAAACCTTTACTTGGCCCGCACCCCTTGCGCCGGTGTCGGTTCCTTGTGAAGCGACCGATCCCAACCCGCCGCGATGTCAGCCCCCGTGGTGGCGAAGGCCTGCGCGGTCTTCGAGGCCGCGATCGATTTCCTGATCTTTTCCGGTACCGGTTGCAGGGTCCCCAGGTAGAGGATCACGCAGAGAATAAACGCCCCTTCCAGGAACCCGAAAAGAATTCCCCCCACGCGATTGATGCCACCGAGCAGCATGATCTTAAAGAAGACGGTTAGCAGGTGTCCGAGGAGATAGAAAAGGAGGCCGAGCAGCAGGAAGACGAGGAGAAACGCCAGCGGCTGCGCAACTTTCTGTGGGAGGTTGATAAAGTGTCTCAGGCCGATGCTGAGGGTTGAGTAGTATCTGAATGCGGCCCAGCCGCCGATGACGAAGCCGAGGAGAGAGCAGGCTTCCCTGATGAGACCTTTCGAGAATCCCTTTGCTACGAAAAAGAGCAATATAACCCAGATCAGGATATCGAGAAGGATCATGCAAACACCCGGTCGGCTGACACAAAGCAAAAGAGGGGCAAATCGCTAGATCAGCCCCCACCCATGACTCAAGAAACCCGCAACGCCCCCGGGAGGACCCGGGGACGATGTTTCACGCGAGTTTTTCCTTCACAATTTCGCTAACCAGCTTCCCGTCCGCTCGGCCGGAGACGTGGGGCATCAAGGCCTTCATGACCTTGCCCATGTCCTTGCCTCCGGAGGCGGAAGTCTCGGCAATAATCTTCGTTACCAGAGACTCCAGTTCTTCCCGTGTCAGCTGCTGGGGCAGGAAGGTCAGCATGAGGTTTAACTCTGCCTCTTCCTTATCCACGAGCTCCTGTCTGCCTGCTTCCTTAAAGAGCTTGATGGATTCCCTGCGCTGCTTGCAGAGGGTCGCAATGGTTTCGGTGATCTCCGCGTCATTGAGCTCACGGCGGAGCTCGATGTCACGGTTCTTCACCGCCGAGAGTACCATCCGGATGGCGGAAAGCTTGGCCGCGTTGCGGCTTTTCATCGCTTCCTTCATCTCGGTCTGAAGTTTCTCCCGAAGCTGCATATATCCCTCTTAGTCAACCATTTTCCGCTGTTTCTTCAGCGCGCGCTTGCGAGCAGCGATGGCCTTTTTCTTTTTCTTGATACTGGGCTTTTCGTAGTGCTCTCTTTTGCGGACTTCAGAAAGAATCCCCGCTTTTTCGCACTGTTTTTTGAACTTTTTAAGAGCAAGCTCAAACGGCTCAGCTTCTTTTACCTTTACTCCCGGCATCCATATTCCCCCCCCTTCTCTTTCTAGATTTACTACTTTCGTGGGTAGATCCGGCCGGCAGACATTCGTCAAGGAACAAGCACTATATCAAATCCGCAAGGACTGTCAAGATATTTCTCAGTGCTAATACTACTCAACCCGGGAGTTTTTCTCCTCAATACCGGAGATCCCGAACCGGCGGCGAAGCTCCGCGTATACCTCTTCCGGATCGATATCATAGTAGCCGAGGAGCACCAGGTTGTGGAAGATGAGGTCGGCAGTCTCGTACACGATCTCTTCCCGCTTGCCGCCTTTGCCGGCGATGACCACCTCGGTCGCCTCTTCGCCCACCTTCTTGAGGATCTTGTCGATCCCCTTGGCCATCAGGCTCGCAGTATAGGATTTCTCGGAAGGGCTGGCCTTACGCTCCTGGATGACGCGGTAGACGGCGGCGATGATGTCGTTGTTCTGGTGATCCATCGATGACTCCTGGAAAAACAATCTAAAAGCTAATGGAACGCGGATGACGCGGATTGAGCGGATTTACGCGGATAAATCTAAGGCTTTTTTTGGGTAAAACCACACCTGAAAGGCGAAAAGAAGGGGGACAGGCACCTCTGCGAGGAGCCAGTCCCCTTAAAGCTAAAGCCTGACGGCTACGCCTCTGTCCCGCAGATACTCCTTGGCTTCCTGGATGGTGTGCTCGCGGTAGTGGAAGATGGAGGCGGCGAGGCAGGCGCTGGCACCGGCAGCGGTGAAGCCGTCGTAAAGATGGGAGAGCCCGCCGACACCGCCGGAGGCGATAACGGGAATGCTCACGGCGTCGACGACCGCACGGGTGAGGGGAAGATCGTAGCCGTCCTTGGTGCCGTCACGATCCATGCTGGTCAAAAGAATCTCGCCCGCCCCCATGGCCTCCATCCGGCAGGCCCACTCGATGACGTCGAGCCCGGTCGGACGACGGCCGCCGTGGGTATAGACTTCCCAGCCGCCGCCTTCGCGGCTGCGGGCGTCGATGGCGACAACGGTGCATTGGGAGCCGAACTTCTCGGCCGCCTCGTTGACGAACTCGGGACGGTTGACCGCGGCGGTATTGATGGAGACCTTGTCGGCCCCCGCATTCAGAAGCCGCCTGATATCCTCGACCACCCGGACGCCCCCGCCCACGGTAAGCGGCATGAAGACGCGCTCGGCGGTGCGGCGGACGACGTCGATGATGATGTCGCGCTCGTCGGAGGAAGCGGTGATGTCGAGGAAGGTAAGCTCGTCGGCCCCCTGGCTGTCGTAGAGTTCGGCGATCTCGACCGGATCGCCGGCGTCGCGCAGGCCCAGGAACTGGACCCCTTTCACAACCCGCCCACCCTTCACATCAAGGCAGGGAATAATTCTCTTAGTAAGCACTGTGATCTCCGTTCCTACCCACCAGACGAGATGGGTTCAGCCGGTTTTAGCCGGAGTAGGCCGCGTTGAGGAACGAAACGCGGCGGTTCCAGCAGTAATGGTAATCGTTGCGTTTCACGATGAAGCCGTTCAACGCAACCTACGCGCCGAGTCGACCACACCCCCGGCGGGGATTTTACGCCCCGCGCTTGGTAAGTGCGATAGCCTCCGAGAGTTTGATTGCTCCCGAGTAGATGGCCTTGCCGGTGATGACGCCGGTGACCCCGGATGCTTCGATGGCCATCAGGTTCTCGATGTCCTTCAGCGAGGAGAGCCCGCCGGAGGCGATGACCGGGATGGAGATGGCTTCGGCGAGCGCCTTGGTGGCCTGGATGTTCGGCCCCTGCATCATGCCGTCGCGGCTGATGTCGGTGTAGATGATGGCCGAGACTCCATACCCTTCGAACTTCTTGGCGAGCTCGGTGGCGGTGACGCCGGTGACTTCAGCCCACCCCTGGACCGCGACCATCCCGTCCTTGGCGTCGATGCCGACCACTATCTTGCCGGGGAACTTGGCGCAGGCTTCTTTCACGAAATCCGGGTTCCTCTGCGCGGCGGTGCCGATGATGACGCGGCCGATCCCGAGGGAGAGGTAGGCTTCGACGGTCTGGATGTCCCTGATCCCGCCGCCGAGCTGGGTCGGGATGGTGACCGACTTGACGATGGACTCGATGGCCGAGCGGTTCTTCGGCTCCCCGGCGAAGGCTCCGTCCAGGTCGACGATGTGGAGGATCTCGCCACCCTGCCGCTGCCACTCGGCAGCCTGGGCACCGGGGTCGTCGTTGAACACCGTGTCGCGGTCCATGAGCCCCTGCTCCAACCGGACGCAGCAGCCGTTTTTCAGATCAATTGCGGGTATGACGATCATTTCAACTCCAAGGACATTGAATTAACAGAAAGGTCGAGTGAGCTACTTCATGGTGGCGAAGTTCTTCAGCATCGCCAGCCCTTTCTCCTGCGACTTCTCCGGGTGGAATTGGGTGGCCACCACGTTGTCCTTCCAGATGGAGGAGCAGAAGTCGATCCCGTACCTGGTGGTGGAGGCGACGACACTACCGTCCTCCGGCTTCACGTAGTAGGAGTGCACGAAGTAAACGTTGGAACCATCGGCGATTCCGGTGAAAAGAGGGGAGTCCTTCTTCATCGAAATCTGATTCCATCCCATGTGGGGAACCTTGAGAGCCTCGTCTGCCTCTTCCATCCCTTCCGGGAATCGGTGTACTTTGCCGGGGATGATGTTGAGGCCTTTGTGGATGCCGAACTCCTCGCTCTCGGTGAAAAGGAGCTGGAGACCAAGACAGATACCGAGAAACGGCTTGCCCGCCTGGATCACCTTGAAGATGGGATCGATGAAGCCGCCTTCTTCCAGGTTACGGATGCAGTCGCGGAAGGCGCCGACGCCCGGGAGCACCACGCGCTCAGCGTCGAGGAGCACCTTGGGATCGGAGGTTACTACCGCCTCGAAGCCTACTTTCTCAAAGCCCTTTTGCACGGAGCGGAGGTTCCCCATGCCGTAATCGATAATCGCAATCATTGGTAATGGTCCTTATCGGAAGCAGGGCCTGATCAGCCTGCCTGCCGCGTCGCTAGAGTTTCCCCTTGGTCGACATCACACCTTCGATGCGGGGATCGACCTGGGTCGCCTGATCGAGCGCACGGGCGGCCGCCTTGAAGCAGGCCTCGATGATGTGGTGTACGTTACTGCCGTAGGAGAGGTTCACGTGGAGATTGGCGCCGCAGTGGTTGACGAAACCCTGGAAGAACTCGCAGACCAGTTCGACGTCGAAATCGCCCAGCTTCACCTTGGGCAGGGGGACGTTGTAGACCAAGTACGGCCGCCCGGAAAGGTCGGTCGTTACGTTGGCCAGCGTCTCGTCCATGGGGACCACGGCATGGCCGTAGCGGCGGATGCCGCTCTTGTCTCCCAACGCCTCCTTGAAGGCGGTGCCGAGTACGATGCCGATATCCTCGACGGTGTGGTGGAAGTCGATATCGATGTCGCCGTGGGCCTCGACCTTCAGGTCGAACAGGCCGTGGCGGGCGAACAGGTCCAGCATGTGATCGAGGAACGGAACGGAGGTGCAGATCTGCGACTCGCCCTTGCCGTCGATTTCCAGGGAGAGCTTGATTTGGGTTTCCTTGGTGATCCGCTCGATGGTTGCCGATCTTGCCATGACGCCTCCTCCTTGATTATTCAGTGCAGAACAATGAATGAGCCCGCTCAGTCGAGGCGGACGCTGACCGATTTGCCGTGGGCTTCGAGACCTTCCAGCTCCGCGATCCTGACGATATCGCGGCCTAAACGCTGGATCCCCCCCTTGGTGAAGTGGACGATGGAGCTCTTCTTAACGAAATCGTCGACCGAAAGCGGGGAGAAGAAACGGGCGGTGCCGCCGGTCGGCAGGGTATGGTTCGGGCCGGCCAGGTAGTCGCCCGCGGCTTCGGGGGTGTAGTGCCCCATGAAGATGGCGCCCGCGTTGGTAATGAGCGGGAGGATCTCGAAGGGATTCTCCACCGCCAGTTCCAGGTGCTCGGGAGCGATACGGTTGGAGAAGGCGATGGCCTCCTCGAGGTTGCCGGCAGCGATGATGACGCCGAAGGATTCCCATGACTTCCTGGCGATCTTCTCGCGGGAAAGTTCCTTCAGTTGGCGCTCCACTTCGGCAGCCACCTTCTCGCCGAAGGAGCGGTCGGTGGTGATCAGGACGGAAGAGGCAAGCTCGTCGTGCTCGGCTTGGGAGAGGAGGTCGGCGGCGATGTGGGTGGGGTTCCCGGTGCCGTCGTTGATGACCAGGATCTCGCTCGGTCCGGCGATCATGTCGATGCCGACCTGGCCGAAGACCAGTTTCTTCGCGGTGGCGACGTAGATGTTGCCCGGGCCGGTGATCTTATCGACGCGGGGGACGGTCGCGGTGCCGTAGGCAAGCGCGGCAACGGCCTGGGCGCCGCCGATCTTGAAGACGCGGTCCACGCCGGAGAGCTTGGCCGCCACCATGACGTGGGCGTTCAGCTCGCCGCCCGGGGCGGGGACCACCATGATGATCTCGCCGACGCCGGCGACCTTGGCCGGGACCGCGTTCATGATCACGCTGGAGGGATAGCAGGCCTTTCCGCCGGGGACGTAGATGCCGACCTTGGCGAGCGGGGTCACCTTCTGACCCAGCATGATGTCCGGCTCCTCGGTGGAGATCCAGGTCTGCTGCTTCTGCTTCTCGTGGAAGCGCCCCACGCGCTCGACCGCGAGCTTGAGGGCGGCCAGGTCCTGCTGGTCCAGCTCGGCAAAAGCCTTGTCGAACTCGGCGGCGGTGACCTCCAGCCCGGAGGCGGCTTCGCACTCAAGACGGTCGAAGCGCTTGGTGTAATCGAGCAGCGCCTCGTCCCCGCGCTTGCGCACGTCCGCGATGATGCCAAGGACGACTTCCTCTACCTCGCGTCCCGACTCCTCCCCACGCTCAACAATGGCATCGAACTTCGCCTGAAAATCCGCTTCTCGTATATCAAGGAATTGCATCTGAAACCTCTCAGGATGTTAGATGTGCTGTTCCAGTCCTTCGATGATCTTGGAGATCCGGTCGTGCTTGGTTTTAAGGCTGGCGCGGTTAACGATCAGGCGGCAGGTGATCTCGGCGATGTGCTCCACCTCGACCAGGCCGTTCTGCTTCAGCGTCTCGCCGGTGGAGACGAGGTCGACGATCCGCTCGGAGAGCCCGACCAGCGGGGCCAGCTCGATGGAGCCGTACAACTTGATGATCTCGACCTGGATCCCCTTGGAGGCGAAGTACTTCTCCGTCACGTTGGGATACTTGGTGGCGATCCTGATGTTGTTCCAGGCAGACGGGTCGTCTTTGTGGGAGAGCTCGACGGGCTCGGCCACCATCAGGCGGCAGTACCCGAACTTGAGATCGAGCGGCTCGTAGAGATCCTTCTCGGCCTCCATGAGGGTATCCTTGCCCACGATGCCGAGGTCGGCGCAGCCGTACTCGACGTAGGTCGGCACGTCGGTCGCGCGCACGATCATGTAGCGCATCTTCTGCTCTTCGTTCACGAAGACGAGCTTGCGGGTATCGGAGAGGAGCTCCTCACAGTCGATCCCGATCTTCTTGAAGAGGGCGACGGAGTCCTGGAGGATCCGGCCTTTCGGTATGGCAATGGTAACGTAATCGGTCATTTCAAATACCTCTTGGACTCCCCCCTTGTTAAAGGGGGGCGGGGGGGGATTTGCCTTTGTTCAACCTGCTGAGGGGACAGCCAATAAAAATGCAAATCCCCCTAAAATCCCCCTTTAACAAGGAGGACTTTCAGAGAAAGGCCTCTGCTAAATCTGGTTGTTGTCCACCACGCGCTGGATGTCGGCACCAAGGCCGGCGAGCTTCTTCTCGATCGACTCGTAGCCGCGGTCGAGGTGGTAGATGCGGGAGATCTCGCTGGTGTTGTCGGCGGCCAGCGCGGCCAGGATCAGCGACGCGGAGGCGCGGAGGTCGGTGGCCATAACCGGCGCGCCGGACAGCTTTTTGACACCCTTCACCGTGGCGCTGTTCCCCTCGATGGTGATATCCGCCCCGAAACGTAAAAGCTCCGAGACGTGCATAAAGCGGTTCTCGAAGATGTTCTCCGAGATCACGCTGGCGCCTTCGGCGAGGCACATGAGGGCCATAAACTGGGCCTGCATGTCGGTCGGGAAGCCGGGGTACGGACGGGTCTTGATGTTGACGCTCTTGAGCTTCTTGGGCCCTTTGACTCGCACCACGCCGTCCTTGTTGGTGATTTCGACGCCAACGTCTTGGAGCTTGAAGGTCAGGGCGTCCAGGTGCTCGAGGCGCATATTGTGGATCTTGATATCGCCGCCGGTGATGGCGGAGGCGATCATGAAGGTCCCGGCCTCGATGCGGTCCGGCATGACGGTGTGGCTGGTGGCGGACAGCTCGTCGACACCCTGGATCCGGACGGTATCGGTCCCAGCGCCGTCGATCTTGGCGCCCATGGAGGTGAGGATGTCGGCGAGGTCGACGATCTCAGGCTCGCGGGCGGCGTTCTCGAGGATAGTCTCCCCCTTGGCGGTGGCGGCGGCCATCAGCAGCTGCTCGGTGCCCCCGACGGTGGAGATGTCGAAATTGATCCGGGCACCCTTGAGACGCTTGGCCTTGGCCTCGACGTAGCCGTGCTCCAGCGTGATCTCGGCACCCAGCGCGGCAAGCCCCTTCAGGTGCAGGTTGATCGGACGGGCACCGATGGCGCAGCCACCGGGAAGGGAAACGCGGGCCTGGCCGAAACGGGCGAGGAGCGGTCCGAGCACCAGCACGGAGGCGCGCATGGTGCGTACGAGATCGTAGGTGGCTTCGAAACTGTTGAGGTTGGTGGTATCGATCTTGACGATGTTGCCACGCCCCTCGACGGTTGCACCCAACTGCTCGAGCACCTTGATGGTGGTGTTGATGTCCCTCAGGAAGGGGACGTTACTGATTTCGGTGCAGCCGGGAGCGAGAATGGTGGAGACGAATATCGGAAGGGCAGCATTCTTGGAACCGCTGACGGTTACCTCGCCGGAGAGCTTCTTACCGCCGTGAATGACCAGTTTGTCCACTAGTACCTCTTTTGTTTTTCTGGTTTCGCCCGCGTCCTTGCGGAGCGGGAACTCTTTGTTTTTTTTAACTCCCCCTTTTTCAAAGGGGGAGTTCACACTAGCTAGCTCTTTGCCAGGCGGCCGCCGACCACCCGCTCGATGCCGGCGGGGTCGGTCTGGGTGAAAGTCTCTTCGGTGAAGCCGTAATGCTTAAGGAGCCCCAGCACCTGGGGTGCCTGCCCCGCTCCCACCTCGAACAACAGCCAACCGCCCGGATTGAGATGGCCGGAGGCCTGGGAGGTGATGGATCGGTAGAAGTCGAGTCCATCGGCCCCGCCGTCGAGGGCGCCGACCGGCTCGAAGCCCCGCACCTCCTGCTGAAGGCCGGCGATGTCGCCAGCCGGAATGTACGGCGGGTTGGAGACGATCATGTCAAATTCCCGGCCCGCGACCGGCTCAAAAAGCGATCCCTTGAAAAAGATCACCCTCGCCTCGTTCCTCTCGGCATTGCCGCGGGCCACCTCGATGGCTTCCGGAGAAACATCGACCGTGGAGACTTCCACCTCGGGAAGCGCCTTGGCCAGGGCGATCGCCACGCAACCGCTGCCGGTCCCGATGTCGAGGATGCTCCGGACCTGGGCCGCCCGCATGATCGCCTCGGTGACCAGCACCGCGGTGTCGTGCCGGGGGATCAGCACCGCCGGGGTCACCCGGTAGTCGAGCCCCATGAACTCCTGAGTCCCGAGGATGTACTGCAGCGGCTCGCGCTTGCCCCGCCGGGCCACCAGCCCCCGGTAGGAGGCCAGCTCGGCATCGCTGAGCGGCTTGTCGAAATTGAGATAGAGCCCCACGCGGTCCAGGGAGAGGGCTTCGCAGAGCATCCACTCCGCCTCCAGCCTCGGGTTTTCCACCCCTTTTTCGGCGAGGTACCCCTTGGTCCAGTTGAGGACTTTGAGGACGTCCCATGTTTCCCGCTGCGTGGTCATAGAGGGGAGTTACATCCCTTCGCTCTGGGCCTGGAGGGCCTCCATCTGGTAGTGGGTCCTCAGGGAATCGGTGATCTCGGCGATGTCCCCGGCCATGATGGCATCGAGACGGTACAGGGTCAGGCCGATCCGATGGTCGGTCATCCTCCCCTGCGGGAAGTTGTAGGTCCGGATACGCTCGCTGCGGTCCCCGCTCCCCACCTGGCTCTTGCGGTCGGCGGCCATCCTGGCGTTGGCCTCCATCTGGATCGAGTCGAGGATCCTCGACTTGAGGACCTTCATTGCCTTCGCGCGGTTCTTGATCTGGCTACGCTCTTCCTGGCAGGCGACCACGGTGCCGGTTGGGATATGGGTGATCCTGACTGCGGAGTCGGTGGTGTTGACGTGCTGCCCGCCCGCGCCGGAGGAGCGGTAAACATCGATCTTGAGGTCGACGGGATTGATGTCGATGTCGACGTCCTCGGCTTCGGGAAGCACGGCGACGGTGCAGGCAGAGGTGTGGATGCGGCCTTGGGCCTCGGTCTCGGGGACGCGCTGGACTCGATGGGTGCCGGACTCGTACTTCAGCTTGGCGAAGACGCCGGCGCCTTCGATGAGCGCCACGACCTCTTTGAAGCCCCCCTTCTCCGATTCGGAGGCAGAGATGATCTCGACACGCCAGCGGTTGGTCTCGGCATAGCGGGTGTACATGCGGAAAAGATCGCCGGCGAAAAGGGCGGACTCGTCACCGCCGGTGCCGGCGCGGATCTCCAGCACGACGCTCTTGTCGTCGTTGGGGTCCTTGGGAAGGAGGAGCACCTTGATCTCGGCATCCAGCTCCACGCGGCGCTTCTCGAGGCTCTCAAGCTCGGCCTCGGCCATCTCGCGCATCTCCTGGTCCGGTTCCTTCATGAGCTCGCGGTTGTCCTCCATATCGGAGAGGAGCTTCTTGTACTCACGGTAGGCGGCGACCAGTTCGGAAAGGCCCGAATGCTCCTTGGAGAGGCGCCTGAACTCGGTCTGGTTCGCCAACACCTCGGGATCCGCGAGGAGCGACTCCAGTTCCTCATAACGTCTTTCCAGTTCGGCTATCTTTTCAAACATTTATAAACCTCAGGGGAATATTTAGACGACCAGGCGGTCATCCTTGTGGCCGCCGTTGATATCCAGGGCCACCTGCATGGACTTGATGGCCACTTCGATCTGGCTATCGTCCGGTTCGCGGGTGGTCAGCCGCTGCAAGGCGAGCCCCGGAGCGATCAACATCCGCACGAAGGGGTTGTTTTCGCGCTTGGCGGTCCATTTCAGGACCTCGTAGGAGAGCCCGGCGATCATGGGAAGCAGGACGATCCTCGCGCCCGCCTTGAAGTAGAAGGGCCACAGCTTGGGGATCAGCGAGAAGACCAGGATGCTCACCAGCATGACGATCAGGAGAAAACTCGTGCCGCAGCGGGGATGCAGGCAGCTGTATTTCTTCACATTTTCGACCGTCAGCTCCTCGCCGGCCTCGAAGGTGAAGATCGACTTGTGCTCCGCCCCGTGGTACTGGAAGACCCGCTGGATGTCCTTCATCCGGGAGATGGAGATGATGTAGACGAGGAAGACCGCCACCCTGATCACGCCGTCGACCAGGTTGAAAGCGATGTTGGAGCCGCCGATCACCGGGACCATCAACTTGGTGAGATAGAGCGGCATGATGAAGAAAAGGAGGATGCCGAACCCGAAGGCGAAGGCCATGGTGCCGCCGATGGCCCAGCCGGAGAGCTCTTCCTTTTTCCCCTCTTCTTCGGGGAGCGCCTCGTTGGCGGAGAAGTTAAGTGCCTTGATGCCGGTGATAAGCGAGGAGAAAAGGGCCACCGCCCCCCTTACGATAGGGAGCTTGGTGATGGGGAAACGCTCGGAGAGCGGAACGACCGTCTCGCTCTTGACCGAGATCTCGCCATCCGGCCGCCGGACCGCTATGGCCAGCGAGCGGGGCGCCCGCATCATGACCCCTTCCAAAACCGCCTGTCCACCGATGTTGATCTTGCTCATTGATTACCTCATGTGAAGCGCCGCCGTAACCGGCAGCACTTCGGGTCCTGCTACGTACCGGCAATTCCACCGGGTGACTGGCTCCGCAGGGGCCTGTCCCCTTTCATACCTGGCCGGCCGTACGCGTGCCAGAGCGAGGGTGGGGAAACCTACAACTCCTTGAAGAACGCCCGGACTTCCTTCTGTTTGCCGCAGCACATGCTCCCCTCGGGGCAGGGACCGGCGAGGCAGCCGGGGCCGGCCTGGCCGAAGATGGTGGGAGCAACCGGGCGGACCAGTCTGAGCATCTCGATCGCCATGGCCCGGATCTCCCACTGGGCACGCTCGCAGCAGCGGACGCCGAAGAAGTGCAAGAGCTCGCGGGCGTTCATGGTGACCAGGATCTTGGTCTCGGTCGCGTTGGGCAGAAGATAGCGGGCGTCCTCGGCCGGCACTCCCGCCTCCACCAGCTCGGCATACGCCGCGTGCAGCGCCGCCACCTGGGCCTCGAAGCGGGCGAGGTGCTCCGGGTTCTCCGCGATCGACGGGGGAGTGACCACGCCGAAGCGTTCCGTGTGGGAGACGTAGCGCTGGGACTGCTGGGAGTAGGATGCGACCCGGTGGCGCACCAGCTGGTGGCTGGTCACCCGCGAAATCCCTTCGATCCCGAAGGTGAAGGAGGCGTGTTCCAGCACGGACTGATGCCCGAGCGACATGATCTTGTCGAGGAAATTCTTGATGTCGGCGCCGGTGAGTTTTTCTTTCAAGGCGCCAATGTCGATCTTGGAATAGCAGAGCCGGGCGGCCAAGGCGACGGTGAGCTCGGGCTCGGGGGTGTGTTGAAGAAGGGCAACCTTCATGAAGATCCTTCAAAAGCCAGCGGGCGGCATAGAGAAAACGAAATAAGGGGATTTCGCCAAAGACAAAATCCCCTCACCGGATCCGCAAAAGCGAGAACCTCTATTCCGTCGGCTTGGCCGCGATGTTGTACCGCTTGCGGAAACGCTCGACGCGACCCGCGGTATCCATCAGCTTCTGCTTGCCGGTGTAGAACGGATGGCACTGCGAGCAGACCTCGGTGTTGATCTCCGGCTTGGTGGAGCGGGTCTGGAACTGGTTGCCGCACAGGCACTTGACGGTGATGTCGTTGTACTTCGGATGGATTTCTGCCTTCATATCTTCCTCCTCGCGGGGCAAGCCCCGGTAACTTTGCATGATTTAGAACCGGAAAGTCTACACACATAACATCTTCAGTGGAAACTTTCAAGCTCTTTTTCACTTGCTCATGGAGTCCAGGAACTCCTGATTGGTCTTGCTCCCGCCCAGTTTTGAGATCAGGAACTCCATGGAGTCGACCACGTTCATCGGGTGGAGCACCTTCCTGAGGATCCAGATCCGGTTGAGCGAGGCCTTGTCGATCAACAGCTCCTCTTTCCTGGTCCCCGACTTGTTGATGTCGATGGCCGGGAAAGTTCTCTTCTCGACCAGCTTGCGGTCGAGGTGGAGTTCCATGTTGCCGGTACCCTTGAACTCCTCGAAGATCACCTCGTCCATCTTACTACCGGTATCGATGAGCGCGGTAGCGATGATGGTGAGCGAGCCACCCTCCTCGATGTTGCGGGCGGCGCCGAAGAAGCGCTTGGGCTTGTGGAGGGCGTTGGAGTCGACACCGCCGGAGAGGATCTTGCCGGAGGGAGGGATCACGGTGTTGTAGGCGCGGGCCAGACGGGTGATGGAGTCGAGCAGGATGACGACGTCGCGTTTGTGCTCGACCAGGCGCTTGGCCTTCTCGATGACCATCTCGGCCACCTGGATGTGACGGGAAGCCGGCTCGTCGAAGGTGGAGGAAACGACCTCCCCCTTGACCGAGCGCTGCATGTCGGTAACCTCCTCCGGGCGCTCGTCGATCAAAAGGACGATCAGGAAGACCTCGGGGTGGTTTTCGGCGATGGAGTTGGCGATGTTCTGGATGAGCATCGTCTTGCCGGTACGCGGCGGCGCGACGATGAGACCCCTCTGCCCCTTGCCGATCGGCGCGATGAGCTCCATGACGCGGGTCGACATGTTGTCGGGAGCGGTCTCCAGCTTGAGCTTCTCTTCCGGGTAGAGCGGGGTGAGGTTATCGAACAGGATCTTGTCGCGGGCCACCTCGGGAGACTCGTGGTTGACGGTCTCGACCTTTAAGAGCGCGAAGTAGCGCTCTCCCTCTTTCGGGGGGCGGATCTGGCCCGCCACCGTGTCGCCGGTGTGCAGGTTGAAGCGGCGGATCTGGGAGGGGGAGACGTAGATATCGTCGGGACCCGGGAGGTAGTTGTAATCCGGAGCCCGCAGGAACCCGAAGCCGTCCGGCAACGTCTCAAGCACGCCTTCACCGAAGATCATGCCGTTCTTCTCGGTCTGGGCATTGAGGATGGCGAAGATCAGGTCCTGCTTGCGCAGGCTCGAAGCCCCCTCGATGTTGAGACCCTTGGCAATGGCCGTGAGATCGTTGATTTTTTTCTCTTTGAGTTCCTGTAAGTTCATCTGTTCTCCTGGGATGGCGCAAGTCTCCATCGGATCGGGGGTGCCGGTTTGCCTGTCGTTAGCTTGCGGGGATATGTACGATATGAGAGCGGCATGGTCACATGCGTGGACTGCCTAGTATGAAAATGCTTGATGAGTAAGTGTGAAGTAAGTGTAACCTTGAGGTGTCGTTACCGGTAGTGGTCTGTGAGAGCGTAAGAGGTAGTATAAGGATCGATGCAAGGTCTTATTGAGGATAATGTAAATTTATACCCTCCACCTCATTAGGTTGTCAACTTTTTTTTGTCCTGCTAAATTCCCCGCTAGCCGGGAAAAGCTACGCCGGGAGCTCATCTCCCGCTGTCGGGAAAAAGGCCGAGATACCGACAGTCTAACGTCTCCCCTCCCTCTAAGCACATTCCTTGCCAAACAGTTACTCCGGGAAAGGTCCGCCCCCGGCCGCAGCCGGTCCCCTTATCCGCTACGCATGGAGGGGACCGGCTGCGGCGCCGCGTACTCTCCCGAACCGGCTGCTACTCCTTCCTCGGCCGGCTACCCCCGTTCATCTCCTCCGGCCGTTTCCGCCTCATCTCCTCCAGCCGTTTCCGCCAAAGCTTCGCCCTGGACGTACTTCGAGCCCGCCCGCCTCTTCCGCCGCGCCTTTTGCCGCCGCAACTTCTCGGCCGCCAGGTCCTTGCCGGTCGATTTCCCGGAAAGCCCCTCCAGCTTCTCAAGCAGGTAGCGCCTGGCCAGAAACCGGTTGAGCGACTGGCTGCGGGACTCCATGCACTTCACCTCGGTCCCGGTGGCGATGTGCTTGAGATAGACACAGGAAGAGCTTTTATTGACGTGCTGGCCGCCCCTCCCGGAGGCGTGGACGAAGCGCTCCTCGATGTCGCTCTCCTTGACACCCAACTGCTCCATCTTGGCCTTGAGCCACCGGTTCTTTTCCTCGCTGACCGCGAAATCCGCCATCGGACGCTCCTTTCGAAATCGGCGTCATAATACCGACAGCCGGAGACGAAGTCAAAGATATGGCTCACGGCCCATCCGCAGCGCGCTCGGGCGCCGGACGGGCATGTTATAATTTTTTCATTGCCGGAGGGGCTTCAAGATGATGCTACTTTCACGACGGGCGTTTCTGATGGGCACACTGGCAGCGCTCCCCTACCTCTACCTGGAAAAGGAATCAGTGAGAATCCGCCGGTACCTGGTCCCGGTCCAGGACCTTCCCCGCGCCTTCGAAGGTTTCACCATCCTGCACTTGAGCGATCTGCACGACAAGGAATACGGCCCGGAGGGGGAGCTGCTGCTGGCCCTCGTCCAACGGGAGCGCTTCGACATGGTGGCTTTGACCGGCGACTTGGTGGTGGGGACCGCGCCGTCGCTCAAACCGGCGCTGGACCTGGTGGCGGGGATCAAGAAATTTTTCGGCGGCCCCATCTTCTCGGTACCGGGAAACCACGACTGGCGGCTGGACCGGGGCGAGGAGTTCAACGAGCGGCTGCGCCAGGCGGGAGCCAAGGTGATCCCCAACCAGACCGCGGTGGTCGAAAAGGGGGACGAACGGCTCCAGGTGGTAGGGATCGACGACCCGGTCACCCGCCGGGCCCGGCTGGCGCAGGCGATGGATGACACCGGCGCGGAAAGCCCGGTGGTGCTCCTATCCCACTCGCCCCATCCTTTCCCGCTGGCGGCCAAACTCGGCGTCGATCTCATGCTCTGCGGCCACACCCACGGAGGCCAGCTCCGCCTCCCGCTCCTGGGAGCCGCCTTCGTCCCGGCCATGGGATTCTTCCCACCCTGGGACCTTGGGGTCTTCCGCAAGGGAAAGACCACCCTGATCGTGAGCGGGGGACTGGGGGAGAGCGGTATCCCGCTGCGGATCAACATCCGTCCCGAGCTCACCCTCGCCACGCTGGTCAACCGCCTTCCGGAAGCTCCTTCAGGCTGGGACGCAACAGGATGATCCGCTCATTCTCACCGGCCATCCCGGCCGGCTCGTGCCCCGCCTTCTCCCTGCACTCGTTCATGAGCATGCCAAAGACGTCGCGTCCGGTCACCGGATCGAAGCCGTAAGCGATATCCTCCACCTGGCAAAGACCCGCCAGCCGGTGGACGATCATCCTCACCGCGGCATCGTGCTCGGCACCGAGCCCCTCTCCCACCGCCTCTTCGGCGGCCTCCACCAGCGACCGCGCGATGGCACAGACGTTTTTTGCCCCTTCCATGATCCCCACTGCGTTCCGGTGGCGTTTCATGCCCACACCTCCGTAACCTTCGAACTAAGGACGTAGAACATGTCAATTAGGCCCCCGTTTCCCCCGTAGTCAACCGCACCCGCCCTTTTCCCCCTTGCGCCTGCGCACCGCCACCACCTGCGCTATGCTTTCGTCATGATTCCGCTTTGGCTTTCATTGACGCTCATCTCCGCCTTCACGCTCGCTACCAGCGATGCCCTCACCAAGAAGGCCTTGGCCGGCCATAACGAGTACCTCGTCACCTGGCTGAGGATCCTTCCCGCCGCACCACTCTTCCTGATCCCGCTCCCGTTCATTCCCACCCCTCCCCTGGGCCGGGAATTCTACCTCTGCCTCCTCCTCGGCCTGCCGCTGGAGGCCGCGGCGCTCTTTCTCTACAGCAAGGCGCTGAAACTCTCCCCCTTGAACCTGACCCTCCCGTTTCTCTCCCTCACCCCGCTGCTGCTCCTGGTCATCCCCACGCTCCTCCTCGGCGAAAAACTGACCGCGGCCGGCGCTGCGGGAGTGCTCCTCATCGCGCTCGGAAGCTACCTGCTCAACGCCGGGCGGGGTGAGGGGGGTGTCCTGGCGCCACTAAAGGCGCTCTTCAGCGAAAAGGGATCGCTCTGCATGATCGCCGTCGCGCTCATCTACAGCGTCACCTCGGTGATCGGCAAGCGCGCCATCGCCCTCTCCTCCCCCCTTTTCTTCGCCGCCGTCTATTTCCCGCTCCTCGTGCTCCTCACCGCGCCCTTGGCCCTGTACAAGGGGAAAAAGGAACTGGCCGCCCTCTCCACCAACGGAGTACTGGCCGCCTCGCTGCTGCCGGCGCTGTTTTACTCCATCCAGATCCTCTCCCACATCTACGCCATCACCCTCACCAACGTCGCCTACATGATCGCGGTGAAACGATTGAGCCTGCTGTTCGGGCTCCTCTACGGCCGGTACCTCTTCGGGGAGCGCGGCGGAGTCCTCGCCAGCCTCATCATGCTGGCCGGAGTCTTCCTCATTGCCTGCGGCCAGTGACCGTGTCGGCTTTTTGACGACGATACCCGCGACACCTTGCCTCCCCCGCCCTCAGCAATTCGATGACAGCCATCCCCTCCGCCGTAATTCCGCGTCCGGCGAGCCTTCAGACCCCGCACCGGCGATTGGTCCAGCAACTGCACCGGCCATCGAAGGTGTTGCTGGCACAGCCGTTGCTTAATCATCGTCGGTACCGTCTCATCCTGCCTTCTCCTCGCGTTGGGAGAATGGCAGGGGCAGAAAATTGACATTTCCATGACCCTGCAAATAGAAACTCACCCAGAACGGAGATCGAACCTATGAGCCTGCCTGAAGTCAACCGCGGCGGAGCAGCCGTAACCGAAGCAGAAGAGCGTCCCCTCGTCACCGCCATCGTGGTCGCCCGCAACCAGGAGTCGCAGGTCAGGGAGTGCGTGGCGGGACTCATGGAGCAGACGATCGCCCAGAGCATGGAGGTCATCGTGGTGGACCAGGGGTCGGATCAGTCCGAGACCGCCATCGTCACCGACCTTCAGCGCAGGTTCGGCAACATCGTCTCCCTGAGGATACCGTACCGGGCGGGTGCCTACGCCGGTGTCAACCTAGCGGTCAAGATCGCCTCCGGCCGCTTCATCACGCTGCTCAACGTGGCCGACCGGATGAGAAGCGAGGCTTACGAGCTCCTCTCCGCCACCCTCGGGCAGCACCCCGAGGCTATGCTAGCCTTCGGCAACACCTGTCTGACCGCCATCCCGCACCAGAGCTTCGCCCAGCATGTCAGCGCCGGGAGCCGCAGCTGGCAGGGTAAGGATCCGGTCGCGCTGCTTCGCGCGGGCGAGGTACCGAACCATGCCATGTGGCGCCGCGAGCTTCACTACACCATCGGCTGCATCGGCGAGGGGGACGGCGCGATGGGTGCCTTCCTCCAGAAGTGTGCCGAGCGTTTCAGCGTGGTTCACCTGCCGGAATTCACCGGGCTGACCATGGTGGCCCAGGGAGGCGAGGCTGCAACCAAAGCCGCCCCACTCACCCCGCCGATGGCCAGCCAGCCGGTCAGCATGTCCCCGCAGATGGCCAGCCAAGCCACCAGCACTCCGGCCCCCCAGCAGGCCAGCGCCCCGCAGCCGATGGCGAACCAGCCGTTCGCCGTTTCCCAGCCGATGGTCGCGCCGGTGGCGGAATCCGCCGACGAGGCGTTTGCCCGCTTGCAGCCGGTGGTCAACGGAGAAGACCGCGAACAGGCGAAACGGGCGCTGCAAGCGCACATCGCCACATACCCCGGCCACGCCACCGCCCATAACGATCTGGCCGCCCTCCACTACCTCACCGGCAACAAGGAAGCCGCCCTTCTCCACTACCGGAGAGCGGTCGAGCTCTCCCCCCGCGACACGACCTTCCGGAAGAACCTCGCCGACATGCTCTTCGTGGAGGAGGGACAGACCGACGAGGCTATCGGCATCTACCTCGAGCTCTTGAAAGACGACCCGCGGGACGTGGAGACCCTGTTGAACCTCGGCATCATCAGCCAGGTAGTCGGCCAGCCCAACGAAGCGGAGACCTTCTACCAGAGGGCACTGGAGATCGAGCCGTGGAACCAGACCGTGCGCGAGCGGCTGACCGAGCTCCGGGCCGAGCAGGAGAACGCTCCCGAGGCCGCCGACGACGATGACGACGAGCCTGCCGAGGATCGTTACGAAAACGTCCAGCACATGGTTGCGGAGGGTAAGCTGGACGAGGCCACCAGGGAGCTAGAGAAGATCCTGGTCGTCTACCCCAATTTCGCCCCGGCACACAACGATCTTGCCGTCCTCTGCTACGAGAGGGGGGACAAGGAGGAGGCACTGGCCCACTACGAGCGGGCGGCGGCCCTGGTTCCCGCCAACGCCACTTTCCAGAAGAACCTGGCCGACTTCTACTTCGTCGAGGGGCGCAACGTGGACGGCGCCATCGCCATCTACCTGGACCAGCTACAGAAGGAGCCGAAGAACGTCGATACCCTGATGTCCCTCGGAAAGATCTGCACGCTGCTGGACCGCCCCCAGGAGGCGGAGACCTTCTACGGCAAGGTCACCCAGCTCGAACCGTGGAACCAGGCCGCCCGCGAGTGCCTGAGCAACCTCAAGCGCTGCGCCAACGCGTGATACAGCCGCCCCCTTTCCTGAAGGGGCGAGGCAATCGAAGCAGAAGAGACGGGTAAAAAGTTGGCCCGCGTCCACCTTCCGGACGCGGGCCTTCGATTAAAGCTAAAGTTTTCTCTGAAGCTGCCGATAAACTGGATGAACCAAAACTCCGCCTGGCACGAGGGAGACTCTCAATGGCAAACGTTCTCGACGGCATGACAGGAGGCAGCGGCTCCGCCTCCGCCTACGACATCTACAGCACGCTCGCCTCGACTTCGCAACAGCAACAGTCACTGGCCAACGGCGCTTTGAGCAGTGCCATCGGCTTTTACCAGAGCAAGAACTACACGAAGGCCGCGCAGGAGTTTCAGCGGGCCATCGCGATGGATCCCACCAACACCACATCCTACAACTACCTGGCCCAGACCTACCTCGTTCAGAACAAGACCAGCGAGGCGATCAAGATCTACAAGCAGTCGCTCCAGATCGACCCGTCCCAGGCAACCGTCCATACCAGCCTGGCCAACGTCTACATGGGGAACAAGCAGTACACCCAGGCCGAGAAAGAGTTCAAGACCGCCGTCAAGCTGGATCCGACCGACGAGGTCGCGCCGTACACGCTCGGGCAGATGTACCAGCAGATGGGGCGCTATACCGACGCCGAAACGCAGTTCAAAAAGGTCCAGCGGATGGCCCCCAACGACCCCAACGTCTATTACGCGCTGGGGGCGACCTACAACAAGGAAGGGAACTACTCCGACGCAGTCAAACAACTGACACAGGCCGTCAAGCTGAGGCCGAAGATGACTGCCGCACACTTCGAGCTCGGCGTGGCCTACGCCGCCCTCAACGACACCACCAATGCCCAGCACGAGGTCGACACCGTCACCAACCTGGATGCGACGCAAGGGGCGCTCCTCTCCGCCACCATCGCCAAGCCGAAGATGGTGGCCGGCGGCGGCGGGGACCTCGACAACTTCGGCAGCGCGCTGGGAATGGGAACCCAGCTCCTCGGCATGCTCGGGGTGAACTCCGCCACGCAGCAGCCCAACCAGTCCAAACTCTTCACCCTCACCTTCACCTTCGACTCGCAGATGGACCCTTCCTCGGTGCAGGATCCGACCAACTGGACCATCAGCAAGGCCAACGGCGGCGCAGCCGGTTACTACAACAACCTCCTCCCGGTGGTTCCCACCGAGGCCTATATTCCGCAAAACCCGACCAGCGTCACCTACGATCCGCAGCAGCAGCAGGCGACGGTGACCTTCATGCTGAGCCAGAACTCCACCAACAACGCAACCATCGACCCGTCCCACATGGTCTTCAAGTTCTCCGGCAAGGACATCCTCGGCAAGACCATGGATCCCACCGCCGACCAGTACGACGGCTACGCCGGGACCCCGTTCTAACCGGCCGGCCGCAGGCGGGCCGAGGACCATCACATGCGCAAACTCCACATCGGTGGCACCACCCCGGCCGAAGGGTGGGAGATCATGAACATCTGCGACCTCCCCCACGTCGACCACCTCGGCAACGCCAACGACCTCTCCCGCTTTCCCGACGGCACCATCCAGGAGATCTACGCCTCCCACATCCTGGAGCACTTCGACTACCAGAGCGAGCTGCAGAGCACCCTCAACGAGTGGTACCGCGTCATGCGTCCCTTCGGCACCATCTACGTGAGCGTCCCGGACCTGGACGCACTGGCAACCCTCTACCTCGACAGCGTAAACCTCACCGTCGACGAGCGCTTCGCCCTCATGCGGATGATCTTCGGCGGGCACACCCACCAAAACGACTTCCACCAGGTCGGCCTCAACGAGGACTTCCTCACCTACTTCCTCCACCAGGCGGGCTTCAGCCTGATCCAGCGGGTGGAGACCTTCGGCCTCTTCTCTGACACCAGCTCGCTCCGCTTCAAGGACCGCCTCATCAGTCTCAACATGGTGGCCAGGAAACTCCCGGCCGCCGTTTAGTTTCGCCCCCTTCCCCGCCCCTCCCCAGCTTTGCCCGCCGTCAAAAGTGCTCGAAGCCCCCCTCCACGTTCAAAATATTGACAAACGGAATTTCCCGGCAAAAGCCGCAATTTACCGGCCGTTACACCGCTGCCGGCCGCGGCATGACAATTGCTAGCCCTGACGTGTCTTCCGTAACCTACCGTTAGCGATACCAGCGCTGGCAAGCGTCACCGCCGCGCACCCAAGGGGACCACCATGCCCACTAAGAAGCTGCGGATCGTACTGATCGCCCCGAGGAGCGAACACTCCTGGGAAAGCCTGGGACTCGGGTACATCGCAGCCTACTCCTACCGCTTCGGATTCACCCCGGAACAGTACACCTTCTTCCACGGCCAGTTCGACACGGACGAGACCATCGTCGCCGGCTGCGCCGAGGCAGACCTGATCGGCTTCTCGCTCACCAGCTTCCAGACCACCGCCGCACTGGCCCTCATCCGGGAGATCCGGAAGATCAACCGGCGAGCCCGCATCGTCTGGGGAGGGTACGCCGTGCATGGGCTGGGGGAGGCGGAGCTTTCCAAGCTTTACGGCCACGCGGTGGACTGCTTCGTCCAGGGGCCCGGCGAAGAGGGGTGGCTGGAGGTACTTCAATCGGAGTCCCCTCCCCGCTTCGTGCGCAGGGAGCTCATGAAGGATCTCAACCGCTGCCCCTTCCCGGACCGGGAACTGATCCGGGTGGACCGTCACTTCGCCAAGCTCGCAGCCTTAGGGGAAGGGCGCAAGACCTCCATGGAACTGCAGCGCGGCGGCTGCCCTTTCGACTGCATCTTCTGCGCGGCACGCAGCTTCACCAGGGAGCACGGCTCCAGCCGAACCGCCGAGAACATGGTGGCGGAGATGGAGGAGCTCCGTGACCGCTGGGGGATGGACCGCGACTCCATGGTGCTCATGTGCGACGCCGAGGTCTTCCTCACCCCCGAGATGGGGAGGCTCGCCGAGCTGAAGAAGTCCCGGGGGGTGGAGTTTGGCTTCGGCATGAACGTGGTCGCCTCCACGCTCCTCAACAAGGGCGCCCGGCAGGTGCTGGAAAAACTGGTGGGCGCCGGCCTGCGCGAGGTCTGGATGGGGGTGGAGAGCGGCCCATCCCTCATGCATCTGACCGGCAAACCAAACACTCCGGACCAGATACGGGAGGCGTTCCGCATCACCCGCGAGATGGGGCTTGTCCGCAAGGGGTACTTCATCCTCGGCTTCACTCCCGAGGAGACACGGGAGACCGTCCTCGAGCGGATCCCCTTCATCGAGGAGCTCGATCCGGAGGAGGTCGGGTTTTCGCTCTACGTTCCGGTCCCCGGAAGCCTTGACTACCGCCACGAGCTGCACAAAGGGATCGACTACGCCTCCTCCTGCGAGTACCACAACACCTTCACCCGCACGAAGACCCTCTCCAACGGGGAGTTGAGGGAGTTGCAGGCGTACCTGGTCGACCATTTCAAGGAGCGCGCCGCCTACCGCCAGCGACGAGGCGAGCAGGGCGGGCCCCGGATCAAGCGGGCCGCCGGGCGCTCCGGATGCTAGCCCAGCACCGAGGGAGAAGAGAAGCGATGAACCTTAAGGGAAAGAAGATCCTCATCACCGGGGCCGACGGCTTCATCGGCTCGCACCTCACCGAGACACTGGTGCGGCGCGGCCTGGACGTGCGCGCCTTCGTGCTCTACAACTCCTTCGACTCGCGGGGATGGCTGGACCAGCTCCCTCCCGAGCTCTCCGGCTCGTTCGAGACGGTGGCCGGCGACGTACGCGACCCGCACGGGGTCCGCGCGGCCATGAAGGGGTGCGACCTCGTACTCCACCTGGCGGCGCTGATCGCCATCCCCTACTCCTACCGTTCCCCGGACAGCTACCTCGATACCAACGTGAGGGGGACCCTCAACGTAGTGCAGGCCGCCCGCGACCTGGGGGTGGAGAGGCTCGTGCAGACCTCCACCAGCGAGGTGTACGGCACCGCCCGCTTCGTTCCCATCACGGAGGAGCACCCGCTGCAGGGGCAGTCCCCCTACTCCGCCTCCAAGATCGGCGCCGACCAGATTGCCATGTCCTTCTACCACAGCTTCGAGACCCCGGTGACCATCGTGCGCCCCTTCAACACCTACGGTCCCCGCCAGTCCACCCGGGCGGTGATCCCGACCGTGATCACCCAGATCGCCCGGGGGGCCCGCTCGCTCAAGCTCGGGGCACTCGCCCCGACCCGGGACTTCAACTTCATCGAGGACACGGTGGCCGGTTTCATCGCCGCCCTGGAGGCCGACCAGGCGCCGGGCGAGGTCTTCAACATCGGGAGCAACTTCGAGATCTCCATCGGCGACACGGTGGAGCTGATCTGCCGCCTGATGGGGAGCCGGGTGGAGATCGAGAGCGACGAGCAGCGGATCCGGCCGGAGAAGAGCGAGGTGGAAAGGCTGTGGGCCGATAACGCCAAGGCCCGCCGGCTCCTCAACTGGGTGCCGCGCTACGGCGGGCTGGAAGGGCTGGAACGGGGTCTCGCCAAGACGGTCGCCTGGTTCAGCGACCCCGGCAACCTCAGGCGCTACCGGGAGGGGTACACGGTATGACCGCGCCGGCGCTGGCCGAGAGGATTGCCGGGGTGGTGCGCCGCGCCGCCGGCGGTAAAGAGGGGCCCATCCCCCTCCACGAGCCGTGCTTCGCCGGCAGTGAGTGGAACTTCGTGCGCGAGTGCCTCGACAGCGGCTGGGTCTCCTCGGTGGGGAGCTTCGTGGACCGCTTCGAGCGGGCACTGGAGGATTTCACCGGAGCCCCCCACGCGGTCGCCGTGGTAAACGGCACCGCCGCCCTCCACCTCTGCCTGCTCCTCGCCGGCGTCGAGCCGGGGGACGAGGTGCTGATCCCGGCCCTCTCCTTTGTCGCCACCGCCAACGCGGTCGCCTACTGCGGCGCCGTCCCCCACTTCGTGGACAGCGAGATCTCCACGCTCGGGGTGGACCCGGTCAAGCTCGCACGGTACCTGGAAGAGATCGCCCTCCCTTCCCCCGGCGGCTGCCGCAACCGGATGAGCGGCCGCCCGATCCGGGCCCTGGTGCCGATGCACACCTTCGGCCATCCCGCGGATCTCCAGGGGCTATCGGAGCTCTGCGGGCGTTTCGGCCTGGCGCTGGTGGAGGACGCCGCGGAATCGCTCGGCTCCCGTTACCGCGGGGCGCACACCGGCACCTTCGGACTTTTGGGGGCAGTCAGCTTCAACGGCAACAAGATCGTCACCACCGGGGGCGGAGGGGCGATCCTGACCGGCGACGAGGCGCTGGCCCGCCGGGCCCGGCACCTGAGCACCACCGCGAAGCTTCCGCACCGCTGGGCCTTCCGGCACGACGCGGTCGGTTTCAACTACCGGCTCCCCAACCTGAACGCGGCGCTCGGGGTGGCCCAGATGGAGGAGCTCCCCGCCTTTCTCAGCGCCAAGCGGCGGCTGGCCGCCTACTACCGGGAAGAGTTCGCCACCCTCGCCGGGGCGAGCTTCTTCGCCGCCCCCGAGGGGTGCCAGAGCAACTATTGGCTGAACGCGCTCTTGCTCGCTCCCGAGCTGGCCGGTCTGCGCGACCGGCTCCTCGACGAACTGAACGACCGCGGGATCATGGCGCGCCCCGCCTGGGAGCCATTGCACCGGCTCCCCCCCTACCTCGACGCCCCGCGCATGGAGCTCTCGACGGCGGAGGGGCTCGCCGACCGGATCATCAACATCCCCAGCAGCCCGGCCCTCGGCCTGGCCCTGGAGCGATCTACCCCCGTTAACCACGGGGAACAAGGAGAACAACCATGAAGGCCGTCATCCTGGCAGGAGGCAAGGGGACACGTCTGGCACCCTACACCACGGTATTTCCCAAGCCGCTGGTCCCCCTCGGGGACCGTCCCATCCTGGACATCGTCATCCACCAGCTCGCCCACCACGGATTCAACCAGATCACCTTGAGCCTCGGATACCTGGCCGAGCTGATCCAGGCCTACTTCCGCGACGGCTCCCCCACGGTGGAAAACGCGACCATCAACTTCGTGCGCGAGCAGCAGCCGCTGGGGACCGTGGGGTCGCTGGCACTGGTCCCCGACCTCACCGATTCGTTCCTCGTAATGAACGGGGACATCCTGACCACGCTCGATTACGCGAAGTTCTACCGCTTCCACAAGGAGCAGGGGGCCCCGCTCACCATCGCCCTCAACCAGCGTCCGGTGAAGATCGACCTCGGGGTGATCGAGATCAACGACAACCACGAGGTCGTGAGCTTCCTGGAGAAACCGACCCTTAACTACCTGGTGAGCATGGGGATCTACATGTACGAGCCGGAAGTGCTCGACTACATCCAGCCCCGGGGAACCTACCTGGACTTCCCCGACGTGGTGGCCCGCATGCTCAAGGATGGCAAGCGGATCGCGGGATACCCCAACGACGCCTACTGGCTCGACCTCGGCTCCCACGCCGACTACGCGAAGGCCCAGGACGAGTTCGAGTCCATGAAGGACATCCTCTTACCCAGGCAGGTGGTTGCCGCATGAGGATCCTTACCATCGGCCCCTGGTTCAGCCCCCACACGGTCCGCCCGATCAACTGGCTTTTGGAGCAGGGGCACGAGGTTCTCTTCCTGGGGGAGCGCGACCCGTTGCCCGCAGCGGGAGGGGGGTACCGCTTCCTCCCCTTCCCGAACCTTGGGGATCTCCCCTCCACCTTGGGGGCCCTCGGAGAGATCCGCGACCGGTTTCGCCCCGACGCGGTGCATGTCCACTGGATCGACCACAAGGCCTGGCTTTGCGTCCAGGCCGGCCTCCGCCCGCTGGTCCTCTCCGCCTGGGGCTCGGACATCAACCAGTTTTTCCTGGCGGGGCACGACGAGAACCAGCGGCGCATGATCGGCGCCACCCTGGCCGGCGCGGACCTCACCATCGTGGACGCCCCCACCATGGCCGACAAGTGCTGCCAGCTCGCCGGCCGCCTGATCCCGACCACCTTTCTCCACCTGGGGGTCGACACCGTCCGTTTCGCCCCCGGCTACCGGGAGGAGGCGCTCGCCTGGCGGGAGCGGCTCGGCATCCCGGCGGACGCCACCGTGTTCCTCTCTCCGCGCGGCTGGGGCGAAAGCAACGGCCATCACCTGATCCTGGAGGCCTTCGCCCGGGCGCTCCCCGCCATGGGGGGTAACGGCATCCTCCTCTTCAAGATCTTCAACCGGGTCAGCTTCGGAGACCATCTCAAATACGAGAGCGAGCTCAAGAGACGGGTGGAGGAGCTGGGGATCGCGGGACAGGTGCGCTTCATGGAGGAGGTGAGCGCGGAGCTCCTTCCCCAGGTCTTCGCCCTGAGCGACGTCGTGGTCAACTACCCCTCGCGGGACACCCTCCCGATTACGCTCGCCGAAAGCGCCGCCTGCGGAAAGAGCGCCATCTCGGTCATGCTCCCGAGCTACCGTGGCACCTTCGTCGAGCGCCACTTCAGGACCTTCCTCCCCGGGGACGAGGAGGAGCTGATCCGGGCCATGGTGGAACTGGCCGAAGAGCCCCCGCAACAGAGGCTTGCCGCCGCCCTGGCGGCGCGGGAGGAGGTGCGGGCGACCCTCGACGAGGGGATCTACCGAAAGGGACTCCCGGGAGTGTACGCGGGAGTGTGCGCGGGGGGAAAAGCCGGCGCCATGCTCCATGCCCCCGACCGGGAGGAAGCGCCCTCCCCGGAGCCTGCCACCCCGCACCTGGAGCGCGCCTACCGTTTCTTCGCCGGCGGCGACCTCGCCGCCTGCCACCGGGAGGTGGAGCTGGAACTGCGGGTCCACCCGGATTCCGGCGAGGCCCTCGCCCTGGCCAAAAGCGTGCGCCTGATGTCGCTCAAGGGATAGCGGCAAAGGAGGCCCCCCCTCCGGGCGTGACGGCGTTTTGACGCGGCACCTTTCCTCCCCCTCCCGCCCTCCTCCCCCTCCCCCGGCCGTCAAAACTTTGACTGACATCGGTTCGTAATTCACCCGAGATATCGGCAGCTTGCCTGCGGAAGCCGGCTGGCACTGCTATTGCTACTATGGCTCCAGCCCATCATGCACCCCCCGAGCGGGGGTGCCATTTCAGAGGACAGACGAGAGGAAGCTCATGTTCAATTTCGCGCTGGTCGGTTGTGGTAGGATCGCCAAGAAACATGCGGAGATACTCGGCGGGGGACAGCTCCCGGATGCGCGGCTCGCCGCGGTCTGCGACGTCGTCCGGGAGCGTGCCCGGTTCTACGGGGAGAAGTACGGGGTCCCCTGGTTTACCGACATGCACCAGATGATGGCGCAGGTGGAGATCGACATCGTCAACATTCTCACCGAGAGCGGCAACCATGCCCGCCACACCATCGAGCTCGCCCCCTACGGCAAGCACATCGTGGTTGAGAAGCCGATGGCGCTCAAGCTTTCCGACGCCGACGCCATGATCCAGGCGTGCGATCGGGCCGGGATCAAGCTCTTCGTCGTGAAGCAGAACCGCTACAACTATCCGGTGCTCAAGCTGCGCGAGGCGCTGGACCGCGGACGCTTCGGCAAGATCGTGATGGGGACGGTGCGGGTGCGCTGGTGCCGGACCCAGGAGTACTACGACCAGGATAGCTGGCGCGGCACCTGGGCCATGGACGGCGGGGTCTTCACCAACCAGGCGAGCCACCACATAGACCTTTTGGAATGGATGCTGGGAGAGCCGGAGTCGGTCTTCGCCAAGTCGACCACGGCGCTGGCCGACATCGAGACGGAAGACACCGGGGTGGCGGTGATCAAGTTCGCCAGCGGCGCCCTCGGGATCGTCGAGGCCACCACAGCGGCCCGCCCCAAGGACCTGGAGGGGTCCCTCTCCATCCTCGGGGAGCACGGCACGGTGGAGATCGGCGGCTTCGCCGTCAACGAGATGAAGGTCTGGAACTTCTCCCCCCCCGAGCCCGAAGACGCCGAGGTGGTCGAGAAGTACCGCCAGAATCCTCCCAACGTGTACGGTTTCGGGCATGTGGCCTACCTGAGCCACGTGATCGAGTCGGTCAAGAACAGCACTCCGGCCCTGGTGGACGGACTGGTGGGGCGCAAGTCGCTGGAGCTCATCAACGCCATCTACGAATCGATCGAGACCGGCCGCGAGGTCCATCTGCGCTTTAGGCCCGAGAAGTGCCGGCTGGGGAGGGTGGTCAATGGGTGAGCCGCGGATCAAAAGGGCCGCCATCCGGGAGGTGAGCTTCGGCGAAGGGGTCACCGTGGTCGAACCGGTTAACCTCTACGAGTGCTCCATCGGCGACGACTCCTTCATCGGCCCCTTCGTGGAGATCCAGAAGGGGGCGAAGATCGGAGCGCGCTGCAAGGTGCAGTCGCACGCCTTCGTCTGCGAGCTGGTCACCATCGGCGACGACTGCTTCATCTCCCACGGAGCCATGTTCATCAACGACAGCTTCGCGGAGGGGGGCCCCGCCGGAGGGGACCGCACCAGGTGGAAGGAGACGGTGATCGGCAACCACGTCTCCATCGGGACCAACGCCACCATCCTCCCGGTCACCATCGCGGATCGCGTCGTCATCGGCGCGGGGAGCGTGGTGACCCGCGACATCGAAGAGCCCGGCATCTACGCCGGCAACCCGGCCCGCAAGATACGGGGGATATGATGCAGATAAAATTTCTCGACCTGGCGGCCCAGTACGGCACCATCAAACCCGAGATCGACGAGGCCATCGCCGGCGTCATCGCGGAATCTGCCTTCATCGGCGGCAAGCCGGTGGCCTCCTTCGAAAAGAGCTTCGCCTCCTACCAGCAGGCGGAACACTGCGTGGGGGTAGCCAACGGCACCGACGCCCTGGAGATCGTGCTGAAGGGGCTCGAGCTCCCCGCCGGCAGCGAGGTGATCGTCCCGGCCAACACCTTCATCGCCACCAGTGAAGCGGTCACCTCCGCAGGGCTCAAGGTGGTCTTCTGCGACTGCGATCCCTTCACCTATACCCTGAGCGTCGCCGATGCCGAGCGCAAGATCACCCCCGCCACCCGCGCCATCGTTGCCGTCCACCTGTACGGCCAGCCGTGCGACATGGACGCGCTCATGCACCTGGCCCGGCAACGCGGCCTGACCGTGGTCGAAGACTGTGCCCAGGCGCACGGCGCACAGTTCAAGGGGCAGCGGGTGGGTACCTTCGGGGCGGCGGGGACCTTCAGCTTCTATCCCGGAAAGAACCTGGGCGCCTACGGCGACGGCGGCGCCATCGTTACCGGCGATCCCGAGCTGGCCAAGCGCTGCCGCATGATCGCCAACCACGGCAGGATCGCCAAGTACGATCACGAGTTCGAGGGGCGCAATTCCCGGCTGGACGGGCTGCAGGCGGCCATCCTGGAGACCAAGCTGCGTCACCTGGAGCAGTGGACCGAGGCGCGGCGGTCGCTGGCGGCCCGCTACAGCGAGCGTCTCTCCGGAAGCGGGCTGGTGGTCCCGGCCGTGCGGGACGGACTCCGGCATGTCTTCCATCTCTACGTGATCCAGGTGGAGGAGCGCGAGCGGGTGCAGGCGGTTCTCAAGCAGGAGGGGATCGACTGCGGCGTGCACTACCCCGTGATGCTCCCCCTCCTCGGTGCCTACCGCCACCTGGGACACACCGCCGCCGATTTCCCGGTGGCCGCCGGCCTCATGCCGCGCATCCTCTCCCTTCCTCTCTATCCGGAATTGGGAGAAGAACGGCAGGACCGCGTGATCGAGACATTGCGCCGCGCCGTTTCCTGAGTCCCCACGGAGGGTAGACGATGAAGTTCCTTTTGATCCACACCTTTTACGAAAACTACCTGCAGGAGTTCTACGGCAAACGGCAGGCGCTGGCCAGTGCACCCTATGCCGAGCAGGTCAAGGCGCTGGTGGAGGACGGCTTCGGGGCCCCCCACATCTACACACCCTACCTGGAACGCCTCGGCTACGATGTCCAGCTGGTGATTGCCAACTGCCCGTTCAGCCAAGGGATGTGGCTCAAGGAGAACGGCAGGACGCTCCCCCAGGAAAACAACTGGCTCTACGACATTGTGCGCATGCAGATTGAGGCGCTGCGCCCCGACATCGTTTACATGGGGAATCCCATCGTCTTCGACGGCCGCTTCATCGCGACCCTCTCCCACCGCCCCCGGCTGGTGGCTGGCTGGCGTGCCGCCTCCATCGACCCGGCAACCGACTGGTCCAACTACGACCTGATCGTCTCGAGCTCCACCGTCTGCCTCGATGCCGCTCGCGCCATGGGGGTCCCCGCCGTCGAGCGGTTCTCCCCCGGCTTCCCCACCACTCTCGCCCAGAGCGTCCAGGACGCCCCCAAGCGCTACAACGTCATCTTCACCGGAGGGTGGTCAGCCGAGCACGGCAAACGCAACACCCTGCTCCTCGAGATCGCCCGCGCGGCACAGGCCGGCTCCTTCGAGCCCGCCTTCTTCCTGGCCGGGGACCCGCGCCAGATGCCGCCGGAAGTGGCCCGGATCAACCGGGGAGCCCTGTGGGGGCTCGACATGTACCGCGCACTGCGCCAGGGGGAGATCGTCTTCAACGCCCACATCGACATGGCGGGGGCCGAGTCGAGCAACATGCGGATGTTCGAGACCACCGGGGTAGGCTCGTTCCTCCTCACCGAGTACAACGGCAACATCGGGAAGTATTTCGAGCCCGGGGTCGAGGTGGAGACCTACCACGGCGGCGGCGAACTGCTCGAGAAGATCGATCACTACCTCCGGCATCCCCTGGAGCGGGAGGTGATTGCGAGCCGCGGCCGCAAGCGATGCTCCTTGGAGCACAGCATGGAGCATCGCATCCTGGAGCTCGACCGGATTCTGAAAACGCACCTGGACGGCGGCCGCAGCCTGGCCGCGGCAGCTAGCGCCCACCATGCTTCGCGTCCGGCGGTTCAGGCGCCGGCGGGGATGGAGGGAAGCACCCCTCCGGCGGGGACCGAGCGATACCTGGCCCTGCAGCGGCAAAAGGAGGAATTGATGGCGACGGAGGCCCCGGGGACGGGACATCCGGAGACTTCCACGCTGGCCCAATGGCATTTCCGGCCTACCGCGGCGGCGCCCCCTTCCCCCCCAGGCTTGGCGGCCAGCGGCGCGGACTCCCCCTATCGAAAGGAGATCGAGGAATTGGAGGGACAATTCCCCGGGGTCGCCTTCGGAGCGATGGTACAGGTGCTGGGAATGAGAAACGTCTCCATCGGCGCCGGCAGCTGCATCGGCGACTGCAGTTGGCTTAACGTCTGCATCCGTGACCAGCATGTCCGGATGAAGATCGGCCGCACCGTGCTGGTGGGGCGCCAGGGGATGATTTCCACCGGCGGGACCCTGGAGATCGGCGACTACTGCGTCTTTGCGCCGCGCGTCTACATCTCGGACGCCGACCACATCTTCAGCGACATCATGCAGCCGGTCATCCAGCAGGGGGCGACCTTCAACCGGAGCGTGGTGGTCGAGGAGAACTGCTGGCTGGGGATCAACACGGTGATCTCCGGCAACCTCACCGTGGGGCGCGGTAGCGTGATCGGCGCCAACGCGGTGGTCACCCGGGACATCCCCCCCTTCTCGGTGGTGGTGGGGAACCCCGCCCAGATCGTCAAGATGTATTCGCCGCGCACCAGCCGGTGGGAAAGAACGAGAAATGCCGAGGATATCCAGCGGATCCTGGAGGAGCGCCAGGCGATGCCGCTGCCGGGCAGGGAGGAGTACCGGGAGATCCTGCGGCGCAACGCCGTCCTCCATACCCTCGAACCGGTGCTCGCCGGGCGGGGGAACCTCCCCTAGCTCCCCCTTACTCCTCCCCCTCTCCTTTTTGCGTTTGCCCTCTCCCCTCCGGGAGAGGGTAGCCGAAGGCCGGAGGAGGGAGGTGCTTCCCATCTCCTATCTCCTATCTCCTATCTCCTCTCCCCTCCCTCACCGGAACATTGGCGCCGGGCAGACAATTTTTTGACCAGGCATCTCCCATCTCCTCATCATCCACGAAGATTCGGCATGTTAGCCTCCCTCCGGCCGCGGCATGCTAGTTGCAAAATGGGGAGAGGACCGCCCTCGCCCGCTTGCGGCAAGCTGCATCCGGACGCCGCCAGCAGCGGCGAAGGCACCGCTGTCCCGCCACTATTCCCCATAAGCTCATGAGAAAAGGAACCGGCATGCTACAGAGCACATTGGACCACGGCGCCAATCACTATGGCCCCACCATACTCACCCCGACCACGCTCGCCCGAGTCGCCACCAGCCCCGAAACCTGGGAGGAGATCTGCTCGTTCCACCAGCTCCTCGCGACCGACGAGTACACCCAGTACGTGGACGCCTACTACCGGGCCAACCGCGAGCGCTTCGGGAAGTACTGGCACTACCACGACATCGTCAACGTCCTGTACGCGGCCGGCAAATGTCTCAAGCCCCGCTCCTACATGGAGATCGGCGTCAGGCGCGGGAGATCGGCCTCCGCAGTGGTGCGCAGCTGCCCGACGGTGGGGATCGTCGCCTTCGACATGTGGATCCAGAACTACGCCGGGATGGAGAACCCGGGACCGGAATTCGTCAAAGACGAGCTCGCCCGCCACGGCCATACCGGCCAGCTCTACTTCGTGAACGGCGACAGCCACGAGACCGTCCCGGCCTTCTTCGAGCAGAATCCCCAGCTCCAGTTCGACATGATTACCGTGGACGGCGACCACTCCGACGCCGGGGCCTACGACGACCTCTGCAACGTCATCCCCCGCCTCTCGGTCGGCGGCGTGCTGGTCTTCGACGACATCGCCCACCCGGCGCACCCGTACCTGGCCAACGTCTGGCTCCGCGCCATGGCCCGCTTCCCGTTCCTCGCCCACTACGAGTACACCGAGGCCGGCTTCGGCGTCGCCTTCGCCATCCGGACCAAGTGATGGGCGGCCAAAGAGTCCTGATAACGGGTGCGGGAGGGTTTCTCGGCTCGCACATCGCCCGCCACTTCGGCGGCCAGGGGTACAGCGTGGCCGCAGTCGGGCGCTTCGCCACCGATTACACCAGGACCATCCCCAACCTCTGGCGGCTGTGCGGGATGACGCTTCCCGACCCGGCGCTGGTCAAGGCGATCAAGAGCTTCCGCCCGGAGCTCCTGGTGCATTGCGCGGGTACCGCGTCGGTGGCCGATTCGGTCCAGAATCCCTACGGAGACTTTCTCAAGACGGTCGACGTTTGCGCCTTCACTCTGGACACCCTGCGCCTCCACGCGCCCGACTGCCGCTTCGTTCTTCTCTCCAGCGCATCGGTCTACGGCAACCCGGAGACGCTCCCGATCCACGAGAGTGCGCCGCTTCGCCCGGTCTCCCCGTACGGCTACCACAAGATGCTCTGCGAGACGCTGGCCCAGGAGCACGCCGCCCTGCACGGCATGAAAGTCGCCATTCTCAGGATCTTTTCCGCCTACGGCGAACGGCTCCAGCGCCAGGTGGTGCATGACATCTGCCAGAAGTTCGTCAATCCCAGGCTTCGTCGCGTCGAGCTCTTCGGTACCGGCGCCGAGAGCCGGGATTTCATCCACGCGCTCGACGTGGCCCGGGCGGTGGAAACCATCCACAACAGCGACGCTTCCGGCGTATTCAATGCCGCCGCTGGCGTCCAGACCACCATCGCCGAGCTGGCGGAAACCCTCGCCAGGCACTTCGACAACGGCAAGCAGGTAACCTTCAACGGTGTCGTCCGCCACGGCGACCCGCTCAACTGGGAGGCCAGCATCGATAAGCTCGCCGCGCTGGGTTACCGCCCAAGCGTCGATCTCGACGCGGGGCTCGCCGGATACATCTCCTGGTTCAAGGAACAGAGGAAATCGAGGCATGACAGAAAAACGACGGCTGCAGGTGGGGATACCGGTCATCGGGTACAAGAATTGGATGGGCGGGGTCTCCTACATCGAGTTGCTGGTAAAGGCGCTTAGCGGCCTGCCGGAGGACGAGCGCCCCGAGCTGTACCAGATCGTTACCGAAGAGAGCCTGCCGAGGCTGGAACTCCACCAGCACTTTCTGCATCTCTTCAAGGCCGTCATCTTCATCGGCCCCTACAACAAGGAGTATCCCGACTTCATCTACACCCCCACTCATCGGGATCTCCTGGATGTGCTCGATTTCTTCTTCCCGCTGATGAATGGCGCCTGGCCGACGGCCAAGGCCGGCTGCTGGATACCCGACTTCCAACACCTGCACCTTCCCCAGTTCTTTCACGAAGGAGAATGCCGGTCGCGCTCGGAGTGCTTCTCCAACATCGCGCGGGATGCCAAGCTTCTCATCCTGAGCAGCCGCGACGCCCAGAACGATTTCCGCCGTTTCTTCCCCGGCTCCAAGGCCATCACCCGGGTGCTATCCTTCTACGCTATGCCGCAGGAGAGCTGGTACCAGGCGGACTGCGCCGAGGTCCAGCAGAAGTACGGTCTCCCGGACAACTTCCTTATCTGCTGCAACCAGTTCTGGGCGCATAAGAACCACGCGATGCTCTTCACCGCCATCGGGGAGCTGCACGCCGAAGGAACCGACATCCACCTGGTCTGCACCGGCCACACCGAGGATTACCGCTGCCCCGGCTTCTTCGACGACCTGAAGGAACGGATCCGCTCGATGGGGGTGGAGCACCTGGTCCACATCCTGGGGAGCATCCCCCGCCACGACCAGATCCAGCTGGTGAGGCGCTCCATGGCGCTGGTCCAGCCGTCGCTGTTCGAGGGATGGAGCACCGTGATCGAGGATTGCCGGGCGCTCGGGAAGATCATGCTTCTCTCCGACCTTCCGGTCCACCAGGAGCAGGCCCCCAGGAACGGGCAGTACTTCGACCGCGCCTCGCTTCCTTCCCTCAAGGCCAAGCTCAAGGAGATGGTCCCGACGCTGACTCCCGGTCCCCAGTACGAGCTGGAGCGGGTCGCGCGCGAAGAGGCGCACCGGTTGGTACTCTCCTACGGCCGCCAGTTCTGCGCCATCGCCCGCGACGCCATCGCCATCGACCAGGGCGCCGCCGTCTCCGCCCAAGCGCCGTCTGCCCCCGCAGCCCCCGCAGCCCCCGCAGCCCACGCAGCCCCTACCGGGTCCACCGGGTCCACCGGGTCCACCACCCTGCCCCGCATCACCATTGTCACCCCGTCCTTCAACCAGGCCGAGCACCTGGAGAACTGCATTCAGTCGGTCCTCTCCCAGGGGTATCCTAACCTGGAGTACATCATCATGGACGGCGGCAGCACCGACGGCTCCGTCGAGATCATCAAGAAGTACGAGAACCGCCTTGCCTACTGGCAGAGCCGTCCCGACGGCGGCCAGTACCGGGCCGTCAACGAAGGGTTCCGCCGCTCAACCGGCGAGATCATGGGGTGGCTCAACTCCGACGACATGCTCCACCCCGGCGGCCTCAAGGTGCTGGTCGATGTCTTCATGAACCGCCCGGACATCGAGTTTTTGACCGGCAAGCGGGTCGGCTTCGACGGAGAGGGGAACCTCAGATCCTACGGCTTCGAGACCCAGACCTGGAGCCGCACCGAACTCCTCCGCAAGGAGCTGATCCACCAGGTTTCCCTGTTCGTGATGCAGGAGGCGACCTACTGGCGGAGGAGCCTCTGGGAGAAGGCCGGCGGCACCCTGGATTTCTCCTACAAGCTCGCCGCCGATTTCGAGCTCTGGCTCCGTTTCAGCCGGCACGCGAAACTCCACACCGTCGACGCCCTGTTGGGCGGGTTCCGCTACTACAGCGGGGGGCAGCGCTGCAACCAGTTCCGGGGGGAGTACATCGCCGAGTGCGACGACGTGATCGACCGTGAGCGCCAGCTCCCGTGCGCGCTCTCCACCGCCCCCCCGCCGCCCCTCATCGCCTATCCCCTTCAAAAGGGAGTGCCCGATAGGGGACTGACTCCTTCCCAAAACGGCGCCAGGCACCCTGGCATCGATGCTCCCACCGAGGAGCAGTCCAAGCCGAGTTTCGTGATCCTGGTCCCGAAGCTGCCGAAGATCTCCATCGTCACCCCGAGCTTCAATCAGGCCTCCTTCCTGGAGGAGTGCCTCGATTCCGTGCTCTCCCAGAACTACCCGAACCTCGAGTACATCGTGATGGACGGCGGGAGCAGCGACGGCTCGGCCGACATCATCAAAAAGTACGAGAAGCATCTCGCCTACTGGCAAAGCAGGCCGGACGGCGGCCACTACCTGGCGGTCAACGAAGGCTTCGGGCGCTCGACCGGC
This sequence comes from Geomonas sp. Red32, assembly GCF_023652955.1. GTDB lineage: Bacteria > Desulfobacterota > Desulfuromonadia > Geobacterales > Geobacteraceae > Geomonas. The sequence goes on along the minus strand of NZ_JAKLOY010000001.1, from coordinate 1,437,958 downwards.
GAGATCATGGCCTGGCTCAACTCCGACGACAAGTACCACCCCGGCTCCTTCCGGCTGGTGGCCGACGCCTTCCGCTTCTTCCCGGAAACCTCCTGGATCACCGGGAGCCCGACCGGATGGGACGCCTCGGGAGCGCTGCTCTACATGGCCCAGGAGCCCCCCCTCTGGTCGCGGGAAAAGTACCTGGCCGGCGAGATCGGCCCCCCGCACATCCAGCAGGAGTCCACCTTCTGGCGCCGCTCCCTCTGGGACCTCGCCGGGGGTACCCTCGACACCGAACTGGGGCTCGCGGCCGACATGGAGCTTTGGACCCGCTTCTTCCGCCATGCGCAGCTCACCACCCTGCACGCGCCGCTGGGAGGTTTCCGCAACCATCCCGAGCAGAAGACCGCCACCATGCTGGAGCGCTACAACGCCGAGGCGGCGCAGGTGATCGAGCGGGAGCGCCGCTACTTCCAGGCGACCCGCTGCCCAGCGCTGGCGCCCGCCCCGGCGCCCCTGCAGGTGGCCGACGTGGAATCCCGCGCCCACACCTCGGTGACCGCCGAGAACTTCGGCGCCTTCACCTACTCCCGCACCTTCCACTTCGCCTACTTCGCGGGACGGGACCTGGAGCTCTACGGGGCCCCGGCGGATCCCTCCCAGTGCGACCTCAAGGTCTACCAGGATCTCCTGGTCTACTCGTTCATCAAGAACAACGTCCCCGCCGGGTCCCGCATCCTGGAGGTAGGCGGGGGTGCCTCGCGCGTGCTGAGAGCCCTGAAGGACGACTACGAGTGCTGGAATCTGGACAAGCTGGAGGGATTGGGGAACGGTCCGGTGGGGATCGAGGTGGACGGCTTCAAGCTGGTGCGCGAGTACCTGGGCTCCTTCACCCCCGAGCTTGCCGACGGCTATTTCGATCTGGTCTTCAGCATCTCAGTGCTGGAGCACGTGCCTGAGAGCGAGGAGAACTTCGCCGCCATCAACCGCGACATCGACCGGCTCCTGAAGCCAGGCGGCTGGTCGCTCCACTGCTTCGACGTGGTGGCCCGCGGCAGGTATACCTGGGGCAATGGCCTGCTCCCCTACCTCTTCAAGGCCAACCGCACCGTCAACCGCTGGGCTCCCTTCGAACAGCTCTATCCCGACCCGTACGTGTACGCCATGAGCGAGGCGGCCTATGACCGGCACTGGAAGCCGATGACCAAGACCTCCTTCCGCGAGCACGGCTTCCCGCTTTCCTACAACATCCTCTGGCAAAAACCGTCGCAAGCCCCCGAGGAAGCTGCCGCAACGGCGTCCCCCCCTTGTCAAAGGGAGGACAGGGTGGATTCGATGGTCACAACTGGAGAGGCAAATCCCCCTAAATCCCCCTTTGACAAGGGGGACTTTGGACCCGCCAGCTACCTGGTCTCCGCCATCGTCTCCACCTACAACGCCGAAAAATTCTTCCGCGGCTGTCTGGAAGACCTTTTCCGCCAGACCCTCTACCGGCAGGGCCAGCTGGAGATCATCATCATCGATAGCGGCTCCCAGCAAAACGAAGGGGAAATCGCCCGCGAGCTGATGGCCAGCCACCCGCACATCGTCTACCGGCGGACCGAACGGGAGACCCTCTATGCCGCCTGGAACCGGGGGATCGCGCTCGCCCATGGCCGCTTCCTGACCCACGCCAACACCGACGACCGCCACCGCGCCGACTGCTTCGAGATGATGGCGCAGGAGCTGGAGCGAAGCGGAAAGGGGCTCGCCTACGTCGACGCCCTCATGACCTGCGGAGCCAACGAGACCTTCGAGGAAAACAGCGCCACCAAGAAGTGGCTCCTCCCCGACTTCGACCTCCGGCAGGCGCTCTTCGACTGCCCCTTCGGCTGCCAGGTGATGTGGCGGGCCGATGCCCATGGTGAGATCGGAACCTTCGACCAGAACTTCAAGCGGGCCGGCGACTACGAGTTCTTCTTCCGGCTGGCGCTCAGGAAGGGAGCGCTCCACATCCCCGAGATCGCCGTGCTCTACCACGAGTCGATCGACAACCTTTCCTACCAGAATCCGCAAGAGGTCATGCGGGAGGTGCGGGGCTTCATCGGGACGCCGCGCACTACCCTTCCCCTCGACGAGATCTACCCCTTCCTGAAATCGGCCCCCTCGCGGGAAGCGTGGGTGGCCGTGCTGGTCGACTTCGGCAACCTCCTGATGGGCTGCAGCGGCTCGCTTTTCACCGATCTCCCGCTGGCCGAGCAGTTCTACCGGAAGGCGTTGGAGCTGATGCCCGGCAAGCCCGAGGTGGTCGACAACCTGGCGGTGGCCGCCATGGCCCAAGGGAAACGGGAGGCGGCGATTGCCGCCATCGCACTCAGCCCGGAGATGACGCCGCGGCTGAGAGGATACCTGGACGAGCTCAACGCCGGCCGTATCCCGACTCAACTCAACCTGATCCGGGTCCCCCATCCCGGGCTGGACGCCATGCCGCCGGTCAAACTGCTGGAAGAGATCAGGGTACCGCTCGCGCCACATGAGAGGCCGGTGGCCTCGCCTCCCGCGGCTTCTCCGACTCACCCGGGCGCCCCCCCCTTTGGAAAAGGGGGGCAGGGGGGGATTTCTGGTCTTGCCGAAGAAAATCCCCCTAAATCCTCCTTTTCCAAAGGGGGACTTCCGGCCGCTGCAATGGCGGGCAGCGCCCCCTATCCGACCGTGGTGGTGGACGGTGTCTTCTTCATGACGCCGAAGACCGGCATCACCCGGGTGTGGGAGGCGCTCCTCACCGAATGGGGGAAGAGCGGCTTCGGGAAATCGGTCGTACTGCTGGACAGGATCGGCACCGCCCCCAAGATCCCCGGCCTTCGCTACCGCACGCTCCCGGCCTACAGCGCTCGCCCCGAAGGGGTGGATAGGGCACGGGTGCAGAAGGTCTGCGACGAGGAGGGGGCGGATCTGTTCATCTCCACCTACTATTCGTCGCCGCTCACCACGCCGTCGCTTTTCCTGAGCCACGACATGATCCCGGAGATGAGCGGGCTGTACGACCTCAACGACGCCCAGTGGACCGAGAAGCGCCACGCAATGGCGCGGGCAAGCGCGTACGTGGCGGTTTCCCAAAGCACCGCCCGCAACATGGAGAGCCTCCATCCCGAGCTCGCCGGCCACATCGAAGTCGCCCACTGCGGCATCGACCGTACCCTGTTCCGTCCCGCCTCCGAGCAGGAGAAAAGCGAGTTCCGCAAGGCGCGCGGGCTGACCAAGCCGTACTTCCTCTTCGTGGGGAAACGGACCGAGCACAAGAACGGCAAGCTCCTCTTCCAGGCCTTCTCCCGGCTTCCTGACCGCGAGGAGTACTCCATCGTCTGCGTGGGGGGCGCTCCCCAGCTGGAACCGGAGCTGGCCGCCCTGGCGGCTGGGTGCGAGGTGCATCTCGCCAACTTCACCGACGAGGAGCTCCGCCTCGCCTACGCCTGCGCGGCGGCCTTCGTCTACCCGTCCACCCACGAGGGGTTCGGCCTGCCGCTCTTGGAGGCCATGGCCTGCCACTGCCCGGTGATCACCTGCCAGAACAGCTCGATCCCCGAAGTGGCCGGGGCCGCCGCCCTCTACGTCGATCCGGACAGCCCGGACCAGCTGGCCGCGGACCTGATCAACGTGCTGAACCCGGACGTCCGCAGCCACTTGATCAAGACCGGGCTGCGTCAGGTCGAGCATTTCTCATGGGAGAAGATGGCGAGAACCATTCAGGAGATCATCTGCCTAGAGTTCCCGCCCGCTGCCGCATCTCCGGCAGCCGCCGTGGCGCCCGCTGGCCGGAGCGTCGGCACGAGACTGACCAGGAGCGGGATGGCCAAGCCGAAGATCTCGCTGGTGATCCCTTCCTACAACTACGCCCAATACCTGGAGGCCTGCCTGGACTCCATCCTCTCCCAGGAGTACCCGAACCTCGAGCTGATCGTGATGGACGGGGGAAGCACCGACGGCACCGTGGAGATCATCAAGAAGCACGAACGCCACATTGCCTTCTGGCGCAGCCATCGCGACGACGGGCAGTACAGCGCCATCGAGGAAGGGCTCAACCGCGCGACCGGGGAGATCCTGGGGTGGCTGAACGCCGACGACATGTTCCATCCCGGCGCCTTCGAGACGGTCTCCACCATCTTCATGGAGCACCCGGAGATCGAATGGGTGATGGGGCGCCCCAACAGCTTCGACGAGGCGGGGAACCAGAAGCACATCCTGAGCTTTCTCCCCATGAACTCCCGCGCCAAGTACCTGGCCGACGAGGAACTGATCCAGCAGGAGGGTACCTTCTGGCGCCGGGGGCTTTGGGAGCGAAGCGGCTCCTACATCGACACGAGCCTGAAGCTCGCCGCCGACCTGGAGCTCTGGGCCCGCTTCTTCCGGGGCGCCAAACTCTACTCCATCGAGGCCCTGATCGCCGGCTTCCGCGACCATCCGCTCCAGAAGTCCAAGGACAAGGCGGGGTACACCGAAGAGGCCAACCGGGTGCTGGCCCGCGAGCGGGAAATCTTCGCCGCCGAGAAGAGGCCGTACAGCCCGCCGGCGCCGCTCCCGATCCTGGTCGGCGACCGGCCGCCGCGGTACCCGCAAGCCGAGGAGCAACGGCCCGTCCAGGGGGTGGCACTATGAACAGCGGCTCCGCCAAAACCTGCCTGGTCTCCGCCATCGTCTCCACCTACAACGCCGAGCGCTTCATCCGGGGAAAACTGGAGGATCTGGAGGCCCAGACCATAGCGCCGCAGCTGGAGATCATCGTCGTCGACAGCGGATCGCAGCAAAGCGAGCGGGCGATCGTCGAGGAATTCCAGCAGCGCTACGACAACATCCGCTACCTCCGGACCGAACGGCGCGAGACGGTCTACCAGGCCTGGAACCGCGGGATCCGCGAGGCGAGGGGGGAGTTCGTCACCAACGCCAATACCGACGACCGCCTGCGGCACGACGCCTACGAGCGGCTGGTGGGGGTACTGCGGGCCCGGCCGGAGTGCGTGCTCGCCTACCCGGACATGCGGATCACCCAGCAGGAGAACGGGACCTTCGAGCACCACCGCCCCTTCGGTTTCCGCGACTGGCCCGAGTTCGACCGGCTATCGCTCCTGGAGCTCTGCTGCGTCGGCCCGTTCCCCCTCTGGCGCCGCTCCCTGCACGACGCCATCGGCTACTTCGACGAGCGGTTCAAGAGTGCCGCGGACTACGAATTCTGGCTGCGGGCAGCACTCCGCTACGACTTCGTCCACGTCCCGGAATTCCTCGGGCTCTACTGGCTGAGCGAGGAGACTGTCTCCCGCAAGGGGGATCTCCCGACCCTGGAGTATTTGGCGGTGCAGAAGGAGTACCGTCCCCGTTTCGCCCCGCTCACCCCGGCTCAGCCCGAGCTCCACCCGCAGCTGGTGGCAGGCTGGCGCGAGCTGATGGCCGGAGCCGCCAACGAGACGGTGAAGCTCGCCGAGCTCGAACGCTTCGTCACCATCCATCGCTGCTCACCGGAGATCCACCAGGAACTGGCCGAGCTTTACTACCGGAAAGGGGAGATCGGCTACGCCAAGAAGCATTTCGAGAAGGCGGCCATCCTGGCGCCGGGGGCATCGTGCTACCGCGACCAGTTGCAGGCGTTCATGCGGAACGAGCTGTACAGTTCGCTGCAGTTCCACCTGCGGGAGGCCGAGGAGAAGCCGGACAATGTGGAGACCCGGCTCACCGTGGGATTGATTCTGGTCCTCTTGGAGCGCTACCAGGCCGCCCGCGAGCAGTACCAGCGCGCCCTGGAGCTCGACCCCGGCAGCGCCCTGGCCGCCCGCAACCTCGTCTGGCTGGACCAGTTCGCCGCCGCCAGCCCCGCCGCCGAGCCAGGCCAGCCGGGCCAGCCGGGCCAGCAGAGCCAACCGGGCCAGCCGGTCCACCAAGCTCAACCAACTTCGCAAACTCCTCTCGGCGTCCACCCCGTCCACCAGGTCCACTCCGTCCACCAGGTCCACTCCGTCCACCAGGTCCGCCCCCAGGCCGACGCCCCGGCCGACGACGCCCCCGCCTACTTCGCCTTCACCCGCCCCGAAGTCCGGCGCCTGGTGAGGCGCAGCGCCCGGAGCATCCTGGACGTCGGCTGTGCCGCCGGTAAAGTCGGCGCCCTCCTCAAGAAGCGCCAAGGCGCCGAGGTGTGGGGGATCGAGACCGATGCCGGGGCCGCAGCGTCCGCCGGGAAGCTCCTCGACCGGGTGATCGCCTCCCCCGTGGAAGCCGCCCTTCCCGAGCTCCCGGAGCGCCACTTCGACTGCATCGTGCTGGCCGATGTCCTTGAGCATCTCGCCGATCCCGGGCAGGTACTGGCCGGGCTGAAAACCAAGCTCGCCTCCGGCGGCGAGATGGTGGTGAGCCTTCCCAACGTCCGGCACTGGAGCGTGGTGCGCGACCTTCTGGAAGGATCCTGGGATTACGCCGACGCCGGCATCCTCGACCGCACCCACCTCCGCTTCTTCACCCGCCAAAGCGCCGCCGCCCTCTTCGCCCGCGCCGGGCTGGAGATCGTCGAGGTCATCCCGGTCGCCCTCTCCGGCGATGCCGGAATGCCACCGCGCATGCTCGACGCCCTCCGGCAGGGAGGAATCCAGAGCCCGACCCTGGAGGAGGAGAGCGCCGTCTACCAGTACCTCTTCCGCCTGGCCCCGGCTGGCTCCCGGCTCACCTCCATCGTCATCCTCACCTGGAACCAGCTGGAATGCACCCGGGAGTGCCTGGAGAGCATCGAGCGCCACACCCCGGAACCCCACGAAGTGATCCTGGTGGACAACGGCTCCACCGACGGAACGGTCCCCTGGCTCAGGGAGTTCTGCGCCACCAGGGCGAACCACCACCTGGTCGAGAACGGCCGCAACCTCGGCTTTGCCGCCGGCTGTAACATCGGCATGGCCAAGGCCTGCGGGAGCCACATCCTCCTTCTCAACAACGACGTGGTAGTCACCCCGGGATGGCTCGGCGGGATGCTGGAGTGCCTGGAGCGCGAGCCCGCCGCCGGCATCGCCGGCCCCATGACCAATGAAATCGCGGGTCCCCAGCGGATCGGCGGCACCAGCTACCGGAACCTCGACGAGCTCGACGCCTACGCCCGCCGCTTCCGGACCGATCACCTCGGGCGCCGCCTGCCGACCGAGCGGGTGGTCGGCTTCTGCATGCTCTTCCCCCGGAAGGTGGTGGACGCCATCGGAGAGCTCGACACCCGCTTCGGGTCGGGGAACTTCGAGGACGACGACTTCTGCCTGCGGGCGGCCCTGGCGGGCTACGGCTGCGTCATCGCCGGCGACGTCTTCATCCACCACTACGGGAGCCGCTCCTTCACCGGCAACAACGTCGACTACGCCGCCTCCATGAACGCCAACCGCGCCCGCTTCCACGAAAAATGGGACCTGGCCAGGCTGGATGAGGCGCTCGCCCGCAAGGTGGTGACCATCAACGCCATCGCCGCGGGACGCAAGCTCGCCCGGCAGGGGAAGAACAGCGACGCCGTCGACCTCCTCCTCCAGCAGGGAATCGCCTGCTCGCCGAAGAGCCCCGCCCCCTACCTGGCACTGGTGGAAATCCTGTACGAGGCGGGGAGTTTCGCCAGCGCCCTGGAGGTCCTGGCGGAGATCCCGCCGGGGGCTGAGCTCTCCGCCACGCTCTTGGCCGCCCGCTGCCACCTCGGCCTCGACGATCACCATCGCGGCCGGGAAGCCGCAGCCCTCGCCGCCCAATGGGATCCCGACGGGGCAGCGACGCTGGCCGTCAACGGCATGCTGGCCGCCCGCCTCGGGAAAGGGGCGGAAGCCGAGGAACAGTTCCGCAAAGCCATCGAGGCCGACCCCGGCTCCAGTCTTTCCTATAGCGAACTGGGAAGGATCCTCTGGAGTGCGGGTCAGCGCGACCAGGGGCTCAGGCTCGCCGAGTCCGGTTTCGTGCTGGCCCCCACCTGCATGAGCGCCCTCGGCCGCTACCACGACTTCGCGACCGAGGCCGGCCTCCTCGCCGAGGAGGAGCGGAGGGTGCGGGAGGCGGTCGATCTCTACCCGGACCACAAGGGGCTCGCCTTCGGGCTCATCGAGGTGCTGATCCGCCAGCGCCGCTTCCCGCAGGCCGTGGAGGTGATCCAAAAAAGCGCTGTCGCCTTCGGGCTCGACGATGCCACCCTCGACGCCGCCCTGCAGATCCGCCGGCTGGCCGGCGATCCCCCGGAGGCTTCCGGCCCCGGCAGCATCTCGGTCTGCATGATCGTCAAGGACGAGGCCTCGCACCTGGCCACCGCGCTCAACTCCGTGAAGGGGTTCGCCGACGAGGTGGTGGTGGTCGATACCGGCTCCGGCGACCGGACCTGCGACATCGCCCGGCTCTTCGGCGCCCGCCTCTTCTTCTTCCCCTGGAATGGCAGCTTTGCCGACGCCCGGAACTTCTCCCTCTCCCAGGCCAAAGGGGAGTGGATCCTGATCCTGGATGCCGACGAGACACTTTCCTCGCGCGACCTCGAGCCGCTGGCGAAACTGCTCAAGGTGTGCGGGGGGCCAACCGCCTTCTCCTTCACCACCCGCAACTACACGGACGAGATCACCCGGAAGAACTGGTCCCCCAACGCCGGCGAGTACGCCGCCGAGGAGCGGGGAGCGGGATGGACCCCGAGTGACAAGGTCCGGGTGATCCCCAACGATCCCCGGGTCCGCTTCGAGGGGGCGGTACACGAACTCTTGGAAGTCTCCCTCTTGCGGTGCGGCATCCCCATCCACGCCTGCGACGTCCCGATCCATCACTACGGGCGGCTCGACGCCGCCAAGAACGCGGAGAAGCAGGAGCGCTACTACCGGCTGGGTCTCAAGAAGATGGAGGAGACCGGGGGGAGCGTGGAGGCAATCACCGAGCTGGCCGTGCAGGCCACCGAGTTGCAGCGTTTCGCCGAGGCCCTGGAGCTCTGGCAGAAGGTGCTCGAGCTCAGGCCGCAAAACCCCGATGCCTACTTCAATCTCGGCTACCTCTATCTCGCCACCGGCAACTACCGCGAGGCCCGCGCCTATGCCGGGATAGCCACCACCTTGGCTCCCGACACCAAGGAGGCGGCCTTCAACCTGGCGAAGTGCGACCTTTACCTGGGTGACCTGGCCGCCGCCACGGCCGGTTGCCAGACGATGCTCCAGCGCTGGCCGGGCTACCCGCCGGCCCTGTCGCTGCTCTGCGTGGCCTCCCTGCTCACCGGGAGCCGCGACGAGGCGCTGGCCCTGGTGGAGCGGCTGCGGCAGCTCCGCTTCGACAGCCGGGACTTCCTGGACGAGTACGCGGGGGGATTGGAAAAGGGTGGCCGCCTGGAGCCGGCGGAACGGGTGAGGGAGTTCGCCCGGAGCGTCTCTCCGGAAGCGGCGTCAAACTATTGGCCCGGCAGCGACCCGGCCCAGAGAACCTCTCATGGCTAAAGAAACGGCAGAAGAACTCTTCGGCAAGGGAAACCGCCTGTATGCGGAAAATGATCTCCAGGCCGCCGCCTCCTGCTATCTTAAGGCGCTGGAGATCGATCCCGGCTTCGCGGCCGCCAGCTTCAACCTCGGTTGCACGCTCGACCGCCTCCATGGCCCGGCCGACGCGCTCCCCTACTTCCAGCGGGCGGCCGCCCTGCGCCCGGAGTGGGGTGAAGCGCACCAGAACGCAGGCTTCGCCCTCGCCCGCCTGGGGAGGATGACCGAGGCGGTCGCCGCTCTGCAGGCGGCCTGCCGCCTGAAGCCCCTCGACCCCGGTGTCCGGAACAACCTCGCGCTGGCGCTCTCCGCCGAAGGTAAGGCGGAGGACGCCTACCGGACCTTCCGCGACGCCATCAGGCTCGATCCCGGCTATCCCGAGGCCTACAACAACCTGGGGGTGCTGTGCGAGCGCCACGGCAGGATCTCCGAGGCGATCGACTGCTGCGAGCGCGCGTTGAGCCTTCGCCCCGGCTACCCCGAGGCCCACAACAACCTCGCCAACGCCTTCAAGGCCCAGGGGCGGCACCGGGAGGCGATCGAGCAGTACCGGGCGGCCATCGCGGCGCGTCCCGACTACCACGAGGCTCACAGCTCGCTCCTCTTCGCCCTCTGCTACCCCTCGGGAATCCCGGAAGAGGAGGTGGCCGCCGAGCATTTCGCCTACGGAGCCCTCCTGCGGCTCCCCGCCGCCGAACACCGCAACACCCCCGACCCGGCCAGGATCGTCACAGTCGGCTACCTCTCGGCGGACTTCCGCTCCCACGCCGTGGCCCGCTTCATCGAGCCGGTGCTCCGGCACCACGACCGCAGCCGCTTCCGTATCGTCTGCTACTCGAACGTGGCGGTACCGGACGAGAAGAGTGCCGCCCTGGCCGCGCTCGCGGACCGCTTCGTCAACATCGCCGGGGTCCCGGACGCCAAGGCCGAGGAGATGATCCGTAACGACGGAATCGACATCCTGGTCGACCTCTGCGGCCACACCGCCGACAACCGGCTCCCGCTTTTGGCCCGCAAGCCCGCCCCGGTCCAGGTGAGCTGGCTCGGCTACCCGCATACCACCGGGCTCGCCGCCGTGGACTACCGGCTCACCGACCCCGTCTGCGATCCTCCCGGACTCACCGAGCGCTACCATACCGAAACGCTGGTCAGGCTCCCCGCTCCTTTCCTCTGCTTCGCTCCCCCCGAGGAGGCACCCGAGGAGGGGCCGCTCCCGGCCCAGAGCGGCCGCGGCGTCCGTTTCGGCTCCTTCAACAATCCGGCAAAGATCACCGTGGAGACAGTGGCGCTTTGGGCCGGCGTGCTGAAGCGGGTGCCGGGCTCGACCCTGCTGGTGAAGGGGTACTCGCTCGCCGACGAGCGGACCCGTGAGAGACTGTGCGAGCTCTTCGCCGCCCACCGGGTCTCGCCGGACCGCCTGACTCTGCGCGGCAACACCCCGGGGTACCGCGAGCACCTGGCCCTCTACCACGAGGTCGACATCGCGCTCGATACCTACCCCTACCACGGGACAACCACCACCTGCGAAGCCCTCTGGATGGGGGTTCCGGTGGTGACGTTGGCAGGCGCCACCCACCGCTCGCGGGTCGGCGTCTCGCTCTTTCAGTCGGTAGGGCTCGGGCACCTGGTGGCCGAGAATCCCGAGCGGTACCAGAAGGCGGCCGCCCAGTTGGCCGGCGACCTCGCCCCCCTGGCGGAGCTGAGGAAGAGCCTGCGAAGCAGGATGGCGGCCTCGGAGCTGACCGACGGCATCGGTTTCACCTACCGGCTGGAAGAGGCCTACGCCGCCATGTGGCGCACCTGGTGCGGCGGGCGGGCGACCCCTTCCCCCCCGGTGGTTCCTCCCCGTGAGCGGGGAAACCTCGCCGAGGCCGGGGATGCCCTGCTCCGGGAGGCCAAGCTCGACCAGGCGCTGCAGTGCTACCTGGAACTGTTGCGGACCGCCGGCCCCCAATCCCGGGCCCTCCCCGGCATCCAGGAGACGCTCGACCGCCAGACCACGGCCGACTTGGCGGCGGCGGTCAACCGCGATGCGTTCCGGCTGCGGATGTGCCAGAGCCTGACCCCGATCGAACCGGTCCAGGACCAGACCCTCCTCGAGACCGCCGAACTGCTGATGGCGGCCGGTTTCATCACCCCCGCCGAACTGATCTGCCGCTACCTCCAGGACCGCGGCTATCCGGGCCCGGCGGTCAGCGTCATGCTGGGCGAGATTGCGCTTCTCCTCGGACAGCCGCAGCTCGCCGTCCGCGGCTTCGGCGAGGCCCAGGAGCTGGGGGACCACTCGGTGGCCACCCGGATCCGGCTGCTCAAGGCGGAGGAGTCGGCCCGGCTCAAGCCGCCGGCCGATAGCCGCCAGCGGTTCCTGCTGATCAAGGCGTGGGGTTACGGCTTCTGGTCGGACGTCAATCACGTCATCGGGCAGCTGCTGCTGGCGGAGATCACCGGGAGGATCCCCGTCGTGCAGTGGGGCGGCAACAGCCTCTTCAGCGACGATCCCTCCACCAACGCCTTCGAGAGCTTCTTCGAGCCGATCAGCCGCTACCGGGTCGAGGAGCTGGCGGAAAGGGCGGCCAGCTTCTATCCCCCCAAGTGGAACGCGCGCAACCTGACCATGGCCACCCTCAACCAGGCCGACGGCCCCTGGTCCCGCTTCTCCTCGCTTCACGCGCTCGACCGCAACGAGGAGGTGGTGGTGGGAGACTTCCACTACGGGGTACACGACCTCACCCCCTGGATCCCCCCCGGGCATCAGCTCTACGGCTTGAGCAGCGAGGAGGTCTCCCGCGACCTTTGCCGCCGCTACCTCAAGGTGAAACCGTGGATCGCTGCCAAGGCGGAGTGCTTCTACCGCGAGAAGATGGCGGGGCAGCCCCACCTGGCGCTCCACGTGCGCGGCGGCGACAAGGGGGGGGAAGATCCCAACCTGACGAGGCTCAACACCCTCTACCACTCGGAGATCGAGCGCCACCTGCGGCAGTTCCCCAACTCGCGGCTGTACCTGATGACCGACGACCGCGAGATCCTCGACGGGTACCTGAAGCGCTACGGGGAACGGGTGATCACCACCGGCGCCACCCGCACCGACAACAGCCAGGGGGTCCACTACCAGCGCCATCTCAGCCGCTACCGGATCGGGGAGGAGGTCATCGTCGACACCCTGCTGGCGCTCCGCTGCGAGGCGTTCATCGGTAACGGACTCTCCAACGTCTCCTGCGCGGTAGCCGAACTGAAGGAGTGGGAACCGGGGGCACTGAGACTTTTGGGTGCGAGGCTCGACCGGCTGCGGCAGATCACCCTGTACCGGAACTAGCGGGAGGCGGCCGTGTCCGGGGAGATCGAAAACGCGAGCGTGGCGCTTTTGAAGTACGCCGGCCTGCTCCTCAAGAAGGGGATGCAGGAAGATGCCCTCCTCCAGCTGGAGGGGCTCCTGGCAAACGCCCCCGCCTGCGGCCGGGCCCACTACCTCCTTGCGGTGATCCGGGCCTCACTGGATGAGCCGGAACAGGCCATCCTCCACTTCCGGCAGGCGCTCGCCGTCACGCCGGAGGACACCCGGGCGTTGAACGGTCTCGGTGTCGCGCTTCAGCAGGCGGGGAGGGCCGGGGAGGCGCTTCCCTGTTTCGAGGAGGCGATCCGGCTGGAAGCTGGGTACCAGGATGCCCGCATCAACCTCGCTTCCCTTTTGAAGGATCACGGGATGCTGGGGGAGGCGGAGACGATTCTCGCCGATGGGGTGCGGATTACCCCCGGCTCGGTGCGGCTCAACTACAACCTCGCCAACGTGCTGCAATCCCAGGGGAGAAGCCTCGAGGCGGTGGAGCGCTACCGCGCCGCGCTGGCGGCCGATCCCGATCATCTCGACGCCCGCCAGAACCTCCTCTTCGCCCTCCACTACTCGTACCGCTTCGGCGACCGCGAGATCTGCCGGGAACATATCGAGGCCTCCACGACGGCTCCCTTCTCCCCCAAGCCGGAAGAGGAGGCGCCCCCCGTACGTCCCCCGGCCAGCCGGGGCCGGATCAGGATCGGCTATGTATCGGCCGACTTCCGCGATCACTCGGTGGCCCGCTTCATCGAGCCGGTCCTCGCCCACCATGACAAGAGCCGCTTCGAGATCTTCTGCTACGCCAACCAGCGGGGTGGCGACCGGGTCACCGAACGGCTGAAGGCGCTTGCCGACGGGTGGCGGGAGATCCGCACCCTCGACGACCGCCAGGCCGCCCGGATGATCGCCGGAGACGGTATCGACATCCTGATCGACCTGGCCGGGCACACCTCGGGAAACCGGCTCCCGCTCTTCGCCCGCAAGCCCGCCCCCATCCAGATCACCTGGATCGGCTATCCCGACACCACCGGGCTTTCCCAGATGGACTACCGGATCACCGACGCCACCGCCGATCCCCCCGGGCGGGAGATGTTCCACCGGGAGCGGCTGATCCGGCTCCCGCGGATCTTCTCCTGCTACCTCCCCGACCCGGAGGCCCCGGCGGTCGCCCCCCTCCCCTCTCTCACCAGTGGCAGGATCACCTTCGGCTCGTTCAACAATCTCGCCAAGGTCACCCCCGAGGTGCTGGCGCTCTGGTGCCGCCTCCTGCGGGAGGTCCCGGAGGCGCATCTGCTGGTGAAGGCCAAGCCGCTTGCTGATGGGCAGGTACGCCGGCGGCTGATGGAGTTCTTCGAGAGGGAGGGGATTGCTGCGGAACGGGTCGAGCTCCACGAGGGGCATCCCACCACGCTGACGCACCTGGCCCACTACGGCAAGGTCGACATCGGCCTGGACACCTTTCCCTACAACGGGACGACGACCACCTGCGAGGCGCTCTGGATGGGGGTTCCGGTGGTGACCATGGCGGGGAGCCGGCATGCCTCGCGCACCGGCGCGACCATGCTGGGGAACTGCGGACTGGGAAACCTGGTGGCGGTGAATCCGGAGGAGTACCTGGAGATCGCCCGCGGCCTGGCGGGGAACCGGGAGGCGCTGGCGAAGATGCGGAGCGGGATGCGGGAGCGGCTGCAGGCCTCGCCGCTTCTCGACGGCGCGGGCGTCACCCGCGAGCTGGAGGCTGCGTTGCTGGAGGTAGCCCCAGGTCCCCTCCCCACCTGAGGGGGAGGGACAGGGTGGGGGGGAGGCAGGCTTCGGCACTCCGTGGATACCTCCCCCACCCCCTCGCCCCTCCCTCCAGGGGAGGGGGGCCTGGAGGCGGCAGGGAGGCAGGCTTCGGCACGCGGCCTGAATGAGGGATAGCAGCCAGCGCAGGGTCCCCCCCTTTGCGACGTGTCCGCTGAAGCCTTGGCTAAGGCGGAAGGGGGGACAGGGGGGATTTAAGCCGTCGCCAAGCCGTGCCGGCGCTCTCGGTGGCACAGACGAAAAAGAGGAGGCAAGGGAGCGGGATGCAGGCGACCGGCGACGGTCGCCCCCCACTCACTTTCCTCCCCTTGTGGAACTTCTGAAACTACCGGCGGATCAGGCTTCGGCCTCGGGATTGGTCCTGAGCCCGGCGGCGATGTTGAAGTTGATGTCGATCACGATGGAAAGCTTGGCCGGGTCCGGATAGGCCATGACCTCGAAGAGCCTCTTGTCGAGGAACAGGCTCAGGTTGAGGATGTCCTCCCTGAGCTTCTTCGGCATCGGGTTGCTCGGCTCGGAGAGCTCGGCCTGGAAGAAGCTCCATACCCGCTGGTTGTACTTGATGGCGTCCAAAAGCCTGGTTTCACGGTCCGCGGCGTCCCAGTTTTCCTGGCAGGCCTTCAGCATCAGGCCGGCCTTGGTCAACACAGACGCCTCCAGCTCGCGCCCCGACATGCTCTCCTTCTGAATGCCCATGTACTCTTTGATCGCGCTGTTAGTTTGCATTTTTAAGTAGCTCCTCTTCGTACTCGATGAGATTCCTCGCAGCCTTCAGGGCCTGGTAATAGTTGCCGTCCTCTATCCGCGTACTGATCTGCTCAAGGTAGCTGGCGGTGCTGGGGGCAGCCTCGAGGATGTCCCGGGCCAGGTCCAGATAGGTGGTACGGTACTGCGGCACGTTGGCCTCATCGATATACATGAGCTGTATGGTGAAGTAGACCCGTTTGCAGGGGGTAGTGGCGTCCTTCTCCCCCAGGATGTCCTTCTCGCGGAGAATCGGCACGGTGTTCTCGATGAAGAGAATCGTCCCCTTGCCCCCGTTTCTGACCACCGCCCCACCGACAATCAGCCGCTCGTTGCCTTTCAAGGTGATTTTTAGCGACATATCAGCTAGCCCAATCCTTTCAGGAATTGGAGGTGGCCGTCGACCGTCACCCCCTGGGCAACTGAGGATGCAAATTGCCGGCCAACTTCCGCGCTGAGTTGCCAGGCGGAGGAATCGGCCAGCGGAGCCGCCGTAGCCCCGGCAGTGGCGCCGGAAGGCCCTGAAAACAACGATGTGGAGCCGGAATTGGTCACCAGCGAGGCGGTTCCCGCCGCCAGCGAGCTCTGGAAATCCCCCACCGCGGCCGACGCCGCGTCAAGTTTGGCGAGGTGGTCATTAATTTGACTATCGGTGGCACCCTGCGGAAGGGTCGCCGGAACCGCCGGCACCTTGTGGGCCTGGACCACGTCGGGGGGAGGGGGGAAGGTCAGCTCGTCGATCTCCTTGCGGAGGGAGGAATAGCTCATCAAAAGCTTCATCCGCTCCTTGTCCTCGGGGGCGAAGGGGGGGAAATTCTTGACGATGGTCTGCAGGGGAGCCTTCGCGGAGTCAAGCTTTTGGCGAAGAGAGGCCGCCGCACGATGGCTGCTCCGGATGGCGTCCGCGAGGCCATTCTGCTGGTCGTTTTTATCCTGCAGCTGCTGCAGGGCCGTCCCGAGCCGTCCCGTAATCTGCACCTGGTCGTTAGCGGTCGTGGAGGTAGTCGTGGTGTCGCGGGGGGAGTCCTGCGGGACGGGGAAGCTGTCGGCCTGCCCGGGTGGCTGCGGGGCCACCGTCTCGGCCTGTATCGTGGCGATGGACATGGTTTACCTCCTCTCAGAGGTAATGCGGGACGGGGAGTCCGCTCCCCGCCCCGGCATTTGGTGCCTATGGATCTAGAAGAGTCTCAGGACCGCCTGTGCCGCCTGCGACGACATCGAGAGCGAGGTGGTGCCCAGGCTCTGACGGGTCTGCAGCATCAGCATGTTGGCGCCTTCCTGGTTCATATCGGCCAGCGTCAGGTTGTCCGCACCGGTCTGCAGCGTGTTGATCATGCTGTCGGTGAAGTTCTGACGGGTGGTGATGATGTTCAGGTTGGCGGCCAGGGTCTGAGTGTTGGTCCTCAGGGTGGTGATCGCCGAGTCCATCTTCGCCGAGTCGGAGGTGATGTCCGAAGTGGTCTGCCAGTTGTTGCTGGCGCCGGTGAGGCTCAGGCCGGTGGCATTGGCCTGGAAGCCGATGACCTTGAGCGACGAGGAGGCAGTCTCGTTGAAGTTGACGGTCAGGGTGTTGACCGAGCTCAGGAGGTTCAAGCCCTGGTACCCGGAGTCGGAGGAGAGGTTGTCGATCTGGCTGCGGATGGTGTCGTACTGGGCGGCCAGCTTGGACTGCACGTTGGTGTCGGAGGTGGAGAGGGCGGAGGTGGCAATACCTTTGGCGGCCTGGATCAGGCCGGTGATCGCGGTGATGCCTGCGTTGGCGGCGCTGACGGTCTGGACGGCTTCGGAGAGCCCGTCTTTACGGTCGGCGAGGTCGCCGGCGCGCTGGTTCGCGTTCTGGGCCGCGAAGTAGTTGGTCGGGTTATCGAGAGCGCTGTTGACGTTCTTGCCCGAGGAGAGCCTCTGCTGGGTACGGTTCAAAAGCTGACTGGTCTGCTGGAGGTTAAGAAGGTTGGTCCTCATGCCTGCGGTGAGAGAGATGTCGCTGACTGCCATGGTCGTTCTCCTTTCTGGATGTTCCGGCCTTCTAGGCCGGTGGTTTCTGCGGTTTGTATCGACGCGGGCGCACGAAAAAACGCCCACGAGTGAACCCCTCTATTCTGGAGGGACTTTCAGCTCTTGGGCGCTTTATCGGCTTGAGGGGGCGGTAACTTTAATTATAAATGAGGCGGCAGAATTATAATTAATTCATCCGCCAGCCTCCCGCCCCAGCGCTGGCAACGCGGGCGGAAGTGGCGGCCGCAAGCCCGGTGCGCACGCGGGCGAGCACCCCCTTCCAGTCGCCGGGCTGCTCCTGGCGGAAGATCCGCATGGAAGGGTACCAGGGGGAGCGGTCCGAGGCGGGGAGCCAGCGCCAGTCGCAGGCGTAGGGGAGGAGGAGCCAGAGCGGCTTCCCCATCCCCCCGGCGAGGTGGGCGCAGGCGGTATCGACCGAGATGACGAGGTCGAAATGGGAGACCAGGGCGGCGGTCGCCCCGAAATCGGTCAGCTCTCCGGAGAGGTCGGCGGCGGGGAGGAGCTCCCGGTCCGGCCGCTCGCCGATCTGCAGTGAGAAGAACTCCACCCCCTCGACCCCCGCCAGCATGGCCAATTCCGGGTAGGGGCAGGCGCGGTTACGGGGAAGCGGCCCTCCCCGCCAGACGAGCCCCACCTTCAGGGAGGCCTTTCCGGCGGCGTTTCCGGCGACGAGGCCGGCCAGGGCGGCCACCCGGTCGGGATCGGCGCTGAGGTAAGGGGTAGCGGGGACGGTCGCCATGGTGGTGCGGAAGACGGCCGGAAGGCTCAGGAGCGGGATCGCCTGGTCGAAGGGGGGAAGCTCCTCGCCCCGCGCGTAGACCGCCGAGACCCCGGCGACCCTGGTCAAGAGCGGCTTCAGGGATGGGAACTGGCAGCGAAGGAGCACGTTGGCCCCCCGGGCGGCCACCAGCGGAACGTAGCGGACGAACTGGAGCGTGTCCCCGAGCCCCTGCTCGCAATCGATCAGGATGGTGCGGCCGGGACGCAGGGCGGCCTCCCACTCGCCGGGGGCCGGGGAGGGGCCGAGAGCAGAGGGGGAGGTGACCCGGCGCCACTCGTACTCGCGCCAGCCGTTTTTAAAGTCCCCCAGGCTCAACAGGGTCAGGGCGAGGTTCCAGTGCAGCTCGGGGTTATCCGGCTCCCTCTTCAGGGCCTCCCGGTAGACCGCCACCGCGGCCTCCGGCTGGCGGAGCTCCTGCCACGCGGTCCCCAGGTTGATGCGGGGCTCCATCGCCTCGGGCGCGAGCACGATGGCCCGCCGGTAGAGCTCCACCGCTTCTCCCGGCCGCTCCAGCACCTGGAGGCAGGCGCCGAGGTTCGTTAAGGCGGGAAGGTAGCCGGGGCGAAGGTCCAGCGCCCGGCGGAAAAACGGCTCGGCCTCCTCGTACCCGCCGCGGGAGACCAGGATGGTCCCCAGGTTGTTGCAGGCGTCGGCGAGCTCGGGGTTGAGCCTTAAGGCGGTACGGTAACTCTCCTCGGCCTCGCCGGGGCGCTTGGCGTCCTGGAGGGCCAGGCCGAGGTTGTTGTGGACTTCGGCCGCCCCGGGGAGAAGGTCCAGCAGGCTCCGGTAGGCGGTTATCGCCTGGTCGAGGCTGCCCGCCTCCCGCAGGGCGTTGGCTTCCCGGAAGAGCCGGTTGAGGCCATCCGGCTCCGGCACGAGATCCCTCACAAGGGAGGCGATCACCGGCTCCCAGTCGCCGAGAGTGGGCTGCCGGTAGAGCCGCATCCCCGGGTACCAGGGGGAGTCGTTGCGTCCGTCGAGCCAGCGCCAGTCGCCGGAGAACGGGAGGAGGAGGCAGACCTGTTTCCCCAGGGCGCCCGCCAGATGCGCCACCGCGGTGTCGACGGTCACCACCAGGTCGAGGTTGGCGACGGCGGCGGCGGTCTCGGCGAAATCGGTCAGCTCCGGCGCGAGGTCGGCGGCCCGGCCGCCCCAGGGGACGGTGGCGAGATCCTGCGAGGCGCTTCCCACCTGGAGGCTGTAGAGCCGGACTCCGGCGAGGGCGGCCAGGGGGGACAGCGCGGCGAGGGGAAGCGAACGGTAGCGGTCGTTGAGATAGGTGGCACTCCCGGCCCAGACGAGGCCGACGGCGGCGCCCTCCTTGCCGATCCGCTCTCCCCAGGCCCTCTTCCGCTCCGGGTCCGCCGCGAGGTAGGGGATGGCGGCGGGGAGGTTCTCGAGGGTGATGCCGAGCAGGTCGGGAAGGCTCATCAGGTAGGCGAAGCAGTCGAACGGCGGAGGATTCCCCCCCGCCGGGAAGCAGGCGATGGCCGGGTTTTGGGAGGCGATGAGGGAAAGGAGCTGGGGGGGGCACTCGAGCACCACCCGCTCCCCGCGCCCGGCCAGCAGCTGGACGAAGCGGAAGAACTGCAACAGGTCGCCGAGCCCCTGTTCGCCCCGGATGAGGAGGGTGCGCCCTTCAAGGGGGCTTCCGTCCCAGAGCGGACGTCCCGCCGCCGTCAATCCGTAGCCGGCGGCGGGTTTTTTCAGGCGCCACTCGTACTCGCGCCAGCCGTTCCGGTAGTCGCCGAGGGTGAGGAGGGCGAGGGAGAGGTTCCAATGGGCGTCGGCGTTGGAGGGGTCCAGCGCCAGGGCGCGCCGTTCCGCCTCGATGGCCTCCTGGAAGCGGTTGAGCTTGAGGAGCGAGCCCCCCAGGTTGATCCAGCCGGAGAGGTGCCCCGGAAGGAGGGAGAGCAGGGTGCGGTAGCTTTCCACCGCCTCCTCCCATCTCCCGAGGAAGCGGAGGAGGTTCCCGAGGTTGTAGAGGGCGTCGGTGCAGGCGGGGTCGATGGCCAGGGCTTGGCGGAAGCTCGCCGCCGCCTCGTCGAAGTCGCCGAGGCTTCTCAGGGAGTTGCCGAGGTTGGCGTAGGCGTCGCCGTAACCGGGTCGCAGGTCGATAGCCCGGCGGCAGCTCTTGGCCGCCTCGGCGTGGCGGCCGAGGTCCTCGAGGATGACGCCGAGGTTGTTCTGGAGCTCGGGGACCGAGGGGTGCAGCTCCGCCGCCCGCGACAGGAAGCCGAGGGCGGCTTCCGGCCGTCCGAGCTGGCGGGCCAGGGTGGCGGCCAGCGTCAAAAGATCGACACGGTCGGGGTTGGCGTCCAGCAGCTGCGAGCAGAGCTCGGCGGCGCGGGCAGGGTCGTTGGCGTTCAGGGCGCGTTGCAGCTCGGCTAGCAGGTCCATGGCGACCTCGCTGCCGGACCAGTCGGACCAGTCGGACCAGCCGGACGTGCCAGCCGCCGGAGCTCGGCGGCCACCCGTGCCAGCACCTCGTCCCAGTCCCCCTGGCGCCGCTGCCGGAAGAGCCGCGCGGTCGGGTACCACGGGGAGTCCTCCCGCTCCATCAGCCAGCGCCAGTCGTTGCCGGTCGGCAAGAGCACCCAGACCGGCTTCGCCAGCGCTCCGGCGAGATGGGCCACGGCGGTGTCCACCGCGATCACCAGGTCGAGATTCGCCATGATGGCGGCGGTGTCCGCGAAGTCCCGGATGGAGCAGCCGAGGTCGACCACCTCGAGCCCCGCCGGCGGCGAGGCGGCCTGATCCGCCCCTTCCCCCACCTGCAGCGAGTAAAAACGGGCTCCCGCCACCTTGGCGAGGGGCGCGAACCGCTCCAGCGCCAGCGACCGCTTGGCGTCATCCTTGTAGCTCTTCCGCCCCGCCCATACCAGCCCGACCCGCAAGCCATCCGCCGGAAGGTGCTCCCGCCACTTCTCCACCAGCCGCGGGTCGGCGGCAACGTACGGGACATCGGCGGGCACGGTGGCGAGCGTGGTCCCGCAGAGATAGGGCAGGCTCATCACCGGGGCATGGACGTCGAAGCGGGGGAGCTCCTCCCCGCGCGCCACCACGCACGAAACGCCGGGAACGGTCGCCACCACCGCCTTGATGGCGGCGGACTGGCACTCGACCACCACCTCCCCGCCGCGGCGGGCCACCTCGGCGGCGTAGCGGACGAACTGGATGGTATCGCCGAACCCCTGCTCGCAGTGGAGGAGGATCGTCTTGCCGTGCAGCGGGCTTCCGTCCCAACGGGGCTGCGGATAGTCGCGCCGCGGGATGGGATCGACCTTCTCGAAGCGCCACTCGTACCCCCGCCACCCCTCCCGGTACTCCCCCATCAAAAGCTGCACGAGGGCGAGGTTCCAGTGGGCGTCCGCATAGCCGGGATCGAGCTCGAGCACCCTCCGGTAACACTCCATCGAGCGTTCCGGCTGATCCAGCGCCTTCCAGGCGGAGCCGAGGTTATTGAGGGCGTGCAGGTAATGGGGATCGAGCGCCAGCGCGGTCTGGTAGCACTCCACCGCCTCCTCCAGCCGGTAGCGGACCTGGAGGGCGATCCCCAGCGCGTTCCAGGAAGGGAGATAGCGGGGATCCCGCGAGAGGACCTGACGGAAACAGGCCTCGGCGGCGTCGAGCTCCCCCCGGCCATGGTAAAGCTCACCGAGGTTGTGGCGCGCCTCCAGGTAATCGGGCCTGATCGACAGGGCGGCCTCATAGGCTTCCTTCGCCTCGTCCCCCTTCCCCTGGTCCTGCAGGGCAAGGGCCAGGTTGTGCCACCCCTGGGGAAGCCCCGGTTCGAGCGCCAGGGCCCGCCGGTAACTCTCCTCCGCGTCGGCCGCCCGTCCCAGCGACCTGAGGCTATTCCCCCGGTTGTAGTGGGCCGCCATGAAGGAGGGGACCAGGGCCACCGCCCGGCCGTAGCAGCCGATCGCCTCCCCGTGGGCCCCTCCCCCGGCCAGCGCACAACCGAGATTGTTGAGGAGTTCGACGTCGCCGGGATGATCTTCCAAGGCGAGCCGCAGCTCGGGGACCGCCTCGGCGAAGCGCCCCTCCTGACTGAGGACGAGCCCCCGCTCCCGGTGATCGGCGGAAGAAGGGGGAGACGGCTGCGTCACCAGCCCGGCCAGCGCCTGCTTCACCCGCGCCAGCACGCCATCCCAATCGCCGGGGCGCTGCTGGCGGAAGAGCCGCATGGTGGGGTACCAGGGGGAGTCCTCGCGCTCCGCCATCCACCGCCAGTCGGGGATGAAGGGGACGAGCACCCAGACCGGAAGCCCGAGCCCTCCGCAGAGATGGGCCACCGAGGTGTCGACGGCGATCACCAGGTCGAGCCGGGAGGCGAGCGCCGCGGTATCCGTGAAGCCACCGATGGAGGGGGCAAGGGGTACCAGCGCAAGCGGCGATTCCGCCTCCCGCCGGACCGCCTCCTCGCTCACCTGCAGCGAATAGAAGGTCACCCCGCGAAGCCCCTCCAGGAGGGCGAGCTTTTCCAGCGGGAGCGAGCGGTTGGCGTCGTTGGCGTGCTGCGGATTGCCGCACCAGACCATCCCGATCCGAAGGCTCCCGACGCACGGTATCGCCGCGGCAGCCCGCTCCAGGGAGCCGGGATCGGCGGAAAGGTAGGGGACGCCGGCCGGGACCGTGGAGAGTCCGGTTCCGAAGAGGGCGGGAAGGTCCAGCAGGGAGGCCTGCAGGTCGAAGCCGGGAGGTTCCTCGCCCGCCACCACGACGGCGCCGACCCCTTCCACCCGGGCGATGAGCGAGCCGAGTGAGGCGGACTGCACCTCCACCATCACCCTTCCCCCGCGGCGGGCGACCAGGGGGGCATAACGGACGAACTGAAGGGTATCTCCCAGCCCCTGCTCACCCCACAGGAGGATGGTACGGCCCTCGAGCGGCGAGCCGTCCCAGCGGGGATGCGACTGCCAGCGGCGGACGGGGGGATGCTCGCTCTTTCTAAAGCGCCACTCGAACTCCCGGAACCCGGTCGCCAAGTCGCCGGTCAAAAGGGCGGTGACCGCCAGGTTCCAGTGGCCGTCCGCGTGGCCGGGGGCAAGCCTCACCACCTCGGCGAAACCGCTCCTCGCCTCGTGGAAGCGCCCGCTCTCCTTGAGCGCGGTGGCGAGGTTGTAGCGGGCCTTGATCAGGGAGGGATCGAGCTCGACGGCGCGCCGGTAGGCCTCCACCGCTCCTTCCAGATCCCCCAGCATCTGCCGCATGATCCCGAGCGCCTCGTGGACGACCGGGAGGTCCCCTCCGCAGTTGACCGCCTCCTCGAGGCTGACTGCCGCCTCGGCCACCCTCCCCATGAGCTGCAGTGAGGCCGACAGGGAGTAGTGGGGCTCCCACCTCCCCGGCAGGAACTGGGAGGCCTTGGTGAAGCGGACGGTGGCCTCGGGATGGCGCCCGCGGGCGGCCAGGTAGACGCCGCAGCGGTACTGCCGCCACCCGTCGAAGGGAGCCGCGGCCACCGCGCCCTCCATGAGCCGCCCCCCCTCTTCCTCGAGCCTTCCGGCCAGCCGCTCCACCACCGGCGTCCAGTCCCCCTGCCGCTGCTGACGGAAGATCGTCATGGTGGGGTACCAGGGGGAATCCTCCCGGGCCAAGAGCCAGCGGTAGTCCCCCCCTTTGGGAAGCATCAGCCAGACCGGTTTTCCCAGCGCCCCCGCCAGATGGGCCACCGCGGTGTCCACCGAGACGACCAGGTCAAGGTGGGCGATGAGGGCGGCGGTATCTCCGAAGTCGGCGATGAGCGGGGTCAGGTCGGTGATTTCCGGCCCGGCGGTTGCCGGAGATCCTCCCAGCTGCAGCGAGTAGAGGTTCACGCCGGGAATATCCCCCAAGGGAGCGAGCTCTTCGAGCGTGCAGGAGCGGAAGGGATCCGGCTGCGGCTTCCCGGCCCAGACGAGCCCCACCCTGAGACCGTCGTGGATCTCCAGGCGTTCCCGCCACTGGGCCACCCTGGCGGGATCGGCGGCAAGGTACGGCACCCGGGCCGGGACCGTGTCGAGGGTGGTGCCGAAGAGCTGCGGCAGGGAGAGGAGCGGGGTCTGCAGGTCGAAGGGGGGAAGCGGCTCACCCATCACGCAGACCTCGGCCACCCCCGGCATGGTTTCGAGCAGGGGGCGCAGGGTCTCGGCCTGGACCTCGGCGATCACCGTCCCCCCCAGGGCCGCGACCAGCGGGAGGTACCTCACGAACTGGATGGTGTCCCCGAACCCCTGCTCCGCGTGGACCAGGATACGGCGGCCGCCAAGCGGCGAGCCGTCCCAGGCCGGTTCCCGGAAAAGGCGCCTTGGCGAGGTGAAGGAATCCTTTTCCCAGCGCCACCGGTACTCGCGCCAACCCTCCTCGAAGCGGCCGCTGATGAGCAGGGCAAGCGCCAGGTTCCAATGGGCTTCGGCGCTGCCGGGGTCGCGGAGGAGCGCCTCGCGGAAGCAAGCGATGGCCCCTTCGGCGTCGCCGTCGCGCTGCAGGGAGGCCCCGAGCCCCAGCCGCGCCTCCTGGCAATCGGGAGCCTGGGCGAGCGCCCGGGAAAAACAGGCGGCGGCCTCCGGGAAGCGCCCGAGCCTGAACAGGGAGTTTCCCATGTTGTTGAGGGCGAGCGGCTCATCGCCCCGCTCGGCGAGCACCTCGCGGTAGTGGAGTAGCGCCTCCTCGTGCCTTCCCTCCCCGGCCAGGATGGCTCCCAGGTTGATGCGGGCGTTGGCGGAGAGCGGCCCGGGCTGTCCGGCCAGCAGCCGGTAGATCTCGGCCGCCTCGGCGAACCTCCCCTCGCGGTGGAGGGTGAGGGCGCGGGCAAACAGGTCGCCGGGGTTGCCGGCTGTCCCGGGAAGGTTAGACACCGCGCTTTCCTGCGAACTCGGCGCGGGCGGCCAGCTTGGTGGCGAGGAAATGGAACTGGCGGGCGGCCGAGGCCCAGCTCAAGGAAGTCATCGCCTCGGCGGCCTTAGCCCCCGTGGCGGCCAGCTGGTCGCGGTGCCGGTAGACCTCCTCCAGCTGTTCGATCACCTCTTCGAGCGACGGCTCCTCCCAGACGGCGGTCACCGGGCCGCTGCCGACCACCATCGGGCGGTAGCGGGTGAGGGGATAGGCGATGTCGGGGGTGATGACGTCGGCATGGCCGCTCGTGGCGGAGGCGATCACGCTCCGGCCGCAGGCCATGTACTCGCACATCACCATGTTGTTTCCCCCCTCGCAGCGGTTGGGGAAGAGCCCGAGGTGGGTCTGGGCGAAGATGGCGCGCATGGCGGCGTTGTCCACCAGGGGGTGGGCATAGATGCGGGTGGGGTCGAGACCGTTCATCAGGATGGTCCGCTCGGGGAGGGTCAGGAAGTCCTCCTCGTCGTGGCGGTAGGAGATGAAGGGGGAGGAGCCCATGGTGGCGAGCGAGAAGGGCCACTGGTTGGTCCAGCTGCAGGAGAGCCAGGCGTCGCGGTGGCGTTCCATGAAGACCTTCATGGCGGCGATGACGATGTCCTGCCCTTTGCGGAGCTCGAACTTTCCTCCCGAGAAGACGACGAAGCGGTCGTCGGGGGGGAGCGGAAGCGGGAAGAAGTTGGCGGGATCGACCCCCTGCAGGATGGTGCAGGTCTCCTTGACGCCGCCGATCCGCAGGTGGTACTCGCACCACTTGGAACCGGCCACGATGAAGTCCCAGCGGCGGGCCGCCTCGCGGGTGAAGTTGAGGATTTCGATGTTGTCCTCGAAGAAGCAGTAGCCGATGTTGATGGCGTTCCACTCTTCGGGGCGGTGCGGGGCGAGGGCGCGGGTCATGCAGTGGAGGGTGACTCCTTCCACGGGGGGAAGTTTGGCGATCTCGGCCTCGAGATAGCGGCCGGCGATCCCCCAGCCGTGCGTGGAGCCGCTGGGCATGGATACCTTCATGGTGGTTCCTTTGCATTGGAGTTGGGAGTGGACACCAAAGGTGAGCAACTACCGTACCAGCGCGGAAGGGGGGCTAAGGTGGCGTTTTTGGAGGGGGTTCGGCGGAAAGGAGGGGTAAGGGTCAATTGTTTGACAGCGAGGGGTCAGGATGACGGCGCGGCCAGGCTGGTCTGACTGGTCTGACTGGTCTGACTGGTCTGACTGGTCTGACTGGTCTGACTGGTCTGACTGGTCTGACTGGTCTGACTGGTCTGACTGGTCTGACTGGTCTGACTGGTCTGACTGGTCTGACCGGCCGGACTACGGCTCGTTCCGCTGCCCTTGCTCGGAGAGGAGGACGATGTCCACCCGGCGGTTTTTCTGCCGTCCCTCCTCGGTGTCGTTGTCGGCCACCGGGCGGTACTCGCCGTAGCCGGCCGCCGAGATGCTGGCGGGGTCGAAATCGCCGTTGCGGATGAGGTACTGCAGCACCGAGGTGGCGCGGGCGGTGGAGAGCTCCCAGTTGGACGGGAAGGCCCGCGAGCTGATCGGCTCGTTGTCGGTGTGCCCCTCGACGCGGATGGAGTTGGAATAGCTGGAGAGCGAGCTGATGACGTCGTTCAGGAGCGTGTACGAGGAGGGCCTCAGGGTCGCACTCGCCGAGTCGAAGAAGCCGGCCTCCTTGAGGCTCACCACCAGGCCCCGCTGGGTGATGGAGACGGTGACCTTCCCCATTGCCCCGGCCTTCATCAGGTACGCCTCGATGGAGGCCTTGGTGTTCTTGAAATCCTGCTCGCCGCCGCGGCTCTTCCCGTGGCGCGGAACCTGGGTGATCTTGCGCATGGAGGGGATGACGCTGATGGTGCCGGACTCGATGACCGCCGGCTTGGAGGCGGGGGAGCTCGTGCTGTACCCGAAGGATTCGCGGAGCGACTGCATCACCTCCTCCACCTTCTTCTTGTCGCTCTGGCTCATGGCGTAGAGGGTGACGAAGACGGCAAAGAGCAACGTGATGAAGTCCGCGTAGGAGACCAGCCACCGCTCGTGGTTTGGCTCCTTTTCGGGCTCTTTCTTTCTGGCCATCTATTTCCCCTTCTTCTCGCCCGGCTCGTGCATGTAGGCCCTGAGTTTCTGCTCGATGAAGTGGGGGTTCTCGCCGTTTTGGATGGCTATCAGCCCCTCGATCACCATCTCCTTCTGGAGCAGCTCTTCTTTCAGGCGGTGCTTCAGCTTGGTGCCGAAGGGGATGCAGATGATGTTGGCGGTCATGAGGCCGTAGATGGTGGCCACGAAGGCGACCGCGATGCCGCCGCCGAGCTTGGAGGCGTCGGAGAGGTTGCTCATGACGTGGATCAGGCCGAGCACGGCGCCGATGATGCCGATGGTGGGGGCGAAACCGCCGGCGGACTCGAAGACCTCGGCGCTCCCCTTGCCGTGGGCCTCGAAACTGGAGAGCTCGATCTCCATGGTCTCCCTGAGCTTCTGGGGGTCGATGCCGTCCACCACCAGCGAGATCCCCTTCTTGGTGAAGGAGTCCTTCACCGTCTGGGCCTCCTGCTCGAGCGAGATGAGACCGTTTCTGCGCGCCTTGGCCGCGTAGTTGATGATGTTCTTGATGACCGCCTCGGGATCGTCCTTGGGAGGGAGAAAGACCTTCTTCAGGTCCTTCACGGCAGTCAAAAGGGTAGCCATAGGGAAGCTGACGCAGGTAGCCGCACAGGTACCACCGAGCACGATGATCGCCGCGGTGGGCTGGATCAGGGCCCCCATGTGCAGCCCTTCGAGGGCAGCGCCGCCGAACACGGCGCCAAACCCCATCAGAATTCCTATGATGCTTGCGATATCCATAACGGCCTGGGGTTACTGGTTAGATCCCGCACTGGGGATGAAAATTGTCGGCTTTGCTCCTGCGGAGGTAACGCCTCCCGCCTGCCATCCCGAGCCTCAAAAGCCTGGCCTTGAAGCTCACCATCCGCCCGATGATCACCTTGGCCGGCTCCAGCACCAGGTAGCGGTTGCCGTTGGAGAGGGTGATGTGGGTGTCGGGGGTCTCGGTGATGAACTCGATGAGGTCGCAGTTGAGGAACAACTCGCTGCCGTCCCTGGTGGTTACCTTGATCATACCGTCACCTTCTGAGGGGAGTTTCTTGGTGGAGCGGCCGTGACCGCTACTTACATTTTCGGCGGTAACCGGAAAACCTTTAGCGCTATCGGGGACGCTGCAAAAAAAAGGCCGGACGGAACTCAGCCTCTCCGTCCGGCTCTTTCGGCGTGCGCCCCTGCCCCCTCTCTACTGCATGTAGTCGAGAAGCGAGAGCTGGGTCAGTTTGGCGGTGGTGGAGAGGGCCGCGTTGAAGGCGGTGGTCTGCTGGCTCAGCTGCACCCCCACCTTGGCCAGGTCCACGTTCTGCAGGTTGCCGTAGGCGTCCTTCAGGGTGTTCTGGTTGTTGGTGATCATGCTCTGCATGTTGCTCAGCCTGGTGAGCCGGCCGGCCACGTCCGAGATGCTGGCGTTTAACTGGTCGCTCCCCGCCTTCATGTTCTTGATCCCGTCGTTGATGGCACTGGTGTTATTGGTGGAGATGGCGGTGATCAGGGCGTCGATCCCCCCGAGAACGTCCACCGGCTGGTTGCCGGCGGTGGCGCCCGAACCGACCGCGGCCGGAGGGGTTCCGCCGCGCAGCAGGTTCCCGCCGGAGACCGAGGTGGAGACCTGGCTGCTCGACGAGATCGGGATGTTGAGGGAATCGCTGGTGCCGGTGAAATTCCCCGCGGCGTCGAAAGGCTGGCCGTTCTTGAAGCCGCCGAAGACGTACTGGTCGCCGTACTGGGTGTTCCCGAGGTCGATCAGCTGCCCCTTCAGCTGGGTGAGGTTGCTCACCGCGCCCGCGATGGCGGTGGAGTCGGTGGAACCCGAGGCGAACTTGCCGGCGATCTGCTTCACCTGGGTCATGATGTCCCCCATGGAGTTGAGCGCCGTGCTGGAGACGTTCAAAAGGAGCTGGGCCTTCTGGATGTTGGAGTTGTACTGGTCCCCGCTGGCGATCTGGTTCTGGATGTCGAGGATCTGCCGGGTGGAGAGCGGGTTGTCGCTGGGGCGGTTCACCAGGTTCCCGGAGGAGGCCTGCTCCTGCAGGGCGTCCAGCGTCTGGCGCTGCTGCTGGATGTTGTAGAGCGCGTTATCGGCGGTCATGTTGGCGGTGATACGCATGTCGGTCTCCTTTGGGCCTACTGGATCAGGCCGAGCACGGTGTCGAGCATGGAGGTAGCCACGCTGATCACCTTGGCGGACCCCTGGAAGGCCTGCTGGTAGCGGGTCAGGTTGGTCAGCTCCTCGTCCAGGGAGACCCCGGCGTTGGACTGCCAGAGGTTATTCAGCTGGTTCAGGAACGACTGCCCCTGGGTGGTGGTGTTCTGGGCGCTCTGGGTGTCCACCCCCACCTTGGCCACCATGGCATTGTAGTAGCTGCTGAAGGTGGCGTTGCCGGTGGTGAAGGCGACCGGGCTCTTCTGCAGGTTGGCGATGGCGAGCGCGTTGCCGTTGTTGTTCGCGCTGGTCGGGATCGGGTCGGTGGCGGTCGGGAGCCCGCCGGCGATCTTCTGGACGGTCAGCAGGGGATCGATGGCGATGTTCGCCGCGGTGGTCCCGGCAGGGTCGAAGAAGTTGTTGCCGGTGGTCCCGTCCAGGGCGTACCCCGTCTTGTGCTGGGTGTTGACCGTCGAGACCAGCTGGGAGGCCATCTCGTTGAGGCTCGAGAGGTACCCCGGTACGATGGTGTCGCGCACCTGCAAGGCGCCGCCGATGGTCCCCTGGCTGTTGTTGGGCCCGCCGATGGTGGCCGAGACGTTGGTGTCGGAGGCCGGGGTGTTGGCCGGGGGAGGGTTCCCTATCCCGGTGATCAGGATATCGTTGGTCCCGGAGGCGTTGGTGTTGGTGTAGACGGTTGCGTACTTGGTGCTGTTGACCAGCGTCTCCCCGCCCGCAAGCGATACGGTGGCGGTGCCGTCCGAGTTGATGGTGGAGGAGATTCCCGCCGTCTGCGACATCTGCTGGATCAGCTGGTCGCGCTGGTTCAAAAGCTCGTTGGCGTTGCCTCCCACTGCGGTGGTGGCGATGATCTGCTGGTTGACCAGGGCGAGATCCTTCGCGTTGCCGGTCAGGTTGGCGGTCATCCCGGCCAGGCTGGTGTCGGCGTTCTTGGCCACCCCGGAGAGGGTGGAGCTCACCTGGTGGAAATCGTCGGTCATCACGTTGGTGGCGGTCATCAGCGCCTGCCGCTCAGCGGTCCCTCCCGGGTTGGTGGAAAGGTCCTGCCAGGCGGAGAAGAACTTGCTCACCGCGCTCCCGAGCCCGTCGGTGGAAAGCTCGTTCAGCGAGGGCTGGATCTGCTGCAAGGCGGTCTGGCGGGTGAGGTTCTGCTGGTAGGTGGAGTTGCCGCTCACGATCTGCTGCTGCAGCATCCCGTCGTAGGCGCGGCGCACCGTCTGGACCTCCACCCCGGTGGCCATCGGGAAACCGTTGGTGCCGGTGGTGATCGGCCCGGTCTGCAGCATCACCTGCTGGCGTGCATAGCCGGTGGTGTTGACGTTGGCGATGTTCTCGCCGGTCACTTCCATGCCGAAACGCTGGGCGGCCACCCCGGAGGCGGCGATATCGAAGATCGAGCTGATGCTCATTTAGACCTCCTTGCAGACGAACCGGCTCCCGCCGCGCCTGGAGACCAGCGAGCCCGCCATCCCGTAGGTGTCGCCGGGATTGAAGAGCCGGTTGAAGAAGCCGACCGACTGGTTGACGAAGGTGAGGGAATCTTCCAAAAGCCCGCGGTTCAGGGCCAGCGCCCCCCCGAGCTCCCGGGAATCGGCCGCCACCGTCCGCTGGGCCTCCCTGAGGGAAGCCTGCTCCTCGGCCGGCAGCCGTGCGATGATCGGGGAAAGGGCCGCCCCTCCGGAGAGCCCGAGCTCGGCGGAGAGCGCAGCGATCATCCCGCGGCAGCGCTCGGAAAGCCCCGACAGCTTCTCCATGGCCCCCTGGATCTGCTGCTGGTTTTCCTCCAGCTTAGCCAGGTCCAGCGTCACCAGGCAGGACTGTTCCACCTGCAAAAGCCTCTTCAGTTCCCTCATCAGAGACCCCTTTTCGCCAAGGGCCGCAACCAGTTCGGCTATGCTAACTCTCATTCGGCTTCTCCCTTACAGACTTGAGTGCTGTTCGATCATTTTCTGGGCGAGGAGGGCGGGATCGACCCGGTAGCCTCCTCCCTGCATGTTCTGCCGGGCCAGCGCCACCCGGTCCATCCTCATCTCGGGCAGGGCGTCCAGCTCCCGCTTGAGCCGGTCGATCCCGAGCTCCTTGGAGGAGATGCTGACCCGGTCCTGGCTTTTTTGCTGCGGCTGCTGCGCGGCAGCCTGGCTGGACGGGGTGGGTGCCCCGTCGGTGGAGGCCGCGTCGGTCCGGGTGAGCTGCACCTTGTAGGCTGCGCTATTTATCACCATGACTTCCTCCCGGGGGGACCGGGTGCTGCTGGCGGGTCAGTTCCCGCTCCAGCATGCCGGCCAGCCCCACCCCCCCGCCGTTGGCGGCGGCATCGGCGTACTGCTGGTCGAGCAGGGAACGGAAGGTTTCCTCGCCGCGCCCCCCGCCGGTCAGCTTGTTCTCGCCCACCGTCGCGCGCATCGACTTCATCATCATCCCCAGGAACATCGCCTCGAAACCGCGGGCGGCCTTTTTGATGGCGGCCTGGTCCTTCGCCGCGGCGGGATCCGCGGGGAGCTTGGGGGTGGCGGCGGTCAGCGGGATCACCGGTAGCTGCGTATTGATCTCCATCGTCTCCCCCGCCTACATGACGCTCAGCTCGGCGTTGAGGGCGCCGGCCGCTTTGATCGCCTGCATGATTCCCAGCAGGTCCCGCGGGGTGACCCCCAGCGTGTTGAGGGCGCGCACCACGTCGCCGAGGTTGGCCCCTTCCTTCAGGAGCGAGACGTTGACCTTCTCCTCGGCCACCTTCAGCTCCGTCCTGGGGACGGTTGTGGTGGTGCCGGTCTTGGAGAAGGGAGCCGGCTGGGAAACCAGGGGGGCCTCTTTGACCACCACGGTCAGGTTCCCGTGGGAGACCGCCACCGTCGAGATGCGGACGTTCTCACCCATCACGATGGTGCCGGTCCGCTCGTTCATCACCACCCGGGCGACGACATCGGGGTTGACCTCCAGCCGCTCGAGCTGGGCCAGGAAGGAGATCATCGAGCCGCGGTAGGCGTCGGGGACCAGGATGTTGACGCTGCCGGGGTCGGTCAGGGTGGCGATCTCGGACTTGAAGCGCTCGTTGATGGCGGCGGCTACCCGGCTCGCGGTGGTGAAATCGGCCTGGTGGAGGTTCAGCTTCAGGACGCTCTTCCCGGCCAGGACATTGGGGATCTCCCGCTCGATCAGTGCCCCGCCCGGAACCGTGCCGGCGGTCGGATGGTTCTTGATCGCGCTGGCGGCCTGGCCGCCGTAGGAGAAGGAGTTGGTCAGCACCGCCCCCTGGGCCACCGCGTAGATCTGCCCGTCGCCGCCCTTCATGGGAGCCATGAGCAGGGTCCCCCCCGCGAGGCTCTTGGCGTCGCCCACCGATGAGACCAGCACGTCGAGATGGTTACCCTGCTTGGAGAAGGGGGGGAGCTCGGCGGTGACCATGACCGCGGCCACGTTCTTGACCGTGATGTCCCCGCGGTTCACCGTGATCCCCAGCCTCTCCAGAGCCCCGACCAGGGACTGCACCGGGAACTTGGTCTGGTCCGAGTCGCCCGAGCCGTTCAGGCCGACCACTAGGCCGTAACCGATCAGCTGGTTGTCCCGGACGCCGTCGAAAGCGGCGATGTCCTTGATGCGCGCGGCAAAGGAGAGCTGCGGCATGAGGAGCAGGAGAACGGCAAAGGCCAGGATTTTGACTGCGAGTGCTTTCACGTCGGTACCTCGGGGCGAAACTTTCGCCCGCAAACGGCCGGACGCCTCCCCGGCGGGGGAGGCGCGGCGGTTAGAAGGGCCAGATCTTGTCGAAGATGTTCAATAGCCACCCCGGCCGCTGCCGGTCGCTCACCACTCCGTTACCGGTGTAGTTGATCCGGGCGTCGGCGATCAGGGCGGAACCAATCGTGTTGTCGGCGGTTACGTCGCGGCTTCGCACCGTCCCGGTCAGGACGATGATCTGGTCCTCGTTGTTGACCTTGACGTTGCGTCTCCCCTCGATGGCGAGGTTCCCGTTGGGGGCCACATCGACCACCTTGGCGCTCATGGTGGCGTTCAGGGTGTCCGCCCGGGTGGTGGAACCGCTACCCGAGTACTTGGAATCGAAGTTCGCGCTCAAGAGGTTCGCGAGGTCGGCCCAGGTCTTGACCGGGGTCTTCTCCAGCCCAAGGAGGTTGGGGATGCCGGCCGAGATGCTGGAGCCCCGCTTGGTGTCGGTGGTCGCGTTCTTGCTGGCGCTCGCCGACTCCGAGATGACGATGGTGATGATGTCCCCGCGCTGGCGCGCCTTCACGTCCTCGGCGAGCCCCGTGGAGGAGGCCTGCCAGATGGAGCCGGAGGCGTAGTTCGGCTGGACCTTCGGCATCTGCTCGTCGAAGCTGCGGGTATGGACCTCGGCCACCTGATGCGAGCAGGCGGTCATCAGGAGCACCGCCCCCGCCGCCGCCATCCCCGCGATGTATCGTTGTACTCCTTTCCGGATCATCAGAATTCCACCTTGACCGTGTCGGCATCGACCACGCGCGCCGGCACGTCCTTGTTCGAGGAGGTGTTAACCACCATGATCTGGTCCCCCACCGCCCCGGAATTCTTGGCCCGGCCGATGGCGGTGATCCTCACCACCTCGTTTTCCGCCACGATGGTCACGAGCTGCCCGCTCTTCACCACCGGGACCCGTTCGAGGTAGTCGCCCCGCACCGGGGAGTTGGCCCGGACGGAGCTCTTCACCCGGAGGCCTACCGCCTCGTCGACAGTTTTCAGGAACCTTCCCTGCACGTGGGCCATGTCGCGGCTGGCGACGGAGAGATCGCTTGCGGTAACAACCTCTCCCCTCTCCAGGGTACGGGTCGCCACCACCATGTCGGTCAGCGCCTCGACCTCGACCAGCACGGTGAGGTTCTTCTTCACTTCGCCGTCCACCCGGACGATGAGGGCCAGCGAGCCGTTGCCGTACCCTTCCCAGCGGTCGGGGGCGATCACCTCGTAGCTGACCGCGCCGGCGGGGAGCTTCAGGTCGCCGCTGTAGCCGATCCTCTTGATGGAGATCTTGGCGTTGAGCGGGGCGGCCCGCTGCACCAGGAACTCCTCGACCACCTTCTTCACCTCGCTCTCGGG
Organism: Geomonas sp. Red32; assembly: GCF_023652955.1. Lineage (GTDB taxonomy): Bacteria > Desulfobacterota > Desulfuromonadia > Geobacterales > Geobacteraceae > Geomonas. The sequence continues at coordinate 1,403,642 of NZ_JAKLOY010000001.1, read as the reverse complement.
GACCGAGACGGTCGCCACCGGCTTGGGAACGCTCACCGGGGTGGGAAGCGCCAGGACGGCGGAGGGGATCAGGAAGAGGAGGGCTGCCAGCACCAAAGCTTTCATCATGCTACCTCTTCAACTGGGCGGCCTGCTGCAGCATCTCGTCGGAGGCCTGCACCGCCTTGGAGTTGATCTCGTAGGCGCGCTGCCCGACGATCATGTTGACCATCTCGTCCACCACGCTGACGTTGGACTGCTCCACGTACCCCTGCTCCAGCGTCCCGAGCCCGTTCTGGCCGGCGGTGCCGGTGGTGGCGTTGCCGGAGGAGTCGGTGGGAAGGAAGAGGTTCTTGCCGATGGCGTTCAGCCCCGAAGGGTTGGGGAAGGAGGCGAGCTGGAGGGTGCCGACCGTGGTGGAGGTGTTCTGACCCGGCTGCTGGACCGAGACCGTGCCGTCGCTGCCGATGTTGACGCTCAGGGCGTTACTGGGGATCAGGATCTCCGGGAGGATCGGCTGCCCTTCCGAGGTGACCAGGCGCCCCTGCCCGTCCTTCTTGAGGGTCCCGGCGCGGGTATAGGCAGTGGTGCCGTCGGTCTGCTGGACCTGGAAGAAGCCGTCCCCCTGGATGGCGAGGTCGAGCTGGTTGCCGGACTGGACGATGTTGCCGGTGGAGAAGATCTTGGTGACCGCCGCCGGCTTGACCCCAAGGCCGATCTGGATGCCGGTCGGGGTGGTGGTCGAGTTGGTGGCCGGGGCGCCGGTGGTCTTCACCGTCTGGTACATCAAGTCCTCGAAGTCGGCGCGGCTCTTCTTGAACCCGGTCGTGTTGCTGTTGGCCAGGTTGTTGGAGATCACGTCTATGTTCGTCGTCTGCGCCTGCATACCGGAGGCGGCGGTCCAAAGGGCCCTGATCATGAAATGCTCCTTAACGGCAGTGCTGACTGCCGTTCTATGTTCTAAGTTCTACGTTCTAGGTTGTGAAACCTGCGGAGTCCGGTCTCGGCTTTACACTTTTCCCAAGTCGTTGGCCGCCTTGGCGGCCATGTCGTCGTAGCTTCGGACGGCACGCGCGCACGACTCGAAGAAACGGCTGGTCTCGATCATGCGGGCCATCTCCACCACGACCTTCACGTTGGAGCCTTCCAGGTACCCCTGCTTGACCGGAGTCTGGGCCGCGGCCGGGGCGGCGGCCGGGTCGGCCGGCACCCACAGGCCGTTCCCCTGTTTGCTGAGGCTGTACGGCTTCGGGAAGTCCACCCGGCTGATGGTCCCCACCGCGCTGCCGTCCACGTTCACCTGCCCGTTCTCGTCGATGATCACCCGGCTCCCGTTGGCGATGGTGATGGGACCGTTGCCCCCCTGCACCTCGTAACCGTCGCTGGTCACGAGCTTGCCTCCCGGACCGCGCTGGAAGTTACCCTGCCGGGTGTAGGCCGGCCCGTCGGGGGTGTTCACCACGAAGAACCCCTCCCCTTCCAGGGCCAGATCGAAGGTGTTGTCGCTTTTTTGCAGCGGCCCCTGGGAGAAGTCGGTCGAGTACCGTTCGTTGGCAAAAATTGGCTGCTGTGTCGGATTATTGACACCAGCCAGTACGCTTTCGAACCCGATGGTGTCGGCCTTGAAGCCGGCGGTGCTGGCATTGGCCAGGTTGTTGGTCAGGACATCGAGCCGGCGCTGCGCCGTCAGGCTCCCCGACAGGGCCGCATACATCCCGCTGTTCATGCTATCCCCCTACGCTACCCGCTTCATCTTGCCGCGCAGCCTCACGATGGCCTGGCTGTGCAGCTGGGAAATCCGCGATTCGGTCAGATCCAGCACCGCCCCGATCTCCTTGAGGTTCAGCTCCTCGTAGTAGTACAGGGTGATGACGATCCGCTCCTTCTCGGGGAGGTTGTCGATGGCCTCGGCAAGCCTCTCCACCGTCTGGCGGGCGATCATCTGGTTCTGCGGGCTCTCGGTTCCCTTGTCCTCCAGGACGTCGAGAAGGCCGAAGGGGGCGCCGTCCTCGTCGTGCCAGGCGTCGTCCAGGGAGACGAAGGAGAGGAGATGGATCTCCTCGAGGAGCCGGAAGTAGTCCTTGAGCTCGAGCCCCATGGCCACCGCCACCTCGTCGGAGGAGGGGTTACGCCCCAGCCGCTGCTCCAAAAGCGCGAATTCCTTCTCGAGCTTCTTGAACTTGTCGCGGAGGCTCCTGGTGAGCCAGTCCTGGGCGCGCAGCTCGTCCATGATGGTCCCGCGGATGCGCTGCTCGGCGAAGGTCTTGAACTGCACCCCGCGGCTCGGATCGAACCTTTCGGCGGCCGAGATGAGCCCCACGATGGCGGCGCTTCTCAGATCCTCCCGGTCCAGGTGGGGGGGAAGGGAAGAGGCGATCCGGTCCACGATGAACTTGACCAGCGGGAGGTGGGATACCACCAGTTCGTCCCTGCTGAGCGGCACCCCGCGATGCGCCTCTTGCTCATAGGCCTTAAGAAGACAGTTCATGTTTCCTCCACTGCGTCACGCTCGCTGCCGGTTCGCCCGGCATCTGGGGCATTACCCCAGTTTCCGACAATAACCTCTGTGCCAAACTTTTGAATCCCAGCGAGGCCCGGGAGTCGGGGAAGAGGCGGCAGACGGGGCCCCGGCGCTTGGCAGATTCCACTAACATTTCATCCTGCAGGATACATCCGGCGTACTCCATGGAGATCTCCAGGAAGCGGCCGGTGATGGCCGAAAGCTTGTTGTAGAGGGTGCTCCCCTCCTCGGCGTTCTTGCACATGTTGACTACCAGCTTGAATTTCAACCCCGGATCGCGTCCGGAGAGGGTCTTCATCAAGGCGTAGGCGTCGGTGATCGAGGTTGGTTCCGGGGTGATCACCAGCATGATCTCCCGCGAGGCGGCGGCGAAGCCGGTGACGTTGGCGGCCAGCCCGGGGGCGGTGTCGATCAGGTAGTAATCGAAGCGGTCCTGCAGCCTGATCATACCTTGCAAAAGGGATACCCGTTCGCTCGGGGAAAGTGCACTGTACTGGTGCATGCCGAGACCGGCGGGGAGGATGCTGATGCCGGGGGACGCCTCGACCACGGTCTCCTCCAGGCTCCGCTCGCCGCCGATCACGTGCCCGAGGCCGTACTGGGCTTCCCTGCCGAGCCTCATGCAGATGCCGGTCATCCCCTGGCCGGTGTCGACGATCAGCACCCGTTTTCCTGCTGCGGCCAGGGATTCGGCCACGTTGACCACCACCGAGCTCTTGCCGACCCCTCCCTTGCCGCTGGTGACCGAGATCACCCTGAGTCCCTCGCGAAGCTTAACCCGCTCCGTAACGGGGCGGTTCTTGGTGCGCCCGGCCAGTTGCCGAAGGGTGTCGGCCTGGTCTGCCGAGCCGTGAAAAGAACTCATCGTGCAACCTCCTTCACCACCAGGGTGGCGAGCCTTCTCGCCGTGGCGAGCTCAATGTCCTCGGGTACCTTCTGCCCGGTGGTGAAATAGGAAAGCGGGAGCTTGTGCTTCAAATGGGTGTCGACGATGCAGCCGTAGCTTTCGCTCTCGTCGAGCTTGGTGAAGAGGAGCCGGGCGATGGGGAGCGATCCGAACATGGCCACGATCTCGTCCAGCTCGCGGGGGCGGGTGGTGGCCGATACGCAGAGATAGGTCTCGATCCCGGGGTGGCACTCGACGAACCCCTTGAGCTCCTCGATCCGCTCGGAATCCTTGGGGCTTCTGCCTGCGGTGTCGATCAGGATCAGGTCCTTGTCGGCGTGGGCGGCCAGCGCCTCCTGCATCTCGGGGACGGTGGAGACCACCTCGAGCGGGAGGTCCATGATCTTCGCGTAGGTCTTCAGCTGCTCGACGGCGCCTACCCTGAAGTTGTCGGTGGTGACGAGCGCCACCGAGAGGCCGCGGTTCAAGGCGTGCAGGGCGGCCAGCTTGGCGATGGTGGTGGTCTTGCCGACGCCGGTCGGCCCGACCACCGCCATGATCTTGGTGCCGTTTTTCTTCATCCGGACGCTTCCCGCGCACTTGACCATCCCGGAGAGGGTCTGGACCAGCATGCCGCGCAGCTGGTGGGCGGTGGCGCCCGCCTCGGCGGCGGGACGGATATGGTCGACGAGGAGGTCGATGGCGGCCGGGCTCAGCTCCGCGGCCCGGAGCTCGGCGGCCAGAAGCTCGAGCACCATCTGGGTCCGCTCGTCGGCGGCGGCCGAAGCCGCAGGTGCCGCTGTGGCCGCCGTGGCGTGGAGCGGCTTGGCGAACGTCTCGATGGCACCGGAGACCACCGGTTCGGCGGCGTCGGCCATCGGGAAGCTGAGCGCCTTCGGGAGCCCGTTATCCTTGGCGCCGACCGCGCTGTAGAGGAGCTTCTTGATCTCTTCGAGCTCCTCCTTGGCGAAGGTCCGCGGGGCCTCCGCTTCGCCGCCGGCCTCGCCGCGCTGCCCCTTGTCGGCCGGCGGTGCGGCGGAGGCGGCGTCCTTCCTGGTGAGCGCCTCGACCCGCTGCTTCAGCTCGCGGACCTCGCGGGCCAGGGGGCCCAGCATCGAGTTCTGGAACTCCTCGCGGGTGGAGAGCTCCCTCGGGGGAGGCTGCTCTTCCTGGTACGGGTTGGGGCGCGGGGCCACCGGCCGCGGTTCCAGGGCCGCGGTGACCTCGAAGTAGGGCTTGCTGAAGAACCCGAGGATACCCTTACGCCGTTCTTTCTTGGAGGAGAGGATCATCGCGTCCAGGCCCATCTCGGCCTTCACCATCCTGAGCGCCTCCGACATCTGTTCCGCTTGAAAGGTTTTAACTAGCATTGAGCATCACCACCCCTAGAGATTGGATTTTAATGTTGGGCGGGATCTCGTTGTGCGAGATGACCGCCAGGTTGGGAAGATAGCGTTCAGTCAGTTTCTTGACATGCCGGCGAATGGTGGGAGAGGCCATCAGCACCGGCAGCGCTCCCACGCCGTCGAACTGTTCGGCGTTTCTCCTGATCGCCGCCAGGATCTTCTGGGCGGCGTGCGGGTCGATGGCCAGGTAGCTCCCCTGCTCGGAGAGCTGGACCGCGTCGGCGATGGTCTCCTCGACCTCGCGGTCCATGGTCAGCACGCAGAGGGTGTCGTCCTCGCGCTTGTACTGCTCGACGATGTAGCGCCCCAGGCTCTGGCGGACGAACTCGGTCAGCATGTCCGGGTCCTTGGTCACCCCGCCGTAATCGGCCAGGGTCTCCAGGATGGAGCGGAGGTCGCGGATGGAGACGTTTTCCTTGAGGAGGTTCTTGACCACGCGGAGCACGGTCCCCAGGGAGAGGAGCGAGGGAACCAGCTCCTCCACGACCTTCGGGAGGGTGGCGGCGATGGAGTCGAGGAGCGCCTGCAGCTCCTGGCGGCCGACCAGCTCGTGGGCGTGCTTCTTGATGGTCTCGCTGATGTGGGTGGCCAGGATGGTGGTGTTGTCGACCACCGTGTAGCCGGAGACCTGCGCCTTCTCCCGTTCCTTCCCCTTGATCCAGATGGCGGGGAGCCCGAAGACCGGCTCGGTGGTCTTGATCCCCTCGATGAGGCCGGCGGCGCCGCCGGAATCCATGGCCAGGTACTGCCCGGAGAGCTCGCCGCCCCCCACCTTGGCGCCGTTGATCAGGATGTTGTACTCGTACGGTTTCAGCTGCAGGTTGTCGTGGATGTGGATCGGGGGAACGATGAACCCCATCCGGTCGGCCACCTGTTTGCGGATGGAGCGGATGCGGTCGAGGAGCTCCCCCTGCTGGTTGGCGTCCACCATCGGGACCAGCCCGTAGCCGACTTCGAGCTCCAGCATGTCGAGCGGGCGGATCGAGCTGATCTGGTCGAGGTCCTCGTCGGCCACCTGGGCCGCGGCGGCCGCCTCCTCCACCTCCTCGACCTTCTTCTCGGTCGCCATGCGGGAGACCAGGAAGGCGGTGCCGGAGAGGAGCAGGAAGGCGAAGTGGGGAAGCCCCGGGATGAGGGCGAAGAGGAAGAGGACGCCGGAGGAGACCTGGAAGGCCCGGGGGTAGTTCATCAGCTGGCCGGCGATCTCGTGGCCGAAGTTGTTCTCGTCGGCCGAGCGGGTGACGATGACGCCGGCGGCGGTGGAGATGATGAGCGCCGGGACCTGGGCCACCAGCCCCTCGCCGATGGTCAAAAGGGTGTAGTTGGAAAGGGCCTCGGTGAGCGGCATCCCCTTCTGCCAGACGCCGATCACGAAGCCGCCCAGGATGTTGACCAGCACGATGAGGATGCCGGCCACCGCGTCCCCGCGGACGAACTTGGAGGCGCCGTCCATGGAGCCGTAGAAGTCGGCCTCCCGGGAGATGTTCTTCCTCCGCTGCTTGGCCTCCTTGTCGGTCAGAAGCCCGTTGGAGAGGTCGGCGTCGATGGCCATCTGCTTGCCCGGCATGGCGTCCAGGGTGAAGCGGGCGGCCACCTCGGCCACGCGCCCGGCACCCTTGGTGATGACCACGAAGTTGATGATCACCAGGATGAGGAAGATGACCGCACCGACCACATAGTTCCCCCCGACCACGAACTGGCCGAAGGCCTTGATGACCGACCCCGCCGCCTCGGTCCCCTCGTTGCCGTGCAACAGAATGAGACGGGTGGAGGCGATGTTGAGGGCCAGCCGGAAGAGCGTGGTGACCAGCAGGATGGAGGGGAAGACCGAGAAGTCGAGCGCCTGGGTGGTGTAGAGGCAGACCAGCAGGATGACCAGCGCGACGGTGATGTTGGTGGCCAGGAATATGTCCAGGAGAAAGGCGGGAAGCGGAATGATCATCAGGGAGAGTATCCCGATGAGGGCTACCGCCATGTAGATATCCGAGTTCCTGCCTGCCGCCGGTGCGGCTAAAGTGTTCGCTGCTGGAGTGGCCATGCCTGCCGTTTTCCTCGTGGGTGGTGGAATTTCTATGGCAGGACACTGTGCAACCGGTATGCCATCCTCTCGAAAGGAGGCCGTTGGAAGACGTAAGGCGCGGAAAACAGGGGAGTGCGGGCGGGTGGGACGGTAACTGGGCGGTTTCGTAACGGTTTGCGGGGGCGGCCTCCCCCCCTGCCGGGGCGCCGGCCCCGTCATTTTTATCGGGTCCCGGGTCAACATTTTGACCTGTGCCGATGGCCGGTCACCCCACTCCGGAACGATCGTCTCCCCGGGCCGGAGCAGCCGGAAGGGGCGCAGTTACCGCTATTTTTTTTGTTGTAAAAGCCTCCGCGACGGGATATCTTTCTTCAATTTTTCCGGACGATAACGACCAATGTTCTTCAGGCTTTACATTTTCTTAATGCTTGCCCTCCTGCTCGCCGGGTGCACCACGTACCTGGCTCCGGGGCAGGTTCCGGTTCCCCCGCTCGAAACCCAACGGGTAAAGGTGGTGACCATCCCGCTGCCGGTGATCGCCTCCAGCCCCAACGAGGGGATCACCTACGGCGGCCTGACCGCCTTTCTCCTGCATAACGAGAAGGACGAGGTCTGTTCGCTGCTCGCCCCCCAGGTCAACCAGAACGACAACTTCGGCATCTCCTCAACCCTCTACGGGGCCTACTACCCAACCGCCGACCGGAGCTTCGAGTTCAACCTCTCCAAGTCGACCAAGGTAAACGAGGACTACGAACTGAAGGTCCGCGACCAGAGCCTGATGAACCGGGAGCTGGAGCTGAACCTCTTCCTCTACACCTTCTCCGACGGTTCCGCCCGCTTCTACGGCTTCCAGTCGTGGAGCCGGAAGGACAAGGAGACCAACTACGCCGACGAAGAAACCGGCTTCACGCTGACCGCCGGCTATCCTGTGCTGGATCATACCCAGTTCCAGGTCGGGGAGCGTTACCGCGATGTCGGCATCGGTGAGGGGGCGGTGCGGAAGGTTCCCTTCATCCGGGACCGTTTCCCCAACATCCCCGGCGTGAACGGGTTCACCGCCCATGCCCAGTCGCTCTCACTCATTTACAACACCCTCGATTCCCCCACCATGCCGACCACCGGGATCCGGGCCAAAGTGGCCTTCGAGAACAGCGCCACCATCTTCGGGAGCAGCGCCAACTATCGCCACTACGACGGTGAAGTGAAGGGATACCTTCCGCTGGTGGACGGGCGCTACATCAGCGTGGCGAGGCTCGCCTACAGCCAGACGCTCGGCGAGCATGTCCCCTTTCTGGAGCGGAGCGTCTTGGGAGGCGAGAACACCCTGCGCGGCTACGGGAGAAACCGTTTCATCGACAGCAGTTATATGCTGTTGAATCTGGAGGAGAGGATCAGGCTCTTCAGGTGGGAGATCTTCGGAGTGACCGCCGATTGGGAGTTGGCCCCCTTCGTCGACTTCGGCGGCGTGATGAAATCGATGGTGGAAGTGAACCCCAATGCCTTCGAATTCAACCCGGGCGTCGGTTTCCGGGCGGTGATCAGGCCGAACATCGTGGGGCGTATCGACGTCGGCGTAGGCAGTGAAGGCCCCGCCGTCTTCGTGGGACTGGGGTATCCGTTCTAAGGATCAAAACCTTAATAGAACGCGGATGACGCGGATTTAGCGGATTTCCGCGGATAAATCTTAAAACCTTAAACCTTTGAACACGGATCAAATCTGATGTAACAGATGTACACGGATAAAGACTTTTAGAGTTACCCCTTAAAACAAGACAAGGCGGGTCCCCTCTCGGGTGATCCGCCTTTCATCATTTTAGCTTCTGATTGAGTAAAAAAAGATTTAAAGCCTAATCCGCCTTTATCCGTTACATCAGATTTGATCCGTGTTCCATTGCTTTTGATCTAGTCTTTGCCTTTGCCTGATCCGCGTTAATCCGCCCAATCCGCGTCATCCGCGTTCCATTGTCCTTGGTTTTCCCTGCCAGCTCCCCCGCCTCTCCATCTCGTTGTCGATGCAGTTCAGCACCTCGAACTTGTTCAGCGACCAGAGGGGCGCGATCAAGTCCTGCCGGTTGCCGTCCCCGGTGAGCCGCTGGACCACGATCCGGGGATCGAGCCGCTCCAGGAAATCGCAGACAAGCCCGACGTACTGATCCCGATCCATCACCGTGACCTCCCCCCGCCCATACTCCTCGGCAAGCCGGGTCCCCCGCATCACGTGCAACAGGTGGATCTTCACCCCGTCCACCCCGGCGGCGTTGACGAACTCCGCTCCGGACAGCATCTCCTCCCTGCTCTCCCCCGGAAGCCCCAGGATCAGGTGGGCGCAGACCCGGATTCCCCTCTTCTTGCACTCCTCTACGGCCCTTGTAAAGGACGCGACGTCGTGTCCCCGGTTGATGGCGTCGAGGGTCCGGTCCAGGGGAGACTGCAGGCCAAGCTCCAGCCAGAAATAGCAGCGTTTCGCGTAGCCGGCGAGGAGGTCGAGGACGTCCGGCGGGAGGCAATCGGGCCTGGTCCCCACGACGAGCCCCACCACGTCGGGGACCGACAGCGCCTGGTCGTAGACCTCTTTAAGGCGCTCCACCGGCCCATAGGTATTCGAATACGACTGGAAATAAGCGAGGAATTTGGCCGCCTTGTACTTGCGGACCATGACCTCCTTGGAGTGCTCGAGCTGCTCCGCTACGGCCGAGCCCCGCAGGATACCGTAGGAACCCGACCCCTTCCCGCCGCAGAACGAACAGCCGTCGCCCCCGAGGCTCCCGTCCCGGTTCGGGCAGGTGAACCCGGCGTCCACCGACAGCCTCTGAACCTTGCAGCCGAAGAGCCGTTTCAGCTCGTCGGAAAATGCGTTGTAGCGATGATCCATCCGTTCCCCCAGACGGTTCTTCTACCACAGGTTGGTGGCCCAAGGAAAGGCTATCCCCGCTATCGGCAAGTCCCTCTCCGTTTGACACTCCCCCCTTTGAAAAAAGGGGGGGCGGGGGGGATTTGGTTCTGCCCAACTCACCGGCTACAGCAAATCCCCCTAAATCCCCCTTTTTCAAAGGGGGACTTTCCGGAGGGGTGCCTCTTCCTGCGCCTCGGCAATGACTGTCGCCGGTAAAAATCCCCCCTGTCCCCCCTTCGCAAAGGGGGGAACCTGAAGGCCCGAACTTTCCCGCTAGATCGCCCTTTTCTGTTGCGCCTCCCGGCCGAACCCTGTATTTTCATCCACTATGCAAAGATGTTTTTCGGCGGAAGCTATCAAGCAGCTTCGTGCGTCAATCAGTGAAGCGGAAGGCAACGAAGTCTTCTTTTTAGGTCGTACCGACGAAGCCCGGGTGGTAGTCGAAGTCGAGGCTTTGGCCCGTGGCAACCGCGATGCAGTCCCCGCCATCATGATCGCCGCCACCTTCGGCGATGTCGTCATCCATAACCACCCCTCCGGCAACCTCACCCCCTCCCAGCCCGACGTCGAGATAGCCTCCCTGCTGGGAAACCAGGGGATCGGCTTCTACATCATCGACAACCACGCCGAGCGCTGCAACCAGGTCGTCGCCCCTTTCGCCCGCAAGAGCATCGAGCGGCTGAGCTACCCCGAGATCGAGCGCTTCTACGCCCCCGATGGCGAGCTCGCCGGATCGCTCCCCGGCTACGAGCACCGTCCCGAACAGACCAAGATGGCCCTCCTGCTGGCCGAGGCTTTCAACGAGGGGCGGGTGGCCGTCGTCGAGGCAGGCACCGGCACCGGCAAGTCCCTCGCCTATCTCCTCCCCGCCGCGCTCTGGGCGGTCCGCAACAAGGAGCGGGTGGTGGTCTCCACCAACACCATCAACCTCCAGGAACAGCTGATCCAGAAGGATATCCCCTTTCTCCAGGAGCACGCCGGGGTGAAGTTCCGCGCCGTGCTGGTCAAGGGGCGCGGTAACTACCTTTGCCTCCGCAAGCTCCAGATGAACGCCGCCGACGCCTCCCTCTTCAAGGACGAAGCGGCCCAGGAGCTCGACGCCATCGTCGCCTGGAGCAAGAAGACCGAGGATGGCTGCCGCAGCGACCTCTCTTTCATTCCCAAGGACGAGGTCTGGGAGGAAGTCTGCTGCGAGGCGGACCAGTGTACCCGTGTCAAATGCGCCAACTACGCCCGCTGCTTCTTCTACAAGGCCCGCCGCGAGGCAGCCGGAGCCGATGTGCTGGTGGTCAACCACGCGCTCCTCATGGCCGACCTCTCGGTGCGCCAGGAGACCGGCTACGACGCCACCGCCATTCTCCCCCCCTTCTCGCGGCTGATCTTCGACGAGGGTCACCACCTGGAGGATGTCGCCACCAGCTTCCTCTCCAGCCAGGTCTCCCGGCTCGCCCTGGTGAAGCTCATGGGCAAGCTCCAGCATCCCAAGAAATCCCACCGCGGCGTGCTTCCCCAGCTCTCCACCCAGCTCTCCGCCGCCGTTCCCGAGTCGCAGGACGACCTCTACCTGGAAATCGCCGAGGTGCTGGAAGGGCGCCTGATTCCTAAACGGGTGGCGGTTCTCGACACGGTAACCCGGGGGATGGACGCCATCGCCGACGCCCTCATGAAGAAGCTGAAGATGAAGGGGACCGAGCAGAAGCTGCGGGTGACTCCCGGTATCTACACGACGCCGCTTTGGGCCGAGGTGAGTGTCCACATCGAGGAGATCTGCAAGGCGCTGGGGGAATACGCTTCCGCCATGCAGGCGTTTTTGAAGGGATGCGACCGGCTGCAGGACAAGGTGCTCGAAAAACTCGCCGGGCCGCTGGCGGACCTGCAGGGGATCAAGCTCAGGATGGAGACCGCGGTGGCGGCACTCAGGTTCTTCACCACCCGGGAAGAGGAGTTCTGCCGCTGGTTCGAGCTCAAGAAAGGGCCGGCCGCCAAGCTCTGTTCATCCCCCCTGGAGGTTGCCGATTCCATCAAGAAGGCCATCCTCGACCATTTCCGTACCGTGGTCGTCACCTCTGCCACGCTGGCGGTCGGCGAGAAGTTCGACTTCCTCAAGAAGCGTTGCGGGATCGATCAGCTCCCCAAGGAGAAGGTGAGCGAGCTCCTCCTCCCCTCCCCCTTCGACTACGCGAAACAGGCCTTCGTGGCGGTTCCCTCCGACATGCCCGAGCCCGCGTCCGCCCACTTCGAGGCGCGCCTTTGCGAGCATCTGCTCAAGGCGCTCAAGATCTCCCAAGGGCGGGCCTTCGTGCTCTTCACCTCCTACGATCTGCTCGTGAAGGTCAGTAACCGGCTCAACGAGCCTCTCAAGGCCGCCGGGCTCGCGCCGATGCGGCAGGGGGAGACCAACCGGCACCTGCTTTTGACCAAGTTCCGGGCCGCCGTCAATCCGGTTCTCTTCGGCACCGATTCGTTCTGGGAAGGGGTGGACGTGCAGGGGAAAGGGTTGGAGCTGGTGGTCATCACCAAGCTCCCGTTCCGGGTACCGACCGAGCCGATCCTGGAGGCGAGGAGCGAGCACATTACCGCCATGGGGGGCGATCCTTTCATGAGCTACACCGTCCCGCAGGCGGTGATCAAGTTCAAGCAGGGGTTCGGCCGGCTGATCAGGAGCAAGGAAGACCGCGGCGCCGTGCTGATCCTCGACTCCCGCGTCCTCACCAAGAATTACGGCCGCGTCTTTCTCACCGCCCTCCACGGCGTCACCGTCGAGAAAGGGGAAGAGGACGCCCTCTGCGCCAGGATGGAAGCCTTCTTCGCCCAAGGCTAAACGTGGGAGAGGCCTGACACCGCAAGGTGCCCGTTGTCCCCCTCGTGTAACCTGTCCCCCTTTTTTAACTCTCGCCCCTTCTCCACCGCCGGAGCCCTCAAGTCCCCCCCTTGTCAAAGGGGGGACAGGGGGGATTTGCCGTTCGCCCCTACTGCACCCCACCCCTCGCCACCGTCACCGCCACGACCTCCGCCACGCCCGCATCCAGCAGGACCTCAGCGCATTCCCTCATCGTGCTCCCCGTCGTGAGGACGTCATCCACCAGCATCACCCGCTTCCCCGCCAGCCGCTTGCCGTTTTTGACCTCGAAGGCACCGGAGACGTTGAGCCAGCGCGCCTCCGCGTCGAGCGTCGTCTGCGGATCCGTCCACCGAATCCTCCGCAGGTTACCCGTCTCCACCGGCACCCGCCACCGCTTCTCCAGAACCTTGGCCAGCAGTTGAGCCTGGTTGAAGCCCCGCTCCCGTAATCGCTTTCTATGCAGCGGAACCGGCAGAATCAGTTCCGGCCGGGCCTCCTCCCGGAATGAAGCCAGCGCCCCCGCCATCAGAATGGCCAAGGGATCGGCGAGATGGACCCGGTTTCCGTACTTGAACCCGTGGATGAGGTCCCGCACCGGACCGGCGAACACCACCGCCGAGCGCGAGCGATGGAGCGGCAGCCGCCCAAGGCAGTCTCCGCAGAGGTGACCGCGCCCCTTCTCCGTCGTGAAGGGAGTGCCACAGATGGTGCAAAGCGGGCCTACGAGGAAGGACGTTTTCTCCAGACATTCGGGACAGATCAGGATCTCGCCAGCCAGGGGAATGAAGGATCTACAGGCGTGGCAAAGGGGAGGAAAGAGGATATCCAGCAGAGAGCGTGGGAGGAGCATGGACACCTCGCGGAGGAGTCATTGCGGAATATCGGGGACAGTTGCCGAAACAACGTCCCCCCCTTGTCAAAGGGGGGACAGGGGGGATTTGACGTTGACTGATCGAGAGGTAAATCCCCCTAAATCCCCATTTATCAAGGGGGACTTTGGAGACAAAAAGCGGCCCTCCGCGAAGGACTTCGGGGAGGGCCATTACAGGATCGTTCGACTTCAGGGGTAGAAGAAGATTAGCACATCATAATATTTTGTCTACAATCCCATATCTTCGTTGACGACCAGCACGCGGATGTCGGTATTGCGCGGTCTCTTCTCGATGATGGTCGTCACCCGGCAGATCCGCTGCGGCGAGTTGCAGTCTCCGCAGAAACCGGTCACCGTGCAGGGGGTGGAGAGGTTGAGACGTTTGGCGTTGGGCGGAGAGGCGTACGTCTTCACCCGGTGGATGGCGTCCTCGACGGAGCCGTCCACGAGCTTGTTCCTCCCGACGACCACGATGACCTTGAGCGGGCCGAAGAACATAGCGGCGGCGCGGTTGCCGTTGCCGTCGATATTGACCAGCTGGCCCTCGAGAGTGACCGCGTTGCTTCCGGTGAGGAAGAGGTCGCAGGTCAGCTGACGGCGGGTGATGGCGAGCTTTTCCTCGGGAGTGAGCCCGGGCAGGCCGTGGTTGAGGATCTCTTTCCCCATCCCTTTCAACTTTTCGGAAAGCTTGAGGTCGGCGATGGAGAGAGAGCCGCCGAAACCGATGCTGTGGGCGTACTCCGCTTCGTTGACGATGTAGTGAAAGACCTCTTCCCCGCTCTTGCAGAAGACCGCGTCGAAGCCATTTTTTTTCAGCCCCTCGACAGCTTTGTGGCACTTCTGGGCATACGCCCAATCGTTCAACTCTTCCGTCTGGCTCATGTCTCCCCCCTTTCTCGTAGTAGAAGTTACCGCTTCGCCAAGTATTCGCGTTCGTACGGCCAGTACTCTCTCATGAAACCGATCAGCTGCTCCATCCGCGCCTTGAAGGCCAGCCGCCACTCATCCTGCTCCGGGAAGTGACGCTGTTCGCGTACACTCGCGCAGAGCTCGCGTCCGAGGGTGCGCGCCTGGCCGAAAAGCGCCTCCTCGTTCGGGAATTTCCGCGGCCCCATGCCGGGGGAGCCGATTTTCCCCACACACTGGGCACCCCAGGAGTTTACCACGCGCAGCATGTAGTCCAGCACCTCGTCGTCCCCGCCACCGCCGGAGGTTTCCACCACCACGGCGTATTTTCCTTCCAGGGCGGTGCGGTGCGCGAGACCGTTGCAGCGGTCGATGAAAGACTTCATCTGCGCGGTGACGCTGAAGATGTAGTTGGGGCTTGCCAGGACGACCGCGTCGGCGGCCTCCATCTTGGCCTTGATCACCTCGTACTCGTCCTTAAGGGGGCACGGGCCGACCGCATGGCAACGGTCGCAGGCGACGCACGGCGTAATGGGGGTCTTGGAGAGTTCGACGATCTCGACCTCCGCCCCGGCCTCGGTGGCCCCCGCAAGGACCTCTTCCAAAAGTTTCCCGGTGGTCCCGTTCATGCCGCGGGGACTGCCGTTGATGGCGATGATTTTCAAGACGTTCTCCTATGAAACGGTTGTAGCTACTCTTTATTCCCCCTCCCCTTGAGGGAGGGGGTCAGGGGGTGGGGTAAGTTTCAACGAAGTGCCGTTAGCCGGCGCGGCGTCAAAAATCCCCCCTGTCCCCCCTTCACAAAGGGGGGGACGCAAGGGCACTTTCTTCGATCATGGACACCTTGTCCGCCGCACTCCCTCTCGAGGGGGGGCAAACGGAGCCGGCGGCTTACCCCTCGATGAGGCTCTTGCCGGTCATTTCCTTCGGCTGCGGGAGACCGAGGATCGCCAGCATGGTCGGCGCGAGGTCGGCCAGCACCCCTTTTCTAAGCTTTACGTTCTTGCGGGAATCGTCCACCAGCACCACCGGAGCCATGTCGCAAGTGTGGGCGGTGTGGGGCCCGCCGGTCTCGTCCACCATCATCTCGGCGTTGCCGTGGTCGGCGGTGATGATGGTGACGCCACCCTTGGAGCGGACCTTCTCCACCAGCTTCCCGACGCACTCGTCCACCGCCTCGACGGCGCGGATGGCGGCCGGCATGATGCCGGTATGGCCGACCATGTCGGCGTTGGCGAAGTTCAAAATAATGACGTCGTACTTGTCCTCGTCGAGCCGCTTCATAAGCTCGTCGGTCACCAGGTACGCGCTCATCTCCGGCTTCTGGTCGTAGGTCGTGACTTCTTTCGGGGAGGGGATCAGCGCGCGGTCCTCGCCCTCGAACGGCGCCTCGCGGCCGCCGTTGAAGAAGAAGGTGACGTGGGCGTATTTCTCGGTCTCGGCGATCCTCAGCTGGGTTTTCCCTGCCGCGGCGATGACCTCCGGGAAGATGTTGGTCAGCTCCTCCACGCCGAAGGCGACCGGGAGCCCGAAAGTCTCGTCGTAGGTGGTCATGCAGAGGTAGCTGGAGAGTTTCGGGAAGACCGGACGCTCGAAACCGGAGAAGGAGGCGTCGGTAAAGCTGCGGGTGATCTCGCGGGCGCGGTCGGAGCGGAAGTTGAAGAAGATGAAGGCGTCGCCGTCGCTAAGCTTCCCGGCCGGAGCCCCGTTGTCGGCGATCACCGAAGGCTTCACGAACTCGTCGGTGACCTTGGCGGCGTAACTCGCCTTGATGGCAGCTTCCGAGGAAGGATACCTTTCCCCTTCGCCCATGACGATGGCGCGGTAGGCCTGCTCCACGCGGTCCCAGCGGTTGTCGCGGTCCATCGCGTAGAAGCGGCCGATCACGGTGGCGATCTTGCCCGCCCCGATCTTCTTGATCTGCGCCTCGAGCCTGGCCAGGTATTCGCCCCCCGACTGCGGCGGGGTGTCGCGCCCGTCCATCAGGCAGTGGACGAAGATCTCCTTGATCCCCTGCCGCTTGGCCATCTCGATCAAGGCATAGAGGTGAGTCTCGTGGGAATGGACGCCGCCGTCGGAGAGAAGGCCGGAGAGGTGGAGCCGCCCGCTTCCCGCCTTGCACTTGGCCATGCACTCAAGGAGCGCCGCGTTGTCGAAGAAATCGCCGTCCATGATCGACTTGGAGATGCGGGTCAGGTCCTGGTAGACCACGCGCCCCGCGCCGATGTTGGTGTGGCCGACCTCGGAATTCCCCATCTGGCCGGCGGGAAGCCCGACCGCCATCCCGGAGCCGTCGATCTCACCGGCGGGATACTCGGCACAGAGACGGGTCATGTTCGGGGTCTTAGCCTGGGCGACGGCGTTATGCTCCGTTACGGGGTTGATCCCCCAGCCGTCGAGAATCATCAGCAGCAGCGGTTTCTTTGCCATGGTCTTCTCCCTCACTCGAGAAATTAAAAAAGGTGAAGAGGACTTCACCTTAATTTGGATGCAACACGCACGCTACTCATGATGGTATGGCTCGCCGTTCATGATGGTAAAGCCGCGGTAGATCTGCTCCAGCAGGAACACCCGGACCATCTGATGGGTAAGCGTCATTTTAGAGAGCGAAATGGATTTGAACGCCTGGGCGCGGAATCCGTCGGTGAAACCGTAGGCCCCGCCGATGGCGAAGGCCAGATCCTGTATCCCCTGGTCGCGGCTTTTGGAGAGGAAGGAGGCGAACTCGGGGGAGGTCATCTGCTCCCCCCGCTCGTCCAGGACCACCAGGCGGGCCCCCTTGGGGAGGAGCTTGCCGAGCCTCTCGCACTCCCTCTCCCGCATGGCGGGCGCCGCGGCCCCCTTCTCGTCCCGGGCTTCCAGGATCTCCAAGGGGGCATAACGTTTAATCCGGCCGGCGTACTCGTCGATGCCGGTCTTGACCCAGGCTTCCTGGGTCTTGCCGAC
The DNA here is from genome assembly GCF_023652955.1 of Geomonas sp. Red32. Lineage (GTDB taxonomy): Bacteria > Desulfobacterota > Desulfuromonadia > Geobacterales > Geobacteraceae > Geomonas. The sequence continues at coordinate 1,386,372 of NZ_JAKLOY010000001.1, read as the reverse complement.
CCAGAGGAGCTTCAGCCTCACGCCTGCTTATTCTCCCACTGGAATTCGTCGGGAATCTCGATCTCGGCCGCGCGGTTCCAGAGCTCGTCGAGATTGTAGAGGGCGCGGACTTCCTCCTGGAAGACGTGAACGATCACGTCGCCGTAATCGACTACCACCCAGCGCCCCTGGTCGTACCCCTCGGTATCGAGAGCGTGGTCGAACGGCTTCAAGCCCTGTTTGACCGAGTCGGCGATCGCCTGCACCTGACGGTCCGAACGGCCGCTGGCCAGGACCAGAAAATCGGCGATGCTCGAGATCCTGCTGATGTTCAGGACCTTCACGTTGAGCGCCTTCTTGTCTAGCGCGAAGGCCGCGCACTTGATGGCTCTCTCCTCGACCGGCATCGCCACTTTATCTTGCATCGATGTATAACCTCTGTTCCTTGATGTAATGTTCGACCGCCGCCGGTACCAGGTAGCGGATCGAGCGACCCGCCCTGACCAGCTTGCGGATCTTGCTTGAAGAGATGTCCAAGAGGACACCGTTGAGCGCGTAGACACAGTGTCCCGAGCCGTGATTAAGACGATTAGCCGCGGGATCATAACAGAATTCCGGGGCCAAGGCAACAGGGAGGGCCTTGGCCAGGCTGTCGATGGTGGATCCCGGACGTTGCACGCAGATCAGGTGGCAAATACCGAATATTTCTTTGTATTCCCGCCAGGTGGAGATGTCGTTGAAGGAATCGGCTCCGACGATGAAGTAGATCTCGTCCTCGGGGTATCTCTCCTTGAGCTCCCGCAAGGTATCGATGGAATAGGACCTCCCGCCGCGCACTCCTTCCATGTTGGAGACCGCGAAGGCGGGATTGTCGGCCACCGCCGCCTTCACCATCTCCAGGCGGCTCGCGAAGGAGAGCTGGCCGACGGTGGGCTTGTGGGGGGGCGTCGCGGCCGGGATGAAGATCACCCGGTCCAGGCCGAACAAGTCCCGCGCCTCCTCGGCGATCCTGAGGTGCGCGTTATGAATCGGGTTGAAGGTCCCGCCCAGTATCCCGGTTTTCATGCCGCCTCTGTCCCTTTGGAATACCTCCCCTCCCCACTTGAGGGGGAGGGTCAGGGTGGGGGGGAGGCCAGCCTTGGGCACTCCGTGGATGCTTTCCCCACCCCCTAGCCCCCTCCCTCAGGTGGAGGGGGAACAAGATGCTACGCCCGAACCTGTCCTTCGCCGTAGACGATGAACTTGGTGGTGGTGAGGTCGGTAAGTCCCATCGGCCCGAAGGAGTGGAGCTTGGTGGTCGAGATGCCGATCTCGGCGCCCAGGCCAAGCTGGTTGCCGTCCGAGAAGCGGGTGGAGGCGTTGACCATCACCACGCCGGAGTTGACCTCCCGGATGAAGCGCTGGGCGTTGCCGTAGTCCGAGGTGATGATCGACTCCGTGTGGAGCGAGCCGTAGCGGTTGATGTGATCGATGGCCGCGTCCATGTCGTCCACCACCGCCGCCGCCAGGATGAGATCCAGGAATTCCGCCGCCCAGTCCTCTTCCACCGCCTTGGTCGCCTTCGGGGCCAACCGGCAGAATGCCTCGTCGCCGCGCAGCTCGACCTTCAGCTCGGAGAGCACGTCGAAGATGAAGGGGACGAACTTCTCGGCGATGTCGCGGTGGATCAGGAGCGTTTCCAGGGCGTTGCAGACGCCGGGGCGCTGGGTCTTGGCGTTGATGACGATGTTTTTCGCCATCTCGAAGTCGGCGCTCGCGTCCACGAAGACGTGGCAGACCCCCTTGTAGTGCTTGATGACCGGGATCTTCGACTTCTCCACCACGAAGCGGATCAGGCTCTCGCCGCCGCGGGGGATGATGACGTCGATGAACTCCTCCTGCTTGAGCATCTCCTCGACCCCCTCGCGCTCGACGAACGGGATGATGGAGAGCGCCGCCTCGGGGATGTTCCGCTTGGTGAGCTCCTCCTTGAGGAAGCGGGCGATGGCCATGTTGGAGTAGATCGCCTCCGAGCCGCCGCGCAGCACCACCGCGTTGCCGCTCTTGAGGCAGAGGGCCGCGGCGTCCGAGGTGACGTTCGGGCGCGACTCGTAGATGATGCCGATGACCCCGAGCGGGATCCGCATCTTGCCGACCATCAGCTCGTTGGGGCGCTTCCACATGTTGGTCACCTCGCCGACCGGATCCGGCAGGGCAGCGACCTCGTGTATCGCGTCGGCCATCCCCTTGATCCGCTTCTCGTCCAGCATCAGGCGGTCGAGCATGGCGGCGGAGAGCCCGCGCTTCTGGCCCGCCTCGAGGTCCTTGCGGTTCTCCTCGACGATGTGGGCGGCATTATTGACGAGCGCCGTGGCCATATCCATCAGGAGGTCGTTTTTGACGCTGGTGGATAGTTTCGCCATGGCGAAAGAAGCCTGCCGGGCGGCAGCGGCGATGGAAGCGATCTTTTCGGCTACGGACATTACGGTACCTCCGGAAACATTAAAACCTGCGGAAAAGCGGATTCATTTATTGTACACCAACCCCATCCTCACCCCAACCCTCCCCATGACCCCGTCTATACACCTTGAAAGGGAGGGAGCGTTGCCTGCGTGAGGTCCCCCCCTTTGCGAAGGGGGGAACAGGGGGGATTTTAGCCGGTGAGGCCATAACCTTTGAGGCTGGCCTCGGCGCTCCGTGGATGCTTCCCCCACCCCCTAGCCCCTCCCTCCAGGGGAGGGGAGAGTGCCTGCGTGAGGTCCCCCCCTTTGCGAAGGGGGGACAGGGGGGATTTTAGCCCGACGAGAGACTCAAAGTTCCCCCTCCCATCAAGGGAGGGGGAGGGCTTATACAGGGGGGATTTGCCGTTAGAGAACGACCATGTTATCCCGATGGATGACGTCGTCCCCATACCTGAAGCCGAGGATCTGCTCGATCTCGCTGCTTTTGTGCCGGCTGATCAGCTCGATCTCCTGGCTCGAGTAGTCGACGAGGCCGCGGGCGAACTCCGTCCCGTCCGGCCCCACCACCTTCACGCAGGCGCCGCGGGCGAAGCGTCCCTCCACCTTCACGATTCCGGAAGGGAGCAGGCTCTTCCCTTTCTTCCCGACGAACTCGCGCGCCCCGGCATCCACCATCAGCGTGCCGGTCGGCCTCAAGGTGTAGGCGATCCAGTGTTTGCGGCGGTTCAAGGCATCGCCGGCGGGAAGGAAGAAAGTACCGATCTCCTCCCCAGCCATGACCCGCGAGAGGTTGCCGCCGGTCTTGCCCGCAAACACCACCGCGCCGCCGCCCGCCTTGGTTACCTTCTTGGCGGCGGCCAGCTTGGTGGCCATCCCGCCGGTACCGACGCTGCTGCCGCTCCCGCCAGCACCCCGCTCCATTTCGCGGGTGATGGTCCGGACCTGGCCGATGAGGGTGGCGTCGGGATTGCTGCGTGGGTCGGCGGTGTAGAGCCCGTCGATATCGGTCATGATGAGAAGGAGCTGGGCCTCCACCAGGTTGGTGACCAAGGCGGAGAGGTTGTCGTTGTCGCCGAACTTCAGCTCGTCCACCACCACGGTGTCGTTTTCGTTGATGACCGGGACGATCCCGGAAGCGAGCAGCGTGTCGAGCGTGCCGCGCGCGTTCTGGAAGCGTCGACGGTTGGCCAAGTCGTCCCGGGTAAGGAGGATCTGGGCGACCGTCAGCCCGAAGGCCGAGAAGGCCTCTTCGTAGGCCCGCATCAGCCGGGACTGCCCCACCGCGGCGGCAGCCTGCTTCTGCGGCAGCGTCTTCGGGCGGTCCGTCAGCCCCAAGAGCGAGCGGCCGGCGGCCACCGCACCGGAGGAGACGATGACGATCTCCAGGTGCTTCTCCCTGAGGCGGGCGATCTCCCCGGCGAGCCCGTTAAGGAACTCCGCCGAGATCCCCTCACCGGAGGCGTCGGCGAGCACGCCGCTCCCTATCTTGATCACGATCCTTCTGGCTTTTCTTAGCAGTTCCTTGCGCATCGAAGCTGTCTCATCATGATAGTTTTTTAAAAAACGGGATAGTAGCACGTTTCCAAACTCATGGCAAACGCCATCACTGGATGTGGCTCAAATGATTTGACAAACTGCAGACGGGTCTTTAGACTGTCGGCGCCACACTGAGGTGACCTATTGCTTAACAAATCGCTCTGGAAAAAACGAATATACACCATTCTCTCACTAGACAGCCATCCCGGTCACATAGCAGCCGGCTTTGCCGTCGGAGTTTTCATCAGCTTCACCCCGTTCTTCGGACTTCATACCCCCCTTGCCATAGCAGCCGCCTTCATCTTCAGACTCAACAAGATCACGTGCATCACTGGAGCCTGGGTTAACACACCGATCACCGTAGTTCCCATTCTCGGGGTGAGCTATAAGCTGGGAAGGTTCCTCAGGGGGCGGAGTGTCAACGAGCTCCCGCAGCAGGCGCTTCAGGGGGGGCTCGAGTGGCACAACCTCGCCAAGTATGCCAAGTCGATCATCCTCGGCAGTTCCATTTTGGGCTTCCTGGCCGCGATAGTCGCCTATTTCATCTGCTACTATCTTGTGGTCAGGTTCCGCGCCAAAGACGCCGCCCAGGCCGAGATGGACAAGGAAATGGATGAAGTCGGGGAAGAGCTCGATTAGATCTATAACGTCAAAACCGTTTGAACGCGGATGACCGCGGATTATGCGGATTTACGCGGATAAACCTTCAAAAGCTTTAGGGGTAACCCCAAAGCCTTTGCCTCAAAAGCCTCGCTCCTGCCTTTGCCGTATCCGTGTTAATCCGTTCAATCCGTGTCATCCGTGTTCCATTCGTCCCTTGCCTTAGCCTTTCCCCCAAGATCTTCCGTTTTTGCCTTTGCCGTATCCGCGTAAATCCGCTCAATCCGCGTCATCCGCGTTCCATCAGTCCCTTGGCCTTAGCCTTTCCCCAAGATCTTTCGTCCCTGCCTTTGCCGTATCCGTGTCAATCCGTTCAATCCGTGTCATCCGTGTTCTATTCGTCCCTTGCCTTAGCCTTTCCCCCAAGATCTTCCGTCCCTGTCTTTGCCGTATCCGCGTCAATCCGCGTCAATCCGCGTCAATCCGCGTCAATCCGCGTCAATCCGCTCAATCCGCTCAATCCGCGTCATCCGCGTCATCCGCGTCATCCGCGTTCTAATCCGGTTTTACCAAATAAAAAAACGCCGGCAGCGTCTAACGCTCCGGCGCTTTTCATTTCATGTCACCCGCGACCTATCTTCCCAAAAATGGGGTCACCACGGTGTACAGCATGAACGACATGAAGGCGGACGCCGGGATGGTGATCACCCAGGCGGCGACGATCCGGTAAGCTACCCCCCAGTTGACCGCCGACATCCTCTTGGACAGACCGACCCCCAGGATGGCGGAAGTGATGACGTGGGTGGTACTGGTGGGAAGCCCCATGGCGGCAGCGCCCAGGATGACGCCCGCGGAGGCGGTCTCTACGCAGAAGCCGTGTACCGGCTGCAGCTTCACGAAGTCGTGACCGACGGTCTTGATGATCCTCCACCCGCCGGCGGCGGTCCCGAGCGCCATGGCGATCGCGCAGCCGATCTTGACCCAGGTCGGCACCTCGAAAGTGGCGAGCGTCCCATAGCTCACGAGCGCCATGGTGATGACCCCCATCGATTTCTGGGCGTCGGCGGTCCCGTGGGAGAAGGCCATGACGGCGGCGGAGAGGATCTGGAGCTTACGGAAGTTCTTGTTGAGTCCGTAGGGAGCGCTGTTCCGGAAGGTCCACATCATGCCGACCATGAACAGGAAACCGAAGATGGCACCGACGACCGGAGAAACCAGCAGTACGGTGACGATCTTCTGCAGTCCTTTCCAGTGCAGCGCGCCGAAACCGGCATGGGCCACCACCGATCCGACCAGGCCGCCGATGATGGCGTGCGACGAGGAGGAAGGGAGTCCGTAGTACCAGGTGATCAGGTTCCAGACGATGGCGCCGAGGATGCCGGCCAGTACCACGACCTGGGTGATGTTGTTGGCGTCGACGATCCCCTTGCCGATGGTGGATGCCACCTTGGTGGAGATCATCGCCCCCACGAAGTTCAGCCCCGCCGCCATGATGATCGCCGCCCGCACCGAAAGGGCACGGGTGGATACGCAGGTGGCGATGGCGTTGGCGGTGTCGTGGAAACCGTTGATGTAGTCGAACAACAGCGCCGAACCAATCACGGCGACCAGAAGTACGAGCGTCGTCTCAGGCATTTTTTACCACCACGCTTTCTAAGATGTTGGCAGCGTCTTCGCACTTGTCGGTGGCGGTCTCCAGCGTCTCGTAGATCTCTTTCCACTTGATGAGCTGGATCGGGTCCTTCTCCTCGTCGAACAGGCGGCTGATCGCCTCGCGGCAGACGCGGTCGGCCTCGTTCTCGAGCGCGTTGACCTCGATGCAGTAGGCGCTGATCGGCTCGAGCTTGCCGCCGAGGACCGCAACGGTCTTGTCGATAGTCTGGCAGGACTTGAGGATCAGGAAGGCGAGTTCCTTCGACTCCGGGGTCGGCTTCTCGACGTTGTACATCACCACCCGCTGCGCGGAGGCGTCGATCAGGTCCAGGATGTCGTCCAGGGCCGAGGAGAGGGCGTAGATGTCTTCGCGATCGAAGGGAGTCACGAAGCTCTTGTTGAGCTTTTTGATGATGTCATGGGTGATGGTGTCGCCCTTGTGCTCAACCTCTTTGATCTTGCGCTGGCTGGTGGCGGGATCGCTGAAATTGTCCAGCATGTCCTTGAGAAGTTCCGCTCCCTGCACGATGTTGTGCGACATCTCCCTGAACATGGCGAAAAACTTCTCATCCTTAGGTATCAACCCGAACATTGCTCCTCCGATTGCGGCCTCTGGCCCAGTCTGTGTAACAAAACCGTGTAGATATAACACATTCGCAACAAAGTTGACAGTGTGAATTTGGTATACGGCGGCCTTTAATGAAGCCCCCCCCTTTATCCCTTGATTTCCGGGGGTGTTTCGCTTATCTTGCACGGGATTTTAATCAGATAGGCAGGAGCTACACCCACATGAACCCGATTCACGCCGCCGTGCTCGGCACCGTTCAGGGCCTCACCGAGGTCCTTCCCATCAGTAGCTCCGGCCATCTGATCCTGATCCCCAAATTCCTCAAGTGGCCCGAATCCGGGCTCACCTTCGACGTAGCCCTTCACCTGGGAACCTTCATCGCCCTCGCCCTCTACTTCTGGCGGGACATTCTCGAACTGTTCGGAAGCTTCCTCGCCTCCCTCAAGGAAGGGGCCAACACCCCGGCCAAACGGCTCCCCTACTACATCCTGGCGGCCACCATCCCCGCAGCGATAGTGGGTAAGACCCTCGAGGGACCGATCGAGGAGATGTTCCGCAAAAGCCCGGCTACCATCGCGGCGCTTTTGATTGGCTTCGGGGTGCTGCTCGCCTTCGCCGACACCACCGGCGCCAAGAGGTGGCGGGTGGACCGGATGACCCTCAAGTACGCCATCATCATCGGGCTCGCCCAGTGCCTGGCGCTTCTTCCCGGCGTATCCCGTTCCGGCATCACCATCACCGCCGCCCTTTTGCTCGGCTTCAACCGCGAGGCCTCGGCCCGCTTCTCCTTCCTCATCTCGCTTCCCATCGTGGCGGGAGCCGCCATCCTCAAGGTGGGCCACCTCGTGAAAGCAGGCATCCCCGCCGGCGAAGCCGCCCCGCTCGCCATCGGGATCGCCACCTCCGCCGTCTTCGGCTATCTGAGCGTCGCCTTCCTCTTGAAACTCGTCCAGCGGGACTCCCTGTACCCGTTCTTCTGGTACCGCCTGCTGGCCGGTTGCGGCGCCCTCACCCTCATCTTCCTCGGCTACTAAAGGAAAAATAAGCCCCCCACCCTGGCAAAGCTTATTAAGTTAGGTAAGCTTAATTTTCATTATTCGGCGACGGCTGGAGGTGGGGATGAAGGGGGGAATCAAAAGCTGGCCGCAAAGCGAGCGGCCGCGTGAAAAGCTGCTCCAGCACGGCTGCACCGCCCTGAGCGATGCCGAGCTCCTCGCCCTCATCATCGGCAGCGGCGACGCCGCCACCAGCCGCAGCGCCCTCGACCTCGGGCGCGACCTCCTCGCCGAATTCCAATCGCTTCGTTCCCTCTCCGACGCCTCCTGCGCCGAAATCCAGCGCATCAAGGGGCTGGGCCCCGCCAAGGCGAGCTCCGTCAAGGCCGCCCTCGACCTCGCCCGCCGTCTGCGCGGCGAACAGCGCCCCATCGAATCCTTTACCCGTTTCACCTCCGCCCTGCAGGTCTACGAGCAGTTCTCCGACCTCGACTACGAGTTCAGGGATATCCGCAAAGAGTACTTCATGGTGCTCCTCCTGGACGGCAAGAACCGCATCATCAAGCGGATCCGGGTCTCCGAGGGGTCGCTCAACCAGAGCATCGTCCACCCCCGGGAAGTCTTCAACGTGGCGGTGCGCGAGTCGGCCGCCGCCATCATCCTGCTCCACAACCACCCCACCGGCGATCCCACCCCCAGCCCCGAAGACCTGGAGGTTACCAGGCGTTTGCGGGATGCGGGAGAGGTAATGGGGATCAAGGTGCTCGATCACATCATCATCGGCGAAGGTGCCTTCTACAGCTTCGCAGAGAGAGGCCACATCTAGTCCTACAAGGAGATCCCATGCGAAAAACCATCGTCCCGTTGCAGGAGAATCACCAGGAAACGGTCCGCTGCCTCAATCTCGACGCCATCGCCCGGGTCGAAGTCACCTCCGAGGACCCGTCCCATCCCATCGAGGCGGCCCTGGTGCCGCCGGTCGGGGAAGGGTGGCGGGCGGCAACTCCGGGCAAACAGCTGATCCGGCTCAAGTTCGACCAGCCCCAACATATCAGGGTGATCGCGCTGACCATCAAGGAGCCCGAGCACCCGCGCACCCAGGAGTTCGTCATCCGATGGGGCCACGGTGGGGGAGAGTTGCAGGAGATCGTCCGTCAACAGTTCAACTTCAGCCCCCCCGGCACCACCACGGAGCAGGAGAGCTACGATGTCGATCTCCCCGGCGTCGAAGCCCTCGAGATCGAGATCAACCCCGACCTGTCGAGCCCCCACGCCCGGGCCACCCTCGCCCGCTTCCGTGTAGGCTAAAAGAATTGGGCGTACCCCACCGAGGTTTCCGACCTCCGCGACATGATTTCCTGACCGGGCCCGATCTCCAGGCAAAAAAAAGGCGCCGGAAGGAAGGAGAACTCCCACCGGCGCAAAAGTTTGGGGACCTGCGTTTTTTTCTTGTTGGTATTAGCTGCTGCGGCTAGTTGTTCTTTTTCCAGACGTCGATGCTGATGTTTCTATCCAGCAGCTCCCAGATGCGCTGGGGGCTGGGGAGAGGCTTGACCGGTCCTGCTTTGGTGAGCTTGTCGGCTTTGGCCTGCCGGTTCGACCGGTACTCGTCTATGTAAATCACGTTCTGCATCTGAGTCCTCGTTACCGGCGGCTGTTCAACTTTAGCAACGTGCCGCTCTTGTACTTTCTATCTACAAAACCGGTGCCAATTTTTCCACCAGACGAAAAAATCCCTCAAGTTACTGATAACTTGAGGGATTTTTATTGTTCAAAGGATGACGGCTGAAGGTGTCATCCCCGCAACTTTTGAACTCATGACACCTTCGCGTCAGCCGGACTGGGAACAAAACGACGGCAGGTCAGGCACTTTCACACTTCGTACAGCAGTTCAGAATTTGCACAGCTTGACACCTATTTCTGGACCCAGCGGCCGTTTTGCAACTGGATCCACCAGCCGGGCTCGGCACCTTCCTGCCTGGTCTCGGCAAAGGTGGCGGCCGCCTTCGGCATCACCTGGTTGATGGCGGCCTGGCTCTCCTTCTCCTTCCTGAGTTTCAGGATCGCCTTGGCCATGCTCATCACCACCGTCTTCCGGCTCTGGTTTTCGGCGGCGATCTGAGCCTGGTCCTGGGCGGTCACCTTCGATTTGTCCCGCACGCTGACGAGCCCCTGGTTGGAGATCCCGATGGCGCCGTTGGCGAAGAGCTGATGGATAAGGGGAAGGCGGCGGCTCATGTCGTCGTAGGCCTTCACCACCTCTGGCATGCTGGAGAGCTCGATGGCCAGGGTATCGGCCTCGTTTTCGGCCGCGTAGGCGGAGCCGACCAGCGAGAACGACGGCACCTCGTTGAACAGACTGCTCTGCGGCTTGGCCGCCTCCGGAGCCGCCGGGGCCGGGGCGGGCGGCGTGGCCGACGGCTGCGCACCCTTGTCGGCCGGCTTAAGGAGCATGTCGTCCAGGGATTTATAAGCCTCCTTGGCCGCCTTCTCCGGGAAATAGACGTTGACCGTGATGACCGCACAGGCGGCGAGGAAGAAGCAGGCCACGGCCAGGATCAGTTTCCAAATGTTTTTCATGACACCTCCAATGCAAAAAGCTTAGAACGCGGATGACGCGGATTTTACGGATTTTCGCGGATAAACCAAACCACTTGGGTTACCCCAAAAGCTCCTTTTTTTGCCTAAACGATTCAGCCTAAGAATATACCACGCCCTCTTCTCATTTAAACCCTCCCTCCCCTCAACCGCCCCTCCCTGGTCGCTCCCTCCCCTTCCCTATTCTCCCCACTTAAATTCCGTCGCCGGCGGCGCTGCCTCCTGCCCCTGGGGTGCCTGCGCGGGCGCAGCCGCCGGGGCCGAGGTCGGGCTCGCCGCTTCCGGCTGCTTCGCCGTGCCACCTTTGCCGCGCACCGCCGCCTCCTTGATGGAATCCAGCAGGTGGTCCAAGGCGATCCGGTTCTGTTCCGGGGCGATCGACACGCTCAAATCCCGCACCCCGACCATGTTGGTGTGCTCGATGATGAGCGACTCGAAGGAGAGATCCCCCTGCTGCAGCATCGCCTTGATCTCCGCCCGGTCGTACTCGCGGTCGGAGCGGAAGAAGAATCCGCCCAGCTTCTGCTTGGCGAGCTTTTGGAGGAACTCCTTGCTGACCAGCATCTTTTCGCCTCCCCCTTCCCGCGCCCAGACATCGGTGAACCCGGTCATCCCGGCAAGGCTTCCCCCCTTGCCGCTCAGGCTGACCACTCCGTCCACGCGCCCCGAGATGTAGCCGGAGATGGCCGGGAACATGCTGCACAGGGTCTTCAGGCTCAGGTCGTTGATCAGCAGATCGGTCCGGAAGAGGAGACGGTCCGAGAGGGTCAGGTATCCCTTGCCGACCAGAGTCCCCTGGAAAAGGGTCGTGCGGAACTTGGTGATCTCCGTCACCCCCTTCTCCGCCACCAGCCTCATGGAGAGCGCCCCCATCTTAAGCGACCCCAGCGACAGTTTTCCTATGGTGAAGGTCTCGCCGCGCCCGGGGTCGGCGGCCAACTGCGGGAACAGACGCGGATAGTTTTCCCGGTTGTAGGCGGTAACCTCCGGAGGGCGCATGGTTCCGCTCCCCGACAGATCCAGGGAAAAGGGGATGCTGCCGTTGATCTCGCCGAAGGAGAGTTTCTGGGCGGGGACCTCGAAGCTGCCGTGGTCGATGGTGACGGTTCCCTGCAGCAGCTTGGCACCCTGGGCGAAGGCGATCTCCGCCGCTGCCGAGAGCGAGCCGTCGAGGTTTCCCTCCTGGAGCGAGCGCGGGAGGAGATTCACCAGGGGATCGATGACGCCGTTCACCTGCGTGCGCGGGAGGGTGGCGACCAGCTTTCCCTGCCGCTCCGGCTTGAAGACCTGGTTCACCTGGCCACTGGCCACCACCTTGCAGGCCGGGCCGAGGGCGAGGGTCCCTTCCTTTACCGTGAGATCCCCCTTGGCCAGGCTTCCGCTGAGGGTAAGTGCCGCACCGGACACCAGGGCCTTGCCGCCGGCGCCGGAGAGGGCGATACCTTCCCCGGCGGAATCGAAGCTGCAGACGAACCCGTCCGAGGTGGAATAGTGCCCCTTGCAGCTCACATCGACGGTCCCCGCGCTCGGGCGGGCCCGCGAGGGAGCCGCGGGAGCCGACCACTGGAGGGCATCGACGACGCGGGCCTTGGCTACGGCGAGGTCGAACCCGGTACCGGCGGCCGCGGCGAAAGGATCAAGCGCGACCGATCCGGAGAGCCTGCCGCCGAGAAGGTCGCCACCAGCGGTGATGCTGGCACCCGATCTGGCAAAGGTCGCATGGAGCGCGGGGGCGCCCAGGCGTTTTCCCTTGAAGTCGACTCCGCCCGCGCTGACGTCGGCTCCCCCTTCCAGCCACCGGCCATCCCCGGCGGCGAGGTAGCTCCCCTTCACCGTCCCCGCCATCTCGCTCACGTCCCAGTCGCCGCGGGTGACTCTGACGCCGTTGAATGCTCCCTGCAACGGATAGCGTTTCCCCTTTTCCACCGGCTCGGCCTTGGGAACCGCCGCGGTCAGCTGCTTGATCGCCAACTTGACGCCGCCCACCTCGGCCTGGGCATCCTGAAGGGTGAGCACCTGGTTGGCCAGCTGGAAGTGGAAACGGGCATCGCCCTTTGTGGTATCGACGGCGAGGCGTCCCAAGTCGGCATTGCCGTCGAGGGATAGTTTCCCCGCCGCACGGCTGAGGGCGAGGGTGACCGCTGCGGATCCGGCCCCGATCGCTTTTTTCCCGCTCTGGCCTCGCAGGTCGTGGACGGCGAGGCGGGCGGTCGCCGCGAAGTCGTTGGCCCCTTTTCCGGAGAGCTCTGCCGCCAGCGAAACGGTCCCCTCGTCGGCCTTGATACCGTACCGGCCTAGGAGCTCGTTGAGGTTGGCGGCCCGGGTCGGCGGGAAGTTGAGGCTGGCAGCCAGGGGGCGGGCGGCGCCAGCATCGAACGAGAGGCGGCCGGTGACGGGGATTCCGGAAACGGCCGCGGAGAATGGTGAAGCTTCGGCGCGGACCGGTTTGAATTTGGGCGACAGGGTGGCTTTGAGCGGGAGCTTCAGGGCATTGACCAGCGCCGCGGGATGATTCCCCGCTACCGAGAGCTCCGCGGCCGTCGCGATCCCCCCCTTTTGGCGGGCGAAGTTGATGCTGCCGTTGACCCCTTCGGCCAGCAGGCGTTCGCCGCGGGAGAGGGTGCCGTCACGCAGGGTGAGAAGTCCCGTCAGGTTTGCGAGGCCGGAGCGATCCCCCGCGAGCGTCAGCGAGTCACAGCGCAGCTTGCCGCCGGCCTCCATCCCCTTGAGATCGAGATTCGGCACCAGTAGCGCGATGGCGGCCAGATCGACCTCGTCCATGGCGACCGAAAACGCATAGGCACGCCGCCCCTTCAGGCCTTCCACCGTCCCCTTCGCGTGGAGCTTCAAAAGCTTGGAAAGGGAGAAGGTCGCCTCGCTGAGGTGAAGGGAATCCTTCGAGGCGTCGTAACCGGCCGAGACATGAAGCGCACCGTTGACCGGCTGAGCCCCCTTGACCGGAGGGCGGACGCCGGAAAGACGGAGGTCTCCGGCCGCCGAAAGCACCGAGCGCTGCAAGGTGGCATTCACCTGGAGCGAGGCCTTTCCCCCCTTGAGAAGCTGGGCGTTTTTCATCTTCAGCCAGGCCGCGGTTTCCTGGAGCGAGAGCGAGGGGGCGGTCAGGGAGAGATCGACGGCAGGCTCGGCCCCGGCGCGTGCGGTCCCCTTAAGAAGATAGGCGTTATGGGCGGGATCCTCGAAGGCTAAGTTGACCGTGGAGCTCCCGGAGCCCTTGGTGGCGACGTTGCGGACCGAGAGGGAGATGCCGTCCACCCCTTCTCCCTGCACCTTCAGCGACCCGCCCCGGATGGAGAGTTCGCCGATCACCGTCTCCTTGGGGGAGGGTTTGCGGCTGGCGAGATAGCGCTGGAGGTTCGAGAAATTCCAGGTTCCGGCCGCATCCTTTTCCAGGTCGACGGTGACGCCGTCGATGACTATCTGCCGGAAGCGCTGGTTCCCCCGGATGAGATCTCCCCAACTCGGTGCGATCAGCACGCGGTCGGCGGCGAGCAGCGGACGGGGCGGAAAACCGGGAGGGTTGTCGAGGCGGACCTTGACGAGGACGATGCTCCCCCCTTCGAGGTGAAGCGAGGAGATGGTGAAGTCCTGGTGCAACTGGGAGCGGATCAGCCGGGAGAGGTGGGCGGCAGGAAACGGCGAGGCGAGGTAAATGGCGAGCGCGGCGAGCGCCACCAGGAGCGAGAGGAGGAACGCCATCGCAGCGATGCGCCCGAACCGTCTCCCCCCCTTCACCCTTTTTTCCTCTTCTACAGCCTGCCCCATAATCCCCGCCCGAAACCGCCAGTCTTTTCATCAATGATAACAGGGGATTTACCCCATAGCCAATGAAAGGTCAACCCCCACCCGTTTAACCTGCACCGGCCTTCCACTTCCCCCTTCCCCACCAATGCCGATCTCCAAGTCCCCCTCCCCCTGAGGGAGGGGGGCAGGGGGTGGGGGAAGGCGGCAACGAAGCAATGAAGTGCCAAGTCTCCCCGCCGGCTTTGGGATGCAGCTCAGAAATCAAGTGGACTCATCGGCTCCTTCGTGGTGAGAACCGGCATGCAGTGTATCAGCAAACGCGAGATAGCGCCCCAACCATTACAGGCACTCTTCATGATATGAATCAAATGTACTGAACCTAAAATTATGCCTTGAGTGGCGTCGGCCATAGGTTCCCCTTTGACAAGCATCCCGAATCTATATATAGTCCCCATTAATTTTTTTAGGTAAGTGTAACGCACTAGAGTCAAGCGCCCGGCTTTTCACCACCTCACGAGTGTGGCATATCAGCCGGTTGCGTCAACAGTCGATGGCCCCCACTTTTACCCGAGCGTCTCGCTCGAGCGGATATCAACAATTTCCGGTCAATAACTTGTTGTAGAGGAGATGATAATGAAAAAACTTAGCCTACATTTGTTTTTGATGTTAGCCCTAATGCCCTGCCTGGTAAATGCAGCTGACAAAAAGTGGTATAGGATTGGGACCAATGACATAGTCATCGCAGACCTCAAATTACAGCCTAGCCAAAAACAAGTCGTCACCATAAAATCTACTGAGACTAAAGAAATCTGGATACAATCTGAGATGAAACAGGATGATTGGGAGAAAATGCAAAAAGGTCAATATCCCATCCAAATGAAGCAGGTTGGAACCAGCAAATCTATTTTAACATATTACGGTGGACTCAAATTTGATCCAATAAAAGGCACTATCAAAATTGAAGTGATGAATGTTTCCAAAAAGCCTTACAAGGTACTCGTCTTCCAACCCCAAGCTGGAAAAATGTGACAATACCTCCACCTCAGGAGTATTAGAAGATCATTAACACTAACCGTTCAAGGGGCCACTACCTTTTGAACAATGATGGGGCCAGGCATTGACAAATTGGTAACGGGAGAAGGCAGACTCCAACAAAATGCGTGAACCTGGCTCCGCAGCACTTGCGACTTGGAATGGGTGGATTGAATGTTTAGTGCTCCGCAGGTCACGCCGCCGTTGGCGAACGTATCAGGGTAGATCAACCAGAGGAATGCAATGATTATTTCGCGGACGTGGCATGGCACAGTGCCGATCCAGTTGGGTGACCAATTCGAACAACACCTTGAAAGAACCGGTGTCCGTGAATCTCGTTTAATCACTGGAAACGCAGGCGCGTACGTGCATCGTGTTAACCAAGGCCTGTACGCTCACTTCTTTCTCTGCACTTACTGGCAGTCTTGGTCTGCCATCCGGGCATTTGCCGGGGAAGCACCTCATATCGCCGTAACCTACCCTGAAGATGCACAGTACAGGCTCATCTCCGATCCGGTGGTCATCCACCAGGAGGTTGCCATTGCAGTCAATCCCTTCATCAGCCACCTGGTTGCACCGCAGATCTAGCGTTACCCCCAAGAGGGAAAAGAAAAGGGGACGCTGGTTACTTCGTTGACTTACTGGGAAGAAGCCTTGTCAAAGTCAGGAACTCAACCAAGTAACCAGCGTCCCCCAGAGCACCACAATCGTTGTACTACTTAAGGAGAATGTAATCATGGACTTGAGAAAATGGCGTCTCAGTTCCGTATTAAAATTTGTCCTCCTAATTGTCCTTTTTGTTACGGTCGCAATCGATGCATGCGGGGAGACCCCACTGGCGACCACGCCAAAACTCACAATAAACCAAGGAATATTTGGTGTCGTCAGATTCTGGAAGGGGGATTTTCAGCCTTTTGACTCAGAAAAACACTCTTCTATCTCACCGGTGCAACGTGAGGTTCTAGCATACAAGGTAATCACAATCCGAGATATCGATCCATTTTGGTCAGGACCGTTTTTAACTCAAATCCCAGGCGAACTCGTAGGAAAAACATCATCGGATGCATCAGGTTTTTATGAAATGAGTCTTCCGCCAGGAGTCTACAGCGTCATTATCAAAGAAGGCTCAAACTACTACATAAATCGTTTTGGTGGTTATGGCCTTGTCAATCCAGTGCAAGTCGTCCCGGGGGCCGTGGTTAATTTGGATATTAACATACAGTACCAGGCTGCTTTTTGAGTAAGTAGCAAAGCCGAAAGAGAAAAGGGGACGCTGGTTACTTCGTTGACTTACTGGGAAGAAGCCTTGTTAAGTCAGGAAAACTCAACCTGCCGTTATCAGGGGTAGCCGAGGGGGAGGCCTATGCAATTCATGCGTTTGCCCGATTGAGAGGATCGCGAGAGGAGAACGAGGACCGCCTGCGGCGAGAAACGCATGGAACGCATAGGCGTCCCCTTGTTTGCCTTGTTTGCTGAGGCAAGAAAATGCACATTTGGGCCAAAAGCGGTTAGAAATGGCTTAAGGTCTCTGAATTGCAGGGTTTTACCGGAAAAACCATCAGCCCCCACAGGCGCCCCCTCGGAGCGGCATCAAATGGCGGTGCTGCGGCTATTTATCCGGAATTACATGGTATTTCTTCATCGCCAAGAGATCGGCAGATCCATGAGGGGTGGGGACCTACCCCTTCAGGACCGTCTAAACGGGTACACCTTTCGGTTGCCGGCGAGGGGGGGGCTGGTAGACTTCCGGCATGCCTACCCTCGCTCGCATAGACCAGGTCGAACTTCTCCAGCACGTCATCGTCAAAGCCGTCCCGGGCCAACGGCTCTTCGAGGACGATACCGACCGTGACATCTTTCTCAGGATGCTGGAACCTCTCCTCGCCCGGACGGAGACCCAGTGCCTCGCCTGGGTCCTGCTGCCCGACCACTTCCACCTGCTGCTGCGCCCGACCAGGCAAAGGCTCACCACCTTGATGCTGCCGCTCCTGGTGGGCTATGCCCGTGGCTTCAACAAGCGGCACGGTCGGCGCGGGCGCCTGTTCCGCGGGCGCTACAAGTCGGTGGCCTGCGAGGACAACACCGTCCTCAAGGAGTTGGTCCGCTACCTTCACCTCCACCCGTTGCGCTCGGGTGAGGTGGCGAAGTACAAGGATCTCGAGAGCCACCCATGGTGCGGCCACGGCGCGATCATCGGTTCGTCGGTGCTGGGATGGCAAAGCGTGGGCGAGGTGCTGAAGAGTTTCGGCACGACAAAGGTCCGCTGCCTCCTGGCGTACCGCCGGTTCATGAAGGCTGGCGTGGGGCAAGGCGAGCGGCGGGAGCTGGCCGGGGGAGGAAAGCTGCGGGTGCGAAGGCTAGGTGTCGAGGCGCATCCAACCCGGTGCGACGGGCGCGTGCTGGGTACCAGCGCCTTCGTCCAGGAATTAGAGGAAGCGCAAGAGTGGAGCCGGGCGCAAGTGCGCGGGAGGGCGGCGAACCTCTTCGCTCCCAAACGCGCGGTGGTTTCGGTATCGGAAGTGGTCGAGAAGGTAGCCGCGGCGCTCGGGCTGAGCCCGGAGCAGGTGCGAGTACCGAGCCGGCTTCCCGAGGTCCGGATGGCACGCAGCGTAGTCTGTTACCTGGCGTACATACGGAACGGTCACCCGGGCAAGGTGGTAGCCGCCGAATTGGGTGTCGCCCACTCGACCATCTGTGCCGGAGCCCTGGCGGGAGAAGCCCTGCTTAGCAACGACTATCGCCTCTACCGCCTGCGGCGGTAGACCGCACCACCTACCGGCCGGGCACACCGAACACGGGACTGGGGGACAACCCTGTCACAAGAGGAGGTTTGCGTGAAGAAAAGATGGGTCGCTCAATTCGCCGTCATCATTGCCTTGGCTGCTTCAGCACTCGTTGCCACTCCTACCACCGGCTGGAGTGCAGCCTCCGGAATAAGCCTGTCCAAGGGGCAAACGGTCTACGTGCCGGTCTACTCCAACGTCTTCAGCGGGCCGAAAAGACGCCCCTTCCAGCTGGCAGCCACCCTGAGCATAAGGAACACCGACCCCACCGCGCCGCTACGGGTGGTCTCAATAGAGTACTTCGACACCAGGGGGAAACTCCTCCGCCGCTACCTGGAAAAGCCCCTTTCCCTGGGGCCTCTAGCCTCCACCTACGTCCATATCGAAGAAAAGGATGTAGGCGGAGGCTTCGGCGCCAACTTCATCGTACGATGGGATGCCAATAGGGTCGTCAACGCTCCCATCATCGAGTGCGTCATGATCGGGGCGACCAGCGGCCAGGGGATTTCCTTCGTGAGCCCCGGCCAGGAGATCAAGGAATGAATCTGCCCCCCGCGGCTGACATAGGGTCTGGAACCGGAATTATGGGAAAGGGTGAAGGCTGTGGCCGTTTGTAACGTATGCGGTACCGAGAATCGATGAATACAGGGCAGATGTACGATCACTGGATAACAAATTATAGGAGGTGATTATGACGGTTTCTCGATTTGTTGGAATCCTTACGATCTTCATGCTATGGGGGTGCACCCCGCCAATTGCATACACAACATCCTATCTATTTCCGGTTAGAGGACCGATATCCACGGGAAAACCCATCCCCGTCATCCCGGTTTCTGTTAGAAGCAATTTGAACGACATAGGATTAATATCCTTTTCCCTCCCTAATGGAGAGACCTTCAGTGGACAATGGTCGCGTAATCTCTACATCAACGCAAATCCAGAGAAACTTGCTCAACTCAGAGAAACCGACATCAACTTGGCCTGGGATGCTGTTTACGGAGACGGATACTATTTATCGACTGTGCTAGGGTCACTTAGCCATAACAGGAGCATCATCACCGGGTCCCAGGGAACTGTTATCCAGCTTGAATTTAATGGCGCCAAACCTTGGCTAAGCACCGGGGTTGCCAAGGATGACAAAGGCAATATCTATAAATTAGTTATTCCATAGCTCATGTACCAGGGGCTGGGGCGGCGGGAGCTATTGAGATTGAAGAGTTGGAGTCTAAATACAGAAAGTGTATAAGGAGGAGGACATGAGCAACAGGATCAAGGCGGCTTTCATAGTCTGCAGCATCGCTCTTATTACCGGCTGTACGTCAACTTACCAGAGCCTCATACGTGATAACACAGAGACGCAAACGCTTCCTGCCGGTCAAAAACTGATGTCGGCGGCATGGAAAAATCAGGACCTTTGGATTTTGACCCGTCCTCTGCATGATGGTGACACCTTGGAAACCTACGAATTTCGCCGGTTCATAGCATTATCGGGGCACGGAGAAGGGAAACTGATTTTGAAAGAGGTTAGGTAGGTTTTACTTAGTAGTTCGGAGGTTTGATGAGATACGGGACCTTGGTTCTGAGTACGATGGCCATTGTGGGGTTATGCCAGGGGATGGCAGCAGGCGAAACCCATTACTGCACCGTTAAGGAGCACTTCGATAACGGAGGGTACACCTATGTGCGGTGCAGGGAAGGAGGGACGGACCTTTGGGCTGCGGCAATGCAAACGCCTCTTTCGGTTGGAGAGGAAATCTCCTTTCCTGACTCCCCGCCCATGTTCAACTTCAGCAGTAAGTCCTTGAACAGGACCTTTCCACGTATCTATTTCGTCCCTGGATTCTCGCATACCAGCCAAACGGGATGGCGGGCACCCGCCCAGGCGCCTCCAATGACTTCTGAACGGGAACCGGTGACTGATCAAACTGATGGGCAGCCCCCTGACAAGGATGCCACCTTTTCGGGAGTGGACGAAAACGGGACGGTGGTTTTCAGCGACGACAAATCGAAGGTTCCGGGAAAGAAAAGAGCGGGAACAAAGAAACCCTCGCACAAACGGGATGCGGACGATAGGCCTGTCAACCGTACCGACTTGAAACTGTTCGGTAAACAGGAGAGAGTCGTCATCCATGCGCTGAAAGGTGTGCTGAAGGTGTACTGCAGCGGGGGGCTCACAGAGTACCGTGACATGATGCTGCCAAAGGCCCGGCCGTACTTCGATCAAGCCGTCAATATCTCCGGGGCGGGCGCTGTCGTACAAGAGTTGCGGGGTCAGTGTTACCCCTACTTCGACGCGAAACGGGTCACCTTCGGCAAAGGTGTCCCGGAAATCGATACCAAAATACGGACCGCTACGGTTCTCTTTACCAGTGTCGACCCGAAATCCGCCGACCCATCCTCGGCAGAAGAAGTCGAAGCGGTCTTTGGCTACGACAAGCAACAGTGGAAGTTCGTCTCCTTCTCTTCGATAACGAGCAGCGGCAGTAATGCTGGGGTCCCAGGAGCGCTAAATACCACCCAAAGATAACGTTGATGCGAGCCTCGGGAGAGGTCCCTTTCGGCGGACGGGCGGACCGGAACCTATGTTGGTATCGGCAGGTCTTTCGCCCCCTGGGTGGTTGAGCATTGCCAAACCCTTCGTTTACGCCTTACATTTGAGCCGTTGACGCGAATGATTCAATAACTTACAATTCTAAGCGGTAATGGTTGTAAAAATTGTAAGGAGACGCGCGATGTCAATTACCGCAAAGATCACTTCTAAAGGCCAGATCACCATTCCGCGTGCGGCGAGGATGGCGCTGAAGACAAACACTGTCGAGGTCGAGATCCAGGGAGACTCGGTCATCCTGCGGCCAGTGAGAAGTGTGGCTGGAGCGCTGGCGGAGTACGCCAAAGGAAAGGACGACTTTGCTTCGGTACGGGCGAACGTGTGGAAGGAGGTAGCGGATGAGAAAGCTGGCGGCACTCCCTGACACCAACTTCATCCTTCGCTACCTTTTGCGCGACATCGAGGACCAGTTTCGGGAGGCGGAGACCTTCTTCGAAGATGTTCGCAGTGGTAAAACTGCCGCCCTGATTGCCGAGTTTGTTCTAGTTGAGTGCCTTTACATCCTAACGAAGTATTACGGAGTCCCCCGCACCGCAGCATCCTCCAATCTCACCGCTCTTCTCCAATACAAGGGCGTTGCCAACCCTGACAAAGCCGTTCTGGTAAAATCGCTCCGTCTGTTCGCTGAAACACCACTCGACCCAGTCGATTGCATTCTCGCGGCTCAATCGGCTCTGGCCGGGCATCGCGTCATGACATTCGACAAAGAACTCAAAAGGGTCATTAAACAGACGGCCGCGAGCTAATGGCAGTCAACCACCGTAGAAGCGGACGGGGCAGGCGGCACCGGCGGTAAGGAAACAGCATGGAAGAGATGGTGGTAGTCCGCTGCCCGCTTTGCGACTACAAACGTAGCGTCAAACCGGACAGCATCCCCAAGGCGTCAGCATCCGTTCATTGTCCTCAATGCGGCGCCCATTTCCCTTTGTCCTCCCCGACCGGCGACACCCCGTCCGTTCCCCGCCCGCCGCAACCGGGCACGGCAAGCGTGTTGCCGGGCGAAGCCTCGAGCCGCCGCCGCCTGAAACACCGGCTTTTCCTGCCGCTGGCCCTGTACGTCGCCTTCTACGTCTTCGCCGGCCGCTTATACGTCTGGCAACTCCCGAAAGCGGCGGTTCCCGTCGTCAAGAACTGGACCTTCACCGGCGAACGGATCGCCGGAGAGCCCGCCGCCGGCCTGCCAGTCGTGGTCAAGGTCGGTTTCCGGAAAAGGGAGCGGTTTTACTGGGGAGATGGGAGCAACGGCGGGGAAACGACCAAGACGCTGACCTTCTATACCTATACCGATCGCTCGGGGATGCTGCGGTTGCCAAGGACCCCGCATTTCCTGTTCCTCAGAGCGACTCTTTTCGATTTCTTCGACACCGACACAACCTGCTACCTCCCCCAGGGGGCCCGTGGCCTTCCCCAGGAGAACCGCGACCTGCCGCAATGGCCCGGCATCAACTTCGCCAGCTCCCCCATCCCGATTGCCGCCTGGGGTGAGACCGCCTTCCGCGGCGCCACCCCCCTGACCTCGGCCGATTTCCGGAAGCACCAGGTGGAGGTACTTGCTGACATCCAATCCAAGGGTGTTTCCAAGTACTGGGACTGGTCCGCGCTGGCGGCAAAAGCCACGGCGGTCTTTTTCGTGGCGGGACTTGGGCTCATGTACGCCACCGGCTACGTCCCCGGTGGCAGGTACAAGGTGTCTCCCTGGGACCCGGCCCTGCGGGAGGTGATGTCGGCATCCCGCATCAAACTGCTTTACCTGGCCACCTTCTTCGTGGTGGCTTCCATTGGTTGCGGCCTCGCCACCTACCTCATCGAGATGCAGCGGATCCAGTAACAACCGCCCCGGTGGCACCGGAATTGTGCCACCGGGGCGAGTTGTTCCTATTCGCAGAGATCGATCTTGATATCCCAGTTTTTGATCTTCATGGTCCCGTTCTGGGCCAGGTTAAGCTGCATCTTGAAGGCACGGTCCCACAGCTGCGGCTCGTGGCCGACCTTGCGGGCGAGGCAATCCTTGCTCGCCATCTCCAGGTACTCGGTGAGGATCGGCTTGTACTCGGGATGGGCGCACTTCTCGATGATCTTCTTGGCGCGTTCCTTGGGGGCAAGCCCCCTGAGGTCGGCGAGCCCCTGCTCGGTCACCACGCAGTCGAGGTCGTGCTCGGTGTGGTCGATGTGCGAGCAGTGCGGCACCACGCAGGTGATACCGGTCGGGTCGGTCTTGCTCGGGCGGGAGGACGGGGTGTGCATGATCTTCAGAAAGCCGTTGCGCAAGAAGTCGCCGGAGCCCCCGATCCCGTTGATCATGCGGGTCCCCCCCACCAGCGTCGAGTTGGCGTGGGCGTAGATGTCGATCTCCACCGGGGTGTTCATGGCGATCACCCCCAGGCGCCGGATCGGTTCCGGGGCATTGGAGATGGAGAGCGGCCGGAGCAGGATCTTTTTCGCGTACTTGTCCATGTCCCCAAAGAAGCGGGGAAAGCCTTCGTCCTTGGAGAGCGACAGCGAGCAGGAGGAGGCGCAGTTGAGCTTTCCGGAATCGATCAGGTCGAGCATGGTGTCCTGCAGCACCTCGGTATAGACGGTGAGGTCGGCGAAGGGCCCCTTGGCGAGCCCGCCGATGACTGCGTTGGCGATGGAGCCGACGCCGGACTGCAGCGGGAGGAGGTTCTTCGGAAGGCGCCCCGCCTTCACCTCGTGGGAGAAGAAGTCGATGATGTTGCGGGCGATCGCCTCGGAGGTCTCGTCCTGCTCGGAGAAGGCCCTCCCGTTGTCCCGGTACCGGGACTCCACCACCGCCACGATCTTCGCGGGGTCGCATGGGACGGCGGTGGTCCCGATCCTGGAGTCGGCCCTGGTGATGCCGAGAATCTGCCGGTTGGGGGGATTGAGGCAGGAGATGTTGTCGTGCATCCCCTCGAAGGAAGGCTGACCCACGTTCACCTCGACGATGACCTTGTCGCACATCATCAGGATTTCCGGTATGACGCCGCACGACGAGGTCGGGACGAGCCCGCCGTCCTCGGTGATGGCGGAGACCTCGATGATGGCGATGTCCAGCTTGCCGGTCTCGGTTTCCTTGGTGTAGAAGCCGTAGCCGAGGTCCTGGGCAAAGAGGGAGAGGTGCTTGTCACCCATGCGGATCCTCCCCTCGTTGATGCCGGCGGCGATGTTCTTGCCGGTCTGGTAGGGCCAGCGGCGGTCCAGCATATCGAGGCTCGCCCAGCGGTCCTCGGTCTCGGCCCCTACCGAGGCGCCGGTGAAGAGGTTGAAACGCATCTTCCCCTGGAGATGGTTCTTCTCGACGTGGTCGGCCAGGGCGATCGGTACCGCCTTCGGGTAGCCGGCCGGGGTGAAGCCCGACCAGCCGAGGTTCATCCCCGGGGAGAAGAAGGGAATGGTCTGTTCCGCGGTCATCACCTTGCTCAAGAGCTGCTTGCAGCGGACGCGGTCCTGCAGGGTTCCATATTCCGACATGGTAAATCCTCCTTGTTCTATTTCGCCGTATACGGCGGCAGGTTAAAAAAAAGCCCTACCGGCGGCCGCCTTCCGCGGCCCACTGCTCCAGCATGCCGGTGGTGACCGATTTCGGCCGTTCGATCGCGTACCCGAGTCCGCGGTCCCAGGTGAGGTTGGCCATGCACCCGAGCGCGCGCCCTACCCCGAAGAGCACGGTGTAAAAATCCCACTCCTTGACGCCGTAGTGCCACTGGATGACTCCCGACTGGGCGTCCACGTTGGGCCAGGGGTTCTTGGTCTTGCCGTGCTCGGTGAGGACTCCCGGCGCCACCTCGAAGATCATGGAGACGAGCTTGAAGAGCGGGTCGCCGGGAAGGTGCTTCTGGCAGAATTCCCGCTGCGAGGTGTAGCGCGGGTCGGTCTTCCTGAGCACCGCGTGCCCGTAGCCGGGGATGACCTGGCCGGAATTGAGGGTGTCCCAGAGGGCCTTGGTGATGAGCTCCCGGGTCGGCTCCTCTCCGCCCAGGTACTTCTCCTGGAACTTCAGGGTCCAGTCGAGCACCTCCTGGTTGGCGCGGCCGTGGAGCGGGCCTGCCAGGCCGTTGAGACCGGCGGCGTAGGAGAGATACGGGTCGGAGAGCGCCGAGTGCACGAGGTGGGTGGTGTGCGCCGAGACGTTACCGGACTCGTGGTCGGAGTGGAGGATGAAGTACATGCGGGCCACGTCCATGTACTCCTTTCCCTGGCCGATCATCTGGGCGAAGTTCGCTCCCATGTCGAGGGCCGGGTCGATCGGCCGCTGGACGTCGCCGCGGTACTTCAGGTTGTAGATGAAGGCGGCCAGCACCGGGATGCGCGCCACGATGTCGCAGGCGTCCTCGTAGACGTACTCCCAGGCGTTCAGCTTGTGGAAGCTTCCCGAAGCGTAGTAGGCCGCGAACTTCGACTCCCGCTGCATGGCGCCGATGCCGGTGGAAAGCATGGTCATCGGGTGGCTGTCGCGCGGCATGGCGCGGATGATTTCGAAGACGTAGGCCGGCACCTCCTGGCGTTGCTTCCAGTCCGCCAGCACCTCGTCCACCTGGGCCTGGGTGGGAACTTCCCCGGTCAGCAGGAAGTACCAGAACGATTCCACCGCCGGGTACTCCGAGCCCGGCGCCTTGGGGAGGGAGGCGAAGGTTTCCGGGATGGTTTTCCCGCGGAAACGGATCCCTTCCTGCGGGTCGAGATAGGATATGTCGGTCACCAGGCAGCGGATGTCCCGCGCCCCGCCGATGCACTGTTCGATAGTTACCTCGTCGATCTTTACCTTGCCGTGTTCCTTCGTAAGCCGGGCAATCCTCGGCCTGAACTCGTCAAGCTTCCGCCTGACGGCTTCCTTTAGAGCCATGTTCGTCTCCTTGTGTGGGATTAAGCTGCGGAGGAGTGCAAGCGCTTGCGATTTCTGCAGCAGGTCAAACGGTGAAAAGCGACATGAAGCCGTTAACGGGGGTGGCCTCCAGGCGTTGCCGGTCGTGGCCGAGCGCCAGGATGCGCGACGCCTTCCCTTCCGGGAGCGAGGCGAGGTTGTCCCCGAGTTTCTCGAAGAGGTGCGGCAAGGCTTCCGGCCGGCGGCGCCGGTGCCCGAGGGGGTACTCGACCTCCACCTTTTCGCTGCGGCTGCCGTCCCGGTAAAAGAGCTGGAGCGAGCTGGCGATCGAGCGCTTACCGGGATCGAGGTAGTCGAGGCTGTACCTTTGCTCTTCGACGACCTCCATCTTCTCCCGCAGCTCGCCGATGCGGGGGTCGGCGGCCCTTTTATCCTGGTAATCGGAGGCGGTCAGCCCCCCGAAGATGAGGCCCACGGCGGCGATGTACTGGAGGCAGTGGTCGCGGTCGGCGGGATTGTGCAGCTCCCCGGTCTTGCTGATGATCCGGATGGCGGCACGATGGGTCCGGATCTCCACCCGCTCGATCTCCGGCAGCCGCCCCGCCGCCTGCGGGTGCAGCCTGACGGCCGCCTCCAGCGCGGTCTGGGCATGGAACTCGGCGGGGTACGCCACCTTGAAAAGGACGTTCTCCATCACGTAGCTTCCGTACGGGCGCTGAAAGCGGAACCGTTCTCCCCGGAAGGAGACGTCGTAGAATCCCCATCCCGGTGCCGAGAGCGCGCTTGGATACCCCATCTCGCCCCGCATGGTCATCTGCGCGAGCCACACGCCGCGGCTGGTGGCGTCCCCCCCGGCCCACGACTTGCGGGAGCCGGTGTTGGGCGCCTGCCGGTAGGTCCTGAGGCTCTGCCCGTCCACCCACGCCTGGGAGACCGCATCGATCACCTGGCTTAGCGAGCCTCCCAGGAGATCCGTCACCACCGCGGCAGTCGCCACCTTGACCAGCACCACATGGTCGAGCCCCACGGCATTGAAACTGTTTTCCAGCGCGAGACAACCCTGGATCTCGTGGGCCTTGATCATGGCGGTCAGCACATCGCGCATGGTAAGCGGCGCCTCTCCCTGGGCGGCCCTCTTCCTGCTTATATGATCGGCCACCGCCAGGATGCCGCCGAGGTTGTCCGAGGGATGCCCCCACTCCGCGGCGAGCCAGGTGTCGTTGTAGTCGAGCCAGCGGATCACGGTGCCGATGTTGAAGGCTGCCGTCACCGGGTCCAGTTCGAACCCCGTCCCGGGCACCCGGGCTCCGCACGGCACCACCGTTCCCGGCACCAGCGGTCCGAGGAGGTTCATGCATTCGGGAAAACGGGTGGCGAGGATGGCGCACCCCATGGCGTCCATGAGGCTCAAGGCCGCGGTCGCGTACGCTTCCTCGCTGACGATGGGGGTCTCCTTGACGTAGCGGGCGATCTCCACCATTTCCGGATCGGGCCCGGGGCGTACATTGGCGTGGGCGGTCGCGGCGGTTTCCTCACTGCTCATCGTTTCCCCCCTCCTTCCCCAACCGGTCCAGCCTCTCCTCGTACTCGCGGTAGTTGAGGATGCGGTAAAGATCCTCCCGCGACTGCATCATCCCGAGGAGATCGCGCTGGGTCCCCGCGTGCAGGATGGTCTCGTAGACCAGCTCGGCCACCTTGCTCATGGCCCGGAACGCGGTGAGGGGATACAGCGCCATCCTCACCCCCGCGCCGGCGAGCTCTTCCGCCGTGAAGAGCGGTGTCCGGCCGAACTCGGTGATGTTGGCGAGGAGCGGGACCTTCACCGCATTGGCGATCCTCCGGTACTGGGGGAGATCGGTCACCGCTTCCGCGAAGATCGCGTCCGCCCCCGCCTCGACGTAGCGGCAGGCCCTCTCGATGGCGGCCTCGATCCCCTCCCCGGCCAGCGCGTCGGTGCGGGCCATGATCACGAAGGAAGCATCCGGCCTGGCATCCACCGCTGCCTTGACGCGGTCGGCCATCACGGCAGCGGTCACCAGGCTCTTGTTGGCGCGGTGGCCGCAGCGCTTGGGGGCTACCTGGTCCTCGATGTGGACGGCGGCGGCACCGGCGCGGGTCATTTCCCGGACGGCGCGCCCAATGGTGAAGGGAGATCCCCAGCCGGTGTCGATGTCCACCAGCAGCGGGAGGTCGCAGGCGCCGGTGATCCGGCGGGCATCCTCCAGGACGTCGTCCAGGCAGGTGATCCCCAGGTCGGGATAGCCGTAGGAGGCGTTGGCGACGCCGGCCCCGGAGAGGTAGAGCGCCCGGTGCCCGGCCGCGCGGGCGAGCATGGCGCAGTAGGCGTTGACGGTGCCGACGATCGGCAATAACCTCTCCGCCTCGATGGCCGCCCGGAGCCGCTTTCCTGCCGTGACCGTTGTTTCCGGCATGGGTTACCCCTTCCGTTCCAAGGATTGCTGCCGCCTTTCCTCGATGCTCTTGCGGGCCGCCCTGATGTGACGGCGCATCAAGAGATCCGCGAGCTCGCTGTCCCGCTCCGCGAGTGCCTCCACGATCCGGCGATGCTCCTTGAGCGCCTGCAGGGGGCGCGGAGTCGAGGTGGAGAACTGGTAGCGGTACATCCGCATCAGCTGGTACAACCCCCCATCAAGAATGCTGATCACCTTGCCGTTGCGGCTCCCCTGCAGTATCCGGTAGTGGAAGTCGAACTCCCCCTCCTGCTGGTAGTACGAGCTCCCCTCGTCTTCGTGAATGCTTTTTTCGTGGTCGTCCAAAAGCCGCCCGAGGTCCGCGATCTCCTCGTCGGACATGTTGACCGCCGCCAGTCCGCAGGCCATCCCCCCCAGTGCCTCACGGACCTGGTAGATGTCGATCAGCTCCTCGTACGACAGGGTCACCACCCGGGCCCCCAGGTTTGGGGAACGCACCACCAGGTAGCGCTCCTCCAGCCTGCTGAGCGCCTCCCGCAGTGTTCCACGGCTTATCCCGTAACTCTTGGCCAGCTCCGGTTCGGATATCTTGCTCCCGGCCGGGATCGTCCCCTTCACGATCGCCGTCTGCAGCTGTTCGAAAACGCGGTCGGATAACGGAAGCGCTGCGGCTTCCTCCTCGGTAAGAGCCTTGTTCATTGTCGACACCTTTATGATAATATGACCCGATGAGCGGTAAAATACGCCGTTTGCCGACTATGTCAACACAAAAGTGTCGACACTTTTTCATTTCACCCTCCGGCGCCCCCCCTAGGTC
The DNA here is from genome assembly GCF_023652955.1 of Geomonas sp. Red32. Lineage (GTDB taxonomy): Bacteria > Desulfobacterota > Desulfuromonadia > Geobacterales > Geobacteraceae > Geomonas. The sequence goes on along the minus strand of NZ_JAKLOY010000001.1, from coordinate 1,357,746 downwards.
CGGACGCTTTTCAGGGAGAAGGCTCCTTCACTGGTACTGCTCCACCAGCCTTTTGAGCTTCTGCCCGAGCTCGTTCAGCTTTTGGAGGGAGATCTCGATCTGCTTGATGCCGCTGGCGTTGTCGGTGCTCGCCTGCCTGATGTTCTGCATCGCCTGCGCTATGTGATCCATGCCGGCCAGCTGCTGCTCGCTGGAGGCCCCGATCTGCTGCCCCGACTGGGCGGAATCGGTGATGATCCCCTCCAGCCGCACGATCGCCTCCCCTCCCGATTTCGACTGGACCACCCCGGCGTTCACCACCTCTTTCCCCTGCTCAATCGCCTTGATCGCCTCCTGGCTCGCCTTCTCGATCTCCTTCAGGATGGTTCTCACCTGGATGGTCGCGTGCTTGGACTGCTGCGCCAGGCTCTTCAACTCCTGCGCCACCACGGCAAATCCCATCCCCTGCTCGCCCGCCTTGGCCGCCTCGATGGAGGCGTTCACCGCCAGCAGGTTCGACTGTTCGGCCAGGTCCTGCACGGTGGCGATGATCTCCCCGATCGCCTCGCTCTGCTCGGAGAGCCGCATGATCGCGCCCCCGGTCAAGGCGCCCTGCTCCTGGATGCGCCCCATGGCGGCGAGCGAATCGTCGACCGCTTTTCTCCCGGACTGGGCCACCGCTACCGCCTCCTGGGTCACCGCCGCGACCTTGCGGGCCTTCTCGCTGGAAAACTGCGCCGTCGCCTTGACCTCCTCCACGACGCTCGTCGTCTCGTTCACCGTCACGGCGGTCTCGGTCACCCCGGACGCGATCTGGCTCATGAAGGCCATGATGTCGCTGGACGATCCCGCCAGGATCCTGGCCGCCTCGAGGATTTCCTGGTTCTGCGCGGCCCGCTCGGCAATCCGCTGCTCCAGCGCCTGGTTCAACTTGGCGAGCTCCTCGCCGGCCTTTTTCCTTTCCGTGATGTCGCGGGCCGCGGCGAAGGCACCGAGGACCTTTCCGTTGTCGTCCCGGTAGACCGAGGCGTTGTAGAGGACGTCGGTAAGGGTGCCGTCCCGGTGCCGGATGGTGAGGGAATAGTCGCGGACGACTCCCTTTTCGAAGACCTCCCGGTGCACCTTGGCCGCCAGCGCGCTGTCGGTGAAGTAGCTCGAGAAGTCGGTACCGATCAGCTCTTCCCTGCCGAGACCGGTCATCCTGGTGGTCGCCTCGTTCACGCCGGTGATCGTCCCTTGCGGGCTGACGGTGACCAGCGAATCGAGGGAGGCTTCGATGAGGCTCCTGGCGTACCTCGAGGACTCATGCAGCCGCTCCTCGGTCTGTTTCTTGTCGGTGATGTCGTGGCTCATCACGAGATAGCCGACGGGGTGCCCGCCGGAGTCGTTGCGGCGCGTCAGGACCACGCTGGCGACGAAGCGCGAGCCGTCCTTGCGGATCCGGGTGAACTCCCCTTCCGCAATCCCCTTTTCGTGGGCCTCGGTTATCAGCCGGTCGACCGCCCCCGACTCGATCTCCCCCGGGGCGTACAGCATGGCGGAATCTTTGCCGATGACCTCCTCCGGCTGATACCCGTAATTGCGCCGGGCTCCCTCGTTCCAGGAAAGGATGCGCTGTTGCAGGTCCTGACCGATGATGGAGTACTTGGTGGAACTCTGGAGTACGTTGTCGAGGAACCGTTTACTTTCCACCAGTTCGTTTACCGCCCGGTTGCTCTCCGTCACGTCGTGTGCCGTCACGACGACCCCTGCGACCGCCCCGTCCGCACCGCGGTAGGCCGCGGCGTTGTTGATGACCTCGGTGAGCGTGCCGTTAGCTCCCCGGATGGTGAGGGGATAATCCCTCACCTCCCCCTTTTGCAACGCCTGGCGGAACAGCTCCCCGGCCAGGGCCGGTTCCGTGTAGAGGGTGGCGAAGGCGGCCCCGATCAGCCTCTGGCGCGGCCTCCCGGTCGCCTTGACGGCGGCCTCGTTGACGTCGGCGATCGTTCCCTCCCGGGTGAGGGCGATCAGCGGGTCCAGGGTGGCGTCCAAAAGAGATCCCCGGGCTGACGCCAAATCCTCGCGGGCCTCCGCACCGCCGGGTGCGGTCCGGCCACGCTCCTTACCGGCATAGGTCATCGCTGCTTTGCTTCCGAACGAAATCATAGGTCCTCCCGCGGAGAGACACCCCAATAGAGAAGGGTAATTTCCCACTCTCACATTTTACTCCAACGCCACGTCCGGCGTACGCAGCTGTGCCAGCTCGTCACCATTGGCCTTTGACATAGATTATCGATCCCTATATAGTCCTCTTTAATTTTTGGCTGGATTGTACTGTTCCTGGCGAGGCACTCTTATCCATACTTCCTGCTGACGGCAAGAAAGGGTAAGGATGAGAGTGATGTGGCGAGCGGGGATTTGATTAGTGGAATGACTAAGGGGATGTGAATGAGCACGAAGATGATCTTGTCAGCCGTATCCGTCCTGGCGTTTCTTGCCGTCAGCAATCCTTTGAAAGTTCCTGCCGCGGGCTTTGACTGTTCCAAGGCGAAAACGAAGATGGAAAAGCTGCTCTGCGACGACCTGGAACTCTCCTCGGCAGACGACCGCCTGTCGCAGCTCTATAAGAAGGTGCTGGCAAAGAGCAAGGAACGCGACAAACTTATCGCCGCCCAAAGGGAGTGGCTCAAGAAGCGCAACGCGTTCAGCGACCGGGAAGTGCTGCTGAAACTCTACAAGGACCGCACGGTTGAGCTCGAGGGCCCGGTCCTGGTCCCGCTTCGTTCCCTCACCTCCACCTGCGACGGCTTTCTCAAACGAAACGATATCGACGATATCTCCGCCTGCCGGGTCTCCGAGACGGGGAGGATCGGTACCGTCGGCAACAAGACGTACCGCTATGCCCTTTACTGCTTGCTCCCCGAGGGATCGGGGGAGCCGGAAGGTTGCAGTCCGGAATCGTACCACGGCAAAAGGGGGATGTCCGTCTATGTCCAGGACGGCGCTTCGCCGCAGCTGAAACTCTTCCTCGATCGCGGGTCGTACGACATCGGGCTCTACATTTACCGGAAACCGGAGATCGTGCAGAACAGCTTCGGGAAGCTCTTATACCTCCCGATCGTCACCGACGGGACCGGCAACTTCAACGAGAGCGATTACTTCATCTGGGATGAGGGGATCAAGGGGTGGAAGTACCTGGATGGATCGAGCTGGCTCACGGATCTGCAGAAGGAGATCCCGCGGGACACCCACGTTGCCAGCGGCGTTTGGCCCGACCTCGCGACCATGACTGCGGAAGTGTTCCTGTCGCACGAGAACGACCCGAACTGCTGCCCTTCCGGGGGAAAGGCCCTGGTGACCCTGGCGATCAAGGAGGGGCGCTTCCGGATCACTTCCGTGAAGCTCGTCAAGGACGATGACCAGTGAGGTTTCCAGAGGTAGGTGCGCCCGGCTGCGGGAACGCCCCTTTCCTCTGGCGATGCCTCTGGTAATCGGGGGATGGGTGGTCCCGCCGGCCCTGGTCAGGCGGGGGGATCGACGGTAGCGGCGGCGGCCATCATCAAGGGTTGATTCTCTCATACTCCTTGTAGAGCATGTTCTCCTCGCTGCGGAGCCTCCTCGAGATGGTGGCGAAGAGATTGCCGAAGGCCTTGGCGAACTCGAGGTCGATCTTGGCATCGTGGCGGGAGTAGAGGCGGAAGAACTCCGCCGCCTGACGGGTGATCTCGTCCATGTCCTTGGCATAGAAGTCGACCGTCCGCTTCAGGCCCGGGTTCTTCTCGGCCGCGGCATTGAGTACCGGATAAAGCTGCTGGTCCTCCTTCTTGAGGTGGGCGAGCAGGCTCGTCTGGGCGGTCAGCAGGATCTTGTGGGCTTCCTCGTTGCTGACGCTTCGATCCTTGAGGCGGTCGAGCAGGGAGGTGATTTGCAGATGGTCTTTTTTGAGGTCATCGATGAGCTTTGCCATGTTGATTCTCCTTCGCCTGGGGAAGTAGTTACCGACGCCTTCACTCTACGCCTGCCGGTGAGCGAAGCGCTTGACCCAGGTCAACTACTCGACGAAGCCGCCGCTTTTGTGCAGTGACCGTGTCCCGGATTCCCGCGGGTGTGAGCAAGCCGGCCCGGCCGCGATGAAGGTGCCGGTAATTATTCGGAGCCACGTATGGAAAAGGTACTCGCAGTAGAAGACAGCAAGGTGTCGCAGGCCCAGCTACGGGACATCCTCGCCGGGAAGTACGAGGTGATGGTCGAGGAGGATGGCGCCTCGGCGATGCCGACCGCGGTGAAAACCGCTCCCGACCTGATTCTTCTGGACATTAACCTGCCGGGGATGAACGGCTTCGACATCTGCCGTCAGTTGAAGGGGGACGCGAGGACCCGGGAGATCCCGGTGATCTTTCTCACCAGTTGCGATAGCGGCCAGGAGAAGGTGCAGGGGTTCGAGGCGGGGGCGGACGACTATCTCGTCAAGCCTTTCTACCCCGAGGAACTGGTGGCGCGCGTATCTCTCCACCTGGCTTCAAGAAGGCAGCAGCAGATGGCGGTCGAGCTGGAGCGGCTGAAACTTTTGCGGGAAATCGCGGTGGCCATCAGCCACGAGTTCAACAACCCCTTGACCGCCATCCTGTGGCATCTTCATCTCGCTTCCAAAGAGATCGGCGAGGGACACGGGAAAACGAGGTCCCACCTCTCCGAGATGAAGCTGGAGATCGACAAGATCCGGCGGATTGTCTCCCGGCTCGCCGAGGCCTCCCGGGATGCGAAGATAGAGTACGTGATGGGGGAAGAGATGATCGACGTGGAAAGGATCTGAGCGGAAGCGGCCACCTTTTTCAAAGGGGGGGGTAAGCCGCCAAGAGCCTGGCGGAAGATGACGACTAACCGGCTAAAAAAAAGGGCGCCCTGCCTGTCGCGGAGGGCGCCCTTTTTAGTGCTGCTCTATGGCCAAAGCGGCTAGGCTTTGGCCTCGATGGGGAGCGACGGGAGCTCGACGCCGGCCATCTTCTGGACCATGCGGACAACCTGGCAGCTGTAGCCGAACTCGTTGTCGTACCAGACGTAGACCACGGCGTGGTTCTCTTTCACGATGGTGGCGAGCGAGTCGACCACGCCTGCATGGCGGGAGCCGACGAAGTCGCTGGAGACCACGTCCGGGGAGTTGGTGAAGTCGATCTGGTTCTGCAGCGGCGAGTCGAGCGAGACGTCGCGCAGGTGGGCGTTCAGCTCCTCGGCGGTGGTCGCCTTGGAGAGCTCGAGGTTGAGGATCGCCAGCGACACGTTGGGGGTCGGGACCCGGATGGCGTTGCCGGTCAGCTTGCCGGTCAGCTCCGGGAGGACCTTGGCGACGGCCTTGGCGGCACCGGTCTCGGTGATGACCATGTTCAAGGGGGCGCTCCGCCCGCGGCGGTCGGCCTTGTGGTAGTTGTCGATCAGGTTCTGGTCGTTGGTGTAGGAGTGGCAGGTCTCCACGTGTCCGCTCACCACGCCGAAACGGTCGTTGATCACCTTGAGGACCGGGACGATGGCGTTGGTGGTGCAGCTCGCCGCCGAGAAGATCTTCTCCTCGGGGACGATCAGCTCGTTGTTGATGCCGGCCACCACGTTGGGGATGTCCCCTTTGCCGGGAGCGGTCAGGAGCACCTGGGAGATCCCCTTGGCCTTCAGGTGGCGCTCGAGGCCGGCGCGGTCACGCCACTTGCCGGTGTTGTCGATCAACAGGGCGTTGTGGATCCCGTACTCGGTGTAGTCCACGTTCTCGGGTGCGTCGGAGTAGATGATGCGGATCATGTTGCCGTTGGCGATGATCGCGTTCTCTTCCTCGTCGATGGTGATGATCCCGTGGAAGGGGCCATGCACGGAGTCGCGGCGCAAGAGGCTCGCCCTTTTGACGAGGTCGTCGGCGCCCCCCTTCCTGACTACCGCGGCGCGCAGCCTCAGCTTTTCGCCGGAGCCGGCCTTTTCGACCAGGATGCGGGCCAACAGGCGCCCGATGCGGCCGAAACCGTAGAGGACGATGTCCTTCGGTTCGTCGAGGAGCGGAGTGCGGCCGGTGTTGACCGAGGCGAGCTCCTGGCGGACGAAGTCGTCCACACTGACGCCCTGCTGGGCCTGGTAGCGGACGGCCAGGCGGCCGATGTCGATACGGGCCGGGGCCAGGTCGAGCCTCCCCATCGCTTCCAGGATCGGGAAGGTGTCGGCCACGGTGAGATCTGAATCGAGGATCAGGCGCGCGAAACGGTGGGCCTTGAGGAGGTCGATGGTCGGACTGTTGCCCAGGGTGCGCCCGAAGACGGTGGTGACGATGTTGTTGTCACGGTAGAGGTGTCCAATGATGGGAAGCATCCGCTCCGCAATCTCTTCCTGCCCCTGCCACTCCTTGAGATGACGTTCCTGCATTTGAATCTTCATACTCATTCCTTCCGTTTACGAAAATAGTCTCCGGACGTTATAGAATGGCCGGAGCTCATTGAATCTGGACTCGCAGGGGCTCGATGCGACGGTGCTTTCCCGTAATGGCAAAGCCGGTTAGGTTGTGACAGAGCGCGCCCGCGTTTAAGACATAGCCGCGTATCTTACTTCATACCGGCCCTGTAAACAAAGAAAAACCTCATACCACTCAACTATTTATACACACTAATATGTCCGCTGTAACTTTTGCCGGGAAAGCTGGTGACTTTCTTGCAAAGGTTTTGCGCCTGAGGTAGGGGCATGGTATGCTGCCAGGGACTTAAGGGAAAGGGACCCTAGGGATCCAAGGGACCGCAGGGACGTTAGGGGAACTGCAGGGACGTTGGGGACCGCAATTTTTTCAGCAAGGGTTTGTTTATGAGAACAGTTGCACTCCTCGTGTTGTCCAACGTATTCATGACCTTCGCGTGGTACGCGCATTTGCGCAACCTGCGCAGCGCACCGCTCTACATCGCCATACTGGCCAGCTGGGGACTCGCCTTCTTCGAGTACGTGCTCCAGGTCCCGGCCAACCGGGCAGGCTACGGGACGTTTTCGCTGGGACAGCTCAAGATCGTGCAGGAGGTCATCACCCTCTCGGTCTTCGTCCCCTTCGCCGTCTTCTACATGGGCCAGCCGCTGAAGCTCGACTACCTCTGGGCGGGCTTCTGCCTGGCCGGAGCGGTCTTCTTCATCTTCCGCAGCTAGGGCTCGCCCTCATTCCAACCGCCAGGGAGACCTCGCGTGGCCAAACATCTACCCGGATCGGGTGAAAAAACCGGTCTTCACATCGTCGCCTTCTTCGAGGCCGCCAAGGGGGCCACGGTCCTTCTGGCGGGCTTCGGGCTGCTCGCCTTCGTCCACAAGGACCTCCACGACGCAGCCATGAAGCTCGTCATGGCCCTGCACCTCAACCCCGCCAAACACTACCCGAGCATCTTCATCGACGCCGCCAACCGGGTGACCGACCTGCAGCTCTGGATGCTCGCCCTGTCGGCACTCATCTACTCCACCGTCCGCTTCGTGGAGGCCTACGGACTCTGGAAACAGCAGTCGTGGGCGGAGTGGTTCGGACTTCTTTCCGGCGCGGTCTACATCCCGATGGAGATCTTCGAGGTCTCCCGCGAGCTCACCTGGCCCCGGATCACCGTGCTGGTGATCAACCTCTGCGTGGTCGGCTACCTCGGGGACGTGCTGGTCAAGGGGAGAAAGAAAGGGACCGAAGGGACTTAAGAAAGGGACCGAAGGGACCTAAGGAGGGACCCAAGGGACTTAAGGGAGCTTAAGGGACCTCAGGGGAGGGCAGGGACGGCTCAGGGGGCCCGGCGGCCACCGGGAGCTTGATCAGGGCAGTGGTACCTTTGCCGGGCGCGGAGTGGAAGATGAGGGCGCCCCGGTGCTCCTGGATGATGGAGGAGGAGATGTAGAGCCCAAGCCCGGTCCCCCCCTTGTCGATCTTGGTCGAAAAAAACGGCTCGGTCAGACGCTTCTGCACCTTCTTGTTCATCCCGTACCCTTCGTCGATCACCGCAATGGTGACCATGCCGCTTCTTTCCTCGAACCCGCTCTCCACCCGCACCGCACACTCCTTCCCCGGCAGCGCCTGCAACGCATTCATGATCAGGTTGATGATCACCTGCTCGATCTGCTGCGCGCTCCCCCTTCCCGCCGGAAGCCCCTCGCAAAGGGACATCGAGAACTGGTCGGTGTGCCGGTGGATGTGATGCCACAAGAGCGAGGCGGCCCCGTCGATGGTCCGGTTGATGTCGATCACCCCCTCGGCCCCCCCATCCTCCTTCTTCACGAAGTTCCGCATGTTGCTCACGATGGTGGCGATCCGATTCGATCCCTCGGTGATCCCCGATAAAAGCCGCGGCACCACCTTCTCCATCTCCGAATAGGGAAGCCCTCCCAGGTAGAACTCCCCGCCACGCTCCCGGTGCTCGGCCAGGATGGGGGCCGTCTCCTGCCAGACGTCGGTCAGCATCAGCGAGTTGACCGAGATGAAATTGTTGGGATTGTTGATCTCGTGGGCGATCCCCGAGACCAGCATCCCCAGCGAGGTCATCTTGTTGGCCTGGATCAGCCGGGCCTGGGTCGCCTTCATCTCGTCCTCCAGCCGGGCCTTGGCGGTGATGTCGCGGATGCTGCAGAGGATCACGTACTCGTTTCGCAAGACGAGAATCTTGCCGCGGATGGCGACCGTGAAGCTCCCCCCTCCCGAGCGGTAGCAGGTCGCGCGGTCGAGCTGGAACCCGCTCGATTGCTCCTCCCGCGCAAGCCCCCTGATCACCCGCCGGAAATCGGAGGGGCTGATGAATTCCCACGGCTTGGCCAGCTTGAACTGCTCCATGGTGGCGCCGTACAGCTTGAGCGCCGCCGGGTTGGCCTCCACGATCCGGAAGGTGTCCATCTCGAAGAGGATAAGCCCGTCGTCGCTCTGGGCGAAGATCTGGCGGACGTGCTCCTCGCTCTGCAGGACCGCCTGCTCGGCCACCTTGCGCTTGCTGATATCGGAAAAGGTGGCGGCGAACTGACCCTTCCTCGGGGAGTAGACGGCGACCTTCAGCCACTTCCTCAGGAAACGCGAGTAGGCCTCGAACTGGTCGGCCTTCTCGGTGAGCGCCACCTCGCCCAGCCGCGTGATCCAGCTCTGCTCGGCGTGGGGGATGAGCTCGGTGAGGGTCCGCCCGATCATCTCCTCGCGGGGAAATCCCATCAGGGTGGCGAAGGACTCGTTGGCCTCCAGCAGCCGGAAGTCGAAGGGGGAGCCGTCCTCGCCGGTCATCGCCTCGGCCACCGCGTAGCCGTTCAGCATCCGGTCGAAGAGGAGGCGGTATTTCTCCTCGCTCTGCTTGAGGGCCTGCTCGGCCCGGGTCCGCTCCATCTCGGCCGCCGCCCGCCCGGCAAAGACCCCCAGCATGGCTTCCACCAGCTCGGGATTGGAGAAGTGCCCGGTGGCCAGCACGGTCAGGGTACCGAGGAACTCCCCCGAGGCGCTGGTGAGGTTCACCCCGGCGAAGCTCTCGATGCCGTTTTCCGAAAGGAAAGAGACTCCCGGGTAGAGCTCCTGCACCCCTCCGTCCATAAGCACCATCCCGTTTCTCTCCACCTGCTCGCACGGGGTGCCGTCGAGGGTGTAGCTGAAGTTGGGAAGGAGCTCGCCGTGGGCGCAGACCGCCACCGTGGAGACCCAGCGCTCCTCCTCCCCCAGCTCCGCGACGATGGCGTACTGCACCTCGAGCGCCCGGGCCAGGTGGCTTACCAGGGCTTGGAAGAACCGGGTCCCGGTGGTGGAGGAGACCCCGGCGTTGATGATCTGCAGGGCGATCTCGTACTGCCGGCGGTCGGTCACGTCCTCGCCGATGCAGGCCACCCCGATCTCCTCACCCTCCGGGGTCCGCAGGACGGTGGAGTTCCAGGAGATGATGCGGCGCCCCCCCTGGTGGGTGAGGATGGTCCGCTCCCGGTGCAGGAAGTAGATGCCGTTGCCGATCGCCTGGTGGAAGCTTCGCCGCGACTCCTCGGCGTCGGGATAGAACATGTCGAACCAGTTCTTGCCGAGCACCTCGGAACGCTCCCAGCCGGTCAGCTCGAGGAGGTAGTCGTTGCAGAAGGTCACCCGCTCGTTGTTGTCGAACATGATGGCGATGAGCCGCAGGTTCTCCAGCATCTCGGTGAAGCGCCGCTCCGACTCCTTGAGCGCCAGCTCCCCCAGCTTCTTCGCGGAGATGTCGCCGGCGGTCCCGATCACGTAGGTGGCGCCGTCGAGCTCCACCCTTTTCCCGGTCACCAGGTAGTGGCGCACCCCCTCGCAGGTGGTGAACCTCGCCTCCCACTGGGCCTCTCCCGTCTCCAGCACCTCGGCCATCTTCTCCCGGGAGAGGGCGCGGTCGTGTTCGTGGAAGGGGAGGGGGACGGCGGGGGAGGAGAGCTCTTCGGGGGTGAAGCCGCTTGCCCGCTCGAGGGCGGAATTCCAGCGCACGAACCTCCCCCCCTCGTGCAGGTAGAAGATGACCGGGAGCGACTCGATCACCTGCTCCACGAATCCCTTCTCCCGCTCGAGCTCTCTCTCGCGCTGGGCCCTGAGCTCCACTTCCCTCATCAGGTCGGCGGTCCGCATCCGGATCACCTGGCGCATCCCGAGGATCGCCGCCAGGGCCAGGATGGCCAGGAAGGAGATCCACTTGACCACGTCGCTCGTCCGGATGCCGTGCTCGTAGCGGAGGGTGAGCCAGCGGTGCCGGATGGCGTCGTGCTCTTCGGGGGGGAGCGAGGCGAGCGCCTTGTTGATCAGGCGGGCCAGCTCGGGCCAGTCCTTTCTGACGCCGATGGCCAGCTGGTCGTCGGGGTAGGGGGCGGGGGCGGCCACCTTTAAGTTGAGGGCGCCGATCCGCTCGATGCTGAAGGTGCCGGGGGCGAGGCTCCCGACGTAGGCGTCGGCCCGTCCCGAGGAGACCGCCTGCAGCGCCTCCGCCGAGTTGGCCCGTACCAGGATCCGCACCCTCGGGATGTCCCTCACGAGGAGGCTCGTCAGCCCCTGGCGGCGGGTGACCGCCACGGTCCGCCCGGCCAGATCGGCGATCCCGGCGACGAAGTGGCCGTCTTTGCGGGTGAAGATCACCTGGGGCGAGCGCATGAACGGCATGGTGAATTCCACCTGCCCCACCCGCTCGAGCTCCAGCGGGATGTTGAGGGCAACGTCGACCCCGCCGCTTTTGCCCAGAAGCTCCACCGAGCGCTGCACGTTCAGCCCCGGGACCGGGTCGAACTTGAGCCCCAGCCTCCGGAAGGCGGCCCTGAGGTAGTCGCTCGCCATCCCCTGCCGCAGCTCGGCGGCGAAGTAATCCTCGTAGACGTTCCCGGTACTGACCCGGATCACCGGGTGGGCGCGGAGCCACTGGCTCTCCTCGGAGGTGAGGACGAGCTCCTCCGACAGCCCCGGAGGGGTCCCCTCGCTCCTGGCGGGAGCCGGGCGAACGATCAGAAGGGCGACGATGAAGACGAGGACGAGACGCATGAAGCGGAGAAAGCCCCTTTTGGTGATATCGGAAATAGCGATTGCGCCAGCCTTTATAGCACCTTAGCAGGCGTCAATCAAAATAAACCGTCGTTCCTGCGAAAGAAAAATGAAAGGGGGAACGGGGAGGTCTCTTGCCTGGGACACCCGATTCTGCTATAAAACCGCCGGAAAGGAGATCTTATGGAAGAGCAAACCGGCGTTTCGCACTCCACCATCGTGCTGGTCGACGACGAGCCGGAGATCCTTTTCAGTTTCGGGATCATGCTGCGGCGGGCCGGTTTCTCCGACGTGAAGGACCTCCAGGACAGCCGGGAGCTCCTCCCCCTCTTGGCCCGTCACGAGGCGGGGGCGGTGGTGCTCGACCTGCAGATGCCGTATCTCTCCGGGAAGGAGCTTCTGGGGGAGATCACCTCCAGCTATCCCGAGGTCCCGGTCATCATCATGACGGCGGCCAACCAGCTGGACACCGCGGTGGACTGCATGAAGGAGGGGGCCTTCGACTACCTGGTGAAGCCGGTCACCCCCGACCGTTTCGTGTCGGCCATCCGCAAGGCCCTCGAGATCAGCTCCCTGCGCCGCGAGATCGCCTCGCTCAGGGAGAGCCTCGCCCCGGGGGAGCCGCACCGGGCCGGCGCGCTCTCCCAGTTCCACACGAGAAGCGACAAGATGCAGTTCGTCTTCGCCTACCTCCAGGGGGTGGCCCCCTCCGACCAGCCGGTCCTCGTGCTGGGGGAGACCGGGGTAGGCAAGGAACTGGTGGCGCGGGCGCTGCACGGGCTTTCCGGCCGGACGGGGGAGTTCGTCGCCCTGAACAGCGCCGGGCTCGACGACCAGGTCTTCGCCGACACCCTCTTCGGCCACGGCAAGGGCTCCTTCACCGGGGCCGACAGCAACCGGGACGGCATGGTGGCCCGGGCGGCGGGCGGCACCCTCTTCCTCGACGAGATCGGCGACCTCGCCCCCGCCTCCCAGGTCAAGCTCTTGAGGCTTCTCCAGGAGGGGGAATACTACCCGATCGGCTCCGACCGCCCCCGCTTCTCCACCGCGCGCATCGTGGCGGCCACCAACTGCGACCTCACCACCCTGGTGGCCAACGGATCTTTCAGGAAGGACCTCTTCTTCCGGCTCTGCTCGCACCAGGTCCGCATCCCTCCCCTCAGGGAGCGCAGCGAGGACATCGCCCCCCTGCTCGAGGTCTTCCTCACCGAGGCTGCCCACTCGATGGGAAAGAGGAGGCCCTCCTTCCCCCCCGAACTGATCGGCTACCTCTCCGGCTACAGCTTTCCCGGCAACATCCGGGAGCTGCGCGCCATGGTCTACGACGCGGTGGCCCGCCACCGGGGGGGCGTGCTCTCCATGGGCACCTTCCGCGACGCCATCGGCCACGGCCTCACCTCCCTCAACCGCGACTGCCCTGCGGCGGACGGCTTTGCCACCCTCAAGGAGATGGAGGAACGGCTGGTGGAGCAGGCGCTGCAGAGGACCGGCGGCAACCAGGGAGCGGCGGCCGCCCTCCTCGGCATCAGCCGCCAGGCGCTCAACAAGCGGCTCAACCGGCGCTAGCCAATCCCCCACATTCCACTGCATTCCTCCCGGAAAGTCGGTCAGCTCATTCCCGCACAAGGGATGCGACAAAAGTTGCAGAGCGCAACCAAGGTTGCGCCGAGGCGGAAGTAAGGGAATCCCTTAGGGATTTTCGGGACCACCCCGGTACCCGGCAACTTATGTCGCATCCCTTCCGTCCCGCTACATGCCACCCAACCCGCCGGATTCACTACTTTTTCCCTCCCCGCCGCCTCGGGCACGCATCCTGCTAGTGTAGTTGTTCATGAACAATCACCTATCGGAAGGGAGCCGCGCTATGCAACCTGCCCAAGGGACCGTGGTGGTAGTCGAGGACGACCTATTGGCTCTGGACATGCTCTCCGTCCTTTTACGCAGCCGCGGCTTCGCCGTCCGCGCCTACAGCGACGGGGCCGCTGCCCTCGACGGACTCCTCACCGAGCCTGCCGACCTGGTGCTCACCGACATCTACATGCCGCGCATGAGCGGCACCACCCTCATGGCCCGCCTGCGCGCCTTCGACCAGGACACCCCGGTCATCTTCATGACCGCCGCGGCCGACGTCGAGATTGCGGTGGCCGCCGTCAAGCTGAAGGCCTACGACATGGTCCTCAAGCCGTTCCAGCCGATGCAGCTCGTGCTGTCCGTGCAAAACGGCGTCCGGGCCAAGAGCGAGCTGGTCCGGGAGCGGCAGTTCCGCAAGGAGCTCGAGCGGCTGGTGGTCGAGAGCGGCTGCGAGCCGGTGGAGGCGATCCGCCAGCACAACTCCATGAGCGTCGAGATCATCGAGAGGCTCTCGGTGGCGGCCGAGCTCCGCGACAAGGAGACCGGCGAGCACATCACCAGGATCGGGAGCTACGCGGCCATCATCGCCGGCTCGCTCGGGATGCCCGATCAGTTCGTGAGGAACATCACGGTGGCCGCCGCCCTGCACGACATCGGCAAGATCGGGATCCCCGACTCCATTCTCTTCAAGCCGAGCCACCTCACCCCGCGGGAGTTCGAGGTCATCAAGACCCACCCCGTGGTCGGCGAGCAGATCCTCGCGGGCTCCACGCACCCCATGCTGCAGATGGCCGCCTCCATCGCCCTCACCCACCACGAGCGCTGGGACGGCTCCGGCTACCCCTTCGGGATCGCCGGGGAGGCGATCCCGCTGGCCGGGCGCATCGTAATGATCGCCGACCAGTACGACGCCCTGCGGAGCGTGCGCTCCTACAAGCCGGCCATGGACCACGAAACCGCCTGCCGGGTGATCACCGAAGGGGACAGCTCCACCCGCCCCGAGCACTTCGACCCCAGTATCCTCAAGGCCTTCAGGGAGTGCGCTCCCCTTTTGAGAGACGCCTTCGACAACGCCCCTCCCCCCCGCTCCCGCCGGCCGGAAGGGGCCACGGTCACCGAACTCTTTACCGCGCCCGCCGCGGGTTACCATGCAATGGCCCGTACCTACTAATGGAGGATGTTATGCTGCAAAAGGTTCTTATCGTCGACGATTCCGAATTGATCCACCACATGTACCGCCTGGTGATGCAGCGCTACGGCTGCCAGTTCCTCGACGCTATGAACGGACAGGAGGCGCTGGATATCCTTCAGCGCGAAGACGACATCGAGCTGATCCTTTTGGACATCAACATGCCGGTCATGAACGGCGTCCAGTTCATGGAGAAGGCCGGGGAGCTCGGCATCGGCAGCCGGATCCCCATCGTGGTGATCAGCACCGAGGGAAAAGAAGAGGACACCGTGCTGGCGCTCCGGCTGGGGGCCCGCGGCTACCTCAAGAAGCCCTTCAACTCCACCGATCTCTACAACCTCGTTGAAAAGATCCTCCCCGCCCAGGTCCAGGGGAGCCGCCCCTCCTCCGCGTCGCTGACCCCCGCCGAGGCCTGCTAGATGCAGGATGTCGATCTCTCCATCCTCTGCGCGGATTTCGTAGAGGACGCCCAAGGACACCTGGAGCAGGCCGAGCAGGCGCTGCTGCTCTTCGAGCGCGGGGTGCGCGAGGGGGAAGCCGATCTCTCCCTGGTGACCAGCATGCTGGGAAGCCTCCACACCTTCAAAGGGAACGCCGGCATGATGGGATTCGCCCACCTGCAGGGGTTTCTCCACGAACTGGAGGAGGTCCTCAAGCTGGGGAGCGCCGGGAAGATCCCGCTCAAAGAGCGCCTCTTCTCCGCCCTCTTCTCGTCCCTGAACGCCCTGCGGGGCGCCCTGGACCAGCTCGCGTCCAACCCCACGGCGCCGGTCGACTTAAGCGCCGAGCAGATGCTCCTGGGCTTTCTGGCCGCCTCCCCCGAAGAAAACGAGGCCGCGCCGCTTCCCGTCCTCCCCGAGCGGGGGGAGGGGTACGAGTACCTCAACCAGAAGTCGGACACCGTGAAGGTGAACTTCGCCAAGCTCGACCAGCTCCTGAACCTGGTGGGTGAGCTGGTGATCCAGCGGACCACGCTCGCCTCGCTGGAGGGGCGCCTAAAGCACGAGGTGAAGGACCGCGAGCTGTTGGCGCTTCTCTCCGGGACGAGCGAGCTGATCGGCAAGAGTGCCGCCGACCTGCGCGAGTCGATCATGAAGGTCCGCATGCTCCCGGCTGCCACCGTGTTCCGGCGTTTCAACCGGCTGGTGCGCGATCTGGCCCTCAAAAGCGGCAAGGAGGTCTCGCTCGTCTTCGAGGGTGAGGAGACCGAGCTCGACAAGACGGTGATCGACGAGATCGGCGAACCCCTCTTGCACCTGATCAGAAACGCCGTGGACCACGGCATCGAATCCCGCGCCGAGAGGGCCGCGGCGGGCAAGCCCCCGGCGGGCACCCTCACCCTGGGCGCCCGCCACGACAAGAGCCACATCATCGTCTACCTCTCCGACGACGGCCGCGGCCTTTCCCCCGCCAACCTCAAGAAGAGCGCCCTCGACAAGGGGCTCATCGACCCGCAGCAGGCCAGCCAGCTCTCCGACCAGGAGGCGCTCCAGCTGGTCTTTCTCCCCGGCTTTTCCACCTCCGGCCGCCTCACCGAGACCTCCGGGCGGGGGATCGGCCTCGACGTGGTAAAGAAGGGAGCCGAGAGCTTCGGCGGCGTCATCGAGCTGGAGAGCGTCCCCGGCAAAGGGACCACCTTCTCCATGAAGCTCCCGCTCACCCTGGCCATCATCCAGGCGCTGCTGGTGGAGGTCTCCGGAGAGATCTTCGCCTTGCCGCTCTCCGGCGTGCTGGAGAGCCTCACCATCGCGGGCTCCCAGCTCCACGAGGCTTCGGGTGGGGAGATTTTCAGGCTCAGGGACCGCCTGCTCCCGGTCAAACGGCTCAACCGCTTCTTCTCGCTCCCGCCCCGGGAGGATGACGGCGGGTACCTGGTGGTGGTGGAGAGCGCCGATAAGCGCGGAGGGCTCCTCGTGGACCGGCTGCTCGGACAGCAGGAGATCGTGGTCAAGGGGCTCGACGACTACCTGGAGGAGCCCCCGGGCATCTCCGGCGCCACCGTGCTGGGAGACGGCACCGTGGCACTCATCTTGGATCTCCCCTCGCTGCTGGCGAAGGGGAAGGGAGGAGCAGCGTGAACGGCACGACGAAGATCGAGCTCCCGGCCTCGGGACTCGCTGAAGAGATACTGGCGGGCTTCATAACCAAGGCCCAGGAGCAGGCCGACCGGGAGGTCGAGCAGGCGGTGGCCGAGAGGCGGGAGACCTTCCACCTGGTGAGCTTCGGGCTCGGCAACGAGTGCTACGGGGTTCCCATCGAGAGCGTCCAGGAGATCATCCGGGCCGAGGGGATCACCCACGTCCCGGGAGCCCCCTCCCACGTGAAAGGGGTCATCAACCTCCGGGGGAGGATCATCCCGGTGGTCGACCTCCGCAGGCGGTTCCTCCTTCCCGAGGGGGAGGCGAGCGACGCCCAGAGGATCATGGTGGTGGAGCTTGGGCCCAAGCGGATCGGGATGCTGGTGGACTCGGTCTCCCAGGTGATCCGGGTCCCGGCCGCCTTGGTCGAGGAGATCCCGGAAGAGGCGGTGGCTGTGGAAGAGAAGTACCTGCTGGGGGTGGGAAAACTCGAAGACGCGCTGATCTTCATCCTGGACCTCCAGCGCGCATTGATGCTCGGCAGCTGAAACACCACTAACTTCCGGTTGGGATTGGGGGGTGCGGCATGGCGATATTCAACACACTGCGTGGCAAACTGACGGCAAGCTTCCTCCTCATGGCGCTGATCCCCCTGGGGATCATCTCCGGCGCCTCCTACTACCGTGCCAAGGCGAGCCTGGAGTCCACTACCGAGACCATGCTGGACAACAGCAGCGAAGGAGTGATCGGCAAGGTCGACCTCATGATCGCCAGCCGGGTCCGCGAGGTGGCCATGCTGGCCCAGGCCCCCGGCGTAGCCGCTTCGCTGGAGAGCGGCCGCAGCGGCGAGGGAGCCCGTCTCCCACTCCCGCGAGCTTTCCTCGCTGGTGGAGACCTTCCAGGTGTGAGGCGCCAGGATTCCCGGATTGCTGGATTGCGGGTTTGAATTTGGACGGATTGAGGGAGACCGGGAGGACCGGTGAGCCCATGGTATTTATTGCATAAGGAGATGTGAATGCTGCAGAACTACAAGATTGGCACCCGCCTGGGGGCGGGATTCACCCTGATGCTCCTCCTCATCGTGATCAGCGGGATCACCGCCTACTGGGGCGTGGACAAGGCGACCAGCGCCACCATCAACCTCCTCAACGGCGACGCCTCGGTCAGCGAGTTCGCCTTCAAGTGCGAGGTCGACATCATCAACTTGCGGCGCTTCGAGAAGGACTGCTTCCTGAACGTAGCGGATCCCGCCAAGGTCCAGGATTACTTCGACAAGTGGAAAGCGCAGCGTGCCAAACTCGACGAGCACCTGGTCGAGCTCGGCAAGTACGCCTCCCTGGCCAAGGACAAAGAGACCCTGTCCAAGATGAACGCCCTCAAAAGCGGCTACGAGGAGGGGTTCACCAATGTCCACAACGCCATCGTGGCCCACAAGGTGACCACCCCGGCGGGGGCCAACGCGGCCATCGAGGCATACAAGGATAAGATCCACAGCCTGGACACCATCTCCCACGAGCTCGCCGTCGAGGGAAATACCCGCATGGACAGCCAGGAGAAGGTCATGGCCGCCCTGGCCCGGCACATCACTCTCATCGTGGTAGGGATCGTGGCGGTCGGCATCCTTCTCTGCCTCGGCATCAGCGTCCTCATCACCCGCTCCATCACCACCCCGGTGGCCAACGCCGTGCGGATCGCGGAAACCCTCGCCTCCGGCGACCTCACCGCCAGCTGCCAGACCTCGGCCAAGGATGAGATCGGCCAGCTCTTGAACGCCATGGACGGCATGGCCGCCAAGCTCCGCGCCATGATCGGCAAGATCCTCGACACCTCCGCCCAGCTCGCCACCGCCTCCGAAGAGATCATCTCGGGAAGCGACCAGCTGGCCCAAAGCGCCAACTCGCAGGCATCCGCCACCGAGGAAACCTCGAGCACCATGGTGCAGATGGCCGCCTCCATCCAGACCGTGGCCCTGCACGCCGAGAACCTCTCCAGCCGGGTCACCGAGGTCTCCTCCTCCGTCCAGGAGCTGGGAGCCTCCAGCGAGCAGGTGGCCAAAAGCTCCGAGGTGATGGCCTCGGCGGTCTCCGAGACCTCCGCCACCGTCGAACAGATGATCGCCTCGGTCGACCGGGTCGCCAAGAACTCCGAGGAGCTCGCCGCCTCGGTCTCCGAGACCTCGGCCACCATCGAGCAGATGACGGTTTCCATCGGGGAGGTGGCCCAGAACTCCCAGGCCCTGCAGCAGGTGGTGACCGAAACCGGCGACGTGATCGGCGAGATGACCGATTCCATCCGCCGGATTGCCCTGAGCGCCGCCGAGGCGGACTCGGTCGCCACCGTCGCCACCAAGGAAGCCATGGCAGGCCAGTCGGCCGTCCAGGAGGCGCTGGCCGCCATGCAGCGGCTCTCCGGCGTCATAACCATGACCGCCGACTCGGTCCTCAACCTCGGCAAGCACTCCGAGGAGATCGGCAACATCGTCCAGGTGATCGGCCAGATCGCCGACCAGACCAACCTCCTTGCGCTGAACGCCGCCATCGAGGCCGCCCGCGCCGGGGAAGCGGGCAAGGGTTTCGCCGTGGTTGCCGACGAGGTGAGAAAGCTCGCCGAACGGAGCGTGGTGGCTACCAAGGAGATCGCCCAGGTGATCAAGCAGGTGCAGGCCGACACCCTCGACTCGGTCAAGTACGGCGAGCTCGCCTCCAAGGAGGCCCAGGCATCCATGGAACTCTCCGGGGTGGCGGGCAACGCCCTCTCCAACATCGTCCGCAACATCGAGGCCTCGGCCGGGCTGATCGCCCAGATCGCCGGCATGACCGACCAGCAGTCCGCCGCCTCCCTCAGGGTCAACGAGTCGGTGGATAAGATGAGCAAGTCCGCCCTCCAGGTAGCCAACGCCGCCAAGGAGCAGGCCTTCGGCGGGCGCCAGATCCGGATCGCGGTGGAGAAGATGAACGGCATCACCGTGGCAGTCACCGGCGCCACCCGCGAGCAGGCCCAGGGGGGGCAGCAGATCCGCATCGCGCTCGACAACATGAACAGCGCCACCCGCCAGGTCTCCCTCGCCACCCGCGAGCAGGCGCTCTCCTCCGGGCAGATCGTCGATGCGGTGACCGGCATGAACTCGATGACCATGCAGGTTGCCAACGCGACCTTCGAGCAGAAGAAGGGGGGAGAGATGGTGGTGATCGCCACCGAGAAGATCAGCGGCCTCACCCGGGAGAATCTGGCGGCGGTGGAGCAGTTCGCCGTCTCCGCCCGCGAGCTTTCCGCCCGCGCCGAGGAACTCACCGTCCTGGTCGGCCAGTTCCGGGTCGCGTAACCGGGGACAAGGAAACGCGATGCTGAAGAAGGATCTGGACAGAATAGCCGGGTTTCTCCGGGAAGAGAGCGCCCTTTGCTTTGCGGGGAGGCGCGAGGCGGCCCTGCGCCGCCACCTGCAGGGAAGGATGGAACGGCTCGGGGTGGACGATCCCCTCGACTACCTCGACCTCCTCACCTCCTCGGCCGGGGAGCGCGGGGATCTCTACAGCCTGGTCACCGTCAACGAAACCAGCTTCTTCCGTAACCAGCTGCAGTTTCTGGATCTCAAGACCTCCATTCTCCCCGAGCTGGAGGAAGCGAGGAACCAGCGGCCGGCGCTTCCCTGCGGCACCGGGGACCGTTTCCGCAAGCTCCGGTTTCTGAGTGCCGCCTGCTCCACCGGAGAGGAGCCGTACTCGCTGGCCATGACCGTCCTGGAAGCGCTCCGCTACCCGCTGGCCTGGGATATCGAGATCGTGGCGGGCGACCTGAGCGAGGAGTGCCTCCGGACCGCCCGCGAGGGACGCTATCCGGAGGCGAGGATCAAGGGAATTCCCCCCGCCTACCGGGACAAGTACCTGAGAAAGGATCACCAGGGATGGGTGGTGAAGGACGAGGTGAAACGCCTCATCCGCTTCACGAGGCTCAACCTTGCCGAGGTGATGGCTGGAGGGAGCATCCCTGGAACCCCGAAGAATTTCGCCGGTTTCGACCTCATCTTCTGCCGCAACGTCATGATCTACTTCCCGCTCGAGCGGCAGCAGCTCCTCATCGACGGGCTCCAGCGGCTTCTGGTGCCGGGGGGATACCTCCTCACCGGGGACGCAGAGCCGCTCCATCTCTACCGCCACGAGCTCGAAACGGTCAATCACGCCACTTCGCTCATCTATCGAAAGCGCCGCGCCGCGAAACCGCCCCGGGAAGAGACGGTCGCCCTGCTGGCGGCCCTCACCCCTCCGCCAGTTATTCAGCAGCCGGTGGCTTCTCAGCAGCCGTCGATCACCCTGCAGGTCCCTCCCCCGGTCACCCGCTGGGCGGTCGACGAGTTGCTCTTCCAGGTGGCGGGTGCGCTCCCCGGCAAGCGCGACGAGGCCCTGGCCGCCCTGGCCGCCATCGGTCTCGACACCCTGGCTCCCGTTCTCGAGGAGGGTGTGCGCAACAACAACGAAGCCGACCTGAGAAACGGCGCCATGGAGGCGCTGGTAGCCTTCGGGGAGCAGGCGGTTCCGCTTTTGGAGGGGCTTTTGAAGGATCCCGACCACGAGGTGAGGAATTTTGCCACCGTCATGCTCGGCAACATAGGAAGCCCCGGCGCCGTCATGCCGCTGATCGCCGCCCTCGACGATCCCGATCTCAACGTCAGGCACGGCGCGGCCGAGTCGCTCGGGAGGATCGGCGACCGCCGGGCCTGCCGTCCGCTACTCGACCTGCTCGACCAGGGATTCTGGCTCCAGTTTCCGGCCATCGCTGCCCTCGGGGAGCTTGGCTGCCTGGAGGCGGTACCCCGCCTGATCGGGCTACTGGAAGAGGAGCTCCTCTTTCTCCCGGTGATGCAGGCGCTGGGAAAGATCGGCGATCCCGCTGCGCTCCCGGCGCTCAGGGAAGCCGCACTCCGTACCGATCCCGGTCGGGCCTCGCTCGCCTCGCCGGTGATCGCAGCACTCGAAAAGGGCGGTGGCCGTCCCGCGGCGGCCGGGCTGGCAATAGGCTAATAGGTGCATCGGAAGGTGACGACGTCCAGGAGGGAAAGGGGATGAAATCGGTGGGATCCAGGATCAGAGTGCTCGTGGTGGACGACTCGTCCTTCGTCCGGAAGGCGCTGGTCAGGATGTTCGAGGAGAGCCCCGAGATCGAGGTGGCCGGCGTGGCTCCCGACGGGGCCAGCGCGCTGGAACTCATCGAGGAGCTGGTTCCCGACGTGATCACCCTGGACGTGATGATGCCGGGTATGGACGGCATCTCCACCCTCTGCCAGATCATGGAGCGCCGCCCCACCCCGGTCATCATGCTGAGCAGCTGCACCGGCCGGGGCGCCGAAAAGACCATCCGGGCCCTGGAGCTCGGTGCGGTGGATTTCATCGACAAATGCTCGGTCGGGGGCGCCATGGACATCTCCGGCCTCGAGCGGGAACTGACCCAGAAGATCCGGGTGGCCGCCGGCATCCGCGTCGCCCTTCCCCTTCCCCCGGAGCAGGCCGCCCCCCTCCCCATTCCCGACAGCGAACCGCCCCGCATCCACCCGAAACTGGTCGTGGTCGGGACCTCCACCGGCGGCCCCGCAGCGCTCACCGTGGTGCTGGCCAAGCTTCCCGCCGAGCTCCCCTGTCCCGTGCTGGTGGTGCAGCACATGCCCCCCGGCTTCACCGGCCCCCTGGCCGAGCGTCTCAACCGCAGCTGCGCGGTCACCGTCAAGGAGGCGCAGGACGGCGAGGAGCTCAGGGCCGGCTGGGTCTACATCGCGCCGGGGGGAAAGCATCTGAAGCTCACGCGGCGGGGGGAACGGCTGGTAACCCGGCTCGACCTGGAGCCGGAGGGGACTCTCCACCGCCCTTCGGTCGACGTGCTGTTCGACTCGGCAGCCACCCACCTTGGGAGCGGCTGCCTGGCCTTCGTGCTGACGGGAATGGGATCGGACGGGGTGCGGGGGGCGATGGAGATCAAGCGGCGGGGTGGCAAGGTCTTCGTGGAGGCGGCCGAGACCACCGTCGTCAACGGCATGCCGAGGGCGGTTGCGGCCGCCCTGGAGGTGGACGGGACGCTCCCGCTCCCCGAGGTGGGGGAGCGGATATCAGCCGAGGTAGGGCGCCAGGGCCTTTAGCGACCGCTCGAGGTTTTCCAGGCTGTGGGCCTCCACCGTGTAGGCGGCGTTGGGGGCGTAGCGCTCCATGAGCGAGAAGAACAGCTCGAAATCGATCCCCCCCTCGCCGGGAGGGGCGTGATCGTCGCGGGTGCCGCGGTTGTCGTGGATATGCACCTCGGCGATCCTCTCCCCGAGCGCCTCGAACCACTCCACCATCCCCACCTTGTGAAAGAGATTCCAGTGACCGACGTCGAAGCAGTGGCCGAAGTGCTGCCCGCCGCCGATCGCCTCCATGAGCGCCTTGAGCGTCGAGGGCTCCTCCTCGAAGATGTTCTCCACCGCGATCACGGTGCCGATCTCCCGCCCCCTCTCCAACACCCCTTTCCAGATCTCCAGGCTCAGGTTGTGCCAGAGCTCCTTCTGCTCCCCGTAGCGCCAGCGGTCGTAGCCGGGGTGGAAGACCATCACCTCGGGCCTGAGGTGTTCCGCCGCGTCCAGCACCTGGTAGAAGCGCTTGCGGGAAGCCTCCCGCAAAAGCGGCTCGAAAGAGCCCGGGTTCAGGTCCATGAAGGGGCAGTGGATGGTGCAGGAAAGCCCCTCCTCCCGGAGCATGCGGGCAGCTTCCGCGATCTCGGAGAGGGGGGTGGTGTCGAGGACCGGGGCGGAGAGGAAGAGCTCGGGATTGAGGCGGCGGCTGGCAAGAAGCGGGAGCCGCTCCTTGAGCTGCGGAAACGGTACGTGGACGAAGAGCCTTTTAGGGGCGGCTTTCGTGCTGCTGGTGCTCATGCGATCTCCGGTGTTTCTTGATCAGTTCCTCGGCGCAGTTGTCGCACCGGACCAGCTGGTCGAGTTTCATGATGGCGTTGGGTTCCCCGAGGACAATCAGGGTGTCGTGGGCCTCGATCCTCGTGTGCGACTCCGGGTTGAAGCCCATCTTGCCGCTCACCTTCTTGATGCCGACGATCATCACCCCGGTCTCCTTCCTGAAACCGGAGCTGGCCAAGGTCTCGCCGATGAAGGCCGAGTCGGCGGGGATGAGGATCTCCTCCATCTGCAGTTCCATGTGCTCGTGGCCGGTGGCGATCTCGATGAAATCGACCACGGTGGGACGGAGCACCGCCTGGGCCATCCTGCTCCCCCCGATCAGGTACGGGGAGACCACCTTGTTGGCCCCGGCGCGCTTCAACTTAATCTCGCTCCCCTCCTCGCCGGAACGGGCCAGGATGAAGAGGTCGGGGTTCAATCCGCGGGCGGTCAGGGTGATGTAGACGTTCTCGGTGTCGGAGGTGACCACCGAGATGAGCCCTTTGGCCTGCTTGATGCCGGCCTTCAGCAGGGTATCGTCCTGGGTGGCGTCCCCCCTCAAGAAGAGGTAGCCGTGGCCGTCCTGCTCCATCCGATCGACGGTGGCGGCGTCCTTCTCCACCACCACGAAGGGGAGCGGCTTGGCGGCCAGCTCCTTACAGACCAGGGCACCGATGCGGCCGAAACCGCAGATGATGTAATGGTTCTCCAGCCCCGCGATGGCCTTTTCCACCTTTTTCCTCCCGATGATCCGTTGAAACTGCCCCTCGAACATGATCTGGGCCAGGGAGCCCACGATGTAACCGAGCACGCCGACCCCGAAGAAGATCAGCACCATCGTGAAGAGCTTCCCGGCGTCGGAAAGCTCATGGACCTCGCGGAAGCCGACCGTACTGAGGGTAAGGACGGTCATGTAGAGGGAGTCGAGGAGGTCCCACCCCTCGATGGCGATGTAGCCGAAGGTCCCGCACGATACCAGCAGGGCCAGTACGCAGATGGAGATCTTAAGATGTCGGACCGGATCCATGCCTCCCCCTTCAGGCGCCAAAGATACCGTCACCGCCCCAGGATTTCAAGCAATTTCGCCGTTCTGCGGGCGCCGGCAGCGGGGAGAGTGCCCTTTTTATCGGGATACCGTATACGAGATACTTGACAATCATTGTATACTGTATACAATACTGCGGCTATTGGGGGGGCCGCTCTATGAAGAAAAATGTGGAGAAGCATCTGACTCTGAGGGAACGGATCCTGGAAACCATCCGGGACGCGATCATGTCCGGCGCCCTCAAGCCGGGAGAAAAAGTGGCCGAGCCGGAGCTGGCCGCCCGTTTCGGCATCAGCCGCACCCCGATCAGGGAAGCGTTCCGCCAGCTGGAGTCGGAGGGGTACCTTTCGGTGGTCCCGAGGAAGGGAGCGCTGGTCGCCTCCTTCTCCGCCAAGGACGTGGAAGAGTTCTACGCCATCAAGAGCATCCTGGAAGGGTATGCCGCCCGCAAGGCCTGCTCGCTCCTCTCCACCCGCGAGATCAACAAGCTCGAAGCGATCAACGAGAAGCTCCGCGAGATCGCCTGCGAGGGGGATGTCCGGCACTTCTTCAAGGTGCATAACAGCTTCCACGACCTCTTCATCAGGGGCGCCCGCAACGAGAAGCTGCACGATATGATCGCCGCCCTCCTCAAGAAATTCCAGCGGTTGAGACTCGCCTCCCTCAGCAAGCCGGGAAGGATGCTCATCTCGGTGGAGGAGCACGAGAAGATCATCGAGGCCTTCCGCCAACGGGATGCCACCCTGGCCGAGATGCTGGTTCAGAAAAACGCGGAGTACGGCGGCAAGGTCCTCATCGAGGACAACGGTGGCCCTGCCCAAACCAACCCTGCGCTGCCGCAGATGGACATCTGATCCCGCAACACCCATTTCGCCGTTCACCAGCCGGTGCGCCCCCAGGGCCGCACCGGCTTTTTTGTTGGTTCCCCCTCCGAACATCCCCGAACTTGGGCACCCCCCCTCACCGTAGACCTCTCCCTCCAGGGGGGAGGGAACTCCCAACTAACCTTTTTCTTTGCCTAACCCGCCACCTTTAGGGTACATTTGCCCGGATTACCGATCCGCAAGGAGGCCGCATGCAGCAGATGAAGCTGATCCCCAAGGTCGACCGGGTCCTCGAGTGGGAGGGAGTGCGCGCCTTGGCCCTCCGCTACCCTCGAGCGCTCCTACTGAAAACCATCCGCGCCGTCCTCGACCGGCTGCGCGAAGATGCACGGCACTCCTCCCTCGCCCCCGAGGTGTTCGCCGAGGCGAGCATCGTCTCCCTCGTCGGCCGCGAGCTCGCCGACCTCTCCGCACCCAGCCTGCGCCGGGTCATCAACTGCACCGGTGTCGTCGTCCATACCAACCTCGGCCGTTCCCTTCTCCCCCAAAGCGCCAAGAAGGCGCTGGAGACCATGGCCTTCTCCTATTCCAACCTCGAGTACGACCTCAAGGCCGGCTCCCGCGGCAGCCGCCACAGCCACATCGAGGCGCTTCTGTGCGAGCTGACCGGGGCCGAAGGGGCGCTGGTGGTCAACAACAACGCCGCCGCCGTGCTCCTGGCGCTCTCCGCGCTGGCCGCCGGCCGTGAGGCGGTGGTATCCCGGGGCGAGCTGGTGGAGATCGGCGGCTCATTCCGGATCCCCGACGTCATGCGGCTCTCCGGGGTGACTCTCAAGGAGGTCGGGACCACCAACCGGACCCATCCTCGCGACTATCTCAACGCGGTGACCCCCGAAACCGCCCTCTTCCTCAAGATCCACTGCAGCAACTTCGCCGTGATCGGCTTCACCGCGGAGGTCGAGGCGGCCGAGCTGGTCCGGCTCGGCAACGAGGCAGGGGTCCCGGTGATGGCCGACATGGGGAGCGGCAACCTGGCCGATCTCTCGGCCCTCCTCCCCCAGGCCGAACCGACCGTGCAGCAGTTCGTGGCCGCGGGGGTGGACGTGATCACCTTCAGCGGCGACAAGCTTTTGGGCGGCCCCCAGGCCGGGATCGTGGTCGGCAAGAAGCCGCTCGTGGACGCCATGAAGAAGCACCCCCTGATGCGCGCCCTGCGCCCCGACAAGCTCACCCTCGCCGCCCTGGAAGCGACGCTCGCCCTGTACCGGGACGAGCGCCAGGCGCTCATCGAGGTCCCCACCCTCAGGATGCTGACCGCTCCCTTCGAGGAACTGGCTGCCCGCGCCAAGAGCATGGTCCGGCAACTGCGCCGCCGCCTTCCGGACGGGATCGCCCTCTCCTTCCAGGAGGGAAGCTCCCAGGCAGGCGGGGGAGCGCTCCCCCTGCTGGAGCTCCCCACCCTGCTGATCGAGGTGCGTGTCCCCGGGCTTTCCCCCAACGACATCGAGGCCAGGCTCAGAAACGGGCAGGTGGCGGTGCTCGGGAGAATCTCCAAGGGGGCCTTCCTGATCGATCCCCGCACGGTGCAGGATACCGACGTCGCCGATCTGGCCGCCGCCCTGTCCGCACTGCTTGAGAACCCGCACCAAGGTTAGTTTTTATTGGTTTTTTGGCTTCGCCAAGCTATAATCCCGCTTTTCCTGGAAGTGCTATACTATTTCGTGCATCGCAGATGACATAGAGGTCACATTGAGCAAGATCTACGCGCTGGTCCCCGCCGCCGGAATGGGTAAGAGAATGGGTGCCGGGACCAACAAGCAGTACCTTTTGCTGGACGGCATCCCGATCCTGGCGCACACCCTGAGGGTATTCCAGGATGCCCCCTTTGTTGACGGCATCTATGTCGTCTCTCCGCAGGCCGAGATCCCCTTCTGCCGTGCCGAGGTCATCGACCGCTTCGGATTCTCCAAGGTCCGCGCCATCGTCCCCGGCGGCGCCGAGCGCCAGCACTCGGTGGCCAACGGCCTCAAGGCAATGAAGGGGGTGACCGACGAGGACCTGGTGCTGATCCACGACGGGGTGCGCCCCTTCGTGCCGCTCCAGGTGCTGGAAGCCGCCGCTGCCGCCGCCCGGGAGACCGGCTCCGCCGTAGTGGCGGTCCCCTCCAAGGACACCATCAAGGTGGCGCGCGGCGGACTGGTGATCGCCACCCCGCCCCGGGAGGAGCTTTGGCTGGCCCAGACCCCGCAGGCCTTTCGCTACGGGCTGATCAAGCGGGCCCACGCCCAGGCGGAAAGCGAAGGTTTCCTCGGCACCGACGACTCCTCGCTCATGGAGCACCTGGGGCTGCCGGTCCGGGTGGTGATGGGGGACTACCGCAATATCAAGATCACGACCCCCGAGGACATGGTGCTTGCCGAGGCCTTCCTCAAGGGATAAAGAAGGGAGAATCATGAGAATAGGAAACGGTTACGACGTGCATCGCCTGGTGGAGGGGAGAAAGCTGATCCTCTGCGGGGTGGACGTTCCCTACCAGAAGGGGCTCCTCGGGCACTCCGACGCCGACGTGGCGCTCCACGCGCTCTCCGACGCCATCCTGGGCGCCATCGGGGAGGGAGACATCGGGCGCCACTTCCCCGACACCGATCCGAAGTACAAGGGGGCCGACAGCGTCAAACTCCTCGAACACGTGATGGGGCTCGCCTCGTCCAAGGGGTATAAAATCGGCAACGTCGACGTCACCATCGTGGCGCAACGTCCGAAACTCGCCCCCTTCATCGCCCAGATGCGCGCCAACGTGGCCCGCGCGCTCTCCACCAGCGAGGACCGGGTCAACGTCAAGGCTACCACCACCGAGGAGCTCGGTTTCGCCGGACGCGGGGAGGGGATCGCCTCCTACGCCGTCGCCCTCCTCGAACCCAACAGCTAATCATCCGGAGGCCTTGGCCTCCCACGGGAAAACGATATGAACAGTACAGAGATCGCAACGCCGGAAAAGCCGAACAACTTCATCAGGAACATCGTCACCGAGGATCTCAAGAGCGGGAAGCACCAGTCCATCGTCACCCGCTTTCCGCCCGAGCCCAACGGCTACCTCCACATCGGCCACGCCAAGTCGATCTGCCTCAACTTCGGCATCGCCCGCGACTTCGCCGGCCGCTGCCACCTCCGCTTCGACGACACCAACCCGGCCAAGGAAGAGGTCGAGTACGAGGACTCCATCCGCGAGAGCGTCAAGTGGCTGGGCTTCGACTGGGGCACCAACATGTACTACGCCTCGGACTACTTCGAAAGACTCTACCAGTTCGCCGTCAGGCTGATCGAGATGGGGCTCGCCTACGTCGACAGCCTCACCGCCGACGAAATCCGGAGCTACCGCGGTACCCTGAGCGAGCCCGGCAAGGAAAGCCCCTACCGTAACCGTTCCGTGCAGGAGAACCTGGAGCTCTTCCAGGGGATGCGGGACGGCAAATACGAGGACGGCTCGCTGGTCCTGCGCGCCAAGATCGACATGGCATCGCCCAACATCAACCTGCGCGACCCGGTCATCTACCGGATCAAGACCGTCGAGCACCACCGCACCGGGGCGAAATGGTGCATCTACCCGATGTACGACTACGCCCACTGCCTCTCCGACTCCATCGAGGGAATCACCCACTCGATCTGCACCCTGGAGTTCGAAGACCACCGCCCGCTCTACGACTGGGTACTGGACGTCCTCAAGGTCCCCTGCCACCCGCAGCAGATCGAATTCGCCCGGCTGAACCTTTCCTACACGGTGATGAGCAAGCGGAAGCTTCTGGAGCTCGTCCAGGAGAAGCTCGTGGACGGCTGGGACGATCCCCGCATGCCGACCCTGGTGGGCTTGAAGCGCCGCGGCTACACGCCGGAGTCGATCAGGAACTTCTGCGAGACCATCGGGGTGGGGAAATCCGACAGCATCATCGACATGAGCATCCTCGAGGACGCGGTCCGCGAAGACCTCAACGTCCGCGCCCCGCGCGCCATGGCGGTCATCAGGCCGCTGAAGGTGGTCATCGAGAGCTATCCTGAGGGCGAGAGCGAGGAGTTCGAGGCGGCCAACCACCCGAACGATCCGGCCATGGGGAGCCGCAAGGTACCCTTCTCCCGCACCGTCTACATCGAGCGTGACGACTTCCAGGAGGAGCCGGTCAAAGGGTTCTTCCGGCTCGCCCCCGGGCGCGAAGTCCGCCTTCGCTACGCCTACATCGTGAAGTGCGAGTCGGTGGTGAAGGACGCCAACGGCGAGATCGTCGAGGTCCGCTGCAGCCACGATCCGGGCTCCCGCGGCGGGAACGCCCCCGACGGCCGCAAGATCAAGGGGACCATCCACTGGGTGAGCGCCGCTCACGCGGTCGACGCCGAGGTCCGGCTCTACGACCGCCTCTTCAGCACCCCCAACCCGGGCGGCAAGAACGAGCCGGACTACCGGACCTCGATCAACCCGAACTCCATGGAGGTGGTCAAGGACGCCAAGCTCGAGCCGTCGCTGAGCCAGGCCAACCTGGAGAGCCGCTTCCAGTTCGAGCGTCTCGGCTACTTCTGCCTCGACTCCCGCGACTCCAAGCCCGAGGCGCTGGTCTTCAACAGGACCGCCACCCTGCGCGACTCCTGGACCGTCAAAAAATAAGCGGCTAACGCCGTCATACATTTAAACGAGGGATTCATGGCTTTACGCGTCTACAACACCCTTTCCGGCAGCAAGGAAGAGTTCGTACCGATCACCCCCGGCAAGGTCGGGATGTACGTCTGCGGCGTCACCGTCTACGACAATTGCCACATCGGCCACGCCCGCGCCAACGTGGTCTTCGACATGATCTTCCGCTACCTGAAGGCGAGCGGCTACGATGTCACCTACGTCCGCAACTACACCGACATCGACGACAAGATCATCAACCGGGCCAACCGGGACGGTGTCGCCTACAACGAGATCTCCGAGCGTTTCATCAAAGAGTTCGATATCGACATGGCGAGGCTGATGCTCCAGCTCCCGACCCACCAGCCGAAGGCCACCGAGCACATCGGGGAGATCATCGCCCTGGTGGAGAAGCTGATCGAGAAGGGATACGCCTACCAGTCGGATTCCGACGTCTTCTTCCGGGTCGACAAGTTCGCCACCTACCTCAAGCTCTCCAAAAGGAACCTGGAGGACATGCAGGCCGGCGCCCGCATCGACGTCGACGAGCGCAAGGAGCACCCGATGGACTTCGCCCTCTGGAAAGGGGCCAAGCCGGGCGAGCCGTACTGGGAGTCCCCCTGGGGCAATGGGAGGCCGGGATGGCACATCGAGTGCTCGGCCATGAGCATGAAGTACCTGGGCGAGACCTTCGACATCCACGGCGGCGGCAAGGACCTGATCTTCCCCCACCACGAGAACGAGATCGCCCAGACGGAGGCCGCCACCGGGAAGCCGTTCGTCAAGTACTGGCTCCATAACGGCTTCGTGAACATCAACGCTGAGAAGATGTCCAAGTCGCTTGGCAACTTCTTCACCATCAAGGAAGTGCTCGACCGCTACGACGCCGAGGTGCTCCGCTTCTTCCTGCTCTCCGCCCACTACCGCTCGCCGATCGACTTCTCGGACCAGAACCTCAACGAGGCGGACCAGGGGATCGAGAGGATCTACAAGGCGCTGGCCGGGATCGACGAGAGGCTCGCCGCCGGCTGCCCGGGTGCCGCCGCCGGGGAAGAGACCGCCGAGCTCGAAGAGAAGCTGGGGACGCTGGCCGCCCGCTTCGCGGAGGCGATGGACGACGACTTCAACACCGCGCTGGCGCTGGGTCATCTCTTCGACCTGGTAAGAAGCGTCAACAAGGCGCTCCCGATGGCCGGGAAAGAGCTTTTGGAAAGGGTCAAGGCGGAAGTGGCGGGGATCGCGAAGGTGCTGGGGGTCTGCGACACGGTGCCTGCGGAATTCCTGAAGAGAATGCAGGAGCGGAAGAGCTCGGCGCTGGATATTTCGGTGGCGGAGATCGAGAGCCTCATCGAAGAGAGGGCGGCGGCCAGGAAGGCCAAGGATTTCAAGCGTAGCGACGAAATCCGCGACCTGCTCCTGTCCAAGAACATCCAGATCCTCGACAGCGCCCAAGGGACCACCTGGAAGGCGAAGTAGGCTACTCTAACTCCCCCCTTGTCAAAGGGGGGCAGGGGGGGATTTGCAGTTAGTACCACGGCGGCGAGGGTTATTACTCTTTAGGATCGAGAGGCAATCCCCCTAAATCCCGAGCCCCTTCGGGGGACTTCCCCTTAGCAATTGGACAAAAAAAAGGCCGCTCATAGCGGCCTATTTTTTTGCGCTCGTTATCCGGGGCGCGATGGGAGAGGCGGCCGTTAAGCCGCCTTCTGGTTGATGTCTGCGGCGCAAGCCCTCATCTTGACCAGCTCCATGGCCTCCCTCATGATGTCGGAGACGCTCTTCTTGGTGGTGCTCATGATCAGCTCAAGGGTTTCGCGCTCGGCGTCGCTGATCCTCATCGAAATGACGTTGTACCTCGGATTTTCTCTCATTCTGCCCATTTGATTCACTCCTTACTAAGATGTTTCATTTAAGTGCGGCGCTGTTACCCTTATATAGCTATATCCGTGCCAACACGAAAACGACCACCTTTTTTCAGCTAACTTGCTGAAATTACACGAGTGAGATCTGTCAAGGTTAAGGCCTTGTTATTTTATGCTGTATACAAAGTGAGACAGTTTTGGCACACCGGTGGAAATTGTGTCCCAATGTGGTCAATAGTAAACAATTTCACCCCGCCATTTCGGACCAAGTTAGTCCTCTTCGCCCTCCCGTGCGCGTATCGTGCGCCCTTTAAGTCCGTGTTTATCCAGGAGGCGGTAGAATGAGCGCCGCGGGATGTTGGCAAGCTGTGCCGCTTTTGACACATTGCCGCCAGCGTCGGCCAAATAGCGCTGGATGAGCTTCTTCTCCACCCGCAGGACGTGCGGCTCGCGCTCCTTTTTGAAGGAGCGGAGGTCGATGACGTTCTCCGCCTCGTCAGCGTAGCTCTCGGCGAAGGCGAGCGGGAGATTCCCCAATTTAACGACCTCGTCGTGGGTGAGGACCGCGGCCCGCTCGATGACGTTTTGCATCTCGCGGATGTTGCCCGGCCAGGGGTACTTCACCATGGCGTTAATGGCCCGCTCCTCGATCCCGACGATGTTCTTGTTCAGCTTCTGGCGCGCCTTCTCGAGGAAGTGGTGGGCCAGCATGGGGATCGACTCCACCCGGTCGCGCAAGGGAGGCATGGTGATGGAGAAGACGTTCAGCCGGTAGTAGAGGTCCTCCCTGAACCAGCCGTCCCGCACACCCTCCTCGAGCGGCTTGTTGGTGGCGGCGATCAGGCGGACGTCGACCCTTTTGGCGGTGGTGCCGCCGACCGGGCGGACCTCCCCCATGTCGAGCACCCGCAGGAGCTCCGCCTGCAGCTTGGGGGTGATGTCGCCGATCTCGTCGAGGAAGATGGTGCCGCCGTCGGCCGCCTCGAAGAGCCCCTTCTTGTCGGCCAGAGCGCCGGTGAAGGAGCCTTTCTTGTGGCCGAAGAGCTCGCTCTCGAGGAGGCTGTCGGTGATGGTGGTGCAGTTCACGGTGACCAGCGGCTTGTCGTTGCGCTTGGAGTAGCGGTGGATGGCGCGGGCCGCGAGCTCCTTGCCGGTGCCAGACTCCCCCCGCAAAAGCACGGTGGTCGGCGTGGGGCCGACCTGCTTGATCTGGTCGAGCGCCTCGTGGGTGTTGCGGTCGCTCCCCACGATGAACTCGTCGCCGTACTCGCGGTCGAGCTCCCTCTTGGCCAGTTCGTACTTCTGGATCAACCTTCCGCGCTCTTCCTCCAGCTGCTGGAGGTTGTGGGGGAGGCACATCTCCAGGTCGGCAAGCCCCTGGTAGACCGCCACCGCGTACTCGCGGCAGGTGTTGTAGCCGCAGGTGCGGCAGTTCAGCTCGTCCTTCTGGGTGAACTTGTTGGTGGCCTGGAGGATCTTCTTGACGTCGCCACCCTTGGGGGTCGGAAGCTTCGCGAAGCGGTCGGCGAAGGTGCGGGAGAGGCTTACCGCGGGATGCGCCTTCTTGTAGACCGGGCGGGTAAGGTAAGGGGTCTTCTTCCTGAAGTGGTTGATCACCAGGTTGCGGCGGGAAAACTCGGTCAGCGCCTGGTTCCTGCCGGGGCCGCCGATGCAGCCGTCGTAGCAGAAGCGGAGATCGACCAGCTTGGGGCTGATCCTTCCCTGGGCCAGGTCCTTCACGATCCCCATGACGTTGACCTCACCCTCGGCGGTAACGATCTCGGTGTCGAGGGGATCGGTCTCGATGCCGAAGGCCTGGAACGATCCCTGGGAAAGTGAGAAGACCCTCCCCAGGTGCGGCTCGTTGCCGTCGAAGGGGGCGTCGTCGAGGCTTTGGAGGTCCATGGAGCGTGCCTTGAACATCGATTCCAGCTCGCGGTAGGTCAGCACCACGTCCACCGCCCCCTTGGTCTCCTCGGCCTGGACCTCGAACTTGCCGGCGATGCAGGAGCTGATGTAGGCGATCTTGACCTGGTCGCCGAGCACCTTCTTCAGGTAGCGGCCGGCGGCCACCATGTGGGTCACCACCCCCACGAGGTTGCCGATCAGCTGGGGATAGTGGCGCTCGATCAGGTCGACCACCGCCGGACAGTGGGAGGAGATGAGCGGGACCTCGCTCTTGCCGATCGCTTCCCGGTACTCCTCGGCGATCAGCTCGACACCCTCGGCCCCCTCGTGAACCTCGGCGAAGCCGAGGAGCTTAAGACCGGCGGAGAGCTGGCCGGGGGTGGCATAGTGGAAATAGGAGGGGAACGAGCAGCCAAGCACGGCGACCACGCGGGCGTCCGAGGCGAGGAGCGCCTCGGTCTCCCCGACCTTGTCGGCGATGACCTTGGCGTGCTGGGGGCAGGTGCTCAGGCAGTTGCCGCAGCCGATGCAGCGCTCGAAGATGATCTCGGTGTAGCTTCTCTCTACCTTGATCGCTTTGACCGGGCAGCTCCTGACGCAGGAGTAGCATTTACGGCACTGATCGGTAAGGGTAACGATGGGGTACATGACACCTCTGGTCCGGCAATATTTGATCGAGGCGCCATTGTATACGAAGAGCAGAACCTGTGCAAGATTTGGCACACCTTTTCCGGAAACCGGGCAAAAAAAACCCTAGCGACTAGGAGGGCAAGTCAGCTAGGGGAAAGGAGGATCCTACGACCCTCCGCAACTCTTATCTCTACCTTCATTATACTGCCGCCCCAATAGCGCCGCAAGTAGCTAGTTTTCTCACAATTTTTGGCCGAACGGGGCATGACGAAAGCTAGATTGAATACATTAGCAATATTTAACCACAACTCTTCCAGAGTGCAAGCGGCTCCGATTGCACGTGCGACGGCTGCTGTGTTATATGTCTATTAAAATCGATGCCAACGAGAGCTCATTGAGTCCGCACCGGCAGTCCAGGGACGGATGTGCCCGCGCACATCCGCCCCGCGGCGGCCTTACCTGGACCGTGAGCTCCTTTTCTGTTCCTCGCTGCCACGCCGCAAAAAAGGCGGCAATCTCATCCCTCGTTCCCGCCTTTAACGGCCGGGGCAATTTCGAGGGGCTATCCACCAGGTAATCACATGAAAACTCGCTATCTCACCTTATTGTTGACCGTGCTGCTGGTCCTGATCCCGCTGCAACTGCTTGCCGCCTCCCTCCCCAAACTCTCCGCCCCGCCGGTCGGGGAGCGCTGGTTCACCGTCAGCATGGGAGGAGAAC
The DNA here is from genome assembly GCF_023652955.1 of Geomonas sp. Red32. GTDB lineage: Bacteria > Desulfobacterota > Desulfuromonadia > Geobacterales > Geobacteraceae > Geomonas. The sequence goes on along the minus strand of NZ_JAKLOY010000001.1, from coordinate 1,322,647 downwards.
GGGTCGGCTTCGCCCATCTCAACATCACCCGGGAAGGTGAAGGGTACCGGATCTCCTCCGAGTCCGGGGTGAAGATGAAGGGGCTTGGCTTCTCCCGGGAGGCCTCGGCCAAGGAGAGCTACCTGGTCCGTCCCGACCTCGCCCTGGTGTCGTTTTTCTCCGACACGGTGATCGACGGAAGCCATCTGACCGTCAACGGCAAGGTCGCCGCCAACGCCATCCATGCCACCGTCCAGTCCCGCAGCGGAACCAAGGAACGCACCATCAAGCACAAAGGGGTCTCCTACCCTCCCGAAGCCCTCAACATCTACCCCCTCATGGCGGGGGCGGTGTCCGGTAAGAGCTACAAGATTCCCATGCTCGACCTGGAAGCGCTCAAGGTCAAGCAGGTCAAGGTTAAGGTGATCGGCCAGGAGACTCTGCCGTCCGGGCTTCCCGCCGTCCATCTATCCAACGACCTTTACCCGATCGTCGACAACGACATATGGGTGGACCTCAAGGGGAACACGGTGAAGGAGGCGGTCCGCGAGGACCTGGTGGTGACCGAAGCGGTGGACGAGGCGACTGCCAAGCTGCAGCTTGCCGATGACGCCCTCTCCAAGAAGGATATGGTGCTCGATTTCAGCCTGGTGCCGGTAACCCCTCCGCTGGAGAATCCGCAGGGGCTGAAACGGCTCGCGGTGGAGGTCTCCGGCATCCCGGAACGCTACCCCCTTCTGCAGGGGCAGGGCCAATCCGCGACGCGGCTTCTCGACGGTTCGGTGCGGTTCGTAATGCCGAACCCGGCACCGGCTCCCGAAGGGGCACCCCCTGCCGGTACCGGCCTGGAAGCGACTCAGCGCATCCCCGCGGACGCCCCCCAGATCGTCGCCCTCAAAAACGAGATCCTCGTCAAGGAGAGCGACCCGGTCGCCGAGGTACGGCTCCTGGCGGCCTGGGTGGCCAGGGAGATCAAGGGGAGCGGCACCGACAGCCAATCGCCACTGGAAACCCTCGAGAAGAAGGAAGGGAACTGCCAGAGCCACGCCCGGCTCTATGCCTCCCTGGCCCGTGCAGCCGGCATCCCGACCCGCTTCGTCTCCGGACTGGTCTATCTCCCGGAGCGCGGTTTCCTCTACCACAGCTGGGCCGAAAGCTACCTGAACGGCTGGGTGCCGGTGGATCCCACCTTCGGAGAGGTTCCCGCCGATGTTACCCACATCAAGCTCGTTGAGGGGGACTCTGCCGGGGAGATGGAAGCCCTGGCCGGGGTGATCGGCAGGATCAAGATAAAGGTCGCCGACAAGGCTTACTGAGACCGGAACGCGAAAGGGGGGTGGACCTGGTGGTCCACCCCCCTTTCAACTCTTCCTACAGCATCCGAAGACGCCTGCTTCTTTGCAGATCGGTCAGCATCGCCGCTGACTTCTCCCGGTTACGCCTGCTTCTTGCCGAGCATTCCCGACAGAATCTGCACCGCAACCATGACCGCGTACACAACTCCGAGAAGCACAAACAGTTTTCCCATCTTTTCACTCCTTACCGTGTATTGATAGCCGGCCCTTAGGGCAGGCAAGTGATCAAAACGGTGCCCGCTACTTTTTATCCTTGGTGAACAGGTACTTCTTCAGAAGATACATTCCGTACACCCCCACTACTACCGCATAAACGATACTCCAGCCCCAGATGATCTTTCCCATGATCGGACTCCTTTTGTGAGCCATAACGCTGGCTCAGGCTTCGTAGTGAGGCATGAGACGCCGTCAGCTGGCGGCGCCTCCGCACCCTCGGTCGTGCGGCCTCATAAGAATTACGACATTCCAAACACCGCAATATCGCGCAACCGGCAACCAATGAGTGGTGCGCAACCAAGGTTACATTAAAACAATGGAATTAATTTTGTGATGGAATTTATAAGACCAAATTAGCCCTCTGTCAAGTTCTTTTAGATTTTTTTCAATGTAGTTATTACTTTTATTGCTTTATCTTTTGTTGTCGGGCAATTAGCTCAATATAGATGCCATAAAACTTTATTCTATAAATTATTGAACGCAAGCAACAATCATTGCCTTTCCAAAAGAATTTATGTTGCATTACCAGTTATTTAAAAACGATAAAACATCATGATACTCAGGCTTGGTAAAAGAACATTTCCTGTTCCACTCCGTCAAGTCTTTGCTTTTATGACAGTTTCGTCATTTACGCGTTACCATATGGTTACCAGCAGGAATTATCCTTACAAACCATCGGAATGACAGGTCTATTTTATCGCCAAGAAATATTAGTCCACATTCGCTCGGGTGGTGTCCGGCGCCGGACAAAATAAAACATGTGTTTCGTCTTTAATGAAATAAAAGTCTTAGCCTTTTCACCTACCACTCCGAGCCCGCCCATGCCGGTCGGCGTTCCGCGCACAAAAAAAAGAGCCGCCCATTGGCAGCTCTTTTGGAGGCTTACATCTTTCCGGCAGGGTCATCCCTTTTGGCGGCCCAGCGTCTCCACAATTTCTCTCCTGGCCTCACCGATGGTGAGCGGGATCCGGCCAAATGGAACCCCTTCCTCGTGCTTGAGACGGTAGATCAGCTCGGCGATGTGCGGCAGGCGCAGCTTGACCTGTTGCAGCTCGTCGGGAGCGGTGAGGACCTCCTCGGGGGCGCCCCCCCTGACCAAGGCCCCGCGGCTGAGGATGTGGAGCCGGTGGAGAAAGACCGGCACCAGGTCTACACTGTGGGTTGCCATGACGATGGTGACCCCTTTCTCGCGGTTGAGGCGGGTCAGGAGCTCCATCATCCGGTACTCCCCCATCGGGTCGAGGCCGGCGGTCGGCTCGTCCAAAAGCAGGATCTCATGCCCCATAGCGAGTAGGCCGGCGATGCAGACCCGCTTCTTCTGACCGTAGCTCAGGTTGTGGATCGACTTGGCGGCATGTCCCGCCATGTCCACACTGGCCAGCGCTGCCTCCACCCGCTCGCGGACTTCCGGCTCCGGGCATCCCATGTTGCGGGGCCCGAAGGCGGCATCCTCGAAGACCGAGGCGGCGAACAGCTGGTCGTCGGGATTCTGGAACACCAGGCCGACCTTGCGGTAGATATCGCGGGGATGCAGACGTAGGACGTTTTCTCCATCCAGCAGCACTTCGCCTTGGTACCCCTTGACCAGCCCGTCCATAGCCTTGAGGAGGGTAGTCTTGCCGGAGCCGTTGGAACCGAGAATGCCGGTGAACTCCCCGCGGACCACCCCGAGGTCGATGCCCGAGAGGGCGACCGTCCCGTCCGGGTACCGGAAATTCTCTATCTTCGCTGAAATCCTGACATCGTCCATAGCCTCCCCCCTAGACCACCAGCATCCGGAGCACTCCCATGGCGGCCACCACGAGGATGGAGAGCGCCACTTCGGCACCCCGGAACGGCTGGTGGGACAGCATCGGCATCCGGCCGTCGTAGCCGCGCTGGACCATGGCGGTGGTGACGTTTTGGCTGTTGTCGAAGGCCTTGATGACCAGCACACCGGCCAAGGTCCCGAAGGAGGAGAGCCCCCGCCGGTACCCCGCATAGCCGAGCCTGTTTCTCTGCGCCTGGTAGACCACCTGGGCCTCCTCGATGAGCAGGAAGAGATAGCGCCAGGCGAACAGGGACACGTCCACCAGGGCCTGCGGGACCTTCAGCCAGGAGAGAGCCGCCATTACCTCGGTGAAGGGGGTGGCGAAGCCGAAGAGGGCCACCAGCGATACCCCGCCCATGATCCGGCTGGCGATGGCGGCGCCGTCGAGGAGCCCGTCGCGGTAGCCGGTGAGATGGAGCCCGAAGATATCCAAGGTGAAGAGCGGCAGGTGGCCACTGAAGAAGAGCTTCAAGAGGAGCACCCCGGAGGCAATGAAGAGGGGCTCGGAAAAACGGAGCAAAAGCAGCTTGGCCGGCAACCCGAGTCGCAGGCAGAGCAGACAGCAGAGAAAGGCCACCACCAGCGGGAAGACCATTCCGTGACAGCTGATCACCATGAGGAGCAGCGCCAGCACACAGAGGAGCTTCACCCGGGCGTCGAGCCGGGTCAGCAGGTGGGTCGCTGACGGATTGTGGGGGGTGAAATGGTGCATCACGTTTCCTGACGGTTAATCATTTTTTTTGACCAAGTCGCGCCAGCAGTATCCTGCCGCGAAACCTCCCACCGCTCCGGCCAGCAGGAACAGGAACAGCAAAAGGTCGCCAGAGCCGGGATCGAGCAGGGGAGCGGCAGCCTGACGGCCGTGCTCCTTGGCGATCTTCTCCACCACCGCTTCGTCGACACCGTTCCAGGACTTCCCGGAGAAATAGCACGATTTTACGGCAAAGAAAAGCAGGGGGACGGCGACAAACAGGGCCGCGGCCACCTTTACCCTGTAGCTTTTGCGCCCCTCACCCATTACTCGGCAGCTCCCTTTCCGTAATCACCTTCATCTTGACGAGGAGATCGGGACGTTTGTTGTAAAGCAGCTTGAGCATCCCGGCGGTGATCACCCCTTCCAGGATGCCGAGGGGAAGCTGGGTGGGCAGAAAGGCCAGCGCCACCTTGGTGAATAGGGGGATGAGCGGCGCGTCGCCCCGGATCCCCAGCGCAAGGACCAGGGCGGTAGCCGCATAGGTCGACCAGTCGGCCGCGACGCCGGCGATGAAACCGGCCAGCGCCACGCCTCCCCCCATCCGGCGGATAGCCCGGTACACCCCCCAACCCGCAAACGATCCCACGATCCCCATGGAGAGGATGTTGGCACCCAGGGTGGAGAGCCCTCCGTGGGCGAGAAAGAGCGCCTGGATAAGGAGGGCGACGGAAGCGATCAGCACGCTCACCAGTGGCCCCACCAGCACCGCGGAGAGGCCGGTGCCGCACGGGTGCGAACAGGTGCCTGCGGTAGGGACCGGGATCGGCATGCAGGAGATGATGAAGACCACCGCCGCCAGCAACCCGACCAGGGGCTTGAGCGAAAGATCGTCCCGGCCGAGGATGTTCAGCCTTCTCACCCCCAGCGCAACGAAGGGGGCGGCCACCGCATACCAGATCGCCGCCCACGAGAAGGGGAGGATCCCCTCCGAGATGTGCATGGCGTGGGCCGGGGTGGCGATCAGCAGCAGGACTGGTGTGATGTAAGCGAACCGCACGACGACTCCCTTTAGATCTTGTCCCCGCGCAGGTCGGCGGCGAAGATCTTGCCGGCCCCGCGCGAAGCGCAGAAGTCGCCGCACATGGTGCAGGTCTGCTCGTCCTCGGGGACCCGGCTCTTGCGGATGGCGGCGGCGTCCTCGGGATAGAGGGCCAGCTCGAACTGCTTCTGCCAGTCGAGGTCCCGGCGCGCCTTGCTCATCTCCTTGTCGCGCTGGCGTCCCTTTTCCGGGTACTTGTTCATATCGCCGATGTAGGCAGCAACCTTGGCCGCCTTGACACCGGCGCGGACGTCCTCCTCATTGGGAAGCGCCAGGTGCTCGGCCGGAGTGATGTAGCAGATCAGGTCGGCACCGAAACGCGAGGACTGGGCGGCCCCGATGGCGGCGGTGATGTGGTCGAAGCCAGGGGCCACGTCGGTGGAGATGGGGCCCAGCATGTAGTAGGGGGCACCGCCGCTCATCCGCTTCTGGAGCTGGATATTCCCCTGCACCTCGTCCAGCGGGACGTGACCCGGCCCCTCGACCAGCATCTGGCATCCCATCTCGCGCCCGATCTCGGCAAGCTCGCAGTTGATCAAGAGCTCCTGGATCTGTGCGCGGTCGCTGGAATCGTGGATGGCGCCGGCCCTAAGGCCGTTCCCGAGCGAGAGGACGGTGTCGTAGCGCTTGAGGATCTCCACCACCCGGTCGAACTTCTCGTAGAGCGGGTTCTCGCGGCGGTTGGCGATCATCCAGGCCGCCATGCTGACGCCCCCCTTGGAGACCAGGCCGCCGTAGCGGTATCCCTGCTTCCTGAGTCGCTCCAGGGTGTAGAGGTTGATCCCGCAATGAACGGCCATGAAGGACATCCCGTCCGCGCACTGGCGCTCGATAATCTCGAAGAGCATCTCTTCATCGAGTTTGTTGGGGTCGCCGTACTTCCTGGCCGCCTCGCAGAAGGCCTGGTAGAGGGGAACGTTCCCCACCGGGAGGTTGACGGCCCCGATGACTTCGCGCCGCACCCGGTCCAGGTCGCCCCCCACCGAAAGCTCCATAAGGGTATCGGCGCCGGTCTCCTCGGCGGCCTTCGCCTTGCGGACCTCTGCTTCGTAGTCGATGATGTCGGAGGAGGTCCCGATGGAGGCGTTGACCTTGGTCCCGAGTCCTTGCCCAATACCGGCCACCCGCGGCTTATGGATCCGGCTCCAGGGAATGACGATCTTCCCTTCGGCCACCTTTTCCCTTACATACTCGGCGGTGAATCCCTCGTCTGCAGCCACCTGGGCCATCTGCGGGGTAACCACCCCGTCGCGGGCCTGTTCGATCTGTGTCTTCATAGGACACTCCTTTCTCTGTACGCCCTGCAGTGTCCCACAAAGCTTGATGCCATGGCGGGCGAGCCGCCGAAATGGAGATGAATATAAGAGGCGAGGCAGTTGCCGATCCGGTACCCCTCGGTGCCGATGACGACGCCCCTTCTTTTTACCGTGTAAACCCGCTCGACCGAGGGAGGCATCTCCTCCATCTCGGAGTAGTGGAACTCGTGCCCGCGGGCGATGGCGCCCTTGCCCCCCAGCGTGGTGGCGGCCATAAGCTCCACCTCGCGGTAACCCAGCGCCTTGCGGCGGGGGAGCATCCGGGTCTCGACCGGGAAGACACCGGCCAAGGGATGGAAGCCGTCCCCGCTTCGCACGCCACGGGTGAGATAGATGAACCCGCCGCACTCGGCGTAGACCGGCATTCCGGCCGCCACCGCCTGCCGCACGCTCTCCATCAGCGCGGCGTTGCGGCCGAGCTCCCCGGCGAAGAGCTCGGGGTAGCCGCCGGGGAGGTAGATCCCACCCACGCCAGCGGGGAGGTCGTCGCCCGCCAGCGGGGAGAAGAAGCGAAGCTCGGCGCCGGATTCCCTCAGAAGACGGAGGTTATCCTCGTAGACGAAACAAAAGGCGGCGTCGCGGGCAACGGCGATAACCGTGCCGACGGGTTCGGCGGCTGCGCCGGCAGGCGCATATGGCCGGGCAAGGACGGTGGCGCAGCAAACTCCTTCTTTCTTGCCAGCTTCCCCCACCCCCTCGCCCCCTCCCTCCAGGGGAGGGGGGATGATGGCGAAAGAGCCCCGCGGCCCCTCCACAGTGGAGGATGTCCCCCTGCCCCCCCCTTGTGAAAAGGGGGACAGGGGGGATTTGCCTTGGATGCCGCGTCTCCCCACCAGGAAGTCCAGGTCGATATACCGCTCGGCGACCTCAACCAAATGGGCGAGGAAGCCGGGGGAGAGCGGGTTATCGTCCGCGGTGGTCAAGCCCAGGTGCCGGGACGGGATGGCCAGCTCCGGGTCCCGGGGGAGGCAGCCGACGACGGCGATGTCCGGCAGCGAGGCGGCCATCGCATCGCGCAAGAGGCGCTCGTGGTTGTCGCTCCCGACGTTGTTGAAGATCACCCCCGCCACCCGGAGCTCCGGATCGAAGAAGGCGAAGCCGTGGACGAGGGCGGCGGCGCTACGGGCCTGGCTGCGGGCGTCCACCACCAGCACTACGGGGGCATCGAGCAACTTGGCCACCTCCGCGCTGCTCCCGGCGTCGCTTACCCCGTCCATGCCGTCGAAGAGCCCCATCACCCCTTCCACCACGGCGATGTCGGCTCCCTCGGTATGGCGGGCGAAGGTGCTCCTGACAAAGTCGCGGCCGCACATCCAGCCGTCGAGGTTGACGGAGATCCGGCCGGTGGCCAGGGCATGGTAGCCGGGATCGATGAAATCGGGCCCGACCTTGAAGGGGGCGACCAAAAGCCCGCGCCTCCTCAGGGCGGCCATGATGCCGAGGGTGACGGTGGTCTTACCCGAGCCGCTGTGCGGCGCCGCAATCACCACGCTTTTCATGAGATCCCCTGGCTCCCCATCTCCGCCCTAGCCGTTCACCAGCTTCACCACCGCGTTGCCGTCGGCGAAGTAGTCGATCACGTTGAGGCAGCCGTAGCGCTGTTCGACGCTGAACATGTTGGCCAAGGGGGCGCCGAGGACATCCATGAGGATGACGCGGTTGACGCCGCCATGCGCCACCACCAGCACCTCCTCGCCGCGGTGCCTCTCCACGATCTCGCGCAGGGCCGGGAGCACGCGGCCGGCTAACTGGCCGACACTTTCCCCGCCGTGGCCGCGGAAGCCGGCCAGGTCGGCCAGCCGCGCCGCCCACTCGTCCGGGCGCTTCTCCATGATCTCGGTCAGCGAAAGCCCCTCCCACGCGCCGCAGTCGAGCTCCCTCAACTCGCGCACCTTAACGGGATCGAGCCCCAGGTGCCCGCCGAGGATCTGCCCTCCCCTGACCGTGCGGGTCAGGTCGCTCGTGTAGCAGGCGGAGATCCGTCCCTGCTCGAGACGCGGCTTCAACTGGTGGTACTGCTCCACGCCTCGCTCGGTGAGGTCGACGTCGCGGTGGCCGTTGTAGCAGTGGGAAGGGTCGACCTCTCCGTGGCGGACGAGATAGATCCGGGTCATCTCCATCATGTTAATAAGACTCCTTGTTTCAACTCAGCCAGCCGCGGTTGAAAAGCACCAAGAGCACCAGCAGGGCGGCGATCTCGTTCAACTCGCTCGCGCAGCCGATCACGTCGCCGGTCACCCCGCCGAGCCGCCGATGCGACCAGCTCTTGATGGCCCAGGTGACGAAATAGAGAACGAAGCTGCAGGCGAGCCCGTTCAGCCCGAGCAGCAGGAACCCGATTCCCAGCGTGAGGATAAAGGCGGTAACGAACTGGGCGCCCCCGGCGCCGGTCAGGAAGGCGGAGCCGAGGCCGTTTTGGCGGGCCCGCGCCGACCCCACCGTCATCTGTACCTGGGCAAAGCGCGCCGCCACCGGGAAAAAGAGGAGGGCCTCCCGCTTGGAGGAGGCCGGCAGGGCAAGGAGCGCCTGGTATTTGAGCCCCAGCGCCAGCACGAGGGCGACCGCCCCCACCGCCCCCACCCGCGAGTCTTTCATCACCTCGAGGAAACGCTCCTTCGATCCCCGGGCAGCCAGGCCGTCACAGACATCGGAGAGGCCGTCGAGGTGGAGGGCCCCGGTGACCACGGTGACCAGCACGACGAGGAGCAGATCCCCCACCGCACGGGGCAGCACCGGCGAGAGGAGGTAGTCGGCTCCCGCCAGCATGGCCCCGAGCGCCAGCCCCACCAGGGGGAAAAAGGACATGGAACGCCCCAGGTCGCGCTCCTCGCAGCGCACCGCGATCGGGATCGGTACTATGGTCAGGAACTGGAAGGCCAGTACCAATAGTCTCATGTCATCCCCCGGACCGGCCCTACCCTTCCGAGACCCCGGCCTCGGCGAAGGTGGCCATCTCCTTCAGCACCTTGACACCAGCCTCGATGAGCCCCATGGCGAGCGCGGCGCCGGTTCCCTCGCCCAGCCGCAGCTTGAGATCGAGGATCGGTTCGGCGCCGATCCGCTCCAGCATCATCCGGTGGCCGATCTCCACGGAGTTGTGGGCGGCAAAGATGTAGTCCCTCACGCAGGGGTGCATCTCGCACGCGATCAGGGCACCGGCCGTGGAGATGAAGCCGTCCACCACGACCGGGATGCGGTTGGCGGCGGCGCCCAGCACGAGGCCGGCGATACCGGCGATCTCGTACCCCCCGACCTTGGCAAGCACATCGACCGGGTCCTCGGGATTGGGGTGGTTGAGGGTCAGGCCGGTCTCGATGACGGCGATCTTGTGCTCCAGGGCCTGGTCGTTGATGCCGGTACCGCGGTGGGTGACGTCCTGGACGCTGCAGCGGGAAAAGGCGGCGATGATGGCCGAGGAGGGGGAGGTGTTGCCGATCCCCATCTCGCCGGTCCCAAGGAGAGCGACCCCTTCGGCCTTGGCCTGGTTGGCGAGATCGATGCCGACCTCGATGGCGGCCACTGCCTCCTCGCGGGTCATGGCGGCCTCCTTGGCGAAATTGCGGGTCCCCTTGGCGACCTTACGGATGATAAGGCCCGGGGCGGGCTCGAAATCGAAGTCGACCCCGACGTCCACCACCCGGACCTCGGCCCCCACGTGGCGCGCCAGCACGTTCACGCCGGCGCCCCCGCGCAGGAAGTTCAGCACCATCTGGGGAGTTACCTCCTTGGGAAAGGCGGAGACCCCCTCCTCGACGATGCCGTGGTCGCCGGCAAAGGTATAGATGACCTTCTTGTCCGTGTCGGGGGAGAGGTTCTCGGTAATGGCCGCCACCCGGCGGGCCATATCCTCCAGTGTTCCTAAAGAGCCGAGCGGCTTCGTCTTGTTGTCGAGCTTCGCCTGGGCCTTGGCCAGGAATCCCTCGTCTACCGGCTGGATCTTAGCCAGGGCGTTTTCCAGAAGTTTCATTGGGTCCTCCGATCGGATTTATGAAAATGCAGTTGCAGATGGTGCTGTTCGGCCTACCCCTTCAGCTTCAAGGGGAGCCCGGAAATGGTTACATAGACTTCGCCGGCCTTGGCGGCGAGCATCTCGTTGGCCTCACCGGCGAGGTCGCGGAAGGTTCGGGCCAGCGGATGCTCCGGAACGATCCCCATCCCCACCTCGTTGGTGACGATCACGAGAGGCGTGGCCAGCGTGGGGAAACTTGCCGCCAGTTCCGCCACCCGCGGCAGCACCGCCTCGGCCCCCTCCTTGAAGAGGATGTTGGAAATCCAGAGGGTGATGCAGTCGACGAGGGTGACCGAGAAGAGCCCGTCATTGGCGCGCAGGGCCACGGTGACGTCTATCGGCTCCTCCACCGTCACCCAGCCGTCGCCGCGCCGGGCCCGGTGGCGGGAAATGCGGGCGGCCATCTCGTCGTCTCTCGCCTCGCTGGTGGCGAGATACCCCCGCTGGGGCGGAAACTCCTCGGCCAACTCTTCGGCGAAACGGCTCTTGCCGCTGCGCGCTCCCCCGGTGACCAGGACGATTTTGGACATGAAAAAACCCCCTTCCAATGGAGGAAGGGGGTCGAAAATCGGTTAATGGTCGCGATTCCGGCTTTAGCCCCTCTTCCACGGAGGTACTGTAAAGCCTTCATCCAGGCAGGTTTCCTGACTCACGGGTCCACTTACTCGCCGCGCCTTCCCGATGATCTCAGTGGCGTAGTTGCGGCTTTCATAACCGTTCACAGTTGCGGGACAGCGAGGGATTCTCACCCTCTTCCCTTTTAACCCCTCTCGGGGCACCCGGACGACTGATGGCTCTAGATAGTGTGTCGTTCTAACAGAGGGGAGGGGGAAAGTCAAATTTATTCCAGTGAAGAGGCGGTTGAGAGAGTGCCGCTCCCTCGCCATCAAGGGGTTCATGGCGGAATACTGGGGGATCGCTGCCGAAACAACGCCCCCCCCTTTGAAAAAGGGGGGACAGGGGGATTTCTGACAGTGGCAGCAGGAGAAATCCCCCGTTTTCAAAGGGGGACTTTTAACCTCGCCGATGGACTTTCAAGGGGAGGGGAGGGGTGAGACTGGGGTTGCGTCCGCCGGAGCGTCTTCGCCGGTCTGGGCGTCCTCCCCCCACAGCTCCGCCTCGATCCGCGCCCAGATGGCATCCTTCCCTTCCTTGGAGAGGGCGGAGAAGAAACTGAGCTCCCCCTTCTGGAGCTTCAGGGCCGAGGCGATGATGGCGGTTTGCTTGGCCCGCTCGTTCTTGGAGACCTTGTCGCACTTGGTCACCACCACGATGGGGGTGATCGAGAAGTTCCGCAGCCACTCCAGCATCTGCAGATCCTCCTCGACAGGGGTGCGGCGGATGTCGAGGATGAGGACCACCGCGCGCAGGTTCTTACGGCGGGACAGGTAGGTCTCCATCATCGGCCGCCAGGCCTTCTTGACCGCCAGCGGGACCTTTGCGTAGCCGTAGCCGGGGAGGTCCACCAGCATGAAGTCCTCGTTCACCTGGAAGAAGTTGATGAGCTGGGTGCGTCCGGGGGTGGAGCTGGTGCGGACCAGGTTCTTCCGGTTCACCAGCACGTTGACCAGGGAGGATTTCCCTACGTTGGAGCGCCCGGCGAAGGCGACCTCGGGGAGATCTCCCTCGGGATAGTGGGCGGGACGGGTGGCACTTTTGACGAATTCGGTGTTTTTTACGATCACGTTGGCTAGGATCCTTTCCGGCGCAGTATAGCCCGCCCTCTCTCGCCCTTTCAATCATTAAATAGCTGCTTGATAATGGCCAGGAGTTGATATAATCTGTCCCAGCATCTGGAAAATAATGTGTATCCGAAGGGATAGAGGCATGGTGATTGACAGGGAACCGACGTTGAACAAGGAACTGGAAACGGCCATCATGCAGGCGGCCGACCTCCCCACCATTCCGGTTGTGGCCCTCAAGGTCATGAAGCTCATCGAAAACGAGAACGCGACCGCCGACGAACTCGCCAAGGTAGTCGCCTCCGATCCCGCCGTCGCCGCCCGCGTCCTGAAGATCTCCAACTCCTCCTTCTACGGCTGCCAGCGCCAGATCCAGACCCTCTCCAGCGCCATCGTCATCCTCGGGTTCAGCACGCTGCGAAGCCTCGTCGTCGCCGCCTCCGTAAAGCAGGTCTACAAGCCGTACGGTCTCACCGAAAAGATGCTCTGGGAGCACTCCTTCGCGGCAGGGCTCGCCGCCCGCATCCTCGCCCACGACACCCGGGCGGCCAACGAGGAGGAGGCCTTTCTGGCCGGGCTGTTCCACGACATCGGCAAGATCATCATGAACACCCTGGACCGCGACAAGTTCCAGGAGGTCATGCAGCACGTCTATAACGAGGGGATCTCTTTCGAGGAAGCGGAAAAGACCATCTACCCCTTCACCCATGAGGAGGTCGGGGCCTACGTCGTGAAGAAGTGGAACTTCCCGGAGATTCTGACCAAAGCGATCCTCCAGCACCACGATCCTGAACTGGACAGCATCGACGACCCCGCGCTGGCCAGGCTGAGCGCGGTCACCGCCCTGGCCGACATGTTCTGCAAGAAGCTCGGGATCGGCTCCCGCACCCCCGAAGAGGACCTCGACATCCCCGGCTCGCGGGCGGCCGCCATGCTCTCCCTTTCCGGCGACAAGATAACCGGCCTCTTGAATACCTTTGCCGATGCCTTCGAAAAGGACCGTGCCCTCTTCGTCGGGTGAGTCAGCCGGCAGGCTCCCCGTCCCGCTCCTCGTCGTCCTGTCTGCAGCGCCTCAACGCCTCATCGGAGATACTGACGCTGTCCGCCTGGGCCGGCTTCTTGGCCGGATGGTCCCGCCGGCGCCGGTGCTCCTCTCCCCCCGCCTCCGGGTCGATGAAGATACTGCCAGGAATCCTGTCCACCGCATAGTCGCCCATCGGCACCCCCTTCCCAGAATGAAAATAACCTGCGACTGACAGTCATCTTAACACAATCGATAAAAATGTCGGCTATACTGTCGTCTTTTTGCAAAATGGTGGCTGGAGCGGCGGGACATACATCTTGTCTCGAAAGTACCCCTGTTGTATACTCGCAAACTTAATCGGATTTCATGTAAAAGAAGGTACCCGATGAAACTCAATACCAAGCTGGTCATGATCATGCTCTCAATGCTGATCATCGCCATGCTGATCCTCTTCGTGCTGAACCAGTTCAGCCAGAACGACCTCGTGCAGGAGATCCAGGACAGCTCCACCGTGGTGTCGAAAGCGATCCAGCTGAGTGTGGAAGATCTCACTTCCGAGACAGACGTCGAGAACTCCCTTTTGACCGACTACCTCCAGCAGGCGCGGCACAAGGGGGTCAACGAGATCAACATCATCAACAACGAGGGGGAGATCATCAACTCCTCGGACCCGGCCCAGGTCGGCAAGAAGCGTGAGATCAAGAAACTCGAAAAGGGACTCAAGGCCTCCCGCCGCGGTACCGGCTCCGGCTCGTCGCTCAAGCCGTACGACCTGGTGGTCCCGGTCATCGTCGGTGACGAGCAGCTCGGCTACGTCCAGATCAACCTCCTTTTGGACAACATCCGCGACATCCAGCACGCGAACTTCGTCCGCCGCCTGGTCGCCACCAGCACGGTCTTTCTGATCGGTATCTTCCTCACCATCTTCCTCGCCCGCCGCTACACCTCGCCGATCCACCGGCTGGCCAGCGGCGTCAAGAACGTCTCGGCCGGCGATCTCTCGGTGACCTTCCAGGTGGAAAGCGGCGACGAGATCGGCGAACTGGCCAACAACCTCAACGAGATGGTGGCCAAGCTCAAGGAGCGCGAACAGCTCGAGAAACGGCTCTACCAGGCCGAGCACCTCTCCAAGGTGGGGCAGCTCGCCTCGGGCATCGCCCACGAGATCCGCAATCCGCTGAACTACATCAGCCTCGCCATCGATCACCTGAAGAGCGAGTTCCTCCCCACCACCCCGGACACCGCCAAGGAGTTCAACTCCATCGCCGACACCATCAAGGAGGAGGTCCGCAAGGCCAACTACATGGTGTTGAACTTCATGAACTACGGGCGCCCCCTGAAGCTGAGACTCCAGGAGATCACCTACCCGGAGCTGATCGACAAGGCGATGCCGCTCATGGAGGACCGGCTGAAAGAGCAGCGGATCGAGGTGGTGCGGGAGATCCCCGACGACCTCCCCGCCATGCGGGTCGATCCCGAGCTGATGCGCAACTGCCTCTGCAACTTCATCACCAACGGGGCCCAGGCCATGCCGCAAGGGGGAACGGTGACGCTGGGGGCACGGCTCGACCGCGAGGAGGGGATGATCCTCCTCACCTTCGCCGACCAGGGGGTGGGGATCGCCCCGGAGGACCTCGAAAAGGTCTTCCAGCCCTACTTCACCACCAAGGAGGCCGGGATCGGTCTTGGGCTTGCCATCACCGAACGGATCGTCAAGGAGCACGGAGGCACCCTCACCGTCGAGAGCCGCCAGGGGGAAGGAACCACCTTCACGGTCAAGCTTCCCCAGGCGGGACGCGGGGCGGAAGAAAGGGTCTGACCGGTGTCGGCGGCCGGCCCGGCAGGGGATAATTCTCACTGCCGCGGTTGCCGCCAACAGTGAATCGATCTGGTACAATATGAGAGGCCATTAACACTGCATCAAAACCAAGAATCGGACATTTATTCTCTATCACTGCCCGATGGACAGGAGTGACATGACAGGCAGCATCCTCATTGTTGACGACGAAAAAGGACAGCGCGACATCCTCACCGCCATCCTCACCAAGGAAGGGTACAGCGTGACCGCAGTCCCGGGAGCGAGGGAGGCCATCGAGGAACTGGAGAAGGCCGAATTCGACCTGATCCTCACCGACCTGAAGATGCAGGGGATGTCGGGGATGGAACTGATGGAAAAGGTGCTCGCCGAGGACGCCAGCCAGTGCGTGGTCATGATGACCGCCCACGGCACCGTCGACTCGGCGGTGGAGGCCATGAAGAAGGGGGCCTTCGACTACCTGGAGAAACCGCTGGAACGCGACGACCTCATCCTTACCCTGCAGCGCGCCTTCGAGAGGATCATGCTCCTCAAGGAGAACCGGGTCCTCCACAAGCGGCTGGCCGAGACCAAAACCCTTCCCAACATGATCGGCGAACACCCGAAAATGCTGGAGGTGGTCAGGATGATCAACAAGATCTCCTCGACCTCCACCACGGTGCTCATCTACGGCGAGTCCGGGACCGGCAAGGAGCTGGTCGCCCGCGCCATCCACGAGCGGAGCCCGCGCAAGGAGAAGCCGTTTTTCGCCATCAACTGCGCGGCCATCCCCGACTCCCTCATCGAGAGCGAGCTCTTCGGGCACGAGAAGGGCTCCTTCACCGGCGCAGGCTCCCGCGAGATCGGCATCTTCGAGGCCGCCGAGGGGGGGACCGTCTTCCTCGACGAGATCGGCGAGATGAACACCGCCATGCAGGCCAAGCTCCTGCGGACCATCCAGGAGAAGGAGATCCGGCGGGTGGGGGGCAAGCAGAACATCCCGGTGGACGTCCGCATCATCTCGGCCACCAACCGCGACCTCGAGCAGGAGACCAAGCGGGGGGGCTTCCGCGAGGACCTCTTCTACCGCCTGAACGTGATCCGCATCACCCTCCCGCCGCTTCGGGAGCGGGGGAACGACATCCTGACCCTGGCCAACTTCTTCCTCAAGAAGTACTCCGCCTCCTGCGGCATTCCGCTCAAGGGGATCTCCAAGGCGGCCATGAAGGTGCTCCTCGAGTACAGCTGGCCGGGGAACGTCCGTCAGCTTGAGTCGGTGATCGAGCGCGGCGTGCTGATGGCGGAGAGCGACTACATCCTGCCGGAGGATCTGCCGGCCGAGGTACACAGCGAGGCGGGCCCGGCCGGCCGCCTGCATTTCGACTTCCCCCCCGAGGGGATATCCATGGACGAGTTGGAGCGTGACCTTATCGTCAAGGCCATGCAGCGCGCCGACTGGGTGATCAGCAAGGCGGCTCCGCTGCTGGGAATGAGCTACAAGACGCTACAATACCGGCTCGAGAAATTCGGTATCGGGAGGCCGGAGTAGCGATTTACGCGAGGTGCTCAGATGAACCTCAGCCAGACGCTACACCGTTTCACTGTCGTACCATCGCTTCCCCGGGAACTCTCCGGTCTGCAGAGGATCGCCTACAACCTCTGGTGGACCTGGGACCCTGACGCCATAGGGCTTTTCAAGAGGCTCGATCCCGAGCTCTGGAGGGTCGCCCGCCACAACCCCCTCGAGGTGCTGGGGAGCCTGCAGCAGGCCACCCTGGAGAGCCTGATGGCCGACGAGGGGTTCATGTCCTACCTGGCCCAGGTCGAGGAGCGGCTGGACGACTACCTCACCGCCCGGACCTGGTACGAGCGCTACGGCAACCCGGGTGCCAGCATTGCCTACTTCTCGATGGAGTTCGGGCTGCACGAGTCGCTCCCGGTCTACTCGGGGGGGCTCGGCATCCTGGCGGGCGACCACCTCAAGTCCGCGAGCGACCTGGGGCTCCCCCTGGTGGGGGTGGGGCTCCTCTACCGCCAGGGATACTTCCGGCAATCCCTCAACCTCGAGGGGTGGCAGCAGGAGGTCTACCCGGAGAACGACTTCTACACCCTCCCCCTCCACCTCGAACGGGATGAGACCGGGGCGCCGGTCACCGTGGAGATCCAGCTCGCCGGGCGCCCGGTCGATCTCCAGATCTGGCGGGTGACGGTGGGGAGGGGCACCCTCTACCTCCTCGACACCAACCTCGAGCGTAACCACCCCGCCGACCGGGAGATCACCACCCGGCTCTACGGCGGCGACCAGGAGATGCGGATCCGCCAGGAGATCCTGCTGGGGATCGGTGGGATCCGCGCCCTGCGCGCACTCGGCATCGAGCCCAACGTCTGCCACATGAACGAGGGACATGCCGCCTTCCTCGCCCTGGAGCGGATCCGGATCCTGATGGAAGAGGAACGCCTCTCCTTCCACGAGGCGATGGAAGCCGTCAAGGGTGGCAACATCTTCACCACCCACACCCCCGTCCAGGCCGGCATCGACCTCTTCCCCGCCGAGCTCATCGAGCGCTACCTCGGACAGTACTACCGGGCGCTCGGCCTCACCCGCGAAGATTTCATGGCCCTCGGGCGCCAGAGCCGGCTCGGCAACGACGGCTTCTGCATGGCGGTGCTCGCCATGAAGCTCTCCGGGCACTCCAACGGCGTGAGCGAGCTCCACGGCGAGGTCTCGCGCCGTATGTGGGCCGACGTCTGGCCCGATCTCCCCGAGGAGCAGCTCCCCCTCACCTCCATCACCAACGGCGTCCACCAGAAGAGCTGGCTCTCCGACGACATGACCGGCCTCCTGATCCGCTACCTCGGGGTCAGGTGGCTCGACGAGCAGAGCCAGGAGCTCCACTGGCGCAAGGTCTCCCGCATCCCCGACGCCGAGCTGTGGCGCACCCACCGGCGCGGCACCGCCCGGCTGGTGGACTACGCCCGCCGCACGCTGAAAGGACAGCTCACCCAGCTCGAGGCGAGCCCCAAGGAGATCGCCCAGGCCGGGGAGGTGCTCGACCCCGAGATCCTCACCATCGGCTTCGCCCGCCGCTTCGCAACCTACAAGCGGGGAACCCTCCTTTTGATGGACAAGGAGCGGCTGGCCTCCATCCTGAACCACCCCGAGCGGCCGGTCCAGATCGTCTTCGCCGGCAAGGCGCATCCCGCCGACCACCAGGGGAAGGAGCTGATCCGCCAGATCGTGCAGCTCTCCCACCAGGAGCGCTTCCGGCCCCGGATCGTCTTCCTGGAGGACTACGACATCTCGGTGGCCCGCCACCTCGTGCAGGGGGTGGACGTCTGGCTGAACACCCCGCTCAGGCCCCAGGAGGCAAGCGGCACCAGCGGCATGAAGGTCGCCTTCAACGGCGGGCTCAACCTGAGCATCCTGGATGGCTGGTGGTGCGAGGGATACCGGGGGAACAACGGCTGGGCCATCGGGCGCGGCGAGGTGTACGAGGACCTGGCCTACCAGAACGAGGTGGAGAGCCGAGCCATCTACGACCTTTTGGAAAAGGAGATCGTCCCCCTCTTCTACAACCGGGGCCCCGACGGCGTCCCGCGCGGCTGGACCGCCTGCATGAAGAACTCCATGCAGAGCCTCTGCCCGGTCTTCAGCACCGACCGGATGGTCCAGGAATACACCCGCCGCTGCTACCTCCCCGCCTTCGAGCACTGGGAGAAACTGAACCGGGACGGACTGAGGCTCGCGGTGGAGCTCGCGCGGTGGAAGGAGCGGCTGCACGCGAAGTGGGGGCAGCTCTCCATCGACACCATCGAGGCCGAGATCGAGCGGGAGGTCATGGTGGGGGAAAGGCTCCCGATCAAGGTGCGGATCACCCCCGGCGAGATCCCGCTCTCCGAGATCGCGGTAGAGGTCTACTTCGGGGTGCTCGATTCCCGAGGAACCATCATGGGGGGAGAGATCGTCCCCCTGGAGCCGCACAAGGAGCGGGCGGGGCACTTCGTGGGCGAGCTCGAGTGCCGCTTCTGCGGACGCCACGGCTTCATGCTCCGGGTGATGCCCAGGCATCCGGAACTAGGCACCGTCTACGACCCGGGACTCGTGCTGTGGGGATGAACAGGTCCTAGGGACAAGTTCCAGGTCCTACGTTGAAACAACTGCGGCCTCCTCGATTTGACTCGGGGAGGCCGCTGCATTTCTAAGCTCCTTAACAACTTCGCCAGTGGGTTCCGCCGGAAAGTCCCCTTTTTTCAAGGGGGGGAGAGTGAGTGGTGGAAGCGTTAGTGCCGCCTGAGGCTGTAGACGTAGGCGAGGATTTCGGCGACGGCGGCGTAGAGGGCTTCCGGGATCTCGAAGCCTTCCTCCACCTGGTTGTACAGCTCGCGGGCCAGGAAACGGTTCTCCACCAGGGTCACCTTGCTCTCCTTGGCCAGGATCTTCATCTGCAGCGCCATCTGGTCGATCCCCTTGTAGATCACCACCGGGGCGGCGTTCTTCTCCCGCTCGTACTTGAGCGCCACCGCGTAGTGGGTCGGGTTGGTGACCACCACGTCGGCGGTGGGGATGATCTGCCGCATCCTCCGGCGCGCCATCTGGAACTGCTTCTGCTTGATCTTCCCTTTGATGGCCGGGTCGCCCTCGGAGTTTTTATGCTCGTCCTTCACTTCCTGCTTGGTCATCTTCAGCTCTTCCATGAAGCGCCACTTCACGAAGGCGAGGTCGATCACCGCCAGCACGATCATGACGCCGCAGGTATGGAGCACGATCTTGAAGGAGAGGTGCCCGACGAAGGCGAAGATCCCCTGCAGGTCGCTGTCCACCAGGAAGACAACGCTCTCGATCTCCTCGGCGAGGATCTTGTAGGCGACGTAGCCGACGATGATCAGTTTGACGAAGGATTTGGCCACCTCGAAGAGCGAGTTCTTATTGAAGAGCCTTCCGATCCCCTCGATCGGATTGAGCTTCCCAAGGTCGAACTTCATCTTCTCGCCGCTTAGGTTGATCCCCCCCTGGGCCGCCTCCACCGCCACCCCGACGACGATCAGGATGAGCACGAAGGGAAGGAGCATGACGGCCAGGTAGCCAAGCTCGCGGATCAAGAGGGACTGGACGTTTCCCGGGGTGGCGTCGAAGTGGGCCATCCCCCCGAAGATCTCCCGCATGTTCCGCTTCAGGGTGGTGACCATCATCCCCGAGGTCGCGTAGAGGGCGATCATCCCGGTCAGCAGGCTGACGGTCGAGGTGACCTCCCGGCTGCGGGGAACGTTCCCCTTGCTCTTGGCCTCGGAGACCTTCTTCGCTGTCGGTTTTTCTGTTTTGGAGTGTTTGTCCTCGGACATGGGGCACCTAGGCGAGCAGCTTGAAGAGCACCCTCACCTGCCCCGCGAGCCCCCCGAAGGCGCCCTCGAGGACACGGAGGAAGACCGGCAGCGAGATGCCGAGGATGACGAAGCCGATGCCGATGTTGAGCGGCATGCTGACCATGAAGACGTTCATGGCGGGGAAGCTGCGGGCGACGATGCCTAACGCCACGCTGGTGGCCAAAAGCGCCACCCCCACCGGGGCGGCCAGCTTGATGGCAATGACCAGCATCCCGGAGGAGGCCTGGATCAGGAATTTCAGCACCCCCTCGTCTATGTGCCAGGCCCCCAGGGGGACGAGCTGGTAGCTCTCCACGATGGCCCGGATGAAGAAGTGGTGCACCCCCAGGGCCAAAAAGAGCATGGTGGCGAGCACCCCCTCGAACATGGCCATGGTGGGGACGTTGTTCTGAGTGGCGGGATCGAAGAGGGCGGCCATGGAGATCCCCATCTGGGTCCCCACCTGCTGCCCGCAGAACTCGACGCCGGCGAAGATCAGCTGGGAGAGAAAGCCCAAGGTGAGGCCGATCAGGCTCTCCCGCACCACGAGGAGACCGAGGCCGATGGTGTCCCCCACCGCGGGGACGACGGCCGGTTTGACGATGGGAAAGATGAGGAGCGCCAGCGAGAAGATGAGCGGCACCTTGATCCGGTTGGGGACCACCCGGGAGCCGAAGACCGGGATGGCCGCGAAGAGGCTGGCGACCCTGGCGAGCACCAGGGCGAAGGGGACCAGGTCGCTTAAGACCTTGATCGGGAGGGCCTCGAACACACTAGTGCCTCATGTTGGCGATCAGGCCGTAGATTTCCCGGGTGAAGTCGCTCATGTAGCTCATCATCCAGGGGAAGAAGATGACGATGGCCACCATGACGGCGGCGATCTTCGGAGCGAAGGCGAGGGTTGCCTCGTTGATGGAGGTGACCGCCTGGAAGATACTGATCAGCAGGCCGACCACCAGGGCGCAGATCAGCAGCGGCGCCGACAGCAGCAGCACGGCTTCGAAGCTTCTCCTGCCAAGGGTTACCACGAGTTCGGGTGACATAGCGTTTCTCCGTTTGAACGATTAACCGAAGCTCTTGATGAGCGAGCCGATGATGAGCCCCCAGCCGTCCACCAGCACGAAGAGGAGGATCTTGAAGGGGAGCGAGATCATGACCGGCGGCAGCATCATCATACCCATCGACATGAGCACCGAGGCGACCACCATGTCGAGCACCAGGAAGGGGATGTAGACCAGAAAGCCGATCTGGAACGCGGTCTTCAGCTCGCTCACCATGTAGGCCGGGATAAGCGTCATGGTCGGGATGTCGTCGGCGTTACGGGGACGGGGGAGCTTGGAGAGCGAGATGAACAGGGCCAGGTCCTTCTCCCGCACCTGGGAGAGCATGAACTTCCTGATCGGGGCCACCCCGCGTTTGATCGCCTCGTCCTGGGTGATGGTTGCCGCCCGGTACGGCTGCAAGGCCTGGGTATTGACCTGCTGCCAGACCGGCGCCATCACGAAGAAGGTAAGAAAGAGCGAAAGCCCGACGATGATCTGGTTGGAGGGGGCCTGCTGGGTCCCGAGCGCCGAGCGGAGAAAGGAGAGGACCACCACGATCCTCGTGAAGGAGGTGGTCATCATCAACAGGCTCGGCGCCAGCGAGAGCACCGTCATCAGGAAGAAGATCTGCAAGACGGTGCTGACGTCGCCCGGCTTGGAGACCTTCCCCACCCCGACGCTGACCGTCGGAAGCGAGAGCGGCTCGGCGCTCGCGCCGGCCACCACTATCAGCGAGAGGAGGGCCACCAAAAGCCCCCCCAGGAGCCACTGCTTTTTCACGCGAATCCACCGCTTTTGTTGAACTGGGGAGCTTCCTGCCGGTTGGGAGCCAGCTCGCCCGCGAAGGTCATCAGTTTCTTTTTCAGCTGGACCGGGATCAGCGTCGCGTAACCGCGCTCGTCGACCACCTCGATCTCCTCCATCATGTCAATCTGCTTCAGGAAATTGACACCCTCGCCGGAGCTGCTCAAAAGGAGGTACTCCCCCCCCACCTCGACCAGCACCAGCTGCTTCTTGGGGGCCAGGTGCTTGGTCTCCACCACGCGGATGTAGCGGAAGCCGCCGGCCTGCGGGGCCTTCATGAGCTTGCCCGCCAGGTAGTAGAGGATCAGGATGATCCCGATCACCAGCACCAGCGAGCCGACCATCTGGGCCAGGCTCCCGGCCACGTCGAACCCTCCCCCCTCGGCCGCCCAGGCCGGCGAGGAGAGGAACACCACGGACAGCACTCCCGGAATCAGTCGTTTCATAGCACCTTGTCCACCCTTTCGTTAGGACTGACGATATCAAGCAGGCGGATGCCGAACTTGTCGTTCACCACCACCGCCTCGCCGCGCGCCACCAGCTTGGAGTTGACGAAGACGTCCAGAGGCTCCCCGGCAAGCTTGGTCAGCTCCACCACCGAACCCTGGTTCAGCTGCAAGACATCCTTCACCAGCAGCTTGGTCCTCCCCAGCTCCACCGTGAGCTGCAGCGGGATGTCCATGATGAACTCGAGGTTCTTCATCTGCGGGACGTCCTTCTGCTCTTCCATCACGAGCTTCTCACTCAAGCTTCACCCCCTCCACAAAGGGCGCGGCTGATCTGTACCGCCTTGTTGCCGCCGCTTACCCCCGCTATTCCCATGAATTTCTTGGTGCCTCCCACCTTCACCGTCAGCTCGTCCTTGTCGCTGGCGTCCAGCATGATGGTGTCCCCCGGCGAGAGATCCAAAAGCTCGGCCAGGGTGATGGTGGCACCTCCCATTTCCACCGAAAGCTCCAGGGGAGCCTCCAGCAATTCCTCCGACAACCGGTAGGACCAGAGCGGGTCCACCACCATCATGTCGGTCTGCATCCCGCGCTTGAGCTTGTCGCGGATCGGCTCGATCGTCATGAAGGGGATGGCCATGATCATGTTCCCCACCGTCTCCTCGATCTGGATCTTCATGGAGACCGTGTGCACCTGGTACTCGACCGGCACGATGTTGACCAGGCGCGGGTTCATCTCCATGCGGAGCAAGTTCATGTCGACCGGGCAAAGCGGCGCCCACGCCCTCTCCAGGTCGGCCAGCACATCCTTGACGATCTTCTCGGCCAGCCTGAGCTCGATGGAGGTGAACAGGCGGTTGATGGCCTGTCCGCCGGTCATCCCGCTCCCCCCCAGGATGCTGTCCACGATGGTGAAGACCAGCGTGGAGTCGAGGGCGACCAGGGCGGCACCCTTCAGGGGGTCCATCTTGTAGATCGCCATGCAGACCGGCGAGGGGAGGATGTCCATGAAGTCGCCGAACTTGTAGGGCCGCGCCTCCCCCTTCTGGATCTCCACCATGCGTCCGAGCCGGTTCGACAGGGTGACCCGGTTGTAGCGGATGAACCCGTCGTAGACGATGTCCAGGTTGGGGATGACCCGGTGGGCCTCGACGTCGAGGAGGTCGAACTCCTCGGCCTGCTGCCCGACCTTGGCCAGCTCCTTCTCGGGGATGATGCTCCCCTCGAAAACCGCCGCTACCAGGGCATCAATCTCTTCCTTGGTGAGGATCTTTTCCATCGCAGGCACCTTCTACTGCACCACGAAGTCGGTGAAATAAACTTTAGTGACCTTGCCGGGGGGGAGGATCTTGCTGACCGAGCCCAAGATCTGCTCACGCAACTGGTTCTTGCCCTGGAGATCCTGGATCTCCTGCATGGTCTTGGTGGTCAAAAGAATGAGGATGGCGTCCCGCATGGGAGCGACCTTGGCGTCGAGGTCGGCCTTGGCCTGCGGGTTGGCCAGCTCGAACTCGACCTTGAGTTTCAGATAACGGATCTCCTGCCCGTCGTAAATATTGACGATGAAAGGCTCCAAGGGATAGACCGTGGAAGCTGCGGCCCCACCTTCGCCCCCCTTGGATTCGCCGTGTCCGCCTTCGGACTTGGCTTCGCTCTTGGCCTCCACCTTGGCACCTTCGGCGGCCTGTCCCTTCTTGTCGGACTTGCCGCCCATGAAGAACATCGCCGCGGCGCCGAGGATGGCAACCGCAACGATCGCCGCGCCGATGATGATGAAGAGCTTCTTGTTGTCTTTCGGTGGGGCGTCCTGAGCCTTTGCCTGTTCGGCCATACCCGAATCTCCTTTGTATCCTGAACTGGGTGATTACGAGAGAGACTCTTTGCAACGGGGGTGCCAGAAACGCCGGCGCGCGGCGAGATGGACGGGATCATTGGGAAATTTGCGTAGAGGCGGGGAAAATGGCGGGGAGTTAGCGTAAGCCGCGGGCTCCGGCGGCGGCAATCCGGCCGGACGGAAGCTTGAACCGGGCCCCCGGCGGTCAAATAATTGACCGGCACCCAGGGCAGCGGGCGCGCCGGGGCTACTCCAGAGCGGTTTTACCGCTGGAGCGAGGGGGCTGAGAGGGGAGGCGCCGGGGGGAATGGCCGTTTTGGTCACGATATCGCCGACTTTGGCTCCCCTGTCATCACTGAGGCACAGTGTCAGAGGTCCGACACGACCGCGTAGCGGCACCAAGCGCACCGGGTACCATGGAAGCCGCGCGCACCAAAGCCGGCATCGGGTCCCCCCCTTTGCGAAGAGGGGACAGGGGGGATTTTGTCCCAGCGGGAAGGCCCGGACGCACCCCGGCCGGTGGCACGAGGTCCGAGGCACGGCCAGGTGACAGTTCCCGGGCGCACCTCGCCCCGTGTCCCTCACGGGAAGTGCCGCGGGGGAGCGCGGCGGACCGCGCCCCCCCTTTACTGGTACCTCACCGGATTAACGGATCAGCTGCAGCACTTCCTGGGTCATCTGGTCGGTGGTGGTGATGGTTTTGGAGTTGGCGGAGTAGGCGCGCTGGGTCACGATCATGTTGACGAACTCGTTGGCCATGTCCACGTTGCTCTGCTCCAGCGAGTTGGAGAGGATCTTCTCGCTGGTTCCGTTGGCGGTCGCGGCGGCGAAGGTCGGGGTAGCCGCAGCGGCGCCGGAAGCGGCGGTGGTCTGGTAGAGCGAGCCGCCGACCTTGCTGAGCGCGCCGGGGCTGGGGACGGAAACGACCGCGATCGACACCCCCGGAGTCCCGGTTATGGGGAGGCCGGCCACGCCGTTGCCGTTGTAGTACTCCTGGGTGACGCCGTCGGTGGCGAGGTAGGTGATGTGGCCGGTGGAATCGATCTTGGTGACCTTGCTGAAGTCGGCAGGGAACGTGACCGGCTTGCCGTCGGTGCCGAGCACCTGGTAGCCGTTGGGGTTGACCAGGGTGTTCGAGCTGTCCACGGAGAAAGCGCCGGCGCGGGAGAGGTAGGAGGAGGCGGGGCTCGCCGCGGTTACCCCGGGGGCCTGCAGGGAGAAGAAGGTATTCCCCTGGATGGAAAGGTCGGTGACGTTCTCCGAGGTCTGTGACGACCCCTGGGTGAATATGTTCTGGACGGTCTGCACCTGGACGCCCTTGCCGATCTGGGAGCTGTTGACGGTGTTGTCGGAGAGAAGATCCGCGAAAATCGTGCGGGAATCCTTGAAGCCAACGGTGTTGACGTTGGAGATGTTGTTGCCGATAACGCTCATTGCTGCGCCGTTAGCCTGAAGACCGCTCACGCCGGTGAAAAGTGCGGAAGTAACGCTCATTGTGTGCCTCCTAAAGTCCTTGTGGTTGCGGACACCTCAGTCGGTCGGTGTCCCGGGGCTTCCTCATGGAGGGCCAGCCCGTTGATGGTTGATTGGTTAAAAGATCCGCTCCGTTACAGGAGCACTGCCGAGTCGATGTTGGTGAAGACGTTTCCTTTGAGACTCTGCCGGTCCATGGCGGTGACCACTGTCCGGTTTTTGACGCTGACTACCAGGGCGGCGTCCCCCATGAGAACCAGGGATTCCTTGCCACCCTTCTGGGCCACGCTGTCCACCGCTCCCGCCAGCTGTTTCATGTCGGTCTCCGAGAGGGTGATGCCGCGCGACCTGAGCCTCTCCTGCGCGTGCTGCGAGAGGCGCACCGGCTCGCCGGAGATCTTCTGGTCGAGGACCTGGGCGAAGGGAGAGTTGCTCCCTGCCGGCTGCCCCTGCGGCACCTGGTTCGGTGTGGTGCGGGGCCTGACCGGAGCCTGTATGGGTTGCGGAAAAAGGACGCTGTTGTCGATCATGCTAGCCCCCCACGGAGGTCACGTCGGTGAGGTTCAACCTTACGTTGCCGATGGTCAGGACCGGGGTGGCTCCGGACATGTCGACCCCGTCGACTTTCCCCTTGATGAGCGGAGTGGCCACTACGTTGTTGCCGCTGGAATCCTTGGCGCTCACCGAGAAGCTGTAGGCGCCGGAAGCGAGCTGGTTTCCCGAGGCGTCGGTGCCGTCCCAGGATACCGAACCTTCACCCGCGCTGGTGGAGCCGGCGGTGATGGTCTTGACGGCCGCGCCGGTGGCATCCTTGACGGTGACCGTCAGCGAGTCGGCCGCACCGGCCAGCGAGAAGTTGATGCTGGTTGCCGATCCCGACTGCAGGTTGACCTGGGAACCGGGTGCCTCGACCGTCTTGCCGATCATGGAGACCGAGGACATGGTCATGCCGTTGGTCCCCTGGTTGAGAAGGCTCTGCAGGTTGGTGTTGGTGTTGTAGGCCTGCTCCACCTGGGTCAGCTGGGCCAGCTGGCCTATGAACTGCGAGCTGTCCTGCGGGTTCAGCGGATCCTGGTTCTGCAGCTGGGTGACGAACAGCTTGAGGAAGTCGTCCTTGTTGAGCCCGGCCGACTGCTTCATCGCCGCGTCGGCCGCAGAAGTGTTGGAGGTGGCCGCGGTGGTTGTTACGTCGGTTATCATGTTGCCTCCTTGTTTACAGCCTGACGCTGACCAGGTTGTCGGTCTCTTCGGTCACGTAGTTGACCTTGCCCGGGGCGGCGTCCGCGTAGCCGGCGTTCCTCAGGTAGCGGGGAGTCGACTGCTGCTGAGAGTTCCCCTGGTCGGCGAGGGAGCCGTTGAAGCCTCCGTTGCCGGTGGAGACGTTAAACCCTTCCATGGTGAAGTTCTTTCCGGCGAGGGCCTGCTTGAGGTTGTCCAGGTTCCCCATCAGGAGATCCTTGACCATCTTGTTGTCGGCCTGCACCTCTACCTTCACGGTGTTATCCACCATCCTCACCTGGATCTTCAGTTCACCCAGCTCGTCCGGGTTCAGCCTGACGGTAATTTGACCGTTCCCCTTGGCGTCGTGGGTTACCACCCCGTCCTTGACCTGGGCCATGATGCTCTGCTCCAGGCTCTTCAGATGGGCCGAGCTGTCAGTCGGGGCGGGCTGCGCCGCCGGCTGGTTTTGCGGTGCGTTGAGCCCCACGTTGAAGAACTGGTCCTGGGGCCGGTACTGCTCCTTCTGGAATCCGCTCTGGTGCTGCCCGTCACCGGAAGCCTTCTGCTCCGCGGCGCCCTGCGGTACCCCCGGGCTCCCCGCCTGGGTCTGCACTGCAGGTTTGGTGCCGGTGGCCTCGCTGGAGGCTACCGTGGTGGCCTGGGCCGGCTGGCCGGCCGGTTTCTCCGCAAAGAGGCTGCGGACATGGCTGTCGGTGGCGGTGGCGCGGCGGTCGCTGCTGCCGGCCGATCCCTCCTCCTGACGGGAATCCACCGTCTGGCCTTGGACGAAGGTGGCCATGGGATCGTTACCGGTGACGGCACCTTGGAGCGGGGCGGCGGTCTGGGCGGCAACCGTGGTCACCGGCGCCGGCTGGGGGGCGCTGGCGTTCACGTTCTGCCCCTGCTGGCCGGTGGCGGGAGTGGCCGCCTGGGCCGGAGCGGCGTTGGAGGCTGCCGCGTTAGAGGTACCGGCTTGCCCCGGTATGGTGGCCGGCTGTGCCGGTGGTGCTGCGGCCGGGCTCGGCGCGTTGGCCTGGTTGTTTGCTACGGGCGTCGAGGCCGTTTGCGTTCCCCCGTTCTGGGTGGTGGCACCCGCCTGCGCAGTGGGCTGACGGTGGTCACCCTCCACGCCGCCCACACTGTCATTGTCCGCCTGCGCCCCCTTCTGGTTGGCGCCGGCGGCGGTCATGCCGTCGAGCTCTGCTTGTTGCTGCTGTTTCACCTTCACCTGCCCCTCGCCGCTTCCCTGGACCGGAGCCGCTGCTGCGTTGGCGATGCCGGCCGGCTGGAAGGAGGAGGCCACCACCTGGGTCGGCTGGAAGGACGTGGTGGTTACCGGGGACTGAGCACCGCCGGCAGGTTGAGCCGGCGAGGCCGAGGCGGCCGGAACCGGTCCGGAAGGGACCGTCTGGACGCTCACCCCTTGAGGCTGGGCTGCGGGCTGGCCGCCCTGGGCCTGGTTGACCGCCCCCCCTTGCGGGGTTGAAACGGCCGCCGGAAGAGCGGCGTCCGCTCCCGGGGTAACAACCGTGATCCCGGTCCCGTCGTTGAGGACCGCGGTCTGGGCGGAGGTCACCGCCACCTGGGTTGCTGCAGTGGTGGTACTTCCCACGGCTCCCGGGGTGGAAGCCGTCTGCTCTCCGGCCGCTATCCCTGCCGCGGTGGTTACCGCAGTTTGGGCCGGCTCCTGCTGGCTGGCTGGCGCCGCCGCTACCGGCTGCTGGTTCCCTTGGGCCGCCATGGCACCCGCCATGGCCAACTGGCTGGGAGCGAAGCTCCAGAGCGGAGATTGGGCGGTTGACTGGGTATTGGCCGAATCTTTGTCGCCGTCCGTTGCCGCTTCCTCATCCTGGCCGTCATGCGAGGAGGAAGCGGGGGAGGTACTGCCGTCAGGCCCGGCCGCCGCCGTGGAAACTGCCGCGGTCTGGCCGTCTTGGTTGGCCGCGACGGTCTGGGGGGCGTTGGCACCGGCAGCCGCCGGCGGTTTGGCCGTCCCGGGAGCCTGGCCGCTGACCGCAGTTCTTGCGGAGGATGCACCTTCTGGTGCCGCGCCAGCCTGTTCCGAACCGGCCGGTGGTACTGTGGCGGAGGCCGCCGCACCGGCGGAGTGGGCGGAAGCCCCGGACGGGGTCCCACCGGCGGCCGTCCCTGTCCCATGGTCAAGGGAAGCCTGCGCCCCCTGCAAGACACCGGCGAAGCTCTCCGGGCCGGAACCCGGAGCCGGTGAGGAAGTAAGGTTACCGGCAGCCGGAGTCATGGGCATGGGCGCCGTGGGTTGAAACATTGCTGCACTTGGAATCATTGTTCTCACCTCCTTTTTTTCCAGAATGGCGTGCGCCTTCGCGCCACGCTTACTACAACGGTCCGCCCGTCCCGGGATGGGCTCGCTAGCGCGAGGAGAGGTTCATCCTCGTCCACTCGAGCACCCGGGGCTGGGTCAGTAACGGTATCAGCTTGACCGCGGTCTTCTGGTCCATGATGTTCAGCATCTCGATGACCGTCTTGCTGTCGAGCTTGTTCATGAGGGCCGCCGCGTCGTCCGGCTTCAGCCCTTTGTAGATCTTGATCATTTTCTTGAAGCGGTCGTTGTCCTGCTGCTTCTTGGCCGCGAGCGATCCTTCCAGCGACTTCTTGGCTGCGTTCAATTCCTTGACACGGGCGTCGAGGGTGGCGGAAAGGCGGGCGAGCTCCGCCTCCTTGGCCTTGAGGGCAGCCTCGCGCTGGTCCAGCTGCTGGCGCTTGAGCTCGAGGGAGGCGGCATCGGTCGCCGGAGGGTGGTAGCCGCTCCTGTTCTCGGTGGCGCTCGCCTGGCCGGGCCAGTCGAACTGGGGGCCCCAGTGGTAGACGCTGACGGCGACGGCGAAGAGGATGAGGATGACCTTCTTCATGCCCGCTCGCCCCTCCCCTGGACCGCCAGCTCGTCCAGGAAGGCCCGCTCTTTCAAAAGCTGCTCCATCCTCAGGTCACGCATCTTCTTCTCCTTGAAGACCTCCAAGGCCTTCTTCTCCTTGGCCGCAGTCAAGAGCGCCTCGCGCTTTTCCTGGACCGCCTTCTCGAGCATGCTCACCGAACGGCGCATCTCCTCGATCTCGCGGCTCTTCCTGCGGGCGAAGGCGCCGTAGAGCTGCAGGTCCTTGGCGTCGATCCCGGAGGCCTGCCGCTGGGCAAGCTCCTCGGTCAGCGTCTCCAGGGCGGCCTTCTCGTTCGACAGCTGCTCGCGGGCGTTTTCGTGCTGCTGCCTCGCCTTGGCGAGCTCCAGCTGCTGTATCCTCTCCACTTCCTTGCGGAATTTAAGTACCTGCTCAAGTCTGAATTCGGGTCCTGCCATGGCTTAGCGCCTCCCCTTTTTACCGTCGGTCCGCCGTTGTCCGGCCGCCTTCCCCTTCCTGCCGGGAAGCGTCAGCCATACCCGCCATCCTCGAAGATCGCCGCCAGGGAGGCGATCGCCTCATCCATGTCGACCCCGTCGGTGACGTCCTGCTTGAGGTAGGCGATCATCCGGTCCATCTTGGCGATGGCGTAGTCTATCTTGGGATTGCTCCCGGCCTTGTAGGCGCCGATGTTGATCATGTCCTCGGCCTGCCGGTAGGCGGCCAGGATCTCCTTGAACTGCCCGGCCAGCTGCCGGTGCTCCCGGGTGGTCACGTCCGACATCACGCGGCTTGCGCTGTTCAAAAGGTCGATCGGCGGGTAGATGTTCCTCGCCGCCAGCTCGCGGGTCAGGATGATGTGGCCGTCCAGGATGCTCCGCATGGCGTCCGAGATCGGCTCGTTGAAGTCGTCCCCCTCGACGAGCACCGTGTAGAGGCCGGTGATGCTCCCCCCCTGGAAGTTCCCGGTCCGCTCCAAAAGCCTCGGGAGCGCCGCGAAGACCGACGGGGTGTATCCCTTGGTGGTGGGAGGTTCGCCGATGGCGAGCCCCACCTCACGCATGGCCATGGCGAAGCGGGTGGCCGAGTCCATCATGAGGAGCACCTTCTTCCCCTGGGCCTGGAAGTATTCGGCGATGGTGGTGGCGATGTAGGCGCCGCGCATCCTCACCAGGGGGGGCTGGTCCGAGGTGGCGACCACCACCACCGACTTCCTCAACCCCTCCTCCTGGAGGTCCTTCTCGATGAACTCGCGGAGCTCGCGCCCGCGCTCGCCGATCAGGGCGATCACGTTAACGTCGGCCTCGGTGTAGCGGGCGATCATGCCGAGGGTGGTCGACTTCCCGACCCCGGAGCCCGCCATGATGCCGACCCTCTGCCCCTCGCCGCAGGTCAAAAGCCCGTTGATGGCCCGGATTCCGAGGTTCAGCGGTTTCCTGATCGGGCGGCGCTTCATCGGGTTGACCGGGGCCGCGTAGATCGGGTACTCGTCGCAGACCGCGATGGGCCCCTTGTCGTCGATCGGGGCGCCCAGCCCGTCGATCACCCTTCCGAGCATGGCCGGGCCGACCCCCAGGGCCGCCTTCTCGCGCCGGACCGAGATGAGGCTCCCGAGCCCCACCCCCCTCAGTTCCCCCAGGGGCATCAAGAGCGTCTTGTTCTCCCTGAATCCCACCACCTCGGCCGGGATGGGGGCGGACCCCTCGGAATGGACCTCGCAGAGGCTCCCGACCGCGGTCTCGGGGCAGAATCCCTCGATCACGAGGCCTACCACCTGGGTCACCCGCCCGTGAAAGCGGACCGGCTTGGCGCTCTCCACCACCGGGAAGTAGCGGGCGAGGTCAATCATTGTCTTCCTCCCGGCGGGCGTTACGTTCCTCCCAGAGGCGGCGGAAGATCTCGTCCAGCTGCGACTCGAGCCCCGCGTCCATGTTCCCCCTCACCGTCTCCACCAGGCACCCTGCGGGAGGGACGGCGGGATCGGGTTTCAGGGTCAGGGAGGGATTCTCCCTCAAAAGCGGGACCAGCTGCGGGGACTCGGCCAAAAGGGTGTACTCCTGCGGGTTGAGCCGCACCACCACGCTCCCCCCGGTGCTCGCCTGCTCGACGGTCGCCTGCACGAGGCCGGTCATGATCCCGGGGTCGAGCGAAAGCTCCCGGAGCATCACCTTGCGGGCGATCATCACCGAGAGCTTCAGGAGGTCCTCCTCCACCTCGTGCATGAGCTTGCCGCGCAGCGCCCCGGTGGCCAGTAGCGCCTGGCCGAGCGCCTCGCCCAGCTTGGCGAGCTCCGCCTCGGCCTGCTGCCTCCCCTCGCGGAACCCCTCGGCGTGCGCCTCGCGGATCCTCCGGAGGGCCTCCTCCTCGGGGATCATGGGGGGGGGCTCGTACGGCTCCTCCTCGCTCTCCGGCTCGTCGGGCTCCTGCCAGCCGAGAGTGACCGGCTTGAAGATGTCGCCGGGGGCCGCCTTGAGCTCGCCGTCCAGGGGGACCAGCGTGAAGGGGGGGTGAGCCTCGCCGCTCTTTCTGATGATCTTAGACAAGGACATCGTCGGCTCCGCGTCCCGCGATAACGACCTTCCCTTCCTCTTCCATCTTGCGGACGATCTTGATGATCTCCGACTGGGCCTTCTCCACGTCGGAAAGCCGCACCGGCCCCATGACCTCGAGGTCCTCCTTGATCATCTCCGCCGCGCGGCTGGAGATGTTGCGGAAGATCTTGTCCTTGACCTCGTCGGTGGAGGTCTTCATGGCCAGGGTCAGGGTGTCGTTGGAGACCTCGCGCATGATCGCCTGGATCGCGCGGTCGTCCAGCTTGAAGATGTCCTCGAAGGTGAAGAGGTGCTTCCTGATCACCTCGGCCAGCGGCGGGTTCATGGTGTCGAGCTTGTCGAGGATCTTCTTCTCGCGGCTTCGGTCCAGATGGCCGAACATGTCCACCACCTTCTCGACCCCCCCCACCTTGAAGCGCTGCACGCCGCCCAGGGCGGTCAGCTCGGCCCTGATCACCTCGTCGATCTCCGCCAGGATCTCCGGGGAGACCTGGTCGACCTCGGCGATGCGGATTACCACCTCGGCCTGCAGCTCCTGGGGCAAGAGGGCGATGATCTCGCTCGTCTGCTTCGGTTTGAGCTTGGCGAGGATGACGGCGATGGTCTGCGGGTGCTCCTGGGAGAAGAAGTTCGCGATGGTGCGGGGATCCAGGCTGGCCAGCATGTCGGTCATGTCGCCGATGCCGGCGGTGCGGATCTCCTGCAACAGGGTCTCGGCGCGGGTGGTCCCCAGCGCCTTCTCGAGGATCTTCTTGACGAACTCCTCCCCTTGCGAGAAGAAGCCGGTCTCCGGGTTGGTAATGTCGGTGAACTCGGCCACCACGTTGGAGATCTCCTCGCGCGGGACATGGCCGAGCCTCGACATGCTCTGGCTGATCTTCTTGATGTCGGCGTCGTCCATATGGCCGAACACCTTGGCGGTAGCCTCGGGCCCCAGGTAGAGCAGCAGTACCGCGGCTTTTTCCGCTCCGGTCATGCGGCACCTCGTGAAATGGTCATGGTCGTGGTCATGGCGGCGCTATTCCTTGTGGGTAAGCCAGTTCTGAAGGATTTGGGCCACCTGGTAGGGGTCCTGCTTGACCTTCTCCACCAGTTCGAGCTGGGTGAGCCGCAGCTTCTCTTGCTCGCGGCGCTGCTCCTCGAGCATACGGGACGTTTCGGCCTCGTTGGCAACCGGAAGGAAGGAAGCCGGCTTCTCCACCTTGAGCACCTTCATGAGCGGACGGATCACGAACAGCAGCAGCGCCAGGAAGCCCAGGGCGATCACCGCATACTTGATGCCGAGCTGTGCGATGGGTGCCTCATACCAGGCGGGGGGCTCCATGCCACCCTCGCCGGTGTCCTGGAAGGGGATGTTGGCCACGGTCACCTGGTCGCCGCGCTCCGCGTTGAAGCCGACGGCACTCTTGACGAGCGCCTCGATCTTGGAGAGTTCGTCGGGAGAGCGGGGCTGGTACTTCGGCTTGGCGTCCGGCTTGGCCCCCGGGGAGAGCTCGTACTTGCCGTCCACCAGGATGGCCACCGAGATCTTGGAGAGCGCCCCCTCCGGCTCGAAGGTGCGGGCGGTGGTGCGGCTCACTTCGTAGTTGAGGGTCTCGTCGCTCTTGGTGCCGCCGCCGGTGCTGCCGGCCGCGGCCGGGCCGCCGGTCCTCGCCATGTTGGACTGCACACCGGGGACCCCGCTTGCCGTGGTGGTGGTCCCCCCCTTCTCCTCGCTCCGCTGCTCGCTGCGTACCGCGGCGGTCTCCGGGTCGTAGCGCTCCTCGAAGCGCTCCACCTTCTTCATGTCGAAGGAGGCCGAGACCCGGGCGGCGGAACGGCCGGTGCCGACCACCTTGTCCAGGAGGCTCTGCAGCTTGTCCTCGGTCCCCTTCTCGAACTGCCGCTGGGCCTCCTGGCGGGCGCCGGTGAGCCTGGTGGCCGGGTCGGAGGAGGACGAGGTGGAGAGCATCTTGCCGCGGGAGTCGAGCACGGTGACGTTGTCGGGATCCATCCCCTCGATGGAGGAGGCGACCAGGTGGACCACCCCCTGCACCTCGGAGTCGCGCAGGCTCCGGTTGGACTTCATCTTGAGCACCACCGAGGCGGTGGCCGGTTTCTCGGCCTCCTTGAAGAGACTCTTCTCGGGGATGGCCAGGTGAACCCGGGCCGACTCGACCCCGGAAAGCTGCGAGATGGTGCGGGAGAGCTCGCCCTGCAGGGCGCGCTGGTAGTTGAGTTTCTGGACGAACTCGGTCATCCCGAAGTTCTTGCGGTCGAAGATCTCGAAGCCGATGCCGCCCCCCTGGGGAAGCCCGTCGGAAGCGAGCGAAAGCCGCAGGTCGTAGACCTTGTCGGCGGGGACCAGGAGCGCCTTGCCGTCGTCGGAAATCTGGTAGGGGACCTTCTGCTCCTTGAGCTTCTTGACGATCTCGCCGGCATCGTCCGAGTTCAGGTTGGAGAAGAGCGGCCGGTAATCGGTCTTGTTGGCCACCACGATCAAGGCGGCGAAGGCCAGCAGGGAGGCGAGCGCCACCCCGGCCACCACGAGCCTCTTCCCGGTGCTCAGGGCAAGAAACGGTTCCAGCAGTTTTTTGAGTCCTTCCGGCATGGCATCCCCACAGGGAGCTCGAAGGTCACCTGGACATCCGGTGACCGGCTCCCGTCATCGCGAATCGTTCGTGTAAGTCAGGAAAACGTAAAAGAGGTCAAAATTTCGACACAGGGGCAAGGGGGACCGGCACTAGACCGGCATCCTCATGATCTCCTGGTAGGCCTCGACCGCCTTGTTGCGGACCTGGGTAAGGAACTGGAAGGAGACGCTCGCCTTCTCGACCGCAAGCATCACCTCGTGGAGCCCCTTGCTCTCGCCGGTGGCGAGGCCCTGGATGGAGTGGTCGGCGCTCTTTTGGAGGCCGTCCACCTTGCTCATCATATCTTCCATCAGCTGACCGAAGCCGACGGCGGGGTTGCCGGCGGCACTCTCCGCCTGCTTGACCGGAAACGCCTGGGAGACCCCTCCCCCTACCCCAATCCCTTCAATACCGGTGATCTGCATGTAGCTTCCTCCTTAGCGACCGAGGTCGAGGGTCTTGATCGCCATGCTCTTGGCGGCCTGGGTGGCGGTGATGTTGGCCTCGTAGCTGCGGCTGGCCGATATCATGTCGGCCATCTCCTCGACCACGTTGACGTTCGGATAGGCGACGTACCCTTTGGCGTCGGCGTCGGGGTTGTTCGGCTCGTACTGCAGGCGGGGAGGGTTCTGATCCTCCACGATGTTGGTGACCGCCACGCTCCTCGCCTGGGTCGCGCGCCCCAGCGCCGCCCCGAAGGAGCCGGGGGCCGGGGTGGCGGTGAAGACCGCGTCCCGCCGGCGGTAGGGGCCCCCTTCCGCGGTGCGGGTGGAGTTCGCGTTGGCAAGGTTGGAAGAGATCAGGTTCATCCTGGTCCGCTCCGCGCTCAGGGCGGAGGCGCTGATGTCCATCGAAGAGAAAAAGTCCATTTAGAGGGTCCCCCTTATCGCCATCTTCATCCCCTCGAATTTCTTGACGAGGAGCTGCACCGAGGCGTTGTACATGATCTGGTTCTCGGCCAGCCGGCTCATCTCGCTCTCCATCTCCACCCCGTTGCCGTCCAGCCCGGCGTTGGCGTCGGGGGCCTGCACCACCGTCCCCTGCACCATCTCCAGGGACTGCGACCCGTGACGGAGCGGGATGTGGCGCGGATTGGCGGGCGGGGTGTCGATACTCCCCTTGGTGAGGGCGCTCTTTAGCTCCGACTCGAAGGTGACGTCCGAGGGGGTGTACCCCGGGGTCTCCACGTTGGCCAGGTTGGCGGAGATGAGCACCTGCCGCTTGGCCCTCAGGTCGAGGGTCTTGCCGAGCAGGTCGATGGTGTTGCCGAAGATACTGTTGACGGGCATGGTGTCTGCCTCCTTGCGTGCTGCTGGGGCTCCAGCAAAAGCCGTACCAGCCGGAAGATGCCGGATTTGCGGCCTTTAGCGGCCGCGTGGGTCATATTTTTGACAGGCGTCAGGGGAGCTCGCCGGCGATCTTGAGCCGCCACTTGAGGTCGGACAACGCCTCGGCCGCCAGTTTTCCCCAGGTTCCCCCTCCCCCCTTGGCGGCCACCTGCTCCCAAGCCTCGCGCGCCTCGCGCACCTGGTTGAGCCGGAGGTGCAGCTCCCCCATCTTGTAGAGGAACTGATCGGCGTCCTCCCCCTTGGCGAGCTTGAGGCCGCGGCGGTAGCTGGCCAGGGCGCCGGCGAAATCCTTGAGGGAGCTCTGGGCACCGGCCAGCGCGAAAAAGCCGTCCAGGGCGAGCGGAGAGCCATCGGGGACCCGGGCCACGAAGCGGGAGAAGGACTGCAGCGCACCCCGCTGGTCGCCGGCCGCCAGTTGGGCCTTGCCGAGGTAGTAATCGCTCTCGGGGAACTCCGCCTTGCCCCCCTTGGCGAGGAAGGCAAGCCCGGCCGCCACCTCCTTGAGGTTGCCCCGGTCGTAGGCCATGCGGGCCAGCTGTTCGCGGACCCTCCCGGCCTGGGAGCCGCCGGGGAAGCGGGAGAGGTACTCGCGGGCGGCGGCCTGGGCAAGCGTCTGGTTGCCGAGGGTGAGGGAGTCTTCGACGATGCGGGAGACCAGGAAGGGGGCCGAGGAGGCCGCCCAGTTGCGGTCGGCCAGATCGGGGAAGATCTCCAGCTCCTTGGTCAGCATCCCCGCATTCCGGAAGGCATCGGCCAGCCGGGGGGCGAAGCCGGGATCGGTGAAGCAGCGGGAGAGGAGCTCGCGGTTGTCGGCGGCGAGCTTGGCGAGGGCCGCGGAATCCTTGGCGGCGTAGAGCTCGCGGTAGACCGGCAAGAGCAGCTCCTCGCGCATCTTCTTGACCACGGTGGAGAAGATCCCGCGGGGGTAGCAGGTGTCGTAGTTGACCGAGGCCTCCAGCGCGCCGCGGGGTGCGCCGTAGAGGGCCTTCAGGAGGGCGATCTTGAAGAGCGCCTCGTCGCGCACGGCGAGGTCGCCGGGGGCGCGGTAGACGGCCTGGTAGCGCTCGAGGAGCGCGCGGTAGCTCTCCCGCGGGACGGTGAACATGTCCCGGTCGGCGAGCTTCATGCGTGCCCGGGTGGCCGCCACCGTCCCGTCCGCGTGGACCGCGAGCGTCCGGTAGATGGCGAGCGCGGCCTCCCCGTCGCCGTGCCGTTCGTACATCTGGGCCAGCCGGTCCAAGAGCGGCGGTGCGTAGACGGTCCCGTTGAGGGCCTGGATCAGCCGGGAGAGCTGGGCGCGTCCTCCCGCAAAGTCCCCGCCGCGTGCCCGCGCCTCGGCGTAGCCCAGGGCGATGCCGGGGGCGTTCTCCAGGTAGGCGGGCCAGAGGGTCTCCCCCTGCCGGAAGCTCGCCAGGGCCTCCGGCACCCGGTCGAGCAGCAACAGCGCCTCACCCTGCCGGTAGGAGGCGAGCGCCTTGACGGCGGTGTTCCCCCGGGCGGCGAAACCGTTGAAGATCTCCAGCGACTCGGCGGCCCGCTCGCGGTAGAGGAGCCCCTCCGCCTGCTGGAAGAGCTTCACCTCGTCGGAGGAGAGCTGCCCGGCCAAGAGCTTCGCGTCGGTGGGGACAAAGGGGAGCGCGGTCCGGTAGGGGAGCTGGTAGTTCTTCACGAACTCCTGGATACCGGCCAGGATCGGCTCGCGTCCCGGCAGGATATCGGGGGAGAGCGCCACCTTCTTTGCGGAGGGGCCCACCTCCACGGAGAGGACCGAGGGGTCGGCGAGCGCCACCGCCCGCACGCCGGGATCGCTCTCCCGGGTCCTGATGGTGACCGTCACCCCGTGGTAGCGGGGGGTGACCACGATGCCGGAGAGGTGGCTGTCGCTGTAGGAGCGGAACCGTTTAAAGGGGGGGGCGTCAGCCCCGGTGACCTCGATGACCACCCGTCCCGGGAGGGTGGAGACCCGGTACTCGGGAGGGTCCTGGAAGAAGAGACGGACGGTGGAGGAGCCTGCATGGGGGATGACCCGCACCCTGCGCAGACGGTTGTCCTGCGCCTGGGCCGCCAGGGGGAGCGCGACGACGAGGATCGCCACGAGAGCGAGCCGGAGAGCGGAGAGTGTACGGGGGGGAGAGGTCATGGGAATGGGTAAGGCAAAAGCCATGCCGAACCGGCCGCCTCCGCCGCGGCAATGCGCGGGGCTCCCCCCGGTGCTGAAAAACGGATGGCGGGGGCGAAAGCGGCAGGATTTCCAGGAGTTTTAAGAGGGGCGGGTGAGGGGAGCGGCGGGCGGGGTACGGGCGGCGACGGGCGAAGTCAAAAAAACCTCCGCGGGGGAGGTGTTTTTTTGACTCGCGCTAGCAGTGGAGGACCTTGCCGACCTTGAGCTTGAGCTCGCTCGCGTCGAGCGGCTGCATGAGGATGTCGCAGGCGCCCGCCTTGAGCGCCTTCAAGACCGCGCTCCTGGTCCACTCGGGGGCGCAGAGGAGGAGGGAACCGCCGCAGCGCTTGATCATGGGGGCGAGCCGCTTGCAGATGGCCAGGTCGCGGTCGAAGGTCCGCTTGAGCGAGACCACCGCCACCTTGACGTTGCCGTCGGAGAAGAGCTCGGGGAGGTCGGCCCCCAGCGGGGCATCCATCAGCGTGAACCCTTCGGGGGAGAGCCCGTCCATGATCTCCCGCCGCACGTCGTCGTCGCCGAGCACCAGGACGCAGGGGGGAAGCGCGGGGGCGGCCGCCGGGACCTCCTCCTCCGCCACTTCGGCCGCTACGGCCTCCGCCGGCGCCTCCTCCGGCTGGGGATCGAACAGGTTGGCCAAGGCCGGGGGAATCATGATGTCCAGCCGGTACATGTCGTAGCCGGGGATCTCCAGCGGCGCGCGGTACATGAGGTACGGTCCGTCCGGGAAGGGGACCTGATCGGTCAGCTCATCGATGTCCGGGATGTACTTCTGCGGGGTGAGGAGCTTCAAGTGCACCTTGTCGGGGAGCTTGGGCTGGAAAACCGTGTTGAAGGAGCCGATGATCTGGTTGGCGATCTCGCCGAAGGCATCGACGTCGTCAGGCTCCTGGATGCTCAGCCGCCTTTTCTCCTGGATGCGGGGGCCGGGGATGCCGAGCAGGATGGAGCTCATGACGATGGCGTCGCCCAGCGAGAAGATGAGGTAGAAGAAGCCGGGGTAGGCCTCGCGCGACTCGACGCCGACCGCGTAGACTGCCCCATCCTCGCCGGCCAGGTAGCTCTTGCGGTCGGTGTTCAGCACGTCGGAGGGCCCCACGGTCAGGTTCTGGCCGAGGAGCATGCTGCTCTCCTCGCCCGCCTGCCTCATGGCGGCATCCAGCATCGATTGGAGTTTCTCAAAAGCGGCCATGGTGACGTCCGGCTAACCTTCCTTATGCAGCTTGAGTCCCACCAGGAACCGCTCGTTCTCGTTGGTGAAGGGGATGACGACGCAGTCGCTGTCGGACATGGAGTTGATGGTGTAATCCTCCCCGGCGATGACGGTCGGGATGGAGAGGTTGATGTCGAGCCCCCCCTTGGAGAGGATCTGCTTCACGTAACCGCCGAGCATGTTGGCGATCTCCCCCAGGGCGTCGTTGACGTCCTCCCCCACCTCGCCGACGTCCATGCCGAGCATGTTGGAGGTGATCCGCAGGGCGAAGGACTGGGGGCAGTGGATGGAGAGGATGCCGGTGTAGGTCCCGGCCAGCCCGACCATGCCGGTGACCGAGCAGTGGAACGAGGTGACCGGCTCCTTGAGGGGGTAGCTGTCCTCCAGGGCCATCATCACCATGGTGTTGAAGACCTCCTTGGTGGCGTTGATCACGTAACCTGCCAGGTCAGCCTCGCTCAACCGGGTGCTCTCGGCTATCTCCTGGTTGAGGGCCATCATAAAAGCCCTCCGAGCTTCTCGTTCAACTGGTCGGGGGTGAACGGCTTCTTGATGCTGTCGCTCGCGCCGTTGTTGATCGCTTCCTTGAGGATGTCCTCGCCCCCCTCGGTGGTGATCATGACGATGGGGACCTTGACCCCTTTGGCGCGGACCGCCTTGATGAACTCCAGCCCGTCCATGTTGGGCATGTTGATGTCGGAGAGGATGAGGCTGATGCTCTTTCCCTCCATGGCGGCGAGCCCCTCGATACCGTCGCCGGCCTCGTAGATATCGTCAACCTGGAGCCCTGCCTGGCGCAGGCTGCGGGAGATGATCTTTCTCATAGTGGATGAATCGTCGACGATCAGTACGTTGCCCATGGTTTCCTCCTTGGTGTTGGTGCCTCCCGCTTTGGGGGCTTTATGAACAGGCCCGGGACGGCAGTACGCCCCCGGGAAGCTTGATCATTTTCATGAAGGCTATTCGGCTGCCCCGGTGGAAACTTTAGTATCTTCGGGGAGGTCAGTTTCCATGGGGAGCAGGACGAAGAAGCGGCTCCCTTTTCCTGCCGCGCTCTCCACCCCGATACTCCCGCCGTGGGCCTCCACGATGGCCTTGGAGATGGTGAGCCCGAGCCCGGTCCCCTTGAACCCCTGGGCCCCCGAGGCGCGGAAGTACTTGTTGAAGATGCGGGGGACCTCGTCGGCCGGGATGCCGATGCCGGTATCCTCCACCTCGACCACCAGGTACTGGTCCTGCACCTCGCTGGAGACCCTGATGGTCCCGCGGCGGGGGGTGAACTTGACCGCGTTGCCGATCAGGTTGGCGAAGACCCGGGCGATCTGCTTGGCGTCCACGTTGAGCGGCGGGATTCCCGCGCAGATCTCGCTCAGGAAGGAGGAGCCGTGGACCACCGCCTCGCGGGCGCCGTCGTTACAGCACCCCTCCAAGAGCGCCTGCACGTTGCACGGCTGCCGGTCGATCTGCAAAAGCCCGGCCTCCAGCCGGTAGGCGTCCAGCACGTCCTCGATCATCGAGAGCATCTTCTTGGAGCTCTTGTCCATCTCCTTGATGAACATCAGCAGCGAGGGGTCGACCTTGCCGGGGACCTCCCCCAAAAGCGCCTGCACGTATCCCATGATGACGGTGAGGGGGGACTTGAGGTCGTGGGTCATCATGGCCACGAACTCCTCCCGCTCCCGTTTTTCCCTTTTTTCCGAGGTGATGTCGCGGATCTCGAAGAACTCGCCCCAGCCGCTGCCGGTCTGGACCGCCGAGGAGCGGACCAGCACCACCGATCCTTCCACGCTGATCTCGGCCGGTTCGTCGTGGGAATTCTCGCTCAGTACGCGGTATATCGCGGTGCGCAAGGGGAGCATGTCAACCCGCTTGCCGAGCACCTCGCTGCGCTCCACCTTGAGGATCTCCTCGGCCTTACGGTTGATCAACGCCACCTTACCGTGCGCATCCAAAAAGACGATGCCGGAGCCAACCTGCTCCATTAGCACATTGGTGAAATTTTCACATTCCGTGCCCATCACACCTCCACCCAACACTACCTTTCCCTTGGCTTATCGGGAATTATTTGCAGAGCTTGAGCGATAAGGTCATTAAACAGAGTCTACCAGATTTTACCTGCCGTACCGGGCAGGCGGGGCATGGGGAAAGTGAGCCCGG
This sequence comes from Geomonas sp. Red32, assembly GCF_023652955.1. Classification (GTDB taxonomy): domain Bacteria; phylum Desulfobacterota; class Desulfuromonadia; order Geobacterales; family Geobacteraceae; genus Geomonas. Next base: position 1,280,554 of record NZ_JAKLOY010000001.1, on the reverse strand, counting down.
GCGCCTGAGGAGTGGCATGCCCTTTCGCCACGACTAGAGGCCAGGTGGACCGGGGTAGGGAGACCTAGGTCAAGTACGGGATAGAGTGTGAGCGAGTGTGAGCGGGGGGGGAGCGGCGGGTGAGGGCGCGGTACCGGGAGCGGGGAGGCCCGGCCCTATCGTCCCCCCCTTTGACAAAGGGGGGACAGGGAGGATTTACAGCCGCCGACGAAAGGGCAGCCATCGTGGGGAAACCGGACAGTCAAGCCGGTCAGCAGGGCGATCAGCGGCCGCGTTCGATCGGGTACCCCTTCCGGTACCAGCCGATCAGCCCGTCGGAGATCTGATAGATCTCCTTGTAGCCATGGGAAGCGAGGTACTGGGCGGCCACCAGGGAACGCTGCCCCACCGAGCAGTAGACCAGGACCGGCTTCTGGCGCGGGACCTCGGCCACCCGGCGCTCGAGCTCGCCGAGCGGGATCAGGTGGGAGCCCTTGAGGTAGGCCTGCCGGTACTCTTCCGGGGTGCGGACGTCCAGCACGTAGATCTTCGGGTTGCGGGCCAAAAGCGACTTCGCATCGGTGGAAGTCAAATTGGTGACACCGGCAGCGAAAGCAAGCGAGGAGAGGAGCACGAGGATGGCGAAAGCGGAGACGAGCGTTACTGTGGACAACCGTTTCATCGAGGAGAGACCTCCGTTTAATTCATGGTGAAGATTGCGGACTCCCCTGATAACACGATCCCGGCCCGCTGGCAAGATCAAGGTCGCGGCAGCCTTCGGCCCCCATCCTCGATCCAGCCTTACCCCATCCTCACCCCTGCCCTCCCCTCCAAGGGAGGGAGAGCGGGTAACACGAAAGAGAGCTGGAAGGATGGGTGGGCGGCTGTGCGCGGTCACCACTCGATGGTGTAGCCTACCTGGGCGGGGCGGAAGGAGGCGGGGAACTCGCGGGAGAGGCGGGCGGAGGCCTCGAAGCCGGTGCAGTGCCCGGCGCAGATCTTCTTGACGCCGTACCTCTTGAGCGTCCGTACGGTCTCGTCGATCTGGGGCTGGGAACAGAAGGAGAGGTGGCAGCCGCCGATTACGGCGTAGACGCGCTCTTCCCCGCTCTTTTGCCGCGCGTGCTCCACCGTGTTGATGACGCCTGCATGGCAGCAGCCGAGAAGCAGGAGGAGTCCCTTGCCGGTCTTCACTACCAGCGACTGGTCGTCCGGCACCGGGTCGGGGTGGCATCCCTCCTCGTCGCAGAAGAGGCCGCGGTCACCCTCTTCGAAGGGGGTGACGCGGGGGACCTCGCCGGTAAGGTAGATGCCGGGGGTGATCTCCCGGAAATCCTCGCTGTACGAGAAGCTTGCCCCCATCCCGGCCAGGAACTCCTCGGGATAGGGGATACCCACCGAGCGGCAGACCCCCTCGCGCAGGGAGTACCGGCGGGTGAAGACCTTCGGGTGGGCGAGCACCCGCTTTCCTCCGGTGCTCTGCAAAAGGGGCCAAAGCCCCCCCGCGTGATCGTAATGGCCGTGTGAGAGGACCACCTCCCCCACCGCCCGCAGGTCCAGGTTCATCCGCTGGGCATTGTGCAGCAGCGTGTGGCCGCCGCCGGTGTCGAAAAGGATCGACGACCCGTCCGCCTCGATATGGGCTGCGAAGCCGTGCTCACCGAGGGTGCCGGCCAGGGCTCCTGCCGTGTTGTCGCAGACGATCCGGATCCGCCGGCTCATTTACAGCACGATTCCTTCGGCAGCTTGGGGACTCCGAGCTTGGCCAGGATGGCCATGGCCGGGCACCAGTTGGTGAAACCGGACTGGAAGAGGTTCAGCCCGACGAAGGCGGTGAACCAGAGCCAGCGGGGATCGTGGTAGTGGGCCAGAGCCAGCGAGAGCAGGGTGAAGAAGCCGGCCATCAATCTGAGCGCTCTGTCTATGTACATCGTCTTTCTCCTTTTCGCGAGACGGGGGCCTCCCCCTCCTCGCGTGCAGGGCCTTCCGGCCCGGTTCTCCCGCCCACCCATCAGGGGAGCGGCTAGTTTTCTTCCAGCATCTCGGCGATCTTACCGGCGACGCGGGAGGTGAGGTCGACGCAGCCGCTTTTTCCCTTGGCGGTCAGCACCTTGCAGCAGGTGACCCGGTACTCACCCTTGAACCACTCGTGCAGCTCGCGGGTCTTGGCGGCCACCGCCTTCTTGTTCCCCTCCATCACGAGGCCAAGGGCCATGGTGCCGCCGGAGACCGCGCCGCAGATGCAGCCGGCCCCCGAACCGCCGCCGAAGCCGGCGGCAATCCGCACCACCTCGTCGGAAACCTGGGGGGCGAAGCGGTTTTTCACCGCGCTCAGGACCGCCTCGGCGCAGTGCATCTTACCCGACCGGTACAAGGCCTCCGCCTCGGTGGCCACCGCCTCGGATACCGACATCCCCTCACTTTGAACAGCCTCTTTCTTGCTCCAGAACATGCACTCTCCAGATAGACGGATCGAGTACTGACTCGAACCGCTGGTTGTTAGTCATTGCCATCGCGGCATCTCGATATATTAATCTTAAAAGCCCTCACAACACAACCGCATAGCTTTTAATGTTTAACCTGCTTGTTCAGCGCCCTTTTTCTTCTCCTTCCAGGACTCCACGAGATAGTAAAGGATCGGGATCGTGATCCTGGAAAGGGTGGTGGAGGCGATCTCCCCGCACATCATGGCGATCGCGAGCCCCTGGAAGATCGGATCGAAGAGGATCACGAAGCTTCCCACCACGACCGCCGCCGCGGTCAGGAGCATGGGGCGGAAGCGGACCGCACCGGCGTCGATGATCGCCTCGTCGAGCGGCATCCCCTCGCGGCGCCTGAGCTCGGCGAAGTCGATCAGGATGATGGAGTTCCTGACGATGATCCCGGCCAGGGCGATGAAGCCGATCATGCTGGTGGCGGTGAAGAAGGCCCCCATCAGCGCGTGCCCCGGGAGGATGCCGATCAGGGTGAGCGGGATCGGGGCCATGATCACGAGCGGGGTCGTGAAGTCGCGGAACCAGGCGACCACCAGCACGTAGATGAGGACCATGACCGCGGCGAAGGCGGCGCCCAGGTCGCGGAAGACCTCGTAGGTGATGTGCCACTCGCCGTCCCACTTGATGCCGGGGCGCTCCTCGTTCCAGGGCTGGCTGGCGGCCCGCTGCTCGATGTGGTAGCCGCCGGGAAGCTGAATCGCGTCGATCTCCTTCTGCATCTTGAGGATCGCGTAGACCGGCGCCTCGATGACCCCGGCCACGTCGCCGGTGACGTACACCACGCTCTTCAGGTTCTTGCGGTAGAGCGACTTGTCGTCCACCCCCTTCACCACCTTGACGAGCTCGGAGAGCGGCACGTTGCCGCGGGCTCCGGGGAGGTAGAGGGAGGAGAGCGAGGAGAGGTCGTTGCGCGAGCCGACCGGGAGGCGGACGTCGATCAGCACCGGCTCCTTCTCGGTCGGGACGTGCATGAGCCCGGCCTGGGCGCCCCCCACCGCCGCCTGCAGCGTCTTCACCACCTGGTCGGGATCGACCCCGGAAAGGGCGGCCTTCTCCCGGTCCACCTGGTAGCGGATGCTCGGCTGGTCGTCCTCCTGGTACCAGTCGGTGTCCACCACGCCGTTGGTGGAGGCGAAGATCTGCTTCACCTTGCGGGCGATCTCCACCCGGCTCTTCTGGTCGGGGCCGTAGACCTCCGCCACCAGGGTGGAGAGGACCGGCGGGCCGGGAGGAATCTCGGCGACCTTGATCCTTGCGCCGTAGCGGTCGGCGATCGCCTTCAGGGTCGGGCGGATGCGGCGGGCGATGTCGTGCGACTGATCCTTTCGCTCATCCTTGCCGACCAGGTTGACCTGGATCTCGGCCACCGTCGGCCCCTTGCGGAGGTAGTAGTGGCGGACCAGCCCGTTGAAGTTGAAGGGGGAGGAGATCCCGGTGTAGCTCTCGAAGTCGGTCACCTCCGGCACCTTCCTGAGGGCGTCCCCCAGCTCGGCCGCCAGCCGCTGGGTCTCCTCCAGGGTGGTCCCCTCCGGCGTGTCCACGATCAGCTGCAGCTCGCTCTTGTTGTCGAAGGGGAGCATCTTCACGGTGACCGCCTTGAAATAGATGAGCGAGCAGGAGAGGAGCAGCAGGACCACCACCAGCGACAGGAAGCTGTAGCGGACCTTCTTGTTGTGGATCAGGGTCCCCATCACCTTGCGGTAGAACCCGGTCACCCAGCTCTCTTCCGGGGGGGCATCGACCTGGAAGTGCGATTCGCCCTTCATGAACCGGTAGGCGAAGTAGGGGGTGACGATGAAGGCGATCAGGAGCGAGAAGACCATCGCCATCGACGCCCCGACCGGGATCGGGCGCATGTAGGGGCCCATGAGCCCCCCCACGAACCCCATCGGGAGGATGGAGCCGATGACCGCCAGGGTGGCGAGCATGGTCGGATTGCCGATCTCGTCCACCGCCTTCACGGAGGCCTCCAGGGGCCTCAGCTTGGTGGTGGTGAAGTAGCGGTGGATGTTCTCCACCACCACGATGGCGTCGTCCACCAGGATCCCGATGGAGAAGATCAGGGCGAAGAGGGTGATCCGGTTCAGCGTGTAGCCGATCCGGTTGAAGATGAACATGGTCAAGGCCAGCGTCACCGGGATGGCGATGGCTGCCACCGCACCGGCCCGCCATCCCATGAAGATCGCGATCAGGATGGTGACCGAGATGGCGGCCAGGAACATGTGGAAGAGGAGCTCGTTGTTCTTTTCCTTGGCGGTTTCCCCGTAGTTCCTGGTCACGGTGACCTTCATCTCGGAGGGGATGATCTTCCCTTTCTGGAACTCCACCCGTTTCAGGAGGTCCTCGGCCACCCAGGTGGCGTTGGCCCCTTTACGCTTGGCGATCGAGATGGTGACCGCCGGATAGTCGCCGCGCCCGCCGGTGATCCCCTTCTTGGCGGCGGCCGGCCCCAGGCCGAAGAAGACGTAGTTGGTTGGCTCCTGCACCCCGTCGGTGACGGCGGCCACCTCGCCAAGGTAAACCGGGCGGCCGTCCTTCACCGCCACCACGAGCCTCCGGGCGGAGGCGGCGTCGGAGATGAAGCCCCCGGCGTCCAGGGTGTACTCCCGGTTGCCGGTGGAGACGGTGCCCGCGCGTCTGGCCACGTTGGCCTTCTCGATGGCCCCCATCACCGCACCGGCGGTGAGCCCGTAGGAGGAGAGCTTGGCGCCGTCGAGGTTCACCTTGAGCTCGCGGGAGAGCCCCCCCTTGATCTCGGTCTCCGCCACGTTATCGGTCTTCTCGAGGTCGTCCCTCAGCTCCTGGGCCACCCGCCGCAGGGCGCTGTGATCGTAGCGCTCCGACCAGAGGGTGAGGGTCAGGATGGGGACGTCGTCGATCGACTTCGGGACCACCAGCGGCTCGCTCGCGCCCGGCGGAAGGATCTCGCGGCTGGACATCACCTTGTTGTAGAGCTTGACGAGCGACTGCTCGAGGTTCTCTCCCACCAGGAAGCGGACGGTCACGATCCCCATCCCGGGGCGGGAGGCCGAGTAGAGGTACTCCACCCCCTTGATCTCCCAGATCTTCTTCTCGTAGGGGATGACCAGGCGCTCCTCGACCTCCTTGGGGGTCGCCCCCGGCATCGGGAGGTAGATGTCCACCATGGGAACCACGATCTGCGGTTCCTCCTCGCGCGGGGTCGCCAGCACCGAGTAGAGCCCCAAGAGCAGCGAGGCGGCCACGATGAGCGGCGTCAATTTCGAATCTATGAAGGTACGGGCGATCCGCCCCGCCAAACCGAGTTTTTCCATGCGTCTCTCCGCTGTAGCCCGCGAGCGGGCTCTGCGTTTCTCTTTGCCGGCCACCCATCCTCACCCTTTCCTCCTTGAAGGAGAGCGAGCTTGAGGCCAGGCCGGCGGGAATAGGTCCTACTCGATCTTCGCGCCGTCCGAAAGCTTCTCGATTCCCGCGGTAACCACCTGGTCCCCGGCGCTCAGCCCCGAAAGGACCTCCACCCGGTCGCCCGCCCGGTTGCCGAGCTTCACGAGCCTGAGCCTGGCGATGCGGTCGGGACCGGCGACCCAGACCGAGGTGAGGGAGCCGCGCTCGACCACCGCGGCGGCGGGAACGGCGATCCCCTGCCGCGATCCGGTCTTCAAGAGCGCCTTTCCGTAGGCTCCCGACCTGAGCCGCTTGCCGGAGAGGTCGACCTTGGCGATGAAGGTGCGGGTGGAGGGATCCACCAGGGGGACCACCTCGGAGACCCGGCCGGTGGAGGGAGCCCCCTCGACGGCGATGCCGACCACGTCCCCCGCCTTGATCCTGCCGAGGAGCGCCTCGGGTACCGCCACTTCGAGCCGGTATCCTCCGTCACCTTCCACCGTGAAGAGCGGGGTCCCCGGGAAAACGGTCTGCCCCGGCTCGACCTGCTTGGCCAGCACCACCCCCGCGATGGGGGCGGTCACCTTGCCGTAGCCGGCGACCGCTCCGGCTGCGCGGGACGCTTCGGTCGCCTGCTTAAGCCTCGCCTGCGCCCGGGCCACCCCTTCGGCGGCCACCTCCTTCTCGGACTGGCGGACCTCGAACTCCTGGCGGGTCAGGGCCTGCTCGGCGAAGAGCTTACGGTAGCGGTCGAAGGTGGCGTCGGCCAGCCTCTTGCGGGAGCGGGCCTCCTCCAGCGCACGGGCCGCCTCGTCGACGCCGTAGGCGGCCCCGGCCGCGGCTGCCCCGGTTTCGGCGGCATCGATGGCGGCGAGGAGCTTACCCTTGCCGACCCGGTCCCCCTCGCGGGCGTAGACCCCGGTGACGCTACCCGAGACCCGCGCGGCGATCACCGCCGAGGTCTTGGCCTTCACCGTCCCCACCGCCTCGGTGACCTCCGGGATACCCTCGGCCGCCACCGCGGTCAGCGTCACCCCCCGAACCACCGGCGGGGCGCTCTGCACCGCGTGCTCCTCCTTCTTGCCACATCCCAAAGCCGTCAGCACCAGCAGTGCCAGGATCGTCAGCCGGCTTGCTCTCATTTCATGACCTCCTTAACCAAAACCCCTGCCCTGAAGTACACCTCCGCGGAGGAGACCTGCAGTCCGTTCTCCACCTCGACCAGGTTGGCCCGCGCCCCGTTGAGCGCCGCCTCCGCGTCGAGAAGCTCCACCATCGAGGAAAGCCCATTCTGGAAGCGCAAGGCGATGAGCCGCATCCCCTCCTCCGCCGCCCGGACCGCCCCCTGTGCCGAGGCAAGCCGCAGCTCCGCCTCCTGGCGCCTCAACAGGCTCTCCTTCACCTGGAGCGCCGCCTCGCGCCGCACGTTCTCGAGGAGCTCGGCAGCCGCCTCCCGTTTCAGCTCCGCGCGGGAGCGCTCGTGCGAGCGGCTCAGGCCGTCGAAGAGCTCCCAGCGCAGGCTCACCCCTACCGTCCAGGAGTCGTTGTCGTACCCCAAGGGGACGCTGCGGTCGTTGACCTGGTAGCTCGCCTGGGCGTGGACGGTCGGGAGGTAGGCCTCCTTGGCCCGGCGCACCCCGAGCTCACCGAGCTGGACGGCGTTGTTGGCCACCGCCAGGTCCGGCCGGCTTCGCTGGGCCAGGAGCACCAGGTCGTCCTTACCGGCGGACGGCGCGGCCAACCGCGGGCCCACCCCGGCGTCGAGCTCCTCCCCATCCTTGCCGCCGGTTAACAGGTTCAGCCTCAGCCGCGCGATGGTGAGGTTGTTCCCGGCGCTCACCAGCCGCTGCTCCGCCTCGGAACGCGCGGTGGCCGCCCGTAGGGAATCGGACTTGAGCCCCAGCCCGTCCCGCTCGCGCAGGCCCGCCAGCCGCTCGTGCTCCCGGGCGTCGGCCACCGCCTGCCCGGCGATGTCGTTGTAGGCCCGGGCCTTCAGCACCTCGAAGTAGGCGAGGCTCACCCGGAAGGCGATCTCCTCCCGCCCCTCGCCGGTCCGCAGCTCCGCCCCCTCGGCCTCCTTGGCCGCCATATCCACGCCGCTAGAGATGCCGAAGTCGAGCAGCGGCTGGTCCAAGGTCAGCGTGGTGGCGAAATCGGCCCGCGGGTCGGGGTGGTTGAGCCGGTCGGCAGTAAAGTCGCTGCCGGGGTTGATCCGCCCCTCGTTGAGCTTCATCATGAAGACCGTGCTCGGGGTGGTGGAGAGCGCCACCCCGCTGTCGAGATAGAGCCGGGGCAGGTAGCGGCTCCGGCTGACGGCGACCGATTCCCGGGCCGCCCCCTCTTCGCGGGCCGCCGCCCTCAGATGGTGGTTGTTCTCCAGGGCACGCCCCACCGCCTCCCGCAGGGTGACACTCTCCGCGAAGACGGGAACGGCAGCCATTCCCCAGAGCGTAACGCTCAGCAGCACAAGGTATTTCTTCACCGCAACCTCCCTGTCGCAGCCGCACAGATCCAGCAAAAAATATATATGGATTTTTGTATATATATTGCAGAACAAATTGTCAACCCTTTATTCCATATCGGCATAAGGCCGGGGCTCCTTTAGTCCCTTCGACCGGGGCGGCTCATGAGAAGGTTAGCGGAAATAAATCACGGCATGACGGCTACCTGGGCGGCCCCGGTGACCCCGGGGATGGTCGCCACCACCGAGTTGGTGGTGGAGTTGACCACCGACAGCGAGCTGCTCCCGAAGTTGGCAACGTAGACCCTCCCGGAGGAGGGGCGGACGGCAACCCCGCGGGGGGCGGTCCCGACCGGGATGGTGGCCACCACGGCGTTAGTGCCGGTGTCGACCACCACGAGCTGGTTGCTGTTCCCCAAGGTCACGTAGAGCCTGCCGGAGGTGGGATCGAAGGCGATCCCCTGGGCGTTGTTGCCGGCCGGGATGGTGCTCACCACGTTGCCGGTGGCGGTGCTGATCACCGAGACGGTGGAGCTGAAGCTGTTGGCGACGTAGACGAGGCCCGCCGCGGGATTGACCGCCACGTCCACCGGCCCAAGCCCCACGTTGACGGTGCCGACCACCTGGTTGGTGGCGGTACTGATCACCGAGACGGTGTTGGAGCCGAAGTTCGCCACGTAGAGACGGCCGGTCCCGACGTTGACCGCCAGGTTGCGCGGGGAGGCCCCGACCGGGATGGTGGTCACCACCGTGCCGGTGGAACCGTCGATGACCGAGACGGTACCGCTTTGGTTGGAGACGTAGACGCGGTTGGTCGCGCTGTTGACCGCCACCCCCCAGGGACCCGCTCCCACGGTCACTGTGTCGACGACCGTGCTGCTGTCGATGTTCACCACGGAGACCGTGCCGTTGTTATTGTTGGCGACGTAGGCGAGCCGGCTGGCGGTGTTGAGCGCCACCCCCTGGGGGGCTCCGCCAACCAGTACGTTGGAGAGGACCGAATTGCCGATCAGGTCGACGGCCGAGAGGAAGGCGGTCCCGGAGTTGGTCACGAAGGCCTCGTTGGCGGCGGTCGTCTGCCCCCGCTGCACGGTCACCGTGGTCGAGCCGGTCACCGCTCCTCCGGCCTGCGGGAAACTCGCGGTGATAACCGCGGAGCCCTGGGCCTGGCCGATGACGACCCCCTTGGTACCGGAAACGTTGCTGACCGTCGCCACGCTGGTAAGCGAGGAGCTCCAGGTGACCTGGCTGGTGAGATCCTGGGTGCTGTTGTCCGAGAAGGTCCCGGTGGCGGTGAGCTGTAAGGAGGAGCCGACGGAGACGGTCGGGTTGGCAGGGGTCACCGTGATCGAGCTCAGGGTCCTCACGGTGAGGGTGGTCGACCCGGTCACCCCGGCCACGTTGGCGCCGATCACCGCGGTGCCGTTGGCGAGTGCCGTGGCGGTTCCCCGGCTCCCGGAGACGTTGCTGACGGCCGCCACCGAGGGGGCCGACGAGCTCCAGCTGGCCAGCGAGGTGAGGTCGCGGGTGGTCCCGTCCGCGAAGCCGCCGGTGGCGGTGAACTGCCTGGTGCTCCCCGCGACCAGGCTCACGTTGGCGGGAGCGACGGTCAGCGAAGTGGGGGGAAGCACGGTGAAGGTCGTGCTTGCGCTCGCCACCCCCGTGAAAGAAGCGGTGATGGTGGCGGTCCCGGCGTTGACCCCGGTGACGGCACCGGCCGTGTTGACGGTGGCCACCGTCTGGTCCGAGGAGCTCCAGGTGACCAGGGTGGTGATGTCGCTGCTGCCGCCGTTGGAGAGGGTCCCGGTGGCGGTGAACTGCACGGGGGTCCCGAGATCGGCGGTGGAAGCCAGCGGCGCAATGGCGAGCGAGGTGACCGTCACCACGTTGAGGGCGGCGCTTCCGCTCGCCGTGCCGGAAGTGGCGGTCACGGTGACCGGCCCCACGGCGAGCGCGGTGGTCACCCCGGCCGCGGAGACCGTCGCCAGCGAGGGGGCGGAACTGCTCCAGGTGACCTGACTGGTGACGTCCTGGGTGGCGCCGTTGGTGAGGGTGGCGGTGGCCCGGAACTGCTGGGTAGTGCCGACGATGCCGATCTGGGTGGCGGGGGCGACCGAGATGCTCTGGATGGCGGCCACGGTAAGGGTGGTGGTCCCGGTGACCCCCGAGCGGGTCGCGCTGATGGTGGTGGTCCCGGCGCTGATGGCGGTGGCCACCCCGTTCCCGTTGACGGTGGCGACCGCGGGGTTGGAGGAGCTCCAGGTGGCGAGCGCGGTATCGTCGACCATGTTGCCGTTGGAGTAGACAGAGGTGGCCCGGAAGGTGGTCGTGGTGCCGGGGGCCAGGGTGGGGGAAGCGGGCGTTACCCTCACTTCGGTCAGGGTGACCGGCTGGCCTCCCGAACCGGAACAACCGAACAAAAGGACGCTCGCCAGTAAAAGGGCCGCCAACAATCTCACCATCCGCAATCTCCTTCAGGGAATTCAGGGCTTGGGCTGTATGCAGTATGCTTACCGCCAAGGCAGGGGGGTGTCAAGAAGCAGAAAGCCGGCAAGCGGGCGCCGGCGGCCGCAGCATAAGAGCGCGGCGGGCGGGCGCCGCGGCCGGTGGTTGGAATTGCGAGAGAGCTAAACCCCTAGAAGGGGAGGAACTGGTCGTTCAAGGTGGGGGCCCGCTCGTCCCAGTCCACCTCGGTGGAGAAGAGCGGCAACAGCCAGGAAGTCTCGATCCCGAAGCGGGCGAATTTCTTCTGGAGCAGCTTCGCGTTTTGGGCGAGGGCCTCCTCGGACGGCAGGCCGTCCTGCTCGGCGATGACCACCCGGGTATTCTTCCAGAACTTCTTCAGGTTGAAGAAGGGGCCGAAGACCGCCTGGTAGGTGGCCGACTCCCGGTCGTAACGTTTGGTGTTGCAGTAGGTGTTGGCGGCCAGCACCCCGTCGGCGGTCATGATCTTCTGGATCTCCCAGAAGAACTGCACCGTCAGCATATGGGTGGGGATGTACAGGTCGTCGAAGGCGTCGAGGATGACGAGGTCGTACTTGGCCCCCCTGGCCAGAGCGCGCTTGACGAAGACCCGCCCGTCCTCCACGGTGATGTGAACCCGGGGGGAGGGCTTGAAGTTGAAGTACTCTTTGGCCACCCGGACCATGGCGGGATCGATCTCGACCACGTCGATGGTGGCGTTGGGGAGGAGCTTGGAGAGCGTCGAGGTGAGGGTCCCCCCGCCCAGCCCGACCATCAGGATGCGGCGCGGGTTGGGACGAAGCAGAAGGGAGCCGAGGATCATCTTGTTGCAGTCGAAGAGCACCTTCTCGGGCTCCTCGAGGGCGAAGCAGGTCTGGACGGTGTTGGTGTGGGTGCTGAAGCGCAGGCAGCGGGTATCGCTATCCTCGGTGACGAAGAGGTTGCGGTAGAGAGAACGCTCCTGGTGGATGACGGTATCGGAGAACGCCGTCCCCGAAAGCCCCACCATTGCGCACACCAGCAGTATGACCAAACGCAGTGCTTTGACCATCCGTCTCCATCCCCGGAAGAACATCACAGTGAAAAAACACGAGGAGATACCCCCGCGAAGAGATCAGGACTCTTCGGGGACGGTACCCCTCTTCAAACCAAAGAGGGACAGTGCCAGCGTCAAGATGCCCAGTGCCGCTGAAACACCGATGAAACTCCAAAGTATCTGGCCGACCCCCATGATCAGGACGAGGTAGAAGGAGGTCAGGATGGTACCGGCCGCACTGCCGGTGGTGCTTACGAAAAAGAGGAACCCGGCGTGACGTCCGCTGGCGCTGCAGTCGTCGACCAGCAGGCGGACGGCGTAGGGAGACGCCATCCCCCCCACCATGGTCGGCAGGAAGAAAAGGAGCGCCGCCGCCGTCAAGGCGCCGTAGCGCGGATCGAGGATCAGGTCGAAGATCCGGTCCATCAGCGGATCCGCGAAGAGGGCCGCGGGAGTCATCGCCGCAGCGGTGGCCAGGGGGATCAGGGCGAACTTGGCCAGGGAAGGCTCACGGACCGAAAGCCGCCCTCCAACCAGGTACCCGACCGAAAGGGCCACCATGAAGACGGTGATGACCGCTCCCCAAACCTGGATGCTGTTGCCGAAACTCGGGGCCAGGATACGGCCGCTCAGAAGCTCCACCGCCATCATGGAGAAACCGGACCAGCCGGCGATAAAGAACACCAGAAAACGGCTCACAACGGGTCCCCGTACTGCCGGAAACGGCAGTTTGGTCGGCGCGGGACGGAAGGAAATACCGGAGGGATACTGAAAAAGGCCCCATTCACCGACAAGGCTCATGTACAATCACGGGAATGTACTTCTAACCAGCTGTAAAGTCAACGATTATATGACATTAACAAAAATTACACAGTATCTACTAACTGGAAAGTTCAAATCGTCCGGGGGGACGGACGGCATAAGCGCTGGAACTGACAGTTGAAATATTTTAATCGCCGAAACCTGTTCATCCTAAGTCAGTGCCTGGGCTTTGCCAGTACACTGTCCTTTTCCATCTCTTTCAGCATCGCTTTCACGTACGACTTCAGCACCTTCTGCTCCGATCCCGGGGCAAAGGTCTCGGAAACCGCTGACCAGACCGCTCTGCCGCCGGCCCCCTCCAAAAGGACGGTCCGGAAGACGTCATACTCGTTCTCGACGTACTCGTTGGGGGGCCAGAGCTCCCACCCGCGGTCGAAGAACATGGAGCGGTCGTCGGCCGGGTAGACGTCGAGCCGCTGCTTGCGCTCCAGGTAGCGGCAGACCACCACCCCGTCGTGGCCGAGCTCCCGCGCCTTGGCCGCCATGGCCGCCCGCGAGTACCCGGAAGGGGGGGCACTGTAGCCGGCGGTGGCGGGAATGCCGCGGCCGGTCAGCTGCCGGACGAATTCGTCGGTACACATGTTGCCGATCATCGAATTGGGCGGGAGCCCCACCACCAGCACCGAATGGGCCTGGGACGAGAACCCGGGGTCCTTCCAGTGGCCGCGGATCGAGGTGTTGGAGCAGCCGGCCATCAGCAGGACGACGGGCAACAGGGAACAGAGCACGCTCGCTAAACGTTTCATCTTGCCACCTCCGCAGTTGAGATGAATAAAGATTAATGATAGCGAACGGAACCCTTTTTGCCAGCGGTACCCCGGCCTTCCTAGGCGTAGCCGTTGGCGAGCAGGTAGCGCCCGACCCAGTTCTTGGAAAACTGGAACGCGGTCCTGCCGCAGCGCTTGCTCTTGTCGTGCGACCACTGGATGGCGTCGAGCTCGAGGTCCTTGTTCCACGGGATCTGCACCTCGCGCTTCTTGGCCTCCCGCTCGATGCAAAGCCGCACCGCCTCGAGATAGCGGTCCTGGTTGAAGACGTGGAAGGCGACCCAGAGGCCGAAGCGGTCGGAGAGGGAAACCTTCTCCTCCATCGCCTCGCTCTGCTGGAGCTCGCCGTTGACGAACTTGCCGCCGATCAGGTCCGACTCGTACTCCGGCAGGAGGTGGCGGCGGTTGGAGGTCACGTAGATCAGGACGTTTTCCGGTGCCGAATAGACCGAGCCGTCGAGGGCGCTCTTCAGCATCTTGTAGCTCAGCTCCCCCACCTCGAAGGTGAGGTCGTCGCAGAGCAGGATGAAGCGGTACGGCTGGTTCTCGACCGCCGAGAAGATCTCGGAGAGGTAGATGAGATCCTCCTTTTCGACCTGGATGACCCGCAGCCCCTCCGGTGCGAAGCGGTTCAAAAGCGCCTTGACCAGCGAGGATTTGCCGGTGCCACGCGAGCCCCACAGAAGGGCGTTGTTGGCGGGCAGCCCCTTGAGGAACTGCTTGGTGTTATTCACCATGATCTCGCGCTGCTTCTCGACCCCCAAAAGCTCGTCGAGGTCGGTGGTGTCGGTCACCTTGACCGGCTCGAGGTAGCCGGAGAAGGAGTGGCGGCGCCAGTTGGCGGCGTGGCAGGCAGACCAGTCGACCGGCTTCACGGCCTTGGGAAGGAGCATCTCTACGGAGCCGAGCACGCGCTCGAGCTGGGCGACTACTTCGGGTTTCAGATTGATCATGGGCCTCTCTCGGAACGTAGGGTAAAGGGCGCCGGGGCCGCCGGAGATGACTGGCAGCGAGACGGAGCCTGGATAGCTGATGCCACGGAAGCAACAAGCGGTTGACGGGGCCAACAAAAGACGGGGTCAATGAGGATGGGCCAACCTATTGAAACTGCGGCAGAAAAAGAAAACGATGTTGTATACGCTATCGGGCTCCCCCGTGTCAACAAACTTTGCCGGGAGCTTTCACCATCCGCTGCGTGCTTTGCAGCCACATACGGCGTTTCTTTCCATTCAACCAATGATTCCAGGGCGATCCCGTCCCTCCAGCGGCCTCTCCCCCGGCATCGTCCACACTCGTCACCGGCCCGCGCAGAGCGGCCGTTGCCATGGGGGGATAACCCGTTACAATTGCAGACATCGCGGAAAGGGGGGGGAGTGCCAGCGACCAGGACCACAAAGGGGGGAGCCATGGACCGGAAAAAGATGATCGAGCGGCTGAACGATCTTATCCAGTTGGACGTGGACGCGGTGGAGGCCTACCGCCAGGTGATCAAGCACCTGGAATACGACGACATCTGCCGGAGGTTGCGAGACTTCCAGGACGACCACCAGGCCCACATCCAGAAACTCCGCTCGCTGGTCATGCAGCTGGACGGCCGCCCCATCGAGGCGAAGCCGGACTTCAAGGGGTATCTCTTGGAAGGGTTCACCATGCTCATGAGCGCCTCCGGCTCGCTGGGGGCCATGGAGGCGATGAAGGCCAACGAGGTGATCACCAACCGCAACTACGAAAAGGCGGCCGCCCTCCCCTGGCCCGACGACATCAAGAGCGTCATCCTCGACAACTACTCGCAGGAAGAACGCCACCTGAACTACATCAACGATATCATCACCATCCCGCGCCATCCCTTGCGCTAGGCGCGCCAACCTGCCAGAAGGAGAGGGTTTCCCGCACACGATGTCCGAATTAGTCCGCCGCCATTACGAGCTCTATCCTTACCCGCAGTTCCCCCTCCTCGCCTCGGTCCGCCGCCGGGACACCTACGCCCTCAATCTCGAGGCACTCTGGAGCCGCTTCAACGGCGAGCTTCCCCCACCCGATCTCCGCCGGATCCTGATCGCCGGGTGCGGGAGCTTCGCCCCTTACCCCTTCGCGCTCGCCAATCCCGATCTCCCGATTACCGCCCTCGACCTTTCCCGGCGCAGCCTCAACCGGGCAAGGCTCCATTGCCTTTTGCACGGCCTAACCAAGGTCACCTTCGTGGCCGGGGACCTCACCGATCCCCGCATTGCTGGCGGCCCCTTCGGCTTCATCGACGCCTACGGTGTCCTCCATCACCTCGACGATCCCTCGGAGGGGTTGAAGGCGCTTGCCGCGCGGCTCGGGAGGGGAGGCATCGTCAGAATCATGCTCTACAGCCGGTTCGCCCGGCGCGAAGAGGAGGCGATCCGCTTCGCCCTGCGCCTGCTCGGTGTCCGGGAGCCCCGGGAGGTGCTCGACATGGTGCGCCGCAGCCGTCCCGGCTCCCGGCTGAGACGCTTCTTCGAGGAGTCCGGCGAGGCCAGCTACCGCTCCGGGCTGGCCGATGCCCTGCTCCACCCGTGCGTCCATACCTACCGGATCGACCAGTTACTGGAACTGGTGGAAGGATGCGGCCTCACCCCGCTGCTCTTCGCCCACCCCTCCGCGCTCCCCGACGTGCAAGACGAGGTGGCCCGGATCAGGGAGATGGAGAGCCGGGGGACCTCGCCGGGAAATTTCGTCCTCTACCTCGGGAGCAGCGCGCCGGACCTTCCTCCTCCTGCCACCACCCTCTTCAAGATCAATCCCTGCCTGGCCAAGGAGATCTCACGCCCCCGGCTGGGAAGGCTCTCCCTGACGGGCCGCCTCGGCCATCGTCTCGAGCCCCTCGACTCCACCGCCCTCCGCTTCCTGCGCCGGTTCGCCTCCCCGGTACCCGCCTCGCAACTCGCCGGAACCGAACGGGAGCAGGCGCTCCGCTATGCCGGCGATCTCATCCTGATCCGCTACCGCGGGTAGGCGATCTTTCCCGCCCCCGCCGGCCCGCCTCACCCCGTTTCGATCTTTTTCTCCAGAGTCTCCTTCTCCCCCCCTTTCCACCCCACCGGCACCCGTCACCTCCATCCAATGAACCCTCCGCCGCGCCTCTTCACATTAGCTATTTATGAGACTCGATAATCGTGCTATGATTACGCGGTTTTATAACCAGACCGGGCGTCCAGCCCCCGCCAACACCATCAAAGACAGAGTGGATTCCGTATGATACGAGTATTGAGACTGTTGCTGCTGATCTGCCTGCTGGCCTTCACGGTGCCCGCTGTGTCGCACGCGAAGACCGACGATCAAACGATGCTGACCGAAGCAAAACACCATATGGAAACGGGGAAGTACTTCTTCGCGACCACGTGGCTCGAGCGGCTGCTCAAGGACTATCCGAAGAGTCCCCTCCGGAAGGAGGCCCTGACCCTGCTTGCCAAGGGGTACCTGGCCGCTGGCCGGGACGAGAAGGCCGCTACCGCTCTGAAGAGCCTGGTGAAGGAATATCCTGATAGTACCGCCCATCTCGATCCGGATCTCGCCAAGCTCCTCCAGAGCCTGCCGCAGGATACGACCGCGGCCGCGGCGGCCCCTCCAGCGGCAGTGACCAGACCAGCATCGCCCCCCGCTCCGGTTGCGGCTCCAGTGGCTGCTGCACCGCCGGTTGCGGCCCCGCCAGTGGCCAGCGCGACGGCCAGTGGCGCATCGGGGGCTAAGGCGTCCGCAAGCGCACCGGCGGCCTCCGCTCCGGCAACCGCATCTCAAACCGCTACCGCCCCTTCCAAAGCCGCTGCTACTGGCGACAAGCTGACCAATACCATCCCGATAATCTCCGAAGACGCAGACGAATACGTTCCGGTCCAGAAACCCGCACCGGTAGCTGCCAAAGGGAGCGCTACCACCGGCGCGGCCCCCGCGGCTAACACAGCTGCGAAAGACGCCGCTGCGAAGGCTCCGGCACCGGCCGCTTCGGCCACCACCGCCAATCCCGCGCAGGCACCTTCCCTGGCAGTGTCTGCGCCGACGCAGGGTCAGACGTCAACCGCTACTCCGGTGGCCACTCCGGCCACTCCGGCCACGACTTCAGGGACTTCAGCGACTTCAGCGACTTCAGCGACTTCAGCGACTTCAGCGACTTCAGCGACTTCAGGGACTTCAGGGACTTCAGGGACTTCAGGGACTGCAGGGACTGCAGGGACTGCAGGGACTGCAGGGACCACAGGGACTGCAGGGACCACAGGGACTGCAGGGAACTCTGAGACCTCAGAGAAGGCGGCAAGTTCGGCCACTACTCCGGCCACTACTCCGGCGGCTACGGCAAGTCCGGCGGCGACCCAAACAGCCGACACGGCTGCCACCCCCCCGGCAGCACCGGCACCGGCTCCGGCTCCGGAGCCGGTAGTCGCCGCCAACGCGGCACCGGCCTCGGCCGCGCCCTCCGAGGCTACCGCCAGCGCTGCCGCCCCCGCTCCTGCTAGCGGCGAAACGACCACCGCAGGAGGTGGGTCTGCCGCTTCCGAGACGACGGCCCAGCCGCAACAGCCTCTACAAAACAGCAATAAGATTTACAAGATCGTTAAGGGAAAAGGATTCGCCCTCCTGGTCGGCGAGTACCAGGTGCTGAACGAGATGACCGAGGCCAAGAGGAAGATCGCTGAGGCCGGCTTCGGTCCGCTGGTTATCGAGGGTGGAAAGAAAAAGACTCCCATGGTCAGACTCGAGGTGCCGACCCGCAACGACAAGAAATCGGTGGACACCATGATGGAACGCCTCAAGCAGGCTAATGCCGCGGCCATCGCCATGACCGGGAAGGACAAGAAACGCCATATCTTCGCCGGCTCTTTCTCAAGCCAGCAGCGTGCCGAACAGGAGCAAAAGCGCCTGGCCCGCCTCGGGATCAAGAGCCATCTCCAGAGGGTCGATGTGCCGATGCCGAGCTACCTCCTCACCGCCGGCGTGTACAAAACACGCGCCGCCGCCGTCGCGGAGCTCCCTAAACTCGAGGCGAAGGGACTCAAGGTAAACGTGGTCCCCGTCGGCAAATAGAGAGCTTCACCTCCCCCTCCCGCCAAACAAAAGGGCGACCAATCCCCATCACGGGGAAGGTCGCCCTTTCTATTTCACTCTCCCCACCTGACCCCTCGACTCCTTTAAGGGAGGGAGTGGCCGAAGGCCGTGAGGTCAGCTGTTTGCGAGTGGAGTCCTACCGGCGGCGGCGCTGCTCTTCGGCGCGCGGCGCTTGGTACACTGAGCCGAGGTCTTCCACCGCACCGTCCCGGGGGCCGAGTGGTGCAAGGCCGAAGCGCCGCTCGACGGTCGTCAGGATGGAGGTGGTATCGTGCTCCTGGTGGTCGACGGCGAACCGGTAGGGAAGGCCGGGGGCAATGACCACGGCAGGGATCCTGGTACCCGGGCCCCACTGGTCATACGGTCCCTTCGGGTTGGTCGGGCTGGGCGGAGGAACATGATCGGCCTGGCCGCCGAATTCGTCATAGGTGACGATGACCATGGTATCGGCGGCACAGGCGCTCTTCTCGATGGAGCGGAGGAGATCCACCAGGTGCGAGTTGCCGTTTCGCTCACTTGCGTAGCCAGGGTGCTCGTTGTCGGCCCCCAGCGGCTTCACGAAACTGACCGCCCTAAGCTGGCATTGCCCACCCTTGGGTGAAGAGGCGACCAGTTTCCGGAATTCCTCCTCGTCGCGCAGATGCTCCCGGCGCGCCTCGGTCCCCGGGGCGTAGGCGGCGTAGTAGTTGAACGGCTGGTGATGGAACTGGAACAAACGGTCCGGACAGCGGGGCCAGATGGATCCGGGGATGGCGCCGGGGCCGCAGACCGGGCCGGAGCCACCAGTGAACCCGGCTTGGCCGGTTGCTCCTTCGGCGTCGGCCCAGCCGCCGGAGTACCATCCCCAGCCGATGCCGGCCGCGGTGAGGCGGTCCCCGATGGTGGGCGTTTCCAGAAGCGGCAGACGCTGCTCCGGTTTGGAGGAAGGATCGAATGGCCAGGAAGCGGACTGGATGGTGTTGACGGCATAATCGCCGCAGGTGACGCCCGCCGGGGTCTTCGGGCGCCCCGGACCCGGCTGGCAAGAGGCGGAGAGCGGACCGTCCTTAACCTCCCCAACCGGCTGGTAGAGGGGTGTCCGTTTCGGCATCTCGTTCGCGTCCACCACCGAGTGAAGGTCCCGCTCCTTGCCGTCGTTAACCGCGTTCGGCCATTGCGGCGTCCGGGCGGCGATCAGCCATTGGTGGTTGAGAAAGGAACCGCCGAAGGCGGCCTGGAAGAAATTGTCGGCGATCACGTAGTTCGGGTGGTTCCTCTCGTGCAGGTACTTATAGAGGGGCAGCTCCCTGCTTCGGTAGTACCCGACGGCGAGCCCCGCCGCGTTGGAACCGGTCACGTAGCGATCCATCTTTCCGCCGTCGATCTGGTACTGCTCCTGGTAGAAGCGGTGATCGAGGTCCATGGTACACCCGCCGGGGAGCCCCTTCCCCTTCTCTACCCCCGCGGGGGTCCTCTCGTCCGGCTGGGGACAGGTCCTATCGTCCGCCTGTATGTACTTCTCGATGGGAAAGGGAAAGTTGGTGAAGGCGCTGGCGAGGTTGCGCCGTGTGTCGAGGCAGGTGGCAGGAAGCGGCACGGGGGAGCGGAGGTTCACGTCGATCTGGGGAAGGCAGGAGTACCTTTCGCCGCGCTGGTCCACCTGGGGGACGTAGGCCGCCAGACCGTTCACCTTCTCCCACTCGCTGAAGAGGTTGTCGAAGCTGTGGTTTTCCTGGTAGATCACCACGAAGTGCCCGATCTTCCCGAGCCCCTGCTCGCGGCCGGCGGCAAAGGAGACCGATGCCCCCGCCCCCAGCAGGGCGCCCGCCGCGGCCACGGCAAGAACCCTTCTCGTTCCCGATGAAATCATTGTTCCCTCCCCACGAAAGAATGCTGCCGCCACCGGGAACGTTGTAGCACAAAGCGGGCGCAGCGCCATGTCACGTTTGCCTTACAAACGCACGCTACTCCCTCACCGCACACAGGAAGAGCTCGATAGTGATGAGATCGTGGACCAGGTGCATGCCCAGGCGCTCGTACCACTTCGCCGAACCGTAGCCGGCATTCCAGAGGGTCCGGTCGATCTCCAGCAGGGCATGGGCCTTAACCGTTCCGTCCGGCTGCGGCGCGAGCGAGGCGGGGAACTCGATCCGCCGGGTCACGTCCCGGATGGTGAGCTCCCCTATCGCCGCACCGTCCAAGACCTCCACCGACGAGGCTCGCCCCGGCTTCCAGGTGGTAAGCCTGAATTCGGCGGTTGGGAAACGGTCGACCGCGAAGAAGTCATCGGACTTCAGGTGGGCAATCAGCAGGTCATGCCAGGCCGGGTCCTGCAGATCGAGGTTGGTGATGCCGGTCATATCCGCCACCACCCGGCCTTCGGCCACCCCCTGGCCCCGTACCGCCAGGATCCCCTCCAGTATCGGGATCCGGCCGTGGTGCCGGTTGTTGAAGTTGCGGCCGATCCACTCCAGGGAGCTCCTCTCGCTGTCGATCCGGTAGCGCCCGTCGGCCAGCGCAGGCTCGCTTCGCCCATCGCTCCGCATCCCCGTGACCGGAAGCCCCGCGCCGAACCAGGCTGCGAGCCCCCCTTCCAGGAGGTAGACCATCTCGTACCCCGACTGCCTGAGCCGCTCCACCGCCAGCGCCCCTGCCCGAGTGCTCCCGCTTGCGTCGTAGACGACCACCGCCGAGGTCCGGTCCGGCACCGACTCCTTCACCCGCTCCATGAAGACAACCTCATAGACACAAGCGTTATTGGCACCGGATATATGGCAGCAGGCATAGTCCTCCGGCGTCATGACATCGAGAAGGACCGCCCCCACTTTCTGTAATGCTACCACTTGAGCACAACTGACTCTTTCCATGACAGATCTCCCTCTTTTCAGACGGTTAAGCCAAAGATGACCGGCAACTGTACGAGTAAATAGTACACCAGCAGCGGGGGACTGTCTTGAAGGCTGACGGGTGAGGAGAATGTGGGGTGAGAAGAATGCGGGTGAGAGAAGGTGGAGGTAAATCAGCGGGGAGTTAGCCCAACGTGGACGGTGCCGCGATCGATACGGACCAGGAAGGCGACCTGGCGGTACTGCAACCGGTACTGGCCCGGAGAAGGGAGTTCCCTCCAGGCCGCCGGGTCACGCAGGGCATTCAGGAGGATGGCATTGCCGCTCGTCACCTCGACCGCGGGGGCCTCAGCCGGATAGTCGGCCACCACCTCGGCCTGCACCCCATCCAGTTCCCGGCGGGTATCGAAGGGGATTCTCCCCTCAACAATCTTCCTAACCGCCAGGGAGACGACTTCTGAATAGCTCCGGCTCCGGAACATTCCCTGCTGCTGGTACGCTGCCCTGGCAAAGGCCTGGCTCAACTCCGGTGCCGCCTGGGCAACCGGTTGGGCGGACGCCTGAGTGGACGCCGGTGTGGACGGTTGGGCGGACGGTTCGGGAAAGAGCTGCAAGCGCTCGGCTACAGTCCCCGGCTTTGGCTGAGGAGTCGCCCGCTGCACCTCCTTCCCGCCAGCCTTAGACGGGACCGGTGACACGTTCTCTGCCGGCGGAGCCTGCCGGTTCTGCTCGCTTTCCAGGCGGGGAGCCGCCGGTGACAGATCGAGGTAGACGGGTGGCACGGCGGAAAGGGGGCGCCGGGCCGGGGCGGCACAAAGTACCACCAGCGAGATGACCGCGAGGTGCAAAAGAAACGAGCTTATGATGGGGGAGGCTTTCATCGGCACTCCATCGGGCTATGGCGGCTATGCCGGGGCATCGCCAGCGTCGGGCCGGGCGGCGGGATCTCTCGCGCCGCCCGGCCGGTTTAAAGCTAGTCGGTCTGGGGCTGCAGCATCAGGAGAATAATCGCCTTCTTCTCGGCGTCCGAGGCCGGGACGTTCCCCGCCTTCATGGCCACGATCTTGCTCTGGATGTTGCCAAGGTTATTGACGAAATCGGTGGAGGCCTGGATCCTCTGGGCCGAAGTCGGCTGGTTGCCGTTGTCCCAGATGGAGCTCCTGGTCATCCAGGCGATGTTCACATCCTGCTGGATCCCGAGGTAGGCGTTGAAGGCCGCCGACGGGGTAGCGAAGGTGTTACGCCCCGGAGTCCAGGTGCCGCCGGCCTGCTGGCAGGTCATCATGTTCCAGTCCTGGGGGATCGAGCAGCTCCCCATCCAGGCCTGCATGTTGTTAGGTATCGGCAAGGTGTCGCGGGTATAGCCGATGCTCCCCCCCTGCTTGATCAGATTCACCATCCAGTTGACCATAACCACCTGCTGCACCGGCCAGTTGGGAGGATTCTGGCTCCCGTCGTAGTTGATCCCGAAATCGGGGGGGAGCTGGATTCCCGGGAAAGCGGCAATGATGGCGGCTTTGAGGGTGGCGATCTCTGCGTCGGATGCGGCGATGGACCCCTGGAACGTGGTCCAGGCGTTCGAATAGATAGTGTTGATGGCGTTTTGCACCGAGTCGGCGGTGGCGCCCGGGTGGGCGGCGAGGTAACCGGCGGGATCCTTGAAGAAGTCGCCGTACTGGGTCTCCACCGTGTTGCTGGTGGTGGCCATGGCCTGGGCCGCGCCGATGAAGGTGTCGACCTGGCCTCCGGAGGCCTGCAGCGTGCTCAGCGCGTTGGTGTAGTTGGTGACCATCTTGACCATGCCGATCTTGCGGTTGAAGGCGCTCATCGACTGGTCGAGGGAGGACATGAGGTTGGCGGAGATGCCGGCGGGGCCGGACATGAGGCCCGTGGCACTGGCGGCGTCGCCCGCCGCGTCGTGGGCGCTGGTGATGTAGTCGAGATCGATCCCGGCGCAGGCGGCGGCGTCCATGAAGACGTCGGCCATCAGGCCACCGGCCTTCTGGGTTTGGGTGGTCTCCGTGGTGACGTCGGCGCTGTTGACCGCGGTGTAGTACTGCTTGGTGATATCGCGCAGCGTGTTCTTGCTGCTGTCGGAGTTGTAGATCAGGCACGCCTTCAAGGCCGACAGTTGCGACGAGCTGATCCCGTTCGACTGGAGGTATCCCTCGAAGCCGCCGTTACCGAGGATGGCCGCCTTGCCGAGGTTGCCGAGCTTCACCACGTCGGAGTCCTGGATGCTCGGGTAGCGGAGGAGCACCAGCAGGTAGCCGGCCAGGATCGGGTCGTCGCTCCCCGCCAGCTCGGCCGCCTTCAGGAAGGTGGTCGCCTGGGCGGTTGCCAGGTCGTTGATCCCCAGCTGGTTGACGTCACCGGTCGGGGGCGCCGGGACGATCCCCTTGCGCACCACGTTGCCGTTTTGGTCCGCGATGGTGAAGACCAGGAAATTGGCCTGGGCGTTGGTCGGTACCGTGGTAAGGGAGAAGGTCAAAAGGCCGTTGGCGTCGGTGGCCGCCGGGACGGTCTCTATGGGGGAGACGGTGCCGTTGCTGTTGAGCTTGGCTGAGGTGATGGTGTAGTTGGTGTTCGCGGTAAGCGCGAAGCTGGTGGCGGCAGAGGCGGCGATGAGGGCGGCGGTGGCGGCAAATGTTCTGACGAATTTCATGGTGACCTCGCTTTCCGGTGATTGGGTTACTTGGCGCTTCCCTGGATGGTGCCGCTGGGACTGTTGTTGCCGGCGCCCGGGGCCGCAGACGAGCCGCTCCCTCCACACCCTGCACACAAAAGCGCTGCCACTGCCACAACTGCCATTGCCGTCCTCGTGATTGTCTTCATCCTTCCTCCTTGCCGCTCGCCTCTCGGGGGAGCCACCGGTTACAGGTTAACGAGGCCAAGCCTCGCCGCGGTGACGAGCTGTCTAGCAGCTTCCGTACCACCTCCAACATACCGTTTACGCTACCTCTTCATTTCATAGCCCGCCCCGTTCTGTGCGAATAATGAACAGCACCGAGACAAAGTCTGAGCGGTCTTCAGCCCGCGACCGGTACCTGGCCAGGTTCGGGATGGGCGACAGGAAGGCTTATCGGCCGGACGGGCCGGTCCTTTAATGAGCAGGTCGATTGACTGGTTGTGGAACGGGGGAGACAGAGTCAGCAGGCATGATTACTGTAGTAGCAACAGTGGAACGGGGTTGGAAATCACTCAGTTAATCTTTCTTGACACTATTGTTGTTTATGAAGATACTTGGTGGCACCAAACGGTGTTTTTTGACAAACTGAGAGTTACTCTCCCGGGTACGGCGGCACTGACGAAACGTGCCTCTCCCACAGGGGTGTCCCATGCAGCTCGTAGAAATCTGTGAGAAGCTGGAGGCGCTACTTGCCTCCCGCCAGGATGTTGATCAGAAGATTGCAGCAGCGGCCGACGCCCTCTGCCGCGTCTTCGGCGTCGATAAAAGCGAAGTAGCCTTTTTTCTCTACGACCCCGACCAGGATTGCCTCAACTTCGCCTGGCCCCACGAACTCCGCAACTCCGGTTCCATTCCCATCTCCGCCACCCGCTCCCTCGTTGCCAATACCGCCCGTGAAAAGCGCGCGATGATCAACAACAGCTTCGCCTCCACCCCCCACCTCTTCGTCTTCGAGGCTTACGGGAAAGAGAAGGGGCTCCCCATCCAGAGGATCATGAGCGTCCCCATACTGCGGGACGACCAGGTGAGGGGGGTACTCCAGGTCTCCCGCAAGGGGACCAACGACGACGGGCTCAAGAACTTTTCGCCGGGCGAGTTGCAGGCGCTGGGCGAGATCGCGCGGGTGATCGGCAGGCACGTGTAAGGGAAAGAACCGCACTCCCCATGGCATCATCGGCATACCGAAGGACAGAGCGACGAGCATGGAACGACCGGTAGCGATTCTCGAAAAGGTAGTCAAGCTGGGGCTGGAAATCTCCCAGATCAAGGACATCGATCTCCTTTTGGAGAAGATCCTGAGCGAGGCCCGCGCCCTCACCAACTGCGACGCCGGTTCCATCTACATCAAAGAATCCGACGGCCTGAAGTTCAGCCACGCCCAAAACGACACCCTCCAGGGTCAGCTCCCCCCCGGGAAGAAGCTCCCGTACTCCACCTTCACCATCCCCGTCAACAACCACTCGATCGCGGGGTATGTCTCCGCCCAGGGTACCGCGGTCAACATTCCCGACGTGGACAGCATGCCGGCCGGTTCCCCCTATTCCTTCGACCGCAGCTACGACGACCTGACCGGCTACCGGACCCATTCCATGCTGACCGTTCCCCTGAAGAACTTCCGCAACGACGTCATCGGGGTGCTTCAGCTGATCAACGCGCTCGACGGTGACGGGCGGGTGGTCCCCTTCCAGGCCGAGGGGGAGATCGTCGACTACTTCGCCAACAATGCCGCCAACGCCATCGAACGGGCGAAGATCACCCGCGAGCTCATCCTCAGGATGAACAAGATGGCCAAGATGCGCGATCCCCACGAGACCGGCCCCCATGTCAACCGCGTCGCCTCCTACGCCGTGGTCCTCTACGACGCCTGGGCCCAAAGGGCCGGGGTCCCCCAGCAAGAGATCGACAAGAACCGCGACGTCCTGAGGATGGCGGCCATGCTGCACGACGTGGGGAAGGTGGCCATCTCCGACGTCATCCTGAAGAAACCCGGCAAGCTCACCCCGGAGGAGTTCGACGCCATGAAGCAGCATACCGTCTTCGGCGCCGAGCTCTTCTCGGACGTCTACTCCCAGTTCGACGAATCTGCGGCCATGGTGGCGTTGAACCACCACGAACGCTGGGACGGCCGGGGATATCCGGGACACGTCAATCCCGAAAGCGGGGAGCCCCTCCCGGGCTTCGCCGACGAGAGCGGACGGCCGCGCGGCAAGCAGGGAGAGGAGATCCCGCTGCTGGGGCGGATCGTCGCCATCGCCGACGTCTACGACGCCCTTTCCAGCCGCAGAAGCTACAAGGAATCCTGGGGGGAGAGCGAGGTGGTCAGCACCATCGCCGAGGAAGCCGGTAAGCAGTTCGACCCGGGGCTCGTCGAGCTCTTCCTGGAGAATCTCGACTCCCTCCAGCAGATCAAGAAGATCTACCCCGACCACGGGATCTAGCCGCAGCGTTCGCCGCCACGGAGTGCCGATGAACAGAGCAAGCGATATGCGTCCGGTTCAGGACCGCCACGAACCGCAGGGAGACACCAGCCACCGCTATTGGCACCCGGTGGCCCCGATCAGCGAACTCTCCCCCCGCGTCCCCGGCACCGCCTTGCGCGAGCCGGAACCCTGCACCCTGTCGTCCGGCGAGCGCCGCCACCGTGCCCCCTGCGCCAGCGACCACCTCCTGCGCCGCTAGCCCGGCGCAAAAGCCCCACCTTCGTTCCGTCTCCCATCTAGCCGGTTGCCCCCCCGTATACCCTCGTCCCTGACCTTCTCCTTCTCCCCCCCTAGCCCTTCCATTGACTTGGCAGCAAATTGTTGTATCACATTAAAGTGCTCAAACATATCTCGTTTCCACTTCGGCGGGGACTGCCGATCGGCTGGAGAGGGAGGTTCGCCATGAACTACATCACGGTTGGGAAGGAAAACTCCTGCAACATCGACCTGTACTATGAGGATCACGGAGTGGGGAGGCCGGTGGTGCTGATCCACGGCTGGCCACTCAGCAGCGTCTTTTGGGAGAAACAGGTGACGGCACTTTTGAAGGCGGGGCACCGGGTGATCGCCTATGACCGGAGGGGGTTCGGGATGTCCAGCCGTCCGGCGTCCGGTTACGACTACCTGACCCTGGCCGACGACCTGCACAAGCTCTTGACCAAACTGGACCTGCGGGAGGTGACCCTGGTCGGGTTCTCCATGGGTGGGGGGGAGGTGGCACGGTACCTGGGGCGTTACGGGAAGGAGCGGGTCAAGCGGGCCGTCTTCATGGCCTCGGTGACGCCGTTTCTGTTGAAGAGCCCGGACAATCCGGGGGGAGTCGAAGGAAGCGTATTCGAGAGGATCAAGCAGGCGATCCAGGTGGACCGCCCCGCCTTCCTCACGAGTTTCCTCTCCAACTTCTATAACCTGCACGTCTTTGGGGGGAGAAAGGTGAGCGAGGAAGTGGTGCGGCTGTCGTGGAACGTGGCCGCCTCGGCGTCACCGAAAGCGCCCCTGGACTGCGTGCAGGCGTGGCTGACCGATTTCCGGGACGATCTGATCCGGATCGACATCCCGACCCTGATCATCCACGGCGACAACGACCGCATCCTCCCCTTCGTCTCCACCGGGAGCCGGACCCACGAGGCGGTGAAGGGAAGCCGCCTGATGGTGGTGGCCGGCGCCCCCCACGGCCTCAACTGGACCCACGCCGAAGAGGTGAACCGGGAGCTTTTGGCATTTTTGGAGTAAGGCAGCTTTTGTGGGGAGAGAGTCAAAAGCAAATCCCCCCTGTCCCCCCTTCGCAAAGGGGGGAACGTCACCTCCGGCTTCACCCAGTCCACCCAGTCCACCCAGTCCACCCAGTCCACCGGGTCCACCGGGTCCACCGGGGCCTTCGGGGCCTTACGCGCCGAGGCCTGTGTGGGCGCCGGTGGCGCCGCCGGGGCCTACGGGGAAGTTCCTGAACCTTTCCACCGCCTCCGGTATAGCCTCCTCCTTGATGTTCCCGAAGGCCAGCCGCAGATAGCTCTCCATCCCCGGGCCGAACACCTCGCCCGGCAGCAGCAGCACCCCCGCCTCAGTCACCATTCTCCTTGCCACCTCTCTCCCGGTGCTCCCCTCGAAGGGATGCCTGACCCACCCGAAGAACGGCCCGCTGGCCACCAGCCGGAAAGGGTTCCCCTCCTTCAGGAACTCTGAGCGGAATACCTGGTGCCGCCGCTCCATCATCATCCGGTTGGCCGCCACCCAGCCTGAAAGCCGCTCCAGCCCGAACTTGACGGCATGCTGCGTGATGCGCGGCTGGCAGACCGCCATGGTGTCCTGAGTCTTCAGCGCGTGGCCGATGAACTCCCGCGAGGCGGCCAGCATCCCGGCCCGGTAGCCGGTCAGGGCGAAGGTCTTCCCGAACGAGGCGATGTGGATGAAATGGTCCCCCCAGGAGGCATCCTCGAAGAGGTGGTGGGGTCTCACCCCACCGGTGATGAAACTGTTGTAGGTCTCGTCGAGCACCAGCGCAATGCCGCGCGACGCGGCCAGCTGGTAGAACTCCCGCACCAAGGCCGGCGGGATCACCGCCCCGGTCGGGTTGCTCGGCGACACCAGCAGGATCGCCCGGGTCTTCTCCCCGATCAGCCGGGAAATGGTGGCCAGGTCCGGTATTCCCCCGTTCTCCTCGTTGAAGGGGGCGTAGACGCAGCGGATCCCCAGCATCTCCAGCGCCATGGGATGGTCGAAGTAGGCCGGGAGCTGGACGATCACCTCGTCCCCCGACTGGCAGAGGGTCACCATGGCGAGCCAGAACGCCTCGCTCGCGCCGATGGTGAGGCAGATCTCGTCCGGCCCGAGCGACGCCCCGTAGAGGCCGCGGTAGGCGGTGCAGATCGCCTCGCGCACCTCGGGGAGACCTTCGTCGGGCGAGTAGCGGGAGATGTCCGGATCGGAGGTGAGGGAGGCGAGGTAGCTGTTCATCTCCGGCGGCGGCGGATAATCGGGGATGGCCTGGCAGAGATCGATGAGGGGGAGCCCGGAGCGGGCCTCGGAAAGCCACCCCTTCACCTCGGAGATGGGGGGCGGGTGGACGCGTAGCGCCCGGGGGGAGATGGGGAACTTCATGCAGGATCCTTTCAGACCCGCCCGCCGCGGGGCTCCCTCACCCCCGCCCCATCCCGGCGAAGCGGGAAAGGGGCCCGGGGAGATCCCCGTCCTGCTGCGGGAGAGGATGGCCGCAGGCCGGGTGAGGGTGCTTGAAGGTGCTTCAGCTCGCGGGCGTGGCGGTGAGGTACTGTTCGAACTGCTTCTTGTCGACACAGCAGCGGTAGGCCTCCTCGGGGGCGACCCGCTTGGTCTTCAGGAGGTCGAGGACGTGCTGGTCCATGAGCTGCATCCCGTCCTTCCGGGCGGTCTGCATGATGGAGGGGATCTGGAAGGTCTTTCCTTCCCTGATCAGGTTACCGATGGCCGGGGTCCCGATCATGATCTCCAGCCCGGCGACCCTCCCCTTCCCGTCGGCGGTCTTCAGAAGCTGCTGGCAGATGACCCCCTTGAGCGATTCGGAAAGGATGGCCCGCACCTGCTCCTGGGAGTCCTTCGGGAAGACGTCGACGATGCGGTCCACGGTCTTGGCGGCCGAGGAGGTGTGGAGCGTCCCGAACACCAGGTGGCCGGTCTCGGCGGCGCTCATCGCCAGGTGAATGGTCTCCAGGTCGCGCATCTCGCCGACCAGGATGACGTCCGGGTCCTCGCGCAACGCCGCCCTCAGGGCCGAGGCGAAGCTGTCGGAGTGCTCGCCGATCTGGCGCTGGTTGAAGAGCGACTTCTTGTTCTCGTGGATGAACTCGAGCGGATCTTCCAGGGTCAGGATGTGGTCCTGCCGGGTGGAGTTGATCAGGTCGATCATGGCGGCCAGCGTGGTCGACTTGCCGGAGCCGGTCGGCCCGGTCACCAGCACGAGCCCCTTCTTCAGGGTGGTGAGCCTTCTCACCCCCTCGGGAAGGTTCAGCTCGTCCGCGGAGAGGATCTTGCTCGGGATGATCCTGAACACGGCCGCGATCCCGCGGTGCTGCATCATCAGGTTTCCGCGGAAACGGGCCAGGCCGGGAACGGAGTAGGCGAAGTCGAGATCGTGCTTCTCCTCGAAGGTCTGCCGCTGCTTCTCGGTCAGGATCTCGAAGAGGATCGATTTCAACTCGTCGTGGCTGAGCGGCTTGAAGTTCTGCCGCTCCATCTCGCCGCGCAACCTGAAGATGGGGGGCGACCCGGTGGAAAGGTGCAGGTCCGATGCCCCTTTGTCGCTCATCAGTTTGAACAGTGCGTCAATCCTTGCCATGTCTGCTCTCCGTCACAGTAGTATGGAAGCCACGTATTCGCCCGGGGAGATTTCGCCCCTCTCCAGGAGATCGCCACCTTCTTCGGTGATGCCGCGGTAACCGTTGTCTTTCATGTATTGAATGATCTCCGAGCTCTTGCCGATCATCTCGAAGGCCTCGACGAAGGCCTTGTCGAAGCGGATCACGTCGAGGAGATAGCGCCTCCCGCCGTAGCCGGTGTGGTCGCACTCCGGGCACCCCCGCGGACGGAAGTATTCCCGCCCGGACGGCGGCAGCCGCAGGGCCGCGAGCTCCTCGGGAGCCGGGAGGTAGCGCTCGCGGCAGTTGGGGCAGAGCGTCAGCACGGACTTGCAGGAGACGGTCCCCTTGAGGTGGGTGGGGATCAGGTAGTTCTTCTGCCTAAGGTAGAGGAGCTGCTTGAGGAGCGACCCCTTGTCTCCGAAGGAGATCCCCGCCACCACGAGCTTGCCGCGCATGACCGCCTTGCTCGCAGAAAGGAAGGCCTCGGGAGCGGTGATGTCGTCGACGAAGAGGACGTCGGGATCGTGATCCAGCGCCGCAGCGATCACCGAGGCGCTCTGGTCGACCCCGTCCCGCTGCAGGGGGATGCGCGGGAAGTGGCGGTTGCCGCGCCCCAGCCGCTCGCCCAGCACCAGCACCATCCGGCGCGAGCTGTCGATCTCGTCCAGGAAGAGGTCCATAAGCCGCGAGCGCTCCTCGGGGTCCCGGCCGGCGAAGAGGACGAGCCCCTCCCGCTCGGCGGCGAGCTCCCGGAGCTGCTGGGTCTTCGCGTCGCTCACCCGCAGGTCGGCGAAGCAGGAAAGGGCCGGCGGGGCGATCTTCAGCTTGAGGGTGACGTACTCCCCCCCTATCCCGTGCAGCAAAAGGGCCTGGAAGGGGATCTTTCTCCCCTGGTAGACGAAGGTGAGGACGCCGGTGGAGGAGATCTCCTGGGCAGGCGCCGCCTTGGCAAGCTTGCGGATGCGCGCCACGAGGTCGGCATAGCGGGCGGCATCGAGCCTCCCGAGCTCGGCGGTGCGGCCGCCGCCGCGCCCCACCACGGAGACCTCGTCGCCCAGCGGCTGCAGCGCGAGGGTGGTGAGCTTCTGCTTGACTACCATCAAGAGGAGGTGGTTCAGCAGGGTCCCCCCGGTCAGGTCGGCGTTGATCGCCTCCATCGCCTTGGGGGGGAAGAGTTCCGAACGAAAGCCCAGGGCGGGGACCTCCTGGTCGGGATAGAAGAGATCCTGCATCTCCCTGATCTCGCGGATGAGGCCGACCGAGATGGTCACCTGGCAGCCGGTCACCCGGCCGAGCTCGTCGATCGCCTCCTTGTTGAGGGGATCCGCCATGGCCACCGAAAGCTCGCTCCCCGACAGGAAGACCGGGAAGATCTGGTAGCGGCGGGCGAGCGCCCCGGGAACCCGGGCCACCGCGTCGGCGTCCACGTTCTCCTTCTTAAGCCGCACGTACGGGATGTTCAGCTGGTTGGCGAGCGCCCAGTCAATGTCCTCCTGGGTCACCACCCCCAGCCGCACGAGCGCCTCACCGATCCGGCAGCCCGAGACCTTCTGCGCCTCGAGGGCGGCCCGTAGCTCCTGCTCGGTGATGATCTGCGATTTGAAGAGGACCGCGCCAATGGATCCTTCCTTGACAAGCCCGTTCATGGCTGCACCTCCGGAAAATTAGGGACGACGGCACCAGGGGAATTTACCCGAAAAACCTCATGCCGACAACCTTTACTTTCCTTCTCCCTTCATGTTAGCCTATCAAGCTTATCACCCCTCCTCTCATGGGACAGCGGCCGGGTCCATTTTCACCAACGGATCCGCCGCCTCCCGTCCGAGGCGCCACCGGCTTGCCGCCGGACGGTGCAGAACGCCGCCCGCAGCGGTTAAAGCGGCGCGATGCTTCGGGGAACCATTCAAGGAGAACGCAACATGCAGCGCAAAGCAATCGGCCTTCTGTCGGGGGGACTCGACTCCACCCTGGCGGTCAAGGTCCTTCTCGAGCAGGGTATCGCCGTCGAAGCACTCAACTTCACCTCCCCCTTCTGCACCTGCACCGGCAAGAACGCCGGCTGCAAGTCGGAGGCGGTCCGGGTCGCCGAGGAGTTCAAGATCCCCATCAAGGTGATGCACAAGGGGGCCGACTACCTCGAGATCGTGAGAAATCCCAAGCACGGCTACGGCAAGGGGCTAAACCCCTGCATCGACTGCCGGATTTTCCTTTTGAAGAAGGCCAAGGAGTACATGGAGGAGATCGGTGCCGACTTCGTCTTCACCGGCGAGGTGCTCGGCCAGCGCCCCATGAGCCAGCGCCGCGACACCCTGCGGGTCATCGAGCGGGAGAGCGGCCTCGAAGGGCTTTTGCTCCGCCCCCTCTCCGCCAAGCACTTCTCCCCCACCATCCCGGAGCAGGAGGGTTGGGTGGACCGCGAGAAGCTCCTCTCCATCCAGGGGCGCTCCCGCAAGGAACAGATGGATCTCGCCGAGGAGCTGGACGTCAAGAACTACCCCTGCCCGGCGGGGGGGTGCCTGTTGACCGAGCTCTCCTTCGTCCCCAAGATCCGGGACGTCTTCGACCACACGGACGGGCTCAACATGCGGGACTTCCGTCTTCTCAAGCTGGGGAGGCACTTCAGGATAGGCGACCGGACCAAGGTCATCCTGGGGAGAAACGAGGGGGAGAACGAGATGCTGGAGCGCTCGGTACAGGCCGGGGAGGCGACCCTGCACTGGCTGGACGGCATGAGCCCGCTGGCGGCCGTGATGGGGGAGAGTTCGGAGGAGCTTTTGGTGCTCACCGGACGGCTGCTGCTCCGCTACGCGAAGATCGAGCCGGGGACCGCGGCCCGCATCGCGGTCAACTGCGACGGCGCCGAGCGGGAGCTCACCGTGGAGGGGCCTCTCGACGAGGAGGAGGCGAAGAGCCTCATGGTTGCATAGCCACCTTGTCCTGCTCCATCTCGTCGCTGTAGAAGCAGTAGCGGTTTCGCCCCTGCTCTTTGGACTGGTAGAGGGCCAGGTCGGCCTTGCGGGTCATCTGGTCCAGGTCGCCGCCGTAGGTCGGGTAGATGCAGATCCCGATGCTCACCCCGATGGTGGCCAGGGTCCCCTCGACGTTGAAGGGGACCGAGAGGGAGTGGATGATCCGCTCGGCGACCACCGCGGCATCGAGCTCGTCGGCCAGCTTCCCGAGGATGACGGTGAACTCGTCCCCCCCCATGCGGGCCACCATGTCGCAGCCGCGCACGCACTCCTTCAGGCGGCGCCCGGTCTCCACCAGCACCTGGTCCCCCGCGGCATGCCCCAGGGTGTCGTTGATCTCCTTGAAACGGTCGAGGTCCAGGTACATGAGCGCCATCGGGTGCTGGAAGCGCTTGGCCTCGGTCACCGCGTGGCTTAGCCGGTCGAAGAAGAGCACCCGGTTGGGGAGCGAGGTGAGCGAGTCGTAGTGGGCCAGGGTCTCCAGGCGGGCCTTGGCCAGTTTCCTTTCCGTGATGTCCCTGAAGATCACCTGCAGGGCGTGGCTCCCCTGGTAGACGAAGGGGCTCACCCCGATCTCCACCTCCACCGCCGTCCCGTCCTTCCGTAACAGCCGCTCCTCGATCCACGGCGCGTTGGCGCCGCTCTCCTCGGTATATCCCAGCTGCTCCTGGAAAAGCTCGGCCGAATCCCGCTGGATGAACTCCCGCATCTCCCTTCCCGTCAGCTCGTCGGGCGACACGAACCCGAGCATCTCCGCCCCGGCCGCGTTGATGAATTCGAAGCGGCGCCCCACCAGGATGGCGATCCCGTCCAGAGAAAGCTCCACGAGCCTCCTGAAGCGCTCCTCGCTCTCCCCGATGGCCGTCACCATCCCCCTCAGCTGTTCCTCGTTGGTCGCCCGCAGGGTCACGTCCTGCAGGGTCTGGATGGCCGCCACGATGCAGCCTTCCGCGTCCCGGATGGGGGCGGCATCGAAGGTGAGGTAGCGGGAGCGTCCGCGGAGCTTGAACCACCCCTCCGCGTGGAGCCCCTCGTGTATCAGCGGCGAGTCCGCGTAGTACTCATAGAGATCCGCCATCTCGTTCAGCGTTCCGTCCACCACCACGTCGGCCAGCACCGGGCGGGGGGTGGGATAGAAGACCTTCCAGGGGTCGCTCCCGCCGATCACCTCGGCCGCCGGCATCCCGGTCAGCTCCTCGCAGGCGCGGTTCCAGATGATGACCCGGTGTCGGCCGTCGATCACGAAACTGGGGACGGCGGTATGGTGGACGAGCCCTTCCGCGAACCCCTTCTCCCGCTCCAGAAGGCGCCGCCGTTCGGCGAGCTCGGTCATCACCTCGTTGAAGACCCCGGCCAGCATCCCGATCTCGTCCCGGGTCCGTACCACCACCGGTTGAAAACCGGTCTCGCTACCGCCGCTCTCCGCCACCCGCCGGGCCAAAAGGACCAGCGGGGCGGTCAGCCGGTGGAGGAAGAACCAGACCAGCATGAGCGAGGCGGGAAGGGCCACCCCGAGGCTCCAGAGCACCAGCGAGCGTGCCCGCTCCACGGGGGCGTACGCCTCGGCCAGGGGAACCCGGGTACCGAGAATCCATCCGGTGGTGGCGAGCTTCTTGAAGGTGAAGAGGACCGGCACCCCGGTGTGGCTCACCGCCTCGCCGCTCCCCTCGAACCCGGCGATGGCGCGCGGGAGGAGCTCGTTGTTACGGGCCAGCATCTCGCCGCGCGCCTGGCGCTCGCGGTCCCTCTGCACGATCAGCTGCCTCTGGCTGTTGAACAGGAAGAAGTTGCCGCTCTTCCCCACCTTGAGCCGGGAGAGCCGCCCCAGGAAGTTTTCCTCCAGAAGATCGAGTCTCCCCCCCACCACGCCGGCCACCTTGCCGCCGGCGGCGAAGACCGGCGCGGTGAAAACGACCACCGGGTGCCCGGCGCCCGCCTGCGAGCGGAACGGTTCGGAGATCCCCTCCTTCCCGCTGGCCACCGTCTGCCGGAAGAAATCGCTGGAGGAGAAATCCATCCCGAGCAGCGGGGTCTGCCCCGGCGACGAGGCGGTCAGGATCCCCTTGGCGGAGAAGAAACCGACCCCGTCGGCGAACGTCTGCTGGGCGTCCAGACGGCCGTCCAGAAAGCGCTGCATAGCCTGAGGATCGTTGATCGCCGCCGGCGGGATGCTGCGGGCCACCGCGGAAAGTTCGCGCTGGGCCGCCAGGATCTTGTCGTCCAGCTCGCCCGCCATGGTGGAGACCAGGGAAAACTGCTGCTCCGCCACGCTCTTCTTGAACTCGCGGGTAAAGAGGATGAGCCCCACTCCGGACACGGTGGAAACCACCGCGCCGAAGAGCACGACCGCCAGGGTCAACTTGATTTTGAGGCTGAAAGAAGGCAAGGATTGCTACTCCAAGTGCTACGGTGCTACTGGTCGCAGTTGGTCCGGTAGATCTCTTCCAGACCGCCGGCGTGGACGCGGAACGCCTCCAAGACGGCGGGATCGAAGTGTCCGGGCATGGTGCGCCCGTCCCCCTCGGTGATGATCCGCACCGTGGTCTCGTGGTCGAGCGCGGGCTTGTAGACCCGCTTGCTCCTCAGGGCGTCGTACTGGTCCACCAGCATCACGATCCGCCCCTCCATCGGGATATCCTCCCCGCTGCGGCCGTTGGGATAGCCGGTGCCGTCCCAGCGCTCGTGGTGGTTGAGCGCGATGGAGGCCGCCATCTGGAGGACCTTGTAGGTCGAGCCGGAGAGGATCTTCTCGCCGATCTGGCTGTGGCTCTTCATGATGGTGAACTCGTCGGCGGTGAGCGGTCCCCTTTTGAGGAGGATGGAGTCGGGGATCCCGATCTTGCCGACGTCGTGCATGGTGGCCGCCATGGCGATGGTGTCCACGAATTTCCAGGGAAGCCGCATCTTCTCGGCCAAAAGCCGCGCGTACAGGCCGATCCGGAAGATGTGGCGGCCGGTGTCCTCGTCGCGGAGCTCGGCCGCCGCCGTCAGCCGCTCGATGGTCTCCATGCTCATGTTGCGCATCTGCACCAGGGCGTCGGCCAGCTCGCGGGTCCGCTGGGCCACCGTGCGCTCGAGCTCCATCTTGTAGTTCTTCTCCACCAGCAAAAGCCGCTGGTAGTTGATCCCCTTCTCCACCGAGTGGATCAGGTAGGGGGGCTTGAACGGCTTGATGATGAAGTCGAAGGCCCCCTTCTTGATCGCGTTGACCGCCATGTTGAGCTCGGCGTAGGCGGTCATCAGGATCACCGGGATGTCACGGTCCAGCTCGTGGATCCGCTCCAGGAGCTCGATCCCCCCCATCCCCGGCATGTTCACATCGGTGACCACCG
This sequence comes from Geomonas sp. Red32, assembly GCF_023652955.1. Classification (GTDB taxonomy): domain Bacteria; phylum Desulfobacterota; class Desulfuromonadia; order Geobacterales; family Geobacteraceae; genus Geomonas. The sequence continues at coordinate 1,243,976 of NZ_JAKLOY010000001.1, read as the reverse complement.
CGTGGGGAGGGGAGTGCTCGATGAGGCTCAAGGCCTCACGGGCGTCAGAGAAAGGGTTCACCTCGAAGCCGCTGGCGGTCAAAAGCATCGCCACGCTCTCCAGGACGAGCGGGTCGTCGTCCACTACCACCACAGTCCCTGTTATCGCTCTTTGCATCTAGGGCTCCGATTGTTGCAGGATACGCTTCCACTGCACACATCGGCAAAATTAATGTGAACTTGAGCGCTACGGAACCAATTAGGGAGAGATCGGGAGAGAACGGGAGAGATCGTGCCTCCCCTCCCCGGGGCGGGGAGGGGGAGCGGAAGGGAGGCGGGGAGGGAGTAATGAGGGAGTGTCACGGTTTCGCCCCCTCCGTGGCGTCGCCGGGGGCAGCCGGAGGCGCTTGCTGCTCGGGGGCCGGGGGCTGGGGCGGAGCCCCTTTATCCTGGACACCCTCCTTGGGTTCCTCCCCGGCCGTCCCGCCCCCTTCGGGCTTCGGTTCGGCCGCTTCGGGGAGCCGGGCGCTGGAGATGTTCTTCATGACCTCCACCTGCTTGATGCTCTCGTCGACCTTCTTCTGCATGCGGCCGAGGTTGGGAATCTCGTTGAGGGCCGCCTGGTACTCCCCTTGGGAGAGGACCCCCTTCTCGGCCAAAAGCCTCAGGATCATGTTCGACCGCTTCAGGACCTTGCCGAGGTTCTTGTACGGGTTGTAGGCCACCCGGGGCCCCGGGAGCATGGCGGCCAGGAAGGCGCACTCGCGCGGGGTCAGCGCGGAGGGGGACTTCCCGAAGTAGTAGTGCGAGCCGTGGCCTATGCCGTAGACCATGGGGCCCAGCTCGATCACGTTCAGGTAGAGCTCGATGATCCTCCCCTTGGTGAGCTCCTGCTCCATCCGGCGGGCGAGATAGATCTCCTTCACCTTACGGGTGATGGTCTTCTCCCGGGAGAGGAAGAGGTTCTTGGCTACCTGCTGGGTGATGGTGGAGGCGCCGCGGGCGAAGCTCTTCTTCTCGAGGTCGTACTTGATGGCGTTCTTCAAGGCCTTCAGATCGACCCCTTCGTGCTTGTAGAAATTGGAGTCCTCGGCCACGATGACCGCCCATTTCATCTCGGGGGGGATCGACGGCGAAGGGGTCCAGTAACGGTTCTTGGGGCCGACCACGAGAGGGTGGTAATCGCCGTGCCAGTCCTTGACCTGGATGGTGACGTTGGTCTTCCGGTCCTTGAGGGTCTCGACGGGAGGGAGGAAGAAGAGGGAGACGCCGACGTAGACGATGTAGAGGGCGACGGCGGCAACGCCCCACCAGAAGTATTTTTTCATCGGTTGGAGGCCTCCTCGCCCCCGCGGCCGGGCGCTCCCTGTCCGGCCATCCCGGCCGCCATGACGAAGGCCGCCTTCATGCTCGCGGCCGAGGCCTTGCCGGTTCCCGCAAGATTATAGGCGGTGCCGTGATCGACCGAGGTCCGGATGATGGGAAGCCCGAGGGTGACGTTGACCCCGTCGTCGAAATGGAGGAGCTTCAGGGGGATGAGCCCCTGGTCGTGGTACATGCAGACCACGGCGTCGTAGCCTCCGGAAGCGGCGAAATGGAAAAGGGTGTCGGCGGAGAGCGGCCCCTCCGCGTCGATCCCTTCCTGGCGGGCGGCTTCGATGGCGGGGGCGATGATCCGGCTCTCCTCGCCGCCGAACATCCCCCCCTCGCCGCAGTGCGGGTTCAGCGCCAGCACGGCGAGCTTCGGGTTGGGCGCGAACCAGCGGGAGAGGGATTGGTGGGTGATGCGGATGGTGGAGAGGACCTTCTCGTAGGTGACCAGCCCGGGGACCTTGGCGAGCGCCTCGTGGATGGTGACCAGGGTGACCCGCAGCCGGTCGCCCGCCAGCATCATGACGAACTCCTCGGTGCCGGTCAGTTCCGCCAAGAGCTCGGTGTGCCCCGGGTAGTGGTGCCCGGCGGAATTCATCGATTCCTTGTTGATGGGGGCGGTGGCCATGGCGGCGGCTTCCCCCTCCAGGCAGAGACGGGCGGCCTCGCAGATGTAGCGGAAACAGGCGTCGCCCCCCGCGGGGGTGGGACGGCCGTAGACCATGTCGGCAGCGGCTAAGTGGGAGAGCTCCCTAAGGTAGAGGACGCCCGGGGCGGGGGCGGCGGGGGGAAGGGTGCCGTCCAGGCTCTCGATGACGAGGGAGACCCCGGCCGCCTCGATCCCGCGCTCCATGGCCTGGCGGTCGCCGAGCACCAGCGGTCGGGCCAGGGAGGCTACCGCGGGGTCGGCCAGGGCAGCGGCGATGATCTCGGGGCCGATCCCGCTCGGGTCCCCCATGGTCACCGCAATCACCGGTTTATCCATCTATCTTCTCCTCCCGGCGGGCTACCCGCCGTCAATCCCTCTCCAGCCCGGCGAAGCGGACCAGGAGCTTCTTGGGGCCGATCGAGTTGAACCAGACGATCACCTTCTGGTTGTCCCCCTCCCCCTCGATCTTGCGGATGGTCCCCCGTCCGAACTGGGCGTGGCGCACCCGCATCCCGATGAAGACGCCGTCCTCGTGATGCTCGGGGACCATGCGGACCTCGTTGTCCGCCTCCGGCTCCATCTCCTCCTCGAAGAGCGAGGCGAGGTTGTGGGAGGGGGGGGGCGGAGCCTGCTGGGGGTGCTGGAAAGCGCCGCGGGGGGCTTCCGGCTCGCGGAAAGAGCCGCCGCGCGAGGAGGCGGGCTCCCGGAAGGAGGTGCCGCGGTCGCCGTCATAGCTGTAGGCCGGCTCCTGGTAGCCGAAGGAGCGCTGTTGCTGGTACTGCTGGAGTTCGTCGGCCTGGTCGAGAAGCTCCGCCGGGATGTCGCGCAGGAAGCGGGCCGGCGGGTTCATCTGCTCCTGCCCGAAGATGTGGCGCCTCCTCACGTTGGTGAGGAAGAGGCGCTTCTTGGCCCGGGTCATCCCGACGTAGCAAAGCCTCCGCTCCTCCTCCATCTGGGAAGGATCCTCCAGCGAACGCAGGTGCGGGAAGAGGCGCTCCTCCATGCCGATCATGAAGACCAGCGGGAACTCGAGCCCCTTCGCGGAGTGGAGCGTCATCATGGTGACCGAGGACTTCTTCCCCTCCCCCACCTCCTCGAGGTCGGAGACCAGCGCCACCTGCTCGAGGAAGGGGGCGAGCCCCTTCTCGCCGGGCCCCGCCTCGAAGACCTGCATGGCGGTGACGAGCTCCTGGAGGTTCTCGATCCGCTCCCGGGCCTCGTCGGTTCGCTGCGACTTCAGGCGCGCCAGGTAGCCGGTGTCCTGGATGATGGCGGCGGTCAGCTCGTCGAGCGGGAGCTTCTCCGTCAGCTCCCGGTACCCCTTCAATTCCACCGCGAAGGCGGTCACCTTGTTGCGGGCCGCGCCGGAGAGGAGCGTCCCGGTGGCGGCCTCCATCATGGCGGCATAGAAGGAGACCTCACGCTGGGAGGCGTACTCCGAGATGCGCTGGACGGTAGCGGCGCCGATGCCGCGGGGCGGGGTGTTGATGATCCTTTTCAGGGACACCTCGTCGGCCGGGTTGTCGAGCACCTTCAGGTAGGCGAGGATGTCCTTGATCTCGAGGCGGGCGTAGAAACGGACCCCGCCCACCATGTGGTAGGGGATGCTGGCCGCCACCATGGCGTCCTCGATGACGCGGGACTGGGCGTTGGTGCGGTAGAAGACCGCCACGTCCGAGAGAGTCCCCCCCTCCTCCAGGAAGCGGGCCGTCTCCCGGCAGAGCAGGCGGGCCTCCTCCCACTCGTTGGGGAGCGTCCGGTAGTGGATCTGCTCCCCTTCCGGGTTGTCGGTCCAAAGGCGCTTGGGCTTTCTGCCGCGGTTTTTCTCCACCACGTTCCAGGCCGAGTCGAGGATGTTGCGGGAGGAGCGGTAATTCTGCTCGAGCTTCACCACCTTGACGCCGGGAAAATCCTTCTCGAACTCCAGGATGTTGCGGATATCGGCGCCTCGCCAGCCGTAGATCGACTGGTCGTCGTCCCCGACCACGCAGAGGTTTCTCCGCTCCCCGGCGAGCTGGCGGACCAGCCGGTACTGGACCGCGTTGGTGTCCTGGTACTCGTCCACCATGATCCACTGGTAGCGCTGCTGGTAGCGGGAGAGGACGTCCGGATGCTCCTCGAAGAGGCGGACGGTGAGGAGAAGCAGATCGCCGAAGTCCACCGCGTTGCAGCGCTTGAGGCGATCCTGGTAATTGGCGTAGACCCGGGCGATGGTGGCCTGGTAGGGGGTGCCGGTCGGGGCGTCGCCGGGGAGGCATCCCGAGTTCTTGAACTCGTCGATGGCCGCCGAGAGCGCCTTCACCGGGTAGCGTTTCTCGTCCAAGAGGAGCTCACCGGCCACCTCCTTGAGAAGGCGCTCGCAGTCCTTGTCGTCGTAGATGGCGAAGTTGGATGCGTAGCCCAGGTGGTGGATATCGTGGCGCAAGAAGCGGGCGCAGCTGGAATGGAAGGTGGAGATGAACGGAACCTCCGCCGAGCCAACCATGTCGAGGATCCTCTCCCGCATCTCGCCGGCCGCCTTGTTGGTGAAGGTGACCGCGAGGATCTGCCAGGGGGGGATGCCGCGTTCGTGGATGAGGTAGGCGATGCGGTGGACGATGACGCGGGTCTTGCCGGAGCCGGCGCCGGCGAGGATGAGGAGCGGCCCTTCCCCGTGGAGCACCGCCTCCTTCTGGGGAGGGTTCAGGTTGTGAAGCAGTTTCATGATGAGGCAATCCTTGAGGCGCCCATGAGCGCAGGGAACAGCGCCCCTACTTATAGCACCTCGCCGGGTTCAGGTCAAAAGGGAATGCACGTGGAAGCCCTCGCAGGGAAGGCGAAGGTACCCTCCCCAACCCTACCCCGGGCTTCGGCTCTCCCTTTAAAGCGGCGAGGGTAGATGCGGAGAGGGGATCATTTCTGGTGGCGCTGGGAGTTGCGGGCTTCGAGGCGGGCGTGGGTCATTTTTTCGCGCAATCCCCCCTCCCGCAGGAAAGCCTCCTCCAGTTGGGTCAATTGGTGATCGAGGAGGAAGTTAGTGACCTTGACGATGCCGATTATGGTGTTGGCGGAGAAGGCAGAGTCGGAGTGTTCGATGCCGGAGCGGAAGGTATCGTAATTAGCGTCGGGGAGGCGGACCAGTTTGCGAAGGCGGAGGACCTGTTGGTGGTTGCGGTCCCATTCGGCAGCGCCGTGAGAGCGGAGGAAGTCGCGGTAATCCTCGAGGAGTTCTTCGAGGCTAGCGCGAGCGACGTTGGTGAGTTTGATTTCGGTTTCCTTGGAGGTTGCAGAGGCTAGGGAGCCCTCGACGATATTCTGTTTACCCGAGCGGGCGGCCTGGACCATTTGGTCGTGAGTGCGGCTGCGGCGGTCAATGAAGCGGTTGCAGAAGTAGACTGTAGCGTCGTACACGATGACCGCCTTTTGGTAGGAGAGCAAAGAGTGGTACCCGCCGTGTGGCGGAATAAAGCCAGCCATAAGAGCCTCCTTCGAAACCAGGGACCACAGGGACAGCAGGGACAGCAGGGACACATATTGCCATTGAAGAAAATGATAGCAGCACCTTTGCCGTTGTCCCTTCCTTAAGTCCCTGAGGTCCCTGTTGTCCCTTGGGTCCTTTTCCCTTGGGTCCCTTGAGTCCCTTTGGGTCCCTTCCCAGGCAGAATTCTCTTAAGAACTCCCACAACCTGTCGATCAATTGATAATAGTCCGCCTTCCCAGGCAACTCCAAAGGCTGGCGGCACATTTTCGCAATCCAGATTATTTTTTATGAGTATTGGCGCAGGCACGGAGGGTACTAAATGCAGTGGTTCAAAGACATGCGGATCGGCAGCAGACTGGTTATCAGTTTTCTCACCCTGGCCGTCATCGCCGCCGTCATCGGCTGGATCGGGATCACGAAGATCCGGCAGATCCAAGCGGCCGACGCCAGGCTGTACGAGACCGTCACCGTCCCGCTTGGCGACATGGGGACCATGGCAGTCAATTTCCAGCGGGTGCGGATCAACCTGCGCGACCTCGTCGAGACCAACGATCCCGCCGAAAAGGCCCGCATCAAGGCCACCATCCAGGCGCTGCGGTCCGAGATCACCGGGAAGGTCAAGGCCGTGGAAAAGACCCTTACCGGCGAGGAAGGCAGGCGGCTCCTCGACGACTACAAGCAGGTCCGGGTGGAGTACGGCCGTTACATCGAGAAGGTCATCGAGCTCGCCGACCTCGACCGCGACGCCGAAGCCCGCACCATCCTCACCGGCGACGGGAAGAAATCCGCCGTCCACTACCAGGAGGTCATCGACCGCCTGGTAGCCGCCAAACTCAAACAGGCCAAAACGACCGCCGACGACAACAGTGCCGTGGCATCCAGCGCATCGCAACGGATGGTGGCCGCCGTCGCCGCGGGGACCATCCTCGCGGTGCTCTTCGGGCTTTTCATCGCCCGTATGATCGCCCTCCCGCTTCGCTACGGAGTCGCCTTCGCCCAGGCGGTGTCCGCCGGAGACCTCACCCAGAAGATGGAAGCCAACTCCCGTGACGAAGTAGGGCAGCTTGCCCATGCCCTCAACGATATGGTGGAAAGGCTACGCGAGGTGGTGGAAGGAGTGACCGGTGCCTCCCACGGCGTCGCCTCCGGAAGCCAGCAACTTTCGGCCGGAGCCGAGGAACTGAGCCAGGGGGCGAGCGAGCAGGCCTCGGCGGCGGAGCAGGTCACGAGCAGCATGGAGGAGATGTCGTCGAGCATCACCCAGACCGCCGAAAACGCCACCCAGACCGAGCGGATCGCCGTGCAGTGCGCCACTCACGCCAAGGAAAGCGGGAAGGCCGTCACCCAGACGGTCGAGGCGATGAAGGAGATCACCGGCAAGATCGTGATCATCGAGGAGATCGCCCGCCAGACCAACCTGTTGGCCCTGAACGCCGCCATCGAGGCCGCCCGGGCCGGAGAACACGGCAAGGGATTCGCCGTGGTCGCCTCCGAGGTGAGAAAGCTCGCCGAGCGGAGCCAGGGGGCCGCGGTGCAGATCTCCGAGCTCTCCTTCAACAGCGTCGAGATTGCCGAAAGGGCCGGGAGGATGCTCGACGAGATGGTACCGGACATCCAGCGCACCGCCGAACTGGTCCAGGAGATCTGCGCCTCCTGTCACGAACAGGAGAGCGGGGCAGACCAGATCAACAAGGCGCTCCAGCAGCTCGACCACGTCACCCAGCAAAACGCCTCCGCCAGCGAGGAGATGGCCTCCACCGCCGAACAGCTGAACGGCCAGGCCGAGCAGCTCCAAGGCTCCATCGCCTTCTTCAACCTCGGCGCCGGCCACGAGCTTCGCCGCCCAGCACCCGTCAAAACCGCCGCCAAGCACGTAGCGTTGACCAAGGCCGCCTCCGGGCGGGGCGGCGCCTCCCGGAAAGCCACTGTGGGAAGCGACCTTGTCCCCGCACCCGATGCGCCCGACGACGACTTCGAGGCATTCTAATCATTACCCGATAACCCGCTTCGCCACAGGCTCATCCATCGTTGCCACCGTCCCAAGCTTGGGCCGCAGGGCTCAAGCAAAATTCGGCGGATTCAAGCAAGAATCCGCCGACTCAAGCTTAAATCCACCGGTGGGAGTTTAAACTCTCGACGCTGGAACAAAAAATGAACGTTTTTTGTTGAAAACGAGGCGTCCGGAGTTGACAGCCGGAGAAGGAATCCTTCGACGGGGAGGATTGTGACTTGAAACGCTGGAAACGAACTTACCTTCACCGGAAATAAGCTTGGTTCCACGGAAATAAGCTTGGTGCGGCGGGTTTTTGCTTATTCCCACCGGCCAGCGCTTGATGCAGGGGGACCTAAGTCAACCAGCTCACAAGATAAGGGAAGGACAACTCGCCGTTATGAAGGGATTGGGATTGGCGCAACGGGCCCAGAAGAGTTGCGGCCGAGGTTTGCGCTGAAGGAGGAAGATTCAAGAAAGGGGAGAGGGAACGGGGCCAGGCGGGATGCCTGGCCCCCGGAATGCTACTTCAGATCGCCCGGAGGCTCACCACCGCGGACCAAGGCCCGGGCCCGCGCGAGTTCACCCCCCTGATCCGGAAATAGTACAGCCTCCCCGGCTCGAGCCCGTCGAACTCGAATTTGGTGGTCGATCCGCTCTTCAGGAAACCCCAGTTCCCCTCGACGGAGGGATCCGACGCAGTCCACCAGAGCTCCCAGGACCTCACCCCTTTGGCCCCGGCAAACTTGATTCTCATGCTCCTCAGGTGACTTCCGTGCGAAGGTCTGAGCCCCGTGGCCGTGACACGCAAAAGCGGCGGCACCATGTTCCTCGCCACCCAGGTGGCGGGCGCGTAGCCGGTATTGAGCATCGCATCGGGATTGTCCCGCCCAAGGATTTCGACCCAGTTACCGAAGTGGTAGACATCCATCACCAGCTTCGCCTTGGTTTCGTCCCTCAGAGCGGTCTGGGAGGTGTCCCCGCCCAAAACCGCGAGATAGGCCTGGTTGAGTGTCGCGTGTCCCTTAGCCATCGATGTAAGGATGGCGTCCACTGCCGACGGATTCTGTCCCGGCCGATAGCAGTCGTGAGCGGCGACGCGCCCCAGGATGGCGCTTGTTTGGGCCAGCAAACCGGGTATCTGCTCCCCGGCCAGCCAGGTTGTCAATGGTCTCTTCGGCCGTTGCTGATTCTTCTTCGGCATACGGGGCCTCCTTTCCTCGAATTGGTACTTCTCCGAACGAGTTTACAGAAGGAGGTTTCGAAGGCAAGAGGGAGGGCGATGGGTGAGGTGGCGTTGGACGGGGAGAGTATAATGAGGAAGCAGGGATTTGCGCATTAAGCACTCCCAATGCTACGAAACGACTGGGGATGGTTAAACGGATATCTCATGAAACGGGGGGGGAAGGCGGCAGAAATTTTTTTGGCAGTCACCCCAACCTCACCCCGTCCCTCCCCCTGAAGGGGAGGGAACGTAGGTGAAAGGGGAACCGGATCGGCGGGGAGGTCTATTCGACGGTAACGCTCTTGGCGAGGTTTCTCGGCTGATCGACGTCGGTTCCCTTGAGGACCGCCACGTGATAGGCCAAGAGCTGCATCGGGATGGAGACGATGATCGGCACCACGTCCTCGCCGTCCTCGGGGATCTCCAGCGCCACTTCGACCTTGGACTTCACTTTCTCGTCGCCGGCCGAGCAGACGGCGATCACGCGGCCGCCGCGGGCGTTGACCTCTTCCATGTTGGAGAAGACCTTGTCGTAGTTGGCCCCCTTCGGTACCAGCACCACCACCGGCATGTTCTCGTCGATGAGGGCAATCGGGCCGTGCTTCATCTCGCCGGCTGCGTACCCCTCGGCGTGGATGTAGGAGATTTCCTTGAGCTTCAAGGCCCCTTCCAGCGCGATCGGATAGTTCATTCCGCGCCCCAGGTAGAGGAAGTCGCGGGCGGCCATGTAGTTTCTTGCCACCTTCTCCACCTGTTCGTTCAACTTCAGGGTCTCTTCCATGAGGGCCGGGACCCGCACGATGGAGGAGATAAGCTTTCTCCCCTCTTCGCAGCTCATCGCCCCGCGGGCGCGCCCGAGCCGGATGGTGAAGAGGTAGAGCGCGATCAGCTGGGTCACGAAGGCCTTGGTGGAGGCGACCCCGATCTCGGGTCCTGCGTGGGTGTAGATGACGCCGTCGGCCTCGCGGGCGATGGAGGAATCGACCACGTTGCAGATGGCCACCGCCTTGCCGCCGCGGCGCCGGGACTCGCGCATGGCGGCCAGGGTGTCGGCGGTCTCCCCGGACTGGGAGATCAGCATGACCAGGGTCTTGTCGTTCACGACCGGGTTGCGGTAGCGGAACTCGGAGGCGATGTCCACGTCCACCGGCACCCGGCAGTGCTCTTCGATCAGGAACTTGCCGACCAGCGCCGCGTGCCAGGAGGTGCCGCAGGCGATGATGCAGATCCGGTCGATCTTCTGCAGGTCGGCGTCGGTCATCTCCAGGTTTTCGAGGTAGACGTCGCCCTCGACCTCGCGCAGCCTGCCGGCGATGGTGTCCCTGACCGCGCGGGGCTGCTCGAAGATCTCCTTGAGCATGAAGTGGCGGTAGCCACCCTTCTCGGCCATGTGCGGGGACCAGTCGATGTGGCGCGGGGTCTTTTCGAGGGCTTCTCCGGCGATGGTGGAGAACTTCACGCCGCCGTTTTTGAAGACCGCCACTTCGCCGTCCTCTAAAAAGATCATGGAGCGGGTATGGGAGAGGATGGCCGGGATGTCGGAGGCGACGAAGTATTCACCCTCGCCCAGGCCGACCACCATCGGCGCGCCGAGCTTGGCGGCGATCAGCACCCCCGGCTCGTCTTCGCACAGGATGCAGACCGCATAGGCTCCCTCCAAAACGGCCAGCGCCTCGCGCACGGCGGTCTCGAAGTTGCCGGTCTTCTTCCTTTTGGACTCGATCAGGTGCGAGATGACCTCGGTGTCGGTCTCGCTCTTGAAGGTGGCCCCCTCCGCCTTCAGTTGGTCGCGGAGCTGGAGGTAGTTCTCGATGATCCCGTTGTGGACCACCACTACGCTCCCGGCCTGGTGGGGATGGGCGTTGATCTCGGAGGGGCGCCCGTGGGTGGCCCAGCGGGTGTGCCCGATGCCGACCGTGCCGTCAATCGGATCGGCGGCCAGAAGGCGCTCCAGGTTGATGAGCTTTCCTTCGCTGCGCTTGATGCTCGCCTTCCCCTCGGTTATGGTGCAGATCCCGGCGGAGTCGTACCCGCGGTACTCGAGCTTTCTCAGTCCTTCGATGATGATGGAGGTGGCATCCCTGCCCCCCGTGTATCCCACGATACCGCACATGTGACACCCCTTCTGGCCAACGCCGCCGGCCCGGCAGTTCTGAGAACCCCGGGTCCGGCGTCGATAGCCGCGGCGAATTAAAATGATGATTCTGACAGTGAAAAGGCTACGTGAGGAGGGAGTGGAGATCCCAACCCTGTTCCCATTTCTCTATTTCGTCTAATCTCGGAGTACATGAGTATAGCAGGGTTGGGGAAATTGTGGCAAGTTTCCAGGAAAAAAAGTTCTAACCTTTTCCCTTTCTCAGCTTCCACCCCTCCTTGTTGACTTGGGGAGTACGCGAGATAGCCAGAGAATCGGGGGGGACATCGATTGTTACCGTGGTTCCCGCCGCGATCAGAGAGTTCCTTCCCACCTTGACCGGCGCCACCAACTGTACGTCGCTTCCCACGAAGACATCGTCCTCGATGGTTGTGTGATGTTTCTTCACGCCGTCGTAGTTGCAGGTGATGGTGCCGCAGCCGATGTTGACCCCGGTCCCTATGGTGGCGTCCCCCAGGTAGGTGAGATGGGAGGCCTTGGACCCTTTCCCCATCACGATCTTCTTGGTCTCCACGAAGTTGCCGATCTTGACCTTGGCCATCAGCTCGCAGCCGGGCCTTAGGTGCGCCATGGGGCCGATCTGCACCTCCTCGTGGAGATGCCCCTCCTCGATGACGCTCCCCGCCTTGATGACGCTCCCGTCGCCGATGCGGCTGGCGCTGATTACCGCACCCTGCCCGATCTCGCACCCCTCGCCGATCACCGTCTGGCCGGTGATGGTGACGCCGGGGTGGATCACCGTGTCGCGGCCGATCGTGACGCCGCGGTCGATATAGACGGCGGCCGGGTCGATCATGGTCACCCCGGAAACCATCAGCTCCCGGTTGATCCTTCCCCTCAGGATGCGCGCCGATTCGGCGAGCTGCACCCGGTCGTTGACGCCGGAGATCTCGGCGGGATCGGCCACCGTGTAGGAGAGGCACTTGCGCCCCTGGCCGACGGCCTGCTTGATCACGTCGGTCAGGTAGTATTCGGCCTGGGCGTTGTTGGCGTCGAGCTTCTCCACCGCCTCGGCCAGGAAGGCGCGGTCCACGCAGTAGACCCCGGCGTTCACCTCCTGGATCCTGCGCTCCTCGTCGCTCGCGTCCTTCTCCTCGACGATGGCGGTGACGCTTCCGTCATCGCCCTTGAGGACCCGTCCGTAGCCGAAAGGGTTGGCGAAGCGGGCAGTCATCACGGTCAGGGTGGCGCCGCTCGCCTCGTGCACCTTGACCATGGCGCCCAGCGTGGCGGCGGTCAGAAGCGGGGTGTCGCCGCAGAGGATCAGCACGGTATCGGTCCCGGCGGAAAGGTGCGGCATTGCGCAGCGCACCGCGTGGCCGGTACCGAGCTGCTCGGCCTGGACGGCAAAGGAGACTTCCTTTTCCCCTTGCGCGAAATAGCCGCGGACCTTTTCCTGCTGGTGCCCTACCACCAGCACGGCGGCATCGACCCCCGCCTCGAAGGCGGCGGCCACCGGCCACGCGATCATCGGAGCACCCGCGAGCGGATGCATCACCTTTACCAGGGCGGACTTCATTCTGGTCCCCATCCCGGCGGCCAGTACGACAGCGGAAAGCTTCGCCATGAGTTCTCCTCACCTTCGCCGGCCGGCGAAGGAATTCCATTTCTGTATACAAGTTAGTAAATGATAAGTTTCTACTTCTAGCAACATTGCCAACGTCAGTCAAGTCTTTGCCCCCCCGCAACCGGGCGCGATTTCCTTATTTTTTGCGATTTACATGGGCCCAAGTTACCGTTATAGTTCGCCAGGGAGGCGGAATGGGCACCACTGAAGACATCGCGCGACTGGAGCAGGACCTCCGCGAGCTGATCATAAAGTACGAGCAGTACTTTTTCGGTATCGAGAAGAGGGAACCGGTGCGCCTGCTCGACGAGGTCGAACGCCAGGTCCGCCGCTACCAGAACGTGAGCATCACCAACACCCGCGACCGTTTCCGCTACGACTCCGCCGTGGCCGCCCTCAACGTCCACCGCCAGAAATGGACCCGGATCAACCGCCTGATCGAGGAGGGGAAATACGAGCGCGAGCGCTTCCGGATGACCCTTAACCAGGAGAAGAAACCTGCCCGGCAGGCTCCCGTCTCCAACGGCGAAGAGATGGAAAGGGTCTACCAGCAGTACCTCACCGCCCGCCGCGCCTGCAACCTGCCGGTCAATAACGTCACCCGCGAGGCGCTCTTCAAGGCCATCGAAAAGCAGAAACCCGCCATCCTCAGCAAGTACGGCGCGAAAGAGGTCGACCTCGTCGTGGTCATCGAGGAGGGCAAGCCGCGCGTCAAGGCCCGCCAGAAGTTATCCAAACGATGAAGATCACCCTGGTTACCATTCATCCCCGGCGCTCCCCCCAGGCGGTGCCGCTCGCCTGCGCGTTCTTAAAGTCCGTGCTGGATGCCGACGCCGGTCTCGCGGGACGGGTGTCGAGCGGGCTCTGCGACCTCTACCTGGAGACCTCCGCCGAGGAAGGGGCCCGGGAGATCCTCTCCACCGGTCCCGACCTGGTCGCCTTCTCCGTCTATGTATGGAGCAGGGAAGAGACGGTCGAGGTTGCCCGCGCCTTGAAAAGGCTCAAGCCGGACCTCACCATCTGCGCCGGCGGGCCCGAGGTCACCGCCAATCCGTCCCCGCTATCGGCGCCCGCCCCCTTCGACTTCCTGATCATGGGAGAGGGGGAGGGGCCCTTCCGTGAAGCCGTCCGGCGGCTCGCGTCGGGAGGGGCGCTGCGGGACGTCCCCGGGCTCCTTCTCCCCGGCGAGGGGAGCGCACCGCCCTCCCCGCCCTTCGACCTCGAGGCGATACCCTCCCCGTACCTGGGCGGACTCCTCGATCCCGCCGCCACCGGAGGTGTCCTCTGGCAGCTCTCGCGGGGCTGCGATTTCGCCTGCGCCTTCTGTTTCGACCACAAGGGAGGGGGCGGGGTCCGGCGCTTTGCCCTGGAGCGGATCCGGGAGGAGCTCAAGCTCTTCGCCCGCCTGAAGGTTCCCCAGGTCTTCGTGCTCGATTCCACCTTCAACAAGATCCCGGAGCGCGCCAAAGAGATCCTCCGGCTGATCCGGAAGATCGCCCCGGGGGTGCATTTCCATTTCGAGGTGCGGAGCGAATTCATCGACGAGGAAATGGCCGAGCTCTTCGCCTCCATCACCTGTTCGCTGCAGATTGGGCTCCAGAGCTCCCATCCGGCCGTGATGCGGGCGGTGGGAAGGGGATTCGACCCCGACGATTTCCGCAACCGGGTCATGCTCCTCAACGAAACCGGCGCCATCTTCGGCTTCGACCTCATCTACGGGCTCCCGGGAGACTCGCTGCCGCTCTTTCGCCAGTCGCTCGACTTCGCCCTCGCGCTCTATCCGAACCACCTCGACATCTTCCCGCTCGCGGTGCTCCCCGGCACCCGGCTGTACCGGAAGGCCGACCAGGTAAAGCTCGCCCACCTTCCCGATCCGCCCTACACCGTTACCTCCACGCCGGATTTCTCCGCGGACGAGCTGGCCGAGGCCGCGCTGCTCGCCACCGCCTGCGACGTCTTCTACAGCCGCGGGAAGGCGGTCGCCTGGTTCAACCCGGTGGTAGCCCCCCTGCGCCTGACCCCTTCCGCCTTCCTGGCCGCCTTCGGGGCGTTCCTGAAGAAGCGGGGGAACGTCCGGGAGGAGGAGATCCCCGAGGAAGCGATCTGGGAACTGCAACGCCAGTTCCTTGGCGAGATGTACGGCGGCCGCAAGGCCCGTCTCCTCCCGCTCGCCCTCGACCTGGTCGACTACCACCACCGTTACGCCCAGGCGCTCATGGCCGAGCCTCCCCTTCCCCTTACCAGCCGGCAGCTCAAGGGGATCGATCCGCTGCGGCGCCCGCTGGCTCTGGCGCCGTCCGCCTTCCTGGCCACCTTCAATTACGAGATCCTCGACATCCTCGAGGCGGGGGAGATGGAGCTTTCCGCCTTCGCCTCCTGCTTTCGCCCTTCCCCCTCCTGGGCGATCATCTACCCCGGACAGGGGGAGGTCTGCACCGAATCGGTCTCCGAGGCGTACTACCGGCTCCTCGCCGCACTGGACGGCAAGCGCCCCGCCGGGGAGCTCGGACGCGAGCTCTCCATCCCGCGCGAAGACCTTCTCTCCTTCCTGGAATTCGCCCTCTCCGAAGGTATCGCCACCCCCGCCTGATCGCTCCCCTAGTGCTCCACGCAAAAAGTCAGTCCGCCGCACCTATCCGGACGCCTCTTCGGCCGACTCCGGCCGTCCTCTCCGGGCACCTCCATATCCCCGTCGGGGCGCTTCTGCAGCGGCTCTGCGGCCATTGAGCGCCCGCTCTCGCTGGTCACGGTCTATCCCCTTGAAATTTTTCCCGTAAAGTTGGCGACCAGGATGCCGACAATGCTCCATGAGTGGCAAATAGCCGCATTTTGCCTAATGAGATGCGGTGGTAAAAGATTAATAAAATTCCTCCTACCTAGAATTTCCCCACAGTTAGCCGACCGTCGGCCAATTAACTTGGTTTTTGTTAATTAATTATCTGGACAATTGTCTAATGGTAATGTATACAATGTCGACAACCCTCGCCAAATCACTGCACTTTTTCCTCTTTTTTCCGCCAATTCGCGGCGGGTAAAGTTGTATCAACCTTATTAATCTACGCTTTTTATGTTGATTTATCGTTTATTGCATATTACATTAGACGCCGCCTAACGTGCCATTTGACGCATGCAGTCTAGCAAAACGATGTTTCTTTTTTATGAGGAGATTACAATGGTACAAATCTTCACCCGCTTAGTTCCGTTACTGCTGCTTGTCCTACTCGCTCGACCAGCCGGCGCCCAGCAAGGGCTCGCCATCGACCCGGCCACCTGCCTCGGTTGCCATGGCGACAAGATCAACGCGGCGCAGATGGCCCTCTCGGTGCACGGCAAAAACGGCTGCACGAGCTGCCATATCGAGATCGTCGAGCTCGCCAAACACATGAAGGGCGAGGTGAAGGTCGGCAAGGTACAATGCGTCCGCTGCCACAAGAAGGAAGCCCTCGAGCACGCCGGCAGCATCCACACCGAAAAAGGTATCATGTGCGCCAACTGCCACACCGATATCCACTCCCACACTTCCTGGAACAAGGACAAGCGCCGGGTGCTCGCCATCTGCGTGAAGTGCCACAAGGACGAGCGCGGCTTCACCCAGTCGGTCCACGGCAAAGGTGTCTTGGCCGGCAACCAGGATTCGGCCGCCTGCAACGACTGCCATAACCTCCACGACATCAAGGCGCTCGGCGATCCGAGCTCCAAGAGCAACCGCGAATTCCACACCAAGGTCTGCCTCCGCTGCCACGGCGACGAGAAACTCGTCGAGCGTAACCACATCTCCAAGGTGGCGGTGGAAAGCTACCTCGCCTCCTACCACGGGAAAAACTACCGCCTGGGCTACCCGGAGATGGTCGCCGGCTGCGCCGACTGCCACACCGCCCACGCCATCCTCCCGGTCAAGGACCCGAACTCCTCGGTCAACTCCGCTAACCTCGTGAAGACCTGCGGCCACTGCCACAAGCGCGACTCGGTGCTCTTCACCAAGTTCTACGCCCACGGCGAGCACAACGACCGCGAGCGTTACCCGATCCTCTTCTACACCTTCATCGCCATGACCGGCCTGCTGGTCTCCACCTTCGCGGTCTTCTGGCTCCACACCCTCCTCTGGATGATCCGCGGCTTCGTGGAGAACCGTGAGAAGGCTGCCGCCCTCGAGGCCGGTTACTCGCTGCACTCCGTCGGCCACCTCCAGGCAGTTCCGAGCCTCGGTGCCGAGTGCGCCTCCCACGCCATGGTCGGCCACCACGAGATCGTCGACGGCCACAAGGTGTACCGCCGCTTCAAGGCACGCCACATCTTCATGCACCTCCTGGTGATCGTCAGCTTCCTCGGCCTCTCGCTGACCGGTCTTCCGCTCAAGTTCAGCGACCAGCCGTGGGCCAAGGTCCTCATGGGTCTTTACGGCGGCGCCCCCAACGCGGGCTTCATCCACCGCTGCTGCGCCGGCATCACCTTCGTCTACTTCGCCATGGCGCTCGGTCTTTCCATCCACTTCCTCTTCATCAGGAAGGACCTCAAGGGTAACGTCATCCAGAGGTTCTTCGGACCCGACTCCCTGATGCCGAACCTCCGCGACATCAGCGACGTGGCCGGCATGGTCCGCTGGTTCTTCTTCAAGGGTCCCAAGCCGACCTTTGAGCGGTGGACCTACTGGGAGAAATTCGACTTCATCGCGGTCTTCTGGGGTATGTTCGCCATCGGCGGCTCCGGCCTGATGCTCTGGTTCCCCGAGTTCTTCGGCAGCT
The DNA here is from genome assembly GCF_023652955.1 of Geomonas sp. Red32. Taxonomy (GTDB): domain Bacteria; phylum Desulfobacterota; class Desulfuromonadia; order Geobacterales; family Geobacteraceae; genus Geomonas. Next base: position 1,226,838 of record NZ_JAKLOY010000001.1, on the reverse strand, counting down.
TCCTCCCGGGCTGGGCCTTCAACGTAGCGACCATCATCCACTCCGACGAGGCGCTCCTGGCTACCGGCTTCATCTTCACGGTTCACTTCTTCAACACCCACGGGCGTCCCGAGAAGTTCCCGATGGACTTCGTCATCTTCAACGGTCAGATGCCGAAGCATGAGTTCATCGAGGAGCGTGGCGATCAGTGGGCCCGCTACGAGAAGGACGGGATCACCGAGGAGTTCAAGGCCGAGAAGACCAGCGGGGTCGTCTACGACTTCTGCCTGAAGGCCTTCGGCTTCACGGCGCTCTTCACCGGCATCACCCTGCTGATGTTCATGATCTACGCCTTCCTGGCACCTCCCCAGTAACAACGGGGAACCGGCTGCAATAAAAAAGGGGCTCCCGAACGGGGGCCCCTTTTTTTGTTTGTGGTTAGGTGATGGACTATCTCGGAGAGGGATTTGCTGGCGAGAGGGAGTGGCTACAGCATTTCCACCGGATCGACGTCGATGACTACCCGGACGGTGGAGGGGTGGGTGTAGCCGGCGCGGAACCTCGCCAACAGCCGGTGCAGCTCGGAGCGCTCCCGCCCTTTGAGAAGGATCTGCCAGCGGAACCGCCCCCGCACCTTGCCGAGCGGCGCCGTGACGGGGCCGAGCACTTCCACCCTCATCCGCATCTCCGTCTTCAGGCCACGCAACTGCCGGGCCGCTTCCTCGGCGGCTTTCTCCGCCTGGGGGTTGGAGATGGACGAGATGGTCATCGCCACCAGGTGGGCGAAGGGGGGGTACCCTACTTCTTCGCGGAAGGCGATCTCCTCCCGGTAGAATCCTTCGAAGTCGTGGGCCACCGCGCAGGTGAGCGCGTAGTGCTCGGGGGCCAGGGTCTGGACCATCACCCGGCCGGGGCGGTCCCCCCTTCCGGCCCTTCCCATCACCTGGGTCACCAGCTGAAAGGTGCGCTCGCTGCTCCGGAAATCGGGGAGGTTCAGGGAAGCGTCGGCGGAGACCACTCCCACCAGGGTCACCCCCGGAAAGTCGTGCCCCTTGGCGATCATCTGGGTCCCGATCAGGATATCGACCGAGCCGTCTTCGAGCGCCTTCAGGACGCGGGCGTGGCCGCCTCTCCCCTTGGTGGTGTCCCGGTCCATGCGCGATACCCGCGCCTCGGGGAAGAGCTCCTGCACTTCCTCCTCGACCCGTTCGGTCCCCCTCCCGAGGAGGGTGATCTCCCCCCCGCCGCAGGTCGGGCAGAGGGTGGGAGCGGCCAGCGAGTAGTCGCAGTAGTGGCAGACATGGCGCCCCTTTCCGCGGTGGTAGGTGAGGGTCACTTCGCAGTTGGGGCAGCGAAGGACCTGGCCGCAGTCGTGGCAGACAAGATAGGTGGCGAAGCCGCGCCGGTTCAAGAAGAGGAGCGTCTGCCCCTTCTGCTCCAGGTTCTCCCGGATGGCGTCGACCAAGGGGGGGAGGAAGGTTAACCCCTTCTGGCCGCGGGCGTCGAGCATCACCGTCTCCGGCATCGGGAGCTCGCGCACCCGGCTCGGGAGGTGAAGGTAGCCGAGCCGTCCGTTCATCGCGGCATGGTAGCTCGTGATGAGCGGGGTGGCGGAGCCGAGCACCACCACGGCCTGGGCGAGCTTCCCCCGCACGAGCGACAGGTCGCGGGCGTTGTAGCGCACCCCCTCCGACTGCTTGTAGGAACCCTCGTGCTCCTCGTCCACCACCACGATCCCCAGCCGCTCCAGGGGGGCGAAGAGGGCCGAGCGGGCGCCGATCACGATGCAGGCCTCGCCGCGGCGGATCCGGCGCCACTCGTCGAAGCGCTCCCCGTCGGAGAGCCCGGAGTGCAAGACGGCGATCCCCACCTCGAAGCGCCTCTTGAAGCGCCCGACCAGCTGCGGGGTGAGGGCGATCTCCGGGACCAGCACCAAGGCGGTTTTCCCGGCCGACAGGGCGGCGGCGATCGACTGGAGGTAGACCTCGGTCTTGCCGCTGCCGGTCACCCCGTGGAGGAGAAAGGGGGAGAAGGAGCCACCGGCGAGGGCGGCGGCGATTCTGTCGTACGCCTCCCGCTGCCCCGGGTTGAGCGGCAGCGGCTGGTCGTGCCCGAAGCTCGCGGCGCGGAAGGGATCGCGGTAGACCTCGCGCTCGTCGCAGGCGGCGGCCCCGAGCTCCACGAGGCGGTTCAGCTGCGGGGAGCAGGCCCCGAACCGCTCCCTGAGGGCTCCCGCCGGGCTCTCCCCCTGCTCGGCGAGGAAGTCGAGGATCTCCCCCCCCTTGCCGCGCGGCCGCTCGGCGGAGCCGGGGAGTACCCGGTAGAACCGCTCGGTCCGCACGTTCTTCCCGCCGCTCAGGTACTCACGCATGATGGGGGTGCCGTCCTCCCCCTTCTCGCAGCGGTAGCGGCTCACCAGGTTGATCCCGGCCGGAAGCGCCATCTTGATCACTTCACCAAGCGGGTGAAGGTAATAGGAGGCGATCCAGCGGTAGAACTCCAACTCGGGCGCGGTGAAAAGGGGCTCCTCGTCGAGGACTTCCAGCACCTCCTTCAGCTCGCCGATGCCGTCGGCCGCGGCGGAGGCGACGCCAAGGAGATAGCCGGTCAGCTTGCGCCGTCCGAAGGGGACCAGCACCCGCTTGCCGGGGGTGGCTTGGTCCTGCAGACGCTCGGGAAGGAGGTAATGGAAACTTCCTTCCAGCGGCAGCGGGATGGCGACCTCGACGATCTGGGGTGACGGCGTCGGCATGGAGATACTCGTACGGGTTGGCAACGGGATCGAGGGAGGAAGGGAACCCCTCCCCGGGCGGGGAGGGGGGAAAGCGGGCCACCGGCGGGGCCGGCGGGATAGGCGTTATTTCTTGAGGACCTCTTCGGCGATGGTGCGACCCATCGCCTCGCACTGGGCGATGATCTCCTCCTTGGGCAGGAAGGGGGAGCGGATGAAGGGGACCGGAAGCTTGAAGCCGAGCCCCTTGAGGCGCTCCTCGACGAAGCGGCAGGCCTCGCCGCTCCAGCCGTAGCTTCCGAAGATCCCGCCGATGTTCCCCTTGAGGCTCACGGTGGAGAGGTAGGCGAGGACGTCCCACATCGGTTTCGGGATGTCGCGGTTGATGGTCGGGGTCCCGAAGATGAGGGCGTCGGATTCCTCCATCAGGTCGCGGATGTCGGCCACCGAGGCGTGGTTGATGTGGCAGAGGGTGACGTGGATGCCGGGGAGGTTCGCCCCGCGGGCCACCGCCTCGGCCATCTTCTCGGTGTTGCCGTGCGGGGAGATGTACAGGATGGAGACCCGTTTCCCGCCGGCCTTGGGCTCGGACCATTTCCGGTAGAGATCGACCATCCTGCGCGGGTTGCTCCGCGAGATCGGGCCGTGGCTCGGGCAGACCAGCTTGAGGTCGATCCCGTCCAGCTTGGCCACCGCGGCCAGCACCCGATCCTTGAAGGGGCGCATGAGGCAGTCGAAGTAGAAGCGGGTATCGGCCTGGAAGTCGGGAACCTCGTCGTCGAAGATCCCGTCGGCGGCGAAATGGGCGCCGAAGGCATCGCACGGGAAGAGGACGCCGTCCTCCTCGAGCAGGGTGAACATGGTGTCCGGCCAGTGGAGGAAGGGGGCGGAGATGAATTTCAGCGTGCGGCCGCCGAGGTCGACCGTCTCGCCGTCCTTGACCACCCGGGACGAAAACGGCTGGTGAATCTGGTTGTTGAGGAAGGTGTTGGCCGCCTGGCTGGAGATCACGCACGCCTTGGTGCAGTGCTTGAGCAGGAAGGCGAGCGAGCCGGAATGGTCGGGCTCGGAGTGGTTGACTACGATGTAGTCCACCTCGGCCGGGTCGACGAGGGAGCGGATGTTCTCCAGGAACTCCTCGCAGCGCTTGGCCTTGACGGTGTCGATGATGGCGGTATGGGTGGCACCCCGGACGAGGTACGAGTTGTAGGTGGTACCGTGCTCGGTCGGGAAGAGATCATCGAAAACGGTCAGGCCGGGATCCTTCACCCCGATCCAGTACAGATCCTTTCCAAGTTCAACGGCTCCAGCCATCGGGCACCCCCTGTCGGTCAATTTGCGCTCGCGCCCTGCGCGGCACGTCGGCACCCCGGATATTCCGGCGGGCACCCTTTGATTCACGGCACCTTATCAAAAAGAGGAGGGCAACGCAACCCTTCTTCCCCTTTGCCCCCCCTTCCCCGGCCCGGCTCTCCGGGCCTTTCGCCGCGCAAAAAAAGCCGTACCCCGGCGGGCGGGATACGGCTCTACGGCTGGCGGGGGAAGCGATGCTACCCCTGTTTGCCACTATCGCGGCGGCCGCCACGGCGGTACTCGACCACCACGTCCTGGTCGCGGCGGCCAGGCTTCCCGCCGGGGGCTCCGAAGCGCGCCTTGGGGCCCGTGGACTTGCGGCGCGGGTCGAAGGAGGGACGCCCCTTCTTGCCGCCGGGGCCGGCGTTGGCCCTGCGGAGCTGCCGGGTCGGCTCGAGTCCGGGAATCACGTGCTGGGGGAGGGCCTTGCCGGTGTAGCGCTCGATACGGTCGAGGTAGGCGACCTCGTTCAGCGAGCAGAACGAGATGGCAACCCCGGAGGCCCCGGCGCGCCCGGTCCTGCCGATCCGGTGTACGTAATCCTCGGCAAACTTCGGGAGGTCGTAGTTGATGACGTGGGTGATCCCGCTCACGTCGAGCCCGCGGGCCGCCACGTCGGTGGCCACCAGCAGCCGCACCTTGCCGCGCCGCATGTTGACGATGGTCCGGTTGCGGGCCCCCTGCGACATGTCGCCGTGCAGGGCCGCCGCGGCGTGCCCCTGGGCGTAGAGGTCGGCGGCCAGCTGGTCGGCGTCCCTCTTGGTGGCGGAGAAGATGATGGCCTTGCTGACGCTCGCGTCGGAAATCAGGTGCTGCAGCAGGCGGTTCTTGTGCCTCATGTCGTCGGCCACGTGCAGGCGCTGCTCGATCTGGAGCTCGGCGACCTCCTTCCCTTCCACGGCCACCCGGACCGGATCGGTCAGCAGGCGGGCGGCCAGCTTGGCCATGGGATCATCCATGGTGGCGGTGAAGAGCATGGTCTGGCGCCCTTCCGGGCAGGCGGCGGCGATGCGGTCCACGTCCTCCGAGAACCCCATGTCGAGCATGCGGTCGGCCTCGTCGAGGACCAGGAGCTCCAGACGGGAGAGGTTCAGGGTGCGGCGCTCGAGGTGATCGATGATACGCCCCGGGGTGCCGACGATGAAATCGACCGGGCGGGAGAGGAGATCCATCTGGAAGCGGTACGGCATCCCCCCGAGGATGGAGCCGCTTCTCACCCGCATGAACTTGCCGTAGGAGCGGACGGCGTCGGAGACCTGGGTGGCGAGCTCGCGGGTCGGGGTCAGCACCAGGACGCGCGGCCCCTTGCCGCGGAGTTCGGAGGGGGTCAGCAGGCGCTCAAGCGCCGGGAGTACGAAGGAGGCGGTCTTGCCGGTGCCGGTCTGGGCAGAACCGATGAGGTCTTTCCCCTCGAGGGCCAGCGGTATGGACTGGGCCTGAATCGGGGTCGGCGCGGTGTAACCGCAGGCGGAAATGGCTTTGAGGATCGGGGCGGAGAGGTTCAACGATTCGAAAGACATGCGTTTCCTTTTTCCCACGACAACAGGGCGCCAGCCGCTGCCAGACCGCGGGGATCGAATTTTGCCAGGGAAGTGGCAGATAGAGGACGTGAGAGAGTGGCCGCGGCAAAGGCCGCAGCTTAGTGACGACAACAGGTGATGACCGGCAGATCGTGCATCGTCGCCAACCATTTGCTGCTGCCGCATTGTCGAGGGGATTGACCGGTAATGCGAGGGGTTGGATCGATGGGAGGAGCTCGAGGCTCCGGATGAAACTGAGTCAGTCAGCCGACCACGTTTACTACAGGATCACGGCGAAAGCAAGCTTTTCTTTTCTACTCCGCGCTTTTGCGCCTTCTCCCGGGACGCAGCGAGGCCATGGGAGCGCTTCCGCGGCGCCCGCCCCGCTCAAAAAAAAAGCCGCCGGCGCTCTGCCAGCGCTCAAAAGAAAACCCCGCCAGACCGTGGAGAGCGCTCCTTGCGGAGGACCATCCCGGTAGGCGGGGTTCCGGTGCGGTACGGTCAGGCAGCCGAACGGAGGGCGCTCAGCAGCCTGAGCTGAATTACTTGGCGATGGCGTCTTTGAGAGCCTTGCCCGGACGGAACTTGGGAACCTTGGCGGCGGAGATCTTGATCTCCTTGCCGGTCTGCGGGTTGCGACCGGTGCGTGCCTGGCGGTCGGAGACTTCGAAGCTGCCGAAGCCGACCAGGGTTACCCTTTCCCCTTTCTTGAGAGCGCCGCTCACGCTGGTGATGAAAGCGCCGACCGCTTTTTCGGCTGCTCCCTTCGAGATGTTTGCGGACTTAGCAACTGCCTCAACCAGTTCTGCCTTAGTCATGTGAACCCCCCTTGGCTGTATTAAATTAAATGCCACTATAATCATAAAAACGCAATTTGCAAGGGTTTTATTCAGATTTACCGGCATTTCCTCCAGGACAGGAGCGGATCTAGCTCGATCTGGTCTCCGCCAAACCCTCACCGGCTATGCTCCGCGTCACGGCCGCCGGACTGCCGCATCCGGCCAGTGCCGTCGGAAAACATAGACTGATTTCAACAACTTACTGTTTAGGCGCCGGTTCGGGCGCAGGATCCTGATCGTAGCTCGTCGGCTCACTGCCGCTAATGAAACATTCCTGGATCGCATCCCCGCTCCCTTCGCGGGCCAATTTGCCGGTATGGGGGTTGATGAGCGCAAAGGTGACGTTACCGGGAGCGGCGAAGCTCTTGACCGGCACCCCGGCCAGGGCCCTTTGCATGAACTCGGTCCAGATCGGGGCCGCTGCCTGCCCGCCCGAGCCTCCGGAGCCGAGGCTCCTCTCCTGGTCGTAGCCGACCCAGACCCCCGCCACCAGCTGGGGGACGTAGCCGACGAACCAGGCGTCCTTCATGTCGTTGGTGGTACCGGTCTTGCCCGCCACCGGGCGGCCGAGGGCACGCGCCCGTCCGCCGGTGCCGCTGCTGACGACGCTCTCCATCAGGTTGGTCATCAGGTAGGCGATCTCCGGCGAGACGACCGGCACCGCGGAGGGACCGGTGGCCGGAGCCGCCACCACCGCCGGAGCGGGGGCCGGCTGCTCGCCCTTTCCTTCTTCTCCCTGATTGTCCCCCGCGGCGGCGGTCCCGTCGGCCTGCGGGGTGGAGAGGTTGGCGAAGGCAGGCGCCTGGACCTTCGGCTCGGGGATCTCCTCGAGCACCCGGCCGTCGCGATCGAGCACCTTGGTGATGAAATACGGGGTGGTCCGGTAGCCTCCCGAGGCGAAGACCGCGTAGGCGCTGGTCAATTCGAGCGGCGTCACGCTCGAGGAGCCGAGGGCCAGGGTCAGGTTGGCCGCCAACGGCGAGGTGATCCCGAGCTTCTTCGCGTACTCGATGGCGGAGGAGACCCCGATCTGTTCGAGGATCTTCACGCTCACCACGTTGATGGAGTTGGTGAGCGCCTCCCGCATGGTGACCGGTCCGCGGTAGACGTTGTCGTAGTTCTTCGGCTTCCAAGCCTTGTCCCCGCCGCTGTCGTACTCGACCTGGGAGTCGTCGATGACGGTGGCCGGGGTGAGCCCTTTGTCGAGGGCCGCCGCGTAGATGACCGGCTTGAAGGCGGAACCGGGGTTCCTCCTGGCCTGCATGGCGCGGTTGAACTGGCTCTTCTTGAAGTCGTACCCGCCCACCATGGCCCGCACCGCGCCGGTCATCGGGTCCATGGCCACCAGGGCCGCCTGGGTCTCGGGGACCTGGTCGAGGGCGAAGACCGCCCCGCTCTTATTCTGGTCCGGCTCCTTGACCTGCAGCTCGAGCACCGCGCCGAGCCCGATCGCCCTCTTGGCCTGCGGTTTCCCCCAGGCGCTGACCAGCTCGACCTTGCCGGCCCACTCCATGTTCTTCCTGATGAGCGTGCCGGTGCGGTCGCCGACCCGCACCTTGAGCTCCTGCTTGGCCGGATCGATCCCGATCACCACCCCCTGGTAGGTGGAGCCCTGCTTGAGCGTCACGTAGTCGATCCCGTCCTCGACCTTCTTGCAGAAGGGATCGACCTCCTGCTCCCCGAGGTAGCGCGCCGCCCCCCGGAACCCCTGCCGCTTGTCGAGTGCCTTCAGCCCGTTAACCACGCTGTCGTAGGCCCCCTTCTGCATCTCGGCGTTCATGGTCGTGTAGATACGCAGGCCGTCCTTGTAGAGGCGCTCCTCCCCGTACTTCTCCTCGAGCTGCTGCCGCACCTGCTCGAGGAAGTAGGCCGACTGCTCCGCGTTCACCTTCTTGAGCGCATGGATGACGATCGGGGCCGCCTTGGCGTAATCGGCCTCCGCCCGGGTGATGTACCCCTCCTTGACCATCCGCTCCAGGACGTAGGACTGGCGCTCCTTGGCCTTGTCGAAGTGCTTGATCGGGGAGTAGGCGTTGGGGGCCTTGGGGAGCCCGGCGAGCATGGCCATCTCGGCCAGGTTCAGCTTGTCGACCTCCTTGCCGAAGTAGGTCTCCGCCGCGAGCTCCACCCCGTAGGCGCCCGCCCCGAGGTAGATCTGGTTCAGGTAGATGTAGAGGATCTCGTCCTTGGAGAGCCGCTCCTCCATTCTTTTGGCGAGGATGGCCTCCTTGAGCTTTCTGGAGAACTTCTTCTCCGGGGTGAGGAGCATCGACTTGGCGACCTGCTGGGTGATGGTCGAGGCACCCTCCTTCTTCCGGAGGGAGATGATGTTCTTGAACACGGCCCTGAGGATGCCGAGGTAGTCGATCCCCTTGTGCTGGTAGAAGTTGGAATCCTCGGCCGAGACGAAGGCCTGGATCAGACGCCGGGGGACCTTGTCCACCGGGACCACAGTCCGCCGTTCGAGGTAGAACTCGCCGACCAGGCTTCCGTCGGCCCCGAAGACCTGGGAAAGGATGGGGGGGCGGTAATCGGCCAGCCGGTCGACCTTGGGGAGGGCGTTGAATAGATAGAAAAGATAGCCGATGAAGGCGAGCATCCCGATGATGCAACAGCTTCCCAGGATGGTCCCGAGAAGCTTCCCGTACGAGCGAGTCTTCTTGATCCTGCGGGACGGGGCTTTGTAAATCTCCATTGGCGGGGGTCTCCGTGACGTCTGTCCGTCTAATGCGCAAAAGGCCGGGCGGCGGGGCCGGGGCCAAAATTACGACAAATCGGACATGTAGGGCTAAACAATCGGTAAAAGCGTCCGAAGAGCAAGATTATCCCAGAATGACCAATGAATTCAAGGGACAATGTTTACCCATGAAGATGGCGGCCGCCACCGGATCATTGATTTCCCTACTCCGGCGCCGTAAAAACCGCCACTTTTCCATTGTATACCGGCAGCTTGTAGGCTAAGATCCCGCGCCAGGAACGGCGCCGTTTCATTAACATGAGGGAGGACTGTAACCGATGAGAAAACTCGCAATACCCTTGGCACTGTGCGCACTGTCCCTGGCGGGAACCGCCCAGGCGGCGACCTTCCAGCCGATCGGAAACCTCGGCATCGGCGGCGCCGGCGTGGCCCGCACCACCAACGCCCTGGCCGCCTACTGGAACCCGGCCGGGCTCGCCTTCAACGAGACCTCCTTCAGCATGCCGGTCGAGGTAAGCGCGGGCTTGAGGGTTTCGAAAGGGCTGGCCGACAACGTGGACAAGATCGAGAAGTTCACCGAGAAGGGCGCCAACGGCCTCTCGACCTTCGATAAGTTCAAAGACATAAACGCACATCCAGAGGCACTGGGTGATGTGATTGCCATGCTGGCGGTTTTCAAGGATATCGAGGACAAGAAGGGTACCGTGTCGCTTGAGGCTAACACCGAGTTTGCGATGCAGATCAAACATTTTGCTTTCGGTGCCTTCGGCAACATGGAGGGGTTTGCTCGTCCTGACATCGACCTAAAGAACGTCCTGCCAGCAACCACCGTTAACGGAGTCACGACGCCGGCGTCCATTAGCCAGATTACCACCGCCACCGCCGGCGCCTCCCAAAACGGAGCGTACAGCTACCAGTTTTTCACCGATGCGACGCAGCGTAGCAACCTCTTGTCACAACTGGAAGCGGCCGGCTTCAGCGCAACTGGGGCTCAAGATTTCCTGGCCACTGCTGACAAGACTCTTTATGGCAATACCCAATCGGGATCGACCATCTCCCCCACCCCCCCAAACAACGCAGCAGCTGGCATCACCGACCTTCTCAACGCTTTTACCGGCTCCGGTGGCTCAATTGACAACAACCGCACCGCGGTTGTCCTGAGGAACCTCGCCTACGTGGAGTTCCCGATCGCCTACGGGCACCCTATCGACCTGGGGGGCTACGGCAAACTCGGCATCGGCGCCTCGGTGAAGCCGATCGTGGGGCGGGTCTACTCCTCCGAGCTTTTGCTCGTCAACCAGGGGAGCAGCGTCAGCTCCGGCAACATCACCAGCAACCTCACCAAGAACTACACCGAGAGCACCGCAGTCACCTTCGACCTCGGGATGTTCTATAAATACAGCGACTGGTTCAACTTCGGCCTGGTCGGCAAGAACCTCACCTCTCCGAAGTTCTCGGCACCGCCCCTAAAGGACCAGCACGGCAACCTCGTCGCCACCGACGCCAACGGAAACCCGGTGGACAACTCGGGCGTCGTCCTCAAACCGCAGGTGAGGGCCGGTATCTCGCTTGATCCTCTCTCCTGGCTGACCATCGCCGCCGACCTCGACCTCACCAAGAACGACACCGTCCTGCCGAGCGCCGACTACACCAGCCGCAACCTGGGCGGCGGCCTCGAGCTCCATCCCTTCACCTGGCTGAAGCTCAGGGGCGGTATGTACAAGAACCTCGCCAACAACGACGTGGGCCCGGTCGCCACCGCCGGTCTTTCGCTCGGGATCAAGTGGTTCTACTTCGACATCGACGGCGCCTACGGCCTGGAAACCGCGAAATTCAAGGAGAAAAACTACCCGAAAGAGGCCAGGGTGCAGACCACCCTCAACATCCAGTTCTAGCCGGGCGGGAGCGGGTCTCCTCCGGGGCGCCCGCTCCCGCCCCCCTTCCCCGAACGCCACCGCCGGGCACCGTCACGTAACGCCCCGTTTTGGCTTGAGGATTTCCGAGATTTCTCCGTTTACTTAAACAAAGTCTCATGCTAGAATCCGGCTCCGATTCCGCATCTGCCGCTTTTCCACCACCGATAACCGGAAGGTTTCCGTATGTCTTTTGACGGCGATTTACAACATTTCCCGATCGCGGACGTCATCCAGCTTCTGCACGCCACCGCCAAGTCCGGCACCCTGACCCTGAGGAGCCTCAAAGGGGAGAGCCAGCTGGTCTTCAAGGACGGCTACATCGTCAGCGCCAACCACGTGAACAACAGCGTCCGCATCGGCCAGATCCTGATGGACATGGGGGTCATCACCGCGGAAGAGCTGGAGAGCGCGCTCCACGAGCAGCAAAAGGCCGGCTCCGGCCGCAAGCCGATCATCCAGACCCTGATCGAGGGGGGGAGAATCCACCCCGACCAGGCCTACCACGGGCTGGAAGTGCTGATCGAGATGACGATCGTGGAGGTGCTCACCTGGATCAGGGGGACCTTCTCGCTCGACGTCGAGAAGACCATCGCCAGCGACGAATACCGCTACTTCCCCGAGCAGCTCAAGAAGGACATCCATCTCAACACCCAGAGCGTGCTGATGGACGCACTGAGGATCTACGACGAGCGCAAGCGCGACGGCACCCTCGAGGACGGCTCCCTCTTCCGCCCGCTCGGCCCGGGACTGGCGATGGCCGCCGAACCCGCCGATGCCGAACTGTCGGCCGCCGACCTCGGGCTGGACGAGCTGGACGGCCTGGAGAGGAAGATCCCCAAGGCCTTCTCGGCACTGGACGAGGTGGAGGAGGAAACCCCGAAGAAGCGGCTGCAGGGGGTATTGACCGGCATCGCCGCCGAAGAGCAACAACAGCTCTTCCGTTATCTGGAAAGCCTGGCCGACCGCCCCGAACCGCTCCCCGCCGAGGCGGCGGTGGTGCTCTTCTCCGCCGACCCCGTGGTCCGCGAGTGCGTTTCCGCGGTCAGCGGTGCCGGGTTCGTCTGCGCCACCCGCGACGCCGCCGGGCTCGACGCCATTATCGACCAGCTCCACTCGAAGGGGCGCCGTCCCGTGCTGGTCGTCGACGGGGCCGAGGCAGCCGGAAGACCGGCGGCCGCCAGGGAAACCGTGGCACTCGTCCAGGAGAAGGTAGGGAAATTCGCCGCGCTGAGGGTCCTGGTGCTGTGCGCCCCGTGGGATCTCGAGCTGAGCGCCCACGCCCTTCAGTCCGGCGCCGAGGCGGTGGTCCCCAAGGCGAGCCGTGCCGAGCGGAGAGAAACCTTCATCTCCGACACCATCGAGTGCTCGCGCGCCCTCGATGCCGTGCTCAGGAAGGGGGCACCGGCGCTCAAGGAGGGAACCCAGGGAAGCCTGCCGCGGGTCAAGGAGCTCTTCTCCTCCTTCGCCGATCTGCGCGAGCCTTCCGAGGTGACCTTTACCCTGTTGAAATCGGTGGGGGGATTCTTCTCCCGCGCCGTGACCTTCGTGGCTGTGCGCTCGGAGCTCGTTGCCGAGCGTGGTATCGGCGTCACGGCGCCCGGCGAGGTCACCCCGCTCCGCCTGAGGCTGCCAGTCGCTCCCCACTCCCTTTTGCAGCAGACCCTGGAAGGCCAGTGCTACTACGGGGACGCCGACGCTTCGCTTAGGGAGACCATCCGCGGCGCGATCGGGCTGCCAGCCAGCATGAAGGCCCTGCTCCTGCCGGTGAAAAGTTTCGGCCGGGTCATCGCCCTCATCTACGCCGACTTCGGCGACCGCGCGGGGGGCGAGCCCCAGCTGGAGCTTCTGGAAGTACTCGCCCAGCACGCGGGAGTGGTGATCGACAACGCCCTGTACCGCAAGCGCTGCGCACAGAAATAGCGGTGGCTCCACCCTCCACGATGGGAAGGATCCCCCAGTCATTTGCAATGTAGATGGAAGCGGTAGCACCAGAGGAGGGTAGTTCATGGCCATCGACGCCAAGGTTTTCGTGCAGATCCTGGAAATCGCCTTCAACAAGAAGGTCTCCGACGTCCACTTCGAGGTCGACAACCCTCCCTTCTTCCGGGGCAAGGGACAGATCATCCGCTCCAAGCTCCCGGCCCTTCTGGCCGAAGATACCGAGTTCATCGCCCACCAGATCCTGGCCCACAACAACCGTAAGTGGGAGCAAGACCAGAAGGAATTCGACACCTCCTTCTCGCTCCCCAGCGGCGCCCGCTTCAGGGTCAGCATCTTCCGCCAGCGCGGCTGCTTCGGCATCATCATGAGGGTGATCCCCGCCAATATCGGGAACTTCGACGAGCTCCGCCTCCCGCCGGTGCTGGGCGAAGTGGTCAAGGCCCCCAACGGGCTCGTGCTGGTCACCGGACCCACCGGCAACGGCAAGTCCACCACCCTCGCCTCGATGCTCCGCCACATCAACGAGACCTTCTCCTACAACTGCATCACCATCGAGGACCCGATCGAGTTCCTCTTCACCTCGCAAAAGAGCTGCATCATCCAGCGCGAGGTCGGCATCGACACCGACAGCTTCAGCTCGGCTCTCAAGGCCGCGCTCCGCATGGACCCGGACCTGATCATGGTCGGCGAGATGCGGGACCGGGCCACCATCGAGGCCTGCCTGATGGCCGCCGAGACCGGGCATCTGGTCCTTTCCACGCTGCACACCCAGGGGGCGGTCTCGACCATCAACCGCATCATCGGCCACTTCCCCCCCGAAGCGCAGGAGATCGTCCGCCACCGGCTGGCCGACATCCTGGTCGCCACCATCTCGATCCGCCTGATCATGAACAAGACCGGCGAGTTCATCCTCCCCGTGCTTGAGATCATGCGCGGCACCTCCACCATCCAGAGCTGCATCAGGGAGGGAAGGCTGGACGAGATCGAGGCCCACATGGAGAACAGCCGGAGTCAGTACCAGATGCAGACCCTCGACCAGCACCTGATCCAGCTCCACGAACAGGACCTGATCACCATCGAGGAGGCCAAGCGCCTCTCCCACTCGATGGACCTCGAACGGAAGATGATGTTCACCAACTAGCCTACGCCCGCTACTGGGGACGGGGACGGGAAACAGAAAGGGGACTGGCACCTTACGGAGCTAGTCCCCTCTATTTTCCAGCCGTTTTAACTTCCGCTACGACAGGGAGTCGATCAGTTCCTCGATCTCCCGCCGCAGGCCCGCTACCTCCCCCCGCAGCTCGCCCACCTCCGACTCCAACGCGGCCAACCGCGCGGCGGCTGCTCCGCCGCCTCCACTTCTCGCGGCCCGGGCCGGGGCGCCCCCTTCAAGGTCAGCGGTTCCCTCTTCGCTTTGCCAGCCCTGGTCGTCCGTCTCGCTCTCCTCGGCGATCTCCGGCATTCCGGCAAAGAGCTGTGCGTAGCGCGGTTCCTTGCGCCCCGGCTGCCGCGGAAGCCTGACCACCAGCGGCGGACCGGCTTGCAAGAGCGCGCCCATGGCGCTCTCCATGGCGGCCACGTCGGCAAAGGATGCCATCCGGTCGCAGCGGCTTCTCAACTCGCCCGGGGTCTGCGGGCCCCTCAGCATCAGCTCCGCCAACAGCGCGCGGGGCCCTTCGGCCAGGCCCAGCTTGTCCGTTACCGAGTGGCAGTAGCGGGGGACCCGCCCCCCAACCGTGGTCAGCCGCGCGAGCCCCCGGGCCCCGAGCCGCTCCAGAGCAGCCAACACCTCCGCCTCGGTGAGCGACATGGCCGGCTCCCGGTTGGACTTCTGGTTGCAGGCCGCCACCAGCGCATTCAGGCTCAACGGGTAGTTCTCCGGGGTAGAGAGCTCCTTCTCGATGAGGCTGCCGAGCACCCTGATTTCCAGCTGGTCGAGGTTCATTTTCATGGCAATCTCCTGCCCTTTTTGGAACTATGCGATTTTGCGGGGGTGACAGCGGCACCCGAAATAGGTATGATAGACCGAATTCTGTCCGCCGCAGCCCGGCAACCGCCGCGGAGGCTTCGAGAGAGGAAATATAATGCCGGCCATTCGAACCGCCATACTCGCCACCCTGCTCACCGTAGGGATCACCACCCAGGGCTACTGCTTCTGCTTCGACGAAGCGGGCGCCGAGTACGGTATCAATCCCCAGATCCTGCGCGCCATTGCCAAGGTGGAGTCCAACTTCAATCCCACCGCCGTCAATCGCAACGCCAACGGCACCTTCGACTTCGGTCTGATGCAGATCAACTCCAGCTGGGCCTCGGTGCTCGGCAAGAAGCGCTGGAACAACCTCGGCGACGCCTGCTTCAACACCAAGACCGGCGCCTGGATCCTCGCGATGTGCATCAGCAAATACGGCTACAACTGGAAGGCTATCGGCTGCTACAACAGCCAGACCCCCCAGAAACGGGACGTCTACGCCAGGAAGGTTTTCGCCCAGTTGCAGAAGGTGAAACCGGTTGAGCAGGAGGCGGCCTACGGTCCGCTCAAGGAGAACGTCGAGGCGCTGGTCAAGGAGAAGGTGGACGGCTGGGTGGAGGCGGCGGCCCAAGGGAAGAAGCGCGAGTTCGTCGCCAAGGGGAAACCGTACGTCCCGGTGCCGAAAGAGGTGCTCCAGGAGCCCCCGACGATGAACGAATCATCCCTCAAGCACGCTCTTCCCCCTCCGGCTGCCGCTGCGCCGCCGGAACTCTCCAGCGGCCTGAAGAACAACGAATCGTCGCCCGAGGCCGAATTGCCCCAACTCCAAAACGCCGGCGTGATGCCCTAGCCGGATCCCTCCATCACCATCAGCGCTGGCTGCATCCCGGCGGGAGTACCCACTGCTGCTTGGCAGCCGCCGGCTGGTCGCCGATCAGGACCTTCCTTCCGGCCGCATCCTCAGACTGGACGAGGAAACCGGCCGGCGCCCCCCCTCCCTCCAGCGGATGCACTCCGAAGTCCGGCGCGATGCCGAGCATCTGCAGCAGATCCCTTACGATTCCCCTGAAATCCCCCCTGAAATCCCCCCTGGCATCGACCCTCAGCACGTGGTACCCCGCTGCCTTCAGCAGCCTCGTGAGCGTCTCGGTGTAGGCGTCCGGCGTCCCCAGGTTCACGATGTAACGCCCCCCCTTGAACTCGAAGTAGCGGTCCACCATGATGCTGAAAGGGGGAGAATAGGCGCTTCCCGAATCGATGATCTTGTTTTTCGCCCACTTGATGGAAAGTGCGTTGAGTACCGAGTCGATGGTGCGCCCGGCATCGTGATCCGCGACCGAACAGTACCAGACCGGCCCGGTAATCACCTGCGGCTTGGGCGGCGCCTGCACCGCCGAAGGGGCGGGGGCTGGAGCGGCGGGGGCTTGAACAGCGGGAACTGGAGCAGCCGGAGCCGGAGCCGGAGCCGGAGCCGGAGCCGGAGCCGGAGCCGGAACTGCCGGAACTGCCGGAACTGCCGGAGCAGCGTGGCTAGCCGGGGCTGCCGGAGCAGCGTGGCGAGCCGGGGCCGCCGGAGCATGAGACGGGGCCGCAGAGGTCGGATGAGTGGGAGCTGCCGGGGCAACGGCTGCCGGATGAGCCTGCCGGGGAGCAGCAGTTTCCTTCCCTGACGGCCTGCTCTTCTCGCCTGCTTCCTGCTTGGCGGCGGCCGGAGGCTGGACTGGCGCCTGTCCGGCAGCCGCTGTCGATGCCCGCTCTCCGGAAGAGGGGGCCTTCGGCTGGCTCTCTTCCTTCCCAGCCGGGGTCTTGGCCGCCAGCCGCGCCGCCTCCTGCTTCCCGCACGGGATCAGCAGCTCGCTCCCCACCTTCAGGTCGTGAATGTTGGCGACATGGTTGATCCTGACGATTTCGGGGATCAGCCGCTCGGCCTGCTCGTTGGACATCCCGACGTGCCCCATCAGGATCTTGAAGATGTAATCCCCCCGCCGGATGGTGTAGCGGCAATAACCGGGATGCTCGGACGGCTCACGGTTCTCGGAGGTCTCACCGCGCTCGGCGGTCTGCTCTTTCGCCTTTCCTTCCTTCTTATGGCGGACGGGTTTCTTCTTCTCCACCTTCGGCGCCGGCGCTTTTTCCCGCTCCAGCTCCTTGATGTCGATGTCGTAAGGTGCCTTTTCAGCCAGCGCCAGCGATGGTCCCAGCAGGCAGAAGAGGGCGGGGAGGAGGACGGCCCCCTGTTTCACCCCGTTCAACAGCTGCCTCTTTTCCGATGCCGGTGCTTCATTTCGATGTTTCATCACGTACTATGACTCCTTGCCAGGACCGGACCCGCCTCAGGGGTAAAAAACCACCAGCCCCTTGAGGGCGTGATCACTCTTTTTTCGATAGATGGTGAGCCCAAGACCGCCCGGCCCGACTCCGTGCTCGACGAGGAAGCCCCCCTTGGTCTCGGTCGACTTCACCTGGTAGTGGTCGATGCCGCCGAACTCGAGCAGCGCCCGCTGGTAAATCTGGTCCGAGATGGTTTGGCCGCTCGGCGCGAGCACCTGGAGGGCCTTATAGAGGCTCCCCTCTTTGTACAGCTTGTACTCCGCCCTGGTTCCTATCAGCCGCTGCCACCCGGGGTGGCTCTTGCTGTAGGCGGGGTCGATGGTTACTCCCGCGAGGAAGGGGGGGAGGGAGGTGACCCCTTTGACCTTGGCCGTGGCCGCCGGACGCGCTACCTGCTGGGGCGCCGCCGGATGTTGAGCGGCGGGGGCCGGCTGGACTTTCGCGGGCTTGGATACGGCTCCCTGCGGTGCAGGCGGTGCCTTGACTGCAGGCGGTGCCTTTGCTGCGGGCGGCGCGGCAGGGGGCACCACCGGAGCGGCAGGCTTAGCCGATCCGGCGGGAAGCGTCCCGGCAGGAGCGGTGGCCGACTTGGGTGCCTGAGCGGCGCCAGCCTTGGGAGCGGCAGGTGCGGGAGCGGCGCCCCCGGAAACCGGCGGAGCGGGGAGCGCGTTGGATGCCGCCGCGGGAGATGCGGGCTGACCCGGTTTCGCTCCGGACGGCGCAGGCTTGGTTCCCGGCGCGGCCGGGGCGACTCCGGCAGCGGGCTTCTTCACCGAAGCGGAACGGGGTCCGAACGGTCCCACGATGTAAAGGACCAGCGGGATGAAGATAAGGGCGACCGCCAGCGGGATACTCCATGCCGCCCGTTTCTTCTTCGAGGAAGCCTTCTCCTGCGCGTCCAGACTCTGGAGATATTCGTCGACGTAAATGGGGCGGGCGGGGCTCTCCGCTTCCTCCCCCGGCCGCGACGGTGTTGCCGCCGATGCTTGCCTGCTCTCTACCTGCCTGCTCTCTACCTGTCCGCTCTCACCCTCCGCGCCCTGGCGGGACGATGCGCGGCGCATCATTTCGGCGAAGGTCTCCTCCTCGCCAGCCGGGGCCTCCTCGGCGGGGGCACTCTTCTCCTCGGCGGCGCTCACCTCCCCGGTCTTGGCGGCGGTGTCAGCGGTAAACCACTCCCGGGTCGGAATGTAGGGAGCCGCCGCGGGGGGCGGGACCTTCGCATGGGCGGGAGCCGCCGCGGGAGGTTGCAGTGCGGAAACCTGCTGCGGCACCAGTTGCGGCACCGGTGGCTGCGCCTCGGGACGTACGGCCCCAGGCTCCTCGGCCACCGGAGGCGCCGGTACGGTGGAAAAAGGCGCTGCCGTCAGCTCTTCGCCGGCCGCTTCGCTCGCGAGGCCACCTTCCTCGCCAGCCCCCCTGCCTACTGCAGCGGCAGGCTCATCCTTCGCCTTCGCGTTTCTCTTCGCCGGGGTCCCCTCACCTTTGCCGGCGTCCTTTGCCGGCGGCTTGGAACGTTTACCCGAGACGATTCCTTTGATCCCCTCCGCCAGCGCCTGGTCGTCATCGGCCAGGTCGAGGTACCGCTTGGCCTGTTTCTGGGCCAGCTCCACGTCGTCCTGATCGACGGCGAGGATGACCACCTTGGCCCTGGGGGGGAGGATCTTCTTGAGATGGCGCAGTGCGATATCGCTGGAGAAGCCGGAAATCCGGCTTTGGGCGAAGATGAGTTGCGGAGCCGGGTCCCCGATTTCCTCGGCGGAAAGGGAGAGAGTGGCGGAGGTTCGCAGTTGCAGGACTCCGTCCTTTTCCAGGGACTGGAATACCCGCTGTACACGTTCGATGTCGGTGATGAGTAAGATGGAAGTCATTGATACCCTTTGCTGTTCCGGCGCATTCTAGGGGAGCGGCAGGAAATAATCAATCTCAATCCGCTCATGAGAAAGGTTTTTTACAGGTAAAAGTGCCGTTACGTTTACAGTTTGTTGCACGACAGGTGGGGAGTGTGCTAAATTGGCCGATGCTTTTTCAGCCGGTAAGTATATCCTGTTATTTTTACTTGGCATCTCCCCATTGTCTTTTCTGTGGTGGATCTCCTGGAGGGTCCTGATCAGGACTCCGGGAGCATCGTGAACACTTCCCGCCCCGTCAGCCAAGGGCGGTGATCAGTGGGAGGAAACCCGACATGGCCTATCTGTCCGTATGTATGCGATTCATCGGCAGCCGACTGGCTATCAAGGCGCTGCTTCTACTCCTATTGGCCGGCATCCTGGCCGGCTGCAACACCACCTACATCCCGGTATGCTGGGGGCTGGGGAACAAGCCGAAGGAACTTTCCCGCACCGACACCACCCTCATGACCCTGTTCGAGCATTTCGACAAGGACCGCTTCACGCTCAGGCTCGGCGGCTCTTCCTTCGAGGAGGTCATGATGCCGAGCGAGGTGAAATACCACCTCGGCGCCTACCGCCCCGACACCAAGCAGATCTACCGCAACCTCTACCGTGAGTACAACGACCGGGAACTGCGCGACCTGCTGGTGCATGAGCTCGCCCACCACATCTGGTTCAACTACATGTCGGTGGCGCAGAGGGACGAGTGGAAGGAATACCTGACCAAGAATCCGAACTCGGCCCAGACCATGGTGCGGATGGCCTATCCCGATCCGAGGACCTGGGATACCGAGGACTTCGCCTTCGCCATGCAGTACGCGAGAAGGGAAGACATCAAGGAGCTGAACGCCATCAAGCTCATTTCCGACGAGGAGTGTGCCGCCATCCTCAAGTCGCTTCCGGCGGACGCCCCCGTACCCGCGAAAGCGGAGGCCACCTCTCCCCCCAAGAATCCCCCTGCCGCGGCCGGCACCCAGCCAAAGCGTGCCGCTTCGGCGATAACCATGGACAATAGATGAGAGTACTCGATTCACTGGAGCGCAAGCTCGGGCGCTTCGCAATACCGAACCTCACGATCTACCTGATCGCCGGTCAGTCGCTTTTCTACGTGATGTACATGACCGGCAAGCTCGACCCTTCCGCCACCCTGCTCTCCGCCGACCGGCTGATGGCGGGAGAGTGGTGGCGGATCGCCGCCCTCCCGTTCGACCCGCCCCGCCAGAGCCTGCTCTTCGCCCTCTTCGCGTGGTACTTCTTCTACCTGCTCGGCTCCGCCCTCGAGGCCCACTGGGGAGCCTTCCGCTACAACGCATTCCTCCTCCTCGGCTGCCTGATCACCATCGCGGCCTCGTTCCTGGTGCCCCACCTGCCGGTCGGGAACACCTTTTTGGCCGGGTCGGTGTTTCTGGCCTTCGCCACCCTTTTCCCGGATTACCAGATCCTCCTCTTCTTCGTGCTGCCGGTCAGGATCAAGTGGCTGGCCATACTGACCTGGGCCGGGTACGGCTACCTCCTCCTTTTCGGCGGCTGGGCCGCCAGGGTCTCGGTGCTGGCTGCCACCGGCAATTACCTCATTTTCTTCGCCAGGGATATCGTCAACTCCACCGGCTACCGCCGGAGGAGTTTCCTCAGCAAGGCCGCCCTTCCCCGCCGCGAGCGCGACTATCATCACCGCTGCACGGTCTGCGGGATCACCGACCGGACGCATCCCGACATGGATTTCCGCTACTGCCCGCAATGTAACGGCCAGTACGGCTACTGCCGGGAACACATCTTCCGCCACGAACACAAGAAGTAACGCCCAGGCCGCGGCCTGCTACCGGCCGCTCCCCGGCGCCGCACCATCGAACACGGAGGGATCATGCTCGACAAACTAAGCAGCATAGGCAGCAAGCTCAACAACCTCGGCGACGAACTGTACGAGAGCTGGAGCTACGACCAGCGCCGGGCCGAGATCGGCAAGCTGGTGGACGGCTACCGCAATGGTCTCCCGGTCCAGATCCTCTGCATCCTCTCCACCTCGATCGCCGGGAGCTCGGAGCTTGCCAACGAGCACATCTCGGCCTTCCTGAGCCGCAAGGAGCGCAAGGCCATCGTCAAAAACGAGTCCGGCGACAACCGCGAGCTGCAATCCCTCCTGAAGGCAACGCTTCTGTAGGAGAAGGGGATGACGCTCACCCAGCATCTGGCGCTGACCGCGGTGGCGGCGGTGCCTCTCGCTCCCCTTCTCACCGGCCACGAGCTCGCCCTCTTCGCGGTAGGCTCGGTGCTGATCGACGTCGACCACTACCTTTTATACGTGCAGCGCAGGCGCTCCCTGAGCGTCTCCGGGATGTTCGCCTACTTCAGGGATCTGCAGCCTATCCAGACCCGGATCCCCTACGTGGGGCTTTGCCTCTTCCACACCATCGACTTCTTCATCCTGCTCGCCCTCCTCGCCCTCTGGTATCCCCCTGTCCTCTACCTTCTGGCCGGCTGCCTCTATCACTTCGCCATCGATCTTTTCGACCTCCGCCGCAAGAAGGTGATCTTCATCCGCCCCTTCTTTCTCGTCGAACACTTCGTCCGCCGCCGGGCCCAGGGGTACCCCTGGTACTGAGCGGTTGCACGACAGCCCTTTCTAGATTAATCTTTGCTAATGCTTTTCCGTTGCTGACGCACGCCGATTCCCGCGCCACGCCGCCTGGAGCCCGTTTTGCCCATCGGGCAGTCATCGTTTCACTGCCTTTCGCAGCCAATGGACGACCGCCATGGACAGCGATCAGAACCGTACCCTTCCCGCGCCCCCCAACGCCGACGAGCAGCAGGCGTTTATCGACCGCTTCGCCTGTCTCATGGCGGGAGACGGCGATCCCCGCATCGTGCTGACCAATATCTACAAGGAGATGCCGATCTCCCACCCGGCCTCGCTGTGGGAGGTCAAGGGGAACCACATCGAGCTGGAGACCTGCGAGCTCCAGCTGGCGGCCATCTCCCACTGCAGCGAGGCGTACATCCAGTCCCCCCTGGTCGAAACCCCGGTCCTCGCCCAGCTGGAGAGCATCGACATCCGCCGCTGCACCGTCCGGCTGCACAACTTCAGCTACTGCGAGCTCTACGTCAACCGCCGCAGCGCCGTCCGGGTCCGTTTCAAGCGGCCGGTCAACATGGTCGCCACGGCTGCCGGCTGCAAGATCCACGGGCTGGCCCACGATATTTCCCTGGAGGGGTGCTGCCTCTTAACCCTTACCCGCCCGCCGCTGACGCCGGGAGACCCAGCCGAGCTGCAGCTCCATCTTTTGGCCCCCCTCACCAACGAAACCCTCGACGTCGAGATCCCGTCCACGGTGATACGCATCGCCGGGGAGACCCCTCCCTACAAGCTCGTGCTGGGCTTCGGCCACACTCAGCACTCCGAGCACCTGCTGTCGGTGTACATCAACCAGCGTCAACACGAACTCCTGAAGGAGCTCCGCGCTTCCCTTTGAGGTGGAGTCCACTTGCGTCCTTCCCCCTCCCGTTGCATTCTTAATGGGAAAGGTTATCCCGGAGATCCAATCATGCCCCACCGCGACCACCGTCATCCCCCGGGCGCACCGGCCCCGGTGTTCCCCCCCCGTCCCAACCTGACCTTGATCGGCATGCCCGGTTCCGGGAAGAGCATCGTGGGGAGGATCGTCGCCTCCCGTTTGGGGTGGGATTTCGTCGACACCGACAAGCTCATCGAGGCAGCCCACGGCAAGCCGTTGCAGGAACTCGTGAACGGGCTGGGAGCGGTGGAGTTCAGGCGGGTCGAGGAACGGGCCGTGCTCGAACTGGCTCCCCCCCGTCCCACCGTGATCGCCACCGGGGGGAGCGTGGTCTACTCCGAGGCCGCCATGGAACACCTCGCCTCCCTCGCCACCCTGGTCTTTCTCGACGCCCCCGCCGACGTCATCCGGCGCCACGTCGATGGAGAAGCCCCTCGCGGGATCGTGGGGATGCCGGAGGGGGGGATCGAGGCTCTGCACCGGGAGCGGCTTCCCCTCTACCGGCGCCACGCGACCATCGTGGTGCGGACCTCCCACGAGCCGCCGGAAGAGGAGGCGGAAAACGTCCTCGCGGCGTTACGAAACGCGGGGGTCCTTCCTCTCCACGGGGGCGCATCGCCCATCCCCTGACCGGGAGACATCATCCCTGCTTCTCCTTTGTTCCCGGAGCCATTGATGGTATGATGCGCCATCCCGGAACCAGGAGAGCGCTATGTCCCACAGCCAGCACCCTTTTCACACCCTCACCCCCGACTTCATCATCGACGCCGTCGAAAGCCAGGGCCTTCGAAGCGACTGCCGCACCCTGGCCCTGAACAGTTACGAAAACCGCGTTTACCAGGTGGGAATCGAGGAGGGATCGCCGCTGATCGCCAAGTTCTACCGCCCCGGGCGGTGGAGCGACCGGCAGATCGCCGAGGAGCACGACCTCTGCGCCGAACTGGTCGAGCACGAGCTCCCGGTGGTGGCGCCGGTCCGCAACGGGAAGGGGGAGAGCGTCTTTCATTTCCATGGCTTCCGGTTCGCCCTCTACCCCCGGCAGGGAGGACACGCCCCCGAATTCGACAACCTCGACAACCTGCTTATCCTCGGACGCCTGCTCGCCCGCATGCACAACGTAGGTGCCGTCCGCCCCTTCGAGGAACGTCCCCGGCTCGACAGCGACAGCTTCGGGCACCAGAGCGTCGCGCTCATCTCGGAACGCTTCATCCCCGCCGAATACCGGGAAAGCTATCTCGCGGTCACCGCCCAGCTCCTCTCCGCCATCGAGGCGGCCTTCGCCGCAGCCGGGGAGATCCGCTACCTGCGGACCCATGGCGACTGCCACGCCGGGAACATCCTCTGGCGGGACGACAATCCCCACTTCGTGGACTTCGACGACGCCCGCATGGCGCCGGCGGTGCAGGATCTCTGGATGATGCTTTCGGGAGAGCGGCCACGAAGGATGGCCCAGCTGGAGGCATTGATGAAGGGGTACCGGGAATTCCGCGACTTCGACCGGCGCGAGCTCCGGCTGGTGGAACCGCTGCGTGCGCTGCGGATGCTCCACTACAGCGCCTGGCTCGGAAGCCGCTGGGAGGATCCCATCTTCCCGAGCACCTTCCCCTGGTTCAACACGGTGCGCTACTGGGGCGAGCACATTCTGCAGCTGCGCGAACAGCTGGCCGCGCTGGAAGAGGATCCGCTAGAGCTTGACTGAGGTGCGAGCTAGACGATCCCGAGCTTTCGCAGCAGGGGGAGTTTTTCGTTGCGGAAGGTTTCGGCCTGGGAGCGGAGCTCGGCGAGATTATCCTCCTCGGACATGAGGATCTCACCGTCGCGGGAGAGCTTGTGGTTGTGGGCCTTCATGTTGTCCCAGATCCAGGGGACCGGGTCGCTCCCCGCGCCGGTGGACTGGCAGGCGATCAGCAGACGTTCCAGCCATTCGAGCTTGAGGGCGTTTTGCAGAACGGGGGAGGCGAGGGAGAGCTTCTCCAGGTTGTTCAGCTCCCGGTCCAGGAGCGCGGCGTTCAGGTTCTTCACGGCGATGGTGGCCAAAAGCGGCGGCTCCACGGCGGGCAGCAGGCACTCCGCCGACAACAGCACCAGCAGCGCCTCCACCACCCTCCCGATCCGCAGCGAGGCGAGCTCGTCGCGCTGCATCAGCTGATCCAGCGTCTGGGGCCGTTGGTCCAGGGCGGCCAGGATAGGATCGTAGAGCTCGCGGTCGAACAGCACCTCCCCCACCGGGAAAAGCGCCTTTCTTTCCAAAGATCCTGCCGAAACCACCAGCGCGAGCCTTTGCGCACGGAAGCGCTCTACCTGCTCTTCGGGGGTAAGGCGCGGCCGCCCCTTGGTGAAGATATCCCGCCGCAGCATCGGACAGGCGGTGAAATCCTTCAGCGTCTCCCTCAACACCCGGTCGGCCACCTCGTCCAGGATCTCCTGCTGGGGCTGAGAGAAGCGAAGCATGTCCTGGTGGTCGACGAAATTGGCCGCCCCCGCAAAGGCGAGCCCTGCCGGAGCGAGCTCGCGCACCACGTCGGCATGGTAGTAGGGGGTCCAGTCGCGGTTGAAAAACTCGTGGGCGATGTAGTTGCGGGGAAGCGTGCAGAGGTACTCGAAGAAATCCCTGGTCGAGGTGCCGCCGTCGAAGAGAGCGATGCCGGCCTCCTTCAGCCTTTCGGCGAAGGCGACCGCGCGGTCGACCCGCTGCTCGAGAGTTCCCGGCTGGCTGTCGGCATAGGAGGAAAGGAGCTGGCGCAGCGGAGCGTGGGGGCTCCAGCCGGGGAGGGAGTTGTAGCTCAGGTAGACGACACCGCCCGGCTTGAGCTTCTTGCGGAGGAACTCGCGGATGTACCGCCGGTTCTCCTCTCCGACCCAGCTGTAGATCCCGTGCATGACCACGAAATCGAAGTCGGGGAGGGTGATGCTTTCCAGCTGGGAGAAGCTCGCCTCCCAGAAGGTGGCGTTCTTGAGGCCGGTGCGGGAAGCGAGGGTGCGGGCGCCCGCGATGTGGGCGGCATTGAAATCGACGGCGTGGAAGCGCCCTTCCGGGTGGCAGGCGGCGAAGAGGTTGACGGATTCGCCCTGCCCGCACCCCAGGTCGCAGTAGGTGAATCCTTCCTGGAGGGGAATCGGTTCGAGGCTCTGGAGAAGCAGCGCCATGTTTAGTACGGAGGGGGCCAGCTCGCGGTAGACGCCGTGTACGTACTCTATTCCGGTTATGTAACCGTCCTTCCAATCCATGCCATCCTCAACGTACTGCCATTGCATTCCAACGCAAAGCTACATCCCCGGGATCAATTTGGTGAAGATACCGGCCGGCGACTGCAAGGGTCCCAGCGGATTCACCTGGTCCTGCATGGTATCGATCTGGGGCTCGCCACTGGAGAGTTTGTAGGCCACGTGGTGGTCGATGAAGACGATCAGCGCCTTGAAGCGCCATCCCGTCTCGTGGGTTTTTTTCCTGAAATTGAAGATGTCGAGCCAGAAGCTGCCGATCCGTTTACTGTTTATACGGGAGGGCTCGAAGACATAGGCCCTGCAATCGGAGCGCGCCCTCAGACACGCCTGCAGGCCGGGATCGAGTTCCTGCAGCGGAATACTCTGAACGTTGGCCGCTATGTCGAGGTAGTTCAGCACCTTGATGTTAGGAGACCCCTTGATGTCGAAGCCCAGATCCTTCAGATCGTCCACCGTTGTCTTGCCGATGGTGATGGCATCGAACGCCTTCTTGGCGTCTGCGTACTCCGTCCAAGGGGATTCCGCTACCTGCTTGCTGCGCGGCAATAGGGAAGCACAACCCATCTCCACGGTCAAGCAGATAACGGCCAGCAGTCGAAGTAGCAGCACCTTTCTCATGGCGGTAGTCCAGTCGCTTATTCAGTTCCGGTGTGATGGTTGACCCTTACTATTAACCTTAATCCATTCTATAAATAGTGCTACTCTCACGGGCTCAGCTTTTTGCGTTTCGCCTTCAATCCGCAATGAGGACAGCGCTTATCCGGAACCGAGCGGCGGCAGGAGTCGCACCAGTACGACAGGATCGCGTCCATGCCGCAGGCCGGGCATTCCCCGTCCCGGCCGCTGCAACCGCACCCGCTTCCTTCCTTTTCCATGGCGTACCTCCGGCCACTCTGGCGTTAGTTGACCGCCGCCGCTCCGCTCCCGGCGGGGCTCCGGCGGCAGGCCCCTGGGCGGCTATCCCTTCTTCCCTCCCTTGTCGAGCATCTTCTTCAGGTACTGACCGGTATAGGAGCGGGGGACTTCGGCCACCTGTTCCGGGGTTCCGGTGGCGATGATCTCGCCCCCCCGGTCGCCCCCCTCGGGGCCGAGGTCGACGATCCAGTCGGCGGTCTTGATGACGTCGAGGTTATGCTCGATGACCACGATGCTGTTGCCGGCGTCGACCAGCTTGTGCAGTACCTCGAGAAGCTTGGCGATATCGGCGAAGTGCAGGCCGGTGGTCGGCTCGTCGAGGATGTAGATGGTCCGCCCGGTGGCCCTCTTGGAGAGTTCCTTGGCGAGCTTGACCCGCTGGGCCTCCCCGCCGGAGAGGGTGGTGGCCGACTGGCCGAGCTTGATGTAGCCAAGGCCGACTTCCTCGAGCGTCCTCAGCTTGCTCTTGATGCGGGGGATGTGCTCCAGGAAGGTGAGCGCCTGGGAGACGGTCATGTCGAGCACCTCGGCGATGGAGCGTCCCTTGTACTTCACCTCCAGGGTCTCGCGGTTGTAGCGCGCCCCCTTGCAGACCTCGCACTGGACGAAGACGTCGGGGAGGAAGTGCATCTCGATCTTGATGATGCCGTCCCCCGAGCAGGCCTCGCAGCGCCCCCCCTTCACGTTGAAGGAGTAGCGTCCCGGCTTGTAGCCACGCATCTTGGATTCCGGGAGCTGGGCGAAGATGTCCCGGATCTCGGTGAAGAGCCCGGTGTAGGTGGCCGGGTTGGAGCGCGGGGTGCGCCCGATGGGGGACTGGTCGATGTTGATGACCTTGTCGAGCACCTCGATGCCCCGGATGTCCTTGACCGCCCCCGCCTTCTCCCGGCTCTTGTAGAGCTTCTGGTTCAAGAGCTGGTAGAGGGTGTCGATCACCAGCGTGGACTTGCCGGAGCCGGACACGCCGGTGACGCAGGTCATCACCCCGAGCGGGATCTCCACCGAGACCCCCTTGAGGTTGTTTTCGCTGGCCCCCTCGATGGTGAGGAAGCGGTTCCCCTCGCGCCGTTTCTTGGGAACCGGAATGGCGAGCTTGCCGGAGAGGTAGAGCCCGGTGAGCGAATGGGGATTGGCCATGATCTCGGCCGGGGTCCCCTCGGCCACCACCTCGCCCCCGTGCACGCCGGCGCCGGGGCCCATGTCGATCACCCAGTCGGCCTCCTCGATGGTCTCCTCGTCGTGTTCGACCACGAGCACCGTGTTCCCCAGGTCCCGCATGTGCCGGAGGGTGTTCAGAAGCCGGGTATTGTCGCGCTGGTGGAGACCGATGGAGGGCTCGTCCAGAATGTAGAGCACCCCGACCAAGGAGGAGCCGATCTGGGTGGCGAGCCGGATACGCTGCCCCTCACCACCTGAAAGGGTCCCCGAGGAGCGGTCAAGCGACAGGTAGTCGAGGCCGACGTTGACCAGGAAGTTCAGCCGTTCCCTGATCTCCTTCAGGATGCGGCGGGCGATGTCCTCCTCCTTCTCGGTCAGCTCCAGCGACTCGAAGAAGTGCAGGGAATCCTTGATGGAAAGGGCGGTCACCTGCTGGATGTTCCGTTCGCCCACCAGCACGAAGAGCGCCTCCTTCTTGAGACGGGCGCCGTTGCAGGTGGGGCACGGCATGACGTTCATGTACTTTTCGAGCTCTTCACGCACCATCTCGGAATCGCTCTCGCGGTGGCGGCGCTCAAGGTTGTTGAGGACCCCTTCGAACGCCTTGCGGTAGAAGTGCCGCTTCCCACTCTCGTCCTCCCACCAGAAGTCGACCAGCTCCCCGTTCGAGCCGTTCATGATGACGTCCTTGGCGTCCTTGGAGAGTTTATTGTAGGGGGTGTGGACGTCGAAGCCGTAGGACTTGGCCAAGGCCTCCAGGGTCTGCTGGTACCACCCCGAGAAACGCTTTTCCCACGGGGCGATGGCCCCCTCCCGCAGCGTCAGGGCCGCGTCCGGAACCACCAGCTCCTCGTCGAGGTACATCCTGGTACCGAGGCCGGTGCAGTCGGGGCAGGCGCCGTAGGGGTTGTTGAAGGAGAACATGCGCGGGGTCATCTCGGGATAGGAGATGCCGCATTCGATGCAGGCCGACGACTCCGAGAAGAGCAGCGTCTCCTCCTCGATCTCCCGCTCCTTGTCAGGAGACAGAGCCACCTTGACGATCCCCTCGGCATGGGAGAGCGCCGTCTCCAGCGAATCCGCCAGCCGCCGTTCGATCCCCGGCTTGACCACCAGGCGGTCCACCACGATGTCGATGTCGTGCTTTTTCTTCTTGTCGAGTACGATCTCCTCGGCGAGGTCGTAGGTGGTGCCGTCCACGATGACCCGGACGAAGCCGTCCTTACGGAGCTGCAGGAGTTCCTTCTTGTACTCCCCTTTCCTGCCGCGGACGAGGGGGGAGAGGAGGGTGAGCTTGGCCCCCTGGGGGAATGCCATGACCTGGTCCACCATCTGCGTCACCGTCTGCGAGGTGATGATGCGCCCGCAGTTGTAGCAGTGGGGCTTGCCGATGCGGGCGAAGAGGAGCCTCAGGTAGTCGTAGATCTCGGTTACAGTGCCAACGGTCGAGCGGGGATTCTTGCTGGTGGTCTTTTGCTCGATGGAGATGGCCGGAGAGAGTCCCTCGATCGATTCCACGTCGGGCTTCTCCATCTGCTCCAGGAACTGGCGGGCATAGGCGGAGAGCGACTCTACGTAACGCCTTTGCCCTTCTGCGTAGATGGTATCGAAAGCGAGGGTTGATTTGCCAGAACCGGAGATGCCGGTGATGACAACGAGTTTGTCGCGGGGAATCTCAACGTCGATGCACTTGAGGTTGTGTTCGCAGGCACCCTTTACCACTATTTTATCAGTCGCCATTTCACTCCCAATCTGTCGTTCTCTAGCTTTGCACGAGCCGCAGCCTCAATAGTAGCATACCCGGGAGGCCTTTTACACGGCACGGGGGTTGTGGAAAGATACTCCTCATCCGTCCCTCCCTTTCCGCAGAGCGGCGGGGGGGAAGGGAGGTTCGTTTAGCTGTACAGTTTTCCGGCGGCGGGCCGATAAGATAGCTGTACCGGCCCTCGCACCGGCCAGTATGAGAGTCAATCGCCATTCAGGGAGAGCACCATGAAACGCTCCTTTGCCCGTATCGTCACGCCCGTCATCCTCGGCCTGAGCCTCGCCATCCCCGCCTGGCCCGCGCCCCCCGCCCCCGGCCCCGCGACCGGCAAGGACGAGGCGGCCGCCCTCAAGGAGGCGGAGCTGAAGCTGGCCGCCCTTGCCCGTGAGGCGGAAACCCCTCCGGCGAAGGCCAAGAAGCCGGCGAAGAAGAAGGTTCACGCGAAGAAAAAGCGGTCGGCGAAGGCGCACAAAGGTGACGCCAGCGGCGCGGCCGTCAAGGTCGTGAAGGTCACCGACCGCAGGCTCACCTCCGCGGAAGTCCAAGGGATCCTCGCTACCACCCGCGACCTCTCGGGGACCGATCTGAGCGGTCTGAGCCTGGTCGGGATGGATCTGAGCGGCGTCCGCTTCAACCGCGCGAACCTCAAGCAGGCCAATCTCGAGCGGGCCGACCTGGCCGACACCGATCTCGAGCTCGCCGATCTCTCCGGGGCCAATCTCAAGGGTGCCTCGCTCAACCAGGCGCGCCTGCGCGGCACGCGGCTGGTGGGGACCCGCATGGAAGGGGCCCTCTGGATCGACCGGACCGTTTGCCGCCCCGGCTCAGTCGGGAGTTGCATCGAGTAGCAGAATCAGGCCCCCCCTTGTCAAAGGGGGGACAGGGGGGATTTGCCGTTGACGGACCGCAAGGCAAATCCCCCTAAAGCCCCCTTTATCAAGGGGGACTTTTCTTCCCCTCAACAACCCGCTCCCAATTAAAAAAGCCCCGGAGGGTCACTCCGGGGCTTTTTGGTAGCTTTAAAGCTCGGCTTTAAATTTTGGTGACGTTGGCGGCCTGCAGGCCTTTCGGCCCATTCTGCACGTCAAACTCAACGGCATCACCTTCAGCAAGGGACTTGAAACCGTCGCCCTTGATCGCGGAGAAGTGTACGAATACGTCCTCGCCGTTATCCTGCTCGATGAAACCAAACCCTTTGCTGTCGTTGAACCACTTCACTACACCTTTTGCCATTACTGCGTTCTCCTGTTACTTTCTTCTTTAATTAGTGCCGGGAGGATTCCCGGCACATGTAGGATTTTATGAATTGGCCCCGGGAGTGTCAAGACTATTCTTTCCCGAACTCCATCTCCGCCATCTTCTTGTAGAGGTCGTAGCGGCGGGCGGTAAGCTCGGTGGAGCGGGCCATGAGGGCCGCGGCGGCCTCGGGGTTGTTCTTCTTGAGGACGCGGTAGCGGTTTTCGCCGTAGGCGTACTCTTCGAGCGAGATGCTCGGGTCCTTGGAGTCGAGGATGAGCGGGTTCTTGCCCTGCTCGGCCAGCTCGGGGTTGTAACGGACCAGCGGCCAGTGGCCGGAGGCGACCGCACGCTTCTGGGTCTCGACGGCGGTGGCCATGTCGATGCCGTGGGCGATGCAGTGGCTGTAGGCGAGGATCAGGGACGGGCCGTCGTAGGCTTCCGCCTCGATGAAGGCCTTCACGCACTGGGCCGGGTTGGAGAGCGCCACCTTGGCCACGTAGACGTTACCGTAGGCCATGGCGATCATGCCGAGGTCCTTCTTGGCCTGCGGCTTGCCGCCCGCCGCGAACTGGGCGACGGCGCCCATCGGGGTGGACTTGGAAGCCTGGCCGCCGGTGTTGGAGTAGACCTCGGTGTCGAGGACCAGGAGGTTCACGTTCTTGCCGGAAGCGATGACGTGGTCGAGGCCGCCGTAGCCGATGTCGTAGGCCCAGCCGTCGCCGCCCACGATCCAGACGGACTTCTTGACCAGGTAGTCGGCCAGCGGGAGGAGCTGCTTGGCAGCCGGCTCGTTGCAGGTGGCGAGGGCTTCCTTCAGCTTGGCCACGCGGCCGCGCTGGAGCTCGACGCCCGCCTGGGTGACCTGGTCGGCGGCAACGATCTCGGCCATGACGTCCTTGATGCCGGCGCAGGCGGAGCAGGAGCATCCCTGGAGCTCGGCGAGGAGCTCGAGAGCGGCCTGGTTGAACTTGTCAGCGGCGAGCCTCATGCCGAAACCGAACTCGGCGTTGTCCTCGAACAGGGAGTTGGACCAGGCCGGACCGCGGCCGTCCTTGTTCTTCGCCCACGGGGTGGTGGGGAGGTTGCCGCCGTAGATCGAGGAGCAGCCGGTGGCGTTGGCGATCAGGGCCCGGTCGCCGAACAGCTGGGAGAGGAGCTTCAGGTACGGAGTCTCGCCGCAGCCGGCGCAGGCACCGGAGTACTCGAAGAGCGGGGTG
This sequence comes from Geomonas sp. Red32, assembly GCF_023652955.1. Taxonomy (GTDB): domain Bacteria; phylum Desulfobacterota; class Desulfuromonadia; order Geobacterales; family Geobacteraceae; genus Geomonas. Next base: position 1,194,641 of record NZ_JAKLOY010000001.1, on the reverse strand, counting down.
ATCAGCTGGCTCCCCTTGAGGGTCTCCGGCTTGACGAGGGCCGGGTTGGTGTCCGGAATGGCCAGGAAGAAGTCGTAGTTGGCAGCCTCGGAAGCCCTGAGCGGGGCCTGGAACTTCATGTTGATGGCCTTGTGCTTCGGATCTTCCTTGGATTTGGCCGGGCAGTTGGCAACGCAGGCGCCGCAGCCGGTGCAGTCTTCCGGACCGACCTGGACGGTGCACTTCATCCCTTTGAACTCGTTACCGCGGGCATCGGCCGCCTTGAAGGTGGCCGGGGCGCCGGCGAGCTTGTCGGCGTCGTAGACCTTCATCCTGATGGTGGCGTGCGGGCAGATGAAGGAGCAGATGCCGCACTGGATGCAGAGGGCCTCGTCCCAGACCGGGATGTCGACCGCGATGTTACGCTTCTCGTACTGCGAGGTGCCGGTCGGGAAGGTGCCGTCGGCCGGCATCTTGGAAACCGGGAGCTGGTCGCCGAGGCCGGCGATCATGGTGGCGGTCACGTTCTGGACGAACTCCGGAGCGTGGGCGCCGACGACCGGCGGTTTGGTCAGCTTGGAAGTAGCGGCGGCCGGGACGGCCACTTCGAAGATGTTCTCCAGGGCGGCGTCCACCGCCTTGTTGTTCATCTCGACGACCTTCTCGCCGGACTTGCCGTACGACTTCTTGATGGCGTCCTTGATGGCGGCCAGCGCGGTCTCCAGCGGGATGATGTTGGAGATCTTGAAGAAGGCGGTCTGCATGATCACGTTGATCCTGGCGCCCAGGCCGAGCTTCTCGGCCAGCTCGATGGCGTTGATCACGTAGAACTTGAGCTTCTTGGCGATGATCTGCTGCTGCACCTCGACCGGCATGGAGTCCCAGACCTGGTCGTGCTCGAACGGCGAGCAGAGGAGGAAGGTGGCGCCTTCCTTGGCGCTGACGAGCATGTCGTACTTCTCGAGGAAGGAGAAGTTGTGGCAGGCGACGAAGTCGGCCTGGTTGATCAGGTACGGGGAACGGATCTCGTTCTTGCCGAACCTGAGGTGCGAGGTGGTCACCGAACCGGCCTTCTTGGAGTCATACACGAAGTAGGCCTGGACGTTGTTGTCGGTCAGCTCGCCGATGATCTTGATGGAGTTCTTGTTGGCGCCGACGGTGCCGTCGGAGCCCAGGCCGAAGAACATGGCGGCGTAGGTGCCGGCGGAGGGGTTCACGAAGTTCGCATCGTAGTCGAGCGAGCAGTTGGTGACGTCCTCGACGATGCCGACCACGAAGTGGTTCTTCGGCTTGTCGGCCTTGAGGTTGTCGAAGACCCCCTTGGCCATCCCCGGGGTGAACTCCTTGGAGCCCAGGCCGAAGCGGCCGCCGACGATGATCGGGTACTGCTTGAAGTTGCACTGGCCGTCGGCCAGCGCCTCGCCGATGGCGGTCCGGATGTCGAGGTAGAGCGGCTCGCCCAGGGAGCCCGGCTCCTTGGTGCGGTCGAGGACGGCGATCTTCTTCACGGAAGCCGGCAGGGCGGCGGCGATGGCGGCGACCGGGAACGGCCTGAACAGGCGGACCTTGAGGAGGCCGACCTTTTCACCGGCGGCGGTGAGGGTAGCCACGGTCTCCTGGACGGTGTCGGCGGCGGAGCCCATCACGATGATGACGCGCTCGGCGTCGGGGGCGCCGACGTACTCGGCCAGCTTGTACTGACGGCCGGCCACCTTGGCGAACTTGTCCATCTCTTCCTGGACGATGGTGAGGCATTCCGGGTAGTAGGGGTTGACGGTCTCGCGCCCCTGGAAGTAGACGTCCGGGTTCTGGGCGGTGCCGCGCATGACCGGGCGGTCCGGGGTCATGCAGCGGTCGCGGTGCGCCTGCACCAGTTCGGAGGGGATCATGGCGCGCATGTCGTCGAAGGTGAGTTCCTCGACCTTCTGAACCTCATGGGAGGTCCTGAAGCCGTCGAAGAAGTGCATGAACGGCACGCGGGCCCTGAGGGTGGCGGCCTGGGCGATCAGGGCGAAGTCCATGACCTCCTGCACGTTGTTCGAGCAGAGCATGGCCCAGCCGGTGGCGCGGGCAGCCATGACGTCGGAGTGGTCGCCGAAGATGTTGAGGGCGGCAGCCGAGATGGCGCGGGCCGAGATGTGGAAGACGGTGGAGGTCAGCTCGCCGGCGATCTTGAACATGTTCGGGATCATCAGCAAGAGGCCCTGGCTGGCGGTGAAGGTGGTGGTCAGCGCGCCGGCCTGCAGGGAGCCGTGGACGGCACCGGAAGCGCCACCCTCGGACTGCATCTCGGCTACCGACGGAACGGTATTCCAGATGTTCTTCTCGCCGCGAGCGCTCTTCTCGTCGGAGATCTCGCCCATCACCGACGAAGGGGTGATCGGGTAAATGGCGATCACCTCGTTGGTCGCGTGGGCCACGTGGGCTGCTGCAGTGTTGCCGTCGATTGTTACCATTCTGCGGGACATTGATTTCCTCCTGTTGGGTTTAGAGAACCGGTCGAACCTAGGGGTGAAATTGCTATCTCAACGAATCAAGTAGTCGCAAAGCTGTCAAACGGGAACAAACACGGGCCGCCAGGGGGGGCGGGACTAAAGCTCCGAACGCCCCTCGACGGCCCTTTGGACGGTAGCCGCATCCACGTACTCCAGATCGCTTCCGATCGGGATGCCGTGGGCCAGCCTGGTGACCTTGATCTCCAGCGGCTTGATAAGCTTGGTGAGGTAGAGGGCGGTGGCCTCTCCCTCCACGGTGAAGTTGGTGGCGATCAGCACCTCGCGGACCTCCCCCGTTTTGAGCCGTTCCAAAAGCTCGGCGATCCTCAGATCACGCGGGGTGACGCCGTTTAGCGGGGAGAGCGCCCCCTGCAGCACGTGGTAGCGCCCCCTGAAGGCCCGGCTCCGCTCCAGGGCCAGGAGGTCCTGGGGCTCTTCCACCACGCAGAGGGTGGCGGGGTCCCGCTCGCCGGAGCAGATCCAGCAGGGATCGGTCTCGGTGATGGCGAAGCAGACCGAACAGAAACCGACCCGCTCCTTCACCTGCAACAGACTGTCCGCCAGGGCCTCCATGTTGGCCGGCGATTTCATCAGGTGAAAGGCGAGCCTGAGGGCACTTTTCTCGCCCACCCCGGGGAGTTTTTTCAGCTCTCCCACCAGCCGGGTCAACGAGTCCGAAAAATGTAGCATATTTCCCACCGCGGATAAAACATTTTTTTATTGGTTGATTTCACTAAAAAAATTTTTGTACCAGCAGCCGGTAATCGAAAGGGCGCACGGCATACCGCCTGCGCCCTTTCTCAACCGCCGGTACAAACCTGCCGTGACTTTAGAAAAGGCCCGGGATGCTCAGGCCGCCGGTAATCCGGCTCATCTCTTCGGACATCTCGGTGTGGACCTTCTTCAGGGCCTCGTTGATGGCGGTCAGCACCAGGTCCTGCAGCATTTCCACGTCCTCCGGGTCGACCGCTTCCTTCTTGATGGTGAGGGAAAGAACTTCGTTCTTGCCGTTAACCACGGCAGTGACGGCGCCGCCGCCGGTGGTGACCTCGGCAGTCTTCTGGGCCGCTTCTTCCTGCAGCTTCCCCATCTTCTGCTGCATCATCTGAGCCTGCTTCATGATCTGAGCTAAACCTTTGGACATCGTTATTCCTCCGTTTCTGTATTGTCGTAAACGTAAACCGTCTAACGTTGTTATGTTTCAGGGAGTTCCTTGGGGAGCTCCGTCACGTCCGCGATCTCCCCATCGAAGAGCTCCACGGCGGCCGCCACCAGCGGGTGCCCCTCCGCCTCGCGCCTCAGGGTTGCCTTCCGTTCGGCATTCTCATGGCTTTTTTTTTCCTCCAGGGTGGGAGGCGCGTTGGCCGGAACCTCGTTGAGGGCCACCACCTTGACGACCGGGTTGCCTCCGAAGTGGAGCTTGGCGAGCTCCTTGAGCTCGTTGAGCTGCTCGGGGTCCTGCAGGTACTTCAACTCGAACGAACCGGTCAAGCAGCCGATCTCCAGCAGGCTCCGCGAGATCTTGACGGGGCGCACATGCTCGAGCTGGGAGCCGAGCATGCGCTTCTTCGCTTTCACGAAGTTGACCAGGCTCCCCCAGAGATCCCCCTCGTCGACGGGAGGTCCGGCCGGAGCCTGCGAACGCTGGGGGGCGGGCTCCGCAGCTGCCTGTCCCCTTACCGGAGCCGCGGGCGGAGCCTGATCGCGCATGACCGGCTGGGAAGCGGCCGGCCTCGGTGCCGCCTGAGCGGACGGAGCCGGGCCTTGCTGCCGGGGAGCCGGGGCTCCCTGCGGGGCCGGGCGGGGAGCCAGGGGAGCGCCCCCTTCCAGCGCGGCCAGCCGGGCCAAAAGCTCCTGCACCGGAACCGCTGGCGGCAGGGTAGCCATCTTCATCAGGGCCAGCTCCAGCATGAGGCGGGGGAACCCGGAGTGGGCCATCTCCCCCTCGGCCTTTAAGAGCAGGGTGAGCCTTCTCTGCAGGTCCGGCAGGGTGGTGGAGGCAGCCAATGCACGGAGATCGTCCAGCTCGGCCTCGGAGAGATCGAGCAGTTCCCCCGTCTCGTTCCCCACCGCCTTCAGGATGGATATGCTCCTGAACTGATCGATCAGCTCGTGGCAGAACTGGCGCATGCTGTAGCCGAAGGAATCGACCTTGGCCACGATTTCCAGCACGCTCCGCACCTCGCCGTCCAGGACCGCGCGGGTCGCCTCGGCGATCAGCCGGCGGTCCACCACCCCCAAAAGGGCGGTGACCTCGGTGTCGCAGACCGTGTTCCCGCAGAAGGCGAGCACCTGGTCGAGCGTGGAGAGGGAGTCGCGCATGGAGCCGTCCCCCTTCCTCGCCACTACGGTCAGCGCCTCGTCGGAAGCGCTCACCCCCTCCTGGTCGACGATGTAGCGGAGCCTCGCCACGATGCGTGGCAGCGGGATCCTCTTGAAGTCGAAGCGCTGGCAGCGCGACAGGATGGTGATGGGTACCTTGTGGGGTTCGGTGGTGGCGAAGATGAACTTGACGTGGGCGGGGGGCTCCTCCAGCGTCTTCAACAGCGCGTTGAAGGCGTTGGTGGTCAGCATGTGGACTTCGTCGATGATGAAGATCTTGTAGCGGGAGCGGGAGGGGAGGTACTTGATGTTGTCCCGCAGTTCCCGGATGTCGTCGACCCCGGTGTTGGAGGCGCCGTCGATCTCGAAGACGTCGACCGAATTGCCTTCGGTGATCTCCAGGCAGGCCGAGCACTTGTTGCACGGCTCCACGGTGAGACCGGACTCGCAGTTCAGGGCCTTGGCAAGGATGCGCGCCGAGCTGGTCTTACCCACCCCGCGGGCGCCGGTGAAGAGGAACGCGTGGGCGACCCTCCCCCCCTCGATGGCGTTTTTGAGCGTCTGGCTGACGTGCTCCTGCCCGACCAAGTCGCTGAAGGTCTGGGGACGCCACTTTCTGGCAAGGACGAGATAGGACAAGGGAAACAACCTCTCGGCTCAAGTCGTGTAAGTTAGGTGATGACGAAGTGCGAAAAAAGCGGGGAAGGGAGTGCGGGGGATTGCGGAAAGAGCTGATAGCTGGGCTACCCCGCGGCACACGGTGGCGGTTACTGCCGCTGCTTCCTTCCGGACCTGACGGGGTTCATAACCTTCCGTTGCGCGGGACCCAGCTATCAGATCTGTCCGCAAAGAAATTTTTATATGGCGGAGAGAGAGGGATTCGAACCCTCGGTACGCTATTAACGTACACACGCTTTCCAGGCGTGCTCCTTCAACCACTCGGACATCTCTCCACAGGAAAACGATATATAATATACGGTTTGTGAATTGTAAAGCGATTTTTGCAGGAAGAGACAAATTCATTAAGGACGGCCGGTCCCCCACGCGGAGAGGCGCCGGCCGGGGCGGGGTCTTCAATGGGCGGTATCGGGGCCGTCGCTCCCCTGGCCGGTGGTCTTACGCTCCGTGATGGCCTGCCAGAGGGCCTGCTGATCCTCGGTCTTGAGCTGCTTCACGATCATCTCGCGCACCGACAGCAATTCCTTTTTGAGCGCCTCCGCACTCCTGACCAGGTGACGCGCACGGGGGTCGCTCCTGACGTAGGGGGCCAAAAGATGCACCGCCTCGTCGATTTTACGGCTCACCAGCACGCGCTCCTTGTAGTCGAGCTTTCCGGTTCTCAGCCGCTCGTCGAGGGCATCGAACTCGGCATTGAAGTAATTGAGCACGTCTGAGTGGATGATCTCGTCGTCTTTCATGTTTCACCTTTTTGCGCTATAGCCCGGTATTCGCGGCACATACCTACGTTTTCGGCAGCACCGGCCATTTACTTTATATTTTTTATCGATCTCTCTTGCCAAAGGGGATGCCCACTGTGGTATGTTGGATCGGGCCGTTCCCCCCACCGGAACGGCCTCTCCATTCGCGATGACCATGCCTGATCCCGATTACATACGCCGCCTAACCGGGCAACTCGCCTCCCCCGCCGCTCTCGTCAGCGTGTCCGGGCTGGAGGGGTCGGCGCCTGCCTACCTCCTCTCCCGGCTCGCCCAGAGCATGGACGCCCCCCTGGTGGTGGTGACCGCCGACCAGGAGGGGGCCGACGAACTGGTGCAGGAGCTCCGTTTCTACGCCAGCCACCCGGACTCCGTCCTCGGCTTCCCTTCCTGGGACGTCACCCCTTTCGACACCGCCTCGCCCCATCCCGACGTGGTCGGGGAACGCCTGAACGCCCTGGTGCGCCTTCTGGACGGGCGGGTCCGCACCCTGGTGCTCCCGCTCTCCTCCCTGCTGCAGCGGGTGATCCCGCGCCAGACCCTGGGCGAAGTCTGCCAGTACCTGCTGTCCGGCGAGGATATCGAGCGCGAGGAGCTGGTGGCCAAGCTGGTCAAGCTCGGCTACTCCCACGTCCCGATCGTCGAGGACCGCGGCAGCTTCTCGGTCAGGGGCGGCATCCTGGACATCTTCCCTCCCGACCAGCAGAAACCGGTCCGGGTCGAGTTCTTCGGCGACCTCGTCGAGACCATGCGCCTCTTCGACCCGGTCACCCAGCGCTCGCTGGAGCCCCTGGAGGAGCTGGTGCTGCTCCCCTCCCGCGAGGTGATCCTCTCCGAGGAGGTGCTGAAGGCGTTCGCCCCGAGGCTCAAGCGGCGCTGCGACCACCTGGGGATCGGCGCCGACCGCCGGCGCGAGCTCCTGGAGCAGTTGCAAAGCGCCATCTACCCCCCCGGCATCGATTTCCTGCAGCCCCTTTTCCATCCCGGCCTCGAGAGCGTTCTCGACTATGCCGGGGCGGACGCCGTCTACGTCGGGGTCGATCCCGAGGCGCTTGCCGAGGCGGCCGAGCGTTTCAGCGCCGACCTCGAGGCGGCCTACACCCGCGCCGAGCTCCGCGACGCCATCACCTGCGATCCGGCGGAGCTCTTCCTCTCCCCCCCCCTCCTCGAGGAGCGGCTCGCCCAAGGGCGCCGGCTGCTCCTCCCCCGGCTCCAGCTGGAAGGGGCGGGAGGCGAGGTGATCCGCCTGGCCACCCACGCCAACGCCGACCTCAAACCGGAGCTCAATACCGAAGGAGAGCGAGGGCTTTCCCCTCTCACCGACCGCATCGTCTCCTGGATCGCCGCCCAGAACCGGGTGCTCATCCCCTGCCACCAGGCGGGGCAGGCCCGGCGCCTCTACGAGCTCCTCTCCCACTACCGCCTCCCGCTGGAGATCTCCGAGGAGCGTTTCCCGGGCGCCGCCCAGCGCCCCCCCGGCCGGGTGGAGATCCTCATCGGCGAGATCTCGCGCGGCTTTAGGCTGGAAGCCGAAAAACTGGTCGTCATCGCCGAGGAGGAGATCTTCGGCAAGAGGGTGAAGAGGCGCGGGCTCTCCGAGGCGCGGAAGAAGCAGCTCCTCACCTCGCTCGCCGAACTCAAACCCGGCGACCACATGGTCCACATCGATTTCGGGGTCGCCATCTACCGGGGGCTCGAGCACATCGCCCTCACCGGGATGGAGGGGGATTTCCTCCTCCTCGAGTACGCCGGCGGGGACAAGCTCTACCTCCCGGTCGACCGCATCAACCTGGTGCAGCGCTACGTCGGCGCCGAAGGGGTGGAGCCCAAGCTCGACCGCCTGGGTGCCGCCGGGTGGGAAAAGGCCAAGGCCAAGGCGCGAAGCGAAGTCCAGGAGATGGCGGCGGAACTTCTGAAGATCCACGCCGCCCGCGAGGTCCAGCAGGGATTCCAGTACACCCCTCCCGACGACATGTACCGGGAGTTCGAAGCCTCCTTCGCCTTCGAGGAGACCCCCGACCAGGCCTCGGCCATCGACCAGGTGCTCTCCGACATGATGAGCACCCGCCCGATGGACCGGCTGGTCTGCGGCGACGTCGGCTACGGCAAGACCGAGGTCGCCATGCGGGCCGCCTTCAAGGCCACCCTGGACGGCAAGCAGGTGGCCATCCTGGTCCCGACCACCGTGCTCGCCCAGCAGCACCTGGAGAGCTTCTCGGCGAGGCTCAAGGATTACCCGGTGCGGGTCGAGATGCTCTCCCGTTTCCGCACCCCCCAGGAGCAGAAGCAGATCCTGGAAGGGGTCAAGAAGGGGGAGGTGGACATCATCATCGGGACCCACCGCCTGCTGCAAAAGGACATGGTCTTCAAGGACCTGGGGCTTTTGATCGTCGACGAGGAGCAGCGCTTCGGGGTGGCCCACAAGGAGAGGCTCAAGCAGTTCCGCGCCGTGGTGGACATCCTCACCCTGACCGCAACCCCGATCCCGAGGACGCTCTACATGTCGCTCATGGGGATCCGGGACCTCTCCATCATCGACACCCCGCCGGTGGACCGGCTGGCCATCAAGACCTTCGTCTCCCGCTCGTCCGACGAGCTGATCCGGGAGGCGGTGCTGCGGGAGCTCCGCCGCGGCGGCCAGGTCTTCTTCGTCCACAACCGGGTGCAGACCATCGGCGCCATGGCGGACGAACTGCGCCGCATCGTCCCGGAGGCGCGCATCGTGGTCGGCCACGGCCAGATGGCGGAGAAGGAGCTCGAGAAGGTGATGCTCTCCTTCATGCACGGCGAGGCGAACCTCCTTTTGTGCACCACCATCATCGAGAGCGGGATCGACATTCCGACCGCCAACACGCTCATCATCAACCGCGCCGACACCTTCGGGCTTTCCCAGCTCTACCAGCTGCGGGGCCGGGTCGGCCGCTCCAAGCAGCGCGCCTACGCCTACCTCCTCATCCCGGGCGAGGGGGCCATCTCGCCGGACGCGCGCGAGCGGCTGAAGATCATCCAGGACATCACCGAGCTGGGCGCGGGCTTTAGGATCGCCACCCACGACCTCGAGATCCGGGGCGCCGGGGAACTTCTGGGGGCCAAGCAGAGCGGCGACATCGCGGCGGTCGGCTACGAGCTCTACGCCGAGCTTCTCGACGAGGCGGTCAGGACCCTCAAGGGCGAGGAGATGCCGGAGCGGATCGAGCCGGAGATCAAGCTGAAGGTCCCCGCCTTCATCCCCGAGGAGTACGTGAAGGACCCCAACCAGCGGCTCCTCATCTACAAGAAACTCACCCAGCCGGCCGACGAGGCCGAGATCGACGACATCAGGGCCGAGCTCGTGGACCGCTTCGGGACCTTGCCGCAGGCCGCCGTTTATCTCCTGGAGGTCATGCGGCTCCGCGTGCTGCTGAAGAAGTTCCTGGTGAAGGAGATCGAGCTGGCCGGAGACGAGCTCGGATTCGCCTTCCACGAAAGGACCCCGGTCTCCCCCGATGCCATCATGGCGCTCCTCAGGAAGGAGAAGGGGAAATACCGCTTCACGCCTGACTTCAGGCTCTACGCCAAGGTCGCCGACAGCTCCTTCGACGGGGTCCTCAACGAGGCCAGAAATGTCTTGAAATGCCTGGGGTGATTATGCTAGCGTCTCATGGATTTGAATATATTTACGATAAAAAGGAGCTTACCGTGCACTTCAGGAAAACTGCCATCCTGCTGGCCCTCGCCCTCTGCGTGGCCGTTACCGGATGCAAGAAAGAGGCGGGCGAAACCAAGAAGGAGTCGAGCGGCGCCGTCATCGCCGAGGTGAACGGCGAGAAGATCACCGACCAGGATTTCTACCGGGAGCAGGAGAACCTTCCCCCCTACCTGAAGCCGATGACCGAAACGCCGGAAGGGCGCAAGGAGATGCTCGACACCATGGTGGTGCGCGACCTCATCATCCAGCAGGCCAAGAAAGACGGCATCGACAAGAGCGAGGCGGTGGCCGCCAAGCTTGAGGATCTGAAAAAACGCGTCATCGTCGAGGCCTACCTCAAGAAGAAGGTCGAGGAATCGGCCAGCCTGAGCGACACAGAGCTGAAGGACTTCTACAACAAGAACATCGACAAGTTCAAAACCGGCGAGCAGATCAAGGCCAGCCACATCCTCGTGAAGGACGAGGCCCAGGCCAAGGACATCGAGAAGCAGCTCAAAGCCGGCGCCAGCTTCGAAGATCTCGCCAAGAAGTACTCCCAGGACGGTGCCGCCCAGAAAGGTGGCGACCTCGGCTGGTTCGGCCGCGGCTCCATGATTCCCGACTTCGAGAACGTCGCCTTCGGCCTCAAGGAAGGTCAGGTCTCCGGGATCGTGAAGACCAAGTTCGGCTACCACATCATCAAGCTGACCGGCAAGCGTGCGGCCGGCACCCGCTCCTTCGAGGAGGTCAAGGACCAGATCAAGCAGGCGATCCTCCCGCAGAAGCAGCAGGAAGTCTTCAAGAAGCTCAAAGAGGACCTGAAGAAGAGCGCCAAGATCGACATCAAGGAAGACGCCCTCAAGCAGCTGAAGACCGGCGCCGCCGACGGTGGCCAGGCCGGGGCCGCTGGCAAGCCGGCCGAGCCCGCCCAGCCGGCTCAGCCGAAGAAACCGTAGCAGCGACCAGATAATCGGGAACCAGGCGGCCGGGCGAAAGTCCGGCCGCTTTTGCTAACCAGCACCAAAGAGAACGACCATGTCAAAGATCATTGCGGGCATCGCCCTGGCAGCACTGCTTCTCCTCCCCACCCTCCCTTCACACGCCGCGCAGGTCATCGACGGCATCGCCGCCACCGTCAACGAGGACATCATCACCAAGCTCGAGGTCGACAGGGAGTACACCCAGTTGCTCAAGGAGGCCGAGAAGCTTCCCGCCTCCGAGAAGATGGGACTCAAGAGCGCCGCCCTGAGCAGGCTGGTGGACAAGCGCCTGATCGAGCAGAAGATCAAGGAGCTCGACATCAAGGTCTCCGACGAGGAGGTCAAGGCCGCCATCGACGACGTCCGCCGCCAGAACAACAACATGACCCAGGCCCAGCTGGCCCAGGCCCTGGCCGCCCAGGGCACCACCTTCGAGCAGTACAAGGCGCAGCTCAAAGAGCAGCTCGAGCGGCTCAGGCTCATGAGCCAGGAGGTCCGGAGCAAGATCCAGGTGGGCGACCGGGAGCTGCGCGAGTACTACGACGCCAACCGCACCCGCTACGGGGCCGACGAGCAGTACCGGGCCCGCCACATCTTCTTCAAGCTCGACAAGAACCCGACCGCCGAAACGCTGGCCAAGGCCGAGTCGCAGGCCAACGAAGTGCTGAAGCAGGCCAAGGAAGGTAAGGATTTCGCAGAGCTGGCCAAGAAGTACAGCAGCGACCCGAACGCGGCCAAGGACGGCGGCGACCTGGGAACCTTCAAGCGCTCCGACATGGTAGCCGAAATAGGCGACACGGTGGCCGCCATGAAGCCGGGCGAGATCAGCCCGGTGGTCATGAGCCCCGCCGGTCTCCACATCATCAAGCTCGAGGAGAAGACCGTCAGCGCCGGGAAGCCGTTCGACGACGTGAAAAGCGAGATCGAGGACATCCTCTACAAGAAGAAGTCCGACGAGCGCTTCGCCCAGTGGGTGAAGGACCTCCGCAGCTCCGCCGCCATCGAGATCAAGCAGTAACCTCCGCCGAACACCTTGATTGAAAAGGGGACTGGCTCCGAAGATGCCAGTCCCCTTGCTTTTGCAAATCCTCCCAGCCTTCAGCCCCTTTTCGTCCCCCCCCTCTAGACAGCTCCAAATCAAACAGTTTCTCGCTTCCCACCTTTTGATTAAAGTGTTCGCCCTTTCCACCGATACCGATCTCATCCCACCCGGGGAGACGGTGAGGGCCAACAGGGTCAAGGAACGCAAAGGAGAGGTCGTATGAAACAAGGGTTGTCCATCAGGCGTAAGCTGTTCATCGGAGTCGGCATCATCATACTAACCGTGGTCGGGGTCGCCGGCACTGCGATCTACTCCATCTCCCTCCTCAACCGTAACATCGATACACTCACCGGCACGAGAGTCCCCCAGCTGCTCAGGGCGGCCGCCATCACCGAAGCCATCCACACGAGCGCCATCCACATCGATGAGGCGATCCTTTCGGGCGATCCGGAGACCGCCAAAAAGGAGCTGGAGATCACCACACGCAACCGGAAAGCGACCAACGAGAACATGGATAAGCTCAAGGACTCGATGGCCTCCGAGAAGGAAAAGGCCATGTTCCAGACGGTCCTGGATAACCGCACCCCTTACGTCAAGGGGCGCGACAGCGTGATAGCCCTGGTGAGGGAGGGGAAAAACGCGGAAGCGGTCCGGGCACTCGACGCGGTGAAGCCGATGCGGAGGGCCTTTCTCGACGCGCTGAAGGATCTCGCCGTCCAGGTGCAGGACCAATCCGCCGAGGCGGGACGCACGGCTAGAAACAATGCCAGGACCGCGCTGGCCGTGGTGGTGACGCTTTCGGTCGCCGTGGTGATCGTAGCCGCACTCATTTTCGTCTGGATCGTGAAAAGCGTCTCCATGCCGCTCAAGATGGCGGTGGACACCGCCAACAGGATAGCCGAGAAGGATCTCTCGGTGGCCATTGAGCAGGGAGACCTGACGGAGACCGGCCAACTGATGTCGGCCATGGCGAACATGGCGCACAACCTGAGCGAGATCGTGGCCCAGGCCTCCCGGATATCGACGGGGATCGCATCGTCGTCGGCTCAACTCCAGGCCACTTCGCAGGAGATGGCAGGCGGATCTGAAGAGGCAGCCGGGCAGACTCACTCCGTCGTGACCGCCACCGAGCAGATGGCGGCCACCGCAACCGACATCGCCCGCAACTGCCACGCCGCAGCGAAGAATTCCGACGAGGCGAACGCCACGGCCCGGACCGGCACCAAGGTAGTGGCCGACACCGTCGAGGTGATGAACCGGATCGCGGAGCGGGTCCGCTCAACCGCAGACACCGTCGAAAATCTGGGGGCCCGGTCCGACCAGATCGGCGAGATCATCTGCACGATCGAAGACATCGCCGACCAGACCAACCTCCTGGCGCTCAATGCGGCCATCGAGGCGGCGCGGGCGGGAGAGCAGGGGAGAGGATTTGCCGTGGTGGCCGACGAAGTGCGTGCCCTGGCGGAGAGGACGACCAAGGCGACCCGCGAGATCGGCGAGATGATCAAGACGATCCAGGCGGAGACCAAAGGGGCGGTTGCCGCCATGGAAGAGGGGGTGCGCGAGGTTCATCAGGGGACCCAAGCCGCAGCGAAGTCCGGCGATGCCCTCAAGGAGATTCTTTTCCAGATCGACAAGGTGAGCCAGCAGGTGAACCAGATCGCCATCGCCGCCGAGGAGCAGACGGCCACCGTCGAAGAAATCTCCGCAAACACCAACCGGATATCCAGCGCGGTCCGGAGCACTGCGGACGGCTCGCGGCACTCCGCGCAAGCAGCCTCCCAACTGGCAACCATGGCGGAAGAATTGAACGGGGTCGTGCGCCAGTTCAGGATAAGTGGCTAACCATCCCCCCTCCCTTGAGGGAGGGGGACCGGCCGCCCGATGACCGCCTCGATCCCGAAAAATACCAGGTGACCGCCATCCAGGATCGGTAGCGGAAGCAGGTTCAGCACCCCGAGGTTGACGGAGAGAAGTGCCACGAAGGCGAGGAAGTGGAGGGCCACCACCGTTGGCAGCACGTTCCCCCCTTTGCGAAGGGGGGACAGGGGGGATTTTCGTCGCAGTCGGCCAATCAGAGCCGGGGCCAGGTTACAGGGGGGTGGGGGAAGCGGCTACCTGCATATTGTAATCGCTTTGGACTCCTGTTATGATTTTGGTACCTAATAAGGTACCAAAAGGAGTCTAACATGAACTCACTTCCCGCACAGGAGTTGAAACGGCGCGGAATTGCAGCGGTGGACGACCTAATAGCCAATGGCGATGTGTATGTCATCCGAAACAACCAGCCGCAGTACGTGGTGCTTTCCGAAGCTCGCTACCGGGAACTGGTTGCCGAGGCAAACGAGGCATATCTGAGCCGTGTGCGTATGTCCCTGGAAGATGTGAAGAACGGGCGGGTGACGAGATTTGCCACCGCCGACGAGCTTTTGCAGGCGCTCGATGCAGAAGAGCCCGCCTGATGTATATCATTGCCACACCAGAACAGTTCCTGCGCCAAGCCCGCAGGTTCTTCAAAAAGCATCCCGACCTGCGGCCACCCTTTGCGAAAGTCATTTCCCAATTACAGGAAGACCCTTTCCAGCCGGCTCTGGCGCTGCACCCGCTGTCGGGGAAATTATCAGGTTGCCATGCCGTCAGGCTGACCTACAGCTACCGCATCACCCTCACCATCCTCATTACCGAAAAAGAAATAATCCTCCTCGACATAGGCAGTCACGACGAGCTGTACCGTTAGCGGTTAAGCGCCAACGACACCCCATAATTCCTCTCCCAATCACCCCAACCTTCACCCCTTTTCCGTCCCACGTCGCGGCCTGGCAAAAAAATCCCCCCTCCCCTTGAGGGAGGGGGCCAGGGGGTGGGGGAAGCCTCCACGAAGTGACTTCACCTCCACATTTGGTACAGGCGATAATCCTTGCTGAGCAGTTTTTCTCCCATCATGGCTCCGGCGCAGATGGTCGAGTGGGCGATACCCAATTCGGCGGCTACCGCCTTGCCGGGATGACAATTCCGTACGTACGCCAGGTAACAAACCAAGCTACGCGCCCTCCGGACATCCGGGGCCCGGCTCCGCCGCCGCACCTGCTCCGGGCTCAACCCGACCGCCGCGGCTACCTTTTCCACCACGTCCGATACCGAAACCACTGCGCAGTTTCGAGAGAAGATGTTCGCCGCCCTCCCCCGCACCGGCGCCCGTTGCCACTCCTGCGCTTCCTCGATCCCGCGCACGAAGGCGCTGGTGCCGAGAACGCGCCCGTCACACCGCGTTGGATCCGCCTCTACGCCTAGCCTTCGCACCCGCCGCTTTCCTCCCCCGGCCAACTCCCGCCGCTCGCCTTGCCCCACGCCCGCCTTCACGAACCGGCGGTAGGCCAGGAGGCAGCGGACCCTTTTCCTGCCGAAATTCTCCAGCACCTCTCCCACGCTTTGCCATCCCAGTACCATCCCCCCCATGATCGCACCATGGCCGCACCATGGGTGGCTCTCCAGATCCTTGTATTTCGCCACCTCGCCGGAGCGTAACGGGTGGAGGTGGAGGTAGCGGACCAACTCTTTGAGGGTGTTGTCCTCGCAGGCCACCGACTTGTAGCGCCCGCGGAACAGGCGCCCGCGCCGGCCGTGCCGCTTGTTGAAACCGCGGGCATAGCCGACCAAGAGCGGCAGCATGAAGGTGGTGAGCCTTTGCGTGGTGGGGCGCAGCAGCAGGTGGAAGTGGTCGGGCAGCAGGACCCAGGCGAGGCACCGGGTCCCCGTCCGGGCGAGGAGAGGTTCCAGCGTCTTGAGGAAGATGTCACGGTCGGTATCGTCCTCGAAGAGTCGTTGGCCCGGGACGGCTTTGACGATGACGTGCTGGAGAAGTTCGACTTGGTCTATGCGAGCGAGGGTAGGCATGCGGGAAGTCTACCAGCCTCCCCCTCGCCGGCAACCGAAAGTTGTACCCATTTCGACGTTTCTGGATGGGCAGATCATGGACATATCGACCTCTTGGCGATAACAATTTACGATGTAATTCCGGGTAAATAGCTGTAGTCCCACCATCTGCTCCCGCTCCGACGGTCCATTGGCGAGGGGGATGATTTTTCAGGTATTCCTATGCAATTCCAATAAGTTAAGCCATTTCTTTCTAGGTTCTAGAAAAAGTGACTTTTTCCACCTCGGGTTTGACAGAAACCACGAAAATGTTAAAAGTTACCAATCATGCAAACAGGAGGTGGCGTTATGGCAACGACCACAGCTGAACAGTACGAAAAGGGGAAGCTCTACAACCTCCCCCTAGCCCTCATCCACCCGACCCCCAACCAGATGCGGACACACTTTGACGATGAGGCCTTGGCGAACCTTGCCCAATCCATCGCCGTTCATGGGGTAATGGAGCCGATCGTGGTCTACCCCGACCCCGGTCAACCGGGAACATTCTGCGTCGCGGCGGGGTATCGGCGCTGCCTGGCGGCCCCCTTAGCCATGCTATCGACGATACCGGCCATTTTGACTGATGGTGAACCAGAGGAGGTCATGCTGGTGGAAAACCTGGTGCGTGAACCTTGCACCGCTATCGAAAGAGCCGAAGCGCTCGAAGCACTGAGGGTTAAGCATGGCTACCAGCCTGCCGACCTGCTGAACCGGATCAATTTGGGTTCAACCCAAACGTACGCCCTACTGTCGCTCAACAAACTGCCGGACAGCGTGAAGGACGACCTTCGGCAAAACCCAGGGGCGCCTATTGCGGTCCTGGCAAAGATCGCCCAGGCAGAGAGCCGAGCCAAGATGGTGGCGCTGTACAAGAAATACAAGGACAAGGGGTTGATTACCGGCGAAGTGATTGAGAAGGAAGCGCAGCCGGCCAAGCCGGCAGAGGAGAAGGAAGTAGACGTGTCGTTCGTGTCCGCCTTTGCGAAGAAAGTGGACGGAGTGGCGCTGGGGAAACTGAAGCCGGCTCAGCTTCAATCGATGAAAGACGACATCGCCACTGTTCAGGCCACCTGCGGCGCCGTCCTCAAGCATCTCGACGAACTGATCGCGGCCCAGCCATCCCCCTAACCGCCGCCGAAGCCCGAAAGCAACCACTGCCAATCCATCCCCCCCTCCCCTTGAGGGAGGGGGCCGGGGGGTGGGGGAACCCTCCACGGAGTGATCAAGCCAACCCCAGGCTGAATGACGGGCTGCCGTCCGGACTCTCCTTGATTGCTGAAGGGGACTTTGTTATATTTCCGACAAGGAGAGCGGCCATGAGCGAAATTCTATTCGTTGTTGAAGATGCACCAGAAGGCGGATACATCGCTAAAGCCCTCGGGGAATCCATTTTCACAGAAGCTGATACCCTGGAGGAGCTTCACCATAGCGTAAGAGATGCCGTGAAGTGCCATTTTGAGGAAGGCAAGGTGCCGAAGATCATCCGCCTCCATTTTGTCCATGAAGAAGTAATCGCTGTATGAGATTGCCGCGCGACATCACCGGCAACGATCTCGCGCAGGCACTCCGCAGCTTAGGTTATCAAGTCACCCGTCAGACAGGCAGCCATATTCGTCTTTCGACAAACGTGAACGGCGAACATCGCGTGACGATCCCGGCTCACAATCCGCTGAAAGTTGGAACCCTCGCTGCAATCCTCGCCGATGTTGCATCCCATCACAGGTTAACCCGCGAACAACTACTGGATCGACTGTTCTCTTAGCTTTTCTCTTCTCCCCTGCAATCAGCGCATCGCTGGCCCTACTTGACCGGGTCCTGCGGCCAAGATACCCGATAATGGATATGCCCCCTCGCCCAACCCTGGCGGCTATCTCATGTTTCCCAGCAGCAGCTTGCAGATGGCATCGAGCCCCTTGTCCTTGTTGGTTATCCACCAGTCCGCATTCGACTGGCGGCTCACCAACGGCTCGATCGCCTTGAACACTTCAGGAGAGGTTTCCTGCCAAACTCTCATTCGTTCCTTGCGGATCTTCTCCGCCCAGATAACCAGTTTAGGTGCGCCGACCAGCTTTGTCATCGCTTGGACCTCTTCCCTCTCAAGTACAGCCTTTCGACCTTTTCCCTGGCCCACGGGGTACGTCTCAAAAACTTCAGACTGGATTCGATACTGGGGTCATTGGTAAAGCAGCGGATATCGATCCGCTTCGCTATCACTTCCCACCCATATTCGGCTACCAGTTCGGTCAGCATCATCTTGAGCGAGACGCCGTGGAGGGGATCTTTCGAGCTTTCAGTCATCTGATTACCATGCACGTGTGAGATTGGTGAGGCAGAGTGGTTCAATTTCTTTTACAGCTCTTTTCGTACGATGTCGACCGCGATCTCCACAGCCGGAACGGTTCCCCAGTTCTCTAGCCAGTGCAAAGTGTTTCGGTCCTCGGGCCATCCAACGCCCGGCCCGTAATCGCCAAGGGTTTGGCCTGCCGAGCTAACAGGTTTTGTCGCTCAGACCAGCAGATCCTGCTCTTTTTTGGACAACCTTCAGAGCATAAAAGCCATATATTACACCAGGGGTACACGGTATTAACTCTTTAAGGTTTGGCCATTCATGGTTAAATAGGCTCATTGCTAACATTGCTGGCACAAATAGAATGAAAAACCAACCCGTGACACGCAGTTCGAAATTAGACAGCAAATGCTCACATTTGTGAAAGGCAAGTTTATAAGTCAGTTTTAGGAACCACCAAGAGATGAAGAATATAATCATGAACAACACGACACTTCCGCTGTCATACTTGCCATGCTTTAAAATTGCGCGTCCAAACCATACTGCAACAAACATGAAAAAACCGCCTATGAGGCCTGTCACAACAGCGAACAACGCCTCAAATAACCGGTCTGAATATTTATTTTTGTAGTCATCTTCGAGTTTCATGTACTTTTACCCTCGTAAAACTATGCAATTAATTCCAACTGGCCCCGTCTAGTCACGCATCCCGACCGGGGACCCCAACGCCAACTGAAACCCGGCCACTCATTGCCATTCCTGCTATGACGACTATCGAAAATCCGAGGCTGAAAACATAGTACATCCATGGCACGTTTATCACGTTTCTCTTGAATACGGCGTAGGTCTGGCCTGTACTGGCCTGAGAACTGCTTTCATTGAAGCTGATTTTGTATGATCCAGCTTTACTGAGGCTGATGGTCCCAATTATCCAATCCCGTTCCAATGTCATAGATTGCTTGGCCTTCGCGTTTCCACCGTAGGTGCTGGACTGCGACTGGGCAACCACGTCACCGGCTTCGTCAGTTAAAAAGAACCGGGCACTGCGCCTCCCCTCCTTCGACATTCCAAAGTTTTTGTCTTGGACGATTATCCTTACCGGGTTCATTTCCGGAGAAAGAAAAACCGTCTTGGCCTTAGCATCGTCAGTGTAGTGCCTCGCCCCCACAGACACCCCTCCCAAATGAATTGCCTTCGATTCCGCCAATAACACCCTGGCGGTCTCTTCGCCAGAAAACAGATCCAGACCTGCGCATGCTGCTAATGGCAAGATGGCGACTATTAGCAATAATATGGTAACGAGAAGCTGGACGGGCTTCTCTTCCGAATGGCGAGAACTTAGTCTGGCGGCAGAGCGAGGCTGGGAGGGAGGGATTTTACGCGAAGGAATGGCCGCTGGAATGGCCGCTGGAATGGCCGCTGGAATAGCCGCTGGTATTGCATTGAGGGCCGGAGCATCAAATTTCACCCCGCATCTTACACAGGCCAGACCTTTGGTTTGGGTGATGCCACAGGTTGGACAGACAAAAGAGCCTTCAGATGGAAAAGGAGCAGCGCTCGCGCCCGGCATTGAAGTTTGGGCGGGGGGAGGTTCTATTGGTTCAATGACCGAGATTGCACCAGTCCGATCGAAGATCGTCTTAAGCTCCTGGGCCTTTTCCAGGGAAAGCTCCTTTTTCAGGATCGTCGTGACGCCTGAGAACAAACGCTCAATCTGGACGACATCCGTCTTCAAAAGCTGGGCAAGCTGGGCCTTCACATCGTTGACATTCTGGCCGCTCGCTATTTGCCCATTGAAAGTAAGTCGAAACTTCATAGTCATTGTCATATCACCATTCGAACCCGATTCGGTATATTGAACGTTCTCGGCACGCGGGGGGGGAGGGGGACGTTAGATGGTTGAGTTTCTCTATGCCCTCTCAGTAACTCAACGAACCAACCAGCATCCCCCTCAGCCCCTCTAAATCCGCCATTCTTCATTTTCAGAGGCCGTACCGGCCAGCGGCGGTGTGCCGGTCGGTTGGCCCGAAAGGGATTTACGCATCAGCAGGAAAACAACCGCGCCCAAAGGCAACGATATGCTGATCGTCCACGCACCGTACAAGGGGGCGTACGCCGAGGCACTGAACAGTTGGACATACAATGGAAAAACATCCCAGCGCCCAGTCGTCCAATCTACCGAGAATTTAGCCGCTCCAAGCAGGATGAGTAGTATCCAAAGCCATTTTTTCTTAAGGGGTTTTGTCCTAACGCAGATCACCAGGGAGTAGAGGGTGAACAACGTGAACAGAACGGCCAGGGCAAGCACCGAGTATTGCAAGGGAGACTTGCCTGATAGAGTGAACCTGTTGAGATTTTCCAGGGAGTCGGGAATCGGGTTGAGGTTAAACCCGACGATGGTGGTGGCCGCGCCCTGTTTCTTCGTCGCGACGTTAACAAGAAGCCAGGTGCCCCGGAACTGGTACTCGTAGGTCATATTGGTGGTGGTCGTGACGTCGTTGTGAAAAGTATGCACCCCCACCACCGTCACGGATTCTGGCTTCTCCGCGGGGAACATCTGCGCCATCTTGACCAGTGCTTTTGGTATGTCTGGGGTATTGATGCTCGGATCGAGGTCCTTCTCAATTTCCTTGAACCGGTTTTGTCTGAGGAGGTCAATGTAGCCGCGTGCTGTGGAATCAGCCTCGGGCGGGATCATCTTTTTCATCAAGCTCGCCTGATCACAACCGGCGAGAAACATCATCATCACAACGAAAACAAGAAAACGCATCGTCATCCTTTCAAAGTCAGAAACCGAGGGGCCGTCGCTTAGTTTCACAAATACCTTCCCGCTGGCTGCGAGTTTTTAGCTGACCACCGTCGGTGGCTACCCGTGATTTTATTGAGTTGCGCAGAGTAGCTCACCAACCTCGGCGAATCACTCAATACTAGTGACCTTCCCATTTTCGAAGGTGACTTTTAGGGGGTAGACGGGGGGATGTGGGTAACTTATGTAACCTATTAATCCTGCGACAACCATCTCGCGGCCCTCCGGCCTTAACAAGTTACATAAGTTACCCGTGTACCCTCCGCCTCTCCCTCGGCTATTAGCCGCAAATGATGCTCTCACGGAGAGCTAAGGGTAATCTAGTACATTAGGCGCGACTATATAGACATCTCTCAGCATTGTCAAAGGTGAAACCTATAGGGTTCTCTATCAGAATAAGGCTGAGGAGTGCTTAGTTCGGTGGGGGAGGATTTGGGGAACCTGGTGGTGATCGGGGTGAAGGCTCCGGCATGAGTGCCTTGTTCGCCGCAGTGAAGTTGATTCCAACACCATCGACTACTTGTTTCACTGTGCAAATAACGCAACGTTCTTATTTGCACTTTCAGGGGGAAATGCAAATAAGCATGTCCCTTATTTGCGGTTTCCCAAGAAAGTGCAAATAAGGGATTCCGTTTTTCGTCTTTCAGGGGACGGGTGCCGTTTAGCGGGGCTCGATGGACGAACCATCAGCGGGGTCCGTAGGTCAGGGAACGGGGGCACGAGAGGGCCAGTGAGAGGCAAATCCCCCCTGTCCCCCCTTCGCAAAGGGGGGGACGTAGCGCCCATAGTCCTTGTTAGGAACCCCATTGCAGGTTCCCCGGAACTCTTCGAAGAACCTTCGCAAAAGGGGGGAGCTTGATTCTACGGTATTCGCGGATATTGAAAGGAATCCTGGTGGGTTGAGCAGGCACGGGGCGGTGCCCTGTATACGGGAGTGGGGGATGGGGACTGGCACCTGCGGAGCCAGTCCCCTTTTCTGTTAGAGCCCTTCTGCGGAGAGTTGCTCGATGAGCTCGCGCTGGCGGGGGGATAGCTTTTCGGGGACGTGGATGGCGATTTTGACGTACAGGTCGCCGCGCCCCTGCTTGCCCATGAGCGGGAAGCCGAGGCCTTTCAGCCGCACCTTGGTGCCGGTCTGCATGCCACCGGGGATCTTGATCCGCTTGGTCCCTTCCATGGTGGGAACTTCGATGGCTCCGCCCAGCACCGCCTGCGAAAACTTGACCTCGTGGTTCAGCACGATGTCGTTCCCCTCACGCTGGAACAGGGGATCCGGCCCCACGATCACGGTGAGGAAGAGGTCTCCGGAGGGGCCACCGTAACGTCCCGGGCCGCCCCGTCCCGCCACCCGCAGCTTGGCGCCACTTTCGATGCCGGCCGGGATCTTGACGGAGAGCTCTTCGCGGTTTCCGTCCCTCATGAAGGCCACCCGCTTCTCGGCGCCATCATAGGAATCCCGGAAGGTGACCTGGACCTCCATCGAGAAGTCTTCCCCTTTGCCACCCATTCCACCCATGCCGCCCATGCCGGCGCCACGTCCGTGGCCACCACCGCGCTGGCGGCGGACGGCTTCCCCGAAGATGCGGGAGAAGATATCCTCGGTACCGAATCCCTGCTGCCCCTTGAACATGTCCCCGACGTCGAAACCGCGGAAGATGTCCTCCTGGGAGAAGCGCTGGTGGAAATCGGTGGAGCCGAACTGGTCGTACTGCTCTTTTTTCTTGGGATCCGAGAGGACTGCGTAGGCCTCGTTGATCTCCTTGAAGCGATCCTCGGCCTTCTTGTCCCCCGGGTTCTTGTCGGGGTGGTACTTGACCGCCAGCTTGCGGTAGGCCTTTTTGATCTCGTCGATCGCGGCCCCCTTCTTGACGCCAAGTACTTCGTAGTAATCCCTCTGAGCCATGAGATCGATCCTTTCTTGTCCTGGAAGATTCTCCCCAGAATGTAATGGCTGCCTCCGGCCTTGTCAACCGTTGTAAACAGTTGACATTACCACATCCTCACGCTTAAATAGGCCGACTTATCCGGCTTCGACTCCGTCTCATCACATTTGACAATCCCATACTCCATCACCTCCCTCGAGTTTCCCGCGGCCACCACCCCGCCGCCCTCGACAAGGGAAGGGGAGATGGGTTTGGTACCCCGCAAAGGAGCCCTTCCCCATGATCAAGTACGACCTCATCGTCGTCGGCGCCGGCATCAGCGGTCTGAGCCTGGCAAGCTACGCCACCTCCGCCGGACTCACCACCCTGGTGCTCGAAAAGAGCAACCGCACCGGCGGCTGCTTCCATTCCCACCGTTTCCAGGGGGAGGCGGAAGGGTTCTGGCTGGAGCTCGGCGCCCACACCTGCTACAACTCCTACGGCGGCCTCATCGGTCTCATGGAGCAGTACGGGCTCATGGGAAGCATTCTCCCCCGTGAGAAGCTCTCGTTCATGATGCTGGTCGGCAACCAGATCAAGAGCATCACGTCCCAGCTCTCCTTCCCCGAGCTGATCACCTCGGCCTGGCGGATCTTCAGCCTCAAGAAGGAAGGGGAGAGCGTGGCCTCCTACTACGGCCGCATCGTGGGGAACAAAAACTTTCAGCGGGTCTTCGCCCCGGCCTTCAACGCGGTCATCTCGCAGCGGGCCAACGACTTCCCGGCCGACATGCTCTTCAACAAGCGCCCCCGGAGAAAGGACGTCATCAAGAGCTACACCCTCAAGGGGGGGCTTTCCAGCGTGACCGACACCCTGTCGGCCATCCCCGGACTCACCCTGGCCACCGGCGTTACCGTGACCCGCCTGGCCAAGAGCGGCGAACAGTACGTCGTCGAGCTCTCCGATGGAAGGAGCTTCGAGACCGCACGTCTCGCCATCGCGGTGCCGCCGCCTGAGGGATCCAAACTGGCCGGGGAAATTTCCCCCCCTCTGGCCCAGGCGCTCGGGAAGATCGGCGTGGAGACCATCGAGACGGTGGGCGTTGCGGTGAAAAAGTCGAGGCTCTCGGTACCCCTGCTCGCCGGTATCATCGCCCCCCAGGACGATTTCTACTCTGCCGTTTCCCGCGACACCCTTTCCCACCCCGAGTACCGCGGCTTCGCGTTCCACTTCAAGTCCGGCCGGTTGCCGCTGGAGGGGAAACTGAAGCGGATCGCCGAAGTGCTGGGGGTGAAGGCCGGGGAGCTCGAGCAGGTGGTCGAGCGTGAAAGCCGTCTCCCCTCCCCGGTGGTAGGCCACGGCGCCATCACCGCCGATATCGACCGCGCCATCGCGGGCAGCAAGCTCTTCGTGACGGGCAACTATTTCGCCGGGATGGCGATCGAGGACTGCATCGTCAGGTCCAAGAAGGAGTTCGCGAGACTCTCCGCCAAGATGTAAGAGGCGGGAGGCAGGGCGGTGAAGGGCGAGTAGCACGTAGGACGGCACCGAACGGTGCGCAGAGGAGTGACGGATGAAAATCATCGCCATCAACGGCAGTCCCCGTAAAAAGTGGAACACGGCCACCTTGCTGGAAAAGGCCCTGGAAGGGGCGCGCACCCGCGGGGCGGAGACGGAGATCGTGCATCTTTACGATCTCACCTACAAGGGATGTTCGAGCTGTTTCGCCTGCAAGATGAAAGGGGGGAAAAGCTACGGGGTCTGCGCGATGAAGGATGGCCTCACGCCGGTGCTGGAGAAACTCGCCACTGCCGATGCCTTCTTACTCGGCTCGCCGATCTACTTCGGCACCGTCACCGGGGAGATGCGCTCGTTCATGGAAAGGCTCCTTTTCCAGTACTTCGCCTACACGAGCCCCCCCACCTCCCTCTTCAGCCGCCGGATCCCCACCGCCTTCGTGTACACCATGAACGTCTCGGAAGAGACCATGAAGGAGTTCCATTACCCGGTCCACCTCGGCATGAACCAGAACTACCTGGCCCGCGTCTTCGGTCCCTGCGAAACTCTCATCTGCAACGAGACCCTGCAGTTCGAGGACTACGGCAAGGTGGTCTTCGAATACTTCGACCCGGAGGAGCGCAAGAAGCGGCACAACATCATCTTCCCCAACGACTGCCGAAAGGCCTTCGATCTCGGCGAACGGCTCGTCAAGTCCGCCACCAAGGGGGTCAGCTAGCCTCGGGGCGCCCTGCCGCCCCTTCAGTGACTTCAGTGACTTCAGTGACTTCAGTGACTTCAGTGACTTCAGTGACTTCAGTGACTTCAGTGACTGCTGCGACTGCCGCGCTGTACTGCCTCTCCCGCGGCCCTTACACCAAACCCTGCTCCGTCAGTTCCATCTTCAGCCAGGCATAGACGATCGGCGCAGCGATCATCCCTTCCATGCCAAAGACGGCCTCCAGCACCAGCATGGCGGTCAGCAGCTCCCACGCGCTCGCATCGACCCGCCCCCCCACGATCTTGGCATTGGTGAAATACTCCAGCTTGTGGACGAAGAGCAGGAATCCCACCGAGGCCAGGGCGACGGACGGCGATTCCCCGAGACTCAGCAGGACGATGATGCTGTTGGAGATCAGGTTCCCCACCACCGGCAGCAGGCCGGCCACGAAGGTGAGCAGGATCAGGAGGGTGACCATCGGGAGATGCACCCCGCACAAAGGAAGGATCACCGCCAGATAGAGGGTGGTCAGCACCGTGTTCAAAAGCGAAATCTTCACCTGCGCGAAGACCACCTTCTCGAAGGCATCGGTCAGCCGGGCGAGTCTCCCTTCCAGCCCTGCAGCCAGCGGGGGCTGTGACTTCTTCCCTTTGAGGCGGTGCAGCACGGCAATCGCACCGATGACCAGGCCGAAGAGGACGTGGGCGGCGGTCCTCACCCCCCAGACTCCGGCCTGCGACAGGTTGCGGCTGTGCTCTCTCAACACGGTGGCCACCTTTTGCCGCATCTGCTCCATGCTGTCCGGGACGTAGGGCGTCAGCCATGCGGGGAGGCTTCGCTTCAGGCCCTCCAGCCGCTCCGCCGCAGCCCCCATCAGCTCCCCCATCCCCTCGTGCCCCTGGATGAAGAGCCAGAGCCCGATGAAGCCGCCCGACACCGCGAACGTCACGACGAGGATGATCCCGGCCAGCGCCACCGCGTGCGCCTTGCTCCCCCATCGGGCGGGGAGGTGCCTGGCCAGCTTGGCGGTCAGCACGTACACGGCCAGCCCCGAGAGCGCCGCCGGCAGCAACTGATAGTACAGCACGGTCACGACCGCGACCACGGCCAGCAGGTAACTCCACAGCAAGGACGCCGCCATCGGGCACCTCCACTTCAGCCGGACGCTACCGGCTGGTTCAGGTAGTCACTGGTGGATTCATTGGAGAATATTACGTTGGGGCAGGGGATTTGCAACGGAGGCATTACATTTTGTTAATTATTACTGGTTTCCCTTACTGCTGTCTCAGTAAATTCCTGATAAAGGCAAAATGGCTGCCACAGCGGAAATTTTTCCAGGACCAGCAGGGTCCCGATAATCATCGTATTTTCAGAGAAATGGATGAGTTGAGACGACTTTGACAGTCAGGGGAACTCTTCTGAGATAAAATTAATCCCTTGCAATAGACAGTAACAAATGGTAAATAGAGAATAAACAAATTTAACTAATTTAATGTTAGCGCTCGCCTAAAATCCTGAGTTTCCCGGCCCAATCTGAGAGAGAAAAACATCCGCTGGAGAGTCTTTCGATCCTCCGGACGGTCTGAGAGGGGCGCAGCAAACCACCCCCGAGGGGGGGCGTGCCAAGGTATCGGGACGAGTTGGAGACACCATGCATCAGGCGGACATTCTGCTTGTAGAGGACGACACCAACTGGAAAGAACTGTCGCTCAGGGCGTTGAAAAAGGCGGGTTTCCACCGGATTACGGTGGCCAGGGACGGGGTTGAGGCCCTTTCCCTGCTCTTCGGCGAAGGGGAGCCCAAGGGGGGCGAGGGGAGCGAGCGGATCGTCCTTTTGGACATCAAGCTCCCCAAGATCGACGGCATTACGGTCCTGCAGCGGATCCGCGGTGACGAGCGGACCAAGGATCTCAACGTCTTCGCGCTGTCGTCCTCGGAGGATCCCAGCGAGCTCGAGGAGTGCTGCAAGCTGGGGGTGCTGGCGGTGCTCCCCAAGCCGCTCGACCCGGAGACCATCAAACTCTACTTTCCCGACAAGGCGGCGTAGGCCGCCTTCTTCCTGTTTCCGGCCACCGGGGTCTTCAGGGCATCCTCGATGACGATCTCCAGCTCGGCCAGGGAGATCTCCTTCAGCCCCAGGGCACGTGCCTCCGCGCTCGCGAAGAGGACTACGTCCGCCTCGGTCCGCAGCCCCACCCCAAGTTTCCTGCAGGTCAGGTTGGCCAGCCGGACGGTCCCCAGGATGACGTCGCCGGGATCCCACTGGTCGGCGTCGTGTCCGGCCACCACCCGGCAGTAAACCTCCGGCATGTGCCACTGGACCATCAGCCTAAGCCCCTCCTCCACGTGCAGGGTCTCCAGCACCTCGGTCAAGACCGCCAGGTTGGCGGCCGCCTTGAACTGCTCCTCCTTGCAGACCCCCTCCATCAGCTTCAGCAGATAGAGCTTGCCGATGTCGTGCAATAGCCCTCCCAGGAAGGCCTCCTGGGCCTTGGCCGGGTAGCCTGACTTCTGGGCCAGCCACTTGCTCCCGACCGCACAGCTCAGGGCATGCCGCCAGAGGGTCTGCATCAGGCTCCCGAAGCGCGCGTCCTTCGAGCGGTAGAGATCCTGCTGGGTGGTCAGCATCACGAGGTTGGTCACCTCACCGGCCCCCAGGCGGATGATCGCCTCCCGGATGGTCTCCACCTTGCTGAGCCCCGCGTAGAAGGCGGAGTTGGCCACCCGCAGCACGTTGGAGGCGAGGCCGGGGTCGGCGATGATCAACTGGTGGACGTCCTCGATGCTGTAGTCGCTCTGGGCCAAAACCTGCTGAAGCTTGACCGCCACCGCGTGGAAGACCGGGATGCTCGGGGTTCCCGCCGCCATTCTCGCCTTGACCACCTCAACCAGTGAATTCGATGTCTTCATCTCGTTTCCTCGTCCCGTCATGGTTCGGGCCGCCTCAGCACCCCAGGATGCGCCGCAGGTCGCCGAGCGGGCGCGGCACGCCCACCCGCGGGAGGTCGCGGAGCACCTCGTGGATGGAGACGAGCCCCCTGGCCGCCTTCACTAACCCGTCCTCGAAGAGGGTGACCATTCCCGGGGTCTCCATCGCGAGATTCCTGAGCTCGGTGGAGGAGCGGTTCTGCATAATCCCTTCCTTCATCGCCTCGCTCATGGTCAAAAGCTCGAAGACCGCCATCCTTCCCCGGAACCCGGTGAAGCGGCAGCTCTTGCAGCCGCGCCCCATGCGGAACTCGGTACCCCCGAGGTCCTTGGCGGTGTACCCCAGCCGGCTGAACTCGGCGGCGGTCGGCACGTACGGTTCCGCGCAGTCGTTGCAGACGAGCCGCAGCAGGCGCTGGGCGACCACGCAGGTGATGGTGGAGGAGATCAAAAACGGCTCGATCTGCATGTGCATCAGCCGCAGGATGGCGCCGATGGTATCGACGGTGTGGAAGGTGGTGAGCACCTTGTGGCCGGTGAGCGCCGCCTGGATGGCGGTCTCCGCCGAGAAGGTGTCGCGGATCTCCCCGAGCACGATCACGTCCGGGTCCTGGCGCACGATGTGCCGCAGGGTCTCCTCGAAGGTCACCCCGATCTTCGGGTTGATGGAGCACTGGGCGATCCCGTCCAGCACGAACTCGACCGGGTCCTCGGCGGTGATGATGCTGGTGTCGAGACTGTTGAGCCTGCTGACGCAGCTGTAGAGGGTCGAGGTCTTGCCGTGGCCGGTAGGGCCGGTGATCACCATGATGCCGGAGGGGGCATCGAGGGAGTCCTCGACGAACTGGTCCAGCATGCGGGGCGCCATGCCGATCTCCTTCACGTCCAGGATCGACTCCTTCTTGCTCAAAAGCCGCAGGACCACCTTCTCTCCGAAGATGGTGATGAAGAAGGAGACTCGCAGGTCGAGGGTGAAGCCGTGCTGCCTGCTGTCGTAGAGGATCCTGCCGTCCTGGTGGCGCCGCTTCTCGGCGATGTCCGCCTGGGCCATGACCTTGATGCGGGAGCAGAGCTGGGGGGCGATCTCCAGCGGGAGCTCGAGGTGGGGGGTCATCACGCCGTCGTGGCGGAAGCGGATCCGGAGCCGATCCTTCAACGGCTCGATGTGGATGTCGCTCGCCCCGTGGCTCATCGCCTCGTCGAAGAGCTTGTTGATGATCCCCACCACCGTGTTCTCGTCGGCCTCGAGGACGTCTTCGCTGACGGCGCTGGTTTCGGCGGCGGAGATGGCGGAGAGGATCGCCTTTCTGCTGGCGATGGAGGGCTCGAGGTTATGGCCGAAGAGGGACTCGGCGGTGACCCGCGCCCGCTGCTCGAGGGGATTGGCGAAGGCGACCGAGGCGACGCCGTTTTCCGTCCCGAGCGGCACGAAGAGCCCCTCGCGGAAGATGTGGAACGGGGCCCGGGAAAAGAGCTTGCGGTCGAGCTTGCGGAACTCGAGCTCGGCCACCGGGAAGCCGAGCTGAAAGGAGAGTACCTCGATCAGCTTGCGTTCGTTGATGTAGCCGTTCTCGACGATGATGTCCCCGAGCATCCGGCGCTCGGCCGATTCCCGCTGGAGGTTGAGGGCGGCTTCCAGCTCGCTCTTTCTCAGGTAGCCGAGCTCCACCAGGAAGTCGCCGATCCTCAGCGAGGGGGAATTTTTGCGCAGGGTGCTGGCGAGGTCTTCGTGGGTGAGGTACTCCAGTTCCTGGAGCACGTCGATCAGCGTCTTGGCGGTCTGGAGCTTGCCGTGCACGCGCTGGGCGTAGGCGAGCTGCTGAGTGGTGATGACCCCTTCCTTCACGAGGAGGGCGGCGATCTCTCCGGCGGCCTCGCTCTGCTGGGGCTGGGGTGTCGTCTCCGTCATAGTGCTCCCTCAGGTGGCCGGGCCGGCCGCGGCCTGGCCGGCGTGGGGGAAGGATATCCCGGTCTCCGGGGGACGGGTTCGGCAGGCTCGTTCGCTAGATACAGAAAAGGCCCCCCACTGGTGGAGAGCCTTCTGCTGAATAGGGGGGAAGGTATCAATTTTCCTTCTTCTCGTCGTCGCGACCGGGTTTGATCTCGATCTCGTCCTTTCCGGAAGTGGCTTTCTTGAAGTTCCTGATACTTTTTCCCAGAGCACCGCCGATCTCGGGTAGCCTGTTGGCGCCGAAAACCACCAGCACGATGACAAGTACCACGATCAGTTCAGGCATCCCGAATCCGAACATAAGCACTCCTTTCTCGCTAGGTTCATGAGTTTTTGCAGTATCGCATCGAAGACTGAAAAAAGTCAAGCAGTTGCGGCTTCCCGCCGTCAATCCGCTCCCAGCAGGGGTGTGGAGACCTTTTCGGCAGCCGCCGGCAAACCTTTAGTGTCCCCGTGATTTCCCATGAAAATTGTTTTTACCAAACGCCCATTAAAAATGATTGTCTTTTACCGGAGATTTTGCTATAGGAAAACCCTCTTCCCAACGGCTAACTCCAGGAGATTCCCGTGAACAAGACCATTCTGCTGGTGGAAGACAACCCGGACGACGAAGCACTCACCCTGAGGGCGGTAAAGAAGCACATGCCGCACGCCATCGTGGTGGCCCGCGACGGAGCCGAGGCTCTGGATTACCTGTTCGCCACCGGGAGCCACGCCTCCCGCGACCAATCGATCGCCCCGCTCATCGTCCTGCTGGACCTGAAACTCCCCAAGGTGAACGGGCTCGAGGTGTTGAGAAGGATCAGGGAGGACTGCCGCACCCGCGCCATCCCCGTGGTGATCTTCACCTCCTCGACCGAGGAGCAGGACATCCTCGACAGCTACCGGCTGGGGGCCAACAGCTACATCAGGAAACCGGTCGACTACGGGCAGTTCTGCGACGACCTGAAGCAGGTGATGACCTACTGGCTCAGCGTCAACCAGCTCCCGCCCCACAGAACCTGCGCCGCCTGAGCCTGCCTTCTCTCAAAAGTCCCCCTTGTTAAAGGGGGATTTAGGGGGATTTGCCTTTCTATCCGTCAACAGCAAATCCCCCCTGTCCCCCCTTTGACAAGGGGGGGACGCCACGCCAGCAGCGTCTCCCTCGATTGAGCCACGTCCAAGCCCCCCCGGGCCCTGCCCCCCCTTGTAGCGCAGCTAGCTGCGTGCTATGATCCCCGCCATGGAAAAATTCGAACTTGTGACCGGATTTGAACCGCGGGGGGATCAGCCGCGCGCCATCGAGGAGCTGAGCGACGGTGTTTTGCGCGGCGACCGCCACCAGGTGCTCCTCGGCGTCACCGGCTCCGGCAAGACCTTCACCATGGCCCAGGTGATCGCCCGCGCCAACCGCCCCGCCCTGGTGCTCGCTCCCAACAAGACCCTGGCCGCCCAGCTCTACGGCGAGTTCAAGGAGCTCTTCCCCCATAACGCCGTCGAGTACTTCGTCTCCTACTACGACTACTACCAGCCGGAAGCCTACATCCCCGCCTCCGATACCTTCATCGAGAAGGACTCGTCCATCAACGACGAGATCGACAAGTTCCGCCACTCCGCCACCCGTAGCCTCCTGACCCGCCGCGACGTCATCATCGTCGCCTCGGTCTCCTGCATCTACGGCATCGGCTCCCCGGAGTCGTACCAGGAGATGCAGATCCGCCTGAGGGAGGGGGACGAGCTCGGCCGCGACGAACTGTTGCAGCGCCTGGTCGCCATCCAGTACGAGCGTAACGACGTCGACTTCCACCGCGGCACCTTCCGGGTGCGCGGCGACACGGTCGAGGTCTTCCCGGCCCACGACGACGAACGGGCAATTAGGATCCAGTTCTTCGGGGACACCATCGACGCCATCGGCGAGATCGACCCTTTGCGTGGGGTGCAGCTGCAAAAGCTCTCCCGTTTCGCCATCTACCCGGCCTCCCACTACGTCGCCTCCCGCGCCACCCAGGAGCGGGCGGTGGAGCAGATCCGGCTCGAGCTCGAGGAGCGGCTCCGCTACTTCCGGGGACAGAACATGCTCCTCGAGGAGCAGCGGATCGAGCAGCGCACCTTCTTCGACATCGAGATGATCGAGCAGATGGGGTTTTGCCAGGGGATCGAGAACTACTCCCGCCATTTCGACGGCCGCCTCCCGGGGGAGGCTCCCTATACTCTCCTCGACTACTTCCCCTCCGACTACCTGATGGTGATCGACGAGTCGCACATCACCGTGCCGCAGGTGGGGGGGATGTACCGCGGCGACCGCAGCCGCAAGGAGACCCTGGTCAACTACGGTTTCCGGCTCCCCTCCGCGCTGGACAACCGCCCCCTCACCTTCCAGGAGTTCCAGAAGAAGCTCAACCAGGTCGTCTACGTCTCGGCCACCCCGGCCGATTACGAGCTGAAGGTCTCGGAAGGGGTGGTGGTCGAGCAGGTGATCCGTCCCACCGGCCTCATCGACCCCGCCATCGAGGTGCGTCCGGCCGCGGGCCAGGTCGACGACCTTTTGCACGAGGCGCGGGAGACTGCCGCCCGCGGCGAGCGGGTGCTGGTGACCACGCTGACCAAGCGGATGGCCGAGGAGCTGACCGACTACTACCGCGAGCTCGGGGTGAAGGTCCGCTACCTCCATTCCGACATCGATACCTTCCAGAGGATGCAGATCCTCCGCGAGTTGAGACTCGGCGAGTTCGACGTGCTGGTGGGGATCAACCTGCTCAGGGAGGGTCTCGACCTCCCCGAGGTCTCGCTGGTGGCCATCCTGGACGCCGACAAGGAAGGGTTCCTCCGCTCCACCCGCTCGCTCATCCAGACCTGCGGACGCGCGGCCCGCAACGTCTCGGGCCGCGTCATCATGTACGCGGACAAGGTGACCGGGTCGATGCAGGACGCCATCGACGAGACGCTTCGCCGCCGCGAGCTGCAGACCGCCTACAACGTGGAGAACGGCATCACCCCGGAAAGCGTCCGCAGGATCATCGGCGACGCCTTGCAGGCCCCCGAGGAGCGTGACTGGGTCACCGTCCCGACGGTCCCCGACGAAGTGGAAAAGGTGAAGGATATCCCGAAGCTCGTCAAGAAGCTGAGGAAGGAGATGCTGACCGCGGCGAAGGCGATGGAGTTCGAACGCGCAGCAGAGCTGAGGGACCGGATTAAGAGGCTGGAGACGGGGGAGCTGGTTAGCGGGTAACGTATCCTCCCCTCCCCCCTGGAGGGGGAGGGCTAGGGTGAGGGGGAGGCCGGCTTCGGCACTTCGTGGAAGCCTCCCCCACCCCCTGCCCCCCTCCCTCAAGGGGAGGGGGAATCGCTGTTGTGGCTGCCCACCGTACCTGTGGATGGACGCATGCGGATATAAAAAAAAGGGGACCAGCCTGGTGAGGCGGTCCCCTTCTCGTTACTCGGTAGCCGGTGCGGGCGAGCCGGACGGCTTTTTCCGCCGGCGTCTTCTGCGCCGCTTCTTCTTGGCGGTGCCTTCTTCGCCCCCCTCCTCGCCGGGCGCCGGCGGGGCCTCCTCGACAGGCTGCTCGGCAGCGAATCGCTCCCACCACTGCGCGAGCGATTTCTTGGCGGGCGCGAGCCGCTCCATGAAACGGAGGTAGTCCAGGGCGTCCGGGAAGATCGCCCTCGCCACCACGCCGCGGCCGTTGCGGCCGGGAGTTTTCTGGAAACGGTGCTGGCAGGAGAGGATCTCGCGGACCGCTATCAGTACCCGGTTGGGGATGGCTACCGTCAGCCCGAGCTCCCCGGCAAAGGAGGCCACCGCCATGTCGGTGGCGAGCTGCGGCGCGGCCCCTTCGGCCCGGAAGGAGGCGACTTTATCCTCCAGGTACTCCCCGAACATCAGGGCAATCAGCAGCTGCGGCGAAACCTGCACCCCGCTCCCCACCTTCTCGTCCACCCATTCCAGTGCCTTACCCACCCGCGCATGGGGAAAGCCCCCCGACTCCCGCTCCAGCCAGGCGTCGAAATGCGGGAAGAGCGGGGCGAAAAGCCCGGTGCTCCTCATCATCTGGTAGGTACGCTCGCCTTCCCCCTTGAGGAGCATCTTGAGCATCTCTTCGTACAGGCGGGGGGGAGTGGCCTTGTTGATGGTCGAGCAGAGCTCGTTTAGGGCGGCCGCCGTCCTCTCCTCGATGTTGAAGCCGAGCATGGAGGCGAAGCGGACCGCGCGCAGCATGCGGACCGGGTCTTCGGTGAAACGGACCAGCGGATCGCCGATGGTGCGGATGACGCCGTTTTTGAGGTCCTCCATCCCCCCGACGTGATCGATGATCGAGAAGTCGGCGATGTTATAGAAGAGCGCATTGACGGTGAAGTCACGGCGGACCGCGTCTTCCTCGGGGGTGCCGAAGACGTTGTCGCGCAGCACCATCCCATCTTCGCTTTTCAGCATGCGCGGGCCGTGGCGGCGGGCGTCGCGCTCCCGGACGAACTGGTCGCCATCGTCGCGGGGCTCCGGGGGAGCGGCGGTCTCGGCGGTCTCGGCGGTCTCGGCGGTCTCGGCGGTCTCCGCGGTCTCGACGGCCTCCGCGGATTCGGCGGATTCGGCTGCCTCCGCACTGTCGACCGTGGAGCGGAAGGTGGCCACTTCGATGATCTCGTCGTGGAAATGAAGGTGGGCGAGGCGGAAACGGCGGCCGATCAGGCGGCAGTTGCGGAAGAGCTTCTTGAGCTGGCCGGGGGTGGCGTCGGTGACGACGTCGAAGTCTTTAGGCTCGCGCCCGAGCAGAAGATCGCGGACTCCGCCCCCTACCAAGTAGCCTATGAAGCCTTGCTCCTTGAGCTTGTAAAGGACCCGTACGCCATTTTGACTGAGAAGGGAGCGCGAGATGCCGTGTTCCGAGCGGGGTATGATGACTGTAGGTATGTTGGTGTTCATTGCCGCCAAAAATAACACAGATCACCGGCAAAGGCAAAGGTTGCAGAGTGCATTTTCTTGATTTTAGTCATACTTTTAGCTGACTTTTGGCGTTATGGTCACTATCATGAAAGATCGCGGAAAGGCACGGCGGCTCGTCACAGACAGCCACCGCCATCTCCTGAGTGCTTACCGAGGACTAAAGTGGCTTCCATGAATGAGACATCTCCCGCGCAGGCGGGATCGCCCGGCGGGGAAAAACCCGCAGGGAGGGCGGCCAAAGAGGCCAACGACATCAAGGTCCTCGAGACTTTCATCGGGTTCTACTGCCGCGGCAAACACGGCTCACGCAAGGGGGAACTCTGCACGAGCTGCCACGATCTGCTCGCCTACGCCCGGACCAAGCGCGCCAAGTGTCCGCTCGACCCCAAGCCCGACTGCAAGCATTGCCCGATTCACTGCTACGGGAAGAGCCAGCGGGCCGCCATCCGCGAAGTCATGGCCTATTCGGGACGGCGGCTGCTCCTCAGGGGGCGCCTCGATCTCCTGTGGCACTATTTCTTCTGATCCGTTATCGTATTTTTTCTTACGCCACCATTTAATTTCAAATAGCCAAGGGGACCAGGATGATCAGGAAAATCGTAAATATCGACCAGGAAAAATGCAACGGCTGCGGACTCTGCGTGCCGTCCTGCGCCGAGGGCGCCATCAGGATCGTCGACGGCAAGGCCCAGATTGCCGCCGACAACCTCTGCGACGGGCTCGGTGCCTGCCTCGGCGACTGCCCGCAGGACGCCATCACCATCATCGAGCGGGATGCCGACGAGTTCGACGAGGAGGCGGTAGAGAAACATCTCCACGCCGAGGCCGCTCCCCAGCCGAAACCGGCGCCGGCACCTCACCACGCGGGCCACGGCGGCTGCCCCGGCTCCCGGGTCGCCTCCTTTGCACCGGCCCCCTCCTCCGCCCCGGCGGCAGCGGGCGCGAGCCAGCCGAGCCAGCTCGCCCAGTGGCCGGTCCAGCTGCACCTGGTACCGGTCTCCGCCCCCTACTTCCAGGATGCCGACCTCCTGATCACCGCCGACTGCGTCCCCTTCGCCTACGCCGATTACCACCGGGATTTCCTGGCCGGCAAGGCCGTGGTGGTCGGCTGCCCCAAGCTCGACGACAACAACGCCTACCGCGAGAAGCTGACCGAGCTCTTCCGGGTCTCGGCCATCAAATCCATCACCGTGCTCCGCATGGAAGTCCCCTGCTGCGGCGGCATCGTCATGGCCGCCCGCCAGGCGCTGGCTGCCTCCGGTAAAGAGATCCCCTTCAAGGAGATCACCATCGGTATCCGCGGCGACGTGAAGTAGACTACACCACAAACGCTCCTCCCCCTCCGGAAACGGAGGGGTTCTCAGGCCGGCGCTAACCGGCCTTTTTTTCGTGCAAAACGTTTTCGGGACCAAAAAGATAATTTTAGTCTTTTTCCATTGACAAGGTATTAGGAGGCTGGTACAGTTTCCCCCATTAGAACTTATTTCCGAGCAAAGGAGACAGCGAATGAGCCTTACCACCCTGGTTACCAAGGAAGCTCCCGACTTTACCGCCCAGGCCGTTATGCCTGACAACACTTTCGCCGAGATGACCCTTTCCAACTACCGGGGGAAGTACGTCGTGCTCTTCTTCTACCCGCTCGACTTCACCTTCGTCTGCCCTTCCGAGATTCTCGCCTTCAACAAGCGTCTGGCCGAGTTCAAGGAGAAAAACTGCGAAGTGATCGGCGTGTCCATCGACTCCCGCTTTACCCATCTGGCCTGGAAAAACACTTCGGTCGACAACGGCGGCATCGGTAACATCCAGTACCCGCTGGTCGAGGACCTCAACAAAAATATTGCCCGTACCTACGGGATCCTGCTCAACGAGTCGGTCGCCCTGCGCGGCCTGTTTCTCATCGACACCAAAGGCGTCGTCCGTCACTCCGTCATCAACGACCTCCCGCTCGGCAGGAGCGTCAGCGAGGCGCTGAGGATGCTGGACGCACTCCAGTTCGTCGAGACCCACGGCGGCGAAGTTTGCCCGGCCAACTGGCAGGAAGGTGACGAGTCTATGAAGGCATCTAACGAAGGCGTAAAAACCTACCTGAAGAGAACTCACGGTAGCGGCAAATAAATTTCGTCCGGATCCTTCTTCCTGGAACGGCGCGGCCCTTGGCAGGGGGCCGCGCCGTTTCTTTTTGTAGGCCGTGCTCTTCTCCCCTCCCCTCCCCTGCGGATTCCTCCGGGAGAGCGGGGCCTTGCTTACCCCCTTTCAAGCCGCCTCGCCCGTACCGCCGTAAATACCCTTGCGGCTTGCCAATGAGGGGCAACTATGTTAAAAGGACATAGCTTTTAACCGCCAGGTACCCGTGTGGAGGAAGACGATGCGTAGGAACGCCATGCTGTTTCCCCTGTTGCTGGTCATGCTCGCTGCCACACCGTCCTTTGCGCTGGACGAACCGCAGCCGGACGCGATCGCCGAGAAGATGGCGTTCAAGCTCGTGCGCGGCGTGACCAACACGGTAACCTCGGTGGTGGAGATACCCAAACAGTCCTACCTGATGGCACGGGACCGCGGCGGCATCGCGTACGTGGTCGGGCCTCTCAAGGGGCTCGGGATGGGATTCTACCGGTTATTTACCGGCCTGACCGAGACCGTCTTCTTCGCCGTCCCCCAGCCGGGGTACTACGACTCCATGATCCAGCCGGAATTCGTCTGGCAGGGCTGGGACGAGAAGCGGGTCGAGCCGCGGCAAAAGAATCCGGAACAGAGTCCGGAGCAGAGTGCCGAGAACAAGGGAGAGTAAGATGAAGATGCCACGCCTGACCCTGCCGGCGGTGGTCCTGGCCGCCTGCCTGCTGACCTGCGCACCTTCGGCGAGAGCGCTGGAAAACCAGACCATCGAAAACGCCTCCGCCCAGGAGGTCGTCGACGGG
Source organism: Geomonas sp. Red32 (assembly GCF_023652955.1). Taxonomy (GTDB): domain Bacteria; phylum Desulfobacterota; class Desulfuromonadia; order Geobacterales; family Geobacteraceae; genus Geomonas. Next base: position 1,156,920 of record NZ_JAKLOY010000001.1, on the reverse strand, counting down.
ATGGCGAACAAGCTGGCCCGCGGGGTCGCCAACATCGCCACCGGCTGGCTCGAAATCCCGAAACAGATCGTGAACACCTCCAAGGAGGAAGGGGTCGGCAAAGCGATTGCCGTCGGTCCCATCAAGGGTATCGGCATGACGCTGGTACGGACGATTTCCGGTGTGGCCGAGACGATGACCTTCTTCGTGTCGACGCCCGGGTTCTACGACCCGCTGATCGATCCCCCGTACGTGTGGCGCAAAGAGTAGATAACTGACCAAACGGGCCGGTAGCGGCCGTCGGCTGAGAGGAAATGGGAAGGGGGATCGTTGATCCCCCTTTTTTGTTGGCGGGAGCAGGGCAAAAAAAAAGGCCGCATCTTTCGATGCGGCCTTTTCGAACTCTCTGGAAAGAGAATTACTTTGCAGCCGGAGCGGCCGGAGCAGCCGGAGCTTCTTCTTTCTTCTCAGCTTTTTTCTCGGCTTTCTTGGCTTTTTTTGCTTTCTTTGCTTTTTTAGCTTTCTTAGCCGGAGCTTTCTTCTCAGCTTTCTCGTCTTTTTTCTCAGCAGCCGGAGCAGCAGCCGGAGCAGCGTCAGCAGCGAAAACAACACCAGCGAAAGCAACAGCAACGAGAGCGGCAACTACGGAGGACAGAACTTTTTTCATTTTGAAACTCCTTTGAGAAATGTTTGATAGTTTTCCAGTAGCACGCGACGTGCCAAGTTTTCATGAGTGTCACAAATCCCTGTTTCTTTGCACTTTTCATGAGAGAGATGCCCGAATCGGGCTTCATATCGCGCCCAAAGAACCCGAAATCCTCCAATGAGTACCTCAAATGCGGTATACTCATGATAAATTTGCCCAAGTCGGCTTCCCTTCGCGCCCCCGGGCCATATTGCTTGCCAGCGGGGAAGCATATTTGGTATTATGGCCGGTCATTGTAAAAGAAATCCGGGGGTTTTTTGAGCGACAACCTGCTTTTGACAGTTGAGAAGCCTGCCCGCTACATGGGCGGCGAAATGGGTGCCACAACCGGGAAGAGAGAGGGGATCGGTTTCGTCCTCGCCTTTCCCGACGTATATGAGATAGGGATGAGCCACCTGGGATTGCAGGTGCTCTACGGTGTTCTGAAGGAAGTATCCTGGATCGCCCCGGAGCGGGTGTATGCCCCGTGGCCGGACCTGGAGGCGATCCTGCGGGCCGAAAAAAGGCCGCTGGCGACCCTGGAAGGGGAACTTCCGCTGGCGTCGGCCGATATCCTCGGGTTCACGCTGCAGTACGAGCTTTCCTACACCAATATCCTCAACATGCTCGACCTGGCCGGGATTCCCCTGCTGGCTGCGGAGCGCGACAACTGCTACCCGCTGGTGATCGGCGGCGGCCCCTGCGCCTACAACCCGGAGCCGTTGGCCGACTTCTTCGACGCCTTCCTGATCGGCGACGGCGAAGAGGCGGTCATCGAGCTGGCCGCCTGCGTGCGGGACGCCAAAGAGGCGGGGCTCTCCAAGGGGGAGCTTTTGGAACGGCTGGCCCGCATCGAGGGGGTCTACGTCCCGAGCTTCTTCGAGGTGAGCTACCAGGACGACGGGCGGATCAGGGAGATCACCCCGCTCAAGCCGGGCTACCGGAGTGTGCGGCGGCGTTTTCTGGCCGACCTGGACAGCGCCTACTACCCGACCGCCCCGGTGGTTCCTTTCCTGAAGACGGTACACGACCGGGTCAGCGTGGAGATCTCCCGCGGCTGCACGCGCGGCTGCCGTTTCTGCCAGGCGGGGTACATCTACCGCCCCGTCCGCGAGCGGAGCCCGGAGCGGGTGCTGGAGATCGCCGAAGAGGCCTTCAAGAACACCGGCTACGACGAAGTTTCCCTCCTCTCGCTCTCCACCGGCGACTACGGCTGTCTCACCCCGCTGTTGAAGGGGCTGATGGACCGTTACGCGGCACAGAAGAAGGCGGTATCGCTTCCCTCCATGCGGGTGGGGAGCCTCAGCCCCGAGATGGCCGAGGAGATCAGGCGGGTCAGGAAGACCGGCTTCACCCTGGCCCCCGAGGCGGGGAGCGAGCGGCTGAGGAACGTCATCAACAAGGGGATCACCGAAGCAGACCTCTTGGACAACGCCCGGGCGGTGTTCGGCTCGGGTTGGCGGCTCATCAAGCTCTACTACATGATCGGGCTGCCGACCGAGACCATGGACGACCTGCAGGGGATCGTGGATCTCTCCCGCGAGGTGAAGCGGCAAGGTAAGTTCGCCGGCTCCGGCGGCGACGTCAACGTCTCCGTCTCCAGCTTCGTCCCCAAGCCCCACACCCCCTTCCAGTGGGAGGCGCAGATCTCCGAAGAGGAGATCGTCGAAAAGCAGCGCTGGCTCAGGGGCGCCCTCAGGCAGAAAAAGCTGATCATGAAGTGGCAGGAGTCCTCCCTTTCCGTCATGGAGGGTGTCTTCGCCCGCGGCGACCGGCGGCTCGGCAAGCTCCTCGTGGAGGCGCACCGGGTGGGCTGCCGCTTCGACGGCTGGTGGGAGCATTTCGACCGTGAGAAGTGGAACCAGGCGTTCGCGGCCACGGGCCTCGATCCCCGCTTCTACCACCGCCGGCGCGAGCTGGACGAGCCGCTCCCCTGGGATCACATCGACTGCGGCGTCACTCGCGACTTCCTGGCGGCCGAGCGTCAGGCGGCCCTCGTGGAGGCCGCCACCCCGGATTGCCGGGACGGTTTCTGCACCGGCTGCGGGGTCTGCGATTTCGATACCGTCAAACTGAGACTTCACGAGGCGGTTGCCTTCGACACCTATGCCTGCCAGCAGACAGGGCAGGAGCCGGGCGAGCAGGGGCAGCGAATCCGGATCCGTTTCGAGAAACTGGGAAGGATGCGTTACCTGAGCCACCTGGAAATGCTGACCCTCTTCACCCGCGCGGTCGGGCGGGCGGGCATTCCCATCAGGTACTCGCAGGGGTTCCATCCCCACCCGAAGTTCTCCTTCGCGACCGCGCTGTCGGTAGGTGTCGAGTCGTACGCCGAGTACATGGACTTCGAGGTCGAGCAGGGATACAGTGCGGAACAGCTGCAGACGGCCCTCAACGCGGCACTTCCCGAAGGGGTGCGGGTGGCGGAGGCGCGGGAGATCGGCCTGAAGGCGCCGTCACTCTCCGTTATTATGGAGCGGGTGCGCTACCGGGTGACCCTGCCGGAAGGGATGGCAACGGGCATCGAGGAGAAGGTGGAAGCCTTCCTGGCGCTCGCGTCGTGTCCGCTCCGGCGGGAAAAGAAGGGGAAGGTGATCGAGTTCGACCTCCGGGAGGAGCTCTCCGAGCTTACCGGGAGCGGAAACACGCTGGAGATGGTGGTCGGCCGCGGCAAGCCTGCCGAATACGCCGCCGCCATCCTCGGGGTCTCCACGGACGAGCTGAAAGACGCCCGTCTGGAAAAACTCGAGGTTCTCTTCAGTAACGAGCAGTAGCCGGGCCCGCCACCCGGCGCGCCCAGCTTGTCCGGCATAACCGGCAAGACTCGTTCCCAGATAGTTTATTTTTGATTTCAATATAGATGTAGAAGGGGTTTGTATGGGAAACGAGTTGGTCATCAACACAACTTCCCACGAGACCCGTATCGCCCTCATCGAGAACGGCACCATTGCGGAGCTGTACGTGGAGAGGAGCAGGGTCAAGGGGATCATCGGCAACATCTACAAGGGCAGGGTCGTGAGGGTGCTGCCCGGCATGCAGGCGGCATTCGTCGACATCGGGCTGGAAAAGGCCGCCTTTCTCTACGTGGCGGACGTCTTCGACTCGGTCGAGGAGTACGACACCTTCATCGAGCGCGAGGGTGAGGAACCGGTTCCCCACCCGCTGCACCCGATCGAGGAACTGCTCCAGGAGGGGCAGGAACTGTTGGTGCAGATCTCCAAGGAGCCGATCGGCACCAAAGGGGCCCGCATCACCGCCCACATATCGCTCCCCGGACGGCACCTGGTCTACATGCCGACCGTCGACCACGTGGGGATCTCCCGCCGGATCGAGGACGAGGTGGAGCGCGAGCGCCTGAAGGAGATCGTCGACCGGATCAAACCGGTCGGAGGGGGCTTCATCGTCCGTACCGTCTCCGACGGCAAGAGCGAGGAGGATCTGGTCGCCGACCTCCACTACCTCACCAAGCTCTGGGAGGAGATCGCCAAGAAGAAGGATAAGGCGGGGGCACCCACCCTCATCCACTCCGACCTGGACGTGACCCAGAAGGTGGTGCGCGACATCCTGACCGAGTCGGTCGAGCGGATCGTGGTGGACTCGAAGCCCGAGCACGACAAGATCGTGCAGTTCATCAGCACCTTCATGCCGAAGATGAAGTATTCGATCGAGCTCTACGACGATGAGGAGCCGATCTTCGACCACTTCGGCCTCGAGGTGGAGATCAGCCGGGCGCTCGGCCGGAAGGTCTGGCTGAAAAGCGGCGGTTACATCATCATCGAGCAGACCGAGGCGCTGACCGCCATCGACGTGAACACCGGGCGCTACGTCGGCAAGCACAACCTCGAAGACACCATCCTGAAAACCAACCTGGAGGCGGTGAAGGAAATCGCCTATCAGCTCCGGCTCAGGAACCTGGGCGGGATCATCATCATCGACTTCATCGACATGGAGAAGGAGGTGAACCGCGAGAAGGTCTACGGTGCTCTGGAGGAGGCGCTGAAAAGCGACAAGTCCAAGACCAACATCCTCAAGATCTCCGAGCTGGGCCTCGTGGAGATGACCAGGAAGCGGGTCCGCGAAAGCCTCGGGAGGATGATGTGCGAGCCGTGCCCCTACTGCGAGGGAAGGGGCTACGTGAAGTCCAAGATCACCGTATGCCACGAGATCTTCCGGGAGCTCCGCCGGGAGATGCTGGACATCCGCGGCACCAAGGTGATGCTGACCGTTCACCCCCAGGTGGCCGACCTTCTCTACGACGAGGAGCGCCGCGGCCTGGAGGAGCTGGAGAAAAACTTCAAGAAGCGGATCACCGTCCGCGCCAAGCCCGGGTTCCATCAGGAGCAGTTCGAGGTCGCCGTCAGCTAGATCCGGCGGGCCCAGAACTCCATCCCTCCCCCCCCACTTGGTGAAAACTCTCCCCCCTTTGAAAAAGGGGGGCCGGGGGGGATTTCGGCACCGCAGCATACAGACAAATCCCCCTAAATCCCCCTTTTGCAAAGGGGGACTTTTTTAACCTTTTACGTAGATTTGCAAAGGAGAGGCAATGATCGGAACCCCGCTTAAAAAAGGCGCCACCAAGATTATGCTGCTCGGCTCGGGTGAGCTTGGCAAAGAGGTCGTCATCGAGGCCCAGCGGCTTGGCATCCAGGTCGTCGCGGTCGACCGCTATGCGAACGCACCGGCCATGCAGGTCGCCCACAGCAGCCACGTCATCGACATGCTCAACCGCGCCGAACTGGAGCGGGTGGTCCGATTGGAGAAACCGGACTACATCGTGCCGGAAATCGAGGCGATCGACACCACCTACCTTTTGGAGCTCGAAAAGGAAGGTTTCAACGTCATCCCGACCGCCCGGGCAACCAACCTCACCATGAACCGCGAGGGAATCCGCCGCCTGGCCGCCGAAGAGCTGGGGCTGCCGACCGCCGCCTACCGCTTCGCCTCCACCCTGGAAGAGTTCCGGGCCGCGGTGGACGCCATCGGGGTTCCCTGCGTGGTGAAGCCGATCATGAGCTCCTCCGGGAAAGGGCAGAGCGTGCTGCGCGACCGCGCGCTTCTCGAACGCTCCTGGAACTATGCGCTGGAAGGCGCCCGCGGCGCCTCCGACACCGTCATCGTCGAGGAATTCATCCCCTTCGATTACGAGATCACCCTCCTTACCGTCCGCTCCACGAACGGCACCTCGTTCTGCCCGCCCATCGGCCACCGCCAGATCGACGGCGACTACCACGAGTCGTGGCAGCCGATGGGAATGGATCCCGCGGTGCTGGCCGAGGCCCAGCGCCAGGCCGAGGCGGTGACCACCGCCCTGGGCGGGCGCGGCATCTTCGGTGTCGAGTTCTTCATCAAGGGGGACAAGGTCTTCTTCAGCGAAGTCTCCCCCCGCCCGCACGATACCGGCATGGTCACTCTTCTCTCCCAGAACGTCTCCGAGTTCGAGCTCCATGTGCGCGCGATCCTCGGGCTGCCGGTTCCCACCATCGAGAACCTCGGGCCGGCCGCTTCCCACGTCATCCTGGCCGAGGACCAAGCCGAAGAGGTCGCCTTCCAGGGAGTCGCCGACGCGCTGTCGGTCCCGACCGCCAAGATCAGGCTGTTCGGTAAGCCGGACACCCGCAAAGGGCGCCGCATGGGTGTCGCCCTCTGCTTCGGCAAAGACACCGACGACGCGAGGAAGCGCGCCGAAGAGTCCGCCCACGCCGTTACCATCGCCAACGTCTAGCGTTGGCTTCCATCCCCTCCCTCACTTCTGCTCCTCTCCCGGAGGGCGAGGGGATATAAGGGGGCTGATCCCTGGCAAGGGGACAGGCACTGCCGTCCCGATCTCGATGCAACGGAGGAACTAACATGGTTTTCGCTGCGAAGGTAACCGAGGTACCGGAGTGGGGCAAGAAGCTGGTCGAGATCGAAGGCCAGCAGGTCCTGCTTTTGAAGATGAAGGGGGTCGTGTACGCCTGCGAGCGCGAGTGTCCGCACCAGGGCGCGCCGCTGGAAGGCGCGCTGGTGAAGGAGGCGGGAAAGCTCTCCTGCCAGCGGCACGGCTACCGCTTCGACCTGAAGACCGGAGCCTGCGAGGGACACCCGGAATGCACGCTGAAGATCTACCCGGTGGAGATCCGCGGGGACGAGATCTTCGTCGAGCTGTCATAAGATATACTCCCTCCACACTATGAACACCAACAAGGGCAGTCATAGCTATTCGGTGGAGACGCTCTACCACTATCAATGCGGGAAGTGCAGACAGTGGTGGACCATCGGTGACAGCCTTTTGCCTGAGGCGACCTGTCCCCGCTGCGGCGCTGAGCTGCCGGCTGAGCAGATCACCCCATCCTCATCCTTCCCCTCCAGTTGAAGGGAAGGAACCTGAAGTTACCGGTGGCTGGTCGTGGTACCGGAGGTAGAATTTTGAGCGGATCTTGAAAACCCCTTGACTTTGGGTCTTTTTCAAGATAAGGTTTGCCGCTCAGAGTAAATCCAGAGTAAAGGTGGTGAAGTCGAATGTACGCAGTAGTTAAAACCGGAGGGAAACAGTACAAAGTTTCCGAGGGCGACTTTCTTAAAGTCGAGAAATTGGAGGGCGAGGTAGGTGATACCGTCGAGATCTCCGAAGTCCTGATGGTTGGCGGCGATAAGGTCGTTATCGGAACACCTTTAGTGCCCAGCGCCTCTGTGGTCGGCAAAATTGTCGAGCAGGGCAAAGACAAGAAGATTCTGGTCTTCAAGTCCAAGCGCCGGAAGGACTCCAGGAAACTTAACGGGCACCGCCAGCTCAGGACCATCCTGAAGATCGAAAAGATCAACGCCTAAGTGGTAATTTTAAAAAAGGCGGCGCGGTACCCGTACTGATAAAGGCGGAACCTCCCGCAGGAGGAAAGTGAAATGGCACACAAGAAAGGCGTCGGTAGCTCCAGGAACGGACGTGACTCCGACGGCCAAAGGCTAGGTTGCAAGAAGTTCGGCGGCGAGACGGTTAAAGCCGGTAACATCATCTACCGTCAGCATGGCACCAAAGTCCACCCCGGCAACAACGTCGGGCTGGGCAAGGACTACACCCTCTTCGCCCTCATCGAAGGCGTGGTGAAGTTCGAGCGGATGGGTAAAGACCGCAAGAAGGTCTCCGTTTACCCGGCCAGCTAACAGCCGCAACATACCAGTGCAAAAGCCCGGAGCCACAATGGTCCGGGCTTTTGCCGTTTGCACGGGATAAAGGCACTCATGAGTTTCATCGATGAAGTAAAAATTCACGTAAAGTCGGGCGACGGCGGCGCAGGATGCGTCTCCTTCCGGCACGAAAAGTTTATCGAATTCGGCGGTCCTGACGGCGGCGACGGCGGCAAGGGGGGGGACGTGGTGGTGAAAGTATCGCGCCACCTCGCCACCCTGCTGGACCTCCGCCAGCACCCCCACCAGAAGGCCGGCAAGGGCAGGAACGGGATGGGGAAGGAGCGCCACGGCGCCAGCGGCCAAACCCTGGAGATCCTGGTCCCGCAGGGGACGGTGATCAAGGACGCCGAAACGGATGAGATCCTGGCCGACCTCGACCAGCCCGAGTCATCCATCGTGCTCCTCAAGGGGGGGCGCGGAGGCCAGGGGAATACCCGCTTCAAGAGCGCCACCCACAAGACTCCCCGCTTTGCCCAGCCGGGCGAGCCGGGTGAGGAACGCTGCATACGGCTCGAGCTGAAGCTGATGGCCGACGTTGGGCTTTTGGGGATGCCGAGCGTGGGGAAATCCTCGCTGATCACCAAGGTCTCCGCCGCCCGTCCCAAGATCGCCGCCTACCACTTCACCACCCTGGTGCCGAACCTGGGCGTGGTTCGCTACAAGAACTACCGAACCTTCGTGATGGCCGACATCCCCGGACTCATCGAGGGAGCCAGCGAAGGGGCCGGCCTTGGGCACCGCTTCCTGAAGCACCTCGAGCGGACCGGCCAGCTTCTGCACCTTTTGGACCTCTCCTGGATGCCCGAGCGCGACCCGATCGCCGAGTACGAGGCCATCAATCGCGAGCTCGCACTCTTCAGCCCGGAGCTGGCCGAGAAGCGCCAGACCGTGGTGATCAACAAGATCGACCTCCCGCACGTGAAGGAAAACCTGAAGGAGATCCTCCCCTACTTCGAAGAGCGGGGGATCAAGGTGTTCCCGATCTCCGCCGCCACCGGCGAGGGAATCGAGGCGCTCCTGGACGACATCGCCCACAACCTCTGGGGCGAGCCGGACGAGACCTGGTAGGTAATTGTGAAAATTGAGCAGTAACGAAAAGGGCCGCAAACAGCGGCCCTTTTTTTATTCGCTATCCCCCTCGTTAACGGGGGGCTGGGGGAATTTACCATTCGAAGCAGCGCTGAAATCCCCCCTGTCCCCCCCTTTGACAAGGGGGGAACGCCAAGCCAGCTTGGACCGCTAGTAGATCGCGTTGAGGGACGAAACGCGACGGCTTCCACCATACGGGTGGCCGGAACGTTGCGTTTCACGGTGAAGCTGTTCAACGCAACCTACCTTTTTGTATTCCGTGCCTTACCGGAGGGCGGCGTCGAGGACGCGGAGGATGGGGGAAGGATAGATGCCGATGAAGAGGATGGCTACGGCAGCACAGGTAAGGGCTAGGGATTCGGCCGGAGTACCTTGATGCGGAGCGGCGGGAGCGGCGCCTTCCGGCTCGCGCATGTAGAGCTGCACCACCACCTTCAGGTAGAAGTAGGCGGAGATGGCGGCGGTGACGATACCGATGATGGCCAGGGTGGTCTCGCCACCGCGGATGGCGGCGTAGAAGATGTAGAACTTGCCGAGGAAACCGGCGGTCGGGGGGATGCCAGCCAGGGCCAGCATCGCCAGGGCCAGTATCGCCCCGCGGAAGGGGGCGGTATGACCAAGCCCGGTGTAGGCGGTCAATTCGCCCCGCTCTTCGGCACCGGAAAGGGAGGCGATGGCGCCGAAGGCGGCCAGGTTCATGGCGGTGTAGATGGCCCCGTAGAGAAGGACGGCGGAGTATCCTTCCCTGCTCCCGGTGAGAAGCGCCAGCGCCAGGTAACCCATGTGCGCGATGGAGGAGTAGGCCAGCATGCGCTTGATGTTCTTCTGTAGGAGGGCGGCCAGGTTACCGATCACCATGGAGCCCAGCGAAAGGAGATACAGCGGCAGGTGGATCTCGGCCAGCGGGCGGGAGAACGCCAGCAGGAGCAGGAAAAAGGCAGCGGCCGCCACCTTGGAGCCGGTGGAGAGGAACGCCGCCACCGGCGCCGGAGCTCCCTGGTAGACATCAGGCGTCCAGAGGTGGGCGGGCACCAGCGAGAGCTTGAAGGCGATACCGATCACAACCAGCCCCCAGCCTGCCGAGACAATTGGGCGGGTCGCCTCAGGGGCGAAGGCGCCGGTGAGGGCCAGGGTGCCTGTCCCGGCGAAGATGAGGGAGATCCCGAAGGCAACGATGGCTGCGGCCACCGCCCCCATCAAGAGGTACTTGAGCCCCGCCTCCCCGGACTCCTCGCGCTCGAGGTCGAGCGAGACCAGGATGTAAAAGGCGAAGGATACCGACTCGATGGCGAGAAAGAGGATCAACAGGTTCGTCGCGCAGGCGAGCACGCAGAGGGCGAAAAGGGTGAAGAGGACCGTGGCCTGGAATTCTTCTCCCTTGATCCCGCGGCGCTGGTTGTAGTCGTGGGATAAGAGGAGGGTCAAGGTTGCGGCGGCCGAGAATACGGGAATGAGGAACTGCGAGAGCCCGGTGAAGGCGAGGCCCGGCAAGGTAACGGTGGCGCCTACGGCCGGATAGACAACCGCCCACACGCCGGCCGCGGCTGCCGCGACGACCGCAATCCAGCTGATCGAGCGCGCCTGCAAAAACGGCCCGGCAAGCAGCACCAAAAGTGCCGCGCCGGCGGCGATCAGGATCGGCATTATGGCTAGCGCATCGGTTACGGACATTAATGACTCCAGTTCACTCTCTTGCGGCTACTATTCACATCCCCCCTTGTAAAAGGGGGCCTTACTTCACACCGGTCAAAAGGGCGATGGGCACCTTGATGATATCGAGCACCGGGGCAGGATGGACGCCGAGGTAAATGGCTGCCACGCCCAAAACCGCCAGCACGCCCCCTTCCCTTACCGAAAGATCGGCCAGTTCCAGCGGCTTCTTCTCCTTCCCGAACAGTACCTCCTGCACGAGCCTCACCGTATAGATCAGGGTCAGCACTACGCCTACAAAGGCGCCGGCGGCCGCGCCGGGAGCTACCTTGAAAGTCCCCATGAGGACGATGAATTCCCCGACGAAATTGTTGAGCCCCGGGACCCCGGCGGACGCCATGCAGAAGAGGAGGAAGAAGAAGGAGAGCGCGGGGACTTTGCCCCAGATCCCGCCGTAGGTGGCGATCTCCCGGCTGTGGGTCCGCTCGTCCAGCATCCCGACCAGGGCGAAGAGCGCGCCGGTGGTGACGCCGTGGTTCACCATCTGGATCACGGCGCCGGAAAGGGCGACCGGGCTCCAGGCGGCGATCCCCAAGGCGACGAAGCCCATGTGGCTCACGCTGGAATAGGCGACCAGCCGCTTCATGTCGCGCTGGGCGAAGGCGATCCAGGCCCCCCAGACGATGCCGATCACCGAGACGGTGTAGATGAGGGGGGCGCAGGCGCGGGCGGCCTCCGGGAAGAGCGGGAAACCGAACCTGATCAGGCCATAGGCCCCGGTCTTCAAAAGGAGGCTCGCCAAGATCACGCTCCCGGCGGTCGGTGCGTCGGTGTGGGCGTCGGGAAGCCAGGTGTGCAGCGGGAAGAGCGGGAACTTGATGGCGAAGGCGAACAGGAACGCCGCGAAGAGCCAGATCGCGGTCCCATAGGGAACCGTGGTGTGGATCAGCTCGAACAGCGAAAAGGTATAGGTGCCGGTCTGGGCGCCGTGGCGAAGATAGAGCGAGATGATGGCCACCAGCATCAGCAGCGAACCGAAGAAGGTGTAGAGGAAGAACTTGACCGCCGAGTAGACCCGCCGCCCATGCCCCCAGATGCCGATCAGGAAGAACATCGGGATCAGCATGGCCTCCCAGAAAAGGTAGAACAGGAACAGGTCGAGGCCGAGGAAGACCCCCTGGATGCCGCTTTCCATCGCCAGCAGCAGCGCATAGTACAGCGGCACCCGCTCCTTGATCCCGCGCCACGACACCCCCACCGCGATGACCGTGATGAAGGAGGTAAGGAGCACCATCACCAGGCTGATCCCATCCATCCCCAGGGTGTAACGGATCCCGAAGCGCTCGATCCACTGCGCATCCTGGTAAAGGAAGAACCCGGCAGGCGCCCCGGCCGCTCCCGCCCCCGCCCCCGCCGCTCCGCACGCCCACACGCTGAGGGCAAGCTCGGCGAGGGTAACGACGAGGGCTCCCATCCTCACCAGCTCGTCGCTTTTGCGGACGGCAAAGAGCGCCAGCACCCCGGCGAGGGGAAGGAAAACCAGCAGGGTCAGTATCGGAAAGTCGGTCGGCATCTGGAATTGGTCCCGTTTGAGGTAGCGCCTTACGCGCCATGATGTCCGGTTACAGGGTGAGCCAGGCGAGGTAGCCGAGCACCACGGCGCCCCCGGCGGCGAAACTCAGGATATAGAGCGAGACTTTACCGGTACTCCAACGCCCCAGCCAGCGTCCGGTGATCCCCAGCCCGCTGGACATGCCATCCAGCGAGTCGTCGATCACCCCCTCGTCCACCTTTTCCCATAAGATTCCCGACAGGTACTCGTAAGGCCGGATGAGGATCGCGTGGTAGAGACGGTCGAAATACCACCCGTTCAACAAGAACGCGTACAGGGGAGACGGCCGGGTGCTGCTTTCCCGGACCCGGTCGACCCGCGACTTCCCGCCATAGCGCCAATGGGCGGCCAGCAGGCCGAAGATGGCAAGGGTAGCGGCCACCCCTTGCAGTGCCACCTCTTGCGCGGCGGAGTGTCCCACCTCCCCGCCCGCCTGGTGCCCGAAGAAGCTGTCGAGGAATCCCCCGCCGAGGTAGCCGGGAAGATCGAGCACTCCGCCGAAGAGGCCGAGCAGGGCGAGAGGGACCAGCACCCACTGCATCACCTTCAATTCCCCGTGCGTATGCACGTGTACCTGGCTCCCGAAGAAGACCAGGTAGATGAGGCGGAAGCTGTAGTAGGAGGTCAAAAGGGCGGTGAGCAGCGCCAGCAGGTAGAGCGAGGTGTACAGCGTTCCCTCTTTCAGGAACACGGCGGCCAGGATGCTGTCCTTGCTGAAGAAGCCGCCGGTCAGCGGGATCCCCGCCAGGCAGGCCGCCCCGGCCAGAAACGGCCAGAAGGTCAGCGGGAGACGGTCCTTCAGCCCCCCCATCTTGTAGATGTCCTGCTCATGGTGCATGGCGGTGATGACACAGCCGGCGCCGAGGAACAGGAGCGCCTTGAAAAAGGCGTGAACCAGCAGGTGGAAGGTCGCCGCGGTGATGGCACCCGCCCCCACCCCCAGCATCATGTAGCCGATCTGGCTGATGGTGGAAAAGGCGAGCACCTTCTTCAGGTCGCGCTGGGCGAGCGCACAGGTGGCGCCGTAGAAGGCGGTGATCCCGCCGGTGATCGCGATGGCCGCGCAGGTGACCGCGGATCCCCCGATGAAGGGGAACATGCGGGAAAGGAGGTAAACGCCGGCGGTGACCATGGTGGCGGCGTGGATCATGGCGGAGACCGGAGTGGGACCGGCCATGGCGTCCGGAAGCCAGACCATGAGCGGCACCTGGGCCGATTTCCCCATGGCGCCGACCAGGAAGAGGATGCCGATGGCGGTGACGATGCCGTGGGGAAGGAGGAAGCCCATCCCGTTGATCTGGGGGATCGAGAAGGTTCCGAACAGCTGGAACAGCCAGGCGATGCCGACCAGGAGCGCGGTGTCGCCGATCCTGGTGGTGATGAAGGCTTTCCTGCCGGCGGTGGCGTTGTTGCTGTCGGTGTACCAGAAGCCGACCAGCAGGTACGAGCAAAGTCCCACCCCCTCCCACCCGAGGTAGAGAAGCGGCAGGTTCTCGGCCAGGATCAGGGTCAGCATCGCGAAGACGAAGAGGTTCAACAGGGCGAAAAAGCGGGCGTAATCGGCCTGGTCCGCCATGTAGTAGACCGAGTAGACATGGATGAGCCCGCAGACGAAGCAGATCATCACCGACAGCGAAAGCGAGAGGGGGTCGAGATAGAGGTGGATGGGGGCCTGCAGGTCGAAGGCGGAGAGCCAGCGTCCGAACTCCACCGAGACCGGGCCCCGGTACGACGCCGCCGCGAGGACCGCACAGACGAAGCTCGCCCAGACCGCCGCACAGACGCCGGCCTCCACCAGCCGGCGGGGAAGTTTCCTTCCTGCCAGGGCGCTGACGGTCCCTCCCAAGAGGGGGAAGAGGAGCATGAGTGCGAGGTAAAGAGTCATCAGGCTTCCTTGTGCTTATTCTCCCCCCTTTGAAAAAGGGGGGTCGGGGGGGATATCTCAAACGTCAAGCCAGCTGCAAATCCCGCTAAATCCCCCTTTTTCAAAGGGGGACTTTTTTTGCCTATCCGTTCATACTTCCGTAGTCGTCGGTGTTGACCGACTGCTTGCGGCGGTGAAGATACACGACCATGGCCAGGGCCAGCGAGACTTCCGCGGAGGTCAGCGCGATCAGCATCAGCGCGAAGAGCTGGCCGTCGGCGATCCCCCAGCGGGCAGAGCCTTCGACGAAGGTGAGCATTACCGAGTTCAGCATGATCTCGATCCCGATCAGCATCATGATCACGTTGGTCCGCCAGGCCACCACGCAGGCGAGCCCCATCCCAAACAGGAGCGAGGCGAGGATGAGGACATGGTAGAACGGGATGATCATCTGCGCCTCCCGAGGTAAAGGGCTCCCACCAGGGCAAAGAGGAGCTGCATCGAGATGATCTCCACCGCCACCCCATAGCGTTTGAAAAGGGCCTGGGAGAATTCACGGACCGTGATGGCGGTGAAGCCGGGGGCGGTGGCGGGCTCGCGGCTCACGGCCAGGATGAGAATGGATCCGGCGATGACGGCGAGCAGGAGGACCGCCGGCCACCAGTCCCTGATCTTCGGGAAAGTGAGCTTTTCCGGGTGCCCGAGGTCGAGCATCATGATGACGAACATGAAAAGAACCATGATGGCGCCGGCATAGATGATGACCTCGAAGGCGGCAACCAGCGGGGCGCCGAGCAGGTAGAAGATGAGCGCCAGCGAGAAGAAGGAGGTCACCAGGTACACGATGGCCCGCACCGCCTGCCGCGCGGTGATCGCGCAGAGGGTACCGATGAGAGTAACCGCGGACAGTATGTAGAAAAGAATGGCTTCCATCATGCTCCTGATATTCTGCAGCGCTACTTTCGTGGCCGCTTCCCCCACCCCGTTACGGCAGCAGCGTCCTCACGTCGACCGGCGGATCTTCGCCGGGATTTTCGCCGCGGGGATTCACGACGCCGATCCCCGCGTGGCGGTAGAAATTGTAGTTGGGATCTTTCCCGGTCCCGTCGATCAGGAGATCCTCCTTCTCCCAGACCATGTCCATGATCTCCCGCTTGCAGTGGAACATCTCCGGCGACATCTGGATGGCCAAGGTGGGGCAGGCCTCGGCACAGAGTCCACAGAGGATGCAGCGGGAGAAATTGATCCGGAACCAGGCCGCGTAGCGCCGGCCGTTTTCGCCTTCGGCCGCGGCCATGGAGATGCAGTCCACCGGACAGGCGCCGGAGCAGAGGTAGCAGGCGACGCAACGCTCCTGTCCGTCCGGATCGCGGGTCAGCACGATGCTCCCCCGGAACCGCGCCGGCATCGGCCGCTGCTCCTCCGGATACTGCACCGTCACCGGCTTGCGGAAGATATGGCCGAAGGTGATGGCCAGCCCGGTGATGATCTCCTTTATGTCCCTGAGAACGCTCATTGTTTTCCTGGCGCCTCTCCTCGCCCCTCTGGGGATCATTTTGTCCGGTCACCCCTCCAGAGGAGAGGGGGCCCGAAGGGCGGGTGAGGGCAGCTTTCGTTTTTTTCGCACAAAACTAGAGTGCGACGGCGCAAGCGGCCGCCTTTCCGAGGATACATCCCTGTAAAAAAGAGCTTGAATAAGAGGGACTTACCCTATGGACGCCATGCCGGTGGTGCTAATGGGAACGAAGGGTCCCCATCAGGATGCCGACGGTGTTGGCGTGCCGGTTGTTCTGCGCGTACCCAAGGGCGGTGGTCCCGGAGTACGACATGGCCATCGGGTCGGCGCCGTTACTCAGCAAAATCTCGCTGGTCTCGTCGCAGCCGTAGTTGGCCGAAAGCATCAACGGGGTGAAGCCGTCGCGGTCGCGAGGATCGACCTTGGCTCCGCTGGCCAGAAGGAGACGAACCACTTCCGCCTGCCCGTGGGCCGCGGCATAGTGGAGCGCCGTTTTCCCCTTGTTACTTCTTGCCTCCAGACTTGCTCCGCGATCGATAAGTGCGCTGACTGCTTCAAGGTCACCAGCCTTGGCCGCAATCATCAAAGAGGTGTGCCCGTCCTTGTCCGCCATCTCCTGCTTGATGAAACCCTCCCCAGACTCGACTTCCACGTACGTTTTCATCGTGTTCCTCCTTTGGTGAGTGTCCTCGTCAATACATCGCCACTTATCGCAGAGCAAGCCACCATCCGGTGGCAAGAATGTTGATCAGCGCAAGCGGTGTCAGGAACTTCCAGCCCAGGTGCATGAGCTGGTCGTAGCGGAGACGTGGCAGGGTGCCCCTGACCCAAATGAACAGGAAGGAAAAGACGGCAACTTTGATGAAAAACCAGACGATCGGCGGCAGTAACGGACCGCGCCACCCCCCCAGGAAGAAGACCGAGGCGAGGGCGCCCAAAGCGATGATGTTGATGTATTCCCCGACGAAGAAGAGCCCGAAGCGCATCCCCGAATATTCGGTATGGAACCCGGCCACCAGCTCCCCTTCCGCCTCCGGGAGGTCGAAGGGGATCCGCTTGCACTCGGCGAAGATGCTCACCAGGAAGATCAGGAAGGCAAGCGGCTGGTAGACGATGAACGGCATGGAGGCTTGGGCGTTGACGATGTCGGTCATCCTGAGCGACTTGGCGAGCATCACGACCGGCACCAGCGAGAGCCCCATGGAGAGCTCGTAGGAGATTAGCTGGGAGAGCCCCCTGATGCTCCCGAGGAGCGCGTACTTCGAGTTGGAGGCCCAACCGCCGAGGGCGACGCCGTAGACTGCGATGGACGAGAGGGCCAGGAAGAAAAGGACCGCCACGTCGAGGTCGGTCACCTGGAGGCTCACCTCGTGCCCCATAATGTGCAGGGGGGCGCCCATGGGGACCACCGAGAAGGTCAGGATGGCGGGAATCGCCGCCATGGCCGGGGCCAGCGAGAAGAGGAGGCGATCGGACGAGGCCGGGATCAGGTCCTCCTTGGTGAGCATCTTGATCACGTCGGCCAAGGGCTGCAAAAGCCCGAAAGGGCCGACCCGGTTGGGGCCGATGCGGTCCTGGATCCAGGCGAGGATGCGCCGCTCGGCCAGCACGAGGTAAGCGGCGAGCGTGAGAATGATGAAGAATACCAGCAGGATCTTCACCAGCATCAGCGCTATGTCGACGTAATTCCAGGTCATCACTCGTCCTTCTCTTCTTACACACTCCCCCCTTGTTAAAGGGGGGAACCTACCTGTCCCTCAGTCCAAACACCCTGATGCCACCACCCTCGGGATCGAGGTCCCTCAGGGCTCCCCATTTACCGGTGAGCGGCTCGGCCATGCTCCCGCCACCCATCTTCTCGATCAGCTGGGCGACCACTTTCCAGCAATCCCGCTCTTTACCGCCCGGAATCTCGCCATGCGGAACGCGCGGCGGGTGGAGGGGGGCCGGGCTCTGGTGCTGGTAGTACTTGGGGTCGAGCCCTTTCAGGGGGAGCCCGGCCTTGAAGCTCCGCTGGAAGTGCTGAGCCCTCCCCTCGAAGTTGACGGCGGTACCGTCCGACTCGATCCAGGTGGTGGTGGGAAGGAAAACCGCCGCCCCTTTTGCCAGATCGCTCGCCCGCCAGTCCGCGCAGGCAAGAAGGGTGACCCCCTCCGGCAGCCGGTCCGGCAACTCCGCCTCGAAGGCGAGCAGCGCTTTCACCTTGCCCGACGAGAGCACCTCGGAAAGCGGGACCGCCCGCGACTCCAGCGCCACCGTTCCCACCGCGAACCCGTTGGGGCCCGGCTGAAGCAGCATGAGTTTCGCGCCCAAAGAGGCGATCTGGGCCATTTCCTCGGCAGGCCTGGGAGCCGCCCCGCAGATGACGACCCCTTTCGCCCCTCCTTCGATGATCACCTCGTCGAGCGAGGCCACCTGGCGGTAGGCGAAGGGGAGCGGCTTGGAAAGGGTACGCTGGCCGGATGACACCAGGTAGACCTGCCCCCCCCGCACAGCGGCCTTCCTGACCGCCGGAACCAGCATGGCCCCCTCCTCGATAAGGTCCAGCTCGTAGAGGACCACGCAGTCCGCCCCCTCCAGATCCCGAACGGTGGCGGCGTTCTGCTCGTTCAGAAGCTTGACCGCCCCCAGGCTGACCTCAGATTCCGCCGGGCCGGCATAGAAACTGAGGGTCGCCCCCTTCAGGTGCTCGGCCAGCTCGGTGAGCATGAGAGCCCCTTCCAGCGACAGCCGCGGCGACCCTGCGATCACAATGCTTTCCGGGCCGTGTACCTTGGCGAGATCGGCGACGCGGGCCGCCAGCGCCGCCAAGGCCTCCTCGTACTCGCAGGGAGTGCCGTCCACCATCGGGTCCCGGGGACGAAGGGGAGTGTTCAGGTATTCCTTGTCGAAGCGTCCCCGGTCGCAGATGAACCAGCCGTTCACGTTGTCGTTGCGCCGCCCGACGATCTTGATCAGCTCCCGATGGAAGGCCTGCGGCGAAGTGTTGCACCCCACCGAACAGTGCTGGCAGACCGCGGGTGAGAACTGGTAATCCCAGTAGCGCGCCCGGAATCTCCCGGTCTTGTCGGTGAAGACCCCGGTGGGGCAGATGTCGACCAGGTTGCCCGAGAGGGGGGATTCCAGCTGCCCTTCCTCGAACCTGCCGAAGTAGACCCGCCCCGCGCTCCCCATCACCCCGAAGTCGGTCCCCCCCGCGTACTCCTGGTAGAAGCGGACACAGCGGTAGCACTGGATGCAGCGGTTCATCTCGTGGTAGATCCCTTCCCCGAGATACTGGTTCATGTGGGTCCGCTTGTTCCCCTGGTAGCGGCGCCGTCCATGCCCGCCGGCGATGGTGAAATCCTGCAGGAGGCACTCGCCCCCCTCGTCGCAGACCGGGCAGTCGTGGGGGTGGTTGATCATCAGCCACTCGATCACCAGGCTGCGGAGCTTCATCGCCTCCGGGTCGGTGGTGGAGACCACCATGCCGTCCTGCGCCGCGAGCGAGCAGGACATCTGGATCCCCTTGACCGGGCCGTCCAGGAGCTTGACCGCGCAGAGGCGGCAGGCGGCGGCGATGGCGAGGGCCGGGTGATAGCAGAAGTGGGGGATGGTGATCCCCACGCTGCGCGCCGCCTCCAGCACGCTCGTCCCCTGGGGGACCTCAACGGGTATGTTGTCGATAGTCAGCTTCGGCATGGCAAGTCCAAAAGAAGTTCCTAGATCTGTTTCTCAGTTTTGTAGGGGCATTTCCCTTTCAGGATGTGCTCGCGCACCTCGTCTTCGAAACTCCTCAAGAGCCCGTCGAGCGGGGCCATCGCGCCGGGGGCCAGCGCGCAGAAGGAGTAGTTCAGGTACTTGATGTGCTCACGCATGATCTCGAGATCCCGCTCCTCCCCGCGCCCCACCTCGATCCGCTGGAGGATCTCCTTAACGAAGGGAAGCCCCTCCCGGCACGGGGTACACCAGCCGCACGACTCGCGGGCGAAGAAGGTGATCAGGTTCAAGGTGGCGGCCACCAGACATTGGCTCTCGTCGAAGACGATCACCCCGCCGCTCCCCAGCCGCGATCCCACCTTGGCCACCGTGTCGAAATCCATCGGGACGTCGAGATGGTCGGCGGTCAGGAACTGGGTGGAGGCGCCACCCGGTATGCAGGCCTTGAACTTCTTCCCGTCCCGCATGCCGCCGCAATGGACGTCGATGATCTCCCTCAGCGTCGTTCCGATCGGGAGCTCGACGCAGACCCGCTTGGCCACCGACCCGCTCACGCAGAAGAGCTTGTTCCCGGCCCCTTCCGGGTTCTTGGCGAGCCCCTTGAACCAGGCGGCACCGTTGGCGAGAATCTCGGGGACGTTGGCGAGCGTCTCCACGTTGTTGACCACCGTCGGGCTGTTCCAGAGCCCCTTGATGGCCGGAAACGGCGGCTTCACCCGCGGGTTGGGGCGCTTTCCTTCCAGGGCGTTGATGAGGGCGGTTTCCTCGCCGCAGATATAGCGGCCGGCGGAAAGGTGCAGGTCGAGATCCACCGAGAAATCCGTCCCCAGGATCCGCTCCCCCAGAAGGCCCGCCTTCTTGGCCTCCTCGATTCCCCTGGCCAGGTTGGCGGCCGCCGTCTCGTACCCCTTGCGGATGAAGATGAAAGCGTGCCTGACCCCAAGGGCGTAGCAGGCGATGGTCATCCCCTCGATGAGGCTGTACGGGTTCGCCTCCAAAAGCGCCCGGTCCTTGTAGGTCCCCGGCTCCATCTCGTCGCAGTTGCAGATCAGCCAGCGGGGCCCCGGAAGGTCGCGGGGGACGAAGGACCACTTCTTGCCGGTGGGAAAGCCGGCGCCGCCGCGCCCGCGCAGGCCGGAGTCCATCACCACCTGCTGGACCTCCAGCGGTGCCATGGCGATGGCCTTCTTGAGTCCCGAGAACCCGCCGCCGTCGCGGTATTCCTCGAAAGTACAGACGCGCCCGGGGCGGTTATGTTTAAAAAGGAGAAGTTCCATTGAGTGGTTTTAGTTTTTTCTTTCTTTCTCCAGGATTTCGTCCAGCTTCTCCGGCGTCACCGACCCGTAGAAGTTCCCGCCCACGGTCATCGCCGGGCTGTCGCCGCAAATCCCCATGCAGCAGCAGGGGATCACGGTGAACATGCCGTCGGCGGTCGTTTGCCCTTCCACGACCCCGAGCTTCTTCCTCAGGTGCTCCATGATCCGCTCGAAACCGGCACACCAGCAGGAGATGGAGTCGCAGACGTGAATGACCTTCTTCCCGACCGGACGCCGGTAGATCATCTCGTAGAAGGTCGCCAGCTCGTCGACCTGCAAGGTCGAGAGGCCGAGGATTTCCGCCGCCTCCCCCACAGCCTCGTCGGTCAGCCATCCATAGTGGGACTGCAGCTCCTTCATGACGTCCACTGCCGCCTCCCGCGCGGTGACCGCGGTGGCGACCCGTTGCTGCAGCGATTTTTTCAGTTCCTCAGGGATCATTCCCCGCTCCTATCGGTCGAGGTCCGCCAGCACGAAGTCCAGCGACCCGATGATGGCCATGAAGTCCGCCACCAGCCAGCCGCGGCTCATGACCGGCAGCGCCTGGATGTGCGGGAAGCTCGGCGTCCTGATTCGCATGCGGTAGGCGGTGTGCAGCCCGTCGGAAACGACGAAGTAGCCGTTTTCCCCCTTGGGCGCCTCGATTGGGAGGTAGCATTCCCCCTTGGGAGGAGACATCCCGCGGGTCGAGTTCACGAAGTGGTGGATGAGCGACTCGATGTCGTTCAGGGTGTCGCGCTTTTGGGGAAGGACGTAGCGGTAATCGCTGGAGATCCAGCGTCCCCCGGGCATCCCCTCCGCCGCCTGCCGTACGATGGAGAGCGACTGGCGCATCTCCTCCATCCTGACCAGGTAACGGGCGAAGCAGTCTCCCCCCTCGGCCACCGCCACGTCGAACTTGAAGCGGTCGTAACCGCCGTAGGGCATCTTCTTCCTCAGGTCCCAATCGAAGCCGCAGGCGCGCAGGTTCGGTCCGGAGATCCCCCATTCCAGCGCCTCGTCGAGGGTGATGGCCGATACCCCCTTGAGCCTCGCCTGGAAGATGGGATTTCCCGTCAACAGCCGCTCGTACTCGTCGATCCGCGGGGGGAGCCACGCAAGGAGGGCCTTCACCTTCTCCAGCCACCCCTCGGGGAGATCCTCCGCCACGCCGCCGATGCGGAACCAGGCCGGATGCATGCGGCCGCCGGTGATGGTCTCGACGATGTCGAAGATCTTCTCACGGTCGGTAAAGGTGTAGAAGACCGGGGTCATGGCGCCGATGTCGGCGGCGAAGGTGCCAAGCCAGACCAGGTGGTTGGCGATCCTGAAGAGCTCGCAGAGCATGACCCGGATGTACTGGGCCCGCTCGGGGACCTCGATCCCGCAAAGCCCCTCCACCGAGCTCGCGTAGGCCAGGTTGTTCTGCACCCCCGCCAGGTAGTCGATCCGGTCGGTGTACGGCATGAACTGGTGCCAGTTCTGGCGCTCCCCAACCTTCTCCGCGGCCCGGTGGTGGTAGCCGATGTCGGAGTCCATGTCCACGATCTCTTCGCCGGAGAGCTTGAGGATGAAGCGGATGACGCCGTGGGTGCCGGGGTGCTGGGGGCCCAAGTTGAGAATCAGGGTCTCCTCGTCCACCCGGTCGAAGAAGTCTCCGGCGGGCACCGCCTTGTGCCTCAGGGCATCCTCCCGCGTGTAGGGGGGAAGCTCGCTCCCCCTGGACGGGTGCTCCTTCCGGAGCGGATGCCCCTCCCAGTCGTGCGGCATGAGGATCCGGGAGAGGTTCGGGTGCCCGGCGAAACGGACGCCGAACATGTCGTAGACCTCGCGCTCGTACCAGTTGGCCACGGGATAGACGGGGGTAACGCTGGCGGTCTCCGGGTAGTCGCCGTGCAGATCGGTCTTGATCCGCAGCCTGCCCGGGCGTTCGAAGCAGGTGAGATGGTAGTTGAGGGTGAAATCGGGGAAGCGGTCGCGGTCGCGGCGGCAGGACTCGTCCACGCAGGCGATGTCTTCCAGCCTGCGGAACGGCACCCTGCCGTGATGCTTCAGAAATTTTAGCACCTCCGGAACCAGCCGGGCCGGGGTGCGATAGGTCTGCATGTCGCAAGCCGTCTCGTCCAGCCGCACCTCGCCGCCGAACAGGGCCTTCATCTCCTCGGCCAGACCGAAGTCCGGGTAGGGAAGCTTCGGCTGGGGGGGACGCCACATCTCGTCCGAGCGCGGGGCCGGGAAGTACGGCTGCTGCATCTCGCTTCCCCGCACGGCGATCCCCTCCATGCCGGTGCCGCGCGGGTCTCTCGACTTGGTCACTCCGTCCACCAGGACCGGCACCGTGGTCCCCTGGGTCCCGCCTTTCATGTGGAGGACCCGGCGGGTCGGCCGCTCGTCGCTCTTGATCTTCTGCTGAAGGAGGATGAGCCCCTCCAGGAAAGACTCGGGCCGCGGCGGGCATCCCGGGACGTAGACGTCCACCGGAAGGATCTGGTTCACCCCCTGCACCACGCTGTAGACGTCGTACATACCGCCGGAGTTCGCGCAGCTCCCCATGGAGATGACCCATTTCGGCTCGGCCATCTGCTCGTAGAGCCTCAGGATGCTGGGGGCCATCTTCTTGAAGACGGTGCCGGCGATCACCATCAGGTCCGCCTCGCGCGGGGTACCGCGCAGGACCTCGGCGCCGAAGCGGGAGATGTCGTAGCGGGAGGTGAAGGAGGTCATCATTTCGACGAAGCAGCAGGAAAGGCCGAAGAACATCGGCCAGAGGGAGTTCGCGCGTCCCCAGTTGATGAGGTCGTCGAGCGAGGCGAGTATGACGCCGTCCGGTATTTTCTCGTCGGTCGGACTCAAGAGTTCTCCGTTTTATAACAATTCAAGCAGATCAAAAAGGGGATGCTTCCCCGATCATCACCCCAGCCCCTCGCTGAAAAGCGGGTCCACGGATGACGGCGCTTCAGTAGTGGGTCGAGCGTTTCCCGCCGCGCGAGGCGGAAGGACCCCAGTCCAGCCCGCCTTTCATCCAGAGCCAGACGAGCCCCAGCAAGAGCACCACGATGAAGACGGTGATGTGAATAAGCCCGGAAAGGCCCAAAAGGTCCCAGGCCGTCGCCCAGGTGAGGATGAAGGCACCTTCGACGTCGAAGACGATGAAAAAGATGGCGATCAGGTAAAAGGGGACCTGTGACGCGTGACGGGCGGTGCCGGTGGGGATCACCCCCGACTCGTAGGGTATCCCCTTGTCGGGCGCGTCCTTGCCGGATCCGAGGAGCCAGGCAGCCATGAGCAGGCCGCCGATCAGTCCAACGGCGATCAGGGTATAGACGGCAAGAGGAATGAGTTCGACTTGCTGTGCGGATACCGGCATGGCGCCCTTTCGATTTCTGTGAATGATACCCGGAGGATACCGTTTAAATCTAGCGTAGCGGCCGGGAATGTCAACGGTGCCGTCTTCAGTTTTCGCAGGTTGGAAGGTATTTCACGCCGCTGCTTGTGGTGCCGGGAAGACGTTTCTGTGTGATGATAGCGTTTACGATGCTTAAAACAGGCCGGGGAGGCCGGCCGGAAACACGTTCATGCTTTCAGAAGACGGGGGGGATAACACTAGTTCAAAATGTTGTGGGGAAATTTATGGCATTTCCAGGCAGGCCAGGCTCCCTGGTACAGTACCTATGAGACGAATTTGGGAGAGGCCCAGTTCTTCAGAGATTTCTCATCTCCCGCGGTCCGGCGCACTATGACAGCGATTTCAGGCTATGTCAAAAGGATTTTGTTCTTCATGATCAGGATTTCGAAGGCCATCGATGCCTTGCCGAGGAGCTTCTGCAGCGGGGCCACCTGGTCGAGCAGGTTGGTCATCCCACCCTCCACGTAAAGCACACCCACCACCCGGCCGACCATCATGAGCGGGACCAGCAGGTTGTTGACGGGAGTCCCTCCCCCGAGCGCCCCGACGAGCGCGTTGTTGGCGGGAGTAACCGGCATGGGGCCCAAGTAGTAGTCCTTGCTGTCGACGATCAGTTTGAGGATGGAGGGCTCGTCCAGAGAGATCTCCAGCCGGTCGAAATCGGCCACCGGCTGCTTGTTGGCGCAGGCGAACCAGCCGTTGGCCCTTCCCCCCTTGAGAAGCACCAGGCCGACACGGTTGAACTGGCGTCCCAGGTGGTTCACGATCAGGTCACCGATTTCGTCGCGATCGTCGGCCTTGGTGAAGCCGCGCAAGACACCATTGAGGGTGTAGTCCTTTTCCGCCGGGGCGGGAGCCGCAGGGGACGCGAAGGCCGCCGCAGCGGGAGCAGCGGGAGCGAACGCGTCAGGCGCGAACGCGGCCGGAGCGGGCTGGGCGGGCGGTGCGGACGGCTCATTTCTCAGCTGCATCTGGAACTCGAGCTCCTCCAGCTCCGGGAAGCTGTCGAGGTCGCCCAAGAGGGGAAGCTCCAGTACCTCCTCATCCTCCTGCGCCTGCAGCGCAGCGGCCGCCTTGGCTGCCACCGCCTGGGCCGCCGCGGTCTGGGCCGGTTCCTGCTGGGCTCCCAGCTGACGGCTGCGGTTGCGTCCTCCCCCTTCCACCTTGATGTAGCGCATCTCGCGCCTGATGTTGTAGTGCTTTTCCAGGGCGGTGATCAGGCGGAGCTCCGGGGTGATGACCGGACGGATGATGTAGCCGGTCACGAAGGAGATCTCGTCGATAGCGGCAAAGTCGGAGGGATCGGCCATGGCCAGGATGAGCTTGCGGTTGTTGAGCCCCACCGGGATGACCCGGTACTTGCGGACCATCTCCTCGGGGACGAGCTTGAGGGTTTGGGGAGAGACGTCCATGAGCTGATCGGGGGGGATCTCCGGAACGCCGGTCTTTCTGCTCAGGAAGTGGGCGAGCTCGGTCTCGTCGATGTACCCCATCTCAACCAGGTTGGTGCCGAACCGCCCCCCGAAGATCGCCTGCCCCTTCAGCGTTTCCTCGACCTGTTCCGGGGTGAGTTTCCCCGCACTTACCAGCAGCTCGCCTAACTTCATCTGCAAAATCCCCCCTGCCGTTCCTCATTGAACCCTTGATTCATCCTGACCGCTGACAAAGGCCACCGTACCACTGTCAGAGAATGGTACCGCTTCTGTCACAGTCCTGGGTGAAACTCCGGGAAATCATTTAAGCGTCGATAATTTAGAGTGCACGCCGGACAATGTCAACATGAAACACAGTGAGTACCGGACAGGCGGGCGGTTTGCCGCCAGGGGACGATCAAAGCCGTGCCGGGGCAGCCGGGATGGGCCTATAATGAGAGAAGCGGCTGCTTTCTGCCAAGGAGAAGGAGTCACGGGAGGTAGTTATGAAAGCGATCATCGTCAACAGGCTTGGAGGCCCCGAAGTCATGCGGATCGAGGAGGTTGCCGATCCCTCCCCCGGCGAGGGGGAAGTGGTGGTGCGGCTGCACGCCGTCGGGGTGAATCCGGTCGATACCTACATCAGGTCGGGCCACTACGGGGACGTTTCCCATCCCCCCTACACGCCCGGGATGGACGGCGCCGGTATCGTCGAAGCGATCGGCTCCGGCGTCAAGCACCGCAAACCCGGCCAACGGGTCTACGTCGCCTGGTCCATTACCGGCACTTACGCGGAGAAGGTCCTCTGCCGGGAAGGGCAGACCCACCCGCTCCCGGAAAACCTGAGCTTCTCGCAAGGGGCGGGGGTCGGGGTGCCGTACGCCACCGCCTACCGCGCGCTCTTCCAGAAGGGGCGGGCGGTAGGCGGTGAAAACGTGCTGATTCACGGGGCAAGCGGCGGCGTCGGTCTGGCCGCCGTTCAGTTCGCCCGGGCCGCCGGGCTCTGGGTGATCGGCAGCGCGGGCAGCGATCAGGGGGGAAGCCTGGTCTTGAGGGAAGGGGCGCATGCGGTGGTAGATCACCACCGGGAGGATCACCTGGCCAAGGCGGTGGAACAGACCTGCGGGCAGGGGTTCGACGTTATCGTCGAGATGCTGGCGAACCAGAACCTCGGCCGCGACCTCGAGGTGGTCGCCAATGGGGGAAGGATCGTGGTGGTGGGAAGCCGGGGGACGGTCGAGATCGATCCCCGCAACACCATGGCCCACGACGCCTCCATCGTCGGCATGGCCCTCTTCAACGCGACCGAGGCCGAACTGGCCGGCATCCACGCCGCCGTGGTGGCCGGGCTGGAGAACGGGACGCTCCGCCCGGTAGTGAGCCGGGAGCTCCCGCTCGCCGAAGCCCCCGAGGCGCACCGGGCCATCATGGAGTCGAGCACCCTCGGCAAGATCGTCCTCATCCCCTGACCGCCCCCCGCCAGGGTGTGCCGGCCTCCCCCCTTTGACAACGGGCAAACGTCCCCCCCTTGTCAAAGGGGGGACAGGGGGGATTTGCCTCTCCCAGTCCGACCGGCACTAAGCGGAAACATGGCCCATTTAGCCTCCGTCCCATGAAGACTTGCCCCACCCCCCGCTCATGTGCCCACCGCCCGCCGCACTACTGCCGTAACCACCTGAAACCATGCCATTAATTGTTCCCCAGGAGGGCATTGCAATATACCGGCAGCTAATTATAATTGAAACAGGGGATGCCTCATCCAGAGTTACTGCCACCCACCCAGACACCCGGCAGAGGCATCCGGCACTTTCTTCATCCGCAACTCTTATGACAGTAGCCGGCTCTGGTTCGAGGACATCGGTTCCCATGGAGGCTAACCATGCAAGGGTATGAACTGGCAAAGAGTGTTCGCACGGAGAGAAGCAAATATCCGGACAAGATCTTCATCAAGTGGTGGCGCAACGAGGAGGATTGGATCGATTTCGACTTGGTGGCGCGTTTTCTGGACACCGTGGACTTCGGTACCGACATTTCCGGATTCAGCCTGATCGACCAGGAGGAGATGTGGCAGGTTATCGAGGAGCGGGCCAAAGGGCGGGCCACCAGGGTGGACCGGGGGGACGGCAACTACGTCATCCTCTACTCTCCGCCGGAAAAAGCCGAGATGGTGGAGCGGTTGCCCGAATACCCGTACACCCCCGAGACGCTGGTCAAGATTCTTGATGCCGAGACCGACTTCAACTACGTCGACTGACCACCCTCCCGAACGCCTCCCGCGCATCTCCCCGGAGCCCTATCTCCCAAACGGAGACGGGTTGCGGGGAGATCAGCGTGGATCACCCCCGTAACAGGACGATCTGGAGATCCATGACGTTGGTGCCGGTAGGGCCGGTCTTCAGCAGCGCTCCGCAGCTCTCCAGGAGGCGGTAGGTATCGTTCTCCTCCAGGGAGGCAAGCGGATCGAAACCGGCCCCCTTTGCCTTGGCCGCCGTGGAGCCGTCCACGATCGCCCCCGCCGCGTCGGTCGGGCCGTCGATGCCGTCGGTTCCTGCCGAGAGGAAGGTGACGCCGTCTACCCCTTCAATGCCGAGGGCAAAGGCCACCGCCACTTCCTGGTTTCTCCCCCCCTTCCCGTTTCCCTTTACCTGCACGGTCGTTTCCCCACCGCTCACGATGCAGCAGCGCTCGCCGGAGGAGAGTTTCTTTCTCTCGGCCAAGGCGAGTTCCGCGAGACGCCGGCCGGCTACCTTCGCCTCCCCGCAAACGGGTTCTTCCAGCACCCGGGCCCGGATCCCCCGCTGGAGGGCCGCATGGGCGGCCGCGGCCCGGGCGCAGCCGTTGGAGGCGGCGATGACCGTGGTGACCGAGTCGAAGAGCGCGCTTCCCGGCTTCGGTGTCTCGGGGACCTCCCCTGCCGCGCCCAAACGCAGCCGCCTGAGAACCGCTTTCGGCACCCGGTCCGCGATCCCGAGCCGCTCGAACACCGCGAGGGCGTCCCCGAAGGTAGAAGGATCGGGAGCCACCGGGCCGGAGGCGATGATTTCCGGGAGATCCCCGGGGACGTCGGAAATGGTCAGCGCCACCGTGCGGGCCGGCATGGCGAGGGCGGCCAACTGCCCCCCCTTGACCCGGGAGAGATGCTTTCTCACCGTGTTGAGCTCCCGGATATCCGCGCCGGCCTCCATCAGCAGCCGGCAGGCGGCCTGCTTCTCTTCCAGGGTGATCCCCTCCGCGGGTGCCGAGCAGAGGGCCGACCCGCCCCCGGAGATCAGCACCAGGAGAAGGGTCCTGTCGTCCGCTCCCCGGACCATTTCCATCAGACGGGAAGTGGCCGCCACTCCCTCCGCATTGGGATGGGGGTGCCCGCCGGTGGCAAGCTCGATGCGGTGCGGCTGGGGGGATAGGTTCGACGAATGGGGAACGATCACCAGCCCGGAGCCGATCATCTCCCCGAGGCACTCCTCGGCGGCCAGCGCCATCGGAACCCCGGCCTTACCGAATCCGGCCACCAGCAGGCGGTCGAACGGGCCGGACAGG
The DNA here is from genome assembly GCF_023652955.1 of Geomonas sp. Red32. Taxonomy (GTDB): domain Bacteria; phylum Desulfobacterota; class Desulfuromonadia; order Geobacterales; family Geobacteraceae; genus Geomonas. Next base: position 1,128,012 of record NZ_JAKLOY010000001.1, on the reverse strand, counting down.
TAGAGCTCCGCCACCTCCCTCAGGTGGGAGGGAAGCGCGGTCAGGGGATCCACCGCCGCCAGGGCGGCACAGAAGAGGTTGTCGATCAGCTCTCTATCGGTCATCGTCAACTCCGCCCCCCTCCTTACTGTGCCCGGCCCCGGTTTTTCCTCGCCTGCGGAGTACTCTTCCGTTTCCTGGGCCAATTCCACTCCGGAGGGAGGTCATCCTTTTAGCAAAAGCCCCCCCATGGCGGAAGGCAGCGGCTGCCCTGGCGAAGACCAAGGCAAACCCATGCCGGGGACAGTTGTCGAAACGACGTCCCCCCCTTTGAAAAAGGGGGGACAGGGGGGATTTGGCCTTCCGGTTAAGCGAGCGACTTCACGAACTCCAGTACCTTGTCCGGGTGCTCGGCGGCCTTGGGGACCTTGGCCCAGTGCTTGACTACCGTGCCGTCCGGGGCGATGATCACCGTCGAGCGGATGATCCCCGTCGTCTTCTTGCCGTACATCACCTTCTCGCCGAAGGCCCCGTAGGCAGTCATGACCTCCGCATCGGGATCCGAGAGGAGGGTGAAGTTGAGCTGGTGATCGGCGATGAACTTGCAGTGCGCCTTGAGCGAGTCCTTGCTCACTCCCACCAGCACTGCCCCCAGTTTGTCGAACTCGGGCTTGAGCATCCGGAACCCCACCGCCTCGCTGGTGCAGCCCGGGGTGTTGTCCCTCGGGTAGAAATAGAGGACGACGAGCTTCCCCGCGTACTCTTTGAGAGTGTGCTTCTTGCCGTCACTTCCTTCCAGCTCGAACTCCGGCGCTTTCTGTCCTTCCTGCAGCATGCACTCCTCCTTTCAGACGTAACAGTTTCGACTTACAACGATAACAGAGGGGACCGCTGTGAGCAACCGGCCCCGGCCGCAATGAGCTTACCCGTTGTCACTCACGGCAAATGATAGTATCCTCCCCCGCAACTGTTACGGGGAAACGAATGCATCTTACCCTCCCACACACCCTCTTGGCCGGCGGCGGCGCCAGCTGGCACCACTTCGCCGGCATCCTGCTGGTCATCATCCTCTGCACCTGGCAGGTCCAGCTCGGTAGGGTCGGCCCGATCTGGATGATCCTCTGGTCGCTCCCGGGGACCATTCTCCATGAGCTGTCGCACCTGGTGGTCGCCCTCGTTACCGGCGGGCGGCCGGTCGGATTCAGCATCTTCCCGCGCCCCGGAGGAGGGTCCGGCCTCAGCCAGCGCTGGGTGCTCGGTTCGGTCACCATCAGCCGCCCAAGCCCGGTCTCCGCGCTCCCCACGGCCCTGGCCCCCCTGGCCCTGCTCGCGGTCAGTTTCTACCTCTACGAGCACTGGTGGAACTGGTTCGGCCCTGGCCTCCTACACACCTTGGGGATGTACGTAACGGTCTACCTTTTCAGTTACAGCTCGATTCCGTCCCACGAGGATTTCAAGCTCGCCGCCTCCCAGCCGCTCGGCATCCTGCTCTACGGCTCCCTCGCCGCCCTCCTCGTCTACTTCTCCGCGAAGGGTGTCTGACCGTCTCTCGCATGCCCCCCCGGTACGGGATGTTCCCGCTACCAACATGAAACCGTGACGGTCGCTCTCTTGCCCCTCCGCCTCCCCCCCCTTTCGACAATGTGCATAATGCCGGCGGAACGTTCCCCCCTTGTCAAAGGGGGGACAGGGGGGATTTGCAGTCACCCGTCCGGCGTCTACCCCCCATTCGCCCCCCACGGCGTCCCCCTTCCCACCCCGGGATCCGGTGGGTACATCGGCACCCGGTCCGGCCCGATCGGCGGCCACGGCGCATCTCCCCACCAGGCGGGTTTCCCGGCCAGGTAGAGGCTCGCAGGGAGCGAGCGGTCCTCGGTCCCATTCCAGAGGGGGGCACCATGGACGCTATCCCAGTTGCCGTGGCGAAGGAGGGTGGCGCCAACCCCCTTGTCGTTTCCCTCCCGCCTGCCGTCGCCGTCCGAGTGGTATCCCAGGCGGAAGACGGCTTTCTCCCCGGCCAGGTCGACACCCTGCAACTGGTAGACCTCCTCCCTTCCCGGCTCGCCGATCACGTTCCCGACCAGGGTGTAGTAGCGGGCATGATGCTGGAGATCGAAATCCCAGGGGGCTCCGCTTTTCCCTTCCGGGAGGCGGTTGCGGTTGCGGAAGAACGTATTGTGACTGGAACTTCCCCAGTAATTGTCCGGTGCGATCCGTCCGACCGAGTAGTTCCCCTCGATGAGGTTCATGACCGGGTGAGGACCGTGGAAGCCGATGGTGACCTGGATCCAGTTGGGGTCGCTGTAGTACGGGTCGGGCAGGTAGTTGTAGGCGATGACGTTTCCCGAGACTGCCCCGGCAATCAGGAACGGAGATACCAGGTGGTAGATCTCGTTGTTCTCGAAGAGGTTCGCCGAGGCGTAGGGGTTGATGAAGATGCCGTAGGCACGGCGGGGGCCGTACTGCGGACCGTTGGCGGGGAGGGCGGGAATCCCCTCGTGGATGCGGCAGGAGCGGATCGTGCTTCGGTAGGCGGCCATCACCCGGACGGCGGATTGCCAGGATCCGGTCACCTCCACCCGGTGCAGCCAGCAGTTGGCCACCCCCTTCATGACCACGGTTCCGCCGCTGTCGTTTTGGGCCGGACTGCCGCTTTCCCCGTTGTCGACAGTGAGATCCTCGATCCCCGCTCCCGAGGTCACCCCGCGCAACCTCACGCCCGACGGCTTAAGGCGGGCGTCGAAGCTCCAGTAGAGCGGGATCTCGAGGGTGGCGGTGGTCGAGGTCACCTCCTTGAGGGAGACCAGCTGCCCGAGGGAGCGGTCACCCGTGCGGCCATTCCACGAGGAGGTGCCCACCCCGACGTTGGTCACCGGCGGATCCCCCATGGGGTCGTTCAGCTGGTCGATCATGATCAGATCGCCGGCACGCCAGCCGTGAGGCGAGGCCGTGGTAACCGTATCGCCTCCCTTGAAGTGGGTACCCCGGAGCGGCACCGCCCGCTCCTCGCCGAAGGCCGGATCGCCGATCCCCACCACGAAGGAACCGGCCATCCCCCGCCTCCCCCTGAGCACGGTGATCCCCATCCCCGATCCCCGCAGGGTCACCCCGGAGGTGACCGAGACCGCCGAACCGAGAGAGAAGACGCCGGGACCGAGCATGACCACCTTGCCGGGGGGACAACCGGCGACCGCCGAACGGATGGCCTGGGCGTCGTCATCGCCGGAGGGATAGAGGGTGGTATGGATCGCGGAGCGGAGCGGTAGGTCGTGCAGGACTCCCACGTTCCCCCGCCAGGGAACCGACCGTCCCGGGGGTAGCGACCAGGTCGCCTGCCCGACCGCCACCGAACCCGCCAGCAGCAAAAAGACCAGCAGGGGAGCCCATTTCAGCGGCACTCGTTGCATCGTTTCCTCCTTCCCCCTCACCGTTATGACGGGAGGAGATGCCGGAAGTACCTCCAAGCATTGTACGGTCGATCACGGCAGCTTCAATCCTGCGACATTTCTTGACAGCCGGTACAGATCTGGTTATATATGAAAATCGATATACACCCTTTGGAGGTACCCTATGCCCATTTATGAGTTCCAGTGCGTCTCCTGCGACCACCGTTTCGAAAAGCTCTGCAAATCCGAAGGCAGCGAGGCGGTTACCTGCCCGGCTTGCGGCTCATCGGAGGTCCGGAAGGTGATGTCCTCCTTCGCCGCCCCGGCCTCGGGCTCCTGCCGCCCCTCCTCGGGCGGTGGCTGAAGGATCTGACGGCGCCGGTCGGCGTCTCCCACTCCCCCAGCAGGAAAACACCGGCTCCCCCACCGCGGGGAGCCTCCACTTCCCCACCCCGCTCAGGCCAGCTCCTCCCCACCGCAGCCACCAGTTCCTCCCCACCGCGGGGATCCCGCTCCTCCCCTTTGCAGCCATCCAGCTCAACTCCCACCGCGGCGATCCCGTCTCCCGTTGCTGCCATTTTCCCCCATCATGACACTCTCAAGGCCGCTTCCTTGCCCCTTGTGGAGGGGTGAGAAAAAATAACCGGCCGCCGTTTCGGCTCCGCCAAGAAAATGCCACGATAATCCGGTATCTTAGCAGCCATCCCCCCAGAGGAGCTCTCCTTTAAATTAGCACCCCTTGCTCCCCTCCGTTAATTTCTCGATACCATTTTTCCCACCATAAAACGGGCGGTTACAAATCTTTACATAATTGGTACGGTACCTGCTCTATATAGAGCGACACCTGCACTCTACCTCTGTGTCCCCCTTTCAAGAACCAATGTAATTCCTGCCGCGCGCTTCCACCATCAGGTGATGGGAGAAGCCCGGCATCATGATATCCGGCCCGTCAACGATCGGGCCGGGAGCTCAGGAGGTCACAGATGGACAAGCTTAAAGGAGTCGCCGCACTCGCCATGCTGGCGGGCGCCACCCTGCTCTTTCAAGGGTGCAGTAACGGTACCCCCGCCGCGGGGGTGGTTCAACAGACGGTGAGCAGCACACAGCACGCCCCGCTCTCCCCGCAGGTACTCCAGCAGTTCGCCAACCCGCTGGTGGAGATCCCCATCGCACCGGTGGATCCCAACAACCCAGCGACCTACAACGTCTCCATGCGTCAGGGTAGCTGGGACTTCGGCCTGCGGAACATGGACGGGAGCGCCATCGTCAACCCGGCCACCGGCAAGCCCATCGTGACCAAGACCTGGGGCTATGACGTTAACGGCGTCTTCCTCGGGATCTACGGGCCTACCGTGGAGGCCACCAAGGGGACCCAGCTGACCTTCAACTATTCCAACGACCTCCGCGCCGAGGTGAATGGCCAGAAGGGGACCGGCCCCTACCTCACCAAGCACCTGCTGCAGGTCGATCCGACCATCGACGGGACCAACATGGGAGAGCCGGAGTGCCGGATGGTCCCCCACCTGCACGGCGGTGACGTCGATTGGACCTCGGACGGGCATCCCAACGCCTGGGCCGCCAACGATCCCGCCATCCAGGCACTCTGGGCCGCCCCGGCCGACCCGGCCATAGGCTTCCCCGGCCGTCCCACCACCAACAAGCAGCCCCCCTACCTCTACCCCAACAGCCAGGAGGCCTGCACCCTCTGGTTCCACGATCACTCCATGGGGATCACGAGGCTGAACGCCTACGCAGGGGTGGCGGCCTTCTACCTGATCAAGGACCCCGCGGTAGAAGGGAGCGGTAACCTGGCGAACCTCCCGAAGGGGCGGCACGCAAACCCGGTGATACCTGCCCTGCAGTCCGACGAGTTCGACCTCCCCGTCGTCATCCAGGACAAGGACTTTGCCGACGACGGCTCGCTGGTGTTCCCGACCTTCACCAACCTGAGCGACTACACCTACGAGGCGCTGCACGATGCCAACGGGAACGTCATCCCGTGCCTCAGGCCGGAGATGTTCGGTAACGTCATCACCGTCAACGGCAAGGCGTGGCCGTACAAGAACGTGAAGACCCAGGCCTACCGCTTCCGTGTCCTGAACGGGTCCGACTCCCGCGTTTACAACCTCTGGCTCCAGGACGGCGACACCGGCGAGATCATCACCCCCCAGCTGGCCGAGTCGGTGGCGCCGAATCTCGATTGGCCCGTGGTTCAGATCGCCTCCGAGCAGGGTTACGGCGACCACGCCGTCGAGGTGGCCACCGGTCCGGGCCGCAACGGCCTCCTTATCCCCCCCGGCGCCCGCGCCGACATCGTCATCGATTTCGGCCACCCGGTCTTCAAAGGGCGCAACATCGTGGTCCGCAACGACTGCCCGGCCCCCTTCGGCGGCCAGTTCGGTCCCGACGCCGAAGACATCACCACCCTCGACGCCAAGACCACCGGCAGGGTTATGCTCTTCAAGGTGGCCAACACCACCGGCACCCCCTCCCCCCTGCTGGCCGAGACCGGCAGCGGCTCGATCATGCAGCCGGGCTCCCTGATCCCGTATGGCGCCTTCCCCCACCTGACCCCGGACCGCGCCGCAGGCCCCCGCTACCTCGACTTCCAGGAGCGTCCCGATCCGGCCTACTCCTTCCTCGACCCGACTACCGGGCAGGCCAACCCGCGCATCCAGCTCCTCCTCAACGACCGGCTCTTCGGCGACCCGATCACCGAGATGCCGCAGTTGAACGGTACCGAGGAGTGGGTGATGATCAACGCCACCCCCGACGTCCATCCGATGCACGTCCACCTGGTCAAGTTCGAGGTGGTCGAGAAGGGTTACCTCGATACGGTCAACTTCCCGGGCGTCTATACGCGGGCCGACGGCATCTCGATGCCGGTCGTCAACAACCCGGCAGCCTTCGTCCCCGATGCGGAACCGGGAGGGGCTACGGGCTCGGCTCCGGCCAACTCCGTCTACCGGCTGGCGGACAGCGAGAAGATGTTCTGGAAGGATATCGTGATGGTGCCTCCCGCCGGCACGCCGGGCCCCGGGACCATCGTCAACCCCGGCTACGTCAAGATCCGGATGACCTTCCCGAGGATCGGAACCTACATGTGGCACTGTCACATCCTCTCCCACGAGGAGAACGACATGATGCGGCCGTTCATGGTCATGGCAACAGGTCAGGGTAACTAAGCAGGCAAGCGGGGAGGGAGCGAGGCGTTGGGCCCTCCCCGCTATTTATCTTAAGGAGCAGGTAAATGGTAAACCGCAGGAAAGGGATCGCTCTCATGCTGGCTTGGCTGGTTATAGCCGCCGGGTGCACGAAGTCGAGCGATCTGTCGGGAGAGTGGAAAGGGAAGATCACGCTGGCCCAGACCGGGAGTACCCTTCCCGACCTCGCCTTTACGCTCAGGCAGGACCGGGAGGCGGTGACGGGAAGGATGGTCTTCACCAGGATCGGCGCCGACCTGCCCCTGGAGGGAAGCTGCAAGAACGGAAAACTGTCGCTCAGGTCGCCGGTGAAAAACGGGCTGTCGATCGCCATCGACGGCGACGCGTCCACCCGCAGCATCAAGGGGGTGGCACTCCTCAACTACAGCTCGGCGAAGATCGGGAAAAAGCAGGACCGCACCACCATCGAACTGGCCCGGTAGCCCGGCCACCGGCGTACATAGTCCCCCCCCAGGCCTCAGTGCCGTGGGGAGCCCAAACGGTTGCCCCCTTTCGCTTCAAGATCCCCTTGGAGAGATTGGGGGCTTTTTTTTATTCTTCGCTCCAGAAGGCGGCCAGGTCGCCGAGAATGGCGGTGGAAACGAGCTCGGAGGGGTGGGAGTCGAACCAGTCGGAGGGCATGGAGCAGCGGTACTCGGCCTCCAGGAAGCGGTCGTCCATCAGCACCACGATGCCGCGGTCGTGCTCGGAGCGGATCACCCGCCCGGCGGCCTGCACCGCTTTCGCCATGGCCGGGATGGCGTAGGCGTAGTCGAACCCCGCCCCGTAGTGGCGCTGGTAGTAGTTCCGCATCTCTTCCCGCTCCAGGTCGAAGGTGGGTAGCGGCGGGCCTACGACGAAGACGCCGATCACCATCTCCCCCGGATAGTCGATCCCCTCCGCGAAGGATCCCCCCTGCACGGCAAGAAGGACGGTGGGGGAGGAGGCTTCCCTGAGATGGTCGAGTATCTCGTCCACCCGGGCCTGCCGCATGCTCCTTTCCTGCTTGAGGAGGGCGAACCCTTCGGGGGGGCGGAAGAGCGCCGCCACCCGCTCCAGGAACTCGAAGCTCGGGAAGAAGGCGAGGTAGTTTCCGGGGCGCAGGGCGGCAACCCGCTCGAGCACCTCGGCCACCTTGCCATAGTTCTGTTCGCGCCGGGAGTAGCGGGTGGAGACCTGGGGAATCACCAGGAGCTTCCGCTTCTCCCGGGAGAACGGCGAAGCGAACTCCGCGGTGCGGACCTTGGCCGGGTCCAGCCCGGAGAGGGTGGCGTAGTAGGAAAACGGCTTGAGCGTCGCGGAGAAGCCGACCACCTGCTGATAGTTGCCGTAGCACTCGGAGAGCATGGCCGAGGCGTCGCAGCAGGTGATCCTGAGGCTCCCCCCGCTGACGTGGGGGTGGAAGGTGGTGAAGAATTCCTGGCGCTCGGAGCGCACGGCGAGCTCCAGCATCTGGGTAAACTCCCCCCAGTAGCCGGTGAGCCTCAGGACCGGGTCTTCGCCCCCGAGCTCGTGATCCGCCTCCAGGTAGCGGGCAAGATAGGTCCTGAGGGCGGCATCGCGCTCCAGGAAGGGGGCGAGGGGGGGATCGATCCGGGAGGGCTGGCCTCCCTTGCGGCAGGAGGAGAGGGTCGCCAGGCAGGCGTCGAGCAACCCCTCCCCCTCCCGGGCGAAGCGCTCCGGCAGAGCGCCCAGCGGCTCGCGGAACCCCTCCAGCAGCTGGGAGGAGAGCTGGGGCGAGTAATAGTCCATGGCCCGGGCGGGGAGGTTGTGGGCCTCGTCGATCACCAGGTTGGGCTTCCCCGCCTGGTCGACCGCGAGTCCCGGCGCCCGGCCGAGCGCGGAGCGGGGGGCGAATACGTAGTTGTAATCGCAGATCACCAGGTCGGAGAGCTTGGCCGAGTCGATCTGCAGCTCGAAGGGGCAGACCTCGAACCGCTCGCCGATCTCGCGGAAGGTCTTCGCCTTGAGCTTCCTCTTCTTGGCCAGAAGGTCCACCACTCCCTCCCGGGCGAGCTTTCCGTAGTAGTCGCGGGCGTACTCGCAGTACTCGGGGGTGCAAAGCGGCTCCTCCTTCAGGCAGATCTTGGCCTTGGCGGTGAGGGTGGTGGAGCGGAGGGGCGAGCCCCCCTCCCGGAAGCGTTCGGCGGCATCCTCGGCGACCGCGTGCTGGCTGTTCTTGGGGGTCAGGTAGATGACCTGCTGCCCCCGGGAAAGCGCCTCCCGGAGCACCGGATGGAGCACCCCTACCGTCTTTCCCAGCCCGGTCGGCGCCTGGATCAGCATCGGCTTCCCCTCCCGCATCCCCTCTTCGATCTCCTCCATGAGGCCGATTTGGCCGGGGCGGGGTGCGGAGAAGGGGAAAGCGAAGTCTGCCGCCAGCTTGCGCCTGCGCAGCGCCTGCTTACGTGCCTTCTCCGCCTCGACCACCAGCTCGTCGAGGCGGGCGTCCAGCCACCGCTGATAGCATTCGAGGTCGAGCTCGAGCGGGAGGTCTGCGCTGTGACCGGTCCGGGAGGAGACCAGGTGGAAGGAGAGGGCCGGAACGATCCCGTGCTCGAGCCAGTAAAAATACCCGTAGGTCAGCAGCTGCAGACAATACGGATGCTCCAGCGGGCCCCCGGCCAGCCGTCGCTTGAGCTCGGCGAGGCCGAAGGTGCTCTTGATCTCCTCGATGAGGGGGGTGTCGTGGCGGAAGATGCCATCCATCCTCCCGTTGATCCGGAAGGAGAAGCCACCCCGTGCGAGGGTGCGGGTGACCGCGACCTCCGCCTGGTACCGGCTATCCGCCTTGGCCCGTTTCTTCTGGACCCTCTGGTGGATCTCCAGCCCCTGAGCGGTCGAGCGCCCGTAGCCGGAGGGGGCCTCGAGGCTGCCGGTGCGCGGCACCGGGAGGGCGAACTCCCCCAGGGAAATTATGATGGCTTGGTCTTTATCGTTCTTCACGGGCTTACCGGGGTCAGGGAACCGTAAGGGAGTGGGGCGGCGGTCGTTTTCGCGGGCGGCGTACGCGGCCACCGCATTCGTCACTGGCTGAAACCGTACTTTTTACCGTCCAGCCGCAGTTGTCAAGGCACAAAGTACCTGTTAGGATTTGCAAAATTGGCAAGAGCGGGTATCCTCTTGTCACTTACTTTATCAATCAGCAATGCAAAGGAGATCACAATGAAGAAAATCGTCGCCGCCGTTGCCCTTTCCGTCTTCTGCGTCGGTACCGCACTGGCAGCCGGACCGGCCACTATCGTCCTTCACGCCTCCAAAGGGGACGTCACCTTCCCGCACAAGGAGCACCAGGAAAAGATGGCCTGCACCGCGTGCCATGAGAACGATAAAGGCGGTAAAATCGCCGCTCTCGGCAAAGACTGGGCGCACAAGACCTGCAAAGGGTGCCACAGCGAAAAGGGCAAAGGCCCGACCGGCTGCAACGGCTGCCACAAGAAGTAGGGATCGCCGCGAAAGCGACCCCGCGGGGCGAGGGCCTGATGGCCTTCGCCCTTTTTTTATCCTTTGCCGAAGCCCGGCCGGCGCTCCCTTCAGCTACAGGTGCAGCGGCGTCACATAGTGGAAGATAGCCCAGAAGTGGCAGGCACTGCCGGTCAGGACGAAGAGGTGCCAGATGGCGTGATTGAAGGGTAGGCGGTCCCAGAGGTAAAAGATGACCCCAATGGTGTAGGCCGCTCCTCCCAGGAAGAAGAAGAGGAGCCCGGTGGCCGGCATGGCTGCCATCAGCGGCTTGAGAACCACCAGCGCGAGCCATCCCATGCCGAGGTAGATGATCGGCCCGGCCACCCGCATGCGGTGTACAGTGAAGATCTTCAGGACCGCTCCCACCACGCCGAGCCCCCAGACCGTGCCGAAGAGCACCTTTCCCACCAGTCCCCGCAGAGTCACGAGGGCGAAGGGGGTATAGCTCCCGGCAATCATGATGTAGATGGCGATGTGGTCGAGGATGCGGAATATATAGCGGGCGTAGGGTTTCCTGACACTGTGGTAGGCGGTGGAAAGGGAGTAGAAAACGACCACCGCGATGCCGTAGACGCAGGCGGCAAAGAAGCGGTTGCCGTCGTTTTGCCCGGCCGCCAGGCCGATGAGCGCCACGCCTCCGAAGATGCTCAGCAGCACCCCGAGTCCGTGGGTAAAGCAGTTAGCCAGTTCCTCGGCCCTGCTGTAATGGTGAAGACGTGCATTGATCTCTTCCGCTCTCATGAGTCCATGGTACACCGCCCCGGCCCCGGAAGGCAAGGGCGGCGCCACGGCAACTAATTGAAAGCACTAAGAGGAAATCGTCCCCCCGGCGGGAAGCGAGCTGACCGCTCCCAGCTTGGCCAGCGCCGCCGACTGCAGCCTGCCGAGATGCTCGGTCAACTGGGCGACCTGCTGCGGGTCCAGCCTTGCCACGTCGAGGCCGTCGAGCTTCTTCAGGAAGGCCGTGATGAAGGCGATGTCCACGGCGGTCGCGCCCGGGGCGAGTTTCCCCCGCTCGCTCGAACGGAGCGCCCCTACCGTCAGCCCTCTCTCCTTGTATTTCTGGTAGAGTTTTTCCATCTTCTTGCTGCTCGGCTGCTTGGCGATCTGAACGAGGACGTACCGTGGGGTCTTGGGCTCGTTGCGGCAATCTTCCTTCACGCTGGCGGGAAGCTTGGTGAGGGAGAGGATTTCACAGAGGCTGGCCTGGGACTTGCCGAGCATGGCGGCAAGATCGGTGATTTGGTAGTCGTTGCGGCTCTTCAGGCGCTCGATCGCCTCGGCCTCCTCGATGGCGGTCAGATTTTCCCGCAGCAGGTTCTCCACGATGGAAACCTCCAGCGGTTCCCCGTCCGTCACGATGACCGGGACCGTCGATAGCCCCCCCTTCACCGCCGCCTGGTAGCGCCGCTCCCCCGAAACGACGACCAGTTTCCCCTCCGGCGGCACCTTGCGGGCCAGGATCGGCTGCAGTACTCCCTGCTTCAGGAGCGACTCCGTCAACTCCTCGAGCGCCGTGGGGTCGAAGTACTTGCGCGGCTGGTCCGGGTCGGGACTCAGCTCTGCGGGGCTTACCTGGTAGAGCTTTCCTTTCTGATATTTCTTTACTCCTTGCACCATGGCCACCTCCCTGTCCCGTACGCCGGGACCCTATCGCGGGATATAAATTAGGTTTCACTAACCACAAAACCAGTAAACTTTATCTCGCCGCGGCCCCTTGTCAACCGAATCAGCCCTTCAAAAAAAATTCCGTTTTCCGCAACAATATTGGAATGTTACAAGATTTCTTCGAACGTTCGAATTATTAGAAAGGGGAGGCTCGGGAACAGATGGCGGGTTGGAAGAGAAGGAGAGGAGGTCGGTCAGGCCGAAAAAGGAAAAGGGTCACGAGTGATCTCGTAACCCTTTTCCTTCTGTATGGCGCGCCCGGAGAGATTCGAACTCCCGGCCCCAAGATTCGTAGTCTTGTGCTCTATCCAGCTGAGCTACGGGCGCAACTTTTATCAACTGGCCGGTATGTAGTCGACCAGGGTGAAACCGTACTGCGGATGCTGAAAGGCGTGGGTGGTCGGGTACAGGCTGAAGAGCCATCCCCGGAAAATTTCCTTCCCGTTCTCCTTGATCACCAGCTGAACGGCCGGATTCTTCGGCTCGTTCGACTGCGAGGTCAGGGTGGTCCCCTCCATGACGAAGTGGGGGAGGAAATTGGCCACCAAAAGCGTCAGGTCGGAACCGGGGAGCTTGAACTCGCTCCCGAGAGGAACCGTGTAGACATGCTGCCTTTTGGCAAACTTGTCGGCGACCTGGATCCTGACCGCCTTCCACTTTCCCTTGACGCTGTCGGGTACTACAACTACTGAGGCGGTTTTGACCGGCTGCGGGTGCGATACTTGCGGCGGTTTACTTTCCTTTTCGTTGCAACCTGCTACAGCCAGAGCGAGCAGTGACAAAACCAGCAGTTTCATCAATCGCGTCACTCACACCTCCACTACCGGTACTGCTATGGCCTTCAGCGATAAGTGGCGGAGAGAAAGGGATTCGAACCCTTGATACCGGTTTACCCAGTATACTCGCTTAGCAGGCGAGCGCCTTCGACCTACTCGGCCATCTCTCCGTATCAACCGCTACCGCTTGCTGCCTGTAAACCATCTATTGGCGGAGGAAGTAGGATTCGAACCCACGGAACTTTCGTTCAACGGTTTTCAAGACCGCCGCCTTCAACCACTCGGCCATTCCTCCAAAGTCCTAGCCGATCCGTTCCACCCCGCCCATGTAGGGCCTGAGCGCTTCGGGAATCAGCACCGAACCGTCGGCCTGCTGGTAGTTCTCCAGCACCGCCACCACGGTTCTTCCGACTGCGAGTCCTGACCCGTTCAGGGTGTGGACGAATTCCGGTTTCGCCTTTTCTTCCGGTCTGAATCGGATCCCGGCCCGGCGGGCCTGGAAATCCTCGAAACAGCTGCAGGACGAGATCTCGCGGTAACATTCCTGGCCGGGGAGCCAGACCTCGATGTCGTAGGTCTTGGCGGCCGAGAAGCCGATGTCGCCGGTGCAGAGCTCGACCACGCGGTAGGAGATCCCGAGCCTTCTGAGCACCTCTTCGGCGTTGGCGAGCAGTTTCTCGAGCTCGTCGTAGGAGGTCGCCGGGTCCGCAAACTTGACCAGCTCAACCTTGTTGAACTGGTGCTGCCTGATGAGCCCGCGCGTATCCTTGCCGTAGGAACCGGCTTCCTTGCGGAAGCAGGGGGTGTAGGCGACGTAGTTGATCGGGAGGTCCGATCCTTTCAGGATTTCACCGCGATGGATGTTCGTTACGGGGACTTCTGCGGTAGGGATGAGAAAAAAATCGACCCCTTCCAGGTGGAAGAGATCTTCCTCAAACTTCGGCAACTGACCCGTACCGGTCATGGACTCCCTATTTACCATAAAGGGCGGGAGCATTTCAATATAATTGTGCTCGCCGGTGTGGAGGTCGAGCATGAAGTTAATGAGAGCCCTTTCCAGCCGGGCGCCGAGGCCGCGGTAAAGGGTGAAGCGCGCGCCGGTCAGCTTGGCGCCCCGCTCGAAGTCGAGGATGCCGAGCTCTTCGCCGATCTCCCAGTGCGGTTTCGGCTGGAAGGAGAAGCTCGGGCGATCGCCCCAGGTCCTCACTACCGGGTTGTCCGCCTCGGACTTGCCCACCGGGGTGGCCGGGTTCGGAGTGTTGGGAACGGTGAGGAGGAACGTCTGGAGCTCCTCTTCGACGACCTTCAGTTCCTCGTCGATCCCCTTGATCTGCTGGGAAACCTCGCGCATCTTGGTCTTCAGCTCTTCGGCCTGCGACTTGTCCTTCAGGCGGGCGATCTCCTCGCTGGCCTTGTTGCGCATGGCCTTGAGGCTTTCGCTCTGCTGAAGCAGTTCACGGCGGCGTCCGTCAAGCTCGCGGAAGGGAGCGAGGCTTACCCCTTCGCCGCGGGTTTTGAGACGGGCTTCGACTGTTTCCAGATTTTCGCGTATGTATTTGATGTCGAGCATCGAGGTTACCTTTACTTCGCGATTACCAAAGCTATACTGTCTAGCATTCGACCAGGGGTTAGTCAAGGGCTTTTTCGACAACAACCTCCCGTATTGACACTTTTTTCCCATCCCTATGACTTGCCAGGCCAGTAGTGAGAGGGCTCGCGCCATCATGCATCCCTCTCTGTGAGGACAATATGACCAGGCTCTTCGTTGCCATCGACCTCCCCGGCCAGGTGAAAGAAATCCTCGCCGCTCTGCCGCGCGGGCTCCCGATGGCCAAGTGGGTGGCCGCGGACCATCTCCACCTCACCTTGCGCTTCATCGGCGACGTGGACGACGACACCTTCGCCGCCATCGCCCTCGCGCTAAAGCAGGTCAGCTTCGCCCCTTTCCCCCTTACCCTTTGCGGGGTGGGGCACTTCCCTCCCGGGCGCCACCCCCACGTGGTCTGGGTAGGTATGGAGCAGAGCGCGCCGCTCCTTTCCCTGCAACATTTCATCGAGGCGATGCTGGCCGGGGCCGGCATCCCGCCGGAGGATCGCCCCTTTTCGCCGCATATCACCCTGGCCCGGCTCAGGGACGCCCCACCCAATGCAGTGGAGCGCTTCGAGAAGGAGCACCTCGAGCTCGTCTGCCCCACCTTCCAGGCCGACCGCTTCATCCTCTATTCCAGTCTCCTCACCCGGCAGGGCGCCATCCATACCCAGGAGGCGGTGTACCCAGCCGGGAGCTAGCAAAGCCATCATTTCCTTCAACCAGCTTCGGCAATGGCAACAGCGAAGGGGAACGGCTCTTCGGCCAGGGGCAGGCAGCTTCGGTGCCAGCCCCTCCGCGGTGACGAATTATTGACAGAGAGGCGAGGAAGGAAAAGAGGCCGCGCGATTGCGGTCAAAAAAATGTCACGTAGGGCTATGCGAGGTGGGTGCGGGAGGAGAGGTCAGAAGTAGCCGGTCCGGAGGGGGTGACCCTCCGGATCGGCTGTCGTTCTTAGAAGAGCTTGAGGACGGCCTGGGCGGCCTGAGAGGACATGGAGAGGGAAGTGGTACCGAGGCTCTGGCGAGTCTGCAGCATGAGCATGTTGGCACCTTCCTGGTTCATGTCGGCCAGGGTCAGGTTGTCCGCACCGGTCTGAAGGGTGTTGATCATCGAGTCGGTGAAGCTCTGGCGCGTGGTGATGATGTTCAGGTTGGCGGCCAGAGTCTGGGTGTTGGTGCGCAGCGTGGTGACCGCACTGTCCATTTTCGCGGTGTCGGAGGTGATGTCGGAAGTCGTCTGCCAGTTGTTGCTGGCGCCGCTGAGGCTAAGCCCCGTGGAGTTCGCCTGGAACCCGACCACGCTGAGTGCGGAGGAGGCGTTCTCGTTGAAGTTAACCGTCAGGGTGTTGACGGAGCTCAGCAGGTTGAGGCCACTGTAGCCAGAGTCGGAGGAGAGGTTGTCGATCTGGCTGCGGATGGTGTCGTACTGAGAGGCGAGCTTGGACTGGACGTTAGTATCGCTGGTGGAAAGGGCGGACTGGGCGATACCTTTGGCTGCACTGATCAGACCGGTGATGGCGGTAATGCCGGCGTTGGCGGCATTAACGGTTTGGACCGCTTGCCCCATCCCGTCCTTGCGGTCGGAAAGGTCGCTGGCCCGTTGGTTTGCGTTCTGCGCCGAGAAGTAGTTTGTCGGGTTATCGAGGGCGCTGTTTACGTTCTTGCCGGAAGAGAGCCTCTGCTGCGTTCTGTTCAGAAGCTGGCTCGTCTGTTGGAGGTTCATGAGGTTGGTCCTCATGCCTGCGGTGAGAGAGATATCGCTGACGGTCATGTTACTTTTCTCCTTCCTTGGATTTTGGTCCCGGCGGTTCTAGCCGGTGTGCCTTCTGCGGCCGATAGGCAGTCGTTAATACAGCATGTGTGCCAATTTAATGCACCGCCGCCCCGTCCCGCACCTCGACAACCCCGCCGTTTACTCTCCCGTCACCGCAGTTTCAGCCGATAAACAGCCGTCTTTTAACAGTTAGCGCCGCCAGCAATCTTTCTTCGTCACCGATAAAAAAAATTCCCCTTTTCAGTCAGGACCCTCCCTTTTTTCTAATATGAAGCTCACAACGAGCAGGCGGACACGCGGCTTTCATCAAAACGAGACGAGATTACTTCCGCCTTAAAGTCAAAATACCGTCACGGGCAACTGGGCCGGAAGCTGGCGAAATAAAAAGGGGGACCGGCATAATTGCCTGTCCCCCTTGCACCCGCCGATCCGGTGTAGCGTTTCACTCCACCTTCATCTTCTGTTTCTGGAGCCTCTTGTAATAGAAGTTCTGTCCGTAGAGGACGGCGATGGGGTTGTGGCCGGTGACCCGGTCCTTGACCACCAGGGTGGTGACCGGAGCCTTGGAGTACTTGTTGAAGAGCATGTCGTGGCCGACGCAGAGGCCGAGGATGATGTTCATGTCGGTCCCGATGGAGTTGCAGATCTCCGCCTGGGCGATGGGGTTGCAGGCCGGCTCGAAGGTACCGGGGCGGACCTTGTCCTCCTCCTTGAGACCGAACTCCTTCTTGTCGAGGCTTCCCGCCTTGCAGCAGACGCTATAGGGGGTGAGGTCCTGGGCCTTGAGGATGGAGACCAGCCGGTCGCACTCGTCGAGCATGCCGATGCAGGTGGCGATCCCGATCTTCTGGTATCCCATCAGCTTGGCGAGGGCGATGGTGTCCTCGACCCGGGTCCAGCGGGCGACGATGGCGTCCGAGCCGGGGGTGGGCTGGTAGCAGAGCCCTTCCACGCGGGCCGCCACGTAGGCGAGCTTGGCATCCTCCGCGTCCCCTTTCATCTGTCCGGCGGCATCCTGGATGAGCTCCGGGCAGGTGCCGGCCGGGCAGTTACCGGGACGGGGAGGGGCTGTTTCGGGATCGCCGCTCCAGCAGTTGGTGGTGCCGTTCTTCTGCCAGACCGCACTGCAGCGGGAGCAGGTGACCGTGTCGATGGTTTCGCTTTCCATAATCTCTCCCTCTAGCCCTGGCCGGGCTGCTCTTCCTGCACCAAAACGAAGGGCGAAACGATCACGCAGCGGAACATCTTCTTCTTTTCCGCGTCCCAGCGCCCGATCAGCTCCGCCGATGGCTTCCCTACCATCCCGCTGGAGACCCAGCGCTCCAGCGTCTTCACGTCGTCTTCGGCCATCTTGACGCCGACTTCGGCGAGATCGAGCATCGGGTCGACCAGGATGACCCCTCCTCTCTCGAGGTGGGCGCGGAGGGAAAACCAGTCGGTGAGGTCGACCTTGGTGGCCAGTTCTTCTTTGGTAACCGTCATTTTTTTACGTTCTCCGAAAGGCCGGCCCGGCGGCCGGGAATTTTTACTCGAAGGTCTTCCTGAAATCCTCCAACAGCTGGCGGAGGGCGGAAACCTCCTGGCGGAGTCCGGCGACCTCGCCTTCCAGCCTGGCCACCCGCTCCTCATCCCCGCCACTGCGGCCGCCAGTCTCGCGCACGGCGGCGCTCTCGAGGGCGGCCAGGTCGGGCTCGCCGGAGAAGAGGTGGCAGTAACGGGATTCCTTGCGGCCCGCCAGGCGCGGGAGCTTCATGACCCGCGGGGGAGTGCTCTCCATCAGGTCGTTCAGCACCGCCTCGACGCCGGAAAGGTCGGCAAAGGCATGCATCCGTTCGCACCTGGTCCTCAGCTCGCCAACGGTCTGGGGCCCCCTTACCAGGAGCTCGCAGATGATGGCCAGCTCGGCCGGAGAGAAGCGGAACTTCTCGACCAGCGAGTGGCGGAACTTGGCGACCCGTCCCCCCGCCCCGGAAATCAGTGCGAACTGCTTGAAGCGCAGGGAATCGAGGGCTTTGCTGACCTCGCTCTCGTCCAGGTTCATCACCGGATCGCGGTTGGATTTCTGGTTGCAGGCGTTGACCAGCGCATTGAGAGAAAGGGGATAGTACTCCGGGGTGGTGAGCTCCTTCTCGATGAGGGAACCGAGCACCCGCACCTCGATATCGTTGAGGATGACGTCCATGTTTCCTCCTTTCCTGGCGATGGCGGGAATGTACTTGATTCCGGGGGAAGGATCAACGAAAAAGCGGGGTTAGGGGATGGGGAAAACAGGGACAAAACCTTGGAACGCGGATGACGCGGATTGAGCGGATTAACGCGGATACTGGAACAAACTTTCCCCCACCCCCTGCCCCCCTCCCTCCAGGGGAGGGGGATCGTGTCAATCGCCGCGGGAGCACGTAGGTCGCGTTGAGGTGCGAAATGCGGCATTTGCGGCAGGAGTGATCGTTGCGTCTCACGGCACCAGCTCGCCGTGGGCAGGCTCCACGACACCGTCGAAAAGCATCCGCTCGATGCGGACATGGTCGTGGAAGTACTCGAGATGCCGGGCCGTGGGGGCCGCACAGCAGAGGGGGATGTGCAGAGACGGGGCGCAGTGCGAGGAGAGCGGCACGTGGAAGGCCTCGCACAGGGCCGCGGCGGTGAGGAAACCGCTGATTCCGCACCTGGTCGCGTCCGCCTGCAGCACGTCGACCGCTCCCGCCTGGAGCATGCTCCGGAAATAGTCGACGCTGAAGCCGTACTCCCCGGCCGAGACTTCCATCCCCGCCGGTGCCCGGTCCCTCATGAGGCGAAGCCCCTCGAAATCGGTATGGACGACCGGCTCTTCGAACCAGGAGACGTCGTACCCTCCAGGAGCTTCGCCTTCAGGTCCCAGAGGGCCACGTCGAGACAGGAAACCGCCAGCATCCCGATCCCCGCCTCGCCGAGGTTTCTCAGCGACCCGACCATGGCCTTCCAGCAGGCCGGGATGTCGTAGGGGCTGCGCCCTCTCAAGACCTCGGCGAGCTTTCCCCGGATAAGGGCGGCGGAGGATGCATCTGCATAGCTGTAGCCGATCCCGTCGGCGCCTCCGCCGCTCATCTGCACCACCACGAGGGTAGTCGACTCCCAGACGTAGGTCCCGTCGGACTCCCGCCGCTCGGTCGGTATCCGGTAGCTCTCCACTTCGATACGGTCGATGCTGGCTGCTCCCATCGATTCCCCCTGCGGCTCTTAGCCCTGCCACCACACCAACGGACTCACTCCATCCTCACCCTGCCCCTCCCCTTGAAGGGGAGGGAGCCTTACGCTGGCCGCTCATAATCTTAGTAGGACGCCCCCTCCGCTAGCGGGGAGGGAACCTACGCCAACCGCTCGCAATGTTAATCGGGACGCCCCTCCCTGGCGGGGAGGGGCGAGGAGGGTGTGGGAAGCGGCGGCGATAGCGGCGCTTATTTCTCTTTCTTCTCACTCCTGGTCAGCAGGGTGGACATCATCTGCTTGGCGGACTGACTGACGATGCCGCCCAGGTTGGGATCGCCCTTCATGAGCGAGGAGAGGAACCCCTTCGCCTGCTCGAAGGTGATGTGGGGCGGGAGCGGCGGGACGTCCGGATCGCAGTGGGCGTCGATAACCACCGGCCGGTCCGCCGAGAGGGCCACCGTCCAGGCTGCCGCCACCTGGTCCGGTGCGCTGAGCTCGATCCCCTCCAGGCCGAGCATCTCGGCATAGCGGGCGTAAGGGAAGAGCGGGACATCCTGCGAACCGCTGAACTTGGCGTCGCCGTTCATGACCCGCTGCTCCCAGGTCACCTGGTTCAGGTCGCGGTTGTTCAGCACCAGGACGATGAGACGGGGATTCGACCAGTTCTTCCAGTTCTTGGAGATGGTGACCAGGTTGTTGATCCCCTGCATCTGCATGGCCCCGTCCCCCACCATGGCGATCACGGTCCGGTCGGGATAGTTCATTTTGGCCGCGATGGCGTAGGGGATCCCCGGGCACATGGTAGCGAGACCGCCGGAGAGGGAGGCCTTCATCCCGGGGCGCACCTTCAGGTCTCGCGCGTACCAGTTGGCGGACGAGCCGGAGTCGCAGGTGAGGATGCAGTTTTCGGGAAGCCGCGGCGAGAGCTCCCAGAAGAGCCTTTGCGGGTTGATGGGGTTGGCCGGGAGAAGGGCGCGGGCCTGCATGATCTCCCACCATTCCTTGACGTTCTTCTCGATCCCCTCCCGCCAGTGGCGGTCGCCCTTTCTCTGCAGAAGGGGAACCAGCGCCCGCAGGGTCAGCACCGCATCCCCCTGGAGGTTCACCTCCATCGGGTAGCGAAGGCCGAGCATGCGGGGACTGATGTCGATCTGCACCCCGCGCGCCTGCCCCTCCTTCGGGAGGAATTCGGAATAGGGGAAACCGCTCCCGACCATCAGCAGGGTGTCGCACTCCATCATCATCTCGTAGCTCGGCTTGGTCCCCAATAGCCCGATCGAACCGGTGACATAAGGGAGGTCGTCGGAGATGGCAGCCTTGCCGAGGAGTGCCTTGGCCACCCCGGCCCCGAGCATGTCGGCGACCACCGCGATCTCCTCGGAGGCCCCGAGTGCGCCTGCCCCTACCAGCATGGCGACCTTTCTGCCGGCGTTGAGGACATCCGCCGCACGCTTCAAGTCGTCGCGGGCGGGGACGATGTCGGGACGGGTGAAGCCCAGGCCGGTGAAGGTGGTGCCATGCTTGCGGTCCGGGGAGGTGACGGCGTCGAGCTCCTGGACGTCGTTGGGGAGGATGATGCAGGTGACGGTCTTCTCCGCCAGGGCGATCCTGATGGCGCGGTCCACCAGGGTGCGGATCTGGGATGGATTGGTCGCCATGTGCACGTAATTTGGGCGACGTCCTTGAAGAGCGAGATCAGGTCGACTTCCTGCTGGTAGTCCGCCCCCAAGGCAGCGGTCGCCTGCTGCCCGACGATGGCCACCACCGGCTGGTGATCGAGCTTGGCGTCGTAGAGCCCGTTCAAAAGGTGAATGGCGCCCGGCCCCGAGGTGGAGATGCAGATGCCGACCTCTCCGGTGAACTTGGCGTGGGCGCAGGCCATGAAGGCCGCCTCTTCCTCGTGCCGGGCCTGGATGAAGGTGACCTTTTCCTTCTCCCGGTTGAGCGCTCCCATGACGCCGTTGATCCCGTCCCCCGGATAGCCATAGACCTTCCGCACCCCCCAATCGTAAAGCCTCTGCACCAAGTAGTCGCTCGTCGTCGCCATGGGACCCCCTATATTAAATTTGAACTTTTTAATTTATTAGCAAGTCTAGGGATCGGCTCCCATTTGTCAACCGCGCCCGGCCCCGTGGCCGCCCGTGGCCGCCCGAGTTAGCCGAAACGGCGCGGGGCGCGGCGCCGCGGCTACCCGGCGTTTCCGGATACCACCACCGGAGGCCTCCCTTGACAATGAGGTTGCTCCTGTTAATACATTAATAAATTTTCATCCTCTTTCCCCCTCATCACTGTGCCACTCCGAGCGCTCCCCTTTGTGTACCCGGGACGCTTGTTCCCCTCGCCCATCCGGGGCAGGGAGGATTGCGCACGCTCCGGCCTTTTGCCCGGGCTCCGTCAGGCGGCGCGCCCGGACGGCCACGAGGTACCACGATGTCGACGATGTCCCGACGCACCTTCCTGTGGCTGGCCAGCGGAACCGGCTTCGCGCTCGCATCCAATCCACCGAGGAAGCTCGTCAACAAGCTGATCCCCCAGGTCATTCCGCCGGAAGACATCCGCCCCGGAGAGTGGGCGCTCTTCGCCACCACCTGCCGGGAGTGTCCCGCGGGGTGCGGCATGCACCTGTGGCATCGTGACGGCCGGGTGACCAAGGCGGAAGGAAATCCCAGCCACCCGGTCAACCGGGGGGGGCTCTGCGCCCGGGGGCAGTCGTCGCTGCAGGGGCTCTACGATCCCGACCGACTGACGCGGGTGGTGCGGCGGGTGAAGGGGGAGCGGGAACGCGAGGCCACGTGGGAAGAGGCGCTGGAGGCGGTTGCCGGATCGCTCAAGGGTGGGGGAAGGGCGGCCGTCCTGTCCAATCTGCAGACCGGAGCGCTGGCCGAGGTGATGAAGGGATTCGCCGGGGCCTTCGGGGGAAACCGGCTCCTCTTCTACGAGCCGTTCAATTACGAGGCGCTCCGCGTAGCCCACCAGAAACTCTTCGGAAGAGCCGTCATCCCGGATTACCGGCTGGAAACCAGCAACTTCATCCTGAGCCTGTCGGCGGATTTCCTGGAGACCTGGGTCTCGCCGGTCTCCTTTGCCTCCCAGTTCGCAGCCATGCATGCCTACCGGGGCGGCAGGAACATGAACCGCTTCGCCTATATTGGCCCCCGGCTTTCGATGACCGCCGCCAACGCCGACACCTTCATCCAGGTCCCCGCCGGGCACGAGCGCGTGCTGGCGGCCGCCATGCTCAAGATCATCGTCGAGAAGGGATGGCACAAGAACGACCTCGCGCCGGTCCAGCGGCAGATCGACGCGCTCCTGGCGGCCGAGGGGCCGGTGACCTCGGTCTCCCCGCACGCCCTCGAGGAGCTTACCCGGGCCTTCACCTCCGCCCGCTCTCCCGTGGTGCTGGCGGGGCCGGTGGGCGCCACCGGCGCCACCGCCGTCGACACCGCCCTCTGCGCGGGGCTTCTCAATTACGCGGCCGGGACCGGTGCCGTCGATTTCGCCCATCCTCACGCTCTGAGCAGCACCGCGACCGAGGCGGAAGTTGCCTCGCTTCTCGCCTCGCTCGGCCCGCAGGACGTCCTCTTCATCCACGATTGCAACCCGGTCTTCACCCGTCCCGGCGTCATCGCCCAGCTCGAGCGGGTCGGGACCGTCGTCTATCTCGGCGCCATGATGGACGAGACGGCCAAGCTCGCGCAGTGGGTCCTTCCGATCGATTACCCGCTGGAGTCGTGGGGAGATTACTCGCCGTCGGCCGGCATCGAGGGGATCATGCAGCCGGCCATGGGAAGGCTCTACGATACCCGGATGCCAGGTGACATATTCCTCGACCTTGCCCGCCGGGGAGGAAGAGCGCTCACCCGCGGAACGGGGGCGGCGCCGGCCGGTTTCGAGGAATGGCTGAGAAGGCGCTGGAGTGGGGTGAGGAGCGGCGTGGGAGAGGAATCCTTCTGGACCACCGCGCTCAGAAACGGCGGCGTTTGGAAGAGCCCGGCCACCGGGGCCACCCTGCCGGCCTCGCCGGGGATCGGCTCGCTCACCTTCGCCCCTCCGGTCACCCCTCCGGCACAGTCGGACACGGTGGAACTCTGGGCGTGGCCGTCCATCATGCTCTTCGACGGCCGCACGGCCAACCGCGGCTGGCTGCAGGAGGCCCCCGACCCGACCACCTTCATCGTCTGGGGGAACTGGATCGATCTCCATCCCTTGAGGGCCAGGTCGCTCGGGATCAGGTCGGGAGATCTCGCCGAGCTCACCACCAGCTTCGGGACCCTGCAGGCGCCGGTCCGGATCACCCAGGAGATCTCGGACGGGATGGCGGGGATCGCCTTCGGGCAGGGGCACGCCGCCCTCGGGCGGAACGCGGCCGGGATCGGCGCCAACCCCTTCCAGCTCCTGCCGGGAGCGGCGGGGGCGTCGCCGTTCGGGCGCTGCCGGATCCGCCGGGCCGGTCCCTGCGGCGAGGATTTCCTAGTCAGGACCGCTCCCGCCAAGAGCCAGATCGGCCGCGAGATCGCCCAGTGGATCCCCCTCTCCCGGCTGTCGGAGATGGCGCCCGGGCAGGGGGACGAGCTGATCCTGCCGCTCCCCGAGGGATACCGCAACGACAAGGATATGTACCCGAAGCGCGAGTACACCAAGCACCGTTGGGCAATGGTGGTCGATCTGCAGCGCTGCATCGGGTGCGGGGCCTGCGCGGTGGCCTGCTACGCGGAGAACAACATCGCCGTCATCGGCCGGGAAAAGGTGGGGAACGGCCGCGAGATGGCCTGGCTGCGCGTCCCCCCCTACCGGAAACCGGGGAGCCCGCTCCGCCTCGGCTGGCTGCCGCTTTTGTGCCAGCACTGCGACGCCGCCCCCTGCGAGCCGGTCTGCCCGGTGTTCGCCGCCATGCACAACGAGGAGGGGCTGAACGCCCAGATCTACAACCGCTGCATCGGGACCCGCTACTGCTCGAACAACTGCCCGTACAAGGTCAGGCGCTTCAACTGGATCAACATCAAATGGCACAAACCGCTCGACCTCCAGTTGAACCCGGAGGTGACAGTCAGGACACGCGGGGTGATGGAGAAATGTACCTTCTGCGTGCAGCGGATCCGGCAGGCGGAGTACCGGGCGGTGCGGGAGAAGCGGGCAGTCCGCGACGGAGAGATCCAGCCGGCCTGCGCCCAGTCCTGCCCGGCCC
Source organism: Geomonas sp. Red32 (assembly GCF_023652955.1). Taxonomy (GTDB): domain Bacteria; phylum Desulfobacterota; class Desulfuromonadia; order Geobacterales; family Geobacteraceae; genus Geomonas. The sequence goes on along the minus strand of NZ_JAKLOY010000001.1, from coordinate 1,103,800 downwards.
GGGTCTACACCTTCGGCGACCTCCTCGATCCAAACTCCGAGGTGTCGCGGCTCACCCGCACCGACCCGCGCCGCTACCACGTGCTGGAAGAGCTCAACACCAAGCCGGCGGTGACCTTCCTGAGAAGAGTAGATATCGACGGGTAATGCGTTTCCCCCTTCGCAAAGGGGGGAACGCGTAGCTGGATGATTCCAACTAGGAGACTACAGTGGCGGACCTCGGATACGGTGAGATAAACGACGACGTCCTCCAGGCGATGCGCAAGCCGGGGGTACCCTACTTCTTCGCGATCGCCTTCCTGGCCGCGGTGATCGGGTGGGGGGCGCTCTGCTGGCTGTACCAGATCCAGTTCGGAATGGGGGTCACCGGCCTCAACCGTCCGGTCGGCTGGGCCGTCTACATCACCAACTTCGTCTTCTGGGTCGGGATCGCCCACTCGGGAACCCTGATCTCGGCCATCCTCTACCTCCTGCGCGCCGACTGGCGTAACGCCGTCTCCCGTTCGGCGGAGGCGATGACCATCTTCGCGGTCATGACCGCCGGCCTCTTCCCGCTCATCCACCTCGGGCGCCTGTGGGCCTTCTACTACATCATCCCCTACCCCTCCCAGCGCCAGATCTGGCCGAACTTCGTGAGCCCTCTCGTCTGGGACGTCTGCGCGGTCGGCACCTACTTCACGGTCAGCCTCATTTTCTGGCTCGTGGGGCTCATCCCCGACCTGGCCGCCGCCCGCGACCGCTACCTCGAGCATCACGGCCCCGACGCCTTCCGGACCAAGCTCTACCGCGCCATGAGTCTCGGCTGGTCCGGGACCGGCTCGCAATGGCACCACTACGAGCGCTCCTACCTCTTCTTCGCCGCCCTGGCCACCCCGCTCGTGGTCTCGGTCCACTCGGTCGTCTCCTGGGACTTCGCCATGAGCCTCCTTCCGGGGTGGCATAGCGCCATCTTCCCCCCCTACTTCGTGGCAGGCGCCATCCACTCCGGCCTCGCCATGGTGCTCACCTTGGTCATCCCGATGAGAAAGCTCCTCCACCTGGAGAGGCTCATCAAGATCCAGCACTTCGAGGCGGTGGCCAAGACCATCATCCTGACCGGCTCCATCGTCGGGTACGCCTACGTCGCCGAAGGGTTCATCGCCTGGTACTCGGGGGACCTGATCGAGTGGCAGTTCTATAAATGGCGGCTCTTCGGCCCCGCCGCCTGGATCTACTGGCTCTGCGTGGTATGCAACGTCCTCATCCCGCTCCTTTTCGTCTTCAAGAAGGTCCGGACCAGCATCGTTCTCCTCTTCGTCATCTCCCTCTTCATCAACCTCGGGATGTGGTTCGAGCGCTTGATGATCATCTTCACCTCGCTCGCCCACGACTTCCTCCCCCACAACTGGGGAAGCTACCTCCCGACCTGGGTGGAGATCAGCATCACCCTGGGCTCGTTCGGCTTTTTCTTCTTCTGGTTCTTCGGGTTCAGCAAGCTCCTCCCGACCGTCCCCCTGAGCGATCTCAAGGAGAAGGTCGCCGAGGAGGAGCTCGAGCCTGCCGGAGAGTGCCGGACCGCGGTCCACCAGGCGATCGATCCCCTTTCTCCCTGCGTGCTGGCCGTTTTCCGCAGCCCCCGGCGGCTGCTGGAGGCGGTGGAGAGAAGCTGCGAGGCCGGTTTCGAGGTAATGGAAACCTTTTCGCCGGTCAAGATCGCTGAGCTCAAGAAGCTCCTCAACCCGCCGAAGAGCCCGGTCCGGATGATCACCCTGGCAGGCGCCATCTGCGGCCTTTTGGGCGGCTTCTGGCTGGCGGGGGGGACCGCCCTCGTCAACGCGCTCATCGTGGGGGGAAAACCTCCCCTGGCCAGGATCCCCTTCTGCGTAGTCGGCTTCGAGGGGACCATCCTGCTCGGGAGCCTCTTCAACCTGGCCGCCCTCATCTTTTACTCCCGTCTCTACCGGCTGAAGACCGCCCCCTACTACGACGACCGCTTCAGCCGCGACCGTTTCGGCCTGCTGGTCACCTGCCGGGCCGACCAGGTGCCGAGGCTCAAGGAGCTGTTGATCCCGGCGCTACCGGAGGAGATCCATGTCCACCAGTAATCCCCCGCTTCCGGCCTCGGGCCGGGTCGTCCTCTGGCTCCTCCTGGCGGTGGGAGGGTGCGCGGTCTGGGCGCTGCTGGTAAACGGCGCCGAGCCGGAGCGGGCCTGGCGCTCGCTGCTCATCAACTTCCTCTTCTTCACCTCCCTTTCGGGGGGGCTGGTGGTCTGGCCGGCGGTGGTGGAGAGCTGCAACGGCCGCTGGCACCTGGGAATCGACCGCCTCCCGGCGGCGGGTATCGGCTATGCCGTGCCGTCGCTGGCCGTGCTGGTCATCCTCTGGATCGGGAGCTCGGCCTGGGCTCCCTGGTACCAGCGCCAGTTCGCCCAGGGGCGCTGGCTGGACAACTCCTTTCTCTTCGCCCGGGACTTCACGGCGCTGCTCATCTTCTGGGGAACCGCCGCCCTCTATCTCCACCAGCGCCGCCACGGCCGCTCGCGGATCTCGGGGCCGGTGCTCGTGCTGGTCTACGCCCTCTGCTTCTCCCTTCTGGGCTTCGACCTGGTCATGGCGCTCGACCCTCACTGGCACAGCAACCTGGCCGGCGGCTACTTCTTCATGTCCGGGCTGTACATCGCCATCGCCTGCTGGGGGCTTCTGGCCACCCTCGGCTCCCAGGCGGAGCCCGACCAGCTGCAGGACATCGGCAAGCTGGTGGTCGCCTTCAGCCTCATGAGCACCTACCTCATGTACGCCCACCTCCTCCCGTTCTGGTACGAGAACCTCCCGCGGGAGATCCGCTTCCTCGTGCCGCGCATGCACAACGAGTCGTGGCGGGGGGTGAGCTACCTGCTGGTCGGTCTGGTCTACTTCGGTCCCCTGGTGCTCCTTTTGACCATCAAGTCCAAGCGGACGCGCTGGTCGCTGGGAGGGATCTGCCTCCTCGTGCTGGTGGGGATGTGGATCGAAAGGTGGTGGCTGGTGGCGCCGACCTTCCAGGTGAGGCTGGACTTCGGCCTGAGCGAGCTCTCCCTGGCCGCCGCCAACATCGGGATCCTGGGGCTCGGGATGGAGATGTTCCACCGCTACCTCCCCCAACGGCCGATGGCCGGCGAGGGGGAAGAGGGACGGCCATGAAGCGCGACCGCGCCGAAGACAGGCAAGCGAGGAAGCGGAGCCGACCGCTTTGGGCGGACCTGGCCGCGGTGGCGATCGCCGTATTGGCGGTGGTGGCGGCCCTGGTCGACCTGGGCACCCTCTACCCGGCAGGCCTCGGGGCGCACCAGCCGATCCCCTTCAGCCACCGGGTTCACGTCACCTACAAGCGGCTTAGCTGCCTGATGTGCCACACCGGGGTGACCACCTCCTCACGGGCGGGGATCCCCCCGTTGCAGACCTGCCTGCTCTGCCACTCGCGGATCATCGTCGAGCACCCGTTCATCAGGAAGCTCCGCTACCACTACGATCACAACATCCCGGTGGTCTGGGAACGGGTCAACTGGCTCCCCGAGTTCGTTTACTTCAACCATTCCATGCACATCCAGCGCGGCTTCGACTGCAGCTGGTGCCATGGCGAAGTCTCCCGGATGGACCGGGTGGTTAAGGCGAAGAAGTTCCAGATGGGATTCTGCATCCAGTGCCACCGCGACCACCACGTGACCCACGACTGCTTCGCCTGTCATAGGTGAAATTCCCTTCCCCCCTGAGGGGGAGGGTCAGGGTGGGGGGGAGGCTGGCTTCGGCACTCCGTGGATGCTTACCCCACCCCCTACCCCCCTCCCTCAAGGGGATGGGGAACACGAAACCGAGAGCGGTGAAAGGACCGACATGATCAAGTTCATCCAAAAACCCCAGGGAGCCTCGCTGGCCTTCATGTTGGCCGGTGCCGCCTGGTTCGTGGTCGGTGCCCTCTACGGCATGGTCTCGGCCATCCACTTCGTCTCCCCCGAATTCTTCTCCAACATCCCGGCGCTGGTCTTCGGGCGCGAGCGTCCCATCCACGTCAACACCATGCTCTACGGATTCACCGGGACCATGCTGATCGGCGCCGGCCTCTACTACGTTCCCGCCCTCTTGCGGACCCGCCTCTGGTCGGAGCCGCTCGCCTGGGCGGGCTTCCTCTTCTGGAACATCACCATCGCGAGCGGCCCGCTTTGCTTCTCGTTCGGCTACACCCAGGGGCGCGAATACAGCGAGTACGTCTTCTGGGCCGACGTGTCGCTGGTGTTCGCCGTGCTCTGCCTGATCGTCGATGTGGTGATGACCATCGCCCACCGGCGCGAGAAGCAGCTCTACGTCTCGGTCTGGTACCTAGTCGCCGCCCTCCTCTGGACCGCCTGCAACTATCCCCTGGGGAACGTGATGTGGCACCCCTCCACCGGGGCGATGCCGGGGCTGATCGATTCCCTCTTCCTCTGGTTCTGGGGGCACAACCTGCCCGGGCTCTTGATCACCCCGCTCGCGACCGGCGCCGCCTACTTCGTCATCCCCCGCGCCGCCCGCGCCCCCCTCAACTCCCACACCCTTTCGCTGGCGGGATTCTGGTTCCTGGTGGCGCTCTACACCCACATCGGGGGGCACCACGTTCTCCAGTCGCCGATCCCTAACTGGCTGAAGACGGTTTCGGTGGTCGATTCGGTGGCCATGATCGTCCCGGTCTCCATCGTGGTCTTGAACCTCTGGCTCACCGCCCGCTTCTTCGGGGGAAGGGTCTGGAGCGATCCGGCGGCGAGGCTCGTGATGGGAGGGATCGTCTGGTACATCGTCACCTGCGTGCAAGGGCCTTTGCAGTCGCTTCCCTTCATGCAGCGGGTGACCCACTTCAACAACTGGACGATCGGGCACGCCCACATCGCCATGCTCGGCTTCGGCGGCTACATCGCGCTCGGCACCATGTGGCACGTGATCCCGCTCGTCACCGGGAAGAGCCTCTACAGCGAAAAGCTGGTGAGCCTGCAGTTCGGGCTGATCACCGTCGGCCTGACCGGTTTCTTCGTGGTCCTCACCATCGCCGGCCTCATCCAGGGGGGCGCCTGGCATAACGGCGAAACCGTCTACCGGGTGCTTCCCGAGCTCGCCCCCTACTTCATCTGCCGGGCGGCACTCGGCATCTTCATCCTGACCGGAGCCCTGGTCGGCCTCTACAACCTGGCGATGACCCTGTGGCGCGGCGAAGAGCTTTCGGCCGAGGAGCTGCAACGGGCGGAGGAAGCGGCATGAAGATGACCCCGGCCCTGCTCATCATCGGCGCGCTCATGGTCTTCTGGGCCTCCACCTTCATCATCGTAGGGATCCCCTCCATGACCATGAAGGAGACCCCCTCCGAGATCTGGCGCCCCCTCACCGCCGAGGAGGAGGCCGGCCACCGCCTGTACGTCGCCAACGGCTGCAGCTACTGCCACTCCCTCTTCATCAGGAACAGCGACTGGGATATCGGCGCCGAAAGGATCGCCCAAAGCGGCGACTACGTCGGGGTGGAACCGGCCATCCTCGGGAGCGAGCGGACCGGCCCCGACCTCTCGCAGGAAGGGGGCGAGCACCCGGACGACTGGCACCTGTCGCACTTCAAGAACCCCCGCTACACGAGCCCGGTCTCACTGATGCCCTCCTGGGAATTCCTGGGGGAGAAGGATATCCGGCAGTTGACTGCCTACGTGCAGGCGCTGGGGGGGAAAGCAGCCGACCGCCGGGTGGAGCGGCAAAAGCGGTGGAAGGCGGCGGCGGTGGCGGCGTACAACTCCGGCCCAGACCGCAACGTCGAGTGGATCCACAGCCAGGTTCCCGAAGTCTGGCGCAGGATGCCTAACCCCTACCCCGCCACCCAGGCCGTCCTGCAGCGGGGGAAGCGGATCTACCAGGACTTCTGCATCAACTGCCACGGCCCGATCGGGGACGGTAAGGGACCGGCCGCCAAGGACGTCTTCCCGCCGCCGCTCAACTTCACCATCCTCAGGCGGCACCTCGTTGAGAACCGGTACATCGGCGGGATCTTCTATTACCAGATCATGAACGGCATCACCGGCACCGGCATGCCGTACTTCAAGAAGCACCTGGAGTCCGAGAAGATCTGGGACCTGGCCAACTACCTCGGGGTCTATTTCGTCGGCTACACCGATGCCAACATCGAGCCGCGCGGGATCGACGCCTCCTACGAGGAACAATGGACGAACCCCTACAAGCCGCCGGCGCTGCCGCCCGGGGCCAGTCCCCCCCCATCCTCACCCCGCCCCTCCCCTTGAAGGGGAGGGAGGTAAAACAGCTAGCCTGGTCCACCAGGTCCACCGGGTCCACATGGTCCACCGTTGGTTGGCCTGCGAAAGGAGAAACGCGATGCAAAGCCCGTTCGAGGGAACGACCTTTCTGGTGATGTGGGCCCTCTTCTTTCTCCTCATGTGTGGGGGATTGTGGGCCTTTTTCCTCTGGGCGATCCGTTCCGGTCAATTCGAGGACCAGGACCGGGCCCGGTACCTCCCGCTAGAAAGCGGGATCCCGAAGGAACTTGACGAGCAGGGGGCGCTGGCCCCCAAAAGCGGGAGGCCGCAGCCATGATGCTGTACATCTACGTCCAGCAGAACCAGTGGATCGTGGCGACCGTGCTGGCCGGAATCGCGCTGGTGCTCCTCTTCTGCCTCATCTACCAGGCCATGTGGCACCCGCGCGGCGTGGAGAAGAAGGCGGAGGAGGTCGAGGTCACCGGGCCGCCCAACTTCTTCCGGTGGCTGCTGAGCTTCGTCCCCTGGGTGCTGATCTTGATCGTAATCGGATGCGCCATCTTCACCGTCGCCACCATCGCGTCCAAGAGCGCTAATCCGCCTAACTGGTGAGGCCGACATGGAATATCCCCGATTCGACGAAGACCAGGAGATCTCGGTCCTGGCCAGTTGGCTGATCATCATCGCCTTCAGCGCGGCCATCATGCTCTTTGGCTGGATCGTGTACGTGGTGGTGCCCGACGCCCCCCGCTACTGGGATTTCGGGCAGTTCGCCGATACCCCGGCTGACTCCCCCTACTCCACCAGGACTCCACCGGGGGCGGTCAAGCTGCAGCGGCAGATTCCGCCCCTACCCGAGGCCCAGCCCCAGAACCCGGTGCCCGCGGAGTTGAAGCCGCAAGGAGCCAGAAGGTGAAAAAGAAGCTGCTGATAGGGGCCATCGTTATCCCCCCGCTGCTGTTCGGCGCCCTGTTCCTTTTCGTGCTGTACGAGGGGCCGCGCATGACCGTGCAGCATCACCTGCGCGAGTTCCAGATGATCATGCCGCAGCGCCCGGCAGACAGCGTCACGGCGACGCCTCCCGCCCGAATCCCATCTCCCGCGGAGGCGGCGCAGCTGAAAAACCCGCTCCCTCCCACCCCGCAAAACCTGGCCGCCGCCCGGGTCTACTACCTTTGCTATTGCGTCTTCTGTCACGGGGACAGCGGAGCCGGGGACGGCCCCGTCGGTGAGAGCTACATCCCCCGTCCCGCCGATCTCAGGAGCGCACGGGTGGCAGGCTACCGGGATGGCCAAATCGTCCGCGCCATGCTGACCGGCGTGGGGCACGAGCCGGTCCTCGAGCGGGTGGTCCCGCCGGAATACCGCTGGTACCTGGCCCTTCACGTCCGTTCGCTCTCCGCCGCAGGCACCTCCCGGTAAAAAGTCCCCCTTGTTAAAGGGGGATTCAGGGGGATTTGCCTCTCGATCCGTAGAAGCAAATCCCCCCTGTCCCCCCTTCGACAAGGGGGGGCCCGGTTTCCCCTCGGAATTATTGGAAGAACCATTAAAAAAGGAGGGGGGGAGCGGGAGACTTTTGCCGAGTTCCTGTTAATCTAATGTAATCGAAAAGTCTCTCATCTCCATTAACCACAGAAAGGATCCATCATGCAGATGGTCAGCCACAACCTCTGGATCGGCTTCGCAGGCGGACTCCTTGCCTTCGCCCATTGCCTTGGGATGTGCGGCGGCTTCGTCCTTCACCTCTCCCAGGAAAAAGACCGCAACCGGATGGTCGCCGGGCAGCTCCTCTGGCAGGGGGGGAGAATCCTCACCTACACGCTGTTGGGGGCCGTGGCTGGCTATGCGGGAAGCTTTCTCTCCTCCCTTTTCTTCGATAATCCCCTCTTCCGGAACCTCCTGACCTACCTCGCCGGGGGGGTCATCATCCTGATGGGGCTGAGCCTTCTTGGGCTTCTCCCGATCCGGGGCACCGGCCCCTTCAGCTCCTGCGCCGGGCTGATTGCCTCCTTCAGCGGCAAGTTCTTCAAGGGGAACTCTCCGGGCGCCGCCCTCACGCTCGGCATGGCCACCGGCTTTCTCCCCTGCCCCATCGTGGTCGCCTTCCTCGCCTATGCCCTGCAGACCGGCTCGGCGATGAGCGGGACGGTCACCATGTTCGCACTCGGGGTGGGGACCTCCATTCCCCTGCTGACCCTGGGAGTGGTGACCCGGATTTCCAAACTGCACCTGAGGAGCTGGGCGCCGAAGGCGGGAGGGGTCATCCTCATCCTGCTCGGCGTCACCACCGCCTTACGCGGCACCGCCGCCTTCCACCACCTGCTCGGCTGCCCGTCCGGCCCCGCCCACCAGGAGGCGGTGAGCCAAGAAAAGCCCTGCTGCACCGGCAAGATGCACAATGGCGGAGGGATCTAGCTTCACAAGCCCCTCGCCCCTTCAGGTGAGAAGGTGGCCGAAGGCCGGATGACGGAGCTTTCCCTGCCACCCTCCCCAAAAAGAAAGAGCCCCGGCACGCAGTGTGTCGAGGCTCTCTCTTTTACCAATGCCCGCTCACGCTCCCCCCTGCCCTCCCCTGGAGGGGGGAGCGTGAGTGGGTCGAGGGAGTGCCGATGCGGAAACTCTCCCGCACGAGGTGGGGGAGGTTCCCTCCCCTTCAAGGGGAGGGACAGGGTGAGGATGGGGTCAGTCAGGTTGCCCCTTACTTCTTATGGCAGTCGAAGCATTTGGTGGGGCCGGCACCCTTGTCGGCGTGGCAGGCCTTGCAGGTGGAGTGGGCGAATTCCTTGCCGAACCCTTCGATCTTGCCGGGGCCCTTCTGGTGACAGATCTTGCAGTCCTTCAGCATCTCCTGGTGTTTTTTGTGGGGGAAGGTGACGTTGCCGGGTTTGGCGGGGAAGGTCATCACGTCGGCGGCCATGGCCATGGAAGCGCTGAAGGCGATCACTGCAATAGAGGCGATAAACTTTTTCATGGTGCTGCTCCTTTCAGGTTTGATGGTGAATTTTGCTACGAACTGTGGCAATAAATACCATTGCGTGTACGCTGTGGGTATCGACATCTATAGCAGTGTGACCCGATGTCGGGTCCCCAATGTGCTGAAATGACGGGAGGAGACGCGTTAGAGATGGACCAGGCTTCCGACAGGCCCGATAGAACTCCACCCCCCAGTGTCGCCATCGACGGAACAAAAATCCGGAACGTTCGCGAGACCAAGAAACTGACCCAGCTGTACGTGGCTAGCGTGGTCGGGGTGACGACCGACACCATCTCCCGCTGGGAGAACAACCGCTATCCCACTATCAAGCGCGATAACGCCGAGAAGCTGGCCCAGGCCCTGGAGGTCGAGCTGGAGGAGATCCTGCGGCAGGAGGAGCCCGCCGGGGAGACGCCTCCTCCCCCGCTCGAGCCCGCCCGCGACCGCCAGCTCCCCCGGCTCCTGCTGGGTGCGGTCCTGGTAGCGGTACTGGTGGCGGGGTACCTCTTCACACGCAGGCCAGCCGCCCCGCCGGTCGCCGTCCGCTGGGCCCCGTCCTTCGCGGCCCCCGGCGAACTGATCCCGGTCCAGATCAAGGTTTCCCGGCCCCCGGGCGAGCCGGTCAACTTCATCGTCAAGGAATCGGCCCCGGCCGGCTTCCGGATTTTCAGCTCGATGCCGGCCACCTCGGCCACGGGTACCTCGATGAAATGGCTGGTCCCCCACGGCAACTCCCCGGTGGTGCTCTCCTACACGGTCCGGGTGCCGGACTCCCCCCTCTCGGCGACCGGGAGGTTCAAGGGGGAGATCGTGATCAGGACCGGTAACGACACGCGGACGGAGGCCATCGGCGGCAGCGACGCCGTCCGGATCGGTTACTGGCACTGGGCGGACACCAACGGCGACGGCGTCATCGACGACAACGAGATCATGCCGGCCTACTTCATATGCGAAGACATGAAGGGACTCGGGCTCGACTGGAAGACCATTGAGGACATCTGGAACGGCAAGGGGTACCGCTGGGATCGGCAGAAAGGGTTCATGGTAGTTAAGTAGCTGTGGTGAGTCAGGATTTCCCCCGCGGGAGGTTTCCGGCTGATGCACCTGAGGCGCCTGATACCATCTAATCGTTTTCCGATGCTGTGGGGCGCTTTGCTCGTCCTGCTCGTAGCCATCCCTCTGTCCTACGCCCAGGAGTCCACCTTCACCGGACTCACCATCCCTCCTGGCCCGGCGTTCAACGTCGCTCCCCAGTTCGGCGGCAGCCTCCCGCGCGGCCCCCAGGTCGCAGCCGACGAGCTCCTTCCCCTCTCCATGCAACAGGCCATCCAGCTCGGGCTCGCCAACAACCTCGGGCTTTTGCTGAGCCGGGAGGGGATCGAATCCGCCCGCGGCCAGCGCTGGGTGGAGCTCAGCAGGCTCCTTCCCAACCTCACCACCTCGGCAAGCGTTCACCGCCTCAAGGAAAGCCTCGCCATCACCGGCATCTCGGTCCCCGGCGTCCCCTCCGTAGTCGGCCCCTTCAACTATTACGACGGCAGGATCTTCCTCACCCAGCGGATCTTCGACCTGGAGGCGATCGAGCGGACGCGCGCGGCAGGGCACGAGGTCGCGGCGGCCAGCTATTCGGAGAAGGATGCCCGCGAGCTGGTGGTGGTCGCGGTCGGCGCCGCCTACCTCCAGGCTTTGACCGCCGAGGCCCGGGTCCAGACGGTGGGAGCCCAGCTCGTCACCGCCAGCACCATCCTCGACCGCGCCGTCGAACTTCACAAGGCCGGCGTCACCCCCGGGATCGACGAGCTGCGGGCCCGGGTGGAGGTTCTGGCGAGGACCCAGCAGCTGATCGTGGCGGAGAATGACCTCGCCAAGCAGAAGCTCACCCTCAACCGGATGATCGGGCTACCGGTCGGAGAGGAAGTCACCCTCACCGACCAGGCCCCCTTCGAGCCGGTCCTCGTCCTTCCCGCTCCTGAGCTGATCACCCGCGCCCTCGCCTCTCGCGACGACTATCAGGCTGCCGAGCGCCTCGTCAAGGCCGCCGAATCCACCCATGCGGCCGCCCTCGCGCAGCGCCTCCCCGCCCTCGTACTCGATGCCGATTACGGCTCCACCGGCCTCACCCTCTCCACCATGAAGGAGACCTACCACATCGTGGGGAGTCTGAAGCTCCCGATCTTCGAGGGGGGAAGGATCCACGGCGAGGTGCTCAGGGCCGAGGCCCAGGTGAAGCAGCGCCGCGATGAGCTTGAGGACCTGCGGGAAAGAATCGAGTACGAGGTGCGGACCGCCATCCTGGACATGCAGGCGGCCGCCCGCCAGGTCCAGCTTGCCACCAAAAGCACCGAGCTGGCCGAGACCACCCTGGCCCAGGCACAGGAGCGTTTCGCTGCCGGGATCGACAACAACCTCGCCGTGGTCCAGGCCCAGCAGTCGGTGGCGGCCGCCCACGAGGCCGAGCTTTCCAGCCTCTACCAGCACAACCTGGCGAAATTATTACTGGCCCGGGCGGTAGGTGGTTCCGACGCGGCCGTCTTCGGGGGGAAATGACCCTGGCAGCCTTCGCGATCGGGGTGGTGGTGGCCCCCATCCTCGGCCCCACCTTGGGGGGGTGGCTGACCGACCATTACACCTGGCGCTGGGCCTTCTACATCAACATCCCGGTCGGCGTGCTGACCGTCTTCATGACCAATCAGTTCGTGGAGGACCCGCCGTACATCCGTTCCGCGCGCCCCGGCAGGATCGATGCGGTCCTCATGCGCAACGTGGGGGGAAGCGTGGGGATTTCGATGGTGACTGCGCTTTTGGCCAGGCAGTCCCAGATTCACCAGTCCGACCTGATCTCGCGGCTCAACTTGGGGGGGGCATCTACGGGACGCGGGGGGAGTTGCTGCTCAAGGGGGTGAAAGCGAAGAAAGGGGGTGAAAGCGAAGAAAGGGGGGGACGCCGGTACACTGACGATCCTTTGCAAAGGCAAATCCCCCCTGTCCCCCCTTCGCAAAAGGGGGGACCTGTTGCCCGGAAAGGTGCTGATTTCTCCTATATCTATCTATGTTCACTTCTTCTATCTTCATTTCTCCTGCTATTCCACTATCTTCAGCTCGTTTTTCAGCTTCATCTTGCGGTGGACGCCTTTGGCGATCTCCTCGGCGCGGTCGCGGCCGGCGAAGCGCTCCTCCATCAGTGCGCCGTCTGCCTGAGCCCGAGCACGTCTACCAGGGACTGGTAGCCGAGGTTTCCCAGCGGCAGGGTTGCCACCGGCTGGGCCTTCACCCCCTGGCAGACCCGGGCGTCCTTGGTGGGGGAGACGATCATCAGGATCTGGGTGCCGTTACGGGGCGCGCCCCAGGAGGCGGGATCGGGGTAGGCCAGGTACTCCCCCTCTTTCAGGAGATCGCCGCCAACCTCGCCGCAGCCGTGCAGCGTAGTCTCCAGGAACGTGCCGAGGTAACCGGGGGTGATGACCGCTTCGAGCGCCGGCTTCATGAAGACCAGCACCGGGATGCCGAGCTCGCGGGCGGCCACGAAGGCGTTTTTGATGTAGTCGAGCGGGATCAGCTCCTGGTGCATATCGTCGCAGGTGAGGGTCACTTCGCTCAGTCCCGCCTGCTGGAGGTCGAGAAGGGTGTGGAATGCCCCCTTGGGACTGGCCGCCCAGTAGGCGTTGGTGACCACCCGGCTCCTCAGCCCCCGCTTCTGGGCGTGGAGGAGGACCTGTTCGATTTCGTAACGCTTGAGGAGCGGCTCTCCCCCCGCGAAGACGATGGTGCTCAGGCATCCGAGCACCCACGCCTCGTCGATCACCTCGATCATGAAGGGTGCGTCGAGGAAGGGACCGTTCCACGGGCCGGACTTGGTCTCGCACTCACGGCAGCTGACCGGACAGTCGTGAGTGACATGAAACTGCAGACGGTGTAAAGGCATCCTCCACCTCCTTGCCCGTGGCGTTTCGCTGGCATCCGGTTATTCAATTGTGGATCTGCTATCGGCGCGGATGGATAAAGAGTGCCATAAAGATTAATAAAATCAAATTTTATGGATGGGAGGTGCTATCGCTGCGGTATTTTTGCTTTGATCGGCGGGGGGAACAGTCACGGCCGGCAAGGAAGCTTCGGCTATGACGCCGTCAGCATCAGGCTTGCCGTACCATGAGCCACGAGCTTGCCGTGCTGATTGGTGACGGTGATGTTGAGACTGGCCATCCTCTTCCCCTGGTGAACAAGCTGAGAGCGGGCGGTCAGGACGTCGCCCACGGCGGCCGGGCGGACGTAGGTGACGTTGAGGTTGGTGGTTGTGCAGAGCCTTCCGGAAGGAAGGAGCGGCCGCGGGAAAAAGGAGACGGTGTCCATCAGGGTGGCGATGAGCCCGCCGTGCGCGCCGCCGAAGTAGTTTTGGTGGATGCCGGCGACGGTGACCTCCATGATGGCGTAGTCGTCGCCGATCTCGCGCAGGTGGATATCGAGGGTGCGCAGGAGGGAGATGGCGTTGCCGGAGGCGAGGGTGGCCGGTTCGATCGGCTTCATGTCTGCTCCTTTTCCATCCCGCTAGCAGGATTCCGACTCGACCTGTTCCAGAAGTTCCAGGGCCTCCCGGTCCTCGTACTCCTCGAACAGCTCGCGGATGTTGTTGAGGTAGGAATGGACGAGGAAGAGTTCGTCCAGGTGCCTCCCGCCCGCCGCCTCCGGATCGGCCGCCGCGGCGAGCTTCTCCTTGAAGCGCTCCCAGAAGAGGTTGGTCTTTTCCGGGTCGTCGATGTGGCGCCTCAGCATGGCAACCACCCTCTTGGCGTTGCCGTCGCCGTCGATCCCCTTGAAGCTCACATAGCGGTCGGTACTCTTTGCTTTCATCTGGGCGGTATCCTCCATTCTTTCAATGAGACGTTTCTGAAGCAACCAATGTCGTCATTGACAGAAGGGCACCGTTGGCCGGGGCGACTATAGCATGGATGAAATGGGCTAAGGCAACAAAATGTCACCGGCTGGGCGTAATGGTTGTATACCTTTGCCGATCTGGGGTACATTTTCCGTAACCTGCCCCGTTATCAATGAATGAAAGAGGCCCGGACAAGTGTGAACCACCTTTTTTATCACATCAACCCGATTTACCTGATCTATCTGCTTTACGGCGCCTCTTTCTTCTTCCTGGGAGTTGCCATAGCGGCAAAGGACATGGAAGGGAGCGAGCTCGGCCTGGCGGACAGCCTCTGGCTTTTGGGGGCTTTCGGATTCCTCCACGGGATCCGTGAGTGGCTCGAGCTTGGCCCCCTGATCGAGGGGGGGAGGCTTAGCGCCGATCAGATCCTCGCCGAAAAGGCCCTGGCCGCGGTGCTCGCCACGGCGTCATTCGTCTGTCTGCTCCGGTTCGGAATATCACTTTCCCGGGGGCTCCACACCTTCCGGCTGCCATGGGCCGAGCGGGTCACCCTGCCGCTGCTGGCCGCCTGGGTGGCCATCAATATCTACCAGACGGCGGACGTCAAGACGCCGCTTTGGCTTCCTTTGCTGGAGCGGGCGGAGTTCGCTTCGCGGATCACTTTCGGGATCGCCGGTGGCCTGCTGGCCGGCTACGGCCTGCTCGCCCACTCCCGGGAACTGGCCGGGCTCAGCTTCCGCTTCTCCCGGAAGCTGCGGGCCACCGGCTTCGTCTTTCTCTTTTACGCCCTGCTGACCGTTTTCTCCCCGTCCTTTCCTATCGTCCTCCCGCTCCCCGTCGAGCTGTTGAGGACCCTTTCCGCCTTCCTGATCAGCTACTTCATCGTCAGCGCCCTCAACATCTTCGACGTCGAAACGAGGAAGAAGATTGAGCAGCAGGCTCGCCGGCTGGTCCAGGCCGAAAAGCTGACCTCGCTCGGCCAGCTCGCGGCCGGCATCGCCCATGAAATCAACAATCCCCTCACCAACGCATCTCTCGGCATCCAGCTGCTCACGAGGAAACTGGAAAAATCGGGGAATTCCGGCGAGATCACCGCGAAGCTTGCCGCCGTCGAGCATAATATCGAGCGCGCCTCGCTCATCGCCCAGGAACTGCTCCAGTTTTCCCGGCAGCAGGAGTCCGCCTTTACCCCGTTGCGGATCGAGGCGGTCGTACAGGCGGCGCTCACCCTGATGTCCTACCAGCTCAGGGGGATCACCGTGGTGAAGAAGCTTCCTCCCGGTCTCCCCGAGGTGATGGGGGACCAGGGGAAACTCGAACAGGTCTTCATCAACATCCTCGATAACGCGGTGCGCGCCATGCCGGGAGGCGGGACCATCACCCTCTCCGCCAGCCACAAGGGGAGCCTCGCCGAGATCGCCATCGCCGATACCGGGGTCGGTATCGAGCAGGAGAACCTCTCCCGCGCCTTCGATCCCTTTTTCACCACCAGGGAGCTCGGGGACGGCACCGGACTCGGGCTCTCCATTTGTTACGGCATCATCAGACAGCACGGCGGAAGCCTGGAGATCGCCAGCGCGGTAGGAAGAGGGACCACGCTGACGGTCAGGCTTCCGGTAAGGAGCCCCCATGAAGACAATTCTGGTCGTTGACGACGACGCCGAAATCCGTGGCCACCTGCTCGATCTCCTCCAGGGGGAGGGGTACGGCTGCGAGAGCGCCGGCTCCGTGAAGGAGGCGCTGGCCTTCTGCCGCCAGCGGGACTTCGACGTCATTCTCCTGGACCACCTCATGCCGGGGGGCACCGGGATAGACGCCCTCGCCGAGCTGCGCAGGGCCCTGCCGAAGGCAAAGATCATCATGATCACCGCCTTCGCCACGGTGGAGAACGCCATCGAGGCCATCAGGAAAGGTGCCGCCGACTACCTTTCCAAGCCGTTCAAGGTGCCGGAGTTGCTGACCACCATCAGGAAGGTCCTCGAAGAGGCCAAGTTCGAGGACGGCATCAGGTGCCTTGCCATCGACCAGACCCTGAGTGCCCTCGCCAGCCCGATCCGGCGGAACATCCTCAAGCTTCTTCACCAGGGAGAGCAGGTCCGTCTCATGGAGATCACCCGTGCGCTGGGGATCGACGACCACACCAAGGTTGTCTTCCACCTCAGAATCCTCAAGGAGGCAGGGGTCATCGAGCAGCACGAGGACAAGTCATACCTTCTCACCCGGGAGGGCTTGAGAGTGATGGACTGTCTTAAAACCCTGGAGCAGATCCTTTCCGAATGAAGATTGCCGCCAGACCGGCGGCAAACTCCCCTCCCCACGGAAGATGTGAAGAATACTTCACATCTTCGTGCCATTCTGTGAAAACCTTTTCCATTGTTCCAATTCTCATTGCTTCGTACTATTCCCCTCCAGATACTCGCCTACTTCAGCTCCTTCATTTCACCCAGAGTATTAGGCAGATTTAATGCTGTGCATTGGTCTTCTATTGCACAAAAACGTCCGGAGGCATCATGAAGCAAAGAATTTGGATGGGAATCATGGCAGCAGTCCTGGCAGCGACGTCGCTGCCGCTGGTCTCGACCGACGCCTGGGCGGTCGCCAACTATTCGCGCAGGTACGGCATCGACTGCTCGGTCTGCCACACCGTCTGGGGCGCGCTCACCGGCGCCGGTGTCCAGTTCAGGCTCTCCGGCTACCGCGCCATCGGCGGACACGACCTCAAGCCGGTCTCCCCCGACATGGAGATCTCCAACGGCCTGATCTCCATTCCGACCACCCTGCCGCTCTCCATCGTCACCGGTGTCGGCTACGAGTACCGGGCCGAGAAAAGGTATCCGGAAACCGGCGGCAGCAACACGAGGGTCGGCTCTTCCATAGCCCTCGAGGACGCCAGTATCTTCCTCACCTCGCCGGTCGGCAAGCACCTCTCCGCGTTCATCGAATTCCCGATGTACGAGACCAAGGCCTGGGAATTCACCCCGACCGGCCGCGCCGCTGCCAACGACCCCGCCA
Organism: Geomonas sp. Red32; assembly: GCF_023652955.1. GTDB lineage: Bacteria > Desulfobacterota > Desulfuromonadia > Geobacterales > Geobacteraceae > Geomonas. Next base: position 1,086,713 of record NZ_JAKLOY010000001.1, on the reverse strand, counting down.
CCGGCAATATCCAGTTCGCCTCCGCCTCCCCGGCCTTCGAGGTCGCCAAATTCTTCTGGAACAACCTCCTGCCGGAAGGAACCGTACCCCGTGACAGCGTCAGCCTGCTCGCCGGTATCACCCATCCGCCGCTGGCCTATTCCCCCGGCAAGGTCCGCCTCTCCATCAACCAGTACCTGATCTACGAGCGCCGCCCGCTCGATCTGATCAGCCCGAAGAAGACCGACACCTTCCTCACCAGCGACCAGGACGACGGGCTCTTCCGCCTGAGCGAGCCGCAGGTCCAGGCCGAGATTATGGGTATGGTCGTTCCCGGCCATGAGGTCACCGACGTCAGCAAGAAGGAGACCTTCTGGTTCGAATACCACGCCGGGGTGATGAACGCCTCGAACACCCACGCCGACAACAACGTCAGCAAGGCGGTCTACGGGCGCTACGTCATGCGCTGGTACGGGCAGTCCCTCGGGGTCTTCGGCTTCTACACCGGCAACATCTATGACGACTCCATCATCAACGCCGGCCAGGCCGCGGGCATCATGTCCGGCAAGCTCGCCAAGAACTCCGATTCCAGGATCGGCCCCGACATGACCCTGAGCCTCGCACCGTTCGGCATCCCGGTCTGGCTCGAGAACCAGTACATGTACAACCGGGAAGGGGATCCGACCGGTTTCGGCAAGGAGTTCGTCTGGCAGGGCGGCTTCCACCAGCTCAACTACCAGCCGACCAAGAAGTCGGTGGCCTACGCCCGCTACGACTGGCTGCGCGGCAACACCTACGACGACGGCCACAACGGCGCAACCAGGCCTACCGAATGGGACGTGGTGGCCGGGACCCAGTACCTGGTCACCCCCAACATGAAGCTGGCCGGCGAGTACCGCCATCACGAGTTCAGCGACCGGATCAGCACCGCCGGGCTGAAGGACGACGGGTTCTCGGCGAAATTCATGGTAGGCTTCTAGCTGCCGGCAGGAAATTACGGGGGAGGTCCTCCTCCCCCCGCTTCACGAGGTGAACATGACTCCATTCGCTAAAAGCACGCTGGCAGCCTGCGCGCTCGCCGGATTGGCCGCCGCCGCTTCTGCCGGGACCGTGGAAGAGGGCGCCAAGGCCTACCAGGAAATCTGCGCTCCCTGCCACTCCACGGATATGAGGCCGTTGGATGGCCTGCATCTTTCCCGCAGCCAATGGCAGGAGCAGATCGACCGGATGTCCGGCTTCGGAGCCGACATTCCCAGCGGCAAAGTGCCGGCACTGCTGGACTACCTCGTCGCCACCCACGGTCCGGCTGGAAACGGTCAGGGCGGTAAACAGACGAAGTAGGAAATAACTAACCGTATTTCAACGCCCTGCGTTCCCGCGGGGGAAAAGGGACGAACAAAAAGGGGACGGGCTACTTCGTAAAGAAGTGACCGTCCCCTTTGTCGTAACGTCTCGCTTATGACGATCCGGAAACTATTCCGGATCCCTCCCCCAAAGGGACGCCGGCGGCATCCTTTCCCTTTCTGGCCGCGGCTGCATCAGGCACCGTGCAGGATGGGAAGCCTTTGGAAAAAGGCCTCAATGGTGGGATTGAACCCGAAGGCAAGCGGTGTTGCGGCAGCCTCCTCCCGGGTGAACCAGCGAAGTTCCTGCCCCTCCATGAGGTCGATCTCCTCGATGACGAGGTTCGCCCTCTTCCAGAAGGTGTACTCGATCCGGTCCGGAAACTCGGTCCGCTCGAAGAGTTCAGCCCCTTTCAGCTCGAGCCCGATCTCCTCCCTCATCTCCCGGACGATGGTCTCTTCGGGCGTCTCTCCCGGCTCCACCCCTCCCCCCGGAATGTCCCACTGATTGGGGTAGCGGATATCGGGACGGTCGTCCCGCAAAAGGAGCAGCACCCGGTCCCGGTCGTCGACGAAGATGATGGAAGTCCCGGCCGGTTTCATGCCGGATTCACTTCCTGCCAAGGGCGCGCACGCTCTTCGCAGGCTGTCACCACCGTGAAGCGGTCGTCGAAGAGGTCCTCCAGGAGCGGGCGCACGTCGTTCCAGTTAAGCCCTCCCCCGCCGCATCCCGGCCGGGGGACGACGATCTCCGTCCAGCCGTGGAGATCGGCCAGCGCCCTCAGCTCCTCCGCCGACTGCCGGATGAGGCGGAGCTCCGGGTTCGACCAGGGAGTCTCCTCGACCGGAAAGCTGACCAGGCCGTCTCCGAGGAGATGGACATGGTTGCCGCCTTCCGCGAGCAGCGCTCCCAGCCGAAGCGGAAGTTCCGGGAAGCGCTCCTGCGCCTGCTTCGCGCAGCCGCGCCCGAGCACCGCACTCCCCTTCTTCGAGACCTGGCCGTTGGTCGTGATGCAGATGACCGCCCGTCCCAGGTGACGCCAGATGTCATCGACCGTTTCCCTGATGGCTCCTCCCGTCAACTCTCTCATAGCCGCATTTCTGCAGGAGTTTTAGCACACCGTTAGCTCAAAGGACAGGCTTTACTCGCGCCTTCGCTGAGAGCCGCCTTGCCAACATTGTTTTTGCGTCCACAATCTAAACCAGCAACATCTCAAACGATCGGGAGGATCAAGATATGGATCTGCAACTAGAGGGGAAACTCGCGCTGGTTACCGGTTCCACCAAGGGGATCGGCTTTTCGATAGCAAAAGCGCTGGCTGCCGAAGGGAGCCGCGTCATCGTGAACGGAAGACAAGAGGAGTCGGTAAGCGCCGCCATCCGTGGAATAAGGGAGCTCTTTCCGCAGGCGCGGCTGGAAGGTTTCGCCGGGGACCTGGCCACCGCCGCGGCCGCCAACGACCTGGTCCGCCGGTTCGGCGGGGTCGACATCCTGGTCAACAACCTCGGCATCTACGAGGCGAAGCCGTTCGAAGAGATCACCGATGAGGAATGGATGCACATCTTCCAGGTGAACGTGTTGAGCGCCGTGCGCCTCTCCCGCCACTACCTGCCGGGGATGAAAGAGCGCAACTGGGGGCGGATCATCTTTATCAGCAGCGAAAGCGGCATCCAGATCCCGGTGGAAATGGTGCATTACGGGATGACCAAGACCGCGATGCTGGCGGTCTCGCGCGGGATCGCCGAGGGATTGGCCGGGACCGGGGTCACCTCCAACGCAGTCCTCCCCGGCCCGACCCTTTCCGCCGGGGTGGAGGAATTCGTTTCCAGCGTCAGCGCCGGGAAACCGCTGGCCGAGTTCGAGCAGGAGTTCTTCCGGACCGTCCGCCCGACTTCGCTCCTGAAGCGCTTCGCCACCCCCGACGAGGTCGCGCCGCTGGTCGCCTTCCTGAGCAGCCCGCTATCCGCCGCCACCAACGGCGCGGCGTTGCGGGTCGATGGCGGCGTCGTTCGCGCCTGTTTCTAGACGGCCGGTTGTTTGAAACGGGGAGTTTTCAAGCTGGGTGAGAGACGGCAGGATTTCAACAGATAGAGGAGGCGTGGCTCAGGGAGGGCTCGTGGGGCCCTCCCTCTCGCACAGCGCCGCCGGTTACCCCTGGCAGCAGCTCGGCATGTTGTACTTTCCGGCGGCCTGCCTGATCTGGCCTTTCAGCTCCTTGATCTGCCCTTCGAGGGCGCTCACCTGGTGCGGGTCGACCGTGTCCTGGGCGTAGAGGCCGCGCAGCTCCAGATCCTTGGCTTTCAGTTCGCTCCTCAGGTTGGCCGTATCCTTGTTAAATTGCGGGGCAGCGGTGGCCTGGGGGCAGTTGCCGGTATCGCAGCAGGAATTTGCCGCCGATGCGCTTACCGCTCCCACCGAAAGAACCCCAACCGCCAGAGCTACCGCTGCAATCAATGCCTTATTCATGTCGTTTCTCCTTCAAAGATGGATTCGGACGTTTTGCCCGTTGCCTACCCTTATTGCCAGCTGCGTGCCAGATCGTTTCATTCGCCATAAGTCCGCGTTTTCATTAGATGCATTACCATGACCTCGCGGCGGGCGGCACGTAAGTTGTCGAATATCCCACGCACCGCAGCCTCTTCTCCGCAGATTTTCTCCAAAAGCGCCGCCAGGACCACCGCGCCGCGGGAAGAAGGCGAGCGGCCCGAGGAAATCCATCGTGCCATCCTCCCGCTCCTGGAGCCGGATTATCTCACCAAAACGTCCTCCTCACCCGACGTGGGGAATATTCTCCGCCGGCGGCGTCGGCGGTTGGGATGGCTTGCGTGCAGCGGGAAATGCCTAATATGACAAAACATGAAAAAACCGGCCGCAGTGATCTTGATTGGGATTCCCGCCAGTGGCAAGAGCACGTTCTGTAAGGACCTGCTCTTCACCACTGAGAGCATGTGACTAATCCACCCTCCTCACACCAAGCCCCCCTTTTTCTCAAAACAATACCGCCAAAATAAAACGCACGTAACACGCCAATAAATAAAAGGCCGATCCTGAAATCGCTCCTTCCAATCAGTCTACTGTTGACACTTAGTATAACTGCGTTATAATTTTGTCCCGGTTCCGCCACCCCCTTAGGTCACTGCGGCGGAATGCTTTCAAAATGGAGGATGTTATGACAGCCGAAGATCGCTTACAGGATCATGCGGACGGCTTTGTCGGGGCAATGACCGGCGTCACCCTCGCCGATGTCATCCAGATGAACGGCCATAACCGTTTCACCGGGTGTATGACGCTCGAGTACGGTGTCCGTGCGGGGAGCATCTTTTTCAGGGACGGGGAGGTCATCCACGCCGAACAGGGGGACATTTCGGGCGAGCAGGCGTTTTACCAGATCATCCGCTGGCCCGGCGGAAAGTTCCATCTCCAGCCCAAGGTGACCACCACCGCCTATACCATCAAGGCCACCCTCAACCATTTACTGTTGGAGGCAATGCGACTGATGGACGAGGATAACAAGGTGCCCAAGGAAGCGCCGGCCCCGGTGAAGGCCGCTGCTCCGGTTGAAAAGGCCAGGCAGAGCGTGGCAGGGGCGGTAAGCACCATTTCCGGGGTCGAATACGCCATCCTGGTCGGCAAAGACGGCACCTCGATCGACGACACCAGCTTCGACGGTGAGACATTGGCTGCCGAGACCACCTTCCTCGCCATGATCGGGAACACCATCGGAGGCGCGCTCGCCCTGGGAGAGGTCAAATCGGCGGTCGCCCACGGTAACGGCAAGCACCTGCTCCTCTTCGACTCCAAGAGCAGCTACCTCGGGGTGGCGGTCGAAAAGGGGAGTTCCGCGGTCAGCGTCGAGAACGACATCCGCAAGATGTTCGGTAGTAAGAAGTAACTCGGGAGGGAACGGCTATGTTGGCGGTCATGCAACAAATTAACAGTGTCCCCGGGGTGATGGGGTGTTTCGTCTGCGGCGAAGACGGCAAGGTGAGCGAGCAGGCCTTTCCTCCATTGTACGATCTCCCCATGCTCGAGGAGGCGGCCCTCTCCATTACCGACTGCGCGCTGGCCATGGAGCATTCCACCGGCGGCCTCGAGTTCCTTGATCTCCGCTTCAACGATGTCCGGGTCCTGGTGAAGGCTCTCGCCAAGTCGTACCTGCTCCTTCTCTGCCAGAAGGATATCAACCTTTCCCTGCTGACCATGTCGCTGAACGTAGCGGCCAAGCGGCTGGACCGGCTGGTGGCCGCCCGCGAGAGCGCCGCCGCGGCTCCGCAGGCAATTCCGCAGGCAGCCCCCATGGCGGCCCCGGCTGCCGCCCCGGTTTACCAGCCGCAGGCACCGGTCACCCTTCCGGCGATGGGAAAGGGTCTCGGGCTCTCCGTACTCGTGCAGGAGAAAACCGCCAGCACCTACTGGGCCAGCATGCTCGCGTCGGTGGCGATCAACCGCTCCACCGCAGTCCAGCTGAGCGACCATTTCAAGACCGGCTCGTTCAAGAAGGTGAAGCTCACCAACATGACCACCAAGGTCAGCAAGAAGTTTCCGGTCACCATCATCGCCAGCGACAGCGACCACCTCTATGACGGGAAAGCGATTCTCACTCTCGGCGCGATCGAGGCGATCGGCGCCAAGGCCGGCGATACCGTCGTTGCGGAGCTCGACATCGGCGGCGGTCTTCTCGGCTGGGAAATGATCTAACCCGTCCCCACGCCCCCTTTTTTAGGGCTTACTGTTAAGCCGCAGAAACCAGGGGCCCCCTTTAACAACGGCGGAACCAACGTCCCCCCCTTGTCAAAGGGGGGACAGGGGGGATTTTGCCGCATCCAGCCGCTAAATTGCCCCATCCCCTTGTCATTGTGACTCTGCGACGGCATAATTTCCTGACTGCCGCCCCCCCGGCTCTATTTCATTCCCCTTACAACAGCGACCTTGTGCCACATGACCACTATGAACCGCCCCGCACAGCTTTGCCTTCTGCTCATAACGCTCACTCTCATACTCCTCTGTGTCATGCCGGCTCCTGCCGTTGCCGCCGAGATCACTCCCTTTGCGACCTTCGACCAGAGTCCGCTCGTGCAGATCTTCGGGCTTCCGGCCCCCGGACGTGCCAAGCTCCTCCGCCCCCGGGAAACCGAGTGCCGGTTCGCGGTCGACTGGTCCAACGACTTCGCCCACGATGCCACCCAGCGCGAGAGCATCATGCTGGACGGGGAAGCGGTGCGCGGGACCCTCTCCTGCTACCGCGGCCTCACCGGCCGGTGGGAAGCGGGACTGGAGCTGCCCGGCGTCTACCAAAGCGGCGGCGTCCTCGACGGGTTCCTTGAGGGATGGCACCATTTTTTCAATCTCCCCAACGGGACCCGATCGGCCTACCCGAGAAACCGGCTGTTGTACCAGTACGAAAAGGACGGCGCCGCCAAGCTCCTCTTCACCGGCTCCCACGCCGGGCTGGGCGATCTTCGGCTCGCCGCGGCGACGCAGCTTTACCGTGATGCCGCCAACGCCGTTGCGCTGCGGGGGGAGCTCAAGGTTCCCACCGGGGATCCGGGCGATCTTTCCGGCAGCGGGAGCACCGACTTCGCCCTCTGGGTAACCGCCGATCACGACTTCGATCTCGGCAGCGCCGGTACCGGCGCCTTCTTCGGAGCTCTTGGCGCAATGGCGATGACCCGGGGGAGCGTGCTGGCCGATCAGCAGCGTAACTTCGCCGGCTTCGGGAGCATCGGGGCGGGATGGAGCCCCTGGGACTCGATCGCCTTCAAGCTGCAGCTCTCGTCGCACTCCCCTTTCTACAAGGACAGCGACCTGGTCGAGCTCAACGCGGTATCCGCCATCCTCATCATGGGGGGAACCATCGCCTTCACTGGCCGGACCTCGCTCGACCTCGGCGTCTCCGAGGACATAACCGTCGACCGTGCGCCGGACATCTCCTTCCACGCCAGCCTGGCGACCAGATTCTAGGGTAGCGTCATGAAAAAACTGCTGCGGGAACTGTTGAACATCGCCCTGATCATCGCGGGAATCCTCTCCGCCGGGATGGGAATCAAGGGCTTTCTCGTCTCGTCCCACTTCATCGACGGCGGCGTCACCGGTATCTCGATGCTCCTCTCCAACGCGCTCGGCTGGCCGCTCGCCATCCTGATCCCGGTCATCAACCTCCCCTTCATCGCCCTGGGCTACCGCCAGATCGGCGGCATCTTCGCCTTGAAGAGCGCCCTCGCCATCGGCGGCCTCGCGCTGGCGCTCAAGTTCGTCAGCTATCCCGACGTCACCCCGGACAGCGTTTTGACCGCGGTCTTCGGCGGCTTCTTCATCGGGGCGGGAATCGGTCTCGCCATCCGCGGCGGCGCCGTGCTGGACGGCACCGAGATCGCTGCCCTCCTCATCAGTAAGAGTAGCCATCTCCTCAAGGTGGGGGACGTCATCCTCATCCTCAACATCTTCATCTTCTGCAGCGCGGTGTTCGTCATGGGGGTCGATCAGGCGCTCTACTCGATCCTCACCTACATCGCCGCCTCGAAGACGGTCGACTTCCTGCTCCACGGGGTCGAGGAGTACAACGCGATCATCATCATGTCGGAGAAGAGCGACGAGATCAGGGAGGGAATCATCCGGCTATTGAGCCGCGGGGTGACCATCTACCACGGGAGAGGGGGAATGACCGGGAAGGAGATGCGGATCCTGTACTGCGTGGTGACCAGGCTGGAAATCGGGCGGGTGCGCAACGTGGTCGACGAGGTCGACCCTTCGGCCTTCGTCGTTCTCCACCCGCTAGCCGACGCCTCCGGCGGGATCATCAAGAAAACGGCACTGCACTAAAGGTGGAAGGGGTTTCGCCCTCTACGCCTTTTCTTTCTTCGCGAATGCCTCCAGACGCTCGCGGGCGTCGCTGAAATCTCCCAGGCAGGAATAGGCTTTTAGGCTTTCCATCTGGAGGGCCTTGTCTATCGAGAGGCCGGTGATGTTGAGGATGGTTTCCTTGGCGGAACGGACGGCCTGCTGGCTGTTGGCGAGGATCATGGCGGCGTAGCGCTCGGCGGTTTCCATCAGCTCGTCGTGGGGGACCACCTTGCTGACGAGCCGCAGGCGGAACGCCTCCTCGGCGTCGACCTCCCGCCCGGTGAGGGTCAACTCCAGCGCAGTCGCCATCCCCGCAATCGCCATCAAACGTACCAGCCCGCCGTCCCCCTGGTGCAGACCGTAGCGCACCTCGAAGACGCCGAACTTCGCCCGCTCCGACGCGATCCGGATGTCGCAGGCGAGCGCGAGCTCGAATCCCCCGCCGATCGCGTACCCGTTGACCGCTGCGATCACCGGCTTGTAGATCCGGTGCTGCCCGCGGGTGATTCCCCCTGCGATCCCGATCCCCCGGGCGTTGTTTCTGACGTCGGCGATGTTGGCCTTCTCCCACTTCGGGATGAAGGTCTTGAGATCGGCCCCCGAGCAGAACGCCTTCCCCTCCCCCGTTATGATCGCCACGTCAACCGAGTTGTCGGCCGCGAACTCCTTCCACGCATCGTACAGCTCGTGGTTCAACTCGTCGTCGAGAGCGTTGAGAGCCTCCGAACGCTGCAGCGTGATGTAGGCTATCCTGTCCCGTTTCTCCAGCCGGACCTTCCCCATGGAATCCTCGCCCTCCCCTGCGTGCGCTTCGTCGTATCGTCTACCGGTTGTTACCGATTTTTAACACAGTTCATGGCCGAAATACAGTCGAACCTGCAGTTATCCTGCAACAGATTTTTTGACAATGATATAGGAGAGTTACCTGACACTAAAAGGCAGAAAACTTGACAGTTTCCGGACCTCTACTAGTATTTTCCCATACTCGCTCATCCTCACATCGCATACTCTTAGAGTATTCCAATACAATAATCCCGATACTGAATCAGTCGTCTCAGATGGAGGTTGAGCATGAAAATGTCCGGCACTGGCTTTTTTGTGAGGATGGTGGGGGTCTGTCTCGTTATTGCCGGGCTCGCTGCCTGCAGCGGAGGCGGAAGCAGTTCGAGCGGGACCGGTTCTTCCGGCACCGTGGCCGGGGTGGTCAAGGACGCCGCCAGCGGAGCGCCGCTGGCCGGAGTCACCGTAAGCGACGGCACCGCGACGGCAACGACGGACGCCACCGGCCACTTCAGCCTCGCTCGCCAGCCCGGCAGCTACACCCTCACCGCCTCCGCGGCCGGCTACGAGGCGACCTCCCGCTGCTGCAGCGTGGCCGCCGGTTCGTGTACCACCATCGACTGGTACCTCACCGCCGCTCATGCCGCCTACCAAAACTACGACAACGTCGCCCCCTCCCAGCAGATCCCGGCCGCCGGGATGAACTACGTGATCCTGGCCTGGAACGACCTCGGCATGCACTGCGCGCAGGACGACTACTCCCACTTCATGATCCTTCCCCCCTTCAACACGCTGCATGCCCAGGTATTCAAGCGGGGCGAAGGGGTGGTGACGAGCGGCGTCACGGTGAGCTACGCCTTCCCCAACAAGACCGACTCGACACTGCACACCAATTTCTGGAACTACACGAGCCGCTACCAGTTCAGGTCCTACGGGTGGAACACGACGCCCAACCGCGGCATCACCGGGACCCCGCTGGCAGGCACCATGTCCCGCGATGCCAACGGGATCGGCTTCGTCGCCACCGGGATTCCCATCACCCCCTACGACGACAACGGCACCTGGGATCCCTACGGCAAGGCGACCATCACCGTCACCGACAATTCCAGCGGCGCGGTGCTCGCCACCACCAGCGTGGTCGCCCCCATCTCCACCGAGCTCAACTGCTCGAACTGCCACGGAGCCACCAACACCTTCCTCAACATCCTCCAGAGCCACGACACCAACAGCGGCACCCACCTGGTCGCCGACCGCGCCAACGGCACCCTCCACCTCTGCGCCGAATGCCATGGCGACAACGCGCTTGGATTGAGCGGCAAGCCGGGAGTTAAAAACCTGTCGCTGGCCATGCACGGATTCCACCAGGACAAGGTGAACGTCAGCGCCGATCCCAACACCCCCGACTGCTACAACTGCCACCCCGGCCCCCAGACCAGGTGCCTGCGGGGCGAGATGTACCACGTCGGGAAAGAGTGCAAGGATTGCCACGGCGACCTGGCCGCCATGACCGCGGGCCTCACCGCCGGTCGTCAGCCCTGGCTCCAGGAGCCCCGCTGCGCCGATTGCCACGACGCGAAGCACCAGGAGAACCCCAACACCCTCTACCGCAACTCCCGGTTCATGAACTCACCCGCCTCCGAGATGAACGGCAAGATTTACTGCGAGGCGTGCCACAACAGCACCCACGCGGAGTACACCTCCACCAACCCCGCCGACAACGGCATCCCGATGCAACTGCAAGGCGACACCTACTGGATCTGGAACTGCTACGTCTGCCACAACGATTACATGCCGATGCCGTCCATGCACCAGTAACGCCTGGCAGGATTCGGGGGGGAATCAGGTCCCCCCTTTAAAAGGGTTCGTCGGGAAACTGGAGATAGAAGGTCCCCCCCTTTGAAAAAGGGGGGACAGGGGGGATTTGTGACGTTGGCAGCAGGGAAATCCCCCTAAATCCCCCTTTTCCAAAGGGGGACTTGAGAGAACCGGTGCTACCCGGCGTAGAGCGGCCCGGCGAGGTCGAGGTGGGTGAGATACAGCCGGGTATCGAACTCAAGCTGGTGGTACTCCGGTTCCATGTGCTCGCAGAGGTTGTAGAAGGCCTTGTTGTGCTCCTTCTCCTTCAAATGGGCGAGCTCGTGCACCACGATCATCCTGAGGAAGGCGGCCGGTGCGGTCTTGAAGAGGGAGGCGACGCGGATTTCGTTCTTGGCCTTGAGCTTGGCCCCCTGCACGCGCGAGACGAATGAGTGGAGGCCGAGCGCGCGGTTGACGTCGGAGATGGTGGGATCGAAGATCACCTTGCTGACCGGCTGCGATTTTTTCAGGTACTCGTTCTTGATCTCCATGGTGAAGTCATAGAGGGCAGCATCGGTCCTGACATCGTGCGGCGCCGGGTACTTCTTGAGGAGCGCCTCTGTCAGTTTCCCCCCGTCCACCAGTTGGGCCACCTTCCGTTGAATCTCTTCCGAGTACCCCGCGAGGTACTTGAACGTCCGCGTTTCGCTATTCATTATTTTCCGTTTCCTTTCTCCCCGGCTCACCCCGCCGAGGCCGCTTCCCGGGCCGCTTTCGCCTTCCAGTTGGCACCGATGGTGTTCAACCGGTGGATGCGGCTTTTGATGGGGGGGTGGGTGGCGAACCAGTCGCTCTCGCAGTCGTAGCTGAGGTCCGAAGCTGTCGGCGAGGCGATGCAGAGGTGGGCGCTGGCCGGTTTCACCAGGGCGGTCGGGGCGACCGCCGACGATATCTTGTCCAGCGCGGACGCCAATGCCTCGGGATTGCGGGTGAACTGGGCGGAGGAAGCATCCGCCAGGTACTCCCTCTCGCGGCTCACCAGCATGGCCATCAGTTGGGTCGCCAGCGGGGCCAAAAGCACCGTAAAGAACCAGAGGCCGAAGATCAGCGCCCCCATCTTGTTGTCATCATCGTTTCCGCCCCGCACGTCCACCGAACAGTACCGGTTTCTCGACACGAATTCCGAGATGAGCGCCGCCAGGCCGACCAGCACGGTGAGTGCCGTCATCAGCCTGGTGTCCTGGTTTTTCAGGTGGGCCAGCTCGTGCCCGATCACCCCTTGCAGCTCGTCCCGGTTCAACGCCCGCAACAGTCCCTCGGTGACCGCGACGTGATAGTCCCCCTCCTCAAGCCCCACCGCGAGGGCGTTAGGATCGGGGTCCGGGATGATCCAGACCTTGGGAGGGCGCATGCTGGCCGCGATGCACATCTCCTCCACCACGTTGATCAGCATCTGCTCTTCCGGAGAGTTGTTCTTGCTGGCACGGCGGGCGCACATCGCGGTCAGCACGTTTTCCGAAGCGTTGGAAAGGCTCCACCAGGCGAGGCCGACCCCGGCGAAACCGACCAGCAGGGTGAAGATCGGCTGGAAATGCTTCTGGTTGTGAACCGGTCCCGCTCCGGTGGTGACCTGGGGGTGGGAGCGGAAAAAGAGGCCGTAATAGTGCTGGAGGAACCTGGTATTGCCGCCGCTCCAGTAATAGCGCGCCAGATCCAGTCCCGCCCCGAGCCAAATGAAGAAAAGGACGAAGCAGACAACGATGACCCGGGTTTTGCGCCGGTTCTTCTCCTGGAGATCGGTAAAAGTCGCCATGCGTCGTTACCGGACTAGTGGAAGGAGAGGTTGACCGTGGGGACGGCGCGATCGGCTTCTTCGGTGATCTCCCAGAGCTGGGCGGGAGCGGCGCCGGCCATGCCGGCCATGAGGACGGTGGGGAACTGCTGCTGGGTGACGTTGTACACGGTAGCGGTATCGTTGTAGGCCTGGCGGGCGAAAGCAACCTTGTTCTCGGTCGAGGAGAGCTCCTCCTGGAGCTGGGAGATGTTTCCGGTCGCCTTGAGATCCGGATAGGCCTCCACCACCGCCATGAAGCGGTTGAGCGCGGTGGTCAGCGTCCCCTCGGCGGCGGCCAGCTGGGAAGCGGTTTCCGGGGTCGCGGTGGCGGCCACTTTTACCGCGGAGTTACGGGCGGAGATCACCGCCTCCATGGTCTCCCTCTCGAACTCCATGGCCCCTTTCACCGAGTTGATCAGGTTCGGGATCAGGTCGTGGCGGCGCTTCAGCTGCACGTCGATCTGCTTCCAGGCATTCTGCGTCTGCCCCTTCAGGGAGATGAGGCGGTTGTACGCGGACACCAGCACGAACACCAAAATAACGGCAATGACACCGACCACGATGAGACCTGTCATGAAGTACACCTCCGGTTAATGAGCAGCAAATTGCTCCATCTTTACCACGAACGCTGACAAATATCGAATAATACCGTCACCCTACCCTGCCAACCGACCGTCTCCCCTTTACCGCGCCGGGGATAGCTGTTCTCTCTATGGCTGCCGGTTCAGCTCCTGCGCCTGCTTGTTCTTCACGCCGGAATCGTCGATCACCATGTCGAGCCCGCCGATGGCCCCCGACCCCGGCAGCGTCGCCGCGTCCTCCTGGCTGGTCCCCCGGTACCAGAAGACCTGACCGTGCCGCTCGACCCTGATCCGGTACCACCCGCCGGGAACCGGGGTGTCAAAGAGACCGTTGCACTCGCAGATCCGCTCGTCGGCCACCGCAGCCCCGCTGGCGGCGTCCAAAACGGTGAGCCAGGCCTGGCCTACCTTGTGCCCCTCGGGATTCATCAGTTTTCCGGAGAAGGTTCCCGAGGCCTTCACGAGGGCCGCGTTGATCCCCGCCAGGTCGGAATCCCCGACCCGCACCGGGGTAGCCGATCTGCGGTCGCTCCCCCCCGTCCACCTCGGGACGAACCCTTCGTGGCTGAAGCGGAGCCGGTAGAACCCGGGTGCCAGGGCGGCCACCGTGTACTTCCCGCCGGAGTCGGTGTTGGTGGTGGCGAATGGCTCGTCTTCGCTGCCGCCGTAGACCTCCACCTTGGTGTCGGCCAGGGCGCCCCCGTTGGTATCGGTGACCGTTCCGCTCAGCGCCATTCCCGGGACCATCACGGTATCCACCCCGGTCACCGCCGCGGTGCCGGAGACATCGACCTGGGCCGCCTCCTCCCGCTTGAATTTCTTCTTGTACCACTGCACCGGGTACTTCGACCCGTACTGCTCGAAACGGATGCTGTACTTCCCTTCCGGGAGCCCGGCCAGCCGGTAACGGCCGTCCATCTCGGTGGAGGTGCTCCCGATCTCGTCCCAGGTGACCGGATCGTAGGCGGCCACCGACATCCAGAGGACGGGGTTGCCGTCGGGATCGGTCACTCGGCCGGAGATCTCCCCACCCTGGAACAGGACGAAGTCCACATTCTCGGCCTGGGCCCCCGTCTCGGCGATCGCCACCGGTTGGGGAAGCTTGGTCTCTACGTATCCGGCTGTCGATCCGTCGGCGCTCAGGCGGTAGTTCCCCACCCTGAGCGACATGATGGTGTATCTCCCCTCCGCATCGGAGGTGCCGGAATCGCCCCGCTCCCCGGTGGCGGCCTCGCTGGCCGATACCCTCACCCCCGCTATCGGGGCCCCCGCCCGGTTCCTGACGGTTCCGGAAATGGACCCGCCGCGGACCAGGACGAAGTCGGCCTGGGCAGTAGCCTGATCCTTCGAAAGGGGGATGACCGCCGCGTCCTTCCTCTCCGGACGGTTTCCAGACCACTGGGGAAGGTACCCTTGGGCCCTGACCTGGACCAGGTAATTTCCGTCCGGCACCGCCACGGTGAAGGCTCCGTTTTCGTCGGCCTGCCCGAATACCGGCTCCACCTTGCTCTCCTTCTCGGCGGGGACAACCTGCACCGATGCGCCGTGGACCGGCTCCCCCGCTCCGTTCTTCACGCTCCCGGTGATCGTTCTCCCCTGCGGCAACATCTGGTCGATATTCGAGGTGGCTTGCCCGGCCACCACTTCGACCGGGGCCGCGGCATCCTTGGCCGCCGAGTCGCGGTAGTAGCGGGAAAGGAGCGTCCCTCCGCGCGCCCGGAAGGATACCAGGTACTTGGCTCCGGCGAGGCCGTGTATCGTATAGTTGCCGGAGGGGTCGGTGGCCGCGTAGCCGAAGCCGTTCTCCTTGGTGTTGGTCGACTCGGCCATTACCGCGGCTCCCGCCACCGGATTACCGGCCGGGTCGGTTACCCTGCCGGAGATACTGCCGCCGGTGCGGAGGACGGCGCGGATGCCGGAAGTGGCGTTGGGCGCGGTCACCGGGACCACGGTAGCGCCGTCCGGGCCGGTCTTGCCGTCGTACCACTGGGGGAGGTAGGTTTCCTCCTGGTCGCTGAACATCAGCCAGTATTTCCCCGTTGCGAGCCCGTCGAGGACGAAGTTCCCCTCCGCGTCGGTCCGCTTGCCGACCGGAAGAGAGGTAGACCCCGGTGCAATGGCCGCCACGATGATCCCCGGCAAACCTTTACCCGCTTCGTTTTTAACGCTCCCGGCGATCGAGCCTCCGCGGGTAAGGATTCCGTCTATCCCGGCCGCCGGCTTTTCCGCCAAGGCTTCCACCCTGGTGGGGTTGGTCAGGGAGCCCCCGTAGATTTCACTCGAATACCCCTTCTTGGCGAAGAGCACCACGTGCTTGCCCGACGAGACGTTGACCGAGTAGGCCCCTTTCGCATCGGTCACCCCGTCGCTCAAAGACACCTCCGATTTTTCCGAAGGGAGCACCGCGGTTACCCAGGCTCCCGGCAAAGGGGTCCCGTCCACCGCCTTGACCACCCCGGAGATGGTGGTGTCCGATGGGGAGACCGTGGCGTCGATCCCGGTGACCGCCCCCCCGTTGACCTTGACCTCCTCGGCGGTGTCGCGGTACTGGGGTTTCCCGCGCCAGGACGATTCGAAGCCGGCGCCGCTGAACCTCACGTGGTAGCAGCCGTCGGCCAGCGCCGGAATGGTGTAGGCACCGGCCTGGCCGGAGACCGCCGAGGCGGCGGCCAGGCCGTCCACACAGGAGAACGCCTCGACCTTTACCCCCGCCGCGGGCGTGCCGGAGTCCTCGCTAACCGTCCCGGCGATGGCTCCCTTGGGCTTGGGAATTTCGGGAGCTGCTGAATCAGCTGCGAAAACAAACGAGTGGAACAGGAATAAACCGGCAAACACGGTAGTCAGCAACGTCAGTGATTTCCTCACGGCGCTCTCCAAAATGGGTGATAGGGGATAAAAAAAGGACGGCTGTTATTTACAATAGTCGTGCCAGAGGCTAAGTCACCGTTTTTCCGGCTAATCGCAACCGGCCGCTCTGCTTCTCCAGTGTGAGAATTTTTACAGCACTCTCTTTCACTGCGAACTTTGTTATAAAATACGATGGTTTACCTTTGATCGTAAAATAATTCACAGTGAATTTTTTTACGGTCTGTGCGGCGTCTCCAGATAGATTCTGGGAAACATCAATCTGTTAATAAATACTAATATTATTTCTGCTACACCAAAATCCTTTCTGCGAAATAGAAAAAGGGCGCCCGTGACGGATCGCCCCATTCTGCCTATACTGTTATTTTTCGGCACTTTTTAACTCTTAACCGGTTCACGCCCATCTCCGCCTGATCGTTCGCGCGTACGCAGGATACCGGCCAGGGTTCACTGGGGGCCCGGAGTTTCCAGCTTGGGTTGCGCGATGGTCGGGCCGAAGCCCTGCTTGAAGACCATGAGGGTGCGCTTGAAGGTGATCACCACGGTGCCCTCCTGGTTGAAGCCGATGGTCTTCACGGTGAGGATCCCGATGTTGGGGCGGGATTTCGACTCCCGTTTCTCGAGGACCTCCGATTGGGAGTAGATGGTGTCCCCCTCGAAGACCGGCGCCGGGAGCCGGATTTCGTCCCATCCGAGGTTGGCGAATACGTTCTGGGAGATGTCGGTGACGCTCTGCCCGGTCACCAGCGCCACCGTGAAGGTGGAATCGACCAGCGGCTTCTTCCATTCTGTCTGGCTTGCGTAGTACTCGTCAAAGTGGATGGGAGCCGTGTTCTGGGTCAGCAGCGTGAACCAGATGTTGTCCGTCTGGGTCACCGTCCTCCCCAACGGATGGCGGTAAATGTCCCCCACCTCGAAATCCTCGAAAAACCTCCCGGTCCACCCATTCTTCACCGTCATCGTCCCCTCCTATCGAAGTTTTTCACCCACCACCCCAGCATCCCAAGGTCTCCCCCTTGTCCAAGGGGGGACAGGGGGGATTTTAGCCAAACTGGGCCTTGCCACCACACTCCGCTAAAGCTATCCCCGATCCTGCCGATACCATGTAGTAATGGAGGATCCAACCATGGATGTATCTCAGATAGCAGCGATAGGCGTAGCGAACCAGCTCGCCATGACCCAGCAGGCCGCCAGCATGTCGATGGTGAAGAAAGCCGCCGACGCCCAGATGCAGATGGTCAACATGATCGCCCAGCAGGTCGCCCCGACCAGCCCGCAACAGGGTGGTTTCTCCGTCTACGCCTGATCTCCCCGCATGTTAACGGCCAGCACCTGACTTTCACCTGCCAAAACCACCCTCACCCGGCCTTCGGCCACCCTCCCCTTCCTCTACATCTCATCTGAAGGCCGAGGGGATCACTGCGGCCACTTGTGATCCCCTCCCCTTAGGTGCCGGTGAGGTTCGTCATCACCGCGCCTCGCGCGCGGGAGATCTCCGCCTCGATGTTCCCGGTGCTGTTCGGGACGGCGAAGCGGACCAGGATGATGTGATTCTCCGCCTGGAAATAGGCGTCTTCGCGGTAACCCAGCGGCGTCTCGTAGCCGAACCGGTGCAGGGTTAGCCCGTTGTGCTGGACGACGTCGGCCACGACCTTTTTCTGGTTGCCGATAGCCTCCGCGCCGATCCCCTCCCAACCGCCGGTCACGATCCGTTCCGCCGGGATCGCCGAAACCCCGAGTGCGATTACCGTGGCCGGGTTGGCCTTCGAGGTGATCACCAACTGGTACATGGGGGCCGGCTCCGACTGGAGGATGGGAAAGGCGCCAGCCACGTTGGCCGTCGATTGCGCCTGCCAATCCACCGGGACCGTGATCTCGTAGTGATGAAAGCTGTCGCTCCAGGTGTACGGCACGATGCCGCCGGACGCCGTGGAGGAAAATTCCTTCCACTTGCTTGCACAGCTTCCCAAGGCGAAATACACCACCACGAGCAGCACGAGCGCGAACACCACCCGCTGCTTGCCGGTGAGATTGCCCGGAAAGCCGCCCGCCCGCCTGATGGCCTCCTGGTAGTGCGGGATGTCGATCCTGCAGACCCTGCAGAGCCTGGTCGCCGGCTGCGAAAAACCGCAGCGGGGGCAGGCCATCGTTTCCAGCTTCCCCCCTCCGAAGATCGGCTGCCTCGCCCTCCGTTGCCGCACCACCATGGTGCTCCCCCCCCACGTGAAGGCGATCCCGATCGCCAGCAGGATGATCGGGAGCCCCCACATCGGGAGGAAACTGTCGATCTCGGCGTGATGCGGATTCCCCGGGTCGTACTTGACCGGGACCCGCTCGCCGGTCTTGTTGGTGATCCGGTTGGTGCTGAGCTGCGACCGGAACCTGATCAACCTGCCGCTCGGGGCGCGGAAGGCAACCTCCGGTGCGAAGGTGGTCGAGGCTTTCGTGCCGCTTCCCCTGCTCGCGCTGAAGCCGGTGATGGTTCCCGTGGCGCTCGCCGAGGCGGTGGCAAATTTGACGGTGTCGAAGAGTTTGAAGAGGCCGAAGCAGAGAAGTCCTCCCCCCAGCAGCAGGATCAGCATCGAGAAGAACCCGTAGGACGGTGTCCCCGGGATGGCGGTATTGGAACGGTTGGCCGGGAGCGGCGACGTGCCGGAAAGTGGCCCAGGCGAATGCTCGCGGAGAAGGGAGCCCGGCGGGGGAGCAAGCAAGACCGCTTCTTTCGGGGCGGAGGCGAGGGGGGTAGAGGCTGTATCGTGAGGCGTGGAGACAGCGGCGTCGGGGGCAGAGGCTGTTTCGTGAGGGGCGGAGTCTATTGCATGTTGGGCTGAGACAGCGGCGTAAGCGGTGGAGGCGGCAGCGTGAGGGGGTGAGGTTTCCGGCGGAAGGGGGTAGAGGGGAGCCGGCATCCCGGGCTCTTCGACAATGGAGACGGCGCCGGTCGCATCGAACATCCGGCGGTACTTTTCGGCGTCCTCGCGGGTGAGGTTGCTCTTGATGACCGTGGTCCGGCCATCGAACAGGAACTTCACCTTATCGGAGTCCAGCTTGAGCAGGCGGGCCAGTTCCTCCCGGACCCGCAGCGGCTCGGCTCCCACCGCGATCTCGCCCCTGAAAAGGAGCCTCAATCCCTCATCCGCCAAGCTTCCCCCCATACAATAGCAAGTGTCTCACCCAACCCTTACCGGCTGGCCGCAGCGTCCTCTTTCAACTAGTACCAGATGTGCATGGGAAGCCCGTGGGAGTCGAGGGCCGGATCCGCGGGAAAGCGCGCGGCGGCCCCGATGAGGATCCGGTTGGCGGACCACAGGGCCGCGAAGGCATCGGCGATGTCGTCGGGAGCTACCCTCTCCCCCCGGACCTGGGCTTCGACACTTTCGAAAGCGTCCTCCCCGAAGTGGCGCGCGATCAGGGCCCGCCGGTCCTGGTGCCCCTGGGGATCGCGCTTGGCGGACTGCATCGGTCCCCGGTTCCATACGGCGAAAGATACCTCGGGGTGTACCTCGAAAATCCGGTCCCGCAGATTGGTGGACCTGACGAAGCCGTCGATGTCGCGGATCTTGGGGAGGATCCCGAAGGTCTGCTGGGAGATGCGGCGGCCGTCCACCGCTTCGGTGATATCGCACCCCTCCTGCCACGAGGAGGCCGCCAGGGCGGGGCGGATCGGGGCCGGAAAGACGCTGCTGCCGCGGGGCTTGATGAACCGGCGGGCTTCGCAGTCGGCTTCCCGCCTGCCGCGATCCGGCAGGCCGATCGGGATGTCGATGGCGATCAGGTCCCAGCTCTGGGCCGCGAGCTCCTCCGAGCGAAGCACCTTCGCCAGGTACCGGCGCCTCCCCGGCTCCTGCGCGATCGCCAGCCACTTCGCGCCGCAGCCGTCCACCCCCGCGACCATGGTCGGGACGCGATGCACCGTCCCCGGATTCCCGCAATGCTTGCACATACCGCTACTCCTCTCCCGGTTCCGTTTGCTGTTTATTCTTTTCGGAGTTGAGCCTCTCGTAGAGCTCGATCTGCTCCGCCAGGGAGAGCTTTCTCGCGCACCCCTTCCGGGGGAGGCAGATCCTGCAGCGGTCATCCGAGCACCACTGGCAGAATTTGCAGTCGGGGCAGGGATGTTTCTTCGGTGTTTCCTCGTTCTTCGCCAACGCCTTCTCCTGATCCGACCGGTAACGATCTCCCCGCCATTTTGCCGGCCGCCTTCCGGGCCGCCGGGGCTCCTCCGCAAATTAGCCAAAATTCTGGAAAATAGCCAGAGTGATCGTCGCTAGGGAAAGAGAAACCGGCGCCATGCTGCATGATGGGAAATCCGGTTCCCTGCCGGATTTACCGCCGCTCTATCTGGGCGAGCCTTTTCTGGGCCAGCACGTAGCAGGAGATGTTGCCGATGATGGAGCCGGAGTCGGTCTCGACGACGTTTTTGTAGTCGGCCTTGGCCTCTTCCATCTCGCCGTACTCCTCCGCTATCCGGCCGAAGACGTACCAGTCGCCCGGCCCGAGCTCGTCGTCATCGCTGTCGATCGATTTGACTATCGTTTCCCGGGCTTCGGACGGCTTGCCGGTCTCGGCATACAGCGACGACAGCGTGTGCAGAAGCGGCCTCACCTTCCCCCCCGACAGGGTTACCGCCCGTTCGCCGTACTTCACGCTTTCCGCAAGGTCCCCCTTCCTGAAAAGCCCGAGCCACGCGAGCTCGTTGTAATCGGTGGAATTGGCCAGGCCGGTCTCGTCAAGCGTCCGGTAGAGCTTCGCGCTCAGGTCGAAATCGCCACGCCGGGAGGCGCACCTGGCCAAGTGGCTTACGGCCAGACTATTTTTCGGGTCCCGCTGTAGCTCCCGGGTGGACCTCGCTTGCAGATCGTCCCACCGGCGCTGGTGATAGACGGCCAGCGAGGCATAGTAGTACGGCACCCGCGAGGAGGGATAGCTTGCCGCCAGCCGGTCGCTCAGAGCGAGGAGATCCTTGTCCTTCTCCTTCACCGCATAGGCTACCAGCAGCGCCTCGTCTATCGCCTTGAGTGTGTCTCCCTTCGCCGTACTCCGTTTGGACACGAGGTAGGGGATCACCCACTTGCCGGGTGCTTTGGAAAGGAGCACCGCCGAGGCAAGCCGGATCGCTTCTGCATCGGTGCGAGCCGAACCTTCCCGTCCCCAGACCAGGCGGAAAGGATGCTCGCCGAGGGGATCGTCCCCCCTGCCGGCGGAGATTTCGTCCCGCGCCCAGTCGAGCACGATAGCGGCGCCGTCGGCATCGCCGCGCTCCAGCCGGGCCAAACTCTCCAGCGCCAGGATCGGGAGCTCCCCTTCGGCGGCGAGGATGCGGTACCTCCCCTTCTCCCTGACCACGTAGAGACGGAACCGGGATTCCTCGGGAACGCCGGGGCCGGTCGCGTCGATCCGGTAGCCGCTCCGGTCGTCCCCCTCGAGGCGGTAATCCATCACCGCCGCAGCGACTTCCGCCAGGTAGCGCTCGCTGCCGCCGGCATTCTCCCCGACCTTCCCCCTGAAGGTGTTGACCAGTTCGTCGAGCGCCTTGCCGCTTTCCTTCTTCAGCTCGTCGTAGGGAACCTGCGAAAAGAGGGAGAGGATGCCGTCCGCTCCGGTTTTGGGGTCGCTGACGACGGCGTAAAGCTCGTTGAAGACCGAGGTGGGACCCGTGGCGTCCGAAAGCGAGGTATCGAAGAGTTTCACCTTTTTCAGCGCGGCGCTCTTTCTTTTGAGGGTCGCGGCGTTGGGGCTTCCCTTGGCCGCTTCGTCGAGAAGGAGGGCCGCGTCGCGGTACAGGCGGTGCTTGGCCAGCTCGATGGCCGCCCCGTCGAGGCAGCTCTGGCGGGTCGTAGCGTTGTTGATCCTGGTCCTTGCCTCCTTCAGCGCGGCGGCAGTCCCCTTCTCCACGGCGGTGGCCGCTATGAGGAGCGTCTCGTTGGACTCCGACGGCTCGAGGGTCAGCGTCAGCTCCCGCAGCTCCTTCCAGCGCGCCGTTTTCAAAAGGCAGACGAGGAGGTTGCTGTCGAATTCCTTTTTCTTCAACTCCTTCCGGATCGCCTGGTATTCCTTGATGGCTCCCCCGAGGTCGCCGTCCGGGCTGTAGCGCCTCCCGTTGTCGTCGAATTCCAGCAGGATGGCGAGGTCGGCCCGCGTCAGGAGATCGGACGGGTTGAGCTTTTTGGCCTTCCGGTACTCCGCGATGGCACGCTGGCGGTCGAAACCTTTCCCGCGCAGCCTGCCGACCAGGTCGTGCTGGAGAACATAGGCGAGGGTGCGGTGGGCGAGGTAGGAGTCCGGCTCGAGATCGACCGCCCGCTCGGCTTCCTTACGGGCCTCGCTCCCCATACCGAGCTTGATCAGGGCGTGGGCCAGCTGGGCGTGGTGGAGCGCCTCCTCGGGGTGCAGCTTGATCAACCGCCGGAATTCGGCCAGCGCCTCGCGCACCTTCCCGGCAGCGATCAGCGCCTGGCCGGTATGTTCGAAGAGGACGTAGAGCGAGTCCTCGCTGCGCAGATCCATGACCGCCTTTTTGGTGGCCTCGAATTCCGCCGCCGTCATCCGGCGCTTTCCGGTGTCGAGACGAAGGCGGCCGGTGACACTGCCGTCGGCCTCTTGGGTGAACTCCTTGGAGAAGGTCATGGTCCCCAGCGGAACCGTGCCGGAATCGGGAAGGCTCTGCACCCGGTACCCGGCAGGCGGGACGATCCGGTATTTGATGTCGCATATGTGCGGCTCGTGGAGCTGGAAGTCGTTAACGCGGACTTCATCGGGGCGCTGATGCCCTTCCTTCTCCTCGCCGATGAGCACCCCCGGCAGGCGGGTGGTCACGATCGACGGGGAGATGGCGACCGCAGCCGTCTTGTCGTCGGTGAAGCCGCGGTCCGCCTGCTTCATCTCCAGGCGGATAGTCACCGGGCGGGCGGGGTCCTTCAGGTCGGATACCTTCAGATCGTCCAGCTTCGACGCCCGGTAGGCCTCGCCTACGTACTTTTCCATCTGCTTCCGGAGCACCTGCTCGGTGGAGGCGCTGTAATCGTCGCGGTAGCTCGCGGCCACCGCCCCGTAGGCCTGGGTGGTCTCGATCACCCGCGCGGGTCCGTCTTCCGAGAGGAAGAATTCCCTGGTCTCCATCTCCCGGTTGTCCTTGGACTTCGATTCGGTGGTGGCAAGCAGGGAAGGGAAACCGGGCCCGGCGATCATGGCCCAGCGTCCCTGGTCCTCCAGCGGAAGCTCCCTTGCCGGGCTGAACTGGTTGGTGGGATCTATCCAGAGCGAGGGGCTTCCCGGGATGTAGACGATGGCGTGGTCGAAGGCCCCCAAGCCGGGAAGGGCGGGATCGACGTCATCCGCCGAACCGGCCCGGATGAGCGCCACGAAGGAGGGGACCGCCGCCGACTGCAGCATCTTGACGAGGAGCGCCGCCTTGTCCTTGCAGTCGCCGTACCCCTGCTCGAGGGTTGCTTCCGGCAGCCGGGGCACGATGGTGCCGCTGCCGAACTCGATGCCGGAGTAGCGGATATCGTTGCGGACGTAGGCGAGCAGTTTTTCCACGATGATCTCGCGGCGGTTGGTGTCGCCGGTCAGCTTCCTCACCAGGGGAGAGAGATCGGAACCGCCGAGCTGGCGGTCGACGACTTTACCGTACTCGGTAGCGACTTCCCCCCAGCTCCGCCCGGTGGTGAAGGCAACCTCGGGCCAGCGGGGAAGGTCGCCGGGCATCTCCGTCTCGATCGGCTTGTCGGCCTCCAGGGCTCCGGCCTCGAAGACGAGACGGGTGCGGCCGTTTTCCTCGCTCCGGTCGGGTTTCATCTCGGGGAGGAGGCGTAGCACGTACTTAACGGGATGGCCGGTGGGGAATTCGATGGTGAGGCGGGTCTTGTGGGTGATGACGCTGCGGCCGAATACGAAACGGTTGACCTGGCCGGCGGCGAAGTAAGGGGATTTCTCCGTGGTGGTGACCTCCTCTTCGACGACCGCACCGACCATGGTCGCCGGCAGAGGAGCACGCACCACCCGGCGGTCGGTGAAAAGGTCGGGAGAATCTTCCCGCTCGGGAGCGTCGCTGATGGTCTGCGGGGAAAGGAGATGCTCGACGCCGTCCGGGGTCACCACGCGGGCCCGCAGGACGGGGCGCTCCTGGTGCCAGGGAGACCACCCGGAGCTGATGTTGGACCAGCGCTCGAGTCCCGTCTCGTTCATGATCCGGTAGACGAGGCGGAAACGGGTGGTGCAGCGCCCCTGGCTGTCGAAGGAATAGCTCCCTTCGTCAAGGAGCACCGAGATGTTCCCCTTATCCTTCCTGGTGGCTCCGTTGGCTGCTGCGGCCAGCTTCTTGCCACTCAGGGAAAAGAAAGGCTCCTCCCAGGAAGGAGTGCCGGCGGCCCGGGCGGGGCCCGCGAGACCGGCGAAAGACAGCAAACCTACGGTAAATGCGAGGATGATCGTCTTGAAGCGGGGGGTGCCGGTCTGCATCGTCTCGTTTTCTCCTCGTTCTCTCTTTGCTCTGCGATAAAAAGATCTGTCCACTCATCCCCTCCGGCCAGCTTCCCTCCCCTTCAAGGGGGAGGGTCGGGGTGAGGATGGGGGAAATGCATCATCCAAGGTTCTTGTGGAACCACGTATATGAGTTGGCGAAGAAAACCAGGTTGACGGCCATGAGAAACAGGCTGATCAGGATCGACAACCACCGGAACCCTGGCCACAGAAAGCGGAGGTACCCGAAAAAAAGGAGCGGATAGATCAGCAGCAGATCCACCCGGATGTTACCGGACGCCTGCGATTCCCAAGCCCAGTATGCGAGCGTCGCCGCGATCACGCCGCTGTATGAAGGTTTCTCCATTCAGGATCTCCCCATCGTACGTGGCGAGGGCAATCGCCTACTTGGTTGTCTCGAGGTAGTGATCCACTTGCTGCGGGGAATATCCGTCCACCTTGTGGGAGCCGATCACCGTCAGCGGGACACCGTCCCCGCCCATCGCCTTGAAGCGGCGGTAGGCGGCGTCATCGTTCTCGATATCGTACACGACGTAGCGGACCCCCTTATGTTCGAGATAACTCCGCATCTTCTTGCAGTACCCGCACCACGACGTTCCGTACACCTCCACGACGCCCCGAAACCGGGGCTGCGCCGCGCCCTGCCCCGCCGTCCCGCTCCCTTCCGCCCGGGAGGAGGACGGGAGCGCCAAGAACACCGCCAAAACCACCATCACTACGCGAAGCATCATCGTCTCCTCTCCGGCGGGCGGTGACTCTCTCCCACCCTCCCCGGCCTTCAACCGGCATCCCAAACCTCATGCAATCGGGCGGTGCCCGCTATCCCAGAGAAATACTGCCTCCCGGCGTGCCAGAGATACCACGCCAGCCCCCCCCACTTCAAGGCCTAAGTTACCGGACACCCATGAAGTTCCGGAAATTGTGGATCCGTTCGGCCCTCGCAGTATTAAATAGCTTCCGTGAATTTCTGTTGACATACAAAAATTTGAATGTATTTTTTGTGCATATACACATTTCCGAAGGAGGTAGCGATGAGAATCTGTTTTCCGGTGTTGGAAGACCATGGGATGGAGAGCGCCGTTTACGGTCATTTCGGTTCCGCGCCGAAATTCCTGGTGGTAGACACTTCCCGTAACGAGCTGCGGACGATAGAGAACGAGGACCTGGTTCATCAGCATGGAGCGTGCAACCCGGTTGCCGGTCTCGCAGGCGAACAGGTTGACGCCATAGCGGTCGGCGGCATCGGCGGAGGCGCACTCTTCAAGCTCAATAACGCAGGCATAAGGGTCTTTCAGGCGAGCCAGGGGACGGTTGCGGAGAACATCGAGCTTCTGGGGAAAAACGCCCTTCCCGAATTCATGCCGGGGCATACCTGCGGCGGGCACGGGCACGGGCACGACCACGGCCACGGACAAGGCCATGGTTGCTCCCACTGAACCATGACGCGTCCCCGTAAACCGAGGAACTGCACCTGCCCCTACCGTGCCGGATTTCCGGTGGTTTTCAAGCCGGCCGGCACGCCTCTTGGCGAGTTGGAGATGGTCCGGCTCGCCCACGACGAACTTGAGGCCCTGCACCTTTGCGACGGCGAGGGAAAAACCCAGGAGGAAGCGGGTGCCTGCATGGGAGTTTCCCGCGGCACCGTGCAGAGGCTTTTGGCCAGCGGACGTTGCAAGGTCGCCAACGCCCTGGCCGGAGGGAAGGCGCTGGCGATAGAAAACCTTGCCGAGCCGGAGCCTGCTGCCGGCGAAGCCTGTCCAGCCGAAGGCCCCCGTGCGTGCGGGAGGGAGTGACGGGATGCGTCCCAACAGCAGGACCGGCTTTCACAACAGGTGGGAGACCGCGTGGGCGAGGAGCTCTCTGGTCCGTTCCCACAACGACCTGTGCTTCCACTTTTCCCAGGTGATCTGCTTCGATTCCGCGAGGTCCTTGTCGAAGAGCCATTCCATCTGCGAACCGAACTTCGGGCCGAGCACGATGGCATTGATCTCGTAATTCCTGGATAGGCTGAGAAAGTCCATGTTGGTCGAGCCGACCGTGGACCAGACTCCGTCGATGACCGCCGTCTTGGCATGCAAGAGCTCGTGGCGCCGCTCGTACAGCTTCACCCCCGCCTTCAACAGCTCGGCGTAGTTGTAGCGCATGGCGTAGTAGGCGGCATTGGAGTCGGTTATCGAGGGGACGATGATCTTCACGTCCACCCCGCGGCGTGCCGCATCGGTCAGCGCGTCGAGGGTATGGTCGTCGGGAATGAAATAG
This sequence comes from Geomonas sp. Red32, assembly GCF_023652955.1. Taxonomy (GTDB): domain Bacteria; phylum Desulfobacterota; class Desulfuromonadia; order Geobacterales; family Geobacteraceae; genus Geomonas. The sequence goes on along the minus strand of NZ_JAKLOY010000001.1, from coordinate 1,059,953 downwards.
GCATTGGTGATGTGGATGGCGTGCTTGGCGAAGATCATCGCACAGAGGTAGGAAATGTAGGTGATCCGGTTACTCTCTCCGGGAGTGCTCCCGATCGCCTGGACCAGGGCGTTCCCCTTCGCGCTCTGCGGGGGGAAGTACCTGGCCCGGGAGAGCGGAGGTCCTTTCTGTCTCAGCCACATCCCGACGAAAAGCTCCTGAAAGACCGCCGCCGGCCCTTCGATCTCGACGTCGGTGTCACGCCACGGGACCGGCGCCTTTTGGCTCTGCTTGCCGCTGAAAGGGGTGCTCGTGTAGACCTGGCTGATGTTGACGCCGCCGGTGATCACCCGGGTGCCGTCGACCACCAGCAGTTTCCGATGGTCGGCATGCAAGGTGCCGGGCACTGCCGGTCCCCCGCCTTTCAGCGGGTTCACCCCCACCACCTGCGCGCCCGCCTTGCGCATGGTATCGAAGAAGGAAGGTGGGGTCAGGAGGCTCCCTAACCCGTCGTAGATGATGTTGACCTGCACCCCCGCCTGCTGTTTTTTCAGCAGGAGATCGGCGATCATGCGGCCGGCGGCATCGTTGTCGATCTTGTAGATTTCTAAGTTGATACTGTCGGTGGCGGAGCGAATGGCCTCGGATATGGCCGCAAAGGTCGTCCTGCCGTCGACCAGGAGCCTGGCCTTGTTCCCGCCGGTCAAGGGAGTACCGGTCACCATCTCCATCACCGCGCTGTGGCGCAGCAGCAGGTCGCTCCGGTACGACGGCCCCTGCAGCCGCTCCATAATCGCCTTGCTTTTCTTCCCGGAGAGCATCCCCCTGGCCGTCAGGATCCGCGGAGGCTTCTCCGTTTGCGCCTGTTGGGCGAGCTTGGCGACGTCCGGCAGCGGAGCGCACGCTGCGCCCAGGGTCAGCGTAAGCACTACGATGGTGACACAGATGGCCTTCAACCTTCTCATGTTACTATGTTATACCATTTACCGCCGACTGCCCATCGGGCGATGCTCATACTCCCCGGCGCCTTGCTAAACCGGCCGGATTCCCTGGTGCATTTTGGTCAGTATCCGGTCAAGGGAAGAGGCAAAGCGCTGGCGGTCGGTCATGCTGAACTGGGGCGGGCCGCCGGTCGTAAGCCCGCTCGAGCGAAGATCCGTCATGAAATCCCGTATGGCAAGCCGTTCCCCGACATTCTCCTCGGTATAGAGCTCCCCCCGCGGGTCGAGCGCCACCCCGCCCTTCTCGACGATTCTCGCCGCCAGCGGAATATCCGCGGTGATGACCAGGTCCTCAAGTTCTGCGTGCTGCGCAATATAGTCGTCGGCGATATCCATACCATTGCCAACCTGAACCGACGTAACGTAGCGGGTCTCGTGTTTGGTCAACGCATGGTTGGCTACCAGGCATAGCGGTAATTTCAACCGTTCCGAGGCTCGAAAGAGAATCTCCTTGATCACCCTCGGACAGGCGTCGGCATCCACCCATATCTTCATACTGCATTCCTTTCCCTGATTAGCGCTACTCTTCCGTTCTGCCGAATCCCCCTGCCCCCTTCGTTGGCAGCTTCCCCTCTCTCCCTCCCCTTCAAGGCGAGGGCCGGGGTGAGGATGGGGGCATCGGCTCGCCCAAAAGGAGACGGTTTTTAGGAGTGATGTCGCCCGGAATGGTCTGCGTGTAGACCCGGTATCCGTGCGAGCGGAGATAGGCCGCCCGGGTGACGTCCACCGCCAGGGGGCCGTCCAGCCAGCCGTTGAGCCCGCCGTCGTCTGCGTTTTTCACATCATGGCAGCAGGGGAGCACGGCCACCCGGCAACGGGCCGCCACTGCCCGCTCCAGCACCAGATCGGTGAGCCCACCGCAGGCGTGGACGGAAACGACCAGGTCGTCGTGCGAAAGCGGCAACTCTTGCAGCTCCATTTCCCTGAAGGTCACCCGCCCCTGCAGCGCCGGCCACTCCGATTCAAGTTCCTTGGCGAGCCTCGCGGCCGATTCCGGAATCCGCCGATCCACCGCCACCGCCTCCCGCAGCTCCCGGTCCAGGATCAGAAGGATCTGTGCCGCCAGCCCGTGCCCGGAGGCGAGGTCCACCATCCTCCCGCCCCTAAACCGCCGGTGGACACGACGAGCCACCTCCCACGCCTCATAGAGCTCCTTGCGGGGCAGGCATCCGGCACGGCAGACCGCACGGGCGATCCGGTCAAAGAGGGTGTCGCCGGAAAATAGCGGCGCCATCCTTTCATTCAGTCTGTTACGAGAAGATCGATCCGTATCGCCCCCATCGGGCGGTATGCCCATTCATCCAACCCCTCAGAACTATCATTCTCATCTACCCCACCGGACAAAGCCACACTCAGGGTAGTGCTTGCATACCGCCGCTTCCTGCCCGGCTCTTTTTCCGGTGAGCGTTTTAATTCTCCTCATCGGTTGACCGCATACATCGCAGGTGCCCAATTCCACCTCCGTCTTGAGTCCGTCGATTCTCCGTTGCCGCATCCATCTCCCGACGTCTTTTCGCCGGTAAGTTAGGTAAGCGCCCAACACCGATAGCAACGGGCCTATAAACCAAGTATGGCTTTCCATCTCTTACGTTCAGTCCTCCAATCAACATTCGCCCCGGGGAACCCGGCTTGCATCTTTTCGGTTATCCCCTTCCGTCGCCACCACCGGATATATCGAGGCCGCAGTGGCGGCATTTGCGGGAGAAAGAAAGTGTCGAGTTCTTCATGTGGAAGGTCTTGCCGCACCCCGGGCATTTGCAGCAGGCGTAAAGGGCCATGGCTACGCAAAGGAGCACAACCCAGATGCCGAAGAAAGCGCCGGTGACCTTTACCGATTCCGTCAACCTCAGGATCGTCATCGTTACCGGGAGGTAGAGGAGGATAAGTCCCCACAGATACCACCTACGTCTGCGTATTACGGCCAGCATCGCTTCATGGTTAACCGGGACTGCAGGATTCTCAAGTTCCATAGCAAACTCCCTAACCGGCTGAGGTTGTGGCCACCCGGAGAGCCGGGTGTCCAGGAAAGGGCCCTGGTGGGCCGAAGATTAGAATCGACACGTGGTCAGTTGCAATTTGTGCAGTACGAGCTAGTATAGTTAAAAATTTCCAATGGAGGTGCCTATGCCCTACAAGAACGAGAGCGACCCCGAGCTTATTACCCGATCCGCGGGCGTTACTCAGGTATTCACGCAGGAGTTTTACGCCCACCTGGTTGCGCTGGTCCCCACCCCGGAAGTGTACCGGACCATCCACGAGAACTATGCCTCGAGCTATACTGCCCTACTAGCAGGGAACTCCGACAAGGCCGAAGAATTCGAGGCCAACCGTAATGCCGTCTACCAGGGCCTCGCCATCCTCCATGGGCTTGCCAAGGCGGTCACCATCAAAGACCCCACGGTTTCCGCGACCCTCGGCCTCAACACCGCTGCATCCAAAACGGCATCGGCCGCGCTCTCGCGCCCCAGCGGGTTCAGGGTCACCTTCGCTTCCGACGGCCAACCCTTCGCATCCGTCGACAGGGTCCTCAATGCGAAACTTTATGAAGTGTGGGGCTGCGACGAGGATCCCAACGTCGAAACCAACTGGAAACTTATCGCCTCGTCGACCGCTTGCAAGAAGATACCGCTCCAGGGACTGCTGAACCGAGCCAAGAACAATTGGCTCAAGATCCGCGGAATGCGCGGGAAAGCGGAGACAGGGCCCTGGTCCAACTTCGTCAACGTGCCTCCGGCCCGATAGCGACCTTTACCTGAAGCCCCCATCCGGCAGGAGTTCATTCCGGTGGGGGCCTTATATCCCACGCCCCTCCCCCCCTTTTGTTCGCCACCTTACCAGAAACGTCCGCTTACCTTCTCTGCCGCTTTTGCGACGTTCCGCGCCGGTTGCCCCAATCCCTCTTCTCCAAGACGTATCAACGGGCGAACATCACCATTCTGGATCTAAAATCTACAATTCCCAGCAAAAATTATTACTTTCGGAATCAAAAGTGACGATTTTTTTTGAAAAGTGTCAATTTTTATACTGAAATGATGATATTTTGCGAGAAATCGTTACTTTCTGGGAAAAAGTAACGATTTTGAAAAAAAATTGACAATTTTTATGACGAAATTGCATTTTCAGAAAAAAAATTGTCACTTTTCAGCAGAAAATGACGATTTCCGGCTGCGAAGCTTCGTTTTCTCTTCTCAATCATCGAATGCCCTGTCAAGTCCCTTTAGGGGTAACGGGAGTGCTCGCCTCGGCACCGACGACTGTAGTCCAGGGGCGGACCCGCCACTTGGTGACCAGCCCACTGGTGACGTAGGGATCGGCCTTGGCGAAACGCTCGGCCACCTCGGCGGATTCCCCCTTGAAAAGGAGGACCGCCCCGTCCACCGGATCCGCCAGTGCCCCGCCGAGAACAAGCTCGCCCCGCTCCGCAGCCTGCCAGGCCAGCGCGAGGTGTTCCGCCCGAAACTCACCTCTCCTGGCCAGGTAGTCCGCTGAAATCTCGTAAAATAGCAGGTAGTGCATGTTACCCCCGTCCCTTCTCAGACATTCCCGGTACCGTCCTCGATATGTGCGTTACGCCGTCAACCTCCCGGATCTCACCCGCGAAGGCTTTCGCTGAGTGAACCTTCGTACTGCCAGCCGGCAGGAGCTACCAGCTGGTTGTACGAGGAGCCGGCGAGACGGCAGGCGCTGATCTCCCGATCGGGGGAACCGAGCTCGATATGGCCGAACTCCGCCCAGGAGCAGTTCGCAGTAAAACCCGCCTTCTGGTCCGCAACAGCGATATCGACCGCCGTCCCCTCGCTGACGAACTGGAAACCGGCTTCTTCCAGTACCGCCACGAACGACTGGACGTCCTCGGCAGAGAGGAAACCGACGCGGGCCACCTCGTCGTCGGAGCACAAGGTCCGGTTAGGGACGATCCCCTTGAACGCCTCCCAACCACCCGGGAATTTTTCATCGATGGTGGCCCGACGAACGATCACCGAAATACCTTCAACCAGAACCGCCATAGGTAGCTCCTTTAACTGCGGGTTATTTATTGACAACGGCCGGGTTGTGAGGCAAATTCAGCGTCATGACCCGTCGCCAGCTTCACATCTCCGCCATTATTATCATCGCCATTTCAGGAGCGGCGGGATAGGCTGACGTTTGTAAAGCAAGCAGACGAACAAGAAACCCGCCCCCCACAGGAGCGGGTTTTTTTGTTACCGCTCCCGGCGAGACTTTACAACACCGGAGGTACAGATGTCATCACAGGAACTATTGCAGGAGACATTTTCTTCGACCCTTTACCTTGTCTGCGGAAAGGCGGCGGCAGGCAAGTCGACCCTGGCCGCACAGTTGGCCTCCAAGGCCCACACCGTGCTGATCGAGGAAGACGATTGGCTCGCCCGGCTCTATCCGGGAGAAATCAGCGATCTCGCCGGATATGTTCGCTGCACCGGAAGAGTCCGTGACGTGTTAGGCGGTCTCATCGTGGGCCTGCTCAGGCAGGGGATGTCCGTGGTCCTCGATTTTCCAGCCAACACGCCTCCCCATCGTCAATGGGCAAAAAACCTAAGCGATGAGGCCGGTGCACGGCATGAGCTCCACTATCTCGAGGTGACCAACGAGACCTGCAAGAAACGGCTGCGGGAACGGAACGCCTCCGGCAGCCATCCCTTCACTTTAAGCGAGGAAGCCTTCGACCAAATAACCCGCTACTTCGTTCCGCCCTCCCCCGGGGAAGGTTTGAATCTCGTCCTGCACGATGACTGATCGGGCTCAGTACGGTCTCAGTTGTTTGCCGGAGCCGATGTGCCAATGGAGATGTTTGGAAGACTGGTACTCCCCGAGGTTCGTGTAGACCCGGGCGGCACCGAAGCGGGCCATGAAATCACCGGCGATCGCCTTCGCGGCCCGCATGAGCTCCAGCAGCAGCTCATTGTCGGCCTCTTCCAAGGTGATGAGGGATTCGACGTGCTTTTTGGGCAGGAGGACGACGTGATTTTCCCAGATAGGGTTGGTGTGATGGAACGCGAAGACCTGCTCGTTCTCGAAACATACCGGCACCGGCACAACGCCGGACAAGATCTTATCGCAGTAGAAATCACAAACTGTTTCGGTCATTCCGCAAGGCTCCTCTAGATCAAGCAGGTTAAAAGTTAGCGGCCTTTACCTTCTCCACCCGCCTCTTTAGTGGGGAGCAAGACCGGCCGGAATCGAGCTTTCCCCTCACCCTGCCAAGGCGAGTTTGGCCGCGATCGCCCACATGGTGCATCCAACCAAGATGTCCAGGGCCCGCCACGCCTGTGGCTTGCGAAAAAGAGGGGCTAATGCCATCGCTCCGAAACCGAGTAGGTAGAACCAGGTGAAGGACGCCGAAATTGCTCCCAGGGCAAAGAATAGACGTGAAGTCCCGGTGTAATGACCTGCCAGGCTACCCAGGAGCACTACGGTGTCCAAAAAGGCGTGGGGATTGAGGAGACTGAGGCTGAGCGCCGTCAGGGCGACTCGGCCCAATCCCGCCTGCTGTTCCTCGCCAGCATCCGTGGTGAGGGTGCCGGGCTTGGCGGCGGCCCGGAAAGATCTCACCCCGTAGGCGAAAAGGAAAACGACACCTCCCCACAGGGTCGCCTTCATCAGTGCCGGTGAGGATGCCACCAGGCGGCTAAAGCCTCCGGCGCCAAGGGAAATGAGAAGCGTATCGCACAGAAAGCAGATGGTGCTGACCGCGAAGACGTGTTGCGATTTCAGCCCCTGCCTTAGCACGAAAACATTCTGGCTCCCGATGGCGACGATAAGGCTCGCCCCCAGCCCAAAGCCTGCTAGAACAGATGTCGGAAAGTTGTTGGTCATCATAATGTTTGGCGAAAAAAAATGGGAGGGTCAATTGGAGGGCCTCCCATTGAACATGCGTATCCCCTTTAGGCCCCCATGGTGAGTCCCCGGATGAAATTGCGAAGGAACTGGTCGCCGCACGGCTTGTAGTTCTTATGCCCCTTGGCGCGGAACATTGCGGACAACTCTGACTTTGAGATTTTCACCCCTGCCTTTGCCATTACCGCCAGCATCGACTCCTCGTTCAGCTCCAGCGCGATTCTCAGCTTTCTCAGGATCAGGTTGTTTTCCAAGCGGACGGCCACCTTCGGCGCGGCATCCGGTTTGGGCTCCTGCACTCCCCGGCGCGAGACGATAAGGCCATCCAGGAAGGCCCCCATCGCCAGGTCGTCGCAGACCGCGAAACCCGGCTCGTCTTCTTTTTTCAGCAGCTTCAGCACCTCGAGCGGCGGAATTTCATACCCGCCGAGGGCACACAGACCGGCGATGGTCTCGCCATTCAAGTTCAGCGCGTACCGGAGTCTGCGCAACAGATCGTTATTGGTCAAGCATCACCTCTTGCTTCCTTGGGCTCAATATGGTTTCAACTGAAATTCAAAGGGACGATATTTGATATTCCGGAAGCTGGATGCACCGGGATGACCTCAAACATCAAATATCAAGTACGTCCCCTGGGTTTGATGATGATCTGTTGGTGGTCCTCTCCCACTCCAACAATGAACTCGCGCGCTTCATCAGTTCTGTATACTGACAGCCCTGTTCAGCTTCAGCACAGCTGCAACCGACCACAACAATGGTGTGCCGCCGCTGAAAACCTTTATACAAGAGCGTGTTATCCATCTTGCGGCTTCCGGTCTCTGCCGGCATCCAACTTGCTCTCTTGGAGACAGCGGGTTGAGACGGGGGGTGCACGATGAATACTCGGCGAGTAACCGCAATACGTCTTTTTTTGAAGGGACTGCACTCCGCGGCAGTGTGTGGATGGATAGGCGGAGGGCTGTCGATTCTCATCTTACTCAAGCTCGCCGGGTCCTCCTCATGGGCCGATGAAGCTTTCACCATCAAGCGGCTGATCGAAGTCCTGGACGACTACCTGATAACCCCCTCCGCCGGTATCACCACCGTCACCGGTCTCCTTTTGGGTGCGGCAAAGCCATGGGGGCTGAAGCGCCGCTGGATCACCGAGAAGTGTGCGGTTACCACCATACTGCTTGTTTTCGGCACCCTCTGGCTCGCGCCCGGCCTGCAGAACATGCATGTCGACTCCCGCTGGGATTCCGGGCCTTTTTTGCTCTCCGCCACGCTCAGATGGGGAGCGGCGGCCGCCACCCTGCAGACTGCAGCGCTGCTGTTGCTGGTTGCCCTTTCCATCCTCAAGCCGGAAAAATAGCGAAGACTATGGGGCCAGACTTAGAAGGTTTGAAAAACCTCGCAACAGTACGCCCAACTTGAAACGTTCAAAGCATGGCCCCATCGTCTGCCGTTTAGTGGAGAGCGAGACCTGCCGAGATCGAACTAGCGGTGTTTGAAATCCACTTGTCATGGAGCTCCCACCAATCCTTCGAGTACCTGCCTAATCGCGCAGCCTGACGCGGATGCTGTCCGTCTGCCGCACCGGTGTAATCGGGGTACCAAAAGGAAACGCCAGCATCGTGTTTCTCCGTTTTGTAAATTTTACCGACGCGCCTCCTGGGAATCGGCCCATCCGCCGCCCCAGAGGGGTTAATCGCCAGGCTCAGGTCTGTCGGAGCAGACGAATCCGTGCCAAAAAGCGGAGTGCACTCTCAATAGACCGAGAACATGCGCTTCGTAATCCATATGTCCCATCGCTTTACAGAATTCGTTGCTGGTGACATCTATGCTCGTGAACCCGTTGTTATAACATGATTGGGGGCCAATGTATCCCAATGCATGCTCAGCTTTCACCTCACCCATCCTATAAAAACCATTCAAAATCAGATCGCTTCTGCTGAAGAAAACTTCCGATTTTATGTGGGGATTCGAAGGGAAGATCCTCGTTTCACTCTCAGCGATCGCTGGAGCCATGGCAGATATACAAAGCTGGTCCGTCCGTATTGTGTGCTGGCGCTCCAAAAGCCTGACCGCAATCCGCCCCCCGAGAGAGTGTCCCACTACGTAGACAGTACCGTTGAATTCATTAATTTGATCGACGAGCTTTGCCGACTGCTGGTCTGCATAACCGACTGCTTTTGGCCAAAGTTGTATTAGAGGTTTGAGCCTCCGGAGGGGCAGCATGTGATCGGACATCATATTCCACGGAAGAATCCTAGAGGCAATTGTGGTTCCAATTGTGGAAGCCCCAGCTAAAACCGACAGGAGAGGCATTACTTCTGCCAGCATCTTACGGAGACTACCGGAAGGCCAATTGAAGTAATGGACGTTTGCCCGGATCGAGTCTTGATTATCTACAAAATGCCTGAACCAGTAGCGGCTTCCATGACTGGGAAGACTTTGTTCGGGGTGAAGGCCAAAGTCTAGGTTCTCATTTTCAGTAAGAAAACCGGGCACGATAATTACATGTTTGCGGAAACCCTCGTTGTTTTTGGGAGAGGGCAGAAATCCATCAATTTTTTGCAGAACAACCTCCAGTGAAGTGAGTGCTGGTTATCCCCCACGCACAAGACTTTATATAAAACAATGAGGTTTTACAAATTTAACTTTGACATTTCAAAAAAACACCTATATATTTCTCCCTACCAAAACAAAGAGGCGTAATTAATCAAACTTACACCTGCCACGCAAATCGCTTACTACTCAACAAGCTACACATAAGGGACGGAGTCCGCCCACCTCAGTCCAAGTAACTCCATGCACCTGCAGTACATTTCTTTAGTTACAAGGAGACAACACAATGAAAAAAATCCTTTTGCCAACGCTGGGAATCCTGACATTCATTTCCTCTACCGCTTTAGCAGGACCGTATGTTGGTGCATCTTTGGGACTTGCAATCGTGCATGATAGCGATGTTCAGGTGTCCGGGTTCTCCGGAACAGCCACCGCTAACTATGATGCTGGCTTTGGTTTCAACCTGGCAGTCGGACAAAAGTTCGAACCCCTCCGTGTTGAAGGAGAATTTGGGTTCAAAAAAGCTGATCTGAGTTCCTTATCTGGCCCTGGCGGGAGTGTGAACGTCAACGATTCGGATTTAACCGTCACCAGCTATATGGTCAACGCATATTATGACTTTAAAGCCGATACTTTTCCCATCAAACCATTTGTAGGTGTAGGTCTGGGATTACTTCATGGCGAACTTAGCGTTCCTGGTGAGAATGACAGTGACAACCAGTTTGGGTACCAGTTCACGGTTGGAGCTTCATACCCGGTGGACCAAGCTATAAACATGGACCTTTTGTATCGTTATCAAGGTTCAGCATCTGACTTTGCAGCAAACGGCGTAAGCGTTTCATACGGCTCAAGCAGCATCATGGCAGGTATCCGTTACAACTTCTAACCCCCATCTTCAGAGGCAACGGCAATTCCCGTTGCCTTTTTATTTCCCCCCCAGTACGAAAAAACTTGGGGGCCAGGTCTGGAACTTGACACCCTATTCCGGTTTCCAGACCTGCCCCCCCCCGAACCTCTCGCCTTTGGCCTCGCTCCTGTTTCCAGATCTGACCCCCATGACTGACCAAAAATCTACACAACCGTACCCAGCGAATGGCTATAATAGGATGTTGCAGGGTACATCCACCTAGAAGGGGAACACGAAGCCACCTTCCAGATCGAAAATGAAAGGAGCCATGATGGCGGTTGGTTGGTCCAAAGACGGGGCGGTGCAGGATCAGATAGATGCCACGGTCGAAGCCGCCGTCGAATTAGCTAAGAGCCGGTTACCGGCTGGTGAAAGCCGGGCTCACTGTGAGGAGTGTGAGGCTGCCATTCCGGAAGCGCGCCGAAAAGCACTGCCAGGAGTCAGATATTGTGTTGCCTGCCAGGCGGAGCTCGAAAAGAAACTGAAGGCGGCTGCGCTCTACAACCGGAGAGGTAGCAAAGACAGCCAGCTGAAGTAACAGGAAAGCCTCGGGGGGAGATGCCCGATTCCAGACCTGACCGGAGCATTATTCGACCTTGCAACATTGCAAGCCTGACCCCAGCCTTTGCCCCTTCACGAATTGCGAGCCGCCGTCCTACTTCGCCCCTTTTGTAGTTCCATCACTCATAGACGACCGCAAGGGTTGGCGAGATCCCGGACACGGGAGCATGGTCGATACCGGCCGCAGAGAATAGCGGTGAGATGGTGAAATCACTCGAGGTGTGAGAACCGGCATCAAGGGAGACGGTGGCAAACTCGCCCACTCCGAAGCCGGCAGGGTTTGAAGTGGTGATAGTGAAATTGAGGCCGCCACCGAAATTACTTCCATTACGAGGCAAGCCGAACCACACATTACTTGTCGAGCCCGGCATGGCGACACCGGAAACCTGTACTACGGAATCTGGAACTGAAAGGTCGGGATTGAGTCGTGGTTGAACTCCCTGTGGCATGGCAATGCTGATGGAGATGCTGGAGATGGGTTCCGACGGTAGCCCGGTCGTGGAAAGTTTCAGCACCGTTTTCTGGTTACTCCCCCCTTCCCCACCACAACTCGAAGCCAGAGCAAGGAGCATCGCCAACAGGGCGGCTTTTAAAACGAGTTTCCCAGTGATCCCCAGCTTCATCGCACCCTTCCTATCTACTAGCACCCATCTCCCCTCAAAAAACCTTAGGGGGCAGGTCTGGAACTTGACACCCTTTTCCGGTTTCCAGACTGACCCCCTCGAATTACGCTAGATACCAATATCTTCGTTCCAAACTGCGGGATTCTCCCTGATGAAGCGTTGCATTAACTCGATGCATTTCGGATCTTGAAGCACCTCAACCTCAACACCTCTTGCGCGCAACAGGTCTTCTTCACCCATAAAAGTTGAGTTCTCTCCGACGATCACTTTGGGTATGCCATACAGGAGGATCGCTCCACTGCACATGGAGCAAGGTGATAGAGTCGTATACAGGGTGCATTGCCGATAAACATATCCTGGCTGCCGCCCTGCATTCTCCAACGCATCCATCTCCCCGTGAAGAACAACACTTCCTTCCTGGACCCTGCGGTTGTGCCCCTTTCCGATAATTTTTCCGTCGTGAACCAGGACCGATCCTATGGGAACTCCTCCTTCAGTCAGCCCTTTCTCGGCCTCCTCGATGGCGGCACTCATAAACATGTCCATAAATTATCTCCTTCCAGGCAAACCTAAAGCAGTTTCAAGCCCTCTTCAAGCTCCCTGCTGTCAATCAGCCACCGGTCCAAATGGACAAGTGTCGCCCCTTCTCGCCTCGTCTGGAACTTGACACCCTATTCCGGTTTCCAGACCTGGCCCCCTTGAATTCTACGTCAGCAACTTGAGAACTTGAAAGCCTGTCCCCCCATTGCCTGTCCTTTATCACAGTACCCGAGGACAGGCGATCCTTTTCAGGGCATCGAAGCTGTAGTTGGGAGTACAGAAGTTATGAACCCCCTGGATTTCTAGCTCCTTTATGAGCTTGCCCGTGCTGTCGTATCTGGTCTGATGGAAAAGCTGGATCCCCCTGGTGAAAACGGACTCGTCGGCAACGAATTCGTCTGCCGCACAGAGGACAACTATGCTCTCCTCCATAGCGTAGGTGGATCCACACGTTGCATCGGAACCATCCGATGGCCGTAACGGTTGGGTGAGCTTTACCAGCGTTTTCAGCTTGTAGGCGTTGTGGAATGCCGGCTCCGGCGCTGTCGTGTCGATGTAAATGCTTCCCGGAACCGACGCAGCGCCAAGCACCTCTTTCCATCTCGGCCGGACGCCCTGCCGTGCGCTGCTGAAATGGCTGCGGAGGTAGTAGATCTCCTTCACTTTGGGCGAGGCCGCCGGATTGTTGCCGGCCGCGTCCGCCACCCTGTCGATGGTCGACTGGGCCAGGCGCTCGAGCAGATCCTGCGGACATCCCTGATTGGCCGCCAGATCCTTCATGATCAACACACTTCTCGTCCCCGCCAGTGCCGACATGACCTGGGGTGAAGTGCCGGGATTGGACGCCAACGCCTTGAACGCCTCTGTGATCTCCCTTTCCGCATTGACACGACGGCTGCGGTCGAAAACGGCTTTTAAAATGGCCGGGGTTACCTGGGGGTATTTCGCAAAGGCGATCAACGGCGCGGGGCTGGTGGCAGACGAGATGATTCGGTCGATGATGTTGGGAGGGAGCTCTGGCAACGTGACGAGGGCGCAGATGGCCCTGTCGCCGTAATCTTTGCGGCTGAAGGTACTCTCGTAGTACTTTTTGTATTCTTCGTCCGACATTCCGCTCGGCTTGTCCAGGGTTACCGAGTCGACTGCCTCCAGGTGTTTTCCGCTGAAGAGGTCAAGCATGGCATCGAGGAGTCTTTCCTCGAGATGAGGCTTTTCAGCCGCGATTCTTCTCTCGAGCAGACTGATCTCCTCGTCGGCCACCTCGGGAGCGGAAAGCTTGGGATGCTTCGCCTTGAGCTCCTCCGCTCTGATGGTGCCGGCAAAGACTTTACTCCAGAATTCGTCGATCGCTTTCAGCTCCGCCTGGTGCTTGCGATTATCGATCCCGACCTGCATCGAGTGGGTAGCGCCCTTGTACAACCTGGAGACGGTCTGGTAGTTGGCCAGCAGCAACAGCGCCAGGCAGTTGAAGATCATGACGCCACGGGTGGCCCACTTGGCCAGCGCCATCACCCCGGACGAGATGCACAGCAGGATGACGGCATAGATCGCGTAAAAGAAGCGGAAGGAGAGTCCACCGCCGACAGTGAACTGGCTGACGACGACTACCACGGTGACATGGGTGGCGAAGGCTGGACCGAAGATGGTTTTTTTGAAACTGACCGCGGCACCGTAAAGGGCGATGACCCCGTTGGTGAAGAGCACCAGCATTACCAGCAGGATCCCGGTTCCGATGTCTCCCTTCTCGCTTATGAGGTGGCTCCCCGCGAGGATGCCACCCATCATTCTGACCAGCGGTAGGCAGAGGATAAGGGCGGCCAGGCAGCCGGTGACCAGTTGAGGCCAACCGGGTGGCTTTACCGGCTTCGCCGGCGCCGGTGCTTCAGGCTCCGGGAGGGGAGCCGGCGCGGCGGCCTGCTCCTCCAGCACTTTCGATTGGGAGGCACGTGAGGCGTACTTGGCGAAGATGAGTCCGCAACGGGCGCATACCGCCGCTCGCTCCTGCTCGTGGTCGCACTTCGGGCAGGTCATCCTCGGATCGGGGGCGGGATCTGGCGAAGCGGTGAGTGCTAGGGGGAAAGAGGTCTTGCACCTCGGGCAGTTGACCGAAGCAGAATTGTGCGGGATGTTTGATTCGGGCACCTCGGCAGCAAACCCACACGAGGGGCAGGTGATCTTCATGTTATCCCCCCACGTGGGACTTCTTTAGGACCAGGCTTCGAAGGTTTAAAGTTAACAACCGCTTCGTCAGCAACTTGAGAACTTGAAAGCCTGTCCCCCCATTGCCTCTGGAAATCTGCCAGCTTAGATTGCAACATTGCAAGCCTGACCCCAGCCTTTGCCCCCAATTAGGAGCGTCAACGAAGCGGAGACGAGTCCTCGGGCAAAGCAATAGTCGAAGTTGCTTCCGCGATCTGTTCTGGGCCTCCCTGAGGCGGCCAGAGCCCAGCAGCATAAAACTTCGCGCGGAGCGCCGCGCGTTGTTCCAGACTCTCGAAGCCCCAAATATGGGTAATCCGTGGCGGCCCGTCCAGCGAGTACATGTTAATGACGAGATGACTGGTGTACTCACGGGCTGGCTTGATTGCCTTTTTCCAACCGGCAAGGGTTGGCGGCAAGCCGCCCGGTTTCAGATGGTAGGTGCGGAACTCATAGATGCCGCCCATGGGCCTGGGTTGAACGGGAGGCAGGAAGGGGAATGGAGCATAACTTTCCATGCTCAACGCGGTTACAACGCCACCCGCGTGGAATGGATCGACGCTCAAGAGCGCACGACGACGCTCGGCTGCCAACTCTTCTGCGGTCTCAAAGCCGCGCAACAGCAAAAGCCGCCCGAGTTGACCGATCTCGGTTCGCCAGCTACCGAGAAGCTCGCCTGCCGCATCGTCCTCGCCTATGAAAGCGCGCGCGCCGTCCCACGCCTTAGACAAGGACAAGAGCGGGCAAGAGAGGGTCGTGAGTTCGTAGATAGTGTGCATAATATCTCCATCATATTTCATCGAACCGAAAATCAGAACGCTATTCGACTACATCGACTATCAGGCCTATGTGGGAGGCATAACGTAGTGGGAGCGCACCAGAGGAAGGCCATCGGGTCAGGCTTGCATAGTTTCAAAGTCGTTAGCTGAGATTGCAACATTGCGAGCCTGCCCCCAGCCTTTGCCCCCTCAGTCTTCTGTTGGAGAATACTTGGTAGCAAAATCAACATTGCTTAAGACGAGGAGGTCTCGGAAAAGCTGCTTTTGCTCGCTGTGCGCCAACTTCTCATAACGTTTGACGAAATCTTTAACGTATTGTCTACGTCCTTTCCAGTACAGAAAATCTTGGTCTACAAGATGAATTCCATCCTTGACGACCTCTTCCGGCAAGTGACGGAGAGCGGATTCTGCCGCGGGAGCGCCATGCCAAGAATCAGAATCAGCTTGGTCAAGCAAAGCTACAATATAGTCTCCTCTAAGTTCGGAAGGTATATCAAGAGCGTGATCAACTAAAACAGGGACAAGTGCGTTTACTTCGTCATACTGATCACGACCAACAACATTAATTAGCTCTTCAAAGAGACTGGATCTAACTTCAGGAGAAGCGGCTAAAAGGGTTTCCTGTGTCACGTATCTTAGAAGAGTAATCTTTGAGTCCAAATCGCCAAATAATGACACATTTCTAGTCATGCTCTCTACTATAAGACAACGTTCCTGATCAGGAACAACATTGGAATTGGCGATTCGCGCCAAAACAGGAATTGTAATTTCATTGTCTTCCCCAGATATGAGCTCATCCGAAACTTGCCTTAATAGTTCGTCAATTACATAGGCTCTGTCAGCCTGTGAAAGCAACTGTAGCTTCCGCGCTGGAGACTCTAGTCCACCACGAGATGACAACACCTTCATCAAACGTTGTCCTTCAGCAGACGGCGAAGGAGGCGGTGATGAGGCCGGCAAATCAACAAAGCTTGTATCCCCAGCATTTTTTCTGGCCTGTGAAGCAACTACCTGAGCGTAGAGAGTCCCGCTTTCCACAAGTTGATACACACGATCCCTGCGGGCTTTCAGTTCATTCACAGAAAACTTATTCCCTTTTGGATGCTTATCACTGTACGCCCCGATCTCCTGATGACAATCAAAACAGGTCGGTATACCATTTTCTTCATCACAGCTTCCACCGGCATGTTCATCTACAATATGCGCAACTTCGATGTTGGTGCCACACTGCTTCAAACATAAGCAACACAACCTTCCGCACCGGATAAACATTCTAGCTTTAGTTTCGGAATTAAACGGCATTTCGTCTCCCTTAAATTTAGGGTCTTCAGCAGAATCTGTAAGGGCCTCGGGTAGAGTAGAGAGCAGGGAAACTAAGGGGTCAGGTCTGGAACTTGACACCCTATCCCGTTTTCCAGACCTGCCCCCTCGAATTCACGTGCCTGGTTGTATCCAGTCCTTTGGATTTAGCTGCGCCACTGTGGTCGCGAATTTGTCCTCGAACTTTCCTGCATCCGGGTTCTTGCTCTTCATAAGGACGTTGATCTCTTCAGCGAGCACCGAGGCGACCGCGTGGACAGCGTCATGACGGGGCACACCTGCACCCATCAGGCGAGTGATCGCATCAACAGTCGGCGCATTGGCTTCCGCAATCCTATTCTCGACGATGACGTGGAAACCTGCATGGAGCGTCACATTCGGCAGGGTTATGTTGGCAGAGTTGTGATGATCTTCCACAAGCTTCATGCGAATTTGCTCGTCCAAAGCGAGCCATTCCGCAGGCTCAGGTGCGCATCCTGGATCGTATTTCACATATCCCCCCTTTACATTCAGGCAATATTCCGCTCACAACTTAATAAGATACCTACGTCCCCTCCGGCTCTCCTCCCCATTGAGATTCAACATTCAAGACTTGCCCCCCAGGCTTTCCCCAAATCTGTCAGCTTAGATTGCAACATTGCAAGCCTGACCCCAGCCTTTGCCCCCATGCCGTTCTCCAAAATGGTTAATCAGGTATTGGTGCAGGTGAAGGCCGACGCTCAAACTCCATTTCTTTAGGTTTATCGAAGACACTTTTCAAGGATATGTATATGAGGGCCAACCCTGCTGTGGCTATGTGGATATTGAATCCTGACATCTTTTGAAGAAGAGAAGGGTCGAATGCCGATAGTAAAAGGGCGAAACCGGTCGGGATGGCGCTTGCAGCCATACCCCTAATTAAGAGATCTTCCAACCTCAACTTAGCACCCGCATGAATTCTAACGATTGCAGTTACCGTGAAGGCGATAATTGCACATGTCACGGCAGCTTCGTTAATATATTGGAGGATAGCAACCATCTATCTATCCTCCTTTTTGATAATGTTATAACCTACAGCTGCGCCAATTATTGCAGTAAATAGCTTTACTACCTCGTTGATATTTTCTGGATGGTAGAACCACTTATGGAAGGAAGAAACCATTTTTGAGAAGACCATTGTTCCGGAAAATAACTCATAGGTGCTAACAAACAAAGAGATTCCACCGATTACAGCTCCTAAAAGACTAATAAAATAACTATTCTTTTTTAGTCTCGCAACCTCGTCTTCTACTGATTTATCTAATTTTGCGTGTTCAGTCATCTCATTCTCCCTTCTTTTTGTTGCTGTACTCAGCATTTCTTTCTGAGAAATTCAAAGCGACGTACTTGACATTTGAAGACCGCTTTGACACGGCCTGGAACCGAAATTTCTGGTCCGCGAAAGGCGGAAAGTGCCGAGATGAGGCTGTCAAAACGGCCTAGATCCTGATGGGTGACTTGATGTAGATGAGGCTGACATCGAAATAGAAAGAAATAACGGCAACGGTACGGATGGCGGTAACTGCAAACGACAAAGCAAGGAAAGGTAATGTTCTTGTTTAGGGGAGTTTTTTGCCCTTGACCGACAGCCTTTAATGGGTGACCCCCTCGAATTTCTGCTGCCGACGCCTTCGACGTCCCCTCTGCGTCTTCACCAGTTGATTCAGCAAATGAGCAAAGGTAGCAGACCCATCTGGAACCGAGATAGTCGCCGCTGCTCTCTCTAAATATTCCGTCAACTCATTATCTGTGAATACAGTCTTTGCATGAAACGCTATCACAAGATTCACTAGGTGAAATTAATCAATTAGAATTACCTGCCGCTCTGGAGCTTCAATTGATAATTTAATCTGTAGCTGCTCGTCATCGGACAAAAAAGGCTTCCAATCATTCCTCTTCATGCCGGTCTTGTTTCCCCCCGTGTGCCATTATTTTTTATCTTTTGGTGTTGCTGGTGATACTTTCAGTATACTCCCAAGTAGTTCCAGGGAACGTTCACGCAAAATTGTCTCAGCTTCAGCACAAGTTGACATTTCTACAAAGGCAAAGTAGGGCCTTTTGTCTATGTCAGTGACAGTTCCGTAATTACTAAAGAATTCGTTTATTTCCTTTTTATTGCACTTGCTTGGTAGGTTGGCCACATATAGCCTTCGACCTGACGCAGGTTGTGGCGATAATTGCTTTAAACCTTTAGTTTTTATTTCATTGCCACTGACTGTCGAATCATCCCACATTCTTTCAGTTAACTTAGTTGGAAGTTTATTTTCGTCAATCACTTGAATGAACACTAATAATTTAGTAAAATGCGTAATACTTAACTCACTTTTATAAATGTTACCCTCAGGAAGACGTGACGTGATGTTTTCTATGAACTTTGTATCAAACATTCTGATTGGTCCTATTGAACGTATGGCCGAAAAAATATCAAGTAAACTTTTTTCAATAACTTCAGGATCATGGACAGCAATGCGTGGTAACTCTCTTTTGGACATTTTCTTGTTAGCTGCAAGTCGGTTTTTCTCGCTTTTTGCCATTGCGTTGTAAATAAGCCCCTTCCAGTGGGCCTGTTCAAAAATACTTCTATACACATCCCAATCAACCAGATTTAATGTGTCATATATCTGCTGAGGAGAAATTTTTTTTCCTGCCTTCCCCAACAATGCAATCAACATCTCCTCTCTACTCAGCTTGATAGGTTTAAATCCATTAAGCCATACCTGATCAGCTTCCGAAAAAACAGATCTGTGGCGGAGGGTGATAGAAAAGGTTCCGGGCACTGACTTGAGTTCGGGCTGAACAAGATCTGATTGCATCATTAATTGAAAAATGCGCCTCATTCCCTCACCCATTTCTCTAACGTAACCTATTTCCTTTAAAGTTCTCGCAATTAAAGCATTTCGAGATTCGTGCCTTCCGGAAAGCTTTCGCAACTCATCAACTTTAATAGTTGACAATAAACTGCCAGGTGATTTGATTTCCATACGGTCATCGTAGATAAATATCTCAATTCCTTGACCTTCAATGCTATAATCTCTGTGTACGACGGCGTTGATCAATGCCTCTTTGCACGCATCTTCCGGGTACATCACCTGCTCTTTAAACAAAGTATCTGGAGTTAATTTTGTCTCAACCAAATGCGGTCTAAGTTTTTCCCACGCCGAATTGATGAGTTCGAGAATGTTTCCTCTTGCAACCTCGTCATAGGTTACATTGTATTCCCTTCCGGTCTTCATCTCGATTCCACGTACTCGAACTACCCGTACCTGACAACGAGGGTGCCAAAGAGATACATCCTTCGCAAAGAGGAGAAGCGCTGCTCGTCGTAGTTTTAAAAGGCCCATTCCGTACTCGGCTAGACCTAAGTATTGAAGGCATTTTTCGGGTGACATTTTTATTATGTACTCAGAAAGGTTTCTTACTGAATCTAAATTAAGATCAAGAACCTCAGCGCGATCAACAAAAGATCGATCGTACTCGCGAGAAAGTTGTTCTTGCCTCTCAAACTGTAAATGCATTGCTGAAACAGGACAATTTTCCCTATCTCTTCGCTGCATGCACTTGCCGTCGCTCGTTTGGTGTACAGTTACAGTGCTTTTATCAATGGAGAAGTAGAGGATCGTTTTATCTTCAATCGCAATAGTTCTCGCTATAGCACCCACCAACGGAGTATCTTTATGCACTCCAGTTTTAGGGATGGCCAAGAGGTTACCAATTATTTCATCCCTATATCCTATGCCTGTTACTGTACCGTCATCCTCAACACCTATAAGAAGTTCACCACCTTCAGCATTTGCAAAGGAAACCAAAGTTTCGCTTATATCTTTTGCAACTGACTTTGAATCCCGTGGCTTTTTATTGTCAGGGTGCCCCTCCCAGGCGCTTTTAAACTCACGGAATTGGCTTTCGCTCAATTCTATTGTCCTCTTTATACGTTCACTTAACAGCAACGGGTCCATACACCTTCTCCTGTGTTTGATGCTTGCTGGATTGAACACCACCCATGCGTTTCATGGTGTTTCCATCTTGTCGGTTGAACAAACGCCAAATAGGCCCGAAAGTCTTTGCGATTTAACTGCACGTATTCAGCGAGGCAGATTAGAACAAAGCTATTGGTATTTTGCAAGGCAAAACATAGGCAAATTTCCTGATAGCCTCCTGGCTCAGGTACAAAAAAGGGCGGCCCTTTCGGGGCCGCCCTTTGACGAAGCGCCTATTTCTGCGAGAGTCGGTGGACGCAGTCTACCATGTAGATGGCGTTTTCCGGTGGGACGGTGGGAAGGATGCCGTGGCCTAGGTTGAAGATCAGGCCGGGGCGGCCGGCGTTTTCGTCGAGCACCCTTTTCACTTCGCGCTCGATGATTTCCTTCGGGGCGAACAACACGGTCGGGTCGAGGTTGCCCTGGACGGCCATGTCGCCGAGAATGTCACGGGCTTTGCCGAGGTTGATGTGCCAGTCGAGGCCCATCACGTCGCCACCTGCCTGCTTCACGATCTCGAGCATGGTGCCGGCGCCTTTAACGAAGTGGATGACGGGGACGTTGGTACGGTTCAGGCCGTTGATGAGACGCTGGGTGTAGGGGAGGACGTAGCGCTCGTAGTCGGCGGGGGAAAGCATGCCTCCCCAGGTGTCGAAGATCTGGATGGCCTGGGCACCGGCGGCGATCTGGGCGTTCAGGTACTCCATGTCCATGGTGGTGATCTTCTCCATCAGGGCGGCGTACACTTCCGGCTCGGCGTACATCATCTTCTTAAGGGCGGCGAAGTCTTTGGAGCCTTTGCCTTCAACCATGTAGCAGGCGAGGGTGAAGGGGGCGCCGCCGAAGCCGATCAGGGGAACCTTGGTGGCCAGGGCCTTGCGGATGAGTTTCAGGGCCTCGAGCACGTAGGGGACGTCGGTCTCCATCTTGGGGATCTTCAGTGCTTCGACGTCGGCCATGGTGCGGATCGGCTTTTCAAAGACGGGGCCAGGGGTGAAGTCGAGTTTCATACCCATCGGCTCGATCGGGGTCAGGATGTCGGAGAAGAGGATGCCGGCGTCGACACCGAGGATGTCGACCGGCTGGACGGTCACTTCGCAGGCCAGCTCGGGGGTCTTGCACAGTTCGAGGAAGGTGCAGGTGGAACGAACGCGCATGTAGTCGGGAAGGTAACGGCCGGCCTGACGCATCAGCCAGACAGGTACTACGTCAACGGGCTTCCCCCAACAGGCGTCGAGAAATCTAGTATTCATTGAATATCCCTCCTTGGTTTAAAAAAAGTACAAACGATAAAAGCGGATAAAAGCACAAAAAGCAAAAGCGAATAGAACGCGGATGACGCGGATGACGCGGATTGTGCGGATTTACGCGGATTTACGCGGATAAATCTAAATCTTTGGGGTTAAAACAAAATCTGAACCTTGATAGAACACGGATGACACGGATGTTACGGATAAAGGCGGATCAAGCAAAGGCTTTTAGGGGAACACCTGGGTCTAGGCCTTAAATCTTGGTTTAACCCTAAAAGCTTTGGGTTAATCCGCGGGGATCCGCTCAATCCGCGTCATCCGCGTTCTATGGTTCGCCTTACTTCTTGTCCTGCTCGCGCTGTACCTTTATCGGTACGTAGTTGCAGAACGGTTCTTCTTCCATGTAGTCGCCATGCACGGCATCGGCTCTCGCCCGGCAGCCACCACAGACGTTGATGTACTCACACTGGCCACACTTGCCTTTGTAGGCTTTGAAGTTCCTCAGATCTTTGAAGATCTCGCTGTTCTCCCAGAGCTCTTTGAACGGGGTGACTTTCACGTTCCCGGCGGTCCTGTGGAAGTAGCTGCAGGGCTTCAGGTTGCCGTAGCAGTCGATGAGACAGATGGTCTGGGCGGCGATGCAGCCCTTGCCGCCGCCGGTGGAGAAGGTCAACGAGCGACGCTCGAATTTCTCGCCTTCGGCTTTGGCTTTCTGCGGCACGATCCGGTAGTAGTGGGGCGCGCAGGTCGGACGCATGAGGATGTCGTCTTCCATCTTCTCCTGGTGGTAGTGCCAGTCGAGGATCTCTTCGTAGTCTTCTTTGGAGATCAGCTCGTTCATGATCTCTTCGCCACGGCCGGTGGGGACGATCATGAACATGTACCAGGCGGTGGCACCGATGGACTTGGCGACTTTGAAGGTGGCGGCGATGTCGGTCTGGTTACGCTTGGTGAAGGAGGAGTTGACCAGGAACTTCTGGCCGTGTTTCCTGAAGAGCTCGGCCGCGCGCATGACTCCTTCGAAGGAGCCCGGGCACTGGCGGAAATTGTCGTGGGTCTCGGCGGTGGAACCGTCGAGGGAGAGCGACACCATCTTGATGTCGGCTTTCTTCATCTTCTCGCAGACTTCGTCGGTGACGAGCGCGCCGTTGGTGGCCATGCACATACGGAGCCCCATCGAGGTGCCGTACTCGGCCAGTTCGAAGATGTCCGGCCTCATCAGCGGCTCGCCGCCGGAGAGGACCATGACGGGTTTGGAGAACTCGGAGATCTCCTTGATCAGCTTCTTACCTTCTTCGGTGGTGAAATCCCCCTCGGACGAGGTCAGCTCGGAGGAGCAGCGGCAGTGGACGCATTTGAGGTTGCAGCGCTGGGTAGTTTCCCAGGCTATCCATTTGGGCACAAACTCTTCAGCCATCTATTTTCTCCAATGTCGTCCTGGATGGCGCGGCGTGCGGCGGGGGGCTCATAGACTTGGGCAGGGAATGGTATTCGCGCCAAAGGTTCTGGCTCTGCAACAGGAGCGCTCTCTCATCCGGCTCACCCCTTCTGGGTGGGCTGATGACCAGGGTAGAAGTTTAACGCAAAGATTACTATGAAAGGGGTTTATAACTCAAGAATAATCGCTGAAAGGCGTTTGCCACGGAGACACGGAGGAAACCGGAGAAAAGAAAAAGGCTTTAATCTTTGTCACGGAGGAGGTCGGAGAACTTCTGAGAACCCTTTGCCACGGAGACACGGAGTAAATCTGAGTGAGGCAAATGCCTAACAACAAACTTTTGGGGAGGGCCAAATCAAAGACTTTCCGTCTTTAAGTCACCCCCCAGTTTTGGTGTCTCAGATGTTCTCCGTGTCTCCGTGGCTATGGTTTTCTCGGACGTTCTCCGTGTCTCAGTGGCTAAATCAGATTTTCTCCGTGGCTACTCGGACATTTTGCGGTTGAAGGTGTAGACGGCGATGGCGAAGAGGAGGGCGGCGGTGAGGACGAGATTGATCAGGTAGGGGAGGGGGACGGTTCCGAAGAGGAGGGCGTCGCGTGCGCCTTCGAAGACGGCGGTGGTCGGCAGGAGCTTGATGATCGGGAGGATCATCGCCGGATAGGAGGAGAGGGGGAAGAAGATCCCGGCCATGAAGATGAGGGGGACGATGACGACGGAATTGACGCGGCCGATGTTTTCCGGCTTGTCGATGACGGTTCCGCAGATGGTCCCTAAGCAGGAGAAGGTCATGGAGGAGATGGCGATCACCAGGAGGTAGAGCGGGAGGTGCGCGTAGTCGATCCGGAAGGGGGTCAGGAGGGCGATGACCAGGAAGACGACGGCGCCTTTGATGGAGCCCTGGGAGAAGCCGGAGAAGATCTTGCCGATGACGATGTCGTACACGGTGACCGGGGTGGTGCGGTATTCCTCGATGGTGCGCTGGACGCGGCGGTGGAACCACATGCTCCAGGCGGATTCGTCGAAGGCGGCGTTGACGGCGGTCATGGAGATGAGGCCGGGGGCGATGAAAAGGGAGTAGGGGACGCCGTCGACGGCGTTGATGTAGCCTTTGAGGCCGTAGCCGAAGGCAAGGTAGAGGGTGAGGGGGTAGGCGACGACGGCGATCAGCTCGGAGAGGATGCTCCGGCGGAGGACCAGCATGTCGCGACCCCAGATTGATATCGCACCTTTGAACATTTATCGGCTCCGTAAAGGACGATGGAACACGGATGACACGGATGGAACGGATAAAGGCGGATCAAGCCTACAAAACTTTTGGGGTACAGCGTAAAGCTAAACATAACCGGAACGCGGATGACGCGGATCGGGCGGATTTACACGGATTAAACCTTAAAGCTTTGGGGTTAACCCTAAACCTGGGAACACGGATGACACGGATTTTTACGGATAAAGGCGGATCAAACTAAAAACTTTGGGGGTTACACCTTAAACCTAAGCATAACTGAACGTGCTTTTGCAGTATCCGCGGTTATCCGTTCAATCCGCGTCATCCGTGTTCTATGGTTTTGACTTCCGTTCCGGTTTCAGGTTTTACCCTAAATAGGTTTTGCCGTATCCGCCGTTATCCGTCCAATCCGTGTCATCCGTGTTCCATGCTTTGTCTCTGCCTTTCGCCTTTGCCGTATCCGCGGTGATCCGCTCAATCCGCGTCATCCGCGTTCTAATGCCTCTGGTTTATCCGCCTTTATCGTTACTCCCTTATCTTCTCCCCGGTCAGGGAGATGAAGACGTCTTCCAGGGTCGGCTCTTTTAGACAGATCTTCCGTATCTCCGCGCCGGACAGGGCGTCCATCATCTGCTTTATGTACCGCTCGCTCTCCAAGGTTATCCGGTAGGTCTCTTCTATCTTCTCGACGTTTCTCACGAAGGGGAGGGCGCGGATCACTTTTTCGTACTGTTCGCTGTTCTCCCTGAACTCGACTTCGTACACGTGGGCTCTGGAGAAGGCTTCTTTGAGCTGGGCGGCGGTGCCGTCGGCGAGGGAGACGCCGTGGTCCATGATCATGATCCGGTCGCACAGCATGTCGGCCTCGTCCATGTAGTGGGTGGTCAGAAAGACGGTCATGGTCTTCCTGAGGCCGCGGATGTAGTCCCATACGCCGCGCCGGGACTGGGGATCGAGGCCGGTGGTCGGCTCGTCCAGAAACAGGACGCGGGGCTCGTGCACGAGGGCGCGGGCGACGATCAGGCGGCGCTGCATCCCGCCGGAGAAGGTGTCGGGGAAATCTTTCTGGCGGCCGGAGAGGCCGGTCATCTCCAACAGTTCGTCGATGCGCCGGTTGTACTCGGAGGAGGGCATGCCGTGCAGACGGGCGTGGAGGATGAGGTTTTCCCGGGCGGTCAGGTAGCGGTCGAGGTTGTTTTCCTGGGGGACGACGCCGATGACGCTGCGGACGTTTTTGCCGGCGGTGGTGACGCTGTAATTCTCGACGAAGGCGTCGCCGGAGGTCGGACGCATGAGGGTGGTGAGGATCTTGATCAGGGTGGTCTTGCCCGCGCCGTTGGGGCCAAGGAGGCCGAAGACGGTGCCGCGCTCGACTTCGAGGTTGAAGCTGTTGACGGCGGTGAAGTCGCCGTAGGTCTTGGTTATTTCGTGCAGGCGGATGGCTGGGTGCATGGTTGAAGTTTACATGGAAATCGGGGACAAGGCGAATGGGTCAAAATCTGGAACTATGAACCTAAACCAGGGGAACACGGATGACACGGATGGAACGGATAAAGGCGGATTAGACAAAAACTCTGGGTTACACCTTAAGCAAAATCAAAATCGGAACGCGGATGACGCGGATTGGGCGGATTTACGCGGATTAAACCCGAAAGGCTTTAGAGTTAAGGCGAAAACATGGGAACACGGATGACACGGAAACTACGGATAAAGGCGGATCAAACACATGCTATGGGGGATACGTCAAAATCGTTAAAGATCCTGACTTCGGGGTAACCCTTAAGCCTTTGATTTATCCGCGTTGATCCGCTCAATCCGCGTCATCCGCGTTCTATGGTTTTGCCTATAGCGGGAACAGGAGCGAGAAGGTGCTTCCTTTCCCTTCTTCGCTTTCGACCCACACGGCGCCTTGATGGACTTCCATGATCCCCCTGACGATGGAGAGCCCCAGGCCGCTTCCTTTACTCATGAAGGCGGTGGTGCCGGAGGTGTGGTGCTCGATCTCTCCCACGCCGTAAAACTTGTCGAAGATCCGCACCCGCTCTTCTTCGGGGATCCCGATCCCGGAGTCCTTTACCTGGAAATGGTAGTAGGTGCCGGCCTGGGCCAGGTTCCCCGGGAAGTTCGGGTAGAAGTGCTTGAGGGTCTTCACCATGCTCTTCACCTGGTTCGACTTGACCTTGCTGCCGGTCAGCTCGACGGTCCCGCCGTCGGGTGTGAACTTGATGGCGTTTTCCAAAAGATTCTTCACCGCCAAAAGCGCGAAGGCCTCGTCGACCGGGACCGGGCTCTCGTCTCCGGATACGTGGACGGCGATGTGCCGCTCGGAGAGGGGGAGGATGAACAGGTCGTGCGCCTCGCGTGCGAGCTGCACCAGATTGACGGGACGCTTCTGCGGGCTAGTCCCCTGGGTCTCGATCCGCGAGATGGAGAGGAGATCCTCGACGAGCTTTCTTAGCTGGGAGGCTCCTTCGTACACGGAGGCGAGGATACTGTGCTGTTCCGGGGTCATCTGCAGGCCGGAATACTTCAGGAGGAACTCGGATCCCCCCATGATGGAGGTGATCGGTGTCTTCAGCTCGTGGGAGGCGATCCCGATAAAGTTGTTCTTGGCGGTGTTGAGCCTCCCCAGCTCGAGGTTGGCTCTCCTCACCTTCTGCAGGTTGACCTTCAGCTCTTCCTTGCTCCGGTAGAGCTCGTCGGCCTTTTCCTTCATCTGGTCGTACAGGTTGTAGTTCTCCACCAGGACCGCGTACTGCCCGGCGATGGAGGAGAGGAGAAAGACTTCGCGGGGATTGAACACGCGCTCGGAGCGGGTCCCGACCGTCATGGCCCCGACCACTTCCTGGCCGACCATGATCGGCACGCAGCACCAGGAATGGATCCCCATCTCCTTGGCCTCGCCCCGCGCCTTGGGCGGGAACCGGTCGTCGGCACCGTCCCCCTCGAACGGTTTCCCCTTCTGGGTGAGGTGACTCCACTGGCTCGTCTTGGGGAGCGACTTCATGGCGGCGTCCATCCCGGCGGAGAGGCCGAGGGAGCCCTGCATGGCCAGCCGCTCCTTGCGGTAGAGATGGATGAAGGAGAATTCCATCTGCAGCATGTTGTGCAGCTGGAAGAGGAGCTCGCCGGTCAGCTTCGCGAGCCCCTGGGTGTACTTGAGCTTGAAGGCGACCGCGTACATGGTGAGGAGCTCGCGGTCGGTGGTCCGCTTTTCCTCTTCGACTTCGCGCCTCTTGGTGATGTCCTTGATGATGAAGACGTAGCCGCTTCGGCCGTGCTCGAACTTCATCGGGTAGCTCGCTACGTTGTACCACCCCTTCAGGTTCGGGAAGGTGACGTCCTCCTCGACCTCGTTCCCCATCATGTGGACGAAGCGGAAGACTTTCTGCTCCGGTTCTCCCTCCCCGAAGAAGATGGCGTCGATCCAGCGCCCGAGCACCTGCCCGTAGCCGCCGAAGTAGTCGCTCGCCCTGCGGTTGCACCGCTCCACGATCCCCTCGGAATCGGTGATGAAGATCAGGTCGGAGACCGCGTTGAAGACCGCCTCCCACTCGGCCTTGGCCCGCACCACCTCTTCCTGGGTGGCCCGGTGTACCCGCCGCTCGGAAGCCTCCCTGAGCTCCCGCTCGACCACGGGGATCAGGCGGGTCAGGTTGTCCTTCATGAGGTAATCGTGGGCGCCGGACTTCATGGCGGCGACCGCGAGGTCCTCGCCGACCTTGCCGGAGATGATGATGAAGGGGAGATCCTGCCCGCTGTCGTGGAGCACGCGCAGGGCTCCGAGCGCGTCGAAGCCGGGGAGATGGTAGTCGGAGAGGATGACGTCCCAGTTGTCGGCCTTCAGCGTCTCCCGCATCTGGGGCGCGCTCTCCACCCGGCGGTGCTGGGGCTGGTAACCTCCGCGCTTCAACTCGCGCAAAAGGAGCATGCCGTCTTCGGGGGAATCTTCGACCAGTAGGACCTTCAGGAGTTTGGACATCGTGCTGCCTTGTTCTCGTTATTGCGGTGCAGGAAGGGTGAAATAGAAGATGGCGCCTTTGCCGGGTGCGCTCTCGGCCCAGATCCTCCCGCCGTGGCGGCGGACGATCCGCTGGGCCACCGCAAGCCCCACGCCGCTTCCTTCGAACTCGTCGGCGCGGTGCAGCCGGTGAAAGACGGAGAATAACTTTTCCGCGTAGGCCATGTCAAATCCTGCGCCGTTGTCGCGCACGAAACAGACCAGTTCCCCCTCCTTCTCCGCGGCTCCGAACTCGATCCGGGCGCTTTCAGTCTTGGAGGAGAACTTCCAGGCGTTGTCCAGAAGGATCTCCACCAGCTGGCGGGCCAGCCGGGGATCGGCCTGCACGCTCACCCCTTCCGCCACGTCGATCTCCACATCGCGGCCGGGGAAGCGGTGCTTGAGCCCCAAAAGGTAGATCTGGGCCTGGACGCTCAGGTTCACCGGCTGCCGGTCGAGGTCGGTGCGGGAGACCCGGGCGAGCTGGCCGACCGCCTCGAGAAGCTGCGACATCTTGGCGGCGGACTGGCCGATCCGCACCAGGTATTCGCGCGCCTGGGGGTCGAGCTGCGGGGAGAAGTCGTCCAGGATGGCCTTGCTGAAGCCGTCGATGTGGCGGATGGGGGCCTTGAGATCGTGGGAGAGGGAGTAGCAGAAGGTTTCCAGCTCGCGCTGGGAGGAGTTGAGCTCGGCGGCGCGATCGGCCACCTGGCGCTCAAGGTCGGCTACCCGCGCCTCGCGTGCCTCGCTGATGGTGACGAGCTCGGCCGTTTGCCCTTCGAAGGTGGTGGAGTGCCAGCGAAGATCGACGCCGAAGAGGGTGCCGTCTTTCTTACGGTGGCGGTCTGAGGAGACGCGATCGCCGGTTCCGGGGGGAATGGTGCCGTCCGCGGCGGTAAGCTGGCGCAGAGTACGGTCCATAAGTTCTTCGCGGCCGTAGCCGTACAAAGAGAGGGCCGCACGATTGGCTGCCAGCACTCTGCCGTTTTCCCCGCACAGTACTAGCATCGGTTGCGGGTTACCGTCGAAAAGTTCCCTGTAGCTTCCGTCGCTCAGGTTTGTCATGGTCGCCCCCGGCCATATCAGATAGAAACGATAACAGGAAACACAGAGGAGGGCATCGCCCGCCTTCAAGCGCTGTGAGCGCCGCACTGCTTCTCTGCCTGAGAGTTAACGTATCTGCCGTCTGCTAAAGCGTACCATAGATTCTACAACACAAAGGGGGATAATGAGAATACTTTTTTAGAGTATTTTACTTTTATGACAGATGCTTCTTTTTTGACCCAACTTTTACGGGGTGAGGCGGGTGGCCGGTGTGAGCACAGGGGGGGACCCTGGTGGCCGCTTTCTAACTGCAAATCCCCCCTGCCCCCCCTTTGACAAGGGGGGGACCTAGTTTCCGGGTTCAACTTTAAAAGGTTTTCGCAGTATCCGCGTAAATCCGTTCAATCCGCGTCATCCGCGTTCTATCGCCGTTGACCTTGATTATTCTTCCGGTTCCTCGGGGAGTGCGGGGAGGATGATGGTGAAGATGCTCCCCTCGCCCAGTTTGCTCTTGGCCCAGATGAAGCCGTTGTGGGCGTCGACCGCCTTCCTGCAGAAGGCGAGCCCCAGGCCGGTCCCCCGGGTCTTGCCGAGCCGCCGGTTCCTCGCCTGCACGAAGCGGTCGAAGATGGTCCCCAGCGATTCCTCCGGGATACCCACCCCGGTGTCCCGCACCTGCATCCGCACGAAGGCCCCTTCCCTGGGAAGTTCCCGCTCCTGGTAGCTCTCCGGCGGGATCTCGCCCACCACGGACGCCACGTCTTCCACCAGGTCGAGCGCCACTTCTATCTTGCCCCCCTGCGGGGTGAACTTCACCGCGTTGGAGAGGAGGTTCCCCAGCACCCGGTTGATGGCGCTACGGTCGACGGAGACCGACGGGAGCTCGGCGGGCGCCGTGGCGAGGAGCTTGATCTCGCCGCGCTGGGCCACCGGCTGCGACTTGGCCACCGCCTTGGCTGCCAAAAGGGTCAGGTTCTCCTCGCGGAACTGGAGCCGCATCTTGCCGGCCTCGAACTTGTGGATGCCGAGCAGGGTGTCGATCATCTCCACCATCTCCTCGCACGACTCCACCGCCGCCTCGAGGTACTCCACCTGCTCACCGTTGACCGGCCCGAGCTTCGCCTCGCGCACGAGGTCGATGGACCCAACCACCGCGGTAATGGGGGACTTGAGGTCGTGGGAGAGCATGGAGACGAAATCCTCCTTCTCCTGCTCGAGCTCCTTGAGCTTGGAGATGTCGCGGATGATCTCGACGCTTCCCACCACTTCGCCTGCGCTGTTACGCAGGGGGGCGGCGGAGGAGAGGACCGGAATCTCCTTGGTCCCCGCCCTCATCGTGTAGGCCACGTCGAGGCAGGGCTCGCCGGTGCGGAGCACGGTCCGGCTCGGGAGCTCCCCACCCGCCACATCGGCCCTCAAAACGTCCTCGAGGATCTGCCCGGTAAGCACGCAGCCGCCGTCGCAGAGCACCTTGGCCGCCTGGCGGCTCGCCGTGATGATTCTCCCCTCGATGTCCACCGCCAAAAGGAGGTCGGCCATCCCGTGCAGGACCGCCTGCATCTTGAGGCGCTCCTCGTCGAGCTGGCGGGCCAGGCTCTCCTTCTCCTTGCGGGTCCGGTCCTGGGCGATGGCGCGCTTGACCTTCTGGAGCATGTCCTCGGTCTCGAACGGCTTGGAGATGTAGTCGAGCGCCCCCTTCTTCATGGCGTCGACCGCGATGTCCTCGGAGCCGTGGGCGGTCATCATCACCACCGGGACCTTCTCCCCCCCGATCCTGCCGAGCACCTCGAGCCCGTCCATGCGGGGCATCTTGATGTCCAGGAGGATGAGCGAGAAGGCTTCCCGGTCCAGGGTCTCCAGCGCTTCCACCCCGTCGCGGGCCCTCACCGTCTGGTAACCGGCGTCCTCCAGCTGAAGTTTAAGAATGAGGGCGATGTCCGCCTCGTCGTCAACGATGAGTATCTTATCCCTGTCCATCGGTTTCCCCCATGACCGGCACCGTGAAGCTGAAGGTGTTCCCGTACTCCTTGGCTGCCGTGTAGAAGATCCGCCCGTGATGGCGGTCCACGATTTCCTTGCAGATGGCGAGGCCCAGTCCGGTCCCCCCCTTCTGCCGCTCCGTTCCCCGGATCTGCTGGAATTTCTTGAAAAGCTTGTCGCGGTCGTTGGGCTCGATCACCTTGCCGCGGTCGGCCACCGAGACCACTACGTAGTTCCCCTCCCGCTCGGCGGTCACCATCACCACCTTTCCATCCGGCGAGAACTTCACCGCGTTGGAGAGGAGGTTGGTCATCACCTGGATGAGACGGTCGCTGTCGCCGTAGACGTGCGGGAGATGCTCGCCGACCGTGTTGACGATGGTGATCCCGCGGCTCATGGCGTAGGACTTGATCTCCTCGACCGCGTAGACCGCCACCTCGCCCAAGGCGAGCGGGCGGAAGGTGAAGAGCATCCCCCCCGATTCGATCCCGGAGATGTCGAGGATGTCGCTGATCAGGCGGATGAGCCGCTGGGTGTTCCGGAAGCATACCGTCAAAAGCTGCCTTTCGGTATCGGTCAGCCACTTGCCGCGGTTCAAAAGGAGCTGGAGCGACCCCTTCATCGAGGTGAGCGGGGTCTTCAGCTCGTGGGAGACGGTGGAGATGAAGTCGGTCTTCATCCGGTCCACCTGCTGCTCGACGCTCACATCCCTCATGGAGACGACGATGCCGCCGAACTCCTCCTGCTCGTCGTTGAGGGAGCAGAGGTAGATCTTGAACGGTTTCCCCCGCACGGACATGTCCACGCTGCTCCCTCCCCATGCCTCGGGGTCGCGCAGCTCGCGGATGCGCCCGATCAGCCCCTCGAAACCGCCGAGCTGGCATACCCTCTCGATCGCCTGCCCGATCACCCGGTGGGGGACCAGTCCGAACATCTCCTGGGCGGCCGGGTTATAGAGCACCACGTGGTTGTCGCGGTCGGTCACCACGACCCCCTCGGCGAGCGAGGTGAGCACCGCCTCGAGCCTCCCCATCTCCATGGTGAGGGCGGAGGTGCGGTCGGTGACCTTCTTCTCCAGCTGCTCGTTGAGATCCTGGAGGTCGCCGGTCTTCCTGTTGATGATCCGGTCCCGGTCCCTAAGGGCCTGGGCCATGGTGTTGAAGGAGGTGGCCAGCACCCCCACCTCGTCGGACTGGGTCTCTTCGACCCGCTGATCGAAATCGCCGCGCTCGATGCGGCGGGCCTTGGCGGCGAGCTCCCTCAGGGGGCCGGTGAGTTTGCGGGAGGCGATGAAGGCAAGCCCGAAGGAGGCGATGATGCCGAGGATGGCGGAGGCCATGATGTTGTCGAGGCTCTCCTGCCGAAGCTTCCTGAAGCGCTCCATGGAGACCGCCACCCCGAGCGATCCCACGAATTCCCCGCGCGAGTTGAGCAGCGGATCGACCGCGGTCTCGTACTGGATGCCGTCGATGGTGGTGTCGCCGCGGAAGATCTCGCCGCGCTCCAGCGAGTCCATCACCCGGGCGTCGAGATGGTAGGAGCTCGCCTGGCTTTGGGGAAGCGAGGAGGCGATCCTCATCCCCCGCTGGGTGATGGTCACCACCACGTCCGAACCGAAGACGTCCTTGAGCTCGGTGGGGAGGTTCGGGTGCCGGTTCATGATGTCCCCGGTAACCACGCAGCCGAGGACCTGGCCGCTCTGGTCGAGGATGGGAACGGTCACCGTGACCACCATGGCCTCGCCCCCGGCCCGCGCCCCCCCGCAGAACCCGGTCACCCCGGCCCGGCAGAGGAGGGGGGCGGGAATGAGCTCGGTGGAGGTGATCACCTTCTTGGCCGCCATGGCCTGGTCTACCACCCCGGGGAATTCCACCGTCTGGCCGGCCGCCTTGCCGTCCATCCTGGCGAGGATCCGCTTGTTGCGGTCGAGCACCACCATGAGGTCGAGGAAGGGGAGGACCGTGTGCCACTTGTTGAGCCGCACGACCAGCGCCCCCTTCTCGCGCCCGGCGAGGTGCGCCTGGAGCGTGTTGGAGAGCGAGGACTGCAAAAGGGTGTACTTGACGATGTCGGAACGGTCGCTGAACTGGCTGCGGGCGAACTTCAGGTTGGCTTCGAGGCTCCGCTGCGACTCGTTGTGGAGCGAAGCGGAGAGGGTGTTCATGGTCGAATAGAGAAGGGTGGAATAGGAGAGGAGAAGGATGGCGAGGATGGACAGAAGCAGCTTGGTTCGTATGCCAAAACGAGGTTGCATCGCCATCCTTTGTATTTACTGATTAGTCACGATCTGCCGCCCCTCGGGATCCCGGGGAAAGGCAAGGCCCCCCCCTTGTCAAAGGTGGGGGCAAGGGGGACTTACCGTAGGATCGTCCCGCTTACTCCGCTTTGAGGTTACGGGTCATCAGTTCCAGCACCGCTTCGCGGGCCGGCTTGTCTTCGTAGAGCATCTGGTACATCTTCTCGATGATCGGCATCTCCACCTTGAGCTTTCTCGCCAGGTTGTAGGCGGACTCGGTGGTCTTCACCCCTTCGGCCACCATCCGCATCTCGCCCAGGATCTCGGAGAGCTTTCTCCCCTGGCCGATCTGGATGCCGACCGAACGGTTGCGGGAGAGATCGCCGGTGCAGGTCAGCACCAGGTCCCCCATGCCGGCCAGCCCCGCGAAGGTCGAGGCCTGGGCTCCCATGGCGATCCCCATGCGGGTCATCTCGGCGAGCCCGCGGGTGATGAGGGCGGCCCGGGTGTTGCACCCGAAGCCGAGGCCGTCGGAGATCCCGGCGGCGATGGCGATCACGTTCTTGATGGCCCCGCCGAGCTCGACCCCGGTCACGTCGTCGTTACGGTAAACCCGGAAGAAGCTGGTGGTGAAGGCCTCCTGCACGCGGCGGGCGATCTCCTCGCTCTCGGCGGCGGCGGCCACCGCGGTCGGCATCTCGAGCGCCACCTCGCGTGCGAAGCTCGGGCCGGAGAGGGCGGCGAAGCGGGCGTAGAGCTCGGGAGGGAGGATCTCTTGATAGATCTGCGAGACGGTGTCCAGGGTGTCGACCTCGATCCCCTTGGAGGCGGAGACGAAGACGGCATCGGTGGGGATGAGCGAAACCGATCCCCCCATCACCCGCCGGACCAGCTGGGAGGGGACCACGCAGAGCACCATGGTGCAGCCCCGGTACGCCTCGGCCAGCTCGTTGGTGAAGGAGAGCTTCTCGTGGAGCTTGATGCCGGGGAGGAACATGCTGTTCTCGCGGGTTGTCCGCATCTCCTCGACCAGCTCGGGCTCGTACGCCCAGAGCGTTACCTGGTGACCCCTTTTGGACAAAAGGTCGGCCAGGGTGGTCCCCCAGCTACCGGCCCCTATGACTGCTACTTTCTCGTGGTGGTGCATGGATGCCTGTCTTCTCCGGAAAAGCTGGTGAATTAAGAAAAGAAAAATCCCCCCTGTCCCCCCTTCGCCGAGGCTTCAGCGGACACATCGCAAAGGGGGGAACCTTGAGGGAACCTATGGGCGGGAGGCCGGTATGCTGCTCGCACCCGGCGTTCCCCATCCCACGGCCCCCTTCCTCAACGGGAGGGGGCGGGAGGGAACATCTTGTTACTGGCGCTCTTCCCGCGGAAGGAGGGTGAGCTCCTCCTGCTGGGCCAGCGCCTCGCGGGCGATTTCCAGGCTTTCGATGGCGAAGGCCCGCAAAAACGGATGGAGATGATGGGGGAGGGGATTGTTGTCGAGGCTCTCGGCCAGGGACACCATCCTCCCTACCAGGTTCGGCTTTCTCCCGCAGCGCCGCATCAGGTCGGCGGTCAAAAGCATCCGCTCGCGGATCAGTTCGACTTCCGGGGTCAGAAGTTCGCGGCAGAAGCGCTCGAGCACCTTCTCGCGGTCGGCGCCACCCTGGTACTCCTCGGCGTACGGCTGCACGCGCTCGCCCGCCAGGAACCAGCCGGAGAAGAAGGGATCGCCGAAGATCTCGCGGCAGGTCTCCTCCCCCTCGGCGAAGCTCAGCCGGCGGCCGTTATCGGCGCGGCTGAAGACCGGGACGTAGGGGATCGGGGAGAGTTCGGTGCCGGAGAACATCCCGCGCCTCATGTAGAAGTCGGCCGGGAGATAGCAGAGTTCCTTGCTCCAGAAGAGGGCGTCCCGGATCAGGTCAATCACGTAGGAGGGATCGACCGGGAGCAGGTCGTCCTGCACGCTGAACCCTTCCACCTCGGCCTTGAATCCCTCCTCGTCGAGGTTGGCGGCCCCCCAGGCGGCCAGAAGGCCCCTTCTCTCGTGGACCTGCATGTAGAGGGCGGCGAGTTCGCCGTCGCCGGTCCAGCGGGAGATCATCAGCGAGCGGTAGCCGTCCCCGTCCGGGGGAGTGGCGTAGCCCGCGTGGTAGCCGCCGATCGGCTGGGAGGAAGGGGCTGGGATCCCGAGGAAGGAGAGTCTCCTGAGGTTTCGTTCGGTGCGGTCCGCGAACTGGGACGGGGCGTCGGCGAGGTAGCGGGAGAGGGCGCCGGCCGCTTCGGGGTTGCGGATCTTCCCGAGGGCATCGAGCGCCGCCCGGACCAGCTCGGGGTCCTCGTGCCAGAGCACCGCCTCCAAAAGGCGGCAGGCGTGCGGGTCGCCGGAGCTGGCGAAGCGGGAGATCATCCCCCGCTGGATCTCCTCGGGGTAGGAGAGGAAGTCGTCCAGGGAGCTGACGACACCTTCCTCACCGGCACGGACCGCTCCGTGGGAGACGTTTTCGAGGGGATTGCTGATGCCGGCGAACTCGATGCCGCGGAAGGGGGGGGAGTGCACGTCGACGCCGTACCCTTCCAGCGCGATGAGGAGCGCCGTCTTCGCCTCGTCATTGAGGTCCCGGCGCTTGATGGCGATCTGGATCATTTCGTCGATCCAGCCGGAGGTTTCGAAGAAGTCGAGCAGGAACGCATACTTGGTGATCATCTCCCCGGAGGTTTCCCTCCAGAGCTCGCGCAGAAGCGGCCTCAAAGCCCGGTTACCCCCCTGACGCAGCCGGTGGCCGAACTGTTCCATCTCCTGCAGAGTCGCCCCGCATCCCCGGATCCGGTCCAGGATCTCCAGGATAGCCCGCCGCTCCCTGAGGGAGTCGTCAATCTTAGCAATCTGACCCATATCGCCCTTCACAACACTTCATTGCATTACTGCGCCGTCCAAAATGGTGTTAACAAGTCCCCCTTTTTCAAAGGGGGGGACCCGATGTCCCCGGAAGTCTCGAAAACTTCGCAAAGGAGGGGACCTGGTTCCCGAAGGAGGGGGTTAATCCTCAGAGGGAGGTGGTTTAATCCTCGCCGGCCGGCTCTTCCAGCGCGGCGATCTCTTCCTCATCGTCCTCGATATCCTCGGCCTCTTCCTTCTCGGCCAGACGGGCCACCGCGACCACCCGCTCGTCCGCCTCCATGACCATCAGGCGCACACCCTGGGTGTTGCGGCCGATGATGGAGAAGCCTGCCACCGGGACCCGGAGGATCTTGCCCTGGTCGGTGATCAGCATGAGGTCGTTTTCGTCGGAGACCTGGTGGATGTCGACCACGTTGCCGTTACGCTCGGTGGTCTTGATGGTGATGACACCCTTGCCACCCCTGGACTGGCAGCGGTACTCGCCGATCTCGGTCCGTTTGCCGTAGCCGTTCTCGGTCACGGTGAAGAGGGTGGAATCGGTGAAGTGCTCGTTCAGGATGGCCATCCCGATCACCAGGTCGTCGTCCTCGAGCGTCATGCCGCGCACGCCGCGGGAGACGCGGCCGACGGTCCTGACCTCGTCTTCCTTGAAGCGGATCGACTTACCGCTGGCCGAGGCGAGGAGCACGTCCTGCTTGCCGTCGGTGAGCGCCACCGAGATGAGCTTGTCCCCATCGTCGAGGTTCAGGGCGATGATCCCCCCGAGGCGCGGGTGGGAGTATTCCATCAGGTTGGTCTTCTTCACGACGCCGTTTCTGGTGGCCATCATGATGAACTTGTCCTCGACGAACTCCTTCACCGGCATGATGGTGGTGATCTTCTCGCCGGCGGCCAGGTTCAAGAGGTTCACGATCGCCTTGCCGCGGGCGGCGCGTCCCGCCTCGGGGATCTCGTAGACCTTCAGCCAGTAGACTTTCCCGGCGTCGGTGAAGAACATCAGGTAGTCCTTGGAGGAGGCGATGAAGAGCTGTTCGACGAAATCCTCTTCCTTGGTCTTCATCCCGGTCTTCCCCTTGCCGCCGCGGCGCTGGGCGCGGTAGAGGGTGACGGCGTTACGCTTGATGTAGCCGGTGTGGGAGATGGTGACCACCATGTCTTCCTCGACGATGGTGTCCTCCAAGGAAATGTCGGCGGTCTGGCCGATGATCTCGCTTCTCCGGACGTCGCCGAACTTCTCCTTCATCTCGAGCAGCTCGCCCTTGATGATGTTGAGGATCTCGGCCTCCGAGGCGAGGATCTCCTTCAGACGGGCGATGTACTTGAGGATCTCCCTGAGCTCCTCGAGGATCTTCTCGCGCTCGAGCCCGGTCAGGCGGTGCAGCCGCATGTCGAGGATGGCCTGGGACTGGATCTCGGAGAGGCCGAAGCGGACCACCAAGCCGGCCTTGGCCTCGGCGGGGGAGGCGGAGGCCCTGATCAGCGCGATCACCTCGTCGATGTTGTCGAGGGCGATCTTGAAGCCTTCCAGGATGTGGGCCCTCTCCTCGGCCTTGCGCAGGTCGAAGATCGTGCGGCGGGTGACCACTTCCTTGCGGTGGTCGATGAAGAACTCCATCGTCTCCTTGAGGCTCAGGATGCGCGGCCGGTTATGCACGATGGCCAGCATGATGATGCCGAAGGAGGACTGCATCTGGGTCTGCTTGTAGAGGTGGTTCAGGATAATCTGCGGGTTCTCGTCCTTCTTGAGCTCGATAACGATCCGCATCCCCTCGCGGTCGGACTCGTCCCTGAGATCCGAGATACCCTCGATCTTCTTCTCCTTGACCAGTTCGGCGATCTTCTCGATCAGGCGGGCCTTGTTGACCTGGTAGGGGATCTCGGTGACCACGATCGACTGGCGCTCGGTCTTCTTCTGGGTCTCGACCACCGCCTTGGCGCGCATCTGGATGATGCCGCGGCCGGTCTTGTAGGCGGAGACGATCCCCTCGCGGCCGTAGATGAAGCCGGCGGTCGGGAAGTCGGGGCCGGGGACCAGCTCGATCAGCTCCTCGAAGGTGAGCTCGGGGTTGTCGATGATCGCCACGATGCCGTCCACCACCTCGGAGAGGTTGTGGGGGGGGACGTTGGTGGCCATGCCGACCGCGATGCCGGCCGAGCCGTTGACCAGAAGGTTCGGGAACTTGGAGGGGAGAACCAGCGGCTCTTTCAAGGAGTCGTCG
Organism: Geomonas sp. Red32; assembly: GCF_023652955.1. GTDB lineage: Bacteria > Desulfobacterota > Desulfuromonadia > Geobacterales > Geobacteraceae > Geomonas. Next base: position 1,021,366 of record NZ_JAKLOY010000001.1, on the reverse strand, counting down.
TAGTTCGGGCCGAACTCCACGGTCTCCTTGTCGAGGTCGTTCAGAAGCTCGTGGGCGAGCTTCTCCATCCTGATCTCGGTGTAACGCATGGCGGCCGGGCGGTCGCCGTCGATGGAACCGAAGTTACCCTGGCCGTCGACCAGCGGGTAGCGGAGCGAAAAGTCCTGCGCCATCCTGACCAGGGTATCGTAGACGGCGGTGTCGCCGTGGGGGTGGTACTTACCGATGACGTCGCCGACGACGCGGGCGGACTTCTTGTACGGCTTGTTCCAGTCGTTGCTCATGTCGTACATGGCGTACAGGCAGCGCCGGTGAACCGGCTTCAACCCGTCACGCACGTCCGGAAGCGCGCGGCCGACGATGACCGACATCGCGTAGTCCATGTACGAGCGTTTCATCTCGTCTTCGATGTTTACCGATACCTTGTTCAGCTGATTGAGAACCATGCATCCCTCTTTCTAGGCAATGACCTTGACGGAAATTCAGGCAAAAGGCGGATTCCGTTGTGGTCACGGAAGTCAAAGCGCGGAGAAATCGCCGCCTTGAAAGCGATTTCACTGGAGGTTTATGACTTCAACCTCTCTGTTCGCAACTCTCATGCCGCTCTCATGACACTCACACCCAAAGCGGAGTTAAATAAAGAGGTTGCGGCCGGGAATTGTGACTGGCCAACTTACCATACTTACGCGGGCAAGGAAACCACTTTCTGACAGTTCGGGGGGGAATTTCATCCAGTTGTCATGCAGCTAGAGAGGAGGAGAGGGAGGGTTTTCTTCGGGAAAGGACGGCTCCGGAGGAGGTTATTTGACGAGGGTGGCGGAAAGCTCGGAGTGGAAGCCGAGCCGGCGGGCCACCGCCTCGTTGACCCGGACGGATACTTTGCGCGGGGTGCGGGTGGCGAGGTCGCTGCGCCCCCCCTTGAGGATCTGCTGGGCCATCTCGCCCCCCTGCTTCCCCATCTCCACCGGATCGGCCTCCACCACCAAGAGCGCCCCGAGCCTCAGGTGGTTGGAAGTGAAGGATACCACCGGCACCGAGTGCGCCTGCGAGAAGAGGAAGAAGGCCTCGAGGGACTCCATGGTGAGCGTGCTGGCGTCGGGGAGAAGCCAAAGGCCGTCGACGTTCCCCCTGAACTGGGTGAGGAGGTTGATGGTCTGGCGGGGATTGACCGCCTCGCGCAAGACGAGCTCCACCCCGTACTGCCTGGCCTGGGCCCGGGCCTGTTTTACGTACCATCCGGTCCGGGAGGGATCGTAGATCACCCCGATCCGCTTGACGCCGAGGCGGCGGAAGGAGGCGAGGTACTCCTCGGGTGGAGCGAAGAGGCCGACCCCGGAGATCCCGGACTGGGTGGCGTCCTGGTTCCTGAGGCCGAGCGTCATCAGGGCGATGCCCGGTTTCTGGTGGGCCCGGCGGACCGCCTGCAGCGCCCCGTCGCCGATGGTGACCGTCAGGCGCGGCCGCTCCTCCCTGATCACCCGGCCGAGATCGGGGTCGGCGTAGTCGGCGAGCACCACGACGCGGATGTCGGCCGGACAGGAGGCGCGGAACCCCTTGAGCGCCTGCTCGTACATGGTAGCGCGCTGGCTCACCACCACCAGGATCTCCCGGGCCGAGGCCGGTACCCCCCAGAGAAGGAGCGCTATGATCAGCATCGCTCTCCTCAAAACCGGAGCCTCGCTCCCCCTTCGAACCAGCGCATGGCGTTGGTGTAGAGGGTGGTGTAGGTGGTCTGGACGGCGTTGAAGAGGTTATGGGCGGAGAAGAAAAGTTCGGGGACATACGGTCTCTCCGGGAACGGCCTCCAGTTCAGGTTCAGGTCCCACGCCATCCCGCGCGAGCTGGCCTGGAAATCCGGGGCGGCGTTCCAGACCACGCCGGAGCCGGTCACCGTCCCGCGCAGGCCGAGCTCCGGCCGGTCGTAGTGGAGAGCCACCTTGTACACCTGGCTCGGTATGGACTGCTGACTGTTGGTCTGCAGGCGCCGATCGGCATTGACGTCCACGGCGTAGAGGTAGGTGTAACCGCCGGAAAGCGAGAAGCCATAGGCCGGACTGGTGCGAAGCTCCAGCTCGTATCCCTGGATGTCCTGGTCAGTGACCGTGATCGTGCCGCCGCTGGAAGAGGTATTCCTGAGCGCGTTGAAGAAGTAGGTCCCCTTGAGCCAGAGGAAGGGGAACACTCCCGTTTCCACCCCGGCCTGGACGGTCTTCACCCGCTGGATACCGGTGTCGTCCACCAGTTTGGGAAGCGAGAACCCTTGGGCGGCATAGGCCCGCAGGGTGGTTTTTTCTCCCAGCTCGTAGGCGAGCCCGAGGCACGAGCTTGTGCGCTCCCCCCAGGGGCCGGTCTGATCCACCCGGACACCGGGGAGGACGGAGAGGTTGCCGACCGAGAAGGTTCCGTTGAGATAAAGCGCATAGCTGTCGAGCGTGCGGTCGTATGTGGGGGGGGGATTGACGAGGTCGCCCTGCTCGGCGTGCAGATGGGCATATTCCGCCCCGGCCACCAGGTTAGTCCGGCGGTCCCCCCAGGTCAGCGAGCCGCTCAAGCCGCGGGTCCAGTCGTTAACGGCGGAGTCGCTGAAGTAGACGATATTCCCCTGGCCGTCGCGGCCGCCGTAGATGGCATGATCGTCCCGGCGGGTTGCGTATCCCTGCATCGCCAGGTTGAGCCGGTCGCCGATTGGCTGCTCAAACCTCAGGAAGCCGTAATCGCGCCGGAAAGTGCTGTTGTCGTGGACAAAACCCCACTTTGCGGTGTCCCCCTCGTCCTGCCCCGGCAGGTCTGCCACCCGGGAAAGGCCGAGGGTGGTGGTTCCCCCGCCCGGAAGAGCATAGGAGATCTTCCCGTACAGGTTGTCGGAGGTGGTCGCGGTATTGGCCGTGAAGCCGTCCGAGCGGAGGTGGCCGGCGCTCAGGTAGTACCCGAAACGGTCGACGGTGCCGCTCAGTTCGGCCCGGCTGTCGGCGGTAAAGCGGGTTCCGGTCGAGGCCGAGACCATCCCCGAGACGGCGCGGTCGGGGTCAGGGGTCTTGGTGACGATGTTGACCACCCCTCCCAGCGCCGATCCCCAGGAGCCGGAGGCGGCCCCCTTCACGATCTCGATCCGCTCGATCTGCTGGACGGGGATCACCCCGGGGGAAGCTATCCCCTGGTCGAAGTCGTTCTGGCGGATGCCGTCGATGAGCACCAGCACGTTGGAGTTGAGCGCCCCCTGGATGTTGAAGAAGGTGAAGGAGCCGGGGGTCCTGAGGTAATCGAGCTGGATGCCGGGGATGGTCTGGAGGACGTCCGCGAGCGTGTGGGCGTTGAGGCGTGAGATGTCGTCGGCGGTGATGACGGTGACGTTTTCGGCGATCTTGGAAACGGGACGGGTGGCCGGGGAGGGGAGGGGGGTGGCCTCCTCGTCGCCGAAGATGGCGAGGGTACGGCTCTCTTCGGGCTCGGCCGCGGCCGCGCCGTGAACCGAGACGAGGAGAAGGAGGGCGGCCAGCACCCAAGTTTTTTTGTTCGATGGCAAAAAAAGCAATACAGACCCGCTGGCCGAAACTTGGGCATCGTTGCCCATGGCCGCGCGAACCTTATCATGAAAAAGTCGGCACCGTAAAGGAGGTTATGACGGAAATACCATTATTCCCACCGGACCCAAAGGAGCCGCCTGATCGGGTAACCCGCCAAAACTGAGGGTTCCCGGAGGGGAAGGCGGTGCGGTTTCGGGTGAAGGGAAGCCCCGGATGGCCGGACCGGCCGCGGGGGCGATGATAAATCCGCGCGGCTGCGACGTTTATTAAAGTTTTTCCCCATTCGCCCGAATAAGTCTGTGAGGCCGGAGAGCTGGTGTGCCCGGCAAAGCCTTTTTGGCAGTGGAGGTTTTCCCATGATTCTACGCGCGACTTTGATCGTCTCCGTGCTGCTCTTCCTGTTCGGGTGCGCTTCGCGGGTTCCGGTGGCGACCAATTTTCCGCTCACCACCCAGAAGAAGGTGAAGGCGGCCCATCACTGGGACGTGCTGGCGGACGACATCGCGCAGCAGACCCAGTTTGCCGTGCGCGACCATAAAGTCGAGCTCGGCAAAGAGCCCCTCTACGTCAAGCCGATGGAGGGGAAGGCAGCCTTCAACACCGCTTTTAGTAACCTGCTGATCACCCGGCTGGTGAACCGCGGGCTGCCGGTCAGCGCGGTACCGAAGGAGGGGCTGGCCATCTCGTACGAGACCCAGCTTCTGCGCCACGAGAGCAGCCGCTATACCCACATCCCCGGCACGCTCACCGCGCTGGCCGCGGGAATCTGGGTGATCAGGGACACCGTCGGCGCCGCATCGGCCGCCCTCCCGGTCACCCTCGGGCTCACCGGGCTGGCCGATTACGCCCTGGGGCACTATGCCGGCGGCGCCACCCATACCGAGCTTATCGTCACCACGTCCATCGTCAGCGACAACCGGTACGTCTTCAGGAAATCGGACATCTACTACATCGAGGACGAGGACACGAGCCTGTTCATCGATCAGCAGCAGAAGGTAACCCCGGTGAAAGTCAAGGAATTCAAGGTGGTGGGCCAATGAAAATGCGACGACTCCTGCTGATAGCGCTGCTCCTTCTTAGCTCCGGGTGCGCGACTTTCTCGGGTTCCGGCCCCGACACCGAGGATCCGCTGATCGCGTCCAGCCACCAGACCGTCGACGATCTGCTCCAGAACATTCCTTCCGGCAAAGAGCTCAACCGGCGGCAGCCGATCATCGTGGCATCGCTGGTGAACATCGACGACCTGAACAGTTCGCGGCTGGGGAGGATGGTGGCAGAACAGCTGGCCACCAGGCTGACCCAGAAAGGGTATTCGGTCGTGGAACTGAAACTGAGGGACAGCATCTTCGTCAGGCAATCGCAGGGGGAGCTGCTCCTTTCCCGCGAGATCAAGGACATCACCCTCTCCCACAAGGCCCAGGCGGTGTTGGTGGGAACCTATGCGGAATCGAGGGGAGCCCTCTACCTCACCGTCAAGCTGGTGGGGGTCGGGGATAACGTAGCAATTTCGGCAGTCGATTATTCGCTGCCCCTGGGCTCCGACGTACGCGCGATGCTCTGGAACGGCCCGCAATAAAGGATGAGGCCCCCCCGGTGGGTGGCCAGGGAGATACTGATGGGAAAATCTGCAAGAGTGATTCTGGCACTGGCACTGGTGCTCGCCTCCGCAGCCGGTGCTTCGGCCGACGAGACCAGCTACTTCTCGGTCAAGGGGGGGATGTTCCTTCCCAACGGCAAGGGTGACGCGAACGGGCAGGGGGGGCTGAAGAACCTCGATTCCGGGTACAGCGCCGAGGTAGCGGTTGGGTACCGTCCCGATACCTACGCCGCCCTGGAGCTTGGGACCGGCTTTTACACCGCCCATGGGTCGGTGACCACCGCCGATACCAGCACCACCCAGACCATTTACGGCATACCGGTTACCGCAACGGCCAAGGGGATCCTCGATACCGAAAAACTGCAGTTTTTCGCCGGGGCGGGGGTGGGATACTACTTCACCTTCATCGACAACAAGGTCGAGTTCTTCAACGGCGGGATCCCGACCGTGCAGGAGAGCAGCCACGGTGGGGCGCTGGGGTATCACGTGGTGGCGGGGGGGGACTGGAAGCTGACCAAGAGGTTCATGATCGGGGCCGACTACAAGTGGTTCTCCGTGAAGCCCGACCTGGAGGTGACCACCGCCCAGAATGCCAAGGTCAAGAGCAAGTGGGAGATGGGTGGCTCGATACTGAACGTCGGGTTGAAGTACGCGTTCTGATTCGAGGTAAAAGGGTAACGTAGAAAGGGGATGCGCCGAAGGTGCATCCCCTTTTTTGTTTCCGTGTGCCCTCGGGAAAGGGGGAGTTTGGTGTTAGCCTTACCCCTCAAGCCTTTGCCTTTGTCTTATCCGCCGTTATCCGTTCAATCCGTGTCATCCGTGTTCTATTGGGTTTGTCTTGTCCCTGTTTTTGGCTTAACCCTCAAGCCCTTGCCTCTGCCGTTGCCTTATCCGCGTTAATCCGCTCAATCCGCGTCATCCGCGTTCTAATCGGTTTTGTCAGTATTTGATGGCCGGCACCACGTTGAGCGCTATGTTGAAGCTGTTGCTGCCGTCGAAGCCGGTGATGGCCACGTTGCCGATGGCGAAGTCGCTGGCGGTCGGGATGACACCGGGATTGGCCACGTAGGTGACGCTGGCGAACTCCCCGACGCCGAAACCCGGAGTGCTGATCAGGGCCAGCACCAGGGTGTTGGGGGAAGTCAGGTTCTTCCCGAAGGCGGCGGCCTGGGACGCCACGCCTGAGGCGGAGGCCATGAGGGCGCCGCTGGCGTCTCTTTTCACCGCCACTCCGGCGGGAAGGGTGACGGTTACTTGCAGGGAGGTGATCGGGGCGGTCGCGGTTCCCTGGGTGGAGAGCGTCAGCACCCCGGTGTACTTCCCGACGTCGCTAAGTGCCTGGGAGGCGGCGGTGACGCCGGTCTGGTTGTGGACGCTGTCGCTGAGGAAGCTTTGCAGGGCGGCCTGGAACTGGGCAGCGGTGGCGGCCGAGAGACGGTTGGTGGCCGAGAGGTCGTGGTCGCAGGCATCCAGCACCGCCTGCAAGGAACCGGCGGTGGCGGCCCACTTGGAGATCGCGGCCAGCATGATGGTGTAGTCTTTCTGCGCCTGGCTGGCCGCGGTCACCGCGGGGAGATTCGGCGCCACCGGTGCGACGGCCATGATATCGATCTGGAAGAGGTTGGAGATCAGCGCGTTGGCCGCCCTGACGGAGGCCTCGGTCAGGAAGATGCCGGACAGTGCATGGCGGACGGCGAGCTCGGTTAGCGGCGTTACCGTCACCGCCACCGTATCGCCCGCATTGGCGGCCACCGCCGCGGCCCGCAAGGTTCCCGCACTTATGGAAAGCTGGGACCCGGTCGCCTCGTCGGTATAGTTCCCGCTCACCTCCACCTCCACGATACCGGAGTAGTCCCCCAGGCCGACGGTGAACCTCCCGGAGCTGTCGGTGGTGGTGCTCTTCAGGAGGATCCTCGCCGAGAGGTCCCCGGTAGACGACGGGGCGTAGACGTTGACGGCCCCTCCCGCGATCACCCCCTTGGCAGCCACACCGGTTATCACCGTGTTGGACGGCTGGGGTGTGCCTCCGGTGGCGGTCCCGCCGGTCGAGCTTCCCCCGCCGGCGCAGCCGGCCACGAAGGTCATGATTGCCAATATCCCTATCTTCAGAACGCTTATCTTGCGCATATCTCCACTCTCCTTGAGAGGCTTTTTTCCGGTTGCTTTACCAGGCAACATTGCCGACTACCTTCTGCAGGATCATCATCGCGTCGCTGGCGTCGATCTTGCCGTCGGGGAGCGGTTTGCCGTTTTTGAAGGGGGCCAGGTCCCCGTGCCGAAGCTGCTCCGGGGTCGGCGTCGCCGCGCCCACCGCCATCTGCAGACAGAGCAAGGCGTCCGCTATGTCGACCTTGCCGTCGAGATTCACGTCGCCGTCGGGGTCGGTGGCGAAACTCCAGCTGTAGGTTGCCAGGCTGTTGCCCGCAAAGTCCTTGATGCCGCTGGACGCCGTCACCGTGTAGGTGGTGGTGTAGGAGAGCGGACCGCTCGGGGTCAAGGTGGCCGTGTGGGTCGCCGCGTTGTAGCCGATGGTCCCGGTGGCGCCGTGGTCGAGGTAGAAGGTGGCCGGGGTCAGCGTCGAGGGATCGACATCCTTATTGAAGGTGATGGTCACCACGGTGCCCGCCACGCTGAGCCGCTTGCTCCCGTCCGCCGGGGTGACCGAGTTGACGGTTGGCGGCACCACGTCCACGGTCCAGTTGTACGACTTGGGAACCGTCTCCACGTTCCCCGCCAGGTCTTTGGCCACCGCCGAGAAAGAGTGGGCACCGTTGGCGAGACCGCTGTAGCTCTGGACGCAGGTGGTACTGGTCGACCCGCCGTTACAGGCACAGGGGGCGGTCGCCCCGTCCAGGGTGCAGGTGAAGCTCGCCGGTTCGTTGGCCTGCAACGAGAAGGTCGCTTGGGGAAGGTTGGAGAGGAGGGCCGGGACGCCGCCGATGGTGGTGACCGGAGGGACGTTGTCGAGGGTCACCGCGGTGGTGGCCGGGATAAGCTGGGCGTTGCCTGCGTTGTCGGTGGCGGTGATCTGTACCTGGTACAGGCCGTCGGGGAGCTGCGGACTCGTGTAACTCCAGCTCTTGGTTGCGCTGCTGTAGCTTGCGGCCCCGCTCACCGTGCCGCCGGGGATGCTGGTTAGGGTGACGGTGACGTCCCTCACGCCGGTCCCGGAGTTGGGATCGTCCGCCGTCCCTGCCAGCATGATGAGATGCCCGGTGATGTTGGGATTGGCCAGCGGCGTTACCGCCGAGACCGGCGGGGTGGTGTCGACGATGACGTTCCTGCTGACGATCGGCGACGGGTTGCCGATGACCGCCCCGGCCAGGTTGGTCGCGGTGTCGAGCACGCGGGCCTGAATGGTGTAGCTTCCGTCGGCGGGGAACTGCCAGTTGTAGGTCCAGTTGGTGCTGCCGGAGGCGTCTACCCAGGCCGGGGAGGCGGGGGGAGCCGCGGTGGGGAATACCGCCACCTGGACTTTCTGCAGCGGAAGCCCGCCGGTAGCAGCCTGCGCGGTGCCGGTAATGACCCGCGGGGTGGCACTGCCGACCAGGGCGCCGTTGGCCGGAGAAGAAAACTGGCAGTCGGGGAGCGGGTTGGCGACGATGATGTTGCCGCTGGCAGCGGTGGTCTGCAGATTCCCCGCCTGGTCGGTCGCCTGCACCTGCACCGAGTAGGTGCCGTTGAGCGGCAGCGCCCAGAGGTAGCCCCAGCTCGACCAGGGGAGGGCGGGGCTGACGGAGGTGTCGATGGCCGCGTTAGCGCTGCCGCCGTTGATGGTCACGTTCACCACCTTGACCCCGGAAATGTGGTCGGCAGCGGATCCGGTGAAGAGGAAGCTCGATCCGGAGATGGGGGCGAGCGGCACGGTGAGGGTCGAGGTGGGCATGTCGTTCTTATCCACGATCCAGCTGTAGCTCTTGGTGGTCGGGGCGCTCGTGGAGGTATTGCCCGCCGGGTCGGTTGCCTGCACCGAGAAGAGGTGGTTGCCATCGGCCAGGTTCGAGAAGCTGGCCGGGCTTACGCAGGGAGCCGCCACCCCGTCCAGGGTGCAGATGAACGTGGAGTTGGCTTCGTTGGCCGAGAAGGCGAAGGTCGCGTTGTTGAGCGGGGTGATCAGGGCCGGCACCGTGTCGATGCTGGCGGTGGGGGGAACCGTGTCGATGACCCAGCTGTAGCTCTTGGCGGAGGTCTCCACGTTGCCGATCGTGTCGGTCGAGATCACCGAGAAGGTATGGTTCCCGTCGGTGAGGCCCGAGTAGGTAAACGGAGAGCTGCAGGCCACGAGGGATCCCGTGTCGATCTGGCACTGTGAGGTCGAGCCGGCCTTGTTGACCGTGAAGGTGAATTGGCCGGCGGCCGAGTTGTCGAGGAGCTTCGGCTTCGAGGTGATGGTGGTCACCGGCGGCGTGTTGTCCACCGTGATGTTGACGGTGGAGAGCGCGGTCTGGGTGTACCCGTTGGTATCGATGGCCCGGGCGCTGATGACGTAGGCACCGTTGGCGGGGAGTGGTGTGGCCGTCCAGTTGTAGCTCCATTGAGTCCAGGTATTGAGGGTGGTGTTCTTGGTTGCGTCGTTCCAGGTTGCGCCCCCATCCACGGAGACTTGGACCTTGGCCAGCGTGCTGCCGTTACTCGGTGTACCGTCGGCCTGGCTGTAATCCAGTGCCGTACCGGTGACGGCAGCCGGGTTTCTGACGGTAGCGCCTCCGGCCGGCGCGACGATGGTGGCCTGCGGCGGATAGGCCCCCTTCCCGCTGAGGTATTCGAGAATCGGCTGGTTAGGTGCGTTGGAGTAGATCGACACCGAAGCGGTCTTGGTCCCCGAACTGGTGGGGGTGAAATTTACGAGGACCGTGCAGTAATCGCCGGCCTCGATGGCAAGGGTGGGCAAGGTGGTGAGGTCGCAGGGACGTCCTCCCCCGGCCACCACGGCGTAGAGTCCCTGATCGGTCCCCCCCAGGGTCATGGCCGAGATGCGGAGTTGAAGGGTGCCGCTGTTTTGCAGGGTAAGCGCGGTGGACTTCGTGTCCCCCACGTTGATGTTGCCGACGTTCAGGGGGCTAGCGGCCAGCGGCGCCGCGGGGGTGATGGTGGAGACCGGGCTCAGGTTCAGCCCGAAGAGCTTCTTGGCCGGGCCGGTCGCGAACACCTTCTTGGTGGCGGCGTTGGCGCTCAGCGCATTGACGGTCAGGTCGGTGAGACCGGTGTTCATCGCGCTCCAGACGTCTCCGGAGTTGGTGGAGAAAAATACCCCCCCGCCGCCGGTGCCGGCGGTCAGGAAGGCGGGCGTGCCCCCGGAGTAGGCGAGCGAGCGGATGGGGGAGCTGATTCCCGAACTGGCCGCGGTCCAGGTGGCTCCGTTGTCGGCCGAGCGGAAGACGCCCGCGGAAGTCCCCGCGTACACGTTGGCGGCATCGACGGTCAGGGAGGTTACCACCGTGCTGGTGAGCCCGGTGATAACCTGGCTCCAGCTGCCGCCGCTGTCCGAGCGGAAGACCCCGCCGCCGTTGGTGCCTGCAAAGAGCGAGCTTCCGCGCCAGGCGAGCGAGGTGATCTCCTGGTTGGTCGGCTCCCCGCCCGGGTACGCGCTCCAGGTGCCGGCGCCGTTCCAGACGAAGATCCCGGCCCCCGTTCCGGCGATCAGCGTATAGCCGCCGCCGGTGGAAAGGGTCCTCACGTCGCGGCTGGCAAGGGTGGCGCTGATATCGCTCCATGAGGCCCCGTCGTCCGCCGACTTGTAGACGCCGTTGCCGGTTCCCGCGTAAAGGGGCGACCCGCTCGGATCGTAGAGAAGGGAGGTCACGAAGAGCCAGGAGGCGCTGGCATCGGGGCTCGCCGTCCAGCTGCCGCCGCTGTCGCTCGACAGGTAGATCCCGCCGCCGCCGAAACCGGCCACCATCACCGTGCTGTCGGTCGGCTTGACGGCAATAGCCCGCCCCTCGCGAAGGCCGGTCAGCGTGCTCCAGCTCCCTGCGCTGTTGGTGCTGCGGTAGGCGCCGAAGTTGGTCCCGGCGAAAACAGTCGTGCGGGTGACGGGATCGTTGGCGAGCGCCTGGACCACGGCCGGGGTGGGAAGCGAGCTGCTTGCAGCGGCCCAGCTGTTCCAGGTCCCCGAGTTGTACTGCTGCTTGTACACGCCGTTGGCGGTGGCCGCGTAGGCGGTGGCCGGGTTGGAGGGGTTGTCTATCAGGATGGCGTTGGCGGTGAGGTTTCCCAGCGAGGCGTTGTCGCTGTTCCAGCTGGCACCTCCGTCGGTGCTTGCGTAGATGCCCGATCCATTGGTACCGGCGAGCACGGTGGCGGTGGGAGTGGTGGCGGCCCAGGCAAGGCTCAGGATGTCGCTGGTGGGGAGCGCCGCGGCCGCGGTCCAGCTCCCCGCCGCGTTGGTACTCACGAAGACACCCTGGTCGGTGGCCGCGTAGAGGTTGGCGGTGGCGGTGGGGTCGATCAGGAGCGCCCGCACGTTCAACGTGGTGAGACCGGAATTGGCCGCGGACCAGCTGCCTCCGCTGTCGGTGCTCTTGAATACCCCGGACGCGGTGACCGCGTAGAGTGTCGTGGGGGTCTGCGGATCGACGGCAAGGCCGCGGACGTCGCTGCTCCCCAGGCCGGTGGAGGCAGCGCTCCAAGCGAGCCCGCCGTTGCCGCTTTTGAAGACACCCGAGGCGGTGGCGGCGTAGAGCTGCTGGGGGTCCACCGGATGAACTGCCAGGGAGCGGACCGACCTGTCCAAAAGTCCGGAGTTCAGTTGGGACCAGCTGCTCCCCCCTTCCGGCATGGTGTAGATCCCTCCGCCGTCGGTCCCGGCCAGGATCGTGGGGGTAGGCGTGGTTGGCGTCACCAGCAGGGAGGTCACTTTCGCCTTGGACGGGGTGGGGAACGGCCCGCCGCTGCTCCAGTTGTTGAAGACGGTGGCGGCCCGGGCGCTGGTGGCCGAACAAGTCATGGCGGCCAGGAGGGCAACGATCAACTGCCAGCGGCAGAGGAAACGCGAGCTTATTTTTTTCATAAGGATCCTTGGGACGGTGCACCGCTGACCGGGTGCAGGTACCGGGCGCCGGCCCGGAATACGAAACTATTCCAAAGCCCGGCTGCCTTCGGTGGCGGGGCATAAATACCCCACCTGCTGAGTGTTTCGGTATTTCCAAGGAAAAAATGAGGGGAAAAATAGCGGTTATTGCGGAAGGCCGGGCGTTTACGAGGAAAATGAAACCTTACATTCCGAGTTCTGGCAATGACGCTCGGGCATCAGGTAAAGCCGTGTGGGGAGATATAACGTTGAGTACGAAAAAAGCCGCCTCCACTGATGTGGGGGCGGCTTTTTTGTTAGATTCCCGCGAAGCGGGCGGCGATTTTTTTTAGATGTCGAGGTTGGAGACGTTGAGCGCGTTTTGCTCGATGAAGTCGCGGCGCAGCTCGACCTGGTCTCCCATGAGGACGGTGAAGATATCCTCGGCAGCCACCGCGTCCTCGATCTTCACCTGCAACAGCACACGGTTCTCCTGGTGCATGGTGGTCTCCCAGAGCTGCTCGGGGTTCATCTCGCCGAGACCTTTGTAGCGCTGGATGTAGAGACCCTTTTTGGCGGTATCGAGGAAGTAGGCGAGGATGTCCTCCTGGCGCTCGGTTTCGAAGACCTGCTTCTCCTCGGAATAGATGGTCGCCTTGCCGGTGGTGGTTTTCGAATCGCCGAAGATGGCGGCAACCTTCTTGTAGTTGTCCACCAGCATCCCGTACTCGTAGGAGTTGATCACCCCCACCACCTGATGATCGATCCTCACGCGGAGGTTGCCGAAGCTGAAGGTGACGTTCTGCCCCTCGATCACGCTGTACTCGGTCTCGGGGAAGGCGTCCTTGAGCTTGGGAAGCTGGGCCTCCAGGTCGGAGAACTCCTCGATCCCGTTCTTGATGTTGCCCTTGAGGAATATGCGCAAGAGCTGCTCGTTGATCCCCTTCTTGACCACCTTGTCGAAAAGGGTGTCGTAGTCGATCAGCTGGTTGAGGATCGGGATGATCTGCTTGCCGCGGTAGACCCGCTCGTCGCTCCCGAGCTTCAGGGTCATGTCCTCGGTCCCCTCCTCGAGGAGGTAGTTCTGCAGGGCCGCCTCGTTCTTGAGGTAGAGCTCCTTCTTGCCGCGCTTGATCTTGTACAGAGGCGGCTGGGCGATGTAGAGGTAGCCGCGCTCGATCAGCTCCATCATCTGGCGGAAGAAGAAGGTGAGGAGCAGGGTGAGGATGTGCGAGCCGTCGACGTCGGCATCGGTCATGACAATGATGCGGTGGTAACGGAGCTTGGCGATGTCGAAGTCTTCCTTGCCGATCGAGGTGCCGAGCGCCGAAATCAGGGTCCTGATCTCCTGGGAGGCGAGCATCTTGTCGAAGCGGGCCTTCTCGACGTTGAGGATCTTACCCTTGAGGGGGAGGATCGCCTGGTACTTCCGGTCGCGCCCCTGCTTGGCGGAGCCGCCTGCGGAATCGCCCTCGACCAGGAACAGTTCGCAAAGCGCCGGGTCCTTCTCCTGGCAGTCGGCGAGCTTGCCGGGGAGGGTGCCGACCTCGAGAGCCCCTTTGCGGCGGGTGAGCTCGCGCGCCTTCCTGGCTGCCTCGCGGGCACGGGCGGCGTCGATCGATTTCTCGAGGATCCGCTTGGCCATGGCCGGGTTCTCCTCGAGGTAGGTGGCAAGCTTCTCGTTGACCAGGGTCTCGACGTACCCCTTCACCTCGGAGTTGCCGAGCTTGGTCTTGGTCTGCCCCTCGAACTGCGGCTGCGGGATCTTGACCGAGATGACCGCGGTGAGACCTTCGCGGAGGTCGTCGCCGGAGATGTTCACCTTCACGTTCTTGAGAAGGTTGTTGGCGCCCGCGTAGTTGTTCATGGTACGGGTGAGCGCCGCCTTGAAGCCGATCAGGTGGGTACCGCCTTCGTGGGTGTTGATGTTGTTGGCGAAGGAGAAGACCTTCTCGTCGTAGGAGTCGTTGTACTGCATGGCGATCTCGATATCGACGCCGCTTCGCTCACCCTTGATGTAGATCGGGTCCGGGTTGACCGAGTTCTTGCTCCGGTTCAGGTACTCGACGAAGCTCTTGATCCCCCCTTCGTAGAAGAAGTCGTGCTCCTTCTCGGTCCGCTCGTCGTGGATCTTGATCCTGACGCCGGCGTTCAGGAAGGCGAGCTCGCGCAGGCGCTGGGAAAGGACGTCGAACGAGAACTCGGTGGTCTCGAAAATGGTGTCGTCCGGCATGAAGGTGATCTTGGTGCCGCGCTTCTTGGTCTCCCCCTCCTCTTTCAGCGGAGCGAGCGGTACCCCTTTCTCGTAGCTCTGGGTGAAGATCTTCCCGTTTCTGCGGATCTCCAGGTCCAGCCGGTTGGAGAGCGCGTTGACGACCGAGCTTCCCACGCCGTGGAGACCGCCGGAAACCTTGTAGGAGGTGTTGTCGAACTTGCCCCCCGCGTGGAGCACGGTGAGGACAACCTCGGCGGCCGACTTTCCTTCGGTCGGGTGCATGTCGGTCGGGATGCCGCGGCCGTTGTCCACGACGGTCACCGAGCCGTCCAGATGAATGACAACCTGGATGGAATCGCAGTAGCCGGCCAGTGCCTCGTCGATCGAGTTGTCGACCAGCTCGTACACCAGGTGGTGGAGCCCCTGCGAGGCGGTCGAGCCGATGTACATGGCCGGACGCTTCCTTACCGCGGAGAGCCCTTCGAGAACCTTGATCTTATCTGCCCCGTAATCGCCTTGATCTTCTGTCATCTATCCCCTCTGCTAGTTCAGTACGGTTCCTTCCTTGATACGGAAGGTTCGGTAATTATGCATTCCTTGATGGGAGACGTTGTCGAGCGAGGTGGTGGTGATGAACACCTGCATCTCCCGCTTGTTCAGGAACTCCATCAGGTTGGAGTTCCGCTCCCGGTCAAGCTCGCTGGTCATGTCGTCCAGTAACAACACCGGCGGCGCCTCGAAGGTCCGGGTGATGTACTCGATCTCCGCCATTTTCAAGGCCAGCACGAAGCTCCGCTGCTGCCCCTGGGATGCGAAGTGCCTGGTCGAGCGGCCGTCGAGTCCGAAGTAGAGATCGTCCCGGTGGGGGCCGATCGCAGTGGAGCAGCGGCGCCTCTCTTCGGCGGCGTGATCCTTGATGGCGGTGGCGAGCGCCTTGGCCGGATCGGCCTGGAAGGCCTCGTCGTCGACGCCGTGGAGGCGGTAGCTGATCCTGACCTCTTCGTCGTTTCCGGAGATCTGGGTGTAGAACCCCTGGAGGAGCTTCCCGATCTCGGCGAGGTACGCCTTTCTTCTCTCGATCACCGACAGCGCCGCCTGGATCAGCTGCTCGGTCCAGACCTCCATCCCGAAAGTTTCGTTGATCTTCAGGAGGGCGTTGCGGTTTTTCAGGATCTTCGCGTAGTCGTGGTACGCCTTGAGATAGTCGAGATCGCAGGTGAAGACCGCGCGGTCCAGGTAGCGGCGCCTTAAATCCGGGCCGCCCCGCACCATGGAGATCTCTTCCGGTGTGAAGACCACCACGTTGAGGTTGCCGAAGAAGTCGTCCACCCGGGTCGCAAGCTTGGCGTCGACCTTGGCTTTTTTTCCCTGTTTCTCCAGAAGCAGAGATATCTCGCGCCGGACCCGGTCCCGCTCGACCACCCCCTTGATAAGGGCGAAGTCGGCTCCGAAGGCGATCAATTCCGCATTCTTCGCCTGCTTGAAGGACTTCATGGTGGCGAGGAGGTAGATCGATTCCAGCAGGTTGGTCTTGCCCTGGCCGTTGTTGCCGTAAAACACGTTGAACTTCTCGCCGGGCTCGAGCTCAAGGTTTTTCAGGTTGCGGAAGGAACCGAGTTTCAGCTTGATGAGTTTCATCAGGTCCCTTCTGCCATTGGTGGGCCTACCCGCATATCTCCCTTCGTTATACCTTCGGCTTTACTGGTTCCACGTGGAACGTGGTCACCCCTTGCTACCACCACAATTTTCCATGATAACATGGGCAGCGCTTATTAAGGAACAAATTACTTAACGCCAATAGTTCCCGCCGTTAATCTAAGCTTCCCCCTCCCCTTGAGGGAGGGGGAAGGGGGGTGGGGGAAGCTTACGCGAGGAAAGGCCCGTCAACAGCAAATCCCCCCTGTCCCGCCTTCGCGCAAGGCTACGGTGGACAAGCCCCCCTTTAACAAGGGGGGGGCGCGTTACGCACCGCTTCTACAGGCGCATCGGCATGATGACGGCCATGAAGTCGTCTCCGTCGGCGGCCTTCATGATGACCGGGGAGAGCTCGTCTTTAAGCTTCAGCTCGACTTCGCGCTGCTCCATTACGGAGAGGACGTCGATCAGGTACTTCGCGTTGAAACGGGCCGAGATGTCGGTCCCGTCGTAGCTCACCTCGAGCTCCTCGCGTGCCTCGCCGAGTTCCGGATTGTTCGAGGAGATGATCATCTGCTCGGGATCCACGTCGATCTTGACCCCCTTGAACTTCTCGCTGGAGAGGATGGCCATCCTTTTCAAGGAGTGCAGGAACTTGTCCCGGCTCACCTGGACGATACGGTCGTTCTGGTACGGGATGACCTTCGTGTAGTCCGGGAACTCGCCGTCGATGAGCCGCATGACCACCACGGTGTTCCCCTTCTTGATGACCGCCGAGTTGTCCATGAAGCCGAGCATGATCTCGCCGGCCTCTTCCTCGACCATCTTCTTCAACTCGAAGATACCTTTCTTCGGGAAGATGACACCTTTGCCGAGCTCGGCACCGATGTTGCCGGTGAACTCCTTCTGGGCGACCGAGAGACGGTGGCCGTCGGTGGCGACCATCCGGATCATTGCGCTTCCGGCTTCCTCGACCGCCTTGATGAAGACCCCGTTCAGGTTGTACTTGGTCTCGTCGTAGCAGATCGCGTAGGAGGTCTTCTCGATCATGTCGGCCAGGATCTCGTTTTTGAAGACCAGGAAGTTCTCGTCCTTCACTTTCGGGAAGTACGGGAACTCCTCGGACGACAGGCCGACGATGTTGAAGCGTGCCTTGCCGCAGATGATTTCGACCCAGTCGTTGTCCTTGGTGGAGAAGTGGATCTCCTCGTCCGGCATCTCCTTCACGATCTCGTAGAGTTTCTTGGCCGAGACGGTGATCTTCCCTTCGCGGATGACGGTAGTCGGGTAGGAGCTCTTCATACCGACTTCGAGGTCGGTAGCAGTGATGTAGAGGAGGTCGTTCTGAACTTCAAGAAGTGCATTGGAGAGGATCGGCATGGTATTGCGCTTTTCCACGATGCCCTGGATTCTCTGGAGTGCCTTCAAAAAGATCTCTTTGCTTATCCTGAATTCCATGTCTCTCCTTTCCCCCCTCGCTTCTTTTATTATGTTTAATATATCAATTCAGTAGTAGTTGATAGGGCCTGTTGAAAAGTTGATAAGGCCCCTTACCTGTTGATTTGACTTGCGTTTATGATGAGGGAAACTCCGGGAACGAATCGGGAGTTTTGCCGGGTTCTGCACAGGCGGAGGGTCGAAGCCTTTCTTGGGCCGAGTTATCCACACTTATCCCGTGCTACATAAACAGCTTTTTCTTTATGTCTTCCACAGTCGACTTGAAATCTGCGTCGGCCGCCATTTGCTTCTCCACCTTCTTTACCGAATGGATGATGGTGGAGTGGTCCTTGCCGCCGAACTTGTCCCCGATCTCCGGATAGGAGGCCTTGGTGAGCTCGCGGCAGATGAAGATGGCAATCTGGCGGGGAACCACCAGGGTCTTTAAGCGCTTGTCCGATTTGAGCTCGGAAACCTTGATGCGGAAGTGCTCGGCCACCATCTTCTGGATCATCTCGACGGTGATGTCCTTGGTCTTCTCGACGATGATGTCCTTCATGACCTCGCGGGCCATGGAGAGGGTGATGGCCTGGCCGGTGAGGCTCGCAAAGGCCTCCAGGCGGATGAGCATCCCCTCGAGCTCGCGGATGTTGCTGGTGGCCCCTTCGGCGAGGAAAAGGGCAACGTCGTCCGGGAGGTTCACCTGGTGCATGTCGGACTTCTTTTTCAGAATGGCGACCTTGGTCTCCACCCCCGGCGGCTGGATGTCGGCGATCAGCCCCCACTCGAAACGGGACCTGAGGCGCTCCTCGAGACCGGGGATGTCCTTGGGGAACTTGTCCGAGGTGACCACGATCTGCTTGTGGGATTCGTAAAGGGCGTTGAAGGTGTGGAAGAACTCTTCCTGGGTCGCCTCTTTGCCGGCCATGAACTGGATGTCGTCGATGAGGAGCAGGTCCATCTTCCGGAACTTATTCCTGAACTCGTCCATCTTCTTATAGCGGAGCGAGTTGATCATCTCGTTCATGAACTTCTCGGACGAGTAGTAGCAGATCTTGGCCTTGGGGTTCTTCGCGAGGATGTCGTTGCCGATGGCGTTGACCAGGTGGGTCTTGCCCAGACCGACGCCTCCGTAGATGAAGAGCGGGTTGTAGTTGGTGGCCGGCTTGTTGGCGACCGCCTGGGAGGCGGCGTAGGCGAACTGGTTGCTCGGGCCGCAGACGAACGATTCGAAGGTGTACTTGAGGTTGAGGTTGCCGGCCAGGTCGGGCTTTTTCTCCAGCTCCTTGACCTTCTCGGCATCCTTGTCCTTAACTCTTTCCCTGGCGGCCTTCGGTTCCTTCTCGGCCTTGGGTGCCGCTTTCGCATCCGGCTTGGTCTCGGCGATGTGGAACTCTATCTGGTAATCGGTGGCAGTCACCGCGGAGATAGACTCCTTGATCATCGGGAGGTACTTGTCGGTGACCCATTTTTGAAAGAAGGAACTCGGTACTTCCAGGACTATGGTGTCATCGGTGGCTCCCATGTACTTCATGGGGTCGATCCAGGTGGTATAGGTTTGTCCGGTGAGTACTTTCTTAAGATTTGCCAGGGCTTCTAGCCAAACATTTTCCATGGAGAGAAACCTTTTTTGGATAGCTGTTTTGCACAGTCTTATCAACAGCTGTTGAAAATAAATATCGGCGAGGATTTCAGGTGCTTATGAGGTTTTGCACAGGATAAAACAGTGCTAATTTATAACAGCGGCAGACTAGCATTGACACCCCTATTTTGCAAGGCAAAACTTGGCCAGGGAAAAACACCTTGACATGGGTAGCTCTTTGTGTTTAAGTTCACTACTTGCCTTTAAAATCACTGTATATTACCACCCTTAAGGAGTCATAGAGATGAAAAGAACGTTTCAGCCCAGCAATACCTCCCGCAAAAGGACCCACGGTTTCCTGGTCCGCATGTCCACCAAAAACGGCCGCCTCGTTATCAAGAGGAGAAGGGCTAAAGGGCGGAAGCGGCTTGCCGTAGGCATCGCCACCAAGTAATTTCTCTTCTTGTCCGGATCATCTTTTTCCAAAGCGGAACGGCTGCGCCGGCGTCCCGAGTTTCTTCAGTTCAACCAGGGTGCCTCGAAACTGCACACTCCCCATTTTCTTCTGCTCTGGAAGGAAAAGGGGGATGGCACCCGGGTCGGCCTCACGGTAAGCAAGAAAGTCGGGAACGCCGTCGTTCGCAACTGGATCAAAAGAAGGCTTCGGGAGTTTTACAGGCAGAACAAGTCTCTTTTCCTGCAGGCCGACATTAACATTGTTGCCAAAAAAGGGGCAGACGTGCTTGACTATCACCAGGTCTCGGACGAATTAGCAGCCGCCTTCGGGCGGCTGCGTAAAAGACATGCTAACTAAGATTTTAATAGGCCTGGTTGTTCTCTATCAGAGGTACATCTCTCCGTTCAAGGCCTCTTCCTGCCGTTTCTACCCCTCCTGTTCGTCATACTCTTTACAAGCACTAGAAAAATACGGTCCACTCAAAGGGCTCTGGCTCACGGCCGCCCGGATTCTGCGTTGTCATCCATTCCACCCGGGCGGTTATGATCCGGTCAAGTAGTCCCTTCAGGAGAACTTAATGGAAAAAAGAGTCGTCATTGCGATACTGCTCTCCATCGCGGTAGTTTATGGTTACTCCGCGATTTTCCCCGCGCCCAAGGTGGCGGCCCCGGTAGCCAACCAGCCTGCTGCCGTTTCTGCCCCCAAGACCGGTGCCCCCGCAACCGCTGCCGCTCCGGCAGCCCAAGCGGCCACTCCCGCCACCCCCGTACCGGCAGCCCCGCAGGGATCCGCCACCGCGCGCGATATCACCGTCGACACCGACCTTTATACGGCGGTTTTTTCCACCCAGGGCGGCGGTCTGAAGAAACTCGTACTGAAGAAGTACAAAGAGACTCTCGATCCCAAAACCAGTGACATCGTGCTTGTCAACGAGACCACTCCCGACAGGTATACTTCGCTTTCCGATTCCCGCGAGTTCGGGATCACCCCCCAGACCGTCTACAATAGCACGGGCCAAAACCTCAAACTTGCCGACGGCTCCAAGGGAACTCTCGAGTTCACCACCGTCACTCCCCAGGGGATTCATTTCCGCAAGGTCTACAGCTTTGGCGGCAACGTTTATCACATCGGGCTGACCGAGGAGGTTCAGAACGGCGGGGCCGCCAAGATCGACGGCACCATTCACCTGCTGGCCAACGACCGTGTCATCGCCCACAAAGGTGAGAGCCGGTACGAGGTGTACGGCCCCTTCACTCTGGCCGACAACAAGGTGCAGACCGAAAAACTCGACAAGGTTCAGAAGTCTCCGCTGCAGTTCAGCAATGGCGTGATCTGGTCCGCCTTCTCCGAGAAGTACTTCATGGATGCCGTGATCGCCGACAACGGCAGTATCGCCAACGTAAGGATCACCCACCCGAACGGCGATACCCTCGTTCGCGATATCACATCCCCGACCGTATCCGTCGCTCCCGGGCAGACCGGCTCCGTCAACTACACTCTCTACTTCGGTCCCAAAGATCTCGACATTCTCAAAGCCCAGGGTCACCGTCTGGAGGAGGCCATCGACTATGGCTGGTTCGGACCGATCGCGAAGCCGCTCGTCTATGCCCTGAAGTTCCTTTATAATTACGTCGGCAACTACGGCCTGGCCATTATCATCATCACCTTCATTCTTAAGCTTCTCTTCTTCCCGCTCACCCATAAGAGCTACAAGTCGATGAAGGATATGCAGAAGCTGCAGCCGAAGATGACTGAGCTGAAAGAGAAGTACAAGAACGACCGCGACGCCATGAACAAGGCAGTGATGGAACTGTACCGGACCCACAAGGTGAACCCGATGGGGGGCTGCCTCCCGATGGTCATCCAGATCCCGGTATTCTTCGGCCTCTATCGGGCGCTCATGTACTCGATCGAACTTCGCCATGCGCCTTTCTACTTCTGGATCACCGACCTCTCCGCGAAGGACCCGTACCTGGTCACCCCGATCATCATGGGGATCACCATGTTC
This sequence comes from Geomonas sp. Red32, assembly GCF_023652955.1. Classification (GTDB taxonomy): domain Bacteria; phylum Desulfobacterota; class Desulfuromonadia; order Geobacterales; family Geobacteraceae; genus Geomonas. The sequence goes on along the minus strand of NZ_JAKLOY010000001.1, from coordinate 999,902 downwards.
ATCCAGCAGAAGATGACCCCGACCAACATGGACCCCGTCCAGGCCAAGATGATGCTGGCGCTTCCGGTGGTGTTCACCTTCATGTTCCTGAACTTCCCGTCCGGTCTGGTTATCTACTGGCTGGTGAACAACGTTCTCACCATCGCCCAGCAGTACTACATCAACAAGACGGTGAACGCGTAGGCGGCCCGGTTTCCCTTTTCGATCCTGGTTCCCCCGCCCCTTGAGGGAGTGGGCTTCGGGTAGAGGGTAGCCGGCAGGAGAAATAGTTACAGGCAAATCCCCCCTGTCCCCCCTTTAACAAGGGGGGGACCCTATTCCTAAGGAAAGGGGAGGGGGCAAAGGTAGGCGGTTTAGCATGTATGTGCGTGACACGATAGCGGCAATAAGCACTCCCGTAGGGGAGGGGGGAATCGGGATCGTCAGGATCAGTGGCCCTTCCTCTCTGGCGATTGCCCACTCCATCTTTAAAATGAAGTCCGACGGTGGCCTAAAAAGCCACCGTTTTTCTTATGGCGAGATTGTTGTACCCGCCACCGGAGACGTGCTTGACGAGTCGATGGCGGTGTACATGAAGGCGCCCAATTCCTACACGCGTGAGGATGTTGTCGAGATCCAGTGCCATGGCGGCACCCTGGTTGTCTCCAAGATCCTGTCGCTGGTGGTGGGGGAGGGTGCCAGGTTGGCAGAGCCCGGCGAATTCACCAAGCGGGCCTTCCTCAACGGGCGGATCGACCTCGTGCAGGCCGAAGCCATTATGGATGTTATCGCCAGCAAAACCGACGCCTCGCTTTCTCTCGCCCAGCATCAGCGGGAGGGGCTTCTTTCCAAGAGGATCGAGACGGTCAAGGAGGGGATACTGTATGCCCTGGCCTACGTCGAGGCGCTGGTCGATTTCCCCGAAGACGATGTCGATGTCGCCGTCGATACCGATGTCCTGGCCCGCGTCCGGCCTGCCCTGGATGAACTCGATGCCTTGATCTCCGGGTTCGAGGAAGGGCGGGTGATCCGTGACGGGGTCTCGGTCGTGATAGCCGGGAAGCCGAACGTCGGGAAGTCGAGTCTGCTTAACACCCTTCTGAAAGAGAAGCGCGCCATCGTAACCGCCGTCCCGGGGACCACCAGGGATCTCATCGAGGAGGTCGTCAACATCAACGGTCTCCCGGTCAAGCTTCTCGATACCGCCGGTATCCGGGATTCCGAAGACCAGGTGGAACAGGAAGGTGTAAGGCTAACACTGGAACGGATCCCCCGCGCCGACCTGGTTCTTTTCGTCGTCGACGGCTCGGGTGCCTTTACCGAAGAGGATGCCGCTATCCTGGAAGCGGTCGGTACCAAACCGATGATCGCCGTGGTCAATAAAGGGGACCTTCCTACCGTGGCGGTCCTGCCGGATTCCATACATGCTGTGGCGGTTAGTATCTCGACCGCAACTGGTAGTGGTATCCCCGAGCTTAGAAAGGCTATTGCCGATGCTTTCATGCATGGAAAGGCGGTCGATGGCCGCGAATTCGTCGCGGTATCCAAGGCCCGCCACCGGGACGCGTTGCTGAAGTCCCGTTTCTCCCTGGAGACGTTCATCGGGAACCTGGAGGCAGGCTTCACTATGGAGCTTTTGGCCATCGATCTTCGTGACGCCTTGGCTGCCGTCGGTGAGGTTACCGGGGAAACTACCGCCGACGATGTGTTGGACCGGATCTTCTCCAGCTTCTGTATCGGCAAGTAGCGGAATGTTTCACGTGAAACATTTTCACCTAGCCTGACACTAACCCTTTCCTTAAAGGGGAGCAGGCAGGCATAAAGGAGTGGGGCGCTGGAGTATGTTTCACGTGAAACATTTTTGGTCGTCTCATCTATTCCATACTTCTTTCCGCATTCTGGACTCTCGCTCCCTTTCAAGGGGAACGGTGAGGTGAGGAAAAGGTTGTATCCAGAAACAAACTTCGGAGTACGCACTTGATAGTCTACGACAAGCAATATGATGTCATTGTGGTGGGAGCCGGACACGCCGGTTGCGAGGCTGCGTTGGCTGCGGCCCGGATGGGGTGCTCGACCCTCATGCTAACCATTAACTTGGATGCTATTGCCCTCATGTCATGCAACCCGGCAATCGGCGGGTTGGCCAAGGGGCACCTGGTGAAGGAAATCGATGCGCTGGGTGGCGAGATGGGGCGTAATATCGATGCCACCGGTATTCAGTTCCGCATCCTGAATACCAAGAAGGGACCGGCCGTGCGTGCCTCCCGCGCCCAGGCGGACAAGCAGCAATACCGGCTCCGGATGAAGCAGGTGATGGAGCAGCAGGATAATCTCGACCTGAAGCAGGGTGAGGCGACCGCCCTTTACCTCGAGGATGGAGCCGTCGCCGGTATCGACACCCGCGGCGGTGTGAGGTATGCCGGCAAGACCGTCGTTCTTACCACCGGTACCTTTATGCGCGGCCTGATCCATATCGGCCTGGTGCATTATCCCGGCGGCAGGGCAGGGGATCTCCCCTCCATCGGCCTGTCCGATTCCCTCAACGCCTACGGTTTCGAGGTCGGCCGCCTGAAGACCGGTACTCCGGCAAGGCTTGACGGCAGGACCATCGACTTCAAGAGACTGGAACCGCAGTACGGCGACGAGCGGCCGATCCCCTTCTCGTTCTCCAATACCTCGATAGAGCAGCCGCAGGTCCCCTGCCATATCGCCTACACGAACCCGCGTTCGCACGAGATTATCCGCAGCGGCCTGGACCGCTCCCCGCTCTACGCCGGGATCATCGAGGGGATCGGCCCCCGGTATTGTCCTTCCATCGAGGACAAGGTGGTCCGCTTTCCGGAGAAGGACCGGCATCAAACCTTTCTGGAGCCGGAAGGGCGCGACACGGTTGAGGTCTACCCGAGCGGCATGTCCACCTCGCTTCCCATCGATATCCAGTGGGCCTTCTACCGCAGTATCGAAGGGCTGGAGAACGTCGAGATCATGCGTCCGGCCTATGCCATCGAGTATGATTACGTCAATCCGATCCAGCTGCACGCATCCCTGGAAACGAAGCTGGTGCGCAACCTCTATCACGCCGGCCAGATCAACGGGACTTCCGGTTACGAAGAGGCTGCGGCGCAGGGGCTCATGGCCGGTATCAACGCTGGCCTCAGGGTCCAGGGAAAGGAGCCCTTGGTACTTGGCCGTAGTGAGGCCTACATCGGGGTCATGATCGACGACCTGGTGACCCTGGGGACCAAGGAGCCGTACCGTATGTTCACTTCCCGGGCCGAATACCGGCTGCTTCTCCGGGAAGACAACGCCGACCTTCGTCTGCGGGAGAAGGGTCATGCCGTCGGCCTGGTGCCGGATAACCTCTGGAACGGCTTTGTCGCCAAGAAGGAGCTTGTGGCGAGCGAGCTCGAGCGGCTCGGTAAGCTGCGGTTGAGCCCGTCCGCCGCCGGGGAGGAGCTTCTGGAGGAGTGGCAGTTGTCCGGAATGCAGAACGCCATCAGCTACGAACAACTTCTCCGCCGCCCGGATTTCACCTGCCAGGAGCTGGCCCGCATCTATCCGGAGATCATGGAGCTTCCCGAAACGATCCGCGAGCAGCTCGAAATCCAGATCAAGTACAAGGGGTACATCGACCGCCAGCTCGAACAGGTCGACCGTTCGGCCAAGCTGGAAGGGACTCCCATTCCTGCCGACATGGACTACTCCGGTCTCTTGGGCCTCTCCACCGAGGTACGGGAAAAGCTCGCCAAGTTCCGCCCCGATACCCTTGGTCAGGCATCGCGCATCCCTGGCGTGACGCCCGCCGGGATCACCATTCTGTCGATTGCGCTGAAAGCCCGGAGTGCGAAATGAACCAGCGGGCCAAGGATCTGATGGTTAAAGGGGTAGGGGAGTTGGGCATTACGCTCTCTTCCGCTCAGTTTGCAGCTCTCGATCTCTTCGCTGAAGAGCTCAAAAAGTGGAACCGGAAGATCAACCTCACCGCCATTTTCGATGATGAGGGTATTGCGGTAAAACATTTCGTCGATTCTCTTAGCCTGCTGAAAGTGGTCACCGGTGGCAGAATGCTCGATATCGGCTCCGGTGGAGGCTTTCCCTGCATACCTGCCAAGATAGCTATACCCGGCCTGGAGGTAATCTCCGTCGATGCGGTAGTGAAAAAGATCAGTTTTCAGAAGCAGGCTGCCAGGCTTTTGAAGTTTGCAGGCTTCGATGCCCGGCATGTCAGGGCGGAAACTCTGACCGACGAATATGCCCAAAGTTTCGATTGGGTTGTCTCCCGCGCATTCTCCGAGCTTCCCTTGTTCGTATCCATGGCACTGCCAGTTTTGAAGGAGACCGGGACCATCGTGGCGATGAAGGGACGTAACGGTGCCGAGGAGGCTTCGGCGGCGGAAAATGAATTGGCCAAGATGGGAGCGCGGATCGAAAAGGTCATCGAGTTTCCGCTCCCCTGTTCGGACGAGCACCGCAGTCTCGTGCTGATCAGGAAAGGGTAACCCTCCTCCTCACCTCGACCCTCCCCTTAAAGGGAGGGTGCGCTTAGGGCAGCCGAGGAAAGTGACAGAGCCTGACGAAATGGGTGTCGTCAGAGTGAATTAGAGTCGCACCGTCATCAGGACATAGATAAGTCAAAGAAATCGGTTAAATTATATTAATCGAATGAGTGTGGTAGTCGAAATTGGACCAAAAACGGGGCAAATTCCCTTCCATAGTCAAAACTCTGCCTGCGGATTGTCTTAGGTTGAGAAATGCTGCTGTGTGGCAAATATGGAAGCCTATTTTTTAGGCAGATTCGCCCAGTCAGGTCCCCCAGGCCTACCGTCTCATGCTCTGCTGCAAGGCAAGAGGTAAGCGCGGCAAAACACTGTTAGAACGGAAGAGCAATACTTTTGACAACGCACCGGGTTCTATGTTAAAAACAAAAACTTTTATTGTTTACGCTCCAAATTTTAGATAGCTCGAAAGGGGAAGAACCAATGCATCATTTTCAGTACAAGGGTGACGAGCTTTACGCGGAAGACGTCGCGATCAAGGAGATCGTCGCCAAGGTAGGCAGCCCGGTTTACATTTACTCCCAGGCAACCCTTGCCCGTCACTTCAAGGCCATGGACGAGGCCTTCGCCTCCGTGCCTCATACCATCTGCTACTCCGTGAAGGCCAACTCCAACCTGGCCGTCCTGAAGAACTTCATCAACCTGGGCGGCGGTGTCGACATCGTCTCCGGCGGGGAGCTCTACCGTGCCCTGGCTGCCGGTGTCGATCCGAAGAAGGTCGTCTACTCCGGCGTCGGCAAGAGGGATGACGAGATCGAGTACGCCATCGAGAGCGGCATCCTCCTCTTCAACATCGAGTCGGAGCAGGAGCTCGACCGGATCAACGAGGTGGCAGGCCGTCTTGGGAAGAAAGCCGGCATCGCCATCAGGGTCAACCCGGACGTCGACCCCGAAACTCATCCGTACATCACCACCGGCCTCAAAAAGGCCAAATTCGGCATCAACATCGAGCGCGCCCTCGAGCAGTACGCCCGCGCGCAGAAGATGGCCAATATCGAGATCCTCGGCATCGACTGCCACATCGGCAGCCAGCTGACCAAGGTCTCCCCGTTCGTGGACGCTATCAAGAAGCTCAAGCGTCTCGTGGAAGGGCTTCGTGGCATGGGTATCAACCTGAAATATCTCGACCTGGGTGGCGGACTCGGCATCCAGTACAACGATGAGGAACCGCCGCTGCCCTCGGCTTACGGCGCGTCGATCCTCGAAGAAACCAAGGAGCTTGGACTGCATCTTCTGTTCGAGCCGGGGAGGAATCTTGTAGGCAACGCCGGCATTCTTGTCGGTAAGTGCCTCTTCACTAAGAAAGGCGAGGAAAAGAACTTCGTCATCGTCGACGCCGGCATGAACGACCTGGCCCGTCCGGCCCTCTACGGCTCCTTCCACGGGGTAAAACCGGTGATGAAGGATCAGGACGGCGTGCTGGTGGCCGATGTGGTCGGCCCGATCTGCGAGTCCGGCGACTTCCTCGTCAAAGACCGTGAAATTCCGAACTTCAAGCAGGGCGACCTGATAGCCTTCATGTCCGCGGGCGCCTATGGCTTCACCATGAGCAGCAACTACAACAGCCGTCCGAGAGTTGCCGAAGTCATGGTCTCCGGTGACAAGTTCGAGGTCATCCGCGAGCGTGAAACCATGGCCGACCTCGTGAAGGGCGAGAAGCTCCCGTCCTTCCTGTAACGGAGGAGTCCCAGGAAGTCCCCCTTAGAAAAAGGGGGATTTAGGGGGATTTGGTTTGGTCTTACAGAGGCAAATCCCCCCCTGCCCCCCTTTTTCAAAGGGGGGAGTTTTAGGTAGAAGTCTGCTTTAGTTCGGCACCGACCCGGGCCCAAAGTGATCCATTTACCGTACTAGCGGCACCAATAGGAGGTAGCCCATGTTTAAAGGAAGTATCGTAGCCATTGTCACCCCGTTCACCAACGGTGAGGTTGACGAGCAGAAGCTGCGTCAGCTGGTCGATTTCCAGATCGATAACGGCACTGACGCCATTGTCCCCTGCGGCACCACCGGCGAGGCATCTACCCTCGATTACGACGAGCACGACCGCGTGATCGAAATCGTCGTCGACCAGGTCAACAAGCGCGTTCCGGTCATCGCCGGCACCGGCTCCAACAGCACCCGCGAAGCGATCGAGATGACCCAGCATGCCAAGGAGCTCGGGGCCGACGGCGCCCTGCTGGTCACCCCGTACTACAACAAGCCTTCGCAGGAAGGGCTCTACCGCCACTACATGGCGGTAGCCGACGCCGTTGAGCTCCCGCAGATCCTCTATAACGTTCCGGGCAGGACCGGCGTGAATCTCCTTCCGGAGACCGTTGCCCGCCTCTGCAAGCACAAGAATATCGTCGCCATCAAGGAGGCCACCGGCTCCCTGCAGCAGGCTTCCGAGGTCCTCGACCTCTGCGGCGACAACATCACCGTCCTCTCCGGCGACGACTTCATCACCCTTCCGATGATGGCTTGCGGCGCAAAAGGGGTCATTTCGGTGACCGCCAACATCATGCCGAAGGAAGTCTCCTCGCTGGTCGACGCCTTCTTCGCCGGCAACATGGAGGAGGCCAAGAGGCTGCACCTGCATCTTCTGAAGATCTCCAACGCCATGTTCATCGAGAGCAACCCGGTGCCGGTCAAGACCGCTCTCTCCCTGATGGGCAAAATCAGCGCCGAGGTGCGTATGCCGCTGGCTCCGCTGACCGAGGCGAGCAACACCAAGCTCTCCGCCATCATGAAGCAGTACGGCCTGATCTAAGAGAGGAAACGTCATGGTTAAAATAGCTGTCTGCGGTGCCGCCGGCCGCATGGGTGGAAGGATCATCGCCGCTATCAAGGAAGCGGACGGTGCCGAGCTTTCCGGTGCCCTCGAGCGTCCCGGCCACCCGATGGTGGGCCAGGATGCCGGTTTCAACGCCGGCCTCGGGGCCATCGGGGTCGCCATCAGCGACGACCTCAACGCCGTCGTGCAGGGGTGCGACGTCCTGATCGACTTCACCACCCCCAAGGTTTCCCTGAAAAACCTGGAAGTCTGCGCACTTAACAAGAAGTCCATCGTGATCGGCTCCACCGGGTTCACCCCTGAGGAGCGCGCCCTGGCCGCCGAACTCGCCAAGGAGATCCCGGTGGTCATCGCTCCCAACATGTCGGTCGGCGTCAACGTCTGCTTCAAGGTCCTGGCCGACGTGGCCAAGATCCTCGGGGAAGACTTCGACGTCGAGATCGTTGAAGCTCACCACCGCATGAAGAAGGATTCTCCTTCCGGTACCGCTGTACGGATGGGAGAGGTGGTGGCCAACGCCCTTGGCCGCGACTACAACAAGGTGGCTAACTACCACCGTGAAGGGATCTGCGGCGAAAGGACCCACGAGGAAATCGGGATGCAAACCGTACGCGGCGGAGATATCGTCGGCGAGCACACCGTCTACTTCATCGGCATGGGCGAGCGGGTCGAAATCACCCACCGCGCGCACACCCGCGACATGTTCTCCCGCGGGAGCGTCCGCGCCGCCAAATGGGTGGTAACCGCCAAACCCGGCGTCTGGGACATGCAGGACGTCCTCGGGCTGCGGTAAACGGGCGCACCCGAACGCTTTGACCCTTAAGTCCCCCTTGTCAAAGGGGGATTTAGGGGGATTTGCTTGTGGTTTACCACGGCAAATCCCCCCCGGCCCCCCTTTGACAAGGGGGGAGATTTGATTGAAGCAAGTACTGATTTCCGAAGGAGATTTTGATGGCACAGATTAACGACAACTACCTCAAACTTAAGGCCGGCTACCTGTTCCCGGAGATCGGGCGCAGGGTCCGCGCTTTTGCCGCTGCCAACCCCGACGCCAAGGTGATCCGCCTCGGCATCGGCGACGTCACCCAGCCGCTTACCCCGACCGTCCTCAAAGCGTTCCACGACGCGGTCGACGATCTCGCCAAGGCCGACACCTTCATGGGGTACGGCCCGGAGCAGGGGTACGACTTCCTGATCGACGCGATCATCGAGAAGTCCTACAAGCCGCTCGGCGTCGAGCTGAAGACCACCGAGATGTTCATCTCCGACGGCTCCAAGTGCGACTGCGCCAACATCCTGGACATCTTCGCCCTGGACAACACCGTCGCCATCGGCGATCCCGTCTACCCGGTCTACAACGACACCAACGTCATGATCGGGCGCACCGGCGAAGCCGACGAGAAAGGCTACTACAAAGGGCTCGTCTACATGCCCTGCAACGAAGAGAATGGCTTCTTCCCGGCCTATCCGAAGGAGAAGGTGGACGTTATCTACCTCTGCTTCCCGAACAACCCGACCGGCGCCGTGGCCACCAAGGAGCAGCTGAAAGGGTGGGTCGATTACGCCCTGGCCAATAACTCCATCATCCTCTTCGACGCAGCCTATGAAGCCTTCATCACCGACCCGGCCATCCCGCACTCCATCTACGAGGTCGAGGGGGCCAAGAAGTGCGCCATCGAGTTCCGCTCCTTCTCCAAGACCGCCGGCTTCACCGGCGTCCGCTGCGGCCTGGTGATCGTACCGGAAGAGCTGGAAGGAACCACCTCCACCGGCGAGAAGTACAGCGTCAACAAGCTCTGGCTCCGCCGCCAGACCACCAAGTTCAACGGTGCCTCCTACCCGGTCCAGAAGGCCGCTGCCGCCGTCTACACCGACGAGGGGTGGAAAGAGACCAAGGCGGTCATCGACTACTACATGGAGAACGCCCGCATCATCCGCGAAGGCCTGTCCGCTGCCGGCCTGACCGTGTACGGCGGCGTCAACGCCCCCTACATCTGGCTCAAGACCCCGGCCGGGATGACCTCCTGGGACTTCTTCGACAAGCTCCTCACCGAGTGCAACGTCGTCGGCACCCCGGGCAGCGGCTTCGGCCCGAGCGGTGAAGGCTTCTTCCGCCTCTCCGCCTTCGGCAACCGCGACAACGTCATCGAAGCGGTGGAGAGGATCAAGAAGAACCTGAAGTAACATCATCACCGGTAGATTCACCAGGGCGGCCCCCACAAAGGGCCGCCTTTTTTTATCCCCCATCCGCGGCTGCAATGTTTCATTAAACTAATTCGGCCCGCAGCCCGAAAAGAGGGTGGTAAGGAGGATGTTATGAAGATTTTGGAGTGGAACGAAGCACTGGTGCTGGGGTGCCAGGAGATCGACACCCATCACCGAAAACTAGTAGGTATCCTCGGGAAGGTTCACCAGGATTTTGTGGATGGGGTAATAGACATTGGACCGGTGCTGGACGAATTGCAGGAATACACGAAGTACCACTTCCGGAGTGAGGAACTCTGGATGCTGGACGGGGTATATCCTGAGATAGCCGCTCATAGAAGGGAGCATGCCTTTTTTCTCAACAAGGTAGGTGCGCTTCGGAAGGAACACGACAAGGGAGTCCAGTACCTGTCGCTGGAAACCATAAGCTTCCTGGAGGAGTGGATCACCAATCACATTAAAAAGATGGACGTCACCCTGGCCTGCCATCTGCTGACCGATGCTTCGGCAGCGTTACCTGGGCCTGCAAACTGACTTAAGCCTTGGAAACCTCCCCCGCGTTCAGGGGGAGGCCCCCTTCACCCTTACCACCTGCCTCGTTCTTCTAGTCGCCGATCATTCTCATCAGTTCCCGGTCGAAGGCCGGCAAATCACCCGGCTCACGAGAGGTTATCAGGTTACCGTCGACCACGACCTCGGCATCTTCGTACAGGGCTCCGGATTCACGCAGTTCGGTGGCTACCGTTTTGTAGCAGGTCGCTTTGCGGCCGCGCAGGAGTCCGGCCGAGATGAGAATCTGCGGCCCGTGGCAGATCGCCGCTACCGGTTTGCCTCCGGTCAGGAAGGCTCTGGCTATCTCCTGGACCTTCGGGATGTCCCGAATGGCAGCGGGTGCCTTGCCGCCGGGGAGGACGAGGACATCGTAGTCATCAGGCGATATTTCGGAGAAGATCTTGGTCACCGGCACTTCGTACCCATGTTTCCCGCGGATGGCGTCCCGTTTTTCGGAGGCTACATCCACGTTGAACCCGGCCTCACGCAGGCGGTACAGGGGAACGAGCAACTCGGTGTCCTCGAAATCGTTGGCACTTAGAATGAGTACGTTCTTGGCTGTCATGTGAACCTCCATCGTTAGTTGCTGGAATGACGTGAAAATTAAACAGCGGCATCTGCCGCTACTTAAGATTTTACCAAGAATGGGCCGGGAAGGGGTACTAATATAACTCCCGGATGCTTGCCACGGGGACCGTAACCGCTTCCAGCTGAAAATCAATATCAAAAAATAAGAGTGATCTGGTAGAATATAGTGAACGAGTCGCAGGAACAAAGCGGCAGCAGACAGACAGAGGGTAAACCGATGATAGGATTTGTCGAGTGGACGTTGGCGGTAACCTTGGCAGCATCGGCCGCACTGGTAGTTGCCCAGTGCAGGGCCTACTACAAGGCGAAATATTAACTACTGCGGGTGACCCTGCAGGTGTCATAACAAACAAAGCCGGATCCTAAAGGTCCGGCTTTGCTGTTTCCAGGAGACGACGATGACAGCCGATACTCAGTCCATTTCAAGGCAGACTGCATCGCAGGCCGGGTCGCCGGGATAGGCCCAGCTTTCCTCGGCAATCAGTCCGAAGCGGCTGATCATCTCGTGCAGGGTCTGCCAGAGCACCGGCTTGGCCACGAACCCGTCGCATCCTTCGTTTTCCAGTGCCTGTAACATGTGCTCGGGGCTGTGGCTGGCGGTAACCATGATGATCACCGACCGTTGGGCGTCGTGGCGCTTTTCGGCCGCCCTGATGGTATGCAGCGCCTCCAGCCCGTCCATCTCGGGCATGACGATGTCCATGCAGATGAGATCGAAGGGATCTTCGGCCGCCAGAGCTTCCTCCACGGCCCAAACTCCCTCGGCCCCGTTGACGGCCATGAAAGTCTCGCCAAGGCCGCGCAGCATGGCATCCAGGATGAGACGGTTGATCTCCAAATCGTCGACGATGAGTATTTTCACGGCGTATTCACCCGTTTTCGGTCAATCTCGGCCTGGCGAATGAAGGTTGCTTCTATGTCGCCGGCTTTGAACGACAGGTCAGTCAAGCCGAGGAAGCGGGGGCCACCTTCCACCTTGTTTTCGATCATGGAGAAGGGGCCGGGGCGCTCCTCTCTGAACTCCTCGGAAAGCATGTCGAGGCTGACAGTCACCCCTCCATACAGAACGTTGCGCACATTGATCTTGGGATTTGCGTCAGGGTAGACGCGGGTGCGAATGTCCCTGATCCGTCCGGCGACGACCGCCCGCTCTTTCAGGCATTCGTCCCGGCCGTTCTTGGAAAGCTCCAGATCCTTCTGCCGGTTGGCGATCTCCTTAAGATCCTCGAAGCAGCGGGAAATCTCCTCGAGGTCGCGGTAGTTGATGCCGACCACGACCCGGGTATGGAGCGAGGTTACGCTCCCAAGGGTGCCGACATCGACGCCGCCCAGGGCGACGCACTCGCCGCCGACGATGCCGCGTTTGCTGACCCGCACGGCACCGAAGCACTTGATGCCGCAAAGGCGGATTTCGGACTCCACGAGGATGTCCCCTTTCACCTCCACTTTGGTCTCGTAGATGAAATTAGCCTTGAGGTTGCCACCGCAGCGGATTTCACCGCTTCCCTGGCCGTTCATCCCGCAAAAGACGATGTCGCCGTCCGAGATGACGCTGCAGGCGCCTATGTTGCCGGCGACTTTGATCCCCTTGCTGGCGCAAACCTTGAACCCGTCGAGAATGTCCCCGGTGACCTCGAGATAGCCGTTGAAGTTGATGTTGCCGATCTTGAAGTCGACGTTGCCGCGCACCTCGTAGACGTCCTCGACCGATATCTCGTTTCCCTGAAGGAAGACGCGGCCCGAACCGGTGGCCAGGATGGTCATGCCGTCATCGCCCAGGGCGACGTTCTTGCCGAGTTTCACGGCCAACGGCTTGCCAGGGGGAGCAGGGATCTCGGTGCCGAACACGGTGACCCCCGGAGTGCCATCCCCTGCGGGCAGGACGGTGGCAACCACGTCGCCGGTCTGGACGTTGATGAATTCCTGGACCTGGTGGAAGTCGACGACGTTTTCGCTCTCCTGGCTTTCCTCGCCGGTCCCTTTTCCACTACCAATGGACAGAGCTATCCGGCCATCCTCTCCGGGAACCATCGGGGTGCCCTGGGCAAGGACCAGCCCCTCAACGGCCCTGTTCTCCTGGGCATGGACGAGGAGTTGCTCCACCGCCTCTTCAAGGACGCTGGTTCCGAGACCGGAATCGGAGAGGAAATTGGACAGGTCCTTCTCGCCGAGGAAAGGTCCCTCACCCGGCTGATAGGAAGCGAGGCAGGTGGAATGATCGGGAGCAAAGGAGAGCTCCAGCCTGAAACCGGGTCCGGTCAGGTCCAGCCGCTTGGCTAACGTGCTTTCAGTCGTGGCTGGGGTCATAAAATACCTGCCAAAGGGGAGAAAATCGTCTACCTTACGGCTCTTATATCGGCATCGGGATACTCTTCTTTAGTAAATTAGTAATTTAAGAGCGGGAAGGGCGCAAAGGGGAGCTGGAGCGATCGAGAAACGTGGAGTTGGCGTACCGGGGCGAGAGCCGGGGCGCACCGCCCGGGAGAATGGATTAGACAAAGAAGGAGAAATGGGGTAAGGGAAGCGTATGAAATGGCAGGTCTACATGATTCTTTGCTCTGACGCGAGCCTCTATACCGGTATTACCACCGATGTGAAGCGGCGCTTCAACGAGCACGCAACCGGACGCGGCGCGAAGTACTTCCGCGGCCGCCGTCCGGAGCGCCTGGTTTACCTTGAGAGGGAACATGACCGCAGCTCGGCAAGCAAGAGAGAGTGTTACCTGAAAAGCCTTACCCGGCGCGAGAAGGATCGCATGATCGCGGCGCCGGAGAACGTTGCAGGCACCGTGCTTTGTTCACCTATCCCGCCGATCACCTGAGTCTTCCGGCCACCTTTTCACGAAGATAGCGGTCAATGGCGGCGGAAGCGCGTTTGCCGTCTCCCATGGCCAAAATAACCGTGGCTCCTCCCCGCACGATATCGCCACCGGCAAAGACGCCGGGAATGCTGGTCTGTCCATGTTCGTCGACGGTGATATTCCCCCACTTGTTGAGGGAGAGATCGGGGGCGGTGGCGGTCAAGAGCGGGTTGGCCGAGGTACCCACCGCATTCACCACGATTCCGGCGGGAAGGACGAATTCCGAGCCGGGGATGGCGACCGGGCGGCGGCGCCCCGACTGGTCAGGCTCGCCCAGCGTCATCCGCATGCATTTCAATCCTCCAACCCACCCATCCGGCGCCGGAATGACATCGATGGGAGCGGTCAGCATGACGAACTCCACCCCTTCCTCCTTGGCGTGCTTGATCTCTTCGACCCGGGCGGGCATCTCTTCCTCCCCCCGCCGGTAGACGATCATCGCCCGCTTGGCACCGAGCCTTCGCGCCGTCCTTACGCAATCCATAGCGGTATTTCCCCCGCCGATAACGGCGACTTCAGAAGCCTTCAGGACGGGTGTGGCGGCGCTTTCGTGCCGGCCTGCCTCCATCAGGTTGATCCGGGTGAGGTATTCGTTGGCAGCATAGACTCCCTTGAGGTTTTCCCCGGGGATGCCGAGCATGACCGGGAGGCCTGCCCCGTTGGCGATGAAGACGGCATGGAAGGTACGGCTGAGATCGGCGAGGGAGAGGGTCTTGCCGATGATGACGTTGCACTCTATGGAAACTCCCAGGGAGGTCAGGATCCGGACCTCGCGGTCAATGATCTCTTTGGGAAGGCGGAATTCGGGAATGCCGTAGCGGAGCACGCCGCCGGTATCGTGCAGCGCCTCGTAGATGGTCACGGCGTGTCCCATCCGGGAAAGTTCCCCGGCGGCGGTCAGCCCGGCCGGTCCACAACCGATGACGGCCACCGAAAACCCGCTTTTGGCAGGAGGGGTGATCGGGGGGAGCTCATCGGGATGGGCCATGGCCCAGTCGGCGACGTAGCGCTCGAGGTAGCCAATGGCGACCGGTTCCCCTTTCACCTTGCGGACGCAGAGCGCCTCGCACTGGGTTTCCTGAGGGCAGACCCTGCCGCAGACTGCGGGAAGGGCGTTATCTCCCCTGAGAATGGAGGCGGCTTTGGGGAGCTCGCCAGCGGCGAGGGCGCCGACGAATTCGGGAATTGAAACGGCGACCGGGCAGCCGTTGACGCACGGGCGATGCTTGCACTGCAGGCAGCGCTGGGCTTCGAGGACGGCCTGATCTTGGCTCAGTCCACGGTTCACTTCCTTGAAGTTGCCGCTACGGACGCCGGCGGGAAGCTCCGGCATCTCGGCCCGGTGGATGGCCATCCGTTCTTTCACAGAGAGCGAAGCGGTCATGAGGGTACCTCCTGCGAAAGTTTACATTTGGCGGCGGAAAAGCTGGCCGCCTCCTGGTCGCGGTAGCAGCGAAGCCGGTCGCCCAGGGTGTCGAAATCGACCAGGTGGGCGTCGAACTCGGGACCGTCGACGCAGGCGAACTTGGTCTCGTTCCCGACCCGTACCCGGCAGCCGCCGCACATCCCGGTGCCGTCGATCATGATGGGATTCAGGCTGGCGATGGTTTCGATTCCATACGGGCGGGTTACCTCCGCCACCGCTTTCATCATCGGGACCGGGCCGACCGCGAAGACGGCCTCGGGACGCCGGTCGGGATCGGATATGAGCGCTGTCAAGGCAGAGGTCACCATTCCCCGCTCTCCGAGAGAGCCATCCTCGGTGGTAGTCATCAGGTTCTCCGACAGGGGGCGCAACTCGTCAGCCAGGATGATGAATTTCTCGGAGCGACCGCCGATGATGGTGGTGATCCTGTTGCCGGCCGCCGCCAGCGCCTTGACCAGCGGGAAGAGGACGGCGGTGCCGACACCGCCGCCGACGCAGGCGACACGCCCCCAGGTGCGGATCTCGGTCGGCATGCCGAGGGGGCCCGCCACGTCGCGGATAAAGCCGCCGGGCGCGGTATGGACGATGTTGAGGGTGGAGGCCCCGACCGCCTGGACAAAGAGGGTAATGGTGCCGTTTTCGGCGTCCGCATCGCCGATGGTCAGCGGGATGCGCTCTTCCCCTTGGGCGAGACGGACGATAACGAACTGGCCGGGCTTCCTTGCACGGGCGATGAGGGGCGCGGAAACCACCATCTTGTGGAGGTTCTCGGCGAGGATCTCGTTGCTGATCACTTGGAACATCGAGGTCACCTGTGAAGTGGGATAGAAAGCTATGGCTTTAAAATAGCAGCAGGGGAGGAAGTGGCAAGGACGTATACGCCGTATACCGAGTTCGAGGGTAAAACCGTAAGGTGGTGGGAGAAAGACCTATTTGGGTTTGGCGGCTGCGGCGGGTTGGACACGGAAGGTGGCGCAGAGGATACCGGCAAAGATGAGCACGATGCCTGCTACGTGGAACATGCGGAGCCGTTCGCCAAGAAAGAGGACGGCCAGTATCGTGCTGAAGGCGGGCATGAGATGGATAAACTGGCCCCCCAGGTGTGCGCCGACGCTGCGCAGACCGCTCGTCCAGGCGGAGAAGGCCACCACCGAGGCGAGGATCCCGACGTAGCCGATGCTGAGGATGGTGGCGGTATTGATGGTGAGGAAGTGGCCGGAAGCGAGCTCCCAGGCGTAGAAGGGGATGAGGAAGACGAGCCCGGCAACGGAAATAGCGAAGAGGAAGACGAAAGGGTTTAATCCGGCAGGGAATTTCCTTAGGAGCACGGAGTAGAGGGCCCATACCACTGCAGCGACGAGGACCAGCAGGTCCCCGCGGTTGAAATGGAGCATGAGGAGGCGGGAAAGGTCGCCCTGAAGGATTATGGCGGCGACGCCGCAGAGGGACAGGGCGATACCGAGATGCTGGCGCAAGGAGACCCGCTGGGAAAAGATGATGCGGGCGAACATGAGGATGAAGACCGGGATGGCCGAGTTTACCAGGGCGGCGTTGATGGCGGTCGTGTAATGCATCGCCGTGTAGATGAGGAAGTTGAAAAGAGTGACGGAGAAGAGGCCGCAGAGGGAGACAAAGCGAAGGTTGCCCCGGATAATAGGCCACTCCTTGCGGAGCCTGGGTAGGGCGATAGGGGCGAGTACGATGATGGCAATGACCCAGCGCCAGAAGACGAAGCCTGCCGGTGGGATGACCGCATTCATGGCGCGGCTGATGACGAAGTTCCCGGACCAGATGAGGGCGCTTAGGGTGAGGAGGAGGTAAGGCATGGTACCTGTCGGAAGAAGACGTAGGATGTGGAACAGAGGCTAAATTGGCCTAACCGCAGGGGGAAGTCAAGAGGAAGGTGAGTATACGGACTGAAGATGAAAGTCCCCCTTGTTAAAGGGGGGAGAGTTGGCAAAGGAGGAGAGAGCTAGAATTCCTGCGACATCGCCTTCACCTGTCCGGCGGTGAAGACCGGGCCGTCCTTGCAGACGTACACGTTGCCGACGTTGCAGCGGCCGCACTTGCCGACGCCGCACTTCATCCTGTTCTCCAGTGTCGTGTAGATTGCGTCGTCGGTGAAGCCGAGGCGCTCGAGTACCGGGAGAGTGAACTTGATCATGATCGGGGGGCCGCAGACGAGCGCAATGGTGTTCTCCGCGCTGGGAGCGGCCTCTTCGAGGACGCTGGGGACAAACCCGACCTTGCCGTCGAAGCCGGGCCCGTTGCCGCCGGGATCGACGCATTTCACCAGCCTGACATCGGAACGTTCCTGCCATTCGGCCAGCTCCCGCTTGTAGACGAGGTCCGCCTCGGAGCGGGCTCCGTAGACGATGGTGATGTCCCCGAACTTGTCGCGGAGATCCAGGCAGTTCCAGATCACGGTCCTAAGCGGCGGAAGCGCGATGCCGCCGGCAACGAAGACGAGGTTTTTGCCGTAGAAATCTTCGATGGGGAAGGAATTGCCGTAGGGCCCGCGCACGCCGATAGTGTCGCCGACCTCGAGCCTGCGAAGCTCCTCGGTCACCCGGCCGACGCTCCGGAAGCAGCACTCGATGTACCCCTTCCTGGTGGGAGCCGAAGCGATGCAGAAGGTCGATTCACCGGCGCCGAAAGCGGAGTACTCGGCAAACTGACCGGCGCGGAAGCTGAAATTCTCCCTGACATTCTCGTCCTGGAAAACCAGGCGGAACGTCCTGACGTCCGGCGTCTCATCGACGATGGCTTCGATAGTGGCGAGGTTGGGAAGGTATATATTCTTCGACTGGCACATGTCTTGGCCTCAAAACTTCCCCCCTTTGAAAAAGGGGGGGCAGGGGGGGATTTGCAGTTGGAAACGGCAGGGGAAAATCCCCCTAAATCCCCCTTTTCCAAAGGGGGACTTCACACCTTATCTACCCGGCTTGGACATTGATCTTGTTGAGGATATCCCCGATGTCGATCCCGACCGGGCAGGCCCTGATGCAGCGGCCGCAGCCGGTGCAGAGCGTCTTGCCGAACTTGTCGTCGTAGTACTTGAACTTGTGCATGATCCGGTTACGGTAGCGCTTGTTCTGGATGTCGCGCGGATTATGTCCGGAAGCGTGGTTGGTGAACTTTCCGAAGCCGCAGGCGTCCCAGTGCTTGCGGCGGGTGCCATGGTCGGGAGTCCCCTCGTCGTTGATGTCGAAGCAGTGACAGGCGGGGCAGATAAAGGCACAGGCGCCACAGCCGAGACAGACATCGGCGATACTCTGCCAAAGCGGATCCTCGAAGTGAGTGTTGAGCCACTCCTTGATCTTGGCCAGATCCAGTTTGGCGGTATCGGGAGCTGCCAAGGGGGCCGCATCGGCTGCCGCGCCCTCCTTGAACAAGCTGCCATGTGCGCTCACCAGCTTCTCTCCCTTTTCGGTTACCGCGTTGCAGGCGTAGGAGCCATCCTTGAGCGGGGTGAGGAAGAGGTCGCTTCCCGCCGGTGAATCCGGTGCGTAGCCGACCGCGGTGCAGAAGCAGGCGTCGTCGCAGCTCGTGCAGGCGATGCCGACGATGGTGCTCTTCTTGCGGCGCTCGAGGTAGAAGTCGTCGTTGTAATCCCATGAGAAGACGGCATCGAGGATGGAGGGGGAGCCGGCGTCGCAGGGGAGGGCGCCGATGAGGACGGCGTCCGGGAAGGACGCACGGTCCACGTCCTTCACCTTGGTCACCCCATCCTCCTTCCCGAAGGTGAGGATGTCCTCGCAGATGGGGAAGAAGAGTTCCTTGGAGGAGCGGCGGGGGAGGGCGCCGAGCTTCAGGTCGGCTCCGTTGGAAAGCGGCTGGTAGAGGACCATGGAGCCGGCCTCTTTGGGACCCACCACCAGCTTGGACTCCTTAACGAGGCTGTCGATCAGGCTGCGGAGATTGGCTTCAGTGATTATCTGCGGCATAGGGTTCCTCGACTACTTGATGAACGACTGGTCGTCGTCTTCCTTGTACTGGTTGAGCGGCCCCTTTTCCTGGGGAGCCATCGACGCCTCGTAGTCGTACAGTTCCTTGAGTTCCTGGGCCATCCGGCGGTTGAGGAGGTTCAGGGGGATGTCCATCGGGCAGGAGCGCTCGCACTCGGCGCACCCCGCGCAGCGCCCGGCCAGGTGCATGGCGCGCACGATATGCCAGGCGGTGTTGCCGGCCGGCCGGGGAGACGATTCGACCGCCTGGGGGCGGTTCTTGTCGCACAGGCACTGCTCGCAGTAGCAGAAGGGGCAGACCTGGCGGCAGGCCATGCAGCGGATGCAGCGGGAGAATTGCTCCTTCCAGTAGGCCCAACGCTCGGCCTGGGGCATCGCCTCGATGCGGGCAAGCTCCTCGGCCTCCAGGGGGGTGAGCCCGTCGAGGTGGGGGAGGGTGCCAGCCACGAAATCGACCCCTTCGGGAGTATGAGCGGTACACTCGCGGCACTTCTTCGCGATGGATGCCTCGGTCAGCTGCCCGTTACCGGCGGCGACGGCCCCCTGGACACCCGCACAGTTGATGCCGATGATGAAAAGGTCGTCCCGCTTGATCTGGGATTCCCCCATCAGGCCTGCCAGCGCCCGCAGGTCGCACCCCTTGGCGACGATGCCGATCTTTCCGCCGGGAAGGATCCCTTTCTTGGCCTTGGTCAGGTAAAGGGAGAGGTTGTTAACGCAGGCGGGGGAGAAGATCAGTCTTCCGGCCTCCTCCTCGGTGGTCACCACGGCGGGCACCGCTGCCGACTTGCGGCGCCCCGGGAGGTAGCCGATCACCGCGGAGACAGCGCCTTCCTTGAGGACCTTTACCGCCTCGCTGCGGATCGCTTGTGTAACGGCATCGTAGTAGGCCGGCTCAATCCCGCACCCTTTTGCTTTCTGTGCTTTAGCATTCATGAAATATCGCACCCTCTGGCGCCCGCCTCATGCGGCCAAGACGCAGGAATGAATGTGAAACGGGAAGATTCCCGGGCCTTCAGGTGATGCTGTCGTAGGCGGCTTTCAGCTCCGGAGTGGATAGGGAGGCAGACCACTGTTCCTCGAGCTCGAGCTCCTTGAATTCCTTCATCGGCCCCATGCCGCGCACCCGCTCGGTCAGTTCGGTCACCACCTCTACCCATTTCCCGCCCTCGGCGGCGGAAACCCAGGAGAACTGGAGCCGGTTCAGGTCGACGCCGACGAAGTCGAGCAGGGCGCGGAAGGCGGCGAAGCGGCGGCGGGCGTGGAAGTTACCGGCCATGTAGTGGCAGTCGCCCGGATGGCAGCCGGAGACCAGCACCCCGTCGGCACCTTTCTGGAAAGCGCGCAGGATGAAGACGGGATCGATGCGGCCGGTGCAGGGAAACTTCAGCACCCGGACGTTGGGGGGATACTGCATCCGGCTGGTGCCGGCCAGGTCGGCCCCGGCATAGGTACACCAGGTGCAGACGAAAGCCACCACCTTCGGCTCGAAATCGTGTTTAACCTGTTCAGCGTGCATGCGTAATCCTCGGTAACAAGTCCCCCTTGTTAAAGGGGGATTTAGGGGGATTTAGGGGGATTTGCTTTTTGCTTTCTTGTTGGCTGGGGGAAAGGCAAATCCCCCCTGTCCCCCCTTTAACAAGGGGGGGACGATGCTTGCGGCTGAAACTTCCTAGAGCGTTTCGATCATCGCCATGATCTGCTCGTCGGTGTAGCCGTCGAGCTCCACGGTCTTGGAGGGGCAGGTGGCCTGGCAGGTGCCGCAGCCGCCGCAGACGCCGGGGTTCACGTAGGCGATCACCTTGACGACGTTCCCCTGGCGGTCCTTGATCTCCTTCTCCTCGATGGCGCCGTACGGGCAGACCTTCTTGCAGGCGAAGCAGCCGACGCAGTACTTCTCGTTGACCTTGGCCACCACCGGGTCGCGCTCCAGCTGGTCCTTGGCGAAGAGGGTCATCACCTTGGCCGCCGCGGCGGAGGCCTGCGAGACGGTATCCGGGATATCCTTCGGTCCCTGGCAGGCGCCTGCCAGGTAGATGCCGGCGGTGGCACATTCGACCGGTTTCAGCTTGGCGTGGGCCTCGGAGTAGAAGTTGTACTTGTCGTAGGAGATGCCGAGCTTCTGGGCCAGGAGATCCGCCCCTTCCTGGGGCTGAACAGCGGTGGCGAGCACCACCATGTCGGCCTCGATCTCCACCTGGACGCCGACCAGCGTGTCGCTCCCCATGACGATTATCTTGTCCCCCTTCTGGTACATCCGGGAGACCATCCCCCTGATGTAGACCGCTTCCTCTTCCTCGACGGCGCGGCGCCAGAATTCGTCGTACCCCTTGCCCGGTGTCCTCGCGTCCATGAAGAAGACGTAGGCCTGCCCGTCATGAACCTTGTGGTGATAGAGCATGGTGTGCTTGGCGGTGTACATGCAGCAGATCTTCGAGCAGTAGGAGATCCCTTTCTCCCTGGCCCGGGAGCCGACGCACTGGATGAAGACTATCTGCTTCGGTTCCTTGCCGTCCGAGGGGCGGAGGATCTTGCCACCGGTGGGGCCGGAGGCGGAGGCCAGGCGCTCGAAGGTCATGCCGTCGACGATGTCGGGGATGGTGCCGTAGCCAAACTCGCCGTACCCCTGGATCATGCTCCCTTCCGGCTTGCGGTCGATGGAGTAGAGCTTGAAGCCGGTGGCCACCACGATGGCGCCGATGGATTCCACGGTGAGGGTGTCTTCCTGCTGGTAATCGACGGCGCCCGGTCCGCAGACCTTGGCGCAGACCCCGCATTTGCCGCTTTGGAACATGGTGCAGTTCTCGCGGTCGATGACGGGGGTGTTGGGAACCGCCTGCGGGAAGGGGACGTAGATGGCGCTCCGCATCCCGTGCCCCTGGTCGAATTCGTTGGGGATCTTCTTCTTGGGGCATTTGGCGATGCAGACGCCGCAGCCGGTACACTTCGACTCGTCTACCGAGCGGGCCTTCTTGCGGACGGTGACCTGGAAGTTGCCGATATACCCTTCGACCTTCTCGATTTCGGAATAGGAGTAGAGGGTGATGTTGGGATGGTTGGCGACATCGACCATCTTGGGGGTCATGATGCACTGCGAGCAGTCAAGCGTCGGGAAGGTCTCGGAGAGCTGGGCCATGTGGCCGCCGATGGAGGGTTCGCGTTCCACGACCAGCACCTGGTGGCCGGCGTCGGCAATGTCGAGAGCCGCCTGGATGCCGGCAATGCCGCCGCCGATGACCAGTGCCTTTTTGGTAACCGGGACGGTGATGGGGGCGAGGGATTTCCCCTTTTTGACCCGCTCGACCATGAGGTGGACGATGTCGGAGGCCTTGGCCGTGGCCATCTCCCGGTTCTCGTGTACCCATGAGCAGTGCTCGCGGATGTTGGCCATCTCGCAGACGTACGGGTTCAGTCCGGCCGCGCCTGCTGCCTTCCGGAAGGTTTTCTCGTGCATGCGCGGGCTGCACGCAGCCACCACCACGCCGGTCAGGTTGTGCTCGGCTATCGCCTTCTTCAAAAGGTTCTGGCCCGGGTCGGAGCACATGTACTTGTAGTCGCACGAGAACGCCACCCCCGGGATATTCCCGGCGGCTGCCGCTACCTGTTCCACATCCACCGTGCGGGAGATGTTCTCGCCGCAGTGGCACACAAAAACACCGATTCTAGACATAGGTTCCTCAGGGATTAAGCCGTAGCTGAATCAAATCCCCCTGTCCCCCTTCCACTAACTGAAAGCCCCCCCCTCCTTGATGGGAGGGGGCTGGGGGGTGGGTGAAGCTGCAAGCTATGGACAATGTTGCAAATTCCCCCACCCCCTCACCCCCTCCCTCAAGTGGAGGGGGGACATGGAGCCAAGGGAAATCAATTAAATGAGCTGCTTTTCCCTCAAAAGGGGCCGCGGGTCGATGATGACGCTGTCGAAGCCGAGATCCGTAGAGGGGACGCCCAGGGCCAGTGCCACCAGCTGGGTGAAGTAGAAGATCGGCAGCTCGTAGCTGGCCTGGTTCTTGTTTTCGATGCTTTCCTGCCGGATATCGAGGTTACCGTGGCAGAGCGGGCAGGCGACCATGATGCAGTCGGCCTTGGCGAACTGGGCCGAATCGAGGATGGCGTTGGAGAGCTTCATCACGACCCCGGGACGGGAGAGGGTGAAGTTGGCGCCGCAGCATTCCATCCGGTGCGACCACTGGACCGGCTCGGCACCGAGCGCGCGGAGGATATCTTCCATGATGCTCGGATCCTCGCAGTCATCGAGCTCGGGGACCTCGGGCGGCCGGGTGAGGAGGCAGCCGTAGTAGCAGGCAACTTTCAGCCCCAGGAGCGGCTTCTTCACATTCTCCTCAAGCTTCGCCAGCCCGACTTCGCGGGCCAGGATCTCAAGGATGTGCTTGACCGGCTTCTTCACGTCGGCGGGACCGTCGATGGCGGTTTCCACCTGGCGGCGGCGGGTCTCGTCGTGGGTGATCTTGTGCTGGGCGTGCTTCAACCGCGAGAAGCAGGCGGCGCAGGCCACCGCGAGGTCACCCTCCACCTCCTCGGCCATCTTGAGGTTCTTGGCGCAGAGGGAAAGCGAGAGGAGCTCGTCGACGTTGTGGGCCGGGGTGGCGCCGCAGCAAAACCAGTCCGGCACCTCCTTCAGGCCGAGCCCGAGCGCCTTGAAGAGGGCGCGGGTGGAGATGTCGTACTCGCGGCCGGAGGCGTGGAGGGAGCAGCCGGGATAGTAGGAATAGTTGAGACGTTTCTTCGGGGTCACAGTGCCTCCCCTTTCTTGCGCATCTCCTCGATCCTTTTGAAGATGCCTTCGATTTGCGCGATGTTCCGGTTCTTGCTGTGGAACATCTTGAGCTTACCCTTGGATAGGAGCTTGGGGCCCAGCATGAGGTCCTTGAGGAACTGCCCGCTCTTCATGTTGAAGGCGGCGCCCAGCCTCAGCTCGTACTGGCGGCCGTAGGTGCGGATGTTTTCGATGAAGAGCCGGTTGGCGAGCTGGACGTAGCTTTCCTTGGAGGGGCCGTCGGCGTCCCAGGAGAGTTTCCTGAGCGCGTCCATGATGGAGGCGAGATCGACCTTGTTGGGGCAGCGGGTGGTGCAGGTTTCGCAGGAAGCGCAGTACCAGATGGAGCGCCCGGCCAGGACGCGCTCCCATTGCCCGAGCTGGAGCAGGCGTACTATACGGTTGGGGGGATGTTCCATGAACGCCGACATGGGACAGCCGGCGGAGCACTTGCCGCACTGGAAACAGCGGCGTACCGAGCTGCCGGAGAGGGATTCCACCTTCTTAACGAAACCGATGTTCATGGTCTCGTTGGAGAGGCGCATCATCTTGTTTTTCACCGCGGACCTCGTAACGTCTTTGTCTTGAGAGGGGGCGCAGGGCCGCCTCCGGGGCGTAACCCCTGCCGTGAACCGGTGCGGGAAAATCCGGCTGGAGGCCGGAAAACCCCGTGAAATCAGCTTAAATCGGGATTGTGGTAACGCTGTTTTGTTTTCGTATCTTCGCGCCGTTAATAGATATACGAGAGGGGTGTGTCTTAAATTTTCGTGAAATATACGATTTTTTAAAACAAAAAAGCAAGCATTAGTTTTGCTATAAGTTCATTGACTGGCATTGGTGTCATAAAAAAGCACCACTACGACTAAATTTATCTCATTTGACTTCTGGAATAGTGCGGCTGAGGGTGAAAAAGTGGCCTCCACGGGCCTTTTAGTGAGCACCACGAGCTAACCTCAATAGCAGTGGTTGTTTTATGCGTAAATTTACCTGTTATCACGCCGTGAGACGCCGGTTTGAAAGAACCCGATTGTGTCCATTTTAAAACAACGAAGGGTGCATGTTTGACGTTAGCGGAAGTCCGGGCAAACTCTTTGACAGTGACCGATAAATAGATTAGCTTTAACGATCCCTTATCTTCTCCTCCGAGGTGCCGCATCGGCGAAAACAAGAGACTATACGGCTACATGCTGACCTGCAGGTGGTCCTACCTGGCGGGAGCCCTGCTGCTGGTGGGAACCAACCTCTGCGGGCTCGCCATACCGTGGCTGATGAAGCTCGCCATCGAGGGGTTGCAGCACCCCGCCTCGGTTCGTTTTACCCCCGCCCGGTACGCCGGGATGATCGCCTTGGCGGCGGCAGCCCAAGGCATCATCCGGGTCTTCTCGCGCACCACCCTCTTGAACGCGGGCCGCAGGATCGAGTACCTGCTCCGGGAGGACCTGTACGCGAAGCTTCTCACCCTGGACCTCGCCTATTTCTCCACCTGGCGCACCGGCGACATTCTCTCCCGCCTGGCGAACGACCTGACCAACGTCCGTATGCTCCTCGGCTTCGGCGTGCTGGGAACCATCAACACGCTGGTCCTGTACGTGGCGGCAGTGATCCTGATGTCCCGCATCTCGCTGTCCCTGACCGTCTGCGCGATCATCCCCTTTCCCCTCATGATTTACGTGGTGCAGCGGATGAGCGCCTCGATGTTCAAGCGCTCGAAGCACATGCAGGAGACCCTGTCGCGTCTTTCCACCCGAGTCGAGGAAAACGCCTCTGCGGCCGCGGTGGTGAAGGCGTACTGCCGCGAGCAGGGGGAGATCGAGACCTTCCGGGAAACCTGCCAGCAGTACACCGATGCCAGCATGGAAGTGGCTAAGCTCCGAGGCGCCATGCTTCCCATCATGGCGGGCACCGGCGCGGTCGGCACCCTCATCGTCCTCTTCATGGGTGGGAGCCAGGTCATCCGCGGCACCATCACCCTTGGTGGCTTCGTTGCGTTTAACGGCTACCTCGCCATGCTGGTATGGCCCACGGTGATGCTCGGATGGATCCTCAACCTAATGCAACGCGGGGCCGCCTCGATGAGCCGGCTGGGTGAGATCCTTAAGGCGGAGGCGGAGGTCAATGAGCCGGCGGACCCGGTAGATCCGGGGGCGATCAAGGGAGAGATCGAGTTCCGCGGGCTGACTTTCGGCTACGGTGGCACCCCGGTTTTGAAGGGGATCGATCTAAAGGTCAAGCAGGGGGAGCGGATCGGCATCGTCGGGGTGATCGGCAGCGGCAAGTCAACCTTGGTGCGGCTGATCCCGCGGCTCTTCCAGGTGCCGGAAGGCGAGATTCTCATCGACGGGATCGACGTCAACCGGCTCCCGCTGAAGAGGCTGCGCGACGCGGTTGGGTTCATCCCGCAGGAAAGCTTCCTCTTCTCCCGCACCATCGGGGCCAACATCGGCTACGGCAAGCCTGAGGCCAGCCGGGAGGATATCGAGCGGGCGGCCAGAATCGCCGGACTCGCCAAGGATGTCGACCGCTTCCCGGACACCTACGACACGCTGGTGGGCGAGCGCGGGGTGACCCTGTCGGGAGGGCAGAAGCAGCGGGTCGCCATCGCCCGGGCCATCATCAAGGAGCCGAGGATCCTCATCCTCGACGATCCCCTCTCCGCGGTTGATGCGGACACCGAGGAGGCGATCCTGAGGGAGCTTTCCGCCTACTACGGCGAGCGCACCGTCATCATCGTGTCGCACCGGCTCTCGCCGCTACGCGACTGCGACCGGATCATTGTGATGGAGGAGGGGGCCATCGTAGAACAGGGCAGCCACGACGAGCTGGTCGCCCTCGGCGGCCGCTATGCCGCCCTCCACCGCACCGAGCAGCTAAAAGCCGAGATCGGTCGAATGTAACCCGATCCTCACCGGCACGGCCCGGCAGTATCCCCCCTCCCCTGGAGGGAGGGGGCGAGGGGGTGGGGGAAGCTCACTCGGAGTGCCTATGCCGGCCTCCACCCCACCCTGACCCTCCCCCTCAAGGGGGGGGAAATAAGGAGTCCCATGCATCACGGCGGCATCTACGAAGACGAGATTGTCGGGAAGATCTACGACCGGCGGATGATGAAGCGGTTCCTCCGCTACGTCATGCCGTACCGCCGCATGGTCGGGATCACGCTCGTCCTTTTGCCGCTCATCGCCGTCACGCGGCTCTCGCAGCCGTACCTCCTCAAGATCGCCATCGACAACCACATCGTTACCCACCAGATGACCGGCCTCCCCGCAGTCGCCGCCGCCTTTCTCGGCGTCATCCTGGCCGAATCCCTGATGACGTTCGCCGAAGTCTACTTCCTCCAGTACGTCGGTCAGCAGGTGATGTACGACATCCGCGTCCAGCTCTTCACCCATATCCAGAGCCTCTCGGCGCGCTTCTTCGACCAGACGCCGGTGGGGAGCCTGGTGTCGCGCCTGACCAGCGACGTGGAGGTGCTGGGAGAGATGTTCGCCGCCGGCGTCGTTTCGGTGGTCGGCGACGTGCTGGTCCTGGCGGGGATCGTCGGCATTATGCTCTGGATGAACGTCCAGCTATCCCTGGTCACCTTCTCCGTGCTGCCGGTCCTGATCTGGGCAGCTTTCGCCTTCCGAAAGTGGATGCGGGCGGCTTTCAGGCAGGTGCGCGCGCGACAGGCCAACCTCAGCTCTTTCCTCGCCGAAAACATTGGCGGTATCTCGGTGGTCCAGCTATTCAACCGCGAGAGCGAGGAGGCCGCGGAGTTCCGGCGGCTCAACGCCTCCTACATGGAGGCGAACCTCCCGGTCATCACCTGGGATGCCGCACTCTACGCGGTGGTCGAGGCCATCTCGTCCATTGCCGTCGCCCTCATCATCTGGTACGGCGGTGGCGAGATCGTCCACGGGACCCTTTCCTTCGGCGCACTGGTGGCCTTCATCCAGTACATCGAGAAATTCTTCTCCCCCATCCGCGACCTCTCGGCCAAGTACTCCATCATGCAGGGTGCCATGGCATCGCTTGAGCGGATCTTTACCCTGCTGGACCGCGATGCCGAGCAGGAAACCATCCTTGCCCCGGCAGCCGGCCCGGAAGTTGGCGGTGTCGAAGAGAGAGCGGGGGGCAACGCCGGCGTGCCGCTGCCGCTCGCCGCTCAACCCCGGGAAATCGTAGGCGGAGAGCCGCACGAGACGATCTCCTTCAACGACATCTGGTTTGCCTACACCGGCGAGGAGTACGTGCTGAAGGGATTCTCCCTGGAGATGAAGCGGGGCGAGAAGGTGGCGCTGGTGGGGGAAACCGGCGGCGGCAAGACCACGGTCACCCGCCTGCTGTCCCGCTTCTACGAGGTCTCCCGCGGGGCCATCACCATCGACGGCGTCGACATCCGGCAGCTGCCGCTTCCGGCCCTTCGCCGCCGCATCGGCGTGGTGCTCCAGGATCCCTATCTCTTTTCCGGAAGCGTCGCCTATAACATCTCCCTGGGCGATCCGGTGGCAGCCGGGCGCGTGGAACAGGCGGCGGCCCTGGTCGGCGCCGACCGTTTCATCCGGACCCTTCCCAACGGCTTCGATGAGGAGGTCCGGGAGCGGGGTTCGAACTTCTCGGCCGGAGAGCGCCAGCTGATCTCCTTCGCGCGTGCGGTCGCCTTCGACCCGGAGATCCTGGTCCTCGACGAGGCGACCGCCAGCGTGGACCCGGCCAGCGAGCACCTCATCCAGCAGGGGCTCGCCGCGCTGATGGCGGGACGGACCACCCTGGTGGTGGCACACCGCCTCTCGACCATCCGGGACGCGGACCGGATCGTCGTCATCCACCATGGCGAGAAGGTGGAGGAAGGGACCCACGGCCAGTTGATGGAGAGCCAAGGTGTCTACTACCGGCTCTACCAGTTGCAGTTCAAGGAGTAGCGCAGCATGAAGCATCTTATTCTCGGCACCGCCGGCCATATTGACCACGGCAAGACCTCCCTGGTCAAGGCTCTCACCGGTATCGACACCGACCGCCTCAAGGAGGAGAAGGCCCGAGGCATCACCATCGAGCTTGGCTTCGCCCACCTCGAATTGCCTGGCGGCCTCCGCTTCGGGATCGTCGACGTTCCCGGCCACGAGCGTTTCGTCCGCGCCATGGTGGCCGGCGTCGGCGGGATGGACCTCGTCCTGCTGGTGATCGCGGCGGACGAGGGGATCATGCCCCAGACCCGGGAGCACCTGGAGATCTGCCAGCTCCTCGGCGTGAAACGGGGGATGGTGGTACTGACCAAGAAAGACCTGGTGGATCCCGACTGGCTCGACCTGGTGGCCGAAGAGGTCAGGGAGTATCTGGCCGGAAGCTTCCTGGAGGGCGCGCCGATCGTCCCGGTTTCCTCACGGACCGGCGAGGGCATCGATCTCCTCAAGGAAGAACTGGTAAAGATGGCCGGGGAGATCGAGCAGAAGCGGGTGGATGCCCCCTTCCGTCTGCCGGTGGACCGGGTCTTCACCGTGACCGGTTTCGGTACCGTGGTCACCGGGACCCTGCTGTCGGGCGCCATCTCGGTTGGCGAGGAGGTGGAGGTGCTCCCCGCCGGGCTTCCTTGCCGCGTAAGGGGCGTGCAGTCCTTCGGCAGCAAGGTTGACAAGGGGGGCGCCGGAGAGCGGCTGGCGGTCAATCTCCAGGGTGTGGAGCATACCCAGGTGGAGCGGGGGGACGTGGTGGTGCCCAAGGGACTCTACCGCCCGACCACTGCGGTGGACGTCAGGATCAACCATCTCGCCTCGGCGGCCAAGGATTTGAAGCATCGGGCGACGGTCAGGCTCCATTCGGCGACCTACGAGGTGCAGGCCCAGGTTTCCCTCTTCGACCGCCCATCGCTCGCCCCCGGCGACTCTGCCTACGCGCAGTTGAGGCTGGCCCGGCCGGTGCTCCTGCTCCCGGGGGACCCGTTCGTGCTGAGGACCTATTCCCCGCAGGCGACCCTCGGCGGCGGAACGGTGCTCGATCCGGCACCGCCGCGAAGAAGGAGACGGTCAGCGGAGGCGTTGGCGCTCCTGGAGGCGACCGAGGCAGGGGTCGATCAGGATCGGATCCGCCTACTGGTGGAGTCCTCGATCCTTTCCGGCATTTCGATTCAGGAGATGGTGAACCGCTCGGGGATGTCGGCCAAGCGCATCGAGGCGGCGCTGGCTCCGCTCCTTTCCGCGGGCGCCATCATCCAGGTGGTGAAGGAGCCTCGCATCTTCCTCGGCAGGGATGCGTTCGCCACCCTGAAAAAGCGGCTTGCCGGGGAGCTCAACGATTTCCTGGTCGAGAACCCCATGCAGGAGGGGATAGGCAAGGAGGAGCTCAAGTCCCGCATTCCGAGGCGGAGCGACGCCCGCTTCTTTGGGCCGCTATTGGCCTCCATGGAAAAGGACGGGGTGGCGGTCTCCGACCGGGATATCGTCAAGATCCCCGGGCGGAAGGCTGGGGTGACCGGTGCTCAGGCCGATCTGCAGGGGATGCTGGAAGAGGCGCTCAAAAAGGGCTGGTCCGAGCCCCCAACCCTCAAGGAGTTGGGCGAATTGATGGGATGCGGCGAGAAGCAGGTGCTGGAGCATGCGAACATGCTGGTCCGCGAGGGGAGGGTGGTCAAGGTGAAGTCCGATGTCTTCTATGCGCCGGGCCCCGTCGCCGAGCTCAGGGAAAAGCTGGTTTCCTACCTCAAGGAGCACGGCGAGATCCTGCCGCCGCAGTTCAGGGAGCTCACCGGCCTTTCTCGAAAATTCATGATCCCCCTCCTCGAGTACTTCGATCAGGAAAAGGTGACCATCCGGGTGGGCGACAAGAGAACGTTGAGAAGAGGGTAGCTCTAACTCACCAGATGTAGTCCTTGGCGATCTCGCGTTTGTCGCGGCCGTAGAGGATGTGGAAGACGCGGAGCTTCTTCAGGGCCACCGGGGATAGGCTCCCCAGGGGGAGGTAGATGATGCGCTTTCCGATCCGGGATGCCCACTGCTTGAGGTAGCTCCGCGGAGGGCGGGCCGCCACGTAGATGACATCCTTCTCCACCGAATAGTCGAGCGCCGCCAGCAAGAGGACCTCGGCCTTGTCCCGGGCCCCCTGGTAGTCGCGGTCGCTCCAGACGTCGCTCATCCGCCGCGGCGGATAGCTCAACAGAAACCCGCCATACTCGCAGCGCGAGATCCCCGGCCCCACGATGTTGCCGGCGGGGGGCGTGGCGTAGAAGGCCATGTCCGATTCCTGCGCGTGCTCACCCAGCCACGTCATGCAGTAGGGAAACTTCTCCCCCTCCCGGTCGTCCTCGAAGATAACCACCACCGATCCGACCCCGCCCCTCACCCGCTGGTGCTCGCGCACGTAGATCTTCTTCTCGTGCAGGTTCCTGATGGTCTCCCGCATGTCGATCCCGTCCAGCATGGAGGAGGTGAATGGCTCGACCCTGCTCTGCTCCTCGCTCAGCTGGCGCGCCACGATCTTTTTGAGGTTGCGGCCGTAGTCCTCGATGATCAGGTCCTCCGGCGGATACGAGCAGATGGAGGGATTGTCGAAGCCGTCCAGCCATTCGCCGGCAGTCCGCTCTTTCTTCCTCTTGTTCATCCGCAGGCCGTTACGTCCCTTGCCCCGCTGCTGCTCCCGCGGCCGGAAGCGGATGCGCCGGGTGGCGGACCAAAGCTCGGCGGCGGTGAGCCGCAAGGTAGGGATGTCGGTGGCTTCCTTTTGCCAGGGATAGAAGGCCGCCAGCCGGAAGAAGGCGTAGGCGAAGTTGTCGTCCAGGCAGCCGCGGGCGGCGGCCAGCATCTGGAAGAGGTCGGGCAAGAGCGCCTGCGAGACGAGGGCATAGTTACGGGAGAACTTGAAGAAGGCGCGTTTTTGCCAGTGGTGAACCTTGTCGCCGGTCTCCTGGCGGTAGTGCCGGGCGGCCTCCATGAAGAGCCGCAGCATCACCCGCTGCCGGTCGGTCATCTCCCCTTCTTCTCCGGCCCGCCGTGCGCTCCGCTGGACCGATTCGTTGAGTGCCTCCTCCTCGGACTGGGACTCCTTTCCTCCCAGGATCAGCTCCATGGCGTTGTAACTCTTCCGAAGCGACGGCCCGGGAATGGGCTCGGGAGGAAGCGGCGAGCGGCGGGTCTCGTAGAGGGCAGAGAGGAAGGGATACTCGGCCAGCACCTCGTGGCAGCAGTCGGGGTGGAGGTTCCAGATGGAGACCCCCTCCCTTCGCGTGCGGGAGAGCTGCTGCGCGAGCGGGCGGCCGAACAGTTCGCGGATCCGCTCCAGGTGGGCCATCCCGCAGATGAAGAGGACCCGTTCGTGGGCAGCCGAAAGCTGCTGAAGGCGGAAGGCCATCCCGCTCTCCCGGCGGCGATCCTCGTCGGCAGGGGGGATGGTGCGGTACATGGCGGCCACCTCCCGGTAATAAGCGGCGAGGCCGATCCGCTGCACCGCGTAGGAGTCCGGGAGCTGTTCGTTGTAGGAGGGATAGCTGTCGAGGTCGACGTCGACCAGGTGGAGAGGGGCGCCCCGCTCGATGGCCAGCCGGGCACCCTCGATGAGGGGATCGGCCGGCTCGATGATCAGGAAGACGGATTGCTCCCCGACCTGGTAGGAGAGCACGGATAGCTCGGGTAGCCGGCGAATCCCCCTGACGAAGGCGGTCTCCAGGGTCTGAGGGAGCTCGATGGCGACGCAGTCTGGCCGGATGCGGTCGAAGGCCTCCCGCACGAGGTGGGCGAATTCCATCCGGTAGTGGAGGATCGGCAGAGCGTGGACGTTGCCGAATCGTTCCAGGTGCAGTAGGTGGGACATGGGCGGGATCTCCCGGGAGTTAGCGGAGGTAGCGGAGCGCCTCTTCGCCGAGGATCCGTTCCACGGCGAGCGGGAGGAGGTCGCGGGGATCCTGGTCGCTGGCCGCCATCATCTTCAGCGCGTAGCGGGCGATGTTGATCCCGTCCCGGACCGAGTACGGCTCGTCGGCGGCGTGGCCGCGCTGCAGGAAATCCACCACGTAACGGAGGATCGAGGCGCTCGCGAAGGGGAGGTTCTCCTTGAGGATGGTGAGCTCCTCCTCCGCCTCGGGGAAGTCGATGTAGAGCTGGGGCTGCAGCCGGGAGTGGATATACTCGGGGACCTCGAAGGTGGAGGAATCCTCGTTCATGGTGACCACGATGCGGAAGTCGGGATGGGCGGAGATCCTCACGCCGGTGATGATCGACTCGACGTAGCGGCGGTCGTCCAGCAGCGGGGCGAGCGAGGCCCAGGCCTTCTCGCTCATCCGGTTCCCCTCGTCGAGGATCAGCACTCCTCCCTTGATCATGGCGGAGACCAGCGAGGAGGCGGAGTACTGGATGGTGCCGTCGGGACCGACCACGGGGGTGACGATCAGGTCCTCGGGCCGGGTGTCCATGGTGGCCTGGAAGAGGTAGACCTGCCTCCCGAGCCGTTTGGCGGCCGCGTAGCCCAAGGTGGTCTTGCCGACCCCGGGCTTGCCGATCAGGCGCGGGTTGAAGGGGATGTCCCGCTCGTCGATGACCATCCAGGCGGCCAAAAGCTGCTTCAAGAGCTCGTCGTTTCCGACCCAGTTGAGCGGAAGTTCGATGGGGCTCGCCAGGGTCAGGGTGATGTTGTCGATGGTGACTCGTTCCATGGGTGAGGCTCCGGTGTCAGGTGTTCATCTCGTGGCAATACATCATGGAAAGCCGCGCCCGGTTTTCCAGGCAACTAAGGCAGAGTTCGCCGGCGTCCTTGAAAAGCTCCCCGGCCAGCCATTCTCCCGCCTCGCCGTAGAGCGACCGCGGCTCGTTCTCGTCGAATTCGTTCTTGCAGATGCTGCAGGTTTTCATCGGGCGACCGCTTTTCTGACAAGGTCGGCCAGGCATTCCAGGAACAGCGGCGAATCGTTGAGCGATTCCGAACGGATGAAGCGCTCGATGCCGAGCTCCTTTGCCTCGTCCGCGTACTGGATGTCGATCTCGTAGAGGGTCTCGATGTGGTCGGAAACGAAGGAGAGCGGTACCATCAGGAGCTCCTTCCGGTTGGAGATGGCCAGCCGTTTAATGGTCTCTTCCGTCGAGGGCTCCAGCCACTTGACCTTGCTCGCCTTGGATTGGAAGCAGAGGTGGTGGCTGCGCATGCCGATCCGCTCCATCACCAGGCGGATGGTGGTCTGGATGTGATCCAGGTAGGGGTCCCCCTCGTCGATGAAGGACTGGGGGAGCGAGTGGGCGGAGAAGACGATCTCGGCCTTGGCCGGA
Source organism: Geomonas sp. Red32 (assembly GCF_023652955.1). GTDB lineage: Bacteria > Desulfobacterota > Desulfuromonadia > Geobacterales > Geobacteraceae > Geomonas. Next base: position 966,007 of record NZ_JAKLOY010000001.1, on the reverse strand, counting down.
TCGGGGAAACGGGTGAGCGCCTGGGTGATCTTTTCGGCCAGCGCCTCGATGTAGAGCGGATGGTCGTAGAAACGGTCGACGGTGAGGATCTCGAACTTGTGGCCGGAGGCACTCAGGACCCGCTGCAGTTCGTTCATGCTCGATCCGGTGGTGGCCTTGGAGTAGTGCGGGTAGAGCGACACCGCCACGATCCGGCTGATCCCTTCCTTCTTGATGGCGGCCAGGGCCTCCAGCGTGGAGGGGCGGGAGTAACGCATGGCGACGAAAGAGCGGTAGCCGTCTCCCATGAGCTTCTGAAGCCCCTCCCCCTGGGCGTTGGTGAGCTCCCTGATGGGGGACTTGCCGCCGATCTGCCGGTAGTACTCAGCTACCTTGGGGGCGCGTTTCTTGACGATCCGCCGGGCGATGAAGGGCTGAAGAAAGGAAGGACCTATCTTGATGATGTCGCGGTCGGTAAAGAGATTCATCAGGAAAGGTTCCACCGCGGGGATGGAGTCAGGGCCACCCATCTGGAGCAGGAGCAGAGCAGTCGTGTCCGACATGAGACCTCCGATGTGTCATTGTGGTCCCGAATGTAGCAGAAAATGCCTGAGAAAAGAACTGGTTTATGCCTGTTGCAAAGGGGCGGGGAGTGGATATTATTAGGCGATGCTAAAAAATTATGAGCACGCTGCAGGCGTCTCAAACAAGGAAAGGAGATTGCCATGATCACTCAGAATCAGGGCCCCCAAGCACGAAACCTGGCTCGGTATGGCTGGGTCCCCGACATTCCGGACTTTCGAGACAAGATGTACGGCGCTGTGCGTCCCATTCCGGCCACCCTTCCCAGCAAGGTGGACCTCCGCTCCCACTGCTCCCCGATCGAGGACCAGGGGCAGCTCGGAAGCTGCACCGCCAACGCGCTGGTCGGCGCCCTCGAATACCTGGAGCTCAAGGAGTGCAAGCCCCACGAAAAGCACAAGTACTCCAACCTGAGCCGTCTCTTCCTCTACTACAACGAGCGAGTCATCGAGGGGACCATCGCCACCGATTCGGGGGCCATGCTGCGCGACGGGATCAAGACGCTGGCCAAGCAGGGGGTCTGCACCGAGACCAACTGGCCCTACAGCGTGGCCAACTTCACCAAGAGGCCCCCCAAGGGGTGTTACCAGGAGGGGGAGAAGCACCAGATCCTGAGCTACGCCCGTCTAAACACCCTGGACGAGATGCGGGCCACCCTGGCGGAGGGATTCCCCTTCGTCTTCGGTTTTTCGGTTTACGAGAGCTTCGAGTCGCAAGCGGTGGCAAAAAACGGCGTGACGAATATGCCGGAGGCGGGAGAGAAGCAGTTGGGCGGGCACGCGGTGCTGGCGGTGGGGTACGACGACGCAAGCAAGCGGGTCATCGTGCGGAACTCGTGGGGGACCGGCTGGGGGCAGAAGGGATACTTCACCATGCCATACGCCTACCTGCAGGACCGCAACCTCTCCGACGACTTCTGGACCATCCGCCGCTGCGAACAGCTCTAGGTCGCCGGAGAAGCGAAGGTCCTTCCCCCTCCCCCGGAGGGAGGGGGCCAGGGGGTGGGGGAACCCGGCCTGGACTGAAAAATCCCCCGTGTCCCCCCTTCGCAAAGGGGGGACACGGGGCGGAGATCGTTGAAGGGATTATTGCGAATCGAAATGCGGGGTGGCCTTAGGCCACCCCGTGTTTTTTGAGATGGGCTCCGTAGCGAAGATCCGACCCCTTGATGTGGGTGATCAGCCAGTCGTGGAGGAAGTCGATGACCTCATGGGTGAGGACCGTCTCTCCGGAGTTGAATTTCTCCTGGAGCGCCACCGCCGTCTTCACCAGCTCCTGGTGCTGCCTGACATGCACCTCCTGCTCGGGATAGCCGGTCCTGCGGAAGGCCTCCTCCTCGGCAGCGAAGTGGGTGCCGGTATAGGAGATCAGCCTGTTGAGCACCGAGGCGATGGTATCCTTGCTCCGCTTCTCCTGCATGGCGCGGCTGAGCTCGTTGACCATGCCGAAGAGGACCTTGTGCTGTTCGTCCATGCTGTGGATGGTGGTGCTGAAGCTTTGGTCCCAGACGAGGGCGTCGGAAAGCATGAAGTGGGAAACCATCACGTGCAGATCGTCCACCTGTTCGGCCAGCCTGGCGGTGGCCACCTTGGTACCGCGTGCGTTTTCCACGTTGGTGTGTACCACGCTGGTGATCATCTGGATGTTGCTCGTTATCTCGTGGGTGGTTGCGGTCTGCTCCTCGGCGGCGGTGGCAATCTGGCTGATCTGCATGGTCAGGTCGTTGATCATGGAAAGGATCTCGGCCAGGGCCTCCCCGGAGCGGCCGGTCTCGGCGGTCCCCCGGTTGACCTGGTCGACCCCCTCGCCCATCGACCCCACCGCATTCCTGGTTTCGGTCTGGATCGACTTGATCATGGCATCGATCTCCCTGGTGGCGCGGGTGGTCCGCTCGGCCAGGGCGCGCACCTCGTCGGCCACCACCGCGAATCCGCGTCCGCTTTCCCCGGCGCGGGCGGCTTCGATGGCGGCGTTCAAGGCGAGAAGGTTGGTCTGGTCGGCGATGTCCTCGATGGTACCGGCAATCTCCCCGATCTGGTCGGAGCGTTCTCCCAACCCTTCGACGGTGACCGAGGCGGCCATCACTCGCTGGGAGATGGCCTGCATGAGACGGGCACTGCTGCCGACGATTTCTACCCCGGAGGTGGTGCGGCCGGTGACCTTGGTGGCGTTTTCAGCGGCGTAGAGGCAGTTGCGGGCGATGTCGCTGGAGGTAGCCGACATCTCTTCGCTGGCGGTGGCGATGGTGCTCGCCTGCATGGCAACGTCCTCGGCGGCGGCCGCCATCGCGTCGTTGGTGGAGCTCACCATGGCCACTGAGTCCCGCACGAGGTCGGTCACCGCGAAGAACTTGTGCATGGTCTGGTTCCAGTCCTTCATCATCAGGTTGTAGGCCCGTCCGAGCCTGGCCACCTCGCCGTTCCCCCCTTCCTTCACCCGGTAGGACAGATCCCCTTGCGATGCCCTATCCAGTGCGACGGCCATCTCTCCCAGTACCTCCACGGTGGGACGGAGCAGGGCACGCCAGACCAGGGATGATACGGCCAGTATCGCGGCCGTAGCCAGCAAAAGGGCGGGAAGGTTGGTCCCTTTGCCGGTGAGCGCGGCAGCGGCAAGGGTAACGATTACGACGACGGTGTTGACAACGTAGATGCGGGAGGCGAAGGACATGACACATTCTCCTGGATAATAGCATTGGCAGTAATCTGTCGATGGAGAGGCATGTCTAATAAAATCGACATCGGGCTTGCCAACTTGAGCGAATATTTCCGTAATGACAATAAGTTACATTACGGTAACGATTCCCTGACAAAGCTGGTGGCAATCGATGAGAGCCGCGCGCGAGCCGGCAGGCCAGGCCCCTGGACGGTTAGACGGTGGGGCCGGCCTCGTGAAGGATAGGTGGAAGTCCCGGTGGATTACCGGGAGGACGGGTAGATCCGGGCGGAAGCGGTCTGTTTGACTCGGGCAGGATGGGGGGGGAGTTGCCGGGGACGAACCTCATCGGAACGGGCGGGCTTGGCTTCCTGGCCTTTTCCCTTGGCCCGGACGTTCGGTTCATTGGACATGGCGAGACCGCAGGAAAGGATGATGGCCGCCATTATGAGTTTTTCGGGGAATCTCCTCACCGCCAACCGTTTCATAGCAAACCTCCGTATGAGGATCAGGGCCTGTCGGTGGGTATAGTATGAGAAAGCACATTGATACATTTTAATCTTAAAAAAGGCGAAGTCAAGCACTTTGGTGGAAAGAGCGGCAGGAATTTTTATGAACCCTTGTCTCCAGTGGATTTACTGGAGTATGCCGAGCTTTTTGCCGAGCCGGGCGAAGGTTTCCAGCCCGTAATCGAGGTCTTGGCGGGAGTGCGCGGCGCTCAGCATGACGCGGATGCGGGCTTTCCCCTGGGGAACGGTGGGAAAGCCGATCGGCATGGCGAAGATACCGGGGGCGCTTTCGAAGAGAGCACGGGAGAAGGTGCGGCAGAGGGTGGCGTCGCCGACCATGATCGGGGTGATGGGGGTAACGCTGGCACCGGTGTCGAAGCCGGCGGCCTTGATCGCCTCCTTGAAGTAGCGGGTGTTTTCCCACAGCGAGTCGACGAGGGAGGTTCCCTCCTCCAGGATGTCGACGGCGGTTAGGCAGGCGGCGGTATCGGCGGCGGTGACGGCGCTTGAGAAGAGGAACGGGCGGGCCTTCTGGCGGATCCAGTCGATCAGGATCTTCTTCCCGGCGATGACGCCTCCGACCACGCCGAATGCCTTGGAAAGGGTGCCGATCTCGAGGTCGAACTTGCCGTTAAGGCCGAAGTGGTCGACGATGCCGCGCCCGCCGCGGCCGACCACCCCCTCGCCGTGGGCGTCGTCCACCATGGTCATGATGCCGTGCTGTTCGCAAAGTTCGAAGAGCCGGTCCAGGGGCGCCATGTCGCCGTCCATGGAGAAGACGCCGTCGGTCACCAGCATGGCGCGGCGGTAGTGGCCGAGGTTTTCGTGGATCTTGCGGGCGAAGTCGGAGACGTCGCAGTGCTCGTAGACCACCACTTTGGCGGAGGAGAGACGGCAGCCGTCGATGATGCTCGCGTGGTTGAGCCGGTCGGTGAAGATGACGTCCTCCTTCCCGGCCAGTGCGGGTATGGCAGCCTGGTTGGCGCAGAAGCCGGACTGGACGTAGAGGGCATCTTCGACCCCCTTAAAGGCGGCCAGCCGCTGCTCGAGGGTGCGGTGCAATTCGAGGGTCCCCGCGATGCTCCTGACCGCGGCCGGCCCCGCCCCCCACTGGTCGACAGCGGCCTGGGCGGCACTCTTTAAGCGGGGATCGTTGGCGAGGCCGAGGTAGTTGTTGGTGCAGAAATTGAGCACCCGCTTGCCGTCCACGATCATCCAGGCGCCGCAGGCCGAGCCGATGGTGCGGATGTCGATCCTCAGCCCCTGCTTCTCCAGCAGAGCCAGCTCTTCCTCGATCCAGGCGAATTTTTCGTCCATTACCTGCTCCTTTCCGGCTCTACCTTGGTTGCGGCTGTCATCCCTCTCCCCTCTATTCTTCGACCCAGTCGAGCAGGACTTTTCCTGCCTGGCCGGTCCCCATGATCCGGAAGGCCTCTTCGAACTCGGCATACGGCATCCGGTGAGTGATGATGGGGGCCAGGTCCAGACCGGTCTTGATGAGCGACTGCATCAGGTACCAAGTCTCGTACATCTCACGGCCGTAGATCCCCTTGATGGTCAGCATGTTGAAGATGACCTCGTTCCAGTCGATGGCGAGCTCGGCGGAGGGGAGCCCGAGCATGGCGATCTTTCCGCCGTGGCACATGTTGTGGAGCATGTCCTTGAAGGCCTCCGGGCTCCCGGACATCTCCATGCCGACGTCGAAACCCTCCTTCATCCCGAGCTCGCGCCGCACGTCGCTCAAGGTCCGCTCTTTCACGTTGACCGTCAACGTGGCACCCATCCGCTTGGCGAGCGATAGCCGGTAGGGATTGGTGTCGGTGGTCACCACGTAGCGGGCACCGGCATGGCGGGCGATGGCGGTGGCCATGATGCCGATGGGGCCCGCCCCGGTGATGAGCACGTCCTCGCCGAGGACCGGAAAGGTGAGGGCGGTGTGGGTAGCGTTCCCGAAGGGATCGAAGATGGCGAGGGTATCCATCGGGATGGTGGGGTCGGCGTGCCAGACGTTGGTGACCGGGATGCAGATGTACTCGGCGAAGGCGCCGGGACGGTTGACGCCGACCGCGTTGGTATCTTTGCAGAGGTGCCGCCGCCCGGCCAGGCAGTTGCGGCAGCGGCCGCAGACGATGTGACCTTCCCCGGAGACTACGTCGCCCAAATTGAGGTCCGCGACGTTGCTCCCCATGGCCGCCACCCTGCCGACGAATTCGTGGCCGATCACCATCGGGACCGGGATGGTCTTCTGCGCCCAGCTGTTCCAGTCCCAGATGTGAAGGTCGGTCCCGCAGATGGAGGTCTTGTGGACCTTGATGAGGACGTCGTTGATGCCGACCTCGGGAACGGGTACCTCGTCGAGCCAGAGCCCGGGCCGGGCGTATTTTTTCACCAATGCTTTCATGGTCTTCTGCATCTGCCCCCCCTTTGCCCACCCACATTAGGTGAGCCCCAGGGAAAATTGTTACCCGCTTCTTGCGTCCTGTAAATACCCGCCCCCCCCGGAAGAGTAAATCGAACCCCAGAGCCAGCCTGCCGCCTGGAACATAGAACGTAGAACCTAGAACTTGGTTAGTCGTAGAACCTGTTACTTTACTTGATTAGTGCTACCATGGTGAGGGAGTTAATCCACGTAAGGAGAACCGATATGAGCGAAACCGAAAGCTGCGCGAAACCGGGCGAGCACAAGGTTCACATGTGCCAGCTCAGGGCGGAGGGTAAGTTGGAGGAAATCGACCGGCACTCCGAAGACCCTAAATTCGCCTGTAACCGTTGCGGTGCGGAGGCCGACGAGTCCGGTTACCTCTGCCAGCCGCGTGAACTGTAAGCAGAACAAGTTCCAATAACATTTTGAAACCGGAGGCGGCCCAGAGGCCGCCTTCACTGTTTCTGAACCCGTAGCGAAGCAACAGATATGTTGCGCGTATCGTGGGTTTGACTGTCCCCGCTTTGGCAAGGGCGGACAGGGATGTAGAAGCCAAAAGAATAAGGGACGAATATTTAGAGTCAGAGAGAAGCGGGGATGGCCACGCCGTGACTTCCCTGAGAGAGTCCGATTTATGTGCTAAGCTATGGTCATCACCGATTTTGTTTCACCCCGAGTACCAGTAACACAGATTTGACAGTAGGAGGAAGTAATGGATCTGCGAAAGACTCATTCGGTAGTGCTCAACGAAGGGGACTCCGAAACGAAGCGTGCTGAGATACTCGACTATTTTCACGCGACCTACGACCTCCACGAACGGCTCTACGAGCCTCTCAAGGAAGATGCCTTTTACCTGCGGGCGGACCGTTTGCGCCACCCGCTCATCTTCTATCTCGGCCATACCGCCGCCTTCTTCGTCAACAAGCTCATCATCGCCCGCCAGATCGAAAGCCGCCTCAACCCGCGCTTCGAGTCCCTCTTCGCCGTCGGGGTGGACGAGATGTCCTGGGACGATCTCGACTCCACCCACTACGACTGGCCGAGCGTGTCGCAGGTGAAGGAGTTCAGGAACAAGGTGCGCCAGATGGTGGACGGGCTGATCAAGACCATGCCGCTGACCCTCCCTATCGCCTGGGAGGATCCCTTCTGGGCGATCATGATGGGGATCGAGCATGAGAGGATCCACCTGGAGACCTCCTCGGTGCTGATCCGCCAGCTCCCCATCGACCAGGTGAAGCCCCTCCCGTTCTGGGAAATCTGCCGGGACGATGGACAGCCTCCCGAGAACTCGCTGGTGCCGGTCCCGGGTGGGAAAGTGAAGCTCGGGAAGGGGGACGACCATCCTCTCTACGGCTGGGACAACGAGTACGGCCACCGCGAAACCGTCCTGAACGCCTTTTCCGCCTCCAAGTTCCTGGTCTCCAACAAGGAATTCCTCGCCTTCGTGGAGGCGGGAGGGTACCGGGAACAGAAGTGGTGGACGGAGGAGGGATGGGCCTGGAGGAACTTCAAGCAGGCGAACTTCCCGCTGTTCTGGGTGCGCAGGGAAGAGGGGTGGGGGCTGAGGACCATGCTGGAGGTGATCGATCTCCCGTGGAGCTGGCCGGTCGAAGTGAACTACCTGGAGGCGAAGGCTTTCTGCAACTGGCTGGCAGCCAAGAGCGGCAAGGCGTTACGGCTCCCGACCGAGGACGAATGGTACCGGATGCGGGATCTGACCGGACTTCCCGACCCGCAGGGGTGGCAGCAGGCCCCCGGTAACATCAACCTCGAGTACTGGGCCTCGTCCTGTCCGGTGGACCGCTTCCCGTTCGGGGAGCTCTACGACGTCATGGGGAACGTCTGGCAGTGGACGGAGACGGCAATTTACCCCTTCCAGGGGTTCAAGATCCATCCCTGGTACGACGATTTCTCCACCCCGACCTTCGACACCCGGCACAACCTCATCAAGGGGGGATCCTGGATCTCCACCGGCAACGAGGCCACGCGGGAGTCGCGCTATGCCTTCCGGCGTCACTTCTTCCAGCATGCCGGCTTTCGCTACGTGGAAAGCGACAACCCGGTCGAGCAGCACGAAAACCAGTACGAGACCGACGCCCTGACCGCCCAGTACTGCGACGCGCATTACGGCCCCGAACACTTCGGTGTCCCCAACTTCCCGAAGGCCTGCGCGGAGATCTGCCTCGAGCTGGTCAAGGGGAGGGCGCACGGCACGGCGCTGGATGTCGGATGCGCGGTGGGACGAGGGTCGTTCGAACTCGCCCGCGGCTTCGACCAGGTGACCGGCCTCGATTTCTCGAGCCGCTTTTTCAGGCTCGCGGCCGGGATGCAGCAGGAAGGGTACCTGCGGTACGCCCTGGAAGAGGAGGGGGAGATCCTGACCTACCACGAGCTTTCGCTGGCGGAGATCGGGCTGGACGAGGTACGGGACAAGGTCCAGTTCTACCAGGCCGACGCCTGCAACCTCCCCGACAAGTTCACCGGGTACGACCTGGTGCTGGCGGCCAATCTTCTCGACCGGCTCTACTGTCCGCGGAGGTTTTTGAACGAGATCCGCGGGCGGATGAATCCGGGGGGGCTGCTGGTGATTGTTTCGCCGTACTCGTGGGCGGAGGAGTTCGCCAAGAAAGAGGAATGGCTGGGAGGTTACCGTGAGGCGGGGGAACCGGTGTACACCATCGACGGGCTGAAGGCCGCGCTCTCGCCATACTTCACCATGCTGGGCGAGCCGAGGAATCTCGAGTTTGTCATCCGGGAAACGCGAAGGAAGTTCCAGCACACCGTTGCTGAACTAACCGTATGGCAGCTTAAGTAAGGCGAAAACGCGCTTAATAATCCTCTGTCCCGATTGGGGGGAGGGCGCCGAATGTCGCCATTGAATATACCCTCGCCCCCCTTGGGGGAGAGGGTGGCCGAAGGCCGGGTGAGGGAAGGTTTTAAGGCGGCGGTGGACACCACCCCGCCCGGCTACTCCTCAAATATCCTGTTCTCCTGCTCCTGCACCCTGATAAACGTCGTTCTCTTGGTCAGCTCCTTCAGCGCCCCGGCGCCCACGTAGGTGCAGGCGGAGCGCACGCCCCCGAGGATCTCCCTCACCGTATCCTCGATCGCACCGCGGTACGGTATCTCCACCATTTTCCCCTCCGACGCCCGGTACTTGGCGACCCCGCCGGCATGCTTCTCCATGGCGGTGATCGAGCTCATACCGTAGAAGAGTTTGTACGGCTTCCCGTCCTTCATGACCAGCTCACCGCCGCTCTCCTCGTGACCGGCGAACATCCCACCCAGCATGACGAAATCGGCTCCACCGCCGAAGGCCTTGGCCACGTCGCCGGGGCAGGTGCATCCGCCGTCGGAAATGATCCTTCCCCCCAGCCCGTGAGCGGCATCCGCGCATTCGATCACAGCCGAGAGCTGAGGATAGCCGACTCCCGCTTTGATCCGCGTCGTGCAGACCGAGCCGGGGCCGATGCCGACCTTGACGATGTCGGCCCCGGAGAGGAGCAGCTCCTCGACCATCTCCCCCGTCACCACGTTTCCCGCCGCGATCGTCTTCCTCGGAAAGGTGTCCCGCACTTTCCTCACGAAGGCAACGAAGCTCTCGGAGTATCCGTTGGCGACGTCAACGCAGATGAAATCGAGCAGCGGATGCTTGGTGAGGATCTTACAGAGCCGGGTGTAGTCCTCGGATGAGGTGCCGGTACTGACCATGATGCGTGAGTAGATCCCCTCCGGCCGGTCGCGGAGATAGGCATCCCAGTCCGAGGGGGAGTAGTGCTTGTGGACGGCAGTCAACATGCCATGCCTGGCCAGCACGTCGGCGATTTCGAAGGTGCCGGTGGAATCCATATTTGCCGCGATGATCGGCACGCCGCTCCATTCGTACCCGCTGTGGAGAAACTTGAAGGTCCTCAAGAGGTCGACCTCCGACCTGCTCTTAAGATTCGACCTTTTCGGTCTGATCAAAACGTCGGAGAATCCGAGCTTTATATCGCTTTCGAGAAACATTGGGAACCTCGCTGCTGAATTTCGTGAAACCGGCAAGGAGAAAGTGGCAGGGCTGCAATGGAAAGAACTGTCATAGCATGGCGGCTGACTCAAAAGAGAGTATCCCAATTCCCGGCCGTATCAAGAGAGCGATATCGGGTATGCCCAAGAGATGCTGTGTCAGTGAGGTGACGTAAAGCGTCGAGCGGTTACTTTACCCATGGATAACTGTGTGTTAGAGTGCCCAGCCGGAGGATCGCGATGCTCGACAAACGTCTGCGCCGCCAGCGCTGGGAGATCTTTTTCGTCTTGGCCCTGGTCTACATCCTGGTCTACTTCTACCGCGTCTCGCTGGCGGTGGTAGCGAAGGACCTCGCGCGCGACCTGCAGCTCAATCCGGTCCAGCTCGGATCGCTGTCGAGCATCCTGTTCTACGTCTATGCCGCGGCGCAGCTTCCGCTGGGACCCCTCATCGACCGCCTCGGCAGCCGGCTGGTGATAAGCGTAAGCGGCATGTTGACTGCGGCCGGGGGGATCATCTTCTCCCAGGCTGCCGGCATGGAAGCCGCCATGGCGGGGCGGGTGCTGATCGGCGCCGGTACCGCCTGCGTCCTGATGGCATCCTTGGCGGTCTTCAGCCATTGGTTCACCAAGCAGGAGTTCGGAAGACTGTCGGGGTTGATGGTGGCGGCGGGGAACCTCGGTAACCTGGCGGGGACGGCCCCGCTGGCGGTTGCCGTCGCCATGACCGGGTGGCGCAATTCCTTCCTGGCGGTCGGTATCCTCCAGGCGGTGGCGACCTTCTTCGTCTACCTCGTCGTGAGGGACCGGCCGCCGCTCCAACTGGCGGCAGCGGAGGAGCACCACTCCCCGATAGGTATGGTGGAGGCCTGGAAACGGATCTTCGGGAGCCGGGATTTCCTGCTGCTCGGGGGGGTGGCCTTCGCCTGGTACGGGAATTACCTGGCGGTGCAGGCACTGTGGGGCGGGCCTTACCTGATGGAAGTGCTGAAGCTTTCTCGCGAGGCGACGGGGAAGGCGTTGATGTGTACCTCGCTCGGCTTCATCGTGGGGAGCCTCTTCACAGACAACGTGGCGAGGAAGGTACTGCACTCCTATAAAAAGATGCTGCTGGCCGGCCAGGTGCTCCTGCTGCTGCTCATGACGAGCTTCCTCGGGTGGGTGGAGCTTTTGCCGGCGCCGGCGTTGTGGGGGCTTTTCTTCGTGCTGGGGATCGGGGTCTCCAGCGGGGCTTTGATCTATCCGATCGTCCGCTCGATGTTCCCGGTCCGCATCGTCGGGACCGCGCTCACCTCGGTGAACTTCTTCGTTCTGCTCGGCGCCGCCTCCATGCAGCAGGCAATGGGGGTGATCATCGGGTCGTACAAGAAAACGGCTCCCGAGACCTCCGCCCAGGCGTTCCACGCCGCCTTCCAGCTTCCTATCGCCTGCCTGGCGGTCGCCATCGCCCTCTTCTTCTTTGCCAAGGATTATTGGGAGGAGAAGTAGCCTGCTTCCAGCAGCCGTTGCGGTTCACGCTCCGGCTCCGCCTCGGCTCCCGTTGCCGTCCGGTGATTCCTCTACGGCGCCAATTCCTCCAGCGCTTGCCGGAAGGCATCGAGGGTCTTTGACCTCGTCAACCTTTTCAATTCGTACTCGAGTTCAGAGTCCTCGACGTTGGACACCACCCCTTTTATCTTCCCGAGCACGTGCGCGTCGCCGCAGAAAAGAGACGCGTAGCGCGGCAGCAGCTCCGTCAGATACCGGTGCAGCGTGGTGGCGCGTTCCCGGAGGTCCGGCTCAGCGCAGGCCCGCCCGCGCAGCCGCTCGAAGAGCATCGGCTCCCCGATCCCGCCCCGCCCGAGCATCAACCCGGCCGCCTTGGTCTCCTCGAGAACCCGCAATCCTCCCGCGGTACTCCTGATGTCGCCGTTGGCAATCACCGGGATGTCCGTCCGCTTCACCACCTCGGCGGTGATGGAGTGGTCGGCGAACCCCTGGTAGGCCTGGCGGACGGTTCTCGGATGGAGGACCAGGAAGTCGACCTTCGCCCTCTCGAAGAGCGGGAGGAGCGAAAAGACCTGCGACGGGTCGTCGTACCCGGCCCTGAGCTTGACGGAGAAGCTCCCGGTGATCGCCTCGCGCATGGCGGGGAGGATCTCTTCGAGGAGTTCCGGGCGTTTCAGCATCCCGCCGCCGGTCAATCCGCTGGTCATCCGCCCGTACGGGCATCCCATGTTGAGGTTGAGGTGGATCGCTCCGGCGTCCTGGGCAACCTGGGCGGCGGAGACCAGGGCCTCGCGGCCGTGGCCGATCAACTGCACGATGAGCGGCACGCCCATCTCGTCGCCGCTAATCTCCCGGATGTCGCTCGGCATCAACCGCTTCTTGGCGGCCACCGGGTTGACCCGCATGAACTCGGTACAGACCACGTCGGGGCGGACCCATTCGATAAAGAGGGAACGCAGGGCGCCGTTGGTGAGCCCTTGCATGGGGGCGAGCATGAGAGGGGTTTCTCCGGAACGCCAGGGAAGGAGCCGGCCCGTGGCGCTGTACCGTGGAGCCTGGCCGGTACCGTGGGGATCGGGGGTGTGCCCCTCGGATACTTCCGGAGAATGGGGCGCGGTGGCCGCCGGGAGGTGGGTACTGTTTTTAGTGAAGGTAACGGTCATCGGGAAAAAATGGTGCCATAAAAAGCGGGGGGACGGCCGTCGACCGTCCCCCCATTGTTTTGTGATGCTCCGGTTATTAGTGGATCTCGACCAGCTCTACTTCGTAGGTGATGTCCTCGCCGGCCAGCGGATGGTTGGCGTCGACGGTGATGGTCTCGTCGTTGACCTCGACGATGGTAACGCCGATCGGATCCTCGTCCTCGCCGGAGAGTTCGAGTTCCATCCCGACTTCGGGGGTGATCTCGGGGGGAAGCTGCTCGCGGGGAATCTGGAAGACCTCTTCCTCGTCGTACTCGCCGAAGGCGTCTTCAGCGGGGATGACGATGGTCTTCTTCTCGCCGGGGGCCATGCCGACCAGGGCTTCCTCGATCTGCGGGAAGAAGTCCTCGTTGCCGATGGTGATCTCCATCGGGCCGGTCTCGCAGCCGCAGCCTTCATCGTCGCAGCCGCAGTCGTCGTCCTCGCAGCAGCCATGATCGTGATCATGCTCATGCATGGTGCTGTCGAAGATCGAACCGTCCTCGAGGGTGCCGACGTAATTTACAAGAACCTTATCGCCCTGTTTAGCTGTTGCCATATGGATGTTTCCTTTGTCTGATTTTAGTTCCCCTGAGGGGTAGTCGGTTGAATGGTACGTGTGAGCGCCACCGTAGTCCAGCAAAATCTACAAAGGATGGTGATTTAGACCGTTTACAGTGCGGTCCCCTTTACAGCTGATCAAGTATCTGGAACAATTAGGCTGACCCGTACTAGGAGGAATCCTTATGGAAAAGAAGGAAAGAAAGGTGACACCTGAGGAGTGGAACCTGAGGTTCCGCGCTTTGGGATTGGATGACGAAACCGTCGGGCACTGGCATACCCTCTTCGAGAGGGAGAATCCCACCGGCCATCAGAGTTTCCTCGAATGGCTGGGGCTCCCCGAGGAGCGGATCGCCCAGGTGCGAGCCAAGTCGGCGGACTCTAAAAAGTAAGGTGTTGCTGCTTCGATAACACGCTCATCAACTCGTTCGGGCTTGGCAAGCTTACCCTCACCCGCCCTTCGGCCACCTTCTCCCCCAATGCACCCCTCGCCCTTTTCGGGGAGAGGGTGAGGGGTGAGGGTGGTTTTGCCTATTTCCTCCCGGCCTTAACCTGCTCTTTCAGCTTGCGCGCGTGGAAGTTGTAGCACTGGAGATAGGTGAGGATGGTGAGGATGAAGCTGTAGTAGATGACGCTCAGGATGAAAGGGTCCGGCGGGGCAGCGGTGGCGAAGACCACGAAAAAGCCCAGCAGGGCGATCTTGATGATATCGCTGAAGCGCTTCTTCTTGGCCACCGCGTTCATCTCGGCGCTGGTCAGCGTTCCCCCCATCACCGAGAGGTCCCGGTCGGCGTCCTTACCGGCCAGCTTGAAGATCGGAAAGAAAAGCAGCATCTGGAACGCGAAGGCCGCCAGCACCCCGTGCATGAACCGGTATTCCCGCCCGAGCATCCGCAGTTTCTGCTGGAACTCCACCGCCATGAAGACAAGCAGGGCCACCAGCGCGATCTGGACCACACCGAAGATCCTGATAGTTTTATCCATTTTCTTGAAATCAACGATATTGGCCATTCGGCTCTCCTCGTGGTGGATTCGCCAGGCGGGCTCGCCTCGGCAGGTGACACCATAGCAAATAAAATATTGTTTTACAACTGCGAAGGTCCGGACCAGAGTTGTAAAAATCGGGGAGGAATTGAAAAAGGCGGCCAAAGAGCCGCCTGATTCGATCGAAGCTGAACATCTAAAGAGAGAGAAACTATCGGGTGATGCTTCGTCCGGCAAGTAATCCTGCTATCAGCATGATCACTGCTACTGCGAGGAACAGGTAGAAGAGCAGTTTTGCAATACCTGCTGCCGCAGTGGCGACGCCGGCGAATCCGAAAAACGCCGCGATGATGGAAATGATGAAGAAGATCAGAGCCCATCGCAACATATCGGTCCACCTCCTGTTTTTTTGTCGTCCCTTACTGCTACCGCCAGTATAGCACACCCCCCTTTACGCTAGATAGCTAGCCTCCCCGCTCCAGGTTGTCGATACAGCTTACGATATCGATACCGGGTCCCAGCACGCCGCCGAACAGGTCTCCCACCTGCTCCAGGCGCCTGAGGATGCTCCGGATGGTGAACTGGCTCGGGTGGAGGCCGGCTTGGACCTCTTCCCACCTGAGGGGCGTGGAGACCGTGGCGCCGGGCCTGGGGCGGATGCTGTAGGGAGCGGCCAGCGTCTGCCCCGGTTTGTTCTGGAGAAAGTCGAGGTAGACCTTTTTCTGCCGCTTCGACGGGCTCCGGAGGAGACTGGTGAATTCCGGGACCTGCTGATGGGCCAGGGTCGCGATGACGTGAGCGAACTGTTCCGCCTGGTGGTAGTCGTACTTGGCCCCCAGCGGGACGTAGATGTGGATGCCGGTGGCGCCGGAGGTCTTGGGGAAGCTGGTGGCGCCCGCCCGCTCGAGTACCCGGCGCACCGCCAGGGCGGTCTCCACCACCTTCTCGAAGGGGATATCCTCGGGATCGAGGTCGATGACGAGGTAGTCGGGGTAATCGAGGTTCTGGATCCGTGACAGCCAGGGATTGATCTCGATGCATCCGAGGTTGGCCATGTACACCAAGGTCGCCTCGTCCTGGCAGACGAAGAATTTCACATTCTTGTCGACGTGCTTGGAATAGATCACCTTGGTGGCGATCCACGAAGGGGGGAGGGCGCCGGCTTCCTTTTGGAAGAAGCCTCCTTCGGTGATGCCGTGCGGGGTGCGGTAGAGCGATTCGGGGCGGTCTTGCAGGTGGGGGAGGATCAGGCGCGACACCGTCCGGTAGTAGTCGATGACGTCTCCCTTGATGTACCCTTCGTCGGGCCAGAAGACTTTGCCGAGGTTGGTAAGCTCCAGACGCCGGCCGTCGATGATGAGAAGCTGGCTTTTCGGAGGGGGGGATTGAGCCTCCTCTGGCGCGGCCAGCGCTTTCTGCGCGTTCTGCGCGTCGGCCTCGGCGGGGAAAACTTCACGGACCACCTGTCTGGGGTCCTTGTCCTCCCGAAGCCCGAGGAAGATCGGTATCCTCATCACTCCTTCGTCAGTCCACTCGGAGAACTCCACCTCGCACACGAGTTCAGGCTTCACCCACGTCACCGGCATGTCCGTCTTGATCTTCTGCTGAAACGGCGACTTTTCCCGGATAAGCGGCACGAGCTTTCCATGGACCTCCTGGAGGGCGGCATCGTCGAAACCGCCGCCGGTCAGCCCGATGTAGATCATTTCGTCATTTTCGTAGACGCCGAGCACCAGCGATCCGAGCCATTTCCTGCTTCCGCGCGGTTCGGTGAAGCCGCAGATGACCGCTTCCTGCTGAAGACGGATCTTGATCTTCAGCCAGTCCTTGCTCCGTTTACCAGTCAGGTACGGGCTGGCTCCCCGCTTGGCGATGATTCCTTCCAGGTTCTTCTGGCGGGCCAGGTCGAAGAAATCCCGGCCGAACTCGGCAAGGTGATCGCTGTACTTAACGTTGGGAAGATCGGGAAGCAGGGCGCGGAGCATCTCTTTCCTGGTGAGCAGGGGAAGGCGGCGCAGGTCCTGCCCGTTCAGATAGAGAAGATCGAAGACGAAGTAGACGATGCTTCCCTCTCCGGTCCGCTGGCTGTTCTGCAACAGCTGGAAATAGGACCTTCCCTGTTCGTCGAGGGCCACTACTTCCCCGTCGAGAACAGCCTCCGCCTTGATGGCGGCAAGGGAGGCGGCAACCTGGGGAAAGCGCTGGTTGAAGGAGATCTTATTGCGGGAGTACAGCCGGACGTTGCCATTCTCTATCTCGGCGACGGAACGGTAGCCGTCCAGTTTGATCTCGAATACCCAGTCCGGGTCGTCGAACGGCTCCTCGCTGGTCCCCGCAAGCATGGGGATTATCTGGTGCGGCATCGGGGCAGGATGTGGCGCGGCTTCGGGCGGGGGGGCGGACTTGGATTGTGCGGACGGCGTTGAGCCTGCCGGCGGCGTGGAAGGCGTTGACTCTGCGGGCTGCACGGGCCTCGTGGCCCCCGTGGACCTTGGTGCCTTTGTGGACCCTGTGCCGGAGTAGCGCTCCTTGGCGGGAGAAATCCCTTCCTTGAGCTCCTCAATGGTGGCGTTACTGACCACCGAACGGTCGAGGCGGGTCACGTCTTTATCGGTGGCGTAGCTGTCCTTCTTCTTGATCAGGAGCCAGGTGTTGTCCTTGTCCGCCTTGATTCTCACCAGGGCGAATTCGCCTTTCAGTTTTTCACCATCCAGGACGAACTTCAGGTCGCCCTTCTCCAGTCCCCGGCGCAGCAGCGGCTCACTTTCGGCGGCTGACACTCCCGGGGCATGATACGTCCCCTCGTCCCAGATGATGACCTCGCCCGCCCCGTAGTTCCCCTTGGGAATAACCCCTTCGAAACTGCCGTACTCATAGGGATGGTCCTCGACCATCATGGCCAGCCGCTTTATCGACGGGTCCAGTGAAGGACCTTTGGGAATGGCCCAGCTTTTCAAGACCCCATCGAGCTCAAGCCGGAAATCATAGTGCAGGTGAGATGCGGCGTGTTTGTGAACAACAAACCGGAGTCCGGCTTCCGCTTGATGAGTACCGGGACCCGGTTCCGGTGTCTTTGTCAGATCCCTTTTCCTCTGATACTCTTGAAGCGTCATAGGGATACCCTACCTCCCACCAGTCTATCACACGTCTCCCCGGCTCAGCCAAAGATGGATCTATCCGCTTCAGTAAAAGAAGTGGTGGATTTGACGTGGTGACTCTTCTGGTCTGAATTCTGAGTTTATATTAATCTTTCGTGACTGTTGCCGTGCCCCTCAACGGGGCAATCAAAACGCAGGTGGCTCCCTTCTCCAGTGCGAAGGGAGCCCACTTAAGGAGAGGCTATGAAAGTTCAGGAGATCAAAGAGATCGCGCAGAGGATGTCCATCCCGGTGGGGAAGATGAAAAAGACCGAACTGATCAGGACCATCCAGAGAACCGAGGGGAACAACGAGTGCTTCGAGACCGGGATCGCCAAGGTCTGCGGCCAGGAGCATTGTCTCTGGCGGGAGGATTGCCAGTAACGAGGCGATGGCGTTATCCTTGAATAAAAGGGGGATGAAGTCGTTCCCGGTTGGCCCCCAAAGGAGTCGCCATGGACCACGACTACAGCAGGTACGAATACCTTCCCGTGTGCAAGGGGGGGTGCGCCAAGATCACGGGGTGGCTGAGCAGCAAGGAGGTCGCCAAAGAGGCCGCCAACAACCACCACCATCAGACCGGGCATGAGTGGAGGATTCTGGAACGGATGAGGGAATGAGATTCGTGGGAGGGTGAAGTCTGCGCCGGGAGAGGTAAATTCTTCCCCCGGGTGTTGAAAACACGGCTTCGTGTGCTAACTTTAAAAAAATCTAATTTTTTGGAGGTAGGCCATGAATAGAGACGACATTCTCACCCAGCTCGAGAAGCTTATTCACTTGGACGTCGACGCCACCCACGCTTACGACCAAGCCATCAAGAACGTCAACGAGCAGGTCATCAAGGACAAGCTGATCCTGTTCCAGGCGGATCACCGCAAGCACATCGACCTCCTCTCATCCAAGGTGCTGGAACTGGGCGGGACCCCGCCTGAGCTCAGCTCGGACTTCAAGGGGTTCATCATTTCCGGGTTCACCGCGCTCCGCAGCCTGACGGGCACCAAGGGAGCGCTCGAGGCCATGGAGACCAACGAGCGGCTGACCACCTCGAAGTATGAGGAAGCCTGCAAGCTCGACTTCCCGGTGGACATCCGGACCCTCGTGGAACAGAATTACGCCGACGAACAGCGCCACCTGGCCTTTGTCCGCGAAGCCCTGCAGACCCTGCAGAAAAGCTGAGGCGGAACTCTCGTAGCCCAGGACCGGTAGCCGATAAAAAAGGCCCAAGTCGTCACGATTTGGGCCTTTTGCTTTGCCGGTGGCTGCTGCTCATTGTTCGGGAGGGCCAGCCGCCGTCCCCTCCAAAAGCACGCTCCTTACCTTCGGCCGCCGCCAGGCCTCCGCCTCGACGAAGACCTTCTTCACCTCCGGCACCCGCAGCTTGATCTCCCGCTCCAGCAAAGGCACCGTCCGCTCGATCTCCCCGGCCGAGACCTCGTCGTTGAAGTCGAGGCTGATGTTGACGACGATATACTCCGGCCCCATGTGCAGGGTCAGTACCTCGTTGACATGCTCGACATGCTCGCCATGTTGCACGATCTCCTTGATGAGCTGAACGACCTCACGCGACGCCGCCTCCCCGACCAGGAGCCCCTTGGTTTCGTGCGCGATCAAAATGGCGGTTCCGCCGAGGATGAGGCCAATGACGACCGAGGCGGCGCCGTCGTAAAGGGGGGATCCGGTGAGGGAGGCGAGGTAGATCCCCGCCAGGGCGGCAGCCAGCCCCAACAGGGCGGCGGTGTCCTCCAGTACGACCAGGAAGAGGCTCGGATCTTTACCTTCGCGGATGGCCCGGTAGTACCCCTGGCCGGGCGCCTTGCTCTTGCCGAGCTCCCGGACGGAGATCACCCAGGAAAAGCCTTCGAAGAGGAGGGAGGCCGCGATGATGAGGTAGTTGACCTTCACGTGACGCATGGGCTGCGGATGGATCAGGTGGTTGATACCCTCGAAGAGCGACAACCCGGCGCCTACCGAGAAGACCAGGATGGAGACCACGAAGCTCCAGAAGTAGATCTCCTTGCCATGCCCGAAGGGAAATTCCTCGTCGGGGGCGAGGGCGGCCCTGCGCTGGCCGTGGAGCAGGAGCACCTGATTCCCGCCGTCCACGATGGAGTGGATGGCCTCGGACAGGATGGCGGAGCTGCCGGTGATCCAGGCCGCTACCATCTTGGTGGCGGCGATCAGCAGATTGGCGCCCAGTGCGGCGATGATCACTTTTTTTGCCCCGCTCTTCATCGGCCCCCCCAGGCGTCGCCGCTTTGCTATACTCTCTGTTACCTCCCCCTTACGTTGACATGAGAATACCATAAAGTATCTTTAATAAATCCTTGCCCTATCTATCGCGTTACCCAATCCGTGCCTACTTCTGGAGGTGTATCTATGGCGACGGCCTCATGGCAGTTCGACCTTGGCGCTACTGTTTTGAAAGAGGGGGGGACCCGCTTCCGTGTCTGGGCTCCGCGGGTGGAGACCGTTACCCTGCTTCTTCTCTCCGGCAAGGCGGTCGGTACCTTTCCTATGGAGAAGGAGGAATTCGGTTATTTTTCGGCGGCGGTGCCGGAGGCGGGAGACGGTGACTTGTATCTCTACCAGCTGGGCAACAAAAAGGAGGGGCTTCCCGACCCGGTCTCGCGCTACCAGCCCAACGGCATCAGCCAGCCCTCCCAGGTGGTCGATCCCTCACTCTTCATGTGGCAGGACGAGGGATGGACCGGGATCCCGCTCGAGCGTTACCGGATCTACGAGCTTCACGTCGGCACCTTCACGAAGGAGGGGACTTTCGATGCGGCCATTAACTTTCTCGACTATCTGCTGGAGCTGGGGATCACCGCGGTCGAGCTGATGCCGGTCTCCCAGTGCCCGGGCGAGAGGAACTGGGGGTACGACGGCGTCCATCATTTCGCCCCCCAGAACAGTTATGGCGGTCCCGACGGCATGAAGCGGCTGATCGATGCCTGCCACCGCAAGGGACTCGCCGTCATCCTCGACGTGGTCTACAACCACTTCGGCCCGGAAGGGAACCACAACGGGGAATTCGGCTTCTACTTCACCGACAAGTACCGTACCCCCTGGGGGGGCGCCATCAACTTCGATGGCCCCTATAGCGACCAGGTCCTCGAATTCTTCGTCACCAACGCCCTCTACTGGATCGACGAGTTCCACATCGACGCCCTGAGGCTCGACGCGGTGGACTGGATCTTCGACATGACCCCCAAGCCGGTGCTGAGGCACCTCTCCGAGCAGGTGGCGATTGAGCGCGAGAGGCAGGAGAGGATGATCTATCTCTTCGCCGAGAATGACACCAACGACGCCAAGCTCATCAATCCCCCCGAGATAGGCGGCCTGGGGATCGACTCCCAGTGGTGCGACAACTTCCATCACGCGCTGCGGACGCTGCTGACCGGGGAGACCACCGGCTATTACGAGGATTTCGGCCAGTTCGGCCAGATGGTCAAGGCGTACCAGGAGGCCTTCGTCTTTACCGGCGAGTACTCCCGTTATCGAAAGCGCCGTTACGGCGGCCACGCCAGCCAAAACGCCACCTCCCAATTCGTCGTGTTCACCCAGAACCACGATCAGGTAGGAAACCGGAAATGCGGAGACCGCCTGAGCAGTAACCAGCCGATCGAGAAGCTGCTTTTGGCCGCCGCGGCGGTGATCCTTTCGCCCTACATCCCGCTTTTGTTCATGGGGGAGGAGTACGGGGAACGGGCCCCCTTCCACTACTTCATCGATCACAGCGACCAGGAGCTGATCGAGGCGGTCAGGAAAGGAAAGCACGAGGAGCACGCCTCGGGGATCTGCGAGGGGGAAATCCCCGACCCCTCGGCCGAGCCGGTATACTTGGAATGTAAGCTCGACCTGACGGTGAAGAGGGAAGGGGAGCAGGCGATCATCCTCGCTTTCTACCGGAAGCTCCTCTCGCTGAGAAACACCCTCCCGGCCCTGCAGGTGACCCGCCGCGGTGAGATGGATGTCTGCGGATTGCCGCAGCAGCGCGTCCTTTCCATCCACCGTCAGGCCGGCTCCAACGGGGTCCTCTGCCTCTTCAGCTTCAGCAACATGACCGAAGAGATCGAGCTCAACCTCAAGCCGGGCGGCTGGTCGAAGATCCTCGATGCCTCGTCCCAATTCTGGAAGGGGCCAGGAGAGCCGGCTCCCGATACCGTCTCCGTGGAAGACCCTGCGGTCTGCACGAAGATCGCCATCCACCCATTCAACGTCCTCGTCTACGCGAGCGACGCGATAGGAGGTTAACATGCCCCAGTCCAACGAGCGCTTCGTCTGTGTCCACGGTCACTTCTATCAGCCCCCGAGGGAGAACCCCTGGCTGGAAGCGATCGAGATCCAGGATTCGGCCTTTCCCTACCACGACTGGAACGAGCGGATCACCGCCGAGTGTTACGCCGCCAACGGCGCCTCCCGCATCCTGGACGGGGACGGACGGGTGATGGACATCACCAGCAATTACGCGAAGATGAGCTTCAACTTCGGCCCCACCGTCCTTTCCTGGATGTGCATCTTCGACCGCAGTACCTACCAGTCCATCCTCGACGCCGACAAGCAGAGCATCGAGTGGCGCTCCGGCCACGGTTCCGCCATCGCCCAGGTCTACAACCACATGATCATGCCGCTGGCCAACTCCCGCGACAAGCGGACCCAGGTGGTCTGGGGGATCAAGGATTTCGAGTCCCGTTTCAACCGCTTCCCGGAGGGGATGTGGCTGGCGGAAACGGCGGTCGACAACGAAAGCCTGGAGATCCTCGCCGAGCAGGGCGTCAAGTTCACCATCCTCGCCCAGTACCAGGCGGCCCGCTTCCGGAAGATAGGGGCGGAGCAGTGGACGGAAGGGGCCATCGACCCGACCAGGGCCTATCTCTGCCGGCTCCCCTCGGGGAGGACCATCAACCTCTTCTTCTACGACGGCCCGATCTCCCAGGCGGTCGCCTTCGAGAACCTGCTGAGCTCTGGCGAAGGGCTGGCGGGAAGGCTCATGGGAGGCTTCACGGATGACCGTGACTGGCCGCAGCTCATGCACATCGCCACCGACGGCGAGACCTACGGCCACCATCAGAAATTCGGCGACATGGCGCTCGCCGCCGCCTTCCATCAGATCGAGGAAGCGGGGATGGCCCGCCTCACCAACTACGGCGAATATCTCGAGCTCTGCCCGCCGGAGTGGGAGGCGGAGATCGTGGAGCGTACCTCCTGGAGTTGCGCCCACGGCGTCGAGCGGTGGAACAGCGACTGCGGCTGCAGCTCCGGCGGATACCCGGACTGGAACCAGCAGTGGCGGACGCCACTCAGGGCGGCCCTCGACTGGCTGCGCGACCGGCTGGCGAAAGGGTTCGAGCGCAAGGGGCGCGAGTACTTCAAGGACCCCTGGGCGGCGCGGGATGCCTACATCGAGGTCATCCTGCACCGGGAGATGGAGCAGGCGGAGAAGTTCCTGGGCGAGCACGCGGCGCGGGAGCTCTCGGCGGACGACAAGATCAACGCCCTGAAGCTTTTGGAAATGCAGCGCCACGCCATGCTCATGTACACGAGCTGCGGCTGGTTCTTCGACGAGCTTTCGGGATTGGAGACCGTGCAGGTGATCGAGTACGCGGGGCGTGCCCTGCAGCTAGCCGAAGGACTCTTCGAGGAAGGGATCGAGAAATGGTTCCTCGACAAGCTGAAACTGGCGAAGTCCAACATCCCGCAGAACCAGGACGGGGAGTGGATCTTCCGGAACTGGGTGCAGCCGACCCGCCTGGATCTGGTGAAGGTCGGCGCCCACTATGCCTTCAGTTCTCTCTACGAGCAGTATGAGGAGCACTCACAGATCAACTGCTATGCGGTAGCGAAGGAGGATTACACGAAGATCGCCACCGCCGATGCCAGTATCGCAATGGGGAGGATCCATGTCGCCTCCGAGATCACCGAAGAAGCTACCTGCCTCACCTTCTGCGTGGTGAAGATCGGGAGCCACGACTTCAAGGGTGGGGTGGCGCAAAGCTGCGACGCCGGCGGCTACCAGGCCATGAAGGAGGAGATGACCAACACCTTCAATAAGGGGCTTTACTCGGAGCTCATCGGCCTCATGGACAAGCACTTCGGAACGCACAGCTACTCCCTCATCAATCTCTTCCGTGACGAGCAGCGGAAGATACTGAATCAGATCTTCGAGAAGAGCATGGAGGAGAGCATCGCCAGCTACCAGGCGATGTTCGAGCACAGCCGTCCATTGATGGAGTTCGTGAAGGAAACCGGCATGCCGCTTCCGCCGGTCTTCACCATTGCCGCCCAGCCAGCCCTCTTGGCCGCTCTCAAGACCGAGCTCACCAAGGAGGATATCGACTCCGAGGCGGTGCAGCGGACCATAACCCAGATCAAGACCTGGGGGGTCCCGACCGATGCCCCGGAGACCGAGTTCTTCCTGCGGCGCCACGTCGAGGCGCTTACCGGGGAACTTTTCCAGGATCCCTCCAACCTCAACCTGATGGCGCGTATCCAGAAATTCATGGACCTGGTCAACGAGATCCCCATCTCGATCATCCTCTGGAAGGTGCAGAACGATTACTACCAACTGGCCAAGACGGCGTATCCGGAGAATCTCACCAAGTCGCGCAGCGGCGATGAGGGGGCCGGGATCTGGCTGGACGCCTTCCGCAAGCTCGGGGAGACCTTCCGCTTCAACCTCGGTGCCGTGCTGACCGAAGGATAAGGGGCAGATCATGGACCAGGACCGGCTGCCGCAGGCCAGGATTCCTTCGGCCACCTACCGGCTGCAATTCAACGCGCAGTTTACCTTCGACGACGCCCGGGGAATCGTGGAGTACCTGCACGACCTCGGCATCAGCGACATCTACGCCTCCTCCTACGTAGCCGCCAAGCAGGGGAGCGTGCATGGCTACGACGTCGTCAACCACACCCTGCTCAACCCCGAGGTGGGGAACGAGGAAAGTCACACGGCGCTGATGGAGGAGCTCCGCCGCCTCGGGATGGGGCACATCCTCGACTTCGTTCCCAACCACATGTGCATCGAAAGTAACGAGAACGTCTGGTGGATGGACGTCCTCGAGAACGGCCAAAGCTCCCCCTTCGCCCATTTCTTCGACATCGACTGGACGCCGGTTAAAAAGGAGCTGACCGGGAAGGTGCTGCTCCCCCTTCTGGGAGATCAGTACGGGAAGGTGCTGGAGTCCTGCGGCCTGAAAGTCGTCTTCCGTGAGGGGGCCTTCTTCATCGACGTCCCGCCGGTGCAGATTCCGGTGGAGCCGAAGAGCTACCTCCAGATCCTCGGACACCGCCTGGATGCGCTGCAGGAGCAGTTCGCCCAGGATGCCCCCGAGCTCCTGGAGCTTTTGAGCATCAACACCGCGCTCCAGCATCTCCCTCCCCACACGGAGGAGGACCCTGAAAAACGGGGCGAGCGGCAGAGGGAGAAGGAGATCATCAAGAAACGTCTCTGGACCCTTTGCCAGCAAAGCCCGCAGGTAGCCTCCTTCATCGGCGATAACGTCGCCATCTTCAACGGCACCAAGGGAGATCCCGCCAGTTTCGACCTGCTGGACGGCCTGCTCCGCTTCCAGGTCTACCGCCTCTCCTACTGGCGGGTCGCCACCGAGGAGATCAACTACCGCCGCTTCTTCGACATCAACGCCCTGGCGGCGATCCGGATGGAGGACCCGGCGGTCTTCGAGCAGACCCACGCCCTGTTGTTCCGGCTGATCAGGGAAGGGAAGGTGACCGGGGTCCGGATCGACCACGTAGACGGCCTGTACGACCCGCTCACCTATTTAAGAAACCTGCAGAAAGGATGCTACCTTCAACTTTGGCTCGGCCGGGAGGAGGAGCCTTCGCCCGGTTCGCCGGAAGAGAAGGAAAAGGTCCTGGAGGGGTGGTCCGAGGAGTACCGCCAGGCCCTGGAGCAGGACCGCTGCTACAAGCCGTTCTACGTGGTGGTGGAAAAGATCCTCCTGAAGGGTGAGCAGCTTCCCGAGCAGTGGCCGGTGCAAGGGACCACCGGTTACGAATTCATGAACGCCGTCAACGGCATCTTCGTGGACACCGAGAAAGGGAAAACCTTCGACCGGATCTACCGGAGGATGACCGGGGAGACCGGCGAGTTCAGCGAAGTGGTGTACGAGAAGAAGAAGCTGATCATGCAGGTCTCCATGTCGGGGGAGGGGGGGATGCTGGCTCATGCCCTGAACAACATCTCCGAGGAGGACCGCCTCACCCGGGACTTCACCCTCAACAGCCTCGCCCGGGCGCTCGGGGAAGTGATCGCCTGCTTCCCGGTTTACCGGACCTACGCCAACTCCCCCACCGTCCGCGACAAGGACGTCCAGTACATCGAGGCGGCGGTCGCGCGGGCGAAGCGGAAAAACCCCGCCGTCAACGCCTCCATCTTCGACTTCATCCGCGACGTGTTGCTCCTCAAATCGCCGGAGACTGCCAAGGAGAAGGATCGCATGGCGTGGCTTGCCTTTGCCATGAAGTTCCAGCAGATCACCGGGCCGGTCACCGCGAAGGGGCTGGAGGACACCGCCTTTTACGTCTACAACCGGCTCGTCTCGCTGAACGAGGTGGGGGGGATGCCCGGCCGGTTCGGGACTACCCGCGAGGCCTTCCACGGCCAGAACCTGGAACGGATGAAGACCTTCGCCAACGGCATGATCGCCACCGCTACCCACGACTCCAAGCGCGGAGAGGACGTCAGGACCAGGATCGACGTGCTCTCGGAGCTTCCCGACGACTGGCAGAGAAACCTGGCCCGCTGGAGGCGGCTCAACCGGGCCAAGCGCTCCGTGGTCGAAGGGCAGACGATACCGGACCGCAACGAGGAATACCTTTTCTACCAGACCCTCCTCGGCGCCTGGCCCACCGAAGAGCTCGATGAACAGGGATTCGAGCGGTTCCGGGGGCGGATCAAGGAGTATATGACCAAGGCGATCCGCGAGGCGAAGACCAACACCAGTTGGGTGAGCCCTAACGCTTCCTACGAGGAGGCGGTCCTCGCCTTCGCCGACCGGCTGCTGACCGACGAGGATAGCCAGTTCCTGAGGGAGTTTCTCCCTTTCCAGCGCTACGTCGCCCGCTGCGGCATGTTCAATTCCCTCTCGCAACTGCTCCTGAAGATGACCTCGCCGGGGGTGCCGGACTTCTACCAGGGGAGCGAGCTTTGGGAGCTGTCGCTGGTGGACCCGGACAACCGGCACCCGGTCGATTATTCCCGCCGGCGCGAGATACTGGCGGCGGTCAAAGAGCGGGAGCAGGAGGTGGGGAACGGGACG
Organism: Geomonas sp. Red32; assembly: GCF_023652955.1. Lineage (GTDB taxonomy): Bacteria > Desulfobacterota > Desulfuromonadia > Geobacterales > Geobacteraceae > Geomonas. Next base: position 939,223 of record NZ_JAKLOY010000001.1, on the reverse strand, counting down.
CTCTTCCGGGAGCTCCTCGAGCAGGGGAGCGACGGGCGGGTGAAGCTCTACCTCATCTACCGGATCCTCAACTACCGCCAGACCCGGCGCGGCCTGTTCGACCGGGGAGATTACCTGCCGCTGGAGACCAAGGGGGCGCACGGCCGCCACCTGGCCGCCTTCGCCCGCCGGGTGGGGAACGAGACTGTACTGGTTGTGGTACCCCGCCTGGTTGCCACCCTGGTGCGGGGGACGGACCGGGCGCCGATGGGCGAGGTGGTCTGGGGCGACACCGTCGTGCTCCTCCCGGAAGGGACCGAGGGAAGGTTCCGCAACGTGGTTAACGATCAGGAGGTCGAGGCCGATGAGCGCCATGGCCGCCCGGCGATAGCGGTGGCCAAGCTCTTTGCGGAAGCCCCGGTAGCGCTCCTGGAGCAACAAAGCTGAGTTTAGGCGAGGTCCGGTTATGGAAGGTCGAGAGCGGATAACGATAGAAGGCGTCTCCCCTTTGGTCGATTGCGGCCGCTACCCGGTCAAGCGGGTCGCCGGGGACGAGCTGGTGGTCGAGGCCGACATCTTCGGCGACGGCCACGACGAGGTGATGGCGGTCCTTCTCTACCGGCGGGAGGACGAGGCCAATTGGCGGGAAACGGCGATGAGCCGGCTGGACAACGACCGCTGGCAGGGAAGCTTCCTCCTCGAGGAGCCGGGCGTCTACCTCTATACGCTGCTCGGCTGGGTCGATCACTTCCGTACCTGGCAAAAGGACCTCAACAAGCGCTTCCAGGCGGGCCAGGACGTCACCGTCGATATCCTGATCGGCGTGAACCTCCTCGAACAGGCCGCCAAGGAAGCGTCCCCTTCCGATGCCGCCCGCATCGCCATGGTGGCCTCTACCCTCAAGAAGGAGGCGAGCCACCAGCAGGCAATCTTGCTCGGGCTCGACCCTGAACTGGCGGATTTGATCAGCACCTGCTGCGCCCGGAGGCTCGCCACCCGTTACCACCAGGAGCTCTCAGTCAGGGTCGACCGCAAGCGGGCGCTCTTTAGCAGCTGGTACGAGCTCTTCCCCCGCTCCGCCGACGGGACGAGCCACGGCACCCTCCAGGACTGCATCGCCCTCCTCCCCGAAATCGAGACCATGGGGTTCGACGTCCTCTATCTCCCTCCCATCCACCCGATCGGGAAGGCCAAGCGGAAGGGGAGGCGGAACGCGGTCTCCGCGGAACCGGGAGATCCGGGAAGCCCCTGGGCCATCGGCTCGTCCGCCGGCGGACACAAGTCGATCCACCCCGAGCTTGGGACCCTGGACGACTTCCGTCAGCTGGTCCGGGAGGCGGGGGGGCGCGGCATGGAGATCGCCCTCGACATCGCCTTCCAGTGCTCGCCCGACCACCCCTACCTGAAGGAACACCCGGAGTGGTTCCGCTGGCGGCCGGACGGGAGCGTCCAGTACGCGGAGAACCCGCCAAAGAAGTACCAGGACATCGTCCCGTTCAACTTCGAGTGCGAGAAGTGGCAAGAACTGTGGGAGGAGCTGAAGAGCGTCATCTTCTACTGGATGGATCTCGGGATCAACATCTTCCGGGTCGACAACCCACACACCAAGGCCTTCCCCTTCTGGGAGTGGGTCATCGCCCGGGCCAAGGAGAAGAACGCCGGGGTCATCTTCCTCGCCGAGGCGTTCACCCGTCCGAAGGTCATGTACCGGCTGGCCAAGATCGGCTTCACCCAGTCCTACACCTACTTCAGCTGGCGAAACAGCCGCGACGAGCTAGTCGGCTACCTCACCGAGCTGACCAGGACCGAGGTACGCGAGTTCATGCGCCCCAACTTCTGGCCCAACACTCCGGACATTCTCCCGGAATTCCTCCAGTACAGCGGCAGGGCCGGGTTCATGATCCGGGTAGCGCTGGCAGCGACCCTTTCCTCCAACTACGGGATCTACGGGCCGAGCTACGAGCTCTGCGTGGCCGCCGCGGAGCCGGGGAGCGAGGAGTACCAGGACGCCGAGAAGTACGAAATCCGGCTCTGGGACCGGGAGGCGCCGGGGAACCTCAAGGAGTTCATCGCCAGGCTCAACCGGATCCGGCGCGACAACGACCCGCTCCAGGTGACCGCCAACGTCGAGTTCTATCCCACCGGCAACGGCAGCGTCCTCTACTTCGGCAAGCTCGCGGCCGACGGCAAAAATACGGTGCTGGTGGTGGTGAACCTCGATCCGTTCAAGTCGCAGCAGGTAAGCATCCGGCTGCCGCTGCACTATTTCGGCGTGCAGCCGGGGCAGTCGTACCTGGTGGACGACCTCCTGAACGAGGAGCGGTTCATCTGGCAGGGGGAGGAGAACCTGATCGAGCTCGACCCGCAGAAGGCACCGGCGCGGATCTTCCGGATCCGCACCTGGCAGCGCCGCGAGTCGAACTTCGATTATTATTTGTAGCCCGATTCACGAAGGGACGATGGGAAGTCCCCCTTTGGAAAAGGGGGATTTAGAGGGATTTGGTTTGGCCAGCCCGAGGCAAATCCCCCCCAGCCCCCCTTTTTCAAAGGGGGGAGACCCAGGCTTACCAGAAAGGGGATAGTCCATGCCACCGAGAGCCGAGAAGAACCCGCTGTGGTTCAAGGACGCCATCATCTACGAGGTTCACATCCGGACCTTCGCCGACAGTAACGGCGACGGCATCGGCGACTTCCGCGGGCTGTTGGAAAAGCTTCCCTACCTGCGCGACCTGGGGATTACCGCCATCTGGGTACTCCCCTTCTACCCCTCGCCCCTTCGCGACGACGGCTACGACATCGCCGACTACCGCGGCATCCATCCTGATTACGGCAACCTCCGTGATTTCCAGGAATTCCTGCGCGGCGCCCACAAGCTCGGGATGCGGGTGATCACTGAGCTTGTGCTCAATCACACCTCCGATCAGCACCCCTGGTTCCAGAAGTCCCGCAACGCGAAGCCCGGCTCGCCCTGGCGCGATTTCTACGTCTGGAGCGACACACCGGACAAGTACGCCGATGCCCGGATCATCTTCAAGGATTTCGAGACCTCCAACTGGTCCCGCGACCCGGTGGCCAAGAGCTACTACTGGCACCGCTTCTACGCCCACCAGCCGGACCTCAACTACGACAACCCCCGGGTCCACGACGCGATGCTGCGGGTGATCGACTTCTGGCTCGGGATGGGGGTCGACGGCCTCAGGCTTGACGCCGTCCCCTACCTCTACGAGCGGGAGGGGACCAACTGCGAAAACCTCCCGGAAACCTACGAGTTTCTGAAGAAGCTGCGCGCCTACGTGGACGCCAAGTACCCGGACCGCATGCTTCTCGCCGAGGCCAACCAGTGGCCGGAGGATGCCGCCTCCTATTTCGGCGACGGCAACGCCTGCCACATGGCCTTCCACTTCCCCCTCATGCCGAGGATCTACATGTCGCTGCAGATGGAGGATTCCTTCCCCATCGTGAACATCCTGCAGCAGACCCCGGCCATCCCCGCCGCGTGCCAGTGGGCCATGTTCCTGCGAAACCACGACGAGCTGACCCTCGAGATGGTGACCGACGAGGAGCGGGACTACATGTACCGGGTCTACGCCCGCGACCCGCGCGCCCGCATCAATCTCGGGATCAGGCGCCGGCTCGCGCCGCTCATGGGGAACGACCGCCGCAAGATCGAGCTGATGAACGTGCTCCTCTTCTGCCTCCCCGGGACCCCGATCATCTACTACGGCGACGAGATCGGCATGGGGGACAACTACTACCTCGGCGACCGCAACGGCGTCCGCACCCCGATGCAGTGGAGCCCGGACCGCAACGCCGGCTTTTCGCCCTGCAACCCGCAGCGCCTCTACCTGCCGGTCATCATCGACCCCGAATACCACTACGAGGCGCTCAACGTCGAGCTGCAGGCCAGAAACCCCGCCTCCCTTCTCTGGTGGATGAAGCGGATCATCGACGTCCGCAAGCGCTACAAGGCCTTCGGCTGGGGAAGCGTCGAGTTTCTCCCGATGGAAAACCCCAAGATCCTGGCCCTCTTGCGCGTGTACGAGGGGGAGACCATCCTGGTGCTGGCCAACCTCTCCCGCACCACCCAGTTCGTCCAGGTAAACCACCCCCGCTTCATCGGGATGTACCTGGAGGACCTCTTCAGCCGTAACCGCTTCCCGGCCATCAAGGACTCCCCCTACGTGGTGCTGCTCGGCCCCTACCAGTACCACCTGCTCCAGCTCACCGAGGGGGGAGAGAAGCTCAAGCCGCAGGAGGAGGGGGTGCTCACCACGGTGGCGGTAGCCGACCAGTGGGAGAATCTCTTCAAGGGGAACGCCCTGAGGGTGCTGGAGCAGACCGTACTCCCGGACTACCTCCGGAAGGCCCGCTGGTTCCAGTCCAAGAGCCGCACCATCATGCGGACCGCGATCGCCGAGAGCTTCGATATACCCATCGATGCGGCTTCGGTGGTGCTGACCCTGGTCGAAGTCAGTTACAGCGAGGGCGCCGCCGAAACCTACGTGCTGCCGCTGCACTTCGTGGCCACCGAAGGGGCGGGCTCCGATCCGGCCCTGGAGTTCCCGGAGGCGGTCGTCTGCCGGCTGAAGGTGGGAGAGAAAGAGGGAATCATCTACGACGGCCTCTACAATGCCCGCTTCCGCCAAACCATCCTGGACATGATCGCCCGGAGAAAGGGTATCAAGGGGGACGGCAGCCGGATCTACGGACGCCCGGGCCCGGGATTCCAGGCCCTCCTGGGAGACCGGGAGCTGCCCCTGTCGTCGCAGGTGGGAACGTCGGAGCAGAGTAACAGCTCGGTCGCCTACGAAAAGGCCTTCTTCCTGAAGCTCTACCGCCGCATGGAGGAGGGGATCCACCCGGAGCTGGAGCTTGGCCGCTTCCTCTCCGACCGCATCCATTTCAAGCACGTGGCACCGCTGGCGGGCGCCCTGGAGTATCGACGCAGCGGTTCGGAGCCGGTGGCGCTGGCCCTTCTCCAGGGATTCGTTCCCAGCCAGGGCGATGCCTGGATCTTCACCTTGAGCGAGGTGCGCCAGTTCATGGACCGGGCCCTGGCGGGGCGGGAAGAGAACAAGGATAACCCGCAGGTCCAGCCGGTCCCCCACGAGGCTCCGGAGCTCTCCCCCGAGCTGGTGGAGATGATGACCGGCTTCTATCCCGAGATGGTGGCCCTGCTGGGACGGCGCACGGCGGAGTTCCACCTGGCGCTCGCCTCCCGCAACGACGACCCCGCCTTCGCGCCGGAACCGTTCACCCTTCTCTACCAGCGATCGCTCTACCAGTCGATGCGCAGCCGGGCGAAGAAGGTGCTCGATCTCCTGCGCCGCAACGTTCCGGCGCTCCCCGAGCAAATCAGGGGAGAGGCCGAAACCCTCCTGGCGATGGAGCCGGAGTTGCTGGCGGTCTTGCAGAAGGTGATGATCCGCAAGTTCTCGGCCATGAAGACCCGGGTTCACGGCGATTATCACCTCGGCCAGCTCCTTTTCACCGGCAACGACTTCGTCATCATCGACCTGGAAGGGGAGCCGGTCAAATCGCTCAGCGAGCGGCGGCTCAAGCAGTCCCCGCTCAAGGACGTGGCGGGGATGGTCCGCTCTTTCTACTACGCGGCCAACGTGGTCCTCATGCAGCGGACCCACGTGCGGGCGGAGGATATTCCGTACCTGGTGCCGTGGGCCCGCGCCTGGTACCGCTACCACTCCAAGATCTTTGTCACCTCCTACCTCAAGTGCGCGGCTGACACCCAGTTCATGCCGGGTGATGTTGAGGTGATCGAGATTCTCCTCCAGGCCTTCGTACTCGACAAGGCGGTGTACGAACTGGGATACGAGCTTAACAACCGGCCGGATTGGATCTCGGTTCCGCTGAAGAGCGTCATCGAGCTGCTGGCCGAGGAGAAGAAAAAGGGGAAACCGGAATAAACGGGGTTGAGAGTGGGGAATCAAAAAAAGCGTGGAGGTGCGGAATGAAAATGCTTCAGCGTTTGGTGCTCACGGGCTTATTGATCCTCTCGTTCACCTCTTCGGCTGCGGCGGCCGACCAGGTCTTCAGGGCGGAGCTCTCGGGAAACAGCGAGGTCCCCGCCGTGAAGACCCCGGCCTCCGGCGCCGTGATGCTGCGAGTTTCCGATTCCGTCCTGAGCTTCGAGCTCCGGGTGGAGGACCTCGCGGCCCCTACCGCCGCCTTCATCCATCTCGGTAGCCGGGGCGACAACGGCCCCCCCATCGCCGGCCTTTTCGGCGGTCCCGCCAAGTACACCCGCTTTAGCGGCACCCTGGCCGGCGGCGAGATCACCGACCGCAACCTGCTCGGCGATCTGCAGGGAAAGAAGGTCGCCGACCTCATCAGCCTCATCAGATCCGGCAAGACCTACGTTAACGTCATGACGGAAACCTTCCCCGCCGGCGAGATCCGCGGCCAGATCGAGCCGAGCTCGGGCGCGCCGCTCGCCAAGGGTGATCTCGCCCAGAAGGAACGGTAGCCTAGGCTGCGGCGCGGTGCTCGGGTTCCGGGGACTTCGCCGCCTCTTCCTTCTCTCCCGGCACCTTTTCGCCCGGGGCTTTCCCCTCCGTGGACGTGTGCTCGATCACCGAGTTGATCACGGCTCCGATCAGGATGATGAACCCGCTGAAGTAAAGCCACAAAAGCAGGACGATCACCGCCCCGATGCTCCCGTAGGTCTTGTCGTAGGAGCCGAAGTTGTTGATGTAGTAGGAGAAGGCCAGCGACATGACGATCCAAGAGGGAATCGCCACCACCGCGCCCGGGGTGATCCATTTCCAGGTCTGCTTCACGTCCGGCGTAAGGTAGTAGATGCCCGCCACCGCCAGCATCAACAGGAACAGGATCACCGGCACCAGCAGGATGTCCCAGGTGACCCGGAAGACCTGCCCGAAGTCGATCTTGTCCGCCACCAGTTTGCCGAGCTTGGTACCGAACATCAAAAGCGCGAGCGCCGCCAGGAACAGGAAGGAAAGCGATACCACCAGAAACAGGGCGACCAGCCGCTGTTTCCAGAAGGGGCGGGCTTCCTTCACCTCGTAGAGCTTGTTCATGGCGTCCATGATGGAGACGATGGCGTTGGACGAGGACCAGAGGGCGAGCGCGATGCCCAAGGAGAGGAGCCCCTCCTTCTTGTTCATGAACAGCGCACGGATGTTGTCCTTGATCAGGTTGAAGGCCTCGCCCGGCATCATTCTCTCGGCACTGGTCAACAGGTAATCCAAAAGATGGGGAATGGGAAGATAGCCGATGACGGTGGTGATAAAGAGAAAGAAGGGGAACAGGGCGAACAGGAAGTAGTAGGCCATGGCCGCTGAATGTTCTGAACAATCATCGTCGACGATTCTTCGATATACCTTCTTTCCCAGTTGCAGGTAGCTCGTATTATCCACTCCGAAAAATCTTCGTAAAGCTGACATATCCGTTTCTCCTGCCCGGCAAGTTTCAGCCAAGCTCCATGCACAAGCAGATTCAATGCACACCTTCCATTATCAGACCACCTTACGACAGGTAGCCAGCCATTTTTTTCCCATCATTAGAAGCGCCGCCCCATGCCTCTCACGAAGATCAGTAATGAACTCCGCGCACAGATTGACAATCATGAGAGAATCGATACTATTAAATTCGTTTAATTGTATCAATGAAGGCGTCGAGATCGACAATAACTTACTGAAAGGAGGCTGGCAGATGAGAAAGATAGCCGGCATCATCGTATTTGCCTTGGGGCTGCTGTCAGTAGCCGGCATAGCCCGGGCCGGAGAGAGAGAAGGCGCGTTTTCTGTCTCTCCCTATGTGGGGGGATACATTTTCGATGAGCATGACAGCTTCGGGCAGGCGAGCTTGAAGAGGAACCGCCCTGTGTTCGGTCTGCGCCTTGGCTATGATTCTCGAGGCCGAGTTGGTCGGCACCTACATCCGGGCTCGCTATCGTGCCACCGACCGGCACTTCAATACCTGGGGGTACCGCGCCGACTTCCTCTATAACTTCATGCCCCATTCGGCGGTGGTTCCCTACCTGGCGGCAGGCGGGGGCGGTCTCTCCATCGAGTACCCCACCAACCGCAGCGTCACCGACGGCGTGGTGGACGCCGGTCTGGGGGTCAAGTTCTTCATGGGGGATTCGGTCGCCCTCAGGCTGGACGGCCGCCACATCTTCGATATCAGCTACAAGACCCTCCACAACTGGGAGTACTCCCTCGGGCTTACCTTCGTGATGGGGGGGAGGGAGGCGAGGGCGGAACGGGCGGAGACCCCAGCCGAAGCCGGCGGCGAGCAGCAGCCGCAGGAGGTACCCGCCTCCGAGCCCGAGCAGGGGCACTACAAGTACTGCATCACGTTGCGGACCCACTTCGACATCGACCGCGCCATCATCCGGCCCGAGGACCGCGAGGAAGTAGCCAGGGTGGGTGACTTCATGAAACGTTTCCCGAGCACCACCGCGATCATCGAGGGGCACACCGACAACCAGGGAAGCGCCGCCCACAACATGGATCTCTCGCTGCGCCGGGCCCAGGCGGTGGTGAACTACCTGGTGGACAACTACGGCATCGACCGCTCCCGGCTGACCGCGAGGGGGTACGGTCTCACCCGCCCGGTGGCGGACAACGCCACCGACGAAGGGAGGCAGCAAAACCGCCGCATCGAGGCGATCATCGACTGCGCCTTCGACGTGAAGCAGGACACCCCTCCCGAACGGCTCTGCATGGGGCTGATCATCGACTTCGCCAGCGGCAGCGCCGAGATACGTCCCGAATACCGGGACGAGATCGCCAAGGTGGCGGACTACATGAAGGCCTATCCCTCCACCACGGCGGTGATCGAGGGGCACACCGACAACATCGGAGGCTTCGACGAGAACATGCGGCTTTCCCAGCGCCGGGCCGAAAGCGTGGTCAACTACCTTGTCGACAACTTCGGCATCGACCGCTCGCGGCTGAGCGCCAAGGGGTACGGATACACGAGGCGGATCGCCTATGACGACACCTCGGAGGGGAGAAGGAAAAACCGCAGGATCAACGCGATCATCGACTGCGTCATCAAGAGGTGACGGTGCCGTAACGAGGTGACGGGCCCCCCCGTCGCCAGGGAGAACCATAAAAAAGCCCACTGCTTCGGCAGTGGGCTTTTTTATGGGCTAGCGCTGGTGCCTGCTGCCGATGTGCCGACGGGCCGCCTCGGCAGCAGGAGATCACTCCTCGTTGTTCACCGGGATCATGCTATCGCTTGGTTTCGTGAGGAGGGAAGGGGCAAGTTTGGAAGTGCTCTCGTGCCCGGTGTGCCTGGCGTGCTCCGAGGCCGGGGCCGGGGCGGGAAGGAGCCGGGCGGCCATGCCGGTGCCGAAGGCAACCAGCCCGGGGATGACGGTGGTGACCAGCACGCGGTCCTTGGCGAGTTCGGCGCGGGAAAGCTCGTCGCCGTCGCGGGCGAGAAGCGTTACCCGCGCCCCTTCCCGGGTGAACTGGCGGGCGATCTCCAGCCCCAAACCGCGGGAGCCGCCGGTGATGACGACGGAGAACCCGCGGAAATCGAGGCGCCGCATTCGGCGCCTTACTCCGCACCAAAGGGCGAGCCCGCCGACGGCGAGTAGAAGGTAAGGCAATTTGCGGTCCCGATCTACCCTCTCGGCAGAGTTCATGGGACGCTCCTGAAAAGATCCCCCTCCCTCAAGCGGAGGGGGATCTTTGGAAACTGCAGGTTGTTATGGATTTCGGCGGCAGACGACGCGTGGTTACCTGCCGACGATGGTTCCGCCGTTGGGATGGAGGATCTGGCCGGTCATGAAGGAATCCCCCTCGGAGGCGAGGAAGACGAAGCTGTGAGCGACCTCGACCGGCTGGCCTGCCCGCTTGAGGGGGACCTGCTGGCCGAACTCCTCGACCTACTCTTCCGGGAAGGTGGCGGGGATGAGGGCGGCCTGCCCCTTCAGCCGGGAGGCGCCGTGGTACTCGAACTCCCCGCTTTGCGGCCTCGGTTTCATCTGGCTTTCCTTCCCTGGCTGTGAGTGGCGCTGCGGGGGAAACTTGGATTTCTCGGGCATCTCGATCCCTCTTGGGGCGCTACGGGGTGTAGGACGCCATCCGCGGCTTCATGACCACCTTGACGCAGCCGTTTTGCTTCTCCCTGAACATCTTGTAGGCCGCGGGGGCCTCGTCGAGGCCGATCCGGTGGGTGATAATGAAGGTGGCGTCGAGCGCGCGCTGCTCGATCAGGTTCAGGAGCTGGGGGATGTACCGCTGCACGTGGGTCTGCCCGGCGCGCATGGTGAGTCCCTTGGCGAAGAAGGCACCGACCGGCATCTTGTCGACGAAGCCGCCGTAGACTCCGGGGACCGAGACCGTCCCCCCCTTGCGGCAGGCCTGGATCAACTGGCGAAGGGCCATCGGGCGGTCGGTCTCCAGCCGCAGGGTCTGCTTCACCGTGTCGTAGGCCCCTTCCAGGCCGGGGGCGTGGGCCTCCATGCCGACCGCGTCGATGCAGGAGTCGGGGCCGCGTCCCCCGGTCAGGTTGTGGAGCCTTTCCACCACGCTCCCCCCTTCATAGTTCACGATCTCGGCCCCGCACTCCTTCTTGGCCATGGCGAGCCGGTCCGGGAAGCGGTCGATGCCGATCACCTGCCCGGCCCCCATGTGGAGGGCGCACTTCATGGCCAAAAGTCCCACCGGCCCGCATCCCCAGACCGCCACGGTGTCGTCGGGCTGGATGTTGCAGTTGTCCGCCGCCTGGTAGCCGGTGGGGAGGATGTCGGTGAGAAAGAGCACCTGTTCGTCGGTGAGATGGTTCGGGATCTTGTGGAGCCCGACGTCCGCGTAGGGGACCCGCACGAACTCGGCCTGCCCTCCCGAGTAGCCGCCGTAGAGGTGGGAGTAGCCGAAGATCCCGGCACCGCTGTCGCCGTAGATCTTCTCCAGCATCCAGGAGTTGGGATTCGAGTTGTCGCACAGCGCGTAGAGCTCTTTCTTGCAGTACCAGCATTCGCCGCAGGCGATCGGGAAGGGGACGATCACCCGGTCACCTGCGGCGAGGTTGGTGATCTTGCTCCCCACCTCGACCACCTCGCCGACGAATTCGTGGCCGAGGATGTCCCCCTTCTGCATGGTGGGGATCAGGCCGTCGTAGAGGTGGAGGTCGGAACCGCAGAGCCCGGTCAGGGTGACCCGGACGATGGCGTCCTGCGGGTTGAGGATGCGCGGGGCGGGTACCTCGTCGACCCGGACGTCATGTTTTCCATGCCAGACAACCGCCTTCATAGTTCCTCCTTTGCCGCCCGCAGTGCGGACGGTGGCAATGGCTGATCGGGGCGCCGTTTAGTGCAGGGTCCGCTCGGCGGTGGCCACCTCGCCGGTTTCCAGCAGCTGCTTGAGGCGCTTGAGGTCTTCTTCCACCTGCTGGGCGGTGACCGCCCGCGCCAGCCTGGCGGCGGTACGGCCGGCGACTCCACCCGGGGGGTAGAGGTCGATGGCGATCTTCACCTCGGTGCCGCGGTCGCCTGGGGCGTCGCTGAACTCGACCAGGCCGCGGTTGGGGAGGCCGGCGTCGCCGGTGGAATGCCAGCTGATCTGCTGGCCGGGGTAGTCGGCGGTCATCTCGGCGTCCCACTCAACGGTCACGCCGCCGGGTCCCCGCGCCTTCCAGTGGGAGGTCCGGTCGCCGGTGATTCGCACCGCGTCGAGGTGACGCATGAAGCGGGGGAGATTTTCGAAGTTGCGCCAGAACTCGTAGACCTCCTGGCGGGGGCGGTTGATGGTCAGCACCTTCTCGAGCCTGATCCCCCCCTCGGAGTGGGCGGTGTCGACACCGAGGGCCTGGTAGAGGTCGCAGTGGCCGGTGGCTCCGCGGTAGAGAAGCATCCCCCCAGCCGCCATCATGGCGAGCCCCGGGAGGTACTGTTTCTTGGTGAGCGATCTGAGGCCCGACAGGGCGAGCGCCGCTCCCCCCATCACCGAGGCGGTGCGTTCCTTGTCGTTGACGTTTACTTCGGTTTGCCGCTGTTCTCTGCCGGGCCGGGATCTCTCTTCCCGCGCGGTATGTGTGGTCTCCATAGCCATCCTCCTTGCCGAAGCTAAATATTAAAAAACTATAATAAACTATCATGGGATGCCGGGATTGCAACAACGGGTGGGGCAGTTACGCGGACAAGGGGAGGATGGGGGAGATCAAAGCGCAGGGAGACGTGAGGTCTCCCTGCCGACGGGAAGGTGGGAAGGAGAAAGCTGGGGGTGCTGAAGGGGAGCGGGAAGAAGGCCCGGCTACGGAGGGGCAGATGCTCCGGGCTCCGGTCCGGGTCAGGCGGCTTCTTTGCGCTTTTGCTTCAGGCTCTCTTTCAAAAGGGCCATCATGTCGGTCACCTTGGTCGGCTGGGGCGCCTTCCCCTCCGGCTTGGGCGCAAGCCCGTGGGCCTTGTCGTCGATGATCTTTTTGAGGTCGTCGATGTACTCGTCGTGGTACTTGGACGGGTCGAAGGTGGTGGTCAGTTGGTCGATCAGCGACAGCGCCAGGGTGACCTCCTGCTCCCGGAGGTTGTCCTGGGAGGGGAGCTTCAGGTCCGAGGCGGCCCGGACCTCTTCGCTGTAGCGGATCTGGTTGAGGATGAGCAGGTCGTCGAGCGGCTTGACGATCCCCATTGCCCCGCGGTTTCTGAGCACGTAGCTCGCCACCCCGACCTTCCCCGACCTCTTGAGCGCCTCGCGCAGGAGGGCGTAGGCCTTGGCGCCGCTCTTGTCCGGCTCCAGGTAGTACGGTTTCTCGAAGTACCTGGTATCGATCTCGCTCTCCTGCACGAAGTCGACGATGTCGATCAGGTGCGTCTTCTCGAGGCTCGCGTTCTCGAAGTCCTTGTCGCTCAGCACGACGTACTCGCCGTCGCTGTACTCGTACCCCTTGACGATCTCCTCGTGGGGGACCTCCTTGTTGTCGCGCTTGCAGACCCGCAGATACTTGATGGGACAGAGGTCCCCCTTGCGCAGCATGTCCAGGTCCAGGGAATCGCTCTGCGACCCGCTGAACAGCTTCACGGGGATGTTCACCAGCCCGAAGCTGATGGACCCCGACCAGATCGCTCTCATGCCTCAAACCTCCTGCGTCCCCGGCGGCAGCCGGGAAGAAATGAAACCCGCCGCTACGCGCCCCTCATGTCCTCATAGTTGCATGGTAGCACATTAGAGGCGAACGGGGGGGCCGCGGCGGCGGATCGCCCTCTCCTGGCCGGGAGGAAAGGTCGCACATCTGCTAGGTTAGCCGGGGGTGCCGGGGGAGAAAATGGCGCGCTGGAGATTGACAACGGCCGGAGGGACCCTACATTCATAACATGCGCTAATAAAACTGCCGTATCGGAGTCCTTCATGGTCGAGGAACATCGGGATGCCGCCGGGAGGGCGCCCAGGAGACTGCCGGTCCCGAGGTGGCTGCTCTGGGTGCTGGGGATCTGCGCCGGGCTCGCGCTGGTCCTGTACATCGTCTCTGTCTTCATCGACGAACCGCTCAGGAGGCTGACCGAGAAGAAGGTCAACCGTGACTTGAAGGGGGCCTACACCGTCCACCTGAAGAAGATGCACCTGGCCCTCATCGGCCTCTCGGTGACCTTGAAGGACCTTACCGTCGTCCAGCAGGCCCACCCCGATCCGCCGGTAGCGCGTATCCCCTACCTCAAGGCGAGCATCCACTGGCGGGAGATCCTCTCCGGACAGCTGGTGGGCGAGCTCGACATCGACGACGCCAAGCTCCACGTCAACCTCTCCCAGCTAAAGAGCGAGGCGCAGAACAAGACCCCCGTCAAGCAGAGGGGATGGCAGCAGGCGGTGGAGGATATCTATCCCCTGAAGATCAACCTCCTCTCCCTCAAAAACGCGAGCGTTACCTACATCGACCAGGATCCCAACCGGCCGCTGACCCTGAGCCACTTGACCATCAGCGCCGACAATATCCGCAACATCCACCTCCCCGACAAGGTGTTCCCGTCCCCCTTCCGCCTGGAGACCGACGTCTTCGGTACCGGCCACGGCGTGGTAGAGGGAAAGGCCAACTTCCTGGCCGAGCCTACCCCGGCGGTGAAGGCCCATCTCGACTTCCGGAAGGTGCCGCTTGATTACGTGAAGCCGGTGTTGGCCCGCGAGAACGTGGCCATCGACGGGGGGATGATGCGGGCCACCGGCGATATCGAGTACACGGCCAAGACGCAGATCGCCAACCTGAAGGAGGTGGCGGTGAGCGGGCTTAAGGCCGACTACTTCCACACCGACCGGACCGCCGCCCTCGAGAAGGAGCGGGCCGAGAAGGTGAAAAAGACGGCCAAGGAGGTGAGCAACAAGCCCCAGGTCCTCATCTCGGTCGACCGCTTCAGCCTGACCGGGAGCAACCTCGGCATGGTCAACGATACCGGCGGCAAGCGTTACCGGGTCTTTTTCTCCAACCTCGACTTCGAGCTCACCAACTTCTCCAACCAGTTCTCCCGCGGCCCGGCCAAGGCCACCCTGCGCGGGAAATTCATGGGGAGCGGGGACACCTCGGCCACCGGGGACTTCCGGGCCGAGAAGAAGGCCCCCGACTTCGACCTCTACCTGAAGATCAACAACACCCAGCTGACCTCCATGAACGACCTGCTGCGGGCCTACGGCAACTTCGACGTGGCGGCGGGGACCTTCTCGCTCGTTACCGAGCTCCACGCGAGACACAACCAGCTCACCGGCTACATCAAGCCCTTTTTCAAGGACATGAAGGTCTACGACAAGCGGAAAGACAAGGAGAAGAGCCTCTTCCACAAGCTGTACGAGATGCTGATCGGCGGCGTCGCCAAGCTTTTGGAGAACCGGCCGCGGCAGCAGGTGGCCACCAAGGCGGAGCTTTCCGGCCCGCTGTCGAGCCCGCAGACGAGCACCCTGCAGATCATCGTCCAGCTTGTCAAGAACGCCTTCTTCAAGGCCATCCTCCCCACCTTCGAACGGCAGGTGACCACCGGGAAGCCTTGACTGGGTCGCCGTGGCCGGGCGTATAATGGCCTAGGGTCCGGGTAACGTATGGTTTCCGGGCCCGGCATTAACACGCCTGTCACGACACACTCACGACCAGGAGGAACGACGCAATGAGGCTCATACTGTTCATCATTGTGATTCTGCTGCTGGTGGGAGCTCTCCCGGCCTGGCCCTACAGTTCGGGCTGGGGGTACTATCCGAGCGGAGGTCTCGGGCTGGTCCTGCTGATCCTCCTCATACTGGCCCTGATGGGGGTCTTCTAGCGCCCGCTCAACGCTGCGATCGGTCCCGCGCCGGTCTACGGCAGGGGCGAGGGGGGAGAGGAGGCGTCATGGGCAAGTACGGCAAGAAGGCGCAGGACACCGTTCACCAGGTGATGGATAAGTTCAAGAAGGGGGAGTTGAAAAGCGGAGGGAGCGGGAAGAAGGTTACCGACCGCAAGCAGGCCGTGGCAATCGGCCTGTCGGAGGCCCGTGAAAAAGGGGCCAAGGTGCCGGAACCTCCCAAGAGGTAGCGGATCGACTCTGTTGGCGACAAGGAGAATTCGTCATGGCAAAAAACATAGCAGTCTTTGGGATCTATCGCAGCCGCCAGAACGTCGAGGAGGCGGTGCAGGCACTCAAGAACGCTGACTTCAGGAACACCGATATCTCGGTGCTCTTTTCGGAAAACGTCGGGACCAAGGACTTCGCGCATGAGAAACACACCAAGGCACCGGAAGGGAGCACCACCGGCGCCGGGACCGGTGTGGTGATCGGCGGGATCCTCGGCTGGCTGACCGGCATCGGCGCGCTGGCCATTCCGGGCGTCGGCCCCTTCATCGCGGCGGGACCGATCGTCTCGCTGCTGGCGGGCGCGGGAGCCGTCGGGGTGTTGGGCGGTATCGCGGGTGCCCTGGTCGGCATGGGGATTCCGGAGTACGAGGCCAAGCGCTACGAAGGGCGCATCAAAGAGGGAGGCATCCTCGTCTCGGTACATTGCGACAACGCGGACTGGAAGAAACGCGCCATGGAGATCTTCCGGCAGACCGGCGCGAACGACGTAGGTTCGGAAGGGGAAGCAAAGGCAGACTTCGCAAGTTCGGAGAAACCCAGACCGAGGTCCACGGACGACGACCTGACCCGCTGATCAGGTGGTCGACGGCCTCAAAGGAGACGCGTCTATGCCCACACATGAAAAGACCGGCGAGAAGGGGAGCTCAGAAAGGAACATACTCGACCTGCTGAAACAGGACCATGAGAAGACCCGCTACCTCTTCGACCGCATCGAGAAGAGCGGCCGCAACGCCACGGCATCGCTGCAGAAACTGTATGCCGAGCTGGAAGAGGAGATCTCCCTCCATCTGGAAGGTGAGGAGCGCTTCTTCTACACCGCCCTTGAAAAGCACGAGGAGGCCCGGGAGAAGGTCCTTGAGTCCTACGAGGAGCACGAGGTCGTCAAGACCATGATCGGCACCTTCAAGGGACTGGCGGTCGATGACGAGCGGTGGGGGGCCAAGCTTAAAGTCCTCCACGAGATCGTCGAGCATCACCTCAAGGAAGAGGAGAGCGAGGTGTTCAAACTGGCCCGCAAGGCGCTCGAGAAAAACGAGATGGTCGAGATCGCCGTCAACTTCATGCGCAGCAAACGCGAGGGGCGCAAGCCGTCCAGGGGCGCCCCGGTGGAAGGGTAGGGCGTGTTGTCTTCGCGAGAAAAAGGCACCGGGAACGGCTGCCACCCCCGCAGGGGGGAAGCTACCGCTACCGGTGCCTTTCCATGCCGGCGGGGTGAGGCAGGCCCGCCTGAAGGTCTGGCGCTGACAGGGGGGACGAAACAGTTTGCTTGGCGCGACCCTCACGAAGGAGGAAGTCATGCAAAAAAGCAAAAGCTCGCAGTTCGGTGCCGGTAAACAACAGCAACAGCAACAACAGCAGCAACGCCCCGGCCAGGAGCAGGTCCAGAGCGGTACTCACCTGAAAGGACAACAGCAGGGTGAGAAGATCCAGCAGCCGGGCGAGCAGTTGAAACAGAAACAACAGGGCCAGGCCGGCCAAGGCAAGAGCAGCAAAAAATAACCAACTTCAGGTAACCAACTTCAGGTAGCCAACGAGGGTCGCGCCCTCCCATACGGCCGGCTTCCGGCGGCGTTCCTCCTCCCCTGAAGGGAAGAGGAGCCCGGCGTCACGGCCAGCAAAAAGCCTTCCTACGAGAGACGGAAGGCTAGCAAAAACGATCACTGGAGCACCGGTTCAGGTCAAGCGCGGGGCATCTCCGGACCCCCGTGCGTACTCCTTACCCGGTGCTCCAGTTCTTCTATCAGGGAGCGGATCTTTTCTTCGGCGCGCTTTCTCTCCGAGATGTCCTCGATCACGGCCACGAAGTTGGCAATGGTCCCTCCCGTCGTGGTCAGCGGCGAGACGATGACCTCCTCGTAGTAACGTTCCCCACCCTTTTTCAGATTGACCAGCTCCCCGCGCCATTCCTTTCCCTGGCTTATCTCCCCCCAGACGGTATCGGCATATTCGGGGCCGGCGTCCCCGGCCAGCCGGGCGCGCATGTTCTGGCCGATGACGTCCCCCGGCTGGAAACCGGTGACCGCCGAGAAGCGGGAATTGACGTACTGGATGTTTCCCGCCGCGTCCGAGATGATCACCATCCCCGGTCCCTGCTCGACCGCGTGGGATAGCTGGCGGATCAGGCCGCTTTGCCGCTCCAGCCGGCGTCCCAGGGTGACTTGGGAGAGGATCTCCCCGATGGTGGCGAAGAGGAGCTTGAAGTCGAAAGGTTTCAGCACATAGCGGCTCACCCCGGCCTGGATGGCGTCGAGCATGAAGTGGGTGTCGCTGATGGCGGTGGCGGCGATGATCTTGGCGTCGGGATCGAGGGCCAGGATCTTCTCGACCATCTGGATCCCGTCCATGATGGGCATGCAGATGTCCGTCAGCACCAGGTCAAAATGCTGATCCTGGTAAAGCCTCAACCCTTCTTCGCCATTTGCGGCAGTCACCAGTTGCAGGTCGGGCCACTTGCGGGCCAGGGCGGTGCAGACGAGCTCTCTGCTCAAAGGATCGTCTTCGACGTACAGCAGCGAGGCGGACAACGGGGTAAGCCAACTTTCCATCGAGGGTACCTCCGCAGGCGTGTAGTAGCAGGCGAAACGGATCGAATACCCTAACAGGATACCTCAACATTGGCGTCTTCAAATGTTGAACGGCGCTGACAAACCCAGTGGCCCGCCTCGGCGGTTCCTCAGCTGTCAAGCCAGGTCGAAAAGGAGCAGCTCGGCGCTCGTTAGCCCCTCCAGAGCCACCGTCGGCTCGTCGCTTATGGCGGCGCCGTCCCCGGCTGCGAGCTGCTGGCCGTTCAGGGTGACTTCGCCCCTCACTATCTGGAGCCAGGCGTGGCGCCCGGGGTGCAGTGAATGGCTGACCCTCTCCCCTTTTTCCAATAAAGAGGCGAAAAGGTGGGCATCCTGGTGGATGGTGACCGATCCCTCTCTCCCGTCCGGCGACGCGATCAGCCTCAGGCACCCTCGCTTCTCATCGGGAGCGAAGTACTTCTGCTGGTATCCCGGGGTTAGCCCGTTGTGGGCCGGGAGGATCCAGATCTGGAGAAAGTGCAGCCCCTCGCTCGCCGAGTGGTTGAACTCACTGTGGGTGATCCCGGTCCCCGCGGTCATCTGCTGCACTTCGCCGGGGCGGATGGTGGAGCCGTTGTCCATGGAGTCCCGATGCTCCAGGGCGCCCTCCAGCACGTAGGAAATGATCTCCATGTCGCGGTGCGGATGGGTCGGGAAGCCCATGGCGGGTTGCACCCGGTCCTCGTTGATGACCCTCAGGGCCCTGAACCCCATGTGGGCGGGGTCGTAGTAGTCGGCGAACGAAAAGGTGTGATAGGTGTTCAGCCAGCCGTGATCGGCATGGCCGCGCTGGCTTGCCTTGCGGATGCGTACCATGATGTCTCTCCTCGCCCCTTTGGGGCGCGCCAATCGTCAATGCCGATTGACGTCAGATGATTTAATGTTAAATTAATACCTGCGAGGGAGATTGTCAAGGGGGGTAAGAGGTAGAAAAAAGGGGCAGGGCCTGAAGGCCCTGCCCCTTTTAAGGTGGAGGTAGTGACGGCTACCAGGTCTCGGTGCCGCCGGTGTGTTCGGTGCAGCCGACCGAGCTCCAGGAGCCGCGGCGGTTGGAGGTCTGGGTCCCCTTGGTGAACTTGCTGATCACCTGGGTGGTGGAGGTGCCGACCTCGTTGCCGTTACCGTCCGGGGCGTAGCGGCCGAGCACCGCGGCGGTGCCGGGACGCATCAGGCGGGAGACCTTGCCGCCGTGGGGGATCCTGATGTGGCAGGAGACGCAGGCGGCCCGGGCGGTGGAGGCCCAGCTCGTGTGCTCGCCGGAGGTGGCCACCGCCTGGTGGACGCCGTTGGTGCCGACCACCTTGTGGCAGTTGAGGCAGAAGAGCTTGTTGGGAGCGGTGCCGGTGGAGGCGGTCCCGAGCATCCAGGGGGTCCCCGAGCTGGTGCCGTTCCCCGCCACGGTGGTGAACGGCCAGGCCTGGTTGGTGCCGGTCAGCATCCACTTGACGGTGGAGCCGTGCGGCCCCATTGCGCCGGTCCCGTTGTAGCCGTGGCAGTCGGAGCAGGTCATGGTCTGGGTGCCGATGGCGGTCCAGGGGGCGACCATGTCGGTGGAGAGGAGCGCCTTGGGCGCCGTGCTCCCGGCGTAGTTGTTGAGGCTCGCCACCACCGGGTGCCCCGACTTGTTGTTGGGGTTGAATTCGAGCCCGAGGTCGGTCATCCGCAGCGCCCCGGTGGTGTAGCCGGTGGGGGCCGGGACGCTCCCGGCGTGGCACTTGAAGCAGATCTCGAACTCGTTGGTGGCGGCGGGTTTCGCGCTGTAGGTGACCGCCAGGGTGCCGGTGCCGTTCCAGGTGGTGGCGATGGCCGGGCTGGTGGCCGGCCAGCTTCCCACCCCGGTTACGCCGTTCAACACCGGCGCGATCGGGGAGCTCGGTCCGATGACGTGGGTGCCGGGCTTGGCCGAGTGCTGGTCGTGGCAGGCCGAGCAGTTGGCGCTCTTGTGGCCGATGGTGGTCGAGAGGTTGACGGCTGCCTGGATGGAGGGCGATACTACTCCCCCCGCCGTGGTGGTGCCGTGGCAGTTGTAGCAGAAGTTGGTGGTCGTCGTCATGGTGTCGGTGGCCGAGTAGGGATGCTGGAGCATCTTGGCGGTGGCCGAGCCGTGCGCGTTGTAGGTCGGGTTGAGGGTGTTCCCCGCCACCCCGGCTGAGTTGCCGTGGCAGTTGAAGCAGGCCATCTGGGCGCTGTGGGCCTGTTTGCCGGTCGACCAGTCGATGAAGGGGGGCGCGGTGTTGTCGCCGGAGTCGGCGAACGGCTTCATGGCGTTGGCCCCCAGCCGCGAGGCGCCGTTGGCGTCGTGGCAGCTGTTGCAGGAGGTCTCCAGGTTGGAGGCGGTGGCGGTGGTGCCGTCGTAGGTGAGGGCCGCCCCGGTGTCCTGGTTGAACATGCCGACCGCGACGTCGCCCGCCACCTGGTGGCCGAACACCGCCTGCTCGTGGCAGACCGTGCAGGAGGCGGGATTGAGCGTGGTCCCGACCTTGATGTGGTGCGAGGCGAGCACGGTGTCGGTCCCCACCACTTGGCGGGTGCCGGTTCCCTGCTGCGAGGCGTGGCAGGTGGTGCAGTCGCCGCCGGTCGGGGTGAAGCCGGTGGCCGCCGTGGAGGTGGTATGGAGGTGGCAGGAGGTGCAGACCGTCCCCGAGTTATGCCCGTCCCCGGCCGCGATCGTGTAGTGACTGGTGGTGGTATGGCAGACGTTGCAGATCCCGTTGAAGGGGGCCGCACTCTTGGCGAAATCGGTGCCGGTCGGGGTGGCCGACAGGGTGAAAACCGCCGCGGTGGCGCTCAGGCTGGTGAGGGCCCCGGTAGTGGGATCCGAGGCCAGCGCGGGGTAGGGGCGCATCATGTACTGGTTGGTGGTGCCGGTCCCGTGTGCGTCGTGGCAGTCCCAGCAGAACTGGCCGCCGGAGAGCGAGGTCGAGTGCTTGGCCCCGTAGTGGTAGGAACCGACCTTCTTGGTGCCGTTTCTAAGCTGTCCCCCCACGGTGACCCCGGCGGAAGCGGTTGCATGGCAGAGCATGCAGTTGCCGTTTTTCCCCCAGGTGGCGTCGGCCCAGTTCCTGAGCCGGAACGGGTTGGTGGAGACGTTGTGGCCGATGGTCGAGTCGTGGCACCACTCGCAGTAGTTGGTGATCCCGGCGAAGTTGGCCGGCGGGTTGGCGCTCCCCGGGTAGTTCCCCGAGGCGGTCGGACGGCCGTGGCCGGTGTCGGCGAAGGAGCCGGTGCCGGTCAGCTGGAACTTCGACATGGTCCCGTTGTTCCAGAAGGTGGCGCCGAAGTCGGCCACCGAGGCGGAGGCGCCGTTGCCGTGGCAGTCCTGGCAGTTGAGGGTGGAGCCCCAGGTGACGCTGCTCCCGCTGCCGCCGTGGCAGGCGACGTTGGAGCAGGTGGTGCTCGCCTGGGTCCAGGTGGCAGTCGTGCCGGCCTTGGTGCTGTCGAAGTAGACGTTGGGGGTCCGGTTCAGGTGGTGGAGCGAGGCGGAGTAGTCCTTGAACCGGCCGCCCACGGTGGCGCTGGCGGTCCGCTGGTGGCAGGTCGCGCAGATGGTGGTGTCGGTGGCGCCGGAGACGTGCTTGGCGTGGCTGTTGGCGGTGGTGGTCCCGGCCCCGCCGTTCGTGTAGTCGGGGGCGCCGGTGGTGGCGTTGCTGGTCCCGTGGCAACCGTTGCAGGCGAGCGTGCCGGTGGAATTCCAGGCCGGAGGCGCCACGTAGACGAGGGAGGCCGCGTTGCCGTTGGAGTGGCAGTAGATGTTCGAGCAGACCTTGGTGGTGGCCGAGTAGCGTGCGCTCCCCCCGGCGCGGGCGCCGGAGTAGTCCACCATGCCGTTCACGTGGTTGGCCATGGTGGCGACCGCCCGGTTGCCCGAGACGGTCTTGGCGTGGCACTCGACGCAGCCGAAGTTGTTGCCGGTGCCGAAGACGGCCGCGTTGTTGATGTGGGCCGTATGCTTGCCGCTGGCGATCGCCGAGGCGGAGGTGGAGTCGTTGCCGTGGCAGCCGGTGCAGTCGGCGGCCAGCGTGCTTCCCCAGACCGGGACGGTGACGGGAGCGCCGCCGGCACCGTTGCTGTGGCAGTAGAGCGAGCTGCAGCTCCCGTTGCGGGTGGGATTCTGGCTCGGGAGGTAGTTGGGGTAGGCGACGTTCCCGGAGTAGCTCCCTCCCGCGTTGGGGGCGCTGGTGAAGGCGACCACCAGGGAGCGCTTCCCGGCGCTCGTGGCGTGGGCGAAGGGGGTTGCCTCGGCGGTGTGGTCGGAGTGGCATTTCACGCAGGAGGCGGTCCCGGTCCCGTAGTAGTCGCCGTGTTTCTTGCCGGCCCCGGTCAGGGCCGGATGGTTGCCGTCGGAAGGAGGCGCACCGTGGCAGGCGCCGCAGCTGGCCGGGGAGGTGAACGGGCTGTTCCCCCAGGCCGGCGTCACCGCCTCGAAGTGGCAGTTGACGTTCGAGCAGCTCCCCATCACCGGGATCGAGGTCTGGTTGAAGAAGGTCCCCTTGCTGTAGACCGCCGCCACCGGCGAGTTGTTCAGGTTGGAGGCGATCTTGATCACCCCGTCGCGATGGTCGACCGCGTAGCTGCTCGCCCCGGTGTGGCACGGCTCGCAGTTCGAGGCGGCCGCGCTGGCCGGGTTGTGGGTCATATGGCTCCCCTTGAAGCCACCGCTCGTGACGTTGCGGTAGGCGGCGTCGATCGGGGGCATCCCGTGGCAGTCCGAGCAGGTGGCGCCCTGCGCTCCCGAGGCGGCCAGCACCATGACCAGCAGGGCCGGCAGAACCGTAACCCAGTGCCTCTCTGCATAATCCCTCAGTTTCGCCGTCGTCATGCGACACTCCTTCCTTTTCATTTCGGGGTCCGGTTCGCGGAGGTTCCCGTATCCAATCCAATCTCTGTCTGCCGCGCCGTCTCCGGCGCCCCCACCGGCGGTGGGAAAAGCGGGAAGAGGGGGCTGCCGGAGCAGCCCCCTGGTCAGGTTACTTCTCGGTGCTCCACTTCTTGGAGGCCTTGAAGTGGCAGGCCACGTTGAGGCAGCTGCCGGTCGCGTTGGCGCCGCCGTCCACCAGCACGCCGTTGTACCACTGCGGTCCGGTATGGAGCCCCGGGTTGAAGCGGAGACGGTCGCTGACGTCCACGGTGATCTTGCTCGGGCTTACCGGGGTCACCATGGTGTGGGTGGCCGGGGAGAGCGAGCCGTGGCTGTGGCAGACCGCGCAGTTGGCCCAGCCGTCGGACGGCTTGGCGTTCGGGTTGATGTGGGCCGCGATCAGGTGGGCACCGGCGCCGCCCAGGTAGTCCTCGTTGCGGGCGCTCGAGTAGTTGCCGTGGGTCCCAACGAAGCCGGTCGGGGCCGGCGGGTAGCCGTGGCAGCTGTCGCAGTTGTTGGTCGGCTTGAAGGCGGTGGTAGCGGCGTCGCCGGTATGGTTGTGGCAGCTCGTGCAGCGCAGCCCCGCGTTGTGGGAATCCCCCGCCGTGGTGGTGTAGTGGCTGGTGGTGGTGTGGCAGACGTTGCAGATCCCGTTGAAGGGAGCGGTGCTCTTCGCGTAGTCGGTGCCGGTCGGGGTGGCCGACAGGGCGAAGACGACCGCCACCGCGCTCTGGCTGGTGGGTGCGCCGGTCACCGTGTCGGAGGTAAGGGCCGGGTACTGGCGGATCATGAACTGGTTGGTGGATCCTGCCCCGTGCGGATCGTGGCAGTCCCAGCAGAACTGGCCGCCTGCCAAAAGCGCGGTGTGCTTCGCGCCGTAGTGGAAGGAGCCGACTTTGCTGGCAGTGGAGCCGTTCCTGGTCACCCCGGAGACGGTTACCCCGGCCGAACCGGTGGCGTGGCAGATCATGCAGGCGCCGTTAAGTCCCCAGGTCGGATCGGCGAAGTTGCGGAGCCGGAACGGGTTGGTGGCGGTGCCGTGGGAGATGGTCGAGTCGTGGCACCACTCGCAGTAGTTGGCGATGCCGGTGAAATTGGCCGCCGCGTTGCCGCTCCCCGGGTAGTTCCCCGAGGCGGCCGGACGGCCGTGGCCGGTGTCGGCCCAGGAGCCGGTCCCGGTCATCTGGATGGTGGAGAGGGTCCCGTTGCTCCAGAAGGTGCCGGAGAAGTCGGCCACCGACGGGTTGGCGCCGCCGCCGTGGCAATCCTGGCAGTTGGGGGCCGCAGCACCCCACTGGATGGAGTTCCCGCCGTGGCAGTAGATGCTCGAGCAGGTGGTGGTGGCCTGGTTCCAGCTTGCACCGGCGCCCGCGCGGGAGGCGAGGAAGGTCACGTCGGTCTTGCCGTTCAAGTGGTAGTTGCCCGCGGTGTAGTCCTTGAAGGCGAGCGAGCTGGTGGCGCTCACCGTCTTCGCGTGGCACGGGGCGCAGGCGGTGGTGGAGGTGGCGCCTGCCAGGTGCTTCGCGTGGCTGTTGGGGGTGCCCGAGGCGGTCCCGCCGCTTGCGTAGTCGGGAGCGCCCAGCGCCGAGCTCGTGCCGTGGCAGCCGTTGCAGGAAAGGGTCGCGGTCGAGTTCCAGGCCGGCGGGTTCACGTAGACGAGCGAGCTCCGGTTGCCGTTGGAGTGGCAGTAGACGGAGGAGCAGCTCTTGGTGGCGGCGTTGTAGTGGGCGCTCCCCCCCCCTCTGGCCGAGGAGTAATCCACCAGGCCGTTAACGTGGCGGCTCGTGGTGCCGATCGCCGTGTTGGAGCTCACCGTCTTCGCGTGGCAGTCGATGCAGTTTAACCCGTTGTTGATGCCGATCAGGGCGTTGTTGGCCGGGTTCATGTGGCGGTCGTGCTTCCCGGAGAGGGTGGTCGCCACCGTGGTGGTCCGTTTGGTGTCGTGGCAACCGGAGCAGTCGGCGGGCAGCGTGCTCCCCCAGACCGGGGTGACCTTGGCCGCCCCGCCTGCACCGTTACTGTGGCAGTAGAGCGCCGTGCAACTCCCGTTTCTGGGCGGGTTCTGGCTCGGGAGATAGGCCGGGTAGGCGAGGTTCCCGGAGTAGGCCCCGCCGCTGTTGGGGGCGCTCAGGAAGCCGACCATGAGGGCGCGCTTCCCTGCGCTCGTCGCGTGGGCGAAGGGGGTGGCCTCCAGGGTGTGGTCGGAGTGGCACTTCACGCAGGAGGCGGTGCCGGTCCCGTAGTAATCCCCGTGCTTCTTGCCCGCGCCGATGATCGACGGGTGGTTACCGTCCGAGGGGGGCGCGCCGTGGCAGGTAGCGCACCCGGTCGGGGAGGTGAGCTTGGCGCTCCCCCAGCTCGGGGTGACCGCCTCGAAGTGGCAGTTGACGTTGGAGCAGCTCCCCATCACCGGGATGGAGGTCTGGTTGAAGAAGGTCCCCTTGCTGTAGGTGGCGGCTACCGGGGAGGCGTTGAGGTTGGAGGAGATCTGGATCACACCGTCGCGGTGGCCGGTGAGGTAGCTGCTTGCACCGGTGTGGCAGGGCTCGCAGCTGGTAGCGGTGGCGACGGCGGGGTTGTGGGTACTGTGGCTCCCGACGAACCCGCCGCTGGTGAGGTTACGATACGCCGCGTCGAGGGGTGGCATGTTGTGACAGTCGGAGCACGTGGAGGAGGCGAAAGCCCTCCCCCCATTGAGACAGGCCAGGGCGGCCAGCGAGACCGCCAAGGCTAAGCGACGAACTTTGTCATGATTAAATCCAAACATTCATTTTCCTCGTGCTGATTAAAACAAGTGCCAACCGGCGCGCTCCAAGCCGCACCGTGCTACCTAACCGTGCTCCACCTCTTGGAGGGTTTGAAATGACAACTCACGTTATTGCAGCTACCCGTGGTATTGGCGCCGTTATCGAGCAGCTGGCCGCTGTAGGATCCCGGCCCCAGCGGAAGGCCGGGATTGAAGCGGAAGCGGTCCGCCGGGTCGATGGTGATCTTGCTCGGGGTGACCGGGAGCACCATGGTGTGGGTGGCCGGTGAGAGCGAGCCGTTGCCGTGGCAGCCGGTGCAGTTGACCCAGCCGTCGGCGGGGCGGATCCCCGGCTTCAAGTGGAAGAGGTGGGCGCCGCCGCCGCCGGGGTAGTCCTCGGTCCGGGCGCTCGAGTAGTTGCCGGAGGTACCCGTGAAGCCTGCAGGAACCGGCGGGTAGCCGTGGCAGGAGTCGCAGCCGGTGCTCGGCCGGAAGGCGGCAGAAGCCTTGTGGTTATGGCAGTTGAGGCAGAACTTGGTCGGGTGCCCATCGGGGGCGTTGCCGCTTCTCCAGTGGTTGGTCTGGGTGTGGCAGACCTGGCAGAGCCCCTGGTACGGCGCCGAGGTCTGGACGAAGCCCGAGGAGATGTTGGTGAAGGAGACCGCGACCCCGTTGATGGTGGTCTTGATCATGTGCAGGTTAGCGGAGCCATGCACGTCGTGGCAGGACTTGCAGTCGCTGGTGGCGGCTCCCCCCTTGACGGTCACGTGGGAGACCATGTTCTGGCGCGCCGCCGTGGTCACCTTGGTGGGATCGTTGTGGCAGGAGGCGCAGAGGTTGTTGTCGTTGGTCAAGAGGAGCCTGGTGTTGACCCCGAGGGTCCCGGCGATGTGCGGGGCGTTCTGGTCGTGGCAGGCGGTGCAGGCGTTAGAGGCGGCGAACTGGCCGTGCCCGGCACCGGCGAAGGAGGCGAAGTAGGGGGCCTGGACACCGTTGGGAAGCTGCGACGGGGTGGCCGCGTGGCACGAGGTGCAGGCAAGCCGTCCGCTCCCCCAGGAGGGGATGGTCCCCGGGTGGCAGAGGGCGCAGGCGGAGCCCGTGGCGTTTACGACGTCCACCGTCCCGTTCACGTGGGTGGCGGCGGTGTCGGTGGTGTAGACGTGGCAGCTCTGGCAGGCGTTCACCGCGCTCCCGAGTTGGGGTCCGTAGACGCCGTTGAAGTGGACCGGATGGGAGAGGGTGGCCGGGGCCTGGGCGTGGCACGACCCGCAGGCGCCGGTGGTGGCATCCAGCCAGTTGGGGACGGTGACCGGGGCGCCGCCGCGGCCGTCCGAGTGGCACTTGCCGCCGAGGCAGGTGGCGCTCCCCTGGATCCAGGCGAGCGAGGCGGTGAGCGGCTGGGAGCTTCCGAAGGAGACCGTCTTCACCCCATCCGCGTGCTGGGAGGGGTCGAGGATGGTGGTATCGGAGCTGACCGTGGCGGCGTGGCAGGTGGCGCAGGCGTAGCCGCGGGTCAGGTGCTTGCCGTGGGCGTTGGTGGTGGGGCGGGCGTCGTGGCAGGCCGAGCATTCGCCGGCGGTCCCCACGATGGTCCCCTTGCCGTTGGTCCAGGTGACCGGCTTGAAGACGGTGCTCCCGTTTCTGGGCGCGCCGTTGGAGTGGCAGTAGACCGAGTTGCAGGTGGCGCTCGATGCGTTGTAGGTGGCGGCGCTCCCGGAGAGGATCCCGGTGGTGTCGATGAAGACGTCCTGGAAGGTGCCGGAGGCGTGGCTGTTACCCTGGTGGCACTGGCCGCAGGCGTAGTTCCCGGGGGCACCTCCCGCGTGGGAGACGTGCGGGGTGAGCGACTCGTCCTTGAAGGCCGGGGAGTTGGCGTAGTTGGCGGCGTAGCCGTCGGGGCCGCCCGCGTGGTTCGCCCGCGGGGGATAGCCGTGGCAGGCCGAGCAGCCGGCGGTGGAGAAGGAGAAGGCCCCGGCCGGGTTCGCGTGCGAGTGGCACGGGTTGCAGGTCGCCGCGGTGGCGGTGGCCAGCGTATGCTCGGTCGGGTAGTTGGGTCCGGTGGGGACCTGGTGGCATCCCTGGCAGACACCGGTGCCGTTGGCGTCCTTATAGTTGCCGACCGGCTGGGTGTACCCCTGGAAGATGACCTTGCCGCCCCGGACCGCCCCGGCCGCGGTGGAGACGTTCATGTAGCGGCGGATCAGGAAGGTGTTGGGGGCGCTCCCGTCGCCGA
This sequence comes from Geomonas sp. Red32, assembly GCF_023652955.1. Taxonomy (GTDB): domain Bacteria; phylum Desulfobacterota; class Desulfuromonadia; order Geobacterales; family Geobacteraceae; genus Geomonas. The sequence goes on along the minus strand of NZ_JAKLOY010000001.1, from coordinate 911,320 downwards.
CGTCCACGTGGGCGCCGTGGCAGTCTACGCACTGCACGTTCTGGTTCTTGCCGTTGTGGTTTTTCTTCACGTGGCAGTTGGTGCAGATGTTGAGCGAGGCAGCGGTCGCCCCTTTGAAGTCGGTCCGCAGGAGGTATCCTGCCGACGGGGTGAGGCTGCGGTACGAGGAGAAGCCGTCGAAGGTGGCGCTGTTGGAGTCGGCGAAGTGGACCCCGTGGCAGCTCGAGCAAAGGAGCGTCCCCCCCTTGAACTGGATGGCCGAGGTCGGGTTGGCCGGGTTGGCGTTGAGGGGCGGGTTATTGTACAGGGCCGGGTAGAGCTTGGCCTTGGAGGTGGCGCTCGTGTAGTTGAAGTTGACCGGGTGGCTCCCCAGCCGGTGGTCCTGGACGTTCCGGGAGCGGTGGCAGTCGAGGCAGAGCTGGTCGCGGTCGTTGGGAAGCCTCAGGTACGGAGGATTGGCCTGGGTATGGGGATCGTGGCAGCGGGTGCAGGCGAGCATCCCGGTCACTTTGCTCGCGTTGAGTTCGGGGGAGGAGGGGGCCTGCGCCCCGGCCGCCGGGACGTTGTCCGGTCCCGACCAGGAATGGGAGATCTGGTAGGCGGTGCCCGCGAAGGTGGTGGTCAGGTTCCCGAAGGGATTGGCCTGGTCGCTCGGCGCAAACGGCAGCCTCCCCCCGCGCGGCATCCCCAGCCGGTGACAGCTCAGGCAGACGTTGACGTAGGAGTCCGCCCCGGTGATCCCCTGGGCGGTATGGCAGTTCACGCACTGGATGCCGTTGCTCGCGTCATGGGGAGGATCGTTGGCCAGCGCCACGCCGATCCCCAGCATGGTGAGGATGACGCCCCCCAGAATACCTGCCGCTACTCGCTTCTTCATTCCCCCTCCCAGTTCGTCCGCCGCGCGGACCTCACAGCTTTGATGCTTTTCAAACCGCCCTCTCGGGGACCCGTCGCGGCAATGGCCGCGGGTTCCGGAGAGCGGACCGGCCCCCGCGCTGTCGCGAAGGGGCGGCCGTTTTTATCGGAGAGCCCCGCCTGTGCGGCAGGGGGCCCCGTTAGTGTCGATGATGCGGTCTTAGGTCTGCTCCCGCGCTACTGCACCTGGAGCGAGATACCGATGACGTTCTGGTTCTTGTTGAGATCCGCGGTCGTCGTATCGACCACCTTGTAGGTCTGGATCGCGAACTGATTCGCGGCCGGCGGCGTCGTCCCCGCAGGATAGTCGCAGATAAGGGTGGCGAACTGACCGGCTGCAAAGCCATTCTGCTGAGCGAAATCCAGCGTTACCGTGGCCGGTGCGCTCCCCTGGGCAGCCACGTAGCGCGCGAAGCCAAGCGGGCTGCTGCTGCTCAGCACCCCCGAAGGGGTGAGGACGCCGGACAGGAGCGCGCCGTTGGACGGGTCGGCCTTGACGGTGACCCCGGCAGGAAGCGCCAGGGTAAGCTGTATCCCGCCGATCAGCGATCCGGCCGGGAGAGTTCCGGTGGTGGAGATTGTGACGGAGACGCTTCCTCCCCCGAGGTTGACCAGGTTGGTCTGGGCGATGCTGGTCACCGGGGTGGTGTTATTGGGGGAAGCGAGATAGTTGGAGAGGGCGCCGGTCACCTGCTGGGCGGTGGCCGCCGGAAGGGTGGTCCCGGCCCCGAGGGCCGAGGCGAGCGTGCTGACGGTCTGGCTGACCCCGCCGGAGGTGGTGGCCATCTCCGAGAGGGCGGCCAGCGCCAGCGCGTAGTCACGCTGGGGCTGGGTGGTGGCTGGGGCGGTGAAAGCAGCCTGGGTGGGGGCCACCGGCTGGACGCCGATGATGTCCACCTTGAAGAGCTGGCTGACCAGCTGGTTGGCGGCCGTGATGCTGACCGGGGTGAGGGTGGCGGCCTTCTGCACCGCGAGGTCGGTGAGCGGGGTCACCGCTACCGCCACCGTGCCGGAGGCCGAGGCCAGGGCCGCCCGCAAGGGGGTGGCCGGGTCGATGGTCTTGGTAAGCCCGGTCGCCTCGTCGAGGTAGCTTCCGCTCGCCTCCAGGTAGATGGGACCGGTGTAGTTGATGGTGGCGCTGTAGGAACCGTCCGCCCCGGTGGGGACGGTGGTCAGAAGCCCCTTGGAGCCGTCGGCGTTGATGGCGAAGATCTTCACCGTCCCGTTGGCGATGGGCCCCTTGGAGGCGACGCCGGTCACCGTCGTGGTGACGCCGGAGGCCGGGGCGGTGCCGGAGCCTCCTCCGCCGCAGCCGGCCAGGGCGAAAAGGGAGATGGTGAGGCTGCACAAGGCAATCAGTTTGTTGGGGAACAGTTTCTTACTCATTGGTGTCCTCTCACAAGCATCTTGTCTCAACCCGCTTTCTCTCAGGACGGGGTCGGACAAGAGAGGGGATTATCAAAATGCTAACATGGATTTTAAATCTGTCAGCCGGGATCAATAATTTCAGTAGTCTAGGCCGCTTTGATCCAGTGGCCCCGGCACCTGTGACAGTGCCGGGGCCGTCAGGTTGTTACCAGGTGACGAGCCCTACCGCCTTCCTGAGGATGGCGACCACGTCGGCGATGTCGATGACGCCGTCCGGCGAGGGCTTGCCGTTGACCAGCGGGGCCACGTCGCCGTGGGCGATGTCGCGGGTGGTCGGGGTGATGAACCCTGCGGCGATCTGCATGGCCCTCATGGCGTCGGCGATGTCCACCTTGCCGTCGCCGGTCAGGTCGCCGTCGGGGACGCTCTGGACGAGGCTCGGGCTCTTGGTGGTCACGTTGCCGGCGGCGTCGCGGGCGCTCACCGCGATGGTGGCGCTGTCGTAGCCGGCCGAGAGGTCGAGGGTCCAGCTTCCGTCCGCGGCGACCGTCATGATCCCCACCGGGCCGCTCTTGTCGGAGGCGGAGAGTAAGGCCCCCGGCTCGGCGGTGCCGGAGAGCTGGGTGGCCGCCGCCGAGGCGACCGGGTCGATGGTGAGCTGGGGCGGCACGGTATCCACCAGGATGGTGCGTACCGAGCTGGCGGTCAGGCCGCCGGAGTCGGTGGCGGTGACCACCACCCGGTAGCTGCCGTCGGCCAAACCGCTCAGAACGAGGTTGTAGCTTCCGTTGGCCTGGGTGAGCGGGGTGCTCGTGCCGTTCACGGTGGCGGTCATGGAGGCTGCGGCCGCCGAGTTGGCGCTCACCGTCAGGGCGGTCTGGTTGGTGGCGGTATCCTGGCCCGGCTGGGAGACGGAGAGGTCCGGCCCCTGCTGCTGGTAGACGATCGAGCGCTTGAGCGCGGTCAGCTTCCCTTTGGCGTCGGTACCGGTCACCTCGATGGTGTTCAGCCCGGGCAGGAGGGTGACCGTGGTGGAGAAGCTCCCGTTGGAGAGCTGGACCGGAGTGCCGCCAACGGTGACCGTGGTACCCGCGGAGGCGGCGCCGGTCACGGCGAGCGAGGAGGCGGTGACCACCGCGTTGTCGGCCGGCGCAGTCAGCGCGAGCTGGGGAGCCAGGGCGGCGAGCTTAACGGTGCGGAGGTCGCGGCTCTGGTTGCCGGCCAGGTCGCTGGCAGTCACGGTGACGTTGTTGGTGCCTGCCACCAGCGGAAGCTGATAGGTGAAGATCCCGTTCACCACCGGGACGGTGGTCCCGTTGACGGTCACCTTGTTGAGGTTCGCGTCGGAAACGGTACCTTCCACGTTCTGCATCGGTATGCCGGTGACGCTGCCGTCGCTGAGAGTGGAGACCGCCAGGAGCGGGGGAACGCTGTCGACCACCACGTTTTCGGTGACCTGCGAGGAGGCGCCGTTGGCGGCGGTGGCGGTGGCGACCACCTGGTTGCTCCCCTGGGCGAGCGAGACGAGGTCGCAGGCCCAGCTGGTGGCGGTCGGGTAGCGGACCGGTCCGGCCAGGACGTTACCCGAGACGGTCACCGTGACGGTGGCCCCCTGCGACATGGTGCCGGAGACGGTCTGGCTGGTCTGGTTGATGAGGATGGTGGCCGTGGCGACGGTGATGACCGGCGCGGCCGGGTTGTAGGAGACGGTTGCCCCCTGCGCTAGGTGGTTGCCTGCGCTGTCCGAGGCGGTCACCGTCAGCTGGTTGCTCCCGGTGGCGAGCCCGAAGAGGGTCGCGCTCCAGTTGCCGCCGGTGACGGTGGCGCTGACGGGAGCGCCGTTGCCGACGGTGACCTGGACGGTAGCGCCGGCGGTGACGGTGCCGGAGATGACCAGCGTGGAGCTGGCGGTGGTGGCCGGGACCGCGTTGACGGTCAGCGCGAGGGTCCCCGGGGGGGGCGAGCCGCCGCCGGTAGAAGGCGGGGGATCCGCGATGGAGAATACCGCCAGCTTGGCGGTGGAGTTGACGACGAAGAGCTTGCCGCTGGCGGGATCGAAGACGGCGTCCGAGGGGGAGGTCACCTTCCCGGTGCCCGAGCCGTAGCTTCCGAGCGAGCTCAGGAAACTGCCGTTGCCGGTGGGGTCGATGGCCTGCAGGGTGTTCTGGAAGCAGTCGACCACGTACATCCGCTTGAGGTTGCCGCCGCCGTACTCGAAGACGGTTGCCTGGGGGGCGGTGAAGCGGAGCGGGCCGGAACCGAGGGTGCCGATGGTCTTTTGGTAGTTGCCGGAGAGATCGAAGAACTGGACCCGCCCGTTGAGGGTGTCGGCCACCGCCAGCTGTTTGGAGCTCTTTTCGTAGCTGATGCCGGTCGGGGTGGCGAACTGCCCGTTGCCGCTACCGGAGCTTCCGAAGCTGTTGGCGGGCTTGCCGGGGGAGGCGTTGGGCTGGGTGACGGGGGTGCCTTGGGGGGAGAAGACCTGGACGCAGTCGTTGAGGCTGTCAACCACGTAGATGAGGCCGTCGGCATTGACCGCCACCCCGTTGGCCATCTTGAACTGGCCGGTGGCGGCGCCGAGCTTGGCGGCTTCCTGTCCGTTGAGGTCGATGATGCTCGCGTGGTCGCCGAGGGTCACCACCAGGTTACCGGAGAGGGTAACGGCGATCCCCTGCGGGTTCCCGGCGGTGGGGATGACCTTGACCGGCGCCCCGGCGGCGGAGAATTCCAGCACCCCTCCGCCACGCGGATCGGTGACGAAAAGGTTGCCGTTGCCGTCGGTTGCCACCCTCACCGGGGTGGAGAGCCCTCCCGCGAGCGAAGGGAGCGGGGTCACCACCGGGACGGGAACCGCGCCGGCCACTACCGCCAGCCCGAACAGCTGAAAAAGTACGCTGAAGAAGGTAGCCACCGCTCGGGCGCCGCCGCATTTCCTGCCGAATACCATTGTCTGCAAACCTCCCGCCCGGTTGAAACCGGACGACTCTGAAACTCTCAAACAGCCGACATTGAGACAAAAAAAGGATTGACGAAATAATATCAAACGATATTTCGGCAACCCGGCTGTCTCGGGGAGACCCTAGGCTTTCCGCCCCACCCTCGCGGATGGTTGAGTATTGTCGTCTATCGAATTGTGAGTTTCGAGCCGGACTGGAGGTCGCGACACGAATCGTTTTCTGCACCGCTGTAAAACGATATTCTGTGAAATTCAACCAGGCATCAAAAAGCCGGATTGCCTGCAAATATCCTGCGATATTTCGGCAACCCGGCTGTCTCGTGGAGACCCTAGGCTTTCCGCCCCACCCTCGCGGATGGTTTAGTATTGTCGTGTATCACCTGCGTTTTTTCCGATGCTATCTGAAGTCGCCGAAAAAAGTCAAAACTTTTTTTGTCAAAGATCGACGTGTTCTGCCGAAAGTCTCGGAATTATTTTCTATTGTCACAGCTGAAGTTATCCCGGCTGCCCCTTTGGCACAGGGCTTCTGCTGTGAGTACGGACCGTTTCGCCTATGTCATTGCCACGTCCTGGTGGCATGGCATGCCGTGAATGAGAAGTTCGTCCCGTTGTTCTGCGGCGAGCAGGTATGCTGCACCGCGTTGTAGTTGACGACGCTCCTGATGGTCGCCGACGGTGCCAGTTCGAAGGCGGCGGTCTTGAGACCGCTGAAGTGCCCCGGGGTGGTCGGCGCCGTGAGGATGGCGGCGTCGTGGCAGTCGGTGCAGAGGAGTCCTACCTGCTGCGGGCTGAGGTGGAAATCGTGGAGCCCGGAGAAGTAGCTGTTGTTCTGGGGCACCCCCTGCGAGGTCCCGGCCGTGTGGCAGCTCGTACACTGGGTGGCGACGTCGATCTGCCCGCTCTGCCAGTTGGGAGTCTGGATGCCGCCGTGGCAGCTCACGCTCGCGCAGGTTCCGCTGGCGGGGATGTAGGTGGCGGTTCCCCCGTTGGCGTTGTAGGTGGCGAGCACCGCCAGGGTGACCGTGCCGGAACCGTGGCTGGCGGTACCGCTCCCCCCGCCGTTATGGCAGGTGCTGCAGACGTTGGCGACCTCGGCCAAGGCGTTGTGCGCGAGGTGGGCGCCCGCCACGTTCGGGAACGAGCTCCCGCTGGGGGGCGCGCTGTGGCAGGAGACGCAGGCACCGAGCACCGGGACCGCCCCCGCCGTGAGCGAGGTGTGGCAGCTCGAGCAGGCCGGACCTACCCCCCCCGCCAGCGCTACCCCGTGGCAAAGGGTGCAGGCGTTGGCCAAGTTCCCGGCGCTGGCGTGCCCCTTGGTGTTGGCGACCGCCCCCTGCTGCCACGGTGTGGGATGGGCCATGTTCGGGAGGTGGCAGCCGGAACCCTCGCACCCGGTGGTGAGCGAGCCGATCGGGAGGTTGAAGCGCGGATTGGTCCCCGGTCCGGTCTGGGCGGCATGGCAGGTCTGGCAGAAGGTCAGGTCCTGTTTGGCCAAAGGTCCGTGCTGGGCCGGATCGGTGAAGGGGACCGGATGGGGGGCCAGCCGGGGAGCGTGGCCTCCGGCATGGCAGGTGAGCGCCCCGAAACTGGTGGAGAAGCAGCTGACCTGCGCGATCCCGCCACTTACCGCGGGCGAGGTGTCGAATCCTGGTCCTCCGTGGCACTGGCCACAGCTGCTCGGCGACGCCTGGTAGGCGGCGCGGTGGGCCACCACCCAGTTGGCCGGGTGCTGGCCCGATTCCGTCAGGGCAGGGGCGCTGGCGTTGTCTTTGGCGCAGCCTCCCAGCGCGAGCAGGGACACGAAGAGGGCCGACCAGTAAAGGCGCAGGTTTGTCTTGGGCATGTTCAACTCCATCGGGGCAGGGATTCGACCGGTTCGTCCGGGCCTTAGGCAATGCTGGACAGTCTCAGACTGCACCTTTTCCGGTGCCGATGGGGACATTATACGGTATGTCCTGAATCCCGCAAATTTCATGCACTTTCAGCGCCTCGTGGTACAGGCATAAGCAGCTAAAAACACAGTCAGTTTTTCAAATAGTCAAAGAACGGATCAAACTCTGGTACTGCTGGTAAATTAATAGTAACTAATCATATGGAACTGCCTTCGAATGAAAGCGGCGCAGCTATGTCAAATCCCGTTTCCACTTCTGCAACTACAATTTTTTCCTTTGGATAAGGGATGTTACAGATCCAACGGCCCCCAATTTTTTGACAGTCGCGGTTTGTCCGTTACAATTTCTCAAACCTTCCTACCGCGATTCCTTCAGTCCAAGGAGTATCAAGATGAAGAAAAAGGGGCTAACCTCGGCGCTGGCACTCACTACGCTTGTACCTTCGCTTGCCTTCGCGGTCGACTTCCAGGCCGACGGCACCTCCATCTTCCGCCTCGAGCAGCGGGCCACTCCCGGTTTCGAGAAGCAGACCGTGGCACCGTTTACCCAGTTCGCCGGGGTCGACGTCGACAAGCTGGCCGACGGCAACCTCTCGCTGCACCTGTACGGGTGGGAGCGGGTGGACCTGGGCGATTCGAGCACCGGCGAGAAGAAAAACGACGGCGAGCTCTCCTATGGCTACCTCCGCTACCGCTTCGCCCGGGCCAACGGCGATCTGAAGGCGGGGCGCTTCGTGGTCAACGAGGGGATCGCCTCCGAACAGCTGGACGGGGTGGCGGGCCGCACCGACCTGGCCAAGGGATTCGCCCTCTCCGCCTTTGCCGGGGCTCCGGTGAAGCTCGACCGGGGGAGCAACACCAAGGGGAGCTTCATCGCCGGTGGCAGGGGGAGCTACGCGTACGGTTCCATCCTGGAGGTCGGGATCTCCGGCGTGCACGAGAAGGGCGGCATCTACGAGCCGCTCACCGGCAACAAGTACGACCGCGAGCTCGTGGGAGGAGACTTCTGGCTCCGTCCGGAGAAGCACGTCGAGTTGAACGGACGCGGATCCTACGATGCCTCCACCGACGGGATGGCCGAGCAGAGCTACCAGCTGAAGCTCTTCCCGCTGAAGAACGTGACCGTGTCCGGGCTTTACAACGACGCCGATCTCGCGCATTATTTCTCCGCCTCCAACCTGCGGTCCCTCTTCAACCCGGACCTCGGCGGTAAAGTGAAGTCCTACGGTGGGGCGGTCACCTGGAACGTGGCGGCCCCCGTCGACGTCACCGGCGACTTCCGGCACATCAAGCGAAGCGACAGCATCGACCAGAACTTAAACGGCGACTCGAACCGTTACGGCGCCGATCTCCGGCTGAACTTCCTGGACAAGAAGGTCCGCCCCGGGGTTTCCTACCATCGCGTGGAAGGGGCCACCGGGTTCAACTCGTACCACGAGATCCGCGGATACTGCATGTATGACAACGGGCGGTACCAGGGGAGCGTGGACGGGATCGCCCAGCTCTTCAAGTCGAGCCTCTACCAGGTCAAGAACGCCTACGAAGCGGTCGCCTCGGCCGGCTGGCGGATCATCCCCGCCCTGGCGCTGTCCGGCGAAGTCAGCTACAGCAGGAACCCGTGGGCCACCGACGACGTGCGCGGGCTCGTGCGGTTGACCTTCAACTATATTTCAGAGAGCAAAGGAGCGAACAAATGACCGGCGCAAAGCTCTTCGGCATAGTAGTGGCGGTGAGCGGCATGCTCACCATCGGCGCCTGCGCCGTGATCTCCAAGCAGGAAAGCCTCCCCGCCTGGCACCCCGAGGCGCTGGGCGAAGGGCGTCCCGACTGTGTCGAGTGTCACGAGGACCAGATCAAGGGGGTTGCCAAGGGGCCTACCACCTTCAAGCACACGACCGAGTTCATCCGTCAGCACCGGTTCTACGCGGCGCAGGACGGTAAGCTTTGCGAGATCTGCCACAAGGCTTCCTTCTGCAACACCTGTCACGCCAACGAGCGCGAGATCAAGCCCTCCGTCTTCCTCGGGAACCGGCCGGACCGGGAGCTCATCCACCGGGGCGATTACCTTTCCGTTCACATGATCGACGGCAAGGTCGACCCGACCAGCTGCTACCGCTGCCACGGCCGCGCCAACAACGAGAAGTGCGTCAGGTGTCATAGATAATCCGGGTTACCTCCCCTCCCCACCTGAGGGGGAGGGACAGGGTGGGGGGGAGGCCAGCCACTGGCACTCCGTGGATAGTTCCCCCACCCCCTGCCCCTCCCTCAAGGGGAGGGGGAACGTTAGTCCTTGTGGTGACAGCCGGTGCAGGCGGTCGGTCCTCTCCCGAGCTCCTGGTGGCATCCCCGGCAGGTCTTGTGGGCCCACTTCTGGCCAAGATCCGCGATCTTCCCCGGTCCCTTCTCGTGGCACTTCGTGCAGTCCCTCAGCATCTCCTGGTGCTTCTTGTGCGGGAAGATAACCTTCCCCTTGGAGGCCGGGAACTCCATCACCTCCGCGGCGTGAGCCGCTCCTGCCAGTACCAGTGCCGCTATCGCCAAGAAAACTTCCCTTTTCATATTTGCATCTCCTTTGGTTGGCAACTTCGAGATTCACCGGCCTTTAGCCCGGCACCCTCACCCCGGCCTTCGGACACCCTCTCCCGGAAGGAGAGGGCGCCGGTCTCGGGACATTCCCTCTCCCCCCGGGAGGGAGGACAGATAATCACTTCGCTTCGATGGAGCCCAGGAACATGGCTACCAGGTCACCCTTGACGGTGGTGTCTTCCTTGGCGAGCGCGGTGCCGGATTCCTGCTCCTGCAGGCGGGCGAGGAAGTTGGCGGAAGGGGCGGTGACGGTTGACGGATTCACCACGGCGGCGACTTTGGTCGCGCCGCTCACGCCGTGCATCCGTACCGGGACATCGCTGCCGCTCATCGAGTTGCCGTTACCCCATTCGCCGGCCCCCTTGTCGCCCCAGGCCCAGACCGAGCCGTCTTCGCGCAGCGCGATGGTGTGGTTGGCTTTGGCGGTGATGTCGACGACGTTATCGATCCCGGCTACCGCCACCGGGCGGGCACTGGCCGTCACGGTCCCGTTTTCGCCGAGCTGGCTGGCCTCGTTACTCCCCCAGGCATAGGCTCTGCCGTCCTTGGCGAGCGCCACGCTGTGGTGCAATCCGGCGGCGATGGACTTGATTCCGGAAAGGCCGCTCACCAGGGTGGGAACGCCGGTGCCGCTGTCAGCGACGCGGCCGGTACCGAGGGCACCTTGGGCGCTGTAGCCCCAGCTCCAGACCGTGCCGTCCGCCTTGAGCGCCATGGTGTGGAACCCGCCGGCGGCGATGGCCACCACGTCGTGGAGCCCGCTGGCCATCACCGGAACCCGCGACTTTTCCTTGGAGCCGTCGCCAAGCTGCCCGATCCGGTTATTCCCGAGCGACCAGACGGTGCCGTCGTCTTTCAGCGCCACGACGTGGCTCTGCCCCGCGGCGATGGCCTTGATGTGGGAGAGCCCGAGCACCTGCACGGGGACGGAGCTGTTGCCGCCGCACCCCTGGCCGAGCTGGCCTGCACCGTTATACCCCCAGCCCCAGACAGTCCCGTCCTTTTTGAGCGCCACCGAATGACCGCCGCCAGCCGCAACCGCTACGACTTCGTTGATTCCTTTGACCTGCTGCGGTTCCTGGGTTTTCCACCAGTTCGTGGTGCCGTTGCCGAGTTGGCCGTAGTTGTTCTTGCCGACCGCCCAGACCGAACCGTCGGCTTTCAATACCAGGGTGTGATTGCTCCCGGAGGCGTACCAGGCGGTGGCAGCGGAGGCGCGGCCGGAGCCGGCGTACAAGGCACCGGCGGTCAGGGCGGCCAGGGCCGCGCATTTGAGGAGAGAGTTTCTTACCTGCGAGGATTTCCCATTGATTCTCAACATGACCGACTCCTTAATGATTGATTAGGTCCGCCTCCTCAATCGGAAGCGGAGAAATCGCGATAGTTCGGCGACCCGGCTGTCTCGGAGAGACCCATGGGCTTTCCGTCCCACCCTCGCGGATGGTTTAGTATTATCGATTATCACTAAGGATTACGGCGCCGGTCCGCCAATCCGGACTCGGTGCCATGCACCGGAAAGGATTTCGCCCCTTTCCTACTTCTCGCCATGCACCAACGAAAAAGCCGGGTGCCGCAAAATCATCACATGGCGATAATTCGGCATCCCGGCTGTCTCAGAGAGACCCAATGGGCTTTCCGTCCCATCCTCGCGGATGGTTTAGTAGTATCGTTATCACACTGCTTGTCCCGCCTCTGTCATAGCCAGCGGGTTGCTTCCCTCCCGGGAAGCGGAACAACTGGTCCTCTCTTCACCTCCTCTTTCAATGTTACCGGCTTGGCCGGGGTGTCTGCCTGCCTGAATCCGTGGCCCCTGACAGTAGAAAAAGGCTCTGTCAGTCGTGGTGGCCTACCGGTTGGTTCATCACTGTCAAAACGGGTTTATACTGGATTCCTTTGACAGATAGGCAAGCTTTTCGGCTGTGACTGCTGGATCTTTAACACTTTTTCTTAGCTTTGAAGAGAGCAACTATGGTGCCGAAGTAAAATTTTAAACAAGTGTTTGAATTTATTCGAACGTCCTATGAGGAAGAATCCGGTGGATGAGCAGCCGCTGGGCAGGCGGTATTCAGGGGGTGTGCAGAAGATGAACAGGAAGGGGCGGGGAGAGGACCCCATCCTCACCCCAGCCCTCCCCTTGAAGGGGAGGGGGGGCGGGAAGAGGGATTTGAGCTAATGGGAAAGAAGGAGAGGCTACTCTTCGAGTTTCTTGTCGATACCGGCCCGGCCGTCGTCGCACATCTCTTCGGGCTCGGTAGGCCTGCTGTAGCGCGGGTCGCTGGTGGCGGTGACACAGACCGGCGCCGGTTCCTCGGTGGCGCCTGCGGCTGCCGGTACGTGCTCGTGGCTGCGCCCTCCTTTGGGGGGGACGTCTCCCTTGGCCGGCTGCCAGTCGGCCATCTCCCTCAGGATGCGGAACCGCTCGTCGACCTCCTGCTGGAGCTGGCGGCGGAAAGCGGCCGCCCCCTCCGGGTTCATCTGGGCGAGCATCGAGTAGCGGACCTCGCCGGAGAGGAAATTCTCCAGCGACCCGTCCGGCTCCTTGGACTCCAGGACGAAGGGGTTTTTCCCCTGCCCGCGCAACTGTGGGTTGTAGCGGTACAGCGGCCAATAGCCGGATTTCACCGCCAGCAGGGACTCCTCGATCGATTTTCCCATCCCGCGCCGAAGCCCCTGGTTGATGCAGGTGGAATAGGCGATAACCAGCGACGGGCCCGGGTAGGCTTCGGCCTCCATGAGGGCCTTCAGGGTCTGGTTCTTGTCGGCGCCGATGGCCACCGAGGCGACATAGACGTAGCCGTAGCTGATGGCCATCCTCCCGAGATCCTTCTTGGCGGTCCTTTTCCCGGCTGCCGCGAAGCGGGCCACCGCGCCGGTCTGGGTCGCCTTCGAGCACTGGCCGCCGGTGTTGGAGTAGAGCTCGGTGTCCATCACGAGGAGGTTGATGTCCTCACCCATGGCGAGCACGTGGTCGAGCCCGCCGAAACCGATATCGTAGGCCCACCCGTCCCCGCCGTACACCCAGATCGATTTCTTGGCGAAGAGATCGGCCGCCTGGGCGATCTCCGCGAGCACCGGGTCCTTCTCCCCGGCATCGTTGAGTAGCGGTTTGAGTACCGCGGCATGCTGGCGGGAAAGCTCCAGGTCGTCCATGTGCTGAAGCCAGGCGTGGAAGCCATCCTTGAGCTGTTTGGAAAGGTCCTTCGACGACGCCGCCCGCACCAGTGACGCAAGCCGTTCCCTGCGCTGGGAGATCGCCATGTGGTAGCCGTAGCCGAATTCGGCGGCGTCCTCGAAGAGGGAGTTGTTCCAGGCCGGGCCGTGCCCCTCATGATTGGTGCAGTAGGGGCTGACCGGCGCCGAGGCCCCCCAGATGGAGGTACACCCGGTGGCATTGGCGATCATCATCTGCTCGCCGAAGAGCTGGGTGACGAGCCGGGCGTAGGGGGTCTCGCCGCATCCGGAACAGGCGCCGGAAAACTCGATGAGCGGCTGCTGGAACTGGCTCCCGATCACCGCCCCCCTCTTCACCAGGTGCCCCTTGGGTGAAAGGGCCTCGGCGAACTTGCGGTTATCCTCCTGGACCAGCTGGGTCTCGATCGGCTTCATGACCAGCGCGGAGTGCTTGGCCGGACAGATGTCAGCGCAGTTGCCGCACCCCATGCAGTCGAGCGGGTAAACCTGGATCCGGAAGTGATGGCCCCTCACCTCGCGGGCGATGGCGGAAATGGTCTGGTAACTGGCCGGTGCGGCGGCTATCTCTTCGTCGGTGGCGAGGAAGGGGCGGATGGTCGCGTGGGGACAGATGTAGCTGCACTGGTTGCACTGGATGCAGTTCTCCTTGATCCACTCCGGCACGTTGATGGCCACCCCGCGCTTCTCGTAGCGGGCGGTGGAAACGGGGAAGGCGCCGTCCGGCTCGAAGGCGGAGACCGGGACGTCGTCCCCCTTCTGGCGGAGGATCGGGAAGATCACCTTCCTCATGTACTCCGGCATCTCCTGCTCGAGCCGGAAGTCGAGCCCCCGCCGGTCGTCGGCCTTTTTCCATGCCTCGGGGTAGCGGATCTCGACCAGGCTTTCCACCGCCAGGTCCACCGCGTCGAGGTTCATCTGGACGACCTGTTCTCCCTTGCGTCCATACTCCTTGCGGATGGAGTCCTTGAGGAGATCGACCGCCTGCTCGAAGGGGAGCACGCCGGAGAGCTTGAAGAAGGCGGTCTGCATGATCATGTTGATCCGTCCACCGAGTCCGGCCTTGGCGGCGATGGCGATGGCGTCCACGTTGCAGAAGCGGATCTTGCGGGAGGCGATGGTGCGCCGCATGGCCGCGGGAAGGTTCTCCTCCAGTTGCTCGACCGTGTTCCAGGGCGAGTTCAGGAGAAAGGTCCCCCCTTCCTTGATCCCTTCCAGGACGTCGTAGACCTGCACGTAGGGAGCCTTCTGGCAGGAGATGAAGTCGGCGGCGTCCACCAGGTAGGTAGACTGGATGGGATGCTTGCCGAAGCGCAGGTGGGAGACGGTGATCCCTCCCGATTTCTTGGAATCGTAGGCGAAGTAGGCCTGGGCGAAGAGATCGGTGTTGTCGCCGATGATCTTGATGGCCGCCTTGTTGGCCCCCACCGTGCCGTCGGCTCCCATCCCCCAGAAGCGGCACTGGATGGTTCCCTCCGGCGTGGTGGAGACGGTGTCCTTGACCGGGAGCGAAAGGTTGGTGACGTCGTCCTCGATCCCCACCGTGAAGTGCCGTTTCCCGTTGGGGCCCGCCATATTGTCGAACACGCTCTTCACGTGTACGGGACGGAACTCCTTCGACCCCAGCCCGTAACGCCCCGCATAGAGTTCGGGAATCTTCCCTCCCCGCTCGAGAAACGCGGTGCAGAGGTCGAGGTAGAGCGGCTCCGCCAGCGCACCGGGCTCCTTGGTCCGGTCGAGCACGGTGATCTTCTTGGCCGAGGCCGGAATGGCGGCCAGGAGAGCCGTGGCGTCGAAGGGGCGGTACAGGCGGACCTTGACGAGACCGATCTTCTCCCCCTGCCGCTGGTAGTACCGGACCACCTCCTCCACCGTTTCGCAGGAGGAGCCCATGGTGACGATCACCCGCTCCGCCTTGGGGGCGCCGACGTAGTCGAACAGGCGGTAGCGTCGGCCGGTCAGCTGCCCCACCTTCTCCATGCAGGCGGTGACCACCGAGGGAAGCGCAAGGTAGTACGGATTGGAGCGCTCCCGGCCCTGAAAGTAGATGTCCGGGTTTTGCGCGGTCCCCCTGAGCTCGGGGTGCTCCGGGTTCATCGCCCGGGCACGGAACTGGGCGATTCTATCCAAGTCGACGAGACCGGCCATCTGATCGTATTCGATCACCTCGATCTTCTGCACCTCGTGGGAGGTCCGGAAGCCGTCGAAGAAATGGACGAACGGGACGCTCCCGTCCAGGGCGGCCAGGTGGGCCACGAGCCCGAGGTCCATGCACTCCTGGACCGACGAGGAGCTAAGGAGGGCAAAGCCGGTGGCGCGGGCCGCCATCACGTCCTGGTGGTCGCCGAAGATGGAGAGCGCGTGGGTGGCGAGCGCCCGGGCGGAGACGTGGAAGACGCCGGGAAGGAGCTCGCCGGCGATCTTGTACATGTTGGGGAGCATCAGCAAAAGCCCCTGGGAGGCGGTGAAGGTAGTGGTCAGCGCCCCCGCTACCAGCGAGCCGTGTACCGACCCGGCGGCTCCCGCCTCGGACTGCATCTCCCGGATCAGCAGGGTCTGCCCGAAGATGTTCTTCCGTCCCTCGACCGCCCACTCGTCCGCCACCTCGGCCATGGTGGAGGAGGGGGTGATGGGGTAGATGGCCGCCGTCTCGCTCATTGCGTAGGCTACGTGGGCCGCCGCGGTGTTGCCGTCCATCGTTTTCATTCTGGCTGTCATGGAAATCCCCCTTGGTAGGCATTAAAAGAAGGATTAATTATATTTAATATCAAGTCGATGTCAACGCCCGCACCGGTACCGGTGCGGGCGCCGACGGCGGCTGCCAAGAGGGGTGTGGTTGGGGAGGCCTGGCGGTCAGGGGGCTTGGAAGCTAAAGAGCGGGGAGGGGGATCCGGCAGGAAAGCTTACAGCCAGTTCTTCGGGTACTGCCGGTGGTACACCACGTTGTTGGTGAAAAGCGCCACCGCCAGCAGTACCAGCGATCCCGATAGCACCGGGACCAGCACGAAATGGGCGGTCGCGTGGCTCTGGACGCCGATGAGGGCGGTCGCCCCTCCCGGGGGATGGATGGTGCGGGTGAGATACATGACGAAGATGGCGATGCCGACTGCGAAGGCGATCGCCTCCGGAGTGGAGCCGAAGAGCGATACGATGCCGACCGCGACCAGGGCGGAAAAGAGGTGGCCGCCGACCAGGTTCCGGGGCTGGGCCAGCGGCGATTCGTCGGCGCCGAATAAAAGGACGGCGGAGGCGCCGAAGGAGCCGATCAGGAGAGGGTATCCGGCCATGCGGGTCATCGCGAAGATGGCGAGGATGGAGCTCATCCCGCTCACCAGCCCCCAGACCGCGTATTTCATCGACACCGGTTCGGGAGCCCCCCGCAGACTGCCTTTCATCTTGATGGGAACGTTTTTCAGCCGTGTCTTCATCTCCCCTCCTTAATGCCACAAGTGAATCATTCCTGCCGAGCGGCGGCACCCGGAGGTCCCCCCTCCGCAACCGCCATCGGCACGCGTGTTTCCCGAAAGGCGGGCGTCACCCGTCCTGCCCGGCGCGCACGGTGGCAGAACTCGGCGGGAGGTCGAGGAGGGCGTCGTCCGTAACCGATAGCCGGGAAGGGGATGATACGGGAAGGGGAGGGGGGGAAACCTTGACCTGAGTCAAGGAACGGAGAATGCCGGAGAGGTTTCTTGAGTTTTTTACCGTAGAGGCTTCTGCATCAATTCATGCAGTATCTCGCTCAACTTTTGCAGATCGAGTGGCTTGGAGATGAAGTGCATCCCCTCCTCTATGATGCCGCGCTGGGCGACGAGGTCGGCGGTATAGCCGGACATGAAGAGCACCTTGACCCCGGGCCTCATCTCTTTGATCCGTTCCGCCATCTCACGCCCGTTGATCCCGGGCATCACCACGTCGGTCAGCACGAGGTCGAAGGCGGTGCCCTCTTCGCAGAGCTTCAGCGCCTGGCCGGGACTGCTCGCCTGCACCACCACGTAGCCGAGATCCTCCAGCATCCTGGTAGTCGCCCACAACAGCATCTCCTCGTCCTCTACCAGCAAGATGGTGCCGCTGCCGTTACGGGCCACCTGGGCGGGGGCACGGTCGCCGGCCACCTCCTGTTGCAGACGGGGAAGGTACAGCCTGAAGACGCTCCCCTGTCCCGGCTCGCTGTAGCAGTTGAGGAAGCCGTTATTCTGGGTGACGATCCCGTACACCATGGCGAGCCCGAGGCCGGTCCCCTTCCCGACCCCCTTGGTGGTGAAGAACGGCTCGAAGATATGCTCCCGGATCTCCTCGTTCATGCCGCAACCGGTGTCGCTGATGCTGAGCTGGATGTAGTCGCCCGGGGCGGCGTCGGGGTGGAAGTGGCTGTAATCGCCGTCGATCCGGACGTTGGCGGTCTCGATGGTCAACGTCCCCCCGTTGGGCATGGCGTCGCGGGCGTTCACCGACAGGTTCATCAGGATCTGGTCCACCTGGGAGGGATCGATCAGCACGTTCCAGAGCTCCACCGAGGGGCGGAAGACGAGCTTGACGTCCTCCCCGATGAGCCTCCCCAGGTTCTTGACCGATTCCAGGATGAACGTGTTCAGGTTGACCGGCTTGGGGACGATGACCTGCTTGCGGGAGAAGGCCAAAAGCTGCCGGGTGATGTTGCTCGACCGTTCGGCCGCCTGCTGGATCATCATGAGGTTGTGCCTGATATCCCCCTCCGCCCCCTTGGCGAGCGAAAGGTGCACGGCGCCCAGGATCACCCCGAGCATGTTGTTGAAATCGTGGGCCACCCCTCCGGCGAGCCTCCCCACCGATTCCATCTTCTGGGCTTGCTGGAGCTGTTCTTCCAGCTGTCTGCGCTCGGTGACGTCGATCTCGATGCCGTCGAGGATGACATGGCCGCGCCGGTCGCGGTGCGGGGTGCTGGTGAGGAGGAGCCAGCGGCTGGCACCATCGGAGGAATGCAGCCGGATCTCCAGCCTGAAGGTTTCCAGGGAGACGATGGCTTCCGCCTCGGCCTTGGCGACCCTCTCCCGGTCCCCCTCGTGGATCTGCCGGTAGAGGATCCCGGGGTCGGCCATGACCGCCTCGGCGCTCACCCCGTGCAGGCGCTCGATCCCGGCGCTCAGGTAGGTGAACCGGCGCGTCTCGCCGCTTACGCCGCAGTCCACCTGGTAGACCACGCTGTCCGAGAGGTTGTCGCTCAACTGCTGAAGCCGGTTCTCGCTCTCCCTCAGGGCCTCCTCGGCGTGCTGCTTCTCGAGGTAACGGGTGGCGAGGGTATCGACCATGGAAACCAGCGAGTCGCGCAGGGTGCCGAGCTCACCATGGAACTTCGCCTGGGGGAGGACGGAGCGGTGGTCGCCGCCGGCGATGACGGTGCCGGCGAACTGGTCGAGCAGCGCCAGTGGGGTGAGGAGCCATCGGGAGAGAATGAGATAAAGGCTCGCGCAGATGGCGAGATCGAGGACGAGGATGACCGCCAGCATGATCCCGGTATTGCGGAAGAGCTCCTCACGGATGTAGCGCTGGGTGTAGGCGATCCGGATGCGGCCGATCTCCTTGCCGCCGAAGACCACCGGCCGCCGTACCTCGATGACGTGGTTGGTGGAGGCGGGGATGGCGCGGATCGCCTCCCACCCTTCGCCGCGTCCCCGCAAAAAACGCTGCCCTTCCGCGTCGAGCTCGATGTAGGCCACCGTTGCATCGTGCATGAAACCGTCCAGAAAGAGGTCGATCTGGTAGTCGTCGAAGTTCCAGACCGGGACCGCCAGCCCGGAGGCGAGCTGTGCGGCGGCGCCGTTCAGTTCCTTTTGGAGACGCTCGTACCGGACGTCGTGCTCCCGCACGAAGTAGACGCAGCTCGCGGCGATCATGGTGACGGTGACCACCGTGAGCACCATCGCCATGATGGAGAACGATATGGATCGGGAGAAGCGGGTCATGGTGTCTGCCGGATGCCGGGTGTCCTTACTTCAAGGTGGTGCCGGGCTGCATCAGGTACCTCTTGAGGTGCTTCTTGAGAAGCCTCTCCGGGACCCCCTTCCGGTCGAGCTCGGCGAGGCGCCTGCTGAAGTAATCGAGCTGGGAGAGGCAGGGGGACTTCTTGCTGAACCCGAAGTGGATGTCCAGGGTGGATATGGGGGGATCGAGATGAACGACCGGGTGCCTCATCGGCGTCTTGGCGACGTAGGACTCGCCGAGATAGTGGCTGGTGACGAAATAGTCGATCCGCCCCTCGTCAAGCTTGCGGAAATTCTCCAGCATGCTCGGGGCCTCTTCCACCGACAGTTCGCGGCGCCAATAGCTGTCGAACCCGGCCCCGAAGGTGTCTCCCAGGCTCACCCCGCCCCGGCGCCCCTTGAGGTCCTGCCATTGGCGGTAGGGAAAGGAGCGGTCCTTGCGGACGAAGATGACGATCGGGTTGGGGAAGGCCCGGTGGCTGGTGAAGGCCAGGTACTGCGACCGCTCCGGGGTGATCCTCAGGCTGACCAGGAGATCGATCTCCCCCCCGGCCGCCATCGACAGGGCGCGCTTCCAGGGAACCACCACCGGAGTGAGCTGTACCCCGGGAGGGGCGGCCATCCGGAGCAGCTCGATGCTCGCCCCGTCGAACCCGGCCCCGGACTCCCAATCGTAGGGCGGATACTGGGGATTGGTGGAATAGCGAAGCGTGCCGCAGGTGGATGGAGGCGAGGCGGCGGAAACCTGCGAACAAAGTATCAAGGCCGCGAGAAGCGCGCATGCCTTCCCTCTCATAGATCCTCTTTTCTCCTCTACAGGCGGGCCATACTGTCACGGCCCCGCATCTTCACCCTGATTCACAGACATAAGGAAGAGATAACTATATCATCGGGTGATTGCACCCGTTTGCGGAACAGGGTTTTCTCTTACTATGGATGGGGCTTAATCTTGCCCGGCGCGAGCCGTGCCACTCGCAGAGTCTGCAAGCCCGGTCCGGCAATGAGGGAAGAGCCCTCCGTGCCGGAATAACTCCTCAAGCTCCACCTCCGCTTGCCGATACGGTGAGCAGAATACCGACCGGCTAGAAACGGAGATCACGTGGCCTTCATTCCCATCGACAAACTACAGCCCGGCATGGTGCTCGGCGGAAACGTCTGCGACCGCAGCGGCAGGATCCTCCTCCCCGCCGGCGCCGAGCTGGGGGAGAAGCATCTCTCCATCCTGCGCATGTGGGGGGTGATGGAGGCGGAGATCGTCAGCGAGCAGGAGGAGGAGCTCGAGGACGGCGAGCCGCTTGAGGAGTGCGACCCGGAGGTGGCCTCCGCCGCCCGCCAGGAGATCGAGGCACTCTTCGTCCACAACGATCACGCCCATCCGGCGATCAAGGAACTGATGCGCGTCTGCATCCAAAGGAAGACCGGCCATGTCGCGTAACCGCCAGCTGACGGTGGAGTACATGGTCCAGGACATCTCCACCATCCATTCGCTCCCCATGTTCTACACCCGGCTCTCCGAGACGATCAGCCACCCCCGGAGCTCGATCGGGGACATCGGCAAGATCGTATCCGAGGACCAGGGGCTGACCGCGCGCATCCTCAAGGTCGCCAACAGCCCGCTGTTCGGCTACTTCTCCAAGATCGACACCATCACCAAGGCGATCACCATCATCGGGGTGGACCAGGTGCGCGACCTGGCGCTGGCGCTCTCGGTGATGGACGTCTTCAAGGGGATCCCGGAAGACCTGGTCAACATGGAGCAGTTCTGGCGGCACTCGATCGCCACCGGGCTTGCCGCGCGCGCCCTGGCCACCTCGCAGCGGGCCGCCAACCTGGAGCGCTTCTTCGTGGCCGGCATCCTCCACGACGTGGGGAGGCTCGTCATGTACGTGAGGATACCGGAGATCTGCCGCGAACTTTTGGAACAGTGCCAGCACACGGGGCAGCTCCTTTACCGTGCGGAACGCCACCGGCTGGGGTTCGACCACGCCGAGGTGGGGGGGTGCCTGTTGAAGCACTGGAGGATCCCGTCGAGCATCTCCGAGCCGGTCGGCCTCCATCACGCCTGCCGCGGCGCCCACCACTACCCGGCCGAGACCGCCGTTTTGCATGTGGCCGACGTCATCGCCCACGCCATGCAGATAGGGAACAGCGGCGAGCACTTCGTCCCCCCCCTCGACGGGGCCACCTGGGACGGCCTGAAGATTTCGAGCTTCTTCCTCCCCACTCTTGTGAAACAGGTCGACGCCATGTTCGAGGAGATCATCAAAATCCTCTTCGGGGGAGAATCCGGTGCCAGGTAACGAGCGTCAGGAAAAGATCAATGTCCTGAAGGAGCGGGTGGACTTCCTCGAACAGGCGAACCTCAACTACCTGAGGACCCTGGACGTCTTGACCGCCTGTTCCGACTTCCAGTCCGACATGTACCGGAGCCAGGAGTCCTCCTTCGTGATGAGGGCGGTCTTCGGGCAGTTGCGCCGCCTGGCCCCCTTCGTCACCATGGCCATGTACAGCGTCGATCCGGACGCCTTCTTCACCCTCTCGGTCTGCGAGCCGGGAGGGGACGAGGGGACGGTCCGGGCCGAGGTGGACGCGAGGATCGCGGACGGAACCTTTGCCTGGGCGCTCAACCAGAACCACCCCTTGGTGGTCCCCACCCTGGACGGCAACGATACCCTGGTCCTCCACGTGCTGGCCACCAACTCCCGCATCCGCGGCATGTTCGTAGGCCTCCTGGCCGGCAGCCACCTCAACGCCGAGCTCTGGACCCTCAACGCCCTCTCCATCGTACTCATCAACACCGCCTACGCGGTGGAAAACTCCGAGCTTTACGACATGCTCCGCGAGCACATGCAGAACCTGGAGCACAAGGTCCAGCAGCGGACCACCGAGCTGGAGGCGGCGCTCGTCAAGGCAGAGGAGGCCACTGCCGCCAAGAGCGTCTTCCTGGCCAACATGAGCCACGAAATCCGCACCCCGATGAACGGGATCGTCGGCCTGGCCCGGCTGTTGATGGACACCAACCTCGACGGCGAGCAGCTCCACTACCTGAAGTCGCTCATCGATTCGGCGGACGATCTCCTGAGCATCATCAACGAGATCCTCGACCTCTCCAAGGTGGAGTCCGGCAAGATCACCCTGGAGTCGGTCCCCTTCGAGCTGGCGCCGTTTCTGGAGCGCTGCCTGCAGCCGTTCGAGGTCCGGGGGCGGGAGAAGGGGGTGGAGGTGCGGCTGGAGCTTTCGTCCGGGCTTCCCCAGTGGGTGGCGGGAGACCCGGTGCGGATCGGGCAGGTGCTGAGAAACCTGACCGGCAACGCGCTGAAGTTCACCGAAAAAGGGAGCATCGTCCTCGCCTGCGCCCTGGAACCGCCCCCCCCCATCGCCACCGCCCCTTTGGTAGCCCCCGCCGCCTCATCCGGCGCAGCGTCCCCCCCTTTGCGAAGGGGGGACAGGGGGGATTTTGCCCCTCCCGGTGCCGCCGTCGCTCTCCGCTTCTCCGTGGCCGATTCCGGCATCGGCATCAGCCCCGAATCGCTGGCCACCATCTTCGAAAAGTTCGTGCAGGCCGACAACTCCACCACCCGTCTCTACGGCGGCACCGGACTCGGGCTCCCCATCAGCAAGGGGCTGGTAGATCTGATGGGGGGGAAGATGGAAGTCGAGAGTACACCGGGAGAGGGGAGTGTCTTCTCTTTCACGGTCGCCCTGCCCATCCCCGAAGCCTCCGAGATCCCGGCTGTCAAGCCGGCCGAAGCGGGGAGATCCACCGGGGTGCGCGCCAAGCGCCCGCTGCGGGTGCTGCTGGTGGACGACGTCCCGCTCAACCGGCTGATCACCGCCAAGCTCCTCGCCAAGAGCGGCGAGCACACCGTCGTTGAGGCCTCCAACGGGAGGGAGGCGGTGGAGAAATGGGAGCACGAGCCGTTCGATCTCGTCTTCATGGACGTGCAGATGCCGGTGATGGACGGCCTGGAAGCCACCCGCGTCATCCGCGCGAGGGAAGGCGGGGTAGGGCGGCAGTCCCACATCTGCGCCATGACCGCCAACGCGATGAAGGAAGACGCCGCCGCCTGCCGGGCAGCCGGCATGGACAGCTACGTCTCCAAGCCGGTGCGGGAGGAGGATCTCTGGGAGGTGATCGGTGCGGTGGCCGGTTTCGCGGAGAGCGGCGAAGGAGAGCCGCGGATCGTGAACGCCTCGGCGGCGGCACCCGGGACCGGTGCTCCTTCCCCGACCGATTTCGATTACGCCGCCTTCGTGGAGAGGCTCGGCGGCGAGGAGGAGCTGGCCTGCCAGCTGATCGGGATGTTCATCTCGAGCGTGGCCGAGCACCTCGGTGCCCTGGAGGCGGCCATCGCCGAGGGGGACAGCTCCCAGGTGAGGTACCGCTCCCACACGGTGCGCGGAAGCGCCGCCAACCTCGGGGCCGCCACCATGCAGGAACTGTCCGGCCGCATCGAGGCCTTGGCGGCGGCGGGAGAGCTTGCCGACGTCCCCTCCCTCCAGCGCCAACTGGCCCGGGCCTTCGAAAGCTTCCGGAGTGCGGTCGCCTCCTTGGTGCCGTAGCCTCTTCCCCCATCCCACGCCGGGACCCGCATGCCCCGCCGAACCCCTGCCCCCTGCTCGCCGCCCCACTGTCCCCATCCGGAACACCTGTCCCTATCCGGGACACCCTCTTCCTTCTGGTCCGATGCTAACCCCTGGAATCCCTGGCTTAAAGAAATTGGCAAGCAATCTGCTTGAATAAAGGCAGCTCTGCGCGAGGCTGCCCCTTTGCGGGACACTTAAGAAGAGGCGGCCGCAGGGTGAGAAAGCAGAGGTTCCCATGGAAGTCCTCAACCGGCCATACCAGGTTTTTGTCCGTCTCCTCGTCGTGATGGCGATGATCGAAGCGGGCATCATGTATCTCCTCATCCCCATCGTTCCCGATTTCTTTCCCAAAGTTATCCTGGACGCGCTCCTTCTCCCGGCCTTGGCGGCCCCTTTCATCTGGTCCGCCATCATCCATCCCCTGCGCGAGGTGGCGGTCAAGGAGATGGACCGCAACCGGATGAGCGAGGAGCGGTACCGCGCCCTCTTCGCCAACATGCCGGGTGGTTTCGCCTTCTGCCGGATGATCTACGACGACGACGGCAACCCGGCCGACTTTCTCCACCTGGCGGTCAACGATTCCTTCCGCCGCATCCTCAAGGCCCCCGAGGTGGTGGGGAAAAAGGTCAGCGAGCTCTTCCCGGAGCTGGTAAAGGTTCATCCGGAGCTGATCGCCGCCTACGGAAGGGTAGTGTCTACCGGGACCCCCGAGTCGTTCGAGTTCGACCTCACCCTGTTCGGCCTCTGGCTCTCCATCTCCGTGTACTCTCCCGAGCCGGAGCACTTCGTGGCGGTTTTCGAGGACATCACCGCCCGCAAGAAAGCGGAAGGCGAGATGGTGGCGGCCAGGGAGGAGTGGGAGCGGACCTTCGACGCCATCGTCGACCCGGTCATGATCCTCGGGCTCCAACACGAGATCGTGAGGGCCAACAAGGCGATGACCGCCCTCATCGGCGAGACCGTGGCCCACGGAGGGGAGCTCCTCTGCAACCACTGCTACCACGGTAAGGGGCCTTACCCGCATTTCTGCCCCCACACCAAACTACTGCAGGACGCCCGGCCTCACTCCGAGGTGGTTCACCTTCCCGAGCTCGGCTTGCACCTCGAGGTGGTGGTCTCGCCGCTCTTCGACCGGGAGGGGAAACTCCAGGGGTCGATCCATTACGCCCGTGACATCACGGAGCAGAAGAAGCTCGAGCAGCAGCTGCAGCAGTCTCAGAAACTGGAGGCGATCGGCACCCTCGCCGGGGGAGTGGCCCACGATTTCAACAACATCCTGACCGCCATCATCGGCTACGGCGCCATGCTCGACCAGCACATGGAGCCGGGGACCGAGGCGGCCAGCCAGCTCAAGGGGATCATGAAGGCGGCTGATCGGGCCGCAGCCCTCACCCGTTCGCTCCTCTCCTTCAGCCGCAAGAGGGAATTGGAGCTCAAGCCGGTGGACCTCAACCAGGTGATTGCCGAGGCCAGCGAGCTCCTCAAGCGACTCGTGCGGGGGGATATCGTGGTAAGCTGCGACCTGGCCCGCCACAGCCTCCCGGTCATGGGGGACCTTGGGCAGATCGAGCAGGTGCTGATGAACCTGATCTCCAACGCCCAGGATGCCATCGAAGGGGCGGGGGCGGTGACCATCGGCACCGAGAGCGTTACCATCGACGACGCTTTCGTAAGCCAGAACGGGTTCGGCACGCCCGGCAGGTACGCGCTGATCACCTGCACGGACACCGGCACCGGCATGGAGGAATCGGTCGCCCAGCGGGTCTTCGAACCGTTTTTCACCACCAAGGCGGTCGGCAAGGGGACCGGGCTCGGGCTTTCCATGGTGTACGGCATCGTGAAACAGCACAACGGGTACATCTGCTGCGTCTCGCGGCCGCGGATGGGGACCACCTTCAGGATCTATCTCCCGCTGGTCAAGGCCGCAGCGGCGGAGACGGCGCTCCCTCGCCCGGGCGACTGGGCCACCGGGACCGAGACCATCCTCCTGGCCGAGGACGACGACCAGATCAGGTTCCTTCTTTCGCAGGTGCTGACCCGTTCCGGGTATCGGGTCATCGCCGCCAACCACGGCAAGGACGCGGTGGCCCAGTTCATCCGCAACAACGGAGCCATCGATCTCCTCGTGTCTGACGTGGTCATGCCCGGGATGAACGGCATGGAAGCCTTCCGCCAGATGCAGGCGATCCGGCCGGAGCTGAAGGCGGTCTTCATGAGCGGCTGCAACACGGACAACCTCCCCGTGGCAGAGGCGCTGGCCGGCAACGGAACCTTCCTGCACAAGCCCCTCCCCCCCCAGGCCCTGCTGGCCGAGGTACGCAAGTGGCTGCGGTAAGAACCTGCCCTCGCCCGGCCTTCGGCCACCCTCTCCCTCATGGGGGCGAGGGTATAACGGGAGTGGCGTGCCTGCGGCAACGGGCTCAGGCACCCATTACCCCTCCTGGGTGAGGACTTTCCCCAGCACCTCTTTGAGGTCGGAAAACTTGTACGGCTTCTGCAGGAAGGCCGCCAGCCCCTTCCCCTTGAACTTCCCGGCGATCTCGGACTCGTGGTAGCCGCTGCAGATGACCACCGGCAGGTCCGGGGCGATCTCCCGGATCCGGTTGAAGCACTGCTCCCCGTCGAGGTTGGGCATGGTCAGATCGAGGAGCACCAGCAAAAGGTCCGGGCTCTCCTGCACCAGCCCGACCGCTTCCACCCCGTCGGCCCCGGTGATCACCGTAAAGCCGAGCTCCCGTAACAGTTCCGCCCCCGTCAGGCGGACCTCCTCCTCGTCGTCGACCAGCAGCACCTTCCCCTGCAGGAGACGGTGTTCCCGGGTGCTGCGGCTCTCCTCCTCGACCGGTTTCCCGGTGGCCGGCAGCAGGATGGTGAAGGTGGTCCCGCACCCCTGCTCGCTCTCGACCTTGATGGCCCCGCGGTGGCTGCGGATTATCCCCAGCACGGCAGCCATTCCCAACCCGCGGCCGGTGAACTTGGTGCTGAAGAAGGGGTCGAAGATCCTCGCCTGGACCTCCCGAGGCATCCCGCAACCGTCATCGGCCACCTCCAACAGGACGTAACACCCCTCCTCGAGCTCTCCATCGTTTTGAAAGCCGTCCAGGAAGCTCCTGCCGCAGTGGCGGTATTCGGTCGTCACCCGGATGCTGCCCCCGGCATCCCCGATCGCCTCGGAGGCGTTGATCACCAGGTTGAGGATGATCTGCCGCAGCTGGGTAGGGTCCGCCTCCACCGCCGGCACATCGAGGGCCAACTCGAGCTGGAGCCGCGCCTTCTTGGAGATGGAGACCTCGAGGAGGTGCTGCATTTCGACGAGGATGGCGTTTACCCGCACATGCTCGATCCGGAAGCTTCCCTTCCCCGAATAGGCCAGCATCTGCTTGGCGAGATCGGCGGCCCTGGTGGCGGCGCTGATGATCCGCCTCAGGTTTTCCGCCACCGGCGACTGCTCCTCGGTCCGTCCCAGGGCCAGGTCGGCGTTGCCGACGATGGCGGTCAGGATGTTGTTGAAGTCGTGGGCGATCCCCCCCGCCAGCACTCCGAGACTCTCCAGCTTCTGCGAATGCAGCACCTGCCGCTCCAGGTTGAGACGTTCCTCCTCTCCCTTCTTGTTTTCCGTGATGTCGTGGATGAAACCGACCACCCTCTCCGGCGTCCCGGCGGGGGAAGACTCCAGTTTCCCCTCCAGGTGGAGCCAGCGGACGGTGCCGTCCTGCCGGGCGATGCGGAACTGCAGCGCCTGGGGAAAGGCGCTCTGGGCGGCAAGCTCGAAGGAGGTGGCGAGGGATTGGCGGTCGTCGGGGTGGGCGACCGCCATCAGGAGGTTTTCAGCGGGGGAGGCGGCGGAGGGGTCGACACCGGAGATCCGGTAGACCTCGTCCGACCAGATGTAGGTCCCGCTGCGGAGATCCTTGATCCAGCTGCCGATACGGGCGAGCTTGCGGGCCGACTGCAGCTGCTCCTCGGTCTCCCGGACCACGATCTCGCTCAAACGCCGCCTGCTGAACTTCCAGTAGCGGTAGAGCTGCCAGGCGCTGACCAGAGAGAAGGCGGCGAACAGGGCGGCGATCAGCTCGGTCTCCCTGATCTCGCGGTGCCAGGGAGCGAGGTAATCAGCCTCGGCCAGGCCGACGATGACCCACAGCGGGAAGTTTCCGACCTTGTTGAGGAAGTAGGTCTTGCGGACGCCGTCGGTGGGGGCGGTGGCCCGGTAGAGGGCCGCGTTGGCCGCGCGGCCGAGCAGCACCTTGAGCTGGCGCGACGGGTTGCTGGTCCCGATGGCGCTCCGTCCGTTGACCTTTTCGGGGTGGCGGGCGAGGGTGGTGGTCTCGTTCCACATGCTGACCACGCCGCGGGGCCCGAGGTTGAGGGAGGAAAACATCTTGCTGAAGGTCGCGAGCGAGATCGAGGCGTGGACCTCGCCGCCGAAGCTGCCGTCGGGGTAGGAGAGCCGGCGTGAAATCGGCAGTACCCATTGGTGGGACACCCGCCCGAGCACCGGTTTCCCGATCACCAGCCCCGGGTTTTCCCGCTCCCGCACCTTCACGAAGTGGTCGCGGTCGCCGATGTAGGCGTTGGGGGCCGCCACCGCCCCGGTGGAAAAGACCACCCTCCCTTCCCGGTTGGCCATCCGCAGGCCGAGGATGGTGGGAAGCCGGCCGGACTGGCGGTCCATGAAGGATTGGAAGCTGCCGTCGACCGCTTGCCGGGAGGAGGCCTCTTTCTGCCAGGCGTCGGCGACCGTCTGCAGCGTCAGGTCAACCTCCCGGATCAGGGTGTAAACGTTTTGTTCCAGGGCCTTGGACAGGTTGGTGACCTGGATCTCCGACTCCCGTTCGTAGCGCTCCCTGCTGCGGGCGACTTTCCAGAAAAGGAGGGCGTCGAAGCAGAGGTTAGCCAACAGGAAGGCGATGACGGTCAGGGTGAGGGCGCGACGGTGGGAGACGGTGGGGGAAAGATCCGTAAGCTGCCAGCGATCGCTGGCCGGTACATGGTCTGTGCGGTTGCCGGAGTTATCGGGCATATCATGGCTCCGTGAGGGGCAGCCCTGGCCGGCCCGGAGGCGGCCAAGGTAGGGAAGGAGCGCGAAAGTCTCCACCGCCGATCATTACTATATTTGAAAACTAAACTCTGTAGCAACCGGCAATTAACGACAAGAAAAGGAAGGGAACCTGCACCGCTCTCTGTCAGAGGCCCGGGAGCAATGACTGTCCGCGCTGCCGTAATCCAGAACCCGGGTCCGGCAATGCCTACCCTCTTTATCCTACGGTAGCCTCCCTCCTTCCTTCAGGGGTTCCTGATACTGACCTTCGATCCGCGCGACCAATCGTTGTGGTCGCCGGGGATCTCGTGGAAGACGATCGAGGGATGTGCCGCGGCGAGGGCCCTGGCGAACCGCGGGGGAATGACCGAGTCGTCGTGGGCGGCGAAGATCTCGACCCTTCCGGGAAACTTGTGGAGCGCCTTCGCGTTGTTCCAGTTATCGAGCAACAGCAGCCGGGCGGGGAGGTACGGGAAGTGGTAGGACGCCACGTGGGCGAGCACGTCGAAGGGGGTGATGAGGACGATCTTGTCCGGGGGATGGGGGAGCATGGCCAGCGTCGAGGCCGGGCCGGTCCCGAGCGATTCGCCCGCCACGCAGACCGGGGTGGCCGGGAACTTCGAGCGGAGGAGCCGATACCCTTCCGCGGCCGCCCGGTTGATCGAGGAGAGGGAGGGGGCTCCCGGCCGGCCGCCGTAGCCTGGATACTCGAGGATATAAACGGAATCGTCTTTGGAAAAGGAGTCCAGGGCATACTGCCGGTCGCCCGCCTCTCCCGCGTTGCCGTGGAGCATCAGCCAGACGTTGTGCGGTGCCGCCACCTCCCGCGCGAACCCGATCGTCTTCCCCTGGTACTTCCAGGGCGACAACCCTTCCCCGCGGCCGTGGTGGGTCGGGTAGTAGAGAAGCTTCCGCTGGAATACCGCACAACCGACGAGGAAGAGGACGATGGCGAAGGCGGCGATAATCAGTAATCGTTTCATGCAGGCTCCGGATTCTTCCCTACCAGTTGCCTACGCCCTGTTACGCCCTTCCCCGCACCATCTCCTTGATCATCTGCAGCGTGGCCTTGAAATCGATCGGCTTGGCGATGTGGGCATCCATCCCGGCGGCGAGGCAGCGCTCGTGGTCCTCCTTCAGCGCGTGAGCCGTCATGGCGATGATCGGGATGCGCCCCCCGCGCTCCGCCTCCTTCTGGCGGATCAGCCCGGTCGCCTCGAAGCCGTTGAGGCCGGGCATCTGCACGTCCATCAGGATCAGGTCGTATTCGGCCGACTCCCACCTGTCTACCGCCTGCCGCCCGTTTTCCGCCAGGTCGACCTCGTACTTGTAGATGGCGAGCATCCTCAAAAGCGTCTTGCTGATGATGGGATCGTCCTCGGCGAGGAGAAGCCGGACCGGTTCCGCGGCCTCGCTGGCCAGGGAATCGGCCGGGGTGGCAACCGGTGCCGCGGCGGCGGGCTTCCCGGCAGCCTCCGCGAGCGGGATGCTGAAGGTGAAGCTGCTCCCTTTGCCCGGCTCGCTGGCGAGGGTGATGCTCCCCCCCATCCGCTCGACGATCTCTTTGCTGATGGCGAGCCCGAGCCCGGTGCCGCCGTGACGGCGGCTGTGCGATTCGTCGAGCTGGCTGAACTCGCGGAAGAGGAGGTTCCTCTTCTCCTCGGGGATACCGATGCCGGTGTCGGTCACCCTAAAGACCACCAGCCGCCTCCCGGCGGCGCTCCCTTCCCCGCCGCTGATCTCGAGGGTCACCTTCCCTCTTTCGGTGAACTTCACCGCGTTCCCGGCCAGGTTGGTCAGCACCTGGCTGATCCTGGTATGGTCGCCGCTCAGATCGTCCGGCAGGTCGTCGGCAACCCGCGTCTCGAGCTGGAGCCCCTTGCCGCGGGCGGCGGGAAGGAGGATGTCGAAGGTGTCCTTGACGCAGGTCCGCAGCGAAAAGGGGCGCTCCTCGATGACCAGCTTGCCCGCTTCGATCTTGGTCATGTCGAGGATGTCGTTGAGGATGCGGACCAGGGAGTGCGCCGCCCGGTGCGCGGTGACGACGTACTCCTGCTGCTCGGCGGTCAGCTCTTCCATCAGCACGAGGTCGAGCATCCCGATAACCCCGGTCATCGGCGTCCTGAGCTCGTGGCTCATGTTGGCGAGGAACTGGCTCTTGGCGCGGGTGGCCGAGTCCGCCAGCTCCTTGGCCTTGAGAAGATCGCTCTCCCCTTGCTTGCGCTCCATGGCGATGGCGACCTGGTCGGTCACCGCTTTCATCATCGCCAGGTCTTCGGTGGAGAAATGGGCGCGGTTGCGGGTGCCGAAGGAAAGGGTCCCGAGGAGCTCTCCGTGGGCAATCAGGGGATGGCAGGCGTAGGCCTGCACCCCGTAGGACTTGACGAGGTCGGTGCGCGGGTCGGGGGTGTTGGGGATGTCCTCGGTGACGATACGGCAGGCGTCGCGGGCGGCGCAGCCGCAGACCGCCACCCCATAGTCGAGCCACTCGATCCTGTCCCGCTCCTCGTCCGGGATCCCGGCGCAGGCGTTCAGGCGGAGGCAGTCGGTCTGCTTGTCCACCAGGAAGTTGAAGAAGACGTGGCAGTCGAGGAACTCCATGACCTTGGTGCAGAGCTCCTCCACGATTTCCTGGGGGGAGGCGCTCGCCAGCAGGTTCCCCGCCACCTGGGCCAGGAGGTTCAGCCGGGCGGCGGTCCGCGCCTGCTCGCGGCCCAGCTCCTCGGCCCGGCGCTGGGCCAGGACGGCATCCTCCATCATGCTGAGGGCGGCGCTCCTGGACTGGCGCATGCTGGCGTTGAGCTCCTCCAGCTGCGCGCTCCGCTCGGCCAGCCTTTCCATGGCCTGCTTGCGCTCGGTGACGTCGCGGGCAGTCCCGAACCACTCGACGATCTCCCCCTCGGCGTCCAGAAGCGGCACCGCGCGAGAGACGGTCCACCCGACGGTGCCGTCCACCAGGACAACCCGGTGCTCCAGCTGGAAGATGCTCTTGGTCCGGATGGCTTCGTCGATGGCAGCGCAGACCAGCGGCTGGTCGCCCGGGGGGATGTACCTGCCGAGCCACTCGCGGTCGGGGGCGTCGGTGTCGGGGATGAAGCCCTGCCCGATGAGCTGCCGCATCTCGCTCCAGTCCGGGCTCATGTCGTAGATCACCTCCGAGCTGGCCGTGATAAGGGCGCCGAGGCGGTCCTTGGTCTTGCGCAGCGCGATCTCGGCTTCCTTGCGCTCGGTGATGTCGATCACGATCCCCAGGTAACGGACGTACGTGCCGTCCGCCTCGAAGGAGGGGCGCCCTACGGCCATGAGCCAGTGTATGGCCCCATCCTGCCTGACGACCCGCCACTCCAAGTTAAGGTTGCCGAGCTCCTTGGCGGTGGCCGTCACCTCCTGAGAGAGCGCTTCCCGGTCCTCGGTGTGTACCGTACTCAGCCATGCCTCGAAAGAGGGCTCCACGCTGTGCGGCTCCAGACCGTAGAGCTTCCAGACCTCCTCCGACCAGATGTTGCTGTCGCTGGTCACGTCCCACTCCCAGGAACCGGCGTTGGCGGCGTCGAGGGCGAGGCCCAGCCGCTCCATGCTCCCGGAGAGCTCGGCGTTGAGGGAGGTGAGCCTCTCCCGCTGCCGCAGCTCGCTCAGGCGCGCGCCGCGCTGCATGCCGGCCAGCAGGCTCACCCCGATGCTGGCCACCACCCAGATGAACTGCCTCATCATGGAGCCGGAGTCGTGGATGTCGAAGCTGCCGAACACGAAATTGACCAGGAAGAGCGAGGCGAAGGTGGAGAAGAGTCCGGGGCCGACCCCTCCCAGGGCGGCGGATATCACCACCGCCGGGTAGAAGCCGAGGTAGGGGGCGGGGGAGAGCGCCCACGGGAGCAGCCAGCGGAGCAGGGCCGTAAACGCAGTCGCCGCCACGGCCACCAGGTAACCGACCGGGAGGGTGATAGGGTTCCCCTTGGGAGGCTTCATCCGATCGTCGCGGGCGGTCGCACTCAACTCTCTTCCTCCTCGTCCAGCCCTTTCGTGTAGCGGGGCGGAAGGCCGGCCTGGCCGCAGAGTTCGTTCACTTCCTTCTTTATCTGGATGACCCGGAGCTCGCGGCCCACCGAGGCCGCGTTGAAGCGCTCCAGCTCGTGGACCCGCTCGAGCACTTCGCCGGCGGCCTCGCAGTGCTCGATGGCCAGCGAGCCGATGACCGAGAGCTGTTTGAGGGTCGCTTCGTCCTCCCCGGTGAAATCGCAGCCGTTAACCTTGTCGGTGATCAGGATGACCCCCCGCGGCCTCCCCGCGGTGTCGGTGAGCCTTGCGGCGAGCAGGCCGCGCATCGGAACGTGCCCGGCCGGAAGCCCCCACCAGGCCGGGTGCGCCCGCATCTCCGCGTCGGTCAGCCTAAGCGTCTCCGCCTTGTCGAGCAGGTCGAGATAGACGCCCCCCCGCTCCACCTCGAAGAGGTTCCACTGCGGGCAGCTCTCGGCATCTCCGGCCCGGGCACTCCCCCCGGCGGCGAACTTCCCCCCGAGGTAGCCGTGCCCGGCCACCGAGTAGCGCCCGCCGGTAAGGGAGATGGCGGCCTCGGCGATCGCGTTGAGGGCTCCTTCCAGCTCGGCCTGGCTGGAGATCATCAAGGAGGCTTCCAGGAGCTTTCTCTGGCGGTCGAGCAGATCCTGCGTCGCCTTTTCGGCCCGCTTCCGGAGAAAGGCCTCCATCACGGCGGGGGCGATCGAGGTGAGCAGGTCCAGCTCCTCCTGCCGGTATCCCCCCGGGCGGTTGCCGACGGCTATCATGCCGGCCACCGCACCGTCGTTGATCAGCGGGACCCCGAGGAAGGCCTCCAGCGGGGGGTGGCCGGGAGGGAGTCCGATGCTGTCGGGGTGCTGGCTGGGGAGGTTGGTGAAGAAACCCTTGCCGTCCTTCAGCACCCGGCCATAGATGCCGTGTACCTGGAAGTTCCCGGGGGGGCGGGGAATCCCGTTCCGGTCGTGCATGCGGCACGCTTCCCAGCCGGGGTTGCTGATGGCGATGTCGTGCAAGAGGCCGTCGATGCCGATCTCTCCGACGAAACCGAAGCGGCTGCCGGTGATCTTTTCGGCCACCGCCAGGCAGGTCTCGCCCAGACGCTCCTCCGAGACCGCAGCCAGGGCGGCCTCGAAGATCTCGTTGATTCCCCGCACCACCGCGCTCTGCAGGCGGATCTTCTCCTCGTCGAGCCTGCGGCCGGTTATGTCTCGGGCGATCTTGGAGATCCCGATCACCTTGCCCTCGGCGCTTTTCACCGGCGACACGGTGAGCGACACGTCGATGGCCCGGCCGTCCCGGGCCAGCCGTCGCGACTCGAAATGGTCGACCGCTTCCCCGGCCAGCAGGCGCTTCAGGATACTCTCTTCCTCAACCTGGAGCTCGCGGGGGATCAGCAGGGAAATGGGCCGGCCGACCATCTCGCCGGCCCGGTAACCGAACATCCTCTCGGCCCCGCCGTTCCAGGTCAGGATGGTGCCGTCGAGGTCCTTGGCGATGATGGCGTCGTCGGAGGAGGCGACGATGGCGGCCAGCCGGGCGTGGGCCTCCTCGGTTCTCTTCCGTTCGGTGATGTCGCGGGCGACGTGGACGGTCCCGGTCATCACCCCTTCTTTGTTGAAGAGCGGCGTGGTGGAGACCAGGAAGTGTCCCCCCAGGCGCTCCTCGTAGATCTCGCCCTGGTGCTCTCGTCCGTCCAGCAGGGAGCGCGTGTGCGGACAGTCGCAGGGGGGATGCTCGGTGCCGTGTACGGAGCGGTAGCAGACCTGGCCGATGCACTCCTTGGGGGAGGTCCCGAGCCGCTGCGCCATGGCGCGGTTGACCCGCACGATCCGGTGCTGGCCGTCCATGATGGCGATCAGGTCGGGTACGCTGTCGAAGGTCCGCTCCCATTCCTCCTTGCCGCGCCGGATGGCCTCCTCGGTCTTTTTGAGGTCGGTCAGCTCGAAGGCGTAGATGCGGGCCAGGTTGAACTGCCGCGAGAGGAAGATGGTCTCGCCGAAGACCTGTTCCTTGAGGGTCACCTCCCGGTAGTGGACGGCGTCTCCCAGGCGGTCCCAGCGTTCCACGATGGCCGCGAGGTCGTCCGGCACGAAGGGGGCGAAATCGTCCCCCATCCCGAGAGCCTCCAGGATGCGGATGGTGGCGGGGTTGGCAAAAGTGACCTGGCCGGAAAGATCGGCCTCCAGCACCGGGTTCGGGTTGAGCTCCGGGAAGGAGGCGAGGTGAACGGTTTCCTCCTCCAGGCGCTTATGGTCGGTGATGTCGACCAGGGTGACCACGATGCCGTCGATCCCCCCGTCCGCGGTACGGTAGGGGAGGACCCCCATCAGGTAGGAGCGCCGGCTGGCCACCGCGGCCACCTCGCGCTCGATGGAGGTCGAGGTCGCCAGCACGGTGGCCGCATCGGCGGCGAGCCCATGCCAGTCGATGGTGCCGGCCAGGTGGCGGAAGGGGCGGCCGATGTCGGCGGGGATGAGGTTGAAGATCTCGGCGGCGGCCGGGGTGAAGCGCTTGATGTTGAGCTCGCGGTCGAGGAAGAGGGTGGCGATTGCGGAGCTCGCGAGGAGGTTTTCCATGTCGCTGCTCGCCTGGTCGAGCTCCTCCACCTTCCCCTGCAGCTCGGCGTTGACGGTGACCAGCTCCTCGTTGAGCGCCTGCAGCTCCTCCCTCGAAGTTTCCAGCTCCTCGTTGGTGGAATGGAGCTCCTCGTTGGCCGACTGGAACTCCTCGTTGATCGACATCAGCTCCTCGTTGGCGGACATGAATCCGTCCCGCGAGTTCTCCAGCTGCTCGGTGGTCGCCTGCAACTGCTCGTGGGTGACGCGGAGCTGCTCCTCGAGCTGTCTGACCAAGAGATCCCTCGAGGTCTCGTCGTCCGGATGCCTTCTCTCCTCCCCCCCCGCTTCGACCGGCGCGGAGCTCTGGGCCGGCTCGAACACCACGAGCGCAAGCTCTTCGCCCAGTGCGGTCAAGAATGGCTTCACCAGCACGTTGACCGCCGTTTCCTCGCCGCCTGCGGCCATCCTGAGGCCGCGGAAGGTGACCGGGGCCTTCTCGCTGAAGCTCTTGAACATGGCGGCGCGCAGGGCGGGGCGCAGCTCCTCGCGGGCGAGCTTGAGAAGCTCCAGGGTGGCGCCGCCTACCGGAAGGTCGAGGAAGCGGTTGGCGCCGGCGCAGATGTGCACCACGTCGTACCGGCTGTTCACGACCACCGTGGGGGGGGCGTAAAGCTGGGCCAGCAGACGGTCGGCCGTTTCCCCGGCCGCCTGCTGCGGAGCCCGGCTGCTCCTGCTCGTCTTGGCCGCTCCCGTCACCCGGCGCACCGCCGAGGTGATGGGAAAGGCCTGTTCGTCGCGGCGGGCGCATTCCCGGCGCTCGTAGATTTTCCACTTCTTGTCGATGGGGAGGAAGAGGTCGGAGGCGGTCCCCACCGTCTCCGAGGCTCCCAGGAAGAGGACCGCGGCCGGCTTCAGCACGAGGTGGAAAAGCGATATGAGCCGCTTCTGCATGTCGGGGTTGAGGTAAATGAGGAAGTTCCGGCAGACGAGGAGATCGATGCGGGAGAAGGGGGCATCCTTGATGAGGCTGTGGTGGGCGAAGACGATCATCTCCCTGAGACGCTTGGAGACCTGCCAGCGGCCGTTGATCCTCGTGAAGAAGCGGTCGATCCGCTCCTGTCCCACCTCGCCGGCGACGTCACGCTCGTACACCCCGGCTCTGGCCACACTGATGGCGGTCTCGTCGAGATCGGTGGCGAAAAACTGCACCTTGGCGTCGAGCTTTCGCTCGTCCAGGTACTCGCGGATCAGCATCGCGGCGGAGTAAACCTCTTCTCCGGTCGCGCAGCAGGCGTGCCAGATGCGGACCGGGTCATCGGGGTCCCGCCCCGCGAAGAGCCGCGGGATGATCTCCTTCGCCAGCACGCCGAAGGCTTCTTCGTCGCGGAAAAACCTGGTCACCCCGATCAGGATCTCCTGCCCCAGCGCCTCGGCCTCGCCGTCGTTATTCTCCAGCAGGTCGAGGTACTTTTTGACGGTGGCTACCTCGTTGATGGCCATCCGGCGTTCGATCCGGCGGGTGACGGTGTTTCTCTTGTAGGAGCTGAAGTCGTGGCCGGTCCTGGCGCGGACGATGCGGAAGACGGCCTGGAGCTCGTCCTCCAGGGTGGTGGTGTGGCAGTCCTGGGACGGGAGCGGACAGGCGCCGCGGGCGAGGCCGGCGATCCGCACCGGCAGCTCTTCGGCGGCCAGCACGAAGTCGGCGTTCCCCGAGGCGATGGCGTTTTGGGGCATGGACGGCTTGATCGCCGAAGTGGGGTCCTGGACCAGCACGACCCCGCCTCTCTCCTTGACCGCGCGGGAGCCGCTTCCGCCATCGAGACCGGAGCCGGAGAGCACCACGGCGACCGCCCGCTCCCCGAGATCGGCTGCCATCGACTCGAAGAAGCGGTCGATGGGGTGGCGCACCTCGCGGGTCCCCTCGGGTGTCTCCAGGCAAAGAAGCCCATTGGCGACCGAGAGATACCTCCCGGCGGGGATGACGTAGACGTTGTCGGGCTTGAGCGCCATGCTGCTCTCGGCGGTCACCACCGTCATGGCGGTGAGCCGGCCCAGCGTCTCCGCCAGGAAGGACGGGCCGTCCGGCGGGATGTGCATGATGACGACGTAGGAGAGTTGGCAATTGTCGGGGATGGAGGCGAAGAATTGCTCGAGTGCCGGCAAACCTCCTTCGGAGGCACCGATGGCGACGACGAGACAAGGCGGCTGCTCAGGGCGGTCTGCGGTGGCCGGAGCGCACGCTTGAGGTGAAGGGTGCTGATCGGAAGTCATCGAGGCTCCGGGTGGTGGCGGGCAAGGCGTGCCCAAAGCGGGAACAGCGGGGATTATAAGATTTACTCCCGACAAATCAAGGAAATTACCCGATAACTAACGAAAAATCCTTAGGAGTAAAAGACTCTTTTAGTCCTTTCTCCCGTGATAGCCCTGCGCAAATCGGATCTCGCTGATCCATTTATTGCACCCCTCCGGGTTATTAAGCGGAGGGCGTTGGCGCGGCAGGTTGTTGAAAGCAAAGGAACTTTGGCAAAAAGAGGGAATTGGCACGCCTTCTGCCTAACAACCTCTCAAGTGAATCGGAACCCTGCCCAACTTCAGGAGCATCTATGAATGTCTCGGTTAAGATGGTACTGGACGCCAAGAGATCCCTCGGCAATGAAGCCATGATCTGCATGAACAGGGAGGGACTCTGTTGCCTGTACCAGGATTGGAAGGCCATGCGTGAGGGTATCGCGCTCTTCAGCCTGAAGCTGAGCGACGAAGAACAGACGTTGCTGAAGAAGAAAGCGAGAGTCGTCACCCTGAATTGACGGTCAGCACTCTCCGCTCCGGCCCCGGATGTTGTGCTCCCGCAGCCATTCGTTGATCATCCCCGAAGCGCACCCGACTCCGGCATCGACCGCTATCGCCCCCACCGGGCAGTTCTTCGCGCAGGCCCCGCACTCCATACAGGCATCCTTCTTCTCGATTGCGGCGGTCCGGGCGGCCAGGGAGAAGACCTGGTGGGGGCAGACCTCCAGGCACCTCCCGCATCCCACGCACTTTTCCCGGTTCAACTCCAGCGTCGCCACGTTTTTCAGGTAAGCGAAACCCTTCATTACTCTCTCCTTAAAGCAGGCGGCTCACGGCCAGCATCGCCAGGCTCACCGCCACGGCGGCTCCCATGACAGGCAGCGCGATCCGCATCTCTTTCTTCACCCCCGAGCGGGAGGTAAAGGTGGTGCACCCGGTGAAGTTAAGGGCGTAGAACGCGCTGACGGCAGGAAGGCCGACGAAAAGCGCCGCGGTGACCAGGGGGGAGGGGTGGGCCAGCAAGGTGACCGCGCCCCCCCAGAGTATCCCTATGACGGTTCCCTTTACCGCGAAGCTCCTTCCGGGGAGCCAGGGGAGCAAGACCGGCGCGGCTGCGACGCCGGCCAGCATGGCTCCCAGGTAGGCGGCCATGGCGACGAGCCCCGCCTGCCATCCTCCCGCGAAAGCGAAGAGCGCTCCCAGCACCGCCATGATGACGGCACTCTGCCGGGCGGCCGTCACCAGCTCGACCGGCACCAGCACGAGGCGTTCGTAGAGGGTGAAGGTCAGCTCCCGCATCGCCTCGGTCGTCTTCATCCCGTGGTCCAGGTAAGCGGGGAGATCCGCGGCCCTGATGGCGGCGTAGCGGACGGTAAACCCCGTCTGCTTCGCCACCTCATGGGCGGCCACCCCGGGCGCCCCGAGGATCGGCAGGATCAGGTGACGGTGATTGACCGCCCGGGCAAGGCCGGAGAGCCTGATCCGCCTCACCAGTTCGTCCGTGCCGAAGGTTCCCTTCCCGGCCGCACACCAGACGTTGATCCCGAAGGTCTCCAGCACGAGGAGCCAGACGTTGCGCCCGGCCAGGTTGCGGCGCACCTCGTCGAAGCTCATCTTGTAGTTGGCCGTCACCAGCACGGGATCCTCGGGTGCCGGGGCCCCGATGGCGTACAGGCCGGGAGGGACCATGTAGTTCATCCGGTCGATCCCCCAGCGCGCCTTGCAGGCACCCAGGTGGTCCCTCATGGTGAGGGTGGTCGAAATTTTCGGGACCCGGCCGGCCCCGTTTTGGGTCCATTGCTCGAATCCCGGCACCTTTTCGTCGATAGCTCCGCCGCCGGCGGAGGTGGGAGGGCCTCAGCAGGGAGGCTTGTCTGGGGCGTCTCCCGGCGCCGGTCCGCAGGTGGTGCGTGGCGAGCAGGACGTTTCGATTTTTCGGATGGAGTGGATCTTCATCGCGGGACCTCACGGGAGGGGGAGGTCGCCCCCTCTGCGAACATGCGTTTTTGGAACCGGAACGCGACATTTACCAGGGCGATCATCACCGGGACCTCCACCAGGGGGCCGATGACCGCCGCGAAGGCCGCGCCGGAATTGAGACCGAAGACCGCCACCGCCACGGCGATGGCGAGCTCAAAGTTGTTGCTCGCGGCGGTGAAGGCGAGGGTGGTCGTCTTGCTGTAGTCGGCGCCCAGGCGGCGTCCCATCCAGAAGGAAACCAGGAACATCACGACGAAGTAGATGAGCATCGGGATGGCGATCCGCACCACGTCCAGGGGAAGCTGCACGATCAACTGCCCCTTGAGACTGAACATCACCACGATGGTGAAGAGCAGGGCGATCAGGGTGATTGGCCCCACCCGGGGAACGAACTCCCGGTGGTAGCGCTCCTTCCCCATCAACTTCACGCCGGCGAGCCTGGTGAGCGCACCGGCGATGCAGGGGATCCCCAGGTAGATGAAGACGCTCTGGGCGATCTGGCGGATGCTGACGTCCACCACCACCCCCTTGAGGCCGATCAGGGGAGGGAGGACGGTAATGAAGAACCAGGCATAGACGCTGTAGAAAAGAACCTGAAAGATGCTGTTGAAGGCGACCAGCCCCGCCGCGTACTCGGTGTTCCCCTTGGCGAGCTCGTTCCAGACCACCACCATGGCGATGCAGCGGGCGAGGCCGATCATGATGAGCCCCACCATGTACTCCGGCCGGTCCGGCAGGAAGACGGCCGCCAGGACGAACATGAGCAGCGGGCCGATGACCCAGTTCTGGATCAACGACAGCCCGAGTACCTTCTTGTTGCGGAAGACCTCGGGCATCTCCTCGTACCGCACCTTGGCGAAAGGGGGATACATCATGAGGATCAGTCCGCAGGCGATCGGGATGTTGGTGGTGCCGGCCTGGAAGCGGTTGACGAAGGCCTCGACGCCGGGAACCAGGCAGCCCAGGGCCACCCCCACCGCCATGGCGGCGAAGATCCAGAGCGTCAGCCAGCGGTCCAGGAACGAGAGCTTTCGGGAAAGGTGCTCGGTCACGGCGTCCCCCCAAAGTAGTCGATGATCCACCCCTTGATCTCGTCGCGTACCCGCCTGAACTCGGGGAGCACCTCCTCTTCGGTTCCGGGAAGGCGGGAGGGATCGTCGAATCCGCGGTGGATGCGCCGGGCGCCGCCGATGAAGAGCGGGCATTTGTCGTTGGCGTCGCCGCAAAGGGTGACGGCGTGGTCGAACTGCTCCCCGGCGAACTCGTCGAGCGTCTTGGAGCGCTGCCCGGAGATGTCGATCCCGAGTTCCGCCACTACCTTGATGGCGAGGGGATTGACCCTGGTCGCCTCGGTGCCGGCCGAGAACGCCTCGACCCGGTCGCCCAGGTAGTGGTTGGCGAGCCCCTCGGCCATCTGGGAGCGGCAGGAGTTGTGGGTACAGAGAAAGAGGATCTTCGTTTTGGCCATGGCAGCTCCTATATCCGTGAAAACGGATATTGCCGGGTAAATTTTTTTAGGCTGTTAGGCGCAGTCGTTCCCGCAGCCGAAGCTCGCCAGCGTCTCGCGGTCATCGATCGAAGTCTTGGTGGCGGTCAGCTGCTTTTTCAGAAGGGGGATCATTTCCTTTTGCGGAGAGTCGTTGTCGCGGATCGAGTAGTAGATCCAGAGGCCGCAGCGGCGGTCGTTAACCCAGCCGGTCTTCCGGAGGATGGCGAGGTGGCGGGAGACGGTCGACTGTGGCTGGTTAAGGGCGGCGATGATGTCGCAGACGCAGAGCTCCCCCTCCCCGAGCAGCAGAGCCAGTATGCGGAGCCGGGTTTCGTCGGCGAGAGCTTTATAGAAAGGGAGGATCGCGTGCATGCCGCAAACAATATCCGCTTTTGTGGATTTAGTCAAGGCCCGGATGGGAGCAGAGGAGGGACGAAAAAAACGGCTTCGCCAACAAAAGCCATTTGCTCCTGTCGTAGTCGCCTGGTGGTCCTTACTCGGCCTGCCTTCCCGTGTAAAGGGGGGCGTCGGCCAAAGTCATAGTACCACCGGTGAGATGGGGCGATTTGGGTATCTTCCTCGGAGTAACTTACTTCATGCGTAAAGTAACTTACTTTGCGCTCGTGAATAACACGCATCGCGCGATAAGTAACACGTTTCTCGCCCGGACCTGGCTACCCCGGGACGACAGTGAAAAGCAGTACCGGTAGGGCGTGCTGCCGAAGATGATCGAGGAGCAGGTAGCGGGGCTGTACGATATCCTGGTCGCCGGGAGATGGCTCAAGGCCTTGAAGGGCGAGCGCCCTGAAGGGAGGCTCGATGGGAGGGCAAAGTTCTGAAAAACAACAAGAGGGTCAGGCGTCATGCCTGACCCTCCCTTATTGGTGGAGATGATCGGGATCGAACCGACGACCTATGCGTTGCGAACGCATCGCTCTCCCAGCTGAGCTACACCCCCGGATTGGAATCGCTCGTGGCGGGCTCTGATTAGAGGACGCCAAAGTCGCTTTCATTTATACCGCAAGAAATCCGCATTTACAAAGGGAAATATCACCAGTGCTTGGGGAGCACCACCCGGAACTCGACGCCGAGTCCGGGGTTGTTGTGGATGTGGATCTTGCCGCCGTGGTTGGTGATGATCCGGTTGGCGATCGGCAGCCCCAGGCCGGTCCCCCGCTCCTTGGTGGTGTAGAAGGGGGTGAAGATGCTGTTGAGCGCCTCCAGCGGAATCCCCCCGCCGGTGTCGGAGACCTTCACCCAGAGGGCTTCCTTTTCCTCCAGTTCGGTGGTGCCGAGCGAGATTCCGAGCTTTCCTCCCTCCCCCATGGCGTCCAGCGCATTGAGCAGGATGTTGATGAAGACCTGCTTCAGCTGCTGGGCGTCGCCGAGCAGGACCAGCTTGTGACGCGGGAATTTGGTGGCGACCTCGATCCCCTTTTCCTCGATGGGAGGGGCCACCACCGCGAGCGACTCGCTGACGATATCGGAGAGGTTGCAGCGGGTGTAGCAGATGGTGGTCTTCTTGGAGAAGAGGAGGATCTCGGAGAGGATCCCCTCCAGCCGGACCACCTCGCGCACGATCAGGTCGGCGTGGGCCCACTCGGCGGAGTCCTGCGGGAGCTTCTTGGTGAGCCGGCCGGCGAAGCCGCCGATGGAGACCAGCGGCCCCTTGAGCTCGTGGGCGATGCCGGCTGCCATCTCGCCGATGGTCGCCAGCCGCTCCTTCTGCAGAAGGTTGTCCTGGGCCTCGCTCAGCTGCTGGTGGGCATCCTCGATCCGGCGGTAGAGCATGGCATTCTCGATGGCCATCCCCGCCTGGTTGGCGAAGAGCTGGAGGAAGCGGAGCTTTTCCTGGCTCATCGGGGTCTTGGTCAGCGCATTGTCCACCAGCACCGCACCCACCACCTCGCCATGGGCGATCAGCGGCGAGGCAGCCAGCGCGGGTCCGCGCGCCTGCAGGAGGTCCTTGTCCCCCAGCTCGGCCGGGACGTAGATGAGCCGCTTCTCGAGGACCGCCTGGGAGACGACGTTGAGCGAGCCGTCGAGCTCCAGCCGTTTCCCCATCACCTGCCGGCAGAACTCGGTCTCCTTCTGGGCCGCCATCTCCTCGTCCGAGATGTCCCAGCGGCTGGCCAAAAGGTCGTCGCTCCCCCCCTGCGGCAGCGGCAGGGACGGGGATGTTTCGCTGGTGACCCCGAGCATCCCGGCCAGCATCCCCGAGCGCTGGTTGACCAAAAAGAGCATGGCGCGGTCGAAGAAGGGGGTAGGGCCGGAGGTGAGCGCGGTCAGGGTGAGATGGATCAGCTTGTTGAGCTTCAACGTGGAGAGCATGGTGTTGCTCAGCCGGTACAAAAAGGATAGCTCGTTGAGCTTGTGGTCGTTTTCCCGGACGAAATCGGCCAGGCTGGCCGAACAGGCCGCTTCGGCCAGAGCACAACTCAAAAGCCTGGTCACCGTCTCGGCGAGCTCTACCTCTTCGGCGGAAGTGATCTCGGGTCTCCCGAAGAAGGTCGCCGCACCAAGGATCCGTCCGCTAAAGCAAAGCGGGGTCGATACCGCAGGGCCGACGGGGTCGCACGAGTTGCTGTTGTCGCAGTAGGTAACCCCGGCGGCCAGCGCGCGGGCGGAGAGGGTGGGCTCGGCGAGGAGCATGGCGGGAAGCGACGGGCGTTCCTCCGCACGGCAGCTCTGGAAGAGGGCCGGTCCCCCCTCCTCGTCGGTCAGGCGGACGATCGCGCAACGGGTGAAGCCGCTCCCGGTGAAGAGCTTGAGCGCCTGGGGGAGCAGGGTCTGAGGGGCGTGCGGAGCGCTGAAGAGCTCGCCAAGCGAAGAGATAAGGGTAGCGTTTCTTTGCTGCCGTTCAGCCTTCTCCGCGGCACAAAGCTCACCCGCCAAAAGCTGCAGCACCGGGGCGAGCTCCCGGGAGACCCGGGTGGCGAGACCGGCATCGAGCTCCAGCGGGCTCGCCAGGGTGAGGACGGCGGCGAGCCGGCGGCGGTCGAGCAGGGGGAGCGACAGGAAAAAGGTCTC
Source organism: Geomonas sp. Red32 (assembly GCF_023652955.1). Lineage (GTDB taxonomy): Bacteria > Desulfobacterota > Desulfuromonadia > Geobacterales > Geobacteraceae > Geomonas. The sequence continues at coordinate 867,470 of NZ_JAKLOY010000001.1, read as the reverse complement.
GTCCCCGGCGAAGAGCTCGTCGCGGTGCAGGTCGTGGCGGGAAGCGCTGTGAGGAGCGAGGGAGAAGGCGGCCCGGCCGGCGCAGCCGAAACCGAGCGGGATCTGGCACGGGAAGCCTGCCGGGGGCACGAGGGTGCTTAAACGCCTGGTGAGGGCATTGGCGTTATGATCGGGGAGGTACAACGAGGCGGAAGAGAGGCCGAGGCTGCGCACCGCCAGACGGAGCAGCAGGGAGACCCGCGCCTGTGGTGAGCGGCCGGTCCCCTGTGCTATCCGCAGCGCTTGCTCCAGGAGGTTTTGTCCCTTCCGGGCAGCCATGGAAACTCCGAGGGATGAAGCTAGCGGGAAGCTTTGGTTAGCGCAGTCTTTCCTTCTTTTCCTGCTCCATCTTGCAGTCGATGCAGAGGGTGGTCACCGGTCGAGCCTTGAGGCGGGCCTCGCTGATCTCTTCTTCGCAGACCTCGCAGAATCCGAAGGTGCCGCTGTCGATCCGGGCCAGCGCCTCCTGAATCTTGTTGATCAGCTTGCGCTCGCGGTCCCTGATCCTGAGCTCGAAGGTCCGGTCCGACTCTTGAGTGGCGCGGTCGGTGGGATCGGGAAAGTTGGTGGTGTCGGAAGTCATCTCGGAGACGGTTCTGCCTGCCTCCTCGAGGAGCATGCGCTTTTCTTCCTGCAGGATACCTCTGAAATATTCGAGTTTTTCCGTATTCATGACACCTTTTCCTTTGCGGAAATCAAGTCAATATTAAAGAGGATTTTTGATCATTAGTAAAGTAAAAAAATTGACACCCTCGCGGGGGCATATCTCTCAGATGGCATCGAGAGCTTCCTGGAGATTGGAGACGCCGACGATCTCGAGGCCCGGGATTTCCTTCCTCGGTGCGTTCCCCTCGGGGACGATGGCTCGGGTAAAGCCGTGCTTGGCCCCTTCCCGAAGCCGCGACTCGCCGTTGGAGACCGGGCGGATCTCACCGGAAAGCCCGATTTCGCCGAAGACGAGCAGCTCCTGGGGGAGCACGCTGTTACGAAGCGACGACACGATGGCGAGCGCCACCGCCAGGTCGGCGCTGGTCTCCGGGACCCGGATCCCCCCCACCACGTTGACGAAGACGTCCTGGTCGGAAAGAACGAGGCCGCCGTGCTTGGTGATCACGGCGAGGATCATGGCGATCCGGTTGCCGTCCAGCCCGATGCCGAGCCGGCGGGGAGAGCCGTACTGGGCGTCCACCACCAGCGACTGGATCTCTACCAGGAGCGGCCGGGTCCCCTCCCACAGCACGCTGATCACGCTCCCGGGGGCGGCGGTGCCGGTGCGGGAGAGGAAGATGGCGGAGGGATTCTTCACCTCCCTGAGCCCCCGCTCGGTCATGGCGAAGACCCCGAGCTCGTTGACCGGGCCGAAGCGGTTCTTGGTGGTCCTCATGAGGCGATAGCGGGCATCCTCGGTGGAGGAGAGCATGATCTGGGTGTCCACCATGTGGGAAAGGGTCATGGGCCCGGCCAGCGCCTGGTCCTTGGTGACGTGGCCGACCATGATGAGGACCACCCCGGAGGTCTTGGCGTAGCAGGTCAGGGTGGCGGCGCTCTCGCGTACCTGGGAGACGCCGCCAGGGGCGGCCTCCACGCTGGCCACCTGCATGACCTGGATGGAATCGATGACCACCACCTGCGGATTCTCGGCGGCGGCCGCCTCGAGGACCCGCTCCACCGACGATTCGGCCAGCATCTTGACCCGTTCCAGCGGCAGCTGCAGCCTCCTGGCGCGGGCGGCAATCTGCTGCAGCGATTCCTCGCCCGAGACGTAGAGGACATTCCGGTCGCGGGCGGCGAAGCACATGGTCTGCAGCAGGATGGTGCTCTTCCCGGCGCCGGGGTCCCCCCCGATGAGGATGACCGAGCCGGGGACGAAGCCTCCCCCCAGCACGCGGTCGAGCTCCTCGCTCCCGCTGGAGAAGCGCGGCTGCTCCTCCAGCTCAACCTCGGCCAGAAGGGTCACCGCGCTCTTGGCGCCGGCAAACCCTTCCCGGCGGCTCGGGGCCTCCAGCCGCACCTCTTTCACGCTGTTCCACGCGCCGCAGGCGCCGCAGTGCCCTTGCCATTTCGGGTAGTTCGCGCCGCACTCCGCGCAGACGAAGCCGGTCTTCACTTTTTGCTTGGCCATCCATTTCCCCCGGGTGAATTCCGTGAATAGTAAGCCGTGTCAAAACCGCTGTCAACGGGGGCTTGGACCGGGGTATTCGTTTGACAACATTTCGCTCCATAAGTTAAGATCTCTTACATCTCTCATGGGAAAAACCGGGGTGGTTTAGTGACGGGTTCCGACAACAGACAGTTGCGGCTGGTGACTTCGGAAAAGGGCTCCCTTTTGGGTCAGGGGCTCGTCGACCTCTACAAGGCGGTCAAGGGGGCGAGCTTCTATCCGCAGGGGCATCCCTACCGGGTCGAGCCGCTCCAGCGGGCCTACGAGGCCCTGCTCGAGCTGACTTCCGAGCGGGAGCTCGCGCTGACCGTCAACCGCCAGGGGTTCTTCCCGGGCGGGGAGGGGGTCGACGGCAACGCCAGCGTGCAGCAGCTCGCCTATGAGTGTTTCATCCGGCGCATCGCCAACATCACCTTCATGAACGACCTCTCCCTCGCCGATCTCGAGCAGTTCGTCGACCTGCTGGCCACCGATCCGTACAAGACGGCGGCGGCCGGCGGGGTGGCCGCCCAACTGGAGGAGGCCGGTTCGCGCACGGTGTGGGTCAACGAAAAGGACCTGGCCGCCATCTGGGCCAAGCGCGGGGTGGCGGGCAGCACGGGCGGGGAGGAGGGCGCTGCGGGCGCCGGCGAGGAGTCGGAGGGATGGGAAGGGATCTCCGCCCTGGCGGCGGTCGAGCAGGTCCTGGGTGCCCTCAACGAGGGGCCGGGGCTGGAGGAGATCCTCCGGATGATGGCGGTGGAGCGTCACGACCGCCGCTACCAGGAACTCGGCCGCCAGCTGGTCGAGCGTTTCCGGGCCACCCCCGAGGAGGCCGCCCTGATGCTGGTGTTGCAGGAGCTCCTCCGTCAGCGCCAGGACCACCGCCGCAGCCTTCCCCAGAGGGAGTACGCCCTCTTCACCCTGGAACGGATCGCCGATCTCTCCACCGATACCCTGCTCGACCATCTCGAGAGCCGGGAGTGGACCGACAAGGAGGGGTTGCAGCGGGTCTTCTCGGCCCTGGGGGTCAAAGGGGCTTACTGGATCATTCAAAGGCTTTGCCTTGCCGAGGGGGTCTACGAACGAAAGGCGCTCGCCACCGCCCTGGTGCGGTTAGGCACTGCCGCCGTGGCCCCGGTCACCGCCATGCTCAAGGACAAACGGTGGTTCGTCGTCCGCAACATGGTTACCATCCTCGGCGAGCTGCGAAGCCGGGATTCCATCCCCACCCTTAAGGGGGCGCTCTACCATCCCGACCAGCGGGTCCGCAAGGAGGCCATCAGAAGCCTCATGAAGATCGGCGGGGATGCGGCGGAATCGCTGCTGACCGTGGCGCTCGAGGCCGAAGACGACGAGGCCATCGCCCGCCACCTGATCCTCTCCCTGGGGCTCATGAAGAGCCGTCACGCGGTCCCGCTGCTCTTGAGGCTTTTGGAGCGGCGCGATTTCCTGTTGAAAAGCCTGCCGGTCAAGAAGGAGGTCGCCGCCTCCCTGGGGAGGATCGGGGACCGCCGGGCGACCCAGCCCCTCATGAAGATCGTGAGGTCCCTGGGGTTCCCGGTCTTCGGCCGCTGGCAGGAGCTCAAGGTGGCCGCGGTGACGGCGCTCGGCCAACTGGGGGACGAGGCGGCGCTGCCGCTGGTGGCGGGGCTGGCCGGGAAGAGCGGTCCGGTCTCCGAGGCCGCCCGCGAGGCGGTGGACGCCATAGAAAGGGTTTCGGGAGGGGACGATGAGTAGCGACGAAGGGCTCCACAACGCCCACCGGCTGGCCACGCTCCTCTCCGGCGGGATCCGGGGGGGGGGATACTACCCGCCCGGGCACCCGGCCTCCCGGCAGCCGTTCATCGAGATGGCCCAGCTCGCCTCGCTCTTGCACCGCGAGGAGGGAGAGATCCGGGTGGCCGTGGTGGACGGGGTGCTGGCGGTAGGGGAGCACCTCTTCTTCGCCCCGACGCCGCCGCTCCAGGAGCTCTGCCGCCGGCTGGAAGAGAAGGAGCTCCTCGGGATCAACATCAAGAAGGGGGTCAGCGCCGACGACCTGACGGTGCTGGCCAAGCTCCTCGGGCAGCCGGGAGGCGGGGCAGAGCAGTTGAGGGAAGGGCTGAAGGAGGCCTCGGTGGCCACCATCGAGGTGCGGGAAGAGGAGACGCTCTCGCAGACCTACGCCGAGGCGGTGGGGGCTATCGCCGAGATCTTCAACGAGATCGGCAACGGCCGCATCCCCAACAGCCGCAAGATGATCACGGTGGTTACCAGCCTGGCCGCCACCGCGGTAAAGGAGCCCGCCACCCTCATCGGCCTCACCATGATCAAGCAGTACGACAACTACACCTTCCAGCACAGCGTCAACGTCGGGGTCCTTGCCATGGCGATCTCGGCCTCCATGGGGCTATCCCCCCATGAAGTGGAGGTGGCGGGGATGGCCGGTTTTCTCCACGACGTCGGCAAGACCGGCATCAACAAGATGATCCTCAACAAGCCGGGGAAGCTCAGCAACGAGGAGTTCCGGGAGATGCAACGCCATTCGGAGCTCGGGGCCGAGATCGTGCGGCAGATGGAAGGGGTGCCGGAGCAGGTGGCCGAAGGGGTGCTGGGGCACCACGTCCGGCACGACCGGACCGGGTACCCGGAGTGGGCGAGGCCCCTTCCGCTGGGGGTGGCGAGCGCCATCGTCGCGGTGGCCGATTGCTATGACGCGACCACGACCCTCAGGGCCTACCAGCCGCCGTTGGCTCCCAAGCAGGCGGTGGAGAGGATCCGGAGCATGACCGGCACCGGGCTCGATCCCGAGATCGTCGACCGTTTTCTGGAGCTGACCGGGAAGTTTCCGACCGGGAGCCTGGTGCGCCTGGACTCCAACGAGATCGCGGTGGTAATGACCCCGAGCCGGGAGGAGCGGGGGGCTTCGGTGGTCAAGGTGCTGATCGACAGCGACGGCAAGCCGCTCGCGGACCCGCTGGTGAAGAACCTGGCCCTGACGGGGGAATCGGTGGTGGATCTGGTGGATCCGCTTCTGAAGGGAATTGACGTTTCGGCTTACTTCTAGCGGAGGGGGAGGGGGAGCCGCGCCAGCGCAGTGGCGGCCGCCGCCCGGGTCTTTTCGTAGGGGGAGTCCAAAAGTTTCATGATGGCTTCGGCGAAGGAGGCGTCCCCCACTTCCGCGAGGGCCAGCGCGGCCTCGGCGTCCAGCATCCCGTCCTTGGCGGAGAGAAAGGGGACCAGCCGGGGAGCCAGCGAGGGATCCCGGTAGTGGGAGAGGGCCTCGATGGCCAGGGCGCAGACCGCCTGGGAGGGGTCCGCGAGCCGCTCCAGCAGTAAGGGGAGCGCCCCCGGCAGCGCCAGTTCTCCGAGCATCTTGACCGCCGCGCACCTGATGTCCTCTTCGTTTCGTCCCGCGCAGTACAAAAGCGGCGGAAGGACCTTCTCCCCGCCGATCTTCCCCAGGGCAAAGATGGCTCCCACCTTGGCACCGCGGTCTCCCCGCTTGAGGGTGGCAAGCACCTCGTCGAGACTCTGGGCGGCCTCCAGCGCCTCGAGCGCCCGCGAGGCGGCCAGACGGACCTCGGTGTCGGGATCCTTGAGGAGCGGCGCGATGGCCTGCCTTCTTCTGGTGCGGTCGTTTTCCATGGTGGGGAAAACTAGCAAAAAATGGATCGTTCGACAAGTGGTAAGTTAGAATCCTCTTGGGTTTCCGGGAGGTTCCCGCGATACGCTCCCCCTCGGCCCCCGTTTGCCCCCGCCCGTTCGGGGGCGAGGACGGCCGAAGGCTCCTTCCCCACCGCCTCTCTTCCGGGTACCGCCGGAGACGGCGCGGGAGGCGATAGCCGCGGGTGAGGGGAGCAGACGGTATCCAATCAATGAAGGAGAAAAAAGGAACATGGTAAGCAGAATTAAGTGCGTGGCGCTCTCCGCCCTGGTACTCCCGGGGCTTGGGCAGCTGTTACGGGGAGAGCGGGTGAAGGGGGGCGTCATGCTCCTGTTGGACAATGTTTTTCTCCTGGGAGCCCTCTTCGTCGCCTTGAGAAGCGTCAGCAAACTGGTGGTGACCGGGAAGAGCATGGACCCCCAGCAGGTGCTGGCCGCCATCCAGAGCGACGCACCGTTCGCCCGCTGGCTTTTGGGAGCCTTCATGGTGCTTTGGGTGTACGGGGTCGCCGACGCGGCCTTCTCCCGCACCCCGCGCGAATAAATTGACAAACATTATTTTACTGTGAGATAACCGTCGGGGCTTTACCGTATACGGAATGGAAAGGGGAACGGCAGGATGCTGCAATCAGAGATATTGGGGACCGGCGGTTTCGTGCCGGCCAAGGTGGTCGGTAACGGCTTTTTTGAATACCTGGTGGAGGACGCCGACCACTGGATCCACTCCCGCACCGGCATCCGCGAGCGGCGTTTCGCGGAGCCCGGGCAGTCCTGCTCCGATCTCGCCACCGAGGCGGCCAAGCTGGCCCTGGAGAATGCCGGGCTCACCCCGCTCGACCTCGACTGCGTCATCGTCGCCACCTCGACTCCGGACATGATCCTCCCGGCCACCGCCTGCATGGTCCAGAAGAATATCGGCGCGGAAAACGCCTTCGCCTTCGACATGAACGCGGTCTGCTCGAGCTTCATCTACGGCGTGGAGATCGCCGACAACCTGATCCGCTCGGGCAAGTACAAGAAGGTCCTGCTGATCGGGGCCGACACCTACTCGAAGATCCTCGATTTCCAGGACAAGGGGACCTCCCCGCTCTTCGGCGACGGCGCCGGCGCGCTCATCCTCGGGGCCGGGACCTCCGGCAAAGGGATCCTCCACTCCATGATGAAGAGCGACGGGAAGGGGTGGGAGCTGATCCAGGTCCCCTCCTCGGGCTCCCGCAAGCCGGTCACCGCCGAGACCATAGCGGCCAAGGAAAACACCTTCAAGATGGCCGGCAAGAGCGTCTTCACCTTCGCCACCGACGTCATCCCCCGCATCATCGGCGAGCTCTCCGAGCGCCAGGGGATCACCCCGGACCAGATCGATCACATCATCCCCCACCAGGCCAACGTCAGGATCATCGACTTCATCTCCAAGAAGACCGGCATCCCCAAGGAGAAGTTCCTCCTCAACCTGGACCGCTACGGCAACACCGCCGCGGCGTCGGTGGGGCTTGCCCTGGACGAAAACCGCAGAAACGGCACCATCAAGCCGGGGCAGCTCGTGCTGATGATGGGTTTCGGCGGCGGCCTCTCCTGGGGCGGCGTGCTGATGCAGTTCTAAAAAGACGAAGCGGCAGGCGGATCACCTCTTCCGCCTGCCGCCTATCCCTTCCGGTATCTCCAATAGTTCCAATCCTTCCCTGACCAGCAATCCCTTCAGCATCTCCCAAGGCACGAGCCTGCGCCACCCGGCGTGGAAGCGGTCGGCCGCGAGCAGCACCCCTCCGGGGGCGACCCGCGCCGCCAGCGCATGGACCGCCTGCGCGAGCTCTCTTTGCTCATGAAGAAGCGGCCCGCCGAGTAGTCCGTTGCAGACCACTACGTCGTACGCCCCTTGGTCGGCCAACGCCCCCACTTCCTCGAGCTTGAACTCCATGACCAGACCGCTTTCCTCCAGGATCGGAGCCACCCGGGCCCGGTACTCGCGCTCCCGCTGCGGGTCGTGCGGCAGAAAGGCGTGAGCCCCGGCGAAGAGCTCGAACTGTTCCAGCGTCGAGGCGGTCACCAGGGAGGTTTCCGGCCGGCAGCCGGCGTTGAGCACCGCCTCGGCGAGGCAGTAGCTCCCCTCGCCGCTCCCGCAGGCGCTGTCCAGCGCCCGGACGCTCCCCCCCAGCCTTCCCCGCTCCTCGCGAAGCCAGTCGGTCACCCAGGCCGTCTGGCCGGGGTAGCGGTCGAAGCTTCCGCCGAAGTGGCGGGGGAGAAAGAGGGTGAAAAGGAGCTCCCGGCGGGCGTACTCGTCACGCGCGAGGGCGACGAGCGTCGCAGCAGGGTCGGCCCTACGAGGCGAAACATCGGGCAGGCTGGCCAGAGGTACCCTCCCCTTCAAGGGGAGGGACAGGGTGAGGATGGGGTCATGGTCGGCAAGCCGCGCCAAAAGATCCGGCCAGCTCGGCGAGGTGGCCAGGTACGTCGCCGAGAAGAGCGGGGCGAACCGGCAGCCGCGCCCGAGGACCGCCGCGAAGAGCCGGGCAACCTCCCCGACCGGGAAATACGCCTCCCACATGGCCCTCATCTCCCCGGTGACGAGGAGCCCCGGCGCCCACATGGGGAGCGGAAAGGAGGCCGCGAAACGCCGGAACTCCTCCCCCAGCCGCTCGATCCGGCGAAAGAGGGCCGGGGAATCGAGGGGGCCGGGGACCAGGAGCGCGCCGAGCCGGCGCTCGATCTCGTCCCGGTCCAGGGTGGGGCGGTAGCGGAGCTCCATGGTCAGATCGTCACGCCGTGAAGGTCGCGGCTGCGGTAGCGCCAGGCGAAGGCGGCGGCCCGGAAGAACCAGTCGATCAAGAAGACGCTCCAGACCATGTAGAGGGAGAGGTGGAGCGGGACGGCGGCCAGGTAGGAGAGGAAGACCCGGATCCCCCACATGGCGGCCAGGGTGACCAGGAAGACGTAGTGGGTATCGCCGGTCCCCCTCAGGCTTCCGGCGTAGACGAAGGCGATGGCGAGCGGCACTTGGGAAAAGGCCACCAGCCGCAGGAAGACCGATCCCTTTTCTATGACGTCGGGGTCGGAGGTGAAGAGGGCGATCAGCTGGTGGGGAAAGGCAAAGAAGATGACCCCCATCACCGCCATCACCCAGACGGCGAGCCTGAGCGCCTCGGTGTGCCCCAGGTGCGCGCGCCGTATCTTGCGGGCGCCGAGCGACTGCCCCATCAGGGTGGCCGCCGCAATTCCCATTCCGGCACCGGGCATGAAGGAGAGGGATTCGATGGAGACCCCGATCTGGTGGGCGGCGTAGGCGGCGGTGCCGAAGCCGATGATGAATTTCGAGTAGAAGAGCTGTCCCGACTGCTGGGCCACCCGTTCCAGGGCCACCGGGTAACCGACCTTCCAGACCTTCTTCAAAAGCTCGCGGTCCGGGGGGCCGATCTTGAGGTAGTTGAGCCGCACGGCCTGGACCAGCAGGTAGAGAAATCCGCACGCCTCGGAGATGTTGATGGCGCAGGCGGCGCCGACCACCCCGAGCCGCGGGAAACCGAAGTGGCCGTAGATGAGCGGGTAGGCAATCGCCACGTGGAGGATGTTGACCAGGATCACCCCCTGCATCGGGGTCTTGGTGTTGCCGGTCCCCTGCATGATGGCCGACAGGATGTTCAATCCGGCGGTGAAGGCGAAGTACTGGAAGACCAGCCGGATGTAGTCGGCAGAGTAGGAGAGCACCTGGGCATCGGCCCCGAGGAAGCGGGCCACCTCGGTGCCGAAGAGGCTCCCCACCAGGGTCGCACAGGCCGCCATCAGGGCACAGAGGAGCAGCGAGGCGAAGGCGGCGCGGCGGGCCTCGAGCCGGCGGCCGGCCCCCCAGAGGTGGGCGATCACCACCGTGGCGCCGGTGGAGAGCCCCCAGAAGACGGTCATGGTGACGAAGATAAGGAGCTGCCCGAGCCCGGTGGCGGCGATGGCCGCGGCCCCCACCCCCCCGACCATGAAGATGTCGACGATGGATACCAGCCGCTGGAAGAGCGATGAAAGGAGAACGGGCATCGAAAGCGCCGTGACGTTACGGCGGATCGATACCCGTTTCCCGGTCCTAGAAATGGTGCGTAGTCTCAACAATACATGCCTTTACTGTGTGATTTCCCGGTCAGAGCCCGAGTTCCTCTTCCATCCCGAGTACGAAATTCTTGGCCCGCCCGGAGGGGGCGATGATGCCGTAGGCGATGGCCTCTTTCAACTCTGCTTCGGTTGCTCCCGCTTCCTTCGCGACCGCGAAGTGTTTCTTGAGTCAGACCGGGCAGCCCACGGCAACCGCGCACCCGACCCGGATCAGCTCGCGGTATTTGGTCTCCAGCACTTCCTCGTACTCGTAGTCCAGGATCTTCTTGCGAATGTTCATGGCTTCCTCCCGTTGAGGGTGACAAGGGTGGGGAATGATGGCCCGGCGGCGGCCACTTTCAGTAAGGTTCATAGCACAAAGCTGGGGAGGTGAAAACAGTTAACGTGAAGGAGGGGAGGCGGTGAGGGAGGATCCGGCGGCCAAACGGAGGGAGGGGACGCGGGATCCCCTCCGGTCAACCTTGATTCGACTGTTCGCCGGGAGCCGGGGGCTCCTGGCCGGCGGTCCGCCCGGCGGTGAGCTTATTCACCTTGGCCGTCATGCCGCGAACCTGCGTCTCGAACTCGGCGTAGGCCACCGCGATTTCGTGTTCCGCCGCATGCACGGTGGCGTTGAGCTTGCGTTCTGCCTGTTCGAGCTCCCGGCGGTAGACGTCCAGTTGCTCGTCGATCTCGAAGAGCATCGACTCGAGGAGCCACCGGCGGTTGGCGGGGGTGAGCGAATAGTCGCTCAGGATGGCCTCGACGTCGAGGGCAAGTCCGTCGGGGTTTTTATCGGCCGCCGGGGCCGCGGTCTCCGCGGCGGGGCGCCTGAACCTTTTGAATTCCAGTATCTTTGCCATGTCGCACTCCCAAATGCTGGCCCTGAACCAGCTGGGCCGAAGGGGGCACTGCCGGCGCGGGATAAAGATGAGGTCGGCACGCCATTTGGCGTGACCGGAGCCATCATATAGTGATCGGGAGGCCGATGTAAACACCTAAAGTATAGGGAAAAACTAAGGATGCGCAGGCAGGACGGGGCGCTGTCTCTACCGGGGGATTCCGGCGCTATGACAGGTGCCGGGAAACCTCCTTCGTGACGTATACCCTCGCCCCTTTAGGAGAGAGGGGGGACGGAGGCCGGGTGAGGGAAGATCTTTATCCCCTGCCCCTTGCGGGGGCAAGGGGAAAGGGGAGGCGGACGGCGATCAGAAGCCGATCCGGTAAAGGGTGAAGACGATGGCGGAGACGGCCAGACAGTAGTAGCCGAAGTAATGCCAGCGCCCCTGCTCGAGCCAGCTGGAAAGCCAGCGGAGCGCCACCAGGCCGGCCAGAAAGCTCAGGGCCATCCCGGCCAGGCTGGGCCAGAAGAGTTGCACGAGGTGCCCCGCTCCCGCCGCAGCGGCGGACTGGGCCTTCATCAGCCTGAGGACCTCGCGGGCGATGACGGGAGGGGTCAGCACGACCGCCAGCGCGAAGCTGAACTCCTCGACCCGCTGGCGCGCCAGGCCGAGCAGCAGCCCGGCGGAGATGGTGGCCCCGGAGCGGGAGAAGCCGCGGAAGGGGAGGCAGACTCCCTGGAGGGCGCCGATCCCGCAGGCCTCCTTCAGGGTGATCTCCTCCCGCTCGTTCTTGTTGCGGCGCAGACCGGCGATGACGATGAGGATCCCCGCCGCGGCCAGGGCCGCCGAAATGAGGCCGAGGTTGCCGAAGAGGAGCTCGATCTCCCCCTTGGATTTCCCGCCGAAGGCGATCCTTTCCACGATACCCTTCAGCCCGAGCCCCACCACCCCGGTCAGCACGGTGGCCAGCACTACCTGCTTGACGGTCTGGATCAGCCGGTGACGGGACGAGAAGAAGCTTTTCTTCCACCCATTCCAGAAGAAGAGGATGACGGCGAACATGGTGCCGGTGTGGAGCATGACCAGGAGCAGAGTCATCTCGGGGGTGGTCGGGTCGAGCCCCATAAGTTTGGCGATGACAATGACATGGGCGGAGCTGGAAACGGGAAGAAGTTCGGCGGCGCCCTGTACGGCGGCCAGCACGATGATCTGCAGAATAGTCACGTGGGTCCTCACTGGAATATACGTGCTGTCACTGGGGGGGATGGGGTGACAGCCGGGTGTCGGTAGCGACGGCGGGAGAAGGTATCATCTTTGGGGTGAGCTGCCAAGTCCCTTTTGGCTGCTATGCGGGACGGATTGGCCTGAAGGGCCTCGAAGGGTGAGGGTGAGGCGAGGGGGGGCGAGGTCTGCCGGAACGGTTACCTCGTGCAGTAAGGGCGCTCCTTGATCCACTGGTCGACGGTCGGCTCGAGCCACCCCTCCAGCCCCCTGGCCAGGTAGAAGCGGGGGTGAAGGAGGTCGTCGTCCTTGGCGATTATGTCCTCCTGGCGGGCGGCCTTTTCCAGGCGGGTCCCGGGATAGATCCGGATGCCGGTGGTTATCTTGAGCGCGTCGAGCCGCAATGAATCGGCAAAGGCGAGGCTTTCGAGGACGGTTTCCCTGGTCTCCCCCGGACCGCCCAGCAGCAGAAAACCCATGGTCCGGATGCCGTGGCCCATCAGCAGTTCCGCCGAGGTCCGCACCTCCGCAACGCTGAACTTCTTGTTGAGGTTGCCGAGGATGTCGGGGCTCCCGCTCTCGAAGCCGAGGCTGACCTCCACGCAGCCGGCCTCGGCCATCAGGCGCACGAGCTCCTGATCGAGGAAGCCGGGGTAGAGGATGCAGCGCCAGCTGATGCCCAACTCGGCGGAGCGGATGGCGTGGCAGAGTTCCTTGGCGTAGACGGCGGGGAGGTTGAAGGTGTTGTCCACGAAATAGAAGTGGCGGAAGCCGGCGGCGGCGTGGGCTGCCAGCGCCTCGAGCACCTGGTCGGCCGGATGGGTCCGGATCCGGATTCCTTCCAGGGCAGGGGTCGAGCAGTAACTGCACTCCATCGGGCAGCCGCGCCTGGTCTGGAAGGGAACCCACGCCTCGCCCCGCAGCTCCTTGGGGACGGTCCAGAAATCGGGGGACGGGAGCGAGAGCCTCTCGAGCTTCCCCCGCACCGCGTGGCGGCTGGGGGTGCTCGCCCCGCGGATGCAGAGCCCGGCGATCCCGGAGAGGTCGTCTCCCTCCTCGAGGGCCGCGAGGAGGGCGGGGAAGGCCAGCTCCCCTTCGCCGCAGATCCCGAGATCGGCGTCGACGTAGCGGAGGGTGGCCTCGGGGAAGATGCTGAATCCGGCGCCTCCCAGCACGACCGGGGCCTTGGAACAGCTTCGGCAGCAGGCGACGGTCTCCCGTACCGGATCCAGCAGGAAGCGCGGGTTGGCCATGCACTGGTTGTCGATATTCCTGACGGAGATCCCGATCACCGCCGGTTCGAACCTGGTGACGGTGTCCCGGATAAGGGCCCGGTTGCCGTCCTGCCCCATGAGATCAAGCAACTGCACCTCGTGTCCCGCTCTTTGGAGGGTGACCGCCATCAGATTGAGTCCCAACGGAAGGGGAACCATCAGGGACGTCTCAGTGTTGGCCGAAACGAGGAGCACTTTCATACAGTATCCTCCTCCCCCGCAAACGAGGAACGGTCAGGATTCGAGATGCTTAGAGACAGCGCGGCATGAAATGGCAAAGTGGGGGGAGTGCGCAATATTATAGCGCAGGATTGACAGATAGGGGAGATATGAAGAAGTAATCATAGGTAAAAATTTATGTCATAGGCATTACGGCAAAGAGAGCCGGGGAGAGAGCAGCCGGCCCCTCACCCTGAAAGAGAGATGGTGAACTCCACCACGTCCGGGGATTTGAGCAGCCGTTCCTTCAGCTGCTCGATATTGGTCTTTTCGTTGGTCCGGATGGTCATGCGGCACTCCAGGTGCTCACCCCGGTCCTGCAGCGAGTAACTGATATTGGCCGCCGTGAAGCCGCTGGAGGCGAGGAATTCGCGGAGCTCGGGCTCGGGGGGGACGTTGTCCCGCTTGAATAGGAGGGTGTGGTGGGCGTACACCTGGGCGCGCATCCTGCTCTCGATCCTCCGGAAGATGGCAAGCACACCCAGCGTCATGGCGGTCGCCATCATGACGGCGCTGTTGAAGCCGACTCCGGCGAGGATGCCGATGGCGGCGGTGATCCAGATCGAGGCGGCGGTGGTGAGCCCCCTGACGGTGAGTCCTTCCCGCATGATGACCCCGGCTCCCAGGAAACCGATGCCGGTCATGACGCCCTGCGCCATCCTGGTCGGGTCGATGCGCACGCTCTCGTGGATGGCGGTGGCGAACCACCGCTCGTGGTACACGGTCAGGAGCATCAGGACGCAGGAGGCCAGGGAGACCAGGGTGTGGGTCCGGAAACCGGCGGGGCGCCCATGGTAGCTCCTCTCGAGCCCGATGAGTCCGCCTGCCACGACAGCTACGCTAAGATGGACGAATATGGCGGACCAATCGCTTTCCATGTGTTCCTCCCGATGCGGGTGCGCCCCGCCCAACAAGTATCGTCATTTCTATCAATTTCTTCAGTGTAAGGGAAGCTTACTTTGTTGGGGGAGTTCCCGGGGCCAAAGTCAGGGTAACGGAGAAGGGAGCGGGCGGCCAGCAGAGATGACACTGAGTGGAAGCGGAAGGCGGGATGAAAGATCATCGACAGTTGGTCGGGGAACTTTACAGATCCAGCTATGATTCAGAAGGGGAAATTTTAGGTAGAACCATGTACTGCGCGGCTCTAGTGAAAGGCACTGTAATTGCTAAATCATCATGCAGCGTTTCCCTATGCCATAAAGGAGGCCTCTATGAGAAAGCGGTTAGTGATCCTTGCTCTGGTCATCGTCGGGCTGGTCGGCTCCCACGCCTCTGCGTCAATCATTTCGGCAGACGATCCCAAGTTCGGGATCGGGTCCTGTACCCTCGATACGGGGACCGGGCTGGAGTGGCTGGACCTGACGCAGACCTTCGGCAAGTCGATGGACAGCATCAACGCCGATTCCGGGGTCGGCGGAACCTTTTACGGATGGCGGTACGCGACGGCGGATGAACTGCAGACTTTCTACACCAATGCCGGCCTGTACAGCTCTCCCGGCCTTTCTGCCAATCTTTTCTATGCCGAATGGAACCTCATGGGACTGATCGGCTACGCACCGGGGTTCTCGGGCGAAACGGCCAACTCTGGCAACCGGTATGTCTGGGGCATTACCGGAACCCCGGTGGCGCCGCAAACGGGATTGCCCAGCGGGAGGTTCATCGGTTCAGCCCTCTATGCGGCGGCCGACTATCCGGTGGGAACCGGGTTTATGAGGACCTATGTCAACATCAATGCCAGCTGCGACGATCACACCTTCTCCGAAAGCCAGGTCTGGGATGCCCAGGGGAGCTTCCTTGTCCGAGACGATCCGCCGCCGGTCCCCGAGCCGTCCACCGTGGTACTCCTCGCCGCCGGTCTGGCCGGTGCGATGTGGTGGCGAAGGGTGAGAAGAGAGTGAGAAAATGGGAGAGCCCGCCAGCCGGGCTCTCCCTCCTCCCGTTCCCTCGTTGGAAACCTCCCCCCAGATCACTCAGACTCACCATCTCGCGGTAATTGTCCGCTATCCTCCGCACCGTCCCTCCGATGCAGCCGCCCATGCCGCCGCAGGTACTCCCGTATCGCCGAGAACAGGTACTGAGCCAATGCGGCGAGCAGAAAACAGTTGTCCTTTTCCACCACATAGGGAAATAGACGATACCATTGAGAGTGGCGAGCCACTTCACGGCCGATGAACACTATCTAGAAAAAGGAGAAAAACCTTATGTACAAGGCAAAAGCTTATTCTGTTGCCAGCGCAACCTCTCCCTTCGCCTCGGCTACCATTCAGCGCCGGGAGGCGACTGAACGCGACGTGCAGATCGAGATCCTTTACTGCGGCATCTGCCACTCCGATCTGCACACCGTCCGCGACGAGTGGAACAGTATAATGCCCACGGTCTACCCCTGTGTTCCGGGCCACGAAATCGTCGGCAGGGTCACCAAGGTTGGCTCGGCCGTCACCAAGTTCAAAGCCGGTGATGTGGTCGGGGTCGGCTGCCTGGTCGATTCCGATAACGACTGCCCGAGCTGCCGGGCCGACCTCGAGCAGTTCTGCCACAATGCGACCTTCACCTACAACTCTCCCGACAAGCACGGGGCAGGTCCCGTCACCTATGGCGGCTATTCCGAGAGCATAGTAGTCGATGAGCACTTCGTGCTGCGGGTACCGGGGAACCTCAAGCTGGCCGGTGTCGCCCCGCTCCTTTGCGCCGGGATCACCACTTACTCGCCGATCCGCCGCTGGGGCGACCTGAAGGGGAAGAAGGTGGGCATCGTCGGGCTTGGGGGGCTCGGCCACATGGGAGTCAAGTTCGCCCGGGCCTTCGGCGCCCACGTCGTGGTCTTCACCACCTCGCCGAAGAAACGGGAGGATGCCCTGCGGCTTGGGGCCCATGAGGTCATCGTTTCCACCAACCAGGACGAGATGGCCCGGCAGGCGGGAACCTTCAACTTCATCCTCGACACCATTGCAGCCGAGCACGACATCAACGCTTACATCAACATGCTGGGGCTGGAAGGGAACATCACGCTGGTCGGCGCACCGGAGAAGCCGCTGCCGCTCCTCTCCTTCGCGCTGCTGTTCGGGCGGAAAAGCATCTCCGGTTCCCTCATCGGCGGACTGAAGGAGACCCAGGAGATGCTCGACTTCTGCGGCGAGCACAACATCACCTCCGACGTGGAAGTGATCCCCATCCAGAAGGTCAACGAAGCCTACGAGCGGCTCGTGAAGTCGGATGTGAAGTACCGCTTCTCCATCGACATGGCTTCCCTTAAAGGCGAATAAGCCGTTTCCGGGCGTTGTGCGCCGGCCGCTTGCCATCGGAGGGCCGGTTTTCGAGCACAAAACACAAAGAGCCGCGAGAGATTTCTCGCGGCTCTTTTTCTTGGTGGCAGGCGGTCTACTGCTTGGCGACGATGACGAGGATGTCGTTGCTGCCGGCCCAGTCGAAGAGTTTTTCGATGTCGGGATAGCCGACATGGATGCAGCCGTGGGAGGGCTTGCCGGGATTGCCGCGATGGATCGCCTGGGCGCCGTTGTAGAACATGGCGAACTCCATGTTGTCGGGAGGGGTGGGAAACTTGCTGCTCGTGTGGTGCCGCAACCGCCGCGACGACATCGGGAAGACTCCCATGGCCGACGGGTCCTCGGGCGCTCCGCCGTGGATCGGGGCGCTCTTCATGAACTGATTGCCGTCCTCGAAGGCGTAGAGGACGCCGTTGATGAGATCGACGAGGATGCAGCGCCCCGCAGGCTGGAGGGGTGCGTCGCAGGCGGGCTTTAACGGCCCAAAGGTCAAGGGTCCGCAGACGCCATCGGCCTGGAGATGCCGAAGGTACTGGAACTCCATCACCCGTCCCAGCGTGGTCACTCCGAAATTGCCGTCGGCATCCAGAGCGGGCAACCGGGAGGGACCGCTGCAGTTCAACCGCCGCTGGAGATCTGTCACTGCCTCACCGCTCATGCCGTACTTGAGTGCATCGGACATCACTACCTCCTCGAAAGCGCTCTGGGTGAGCGCAGTCACCACCTTCCTCCGCTTCCACCTTTTCACTCTCCATGCATTGCAGTCAAAGTTAATACTGATTAATCATATCTGTCAACCGGGGCCCGTCCGAATGGGGGATGGCATCGGGGGAGCGGCGCATGCTGACGGGTGCTGCCCTTCTCGACATAAATTAACAAATCATAAAATTTCTGTCTGCCCCCCTTTCTAGCTGCTTACTCCCGTTTATACTTAAGCCTTGTTCCGCCGGAAAAAAATCCCCGTAGTGTCAGAAGCTCGCGGAGGACCGCATGGCCAGATCGATGCTGATCCCTGGTTGTTGTCTTACTCTTTTGTCGCTCATCCTGACAGCAGGCACAGCCGGGGCGGACGAGGGGAAGGATCTCTTCCAAGCACGCTGCGCCAGCTGCCACACGGTGGGAGGCGGCGATAGTGTCGGTCCTGACCTCAAGGGGGTGGGGAGCAGGCGCAGCAGCGATTGGCTGGTGCGGATGATCACCGAGCCCGACCGGTTGAGCGCCGGCAAGGACCCGACGCAGGTTGGGCTGGTGAAGAAGTACGGCATGGAGATGCCGAAACTGGGAGTGAGCCGCGAGGACGCCCAGAAGATCATCGCATTTCTGGGCGGGGGCTCTACCGCCGCTCCTGCCGCACCGTCCGGCACCGCCGTCCCTGCCGGGCCGGAGGAGGCGTCTCCCGCCGCCCCGCCGGCAGTCACCGTTACCCCGCAGCTTCTGGACCAGGGGCGTGCCCTGTTCACCGGCAAGACACCTTTCGCAAAGGGAGGTGCCCCCTGCGTCTCCTGCCATGATCTCCATTACCCCGGCATTCACGGCGGCACGCTGGCCGCCAACCTCACCGGCATCTACGCGAGTATGGGGGAGAGCGGGGTGCGCGGCGTGCTGGGGAGCTTGAGCTTCCCGGTCATGAAGCGGGTCTACGCGGACCGCCCGCTGACTGAAGCGGAGACCGCCCCGCTGGTGGCGCTCTTCGAGGATGCCGCCGCCCGGAAAACGACCGAAACCTCTCCCTTCCCGTACAGCGGCCTCGGCTTTTTCGCTCTCTTTATCGTCGCCTTTATCGCCATCAGGAGGAGGATCCGATAATGTCCTCAGACCGGTTCAAGGATGAGCCCTGCCGCGGCAGGTGCGGCTGGGAGGAGTTCTACCGCAACCGCCACCAGTACGACAAGGTGGTGCGCACCACGCATGGGGTGAACTGCACCGGGAGCTGCAGCTGGCTTGTGCATGTGAAGGACGGCATCGTCGCCTGGGAGCTGCAGGCCACCGACTACCCGCAGTTCGATCCGGCCATCCCGAACCAGGAGCCTCGCGGCTGCGCCCGAGGCATCAGCTTCTCCTGGTACCTGTACAGCCCGATGCGGGTGAAGTATCCCTACGTGCGGGGGGTGCTCCTGGACCGCTGGACCGAGGCGAAGGGGAAGCATGGTGACCCGGTGCTTGCCTGGCAGAGCATGGTCGAGGAGCCGCAGGCGCGCGCCTCCTGGACCGATAAGCGCGGCATGGGGGGCTTTCGCCGTGCCTCTTGGGAGACGGTCGAGGAGATCATCGCCGCCTCCACCATCTACACGGTCAAAAAGCACGGGCCGGACCGGGTGATCGCCTTCTCCCCCATCCCGGCCATGTCCATGATCAGCTACGCAGCCGGCACCCGCTTCATCTCGCTCTTAGGTGGGGTGGCGCTCAGCTTCTACGACTGGTACTGCGACCTCCCGCCGGCCTCACCGCAGGTCTGGGGAGAGCAGACCGACGTGTATGAGTCGGCCGACTGGTACAATGCCTCCTACATCGTGGTCTGCGGCTCCAATGTCCCGATGACCCGCTCCCCCGACGCCCACTACCTCGCCGGGGCCCGCTACCGCGGCGCCAAGGTGGTGGTCATGTCCCCCGACTACTCCATCGCCACCAAGTTCGCCGACGCCTGGATCCCCGCCTCCCGGGGGCAGGACGGCGCCTTCTGGATGGCGATCAATCACGTGCTCCTCAAGGAATTCTACGTGGAGCGCCAGGTCCCCTTCTTCACCGACTACGTGAAGCGTTTCTCCGATCTCCCATTCCTGGTGAAGCTCGCCCCGGCGGCGGAGGGTAAGAAAGATGTTCTCACCGCCGGTGAGTTCCTCCGGGCCGAAGAGATCGAGCGCGGGGCGGGACTGGAGAATGCCGCCTGGATCCTCTGTGTCGCCGACCAAGGGGGTGAGGTGCGGATTCCCAAGGGGAGCATCGGGTCGCGCTGGGCGGAGAAGCTCGGGGATTGGAACCTCGACATGGTGGATCTCGCCGACGGCGGCGCCATCGACCCCGCCCTCACCCTGCTGGGAGGGGAGACCCGCCGGGTCCGCTTCCGCTTCGCCGGAGAGGGGGACGCGCTGCGGGAGGTCCCGGTCCGCCGGGTGGCGACGCTCCAGGGGGAGGCGGTGGTGACCACGGTGTTCGACCTCTTGCTGGCCCAGTTCGGCGTCTCCCGCAACCTGGCCGGAGAGTATCCGGCCGATTACGACTCCGAGCTCCCTTTCATGCCGAAGTGGCAGGAGAAGCATACCGGGATAGCGGCGCAGACCGTGATCGACATCGCGCGGGAGTGGGGGACCAACGGCGAGCAGAGCGGCGGACGCAACCTGATCATCATCGGCTCCGGGGTGAACCACTGGTACCACAACGACCTCCTCTACCGTGCGGCCATCACCGCCCTCATCCTGACCGGGAGCGTCGGCCGCAACGGCGGCGGTCTGGCACATTACGTGGGACAGGAGAAGGTGGCGCCGCTCGCCTCCTGGTCCGCGGTCGCCATGGCCAGCGACTGGGTGAAACCGGTCCGGCTCCAGAGCGCTCCCAACTTCTGGTACATGCACAGCGACCAGTGGCGCTACGACCGGGGGATCAAGGATTACTCAGCGGTCGAGGGGGAAACCGGCATGCCCTCTCATGTGGCGGACCTGAACGCCAAGGCGGTGCGGCTGGGATGGCTTCCTTTCGCCCCCCACTTCGACGAGTCGACGCTCTCCTTGGCCGAGAAGGCGAAGGCGGAAGGATGCACGAGCGACGAAGAGATCCGGGCCTGGCTGGTGGAGCGCCTGAAAAAGGGGACCACCCGTTTCGCCAGCGACGATCCCGACGCCCCGGAGAACTTCCCGAGGCTCTGGTTCATCTGGCGCGGCAACGCCATCGCGTCGAGCGCGAAGGGGCACGAGTTCTTCCTGAAGCACGTGCTCGGGACCACCAACAGCTCGGTGGACGCCGTGGAGGCCGCCCGCGGCCAGGTCTCCGAGGTGAACTGGCGCGAGGAGGCACCGCGGGCCAAGGTGGACCTGGTGGTCGACCTCAACTTCCGGATGGACACCTCCGCCATGTACTCGGACATCGTCCTCCCGACCGCCACCTGGTACGAGAAGAGCGACCTGAACACCACCGACCTGCACTCCTTCGTGAACTGCATGGACGCGGCGGTACCGCCGGTCTGGGAGTCGCGCAGCGACTGGAAGATCTTCACTGCCATCGCCCGCAAGGTGAGCGAGCTCGCCGAGACGCACCTCCCGGCGCCGGTCAAGGACGTCATCGCCCAGCCGCTTTTGCACGACACGCCGGGAGAGATCGCCCAGCGCGAAGTAAAGGACTGGAAGCTTGGCGAGTGCGAGCCGGTGCCGGGGCGCACCATGCCCCAGCTCGCGATCGTGGAGCGGGACTATACCAAGATCTACCAGCGCTTCCTGTCGCTCGGGCCCGCTATCGCGCACCTCGGTGCACACGGGATCTCCTACGATGCCGGCGACATGCACCAAAGCCTGGTGAGGCAGATGCCGACCCGCAGCTGGGGCGGGGAGCGGTATGTGGACCTCAGCGATGAGCGGGTGGTGGCGGACGTGATCCTCTCGCTGGCGCCGGAGACCAACGGCGAGCTGGCCCGGCGCGCCTACGAAAATCTGGGGCAAAGGGTAGGGAAGCCGCTGGGGAAGCTCGCGCGGGGATCGGAGAATTTCAGGCTCCACTGGGAGGACATCGTCAAGAAGCCGCGCCGGGTGATCAACTCCCCGATCTGGAGCGGCCTGGTCAATAACGGGCGTGCCTACGCACCCTTCGTGCTGAACGTGGAGCATGGCGTTCCCTGGCGCACCCTTTCCGGGCGGCAGTCGGTCTACCTGGACCACCCGTACTACACCTCCACCCACGAAGGGCTTCCCACCTTCAAGGGGAGGCTCGACCCGGCCATGCTGGACGAGATCGTGGGGGAGGGGGGGCTCGTCCTCAACTACCTCACTCCGCATGGCAAGTGGAGTATCCACACCACCTACCGGGACAATCTCAAGATGCTCACCCTGTCGCGCGGCGGGGTCGAGCTCTGGATGAACGATGGGGATGCGGCGGGGGCCGGCATCGAGGACAACGAGCCGATCGAGGTCTACAACGCCAACGGTGTGGTCACCTGCCGGGCGGTGGCATCCTCCCGTATCCCGGCCGGAGCCTGCATCATGTACCACGCCACCGAGCGGACCGTGGACATAAAAAAATCGCGCAAGACCGGCAAGGTGGGCGGCGTCCACAACAGCCTTACCAGGATCCGCCTGAAACCGGCGCTGCTGCTGGGAGCCTATGCGCAGTTCAGCTACTACTTCAACTACTGGGGACCGACCGGCGTGAACCGCGACTGCTACGTCGTCGTCCGCAAGCTCAAGGGGTGAGAGATGGACGTCAGAGCCCAGATCGTGATGGCGTTTCACCTGGACAAGTGCATCGGCTGCCATACCTGCTCCCTCGCCTGCAAGAACATCTGGAGCGACCGGCGCGGGACCGAGTACATGTGGTGGAACAACGTGGAGACCAGGCCCGGCGTGGGATATCCGCGCGGCTGGGAGGACCAGGAGCGCTACCGGGGGGGGGGGGTGGCCGAGGGGAAGAACGTGAACCTCAAGTCGATGGGGAAGGGGAGGACGCTCGCCAGCCTTTTCTTCCAGCCCAACCTGCCGCGGATCGAGGATTACTACGAGCCGTTCGATTACGACTACGGGAATCTGGCGGGGGCTCCGGAGGGCGACGACCAGCCGGTCGCCAGGGCGCTCTCGCAGGTTTCCGGCCAGCCGATCGAGCATATCCAGGGGAGCGCCAACTGGGACGACGACCTGGGAGGCTCGCGGCTTTACGCCGCCAGCGACCCGAACCTTCCCGACGCCGCCATCGTCGAATCCTACGCCACCATGTTCATGCAGTACCTGCCGCGCATCTGCAACCACTGCCTGCACCCATCCTGCGTCGCCTCCTGCCCTTCGCGCGCGCTCTACAAAAGGGGCGAGGACGGGGTGGTGCTGGTGGACCAGAACACCTGCCGGGGGTGGCGTTTCTGCATCAGCGCCTGCCCCTACAAGAAGGTTTATTTCAACTGGAAGAGCGGCAAGGCGGAGAAGTGCATCTTCTGCTACCCGCGGGTGGAGACCGGGCAGGTTAACGCCTGCGCCCAGAGCTGCGTGGGGAGGATCCGCTTCGTGGGAGTGCTCCTCTACGACGCGGACGGGGTGGCTGAGGCGCTGCTGCAAAAGGATGCCGACCTGGTGGAGGCGACCCGGGCGCTCATCCTCGACCCCAAGGACCGGGAGGTGCAAAAGGCCGCGGCGAAAAACGGGGTCTCGGAGCAGTGGATCGAGGCGGCCATCGGCTCTCCGGTGTATGCCCTCGTGAAGGAGTTCCGGCTCGCCCTGCCGCTGCATCCCGAGTTCCGCACCATGCCGATGACCTACTACATCCCGTCCCTCTCTCCGGTGCTCTCCACCATGGGCGACACCTACCGACTCATGGAGAAAGGGACCATCTCGCTCCCCGAGACGCTGAGGGTCCCGGTCGACTACCTGGCGCGGCTTCTCGCCGGCGGGAACCGCGGGATCGTGGAGGAGGTGATGCGCAAGCTCTACGCGGTGCGGGTCTTCATGCGCGGGGAGAACCTGGGGCAGCCGGCCGATCCGGCGATCTTGCAGCAGGCCGGCCTGGACCGGGAGGGGGCGCTCCGCCTCTACCGGCTCTTCACCATCGCCGGTTTCAACGAACGTAACGTGATACCGCCGCAGCAGCGGGAGGGGCAGACGCCGGAGCTGCGGAAACAAGAGGCCGGTTTCGGCATCCTGCAGCGGGTGAAGAGCGAACGGAACGACCTCACCCGCCGGGGAGGTAAGGATGACTAGGGGCGAAACCTATCAGGCGCTGTCACGGCTTTTCGAGTATCCCCGCGAGCGGGAGGAGTTGCTCCAGGGGCTTAAGCGGGTGGCGGTTTACTGCGGGAGGGAGGGGCTGGAATTCAAGGCGGCGCCTTACCTCGCCTTCGTGGAGGGCGCGAGCCTGGAAACGCTCCAGGAGGATTTCGTCGCCACCTTCGACTTCGACCCGGCCCGGGCTCCGTACCTGGGGCACCACCTGTACGGCGACCCCCGCCAACGGGCGGAGTTCATGATCCGGCTGAAAGGGGCCTTCGAGCGGGCGGGTTTCTCACCGGAGGGGTGCGAGCTTCCGGACCACCTTTCCGTGCTGCTTGCCTTCCTTTCCCACCTGGAAGGGGATCCAGGCGGGAAAGGGGTATCCGAAGCTGCGGAGAAGATTCTGCGTGAGGGGGATGAGCGGGGGGAGCTGGATAAGCCGAACGACCCGAGCGACCGGAACTACCCGGATGACCTGGATGAACCGGATGACCTGGAAGCGTGGTGCCGCCGCCTCGTGGCTGAAGAGGTGTTACCCGGAGTACGGAAGCTTGGGTGGGGCGAAGAGAAGGGGAACACGCACTGGCTTCCCCTGTTTGCCACCGTCGAATCGCTCCTTAGCGCAGACGGCAAGGAGGTACCGGCATGAACACGTTCATCTTCGTGGCGCTCCCCTACCTGGTGCTCGCACTGCTGTTCCTGGTGACCATCTACCGCTACCTTACCAACCGGCTCACCTGGTCTGCGTACTCGACGGAGCTTTTGGAGCGGAGGCTTCTGTACTGGGGATCGAACCCTTGGCATTACGGTATCATCCCGCTGCTGCTGTTCCACCTGGTTCCTTTCCTCTTCCCCGGGCTGGCAGCGGGATTTTTGGGAAACCAGCAGACGCTGCTCGTCCTGGAGAGTCTGGGACTGGGGCTCGCGTTGCTGGCCCTGCTGGGGATCCTGATCCTGACCCTGCGCCGCGTCAACACCGCCATGCTGAAGCGGAGCACCTACTTCTCGGACTGGCTGATCCTGTTCCTGCTGCTGGTGCAGGTCGGCTCGGGCGTCTACATCGCGGTGGCCCTGCGCTGGGGATCGCTATGGTACCTGCATGCCGCGGTTCCCTACTTCTGGTCCATCTGGTCGGCCAACCCGCAGCCCGAATACCTGGCGGACCTCCCCGCGGTGGTAAAGGTACACGCAGCCTGCGCCTTCCTCATCCTCGGGGTGCTCCCCTTTACCAAGCTGGTACACCTCCTCTACCTTCCCATCGACTTCCTCAAGGACCAGCCGATCCTGTACCGCTGGCGGGGGAGGGAGTAAGATAGGCGTTGAGGTGAATACATATGCCAAGACGCGAACTTGGGGAGTGGAACCCGGAGAACGAAACATTCTGGCGCAACGAAGGTAGGGCCATCGCCAACCGCAACCTCTGGATCTCCATACCCTGCCTCTTCCTTTCTTTTGCGGTCTGGATGGTCTGGAGCGTAGTGGTGGTCAACCTGCAGGCGGTAGGCTTCGGCTTCGACGCCGAAAAGCTCTTCTGGCTCGCCGCCCTCCCGGGCCTCTCCGGGGCAACCCTCAGGATCTTCTATGCCTTCATGGTCCCCATCTTCGGCGGCCGCACCTGGACCACCCTCACCACCGCCTCCCTTTTGATCCCCGCCGTCGGCATCGGCTTCGCCGTCCGCAATCCCCATACCGGCTACGGTACCATGCTGATCCTGGCGCTCCTCTGCGGGCTGGGAGGCGGGAACTTTGCCTCCAGCATGTCCAACATCAGCTTCTTTTTCCCCAAGTCGCAGAAGGGGACCGCGCTGGGGTTGAACGCGGGGCTCGGGAACCTGGGGGTGAGCGTCATGCAGTTCCTGGTGCCGCTGGTGATCAGCACCGGCACGTTCAGCCGGCTCTGCGGCGCCCCGCAGGTCTGCGTGATCAAGGGGGTGGCCAGATCGGTCTGGATGCAAAACGCCGGCTTCATCTGGGTCCCCTTCATCCTGGCCGCCACGCTTGCCGCCTGGTTCGGCATGAACGATCTCGCCAACGTCCGGGCCTCCTTCCGGGATCAGGCGGTGATCTTCCGGCGCAAGCACAACTGGATCATGTGCTGGCTCTACCTGGGGACCTTCGGCTCCTTCATCGGCTACTCCGCGGGACTCCCGCTCCTCATCAAGTCCGAGTTCCCCGCCATCGATCCCGTGCAGTACGCCTTCCTCGGCCCCTTAGTGGGGGCGGCAATCCGGCCGGTGGGAGGGTGGCTTGCCGACCGGCTGGGCGGGGCGCGGGTGACCTTCTGGAACTTCTTCGTCATGGCGGCGGCGGCGCTCGGGGCGCTCCACTACCTGCCGCACGACGGCTCGGCCGGGAGCTTCGCCGGCTTTCTGACCATGTTCATCCTGATCTTCATCGCCACCGGGATCGGCAACGGTTCCACCTTCCGGATGATCCCCATTATCTTCCTGACCGAGCAGCAGCGCGCAGCCGGGAAGGGTGAAGAGGCGCAGCGCCAGGCGCAGGCCGCGGCGGGGAAGGAGGCGGCCGCGGTGCTCGGATTCAGCTCCGCCTTCGCCGCCTACGGCGCCTTCTTCATCCCCAAGAGCTTCGGCAGCTCTCTCGTGTTGACGGGAACCCCGGCGGCTGCCCTTTACGGCTTCATAGCCTTTTACCTTAGCTGCATCGTCCTCACCTGGTGGTTCTACTCCCGCAAGAACGCCCCCATGCCGTGCTGATCGCCCCGGTGCAGTCTCTCCGCATTTTCCCGCTGCCCCGAGGCGGGAAACCGGCATCGCCTCTTGAGTCTGTCAACGATCTCATGTACAAGGTGGGGACAAGGTACCCCATGAGGCGATTGGGGACCCAGCCGGAGCAACTTCATGACGGGAGGGGCGGGTGATTCGAAGCGTAACGAAAGACGATGCCGAGGCGATCTGCCGTATCTACAACCACTACATCGTGAACACACCGATCACCTTCGAGGAGGAGCCCCTCACCGCCGCGGAGATGGCGGCCCGTATCGAGGAGTACACGCGGGACTATCCGTGGGTGGTCTATGAGGACGAGGGGGGGATCCGCGGATACGCCTATGCCGGCAAATGGAAAGGGCGTTCGGCCTACCGCTTCACCGTGGAGAGCAGCATCTATCTCGATGCTTCGGCAACCGGGCGCGGTTTGGGAACGCTCCTTTATGGAGAACTGCTGGCACAGCTGAAATCCACGCAGGTCCATGCCGTCATCGCCGGGATCACCGTTCCCAATCAAGCCAGCATCGCCCTGCATGAAAAAGTGGGTTTCAAGAAAATAGGCGAATTCCGGGAAGTGGGCTGGAAGTTTGGACAGTGGCTCGATGTCGGGTACTGGCAACTGCTGCTGCCGCGCTAGGGAGTCGCGATGCGATCCTTCGCGCAAAAGTACGGAAAAGGCCGGGAGCTTACGACTCCCGGCCTTTTTCCGTTGAAGCGTCACACCATGGTCGCGATCGTTTTTCTGAATCGCGCCAGGGCGAGGGCGAAGAGGATCGTCCCGATCACCGCCAGCGCGGCGAACTGTGGCCACACTACCGCAAACCCGGCACCCCGGTAGAGGATGGCCTGCGCCAGGAGCACGAAATGAGTGGTTGGCGCGGCAAGCATGATGACCTGAACGAAGGCGGGCATGCTCTCCCGCGGGGTGACGCTCCCGGAAAGGATCTCCAGCGGCAGCAGCACCAGCATCAGCAAAAGGCCGAACTGCGGCATGGAGCGGGCGACGGTGCCGAGGAAAATCCCGAGCGCGGTGGTGGCGAAAAGGTGCAGCGCCGTTCCGGTGACGAATAGGGGGATGGACCCTTCGATCGGCACCCCGATCACCCCGTGGACCACCAAAAGAAGCGACAAAACCGATCCCACCAGCACCACCAGGGCCATGGACCACACCTTTCCCGCCATGATCTCGAAGGGAGTCACCGGCATCACCAGCAGATGCTCCACCGTCCCGTGCTCCCGCTCCCGGATCAGCGCCGCTCCGGTTAGCGCGATGGAGAGGAGGGTGATGTTGTTGATGAGCTCCATTACCGCGCTGAACCACGATTTGTTCGCCTGGGGGTTGAAACGCACCCGCATGGCGAGGTCGGCCGGGTACGCCGCCACCGACCGGTGCCGCTGCACGAAGGCCCGGATCTCGCCATTTACGATCTCCTGTATGTAGCCGCTTCCGGCAAAGGCCTGAGTCATCCGGGTGGCGTCCACGTTGAGTAGCAGGCCGGGGCTCCTCCCGGCCAAAACATCGCGCTGGAAGCCGGGAGGAATGAGCAGCGCGAAGGTGTCGGCACCGGCATCCATCCGGGCGTCCATCTCCGCCAAGGTGGTGATCCGCGGTTTGAGAAACAGCGGGGGGTAGAACGCATCGGCGAGCTCGGCCGAGAGCTGGGAGCGGTCCTCGTCCACGATGGCGAGGGGCGCCTTGTGCAGGGTGTCCGGTATGGCGGTGGCAAAGGCATAGATCGCCACGGTGAACACGTAGACGATGAGCACGTCCATGATCGGATCGCGCAGCATGCTCCGCAGCTCTTTTACCCCGAGATGTACGACGTTGGCGGCGCTCATTGTCAGCGGTCCTGTTTTTTGAGAAACACCACGCCCAAGGCGATCAGCAGCGGCCCGGAGATCAGCAGTGGGGGAAACGCCGCCCGCAGTTCCTGAAAGCCGAGCCCTTTGGAAACAACGCCCCGTACCACCACGAGGAAATGGGTGGTGGGATACCACCTGCCGATGAACGCGCCGATCCCCTCCAGCGAAGAGACCGGTTCGATCATGCCGGAGAACTGGATGGCGGGGAGGATGCTCAAAACGGCCGTTCCGAACAGCGCGGCGACCTGGGTCCGCATGAAGGCAGAGACCACGAGACCGAACCCGGTGGCAACGCCCGCGTAGAGGAGGGCCGCGAAGGTGAGGGTGGCGAGGCTACCCTTGATCGGGATGCCGAACGCAAAAACGGTGAGGCAGACCAGCAGCGCGAAGTTCAGCATGGTGACCGCGAGGTAGGGGATCTGCTTGCCGAGGAGAAATTCCAGCCGGGTGACCGGCGTCACGTACAGGTTGACGATGGAGCCGAGCTCCTTCTCGCGCACCACCGAGAGGGCGGTCAGCATGGCCGGGATCAGCATCAGCAGCAGGGGGATCATTCCCGGCGCCATGGCGGGGAGGCTTTTGACGTCGGGGTTGTAGCGGAAGCGGGTTTCGATGACGGCCAAGGGCGGGGCGGCAACGGTGGTGGTGCGCTGCCGGGCCTGGGTTGCGAGCCAGTGGGCGTGCATCCCCTGCACGTAGCCGCGTACGGTCTCGCCCCGGGTCGGCATGGCGCCGTCGATCCATGCCCCCACCGAGACGGGGGTGCCGCGCTTGAGGTCGCGGGCAAACCCGGGGGGAATCTCGACCGCCAGGCTGATCTCCCCGGACCGCATGCGCCGGTCCAGGTCGGCATAGTCTTTTATCGGCGGGCGCCGGCTGAAGTAACGCGAGCCGGAGATGTTGTCGAGGTAGTCGCGGCTGAGCGTGGTCTGGTCCAGGTCCAGCGAGGCAAAGGCCAGATTCTCCACGTCGAGGTTGATCCCGTATCCCATCACCAGCATCAGTATCATGCTCCCGGCCAGGGCAAGGGTGAGCCGGATCGGATCGCGGCGCAACTCCAGCGATTCGCGGCGGGTGTAGCTGTAGAGCCGCCGCAGGCTGAAGCCGCCCGGTGCCGAAGCGGTCCGCTTGGCGGAGCCGGGAGCCGGGGCCGGTTCCCCTGCGCGTCCGGCCGGCGTCGACGCAGCGGTCCCTCCCGCCTCGATCTTTTCCGCGGCCACCTCCGTTTCCGCGGATAACGTGGCGCTGCTCGCTTCCTCCAGGTAGCCGATGAAGGCCTGTTCCAGCGTGGCGGCCCCCCGCGAGCCGATCAGGGCCTGGGGGGCATCGCTCACCAGCACGCGGCCGGCATGCATCAGGGAGATTCGGTCGCACCGCTCCGCCTCGTTCATGAAGTGGGTGGAGATGAAGATGGTGACCCGGTCCCGGCGCGCCAGATCGATCATGATCTGCCAGAAAGCGTCCCGCGCCACCGGGTCCACCCCGGAGGTCGGCTCGTCGAGGATGAGCATCTCCGGCCCGTGGATCATCGCCACCGCGAGCGACAAGCGCTGGCGCTGCCCCAGCGGAAGCGACTCGGGAAGGGCGTCCATAACGGCTTCGAGGCCGAAGCGCTCGGCCATCTCCTGCACCCTCGGCTCGATCCGCTCTCGGGGAATCCGGAACAGGCGGGCGTGCAGCACCAGGTTCTGGCGGACCGTCAGTTCGGTGTAGAGGGAAAAGGATTGGGACATGTAACCGACACGGCGGCGGGTGTCGAGGTCGTGAGGGTCGACCGGCTGACCGAAGAGGGAGGCGCTTCCCTCGCTTGCTTCCAGCAGGCCGGTGAGCATCTTCATGGTGGTGGTCTTGCCGCAGCCGTTGGAGCCGAGGAAGCCGAAGATCTCTCCGCGCCCGATGCTGAAGCTGACGTGATCGACGGCGACGAAGCCGCCGAAGCGCATGGTGAGGCCGTGGGCCTCGATCACCGCGGCGCCGTCAGGGTCGTCGCTACGGGGCGGAATATGGATGGGGTGGTGTCCCTCGCGCTGAGCGCTGGGGAGGAGGGCGATGAAGGCCTCTTCCAGAGAGGAGGCTCCGGCCCGTTCCAGGAGTCCGGACGGCGTCCCGGTAGCGAGGATGCCCCCGGCGTTCATGGCCACCAGCCAGTCGAAGCGGGCAGCCTCTTCCATGTACGCGGTGGCGACGAGCACGCTCATCCCCTCGCGCCCCCTCCGGATCCGGTCGACGAGTTCCCAGAACTGCCGGCGCGATAGGGGATCGACGCCGGTGGTGGGTTCGTCCAGGACCAGCAGGTCCGGGTCGTGAATCAGCGCGCAGCAAAGCCCCAGTTTCTGCTTCATCCCTCCGGAAAGCTTGCCGGCCGGGCGGCTGGCGAAGGGGGCGAGCCCGGTCGCGGCGAGGAGTTCGCCGATGCGCCGCTCCCTTTCCCGGCGGCCGTGGCCGAAGAGCCGTGCGAAGAAATCGACGTTTTCGAAGACGGAGAGGGTCGGGTAAAGGTTCTTGCCGAGCCCCTGCGGCATGTAGGCGATGCGGGGGCAGACCGCACTGCGATGCCGGGCGTCGGCCATATTCCCGCCGAGCACCTCGACCCGCCCCCCCTGCACCGCTCGGGAGCCCGCGATAAGCGACAACAGGGTCGACTTGCCAACCCCATCCGGCCCGATGATCCCGGCCATGCAGCCGGCGGGGATCTCCAGTTCGACGGATTCGAGGGCGATGGTGCCGCCGTAGCGCAGGGTGACGCCGGAAAGAGTTGCCACCGGGGGGCACGTCATGCTCGTACCGGTGGCGCCGTCCGCGTTCACTGCGGGACCCTCACCTGCAGGCGGGCGGGCCACGGCGCCGCGGGATCGAGCTTGACGAAAGCGACTCCGGGGAGCCCGGTCTTCACCCGGGCGATGTTTTTCTGGAGGAGGTCGACGGGGATGTGGGCCCGCACCCGGAACATGAGCTTCTCGCGCTCGGAGGCGGTCTCGACGGTCTTCGGGGTGAACTGGGCGACGTCGGCCACGAAGGAGACCTTGGCCGGAATCACGAAGCCGGGAGCGGCATCGAGGGTGAGCCGCACCTCGCTGCCGAGCGGAACCCGTCCCGCCGCGGTGGTGGGAAGGAAGAAGGTCATGTAGACGTCGGTCAGGTCGACCAGATTCAGAACCCGGCCTCCCGCGCCGACCACCTCGCCCGGCTGTGTCACCAGGTACTGCACCCGTCCGCTGCGGGGGGTCTTGAGGGCGCTGTCCTTGAGATCGGCCTCGATTCCCGCGACTACCGCCCGGGCCGCCTCGACCCCGGACTCGACCCCGGAGATCTGGCTCCTGGCGGTTGTTACGGCCGCTTCGGCGGCGGCGGCCTGGGCTCGTGCGGCGGCGATGGCCGCTTCAACGCTGGCCAGACGCGAGACGTCGTCGTCGGCCGACTGCCGGGACGCG
Organism: Geomonas sp. Red32; assembly: GCF_023652955.1. GTDB lineage: Bacteria > Desulfobacterota > Desulfuromonadia > Geobacterales > Geobacteraceae > Geomonas. The sequence continues at coordinate 835,819 of NZ_JAKLOY010000001.1, read as the reverse complement.
GCTCCTTTCTCGGCCAGGGCTGCGGAACGGGAGGCGTGCTGGCGGGCATTCACGAGCTCCGCCTCGCGCTGCCGGACCAGTGCCAGGACTGCCTGTTTCTCGCTCTCCCTCTGGGCGAGCTGGCTTTGCGCGGTCACGACCGCGTGTTCGGACAGCTTCAGTTGCGCCTTGGCCTGGCGGAGGTGGGCCTCCATGTTTTCGGTGTCCATGGAGGCGACGACCTGCCCAGCCACGACCAGATCGCCTTCCCGGACCGCGACTTCACGGACCCGGCCGGCGATCTTGGCCGCCACCTCGATCTCCGTCGCCTCGATCCGTCCGTTGCCGCTGACCAGGGCGTTGCTGTCATCCCGCATGCCGAATTTCTGCCAGGCGATCCACCCGGCGAGGCCGCCGGCGATGACCGCTGAGATGGCGAGTACCACTCTCTTTTGCCGAGTCGTCATAGCACAATCCTCCAAACGGCATCCGCTACCCTGCCACACTCCGCCGGCCCCTTTCTCTTCCCGCCACGCTGAGATTGTTCCGGCGGCCTTGCTCACTGTCAGACAGGACGCAGGCATACTCACAAAGTCTAGCTCTAACGGGATAGATTGCAGCAGAGTCTGCCCCGGACACTGTTAAGAATTTAAAATTTTTATCTTTTGCCCGGTACCAGCAGGCCCGGTGAGAGAAAGCGGCTGGTCTGGAATAAAAAAAGCCGCAACCTGGTTTGGTTGCGGCTGGTAGGCCTGTCTTCAACGCGGTGGGTGATGCTAAGGACGAATAAGACTAAACCATACGGTCACGGGATCATGACGCTTACCGGGCGGCTCCAGGCGCCGTGTTCGTCCTTGCCCACCTGTCGCCCCCTGAAGTTGCAGCGGCGGCCCGACTCAAGCCCGCTCCCGCTCCCCTTACTTCCGCCGCTGGTCTTGAAGTGGGCCCAGTTGGCTTCAACGGTGGGATCGCTGTAGGTATATTGGATCTCGAGGGCCCTCCTGACCGCTCCCTCGGCCTTGTACAGCACCGTTCCCTCCAGGGTGGGATGGGGGGACACCGCGAAACCTTTCAGCACCAGCCGTTCCATCTGGAGCTTGAGGGAGGCTTTCGTGCCGGCGGGTTTAAGAAGAAAATCCAGCTTCAGCTTGACCGGGAGGGCATCGTCTTCTCTGGCCGCCAGCAAAACGAAATCGACGAAGTTGATGAAGTGGGTGTTGACGACTCCCCTCATGGCGTTTCTTTGGAGTACCGCCAGGTTTTCGTTGGACTGGGCCGCGTTCTGCACGGTCTTGAACCCATAGAAAATGTCGCCTAGTTCCGGGGGCCCCTTCACGACCTTGGGAAGCGGGCCTTCGATCGGGTTTTGTTTCACGTACACCTCGACGGTTGGCTCAAACGAGTTGATGAAGGTTTGATGAGGCATGCGCGTGATCTGGGACTTCGTGTTTCCAGCCATAGGTACCGCCTCCTTTCCCTGTTCCAGGGGTAGATCGCTCTTCCTGCTTTGCCGTATAAGAACCTTGTCGGCAGGTGTTTCTATTACTTTAAATATTTTTAATTTTTTTAACGACTAGCCCCGTCAGCTGGCGTTCCGCCAGGGCACGTGCAGCGAGCGCCGCCCGCCCCCCGGGGCGGATGCTGAAGGTTCACCCCCCTCGGTGCGGTATATTTTTCGCGGCGCTCAGCGCTTTTGCAGGCGCCCTGACGTCTTTTGCCGAGCCGGTTGCAAAAATACAGAGTGTCCAAACCGTGCCTGGAGGGCTCCGAAAGCAGAGAAACGGGAGAAGCGACCAAAAAATAGGGTTTGGGAAGGGATGAACGGGTTCCGGCACGCCGAGAAAGGGGCGAGCCCGCGAGAAAATCGGTTCGCAATCCTGCATGAGCCTCCGCAAGAAATTCTCGAGCCTCTGCAAAAAATAGGAGGCCGGGCAACATCGCGGAGCTATGGACCGCCCTCCCCGGCGGTCGGTAGGTGCCGCGGCCGCGCAAGCCGCATCGAAAAGGGGACCGGCTCTCAAGATTCCCGGTCCCCTTTTCATCTCCCTCATCGTTAAGCGCAAGCCGCATCACCCGCCTTTTTTGGCGGCCACCTTCCTGGTGAACTTGTCGTAGTCGATCGCGAAGCGTTCGTGGCGGCCGCGGGCTATTACGTCCACCTCGTCGCGGGCCTCGATCTCCCAGACCGTGCGCTTGCCTTCGACCTCCACGAGGCGAACGGTGGCCGATACCTCCATTCCCGCGGGAGTGGCGGCTTCATGGGTGACGTTGATCATGGTCCCCACCGTCCGTTCGCCCTCCTCCAGATAGGGAGCCAGGGCCTCCATGCAGGCCCACTCCATGAATCCAACCAGATAGCCGGTGGCGAAAACCTCCGGCATCACTGCGAAGAACGGCGACTCCGGGTACAGAAACGGCACCGTACGCTCCCTGGGAACCCGGTAGTTGAGGGTGTGTTTCAACCCGGCTGGCAACTCCTTCATAATGCGTCCCCCTTTCGTCCCTTTTACCCCTTCAGGCAATCCCACCGGCCCTGAGGACGGGCGGTAGGAGACCTCTGCCGTCGAGGCTTCGCCCGGAGCATGAAGCAGGATCTCCTCGCGTGCCTTTCGCGATTTAGCACGCCATGGTGTTATAACAAAATATACAACACGAGTGCCGATCCCGGTTGTTCCGAGGAGAGATGTACGAAAAATCGCTTGGAAAAAAAGAGCGGCAAGTCTCAGTGCTTGCCGCTCTTTTCTTCTTCGTGACTCCGTGGACGGGGTCTACTGCGCCTTGAGCCCCCCGCTGTATTTTTCCCTCAGCTTCATCTTGCTTATCTTCCCCACGCTGGTCTTTTCGAGCTCCTCGACGAACTGAACCTTGAGAAGGACGATCTGCTTGTTCACCACCCCGGTATCGGCGTATTCCTTGACATGGCTGGTGATATCCTTCTTGGTCAAGCCGCTCTCCGGACGGGGCACCACCAGTGCCAGGGGGCGTTCCCCCCATTTGGCGTCGGGGGTCGCGATGACGGCCACCTCGGCTACCCCGGGATGATGGGCGATGATATCCTCGACTTCCAATGAGGAAACCCATTCCCCGGCCACCTTGATGACATCCTTGCTCCGGTCGGTGATCCGCACGTACCCGAGCTCGTCGCGCACCGCGACGTCGCCGGTGTGCAGCCACCCCCCTTCCCAGAGCCTTTCCGAAAACTTGGTCTCCTTCAGATACCCCTGGGTCAGCCAGGGAGCCCGCAGCACGATCTCGCCGGTGCTCGCGTCGTCACTGGGAAGTTCGGTGAGGTTGCCATCCACCACCCTGAGATCGACCAGCGGGTTGCTGCGCCCCGTCTTGCACCGGATGGTCGCCTGTTCCTCCGGACTCAGTTCGAGCATGTCGGACGTCAGATGGGAGAGGGTGACGATGGGGCAGGTCTCGGACATGCCGTATCCGGTGAATGCGTCGATGCCGCGTTTCAGGGCCTCGATGCACAAGGACCTTGGGAACGCGGCCCCGCCGATGATCACCTTCCAGTTGCTGAAGTCGATCCGCTCGGCGAGCGGGTGTTTGAGCAGCATGTGAAGGATGGTCGGCACGCAGTGGGAGAAGGTGACCTTTTCCCGCTCGATGAGATCCAGCAGCACCTCGGGGACGTAGCGTCCCGGGTAGACCTGCTTCACCCCCAGCATGGTCGCGACGTAGGGGAGCCCCCAGGCGTGCACGTGGAACATGGGGGTCACCGGCATGTAAACGTCGTCGCAGTGAAGGCGGCCATGTCCGGAACTGGCCCCGAGGGCGGCCATGGTGCCGAGGGTGTGCAGCACCAGTTGCCGGTGGCTGAAATAGACCCCCTTCGGCATGCCGGTGGTGCCGGTGCTGTAGAAGGTGGTGGCGCGCGCATTTTCGTCGAAATCGGGGAAGTCGAATTCGGCGGGAGCCGCGGCAAGCAGTGCTTCGTATTCTCCTTCGAAGGGGATGGTCGTGGCCGGGGTGGAAAGCTCGTCGTTCAAGAGCACATACTTTCTGACCGTGTCGATCCGGCCCCGGATCTGTTCCAGGGTAGGGAGGAACTCGCGGTTGACCAGCAGGACGTCGTCTTCGGCGTGATCGATGGTGTAGAGGATCTGTTCCGGAGAGAGCCGGACGTTCACGGTGTGGAGTATGGCTCCGATCATCGGCACGGCGAAGAAACATTCCAGGTAGCGGTGGGAATCCCAGTCCATGACGGCAACGGTATCCCCCTGCTTTACCCCCAAGGCGGTCAGTGCGTTGGCGAGCCGGTGCACCCGCCGGCGAAGTTCGCGGTAGCTGTAGCGCGCCCCGCGGTACACGATCACCTGTTCCGGGTTGTCCCGCACCGGGCAAAACAGAAGGTTTTTGATCAAAAGCGGATAGTCATAGGCGGACTGGGTACGCGGTATGATGGACACGGACACGGCGGGTAACTCCCTTCAATAAGTTCATTCCTCTGGAAAACGTAAAAGAGCCGCAGGACATTGTCTCGCGGCTCTCTTACTGACTCTATCCGGCGCTTAGAACGGGATCTCGTCGTCGGGGTTGAAGACGGGCTCTTCGTAGCCGCCCTGCTCCTGCTGACCGTAGCTGCGGCCGCCGGAGGAGCGCTGGCCGCCGCCCTGGCCGCCGCCTTCGCCTTTGCCGGAGAGCATCTGCATCTTCTCGCCGACGATCTCGGTGGTGTAGCGGTCCTTGCCGTCGCGGTCCTGCCACTTGCGGGTCTGCAGCCTGCCCTCGATGTAGATGGTCTTCCCCTTGGAAAGGTACTCGCCGGCGATCTCGGCGGTCCTTCCCCAGAGGGTGATGTTGTGCCATTCGGTCTTCTCTTCCCACTCGCCGTTCTTGTTCTTGATCCGGTCGGAGGTGGCCAGCGAGAAGGAGGCGACTGCGGTGCCGCTGGGGGTGTAACGGACTTCCGGATCCTTCCCGAGGTTGCCGATGAGCATCACCTTGTTGAGACTTGCCATGTGGTTGTTCTCCTTGCGTAGATATTTAAACGATAGCGTTTGAAGTAGAAGCTTTCCGGCTGGGAATCGGAAAGGAAAACTACCATGAAGCTCCCCTCCACGCAACAGAAATGCTGGGGACCTGCCGGAGCGGCGGGATTAATCGAAGCTTCCTGCCCAAGATGGCATAGTGCTTACGGCGAAGGAGCATGACTGGTAGCTGTTGACTTTGGAAAGCCATCTATGTCATTAATTTGCCAAGTTTCCAGCGGGTGTCGCACCTCTCTTAGGGTATTTGCTGTGGCCGTCTCTTTAAAACGTCTCCTTTCTCACTGTTCCCGGCCGCTCCGCCCGAAGCCGCTCCGCGTCCGGCCGGCATGGCAAAAGGGGCTTTCCCTCCTCGTTTTCTCGCTCCTCCTGACCGGCTACTTCGGCGCCCCCCGATCCGTCCTGGCCCAGGGCGGTTCCTCCCAGAAAAAGACCGTCTTCGTCGGGGGAGACTTCAACTACCCCCCCTACGAGTTCATCGGCAAGGATGGCAAGCCGGCCGGTTTCAACGTCGATCTGACGCGGGCCATCGCCGACGTGATGGGGCTCAACGTGAAGATCCGCCTCGGCCACTGGAGCGACATGCGCAAGGGGCTGGAAGACGGCGGGATCGATATCGTCCAGGGGATGGCCTACTCCCCCGAGCGCACCGGCGAGGTGGACTTCTCCTCGCCGCACGCGCAGCTGTACCAGTCGATCTGGGTCAGGAAGGATCAGCGGGGGATCAGGTCGGTCGAGGACCTGCACGGCAAGACCGTGATCGTGATGCGGAACTCGATCATGCACGATTTCATGAACAGGTTCGATCCCGACGCGAGCCTCGTCCTGACCGATACCCTGGCGGAAGCGCTCAAGCTCCTCAATGACGGCAAGTACGACTGCGCGCTGGTATCCAGGCTGACCGGCAAGTACCTCCAAAAGGAGCTCGGTCTCAAGCGGATAAAACCGGTGCCGCAGCCGATCATGGTGCATCCGTACGGGTTCGCCGTGAAGAAGGGGAACCTGGAGCTGCTCGGGAAGTTCAACGAGGGGCTCGCCATCCTGAAGCGGACCGGGCAGTTCAAGGAGATCCAGGCAAGGTGGCTGGGGGTGCTCGAGCCCCAGCCGGTTTCCTGGCAGCGGGTGGTCCGTTACGTGGCGCTGGTGGCGGTCCCGTTGCTCCTGGTCCTCTTGGGGACGGTGGGATGGTCGCGGACGCTGCAGAAGCGGGTGTCGGAGCGGACCAACGAGCTGGCGCGCGAGGTAGCGGAGAAACAGCGCGCGCTGGAGGAGCTCAAGCTGCAGCAGGATAAGCTGATCCAGGCGGACAAGATGGCTTCGCTGGGGATCCTGGTGGCGGGGGTCGCCCACGAGATCAACAATCCCAACGGGCTCATCCTCCTCAACGTCCCCCGGTTCGAGGAGATCTTCGAGGGGGCGCTGCCGGTCCTGGAGGAGTATTACCGGGAGAACGGCGATTTCCGGCTGGGGCGCTACCGCTATTCCCGGCTGCGCGACGAACTGCCGCATATGCTCGGGGAGACGCAGGATGCGGCCAAGCGGATCAAGAGGATCGTCACCGAACTGAAGGATTTCGCCCGCCCCGGCAACGAGGAGATGTCGCAGGTGATCGACTTCAACCAGGTGGTCCAGGCGGCCGAGCGGCTGGCCGGGAAGTCGATCGAGAAGAGCTCGCACAACATCACGGCCCGCTACGCTTCCGGGCTCCCGCCGGTCAAGGGGAACGGGCAGCGGCTGGAGCAGGTGGTGGTGAACCTCCTTCTCAACGCCTTCCAGTCGCTGGAAGGAAAGGGGAAGCGGATCGATGTCGCCACCTTGTGGGACGCGGAGCGGGGTGTGGTGCTGACGGTGCAGGACGAGGGACGGGGGATCGCGACGGACGATCTCCCCCGGCTGACCGATCCGTTCTTTACGACCAAGAGGGAAGAAGGGGGGACCGGACTCGGTCTCTCGATCTCGGCGGGGATCGTGAAGGAGCACGGCGGGACGCTCGACTTCGATTCCGAACCCGGCCGCGGGACGACGGTGACCCTGACCCTGCCGGCTGCCACGGCTTAATTTCAATTCCCTCTCCAGAGGTAACCATGAAGGAAGCAATCTACCCCGAATTCGGGGTGCTGTTGGTGGATGACGAGCCCCCCTGGCTGCGCAGCCTGAGCATGACGCTGGAGGGGCCCGGCGGCATCACCAACCTCACCCAGATCAGCGACAGCCGCGAGGTCATGCCGCGGCTCTCCCGGAAGGATATCGGCCTGGTCCTCCTGGATCTCACCATGCCGCACCTTTCCGGGGAGGAGCTCCTCTCCATGATCGCCGAAGAGCACCCCGGGATCTCGGTGGTCATCCTCTCGGGGATGAACCAGATCGAGACGGCCGTGCGCTGCATGCGGATGGGAGCCTTCGACTACCTGGTGAAGACCGACGAAGAGGACCGCATCCTCGACGCGGTGCGGCGCGCCATACGCATGCAGGAGCTCGAGCGGGAGAACAAGGAGATGCGCCGCCGCTTCCTCAACGACCGGCTGGAGTGTCCCGAGGCTTTCGCCGGAATCGTCACCGAAAACAAGGCGATGCGCTCCATCTTCCAGTACATCGAGGCGGTGGCCAAGAGCACCCAGCCGATCCTGGTCACCGGGGAGAGCGGCGTGGGGAAGGAACTGGTCGCCCGTGCGGTACACCGGTTAAGCCGCGCGGACGGGCCGCTGGTCGCGGTCAACGTGGCGGGGCTGGAGGATAACGTCTTCACCGACACCCTCTTCGGGCATCGCAAGGGGGCCTTTACCGGGGCGGACGAGACCCGCAGCGGGATGGTGGAGCAGGCGGCCGAAGGGACCCTCTTTCTGGACGAGATCGGCGACCTCTCGCTCTCCTGCCAGGTGAAACTCCTGCGCCTTCTGCAGGAGGGGGAGTACTACCCTCTGGGGAGCGACATCTCCAAGCAGATGAAGGCGAGGATCGTGGTGGCGACCCACCAGGATCTGGCCGCGAAGCGGAATGCCGGGGCCTTCAGGAAGGACCTCTTCTACCGGTTGCGCGCCCACCACGTGCACATCCCCCCCTTACGCGAGCGCAAGGACGACATCCCGCTGCTCCTCGACTACTTCCTCGAACAGGCGGCCGAGGCCTTCGGCAAGAAGGTGCCGACCTACCCGAAGGAGCTTCCGGTCCTCCTTTCCACCTACAGCTTTCCGGGGAACCTGCGGGAGCTGAGATCGATGGTCTTCGACGCCATGAGCATCCACTCCTCGTGCATGCTCTCGATGAGCTCCTTTCTCACCGCGATGGAGCTCCAGGGGGAGGGGATTGCCGCCTCCCCGGCGGGGAAGGAGCAGAACATGTTTTTAAGCTCCCCCGACCTCCCCACCTTAAGCGACGCCGTGGAGCAGCTGATCAACGAGGCGATGCGCCGCAGCGACAACAACCAGTCCCTCGCCTCCCGTTTGCTCGGCATCTCGCAGCCAGCCCTTTGCAAGCGTCTTCAGCGCCGCAATTAGACCGCCCAAGGGGGTATAACTTTCTTTATCGCGATAAGGAATGTTATACCCCGGGGCAACCTCCCGTTTAACCGGCAGTTTTCCCTCCCTCCCTCCGTCCGCTCCGGACAAAAGTTATACCCCCTTCTTGAACCCAGAACGCCGTTTATTGTTTACGAGTTAGCCACTTAGCGTCCCGTACCCCCCTTGGCATCCGCCTTGCTCTTGCACCGCGTACCTGAATCCAGCCGCAGGGGAGGGGACGTTCGATGGGCAAGAGAGAAGCAACGGTTGCTGCCGGTTCGACCGGCGACCGCCTGGTCGCCAAGATCGGCACCATCGTCAAAGCGGGGCGCAAACGGGCCAACGAGAACCTCGACTGGCTGCGCGGGCAGATGCACTCCTACTTCCTGCCGGCCATGCAGGAGGAGCCTGCCGCCGTGGCAGCGCTCGCCGCCGGTCTGCAGGGGCTGGGCGAGAACCGCCGGCTGCTCCTCGCCGACCGCGAGAAGAGGCTGATCGTCGCCTGCCTGAACCACCCCGGCTCCCTGTACGACACGCTGAAGACCCTCCCGGAGCGGGACATATCCTTCGCCTACTTCGCCCACTCCCACGCCAAGGTCCCGGGCCTGGAGAGGGAGCTGGAGATCCAGCGCTTCGACTTCGACCGCAAATCGAACCAGGAGATCAAGGCGGCCGGAGTCCCCCGGATCCCGGCGTCCCTCAAGGCTGCGGTGATGCGGGAGCTCAGGGAGAAGTATCCCGGCTCCCAAAAGAAGAACAGTGAGCGCCTGCTCGGGATCCTCTGGCTCAACAACGAGAACTACCTCCGCCTCTCCCCGGTGCGCCGCATCGCCCAGCTGGTCTGGCTCTTCGAGCAGGGGAACGCGGGCGGGGGACTCTTCCTGGACGTGGAGGAGCCGGATCGCTCGGGGGAGTCGCGGGTGCTTTTCGCGGTGGGGAACCCTCCGCAGAAGGATTTCCTCCAGCAGACCATGGAGGTCTTCAACCGCCTGGAGATCGGCGTCCGGCGCGCCTACTGCCTGACCATCACCAACGGCACCCATCCGTATTTCCTGGGGACCTTCTTCGTGAGGAGGAGGGACGGGCTGCCGCTCGATAAGGGGGACGAGCTCTTCACCGTCCTCAAGCGGGAGCTCTACGCGACCCAGATGCTGGCGACCCACTCCCCGCTGTACCGGGAGCTCGTCACCGGCGGGCTGGCCGGCGGGGAGGAAGCCGCCCTCCTCAGCGCCATGATCGGCTTCTGCCACACGAACCTCGCCCACAACCAGCCCGATCGCTTCGGGCGCGAGGACGTGCAGGGGGCTTTCCTCTCCAATCCGGAGTTCGCGCTCCGGCTGATCGAGCTCTTCCGCAGCCGCTTCGATCCCTCCCTCGACAACCGGGAGGAACTGTACGGCGAGCGGCTGGCCGAGGCGTCGGCCGCCATCGAGCACTACAACACGGGACACCGCCACCTGGACGAGATGCGCCGCGCCATCTTCAGCTGCGCGCTCCTCTTCATACGGCACACCCTGAAGACCAACTTCTTCGTCCCCGCCAAGCAGGCGCTCGCCTTCCGGCTGAGCCCGGCCTACCTGGCGGAGCTCGGGGAGGAGTTCACCGCCGACCTGCCCAGCGCGGTGCCGTTCAGGATCACCTTCTTCTTCGGGCGCCACGGCGCGGGATACCACGTCGGCTTCTCGGACATCGCCCGCGGCGGGTGGCGCACCATCGTCGCGAGAAGCCGGGACGATTACACCACCTGCGCGACCACCCTTCTGCGCGAGGTGTACGTGCTGGCCAACACCCAGCACCTGAAGAACAAGGACATCTACGAGGGGGGCTCCAAGATGGTGGTGGTGCTGGACGCCTCCGACCTGAAGAGCCCCGAGCGGGAGCTGGAGACCTGGCGGCTGTACAAGCTCCAGTACGGCTTCATCAACGCCTTCCTGGACATCTTCGTCACCAAGAACGGCCGGGCCGCCGACCCGCGGGTGATCGACTACTACGCCGAGGACGAGCCGATCGAGCTGGGGCCGGACGAGAACATGCACGACAGCATGGTGGAGGCGGTCGCCTCCCTCTCGGTGCAGCGTGGCTACCTCCTCGGGATCGGCATCATGTCCAGCAAGAAGGTGGGCATCAACCACAAGGAGTACGGGGTCACCTCCACCGGCGTCGTCAAGTTCGCCGAGATAACCATGGGGGAGATCGGCATCGACTTGAGGCGCGATCCCTTCTCGGTGAAGTTCACCGGCGGTCCTAACGGCGACGTGGCGGGCAACGCCATGCGGATCATGCTCGATAGCTGCCCGAAGGCGCAGATGCGGCTGATCCTGGACGGGACCGCGGCACTCTACGACCCGCTCGGGGCCGACCCCCGGGAGCTGCGCGGGCTGCTCATGAAAGAGGACCTCGACCGCTTCGACCCGGCGGCGCTGCATAACGGCGGCTTCATCCTCTACCGCAGCCAGCGGCGCACGGAAGGGCTGAGGGAGCTCTACCGGAAGCTCACCATGGGGGGTGACGGCCTCGAGGAGCAGTGGGTTTCGCTGGACGAGTTCTCGCGGGAGTACGACGAGCTGGTCTTCTCGGTGGAGGCCGACCTCTTCATCCCGGCCGGCGGGAGGCCCGAGACCATCGACCGCGACAACTGGAAACGGTTCTTCGCCGAGGACGGCAGGCCGAGCGCGCGGGTCATCGTGGAGGGGGCGAACTCTTTCATCACCCCGGAGGCACGCGAGCAGCTCCAGCGGCGCGGGGTGATCGTCATGCGGGACGCCTCCGCCAACAAGTGCGGGGTGATCTCCTCCTCCTACGAGATCATCGCCAACCTCCTTTTGACCGAGAGGGAGTTTCTCGAGGTGAAGGAGCGGTACGTGGCGGACGTGATCGAGATCCTGGAGAAGCGGGCGGCCGACGAGGCGCGCCTCATCCTCAGACGGCGGCAGGCGCCCGGATGCGGACAGCTCTACACCGAGATCTCCGACAGCATCAGCGCCGAGATCAACGGGATCTATGCGCGGCTCTTCAAGTTCTTCCAGTCCAGGCCCCAGCTCTGCCTGCAGCCACCCTTCAACCGGGTGGTCATGAGCCATCTCCCCAAGCTCTTCGGCGAGAGCCCGCGCTACCAGCGGCGCCTGAAGAGCCTGCCGCCCAAGTATCTCTACGCCATCCTGGCCGCCGAGATCGCCTCCTCGCTCGTCTACCGGGGCGACCAGGACGCCGATTTCGAGGAGATGGTGCGCGGCCACATAGTCAGGAATTTCTGAGAAGCGACAGCTTTATCCGTTACACAGATTCACAAAGAAAAGGAGCAGCAGATGATCCAGTTTCAAGGCGTCCACAAGTGGTTCAAAAAGCTTCACGTATTAAACGGCATCGATCTCCACGTTAAGCCGGGGGAGGTCGTGGTCGTCTGCGGCCCCTCGGGGTCCGGCAAATCGACCCTCATCAGGACGATCAACCAGCTGGAGCCGATCAACGAAGGGAGCCTGGTGGTCGACGGCATGGATCTCTGCAGCAAGAAGACCGACATCAACAGGCTCAGGGCCGAGGTCGGCTTCGTGTTCCAGCAGTTCAATCTCTACCCGCACCTCTCGGTGCTGAACAACATCACCCTCGCCCCCACCAAGATCCGGAAGACCCCGAAGAAGGAGGCCGAGGAGCAGGCGATGGCCCTGCTCGAGCGCGTCGGCCTGGCGGTGAAGCGGGACGCCTACCCGACCCAGCTCTCCGGCGGACAGCAGCAGCGGGTCGCCATCGCCCGGGCGCTGGCCATGAAGCCCAGGATCATGCTGTTCGACGAGCCGACTTCCGCCCTGGACCCGGAGATGATCGGGGAGGTGCTGGCGGTCATGCAGGATCTCGCCAAGACCGGCATGACCATGGTGGTGGTCACCCACGAGATGGGGTTCGCCCGCGAGGTCGCCGACCGCGTGGTCTTCATGGACCACGGCGTCATCCTCGAGGAGGCGAAGCCGCTGGAATTCTTCAAAAACCCGCAGCACGACCGGGCGAAGCAGTTCCTGAAGCAGCTGCTGTCGCCGATGCACTGAGGCGTCGAAACCACGAAGCCGTTTGTTTCCGGCACTACCACTAAAGGAGATGCAATGATGAAAAGATTGGCTGCTGTAGTTTTGGGACTGGTGCTGGCCTGCACGGCCGGTAAGGCGGCGTTCGCTGCCGATACCCTGGCCGACGTGAAGAAGAAAGGGGTGCTGGTCGCCGGGGTGAAGGATTCGCTCCCGCCGTTTGGCTACGTGGACGAGAAGAGCCGCGAGATCGTCGGCTACGACGTCGACATCGTCAAGGCGATCGCCAAGAAACTGGGGGTCAGGGTGGAGCTGAAGCCGGTCACCTCCGCCTCGCGCATGCCGCAGCTCATGGAAGGGAACATCGACATCATCGCGGCTACCATGACCAAGAACCCGGAGCGGGCCAAGCAGATCGGCTTCAGCCACACCTACTTCGCCACCGGCCAGAAATTCATCACCAAGAAGGGTTCGGTCAGAAGCCTGAAAGACCTGGCCGGCAAGAAGATCGGCACCGCCAAGGGCTCCACCTCCGAGCAGAACGTCAAGAAGGCCATCCCGACCGCGACCGTGCTCTCGTTCGACGATTACCCGCAGGCGTTTCTTGCCCTGCAGCAGGGTAAGGTGGCGGCGGTGACCACCGACGAGGCGATCCTGGCCGGTATCCTCGCCAAGGCCCCCAACAAGGCCAAGTTCGAAATCCCGAACGTCCAGATCTCCGACGAGCCGTACGGCCTCGGCATGCGCAAAGACGACGTCAAGTTCATCGCCTTCGTCAACAAGACCCTGCTGGAAATGGAGAAGAGCGGCGAAGCAAGGAGGATCTTCGAGAAGTGGTTCGGTCCTTCCACCGCGTTCCACCTGAAGCGTAACTTCAAGTTCAAGGCTGACTAGCGTAACGCCGCCGGAGCGTTTGCCGCCCGAAGATCCCCGTGGAGATGGGGGCGGCGGCGCTCCGGCCACCTGATGGAGAGTTTCTCGTGCTACATTACAACTTTGATTGGTCGGTGGTCACCTCCGGCAAATATTTCGAATGGCTCGTTTCGGGGCTGAAGGTCACCCTGGAGCTTTCCGCGATCGGCATCGTCGGCGCCTTCCTGCTCGGACTGGTCATCGCCGTGCTGAAGATGAGCCATTACCGGCCCCTGCGCTGGATGGCCTCCGCCTACCTGGAGTTTTTCCGCAACACCCCGCTGCTGGTCCAGATCTTCTTCTGGTACTTCGGCTCCTACAAGATCCTGCCGATGGCGGTCAACGACTGGCTGAACAACACCAACTTCGAATTCGCCGCCGCGGTCATCGCACTGATCATCTACACCTCGGCCTTCATCGCCGAAGACATCCGCTCGGGTATCCTCTCCATCCCCAAAGAGCAGATGGAGGCGGCCCGCAGCGCCGGGTTCTCCTACCTGCGCTCGATGCAGTACATCATCCTGCCCCAGGCGGTGCGCATCACCGTCCCGCCGCTGGTCAACCAGTTCCTGAACCTCGCCAAGAACTCGTCGCTGGCCATGACCATCGGCGTCATGGAGGTCACCTACCAGGCACGCCAGGTGGAAAGCTACACCTTCAAGGGATTCGAGGCGTTTACCGCGGCGACCGTGGTCTACCTGGGACTTTCAGTGACCATCACCACGCTCATGGACCTGTACAACAAAAAGGTCCTGAACGCGCACCGGGCTTGATGACCTTAGTTCCGGCCGGACCACGGCCGGCGTAACTGGAGAACTCGTATGGATTTCAGCGTTATTGTCGACAATATCACCTACTTCATGATCGGCCGCTATCCCAACGGTCCGCTGGGCGGCCTGGGGCTCACCCTCTATCTCGCGGTAGTCTCCTGCATACTCTCCTTTTTCGGGGGACTGATCCTGGGGCTTTTGAGCCTTTCCCGTTTCGCGGTCATCCGCTACCCGGTGAACCTCGTCATCAACACGGTGCGGGGGCTGCCGCTTTTGATGGTCATCTTCTGGATGTACTTCCTGCTCCCCGCCCTGATGGGGAAAACCGTCCCGGAGAGCCAGACCGTCATCATGGGGCTTACCATCTTCACCTCCGCCTACATGTCCCAGATCGTGCGCGCCGGTATCGAGGGGATTCCCAAGGGGCAGGTCGAGGCGGCCATCTCGACCGGGCTCAAGGGGTGGCAGGCGATGCTGTACATCGTGCTCCCGCAGGGGATGCGGAACATGATCCCCTCCTTCGTGAACCAGTTCGTCTCGCTGATCAAGGACACCTCGCTCGCCTTCATCGTCGGGGTCTCCGAGCTGACCCACGTAGCGACCCAGGTGAACAACAGGACCATGTCCTATCCCACCGAGATCTTCATCTTCATCGCGGCGGTCTACTTCGTCCTCTGCTTCAGCTTCACCTCCTTCTCCCGCTGGCTGGAGAAGAGGCTCGCCTGGAGAAAGTCGATTTAGATCCCGAGGAAAGAGGGGGCGCTTCCGGTTCCTGCCAAGAGAAAGGGGGACCGCTGCTTGTACGACGAGCGGCCGGTCCCCCTTTTGTATTTCCCTTACGGCGCCAGGTGTCATGCTCCCCACCCTACCCATAGTGCGGCATGAAGAGCCACTCGTTCACTGACCGGTCCGCTTACCTAGCACTCCTTCCCTCCGCAGTTCCCGTTGCAGCCGTGGCAGTGCCCCTTCTTCTTCCAGAGGGAGCGGTAGAGGATGTACACAGACCCCGATACCAGGGCCGCGGCGATAATCACGTCGGATATTCCCATTTCAACCTCCCAGTCCCAGCAGGCTTCCGCCCTGATAGATAAGGCACGCCATGCCCCAGGCGAGCACCGTCTGGTAGGCGAAGGCCACCCCGAACCATTTCCACGAACCGAACTCCTGCCGCATGGCGAAGGCCACCACCATGCATGGCATGTACAAAAGGACGAAGACCATAAAGGCGTAGGCGGTGAGCGGGGTGAAGGTTTTGGCTACCATCCCCTTGAGAGCCGACCGCTCCTCCTTTTCCTGGGTGTCGAGACCGCTGACGCCGAAGGTGGAGACCACGTTGGTGACCGATTCCTTGCAGGCCTTGCCGAAGGAGAAGACCACTTCCTTGATCTCTTCCCTGACCGGCTTCTCCACTTTTTTCGCTTCTTCCTTCGTGGGGGCGTAGATCTCGCCCATGGTCCCGACCACGATCTCCTTGGCGATGACACCGGTGACCAGCGAGGAGGCCGCCTGCCAGGTGCCGAACCCCAAGGGGGCGAGGGCGGGAGCCATCACCTGGCCGGCCTTGCCGAGGTAGGAATCCCTCTTGTTCTCCACCCCCCACGGGAGGTTGAGGAGGAACCAGACCAGCACCGAGACGGCGAAGATGTAGGTACCGGCCTTGATCAGGAAGTGTTTCCCCTTCTCCCAGGTGTGTACGCAGAGGCTCTGGAAGGAGGGCATCCGGTACGGGGGGAGCTCCATGATGAACATCGGCGCCTCGCCCCTGAAGAGGGTCTTCTTGAAGATGAGCCCCATCAGGATGGCAAGCGAGATCCCCATCACGTAGAGCGACCAGATGACGGTCCCGGAGCTGTTGGGGAAGAAGGCCCCGGCGAAGACGACGTAGACGGGGAGGCGGGCGCCGCACGACATGAGCGGGATGAGCAGGGCGGTGAGCGCCTTGTCGCGCGGGTTCTCCAGCGTTCTCGTGGCGTAGATGCCGGGGACGTTGCAGCCGAAACCGAGGAGCATCGGGATGAAGGACTTCCCGTGGAGCCCGATGGAATGCATGGCGCGGTCCATGACGAAGGCGGCGCGGGCCATGTAGCCGCTCCCTTCGAGAAAGGTGATGAAAAACATCATCAGGAAGATGACCGGGACGAAGACCAGCACGAAGCCCACGCCGGAGATCACCCCTTCGGTGGCGAGCGAAACGGTCCAGTCGGGGGCGCCGATGGCTCCCAGCAGGATGCTGGCCCAGTGCTTGAACGGCCCCCCCGCCATGTCGTTGATCCAATCCCCGAACGGCTTGGAGAGATCGAAGGTCAGCTTGAACATCAGCCACATGGCGCCGAGGAAGATCGGGATGCCGAGGAAGCGGTCGAGCACCACCCGGTCGATCTTCTCGGTCAGCTCCTCCTTCTTCAGCTCCGGTTTGCGCAGGACCTCGCGGGTGAGCCCGGAGGCGAGGGAATAGCGGGCCTCGGCCATGAGCGACTCGACGTCGTCGCCGTGCGCGCTGTGCAGGTGGTGGAGGGTGCGATCGAGGAGTTCCTGGTCCGAGAAGCCCGACTCCTCCCACATCTGCCGGTCGCCTTCCATCAGTTTGAGCATCAGCCAGCGCACCGGGTAGCGTTCGAGAAGCTTCGGGTTTTCTTTGAAGAGCTCGTTCGCCAGGGCGGAGGCCGCGGACTCGAGGTCCCCGCCGTAGTTGAGGACCCGGGGGCGCCGGGAGTGTAGATCGCCGGCGGTGGAGAGGATCGCCGAAAGGAGGGTGTCCAGGCCGCTCTTTTTGGTGGCAGAGGTCGGGATGGCGGCCACCCCCAGCATCTCCTCCAGCGCGCCCACGTCGAGCCGGTACCCCTTGCCGGCGGCCTCGTCGCTCATGTTGAGGGCCATCACCACCGGGATGCCGAGCTCGAGGATCTGTACGGTGAGGTAGAGGTTCCGTTCCAGGTTGGTGGAATCCACCACGTTGAGGATCAGGTCGGGGCGCTCGTGTACCAGGTAGTCGCGGGCGATGATCTCCTCCTGGGTGTAGGGGGAGAGTGAGTAGGTGCCGGGGAGATCGACCAGCCGGATCCGGTTCCCCTGGTATTCGAAGGAGGCCTCCTTCTTCTCGACGGTGACGCCGGGCCAGTTGCCGACGTGCAGCCTCGCCCCGGCGATGGCGTTGATGAGGGTGGACTTGCCGGCGTTCGGGTTGCCGGCGACCGCCACGGTGATGACCCGCTTGGCACCGGATTGCGGGGTGCCTGCCTCGGCGGCGGTGTAGTCGGTCTCGGCCACTTTAAGGTTTCCCTGGCTCACCGGATCACCTCCACGCCGATCTCCTCCGCCTCGTTCTTGCGCAGCGAAAGGTGGTAGCTTTTGATCTTCACGTCGATGGGATCGCCGAGGGGTGCCACCTTCTCGACCCGGATCTCCTCCCCGACCAGCACACCCATGTCCATAAGCCTTCTCCTGAGGGGCCCCTTGGTCCCTATGGCGTTGATGCGCGCCTTGTCCCCCGGTTTCAACATTGAAAGATTGGTCACCGTCCAGCCCCCTTCACCATGATTTTCATTGCCAGGCTCCGGTCCACCGCGAGCCTCGATTCGTCCACCTTGAGCAGGATCGGTCCGCCGCAGTTGCGCAGCATCTCGACGCTTTTGCCCACTCTCAGGCCCATTTCCTCAACCCTGCAGTCGCACGCGCTTTCCCCGAAGGGGGCCTTGACGGTCCGCACCTCGACGATTTCTCCGACCTCGCCGATCTCCAAAAGTACCAACGGCATCATCTTGCTCTCTCCTCTTTTCGGTAAGCCACCTCGCAGGGAAGCGGCGATGGGTATGAAAGTCATTTTCATTCAGGCGGCGCGGAAAAGTTCCGTCTCCCCGGGAGTGGCAGCCGCTCCGGAGGCCATAAGGCAGTCGATGGGATTGCAACCCCGGTCGAGCAGCTGCGACATATGGCAGCGGCAGGCGCGGTGGGTTTCGGCGAGCCGGAGGCTCTCGGTGGGATTGCCGAAGATCTTCCACGGTCCCTGGCAGGTGAAGGGGGCCTTGCCCCAGCCCATGAAGCAGACGACGTCTTTCAGGGGATAGCCGAGAAAGACCCCGATTTCGTGGGGAAAATCGTGGCCGCCGGCGATCACGCGGGACTGCAGGTGGGAGAGGGCGCTCCGGCAGTCGAGCGGACGCGGATAGCCGGCCCGGGCAAGGAGGGCCGCGACCGGGTTGCGGTCGAGCAGGGCCTGAAGGCTTTCGGGGCGGTAGAACATGAGCAACAGGGAGTGTCCACGGTCGTCCAGCACTTTGGCGCTCAGGCCGCTCCGGCTGAGGAGTGCATCCCCGTGGTTTTTCCAGAGAAGGTAGAGGTTGCGGCCGCAGGAGCGGCGCTTGTTGGACAGGTTGAGGAGGTTGGCAGGCTTCTGTCCGGCGAGCACCTCGGCGCATTCCAGGGCGAGGAAGGAGGCGAGGCACTCGCGTTCGTCGGCAAAGCGCGGGGAGAATTCCTGCCAGCACGAGCGTGCCGGGCTCTGTCCCTGGCCGGTTGCCGATGCGTGCGAAAGAACGTCGGGTGCCGGTTTCGCCATGATGAATTCTCCTCCTGTCTCAACGGTAGGCGCGGTACTCAAAACTGCCGCGCGAGAAAAAGAAAATCACTTTCAGTCAACGGGTGTGGATGTGCAGCGGATGGTACCCGGTATGGGGATCCCGGTGAACTGAGGGCGGGATCTCCTGGCAATGGGCAGGAGAGATCGGCAGGCAGTAGCGCCGCAGTCACGGTGGCGATTTTGAAAACCGAAATCACTTATAAAGGAATGGCCAAGTTCAGTCAAGGGAAAATATTGCTGCCGTCGAAGTTTTTCCGTGAGCGAGCAGCGGAGAGTAATGATTGCCTACTGAGGGAGGGGTGGCAATCCGGCGGGGATGTGACACGGAGCCGGGCAGTGTGAAAGGATGGCTTGGATGGCTGGACAGATCATTGAGTATTCCTGCTGCCCCAATGACTGCGGGGAGCCGCTCCGTCGTCTTGGCAGGATGCCGGCTCGTCACGGCGGGAAAGCTGACTCTTTACAAAAAATAGGGGGCGACCTATAGTCGAATCTTCCGCCCGCCGGTTATTCCGGCCGTAGCGGGGGGCATTGTCTCGATAGTGAAAGGTACTTCGTGCGGCATTGGTTGGTTTCGAAAAAGTTGCTCTTCCCCCTCGTTCTGGCGCTCTCCCTGGTGGCCGGGAGCGTGTCGTGCTGGGCCGGGCAGGCCGCCGCGGCTCACCCCCCCACGGTAGTGGTCGTCGGGGGCGACAAGAACTTCCCTCCCTACGAGTTCCTCGACAAAAACGGCCAGCCGGCTGGCTTCAACGTCGAACTCACCCGTGCCATCGCCGAGGTGATGGGAATCAAGGTGGAGATCCGGCTCGGCAACTGGGACGACATGCGCCACGGCCTGGAGAACGGATCCATCGACATCCTCGAGGGGATCACCAGTTCCGAGGCCCGCAGCAAGACCGTCGATTTCTCCCCCCCGCACAACATCATCCATACCTCCATCTTCGCCCGCAGAGGCGCCCAGCCGGTATCGGGGCTGGAGGCGCTGCGCGGCAAGGAGGTGATCGTGCAAAAGGGGGGCAACATGCACGACTACCTCCTCACCCACGACATCGGGGCCAAGCTCTTCTTCGTCGATACCCACGCCGATGCGCTGAGGCTCTTATCGTCGGGAAAGCACGACTACGCGCTGGTCGGTAACCTCCCCGGCCTGTACCTCGGGCGGGAGTTGGGGCTGTCCAATATCGTCGCGGTCGGCCACCCCTTTGCCGGTGGCTACTACGGCTACGGGGTGAAGAAGGGGAACGCCGAGCTGCTGTCGACCTTCAGCCAGGGGCTCGCCATCGTGAAGAACACCGGCCGCTACCAGAAGATCTACGACAAGTGGCTGGGAGTCCTGGAGCCCCAGCAGCCTTCCCTGGGTAAGATCCTCCGGTACCTGGCCATGGTGGTGGTTCCTCTGCTGCTCGTGCTGGGCGGCACGGTGATCTGGTCGCGGACCCTCCAGCGGCGGGTGGCGCAGGCGACGGCGGAGCTCCAGCAGCACCAGCAGCAGCTTATCCAGGCCGACAAGATGGCGTCGCTCGGGATCCTGGTCTCCGGCGTCGCCCATGAGATCAACAACCCTACCGGTCTCATCCTTCTCAACATTCCGGTCCTCAAGAAGCTCTTTCAGTCGGCCCAGTCCAGCCTGGAGGAGCGCTTCGAGGAGCACGGGGATTTCATGATCGGCGGGATCCGGTATTCGCAGGTGCGCGACGAGGCACCGCGGATGTTCGACGAGATGCACGACGGCGCCCGGCGGATAAAGCGGATCGTGGATGACCTCAAGGATTTCGCGAGGAAGGACGATTCGGATCTGAACGAGTCGGTCGATCTCAACGTGGTGGTGGCGGCATCGGTCCGGCTGGTGGAGAACTCCATCAAGAAGGCGACTCGCCGGTTCGAGGTCAGCTGCGCCGATGGTCTTCCGCGCTGCCGCGGGAATGCGCAGAGGATCGAGCAGGTGGTGGTCAACCTGATCCTCAACGCCTGCCAGGCGCTCCCTTCGCCTGACAAGGGGATACGGGTGGCGACCTCGTTCGATCAGGACGCAGGGGAGGTGCTGGTTTCGGTAAGCGATGAAGGGATCGGCATTCCGGCCGAGCACGTCTCCCATCTCACCGATCCCTTCTTCACCACCAAGAGGGACCAGGGAGGAACGGGGCTCGGGCTGTCGGTGTCGGCGGGGATCGTCAAGGACCACCAGGGACGGCTGCTGTTCTCCTCGGCGGTCGGGGAGGGGACGACGGTGACGGTGGCGCTCCCTGCGGGAGCGGCGGGAGAAAAGTCTTTAGCCGGTAAAGGAGACGGAGCTTGATGATGGATGAACTGTATCCTTCCTTCGGGATTTTGATGGTGGACGACGAGGAGGCGTGGCTGAGAAGCCTCGGCATGACGCTCGGCCTGTCGGCGGGGATCAGCAACCTCGTGCGTTGCAGCGACAGCCGCGAGGTGATGGGAATCCTCGCCCGCGGCGGCATCGGGCTGGTGCTCCTCGACCTCAACATGCCCTACATCTCGGGAGACGAGCTGCTCGCCACCATCGTGCAGGAACATCCCGACATCCCGGTGATCGTCATCTCGGGGCTCAACCAGGTGGAGACCGCGGTGGAGTGCATGAAACGCGGCGGCTTCGACTTCTTCGTGAAGACGGTCGAGGAGGAGCGCCTGGTGCAGGGGGTGCAGCGCGCCATCCGCATGATCGAGCTCCAGCGGGAAAACCGCGAGATGCAGTCGCGCCTTCTCACCGACAAGCTGGAGCATCCGGAGGCCTTCGCCGACATCGTCTCGGGGGATCCGGCCATGCGCTCTATTTTCCGCTACATCGAGGCGGTCTCCAGGAGCAGCCAGCCGGTCCTGGTCACCGGGGAGAGCGGGGTAGGGAAGGAGCTGGTAGCGAGGACCATCCACCGGCTGAGCCGTGCCCAGAGGAAACTGGTCTCGGTCAACGTGGCGGGTCTGGACGATAACGTCTTCAGCGATACCCTCTTCGGCCATACGAGAGGTGCCTTCACCGGCGCCGACATCACCCGCCGCGGCATGATCGAGCAGGCGGCGGACGGGACCCTCTTCCTGGACGAGATCGGCGATCTCAGCACGCCGTCGCAGGTGAAGCTTCTCCGTCTTCTCCAGGAGGGGGAATACTTCCCGCTGGGTAGCGACCTGCCCAAGCGCATGAACGCCCGGGTGGTGGTCGCCACCCACCACGACCTCGGGGCCAAGCAGGCCCGCGGCGAGTTCAGAAAGGACCTCTACTACCGTCTCTGCGCCCACCACGTCCACATCCCGGCTCTGCGCGAGCGCCCGGGCGATATCGCACCCCTTTTGGATCACTTTCTGGAAGAGGCCGCGAACGAACTCGGCAAGAGGAAGCCGACCGTTCCGAAAGAGCTCCCGGTCCTCCTCTCCACCTATCCCTTCCCCGGCAACGTCCGCGAGCTCAGATCGATGGTCTACGACGCCATGAGCCTTCACGAAAACCGCATGCTCTCGATGGACTCCTTCAAGCGCGCCATGGACAAGCAGGGATTCAGTCCGGCCGAGCGGAGTGCCGCGCTGTCGGCGGCGGGGTCGGTTTTCCTTCCGTCGGCGCCGCTCCCCTCCGCCCGGGAGATCATGGACCTTCTCATCGCCGAGGCCATGACCCGTGCCTCCGGGAACCAGTCCATCGCTGCACGCCTGATCGGCATCTCGCAGCCAGCGCTCAGTAAGAGGCTCAAGAAGCAGAACTGATCGCATCCACATCCCCGGCCCTCTCGGTGACGTTATCGATGGGCCACCTTCAGAAAAATCCCCCCCGTCCTCCCTTCGCAACATCTCTTTTCAAGGATGCCAGGGGAACCAGGTTCCCCCCTTGTCAAAGGGGGGACAGGGGGGATTTGAAGTGCACAACCTTCCACCTCACCGCCCATCCCCGTGTTTTGCCCTCCTCTACGGAACCAGGCGCCGCTACGGAACGGTCATGACTAGGCGATCCGCGATAACTTCCGCGCAACCTCGGGTAATAACTGGACATTTACTCCATGAATCCACCCGCTAGTGCCTCTGTGTGCGCCGGAAAGTTATAACCCTTCACGCCCGGCGCAACTCCCCAAACAGAGTAATTTTCTAATAACCCCGGTACCTTAGCTTCGACACCCCTGGTTGGCATCTCCCTTGCTCAAAAAGCGTGGCCCGAACGGAGCACCACGAACGCCCGGCCTGATCCTCCCGCCCGAGGATTCCTTGAGAAGCCCCTGGACCAGCGGTAACCAGCCGCGCTGGCCAGCACCCATTCCATGCACGAGGAGAAGGAGAAGCACCGATGAAAAAGAACAAACTCACACTATGTATCATGGCCGGGATGGTGCTCGGTATCCTGGTAGGCTACGCCTGCAATGTGAGCGTCAACGCGGCTGACGCGAAGGAAGTCGCGGGGTACTTCTCCATGGTGACCGACATCTTCCTGCGGCTGATCAAGATGATCATCGGCCCGCTGGTGTTCGCTACCCTGGTCTCCGGCATCGCCGGGATGGGCGACTCCAAGGCGGTCGGCCGCATCGGCGTCAAGGCGCTTGGCTGGTTCCTCTGCGCCTCCCTCTCCTCGCTTTTCATCGGTATGCTCTTCGTCAACGTCCTGCAGCCGGGACACGCCATGAACCTGGCACTCCCCGCCGCAGGCGCCGCAACCAACCTCAAGACCTCGTCGCTCAACCTCAAGGATTTCGTCACCCACGTCTTCCCGAAGAGCTTCTTCGAGGCAATGTCGCAGAACGAGATCCTCCAGATCCTGGTCTTCTCGGTCTTCTTCGGGTTCGCCATCGGCTCTCTGAAAAAGGAGCAGAACCGCACCATCCTGAAATTCGTGAGCGAACTCGGGCATGTCATGCTGAAGGTGACCGACTACGTCATGTGGGTTGCCCCGCTGGGGGTCTTCGCCGCGGTCGCCTCGGTCATCACCGTGCAGGGTCTCGGGGTGCTCCTCACCTACGGGAAGTTCATCTCCGGCTTCTACCTTTCCCTGGCGGCCCTTTGGATGGTCCTGATCGCCGCCGGCGCAGTCGTCCTCAGGGGGCGCACCATTCCGCTTCTCAAGATGATCCAGGAACCGATGCTGATCGCCTTCTCCACCGCGAGCTCCGAGGCCGCCTATCCTAAGACCCTCGAGCAGCTGAAGCGCTTCGGCGTCTCCGACAAGATCGCCGGCTTCGTACTGCCGCTCGGTTACTCCTTCAACCTCGACGGCTCCATGATCTACCAGGCCTTCGCCATGATCTTCATCGCCCAGGCCTTCAACGTCGAGCTCTCGATCTCGAAGCAGATCACCATCCTCCTGGTCCTCATGGTGACCAGCAAGGGTATGGCCGGGGTCGCCCGCGCCTCCCTCGTCGTGGTGGCGGCGACCCTCCCGATGTTCAACCTTCCCGAGGCGGGCCTGCTGCTCATCATGGGGATCGACCAGTTCCTCGACATGGGGCGCACCGCGACCAACGTGATCGGTAACTCCATCGCCACCGCGGTGGTTGCCAAGTGGGAGGGTGGCCTTGCCGAAGCAGGCGCGCTCGAAGACGAGGCCGCGGAGGACGACGATCTCTTTGCCATTCCCGATCCGGTGGCCGACTAGCCGGGGCCACCTCCCTTAAAATTTGAGTAGCTTAGCGGAAAGGGGGTGCCTGAGAAGGCGCCCCCTTTCCGCATTTCTGCACCATTACTCCCACCATTTCTTCGGGAAGGAGGAGTGGCCGATGCTGATTCGATGACTGTTTTTCATGGATGCCGTTTAAGTGGTTGATTGCCGTCCTGATAGGAGAAAAGTAACCGGGCTGTAAGAAGATAGAGCATAATCGTTAACAAATTATAAATTGATAATCTTTCTTTTCTTCACTTAACTTAACCCCCCAATATGCCGATTAATTTAAACGGTTGCACCGATAACTCCAGTCACTGTACCCAGAGCTATGACAGAGGAGGCAGTATGTTCACCCGCATGAAGATTGCTGTTCGGCTTTCGCTTGGATTCGGCCTGTTATTGTTATTGACCATCGTGGTCGCCGCCACCGGATACTGGGGCGCCAGCAGCATCAATCGCGAGGTCGGCAAAGATCTCGACAGCGACGGTGTCATCGCCCAGCACGCAGGCCGGGCACGGGCCAACATCCTGGGGCTCCGGCGTTACGAAAAGGACGTCATCCTCAACTGCGCTTCGCCCGAAAAGGTGCAGGAGTATTACAAGAAGTGGAAGGAAGAGGAGGAGAAGGTCGAGCAGCGGATGCAGACGCTGGAGAAGGTAGCGGTGGATCCGAAAGACCGTGAGACGGTGAAGGCCCTCCGTGGCGACCTGTCCACCTACCGTGCCGGCTTTCCCAAGGTTTACCAGGCCATCGTGCAAGGAAAGATAACCACCCCTGTCGCGGGCAACCAGGCCATGGGAGAGTATAAAGACGCCATCCACAACATGGAAGCGACCGCCTCCGATTTCGCGATCGACGGATACAAGCGGCTCGATGGACTCAAGGGGGCGATCGGGAAGAAGGTGTCGAGCGTGGTGACGACCTTGGCCATCCTGGTCCTCATCGTGATGGTGGCCGGCGTGGCCACCGCGATCTTCCTTTCCCGCAAGATCTCCGGGATCCTCAAGTCCCTCGTCCAGGAGGTGGACCGCCTTTCCGACGCGGCCATCAACGGTCAATTGAGCGCCCGCGGCGACACCGAGAAGATCGACTTCGAGTTCCGCGGTATCGTCGAGGGGATGAACCGGACCCTCGATGCGGTGATCGGCCCCCTGCACATGGCGGCGGGCTACGTGGACCGCATCTCCAAGGGAGACATGCCCCCGAAGATCACCGACCAGTACAAGGGTGACTTCAACGAGATCAAGAACAACCTCAACAGCGCCATCGACAACATCAACCTCCTCATAGACGACGCCAACAAGCTCGCCGAGGCGGCCCTGAGGGGCAATCTCGCGGTCCGGGCGGACGCCACCCGCCACAACGGCGACTACCGCAAGATCGTCGAGGGGGTCAACAGCACTCTCGACGCGGTCATCACCCCCCTCAAGATGGCAGCGGACTACGTGGAGAAGATCTCCAAGGGGATCATCCCTCCCGCCATTGCCGACAATTACGAGGGGGATTTCAACCACATCAAGAACAACCTCAACGTGCTGATCGGCGCAACCAACGGGATCACCGCCGCCGCCAAGGAGATCGCCGACGGAAACCTGATGGTGGAACTGAAGGAGCGCTCGCCCCAGGACGAGCTGATGCAGGCGCTCGCGGCCATGGTTGCCAAGCTGGTCGAGGTGGTGGGGGAGGTCAAGGCCTCTTCCAACAACGTCGCCTCCGGCAGCGACCAGCTCTCGGCCGGAGCTCAGCAGCTATCCCAGGGAGCCTCCGAGCAGGCAGCCTCTGCGGAAGAGGTCTCCTCCTCGATGGAAGAGATGACCGCCAACATCAGGCAAAACGCCGACAACGCGCAGCAGACCGAGAAGATCGCGGTGAAGCTGGCGGTCGACGCCCGCGAGGGTGGTAAGGCGGTCAACGAGACGGTCAAGGCGATGAACGACATCGCCGCCAAGATCTCCATCGTCGAAGAGATCGCGCGCCAGACCAACCTCCTGGCGCTCAATGCCGCTATCGAGGCGGCCCGGGCCGGGGAGCACGGCAAGGGATTCGCGGTGGTCGCCTCCGAAGTGAGAAAGTTAGCCGAGCGGAGCCAGAAAGCGGCGGCCGAGATCTCGGAGCTCTCCATCTCCAGCGTCCAGGTCGCCGAGCACGCCGGATCCCTCCTGGCCAACATCCTCCCCGATGTCCAGAAAACGGCGGAACTGGTGCAGGAGATCAGCGCCTCCAGCCGGGAGCAGGACTCCGGTGCCGAACAGATCAACAAGGCGATCCAGCAGCTCGACCAGGTCATCCAGCAAAACGCCGGGTCGTCGGAGGAGATGGCCTCGACCGCGGAGGAGCTGTCGTCGCAGTCGGAGAAACTGCAGTCGATGATCGCCTTCTTCCGGATCGACGACTTCCGGGTCGCCCAGCGGGCCCGGCGGCAGCTCCCCAGGGAGTCCCTGTCCGAGCCCAAGCTGACCATGTCGGCCAAACGCGACAAGCCCCAGGCGAGAAAGCCGCAGGCGGCCTCCGGCGGCGGACACCACCTGGTGCTGGAGGACGAGGAAGACCAGGGATTCGAGAAGTTCTGATAGGCCGGGAACCGGCGATGCTGACAACGAGGGGTGCTCTTCCGAGGGGGCACCCCTCTCTTTTTGTCCCGGCAGGGGGGGCGGCAGCGATGAGCTGCGGTATACGCAGCACTGTCACATCAAATTGGTTTGACTCTGTTAGTAAAAAAAAGTAACGTAGCCGGGATTATCTGAAGGAGTGTATGCATGTTACGAGCGCGGCTCTACCTCCTTTTCATGGTCCCCTTCACCCTCTTCTGCTCCTTCCTGGCTGTCATCGGCGGCCTGCTCGGCGGTAGCGAGAAGCTGGCGCATGCGGTGGCCAAGTTCTGGAGTCGCGGGATGCTCACGGTGGCCCGCATAAAGCTCGAGGTGGACGGCCTCGAAAACGTTCCCACGGACGGCCCGGTGATCTACATGGGGAACCACCAGGGGAACTTCGACATCAACGCCCTTTCCCTCGCCATTCCGCGCCTCTTCTCCTGGGTCGCCAAGGAAGAGCTCTTCCGGATACCGCTCTTCGGTGCCGCCATGAGGCGCGCCGGCTACATCCCCCTGGACCGCAGCGACGGACGGAAGGCGCTCAAGAGCATGAAGCTGGCGGCCGAGAGGATCGCGGCCGGCGCCAGCGTGGTGATCTTCCCCGAGGGGACGAGGACCAAGGACGGGCACCTGCTCCCCTTCAAGAGGGGGGCCTTCATGCTGGCGATCCGGGCCGGCGTCCCGGTGGTTCCCTTCACCATCAACGGGAGCCGGGCGATCAACCCCGCCAACCGTATCGAGCTCTATCCGGGGACCATCAGGATCAGTTTTGCCCCGCCGCTTCCTTCGGCCGGGGTGCCGGAAGGCGAGCTGCTGGAAAAGGTGCGCGAGGCGATCGCCGCGAGGCTGGAGGTTTAGTGCAATGACGATACTGTATCTGGCTATGGTGGTGGCGGGGATCGGGATGATCTGCTGGGGACTCCCGGCCTCGCACCGTATGAAGACTCCCTACGACGCATTGGCGGCCCTGGCCGTCCTGGTGGGGGTGGTGGTCGGCCTCCTCGGGGCTCTGCTGGCCGCCGATCCCGGATTCTTCAAGAGTTAGGGGGCTTCCCCCGGGAAACGATATGGAAAACGCTAAGACAATAGCAGTGAACGTGGTGGCCGCACTGGTCATAGGCCTGGTGATGACCTCGGGAGCGGTGCTGTACCGGCAAAACGCCCTCTACGCCAAGGGCGAGCGGGCGGCAACCGGCGGGTATGGCGGATGGGATTTCCCCTCCGCGGTGGCGGGGTATGAAGCCGCCATCCACATGTACGTCCCCGGCTCCCCGCTGGTGGAGAAAAGCGCCGCCAAGCTCTGGGAGATGGGGCAGCTCTGCGAACAAAACGGCGACGCGACCCGGGCACTCATCGCCTACCGCTCGCTGAGGAGCTCGTTCTACGCCGTCACCTGGTTGACCACGCCCGGCAAGAGCTACATCGACCGCTGCGACGCCCGCATTGCTCAGCTGGTCAAGGTGCAGGGCGGCAAATAAGGACCTAAGTTCTACGTTCGATGTTCTCGACTCTATGCTAACGACGAAGAACCCGGCGGATGGAGGCGAAAGCGCATTAACGTAGAATCTGGAACATTCCTGAGGAAGTGAATTGGAAGAAGAAGTAACCACAACAGCCACGGTAAGCGGCCTTAAGTTCGTGGCCTTAGGAGGCCTCGGCGAGATCGGCCTCAACATGGCCGCCTTCGAGTACGGCGACGACATCGTCATCGTCGACTGCGGCCTGATGTTCCCCGAACCGTACATGCTCGGGATCGACGTCGTGATCCCCGACATCTCCTACCTCCTGGAGCGGGCCGACAAGGTGCGGGCCATTCTCCTCACCCACGGCCACGAGGACCACATCGGGGCACTCCCCTATGTCCTGCGGGACCTCAATCCCCCTATCTTCGGCACCGCACTCACCCTTGGCCTCGTCAAGGAGAAGCTCAAGGAGTTCGACCTCGACCAGAAGGTGGACCTCCGGGTGGTCCGGCCGCGCGAGAAGGTGATCCTCGGCGAGTTCTGCGTGGAGTTCATCAGGGTCGCCCATTCCATCGTGGATGGCTGCGCGCTGGCCATCAGGTCGCCGGAAGGGGTGGTGATCCACTCGGGCGACTTCAAGCTCGACCAGACCCCGGTGGACGGGGAGCTGACCGACCTGGCGACCTTCTCCCGCTACGGAGAGGAGGGGGTACTGGCCTTTTTCGCCGACTCCACCAACGTGGAGCGCGAGGGGTACACCCTTTCCGAACGGCTGGTGGGCGAGGCCTTCGCCGAGATCTTCCCCCGTTGCAGCGGAAGGGTCATCGTGGCCGCCTTCTCGAGCAACATCCACCGCGTGCAGCAGGTGGTCGACGCCGCCCGGAAGACCGGGAGAAAGGTCCTTCTAAACGGCCGCTCCATGATCGCCAACGTGCAGATCGCCCGCGAGCTCGGCTACCTGAGGATCCCCGACGATATCCTGATCGATCTGAAGGAGATGCCGCGGCTTCCCAAGGAGGAGGTCTGCATGATCACCACCGGGAGCCAGGGCGAGCCGATGAGCGCGCTGACCCGGATCGCGATGGACGATCACAAGCAGATCAAGGTCGAGGAGGGGGACACCGTGATCCTCTCCTCCCGCTTCATCCCCGGGAACGAGAAGACCATCTCGGATCTCATCAACCACCTCTACCGCCGGGGCGCCGAGGTGATCCACGAGAAGGTCTCCGAGGTCCACGTCTCCGGCCATGCCAGCCAGGAGGAGCTGAAGCTTCTGCACAACCTGGTGCGGCCGCGCTTCTTCGTCCCGGTGCATGGCGAGTACCGCCACCTGGTCAAGCACGCCCAGCTCGCCCAGCGGGTCGGGACTCCGAAGGAGCGGACCATCCTGGCGGTCAACGGGGACATCATCCTGTTCGACCGCGGCGAGGCGCTGATCGCCGACCACATCGAGACCGGCCGGGTCTTCGTCGACGGCAAGGGGGTGGGGGACGTCGGCAACGTGGTGCTGAAGGACCGGAAACACCTCTCCGAGGACGGCATGGTGGTGGTGATCATCGGCATCAACCAGACTTCCGGCGAGATCATCTACGGCCCCGACATCGTCTCGCGCGGCTTCGTCTTCGAGGACGAGAGCCAGCAGTATCTCGACGAGGCGAAGAAGGTGGTGCTCGACACCCTGGCCCTGGTCAACACCGAAGTGCTGACCGACTGGAGCGAGGTGAAGCTGGAAGTCCGCCGGGTGCTGCGCCGCTTCTTCAACAAGACCATCGAGCGCCGCCCGGTAATCCTCCCGCTGGTACTGGAAATGTAAGGCGAAATCCCCCCTGTCCCCCCTTTTTCAAAGGGGGGGACCGCCCCGCCGTCTTTGTGAGGGGGGCAAGCAATTAAGTCCCCCTTTGAAAAAGGGGGATTTAGGGGGATTTGGTTTCGGAGGCCGTATGGAGCGCTATCGTCGTGACCTGAAGCGTCCCGCCCGGAACTTAAGAAACCATCTGACAGAGGCAGAGCAACACCTTTGGCACAGATTGAAGCACAAGCAGTTAGATGGCTTGATCTTCTATCGGCAGAAGCCATTACTTAACTACATCGTCGATTTTTATTGCCCGAAGGCAAAGCTGGTTGTCGAACTTGACGGGGCTCAGCATTTTGAGCAAGAACCAATGCAAAAAGATGCTGCACGCGATGAGGCGCTTGCTGCCCTTAACTTGAGGGTTCTTCGTTTCGATGACCGGCAGGTGCTAACGGAAACCGACGGAGTGCTTGAGGCCATTAGCGAAGCAGCGAGGGGGCGGGTAAAGGAATAAAGCCAAATCCCCCCTGTCCCCCCTTTTTCAAAGGGGGGGACGTATAGCAGTATTTTGGGTGCAAACAATGGCAACGACGGACGAACAAAAACTAGAAAAGAAGGACAAGGTAACCAAGGAGATGAAGGGGATGGCCCTCGGGGCCGCCGGCATCTTCCTCCTGGTGGCACTTCTCTCCTTCAATGGCGAGGACCTCTCCTTCAACAGCGCCTCCAACGCAGCCGCCATCCACAACCTGGGCGGTTCCTTCGGGGCGCAGGTGGCCGATCTCCTCTTGCAGCTTTTGGGGCTCGCCTCCTATCTCTTCCCGATCACCCTCATCTACCACGCCTACCGCTCCTTCACCTCGGATCCCATCCGCTTCCGTCCCTACAAGGCGGTGGGCTACAGTCTGCTGGTGCTGTCCGTCTCGGGGCTCTTCGCCTTCAACCTCCAGTTCACCGAACTGATGAGCCAGCGGGTCCCGACCGGCGGCTTCATCGGCTACCAGTTCGCCTCCTTCTTGAAGAGCGCCGTCGGTAAGGTCGGTGCCATCCTGGTGCTCCTCCCGATGCTGGCCGCGGCCGCCATGCTGCTGTCGCGTTTCTCCTTCGTCCTCTTCGCCAGCTGGTGGGGGACCGCCCTCCGTGACCGCTGGGCGCGTTACCAGGAGCGCCGTGCCATCAACCGCGAGCTGATGGAGAAGGAAGCGCCCAAGGGGGAGAAGCCCAAGTCGCAGTCGGCGCCGGTCATCAAACCTGCCGCGGCAGCGCCCCCGGTCAACGCGGTGGCCGCCAAGAAGGAGAAGAAGAAGGACGAGAAGAAGGCGGCTCCCATCCAGGAGGCCTTCGAGTTCATCAAGGCGGACGGAAACTACCGGACTCCCCCCCTGTCGCTACTCGATCCTCCCCCGGAGGGTACCAAGCGCCAGGACCGCGAGACCCTGACCATGAACGCCCGGCTGGTGGAGAAGAAGCTCCGCGACTTCGGCGTGGAAGGGGAGGTGGTGGAGATCTGCCCCGGCCCGGTCATCACCATGTACGAGTTCGCCCCCGGCCCCGGCATCAAGGTGAGCAGGATCGCCGGCCTCTCGGACGACCTCTCCATGGCGCTGCAGGCCCATTCGATCCGCATCGTGGCTCCGATCCCCGGCAAAGGGGTGGTCGGCATCGAGCTCCCCAACCGCGACCGCGAGATGGTCTCCCTGAAGGAGATCTTCAACTCCGAGGAGTTCCACAAAGGTAAGATGAAGCTCCCGATGGCCCTCGGCAAGGACATCGCCGGCAACCCGCTGGTGACCGACCTGGCCAAGATGCCGCACCTCCTGGTGGCCGGTGCCACCGGCTCTGGTAAATCGGTCGCCATCAACACCATGATCCTGTCGCTCCTCTATACCTCCACCCCCAACGACGTCAGGATCATCATGGTGGACCCGAAGATGCTGGAACTCTCGGTCTACGAGGGGATCCCGCACCTGCTGCTGCCGGTCGTCACCAATCCGAAGAAAGCCTCGCTGGCACTAAAGTGGGCGGTCGAGGAGATGGGGCGGCGTTATCGGCTCATGAGCGACAAGGGGGTCCGAAACATCGACTCCTACAACCGCGAGCTGGAGAAGAGCGAGAAGGAGCAGGCCGAGCGGGAGGCGGAGCGGGAAGCCGAGCGTGCCAAGGGCGTGGTGGTCCTCGAGGAGGCCGACGAGGTCGACGACACCGACGACATGGAGGCGCGCGAGGCGGCTATCCAGGCCTTCCTGGAGAAGGAAGACCAGCTGGAGCATGGCCATCTCCCCTACATCGTGGTCATCGTCGACGAGCTCGCCGACCTCATGATGGTCGCCGGCCGCGAGATCGAGGAATCCATCGCCCGTCTTGCCCAGATGGCCCGCGCCGCCGGCATCCACCTGATCCTCGCCACCCAGCGCCCGTCCGTCGACGTCATCACCGGTCTCATCAAGGCGAACTTCCCGGCCAGGATCTCCTTCCAGGTCTCTTCCAAGATCGACTCCCGGACCATCCTCGACGGTAACGGCGCCGAGTCGCTTCTGGGGATGGGGGACATGCTCTTCCTGCCGCCGGGGACCTCGAAGATGCTCCGCTCCCACGGCGCCTTCGTCTCCGACACCGAGGTGCAGCGGGTGGTGGAGTTCCTGAAGAAGCAGGGGAAGCCGGTCTACGAGAAGTCCATCCTCGAGATGAAGTCCTCGGACGAGAAGGAGGACGGCGGCGACGAAGAAGAGATCGACGAGCGTTACGACGACGCGCTGGCGTTGGTGGCCGAGACCAAGCAGGCTTCCATCTCCATGATCCAGCGCAGGCTGCGGATCGGCTACAACCGGGCCGCCCGCATCATCGAGAAGATGGAGCAGGAAGGTGTGGTCGGCCCCTCCGACGGCACCAGCAAACCGCGGGAAGTTTTTATCAACAAGATCTAGCCACCCTCAGGAGGAGCAATGACCCCCAAATGTCGCAGTGGCAACCTGGCCCACTTCGCGGTTACCATCATCGGCAAGGACCGCCCCGGCATCGTGGCCGACACCGCCGAGGTCCTCTTTACCCTCGGCTGCAACGTGGAGGACTCGAGCTGCACCATGCTCGGCGGCGAGTTCGCCATGATCCTGATCGTCTCGCACACCAAGCCGTTCGCCAAGAAGCAGCTGGAGGCGGAGTTCGCCGCCAAGGTCCAGGAGCGCGGGCTCTCGACCTTTGTCCGGTCGCTCAAGGATGACGAGGTCTGCTACCAGAAGCCTGCCGGCGAGCTTTGCCTGATCTCGGTCTATGGCAGCGACCAGCCGGGCATCGTCTACCGGGTCACCCGCGAGCTGGCCGACCGCGGCGTGAACATCAACGACCTCAACACCAAGCTGGTGGGAACCCCCACCGAGCCGGTCTACGTGATGATGATCGAGGCCGTTCTTCCGGAGGAGATGTCGGTGGACGAAGCCTCTCTGCTGCTGGAAAAATTGAAAAAGGAGTTGAGCGTGGAGATCTCGGTGCGTCTCATCACACCGGTCTCCTTCTGATATGGCCGTACAACCCATCCTCATCTATCCGAACCCCATCCTGAAGATGCAGGCGTGGACGGTGGAACACTTCGACGACGAGCTCAGGCAGCTGATCGAGGACCTGGTCGACACCATGCGTGCCGGGCCGGGCTCCGTCGGCGTTGCCGCTCCCCAGATCGGTGTCTCCTCCAGGGTCTGCGTCATCGACGTCTCCAACAACCGTCACGGCAAGGACAACAATCACGGTCTGCTGCTGATGGTCAACCCTGAGATCGTGGCCCGAAGCGGCGCGGCCGTCATGCGGGAGGGGTGTATGAGCGTCCCCGACTACACCGGCGACGTCGAGCGTGCCACCGAGGTCACCGTCCGCTTCACCGAGCCCGACGGCAATGTCCGCGAGTTCACCGCCACCGGCTTCGAAGCGGTCGCCATCCAGCACGAGATGGACCACCTGGACGGCTTCCTCTTCCTGGACCGCATCACCTCGCTGAAGACCGGCCTCTTCAGGAGAAAAAGCTACAAGTAGCGCATCACCTCCTCCCCCCTTTGAAAAAGGGGGGGCGGGGGGGATTTAGTTTGCTGGCTCCTGCCGCAGGTGAACCGAAATCCCCCTAAATCCCCCTTTTGCAAAGGGGGACTTCATGTCTTCAGGGGCTCCTTCCATGAAATGGCTTCTCATGCTGTCCGCCGGGCTCTACCTGGTCTCCTGCCGGCGCATCGTCTTCGCGGCGGCCACCGCCTGCGAGCTGGCCTACCTTGCCGGCCGCGGCCTCGCACTCGGCCGTCTTCCCCTCATCGGCCCTCAGGACACCCTGGCTTTTCTCGCCTGCTCGGTGGGGCTCATGGCGCTCCCCTTCATCTTCTCCAGGCAGTTGAAGGACGATAATGTCTTCTGCTGGAGCTGCGGCGGCCTCGCCGCGCTCTTCTCGCTGCTGGCGCTCCCCTTCCCGACCCTCAACATGCCGCTTCCCCCGGTGCTCGACACCATGTGGTTCGAGCTGCACGTTGCGCTCGCCTTCTTCTCCTACGCCCTTTTCGGCGTGGCGGCGCTTTTGGGCGGTTTCTTCCTCTCCCGCGGCAGCCGCTACCTCCTCGACCTCCAGTACCGCGCCGCCCTGGTCGGCTACTCCTTCTTCTCCTTCTCGATGGTCTCGGGAGGGATCTGGGGATACTACGCCTGGGGGACTTACTGGCTCTGGACGCCGAAGGAGCTCTGGACCTCCATCCTCTGGCTCTTCTACTCCATGTACCTCCACCTGAGGATCAAGGGGCAGGAGTGGGACCGGATGTTCGCCTGCCTCGGGATCGTCGGCTTCCTGATCTCCATCTTTACCTACCTGGGCGTCAGCATGCTCATGCGTAGCTCGCACAGCTTTTAGGGGGAGGGTGCCATGCTGAAGACGATCTACCAACGCCTCACCTCGCTCAACCTCGGGCTCTGGCTGCTGACCTTCCTGATGGTCGCCCTGGCGCTTGGCTCCTTCTCTCCCGGAGGCGGCGAGAACTCCCGCATCAACGATCTCCCGCTCCTCATCTGGCTCCGCCATGCCCCGCTCTCCTACAGCTGGTGGCTTTGGCTGGCGGTCGCCCTGATGGCGGTACTAGCGCTGAACGCCATCCTCTGCTCCATCGAGGCCCTCAGGAAAAAGGGGCGGAGCATCGCTCCCCACCTGATGCACCTGGGCTTTCTCCTCATCGCGGTGGCGCACCTTGTGTCGGCCTCCGGCGGGATGAAGGACGTTCTGCAGGTCGGGGAGGGGACGGTAATCGGCTTTCCCGACCGTGAGCCGGTCCGGGTAGAGAAGATCAGCGGCGAGACCGACCAGTCCGGAATGCCCATCTCCTACCGCGCCGAGCTTCGCTTCGCCAACGGTGAGGTTGGGACCACCTCGCCCAATCATCCCTTCTTCCATAAAGGGTTCGGGATTTATGTGAAGCAGGTGGATCTCGGGCCGATGCCGATGGCCCTGATGGAGATCCACCGGGAGCCGGGGGCGCTTCCCGCCTTGGCTGGGGGACTCCTCTTCACGGTGGGGAACCTGATGCTCCTCGCCCAGCGGAGAAAACGCGAATAAAACCGGCCTGCCTCTTCTCCCCCCTTAGAAAAACGTTCGTGAATTTCGGGGAAGCTCAAAGTCCCCCTTTGAAAAAAGGGGATTTTGAGGGATTTCCCCTGCTGCAAACGTCACAAATCCCCCCTGTCCCCCCTTTTTCAAAGGGGGGGGCCTTGTATCCCCAGTATTTCCTGATGAGCCTAAAAAGGGGGGGGCTTGGCCCATTTTGTGGAGCACGACAAGCTAATAAAAAAAGGGCGCCCCCGAGGAGGCGCCCTTTTCCGTTTCTGTGCCGGCAGTTCCTACTTGAGGACCTTCACCGCCTTGATGATCACCGGAGTGGCCGGGACGTCGGCCATCCCGCGGCTGTAGCCGGTCTTGGTGGCGGCGATCTTGTCCACCACTTCCATGCCGGAGACGACCTTGCCGAAGACCGCGTAGCCGTACCCCATCTGGTTGTCCCGGTGGTTGAGGAAGTCGTTGTTCGCCACGTTGATGAAGAACTGCGACGTCGCCGAGTCGACGATCATGGTACGGGCCATGGCGAGGGTGCCGCGATCGTTCTTGAGCCCGTTGGTGGCCTCGTTCTTGATCGGCGGATCGGTCGGCTTGGGGGTGAGGTTCGCGTCCATGCCGCCACCCTGGATCATGAAGTTGGGGATGACGCGGTGGAAGACGGTCCCGCCGTAGAAACCTTTCTTGGCGTAATCGAGGAAATTTTTGACCGAGATCGGCGCTTCTTTCTGGAAGAGCTCGATCTTGATGTCGCCCATGTTCGTCTCGATGACCGCCATCGGGTTGTGGTCGGCAGCCACAGCGGTACCGGCGAAGCAAAGGAGCAGGGTAAGGAGGCACATCAGTTTTTTCAGCATGTTACGGTTCCCCTTTCTGGTTGGTTTGCGTGCCATTAATTTATAAGGCAATCCTCACTGGCGGTCAACCCTTAGCTTGATCTCCCGTTAACAAATGGTTGACAGATCAGGTGCCGCCGTGGAAAATGCCGTCTCATAAAATCCGGGGAGGTGGGTAGACTTGCAGATTCAATTTGGAACCGACGGCTGGCGAGGCGTCATAGCCGATACCTTTACCTTTGAAAATCTTTCCCTGGTGGCCCAGGCGACCATGGATTACCTGCACGCCGAGAAGCTGGCCGATAAGGGGCTGGTGATCGGCTACGACCGCCGCTTCCTCTCCAAGGAGTTCGCCGAATGCGTGGCCGGCATCGCGGCCGGCAACGGCATCAAGACCTGGCTTTGCGACGGCTACGCGCCGACTCCGGCCGTTTCCTGGGCGGTCTTCGAGAAGGGCGCCGGGGCCGGCATCATGATCACTGCCAGCCACAATCCCCCCCGCTACAACGGGTTCAAGGTCAAGGAATCCTTCGGCGGCTCGGCCCGCCCCTCCACCACCAAGGTGCTCGAGCGTATGGTGGCCGACAACCAGGCCAAGGGGCGCAAAGTGGTCTCGGTGAGCCTCGCCGACGCCAAGGCCTCCGGCGTGCTGCAGGCCTTCGACGCCGAAGGGGCCTACCTCGCCCAGCTCGGCAAGTACGTCGACCTGGAGCTCATCAACAAATCCGGGATCAAGGCGGTGGCCGACCCGATGTTCGGCGCCGGCTGCGGCTACCTGCCGCGCCTGGTCCCCGGCATCACCGAGATCCACGGCATCGAGAACCCGAGCTTCGGCGGCCATCCCCCCGAGCCGATCGCCGAGCACCTCGAAGAGCTCGCCTCCCTGGTACGCGATGGTAAATTCCAGGTCGGTCTCGCCCTCGACGGCGATGCGGACCGGATCGGCGCGGTCGACGAGACCGGCGAATTCTTCTCCTCCCACCGCATCTTCACCGTCCTTCTCCGTCACCTTTACGAGCGCAAAGGGGTACGGGGCGGCGTGGTCAAGACCGTCTCCACCACCCGGATGATCGACCTTTTGGCGGAGAAGTACGGCCTCAAGATCTTCGAGACCCCGATCGGCTTCAAGCACATCTGCGAGATGATGCTGGCCAACGACATCCTGATGGGTGGCGAGGAGTCCGGCGGCCTCGGCGTCAAGGGGCACATCCCCGAACGCGACGGCATCCTCATGGGACTTCTTCTCCTGGAGGCGATGGCCATGAGCGGTAAGGGGCTCCGCGCGCTCCTTAACGAGACCATGGACGAGATCGGGCACTTCCACTACGCCCGCATCGATCTCCCGATCGACAACACCTCGAAGCAGAAGCTGGTCAGCGACCTCTCCGCGGGAGGGATCTCCACCATCGCCGGGCACTCCGTGGTAGACACCAACTTCAGCGACGGCTTCAAGTACATCTTCGCCGACGGCGCGTGGCTGCTGATCCGCCCCTCCGGGACCGAGCCGGTCCTGAGGCTGTACAGCGAGGCGGGGGACCCGGCCAAGGTGGATCAGCTTCTCCAGGCCGCCCGCGGGATCGCCGGGGTGTAGCCGGATATCTCCACGGCATATTCCTTGAAATGGCAGTTGAGTTCTGCTATAGAGTATAATCCGCGTCAAAAGACGGCTAAAGTCAGCACCCGTTAAGGAGTCCTTCATGTCGAATCCTCAGTTGATCATGTACGATGAGGAATTCAAACAGATAAACGTGGTCATCGAGAAGCTCCTGAGGGAAGCGAACGCCAAGGTGATCTTTCTGGTGGACAAGAACGGCCAGCTGATAACCGGGTGTGGTGAAACCGAGCGTTTCGACACCACCTCGCTGGCTTCGCTCACCGCAGGTAACATCGCCGCCACCGGCGGGCTCGCCAAGCTGATCGGCGAGAAGGAATTCTCCATCCTCTTCCACGAGGGGGAGAAGGACAACCTCCACATCTCCATCGTGGCCGGCCGTGTCATCCTGGTCGTTCTCTTCGACGCCCGCTCGTCGCTTGGCCTTGTCCGTCTCAGGGTGAAGAAGGCCTCCGAGGAACTGGCGGTCATCTTCGGCCGTCTCGTGCAAAAGAGCGAGGAGAAGGAGAAGAGCGGCGACAGCGACTTCCCCTTCGCCGAGATCACCGACGACGATATCGACAATCTCTTCAGCTAGCGGTCCTGCGGGCCGCCGTGAGATTCACGAAGCGAATACCTCTCCTGACTGCCTGACGGGGGAGAGTTAAAGAAAGAGGTAAACCCCGATGTCCTTCATCAACTACGCTTCCCGCGAGATTAACTGCAAGATCGTCTACTACGGCCCGGGCCTCTGCGGGAAGACGACCAATCTGCAGTTCGTTTACCAGAAGACAGCCCCGGACGCGAAGGGGAAGATGATCAGCCTGGCCACCGAGACCGAGCGGACCCTGTTTTTCGACTTCCTCCCGCTGGCTCTCGGCGAAATTCGCGGTTTCAAGACCCGCTTCCACCTCTATACCGTTCCCGGCCAGGTTTTCTACGATGCTTCCCGCAAGCTGATCCTGAAAGGGGTGGACGGGGTGGTGTTCGTGGCCGACTCCCAGGAAGAGCGGATGGACGCCAACATCGAGAGCGTTGAGAACCTCCGGATCAACCTGGCCGAGCAGGGGTACGATCTCGACAAGATCCCCTACGTCGTGCAGTACAACAAGCGTGACCTCCCTAATGCGCTCTCGGTCGACGAGCTCCGCAAAGAGCTGAACCCGACCAACGTCCCCGACTTCGAAGCCTGCGCCACCACCGGCGAAGGGGTTTTCGAGACCCTGAAGGCCATCGCCAAGCTGATCCTGTTCGATTTGAAGAAGGGGCACTAAAAGAAACCTTCTTCCCGCCAGATAACAAAAGCCCCCTGGACCGTCATGGACCAGGGGGCTTTTTTATTGATTCCCCCTCCCCTGGAGGGAGGGGGCGAGGGGGTGGGGGAAGCCGGCTACGTAGTGATGCGGCTGGCAGCGCCAAAATCCCCCCTGTCCCCCCTTCGCAAAGGGGGGGACCTGAGGGTCGGCTACGACCGTTGGGTTTCCTCGTGCAAATGCTCCCACACGGCTTGGGCGGCGGCTTCGCTCATGCCCGGGGTGGAGGCGAGCTGTTCCCTGCTCGCGTCCTTGATCCCCTTCAGGCTTCCGAAGCGGATCAGCAAGAGCCGCTTCCGTTTCGGCCCGATCCCGGGTATCCCTTCCAGCTCGGAGGCGGTCAGCTCCTTACTCCGGATGCTCTTGTGGTAGGTGACCGCGAACCGGTGCGCCTCGTCGCGTATGCGGGCGAGAAGCAGCAGTGGCGCCGAGTTCTGCCTGAGGGTGATCGGGTTCTTTCTCCCCGGCCTAAAGACCCTCTCGTCGCTCTTGCTGATCTCCGGGCTCTCCATGTCGCGGAAGGTCCGGCTCTTGGCGAGGCCGGCCGCCTCCACCCCTTCCACCCCCAGATCGTCCAGCACCGCGTTCAGCACGCCGAGCTGCCCGAGCCCGCCGTCCACCACGATCAGGTCAGGCTTGTCCTCCTCGCTCTCCGGTTTGAAGCGGCGCGAGAGCACCTCCCGCATCATGGCGAAGTCGTCGGACTGCAGCACCTCGCGGATCCGGTAGCGCCGGTAGAGCGAGCGGTCGGCCTTGCCGTCGATGAAGACCACCCGGCTCCCCACCGCCATCTGCCCCTGGATGTTGGAGATGTCGTAGCACTCGATCCTTCGCGGCGGCGCCGGGAGATGCAGGCGCTCGGCCAGGTCCTTGAGGAGGTTCTCGGCCGAGCTTTCCTTGGCCAGCCGCTCCTCGGCCGCGGTCTGCGCGTTCTTCTGCGCCAGCATGACCATCTCAAGCTTCGCGCCGCGCTGGGGAACGGTGATGGAAACCTTCTTCCCCGCCTTCTCGGTAAGGAGTTCTTCGAGCGCGCCCGGCTCCGGGATAGGGAGCGGGAGGAGGACCGACGGGGGAATGGGGTTGTCGAGGTCGTAGTATTCGTTGAGAAACGACGCCAGGCCTTCATCGTTCTCCATCTCCCACGCGAAGCGGAAGCTGCGGCTCCCGGTGAGGGCGCCCCCGCGGATGTGGAGGAGGGCGATCTGCAACTCCTCGCCGGCACGGTGCAGACCGAAGACGTCGCTATCGCCGCCGTGGGAAACCACCTTCTGCCGTTCCACGGTCACCTCGATGGCTTTCAGGAGGTCCCGATAACGTGCGGCGTCCTCGTAACGCATCTGCTCGGCGGCAAGGTTCATCTTGGCGCGATAGATGCGGGCGATTTCGTTGTTCTTTCCCTCGAGGAAAAGGGCGGCCCCTTCCGCGAGAGCGGCGTAATCGGCCTCGGAGATGAGCCCGCAGCAGGGGGCGGAGCATTGCTTGATCTGATAGTAGAGGCAGGGGCGCTTCCTCGCCATGCAGGTGGCGAGCGGGTAGTGGCGAAGCGGGAAGACCTTGTAGAGCTGCTTGAGCACTTCCTTGGCAGAGGTGGCCGAGGAGTAGGGGCCGAAGTAGCGGGCGCCGTCGGAGGGGACCTTGCGGACCAGTGAGAGGCGGGGGAACCGTTCTCTCATGTCCATCCGGAGCGAGAAGTAGGTCTTGTCGTCCCGGAGGTTGATGTTGTACTTCGGGTGGTGCCGCTTGATCAGGGTGTTCTCGAGGATCAGTGCCTCTTTCTCGGTATCGGTGACGATGAATTCCACCGATTCCACCAGCTGCACCATGAAGCGGATATGGATGCGCGCGTCGCCCGAGCCGAGCACGTACTGCCGGACGCGTTTCTTGAGGCTGCGGGCCTTCCCGATGTAGAGGATGGTCCCGTCCGCCGACTTCATCAGGTAAACCCCCGGTGAAGACGGGAAGTTATCGATCATGGATAGGGCAATCATGGCGGGTAGTATAGACGGATGAGTTTAAGAAGGGAAGGGGGGGACCAATTACCAAAAGTTCCAGCAATGAAACTTAGCAAACGGGGGGGCTATGGGCGGAGTGACTCGGGTGAAATTAAAGAAGGAGGCCGGGGCGAGTTTTCCCCCTCCCTTGGAGGGAGGGGGGTAGGGGGTGGGGGAGGCGGCCATCGCGGGTGCTGAGTGCAGCGCGGCCTACCCTTTCCTCGGTGCGCGTTTGGCGGAGGCTGGTTTGGTGCCGGACTTCGGCGCGGCGCCCAGGGAGGCAGGTTTCGATGCGGGTTTCGATGTGGGTTTGGGTGCGGCTTTGGGTGCGGCTTTGGGAGCAGCACCGGAGGATGCGGGCGCCTTGCCACCTTTCGGCGCTGCCTTCCTGGTTGCGGGGCGTGCGCCCGTTCCGGCGGCACCGGCAGGCTTCTTCCCTTTGTAGCCGCCCTGGTTCTTCTGCTTCTGCGGGTTGGCTATCGAGACCGTGATCGGCTTGGTGTAGAGGATTGCACCGTCCAGCGAGAGGATGGCGTCTTTGGCCTCCGCATCGGTGGACATTCTTACGTACCCGCAGCC
This sequence comes from Geomonas sp. Red32, assembly GCF_023652955.1. GTDB lineage: Bacteria > Desulfobacterota > Desulfuromonadia > Geobacterales > Geobacteraceae > Geomonas. The sequence goes on along the minus strand of NZ_JAKLOY010000001.1, from coordinate 793,765 downwards.
CATGAAGCGGCCGGTCTGGGTGTCCCTGATGAGGTGGACGGAAGTTACCCGCCCGGAGACGGAGAAGAGTTTTTCGAGGTCGTATTCGGTGGTTTCGTAGGAAAGGCTCCCAACGTAGAGCTCTTTTGCCATGCGGTGATTCTCCTTATAGTCTCGAACTGACGATTCGGCTCAGGACCAACTCCCCCTCCCCTTCAAGGGGAGGGTAGGGGTGAGGATTGGGGGTGAGTGGAGCGGCAATGTAGCACATGAGAGGGCCGGCGGCAAAATCTTTCGCAGCGGCACTTTAAATCCCAGCCATCCCCATCTTGTCTTTCCCCTCGACGGGGAAGGGAGGTGAGACCCCTGGCTGCGGTAGTTACACCTCCGCGTGCTCGCGGAAGATGGCGGTGAACATCGGGTCGCGGTCGGTCTGGGAGGCGGTGAGGACCATCTCCACCTCGATGGCGCGGCCAAGCTTGATAACCCGCTGGATGGAAGTCGCCTCCGCCGGAATCTGGCCGCCGGCCAGCTTCTCCTTCAAGGCCGGTCCCCCTTCGAGATAGTCGAAGATGTTGTCCCCGAGAAGATCCTGGCGGGAGCGCCCAAGGAGCGTCTCCGCCTTGTGATTGGCGATGACGATGCGGCCGTCCTTGAGGAAGGTGACGATGGCGGAGGCGGCGACCTCGATGAACTTCCGGTAGCGCTCCTCGGATTCGTGCGACTGCACCGTGCGGCGGGAAAGCTCATCCATCATCTCGTTGAAGGCCCCGATGAGCTTGCCGATCTCATCGTTGGATCTCCGGGGGAGCTTTTCGCTGAAATCGCCGGTGCGGGTGACGCGGGTGATGGTCTCGGAGAGCATCCTGACCGGAGCGACGATTTCCCGGCTCATGATGAGCGCCATGACCGTCACCACGATCAAAAAGATCGCCGTACGGGCAGCCATGTCGAGGGCGAAGTTGACCCCGAGCTGGGCGTACAGGTCCTTGAGAGGAATGGTGACCGACACGGCCCCGATGACCTCGCCGATGTGGTAGTTGTACGAATAGTGGCCGGGAGGGAAGCGCTCCTTGACGAAGTCGGGTGCCGTTTCGAAGGGACCGTGGCAGTTGAGGCAGGAGGCGGTGGCGAGCATCGGCTGCATGTACCGGAAGAGCTCGGACCCTCCGGTATCGACGATGTCGTACACCTCGCGGGGCGGGTTGTGCCGGAACTTCTCGAGTTGCGCCTTTTCGTAGGGGTCCGGGCTGTTCTGGGGGTTACGGTAACGAAGGGAAACCTGGCGGACGTAGAATTTGCTGTTCTGAGTGACCAGCCTGGCCACCTGGGTGGCCACCACCTGCGGGACAAGGTTGTAGTTGTGCTCGGGCTCGTCCTTGACCACCGAGGACATGTACTCCCGGGTCTCGACCAGTTCCTTCGCGAAAGTGCGGGCGTTGTCGATGGCGAACTGGACGATGAGGCTTTGCTGCCGCTGATAGGTGAAGATGCCGGTCACCACCAGCAGCACCAGCAAGAGCAGGGACATGAGACCGAAAAACTTGATCCGTAACGGTAGGTCGGACAAGCGAGACATGGGGGCTCCGGCTTTTAATGATTACAGCCGGAAGTATACCGAATGGGGATAGCTCCGCAAGGTTGGCGGGAAATAGCGAAGGCGGGACTTGTCGAAACGGCTAAATCCCCCCGGCCCCCCTTTTTCAAAGGGGGGAGAGATGGATGGGGGGAAAAGGGGGCTTTGGGGGGGCAGCGCTACGACTTCTTCTTGTGGCACTCCACGCACATCGGGTCGGTCTGGCTGCGCCGCAACTGTGCTGCTTTGTCCTTGGGAACTGCTTTACCCATTAACTTCTCGCCGATCTTGTGGCAGTCGAAGCAGTTCCTCCCTTGCAGCGCCTTGTGCATCTTGACCATTGCCGGGTTCTTGCTGTGGCATTCGTTGCACTCGAAGGCATAGGCGCTCTGGGAGAGTAAGAGAAGGGCGACGAGAGCGAGGGTTTTTTTCATGCTGTTCTCCTGGTGGTTTTTCTGGCGGACCGGGTTCTGATTGACAGTGATCCGTGGCGAAAAATTATGCTCACTTGCGGCGCAATAGTATCAATCGTGCACGGTTTTACCCTTGACCAAAGTCAAAAGCGGTGCGAAGCAAGGGAAGAAAAAAACTTTCCATAGCAGCGGCAGTGTGGTAGTTATCGATCTTTTCAGGTGGGGTGGCCCCCCCTTGTTCGAGTGGAATACCCTCTAGGACGGTAGATATGGCAAAGATCATCTGTGTGGCAAATCAGAAGGGTGGGGTCGGCAAGACGACCACCGCGGTAAACCTTTCCGCCTCCCTGGCGGTTGCCGAACGGCGGGTGCTTCTGGTGGACATGGATCCGCAGGGGAACGCGGGAAGCGGGGTCGGGACCGACAAGAGTCTCATCGAGGAGAGCATCTACGATGCCCTCATCAACGACGTGCCACCCGCCCAGCTGGTGGTGCAGACCGAGCTTCCGTACCTCCATCTCCTTCCCGCCACCTCGGACCTGGCCGGCGCCGAGCTGGAACTGGCCAGCCTGGAAGGGCGCGAGCGGCGGCTGAGGAAGATCGTTACCCTCCTGTCCGACAACTACGACTACATCTTCATCGATTGTCCCCCTTCCTTGAGCCTTCTCACCATCAACGCCATGACCGCCGCCGACTCCGTCCTCATCCCGCTTCAGTGCGAGTTCTACGCGATGGAAGGGCTTTCCCAGATCCTCAAGACCATCAACCTGGTGCAGCAGGGGCTCAATCGTTCGCTCTACATCGAGGGAATCCTTCTCACCATGTACGACGCCAGGAACAACCTGTCGCGTCAGGTGGCCGACGAGATCCGCGCCCACTTCCCGAAGGAGACCTTCGAGACGGTGGTGCCGAGAAACGTCAGGCTTTCGGAGGCGCCGTCCCACGGCAAGCCGATCTGCCTCTACGACATCACGTCGCGCGGCGCAACGAGCTACATGGATCTGGCCAAGGAGATGATCGGACGGGAGGTGAAGCATGGCAGTTAAGAAGATGGGACTCGGGAAAGGGATGGGGGCGCTTTTGCCAGTGGTCGAGGATCACGGCAAGAAGTACTTCTCCTGCCCGATCGAGGATATCCGCCCCAATAAAGAGCAGCCGCGCAAGACCTTCGTGAACGAGAAACTGGAGGAGCTGGCCGCCTCCATCCGCGAGAAGGGGATCATCCAGCCGCTGGTGGTGCTGAAGAAGGCGGGGCACTACGAGATCATCGCCGGGGAGCGCCGGTGGCGGGCAGCCCAGAAGGCCGGGCTTCGCGAGGTGCCGGTGGTCATCCAGGACGTCTCCGAGGAGACCGCCCTCGAGATGGCGCTCATCGAGAACATCCAGCGCGAAGACCTGAACGCCGTCGAAGAAGCAGAGGCCTACCACTCCCTCCTCGAGCGCTTCTCGCTCTCCCAGGAGGAGCTGGCCAAGCGCGTCGGCAAGGAGCGCTCGACCATCGCCAACTCCCTCAGGCTCCTGAGGCTTCCCAACGACATCAAGCGCGACGTCGCCGAGGACCGCCTCACCATGGGGCACGCCCGGGCGCTTTTGACTCTGGAGGATCCCGACGAGCAGCGGGCGGCCCGCGACGAGATCGTGAAGGGTCACCTCTCGGTACGCGAGACCGAGGCGCTGGTGAAAAAGAAGAAAGGTCCGGCGGCACCGCCCAAGACCAAGAAGCAGGCCGAGGACGCCGACCAGCGCGACCTGGTGGAACGGATGCAGCGCTTCTTCGGCGCCAAGGTGGCGGTCAAGCGCTCCGGCAAGGGCGGCAAGCTGGAGATCGCCTTCTCCGACCAAAACGAGCTTGCCAGGATCGTGGAGATGCTGAACCTGTAACTTGCGGCTACAGCCATCGTCGCGTTTCCCGGTGAAGCCGTTCCACACGACCTGCGTAAACAGTGGTCTGTCATAGCGTAGACATTACTGGCAGACCATGCCGTTTACGGAGCCCCGTCCAGTCACAGCCTGTATACAATCTTACGTTTAATTAGATAAATCGCTTGACAGGTAAAGGAGTTATGTGGTAGCTATCACCTGTTTTGCGCTCTCCCTGCGATATCGATTCTAACAGATCGTTTTAAAACTGTTTTACAAGAGGTGGATGGGTGATCAATCTAGATTTGGCATTTGTGTTCCAGTTGGTCAACTTCCTGGTGCTTGTGCTGCTGCTGAACGTCTTCCTGTACAAGCCGATCAGGAAGCAGCTGGCCGACCGTGCCGGCGAGCTCAGCGGCGCGAAGCAGAAGAGCGCCGAAGTCGACCGCGAAGTGCAGGAGAAGCTTGCCGCTTACGAGGCCCGCATGCGCGAGATCCGCGCCAGCGCCGCCGACGAGCGTGGTGTTCTGAAGAAGGAGGCCGCCGCTCAGGAGGCCGCCATCCTCGACAAGGCCCGCGCCGAGGCTACCCAGTCTCTCGCCTCCATCAAGGCCAAAGTGGCCAAGGAGACCGAAGAGGCCAGACAGCTGCTGAAGCAGAGCGCAGAGGCCCTCTCCGCCGATATCTGCGAAAAAGTTCTCGGGAGGAGCCTGTAAGCATGAGCAAGAACACCAAGCGCATCATTTTCTCCCTCGCCCTTGTCGGCCTGGTCCTCGGCCTCGCGGCCATGGGCTTCGCCGCCGAAGAGGCTGCCCAGCACGCCGGTGCCGCCGAGGGTGCCCACGAAGCCGGTCATGCCGCTGCCCAGATGAAGGACTTCATGTGGCGCTGCATCGACTTCGCCGGTCTGGCCGCCATCGTGGTCTGGGCCCTCAAGAAGGCCGACGTGAAAGGGTCGCTCGCCGCCCGCCGCGCCGGTATCGAGTCCGCCCTGAAGGAGGCCGTCGAGGCCAAGGCTGCCGCCGAGAAGAAGTTCAAGGAATACTCCCAGCGTCTCGACACCGCCAACCAGGAGATCGAGACCATCTCGGCCAACATGAAGAAGGAAGGCGAAGCCGAGAAGGCGCGCATCATCGCCGAGGCCGAAGAGGCCGCCAAGCGCATCCGCGCCCAGGCCGAGGCCGCTGCCGAGCAGGAAGTCCTCAAGGCCCGCGCCGAGCTGCGCGCCGAGGCCGCCAAGCTGGCCGTCGAGCTGGCCGAGCAGAAGATCGTTAAGAACATTGCCAAAGACGACCAGGACAAGCTGGTAGGTGAATACATCTCCAAGGTGGTGACGCTACATTGAGTACGAACGCGATAGCAAAACGTTACGCCAAGGCGCTTGTGCAGCTTGGCTCGGAAGCAGGGAGTGTGGAAAGCTTCAACACTGAGCTCTCCTCCTTCAGTGCGCTCCTCTCCTCCAACCGCGAACTCACCGCGGTGTTCGGGAACCCGGCCTACGGCATCGAAGCCAAGACCGAGATCCTGAAGGAGTTGATCGCGAAGCTGAATTTCTCCCCGTACGTCTCCAACCTCCTGATGCTCCTCCTGGAGCGCGGCCGCCTCTCCGTGCTGCCGCAGATCGCCGACAGCTACTCCAAGTATGCTGACGAGCTCTCCGGCGTCATCAGGCCGACCCTCACTTCCGGCCTGCCGCTGGAAGCGGGGCAGATCAACGAGATCAAAGCCGCTCTCGAAAAATCCACCGGCAAGAAGGTAGAGCTGAAAGTGGAAGTTGACCCCACCCTCATCGGTGGTGTGGTCACCAAGATCGGCGACAAAGTATTTGACGGTAGCGTAAGGACACAGTTAGCCAGAATTCAAGATACATTACAGAAGGGGTGAGACGGTTCTATGGAAATCAAAGCGGAAGAAATTAGCGAGATTATCAAGAAGCAGATCAAGGATTACGGCAAAGAGGTAGCGGTTGCCGAAACCGGTACCATCATCTCCATCGGTGACGGTATTGCCCGTATCCACGGTCTCGACAAGGCGATGGCTGGCGAGCTCCTCGAGTTCCCCGGCGGCACCACCGGCATGACCCTCAACCTTGAGGAAGACAACGTCGGCGCCGCCATCCTCGGCGAGTTCTCCCACATCAAGGAAGGCGACCAGGTCAAGCTGACCGGCAAGATCGTCGAGGTTCCGGTTGGCGAGGCCCTCATCGGCCGCGTCGTCAACGCGATCGGCGAGCCGATCGACGGCCTCGGCCCGATCAACACCACCACCTTCGGCAAGGTCGAAGTGAAGGCCCCCGGTATCGTCGCCCGTAAGTCCGTTCACGAGCCGATGCAGACCGGCCTCAAGGCGATCGACTCCATGGTTCCGATCGGGCGCGGTCAGCGCGAGCTGATCATCGGCGACCGTCAGACCGGCAAGACCGCCGTCGCTCTCGACACCATCATCAACCAGAAGGGCGGCGACGTGGTCTGCATCTACGTTGCAATCGGCCAGAAGCGCTCCACGGTTGCCCAGGTTGTGTCCAAGCTGAAAGAGCATGGCGCCATGGATTACACCATCATCGTCGCCGCTTCCGCTTCCGAGCCGGCCCCGATGCAGTTCATCGCTCCCTACACCGGCGTCACCATGGGCGAGTACTTCCGCGACAACAAGAAGCACGCCCTGATCATCTACGACGACCTTTCCAAGCAGGCCGTTGCCTACCGCCAGCTCTCGCTGCTCCTTCGCCGTCCGCCGGGGCGTGAAGCTTACCCGGGCGACGTCTTCTACCTCCACAGCCGTCTCCTCGAGCGTGCTTGCAAGGTATCCGACGCGCTGGGCGCCGGTTCGCTCACCGCACTGCCGGTCATCGAGACCCAGGCGGGCGACGTTTCGGCCTACATCCCGACCAACGTCATCTCCATCACCGACGGCCAGATCTACCTGGAATCCGACCTGTTCTACTCCGGCGTCCGTCCGGCCATCAACGTCGGCCTCTCGGTTTCCCGCGTCGGCGGTTCCGCACAGGTCAAGGCGATGAAGCAGGTTGCCGGTACGCTCCGTCTGGCACTTGCCCAGTACCGCGAGATGGCAGCATTCGCCCAGTTCGGTTCCGACCTCGACAAGGCCACCCAGATGCAGCTTGCCCGTGGTGCCCGCCTGGTCGAGATCCTCAAGCAGCCGCAGTACCGCCCGCTGGCCAACGAGAAGCAGGTCCTCGTCATCTTCGCCGCCAACAACGGCTACGTCGACGACTACGCGGTCGGCGTGCTGGGCCGTTACGAGCAGGAACTCCTCGCTTTCTTCGAATCCAGGAAGGCGGATGTCCTCACCGAGCTCCGCGACAAGAAGGCTATCGACGACGGGCTGAAAGCCAAAATCGTCGCTGCCCTCGACGAGTTCAAAAAGGAATTTACTGCCTAATCCAAGGACGGGAAGAGAATGGCGAACCTCAAAAGCATCAAGAAGCGGATCGTATCCGTAAAAAATACCCGGCAGATCACCAAAGCCATGAAAATGGTTTCGGCTGCGAAACTGCGCCGGGCACAGGAAAACGTGGTCGCCGCCCGCCCCTACGCCGCGAAGCTCGCGGAGGTGCTGGAGCGCCTGGCCAAGAGCCAGGACACCGATGCCAGCCCTCTCATGGTGAAAAGGGACGGCGGTCGCGCCCTGCTGATGGTCGTTACTTCGGACAGGGGGCTTTGCGGCGGCTTCAACGCCAACCTCTGCAAGGCTGCCGAGCGTTTCCTCAGGGAAAGAAAGGGCGACTTCTCCGAGGTCTCCCTGATGACCCTGGGGCGCAAGGGGTACGAGTTCCTCAGGAACCGTCACCAGGTGCGCAAAAACCACGGCAACATCTTCTCCACCCTCTCCTACCAGACCGCATCGCTGATCGCGGCCGAGGTGATCGAGGGGTATCTGGCCGAGGAATACGACGAAGTCTACATCATCTTCAACGCCTTCAAGTCCGTCATGACCCAGGACATCACCATCCAGCAGCTTTTGCCGGTGGTTCCCCAGGATTCGGGCGAAGAAGAGGTGCAGACCCAGTACATCTACGAGCCCTCCAAGGGGGCGCTGCTGGATGAGCTTCTTCCTAAGCACATCGACGTGCAGATCTTCAAGGCTCTGCTGGAGTCCGTGGCTTCCGAGCACGGCGCCAGGATGACCGCGATGGACAGCGCCTCCAAGAACGCTACCGAGATGATCGGCAAGCTGACCCTGATCTACAACCGGGCCCGCCAGGCCGCCATTACCACGGAGCTGATGGAAATCATCTCCGGTGCGGAATCGATTAAAGGTTAACACTTTAAAAATAGTGGCCTTTCTGGGCCGCAGGAGGAAGAGGGTAACATGAGCAACTTCGGAAAAATTTCGCAGGTCATCGGCGCCGTTATCGACGTCGAGTTCGAGCCGGGGCAGCTGCCCCCGATCTACAACGCCCTTCGGGTGACCAACCCGGCCATCGACGACCAGGAATGGAACCTGGTTCTCGAAGTCGCCCAGCACCTGGGTGAGAACTCCGTCCGTACCATCGCGATGGACTCCACCGACGGTCTCATCCGTGGCCAGCAGGTCAAGGACATGGGCAAGCAGATCTCCGTCCCGGTCGGCCGCAAGACCCTGGGCCGCATCCTGAACGTCATCGGCGAGCCGGTGGACGAGATGGGTCCGGTAGGCAACGACAAAGAGTACGGCATCCACCGCCACGCTCCGGAGTTCATCGACCAGTCCACCAAGGTCGAGTCCTTCACCACCGGCATCAAGGTCGTCGACCTCCTCGCTCCGTACGCCAGGGGCGGTAAGATCGGCCTCTTCGGCGGCGCAGGCGTCGGCAAGACCGTTCTCATCATGGAGCTCATCAACAACATCGCCAAGCAGCACGGCGGTTTCTCCGTCTTCGCCGGCGTCGGCGAGCGTACCCGCGAAGGGAACGACCTCTGGATGGAGATGAAAGAGTCGGGCGTTCTCGACAAGGCCTCCCTCGTGTACGGCCAGATGAACGAGCCGCCGGGCGCCCGTGCCCGCGTCGCCCTCTCCGCGCTCTCCATCGCCGAGTACTTCCGTGACGAGGAAGGCCAGGACGTGCTCCTCTTCATCGACAACATCTTCCGCTTCACCCAGGCGGGTTCCGAGGTTTCCGCACTCCTCGGCCGTATCCCTTCCGCCGTCGGTTACCAGCCGACCCTGGCCACCGAGATGGGCGAGCTCCAGGAGCGCATCACCTCGACCAAGAAAGGTTCCATCACCTCGGTCCAGGCGATCTACGTACCGGCCGACGACCTTACCGACCCGGCTCCGGCAACCGCCTTCGCCCACCTCGACGCGACCACCGTTCTTTCCCGTCAGATCGCCGAGCTCGGCATCTACCCGGCAGTGGACCCGCTCGACTCGACCTCCAGGATCCTCGATCCCCAGGTCATCGGTGACGAGCACTACCAGACCGCGCGTTCCGTCCAGTACGTCCTCCAGAAGTACAAGGACCTCCAGGACATCATCGCCATTCTCGGTATGGACGAGCTCTCCGAGGAAGACAAACTGGTCGTTGCCCGCGCCAGGAAGATCCAGCGTTTCCTCTCCCAGCCGTTCCACGTCGCCGAGGCGTTCACCGGCGCCCCGGGCAAGTACGTCGAACTGAAGGACACCATCAAGGGCTTCCAGGAAATCGTCGCCGGCAAGCACGACGACCTCCCGGAGCAGGCCTTCTACATGGTCGGCACCATCGAGGAAGCCATCGAGAAAGCTAAGTCGCTGGCTGTTTAACAAATACAGGTGAGGCTCGCTGGCGGTTAACGCCGGCGGCGAGCCGCAGCCTTTCGCCCCAAGAGGTTTTCCATGGCTGAAAAACTGAAGGTTGAACTGGTAACCCCCTACAAGAAGGTCCTCTCCGAAGAGGTGGACGAGATCACCGCTACCGGCGCTCTCGGTGAGTTCGGCGTGCTGCCGGGCCACGCTCCCTTCCTGACCTCCTTGAAGATCGGCGAGCTCGCCTACAAGCAGGACGGTGTCCTTCACCACCTGGCCCTCAACTGGGGTTACTTCGAGGTAGAGAACGACAAGGTTACCGTGCTGGTCGAAACCGCCGAAAGGTCCGACGAGATCGACCTGGAGCGCGCGAAGGCGGCCATGAGCCGGGCCGAGACCCAGCTCAAGTCCCTCGCCCCGGAAGACAAGAGCTTCCGCGTTTACGAGGCCGCTCTCGAGCGCGCCCTCATCAGGGTGCAGGTGGCCGGCAAGGCCAAGCGGTAAGCGGTACCCGATACGAAACGAAGAAAGAGCGGCCTGGCCGCTCTTTTTTTTTCTCTTCGAATCCCATCCGACTGATCGGTCCGATCCGGCTGATCAGTCCGATCTCCACTAAGGTACAATATACGGGTCGGCACAACAGCTTTGCGAGGAACCCACCGATGCACGGCCCCGGCTATGACCTCCTCAATCAACCGATCCCCCTGCTGATCCGCAAGCTGGCGGTGCCGACCAGCATCGGATACCTGTTCAACACCATGTTTAACGTGGTGGACACCTTCTACGGTGGCAAGGTATCCACCGAGGCCCTGGCCGCCCTGTCCCTTTCCTTCCCCGTCTTCTTTCTGATCATCGCCATCGGTGCCGGCATTTCCACCGCCGCCACTTCCCTCATCGGCCATGAGCTCGGTGCCGGCAACCGCGAGGCCGCCCGCCACATGTCGATCCAGACCGTCTCCTTCGGAATCGTGCACGGGCTCCTTATCGGCTTCATCGGATGGTATGTATCTCCCTTTCTCTTCGCCGTCATGGGAGCGCGGGGAATCGTACTTGAGCTTGCCACCCACTACATGCACACCATCTTCACCGGGAGCCTCTTCTTCATACTGAACTGGGGCCTCAACGCCATCCTCAGTGCGACGGGGGACACCAAAAGTTTCCGGAATTTTCTGGTCGCCGGGTTCTTCCTCAACCTCATCCTCGACCCGTGGCTTCTCTATGGCGGATTCGGGATCGAGCCAATGGGATTGCCGGGCATCGGCTGGGGGACGATCATTATCCAAGCCCTGGGCAACATCTACCTGGTCTTGCGGGTAAGCTCGGCGGGCATGCTGTCGGCGTTTCGCTGGAAGGATCTTCTCCCTGACCGGCACTGCTACTGGGAGCTCGCCAAGCTCGGCTTTCCCTCGAGCCTCAACATGATGACCGTCGCCATAGGTATCTTCATCATCACCGGTTTCATCGCACGTTATGGTGCGGGCGCGGTCGCCGCCTACGGCATCGCCACCAGGATCGAACAGGTTGCACTTCTTCCCGTCATGGGGCTAAACATGGCAACCCTGGCCCTGGTTGCCCAGAACAGCGGTGCGCGGCGATGGGAACGGGTGGTTGAGGTCATCAAAACTGCCCTGCGGGCCGGCATCACCCTGATGCTCGCTGGAACCGTCACCGTCTTCTTCGGGGCCCGCCTCTTGATGTCCCTGTTCACCAACGACCCCAACGTAGTGGCAATCGGAGCCGGCTTCCTGCATGTCGAGGCTTTCGTCCTCATCGCCTATGTCATCCTGTACACCTCCGTATCGGTCCTTCAGGGGCTGAAACGGCCGGTGTTTCCCCTGGTGATCGGGCTGCTGAGACAGATCGTGTTGCCGGTTCCGGTCTTTTACCTGCTGACCGTTCTCCTGGAGTGGGGGATCAAGGGAATCTGGTGGGGAGTCCTGCTGGTCACCTGGTCTGCCGCGCTTGCCTCCCTTTACTACATGGTGCACCTTGCCTCCCGGATCGCCACCACTGACACGGTGCCTCTGGTAGAAAAGGACGGCGAAGGTGTTCTGCGTTAAAATATCCTAAACTGTCTAACGAACCCCCATTCACTAGCTACCAGCACTCTCTTGCCCCGCGGAGGAAAGGTCGTGGATCTCGGAAACGTCTGCTCAGAGATAGAGGAGCGTGTCGGACGCGAGCTCCGAGAGCGAACCGGCACCAAAGAGCGGGTCGAGATTCTTACCGCTGCGCTCTATGAGGCAGGGCGCACGGTGCTTCCAGCACTCGGGCTGCCGAAGAAGTCGGTGGAATACCAGCAAGCGCAGGAGAACGTGCTTATGCTCTTCAGCGCCATCTCCATAGCCCTGGTACGGTCGGGAACCGAGGGGAAAAGGGCGATAGCCGTACTGGCCGAGCTTGCCGAGGGGTGTCGCGACCCGCTCATAAAGAAGAAGCTTTCCGTGTACGCCCAGCAAATCCTCGCCAAGTCCGACCTGCATGCGGCCCCCAAAGCGAAGACAAGGAAGGGCGTGGTCCTGGCCGCTGCCGCTTCCCTCGCCCTCTCCCTTGCAGGTTACCAGTATCTCCCGCTGCATAACGCTTCCCACCTCGCAACAAGCGGTGTAGTATCGGGGCCGCCCGCGCAACCGCAGAGCGCTCCGGTCCCGCAAACGGCCGCGCCCAGGCCTTTTCCGGCGGAGGGAGGGAGATCGCAGGAGCAGGCCGCCAGCCAGCCGGTCCGGGAAGAAAAGGCGGCCGCCGCACGATCGCTGGTCAGAGAGGGCGAAGTGACACCGGTGCGGGTGGTCAACAACCAGGTTCTGGTGCCGGTGGTGCTGAAACAGGGTGGGGTGTCGGTAAAACTCGAGCTCCTCCTGGACACGGGGGCGAGCCGGACCGGCGTGCATGAAAGTGCCATCGCCAGGTTGCCACTGGACTTGCGGCAGGCGCGGCCGATCAACGTGGAAGTCGCCGACGGCAGGAGTGTCCGCTCCCGGCTCGCCACCATCGACCTCGTGGCGGTGGGTCCCTTCACCCATCCCGGCCAGGAGATCGTAGTCATCTCCTTCACGGGGGCCGGTGCGCTGCATGACGGCCTGCTCGGTATGGACATCCTGGGGCGGCACCGCTACCAGTTGGACATGGAAAAAGAAGTCATCCGCTGGTATTGAACCGGCGGCCGGAGGCGTGGTATCAGGACGATCTACTTAAAGCTGCTGCTCACCACCTTCTTCTGGGGGGGAACCTTCGTCGCTGCCCGTATCGCCGTGCAGCAAGCTCCACCGTTCACCGCGGCCACCGTCCGTTTTACCATCGCCGCCGCAGTCTTGGTGGCCCTGGCGGTACGGCAGGCACGGCAGGAGAGGAGCCCCTTTCCCCGCCCGAAATCGATGAGCCAAGCCACTCTCCTTTTTTCCCTGGGACTCACCGGTGTCTTTCTCTATAACGCCTGCTTCTTCACCGGCCTCAAGCTGACCACGGCGACCAACGGCTCGCTGATCGTGGCGATCAACCCGCTGATCACTGCGGTCATCTCCGCCAAGTGGCTGGGCGAACGGGTGACCAGGGCGCAGACGGCGGGTTTGCTGATGTCGGTGGCCGGGGTCGCCGTCATCATATCCAAGGGATCCCTGGCGGTAATCTCCGGCCTCTCCCTCAACCCGGGAGATCTCTTCATGCTGGGAGCTCCGCTTTGCTGGGCGCTCTATTCGGTGCTCGGCAAAAAGGCCTTGGCCAACTTCGCGCCGCTGACCGCGACCGCCTACGCGGCGGTTTTCGGAGCAGCCTGTCTTTGGCCGGCCGCGATAGCCGAATCCATCCACCTGGGGAGGGGACTGCCGCACTTCTCGGTGATAGGATGGCTGGCCGAGTTGCAGCTGGCCCTCTTGGGAACGGTGGTGGGCTTCGTCTGGTGGTACCAGGGAATCGGAGTGATCGGCGCCTCGAAGGCCGCCTCCTTCGTCAACCTGGTCCCGCTTTTCGGCGCCGCCTTGGCGGCACTGATTTTGGGCGAGCGGATTACGGGAGCCCAGCTGGTGGGAGGAGGGCTGGTGGTGCTGGGCGTCTACCTGGGAAGCGGGCAACGCTTTCCCGCAGGGAAGAGGGCGGCGGGGACGCTTCAGCCACGGACGGTGTCCCGCGAGGAGGAAGCATGATCAGGCCAAGCCTCATGCCTACCCTGCAGTTGATGTTCCGGGCGCTCCTCCCTTCCAAGCGGGACCCGGTTGTCATGAACCGGCGCAGGGATGGGGTCTCCGTCATCTGTCCTGCCACCTTCGGTAAGACCATGGATCCCCTGCTGGACGACGAGGGGAATTTCCGGGTTCTATTCCCCGGCTGCATGGAGGTCGCGGGACCGCTCGTCCTCTTCCGGCTGAAAAGGCAAGGGTACTCGCGCTGCCGCGTGAAAGCGACCGAGGAAGGGCTCTACCTGGAAGGGAGCCGGTAAAAGTTCTGGGGAAAGGGGGGCGGGGATGCGGCCTGCTAGCCGGAACGCAAACAGAAAGGGGAAGGCCACTCGGCCTTCCCCTTTTGAATTTGACGCTTAAATGACGCCGCTCCGGCGTCAGCTCCCGATCTTCCCGATCTCGAACCCGATCTGGTCCAGCGGCAGGACGACGTCCGCCACCTTCCCTTCGATGCAGGCGCGCGGCATCCCGTAGATGGTCGAGGTCGCCTCGTTCTGCACCAGGGTAACCCCCCCTTTCCCCTTCAGGTGCTGCATCCCCTTGAACCCGTCGTTACCCATCCCGGTCAGGATCACCCCGAGCATCGCGCCGCCGCTCGCGTCGCAGAGGCTCGTCAGCATCTGGTCGACGGACGGGATGTAGATGTACTGCGGGAACTCGGAGGTCGGGAAGGTCTTCACCACGATGTTGCTCCCCTGTTTGACCAGCGAGGTGTGGACCCCGCCCGGGGCGATCAGCACCTGGCCACCCTTCACGATGTCGCCGTCCTTGGCTTCCTTGATGGAGAGCGAGCATTTGGCGTTGAGGCGGTCGGCATAGGGGCCGGTGAAGGCCTTCGGCATGTGGATGGCGACCACGATGCCGTGGGGGAAGTTGACGGGTACCCGGGAGAGAACCTCCTGGAGCGCGACCGGCCCGCCGGTGGAGGCGCCGATGCCGACGTAGGAGATCTTGCGGTGGGTGAAGTGGGAGGGGCGGACCACCTGCTGCGGGCGCACGATGCGCGGGGCCATCCCCGCCCTCATCGGCAGCGGGGCCAGCGAAGCCTCCGCCACCTTGGCGAGCAGTGCCTGCTGGAAGACCGACTGGGCATCCTTGCTGTCGGTGACGTTCTTGGGAACGTAATCGATCGCGCCGGCATCGAGCGCCTCGAAAGTGGCCTTGGCCCCTTCGCAGGTGAGGGTGGAAACCATCAGCACCCGGGTCGGCTGTTTGGCCATGATCTGCTTGAGCGCCCCGATACCGTCCAGGCGGGGCATCTCCACATCCATGGTGATCAGGTCCGGCTTCAGCGCCAGGGCCTTCTCCACCCCCTCGACGCCGTCGGCGGCGATCCCGACGATCTCCACCTTGGGAGCGCGCGACAGGATCCCGCGGATGGCCATCCTCATAAACGAGGAGTCGTCAACGATAAGCACCCTTAGTTTGGCTTGCTGTGCCGGATACATGGCTGGTCAGGCTCCTATCCCCTGGAAAATGGACCTGACCATGTCCTCGATCTCGGGAACGCGGTCGTCCAGTTCGTAGCAGAAACGTTCCACGTCGAGGTCGGCCAGGTGAGGCGCGTAGGACTTGAGGATCGACCAGGCTTTTTCCTCGGCGAGGTTGAAGGTTACCCACGATTTCCCGCCGTAGTCGAGCTGACGGACGCAGCAGAAGAGGTCGGCCAGGTTGACGATCGCGCAGAGGGTGGGGTCCAGGGTGGCGTCCTCCGGGGCATGGTGCAGGGCGATCACCTCGCAGTAATCGGCAGGGAAGTTCCACTTCTGTGCGATGCAGAGCCCCACCTCGTTGTGGGAGGTCCCCAAAAACTCGATCTCCTTCTCCACCAGCCGGAAGGGGTGGCCGTGGGTCGAGTCCAAAAGGGCCCGGAAGGCGTCCTGGCGGTAGTAGCTCAGGAATACCTCGCCGATGTCGTGGACGATCCCGACCAGGTAGGCCTTCTCGGTGTCCGGATAGCGGACCCGCTGGGCGATGATCTTGGAGACCACCCCGACGCCGAAGGAGTGTTCCCAGAAGCTCTTGATGTCGAGGATGCCGTCGCGCCCTTCGAAGACGTCCACGAAGGAACAGGTGAAGGCCAGCTCGCGGATATGGCGGAACCCGAGGTAGATGAGGGCCCGCTTGACGGACTTTATCTCGTGGGCCGGCTTGTAAAGCGGCGAGTTTACCATCTTGATGACACGAGCCGCCAGCACCTGGTCGGCCAGTATCATATCCGCCACCTCGTCGAGCTCGACGCCGGGGCGGTCAAGTAGCTCGATGACCCTGGTAGCAACCTGCGGTATGGTGGGGAGATCAACGAAGCTTTCCACCATCTCCTGAGCCGTCTGCATCATGGCTGCCTTTTCCATACCATCATCCTCACTTGTTGTAGGTGAACCCGCCCGGGAAGTGCACGGTTTTGAACTTGTCATTCACCCCGTGGAGCGATTCAGACTGGCCGACGAAGAAATACCCGTACGGCTGCAGGTTGTTGTAGAAGTGCTGAACGACTTTGCTTTTGGAGGCGGTGTCGAAGTAGATCAGGACGTTCGCGCAGAAAATGAAGTCGAAGCTCTTCATGAAAAGCATCTTGTTGTCGTCGTAGAGGTTCAGGTGGTTGAAGCTGGCGAGCTTCTTGACCTCCGGCGAAAGCACGAACCTTCCCGGGCTCTCCTCCTTGAAATACTTCTTGAGGTAGTAGTCCGGGGTGTTGCGTACCGAGTAGCTGCCGTAGACCCCTTCCTTGGCCTGGGCGATCACCGTCTCGTTGATGTCGGTACCGACGATCTCGATGATCCAGTCCTTCAAAAGAGCGTTGCGCTTCTCGAGCAGGATCATCGCCATGGTGTAGGCTTCTTCGCCGGAGGAGGAGCCGGCGCTCCAGATGCGGAGCTTGCGGAAGCCGATCTTGGACTTGGCCGCCACGATCTCGGGAAGGAACTTGTTCTCCAGGGCGCCGAGCTGCGGCATGTTCCTGAAGAAGCAGGTCTCGTTGGTGGTGATCTCGTCGAGCAGTTTCTTCAGTTCGGTGCTGCCGGTCATGCCGGCGCGGACGTACTGGTAGTAATCGCCGTGGCTCTTGCACCCGGTCGCTTCCAGCCTGCGGGCCAGTCTGCTTTCGAGGAAGTATTTCTTGCTGCTGTGAAAGTAGATCCCGCAGACGTTATATATATAGTCCCTGAGCTGCTCGAAATCCTTGTCGGATATCTTCAGGGCCGCTTTCACGTCGATGGGTTTGGTCTCAAGTGCCATTATCATCCCCTCAGGCCGATTTCCTCACGCCGGCGGACTCTCCGCCTCCGATTAGCCCCATCGGGTCTACAATGAGCGCCACTCTGCCGTCTCCCATGATGGTGGATCCGCCGATGCCGGGGAGGTTGGCCAGGAATTTGCCGAGCGACTTGATGGCCACCTCCTGCTGGCCGAGCAGGCGGGAGACCACCAGGCCGACCCGTTTCTCCGCCACCCCGACGATGACCACGTAGCAGGTTTCCCGGTCTTCGCCTGCGTGGGCGCAGTCGAAGGTCTGCTGGAGTCTCAAGAGCGGAAGCACGGAATCCCTGAGCTTCAAGACCTCCTGGCCGCCGACCATGTGGAAGTCGCGGGTGGAAACCCGGAGGGTCTCGATGACCGACGAGAGAGGAATCGAATAGATCTCCTTCTCGACCTCGACCAGCAGCGACTGGATGATGGCCAGGGTGAGCGGCAGCTTCAGGATGAACTCGCTCCCGTGCCCCAGGTCGTTCTTGATCTCGATGATACCGTTGAGTTTCCTGATATTGGTCCTTACCACGTCCATCCCGACACCGCGGCCGGAAAGGTCGGTGGTCTGCTCCTTGGTGGAGAAGCCGGGGAGGAAGATCAGTTCGAGGATCTCGCGCTGCCCCATGGAGGCGAGCTGGTCCTCGGTCACGAGCCCCTTGTCGAGGGCCTTTTTGGAGACCCGCTCAGGGTCGATCCCGCGGCCGTCGTCCTTGATGCTGATGACGATCTGGTTCCCCTCGTGGGCCGCCGAGAGAACGACGGTCCCGACCCGCCCCTTGCCGGCGGCCAGCCGCTCGTCCGGGGTCTCGAGGCCGTGGTCGAGCGCGTTGCGGATCAGGTGAATCAAGGGATCCCCGATCTCGTCGACCACCGAGCGGTCGAGCTCGGTCTCCTCGCCGAAGACCTGGAGGTCGACTTCCTTGCCGAGGTCGCGCGCGAGGTTTCTGACGATGCGGGGGAACTTCTTGAAGACCTTCTCGACCGGCAGCATCCTCATCTTCAGGACCTGCATCTGGAGCTCGCTGGTCACGAAGTTGAGGCGCTTGGAGAGCTTGCCGAAGTCGTCGGTGAAGCCGGAGATGTCCAGGCCGGCCTGGAAATCGCTGTGCAGCTGGATCATCCGGTTACGCTCGAGCACCAGCTCGCCCACCTGGTTCATCAGGTCGTCGAGCCTTTTCACGTCCACCCGGACGGTGGTGTTGTCGGCCAGTTCGTCCCCCTTGGCGGCGGCTGGCTGTTTCGGGGGCTCCTTGGAGGCGGCGGCCGCTTTCGGCTGTGGCGGGGGCGCCGCTTTGGCGGGCTCTTCCTTGGCCGCGGCGGGTTCCTGGGCGGCCGCGGCCGCCTCCTCGAGCGCCTCGGCTGCCTCCTTGAGAGCGGCTTCCTGGGTGACCGGAGCCTCGGCCGCCGGGGCCGGGGCGGGCTCTTTCCTGGTAGCGGACGCGGCCGGAGAGAGTACCGACGCTTCGCCGGCCCCTTCCGAAAGGTAGGGGATCAGCTTGCTGATCACCGTTTCGATGTCCCGCTCGACGATCTCGCCGTCCTTGATGTCGGCCACCAGGGTCTTCACCAGGTCGACCGCCTCGAGGACCACGTCCATGATCTCCGAGTTCAGGGAGAGCTCGACCTTCCTGAGCCGGTTGAGGACGTCCTCGGTCTTGTGGGTCACCTTGACCAGGAAATCGAACCCGAGGAAGCTGGAGGCCCCCTTCACCGTGTGGATCGAGCGGAAGATCCGGTTCATCAGCTCGGAATCGTCGGGGCTCTTCTCCAGGGTGATCAGGTCGTCATCCAGCTTTTCCAAAAGCTCGGTGGTTTCTGCCAGGAAACCTTCTAATAGTTCCTGATCCTCGCAGTCTATAGCCATGTCAATGCTCCAGAGAAAGGGGAGTCCACACCCCTTTGCGGTTTACGAAACGGTGCTGAAGAACCTTCTCTCGTCGGCGGTGAACATCTTCTCCAGGTCGAGAAGCACCAAGAGGCGCTCGGCCTGGTTGATGACCCCGGCCATGCATTCCTGTTCGATGCCGCCCGAGACCACCGGCGGAGGAGGCTGGATCTCCTTGTCGGAGATCCTGATCACCTCGGAGACCTCGTCCACGATGAAGCCCATCATCTCGCCGACCACCTCCATCACCATGATACGGGTCCGCTTGTCGTATTCGGCCTCCATGAGGTCGAACTTCTTGCGGAGCGAAATGATCGGGATGACCTTGCCGCGCAGGTTGATGACCCCCTCCACATAGTGGGGAGTGTTGGGGACCCTCGTGATGTTGAGCATACGGATGATCTCGCGCACCATCAGCACGTTGATGCCGTATTCTTCCTTCTCCAGGTTGAAACTGACCAGCTGGATCAGTTCCCCCCCGGCTTCCTCGCTTTTCAGCTTGAGTGCGGTCGTCTGCATGTCTGCTCCTCCGTGTGCTCGTGGCGGCCCCTGGCGGGACTCCGGGCTGGGCTCTCTTCAATGTCTAATCGGCGCTATCGTCCAAAGGTTAAATGATTTTTTTGCTGTGAATAGGCAGCCGGGGCCCCCCTGCGGGAGCCGGTCCGGAGGGGGGAGGGGAGACCGCCCACCCGGGACAAAAAATTGACGAATATTAATGTTAAAGGAAAAGAATTTGACCGCCGGATTCCGTCAAGTCATTTTATTGACATGCAGGGATAATGAAGCTATAGTTTCCGAGCGATACGGTTTTTTTATCGGTGCAGGAACCGGCAACTTTAGTGGAAATCGGGGAGACAATGGAATCACCCAAGATACTCATTGCGGATGACGACAAGAAAACCAGAGACTTCGTTGCCGCCTTTTTAAGCTACAAGGGTTACCAGGTTTTTCAGGCCTTCGACGGGCAGGACGCCCTGCAGAAGGTGGATCTTCACGACGTGCAGATGGTGATAACCGACATCATGATGCCCCGCGTGAACGGCCTGGAGTTCATCAAGCAGCTGAAGTCGATCCGCCCCGATATCGTCACCATCGCCTACAGCGCCTTCGCCAATTTCGAGATGACCGCCAATCTTTTGAAGGCCGGCGCCTTCTTCTACCTGGAGAAGCCGTTCAACCTCGAGGAACTGGAAACCCACGTAAAACGCGGGCTTGAGCACCAGGCGCTGCAGAGCAAGAGTTTTCGGTCCAAACCGTGCATCAAGAACCGTGCGCTGCTCAACAACATCATCGGGGAGAGCGAGAAGATGCTCTCTCTCTTCGAGATGGTCGAGAAAGTGGCCGGCTCCGACTCCACCGTGCTGATCCAGGGTGAATCCGGGACCGGGAAGGAGCTGGTGGCCCGCGCCATCCACGACCTCTCCACCCGGCTGGAAAAGAACTTCGTGGCCGTCAACTGCGCCGCCATCCCGGACGAGCTCCTGGAGAGCGAGCTCTTCGGCCACGTCAAGGGCTCCTTCACCGGAGCGGTCGCCACCCGCATCGGGCGCTTCGAGATGGCCGACAAGGGGACCCTCTTCCTCGACGAGATCGGGGACATGAAGGCCAACCTCCAGGTCAAGCTTTTGCGGGTGCTGCAAAACCGCGAGGTGGAACCGGTCGGTGCCACCCGGTCCAAGAAGGTCGACGTCAGGATCATCGCCGCGACCAACCAAAACCTCGAGCAGATGGTCTCCTCCAAGAGCTTCCGCGAGGATCTCTACTACCGGCTCTCCGTGATCCCCATCACCCTCCCCCCCTTGAGGGAGCGGGGGACCGACATCGCGCTCCTCCTCAACCACTTCCTGGAGCGTTTCAACAAGGGGAAGCAGAGCAAGGTGCAGGGGTTCGACCGTCAGGTGATGGAAATCCTGACCCACTACGACTGGCCCGGCAACGTCCGCGAGCTGGAGAACCTGGTCGAGCGGATGGTGATCATCAAGGGTTCCGGCCTCATCACCGCCAGCGATCTCCCCGAGAAGTACCGGAGCGGCAAGGCGGCCTCGGTGCTCCGCAGCGACGAGATCACCCTTCCGGACGACGGTTTCTGCCTGAACAGCGCCGTCGAAGAATTCGAGAACAAGCTGATCCTCCAGGCCCTGCAAAAGAGCCGGGGGAATAAGAAGGAGGCCGCCGAGCTCCTCAATCTCAAGCGGACCACCCTGATCGAAAAGTTGAAGAAAAAGAAACTGGTGTACGACGGAGTGCTCAACCAGTAAAAGAGGCACCACGCAATGTCGATTGACCCGGTAGCGGCAGCGCAGCAGGGTTTGACCCCCACCAAGAATTCCACCTCCCCCCAGGGCTCCACGCCCGGGACCCATTTCCAGCAGGTGCTGGAGGGGACCGGGAAGGGAGAGCCTGTTTCTCCGGCCACGGCCGCCGAAATCCTCCGCCTCAAGATGCTGAACTCGGCCATGAACCTCGGGGACGATAACTCCCGCCAGGGAAACGCGGTCAGCGCCGGTGTTCAGAGCCTTCTCGACCGCTTCCTCGAACAGCTTCCCAAGGAGAGCCCGGTGGCCGCCTGGGGAACACCCCAGGGAACCGGACAGCAGGTTGGCGACGCCCTGGAAGGGGATGGCGGCGGATCCGCCGCCGCTCCGGTCTCCGGCGGCCTGGATGGAATCATACAGAAGGCCTCCCAGCGTTACGGGGTGGACGGCGGCCTCATCAAGGCGGTCATCAAGGCCGAAAGCGACTTCAACCCCCGCGCCGTTTCCCCGGTCGGGGCCCAGGGGCTCATGCAGCTTATGCCCTCCACCGCGAGGGGACTCGGGGTCACCGATGCCTTCGATCCGGAGCAAAACGTCATGGCGGGCACCCGTTTTCTCAAGGATCTGCTGAGCCGCTACGGCGGAAACGTCGACGAGGCGCTGGCCGCCTACAACTGGGGGCCGGGCAGAGTCGACCGCCACGGCACCGACCGGCTGCCGAAGGAGACCAGGCTCTACCTCGCCAAGGTCAAGAGCTACTACTCGCAGTACGCCGCCTAGTGGCCGGGCTCTGATGGGGAACCCCATCCTCACCCTGGCCCTCCCCTCGAAGGGTAGGGGGCGCCAATGACGGCACAAAAAAAGCCTCCGTACTTGCAAGTGCGGAGGCTTTTTCCATTTTCTGCCGGACTCTTTTATTCCCTCACGTAGATGTCCTGGTCCGAGCTGCTCACCATCGTCATAACCCGCATGTACTCGTCCTCGATCAGGTCGTGATGCTTCTGGGTCTCGCGGATGACCGTCTCGAAAACCTGCTTCACGTGCTGGTCGGCCATTTCCGAGGCCAGTACGGTGTAGAGATCGATGGTGGCTTTCTCCTCCTGCAGGGCGATCTCCAGTGCCTTTTGCTCGTGAACGTCGGCCGCCAGCACCTCCTCGAGGGCCCGGTGGATGGCCGAGACCTCCTCGACCGGTGCATCGAGGTAGCTGTTCAAGTCACCGAGGTCCCCGCCCACGTAGTGGTCGAAGAAGGCCTTCAGGTGACCGATCTCCTCGTTGGCCAGGAGAGTGAAAACTTTTTTGGAACGGTCGTCCTCCGTGATGGCCGCAGCCTTGCGGTAGAACTCCATGCTCTCCTTCTCGGTCTTGATGGCCAGTTTCAGGGCCTCCTGCAGCGTGTACTGTTTTCCCATGAATTCACCTCCTCACAAGTCATGAATAGCGGGAGAAAGTATATCCAAGGCTGGCCAGAGGTCAAATTCACAGCAGAAAAGGATTAATTATAACGAAAACTTAGGGAATTAATGAGGGTGGCAGTTCGAAGAGCCGTCGGGCATTGGCGGAAGTGGCCCGGGCGAGCTCGCCGGCGGTGATGCCACGGATCGACGCGACCTTATCGGTGATGAACGGAAGGAAGGCGGGGCGGTTGGCGAGCCCGCGGTGAGGTTCCGGGGTGAGGTCGGGGGCGTCGGTCTCCAGGAGGAGGCGGTCGAGCGGGACGGAGGCTGCCACTTGGGCGGGCTTGACCGCGTTGGAGAAGGTGACGGGTCCGGCGAGCGAGATGTAAAGCCCGGTCCGGAGGCAGGCCCGGGCGGTCTCCGGGCTCCCCGAGAAGGCGTGCATGACCCCCTTCACCTTGCTGCCGGCCACCTCGCCGATGATGGCAAGCAGGTCGGCGAAGGCCTTGCGGCAGTGAATGAGGACCGGAAGCCCGAGGTCGCAGGCGAGCGCGAGCTGGGCACGGAAGGCGGCGCGCTGGAGCTCGCGGCCGGGGGACGCGATGAGGTAGTCGAGGCCGATCTCGCCGACGGCGGCGCCGTTACGGCAGTAGCTGCGCAGGGTGGCAAGGAGTTGGTCGTTCCAGAGGGCGGCATGCATGGGGTGGAGCCCGAAGGCGGGAATCAGCCGGGGATGGGCGGCGGCCAGCGATGCGATGACCGGCCAGCCATCGGGGTGGACGCCGGGAACCAGCATCCCTCCTACCCCCGCCGTCTCCGCTTCCGCCAGCACCTCGGGAAGCGAGTCGAGAAGCAGGGGATCGTCGAGGTGGCAGTGGCTGTCGAACAGCATGGCTAGTTGCGCTTGATGCTGGGGTGGTCTTTGAGTTCCTTGATGATCTCGACCTGGCGGCGGAAGAGGTATTGGGAGATGCTGATCTCGGTGGCGAGGGTGAGTTCGATCTGGAAGACGAGACGGAACCCGCTCTTGAGGGGGAGGACCTTCAGCACGGAGGCGGGGACGGTAATGGTGCCGATCGGCAAGGTGACGGAGAGCTCCCCCTGCTGGGTGAGGAGGACGGCCGGTTCGTCGACCACGTTGATGGTGATGCCGGTCAGCGACATGTCGTGGAGTTTTCCCCCGACCGTGCCTTCCGGATAGGTGAAGGTCGCGTAGATCGGATCGGAGAGCTCGACCCGCACCGACATCCTCCTCTCGGCCCGCACCAGGGCGTAGGAAAAGCTGGAGAGAACGACTTTGGACTTCTCGACGTTGGCGTAGTTGGCGTTGGCGATGACGTCCCGCGGGAAGTGGCTGCTCTTGAGGATGACCACCTTCTCCAGGGAGATCACCAGCGCCTGTACCTGGTGGACCAGCAGCTCCGCGTGGGCCTCTTCCACCGTCACGATGTCGGCCTCGTAGCTGACCGGGATCTCGCGGTAGAAGTTCAAGAGCTTCAGGTCGTTTTTGAGTTTTCCTGCCCGTATGGCTGCCAGGGTAGCCAGGATCTCCGCCTGGTCCTCTTTCTCCCCTGCGAGTTGGAGCTTCTGGTATTGGTCTTTCATCCGCCCACCTGGAAAAACTGAAAAAAATGTTGCCCTTTACCCGCTCGCACCAATATAATACGACTCGGTTCGGCGAAGATACCCTCTTCGCCTTTATTTTGTCCAGAGTTTTAATAACGGGAGTCAGTTTAATGCGGTACAACGAGCAGGAGATCGAGAAGAGGCGTACCTTCGCCATCATCAGTCACCCCGACGCGGGTAAAACGACCATCACCGAAAAGCTCCTTCTTTTCGGCGGCGCCATCCAGCAGGCCGGGGAGGTGCGGGCCAGGAAGTCCAACCGCCACGCCACCAGCGACTGGATGGAGATGGAAAAGCAGCGCGGGATCTCGGTCACCTCGTCCGTCATGAAGTTTACCTACCGTGACTTCGAGATCAACCTCCTCGATACCCCCGGCCACAACGATTTTTCCGAAGATACCTACCGGACCCTCACCGCGGTGGACTCGGTCCTCATGGTGATCGACTCGGTGAAAGGGGTCGAGAGCCAGACCAAGAAGCTCCTCGAGGTCTGCCGCCTGCGCCACACCCCGATCATGACCTTCATCAACAAGCTCGACCGCGAAGGGCGCGAACCGCTCGACCTCCTGGACGACATCGAGAGCACCCTCAACATCCAGTGCGCCCCGATGACCTGGCCGATCGGCATGGGTAAACGGTTCCGCGGTACCTACCATCTCTACACCAAGGAGATCTCCTTCTTCGATCCGGACGCCGACCACGGGGTAGGGGAGGTCGTCACCGTCAAGGGGCTCGACGACCCGAAGCTGGACGAGCTTTTGGGAAGCCAGGTCGAGGAGCTTAGGGCCGACGTGGAGCTTCTGGAAGGTGCCGCCCACCCCTTCGATCTCGAGGCCTACCTGGCCGGGAAGCAGACCCCGGTCTTCTTCGGGAGCGCTATCAATACCTTCGGCGTCCAGCAGCTTTTGGACTCCTTCATCGAGAACGCCCCGGGGCCGCTGCCGCGCGAGACGCTGACCCGCACCGTCTCCCCCTACGAGGAGCCTTTCACCGGCTTCACCTTCAAGATCCAGGCGAACATGGATCCCGCCCACCGCGACCGCATCGCCTTTTTCAGGATCTGCTCCGGCAAGTTCGTCCGCGGCATGAAGGTCAAGCACCTCCGGCTGGGGCGCGAGGTCCAGATCGCCAACGCCACCATCTTCATGGCCCAGGACCGCACCAATGTCGACGAAGCCTACGCCGGGGACATCATCGGTATCCATAACCACGGGACCATCAAGATCGGCGATACCTTCACCCAGGGGGAGGACCTGAAGTACACCGGCATCCCGAACTTCGCGCCGGAACACTTCAAAAAGATCCGCATCCTGAACCCGCTGAAATCCAAGGCGCTCGAGAAGGGGCTGGTGCAGCTGGCCGAGGAGGGGACCACCCAGGTCTTCAGGCCGCTCATGGGAGCCGACTGGATCGTCGGCGCGGTCGGCATGCTGCAGTTCGACGTGGTCATGCATCGCCTCGAGCACGAGTACGGGGTCAAATCCGCCTACGAGCCGGTCTCCTACGTGACCGCGCGCTGGGTGACCGGCGACCGTAAGAGGCTCGACGAGTTCCAGAAGAAGGAAGCGATGAGCCTCTACACCGACGGGGAAGGGAATCTCGCCTACCTTGCCGGCAGCCAGTGGCGCCTCGACAATACCATGGAGACCTGGAAAGACCTCACCTTCCACGCCACCCGCGAGCACAGCTAAGAGCCATGTCGTTATCCCCCGACACATCAGCCGCCCAGGCCGCCGCTGGATCTCAAACCGGATCCCTGACCGCCGCCGCCCTCATGGTGCTTGCCGCCGGAATCCTCTGGGGGACCACCGGCACCACGCAGGCCCTGGCCCCGAGCGGCGCGACCCCGGTCAGTATCGGCGGCATGCGTCTCGTCGTCGGCGGACTCACCTTACTGCTGCTGGCCCTGGCCCGCGGCGGGCTGGGAAAACAGCGCTGGCCGCTTCTTCCCACCCTGCTGGCCGGCGCTTTCGTCGCCTCCTACCAGCTCTGCTTCTTCGCGGCGGTAAGCCGGACCGGAGTGGCGGCCGGCACCCTGGTCGGCATCGGCAGTTCCCCGATCATGGCGGGCGTCCTGGGATTCGTGGTACGTGGCGAGCGGCCGGGAAGACGGTGGGTGGTGGCGACCGTGCTGGCCTTGGCGGGATGCGCGCTTTTGGCGGCGGGTGGCGGGGGGATATCGGTCAACCCCGTCGGCATGCTCTTGGCCGTGGCGGCCGGGGTTTCCTACGCGAGCTATACGATAGCGATCAAGGGGCTTCTTCCGGGGCGTTCCGCCGAGGCGGTGATGGCGGTGGTCTTCTGCATCGGGGCGCTGCTGCTTTCCCCCTTGCTTCTAACTTCCAACCTGCAGTGGATCGCGACTCCGAAAGGGGCGACCCTGGTGCTCTATCTCGGCGTGATGGTCACCGCGCTCTCCTACTGGCTCTTCGTCCGTGGCCTGCGGACCGTCCCCGTCGCCACCGCCGTGACCCTCTCCCTCGCCGAACCGCTGACCGCCGCCCTCCTGGGGATATTCTTCCTGGGTGAGCGCCTCTCGATGATGTCCATGAGCGGCATCCCCCTCCTCTTCGCCGGCCTCGTCGTCCTCGCCGGCTCAGTCACCGAAGGAAAATAATACCGCGTCATCCGCGCCTATTCGCGTCCATCGGCGTCCATCGGCGTCCACCTGTGTCCACCTGTGTCCACCTGTGTCCACCTGTGTCCACCTGTGTTGACCTGCAATTGCGTGAGATGAAGTGTAGGTGGGGCAATCCGTGCCCGCGGGCGGCTTTCAAGAGCGTTACGGCTCTTCTCTGCCGCTAATTTTCCAGGCCGAGGAACTCGAGCAGCCGCGGGTACGACGCGTTGATCACCTGTTCCTCCCTGATGCCCGCCGACTGGGCGAGAGCCAGCGCGTCGTCGAAGATCCCGACCGCCTGGGCGATATGGGCGTCGCTTCCGATCATGATGGGGGCGCCGATGGCGGCGCAGATCTTGGCGATCTCGAGGCAGTTCTCGCAGCTCCCCTTCCGGCTGAGTCCCAGCGAAGAATTGTTGATCTCCAGCGCGGTCCGGGTGTCCAGCGCCGCCTTGGCGACGACCTCGTAATGGAGAGGGTAGACGGGATTGCCCGGGTGGGAGATGCAGCGAACGCGCGGATTGGCCATGACCTTCAGGAGCGTCTCGGTGTTGCGGTCCCGGTCCTTGCCGCAGTAGCCGCAGTTTTCGTGCAGCCCTGCCAGCACGAAGTCGAGCTCCTCCAGGACCGGCTCTTCCAGGTCGAGGGTTCCCCGGTCGTCCAGCACGTTGGCCTCGATGCCGCGGAGAATCCGGACCCCGGCGATGGTGCGGGGGATGAAGCGCATGGCGCTGAAGTGGTAGCGATGGGGGCCGCCGGGCATCGAGGGGCCGTGGTCGGTGATGGCGAGCGCTTGCAGTCCGGCCTGGCTGGCGGCGGTGGCGAGTTCGTTGACGGTGGAGTAGGCGTGCCCGGAGGAGATGGTGTGGGTGTGCAGATCGGCGATGATATTCATGACCGGACTATTTCATATGGTCTACAAAATGTCAACAAGGGGCCAAAGTCAAAACCGGTAGAACGCGGATGACGCGGATTGAACGGATTTACGCGGATAAATCTTTTAGAGTTACCCCATCCTCACCCTGTCCCTCCCCTTGAAGGGGAGGGGACCCTTCGGCAGGCAGCTGGCTAGGGGGCAATGACTGTGATTATACGCGGTTTGACTGAAGGCTAACTGAAGGCTGGGGTGGTGGGTTTGGTTTTCCCTTGAATATGGTTTTGCAGTATCCGCGGTAATCCGCTCAATCCGCGTCATCCGCGTTCAAGAGGTTTAGGCAATAAAAAAAGGGGCGCACCTTTCGGTACGCCCCTTCGGGTTCAGCTTGGGGTAAAACTTACTTCACAGCGGCGCCAACAGCTTTGGCCAGGGACAGAGCGGTTTCTTTGTAGGGGTTGGCGAAGAGGATGATGAGGCAGACAACCAGGGCGTAGATAGCGAGGGACTCGATCATGGCCAGACCGATCATCATGGTGGTCAGGATTTTGCCGGAAGCGCCCGGGTTACGGGAAACGCCTTCAACGGCGGATTTAACCGCGAGACCCTGACCGATACCGGTACCGAGGGTACCAAGAGCCATGCCGATGCCTGCTGCCAGAACGCACATAGTAAAAAATTCCATTTGCTTCTCCTTCTAGGTTTTATTTTTCCTAAACAGTATAGGAATCGAAATCGATTTAGTCCGGTTTGTTAGTGCGCGTGCTCCAGCGACCCCTGGATGTAGATCATCGCGAGCAGCATGAACACGAAAGCCTGGATGAAGGAAACGAGCACGCCCATGAGCATCATCGGCAGCGGCACCAGGAACGGAGCCAGACCGAAGAAGATGATGAGCACCAGCTCGTGGCCGTTCATGTTACCGAAGAGACGAAGGGTCAGGGAGATCACGCGGCTGAAGTGGCCGATCAGCTCGATGAAGAGCATCATTGGGGCCAGCCAGGCGATGGGTCCCAGGAAGTGCTTGATGTAACCGGCGCCGTGCTCCTTGAGGCCGACGATGTGGGTGGTCACGAAGACCACCACTGCGCAGGCCGCGGTGGTGTTGATGTTGGCGGTCGGCGGGAAGAAGCCCGGGACCAGGCCGATCAGGTTGGAGACCAGGATGAAGATGGCCAGGGTGGCGATCAGCGGGAAGAACGGCTTGCCGTGCTCGCCCATGGTTTCCACCAGCATGTTCTCTACGCCGCCCACCACGACTTCCATGAAGTTCTGCATCCCGGAGGGGACCGCCTTCATACCCTTGGTGGCAGCCAGGGAGAGGAGCACCAGAAGGGCCATGATCAGCCAGGTGTAGATGATAGCGTCCGCGCCACCCTCACCGATGCCGAGGGGTTTCACCAACTCGCGGAAAAACTGCAGGAATAAAAACGGATGAACCATGCTGCTAGCCTCCTTTACGGACCGACAGATATATTGAAAAGACGATTATGTTGATCACGAGGACCGAAAGCCCGAGCAGGAGGCCGAAGATGCTGGCCTTGAGCTTCACGATCAAAACGTACAGAAGGAGCGCCATGATGGCGAGCCTTAAGAGGTACCGGAACAGCGCGAAACGCGAGGCGTTGGCCGGGAGCTGGTTCAGGGCGGCCTGCAGCCCCTGTCTGATCCAGAGGAAGTTGGCCGTCGCCAGCACTCCCCCGGTGAAAAGGGAGATCCCGAACCTCGGGGAGACCGAGAGCGCGGTAGCCGCGCCGGCAACCGCCGCCAGAGCGAGGCTGCCGATGACCAGCCGGGGGAAGATGTTATCCTCGTTTATCGTTGTCCGGCCCGCCATTGCGCATTTCTTTCCCGGCGATTACCCACAGGTTTCTGAAACCCGCGGCGATGCCGAAGAAAAGAAAGATGAAAAAGAACCACGGTTTGGTGCCGAGCCAGGCGTCGACCTTGAGGCCGATGAAGACCCCGATGGCGATGGCGACCGCGAAGGCGATCCCCATGGTGGAAACCATGCCGAGCGTCTTGAGCAGGCCCTTCTTATCCTCGTCCATGTCGACTGACCTCACTCTCCGCGGCCAGCGCGGACGAAAACCTAGGCTAAATAGCACGGTTGTCTACAAAATGTCAATTAATTTTGCCGCTAGGGGGTAATTAATTAACGACTTATCTCACCGGGCCGTCTCCCTTTGCTCCCCTGCGGGCGCACCCTCCACCGGCCGGCCGGGGCGGAGGGCGGGAGAAATTTCGGCCGTTGCGTGCCTCGGCGGCGTGGTTAAACTGATAGAGAATTTTAACGCGAGCTATGGAGGGACACGGCCGGCGTGCCCGCGCCGGATCCCTCCCGCGGAGGTGACCATGTCAGCGATGCTAGGCGAGATGCTGCTGAAGGTGGGGGCCCTGAAACCGGAACAGCTGGATCAGGCCCTCCAGGCCCAGGCGATCTATGGCGGCAGGCTGGGCACCAACCTGGTGGAGATGGGGTTTCTGAGCGAGGAGGAGCTGGCCCGGGCGCTCTACGAGAAGCTCGGAGTCCCCTGCGTGGAACCGGCGCAACTGAACGGCCTTCCCCCGGAAATGCTGGCCCTGATACCGGCCGAGCTCGTGGCGCGCTACCGGGCTCTCCCGGTGGCGGCCTCGGGGCGGCGGCTCACCGTCGCCATGGCCGACCCCTCCGACTTCCGCGCCATCGAAGAGATCGGCTTCGTCACCGGCATGGTGGTCCAGCCGCGGGTCTGTTCGGACCTTCGTCTCTCCCTTGCGCTCGAGCGCTACTACGGGATCAAGAGGGCCGTCCGCTACATTCCGGTGGAGGGGGGCGCGCGCTCGAGGTATGCCAACCCATCCTCCCCGGAGGGGGTGGCCAGCGACCGCGGCGGCGACCCGATGGCCGGCGCGCACTGGGAGGAGGAAGAGGAGCCGCTCGATGCGAGGCTCCTGGCCGAGCGTTTCTCGTCGGCCACCACCGCCGCCGAGGTCCTCTCCATCCTCATGCGGTACCTCGCCTCCGAGTTCGACGTCGGCGCCTTCCTCAAATTGAAGGGTGGGGCGGTGAGCGGGGTGCGCGCTCTGGGCGCGGGAGTCGATCCCGAGCGGGCCGCGGCCTTCGCCTCACCGGTCGGCGAGATCCCCCTGCTGAAGTCGGTGGCCGAAGAGCGCTCCTTTGTGGTGGGCGAGGTCGTCACCGGAGACGGCAACGACAAGCTCTTCAGCGCCCTCGGGGTCGCCGCGCCGGCGGTTGCGGCCCTGCTCCCGGTTTCCCTCGACGGCCGGGTCGCCGCCGTCGTCTGCGTCTGCGACCGTCAGGGGCGCCTTTCGGGAGGGGCCTTCGACCTGCAGCGGGTGACCTCGATGGCCGAGCTTGCCTTTGCCATGACCTGCCTCCGCAAACAGATCCACAGCTGCTGAAAGCCTCTGCCTGCTGAAAGCTTCGGCACCCGCCGGGCGGGGCTGCCGCCGGAAGCCGCGGCAGCTCGCCTCGCCTCCCTTCAACCCCCGCCGCCCTCCACCCGAAACTAATCCGGCCCGATTTCTGCAGAGAACTCCCGGTCTCCGGCCGGCCCCGCCCCCGTCTTACTCTTCGGATCCGCCCTCGCCGCGGCAAAAAAAGAGCCCCTCCGCTTGGTCATCGAGACGTCATCAACTACACTATATTCAGGTGTTGCAATTCACATAGGGCTGCTGATAGTATCACCCACCGCTCAAAGCACGACCCAATCCATGGTTATGCCGCAGCCCTGTTAGGAGAGGTTAGACACATGTATTTCCTTGTTGTAGAAGACGAAGCAAGGGCCGCGGCCCAGGTTCAGAAAGGTCTTGCCGAAATGAGTATCATGTCGGACCTGACCAATAACGGCCTCGAAGCTGTGAGTATGGCCCAGAAAAAAGAATACGATCTGATCATCCTTGACCTGATGCTCCCCGGGATCAACGGGCTGGAAGCCTTGAAGAGGATCCGCGGGCTCGGCATCTCCACCCCGGTCATCATCCTGACCGCCCGCGACTCGGTCCACGACCGGGTGACCGGGCTGCAGAGCGGGGCCGACGACTACCTCGTCAAGCCGTTCTCCTTCTCGGAGCTCATGGCCCGCATCCAGGCGCTGCTTCGCCGCGGCGCGGTGGTGCAGCAGGACGAGATCCGGGTTGCGGACCTGGTGGTGAACTTCTTCGCCCACCGGGCCTCCCGCGGCGGCAAGAGGCTCGACCTGACCCCCAAGGAATTCGCCCTCCTTTCCCTTTTGATCAGGCGTAACGGCGAGGTGCTTCCCCGTTCCCGCATCGCGGAGAGGATCTGGAATCTCGGTTTCGACAGCAACCTCAAGATCGTGGACGTGAAGATGGGGAACCTCAGGGCTAAGGTGGACGAGCCGTTCGAGAAGAAACTGATCCATACCGTGCGCGGGGTAGGGTACGTGCTCGAGGACCGGGATGCCCCGCAGGAATAAAGTCCCCCAAAAGCCGGGCCGCAACTGGTCGATCGCCAGGCGGCTCGCCATCCTGCACATCGCCGCGGTCTGCATAAGCTACGTCCTCTTCGGCCTGGTCTTCTACGGCGCCCGCACCAACCAGCTCCGTAACGCCGACCACAAGATCTTCCGGCAGGAGGTCGCCGGCATTACCCGGATGCTGCGGGAGCCCAACGCCCTCGAGCTGGTGGGGGAGGAGCTCCGGTCGCAGCTCTACGAGCCCGACGACGTCCACCCGCTGCTCCGCTTCATCGACCGTGGGGGGCGTGTGGTCCGGGAAAGCCCCGCCATGGGGACCCGGCTTCCCCGTTCGGCCTTCGTGCCGCTGCCGAAAGACAACCGCATCAACCTCTGGAAAAGCGGCGACGGCGACTACTTCCAGCTCGCGGTGATCCCTCTCGAGGAGAACCAGCTGACCGGGAAGGGAGGGGTGCTGCAGGTCGGGGTGACCGCCCGCGAGCAGCGGACCATGGGTGTCACCCTCCGCTACTCCATGATCGCCTTCATCGGGTGGGGGCTTCTCTTCGCCTTCATCTGCTCCCATTTCATCGTCTGGCTTGGGCTCAAGCCGCTGGAGGACATCTCCCAGACCGCCCTGAGCATCACCAAGCGCGAGCTCCACACGAGGATCGATCACTCCACGCTCCCGGTGGAGCTGGTCTCGCTGGCCGAATCCTTCAACAGCATGCTGGCCCGCCTGGAGGAGTCCTTCGCCCGGCTTTCCCACTACTCGGGTAACCTGGCCCACGAGCTGCGCACCCCCATCAACACCCTCATGATGGCCGCCGACATCGCCCTTTCCCGCGAGCGGAGCGCCGAGGAGTACCGTGCGGCGCTGACCGCGAGCCTGGAGGAGTTCGGCCGGCTCTCCTCCATCATCGACCGGATGCTCTTCCTGGCCCGGGCCGACATCGAGAAGCAGGACCTCTTCCTGCAGCCCCTCGAAGCCGCCAGCGAGATCGAGAACCTCTTCGACTACTACCTGGACGCCGCCGAGGAGGCGGGGATCGAGCTCACCACCAGCGGTAATGCGACCATCCTTGCCGACCAGACCCTCATCCGCCGCGCCCTCAGCAACCTGATCCGCAACTCCCTGGCCCACACCCCCGCGGGGGGCAGCGTCTCGGTCTCCGTCCGGCAGGGGCCGCAGTCGACCACCGAGATCACCATAGCCGACACCGGCTGCGGCATCGACCCCGTCCACCTTCCCCACATCTTCGACCGCTTCTACCGGGTGCAAAACGACCACGAGAAGGTGCGGGAGGGGACCGGCCTCGGCCTGGCCATCGTAAAGGCGATCATGCAGATGCACCTGGGGAGCGTCGAGATCGAAAGCGAGCCGGGGGTGGGAACCCGGGTGACCCTCTCCTTTCCCCCCGCCGAAAATGGAAAACTGACAGTTTTCTAATCTACCTAATGCCGATTCGTTAACGTCCCATTGCCTCCCCGTTGCGCAATAAAGTGCGTTTTAGCGGAGGGTTACCGCACCAGCGCGGAATGGTGGCGGCGGCCATTCCCGCTTCCGTAAACGGAGAGGCGCCGGACGCTTGTTTTTCTCACCTTTCTTCATCCCTTCTCTTACCGCACTCCCCCGCGTACCGTGTAAAGCCCCGTAACCACATTGCCATCTCTCCCGTTTCCTCCCGCCCCGCGGCTTCTTGGCCGGCCGTTCCGCCAAATGACTGGCGCATATTTTGCAGAACAGGGCCGATCTTTCCCGTTCTCGGAACGCTGCAATGGCTAGCAATATCAGCATGAGGTTATGTCAAAGGGGTGGGTATTATGCTCAAGAAAAGTTTAGTGGCTCTGCTGTGTCTGATCTGTATGTCGGCCCTCTATGCCTGGGCGTACTCGACATACTATGTCAGAACGAAAACCGTCAACGCAGGGGGGACGGTCACCGTCCGTAACGGCATCCCGCTCTCGGGGTACGGCTCCATCCGGTACACCAACTTCACCACCATGGGGGCGGTGAGCGTGGTGGTGGCCCCGGACGCCACCCACAAGATCATGGCGGTCACCAGGAACGGGGCACCGGTCTCCATCCCCGATCCCACCCTCCCGATGGTGGTCGACTTCTACAAGAACGGCCCGAGCTCGACGGAGACCCAGTCGCTCGAGGCCACCTTCGCGACCCGCAGCCTCTCCGGCGCTTCCGCCAAGACCTGGCAGCTGCAGACCGAGAACGGCAACGTGGGGGGGAACATCACCACCACCCGCGGGGCCGAGGCACCGGTCGTGCTGGCCACCGCCGGCAAGGTGGTCATGAAGAACTACACCGACACCACCCCGGTGACCGTTAAGGTGACCCCGGTGGCGGGCTACAGCATCAAGACGGTCACCCTCAACGGCGTCAAGGTGACCCTGGACGCCGACTCGAGCTTCACCGTCGACCCCGCCTCCGCCAGCGGGAAGATCTTCCTGGTAATTGCCACCTACAGCAGGAACCTCATGTCCATCCAGGCCGCGAGCGTGACCGGCGGCACCATCACCCCCTCCCCGGTCAACGTCGCCTACGGCGGGATGGCCGGCATGACCGTCACCCCGACCGGGACCAACAACCTGGTAACCAAGGTCACCGTGACCGGCGCCAACCCGACCACCTCGGTGGTGATGCAGGACGGCCGCGGCAACCAGACGGCCCCCTTCCGCGGCCCGGTCAAGATCATCATCTCCAACGACACCAGCAGCCTGATCACGGTCTCGGCCGAGTTCGGCAGGGACTCCACCAACGAGGTGCTGAGCTCCTGCGCCCTGACCTGCCATCTCACCGCCAGCCAGACCGTCCAGCAGGTCCCCTCGCTCTGGCTCGCCTCCCTTCACCGGCAGAACCAGATCGACTGCGTGGTCTGCCACACCACCATGCCCGGCCCGATCGTCCGCGAGTCGGTGAGCGCCACCACCTTCAAGGTCACCGCCGCCAAGGCGGGTACCGTCGGCGATTACTACTGCGTCCGCTGCCATGCGCCGGCGATCGGGAGCGACTTCGAAGCCTCGCCCCACAAGGCCAACGGCTTCGTCTGCACGACCTGTCACAAGCAGGGGGTCCACAACCCCGGCCTGTCGCCGACCCTGTGCGCCGACTGCCACGCCACCACCGGTATCGTGGTCAATCACCCCTTCCCGATGGGAAGCTCCCCCTGCCTCGCCTGCCACAATCCGCACTCCACGGCGGCGAGCGTCGCCGGGGCCACCTCGGCGCACTTCTACAACAGCACCACCGCCCAGGCCTCCTACGTGACCGCCAAGGCGACCTGCATGGACTGCCACGTGGACGTCCCCGGTAACGCGACCGTGCGTGGCCAGTGGGCCGGCAGCGGGCACGCCGCCACCGCCGACGCCCCCTTCAATGCCTACGACTTCAAGACGAAGGACGGCTGCGTGAAGTGCCACACCACCACCGGCTTCGTGGCCTTCTCCTCGGGCAAGGTCACCAAGGCCTGGGGCCAGGCGGGCGATCCGACCAAGGAGGTCATCACCTGCAAGGCCTGCCACAGCGACGTCGGCAACGGCGTGGTCCGGGTCCGCAAGCCGGTGGCTCCTTTCGATGTGGATCCCTCGCTCAACCACGACATGGCCACCTCCAACCTCTGCGTAAGCTGCCACAGCGGCCGCAACAACGGGGCGAGCATCCAGGCCAAGGCCGGGACCGCCGATTTCACCAGCCTCCCGTTCATCGCTCCGCACTACCTGGCGGCGGGCGCCACCGTGCAGGGTAACGGGGGCTACCACTTCCCCGGGGGGAGCTACAGCTTCTACTCCTCCAACTCGCACCGGCTGGCCGGCATGGACGACCTGAAGGGGACCGGCACCAGCGGCCCCTGCGTGGCCTGCCACATGACCTCCCCGGAGAAGCACAGCTACCAGGCCGCCACCCTGGACGCCAACGGCAACGTGAGCGGCATCGCCGCCGGGGTCTGCGCATCCTGCCACGGCAATAACCTGACCGTGGTAGGGCTGGCCGCCGACCAGTCCGCCCTCAACAACGCCCTCAACGTGCTGAAGGCGATGCTGCAGTACAAGGGCTTCACCTATTCGCCCAACTACCCGTACTTCTCTGCCACCAGCTGGGGCTCCGGCCAGGCCGGGGCCAACGCGATGGGGGCGGCCTTCAACTACAAGTACCTGGCCGCCGACCCGGGGGCCTTCGCCCACAACCAGGCCTACGCGAAGAGGCTCGCGATCGACTCCATCGACGTCCTCTACAACGGCCAGCTGACCGGCTCGATCGACTCCGCCCTGAACGCCCTGGTCGACCAGGGGCTGATCCAGCGGGCCGACGCAAATGCCGTCACCGCGTTCCAGAACAAGAGCGCCTGTACGAGCTGCCACAGCAACACCACCGGCAGCCACACCGCCCACCTGAACACGACCATGCGCACCATCACCTGCGCCGACTGCCACAGCGCCACCGCGGCATCCGCCACCGCGCTGGTGGCGGGCGGGGGGCTCCACCTGAACGGCCGCACCGACCTGGTGCTGGCCAACGGCGGGACCTACTACGCCCCGAACTGCTCGGGGGTCTACTGCCACTCCAACGGTAAGGGGAGCTACCAGAGCCCGGTGTGGAATACCGCCAACACCTCCGGTTGCGACTTCTGCCACCCGCTCGCCTCCCTGAGCGGCTCCCATGCCGCCCACATCGGGATCGCGGCCCCCACCGTCTACGGCTCGACCGCCAACAACTCCACCGCCAGCGAGTACCGGTTCGGCTGCGGCCTGTGCCACCCGACCGACGTGGCGAGCCACCTGGACGGCAGGGTCACCGTCTCGCTCATCCCGTCCAGCGACGGCTCCTTGAAGAGCAAGAACAGCCCCTCCGTGGTGGTCTCCGGGGTGGGGAATACCGGCTCCGGCATCGCCGGTACCCCCGGGGTGAGCGTGACCTGCTCGGCCGCCTACTGCCACTCCAACGGCGGCGCGGGCGGCTCGCTCTTCTACACCGTCTCGCCGGACTGGTACCATCCGGAGCTCTACACCGGTGACCGCTGCGCGATGTGCCACGGCAACTCGCCGGCCACCGGGGCCCACCAGGCCCACGTGGTCGGGGTCCACTACAAGCAGATCTTCGACGGCACCGGGGCACTCCTCCCGGCCGCCGGCCAGCCCGGCACCGCGGCCGGCCACGGCGACCCGAACCAGTCGACCACCATCAACTGCGACCTTTGCCACAGCGCCTCGGTCACCAACAACGCCAACGACAACCACCCCGCCTGCACCTCGTGCCACACGGGGGTCGGCTCCCCGGCCAAGGGTACCCCGATCCTCGACAAGGGGATGCACCTCAACGGGACGGTGGACATCGCCCTCAAGGCGGTGACCCTGGTGTCCAAGGCGCAGGTACGGCCTTCCGCCTTCAGCAGCTACTCGGCCATCTGGACCAGGAACAACGGCAGCTACAAGACCGGGGTCACCTCCTACGACGTCGGGAAGCTCCCGCTCAACGCCGGGATCTTCAACAGCGGCGACAAGAGCTGCTCGAACATCGCCTGCCATAACGGCGGCACCCCGAAATGGAATGGCGGCGCGCTCTCCTGCGTCGACTGCCACTCCGCTCTCTAGGTAAAGAGTAAGGCCGGGAACGAAACGCTTACTTGAGAATCAATTCGGAATAAAGAGGAAAGCCATGGCAAAGGTATTAGCAAGACAGATCAGAGGGATGGGCTGGAGTGCCAGGATCGGGCTGATCACGATCTTCACCCTGCTCTTGAGCGTATTCGCCTACGAGGGGTTGTACAAACCGATCTTCGCCGGGGCGGCCACCACCATCTACAACTTCAACCTGGACAGCAGCGCGGTAAGCCTGGGCGCCGACGGGTCGACCAACACGGCCTCCAGCTCGAACGGCACCGGGAAGTTCTCCATGATCACCACCACCCCGGCCACCAGGGCGAGCAACATCGGCTCCAACACGCTCGCCTCCGGCTCGGCCGAGACGACCATCGGCACGATCTACGGCCCCGCCTACGCCACCCCCCAGAACCTCACCAGCCCCGCCCTCCAGCTGGCAGTTGCCCGCAACTCCAGCCAGAGCACGGAAACCTGGAAGGCGTACCTGTACGACTACGATCCGGCCGGTGGCGCAGGTAACCAGGTACTCCTCTGGACCTCCGGGACCGCGACCCAGAACAGCTCCACGGCGAGCAACGTCACCCTGAGCCTCGCCGGGGCAACCCAGAAGACCATCGCCGCCGGCCACCGGGTGAAGATCGTGGTGGTCGCCTACGGCACCTCCGGCAACACCGCCAACCTCTATGCACGGTACAGCTCGAGCGTCTACTCCGCCTTCACGGTCACCGAGGCGAGCGCAGGCCCGTCGGTAGCTTCCGCTTCCCCTGCCACCGGGAACCCCGGCCAGACCCTCAACGTCGGCATTACCGGCAACGGCTTCGTGAGCGGGGCGACCTCCAGCTTCGGCGCCGGTGTCACCGTCAACTCGACCACCTACAACTCGGCGACCTCGCTGACCGCCAACGTCACCATCGATCCGGCGGCCACCCTCGGCGCCCGCACCGTCACCGTCACCAACCCGGACACCACCAACGGCAGCGCCAGCATCTTCTCGGTGATAAGCGCCAGTGCCCCGGCCATCGCCAGCGTGACCCCCTCCTCCATCGGACAGGGGGCGAGCAACGTCGCCATCGCCGTCACCGGAACCAACTTCAACGCGACCTCGACCCTTTCCTGCAGCAATGCCGGGGTCACCATCGCCACCACCTACGTCGACGCCACCCACCTGACCGCCACCGTGAGCGTCAGCCAGGGCGCCACCGTGGGCGCCGCCAACCTGACCGTCACCAACAGCTCGGACGGCTCGTTCTCGACCTCGAACGGCGCCCTTACGGTCACCGCGGCCCCGACCGTCACCGCAGCCGCCCCGGCCTCTGGCGCGCTCGGCTGGACCGGCAACGTCGTCATCACCGGTACCGGCTTCCAAAACGGCGCGGCTGCCACCTTCACCGGCAGCGGCATCGCCGTCAACAGCACCACCTACACGAGCGCCACCTCGCTCACCGCCAACGTGACCGTCGCCGCCAACGCGACCCTCGGTGCCGGGAAGATCCAGGTCACCAACCCCGACCGCGGCGTTAACGTCAGCGCCGCTAACCTCTTCACCGTGGTGGACCCGGCCGTGGCCCCGACGATCACCGGGCTGTCGACCACCACCCTCGGCCAGGGCGCGACCGCCAAGACCATCACCGTCAGCGGGACCAACTTCGTGAGCGGCTCCGCGGTATCCTTCAGCAGCGGGAGCATCAGCGCGGTGTCCACCACCTTCGTCAACTCCACGACCCTCAACGTCACCCTGACGGTCAGCACCTCGGCGAGCGGAACCACCAACGTGACGGTCACCAACCCCGACACCCAGGCGGCGACCCTCACTAGCGGCATCACCTTCACCTCGCGTCCCGGGAGCTCGCTGAGCGCATCCCCCGCCAGCGGTTACGCCGGAGTGACCGGCCTCGACGTGACCCTGACCGGCTCCAACTTCCAGACCGGCGCGGTGGCCACCTTCGCCAACACCGGCATCACCGTGAACAGTACCACCTACCTGAGCGCCACCCAGGTGAAGGCCAACATCAGCATCGCGTCCAACGCGACTTCCGGCGCCGGATCGGTGGCCATCACCAACCCCGACGGCGGCACCCGCAGCGTCAACTCGGTCTTCACCGTCACCCCGGTCGCCGTCTTTTCCGCCGACCAGGCGGTCGCCCAAGGGGAGACCACCAGCGTCAGCATCACCGGTCAGGGCTTCACCGCGGCTGCCACCGTGGCGGTGTCCGGGACCGGCGTCACCGTCAACGGGGTGACCTACGTCGATGCCAACCACCTCACGGTCAACCTCACCGTCTCCCCGGCCGCTACCGTCGGCAGCCGTGACGTCACCGTCACCGTCGGAAGCTACTCGGGCACCGGCACCGGCATCCTCGCCGTGACCGCCGGCCCGGGCATCGCCTCGCTTTCCCCGGCCTCCGTCCACCAGGGCGACCAGAACGTCGACGTCACCATCAACGGCACCAACTTCCAAAACGGCGCCACGGTGCAGCTGAACGGCAGCGGGATCACCCTCAACTCGGTCACCTACGTGAGCGCCACCCAGCTCACCGCCAACGTGAGCGCCGGTCTCAGCGCGGCGGTCGGAGCCCAGACCCTGACCATCACCAACCCCGACGGCGGCAAGATCACCGGCGGATCGCTCTCCACCGTTCTCAACGCGAGGACGGTTTCCGGCGCCGTCTCCTTCACCCAGATCACCACCAACTCCATCTCGATGGTGATCTCCTACACGGGCGACGGGGACAACGACGGCTCCTGCACCATCGCCTACGGCGCCACCCCGAGCCTCGAACTGGGGAGCATCACCGCCCTCAAGGGGAGCGGGTTCTACTCCGCCACCCTCAGCAATCTGGCCGGCGGCGCCAACGGCACCGGCAAGCTCTACTACATCCAGGTCACCTACAGCGATCCCGACGGCGTCGTGGGGACCAACCCGATTTCGGTGACCCAGCCGACCCGGGCCAACAAGCTGATCCACAACAGCCAGAACACCTACTCCACCAAGTGGGCCCAGGGGTGGGGGATCGAGGGGGGCAAGTACGGCGCCTTCACCTGCGTCACCTGCCACAACAAGAACACGGGCAACATCAAGATGGTCGCCGAAACCATCACCACCCCGTCCCTGGAGAACTGGAGCTCCTCCGGCTCCAATGCGCTGGTGGTCAATTACCTGAACCCCTCCACCGATCTCGGTAACGACAGTGCCCACGCGGTCTCCACCAACGTCTGCGAGGCCTGCCACTCGAGGACCGGCCACCACCGGTACAACAACCCGTCG
This sequence comes from Geomonas sp. Red32, assembly GCF_023652955.1. Classification (GTDB taxonomy): domain Bacteria; phylum Desulfobacterota; class Desulfuromonadia; order Geobacterales; family Geobacteraceae; genus Geomonas. Next base: position 752,836 of record NZ_JAKLOY010000001.1, on the reverse strand, counting down.
GCCAGCCACAACGGCACCACCGACTGCACCGTCTGCCACAGCCACGACGAGGGCTTCATCCCCTCCTGCAAGACCTGCCACAGCACTCCGCAGGGGGCAGGCGGCTACCGCCGCCAGGTGGTTGGCAACGGCGGCGACTTCTTCACCAACATGTCCGGTCACGGCAATCTGGCCGACCTGAGCTCCAAGACCTGCACCGCCTGCCATGACGCCACCCGCCACCAGGACTTCTCCGACGGCGTGAGTGTGGCTCTGAAGAACGCCGACACCGGCGCTTCGGTGGTCTACGACGGCACCAGCGCCACCGCCGCCGCCACCGCCGGGGCCTGCCTCTCCTGCCACGACGCCGACGGCGCCACCGGCATGGGCGTCCTCGCCTTGGCTCCCTTCACCGCCTCGGGCGACTACAAGGCGCCGACCAACATCAACCAGTACTGGCCGGCGTCCAACGGCGCCCACGCCACCAAGATGCAGTGCTTCAACTGCCACGGGAACTCCAAGGGCATCGACGGAAGCACCACCAATCCGCGGTACAACGGCCACGCCTCCGGACAGAACCACGTCCTCCAGGACAAGGCGTTCGACGTGACCAACCCGAACAACTACTGCTTCACCTGCCACAAGTCGACCTCGACCGATCCGAACAAGTCGTTCAAGAACATCTCCGGCGAGTTCCGCCTCGCCTACAAACATGTGACCCCCAGGTGCTTCGACTGCCACGGCGACGAGAGTAACGCCACCGACAGCCTCCACTCCCTGAGGGCCGGATCCCATATCGCCGGTTCCCCTGCGGTAGCCAACAACATCTCCAACGCCACCGGCATCGACATGTCCTGGTCGATCACTTCCTGGGGGGGCGCCTCCGCCTCGACCTCCCTCGCCTCCAACCAGGTGACCGCCGAGTACCAGGTCTGCTTCAAGTGCCACGGCGCGACCGGCACCGGCACGAGCCCGGCGGTGAACAACTCCGGCTACACCGGTTCCGGCTCGCTCACCAACCTGGCCCTGGAGTTCAACCCGAACAACTCCTCCCGCCACCCGGTCGGGACCCCGCTGGCCGCTGCCAGCCAGCTCCTCTCCACCAGGCTGCAGGGGGGATGGACCCCGGGGATGGTAATGACCTGCTCCGACTGCCACGCAACCGATTCCACCGCCTCCAAAGGGCCGCACGGCTCCTCGGTCAAGTGGATGCTGGCCGGAACCAACAAGGCGTGGCCGTACACCTCGGCGGCCAGTAACGGCGCTTCCACCGGCACCTATTTCCGGCTGGCGTCCTACAACACCGGCGCCGGGACCAAGGACGGTCTCTTCTGCCTCAACTGCCACCAGGTGACCGGTACCAACCCGTTCCATACCGCGAGCGGGGTTACCACCGGCACCCACTACAACAACGCCAACATCCCGGCCTGCGTCAACTGCCACCTCCGCGTTCCGCATGGCGGGAAGATCCCGCGTCTGCTGAAGACCGCCAACGCGCCGGCCCGGTACAAGGCCTCCGGTGCTGCCGACTCGGTCACTTTGACGACCATCACCGGCAAAGGCGCCGGCAGCCCGAGCGGCAACTTCAAGTGCTCCAGCACCACCGAGCACTCCGGCGGTACCGACGCCTGGTAGCAGGCGTCGGCAACCTCGAGCGAAAATGGCCGGGGGGGATATCCTCCCCGGCCTTGCTCTTTAACGGCAGGCCGCGGAAAGCGACCGGACCTGTTTTCTTGATGACAGCCCGGCCGGCGAATAGCGGCCCGGCCTTACTCTTGGACGTAACACTGGCCGGAAGACAGCGACCCGGCCCCGGAAGCGGATGAACAACCACGATCGAAAGCTCCCTCTCGGCCTGGCCGCCATCGTCCTCGGGACCCTCCTTCTCTACCTCCCTGCGCTGGGCAACGGCTTCGTCAACCTGGACGACTACTTCTACGTGGTCAATAACCCGGGGATCGCCCAGGGGGGGAGCGGGCTTCTCCGGTTCGCCTTCCTCTCTTTCCACGCCGAGCTCTGGATCCCCCTGACCTGGCTCTCGCTGGCCCTCGACCATGCGCTCTGGGGGCTCAACCCGCTCGGCTACCACCTCACCAACGTCCTTTTCCACGCAGCCAACTCGGCCCTCGCCGCCCAGCTGGCGGTGCGTCTGGTGGAGGCCGCCCGGGCCTCGGGGGCGGGGAGGGAGGTCTCGCCGCTGGCGGTGGGGATGCTGGCCGGTGCCTGGTTTGCGGTGGCCCCGCTCCACGTCGAGTCCGTGGCGTGGGTCACCGAACGTAAGGACGTCCTCAACGGTTTCTTCGCCCTGGCCTCGCTCCTCTGCTACCTGAGGTACGCCGGGGGGGACGGGAGCGGGCGCCGCTGGTATGGCGACCGCCGGTACTGGGGGAGTTTCATCCTCTTCGTCCTGTCGCTCATGGCCAAGTCGATGACGGTCACCCTCCCCCTGGTCCTGCTCCTCTTGGACCGGTACCCGCTCGACCGGCTCGGCAAGGGGAAGGTGGCAGCTGCGCTCGTCGAAAAGATCCCCTTCTTCCTCGCGAGCCTCGCGGTAGGGGTGCTGACCGTGGCCGCCCAGGCGGGGACCATGCAGTCCTTTGAATTCGCCTCCCCGCTGACCCGCGTGCTGGTGGCGGGGCGGGCTGGCGCCTATTACCTGTGGAAACTGGCTTGGCCCTCCCGGCTGATCCCCTTCCACGTCCACCCGGGGAACACCATCTCGTCGGCGGACCCCGCCTATCTCCTCCCGCTCTTGCTGGTGGTTTCCCTCACCGCGGCGGCCGGCTGGGGGTGGGCGGCCGGGCGGGCGAGGCTCTTTTCCGCGGCATGGCTGTTCTTCCTGGCGACCCTTTTCCCGGTGCTCGGCTTCTCCCAGTCGGGTCCCCAGGCGATGGCCGACCGCTTCACCTACCTTCCCCTGCTCGGGCCGGTGGCGGCCTCTTCGGTGGCGATCACCCGGGGAGTGGCACTTTGCGAGGGGAGGGGGGTACGCAACCTCCTGGCCGGGCTGGCCGCGCTGGCCCTGGTCGCGCAGGGGGCGGTCACCTGGCGGCAGATCGGCTTCTGGCGCTCCACCGAGACCCTCTGGAGCCGGGTCGTCGAGGTCGCCCCCAACGAGTCCGGGCGGGCCTATTTCGAGCGGGGGCAGCAGTACGTGAACGAGGGGGCCTACGCCAAGGCGCTCCCCGACCTGACCACCTCCTTGGAGATCGCCCGCGCCAAGGGGTTCAGGAACATCCACCGCATCTACGGCCTGAGGGGGAACGCCTACCTGCAGCTCGGGCGCTTTCCCGAGGCGGCCTCCGACTACAGGCGGGCGATCGAGCTCGCACCTCGGCCCGAGCAGGAGTACGCCGCGGGCCTCGCCGCTGCCTTGCGGGGAACAAAACAGAACTAGTTTTGCAGGAGCCAATTGTGGTAAAGAATATTGTGATGAAAAGAACAGTTACAGCAATTCTTGTTATACTTACAGCCGCTCTTGGTACTCTCTCAGGGTGCAAGGGTACCGGCACGGAGAAACAGCCTGCACCGGCATCGCGCCCCGCTCAGAGTGCGGCTGACCCCGCCACTGCGGTCCATGACCAGATCGTCCGGTACAACCAACTGCTCAGCGAGGGATACAAGAAGGGAGACGTGACCCGGCTCCAGGAAGTGGCCGATCCCGAACAGGCCCAGAAGGTTTACTACCACATGGCCGCCCTTGGGGAGGGGAAGACCCGGATGGTCTCCGAGCTCAAGAAGATCACCTTCGTCGAGACCGGCATCTCCACCCCCTCGAAGGCCCGGGTGACCACCCGCGAGATCTGGGACTTCGCCTTCGTCGATTTCCAGAGCGGCAAGATGAAACAGGAGGTGAAGAACTACCTCTACCAGGTCCAGTACCAGTTGGAGAACCGCAACGGCAGCTGGATGATCACCGCCATCGACGCCACCGGGGAGGACCGCAAGGAGGTCCCTTCCTGGAACCAGATCCTCAACAAGCGGTGACCGGGAGGGTGGGGAACCCTCCCGCTTCCCCACCGGCAAGGAAACGATGTCCCTTTCGAGCAGATCCAGCCTCATCGCCACCATCATTCTTCTCCTTCTCGCCGTGTCAGCCCTTTTCGCCCTCGACCGCTACGGAAAGTCGCGCCGCAGCTGGGGAGCCTATGGACCGCTCGGCTCTCCGCAGGCGGCTATCCGGCTGACCGGCCGCCCCGAAGAGGCGGTGGCGGTCTGGAAGGATGCGCGATGCCGGGGGCGCCTGGTCCTCTACGTATCCGGCCGCTGGCCGAGCTTCGTCCCGGGTGAGCGGCTCTCCGAGGAGCTGTACCGGGATTACCCGCTGAGGCTCTACAACACCGCCCGCCGCTTCGAGGCCGAGGCACTCGATTCCACCACCTTCCTCTACGTCGCCGCGCTGGACGGCATCGCCCGCGGCATCGTGGCGGTCCTCCCCGAGGAGGAACTGGCCCGCCAGCGGGAAGCCGCCCGCACCTCCAAGGATGGCCGGGTGGACAGCCGCGGGGTCTACCTGCCGCGCGAGGGGTATCCCCGCTGGTTCACCACCGCGTCGCTTCTCGCGCCCCCTTCCGAGCCGGTGCTCCTCTACGTCGGCGCCTCCTACTTCGTCAAGGGCGATCCCGACACCCTCTACCGCCAGCTGTCGGCGGCCGGTGTCCGCAGCGACCTGGTGATCCTCTGCCGCGAGGAGGGTGGGACGGCTACCGCACGCGAGGCCGAGCGCCTGGAGAGGTTTGCCCGTCTGGCCGGTTTCCAGGGGGGAGGGGACAAAACGATGGGAGGAACGCCATGAGACGCTACGGCACCTTCCCGCTCGCCTTGGGGCTTTCCCTCCTGACCCTGCTGTCGCTCCTGCTTAACACCGTGCAGCTCGGGAGCCAGCCGGTCTCCGGCGACGACTTCAGCGTCGCCATCTCGGCCATCAACTACATGGAGTCCGGGCAGCTCGGCCCCACCATGTGGAACCACCCCTGCCTGCGGAACATCCTCGTTTACTGGGCCCTGCGCCTCTTCGGAACCGGGGTTGTGGGCGCCAAGGGGGTGAGCGTCCTCATGGGGACCCTCTGCACGCCGCTCGTGGGGATGATCGCCTTCCGCCTGTCGAAGCAGCGGACGGTGGCCCTGGTGGCGGCCTTCCTCTGGGCGATCGACGCCCTGGTGGTGGATTTCTCCCGGCAGGGGATCAACGACATCTACCTCGCCTTCTTCCCGCTGGCCGGGATCTACCTTGCCCTCAGGTTCCGGGAGTCGGGGAACCATCTCTGGCTGGTGGCGGCCGGCGCCTTCTTCGGGCTGGGGCTCGCCTCCAAGTGGAGCGTCGCGTTCCCGCTCTTCGCCACGCTCGTCCTTTTGGCCGTTGCCCACCTGAGGGAGCGGCGGCGGGAGGGTGGCTCGCCGCTCGGGGGATACTTCCGGCTGTCGGTGCTCCTCGTGGTGCTCCCCGCTTTGGTGTATCTCCTGACCTTTCTCCCCTGGTTAGGACGGGGGTATTCGCTTTCCGAGTGGGGGGAGCTGCAGCGGAGCATGTTCCTGGAGACCTCACAGCACACCGGCTACCGTCCCAAGCCGTGGGACGACCATGACCACCGCGCCTGGCGCTGGTTCGTGGCGCCTTCGGTCTTCGTCGATCCCTTCGTCAACATGGACCTCCTGGAACGTCCCGGCGCCCCTGCCGATCCGGAAGAGGCCGCCATCACGGTCGTTTTGGGGTACGCCAACCCCCTGGTCTGGTTCCTGGTGCTCCCCGCGGTGGCGGCCCTCCTCATCCGGGGGATTCGCACCCGCGACGAGGGGACCCTCTACCTCACCGGGATCTTTCTGGTCTCCTATCTCCCCCTGGCGCTCTCCACCCGTCCGATCTGGATGAACACCTCGCTGTCGGTCCTCCCGTACGCGCTGATCGCGGTTGCCTGGTGGATGGTCTCCCTCACCGCGGGGAGTGCGCGGGGGAAAGCCCTGCTGGCGGGATACCTGGCCCTGGTGGTCCTGGTGGCGGCCCCCCTCTACCTTTTGGCGGTGGGGAAGGGGAAAGCGATTCCGGGTCTGAGGAAATACACGGTGGACCGCTACCTGACCCAGCTCAAAGAGCGAGGCTCGGGGGTAGCTCCCCCCGCCGGCGGCAGTCACGGCACCAAATAGCTCCCAATACTTTCCCTCCCCTTTGAAGGGGGAGGGACCTGCAACCGAAGATCGGCACCAACCGGAAGGATAGATGAACGCATTAGCCAAAAAACTCACCTCCCGCTCGACCGTGATCGCGCTTTTGTCGCTGATCACGGCGGCGCTCCTGGTGGCCCTGCTGGTCCCCCAGCGCGGCACCAGCGGCGGGAAGGTCCCCGGCTGGGTGGCCGCCCTCCCCGGGCAGCTCCGGAGCGTGGTGGAGTGGCTCGGGATCGACAACGTGGTGGGGAGCAGCTGGTTCCTGGTGGTGGTCGCCCTCTTCTCCCTCTCGCTCATGGTATCGACCTGGAACCAGCTCGCGGCGGTGCGGGGAGCCGCCCGGCGTCCTCCCCGTGCCGATGCCGTTCCCGATGGCCCGGCGGTCGAGGCCCCCTTGGCGGCGGTCGCCGAAGTCCTGGAGAAGGGGGGATACCGGCTCACCGCCAGCAGCGGACCCGTCCATCGCTTCGTGAAGTACCGGCTCGGGTACTGGGGGAACTTCCTCCTCCACCTTGGGCTCGTGATCGTGGTGCTCTTCTCCCTGGTCTACGTGGTGACCCAGCACCGTGTCTTCATCCGCTTGGTCGGCGGCGAGAAAACCGCCTTCACGCCGGAGACCGCCAGCGAGGTGCTGGGCGCCCTGCAGTTCAGGCAGGAGCTCCCCGCGGCGGTGACCCTGGCCAAGCTGGAGCCCGCTTTCTGGCCCAACGACCGGCTGGCGACCCTCGCCTCCGAGCTCGCCTTCAGCCGGCGCCCCTCCGATCCCCCCGAACGGGTGGCGGTGGCCACCAGCGACAAGTCCCACTACGGCCCCTTCCTGGTCTACCAGGGGACCGTGTTCGGGAGAACCTTCGACCTCGAGATCATCTCTCCGCAGGGGGGGCTCTCCCTGGAACGGCTCTTTCTCCCCTATCCCCCGGCGCGTAACCGGGCGGCCTACGGCGAGGCCACCCTCAAGGAGGGGCTCGTCCTGAAGGCCAAGTACCTGGCCGACGCCTCCCAAAAGAGCGTCAACCTGGCCGATCCCCTCCTCACCCTCCGGGTCTACCGGGGGAGCGACCTTCTCGGCGAGACCACCCTGCGCCGCGGGGAGATGGGGAGCGTCGGCCCGCTCATGGTGCGCTGGGCGCGGGACGCCTGGTGGACCGACATCCTGCTCGACGGCAGCCGCGGCCTGACCGGGATCTTCGCAGGCTTCGCCGTCATCCTGGCCGGGGTCCTCTGCGCCTACTGTCTGGTCCCCCGCGAGGTCCTGGTACGGGAGGAGGGGGGACGGGTCGTGATGCAGCAGGTGGTGCGCCGCTTCGCCGAACTCTACCGCGACGAGTTCGACGAGCTGGTGGCCGCCCTGGCTCCCTCCCTGCCGGCCGGCGAGGAGGGCGGGTGAGGCTCTTGTCGGTGGTGATACCGGTCTACAACGAGCGGGAGACCATCCTGAAGCTCATCGAGCTGGTCCGGGCGGTGGAGATCCCCAAGGAGATCGTGGTGGTGGACGACTGCTCCACCGACGGCACCAGAGAGCTTCTGGAAGCGGCCGCTGGGGACGATCTCCGGGTCGCCTATCACCCCCGTAACCTCGGCAAGGGGGCGGCGCTTAGGACCGGGTTCGCCATGGTCACGGGAGACGTGGTCCTCGTGCAGGATGGCGACCTCGAGTACGACCCGCGCCAGTATCGCAAGCTGCTGCAGCCGATCCTGGAGGGGAAGGCCGACGTGGTCTTCGGCTCCCGCTTCGTGACCGGCGATTACCGCCGGGTGCTCTATTTCTGGCACATGGTGGGGAACACGCTGCTGACGCTTATCTCCAACCTCTTCACCAACCTGAACCTGACCGACATGGAGACCTGTTACAAGGCTTTCCGCAGCGAGATTCTCGGCCGGATTACTCTCAAGGAAAACCGCTTCGGCTTCGAGCCCGAGTTCACCGCCAAGGTGGCGAGGCTCAGGCTCAGAATCTACGAGGTGGGTATCTCATACTCGGGAAGGACCTACAGCGAGGGTAAGAAGATCGGCTGGAAGGACGGAGTTTCAGCGCTTCGATGCATTGTGAAGTATAATGTATTCAACTGAGTGCATATGCTACGGTACCGGCTGACCCTGTCCCCGTGACAGTGGCTGGCCACGCGATGCCTTCCCACCGGCATGCGCCTGCCTGAATGCCGCGCTCAGATACTGTCTCTTCTTCAGGAGAATTATGAAAGGTTCATTTGCACTGGTTACGGGATTCCATTGGGGTGCCGTCATCGTCTATGTAGTAGCTTCCATCCTGTTCATCTACGGCCAGTACTTCGACCGGCCGGCCATGGCAAAACGTGGGCTTTGGGCGCTCTTCCCGGGGCTCGTGCTTCACGGGATAGGGCTGGGAATCTGGTGGCGCATGGTGGGGCACGGTCCCTACATCGACCGCTTCGAGGTCCTCTCCTCCAATGCTTGGGTGCTGCTGGTGGCCTTCCTGCTCTTCATCATCCCCTATCCGCGGCTGAAGACCGCCGGGGTGGTGGTGATCCCCGCGTCGTTCATCCTGGTGGCGCTCGGCCTCTTCTTCAACCCGGAGATGAAAAGCCTCCCCCCCACCTTCCGCAGCGTCTGGCTGGTGCTCCACATCATTTTCTACAAGATCGCCTTCTCGGCCATCATCATCGCCTTCGCCTTCTCCATCTTCTTCCTGATGATCCGGCGGGGGCGCCTGGCCGGGCTGGCCCGCAAGCTCCCCGACCTCCCCGGCATCGACATCTACGCCTACCGCTTCGCCGGGTTCGGCTTCACCTTCTGGGCCATCGGGATGCTGGCCGGATCCATCTGGGCCCACCAGTCCTGGGGGATCTTCTGGAACTGGGATCCCGTGCAGACCTGGTCGCTGGTCACCTGGGCGATGTTCGGCATCTACCTTCACCTGCGGCGATTCTTCGCCTGGCAGGGGGAGCGCGCCGCCTGGCTCTTCGTGGTCTGCTTCGTGCTGACCCTGGTTTCGCTGTTCTTCACCCCATTATTCGAGTCTTCGATCCATGCCGAATACTTCAAGTAGCAGACAGGGAACCGTCCGGGGCAGGGGACGCCGGGGGATGAGCGCCGTATGGGCTATGGCCGCCGCAGGGGCCGCGCTCTCCCTGTTCCTCTTCACCGGCTGCCGCGAGAAAGAGTCCCGTCCCGCCCCCGCTCCCTCCGCCCCGGCTGCAGCCGCGGCCCCGGCTCCTCCCCAGGACCCGGCGCTGATCCGAAAGGTGGTGGAGCGCTACAACCAGCTCTTGAGCGACGGGTACCGGAACCTCAACATGAACCCGGTGCAGGAGGCCGCGTCGGTCCAGTTGGCCGAGAAGGCCTACTCGCACATGGCGGCCCTTGGGGAGGGGAAGGCGCGCATGGACTCCCGTCTCAAAAAGATCGACTACCGGAGCATCGATTTCACCGCGCCCACCCGCTGCCTGGTGAAAACCGACGAGACCTGGGACTTTGCCTACCTGGACATCAAGACCGGGGTGAAGACCGGCGAGGTCAAGGATTTCGTCTACCACGTCGCCTACACCCTCGAGGTGAAGGATGGGCGCTGGCTGGTGACCGAGGCGGCGGCGACCTTCGACCAGCCGCGTGGCCGCTGACCGGTGGCGGGAAGGGGCGGGGAGAACGCGATGAGAGGGGGCGGATGGCTGCGGAGTTGGGGACCGGCGGCCCTGGTAGCCGCCCTGGGCACCCTCACCCCGCTCGTCTGGGTCTGGGCCAGGGGGATGACCCTCGTCCAGCGCGACAGCGCCGGTGTCTACGCGCCGTTACGCAGGCTGGCCGGTGAGGCCCTCCGCTCCGGATCGCTGCCGCTTTGGAACCCGTACTGTGCCACCGGGATGCCCTTCTTGGGGGAAACCATCCACGGCGTGCTGCACCCGGTCTCCGTTGCCGCTGCCTTCCTCTTCCCCGGCGACGGACTCGATCCGCTCATGGGCGGTTACGCGCTCTGCGCCGGTTTGGGGGCGGGGTTGCTCGCCGCGGTCTTCGGCGCTTCCCGGAGCTCCTCCGTTTTGGCAGGGTTCGCCTACGGACTGGCCGGGTACCCCCTCTCCATGACCGGCAACCTCGTCTTCCTGGCGGGTGCCGCGACCGTCCCCTGGGTGCTGGCCGCCTTCCGCCTCTGCGGGACCAGGCCGGGGGCCGGGAGCTTCGCCCTGGCCGCCTTCGCGGTAGCCTCGGCGGCCTTTTCGGGGGACATCCAGATGCTCGCGGTTGCCACCGCCGCCGGTCTCGCGCTGGCGGCCGAGGGTGGCGGCCGCCGCGGTCTGGCGGTGGCCTGCGGGGGAGCCGTGGTGGGAGCACTGCTGGCGGGGGTGCAACTCGCCCCCTCCTGGAGCTTTCTGCAGTTGACCAACCGGGCGCTCCCGCTCCCGGACTACGACGTACGCCAGTGGGATCTCGCCCCGTGGCGGCTCGTGGAGCTGGTCTCTCCCGGCTTTTTCTGGTGGCCCCAGGACGGCCCGCAAACGGCGCCGGTTTACATGAGCCTCGGTAATCCCACCTGGTTCAACGTCCCTTTCGCGGAGAGCGTCTTCGTGGGGGCGGGGACCCTTCTCCTGGCCGTGTCCGGGATACGCAGTTCGAGGAGCGGACGGGTGGCGGCGCTCCTGGCGGCGGTGGCCCTCTGGCTTGCCATGGGGCGCTACCTCGGTGCCCGCGCGATCCAGGACCTGGTGCCGGTCTTCAAGGGGTTCCGCTACGGGGAGAAGTACCTCCCGGTGGTGCTCGCCTTCCTGGCCCTCCTTGCCGCCCTGGGGGCGGACCGGGTGGCCGGGGACCGCAAGGTGGCGAGACGTTATGCCCTTGCCGGAGCCGTGACCGCTTCGGTAGCCTTGGCTGCCTGGCTGGCGGCCAAGGCACTCCCGGGGAGGCTTGACCCGGCGGTGGCCTCGCACCTGGCCCACGGCGCTCCCCACGCCCTGCTGGCCGGGGTGGCCGTTGCCGCCTGCTCTTTGGCCGCCATGCGAGGAAGAAGCGCCGCCTGCCGCATCGGCCTCGCTGCCACCGTCTGGGTCGCCTGCTGTGCGGCATCGGGATACGCGCTACGGCCGGGACGGCCCGAGGCGAGGGTGAATGCTGCCCCTCCCGCCATCGAGGCACCATCCCCGGGGCTGCGGGTCTTCAACGCGGGCGGTGTGCCGCAACACGCTCCGCGGCAGGGTTGGGACGCCATCGACGAGCTCGACTACGGGGTCCTCACCAGCATGGCCGCCAACGCCAACGCCAGGTACCGTATCGACAACCTCTCGGTCGACACCGGGCTCTTCCCGATCCGCTGGTTCCGTCTCAACGATGCCCTGGGGCCGGAGCTCGCCCTGGCGGCACCGCGTTTTGCCGTTACCCACCTGGTACTGCCGCGGGGGGGCGCGGACCAAAACCTGCTGCGGCCGATGACCGCGACCGGCACCCTGCAGCAGACCGACCCGCGTAACGGCATGGAGATCTGGTCGATCCTGCACCGCCCTTGGGCTGGCTTCGCCAAGGCCGTGATCCCGGTGGCGGATGACGAACAGGCGCGCGCGGCGCTGGTGGACGAGACCCGGCGCGGCGGACGGGAAGCCATCGTGGAGACCGGCGCGATCCTCCCGGTTGCTCCCGGCGCCGTCCTCTCGCTGTCGCGGCGCGCGGAAAGGATCGAGGTCGCCGGAGAGGCGGCCGCCGGCGCCACCATGGTGATCAACGACGCTTTCTGGCCCGGCTGGCGCGCGGCCATCGACGGCAGGGAGGTTCCCATCCTCGCCGCCGATGCGCTGGTGAGGGCGGTGGTGTGGCCCGCCGGAAAGCACACCCTGGTCATGGAGTACCGCCCGGACGAGCTCCGGGTAGGGAAACTCCTCTCTTTGGCGGGGGGCGTGCTGCTCGTGGCGGGGATTTTCCTGCTCGGCCGGCTCTCGCCGTCTTCCCCTCGGCGGGATGCGGCCTGACCGTCCGGATTACATTAGCTGACACTCTTGGTTTTGTTGAAATAATATTACCAAATGCCTGGAATTTATAACTTTTTTTACTGACAATACCGTACCCGAAAGGGTAAATTGGCAGGGAGTTTTCCATCCGTATTTCCTGCTGCATGTTTGACGATCTAGACCTGGAGCTGTCATGAATATCAAGCGAGTTGCACTCATCACTCCTCCCTACCACTCGGGTGTCGTCGAATCGGCCGGCACCTGGCTCAACGTAGGGTTCGTCTACATCGCCGGAGCGCTCCGCGCGGCCGGTTACGAGGTCGATTACTACGACGCCATGTCGCTTTGGCACAAGTGGCCCGACATCGAGGCCCGCATCCGCGCGTTCAAACCGGACCTGGTCGCCACCACCTCCTTCACCGCCTCCATCGCCCATGCCCTGCAGCTGACCGCGCTGGCCAAGGAGATCAACCCCGATGTCGTCACCGTCCACGGCAACGTCCACGCCACCTTCTGCTACCAGGAGATCCTCGAAGAGGAACACGATACGGTCGACTTCATCGTGCGGGGGGAAGGGGAGGCGACCCTCCCGGCGCTCATCGGCTGCCTTAACTCCGGCGGCGACCCCGCGGCCGTGAACGGGCTCGCCTTTTGGCGCGACGGCAAGGTGGTGGTCACCCCCAAGGCCCCCTACATCCAGGACCTCGATGCGCTTCCCACCGCGTGGGACCTGGTCGAGTGGCCGATCTACTCCTACCGCGCGAAGAACAACGCCCGGCTGGCCATCGTCTCCTCCTCCCGCGGCTGCATGGAGAAGTGCTCCTTCTGCTCCCAGCAGCTCTTCTGGGCCCAGTCCTGGCGGGCGAGGAGCCCGGAAAACTTCGTGGCCGAGCTGGAGCTGCTCCGCGACCGCTTCGGCGTCGAGGTCGCCATGCTCTCCGACGAGATCCCGACCCTGGACCGCGACCGCTGGGTGAGGATCCTCGACCTGATGATCGAGCGCAAGGTCGGCGTGAAACTCCTGATGGAGACCCGGGTGGACGACATCCTGCGGGACGAGGACATCATGCACCGCTACCGCGAGGCCGGTGTGGAGCACATCTACGTCGGCGTGGAGGCCGGGGACCAGGCCACCTTGGACCTCTTCAACAAGAACACCAAGGTCGCCCAGTCCAAGAAGGCGATCGACATCATCAACGCCGCCGACATCGTCTCCGAGACCTCCTTCGTGCTCGGGATGCCGGACGACACCCCGGAGTCCATCGCCGCCACCGTGGAGCTCGCCAAGCAGTACAACCCGGACATGGGTTTCTTCCTCGCCATCGCCCCCTGGCCGTACGCCGAGCTCTACAGCGAGCTGGAGCCGTACGTCGCCACCAAGGATTACCGTAAGTACAACCTGGTGGAGCCGGTGGTGAAGCCGAAGAACATGACCCTCGAGGAGCTCGAGAAGGAGCTCGGCAAGGCGTCGCAGAAGTTCTTCATGCACAAGTTCCAGCACCTCCACGAGCTCTCCCCCTGGAAGCAGGAGTTCATGCTCTCGGTGCTCGATCTCCTCATCAACCACTCCTACCTGGCGGGGCAGATGAAGAGCGCCATGAAGGAAGGGGGAGCGCGGATGCCCGAGGAGGTGGTGCAGCTCATGCGGGCGGTCAACGGGCGCCACGCGGCCCGCAGGGCCCAAGCGAACGTCGACCATCACGCCGTCGTCGCCCCCATCCCGTAGCCCGGTGCCCCCGACGTGACCGTCTCCTTCCCCGCAAAGACCGGCGCCGCGGCGGCATCTCCATCCTGTTCCCCTGGCCGTTTTGGCGGTGCGGCAGGGAAGGGGGGGCGTCCATGAGGCTCCCTCTCCCGCTCGCCGCGCTCCGGGTGGCCTGGCGGATGCGGCGGCAAAAGCCGACCTTCCTGAGCTTCAACGTCTCCAACCGCTGCAACGAGGCCTGCCCGATGTGCTCGGTCTGGTGTACCCCGGCCGAGGAGCTCCCGCTCTCCGAGATCGAGCGGATCCTGGGGGATCTCAAGTCCTTCGGGTTCCTGGTGGTCGAGGTCTCCGGCGGGGAGCCGTTTCTGCGTCCCGACCTCTTCGAGATCTTCCACCTCCTCGACCGCCTCGGCTTTCTCTATACCACCACGACCAACGGGACCGTCTTCAACGCCTCCCACCTGGCCGGTTTCGGCGGCCTCCGCGGCCTCTTGCAGCTGGCGGTGAGCCTCGATACCCTCGACCGGCAGCTTTACCGGCAGCTCAGGGGACGCGACCTCCTCCCCGAGGTGCTGGCGGCCCTCGACCTCCTGTCCACCTCGCCCCCCCCCCAGCCGGTCAAGCTCAACATGACCCTCTCCCGCCTGAACTTCCGCGAGACCCTGACGCTGCTCGACTTCGCCCGCGCACGGGGATTCTACCTCTCGGTCTTCCCGGTCGCCCAGGGAGGAGGCTTTTCCCATCGCGGCGACCATCGGCAGTATGCCGCCAGCGACGGGGAGCGCCGGGAGATGGCCGAACTCTTCCGCACGCTCGCCCGCCTGCGCCGGGAAGGGGCTCCCCTTTGGGAGTACAGCGGTTTTTACGAAAAGGCCGCCCACTATCTCACGGGAGGGCAGATGGGAGCATGCGGCGCCGGCCGTCTCTTCGCCGATCTCCATACCGACGGCCGCCTCGCTCCCTGCGTCGATCTCCCGCCGGTGGCCGACCTGCGCCGGGAAGGGGTCCGCGAGGGGTGGGCGAAGGTGGCCGGCTGCCAGGATAGCATCCGGCACTGTGCCGAATTCTCCCCCTGCTGCTACACCTGCAGCTATAACCTGACGCTCACCGCCGAGCACCCCCTGGACTTCCTGAGGGAGTCGCTGCGGGTCCGCCGCCCCGGCTGGAGGGACCGCCCGTGACCACCGGGGAGAGGCCATACAGCGAGGGGGTCGTCCTGGTGGCGGGGGGAGGGCCCGCGGGGCTCACCGCCGCCTACGAGCTGGCCCGTCACGGGGTCAAGGTGGTGGTAGCCGAACAGGAATCCTTCCCGGGGGGGATCGCGCGCACCGTCACCCACCGGGGATACCGCTTCGATATCGGCGGGCACCGTTTCTTCACCAAGCACCCCCTGGTCGAGGAGCTCTGGCACGAGCTTTTGGGGGAGGATTTCCTCCTCCGTCCCCGCTCCTCGCGCATCTTCTGCCGCAATACCTTCTTCGACTACCCGCTCAAGCCCGGAAACGTGCTGTCGGGGCTCGGGATCGGGGAGAGCCTGGCCATCCTGGCGAGCTACCTCAGGCGCAAGGTCGCCCCAATCCGTCCCGAGGAGACCCTGGCCGACTGGGTCACCAACCGCTTCGGCGACCGGCTCTTCGAGCTCTTTTTCCGCAGTTACACCGAGAAAGTCTGGGGCGTCTCCTGCCGCGAGATCGGCGCCCAGTGGGCCGCCCAGCGGATCCAGGGGCTGTCGCTCAGGACGGCGGTGGCCAACATGCTCCGCCGCCCGGGAACCATCGAGGACGGCGAACCGGTCCGCACCCTGATCGGCGCCTTCCACTATCCGAGACTGGGGCCGGGAATGATGTGGGAGGCCCTCTGCCGCGAGATCGTCCGCCACGGCGGCGAGGTCCGTTTCAACACGCGGGTCGGAAGGATCGTCGTGGAAGAGGGGAGGGTGGCCGGCGCCGACCTGGAGGGCCCTGATGGGAAGGAGTTTCTCCCGGTGGGGCACCTGGTCTCCACCATGCCCCTCAGCCGGCTGGTGAAGGAGCTGGATCCCCCTCCCGGCGGCGAAGTCGCCGCTGCCGCCTCCTCCCTGCGTTACCGCGATTTTCTGACCGTAGCGCTCATCGTGGAGCGCGAGAACCTCTTTCCCGACACCTGGATCTACATTCACGAGGAATCGCTCAAGGTGGGGAGGATCCAGAACTTCGGCAACTGGAGCCCCGAGCTGATTCCCGAGCGGGGGACGAGCTGTCTCGGGATGGAATACTTCTGTTTCGAGGGGGATCCCCTCTGGAGTGCTTCCGACGAAGAGCTGGTGGCGCTGGCCACCCGCGAGCTGGAGGCGACCGGCCTGGTGCCCGCCGGGGTGGTGCGGGAAGGGGTAGTGGTGCGGGTACCGAAAGCCTATCCGATGTACGACGACGGGTATCTCGATCGGGTGGCCGTGATCCGGGAGTATCTGGCCGGGGTGAGGAACCTGCAGGTGATTGGCAGAAACGGCATGCATCGTTACAACAACATGGATCACTCCATGCTGACCGGCCTACTGGCCGCCCGCAACATCCTGGGAGAGCGCCACGACCTCTGGGACGTAAACGCCGACGACGACTACCACGAAGAAGAGGCGTCTCCGCGTCCACCGCAGAATCGGCGCGAGCATATTTAATAGATACGCTAATGCTCCCGACTGCTGCCGAACCGCGGCGCGGGGAGCCCATACTGTGCAGGGAGGATTCACCCCGGTGGAAACCATCAAGAAAGTGCTGATCGTATTAAACGGCTTCATCCATGACTTTGCCACCGGCTACTGGCTCTCAGCGCTGATCGCCATTTATCTTTTACACGGCTATCGCATCCAGGCAAAAGCCGGTGCGGGATTCTTGGCCGACATCGAGCGTTTCTTCTTCTGGAATGCGGTAGGAGCCGCCGTCTGCATCTTCGCCACCGGAGGGATGCGGAGCTTCACCTACGTGAACAACTTCTACGGCCCCGAAGCCGAGGCGACCAGGAGAAAGATGCTGATAGCCAAGCACGTAATACTCTTCGTGGTGGTAGGCGGCGGCACCTGGTGGGGCTACTGCACCGCCTTCCGCTAGCCGCCCCCTGGCCCCCAGGCTCCCCCAGGCTCCCCCAGGCTACTGTGGTCCCTGTCGCCTCTTTGGTCCCTGTAGTCCCTGTTGTCCCTTCAGTCCGACAGCCGTCCGACGCAAAAAGGCCCCTCCCGCCGCAGGCGAAAGGGGCCTTTTTAATGTTCAATCCCAACCAGAAACCGCTAACCGTCCCTTACAGCGCCTTAAACGACTTGGCCGCTGCCGCGATGGTGTCTTCCAGGTCCTTCTGGCTGTGGGCGATGGAGACGAAAGCGGTCTCGAACTGCGAGCAGGCGAGGTAGACGCCGTTTTCCAGCATCGAGCGGAAGTACTTGGCGAACACCTTGGTATCGCAGGCCGAAGCCGAATCCCAGTCCACTACCGGTTTGCCGGAGAAGAAGGCGCAGAACATCGAGCCCACGCGGGTGGAGTAGACAGGCACCCCGGCGTCCTTGGCCGCCTTGGCTATGCCCTCAGCCACGAACTTGGCCTTCTCCTCGAGCTGGGCATAGAAGCCCGGCTGCTTCAGGAGCTTGAGGGTCTCGATGCCGGCCGTCATGGCCAGCGGGTTGCCCGAGAGGGTCCCTGCCTGGTAGATGCCGCCCGCCGGGGAGAGCTGGCTCATGATCTCTTTCTTGCCGCCGAAAGCGCCGACCGGGAGACCGCCGCCGATGATCTTGCCGAGCGTGGTCATGTCCGGAGTGACGCCGAAGAGTTCCTGCGCCCCGCCGTAGGCGACCCTGAAGCCGGACATCACCTCGTCGAAGATCAGCATGATCCCTTCCTGGGTGCAGATCTCGCGGAGCCCTTCCAGGAAACCGGGGTTCGGCGGCACGGTCCCCATGTTGCCGGCTACCGGCTCGACGATGATGCAGGCGATGGAGTTCGGGTTGGCGGCCACCAGCGCCTTGACCGACTCGAGGTCGTTGTAGGTGGCGGTCAGGGTGTGGCGGGCGAGATCGGCCGGAACGCCCGGGGAGTCGGGGACCCCGAAGGTGGCGGCACCGGAGCCGGCCTTGACCAGGAGCGAATCGGAGTGGCCGTGGTAGCAGCCGGAGAATTTAAGTATATTGTCGCGGCCGGTGTAGCCGCGGGCGAGCCGTATGGCGCTCATGGTCGCCTCGGTCCCGGAGGAGACCATGCGGACCATCTCGATGGAGGGGACCGCGTCGATCACCATCTCGGCCAGGGTGACCTCCAGCTCGGTGGGAGCGCCGAACGAGGCGCCGTTGTCCACCGCGGCTTTGACCGCCGCCACCACCGGGGCCGGGCAGTGACCGAGGATCATCGGCCCCCAGGAGCCGACGTAGTCGATAAAGGCGTTGCCGTCCTCATCGAAGATACGGGAACCGGCGGCCTTCTTTATAAATAAGGGGTCGGAGCCGACCGAGCGGAAAGCACGGACCGGGCTGTTTACCCCACCCGGAATCGACTTGATTGCCTCTTGGAACAGTGCTGCGGAACGGTTGGTCTCCATAAGCGGACTCTCCTAACTGACTGTTAATTATTGCATTATGCCGTGTTTGGTAGCACAGCGGCGGCGGATCTGTCAAGGAATAAAACCCGTAGGTCTTCGCGCACTTAGGACAAGATCGATCCGCTTTGCTGGTGTGTCGAAAATATGACTAAAACTGAAAGATTAGAATTATTTTCTGCTTGACAAAGTAGCGTGAATGAAATAATTTCTGGGCCGGTGTTGTATACAGTATACCTTTGTACCTCCTGATCTCTCATCGACTATTCTGCCGGAGGAACCGGGAAGGGAAAGAAGCGTGCAGTATACGGCATTTCCGCGTGCGTGCAACAAAAAACATACCTTTGGAAGTACGGGAGGATAGGGATGCTTGGTGCTTATCTGCCAATCTTGGTGCTGGTGATCATAGCGGTCTGCTTCGGTCTGGGCTCGGTGGTCTTTTCTTCGCTGATCGGCCAGAAGAAACCGTCGAAGGTGAAACTCGCACCTTACGAGTGCGGCTGCGAGCCGGTCGGTACCGCTCGGGAGCGCTTCTCGATCAAGTTCTACCTGATCGCGATGCTCTTCATCCTGTTCGATATCGAGGCAGTCTTCCTCTATCCGTGGGCCGTACTCTTCAAGAGGCTCGGCATGTTCGGCCTCGTCGAAATGGGCGTCTTCATCGTGATCCTCTTCGTGGGATACGTCTACGTTTGGAAAAAAGGAGCACTGGAATGGGAGTAAATCAGCCGCTGGGCGACAACATCATCACGACTTCCCTGGACAGCCTGGTTAACTGGGCCCGGAAGTCCTCCATCTGGCCGATGACCTTCGGACTTGCCTGCTGCGCAATCGAGATGATGGCGACCGGTGCGGCGAAGCACGACCTCGACCGCTTCGGCATCATCTTCCGCGCCTCCCCGCGCCAGTCGGACTGCATCATCATCGCCGGCACGGTTACCAAGAAGATGCTCCCGGTCATCCAGACCGTGTACGAGCAGATGCCGGAACCGAAGTGGGTCGTGGCCATGGGCGCCTGCGCCTGCTCCGGCGGTATCTTCGACACCTACTCCGTCGTGCAGGGTATCGACGAGGCGCTTCCGGTCGACGTCTACATCCCGGGCTGCCCGCCGCGTCCGGAGGCTCTTCTCTTCGGCCTCATGAAGCTGCAGGACAAGATCGCCAACGAGAAGAACACCTTCGGTTCCTCCATTGGCCTGGGCGACCGTCTCGAGCCCGCCGCGTAATCCACAACGACCAAAGGGAAAGGTAAGGCTGACATGGCAGAAAATAATCGCGCTGTAGTGAAGCTGAAGGAGCGTTTCGCGGATGCCCTCCTCGAGACCAAGGAGTTCCGCGGCGAGGTGACCGTCACCGTCAAGAAGGAGAAGGTCCTCGAGGTGCTCAAATGCCTCAAGGAGGATCTCAAGTACGACTTCCTGGTTGACGTCACCGCGGTCGACTACCTGGGGCAGGAACCCCGTTTCATGGTGGTCTACCAGCTGACCTCCATCCCCAACAAGGACAAGATCAGGGTCAAGGCCCCGGTGACCGAGGAGGATTGCTTCATCGACTCCGCGACCGCCCTCTGGAACTCCGCTGACTGGCTCGAGCGCGAGGTCTACGACCTGATGGGCATCAAGTTTGTGAACCACCCGAACCTGGTTCGCATCCTGATGACCGACGACTGGGTCGGCCACCCGCTCAGGAAGGACTACCCGGTACAGGGACCGGACCGCGAGCCGTACAAGGGGCGTCTGTCGTAGTCTAAACCAGGACCATTCCATTCCAAGAGAATCAGATAGAGGGATCAATGAGCACCGAGATAATGACATTGAATATGGGGCCCCAGCACCCCAGTACCCACGGCGTTTTGCGGCTCGTTGTCGAGCTGGACGGCGAGGTGATCCAGAAGATCACCCCGCACATCGGCTACCTGCACCGGGGTGTCGAGAAGCTCTCCGAGCACCGGACCTACCACCAGACCATCCCGCTGACCGACCGTCTGGACTACCTGGCCCCGATGAGCAACAACCTGGGCTACGTGCTGGCCGTCGAGAAGCTCCTCGGGATCGAGATCCCGGAGCGCGCCAAGACCGTGCGCATCATCATGAGCGAGCTCACCCGCTTGAAGAGCCACCTGGTCTGGATCGCCTGCCACGCCCTCGATATCGGTGCCATGACCGTGTTCCTCTACGCCTTCCGCGAGCGCGAGAAGGTCATGGATATCTACGAGAAGGTCTCCGGCGCCAGGATGACCTCCAACTACTACCGCGTAGGCGGCCTCTCCCGCGAGCTGTACGACGGCTTCGAGAGGGACGTGAAGGATGTGGTCGACACCTTCCCCGGCTGCTTCGACACCTACGAGGGGCTCCTCACCAAGAACACCATCTGGCTGCAGAGGACGGTGGGTAACGGCGTGATCAGCGCCGAGGACGCCATCAACTACGGCATCTCCGGTCCGGCTCTCCGCGGCTCCGGCGTCGACTTCGACCTCCGCCGCGACATCCCCTACTCCGGTTACGAAGAGTACGACTTCAAGGTGCCGGTCGGCGAGAACTGCGACACCTTCGACCGTTACAAGTGCCGTCTGGTCGAGATGCGCGAAGCGGTCAAGATCATCGACCAGGCCCTGAAGAAGCTCAAGCCCGGACCGGTCCTGGCCGACGCTCCGCAGGTCTGCTACCCGCCGAAGGAGAGCGTCTACAACTCCATCGAGGGGCTGATCCACCACTTCAAGATCGCTTCCGAGGGCTTCCCGGTTCCCGAGGGCGAGGTATACCAGGGGATCGAGGCTCCCAAGGGCGAGCTCGGCTACTACGTGGTCTCCGACGGCAGCAACCGTCCCTACCGGATGAGGATCCGTCCGCCTTCATTCGTGAACCTGTCCGCCATCGAGAAGATGGCCAAGGGCTCCATGCTGGCCGACCTGGTCGCCGTCATCGGTACCCTGGACATCGTTCTGGGCGAAATCGACCGCTAACTCAAACGAAACGATAAGGAGAAGGGGTACATGTCTAACGCTCCTGCCGAAGCTGTCAAGGCCGAAGAAACTCCGGAAGAAGTAATCGATCTTACCGAAGCCAATAACATCATCGACAAGTACCTGACGCTGCCGGGCAACCTGATGCCGGTTCTGCAGGGTATCCAGGAATGGTACGGCTACGTGCCGCGCCCGACCATCGACCTTGTGGCCGAGCGCCTCAACGTCTACCCGAGCCAGATCTACGGCGTGCTCACCTTCTACGCCCAGTTCCACCTGAAGCCGCGCGGCCGTTACATCATCAGGGTCTGCGTCGGTACCGCCTGCCACGTTCAGGGCGCCGAGCGTATCGTCGACACCTTCTTCGGGCGCCTGGGCATCGGCCACGCCGAGACCACCACGGACCTCCGTTACACCTTCGAAAAGGTTGCCTGCCTGGGCGCCTGCGGTATGGCCCCCCTGGCGATGGTCAACGACGACACCTTCGGCAAGATGACGGTCCAGAAGGTCGACGAGATCGTGGAGCGGTACAACCAGGCACCGATGAAACCCGAGCAAAAGTAATCTTCCAGGGGACCATTTGTCATGAGCGAAAACGCTGAAGCAGTAAAGATACTTATCTGTCAGGGGACCGGCGGCATCTCGGCCGGCGCCAAGCAGGTCGAGCACGAGTTCGCCAGGCTGATCGCCGAGAGGGGCCTGGTGGCCACCATCGGCAAGCGCTGCGACGTGGTAAAGACCGGCTGCCGCGGTCTGTGCGCCAACGACGTTCTCGTTGACGTCATCACCCCTGAGCTCGGCCGGGTTACCTACGATTTCGTCCAGCCCGAGGACGTGGCCGCCATCATCGACGAGCACATCGTGAAGCAGGAAGTCATCGCCAAGAAGAAGGCGAAAGACTACTACAACACCTTCGTCGACCAGCAGATGCGCGTGGTCATGACCGGCTGCGGCCAGATCGATCCGGAGCGCCTCGACGCCTACCTCGAAGAGGACGGCTTCAAAGCCATCGAGAAGTGCGTCACCACCATGAAGCCTGCCGAGGTCGTGGACGAGGTCAAGAAGTCCGGGCTGCGTGGCCGTGGGGGCGGGGGCTTCCCGACCGGCATGAAATGGTCCTTCTGCGCGGCTTCGCCGGGCAACAAGAAATACCTCATCTGCAACGCCGACGAGGGCGACCCGGGCGCCTTCATGGACCGCTCCATTCTCGAAGGTGACCCGTACTGCGTCATCGAGGGTATGATGATCGCGGCCTACGCCATCGGCTGCTACGCCGGTTACGTTTACGTCCGCGCCGAGTACCCGCTGGCCATCGAACGTCTCCAGAAGGCGCTCGACACCTGCTACGAGAAAGGGTACCTCGGCAAGAACATCCAGGGGTGGGGCTTCGACTTCGACCTCAGGATCAAGAAGGGCGCCGGTGCGTTCGTCTGCGGCGAGGAGACCGCCCTCATGGCCTCCATCGAAGGCGAGCGCGGTATGCCCCGTCCCCGTCCGCCGTTCCCGGCGGTCAAGGGCCTCTGGGGCAAGCCGACCAACATCAACAACGTCGAGACCTTCGCCAACGTCCGCCACATCATCAACAAAGGCTCCGAGTGGTACGCCTCCCTGGGCACCGAGACCACCAAGGGTACCAAGATCTTCGCCGTCACCGGCAAGGTCAAGCATACCGGTCTGGTCGAGGTTCCGGCCGGTATGACCGTCCGCGACGTTATCTACAAGGTCTGCGGCGGCATCGCCAACAACCGCAAGTTCAAGGCGGTCCAGGCGGGCGGTCCTTCCGGCGGCTGCATCCCGGCCGAAGTGCTCGACACCCCGGTCGATTACGACTCGCTGATCAAGGCGGGGGCCATGATGGGCTCCGGCGGTCTGGTCGTCATGGACGAGACCACCTGCATGGTCGATGTGGCCCGCTTCTTCCTCACCTTCACCAAGATGGAGTCCTGCGGCAAGTGCGTTCCCTGCCGTATCGGCCTCAAGGCCATGCTCGACATCCTGGAGAAGATCACCGAGGGGCGCGGCGAGCCCGAGGACATCGATACCCTGCTCGAGATGGGCGCCACCATCAAGAAGGCGTCTCTGTGCGGCCTCGGCCAGACCGCTCCGAACCCGATCCTTTCCACCGTCAAATACTTCCGCAACGAGTACGAGGCGCACATCAACGACAAGCGCTGCCCGTCCAACTCCTGCAAAGAGCTGCTCCTTTGGCAGGTGGTCCCCGAGAAGTGCGTGAAGTGCGGCGCCTGCCTCAGGGCCTGCCCCTCCAACGCGATCCGCTGGGAGAAGGGCCAGGTGGCGGAGCTGGTCAAGGAAAACTGCACCAAGTGCAAGTCCTGCTACGACGCCTGCCGCTTCATGGCAATCGAATAACACGAGTTCTAAGTCCGAGGTTCCCGGTTCAGGCCAAGGCCTGAACCGGAACAGGGTACATAGACCATAGAATGGATTTTCGGATTCTGACTCCCGCGGAGAAGAGGTCGAGATGGTAAATCTTACGATAGACGAGAAACAGGTTTCGGTAGGAAAAGACGCTACCATTTATGATGCGGCCAAGGCGGCCGGCGTAAAGATACCGATCCTTTGCCATGACAAGAAGCTGCACCCGTTCGGCGGCTGCCGTATGTGCCTGGTCGAGGTTGAGCAGATGAAGGGGAGGCTGATCCCCGCCTGCACCACCCCGGTCACCGAAGGGATGATCGTGCGGACCGTGACCGACGAGATCGTGAAGGCGAGGAAGCTCGTGCTCGAGCTGTTGCTCCTCAAGCACCCGATCGACTGCCCGGTTTGCGACGCCGCCGGCGACTGCGACCTCCAGAACCTCACCTACGAGTACAAGGTCAACACCAACCGCTTCGTGGACGAGAAGTTCAACCATGCCATCGATTACGACAACCCGCTGATCGAGCGCGACATGAACCGCTGCATCCACTGCGGCAAGTGCGCGAGGATCTGCGACGAGATCGTCTCCTACGGCGCCTATACCTTCATCAACCGCGGTATCGAGGCCAAGATGGGTACCGAGTTCGACGGACCGCTCAACTGCGAGTTCTGCGGCTCCTGCGTCTCGGTCTGCCCGGTCGGCGCGCTCAACTCCCGTCCGTTCAAGTTCAAGGCGCGCTGGTGGGCCCTCAACAAGGTCAAGTCGGTCTGCTCCTACTGCGGCACCGGCTGCCAGCTGACCCTGGGGGTCAAGGACAACAAGGTCCTCACCACGGTCTACGACGAGAACCAGGGCTTCCACAACGGCCAGCTCTGCACCCGCGGCCGCTTCGGTTACCAGTTCGTCAACTCCGACCGCCGCCTCACCACCCCGCTCGTCAGGAAGAACGGCCAGTTGGTGGAAGCCACCTGGGAAGAGGCGCTGAAGCTCGTCACCGACAAGCTCGCCGCCGCCAAGTCCGCCCCGGCCTCGGCCGCCGCCCTGACCACCGCGCGCCTCACCAACGAAGAGCTCTTCGTCTTCGGCAAGCTCTTCAAGGAGACCGTCGGTACCGATAACGTCGACCACTCCGCCGGCTACGCCCACGAGGCGCTGACCAAAGGGGCCAAGGCAAGCTTCGGCATCACCGCTTCCCCCTCCGAGATCGCCGACATCCAGAAGGCCGAGCAGCTCCTGGTGGTGAAATCCGACGCCTACGAGACCCACCCGGTCATCGGCTTCGAGATCAACCTCGGCGTCAAGCGCAAAGGGGTCAAGCTCCAGATCGTCTCCGACAAGAAGGGCAAGCTCGGTAAGCTTCCCGGCGCCAAGACCGCCGTCCACGCACCCGGTGCCGAAGTGGCCCTCTTCAACGCCCTCTGCGCCTCGGTGATCGAGCAGGGGCTCGCCGTCGACGCCCCCGGCCTCGCCGAGCTCAAAGGTTCCCTCTCCGCCGCCGACGCCCAGGCCACCGGGCTCTCCGCCGAGGAGATCGCAGCAATCGCCAAGGAGTTCGCCACCGCCGAGAAGGCGCTGATCATCCTCCCGATCGGCCAGGGTTACCCGGGCCACGATGCGAACCTTGCCCAGGCGGCCGCCAACCTGGCCATCCTGACCGGCAAGATTGGCAAGGAAGGCGCAGGCCTCCTGATCATGGGCGAGAAGAACAACAGCCAGGGCGCTGCCGACCTCGGGATCTACCCGCAGAAAGGCGGCCTCACCGCCCAGCAGATCATCGACGGCGCCGCCAGCGGCTCCATCAAGACTCTCTACATCGCCGGCGAGAACCCGGTGGTCAGCTACCCGAACCGCGCCAAGGTCGAGAAGGCGCTCGACGCCGTCGACTTCCTGGTGGTGGCCGACCTCTTCCTGACCGAGACCGCCGCCAAGGCCGACGTGGTGCTGCCGGTAGTCTCCTTCGCCGAGAAGTCCGGCACCTTCACGAGCCTCGGCCGCCGCGTCCAGAACGTCCGCCAGGCGATCAAGCCGCTCGGTCTTGCCAAGAGCGACTTCGAGGTACTCTCCACCCTGAACTCCGCACTGGGCGGCGCCCGCTACGCCAAACAGGGCGACGTCTTCGCCGAGATCGCTTCCTCGGTGGCCGGTTACGCCGGTCTCACCCAGGCCAAGCTCACCGATCAAGGAGTGGTGGTTCCGGTCACCGTCTCCGCCAAGCTGACCGCCGTCGCCGCCAAGACCCCGGCCGCCCAGGCAGGTAAGTTCGCCCTGGTCACCGGCTCGGCACTCTACCACAACGGCACCATGAGCCGCTTCGGCGAAGGCCCGATGTACGTCTGCCCGGACGGTTACGCCGAGCTCTCCACCGACGACGCCGCGGCCCTGAAAGTGGCCGAGGGGGACACCGTGAAGCTCACCTCCGCCACCGGCAGCGTGAGCCTCAAGGCGAAGGTCGGCAAAAGGGTGCCCAAGGGTGTGGTCTTCGCCCCCTACCACTTCGGTGAGGCCTCGATCAACAGCATCACCGACGGCGCCGCGGTAACCTTCGTCACGGTCGGGAAATAGATCCATAAGTCCCCCTTGTCAAAGGGGGATTTAGGGGGATTTGCAGTCGAGGCCGGAACCTGAGGCTGAAGCTGAAAGAAAAGGCAAATCCCCCCCGGCCCCCCTTTAACAAGGGGGGGGGAATAAAAGCAAACTAAACGGATTTCGGCTCAAATACTTACCAAGAGGGGAAGACTATCAGATGG
Organism: Geomonas sp. Red32; assembly: GCF_023652955.1. Classification (GTDB taxonomy): domain Bacteria; phylum Desulfobacterota; class Desulfuromonadia; order Geobacterales; family Geobacteraceae; genus Geomonas. The sequence continues at coordinate 726,447 of NZ_JAKLOY010000001.1, read as the reverse complement.
ATACGCTAATCTTAGGACTGCCGGTCGCGTACTACATAGCCATGGTTGCCAAGGTGCTCGTAGCCTTTGTCTTTGTGCTCCTGACCGTAGCATACGCAACCTACGCGGAGAGAAAGATCATCGGTCACATGCAGGTGCGTCTGGGACCCATGAGGACCGGCTGGCACGGACTGTTGCAGCCGATCGCCGACGGCGTGAAGCTGTTCTTCAAGGAAGAGATCGTTCCCAGCCAGGCTTCCAAGTTCGCCTTCCTGCTCGCTCCGCTGGTGGCCCTGGTTCCGGCCTTCATCTCCTTCGCGGTCATCCCCTTCGGCGACACCGTCACCATCGCCGGCTACAAGGTCCCGCTGCAGATCGCAGCCTACTACGACCAGGCCGGAGCCGAAGTCTTCGACATGAACGTCGGCGTCCTCTACATCCTGGCCATGGCCTCCCTGGGCGTCTACGGCATCGTGCTCGCCGGTTGGTCCTCCAACTCCAAGTACTCGCTCTTGGGCGGGCTTCGCTCCGCGGCCCAGATGGTCTCCTACGAGCTGGCCGCCGGTCTCTCCATTATCGCCGTCTTCATGCTCTCCGAGAGCCTCTCGCTGCACAGGATCGTGGCCGCCCAGGCCGACGGCGCCTGGTACGCCTTCAAGCAGCCCTTGGCCTTCGTGATCTTCTTCATCTGCTCGCTGGCCGAGATCAACAGGACCCCGTTCGACCTTCCCGAGGCCGAGACCGAGCTGGTTTCCGGTTTCTGCACCGAGTACTCCTCCATGAAGTACGCGATGTTCTTCATGGCTGAGTACGCCAACATGGTCACCGTCTGCGCCGTCACCGTCACCCTGTTCCTGGGTGGCTGGCACGGCCCGTCCATCCTCCCCGGCTGGTGCTGGTTCGTCGCCAAGGTGTACTTCCTGATCTTCTGCTGCATGTGGATTCGGGCCACCTACCCGCGTTATCGTTACGACCAGCTGATGCGTCTTGGCTGGAAAGTATTCCTGCCGCTTTCGCTTCTGAACATCGTCGCTACCGCTCTCTGGGTGATGTTCATCAGCAAGTAGTCTGAATCCACAAAGTAATCTATTAGGCGAGGTGCCGAAAAATGATAATGCCGCTGATTAACGGTCTGAAGATCACCCTCAAACACATGTTTTCCAAGCCGGTTACCCTTCAGTACCCGACCGAGCGTCCCGACGTCGCTCCCGGCTTCCGCGGTCTGCACGCCCTGAACGTCTCCCACGACCGGGCGAAGTGCGTGGCCTGTTACCTCTGCCCCACCGTCTGCCCGGCCAAGTGCATCACGGTCGAGGCTGGTGAAGACGCGAACCACGACAAGTACGCCGCCGTCTACGAGATCGACATGCTCCGCTGCATCTTCTGCGGCTACTGCGTGGAGGCCTGCCCGGTCGATGCCATCCGCATGACCCAGACCTTCGAACTCGCCAGCTACAAGCGTGCCGACTTCACCTACAACAAAGAGCGACTCTTAGAAAAGAAATAAAGGAGCAGCAATGGAATCGATCTTCTTTATCGTGGTGGCCGCGGTGGCCGTGATATCCAGCCTGCTGGTGATCACCTGCAAAAACCCGATCAACAGCGCCTTGTCGCTGGTGATGACCTTCTTCTGCCTGGCGACCTTCTACGTGATGCTGGACGCCCCCTTCCTGGCGGTCACCCAGGTGATCGTGTACGCGGGCGCCATCATGGTTCTGATCATCTTCGTGATCATGCTCCTCAACATCAGGACCGAGACCGCCAAAAGGAGCTCCCATGCGGTGTTCGCCGGTTCGGCGCTGGGGATCTTCGTCCTCTTCCAGACCTGCCTGTTCCTGATGAGGGGCGGCATGACCGGTGCGCCGGGCCCCCTTGACCACGCCGCCATCGTGAAGGCCGGGCATGTGGAGCTGATCGGTAAGGCGCTCTTCACCGACTTCCTGCTTCCGTTCGAGATCACCTCGATCCTGCTGCTGGCTGCCATCGTCGGCGCGGTGATCCTGGCCAAGAAGAAAATCTAACGCTTCCAAAGAGCGATACAGGGGTGATGAAATGCTTGCTCTGAACAACTACCTTATAGTTTCGGCCATCCTCTTCTCCATCGGCTGCATCGGTGTACTGACCAAGAGGAACGCCATCGTTATCTTCATGTGCGTCGAGCTGATGCTGAACGCGGTCAACCTCAGCTTCATCGCGTTCTCCCGCTACCTCGGGAACCTGGACGGCCAGATCTTCGTCTTCTTCGTCATGACCGTGGCCGCCGCCGAGGCCGCCGTGGGTCTCGCGCTGATGATCGCCTTCTACAAGAACCGCGAGTCCATCGACGTCGAAGACATCAACGTGATGAAGCTGTAGAAGGCCGCCTATCTCTCCACCCTTGTTAAAGGGGGCCGGGGGGGATTTAAAGCAGCCGCAATTAGCACCATCATAGCGACCTAACTATCGATCAGTTTTCAAGAAAACTTTGAAGTAAAGGAGTCCGGAATGTTTGAATACGTATGGTTGATTCCACTTTTCCCACTCATCGGGGTGGTCATCAACGGCCTATTCGGCAAGAAGATTAAGAATGAAGCCGTCATCGGTGGGATCGCGACCCTGGCTGTCGTCGGCTCCTTCGTGGTCGCCTGCGGGATTCTGTTCCAGCTCCTGAGCCTCCCCGGCGAGGAGAGGCACTTCGTGAAGACCGTCTTCACCTGGATCCAGTGCGGCCCCTTCAAGGCCGACATGGCCTTCCTCATCGACCCGCTCTCCGCTCTCATGCTGATGGTGGTCACCGGGGTAGGCTCCCTGATCCACCTCTACTCCATCGGCTACATGCACGGCGAGGAAGGGTTCTACCGGTACTTCACCTACCTGAACCTCTTCACCTTCTCCATGCTGCTCCTGGTCTCCGGCGCCAACATGCTCGTCATGTTCATCGGCTGGGAAGGTGTCGGTCTCTGCTCCTACCTCCTCATCGGCTACTACTTCCACAAGAAGTCGGCCGGCGACGCCGGTAAGAAGGCCTTCGTGATGAACAGGGTCGGCGACTTCGGCTTCCTGCTCGGTCTCTTCACCCTCTTCTACTACATGGGTGTCAACCACAACGTCTGGACCGTCGACTTCACCGAGCTCGCCAAGCACGCCGACCTGATCCCGGTCGGCGGCGTGACCACCGTGGTCTGCCTCTGCTTCTTCCTGGGCGCCACCGGCAAGTCCGCCCAGATCCCGCTGTACACCTGGCTCCCGGACGCGATGGAAGGTCCGACCCCGGTTTCCGCCCTCATCCACGCGGCCACCATGGTCACCGCCGGCGTCTACATGATCACCCGCATGAACTACGTCTACATCAAGTCGCCGACCGCTCTCCTGGTCGTGGCTTGCGTCGGCGCCGCCACCGCACTCTTCGCGGCGACCATCGGCACCGCACAGAACGACATCAAGCGCGTCCTCGCCTACTCCACCGTCTCCCAGCTGGGCTACATGTTCCTGGCACTCGGTTGCGGTGCCTTCGGCGCCGGCGTCTTCCACCTGATGACCCACGCCTTCTTCAAGGCCTGCCTGTTCCTCGGTTCCGGCTCCGTCATCCATGCGATGCACCACGCGCTCCACGCCGAGCACAGCAGCGCCGACCCGCAGGACATGAGGAACATGGGCGGCCTGCGTAAGAAGATGCCGATCACCTTCCTGACCTTCCTGATCGCCACCATCGCCATCGCGGGTATCCCGGGCTTCGCCGGCTTCTTCTCCAAGGACGAGATCCTCTGGCAGGCCTACGCCAACCCCTTCCACGGGCCGGTTAACTTTGTCCTCTGGGCAGTCGGCGCAACCGCAGCCGGCCTGACCGCCTTCTACATGTTCCGTCTGGTCTTCATGACCTTCTTCGGCGAGACCCGTCTCTCCGAGAAAGCCTGGCATCACCTGCACGAGTCGCCGATCGTCATCACCCTGCCGCTGATGGTCCTTGCGGCCCTCTCCGCCCTGGGCGGCTGGATCGGGGTCCCCAAAGTCCTCGGTGAGGCGCTGGGCGGGCTCCCCAACATGTACGAGCACTACATGGAGCCGGTCCTGGCCTACTCCACCGAGTACATGCACACCGCCGGTCTCCACGGCCTTCACTCCGAGGCTGCCGAGTGGGGCCTCATGGGTGTCTCGGTGCTGATCGCCTGCTGCGGCATCGCGGTGGCCGCCGCCCTCTACGTGGTGAAGCCGACCATCCCGGCCGCTTTCACCAGCACCTTCCCGGCTCTGCACCGCGCGGTCTACAACAAGTGGTACGTGGACGAGATCTACGACTTCCTCTTCGTCAACCCCTGCAAAGCGCTCGGCCAGTTCCTCTGGAAAGGGTTCGACGTGGTGGTGGTCGACGGTATCGTCAACGGCGTGGCCGCCGTGTTCCGCGGCTTCAGCGGCATCCTGCGCCACGTGCAGACCGGCTTCGTCCACAACTACGCCTACTCCATGGTTCTCGGCGTGGTGGTGATCGTCGCCTGCTACCTCTTCCGCTAAGCCCAACTCCGCCAAAGTCTTGGCGAAAACGGGTTTACCCGCCCTAGCCTCGGCGAAGGCGGGGGATAGCAAGAATTTTTCGACCTTTATGTTAAAGGAGCAGAGTAAATGAGCCAGCTACCGTTACTGAGCATACTAACCTTCTTACCGCTGATCGGGGCGATCCTTCTCCTCTTCATGCCCAAGAACTCCCACGGCGCAATCCGTGGCCTGGCCCTGGCGGTCTCGGCGGTAACGTTCGTCGCTTCGATCCCGCTCATCACCGGGTTCAATCCGACGGGCGGCTTCCAGTTCGTCGAGAACGTGCCCTGGATCGCGGCTGGCCCCTTCCAGATGAGCTACCATCTCGGGATGGACGGCATCAGCCTCTGGCTCATCATTCTGACCACCTTCATCATGCCGATCGCCATCCTTTCCACCTGGACCGCGGTTGAAGAGAAGGTGAAAGAGTACATGATCTGCCTGCTGCTTCTCGAAGTCGGCATGATCGGCTCCTTCGTGGCCCTCGACCTCTTCCTCTTCTACATCTACTGGGAAGTCATGCTGATCCCGATGTACTTCATCATCGGTATCTGGGGCGGCAAGAACAGGATCTACGCGGCAGTCAAGTTCTTCATCTACACGATGGTCGGCTCGCTCCTCATGCTGGTCGCTTTGATCGCCCTCTACTTCAAGGCAGGGGCAGGCGACTTCAGCATCCTGCGCTTCTACGAACTGAACCTCGACCCGGTCACCCAGACCTGGATGTTCCTGGCCTTCGCCCTGGCCTTCGCCATCAAGGTCCCGATGTTCCCGCTGCACACCTGGTTGCCGGATGCCCACACCGAGGCACCGACCGCCGGTTCCGTGATCCTGGCCGCCGTCCTCCTGAAGATGGGTACCTACGGCTACGTCCGCTTCGCCATCCCGCTCTTCCCGGATGCCCAGGCCAAGTTCATGCCGCTCATCGCTACCCTCTCCGTGATCGGCATCGTCTACGCCTCGCTGGTCGCCATGGTTCAGCAGGACGTCAAGAAACTGGTTGCCTACTCCTCGGTGGCCCACTTGGGCTTCGTCATGATGGGTATCTTCGCCCTTAACCAGCAGGGCGTCGCAGGCGGCATGCTGCAGATGCTCAACCACGGCGTTTCCACCGGCGCACTGTTCCTTATCGTCGGGTTCATTTACGAGCGGCGTCACACTCGTATGATCTCCGACTTCGGCGGCCTCGCCAAGCAGATGCCGATCTTCGCCACCATCTTCATGATCGTGACCTTCTCCTCCATCGGCCTCCCGGGCACCAACGGGTTCGTCGGCGAGTTCCTGGTTCTCCTGGGTGCCTTCGAAAGCTCCATGCGTCCCTGGGCCATCATCGCTACCTCCGGCGTGATCCTCTCCGCCGTGTACATGCTCTGGATGTTCCAGCGGGTCATGTTCGGCGAGCTGAGCAATCCGAAGAACCAGAACCTGAAAGACCTCAACGCCCGCGAAATCGCCATCATGATTCCGCTGGTGGTCCTGATCTTCGTGATGGGTGTCTACCCGCGTCCCTTCCTCGACACCATGGCTCCTTCCATCGACAACATGATCGCCCAGGCCAAGAAGAAGCAGGCGGTGGCCATGAACGTGCCGGCCGGCATGATCAACCCGCACGCCGGCATCCCGGGTGCTCCGCCGATCACCATGCCGGCCCCGGCTGGCGAAGCCGCTCCGGCCGCCCAGGCTGCCCCGGCCGTGCCGACCGCTGCCAACCCGCATGCCGGCATCCCCGGTGCACCGCCGATCGAAGCTCCGGCCGCTGCCCCCGAAAACAAATAGGATACAGACCGCTTAGAAACAGCTGACGGAGGATTATAGATGGAAACAATTGCAATCCCAGCCATTAACCTAGCAGCGATCATGCCTGAGGTCATCCTCTCGGTAGTCGCCATGGTGCTGCTGCTCGTCAACGTCTTCGTTCCGAGCGAAAACAAGGGGTACCTCGCGTACCTGAGCATCATCGGCCTCGCCATCACCGCTGCCAGCACCGTGAGCGGTTGGGGCGCTCCGCAGATAGGTTTCGGCGGCGCCGTCATGGAAGACAACTTCGCGATCTTCTTCAAGGTGGTTCTGCTCTTCGCGGCGGGTCTGGCGATCCTGATCTCCGACCGGTACATGAGCCAGGAAGGGTGCAACTCCGGCGAGTTCTATCCCCTGATGCTCTTCGCCACCGTCGGCATGATGTTCATGGCTTCCGGGACCGACATGATGGTCATCTTCCTGGGGCTCGAGCTTCTCTCCATCTGCCTGTACGTGCTGGCCGGCTACAACCGCGACAGCGTCAAGTCCAACGAGGCGGGCCTCAAGTACTTCCTCCTGGGCGCCTTCTCGACCGGCTTCCTGCTCTACGGTATGTGCCTGACCTACGGCGCCACCGGGAGCACCAAACTGGCTGCCATCGCCAACTACGCGATCCAGAACCAGGCCGTGGCCAGCAACCCGTTCTTCGTCATCGGCATGCTGCTGATCGCCGTCGGCTTCAGCTTCAAGGTTGCCGCCGCACCGTTCCACATGTGGACCCCGGACGTCTACCAGGGAGCACCGACCCCGGTGACCGCCTTCATGTCCGCCGGGCCGAAGGCCGCCGCCTTCGCCGCCTTCCTGAGGACCATGATCTTCGCCTTCCCGATGCTGAAAGGGAACTGGACCGAGCTCCTCTGGGTGCTGGCCGTACTGACCATGACCGTCGGTAACGTGATCGCCCTCTCCCAGGACAACGTCAAAAGGATGCTGGCCTACTCCTCCATCGCCCACGCCGGGTACGCGCTGGTGGGCTTCACCGCCTGCAACGCCGAAGGCGCCGCCGGTATCCTCTTCTACATGCTCTCCTACACCTTCATGAACATCGGCGCCTTCGCAGTGGTGGTGCTGATCGGCAAGAAAGGCGAGAAGAACGGCAACGTACAGGATCTGGCCGGGCTTGGCTTCAAGCGTCCGCTGCTGGCCGTGCTCCTGAGCGTCTTCCTCTTCAGCCTCGCCGGCATTCCGCCGACGGCCGGCTTCATCGGGAAGTTCTACCTCTTCTCCGCCGCCATCAAGAGCGGTTACATCGGGCTCGCCATCATCGGCGTGCTGAACTCCGCGGCCTCCGTGTACTACTACCTCCGCGTGATGGTGTACATGTACTTCAAAGAGCCGCAGGAAGACTACGAGTGGGCAGGCGTGACCCCCGCCGTGGCCCTCTGCCTGGTGATCGCCCTCGTCAGCACCCTGGTGCTCGGCGTTGTCCCCGGCACCGTCCTCGAGCTCGCTCAGAAAGCCGTCCAGTTCTAAGCACGGCACCATAGAAGTTAAAAGAGCCCACCGGCCTCCGTCGGTGGGCTCTTTTGTTTGCAACCTTCCTCTTCCCTTCTATCCGCCCCCTTCCTCTCATACTCAACCCTACGACCACGCCCCGGGCCTTCGGCCCGTGTCTGCTACGAACGAAACCAATGTAGCTACGATGGAAAATGACATAACCATATTCGAGCTGCATGGAGCCATCATCGGACGTAATGGAGCTGTCATCGGAGGGATTGCAGCTATCGTCGGAGGGATTGCAGCTGTCGTCGAACGGAATGGAGCTGTCATCGAACGGAATGCAGCTATCGTCGAACGAAATGCAGCCAACTTCTGGTCGAACACATCTAACACCGGGGTGAACGTAGCTATCATCGTGAGTCGGCCGAAGCTACCATCGGGTCGAAAGCAGCTATCGATGAGGCGAATACAGCAACCACCAGGTGGGATGTTGCCATCATTTACCTGATTGCAACTAACATCGGGTAGAAGGCAGGCTTCATCGCGCGTGTGATGCAGATATTATCTGGAGGAACCTAGCTTTTATTGGTTCGAATGTAGCTATCAACGAGCCGAATGCAGCTACTACTGGCACGAATGCTTTTACCACCGGTGTAACCGCAGCCACCAACGGTTCAATCGCGACGATCGCAGATTCAAACTCAGCTACCACCGGTGCGAATGCAGCTACCACCGGTGCGAATGCAGCTACCACCGGGGCGAATACAGCTACCACCGGGGCGAATGCTGCTACCACCGGGGCGAATGCAGCTACCACCGGGGCGAATGCAGCTACCACCGGGGCGAATGCTGCTACCACTAGGGGCGAATGCTGCTACCACCAGTGCGAACGCAGCTACCGCCGTGGCGAACGCAGCTACTGCCGTGACGAATGCAGCTACCACCGTAGCGAATGCAGCTACCACCAGTGCGAACGCAGCTACCACCAGTGCGAACGCAGCTACCACCAGTGCGAACGCAGCTACCACCGTGGCGAATGCAGGTACCACCGTGGCGAATGCAGGTACCACCGTGGCGAATGCAGCTGTCATCGAGACCAATGCAGCTACATTCGCGAGGAGCGTAGCTCTTTCCACGGATGACGTGACCTACCGGTAAAGAGGGACGGGTGGCTTCGGCGATCAGGGGGGATATTGGGGGGGATAATGCGAGGCAAGTTGTGATTTGGGCATGTCGACATGCGTAAAGAGTGCCCCGGGAGCCGACTGCCGCTCTCGGGGCAAAACAACCCACCATATACGCTGCCGCAAATGGCGATAGTGGCGGCCACATGCTACTGTGTTTCTCCGCCGCCTTGAGGGGGTGTGAGCCCGATGCTCACTGGTGGGTGATCAGGCAACAATAACGAACCTACTCTGCAGCTTGAACCATAGCCGTTTTCCTCTTGGGAACACTTCTCACACTGAATCCCGTTTCCAGGACCTCCAGGATGTTCTCCTCGTTGGCCACCGACTGGATGTAGTGGGCGACCTTCTTGAACATCTCAGTGACCTCTTTCCGAGCATCCTTGCGCTTCTTGATCAGGAGCCGGTCGAAGTTGACGGCAGCCTCGTAGCAAACCTTGAACTTGGCAACAGCCGCCCGGAGCTCGTCGAGCGTAGGAAAGCCCGGGGGCGAGTTGCGGTAAAGAGCAAGGATTTCCAGACCTGCGAGGTACCGCAGAATGTTGCTGAGGAAGACGGAATCTTTCCCAGATAAATCGTACTTTCCCCTTATCATGGGCGACCTCCGTCAGTCGTTCGTTTCTCGCCACCTACGGCAGTTGTCGGCAAGCATAACATTATAAAAAACTAATGCAAGGCAACCGCGATGCCATCCTTCACCTCTACCGAGCCCCCCCACCACTGCACGCTATCTGGGCCTGTAAAAATACTCACTGTGAATTTTTTTACAGAAAATAAAAATTAACGGAAACTCAGTAGCTTGCCAATTCACTGTAAAAAAACGAACAGTAAAGTATTTCAAATATTCCTTATTGCAGGCCGGTCTGAAGCATCTAACTACATGAATTGCTGCCATTATTATGTGGCACTCATTCCGGCACGTTTTTTGTGAGTAGACAGCGGTCCTAAAGCTATTCCCAAGGAGTAAATAGTGATCGTAACAACGACCGAGAACGTCACCGGGTACCGCGTATTGGAAGTAAAGGGGCAGGTCTATGGCGTAGTCGTGCGGAGCCGTGGCTTGGCAGGAAACATCCTGGCCGGTCTGCGATCCATCTTCGGTGGTGAGATCACCGAGTACACCCAGCTCCTGGAAGAGACCCGCCGCCACGCCATCGACCGCATGGTAAAGAACGCCACCCTGATGGGCGCCAACGCCGTCGTCATGATACGTTTCGACTCGTCCGAGATCGGCCAGACCATGAGCGAGATCGTCGCCTACGGCACCGCCGTCGTCTTGGAAAAGCAGGGCTGATCCGTGCTGCGTACCGCCCTGCTGCTATTCGGGTCAGGTGTTCTCATCGCCGGTTTGGTGATGTTCCTGTTGGGGAAATGCGCCTACCCCCCGTTTCTCATCTGGGGAAGCATCATCGTGATCGCCGTCCTTTTCGAGCGCTGGCGCTACCAGCGAGAACTGCACGGCCAGGAGCGCCACTGGCAACCAACCGGGGAGAAGTTCGAGGACCCGGAAACCGGTGCAATCGTGGAAGTACAGTATGACCCGGCCTCGGGCGAGCGGCGCTACGTGAAGAAATAACGTACCACAACGCCCCAGACCCTTCACCTCGATATCCATGTGCATGTAGCTTTATCATTTTAAAGGAGAGATGAAATGAAAAGGATCTCGATAACTGCTGGGTTACTCCTTCTGCTATCGGCCATGCTGGCCGCCTGTGGTTCAGACGGGGGTGGCGCTGCCACTCAACCCGTCTCTCCGAGCATCGCATCACAACCCCGCAGCTTATCGGTTAGGACTGGGCAAACGGCAACCTTCAGCGTCAGCGCTACGGGAACCGGTCCGTTGACATATCAGTGGTATTGGAACGGGATGAGGATTCCTACCGACCCCACTAGCTCGTCCATCACCCTGCCAGCTGCCGTGGCTTCGGATGATCAAACCAATCTGACCGTATCGGTATCCAACAATTACGGTTCGGTTATTAGCACTCCGGCTATGCTTTCCGTTATGGCCAGCCCACGACGGGCTGCTGCCTGGGATTTGCGCTTTAAGGACATTGGCGCCTTTCCCGTACCATGTACTGGGGATGTTTTTACCAATATCCTGCCGAGACTGGCAACGTGGTACTCAAACGAGTTTGGAACGCCATTTATCATTGACGCTAAGGATGACGCAAGTTGGATGTACAGCACGTTTGGTTTGCCAGTGGGGGCTCCCGGGCGAATCACCCGGTATCAGGCGGGAAGTCTTGACGAGTTGTCGTCTGATATAAGTACCCTTTCGGCAGATGCGACTGTCCTGATAACCTCGTTGAGTGTTGTTGCCGGGCAGAACGGCTATGCTATGGAATCGGTTAAAACGGCCTTGCCTGACGCATATACTCCTTCAGCTCGTGGCGCGGTTCTTCCGGGGGACCTGCAGGCCGTGGCAACGAACGAAGGCTTGGCCGGGCGGGTCATAACCGCAGTTTCTTTGGGAGGTGGGCAGGCTTACTATATTTCTTACGGTAAGCGGGGGGACACCTCGGTGTATGACTCGAAAGTTGTAATCGCGACATCAGATACCGTGGCTACAGCTGCCATGGATTTGTCCATTGAAGGATATTTCATCACAGCCGTTGGAGGGAATACCACCGAGGGCATCATCCTCGTCGGCACTAAAGTCCAGGGCGATACTACGCCACGGCCGATTCAAGTGACCCCCAGCTACACGCTAGCAGGACGTGGTTTCACCCCCGTAGCCACCATCAGTGAGAGCGGTGCCAACTATTATGTGACGATCTATCAGCAGTAAGCCCTATTCGCCACCACCGAGGTCTACGACCCGGAAGGCACTTTCAGTCGTGGCCGTTCCTTCACGCCTAGTCATCGACCGGTAAATGCATATACCTTTTTGGTAAATTGTATTATATAGGCCCTGGGTGGGAATTGAGTCCCACTCCTCCGATTTGCAAACCCTATACGAGCAGCTGAATAACTATGGCTAGAGCTATATCGACATTCAACCCCGACTGGGTTTCGCCTCCGGGGGACACAATACTTGATCTGCTTGAAGAGCACGGATGGAAACAGACCGAACTAGCCAAGCGGACAGGATACAGCACCAAGCACATCAACCTCATAATCAACGGTAAGGCGCCGATTACTGACGACACCGCCTTGAAGCTTGAGCGGGTCATCGGCAGCACCGCCCACTTCTGGCTTACGCGCGAGGCACAGTACCGGGAGGGGCTCGTTCGGATTGCCGAGAGAGAGGCTCTTCGGACAGAAGCCGGCTGGCTGAAGCAGCTGCCGTTGAAGGAGATGATAAGTTTCGGCTGGGTACGTGCCTTTCAGGACAAGGGAGAACAAGTGGCCGAGTGCCTCAGATTCTTCGGAGTTGCCACAGTAGCCTTGTGGGAGAAAGAGTATGGCGAGCCCTGTGCGGCATTCCGCACCTCCGATAAATTTGAGAACCTGGCCGGATCGGTGGCGGCCTGGCTCCGTCAAGGAGAACGAAGCGCTGCGACCATGAAGACCGAGGCGTATGACCGCGGGACCTTCAAAGAAGCGCTGGCCTCCTTGCGCACCCTTACCCGTGAGCCCGCGCCGGAAGTCTTTGTCCCGAAACTCATTGAGACGTGTGCCAGAAGCGGTGTCGCTGTGGTTATAGAGCCTGCCCCGAAAGGCTGCCCAGCAAGCGGCGCGGTCCTCTGGATTTCCCCGGAAAAGGCCCTGCTGATGTTGAGCCTTCGCCACAAAACCAACGACCACTTCTGGTTCTCATTCTTTCACGAGGCGGGCCACCTCATTCGCCATGGAAAACGGCTGCGATTCATTGAGATGGAAGGTAGCCTTTCCAACGAGCACGAAGAAGAGGCAAACCAATTCGCGCGGGACTGGCTCATTCCCCCCCAAGATGCCCGGCAACTGAAGACGCTGGAGAAGACCGAGGCAGCGGTCTCCTCGTATGCCGCCCACCAAGGTATCGCCGCGGGAATCGTAGTGGGCCGTATGCAGAAAGAGGGACTTCTTCCCTGGAGTTCCTCGCTGAACAAGTTGAAGGTGAGATACGAGTGGGTACACCCTGAGACGACGGCGTCCTAGCAGAGGATAGTGGGTAGGAGTGATGCATCAGCGTGACGCCAGGGCGGTTCTCAGGCCTTTCCCCTCGGCCGTTCCCGCCCTCGGTGAAAATGTAAATAATACAGGCGCGACCCCCAAGCTCCCCCAGAGCCTGCTGGAAAAGTGAAAAATATCTGAGGTCCTGCGAGGGTGCAAATTGCATGAGGTCATCATGGCACTTCTACACCAACCACCAATATCGGTGAATTTCATCTGGCACCCGTCGGACAACGAACTTGTCAGACCGATCCTTGCGTTAGCGTTAAACGCGCTGTCAAGGGACCTTAGTAAGCCCTTTTCTCGCAATCTTAATATCCCTCTGTTTTTTTATAGCTCCGACATTCCAACTATAACGCCGAATGAACATCCTGGGGATTATGCCGAGCGAAATGTGATATTTGTGTTCACAAGTGTCAATACAAGTGGCAGAAAGAACTGGGACGATTACATCGGCTCAATACCGCTTTCAGCAGGCACTCGCATAGTCCCAATAGCATTATCCCCGGATGGCTTAGGACATTGTACAGACGGCAGTCTTAAAGACCTAAACTTTATCCGTGTCTACCAATGGCCCGCGACATCAATGGCGCAACAATCGGTCCTTGCGATGGCGCACGAAATATACCGCCATGGGTTTGTTACCATTGGGGGCGACAATCCCGGTAATACCTCATCCGTTAAGGTGTTTCTAAGTCACTCGAAATCTGGTGACACCGGCCGAATACATGCAGAAACAATCAAAGCGTTCATTGAAAATACAAACATGTCGCACTTCTTTGATGCCACGACAATTTCCCCAGGGTTCAAGTTTAACGAGGAAATCATAACCCATATAAAGGAATCAACGATGGTGGCAATTTGTAGCGATGAGTACTCCTCTCGCTATTGGTGCCAGCGCGAGATACTATGCGCTAAAGAGCAGCAGCGACCCATGATCGTTGTGAACTGCCTGGAGGACTACGAAGATAGGATCTTCCCCGCCAGCTCAAACGTACCATGTGTACGCGTATTACCGAAGTCACCACTCAGCGAATCAGCGATCCTGAAGATACTCACTGCCGCCCTTCTGGAGACCATTCGGCATTGCCATGCGATGGCGTCATTACAGTTCTATAAAAACAATGGCTGGATTGACCCTCACTGTGAACTGAGTTCACGACCTCCGGAAATTCGTCAACTCTTGGCCATGAAGCGAGCAGGCGAAACAAAGAGCCTATGCTACCCGGAGCCGCCGATATATTTCGAAGAGGCAGAATGGCATCGTCAGCTTGAAGTAGAAACTTTCACACCTCTTTGGAGCAGCTCAGAAGGAAGCGCTTTATATGGAATGAGGGTCGGAATTTACATTTCGGAAGTTGCAGCCGACGGTTTTAAATGTCTCCATATTGATCCGACGCAACTAATTCGGCTTGCGCAGGATATCGCGCGTCATCTCCTAGGCAGATCCGCTACGATCATCTACGGCGGCGATCTCCGTAATGATGGGTTTACGGAATTCATTCTGGATGAGGCAATTGTTCTAAAGAATCGCCTGAATACAGATGAAATTCATGTTGAGAACCACTTGGCTTGGCCGCTCTACAAAACGGACGAACTGGTAATTGCATGGCGCTCAAAATATAGACAGGTGATGGAAACTGTGGAACATGATGTCCCTGACGATGTAGAAGGAAATATCGACAAAAACATTCCCCTGGAACCAAACACGCCACAAAACAAATACATCTGGTCGCGTTGCCTGACTGAGATGCGTATCAAGTCAATAGAATCTTGTCACGCGTGCGTCTGTGCAGGCGGGAAACTCTCTGGGTATAACGGCAAGATGGCTGGTGTTCTGGAAGAGATCCTCATTGCTCTAGAGAAAAAAAAGCCAATATACCTGTTGGGAGCCTTTGGAGGCGTGGTTGGTGAAGTATGTAAGGTGTTGCAACGGGAGGCATATCCTGAGCCGCTGACTGAAGCCTGGCATGTTCAGCACAATGCAGAATATGAACTTCTCCAGATAATCGCAGCAGAAAATAATAATCACGCCGACTATCAGCAAATAAAATCTATACTACGAGGAATCGATGTTTCATCTTTATGTAACAATGCAGGCATTGATGAAGCTGAGTACTTTAGGTTAATGAAATCACCTTTTGTGGATGAATGCATTCATTTGATTATGCAAGGTCTCACCAACTTAGCAAATGGAGGGGCTAATGGGCCAAATTAACAATGTCTTTATCAGCCATCATCATAAAGATGATAACCACGTGGACAAGTTAACTGAACTCCTTGGTAAAAATGGTTGCTTAATCAGAAATAGCTCAATACGCGCTAAACCTGCAAATCAAGCGAAGTTAAATAAAGGGTTGATTAAGGATTCTGTGATTAGACGATTGCTGAGAATGAAAATATCTTGGGCCGGTGCGGTAATTGTGCTTGTTGGAAAGGAAACCCACAAAAGGAAATGGGTCAACTGGGAGATCGAAGAAGCACTGAAAAGGGGAAAAAAGATAATTGGTGTCTACGAGAACGGGCTCAAAGAAAAAGTTAAGTTGCCTGACGCCCTCGATGATTCAGCAACATCAATAGTTGGCTGGAATTCAACGGCCATTATAGATGCTATCAACGGTGCAGCGCCTCCAACATTTCAAAACCCTGACGGCTCCCTTACCGAAAAGAAGGCTGGTGCCTACATCGACTGTTAAATATGGACAATAAACTTTATATTTACGTGGTTGATAGGGACTTTGGATTTGCTCCAAATCCCTTTCATGGGTATTGCACGCTGGCAACTTGTAAGCCGAGAATAAGACGGAGTGCAAAGGCCGGTGATTGGATAATGGGAGTTGGTGGGGGGCGATTAAAGGCGACAGGTAGGTGTATTTACCTCATGAAGGTATGTGAAGTTATAACGTTTAACGATTACTGGACAGATTCTCGTTTCGAGCTTAAAAAGCCCGTGAGAAACGGAAGTAAAGTAATGATGGTTGGTGACAACATATATCATCAGGAAGCTGGATCTCCAAATTGGATACAGGAGGACTCACATCATAGCTTAGTTGATGGTTCTCCAAATGTGATAAATGTTATAAAGGATACCTCGTCATTAAATGTTTTAATTTCGGAGCATTTTTATTACTTTGGCAAAAGTGCACCAGTTGTTGATCTAGACGTGGTATGTTATAAAAATAGAATTGACCATGATGAAAGGTTGCTAGGCTCAGAAAATGTAAACAGATTTATAATTGATATGGAAAATAAGTATAAAAATCTCAAAAATTTTATTTTAGATCTGCCATTTAACTTTACTACTGCGCATAAAAGGGCCGATCAGGCAACAGGAAAAGTGATTTAGGTAACTACATGGGTGTAAGGGGGGTAAATGGCTTTTTGGGGCAGCGATACAATTAGACAACGACAAATTACTGATTATCTTGTGCTTCCATTTGAGAATGCAAAGATCAAGCACGGCCAATATCTTTTAAGTGTTGGACCAGAATCGTTCATTACTGTAAACGATATAAAGAACGAAATGAAGGGGCTGTATGATCAAGTTAGTATAGAGCCAGGGCAATTTGCTATTATTTTAACTGAAGAAACTGTAACTGTACCTAAGAATGCCATAGCTTTTATATCTATAAGAGCCAGCATTAAATTTCGAGGCTTGATTAACGTCTCCGGATTTCATGTTGATCCTGGATTCAGTGGACGGCTTAAATTCGCCGTATACAATGCTGGCCCTAATCCGGTTGTGTTAGAACGTGGGCAGGCCGCCTTTCCTATATGGTTTGCAGATACTGATGACGGCAATTCAGACGAGTACGATGGTGATCATAAGGATCAGCGGCACATAACAGCAAATGACGTGAATAACCTACGTGGAAGGATTGCTTCTCCCAATGCTCTTAAACAAGAAATTGATGACCTTAAGCAACTGATCAATAAAAACCATGATAGCCTAAGTCACAGATTAACAATCTGGACTAGTATCGCGGTTGCCACCTTCATGCTATTCGTTGGTATTTGGGCAAAAGAATACTTTTTTAACAGCAAAACATACCAAGATAAAGAGCAGTCAACCGCTTCACATACTCAAAAGTAAGTATGGAAAATATGGGCACGAATCTTTTTGTTTTTGAAGGACCTGATGGTGTAGGGAAAACGAGCATTTCGAAAATGTTCTCTTCTTATCTTAAATCCATTGGTGTGGCGTGCAGTTATTACTCTTTTCCCGGCGATTGCTCTGGCACCCTCGGAAAGCATGTCTATGATATCCACCATCAAATGGGGGATGCCGGCATAACTACGATTAATCCTACTAGCTTGCAATTGTTGCACGTAGCCTCTCACATCGATGCAATAGAGTCCGATATATTGCCTGCTTTGCGCTCGGGCCAAACAATTGTGCTGGATAGGTTCTGGTGGTCAACGGCAATTTATGGTAGTGTGTTCGGGGCAAATCCCGAGTCTCTCCGAAAAATGGTAGAAATTGAGGAAATGCATTGGGGTGATCACCACCCCATGTGTGTATTTTATTTGAAACGAAGGAGCACCCTCGAACCGTCCCCTATGGCGCACTGGGGGAAATTGGTTGAGGCTTACGATTGCCTTGTCGGTCGCGAAGTTACAAGAACCCGAATAGAAGTCATAAATAATGATAAATCACCTGAAGCAGCCCTAAAACGAATACTAGAGGTCTATAAACGCCTTGCGAAAGAAAGCCACGACTAAAAGATCGGCCCAAGAGCAATTTCACCTATGCCTTGCTCCGTTATCACCTTTGACAGTCTCTAAAATCGACATAGTGACAAAGTCTTTGCCCGCAATCCCAACAATCGTTTATGACACCTATTGGCGGTTTGCCAACGAAAGGCAAGCAATTTTTTTTGCAAGGCAGAAAGCCTCACTACCTCCATGGACTTCCGACCCAATTCTGCGCGTTCATAAGTTTACCAACTGTTACAGGGCATCTGATCGTGTTAGCCAGTATCTCATCAGACACGTGATTTACTCAGGAAGCCAGAAACCAGCAGAAATTTTTTTTAGGACCCTTCTTTTCAAATTATTCAATAGAATTGAGACTTGGGAGTTGTTGACCAAAAACTTTGGCCAAGTCACTTACGCCGACTATTCCTTTGATCAATATGACGCAGTCTTGACGACTGCAATAGAGGCTGGTGCAAGAATTTACTCAGCTGCCTATATTATGCCATCCGGCGGACCGGCTTCGCCATATTCGAGGAAACATCGAATGCACCTGGCGTTGCTTGAGCAAATGATGAAGGATGAACTTTACAACAAAGTTGCGGACTGCCAGTCCCTGTCAGGAGCTTTTGCGTTGTTACGTTCATATCCGACCATTGGTGATTTTCTTGCCTATCAGTTTGTAATCGACCTAAATTACAGCGATCTTTTAAGCTTTGAGGAAAACGATTTTGTTGTGCCTGGACCTGGGGCTCGGGATGGCATTCGCAAATGCTTCAGCAATTTAGGCGGTCTTGATGAGGCAGACATCATCAGAATGGTTACAGAAAGGCAGCATGTAGAGTTTGAAAGATTAGGATTGCCTTTCAAGTCTCTCTGGGGACGACCACTACAGTTGATCGATTGCCAAAATATTTTTTGCGAAGTCGATAAATATGCTCGAATCAGGCATCCAGAAGTTATTGGTGTGACAGGGCGCCAAAAAATTAAGCAAAAGTTCAAGCCACTTTCAAAGCCTATAGCTTATTGGTACCCCCCGAAGTGGGGTTTGAACCACAAGATTGAGTCAGGTATTATTCCATGATCACAATATTTTCTGGAGAAACTGCAGACGATGTTTGGCGTCAGGCACTTGCCCTCTTGAAAAATGACTCTGAATTCAGGAGGCAGCCCAGCCGGTTGGGCGCTATGCGGGAAATCTTGCACGCGAACCTGTACTTGCAAAACCCTCGGGAGAGATGGGTAGTATCGAGGGTGCCTGCAATTAATCCTGCATTTGCAATCGCGGAAGTCTTTTGGATTTTGGCCGGTAGTAATGACGCAGCTTTTATCAATTTTTGGAATCCTGCTCTTCCTAAGTTTTCCGGTGGCCTAGATACATACCACGGGGCCTATGGCTACAGAATAATCAAGCAGTTTGGAATAAATCAGATTGAGAGGGCTTATCATGCTCTGAAAAGCAACCCCGATAGTAGGCAGGTTGTCATTCAGATTTGGGATGTAAAATCTGATTTGCCTGATGAAAAAGGCATACCAGCTTCTGCTGATATACCATGTAACCTTTTTTCGATGCTTAAAATCCGTGATGGTAAACTCGAATGGTCACAAACAATGCGCAGTAACGACCTGTACAGAGGGACACCTTATAACATAGTCCAATTTACGACCCTACAAGAAATTATTGCAGGATGGCTTGGAGTCGAAGTAGGTGGATACTACCAAGTAAGCGACAGCCTTCATATTTATGAGGACGACCTTTGTGAAGTCACCTGTAATAAATCTGCTACCACATTTAAGAACACTGACGAGCTGACGTCTAACAAGAGGGACTTTGATGTCATATTCAAGTTGATTTGGACTTCCCTACTGGAACTGGTTTCGCCAGCATTGACTTATAAAAAGTTTTACAATGTCTGCGAAAGGACTAAAGGTTTCGATGCTTATCAAAATCTGCTTCTGATTGCTGCAGCTGATAGTGCACGTAGGCGTCGTTGGTATGAGGAAATGAATTGGGCGACGGCGAAGTGCACCAATCCGTTGTTGGTGTCATTGATGAACGGCTGGATTAATAGGTGGCAGTGCCCGGAGGGAGGAGGTAAGCTTTAGCGGATTGTCTCAGGGTGGAACGAGAGAGGCATAAAAATTCAATTTCAGGAGGAAGGCATGAAAAGAGGAATTATCGGATTGGTTGCTGCGACGGCGCTTGTGTGGACGAGCATGGCTAGTGCTGAGCTCGATTCTCTTAAGGCTCTGGGCAAGGAGGCCGGAAAGAGTGTGACGGCGGGGGCCAAATCCAACGTTCTCTCTGCGATAACCAAAAAGCTTAAGAAGGTGCAGAACGAGAAGGGACCGATAAAGTTCAAGACGGGTAAGGCGGAAATCGACCCTTCGTGCGATAAAACCATGACCGCCATCGCCGCTATCATGGCGGATTATCCTGGCTTCCACGTCCAGGTCGACGGCCATACCGACAACGTCGGTAATCCTGAAGCGAACAAGAAGCTCTCCCAGGATCGCGCCGAGGCGGTAGTGAATTACCTGGTCACCAAGAAGAAGATTGCGGCCGATCGCCTTTCGGCCAAAGGGTTCGGAGACAGCCAGCCCATCGCAGACAACAAGACCAAAAAGGGGCAAGCCAAAAACCGCCGCGTCGATTTCACCGTCACCAAGATGTAAAAGGCGGGGCTGTCACCCGAATACCGAATCGGATCTCCGGGTGGCAGGGTGGGCAATACTGGATCATAGCCTGGGGGCCGGCTTGCAAGGTTGCAAGCCGGCACTCAGGGGACAGGCTGTTAAGACTTTACGTTTTGCAGGAGACGATGGTGGGCTTGTAAGGGGCGGGCAAAAAGGGGCCAAACCTGACCCAAGCATTCTACCTTGACACCTCCAATATCCCCGTGAGATAACGTGATTCACTTATAACTGCATAAGTCTGGTACACGATAATACTCAACCATCCGCGAGGGTGGGGCGGAAAGCCTATTGGGTCTCTCCGAGACAGCCGGGTTGCCGAAATATCATCATCCTCATGATATCGGCCCCGGCTTATTTTGCGTCCGGGGCAAGCACTGTGAATTGCGGAGCCCCCATGTTGTGCGACACCCCCAACGCCCCCCTAATCCTGCTGGTCGAGAGCGACCTGCAGGCCGCTACCTCGATTCGGCAGGCTTTCGACACCGCTCCCGGGCAGTACCGGATGGATTCGGTAGCTGCTCTCCCCGACGCCTACGAGTACCTCGAACGACGTTCTCCCGATCTCGTCATCGCCGACTATCTACTCGCCGACGGTGACAACAATACCCTCGTCGCCAAGACCTTCGGCATTTGTCCCGTCATCCTCATGGCCGCTCAGGGGAACGAGCGTACCGCCGTGATGGCCATCAAGGCCGGGGCGCAGGACTACCTCGCCAAGTCGCCCGAAGCCTACGCCTCGCTGCCGGAAATCAGCCAAGCGGCGCTGAGGGAGTGGCAGATCCTCGAGGAGCGGAGGAAGATCCAGGAAAAGGTGAGCCGGGGGAAGCGCGAATGGGAGCAGACCTTCGATGCCGTCTCCGATCTCATCCTTATTGTCGACACCAACCACACTATCTCGCGCGCCAATCGGGCCATGGCCGAGCGCTTGGGGCTCAGCCCCGCCGATCTGCCGGGGCGCAAGTGCTACGAGGTTTTCCACCACAGCTCCACGCCGTCCCACTGCTGCCCTTTTGACAGGCTGATCGGCGAAGGTGGGGAGCAGCGGGAGGAGATCGAGGAACCTACCCTCAAGGGGTTCTTTGAGCTCACGGCATCCCCGCTCTACGACGAGCAGGGCGAGCTCGTGGCATGCGTTCACGTGGCGCGGGAAATCACGGAACGCAAGCGCATCGAGGAAGAGCACCTGGCTCTCGAACAGCAGCTACAGCAGGCCCAGAAACTTGAGAGCCTCGGCGTGCTGGCCGGTGGCATCGCACACGACTTCAACAACATCCTCATGATCATCCTGGGGCATTGCTACCTCGCAGAGGATGACGAGGCAGACGCCCAGCGCACCCACCTGAAACAGATCGAGACCGCCGCCAGCCGGGCCGCAGACCTCTGCCGGCAGATGCTCGCCTATGCCGGGAAGAGCCCCCTGGTGCAGTCCCGGGTGGAGTTGAGGGCGCTGGTGCAGGAGATGGTCGAGATGCTGCGCTCGGCCATGAAGAAGAACGTTACCTTCGACTTCGAGGAGAGCGGCGTACTTCCGGAGATCATGGGCGACAAGGCTAAGATCCAGCAGATCGTCATGAACCTGATCGTCAACGCTGCCGAGGCGATCGGGGAGCAGACCGGCGTGGTGACGGTGGGGCTCTCTTCCCGGGAGCTGGATTCCGGACAAGAGGCGGACTTCCTCGGCAACCCGATTCCTGCCGGCTCCTATGTCTGTCTCAAGGTGGCCGATACGGGCTGCGGCATGGATGAGGAGACCCGGAAGCGCATCTTCGAGCCCTTCTTTACCACCAAGTTCACCGGGCGTGGACTGGGGATGTCGGCCATCATCGGCATCGTCAAGTCGCACGCGGGAGCGCTGCAGGTTGGGAGCACCCCCGGAGTGGGCACCATCTTTAAGGTCTATTTTCCGATCAGCACCGGTGCCGGAGATGCAAAAGCGTCGCCGCTGCGGACGGCGGACTCAAGGGAGGGCGATCCGGGCGGACAGGGGACCGTTTTGCTGGTGGACGATGAGCCGGAGCTGCGGGCAATCGGTGCGATACTCTTGAAGGCGATGGGGTTTTCGGTGCTCACTGCCGAAGATGGCGGGGGAGCTGTGCATCTCTACGAAGAGCGGAAAGCGGATATCGACTTGGTGTTCATGGATCTCACCATGCCGAAAATGGATGGCATAAAGGCGTACCAGGAGATGCGCAGGCTGTCGAAGACGGTTCCGATCGTGATCTGCAGTGGGTACGACAACAACGAGATTTCTTTGGCGATAAAACAAGACCTTCTTGCGGGCTTTGTTTCCAAGCCCTACCAGACGGAGCAGGTGAGGCAACTGCTGATGAGGCTCCTGCAAAAAGAGCTCTGACGGTCCATCGGAGGACAAAAGTTGGGTGGGAAATGGCGCGATGGGAACCAAACAAGGTGCGGTAGAATGTAAGGGGAAGACTACAAAGGAGAACCGCCATGGTAACAAATCGCGGAAGCAATCTGGCCCGGGGGATCCGGCAGAAGGTCGAGGCTTTGAAACTGGTCTGTGCGGAGGTGGACGAAGATTTGGCGTCACGGGCGCCGAAGGACCGGTGGTCACCGAAGGAGATTTTATCCCACCTGAGCGGGCCGGAAGGAAAGGGGCATCTGCCGATTCTCCAGTCTTTCCTGGAGAGCGAGCCCCGCACGATCAGCCTGGACGCAGGAAACCCGTTTTTTACCGCTCACAGAGCCAGCATGACATTTAAGGAACTGGTTGCCGAGTGCGAGCGGAACTATGACCGCGTTACCCGCTTCGCCGAAGGATTGAGCGACGAGCAATTGGACTCGAAGGCGCATATTCCCGAGTTGAAGGATTCACCCCTCGGGGAGTACCCCACCCTTGAGGCCATGATACAGGGGCTGGGCGAATACCACATCCAGTTCCACGTTGACCATCTGGGTGAGATCCTCGCCGAGTTGAAACGCTAGTACCGCTTTCACTTCCTCCTGCCAACCGGCCGGGTCCCCGTCGCCACCTTCATGCAGCGGCTGTTGACCGGTTACGCTGGCGCCTCGGGCGGCGGCGCGGACGGCGGGAGGATGGTGAAGAGGTCGGGGTTTTGAACCACATTGACGAATTCCACTATGGCCGCCTCATCTTCAATTTGGTCCGGCCGGAGCAATTCCCGCCATTTCAGTAGCGAATCCACCTCTTCGGTGAAGTCATGCAACTTAAGGGTGTCCGCCACCTGATCGTAGTCCCAGCAATACCATCTGGCAGGCGTTTCGATCGACGTAATCCGCGCGGTTGAAAATTGCTCGCTGAACTTGTTGGTTGAGAAGTTGTAAAACATGCCCCTTTTGTTAACGCTGAAGAGCCCGGTGTCTTTCTCGACGCAAATCCGCGCCAGGTTCGTGACTACGAGATGAGCAGCGCTTACCGCCCGGTAGTATTGCTTCACCGAGTAGAGCTTGATGTTCAGCGCATGTACTATCCCATCCCCATGCGTGTACATGTTGCCTGTTTCGGAGTCGATGCCGATGCAGGAGAGCTCCTGGCTTGTCCCAGCCCGGCTGCACCGTTTCGGCGGGGTCAGGTTGCTCTCCAGGGTCGTGGTGGTCTCGTTCCCGATAACGACGAACTTGTCCGGATGGGAGGAAAGCCTATGCACCGCCTTCATCTCGTCTCTTAGTTCGAAGGAGGCGACGGCGCTGCTGCCAAAAAGGCCCAACGTCTGCTTCACGCCCCGGGACCTCTCCGGTTCCCGGATAAAGGCGTAGTAGGCGTTGTCCTTGCCGCTGGAAATGAACAGGCCCTCGAAGCTTGCCCCCGGCTGGAAGCTGAAATGGCTGGTGATTTCGAAGGTAGCGGTGAACCTGCTTTCGGTTTCGGAAAGGATGGCCTTCCATACGTTGTTATTCGTGGCGGTGTTGATGAACAGAAACAGATCCTTCTCGTGCAGGTAATCCATCACGCCGAGATTTTTGAAGTTGGGTGAGCGGTACCTGGTCGCTCTGTTGCGAAGGACGTTCACGATGACGATGGTCTCCTCGTCCTGCCTGAAAAGCAGATGCCGCGGCGTGCAACAGAGCACCTCCATCCCGTCAGGAGCCGATGTCTCCGTGAGTGCCTCGCGGGGGTCGGGCAAAGCAGCCAGGTTGACCGGCTCGGCCGAGATCGCGAACGTGTCGGCAACTTGGTTCTCGACCATCGTCAAGTATTCTTCCAGAGACCGGTGTGCTTCTTTGATCTCTGCCGCCTCCACGACGTTCCCCAAGAGAAGGGCGCTGCGGTAGTCGAGTATGCTGGCGTTTTGGCCGGGGTCTCCCTCAAGAAATGCCAGTATGGCTTCCGCATCCATCCGGTACCCGGCCGCTTCCCCTGCCGGTAGTACCGGCAAACGCCTTCGAATGAGATTCACCACCCTTTTCGCTTCCGTAATGAGAGCCGCCCTGGCCTGCCGGGTCGTCTGCTCCAGTTCCTCCTCACCGTCCGCATCCTCCGAACCCTCGGTGTCCTCCCAATCCACCGTCTCCACCGTCTCCACCGTCTCCACCGTCTCCACCGTCTCCACCGTCTCCACCGTCTCAACCGTCTCAACCGTCTCAACCGTCTCAACCGTCTCAACCGTCTCAACCGTCTCAACCGTCTCCTCCGAATCCTCCGAATCCTCCCACGCTTCCTCGGCTTCTTCCATCTCCTCTATTTCTGTCCCAATTTCATCGAGGTGCGCCATCATAAGGGAGATATCGTCTCTCGCCTTATCCCGTTCCGCTTCGAGGGCCCGGTCGTATTCCTCCTTGAAGGCGGGATACGAGAGGAAGTACGTTTTCAAGGCCCGGGCAAGATCCCAGCATCCTTCGGCAGATCCTTCCTCATGCAGCTGCTTCAGCCTCACGAAATCAAGCCACAGCTCCTTCGCCTCCGGATCCGGGAGTCTTTGCAGTTTCGCGTTGCGGTACAAAACGGAGAAGCGGGCATCGATGCGGCAGGCCCGCCGGTAGCTCTCCTCGTCCCCCTGGCGCTGGAGCCACAGCAGGATATCGAAGCAATCGCTCCACTGTTGGCCAGCGCAGCAGGCCGCGAGGGCATTTTGGCGATCATTCAGCGCCTCCCGTTTCTGTCCCTCCTTTTCCGAGGTAATGAGTTCCCGGATCTTCTCGCCGTTCTCTTTGTCCAGCACGAGAAGCCTAGCGAGCAGTTCAAGCCTTTCCGCAGAGGTTGCGCACTCTCCCAGCCGATTCCAGAGCCTTTGCGCCTCGGTCGCGGACTTTCGGGCCTCGGTCTTCACCGCCAACTGCCGCGCTTCCCGGCAGTGGGGATACAGGGAGAGCGCCCTTTTAGCAAGCGACTCCGCCCCGGCGAGATCGTGGCGGGCTAAGCTCTCCTCCGCCTCCCGTAACAACGGCTCCACTTCGGCGAAAATAGCGCCCTCTATCTCCTTTCTTAGACCGGCAAGGGCCGCAACGAACCCACTCTTTTCCTCGGCGAGGTTAAGAAGATCGTAGGCATGGGAGAGCTTGCCGTCTCGGAAGGAGATGTCGGCGTAGGCATGGAGGGCGCTTTTGCCCAGATCCCCCGGATGGGCGGCATCCAGCAGGGCCCGCGCCTCGGCGATCATGCCGTTACCGTAGTAGGCGAGGGCGAGCAGTTCGCGGGTCGCCTTGTTGTTCAGTACTGGCCGGGGCTGTGCCAGCAGGAGCTCGATGGCTCTCTGATAGGCCCCCATGTCCCCCATCAGCATCTGAGCCGCCTTCACCAGCCGCGGCAGATCGTCGTTGCCGGAGATACGGAGGCCCGCCAGCAGATCCTCCGCCTGGGGATACTCGTACCGCTCGATCAGCAGTTCAGCGTTTCTCACAAGTTCCCGGGGCGAGCGCGATTTCGGGAAGCTCGCGGGCCCCGCATTGTGCGCGCTTTTGGCCGCGGGCTTAACGGCGGGCGGGGCTATTTCTCCGAGGGTGTCGAGCGCCTTGAGCGAGAGGGCGGAGTAATCGGTGTGGCAGGCATCGACGGAGGGGAGGACCTTGTGTTTGATAAGAACGATTCCCGGGTTGCAAGGATGGGGAACCAGGTGGAAGACCTCGCCGTAGTTTTCCAGCAGCAAGTTCTGTAGCCGGTTCTTGATCTGGTAGCCCTGCTCCCGGTCGGCCTCGCCGAGCTGAAGCGAGGTAGGGTTGACCTGCTTGATAAGAGAGATGATCTCCTCCGAGCCCGGAATGCGGGTGGCGTCGAGGACACTTTCAGCGGATTGGACATGGTGTTGCCAGCTCATGCTCCCTCCCGGAAATGGAGCGCCGTGACGGTGGAGCCCCTTGGGATGGGCGCGAAGCAAGGCTCCGGTACCACGACGCGACGCTAAGCCCCCGTTACCTGGTGGCAGGTGGGGACTAAGATAAATAATTTTTAATCATTTTAGGTTGAAGGATGTGACTGTCAATAGCCAAAGGTTCGTGTTTCTCAGTTACCGGGAAGGTGGCGGGCTTCGACGGCCGGAGGGCACTGCATGGGGCACCGGTGTGGGGAATGTCAAAAGAGCAGGCGGAGGCTGAAGCTCGCGTAGGGGGCGGGATCGAATTCGACTCGTTGGCCGAGGCGGCGGTAGTCCAGCTGGCGGTTCACGGAGTAGCCGCCTTCGGCTTCCACGGTCAGCGCTTTGCGGAAGCGATAGCCGATGCCGGCTCCGGTCCGGATGTCGCGATAGGTGGCAAGGGCATCGTTGTATTGGGGGAGGCCGATGGAGGTGCCGAGGGTATTGCCGGTGCGGAAGGTGGCCATGTTGAAGTCGGCACCGGCGTGCACTCTCCAGTGGCCGCCGGGGGTGTAGATCAGGCGCGGCTTGGGAAACATGAGACGGAGGTCGAAGAGGTCGTTGATCGCCCAATCGACGCCCGCTACCGGCAGCACCCTGATGTCGCTGTCGGGGGCAACGATGATCCCGAAGGCATATTTTACCGATCGGCTGTAGTTCCATATTGCCGTCGCGGCACCGGAGATCCCAATGTCATTTCCGCCGACGTCGCTGAATTTGTAGAGGGCGGGGGTAACGAGGGTAACGAAGCTCCACCTATCGTTGGGGCGATACCTCAGGCCGGTTCCGAAGTGGAGGGTGGCGATCTGGCCGGGAATCGGCACCCCCGGGAGCGTGCCCAGGTAAAGAGTCTGAAATCGCAATTCCAGCGGTACGCTCCACTCCCTCCCCAACGGAAGCGCACTCCCCAAACCCGCCCTCAGGTTGTACGCGCCACTCTCTCCGTAACTGACTCCTTGAAACTTTGCCTTGCCCGGCGTGGTGTACGACGTTTCCAGCGTCGAGTTGAACAATGGCGGCCGTGGGGCCTGTTCCCGGGCTCCGTTTTGCTGGATCGTCATGCCGAACTCGGTCGTTTCCGCAGTCACGACCGGAGGCGCCATGGCGTAAGCGATCCACGCGGCAGCTACCGCAACGATAATGGTGAAGTCCCTTTTCATCCCAGTCCTGCCTTAGGGTTACCGAAGATTTTATCTGTTGTGCCTTTTTACCATGTCGTGGGCAATTCACAACCGCGGGGCAAAAGGCTGGGATAATATGGCGCGCTATGAGACCCGCTTCCGATCGTGGAGGGGAAAATATAAAAAAAGCCCCGGGGGGTGCCGGGGCTTTTCTGCTTCGTGTATCGGGGATGTCGCTCGAGGCTAGATCCGGGGCACGTTGGCGGCCGGGAGGCCTTTCGGGGCCGGTCAGGAGATGGAGCGGTCGGCGGTACGGAAGGCGTCCATCTCGCGGTGGAGGGAGTCCACCTGGGCGGTCAGCCCCTGAACGGCACGGGCGAGGCCACCGCTCGCTTCGAGATTGCCGCCCGCCGAACGGGTGATGGTTTCCATCTCGGCGGCGATGCGGATGCCGCAGTCGCGCTGCTCGCTGCAGGCGTCCTTGATCCGCTGCACCATGGAGGTGATCCGTTCGGTCGCCTGGGCGATGTCGGCGCTGGCCCCGTTGTGTTCCCGGGCGGAGTTGAACACCTGGCTGTTGAGACTCTTCATATGCTCCACGGTGGCGACGATCAGTTCGCTCCCTTTCTCCTGCTCCCTGGTCGCCTGCCTGATCTGCCTCACCATGTCGGACATCTGCTCCATCCCCTTCATGATCATCTGGCCGCCTACCCCCTGCTCGACGGTGGCCCGGGCGATCTCCGCCACGTGGCCGGCCGAGATCTTCATCCCCCCCACGATCCGCTCGAGGGCTTCTCCTGATTGGCGGGAAAGCGCGGCACCCGAGTCGATGCTGGCCTGCGACGCCTGGAGGGTGCCGACTGCCGACGCGGTTTTCTCCAGGACGTCGTTGATGACCCGCCCGATTTCGACGGTGGAGGATTTGGTTTGCTCCGCCAGCTGCTTGATCTCTCCGGCCACCACCCCGAAACCCTTCCCGTGCTCTCCGGCCTGGGCGGCGATGATGGCGGCATTCAAGGCCAAGAGGTTGGTCTGGGAGGTGATGCCGTCGATGACGTGGAGGATGGCCCCGATCCCGGCGGCGCTGCCGGAGAGGGCGGAGATGACTTCGGCGGTGCTGCGGTAGGCGTCCCGTATCTCCTCGATACCGGCGATGGTGGCCTGGACACAGCCTCGTCCCGCCTCGGCTTCGGCGAGGACGCCGTTGGAGATGCGCGCCGTGGTTTCCGCGTTCTCCCCCACTTGGCGGATCGAGTATTCCATCTGCTGGATGGAAGCTCCGGCGTTGGAGGAGACTTCCATCAGCCCCTGCACGCTGAGGCCGATCTGTTTGGCCGCGGCGCTCATCTCGGTCACCGAGGAGCTCACGTCTTCGACCGCGGAGGCCAACTGTTCCATGGTAAGCGCCACCTCTTCGACGCTGGCCCGCATCTCCAGGGTGGAGGAGGCCGTTTCGGCGGTGGAAACGGAAAGCACCTCGATCCCCTCGCTCACCATCTCTGCGGAGGCGTGGATGGCGTCGGCGGCCTGGGAGGCCTGGGCGACGGCGCGGGCCTGGGTCTGCGCCCCTTCGGTGACCACGTCGGCCGAGGCGGAGACGGTTTCCGAAATTCCGGAGAGCGACCGGCAGCTTTGCTTGACGTGATCGACCATCTCGTTCAGGCCGCAAACCATGGCGTGCTGGGCGGTGAGGAGGGCCCCGACCTCGCCACCGGAACTCTCGATGCCGGTGGCGGCCGCGATGGAGAGGTCGCCGGTGGCCAGGCGGTTGGCCAGCTCCGCTGCCTGCCGGACCGGCCGCGCTATCCTCCTGCCGATGAGGATGCTCCCGGCGGAAAGAAGCAGGATGAGGACGGTGCCGCAGGCGATGTTCCATTTGAGGAAACTCGACTTCAGCTCGTTGAAGTAATCGGCCTTGTTGACTCCGGGCACCACCCATACGTTCCAGGAGGGTATGTAGCGGTAGGCGACCATCTTCTCCTGGCCGGTGCTTTGCGCGGTGTACTCGTAGAAGCCATTGCCGGGATGGCTGCGAATGTAGTCGATGTGCGGCTGGCCGGCGAGGTTTCTCCCTTCCTCCTTGTAATGCACGATCAGGGTGCCGGCAGGATCGAGCAGGTAGACGTACCCGCTCTTGCCGATCTTCACGTCGTAGATCGCCTTCTTGAAACTCGTATCCTGCAAGGCCGCGGGTTTTACCGTGGCGATGTAGTTGACGCTCTTCTCCAGGGCGTCGGCAACCGCGGAGACGTCGGCCTGCATGATGTTCTTGATCTCGCGGACGGCGATGAAGTAGGAGAGGGAGACGCTGGCGGTTACCGCCAGGAAGCCCAGGGCGGTAAGGAGGGTAAGCTTTGCTTTGATGCTGGAGAACATACGGCCCTTTCACTGGAGTAGAGGATACTTCATGCGCTGTTCGGCGGGAGCACGAAGTTTCTCATTATTGCACATGTTGGTAAAAACATGCCAAATAGTTATTTTCCATGAAGGGGCGGTAACGGGCGGGGAATGAGGCGGGTGTGCAGAACAAAAAAAGCCCCGGGGTTGCCGGGGCTTTTCTATTTCGTGTATCGGGATGTCGCTTGAGGCTAGATCCGGGTCACGTTGGCGGCCTGGAGGCCTTTCGGGCCTTTTACGACCTCGAAGGATACGCTATCGCCTTCAGCAAGGGATTTGAAGCCGTCGCCGCTGATGGCGGAGAAGTGGCAGAACACGTCGTCGCCGTTGTCCTGCTGAATGAAACCAAACCCCTTGCTGTCGTTAAACCACTTTACAGTACCGTTTACCATTTACGTTGCTTTCCTTTTGTTCTGCTTGCGTTATTGTCCAGATCGCCTGGACTCTGGCCACACTAACAGCAGTGCCGTAATAAGGCAAGCTATATATGCGACAAATCGAAAAAAAGATGAAACGGGCACCGGATGCCCCTTCGGAAGGGGGGGGAGCCCCGCTGCCCTCGGCCGGAAAGCTACGGTGTTATCGTGTAGGACGTTACCGCTTCTCCCCAGTCGGTGGCCTCCAGCTGGTTCAGTTTCCTCGCCAAATCGCCCACCAGTCCGGTCGAGCGGGCGTCGTAGACCTGAAAGATTCCCTCCTGGAACCCCTTCTCGAGGAGGATCTCCCGCCCGCGAGTGGCGATGAGCTTGACCTTCTCGCGGGACGGCTTATTCCTCATCCCCGGGAGGGAATTTGCTTCCAGGTGGATGGATGCGTTGTCGGGAGGGAAAACGTACCCCGTGCCTGCCCGGGCATGGTTATCGTGTAGCAGGCGGTTTGGAAAAAGAAGGGTCACCGAGTTGTCCGCGGCTATCGAGAAGATGTACACGTAGCTGTCGGCATTGACCTGGTAATGGATCTGGATCCGGTCCCCCTCCTTCAGTTCATGGCGCGACAGTGCCAGCTTTATTTCCAGTCCCCGCTCCTGGGGCAGTACCGGACTGACGAGGGCCTTCAGTTTCACTCGGAAGAGGTTCGGGTCCTCCCGGTCCCGCTCTTCGCCGAGAATCTTGACCTCTTCGATCCTCCCCCGGACCTGCGCATAGGTGAACTCTTCCTCGAGCTGCCCGTTGCTGACCAGGGTGTGGGACCTCAAAAAGGTGCCGACCGCTTCGTCGACGGCCCTGCGTTTGGCCTCGTTACGGGCACGCTCCATCACTTCCTTTGGAGGGTCGTAGTCGCTTCCCTGCGCCTCTCCCACGGCCACCACCCAGACGGGAGCCGATGCTCCGGCTGCCAGGGCGCTTCCGGCTCCCGCCGCGGCCGAAAGGCAAACGATCAAAAGGCGGATCATCGGCAGCAGCGATGGTCCTGCGGCTTTCCTGCCGCCGATCTTGAGGGGGGCTTCGGGGCTCATTTTTGTAACACGAATATCGTTTCGAGTTTCGCCCCTTCGATGCTGACGGACGGGGTCTGCTCGACGTTTTGCCTCTTCGCGTCATCCGCAACCTGGGGGCGCACGAACTGGTAAATCTCGGCGAGATTCTTCTTCCCTTCGCTTATGGCCTTCAGGAAATACCAGGTGAAAAGGCCGTGCTTGCCGTCTTGGTGGGTGGTGGAGATCTGCACGCCGGAGGTGGAGGTAAGGACCGCGACGTTGGAAGGGATCGCCGCGGCCGAGGATTTCACCACCAGCGGCCGGACCCCCTTGGCCAGGAGCCCTCTCCCCCCGGTCCCGGAGAAGCAGCTGTCCAGCACGACGGTCACCTCCGCGGCGTTCAGCCTGCCGAGGCTGTCGTACAGCCTCGAAAGGGGATAGCCGGTGTCGGCGAGGTAGCTCGGGTCGCCGTCGAACGGCACGATGTATCCCTCTCCGCTCACCGGGTCCGGCGCGCCGTGCCCCGAATAGTAGAAGAACACCCGGCTCTCCCGCGTGATGCGGTTTTTGAGCTTGCGCTCCACGGAAGCCCGTATGTCCGCCAGGGTCGCCCGTTCATCGGTCAGGGTGTCGATGTTCCTCTCTTCGAAGCCCAAAGCCAGCAGGTAGCCCTTCACCAGTTGCGCATCGTTGTTCGAGTAGTCCGAGTTTGGCAGCCCCCCCCGGTAGTGTTCGATTCCGACGACCACCGCATGGTCGTTACCGGTAAAGGCCCGGGATTGGGCCGGAACCGAGACCTTGGCGCCGCTGGAGCCGAAAAGCTTCCTCGTGGTGGATGACAGAAAATCCATCGTGCTGCCAAAAATGGCGGAGACTTTGGACGTTCCCTCCTTCCCGCTGGGAGGGGGCGCGGCGGCCACCGGCTCGCGGTAGGGAAGGAGGACCCGGGCATTGCTCGAGGTGCGCGGCGCCCCGGCCATGAGCGTGAGGGAAAGCGGGAGCTCGTTGCCGCCGCGGAAGGCCGCAGCTATCTCGACCTCGAAGGCCACCGTCATGCTCTCGCCACGGGGCAGGGAAACCTTGCTGGCATCGCCGGGGGAGCGGACCAGTGCCCTGCTCTCGCCGGACCACGGCTTCCACCAGCGTCCGGAGCTCTCAACGGCGACGTTCCGGTCGCCCGGTTCCACCAGGACGCCGACCCCCCTGGCATCCCCCTCCCCGTTATTCTTGATGGTCAAAACGACCCTGGAGCGCCCCTTGGACAGAAAGGGTTCGCCGTTTGCGGACTCGGCCTGGGCCGCGACCACTTCGAGCCTGGGGGGCGGTTCCCTTCCGTCGTAGGCGAGGGTGACCACCCTTTCGGACGTGGTTACCGGGTTGCGGGTGGAAAGCTCGATCTTGAGAGGCAGTCCCCGCTCGCCGTCAAAATCTTCGCCGACCGTTACGGTAATGGCGAACTTCCCCTTTTTACCGGGGGGGATGTTCGCCGAGGAGCCGGCCTCGAGCCAGCGGGCCTCCACATGCTTGTCCACGGGGCGGATCGTGACCCTTATTCCATTGGCGTCTCCCTGGCCGGCGTTTTCAAGGGAGAAGACGACCCTGGACGGGAGCCCTTTGCCCACCGACGGGACACCGTCCGGGGACGCGATCTCAGGGGGGCCGATTTTAAGATCGGGCAAGGGGAGGGTCTTCCGCGGTCCCGGTACGGCCGGCGCGATGTCGACCTGGGTCGATACCCTGAGTCCGGAGACGGGGGGCGGAAGCGCCATGAACAAAGCCAGGACAACGATGGCGATTTCCGCCGTTCTCATATGGCATCCTCCCTTCTGAAGATGGTAGCCGGCCCCGGAAATGGGCCGGACGCCCGCGGCACGATTAGAGGCTTGGGGGGGGGATGAAACTCGGCCCTGCCGACAGCCCGAGCTCCCAGGTGACCTCCCCCTTCAGCCCGGAGGGGAGATCCCGAAGCAGATCCCACGAGACCCGGTTCCGGCCGCCGAACTTGAGGTTTTCGCCGAAATTACCCGTTATGTGGAGATCGGTGGCGGCGTAGCGCCTGCCGCCGAATTCGATATAAACAGTCACCCGCTGGTTTTCCCTGCTGCTGCCGACCAGGTCGTACTCCAAAAGGACCTGGTTTCCCTCCTGGCGCGCGGCCGGGTTGGCGAAATCTGCCGACCAAAGAGGGGCGGCAGTTCCCAAAACGGCGGCAAAGGCCGCCGCCATCAGGCAAGATCGCGTTGCCGGGCGGTTGTTCGCGCACGGACTCCCCTCGTGCATGACTCCTCCTCTGTGGTCCCGCGCCGGAAAAGCTACCGGATCGCGGCAAGACGCCTCGCCTGGAACCTGGTGAGTATGGCTGGCGATATCGACGCGGTGTTAGGAACAGGCGGTAGTTGCAGAGAGGCGGCCGTTGTCTGAGGGATGGTTCCGATCGTGCCGGCGGATCGATCTTTCTGGATCAAGAGGGGACGAGGATGTGGGATACAGGGTGAGCGGCGAGCTGGTATTGAAGGAAGGTTGCTCCTCATACAAAAGCCTCCCTGACAGGATACTTTCGGATGCGAGATGACAAAGCAGAGTGTCTTTATGCTAACAGACACCCCACTCATGTCAATGCATGCCTCCCGAGCTTTAACGGTGGGGGGCTTTTTACTTCAGCGGCAGATAGATTTCGGTCACCAGTTCGTGCTCGGCGACGTCGGGGACGAGGTTCAGGTAGCGGAAGAAGAGCGGGAAGTCCCGCAGCTCCTCGCCGCTTTCCGGGAGCCACTCGCGGTAAAGGGGATAGATGCTTTCGCCGATCCGGTCGTGGGAACCGAGGTGGCGAACGACCGCGCAGCGCCCCCCGGGGATGACGCCATTCACGATCCCTTGCCGGTTTTCCGGCACCGGTTCGCTCACCTCGCCGCAGATGTCGAAGCGGAACTCTTCCGGGGGCGTGGCCTCGGGATCGTCGTAGGCGACCCCGAAGGTCCTGCTGCTGTCCTTGGGCGACAGCCCGCTTTCCTTGCGCCACTCGATGAACTTGAGCGCGGAGTCGTTGATCCTGCCAGGGGCGCCGCGATGCTGCAGGATGGCGACGCGGGTCTCGGCGAAATCGGTAATCTTTACGTCCATTTTCTCTCTCCTTTCACGGGGGGGCAGCCGGAACCGCTCGCTCCACGGCTGCCATTGGGGTGCTTTTCTGAATTGGGAGGGGGGCTGGCCGAAGGCCTGCCGGAAGGCGCGGGCGAACGCTTCCGGACTGTCGAAGCCGGCGTCCAGGGCGATGTCGGTGATCCGTTCCTGGCGGCGGAAGACGAGCCGGTACGAGGCCTGCCGCAGGCGGAGCAGTCTCACGTAGGCGAGGACCCCGATCCCCGTGTACAGTGAAAACTGCCGGTGGAAATGGAACTTCGAGAAGTGCGCCACCTGGCTCAGCTGCTCGACGCTCAGCGGCTGGTCCAGGTGCCGCTCTATATAGTCGAAGACCCTTTCGAAGCGCTGCGCATATGCCTTTGCCGTATCCCTGCCCACCTGTCCCCCTCAACTTGCCGGGCATCCTAGCACAGCCGCTATGGCAATACCTGACCGAAATTGCTCACTTTGGCCGAGGGCGAAATCTCCATCGCTCGTGACGAAATCGAAGCAGTAGGCGGCAACCGTGTCTTGGGGTGCAATAAATTAAGCTAATGAAGATCAGCACTGCCTTAAGCAGTGCGTCAAGGGGTAGTGTGCGTAGTGGCCGGAAGGCATTTTAGTATGTTATGGATGGGCGGAGGCAGGCTTTTGAGCCGTAGGGCGGGTTGCGGATGACCTAGTCAGGGTGCGGGGGGGGATGGGGCGAATCGCCGCCGGCGCGGGGTGAGGCGCCATCGGTGCAGGGATAAACTGTATACATTCATGCAGGAAGTCATATTTTGCTTGATTGTAATTTAA
Organism: Geomonas sp. Red32; assembly: GCF_023652955.1. GTDB lineage: Bacteria > Desulfobacterota > Desulfuromonadia > Geobacterales > Geobacteraceae > Geomonas. The sequence continues at coordinate 690,923 of NZ_JAKLOY010000001.1, read as the reverse complement.
AAGTAATTATTATGTGGCCCTAAAAGTATTTTCTTCATCCGTGGTTCACTGGCCAGGCTGCGAATGAGATTCACTCCACTCCTCTCTAATTGGCTAGTCTTAACATTGCTATGGAGGATTTATTCACATGCGAAAATTCTTGGTTCTGTTGGCGTTGGTGGCTCTTACAGCAACTTCGGCTCATGCGGCGGTGAGAACGGTGGGAAAAGGGGACTCTCTGCGCTTCGATCCCTCTTCCATTCCGGTCAGCATGAAGGGGCACTACGACATTGTCCGGGCCCGATGCGTCAAATGCCATACCCTGGAGCGGACCGTCGTTGCAGTCCAGACCGGGGTCGCCCCGATTTCCGGACAGCCTTTCGACCACAAGGCGACCAAGGCGTACGGCGTGAAGATGCTCAGGAAGCCGGACTCCAACATGTCCAAAGCCGAGGTGAAGGCGGCTGTGGAACTGTTGAACTACCTGGTGGACGAAGCGCAGCGTTAAAGGAAGGCGATACGGCTGGCCGGCGGCGGTTACACGTCGAGGTAAGAAAGGGTATGAATGGTCAGGTCTACGACCAGGAACCGGTTCACGAGCCTCGGGGAGCCGGCCAGCAGATCGCACAACTCGTTGCAGATAAGCCCCGCCACCACGAAGACGCTGTACGGACTCACTTCTATCGCTCCCTCGGGCTGGCTGCTGCCGGCGTAGATCTCCTGTAGCGGCTGGGAGGCTCCTTTGACGAGGGTGAGGACCTGCCCCCGATCCCCCTGCACCCCTCCATGCACGAAGAGTCCGCCATCCGGTACGGCAGCGTATAGGTCGAAGCGGCTCTCATAGTTGTCCAGGCAGTCGACGACGACCTGGACATCCCCCGGCACGGTGAATCCCTTCCCGATCGCGGTTTCCTGGACGACTACCCCGGCTTCCGAATTGATGGCCCGGAGCCGCTCCCTAGCCACCTCCACCTTGCTTTTCCCGATGTCGCACTCGGCGTAGAGGCTTTGGCGGTGCAGGTCGCTCAGCTCGACCCTCCCCCGGTCGACCAGGTGCATCCGGCCGATGCCGGCCCGTGCCATGATCTGGCAGACTGTGGCCCCCAATCCCCCCACCCCCGCGACGAGGATGGTGGCGGCGGCGATCCGCTGCTGCTTCTCGTCTCCCCAGAACAATCTCTGCCGGTCATAACGGTCGGCCGCCATTCAACCTCCCGCTCCCGGCGGGAAAAGCGCCAGGACGTCGCCGTCGTTCACCGGGGTGTCGAGCTTTTGCAGGTGCAGCACGTTCCTGCGGTTCAGCAGGATGATGGTGCCGGTGTGGAGGGCCTTGCTGCCGTCGATAAGCTTGTGGGTGACCGGGATCCGCTCCCCCGCCTGGAAGCGCTCGAGCAGCGATCCGACGGTATCGCCCTCGCACCAGGGAAGTTCCACGGAGGCCTTTCCCGCCAGCATGAGCCGCAGGGTTCCATAGAGCTGGACGAGCACCATGGCTTGCCGCTAGGCGATCTGCAGCATGAACGCGCCGTAGCGGTTATCCCCGTGCAGCAGCTGCTTGCCGGGGAAGGGGGACCTCGCGCGTACCATCTGGTAGTAGAGTCCCGAATCGTTGGTCTCGCCGATCACCACCGCGCCGATGATGCGATCCTTCTCGTTGAGGAACAGCTTGCGGAAGCGGCGGGAGGCGCCCGAGCCGTGCGTCACGGTCCGCGGCGCGTCGTCGGAGCAGTAGCCGACCACGGCTACGTCGATGCCGAAGACCTCGGTGATGTTGTTCTTCATGCTCCCCTCGTAAAGCCGGTCGAGCCCCAGCATGTTCAGGGCCGCCACTTCCCCCTGCTCGACCGCGGTGATCCAGTTTCCCTGGACCGTGGTCTCCCCGGTGACGAAATCCTTTCCTTCGGCCGCATCTCCGGCGGCATAAATGGCCGGATACGACGTGCGGCAATGCTCGTCCACCACGATGCCGTCCTTTACGATAAGCCCCGCCTGGCGGGCCAGGGTGGTGTTGGGGATCACTCCCTTCCCCACCACGAGGGCGTCGGTGGCGAGCTTTTCCCCGGAGGCGAGGGTGAGGTGAAGCCGGTCGCCTTCGCTCACCTCCACGATGTCGTTTCGCTTGTGAAGGTGGACCCCTGCGGCGGTGAAATGCTCCTCCAGGATGGCTGCCGATTCGGCGTCGAGGAGTCGGCTGAAGATCCGGCCGGAACTGACGATCAGGTGCCGCTCGACATCGGGGGATAGGTGGGAGAGTACCGGGACGCTCACGAGCCCCGCCCCCAAGGCGGTAACGCAGGCGGCCGGTTTGAGGAGCCCTTCCAGTTTGTCGGCGTCGGCCATGTGCCTCAGGGTGCTGACCCGCTTGAGCCCGGGACTGAACGGGCGGGCCTCGCTTCCCAGCGCCAGGAGGAGGGATCCGAAATGGAGGGTCTCCCCGTTGTCCAGCCGGACCTCGCCGCGCTCGGGGTCGAGTGCCGCCGCGGCTTGACCGAAGAAGGTGGCGACTCCCATCTCCCGGTAGAAGGAGCCGTCCACGATGAAGAGGTTGTCCCTGCCGGTTTTGCCGCCGATGAAGTAGGGGGTGAGGACCCGGGAGTAGGCGGGGGAGTCCTCGCGGTCGATCAGGGCGATGGTGGTCCGGCGGCAGTGGCGGCGGATGGTGCGGATCGCCTGCAGACCGGCGGCGCTGTTGCCGATGATGACGATATCGAAGTGCGGCATGATTCCTCCGGAGGAGCCTCGGACAGACGAAATCCCCCCTGTCCCCCCTTCGCAAAGGGGGGAACGTTGGGACGGACTTAGGCTAGGCCGAGGGAGCTGGTCTTTTCCGGGGTCGGGATGCCTTTGGGGTCCCAGCCGCGGGCGGCATAGTACTCGGGGAGCATTTCCGGCAGGCGCGACACGCTCCCTTTCATCGGGCCGTCGGGGAGCGGCTCGCCCAGAATGCGCTTCGGCAGGGTGTCCTGGGACGGGTCGATCCCGGCTTTCAGGTTGAAAAGCCGCTCCAGGTTGTAGATCCGGTCACCGGCCACCATCATCTCCTCCTCGCTGAAGGCGCTTCCGGTCGCGGCGTTGATCAGCTTGGTCACCTGCGGAATGCCGATGCCGAAGGTGGTGAAGAGACAGACGCCGGCGGAGTCGACCACGGCGGTCACATCCTGGAACGCCTTGGCCCAGGCTGCCTTCCCCTCGATGACCTGCGGATCGAGCTTTTCGGGAACGCCGAGGATCTCGGGGGAGACCAGGTAGCCGCGCACGTGGCACCCGCCGCGGTTGCTGGTCGCGTACTCGAGCCCCATCCCCTGGATCGCCCTCCCGTCGTAGGCGGGGAATTCCTGCTTCTTGACACTCATCGACAGCTCCGGCGCACCGTACTTTTCCGCCAGGCGGTAGGAGCCGAGCCCCGCCTGACAGCCGAATCCCTCTCCCTTGCCGGTCATTTCCACGAGCTTCACCACGGCGTTGCCGTCGCCGAATTTCAGCGGCATGCCGGCCTCGGCCTCGGTGAGGATCCCCCGCTCGTACAATTCCATCGCGCACGCCACGGTGGAGCCCATGGTGATGGTATCCATCCCGTACTCGTCGCAGAGGTAATTGGCCTTGACGATGGCGGCCAGGTCGGAGACGCCGCAGGCGGCTCCCAGGGACCAGAGGGATTCGTATTCGGGACCTTCGCCGCTCCCGCTGAAGCGCGGGTCCGCGAGCCTGGTCACCCGCCCGCAGGCGATCACGCACCCCATGCACCCTTTGTTGCGCTTGAGGAAGGTCTGGACCAGGCGCTCCCCGGAGATCTCCTCGGCCGCCTCGAAGGTTCCGCATTGGGAGTTGCGGGTCGGCAGGGCCCCGCTTTGGTTGATGATGTTGACGAGGATGGCGGTCCCCAGGGCGGGAAGCCCCTCGGCGGTCACCGGGTGCTCGCGCAAAAGCTTCAGCGTCTCGCGGGCGGTATCGCGGAAGGCCTCCTTGTTGGCGGCGGCGACCCCTCCGGTCCCCCGCACGGCCACGGCTTTGAGGTTCTTGCTCCCCATCACCGCACCGACGCCGCTCCGGCCGGCCGCCCGGTGCTTGTCGTTCACGATGCAGGCGAAGCGGACCATCTGCTCCCCGGCCGGGCCGATGCTCGCGACCTTGGCGTCTCCGTGGAACTCGGCGCGGATGAGGTCCTCGGTCTCGCCGGTGGTCTTGCCCCAGAGATGGGAGGCGTCGGCAAGCTCGGCCTGCTGGTTGTGGATCTTCAGGTAGAGGGGCCGATCGGCCTTCCCCTCGATGATCACCAGGTCGTAGCCTGCGTATTTCAGTTCGCACGGGAAATAGCCGCCGGAGTTGGAGCAGGCGATGGTCCCGGTCAGCGGCGACTTGGTCACCACCATGTAGCGGCCGTTGGCGGCCCCGTAGGTCCCGGTAAGGGGGCCGGTGGCTAGGATGAGCTTGTTGGCGGAGCTCAACGGATCCACCGCGGGGTCGATCTCGTTGACGAGGTACCTGGATGCCAGGCCCCGCCCGCCGACAAAGGCCGCGGCCCATTCCATGTTGAGAGGTTCAGTCGTGCAGCTCTTGGCGGTCAGATTCACCCGCAGCAGTTTACCGTGCCAGCCGTTTCCCATCTCACACCTCCCCTTGGCCGTCTTTCATGGTTCTGGCGAATCGCAACACCTTTTCCCTCAGCGGGAGGTCCTCCTCGGAGTACTTCAGGCAGTGGGTCGGGCAGAAGGTCACGCACTCGGGAAAATCGGTGCCGCAGAGGTTGCACTTGTCTGCCTTTCCGGACTCGTCGAGGTACTTGATCATCCCGAACGGGCAGGCGCTTACGCAGGTCCGGCAGCCGACGCATTTGAGCTCGTCCACCTCGACGATGCCGGAGGTGAGGTCCTTGGAGATCGCCCCTTTCGGGCAGGCTTTCAGGCACCACGGGTCGTTGCACTGCATGCAGGTGACCGTGATGAACTGGGCCTCCTCCATGAAGACTTCGTTGACGATGCGCGACTTGCTGGGTGCGAACTCCCCGCGGTGCCTGAACGAGCAGGCCATCTCGCAGGATTTGCATCCGATACACTTTGACGGTTCGATGCGAATCAACTTCTGCATGGTGCGACCTCCCTGAGTGAATGTCCCCTGAAGGCAATCGGAGAGGATGGGGAACAGGTGAATGTACGACTGTATCAAGCGGCAGCCTATGACAACACTTCCTGTACTGATTGATTGTGGCGGGATACGGTCAGGTTGGAGCTCGTATAATTATCCATGTTTTCGAGCATGGTCAACCCAAAAAAATGAATGTTTTGATTAAGTGGTGCTTTGCAATGACAGCAAATGGGATGAACGGGGAAAAGACGATCTTCAGCTATGGTAAGTCCCCCTTGTCAAAGGGGGGGACCTGCTAACAGGGGACGATTGGAAGTCCCCTTTGACAAGGAGGGAGCTTGCCTTTTTCCGGGAACCCCGAGGGGAGGAAGATCGTGCTGCCGGTAGACCAGGTCCCGGCTGGGCAACGCTGCATCATGGTGCGTTCCGCCGGGTCGGCCGTAAGGGATTTCTCCCGCGGTTTCCGGCATTGGAGAATAGCTTTCAAGTTTTTCCCTGAGTGGGCCGATAAGGGGCTTCATTAAAACAATCGTTCCGCAGTCGCAGGGAGGAAAGATGCAATTTTGGGCCGATTTAAAGGTTAAGGGTAAGTTGATGACGCTGGTCTCCATTGCCGTTTTGACCCTCGCCCTCGTCGTCTGGGTGGGGCTCTCCAAGATGGGGAAAATGGCGAAAGACGAAGAGGATATCAGCACCGCGGTCACCCACGTCTCGCTCCTGAACAATCTCAAAAACGACCTGCAGGGTATACGCCTCGACCTCGTCTATCTCCTGTCGCTCAACGACCGGCAAACGGCCGCGGAGAAATCCCAGGATATCGTGCTCCGCAAGGGGCGTATCAAGGACGGGCTGGCGGCCTTCCAGAAATACGACCTGGAGCCGAAGGAGAAGGCGCTCGTAGATGCGTTCCGCGAGGGGTACGAGGCGTACGTCGAAAAGGGGGACCGGCTGGAGCAGATGTCGGTGGCGAGCATCGGCAACCCCCAGGGGAGGGCCGACGCGGTGAATTTTGCCGTCGGTACCGTGGCGCCGCTCCATGTGAAACCGGCCAAGGCGATCGACGATCTCGTGAGCCTCAACGTGGCCGAGGCGGCGGAGAGCTACCAGCACGACCTGGCAGGATACAGGAAGTCGGTGGCGATCCTGATCGCGGTGAGCGTGGCTGCTAGCCTCTTCATGGCGGGCATCGGCTTCCTCATTACCAGTTCCATCGTGCGGCCCCTGCAGATGGTGTACAACACGCTGGCCGAGGTCGCGGCGGGAGATCTCACGGCCCGCTCGTCGGTCTGCAGCCGGGACGAAATGGGGATGCTGGCGGCCGAGGTCAACATGATGACCGAGAAGCTCCTCGGTACCCTGGGTAAGGTGGTCGTGAGCAGCGAAAGGGTAACCGCTGCCGCCAACGAGCTCAACACCGTGTCGGAAAAGATCGCCACGGGGGCCGAGGAGGTCGCTTTCAACACCAGCACCGTGGCGACGGCCAGCGAAGAGATGATGGCCACCTCGTCGGGGATCGCCCAGAGCTGCCACCACGCGGCGTCGGGGAGCGAGCAGGCCAACGATGCCGCCATGGCGGGGGTGTCGGTGGTCGAAAAGACCGTCGAGGTAATGGGATCCATCGCGGGACAGGTAACCGCCTCCGCCCAGACGGTGGCCGGGCTGGGAGCCCGCAGCGACCAGATCGGGGAGATCATCGGGACCATCGAGGACATCGCCGACCAGACCAACCTCCTCGCCCTGAACGCCGCTATCGAGGCGGCGCGTGCCGGGGAGCAGGGGCGCGGATTTGCGGTGGTGGCCGACGAGGTGCGGGCTCTGGCCGAGCGTACCACCCGCGCCACCCGCGAGATATCCGAGATGATCAAGTCCATCCAGTCCGAGACCAGGAGTGCGGTGGCCGCCATGGAGACCGGAGTGCGGGAAGTGGAGCTGGGGACCGCCGAGGCGGCCAGGTCGGGGGAGGCGCTCAGGGCGATCCTCCAGCAGATCGGCGACGTGACCCTCCAGGTGAACCAGATCGCTACCGCTGCCGAGGAGCAGACCGCCACCACCTGCGAGATCACCAACAACATCCAGCAGATCACCGAGATCGTCCAGGGTACCTCACGCGGTGCCCACCAGTCCGCCAACGCCGCCGGCGAGCTGGCCGGCCTGGCCAACGACCTCCACGATCTCGTGCGCCAGTTCCGCCTCGCCTGATCCCCGCGAATCCCCTCCCGGGCCCCGCTCGCGGAGGGAATGCTGTCCGTCGTAACCGGGCGGGTTTTCTCTTTCTGCGGGAGGCGGTTCAAGTTATTTGCCGGATTGCCGATGGTAAGGCAAGGCGGGCAATCTAGCCGCGCGGAGGGAAAATGGACAGTACGCATAAGATAAAGCGGATCATGGTGGTGGATGACCAGGAGATTGCACGGGCCCTGTTGTCACAGCTCGTCTCGGGAAAGGGGCACGTGGACTGCGCGGAAAGGGGGGAGGAAGCCATCTCCCTGCACGCCAGCGCGCTCATGGACAAGTGGCCCTACGACCTGATCCTGATGGACGTAAACATGTTCGGCCTTTTGAACGGCAACCAGGCGGTACGCTGCATCCGCGAGCATGAGACCCGCATGAAGGTGGAGCATCCCGTTCCCATCGTCATGGTTTCCGCCTCGAACCAGCCGGAACAGATAGAGATGTCGGTCGAGCTCTGCGGGGCGAACGGCTATATCTGCAAACCGTTCAACCGGTCGCAGATCCAGGAAACGATCGATAGATACCTCGGGTAGAAAGGATGAGCAGGGAGCAGATACTCCCCCTCCTTGACGGGAACGGATATTTGTTCTATGTTCCGGCTGCCGTAGTCAGTTGCCGTGCCGTGTTATGATTACTTTTTCGATGGAGTCTCCATGAACAAAGTGTTCCGTGCCCTCGTCGTCTCCCTCTCGCTGGTGATCTTCGGTCACGGCTTGGCCCACGCCGAAAAGGCGGTCGCGGTCCTGCAGCCCGACGCCCCTCTCGAGATTTTCCTCTACGAAAACGATTTCGACACCAAGGACAGCAAGCCCAGGATCAGGCACCTGGTGAAATACCAGAACGTCTCGAAGCAGAAGGTCCTGTCGGCCCGGTTCGGGTTCGTCGAGTGCAACGACTACAACGAGCTGGTCGGAAGCTTCGTCGGCTACTCGCTGGAAGACGCCAAGGTTGGGGAGAAGAACAAGATCAAGTTCACCGACGAGGCTCCCTACGCCTCCTTCTTCAAGAAGTACGGCTCCTCCTTCGTCTGGGTGGACGCCGTCCGCTTCGAGAACGGCACCGTCTGGAATGCCGATCGCTCCCACGTCGTCATCGACCTCAAAAGCTATCTCCCGGGGATCAAGGAGATCGACCTGGCCGAGAAGAAGAGCCTGATGGAAGATTAGGGCAGAAGAGCGCCACGAAACCAACGAAGAAAGGCCCACCGGCTCAAAGCCGGCGGGCCTTTTTATTTTGCCGCCGCCGAAAGGGTGCAGGCTACTTCTTGTGGCAACTCAGGCAGATGAGGGAGTTTTCTTCCTTGGCCCAGAGCAGGAAGTTGTAGTTGTGGCCGGGGTCGGGGGAGACGTTGTTCTTGTTGTGGACGTCGTGGCAGCTGACGCAGGTGAGGATCTCCCCCTGATAGAGCAGGTCCACGATGCGGATCTTCGCCTCCCGGGTGACCTGGTTGTAGACCCCGGGAGTTTCGCTGGGAGTTACCGCGGTGGCGTACTGTTCGTTCTTGTCGGCGAGCTCGTTGCTCCCCCTGGCGGTCACCGCCTCGTCGTAGCTGAAGCCGATCGGGTGGGTGATGTTGAGGTCGGTGGAGATGGTTTTTTCCGCGGGCATCTTGGTGCCGTGCGGGTCGATGGCGATGGCGCCGTCGTGGCAGGTCATGCAGAGCCTGCTCGGCCCGACCAAGGGATCCAGTTCCTGGCTGATCCTGAGATTCTCCGGGGCGGTCCAGGTGTAGGGGCGGAGGCCGGACGCCTGCTGGTCAAGCGGCTTCGCCCAAAGGGTCCCCGCCTCGGAGTTGGCGTGGTGGGGGACATGGCAAAAGGCGCATACCCTTCCCATCGAATCGTTGAAGACGAAAGCGAAGGTGTTCATGTCATGCACCGACCCGACCGTCCCGGTGCCGGGGGCCTGGCCGGCGAAGGCAGGGCCTCCGGCACCGGGCAAGAGGTTCGAGACGATGGATGCTGCCAGGAGAATGGTGCGGAGATAGAAGCGGGTGCTGTTTGTGCGTACGGTTACTGCCATGATCGATGCGTCACTGCCTGAATTAAATATCACTGTGAAATGCAAATGCTGCCCAAGATTGGCGAGTTGTATAACATAGGTGATAATTGATGTGCAATAGTGATTTTTATGCGGCAAAATCTGACTAATAAATTCAGGTAGATAATGAGTGGCGGCTGGTGCTTTAGTTGGGATCTCGTGACATAGCGAAGGGGTACGGTAGAATTACTGCTCGCAAAATGCTTCTTGACATGTTACTAACGGTTAAGAATGAGTAGTTGACGCTGTATCGGCATCGCTGGTTACTGTCTCAACCCTGGGCTTTGGTTGCAAACGCCCGGAAAAGAGGTTCCGCGTGTTGTTCGACTCCAACTTCTTCAAGAGTCTTCCCCTTCTGCAACGGCACGCTCCCCTCCGTCGTCTATCCCTGTTAGTATTTGTTATACTCTTTGCTTCGATCTCTGCCGGTAACGCCGCCCCTGACGCTCTCGCCGCCCATCGCGTTGTCAAGGTAGGGGTGTACGAAAACCCTCCCAAGATATTCACCTCCGAATCCGGCAAGCCGTCCGGCATCTTCGTCGACATCCTCGAAGATATCGCCAGGTCCGAGGGGTGGTCGCTGCGGTACCTCCCGGGAACCTGGGCCCAAGGCCTGGATCGCCTCGCCAAGGGGGAGATCGACCTGATGCCGGACGTGGCGTACACGACCGAGCGCGAGGGGCTCTACGCCTTCCACAAGATCCCGGTCCTCACGGTCTGGTCCCAGGTCTACGCCCGCAAGGGGAGCGGCATCCAGACCATACTGGACCTCAACGGGAAGAGGATCGCGGCCCTGGAGAAGACCGTCCAGCTGGAGACCTTCACCCGGATCACCAAGAGTTTCGGGCTGAACTTCACCCTCATCCCGGTCCCGGACTACAAGACCGAGTTCGCCATGGTGGCCGCAGGGAAGGCCGACGCCGGGCTGACCAACCGCTTCTACGGGCTCATGTTCGCGCGCAAGGCGGGGCTGGAAGATACCCCCATCATGTTCGACCCGGACCCCTTCTTCTTCGCGGCCCCCAAAAACGCCCCGCCCGGCCTCCTGGCGGCCATCGACCGCCACCTCGCCAAGGAGAAGCAGGAGCCGCACTCTCCCTACTACCAGGCCATGAAGAAGTGGACCTCGGAGGAGGTGCATTTCCAGCTGCCGATTTGGCTCCAGGTCGCCGCCCTGCTGCTCGGAGGCGCCCTCATCGCGAGCCTCGCCGGAAGCTTCGTCCTGAAGCACCAGGTGCAGGCCCGCACGGCGGAGCTCAAGCAGGTGAACCAGGAGATGGAGCGCCGGGTCGAGGAGCGGACCCAGACCCTCAAGGAGACCAACGAGCGGCTGCAGGCGACGCTGGAGGACCTGGCCGACGCCAAGGAGCGCGCCGAGGCGGCGGACCGGTCGAAGTCGGCCTTTCTCGCCACCATGTCCCACGAGCTCCGCACCCCGCTCAACTCGATCATCGGCTTCACCGGCATCCTGCAGCAGGGGCTGAGCGGGCCGGTCAACGGGGAGCAGGGAAAGCAGCTCGTGATGGTGCGTAAGAGCGCCGAGCACCTCCTCTCCCTGATCAGCGACATCCTCGACATCTCCAAGATCGAGGCCGGCGAGCTGCAGGTGGACCGGGAGCCGCTTGCCCTGGAGGAATCGATCCGGAAGGTGGTGCAGACGGTACGGCCGCTGGCCGAGAAGAAGGGGCTTGAGCTCTCGGTGGAGGTGGGGGAGCTCCCCCCGCTGACCGCGGACGTCCGCCGGGTGGAGCAGATCCTCCTGAACCTCCTGAGTAACGCCATCAAGTTCACCGAACAGGGGGGGATCTCGGTCCGCTGCGGCAGGGAAGGGGACTTCTGCGTCACCAGCGTGACCGATACCGGGATCGGTATCTCCCCCGAGCAGATGGAGCGGCTTTTCCAGCCTTTCCACCAGGTGGACACCGGGCTCAGCCGGAAGTATGAGGGGACCGGGCTCGGCCTTTCCATCAGCAAGCGGCTGGTGGAGCTGATGGGGGGGAGCATACAGGTGGAAAGCCGCCAGGGAGAGGGGAGCACGTTCAGCTTCCTCTTGCCGGCTGAAAGGACGTGACGGATGCCCAAGAAGATCCTGTACATCGAGGACAACGAGCAGAACCTCTACCTCGTCAAGTTCATCCTGGAAAAGCACGGCTACCAGGTTCTTTCGGCCACCGACGGGCCGCAGGGGATCGATCTTGCGGTGAAGAGCGCTCCCGACCTGATCCTGCTCGACATCCAGCTGCCGCGCATGGACGGCTACGCCGTCGCCCGCATCCTGCGGAGCAATGCGGCGCTGGCCCGGGTCCCCATCGTGGCCGTCACCTCGTACGCCATGGCGGGCGACCGCGAGAAGGCGCTCGGTGCCGGCTGCTCGGGATACATCGAAAAGCCGATCAACCCGGACACCTTCATGAAGCAGATCGAGCAGCACCTGTAGCCGGGGGCGATGGGGGAGGCCGGTCACGAAACGGAGCCGGACCGGTAGGGGAAACGGTGCCGGGGAGGATGCCATGCAGCGGGTACTGATTGTGGACGACGTCGAGGAGAACCTCTATTTACTCGAGGTGCTCCTCAAGGGGAACGGATTCGAGGTCACTTCCGCCGTCAACGGCGCCCAGGCACTGGAGTTCGCCCGGCAGGCTCCTCCCGATCTCGTCGTCAGCGACATCCTGATGCCGGTGATGGACGGATACGCCCTCTGCCGGGAGTGGCGTGCCGACGAGCGGCTAAAGGCGATCCCCTTCATCTTCTACACGGCCACCTTCACCGGGAAGAAAGACGAGGAGCTCGCCCTGGGGATGGGGGCCGACCGCTTCCTGATCAAGCCGATGGAACCCGCGCTGCTGATGGCCTGCATCCGGGAGACCATGGCGGGGCACCCGAACGGCCGGGAAGCGGTGGGGCGCAACGAGGCGGGGCTCGACAAGCAGTACAACGAGGCGCTCTTTCGCAAGCTGGAAAAGAAGATGGCCGATCTGGAGCAGGCCAACCGTGAGCTGCACCAGAGGATGGAGGAACAGCAGCGGCTGGAAGGGCAGCTGCGCCAGGCCCAGAAGATGGAGGCGGTCGGCCGCTTCTCGGCCGGGATCGCCCACGATTTCAACAACATTCTGACTGTCATCCTCGGCTACGGCGGCATCCTCAGGATGTCGAAGGATATCGGCGAGGGGGTGCGCGAGAAGCTGGAGGTAATCCTGGCGGCGGGGGAGCGGGCGCGCAGCCTCGCCGACAGCCTCCTCACCTTCAGCAGAAAGACCACCCCCAAGCTGCAGAACCAGGATTTCAACCGGACCCTGAAGGGGGTGGAGGTATTCCTGCGCCGGGTGATCGGCGAGGACGTCACCCTCTCCATCTCCACCACCTCGCAGCCGCTCATGATCCTGGCCGACAAGGGGCACATCGAGCAGGTGCTCATGAACCTGGCGGCCAACGCGAGGGACGCCATGCCCGACGGCGGGACCCTTTCCATCGAGACCTCGGAAATCGAAATCGACGAGGCCTACACCCGTCTCCACGGCGTGGGCGCCCCGGGGCGCTATGCCCTGCTCTCGGTCACCGACACCGGCGTCGGGATGGACGCTGCCACCTGCCAGCAGATCTTCGAGCCGTTTTTCACCACCAAGGAGAGCTGCAGCGGGACCGGGCTCGGGCTGTCGATCGTCTACGGCATCGTCAAGCAGCACAACGGGCACATCCGGGTCCTCAGCGAGCCGGGACGCGGGACGGTGTTCCACGTACTGTTCCCCCTGGTGGAAACCGTTCCGCTGGCCGCCTCCCCGGAATCTTCGCAGGCCCTCCCGCCGGGGGGGAGCGAGACGATCCTGGTCGTGGACAACGAGGCGGCGATCCGGGAATACCTCGACCTCTTCCTTTCCGGGATGGGGTACAAGGTGTACCTGGCCGTGGACGGTATAGACGTCGTGCGGAAGTTCCGCGAGAAGAAGGACGAGATCGACCTGGTGGTGATGGACATGGTCATGCCGAAGAAAAGCGGGCGCGACGCCGCGGTCGCCATCAGGAACATCAAAACGGACGCCAAGATCCTCTTCATCACCGGGTATGCGCAGGATGCCTGCAGCGACCTGGCGATGGCGGAGGCGGCGATGATCACCAAACCGTCGACTCCGACGGAGCTGGCCCTTAAGGTTCGGGAGGTACTTGACCATGACATATCTTGAATGTTCGAGCGGTAGGAAGATCTTGTGGCGGGGGCGGCCGTCAGTCTGGCGGGGAGGGCACTCCGGGCGGGCAAGGGGGGCGGCATTGCTGACGATGGCGCTCGGCTGGCTTTTGCTGGCCATGCCAGCTGCCTGCCAGGGGGCGAGCGAACCGTCCATCGACCAGCTGACCAGGGAGATCGTCGATCTGATGGGGAGCAACACCTCGACCTTCAGAGAGGAAAGTTACGGTTACATCGAGTTCCACAACTGCGTGATGAGATACAGCGTGTCCGGAACGGTGGTCGGTAACGAGTACACCTACAAATACGACAACATCGACTTTGCCAAGCTCGACATCAACGACTCGCGGGAAGGCGAAGACTATTCCAGCTTCATCGTGTTGAGTTTTAACGGCAAGTTCCCCATGACGGGGACCTTCAACCGCGAGGTGAGTACGGTGGTGATCGGGGCGGCGAACCGGGAAGGTTCCAAAAAGCTGTTCGCGCTTTTCACGAAGCTCGGCAATCTGTGCAAGCCGCCGCAGAAGCAGCCGCCGTCACCCCCGGCACCTTAGTAGCTCGGTACCACCATCGCTTCGGTGGGGCTGGCGGCGCGGGGCGGCGCGGTTTCCCAGGGCGCCCCGTCCCTGCGGGTGAGCATCACCGCGTTGGCGAGATCGTCGGTGCCGTAGGAGACGATGGCTCTCCCCTGGGTCCCTTGCCCGGCGGCGAGCTCCAAAGGCCAGAAGGCGAGTTCGGTCAGGCCGAGGGTGAAGAGGTCTCCCGCGATGTAGACGAGGATGCGGACCTTGCTTTCGGAAGGGGAGCCGTTGACGAACTCGTAGACGTCGACCCGGTCGCTGTTGCGTTTCTCGGTCACCACCGGTACGCCGAGGGTGCCGACCACGCTATCGCGGTGGGCGCCGACCCGGACGTTCTGGAGCTGGACCGGTGCGGGCGCGGTTGCCGCATAGTAAATGGAACAGCCGGAAAGGACCGTGGTAAAGATAAGGACGGCAAAGAGTCTGGTCACTACCTGTAGATCCCGCAAAGCATCCTCCCCGTACTTCGATTGAAATTAAAAATCCCATAACATATCCATTGAGCCGTGGCAATAGATTACGCGGGTTGAGTACAAAAGAGCGGCGGCATAGTGAATGGTATTGTGCCGGGAGCACGATGCGCGCTACACTTTCCCGGGATCCCATCCTCAAAGGGAGGAGTTTATAAAAGTTTTAGCGATCTTTATAGAAATTTAAGAACTCCTTCAGGACCAGTTAAAAATGGTTTCGTACAGTAGCAGCATCACAACCAAGGAGGATGCTGCATGAACAAGATCAAGCTGCTGTACGACATCGCCACCACCATGAAGAAGTCCGATAAGATCGCCGGAGTCTTGGGAGTCAGGGTCCGCAAGGACCAGGACGAGGTCTTCACCCTGCGTAACGAGTTCGAGAAGGCCACCACCGGCCAGGCCAAGACCACCGTGTCGGCGGAGCTCAACCTCGACGGCCGCCACGTGAAGCGCGAGAGCACCACCGAGTTCGAGCTCTCCGGCTGCTGCGGACACGGACACGGACACGGCCCGGGGATGCTGCGCCGGATGTTCCACGGCAAGGGGGAGGGGGATCGCTGCTGCGGGGTGCGCGGCGTCTTCGGCAAACTCTCCGCCGCTTTCGGGATTCTCAACGGGATCGAGGCGGAGGAGCGCGAAGACGGCGGGGCGCGCCTCACCCTGAACCTGGACGCGCTTCCCGAGGAGCTGAAAGCCGGGCTCTTGGAGAAGCTGCGCCACAAGGCGGAGCACTGCTGCCACCACGGGAGCCTGGCCGGCTGCCAGGTGGAAGCGGTCCACGGGCAGGTCACGGTGGAGGTCGACCGTGAGCGGAAGATCGAGAAGATCGTGGTCGGCCTCGACGGCAGCATGAGCGGCCGGGACGAGGGTGTACACGAGGTAACGGCAAGCGGCGAAGTGGCTTTCGCCTGGTAACGGAAAGGGGCGCAGGGGCTATGAAGGCTCCTGCGCCTGCTGGAGAAGAGATGAATTACGACGACACCTGGAGCAGACGCCGGGAGGATGCCTGCTGCGACCGGTTCTCGAGGTTGCGCAGCCATCTGCATCACCACCACCACGAATTCCTGCGCTACCACCGCATCTTCCGCTACGCCCGGCCGGTGGTGCTCCTCTTCAACCTGGTCATCCTGGTGCTGCTCTTCCGGTGGGCGGGCATCAAGGCGGTCGGGATCTTCTTCGCGGCACTGATCGCCATCAAGGAAATCGCGGTCTTCATCTTCCTGATGCGGCTGGAGAAGCGGATCATCTTCCCGATCCAGGAGCTGCGGCGCGGGGTGGAGGAGATCGCCCGGGGGAACTACGACGTCCGGGTGGAGTGCAACGTTCCCAACGACCTGGGGCTTTTGACCGCCTCCTTCAACGACATGGCGTACCAGCTGTTGTTGTCCGAACAGGTCCAGGCCGAGTACGAGGAGAACCGCAAGAGCCTGGTGGCCAACATCTCCCACGACCTGAAGACCCCGATCACCTCGGTGCAGGGGTACATCGAGATGCTCCTCGAGCGCGATGTGGATCCCGAAAAGCGGGAGCGCTACCTGAAGACCATCCACCACAACGTCTCCTACCTGAACCACCTGGTGGACGACCTCTTCCTCTTCTCCAAGCTCGACATGCAGAAGCTGGAGCTCAAGCTGGAGGAGGTCCCGATCCGGCGCTACCTGGCCGATCTCATGGAGGATTACCGCCTCGAGCTGGAGCCGCGGCAGATCACCCTTGCCTTCGCCGACCGGCTGACCGGCGAGCCCTCCCTCAGGATGGACGGCAAACGCATGTACCAGGCGATCAACAACATCGTGAGAAACGCGGTCGGGCACGGGCCGGAGCAGGGGCTGACGCTCGAGGTGGCGCTCTACCATAGCGGCGGCCGGATCGCCATCGACATCAAGGACAACGGCCCGGGGATCGCCGAGGACCAGCTGCCGCTCATCTTCGACCGCTTCTACCGGATCGATCACGAGCGCCGCAAGAATTTCGAGAGCACGGGGCTGGGGCTCGCCATCACCAGGGAGTTGATCCAGGCGCACGGCGGGGAAATCTCGGTGGCGAGCTCGGTGGGGGAGGGGACCTGCTTCACCGTGCAGCTCCCCCAGTGCCAGGGGGCGGAGGAGAATAGATGAAAAAGGTGCTCTTGATCGAGGACGATCTCGATATCGCCGAGCTGGAGCGGGATTACCTGCAACTGAACGGCTACCACACCGACATCGTCCAGGAGGGTGGGGCCGGGCTCAAGCTCGCCACCTCCGGGCGCTACGACATCGTGGTGGTGGACCTCATGCTTCCCGGGGTGGGGGGGTACGACATCATCCGGGAGATCCGGAAGAACCAGGAGATCCCGGTCATCGTGGTCTCCGCCAAGAACGAGGACATCGACAAGATCAGGGGGCTCGACATTGGGGCGGACGACTACCTCACGAAGCCGTTCAGCCCGGCCGAGTTCGTGGCGCGGATCAAGTCGCACCTGAAGCGGTACGAACGGCTCAAGGGGAACGCGCCGGGACAGGAGGTCATCCTCAACAAGGGGCTGGAGATCAACACGGCGTCGCATCAGGTGCTGGTGAACGGCAAGGAGGTGCAGCTCACCACCAAGGAGTACGAGATCCTCGTCTTCCTCGCCTCCCATCCCAACATCGTCTTCACCAAGGAAAGACTTTTGGATGCGGTCTGGGGAAACGAGTACTACGGCGACACCGCGACCATCGCCGTCCATATCCACAAGATCCGCAAGAAGATTGAGGCCGATCCGGTGGAGCCGGTCTACATCGAGACCATCTGGGGTACCGGCTACCGCTTCCTCCCGTAGCTCCCTTTTACCACTCCATCCGGAATCCTCCGGTAGCTCCCGGTCGCTACTTCTTCCAGAATCCTCCGGGAGCTCCCGGTCACCACTCCATCCAGAACCCCACGTTGAGGTACTCCTCGGTGGCGGTGAAGAATTCGTCCACCGTGGGCCTGCCGTGGTAGAACCCGCCCCCCAGCCGCCACAGGCGGCCGAAGGAGCGCATGTAGAGTCCCGCCTGCAGCGCGAGGTCCCCCCTCCAGTCCCGCTCTTCCATCGAGGTGGTGTCGAAGGCCGCGTAGTAGCCGACCCGGTTCCCGAGGTATTTCTGCGGGCTCTGGCACTCCACCCCTCCCTCCAGCCGCCACGGCTTCATGACCGAGCGATTCCCCAGCCACGCTCCCCACCCCGCCTCGCCGTAGAGGTGCCATCCCTCGAAGGGGGCGACGCTGACGCCGCCGGAGATCTCCTCCCTGGTATAGCCGATCCTCTTGCGCCCGGTCCGCTGGATGTATTCGTCGCCGAGGTGGCTCGAGCGGTGGTGCAGGCTCAGCATCCCGCCGAGGGCCTGCGACCACCTGCCGCTCAGCTCCAGGCCGTAATCCCCATCCCAGCCGATGGCGTCGAGTTGTTTGCGGACGTCGTAGAGGCCGTCATAGGCGCCGATGAAGCCGAGCTGCAGCAGCCGGCCGCTATGTTCGGAGGAGGAGATGCCGACCAGCCCGAAGATCCCTCCCACCTTCACGTTGAGCCTCTCGGCGCTGGCATCGGGGATGGCGGTCTTGGTGTAGGACAGGTGCTCCATGCCGAAGCCCGGGCGGTGCGGGTCGGCCAGGTGCGGCGGGTAGGGGCTTCCTCCCGGGAAGAAGTGGCCGAGGCAGCCGTCCCCGCAGGAAAAGGTGGGGCCCTGCCAGGGCTCTTGGCCGGAGGCCGGGCCGCCGGCGGAGGTTTCCCCTCGCCCGGGATCGTCCGCGGCGCTCGCACCCTGGCCGGTTGCGAGGCAGGAAAGAAGGCAGAAGCAGATGACTGCGAGAGGCCGGGTCAAGATTCCCCTCCACACCGGGTTCGGTGCAACGAGCTGCCATGGCGCCAGGTCGCGGGCATCCGGCACGGAGGGGTAGCCGGTTGGAGCAGCAAGAGGATAGTGCCGGGGACGCCGGTGATATCGACACATTCAGTGTGTCAGGAATTTTAAAGTATTCAATAGCGGCTCTTTCAATACCGGAAGTTTCTGCACTGTCAACGCCACAGTCATGACTGCAAAGAGAAGGTGATCTTGCAAAGTTGGCTCGTTGGATGTATGAATAAGGCCCTGTCTGTAACAGAAGACCATCCACCAAAAGGAGCAACTATGTCAGCCACACCGGTTCGAGAAGAAGCATGGAAACTGCTGACCGAATATGTGCCGAGCGACAACTTGCAGCGTCACGCGCTGGCCGTCGAGGCGGTGATGCGTTACATGGCCCGCAAACGGGGCGAGGATGAGGAGACATGGGGCCTCATCGGCCTGGTCCACGATATCGATTACGAGCGCTATCCGGAGGAGCACTGCAAAAAGGCCCCGGCGATCCTGCGGGAACACGGGTGGCCGGAGGAGATGATCCGCGCGGTGGTTTCCCACGGATGGGGGATCTGCAGCGATGTCGAGCCGCTCACCGCGGCGGAGAAGGTCCTCTATACCATCGACGAGCTGACCGGCCTCGTGGCTGCGGCCGCCCTGGTGCGTCCCTCCAAGAGCGTGCTCGATCTCCCGGTGAAGAGCGTGACGAAAAAATGGAAGGACAAGGCGTTCGCCGCCGGAGCCGACCGCTCGGTCATCGAGAAGGGGGCCGCCATGCTCGGGATGGAGCTCGCCGAGCTGATCGAGGATTGCATCGAGGGGATGAGGACCCAGGCGGAGGCCATCGGGCTGAAGGGGAATCCGGGTGCTTAAATCGAGAGTGTCCCGGGCCGTTTCGCTGGCGGCCGCTTTTTTCCTCCTCGCCCAGACCGCCTTCGCCGGGGTCTTGGGGGATTTCGAGAAGGACGCCACCAAGGACGATCAGACGGAGCAATCAAGCCGCCACAAGCACGGCCACCACGATGACGACTCCAGCAGCTCCAGCAGTGACAGCGACGGGAGCGAGGTGGCGGAGGCCATCGTGGCGGTCTTGTTGGGGGGCTTCGTCTACGGCGGCATGGAAAGCTGGTATCGCGCGACCGGCACTGCTCCTGAAACGCACGGGAACGTCAGCCCTCCCGAGCCGCGCCCCATCGGCAGCGCGCTCATCCCGATCCTGCGCGTCGATCTCGCCTACCAGCCGGTCGAGCACCATGTCGACGCCCTCGATGTCTTAGCCCAGGTCGGCTACGGGCCGGTCGCGGCACAGGTGCGGCACACGTCCTACTGGGAGGGACCCACCTCTGACACCATGTCCCAGACCCAGGTGCACGCGCTGTACCGGATGTCGTTCGGCTCCCACTTCGAGACCGATCTCGGCTTCGGCGCGCTGGTGCTCGACGGGAAGCAGACCACCAGCGGCTTTTCCTTCACCATGCCGGTCCTCATTCATCCCTCCCCGAACTTCGGGCTGGAGTTCCGGCCGAGCTGGTCGGACCTGAACGGAAATACCATCGAGGACTACGATATGGCCGTGCTGATGGGGGCGGGGCCCTGTTCGTTGAAGCTCGGCTACCGGTGGTTTATGAGCGAGAACGTCACTCTCAAAGGGCCGGAGGTTGGACTGTCAGTGAGGTGGTGACAGCGGCAGCGGATAGAAGTAATTTCCCACCCTTCTTGAATAGGACAAGTTTTGTGCTATTACTTTCCGGTGAGATAGCATGAACAGCAGGCTGTATGCCTGCCCAAGGAGGAAGTGTGAAGAAAGTTGCTGTTACTACTGTTGCCCTGAGCCTTATGGTGTCCGGAGCTGCCCTGGGGGGAGTGTTCTCCAACGGGCAGAGCCTTTTGGAAAGCCGTTGCGCCGTCTGCCATCCCTCTTCCAAGGCGAAGGTCCTGAAGAGGACCCCCGCCCAGTGGGACGGAATCGTCTCCAACATGATGAAGAAGGGCGCCAAGCTGAATGCCGAGGAGAAAAAGACCCTGGTGAAGTACCTGGCGGAGAATTACAAGAAATAACGGTGGGTGCTCCACTACCGGCAGTAAGAAGGGCCAACTGGTGACAGTTGGCCCTTTTCTATTCCATTCCCCCTCCCCTTGAGGGAGGGGGTGAGGGGGTGGGGGAGGTTGCCACGGAGTGCCGAAGCCGGCCTCCCCCCCCACCCTGACCCTCCCCCTCAAGTGGGGAGGGGAATCTTTAGAATGTAGCTACACCGGCTGGACGTAGCAGCTATAGCAGGTGCGGTAGCAGTAGCAATGGTAGCAGTAGCAGCTATAGCAGCTGTAGCAACTGTAGCAGCTGTAGCAGGAGGCTTGGGCTCCGGCGGCCTGGGCCCCTTCCTGGGCTCCCTGGAGAAACGACTGGCCCCCCTGCTGCTGTTGGCCACCCTGCGGCATCCCCCCCATCATCGGGTTCTGGACCGCCGTGGGGTTCATGACGTTGATGACCACCCCTTGCGGACTGCCACCGCCTCCCATCATTTCCTGCCCCATGCCGCCCATCTGTGTGTTGGCCATCCCGCCGCAGCACTGTCCCATCTTGGCCTGGACCTCTTCGGGAGGAACTTTGTACTGGTCGGCCATGTCATCGGGGATCTCGTAGAAGGTACCGTCTAATCCTCTTGCGATCATGTCATCCTCCTTTTTCGTTGTTGAGTCTCGTCACGCCGTACCGCCTTGGTCACCTCCTTTTGCTCCGGCTTCCCGACAGCATCGCTCGCCGGCATTGCCGGTAGGGTGGGGCTTCATCTGCTGTTGCATCTTTTGCATGGTCATCTCGTGAACCCTGCGCGCCGTATCCGGCTGCTCGTTGAAGTAGTTCCACATGAGCTTGGTGAACCGGCAGTGGTTGTCCCGGAAGCTCTCGGAAAGGTCGCAGGAGATGGGACAGCCATGCGTGCAGAAGCGATTGGCCGCGCAGTCAAAGCAGCGTATGTACCAGGTCCCTTTCTTCGGGAAGTTGTCGCGCAACCTCTGTACGTGTTTCTCGTCGATCTCGTCCAGGCGTCCGAGGAGGTACTCTTTGTTCCTGGTTCCTCCGCAGACGAAGATGTTTCCCTCGCCATCTATGCCGATCTTGTCGGCGGCCGAATCGCAGGAGCGGTTCCACTGTGGCTGCGAACCGTTGCGGTTGCCGGTCGCGGCAAGGTACTGGTAGGCCATTCTCCCGACCCTCATGTCGTCCACCGACATCCCGCTCTTCAGCATGTGGCCGATCTCGTCCACGGTGCTCGTGAACATCTGCTCGGCGGAGAGCTGCTCGGCATCGCCGCGCCCCTGGGCAACCACGAAGTTCGAGATCATTCCCGCAACCCCCTGCTCCCGGAGGTACTCCATCACCTCACCCATCCTCCCGGCGTTGTGCCGGTTGATGGTGACCACCACCCCGACCGGAATGCCCCGCTTCTTGGCGCTCTGCAGCAACTCGTGAAGCTGCTCGCCCCGTTCGCGGCATGCGTTGTGGAGCGCGGGCGGGCCGTCGCAGCTGAGCGAGAAGCCGATCCCCATCTCGTGCAGCCTGACCAGGCGCTCCTCGTCCAAAAGGGTGCCGTTGGTGCTCAGGGGGAAGATCACCTCCTTGCCGTGCTTTTCGCCCAGCGCTCTTGCGTAGGCGACGAAATCGGCGATCCAGGAGTCGTCCATGAGCAGCGGCTCGCCGCCGTAAAGGTGGAGAGCGACCTGCGGGTAGCCGGAGTTCTCGATGAGGAGATGGGCGATCTGTTTTGCCGTCTCAAGCGGCATCGTTGAATCGTTGGCGGGGGTGCAGTCGATGAAGCAGTACGAGCACCTCAGGTTGCAGCGGTCAGTCAGCAGCATGGAAACGTTGGAAACAGAGTGAAAGAATTTCGCCAGTGCAGCGTTGCCGGTAGTCATGCTCATCCCTCCATGTTGAAATTATTGCCATTGCACCTCGCTGGACCTGCTCCACGCCGAGGGGATCGGAAATTGTAAAATTAAAACCTTTTAACGATATCGCGGGAGGCCGCACTGTCAAGGCGGGCTTCAGGAGGGAAAAGAGACGGGGCGTGGTGCGCCGGATGGGAACAAGGCCACCCTCGAAAAAGGTTCATCGGGAAATTTCGGGGAAGCTCAAGTCCCCCTTTGGAAAAGGGGGACTTAGGGGGATTTTCCCTGCTGCCAACGTCACAAATCCCCCCTGTCCCCCCTTTTTCAAAGGGGGGGACCTTTTATCCCCAGTATCCCCGATGACCCTTGAAAGGGGGGGGGATGGAGGTGTCCGGGAAAAATCGTTTGCCCGAATGGGCGCGGTGTGTTAAACCCTTGGCATTTTGCAGTAAGGGTCGACCATGGAGAAAAACAACCGTCCCATCCAGGACATGCCCCAGCTTGACGGGCTGAGAACGATAGCGGTCTTCGCCGCCATCTTCTCCCACTACCTCCCGGTGGGGATCGGCAAGTACTTCGGTTACGGCCACGCCGGGGTCCAGCTCTTCTTTACCATCAGCGGCTTCCTCATCACCGGGATCCTCCTCAAATGCAGGTCCGCCATCGACGGCGGCGGCTCCAGCGGCTTCTACCTCAAGCAGTTCTATGCCCGCAGGTTCCTGAGGATCTTTCCCCTGTACTATTTCGTGCTGGCGACCCAGGCCTACCTCCACCGGCTCGGGGATTCGCTCCCCTACCACCTGACCTACACCAGCAACATCTACATGGCGGCCATCGGGAAGATCGTCGCGGCCTGCCATTTCTGGTCTCTGTGCGTCGAGGAGCAGTTCTACCTCTTCTGGCCGTTTCTCCTCTTCTTCGTGCCGAAGGAGAGCCTCGGGCGGTGGGTGCTGGGGCTGATCCCGCTCTCCATCCTTTTCCGCGGCTACTGCCTGGTGAGCGGGCTCTCCGACCAGACCATCTATCTCCTGCCGGCCAATTTCGACTGCCTCGCCGCCGGAGCCCTGCTGGCCATCGCGTTTGCCGCGAAGATGGAGGCGGCGAAGCTCTCGGCCTACACCCGCGTGGCCGGGGCGGCGGGAAGCGTCCTGCTGGCCCTGCTGATCGGGCTCTCCATCCTGTTCCAGGAGCGCCACGGCGTGGGGCAGTCCGCGACGTTCCTCCTCCTCGACACGGCGATCGCGCTCATCTCGGTCAGCGTGGTCTGGAAGGCGGCCCGCGGCTACTCCGGCCTGGCCGGTGCCTTCCTCAACCTCGCCCCGGTACGCTACCTCGGGAGGATCAGCTACGGCCTCTACGTAATCCACCTGTTCACCCCGCTGGTCACCAGGGATCTCCTCACCCGCGCCGGCATCCAGCTCTCCCCCGGCGCCACCATTGCGGCCAACGTGCTGCTGACGGTGGTGATGGCGGCGGCGTCCTGGCATCTCTTCGAGGCGCCGATCAACCGGTTGAAGAGGTACTTCCCGTACCAGCAGACGGCCAGCCGGACCGAGGAATTCGATGCGCAAAAGGCGGCGGCATCGTAAGAACCTCGGTGAGGCGGCGGTACGATCTGCGCGAAGAGCGGTGGGTGAGCCGGGGCAGGCCGGGAATGGTGTGGCCGGAAACCTGGAGCTGCAAAGCCCGGCGGGTAAAGCAGTGAGAGGATGCAAGGAGGAAGGGGTTGGTTCGTAAGAATCTGGATGGTTTCGGCGTTGGGTTGATGCTGCTTCTCTGCATGATCTGGGGATTGCAGCAGGTTGCCATCAAGGCGGTCGCTCACGACCTCTCCCCCCTCATGCAGGTCGGGTTCCGGTCGGGGCTGAGCGCCCTGCTGGTCGGTGCGGTCATGGTGGCGCGCAAGGAGCGCTTCTCCCTCTCCGACGGCACCCTGGCCCCGGGCCTCGTGGCCGGGCTCCTCTTCGCCGCCGAGTTTCTCTTCGTCGCCAAGGGGCTCACCCTGACCACCGCGTCCCACATGGCGGTCTTTCTCTACACCTCCCCCATCTTCACCGCGCTGGGGCTCCACCTGAGGCTTCCCGCCGAAAGGCTCTCCGCGCGCCAGTGGGGCGGCATCGGCATCGCCTTCTGCGGTACCGTCACCGCCTTTGCCGGAGGGCTGCTGCACGGCGGCATCACCCCGCAGATGCTTTTGGGGGACTGCTTCGGCATTCTGGCCGGCGCCTCCTGGGGGACCACCACCGTGGTCATCCGCTGCTCGGCCCTTTCCGAGGCGGCCTCGGCCAAGACCCTCCTTTACCAGTTGGCGGTCGCCTGCACCGCCCTGCTCACCTACGCCCTCCTCACCGGGCAGTTCGGTGTGGCCGCCATGACCGGCGCGGCCTGGGGGAGCCTCCTCTTCCAGGCGGTCGTGGTCTCCTTCGCGAGCTACCTGGCCTGGTTCTGGCTCCTCAGGCGCTACCTCGCCTCGCGGCTTTCCGCGTTCTCCTTCATGACCCCGCTCTTCGGGGTGAGCTTCGGCGTGCTCCTTTTGCACGAGCCGCTGGACGGCTTCTTCGCCGCGGGCGCCATCCTGGTCCTCATGGGGATCACCCTGGTCAGTCTGCGCGGCTCTACGGCGGGACGGGTGGCCGAAGATGTCTGCCCCTTGAGCGAGCTGGAGGACGGCAAATCCCCCCTGTCCCCCCTGTGACAAGGGGGGGACCTTATCCCCAACATTCCGCCAAGAACCTACGAAAAAAGGCCCGCCGGTATTCACCGGACGGGCCTTTTCATTGCGCTGCGGGGTGCCTAGATCAGGCCGTGGGCTACCATCGCCTTGGCGACCTTGATGAAGCCGGCGATGTTGGCGCCGTTCACGTAGTTGCCGGGGGTGCCGTACTCCTCGGCGGTTTCGTAGCAGAGATCGTGGATGTTCTTCATGATCTCGGCCAGGCGCTTTTCGGTGTAGTCGAAGGTCCAGGTGTCGCGGCAGGCGTTTTGCTGCATCTCCAGCGCCGAGGTTGCCACCCCGCCCGCGTTGGCCGCCTTGCCGGGGCCGTAGGCGATCTTCGATTCGAGGAAGACCTTGACCCCTTCGGGGGTGGTCGGCATGTTGGCCCCTTCGCCGACGGCGATGCACCCGTTTCTTACCAGTTTGGCGGCGTCCTTGCCGTTGATCTCGTTCTGGGTCGCGGAAGGCATCGCCACCTGGCAGGGGATCTCCCAGATGTTACCCCCCGGGGTGTACCGCGCGTCCTTGTGGTAGGAGGCGTACTCCGCTATCCGCGCCCGCTTGACCTCCTTGAGCTCCTTGATCAGCTCGACGTCCAGCCCCTTCTCGTGATAGATGATCCCGCTCGAGTCGGAGCAGGCGACGCATTTGCCCCCCAGCTGGTGGATCTTCTCGATGGTGTAGATGGCGACGTTGCCGGAACCCGAGACGGTGCAGGTCTTGCCGTCGAAGGAATCCTTGCGCACCTTGAGCATGGCATCGACGAAGAAGGTGGCGCCGTAACCGGTCGCTTCGGTACGCACGAGCGATCCGCCCCAGTCGAGCCCCTTACCGGTCAAAACGCCCGGTTCGTAGCGGTTGGTGATCCGCTTGTACTGGCCGAACATGTAGCCGATCTCTCTCCCCCCGACACCGATGTCGCCGGCGGGGACGTCGGTGTGCTCCCCGAGGTGCCGGTACAGTTCGGTCATGAAACTCTGGCAAAAACGCATGATCTCGTTGTCCGATTTCCCCTTGGGATCGAAGTCCGATCCCCCCTTGCCGCCGCCGATGGGAAGCCCGGTCAGCGAGTTCTTGAAGATCTGCTCGAAGCCCAGGAACTTGATGATGCCGAGGTAGACCGACGGGTGGAAGCGGAGTCCCCCCTTGTACGGTCCCAGCGAGCTGTTGAACTCGACCCGGAAGCCCCGGTTGATCTGGACCTCGCCGCTGTCGTCCTGCCAGGGCACCCGGAAGATGATCTGGCGCTCCGGCTCGCTGATCCGCTGGATGATCTTCCGCTCGCAGTACTCCGGATGCTTCACCAGCACCGGTCCCAGCGACTCGAGAACCTCGCGTACGGCTTGGTGAAACTCCACCTCGCCGGGGTTGCGCCTCAACACCTCTTGGTAAATCGGTTCGATCTTCTCGTCAATCTGCGGGCTCATGCACGCCTCCTTTGATTAAAAATGCGGCAAAAAAATTCACCGGCACAACTGCAATTGTCAAAAAATTGTAATCAATGACCGGTTTATATACAGTTACTGCATAAAAAGCAAGCATAAATGCCCATAAAGTGTGCACGATGCCTGACAAATGGGCAATGCCTCCTGCCGGCTGAGACGCTGCCTGGGGGCCAAAGCTCCTCTGCCTGAATAAGCCTGCAGCTGAACCGGAGGTTTTTCCCGATCACGGCGCAAAATGTCTTATAACTCAATGACTTTGCACTCTCAACGGCAGCTGATACACTAAGAAGATCACGGTCAATGGAGGTGAACTATGATAGCAAAGGGTACCTTCTGCGCAGCGGTCATCTTCCTCTTGTCGGCATGCACTACCATCGAGACACGCACCACTCAAGATTCGAACCTCGCCTACTCTGAACACCACTATGCGGCCCACGATCTGAAAGTTGATTGGAAGAGTGAGCAAGCCGGCCCCGATCTGCGAATCAAAGGAACAGTAACCAATCCCCGCTATGACACCTCGTACAATGGTTTCGAACTGACAGCGTCACTTCTGGATGCCAGCGGCAAGGCCTTCGCCAAGAAGGTTTTCCTGTTTTATCCGGGACCCCTGACGGGAACGCAGCAGTTCGGCCTTGATTTCCCGCAAACGGAGGCGCAGCAGCTGCAAAAGATTAAATTCAGGTACGAATTCAACGTCGGCGAAGGGGGGGATCACTTCACCGGCAACTTCGAATCGGTTCCCTGATCATTGGCGGTACCGATGCCTTAGTGGCGTCTGTCAACGCGCCCTAGTGACCCTCAGACGACCGTGATGGAGGGGCACGGGCAAAAAACATCGTGTGATCGCAAAGGCCCGCCGGCATGTCCGGCGGGTTTTTTAGTTCCGGCTCAAGGCTATGACCGGAACCCTTACGCGCACGAAGGGGAAGGATGAGGGAGGAAGGCGCATTGTATTAATCTGGGGAGGTGTGAGAAAATGAAGGAGTAAAGCGAGGTGAGAACGTATGAGATGCGACTACAAAGACGATTTCAAAGTCGACTATGCCGACTCGCTGCATATCACCAAAGGGAACGGTATCGAGGTCTCGGTCAAAGGGAGCGAGATTCCTTCCAACGTGAAAGCATGTCTCGATTCGGCGGTCACTCGTAACAGTTGCCACGAACTGCGTGCTGCGGCTAAGGCCTTCACCGGTTCGCTCTCGAAAGCCTTCGACGTGGAATAATACAACCGATTGTCGCGGCAATGACAAACGAGGGGACGTGATTGAGACGTCCCCTTTTTTTTGTCTATTTCACACCCAGAAGGGCGAGCAGGATGCCGCCGGAGATGGCGGTGCCGAAAACGCCGGCAAGGTTTGGCCCCATGGCATGCATGATCAGGTAGACCTGGGGATTCTCCCGGATGCCCACCATGTGGGAAACGCGGGCGGCGATGGGGACCGAGGCGATACCGGCCGAGCCGACCAGGGGGTTGACCTTCCCGCCGCTCACCACGTTCATGATCTTGGCCGCCACCACCCCGGAAGCGGTGCCGAAGATGAAGGCGACGAGGCCAAGGGCTACGATCTCCAGCGTCTTCAGGGTGAGGAACTGCTCGGCGTTCATGGTGGAGCCGATCGCCACGGTCAGCACGATGGTGATCACGTTCATGATCTCGTTGGCCGCGGTCTTGGCCAGCCGGTCGACCAGCAGGCACTCCCTGAACAGGTTCCCCAGCATGAGCATGGTGATGAGCGGCGCGATGGGGGGGAAGAAGAGGTTGACCACGATGGCGATGATGATCGGGAAGGCGATCTTTTCGAGGCGGGTGACCTGCCGCGGCTTGTCCATGATGATGTCGCGTTCCTTCTTGGTGGTCAGAAGCTTCATCACCGGGGGCTGGATCAGCGGCATGAGCGCCATGTAGGAATAGGCGGCCACCGAGATCTGGGGCAAGAGGTGCGGGGCGAGTTTCATGGTGACGAAGATGGCCATCGGACCGTCGGCGCCGCCGATGATCCCGATGGCGCCCGCCTCGGGGAGGGTGAAGCCTAAGAGCTTCGCGCCGATCAGGGCCACGAAGATCCCGAGGTGGGCGGCGGCCCCCAAGATGACCAGCCAGGGGCTCGCGATCATCGGCCCGAAGTCGGTCATGGCGCCGACCCCGAGGAAGATGAGCGGCGGCACGATGAGGAGCGCCACCCCCTGGTAGGCGTAATGGAAGAGCCCCCCCGGCTGGGTCAGGCCGGAGCCGGGAACGTTGGCGACGATGCAGGCGAAGCCGATCCCGATCAGGAGGAAGGGCTCGTACTTCTTGGCCAGGGCGAGGTAGATCATGGCGGCGCCGACCGCCATCATGACGACGTTCCCCCCAGTCAGCTGGGCGAGGCCGGTCTGGTCCTTCAGCACGTTCAACAGTCCGACGAATTGCGCAAACATAGGGACTCCGCTTATGACGGGCGCTGGCGTCAGTGGGACTTCTTCAGGGTTTCGTCGTCGACCTTCCCGAGCCTGTTGAGCAGGGGGAAAAGGGCGAGCAGGACGCCGATCCCGCCGATGATGACGAAGCTCAGCACGAAGTCGATCGCGCTGATGAGAAGGGCTCCGTTGACGTTGTCTTGAATGGGCATGGGGGACCTCTTAGCTTTCCTCGATCTGGACCAGGGGGTAGCCTTCTTCAACGGCGTCGCCTTCGCGGGCCAGCACGTCACGGACCGTGCCGGCATAGGGGGTGACCACCGGAGTCTCCATCTTCATGGCATCGAGCACGACTACCACCTGGTTCACGCTCACCACGTCTCCCCGCTTGACCAGACACTTGAAAACCAGTCCCGCCATCGGGCTGGTCACTACTCTCCCGCCGCTTTGATCGACCGGCACGGCCCGGGAGGCTGCGGCCGGCGGTGCGGGCGCCACTGGCGCGGCCGGAGCGGCCGGTGCCGCCGGTGCCGCGGTGGACACACCCGCCTGCAGCGCAACGCCCCCGGGAGCTCCCTGGTCCAGCACCTCCACCCCGACTTCGTAGCTCTTCCCTTCCAGCGTGATCCGAAGCATTTTCATGGTCATTGGACGATTCCTCTATTTTCGTGGGCGATGAGAGTGGAGATCCATGCGTCCCTGCGCAACCCAGCTCCAGTTTCTCGGCGGCAGGGCGTGGACCTTCCCGATCCGCACGGGGGCCTGCAGGACCTCGCACGCGGCGGCGGTCAGGATCGCCACCAGTTGCTGGTCGGTCAGCCCCGGGTGGATGGTCGCCGGGGCCTCCGGTTCGGTAGGCGTCGTGACCTCCGGCTCGGGCTCTTTGGGGTGGTGGCGGAAGACTTCTCCCAGGCGGGAAAAAAACTTGGGCATCGCGCTCTCCTTACAGCGGGATCAGGCCGTGTTTCTTGGGCGGGCGCGATACCCGCTTGGTGAGCGAAATCCGCAGCGACAGCGCCACCCGCGCGCGGGTCTCGGAGGGCTCGATGACGTCGGTCACCATGTCGCGGGAGGCGGCTTGGTAGGGGGTGGCGAACTTCTCCCGGTACGACTTGACGAGCTCGGCTTCCTTGGTCGGCTGGTCTTCCGCCTCCGCGATCTCCTTCTTGTAGATGATGCGGGCGGCACTCTCCGCTCCCATGACGGCGATCTCGGCAGTCGGCCAGGCGAAGACGAAATCGGCCCCCATGTCTTTCGAGCACATGGCGAGATAGGCACCGCCGTAGGCTTTCCGCAGGATGACGGTGATCTTGGGGACGGTGGCGGCCGCGTAGGCGAAGAGCATCTTGGCGCCGTGGCGGATGATCCCTCCCCGCTCCTGGGCCAGCCCCGGCATGAATCCCGGGACGTCCACCAGGTTCACGAGCGGCACGTTGAAGGCGTTGCAAAACCGGATGAAGCGGGCGGCCTTGTCGGAGCTGTCGATGTCGAGGCACCCGGCCTTGTAGGCGGGCTGGTTGGCGACGATCCCCACCACCATGCCGTAGATGCGGGCGAAGCCGACCACGATGTTGCGGGCGAAGCCGCTTTGGACCTCGAGCCACTCTCCCGGATCGACCAGGCGGGCGATGACCTGGTAGATGTCGAAGGAGGAGCGGGAATCGTCCGGGAGCAGCTCGTTGATGGCTTCGTCGGGAGCGAGGTCGATCTCGTCGGGGATCATGTGGGGCGGGTCCTGCATGTTGTTGAGCGGGAGGAAGCTTAGAAGCTGCTGGGCGATGGCGATGGCGTCGCGGTCGTCCTCGGCCACGAAATGGATGTTACCGCTCACGGTGGCATGGGCCTCGGCCGAGCCGAATTCTTCGATGGGGGCGACCTGGCCGGTGGCCTTCTTGATCACCTCGGGGCCGCAGATGAACATGCTGGAATGGGTGCGGGTCTGGATCAGGAAGTCCATGAGCGCGGGGCTGTAGGCGGCCCCCCCGGCGCAGGGTCCGGCGATGATGGCGATCTGGGGGACCACCCCGGAGGCGGCGACGTTGCGGTAGAAGACCTGGCCGTACCCGGAGAGGCTGTGGATACCCTCCTGGATGCGGGCGCCGCCGGAGTCGTTGATGCCGACGATCGGGATCCCGGTCTCGCAGGCGATGTTCATGATGTCGCAGATCTTCCGTGCATGCATGTGGCCGAGCGCGCCGCCGCCGACGGTGAAGTCCTGGCTGAAGACCGCGACCGGGCGGCCGTCGACGTTGCCGGTGCCGGTCACCACCGCGTCGCCCGGCATGAACTTGTTGACGAACCCTGGCATATGGCAGGCATGGTTGACATGCATGCCGAATTCACTGAATGAGCCGCCGTCGAATAATGTCTCGACCCGCTCGCGTGCGCTCAACCGTCCTTCCGTATGCCTCTTTTCGATCTTATCCTTGCCACCGCCAGCCAGTGCTGCCTCACGCCGCTTGCGAAGTTCATCAAGCAGTTCTCTCCTGATTGCCATGAAGTACCCCTCGAAATGACAGAAGATCGGTAGCCAGACACAACTATACTGCTAACTTCGCCAGTAACAAGCAGTGCGAATGACGGCTGGAAGGCCGCCGGTACAGTGAAATGCCGGCGGGATTAAAGCGGCCGCCGGCCAGCCCCGCCAGAAGATCGGCCAAGGGGCGGTGATAACGCTGCCCCGGCACCACATGGCGCGCCGGGGCAGCTCTTGCGGGGTTCAAGCGGGGACGGGGATGCCTTCGGTGAGATACTTCCATCCCTTGATGATCTTGAAGATCACCCAGGCATAGGTGAAGAGAAGGATGATGATGCCGAGCCCGAAGACGAAGGTGAGGGCGAGGCCGAAGAGGAAGCCGGCGAAGGATTTCCAGAAGATGGCGATCTGGTAGTCGAAATGGCTCTGATACCAGGTCCCCGCGGCACGGTCGCGGCAGTAGAAGGCGATGAAGACCCCGATCACCATGGTGAAGCCGTAAAGAAAGGAGGCGAGGTAGCAGAGATAGACGACGGTGGGCATGATCTTTTCGGAGCGCTCGATGGTGCTGACGGTGCTAAAGACGGCTCCGGTGGCGGGGTTTATCACGTAGATCTCGGTGGCGCGGTCTTCCACCGCAACGAAGTCGACCTTGAGGCCTGCGGCGGGTGCGGGTGAGGATTTCCAGTCGGTGCGGGTGAAGCGGTAGCGCGCTCCTTCGCTTCCCCTGATGATCCCTTCTTCGGCGTCGTAGCCGAGCACTACACCGTCCATGGGACCTCCCTTTGGCTTGGATTAAATTTTACAAATGATAGCATGCAGCCCCGCCAATGCCACCCCTGGCCACCCTTTGACAAGGGGGGGCTTGGTTCCAGCGGTACTTGGATGAACGTCGAAGAGGGACGAGACGCGACGATCTTTGCCACCAGGTTTCGGAGGGGATGTCGCGTTTCGTTTCCTCAACGCGACCTACGGGCTACGGGCTGCCGTTTTTGACATTTTTTATCGGAACCAGAGAAAAGTTACTTAAGATTCCGGTATCACAGGAGATTCCAGGAAAAACCCTCTGCCCGCCGGCGCAGAGGCCAGGAGCAGGGGGGGATAGGGTGGTTGCGGGTATCTAGCGGGAATAACATCATA
Source organism: Geomonas sp. Red32 (assembly GCF_023652955.1). Taxonomy (GTDB): domain Bacteria; phylum Desulfobacterota; class Desulfuromonadia; order Geobacterales; family Geobacteraceae; genus Geomonas. The sequence continues at coordinate 658,461 of NZ_JAKLOY010000001.1, read as the reverse complement.
ATATGGCTTCGGCGCCGGTGCGCCTGGGGGGCGGTTTGCCCTCGCTGGAACACGAAAATGGGTACGGCTTTCGGAAACCGGCGGCCTACAGGGAGGGGGGATCCATTGACCTCGACGTATACGCGCGGCAGGGCGTTAAGCCGTATACGTGTTGGATATCGTTAGGGTTTGGGGCTAGGATTGCGCCATGGCGGCCATCACCTGCGACACCCTTTCCGGCATCACCCTCTTCGGCGGTCTCGACGGCGACGACCTCGATCGCATCGCCGCGCGCCTCGAACTTCGCACCTTTGACCCGGAAACGCTTCTCCTGGAGAGAAACCAGGCGCCATGTGAGCTCTACGTCATCCTCTCGGGGAAGGTCAGGGTGGAGCTCCTCGATCGCTCCGGACAGATCCTCAACCTCACCGAGCTCGGCCGGGGGAGCGTCATCGGAGAGCGCGCCATCATCACGGACCAGCGCCGCTCGAGCGATGTCCGCGCCATCACCGCCGTGCAGGCAGCGAGGCTTGACCGCCAAGAGTTCGAAGAGCTGCTCGATCGCGTCCCCCGCCTCTACGCCAACCTCTGCCGGATCCTCGCCACCCAGCTCGGCAGCTGGGCGCACCGCCACCAGCGGGAGGAGAGCGAGCACCGCGAGGTGATCACCAACATCATCGGATGGCAGCTCCTCCCGGAGTTCGGCGAGTTTCCCGGCGCCACCAGTTGGGTGCGCCAGCTGAACGAGCGGCTGGAGCTCCTGGCGAAAAGCCGCAGCCACGTCCTCATCCTGGGCGAGCCGGGTACCTGGAAGGACCTCGCCGCCCGCCTCATCCATTTCCACAGCGAAGACGACAGACCGGTCCTTTTCCTCGACTGCGCCGCTCCTCCACCGGTGCTCCAGGAGGTTGCCGCCGCCAGCGACTCCGGAACGGAGACCCCGACCCTGCTCGGCCTCGCGCAGGAGGCGGCCCTCTTCGGTCACGCGCCCGAAGGTTCGGCCTATGCGCGGCGGGTCCGGAGGGGGATGATCGAGCTGGCCGCCGGCGGCGACATGATCCTGCGTAACGTGGACTCCCTCACCCGTCCGGTCCAGGAGGAGCTGGTCGAATTCCTGGAGAGCGGGCAATTCACCCGGCGGGGGGAACGGAAGCTGAGGACCGCGGTGGTCCGCATTATCGCGACCAGCGGGAAGCCCCTCTCTCCCCTGGTGGAAGCGGGGAAGTTCAACCCGCTCCTCTACCGGTGGCTGGCTGGTGAGACGGTGGAACTCACCCCGCTCAGGGAGCGGAAGAAGGACGTTGCGGTCACCGCCCGGAGCCTCTTGAAATCCCTCAACGCCAAGCACCACAAGAACGTGCGCCGCCTCTCGCAGGATGCCCTCAATCTGCTGGTCGATCACGACTGGCCGCTCAACGCCACCGAGCTGTACCAGGTAGTGAGCCGGGCGGTGGTGGTCTGCAACGGCGACACCATCCAGCCGGAGGACATCTCCCTGCAGGAGCACCCTTTCGGAGATGGCCGGCTGAACCTGCTCACCCTTCCCGCCGTCGAGCGGCTCGCCAGGGACCGGCGCTTCCCGCGCCTGCTCAGGTGGGTGACGGTCCCCCTGTTCCTCACCATCGCCATCGCAACCCTCAGCGGTTCCCCGACCGGCAACGCGGCCAACCTGGCAGCGTGGACCGTAGGGTGGCCGAGCCTGGTGGTGACCGCCTTCCTGTTCGCGCGGGGGTGGTGCAGTTTCTGCCCCATGGAGGCCATCGGCGAATCCCTCGGCGTCACCAGCGGCGTGGTCCGCGACCCGGCCCCCTGGCTCAAGAAATGGGGACCCTCGGTCAGCCTGGTGGCCCTCGTCTTCATCCTGCTCTTAGAACAGGCCTCCGGGATGTTCTCCTATGCTCCGGCCACGGGACTTCTTCTTTGCGGGATACTCCTCGCCACCATTAGCGCGGACCTGGTGATAGGGCGCCGCGGCTGGTGCAAGTTTCTCTGCCCGCTGGGAAGGATCGTCAGCATGATCTCCAGGATCTCGCCGCTGGAGATGCACAGTAACCGCAACGTATGCCTGAGCCGCTGCCGGGTGGACGATTGTGTGAAAGAGAAGGGGTGCCCGATGGGGCTTCACCCGTCGGCGATCGACAGCTCCGACCACTGCGTTCTCTGCCTGGACTGTGTCAGGAGCTGCCCCCATCACTCCATGCAGCTCGATCTCCGCAATCCGGCCGCGAGCCTCTGCCACAAGTCGCGCCGGGGGGTGCGCGACGCCTTCTTCAGCGTGGTCCTGCTGGGCGCCGTGCTGGCCGCCAAGGGAACACCGCTTTTAGCCGGCAGGAAGCCGGAGGTCTTTCCTCACACCCTCTGGACCGGAGTAGACTGGCTCATCGCAGTGGCGGTCATTGCCGGATTTACCGGGCTGGCGGTCGCCGCTTCCATGGGAGTCGGGCGGTCCCGGTGGCGGCACTCCTTCGCTACCAGCGGGCTTTGCTATCTTCCGCTGGCGACCGCGGGGCTGTTCATGATCTTCTTCAGGGCTTTCGTGGAAGGGGGGGCGCGGCTGGTTCCGCTGCTCCTCGCTGCGGTGGGGCTTGACCGGGTGGTGGATCCCGCGGCGCTCACACCGGAGCTTGGGACCCTGCGGCTGGTCATCTATCCGGTCATCGTGATGGCGGGGCTCTTTTCGTGGATGGTGCTCGGGAGGCTCCAGCGTCGGGACGGGGTGGGAGAAGGCTCCCTTCGCCGGCACCGCCTGCTCATGGCGGCGGCGACGGCGGGGCTGGTCGCTATCCTGTAGCTCAACGGTTTCTTTGGGAAATTTCGGATTCGAAGTCCCCCTTTGAAAAAGGGGGATTTAGGGGGATTTTTCCTGTTACCAGCGCCACAAATCCCCCCTGTCCCCCCTTTTTCAAAGGGGGGGACCCGGTTCCGGCAACTGTCCCCGGTATCCCGCTACGACCTGTTCCGGGGAGGCGGCTATTCTGGGGTGGTGGCTAGTCGGCGGAGGCTATTCCGGTGGCTATTCCGGAGACGGGAGGGTGGGGCGGAAGACGGCCATCTCGCCCTGGATGGCACCCAGGGTGCGGTTGATCTGCTCAATCTCGCCCATGATGCGCCGAGCTTCCTGGGCGTTCACCTCCATCAGGCGGCCTACCTCGTTGATGTCGTTACGGAGCCGGTCTCCCCTGGTGATCTGTTCTACGCAGGTGCCGTTCAGCATCCTGACCTTGTCGTTGTCGTCCTGGACGCTCTTCATGTAGAGGCGGTTTCCGCGCGCCTGCTCCTCGGTGGAGTTCGCAATCCGCTTGGCCGATCCGCGCATCTGCTCGAGGCTCTTCACGATCATCCGCGCTTCGTTCTCTTCCCCGGTCACCGCGGCCGTCACCCGCTTCATCCGCTCCAGGTTCTTCTCGGCCTCTTCGGTAATGACCCGGCTTCCCGACGCCTGCTGTTCGGTGGCCCGGGCGATCTCCTGCACCATGCTGGACGCTTCGTCGGCGCTCTCCTTGATCCGCTCCAGGGCGGCGCTGGCGCTCTCCGAGACCCTGACCCCCTGGGAGACCTTCTCCTTCCCCTGGCGGGCGGCTTCTTCCGCAGCCACCGTTTCTTCCTGGATGTTCCTCACCAGATCCTCGATCTCCTCGGTGGAGGAGGCGGTCCTCTTCGCGAGCCCCCGTACCTCCTCGGCGACCACGGCGAAGGCGCGTCCCTGCTCCCCGGCCTGGGCGGCGATGATCGAGGCGTTGAGGGAGAGGAGGGCGGTCTGGGCCACCACCTCCTTGATGACGTCGAGGAAGGCGCCGACCCGCGAGGTGTGCTGGGAAAGGCGGGTGATGGCGTCGACCAGCTGGTCGCTTTTCCCCTCGATCTCTCTCATGGTGGCGATGGTGGCGGTCATGGAGCCCATCCCCTGTTCGGCCTCGCGCATGACCTTTTCGGACGAGGCAGAGGTCCGCTGGGTTCGATCGCGCACCTCGACCAGGGAATTGGAGATGGTGATGATGGAGTGGTAAGTCTGCTCGGTGGAGTCGTTAAGGTCGCGGGCGTTGGCGGTCGTTTCGCGGATGCTCCGCGCCATGCGGTCGATGGCGTTGGAGGTGTCGAGGAGGAGGGTGGAGTATTCCTGGACGTTGCGGTCGATCTCGTCGGTGGCGGAGCTCATTTCGGTCGAGATCGAGGCGCGCTGGGCGGTGCGGGCGGCGATATCCTCGATCTCGCGGATCACTTCCGAGAAGAAGTCGTTCATCTGGCCGACCGCTTCAAGCGATTGCTTGCCGCGCTTGGCCTGCCCCTCGTTGCTGCTGACCATGGCGGCGAACTCGCCGGTCAGCCTCCCGTGGCGCTGGCTGATGTCGGCGGTCAGGCGGGAGACGTTGTCCACCATGACCAGCACCTTGTTCATGAGGGCCTCGTTGCACTCCATCAACTGCTGGAGCTCGTCGCCCCCTCCGGCGGTGAGGTTGATTCCCTCCCCGGTGATGGCTTGCAGCACCGAGAGCTGGCGCTCGACGTACATCTTGAGCGCCTCGCGGATAACCCGGTAACAAAACGTCCCGACGATCAGCCCTGCCGCTACGCATCCGCAGGCGTACAGCGGGGCGAAGGCGCGGGCGCCGAAGAAGAGCCAGGAGTAAAACGGGAAGATCACTCCCATCATCAGGCCGAAACAGACCATGAACAGGTAGGTGCCGCGCAGGGTCGACAGGTATTTGCGTAGAAACATGAGGCGCCCTCGATTAATTTTGAAATCTGAATACTCTCATAATCGCCATCTTCCGTCAATGGGGTAAGCCGCAACCGGCTCAGGGATATTACAAAAAAATACTCACCAAATCGCCGGATCTGCCGACAGAAGTAAAGGGGCACCCGCTTTTTGGTGGGCGCCCCATATCTCCAGCCCGCGGGAAGCGATGACGGGCCAAAGGGAGTACCAATATGACCTCTGCGACAATCGGCTTTTACCTGGTGGGAGGGCTGGTGGGATGCATCCTCCTCATCGGCCTTTGCTATTGGTCGGTCAACTTTTTCATTAGACAATTTACCGAACACAGCTACCACCAGTTTCGCGAGCGGATCAACCGGGAGTCGGATATCGCCTTGCAGCTTTTCCGGGAGCGCCTGTGCGAGCAGATCGTCAACCAGGAGAACCGATCCGATGCGCTGGCGCGTCTGTACGCGAGCCTGATCGACATGTTGCGGTTCGGCCGGGAGCTGACCCCGAACCTCGTGAAGGGGGACGTGATGGTGGGGCAGCATAAAATGGCCCAGTTGCGGGACAGCTGCAGCACCTTTTCCGATACCTACCACAAGCAGAGCCTTCACCTCGCCGAGGATTTCTGCCACCAGGTGGAGGGCTTCTTGAAGGAGAAGGACGCCGCTCTTGAAGGTTTAGAAGGATTGGGATACGCGCGCCGCCGCGAGGACGCAGAGAATGTCCAGCGGGATGGGGAGATCAAGCAGAAATGGGCGCAGTTCGAGGACCGCGTCACCGCGGTGATGGGGCTGGTGAAGAGCGAGTTCCGCACCAAGCAGTCGGCTCCCGCCAGCATCATGATGAAGTGGTTGAGCGATTCGCCGGAAAAGGGAACCAAGGCAGGGGCAACGGCGGCTACAGGAAAACCGGGACCGGCAGTGACCACCCCGGCGGCAGCGAAATCAGGGCTGGCGGGGACCTCCGGATCGGCTGGGAGTAGCAGGAGATAGCAAGGGATATAGCAGGAGAGAGAAAGAGAGCAGAAGAGAGCAGAAGAGAGCGGGAAGAGAGCGGGAAGAGAGCGGGAAGAGAGCGGGAAGAGAGCGGGAAGAGAGCGGGAAGAGAGCGGGAAGAGAAGGGCCTTCGGCGGCGGCCGAAGGCCCTTCCTTTTTTAGACGCCGGCTTCGGTGATCCGGCCCTGGATACGGCGGTTCTGGGCCCGGCCGAGGGCGGTCTTGTTGTCGGCCACCGGGCGGGAGGAGCCGAATCCTTCGGTCTGGATCCGCGCCGGTTCCACGCCAAATTTCTCGACCAGGTACTGCTTCACGGAGAGGGCGCGCCGTTCGGAGAGCCGCTGGTTTGTCTGCTCGCTACCCACGCTGTCGGTATGCCCTTCGATCACCCCGTGCAGCTTGGGGAATTTCTGCATGGCGATGCCGATCTTGTTCAGGTTGTCCATGAATTCCGGCCTGATGTTGGCCTTGCCGGTGTCGAATTCCACCTTCATGTCGAACTGCAGCTCGGTCGGGTCGACCGCCTCGCTCGGCTGTAGCGCGCTGGCGAGCATCTCGCGCACCTCCGAGGAGGGCATCGCTTTCTCGTCGATGATGGAAAGCATGTGCTCCTCGAGACGGGCGGTCTCCGGCATGTTGTTCACCATCTCGAAGACGTCGTAGCTGTTCACCCTGTTCATCAGGGCCGGCTTCCCGCTCTCCGGATCGAGGTAGGAGGCACCGAGGCCGAAGTTGATCTTCATCCGCTGGGCCTGCTCCGCGGTCAGGTTGTTGTACTTCGCCATCAGGCCGAGCTCCCTGTCCATGACGCCGGTGAGGGAGATGTCCTTGACGGTCTCGCCGGGGGCGAGCTCCATCTGGTGGTCGAGGATGTTGTCCACGAACTTGCCGTTGTAGTAGAGCGACATCTGCTTCAACTGGAGGGTACGGTCGCTCTTGTTGGTGATGCTCATCTTGCCGTCGTTCAACGAGACCCGCAGATTCCGGTCCTCGTTCTCGTAGGCCGGGAGGAGTGATTTCACCTTGCGGGAGAGGATGTTGGATTTCAGCTCGACCGGCTTATCGCCGCTGGGGTCGATGACCGGCAGCTCCACGTTGCCGGTGAAGTCGCCGGACTTGAAGAAGATGGTCTTCTGGATCGGGACCAGCCGGTAGCCGGACTGTTCCGCCGCCAGTGAGGCCTCTTTTTGCTCAGCCAGCCGGTTCATCGCGCTCTCCTGCGCCGAAACCTCGTTGGCGTCGCTTCCCCTCTGGGCGGTGGCGTCCTCGCGGTCGAGCCTGTTGGCGGAGTGGTTCTCTTCGGCGGCCAAGGTGTTGGCGGCGTTATCCCTCTGGGCAGCAACGTTCTCGCGGTCGAGCCTGTTGGCGGAATGGTTTTCCTCGGCAGCCAAAGCGTTGGCGGCGTTTTCCCTCTGGGCCGCGGCATTCTCCCGGTCGAGCTTGTTGGCCGAACGGTTCTCCTCGGCGGCCAAAGCGTTGGCGGCGTTTTCCCTCTGGGCAGCAACGTTCTCGCGGTCCAGCCTGTTGGCTGAATGGTTTTCCTCGGCGGCCAAGGCGTTAGGGGCATTTTCCCTCTGGGCCGCGGCATTCTCCCGGTCGAGGCGGTTCGCAGAGTGGTCATCTTGGGCGACCCGGTTCCCCTCGCGGCCCGGGGGGAGGTTGGCGACCTTTTCGAGCCGGTAGTATTTGGGGAGTTCGTTGCGAAGCTTGTCCAGCAGCTTGTTCTCGTTGTGGAAGAAACCGCTGCGGTCGGTGAGTTGCAGGTTCAGCTTGTTTTCTTTGCTCAGCTCTCCGAAGACGCTGTTGACGGTAACCGGCTTGGGCTTGGGAGGCGTGTAGTCGGAGGTGGTCCTCAGTTTGCTCCCTTCGAGGTCCCAGGCGAGATGGGTCATTTTCTCCCGGCGCTCCAGGCTCCCGACCAAGTCGGCGGGGAGCTTCACCACGCCGTCGCTCGACGGGGTCAGCTCGATGCTCTCACCGTTGAAGGCCACCTTCACCTTCTCCGTGGTGGCCGGACCGGTGCTGCAGGTCTTGCTCCCCTGGTCGGGGAATTCCCGGGTGATGGTCCCTTCCCCCTTTTCCCTCCGGACCTCCTTGCGGGTGCCCCACTCCTTCTCCATGACCTCCCTGGTGAGCTTGAACCCGGACAAGATGTCGAAGAGGGGATAGATCCCCATGCTCGCCAGGGTGACCATCGGATAGTAGATGAAGGTCGTCTTCACCACTTGTCCGCTGGTGGGGCCTTTGACCTGGTACTCGGTCCTTTCGATGGCGGCATATTCCGCCTGAACCGTGTTGACGGTGCAGGTGGTGACCTCGGTGCCTGCGCTGTAGCGGTCGATCTCCTTCAGGTGGTACCGCTTGTCGGTCACCGTCTTCCCGATCACTTTACGGGAGAGCTCGTCCCCGGCCACCCGCTCGCTGGAGAGCCTCGTGCTGGTGGAACAGGCGGTGATTGAGCAGATCAAGGCTGCGGCAATGGCGACTCTGGCTGGTTTCTGGAGCATACGGTCGTCCCTCCCTCGGTAGATACCTGCACCCCCGGTTGCCGGGGGCTTATCTCAGCTTGCTGAACACGAAATCGCCGCTGTCGTGGCCGGAGTCCCGGATTACCTTGTACTCCGGAGTCTGGGCGCTCTGGCCTGCCACCGCCTCCTTGAGATGGCGGGTCATCAGCTCCTCGGCGGTGAATCGGCGCTCGAAGGGATTCCTGAGAGCCTTGAGGAAGATGTCGGCGAAGATGGAATGCCCGGTTCCGCCCGAGTCGCTCACCGGCTCGTTGCCGCCGGAGGCGATCAGGATCCGCGACCGCCGCGAGGTCAGGCGCTTCAGGTAACCCTCCCGGTTCCCCCCCTCGGCGGCCAGCGACGGCTCGAAGGCGCGGCTGATGGTGCCGGAGTAGCAGGAATCCGCCACCACCAGGACCTGGCGGGCCGGGGCGCGCTTGAGCTGGTCAGTGACCGTCTTGGCCTCCAGCCAGTTACTGGGATCCCCCTTGTCGGCATCGACCGGGAGCCAGTACGAGGTCTCGGTCTCCTTGTCGAGGAATCCGTGCCCGGCGTAGTAAACGAGGAGGCTGTCGCCCGGGTTGACCCGGTTCTTCAGGGCGTTGAGCTCCTTGATGATGGCGGCGCGGGTGGCCTTCTCGTCCAGGAGCACGGTGGTCTGGAAGCCGTATTCCTCCTCCAGCACCTTGGCGACCTCTTTGGCGTCCCCGGCGGCAGTCCGCAGTTGCGGGATCTGGCGGTAGGCGTTGATCCCGATCACCAGGGCGTACCGTTTGCCGTTTGCCGCATCGCCGGCCAAGGCGGCCACCGCGGGCGCCACCTCGTCTCCCTGCCTGCTCATGGTGAACTTCTCGAATCCCTCGTTGCCTGCGGTATCGACCGCCACCACGACGATGTCGTTGCTCCCTGGCTTGAGGAGGATATCCGCGGAGAAATCCCCCTTGTCGTTGAGGCGGGCGGCGACGCCGTTGACGGTCACCGTGGCGATCCCCTTCGGATGGGTGGCGCGGCCGGTCACCGTCAGCTTGGCTTCCCTGGTCACCACCTTGACCCCGCGGGTCACCTGAGGCGAGCTGAGGACGATAACCGGAGCGACGGGGCCGGACTCCCCCGACTGGGGAACGATCAGCAGCCTGGAGGTGGAGCGGACCGCCTCCGAGCGGGTGGCGGTGACGGCGAGGAGGATGACGACGGCCAAAAGTAGTGAGCGAAGCATCTCTTTCTCCTATTTCCCGTCCGGTGCGTCGGGGAGGAGCACCCGGAAACCGATGGTGCTGGACTTGACCGAGGGGTTAAGTTCGCTGCGTGCGCTGGTGCGGAGCTCCCCGGCCGGGCTCAGCCAGGAGCCACCGCGGAGCACCCGGTTCCTCCCGCTCTCGGGCCCCTTGGGGGCGGTTTGGGCGGCGGCCTGGTAGTCGTCCTTGAAGTCCTGGACCCATTCGGCGACGTTGCCGGAGAGGTCGTGGATGCCGTATGCGTTGGGCTTTTTCAGCCCGGCGGGGTGGACCTTCCCGCCGGAATTGGTCATCTCCCAGGCGAATTCGGAGGGACGGTTGCCGGTGCCGGGGTAGGTGGAGTGGCGCTCGCCGCCTCCTGCCGCGTATTCCCACTCCGCCTCGGTCGGGAGCCGGTACCCTTTCCCGGTCCTCTTGTTGAGCTTCTCCAGGAAGGACTGGACGTCGTTCCAGGAGACGCTCTCCACCGGGCAGTTCTTGCCGCACTGCTTGAAATAGGAGGGATTGTTCCCCATCACCGTGTGCCACTGTGCCTGGGTGACCTCGAACTTGCCGAGGTGGAAGGGGTCGAGGCAGACCTGGTGGACCGGTTTTTCGTCGCCGTCACCGTCTCCCGAGCCGTCCCCCATGGCGAAGCAGCCGCCGGGGACCGGTAGCAGGGCGATGCCGGTCCAGGGATCGGTGATCTCCCCCGCTATTCCCGGGGCGGCGGGGGCCTTGGGCGCTACCGCGTCGACGTCCCAAGTGACCTCGCCGTCGAAGCCGGCCGGCATGTCCTTGAGAAGTTCCCATTCGATCCTCTTCCCGACCCCTACCTTGACCCCTTTGCCGAGGTCCCCGCGCAGGGTGAGCCGGTCGGCGGTGTACTTCTCGCCCCCCACCTCGATGACGACCTTCACTTCCGCGTCGAGCTCGCCCGGTTTTCCGGCCAGGTCGTAGACGGCGAACGCCTTGTTCCCCTGCTGGCCGCTGCGGAGATTCTTCACTTCGGCGGCACGGACCGGCACTGCCAGAGAGAGGGCGGCCGCCGCTATCAAAAAGATCCTGGAATATGTCATAAGCTGCGCCTTCATTGACATTGGAGCCCGATGGAGACCGTCGCCTCCTGGCAAACGAAGCAGGCCCCCTTGGTGGGCTCAGTGCACTTTTTCCCGCATCCCCAGCTGGCGTTTTTCAGCCAGGAGCCGAAACAGATCTCTTTGCCCGCTTCGCAGGAAAGGGTGGTGCTCAAGGGCTCGTTGTAGTACCTGAGCCAAAAGGTGCCCCAGTAGCGGCTGGGATTCTCCTTCAGGTAGAAGTCGATCTCCGGGCTGTAGCCGTCGTCGCAGGCGTCCACGAACTCGAAGGTCATCTTGACCATCCGCCCGCGCTCGGCCGCCTGCGCGGGTGCGCCCGCAGCCAGCAGCAACAAGAGGACCAGTAGTAGAGCTGATGCTTTACCCATAGTGTGTTTTCTTCCTGGCGTGGAATGGTTCCTACAAGGGGGGCGGCGACCTACCATTAGACGGACACAATCTGCGCCACCCCTCGCCGGTGAGTTCCGGTTTTCCGGTGGGCGTGATGGGGAGCCGCCGTTTCCGGTACGAAGAGGATCCAGCTTGCTTTGATCTGTCCGGTGGTTCCTTTATCGGAAGTTCGACTCCGCGTCTTGATCCATTCTTTATCTTTCTTGACTGGCTCGAAACCTTTCACCGTGGAGGTATTGCGTACCCCCGGCGTTCCCTTGACAGTCGTTACTTCTTCGAGCCGCAAAAACTAGCATGAAGGAAATGACTATACAAGCCATTTAATGTGTCTTGTCTCAGCTCTTGTCAGGGGTCTCATGCCAGATAGTGAAGCTTCACCGGATACAGTTACGCGATGGTGCAGAATGAAGCGTGGCAGGTAGCGCGGTGCTGTCATAGACAGGAGCTTTCCTGTCAGGAGGACATACCCGTGCCGCCGGCATTCGTTGCGGGGGAATGAGTGAGCGGACGGCAGGTCGTTCGACGGCGGCGGGGAGCTTGCTTCGATGGACGAAACGGCGGAGATGTTTTTTCTTTTAATATGGTTGCCCCACCTGACGCTTTTCTGGTAATTTCTGCTAATTCTGGCAGTCATAACCTGTCGAACCGGCGGGCGGGGCTGCACTTCAATGTAGGAGGGGCTGTATGAAAGGGAAAATCGCGGTGGTCATGACCGCCCTGGTACTGTCTGCCGGATGCGCTACTACCGGGGAGAAGGTCCAGGAAGGGACCGTTGCCCCCGCTGAGAGTGTGCACCAGCAGGAAGTGAAGAGCTCGAAGGAAATGGTGCAGTCTTTTGTCGGGGCTCACGAGAACGCCAACCAGCAGACCCTGGCCGAGCTGGGCGAGATCAAGAAAGCGGCCCGCGACATCCAGGGGCAGCTCGGAGAGGTGAAGGAGACCACCCGCCAGACCCAGAGCGACGTCGCGGAGGTCAAGGCGACCGAGCGCCAGCTGCTGGAGACCGCCCAGCGCACCCTCCAGGCCATCGAGGAGACCTCCAAGCGGCAGGGGACCGGGGAAATAACCGTCTTCTACCCGATGGGCTCCGCCACCCTGGTGCCGAACTCCCTCGAATTCCAGCGCCTGGTCCAGTACGTCGATTACCTTTCCCGCGAGGCCAAGGGGCGCAAGGTCATCTTCCTCTCCATCGGGAGCGCCTCCTCGCTCGGCAACAAGAAGAAAAACCTGAGCCTCGCCAAGAAGCGGTCGGAAGCGCCGCTCGAGGTGATCGACAAGTACCTGGTCAACGTCCCCCACGAGTTCCACAAGGTGTACGGGACCGGGGACCTCTACAGCCCGAAGGGGATCACCTGGAAGGAGCACCAGCGCTACCAGAACACCCGCATCATTGCCCTCTTCGACACCGCCCAGGCTCCCGCCGTCAATCAAGAGGCGAAATAGCAGGGCTCATCCCCGGTAAACCAGGCCCCTCACCTCCGCCCGTTGCGGGGGGCGAGGGAGCTCGCCAGTTCTTCCCGCATCTTTACGCCGCACTCCGGACAGTAGCCGTGGCTGAAGAGCGCGTCGGAGTGCTGGCTTATGTAGGTCTCCAGCTGGGTCCAGTTCCCGTCGTCGCTCCTGATCTTCTTGCAGCTCATGCAGATCGGCAATAGCCCCGAAAGCACCTTGATCCGGTCCAGCGCCTCCTGCAACTCGCGGTTGGCCGCCTCGAGCTGGTTCCTTTTCTGCTGCAGCTCCAGGTGGGTCGCCACCCGCCGCCTCACCACCACCGCCTTGAACGGTTTGACGATGAAGTCGACCGCCCCCATCTCGAACCCCCTCACCTCGTCCGCCTCTTCGTGCAGCGCGGTGAGGAAGATGACCGGTATGCCGCTCAGCCGTTGGTCGCGCTTGAGCGCCTCGCAGACCTGGTAGCCGTCCATCTCCGGCATCATGATGTCCAGAAGGATCAGGTCCGGAAGGAGGACCTCCGCCAGCCGGAGCGCTTCGCTCCCCGAGGTCGCCGAAAAGATCTCGTACTCCCCCTTCAGGGTCTGATAGAGAAGCTGTAGGTTTTCGGGTGCATCGTCCACCAGGAGAAGCTTCTTGTCTGCCATCAAGTCCTCACTCGCCGGAGGGGATGCCGTACCGCCGGTACACCCCCCCGAGCTGTTTCAGCGCCGAGGCAAAATCGCACCGCTTCACCGACCGCCTGAACCCGTCCCATTCCGCGGACGGGTACAATGAGCCATTTACCTCGGCGAGCAGGTCGATCACCTGCATGTTGTTGCTTTCCAAAAGGGAAGCTATGCGGGCCAGGTACGAGGCGACCTTCTCGATGTCGATGGGCGCTTCCTCCCGGACGGCGCCGGTCTCCTCGGCTGCCGCACTGAAGAACCCCGCTATCGTCGCCGCGAGCTCCTGCTGCCGGACCGGCTTGGTCACCACCGCGTCGAATCCCTCGTCGCGCAGCTTGTCGATCCTCTCCTGGAGGGCATGGGCGGTCACCGCCACCACCGGGATGTGCCGCCCGCTCTCCCGTTCCCGCTCGCGGATCACGCGGGTCGCCTGCACGCCGTCCATTCCCGGCATGCTGACGTCCATCAGGATCAGGTCGAAATCCCCCGCCTCCCACTTCTCCACCGCTTCGCGCCCGTCGCTCGCCACCTCCACCATGTGGTCCATCCGGGTCAGCATCCCCTCCTCGACCTTCACGTTGATCGGGTCGTCCTCGGCCAAAAGCACCCGCAGTTTGCGCTGCTCCACGGGGGGCGGCGGTGCTTCGCCTTCCTCCTCCCAGGCGGGGTCGCGCAACAGCGGAACCTGCACGGTGAAGGTGCTCCCCACCCCTTCGCGGCTCTCGACCGTGATGGTCCCTCTCATGAGGCGGGCAAGCTTGCCGCAGATGGCGAGTCCGAGCCCGGATCCGCCGTATTTGCGGGTGGTGGAGCTGTCCGCCTGGCTGAAGGGATCGAAGATGCGGGAGAGGTCCTCGGGATTGATCCCGATCCCGGTGTCGGAGACCGAGACCCTCACCATCACCTCGCCTTTCCGCTCCCCGTCCGGCGGGACGGCGCCCCCCATGCCGTTTGCCTCTTGCTGAAGGGATGGGGAGGGCTCGGCGGCGGCAGCCAAGGGGGCCAGCGCGGCGGAGACGGTGATCCCCCCGGCGTGGGTGAACTTGACGGCATTGGAGAGGAAGTTGAGGACGATCTGCTTGAGCCTCAGCTGGTCCCCCGCCACCCGCTCCGGCACCTCGCCGGCGATCTCGATGGATATCGCGAGCCCCTTCTGCTGGATGAGCGGCAGCTGGTTGTTCACCACGTCCCGGATGCTGTCGCGGAAACTGAAGCGGTGGGTTTCCACCTCCAGGTGGCCGGACTCGATCTTGGAGAGGTCGAGGATGTCGTTCAAAAGGGCCATCAGGTTGGTGGCCGCCGAGTCGACGGTGTCCAGGCAATCCTTCTGCTGGCCGTCGAGCTTGGTCGCCCTGAGGAGCTGGGCCATCCCGAGGATGCCATTCATGGGGGTGCGGATCTCGTGGCTCATGTTGGCCAGAAACTCGCTCTTTGCGCGGTTCGCCTTCTCAGCCGCCTCCTTGGCCACCACCAGCTCGCTCTCGATCTTTTTCAAATTGCTGATGTCGAGGTGCTGGACCACCACGTTGGTCACCACGCCGTCGCTGATCACCGGCGACATGGTCACCTCCAGCATCTTCCGGGTCGGCTCGTGTACCTCGACGCCGCTACGGGTGGTGTCGTAACAGATGGTGAAGCGGACCGTTTCCCCCTTGGTGAAGACCTCTCGCACCAGCGGCAGGAACCCCTGCTCCCGAACCTGGGGGTCGGTCAGTATGTTGTAGCGGCCGACGATTTCCTCGTCGGTCACCTTGAGACACTCCTTCAGGGCCTCGTTGGCCCGCAGCAGCGTTCCGTCGCGGTCTGAGATCCACATGTTGACCGGGCTCTTCTCGATGATCCCTTCGAGGAAGGCCTGCGAGCTCTTGATCGCCTGCTCGGCCCGGACCCGTTCGGTGAGGTCGTGCATCATGACCAGGAATTCTCCGGCGAACTCGCCGCCGAGGGGGGCGGCGGTGGCCACCACGGTCTTGACCGTCCCGTCCTTGCAGCGGATCAGGAGCTCGATCGGTTCGAACGGCTCGTGCCGCTCCCGGGCCTTTTGCAGGTGGGCATCCCACTGGGCGGAGACCGCCTCGCGGTAGACGGGATCCGGGTAGGCCCGCTCCCGCCACGCATCGACGGTGGGGATCTCGGCGTGGGAGTAGCCGAAGGTGGTGACGAAGGATTCGTTGATGAAGGTGATCCGGTTCTTGCCGTCGTTGAGGGCGTAGGGAACCGGCGTGACGTCGATGATGGTGCGGAGCTTGTGCTCGCTCTTCAGAAGCTCCCCGGTCCGCTCCTCGACCTTGGCCTCCAGGCTCGCGTTGAGGTTGTTGATCTCCTCGAAGCGCTGGCGGAGGGCGTCGGACATGTCCCGGAAGTTCTCCATCAGGAGGTTGGCCTCCTCGATGATGCTCCGGTCCCAGCGAAGGGGCTCCCGCTGGCCGATCTTGGCCGGAAGGTCGGCGGTGACCGAGCGCAGATGCTGGAAGGAGGAGATGAGCCGGTTGCTGAAGACGTGGGCGAGTCCCATGGCCAAAAGGAGGACCACCAGGAGGTCGGTGAGCGAGCGGGAGTAGTCGGTGAACATCTGCTGCTGGAACGGCCCGACCGGGACCTCCAGGATGAGGCGCCATTCCGAGAGCATCCCCACCGCGGTCTCGGCGACGTACACCGCGTCCTTCCACTGGTCGGCCACCGAGATGTTCTTCCTCGCCTGCGGCATCCACTGGTAGAACCCCTCCTGAAGCGTTTTCATGGTCCCCGGCTTGCGCTCGAACGGCTTCATGATCCGCAGTTCCGGGGCGTTGGAGATCACCACCTTGTTGTTCTTGTCCACCAGGATGTAGCGGAGGTTGGGGAGGCTCTGGTTCTTGATATCGATCTCTACGAAACTCTGCAAGGTGGCGAGGTCGACGATCCCGGAGATGTAGCCTTGGTAGTTGCCGTCTTTAATGACCGGCGCCAGTAGCGGGACCATCGGCTTGGGACGTCCGATCCTGGCCATCACCACTTCGCCGACCAGCGGGGTCATCTGCTTTTTGAGGAGCGGGAGGTACGGGCGGCCGGCGAAGCTTCTGCCGATGTTGGACTGTCCCAGCTCGTCCGCGGTCGGGGCAAAGGCGACCGATATCGCGTTGCGGTCCTGCAGACCCACGCGGAGGAATTCGTTGTTGGAGGCCAAGGTCTCTTCGAGAGCCTGCTGGACTTTGGCGACCGGGTAGCGGGAGGACAGTTCCGCGAGGAAGGTCACCTCCGTCATGGCGCTGTTGAGCCAGTGGTCAAGGTGGGAAACGGTGCGGACGCTGCTGACCAGGGTGGCCTTGCGGATCCGGCGGTCGATCTCCGCCTGGTCCCTCCTGCTGTTGAAGGCCATGATCACCAGGAAGGGAAGGAGGACGAACAGGACCAGGGTGTTGAAGATCATCTCCCGCATCGGGAAGAAGCTGCGGCGGGAGAAGTAGGAGATGGCGATGAAGGCGAAGCGGGAGAGAAGGGCGTTGGTGACGCCGTTGACCGCCTGTTTTAGCGCGGCGACCTCGACGGTGCTCGACGGCAGATGCATCACCACGGAGTAGAAGAGAAAGACCAGCGGGATGCCGATGACGCTCCAGAAGAGGCCATCGGCGATCACGAAGTGCAGCCTGCGGCCGGAGGTGAGGAAGGCGACGGCCGCGGCCTCGAGCACCAGGATAACCGCGGCATAGGGGTGGTTCCAGAGGACGTAGGTATAGCTCCCGGCGACGAAGGCGGCGATGACCCCGGAGCGCCCCCCCAGCATCTGCAGGGCGAGCATGGTAAAGATGCTTCCGAACAGGAAGTCGATGCCGTAGAAGATCGGGTAGCGAAAATAGTTCCCGGCGATCCCGAGCATGGTCAGGAATACGAGTCTGCCGGCATCCTTCAGCCTGGTAGAATCCATCAATCCTCCCATGCATGCCTCGGATCTCCGCGCAATCCTGTCTATTCCAACATCCTCACTTATAACAGTGTCTGAATGAACTTCAAGTAATCCAGTGTGAGAGAATTCCCTATGAGGATTAACATTTTATCCTGAGAGTATGGCTGCGGGGCTCAGTCAGTGGGAGCCGTATGAATACCCTCGCGCTTTCGGGGGAGAGGGTGGCCGATGGAGACGTCAGGGTGGTTCAAACGGGTGAGGGCGGATTGAGGCGGGCGAGGGCGGATTCAAGACGAGGGCGGACACGGCGGAAGGGGGGATAAGGCGAGGGCGGATTCGCTGGTGAGCGCAGATTCCGGATTTTAAGCGGGGGAGGGGGGAGTGGCGAGGTAGGGGAGGAGCATGTTCCTGAGGATCTCGCTGCCGCGCCTGAGCGCCGCCTCGTCAACTTCCTCGCCCCCCACCTCCAGGTAGTTCAGCCAGAAAAGGGCCATCATCCAGATCTGCTCGGCCAGCAGGTCCCGCTGCTCCGGCGGCATCTGGCGCAAGAATCCCTGGGCCATGCTCAGATCCAGCGCTCCCCGCACCACCGCCAGGTTGAGCCGGTGGGAGACCACGAACATCTCCTTCAGCTCGGGGTCGCTCTGGACGAGGGCGGCCAGCTCCCGCTTGAAGAACCGGTAGCGCCAGTTGAAGCGCTGGATCATCAGGAAGGTCTCTTCCATGGAGGCCGCCGTCCCGGGGCCGGGACCGTCGTTGATCTCCTGGTACTCACGGAGCCCCACCTCGTGCATCTGGGCGAAGATGGCCCGGATGATCTCCTCCTTGTTCCGGAAGTGGTAGTAGAGGTTCCCGGAGCTGATCCCCATGGCGGCGGCGATGTGGTTGGTGGTGACCGCCTTGGTCCCCCTCTCGTTGAAGAGCTCGATGGCCGTCTCGACGATCCTGGCCTTGGTCTTTTCCGCTTTGGTCATCAGTACTCCAGGTGGAACTGCCGCACCCTCTTGAGGAAGGTCCCGAAGAGCCTGATCCTCAACAGCATGCCGTGAAGCCCGAACTTCATGAGGGCCGGAAGCGAACGGTACAACGGAACGGCCTCGGTGTAAAGCTTTGCCATCTCCTCGTAAAACTCGGCCAGCGGGAGCCGGGTGGGGATGAGGGCGTGGAGCATGTCGTACATCTCCGGGCGCTCGGTCAAGAGGTGCTCCTTCTCCGATTCGTGCAGCTCGGTCCCCGGCAGCGGGGTCATCACCGTGAAGGTGGCGTACTTGAGCTTGAGCTTTCTCACGTACTCCTTGAGGGAGACGAAGTCTTCCCTGCCGTAATCGGGGTCCACCATGAAGGAGGCGTACATCATCACCCCGAGCCGGTCGAGGATGGCGGCCGCCTGCTCCTGCTGGGCCACGGTTACCCCCTTCTTCATCGCCTTCAAACGGGCGTCCGAGAAGTCCTCCATCCCTACGAAAACCTGGGCGAGCCCGATCCGGGCCCATTTCTCGAAGAGCTCGGGATGATCGACGATGGTGTCCACCCGGGCGTAGAGAAAGTACTTCTTCCTGATCCCCGCCTCCTCGATCAATCCGGCCAGGCGCTCCATCCGGCGCGTGTCGCACATCGACTCGTCGTCGCAGAAGAAGACGTTCTCCTCGGCGATCCCCTTCAGTTCCCGCACCACCAGCTCCGGGTCGCGTCGGAGGTACTTGCCGCCGGTCAGCCCCCAGAGGGCGCAGAAGCTGCAGCGGGCGGTACACCCGAGCGAAGTCCTGATGGAGGCGAGCGGCTTGAACCACTCGCTGAAATAGTGGTTGCGGTACCGCTCGGTAAGCGTGCGGTCGGGGAAGGGGAGCTCGTCGAGCGGCGTGTACGGCTTTGGCTCGGTGAAGAGCATCCCTTCCGGAGACGGTATGCCGAGCCCGGCGACCGAGCTGAGCGCCCTCCCGTCAGCCAGGGCGGAGAGGGTCTCCCGCAGGGTGCCGACCCCTTCCCCGATCACCACCAGGTCGATCTCGGGCACGTTGAAATCGGCGGGGCGCACGGTGGCGTGGTGGCCGCCGGCGATGACGGTCGCCTGCGGGGCGTGTTGGCGCGCCTGCCGGGCGATCTCCTTGACGATGTTCAGGTGGCTGGTGAACCCGGTGATGCCGACGATGTCGGGATGGAAGGAGGCGAGGGTCTCGTCGAAGGTGCGCTCGATGCGGGCGTCGAGCAGGAGGACGGTGTGGCCGTCCGCGCGCGCCCCCGCCCCCAGGTACTCGAGTGCCAACGGCTCGAAAAGGTATACCCGGTCCATCAGCTCCGACGAACTGTACGGCTGAATCAAGAGCACTTTCATCGCCTGTCCCTCCTGTTGGTTTTAGTGTTGAAGCTCTATTTAGACTCTTTGCACTAAAAGGTCAAGGGGGAAAATCCGGGGAGGCTCCTCTTAGCCACGGATCGGACTGATAGGACTGATCGGACGGATCGGACGGATCGGACGGATCGGTCCGATGGGACAGGGCGCGGGTGGTGCGGGTGGTGCGGGCTCTGCGCTCAGGAGTGAGGAAAGGGAGTGTTGCGCTCAGTTGTCCAGGACTTTCATGAGCTTGCCGACCAGGAAGGGGTCGAGATTGCTGCCGGACATGGAGCGGATGATGGCCTTGGCCTCGGGGAGGGTGAATCCTTTGCGGTAGGGGCGGTCCATGGTGAGGGCGTCGCAGATGTCGGCGGCGGAGACGATCTGCGCTTCGATGGGGATCGACTTCGACTGCAGTCCCGCCGGGTATCCCTTGCCGTCGAAGCGCTCGTGGTGGTAGAGCACGATCTCCTGGACGGTCTGGGAGAGGTTGGCTTTCTTGACCACGTCGCAACCCCATTCGGGGTGCTTGCGGATGACGGTCTGTTCCTCCTCGGTGAGACTCCGCTCGGCGTTGAGGATATGCTCGGGGACGCCGATCTTGCCGCAGTCGTGGAGCCAGCTCCCGTACCTGATCTGGCGGCGGACGTCGTCCGGGATCCCGAGGGCCTCGGAGAGCTTCAGCGCCAGGGTAGCGACCCGGTCGCAATGCCCCTTGGTGCTGGCGTCCTTCAACTCGATGGTCTGGGCGAGCGAGTGGAGGATAAACTCGTCCTCGCGCTTCAGGGACTGCTGGACCCGGAACCTCCTGAGCCCCTCCTTCACCGCGCGCAGCATATCCCCCTTCTTCCACGGCTTGAGGACGAAGCGGAAGACCTCGCCGCTGTTGATGGCGGCCAGGGCGGTGGCGAGGCTCGCGTGGCCGGTCACCATGATCTTCACCGTGTCGGGGGAGAGTTTCTTGATCTCCGCCAGCAGCTCGATCCCCTGCATCCCGGGCATCTCGTTGTCCGAGACCACCACGGCCACCTGGTGCGCCCGGATGAGGTCGAGTGCCTCCAGCGCCGACGAGGCGGTCAGCACCTCGATCCCCCGGCCGGAGAAGAGTTCGCTCGTGTAGGTCAGGTAGCTCTTTTCGTCGTCTACGAACAGTACCGAATCAAGTTTTCTCTCAGGGAATGTCATTCGACCTCCTATCGCGCAGGAGATCGGCTGATCGACTCTGCGGACTGGCTCACGGGGAACCGGATACTCCTATCGGCACATTCTCGGGAAATCTTGAATCGGTTTCAAAGATACGCCGCCGGGGCGCGCCGGAGGGAGGTAGTGACTTTGGTCTTGCTTCAGCCACCATTTTGTATTTATAACGGCTGCGTGACGGTGTGACTGACTAAGGGGTGAGGTACTCGATCCATGGTGAAGGGAGCGGCAATTCCGGTATTGGCGGCCTGGTTGCTGGTGGCTATGGCGTCCCGTTCGCTCGCCGAGATCTACGTGTGGGAGGACGAGCGCGGCTCTCATGCTGTGACCGATCCCCGCGAGGTCCCTCCCGCGGTGCTGGAGAAATACGGAAAGGTGCAGGGAGATGGCGCTCCCGCCGGGAAGGACTCCGCGTCGGCTTCATCCTCTGCCCCGGCTTCGTCCACTGCCCCGGCCGCCGCCGGCGATACCGCAGCGGTGATCGCGCGGGAAAAATTCCAGGCCGCGGTTCCCTACCTGAAGGCCAAGCCCCCCCACCGGGACCTCAAGAAGGCCATCGAGCTCCTCGCTGCCTCCGCCACCAGAGGGAACGCCGACGGCCAGTTCTACCTCGGTGCCATCAACTACCTCGGGCTCGCCGGCCCCCGCAACGTCGCGGAAGCCTTCCGCTGGTTCAAACAGGCGGCCGATCAGGGGAACCCGGGGGGGCAATGCGGGCTCGCCCTCCTCTACGAGAGCGGCGAAGGGGGCGTCGTCCGGGACCCGTCCGAGGCGATACGGCTGTACCGGCTGGCGGGGGAACAGCAACCGGCCCGGGAGCTCAAGCCCTACGCCCAGATCATCCGCTACTCGGTGCTTAGGTACTACACCCTGACCGCCGAGCGGGGGAGGGTCTCCTCCCAGCTCTACCTGGGAAGCTTTCTCCTGCTCTGCCAAAGGTACGAGGACGCCTACCGCTACCTCCACTTGGCCGCCGACCAGGGCGACGGCCGCGCGCAGCGGCTTCTCGGCCTCATGTTTCTCAAAGGGAGCGGGATGGAAAGAAACCCGCGGGAGGCCGCCGCCTGGTTCCAGTTGAGCGCGCGGCAGAACGATCCCCTGGCCCAGCGGAATCTTGCCGTCCTCTACCGCACCGGCGTGGGCGTGGCCAGAAGTCCCCAGGACGCCTTCCGCTGGTACCTCGCGGCGGCGGAAAACGGCGATCTCGACTCCTTTCCCGAGGTAGCGTTCATGTACCTGGAGGGAACCGGGACCGGCAAGGACACCACCCTGGGGCTCAAATGGATACACCGGGCGGCCGACTACGGCTACGACCATGCCCAGGTCTGGCTGGGAATCTCCAACTCCCGCGGCCGCTACATGGAGCGCAACGACGTGGAGGGCCTCAAGTGGCTGACTATCGCCGCGGCCAAGGGGAACGCCACCGCCGCCAGACTGAAGGGGGAGATGGAGTCGACGCTCAACTCGGTCGAAGTCGAGGAGGCGGCGGCGCTGGCCGCCCAGTGGGTGGTGCTGCCGAAACCGCCGGCGGGAAGGGAGGCGGAGCTGCGCGAAGAGGCCGATCTCGGGCTGAACCTGGCCGAGTCCCCGGAGACCATCGCCCTCCTCCAGGAGACCGTGCCCCCGCTGGATCTCTATGGCCCCGGCCCCGCCCCTTCACCCAAACTGCAGTCCCGGCCAGCAGTGCCAACGGGACGGGCCTCCGTCGACGGCCGCCGTTAAGTACGACTTCATTCCCCGCTCCGCTAATCCGCCTGTCATAGCATCGCTTCCCGCCTCCCGTTTTTTCTCTTAAGGTTGCCACATTCCATACCGATAACTGTCAGCAGAAGAGCAGGCGAGTGACTTATCCACTCGTTTACCCTGTGTCGGCGAATCCTTCGACCAAGTAATTGCGGCAATAAGTAGGATCTTTTAGGTACAAAGGGGTACAGCTATGTCAATCTTTTTGAATCTTCGCCTGTTCTCGAAGTTCTCCGTTTTCGCTGCCCTCGTTTCAGCCATCATGCTGGTACTTCTCGGGATCTCGTACAGCGGACTAAAAGGGAGCGAGCGGCGGTTTTCCGAGTACACCGAAAAGTACCAGGGGGTAGGGCAGACGCTTTTCAAGATCCAGGCTCAGGGGCTCCAGGCCGAGCAGGCGATCCGCAATGTCGTACTCAACCCGGCCGACGACAAGGCGATGGCCAATTACCAGAAGGCGGTGGCGGACCTCCAGACCCTGGAGGCGGAGACCGTGAAGCTCTCGGCGGGAATGGAGGGGATTCCGGCGCTCATGGAGAAGCTGCAGGGGCAGTATGAGCAGCATACCGCGCTGCAGAAGTCCATCATCGCCCTCGCGCGGGGCGGGCAGGTCCCGGCGGCTGTGGAGGAGCTGAAGAGCAAGGAGACCCCGAGCTGGCGCGGGATAAAGGACATCATCCAGGCCCTGCAGGACACCTCCAAGCAGAACCTCCAGCAGCAGAAGATTGCCCTCAACAAGTTCACCCGTTCAAACTTCACCGTCACCGTGGTGGCGCTGGTGCTCTCGCTGCTGGTCGCCAACCTGCTGCTCTTCATCCTCATGAAGGTCATCGATAAGCCGATGAAGCAGCTCCTCTCCCGGCTGCGCGACATCTCCTCAGGCGAGGGAGACCTGAGCAAAAGGCTTGCGGTAGAGGGATCCGACGAGTTCGCCGATACCGCCGCCGCCCTCAACGAGTTCATCGAGAAGATCGCCCGTACCGTCTCGGCGGTGCAGGAGACCACCGCGTCGCTCACCCAGGCCGCCCATCAGCTCAACAACGCCTCCGAGAAGGTGGCGGGGAGCTCGGAGCAGGTAGCCGGGGAAGCCACCAGCGTGGCCAACGCCAGCGAGGAGATGGCGGCGACCAGCATGGAGATCGCCAACAACTGCCACATGGCGGCCACCAGCGCCAAGGAGGCCGCTTCGCTTACCGAGAGAGGGTTCGAGACCGTGCGCCACACGGTGGAAGGGATCAAGGCGCGGGGCGGGCTGACCAGGAAGAGCGCGGAGGCGATCTCTTCGCTGGGCGAGCGTTCCGACAAGATCGGCGACATCGTCTCCACCATCGAGGACATCGCCGATCAGACGAACCTCCTGGCCTTGAATGCGGCCATCGAGGCGGCCCGGGCCGGCGAGCAGGGACGCGGGTTCGCCGTGGTGGCCGACGAGGTGCGGGCGCTGGCCGAGCGGACCACCCGCGCCACCCGCGAGATCGGCGAGATGATCAAGGGGATCCAGCAGGAGACCCGGCAGGCCATCGCCTCCATGGAGGAGGGGGTGCGGGGTACCGAGCACGAGGCGGCCGAGGCCGAGCTTCTCGAGCGGAGCCTGAAAGACATCCTGGACCAGGTCCAGGCGGTGACCGGCCAGGTGAACCAGATCGCCTGCGCCATCGAAGAACAGACGGCCACCACCAACGACATCTCCGGGAACATCCTCCGGATTTCGGAGGCGACCCAGGAGACCTCGCGCGGCGCGCAGGAGACCGCGGGCGCCTCCGCGACCCTCACCCGTTTAAGCGACGACATGAAGGGGCTCATGGTCCACTTCAGGCTGTAAAGATCCGTTCCGCACGGCAAGAAAAAGGGGAGGTTCCGCACGGCGGGCCTCCCGGACGCTCCCTCCTTGAAAAACGAGACGGCGGGCCGAACCAACTAAGGATCGACCCGCCGTCTCCGTCTTACCCAAAATGTTCCCACAAAAAGGGGGGGCTGATTGGCAAGCCCCCCGCGTCCACAATCCCCTCACTCAGGGGCAGACAACTCTAGGCGCGGCCGCTTAGGCTCCCCCTTCCGTCATGTTGCTGAACATATCGGTGTCTTCTTTGAGCTCCCGTTTGAGGTAGTTCAGTTCCGCCGGGGTGTACACCGCGGTCCCCTTGTTGATCTCGCGCTGCAGTTTCTCGATCCGCTGCGGCAGGTCGTAGATCGTGCCGTTGCAGTTATGGGCTACCAGCAGGCATTCGTTTTTCTGGACGCCGTTGCCGCTGGTCCCCTGGTCCGTCCCCGACCATCCCATGTCACCGGCGAAGGCCGGCAAGGCAGAGAGGAGCGTCGTGGCGGTGAAAATGGCAATTTTCTTGGCTATGGGTTTCATGGGGTGACCTCCATTGTGTCAATAGGAAGTGGTATCGGCATACTAGAAGTATAGCCCCCCTGCGCTTTGATGCAAGTGAAAATTATTATCATAGTGATATGCTTTGTAGATCAGTCTGTTGTGCCGTATTTGTGAGAAAAATTTATACCGGAGCTAGCGCTGTGAGGGTTCGCTTCTGGCCTTTTGACTGTGGGCGGGGATGCCGTGCCTTGCCATGGGAGCGCTATGACAGAGGTCAGAAGGACTTTGACCAGAGCACGAGGGCGCTGCCACCGCTCGTGCCGTGCCTCAGCATTCCCGAGTCGTAGGCGTATTCCAGGTGGAGCTCCGATTGAAACAGGAACCCGCTGGTGACGCCGGCCGAGACGGCATTCCCTTCCCCCTCGTCGAAGTTGCGCGACGGGTCGGAGAAGAGCTCGCGCCGGACCCAGGCATGGGTGCCGCGCAGGTGGAGATAGAGGAAGGAGAAGATTTCGCGCCGGTATTCCAGGGCGCCGATGAGGTAATCGGAGGCGGGATACTGCCCGAAGACGGCACCGGGATACACGAGCCGGTCGAGGTCGTCGGCCTCGGAGGGGATGGGACCGCCGCCGATCCGGTAGGCGGAGAAGCGGTCGAGGGTGCCGTAGGGGGTGAAGCCGCCGTTGAAGCTCGCCAGCAGCCGGTTCTTTTCGGAGAGGCCGGGGAGGCCGGTGGCGACGGTGAGGTAGCCGGAGAGCTTGAGGTACTGGCGGGTATCGTTGGCGGAGAGCACCGGCCCGCCATAGGAGGCATCCGACCAGTGTGCCCGCTGGGCGATTTCCACGTCGAGCCCCCCGGCCATCCCTTCGTGGGGGAGCTCCATCAGGTTTCTGCGCATGCCGTCGTAACGGACCCGCACCAGGGGGCCGTGGACCACGGTGTCGGGGGGGAGCTTCACCTCCGGCGCGGTCTCGTCCACCCTCCGGTTGTAGAGGTATTGCACCTGGTAGAAGAACTGCAGGCGGAGGTCGTTGTCGATCTGGGAGGGGGATACCGGGAGCCGGAGCCCGACCCCCATCCGCCCGCCGAAGTTCCCCCACTCCAGGGCGCTCCCCGCCACCTCGCGGCCGTTGTCGATTTCCATGCGGGTGAAGGGGATGGTGGTGTTGTCGACGTGCCAGAGAAACTGCAGCTCGCCCTTGCTTTGGGAGAGGTCGACGTCGTTGACGAACCCGCTGAAGGTTCCCCTCAGGCGGGTGTCGTTCCAGCGGTGCTTCAAGTAGAAGGCGCCGATCGGTATGAATTCGTGGCCGCCGAGATCCGGAACGAAGAACGAGCCCCCGAGCACAGCCGCCAGGGTGTTGTCGCGGTTGCGGGTGGCGACCAGGTAGTGTTTGCCTAAGCACTCGATGTCGCACTGCTCCCCGGCCAGCGGGGTGCGGTAGGGCTCGGGGGAGGTGTCGGCATGGGCGGGGGCGGCGCCGGCCAGGAGGGGGAGGAGGGCGAAGAGGGATATTAGCCCCATCCTCACCCTGTCCCTCCCCTTGAAGGGGAGGGGACCTGGTTGCGCTGGCGTACACAGGAGCGCTGGTGGCCGGGGGGGCTCCACGATGACCTCTATTTCAGGGAGTGGAGGCCGATCATGTTCCCTTCGCTGTCATAGACGAGGGAGATGAAACCGTACTTGCCGATCGACATCTTCGGCTTCTCGACCTTGCCGCCGGCGCCGGCCACCCGCCCCTCTTCGACCGAGCAGTCCTCACAGCTGAAGTAGACGATGGTCGAGTTCCCCCCGGAGGAGACCCCCGGCATCTTGACCAGCGCACCCCCCGCCCCGTAACTGGTCATGTCGCTCGGGAAGGACCAAAGCTCCAGGCCGGGCATGGGGCCGAGCTCCTGGAATTCCACCTGGAAAACCGTGCCGTAGAACCTCTTGGCCCGCTCCATGTCCTGAACGTATATCTCGAACCATCCCGCAGGATTCCTCATGACATGCTCCTTTATCTATTTCAGTAGTGGAAAGTCCCGTTCAAAAGCATAGCCCAGATAGCTGGTGCCGCAACGGCATTGCCTCAAGCTCGCCCGATAATCCCGTCTACGTTCCTCCCGCACCGGAAAACCCGCTCATTGTGGTGTACAATTCAGAAGATCAATCAATCCATAGAATGCCTGATCCAGGTAACGGCGCGCCGGTGACTTCACCGGGAGCGCCTGAGACAGTGCCATGCCCGGCTGTGAAAGGAGGAAGTATGGGGATGATGAAGGAGTTCAAGGAATTCGCCGTCAAGGGGAACGTAGTTGACCTGGCCGTCGGTGTCATCATCGGGGCCGCCTTCGGCAAGATCGTTTCGTCGCTCGTGGCCGACGTGGTGATGCCGCCCGTCGGGGTGCTCCTCGGCGGGGTCGATTTCACCCACCTCGCGGTGGTAATCAAGGAGGGGGTGGGGGCCAAGCCGCCGGTCCTGATCAGCTACGGCAAGTTCATCAACACGATTATCGATTTCGTCGTCATCGCTTTCGTGGTATTCCTGGCGGTCAAGGGGTTCAACCGGCTCAGAAGGCAGGAGTCTCCCCCGCCTCCCGGCCCCACCAAGGACCAGGAGCTCCTGACCGAGATCAGGGATCTATTGAAAGAGAGGAGATGACGGCGTGCAGCAGGTGGTCGATTTCATACTGGAGTTGGACAAGCTCAAGGGGGTGACCAGGAAGAACAAGCCCCTTGGGCTTTCGCGTTTCGAGAACTCGGCGGAGCACAGCTGGCAGATTGCCATGCTCGCCTGGTCGCTGGAGCAGTACGCGGCCGAGCCGGTCGACATCCGCCGGGTGATCGGCATGCTCCTGGTCCACGACATCGGTGAGATCGACACCGGCGACGTCATCGTCTACGCGGTGGGGGGATGGGAGGAGCGCAAGGAGGCGGAACGGCGGGCGGTGGAGCGGATCTTCGGCCTCCTCGACGAGCCGCACCGCTCCCACTTCCTGGGGCTCTGGCTCGAGTTCGACGAGGAGGCGACTCCCGAGGCGGTCTTCGCCCACGCGGCCGACCGGGCCATGCCGGCCCTCTTGAACCTGGCCCAAAACGGCCAGAGCTGGTGCGAAAACGGCATCGGCTACGAGCAGGTCGTCAACCGGATCGGTCCCCCGATCCGGAGGGGGTGCCCGGCCCTCTGGGATTACCTGGAGGCGAGGCTCGCGAAGGAGCGGGAAAAGGGGTGGTTCACGACGCCCGCTCAAGGGTGAAGGAGAAGGTTGCCCCCTTCCCCTCGGCCCCCTCGGCCCAGATCCGGCCGCCGTGGCGCTCGATGATCCGGTGGGCGGTGGCGAGCCCGATCCCCTCCCCCTCGAACTCGGCGCCGTGCAGCCGCTCGAAGGGCTTGAAGAGGTTGGAGCGGTAGCTCATGTCGAAGCCGGCGCCGTTGTCCCTCACGTAGCAGACCGGCTCGCCGTCGAGCACCCCGCGGCCGAACTCGATGCGGGGCGTCTCGGTGCGGGAGGTATACTTCCAGGCGTTCTCCAAAAGGTTCACCATGAGCTGGCTCAACAGGTGCTGGTCCCCCTGCACGACGACCCCCGGCTCGATGGCCGCGTCCACCCGCCGGCTTGGCTCGGTCTCCCTGAGCATCCCGAGCACGTCGGCCGCCACCTGGCTCAGGTCCACCGGGACCGGCTTGAGCTCCACCCTCGCCACCCGGGAAAGCTCCAGCAGGTGGTCGATGAGCGATCCCATCCTGCTGGAGGCGGCGGTCATCCGGGATAAATACTCGCGGGCCCCGGCCGGGATCTCCTCCCCGAACTCCTCCATGAGCAGCGAGCCGTAACTGTTGATGTGGCGAAGCGGCGCCCTGAGGTCGTGGGAGACCGAGTAGCTGAAGGATTCCTGCTCCCGGATCGCCACCCGCAGGTCAGCGGTCCTCTCGCTCACCCGCTGCTCCAAAAGCTCGTTGGCCAGCCTCAACTCCTCCCTGCTCGCCAGTAACTCCCTCTGCATAAGCATCTGCTCGGCTATGTCCCAGGTAAGATCCGCGAAGAGCGAAACCGTCCGCAGATCGGCCGCCACGTAGTCCGCCGGCTTGTTACCGGTCCCCAAGACAGCGACGATCCTCCCGTTGCGGTACACCGGGACCACCATTTCCCTCACCACCGGCGCGTGCCCGGCCGGGAGTCCGCGGCGGTGCGGCAGGGTGGCGTAGTCGTTGTGGATGGAGGGGAGACCGTCCCGCAGGCAGTCCACCCAGACCCCGGCCTGTTCCACGCCGTAGTGTCCCCCCTCCCGCTCCCTTTTGCAGAAGGTCTCGGTGGTCCTGGTGGACCAGGCCTTCAAGGTGACGAAGCTAGAATCCTCGTCGAAGAAGTGGTAGAAGCCGATCCGGCTCCCGGTCAGCCGCTCCACCTCGTCGAGCGCCTCGACGAGGAGCTCCTCCAGCGTGTGGCTGGCGGCGAAGCGCATCAGCCTGATCCGGGCGAGGTGGACCTCGTTCATCTGTTTGAGCTGGGAGATATCGTGCAGGGTCTCGAGGCCGGCCTTCCACGCATTGGCAGGGCGGGCGATTTGCGCAAGGAATTGGTCGCGGCTGAGGCCAAGGCTCTCGAGGGCGGCGGCCTTGACCTCCGCCACGGTGGCGTCAGTTTCCAGGCAGAAGGCTCCCCGGGCCATGTCGCCGATTGTGACGGGGTACTTGTTGGGGTCGTCGTCCATGGCGCTCCGGTTCCTGTCTCGGGGCAGTGAAGGCATTGAAGATGGGGGGCAAAGGAATCTCGGTACTGTCAGAGGAGTTTGATCGGCCTCTCATACGGAGGCAAAGGCCGTTGGGGATACTAGCACAATGCCCGATCAGAATGAAAGGATTTCCATGTGGATGGAATGCGATTTTCTCCGGTACAGAGCTTTGAGCTCTTGTATTGTTCGACGTCGAGATTTCTCTTCAGATCGCGGCCAATGATGACGAAAAGATGAAGTGGCGCAAAGTGTATGAGTATCGTGCTCCTCGAACAGTCACAAGGGGGTGGGATAATGCTGAGCACTGTGTCTCCGGATATGCTCCTCGAATGTCTCTTTGAGGGGGTCTACTTCGTCGACAAGGAACGCCAGATCGCCTTCTGGAATGCCGGGGCGGAGAGGATAGCCGGATTCTCCCGCGCCGAGGTGATTGGCTCGTGCTGTGCGGACAATCTCCTTTGCCACATCAGCGGGGAGGGGACCGAGCTTTGTCTCAACGGCTGCCCGCTGGCGGCCACCATGGAGGACGGGCAACAGCGCGAGAGCCGGGTCTTTCTCCGCCACAAGCTCGGCCACCGGGTGCCGATCCTGGTCCGCACCTCGCCGGTGCGCGACGCGGAGGGGAACGTCGTGGGGGCCGTCGAGGTCTTCAGCGACAACTCCTCCTCGATGCAGATACTCCAGGAGTACGAGAAGCTCAAAAAGGAAGTCTATCTCGACCAGTTGACCGGAGTGGGGAACCGCCGGTACGGGGAGATGACCCTGGTCAACCGGCTCTTCAACCTTGCCACCAACGGATTCCCCTTCTCCGTCCTTTTCATGGACATCGACCATTTCAAGCGGTTCAACGACGAGTTCGGCCACCGGACCGGCGACCAGCTTCTGACCATGGTGGCCCGCTCGGTCGCCCTTTGCCTTCGCAAGGTCGACGTGGTCGCCCGCTGGGGTGGCGAGGAGTTCGTGGCGATCCTCCCCGGCGCGGCCGGCGAGGTGCTGGCCATGGTGGCGGAGCGGGTGCGCGCGGTGGTAGAGAAGAGCTTCGTGATGGTCAACGGCGAGCGGGTGAGTGTCACCGTTTCCATCGGGGCCACGGTGGCCCGGTCGGACGACGACCTGGAGTCGGTGGTGCACCGGGCCGACGAGCTTATGTACCGGAGCAAGAATGGCGGGAGGAACCGGGTGACCATGGACTGGCCCCCGCAGTGAGCGGCAGGCCCGTCCAGTCCGCTGAGCCCGCCTAGTCCGACCTGTCCGACTTGTCCGACTTGTCCGACTGGTCCGACTGGTCCGACTGCCGATCAGCGGACCCGGTAGCCGTCCTCCTCCCGGCAGATGAACCCTTCCCGCTCGAGCTGGAGCAGGTTCTTTTCCAGCGAGGCGGCCGCCTCCGGCACTGCCCCCCGGAGCTCTTGGCCGGTGATGCCGGGGTTGGCGAGGATCGCCTTCAGGATCAGGCTCCGCTGCTCGCGGTTCGAGCCCCGGAAGGGTGACTGCCGGGTGTGGTGGGCGCTGCGGCGGCTCGGGTTCTCCCCGGTCCTCTTCAGCTGCGAGCCGTAGTCCATCAGCGCGTAGTACCACTCGCGCGGATCTTCCCGGTCCATGGTGGCCTCCACCAGCGGGAGGATGAGGGCGTCGGAAACCTTCTCTTCGCCGGGGAAAAAGTGGTGGAGATAGACGGAGCGTATGTTGGTCTCGATGAACGGGGTCGGTTCCCCGAAGGCGAAGAGTGCCACCGCCCGCGCGGTGTAGGGGCCGATTCCCGGCAGCGCCTCGAGCTCGGGGATCCCGCCCGGAAGCCTTCCCCCGCACCGCTCGACCACCGCCTCCGCGCAGAGCTTGAGCGAGATGGCCCGGCGGTTGTACCCAAGCCCCTGCCAGAGGGAGAGGACGTCGGCCAGCGGAGCCCGGGCCAGCTCCTCGAACCCGGGGAAGACCGCCAGAAACGCCCGGTACTTCTCCCGGACCCGGTCCACCTGGGTCTGCTGGAGCATGATCTCCGAGACCAGGATGGCATAGGGGTCGCGGGTCTCCCGCCAGGGGAGCGAGCGCCCGTGGGCGCGGTAGTAGGCGAGGATGCGCTCCCGGAAGGCACTCGCCTCCTCTTCGCTCAAGGCGGCGGCGTTCGCGCCGCTGGCCGCCTTTCCCCGCTTTCCTCCCCCCTTCCCGGCCGCGGCCTCCGACTCCCTGTCATTACTCTTCCGGGCATGATCCCCGTGTCCGTTTTTCCCCTTCACTATCGTCCCCCTGCCTTGCACCTTTTCCCTTGCCGGTCGTGCCGCCGCCTATCGAGCCGGCCTGTCGCGCATTCTGTCGAGCCGCACCGATTGTAGCCATTTTGCCCCGGCCGGCAAGCGGAAAAAGGGAGCTCGCCTGCCGCGCTAACCGGGCCTAATAACAATAAATTTTGTAAATTAGTTTATTTTATGATATTGCTTCCCGTCGACGCCCATGGGGCAAGGAGGATCGGATGGGGAACGAGCGCGCGGGTGCCGAGCAATGGCGGGAGATCCTGGAGGTCGCCGCCGAGGGGTTCTGGAACTGGGACCTTGAAAACGATATCGCCTATCTGAGCGACAAGTACTGCGACCTCATCGGGTACCACCCGCAGAATACCGTCTTCAATCGCGCCTTCCTCGGCACCCTCATCCATCCCGAGGACCGCGCCCGGGTGCTGGGCAGCATCGAGGATCGTATCGAAGGGCGCCAAGCCGAGCCCGTGGTCGATCACCGGATGGTGTGCCGGGACGGCAGGATCATCTGGGTGGAGGCGCGGGCCCGGGTCGTTGCCCGGGACGCCCGGGGGAGGGGAACCCGCATGGTCGGGACCATCCTCGACATCACCCACCGCAAGGCGGCCGAGGAGGCGCTACGGGCGGGCCAGGTCCGCTACCGGGCCATGGTGGACGCCTTCGACGGCTACATGTACATCTGCTCCCCGGAGTGCAGGATCGAATACCTCAACGAGGCGATGAAGCGCCGCATCGGTTTCGACGCCCTTGGTCACCACTGCTACAAGGTCCTCAACGGACTCGACCACCCGTGCCCCTGGTGCCGCAACGACGAGGTCTTCGCCGGGGATACGGTGCGGGTGGAGATTCTCAGCCAGCGCGACGGCCGCTGGTACGACCTCACCAACAGCCCCATCCACAACGCCGACGGCACGGTCTCGAAGCAGGCCCTCTTCGTCGACATCACCGACCGCAAGAAGGCCGAGATCGCGCTTCGGGAGAGCGAGGGGCGCTACCGCTCGCTGGTGGAGGGGACCCCCGACGCGGTCGTCGTCCACATCGACGGAAACTATGTCTACGTCAACAGGGCGGCGGTTGCGCTTTTGGGTGCCTGTTCCGGCGACGAGGTGCTGGGGAAGCCGGTGCTCTCCTTCATCCACCCCGATTGCCGGGGGGCGATCAGTCACCGGATCCGCGACGTCTACGAGGATGGGGACGAATCCCCGCTCACCGAGATGCGGGTGGTACGAGTGGACGGGAGCGTGCTCTACGTGGAGGCGGTCGGGATGCCGATCGTCTTCAACGGCCGTCCGGCGGTGATGGCGGTGCTGCGGGACATCACCGACCGCAAGAGGGCCGAGGAGGAGCTGGCCCTTTTGAATGCGGAGCTGGAGAGCCGGGTGTCGAAGAGGACCGCCGAGCTGACCCAGGCCATCCGCGATCACGAATCCTTCAGCTACTCGGTATCCCACGACCTCAGGGCACCCCTTCGCCACATCAACAGCTACAGCGCCATCCTCGCCGAAGATTACCAGGAGCATCTCCCCCCCGAGGCGCGCGAGTACCTCGCCAGG
Organism: Geomonas sp. Red32; assembly: GCF_023652955.1. GTDB lineage: Bacteria > Desulfobacterota > Desulfuromonadia > Geobacterales > Geobacteraceae > Geomonas. Next base: position 625,457 of record NZ_JAKLOY010000001.1, on the reverse strand, counting down.
ATCAGGAGTTCCTCCCGCGTGATGGGGAACCTCATCGATCACCTTTTGGAGCTTTCCCGGGTCGCCCGGACCGACCTCCGCCGCAAGACCATCGACCTGAGCGCTCTGGTGGAAACGACCCTCACCATGTTCGCGGAGACCGAGCCGGGCAGGCGGGTGGAGACCGAGGTGGAGCAGTGTGTGCTGGTGGACGGCGACGCCCATCTCTTGAATCTGCTGGTCCAGAACCTGGTCGGCAACGCCTGGAAATACACCGCACACCAGGAGGTGGGGCGGATCCGGTTCGGGACCGAGTACGAGGGGGATCAGCGGATCTACTTCGTCAAGGACAACGGGGTGGGGTTCGACCAGTCCTACGCGGAGAAGCTTTTCACCCCCTTCGAGCGGCTGCACGGCTCCGAATTCGAAGGGGCCGGGATCGGTCTCGCCTCCGCCAAGAGGATCATTGAGCGCCACGGCGGGAAGATCTGGGGCGAAGGCGCGGTCGGCCAGGGAGCCGCCTTCTTCTTCACCCTCGCCACCTACGGCTGACGGCAAACAGGCAGCAGACCGGACAACTCCTTCCGCGGCCACTCTTTCATCTACCCCCCGCCCCACCGGTGGGGCATAACCTCCCTCACCCGGCCTCCGGCCACCCCTCCACCTATCCTTCCATCATTCGCGTACCAGGAACCGCTCTCAGTTCTCCGGCTTGGGGAGCAGGATGGCCAGCACCATGGCGGTAGCGGTCATGGCGGCGGCGAGGAGGTAGGCGCCTGAGAAGCTTCCGGTGGAGCGGGCGATCATGCCTGCCACCGAGGGGCCCAGCGTCTGTCCGGCGGCGAAGAAGATGGTGATGGTGGAGAAGGCGCCGGCCGCGCGGGTGAAGCCGAGGTAGTCGCCGACGGCGGCGGCCATGATGGCGGGAGTGGCGAAGAGGGCGAGGCCGTAGAGAATGAGGGAGACCGCGAGCACCCCCGCCCCCGGCTTGAGGCCCGCAAGAAGGTAGGCGGCGGTCTGCACGGCAAAGACCAGCGCGAGGCCGTAGCGCCTCCCGATCCGGTCGGAGAGCACCCCGAACAGTATCCCCGAGAAGAAGCTGAAGAATCCCACCCACGACCAGTAAAGTCCCGCCTTGGCCTCGGAAAAGCCGTACTCGCGCACCATGGAGGTGACGATGAAGGTCCCGTAGACCATGAAGGTGGCGCCGAAGGCGAAGTAGAGGATCCCCAGCCTGACCAGGAGCATCCCGTCCCCCCGGTGCTCGTGGGGAACCAGCTGCTCGGGAGCCGGAGGACGGCTGGTGCCGGACGGCTCAAGCCCCAGGTCGGCCGGGCGGTCGCGGATGGCCCAGGCCGCGATGGCGCTCACCGTCAGCGAGATGACCCCCACGACGAGCCAGGCGCTTCGCCAACCGTCAGCCCCCTGGCTGCGGTTCAGGAAGGGGACCAGGAAACCGGCCAGCATGATGGCGGCGCCGTTGCCGGCGATCATCAGCCCGGCCGCCGTCCCGCGCCGGTCGCTGTGGAACCAGTGGCTGATGAGCACCATGGTGGGGATGTTGGCGAAGCCGGTCCCAACCCCGGTGGCGAAGTAGAGAAGGAGCGGCGTCCAGAAACCGCTGGCGCGTCCCATGAGGAGAAGGGCGAGGGTGATGGGGGCGAGCCCGAGGCAGATGACCCGCCTCGCCCCCAGCCTCTTGATGAGCGCGGGGGCCACCAGCACCGAGAGGAGGTATCCGCAGAAGTTCCCGGTGCTGATGAACCCCATCCGGTCGTAGGAAAGGCCGAGTCCGGCCTGCATGGAGGGGATGAGCATCGTGTATGCGTAGCGCGCGAGACCGATGCAGGAGAAGATGATCAGGAAGCCGACGGCGACGATCACCCAGCCGTAGTGAAAGCGTGCCGCCGGCTTAACCACCGCTAGTCGTTTCCTCTGCCGTGACCTTTGCCGTGCCCTTTCCCTTTACCCTTCCCCCTGCCGGGGCCGGCGTCGTCATCCCCGCCCGGTCTCCCGGTGAAGGAAAGGTTACCCGCTTTGAGGGCGTGGAACTCGGCGGAGCCGGGCTTGATTCCGAGCTCCTTCGCGATGGCGCCCCACCCTTTTTTCTTGTTCGGTTTGTAGACCGCCAGCACCCTCTCGGGGGGCCTGGAGGCCATCTGGCCGAGCTGGAAGACCATGAAGGCGTCGGCCGGTTCGGAGACCGAGCGGATCACCGCCTGCACCTGGGGAAGGGCAACTCCGAACTGGGTGCTGATCTTGGCGGAGAAGCCGTTCATGTCGGCGCGTGCCTCGATGTTGACCCGCGAGAGGAAATCGTCCAGGCTCGCGAAGGCCGCGAGCGGAGCGAAGAGGAAGAGGGCGATGGTGAGGGTGCCAATGACCAACCGTTTCATGCTGCCTCCTTTAACTGTGAAAATCCCACGTAGGCCCGGCGAAGGGCGCAATGGACGCACTTTAAAACGGCGCCAAGGCTAAGGCAACCAATAATTTCGCTTACCTTGCCCCTTCCGCTTATTCACGCCGAGTCCCGGTCGAGCGTTTCGCGCACCTTCTTCAAGAGATCGAGCGGCGATACCGGCTTGATCACCACGGGGACCTTCTCGTCGATCAGCATCTTCTGCCGTACCATGTCGGGCGCGTAGCCGCTGGAAAAAAGCACCCTGACGCCGGGGTCGAGCTCCCTGATCTCGTCGTAGGCGTCCTTCCCCGTCTTCCTCGGCATCACCAGGTCGAACAGCAACAGCGAAATGCGGTCGCGGTTCTCCCGGTAGAGCTCGACCGCCTCCTGCCCGTCGTTCGCCACGATCACCCGGTAGCCGAACTCCTCCAGCACGCTGCGGGTGAGCGTCCGTACCGTCTCGTCGTCCTCGGCCAAAAGGACCGTCTCGCTGCCGCGGACCTCGACCTGCTCGGCCGGCGGCTGCTTCTCCTGGACGGGCGCCACCAGGAAGGGGAGGTAGAGCCGGAAGGTGGTCCCCCGCCCCGGCTCGCTGTAGACGTTAACGAAGCCGTCGTGATCCCGGAGGATCCCGTACACCACGGCGAGCCCCAGGCCGGTCCCCTTGCCGACCTCCTTGGTGGTGAAGAAGGGATCGAAGATCTGCTCGCGGGTCTCCCGGTCCATCCCGCGCCCCGTGTCGGAGACCGTCACCAGCACGTACTCCCCGGGCCTTCCGTAGCCGTGGGCGGCGACGAATTCCTCGTCGAAGTGGACCCGCCCGGTCCCGATGGTGAAGAGCCCGCCCCCCTCCATGGCGTCCCGGGCGTTGGTCGCGAAATTCATCAGCACCTGTTCGAGCTGGTGGGGGTCCCCCATGACCGGGAGCGCCTCCGGGGCGAGCTCGGCCCGGCACTGGATGTCCTCCCCGATCACCCGCTGCAGGAATTTTTCCGTTCCCCTGATGATCTCGTTCATGTCCACGATCTTCTTCTCGCTCACCTGCTTGCGGCAGAAGAGGAGCAGGTCCTTGGTCAGGTGCGCCGCCTTCTCGGTCGCCTCCAGCATCTGCTCGATGTCGCTCCTGCGCGGGTCGTCCGGCGCGCTCTTCATGAGGGCGATGGTGCCGTAGCCGACGATGGCGGTCAGGATGTTGTTGAAATCGTGGGCGATGCCGCCGGCGAAGGTGCCGATCGACTCCATCTTCTGCGACTGCCTCAGCTGCTCCTCCAGCCGGTGGCGCTCGCTTACGTCCCGGAAGTACCAGACCCTCCCGAGGCTTTTCCCGTTCTGGTCCACCATGGCCGAGGAGTACTGGTCCAGGATGCGGCCGTCCTTGAGCCCCAGCTCGCAGCGGCTCTTCTCGTCCCGGTGGCTCGCCAGGTGGTCGAGGGTCGCCAGGAACAGCTCGGGCTCCTTGATCTTTCCGGTCAGGTGCCGCAGGAGGGTCTCGTAGCTCCCCGACTCCAGCACCTGGCCGGGAACTCCCCAGATCTCGGCGAACCTGCCGTTGGAGGAGATGATCCTCCCCCGCTCGTCCACCGCCAGGATGCCGTCCAGCGAGGTCTCCTGCTGGGTGGAGAGGAGGACGTTCTTGACCCGGAGCTCCTCTTCGGCCCGGGTGATCTCGGTGACGTCGTGAGCGGTGCCGCGCGAGGCAATCACCTCGCCTCCGGCATCGAAAAGCTGTTCGACGTGCTCGTGGATATGGCGGATGGCGCCGTCGGTTTGTCGCACGACCCGGTGCAGGATGTCGCAGCACTGCTTCTCCTTAACCGACTGCCGGTAGCGGCTCTCGAGGGAATCGCGGTCGTCGGGGTGGACGATCTCCATGAACCTATCCAGGGTGAGCTGTTCCTTTCCCTGCTCCATCCCGAAGATGCGGTAGCACTCCTCAGACCAGAGGAGGTGGCCGGTGGCGAAGTCGAGCTCGAAGGATCCCAGGTGGGCCATCCGCTGGGCCTCGGCGAGATTGCGCTCGTTTCTCATCAGCACCCGGCTCCGCTCCAGAAGCTCGGTCTGGTAGCCGAGGATGGCGTCGCGCATGGCGGCGAAGCGGTCGACCAGTTCCCCCACCTCGTCCGCTTTCCCTTTCTTGAGGGGGACGTCGAAGTTGCCGCGGGCGAGCTGCTTGGCGGCGAGCGAAAGTTCTCTGACCGGCCGGATCACCACCCCCTCCAAAACCCAGGCGGCTCCGGCGATGAAGAGCCCCATGAGGGCAAGCATGACGGTCAAAAGCTCGAGGTTGCGCCGGCGGGGCTGCCGCAGGAGAGGAGCGAAGTCGACCTTCACGCTGAGCGTGCCGAGCTCGGTGCCGCCGTGGCTCATCTTCCTGGTGAGGGTGCGGACATCGTCGTTGCGGGAGGTGTGCGGAGGGGGGGCTTGCAGGGGATAGAGCCGGCGCCCGTCGGTGTCGGTCAGCTCGATGCTGATCCAGTCGCCGTTCTTCTCCTTGAGGGCGTCGAGGTTCTCGAAGATGGTGTCGAGGTTGTGTCCGAGGATGAGGGGAATCAGCCCCTCGATGACGCTGTCGAGGTGGCGCTCGGTCGCCTGCTGGTAGGTGTCCTCGATGGTTTCCAGACTGCGCGGCAGGTACGATCCCCAGAGGTAGCAGGCCAGGAGAAAACTGAAGACAGTAAGAGGGAGCAGGACCTTCCAACGAAGCCTCATAGGGGATCACTCCCCAGCGACCGGCTGCCAGTACCGCTCCAGTCCCCAGTCGACCATCTGCAGGTACTCCTTGAGGGTGGTCGGGCCGATCTCCCTGAAGGGGACCTTGGCGAGGAGCGCTCGGCCCGCCGGGTCCTGCCCCATGGCCAACAGGGCCTGGCGCACCTTTTCCGCATCGGCTTTGGGGACCCGGCGGTGGGCCGCCACGGGGTGGGAGGGGATCGGCCGGGTGGTGTAGATGACCCGCAAAAGGTCGCGGACGGAGGCGGGCTGCTCCTTGAGGGTCTTGTCGATCCCGCCCCCCGCCGCCGCGAGCCCCTGGACGACGTGGAGATAGACCGAGCTGTGGGTCTTCACGTAGAGGGGCTCCATGGTGACATGGAAGCGCTGCTCCAGGTCGGCCCGTATCATCAGGGAGGCCCCGAGCGCGTTGGGGGAGGGGAGGGCGATGACCTTCCCCTCGAGGGAGGCGGCGTCCTGGTAGGGGGAGTCCTTCTTGACCACCAGCACCCCGTGGATCCTGGTACGGTCGCTCACCAGCGGGATGTACCCCTGGCTCTTCCTGGCCTGCACGATGTAGTAGGGATTGACGTAGATGAAGTCGAAGCTCCCCTTGCTGATCTCCTTGTCGAAATCCTGGATCTGCAGGGTGGTGACCAGCCTGAAGGTGAGGCCGGTGCGGCGCTGGAGCTCGTCGACGACCGGGCGCCAGATGGCGTGGAGCTTTCTCTGCTCGAACTGGGGAACGATGCCGATAGTGTAGGTGGCGGCCGCCGCGGGAGTGGATAGGAGGGGAGACCCGGCTACCAGGAACAGTAACAGGAACACGGCTATGACAGTCATAGCGAACCCGCAACCCTTGGTCATGACACCCTCCGGCTTGAGACGACAACATCAACTATAGTCACAATTACTTCGATGTCCAGAGAGGTTCAGCCGATCCACTGAAGTTGCTGTAGCTATGCCAGAGTGGCGGGGGCCGGTGTCTGAAAAGGTGCCGTGAGGGGGTGGGATCAACTCTTTTCCGTGGTGGTTTCCTTGAGGAACTGCTCGGCGCAGTCGGGGCAGAGCCCGTGGCTGAATTGGGCATCGGAGTTCATGGTGATGTAGGTCTCCAGCTGTTCCCACGACTCCTTGTTGTTGTGGATCTTCTTGCAGTACATGCAGATGGAGATGATCCCTTCCAGCCGCTTGGTCCTCGCGAGGGTCGCATCCAGCGCCTCGTTTTGCTGCACGAGGAGCTGCTGCGCCTCATGGCGCTTGGCGACCTCCTCCTCGTTGCGCTTCCACTCCCGGTAGATCAAGAAGACCGCCACCACGCTCATCAGCAGGAAGGAGGACATCAGGGAGCTCATGGTCTGCACCTCCCGGTACCACTCCACGAGCGCCTCCGAATCCGCGCGTCCCACCACGAGGTAGTAGGGCTGGGGGAGCGCCAGGCGCCGGAACGAATAGGTCCTCTCCACGCCGTCCATCCTGCTGCGGGAGCGGTAGCTGCCGGTGGTTCTTTTGTCGGCGAGCAGGGCGGCTAAGACCGGGGCGCTGATGCGGTTGCCCGGTTTTTGGCCGATGGTTTCCACCTGGGGATAGCGCGCGATCAGCCGGAGGCCGTCGTCGAGGAGGGCAACCAGCCCCTGCTTGCCGTTGTTGATCCGGGAGAACTGACGGGAAAGGTAATCGAGGTCGAGCCCGGCGTAGACCAGGCCGCCGAAGCTTCCGTCGGGGCGGTTGATGCGGCGGGCGAGGACCACCATCCATTTCCCGGTGATCCCTCCCACGAGCGGCGCGGAGATGACCATCCCGGCTTCCGGGCGGTCCCTGAGGGTGGCGAAATAGTCGCGGTGGGCGACGCTGATGGTGGTCTTCGGCTTGATCTGCTGGGGGCCGTAGACGGCCTCGCCTTGGGGATCGGTCGCCCGGAGCGCCACCAGCTCGGGCATCCGCCGGTGCTCGCGGACCAGGAAGGCGTCGAGCTTGGCCGGAGCGATCCCACCCTCTTCGAGCTGGCGCTCCGCTTCGTCGGTCACCGCCTGGAGGCCCAGGTCGATCTTGGAGAAAAGACCGGAGAGACTCTCGTCCATGACCTGCGAGATGTTCTGGGTCCCCACCACGGCGCGGTGCGCGTAATGGGAGTGGCTTCTCCAGAGCGCATAGCAGATGGTGGCCGCCACCAGCAGGTTGAGCAGGGTCACCGCAAGGATGAGGTTTCTGAGAAAGGCCGCGTGCCTCAAGGAGAGCCTCCGCCTGACACAGTGTAGAGCTTGTCCCGGACTGTACGATATGGGGCGGATTCTACACGAAACGGAAGAGATAGTCTTCATCTTTTCGTTAGTCAATCGTTACCCGCCAGCTATGTCACGATGCCGCTCTATTCTCCCCCCGCCCCTCTGACTGAACCAGTGCGGGTACTCCCGGTATTGCCCTTCCTGAACAGCTGTGCGCCGGCTGAACAGATTTCCGGGCGCTTTGTTCGTGCTGGGGTTGGAGTTCTGACAGTGCTAACATACGATAAAACAGTACGTTATGTGCCGCGGACTCCGCTGGCCGCTTCGGGAATGAATATTGAAAATCGTTATCGCAAAGATGTTCATCCCTCCGGCCACGGAGCTGACCATGAAAACGATAGCGATAGATTTCAAGTTCCCGATCCGGGCTTCGATACCGGCAACCCTCACCGCACTGGCCCTGCTGATCTCCCTCACCGGCTGCGCCGGCAACTGGAAGCTCGTGAGCTTCCAGCCCGGCCTCGGCGGAGGCGGCGGCTGGCACGTCTACACCCAGCTGGAAGAGCCCGAAGATGCCGCCGAACAGGCGGCGGTGCAGGTGGCGGCCGACCGCAAGAACCGCGAGGCTGGGAACGCCGAGGTGATCTTCATCACGCAGGACCGGTGGTTCTCCTACGTGTACGCGGTCGAGAAGGGTGACGACGGCAACTGGCTCGGCCTCCGGACCTTCACCCGGTTCGTGGTGGCGGGTGGAAAGATCGCCGCCCGTTCCGACCGGGTCCGCGAGTTCCTGGTGGATGCCGACTTCGAGAGGGCGGTGCTGCGGGACGCTTCCATGGCCGGAAGCATCGACTCCGTCTTGATCTACTACGACATACTGCACCCGGTTTCCATGTCCAGCCGCCCGCTGAGCCCCTGCGCCGCCGAGGTGCGGATCTTCCAGGAGGGAGAGACCGGCGGCCGGCCGATGGCGAGGAAGGTGGTCAACTACTGCGCACTGAAAAAACTGAAGGAACCCAACGGCTAGCGGCGGACCGCCGGCCCCGGGCATAAAAAAACACCCGTCATCCTTTGCGGACGGCGGGTGTTTTTTGGTGGGAGAGTATGCTACCGCGGAAGAGCGACTAGAAGCGGTAGCCCACACCGACACCGATCAGGTTCGGGTTGAGGTCGAGCTTGTATTTGACGCCGGCGATGGTGGCCTTGGTGTCGGCGTTCAGGTACTTGTAGTCGACGTTGAAGTAGAGGTTGTTGGTCATCTTGAAGTCGATGCCGGCCTGGAGGGCGTAGCCGACCGAGTTGTCGATGGAGAAGTCGCTCACGTCGTTGAGGCGGGATTTGAAGGGGAAGATGACGTTGAAGCCGGCGCCGAGGTACGGGCTGACGGTGCTGCCTGCCAGCGGGTGGTACTTCACGGTGATGGTCGGGGGGAGCAGCCAGGTGGTGCCTTCGAATTTCCCGCCGAGCTTGATGTCGTTGCGGGTCACGCCGGCGATGGCTTCGACGGAGATGTTCTTCATGAAGAAGTACTCGAAGTCGACCTCGGGGATGATGTCGGCACTGACTTTCGGGGTCAGCGTGCTCAACTGGCCGTCAAAATCCTCGTCGGGCAGCACGTAGACCGCCCTCATGCGGATGCCAACCTTCTGGTAATCGTCAGCGGCGGCTGCGATAGCAGAAATACCCAGCGACAGAGCAAGCACCAGACCCAACACCCCTACCATTTTTCTCATCTTTTTCTCCCCTGCTTTGTATTTTGAGAGGGCAATTCCTCTCAATGGCAACAAGACAAATGGGATCAAAAAGATCCATTTGGTGCCGCATAAATAACCCGGTCCTTGACCTAAGTCAAGAAAATACATTTTTTGTAAGAGAAAATCTTGCCGGTGTTAAGGGGTACCCTGACGGCTGGGCCGCGCTGGCGTGGTACTGGGAAAGGGATACTGATTCCGCATATTTCTCTGAAACTGGGCACAAATGAATCCTGGCTGTGACTGCGTCACCGGCGGCTGTGACTATCTTATCTTTAGCTGTGACCGTGGCTTTGCCGCCGCTGTGACTTGACAGTGTCATAGAGCAAAGTAAAATTCCTTCGATAACTAACATTAAAAATTACATATTCATAAAAGCCAAACCCTGAGTGATCAGGGGGCGGAAAATGACGGGACTTGATTCATTCCCACTCGAGCCGGCGGTTGCTTTTTGACTGCTGTTCCCCCGGCCGGACGATCAAGTTGGCCGAATTGCCGGATGCGACCACCGTTACGGACGCCGCTCGGCAGTTCGGCCTTTTGTTGTCCGGTGTCCGGTACTCGGAAGTCAGAGGACCGGTCGGAGGGGAGAGGCGTGACCATGAGACGCGTCGTAGGGCTTTGGTGGGCGTTCTCGCTGGCTGCCTTGGTGGCGGCCTGCGGTGGAGGAGGCGGAGGGGCCGTCACCCGGGAGGGGAGCGGGGTCGTTTACACGGGATCGACCGCCCCGGCTCCGGTCACGGCGGGGGCCGCGCGGGAGTTGTTCGCCCTTATCTGGGACGGGGGGAGCGCGCTCGGGAGCGTCTTCTCGACGGCGGCGGTCGCCAAGGCGGTGCCGGGGCGCCACGGCCAGCTCGCCGCTGCCCGGCGGCTGGCCCGCCATCTTAGCGGCGAATACCGGAAGCTCGTCTCCGCCAATGGTCACGCGGCGGCGGCTCGCGAGGCCATCGCCATCGACCAGACCATCGCCGGTGGCGTCAGCGGCACCATGACGCTGAAGGGGACCCTCGACGACGGTGCCGGTACCGGGACCATTGCCGTTGTCTTTTCCGGCTACAACGACGGCGACGGCTACACCAACGACGGGTCCGCGACCCTGCAGGTCTGCGCCGTCAACGCAGAACTGGGAGTGATCACCGGCTGGACCATGAGCTTCTCCTCCTGGTCGATCTGCGGAGCCGGCTGCAACCTCATGCTCAACGGCTCGCTCCGGATGCGCATTTCGCTGCCGGAGAGCGCGGAAACGGTCACCATCAACCTGGACGGCCAAGACAGCGGTTCCGGCGGCACGTTCAGGTTCCAGGATCTCGCCATCTGCTACCGCTTCGCATCCCCCCCCTACGTCGACGTCGCCTACTCCGGGCGCGTCTACCTGGAAAAATACGGCTACTTCGATATTTCCACCGACTGCCCCTACTCCTTCGCCCCGCTGGGGAGCACTCCCTGCCACGGCGGACCTATCGTCGTCTCCGGCGGCGGCAGCGGCCGCGCGCTCATCACCCCCCTGAGCTACGGAGTCAGGATCGAGGTGGACCGGGACGGGGACACTCTCCCGGAAGCGACCGAACGCTACCTCTGGGACAACCTCTCCGGTGCCCCCTTTCAGTCCGTCGTCGTGTCGCCCGGCACCACCAGCGTTCCGGTCGGGATGACCCAGCAGTTCACCGCGGCCGCCTCCCTGGCTGACCACACCACCCGTGACCTGACCGCCATGGCGGATTGGTCGTCCTCCGCCCCGTCGGTGGCGCTGGTCTCCTCCACCGACGTCGCCTACAGCGCCTGCATCGCCTGGGGGTGCGCCTCCACCGTGGGGCTTGGCTCCACCACCATCACCGCCACCATCGGCGACCTTTCCGGCGCCGCAGTCATGTCGGTTATCTCGGCGTCGCTACTCTCCCTCGAGCTCCAGGGGCCCCTTGCTGCCGGGGACCCGGTGCTCGCCATCGGTATGACCGGCCAGATGAAAGCCATCGCGACTTTCTCCGACCACGTCCCGCGCGACGCAACTACCCTCGTCGGCTGGAGATCGTCGGACCATTCGGTGGCCACCGTGAGCGACCAGCAGGGGGCTAAGGGAATCGTGGCCGCCCTGGGAAGCGGCGTCACCACCATCACCGCCTCCGCCGGGTCGCTCGCCGCCTCCCTCCCGCTCACCGTCACCCCCTGGAGCCTCGCCTACTCCTCCACAACGGCCGACCTTTACCGGGTAGCCTGGTCGGGCTCGCGCTATGCCGCGGTCGGTGCCCGGGGGACCGTCGTCACCTCCTCCGACGGGGTGGGGTTCGAGACCAGGAGTTCCGGCGTCTCCGCCCCGCTCTACGACATCGCCTGGTCCGGGAACAGTTTCGTCGCGGTGGGGGGGGAGGGAACCATCCTCACCTCTCCGGACGGGGGGATCTGGACCCGCCAAGAGCCGGGGACCTCCCGCGACCTCTACGCGGTGGCCTGGGCCGGGAGCGCCTTCGTCGCAGTGGGGGCGGAGGGGACCATCGCCACCTCGCCGGACGGGGGAACCTGGACCCGCCGCCCCTCGGGAACCACGAGCCCCCTCTATGGGGTGGCCTGGTCGGGAAGCCGGCTGGTGGTCACCGGGGCCAACGGTACCGGCCTGACATCGGCGGATGGCACCTCCTGGACCGTCCATGGCGGCGCCCCCAACGGGAGGATCGCCTGGAACGGCGCCGTCTTCGTGGCACTGTCCGGCCTTCCCGGGGGGGCCGATCTCTACCCTTACCCGGTCCACACCTCCGCCGACGGTATCGCCTGGAGCGATAGCGAGACCCCCTTCGGCACCTCCTGGCACGCCTCCGACGTCGCCTGGTGCGGCGCGAGCTTTCTGGCCGCCGGCACCGACGGCCGGGTGGCCACCTCCCAAGACGGCACCACCTGGAGCGCGTGGCAGGCCGGAACCGGCGATTATCTCGCTTCGGTGAGCTGCACGGGAGACCGCATCCTGCTCGCCGGCCGGGGGGGGACCATCCTCTCGCTTGCCCGCTCCGCACTCCCCCGTCCCCTCGCCACCCGCCCCCGGCGCTGATCTACCCGTTTGCTGCGCCCTCCGGCCGGACCGGGGGGGCGCAGCGAAGCGTCCGGCCGCTCATGCCGGAGGGCAGTAGCGATACTCTCGCCAGTTGTCAGGAATTATCTTGCGGTGTCTCAGTGATTGCCGCGTAAGTTGTCGTGAATAACCTTTCCTAAAAAATACTCAATATCGTTCTTCCTAATACCGATCTAATTACTCTGCCAGTGGAGAAAGTTTCCTTGCCGTGCCTGTTTATACAGACTCACCCTCATCTTTCAGGGAGCTTGAGAGAGCACGAGCTGGACTACCATCAAAAGAACGCGCCGGAGGCCGAGACATGCGGTACGTCAGATTGAGAGATTGGAGCATTTCCGCAAAGATCATGGGTATATCCATGGTCTCCGTACTGCTGATCACCCTGCTGAATTTCCTCTACCTGCTCCCCACTTTCGAGGAGAAGGTGGTGGCCGAAAGGGAGGCGACCCTGAAGTCGGTGATCGACATCCCGGTGGCCCTGGTGGCCGATTACCAGGAACGGGTGGCCAAGGGGGAGTTCCCGGTGGCCGAGGCGCAGAAACGTGCGCTCGAGCGGATCAGGTCGCTACGCTATGCCGGCAACGAGTACTTCTGGATCAACGATTTCAACGCCCGCATGGTCATGCATCCCATCAAGCCCGACATGGAGAACAAGGACCAGAGCGCCCTTAAAGACCCCGACGGCAAGGCCATCTTCAGCGAGTTCGCCGAGGTGGGAAGGACCAAGGGGGAGGGAATCGTCGAATACCGGTGGCCCAAGCCCGGGCAGACCGCGCCGGTCAGGAAGCTTTCCTACGTGAAGAGCTACCGGCCGTGGGGGTGGGTCATCGGGACCGGCCTGTATGTCGACACCCTGGACAAGGAGATCATGGCCGTCCGCATGAAGGTGGCGGCGGCAACGCTTGTCATCGTCGCCCTCGTCCTGATCCTGGCCTACCTGGTTTCCTCCCGGCTGGGGCGCCGGATCGGCAGGCTTATCTCCGCTGCCGACGAGCTCGCCAAGGGGAGCGTCTCCTTCGAGATCGTGGTCGATTCCGGGGACGAGACCGGGAAGCTTGCCGGGGCCATGAAGAACATGGCCGCCAACATCGTCGAAGCGGCGGGGATGGCCGAGCGGATGGCGGCCGGTGATCTCGACATCGACGTCTCCGCCAACCGTGACAACCTCCTCTTGGCCAACCTCGGCAAGACCGCCGAGGCGGTCAGGGCGGTCACCACCGACCTGGAGCTTTTGACCAAGGCGGCGGTGGAGGGAAGACTGACCACGCGGGCCGACGCCTCCGGCCACCAGGGGAGATTCCGCCTGGCCGTGGAAGGGATCAACCGCCTCATCGACCGGCTGGTAGGGCTGGTGGACGGCATGCCGACTCCGGCCATGATCATCGACCGCGACTACACCATCCTCTACATGAACGAGCTGGGAGCCAAGGTGGGGGGGAAACAGCCGTCCCAGGTGGTGGGGACCAAGTGCTACGACCATTTCAAGACCGCCGACTGCCGCACCGAGAAGTGTGCCTGCGGCCGCGCCATGCTCACGGGGGTCTCGTGCAACGGCGAGACCGATGCCCATCCCGCCGCCGGGGTGGATCTCGACATCGCCTACGCCGCGGTCCCGCTGCGCTCTGATGACGGGGAGGTGATCGGTGCTTTCGAGGTGGTCTCCGACCAGACCGCCATAGTCAAGGCGGCCAGGACCGCCCGGAAGGTCGCGGATTACCAGGATGCGGAAACCAGGAAGGTGGTGGACGGGCTTTCCAAACTGGCCGCCGGAGAGTTGGGATTCGCCATCGCGACGGCACCTGCCGACGACGATACCAGGGGAGTGCAGGAGACCTTCGAGACCATCGCCTCCGCCCTCAACAGCTGCATCGACGTGGTGTCGTCCCTCAGTGCGGACGCCACCATGCTGTCGGCGGCGGCCACCGAGGGGCGCCTCGGCGTGCGGGCCGATGCCACGAGGCACCAGGGGGCCTACCGCGACATCGTCGAGGGGGTGAACGCCACCATCGACCGGCTGGTGGCCCTTTTGGACAAGATGCCCGCTCCCGCCATGATCATCGACAAGGATTTCAACGTCCTGTACATGAACGAGCTCGGGGCACGGGTGGGAGGGAAGACCGCCGCGCAGGTGGCGGGTACCAAGTGCTACGACCACTTCAAGACCGGCGATTGCAATACCCCCAACTGCGCCTGCCACCGTGCCATGACCACCGCCCAGGATGCCACCAGCGAGACGGAGGCCCACCCCGCGGCGGGACTGGATCTCGACATCGCCTATACCGGGGTCCCCATCCGCGGCCACGCCGGGACGGTGATCGGAGCCTTCGAGGTGGTTACCGACCTGACCGCGGTGAAACAGGCCGCCCGCAAGGCGCAGAAGGTGGCCGACTACCAGAACCACGAGACTCGCAAGCTGGTGGAAGGGCTCGAAAGGCTGGCCAAGGGGGATCTTGCCGTGCAGCTCGCGACCGAGGCGGCCGATGCCGATACCACGGAGGTCAAGGGGACCTTCGACACCCTGGCCGCGGCGGTCAAGAGCTCGGTGGATGCCAACCGGAGGATCACCCAGGCGGCCCAGCAGATTGCCCAGGGGGACCTGACCGTGCAGATCACGGAGCGCTCCCCCGAGGACGAGCTGATGCAGGCCCTGGCGGCCATGGTGGAGAAGTTGAGCAGCGTGGTGAGCGAGGTGAAATCGGCAGCCGGCAACGTGGCTGCCGGGAGCCAGGAGCTGTCGGGGAGCTCGGAGACCATGTCCCAGGGGGCGAGCGAGCAGGCCGCTTCCGCCGAGGAGGCTTCCTCCTCCATGGAGGAGATGTCCTCCAATATCAGGCAAAACGCCGACAACGCCATGCAGACCGAGAAGATCGCCGCCAAGTCGTCCCAGGATGCCCAGGAGGGGGGGCGGGCGGTACAGCAGACGGTAACCGCCATGAAGGAGATCGCGGGCAAGATCTCCATCATCGAGGAGATCTCCCGCCAGACGAACCTCCTGGCCCTCAACGCCGCCATCGAGGCGGCCCGGGCAGGCGAACACGGCAAAGGGTTTGCGGTGGTGGCCTCCGAAGTGAGAAAGCTTGCCGAGCGGAGCCAGCGGGCGGCCGCCGAGATCTCGGAGCTCTCCGCCACCAGCGTCGACGTGGCGGAGAAGGCCGGGGCGATGCTGAGCACCATGGTCCCGAACATCCAGAAGACCGCCGAGCTCGTCCAGGAGATCAGCGCCGCCTGCCGGGAACAGGACACCGGTGCCGAGCAGATCAACAAGGCGATCCAGCAACTGGACCAGGTGATCCAGCAAAACGCCTCGGCCGCCGAGGAGATTTCCTCCACTGCGGAGGAGCTATCGAGCCAGGCAGCCCAGCTCCAGGACACCGTGGGATTCTTCAAGCTCGCCGAAGGGGCGCAGCCCGCCCGCAAGGCGCCCGTCCGGCCTCCGGCGCCTGCCGCCAGGAAGGCCCCCAAGCGGCCGAAGACCTTTGCCGCCGGCAAGGAAGCCGGCCACAGTATCGACCTGAGCGACGAGCCGTATGCCGACGACGCCTACGAGCGTTACTGACCCGCTGTTCAACTCCCTCCCCTTCAAGGGGAGGGTAGGGGTGAGGATGGGATAAAAAAGGGGAGGCCCGGCGGGAGGATGGGGTGAAAAAGGGAAGCCCGGCGGATGGGGTTACCGGGACGAGCGCTTGCCTGCGTTGCGGGGGAAGATGGCGCTGGCGGAAAGCCCCATCCTGCAAAGCCTGAACTCGACGGCGGTCTTGAGAACGCCCAGGCCGTAGATGACGCTGCGGCGGAAGTTGATGGAGGAGGCTTCCTCGAAGTACTTGGTCGGGCAGGAGACCTCGCCGATCCGGAAGCCGGCCCACACCATCTGGGCGATCATCTGGTTGTCGAAGACGAAATCCTCGGAGTTGCTGTCCAGCGGGAGGTTTTCCAGCAGCTCGCGCGAGAACGCGCGGTAGCCGGTGTGGTACTCGGAGAGTTTTTGCCCCAGCAGGAGGTTTTCCACCAGGGTGAGGAAGCGGTTGGCGACGTACTTGTACAGCGGCATCCCCCCCTTGAGCGCACCAACGCCGAGGATGCGGGAGGCGAGCACCGCGTCGAACTCGCCGTAGGCGATCATCGCGCACATGGCGGCGATCAGTTTGGGGGTGTACTGGTAGTCGGGGTGCAGCATGACCACGATGTCGGCACCGAGGCCGAGAGCGGTCCGGTAGCAGGTCTTCTGGTTGCCCCCGTAGCCGCGGTTTTCGGGATGGATGACGGTGTGGATGGCGAGCTTTTGGGCAAGCCCCGCGGTGTTGTCGCGGCTGGCGTCATCGACGAGGACCACGTCGTCCACGAACTCGAAGGGAATTTCCCGGTAGGTCATCTCCAGGGTCTTCTCCGCGTTATAGGCGGGAAGGACCACTACAACTTTCTTGCCATTGATCATAACATTCCACTTTCATAACAAAATCGGGCGGCCGTAATTCCGCGAGGCCGGCGGCCCCCGTCCCGGAATGGGCGAGGACCGCCGACAATCTAGAATAATTCCTTTCTCCAGGCAAGGCCAATTCTTGCTACCCCGCCTTCAGCGGATCTCCTCCCTAACGGACCCCCGCCCTTCACCCGCCATTTTCCCCGGCCGGCAGTTTCTTCTTCAACAGGTTCAATTTGGTCTGTGCCGCCTGGCGAAGCCGGCTCAGCTCCCCGAACATCCGGACCACCTCCGCCTGCGCTAGCTGGTCGAGGTCGAGCGCCTCCAGCCTCTGGAGAAAGAGCGCGACGAACGTAGGCTCGTCCTGCGCTTCCTTTTGCTTTATGGCCCGTTTCCTGATGCGGATCTCGCCGCGGGTGAGCCCCCTCTCCTTGTACTTCTGGTAAAGCGCCGACATCCTCCCGGCGGTGCCCGCCTTGACGATCTCCTGGAGGATTCCGCGCGCGACCTTCGGGTCGTTGCGGCAGTCGTTCTTGACGGTTTCGGGAAGCCGGTTGAGCGAGAGTATTTCGGAAAGGGTCGACTCCGCCTTGCCGAGAATGCCGGAGAGATCGGCCAGGGTGTAGCTGTGCTCCCCCTTGAGCCGTTCGATCGCCTCCGCCTCCTCGATGGCGGTGAGGTCCTCCCGCAGCAGGTTCTCCACCAGGGCGATCTCCACCGCGTTTCCTGCCGTCACGATCACCGGGACCTCGGTCAGCCCGGCCTGAAGGGCGGCCTGGTACCTCCTCTCCCCGGAGACCACCGTCAACCCTCCGTCCCCCGCCTTGCAGGCCAGGATCGGCTGGAGAATACCATGGGTGGTGATCGACCTCCCGAGGTCTGCCAGTGCTACTGGGTCGAAGTACTTGCGGGGCTGTTGCGGGTCAGGCTTGAGATTGGCCAGCGGGACCTGATACAGCCGTTGCATCCGGTACCTCGGTGCTCTTCCGCTCATAGTGGACCTCCTTGTTATGAGGTGATGTCAGGAGTGAAGCTGGCTGTGTAAGGGGATGGCGGTTTTGCATGTGAAAATGTTAATAAAAATGCTGCCCATGTCAAACGGGAGGAAGCGGTGGCCGGGTAAGGGGGGTACCGGAAAATTGAAAGTTGCATTCAGAATGCGGTATTGTCCAAGGATTCCCTGGCGATAAGTGAGGTTCGGCATGCCGAACCTCGGTCACGCAAAATGACGAATAAGCAAAATCCCTGCATGCGGCGGGAAAAAATGGGGAGCCGGAGCCTACCCCCACGGCGTGGCGGAAGGGGGCCGAAGTCCCCCATGACAAAGGAGGATTTGGGGGATTGCCTGCCGGTTGGTGAGGGGAACGGCGGTAGGGGAAGCGGGATACGCCGGTTCACCCTCTCCCGGGGGGGAGGGGAGAACCGGCGCGAAGGGAAGACAGGGTGGGGCTAGTGCTTGTGGTGCCCGCGCTCGCCGTGCTCGCCGCGCTCGTCGCGGTCCCGGTCGTGGTCGCGGTGCCCGTAGGCGTGGCCGTGCTTCTTCTTGTGGTGGCGCTCCTTGTACCGCTCGTCCCTCTCCAGGTAGACGACCCGGCCGTGCTCCCGGTAGTAGGGGCGGCCGTCCTGCACCAAGACGGTCACGCCGGGGGGCGCGGGGAGGTAGCCGTTGAGATTGATGTTGACCGAGGCGGATGCCAGGGCGCTGGATGCGGCAAGCGTAAGCGCGGCGACGGTCAGGCCGAGCGAGATGGTAGTTTTCTTCATGTACAATCCTCGTGGTGGTTAGTTGAAGAAGTAGCGGAGCCCGAAGGTGCCGGAGACGCTCGACGGGTCGAAATTGCCGACGTGGGTTCCGGTGCGGTCGTTGATATCGGTGTCGGGGGCCAGGACCCCTTTGAGCTCGGCGGTGAAGGCCAGCTGCCTCTGGATGAAGTAGTCGAGGCCGCCGGAGAGGTGAACGCCGACCGTGGTATCGACGTCACGGATGCCCCCGCCGTAGGGGTAGTAGTCGGTCATCAGGATGTCGAGCCCGGCGCCTAAGTAGGGGACGAATCTGCGGTCGAGGTTGGCGAAGCGGTACTGGCCGCCGAACGAGACGTTGGTGACCCCGAAGTCCCCGGTCTCGGAACCGAATCCGCTGCGGGTGACCTCCGCCTCCACGGCGAAACGGCTGTCGATGCCGTAGATGATGCCGCCTCCCCCGACGATGCCGGTGTCAGTGCTGTTGTGGAAAAAATCGGACTCGTTGTCGGCCGGAATCTGGAACCCGACGCGGCCGGTGAGGCCAACTCTGCCGCTGATGCTCTCCGCTCCTGCGGTGGCTGCCGGCAAGGTTAGGGCGGCCGCCAGGCATGCGATGATCAGCTTCTTCATGTCTTCCTCCTTTTGATGGTAAGGCTCAGTGGTGGCTGGATGGCCGGAACCACTGGCAGTCGCAGGACTTATGCCAGTCCCTGGACGCAAAAAAGCCGGGGCTTCAATATCCTGAATGATATTTCGGCGACCCGGCTGTCTCGGTGAGACCCTGTAGGCTTTCCGTCCCATCCTCGCGGATGGTTTAGTATTATCGTCTATCGATACTGCTTCAGTTATATAGGGGGCTTAATAGCTCACGGGCGATGACATGTCAAGATGAAAAACTTGGTGCCGCCGGTCCTGCTAACCGAGTTTCGCCCCGTTGGGTACCGCCTGCTCTGGTACCGCCAGCACGACAGCACCGTTTTCACGATAGAAGCCGCAGACCAGGAACTCGGACTTCATCGGCCCGATCTGCTTGGCCGGAAAGTTTACCACCCCGATGATCTGGCGGCCGATGAGCTCGTCCTTGCCGTAGAGATCGGTCACCTGGGCGCTGGAACGCCTGGTGCCGATCCCGGGGCCGAAGTCGGCGGTTATCTTGTAGGCGGGCTTGCGCGCCTCGGGGAACTCTTCGACTTCGACGATGGTTCCTGCCCGTAGCTCGACTCGTTCGAAATCGCTCCATGTGATGGTCTTCATACCTTCTCCTAGACGATGGAATGGACGCGAGCACGAACCTAAGCCCGCCCGCCCGGGCAATCTACCACGTGTCCCTTCGGTATTTCCAGAGGAAGGTCACCTGGCCGGGTGGAGAGACTCGATAGCGGCCGGAAGAGCGGAATCCGTTTTCCGCCCGCCCGCCTGCCCCTTCCTCTTGCGGATAAATGCCCGGCTGCGGTGGGGGCAGTTTCGCTTTGACGCTGGTGCGGCGGATGGGGTACGATTCGGTAACTTCGACAAGGGGGGTGCCATGTTCGTCCTCGATCACGACGGTCCGGTCCCGCTGTACACCCAGCTCTATAACGCCATCAAAGACGACATCCTCTCGGGGAAGCTCCCCTCCGATACCCGGCTCCCGTCGGTCAGGGACCTGGCTTCCGAGCTCTCCATCAGCCGCAACACGGTCGATACCTCCTACCAGGAGCTCTTCTCGGAAGGGTACATCTACAGCAGGCCGCGCAGCGGGTATTTCGTGTCGGCGCTCGCCCCGGACGGCCTCCTCTCCCCGCAACCGCCCAAGGGGCGCGTGGCCGCTCCTCTTCCGGCGGCAGCGCCGCGCTTCGAGATCGATTTCCACCCCGCACGGCTCGACCGCAACGCGTTTCCGGTACCGCTTTGGCGCAAGTGTCTGCTGGAGTGCCTGCGGCGAAGCTCCAGCGAGCTGATCGACTACCGCGATCCCCAGGGGGAATGGGGATTGCGCTGCCACATCCAGCAATACCTCGAGCGCTCCCGCGGCGTGATCTGCCAGCCGGAGCAGGTCGTCATCTGCTCAGGTCTCCAAAACGGCCTCGACATTGTCGCCCAGCTTATGAGGGAGCGCCGGCCGTTAGTGGCGGTCGAGAGCCCCGGCTACCACCTGCCAAGGTCCGTTTTCCGGAACCACTCCTTCGAGCTGGCCCCCATCCCGGTCAATGCCACCGGGATGGACCTGGACCTCTTGGCCTCGAGCCGCAGTACCATCGCCTACGTCACCCCCTCGCACCAGTTCCCGATGGGGTGCGTGATGCCCATCGCCAACCGGCTGAAATTGATCGAGTGGGCGAAGACGGGCGGCAGGCTGATCATCGAGGACGATTACGACAGCGAACTCCGTTACCACGGCAAACCGATCCCTTCCCTGCAGGGGCTTCATCCCGGCGGCAACATCGTCTACTCGGGCACCTTTTCCAAGGTGTTGTCGCCGGCTCTGCGCGTGAGCTACCTGATCTTGCCCCACTCGCTGCTGGACGCCTACCGGAAGGTCTTCCGGGATTACTTCTCCTCGGTCTCCCTGCTGGAACAGAGGACCCTGGCGGAATTCATGGAACAGGGGCACTGGGACCGCCACATCCGGAGGATGCGGGCTCTCTACAAGAAGAAACATGACGCCGTCTTGAATGCCGTGGAGCACCATTTCGGCGCCCGCGCCGCGGTACTCGGGCAGGGGGCGGGGTTGCACGTGGTGTTGCAGCTCAACGGTCACGCGCTGAGCGAAGGCGAGCTGATCGGCCGGGCCCGGGAGGCGGGAGTCGGGCTCCTCCCGTTTTCGATGACCCACGCCGCAGGGGAACCCGATTCGTTGAAGTTTCTGCTCGGCTTTGGCGGGGTGGGGATAGGCGATATCGGGAGGGGAATCGAGCTTCTCTGCAAGGCCTGGTACTGCGGATAGCGCAGTACCAGGTCCCCGTCAGGCTTATTTGGTGGTTATGGCAAGGGTAGCGCTCGTTATCTCCGGCTCACCCTCTTTGAGCGGCTTCTCCTGGAAACGGTCGATGGTGTAGAGCAACTCCGCCTTCACCGTGTACTCTCCCGGCTGCAGAACGGGCTCCCAGGAAAGCACCCGCTCCTCACCCGCACGCAGTGACGATTCGTGCGGCCCTTGCGCGTCCGCCCGCGCAGCTTCATCATTGGAACGTTTCTTGTCCTCCTCCACGAACGCCTTGTCGTCCGGGCGGTTGCCGTAGCTCGGTGCAAACATCCACTCCTTACGGGCCTTGCCGGCCCCCTTCTTATCCACCACCTCCACCCGCAAAAAGACTGCCCGGGACGGCTCGCCGGTCGGTATCGAGTGCGCCGCCCCGATGTTGGCCACCTCGAAGTTGAGCAGGCGCTTCCCTTCGTCCGGCTGAATGACGGTGAGGCTCAGGGAGCCCAGGTGACGCTGCCGGGAGTGCGCACCGGTCCAGAGATGGCGGGCCACCGCGCGGGGCGGGACATCGAAATCTTCCGCCGTCTTACGCAGGGTGCGCGGCATGTGGCAGTCCTGGCATTGCTGGTTGCCGAGGCCGGGCTTGTAGTAGTCCTCCTGCCACTCCAGGAAAGTCTGGAACATCTTCCCGACCACCCGCTTTTCAGGAGCCGCGTACCCGTGACAGTGCCCGCACATGGTGGAACTCTGGAGGGCGGATTCCACCACGGTCCGGTGCGGAGCCTTGACGGCGTGGGACGCACGGATCGACCCCTCCGGCGTCAAATGGCAGCTTGCACAGGTGAGCCCGCCGTTGGAGGCCGCCGCCGTTTTGGGCTCGACCTTGGGGTTCGCTCCGCCGTTTTTGAAGCTGAAAGGATCGGGGAAGTGGCAGCTGCTGCAGTGGAAGTCCTTGACGTTGACGCCACGGGTTTCGGTAAGGGAGGAGGCGTGGGCGGTCGGCGAGGAACTGACCTTGGCGGGGAGGGAGATTGCGCATCCCTCCTTGCCCCGGGTATGCGCACTATGGGTATCGCTACCGACCCCCAAGAGGTACTCGCGGTAGATGGCGCCGTGGCATTCTCCGCAGGTCTCCGACGGCGTTGCCGTTCCCTGCGGGAAGGTTAGATCTTCGGCCAAAGCGGCGGTGCCCATGGAAACGAGCACGATAAACGATGAAAAGCACGCCACCCTTAATTTCAATTGTTCAAGCACTGGATTCTCCTTTTCTTTGAGAACAACCACCCTGCGTACGCCGCAGCACCCTTTCCGTTACGATCTTTTCTTCTCCGCCGGCCGGATGAGCCGAAGCATAGGCTCCGGCTGCCTCCCTGTACAGGTGCAGTTTTTATTATCTTCGCGGGGGCAGACCGGCGGCCGCTTCTTTTCATCGATGCCCCCGACTAGAGGCAACAAAAAAGGCCCTTGGCGGTTGCCAAGGGCCTAGCGGTGCGGCTGGCACGTTAGCGACAGGATGACCCGCGCCGCCGTCGAGGCTGGCTGCTGCACGACGACCGAGAGCGAGACCTCCTCGAGCGCCTCGATCACCAGGCGTCCCGCCTGCGGCGAAGGAAAGCACGTCCCCGCCTCGATGCAGTAATCCCTCGGGTCGCCGTCCCTGGTGATCCAGACCCGCCCCGACAGCACCCAGACTGCCGCCACCGCCCGGCTCGCCAGCACCGTTACCACTTCACCCTTCCTCAACTGATAATTCATGCACCCTCCCCGCGGGAGAACCGCTTGCGATAGCCGATGGGACTGATCCCGGCCTGTCTGATAAAGGTGCGCCGTAACTGCTCCGGGCAGGTAAAACCGCATTCTCTCGCCACCTGGGCGACCGGGAGGGTCCCCTCCTCCAGCATGCCGACCGCCTTCTCAAGGCGCAGCTGGTCGAGGTAGCGGGCCGGCGTGGTGCCGGTTTCCTTCCGGAAGATCCGGGCGAAGTTGCGCGGGCTCATGGCGCAGAGATCGGCGAGGCTTTCGACGGTGTACCGGGCGGCCGGATTCTCTCTCAGCCGGGAAAGGAGCGGCGCCAGGGGGCCGCCGTCCACCATCTGGGCCCGCAGCTGGGTGCTGAACTGGGCCTGCCCGCCGGGACGCTTAAGGTACACGACCAGCCGGCGCGCCACGGCCAGCGCGGTATGGCGGCCGAAGTCCTCCTCGACCAGTGCCAGGGCCAGGTCGATCCCGGCGCTCACCCCGGCCGAGGTGGCGATGTTCCCCTGCCGCACGTAGATGGCGTCCCTCTCGACCGTCAGCTGCGGATAGCATGCCGCCAGCCGGTCCAGGTCCATCCAGTGGGTGGTCACCTGCCTGCCGTCCAGCAGACCGGCCTCAGCCAGCAGGAAGGCGCCGGTGCAGACCGAGACGATCCGGCGCGCCTTCCGGTCTGCCCCCCTGAGCCAGCCGATCAGCCGGTCGTTTTTAAGCGCCCGATCCAAGGCATCGTCGGGGCTCCCGGGTACGACGATGGTGTCGATCTCCTCCAACTGGTCCCCCCACGCGGCGTCGGCCACCAGGCGTACCCCGGAGGATGAGGGAAAGGAGCCCGGAGCCTCCGCGAGCAGCACGATCCGGTACCCGGCCTGGTCGTCCAGGCACCGGTTGAGCATGGTGAAGACCTCGATCGGCCCGGTGATGTCGAGCAGTTCGGCCCCTTCGTAGGCCGCGACCGCGACGGTGCGCCAGATCGGATTCGGCTTGGAATTTTGGTGAGCGGTAGGTTTCATGGCGGCATCATTGCACACGGGCGCGGCGAGTTCAATGACAACAAACAAGCAGATCCTGCCATCGGATCAGGAGTCGGTGGGTAACTGTAGGTCGCGTTGAGGAACGAAACGCGACATTGCACCGTCGGCCTTGGATGACTGGAGCTGAAACAAAAAAGCCCTTGGCGGGGCCAAGGGCTTTTCCAATTATCGGTCGGAATGAGAGGTTTGAATCTCCGAACCGCTGCTCCCGAAGCAGGTGCAGTAACTCAAACTTCAACCAGGCGCTTAAGACGAATGCAACGCTCCTGCCTCAAAGCCGGCACCTACCTGACAAGCCTTTCTTATTCTCCGCAGGTGTACCTAGCGGCCTCATCAAGGGTACTGAATCCCTTGGTGGACGGACTGTTTACGAAAAAAGGACTGACGGAGTTATCACTAAACTCATATACCCAAGCATTGGAACCACTGCTACACACTAAGGTGTAATTCCTACGGTTTCCGTCACAACTTCCAACGCTTTGAACACTCCATGCTTGTGCAGCAGAGGATGCGGCAAGAACAAACAACATCGTAAGCAGAACACTTTTCACAATGACCTCCAGGTAATGTAATTCGTTGGACTTTTTTGCCCAGATACAGGCGTATGTCCACACGTTGCTGTTATTAAACCACGAGTAAAGAGTTATGCAATAAAAATTATATGGCTGGAAGTGTGTTTCCGGCAGTTCAGTGCAACATTGCACCGCTCTGGTTCAGGGAATCTGCCGCGGTGAGTTCAATGACAACAAACAAGCAGATCCTGCCACTGGACCGGGAGGCGGGAGGAGGTGAAGCGTTACAGTTTAACTGCCAGGCAATAGAAGAAATCCTGCCCGTCGTCCCCCATCCACTCCCCAACTTCGTCGAAACCCCTGAGAAGCCCCTCGCCCCTTTCCGATATCAGTTCCTCGTACTTCGAGCGGGAGGTTTCCACCACCTGGGGGGGCTGGCCGGGGCGCTCGACCACCACCCTTCTCCTTTCCTCCGTCAGGGTTTCTTTCACGTTCACCGTTACACGGTGGATGAAGTTGGTGAGTGCTTTCTGCGCGAGCGCCCTCGCCACCGTTCTTGCCACCAAGGCCGCGCGCGGTGAACCCTCGTTCAGCGCGCATTGGCCGATTCCCACCAGAAAGGTCCCTCCCTCCCGCTCGACGATGAAAACCTCGCTGGGAGGAGCGGTGACCCCGTGACGTCTGGCGGTATCCAGAAGCGGATGCTCCCCGGCGTGGCAGGTTTGAGTGAAGGGATGGTTGATAACGATGAACACGAAAAGCCATGCCAGCCAGAGGCAGCGCCTCCCGCTGCCAATTCTTGGGGGCGGGTTCGATAGTGAAATTCTCATGTTCTAGGAGTCCCTGAGTCGACCTGGTCCTTGGCGGACGCGTGATGCGGTGGCACCTGGTTCCGGCTTCAGCTTTACAAGAGGGGGCTACGGGTGCACCGACGCAACGGGAACCACCCCATAGACAACCGCGTAACCGTCGATCGTTGCCGGCTTGGATGACTGCCAGCCAGACAGTGTCACCCTCCTTGGTTTTGGATTGTCTTTGTTGAGGTAATCGAACAGCAGCTTCTTGTTCTTCAGGGTGAGCTTGCGAACTATGACTGGATCACTGTCTTTGAAGAGGTTGGGATCCTGCGATGCTACGCAGAAGGATGGAACATGGTGGTAGTCGACTACGGTCACGGCATCGATCTTACAGTGATCATTGCCAAACCTGGCCAGGTCATCCCTGTATATTGCCGCCGGAGGGAGATGACCGGTTGGGCCGCAACCGGTCATCGTCATAAACAGTACTATCAGGACCGGAAAGGATCTCATCGCTAGAAATCCTTCACGGCCGGGTTCACCCTGCGTTCGACGGGGGGCGGACCGGCACTCACCCTGTTGGCGTCCGGGGACGCGCCCGGTAAGCCATCCGGCCGGTGGAGCGAACCCGTATCGGCGCAACCCACCAGCCCGGCAAGGACCGCGGCGGCGATTAACCATCTCATGGCTAGAAGTCCCTCACGGAGTTGCTTCTTGTTTCCATACCGGCAGGCGCGCTGCCCGCCCCGGTAGCGAGGCTTCCGCCGGCGTTCCCTTTAGCCGCTCCGGCGGGGGGATCGGACAGGTCCTGCTTGGTCTTCGCGGCCATGTTGTCCGCGTACTTCATCAATTTTTCGTTGGTGCCGATGGCTACCCTGACGATCTTTCCCGGCCGGTCTATCTGCGAGCCGAGGGTGATGACCCCTTTGAGGATGGACGAGGCGCTGTTCCTGATCGATTCGAGCTGGCCTCCCAAGGTCTCCCTTACCGCGGAGGTCTCGGTCGGGCCGTCGTGTTTGGCGGAGGCGGTCCCCGATTCTTTCACCATCTCTTCCATGGTTTCCTGGCTGGCGATGCTCTCGTTGAAGAACTTGGCCAGGTTTGCCTTGGCCCTCATGGTGGCTTTCTGCATAGCCAGACGCTCGTCCTTGCGGTCGCCAAAGGTGAGCTCAGCCTCGCCAACCGCATATACCGACTTGATGCTCCCGTCGTCGTTAAAGGTGACCGATGCCCCGGTGGGGCCATTGACGTAATCGGCCGGAGGAAGGGCGACCTTCTGGCCCGCTCCGTCGACGTAATCGGCCGCCATCGCGGCACAGGCAAAGGAAATGACGATGAGTACGGCGGATAGTAGTGACTTCATGAAATCTCCTCGGTGGTACGGAAGTATGGGTAGCCAGGTTCCACGCTCGCGGGGACCTGGCTACCTCGTTTCCAGTTGTACCTGGGTAAAGGTGAAATACTCGGTGTCGCCGCAGTGAATCCCTAGCTTGAGCGTGGCGAGAGTGCCGGCGTTGGGTGTCACGGTAAACTCGATGGCGGTGGAGCCGGTCGCTGCCGACTCGATCTCCATGTTGCTCTTGTGCCTTTTGGCCACCGACCCGCGGTATTCGTTTCCGAAGTTGTCGCGTGCGGAATGGGGACCGTAGAGATGAAAGGTCCGCACCCTGCCGTCATTGGTGATGGAAACCTGGCACCTGGCCACGTCGTCCGTCTTGGTGCACCCCTTGAGGGTAACGTCGTAGTCTCCGTTTTCGGAGTGCTTGGTCGGAAAACCACCCCCCTCGCCGGAAGCGCTCCTCTTCGGTTTCGCTTTCCGCTTGGGGGCGTCCTGAGAGGGGGGTGGCGACGTCCACGGAGAGTTGATGGTGATGTTGACGCTGCTGTTGGTGTTCCCGAGCAGGCGATTGTGCTGGAGCTTCTGGGTGTTGTCGTACCGGAAGGTGTCCCCCGAAGGCGCATCCGGCTGGTCGTCGTCCCCGAAATTATCGGCAAGGACCGGAAGAGGAACTCCCAAGAGCATTATCGCGGCCACGATCAGAAATGATCTTCGCATACGCTACCTTCCTTTAGTGAAACGGCTGGTCTCCGGTGACGGCCGCCGGGATTACTTCGGCTGCAGGTCATCCGCCAGCTGGCTTTTTTCCTTCTCGGTCGGGAGCGGAATCTTGTTGGCCTGGGCGTATTTGACCAGCCCCTTGGAGAGATCCGTAATGGTGCCGAGCTGGCCGGGGATGGTTTCGGCGACGAACTTCGCCGTGCTCAGGCCGGAGGTGAGGTCTTTGACGGCTGAGAAACCGTAGGTGGTGGGAGAGGACTTCACATCGTTGATGCCCTTGGAGATGTCGCTGGTGAGCCCCTTGGCGTCATTGACCGCCTGAAGGTCCAGCAGCGATCCCGCGCCCAGGAGCAGAAGCGACTTCCCGAGCGAGGTGCGGGCGTCGGCAAGGTTGATGGAGGAGGCCAGGTTGAGCTTGTTGATGGCGGAACCCGCGTTGTTTACCGCGCTGCAGAGCACCTTGGTTTTTTCCATATCCTGCGGATTTTTCTTCGCCTCCTCGATGGTGGCCTCCAGCTTGGCTGCCTCGGCGGCCATGCCGCAAGCCTTCTGGACTTGGGCGACGCTGCCGGCCAGGGTCACCGTCGCGGCGTTGACACGGAGCTTGATGGTAGCCTCGCGGGCAGTCAGCGCCTTCACGTCGACCTTCTGGCCGCTGTCCTTCTTGGCGCCGCCGATCATGTCGAACATCCCCCCGAACGACTGGGTGCTGCTGAGCATCAGAACCATCGCCATCAAACCGATTACTTTCCTCATGTTGTTTCCTCCTGTGTGGTATTAGCGGCACCCCCGGTGCGGGTTGTTTCATGCCGGTGCCGGTGCAGTTTGCATGTTATTTGAAGGTGAAGACCATGCTGCCATTCTCGTAGACGGGGCCGTCGAATTCGGACGCGGAAAAGCCGGGTTTGTTGCCGAGGGAGTCGAGGAGGGCGTTTTCCAGATCCTCCTTGTTCCCCTTGTAGTTGAGCTTGACCAGGAGGACGCCCGGATCCGGGTTGGTCTGGCTGACTATCTGGGCGATGTCCTTCAGGGCCAGGACGATCGGCCTTTGCTGGCCGCGCTGGCTTTTTATCTTGCGGACTTCGACGGTGTACAGCCGGCCGTTGAGCGCGCGCTTTTGCCAGACGTCCACGGTCTGGGAAGCGAGCTTGCGCGCTGCCTGCACGGCGTTTTTCATGATCGCCTGGGTCCGCGCCTCGCCCACCTCCGAACTGGAAGCCTTGGTGGTATTCGTGTAGGAGCCGACCACGTCGTCGGAGTTGACGTCGATGATTTCGACGTCGATCTTGGTCTTCACCTCCTGGTTGCCGGTCGCCTCGGAGACCCCTATGCCGAGAATGGTGACCTCCCCGCGTGCCACGAAGTTGGCCCCCTGCTTGGCGGCCATCTCGCGGACGGCCTGCCGGTCATTGGGATTCACCGAGGTCTGGGCGAGCGACTCGGCGACCGCGATGCTGCGGGCCTTGTCGGCGGCCATCACGTTGAAGTTCTTGTCCAAAAACTCCCTTTGGAAGGAGGTGATGATGGTCATGTCCGGGATTTTCTTGTAGAGCTCCTCGTTGATCTCGAAATAGCTCCGCGCCTTGGCGACCTTCACCCCGGTATCCGAATCCGCCGTGGCCTCGTGGCGGCCCTTGGCGCGCCTCGCCGCATGCTCGGAGGCCGACGCCTCGGCGGAACCTGACAGCGAAATGCCGTCCGGCCCTTCCTGGTAGTTGCCTTTCCCCGCGACCGCCGCCTTGCCGTTCTCGCTGGCGTCGTCCTCCTCCGCGGTGTCGTATTTCATCTTTGCGGTGGAGCGGACCGAGACGTCAGTTGTGTCGGTGCTGCTCGCCGAGCCTTTCAGCCCGCGCTTTTCCCAGGTGGTCAGCACGAAGGTGATCGACGGGTTCCCCATCTGCGTACTGAGCCTGCCGACCATCGAGCGGATGTCGGCCCCGATCTTGTCCACCGCCACCTCGGCCTTGACCGTCAGCGACAGCGTGCTCCCTTCCACCTTTTCCTTGATCACCTCGTGATCGGTCACGTACCCCTGGGAGTGGGTCAGGATCTGGTCCCGCACCAGTGCGGAATCCTTTACCTC
Source organism: Geomonas sp. Red32 (assembly GCF_023652955.1). Taxonomy (GTDB): domain Bacteria; phylum Desulfobacterota; class Desulfuromonadia; order Geobacterales; family Geobacteraceae; genus Geomonas. Next base: position 596,029 of record NZ_JAKLOY010000001.1, on the reverse strand, counting down.
GGTCTGGCTCTGCACCCAGACGCCGATTCCTTTTTCCACCGCCTCGCGGAAAGCGGCGGCCAGGGCATTGTTGCGGGCGGCGTCCACGTTGCCGCCGGCGATCTCGGCCCGCCCCACGACGGTGACGGACTGTCCGGCCCAAGCGGATGCGGCAACGGCCAAAAGGCCGCACAGCACCAGGATTCTCAGGAAAAGAGCTCTCATATATCGGCCTCCTTGGCGATTTTCGCCGTCAATTGGTAGAGCAGGTCGTACAGTTCGTCCTTCTCTGCAAAGCTCTGCACCCCCTTGATGAGGGACTTCGAGCTCACCAGGTCGAAGGTCTTTTCGTATCTTTTCCCCGGAAGGGTCAGTTTGATCCAGGCCTTGTAGAGGCAGACGTCGTTCACGTCGTTGCTGGCGGCGACTTTGCTGGCAACCCCGGTCAGGTCGAGGGTAACCGGGTACTTCGGTCTGGGAAGCTCGATGCGGACCTCGTTTCCCCTGCGGTCTAGAATGCTGAAGGTTTCCGCCGCGGCCCGGTCGTCCCAGGAGCCGCCGACCCGGGACGGCAGCACGACCTTGCCGCCTCGCTCGCTCAGGAAGTTGGAGTACCATTGGGCGAGCTGGGGAGCGATAACCTCCGGTGCGAAGAGTTTGGCAGCCTGCTTGGAAGATACCTTTACCGCCACCACCTGGAACGTTTCATCGGAGGATGCCCGCATGTTGGTGGCACGCACCTGCATCCCCTTGGTGGCGGAAAAATCCTTCGGCAGCGCCACCGTGGCCCGCTCCTTGTCGAGTTGCACGATGCGGCCGGTGGCGGCCTTGGCGCCATTCACCAGGAAGCCGACGTTCTGCCCTTCCTCAATCCCCTTGAGGGAGCCGATGGTAATGACGGCGGCGCCGCCATCGGTATCGATGACCTCCCCGTCGATTTCTTCCACCGAGACCGCCGACAGGCGCTTGACCAGGTTGTCCCGCACGGTTTGCACGGCGGTTTCCACGAAGAGCCGGTCGATCTCCTGCTCACTGGCCGGCTGGTCCCCCTCGAGACGCTGGGCGTACCCCACCAGGGGAAAGCTGAAGAGGACGGTGTTGCGCTCCTTTCCTTCCTCTTCGCGGGAGTCGTAGAGGATTGCCACCAAGCCGACGTTGACGATCCTCTTGTTGATGGTGGCGGCGGTGGTGGTGAAGGATTCCGCCACCACGTCGTCGCGTACCACGACGAACGCCAGCGAAAGGGTGCTGCCGATACTGAGCTTGGCATCCTCGATGTCGCTGTCGAATATCAGGGGAAAGGGGAGCTTTCCGTGCTGGTCGGCCTGCTTCATGAGGACCCGCAGCGCATCGTTGAGCTTGTCCCTGTTTCTGCGGTACACGGGGAATCGGGAGACGGCGTGGGTGTCTCCCATGAGGAAAACGCCGGTGTAGGCGACGGCCGGAGGTTCAGGCGCGGCCTGAAGGGTGCCGGCCGGGACCAGCAGGCAGACAAGGAGAGTGAAGCAGGTGAAAATGGTGATGCGAGACATGTCCCCCCCCAGCCGTTACGGCAGTGATCAACCAAAGAACAAGGATGGCAATAGCTATGGACTTACTAAGCGGGTAGGTGTTGTTGCTCAGTAGGTAGTCGAATGGAACTCAGTGAATAGATGTCATCGCTGCCGGTGATAGCATAACTGCATCAGTCAATGACCTAGACTCTATCGGAGTATGCGCTTGTATACTTGAGGTGTTTTGGAGGGTAGTACTTAAGTTTTTCGAAAAATATATTGTAGAGTCGAAATCCGGGGAGGTTCTTGTGAGGAAGGATGGGACAAAAAGCTTTGCACTGATTGAAGACAAATATCCGGTTTTCTGGTAACCCCTGATCAGACCCCTAGTGACCCCTAGGCCTCCCCCCAAGGGGAACGTCCGGCACCTCTCAAAGGTCCTGATAAGTCCTTTTCAGCAGCAACGAATCATACTCAACTCGGGGACCTTCACATATCACACACCCCCTTACCTCGAACTCTTTCAGAGCCTTCAAACAGGCGACGTAGTTGAAATCACTTTCCTGCAAGGGGAGGTGATTCCTCTCGCCCTTAACGCCGTATTCGACTCCCCCCATGTGGATATGAAGATCATCTAGGGCAGCCTGCCCCAGTTGACCCGATACGTACTGCAGTATCCCGGCAAAGTCGTCGTAGTTTTTCAGGCTGCCGTTGTTCCTTGCATGGATGTGGGCAAAGTCGATACAGAGCTTGCACGAGGGGATCTCCTTGCATAGCGAGACCAGTTCTTCAAGCGTACCAAACGCAGTGCCCTTTCCGGTAGTCTCCAGACGGTAATCAATTCCCTTGTGCGGAAGTCTGCACAGGCTCTCCTTTATTGCAGTGTAGCTTCCCTCCTTTGAACTTCCCAGGTAGTAACCTGGATGAAAGATCAGGCTTCGCCCTTGGACTTTGAGAAGTGCGTCCACTCCGTCCAGAATCCTTTCGATGGATGCTTTCCGTTTCTCCGATGCATCGGCGTTTAGATTGATGTAATGAGAGCCGTGAGCCGACAGATAAAAATCGTTCGCCAGCTTGTTGTGCAGGATTGTGTCCTTGTTCGCGTCCGACACGTTTACCGTCCGAACGAATAACAGCTCCATGGCATCCAGCCCGAACGCCTTAAGATAAGGAATCGCAGAAGCATAGTTGACTTTCTGCCCGACTCCAAGCGGCAGCCCGGATATACCAAACAACAGTCTGCCCGACACGTTATACCTCTTTACCTTCGGTCAGCATTCTGGCCGGCATGTAGTCTATGCTTCCATCTTCGAGCGAAAGCAGGTTTTCGATGAAGCAAACCTCAAGTTCTGCGGCGAATGAGTTGTAGACCGGATGGTTCTTCTCGTGGGGGGGGGGGCTCTGTCATTGGTCCGTTTCTCTGAAAATGACGAAGTGGATAAAGACACCCGGACAGTTGCTGACAGGACTCCAGAATCTGATTCTTCCGTCGGGTGCATCCATTCGTTGCCCCTTATTCGAGACGAGCGCCTCATTGGCACAGCATACTTTGTGTAACTCGGGATTGCCGACTGAATAACAGTAGACCCCAACCTCCATTCCCCTGCTCGCGGCAATTTCATTGACTGCCAGCACCCTTCGGTCCTTTTGAATCAACCGTACCGGTTCCGGGAAAGTTCCCCACATCATGTGGAATGCGTCGATTACCGTGCTATCTACCATGTCTTTTTCCTCCTCCATCTGTTGCAGTCTGTTGAAAAGCAGTAACCGCCGGATGTTGCGATTGCCTCCATTTTCTACCGACGCCTTGTCAATTCCTGTTTTTTGAAGGTAGATTAAGACGGCAACGAACTTATTGCAAGTAAGCACTATAAAGTCATATACTCACTCCGAAGTAACCAATGTGTGATTACAGGGAGTTATGGCGATGGCATGTCCAATTGAGGTAACAGTCAATCTGCTGGGTGACAAGTGGAAGGTCCTGATTGTGAGAAATTTGCTCCTGAGAGGGACGCAACGATTCGGCGAACTCAACAGGGGAATCAGCGGCGTGACCCAGAAGATGTTGACGCAGCAGCTCCGCCAGTTGGAGTCTGACGGGCTGGTCACCAGGAAGATCTACCCTGAGGTCCCCCCCCGCGTCGAATACTCTCTCACGGAATTCGGCCATACCCTTAGGCCCATCTTCGAGGCAATGCATAATTGGGGCACCAGCTATCTGGAGCAGCGCGGCGTCTGAGAAGCCGGACCGCTGACCGAAGTGCGACTGGATGCCGAGATCGGGCCCCAGCAGTGGCCGGGGGCCGCTCAGGGCTCTTGGCATGGCGAGACGAAAGGCAGTTCAGAGGGAAGAGCAACAAGGAGGTTTGTGCTGGCGGGCGTGTATGTCCTTTGATCGCCTCTCGACGGCTCTCTGTGCCATCACAGAGAAGGAAACGACCGGCGTGGTGTCTTTTTGCCGCGTCTGCTATCAAAGAGAGTGAGGGAGGGAGCTGCGCTTGATGAATGGGTAGAGGTTCGGTTCTCTCCGGACCGGAGGGGGACCGGAGCACCAACGAAAAAAGCCCTTGGCAGGTGCCAAGGGCTTTTTCGTATTAATGGTCGGAATGAGAGGATTCGAACCTCCGACCCCCTGCTCCCGAAGCAGGTGCGCTACCAGGCTGCGCTACATTCCGATGCGTCTCTCGGGAAGCTCAGTTTTTAACCTTTTTCGTTTTGGATGTCAACCAAAAAAACATAATTGGCGGGAACTCTCCCCGCGCGCGCGTTACTTAATAAAGGCTTCCGTGCCCGCTCCCGGCCCCCTCGCTCCCTGCCCACCATCCCTTCGGCCCTCCGCAGCTAATCCACCTTCACGTTGATGTAGAGGTTCCCGCTGGAGCCCGGGTTGAGCGCCCCCCCGAGGGTCCAGGTCACCGTCCCTTTGCCTCCTACCGGAGGGGCGGAAATGTTGCAGGTGGTGAGCGAGGCGGGGAGCGGGCCGCAGGAAGCCGACTGGAAGGAGGAGTAGGTCGGCACCACGTCGGTAAAGACCAGGTTGGTCAGGCTCATGGAGTTGTTGGGGTTGGCGTAGCTGATGGTGTACCCGACCGCCCCTCCCGGGTTCGAGTTGGCCGTGTTGGCTGTCTTCACCACCGTGATCGGCAGCTTGTTGACGGTGAGGGTAGGGATGGTGGCCGGTGCCGCCCCCGGCGTCTGCCCCGCTCCCAGGTTCACCGTCACGCCGGTGAGCGAGGCGCTCCCGTAGGCGATCGGGAAGGGGCCGGTCTGCTCGGTGCTGGTCACCGGGACGGTTATGGTGCAGCTTCCCGGCAAAAGGGTCGGCACGGTCGGGGAGACGGCGGAGGCCCCCACCGCGGGGACCCCGGTGACCCCGGCGCAGGTTCCGCCGTAGGCGGCGGCTGCCACCGTGTAACCGGCCGCCAGCGAGGTCGGGTTCTTGGCGAAGGTGTCGGTGAAGGTGGCGCCGGTCAGGGCAAAGGTGTTGGGATTGGTCAGCGTGTAGGTGATGGTCGAGGTGTCGTAGAGGTCGATGCTCGACGCGTTGAAGCTCTTGGTGAGGACGACCTGGTCCTGGGCGGTGACCGAGGCCGTGTTGCTGGTTGGGCCGATCAGGGTGGTCCCGGAGTAGATGCTTCCCGTCGTGTTGTAGTAGGTGCCGTTATTGCTCATCTTGACCGGGATCGAGAAGCTGCAGGTCCCGCCGTTTCTGGCCAGGGTGCCGGCCACCAGGGTGAAGCCCCCATCGCCCACCGCCAGGGTCCCCCCCGACTGGTCCTTGAAGTAGCTACCGGTGCCGCAGGGGGTGGCGGCGGGGAGTGCCGCCAAGGTCATCCCGGCCGGGAAGGTGTCCACGAAGGTGACCGTGCCGTTACGGGAAGTGCCGCTGTTGTTGGTGAGGGTGAAGTTGGCGTTCACCGTCTGGTTGGTGAGGACATTCGCCGAGGCGAATGACTTTACCGTGTCGACGGTGGTCACCGACAGGGTGTCGGTCCAGCCGGGCCCGGCCACCGAGGTCTGGTCGGTGGTGATCCCTCCCACCGTGTTCGTGTAGTTGGTGTTGTTGGTGCTGGCCCGCACGGTCACCGTAATGGTGCAGCTCGAGCTGGCCGGAATGGTGGTTCCGCTCCAGGTGATGGTGCCGGTCTGCGCGGTGCCGTTGGTGTTGGGGTTCCCGCAGGGGATGGTGCCGGTGCAGGTGCCGGTTCCGGCGGGCGCCCCGGTGGCGCTGCAGGAGGCGATGTAGTTCTGCGGCGTGGTGGATCCCGCCGGTATGGACATGTTGGCCGGGAGCGGGTCGGAGAATTCCGCCCCGGTGAGCGGGGTCGGGTTGGGGTTAGTCAGGGTGAAGGTGATCACCGAGTTGCCGGTGCCGGTCAAGGCCCCCGGGTTGAAGCTCTTGGTGATGGTGGGAGCCTGCAGGGTGGTCAGATACGCGGTGTTCGACGGAGAGCCGGCCGGCAGCGTGAGCGTACCGGAGACGCTGGTGGCGCCGGAGGTGGCATTCGGGTATCCCGCCGCGGGGCTGATGGTGGTGCCGGTCACCCTGAAGGTCACCGTGCAGCTCGACCCGGCCGGGATGCCGATTCCGGAGAAGCTGAGCGCTCCGGTCTGCCCGGCGGTGAAAGAGTTGCCGCCCGCCCCGGTGCAGGTCCCCCCCGCCGCGCCGGTGGAGGCGATCTGGAGGTTGGTGAGCGTATCGGTGAAGGCGACGCTGGAGAGCGCGTTCCCCGCGTTGGGATTGGTGAGGGTCAGGGTGACCGTGGAATACTGCCCGGTGCCGATCTGGATCGAGCCGGGGGAGAAGGCGTTGCCGATCTGGGGCGGGTACAGGACGGTGAGGGTGGCGGTGTTGGAGCCTGCCCCGGCGGCCGGGGTCTCGTTGGCGCTCACCCCGCCGGCGGTATTGGGATAGCTCCCGGCCGAGGGGGCCGTCACGGTCAGGGTGACGGTGCAGGTGGCCGGGGATGCCGGTACCGTGAGCCCGGAGAAGGTGATGGTTCCCGTCTGGCCGGCGACGAAGTTGTTGCTCCCCGCGCCGGTGCAGCTCCCCCCGGCGGGGCCGGCGGCGCTCGCCTGCATTCCCGTCAGGGTGTCGCTGAAGGAGGCCCCGGTGAGCGGGATGGCGCTCGGGTTGTCGAGGGTGAAGGTGATGACGCTGGTCCCTCCAGGCACGACCGGGCTGGTACCGAAACTCTTGGCGATGGCGGCGGGGGCCGCGACCACCAGGGAAGCCGAATTGGAGGGGGAGCCGGTGTTGGCCTCGTTGCTCGCGACGCCGGAGGCGGTGTTGGGATAGCCGGTGGAGAGCGGGCTCGGAGCCGCCGCCGTCACGTTGACCGTCACCGTGCACCCCGCCCCCCCGGTGGGGATGGTGAGGCCGCTAAAGTTCAGGGTGCCGGTCTGCCCGGCGGTGAAGGAGTTCCCCGCGGCCCCGGCGCAGCTTCCTCCCGCCGCGCCCGCCGCGTAGACCTGCATGCTGGTAAGCGTGTCGGAGAAGGAGGCGCCGGTCAGGGGGACCGAGTTCGGGTTGGTGATGGTGAAGGTTACGGTTGAGCTCTGCCCGGTCTCGATGGTGGAAGGGGAGAAGCTCTTGGCGATGACCGCGGGGGCAATCACCGTGAGGCTGGCCGGCGAGGAGAGCGGGCCGGCCGGGAGGAGCGCGGTGGATACCCCGGAACTGGTGGCGTTACTCTGCACCCCGGCGCTGGAGCTCGTCACCGTGAGGGTGATGGTGCATCCGGCGGTCGGGATTTTGATGCCCGAGAAGCTGAGGCCGGTCTGCCCCGCGGTCAGCGTCGGGGCGGAAGGGGAAAAGGTGCAGCTCCCCCCCACCGTCTGGTTGGCGGCCACCTGCATGTTGGCCAGGGTGTCGGTGAAGGCGCCCGCGGTCTGGGCTACCCCGGTCGGGTTGGAGAGGGTGAAGGTCAGGGTCGAGGTTGCCCCGCTCTTGATGGTGGCCGGGGAGAAGGCCTCGCCCACCGTGATGACACCTACTCCCAGGGCGGCCGACGAGCCGCTCCCCGCCGCACCGGTCTCGGTGGTGGCGACGCCGGTCACCGTGTTGGGATAGTATCCGGTGGTGGCGCTTTTCACCGGGAAGGAGATGGTGCAGGTGGTCGCCGCCGGCACGGTACCCCCGCTCACGGTGAGGCTCGTGGCGTTGGCGGCGATGGTGGTGGGGGAGAAGCCGCTGCAGCCGGTGCCGGTCACCGTGATGGCGCCGCCGGTGGCCACCAGCTGGCCGCCGTTGGGTGCCCCGCCGAGGAGACCGCTCGGGAAGCTGTCCGAGAAGCCTGCCGCGTGCAGGTCGTTGCCGGTGGTATTGGGATTGGTGACCGCGAAGGAGAGGGTGGAATTCACCCCCGTGTTGACCGCGACCGGGGAGAAGCTCTTGACGATGATCGGCTTGGCCAAAAGGGTGGCCGAGGCCGCCGTCAGGTTGGTCACGTTCAGGTTGTTCGCAAATCCCAGGGCGGGGAGCGTATTGGTGTAGCTCGTGGCGGTGGTGAAGGTGACGTTGACCGTGACGGTGCAGGTGGCACCCGCCGGGACGGCACCCAGCGAAAGCGCCAGGCTGCCGCCGCCGGGGAGGGCGGTCAGGGTGCCGGAGCAGCCGGCCGAGATCGATGCGGCGGTGAAGGCGGCGCCCGGGGAGGCCGCGTTGCTGAGGCCGCCCGGATAGCTGTCGGTGAAGGAGGCGTTACTGACTGCGGTCGAGTTCGGGTTGGCGATGGAGATGCTCAAGACCGAGCTCCCTCCCGCCTCGATGGCGGCGGGGGTGAAGCTCTTGGTCACCGTGGCAGGCATCCAGACCGTAACGTCTTCCTGGGTGGAGGAGGCGGAGCTGTAGTTGCTCCCGGCCACCGTCCCCCCTGCCGCGTAGGTGCCGCCCGGGGTGACGGTCTGCCCTGCCGTGGTGCGGGTCGGGTCGTCGTAGGTGACCGTGGCGGAGTTCTGGTAGGTCGCCAGGTTGGTCCCTGCCGGGATGTTGACCGTGAAGGTCACCGAAACCGAGCCCCCGCCGGGGATGCTGAATTTTCCCCACGACGGTGCGGTCGCGCCGGCGGCGGGGTTGCTGGTCGAGGTGCGGGTGGCTCCCCCGGCGAGCGTCACCGTCCCGGTCGATGCGTAGGTGAAGGGGGAGGGGGCGCCCGGCAGGGTGTCGTTGACGGTCACCCCGGTGGCGGTCCCGTAGCCGGTCTGGTTGGTGACCGTGATGGTGTAGGTGGTGGTCCCGCCGCGCACGGCATTGGCCTGCCCGGTCACCTTGGAGACGGTAAGCGAGGGGTAGCACATGGCGTCCACGCTCGCCCCCGGCATGGAGACCGGAGGGATGGTGTAGACCTGGAACCCGCCCGACGAGGAGGAGGAGCCGTAAGGTGGGGTGGAGGTGGGGCTCCCCGAGGAGAGGCCGCTTGCCCCACCCGACACGTTGACGGTCACCCCGGTGCTGGTGGTGAGCGCCACGAAGCCGCCGCTGCCGCCGCCCCCCGGTCCGTGCGGACAGTTGGTCGCCGTGCAGACGCCGCAACCGGCGGTGCCGGTGTTGTTGCCGCCGTTACCCCCCGACGCGTTGATGGTGAGGGTTCCCACGTTCGAGTTGGAGGCGAAGATCAGCACGCTCCCGCCGCCCCCTCCTCCGCCGGCTGCGTCGTTGCAGACGATGCGGGGGGAATAGCCGGAGCTGGGGACGTTCCCGTTGGGGTCCCAGGCGCCGGGGGCGCCGTTGGCGTTGATGGTGGCGTTGCCGATGGCGGTGGCGGTCCTGATCAGCACGATGCCGCCGCCGGGGGCTCCCGATGAGGTGAGCCCGCCGGTGAGCGGCCCGGTGCCGTTGTTGCTGGTGCCTGCCCCGCCGCCGCCGCCCATGGTCAGCCGTCCCGGGGCGAGCGGGACCGCATAGCCTCCGATCCCTCCGGTCTGGGCGCCGGGTGGGGTGTTGGGGGTCCAGCCGTATCCTCCCATCCCCCCGGAGCTGTAGGCTCCCCCCCCGCCACCGCCGGTGTTCTCGTCGTTGTCGTTGAGGTTGCCATCGGAGCCGCCGCCGCCGGCGTTCCCCGGGGCGCCCCGGCTGTAGCTCCCGCCGGGATAACCGTCGGCGAAGTTGGAGAGGTAGTTGTTCCCCGAGTCGTAGCGGACTCCGTTCTCGGGGACGGCCGGGATGTAGAGAAAACGCGGAGTTCCGGCGATCCCCTCTCCCTTTCCGCCGTCGTAGCAGTTGGTGCATTGTGCGGTAGACGGCACCGCCCCCACCGCCGGAGCTGGGGATGCATAGACGTTGGGCGCCGTGTCGGGGGGGACGGTGGTGGTCGGCTGGGAGGCGTCCCCCATGGCGGTCAGCCCGGCCCCCCCGCGGAAGCCGCGGCCGCTGGCGTTCACTACCCTGCCGTTCCAGTTGAGCTGGCCGGCCACGTCGAAGGCCACCACGCCGCCGGTCGTCCCGTTCCAGGCGGCGGCGTTGACCTGCCCGGCCAGGGTCGCCGAGGAGTACTGGGGGATCCTGATCACCTGGTAGCGGCGCTGGCCGGAGAGTCCGCTGGCGTCGGCGCTCCGGTAGCTGTTGACGAGCGCCGAGGTGATCGGGAGCGAGCCGAGGGTGACCGGGCCGGAGGCGACCACGTACTCGTAGAGTCCGGTGGAGTTGAGCGAGGTGTAACCGGCCCCCCCGCCGCTCCCGCCGTAGGTGGAGTCGTTGGAGGAGCTGATGTCGGCGTCCTGCATCTGGATCACCAGCGCGAGGTCGCCGGCGGCAAACGGGGTGGAGGCCCCGCCGCCCGAGGTGTCGATGCTCCCGACCGGGACGGCGGTGGAGCCTGCCGGGACCGAGGTGTTGGAGCGGCCGGCGTAATAGGTATTGACGATGCCGGAGACGTTCGCCGGTCCGTCCTGCCCCGGGACCGAGCAGACCAGGGCGGATGCGGTGCGGCAGGGGACGAGCGGCAGCGCCGCTATATATATAAATAGTGGAAGCAGGAAACGGGTGACGGAAAGGGGGCCCTTCCCCCGAAGGAGAGAGCGGCCGGTCCGGCGGGGATTGCTTGCATTCATGTGACGGTTGTTTCCTCATGGCGCGGCCCGGGAGCTGGGCCGGCAGAAATGCAGCGGACCGCGGCGGCTACCGGTTGAGCCACTTGGCGGCGTCTTTCACCGAGCTCTGGTCGAACTTGAAGCGGAACTTGAGATAGGGGCCCTGGGCGGTGTAGTCGGAGACCGAGAAGTCCTTGTCGGTGAAGCCCATCAGGTTGTAGCCCAGCGAGAGCCAGGCGTTTTGGACGATGTTGTAGCCGACCGATACGCCGGTGGAGTAGTCGACCTGGCCGGCCCCCCAGGAGTGCAGCACGCTCCCGCGGAGCCCGAGGTCCCAATCCTTGGCGAGATCGTAGCGCCCTTCGATCCCGACCAGGTCGGTGTACCCGCTGTAGCGCATGCTGTCGATGGTCTCCAGCGCGTACTTGGCGCCGTACTGAAGGGAAAGCTCGCTCCTCGTGAGCCTCAGGTTGGCATTCAGGTTGTTGACCAGCCGGCGGCTCTCCTGGCTGATGGAGCCGGGGGCGTCGGTGTTAGAGTAGATGACGTCGAGCCGGTCGAGGATGATCCAGCTGGTCTGCCGCGGGCGGTAGACCAGGCCGAGCCTCAGGTCGTCGTTGATGCTGGTCCCGCCGGTGATCGACTTGCTGTCGTAGAGCTGCAGCCTCGCCGACCAGCCCCATCCCTCCTTGGGCTCCCCGATGAAGGAGGAGATGATCCCCCACTTGTCCTCCGAGGTGGAGGTGCGGTACTCGACCCGGTTGCTGGTGTTCCAGTTCTTCTCGGTGTAGTTGGTCCCGAGCGAAACGGCGGTGAAGTCTTCGCTGGAGCCGGAGGCGGCCGGGACGTTCGTGTTCAGCGTGTAGTTGCTGGACTTGGCCATGGTCTGGCTCCGGTCGAGGCTGCCGTCCACGCTCCACTTGTCGGTCACCTTCCAGGTCTGCTTGAGACCGAAGAGGGCGAACATCCGCTCCCCGTTGTCGTTGGTGTCCCGCTCCATGCTGCTGTTCAGCGACCCGCCGCTCCACGGCAGCGACTTCAAGCCCACCCGGGTGTTGTTGGTGTTGGCGCCGTCGCCGCTGGTGAACTCCTGGTCGGCGGTCAGGGTGACCTTCTCGGTCAGCTTGAGGTCGGCGCCGAGCACGGTCCTGGTCGGGAAGGTGGCGTTGGCGTTGCCGCTGATCGACTGGTCGTGGTCCGCCCTCAGGGTGAGCCGCTTGTTGAGGGTGAGCCAGCTCCCCCCGACGTTCAGCTGATCGGACTCCTTGGTGGTGCCGTCCCCCTGGGTGTCGTTGGCGTAGCGCGCCCCGACGTGGGCGGAGTAGGGGCCCTGCGTGTAGGTGTTCCTCTCCTCCACGATGTCCTGGTAGCCGCCGGCGGCGAGGTTGTACTGGCGGTAGGCCTGGCCGCCGACCGAGAAGCTGTCGGAGAGCTTGTAGTTCCCCTCGGCCCCGAACTTGCGGGTCCCGTTCTCGCTCCCGTTTTGCTGCCCGAGCCCGAAGCCGTTCTCCTCCTCGCGGAAGTAGGCCCTCCCCACGAAGCTCTTCGACTGCTGCTGCACCTCGGCCAGGAAGGCGTCGCCGTGGCGGTGATCGCCCGCGTAGTCGGTGTCGGTATGGGCGGCCTCGCCTTTCAGCGTGGTGCCGGTGGAGAGTCTCGCGGTGGCGTCCACGCCGTAGCTGTTGGCGGAGCCGGTGATCTGCCCCTCGTGGAGATAGGTGAAGCCGGTCTTCAGCTTGTTGTCCAGAAGCTTGGCCCCGACCCGGCCGCCGTAGGTGAGCGCCTCGGTCCCCTGGTTGTTGACCTCGTACTCCGCCACGATGAAGATCGGGTTGAAGTTCTCGTCGCGGGAGGGGATCGGCTGCTTGAAGAAGATGGTCCCGGCGTCGTAGTCGATCGTGTAGTCGGTGTAGCGGGCCATGTCCTGGCTGCTCACGATGATCTCGCTCCGGAAGCGGTCGCGTACCTGGATGGTCACCTTGTCCGAGTTGAGCACGATCGGCTTGCGGCTCAGGTGGTAGAGGCCGGAGGTGCCGTCGCCCTGGATCTCGTCGCGGGCGTAGGCCTGGGCGGTGTTGGTCCCGAAGACGTTGGCCTCGAACTTCTTCCCTTGCCATTCAGCCTTCACACCGTTCAGGCGCCGCGAGTAGCGGGAGAGCTCGGTCACCGTGAGGCCGGTGTCGAAGTCGCCGAACAGGGCGTAGAACTGCTCGCGCTCGATCTTCAGGTAGACCTTCCTCGCGCTGGCGGCGTCGTACTGCTGCTGCGACGCGTCGCCATAGAGGGTGTAGTAGGTCTCCGGGTTGATGGTCTGGAACAGGCTGTTGGAGGCCTGCGGGTTCTGCTTGGCGCTGTCGTAGGCCATGGTGAGGAGCCATTTCCCCTGGATGGTTCCCTTCCCGTAGAAGGCGACCCGGCCGTCTTCGTAGAGGTTGTTGTCCTCGCCGGAGGCCTTGAAGTTCTCCATGTGCCCGGCGACCGTGTTGTATCCCACCGTCCCCTCGCCCAGGCCGACCAGGATCCAGTCGCGCATCTTGGGCTGCACGTAGGTCTCCACCTCCACGGTGGTCTTGCCGGAGGCGAGCACCGCGCGGTAGGGGCCGGAGGCGTTGACCGGCTGGAAGAGCGCCCATCCCTCGGCGTCGACCGTCACCTTGTCCCCTTTGTCGGCCGGATCCTTGAACATGGTCTCCTGGCGGTACGGCTTCAGGTTCCCTTCCTGCACGCTCAGCTGGGTGGCGGAGCGGAAGGGGGTACCGGCGGCGTCGAAGAGTTCCAGCCGGACCTTGACCGGGCTCTTGCCGTCGGCCATGTTGCCGTCGGTTCCCGCCACCCGGATGGTGGCGATGGCGCCTACGCGGGTCACCTTGGCGATCTTTTCGAAGCGGACGTTGCCGAAGGTGTCGGTACCGCGCAGTACGATGGTGTGCTGGCCGGGTTCGCCGAAGTTGACGCCGATGTAGCTGTAGAGGGTCTTCTCGGTGCTGTTGTCCTTGAGCGTGAAGCCGATCCGGTCGGAGCCGATCTCGGAGCCGTCCACCAGAAGGTGCGGGGTGAGCTGGGAATCGATCACCACCCTGACTGCCGAGATCGGGTCGGGGAGGAGGAAGCCGTCGGCCGGGGACATGATCCCCACCTCGGTCAGCCTCGGGCTCTTCGCCGTTTCCTTGGGGGAATCCCCCGCCGCTGCCGTCGCGAGATAGCAGACCTCGGATTCGCTTCCGGAAGCGGGCATGCTCATCATGGCGGCGCCGGTCTCGGAGACGAGCGGCAACGGGTAGCCGCTTACCGCGGCGGTGGCCGGGGCCGCGAGGTTGGCGGCCAGCATCGGGTAGCCGGCGAGCCCCCTGGCGGCGGGGAAGCCGGGGAGGAGCGATCCGGAGACCGAGGATGCCGCGCCCGTGGCGGCGGGCCCGGTGCTGCCCGTCACGGACCCGGCCGCTTCGGTACCTTCGCTCTCTTCGTTCTCATCGTTGGCCGGGACAGTGGTTCCCTTGGCACCGGCCGCTTTGGCATCGGCCGCGCCGTTTACCACCACCGATGCCGCCGGGCCGCTGCCGGGAACCGCGCTGGCCGAGCCCTGGCCCGGGATGTTCCGGGTGGCGCGGTCGGCGTCCTTGGTGATCTTGGTGGATACCCGCTCGACCACCTGCTCGGTGAGGATGGTCACCTCGACGCGGCGGTTGAGGGAGCGCCCTTCCGCGGTCTTGTTGCTCGCTATCGGGACGCTCTGCCCTTTGCCGGAGGCGGAGATCTGGGCCGGGGTCAGCCCGAGCTTCTCTTTAAGATAGAGGGCGACGCTGCGGGCGCGCGCCTGGGAGAGGGCGGCGTTGTCGCGGTACACCTTCCGGCTTCTCGGTGCGATCCGGGTCCAGTCGGTGTGGCCGACCACCAGCAGCTGCCGCACGCGCATGAGGCCCTTGGCGGTGAAGTTCCGGATGGTCTCGGCGGTGGCGTCCAGGGTCTTCTTGTCATCGGGGGAGAGCGCCGCCTCGAACACCTCGAAGGTAGGCCGCACCACCAGGCTCGGCAGCGAGCCCGCCTCCTGCTCCTTGATCCTGACCACCACGTTCTCGACCGACACCGTGTGCTCGGTCTTCCCGCTCTCGCCGCCGTAGGCCACCGTGGCGCGGGTGATGAACTCGCCGGAGGGGGCCTCGGGGGTGAAGTCGGCGGCCAGCCGCAGGGCGACCCGCTCGCCTGCCCCGCCGTTCTCGAGGGGGAAGCTCAGCACGCGGCCGGAGACGGCCGGATCGGGGACCGGCTTGCCGCCGCGGGTGGCGCTTCCGGCCCGGTAGCGGAGCCCGGCGGGGAGTTCGATCTCGAGGGCCCGGGTGCGGGCCGGGAGGCGCGAGAGCTCGACGGCCGGGGTGAGGATGACCCTTCCCTCCTCGAGCTGGCTTCTCAACTCGAGGGCAATGGCGTCGGGAGCGGAATTCCCGGCCACCGGGGCTGGAGCCGCCTCCGGCTGCGGATCGCTCCAGTCGTCCTTGGCGGTCTGCTCGGCCTCGGGCTCCGGCTCGCTCCCTGCCTGCTCGGGGGCCCAGTCGTCCTTGGGAGGCTCGACCTCTTCGGCCTCCGCCTTGGCCGACGCCGCGGCCTCGGCGCTCTTCTTGAGCTCGGCGAGCCTTGCCTCGGTGATCTTCATGGCCGCTTCGTCGGCCTTCTTCTTGTCCGCCTCGGCCTTTTCGGTGGCCCGCTTCCGGTACAGCGCCACGTCGTCCGGCCTTCCCACCCGGAAGTCCGCCCGCCACATGGTTCCCCCCTGGGCATCCACGAACTGGGAGAAGGAGCGGCCGGCGAAGCGGGTGTTGTCGCTGCAGCTGTAGACCTGGTACCCCTCGGGGAGCGAGTCGAGGTCGAGCTGGATCACGTGAGTCCCCGGCTTCACCCCTTCGAAGTGGAACATCCCGCGCTTGTCGGTGTTCACGAAGGTGCCGTCTTCCAGGTAGATCCGGATCCCCTCCACCCCTTCGTCCCAGTCGAGGCCGCAGGGGCCGCGCTCGACCCTCCCCATGATCAGGCTCTTGCTGTTCATGAAGTCGGAGTGGACCACCACGGTCGCCTGGGCGGTGTTGGAGGCCGCGCCGTAGCTTTTCGCGGTGGCGTAGTTGATCGCCGCGCCGTCATGGGCACCGGCCGCCACCTCGACCACGTAGCGGATGCTGACGCTCGCCTTGGGGGCCAGGTCGGCCAGGCTGAAGACCATGGTCCGCCCGTCCGGGGCGATGGCCGGGTCTCCGATGTGTGCGCCGTTGGCGGTCGCCGAGCCGGGGCGGTAGCGGAACCCGGTGGGGAGCGTGTCGGTGATCGACACGTTGAACGCGGTCGCCGCGGCGTCGTTGTTGGTGAGGTCGAGCTGGTAGGGAACGAAGTCGCCGATGGCGGCCATCCCCTTCCCGGCGCTCTTCAACAGCCAAAGCGAAGCCGGGAGCGGATCGATCGGGATGTCGATGTGCACCGACGGCCCCGGGTTCACCACGAACGGCTCCAGCCTCGACCCGGTGGTGAGCGAGAAGGGGCCGGTCGGAAGCGCCTGCAGCTGGGCATCGGAGACGGTCGACGGGAGCGAGTAGCCGGGGGGCGTGGTGATCTGGAAGCGGTAGGACCCCGGCTTGACGAACGGGTAGCGGAACTGCCCCGGCGGGTAATCGTAGCGCCTGCCGGTGGTGTCGGTCGGGGTGCCGCCGGTCACGATGGTGGCCGGGAAGGTGGATACCCCGTTGTCGCCGAACACCTGGGCCGGCTGGCCGGTCGCCTGGTCGATCAGGGTGATGGTGACCCCGTCCACCGGCTTGCCGGTGATGCTGTTGAAGAGGATGCCGTAGGGGTCGACGATGGCCACGCTGTTGACCGTCTCGGTGCCGTCGGTGGTCGTGTAGACCGCGGTGATCTTGCTCCCGTCGGTGACCGGGAGGTAGCCGGAGTAGGTCCCCGGGGCGGGGTTGACCTGGCAGGCGCTCCCCGAGGACTGGATGTAGCCGGTGAAGACCCCGGTGTCGGCCCCGGTCTCGTTCAGGCGGAGCACCTCCACGTCGCCGGTGGCCGGATCGGTCAGGGTGACCACCGCGCTGTCGGCCACCGCGGGGTCGAGGTTGCTCCCCTCGTCGGTCAGCCGGACGAAGATCGGCTCGCACTGGTGGAAGATGGTGGTCGGGATGAGCGGTACCGGTTTGGTGAGATCGATCGGCGCGGTCGACCCGGCCGGCACCGGCGGCGGCATCATCGAGAAGGAGGCCTTCGAGTTGCCGGTGGTGCTGTAGTAGGTCGGGGAGACCACCACCTGCTCGGCGGTGGAAAGAAGCGGTGCGTACTTGAGGAACTCGAGGACCGGGGCGCCGGAGACGGCGGCCTTTACGACCGTCACCCGGCTTTCCGCCAGGGCCATCGAGTTGCTCTGAAGCTGGACCGTGTTGACGATGCTCTCCTGGGCCGACACGGTGGCGGCGGACAGGAGGGAAACGACCATCCAGAGCAGGGCCCCTGCGAGCGGGAGCCCTGCCTGGAAGGTGCGTTTGCCGGGCGACCCGGAAGCCGGACGCAGCTCCGCCGTGGACCGTGGCGCGGGCGCACCATGGCCTTCGTGGCGGCCGGTGAGGCCGCCGGCACTCTTGCCGGGCACAAGGCCGGCAAACATGCCGCGGAGGCTGTTAATCAGGCTTCGGGTCATTCGCGTGACAATCTCCGCCTAGTTCACTTTTACGCGGTAGACGATCATCACGAAGTTCTCGGTGCCGCTGTTCTTGGCGATGGTACCGAGGGTGTTGACGCCGGCGCCGGTCCCGACGTTGACGGTCAGGGTGGTGGTGGCGCTGTTGGTTGCGGCGGTGTAGGCCTGGTTGGTGGCGGCGGAAGTTCCCAGCGCCAGGGCGGAGCCGGTGCCGTCGCCGGCCGGGGAGTAGAAGACGTCGGCGCCCGAGCCGCCGAAGGCGCCGTACTGGAGGACGACGTAGCTGGTCGGGACGGCGTCGGAGAGGGCGGCTCCGGTGATGTCGTCGGTGCCCGAGTTGTTGCCGGCCCTGATCACGTACTCGAGGACGTCGCCGGATTTGGCGGTCACGCCGCTCGTGTAGTAGTTGGTGCTGGCCGCCCCGTTAATGGCGAAGGAGGTTGCCCCGGAGCCGGTGCTGTTGGAGCTCGCGGTGGTGACGTTGCGGACGTACTTGGTGATGTCGACCTTCGGGGAGCCGCTGGTCCAGGTGTTGAGCGCCCAGTTACTGGGGGTGCTGCCGGAGACCCCGCCGGTGGTGACGTTGGCCTGGGCGTAGACGTTGATGGCGGTGCCGAGCTGGATGACGGTACCGGGCTTGACGGTGATGTTGTTGACGGTCTTCTGCTCGTAGACCGGGGTACCGGCCGCGATCGGGGTGCCGAGGGCGGTGCCGTCGAAGGTGAGGGTGTAGGTGCCGTCGGCATTGACGGCGATGGCGGTCACGTTGCGGGTGTAGCTGGAGAAGGTGATCACCGAGCCGATGCCGATGCCGTTGACCTGGAGGGTCGTGCCGGAACCGGTCACGTGGGCGGCGTCGGGGGCCGGGATGACCAGGGTGTTGGCGCCGGAGGCGTTGGAGGCCCCCACGGTGGTGACCGAGGCGCCCAGCACGACGTCGAAGCCGAGCCCGGAGTTGCCGTCGGAGACCGACGGGTTGGTGGTGTTGACCACCGCCTGGGCGCCGGAGCTCCCCATGGCGACCGTCACGTGGTAGGTAGCCGGGCCGTTGGCGTTGGAGGTGAGCACCAGGGAGTCGGTCAGCGCCTGGTTGTCGGTGGTGATGTAGCTGCCGGTGCCGTTGTTGAGCACCAGGGTCGGGGCGGCGGCCACCAGGTTGACGCCGACGGTGACCGAGGCGTCTTTCTTGCCGCCGTTGAAGGTAAGGGTTGCGGTGTTGACGATCTGGGTGTTGGCCGCCGTGGATGCCCAGGCGTTGCTGCTTGCCGCAGTCACCAGCGCCAGCGCGAGCAGGGAGAGCGAGGTCCTGATCTTGTTCATACTGCTATCTCCTTGTCATACATCATTCAAAAGTGCTGGGTCCCGCGGCCGGGGCTGTTGCCCGGTCTTTTCCCCTGACGCCGCGGGGAACCCGAATCCATGGTCCGGCGGGAGGACCGTCTCCCGCCATGGAGAAGCGCCCGCTACGGAGCGCTCCCGGCCGGCTAGTTGACCTTCACCTGATAGATGATCACGAAGGTCTCGCCGGCTTTCACGGTGCCGCCGGCGGAAGTGCTGGCGCTGGTGCCAAGGTAGAAGTTGATGGGGCTCTTGGCGGCGGTGCTGGTGGCGTCGCCGGCGGCCACGTTGGCGCTCTCCACGGCCGAGGTCCCCATGTCGATGTTGATGGCGGTGCCGCCGTTCTTGGTTACCTGGGCGAAGATGCTGGAACCGGTCGGGGTGGCGGCGCTGGTGCCGTAGGTGCTACCCGCCACCAGGGTGGTGTAGGCCGGGACCGCGTCGGTTACCGCCACCTTGTTGGCGTCGCCGCCGGTGTTGGTAACGGTGACCTGGTACTCGAGGGTGTCGTTGGGGTCCGCGCTGGCGGTGCCGAGGTTACCGACGAAGCTCCCGCTCTTGCTGACGTTTCTCACCAGCTTGCTGATGGTCAGCTGGGGAGCGACCCAGGTGCCGTCGGTGCAGGCGACAGTGGCGGTTACCGGGGTGGGGCCCTGGGTGGAGCCGGCCAGGGTGAAGTTGACGGTGGCGTCGGTGTTGGTCTGGGCCACGCTGGCGGTGACGCTGACCTGCACGAGGGCCAATTCGGCGACCGGTACCGAGAAGTCGACCGCGTGGGTGTCGAAGTCGGGGGCGGCGTTAGCACCTACGTTGAGCCCGTCGATGGCGGTGGTGGGGAGGGCGGCCAGCTTGAGCTGACCCTGGGTCTCGCCGGCGGTCGATGCCAGGTTCGAGTAGGCACCGCCGGTGTTGTTGCCGGTGATGGTGGCTGCGGAGCCGCCGGAGACGCCGGAGACCAGGAAGGCCTGCTTCTTGCCGTCCAGGTAGGTCACCACCACGATCTTGTTGGGGGCGAAGGTGTTGGAGTCGAGCGAGCCGCCCGGGAAGAGGAGGGTATCGCTGGTCCCGGTGGCCAGGCCGACGCCGATGCCGCTGGCGAAGGTGTGGGTGCCGGCGTCCTGGGCGCCGTCGGCGGTCCCGTCGTACTTCAGGAACTGGAAGTGGGAGGTGACGTTGGTGGCCAGCGCCCCGTTGGTGTTGGTCCCCGAGGCGGCGGACAGGCCGAAGTTGTAGGTGTCGGAGCCGTTGGCGTTGGCGACCATCGCGTAGAGGGTGGTGATGGTCCCGCCGGACGGGGTGTTGACGGCCGGGAGGCAGCTAAGGCCCCAGGGGCCGGTGGGGCCGGTCGGGGCGGCGATGGCGTTCAAGCCCGCCTTGACCAGGTTCACGGTGACCTGGGTGGAGGCGTTGGCCGAGAAGGTGTTGTTGTTGCTCGCGTCCTTGTAGCTGACGGTTACCACGTTCAAGAGCTTGGTGTTGGCAGTGGTGCTTGCGGCGGCCTCCTGCGGCTGGCTGACCGCGAGGAGCGCGCCGAGCGCCAGGACGCCCGCTGCGGCGCGTCCGGTGCTGCGGATGCTGAAGGTGTGCTGCATGGTGATTCTCCTTTTCATTGAAGTCATTTCAAGGTTCTGCATCGATTACATGGTTGGATGCGCTGCCGGCCGTCCACGGTTCCTGTTCACGTCGATCTCCTTTTTTCGGGTTAGCGGATATGCAGGTTATGGGTAACGGTTACTTGACTTTCACCTGGAAGCTGACTTTCCCCTGGGCCCCGGCGGGGATGCGGTTGATCACCCAGCGGATGTTGGTGTACTCCTCCGGCGAGGCGACCCGTTTCTCCCCCCTGGTCTGGTAGGTCAAAAGGGCCGGCCGGTTGAAGCTCTTCCCGCCGTCGATCGAGAAGCTGACCTCGCCGGTCTCGCTGGCGCTCCCCGGGATGTAGACGGTTCCCTGCGGGATCGGGTCGCTGATCACCGCGTTGGTGGCGTCCTCGCTGCCGGTGTTGCGGTAGAGCACGATGTAGTGGATCACTTCCCCGGGGGCGAAATTCTTGGCGAGCACCATCTTGGTGCTCTTGGTCCCGTCCTTGGCGACGGTGATCTTGGCTTTCTCGGCCCTGATCTTGATCTCGACCTTGGGTGCCGCGAACGCCGCGGTTGCCATCAGCACGACGGCCATGGCGAGTATGACTATCTTTGCCTGCTTCAACATTGATCTCTCCTTTTCGCTGGTTCAGCTGAGCTGGAAAATTCCCTTGGGTTCTCTTAGTTGATCTTCACCTGGTAGATGACGTAGCCGGTCTGCCCCGGGGTCAGGGTCCCTCCCCCGCCGGTGGGGAAGGTGTTGGAGGCGCCGGTGCCGAAGTTGTAGTACATGGTGGTGGTGCTGCCGCTGGTAGTGGTCTTGCCGTAGGCGATGTTGGCCTGCCCGGAGCCGGTCGTGGAGAGCGATACCTCGGTGCCGGTGGTGGCGGTCCCGATCTTGGCCATCGCGAAGACGTTGCCGCTCCCGGTGCCGTAGCTCGACCCGGTGACCAGCGCCGAGTAGGTCGGGGCCACGTCGGTGGCGTAGACCGCCTGCGAGTTGCCGGTCCCGTCGTCGCTAAGTACGGCCAGGTACTCCAGCACGTCGCCCGGGTTACCGGTCACGCCGGTCCCGTAGTAGGTGTTGGAGGTGGAGTTGAAGGTGACCGCGATGGGGTTGCTCCCGGTCATGGCGCTGTGGGTGACGTTACGGACGTACTTGCTGATGGAGATCCTGCCGAGGTGCGCGGTGGCCTGGGCGATGGGGGAGTTGGCGGCAGTAGCGCCGGCCATGGCGGCGGTCAGCTGGGTGTACCAGGTGCCGGTGCCGTTGGCCGAGGCCACCGGGATGATCCCCTGGTAGGTGGTCACGTTGACGGTCTTGGACTCCACGATCTGCCAGCCGACCTGCGGGGTGAAGGTGGGGATGGCCGTGGTGCTGCTCGCGTTTTTCAGGGTGAGGGAGCCGGCCGGCACGGCGTTGTTGGTGGTGGTGGCCGGTACGGCCGGGTCGCTGACGGCCTGGACGATGAAGGGGCCGTAGGCGGTGGTCCCGTCGGTGATGTAGACGGTGTCGTTGACGGTCAGGCCGTTGATGGTGGTGGTGTCGGGGAGCGAGTGGGTCCCGCCGGTGTCGCTGGTCCCGGCGATGCCGCCGTCGGCGGGGACCGCGATGGTGATGGTCCCGTTGGCCGCGATGTTCTGGGCGGCCCCGAGGATGCTGCCGTTTCCGTTGGGGTCGAAGGTGGTGGCCCCCAGGTAGAAGCTCGCATACTGCTCGGTCGGCGTGGTGGTCGAAACCGACATGTTGGAGGGCGCGATGCAGTTGTTCGCGGTGGCGGTGCAGTCGCCCACCGAGAGGGCGACGGTTCCCGGTCCGTTGGAGTTGGTCCGCACCGAGAAGGTGTACGGGGCGGTGGCGCCGGTGCCGTCGGTGCTCCCCGGCGAACCGGCGATGGGGGAGATGATGGTCGGGGTGGCGGCCACCGTGTTGACGGTGACGTCCACCGACGAGCTCACCGTCGGCTGGCCGTTGCCCTTGGCGTCGGCGTAGTTGACGGTGATGGTGTTCCTGACGATGGCGTTGCCGGCGGTGCCGGGGAGCGCCGCCTCGGCCTGACCGGCGGCCAGCGCCGAGCCAACTACCAGGGCCGCGATTGCCGCGCCCCATCCCTTACCCGGGAGCTTCCATGACTGCTGCAGTTTCATTGATCTTCCTCCTTGTGACGTGAGCGGTTAACTGAACCGAATTACTCGTGGCAAAAACAAAAAAAGCCCGGCTTCCAAAGGAGCCGGGCGTGTTTCCGCCTGGCCATTTCACGGATGGCCAGGCGCCTAGCTCCTGATGCTCTTCGGTAGCCCGGCTATCCACTCGCGTGGACCCGTGGCTTTGCGTCACCGGATTGCTCCGGCTTTGCCTTTATCGGAGTTAGGTATCTTGTGGACTTGTAAAGGTTTTATGTCACCCGTAGCGGCCGGGATACGGCTTGCGGGTTCTCGTTTTCCTCCTGGTGGACGGCTGTACGGTCTGAGGCCGATTTCTACTAGCTTCTAATGATATTTTTGTATCACCGGTCTGGATTGTCACATTTCGACGCATTTTCCGGCATTTGGCTGTTTCCCGATCCGGCCATTTGGCGGCAGAGGGTAGGGTCAGCAATTGTGGCACAATAGCAAATCTTGCAGTAAATAAAAAGGGAATTTGCACTGAAATCATTGCTTAACTCACTAAAAAATGGAGTATCTGTCACAAGGAGATCACAGCGCTCTCATTGGTGATTCGGGAATTTCCCTTTGAAGAGAGGCTGCGAAACTCAGTCAGTGCACCTTTCGTACCTGATCCAATGACAGTTTTTTGCCTTGATTGTGCGGCGGGCTAAATAGTGTAAACGCTTGAAAAGTAACGGCTAGCCGGGTGGCGGCCCTTTCGGGAATGGCGGTTGGCGTTTTGACGGGAAGAGGCGGGCGAAACGGAAGGGGGATTGCGCGGGGAGGGTTAACCTGGGAGATACTACAGGGGGGCTGAAATATCTCCCAGAGATTGAATCAATTGACGTTGAGGAAGACTTTGAGGGCGGAGACTTCGGCGGCGGAGAGGTTGACCCCGTTATGACCGGTGGCGTTGGCCGGGAAGAGCGGGGTGAGCTTGCCCCCCTTGAGGGCGAGGTCGGGGCCGCTTCCCTGGGTGGAGTCGAGCGACCCGAGCGTATGGCAGGCGGCGCAGTTGGCGTTGTAGGTCGAGGCGGCGATGGCCGGGACCGGGGCCGGGGCGGGGAGGATGGCGCCTGCCCCTTCGCTCGCGAAGCTGAAGCTGGCGGCCACGCGGTAGACCGGTTTGGCAGGATCGCTGTCGTCCTCGACCTGGGCGTCGAAGGTGCCGGAGATGGCCTGGCCGGAGGCGGTCCCGAGCGAGGTGAAGGAGATGGTTCCCCCCACCGTCTTCAAAAGGGTCGACTGGTGGCCGTTGAAGAAGTAGACCGCGCCCGGGAACTGGTAGGAGGAGGCCGCGGGATCGAGCGAGTAGGAGGTGCCGGTGGCGAGCTGGCCGGGGGTGGCCACGTCGATGCGGGCCACGGTCCGGAAGTTGGGATCGGTGACCCCGGTGGCCACCGCCGCTCTCAGCACGAGGCCGAGGTTGGAGCTGGTGGCGCAGACGAAGTTGGCGTTTTCCATCCCGTAGTTATCGGTGGTGAAGAGGAAGGAGCCGTTGGCTGCCGCGGCGCTCTGCACCGGCTGGCTGCTCGCGTTGTTGACGGCCGCCGGAGAGTTCCCGCCACCGCCTCCGCCGCCGCAGGCGGCCAGCGTCAGTGCCAGGGCGACCATCGCCCCTTTCAAACCCCGTCTTCCCCATGTATCGATCGAATTGGCTGCCGGCGTTTTCATGGCCTCGCCTCCTTTTGCTTCCTTGTTGCCCTTGCTGTTACACATGAAGTGCCAGAACTCCCCGGTTCCGTATAAAACTTGAAAGTGGCCGAATATGCGCGATAAATCGGCGTGCAAAGCGGCGGTTTTGAAAGTCCTGTTCAAAAAGGGCGTGTGCAAAGTTTGAACTTGGGGCAGGGGGGGTATGTTCAGGAAGCTCTGCGCGAGTCGAACGGCGCGGGGGCCGGCCGGCGCCGGTGGGGAAGAAAAACGTTGTCAGTGCAGGGTGGAAGGTGGTAAGAGTTGACGCTTAGAAATTTTCCGGGGTAGCTATGGCCTTCAGGGACTTACGCGGCTTTCTCGCCGCACTCGACGCCGCCGGTGAACTGCACCGGGTCGCGGCCGAGGTGGATCCCGAGCTGGAGATCGCCGCGGTCACCGGCCGCCACTGCAAGGCGCCCGGCGGCGGGCGTGCCCTCCTCTTCGAGCGGGTCCGGGGCAGCGCGGTCCCGGTGGCCACCAACCTCTTCGGCTCCGCCGCCCGGATGGCCCTGGCCCTGGGAGTCGCCGGTCTCGGCGAACTGACCGGCCGGTCGGCACCCCTTTTTGCCTCCCCCGCCCTGGCTGTCCCCCCGGTGTCCGTCCCGGCCGCTCCCTGCCGCGAGGTAACGATCGAGCGGGGAGGGCTCGGCCGCTTCCCCTTTTTAAAGAGCTGGCCCGGCGAAGAGGGCCGCTTCATCACCCTGCCGCTGGTCTTCACCAGGGACCTCGCCACCGGAGAGGTGAACTGCGGCATGTACCGGGTGAGGATCTTCGACGATGCCACCGCCGGTCTGCGCTGGAAACCGGGCTCCGGCGGCTTTGCCCATTACCGCGGCTATGCCGAGGCCGGGGTCCCCATGCCGGTGGCCATCGCGCTCGGTGCCGACCCGGTCTTGACCCTGGCTGCCTCGCTCCCCCTGCCGGATTCCTTCGACGAGCTTTCCTTCGCCGGTTACCTGCGGGGCGAGCCGGTCGAGATTACCCCCTCCCTTTTCCCGGGACTGAGCGTTCCGGCCCGGGCGGAGCTGGTCATCGAGGGATACCTGGAGCCGGGGGCGTTCGCCGCCGAAGGACCTTTCGGGAACCACACCGGGAGCTATCATCCGGGTGAACAGGTCCCGATGTTGCGGGTGGAGAGGATCACCCATCGGAAGGACCCGATCCTGCAGGCGACCGTGGTGGGAGCCCCTCCCATGGAGGACTGCTGGATGGCCCGGGCCGCGGAACGGATCCTCCTTCCCCTGGTTACCCGGCTCTGTCCCGAGGTGGTTGACATACTGATGCCGATGGAGGGGATCTTCCACGGCTGCGCGGTGGTCTCCATCCGGAAGACCTTCCCCGGGCAGGGGCGCAAGGTGCTGGAATCGCTACGGGAGGGGAGCTGGCTTAGGCGCGGCAAACTCCTCGTGGTGGTCGACGCCGGCGAGCGGGAGGCCACCTGGGCCGAGCTCTTCTGGCGGGCCTTGAACGGGGTCCGCTTCCCGGACGATCTCGTCGCCGGGGAGGGAGTTTTAGGGGTGGATGCCACCCGCAAGCTCCCCGCCGAAGGTGGCGACGGGGCGCCCGGGCTCGTTGCCGATCCCGCGGTCGCCCGCTTGGTGGAGCGCCGCTGGCGCGAGTACGGTTTCTAGCAAAACGGAGGTAGATGCCGGGATGTACGGCAAGGCAGGAGTAGAGATGACCATGTTCGACCGGGTGCGGGTCTTCCTTGAGATGATCAAGTTCGCCCACACCATTTTTGCGCTTCCCTTCGCCTTCACCGGCGCGCTGTTGGCCGCCCGCGGGCTGCCGGCCCTCTCCCAGGCGGGATGGATCGTCTTGGCCATGGTGGGTGCGCGCACCGCCGCCATGGGGCTCAACCGGGTGATCGACGCCGAGATCGACGCGAAGAATCCCCGCACCGCCACCCGCGCCATTCCGGCGGGGCTCCTCGGGAAGGGGCCGGTGATGGTCTTCATCGCCCTCTCCATCATGCTCATGCTCTTCGCCGCCCGCATGCTGAACCCGCTCTGCCTCTACCTCTCACCGGTGGCCTTGGGCTTTCTCTTTCTCTACTCCTACTGCAAGCGCTTCACCTCGCTCGCCCATGTGGTGCTCGGCATCTGCCTCGCCGGTGCTCCCCTGGGCGCCTGGATCGCCATCAGCGGCGAGGCGCCGGTCCCGGCTTTCCTGCTGGCCTTCGCGGTCCTCTTCTGGGTGGCCGGCTTCGACATCTGTTACGCTCTGCAGGACCTCGAGTTCGACCGCAGTCGCGGCCTGCACTCCATCCCGGTCCGGCTCGGGGTGAACGGCTCGCTTTGGACCGCCCGCATCTTCCACTTCATCTCCTGCGTGCTGCTATTGGCCCTCTACTTTACCCTGCAGCTCGGGCCCTTCTTCCTCCTGGGATGCGTCGCCACCTGCGCGATGCTTTCGTACGAGCACTGGCTCCTCAGGGGAGGGAACCTCGAGAAGCTGGACGCCGCTTTCTTCAACATGAACGGCTACATCTCCGTCACCATCCTGGCCGCCACCCTGCTCGACACCCTGACCCGGGGCGCCGCATGATCCCGTCACGTCACTTCGCCCTGGCCATAACCGGCGCCTCCGGTGCGGTGTACGGGGTGAGGCTTGCCGAGGAACTTTTGCGGGGCGGCCACCGGGTGAGCCTCACGGTAAGCGCCGCCGGTTTCGCGGTGCTCGGCGAGGAGTGCGGGCTTAGGTGGGAAGGAGAGCCGGAGCGGGTTCGGGCCGCCCTGGACGCCTATTTCGAGGGGCTCCCCGGCCGGATCGCCTATCACCCGGTGGATGACCTCTTCTCCCCCATCGCCTCCGGCTCGGCAGCCCCCGACGCCATGATCGTCGCCCCCTGTTCGATGGGAACCCTTTCCCGGATCGCCTGCGGGAACTCGGGCAACCTGCTGGAACGGGCGGCGGACGTCATGCTCAAGGAGGGGCGCCCGCTGGTGCTGGTGCCACGGGAGACCCCCTTGAACGCCATCCACCTGGAGAACATGCTGAAGCTTTCCCGGCTGGGGGTGCGGATGATCCCGGCCATGCCCGGCTTCTACCATCATCCCACCACCGTGGAGGAGATGGTCGACTTCGTGGTCGGCAAGGTGCTGGACGCCATCGGGGTCGAACATCGGCTCTTCAAGAGGTGGGGGAGCGAGTAGTTCAAGTCCCCCTTTGAAAAAGGGGGACTTAGGGGGATTTTCCCTGCTGCCACCACCGAAATCCCCCCTAACCCCCCCTTTTGCAAAGGGGGGGGACCTCGCTTCGGCAACCATCCAGGATTCCCGGATGAACCTTTGCGAAACTAAACGATGAAGATTGGAACAAGATGAACTTTCAAACCATAGCGGAAAAGGTCCTGGCCGGCGGCCGGATCGACGAGGCCGAGGCACTCTGCCTCTTTCAGCACGAAGATCTCCTGGCCCTGGGAGAGCTCGCCCAGGCGGTCAACGAGCGGCGTAACGGCCGGCGGGTCTTCTTCAACGTCAACCGCCACATCAACCACACCAACATCTGCGTGAACCGCTGCCGGTTCTGCGCCTTCTTCCGGAGCGCCGATCAGCCGGGTGCCTATCTGATGACCCTCGACGAGATCCGCAGCCGGGCCGAAGAGGCGCTCGCCCAGGGGGCGACCGAGATCCACGTGGTCGGCGGACTCCATCCCGATCTCCCGTTCTCCTTCTACCTGGAGATGATCGCCACCATCAAGGGCGTCTCGCCGGATCTCCACGTGAAGGCATTCACCGCGGTGGAGATCGCCTACTTAGCCAAGCTGGCCGGCCTTCCGATTCCGGAGACCCTGGAGAAGCTGAAGGAGGCGGGGCTGGGATCGCTTCCCGGCGGGGGAGCGGAGATCTTCGCCCCCGAGGTGAGAAACCAGCTCTGCCCGGAAAAGATCTCCGGCGCCGAATGGCTCTCCATCATGGAAAAGGTGCATCAGGCGGGGCTGAAATCCAACGCCACCATGCTCTATGGCCATCTCGAGAGCCTTGAGGACCGGGTCGACCATATGCGGCAGCTGCGCGAGCTGCAGGACCGGACCGGCGGCTTCCAGGTCTTCATCCCGCTCGCCTTCCAGCCCGAGCACAGCCAGTTGAAGCTCTCCGGCTCCGGCACCATGGGGGTGGACGACCTGAGGACCCTGGCGGTCGGCAGGATCTATCTCGACAACTTCGCCAACGTCAAGGCGTACTGGGTGATGCTCGGCGAAAAGATCGCCCAGGTTTCCCTCTCCTTCGGGGTCAACGACCTGGACGGCACCGTGGTGGAAGAGCGGATCGGCCACGAAGCGGGGGCGGACTCGCCGCAGGCGATGAGCCGCGATGCCATCGTCACCATGATCAAGAAGGCCGGCCGCATCCCGGTGGAACGCGACACGCTGTACCGCGAGATCCGGAGCTACTAGCCAGTTAATCCCCTCCCCCCTGGAGGGGGAGGGCGAGGGTGGGGGGGAGGCCGGCTTCGGTACTCCGTGGAGACTTCCCCCACCCCCCGGCCCCCTCCCTCAAGGGGAGGGGGGAGGATTACGAGAGAAAGGGTTTTATCCCATGATCGATACCATTAAGCGAAAAGTCACTGCGGGAGAAGGGCTTACCCGCGAAGAGGCCCTCTGGTGCCTGACCGAAGGCGATCTGCTGGCGGCCGGCAAACTCGCCGACTCCATCCGCCGCCGCAAGCACCCGGAGCGCCTGGTCTCCTTCGTCGTCGACCGCAACGTCAACTACACGAACGTCTGCGAGTCCAAGTGCAAGTTCTGCGCGTTCTACCGCAACCTGACCGACGACGACGCCTACCTCCTCCCCAACTCCGCGATCATCAAGAAGATCGAGGAGCTGGTCGAGCAGGGGGGGACCCAGCTCCTCATGCAGGGGGGGCTTCATCCCGGCTTGGATATCGGCTACTTCGAACGGCTCTTCCGCGAAATCAAGAGCCGCTTCCCGAACCTGCAGAATCATTCGCTCTCCCCCGCCGAGATCACCCACGTCGCCGGACTGTCGGGGCTCACCATCCCCCAGGCCATCTCCCGGCTCAAGGAGGCGGGGCTCGATTCGATCCCCGGCGGAGGCGCCGAGATCCTGGTGGACAGCGTGCGTGCGGAGATCTCTCCCAAGAAGATCGGCTGGAAGGGGTGGGCGGCGGTGATGTCCGAGGCTGCCCGCCAGGGGCTCTCCACCACCGCCACCATGATGTTCGGCTCCAAAGAGAAGCCGGAGGACATCGTCGAGCACCTCTTCAGGGTGCGCGAGCTGCAGGCCGCGGGGGGGAGCTTCACCGCCTTCATCCCCTGGACCTACCAGCCCGGCAACACCGAGCTCGGAGGGGGGACCGCCTCGGGGGTGGAGTACCTCAAGGTGCTGGCCCTCTCCCGGATCGTGCTCGACAACGTCCAGAACATCCAGGCGAGCTGGGTCACCCAGGGGGCCAAGATGGCCCAGGTGGCGCTCTTCTTCGGCGCCAACGACCTGGGCGGGACCATGCTCGAGGAGAACGTGGTGGCCGCGGCCGGTTGTTGCTTCCGGATGTCCCGCGACGAGATGATCTCCCTCATCAGGGGGGCCGGTTTCACCCCGGTCCGGAGGACCACCCTCTACAAGGAGCTGGAGCGCTACTAGCCCTTCCTTGCCTGGAGCTTCCGTCTCGTAAGTCGCGTTGAGGAACGAAACGCGACCCCCGGCGGACATGGCAATCGTCGCGTTTCAGGATAAATCTGTTCAACGCGACCTACGCAATTGGGCGAATTGTCTTTTGGCCTCTTTACTTTGTCGGCCCTCTTTCGGTATAGTCGTCAAGTTTTGGTGCAACCGGCCGGAACGGCTCCACCGTTTCCGCCAACCAAAGGAGTAGTCCATGATCAAGCTGCGTAAGAACATCGAGGAGATGGCCGGGTACGTTCCCGGTTTCCAGCCCCCCGACGCAGAAACCTATATCAAGCTGAACACCAACGAGAACCCGTATCCCCCGTCTCCCCGTGTGCTGGAGGCGATCGCCAAAGAGGTAGGGGAGGGGCTTCGCCGCTATCCCGATGCCGCGAGCCGGCTGGCCCGGGAGGAAGCGGGAAGGGTCTACGGTTTCGATCCCTCCTGGATCGTCCTGGCCAACGGATCCGACGAGGTGCTGAACAACCTGATCCGTGCCTTCGCCAACGAGGGGGAGGAGATCGCCTGCGTACATCCTTCCTACTCCTACTACGGGACCCTGGCCGAGATCCAGGGGGCGAGGATGCGCTACTTCGGGCTGTCGCCCGAGTTCGAGATCGTGGGGCTGCCGGAGAAGTACGACTGCCGTCTCTTCTTCCTCACCAACCCCAACGCCCCCTTGGGCTTCACTTACTCGCGGAGCTTCATCGAGGAGCTCGCGGGGCGGATCACCGGCGTCCTGGTGGTAGACGAGGCGTACGTCGACTTTGCCGAAGAGAACTCCCTCGACCTGGTGCGTACCCTCGACAACGTAGTGGTGACCCGCACCTTCTCGAAAAGCTACTCGCTCGCCGGGATGCGGCTCGGTCTCGCCATCGCCCGGCCGGAAGTGATCGCCGCCCTCAACAAGATCCGCGACCACTACAACGTCGACCGGCTGGCCCACGTGGCCGCCACCGCAGCACTTTCCGATCAGGAGTACCTCAAGGGATGCGTCGCCAAGATCAAGGAAACCCGCGCCTGGTTCACGGAAGAGCTGGTGAAGGCCGGCTACCACGTCATCCCCTCCAGCGGCAACTTCGTCTTCGCCTCCCCTCCCGACGGCGACGGCGCGAGGCTCTACCAGGGGCTCTACGACCGTAAGATCCTGGTGCGCCACTTCTCCGACCCGGTCCTGAAGCACGGGATGCGCATCACTATCGGGACCCGCGAGGAGATGGAGCGGACGGTCCGGGCGATGACCGAGCTGGCGGCACCCTGAAAAAAAGCAGCAGGGGGCGGCCGAATAAATGAGCGGCCGCCCCTTGCGATGATTATGAAAATACTGTAACGTTCTTTGGCTCGCCCCGAAACGGTGGCGTTCACCGGGTAGCCCCGGAAACCTCAGCCCAGCATGCAAGTGCGGAAACGGATGGCAACTTTTGCAGACGAATAACAAGGGAATGAACACCCCCTCGGCGGCCAGCCTGGTCACCGATCAAACGACCCTGGACCAACTGGTGGAGCGGCTTTCGCGGGAGACGGTACTTGCCTTCGACCTGGAGGCCGACTCCCTTCATCACTACACCGAGAAGGTCTGCCTGATCCAGGTCTCCTCACAATCCGAGACCAAGCTGATCGACCCCCTCGCTCAGCTGGACATCAGGGCGCTGGCCCCCATCTTCTCCAACCCCGCCATCAAGAAGGTCTTCCACGGCGCCGACTACGACATGCGCTCCCTCTACCGGGACTTCGAGATCGAGGTGGTGAACCTGTTCGACACCATGATCGCCAGCCAGTTCCTCGGAGAGAGCGAGTTCGGCCTGGCCGCGCTCCTGAAGAAGCGGTTCGGCGTCGAGCTCGACAAGCGGTACCAGAAGGCCGACTGGAGCCGGCGTCCCCTCTCCCCGGAGATGATGGAGTACGCCATGAAGGACACCTCGCTCCTGATCGACCTCTACCGCCAGCTCGAGGCGGAGCTGGTCGCCAAGGGGAGGCTCGCCTGGGTCGAAGAGGAGTCCGAACTGGTGGCCGGGGTCCGTTACTCCTCCCGCGACGGCGAATTCATGTGCCTGCGCTTCAAGGGGGCCAACAAGATGAAGCCGCGCGAGCTGGCGGTCCTGGAGGAGCTTTTGAAGTTCCGGGACGAGAAGGCCCGGCTGGCGGATCTCCCCCCCTTCCGGATCCTCAGCAACGATCTTTTGCGCGAGCTGTCCGAGAAGCAGCCTCGCAACAACTTCGAGCTGGTGGGGATCCCCGCGCTGTCGTCGAAACTGATCGAGCGGCTGGGGCGCGGCCTTTTGCAGGCGGTTGCCACCGGGCTCGCGGTCCCGCAGGACAAGCTTCCCCAGGTCCAGGGGGGACGGCGGCCGATGCTCGACAAGCTGCAGGACGAGCGGGTCAAGAAGCTCAAGGTCTGGCGGGAAGCGAAGTCGGCCCAGCTTGGCCTCGGCGTGGGGCTGGTGGCCAACAATGCGCTGCTGGAGGCCCTGGCAGATCCCTCCTCGCCGCAGCTCACCCTCCTGAAGCGCTGGCAGAAAGAGGCCTTCGGCG
Organism: Geomonas sp. Red32; assembly: GCF_023652955.1. GTDB lineage: Bacteria > Desulfobacterota > Desulfuromonadia > Geobacterales > Geobacteraceae > Geomonas. Next base: position 563,931 of record NZ_JAKLOY010000001.1, on the reverse strand, counting down.
ACGAGCTTGCCACCCTGATCTAGGGCGGGCCCTCGGGCCCGAGCGGAAAGCACTGCCAGTTGCGGCAGCAGCAAAAACAAAAGGCGGAACCCGTGTAAGCTGGTTGCCGCCTTTTCTTTTTAACCAACCGGGAAAACATTGGAACGCGGATGACGCGGATTGAGCGGATCAACGCGGATACCGCCAAAACTTTCCCTTCCCCCCCTTTACGAAGGGGGGACAGGGGGGATTTTAGCCCCGGTTGCAATACCCCAAGAGCTCGTGCCGAACCACCCGCGTGCCGGCGCGGACACCACCGGATGGTAGGCTGCCATCTATTCCATTTTCCTGGGAGGGAACTATGCCGAGCGGAGTCATACTGAAACTGCTGAAGACGGCGGCCACCAACATCCCGTGGAGGGCTCTGGTTCAGAACGCGCCGGTGGTGGTGGATCTGGTGGAAAGGGTGCGGGAGCGGCTGGGGGCGGGGCATTCCCACGAGCTCGCCGACGAGCTGGAGGCGATGCGGGAAGAGCAGCTGAAGCTGGCTGACGCGCTACTGGAGAGCTCGGCGCGGGTGGCCGCACTGGAAAAGGCCCTGGAGGTACTCTCCGCGCGGCTCAAGCTGATGATCGCCGTGGGCGTCCTCGCGCTGATCGCCGCCGGTACCTCGCTGATCATCGTCCTCTCCCGCTGACTTTCATTTCTGTTCCCCCTCTTGAGGGAGGGGGCGAGGGGGTGGGGGAAGCCGGAGGGAAACCTCCTGCCCCTCCTTATCCCATATCCCCCCACTGGTACTGCAGAATGGCCAGCATGGCGAGCCCGGCGGTCTCGGTGCGGAGGATCCGCTTGCCGAGCGAGACCGGGATGAATCCGCACGCCTTGGCGGCCTCCACCTCCTCGAGACTCAATCCCCCCTCCGGGCCAACCACCACCGCCACGCTGCCGGGAATTTCATGAACGGCTTCGAAGGCCTCCTTCAGCCGGTTTCCCTGTTCCTCCTCCCAGAGAATCAGTTTCACCGCCTGGTCCGCCCCCCGCAGCACCTCGCCGAGTTTCCCCTCGATCCGTACCGCCGGCACCGAGGTCCGCCCCGACTGGCGGGCCGCTTCCTGGGCAATCTTCTGGAATCGCTCCTGTTTCGAGGCGCCCCGCTCCCTGGTGAGCTTCACCACCGACCGCTCCCCTTCGAAGGCCACCACCTCGGCCACGCCGAGCTCGGTACACTTCTGCACGATGAGCTCGAACTTGTCCCCCTTGGGAAGCCCCTGGTAGAGAACAACTTTTATTGCATTATCTCCCTCATGAAAATGCTCCCGTGTGCCGATACGTATTATCAGCTCCTTGGCGGCGACCTCTTCGATGGCTCCGAAGAGCCGGGAGCCGTCCTGGGCGGTGAGAGCGACCTCGTCGCCGGCCTTGAGCCGCAGCACGCGGGCCATGTGCCGGTAGAGCTCCCCGGTGACGGTGACCAGGTCGCCGTTTACCGCGTTGTCTCCCAGGAAGAAGGTCCGCACGTCAGGCCGCCTTCCTCATGGTGATGCAGCTCCATTCGGCATCATGAGTGATTTCGATGAGGGCGAGACCGGGGAAGCCGTCGACGACCAGCTGCTCCTTTTCGGTCAGGATGCCGGAGAGGATCAGCCAGCCGCCGGGAGCGACCCGGTCGATCAGTTGCGCGGAGAGCCGTACCAGCTCTTCGGCGAGGATGTTGGCCACCACGACGCCGAAGTCGCCGGGGATGCGGTCAAGCGGGGTGGTCGAGGCTTCCACCACGGTTACCTCGTTGAGCTCCAGGTTTTCCTCGGTCACCCGCACGGCATCCGGGTCGATGTCGACCGCGACGATCCCGGTGGCTCCCATGAGGGCACCGGCGATGGAGAGGACCCCCGAGCCGGTTCCGACGTCCAGAAGGTGCGGCGGAAGTTTGCCGCCCAGGTGGTCGAAGCAGATCCGTTCCATGGACTCGAGGCACATCCGGGTGGTCGGGTGAGCGCCGGTGCCGAACGCCATGCCGGGATCGATCTTGATCACCAGGTCGCCCGGTTGCTCCTGGTACTCCTCCCAGGTCGGCTTGATCACCATCCGCTGCCCGATTCTGACCGGCTTGAAGTGCTCTTTCCAGTTGTTGGCCCAGTCCTCGTTGCGGACCACGTTGACCACCGGTTGACGGTAGACGAAGCCGGCGAAGGAGGGACCGCTGGTTCTCAGGTACTCCTCGACCCGGATGCGGACCTCTTCGAGGCCGGCGTCCGCGGGGACGTACCCCTTGACGCTCTTAATGGGAGTATCCTCGACGCTGTCGAGGGAAAAGGTGTCCAGATGAAGGTTATCGATCCCGACGCCGTTGCCGGTCAGTTCCACCAGGAAGTCCGCCAGGGAATCGACCATCTCGGCCGGGACCTCGCAGACGATTTCCGCCCAATCGGTTTGCATAAGTGCTCGTTGCTCCTAAAGGTTGATAAGGTTTTGCAGCGGATCAAAGTAGCAGAAAATCGAGGCGAGCGCCAATGAAAACGGCGGGCGGGCGGTGCGCCGGGGAGCAGGAAAGGGCGGGGAAAGGTAAAATCAAACTTTGTTTTTACTGCAGAACTTTTTCCAATTAAATTTTAGTTTTGCAGTATTGTTAAAAACATGGTATATATCTAATGAGTGACTAGGATTAACGTCTGAATCGCCCGGAATTGTTAGGTTTTTTGGGACAAATTACCAATGAGACATGTTTACCTCCTCTCGGACGCCACCGGTGAAACAGTTGAAAGGGTGGCCCGCGCGGCCCTGACCCAGTTCAAGGACGTGGACGTCCGCCTGCACAAGGTGGGGCAGATCCGGAACGATGAGGACATCCTCCGCGCCCTGGACGAGGTAAGCGCCGAGCCGGGGATCGTCTTCTACACCCTGGTCAACTCCGAGCTGGCCCAGTTCGTCAAGGACCAGGCGGAGGCCCGGCAGATCGAGGCGGTGGACCTCATCACCCCGCTGCTCTTCAAGCTGGCCGACTTCCTGAAGATGCGTCCTCAGAAGCTTCCCGGCCTGCAGTACGAGATGAACTCAGACTACTACCGCCGCATGGAGGCGGTGGATTTCACGGTCAAGCAGGACGACGGCCAGGAGCCGCGCAACCTGCACAAGGCGGACATCGTGCTGGTCGGGGTTTCCCGCTCGTCGAAGACGCCGCTTTCCATGTACCTGGCCCACAAGGGGTACAAGGTGGCCAACGTCCCCATCGTCCCGGGGATCGATCCGCCGCCGGAGCTGGAGAAAGTCGAGCCGGGGCGGGTGGTGGGACTCATCATCTCGACCCAGCGGCTGGTGGATATCAGGAGCGCGCGGCTCAGGAACCTGAGGCAGAGTCCCCGGGGGAGCTACGCGGCCTACGAGCAGGTTGAAGAGGAGCTGGCCCACTGCCGCCGCTTCTACCGCTCGCACCCCTCCTGGCTGGTAATTGACGTTACCAACAAATCCGTTGAGGAATCGGCAGCCGAGATCCTCAGCAGGCTTCACGGTGAATTACGGTGAATTACGGCACGATTAGACGGCGTACATATTAACAGAGAGAGGAAATCACAATGAGAATCCTGGTGGTAGAAGACGAGAAGAAGGTAGCGAGCTTCATCAAGCGTGGTCTTGAAGAGGAGCAGTATGAGGTCCATACCGCGGCTGACGGGGAAGAGGGGCTGAAGCTCGCCCTCGAGAAGCAGTTCGACCTGATCGTCCTGGACTGGATGCTCCCGAAAAAGGACGGTCTCTCCGTACTGAAGGAGCTCAGGGAGAGGAAAAACGTCACCCCGATCCTGATGCTGACCGCCAAGGATTCCGTCGAAGACATCGTCGCCGGTCTGGACTCCGGCTCCGACGACTACCTCACCAAGCCGTTCGCCTTCGCCGAGCTTTTGGCCAGGGTCCGGGCCCTGATGAGAAGGAGCGAGCTCGACCGCGGTGCCGAGATCCGTTTCGCCGATCTCCGTCTCGACCCGGTTACCCACAAGGTCTGGAGAAAGGACAAGGAGATCGATCTCACCGCCAAGGAGTACGGCCTGCTCGAGTACTTCATGCGCAACCCGCACCAGGTGCTGACCCGTACCATGATCGCCGAGCACGTCTGGGATTACACCTTCGACAGCTTCACCAACATCATCGACGTCTACGTGAACTACCTGCGTAAGAAGATCGATCGCGAAGCCGACAAGAAGCTCATCCACACCGTCCGCGGCGTGGGCTACATCCTCAAAGAAGAGGAGTAACCGGAAGAGTATGTTCTCTTCCTCCCCCTTCAACCCCACTCTCCCTCCCCTTCAAGGGGAGGGCAGGGGTGAGGATGGCGGGAGAAGCACCCGGTATCACACTCAAAAAGCCTCCGGCCCAATCGGCCCGGGGGCTTTTTTTATCCCGGAGGCATCCCCTTTGACAACGCCTCCGGTAATCCTATATAGTCCCCCCTAATTTGAGGATGCTATTGCATTCCCTCATGAGCCTTCTGGTCAGCCGTCTCCAACCCCGGTTCAAGAATGCTGGCCACGGGATGATCCCAATTCCGATCACCCCCAAGTGGAACATTTATCAGCCTCGGCACCGAGGGGAATCAGCACCTTATCTCCCCGCCAAAGATTTACCCCTCCCGCACCGCGCGAGTCGTGGGGTATGCCCAATTGGGATCAATTACATAGTTGGACTGGAAGAATGAGGCAGGCATTGATGCAATATAACAAGTTAAGGGTGCCTATAATCGCGATAGTTTTGACCTTGTTCCCACTGGTGAAGTTTGGTCTCATATCTAAAGCTGCGGGCGGCAAGCTGATGTATGTTTGCTTAGATCTATCTTTACTTTTTATAATTCTTGAATCTGTGCAGGATAAAGAAATATCAATAAGCGGGTCATCAATCATCAGAGCAAAATATCCGAAGACTTGCTGGTCGGTGTTAGTAGGTTTCATAATTCTTACCACTGCAATGACAGGAGGTCTAGTTTACGTGTTACTCAAAGGACCAGTCCACCCATAGATAGAAGATGAGAATTGTGGGTGTGTATTCGAGTGTAAACTAAGGTGGTGGGACCTGTTATTGGTAGGTTGTAACTTTAAAAGATAAATTTCAACCAGCAGGGTGGACGCGGTCTCGGCTTGGTAGATAAGTGGATGGATGCTGATGAGAGCTTGAGCGCTCCGCCGGTCACCCAATCGTTGGACTGTAAATAAAAAGCCAAATAAAATTGGAAGCCTTCGAATGTCCTACAACATGCTTGACGATTACCCGGTATTGAAATTTTTCGCAATGGCAATAGTAGCAGTTGGTGCGGCTGTTTGGACTACTGTTGACATGCGCGCCCTTCGAGGGGCAAACAGAATAAGAAATGAGAAAGCAGAGTTCAAACCTTGCTGCGCAACAAATGTCGAAACATTTCTCGGACCGGTGAAGTCGATCACTCTGACAACTTCAGAGGGGGGCATCCTGAAATTTCGACCTATGGACAAACAGCAAGCACTTGGGCTTTTAGGGATAAAGAATAATGCTCCTCTGAGCATTGCAAGAGATCCGAAAGGTGGCCCCTCTGCAATACTGAAGACGCCAGAGACCGAAGTAATTGGATTCGTAAGGCCAGAATAATCAGGGAATATAGGAAACCAAAGAACAGAAACGGGGAAAATAAAGACAGATGTGACTATCGATAGAGCGATGTCCAACCCGCGCCACGACCTGACTTTCGCCGGTCGGGCTTCTGTCCGCTGCTGTTTTGAGGTTCTGTGCGAGCCTGATGGCGGCTTTGATATCCCGAGACTAGATACCTTTTCGCCATCGGCCAACACAATGATCAGTTCGCTGCCGCCCCGGATGAAATAAATACGCTCAGTTGGCCGTGCAATTAAATGGAGGATGCTATGCGGTGGAATGGTTTGGTGCTCGCTTCTGTTCTCGGACTGTTGCTGGCGGCATGTATGCCGCGGCAGACTATTAAGTACCCGCTTGACGACGTGACGGCTTTGCAAGGCAGTCCTTTTGAAAAGGCAATTCTGGTGGTAAGACCGTTCCAGGACCACAGAAAGCCTTTGACAAACACCTGCTCCGAAGGGACTGTTGCGCAAATCACTAAGGATGATAAGGCGTTTTTCTACAACTGTGACAACAACTATGACAGTGGCGTCACCACAGAAATCTCCAGCATGATGGCCGCTCACCTCCGGCAATCTGGTCTTTTCAAAGAGGTCTTGGTCGTCGACACCGTGCCGGCCGGTGCCGATTACCTAATGACCGGGAACGTGTCCAAGTTCGACGGCTTAAAGGAGCAGAGCACGGCTGCAGCCGTTGCCTCCCAGTTCGGCCTTTTGGGTGCCCTTGTCAACGTTGCCAACAAAAATGCCTATGAGGGAACTACCGCATTCGAAGAGGTAAAGCTGATCAGACTCAAAGACAATACGGTCGTCTGGAGCGGTGACGTAATCGGCCATATAGAAGGGACTGACATCGCAGATGCCTATGGGTGGAGTTGCTACTCCAAAGCCAATCTTTCACTCAAAGAAGCCAACGGAAATCTTGTCAGCTCCCTGGCCAAAGCTGGATCCGAACACTAAACCGGCAACTCGGGCGAAAAGCGCTCACGAAGGGCCGCATCTAATACAGGGAAAAGATCTGGATAAGCCTGTTTGGTTAATGTATTTAGGCTTGTGACTCGATAGCGCACGATGCTGCAACTTTGAAAGATACAGGCGTGGCTTTGAACTTCAGAATGAGCAAGATACCGATGCTGGTCCTGGTTCTCTACTTAGACACGATCGGCTCCATTACCCCATGAACGGCGATCGATTGGGCACGGTCCATGGCTTCTGCCAAACCTGAGGGGGAAAAAGGCACTTTTTCTAGAACCTAGAAAGAAATGGCGTAACCAGCTGGAATCGCAGAGGATTACCTGAAATATCATCACCCCTCGCCGGTGGACCGCCGGAGCGGGAGCAAATGGTGTGACTGCGGCTATTTCCCCGGAATTGCATCGTAATTTGTCATCGCCAAGAGGCCGCCGGGTCCATGATCTGCCCCTCCAGGACCGTCGAAACGGGTACATATTTCGGTTGCCATTCCCTTCGACAACTGGAGAACTTCCGTATCACCTCCGGTGACCGTCGCGATCATCGCCGCCTTCGTAGCCGCAATAGCGTTTAGTCTGAAGCTCCATTGAGTCTTCCGGATTGCCCGGACTGGACCGCAGTCGTGCGCGCCGTATACTCCTGGCTCCCTTGACAAAGCGCCATGCGGGTATTAGCTTTACGCTACCAAATTCTAGGAGGTAGCCATGCGGGCAACGTTTCAGGCGATTCTTTTGACACTCACCCTGCTTTTCTCCTCACTCATTGCCACCGGAGCCTGGGGCTCGGCAGTGAGTCCCGACTTCGTGAAACTGGCAAAGCAACTCAAACCCGCCGTCGTCAATATCAGTACCTCCAAAACTGTTACCGTGCAGAAGCGGCACCTGTATGGTAACGACCCCTTCCAGGATTACTTCGAGAAGTTCTTCGATACACCCCGTCAGCATCCCCACAAGCAGCAGAACCTCGGATCGGGTTTCATCATCAGCGACGACGGTTACATCCTTACCAACAACCACGTCGTTGCCGGCGCCGACGAGATCAAGGTCAAGCTCTCCGACGGCCGCGAGTTCAAGGGAGAGATCAAGGGGCGTGACGAAAAGCTCGACCTCGCCCTGGTGAAGATCGACGCCAAGGGGCATCTTCCGGTGGCACCGCTCGGCGACAGCGACAAGGCCGAAGTGGGCGAGTGGGTGATGGCGATCGGCAATCCCTTCGGCCTGGCCCAGACGGTGACCGCGGGGATCATCAGCGCGCAGGGGCGGGTGATCGGCTCCGGCCCCTACGACGATTTCATCCAGACCGATGCCTCCATCAACCCCGGCAACTCCGGCGGTCCCCTCTTCAACTCGAAGGGGGAGGTGATCGGCATCAACACCGCAATACTTTCCGGCGGCCAGGGGATCGGCTTCGCGATCCCGATCAACATGGCCAAGGCGGTCATCGAGCAGCTCAAGCAGAGCGGCAAGGTGACTCGTGGGTGGCTCGGGGTGTCGGTGCAGATGGTGACCGCCGACCTCGCGCAGTCCTTCGGTCTGGAGGGTGAGAAGGGAGCCCTCGTCTCGGAGGTCACCAAGGACAGTCCCGCCGACAAGGCAGGGCTGCAGGGGGGCGACATCATCCTGCAGTTCGACGGCCGGACCATCCACGAGATGAGCGAGCTCCCGCGCATGGTGGCGGCCACCCCGGTCGGCAAGGCGGTGAAGGTGGTGATCCTGCGCGACGGCAAGCAGAAGGAGGTCCCGGTCACCATCGAGAAGATGAAGGATGGGGACGAGGAGGATGTGGCGACCACCGGCGACAAGCTGGGGCTCAAGGTAGCCGAGCTCACTCCGGAGCGGGCCCCTCAAAACCGCGGGGAACGCGGCGTGCTGGTCGCCGAGGTGCAGCCGGACGGTCTGGCCGACCGGGCGGGGATCGTGGAGGGAGACGTGATCCACGAAATCAACGGCAAGCGCATCGCCAGCGTGAGCGACTACAGTAAGGTGATCGCCACCGTGAAGAAGGGTGGCTACCTGAAGGTGCTCCTCAAACGGGGGAACAGCTCGCTCTTCACGGCCATGAGGGTCGAGTAGGGAGACGATGGGAAATTGGAAGAGAGGAAAGGGGGCTTACCGGCCCCCTTTTTTTTGATGGATCGGCCTCAGCGTTTCGCCGCGACCCGGAGGCCCGCGATGCCGGCGTAGCTTCGTTGTTCGCATTCTCCGAACCCGCGCGACTCGGCGGACCTCGACAGCTCCTCCGCGGTTTTCAGCGCCCTTACCATGAGCGGCACCACCAGGCAGTGAAAGAGATCGCACCAGTTGCGGGGATCGGCCTGGTCCCGTAGCCGGATCTTCGCCCCCCGCAGCCGCTGCGCCGCCGAAATTTCCTCCAGCTCCCGCAGGAAGAACGGCACGAAGCGCACGCTCACGAAGAGGAGGAACGATATCCGGTACGGGATCACCCGGCTGAAGCCCGTCATCACCTCCGAGGTCCGGGTGGTGCGCAGAAAGACCGCACCGGGGAGATAGAAGAGGATGATCTGAGTCGAGGTCCGGACGCCGGGCCAAAAGTCGCTGGCGCCGTGCAGGGCGCAGTAGGCCGCGGTCACCGCTACCCCCAGGAAGACCAGCACCCGGGTGTCCCGCCAGAGGTCGTACGGAGTCAGCCGGGCCAGGAAGAAGCAGCCGAGCGCGACCGCGAGGAGGACCAGGAGCTGTTCCGGGGTGCGGACGGCGATCGCGCAGGCGCTCAACGCGGTCCCGGCGGCAAGCTTGGTCCCCGGTCCCAGCCGGTGGATAGGCGAGTCGTGCGTCATGAACTGACAGGCGTAGTCGCTCGTTCGAAACCGCCGGATATTCATCTCAGCCGCGCGCATCGGTGACCCTCCCGTCCTTCAGAATCAGTTCGCGGTCGGCCCATCCGGGCACCGGCAGACGATCATGGCTCGCGATCAGCACGCTGGTCCCGAAACGGGCCGGGAGCTCGCCGAGAATCTCCAGCAGTTCGCCACGCTGTGCCATGTCCAGACCGGCAAACGGCTCGTCCAGCAGCAGGAGCCGGGGACGGCCCGCGAGGACCGAGGCGAGCGCCACCCGGTGCTGCTCCCCGAAACTCAAGGTCAGCGGGGTCCGGCCGGCCAGGTGGGCGATCCGGCAGTGGGCGAGCGCCTCCGCGACCAGCCCGTCTATCTCCCGGAGGGGACGTCCTTCCCTCTTGAGGGTGAAGGAGACCTCCTCCTGGACGCTCTCCGCGAAGAGCTGCCGTGTCGGGTTCTGGAAGAGCACCCCCACCTTTCCCGCCAGCCGCTCCGGCACCGGCTTCCCGATCCCGGCCAGCTCGACGGTCCCGAGGTCCGGGCGGGCAAGCCCGCAGAGGGCGCGGAAGAGTGTCGATTTCCCTGCCCCGTTATCCCCGAGCAGGTGGACCCGTTCCCCCTCCCCGACGGTAAGATCGACCCCGTTGAGAACTGCGCCGGTTTCGGGATAGCCGAGGTGGAGGCCGCGGACGGTCAGCACGGGGGCGCCGCCGTGCTCGAGGCGAGCCGGAAAGGAGCGATTAGCGGCGCGGGGAGCGGGGGGCATCGACAGTACCGAAACGATCTTCCCCCGTTCCATCACGAAGTAGCGGTCGATGATCCCGGCGAAGGGGAGGATGTCGTGTTCGGCGAGCACGATGATGTATCCCTCCCGCTTCAGCCATCCCAGGGTGTCGCGAAGTTCCTCTTTGCTCCGCCGGTCGAGCTGGGAGCTTGGCTCGTCGAGGAGGAGGATGCCCGGATTGGCCGACAGCACGGAGGCAATGGCAAGGCGCTGCTTCTGCCCGGCCGAGAAGCGATCCACGTTCCGCTTCTGGCACCCCTCCAGCCCCACGGCCCGCAGCGCGAGGGCCACCCGTTCGGCTATCTCCTCGCGGGGGATGCAGAGATTCTCCGGCGCGAAGGCGACCTCTTCGCCGGCCGTCGTGCAGACGATCTGGGATTCGGCGTTCTGGAAAACGATCCCGACGGGGATACGCCCGTCACCGGCGTGGGGGGGGATTTCAATGCTTCCCACCCGGCTGCCGCCGCGCAGCGCCCCCTTGATGGCCAAGAGCAGGGTCGACTTGCCGCAGCCGGAGTCCCCGGTGAAGCAGACGCATTCGCCGGCTCCGACTTCGCAGGAAATATCGGCCAGTGCCGGTTCCGTTGCGCCGGGGTACCGGTAACTTAACGAGGTGATCGAGAGATTCATAACGCACCGCCCATGAACGAAAAAAGCCCTTCTCGGGGTGGAGAAGGGCCTTGAACGGAATTCGAGCGGTACAGGGCTCGGGCTCCGTCTGGGCTGTTCTCCTTCTCAGGGGGAAGGCGCTGCCGTTTCCCGCAACACCCAATGGCCGGGCGCCATGGGGACGATCCCTTTAGGCGCTGCAGCTCGAAGAAACAGTGAAACCTATTCGGTTGTACCGGGGGACCTTGATGCTCCCCTTGAGCCTTCGTCGTTTCCTCCCAGCCGCAGACCGGCACCGGCGAGGGCGCCGATCACCCCTTGGCCGCTTCCGCCGTGCTCCGACAGGTGCACCCCCAGCATTTCCGCGAGCGTGTACGCCGTGTCCTTGTCGAGGACCGAATCCTTCGCCCGCTCGCCGAAGACGATGAGCTGCTCGGGCGAGGCAACGGCCTCGATGGCGGCGACGCAGAGGCCAGGATCGGATCCCTCCGCGCTCTCCCGTGCGAGGAAATCGCTCGCGTAGGCGATGACCGCGTCCAGGGCGTTTTCGGCGATCTCCGCCTCGAAACACATCGCGCTGTTATGGGAGGTGTACGGGATGTCGGGATGGACCAGCAACTGGTGGCGGGTCACGAACCCGGCCCGCCCCCATCCCCGGCTCTCCAGCTCTGCCGCAATGAGGGTGGCGAGCTCGCCGGTTCCGCGGCTGTCCAGGTTGTCGGTGTCGCCGATGCTTACCAAGATGCGCATCGCTGCATTCTCCTCGGTTGGCCGTCGCTCGCGTGCGCACGGCGCCGGCAACAAAAAAGGGACCCTTCGGATAAAGGATCCCTTAAGGCGTAACCCGGGCGTGGACCGAGCGGCCTGCGGAATCTCCTTTTCAAAAGGAGGGCGCTGCCGTTTCCAGCAGAACCCACAGGCCGGGCACCATGGGGACAGACCCGGTAGGCACTGCGGCTCGGAGATCGGTAACTTTAGTTGTGCACGGCTCCCCTTCGACAAGGCCGAAGAGGGGATTTACTTTTTGAGTGACAGGGATCGATATGATAAATGGCTTGCAGTGTCAAGAAGTTTAGGGACGGGAGCGTGTATACGTTATCTTTTGCAGGTGGCGGCTCATGTTTTGTCACCTGGATGGGCAATCTTTATCGTGCCGCGGGAGCCTTCCCTCGAAGGCATCCTTCACCTCCTGCCGCAGGGCCTGCTCCTGGCCGAGGTGGCGGGGTGAGAAGTGGAAGGGGAAGACCCGGGCGGCACCCGCCTCGCGGGCGAGCGATCCCGCCTGGCGCGCGGTCAGGTGCGCCCGCTCGGCTGCCCGCTCGTGATCGAGGTCGAGAAAGACCGCCTCGATGAAGAAGTAGTCGGCTCCCCGGGCCAGCCGGATGATCCGCTCCCGGTTCTGCGGAGTGTAGGCGGTGTCGGTGACGTAGGCGATTCTCTCGCCCGGCACCACGGTCAGCACCTGCTCCTTGAGCTCGCGCAGGCTCATGAGCCGTTCCCCGCCGTCCCGCACCGGCACGGCGACGGTCGTCTCGTCCGGCTCGCCGGTCAGCACCGCCCGCTTCACCCAAGAGAGCCAGGGACCGACCGGCGCGTCCAGCTCCTCCAGCTTGTTCTTCTTGAAGTTCACGTGGAGCATCTCTTCGAAGGCAAAGGCGAGGCAGGGGATGCTGTGCTCGAGAAAGGCGACCCGCACCCGGAGGTTCTCCTCTTCCATGATCGTGTCTCCGCTGCGGACGAAGGTTTCCTCTCCTTCGCGGGCGAAGGCGGTTCGGGATGAAAAGGAGGCCCGGAGGGTGCGCCCGTCGGGATGGAGCTCGGTCACCGTCACGGTGAAGGTGGTCGGGTAGCTCTGAATCAGGTTCCAGCTGTAGGAGCCGAGGCGATTCTCGACCTGGCGCAGGATGCCGGGAGGACCGTAGATGTGCAGCGCCTTGTCGCGCCCCAAAAGAACGCGCAGCAGGCGGTCGAACCCTATGAAGTGATCGATGTGGGTGTGGGAGATGAAAACGTCGCTGATCCGCAGCAGTTTGCGGTGGGAGAGGGGGGCGGTGTCGCCCAGGTCGAAAAGGATGGCGCGGTGGGCGAATTGAAAGTCGACGTAGAGTCCCGGATCGCCGAAGGCAGGATTGACCAGGATGGGAAGGAAGTGGGGCGTCATGGCCGAAGCTTTTTAAGGAGCCATGCCATGTTTTTCCCGAGGGTTTCCATGGTGGAGATTCCCTCGGTATCCGTTTCGACCTCGCCGATCTCGCGGCCGAAGCCGATGTTCCAGTAGCTGGAGCCCGGGACGATCATCTGACCGATCAGGAAGAAGTGGTTGATGCTGTCGAAGGCGTGGATGGCACCGGCACGGCGGACCGCGACCACGGCGGCGCCGACCTTGCGCTGGAACATGAAGCCGTTGGCGCGGGCCACCATGCCGCTTCGGTCGATGAGCGCCTTGGTCTCGCTGGTGATGTCGGCGAAGTAGGTCGGGGAGGCGATCAGGATGCCATCGGCGGCATCCATCTTCTCGATGGCGTCGTTGACGAAGTCGTCGTTCATGACGCAGCGCCGGTCCTGGTTCCGGAAGCAGCCGTAACAGGCGGTGCAGCCGCGGAACGGTTTGCCCGCCAGCTCGACCAGTTCGGTCCCGATCCCCTCGTTCTCCAGTTCGGCGAAGACTCTCCGCAGGAGCATCGCAGTGTTCCCGTTACTCCGTCCGCTACCGTTGAAGCCGACCACCTTCATGCCCTGCTCCTTGCACCCGTTCTTTGTGCCAGATTGAATATCCGAAACCGGAGCCGATGTCAGTCGTAGGTCACGTTGAGGAACGAAACGCGACGTTTCCTGCCGTGGGCCCGCAGCGCTGAAATCCCCGCTGTCCACCCTCGCAAAGGGGGAGACCTCCTTCCGCTCCTACTCCTCTTTGTCTTCTTCCTTTCTCCCGTCCTCGCTCATCAGCGTCTTGGCCAGCACCAGGAGGAGGCCGAACAGGAGAAGAAATACCACGTCCTGCAGCAAGTTCCAGTATCCCGCGGCGGAGACCGGGGCGCCGGAATGGCTCAGGTAGTCGGAAATCCAGCGGGCGACCCCGGACGCGAACGAGGTGGCCACCACCCCCCAGCGCCCCAGCCGCCATCCGACCACCCCGACCGGCAAGGCGTAGAAGATCAGCAGGGAGTATTCGCCGGTCAGGAAGTCGAGGACCCCGATGCCGGCTACCGCCAAAAGCCCGGTGCTGAGGGTGGAAAAAACGGGGAGTGAGGTTGGACCCTTCGTCATGAAACCTGCTCCACCGGAGATGCCCAAAGGACAATCGGCCGGTCGCTATTACCTGCGAAACTTCATATATAGCGTTTAACCTGCCACTGCACAACAAAAAAGGGAATCGGACTGATCCGATTCCCTTTTTATGAGTACTCTCTCCACCGTGTCGTGGGCCCGGGAGCCTCACAGCGAGTTCCCTGATAGGTGGGCTCCTGTAGATCGCTTCAGGCAATTCCCGCGCAATGGGGCAGCACACCACGATCACAGACAGTCGCCCGTTCAAAAATTATTCCGCAGGGGCGTTAAGGCCTTACGGTCACGGCAGAGAGAGCGTCTAGTGGCTGTATTCTATCTTTGGCTAAGACAGAAATCAAGACGTTTTCTCTTATTTCTTGCAGGGTTTGACATAAATTTGATTGATTAAGAATGCTCTATGAGTAATGGCCCGAAATGCCGGAAAACCAGGTTGCTTTTTCAGGTGATTAACGTACAATGCCGCGGACCACGGGTAAGCGGGAGGATGTATGCATCTCAAGGATGATCAGATCGCGCGTTTGGCTGAGAGAGTGCTGGGAGACCTTGAGAAGGGGGGGCTCGTCACCGCGAAGGCCGAGCGGGGAGCGCTGCTGGCCGCTGCGCGGGCGGCTATCGCCGCCGACATCAAGCAGGAGGAGGCCCTGGAGCATGACGCCGAGGCGCTCCTGGAGCAGACCCTGAAGAGCATGGGGGGCGGCGCCGGCATCGACCGCCACAAGATGCTCAAGATGATCAAGGATCGCCTGGCCAAAGAGAGAAAGATCGTCCTCTAGGGGCCCGGCTCCGCACGGTGCCTGTGTCCCCCTTTCCCCTTGATCCTCAACCAGCCCCGGTGCCGCCGAGGAGGAAACCATGCATATTTCCGAAGACCGGATTTCCCACATCGCCCACAAGATCTTCGACAAGCTCTACCGCGACGACCTGGCCGACTTCCCGGACGAGCGGCGCGCGCTCGACTCCATCAAGGGATCCATCGAGGCGTTCTTCTCCGTGGTAGGGCTGATCGATCAGGCGGTCCGCGAAAAGCTTGCCTCCTACAGCCAGTCCAAGGTCCCGGGCAGCCGCGATTGGGAGATCCTCTACCAGAAGTTCTATGCCGAGGAGCTTGCCAAGAGGAAGTGGTAGGGCGGGCGTCCCCTAACGCCAGCGACGGCGGCGTGGTTTCGCACGGTTAAAATCCCCCCTGTCCCCCCTTCGCAAAGGGGGGGACCTTATTCGCCTTTCGCAGGTAGGTTTGCTTTTGCCGTTACCTCAAAGAATTTGTTTTTGGTGTATCCGCGTAAATCCGCTCAATCCGCGTCATCCGCGTTCCATTGCCTTTGCCTTTCCTGCTTTTGCCTTTACATTGATAATTCCGGTTTTGCCGTATCCGTGTAGATCCGTTCGATCCGTGTCATCCGTGTTCCATCGCCTTTGATCTCCCTTTGGGCCTTTATCTCATCGTCATCACTCCACTTTTTCTCCCTGTCTTCCCCTCGAAATTAATTTTCCCCTCTCCCCTTGATTTTTCACGGGACGCTGTTTATATTTACGGAGTTCTTAGCACTCAGCACTGACGAGTGCTAACATTTTTTCTACTACGAGAGATCCCGAATCTCAATGGAAAGGAGAGACAAGTATGATTAGACCGCTGCAAGACCGCATCATCGTGAAGAGGGTTGAGGAGCAGACCATGACCGCCGGGGGGCTCTACATCCCGGAGACCGCCAAGGAGAAGCCGCAGCAGGGCGAGGTTGTCGCCATCGGCAAAGGCAAGCGTGGCGAGGACGGCAAGGTTTATCCGCTCGACGTCCAGATCGGCGACAAGGTGCTGTTCGGTAAATACGCGGGGAGCGACGTGAAGCTCGACGGTGAGGACTACCTGATCATGCGCGAGGACGACATCCTCGGCGTTATCGAGAAGTAGCCAACCGGCGGAGTGGCCAGGCCGCTCCGGTCGACATATTCATACTTACCCATCACAGGAGGAACGTTCACATGGCAGCAAAGATCATTAAATTCGACCAGGATGCCCGCAACTGCATCCTTAAAGGTGTCAATACCCTCGCCGACGCCGTCAAGGTGACCCTCGGCCCCAAAGGCCGCAACGTCGTCATCGAGAAGTCCTTCGGCGCTCCGCTCATCACCAAGGACGGCGTGACCGTCGCCAAGGAAATCGAGCTCGAGGACAAGTTCGAGAACATGGGCGCCCAGCTGGTGAAGGAAGTCGCCTCCAAGACCTCCGACGTCGCCGGTGACGGCACCACCACCGCTACCGTGCTGGCCCAGGCCATCTACCGTCAGGGTTCCAAGCTGGTCGCCGCCGGCCACAACCCGATGGAGATCAAGCGCGGTCTCGATCAGGCCGTCGAGGCCCTCGTCAACGAGCTGAAAGCCATCTCCAAGCCGATCAAGGACCACAAAGAGATCGCCCAGGTCGGCACCATCTCCGCCAACAACGACAAGACCATCGGCGACATCATCGCCCAGGCCATGGAGAAGGTCGGCAAGGAAGGGGTCATCACCGTCGAGGAAGCCAAGGCGATGGAGACCACCCTGGAGACCGTGGAAGGTATGCAGTTCGACCGCGGCTACCTCTCCCCCTACTTCGTCACCGATCCGGAGCGGATGGAAGCCAACATGGACAACGTCGCCATCCTGATCCACGACAAGAAGATCGCCAACATGAAGGACCTCCTCCCGATCCTCGAGCAGACCGCCAAGAGCGGCCGTCCGCTTTTGATCATCGCCGAGGACATCGAAGGCGAGGCGCTGGCCACCCTGGTGGTCAACAAGCTCCGCGGCGTGCTGAACGTCTCCGCAGTCAAGGCTCCGGGCTTCGGCGACCGCCGCAAGGCCATGCTGGAAGACATCGCCATCCTGACCGGCGGCAAGGTGATCTCCGAGGAAGTGGGCTTCAAACTTGAGAACACCACCTACGACATGCTCGGCTCCGCCAAGAAGGTCACCATCGACAAGGACAACACCACCATCATCGACGGCAACGGCTCCGAGGCCGACATCGCCGGCCGCGTGAAGATGATCCGTGCCCAGATCGAAGAGACCTCCTCCGACTACGACCGCGAAAAACTGCAGGAGCGCCTGGCCAAGCTGGTCGGCGGTGTTGCCGTCATCAAGGTCGGTGCCGCCACCGAAGTCGAGATGAAAGAGAAGAAGGCCCGCGTGGAAGACGCCCTGCACGCCACCCGCGCCGCCGTCGACGAGGGGATCGTCCCGGGAGGCGGGGTCGCTTACCTGCGCGCCATGGCCGTCCTCGAGAAGCTCGACCTCCCGACCGAGCAGCAGTTCGGCGTCAACGTGATCAAGCGCGCCATCGAGGAGCCGATCCGTCAGATCGCCCAGAACGCCGGCGTCGACGGCTCCATCGTGGTCGACAAGGTGAAAAACGGCAAGGGCGCCTTCGGCTACAACGCAGCCGACGACGTCTATGTCGACATGATCGAAGCCGGCATCATCGACCCGACCAAGGTTTCCCGTTCCGCGCTGCAGAACGCCGCCTCGGTTGCCGGTCTCATGATGACCACCGAAGCCATGATCGCCGACAAGCCGAGAGAGGAAGGCGCTATGCCGGCCATGCCGGGCGGTATGGGCGGCATGGGTGGCATGGGCGGCATGATGTAATCCGTCCCACCGCTTTCGCTCGTAAAAAGGAAGGGAGCCGGCCTTGGGGCCGGCTCCCTTTTCTCATTTTCAGCAGGCGTTTCGCAATTGCGTCAATGCCTCCACAGGAGACGGCCTTCGTGCCGGCTCCTTTTTTTGCCGCATCGGCGGGGTTAAGCCGCAGAAACCGCTGGATCTTTCCGGGAGTCTGCCGAAGAGATGAGAGGGGAGGCTGCCTCCCGCACATGTGCCGCTTTACATTGAGAGCCGGGCGGCGTAGCCTTAATGAGCATGGGAGTCCAGGGACGCATGAGGGAGCAGGGGTTCGACACCGGCCGGGAGACCGCGGCCACCGATCAAAGGGAGGTCGCTTCCGCGCAGGAGGTCATCCAGGCCATGGTCAAGGCGGCCAAGGGGATCCGTATCTACCTCCCCAACAACCCGGTCCTGATCAGGTTCATGAACGACCTGAACGCCCGCATGGCCAAGCACCTCTCGCAGTTCGGCGACTACCGCCTGGAGATCGAGCCGTTCATCATGCGCTACCGCGGCGCGGTGGTCTACGACAATCCCGACCCCAAGGACAGCCTCGCCTTCCGCATCCATTCCGACGGCATCCGCCTCCTCTCCGTCGCCCCCGGGCTCGAGGAGCGGGAGCTGCAGACCTTCCTCTCCATCGTCGCCTTCGAGCAGGCAACCCAGGCCGACGACGACATCGTCACCCAACTCTGGGAGCGGAACCTCCCCCACATCGGCTACCTGCTCGAGGAGGACCTGGTCGAGATGGCGATCGAAGGGGGGACCCTCTCCGAGGGGCCCCAGCAGGGAGGGATCTCCCGCGCGCTCGCCCACCTCAAGAAAGAGCCGGTCCTTCCCCCCCGTCCCATCCCGAAGAACTTGCTGGCCCTCACCCGCGACGACGCCGCCTGGCTCCGGAAGGCGCGCCAGCTCGAGGTGACCCGCGACCCGCTCGACGACGTCTTCACCATCCTGTTTGCCGTCCTCGGGGGGAACCGCGACCCCGAGATCTTCGGCGACTTCCTCTCCATCTCGTCCAAGCTCCTCGGCAATCTCTTCCTCCACGCGGAGATCGGGCGCGCCCTCAAGATGATCCGCTTCCTGGATCACCTGGCCGGCGACCCGAAGCTCACCCCCCCCCTGCGCGACCGGGTCCGGGCCGTCATCGACGGCGTCCTCTCCGACACCACGGTGGCGGCGCTCCAGGAGGCCATCGATGCCGCCGGCAGCACGGTTGGGTACGACGAGGTGCGGGATCTTTTGATGATGCTGGGGGTGCCGTCCTTGGGGGGGATCTGCGATCTTTTGGGGCGGGTGGAAAAGCTCAAGATGCGCAAACTGATCGTCGAGGTGCTGGTCGAGCTCGGGCGGGCGCGCCCTGAGGTCTTCGCCCCCCACCTCAACGACCCGCGCTGGTACCTGGTGAGAAACCTGGTGCTGGTCCTCTCGCTGGTCGGGACCCCGAAGGCGCTGGCGATGATCGTGGGGCTGATCTCCAACAAGGAGCCCCGGATCCGCCGCGAGGTGCTGGGTTTCCTCGAGCGCTCATCCGACCCCAAGGCGAAGCATTATCTCCTCAAGTACCTGAGGGACGACTCGGCCGCCCTGAGGATCCGCGCCCTCAAGATCATGGCCCGCGAGCGGCTCACCTTCGCCCTCAAGCCCGCCATCGCCCTCACCCAGAGCGAAGATTTCAAGCTGCGCCCCCTCGACGAGAAGAAGGCGGTCTACGGGCTGATCGGCGAGCTCGGCAACGATTCCCTGCTCCCGATCTTCCGCGAGATGCTCCTCAGGAAGCGCTGGTTCCAGAAGGCCGCCCAGCGGGAGAACGCCCTCCTGGCGGTGGCGGGGTTGAGCAAGATGAGGAGCCCGGGTGCGCTGGAGCTTTTGGAGGAGGGAAAGCACAGCCGGGATCCCGAGGTGCGGGAGCTGATCGCCGAGGCGCTCTCCTCCCTACCGGCAGGCGGCGGCGATTCCCTGGAAGGGGAGGAGGTATAGATGGCCCCCGAGATCTTCCGTGACAGCATGCATGCCGAGATGGTCAAGCTCGGCAAGGCCCTGGTGGCCCAGCTGTTCGTGCTTTTGAAGACGTCGGCCCACTACAGCGAGGGGCACGCGGCGGTGCAGCTCCCGGTGGCCAAGGTGCTGGAGGGGATCAGGGAGATTCAGCAGCGGGAGGAGGCGACCCTGCGGATCAAGGGGAACCATCTCTACCTGGGCGACCACCGCCTCCGCCCGGATGCCGCCGGCTACGAGGCCTCGCGTTTCCTCTCCCACGAGCTGAAGAGCCGGCAGGTCGGGCAGGTGACCTTCACCGCCGAGGTGACCGCCGCCGATCTCAGAAGCTTCGTCTATGCCCTCAAGGAGGCCGACGAGGCGGCACCCGATCCCTACAGCCGGATGCTCGAGCGTATGCAGGCGAGGAGGATCGTCCATATCGAAGTGGAGATGCTGGTGGAGGGGATGGAGGCGGCCGACGTCGACGCCGACAAGCTGAGCGACGACCGGCTGAAGGCGAGGCTTCTCTACAAGAAGGCGGTCTCCGCCATGGAGAACGTGATGGCCAGCACCGCGGCGGGGCAGCCGATCCGCTTCCGCGAGTGCAAGCGGGTGGTCCAGCACCTGATCGACCATCTCTACAGCCACGAATCGTGCCTGTTGGGGCTGACCGCCAACCGCTGCCACACCTCCTACGGCGAGATGCACGCGGCCAACGTCTGCCTGCTGTCGCTCGCCATGGGGAAGCGGCTGGGCCTTTCCAAGTTCCACCTCTGCGAGCTGGGTATGGCCGCCCTTTTCCACGATCTCGGCAAGGCCCACCTTCCCGCCGCTCTCCTCGACAAGGAGAGCGAGCTGACGCCCGAGGAGCAGGCCCGCTTCGAAACCCATCCCCTCAAGGGGGTGAGCTCGCTCGCCATGCTGAAGGGGCTCGACAAGATGACCTCCCGGATCATCTCCGGCGTCTTCGAGCACCACCTGATGGCCGATTTCTCCGGCTACCCCCGGCTTCCCTACGGCAGGATCACCCTGTTCGGGAGGATCGTCAGCCTCGCGGACAACTACGACACCCTGACCTCGTCGCGGGTACACGGCCGGACGGCGGTCTCCCCGGACAAGGCGATCCGCTACCTCCTGAGCCGGGCCGGCCAGGAGTTCGACGCGCCGCTTTTGAAGGTGCTGGTGAGCTGCGTCGGTCTGCACGGTTTGGGATCGCTGGTGCTTCTGGACAGCGGCGAGTTGGCGGTGGTGGTGGAGACCAACCCCGATCCGGTGGAGGCGGCCGAGCCGCGGGTGCGGGTCATCGCCGACGCCGCCGGGCGGGAGACGGACGGGGACGTGTTCGTCCCGGGGCGGGCCCGCCCGCCCCGGGCTATCGTGGCCACCGTGGACCCGAGTCTCCTCGGGTTCGAGGTGAACCGCTACCTGCTGTGATCCTAATTGACGTAGTTGACGGTCAGAAGCGGCGCCACCGTGGTGTTGGTCGAGTCGTCGATGGCGATCCTCCCCGGGACCACCGTCCCCAGATCCTCCATGACCCGGATCTGGAAGTCGGCCAGGCTGAGCCTCTGGGCGGTCAGCATGAGATCGGTCACGTCGATCACCACGTGATGGTTCAGATCGCTCGGGAAGATGTTGACCGTCCGGGTGTCGAGCGGGATCAGCAGGGCGCGGTCGAAGTCGCCGGTGGTTAACGTGGTGCCGAAGCTGACGAGATCGATGCGCAGCGGAATGGACAAGGCCGTCGAGTTGTAGTCGCGGATGGTGAGGTCGAGGGTGGCGTCGATCACCGAGGCCCGCACCGGGATGCTGGTCAGCGGGAAGTCGAGGAAGGCCCGGTACTCGGAATCGGTGACCGGGTCGATGCCGGCCGGTACCGTGTTCAGCCCGTCGCGGACCACGAGCCCCACCGAACGGTTGCCGGCGGTGTCCTCCACCACGTAACCGTCGACGTTGTCGTTACTGAGAATATCCTGCACGATGGCGGGATGGTCGTTGCCGCCTCCTCCGCACCCCGCCAGCGTTACCGCCACCAGCAGCAAAAGTATTGCCCACAGCTTCCCTTTCATGACTCCCTCCTTTTGATTCTTGCGTGTCCGATGATGTTAGATAGTACCAAATAGCCACCCGATTCAAAGATCTCCCCTCTCCTTGCGGAAACGATCCTCCCCGGTACAATTCAGTGTCTCCCTTGAAATGCTTGCCCTTTCTGGACTCCGCCCGCCCTCCCGGCCGGCCGGGCCCGCCCTGCAAAAAGCCGCCGTGCCGTATTTTGCACAATGCAGGGGTAAGGCGTATACTTTGTCTTGACGCCTAAACCAATGAGAACCCGGAACCCTCGGGGCCAATAAATGGAACGAAAACGCTAGTGCGGAGGGAACCATGACTGCGCAGAAGAACCAGACGCTCCGTCAACACCTGGCAGCCGTCAAAGCGGGCGAACGGGTGTTCGAGAACGCCTTCCAGGGAATCATCAGGATGATCCTGGAACCCGGATTCGAGAAGGTCACCGTCAACGGGAAGACCACCTACGACTTCAACATCTTCCGGACCGGCCGCAAGCACACCATCGGCATGTACGACGAGATCAACAGCTTCGTCTCCTTCGTCAAGGATGCCGCGGAGGGGGGCTCCAGCAAGGAGATGGCCTTCGTCCTGGTGGGAGAGCCCGGTAACGGCAAGACGTTCTTCGTGGAGTTCCTCTGCGGCAAGTACCGCAATTTCCTCTCCCGGGACCGCAACCGCAAGTACAGCTTCCGCTTCCTCGACGTCGACAAGATCGGGAGCTACGGCAGGATCCGCGAGATCGACTCGCAGACCTACGAGGACCCGATGATCCTGGCGATGAACCTCTTCGACGACCAGGAGGAGAACCGGAAGTTCATCGCCGAGCAGGGGTTCACCGAGGAGGAGGTCGACAACCTCTACCGCAACTACCGCCCGCTGGGCGCCTGCAGCGGTTACATCTGGAACGACATCAGGAACTTCCACGACTACGACCTCGAGAAGATGCTCGACTCGGTCCTGGTGGTCCCGGTCCCGATGAGCGAGAGCCTGGGGACCCTGACCGGCAAGTACCCGGCCAAGGACAAGATCACCTCCTCGGCGGTCGACCTCCTGGGCGAGGAGTCGATCCAGCGCCTTTTGCATCTGACGGACACCAACAACCCGTACCGCTTCGACCTGCGCCGCGGCGCGCTGGCCCGGGTGGCGGGGGGCGGCATCCACTTCTCCGACGAGATCTTCAAGAACAAGAAGGACCTGGTTCAGGTCTACCTCGGGGTGATCCAGAACCGCGCCATCGAGATCGACGGCTACAAGTGGCCGATCGACTCCATGATCATCGCCACCAGCAACAACTCCGAGTTCAACCGGTTCCTCTCCGAGAAGGAGGAGGCGCCGATCGTCGACCGCTGCCGCATCTGTTACGTCTCGCACAACACCAACTACCGGATGCAGGAAGGGCTGACCGCCTACGCGATCGGCAGCGAGTCCAAGACCACCCTCACCAAGGAGACCCTGCACCAGGACCCGAACCTGAACTACGCGGCCTCGGTCGGCGTGGTGCTGACCAGGCTCCCGAGGAGCGAGAAGCTCACCCCGATCGAGACCATGAAGCTCGCCGCGGGCGAGGTGGCCGGCGAGAAGAGCATCAAGGCGCTCGCCGAGGTGATCGACACCCTCGGCCAGGAACCGGACATCACCAAGCGTTTCGGCCAGCGGGGGCTTGGGCACAGGAGCCTCGGCCGCAGCATCCAGATCCTCAAGGAGAGCTCGGAGACCAACGAGGGGTGCTGCATGGTCGCCTACGACGTCTTCAAGGCGCTGGAACGGGTGGTGCTCGACTACGTGGTGGAGACCAACGAGCGGGCCAAGTATCTCGAGGATCTGAAGACGGCCAAGAAGCTCTACCGCGAGCGGATCATGACCGAGATGTTCAACGCCTACATGGACGAGCCGTTCGCCATTAAGAAGGACGTTCAGAACTATGTCAACATGATCATCGGCATCGACGCCGAAAATCTCGGCCCGGACCGGATGTGGAAGTACAAGGATCCCCAGTCGGGCGAGCTGAAGGCCCTGAAGATCGACGAGCGGTACGTGAAGAGCGTCGAGGAGCGGATCGGCCTGAAGACCGAGGAGCAGCGCTCCTCCTTCAGGACCTCGATCAGGAAGATCTACGGCCAGAAGATCTCCGTGGATCCGAACTACGACTTCATGGACAACCTCGAGCTCGTCAAGGCGGTCACCGACGTCCGGCTCAAATCGGACATCGCCGGGGCCGGGAGCCTGATCGGCGCCCTCGCCAACCGGACCAACGAGGAGAACCAGAAGCTCTACGACCGGATGATCGTGACCATGCTGAGCAAGCTCGGCTACTGCCGCACCTGCTCGCAAAAGACCATCGAGTATTTCTGCACGCAAGAGGACGAGAGCTAGCGAGCGGTCGACGCCATGAGAGATCCCGAACGATACCTCGAAGAACTGAAGGCCAGGGGGCTCGACCCCGAGCGCTACGCGCGCTTTAAGGACGAGCTGGCCGCCCGCCGTGCGTTCACTACCTCCAACCGCGGCGGCCCCTTCCCCGACTTCGCGAAAAGCCTCTACGCCTGGCACGACATGGCGGCTTTGGAGGGGCGCGAGCCGGTGCAAAACCCCTTCGGGCTGGAGATGAAGTCCCTGGACGACCTCCTGGAGCGGGACCGCCAGCGCGAGAAGGACGGCTTTCCCAGGAAGATCCGGGTGGGACGTCTCATCAAGCCGGGGAAGGTAGGAGGCAAGGGGAAGGTCGTGGTGGTCCCCTCCACCGAGGAGGAGAAGTTCGTCCACGACCCGTCGGTCCGCCCTCCCGGTGAGGGTGGCGCCACCGGCGGCAGCGGCAAGGGGGAAGAAGGGGAGGTCATCGGCGAGCAGAAGGTCCGCGAGACCGGCGAGGAGCCGGGGCAGGGACCGGGGCAGGGGGAGGGCGAGGCCCACGAAGTCGGCGCCTCCGCCTACGAACTCGGCAAGGTGCTCACCGAGCAGTTCCAGCTCCCGAACCTCAAGGAGAAAGGGAAGAAGCGCTCCTTCACCCGCTACATCTACGACCTCACCGACCGCAACCGCGGCTCCGGCCAGGTGCTCGACAAGAAGGCGACCCTCAGAAAGATCATGGAGACCAACATCTCGCTGGGGAACATCACCGACCCCTCCGACCTCGACCCGACCCGGTTCCTGATCTCTCCCCGCGACAAGGTGTACCGGATCTTCTCCGAGGAGAAGGACTACGAGCCGCAGGCCATGGTCTTCTTCCTGAGGGACTACTCCGGATCGATGGCCGGCAAGGTGACCGAGCTGGTGGCGACCCAGCACGTGATGATCTACTCCTGGCTCTTGTACCAGTACGCGGGGCAGGTGGAATCGCGCTTCATCCTCCACGACACCGAGGCCAAGGAGGTCCCCGACTTCCACACCTACTACAACTCGCGGGTGGCGGGGGGGACCGAGGTGGCGAGCGCCTACAAGCTCGTGAACGAGATCGTCGAGAAGGAGAACCTGGCGGCCGATTACAACATCTACGTCTTCCACGGCACCGACGGCGACGACTGGGACACCGGCGGCGACAAGTCGATCCCCGAGCTGATCAAGATCCTCTCCTACGTGAGCCGGATGGGGGTCACCATCGCCGAGCACAGCGGCACCCAGTGGACCGAGGTGGCGCGCTACCTGGAGAACTCGGGGCTTTTACGCGACAAGCCGCACCTCTTACGGATGGACGTGATGGCCGAGGATGCCGAGGAAGCGAGGGTGATCGAAGGGATCAAGCGGCTGATCAGCTAGCAGCGATGGTCCCCGAAGACGGGGAAACGGCGGGAAAAGGAGACCGGGTCGCGCAAAAAAAATCGGAATTCGCGTGTGATCACGAGAGGCTGCAGGAAAAATTCGAACGTTCGAATTATTAGAAACGGGATGTGACCGCGTATGGAACTCATCAATCAACATACCAAGGAGATCATGGAAGGGTGCAAGGTCCGGGCGCGGGCGGCGGGGCTCTCCTTCACCGACGAGAGCCTGGAGTACATCGTCACCAACCGGGACCTGATCGAGCTCTCCCCCAAGGTGATGATCCCGACCCTCTACGACTACTGGGTCCACGACGTCGAGGTCTTGCGCGGGCGCGGCGAATACGAGCTCTACCCGCACAACCCCTACGAGACGGTCATCAACACCCGGCCGCCGATCTCCTTCTACAACGACAACAACCCCGACTGGCTGAACGTGATGATCTTCTACCACGTGCTCGGCCACATCGACTTCTTCCAGAACAACCTCTACTTCCGGCACACCTGGGAGTACGACTTCACCGGGCAGGCGCTCTCCGACAAGCGGGTGATCGCGAAGCTCAGGGCCGAGAAGGGGCGCTGGGTGGACTACATCCTCGAGTTCGCCCGCTCCCTCGACAACCTGGTCGGCTACCACGCCGAGCTCTCGCCGCTTTTCGCCTCCCCGGAACGGGCCTGCTCCAGCCGCCTCAACTACTACTTCGACGTCTTCCTCCAGGTGGAGAAGAAGGCCGCGGTCAGCGAGTACCTGAAGGAGATCGCCCGCTACAACGAGAACATCGAGGCCTTCGGCGACGACGGCGAGCGGGTCTTCTTCATCGAGGTGACCAGGAAGTATCCGGAGATGGAGGCCCACTACCAGAAGCAGCTGACGGTGAAGCGGGTCGAGCGCTACGACCTTCTGAGATTCCTGATCGAGAACTCCGAGTTCCTGGCCAAGGACGAGAACGTCTGGATGCGCTCGGTGCTCGAGGTGGTCAGGAAGACCTCCATCTTCTTCCAGCCCCAGATCCGGACCAAGATCATGAACGAGGGATGGGCGAGCTACTGGCACGAGAAACTCTTCCTCGAGGACGACCGCATCAAGGGGCACGAGGTCGATTTCGCCCGCGTCCACGCCGGCGTCACCTCCATGCCGCGGGTCGGGATGAACCCCTACGCGCTGGGGATGAGGCTCATGTACCAATTGAAGGAGGTCGCCGACAAAGGGAGGACGGGATACGACTTCCACCGGCTGACCGATGCCGAGATGAGGAAGAAGTATGACAGCGAGGCGGGGAAGGGGGACGAGTTCCTCTTCCGGGTCCGCTCCAACTACTGCGACTACCTTTTCATAAAAGACTTCGTCGACCAGGATTTCACCGACCGCTTCGACCTCTTCGTGACCGGCAAACGGCTCGATCCCCAGCGGATGGTCTGGCAGTACTACGTTAAGAGCAGGGACGCCCGGCAGTACCGGGACATGGTGCTCGCCTCGCTCTACCACCCGCCGTTCATCGAGATCGCCCCCGAGCGGGGCGAGCACGGTTCCCTCTACCTCGTCCACCACTTCGAGGGAAAACAGCTGGTCCAGGACTACATCGCCAACACCATGGTGGGGATCGAGTACCTCTGGGGAGCCCCGGTCCAGCTGGAGACCAGCGAGGCGGTGGTGCAGTCCCCGCGCGGCAACCGCGACGGGGGCGAAGAGCCCGAGATAACCTGGCAGCGGGTGGTCTACACCATGAAGGACAAGGTACTGGAAAGGAAAGCGCTGTGACAGGCGGGAAAACTATGCCGGAACTCGATACCGTACTGAAACAACTGAGCCGTACCATCGTGGAACGGGAGAAGTCGATGACCTTCTCGTTCCAGGAGTACATGCAGCTCGTGTCGCAGCAGCCGGAGATGATGATGCGCAACATCTTCCAGCTGTTCCACGACATGATCAAGAACTATGTCTCGGAAGGGGTGGACGAGTACCCGGACGACCCCGAGTCCATCAACTTCGTCAACTACGACACGAGGCGGCTGTTCGTCGAGAACTCCGACCATCCCTTCTTCGCCGACCGCCTGTTCGCCAACCGCTTCATGAGCCACGTGGCGGCCATGAAGACCGGGGCGCGCCAGAACAAGATCTACATCTTCGAGGGGCCGCCGGGCTCCGGGAAGAGCACCTTCCTGAACAACCTCTTGATGAAGTTCGAGGAGTACGCCAACACCGAGGCCGGCCGCCGCTACGAGGTGGTCTGGCACCTCGACCGCTACGTGCTCGGGCGCTTCAAGGAGCACCAGGTGGCCTCCTTCATGGATAGGCTCTCCCATCTCCTCGACGAGTACGAGCTCGATCCCTCCGACCTCTCCGAGGCCAAGGCGGCGCTTCTGCGCGGCGGCGACGTGGTGGAGGTCCCCTGCCCGTCCCACGACCATCCGCTTTTGATGATCGACAAATCGCAGCGGCGCGCCTTCTTCGACGACCTCCTCGAGAACGACTCGTTCAAGTGGCGCCTTTTCACCGACAAGGAGTACGACTGGGTCTTCAGCGATTCCCCCTGCACCATCTGCACGTCGCTCTTCCAGGCGCTCTGCGCGCGGCTCGAGGACCCGGCCGATCTCTTCAAGATGATCCAGGTCCGCCCCTACCGGTTCAACCGGCGGCTGGGGGAGGGGATCACCGTCTACAACCCGGGCGACCGCTCGACCAAGGTCAACATCCACTCCAACGAGCTGTTGCAGCGGAAGATCGATCTCCTTCTGGGCGATTCCAACGAGGTGAAGTACATCTTCTCCAACTTCGCCAAGACCAACAACGGGATCTACGCGCTGATGGACGTGAAGTCCCACAACGCCGAAAGGCTTCTGGAACTCCACAACATCATCTCCGAGGGGATCCACAAGGTCGAGGAGGTCGAGGAGAACGTCCGCTCGCTCTTCATCGCCCTCATGAACCCGGAGGACGAGCGGAGCATCGAGGGGGTGCAGTCCTTCACCGACCGTATCGAGTTCATCAACATCCCTTACGTCATGGACCTGAACACCGAGGTGGAGATCTACCGGAACATCTTCGGCAAGCACATCGACGAGAGCTTCCTGCCGCGGGTATTGCACAACTTCGCCCGGGTCATCATCTCGACCAGGATGAACATCAAGTCCGATGCGCTGTTGGAATGGATCGGCGACCCCGAAAAGTACCGCCTGTACTGCGACGAGCACCTGCAGATCCTCAAGATGGAGATCTACACCGGGCACATCCCCGACTGGCTCACCGAAGAGGACCGGAAAAGGCTGAACGCGAAAAGGCGCAAGAAAATCATCGCCGAGAGCGAGCACGAAGGGGACCACGGCTTCTCCGGGAGGGAGTCCATCAAGATCTTCTCCGACTTCTACTCGGCCTACGCGAGAAAAGACAAGATGATCACCATGTCGCACCTCTCCACCTTCTTCACCCGCTGGCACAAGGAGCTGAAGGAAGCCATCCCCGAGGGGTTCATGGAGTCGCTCATCCACAACTACGACTACCTGGTGCTCCAGGAGGTGAAGGAGGCGCTCTACTACTACAACGAGGCCCAGATCGAGCGCGACATCCTGAACTACATGTTCGCGGTGAACTTCGAGCCCGGCGCGGTGCAGATCTGCACCTTCACCGGCGACAAGCTCGAGGTGACCGAGGAGCTCCTCTCCGGCATCGAGGGGAGGCTTCTGGGGGCGGCCAAGGCCGAGACCCAGTCGCGGCTCACCTTCCGCCAGGAGGTCCAGCACGAGTACACCGGCAAGACGCTGACCCAGGAGATCATGGTGGAAGGGAAGCCGCCGCAGGAGACCCAGCTCTTCCAGTCGCTGCACGACCGTTACGTGTACAACCTGAAAGAGAAGGTGCTGGAGCCTTTCCTGGAGAACTCCAACTTCCGGCGGGCGATCAAGGACTACGACACCGAGGCCTTCAAGACCTACGACAAGCGGATCCGGGACGACGTGACCTTCCTGATCAACAACCTGAGCTCCGAGAAGTTCAAGTACACCAAGCAGGCCGCCAAAGAGATCTGCGTCTACGTGATCGACAACGACCTCGCCCGCAAATTCCACGTCTAATTTCCCTCTCTCCCCCCTTGTCAAAGGGGGGCCGGGGGGGGGGCCTTCGGGCTCCGTCAGGTGTCCGTCCCCCTTTTTCCCTCCCATCTTCACCTTAATTTTTCTATCCCCTTCCCGCGACTCATGCTAACCTACGCCGCCAAAAGCCATCCCCGCTTCAGTTGGCACTCTTTCTTTCCCTTTTCCGTTTGCATCAGCAAGAGGTAAGCATGAGAGAACTGATTTGCGGCGAGATCCGCCGCTTTGTCCGCGACGACGCCGGCAACCGCTTTCCCGACGGTCAAGCTCCCTACTTCGACGAGCCCCTCGTTGGCTTCACCGCCGCGGCCGACCCCCTCTTCACCGAATACAAGACCGTCATCGGCGACTTCCACTTCACCCCCGCCGAGTTGGCCGAGCGTCTCCCGGAGGACGGGGGATGGGAGCCGAAGACGGTAATCACCTGGGTCCTCCCGATCACCGCCGCCACCCGCGAAACCAACCGCCGCGAAGAGCGTTTCCCCTCGCGCGCCTGGGCCCAGACCCGCAACTTCGGCGAGGCGTTCAACGGCGCACTTCGTCGTCACCTGGTTGCCTTCCTCACCGCCCGTGGCCACCGCGCCTTCGCTCCCCAGTTTCATCCCGCCTGGAAGGAATACGCGGACACCCCGGTCGGCGTCGCCTCCTCCTGGTCCGAGCGCCATGCCGCGTATGCCGCGGGACTTGGCACCTTCAGTCTCAACGACGCGGTGATCACCCCCCGCGGCATCGCCCATCGCTTGGGGAGCGTCGTCACCGATTTGGAGCTCGAGCCCTCCGCGAGGCCGTATCCCAACCACACGCACAACTGTCTCTACTACCGTAACGGCACCTGCGGCGCCTGCATCACCCGCTGCCCCGTTGGCGCGCTGAACAAGGACGGCCACGACAAGAACATCTGCGGCCAGCACGTCTACGGCACTGCCCCCGAGGCCGTCGCCAAGGAGTACGGCGTAACCGCCACCGGCTGCGGCCTCTGCCAAACCAAAGTCCCCTGCGAAAGCCGGATCCCGTAATCCACATTTGCCCAAACTCGCCCTCCCCCTCAAGGGGAGGGCACGGCGATTACCGTAACCATTCTGTCCGCCATGGGTGTGGTGGGGTATTCGCTGTTCAGTACCCATGAGCGATCGCAGTTGCGTGCCCTTACCGTCGTGCTCGCCGAACAGGCGAACGGTTCTCTCGCCATTCCGCTCTGGAACTTTGACCGCTCGCAGATTCTGCAGTCTGCCGAAACTATCATGAAGGAGCGTTCGGCGTACGCCGCGGTAGTCAGAAAAGCCGGTTCCGGTGAATAACTTCTGGCTCTACGGCGCAATCGCCAAGTCATCCTGACCGATAGAGAAGTTCCTTCTGCCGGCCTGCTCAGCCAGGAGCGCTACCGCGAACATCTGGAAACACTGGTGCGGGAGCGCACGGCAGAGCTGGTGGCAAAGAGCGACGAGCTGGAGCAAAAGAACCGGGAGCTGGAAGAGTTCAATAAACTCTTCGTCGGCCGGGAACTGCGGATGGTTGAATTGAAGGAGCGGATCAGGGAGCTGGGAGGGAATACCTGATGAAGGGGGAGCCCGGACCACTTAATGGTTGAGTTGTCACCCGCAAGTCATTACACTCATCCCTCCAGCGTCTGTTCTTGTGAGATCTCTCGACTGCCCTTTTCCTTTACGACAAATTTTCCCGCTCAGCCCGTGCTACCCGTCCCACTGACGTATGGGGTGGAGGCGCTGAGCTACGAGGCTGCCCCATGCAGACTGTTATCCGGATTTTTCGCTCTGTTATTCCTGTCCTAGTCCTTTCAATGCTGGCCGCCTGCGCCGGTGTCGCTCCTTCCCAGCGGCTGACCGCCGAGATGCCGCGGCAGGAGGCGTTCCGGACGGAGGTGAAGCAAGACCCTTCCACCGTTAACGTCGGCGTGGAGATGTCGGCCGCCGAACTGGCCGACACCCTGAACCGGGTGGTCCCCCACGAGCTTTACCGGGGATCCACCTCCACCGACCTTCCCTTCGCGGTGACCCGCAAGGGGCCCATCGCCGTCACCCTGGCCGATAACCGTTGCCAGGTGACCATCCCGGCCGGTATCTCGCTCGGCTACGGCATCATCCAGACCCCGCCCCTCTCCATCAGGCTGAGGTTCGAGGTGGGAGCCCGGGTGACCCCGGACTGGAAGGTGACGGCGGAGGTCCGCTTCCTGGGGCTCTCCGAGGCCCTGCCGGAGGAGCTTCGGGTGGGCCCCTTCTCGGTGAAGCCCAAGAGCCTGGTGAGCGACATGACGCGCCCGCTGCAGGGGACCCTCTCCAAGCTGGCGACTACCAAGTTGAACGAGAAGTTCGATCTGAAAGGAAAGGTGGCGAAGGTCTGGACGGATGCCCAGCAGCCGCTGCTGCTCGACAGCCGCTACGGCGCATGGCTGGTGATGGCTCCCCGGGAGGTGGTGCTCTATCCGCTCTCCCTGCAGAGGGACCGGATGAAGGTGGCGGTGGGGGTTACCTCCCTGGCCCGGGTGGTTGTCGGTCCCCGTCCGGCGGCGGCACGGCCGGTTCCGCTCCCCCCGCTGAAGCTGGCCGGCGGGAGCGACCGTTCCTTCAAGATCTCTCTTGCCACCGACCTTTTTTACCACGACCTCGCCAAGGCGGCTGGTCCGCTGCTGATCGGCAAGGAGCTTGGCCAGGACGGCAAGAGCGTCATCCTGAAGTCGATCGACGTCAGCGGTAATGGAGACCACCTGCAGGTCAAGGTGGAGATGACGGGAACGGTGGAGGGGACCTTCTATCTGACGGGGAGGCCGGTTTTCAAGGCGGAGACCAACCGGTTTGCGATGGAGGACGTCGACTTCGACCTGCAGACCAAGAGTCTCCTGGTGCGGTCCGCCGACTGGCTGCTGCACGGCACCTTCAGGCGCACCATCGAGGAGAAGCTCTCCATGGATCTGACCCTGCGCCTGGAGCAGGCCCGCGAACTGGCGGGAAAATCGCTGGACAGGGTAAAGCTGGCCGACAACGTCTACCTGTCCGGTAAGCTGAACGCGTTGAGACTCAACGATCTACTGGTCCAGCAGGACCGCCTCTCCCTCCAGTTACTCATGGAAGGCGAAAGCGGCATCATCTTCCACTGATCCACACCTTCTCGCCCCCTCGCCCCTTCGGGGGAGGGGGAGGCGAAGGCCGGGTGACGCCAGTTTTCGTCATCCTTGCGCCCTCGCGGCTGTCTCTTTTCCGCACTCCCTCTCCAGCTCCCCGAGTATCCCGATCAGCTCCCGCGACTGCTGCACCATCTCCTCGCAGTACCCCTCCGCCTTTCTGCGGTCTCCCGCGTCGAAGGCCTGGATCGCCAGCTTGCCGAGCTCGTGGACCCGGGCGTGCGGCCCGTCGATGCGCCGGAAATGGCCGGAATGGGTGCAGCGCTCCCGTCCGGTGCCCTGGGCCCACTTTCCGAAGGCGCAGGTGAGATGGGTGGGGAGCGCCTCGGCGTCGACCCTTTTCGCGCCGTCCAGGTGCGCCTTGATGTTGCCCACGAAGACGAGGTGCGCTGCCTTCCCCTTGTTGATGGAGAGGGAAACGTCCTCCTCCACTTTGAACTTGGCCAGCATCGCCATCAGTTCCTTGGCCCGCTCCATCAGTTGGTGAGAGGTCGCCATGCTCCCCCGCGACCCTTCCGAGGCCACCTCGGCGGTAGCCGTCACCTGCTGAATGTTGCCGGCGATCTCGTTGGTGGTTGCCGTCTGCTCTTCGGCGGCGGTGGCGATCTGGCTTACCTGCATGGTCACCGCCTCGATCTGTCCCATGATCAGGTCCAGCGCGGCACCCGAACGCTCGGCGTCCTCGGACCCCTTGTGTACTTCACGCACGCCCGATTCCATCGATTCGACGGCGGCCGAGGTTTCCGACTGGATGGAGCGGATCATGGCGCCGATCTCGCTGGTTGCCTTGGTGGTGCGGACCGCCAGCGCCCTGACCTCGTCGGCCACCACCGCGAAGCCGCGCCCCTGCTCCCCGGCCCGCGCCGCCTCGATTGCCGCATTGAGGGCCAAAAGATTGGTCTGGTCGGCGATATCCTCGATGGTTCCCACGATCTCGCCGATCTCCTTCGATCTCTCCCCCAGCCGTCCCACCGAGTCCGCCACGGCCCGTACCCGTTCCGCGATGCGGTCCATGCCCTGCACCGTTTCCCGCACCACTCGCGCACCGCTGGCGGCGATCTCGTTGGCCTGGGTGCCGGCCTGCGCCGCCTGTCCGCAGCTTTGGGCGATCTCGCTCGAGGTGCAGGACATCTCTTCGCTGGCGGTGGCGATCGAGGCCGCCCTGACCGCCAATTGCTCGGCGCTGGCAGTGATGGCCGCCGACTCGGCGTGTACCTGGTCGGAACCGATCACCACCTGGATCCCGTCCCTGGTCACCGTCTGCACCATGTCGTGCACCACCTTCATGAAGACGTTGAACCAGTGGGCGAGCTGGCCGAGCTCGTCCTTGGAATGCTCCTCCAGACGCTGGGTCAGGTCTCCCTCCCCCTGGGCGATCCCGCGCAGCATCCCGATGAGGCTCTTCAGCGGCTTCGTGATGCTCCTTGAGGCCATGAACGCTGAGAAGGAGCCGAGGATGACGGCAAATACCAGGGAGAGCAGCAATCCCGTCCTGGCCGTATGGTAAAGGGTCACCGCCTCGGTGTACCGGTAATCCACCCGTTGTTTCTGGAACTGCTGCATGGCGGCAAAGCTCTCCAGCATCTCCTGGTTACGCTTGGGTGCCTCCTTGATCAGGATCTCGCGCGCCTGCGGCAATCTTCCCTGCATGGCGAGATCGAGCACCCGGTTGTTGACCTCGGTCGCTTCCTTGGTCGAGCTCTTCATCCGGCCGATGATCGCCTTCCCCTCCGGCAGGCTCTCCATCTCGTCGAGTTTGGCGATGCATTCCCGGTAGATCCCCCGGTAGCCGTCGAGCTTCGCGCGCTCGGCTTCGCGGGCGGCCGCGTCCTCGAGGATGGTGATCCTGTTCACGGTGCCGGTGACGTTTTGAATCGCTTCGTACGCCTCCAGGGAGGTGTTCAGCTTGACGAAGTTACTCTTCACCACGTGGTCCACCTGCTCCTGGACCTGTGACATCCGGTACAGTCCCAGCAGGGCGATGATCATGAGGAGGAACACCATGAACCCGAAGCCCATGGCGAGTTTGGTCCCGATCCTTAAATCTTTCATGCTACCTCCACGTCAGTTGTTGCCGCCTTACTGATCGACAGGATTTCAATGAACTTAAGGACAAAAGTTGACTCATGCAAGGTAGGAGAAAACCCGAGGTAAAGTGGTGTGTTACCTGTGATTGGCTTGGGAGAGGTCGTTGGAGGAAAAGTGCGGGAGTGGTGAAGACGGAGTGGTGAAGACGGAGTGGTGAAGACGGAGTGGCGAAGACGGAGTGGCGAAGACGGAGTGGCGAAGACGGAGTGGCGAAGACGGAGTGGCGAAGAGGGAGTGGCGAAGAGGGAGTGGCGAAGAGGGAGTGGGGAAGAGGGAGTGGGGGTGGATTGGCTACCGCTTGGACGGGCAGGCTGCTACTTAGGAGGCGCCATGGTCTGCAGGGCCTCCCGGATCAGTTCGGAGACCTTCTTGTTTTCCTCAGCGGAAAGTTTTTCGAGCATCTGCCGTTCCTCGTCACTGACGCGGACGGATACCACATTGTATCGAGGATGCTTTTTGCTTTTAGCCATTCGATAAGCTCTCTGCTGGCACTCTGACCGCCGTTGTCAAAATCCGCCCCGTACAACTTTTTGAGTATACAGGATGAACAGGAACTTGTTTTAAAAAAATGTATACTTTAAAACTCAAGATAGATCAAGTTAATTGGAGCGACAGGTGAAAATCTGCGCACTGCGCTAAATGCGCGATAAAACAGCGACCTGCCACCCAGGTTCACCTGTGTCTGAGACGCCCACGCCCGCTAAGCCCCGCTTTTCCTGGCCCTCGTTGTTTTAAATTTCCGACGGCGTATCCGTCCCTTGTGGCAAGCGTCCCCACCCCCTGGCCCCCTCCCTCAAGGGGAGGGGGAGGGGCGATGGTTCCCTCCCTTCAAGGGGAGGGACGGCGTGAGGATGGGGGGACGCCCTCAACTCGGCCGGTACACCTTCAACAGCGCCTCGGCCATTTCGGCCGGGGTGGCGGCCACGCTGATGCCGCATTCCTTGAGCACCGCCACCTTCTCGGTAGCGGTCCCCTTGCCGCCGGAGATGATGGCGCCCGCATGCCCCATCCTCTTTCCCGGGGGGGCGGTGACCCCTGCGATGTAAGCCGCCACCGGCTTCTTCATATGCTCCTTCACGAACCGGGCGGCTTCCTCCTCGGCGTTCCCCCCGATCTCGCCGATCATGATGACCGCTTCGGTATCCGGGTCCTCCTCGAAGAGCCTCAGGCAGTCGATGTGGCTGGTGCCGTTGACCGGGTCGCCGCCGATCCCGACGCAGGTGGACTGGCCGAGCCCCACGTTGGTGAGCTGCCAGACCGCCTCGTAGGTGAGGGTGCCGGAACGGGAGACCACGCCGACCTTGCCCGGCTTGTGGATGTAGCCGGGCATGATGCCGATCTTACACTGGCCGGGGGTGATCACGCCGGGGCAGTTCGGCCCCACCAGGCGGGTATTTCTTCCTTTCAGGTACTGCTTGACCTTGACCATGTCGAGGACCGGGATCCCCTCGGTGATGCAGCAGACGAGCTCGATTCCGGCATCCACCGCTTCCATGATGGAATCGGCAGCGAACGGTGGCGGTACGTAGATGACGGAGGCGGTGGCGCCGGTGGCGGCTACGGCGTCGGTCACCGTGTCGAAGACCGGGAAGCCGTCGATGGTGGTTCCCCCTTTGCCCGGGGTGACACCTCCCACCATACTGGTACCGTACTCGCGGGCTCCCTGGGCGTGGAAGAGGCCGGTGGCGCCGGTGATCCCCTGGGTGATGACTCTGGTGTTCTTGTCGATCAGGATGCTCATGGTCCCCCTCCTAAGTGGCCGCGGCTACGGCCTGGACGATTTTCTTGGCGCCGTCGGCCATGCCGTCGGCGGCGACGATGTTGAGGCCGCTTTCCTTCAAGAGGCGCTTCCCCTGGTCCACGTTGGTCCCCTCCAGCCGGACCACCAGCGGCACCTTGATCTCGACCTGCTTGGCCGCCTCGATGACCCCGGTGGCGATCACGTCGCACTTCATGATCCCGCCGAAGATGTTCACCAGGATACCCTTCACGTTTTTGTCGGAAAGGATGATCTTGAAAGCCTCGGTGACCCGCTCGATGGTCGCCCCGCCCCCGACGTCGAGGAAGTTGGCGGGATCGCCGCCGTAGTGCTTGATGATGTCCATGGTCGCCATGGCGAGACCGGCCCCGTTGACCAGGCAGCCGATGTTGCCGTTCAGGGAGATGTAGGAGAGGTCGTGCTGGGAGGCTTCCACCTCGTTGGCGTCCTCCTCGTCGAAGTCGCGCATGTCCCCTATCTGCAGATGGCGGAACATCGCGTTATCGTCGAAGCCGAACTTGGCGTCCAGCGCCAGCAGTTCGTCTTCCTTGGTGACCACCAGCGGGTTGATCTCCAGAAGCGAGCAGTCGCAGGCGATGAAGGTCGTGTAGAGCGATTGGAGGAGCTTGACCGTTTTGGTGAGGAGCTTCCCGGTGAGGCCGAGGCTGAAGGCGAGTTTCCTGCACTGGAACGGAGTGAGGCCCGCCAAGGGATCGACCGTCTCCATGAAGATCTTTTCCGGCGTCTTGGCGGCCACCTCCTCGATGTCCATCCCTCCCTCGGTGGAGGCCATCACGGTCACCTTGGAGGTAGCGCGGTCGACCAAGAGGCTCACATAGAGCTCGCGGCCGATGTTGCAGCCGTTCTCGATCAGCACCCGGTGGACGACCTTCCCCTCCGGGCCTGTCTGGTGGGTCCTGAGCGTCATCCCCAGCATGTCGCGGGCGATCAGCTGCACCTCGTCCGGAGTCCGCGCGAGCTTTACGCCCCCCCCCTTGCCGCGGCCGCCGGCGTGGATCTGGGCCTTGACCACCCATGGCCCTTCCCCGAGCCGCTTGGCCCACTCGCGAGCGCTCGCCCCGTTGTAGCAGACGTGCCCGTCCGGGACCGGCACGCCGAATTTCCTCAGAATCGCCTTGGCCTGGTACTCGTGAATATTCATCTCCCCCTCCTGGTGATCATCAAATCGTCGACAATAATGAGAGAACGCTTGTTTGAAAGTGACGTATACAGCAAAAAACGTGTAGTATCAAGTAATTTTAGGTTGTCTGATGGTTTTTGGCGATATTTTCTTTTGTGATGTTTTATTGGAGGCGGGCTTTGGCGGGGGTTGCCGTGCATGTTTAAGCCATTTTAAAACATAAAAAGAGAACATTGTTCCAAACGGGAGAAAGTGCGCGCCGGAATAGAACACAAAAAAGGGGCGTCACGGTTTCCCGTGACGCCCCTTTCACTGCATTCCCGCGGTACGGGATCAGTATTCTTCCTGCGGCTCCAGTCCGACGACGGGTTCGGCAACCTCGGCCGTAAGCTTGCCGTTCAGGCAGGCCTTCATACGGTCCATGTCGAGCTCTTTCTCCCAGCGGGAGACCACCACGGTGGCGACCCCGTTGCCGACCAGGTTGGTCAGGGCGCGGGCCTCGGACATGAAGCGGTCGATGCCGAGGATGAGGGCAAGGCCGGCGACCGGAATGCTCGGGATGGCGGTGAAGGTGGCGGCCAGGGTGACGAAGCCGCTACCGGTCACGCCGGCGGCCCCTTTGGAGGTCAGCATCAGCACGGCCAGGATGGTGACGGTCTGGGTAACGGTGAGGTGGGTGTTGGTGGCCTGGGCCACGAAGACGGCGGCCATGGTCAGGTAGATGGAGGTACCGTCCAGGTTGAAGGAGTAGCCGGTCGGGATGACGAGGCCTACCACCGACTTGGTGCAGCCGAGGTTCTCGAGCTTGGCCATCATGCGGGGCAGTGCCGATTCGGAGGAGGAGGTGCCGAGCACGATGAGGAGCTCTTCCTTGATGTAGGCGATGAACTTGAAGATGTTGAAGCCGCAGATCCTGGCGATGATCCCGAGCACCACGAAGATGAACAGGAGGCAGGTGAGGTAGAAGCACCCCATGAAGGCCCCGAGCTTGGAGAGGGAGCCGACGCCGAACTTGCCGATGGTGAAGGCCATGGCACCGAAGGCGCCGATCGGGGCGGCTTTCATGATGTAGTTGACCACCCCGAAGAAGGCGTGGGCGGTCCGGTCGATGAACTGGTAAACGGGCTTCCCTTTCTCGCCCATGGCGGAGAGGGCGAAGCCGAAGAGGAGCGCGAAGAGGAGCACCTGGAGGATGTCACCCTTGGCGAAAGCGTCCACCACCGAGGAGGGGATGATGTTCATCAGGAATTCCACGGTGTTGGTGGATTTGGCCTGGGTGGTGATGGTGGCCAGCGCCTTGGTGTCGATCTTGCTCACGTCGGCGTTGAAGCCGACCCCCGGCTGCAGGAAGGTGACCACCGAAAGACCGATGGCGAGGGCCAGCGAGGAGACGATTTCGAAGTAGAGAAGGGCCTTGGCGCCGACGCGCCCGACCTTCTTCATGTCGTCCATGCCGGCGATCCCGGTTACCACGGTGCAGAAGATGACCGGGGTGATGATCATCTTGATCAGCTTGATGAAGGCCTCGCCGAGCGGCTTCATGGCGACCCCGGCCTCGGGGTAGAAATTCCCCAAGGCGACGCCGATTGCAATGGCAGTCAGTACCTGCACGTACAGATGCTGATAAAACTTCTTACCTTTCATGGTGATCTCCTTTTCAGCGTATGGTTAGCGACAGCAATAACGTCACCGGATCAGCGTGATGATGCCGGCCATAGCTCCCGGCCGTTTTAATATTTAGAACAATGTTAGCAACTAACATACCAAGGGGAGGCGGCGGCAGGTGATGCGGGGAGGGCAGGGCGTTGCCGTATACAGTGCCCCGCATGGATGGGGCCGAATGGGTATAACCTGCGTTAAGTGGCTGGTAGGGGGAGCATATGCAGATGATGGGTAAATATGGAGTATATGGCGTCTATAACCATGGTTATCGTTATAACCCTGGTTATAGCCATTGGGCCGGAAGGGGTGCTTTGGGGGCAGGGAAGCACAAGACGCCGGTTTATTTCTCAGCTGTAAAATCTACCCTCACCCGGCCTTCGGCCACACTCTCCCCCCAAAGGAGCGAGGGTATAGATACGTGTGAGGAGAGGATGGGGGGATCGTTCAAGCGTGGGCAAAAAGAAAGGGCGCCGTTTCGGGCGCCCTTGACGATGGTATTACATGGCAGCGAGTAGATCAGGCCGGGGTAGGGGATGCTATTCCCTCGGTATCGTCGTCGTCCTCCTCGATTGCTGCAGCTGGAGCAATGTACTGCCCGGCGAGGACCGCCCGTAATCTGTCGTTGTCCACCGATTTTTCCCACTTGGCGACCACCACGCAGGCCACCGCGTTGCCGATCATGTTGGTGAGGGCCCGGCAGGTAGCCATGAACCAGTCGACACCGAGGAGGAGAACCAGGCCGGAGACCGGCAGGGTGTGCAGAGAGGAGAGCGTGGCGGCCAGGCAGATAAAGCCGCCACCGGCAACCGCGGCGGCCCCTTTGGAGGTCAAAAGGAGCACCAGCAGGATGGTCAGCTGCTCGCCGATGCTGAGCTTGATGTTGAAAGCCTGGGCGATGAAGACCGCTGCCATGGTGAGATAGATGGAGGTGCCGTCCAAGTTGAAGGAGTACCCGGTCGGGATCACCAGCCCGACGACTCCGGACTCGATGCCGAGGTTCTCCAGCTTCGTCATCAGGCGCGGCAGCACGGTCTCCGAAGAGGAGGTCCCCATTACGATGAAGAACTCTTCGCTTATGTACTTGAAGAGTCTCCAGAGGCTGAAGCCGGCCAGCTTGCTGACGATGCCGAGGATTATCACCACGAAGAGGAGGGCGGTCCCCCAGACGCCGAGCAGGAGCTCACCGAGGCCGGAGAGGGTGCTGGTGCCGAACTTGGCCACCGCGAAGGCGATGGCGGCGCCGGCGCCGATCGGGGCGAGCTGCATGATGTAGTGGATGCATTTGAAGAAGCCCTGGGTGACATCGTCGATCAGCTCGACCACCCGCTTCCCTTTCTCGCCGAGGGCCGCCATGGCGGCGCCGAAGAGGACGGCAAAGAAGAGGACCTGCAGGATGTCGCCCTTGGTGAAGGCGTCGAAGACCGTCTCCGGGATGATGTTCATGAGGAAGTCGGAGGTGCTCAGGTGCTTGGCCCCCTCGGTGAACTTAGCGATCTGGCCGACATCGAGGGTTTTGGGGTCGGCGTTGATGCCGGTGCCCGGCTGGAGCCAGTTGACCATGGCCAGGCCGATGAGCATGGCGAAGGTGGTGAGTAATTCGAAGTACAGGAGGGCCTTGACGCCGACCCGGCCGACTTTCTTCATGTCACCCATCTTGGCGATGCCGACCACCACCGTTCCGAAGACGATGGGGGCGATGACGAAGCGGATCATCTTTATGAAGCCGGTGCCGAGCGGCCTGAGTGCCTTGGCGCTCTCCGGAGCCAGGTAGCCGATCAGGACGCCGATGACCATACCGACGCTCACCCTGAACAGCAGGGAGCCAAAGAACGCGCGTTTCTTGCTGATTGAACCTGCTTGCACCACACCGATGCTGCTCGACATCACTTCCTCCTTCACGATCCATGTAATTCCCTTGACGCGGCCGGCGGTTATCGCCATGGGGCCGAAAGGTTGCTCAAGGGCCAAGAGAAGGTGGCAAGCCATGTACCAAGGATGCCGAAGTGGGTAACGTCCCGAAAACCGTATACAAAATGGGATAAAGGAGGGAGGCGGGATCGTGAAAGGTTATAACCGCTCCGCTGCCCGGGACGGCCGGGTGGGTGTTAATGAGTAGCAAAAACAGCTAAATAGGGAATTATGCCGAAGGTTATAATTATAATGAAAGTTATGCCTAAACCATCGCCCCGCCACCCCTCCTTCCACCCGCTATCCGGAAAGGGAATATGTTGCAGGAGCTGTAAGCCCCTCCCCTCCTCAAGTTCTCAAAACGTGGTCCATTCATTGAGCGCGGTGACGACCGGCATGATGGCCCGTGCCCCCTCCACCACGGAGGCCAGGGGGGCACGGGCGGTCTTCACGCCGATGCCGGTCCGTTGCTCCAGGTAACCACGAATGCCGGGAACGAGCGCTCCCCCACCCGTAAGACAGATCCCGCTGTCAATGATCTCGCATCCGATGTCATCAGGCAGGTCACGCAGAAAGGCGTCGACGGTATCGGCGATTTCTTCCGCCACCGGTCCCAACGCGGCAGCCACCATCACGTTTGCCGGGTGGTGGGGAGGGCGCATCAGTCCGCACCCAAACAGCAAGGCGTCTCCATCGGCTTCGGCCAAAGCCGGACGCCCGGAGTCGCGCACCGCAACGACGATTGCGTTGCGCATCCGGCCACAGCCCGTTCTGATCGCGCAGGTAGCGGCGATCCGGCCCGCGCGAATCACCGCGCAGTCGGTGACCCCCTCGCCGATATCGACTACCATCTGAGCGTACGGCGAGGAAACGTCGAGTCCTGAGCCGATGGCGGCGGCGAGCGGTTCGGGGATCACCGAAAGCGAGGCGGCCCCGGACCTGAAGATGGAATCGATCAGGATCTGCCTCTCCTCCTTCTTGGCATCGCTGGGAGCGCACGCCAGGACCTGCGGCTTGAGGACGCCGAACATCCGGGTACGGTCCAGGAGAGGTTTCAGTATTGCGACGACCGTTTCACTGTCGACGACGACTCCGGCGAGCAGTCCCCGTTTACTGCCGAGCCGGGACGGGTGCTCCATAAATGGGGCCATTCCCGAGGCAATGCGTATCGTTGCGGTGCCGACATCCAGGGCGACGTGCTGCCGCCACGGTCCGTGGAGACCTTTGAGCATGGCTGCGTTCCTTAAGGGTGGCGATGCGGTGGCGCCACCGCATCACTTCGGGGTGACCGTGAATTCCCTGCGGCAGCTGTTACAGCGGAAATGGAGGTGGTCGATCCGCTTGTGATGGTCGTATGAGCCGCAGTGGTTGCAGGCGATTCGCCGGTGCAGCGCAGCATAGACGATAGCGCTGAAGAACTGACTCATTGATTCCTCCCGGAGAGTTGAGCTCTTCTCCTGGTTCTTTCCCTTGATCAGGTTAATCCTTTTCTTCCGGTACGCAAACCTGGGAGGCTTGCCGCCTCCCAGGCGCAGATGGGGTCAGGCCTCGTTTCCCTGGCCTACCGGGGAAGCGGCGCCCTTGCCAGACCGGTTTTCCAGCTCCAGCACGATCGGACTCGCGACAAAAATGGAAGAATAGGTGCCGACGGCGATGCCGACCACCAGGGCCAGGGCAAAGTCGTGGATCACCTCGCCGCCGAGTAGCAGCAAAGAGGTGGCCGCCAGGAAGGTGGTAAGCGAGGTGATCACCGTCCGGGACAGCACATCGTTGATGCCTTCGTTAAATACCTTCGCCAACGGGTCGTTCAGGTTCTTGTGCAGCTTCTCCCTGATCCGGTCGAAAACCACTACGGTGTCGGTCAAAGAGTACCCGGCGATCGTCAGCAATGCGGTTATGAAGAGAAGGTTTATTTCCCTGTCCAGGACGTAGAACACTGCGATCATGGCCAGCACATCGTGGAGGGTGGCCAGCATGGCTCCGATGCCGAACTTGAAATCGAAGCGCCACGCTATGTAGATGATGATCCCGAGCATGGAGATGCCGACCGCGACCAAGGTGTCTTTTTTCAGTTTTTCTCCGATGGACGGCCCGACCTCGGAGGAGCTTTCCACCACGAAGGCGTTGTCGGGAAACTCCCTTTTGAAGAGCTCCGCGATGGTTT
Source organism: Geomonas sp. Red32 (assembly GCF_023652955.1). Classification (GTDB taxonomy): domain Bacteria; phylum Desulfobacterota; class Desulfuromonadia; order Geobacterales; family Geobacteraceae; genus Geomonas. Next base: position 520,514 of record NZ_JAKLOY010000001.1, on the reverse strand, counting down.
CGGCGACCTTGCCGGTGCCCAGCGTGGTCTTGCCGACCTTGATGAGGAGTTTGTTCCCCTCCTTGACCTCCTGGAGATTCGCCTCCTTGAGATGGTTGCGGGCCAGGACCTCCCGCGCCTTTTCGATAGAGACGGGGTGGCGGAATTCGAGCTGAACGGAGGTGCCGCCAGAAAAATCGATTCCCATGTTCGCCTCGTTTCTGGCGATTTGGACCAGGCCGATGATGCCGATCAGCGCAAATATAGCTGAAATTGCGAAGGAGATTCTTCTCTTGCCGATGAAATCTATGGTTGTCGCCTTGATGAGTTGCATTGATGTCTCCTGGATGACGGGGGGCTGGACGAATCCGCCGGAACGCCCGGGCAGCATATCGGCGCTGTCTTGCGGGCAGGGCCCCTGATCCCGTCGATCGGTTTCGCGCATGACGCAGAACAGCCGTTCATCCTCCCTCGGCGTGGCGATGGCAAGGATTGCGGCTTGTGGTGGAGCTAGGATGCGGGTGGGTTAGACGGAAGCGGGTGGCGCCCTGGAGGGGACTGCGGCATCGAAGACTGGGAAGGCCGGATGGGATGCGAGGGTAAGGGCCGGCAGGGAAAACACCGGTCGCAGGATGACGGCAACCGCGCTGCCGAGATCGGCATGCGGCGCAGCTTTCAATACCCTTGTCTGGGGGGATTTTATCTGGTCCTTGACGAGGACCACTGAATGAGGCTTGGGTATCGAGACTTTTGAGAGGGTCGCTTCGTAGAAACTGGAAAGGGTAGGAACGTGGATCCCTTGGGAGACGAAGAATATCGAGACCGTCAGCAGTAACGGCAGCAGATATGTCCGGTATTTAAGAGAGATCCCAAAAGCCATGTTCCATGCTTATAGCAATTTACCTCAAGTTTCAAGTCTTAAACTCCGCCATAGGGGGCACGAGAGAAAAGGTAAACGTACCGCGTGTCCTTCATCGAATGCCGTAGCGGACCATTTGGATTTCCCGGCCCCGGGATGCCGCCACAGGATCGGTACAGGAGTAGGGCTCCCGATGGGGCGGAGGTGGCGGGATCGCCTCACGGATGGATGAGGGGCACGACCGGTTCGCCGGGTCTTTGGTCAGACTTGTTTTTTAGAGATGCAGTTACGCGGCATTGTTGGGCTTTTTGGTTTAATGAACTCGGCGGAGTTGACATGACCCTCGACCGGGTTGGCGGAAGGCACGACAGGGTAGGTGGAAGTCACGACCGAGTTGGTTGGAGTCACGACCGAGTTGGCGGAAGGCATGGCGGGGTTGACAGAAGGCACGGCGGAGTTGGCGGGAGTTACGATGGATTGGTTTCATCCTCGCTCCGGCCTTCCTCCAGAAAGGGCGGGAGAGTTTTCCCGTGGGGAAAGAAGGTTTCTCGAGGGGGTAGATCTCCCCTGTCCCCCCTTCGCAAAGGGGGGAGCGTCGGCATCCTTAGCCAAGGAGAGATCGGGATCTCCTTGGCAGAGGGGGGAAGAGTGACATGCCAAGCGGGAGTGGCCGCCAGCCGGGAGAGAAGGAGAGAGTTACTTTCCCTTCAGTCGCTTGCTCAGGGCGGGCTGGGAGATGCTCAGGAGACGGGCGGCGATGGTCTGGTTGTGGCCGGCGCGGGCCATGGCTTCCTCGACCAGGAGATCGGCGGCCTCGCCGAAGGTCGGGAGCCGCTCGAGGCCGGCAAAGACGTTTCGCCCGGGCGCCGCAGGGGCTGCCTCGCGGGGAACTCCCGGACCGATCGCTTTCTTGAAGGTCTCCAGGGAAAGGATCCGCTCACGGTGTACGCTCACGGCGTCGTAGACCATGGACCTGAGCTCCCTGACATTCCCTGGGAAGGAATAGGTGGCCAGCAACTGCGCGAGCTCCTTGGGAGGGGTCGGCTTCTTCTTGCCGAGCGACTCGGCCGCCTCGGCCAGGAAGTAATCGATGAGCAGCGGGATATCGCCCCGGCGCTCCCTCAATGCGGGTAGCATGATCTGGTGGGTCCGCAGGCGGTAGTAGAGGTCGCGGCGGAAAAGCCCGGCCTGTTCCTTCCCTTGCAGGTCGCGGTGGGTCGCCACGATGATTCGGGCCTTGAGGCGCTTAGGGCGGTCGCTTCCCAGGGGAAAGTATTCCCCCTCCTGGAGAAGCCTCAGTAGCTTCACCTGGGAGGGGATGCTGAGATCGCCGATCTCGTCCAGGAAGAGGGTGCCGTCGGTGGCCTCCTCGATCATGCCGCGGCGGGCCTGGTCGGCGCCGGTGTAGGCGCCACGGATGTGGCCGAAGAGGGTATCGGCGAAGACGGTATCGTCGAGCCCCGCTACGTTGACCGCCACCAGCGGTCCGGTGTTGCCGCTCAGGGTGTGGACTGCGCGGGCGACCAGTTCCTTGCCGACCCCGCTCTCGCCGGTGATGAGCAGGGGCTGCCGGCTCTTGGCCACCGCCTCGATGTAGTTGAAGATCCCCAGCATGGCGCGGTCGGCGGTCACGATGTTGACGAAGGCTTCGGGGTGGCGAAGCTGGCCCGACAGGAAGCGGTCGGAGATGGCCTGGTTCTCCCCTTCCAGCTCCAGCATGCGGATGGCGCGCAGCACCCCGGTCACCAGCCGGTCCTCCTCCACCGTCTTTACGAAGTAGTCGAAGGCGCCGAGCTTCATGCAGCGGACGGCGGTCTCCAGCTGGTTCATGCCGCTTACCACGATGGTGAGGATGTCGGGGTGGCGCTCGCCGATCAGGCTGAGGAGCGCTTCGCCGCTCAGGTGCGGCATGGTGAGGTCGAGCAGCACGAGCCGGACGTTTCCCTGGGCGAGAATGTCGGGGACTTCGCGGCTGTCCGAGCAGGTCTTGATGTTGTTGATCCCGGCGCGGGCCAGGGTGAGGCTTACCGAACGCATCCAGGCGGGCTCGTCGTCCACCAGCAGGATCGAGAAATGGGGTACCGGTGCGGTCATGCTGCGTCTGCTCCTTGTTGTGCGTTAAGGGTCAGGGTGGCGGTGGTGCCGTGCCCCGGCTCGGAGTCGAAACTGAGGGTACCGCCGTGCTCCTGGACGATGCCGGCGGAGATGGAGAGGCCGAGGCCGGTCCCTCCGCTCTCCCTCTTGGTGGTGAAGAAGGGGTCGGTGAGGCGGTGCAGGAACTCCTGCGGGATACCGACCCCCTGGTCGGTGACGGTCAGGCGGACCACTCCCGTCTCGCGGTCGGCGCTTGTCTCGATCCGGATTCCCTGCTCGGGGGAGGGGAGCGCCTGGCAGGCGTTGATGAGGAGATTCACCACCACCTGCTCGATCCGCTGCGGGCTGCCGAGCACCTTCGGGAGCTCCCGGCCGTACCGGCAGTCGAAGTTGTTGGTCGACTTCCTGATCGAGGTTTCCATCAGGCGGACTGCCGCCTGCACCACCGAGTTCAGGTCGAACGGCTCCATCCTCGGCGTGCTGTCCTGGCGGGCGTAGTTCTTGAGGTCCTCGACGATCCTCTTGATGCGCGCCGCTCCTTCGCTCATGTCCTCCAGCATCAGGGGGACCTCGTCGCGCATCCTTGAATAGTTGAGTCCCCCCAGCATGAAGTCCCCCTCGTGCTGGAAGCGAGTCTCGAGGGTTTCGGTGGCGTCGTGGTAGACGTCCTTCAGGATCGGGAGGTTCAGGAGGATGAGGCCGTTGGGGTTGTTGATCTCGTGGGCCACGCCGGCTACCAGCACCCCCAGGGTCGCCATCTTGTCGGCCTGGATCAGCTTGTCCTGGTGGAGCCGGAGCTCCTCCAGGGCGCGGTTACGCTCGGCGACTTCCTGGGCGAGCTCGTTGGTCCGCTCTTCGACCCGCTTCTGCAGGGTCCGCGACCAGACCCCGGTGGCGATCAGGATGGCGAGCAGGGGGAGGAGCACCATGGCGCCGTACTTTGCTACCCGGTCGGGGGTGAGCCGCTGCTCGTTGATCCCCAGCCAGCGGTCGTAGATCGCTTCGTACTGCCCGTTCTGCTTCAGAATGGCGAGCCCCTCGCTGAAACGGGTGATGAGCTCGGCGTTCCCCTTGGCCACCCCGTAGCAGTATTTCTCGGCCGCCACGTTTTTGGCCACCTGCACGACGTTGGTCAGGTGGTGCTGGTTGATGAGGAACATCCCCGGCAGGGTCGCCACCACGGCGTAGTCGCATTGGCCGGAGGCGAGCAGACGAAGCTCGTCGGCGGGGGAGCGGGTCAGCACCAGGTTGGGCCCGAATCCGAGCCGGCGCAGGGTGTCGTGCATGATCCCGTCGGCGAAGACAATGACCTTCTTTCCGCGGAGATCCTCCAGCTTGGAAACCGGCGGGGTGCCTTTGCGGGCGAAGATGGAGTGATGGACGATGGTATGGGGAGGGGAGAAGTCGATGATCTGGCTCCGCTCCTCGGAGAAGGAGACCCCCTGCAGGATGTCGATCTTTCCGACGGGCAGATCCGCCCGCAGTTTCGACCAGTCGTCGAAGCGGAATTCGACCTTGATCCCCATCACGTCAGCGATGGCGCGGGTGAGGTCGACGTTATACCCCGCCGGCTTTCCCTTGGCGTCGAGGAACTCGTAGGGGGGATAGGCCCAGTTTCCCCCCACGACAATGGTCTTGCTGCTCGCCGGAGCGGCGGCCGGTGCGCTCCCGGAGGCCCAGGACGACGGAACGGCGAAGAGCAGCGCCGTCAGCCAGAGAAATCCCACCGCCCACCGGGCGGCTGCGTGGAGGTCGAGGGCAGGGAAGCGGGGACTCCCGGAGGGGATGCTGAAACGGTAGCCATGGATGCGGAGGGTCATCGGGGACTGAAAACCTATTGCCGTTCGAGGGTTGGGCAGGTGGCAGAGGGAGTCGTGCGGCTCCACCATACCATATCGTGAGGTGGAAAAGAAATACGAGAATTCTTCCTCCCCCGCCAATGATGCCGCAGGCACTGCACTGATGAGTTTCAGGAGAGAGCGCACCAATACGTTACCTTCCCTCACCCCGGCCTTCTCGTGGGGGAGGGGGAGCCGGACGAGGAAAATGCGGCGAGCACCTGCCAACCTTCACCTTGCGCCTAAAGGTTAGCGGTCGCCGTCCGATCAGGTAGAGAGATCGGCACAGCTTTCCGCGGCATTTGCCGTCGGCTGCAGTCAAATCGGAGACCTCACGGAGGGGAAATGAGAATACGGGATTTAAAAATCAAGACCAGACTGTCGTGGGGCTTCGGCTCCATCCTGATAGTCGTCGGTGTAGCGGTGACCGTGACGGTGCTCATGATGGCAAAGATGGTGGAGCGGTCCCAGCTGATCAAGGATGAGGCGCTTCCCTATACCGTCACCGCCGACCGCCTGGCCTTCGATACCGTACAGGTGCAGCAGTTCCTCACCGACGTGAGCGCCACCCACAATCCCGACGGCTACAAGGACGCCGAGGCGGCCGCGAAGGAGTTCGCCGAGGGACTCGCCCGCTTCGAGGAGAAGGCGACCCGCGATAAGGACGAGCAAACCCTGCAGGCGGTTCGCGCCATGCGGGATGACTTCAACCGCTACTACGAGCTCGGCAAGAAGATGGCCCAGACCTACATGACCCAGGGGATCGCCCAGGGCAACGTCATCATGGAGGATTTCGACAAGAGCTCGGAGCGGATCACGGAGCGGGTCAAGGATTTCCGCCTGGCCCAGATAGCTCAGGCGAACGGACTGGCGGACTCGACGGTGAAGAGCGCTCACCGCCTCGAGGTGGCCTTCGCCATCATGGGGATCTTCACCCTCGCGCTGGGGGTGCTGGTCGCTCTCTTGATTTCGAGGAGCATTACGGGCCCCTTGGCGGACGCGGTACGGGTCATCGACCAGGTCGCCGCCGGCGATCTCACCGTCAAGGTAGCTGACGACGCGCGGGATGAGATCGGGTACCTCGCCGGAAGGGTCAATCACATGGTGGACGACACGGCGGCCGTCCTCTCCACGGTGGCCGGCGCCTCGCACCGGCTCGCCTCGGCGGCGGCAGAACTGGAAGCGTGTTCCGGCGACATCAGGAGCACCATGGAGGAGGTCTCGGCGCAGTCGGTATCGGTGGCCCGGGCGAGCTCGGAGCTGGCGGAGAAGTCGGGAGAGATCGCCCGCAACTGCGTGCTCGCCGCCGAAAGTTCCTCCGATGCGAACGACTCCGCCAGGGGAAGCTCGGGGACCCTGGAGGGGACGGTGACCGGGATGCGGCAGATCGCGGACCGGGTGAGGGAGTCGGCCGAAAGCGTGACCAAGCTCGGAAGCCAGTCGGAACGGATCGGGGAGATCATCGGGACCATCGAGGAGATCGCGGACCAGACCAACCTCCTGGCGCTCAATGCGGCCATCGAGGCGGCCCGCGCGGGCGAGCAGGGGAAAGGGTTCGCGGTGGTGGCCGACGAGGTACGGGCCCTGGCGGCGCGGACCACCAAGGCCACCAGGGATATCGGCGAGATGATCGGCGCCATCCAGAACGGGATTCAAGAAGTGGTGGCCGGAATGGGCCAAGGGGTCGCCGAGGCGGCGCACGGGACGGACGAGGCGGCCAAGTCCGGGGCGGCCCTCCAGGAGATCCTGGGCAAGATCGGCTCCATCTCGGTGGAGATCAACACGATAGCTCAGGCGGCTGAGGCCCAGTCGGCGACCACTACCGACGTGAGCGGCATCGTCCAGGAGATCACCCGTGCGGTGGAGGAGTCGACGGTAGGGGTGCAGCAGTCGGCCGAGGCGGCAAGGGAGCTTGCCAAGATTGCAGAGGAACTGCAAGGGCGCGTGCGTAAGTTTAAAGTGGCGGTGTAGACGGCTTCACCCCATCCTCACCCTGGCCCTCCCCTTGATGGGGAGGGATCGAGATCCGGGTGCGCACGGGGGGATGCCCAAGGCAGAAGAAACGGGGGGGATCAGGGGGTGTCGATCGTCCGCTTGACCTCGAACTTCTCCGCGCCCCGCTGGCACTGAAGGGCCACTTGCGAATTCTTTCTGAAGTTCCCACCCGGGTTCCTGCGGGAGGCCCGGTTCTGCTTGTCGCGGGCAATCTGGCGGCAGTTTTCCAGGATCTGGTTCACGTCCTGGCCAACCACACGGTCGACGTCGAAGCGGTGACTCCTCGCTACCAAACCCTCACCTTGAATGCTGGTGATGCTTCCCTTGCAGACGACTTCATCGGCCTGCGCGCCGGAAGCGAAGCAGGCGGCACCCAGCACCAGTAACATCCCCACGCTCACTTTTCTCATAAGCGCCTCCCTTGGCGGTATCTTTACTCTTCCTGGCTGGCGCCGATCGCACTGTGGCGCCGTCCTCTCCGGGATTGCCCCGGTTGGCGCGCAGGAGGCGCGGCGACCGCGGGAGTGGAGGGTAGCGTCTGCTGCACGACGGGTGCGGCGGGGGGGGGAGCCACCGGCGTGCCTGCGGGAGGGGGCACGGCTAACGGCGCGGCCGGGGTGGCCAGCGGCACCGGTGACGGAGCCGAAGCGTTCGCACTCCCGGCCGCCGGCGGCTGGGCCGGCTGATTGATGGCCAGTCCCCCCTTCTTGCCGGTGGCAACGTCGAGCACCCTGGCCTTTTTCAGGTACCTGGCCGGAATCTCGTTGATGCTGTTGGTGAAGTGTTCAGTCCCCCGCCCATCGCGCCATGTGAAGAGCGTCTCGCCAAAAGCGGAAGAACTCCCGCTCAAAAACAGCAGCAATGCCACCAATCTTTTCATCACGTCCCCTCCTCCTTTCAACCACCAGACATTATTCAAGATAACGCTCCCCCGATCAACCCGAAAATACACCTGGTCCCGGCCGGAGGCCGTTTCATCCCAATTCTCCTGCCGGAGAGGAGGGAGAACCGGCGGCGGAGATACGGCCCGGGCATGGTCTAACCACTTGAAGAAATTGCTAACTTCCAGTGCGGGGCGTAAAATTTTATTAGTTGACCAAGGAGGAGAGTCTTATGAAGAGGATCTGGATGGCAATGGCCGCCCTGCTGTTCTTTCTGGCGGGGTGTGCTTCTCAGCAAGTGGCGAAGCCTCAAGTGGCGGACTTCCCGGACCATTACCGCCAGTTCGATGCCGCCCTCGGGTGGGAGGTCAAGAAGAACCCCAACGACTTGATCGTGGACGGGGTCTTCAAGAACCTTCGCTACTTCCAGATGACCGACATCGAAGTCTGGGTGGAAACGGTCGATCCGGCGGGGAAGGTCCTCTCCCGTTCGGTTTCGTTCATCATCCCGAGGACCGTGATGCAGGATGAGTCGGCCCCCTTCAGCGTTCGCCTGCCGAGGAACGCCGCCGCCAACAAGCTCAGGTTCACCTACAAGTACACCGGCGAGGAGGGGGGCAATGACGAGGGAGGCGGGGATCTCCGGACCTTCCAGAGTTTCGACACCCCGATCCCCCAGTAGGGCTGGCTACCGGTATCTTCCCCTCGGCGGGAATCCGGTAGGGGAGTTTGATCATGAAAAGGATGTTGTGGACAGTGGTCGTCTTGTCGTTAGCGGTGGTCTCGGCTCTGGCGGCTCGGGCACTTTTGGTGGGCGAGCGCCCGCAGGTCACGTCGGTGGCGGACGCCGCCGGGATCAGGGTCTATTCGGCCGAGAAAAAGGGGTACGTGATGAGCCAGGAAGTGGTCAAGACGAAGGACGAGTGGAAGAAAACCCTGACGCCCGAGCAGTATCACGTGCTGCGCGAGAAGGGGACGGAGCGCCCCTTCACCAACAAGTACGCCAATAACCACGAGCACGGGATCTACCGCTGCGCCGGGTGCGGACTCGATCTCTTCCGCTCCGAGGACAAGTTCGAGTCCGGGACCGGCTGGCCGAGCTTCACGGCTCCCATCGCCAAGGAGAATGTCAAGACGGTGGTGGACCGGAGCTTCTTTACCACCAGGACGGAAGTGATGTGCCGGCGCTGCGGGGGCCACTTGGGGCATGTCTTCGAGGACGGGCCGAAACCGACCGGACTGCGCTATTGCATGAATTCGGCGGCGCTGGAGTTCGTCCCCACCAAGTAGGAGTACAGGCGTAGGGTGGGCAGCCGCTGCCTACCAGTCCGAGGGGGTTGGTGGTGGGGCCGGAGTTGGCTCTTGCGTGGGAGCTTCCCCCACCCCCCCGGCCCCCTCCCTCAAGGGGAGGGGGGGAAGGAGTACGGAATGAAACGGGTATGGACATCGCTGGCGGCGCTCTTGGTGGTCGTGCTGATGGGGGCGGGGACGGGGTGGAGCGCTACCGCAAAACCAGCAAGCCAACTCCAGAAGGCCACCTTTGCCGGGGGCTGTTTCTGGTGCATGGAGCATCCTTTTGACGAGCTTCCCGGGGTGGTCTCGGTTACTTCGGGCTACACCGGCGGCGAAACGAAGAACCCCACCTACGAGGAGGTTTCGGCCGGCGGCACCGGCCACGCGGAGTCGGTCGAGGTGCTCTACGATCCCTCCAAGATCAGCTACCAGCAGCTTTTGACCCGCTACTGGCATAACATCGATCCCACCACGAAGGATGCGGAGTTCTGCGATCACGGCCACCAGTACCGGAGCGCGATCTTCTTTCACAACGAGGAGCAGCACCGCCTGGCCGTGAAGTCCAAGCAGGATCTCGAAAAGAGCAGGCCGTTCAAGGGGGCGATCGTCACCGAGATCGTGCCGGCGGGTCCTTTCTACCCCGCCGAGGAGTACCACCAGCACTACTACAAGAAGAACCCGATCCGCTATCACTACTACCGTTTCGCCTGCGGCAGGGACCAGCGGCTGAAGGATTTGTGGGGTGACCTGGCCGGGAAATAACCTCCATATCGGAGAGGCGATATGAAGAACAGGGAGATCGCCCGCATCTTTACCGACATCGCCAACATCATGGAGGTACAGGAGGGGAATCCCTTCAAGGTCAGGGCCTACCGCAAGGCTTCCCTGAACCTGGAGGGGCTGAACCGTGACCTGGCCGAGATGTCGCACAAAGAGATCCTGGAGATCCCGGGGGTGGGGAAGGATCTCGCTTCCCTCATCGAGGAATACCTCTCCGCGGGCTCCGTCGCCATGTACGAGCACCTCAAGGAAAGTATCCCGGCCGGGGTCTTCTCGCTGCTCGCCGTTCCCGACCTCGGGCCCAAAACCGCCCGGCATATCTACGACACCTTAGGCATCACCAGCCTCGAGGAGCTGGAGGAGGCCGCCCGCGAACACCGGCTGGCAGGGATCCGCGGTATCGGCCCCAAGAGCGAGGAGCATATCCTCAAGGGGATCGACTCGGTCCGCCGGGGACGCGAACGCCAGCCGCTGGGGAAGATGCTGCCCGCCGCCCAGGACCTGGTGGCCGCCTTGAAGGCGCGGGCACCGTTCGGGCGCCTGGAGATCGCCGGCAGCATCCGCCGCCGCCGCGACACCGTCAAGGATATCGACCTGGTGGCGACTTCACCGGATCCCCTCAAGGCCATGGATGCTTTCGTGGAGCTTCCCCAGGTTCGCGAGGTGTTGATGAAAGGGGGGACGCGGGCCAGCGTGGTGATCCTCGATGGGGTGCAGGTGGACCTCCGGATCGTGGAGCCCGACTCTTTCGGCGCGCTGCTCGGGCACCTGACGGGGAGCAAGCCGCATAACGTCCACCTGAGGGAAATCGCGGTCAAGCGCGGACTGAAGATCAACGAGTATGGTGTCTTCAGGGAGAGCGACAACGTGCGGCTGGGGGGCGAGAGCGAGGAGGATGTCTACCGCATCCTCAAGATCCCGGTGATTCCGCCGGTGTTGCGCGAGGATCAGGGAGAGATCGAGGCGGCGCTCGCCGGGACGCTGCCGCGCCTGGTCTGCCTGGAGGACCTCAAGGGGGACCTTCACGTCCATTCGAAGTGGAGCGACGGCGGCCACACGATCAGGGAGCTGGCCGAGGCCGCCCGGCAGGCGGGACTGAGTTACTTCGCGGTGACCGACCACTCGCAGACCCTGGGGGGTGCCCGCGGGCTCACGCTGGACCGGCTGGCCGAGCAGGCCCGCGAGGTTCGCGCGGTGAACGAGGAACTGGCGGATTTCCGGGTGCTGCACGGGACCGAGATGGACATCCTCCCGGACGGATCGCTCGACTTCCCGGACAGTGTCCTCAAAGAGCTCGACCTGGTGGTCGCCTCGGTCCACTCGGCCTTTGGGCTTCCCAAGGACAAGATGACCGCCCGCATCACTGCCGCGATGCGGAATCCCTACGTCGCCATTATCGCCCACCCGACCGGGAGGATCCTCGGGGAACGGGAGGCGTACCAGGTGGATATGGAGGAGTTGTTGAAGGTGGCGGCCGAGACGGGGACCGCGCTGGAGATCAATTCGTACCCGTTGAGGCTGGATCTCGCTGACCGGTACGTGCGGCGGGCCAAGGAGCTCGGGGTGGCGATCGCCATCGACAGCGACACGCACGTGAAGAACCAGTTCGATACGCTTTCCTACGGCATTTCGGTGGCGCAGCGGGGGTGGCTGGAGAAGAAGGATGTGCTGAATACTCTGGAGGCTTCGGCGCTGCTGAAACGGCTGGCGCAGAAGAGGAAGGTATGAAATCGAAGGAGGTGGAGATGTCCACACGCAATTATTGGCTTTTCAAGACCGAACCGTCGGCTTTTTCGCTGGAGGATCTCAAGGGGCGCCCGGACGCTACCGAGCATTGGGACGGGGTGCGGAACTTCCAGGCCAGAAACTTCATGCGGCACGAGATGAAGGTGGGGGATCTCGGGTTCTTCTACCACTCGAATATCGCCGAACCGGCCATCGTCGGCATCGTCGAGGTGGTGAGGGAGGGATACCCGGACTTCACGGCGTTCGATCCGCAAGGCAAGTATTTCGATCCGAAGAGCAATCCTGAAAAGCCGCTCTGGTACATGGTGGACGTGCGCTTCGTGCGGGAGCTCGCGCGGCCGGTCACCCTGGCGGAGCTCAAGGGGATGGCGGAACTGAACGGGATGGTGCTGTTGAGCCGGGGACGGCTGTCGGTCCAGCCGGTGCGGGAAGAGGAGTGGAAGATCATCCTGGGGCTGTCGGGGACGGCGGAGGTCGGTTGATCTGGGGGGGAGGGAACGTTCGCGGGAGAAAGGGGCTGGCACCTGAGGGAGCCAGCCCCCCTTCATTTACAGGATGTTGACGGCGCGGGCGGCGAGGAGGGCGATGACCAGCAAGGAGATCATGGATTGGGTCATCATCAGCACCTTCGCCCACCGCGAGAGGACCGGGACATCGGTCGGCGAAAAGGCGGTCGAGGTGTTGAAGGCCAGAAACAGGTAGTCCACGAAGTTCGGCGTCCACTCGTGCAGCCCGGCGGCGTGACGCTTCTCGGGCGGCAAGGTCATCTGGGGAAACAGGAAGGCGCCGTGGGAGTGGTCCCCGCGCTGGGCGCGCTTGTGCGGACCGCCGGCGTCGAGCCTCCAGTACCAGGAGGCGAAGACGAGGATGTTGGAGAGCCAGAGTGCGGCGGCCGACCGGAGCAGCTCTTCGGGCTTTTCGGTGTGCAGGGGGAGCGCCCTGATGAGAAGTACCAGCGAGGCGATCATCGCCAGGGTCACTACGCCGTTCAGCACGTAGCCGAAGAACTGGTTGGCGGTATGGGCTCCCCTGATATAGCTGACGACGATGGGAACCAGCAACACGCAGATTACCACCAGCGGGAGCCATCGGGAGCCGCCGATCAAAAGACTCGGGGGAAGGGCGCCATAGAGCCCGCCGAGCGACAGGAGCGCGAAAAGCGCGGGCCAGCGGATCTTGTTCCGGGAGGGAGTCGTTCCCGGTGCGGTGTTCGTGGTTGTCAACCGGCGCCCTCCTTTTGGGGGTCTCTTATAGAATAGGGAACATTTGGCAGGGGGCGAACCGGAAGGGGCGGCCCCTTTCTTCGTTTTGGTTGCACAAGGTAGCAGGATAAGGGCGTTTTTCGAAGTAAAAAATCGATGGAGCATTACAAACCTGCCCTCACCCGGCCTTCGGCCACCCTGTCCCCCGAAGGGGGCCCCCATTCCGAGAGGTTCATCGGGGATTTCCCCTGTTGCCAACGTCACAAATCCCCCCCTTGTCCCCCCTTTTTCAAAGGGGGGGACCTGCTATCCCGGGGAGAGGCGGGGGTGAGGAGGGGACGGTGGTGTTTTAACGGAACGAAGCCGTTGTTTACCGAAATGGTGCGTAAACGGGCGGCGGGGGATGTGCTGCCGGACCGGTGGGAGGCCGGTAAAGGCCCGCTGTAGGCCGCTTCACAGACGGATGCCGTTTGCATGGAGGTTTCGCTTCCCCTGCTGCACGGTGGCTGCGGGGGCGGCTTCGCACCGGCTGCGGCCTTTCCCACCGGTGATTTAACGGAACCGCCACTGCCGGAAAGGCGCCCTGGTTTGATGCGGCTCATGCCTAGCTTCTAAGGGAATCTCTTGTTTTCCGCCCGCTTGCCTTAATTTTTGGGGTGAAACGCTGCACGCGGGGTACCGGAGGCGAGCCCGGGAATTTCATGTTAAATAGAGGGATTCCACGCCGAACAGGGGGAGCATGGTGTGAAAACTTCCTCTACCCTTCATTAAATCGTCAGTTTTGTCGGCCGATTTGTCGCTAAAAAAGTGATGACGACGCCGATTCTGGCACAAAACGGGCAATACGTCTCATTAGACGCACGATTTTGAGGGCAACCTTTAACCGAACTGGAGGAAAACAAAATGTTCACGCTCTTTATCGCTTTCGCTGTCGTCACCATCGCCGTGGTCGCTTATCAGTTCTCCTGCTTCCTGGAGTACCAGGACAACAAGGAAGGGGCTGCCACCCTTTCCCTCTCGCCCGAGATTTGCACCGAGCCGTAACAGGTTCCGGACGGCTTTTTATATGCTTTAGCTCATCTCGTGTGAGAGATGTTGTCATGTAATGCAATCCGCCGTCTGTAATGTCTCATTGTAGTGATCAATTTGATACGGCATGTAATTGAAACGGCGGCCCCTAGGGACCGCCGTTTGTTTTTGCGGATGTACTGTTTGGTCAGGCGAGGCTCTTGGCCGCCACCTCGTAGACGTCCCGGGCCAAGCCGGGGGCGGCCAGGATCCGGTTCAGCTCCTTTTTCATCAGTTCCTGCCGTCCGCTGTCGAAGCGGCGCCAGCGGCTGAACGGGGTGACCATGCGGGCGGCAATCTGCGGGTTGATGGCGTTGAGCCTCAGCACCTGATCGGCGAGGAAACGGTACCCGGCGCCTCCCGCCTCGTGGAAGCGGACCAGGTTCGCCTGGCTGAAGGCTCCCACCAGCGAGCGGACCCGGTTCGGATTGGTGATGTCGAAGTCGGGATGCTCGAGGAGCTCCATCACGCGGGAGAGGGTTCCTTCCAGCCGTGAGGTGGCCTGCAGCGTGAACCACTTGTCGATCACCCCGCGGTCCTCCCGCCATTTCAGGTAGAAGGACTCCAGCGATTCCCCCCGCTCCGGACAGTCGCAGCCGGCCAAAGGTCCCAGTGCCCCGAGGGTGTCGGTCATGTTGTCCGCCCCCCTGAACTGGGCCATGGCCAGATCGATCGCCGCCCGGTCTCCCGGCGCCATCAGGTAGGCGAGGCAGAGGTTCTTGAGCTTGCGGCAGCCGGCCAGCCCGTCGTCCGGGGCGTAGGGGCCGGTGGGCGCGCAGGCGTCCCGCACCGCCACCAGTTCCTCCCGCAGCCTCCTTCCCACCTCGGCACGGACGAATTCCCGCGCGGCGTGGATGGCGGTGGGATCGATCACCTCCATCTGCTCGGCCAGGTAACTCTCGCTGGGAAGGGTCAGCATGTCGGCCAGGAAGGCGCGATCCTGGCGGTCGTCCCACAAGAGCGCCCGGAAGGATTCTATCAGCCCCTCGCCGATCTTCAGTTCCCTTCCCTCCTGGTAATCCCCGATCAGTCCCATGATCAGCTTGACCGCCTGGACCTGCCCCGCCTCCCACTTGACGAAGGGATCGCTATCGTGGGTCATCAGCAGCATCAGGTCGGCATCGCTGTACGGGTAGTCGAGCTTTACCGGGGCCGAGAAGTTTCTTAAAAGCGACGGTACCGGCCGCGAGGTGAGGCCGGTGAAGCGGAAAGTCTGGGCCGCCTCGGTGATCTCCAGCACGCGCGAGGTCCCCACCGGGGCGGGTTCCCCTTCCAGCTGCAGCGGGAGCTCGCGGCCGGCGCGGTCCAGGAGCCCCATGGCGAGCGGGAGGTGGAAAGGCTCCTTCTCCGGCTGCCCCGGGGTGGCCGGGCAGCTCTGGCTCACCGTCAGCTTGTACACCCCGCTCTCCTCGAGGTAGGCGTCGTCCACCTCGATTACCGGGGTTCCTGCCTGGTCGTACCAGCGCATGAACTGGGTGAAGTCGCGGTGGTTGGCGTCGGCCATCGCCTGCACGAATTCGTCGACCCGCACGGCTTGGCCATCGTGGCGCTGGAAGTAGAGATCCATCCCGGCCCGGAACCCTTCCTTGCCGAGGATGGTCTGCAGCATCCTGATCACCTCGCCACCCTTGTGGTAGACGGTCATGCTGTAGAAGTTGTTGATCTCCACGTAGGAGTCGGGGCGTACCGGGTGGGCCAGGGGGCCGGCATCCTCGGGAAACTGCGAGGACCTCAAAAGCTTCACGTCGGCGATCCGCTTGACCGGGCGGGACTGCATGTCGGCCGAGAACTCCTGGTCGCGGAAGATGGTCAGCCCCTCCTTGAGGGAGAGCTGGAACCAGTCGCGGCAGGTGATCCGGTTGCCGGTCCAGTTGTGGAAGTACTCGTGCCCGATCACCTCCTCGATGGCCTGGTAATCGTCGTCGGTGGCGGTCTCGGGGCTCGCCAGCACGTACTTGGAGTTGAAGATGTTGAGCCCCTTGTTCTCCATGGCCCCCATGTTGAAGGCGTCGACCGCCACCACCATGTAGGTGTCGAGGTCGTACTCCCTCCCGAAGGTCTCCTCGTCCCAGCGCATCGCCTCGCCAAGCGAACGGAGCGCGTGGTGGCACATCCCGAGGTTCTTCTTCTCGACGTAGATCTCCAGGTTGACCTCGCGGCCGCTCATGGTCGTGTAGCGGCCGGAGATGTGCTCGAGGTCGCCGGCCACCACCGCGAAGAGGTAGCTCGGCTTCTTGAAGGGATCGTGCCAGGTGGCGTAGTGGCGCCCGTCGGGGAGCGCCCCCTGGGCCACCCGGTTGCCGTTGGCCAGAAGGACCGGCGCGCTGCTGCGGTCACCCTTCAGGGTCACCGTGTAGACCGCCATCACGTCGGGGCGGTCCGGGAAGTAGGTGATCCTGCGGAACCCCTCCGCCTCGCACTGGGTGCAGAGCATGGGACCGGAGATGTAGAGCCCGGAGAGGGAGGTGTTGGTGCGCGGATTGATCCGGGTAGCGATCTCGAGGGTGAAGGCGGCCGGGACCGAGGGAATGGTGAGGTGGCGGCTGTCGGCCAGGAAGCGGTCGGGAGGGAGCTCCTGGCCGTCCAGCTTGAGCGAGAGGAGGGTGAGCTCCTCGCCGTCCAAAACCAGCGGGAGCGATCCCTCGCTGTCGGGGTAGTTGCGGCGGACCGCCAGGCGGGATACCACCCGGGTTTCGTCGGGATCGAGATCGAAGGTAAGATCCACGCTCTCGATCAGGTAATCGGGAGGGGCGTACTGTTTTCGGTAGACCGTCTGGTGCAGATTTTCCGGCATGGGCTCTTCCTTTCATCGGGGAATGACCACAGAAAATGGGCCGGGGCGTGGGAGCTCGCAGCACTCTGTAGAAGAGCCAATTGTACCGGCTGGCGTGCCGATTTTCAATCTCTCATGAGGTCTTGGGCGGAGAATGGGCCGGCTGCCGAATGCCAACCGCAGATCCGCGGGATTATTGACTTTGGCGGGAAGTAACGATATAAACTCCCCGTTATGAAAACTCTCTCTCTTTTACTGGTCCTGCTCGCCCTGTTCCTTTCCCCGTCCGTTTCCGGCGCCACCGAGGTGTACGCAAGGCAGACGGGAAAGAACTGCTCCTTCTGCCATCTCGATCCCGCCGGAGGCGGGGAGTTGACCGCGGCCGGCAAGGAGTTCTCGGTCACCAAGCGGCTCCCGGCCGCTGCGGGCGCCCCGGGTGCCGCGGCCGCGCCCGCGACCGCCTCGCCTCAGGGAGCCGGGCCTGCCGCCCCCTCGCCAGCCCTGCGGGTCCTCCACCTGGTGACCGGCTACCTCCACCTTTTGACCGCCTTCCTCTGGTTCGGCACCATCCTCTACGTCCACCTGGTGCTCAAACCCGCCTATGCCGCCGGGGGGCTCCCCAAGGGTGAGGTCCGGGTCGGCCTCTTGTCCATGGTGGTGATGGGGGTGACCGGGGTGATCCTCACCAAGTTCCGGCTCGGCCACCCCTCGATGATGTTCGAGAGCCGCTTCGGGCTCCTGCTCCTCACCAAGATCATCCTCTACCTGGTGATGGTGGTCTCGGCCATGGTGGTGGTGCTGGTGATCGGGCCCCGGCTGAAGGGGAAGAAGCAGGGGGGCGCGCCACGTCCTTCCGGGGGAGAGCTGAGCGCCGAAGAGCTCGCCTTTTTCGACGGCAAGGAGGGGCATCCCGCCTATTTCGCTTTAGAGGGGAAGGTGTACGAGGCGACCGCGAGCCGTCTCTGGAAGGGGGGCCTTCACATGGGGAGACACCAGGCCGGCCAGGACCTGACCGAGGCGCTCAAAGGGGCGCCGCACGGGCCCGAAAAGGTGCTGGCGCTTCCCGAGGTGGGGACTCTCGTCCGCCAGGGGAGCGGCAAGGCGCCGCTGCACGAGCGGGTCTTCTTCTTCATGGCCTACATGAACCTCACCATCGTCTTTTTGATCACCTTCGTGATCGCGCTCTGGCGGTGGTGGGGATAGGTGCGCGGACGCTTCAGTAGCGGTTGCAGCGGTCGATGACCTCGGCTATCTCCTCGTCCGAGAGGTTCAGTTCGATGTCGAGATCGAGGTGGATGGCGTTGTCGGCGTCCCTTCTGATGGTCGAGATCCCGGGGTAGGAGCGCTCCAGGTACTTAAGTTCCTGCGATTGCCGGCGCACGGTTTTCAATAGGCGGCGGTTCTCCTCCTCGAGGTCGTACTTCTCCACCGCGCTCCTCAGGGACATCTTCAGCTCCGCCTCGTTCCACGGCTTCGTGAAGAAGCGGTAGATCTCCCCGCTGTTCACCGCCCTCATGGCCGACTGCAGGCTCGCGTGCCCGGTCAGCATGATCCTCACCGTCTCGGGGTAGAGCTCCTTCACCCGGGAGAGGAATTCCGCCCCCTCCATCCCCGGCATCATCTCGTCCGAGATCACCACCTTGAAGCTGCGGTGCTCCATGAGCCGGAGCGCCTCGGCTCCTCCTCCCGAACCCTGCAACTGGTACGGTTCCTCTTCCAGCTCGCGCACCAGCGCGGAGATGACGCGCGGCTCGTCGTCGACGATCAGGATGGTACTCTCTTCATTCATCTTGCTGCCTCCAGATATTCGGTACCGGCAACGAGGGTAGCTCGCGGCCGGCGGGGAAGATAGGGACTAAAGGGACCATAGGGACCATAGGGGGAGCGGCCTCAGACGGTCTGCCCCGGATGGCTCCGTCAGGAAGCGAGTTCCTGCGAAGGGGTGATATAGACCCCGCCGGAGGGGGGATCGATCCGGTAGTACCGTTTGACCGCCTCGATGCTCCCGGTGTCGAGGGCGGTTCCGGCGGTGAGGAGGAGCAGCCCGGTGCCGCTGTAGAGGCTGCGGGAGATCCGCATTCCCTCGCGGAGCCTTTCCGGGGGGAGCTCCCGTTCGCCGGTCCCGGCGCCGCTCTCCTCGCGCCCGTCGGAGGCGAGGCGGAGCCCGACGTGGATGCCCCCGGCCGGTGGATCGACCTTGTAGTGGCGCTGGATGACGGCGATGCTGCCGGCGTCGAGCACGGTCCCCCCGTCGACCAAGAGCAGTCCGGAGCCGCTGTAGACGGCCCGGGTGAGCACCATTCCCTCGATGAGCTGGCGGGGGCGGACTTCCATCTCCTCCGCGGGGGAGGAGGACGCCGCCGTCCCGGCCAGGTAGAGGTCGCGGACATGGGGCTCCATGACCGGGTAGAGCTCGGGGTCGAGCTCCCTCCCCAGGGCGCCGGCCGCCTTGGCCAGGACCCGCGCCACCGGCGCTTCCCCCCGCTGACCGTCGAGCTCGCGGTCGATGAAGTCGGCGAAGGCGATGATGCGCGCGCCGAGCGGAATATCGCCGCCCGCGAGACGGTCCGGGACCCCGGCTCCGTCGAAGCGCTCGTGGTGGTGCCTGATGAATCCCCCCGCCTTCCTGAGCTCCGCCACCGCGTCGATGGCGGTCTGTCCCCGCACCGCGTGCTGGAGGAAGATCTCCTGCTCCTCGGCGGTCATGTTGGCAAGCCGTTTCTGGACGATCTTGGGGGAGATCCCGATCACCCCGATATCGTGGAGCAGGGCGGCGGTCTTGAGCGTCTCGGTCTCCTCGCCCTCCAGCCCCAGCGAGGCGGCGGCCCGCTCGCAGAGCTCGGTGACGTTTCTCGTATGCTCCTGGAGGGTGCTCGAGTGAAGCTCCACCAGCCGGGAGAAGGCGACGATGGTCTGGCGGAACGATTCGCTCACCTGGCGGTTTCTCTCCCTGAGCTCGTCGTTTTGTCTCCGGATGGTGGCCGTCTGGTCGAGGACCCTCCCCTTGAGCCCGGCGTTCCACTCGGCCAGCTCCCGGTTCTGTTTCTCCACCAGCGCGTTCAGCTCCCGGTTTTCCTGGATGAGCCTGAACTGCCGGACCCCTTCCCGGATGGTGGTCAGGAGCAGTCCGTCGTCCCACGGCTTGGTGAGGTAGTGGGAAGCCCCCCCCTTGTTGATGGCGTCGATGGTGGCGGTCACGTCGGCGTAGCCGGTCAGCACCACCCGGACCGCCTCCGGTGCGATCTCCCGCGCCTTCTGCAGGAACTCCGCCCCCGACATCCCCGGCATCCTCTGGTCGGAGAGGATGAGCGCCACGTCCGGGTGCGACTCGAGCACCTGGAGCCCTTCCGTGCCGGAGTTGGCGGTCAGCACCTCCAGCGAGCTCTCCTCGCCGAGCAGCAGCCTGGTGATTGCGCGGACGATGTTTTCCTCGTCGTCTACCAGCAAGACCTTGGACATTTCGCTGCTCATGCGCTCTTACTCCCTTCGCGGCCCTCGTCCGCCCACATCATGGCGATCAGCACCATCGGCTCCCCGTCCCGGAGCGTCTCGCTCTGCCCTACCAGGAGCTCGTTGGTTCCCACCGCGGTCCGCCAGTGGTCGGTTGCCCCACCAGGCGGCTGCAGGAACGGGAAATGGGTGGCCAGCCGGCAGGTGGCGGCCTCCTCCCTGGTGACGCCGAGCATGGCCGCGGCCGCCCGGTTGATCTCCCGCACGCACCCCTCCCGGTCGACCGAAAGGATCCCCACCGGGAGATCGTCCAGCGCCTGAGCGCTTCTCCCCGCCCCCCCCTTGAGCCGCGCCAGTTCCTCGTCCTTGCGCGTGAGTTCCTCGGCGAGCTCCTGGTTGTGGCGGTGGATATCGAAGGTCTCCAGCGCCTTCTCCACCGTGAGCCGCAACTCGTCGTCGTTCCATGGCTTGGGAATGAACTTGTAGATCTTCCCCTCGTTGATGGCGGCCACCACGGCGGCGGTGTCGGCATAGCCGGAGAGCACGATCCGGATGGTCTCCGGGCGCTGCGCGCAGACCTCTTTGAGGAAATCGACCCCGTTCATCCCCGGCATCCGGTAGTCCGAGATCACCACCCGCACCACGGGTGCCTCCGCCAAGAGCTGGAGCGCCTCCTCCCCCGAGGAGGCGGTGAGGATCTCGTAGTCGTAGTCCATGAAGATCCTTTCCAGGGCGCGGAGCACGTTCCGCTCGTCGTCGACGCACAGGATCCTGATCCTGTTCATGGTTTGTCTCCTCCTACCGGCAGCCTGATGGTGAAGGTGGTCCCCACCCCGGGGGTGCTCTCCACCTCGATGGTACCGTTATGGTTCTTGATGATGTCGTAGCTGATCGACAGCCCGAGCCCGGTCCCCTTGCCGATCTCCTTGGTGGTGAAAAACGGCTCGAAGATCCGGTTGACGACCTCGGGGGGGATCCCGCAGCCGGTGTCGCCGATGGCGATGGAGACCTGGTCCCCCTCGTGACGGGTGGCGACGGTGATGTCTCCCTGTTTCTCGATGGCGTGTGCCGCGTTGACCAGGATGTTCAGGAAGACCTGGTTGAGCTGCTGGGCGAGGCATTTCACCTGTGGCAGCTGCCCGTAGTCCCGCTTCAGGGTCGTCTTGTACTTGAGCTCGTTCCAGGCGATGGTGATGGTGCTCTCCAGGCATTCGTTGAGATCGACCCAGCTCGCCTGGGAATCGTCGATGCGGGAGAAGCTCTTCAGGTTCTGCACGATGGTGCGGACCCGCTCGGTGCCGTCCTGCGACTCGTCGATGAGGCTGTGGGCGTCTTTGAGGACGTAGTCGATCTTCATCTCGCGCCTCGCCTGGGCCATCTCCTCCCGCTTCCCGGCGGGGGCGAACTCCTCCACCCCGGCGGACTGCAAGGCGAGGAAATTCTCCAGCCGCCCGAGGTATTTCCCCATGGTGGTGAGGTTGCTGGAGATGAACCCGATGGGGTTGTTGATCTCGTGGGCGACCCCCGCCGCCAGCTGGCCGATGGAGGCCATCTTCTCCTGGTGCAGCAGCTGGGAGTGGGTCTCCTTGAGCTCCAGATAGGCGGCGCTCAACTGGTCGGAGACCTCCCTGATGCTGGTCAGGTCGTGCAGGGTGATCACCTCGCCGCTGCCGTTTCCGTAGCTGTAGCTCTTGAGCGACAGCCATCGCCGGCTCCCCTCGTGGTAGATCTCCCCCGATTCGCTTTCCACCGCCTCCGGGTCGAGCCCCCCCTCCCGTAAAAGGACGCGCCAGTCGCGGTTGAGGATCTCCGGGTAGGCGCACCCCGCCAGGGCGGCGAAGGCCCGGTTGCAGCGCCTGATCCTCCCCCGGCTGTCGGCCAGGGCGAGCATGTCGTCGATGCAGTCCATGGTCTGCTCCCACTCCAGCTTGGCGTGTTCCATCTGCCTGAAGAGGGAGGTGAGCTGCTCGTGTTGCAGCACCAGCTCGGCCTGCTTCTTGACCAGCTCGCGCTCGGCCTGTTTGCGGGAGGTGATGTCTTCGGTGATCCCGAGGAAGTGGGTGACGTTGCCCGCCTGGTCGCAGATCGGTGAGATGAGGGCGTTGACCCAGAAGACCGTCCCGTCCTTGCGCCGGTTGTTGAATTCCCCCTGCCACTCGTGCCCCGCCGCGATGGTCTCCCACAGTACCTGGTAGACCTCCGAGGGCTGCCTCCCCGACTTGAGGATTTTAGGGGTCTGGCCGAGGACCTCCTCCGCCGTGTAGCCGGTCACCTCGCAGAACTTCCGGTTCACGTACTGGATGGTCCCGCTCCGGTCGGTAATGAGGATCGAGCTGGAGCTTTGGTCCACCGCCCGGGAGAAGAGGCGGAGCGAATCCTGGGCCCGGACCCGCTCGGTGATGTCGCGCAGGGTCTCCACCACCGCGATCGGCTCCCCGTTCCGGATCACCGGGGCGGCGTCGAAGAAGAGGTAGCGGCTCTCGCCGTTGAGGGCCTGGAACCAGGCCTCCGCCCTCACCATCCCCTCATTGGCGGTGTCGACGGTGAAGGTGTCGTAGTAGCTCCCCGTCTTGGCGAGCTCGCCGTCCATCACCAGGTCGGCGAGCGTCGGGCGGCTGCTCGGGTAAAACGGCACCCACTGCCGGGTGGTCCCGATCACCTCCTCGGCGCCGAGTCCGCTCAGTTCGGCCATGGCGCGGTTCCAGGCGATGATCCGGTGCTCGCGGTCGATGGCGAAGAGCGGGGCGGTGGTGCTCTCCAGGATCGCTTCCGCGAGCCGGCGCTGGTCGTCGAGGGTGCGGTAGACGTTGCAGAGCTCCTCCTTGCGCTTGGCCTCGTGCACCAGCTGCTCCATCCCGCACCTGAGCGTCTCCATTTCGGCCCCGGCGCCGGAGTCGCACCCCGCCGGGGCAGTGCCGCCCCTTGCTGCGGGTGTCCTCTCGCCGGGCTCATCCTCCCCCCCGGTCTCGGCCAGCACCCGCCCGGCCAGCTCGCGCAGCGGTTCGCTGACGTCGCGGCGGAGGAGCCGGACCACCAGCAGCCAGACCCCCAAAAGGGCGGCCATGTTGACCGCCAAGAAGATCCGGGCGCCACTCAGGATGGCCGCACCCCGGCTGGGCGCCACCTCCGTGTCCACGATGTGGCCCAGGGAGTGGTACTCGGCCAGCTCCAGCAGGGCCAAAAGCGCCACCACGAGGAGGACCGGGACGGCGATCTTCGCCGTGATGCTTGTCGTTGGTCGAACGGACAAGTAGTATTCCTCCGCTATGGCCGGTCCGGTGGCGGGTGCCCCGGCGGCCGATCCTTAATCCTGAGGGACGCGCCCTGTGGTTATGGCCGCATCCCGTGACGGCTCTACTGCACGACCATGGAATGCTCCCGCGGGAGCCTCACCTTCACCTTGGTCCCCCCGGCACCGCTCGCCAGGGAGAGGTGCCCGCCGTGGGCCGCGATGAACCGCTGGGCGATGGTCAGGCCGAGGCCGACGTGGCTTTCGGGGGTCTTGGTGGTGAAAAATGGCTCGAACAGGGAGGGGAGATCCTCCGCCGGGATGCCGGCTCCGTCGTTGACGATGGTGATCTCGGCGGTGTGCGGGTGGGAGTCGACGGTCACCGAGATGGTCCCGGGGGCGGTGCCGAGCGCCTCGCAGGCGTTTTTCAAAAGTGCTACCAGCGCGGTGTTCAGCTGGACCTGGGAGCCGTGTACCATGACCAGCTCGTCCGGGGCTCTCCACTGTACCTTGGTGCCGGGAGGTGCCAGTACCGTCAGCATTTCCACCAGCGGCTTCAGCAGCCGGACGAGGTCGAGGTCGGTGGTGAGGTGCCCGGCCAGCCCGAGCTCCAGCTGGGCCATCTGCTGGATGATCAGCGCGATCCGCTGCCCCCCTTCCCGGGTCTCCTGGACGAGGGAAGGGAGGTCGTCCCGGATCTGCCGGAAGCGGTGGACGCGCTCCAGTTCGGCGACGATGCCGTCCGCGTGCGGGCTCGCCTGGCGGAGCTCGGCGGAGAGCGCGTCGGCGTGCTTCAAGAGGGACCCCACGTACCGCTCGAGGGCCGAGATGTTGCTCATCACGAACCCGAGGGGGTTGTTGATGTGGTGGGCGGCGCCGGCCGCAAGCCTCGCCACCGCCGACACCGTCTCCTGCTCGACGAGCTTTTGCTGGGCGTGGGTCAGCTCGGCCAGGGCCGCCTCGGTCTCGTGGCGGGCCCGGGAAAGGGCGCGCTTTTGCTGCACGTTCCTGACCGCCGCGTGGACCCTGGCCAAAAGCTCCACCTCGGTGATCGGCTTGGTGATGTAATCGTCGGCCCCGAGGTTCAGCCCGGTGGCCACCTCGTTTTGCGAGGTGCCGGTGGTGAAGAGGATGATCGAGAAGAGGTGCGGGCTCGCCGCGGCGATCTTCACCACCTCGAGCCCCGACATCCCCGGCATCTCCATGTCGAGCAGCACCACGTCCGGATTCTCGCTCTCGATCGTCTTCAGACAGGCCTTGCCGTCGGCGGCCTCGAGCACGCGGCACCCGGCGTCGCGCAAAAGCGTCTTCACATAGCTGCGGATCGACCTGCTGTCGTCCACCACCAGCACTGTTGGTTTGTCGTTTTCTTTATTCATCGGTCAGCCGCAGTCGCCCGGGGGGCGTTTCATGAAGCAGGAGGCCAAGAGGTCTTAACTATCTATCGGCGGGAACCGGAGGGTGCTCAAGGACTTTTTGAGGGAAGCGAAGGGGGCTCATTAATTGATGACACCGCGGCGAGTTAATTGTAATATCGGCCTTCCCACCCATCGTATCCGCCGGGCCGATCCCCGGTTGCACAAAGGAGTCTTCATGCAGATCGACAGGCAGAACCTGCGCCTGGAAGGGATTTACCCCCAGCGCCAGAAAGATCATTTCATGCAGCGGATCAAGCTCCCCGCCGGTATCATCTCCGCCGAGCAGGCGCTCACGGTGGCGGAGGTGGCCGGGCGCGTAGCCCGCGGCATGGTCCACCTCACCACCCGCGGGAGCATCGAGCTCCACTGGCTTACCGAAGACGACCTGATCCCGGTGGCGGCCCAGCTCGCCCGGGTGGGGCTCGTCAACCGGGGCGCCTGCGGCGGCGCCGTCCGCGGGGTGGTCTGCGGGAGCCTGGGAGCGGCCGGAGCTCCGCGCCTGGAGTCGCTGGTGAGAAAGATCCACCGGTACTTCTCCGGCAACCCCCGCTTCGAAAAGCTCCCCAAGAAGTTCAAGATCGCTGTCGAGGCCGACACCGCGACCGGCCGTCACCTGATCCAGGACCTGGGCTTCGTGGCGGCGCCCGATGCCGACGGGGTCTCCCGTTTCGACGTCTGGGCCGCCGGCGGTCTCGGCCGCGAGCCGTCGCCGGGGTTCCTGCTGGCGAGGGCACTTCCCGAGGACTCCCTGATCCCGCTCGTCGAGACGGTGCTCAGGGTGTACGAGGCCAACACCCCGCCGGGTAAACGTCTCAAGCACCTGGTCCGGGAGATCGGGGTCGAGGAGTTCCGCCGCCGGGTACTGGAAGATCCCGCCACCGCCGAGCTCCTTCCCACCGTGCCGAGCCTGACCGGCGCGCTGGTCCGTCCCCCCGAGCAGCCGGCCGGCCGCCTGGAGGCCCACGTCTTCTCCGGCGAGCTCCCGGCCGACTCCCTGGCCGCTCTGGCCGACGTGGCCACCCGGTTCTGCGGCGGGGTCCTCATGATCACCGGCGACCAGAACGTGGTGCTGCACGTGGCCCCGGGGAGCGATCCCGACGAGGCCCGTCAGGCGCTGGCCGCCGCCGGCTTCGCCGGATCCGATCCCCGCGAACGGGTCGTCATCCGGGTCTGCCCCGGCACCCACGAGTGCATGATGGGGCTCGCCCCCACCCGCGAGGTGGCCCGGGCCATCACCGACGCCATGTCCGAGGCGGGAACCTCCCTGAACTGGGCCATCTCCGGCTGCCACAACTCCTGCGCCCAGCCGCAACTGGCCGAGGTGGGGATCATCGCCTCCCGGCTGGCGAACGACCCCGCCGGGCGGACTCCGCGTTTCGACCTCTACCGCAAGGGAGACCGCCCCTTCGGCATCCCGGTCCAGCAGGGGCTCACCCTGAACGAGCTATTGGAGGAGATCCGGCGCATCGGGTAACGGATGCCCCTCAACCCCTGCCACCGTGAGGGGGGGCTGAAGGAAACCGGAACAAACAAAAAAGGGCGGCCCCCCAACGGGTACCGCCCTTTTTTTTATCCCCTCTTCCAACTGCTCCCTCCCCTTCAAGGGGAGGGCCGGGGTGAGGATGGGGAGCGCTTGGAAAGGCGGGGACGCAGGAAGAAACCACCGCTGAGCCGCGCTTTTAATGTGAGTGCTTCCCGTCTGGTCCACATTAAACCGCTTGCCGGAGCGGGGGATTTTCTGCCACCAGCGGGGAGGGAGTGTCAGGAAAACCGTCACAAAATTGTCGATCAGGCTTCGAGCGGGGTAAAAGTGGACAAAATCGGAAGTTTAGCGGCCGCATGGTCCTAGAGGGTAGCCAATGCAGGCGCTTCTATCCACGGGTGCTGTGGATAACCATGTGGAAAAGGGCGGGGTAACCGGGAAAATTATCGCCTGCGAGGGGGTTTTCTAGCAAAACGCCTATTTTTTAGGCAGCTGGTGGGACGCAAAAACGGGGGGCGTCACAATATTGGCGTCCCCCGTCGAAAGCTCAAAAAAGGGGGCGGGTTCCGGTAAAGGAGCCCGCCCCCCCGGCCGGTCTAGGCCATCACGAAGAGGAGGTCTTCCTTCTCGACCTTCTCGTTTTCCTTGCAGCGGACCTCGGCCACGGTGCCGTCTTCCTTGGCCTTGATGTTGGTCTCCATCTTCATCGCCTCGGTGACGGCGAGGATGTCGCCGGCCTTGACGTTGTCGCCCGGCTTCACGTTCACCTTGAGCACCTTGCCCGGCATGGGGGCGCCGACCTGCTTCGGGTTGCTCTTGTCGGCCCGCTCGCGGGAGGCGGTGTCGCTCTGGACCGACTGGTCGCGGACGGTGACGCTTCTGGCGTTGCCGTTGAGCTCGAAGTAGACCTTCCTGGTGCCGTCGGCCTGGATGCCGCCGATGGCGTTCAGCTTCACGATCAGGGTCTTGCCCGGCTGGATCTCGATGGAGGTCTCCTGCCCCGGCTCGAGGCCGTAGAAGAAGATCGGGGTCGGGATCACCGAGATGTCGGAGAACTCCTGGCGGTGCTTGTCGAACTCGACGTAGACGTTCGGGTACATGATGTAGGACATCAGGTCCTTGTCGTTGACCGGGTGGCCGACCTTGGCGGCCGCGGCGGCGCGCTCCTTCTCGAAATTGCCCGGCTCGAGGAGCTCGCCGGGACGGCAGGTGATCGGCTGCTCGCCCTTCAGGATGATCTTCTGCAGCTCCTGCGGGAAGCCCTGGTACGGCTGGCCGATCATCCCCTTGAAGAAGCCGACGACCGACTCGGGGAAGGCGAAGTCGGCGCCCGGGACGAAGAGGTCCTCCGGCTGGAGGTTGTTCTTCACCATGAACATGGCCATGTCGCCCACGATCTTGGAGGAGGGGGTGACCTTGACCAGGTCGCCGAACAGCATGTTCACCTGGTGGAACATCTCCTTGCACTCTTCCCAGCGGTCGATGAGCCCCAAGCCCGCCACCTGCGGCTTGAAGTTGGAGTACTGGCCGCCCGGGATCTCGTGGTGGTAGACCTCGGCGGTGCCGCTTTTCAGCCCCGACTCGAACGGTGCGTAGTAGTCGCGCACGGAATCCCAGTAGTTGGCGAGCTGCTGGAGGCCGCGCTCGTTGACCAGCGGGTCGCGCTCGGTCCCCTTGAGGGTCGCCACCAGGCCGTTGAGGTTAGGCTGCGAGGTGAGGCCGGAGATGGAGGAAAGTGCCGCGTCGACGATATCGACCCCGGCCTGGGCCGCCATCAGGAGCAGCGCCCCGCCGTTGCCGGAGGTGTCGTGGGTGTGCAGGTGGATCGGAATGCCGATCTCTTCCTTCAAGGCCTTGACCAGCTGGTAGCCGGCGTACGGCTTCAAGAGGCCGGCCATGTCCTTGATGGCGAGGATGTGGGCACCCATCTTCTCCAGCTCCTTCGCCATGGAGACGTAGTAGGAGAGGGGATACTTGGTGCGGGTCGGATCGGAGATGTCGCCGGTGTAGCAGATGGCGGCTTCGCAGATCTTGCCCGATTTACGCACCGCGTCCATGGCCGTGGTCATGCCGCGGGTCCAGTTGAGGGAGTCGAAGACGCGGAAGACGTCGACGCCGGAAGCGGCCGCCTCGGCCACGAAGCGCTCGACGATGTTATCCGGGTAGTTGGTGTAGCCGACCGCGTTGGCGCCCCTCAGGAGCATCTGGAAGAGGACGTTGGGGACCGACTCGGAGAGGTCGTGCAGCCTCTGCCAGGGATCTTCCTTCAAAAAGCGCATGGAGACGTCGAAGGTGGCGCCGCCCCAGCACTCCAGCGAGAAGAGGTCGCTCCCCAGGTGGCTGGTAGCGTCGGCGATCTTGAGGATGTCGTAGCTCCTCACGCGGGTGGCCAAGAGCGACTGGTGGGCATCGCGCATGGTGGTGTCGGTGATGAGAAGCTTCTTCTGCTCCAGTACCCACTTGGCGAGTCCCTCGGCGCCCTGCTCGCGCAGGATGTCCTTGGTCCCCTTCGGCTTGTTGGAAGAGAAGTCGCCCGCTGGTACCTGGGCCTCCAGCAGCTGGGAGGATTTCAGGGGGACGGCGACGCCGGGCGAGCCGTTGACGATGACCTCGCCCAGGAAGTTCAGCACCTTGTTGGCGCGGTCCTTCTTCTCCTTGATGACGAGGAGCTCCGGGTGCTGGTCGATGAAGGAGGTGTTGCACTCGCCCGCCTCGAAGACCGGGTGGTTGATCACGTTCTCCAAAAAGCCGATGTTGGTCTTCACGCCGCGGATACGGAACTCCTGCAGGGCGCGGTTCATGACGTGGGCCGCGGCCTGGAAGGAGAGCCCCCAGGAGCTCACCTTGACCAGCAGCGAGTCGTAGTGCGGGGTGATCTGGGCGCCGGTGAAGGCGTTGCCCGCGTCGAGACGGACGCCGCAGCCTGCCGAGGAGCGATAGGTGCTCAGGGTGCCGAAGTCGGGGGCGAAGTTGTTCCCCGGGTCCTCGGTGGTGATGCGGCACTGGATGGCGTAGCCGCGCATCTCGATGGAGCCCTGGTTGGGGATGTTGATCTCCGGATCGGCGAGGCGCTTTCCTTCGGCGATCAGGATCTGGGCCTGGACGAGGTTTCTGCCGGTAATCATCTCGGTGACCGTGTGCTCGACCTGGATCCTCGGGTTCATCTCGATGAAGTAGTAGCGACCTTCCTCGTCGAGGAGGAATTCGACGGTACCGGCGTTACGGTAGGCGACCTGCTTGGCGATCTTGAGGGCGTCGGTGCAAAGGGCGCGGCGGGTGTCGCCGTGGAGTGCCAGCGAGGGGGCGAATTCGACCACCTTCTGGTGACGGCGCTGGATCGAGCAGTCGCGCTCGTAGAAGTGGACCAGGTTCCCGTAGGAGTCGCCGAGGACCTGCACCTCGATGTGCTTGGGGTTTTTCAGGTAGCGCTCGAGGAAGACCGAGGCATCGCCGAAGGCGGCCTTCGCCTCGGAGGAGGCGGACTGGAGACCTTCGAGAAGTTCCTTCTTGTCGTTGGCCACCCTCATGCCGCGCCCGCCGCCGCCGGCGGCCGCCTTGATGATGATCGGATAGCCGTGGTTCTTGGCGAAGATCAGGGCGTCCTCTTCGTGCTGGATCGGTTCTTCGGTGCCGGGGACAGTCGGGACGCCGGCGGCCTTGGCCACCTTGCGGGCGGCGACTTTGTCGCCCAGGGCGCGCTGCATCGTGGCGTTGGGTCCGATGAAGGCGATGCCGTTAGCCTCGCACTTCTCGGCGAACTCGGCGTTCTCGGCCAAAAAGCCGTAGCCGGGGTGGATGGCGTCGACCTCGGACTTCTTGGCGAGCGCGATGATCTCGTCGATCCCCAAGTAGGCGTCGATCGGGCTTTTACCCTTGCCGACCTGGTACGCCTCGTCGGCCTTGTAGCGGTGCAGCGAGAGCTTGTCCTCTTCCGAGTAGATCGCTACCGTGCTGATGCCGAGCTCGGTGCAGGCGCGGAAGATCCTGATTGCGATCTCCCCGCGGTTGGCCGCCATGACCTTCTTGAATTTCCTTGCCTCCATTGCCTCTCCCTTTGATAGATTGAACTTCTTTTTTCGTGAGAATAAAACAGCCGTGATAGAGGTAAAACAGTTGGAACAGGAAAAACTATCGTAAAATCGAATACTTATAAACTATAGAAAATGCGCTATATGAAAGCATGTTCGCATTCATTTGTCAACCCTGCAATGGTGTTATAATGACAATGGGAAACCGTTGATTTGACTACTCTTTTTTAGGCGTCCTGCCGCGGTTTTCGTAAGGGTAAACCATGTTTTGGCCGCCGTGGGACGGGCCGCCCGGGAACTGTGATGGGGATTGCTCGGTTTGCCGGGGGGGAAGGGTGGGCTCGCCGGGGAGGCGGGGGTGGAAAAACCCGGCAACGAGCGCCCTTTTAAGGGGATGAAACCTTGACAATTCCACTAGCCATCAAATAACATAGCCTCTTTGGCGCCGGGGTCAAGTCCCGGGCCGGAAACAATCTGGTTCCGAAAACGGAGCAGGGAGAGCAGCACGTTGAACTGGAAAGCAATCGGCATTTTCGACTCCGGCGTGGGAGGGCTGACGGTTCTCAAGGAGATCGTCCGGGTCCTTCCCCAGGAGGATACCATTTATCTTGGGGATACCGCCCGGGTCCCCTACGGAACCAAGTCCCCCGAGACCGTGATCCGTTACTCGCACCAGATCGCCCATTATCTGCAGAGCCAGGACATCAAGCTCCTGGTGGTGGCCTGCAACACCGCCTCGGCGGTGGCGCTCGGCTCGCTCAGCGCCGAGCTGCCGGTCCCGGTGGTGGGGGTGATCGAGCCGGGGGCGAAGGCGGCGGTGGCGGCGACCAGGACCGGGAAGGTCGGGGTGATCGGCACCGCGGGGACCATCGGATCGAGCGCCTACACCAAGGCCATCAAGAGGATCAACCCGGATATCGAGGTGGTGACCCGCGCCTGTCCGCTCTTCGTGCCGCTGGCCGAGGAAGGGTGGGTGGACAACGAGGTGGCGAGGCTGACCGCCAGGATCTACCTGGGCGACCTCAGGGAGCAGGGGGTGGACACCCTGGTGCTCGGCTGCACCCACTATCCCATCCTCAAGAAGGTGATCGCCGAGGTCATGGGACCCGGCGTCACCCTGGTCGATTCCGCCGAAGAGACCACCCTGACCGTTGCGGGAATCCTCGGGGAGCAGGATCTCCTCCGCCCCAAAGGGGAGCTGGGAAACCATCACTACTACGTCACCGACGTCCCCGCCGGCTTCATCAGGGTCGGCAACCGCTTCCTGGGGGGAAATCTCGGCGACGTGTACCAGGTCGACTTGGAAAAGGATCTTCAGTCCGGAGGCAGCCTTGAAGAAGCGTACTAGCAAAGCCAAGGGCATCCTGCTGATCTCCTTTCTGCTGTTTGCGGTGGTGATCGGCGGGCTGCTGATCAGGAAGTATCAGACCACCACCCGTACCGCCGCACCGGCCGCCGCCCAGGAGGAGCCTGCCGGCAGCGTGGTGGTGACCCTTTTCTTCGCCTCCCCGGACGGCAAGAGCCTGGTCCGCGAGGGGCGCGAGATCGAGATCGAGGAAGGGGTTGAGGACGGCATCGAGAGCGTGGTCGACGAGTTGATCAGCGGTCCCCTGGGGGAGCTCTCCGCTACGCTTCCCTCCAACGTGAGGATCATCGGGGTGAAACTGAACGGGCCGGTGGCCCAGATCGATTTCACCGGCGAGCTGAAGGAGTATCTGACCCAGCCCGGGCAGGCGCTTCCCGCCATCTATTCGGTGGTCGACTCGGTGACCGCCAACTTCCCGCAGGTGAAGACGGTGCAGATCCTGGTCGACGGGGCCCCGCTCGACGGGGTCGCCAAGCTCGACCTGAAGGGGCCGCTGGCGCCGGACTATCAGAAGCAGTTTTAAGGGAGGAAACCGGTTTTAGGTTCTACGTTCTAGGTTCTACGTTGAAACTAGGGACTGAAAAGAATATTTAGATGCCGGCCTCTTTAGTGAAGGCGGGGTACCCGTCTTGACGCAGGAGAGCCGGCTTTCCTTTATAGAGAGTCCAGAGGTGCGTAGGTTGCGTTGAACGGCTTCTCCGTGAAACGCTACGATTCCGGCCGGTGTCAAACGTCGCGTTTCGTGCCTCAACGCGACCTACCAGATAGATTTCCATTTTGCATTTAACATAGAACGAAGAACATAGAACCGAGAACTGGTTCTTAGGAGGTTTTCGATGATGCCGTTCATGAAGGCGTTGGAAGAGCGGGTGCTGGTGCTGGACGGGGCGATGGGTACCATGCTGCAGGCGCGCGGCCTGAAGCCGGGACAGTCTCCCGAAGAGATGAACCTGACCGCACCGGAGGTGGTGGCCGGGGTGCATCAGGCCTACCTGGACGCCGGCGCCGACATCATCGTGACCAACACCTTCGGCGGCACTTCGGCGAAGCTCGAGCACTACGGCCTGGGCGACCGGGTGGCGGAGATCAACAAGGCCGCGGTGAAGCTCGCCCGCGAGGTGGCGGGGGAGAAAGCCTACGTGGCCGGCTCCATCGGACCGACCGGGCGCTTCGTGGAGCCGGTGGGGGATCTCTCCTTCGACGCCATGGCCGCCATTTTCCGCGAGCAGGCTGCGGCCCTCATCGAGGCCGGCTGCGACGCCATCACGCTGGAGACCTTCCTCGATATCAAGGAGATCCGCGCGGCGGTCATCGCCATCCGCGAGCTCGACGCCGACATCCCGGTCATCGCCATGCTCACCTTCGAGGAGATGGGGAGAAGCGTGCTCGGCTCCCCTCCGGAGGCGGCCGCCATCACCCTGGAGGCGGCGGGTGCCTCCATCATCGGCTCCAACTGCGGCCTCGGCGTCGACGGGATGTACGACATCCTGACCGCCATGCGCAAGGTATCCACCCTGCCGCTCATCTGCCAGGCCAACGCCGGTCTTCCCATCCTCAAGGATGGCGTCACCGTCTTCCCGGCCACGCCGGAGGAAATGACCGCCTACCACAGCCGGCTGGTCGAGCTCGGCGTGCGGATCATCGGCGGCTGCTGCGGCACCACTCCCGCCCACATCGCCGCCATGAAAAAGGCGCTCTCGGGCCGGGAGGGGCGCTTCGAGCGTGCCGCCGGAAACGGCACCACCTGGATCTCCAGCCGCGGCTCCTTCGCCCCCATCGGGCGCGACGTTCCGCTGGCGGTGATCGGGGAGAGAATCAATCCGACCGGCAAGAAACTCTACTCCCAGGAGCTCAGGGAAGGGAAGATCAGCTACATTCGCCGTGAGGCCCAGGAACAGACCGCCCTGGGCGCGACCCTTCTCGACGTCAACGTCGGCGCCCCGGGTGTGGACGAGCCCGCCTGCATGGAGCGGGCGGTCTTCTGCATCACCGGTGCCGTCCAGACTCCGCTCGTGATCGACTCCTCTTCGCCGGTAGCCCTGGAGGCGGGTCTTAAGGCCGCCGACGGCAAGGTCCTCATCAACTCGGTGAATGGCGAGGAGAAGAGCCTCTCCGCCGTCTTGCCGCTCGCCAAGAAATATGGCGCCGCCCTGGTCTGCCTGACGCTGGACGAGTCGGGGATCCCCGCCACCGCCGACGGCAGGGTGGCCATCGCCGCCAAGATCGCCGCCCGCGCGGCCGAGTACGGGATTCCCAAGAGCGACCTGGTGGTCGACTGCCTGACCCTCACCGTGAGCGCCGAGCAGAAGGGAGCCCTGGTGACCCTGGAGGCAATCCGCCGCGTACGCGAGGAGCTGGGGCTCAACACCGTGCTGGGGGTCAGCAACATCTCCTTCGGCCTTCCCTGCCGCCCGCTCATCTCCTCCACCTTCTTCTCGATGGCCATGCTCTCCGGGCTTACCGCCGCCATCGTGAATCCGAAGGAGGAGGCGATGATGGCCGCCTGGCGAAGCGCCATGGTGCTCCTGGGCAAGGACGTCAACTCCGTCAACTACATCGACGCCTACAAGGGTGTTCAGAGCCAGGCCGCCGCCGCGCCTGCCGCTCCCGAGCCGGAAGGGATTCGCGGACGGCTTGCCCGCGCCATCATCCAGGGCGAGCAGGAAGGGGTGACCGCCCTGGTGGAAGAGGCGCTGGCCGAGGGGCTCACCGCCATGGAGATCAGCACCGAAGGGCTCCTGAAGGGGCTCGAGGAGGTCGGGCGCCGCTTCGGGAGCGGGATCTTCTTCCTCCCGCAGGTGATGGTTTCCGCCGACACCATGAAAACCGCCTTCACGAGACTCAAGCAGGAGATGAACACCGGCTCGATGGTGAGCCTCGGAAAGATCATCATGGCCACCGTTGAGGGGGACATCCACGACATCGGCAAGAACATCGTCTGCACCCTGCTGGAAAACCATGGCTTCGAGGTTATCGACCTCGGCAAGAACGTCTCCTCCGCCAGGATCCTCGAGGAAGCTCTCAAGCACCAGGTGGACGCGGTCGGGCTTTCGGCCCTGATGACCACCACCATGGCCCAGATGGAGGTGGTGGTGAAGCTTCTGAGGGAGCAGGGAGTGAAGACCTTCACCATGGTGGGTGGCGCCGTCGTCACCCAGGAATACGCCAACGAGATCGGCGCCGACCTCTATGCCAAGGACGCCATGGAAGCGGTGGAGCGGATCAAGAAACTGCTGGCAAAATAAACGGTTTTGCGGAACCGATAACGAAGTTTTCCACACGTAATATCGCTTGCAACACCGCGTACGCTGTGCTAACTTGCGCTCGGTACGCCATTTGGCGTAGAGGGTAGAGTGATGGTGTTAGGATTCAACCACAACATCGGCTACAAAGGTGAGGTTTTCCACGTCCAGACCGAGGACAGTGGCAGGGCCAACCCGCATATCATTACCCTGCTTTACCGCCAAGGGACCATTATCGCCTCGTCCAAAACCAGCTATGCCGACATCATCAAGGTGGACCAGCTGGAAACCGTGGTCGAGTCGATCATGAAGGAGCAGCACAAGGACATGATGCGCCGCCTGAAAAGCGGCGAGTTCGATGCCCGCATCTTCGGCCAGGCACCGCAAAATGCCGGTGAGGCACCGGCCGCCACCGAGGCTCCTGCCGCCGGTCAGGCCCCTGCCCAGGCTCCTGCCGCAAAGCCGGAGGCCGCATCCGCTGCCCAGCCGGCCGCAGCGCAGGATAAGGCCGCTCCCCACGCCCATCACGCGCCGCACCTCACCAGGTCGGCATCCGCTCCCGCCCCTTCCGCCGGGCAGGGAGCCGCTCCGGGCCAGACGGCCGCTTCCCAGCCGCCCGCCGGAGCCCGGACGGCGGCAACCCCTCAACAGACCACTCCCTCGTCTTCCCCCTCCAAACGTAGCCTCGATGAGGTGATCCTCGATTACCTGATCACCGGCGAGGAAAAATAAAGCCATCCTGAAAGGAATCTTCGTGAAAGAAAAGATTGCAGAGCTGGAAGAGAAGGCGAGGCGGCTGCGGGTCGCCATCGTGAAAACCCTGCACAAGTCGCAGTCCGGCCATACCGGCGGATCGCTCTCCGCGATCGACATGGTGTGCGCCCTCTATTTCCACAAGATGCGCCACAACCCCGCCGACCCCACCTGGGACGGCAGGGATCGCTTCGTTCTCTCCAAGGGGCACGCCGCCCCGGCCCTCTACGTCACCCTGGCCGAGTGCGGGTACTTCCCGAGCGAGGACCTCATGATGCTCCGCCGCCTGGGGAGCCATCTCCAGGGTCACCCGGACTCCAAGGGGACCCCGGGGGTCGACGTCTGCACCGGTTCGCTCGGGCAGGGTCTCTCCATGGCCAACGGCATGGCGCTGGGACTTAAGCTGGACGGCAAAGCCAACCGCGTCTACGCGGTGCTCGGCGACGGCGAGCTCCAGGAAGGGCAGGTCTGGGAGGCCGCCATGGCCGCCGCCCACTACGGCAGCGACAACCTCTGCGCCCTGATCGACTCCAACGGGCTGCAGATCGACGGCCAGGTCTCCAAGGTGATGAACGTCGAATCCATCGCCGCCAAGTTCGCCGCCTTCGGCTGGAACGTGATCGAGATCGACGGTCACGACATGGGGCAGATCCTCACCGCCCTCGACGAGGCCGAGGCCTTCAAAGGGGCCCCCACCGCCATCGTGGCCAAGACCGTCAAAGGCAAGGGCGTCCATCTCTTCGAGAACAAGGCCTCCTACCACGGTGTCACCCCCAACGACGAAGAGCTTCCCGAGGCCCTGAAGTGCCTTGGCTGCTTCGACTAGAGAAAGGATACGACGACATGATTGCAACTAGGGACGCTTACGGCGAGGCTCTCGCGGAGCTGGGCGCCGAGAACGAGAATATAGTGGCACTGGACGCCGACCTTTCCGGCTCCACCAAGACCGGGGTCTTCGCCAAGAAATTTCCCAACCGCTTCTTCCAGATGGGGATCGCCGAGGCCAACATGGTCGGGACCGCCGCCGGGCTCGCCTCGGTCGGCAAGATCCCCTTCCTCTCCACCTTCGCCATCTTCGCGGCCGGCCGCGCCTGGGAGCAGATCCGCCAGGCGGTCTGCTACCCGAAGGCCAACGTTAAGATCGTCGCCACCCACGGCGGCATCACCGTCGGCGAGGACGGCGGGACCCACCAGTCGGTCGAGGACGTCGCCATCATGCGCGCCATCCCGAACATGACCGTCATCGTGCCGGCCGACGGCGAGGAGACCAAGGGGGCCATCCGGGCCGCCGCCCAGTACAAGGGGCCGGTCTACGTCCGCCTCGGGCGCAACAAAGTCGCCAACGTCTTCCCGGCCGGCCATACCTTCGAGATCGGCAAGGGTGTGCAGCTCGCCGACGGCAGCGACGTCACCTTCGTGACCACCGGCCTTATGACCGCCCAGGCGGTGATCGCCGCCGAGAAGCTCCAGGCCGACGGCATCTCCGCCCGCGTGGTACACATCGGCACCATCAAGCCGCTCGACAAGGAGCTCGTCCTCAAGGCGGCCCGCGAGACCGGCGCCATCGTCACCGCCGAGGAGCATTCCGTGGTGGGTGGCCTGGGCGGCGCGGTGGCCGAGCTTTTGGCCGAGGAGTGCCCGACCCTCATGAAGCGGGTCGGCATCAAGGACCGTTTCGGCATCTCCGGCAAATCGGACGAACTCCTCAAGTACTTCGGCCTCAATGCCGAGACGCTGGTCGAGGAAGCCAGGGAGATCGTTTCGAGGAAGAAATGATCCGGCGTACGCTGGCATCCTCTTCCGGTGTGACCTACATCGGCGCCTTGGTCATGGTCGTGATCCTGGCGCTGATGGCGTCCCGCACGGCGATGCTCTGGAAGACGCAGATGCAGCGTGAAAGGGAGACCGAGCTCTTGTGGCGGGGTCACCAGTACATGGAGGCCCTCAGGCGCTGGTACTGGCCCAACGGAGTCCCGACATCGCCGACCGGCACCGCCGGGCAGCCCCAGGGGGCCTCGCCCAACAATGGCTATCCCGTCTATCCCCAGACCATCCCCAACGATGCGCCGCGCCTGGCCGACCTGAAGGATCTCCTGAAGGGAACCGGCCTCAAGCCTAAGCCGTGCATCCGGAAGCTCTACAAGGACCCGATGTTTCCGGGGAAGGACAAGGACTTCGACGTCATCAAGGATGCCAATCAGCGCATCGTCGGCGTGAAGAGCACCTCCGCAGAGAAGCCGATCAGGCAGGGGCGGGAGAACTTTTGGCTCGACTTCGACTTCGCCGACTTCGAGGGGAAGAAGAGCTACAGCGAGTGGGAGTTTATCTGTATCCACTGGCCCAAGCCGATCGGCACCGGCGGCCAGGTCAAGGGGCTTTCCACCACCGGTCCTGGCGGGCTGCCGCCCGACAGCGAACTCCCGCCCGCCCCCAGGTCCCAGAACAAACCGTGACCGGCGGGACCGGCCATTTTCATGCCGCCTGACGCGCGGACATCCCGAGACTCTCTCCGGAGGCATCACTGATCTTCAAGAGCCTGACAACTCGCGTCATCGTGCTATCGATCTGCCTGCTCGTCTTCGGCATCAGCACCTTCGCCTTTCTCACCCTGCGGCGTGAGCAGCGGCAGCTGTTGAACTCCGCGCGGGAGTCCAGCGAACTCCTCCTCAACACCATCGAGCGCAGCGTCTACAACTCCATGCGGATCGGCAACACCGAGGACGTCCAGGTGATCCTGGAGATGGTGGGGCAGAACGAGAAGCTGGTCGGCGTCCGCATCTTCCATCCCCACGGGGTGATCCTCAAGTCCTCCCAGCCGGGCGAGGTCGGGCGCATGGTGGACGAGCGGGACTTCAAGCTCTTCCTCGAGAACAAGCGGGAGGGGGTCTTCAACCTGGACGGGCACGGTGAGGTGCTCGGGATGGTGAAGCCGATCTACAACGACCGCCAGTGCAACCTCTGCCACGGCGACAAGAGCCGTATCATCGGCCTTCTGAACGTCAACTACTCGCTGGTGGAGACCCGCAAGAGGATCGTGGAGCTCACCAACCTCTTCATTCTCTCCACCCTGGCCATCATCTCCTTCCTTTCGCTCGCCATCTCCTTCGTCATGGTGAAGTTCATCAAAAGGCCGCTGGTCCGGATGAGCGACAACATGGCCAAGGTCGAAGCGGGGGACCTCTCGGTCCGCATGACCTCCCACGGCAAGGACGAGATCGGCCAGCTGATCAAGAGCTTCGACTCCATGGTGGGGAGGCTCGACAGCGCCAAGAAGGAGCTGGAGGCCTTCCACTTCCAGCAGATGGAGCGCGCCGACCGGCTCGCCTCGGTGGGGGAGATGGCGGCCGGCATCGCCCACGAGATCAAGAACCCCCTGACCGGGATCGCCGCCGCCATCACGGTCTTGAAGGACGACTTCACCTCCGATGACCCGCGGACCATGATCATCAACGAGGTGCTGGAGCAGATCTCCCGGCTGGACAAGACGGTCAACGACCTCCTCTTCTTCGGGAAGCCGACCGCCCCTGAGCCGTCCTGCACCGACCTCAACCACACGATCCAGAAGACCCTGGTGTTCGCCGCCCAGCACCGCGGGGGAAAGAACATCGAGAAGGTGCTTCTGCTCGATCCCGGCCTCCCGCCGGTCTACGTCGATCCCAAGCAGATGCAGCAGGTCTTCCTGAACCTCTTCCTCAACGCGGTGCAGGCGATGCAGCAGGGAGGCACCTTGACCGTGAAGAGCGGGATCACCCAGGTGGGGGGCGTCGACATGGTGCAGGTCCTGGTGACCGACACCGGGCAGGGGATCCCTCCCCAGATCCTGGAAAAGATCTTCACCCCCTTCTTCACCACCAAGGCGCAGGGGACCGGGCTCGGCCTCCCGATCTGCCACCGGCTGATCGACCAGCACGGCGGACGCCTGTCGGTGGCGAGCGAGGACGGCAAGGGGACCACCTTCACCGTAGAACTTCCCGCCTTCCACCCGGAAGGAAAGTGCGGCATCCCACCCCTCAAGGAGCTTCCCCCCGGGAAGGATGCCATCGACCCGGCAATTGCCGGGCGTCCCGATACCTCGGCGACGACTCCAACCTGACCAAGATCAAGCCAAGGAGCATCAATGCGCAAGACGAAGATCATGGTAGTTGACGACGAGCACCTCATCCGGTGGTCGTTGGAGCAAAATCTTAAGAAGCAGGGGTATGAAGTCTGTACGGCGGGAACCGGCGAGGACGCGCTGAGGCTCGCCCGCGAGGAGCAGCCGGAACTGGTGCTGCTCGACTACCACCTCCCCGGGATCAACGGGCTGGAGGTGCTGCAGCGCCTGAAGGAGTACGACGAGGACATCGTGGTCATCATGGTCACCGCCCAGGGGGGCTTGGAGACCGCGGTGAACACCATGCGCCACGGCGCCTACGACTACATCAACAAGCCCTTCAACCTGGACGAGATGTCCATAGTCATAAGGAAGGCCCTGGAGACCCAGGACCTGCGCCGCGAGGTGGTGCAGCTTCGCAGTGAGCACAAGAAGCTCGGCCCCCCGAGGATCCTCGGCAGCTCCAAGCACATGCGCAACGTGCTCGACATGATGGCCAAAGTGGCCAAGAGCGACGCCTCCACCGTGCTGGTGCAGGGGGAGTCGGGGACCGGCAAGGAGCTGGTGGCCAAGTGGATCCACTACGAGTCGGCCCGCTCCGAAAAGCCGTTCGTGGCGATCAACTGTGCCGCGGTGCCGGCCACCCTTTTGGAGAGCGAGCTCTTCGGCCATGAGAAGGGGGCCTTCACCGATGCCAAGAGCTCCAAGAAGGGGCTCTTCGAGCTGGCCGACGGCGGGACCGTTTTCCTCGACGAGATCGGGGACATGGAGATCGGGATGCAGGCCAAGCTCCTGCGCTTTTTGGAGGATAGGACCTTCCGGAGGATCGGCGGGACCAAGAGCATCCCGGTGGACGTCAGGATCATCTCGGCGACCAACAAGGACCTCCTGAAGGCGATCGAGGATAAGAGCTTCAGAAACGACCTCTACTACCGTCTGCAGGTCATTCCGATCTTCCTGCCGGCCCTGCGCGAGCGCAAGGAAGACATCCTGGTGCTTGCCAACCACTTCATCGAAGTGTTCGGCAGGGAGTTCAACAAACAGGTGAAGGGGATCTCCAGCATGGCGGAGAAGCTCCTGGTCGAGTACAACTGGCCCGGCAACATCCGCGAGCTGAAAAACGTCATCGAGAGGGCGATCATCCTCGGCAACGACGAGAACCTGCTGCTGGAGAACCTCCCGCTGGAGATCGTGGCCAAGGCGTCGCAGGTGACCGTCCCGATGGCGACCTTCAAGCTTCCGCCGGAGGGGATCGACATCGAGGAAGTCGAGCGCGAGCTGATCAAGCAGTCCCTGGAGATGACCGACTGGAATCAGTCCAAGGCCGCCAAGAAGCTGAACCTCGGCATCGACGCGTTCAGGTACCGGATGAAGAAGTTCGGCTTTCTGAAGTAACGATCAAGGCGGATAGAATCAAAGTCTGAGTCAAATGCAATAGAACGCGGATGACACGGATTGAACGGATTTACGCGGATAAGGCAAAGTCAGAGGCCGAACCAAAAGCCCCTTGGGTGAAGGCCAAAACTTTGGGGTGAAGGCAGAAGCCCTGGGGTGAAGACAAAAGTTTTAGAGTAAAGGCAAAAGCTTTAAACACTGAATAAGCTGAAACAACAAAGGCACCGAACGTTCTAACGTCGGTGCCTTTGCTATTATAGCGGCTCCAGCAAGCGATGAACTACCAGGAAAGCTCGAACTACGTCCCCCCCTTTGCGAAGGGGGGACAGGGGGGATTTCGCCGGAGCTTTTGCCTTTCCCCTAAAAAGCCTTTGCCTCTAGGATTGATCCGCGAAAATCCGCCTCAATCCGCGTCATCCGCGTTCAAGAGATTTAGGTTTTAAGGTTTGATCCGCCTTTATCCGTTCAATCCGTGTCATCCGTGTTCTATTGCTCTTCGCCTCAGATTTTCACCAACTCGTACTTCCTCACCCCGACTCCAATCTTTTCTGCGTGCTCCAGTTGCACTTCCCAGTCGATCTCGGGGTGGACCCCCCGGAACTTGTCCCCCCCTGGCTCGTGCCCGCTTGAAAGGGCGGTGTCCTGGTTGCCGCGGGCGTTGTTGACCAGGTCGGCACAGGCCTGATCAAGCGCCACCGGGTCGGTGGATGCGCAGATCCCGATGTCGTTGACGATCGGGGCGTCGGCGTGCCCGTAGCAGTCGCAGGCGGGGGAAACCTGGGTGATGAAGTTCAGGAAGAGGGTCTTCCCCTTCTTGCCGTGCAAGGCTCCGGCGGCGTACTCGGCCATCTTCCGCATCACCAGCGAGGCGCTCTCGTTCCACTGGATGTTGATTGCCTTCCTCACGCAGGCGGTGATGCAGCGGCTGCACCCGACGCAGAGCTCGGGATCAATCTTCGCCTTCCCCTCCAGGATGGAAATGGCGGCATGGGCGCAGGATTTGAGGCAGACGGAGCAGCCGTTGCAGTATTTCTCGGCCACCTTGGGGGCCACCGTCGAGTGCTGCTGCATCTTTCCGGTCCGGCTGGAACACCCCATCCCGAGGTTCTTCAGGGTCCCGCCGAAGCCGGTCAGCTCGTGGCACTTGAAATGGGAGACCGCCACCAGGGCGTCCGCCTCCAGGATTTCGGCGCCGATGTTGACCTTCTTCAGGATCTCGCCGTTCACCTCGACGTCGCGGGCGTTGTGCCCTTTGAGCCCGTCGCACATGATGAGCGGAGCCCCGACCACCGCGTAGGCGAAGCCGTTTTCGACCGCGCAGGCGAGCGCCGAAACCGCCTCCTTGCGCTGCCCCGGATAGAGGGTCGAGGAGTCGGTCAGAAAGGGGAGGGCGCCGCACCCCTTGATCTCGTCCACCACCCGCCGCAGAAAAATCGGCCTGATGAAGGTATGGTTACCCTTCTCCCCGAAGTGGACCTTGACCGCCACCAGCTCCCCCTCGTGCATGCAGGAGGCGAGCCCCGCTTCTTTCATTAGCCTACCGATCTTGTCGAAAAGGTTCTCGCGGGCTCCGGCCCGCATGTCGGCGAAGTACACCTTGCTGGACATGGCTCTCTCCTGCTGAAATTATTGACGATCTGGGATTGGTAGCATATCTCGCGCCGCATTTCAACCTGGTTAACCTTTTGCTTGCTCTGTCCAGAAAATATGTTATTTATTAAATTCATGAGACCACAAGGCGCGAAAACAATCGAATGTGACGAGAGGGAGCTCTGGGTAATGGGGCTGGGAGACCGTCCGGAGAGGGGGGCCGTGGTCTGCGGCTACCTCGCCAAGGGGGGGATCCGTTGCCGCTCAGCCAAAGCGGAGGAACTCGGGGCCTGCACCCCCCGCGCCGTGCTCCTCGACATCTCACCCTGGTCCGACGACGGCTGGAGTGTCCTCCTCTCCCTCAAGGCCAATCCGGCCACCCGTGATATCCCGGTCCTTCCCCTCTATCTGAGCGAGGCGGGAGAGATCGGCGAGGTGCTGAGGGTGGCGGGATTCTTCATGCTCCCGCTCGAGGAAGGGTACCTCGCCAAGAAGCTCCGTCAGTACGGGCTCGCCGACGAGTCGGAGGATTACGACCTCCAGACGATGATCGTCACCAGGCGGGGTGAGGAGGGGGTCCAGAAAACGGTCGAGGGGCTCGGCTTCGAGGTTGTCAACGCCTATACCGGCAAGGAGGCGGTGGCGATCGGGACCCTCATCCACCCGTTCATGATCTTCTGCTCCCTGCAGTTGGCCGATATGGCCGCTTTCGACCTGATGCACCGCCTCCTGCTCTACCCGCAGACCCGCAACATCCCGTTCTTCGTGCTGTTGAAGGATTCCATGAAGCCGGGCGAGCGGACCGCCATGACCCGCAACGTCGAGCACCTGGTCAGAAAGGAATACCTGACCGGCGAGGAGTTTCTTTCCTACTTCAAGCGGGTCGGGAGCTGATCTTTCGCTCCATTCCCGGAACCAAAAAAAAAGACCGGCCCCCCATCGAGGAGGGCCGGTCTTTTTGTGTCTGGCAGGGCCGGTCTAGAAGATCAGGTTGATGCCGGCGACGAGGCCGCGGGTGATGTCGGTGTTCTCGGTGGCGCCGGTGTTATTGGCGTCGTACTTGGTATCGACGTACTGGATACGGTAGCCGACCTGAAGGGAGAGCGGCAGGGTAGCCGGCTTGTAGGAAAGGCCGGTCTCGCCCAGGAAGTAGTTGGAGTGACCCTTGAGGCCGTCGGCCTTCCGCTCGGCGGAGAGGTAACCGAAGCCTGCGTTGCTGTAAAGGCCGAGGCCGTAGGCGATGTCAGCCTTGCCGGAGAGGCCAAGGGTGGGGCCGCCGAACTCGTACTTGCTGTTCGGGAACTCCTGGGTGATGCTCTTGTAGCCGAGGGTCACCGCGACGGAGGGGACCACATAGTAGCCGGCCGAGGCGTCCCACTCGGAGCGCTTGGCGTTAAAGACGAACGGGGTGCCGCCGGCGTTGTCGGCGAGCTTGAAGGTGGTTTCCGGGAGGTAGCTGCCGCCTACGAAGAAATCCTTGTACTTGACACTCAACACCGGGATGTTGATTACCTCGGTGCCGGAGCTGTACTGGGTGTTGTTGGCTGCTTCGTCGGAGTCCTTCCAGTCGGCGACCCAGGCCTTGTAGCCGAGAACGACGGCGAGGTCGGAGCCCGGCAGCAGACGGGGCATCCCTTCGGCAGAGGCCACGGTGGCAAGTGCCATGACGAACAGTGCGGCTAACGATACGACAAGTTTCATGCTTTTCATGTTTCCCTCCTTGTGCTGGTGACTATTTCCCAGTGAACAAATCGACACCGCCAGGCGGCGTCGGGCTATAACAGGTGCTGCCGAGATCAGAAGGAGG
The DNA here is from genome assembly GCF_023652955.1 of Geomonas sp. Red32. Taxonomy (GTDB): domain Bacteria; phylum Desulfobacterota; class Desulfuromonadia; order Geobacterales; family Geobacteraceae; genus Geomonas. The sequence continues at coordinate 476,152 of NZ_JAKLOY010000001.1, read as the reverse complement.
GGGGGATGAAGTCGGTGGCCTTCTTCTCGATCGCTTTTTCCTCAATGGAGCGTTTGTAATCCTCGAGCTCGCGTCTTTGCTTTTCGAGCCGCAACATCATCTCCCTCCGCTGCTGTTCGGCGTGCTTCTCCAGCGCCTGCTTCTCAGCATCCATCTTCCTCGCCCTCTCGGCGGACAGCCGCTCGGTCTCGGCCTTTTCCCGGTTGGCCTGCTGGGCCTTGCGCTCGGCCTCGGCCTTCTCCTGGGCAGCCTGCTGCGCGCGCAGCTCGGCTTCCTCTTTCTCCTTGGCGGCCTGCTGCGCCTTGAGATCGGCCTCCTCCTTCCCCCTGGCCGACTGCTCGGCCTGCCGCTCGGCCTCTTCCTTCTCCTGGGAGGCCTTTTGAGCCTTTTCGTCGGCCTCCTTGCTCTTTTGCAGCGCGTTGGCGAACTCGTTGCCGTCGCTGCGGATCATGGCGCGGACCATGTGGCCGTAAGAGACGGCCCCGGGCGAGACCTCCTGGGTGATCTCCGCGTAGGAGGTCTTCTCCTTGACCTCGGTGACCAGCAGTTCCCCGATGTTTATGGTCTCGACCTCGAGTACCTCGCCGGTCTTGGGATGCCTGATGGTCTCCCCTTCCTTGAACACCTGGAACCTCATCCCCGGCTTGAGGCCATGCATCTTGCCCAGGTCGAGCACCACCTTGGACTTGGTCCTTTGCACCACATACCCTTCGAGCGGGAAGGCCTGCACGATTTTCTCGGCGATCTGCGGGATGAGCTCGTTGAGTTTCGAGGTGTTGGCCGACTTGACTGTCTCGGCGGCCACGATGGAGCCGGTCTCCACGCTGATCAGCCGGGCGTTGATCTCCACGGCCCCGCCGAAATAGAGCACCGTCCCGGTGACGACCGTCTTGACACCGAGGAGCTTACCGAGCTGGGTGATGCTCTGGGTGTCGACGAGGCCGGAGGTGGCGAGTTTCCTCTCCTCGAGGATCTTCTGCAACAGCCGGCGCTCGATGACGTCGAAGCGGCCGGTCTCCACCATGCTGGTCACCAGCCATTCGGCGACGATCCTTCCCATATCCGCCGATTCGGTGCTCCCCTGGGTCTGAAATTCGAGCACGGCGATTTTTGTCTTTTTGAATTCGGCGCGCGCTTCCGTCGACAGGAGTGAGACTATGCTAATTATTGCCAGAGTGATGAGAGTCTTGATTTTCATGGCGCCACTTCCTTAATTGTCGTTGCCAATAGCAGTATTTCCACTTATTCGTGCCTGCTATTGCAAAGCCTTATTCAGCGACGCCTGTGGTAAGAAAGTATCACCCAATCGCGGTGAGTCAAGGGATGGAAGGCGTATGAGGGATTATGTTGTATACGGTACAATTTTGGCGTGCAGATTACTACGAAACAGTGGGCTTGTCAAAAAGAAGCAGGCCGAAATACTAAATTTTTATTCGTTTCCCGTTCCATGTTAGACGGACAACTGCGCCGCTTTCTTCACCGGAGTCTTAACCGCCGGTTGATACTGACTCAGTGTGCTTTTCATATATGTGGATCGCCACCGGTAATACCGGAGAAAGTACGCGTCCACTGATTTGAGACTGGACGTTGCATCGTTGAGACAGAAAAAAAGGCAGCGTCCATTGCGGGCGCTGCCTTTCGGGTATGGTCCCCCGCATCCTCGCCGGGCGGAAGATACCTTTAGAAGCTCGGCACGATGACGTTCATGTTGTTGTTTTCCTTGTTTTTCGCCTTCTCTTCTTCGGCGGCCTTGCGCTCGTCTTCGGCCTTGCGCTCCTTCGCCTTCCGCAGCCTTTCGCGCCAGTCGTCGTCCGATTTTCTCCGCTCCCTGGCGGTCTTCTCGGCCGCAGCGACCCGCTCCTTCTCGGCCTTCTCGGCGGCGGCAGCGCGGTCTTTTTCGGCACGCTGGGCGGCGGCTGCCCGGTCTTTATCGGCACGTTCGGCTGCTGCTGCCCGCTCGGCGTCCTGGCGTTCCTTGGCCTCACGTTCCTCGCGCTCCTTGGCGAGCGCCCGCCGGCGTTCGGTGATGGCGTCGTCGAGTTCCTTGCGCTCCTTCTCCTCCCGGGCCTTGCGCAGCTCCTCTTCGGTCTTCTTGCGCTTGAGAAGCTCCGCGTCCCTCTTGCGGCGGGCCTCCTCGAGGGCCGCTTTCTTGGTCTCCTCGAGCTCCTTCTGGCGCTGGGCCTCTTCGGCGGCCTTCCTGGCGGATTCCTCTTCGGCCGCCCTGATGGCGGCTTCCTTGCGGTGCAGTTCCTCTTCGGCCGCCCGGGCGCGCAGCTCCTCTTCCTTCTTCTTGCGGGCCTCCTCGGCAAGCCGCCTGTCGATTTCGGCCTGCTTGAGCGCCTCGGCCCTGCGCTTTTGCTCCTCCTGCTCCTGGATCCGGTTCTCGGTCTCCAGCCGCTCGTCCTCGTCTTTCTTCAGGCCGCGGATCTGGCAGAGCTCGTTTACGCAGTTGTATTCCTTCTCGTTGGTGACTTCGCCGATGGAGGCCTTTTCCTTGACCTCCTTGATGACGATCTGTCCCTTCTCGATGATCTCCTCGTCGATGACCTCGCCGGTCTTGCTCCTGATCGGCTCCCCTTTGATGTAGACGAGCATCTTCATCCCGACCTTGACGCCGTGGATGCGCCCGAGGTCAATGGTCACCGTCTTCCCCTGGCGCCGGACGATGTAGCCGTAGAGAGGGAAGGCCTGGTTGATCATGTCGGCGATTTCGTCGACCTTGGAACGGAGGTCGCTCACCGAGCCGCCGATCACCTTCTCGGTGGCGAGTATGGAGCCGGTCTCCACGCTGATGATGCGGGCGTTGATCTCGATCTTGTTGTCGAAGCTCATGACCGTCCCGGTGACGACGGTTTTCACGCCGTACATCTTGCCGAGCTGGGCGGCACTGCTATGGTCGACGAGCCCCGAGGAGCTCATCTTCTGTTCTTCGATCAGCTTGGTGAGCAGGCTGCGCTCGATGGTGTCGAAGCGCCCGGTCTCGACCAGGCTGGTGGTGAGCCATTCGGCGACCATCTTCCCGATGTCCTTGGGAAGGTTGCCGCTTTGCTCGAACTCCAGCACGGCGAGCTTTTGTTTGCTGAATCCGGCGGCCTGGGTCTCATTGGAAACCACCAATGCGACCAGCAGGATCATCACGGTGAGCAAAATGTGTTTTATCGTTTTTCCGGTTGCCATGCCTGCACCTGCATCTTGAGTGAAATATTGGGGAATATAGTATATAAGTCAGCGTAGGTCAACGATTTCCTGAATTTCTCCTAGGAAAAAGTTGGGGGTAATATCTCTTGGAGATATATCATTTGCCGGGACCGCCGGAGCTCAACCAGTCTGAGCCCCGGAGGGGCGCCATGCCCGGTGCAGCGGGCTTCATTAATTTAATGTTTTTGGAGGGTTGCTGGTCGTTCTCAACCTGCTCGATATGACGGACAGAGGGGGCGGTCCCCCGTACCGAGATCTCTCCGGTCCAACGGTCTGAGGGAGAAGCGGGTAATGAAAGCCGGCTCCCGCGGGTGTCCGGAAAAATGGGGGCGGGCGTCATAGTGCAAAGAAAGAAACGGCATTAGATTCTTTCGTGGACCGCCTGTGAGAGTGTGTGGTACAGTGCGGCCCAATCTCGCGACGTTACGCGATAAATTGTTGCAGAAGTAAAGGAGGCTGGTGTCATGATCGGGAAGAAATGGGCGGTGAGTTTTGTCAGTATGGTGAGCCTTTGTCTGTTAGCGAGCTGCGGCGGTTCAGGCGGGTCTTCCCCCACTGCCAATGTTCCGCTCACCAAAGACAGTTACGCGGTTTCGACTCTTGCCCGCAACACTGCCCCGGCCGTGGTTGCCACCGATTATTCGACAGCCGTGGCGGGAACTACCACGTTCGCGCTGCGGGCTTTCCCGCTGCTCGACTCGAACCTCAACCACAACACCTTTTTCTCCCCTTACGGGATTACCGGAAACTTCCTGCTGCTCGCACCTGGCGCCAACGGGATGACCTTCACCGGGATCCAGCAGGCTCTCTCCTTCTCGCAGTCGCCGGACCTGCTCTATCCCGCCTTCGACAAGCTGGATCTTTTGATCGCCAGCGAGACTTCCGGCACGACCCTGACCAACGGGCTCCATACCCCGAGCCTGGTCACCGCCAACGCCATCTGGACCCAGAACACCACCAAGGTGCTTTCCGCTTATCTCGACACCCTGGCCGTCAACTTCGGGGAAGGGATACACCAGCTCAACTTCGCTGCCTCCAACGCCAGTACCATCATCAACGACTGGGTGGCTCAAAACACCAACAACCTGGTGCAGGGGCTGATTCCCGCCTCTTCGGTCTCGGCGGCCACCAGGATGGTTCTCACCAATGCCACCCTTTTCGAGGCCGACCTCGCCTCTCCCTTCAACCCCAGTAACACCGCCAACAAAACCTTTTACAACCGGAACGGTTCCACCGCCTCGGTGCCGCAGATGCAGACGGTCTTCTCGTCGCTCCCCTACACCGGCACCTCCGGCTATAAGGCGGTCGAGCTCCCTTACGCCGGGGGGCTCCTGTCGCTGGTGGTCATCGAGCCTGCCGCCGGCACCTTCGATACCTTCGCGAACAACTTCACCCCCGCGGTGCTGAGCAGCATAACTAGCGGACTTTCCGCAACCACCGTCGATCTTACCCTCCCCAAGTTCTCCTTCAGCCAGTCGCCAGCCATGAAGAGCATCCTCCAGAGCCTGGGGATGAGCAGCGCGTTTGCCTCCGGCCAGGCCGACTTCTCCAAGATCGACGGTGTCACCGACCTCTACCTCGGCGACATCTTCCACCAGGCCTACGTCTCCGTCTCGGAGGGGGGGACGGTGACCGCCGTCGCCACCGGGACGCTCCCCCCCAGCCGCACCACGAGCGCACCCTCCGCCTTCCCGTCCGGGGGCGGCGTCTCCCTGACCCAGACCATGGTGGTCGACCACCCGTTCATTTTCCTCATTCGGGAGCGCTCCACCGGCCTCATTCTCTATCTCGGCAAGGTGGTGTCTCTTTCGTAGAGGTACTTAGCCATTGGCAGGAACAGGAAAAGGCGGGAATGCTACCCCGCCTTTTCTTTTTTCACTCGCCGGATCTTCGCGTTTGCTTTCTGAACCGGCATTTGATAGGAATGCGGGTATTGACGAGCTGGTGTTGATAGACAAACGACGGAGAGAGCCCTCTATGAAAGTGAGAAACGTACTTGTACCGGTCCTGGGAGCGTTGCTGCTGCTTGTCACCGAAGTAACGAGTTTCGCGGGAGTATATTCCGACGATCTCGCCAGGTGCATGGTGGGGGCCACCTCGGTGGAGGACCGCCGCGCCTTGGTGGTCTGGCTTTTCTCGGCGGGCTCCCTTCATCCGGCGGTGAAGTCCATCACCGCCGTCTCTCCCGAGCAGCTCGACAACGCCAACAAGCAGGTGGCCGACATCGTCATGCGGCTGCTCACCGACTCCTGCGTCACGCAGGCCCGCGAGGCGATCAAGTTCGAAGGAAAATCGGTCCTTGAGAGCAGCTTCGGCGTGCTCGGCCAGGTTGCCGGTCGGGAGCTCTTTTCGAGCCCCGAAGTGGGAGTTGCCATGCAGGGAATGGCCAAGTATCTCGACGCGGTAAAGCTCAAACAGTCGCTCGTAGAGAAATAGCCTCGGCATGCGGCTCTGCAAAACATCCTCACTTGCCGGGACGGCCGTGACTGGCGGCAAGAGCCTTATCCTGCTGGTGGGCACTTATCTCTCGCTCGCCGGCTGCGCGCCGCTGCCTCCTTTGGAAAAGGGGGAATTGCCATGGGACCGGGGCGGGGACTTTGCGAAGGTGAGCACCGGCAATCGTGCCATGGTCAGAACGGGGGTGGCTCAGTTCGGAGACGCTCCCGCGGCCGAGAAACCGGTCGACGCACAAGCTCTCAACCTCGTCCCGGCTGAGGATAAGGTTCCACCGGCCCAGATCTCGACCCCGGTTCCGGCCCCGGCCTCAGCCCCAGCGCAGGACCAGGCTCCGGCCCAGGCCTCGACCCCGGTCTTGACCTCGACCCCGGCTACCGTGCCGGATCCTGTAATCGCGGCACCTTCCGCGGCCGTGATCCCCCCGAACCTCATGCCAGCCACCATTCCCGCCGAACCGAAGGACGGCTACGATTTCGCCCTCCGCGATGTCGAAATCAAGCGTCCAGCTTTCCTGCTGAACGAGACGTCCACCACCTCCCATGACCTCACCGCGTGCAACCGCGGTATTGCTCCCGTTTCCCTTGCCATGGACGTCTTGCCGGACAAGACGGAGAACGTCGAGCTGGACAAGCAAATGCCGCTGGATGTAGCGGTGCCCCCCAACACGGACCAGGTGATAGTCCGTTCAAGTCCCAAGGACAAGAGCGGCAGCTCGAGGTTTTCCTATACCTATTCGTGGAGTATCGGCCTGTACACGGCTGAACATCGCTGCCACGAAGGATACCGGTTCCCATTCGGGCCCAAGGTCCGTGCCTATGCGTCGGTGGCCGACAAGGCTCACACCTCCCCCTATGACCTCCACGCGATCAGTTTCGACCTCCCTGCCGGCACCGAGATCCTGGCGGCCAGGAAGGGAAGGGTTGTCGGCATCTCGCAAGAAAGTATCGATCTCCTGCACGATGATTCCACGATTGGCACTTACTCCCATCTCGGCAAGTTGGCCAAAGGGGTAACGCTCGGCAAAGAGGTTGCCGCCAAAGCCCTCCTCGGCGTGGTGAAGCCGGTTGCTGCCGGAGCCGGCTACCTCTACTTCGTCGTCTGGCGCCCTGAGCCAAGGCACTCCACGTCCCCCGGCTCCGGCAGGCACTCAGCCACCTTCGAACGCGTCTCCTTCCCCGTGGAATTCTGCCCGGAATCAGGCCCCTGCTCGGTCATTTCCAGCGACCAGGCAATCCCGGCGCCCAAGAAGCAAAAACACAAAAAGCGCGGGTAAGATGAAAGCGGCAGCACTTGCCACTCCGCTTGCCGAAAGAGATGTGCCGCAGCGGCCGCTAAAGTGGATCCAGCGCTTCAGCAGGTTTCTGGCTGGTAGGCTACACTGTTAATCGTGGAATGGGTGCGTCCCATTCGGAGACACAGGAGGCCTCCCATGTCGAAACTGCGCGTTAATAGCTTTGCGATCTCCATCGATGGTTACGGTGCCGGACCGGATCAGGATCTACAGAACCCGCTGGGGGTGGGCGGCGTCGATCTTATGGAGTGGTTTTTTCAGACCAGGGTGTGGCGGGAAATGCAAGGATTGGACGGAGGAGAGACCGGCGTAGATAACGGGATGGTGGAGAAGGGGTTCGCCGGGGTAGGTGCCTGGATCCTCGGCCGGAACATGTTCGGCCCCATCCGCGGTCCCTGGCCGGATGAAAGCTGGAAAGGGTGGTGGGGTGAGGAGCCGCCGTACCATGTCCCGGTCTTCGTGCTGACCCATCACCCCCGTGCGCCGTTGAAGATGAAGGGCGGGACCGAGTTCAGATTCGTCACCGGTGGGATCGACGCCGCGTTGCGGGAGGCGACCGTCGCGGCCGGTGGTCTCGATGTCCGCCTGGGAGGCGGCGTGGCCACCGTCCGCCAGTATCTGCAGAGAGGCCTGGTCGACGAACTCCACCTGGCAATGGGCCCCAGTCTCCTCGGTGCGGGCGAGCACCTGTTGAACGGCATCAACATGCGGGCCCTCGGCTATGACTGTGTCGAGTTGGTAGCCGGGGAGCGGGCGACCCACATCATCCTCCGCAAGCGGAACGAGCCCTGAGGGGAGGGGCACACCCCGTCATATCCTCACCGTCTTGTAGAGGAAGTTCTTGAAACGGAAGAAGCGCTTGCGCTCTTCCTCGTCGTTTTGGGGATCGCCGGTCACCGCCTTCAGGTGACGGGCGATTTCCGGCATACTCTTGCCGTTGGTCAGCCGGCTCTTCTCCACCACCAGGCAGACCACGTCCCGCGAGATTCTACTCTGTGAGTACGGCTCGTACACCGCTTCCCAAAAGTCTTTCCCCCCGGCGATCTCCTTCATGATGGAGCCCGCCACCTCGTCCGCCAGCCGCTCGGCCGGAGGGGCGCCCTGTCCCCGCATCCCGTCCCGGATGGCCCGTCTGATGTCCTCGCCGGTCACCACCTTCCCCGCCCGGAAAAAGAGCGCCCTCAACAGGATGCTTCGCAGTTCGCGGATGTTCCCCTGGTAGTTGTGGCTGACCAACGCCTCCTTGGCCTCCTTCGAGAGGCTGGGGGCGTCGTCGCGGCTCTCCTCCTCGCGGCTGCGGTAGGTCCGGTAGAGCTTGCCGAGGAAGTGGGTGGAGAGGTCGGGGATGTCCTCGCGCCGCTCGTTCAAAGACGGGACCATCACGGAGAGCTCGGAAAGCCGGTGGTAGAGGTCCTCGCGGAAGTTCCCGAGCGCGATCTCCTTCTGGAGGTCCTTGTTGGTGGCGGCCACCAGCAGGACGCGGCTGATCCGCTCCCGGTTTTCCCCCAGCCTCACGAAGCCGCCGTTGTCGAGGAAGCGGAGGAGCTGGACCTGGGTCTTCGGGTCGGCGTCCCCGATCTCGTCGAGGAAGACGATCCCTCCCCTGGCCTCCTCGATGATCCCGCGGCGGTCGCTGTAGGCGCCGGTGAAGGCCCCCTTGGTATGGCCGAAGAGCTCGGAGTAGGTGAGCTCCCCGCTGTAGGCGGCGATGTTGGTCTTTTTCACCGGCAGCTCGCCGTCGGGATTGACCTCCTGGCGGTAGAGCTCGTTCAGCTTGTTGTACAGGTTGTTGAAGAAGAACTCCTTGCCGGCGCCGGTCGGCCCCAGCACCAGGATGGAGGGGAGCCCGATGGTGGCCTCCTGGAGGATGTTCTTGCTCCAGAGTGCGATCCGGTTGGAGAGCGGGCGAGAAACCGTGTTGATGAAGGCGACGATCTCCTGGGATTTGCGGCTGTTGCCGATGATGTTGCCGAGGCGGTAGGAGGAGACCTTCGGGTCCTTGTAGGCGATGTCGCTCTGGAGCCTGGTGACTTCGTGCTGCAGGCGGTCGATCCGCTGGATGTCCGAGATGTGCCGGGAGGTCAGCCGGTCGATGATCTGCAGGATCCGTTTGTGCTCCTGCGTGAAGTACCCCTCCTGCAGCGAGTTGAGGCAGATGACGGCGATCACCACGTCGTCGCTCACCACCGGCACCGCGATCTCGCTCTTGATCAGCTCGCTCATCGGGCGGTGGAAGCCGCTGTGCTGGCTGTAGTCCGCGACCCGGCCGATGATCTTCGGCTCCTTCACCCACGCCACGTACCCGGTAAGGCTCCGTTCCTCGGGAGGGAGCTCGGGCCCGCCGATCTTGAAAGGGGGGATCTTCTTCTTGATCCATTCCTTGTTCTTGGCGCCGATGATGTTCCCTTCCTCATCCTCGACCACCAGCCACTTGTCCCCCTCGCGCTCCTCCACGATGGCGATGCTCCCGGTGTCGGCGCCGATCAGCTCGGTCGCCTTTGAGAGGACCTTGGTGAGGAACTGGTGGAGCCCCTCGTTTCTCTCCTGGAGCAGGTCGGAGATCTCGGAGAGGACCCGGATCTCGAGGTGCTCGCCGCCGACCTCGTTGATGACCCGTTCCACCATTTCGGCGTGGGTTTGCAAAAGCCCCATCTCGAACTCGGTGAACCGGGTGGCCTGGCGGGTGAAATAGTTGATGAGGCAGATGAGCCGGCGGGAGTCGGGCTCGTAGCGGGGGACCATGTAGAGGCTTCGCAGCGACATCTCCTCGGTGAGTGCCCGCCGCTGGATGTTCAGCTCCGCGAGGTCTTCGAAGAAGATCGGGGAGAGGAGCCGGTCGTCGGCGATTACCCCGGCCTCGTTGACGTAGCGGGAGACGAGGGAGCTCCCTTGCTTTAGGTCGACGCTCCCGACGTTGTCGTACAGGCGCTTGAGGTCCGGGTCCGCCGCGTGGCTCGCCAGCACTTCCATGATGCCATTCGAGGGGACCAGCACCGAGGCGAGCGTCAGACCGTCGATCAGCCGCACCGCGGAGCGCACCATGAACCCGGCGGCCTCCCTCCTCTTATAGAGCTCGACCCGTCTGGTTAGAAGGAGCTGCTGGTGATACTTGCGCGCCATGTCGACCCGCTCGCCCGCCCGGCCAAGGAAGGGGGTAAGCCGGGCGACCTGGGCCGGGGAGAGGAGGGCGCCGTCCACGCAGACGACCCCGATCGACTTGCCGGAGCTGGTAATGGGAAGGAGCGTGGTGCCGTCGATCCGGAAGCGGTGGGAAAAGTCGCGGTCCAAAGGGAGGCCGGTCTCGGCTGGATGGTGGTACTGCGCCATCCTTTGGCCGAGGAAGGCGATGGAGACCCCGCTCTCCTGGGAGATGATCGGGAAGGTCACCTCGCGGATCTCGCCTGCGAAGCTGCCGCAGGAGTAGGCGCACGAGAGGGCACCGCGGGTGAGGTCCTCAAGGTAGATCCGCACCCGCTCCTGGGAGGAGACCAGCCGGGTCCCCTGTCCCACCAGGTGCAGCATTTCGTCCAGGTTCTCTTTGCCGAACGTCTCGATCTTGTCGCTGATCCTTGCCAGTTGCTCCGTTATCGCGGTCATCGGCCCCTCTGAGTACAAAATTTACACACCAGGGTAGATTAGAGAAAAAGGGGCGGAGTGTCAAGGACGGGTAGAAGGGGAGGGGGAAAGAAAGAGCCGGTAGAAGTGCGGATCGAAGCCGAGAGCGGGGCGTCTCAAGGAGAAAGGATGGAAGTGGAAATAGCCGGAACGGAAGTGGGGCAGGGGGGGAGGAGGCCACGAAAGTGAGGTAGCCGGAAGGTGAGGAGGTGCCGGAAGGTGAGGAGGAGCCTGGGGGCGAGTAGGGGGCTGGTACCTTGGGAGCCAGTCCCCTACACTAGATCAGTTGAGCCCTTTGCGGATCTGGTAGAGCTCTTCCAGGTTGAGGCCGTTCAACTCGAAGAATTCGCGCTCCAGCTCCTCGACGTAGAAACGGTCGAGGCCGGAGTTCTCCAGGAAGTCTTCACGCAGCGAGCCGTCTTTCTCGGCGATGATCTGCGGGAGGAGGTTGTGGATGTAGACCGCCTCCTTCTTGATGGTGAGGATCACCTCGTGGAACAGGTAAAGCGGGATCTCCCCTTCCAGGAGCTTCTTGTGCTGCAGCTCCTCGGTGAGCTCCTGCTTGAGGGCCTCCTGGTCGGCCTTGGTGGTGTACTTCGAATAGAAGTTCCTGATCCTTTCCTTCACGTGCTCGAGCAGGGTGAGATAGATCCGCTCGTCGCTGTCGATCCTCTGCAGGTGGTCGAGGAGCGCGTGGGTGGTCATCCGGTTCTCCTCGATGAGCTTCAGCCCCTCGGCCAGGTGGGTGACCTTCTTGCGGCCGTAGATCCCCAGGTACTTGTCCTCGAAGATCCCGGAGAGGAAGAGCTTGGTGAAGAGGTCGGGGGCCAGCATGTCGAAGGCGCTCTTGTTCCCCAAAAGGCTTCGGATCATCTCCTCGGTCACCTTGACGTTCTCCATGAAGGCGAGCCGGTTGATGGCGGAGGAGGTGGCGTCGTAGCGGTCGAAGTAGGTGATGATGTAGGAGTACCCTTCCAGAATCGAGATATCGGCGCCGTCGCGGATCTTCTCGTCGCAGGCCTTGCTGGCGTCCAGAAGCATCTCCTCGAAGGCGTGGTCGCGGTTTTCGGCGGCCTGCTTCTTGGCGTAGAGGAGCTTCAGCATATCCTCGGTGTCGATGGTGCTCTCGATGTGCCGCTCGGAGAGGAACATCCCTTCCAGGATCTGCCGGGTCTCGGAGATGTAGTTGCTCTCCTCCAGGTCGACCAGCTTCTTGTCCTTCTTGAGCATCTCGTCGAGCGTGTAGAAGAGCGCGCCGGGGATCTTGTTCCTGACCGAGAGGGTCTTCAGGCGGGTCAGGCGGGCGTTTTCGAGCTTGTTGATCTCCCCCTTGCGGTTGCAGGCGATCAGGATGTTCTTGTACTCGTCGACGATCCTGCGGTTGTCCGGATGCTTGTACATCACGTCGATCCGGATCCGTTCCTGCTGGTAGCGGTCGATGCCGTAACGCTCGGCGAGGACGGCCAGCATCTGGAAGTCGGCGTCGGTGATCTTCTTGTTGTTGAAGTAGAGGTTTCTGAAGATCTCGCAGTACTCGCGATGGCGGGTGTTGATCAGCTTGAAGAGGAAGAGGTGGGCGGTCGGCTCGTCCAGGATGCTCAAGACCTCCTGGATGATGGCGTTGTCGTCCTCCTGGCCGACCGCAAAGCTCCTCTTGAGCGCCTTGCCGAGCAACCGGACGATCCGCTCCTGCTGCTCGTGGAGAAGGCCGGTGAAGTCGGCGCCGGTCAGCGCGAAGAAGTAGTTGAAGACGGCGTTGCCGTCGAAGAAGATCTTGTCGTAGCTCAGGTAGCCGTCGGTGCGGTCGGAGAAGCGGAGCGTGCCGGATTTGTGGTCGTAGTGGGTGCCGTAGACCACCAGCCGGTTGGAGACCTCCTCCTTGGCGAGGTCGGCGATCGGCTGATCGACGCCGAACATGTACTCGCAGAAGATGCCGCCGTTGCCGCGGTGGCTGATCCCGTCGCGCCCTATGATGAACTCGTTGCCGGGGGAGAAGAAGCGTATCTCGTTGGAGTCGGCGTGGTCGGTGTTGAAGAAGTAGCGGTTGTAGGCCTCGTTGCCGGCTGTGATGGCATAAAACTCGATGTGGTCGTTGGCATAGCCGTGCAGTCGAATATCTCTGAACATCAGGTTCCGTCCGTTTCTCGGGTGGCTTGTCCCTTGGCTTGGCACGTCGATCAAAGTTCCACCGCCATGCCGTCGTACGCCAGCTCCACGCCTTCGGGGAGCTTTCCGCCGTCTCTGTGGTGTATCTCGTGGGTGAGGTGGGTGAGCAGGGTCCGCCGTGGTTGGAGCTCCCGCACCACCTGCAGGGCCCCCTCGATGTTGAAGTGGTTGGGGTGCGGCGAGTAGCGCAGGGCGTCGATGATCAGCAGATCGAGCCCCTTAAGGAGTGCCATCGAACTCTCCGGAATGCTGCTGCAATCGGTCAGGTATGCCGCGTCGCCGAACCGGTAGCCGGTAGTGGCGAAGGAGCCGTGCCGCATCGGGATCGGGACGATCCGGCAGCCGAAGAGCTCGAACGCCTCCTCGACGGAAAAAGGCTCCATCAGGGGGGCGTAGCCGTCGGTCTGCCTCCCCTCGAAGATGTAGCCGAAGCTCGCCGCCACCTTCTCCATGGTGTCGGGGCTGCCGTAGCACGGGATGACCTTGCGGTGGAGGAAGTAGAAGCCGCGCAGGTCGTCTATGCCGTGAATGTGGTCGGCATGGGTGTGGGTCAGCAGCACCGCGTCGATGCGCGGGATGGCTTCCCTGAGCGCCTGCTCGCGCAGGTCGGTCGAGGTGTCCACCAGGATGCGGCTGCCTCCGCACTCGACCAGGATCGAGGCACGGGTTCGCTTATCGCGCGGGTCGGTTGAATCGCAGACCTGGCAATGGCAACCTACCATCGGAACGCCCGTCGAGGTACCAGAGCCGAGGATGGTAATTTTCATGTGTAGCACCTCGGAATGGCGTAAATTAGCATGATTCAACCGGGTGAGGCAAGGGTTATCCCTTGACTGCTGCGGGAATCTTGGCCATCATGCGGCCGCGATCTGGTATCATTTTTAACCGTAGGGCTCTCATTGGCGACCGGTGCCCGATCGTCGGCAGTTCGAAACGAAAGAGGAGATGGAGGATTCCATGCGGGTAGCGATGATCGCCCCCAACTACACATCGGGAAAAACGGGGAACTTCGTGACCGTGAGCAGGCTGGAGCGCCACCTGCGGGATCTTGGCTGCGAAGTTAAGGTCTTCGGCGTCGACCGGCTGACCGCCGAGAAACTGCTGCAGGGGGTGAAGGATTTCGCGCCCCAGCTGCTGCATGCCTTCCACGGGTACTCGGGGGGGCGGGTTGCGCACGCGCTGGCCGAGGAGCTGGGGATCAGGTACCTCGTAACCATTACCGGTACCGACGTCTACCAGACCTTGATCGACCAGCGCAGTCACGAAACCCACCTGGCCCTGCGGGGCGCCGAGCGGCTGGTGGTCTTCGACGCCGCCATCAAGAGGAGGCTCGCCGAGCACCTCCCCTCGCTCGAACCGAAGACCATGGTGATCGCCCAGGGGGTGGACCTTTTGGAGGGCTGCCAGGGTGCTGCCGAGTGTGAGGAAGATGCGTTCACCTTTCTCTTCCCCGCGGGACTGCGCCCGGTCAAGAACGTCATTTTCCCGCTGGCCCCTCTCAATGTCCTCTATGCCGTCTATCCCCAGATCCGGCTCCAGCTGGTCGGCCCGGTGATGGATCCCGTGTATGCGGAAGAGGTGCTCAGTGCCGTCGAGAACTACCCCTTCGCCAGCTACCTCGGCGAGGTGTGCCACTCCTCGATGGCGGCGCTGTACCGGGGGGCCGACGTAGTCCTCAATTGCTCGTTCTTCGAGGGGGGGATGGCGAATGCCCTGCTGGAGGCGATGGCGTGCGGGAAGGCGGTGCTTGCCTCCGACATCGAGGGGAGCCGCTCCATCGTGAAGGAAGGAGTGACCGGCCTGCTCTACCGCGACGAGGCGGAGTTCCGTCACAAGGCCGAGCGGCTTATCAACGCCCCCCATCTGCGGGCGCAGCTGGGGAATAGCGCGTGCGAACTGATCGCCGAGAAGCACTCGCCCGAGGCGGAAGCGCAGGCGTACCTGGAACTCTACCGGGGGATCCTGAACCCGTAGCGCTCTCCTCACCACGACCGCCGCCCCCTTCGTGCTACCCCTTCGTACTACCCCTCGTGCTCCCCTTCCTGCTGAATGCTCTCAAGCCCCAAAAGCCCCTTCGCCTCCTGCTCCGGCAGCTGCTCGATGCCGTGCATCTTCTTCTGGATGCGGCGGGTCCTGGCCGCGGCGGTGTCGATGCTCGAGGATGCCTCGTCGAGCTTCTTCCTGGTCTTGTCGAGCAGCGAGCCGAAGGTGGCGAACTCGCTCTTGATGGCACCCAGCAGGCGCCAGACCTCGCTGCTTCGCTTTTCGATGGTGAGGGTCCTAAAGCCGAGGCTCAGCGAGGAGAGGAGGGCGGCCAGGGTTGTGGGCCCGGCGACGATTACCTTGTACTCCCGCAGGATGCTGTCGAAGAGCCCGGGGCGCCCGAGCACGGTGGCGTAGCTTCCCTCGTTGGCGAGGAACATGACGGCGAAGTCGGTGGTGTCCGGCGGCGAGATGTATTTATCGCAGATCAGCTTGGCCATCCCCGCGACCGTCCTCTCCAACTGGCGGGAGGCCTCCTGGATCTGAAGCTGGTTGCCGTGCTCCTGGGCCTCCACGAGCCTCAGGTAGTCCTCCTGGGGGAACTTGGCGTCGATCGGGAGCCAGAGCGGCTTGTCGTCGCGCCCCGGGAGGCGGATGGCGAACTCGACCCGGGCGTCGCTCCCCGGCTTGGTGGCGACGTTGGCGTCGAACTGGTCCGGGGTCATGATCTGCTCGAGGAGGTTGTGGAGCTGGACCTCGCCGAGGGTCCCGCGGGTCTTGACGTTGGAGAGCACCTTCTTGAGGTCCCCCACCCCGGCGGCCAGGTTCTGCATCTCCCCCAGCCCCTTGTGGACCTGCTCGAGTTGCCCGCTCACCTGCTTGAAGGATTCACCGAGCCGCTTCTCCAGGGTCTGGTGGAGTTTCTCGTCCACCGTCGCCCGCATCTGCTCGAGCTTTTTGGCGTTGTCCTCCTGGAGCCACTTGAGCCTGAGATCCACCGTTTCCCTCAGCTTGTCGAGCCGCTGCTCGTTGCTTGCGGTGAGGGTCCCCAGCTGCTGGCTGAATCCCTCCATCTGCCCCTTCTGCAATGACGCGATGTCCATCATCCCGCGCTGCACCGCGTCTCCGAACTGGCGAAGGGTGCCGGAGAGCTCCTCCCGGTTTCTCCCCAGTTCGGCCTGGAACATCCTTTCCAGCCTTTCGACCGATCTCTCCAGTTCGTCGAAGCGGCGCTGCCCGGCGGCGTTGCGTAGCGCGCTGACGAGCGTCCAGACGGATACGGCCAGGGTGGCACCACAGGTAAGGAGCAGGATCAGCGGGAACTCCTGGCTCATCTACGCTCCTTGAGGCCGTTGAGGAAGTTCAGCAGGATGGCGTTGAACTCGGCGGGGCGCTCGAGGTTCAGCATGTGCCCCGCCTTTTCCATGGCGACGCTTTGACAGTCGGGGAGATGGGACGTGAAGATGGAGACGGCGTCGGGCGAGGCGGCGCGGTCCTCGCGGCCGGAGAGCACCAGGCAGGGCTGGGAGATCTTGGGGAGAAGGGGGGTGTAATCCTTGCGGTCGCGCATGGCGAGGAGTCCCCCGGCAAGGGCCTGCGGGTTGGTGTCGCGCATCCAGGAGGTGACCTGGGCGATCAGCTCCGGATGCTCCTCGGAGGTGCCGGGGGCGAAGAGGAGCTCGGCGAAGATCTTGGTGATCGGGTTGGCCCCCATCCGCTCGGCCTCGGCCGCCATCACCGTCCGGCGGGCGCGACCGGCCTCGTCATCGTCGGCGCTCTTGGTGGCGATGAAGCAGGCGGCGCGGACCCGTCCCGGGTAGCGCTCCAGGAGGTTCAAGAGGATGTACCCTCCCATGGACATCCCCCCGATGGCCGCCTGCTCGATGTCCAGCGAGTCGAGCAGGGCGATGATGTCGTCGGCGAAGCGGTCGATGCTGTAGCCGGAGGAGGGGACGTCGCTGGCGCCGAAACCTCTCAGGTCGGGAGCAAGGAGCCGGTAGCCGGCGGCGGCCAGGGGCTCCAGTTGCGGCTGCCACATCTGCCGGTTGAGGGGAAAACCGTGGATCAGCAGGACGGCCGGCCCATGGCCGCAATCGTCGTAGGCGAGGTTTAGGTCGTCGATTCTCAGTTTCATGGTCAGGTCCTCTCCGAGCGTGAATTGGTGTCGCGGCCCCGTCCTGGCCGCTTTGGGGTGGCTCGGCGCGGGGTAGTATAGAGGAGAAGCGGGGAAAATCAAAGTGAAAGGGTGACTCGGGGTTGCTATGCAATGGTTAATGATAAGGTTATATTAATATAAAAACCTCAACTGTCGATCCCTTTCTCCCCGCACGGAGCGGCCGCTTTCCCCGCCCAGCCCGCCGCTCCGGCCGGTGAACCAGCATGGAGCGTGCGCTATGGAACTTCTGAACGAGGAACTGGTGGCAAGGCTCTACTACCACATGAAGCCGTTCATCCCGCGCAGGGTGCAACTCGGGTTGCGTAGCCTGGTGGCGCGGCAAAAGCGCTTCGCTCACCGCGGCGACTGGCCGATCGACCAGACCGCGGCAGCGGCCCCGCCCGGCTTTTTCGGGTGGCCGGACGGCAAGCGCTTCGCGCTGGTGCTCACTCACGACGTCGATACCGCCCGCGGGGTGGCCCGCTGCCAGCCGTTGATGGAACTGGAGATGGAGGCGGGCTTCCGATCCTCCTTCAATTTCGTCGCCAGGGATTACTACCTTCCCGCCGATTTCAGGCGGCGGCTGGCCGCCGAGGGGTTCGAGGTCGGAGTACACGGGCTCGAGCATGGACGCCAGTTGTACGAGTCGGCGGCGGCCTTCGCGGAGCACGCCCGGGGTATCAACCGATGCCTGGCGGACTGGAACGCCGTCGGCTTCCGGTCCCCCTGCATGTATCACAACTTCGACTGGCTGCATGCGCTGGAGATAAAATATGACGCGTCCTCCTTCGACACCGATCCCTTCGAGCCGCAGTCCGACGGTGTCTCCACCATCTACCCCTTCTATCACCGGCAGGCGGACGGGGAGGGGTACGTCGAGCTCCCCTACACCCTGCCGCAGGACTTCACCGTCTTCGTGCTCTTCGCCGAACAGGACATCGAAATCTGGAAACGGAAGCTTGCCTGGCTCGCCGAGTGGGGAGGGATGGCCCTCCTCATCACCCATCCCGACTACATGAGCTTTGATCACCCGCCGTGTTTCGACGAATACCCTGCCGAACGTTACCGGGAGCTGCTCACTCACCTAACGACCCGATACCAGGGTGAATTCTGGCATCCGCTCCCGCGGGAGATGGCGGCATTCTGGAAGGAACAGGTGGTGGGGTGAATGCTGATGGTCCCGATAGCATTGCACTTTTTGTAAACGCGTGCTAAATTGCCCGCTTCGGCCGATAGGGCCAGAGGTGGACGGTAACATGCTTATACTGACGCTCAATTGCCGCAGGTTCTCGCTTCAGTACCAGTTGTACGATTGGGGAAGGCGGGTTTCACTGGCCAACGGGAAGGTGGAACGGATCTTGGTGGGGGATTCCTTCGTGACCCACCGGGTTCCCGGTAGCGATCCCCAGCACCGCGACCGGGAGTGTGCCGATCACCGGGACGCGTTGAAGCTGGTGCTCGACGTGCTCACCGACCCGCAGATCGGCGTCATCCCGGAAGTTTCCCGCATCGCCGCCGTCGGCCACCGTGTCGTTCACGGCGGCGAGAAATTCACCCAGTCGGCTCTCATCACCCAGCCGGTCACCGACGCCATCCGGGACATGGCCAGCCTGGCCCCCCTCCACAACACGCCAAACCTCTCCGGCATCCGCGCCGCCGGTGAACTCCTCCCGGATCTCCCCCAGGTAGCCATCTTCGACACCGCTTTCCACCAGACCATGCCGGCCGAGGCCTACATGTACCCGATTCCCTACGACTGGTACAAGAAGCACGGTGTTCGGCGTTACGGTTTCCACGGGCAGTCGCACCTCTACGCGGCCCGGCGGGGCGCCGAGCTGGCCGGGGTGCCGTTGGGGATGGCCAACATGATCACCGTCCACACCGGTAACGGGGTTTCCCTCTGCGCCCTGCGTAACGGTGTCTCGGTCGATACCAGCATGGGGTTGACCCCGCTGGAGGGGGTGATGATGGGGACCCGCTGCGGCGACATCGACGCCGGCATCATTCCTTTCATGATGAACGAGGCAGGCGTCTCCGCCTCCGAGCTCGATCTCTTCATGAACCAGAAGAGCGGGGTGGCCGGGATCACGGGGCGGAAGATGTCGCGCCGCGAAGTGGTCGAGGAGGCGGAGCACGGGGACGAGCGTTCCCGGCTGGCGCTCGAGATGGAATGTTACCGGCTCAGGAAATACCTCGGTGGCTACCTTGCGGTGGTCGGCAAGCCGGACGCCATCGTCTTCACCTATGGGGAAGGGTGGGAGGATTGGCCGGTCCGTGGACTGACTCTCCAGGCGATGGAGCATTTCGGGATCAAGATAGATGTGGCGCGTGACCTCGAGGCGGTCCGCAGGCGGGAGGAGATCGAGATCAGCGCTGGCGATTCGGCCATCAAGGTCTTCGCCATCCCCTCCGGCGAGGATATGGTCTTGAACGAAGACGTCGCCCGCATCCTCGGGTGGAACAGCTAGTAGCCTCTCTCCCCTGGAGGGGCGAGGATGTAGATCGAAAAAAGAAAAGGCCTCCGGCGATGACCGGAGGCCTTTTCTTTTTTGCGGCTGGAGAGCCTGCTAGTACTTCACCTTCTCCAGGAACTCCTGCACCATCGGCGTGAAGGTCTCGTGCTCGAGCAGGAAGGCATCGTGGCCGTAGGCGGAGGTGATCAGGTGGTAGTCGACCTCTTTGCCGAGCCGTTTGAGCGATTCCACCATCTCCTCGGTCTGGGCGGGGGGGTAGAGCCAATCCGAGGTGAAGGCGAAGAACTGGATCGACGCGGTGACCGGGGCGAAGGCCTCGTCCACCGACTCGAAGCCGGCGGCCACGTCGTAGAGGTCGAGCGCCTTGGCGAGGTAGAGGAAGGAATTGGCGTCGAAGCGGTCGACGAAGTTGTACCCGTTGTAGCTTAGGTAGCGTTCCACCTCGAACTGGCCGAAGAAGTCGAACTGGCCGTCGCGGGCGGAGAACCGGCGGCCGAACTTGGCGGTCATCGACTCGTCCGAAAGGAAGGTGATGTGCCCGATGCCGCGGGCGAGCGCGAGGCCGTCCTTGGGGTTCTTGCGGTACTCACCCTTCTTCCAGGTCGGATCGTTGAAGATGGCCCAGCGGGCGACGGCGTTCAAGGAGATGGCCTGCGCCGAGGGGCGCGGAGTGGTGGCCAGTACCACCGCCGAAGCTACCCGCTCCGGGTACTGGGTGGCCCACTCGAGCGCCTGCATCCCACCCATGCTCCCCCCCAGCACGCAGAAGAGGCGCTCGATCCCCAGCCGGTCCATGAGGAGTGCCTGGGCCTTCACCATGTCCCGCACGGTGATCACCGGGAAGGTGAGGTTGTACCGCTTCCCGGTCTTCGGGTTGGTCGAGGTGGGGCCGGTGGAGCCGAAGCAGGATCCTATCACGTTGGAGCAGATGACGAAGTAGCGGTTGGTGTCGAGGAGTTTTCCCGGGCCGACGATCTCGTCCCACCAGCCGGCACGCTTCTCCTCCTCGCTGTGACGTCCCGCCAGGTGGGCGTTTCCGGTCCAGGCGTGGGTGACCAGGATGGCGTTGTCGGCCGCCTGGTTGAGGGTGCCGTAGGTCTCGTAGGCGATTTCGATCGGGCCGAGGATTCGACCGCTCTCCAGCCGGAGTTCGGTGTCGAAGGTAGCGAGCTGTTCTTTGACGATGCCGATGGACATGTAACTCTCTCGTAGGTGGCAACTCCCGTGGGGGAGCAGGGACCAGTAACGTGGCGGAACCGCAGGGGCCGGAAACGAAAAAACCCCTTCTCGGTGATGAGAAGGGGCTTTTGTGGTGGTAAAGAGGCTCAAAGCCCTCACTCATCTTCGCCTTTCGGCAGGATTTAGCACCTGGCGCTCCTTTCGGAACCGGTTGCTGTGGTTTCACAGGGCCTTTCCCTCCACCACTCTCGATAAGTTCGGTCTCTATATTCAGTTTTGCAGAAGAATAAGGGAGCCGTCCGACTTTGTCAACGTCAAACTGACACCCCGTTTACAACTCCTTACGGTACTTGACCAGGAGGTAGAGGCAGGCGATCCCGGCTACCGCCATGGCGACATCGCGCCCCCAAGGGACTGGCTTCTCGAGGGTCGCATAGATGACCGGGTCGAGGAGTGCGCTGGTCAAAAGCCCGACGCCACCCCAGGAAAGGAGCTTCTTCATGCGGTGATTGCCTTGAAGACCGCGCAGAAGTCTTCGTCGGAGAAGCCGAGCGCCTTGGCCTTCTTGAAGTTCTCGTTAGCCGCCGCGGCAGCGTGCAGGGGCTGGTCGAGCTCGTCTCCGAGGGCGACGGCGAGCCGCATGTCCTTCTGCATATGCTTGAGCGGGAAGGCCGGCGGGTAGGAGCTTTGGGTGATCTGGCTCCCCTTGAGCTTGAACATGGGGTTGGCCAGGGCTCCGGAATCGAGCACATCGAGCAGGTCCTCGGCGGCGAGCCCCGCCTTGCCGGCCAGCGCGAGCCCTTCGCAGAGGGTGTTCATCATGACTCCCATCACCATGTTGACGATCAGCTTCATCTGCGCGCCGCGCCCGGCGTCGCCGAGGAAGAGGTGCTTTTTCCCCATCTTCTGCAAAAGGGGAAGGGCTTGGTCGAAGAGGCTGCGGTCGCCTCCGGTCAGGAAGATGAGGGTGCCATCCTCCGCCGGTTTCTTGCTCCCGGACACCGGCGCCTCGAGGTAACGGCCCCCCTTGCCGGTGACGGCCTGGGCGATCTCGCGGGAGGTGGCCGCGTCGACGGTCGACATGTCGACGTACCCGCGGCCCTCGCCGATCCCCTCCAGCGCCCCCTGGGGGCCGAAGCAGACTGCGTGGGCCGCGGCCGGGTCGGCGAGCATGGCGAAGGTGATGCCGCAGGAAGCGGTAACCTGGCTGGGGGAGCCGGCCACCTCGGCTCCCATCCCGGCGAGTTCGGCGCACTTATCCTTCGACCGGTTCCAGATGGTCACCGGGTACCCGGCTTTCAGCAGGTTCCTCGCCATGGCGGTTCCCATGATACCAAGCCCCAAGAATCCGTATCGTTCCATGTAAGCCTCCTTTTGAATTGTTTGGCAAAGTTCCC
Source organism: Geomonas sp. Red32 (assembly GCF_023652955.1). Lineage (GTDB taxonomy): Bacteria > Desulfobacterota > Desulfuromonadia > Geobacterales > Geobacteraceae > Geomonas. The sequence continues at coordinate 454,237 of NZ_JAKLOY010000001.1, read as the reverse complement.
CCTCCGCTTGAGGGAGGGGGCCAGGGGGTGGGGGAAAGCTCCACGAAGTGCCGAGGCCGGCCCAGCGGAAAATCCCCCCTATCCCCCCTTCGCAAAGGGGGGAACGCAGCGCATTGCGATTAGGTAGATTTGGCGCAGACATCGGTGATCGGGCAGACGAGGCATTTGGCGATGTCCTTGCCGTCGCACCCCTCCGAGATCCCGAGGTGGCAGATGGAGAAGTCGTACTTGACCGGGTCGGCCGGATCCAGGTGTCTGAGGCTTGCGGTGATCTCGCGGGCCATCCGCCAGTCCGCCTGCTTGCGGGTGGTGAGCCCGAGGAACTTGCCGATCCGCTGGATGTGCGCGTCGACCGGGATGACCAGCTTGGCTGGCGAGATCCCCTTCCAGAGGCCGAGGTCGATACCGTCGTCGGGGCGCACCATCCACCTCAGGTACATGCAGAGGCGCTTGCAGGCGCTCCCGGAGGCGGGGGAGGGGAAGAAGAACGGGAAGTAGGAATCCTCCGGCACCCCCTCCGCACCGAAGACGGCGGCAAGATCCATCCCCTTGAGAGAGTCCGAGAACCCGGCCAGCGTTTCCGTCACGTCCTCCCGCTTTTCGTCGTGGAAGCGGAGCATCCACCCCTCGACCGATCCCTCCTCGCGGAGCATGGTCTGGCAGGCCAGCAAAAGGGCGCAGAGGTCGCGGCCGTCGTTGAAGCGGTGCTTGAAACCGGTGAAATCCTTGCTCCCCCGGCCGGGATCGAACCGCTCCACGTAGAGCCTAGGCGAGGGCCCCATCACCGAGAAGATCTTCTCCAGGTTCCTGAGGATGATCTTGACGTTGCCGTAGGCGAACAAGGCCGCGATCAGCCCGGCCACCTCCCGGTCCTCGGGAGCCCGGTAGCGGTGACAGAAGGAGAGCGGGTCGTTGGCGAGATGGGTCTGGGAGCGCGTCTCATAGAGCGCGTCGAGAATCTTTTTGAGCTCCACGGGGAGTCGTTTCCTTGTCTCGGGGGGAGAAAGCTTCAGCTTTTGGCACCGGCCCTTTCCGGGCTTTGCAGGATGAAGGTGACCGGTCCGTCGTTAACGAGGGATACCTCCATGTCGGCCTGGAAGATTCCGCTCTGGACCGGGATGCCCAGTTCCCAGACCTTCCCCATGAAGTATTCATAGAGACGGTTGGCTTCGTCGGGAGCGGCCGCACCGTCGAAGGAGGGGCGCCGCCCCTTGTCGCAGTTGCCCGCCAGGGTGAACTGGGAGACGGTAAGGACCGCCCCCCCTACCTCGGAAAGCGCCAGGTTCATCTTCCCTTCGGTGTCCTCGAAGATCCGGAGGTTGACGATCTTGTCCGCCATCCAGTCGGCCTGCTTGACGGTGTCGCCAGTCTCGACCCCCAAGAGGACGAGCATGCCGATCCCGATTTCGCCGACCACCTTCCCGTCTACGCGGACCCGCGCTTCCTTTACCCGCTGGATGACTGCCTTCACCCGAAAACCTCCTTAGCCGCCCGCTCGTACGCAAGCTTGGCCTCCGGTGCGAAGGCCACGAAAATTACTCGTGAAATTTGAGGATACCGCTCGAGGGCCGCCTTGGCCTCTTCCATGGCGATCCGGCAGGCGTCCTCCAGGGGGTATCGGTAGACGCCGGTGCTGATGGCGGGGAAGGCGATGCTTGAGAGGTCATGTGCCGCGGCGACCTGGAACGAGTTGCGGTAGCAGTTTCTCAACAGTTCCCGCTCGCCCTTCCCCCCGCCGTGCCAGACCGGCCCCACGGTATGGATCACATGGCGGGCCGGGAGACGGTATCCCTTGGTGATCTTCGCCTCGCCGGTCGGGCAGCCATTCAGCGTCCGGCACTCGGCAAGCAGTTCGGGCCCGGCGGCGCGGTGGATGGCGCCGTCCACACCGCCACCTCCCAGCAGGGATGTGTTGGCCGCGTTCACAATCCCATCGACTGCGAGCTTCGTGATGTCGCCCTGGACAATCTCCACCTTCTCGCGCATGGGTCCTCCCCGGCTGCTGCCGCTGTTATTCCTCGATGAGCTCCCTGAGCTTTCTGAGGTTAACCACGTCCATGTCCTCTTCCTTCGGGGTTTCGATCACTTTCGGGACCTCATTGAAGCGGGGATCGTTGAGGATGAAGCGGAAGGGGTCGAGACCGAGCGTTCCTTCCCCGATGTGCTCGTGGCGGTCCACCTTGGAATTGAGCCCCTTCTTCGAGTCGTTGAAGTGGAAGGCCTGCAGTTTGTCGATCCCGACGATCCGGTCGAACTCTTCGAAGGTCTTCTCGTACCCCTCCCGCTCCTTGATCGGATAGCCGGAGGCGAAGGCATGACAGGTGTCGAAGCAGACCCCGAAGCGATCCTGGTGGGCGCAGCCGTTGATGATCCCCGCGAGGTGCTCGAAGCGGTAGCCGAGGTTACTTCCCTGCCCGGCGGTGTTCTCCAGGAGGATCTTCCCCGTGTACTGGGGGACCATCGAAAAGAGGAGGTCGAAGTGCTCGCAGATGCGGCGGATGCCGACCTCTTCGCCGTCACCGTTGTGAGAGCCCGGGTGCATGACGATCTTGCCGATCCCCAACGCCGCGCAGCGCTCCATCTCCTCCTTGAAGGCGACGATGCTCTTGTCCTGGGTGTCGCCGGGGGCTGCCGCCAGGTTGATCAGGTAGATGTCGTGGCTGATCACTTCCCGGATGCCGTGGAGAACGAGCTTTTGCTTGAAAAGAAGGGTGTCCTCGGCGGAGATCGCCTTCCCCTTCCACTGGTTGGAGTTCTGGGTGAATACCTGGATGACGTTGCAGCCGCTGGCTGCGCCGCGCTCGGGGGCGTTGAAGATTCCCCCCGCTATGGAAACGTGTGCTCCCAGAAGGGCCATGCTATCTATCCTTTCGCGAGGTGTGCCCTGATCAGTGCCACCCGCTCCCGGTACTGCTGATCGGTCAGGATCAGCTCGCTGTGCGGCTCGCACCAGTGGGGGCGGGGCCAGAGGGGATCGCCCGCCCGGCGGGGGACCAGGTGCCAGTGCATGTGCGGGACCATGTTGCCCAACAGCTCGTAGTTGATTTTATCGGGGGAGAACGCGCTGTAAAGCGCCTTGGCCACGGCGGTGACCTCGGCCATCACCTGGTTGCGGACCGCCTCCTCCAGGTGGAAGAGTTCGGTCACGTGCTCTTTCGTGTAGACGAAGCAGTAGCCGGGGAAGAACTGGTCGCGGTTGAGCGAAACCAGGGTCTGGTCCAGCTCGATGATCCGCTGCTCGGGTTCTTCCTGCCATTTGGTGCAGATAACGCAGCTCATAATGCTCCTCGTGCCATCGTCAATGACAATGGCCCCCTTCCGCGGGGAAGGGGGCCACTCGGTGGGAACGCGTGTCGAGCTCTTAGAGGGCGATCTCGCCGCTGAAGACTTCCACGGCGGGGCCGGTCATGTAGATGTTCCCGTCTTCGGCCCACTCCATCTCGAGGTCGCCACCGGAGAGGTGGTTGAGGATCTTCTTGTCGGTCAGCCCGTTCAGCACACAGGCGGCGGTGACGGCGCTCGAGCCGGTCCCGCAGGCGAGTGTTTCGCCGGCGCCGCGCTCCCAGGTCCGCTGGCGGACTTCGGTGCGGGAGATGATCTGCACGAACTCGACGTTGGTGCGGCGCGGGAAGAGCTCGTGGTTTTCGATGAGCGGACCGTACTTCTCGACCTGGAAGTTCTCGACGTCCTCGACGAAGATCACGCAGTGCGGGTTCCCCATGGAAGCGCAGGTGATCATGAAGGTGGAGTGGAGGATGTTGAGCGGCTGGCTGATCACCTTCTCGCCGGCCTCGCCGGTCATCGGGATCTCTTTCCTGGTCAGCCTCGGCGGTCCCATGTTGACACGCACCTTCTCCACCTTGCTGTCCGCCCCGGTGAAGAGCTGGAGGGTGAGGATGCCGGCGCCGGTCTCGGCAGTGATTTCCTTCTTGCTGACGATGCCGTGATCATAGGCGTACTTGGCGACGCAGCGGATGCCGTTGCCGCACATCTCGCTCTCGGAACCGTCGGAGTTGAACATCCGCATCCTCACGTCGGCCACCTCGCTCGGCATGATGAGGATCAGCCCGTCGGAGCCGATCCCGAAGTTGCGGTTGGAGACCTTGATGGCGACCGCTGCCGGATCTTCCACCTTCTCCTCAAAACAGTTCACGTACACATAGTCGTTGCCAGCACCCTGCATCTTGGTGAATTTCATTTATCGTGCCCCCGAATGGATAAGTATCCCTCTCTAATAGCAAAAACCGCTTCCAGCAACAACAAAAAAACCTGATCTGCTTGACCGGCACCGGCTCTTTTAAGTAAGATCCCCCTAAACACGACCACGGAGGACGCAATGGAACTGAAAAACAGAATCTGGATAAACGGAAATCTTCAGTGGTTCGCCTACATCGGGGACGCCGAAGTCTTCCTGGGCTCCCGCGAGGTCCCCTCCCCACTGGAAGAGGGGGACAAGTGGACCAACGAGTACGGCGATGTCTTCCAGATCATCGACGGCGAGATCGTCCACCTGGAGAGGATCGAGCCGCCGCAGCGGTACTGGTAGCCTGCGGGTAAGCCGCAGCCCCTCGCTGGAGAATGACTCCTGAGGTGTTGCAATATTGTTGACATGGTATCTGTGGTATTGTAGGCTCGCTTATCTACCACGATCGGGGGATACCACATGAGACTTTCCACCAAAAGCCGCTACGGCCTGCGGGCACTTTTCGATATCGCCTACAACGCCGGTACCCAGCCGGCCCAGATCCAGGACATCTCCCGCAGGCAGGAGATCTCGCCCAGGTACCTGGAACAGATCTTCCAGGGGCTCAAGAAGAGCGGGATACTGAAGAGCAAGCGCGGACCGCAGGGGGGGTACTGCCTGGCCAAGCCTCCCGAGGAGATCACCGTGCGTGCCGTCATCGAGGCGACCGAGGGGGACACCCTCATCGTCGACTGCGCCGGTAAGAAGAACCGCGAGTGTACCTTCGACGGCGGCTGCGTCACCCAGACGGTCTGGGAAGAGTCCAACGCGAAGCTCAATGAGTTCTTCGACTCCATCACCCTCAAGACCCTCTGCGACCGGGGGGAGGCGATGGGGATCAAGCGGGAGCAGGACCACCGCTTCATGTACTTCATCTAGCCTCTTCACTTCCGTTTCATCTTCCCCCTGAAAAGCTATCGCCCCCTTCCCTCCCGTCCCCCACCCCCTCTTCCGCCGGGGGGGACGGGAGGATTTGCCCTCACCCGGCCCTCCCGCAAGGGGGGCGAGGGATTATACCAAGGGGCCGGCACCCTTCCGGCGATGCCGCCATCCAGGAGCCACATGGAATCCGTTAACGATAAGTACGCCAAGCTGCAGGTAATCCTCACGGAGATGGGGTCGCTGGTGGTCGCCTTCTCCGGAGGGGTCGATTCGACCTTTCTCCTGAAGGCGGCGCTCGATACCCTCGGCAGCGAGAACGTCGTCGCGGTGACCGCGACCTCGCCCACCTACCCGGAGTCCGAGTTCGCCGAGGCGAAGCGGCTGGCCGGGTCGCTGGGTGCCCGCCAGCTGGTGGTGGTCTCCAACGAGCTGGAAATCCCCGGTTTCAGCCACAATCCCAAGGACCGCTGCTACCACTGCAAGAGCGAGCTTTTCCGCATCTGCACGGACAAGGCCCGCGAGCTCGGGCTCGCCTTCGTGGCAGACGGCAGCAACACCGACGACCTCGGCGATTACCGCCCGGGGCGCACGGCGGCCTGCGAGCTGAAGGTCCGCTCGCCGCTTCTGGAGGCGGGGCTTTCCAAGGGAGAGATCCGGGAATTGAGCAAAGGGCTGGGGCTTCCCACCTGGAGCAAGCAGGCTTACGCCTGCCTGGCCAGCCGCTTTCCCTACGGGACCGAGATCACCGAGGAGCGGCTGGGGCAGGTCGAGAAGTGCGAGGAGTTTCTCAAAGCGGAAGGGTTTACCGTGTACCGGGTGAGGTTTCATCTGGAGACCGCGCGGATCGAGCTCTCCGAGGAGGAGCTGCCTCGCATGCTGGAGCCTTCGCTCAGGCGCCGGGTGGTTGATTTCTTCAAAGCCTGCGGGTTCACCTACGTCTCGCTCGATCTGCAGGGGTACCGGACCGGCAGCATGAACGAGGCGTAGGCGGGGAGCTCCGCTATTCCCGCAACTTGGCGATTGTGATGGTGAGGACGCCGTACTCGCACCCGGCGTTGAGGGTATCGGTATCGAGCCCCCCCTGCAGTGCGAAGCTTCTCTGGAAAGGGCCGAAGTAGCGTTCGATCCGGTGGAAGTTCTCCTTCTTGATCTCCTCCGTGTGCTTCCTTTCCCCCTTCACGGTCAGCACGCCGTCGTCGATCCTGATGTCGATCTGCTTCAGTTCCATGTCCGGAAGCTCTACCTTGATGGTGACCGTGGCGTCGTCCTCGTAGATGTCGGCGGCCGGGTGCCAGACCCCTTCCCGGAGCTCCTCCCCCACCTCCCTGGTCCAGGCCATGTCCAAAAGCCGGTTCATCTTGTCCTGCATGGTCCGGAGTTCGCTCAACGGGTTGTAACGTACGATCGCCATCATTGCCTCCGTCACGGGGAATCGGTCCCCCGAAAATTGAAAGGGAGGGGGCCGGTGCAGCCCCCTCCCTGTTTCTTGCCTTGCCTTGCGGGCCTTAGATGCGTTTTCCTTTGGGTACGGTGTGTTTCAGTTTCTTAGAGCCGTCGTAGAGTTGCTGCTTGATCAGTTCCCGTTGCGCCTTCAGGTCTTTCTTCTCGTAACTGATCTCGAGGTCTGCCTCAACCTGCTGTGCCAATCTGTCGATAGTTTCTTCCTGGTTCTTTGCCATGCTAACTCCTCTTAAACCTGTTGTTAACGACGACGCACTCTATCTGTTTGGCCCTACTCGTACCTCCTTTTTGGTTTCCCAAATCATAGCAGTTTCAGCTGGTTTTGCAACCCTATCATTTACCTTGAAAGCCCGCCGCCGGTTAGGCTAGTATGGCGGGAATGTCAATCGTGAGGAGAGTTTATGCTGCAGTACAAGGTAGTCGAGCTGGGCAGCGTCACCGAGGATATGATCGAGGAAACCTTGAATGAATGCACCCGCGAGGGATGGCGTTTTGACAGCATGCAGTTCGCCATGCGCGAGTCCCAGCGCCGCCCGTCGATGGCCTTCGTGCTCTTCACCCGCGAGGTGGCCGAGTGAGTGAGCAACGCGAGACCCTTTTCCTTCTGGACGGCTCCTCCTACATCTACCGCGCCTATTTCGCCATCCGCCATTTAAGCTCCCCCAAGGGGTTCCCCACCAACGCCCTCTACGGCTTCACCCAGATGCTCCTGAAGGTGATGAAGGATCATGCGCCCGGTCACGTGGCGGTGATCTTCGACGCCGGCCGGGCGACCTTCCGTCACGAGATCTATCCGGAGTACAAGGCGACCCGTTCGGCCATGCCCGACGACCTCTCCCCCCAGATCGAGCCGATCAAGCAGATGGTGCGCGCCTTCAACATCCCGGCCCTGGAGCTGGCGGGGTTCGAGGCGGACGACATCATCGGCACCATCGCCAAGAAATGCGAGGCGCAGGGGATGGATTGCGTGGTGGTGACCGGCGACAAGGACCTGATGCAGGTCGTCACCGAGCACGTGACACTTCTGGACACCATGAAGGACAAGCGCTTCGGGATTCCGGAGGTGCGCGAGAAGTTCGGGGTGGATCCCGGCAAGGTGATCGACGTCCTCGGGCTTTGGGGGGACACCTCCGACAACATTCCCGGCGTGCCGGGGGTAGGCGAGGTGACCGCCAAGAAGCTCATGGCGGAGTTCGGCTCCCTGGACGAGCTTTTGGCGCGGGCCGGCGAGGTGAAGGGGAAGACCGGGGAACGGCTGAAGGAATTCGCCGACCAGGCGCGCCTCTCACGCACGCTGGCCACCATCGACTGCAATGTCCCCATCGAGTACAGCTTCGAGGATTTTGCCATCTCGCCTCCGGACAACCGGCGGCTGACAGAGCTTTTCCGGGAGTACGGCTTCACCACGCTGATGAAGGATCTCACCAGCTCCCCGACCCTTGCCTGCGACCAGTACCGGGTGGTACTGACCGGCGCCGAGCTGGTCGAGCTGGTGGAGCGGTTACGGAAAGCTCCCTGCTTCGCCATCGACCTGGAGACCACGAGCCTCAACCCGATGGAGGCCTCCATCTGCGGGTTCGCGCTCTCCTTAAAGCCCCACGAGGCCTTCTACGTCCCGGTCGGCCACCGCTACCTGGGGGCCCCGGAGCAGCTTTCCCTGGAGCGCGCGCTTGAGCTTTTGGGGCCGCTGCTCACCGATCCCGCCCTTCGCAAGGTCGGCCAGAACCTCAAGTACGATTACCAGGTGCTCAGGCGGGCCGGGGTGAAGATGGAGGGGATGTGGTGCGACACCATGCTGGCCGCCTACCTGGTGAACCCGGCCCGGAGCAGCCAGGGGCTGGATGCCCTCTCGGTGGAGTACCTCGACCACCGGATGATCTCCTACCCGGAAGTCGCCGGCAAGGGTAAGGGGCAGATGAACTTCTGCGAGGTCGACCTCGACCGCGCCGGCCCCTACGCCTGCGAGGACGCCGACGCCACCTTCCTTTTGCACGAGATCCTCCTTCCCAAGGTGAAGGAACTCGGGATGGAGCGGCTTCTCTTCGAGACCGAGATGCCGCTCATGGAGATCCTCGCCGAGATGGAGCTGACCGGCGTGAAGCTCGACCTCGAGCTGATGAAGGAGCTCTCCACCAAGTTCGGCAAGGAGCTGGTCGAACTGGAAAAGCGGATCCACGAACTGGCGGGGGGGAGCTTCAATATCAACTCCCCGAAGCAGCTGGGCGAGATGCTCTTCGTCCGCATGCAGTTGAGCACCGGCAAGAAGACCAAGGGGAAGACCGGCTGGTCGACCAACGTCGAGGAGCTGGAGCGGCTGGCCGAGGAGCACGAGATTGCCAAGCTCCTCCTCCTCTACCGCAGCGTCTCCAAGCTGAAATCGACCTACACCGACGCCCTCCCGAAGATGGTCGATCCGGTGAGCGGCCGGGTGCATACCTCGTACAACCAGGCGGTTACCAATACTGGGAGGCTTTCCTCCTCCGATCCCAACCTGCAGAACATTCCGGTGCGGGGCGAGGAGGGGCGTGGCATCCGCAAGGCGTTTGTCGCCGAGCCGGGATCGGTCATCCTCTCCGCCGACTACTCCCAGATCGAGCTCCGGGTGCTCGCGCACCTCTCCGGCGACGCGGTGCTCTGCGATGCCTTCGCCAACGGCGAGGACATCCACCTCCGTACCGCCTGCGAGGTCTTCGACATCCATCCCGCCTTCGTGACCGGGGAGATGAGGCGGCAGGCCAAGGTGATCAACTTCGGTGTCATCTACGGGCAGGGTGCCTTCAGCCTCGCCAAGGAGCTCGGGGTCACCCCGAAGCAGGCCAAGGCCTTCATCGACAGCTACTTCGAACGCCACGCCGGGGCCCGCGCCTTCCTCGACCGCTGCATCCAGGAGGCCGAGGTCTGCGGCTTCGTCACCACTCTCTTGGGGCGCAGGCTCTCCATTCCCGATATCGGGAGCAAAAACGGCAATATCCGCGCCTTCGCGCAGCGAAACGCCGTCAACTACCCGATCCAGGGGTCGGCCGCCGACATCATCAAGGCGGCCATGATCGCGGTCACCGAACGTATGAAAGCGGAAGGGGTGCAAAGCCGGCTCATAATGCAGGTCCATGACGAACTGGTCTTCGAGGTACCCGAGACGGAAAGGAGCCTGATGGAGGAGCTGGTCAGAACCGAAATGGAGGGGGCGATCAAGCTGGCGGTACCGCTCAAGGTGGATCTCAACTTCGGGGCCAACTGGAGCGAGGCACACTAATCCAACCCCATCCTCACCCTGTCCCTCCCCTTGAAGGGGAGGGTACCTGGGGGCGCTCTCCCCGTATTTCCCCGATCTACATCGTTTAGTGGCCAGACCCTGCCCACCATTCCCTTCCTGACGTCGACTTCCCGACCATCGGCGGGACCTGTCAACCCGATCAGCACGGGCACGGGGTGGCCTCCCTGCGCCTGAGTGAAAGCTCCCTTGCCTGCCCCCTCGGGCACCCTAACGAGTGAGGGGACAGCCTCAGACTGCATCGATACTTAAGTAAAGACGGGAAGAGCCGATTAATAAGGAGTGAGATGGCTCCGGTTTACAGGCCGGGCCGTTGCGGTAAACTGGTCGTCGTCACCGGTACTTAGGCAGACGGAGAACTTCTATGTCGGCAACACCGTCCGAGTTCGAGGATTATTTCCAGCCGGGAACGCGGGTGAGGATCTGGGTCCCCCTGGCGGATGGCCGTTCCTTTCAGGAGTGGGGACGGGTCCGCTCGCTTGATGACGACCTGGTCGAGGTCGAGCTATCCCGCGACCTCCTCCCCCAACTGGCCACCCTGCAGCCGGGAAGAAGCGCCCAGGTCGGGATCTTCGACAACCCGCAGGGGCTCGGCTGCCGCGGGAACATCGACGGGTGGTCCGCCTCGCAGGGGCTCATGCTGCGCCTGTTCGGGGCCATGGCACCCTTCGAGCCCCGGGAGTTCTTCCGCCAGGACGTGAGACTCCCGATCGATTACCGGATCCCCCCCACCCAGGTGGTCGAGGAGGTGATGGAGCACTGGCGGCAGTCCCGCTGGAACCTCGAGTTCGCGGCTCAGGAGCCGGAACTGGACGAGTCCGAGGAGGTCGCCGAACTCCGCCACGAGTTGCGGGCCCAACTGAAGCACCGCAGGGAGGCGACCGAGACCAGGGCCAACCTGAGCGGAGGCGGCATCCGGTTCACCATGCCCGAGGCGATCCCGCTCGGCACCCTGGTCGAGATCGGGATCTATCTTCCCAACCCGGGGCGGATGGTGGAGACGGTCGGCGAGGTGGTGAACGTCAAGCCGGTGGACGGCGGCTTCGGCACCGCCTTCCGTTTCCGCTTCATCGAGGAGGCCGACCGCGACCGGGCCATCGGTTACCTGGCTGCCCTGCAGCTGTGGCAGCTTTCGCAGCTACCTCCCCGCGGCGTGGTGGTAAAGGACGAGCCGCTCAGCCGGCTGGCTTACTGGGGGAGGGTGGCTCTCGCCCTCCTGGTGCTGGGTTCCTTTCTCGGGTGGCAGGTCCGGGCGGCGATACTCGCCCATGAGCGGGGGGAGAAGCACGTGATCGAAAAGGTTTTCGAGCAGGGGATCTTCGACTACCTCAAGCAGCGCCACTGACTGTCTCTATCGCCGACTACCTCAAGCAGCGCCACTGACCATCTCTATCATTCGACTACCTCAAGCAGCGCCGCTGACCATCTCCATTGCATCCTCTATCATGATTTCAAGCTCCGCCAGCAGTATCTCCTTGATCCCCAACGCCTGGGCTTCTGCGGTGGCTGCCAGCATGAGGCTATTGTCGGGCGGCCCGCCGATACCGACTTTCCGGCAGGTGTGATCGACAAGCCGGATCATGCAGAGGAGCACGTCCGAAAAATCGGCATCCTCCCTGTGGTGGTCCCGCACGATGTTGCAGTACAGGTCAGGAAGGTTCCATTTCTGCAGGAGGGCATGGCCGGACTCGGTGTGCATGGCGCTCATGATCTCCGCGGTCAGCTCCCGCGACACCCCCTTACTCTCCGGCTCGGCCAGCCACAATCCCTCCAGTACCTTCAGGATGAGGAGGTTCCCGATGTCGTGCAAAAGTCCGGCGATGAAGGCCTCCTGGGCGATGTGCTTGTAGCCGATCTTGTCGCTCAGCCATCTCATTCCCATCGCCGAGCCGATGGCGTGCCGCCAGAGCACCAGGGCCTGACTCTTCAGGCCGGGGACGGTCAGGCTGTGGTAGCTACTCTGCTGGGAGGCGACCATGGCGACGCTGGCGATCTCCTGGGCCCCCAGCCGGATCACCGCCTCGGTGATGGTGGTCACCTTGGCGAGCCCGCTGAAGAGCGCCGAGTTGGCGAGCCTCAGGATCTGGGTGGTGAGCGCCTGGTCCTTGATGATCAGCCCGACCACCTGCTCGATGGTGAACTCCTTGGTGGCGAGCACCCCTTGCAGCTTCACCGCGATGGGGTGGAACATCGGCAGGTTGAGAGACTCCGATTCAAGCTGCTCCTTGATCACCTCTACGAACGGGCGCGTCGTCATGACTTCCTCCGGTGCAACAGCGTGCTGAAAGCTTTCCGCTATTCCCCCAAAAGCCTTCTGATCTCGGCGATCGGCCTCGGCTTCCCGATCCTCGGGAGCAGGCGGACCGTGTCCTGCAGGGAGACTGCACCGCGGGAAGCCAGGGAAAGTCCCGATTCCAGGAGGGTCACCATCCCGGTGGTTTCGGTGGAGATCTTCCTCACCTCGTAGGAGGTCTTCTTGCTGAGGACGGCGTCCTTCACCAGTTCGTTGGGGATCAGCATCTCGAAGACGCCGATCCTCCCCTGGTAGCCGCTGTAGCGGCACTTGGCGCACCCTTTCCCGATCAGGAACTCGGCGCCGCGGATGTCGAGGTTGCTGTAGCCGATCCTCCTCAACTCGTTGGGGGTGGGAAGATAGGGCTCGCTGCAGGCCGGGCAGACCCTGCGCAGGAGCCTTTGGGAGAGGACGCAGACCACCGTGGAGGCGATCAGGAACGGCTCGATGTTCATGTTCATCAGCCGCAGCAGCCCGCCGACGCTGTCCTCGCTGTGGAAGGTGGTCAGCACCTTGTGGCCGGTGAGGGCGGCCTGGATGGCGGTCTCGGCCGAGAAGTTGTCGCAGATCTCCCCCAAAACGATCACGTCCGGGTCCTGGCGGACGATGTGCCGGAGTGTCTCCTCGAAGGTCACCCCGATCTTCTGGTTGATGGAGCACTGGGCGATCCCCTCGATCACGTACTCGACCGGCTCCTCGGCGGTGACGATGCTCGTGTGGAGGTTGTTGAGGTAGTGGACGCAGCTGTAGAGGGTGGAGGTCTTTCCGCTGCCGGTGGGGCCGGTGACGATCAAGACGCCGCTTGGGCAGTCGACCGCGTCGTCGATGAAGTGGTCGAGCATGCGGGGGGGCATCCCGATCTCCTTGAGGTCCAGAAGCTGCTCCCCTTTCTTGCTCAGGAGCCTCAGCACGATCTTCTCGCCGTAGATGGTGACGTAGAAGGAGACCCGCATGTCGAGGGTGATGCCGCTTTTGGCGCTTTCGTAGCAGATCCGGCCGTCCTGGTGGCGCCGGCGCTCGGCGATGTCCGCCTCGGCCATGACTTTGATCCGGCTGCAGAGGGGAAGCGCCAGTTCGCGAACGAAGTCCTTGTAGAGGGTGAGCATGCCGTCGCGGCGGAAGCGGACCCTGAGGACGTTGCGCATCGGCTCGATGTGGATGTCGCTGGCCCGCTCCCTGAGGGCCTCCTCGAAGATGGAGTTCACGATCCCGGTCACCGTGTGCTCGTCGGTGGCGGGCCCCTCCGCCTGCAGGTTCCCCCGCTTTAGCGTCGTAAAGGCGTCCCGGATCCCCTTGGTGGTGGCGATGGCGAAGACGGTGTTGGCACCGAAAAGTTTCTCGGCCGTCTTCCTGGTCTCCATGTTGAGGGGGTCGGCGATCGCCACGACGATCTTCCCCTCCTCCTGCCGGACCGGAATGAAGCAGTGCTGGACCATGAAATGGGGGGGGACGCGGGCGAGGAGGGTGCGGTCGACGTCGTCGGGATTGACGTCGAGGTAGCGGAACCCGAGCTGGTAGGCGAGCGCCTCGGCCAGGGTGTATTCCTCGATGAAACGCTGCTCGACCAGGATCTCGCCGAGCATCCTGGCGTTCTCGGTCTCCTGCTGGATGGCGAGCGCCGCCTGCAGCTCGGCCTGCTTCAGGTAGCCAAGTTCCACCAGCAGCGCGCCGAGCTTGACCGAAACGATGTTGCTCCTGAGGGTCTCCCGGAGCTGTTCCCGGGAGAAGAAGCGGAGCTCGAGCATGACGGCCAAAAGGGTCCGCTGGGAGACCAGTTTCCCCCGGACCCTCTGCGCGTATTTCAGCCGCGTCTGGTCGAGGACTCCCGACTTCACCAGCAGTGCGGCGATCTCGAGCCCTGAGTCGATCGCCCCGTCCTTACGCTCCGTACCACCGGTACCGGCATCTTGAATCATGGAAACTCCTTCGCCGACGGCGGTTGACGCGCCCTGGCTGGGAGACTCTTCATTGACATGGGCTGGGATTCCTTGGTATTATACCATGCCTCATTGGTGCTGTTTAATGTTAGTCGGAAGGCTTTATTGCTATGAAAAAGAAACAGACTCCTCAGCAGAAGGAAAAGGAATTCTCGGTCTCCCCGTTCAAGGCCCTCAAAGGGGTGGCCGTCGCCGGGGAAGCCGAGCCCAACGGGCAGGCGGCCAAGGGCGGAGCCAGGCCTTCGGCACCGGCCAGCGCGGCGAAGCCGGTCAAGGGTGCCAAGGGTGCCAAGCAGAAGGAGCCCCGGCCGGTGGTGAAGAGCCGCGAGGAGATGGAGGACGAGCTTTTCTTCTTCGATGCCATGGACGGCGTACGCCGTATGGACCAGCCCCACCCCGCCCCGGGGAAGCCGAAGCTCCAGCCGCCGGTCAAGACCAGGCGGGACGAGGAGGACGCAAAGGTCTTCCTGCAGGCCGTCGAGGCCCTCAGGATGGACGTCCGCTTTTCCGACCAGTTCCCGGACGAGGATCCCTCGCCCCGGCCTGCTCCGGTCAACCGTCTGCGGCAGCTGCGGCGAGGAGCCATCCGGGTCGACCTGCAGCTCGACCTTCACGGGCTCACCAAGGACGAGGCGCTGGAGAACCTGGACCGTTTCGTGCGCGGCGCCTACAACCGGAGGCAGAAGGGGGTACTGGTGATCACCGGGAAGGGGTACAACTCCGACGGTGAGCCGGTGCTGAAGGCCGCGGTCGCCAAGTGGCTCAGGGAAAACGGCAAGGGGATGGTCTCCGAGTTCGTCCAGGCCCCCAACGACATGGGGGGAGGCGGCGCAGTGGTGGTCTTTTTGAAGGAAAAGAAAGAGGATGAGCCGGCCCCCGAGTAAGGGGGGCTGCCGGCAGTAACCCTTCCAGGAAGAGGCATCGTTTGAAATCCCCGGATAGCTACAGCATCGGCATCGACCTCGGCGGCACCAAGACCGAATCGGTCCTCCTCGCCCCGGACGGCTCGGTCCTCCTCCGCAAGCGGAGGGCGACCCCGCTCGAGGATGGGTACCACGCGATCGTCTCGTCGGTGGCCGGTATGGTGGCCGAAGCCGCGGCGGAGGTGCCCGCGGGGAGCCCGCACACGGTCGGGATCGGCATCCCCGGTTCGGTGGATGCGGCGAACGGGCTCGTGCGCAACGCCAACTCGGTCTGCCTCATCGGGCGCCCGCTGCAGGCCGACCTGGAAGGGCTCCTCGGGCGGCCGGTGAAGTTGAGAAACGACGCCGACTGCTTCACTATGGCGGAGTGCCGCATGGGGGCCGCCGCCGGGTATCGACTCGTCTTCGGCGTGATCATGGGGACCGGCTGCGGCGGGGCCATCTATCTCGACGGCGAGGTGCGGGAAGGCCCCCATCGCATCTGTGGCGAATGGGGGCACGTCTCCGTCGACCCGCTAGGGGCTCCCTGCTACTGCGGCAACCGCGGCTGCGTGGAGACCAAGATCAGCGGCTCGGGAGTTGAGCGCGCCTTCTTCGAGCGGTACGGCGAACGGCTGAGGATGGACCAGATCGTGGAAGGGGCGCGTAGCGGAGAGAGCCGCTGCCATGCCGCCTTCGGCACCTTCCTGGACGACTTCGGGAGATGCCTGGGAGGGCTGATCTCCATTCTCGATCCCGACGCCGTGGTGCTGGGAGGGGGACTCTCCAACATCGACGAGCTCTACAGCACCGGTTTCGAGCGGGTGCGGCAGTACGCCTTCCACGATCGCCTGCAGACCCCTCTCCTCAAAAACAAGCTCGGCGACTCCGCCGGAGTCTTCGGCGCCGCCTGGATCGGCGCGAGCTGAAACGGCGGCCCTCCCCGGGAAGAGGGTTATGGCCCGCTTCGTTTGTAAACCCCCATCCCTTTGCTATATTTTGTGAATTGCTGTGCGGGAGGATCACCACGGGAGCCGGGGAGGAATCTATGCTGAGCGAGCCGGGGAAAAAGGTAAGAATCCTGTATCGTTTGACGGCGGCCGACGGGAAGGCGCAGCCGGCCGGTGAGTGGGAGACGGCCGATTACGTGTCCGGGGCGGGGAGCATCCCGCCGTCGCTGGAGCGCGCGGTGGCGGAAATGCGGCCAGGAGAGCGGCGCTCCCTGAGGATTCCGGCCGAGGAGGCGGGAAGCCACCCGCTGGTCCCGGCCATCGTGCGTGAGACCCCTCCGGGGATCGCTTACGATTTCGGCCCGGGGGACGGGGGGGATGTCGACGAGTTCATCCCGCGGCGTCCCCGCGCGGCGCGCATGGCAACGCCGCCGGGGAGCGACCTGTACCTGGAGGTCGAACTGGTGACTAGAGACGAGCCGGAGGAGAAGTAGCCCCCCGGCCCTGTTGCTACATTTTTTCCTTAACGCTCCGGATCTTGTCCTCCATCGTCTGGTTGCGGTCGGTCCGGGTGCCGAGCTTGATGGTGGTCGTCACCCGGGGCGCGCCCATCTCATGCACCACCTCGTGGCAGCGCTTGACCGCGGCGAACACCTCGTCCCACTCCCCTTCGATATTGGTGCCGTAAGAATGAAGCGCCGTCTTCAGTCCCGATTCCGCGAGCACCTTCTGGCAGGCGGCGATGTAGGGGGAGAGGGAGACCCCGACCCCGAGAGGAACCACGCAAAGATCGACCAGTACCTTCATATCTGTATCTCCTTTGAGCTGGAATTTTCTTCAAGGGGCAATAGTACTTCACCCCAAGCCGCCGCTCAAGCCATAAACACAGCATCCACCCCCACCTGTCCCGCTCTTTCCTCCTCTCTCACTCCTTCTATCTGAGCCGTCGCTTCTCACTACTAACTCGCGAGATCCTTTTCCGCCTCAAAGAAAAAAGACAAGCCGGCGCCTTTTTCTCACAATTCTCAAGATAATGCCGATTTAGCCGAAAAGAGTGAAGAATCTCGAACCGCCGATGGTTACGCTTTGAGCTGAAGCCTTGAACCTTGGAGCCGTTGGGAGACGCAGTTACGAGATGCCCGGTGACTGCCGGGGACAGGGGAAAGGAAGTCGCTATGAGATGCTTGATCGCAGAGGATGAGAATCTGGCCCGTGAAACGTTGAAGTTTTTCCTTGCCGAGTACGCCGAGGTTGAGACGGCGACCGACGGGAGAGAGGCGGTCGAGCTTTTCGGTTCCGCCCTCGCGGCGAAAAAGCCATTCGACCTGGTGCTGCTCGACATTCTCATGCCGGAGATGGACGGCCAGCAGGCGCTCAGACAGATGCGCCAGCTGGAACACGACCAGGGGATCGATGCGCAGGGGAAGGCGGTCATCGTCATGACCACCGCGCTCACCACCCCGGAAGCCATGGAAGAGGCTCTCTGGGACGGCGACTGCAACGATTTCGTGGTGAAGCCGGTATCGCGCGCCGACATCCGGGGAGTGCTGACCAAGTACCGGCTGATCTGAGGGGCGCTAAGCCCCCTGCCTCACTGAGGATAGGACCCATGAACGAGGAATTCTCCCGGTTTTACCGGAGCCGCATCAAGCAGTCGATCGACGACGACCGGCTGCAGATCGCCCAGGCCTTCCATGAGCTCATCAAGGCGAAGGTGCGCGTCGACCTCCGGCTGGTCA
Source organism: Geomonas sp. Red32 (assembly GCF_023652955.1). Taxonomy (GTDB): domain Bacteria; phylum Desulfobacterota; class Desulfuromonadia; order Geobacterales; family Geobacteraceae; genus Geomonas. The sequence goes on along the minus strand of NZ_JAKLOY010000001.1, from coordinate 436,559 downwards.
ACTACTACAAAGGGCTTCCCATCAACTACCCGGCCTCCCTGGTGGAGGTCAGCCGCGGCGCCCTCGAAGTCGACGTCCACCAGCAGCAGGCCGTGGCCCTGGAACATTCGGGCTTCACCTTCATCAAGTGCGATCGCTTCGATTGCGCGATCCTGGCCGAGGTCCAGAACGTCAACGTCCGGAGGATGGCGGCCTCGCTCAGGAATTTCGTGTTCGTCGACATCATGGCCGAACGGCGGAGCGCGTTGCGGCTCGAGCTGGAGCCTCCCATGGAGGCGGAACTTCTTCTCAGCACCCAGTCATTGCCGGGACGGATCCTCGATGTATCGGTGGGGGGCGCCTCCATCCGGATCGACGAGCAGGAGTTCCAGGACGGGGCCGAACTCAAGCTGCGGCTGGTCTTGCCGGACCTCTTGCAGAATTCGGTATGCCGGGTGGAGGTGGAAGGAAAGCACGTCGCGACCAGCAAGGTCGACGATGCCACCATCTGTCGTTTCATCGTCAGTCCCAACGTGCAGGGGGAGTCCATCATCTCCCGCTTCATGTTCCAGCGTCAGGTCGAGCTCATCCGCGAGCTCAAGGAGAAAAGCCAGCTCTGATACCTCCCCACCGGCAAAATTCCCGCCGATTTCCCCAACCGTTTCCCCTTCGAGTCGCCGGTCCCCCGGTCCCTCCTGCCTTCCGCAATGCCGTAACTAATCCAGATACTCTTTGAGCATGGCGATGCGCTTCTTGGTGAGCCAGGTCCGCCAGCTTTCTTCGCTAACCTGGGGATACCTCAGGTGGCCGAAGGTCACCCAGGCCTCACGGTATTTGAGCCAGATCCTTTGGGTGAGCTTGATGCCCGGCTTTGTCACGCTACCCCATTGAAAATCTTTCTGCCCCTGGATCTTTCCATATACCTCGTTCAATTCCCTGTCGGCCTTGGTGAACTCCGCATTGGTGAAGTGCGGGAGCTTTCCTTTCTCAAACCGCATGATGCTGGTCACAAAATCCTTGGAAAGCTTCGATTCCTCCTCGATCTGAAGGGCCGCCCGGGCAGTGCCTGTCGTATCGACCTCGTTCCTAATTCGTGCTTCCGAAAACTTTTCGAAGGAGTGCCTGAGGAGGGCGAACCCCTGCTTATCCCGCTCGCTCCACTTGGCAAGGATGCCGTCCACTTTCCGTTTGAGTTTCGCGTCCGCAAACCGTTGCTCGCGTCCGGCGCAGTGTCCTTGCATGTAGCCGCTCGTGATGTCGTCGCAGAGATCGAACGGTTTACCATCGCTTCCTTCTTTGAGATCGACAAGATGCTGGATCCGGTACCTCATCTCGGCAGGAGCTCCCTCGAGCTTGCATGCGAACTTGATGGCGGCATCGGGGTTCTTCTTCACCCCTTTCCCGTTCGCGTAGATCATCATGAGGATGGCCGATCCTCCGAAAACGTGCTCGTCTCCCCGGTCCATCTCGAGGTAGGCACAGTGGCGCGCTTTCACCGGATCGGGGGTGATGTCGAAGCCGTAATAGAGGTTCGCCGACTCACACCCCGCGAGAGCTTTTGCGCTATTCGCGTCGGGCCGATCTTTGGCCGGGAGCGGTATCCTTTCCGCATCCTTGCAGACAGCTTCCCACCCATCGTCGCCGCCAAAGCTTTGGATCGGGAGTGCCATGCACACCAGGAAGAGTACGAACAGGAATGCTTGCCTCGTCATCTTTTCGAGAAGCCGGTGCCGGCGGCTGTTGTGAAGGTCATTCATTCACTCTCCAATAAGGGGATAACCCAACGGGATCTTTAGGAGGCCGGCCAGCGGCGCCGACCACGAGCCTCACCGGCGGGGAAGCGAGGTCCACATTATCAACGGCTTCATGGATGGTGGCGGTGCTTCTCATATGAGGCCAGGCGTGGATTGGGTGGAATATATAGATGTTCATTATCGTTGTCAAAGGAGAAGGGCGGTAACGGGAGAAGGAGGATTCGGCACCAGGATAAATTTACGGTAAGAATGCCGAAGCGTTAAGGGGGGACGGATGAGCCGTGCGCTGCGGGCAAAGACAATTTTCTTGCCTTTTCGCGGAGCCTCGCTACACTTGCGAATATTGCGGAGTGATATTTTACTCCCCCACTGTCGTACTGAAACGCGCAAGGAGGTTCCATAGTCATGGAGAAAAGAACAAAGGTTTCGATGCTTTGCACGGCGTTGCTGTTACTGGGCGCCCTTACCCTGGTCCAGCTTTCCGGCTGCGGCGGAAGCGGAGGCGGGGCCAGTACCGGGACGGTTACCACCGCCCTTACCGATGCCCGCTCCTTCGGATCGTTTTCCAGCGTGCATGTAAAAGTGGTCAAGGTCGTGGCCGTGCGGGCGGGGCAGGAAAACCTCATGGACACCGACCCCAACCTGCCGGTTATGGCCACCCCAAATGGTAGTAGCGGTATCGACGTCGACCTCATGGATTTCCACTTCGTCCCCCAGATCCTCGGGACGGCCACGCTCCCTGCCGGGACCTACACCCAGATCCGCCTGATCCTCGCCGCCAACCAGCAGCCTAACCTGGTGAACTACGTGGTGAGGACCGGCGATCCGACCAAGGTTCCCCTCACCACCCCGAGCGCGCAGCAGACCGGGCTCAAAATCAACGGCAACTTCACCGTCACTGCAGGCTCTTCCAGCACCCTGCTGATCGACTTCAACCCGGCCGCGGCTATCGTCAACGCGGGGAACTCGGGACAGGTGATCCTCAAACCGACCGGGGTCAAGCTGGTGCAGATCTTCGGCTCGCTCAGCAATGCCGGGGCGGTGGTGGGGACCATCAGGTCTCCCGCCTTCAGCAAATGGTCGAGCGCCACGGTCACCGTCGTCCCCCGCAACCCCGACTCTTCCACCGTGGTCAACAGCATGACCGTCTTCAGTAACCTGAGCAGCGCCGGTTCCGGGATCTGGAAGACTTCCTTCTCGGCGTTCCTGCCGCCCAACGGCAGTTCCGCCATGGCCTCCGCCCAGTACAAGGTATTCATTCAGGGGTATGGCAGCGGAGCGGCGGCAAACGGCGTCTTCAAGCTCTACTCCTCTCCGGCGTTCACGATTGCGACCGGCGAAGACACCACGCTGCCGCCCGATGGCAACGCCTTCCTCACCCCGTGAGGGGCGGGGGATAACCACCAGTAGACGCTGACGAAGAAACAAGAAGGGCGGCCCTGTCTCAGCAAGGGGCCGCCCTTTTTTTGGGCCATAAACCCGGCATCTGCTCGCTTGTCTGAGCTCCGCCGGGTGACTTCAGGGGGGAACGAAATGGTGAATCGCCAGGTAGGATTGTCAGGCTGCCGTTCTAAGGGGTTTTACTTCAACCGTGATTCGCTCCGCTAGTGCGATCTCCGCACATTCGAGATCGTATCTCGCCTGCAGATTCATCCAACTCTGAGCGTCGGTTCCGAAAAATCGTGCCAGCCGCAAGGCGGTGTCGGCGGTGATCGATCGTTTCCCGGCACAAATCTCGTCAATGCGGCGCTGTGGCACCGAGATAGATTTTGCCAGCCGGTAGCGGGTAATCCTCATCGGGGTGAGGAACTCTTCCAATAAAATTTCCCCCGGATGCACGGGAGGCAGGTCACGCGGTGTCATTGTTCACCTCTTCAGTGGTAATCGGTAATCTCGACGTCGAAGGCGTCGCCATCCCAGCAAAAGCATATCCGCCACTGGTCATTGATCCTGATGCTCCATTGTCCCGTACGGTTTCCAGATAGTTGCTCCAGCCGGTTGCCTGGGGGAATCCGCAAGAACTCGATGGTGGCCGCCGCGTCGAGTAGCTTGAGCTTTCGTTGGGCGGAACGTTGTACGTCTTGGTGAAGTTTCGCCGAAAACCGCCCTCGAAACAGCTTTTCCGTCTCTTTGTCGGCGAATGATCTGATCATTTATGGATAGTAACGGGTGGCGATAGTACTGTCAAGCTAGGAAGTCCGGACGCACTCTGCTGACGGGTGCCATCGCGGGGCGAGGGGAGGAGCAGTGGGAGTAGCAACAAAAAGGGCACGCCGGGGCGTGCCCTATTCTGATGGTGCCGGCTTGGGCCGGTCAGGTCGCGCAGTTGATGATGGCGTTGATCCTCCGGTTCATCTGCCGGCCGCTGGCGGTGCCGTTGTAGGCGATGTTGTGGCTGGAGCCGTACCCTTCGGCGGTCAGGCGGCTGGGATCGATGGAGAAATGGGCCGCGAGGTAGTTGACGATGCTTTCGGCCCGCGCCTTGGAGAGCCTCATGTTCTCTTCGGTGGTTCCGGTATTGTCGGTGTGCCCCTGGATGACGGCGGTGGCGGCGGGATGCTCCTTGAGGTAGGCGCCGACCCGGTCGACGGCCTCAAAATCGGCGGGGCGGAGCTCGGCGCTGCCGGTGTTGAAGTGGGCGTTGAGGGTCATGCAGAGCGTTTCGGGGGGACCCATGAAGGCGGTGACGTCGAAGGCGCAGTCGATGATGGCGTCGATCCGCCGGTTACGCTGCCGGCCCGGATCCGTGGAGTTGGTGGCCACCGGGTAGGACTTGCCGTACCCCTTCGCGCTGAGTCGGTCGGGGGCGATGCCGTAGTCGTCTTCCAGTTCCTTCACGACGCTCTCGGCGCGTGCCTGGGAGAGTTTGAGGTTGAAGTCGTCGCTCCCCACCTCGTCGGTGTAGCCGGCGATGACGGCCGTGGTGGTCGGGAAGCGTTGCAGGAAGGCCCCGACTTTGCGGACCTCGTCCCGGTATTCGGGCCTGATCTCAGCCTGGCCGATGTCGAACTGGATGTTGAGAGCGACGCAGTTCTTGGTGTTGGCCGCAGGTGCTGCCGTTGCCACCGGCACCGCCATCGGGGCCGCCTCGGCCATCGGCTGGGACTGAGGCGCCACCGCTGCCGCCTTGGTGCCCGGCTCGCCCATCGCCATCAGTTCTTTCGCCTTGGCCGTCGCTACCCGAGCCATGGCCGCCCCTTCTTCGGTGTGGCAGGCGCGATAGACGTCGTAGGCGTCGTCGTGGGCCTTCTTGGCTGCCTGGAAGGCCTCGGGGTTCGATTTGTCTTTACCGGCGGCCTGGGCCGCGTCCAGGGCCCGATCGGAATCCTGCATTTCGGTCCGGATCAGGTGCCCCGGTACCGCGTTTCGCTTGCTGTTGACCTCGTAGTTTGCGCAGCCAGCCATCATCAAGACGGCCAGCCCGGACAGATAGAGCATGTATCGTGATCTCATAGCGTACCTCCTTCTTGTATGCGCCATCCCGCATATTGCATCCGGTAAGCCCAGGCCCATGTCAGAAGACGAAACAAAAGGTTCTTTCGCCAATAATGATAATGATATCTCTTATCGTAGTTAGACTCAACCCGCATGCTCACACAAAAGTCGATTTTGTCCGTGACAGATGTCCCTGCCTGGTGCTATGTCCAGTGACAGAGAGGCGGTGTGCCTGTGACCGCCGCAAAGACAGAGCCCATTCCCTATGAGGTCTCCATGCCCAGTCTCATCCTCAAATGCGTCTTAGGAGCCTTGGCAGTGCTGGTCATCGCACTGTTCTCCCGTAGCCGGAACTTTTTCATCGCCGGCCTGGTTCCCCTTTTCCCCACCTTCACCCTGATCGCCCACGGCATCGTCGGCAGCGAGCGCCCCCCCGCCGATCTGCGGGCCACGGCGCTTTTCGGGTTGTGGTCGCTCGCCCCGTACGCGGTCTACCTGCTGGTGGTCTACTGGCTGAGCGTCCGCGCTTCGCTGGCCGCCACGCTGCTGCTGGCCACCTGTGCCTGGACCGGTGCCGCCACGGTCCTGCTGGTTGTCTGGCCGAAGGTGCAAAGCGGGTGAGGCGTTCGAGGAGAAAAACGAGCCGAGTGGTCACATTTGTCTTGCCAAATTAATTCTAATTTTATATTGGTGTCGTCTTCATCGTGCACAGTGGGGATGCCATGGAATGTGATACCAGAACCAGGGACGAACTGATCGCCGAAATAGAGGCCCTCCGCGCCAGGCTGATCGAGGCCGAGGGGCGCGCCTGCGTTGCCGCCTTCGCCGCCGTCGACGGCAACGAGTGCGATGTCTCGCTGCACCTTTTGCGGGAGAGCGAGGAGCGGCAGCGGATGCTGGCCGGATCGCTGGAGCTGGAGCGAAGAACCCTCGAAGCCGTGCTGAGCAGCCTGCCGGTCGGTGTCTGGATCGCGGACAAGCAGGGGTGCCTGGTGGGAAAGAACCAGGAGGCCGACAGGATCTGGTGCGGTACGGCGCCGCTGGTGGAGAGCCAGGAGGAGTACCGGCAGTACCCTTCCTGGGACGCCGCCACCGGCAAAGCCACCGAGCCGGAGGAGTACCCGCTCGCCATGGCCTTGGCCACGGGAGAGCCGGTCGAGCCGGTCGAGTACCGGATCCGGCGCTTCGACGGGACCGAAGGGGTCGTGCTGGCCTCGGCAGCTCCGGTCCTCGACCGTGCCGGAGATCTCCTGGGGGCGGTGGCGACCAACCTCGACATCACCCAGCGAGCCTCCTTCGAGCGGGCACGCAAGATGGCCGACGAGAAGATCCTCCGGCAGAACGTGCTCCTCAACGGCATAGGAGCCATCCTCCGCGCGGCGCTGACCTCGAAGAGCGAACAGGAGCTGGCCACAGTCTGCCTCCGGATGGCCGAGGAAGTTACCGGGAGCCGGCTCGGCTTCATCGGCGAGCTCCGGGAGGACGGGCTGGTACACGATATCGAGACGGAGGGTGCCGTCGGGGATGCCTACGCCCTGAACGGCTCCGCGGACCCCGGCCGTCCCGCCCCCCTCAGGTTGCACGGACTGTACGGCGAGGTGATCGTGAGCGGCAGGGCGCTCGTTACCAATACCCCCGCCAGCCATCCCGCCTGCGCCGGAGTGCCGCCGGGACATCCCCCCTTGCAATCGTTTCTGGGCGTCCCGCTCATCCACGGTGAAAAGACTATCGGTCTCATCGCCCTTGCCAACCGCGCAGGGGGGTACCGGGAAGAAGACCTGGAGGCGATGACCAGGCTGGCGGACGCCACCGTCCAGGCCCTGATCCACATGCGGGCCGAGGCCTCCCTGCGCGGCAGCGAGCTCCGGCTGCTGACCGCCCTCGAGGGGGGGAAGATGGGGATGTGGGAGTGGGATTTCACCAACCACCGCTCCTTCTGGAGCCCGATGGAGTACCAGCTCCTCGGCCTACCGGCCGGCGATGGCGAAAGCGATTCGGACGTCTTTTTCCGCCATGTCCATCCCGAAGACCAGGAGCATCTCAAGACCTCGATACAGAGCGCGGTGAATCTTCGCGACCATTGGGAGCACGAGTTCCGGGTGATCCGCGCCGACGGGGAGGTCCGCTGGCTGGTCGGCGCGGGGTACGTCCTCGAGGAGAGTAAGGGCAAGGCGGTAAGGATGATCGGGATCAACTACGACATCACCGAGCGCAAGCAGCTCGAGCAGGAGCTTCGCCTGGCCCACGACACCCTCGAGCAGCGGGTGCGGGAGCGGACGGTGGAGCTCCAGGCCTCCAACCGCGAGCTGGAATCCTTCTCGTACTCGGTGACCCACGAGCTGGGAGCGCCGCTGCGGGCGATGAACTCGTTCAGCCACATCCTGATGGAGGATTACGGGGAGCTCCTCGACGACGAGGGGAGGAACTACCTGACCAAGATCTCGGCCGCCGCCTCGCGGATGGGGCACCTGGTGGAGGATCTCCTCAAGCTCTCCCGGGTGACCCGCCGGAAACTCAAACGCGAAACGGTGCAACTGAGCGAACTGGCCGAGGAGGTGGTCTGCAACCTGAGGATTCACTATCCCCAGCGGGAGGTGAAGGTCACCATTGACGGCGGTGTCGAAGGGCACTGGGACCCATCGCTCGCCAGCCTGGCCCTGCAGAACCTGATCGGTAACGCTTGGAAGTACACCGGGAAGATCGCCAACCCGGAGGTCCACTTCGGAAGTTACAGCGATGGGCGGGAGACCGTCTACTTCGTGCGCGACAACGGCATCGGCTTCGAGATGTCCTACGCGGACAAGATCTTTCTTCCCTTCGAGCGGTTGCACAAGATCGGAGAATACGAGGGGAACGGCATCGGGCTAGCGACCGTGCAGCGGGTGATCGCCATGCATGGCGGCAGGATCTGGGCCCAGGGGGCGGCGGGGGAGGGGGCGACCTTCTTCTTCACGGATGGGTGGCGCGGCTACGAGTACGGGGATGGCGGACTGGCCATGGGAAGCTGACGGGAGAGAGGGGGCCGTACATGCTCGTGCGGGATCCTCTCTCCCGTCCTGGTTACCACCGCTCCTTAGGGGGAGCGAGCGATTCGTTGTAGGCGTGGTCCCGGCAGCGAACCTTTACCGGGATCATCGTTGAGAAAAACCACCGTCCCTTTTCCCTGCGGAGATCCTTCAGGGTGTCCAGCACGGCGACTCCAAGGTAGTATCCGACAACTGTTGCACTGACGATCACTATCGGTTCCATAATTGTCCCTCCTCAGTCACAGCTGCTGCCTGCAAGCGTTTGTTTACCGGTAACAATATTCATGCCAGCGGCGGCGCGGACCGTGCCGGCGGGATAACGGCCCGAAATGGCGGCGGTTCCTCCCGCCCAAAGCGGTGCGGGCTCCGCGACGAGCTCCCCGAAGGGGTGCAACTTTTAAACTGCCTGCCGCAATCTGCTCACTCCATGATTACTTCCTCGACACGGCACCGCTTTTCTTGATCTTTTTTTTCCCCCGTATACTCACCCGCGTTTCGCGAAGCTCATCATGCAGTGTGGGAGATCCCCCACTGTCACAGCACCTTTCCCCCTTTTCCCGTCGCTGGCTGACGTCCGGTTGACATAGGTACCACGCGGGATATCGTTACTGGGTTGTCGTTGGGAGAGAGAATCCGGCTGGTCAAAGGAGGGAGACATGTACGGTAAGGATCGGATCTATAAGAAGGTGGAAGTGATCGGTGTTTCGCCGAAGAGTGTCGAGGCGGCCATCGAGGCTGCGCTTGGCAAGGCAAAGAGCTCAATCGACAAGCTCTCCTGGTTCGAGGTCGAGGAGATCCGCGGGCACATAGGAGAGGACGGCACGGTAGCCGAATACCAAGTGACGCTCAAGGTTTCCTTCCAGCTAAAGGATTAGCTCGCCCGCCGAAACGACGGCCCCGCGGCGCCACTGCGGGGCCCGTTGCGGTGCCATCAGCTGTGTCATCAGCTGTGTCATCAGCTGTGCCATTCGGGACGTCACCCGCGGTGCCACCAGCGCTGGCGGACCCTGTCAGGCCGCGTCGAGCAGGTCCCGCACGGTCCTCAACAAAAGCTCGGGTGCCACCGGCTTGGCGACGAACTGCAGGTTCTCGGCCGCCAGTCCCTTGCGGGTGATCACGTCGGCGGTATACCCGCTGGTGAAGAGCACCTTGACCGAGGGGGCCAGGGCCCTGATCTCGTCGTAAGCCTCCTTGCCGTTTTTCCTCGGCATGATGATGTCGAGGACCACCAGGTCGATCACCCCGGCGCTCTCCCGGACCCTTTCCACCGCCTGCTGTCCGTCCTCGGCCACCAGCACCCGGTAGCCGAACTTCTCCAGGAATTCGCGCGTCATGCTCCTCACCTGGTAGTCGTCTTCCGCAAGCAGGATGGTCTCCGCACCTCCCCGGACCTGCTCCGAAGCGACCTTCTCGTCCACGATCTCCTCTTGCTTCACGAGCGGCAGGAAGATTTGGAAGACGGTCCCTCCCCCCTGTTCGCTTGCCGCGTCGATGTACCCCCCGTGCTCCTTCACGATGCCGTACACCATGGAGAGCCCGAGCCCGGTCCCTTTGCCGACCCCCTTGGTGGTGAAGAAGGGCTCGAAGATCCTCTGGAGGGTCCGCGGATCCATCCCGGTGCCGGTGTCCGCCACCGAGATGACCCCGTATTCCCCCGCAGCCCCGAACCGCTTCGCCTCGATCCACTCGTCATCCATGAGCACGAATCCCGAGCGCACCGTCAGCGTCCCCCCGGCGGGCATGGCATCGCGGGCGTTGACCACCAGGTTCATCAGCGCCTGCTCGAGCTGCACGCTGTCGGCCATCACCGGCAGCGGCCGGGAGGCGAGGCCGGTCACGAACTCGATATCCTCGCTCACCACGCGCCGCAGCAGTTTCTCAACCCCGAGGAACATGGAATTCAGGTCCACCGCCTTGAGATTGGCTTCCTGCTTACGGCCGAAGGCGAGCAAGCTGCGGGTCAGCTGCGCAGCACGGCTGGAGGCGGCGAGGATGTTGTCGATGTAGTTTCTGAGCGGATCCCCCTCCGCCAGCTTCATCTGCATGAGGGAGGCGAAGCCGACGATGGCGGTCACGATATTGTTGAAATCGTGGGCGACCCCGCCGGCCAGGGTGCCGATGGCCTCCAGCTTCTGGGCGTGGCGGCGTCCGCTGATGTCCACCGCGATCACCCCGATCAGCGGTTCGTCGCCTCCGCGCTCGACCAGGAACCTGCGGGTATCGAAGGTGCGCTGCCCGCCCTCTCCATCGGTGACGGTAACCTCGCAGGAGTCGAAGCGGCAGTCGGAGCGGCCGTGCTGCTGGTACTGGCCGGGCTGGACCTGGAGAGGGGCGAGATCGCCGGAAAAGCCGTGGTAGGCGGCATTGGAGTAGAGGATGCCGTTGCCGAGATCCTGCACGAAGGCGATGGCGGGGAGGTGGTCGAGGAATTCGGAGAAGAGGTTCTGGCTTTCCTTCAGGGCACGGACCACCTTCTCGCGCTCCTCCAGTTCCTCCTTGATCCGCTGGTTCTGGCTCCGCGTGCGCCGTTCGGCGAGGAACATTACCAGCGAGAACCCGGCTACGAAGAGGGTGAAGAGGGAGGCGGTGAGGTAGTAGGTGTGCGCCCTGGTGACGAAGGGGGCCAGCGCGGTCTCCTTCAGCTCGGCGACCACCACGATGAGCGGGAAATCCTGCATGACGCGGTAGCTCGACAGCCGCTTCTTGCCGTCGATGATGGAGTCGACCTCGTAGGTCCCGGCTGGGCGGCGCTTGGCCTCGTCGAAGATGGCGCTCGAAGAGATGTCGATCCCTGCCAGGATCCGGTCGTTGAAGCGCCAGCAGCGGACTATCCGGTCGTCCCGCCCCACCAGCATGATGCTCCGGTCGCTCCCCAGCCCCAGCGTGTCGTAGTAGCTGGAGAAGAAGGTCGGCTTGAGCCCGATCCCGACCACGCCGCCGAAGGTCCCGTCCGGGTTGGTGAGGCGGCGGGTCAAGAAGATGGTGACCGCCCCGGTCCCCTTGGAAATGCTCGGCTTGGAGATGAAGAGCCCGTGGTCGGGCTGCAACTGGTGGATCCAGAAGTGCTCGCGGTCGGCGATGTTGATCGCTTTGGGGAGATCGAGCACGCTCTCCACGAGATTGCCGGAGGCGTCGAAGACCGCCAGCTGCTTCACGGCCGGCTCCCGTTTGGCCCACTGCATGAAGTCCAGCATGCTCAGGGTGATGTTGCCGTGCTCGTGGTACTCCATCTGCAGGTACAGCAGCGCACTGTCGGCCGAGGTCAGAACGCGCCTGGTGTGTTCCTCGAAGGCGCGGGCGCGACCGGCGTTTTCCCGGGTGAAGCGGCTGATCTCCTCGGCGCGCTCGTAGTCGACGCGTTGCACCACGTTCACCCAGGTGGCGACGATGACCATGGCGCCGAAGACGGCGATATGAAGACCGTTGCGGTTGCGGCTGAGGAAGCTCTTCAGGAAGTCGGGGAACACCATGCGGAGGAGACCTCGAGGTTGGGCCGCCCTTAGAGGAGGCCGGTCTGAAAGCAACAGCGGAAAGTGAGCCTTTGCTTACTGAACTTGCCTACCTTAGCACACCATTTTCTGAACATGCAAAGCTATTCGGCGCGGCGCAACAGTGCCTTATTCCTATACGACGGTCAGGAACGATCTGATTGAGAGCTCAGAAAACGGAGGCAGTACTATGAGAGGTTGCGTTGGTGGGAACTGGTAGCATGGTATGGGAGCGGAGATGAGATCAACCGGTGCGGGTGGGAGAGCTAGTTCAGTCGGGAAGAACCGTGACGAGGCCCGTTCTCAGACGGCGCTCCCGTCCTTGAGGTACTCCCTGCGGCCGATGTCGTTGGCGTGGTGGGGCCTCACAGGATACCCATCGTCATGGGGGTGAGCTGGAGATCCTTGAACTTCTTCTGCAAGAATGCGGCGAACTTGCCGGAAACCAGGTAGTTGGGGGCATTTTGGCGGTAGCTCTTCCCCTTTATCTCGAAGACGCGGGCGGCGACCAGGTGGTTGGCCTTGACGAAGCCGACCGCCTCCTCGGAGAGCGAGCTCCTGCCGTCCCACCCCTCCACGTAGTAGGTCCCGACGCTGTCCCCCTCGTTCTCGGCCACCCCGGTGGCATGCGGGATCCGCATCGGCTCCTCGAGCTCGGGGAGTCCGTCCAGGATCCGGTACCCCTTCCTCTTCACGGTGAAGACCTCGTCGACGGCCGGCTTGATGGCGGGGTTGAGGCGGGCGAGTTCCTCGAAGAGCTGGACCCTGGCCACCACCACCTCGCTCAGGAAATCCTGGGCGATCGGGAAATCCGCCACCTCCCTGGAAAGTTCCGGCTCCTCCTCGTCCCCTGCTACCAGGTCGTAGAGGGCGGGCACCGTCAGGTAGTGGACCGGGTGGGCGGCCAGCTCGCCATCCTCCAGCACGAGGTTGAAGCTCTTCTCGTAGGGGAGCCCGGCCTTTTCGAGCCCCTTCTCCGCCTCCTTCCAGAGTTCCTCCTCGAACTTGAAGGCGAAGTAGGTCTCCTCGACTTCGTGGGTGCGGTACTTCTCCTGGAACGCCTTGGCTCCCGGATGGAAGGCGAAGTCCTCCGGGTTCTTCAGCTCGACCGAAAATAAGACAATCTTGTTCATGTTCCCTCACTCGATTTATGGAAGTGTCCAATAGCGGGAATATCGAAAGGGGGGCCTGTTAAGACAAGACCCCCCTCTGTGAGTGTGTGGGACGGCAGCGGCGACCCCGGAGTCAGTGCGGCGCTTCGCTGCCGGTAAGCTGCTCCCCGATCTCCTCTTTGGTTACTCCGGCCCGGGTAGTGGCGAGGTGGCCCCTTCCCGCATTCTGACGGCCCCGCCGGTAAGGACTGGCCGGAGTGGCGGCAGGCTGATCGGCACAGAACATAACGGTAGCTACCACACAAAGGGCACAGATAAAACTGACGCCAAGGCAGACGAAGAGGATGGAGAAGGACATCGGAACCTCCCTGTGAATGTGCCTTACAGCTGCTCTGTCAACGCCTCCGGTAACAACGGGTTCTTATTCTGGGGATGAAAAACTGTAACATGCCGTAATCGTTTTTCAATAAAAATTAAGATAAATTTAATTATCTGTGAAAGCTACAGAGAATCAGCAAGATGCGCTCCTGGATTTCCAGCACTGGCTTAGCGGGGCCGGCGAAGTTCTCTATGACCATGGAGAAGGCGAGCGGTTCGCCGTCGGCGGTGTGAAGGTATCCCGAAAGAGAGGAGACCCCGGTCATGTTGCCAGTCTTTCCCCGCACGTTGCCTTCGGCGGGCGTTCCCGCCATGCGATGTGCCAGTGTGCCGTCTCTGCCGGCGACCGGCAGCGCGTTGTACACGGTGGGGTAGATCCGCTGGTCGCGGTAGATGGCTTCGAGGAGCCGGATGATGGTCTCCACGTTGGTGAGGTTGTAGCGCGAGACTCCGGAGCCGTCGGCGACGAACAGCTTGTCCGTGGGGATGCCGAGCTTGTCGAGATAGACCCGGATGCGGGAGGCGCCGTCTTCGGCGGAGCCTGGCTGGCCGGTGGAGACCATCCCCAAGAGCTTGATCAGGCTCTCCGCCGACAGGTTGTCGCTTTCCTTAAGCCCGAAGGCCACCAAGTCGCCGAGCGGCCGCTTCTTTCTTGCGATCACCCGGCTCTGCGGCGTCGTGAAGTTGGTGTCCAGCCCGGTGACGGCGATGCCGCGGGCCCGGAGGGCGTCCGCGAAGATGGCGAGGGCGATCCGCTCCGGCTTCCAGACCGACAGGTGCTTCACCACCGCGTCCCCCCCGGCGGGAATCACGCCGGAGACCGTGATGACGTTCTCCCGGTCCCCGGGCCGCCGGGTGGCCTTGACGGTCACCTCGTCTCCACGTCCACCGGTCACCGTCCAGTTCTTCACCGTGACCAGCGGGGTTTCCGGCGTCAGGGCTACCTCCGCCGGGGCGTTCGCCTTTTTCCCTGGGGTGACGGTCACCGTCACCGTGTTATGGTCGATCGCCAGCGGGGCGATGTACATCTCGTCCGATTCGGGCTCGTCGTCCCACATCCACCCCTTGCCCCAGTAGAGGTCATCGAAACAGGCGAGGTCCGCCACCACCCGGTACGTCCGGTTGCGCTCAAGCTTCTCCGAGGCGGCGGTGGCCAGCCCGGCGAGGTCGCGGGCGGTCAGCAGGCTGTCCCCGCACCCCTTGAGGAAGATCGTTCCCCGGGCGTCGTCGACGGAGACGGTGGTGATCACCTCCCGCTCCTTTCCCAAGACCGAGAGTGCGGTTGCGGCGGTGAAGAGCTTCTGGTTGGACGCGGGGGTGACGAGGAGCCGGGGATTGTGCTCGTAGAGCGTCTCTCCCGTTTTCAGGGAGGTGACCTTGATGGCGGCGTTGGTGTAGGGGGAAAGCTCGCCGCGGACGATGCCGTCCAGCTCCCGGTGAAGCGGCGAGAGCGCCGGGGAAGTGGTGGGCGGAGGCGGAGTCTGGCCGCTTGCCTGGGCAGGGAAGGTGGGCACGCAGACGGCCAGCAGGGCGGCGACGGTAACGGCGATAGGGGCGGATATCCTCAAGAGATCTCCTTCAGCCGGTGATGTTTTGGAGAGAGATAGCACATTCGCGGGATGGAGTTAAACGTTTTCTCTTTGGGCTGCTACTCGACCGGCCACGGATACTATCTATGCCCGGACGAAGGGGGCATAAGCCAGTGCAACGGAGGCTATCAGTTTCGATGAGCAGTATCTTATTATTGATGCATTAATGGATTCGTTATTTTGTTTGCCGGAATCGAAACATTTGTATACAAAAATACACAGGAACGGCTAAAATGTCACGATTGTTGCTTTAAACCGGTACCATCCGCCCGGTATTCCGCCCGCCATCTCAGTGCGGGAGTGTCCGTTGCCAGCCGCTTTGTTTCCCCGTGACCGAGGTCACCTCCCAGTGGAGGGCGTATGCAGGTTCGCACCCGTTACCTTGTCATCAACCTCATTGTGGTAGCCATCGCGCTCACCGCAGCGACCGCGGTCTTTCTCACGGAACTACGGACCCAGGCGATCCTCGACGCCACGCACGAGCAGGGGGAGCGCCTCGAAGCCTTCAAGGTCCTCTTGCACGAAAAGGGCGACACCTTCGCGATCAGGGACGGCAAGCTCTGGATCGGCAACTACCTCCTGACCGGCAACAACACCCTCCCCGACCACATCCGCGACATCTTCGGCGGCACCGCCACCATCTTCCAGGGAGACCTGCGGGTGGCGACCAACGTCATTGCCGCGGATGGCAGCCGCGCGACCGGCACCCGCCTGGTGGGTCCGGCCCACGATGCCATCTTCAAGTACGGAAAGGAGTACCGGGGCGAGGTCACCATCCTCGGGGTACCGTACTTCGCCGCCTACGATCCGATCAGGGACAGCCACGGGGAGGTCATCGGCGCTATCTACGTCGGCGTTACCAAGGGCGAGTTCCTGGGACTTTACGACGACCTGAAGGGAAAGGTGGTTGTCGGCTGCCTCATCCTCAACGTCTTCCTGATCCTCTTTTCCCTGCTTGCGGTGCAGTTCGGACGCCAGACCACCCGGGCGCTGGAACGGCGCGACCAGAAGATGAGGGCCATGCTGAACGTCATCCCCGATCTCGCCTGGATCAAGGACGAGCAGGGGCGGTTCGTCGCGGTGAACGCCGCCTTTGCCAAGGCATGCTCCCAGACCCCGGAATCGGTGATCGGCAAGAACGATCTCGACATCTGGCCCCGTGAGTTCGCCGCGGCCTACCGGGCCGACGACCTCGACGTCATGCAGAGCGGGATCAGCAGGCAGTTCGAGGAGCAGATCGCCGGACCCGACGGCAGTACCCGCTGGATCGAGACCATCAAGACTCCCGTCCTGAACGAGCACGGCAAGGTCGTCGGGACGACGGGGATTGCCCGCGATATCACCGCGCGCCGTCTTGCCGACGAGGAACTCCGATTCACCAGGTACTGCGTCGAGTATTCCCGGGACGGGATCGGCTGGATTGACGAGAAGGGGCGCTTCATCTACGCCAACGAGAGTCTCTGCAGGGTCTTCGGCCACACCCTCGATGAGATGAAGGAGATCAACGTCTTCGATGTTGTCCAGGAGTACGACCCGGAAAAGTGGGCAGGGCGCTGGGCGACGCTCCGGGAGAAAGGTTCCTTGACCGCCGAGCTTACGGCGGTCTCGCCCGACGGTCGCTCGATCCCGATCGAGGTGAGCTCCAACTACCTCGTGTACAACGACCGCGGGCTCGTCTGCAGCTTCGTGAGGGACATCACCGAGCGGACCCTCTTTGAGGAACAAAACCGCGAAACTCTCTCACTTTTGTCTGCCACCCTGGAATCCATCGTGGACGGCATCCTGGTGGTGGATCTCCAGAAGCGGGTCATCCTGTACAACCGGAAGTATCCCCTGATGGTCGGCATTTCCCAGGCCGTCATGGAATCCGGCGATTACCGTGCAATGGTGGAGGCTGTGCTCGGGCAGATGAAGGATCCGAAGACTTTCGACCGCCGTCTGTCGGAGATGATGGGGCAACCGGAACAGGAATGGTCGCTGCTGATGGAGTATACCGACGGGCGGGTCATCGAGCGGGTCTCCTGCCCGTACCTGCGGGACGGCCGGCTGGTCGGAACCGTCATCAACTTCCGGGACGTCACCATGCAGCGCAAGGTCGAGACGCACCTGCGCAACGCCCAGAAGGTCGAGGCGCTCGGCACCCTCACCGGCGGTATCGCCCACGACTTCAACAACCGGCTGACCGCCATCATCGGGTACGGGACCCTGGTCGGCGCCGACGAGGGGCTGGCGGAGCAAAGCCGGGAATACCTGGACCTGCTCCTCACCTCCGCAGAACGCTCCGCCGAGCTGACCAAGGGGCTTCTCGCCTACAGCCGCAAGCAGGACCTCAACCCGGTGCTCCTCGCCCTCAACACCGTGGTCACCCAGGCCGAGAAGTTCTTCCCCTCCATCATCGGCGAGAACATCGAGCTTTCCGTCGAGCTTTCCAAGCAGACCCCGATGATCAAGGCGGACCGCGGCCAGCTGGAGCAGGTGCTCTTCAATCTGGTCGGCAACGCGCGCGACGCCATGGACGGGGTGGGGCGGCTCACCATCGCCACCGGCTCCGCTTCGATAGATGAGCGCTTCATCGACGAGCAGGGGTACGGCACCGAGGGGGAGTACGCCATCCTCACCGTCACCGACACCGGGGCCGGGATCGACGCGTCCACCCTGGAGCGGATCTTCGAGCCGTTCTTCACCACCAAGGAGGTCGGCAAGGGGACCGGGCTCGGTCTTTCCATCGCCTACGGCATCGTGAAGCAGCACGAGGGGTTCATCAACGTGGTGAGCCAGCCCGGAGTCGGAACCACCTTCTGGGTATATCTCCCGCTGGTGGCGGGAATAGCCCAGGATCGCAACGGGGGGGAGGGGGAGGTCCGCAACGGCAAAGGGGAGACCGTGCTGTTAGTCGAGGACGACGCCGAGGTCCGCCTGATGTTCCGCGAGGTGCTGCTTCGTCACGGCTACCGCGTGATCGAGGCGGTCGACGGCGCCGACGGGGTAGTGAAATTCCACGAACGCGGGGCCCTGGTCGATGTGGTCATGATCGACGTGATCATGCCGCGCAAGAACGGCTGGGAGGCCTACAACGAGATCAAGAAACTGCGCGGCGACGTCCGGGCCATCTTCATCAGTGGCTACACCGACGATATCGTCACCAAGGCCGGGCTGGCGGATAAGGGCCTGCACTTTCTCCAGAAGCCGGTCTCTCCGGGAAAGCTCCTGGAGAAGCTGCGCGAGGTGCTCGATCAGTCGTAGCCGGTATGGGACGACTGCTTCGGGATTGGATCATCAGTCACTCGGCATGAGATAACCCGTTACCTGGCATGAAAAAGGCCCCCCATTCCATTGCGAACGGGGGGCCTTTTCTGTTTCAGGCTGCCGGGGGCTCTGGATCAGCCTCCGCCTGAGAGCGTTACGGGGCTGCAGAGACTTTGCGGGTCGTGAGCTTTCGCGCCGCATTTGCTGCAGAAAACGGTGGCATCGGAAGAGAGCTTGTTTATCAGCTTGCTGCTGTCAATCGCACAGATCTTGCTGTGACCTTGAGACGAACTTCCTTTCATCGTGTACACCTCCTCGAAGTGGCACATCCCACCTCTCATGACCCTCATTATACACTACAACAGTCAGAGCAGGGGTGTCCGCTTCGGCTGAGACAGTCCACGACGGAAGCTGTGACTGAAAGATGCTCAGCCCTGTCACATGAGCAGAGGTTTCGGCGTGGAGTCGCTGCTCGGCGGCAGGATCGGGAACATGACCCGCGGCTGCTTTCCGGTCAAGGTGCGGAGAAAGGCGACGATCTCCTTCTCCTCGCCAGGCTTAAGGCTTATGCCGAGCTGGGACGATCCCATGATGGTGACAGCCTGTTCGAGCCCCCAGACCTTTCCGGAGTGGAAGTACGGGGCGGTCAGGGCGATGTTACGCAGCGAAGGAGCCTTGTAGACGTAGCGGTCGGATTCCGTTTTGGTCACCGCGTAACGCCCGACGTCCGATGCCGGGCGCACTTCGCTGGCCGGGGTCTCCTTGACGCCGAACGGGAAGTAGCCGGCTCCGCCGAGGTTGACGCCGCCGTGGCACGCCGCGCATCCCTTGTCCATGAAGAGCTTGAGCCCGCTCTTCTCGCTGGCGGTCAGTGCCTTCTGGTCCCCCTTCAGGTAGCGGTCGAAGGGGGCTCCCGGGGTGATCAGGGTCGCCTCGAACGCCTCGATGGCGCGGGCAACGTTATCGAAGGTCACCGGATCGGAATCGGCCGGGAAGGCCTTTTTGAAAAGGGGCGCATACCCGGGGATGCTCTTCAGTGTCGCCACCACCCGCTCCGGTTTGTTGTTCATTTCCACCCCGGCCTGGACCGGCCCCTTGGCCTGCGCCTCGAGGTCCTTGGCCCTGCCGTCCCAGAACTGGGCGGCGTTGAAGACCGCGTTGAGGACGGTCGGGGCATTGCGGGGACCCTTTTGCCAGCCGTGGCCGACCGAGGTTTCCTGGAGATCGACCCCTCCCAGCCCGAGGTTATGGCAGGATGCGCAGCTGATCAGGTTCGATGCGGAGAGGCGGGGATCGAAGTAGAGCATCTTGCCGAGCTCTACCTTGACGGGGGACGTCTGGATCTTCGCTATCTTTGGAGGGGAGGCGGGGAGTGGCGAGAAATACCCGCGCGCCTTTTTGAGGGTGCCGTCATCGCCCCAAGCCAGGGCGGTGAGCATCAGTACCAGAAAACAACCGGGAAGTAACCTTCGCATAATACTCCTCCTTCTGTCGTTTCTCGCCTGACAGTATCGCGCACAGTGCAGGCGGATCATTGACTGAGACTTGTGTCTTCGAGACAACCTGACAATTCTAGATCGGTCTCTGCGACTGTCCAGAGCGAATGCGCAAAGAGAGTGCCGCAGAAAAGTTTTTAGGAGGACCAGCAGGGGGCGTGGCGCTACGGGAGGTGGGGTAGGGAGGATTCCCCGGGCACCCTCTATGGAGAGAGTCCCGGGGGCTTCGGCAGGGTTGAGGGGGACGAAGGCGGCGTCAGTTGTCCTCGGCTCTCTCGTGGTGCCGGAACGGGCAAAGCGATACCGCGGCGGTCAGTGTCCAGAGGAATGCTACGGAAAGTACGATGATAGTCATGGGTCAGGTCCTTCTTTCTAGAGCTTCGCCGCTTTGGGGAAGAGGATGTTGTTTTCCAGGTGAACATGCTTGTGGAGGTCGTCCTCGAACTCCTTGAGTTTTTGGTAGGTGACCATGAAGGTGTTGCAGACGTCGCCCGGCACACGGTAATTGCCGGAAAGGTCCCGGATGGCATGCACCGCCTCGCCTATCTCGTCGTGCTCGTGGGTGACCGTCGTCAGCGTCCCCCTGAGGGATTCGAGATCGCCGGAGTCGGGAGCCGCCCCCGCTTTCCTTTTGTCCGACAGCTTCTTGATGGCGGGGAACAGGATTTCCTCCTCCTCGCGCAGGTGAAGCGTCATGTCCGCGGCAATCTTGGAGAAGATTTCCGCGATCTTTACCACCTCGGGATGGCGCTCGCCGTGAACCTGGGCGATTTTGGCCGCGTAGGCCTCGATGGTCGCCATGCTTTCCTTGAGGTAGGCGTGGTGGGTGTTGACGATATAGTCGGCGAGGAAGGGAAGCTCCCACGCGTTATAGTTGTGGCTACGCTCGATCGGTTCTGCCGAAGCCTTTTCGAGCTCCTGGCCAAGCTCGCGGGCGTCGATCCCCTTTTCGTGGCAGAGCTTTGCCACCGCGATGTTGCCACCGCAGCAGAAATCTATCCCGTATTTTTCAAAGACCCCGGCCGTTCTGAAATCTTTGGCGACAATTTCGCCGACCGTCACAGTTTCGGTAATTCCGGCATTCTCTTTCATGGTGTCTGGCTCCTTGGCCGCCGCTGGGCAGCCGCCTTTCGAAGGGTAACAATCCCTTTGTTCCTGAGGTCATGGTAGCACCAGTGGAGAAAAAAATTATGATCCAGGTCAAAGAACCCCTCCTTCTTCCGCGATGTGCTCGGCCGATCCCCTCGTCCCTTCAAGGGTACCGTGGGGGTGAGGGAAGTTTTAGCCCGGCGCCCCCTCTTTCCGCGGTCTTCTTGACGATCTGGACGAAGGTGAGAAGATCTATTCGGCTCCCTCGGACGATCGGGCAATAATCGAACAGGATTGGAATACCGCTGTCTGTTTTTGCGGGAGTACGATGCAATCATGGCAGGGGGAGGATATGGGCACCCGGAGGGGGAGGGTGGCCGGATGCCGCCTTAGAATTTCAGCAAGGGAGGAAACAAGAATGCAAAAACGAAAACTCGGTAACAGCGGGCTTGAGGTTTCCGCGCTGGGGCTGGGCTGCATGGGGATGAGCTTCTCCTACGGCCCTCCCAAGGACAGGAAAGAGATGATCGCCCTTTTAAGGGGCGCGGTGGAGCGGGGAATCACCTTCTTCGACACCGCCGAGGTCTACGGCCCCTTCGTCAACGAGGAACTGGTCGGCGAAGCGCTCGCCCCCGTGCGTGACCGGGTGGTGATCGCCACCAAGTTCGGCTTCGACATAAGCCCCACCTCCGACCCCCGCGGCATGACCGGCGGTCCCAAGCTCAACAGCCGCCCCGAGCATATCAGGTCGGTCGCCGAAGCCTCCCTCAAGCGGCTCCGGACCGACAGCATCGACCTTTTCTATCAGCACCGGGTGGATCCCGACGTTCCCATCGAGGAGGTCGCCGGGGCGGTGAAGGAACTCATCCGGGAAGGGAAGGTGAAGCATTTCGGGCTCTCGGAGGCGGCCGTCCAGACCATCCGCCGCGCCCACGCCGTCCAGCCGGTGGCCGCGCTCCAGAGTGAATACTCGCTCTGGTGGCGGCGCCCCGAGGCGGAGATCCTGCCGGCCCTGGAGGAGCTGGGGATCGGCTTCGTCCCCTACAGCCCGCTCGGCAGGGGATTCCTCACCGGCAAGATCGGCCCGGACACCACCTTCGACAGCGAGGATTTCCGGACCAAACTGCCGCGCTTCACCCCCGAGGCCCGGCAGGCCAACCAGGCGCTGGTCGATCTCCTCGGCACCATCGCCAAGCGCAAGAAGGCGACCACCGCACAGGTAGCGCTCGCCTGGCTTCTGGCTCAGAAGCCGTGGATCGTTCCGATCCCCGGCACGACGAAGCTCGATCGTCTGGAAGAGAACATCGGCGCGGTGACCCTGGAGCTGACCGGCGACGACCTCAACGAGATTGATCGGGCCGCGTCCTCGATCCACGTCCAGGGGGAGCGTTACCCGGAACAGATGGAGAAACTGACCGGCCGCTAGCCCACCGGATACCCTTCTTCTTCCGCCTCCTCTTCCCGCAAAAAAGCCACCGGTCATGTGACCGGTGGCTTTTTCTTGTCGTGCTGAAACCAGCAATGCTGTTCACGAGATGTTAAATAATTACTTGTGATTTTATGGTGATATGGTATACATTTTGGCCCTTGAATTTGGCAGTTAATATTGGCGTACCTTGCAGATACACCTGATCAGTGTGTAAAAATGTCGTATACACTATGTAGCTGTTACTGATTGGCATGTGCTGTATACAGTATCTTTCATTGCACGTACAGATGAAAAGCAATGTATCGCCACGGTATCGGAGTGAATAACAGTAGTGGAAATGACCATTGTAAAAAAGATCACGGTACTCACCGTCTGCATAGTTGTTACTGCCGTCACTGTTACAACCTACCTTTCCCTTGCCAAGATGCGCCAGGAAATGGTGCGGGTCGCCACCACCTCGCAGGAAAGCAGGATCAACACCTTCTGGGAGCTGGTCAGGCAGAAGGGGCCCCTGCACATCGCCGGAAACCGCCTGCTGGCCGGGGACTACGTCCTCAACGACGATAACGAGCTTCCCGACAAGGTGGCCAAGATCTGCGGCGGGACCGCCACCGTCTTCATGAACGACGAGCGGATCGCCACCAACGTGATCAAGGAAGACGGCAGCCGCGCGGTGGGGACCAAGCTCAAAGGACCCGCCTACGACGCGGTCTTCCGCAAAGGTGAATCGTACCGCGGCATCGCCCCCATCCTCAACATCCCCTACTTTACCGCCTACGACCCGATCCGCGACGCCGGCGGCAACGTCATCGGTGCGCTCTACGTCGGGGTGAAGACGGCCGATTTCCTGGAATCCTTCGAGCACACGCGGCTGGTGGTCATCGCCCTTGCCCTCGCCTTCACCCTGGTCGCCAGCAGCATCGCGGTCTGGTTCGCCCGGCTGGCCCTCGCCCCGCTCGGCGAGGCGGTAACCGTCACCGGCGCGGTGGCCCGGGGAGACCTGACCGTGCCGATCCCGGAAGGGGGACGGGACGAGGCCGGGAAGCTCCTCGAATCGCTGCGTACCATGGTGGCGGGGCTTTACGGCATGATCGGCCGGGTGACCAGGTCGACCGGAGCCATCGAGGACATCTCGGACCGGCTGGCCTCCGAGGCCGATCACGCCCTGGCGGCGGCCCAGCATCAGCAGAGCAAGGTGGCGGAGACCGCCGCCCACGTCGAAAAGATCGCCGGGAAGGCGAAGGAGATCGGCGCCGAGACCGAACGGCTCGCGCAGGCCGCCTCGGAGTCCTCGTCGTCCATCCTCGAGATGACGGCGAGCGCCGAAGAGGTGGCCCTCAACGCGGAGAAGCTCACCTCGCTGGTCGGGGAGGTGACCGCGGCCATCATGCAGAGCGCCTCCGCCACCAGCGACATCGGGAAACATACTCGGGCGCTGGTGGAATCCTCTCTGTCGACCGCCTCCTCCATCATGGAGATGGAAGCGGCCACCAACCACGTCCGGGGCAACGCCCTGCAGACGGCGGAGATTGCCGCTTTCGTCGAGCGGGACGCCCAGAAGGGGGCCGAGGCGATGGCCGACATGCGCCAGGGGATACATGACATCCGGACCGCCTCCGAGGTCACCAACGAGGTGATCGCCAACCTGACCGCGCGGACCAAGGAGATCGGCGCCATTTCGTCGGTGATCGACGACATCGCCACCCGCACCGCGCTCTTGGCCCTCAACGCGAGCATCATCGCCGCCCAGGCAGGCGTCCACGGCAAAGGGTTCGCGGTGGTAGCCGGCGAGATCAAGACCCTGGCAGCCGGGACCGCCCGCTCCACCAGCGAGATCGCCGATCTCATCTCGGCGGTCCAGAAGGAGACCGAGCGGGCGGTGGCGGTGATCCAGGAGACCGATCACCGCATCGCGGCCGGCGAGGACCTGAGCACCCGCTCCAGTGCGGCACTGGAAAAGATCGTCACCGGGGTGTCGAGCGCCCGCAGCCACATAAGCGGCATTGCCACCGCCACCGAGGAGCAGGCGCGAGGGACCACCCTGATCCGGCAGGCCATGGACCGGGTCACCGATATGACGGAGAAGATCGAGAGGGCCATCCATGAGCAGGCGGCGGCCAAGGAGGCGATCCTTTCGGCCTCGGAAAACATGAAGGACCTCGCCACCCAGTTCCGCGCCGCCACCCGCGAACAGAGCAAAGTCGGCCGTTCCATCGCCGATTCCATGGTCGATGTTTCCGCCATGTCGAGGACCATCGAGTCGGCCTGTGCGGCCCAGGCCCAGGGCAGCCTCCAGATCGCGGCGGCGGTGGCCGAGATCGGCTCCGATGCCGAGAAATGCCTCCAGGCTGCGGCGCTTTTGGAGATGGGGGCCCAGCACCTCACCGGGCAGGTCGACGTCCTCCAGGAGGGGACCGGGGCGTTCAAGCTTTAAAAGTAGCAGCGGCAGGATTAGGCGTGGATTCTTCTGTGATAGTTACCTTGTGAAATGATATACTTTTAATATCAGGAGAGGAGGTGACTGTCATGAAAGGGATGAAAATGCCGGCGGAACCGAAGAAGAAACTGACGGCGGAACACGCCACCTTTACGCCGATCGTTCCCCAAAAGCACGAGACGATGATGCGGCGTGAACCGAACCACAACGTCCACGTGATAACCGCTCACGGTAAGATCCAGGCAGGCAGAAAAGGACGTTCTGTCTAAGGACGCTGGACTGAAATAGACACTCCACTGGCACCTGCTGGAGGAAGCAACCGGGATACCCGAAAGGGCCCGGTTTTTCTTTGCCTTGTCATCGAGAAACTTCTCCCGCTGCTCGTGACACCACCACAATGATGCGGTATAAGTTTTCCACGGCGATTTGCCTCATACAGTCCATTACCCCGGCTTAGTCTAACGGCGATGTTCCTATGAGGGAAAACGGTTTCGGAAAAGTGGAGCACCTTATGGAGCAGGCACCATTAAACGAGCCGGGCCTGGTGGGACGGGAGGCGGAAGGGTTCTCCCGGCGGCTGGTCGCCGTCACCATCTTCGTCAATCTCCTGGTCTCCGTCATCGTCGGTTATGCACTCCTGCGGAGCCATCGTCACCACTGCAGCCTGGCCGTCATCACGACCAAGAACATGGCCGCCGGGATGGAAGGGAACCTTTGCAACATCCTCGACAAGATCAACGTGGGGCTGGCTGGGGTGGCCCACGAGGCCGAGGAGGAGATCGCGGCGGGGGGGATCGAACAGGGCCGCCTCAACAGGTACATCGGAGGCGAGCTTCCGCTCCTTCCGGAGTTGTACGGCATCCGGGTCACCGATGCCATGGGGGACATCCGCTACGGCCTGGATCCGCCGCTCGGAGTCACCACCACCGTTGCCGATCGCGAATACTTCCGGCGCCTGCGTGAGGCTCCCCACGGGGAGATGATCATGTCCCGGCTTTTGAGGGGGAAGGTGTACGGCAACTGGGTGCTGGTGCTCGCTACCCGGATCAACCGGCCCGACGGCTCCTTCGCCGGCGTTGTGCTGGGCCTTTTCGACGTGAGCTACTTCGAGAAGCTGCTGGCCCACCTCGATATTGGGCCCCACGGCGCCATCGGCATCCGCGATTCCGATCTCAACCTGGTGGCCCTCAAGCCGAAAGGAATCGAGCCGGGAAGCCAGATCGGCTCCGACGTCATCTCGGAAAAGACGCGCGAGATGATCAGGCTGCACCCGGTCACCGCTACCTACAATACGGTCTTCGCCCGCGACCACCAGGAGCGGACCGTTACCTTCCGCAAGGCCGCCAACTATCCCTTCTACGTTTTCGCGACCGCCTCCCCCAGCGATTACCTCGCGCGCTGGCGCAAAGAAGCCGCCATCGAGCTAGCCTTGCTCGGAATCTTCATGATAGCCACCGTGGTGGCGGCCCGGACGCTGCGCCAGGGTAAGATCAGCGAGATGCTGCGTGCCCAGGCCAGCCGCTACGGTAAGGAGATGGAACGGCGCAACGAGGAGCTCAACGCCGCCTTGTCGCGCGTGCGCCGGCTGGAGGGGATCATCTCCATCTGTTCCTATTGCAAGAAGGTCCGCACGGACGAGCAGTCGTGGGAGCAGGTGGAGAAGTACATCACCGAAAACTCCGATGCCACCTTCAGCCACGGCATGTGCCCGGCCTGTTCCGCCGAGCAGACCCGCCTTTTCCACCAGAGCCTCGGGAGATTCGAGAACCGGAGTGGCCGGGGTGCGGAAGGAGAGGATGGCGGCCGGGGTACGAGTAAGGAAAACGGGGAGGGGTAGAGGGGCAGGCACCGCCCATCCCGGCACCGGTCACCAGTCCCCTCAAGGGGCGGGGATCACCCGGTCACATATTTTTTCACGGTCCGGCGGTCGAGGCCGGTGCGGCGGGCGACCTCCTCGTAGGTCCCGAAACGCCGGTAAAGCATCGTGCAGTAGTTAGTCAATAGCCCTTCCGCGTCGTAGCTCCCCTCCGCTATCCCGGCGGCCAGCCGGCCGGCCTCATCAATTTTCTCCCCCGTTTTTCTCCCCTGGTAGTGTCCCGTCAGGATGATCCGTTTTGCCGCCTGTTCCAGCTCGCGCACGTTCCCCGGCCAGGGATAATCCCGCCCGAGATCCCGCTCCAGCACCCGTTTCACCAAGTGCCGCTCCCGCTCGGAAAAGGCCCCCGCCAGCCGCGACAGGATGCTCGACAGGAGCAGGTCGAGCTCGCCCGTGTCCTCGTTCAGGCGCTGGCGTAAGGGGGGAAGGGTGATCTCGTCCGAGCAGAGGCGGTAGTAGAGATCGTCCCGGAAGGTGCCGCTGCCGCAGAGCTCGTTGAGGGAGCGGTTGGTCGCCGCGATGATCCGGCCGCTGAACCTTTTCGGCTCATGGCTCCCGACCGGGAAGAAGATCCTCTCCTGCAGGACTTGCAAAAGCTTGACCTGGATGGGGGCGCCGATGTCGCCGATCTCGTCGAGGAAGATGACTCCGTGGGGGGCGCAGCGGCTGAAGAGGCCGGCATGGTTCTCGATGGCCCCGGTGAAGGAACCTTTCTGGTGGCCGAAGAGTTCCGACTCCAGGACCCCCTCCGAATACTGGGAGAGGTTGATGGAGACGAAGTTCCTGGTGAAACTCTCGGTGAAGGTCCCCTTGACCGGATCGTAGGGGATGAACCCCGAGCGTCCGATGGCCGCGGCCGCCGCTCCTTTGCCGGTTCCGGTCTCTCCCAAAAGAAGGAGCGAGAAGTCCTCCATCCGGTTCCAAAAGCGCGACTCGAACCACCTGATGTCGTGGGTGAAGACGCAGTCCCACAGGTGCTTCCTGAGCTCCCGCATGGAAGGCGAGCTCCCAACCAGGCCGTTCTTTATGAAAAAGTAGGCACGCCTAAGCTGGTAGAAGATCGAGAAGAAGCGTACCGCCTCCTGGCTGGCAAATCCGAACTGCGCCAGCTCGGCCAGGACTTTTCCCGCAAAGGTCACCCTCCTCGGGGTGTCTCCCGCCTCCGTCTGCAGCTGGATCAGCCGGTCGAACTCCTCCGCGTAGCGATGGAAGACGTGGAAGAGGAAGAAATTCTGCAGCGTCTCCCGCCGTTTTCCCTGGTAGCGGCGGAGGTCTCCCTTTCCCTGGCTCACCAGGTCGGCCACCCGCTCGTCGACGCTCTTCACCACCGCGTCGAGGACCGTCTCGGCGGGGGCATCCGGGGCCGCTCCTCCGATGACCAGGTCGAGGTCGCCGCGGGCCTTGCCGAACGGGTTGGAGAATGCCGCCTTCGCTACCTGCTCCAGGAACTCCCAATCCGATACTGTCATATCTCTCCCGGTTGTCATGCATTTTATGTACTGCAACTGTACAAAATATGTCAACGCAAATCACTGTCAATATCCTCTCTTTCATTGTCTCTTCCAGCATTGTCTCGGCGAAACAGACTGTTAGAGGATAGCTGCCATTGTCGGCACGGTTGCTGTAATAGCTGAGAGTAACAACGGCAAAACCATCAGGCACCGCACGTCAAGGAGCCGCACCGTGGAAGAGAAAAACATCATCGACATCCATTGCCACACTGCCGGAATCGGCGCAGGCGGAAGCGGATGCTTCATCTCGAAGGAGCTGCGGGATAGCTGGAAGTACCGGACCTATCTCCGAGCCTTCGGAGTGACTGAGAAGGAGATCCTGCGGGACGGGGACGAGCTGATCATACAGCGGCTTTCCGCCACCCTCGCCGAGTCGAAGCGGGTCGCCGCCGCGGTCGTCCTCGCCATGGACGGGGTCGCCGGCGAAAACGGGGAGCTCGACAGCGCGAGGACGGAGATGTACATCCCCAACGAGTTCGTCGCCGCCCAAACCGCCCGCCATTCCAACCTCCTTTTCGGGGCCAGCATCAATCCCTATCGCCGCGACGCCATCGAGCGGCTCGAGCGCGCCAAGGCCGACGGGGCGGTGCTCATCAAGTGGCTCCCCTCCATCCAGCGCATCGACCCCGCCGACCTGCGCCTCATCCCCTTCTACCGGCGCATGGAGGAGCTGGGGCTGCCGCTTTTGACCCACACCGGGGAGGAGAGCTCCTTCACCTGGACCCGCAACGAGCTCGGAGACCCGGAGCGGCTGCGGCTCCCGCTTCAGCAGGGGGTGCAGGTAATCGCGGCCCACGCCGGGAGTAACGGCCGTAACGGCGGCGAAGCTAACCACCCCCGTTTTCTGCGGCTTTGCGGCGAGTTCCCGAACCTCTACGCCGACATCTCGGCGCTGACCCAGATCAACCGCTTAGGGCACCTCTCCCGTCTCCTGAAACACCGCGAACTGCACAGCCGCCTGCTCTACGGCACCGACATGCCTCTGCTCAACACCGCCATCGTGCTGACCCCGGCTTTCGTCTTCCGGCTGCCGCCAGCCAAACTCATCGCCATTTCCAGGATCGCCAATCCCTGGGACCGCGACGTGGCCCTCAAGGAAGCGCTCGGCGTCACCGGCGGGATCCTCGCCAACGACCCCTTCTCCATATCCAAAGGAGGTACGAGATGAAAGAACACAAGAAATCCACCGGCCTGGGGTGGCTCAACCTGACCCAGTTCCTCGGCGCGCTCAACGACAACATCCTCAAGCTCGTCATGGTCTTCTTTCTGATCGGCAAGGGCGCCGCCAACGCCGGGACCATCACCGCCATGACCGGCGCCGCCTTCGTGCTCCCCTTTCTCCTCTTCTCGGCACCGGCGGGCTCCCTGGCCGACCGCTTCGCCAAGTCGCGCGTCATCGTCGCGGTGAAGCAGGTGGAGGTGGCGGTCACCGTGCTGGCGGTCGCCGCCCTCCTGGCAGGCTCAGAATACGGCATCTACGCTGCCGTCTTCCTCATGGGGAGCCACAGCGCCATCTTCGCCCCCGCGAAGTACGGCGCCATTCCCGAACTGGTCAGCCAGGACGAGCTTTCCCGGGCCAACGGGCTGATGGAATCGTGCACCTTCGTCGCCATCATCGTCGGCACCGCCCTTGCCTCGGTGCTCACCGGTTTGGCCGTCGGACGGGCCTGGCTCGCCGCCTGCGCCTGCGTGACGATCGCGGCGGCCGGGCTGTGGTCCGCCGGACGGATCCCTCCCACCGAGGCGGGCGCCCCGGGCCATCGCATCGATCTCTTCCCCGGCCACATCTTCGCCACCCTCGCCGGTATCCGCCGGGACCGGGACCTGCCCCTGGCCATCGTGGGGCTCGCCTACTTCATGTTCATCGGCGCCTTCGCCCAGCTGAACCTGATCAGCTACGGCATGGAGCACCTCGGCCTGACCAGCGCCCAGAGCGGCTACCTCTTCCTGGCCGCCGCCCTCGGCATCGGCGCAGGCTCGCTCCTCGCCGCCAAACTCTCCGGCCGCGACGTCGAGTTCGGCATCGTCCCGATCGGGGCCGCCGGACTCACCCTGGCACCGGTCCTCTTGCACGCGGCCCCGGCCACCCTCCCGGTGTCGCTCTCGATCATCGTCTTCTTCGGGGTCAGCGCCGGACTTTTCAGCCTTCCGCTGCAGACCTTCATCCAGCTTCGGGCCGAGCCTGCCAGGCGCGGCGAGGTGCTGGCGGCCTCCACCTTCGTCAACTGGGTCGCCATCCTGATCGCCTCCGGGGTGACCTGGCTCTTCAGCGGCCCGCTCGGGCTCTCCGCCGCGCAGTCCTTCAGCCTGATCGGGGCGCTCACCCTGCTCCTTACCGTGGTCACCTTCCGGGTGCTCCCCGACTTCCTGCTCCGCTTCATCGCTCTGGCCGCCATGCGGACCTTCTACCGCCTGCGCATCGTCGGCGGCCATAACCTCCCGGTCGAGGGGGCGGCGCTTTTGATCCCCAACCACGTCACCTGGGTGGACGCCCTCCTCCTGTACGCCACCTGCCAGCGTCGCATCCGCTTCGTGCTGGAGCGGCGGATCTACAACACCCCGGTGCTTCGCTGCCTCTTCAAGCTGATGGGGGTGATCCCGGTCTCCTCCGGGGACGGCAGGAAGGAGATCCTCGAGTTCATCAAAAGTGCCCGCACCGCGCTCGACGACGGCTACCTCGTCTGCATCTTCGCCGAGGGGGAAATAACCCGCAACGGCATGCTGCGCGAGTTCCGCGGCGGCTTCGAGCGGATCGTCAAGAACTCGAGCCACCCGATCATCCCGGTCTACATCGGAGGCGCCTGGGGGAGCATCCTGAGCTACGCGAACGGCAAGCTCCTCTCCCGTCCGCCGGCCCTCTCCCCGTACCCGGTAACCATCCTGTTCGGAAACCCGATGCCTGCCGGGAGCAGCGCGGTGGAGGTGCGCCAGGCGGTGGCCGAGCTCTCCTGCGATTACTTCAATGCGAAGAAGGCGCAGCGCATCCCGCTGGAGGCACGCTTTCTCGCCACCGCGAAGAAGAACTGGAACCGCCGCGCCGTTTCCGACAGCTCCGGCAAGTCGCTCACCTATGGCCGCACCGCCGTCGCTGCCCTGGCCCTGGCCGGGCGGCTCGAAGGGACGGTCGGTGAGGCGGAGCGGGTCGGCCTGCTCCTTCCGCCGAGCACCGGCGGCGCGCTCGCCAACCTCGCCGTTACCCTCCTCGGGAAGGTCCCGGTCAATCTCAACTACACCGCCGCCGAAGGCTCGCTGCGCTCGGCAGTCAGCCAGTGCGGCATCACCACCGTGGTCACCTCGCGCGCCTTCCTGGAGAAGCTCCCTTCCCTGCCGGTGCTGCCGGGGACGGTCTACCTGGAGGACGTGGCCGCGGCCATCACCGGCCGGGAGAAGCTCCTCTCCCTTCTCAAGGCGCGCCTTTTGCCGGTGCGGTTCCTCTGCCGCAGGCAAGCCTTCCATGCCGACAGCGTCGCCGCCATCATCTTCTCCTCCGGGAGCACCGGCGATCCTAAGGGGGTCATGCTGACCCATCACAACATCATGTCCAACATCGAGGCACTGAGGACCGTCTTCCGGGTAAACCTGAACGACAACATCTGTGCGGCGCTTCCCTTCTTCCATTCGCTGGGCTTCACCGGTACCCTCTGGTTTCCGCTTTTGAGCGGCTTCTCGGCCGCCTACCATCCCAATCCGATGGACGGGGAAAAGATCGCCGAGATCGTGCGGGAGCAGAGATCGACCCTGCTCCTGGCCACCCCGACCTTCCTCCTCGCCTACCTGCGGCGGGCCAAGAAGGAGGACTTCGCAAGCCTGAGGCTGGTGATGACCGGGGCCGAGAAGCTCAAGGGGAAGCTGGCCGACGCCTTCGAGGAGAAGTTCTCCATCCGCCCCCTGGAGGGATACGGCGCAACCGAGCTGTCGCCGATCATCTCGCTGAACGTGCCGGACGTGGAGATCGACGGCGTGCGGCAGCACGGGGCCAAGGAAGGGAGTGTCGGGCATCCTCTCCCCGGCGTCGCCGTCAAGGTCGTCGGCCTCGAGAGCGGGGCGCCGCTCAAGCCAGGCGAGGCGGGCGCCATCCTGGTCAAGGGCCCCAACGTGATGCTCGGGTACCTCGGCCGGGAGGACAAGACCGCCGAGGCGGTGAAGGACGGCTGGTATGTCACCGGGGACATCGGAACCATGGATGACGACGGCTTCGTCCGGATTACCGACCGGCTCTCCCGCTTCAGCAAGATCGGCGGCGAGATGGTCCCCCATGGCGCGGTCGAGGACGAGCTTCTCGCCTGCGCCGGCCAGCCCGGCACCGTCGCGGTCACCTCGGTCCCCGACGACCGCAAAGGAGAAAAGCTCGTGGTCTTGTACGTGAAGGATGCCGCCGACGCCGAAAGGCTCCAGAGCTGCCTGGCGGAAAGCTCCCTCCCCAACCTTTGGAAGCCTGCCCGGGACTGCTACCTCCCCGTCGACAGCCTCCCCGTCCTCGGTACCGGCAAACTCGACCTGCGGGCGTTGAGGGCGCTCGCCCTGGCCGCCAGGGGGTAGGGGGTCTGCCCGGTCGGCTAGGACGGAGGGAGCAGTGAAGAGCCGCGGCGCCTGGCCTGCCGGGGGAGGGCAACGGATCCGGTATGGTAGACTTTGAAAGCGAAATGCCGGAGGGCAGGTGAGGGAAGCCCGTGGAGAAGAGGCGAAGGTGGTGACGGCGGCCAGGAAGGTTCCGGGACCCGGGGGAGGACAGATGAGATACGTATCGGCAATACTGGCGATGTCGGCCATGCTGGCGGCCTGGCCCGCCCCGGCCTTCCCCCTGGAAACCGGGCCGTCCGTACCAAGCTACAAGCTCAACCGCGCCGACGAGGATTACCGCTACCTGCGCGATCCCACGAAAAGAACGGACGTCTGGGATCCGGTCAAGTACCTCCCCCTGGACGGCCGGGGCGACTGGTACCTGAGCCTGGGCGGAGAGGCGCGGGAGCGCTACGAGTACTTCGACAACTTCAACTGGAACGAGCTGCCGCGGGACAACGGCTACTTCCTCCAACGCTACTTTCTCCATGGCGATCTCCACCTGGGAGAGCAGGCCAGGATT
Organism: Geomonas sp. Red32; assembly: GCF_023652955.1. Lineage (GTDB taxonomy): Bacteria > Desulfobacterota > Desulfuromonadia > Geobacterales > Geobacteraceae > Geomonas. The sequence goes on along the minus strand of NZ_JAKLOY010000001.1, from coordinate 403,631 downwards.
TTCGGGCAGTTGCAGAGCAGCCTCGAAAACGGCAGAAGCGGAGGCCCGCGCCCGTCGATCGACCGTAACGAGCTCGACCTTCACCAGGGATTCCTCGACCTCGGCCTTCCGCTGGGAGGGGATGGGGAGCTGACCTTGCGGTCGGGGCGCCAGGAGCTCGCCTACGGCTCCCAGCGCATCGTCTCGGTGCGGGAAGGCCCCAACGTCCGCCAAAGCTTCGACGGCTTCCGCCTCATGTACCGGGCGGGAGAGGTCGCCATCGACGGCATCGCCACTCGTCCCGTCCTCAGCAACCGCCACGTTTTCGACGATTACGCGAGCCATAACCAGGCACTGTGGGGCGTCTACTCGGTTTTCCCGCTCCCGGCCACCAAGGCCAGCATCGACCTCTATTACCTCGGCCTCTACCGCGGCAGCGCCGGCTTCGACCAGGGGCGGGCCCGCGAGACCCGGCATTCGTTCGGTACCAGGATATGGCGTACCGAAAAGCCCTACGATTACAATTTTGAGTTCCTCTACCAGCGAGGAAGCTTCGACGGGGGGGACATCCGCGCCTGGACCGCGGCCTCCGACACCGGTTACCGCCTGGAATCGTTCCCGTTCTCACCGCGCCTCGGGCTCAAGGCCGACATCGCCAGCGGCGACCACGATCCCAACGACCGCAATCTGCAGACCTTCAACCCCCTCTTCCCGAAGGGCGCCTACTTCAGCGAAAACGGCCTGGTGGGGCCCGTCAACCTGATGAACCTCAATCCCTCGGTGGAGCTCCGCCTCCCCCGCGCCCTGACCATCACCGCCAATTGGGACTTCTTCTGGCGGCAGAGCACCCACGACGGCCTCTACAACAATGCCGTCGTGCTGGTGAGGTCGGGGAAAAGTTCCTCCGCCCGGTACATCGGCAGCCAGCCGCAACTGCAGTGCGAATGGAATGTGGAGCGCCACATCTCGCTGGTGGCCATCTACGCCCACTTCCTGGCGGGTCCCTTCCTGCGCCAGTCCGGCTCCGGAGAAGACGTCGACTACGTCACTACCTGGGTTACCTACAAGTTCTGATTCCCCCCCAAACAAAGAAGGCTCACAGCAGAGTGTGAGCCTTCGCCATCGACTCTCTCTCGCTGGTCTTCTCCGGTATTGCGGCTAGGACAGTTCCCGCATCTTCGCGCCCGGCGGTTGCCATAAGGGTGCTCTGAGTTAAACTCAATGTTAAATTTGTTTAATCATGCGGGAACCGACACCACAATGTGACGCCGGACACTCATTGGCACCTTACCGGTGCCGCCAACAGAGAGCTGTTGATAGAGAGTCCGGTACAGGAGGTCGAAGATGACAATGGCATGGAAAAAGGCGCTTGTGATAATGGGGGCAATGACGGTGCTTGTCTGGGGCGGGTGCGGAGGAGGCGGGAGTAACGGCAACGGCAGCGGCAATGTCAACACCCCTGCTAGCTACCACGTTTCGGGCGCTGTCACCCTCAATGGCGCCGGTCTTGATGGCGTTTCGATCGGCACCAGCGGCGCCACGGTAACCACCGACAGCTCCGGGGCCTACACCATCGCCGGGCTCTCCAACGGCAGTTACGCCGTCACCCCGGCCAAAGCCGGTTACTTCTTCTCTCCGGCGAGCATCCCGGTCACCGTGCAGGGGGGGGACCTGACCGGGCAGAATTTCACCGCCACCCCCGACTCCGCCAACGTGGTGGCGAGCTCGTTTACGTCCGGCGACGAGGGGTGGAGAGTTGTCGGAGACGCCCAGGGCACCTCGACGCTCCCGACCTACCGGGCCACCGGCGGGAACCCCGGCGGGTACCTCGAGGCGGTGGACAACGCCGACGGTATCACCTGGTACTGGGTGGCGCCGGCCCAGTTCCTGGGGGACGATTCCTCCTCGTACGGCAAATCCCTGGAGTTCGATCTGCGCCAATCCACCACCCAGTCGCAGTACGCCGACCACGACATCATCCTCGTCGGCGGCGGGATCACGCTCACCTATGACACCCTTCCTCATCCGCAAACCACCTGGACCCATTACAACATCCAGCTCACCGAGAGCGGCTGGAAGAACGGCACTGCCGATGCGACCAGGGCCGATTTCCAGACCGTGCTGGCCGCCGTCACCTCCCTGACCATCCGGGGCGAGTTCGTGGTCGGGCCCGACACCGGCGGATTGGACAACGTGAGGCTCTTCAAGTAGCGGGTCAAGGATCGGGGGCCTTCCGGAGCGTCACGGCACGGCGGGGATGTCGATGTCGTCGATGCTCCGGAAGAGCCTGCCGCCGGTGCATTCGATGAAGTGGAGCACCTGGAGATTGATCGGGATTCCGGCGAAGTCGCCGGAGTCGCGGCGGTCGGTCCTCAGCCCATAGCATGTTTTCCCCAGACCGCAGCCAAAGCCGATCTCGCTGGCGGTTCCGGAATCGACCTCGGCCCCGTCGAGGACGGCAAGCACGATGTCGGCTCCCCTGATCCCCTCGGCGTTGCAGCGGCCGATCTCGCCCGCAACCTGCTGCAAGGCCGCTATCCTTTTTCCGTAGTCCGCAATGGCGAGGGCCTGGTCGATCTTCTCAGCGAACTGCTCCTGCGCCCAAGGATCGAAGATATCGAAGGAGAGCGAGGCGAGCTTGGCCTTCACCTTCTCCAGGTACCCAGACAGTTCCGGGCTGAAGCCCAAAGGCGAGGCGAGGTAAATGGTTTTTCTCTTCTGCATGAAAGCTCCGTTTGTTAGGACGTACCGTTCCGGCTGAGAACGATAGCCGAGAACCCACACGAAATCCATCCCTAATGCACGGCAAAGGGATCACCTTGGAGCCTAACCGGCCGTAGCGATTCTTTTTGACAGGCTCAGGTGGCCTATTGAAATTTCCAAATCTTTCTGGACGAAGGGAGGTTGAGCTATGTGCTGGCACGCCGCCATGGAACACGCCGAGAAGACGCTGGAATCACCCCTCGTTCCCGCCTCGCAGGATCTCATTTCCCTGATCAAGAAGGTGAACCCAACGAGCCTGTGCCTGTCGGAATCGGAACGGGAGTACGGCTATGAGGTGAAGTCGAGGCTCCAGAATCTGCTCCTGGAACAGTACGGGGAAGCCTTCTACCTCGACCCCCATCCTCTGAACCCTAAAATTGTCCTGATCAAGCATGCCACCCTTCCCTCCGTGGATGCCTGTCACACCGAGTTGGTCGAGCTCTCGGGGCGGGCTCTCGACTCCGTTGCCGTCCACCACACACCCTCACCAGCCACGGCGCGCAAGCCCCCGCGCAAGGAGAAGAAGAAAGGACCAGTTGTGGCCGGTGACTCTCCCGCGGATGCCTTGAAGTGTGGACTGGCGCGCCTTGCCGAATACGACTTCGAGGGGGCGGCGGAGCTTTTGGCCGGTATCAGGATTTCGGCCCGCCACGAGATCGCCATCTTAGAGCGGGCCGCCCGCGCGCTCGTGGATGAAATGGGGGCCTATCCGCAGGCGGTGGAATTGCTCCTGGGACAGCAGGGGCAGTTTCTGCGTGACGCGACCCTTCGCGTGCTCTTGGCCCGGACCTACCACCTCCTCGGTGCGGTATCCGAAGCCCGGCTATTTTCGATAGCATACCCAGGGGCGCACTCGACAAGGAAGCCCTGGTAGCCTACGCCGAAATCGCCTACCGCGACGGGAATCCGGTGCTGGCTTGGGAGCTCGTCAGGACGGCCCAGGAAACGGAGGGGTACACGGTGAGGCTGGAGGCCCTGACGAAGGAGGTCGAGGAGGCCATGCAGGCGGAGGTCGAGCCGCTGCTCGCACGCGCCTTTTCCGCCCTCGATGAGGGGCAGGGGGCCCAAGCGGAGCTTAGGGCGCGGCAGGTGCTCCAGTTGTGGCCCGAGAACAAGGGGGCGCGCACGGTCCTCGCACGCCTCGATGCCGGCAGGCGCACTGCCGAGGCCGGCGAGCTCTGGGAGAGACTCGGCCAGGCGGAGGGGTGCGAGGAGAGGCTGGATCTCCTGGAGAAACTGCTGGTACGGGACGGCCAAAACCACGAAAGGATCCTGGAACTCGTCGAGGTGGAAAAGAACAGGAAGAAGGAGCAGGCGGTGCAGGTGCGTCTCGATCGCCTGCCTACGCTGGTGGCGGAGGGGGCATGGCCGGAGGTCTTCGATACCGTGTGGTGGCTACGGGGCCAGGAGAAGGGGGAGTCCCGCTTCCGGCAGGCCTGTTCCCTTTCGCCGTACCTTTCGGTGCTCTGCGATAACCGAAGGCTCGACAAGGTTTCCGAAAGAGGCACCCGGCAGCTTTGGCTCGATTTCGTGAAGGCCGCCGCAACGGTCCGGGCGGGCCGCCCGGAAGGGTGCCTGGAGATCCTCGAGGGGGGAAGGCACTACTTCGAGAGATACGACCAATTCAGGGAGGTCTACCAGCCGGCTCTGGCGGCGGAGCGGGAAAAGGCCCGGGAGGAAATCGAGGCGCTTCTCCTTGCCGCATCCAGGGAGGAGACTACCCTGAGCCAGGCCCACCACTTTCTCAATACGATCCGCAGGGCCGCGGCCCTCTTTCCCGCCGAGGAGAGCGCCGGATTCCTGACCGCCATCGAGGCGCGCATCGCGGAATTGACCCCAACACCCTCGGAGGACGAGCTGATCCGGCAATACCGGTACGCGGCCAGGGCCGGCAACCCCGAGAAAGCTGCCAGATGCAGGAGCCATATCTCCGACCAGGCCGCCCTCGACGAGTTCGATGTCGAGTTGGCCCGTGAATTCGCCATCGAAAGGTCCCCCGTGCAGCTGGCATGGTCGGATACCCTTCAGGTCGACCTTACTAGTGAGCCCCCCCTGTTTTGGGCCGGTTCGTCGGACCGCCACATCTTCTTCAGGGAAGCCGACGATGCCATCGTGATCCTGCACCTGGAAAGGATGACGGCGACCAGGTTCTCGTCGCCGCACTTCAAGGACCTCTACATCTTGGATTGCATCCCTCCGGACGACGTCTTCCTTTTGAAGGACATGAAAACCCACCTCACCTGGTGGCGTGCGGAACTGAGCGAGGAAAAAAGCGCCTTCACCGCCTGTTTCGACATGCGTGAGTTTAGCGAGGTGGCCGACGACTGCGCCATCGCCTTCTTCCTCTCCTCCGAACGCTCCACCGATTACTATGCCCTTATCCGGGACATCAAGGATACCAGGCCGGCCAAGGTGGTGAGAAAAAGGGTCGGCATCAGCGCCAGCCCGATCAGCGATAGCATCAAGATCGGCAACCTTACCGAAATCGTCATGAGACGGCTTTCCTGGCATCCCGACAAGTTCATCATCGGTGGCAAGGACCACCTGAAGGTTTGCGCGAAGAACCTGACTTCGGACTACCGGGTTGACATGCACCCGGACGACATATGGTCGATCGACTTTGCGAACCGGCACCTCTACTACTTCGATCGCGCCATCCTGAAGAGGACCGATCTCGAATTCGGCGAGACCGAGAGGTTCCTGGAATCCAGATGCTGCTTCTTTTTCAGCGAAAACCACCGAAAGCTCTCTCTGTGCCCGGCCAACAGCACCTTGATGGTTGGCGTGGGGCCGAGATGCGCCCTGTACGAGTTCATCGGCAACCGGATCTCAGCCCCCTTCGCGGTGGGGCGTGTGGTGGGGACCAAACCGGCGAGGAAATGGTACACCCACGACTATTGCCTGGAGAGCCGGACCTTGACGCTGCGGGACATCACCGCGGATACCTTCACGATACTGGAATGGGAGGATGCGGTCATGCCGCCGGAAAATGAGGAGGAAGATCCCGACTGGCACCTGAAGCTGCACAAGCAGATCTACCTCGGCTTCAAGGGGGGAGATCAGTCGGAGGAGCCGTGTGAGGACGCCGCCGCCGGTGAGGATACGGCCCCTGCCGTCTAGCTCCCGAAGCGCACTTCGCCACCCAGGGGTATAACGCCACCGGCGCCGATGCCGTCCTCAAGCTGGCGGGGGCGCCGAAGGGCTCCTTCTACCGTTCTTCGACGGCAAGGAGGAGTTCGGCTTGGCGGTCAGCGAGCCGTTCTCCTCCCGTTTCCCCGCCCGGCTCTTCGCCGACCCGTCAGTTGGCGAAGATGAGCCCGCTCAACTCGTTGTCTGCCTGACGGATGAAGCGCGGAAAATCCGCCTCCTCCAGGGCAGCCATCTCTCCCAGGGTGACGGTTTTGAAGGTGTCGAGCTCACTACCGCAGCTGTTGTAGGTCGTGTTGTAGAAGGCCATGCTCTTTTCCTTGGCAAGCCCCATTTCCAATAGCCGCCGAGCTCCCTTCCTGATCAGCTTCAGCTTCCGGTGCAGATCCTCCTCGTCCTTCACGGACCACACCCCCAGATAGATCGGGCTCCCGGCGTTCCTGACGTCCCCGATCAGCTCTCCCCTAAGGAGCTCGTCGCGGTCCTTCCCCAGGTAGGGGAGGAAGTCGAGGTGCTCGACGAGTCTGCGGTCGGCGGTGAAGAAATTGCCGGTCTCGGGGTCGAGGGTGAAGACCATCGTGCGGCCGATGGCCTGGCCGTAGCTTTGGAAAAGGACATCGCGGTACTGGTCACAGGGGACCTGTTCCCTGAGGAAGGCCTCGTTTCTGGCGATCCGCCTGGTGATGCCGAGGAGCCAGGACCTGATCTGGGGATGCTCGATGCGGCAGCCCCTCAGCTCCTCCTTGAGGAGATCGAAGGAACGGGTGCCGGCGCGGTAGTGGAGGATGCCCCGGTAGATGTCGCGGATGTTGTTGTGAGTGCTGAAATGGTAGATGAGGTCGAAGCTGAAGAGCTCCATCTGACGCAGCTGCCAGATGAAGGCGGAGATCTCGGTCCTGCTGCTCTCCTTGCCGATGCCGATCTTGCGGGTCGATTTGATGAACCTGATGTACTTGGACCACAGATCGGTAAGAAGCATAGCTTCCTTGGACCTGTTGGCCCTGAGGGAAATGGTCCACCTGGTGAATTCCCCCGCCGCGCTCTCGACCCTGATCCGGTCGGCCCCGAAGGTGGAAAAGACCTGGATGGTGCCGATCCCCTCGCCGTTTTCCTTGGTGGTCTTGCCGACGAAGAGCGGCACTCGGTCCGCACCGAGCTGTAGCCGCTCCTTTTCGATCCCCGTCCCGTTGTCGGTGATGGCCAAGGTGACGGTATCCTCCTGCTGCTCGAGAGTGAACTCGATGAGACCCCCTCTTCCCGTTGTTTTGATGGCGTCGACCGCGTTGGAGACGATATTGATAAGAGCGCGGCTGAAGGCGGAATAGCTGCCGCTGACCGGCTCGATCTTCCCCCTGAGGGTGACCTTCACCTCGCAACTGCTATCCACCGCCTCCAGGTAGGGGATCACCCGGTCGGTTATCAGCTCCTTCAGGGAAACCTTTTGGGAGAGGTGAACGGTGTCCTCGTAGGTGTTAAGCGTGTTGACGAGGGCGGTGCTCTCGCGGGTGATGTCCTCGGCCATCTTGTTGAAATTGTCCACCGACAGCATGGCCGCCATGTCGAAGAGCACCCTGAGCGATTTCTTCACGTCGTGGCGGACCTTCGAGAGCTCCTCGTTGGCGGAGGTTTCCGGCCGCTTGGTGGAGGCCGCGGTCACCCGCAGGGTTTCCGCCGTGATCGACATCCGGTGGAACTTCATCTTCCGGAAGACGATGGTCTCGTCGATGGTAAACCCTTTGCTTTTGAAGAAGTCGATGGAGCTTATGAGCTTGTCCCAGACGAAGAGGTAGATCTGGGCATCGGGGAGGACGGAGTTGGCCAGATGGCCGGCGAGGGCGGAGCCGATCCCCTTTCCCCTTCCGAAGGGGCTCGTTACCTGGCGGTAGAGATGGAATTTCTTCCGGTCCGGCGTGGTATAGACCAGGAGGTAGCCCAGGAGCTCCCCTTTCTCCTCCCAGACGAGGCTGTGGTCGTAATCGAGGTCGAGCGCCTTGTCGAGGATGTAGGGGGAGGGGATCAAGAGCGAGTCGATGTTCAAAAGCGGCATCCGCCAGATAGCCTTCTCGTGCTCCGGCGTGAGCTTTTTGATGTACGGAGAGCCCGTCGTTGTTTCCACCTGCACCCTCACCTCCCATCGTAAGAATCGCACTCTGGCGCTCAAATTTATCATGGAGGTGCCGGTATAACAACAACGGCCCGGTGCCGCTCACCGCTCAACTTCGATCCGGCAAGACACGGCAGATGGCGGACTTCGTCGACGGGCGCGAGAAGCTGCGGTCTTGTATGCGGAGTTATGGAAGAAAAAAGGAGGCAGATTTACGGATTTTTTAATTAAATTTAGGTACACTTTTTGAGAATTACTTGTGCGATATCGAATGTTTAACCCCTTATTTCGGCCGGCCGAAATGAGGGGCTGGACATAGTTTGGGGTGTGCCGACATAGTCAGCGCTGGGGCTGCTGGGGTGCTTCCTGAGTCGGCGCCAGCTTCTTGAGTTTCTTGCGTACCTCGTTCCAAATCCCCTTCAGCCCTGCCGCCAGCGTAACCCGCTCACTCTCGGCCAGGGTTTCGAGATCGAGCGCGGCCAACCTTTTCAGGAAGTTGTCCACGAAGGATAGGTCCTGAGGTGCGTCCACTATCCCGTTTTTCGCTTTGGCTGCGCTCGCCCGTGCTTGGCTGCGGGTGAGTCCGCTCGCCTTGTACCTTTGGTAAAGGACCATCCCCTTGGCCGGAGTCGCCTTGGCGATTTCCGTGAGCACACCTCTGGACGCGTTGTGGTCGTTGCGGCATTCGTCCTTGATCGGCTGCGGTAGCCTGTTCAACGACAGAATCTCGGAGAGTGTCGACGGGCTCTTTCCGAGGACCCCCGAGAGGTCGCTCAGTTGGTAGCTGTGTGAAGCCCTAAGACTTTCGATCGCCTCCGCCTCTTCGATGGCAGTTAGCTCCTCCCGCAGCAGGTTTTCGACGATCGAGATCTCTGCCGGATCTCCGTCGGTGATCAGCGCAGGGATAGTGCTCAGCCCGGCTGACAGGGTGGCCTGTAACCGGCGCTGTCCGGCTACCACCAGGAACTTTTCCCCCTCGCCCTTTCTCACCAGGATCGGCTCAAGCACTCCCAGCTTCTTGATGGACGCTGTCAGCTCGGCCAACGGCTCCTCGTCGAAGTACTTCCTCGCCTGCAAAGGATCCTGCATCAAGTCGCCTACGTTCAGGACATGCATGGATCCTTTCCGGAATTTGTTCACTGGTGTCATACGCGCCTCCAGTTCGGCCACCCCTGTCACCACGGGCAGCCATTTTTTATTCGCGACAAGATTAACGTATACCAATATATTTTTCTGTCAACGGTAGACGCGGAGTTTGTGCCTCACCGGGAGAAGGCCAAAAAACGCCGATGCGGCAAAAGGGGACGGTTCTTCGGGAGATCGAAGCAAACGAGTCAAGGGCGTCCGGTGAAGGGGTGGTAAAACCGTAAGAGTACTTTAAGGTGCATCCGGAGGGGTATTAGGAGTAGAGTATGTTATTCCAACTCTATCAGGGGAGGTGTCTATGACAGACGATGCTCAAGGGCTGGCTGGCCTTGGCGATATCACTTCGAAACTCCAAGCCGGCATGACTGGCTCAGCAGCATCCGGCACGGACATGGGGTCGCTGCTCGGGCAGATGAACATGACCACGATCATGATCAGCCTGCTGGCGGGGCTGATCGGGTCCGCCTATCTCATGTACGGGAAGAAGACCGGCAACCTCAAGATGGCGCTGACCGGCATCGCCCTTTGCGTCGTGCCGTACTTCATCTCCAATGCCATCGCGTTGGTAGTCTCGTGCATTGCAATGGCCGCCGTCCCCTTCATCTGACGCAAGCCGACTTCGTCATGCAGAAAACAAAAAAGGGCTACGGCTAAAGCCGTAACCCTTTTTTTTATTGGCGCGCCCGGAGAGATTCGAACTCCCGGCCCCAAGATTCGTAGTCTTGTGCTCTATCCAGCTGAGCTACGGGCGCATTCTATTGGATGTGGCGAAGAAGGGAAAAAAGAAGGCTCACAGTTTCCTGTGAGCCTTCTGTGTTAGATGGCTCCCCAACCCGGACTCGAACCAGGGACATGGTGATTAACAGTCACCCGCTCTACCAACTGAGCTATTGGGGAATAGATCAGCAAGTTGTTAACCTTGCAGCTCCTGATGCCCCGGCGGAACCGGTGCATCAAAGAGAACCGTTATATAGCACAGGGTATTTTGGGTTGTCAACATTTTATGTTCGCCTTTTTTGTGCTGATTGACTTCGACCGCCCGCCGGGCCTATATTCATGCTTTACTGCCCGCACGGAAAGGACGGCATGGATATCAAAGCATCGGCGAAAGAGGAGCTTTACCGCCTCGCCTCGGCCCTGGCCTGCATCACCGTCGCGTACAATCTCGTGGAGGGGATCGTCTCCGCCTGGTTCGGCTTCGACGATGACTCCCTCGCGCTCTTCGGCTTCGGCCTCGACTCGTTCGTGGAGGTGGTCTCCGGCGCCGGCATCTGGCACATGGTCCGCCGCCAGCGGTCGAACCGGCAGGAGGAGCGGGACCGCTTCGAGCGGACCGCGCTGAGGATCACCGGCTACTGCTTCTATCTCTTGGCGGCCGGACTCCTGGTCTCGGGCGCCTACGATATCTATCACGGCCACGCTCCCAAAACTACCTTCTGGGGGATCGTCGTCTCCTGCGTTTCCATCCTCTCCATGTGGCTCCTCATCCACTACAAGGTGAAGGCCGGCAGGGCCCTGGAATCGAAGGCCATCATGGCCGATGCCGCCTGCACCAGGGTCTGCCTTTACCTTTCGGGGATCCTGCTCGCCTTCAGTGTCGGGTACCGCTTCACCGGGATCGGCTGGCTCGACTCGGCAGGTGCCCTCGGGATCTCCTGGTTCTGCTATAAGGAAGGGAAAGAAGCACTGGAAAAGGCTGTGGGACTTACCTGCTCGTGCAGTTGCGGCTGCAAAAATTAGACAGCGCGGGCAGGGAAGCCCGCCTGAAGGAGGGACGCATGACCAAGGCAGTTTCTTTCGTGGCAAAATCGGGGACCGGGAAAACGACCCTGCTGGAAAAGGTGATCGGGGAGATCAAGGGGCGCGGCTACCGGGTCGGGGTCATCAAGCACGACGCCCACCGCTTCGACATCGACCATCCCGGCAAGGACAGCTATCGTCTCACCGCGGCCGGTGCCGACACTATGCTGATCTCCTCTCCGGAGAAGCTCGCCGTGGTCAAGAAGCACCGCGAGTCACCTCCCATCGAGGAGCTGGTGGCGGCCTACTTCGGCGACGTCGACATCGTCCTCACCGAGGGGTTCAAAAAGAGCGGGATGCCCAAGATCGAGGTCCATCGCAAGGAGCGGAGCGCCACCCTTCTCTGCCGCGGTGAACAGCACGACGACACCCTGATCGCGGTGGCGAGCGACGAGGCGCTGGATCTCGACGTTCCGGTGCTCGACCTGAACGACCCGGCCCAGGTCGCCGACTTCGTGGTGAAAACCTTCCTCCGCTAGCCGAAGAGCCGCCAAGCGTCCTCCCCTCCCGGCGGGCGGAAACAGCTAGCAATCCAAAATTTCCAGCATCCAAAATATTCAGGGGACTGGCTCCGTAAGGTGCCAGTCCCCTTTTTTTGCTGGGTGCCGTCCGCGCCGGTACCGGCGCTCCCTCCCACGAGCCGTTCCGCCTTCTTCTAGGCGGGGGTCACCTTGATGCGGGGCGCCTGCAGGCGGCGGGCCACGATGGAACGGTGCCGCGAGCGAAGCTCAGCCATATCTCCCTCTAGAAAAGAGAGGAGCGAGCGGTCGGGAAGCTGGGCCAGGTAGACGTCCGAGAGCTGTCCCATGTAGTGGTTGTAGCTCTTGGTCGAGGAGCCATGCGCGTAGTTTCTGCCCGGGAAGCGGCGGATGTCGCCGTCGAAGGCGGGAGAGATGTGGTAGAGCTCGTGGAAGATGGTGATCAGCTTCTCGCGCAGCGGCAGTTCGAGGAAGCGGGGGATCAGGAAGTAGACCACGTAGAGGATCTCCTCCCCCTGGTGGATGATGGTCGGCATGGTGCAGGTCACCGCCCGGCGGCCGCGCCGGCGGCGGACCGACTTCTCACCCCCTTCGAAGCGGAGGGGATGGATCTTGGCGAGGCTTCCTCCGGCACTGGGACGGCCGGAGGAAACACAGACCAAAAGACGTTCGGGGACGATGTGGGAAAATTCGGGGGTGCGGGCGATGACGTCGCGGATCAGCCGCTCCAGTTCGGCGGTCAGGTTCAGCGTTCCACCCAAAGATCAGACTCCGGCTAGTTTCAGCTTGTGGCAAAACAGGCAGCGCATCGGGCCGTCCTTCGGCTTGACCGGATGCTTGGCGGGGAAGGGGACGCCGCCGGGGCCCACGAAATGGCAGGCGGGGCAACCTTTGTCGGCTTCCATCTTGCTCTGGGTCTTCTTGAAGATATCGTAGGAGGCCTGATGATTGGCGTCCAGCGGGACGCGCTTGGTTTTCTCTTCGCCGGAGATGGCGTAGAAAATGATGATGACGGCCACGACGAGGGCGATGAAGATCCAGTCCTGCTTTCTGATGCTCATGGAATTCCTCCGGGAGTTAAGCTCCGGGGGAGGATACCCGGCCGGAGGCCAAAATTCAAGTAAAACAATGGGTCCTGACGGCCGCGGGGGGCGAGCCGTCCTAGGACGCGCAGCCGATGGCGCCGTTGTGCTGGGGGTGGGCGGGAATCACGATCTCCATCCCGCACTCGGCGGTGAGGAGCTTGATCATGGCGCCGTTGAGCGCCACGCCGCCGGTGATGACCAGCTTGGGGGAGGGGAAGCGCTTGAGCATCGGCATGACCCGCTTGACCAGGGTGAGGTTCACCCCGGCACAAAGGCGCGAGAGCGGGTACCCGCGCAGGATCTGGCCGATCAGCTCGCTCTCTCCGAAGATGCCGCAGGTGGCGTCCAGGGGGATGGGGTCCTCGAAGTGTGAGGAAAGCTCGTCGAGGCTCACCTCAAGGACGGCCGCCATGTTCTCCAGGTAGCGCCCGCTGGAGGCCGCGCACTTGTCGTTCATCACGAAATCCTGGAGTCTTCCCCCGGAGACCAGCGCCACCTTGGTGTCCTGCCCCCCCATGTCGAGCATGGTAAAGTCGGCCAGCCCGGTCTGCGCCTTGGCGCCCGTTACGTGAGCCTTGATCTCGGAGATCACCCGCGCCCCGTGGAGGTTGATACTGTTTCGTCCGTAGCCGGTCACCGTGATCTCGGCCCGGGTCAGTTCCTCGGGGGTGAAGATTCCGCTTCCCGCCAGGTCCAGCGAGAGCTCGTCCCCCACCATGCTCCCGTACCTCTTGTAGAAGGAGATGGTGTCCTGGTCCGCAAGCCGGACTATCTCGTGCCCGTCGAGGAGCGCGAACTTAGCCTTACGGCTCCCGAGGTCGATTCCTATCTTAAGATTCTTGGTCACGTTGTCGTTTGCTCCTGCACCATGGATGCGGAATCTTTGGAAATTTTTCGCCTCCGCCTTGCCTAACCAAGGGGTGCCATGTAACATTTTTGTGGCTGAGAAGGGCTAACGGGGATGCTAGAGGCGGTCTTCCAGCAGCTCCAGGAACCCTTCGACACGGATCTTGGTCCTGGCATCCACCTCGCTCGGTTTGTCCCCCTCCAGGGTGAGGATCGGGAGCTGGATGCTTTGCCTCAACACCATATCCTCCATCTGCCGGAAACAAAACGATTGCACATAGTGGATGATGCCGTCCACCCGGCGCAGTTTCAATTCCCGGGCGATGTCCTCGATGCGGTGAAAGATGTCGTACGGGTAGGTGTAGGCCCGGTACTGCTCCACCATGTCGTTCAATCCGTACGGCATGGAGAACTGGCGCTGGGTCTCGTTGAACACCACCCGGGCGTCGTGCTCCTCGAGGAAGCGGTAGAGGCCGGAGACGATCGGGGGGACTCCCAGGTACGCCAGGCGGATCCGCTCCTTGCGGGCAGGCCGGAGACGGGCCTTGGCCAAAAAACCGTCGACCTCGGCCTCGAAGGCCGCGGGGTCTCCGTTCATGTCGGAGGTGCAGACCTGGAAGTAGTGGTTCTCTTCGCCGGTGACGCGATCCTCCTCCCAGCTCAGGCGGTCGATCTCGTGGACCTTGGCGCGGATCCCGTCCAGGCGCCGCTTGGCCTCGTTGACCTCCTCCCAGCCGACCCCCAGGTGGGCCATCAGGTTTTCGATCTCCCCCTTGAGCTTGGCGGCGTCTCTTCCCGCGGGATAGGCGAAGGGGTGGACCCGGATCCCCTTAAGGGAGAGGAGCTCCATAAGCGCCTTGGTATAGCTGCAGTCGCCTTCGGTCACCCCGATCATCTCGTTGATGCCGCTGGCGAGCACCGCGCTGTAGATCCCTTTGATCCAGGCGCAAACGTTGCGGGGAAGCCCTGCCAGTTCCGCCTCGTCGATCATGGAGATGCTTTCGGGATTGGTGATGAAAATATTGTTGAGGTCGACGGGACGTGCACCCGCGGCTATCAGCACCTCGAGCGGGATGGTGGACGTAAAGCCTATCTTCTGCAAAGTTCTGTCACTCCGACTTGATGAAAAAGAGGTAGATGAGTACCGCACCGATGGCCAGGGCGCCGAAAGCGAAAGGGAGGGTGGAGGAGACCGAAAGGCTGTCGCCTTCGGCGGGCATGGTGTACCGGATAAGGATGAGGATGGAGGCGCTGGCAAAAAGGAGGCTCAGGACGAACTTCGACCGTACCACCACCGCATAGAACGCCACGATCAAAAAGATCCCGACAAACCAGGGATTGCTGATGGCGCTCTTCACCGTCAGGGTTTTCAAAGACCTGACCATGTTTTCGGTTTCGAAGGGGGTGAGGATGGTTCGGATTTTGTCGATAAGAGCGGCTTGATCCATTCGGGCCTCCACGTCCTTATTACATTATAAAGATATCGCGTAATTGGCAAGCGCTACTGTTGGAATGCCGCAGGTTACACTATTTTCCCGGCCCTCTCATCTTTTTTTATCGATGGCGGCAGGGCATCTTATTCCACGGACCGGCAATCCGGCCGGTTAAGGAGGGTTACTCATGGAGGATCTAAAGGCAACCCCGTTAAGGATGCACCACGAGGGACTCAAGGCGCTCATGGCTCCCTTCGGGGGATGGCTGATGCCGATCCAGTACGAGGGGATACTTGCCGAGCATAAGTGGTGCCGCGAGCAGGCCGCCCTCTTCGACATCTGCCACATGGGCGAGTTTCTTTTCAAGGGCGACCTGGTGGCGGAGGGGCTCGAGGACGTCTTCACCTTCTCGGTGAAAAGTATTCCGGCCGGGCGCTCGCGCTACGGCTTTCTCCTCAACGAGCGGGGGGGGGTGATCGACGACCTGATCGTCTTCCGGCTGGCCGAGGACGAGGTGATGATCGTGGTCAATGCCGCCACCACCGGCAACGACCTCGCCGTCATCCGCTCCCGCCTGAAGCCGGGCGCGCAGCTGACCGACATCTCGGCCCGCACCGCGAAAGTGGACCTGCAGGGGCCGCTCTCCCGCGACGTGCTGGTGGAAGTCATCGGCCCCCAGGTGGCCGGTATCCCCTTCTTCAAGTTCATCCGCACCAAGGTGCTCGGTGCCGACGCGCTGGTGAGCCGCACCGGCTACACCGGCGAGCTCGGCTACGAGATCTTCCTCCCCGCCGAGAAGGTCGCCGGACTTTGGGAACGTCTCCTCAGGGACCCGCGCGTGAAACCGGCCGGCCTTGGAGCCCGCGACCTGCTGCGGCTGGAGGTGGGATACTCCCTCTACGGAAACGACCTCGACGACAACACGACGCCGCTCGCCGCCGGGCTCTCCGCCTTCGTCAACCTGGACAAGAGCTTCGTCGGGAAGGAGGCCCTCCTGGAGGAGCAGCGCAAGGGGGCGGACATGGTGAAGATCGCCTTCAAGGGAAACTCCCGCCGCTCGCCCCGCCACCACTACGAGATCTTCCACGGCGGCGCCAAGGCCGGCACGGTCACCAGCGGTGCCTTTTCTCCCATGCTCGGGGTCGGCATCGGCCTGGGCTTCGTCAAACCGGAGGCCGCCAAGCCAGGCACCGTGCTCACCATCAAGCAGGACCGGGTCGAGATGGAGGCCGAGGTGGTGGAGCTTCCCTTCTACCCGGGCGGATCGCTCAGGTCGTAAGCCGGTAGCGGAGGGGCCGGAGCCGCCCGCTTGCCCCTCTCACATCACGATACACAATCGACGCGGCGAGATTCGCGTACCAAGGGGAGGGTTACCAGATGGCAAAGCACTACACCAGGGAGCACGAGTGGGTTTCGGTGAGCGGAACGGTGGCGACGGTCGGCATCAGCGACCATGCGGCGCATGAGCTGGGTGACATCACCTTCGTCGAACTTCCCCAGGCGGGGAAATCGGTGAAACAGTTTGACATCCTGGCCGCCATAGAATCGGTCAAGGCGGCCAGCGACATCTATTCACCCCTCTCCGGCAAGGTGATCGAGGTCAACAGCCGTCTCGATGATGCGCCGGAGCTGGTCAACCAGAGCGCCGAGGATGCCGGCTGGATCTGCAAGCTGGAGGCGAGTGACCTCGGGGAGGTCGGCGCCCTCATGGACGAGGCGGCCTACCAGGAATTCGTGCAAGGACTGGTGTGATGGGATACTCTCCTAACACGCCGGAGGAGATCCGGGAAATGCTCGCGGCGATCGGGGCGGGGAGCGTCGAGGAGCTCTTCTCCTCGATCCCCCGGGAGTTGAGGGCCAAGTCTTTCGACCTCCCTCCCGGACTCTCCGAGTTCGAGCTGATGGGGATCATGCGGGAGAAGGCGTCCACCGGAGGGTGCGGCATCACCCCCTTCATCGGTGGCGGCCTCTACGATCACTTCATCCCTGCGGCCGTGGACCACCTCTCCTCCCGTGCCGAGTTTTACACGGCCTACACCCCGTACCAGCCGGAATGTTCCCAGGGGACCCTCCAGGCGCTCTTCGAATACCAGACCGCCATCTGCCGGCTGACCGGGATGGAGGCCTCCAACGCCTCCCTCTACGACGGCGGCACCGCGGTGGCCGAGGCGGCCCTGATGGCGTTCCGCATCACCGGGAGGCACCAGGTGGTCCTGGACGAATCGGTCAATCCCTTCTACCGCGAGGTGGTGCGGGGATACCTGGCGAGCGTCGCGGAGCAGGTCGTCGAGGTCGCCCCCCTTGGGTACGGCTCCGATTTCGACATGCTCTCCGGAACGGTCACCGGCGAGACCGCGGCCATCATCGTGCAGAACCCGAACTTCTTCGGCACCGTCGAGGACTTCGCCGCCCTGGCGGAGAAGGCGCACCAGCACGGCGCCCTCCTCATCGTCTGCAGCTATCCGGTCGCCCTCGGCCTCGTCAAGAGCCCGGGCGAGATGGGGGCGGACATCGCCGCCGGCGAGGGGCAAAGCCTCGGCAACCACCTCTCCTTCGGAGGCCCCTACTTCGGGTTCATCACCACCTTGAAGAAGTACATCAGAAACCTCCCGGGGCGGATCGTCGGAGAGACCATCGACAAGGACGGCCAGCGTGGCTACGTCCTCACCTTGCAGGCCCGCGAGCAGCACATCAAGAGGCAAAAGGCCACCTCCAACATCTGCTCCAACCAGAGCCTCTGCGCCCTGCGCGGCATGATCTTTACCGCCGCCCTCGGCAGGAAGGGGTTCGAGGAACTGGCGGCGCTCAACTACGACAAGGCCGAGTACGCCCGGGGGGTGCTTTCCGCCATCGACGGGGTGAGCGTGATCAACGCCGGAACCACCTTCAACGAGTTCGTGCTCTCGCTCCCGAAGCCGGCCGCGCCGGTGGTCGAGCGGCTGCTCCCCTTTGGGGTTGCCGCCGGACTCCCGCTCGGCAGCTACTATCCGGAGATGGAGAACACCCTGGTGGTGACGGTAACCGAGAAGAGGACCAAGACGGAGATCGACCGGCTGGCCTCTCTCCTGCAGGAGGCCCTATGGAGCTGATCTACGAGAAATCGGTCCCCGGCCGCACTGGGGTCCGCATCCCGGTGGCCGACATCCCCCGCACGACCGGAGGCTTTCCCGCCGGGCTCCGGCGCTTTGAGCCGGCCGCCTTCCCCGAGGTGAGCGAGCTCGACCTGGTGCGCCACTACACGAACCTCTCCCGCCGCAACTTCTCCGTGGATACCAACTTCTATCCGCTCGGCTCCTGCACCATGAAGTACAACGCCAAGGTCATGGAGAACGCAGCCGCCCTCTTTGCCGGCTGCCATCCGGTGGTAGCGCTGCTTCCCGGCGGCGAAAAGCTCGTCCAGGGGCCGCTGTCGCTCGTCTGGGAGCTGGAGCGGCAGCTCGCCGAGATCACCGGGATGGACGAGGTAACCACCCAGCCGCTGGCGGGCGCGCATGGGGAGATGACCGGTATCATGCTGATCGCCGCCTACCACAAGGCGCGCGGCCAGAAAAGGAAGTACGTGATCGTGCCGGACTCCTCCCACGGTACCAACCCGGCCTCCGCCGCCATGGCCGGTTACGAGATCGTCACCATCCCGACCGCCCCCTACGGGGACATGGACCTCGACGCCTACCGGGCCGCCATGAACGACCAGGTGGCGGCGGTCATGATGACCTGTCCGAACACCCTCGGCCTCTTCAACCCCTACATCGCCGAGATCTGCCGGATCGCCCACGAGGCGGGCGCGCTCACCTACTACGACGGCGCCAATCTCAACGCCATCCTTGGCAAGGTCCGGCCCGGCGACGTCGGCTTCGACGTCATCCACGTCAACCTCCACAAGACCTTCGGCACTCCCCACGGCGGGGGCGGCCCGGGGAGCGGTCCGGTCGGCGTGCGCGCCGGTCTCATCCCCTACCTTCCCACCCCGCGCGTGGTGAAGAAAGATGACGGGAGCTTCGCGGTGGAGGCCCATCCGGAGGGGATCGGCAGGGTCTCCGACTTCTTCGGCAACTTCGGTATCATGGTCCGCGCCTTCGGGTACATCACCCTCCTCGGGCGCGAGGGGCTCATCGAGGTGAGCGAGCAGGCGGTGCTGAACGCCAACTACCTGATGGCGCGGCTCAAGGAGGAGTACGACCTCCCCTTCGACCAGACCTGCATGCACGAGTGCGTCTTCTCCGCGGCGCGCCAGGCCAAGGAAGGGATCCACGCCATCGATATCGCGAAGTACCTGATCGACCGGGGATTCCATCCCCCCACGGTGTACTTCCCGCTCAACGTCAAGGAGGCCATCATGATCGAGCCGACCGAAACGGAGAGCAAACAGACCCTCGACTCCTTCATCGCGGTGATGATCGAAGCGGCGCGCTGCGCCAAGGAGTCGCCACAGGAGCTGAAGGACGCTCCCATCACCACCCCGGTCGGCAGGCTCGACGAGACGAGGGCCGCCCGCGCCTTGCAGGTCTGCTGCGAATGAGGCATACTCCCTTTTCGCCACCCTTTCCCATCCCTCGTCCCTCCCCTTCCCGGGGGCGATGACTATGGAGAGGGCCGGGGACCCCGTGCCCACGCGGATCTGCCAGGAAGCGGCGGGGAGAGGGGTGGCAGGGAAACGGTGGGCAGAGGGTTGGCCACCCTACAAAGGGATTTCTGTGAAGAGTAACGATACTGCGCCCCTCTGGCGGCTGGTGGACACCGGGCCGCTGGAGGGGGCAGCCAACATGGCGGTGGACGAGGCACTTCTCACCTGCTTCAGGCCGGGTGAATCCCTGCCGGTGCTGAGGCTGTACGGCTGGGCTCCTCCCACCCTCTCGCTGGGCCGCTACCAGGAGGCGGCCGCGTCCCTCGATCTCGGGCTCTGCCGGGCCGAGGGGATTCCGGTCGTCCGCAGGATGACCGGCGGAGGGGTTATCTACCACGCCGATGAGCTCACCTACAGCATCGTCTGCTCCCCTGCCGAGGCCGGCGAGGGGGGCGTCAAGGCCGGCTTCCGCCGGCTCTGCTCGTTTCTCATCGAGGGATATCGCCGGCTCGGGCTGGACGCCGGCTTCGCCGTCGACCGTGCCCCCCATGGAGAGCGCCTGGGGGAGCGGACCTCCTTTTGCTTCGCGGGAAAAGAAGAGTACGACGTCCTGGTCGGCGGCCGCAAGGTGGGCGGCAACGCCCAGCGCCGGTTGCGGGAGGCGATCCTGCAGCACGGCTCGATTCCGCTGGAAAACCGGGTGGCGGATGGGGTCCGCTTCCTGCCCGGACCGGCCCCCGGTGCCGAAACCGCGGTGAGCCTTGCCGAGCTCGGGGCAGCTCCCGGGGAGGGGCGGCTGAAGGAAATTCTGGCAGCCTCCTTCGAGGCCGCGATGGGGGCTCGCCTGGTGCCGGGGGCGCTGACCGGCGAGGAGCGGGAGCTGGCTTTGCGGCTGGAACGTGAGAAGTATCGAGGCGGCCCCTGGACTCTTGAGGGGGGGAAGGAGGGCGGACGGTGCCCGAAGAAGACATGAGCAGGTGCATTCCGGAATTTCCGCCGCTGCTGGGAGGGCTGAGCCTCGAAGCGCTTCAGGAGGAGGCGGGCTCGGTGTTCGGTCTTTTTCCCGACCTCACCATCGGCTATCTCAATTCAGGCTGGTTCCGGTTCGCCGCCGAAAACGATGGCGAACCCGCCATCTCGGAACGGTTCGGCCTCGGGAGTTACATCGGGAGCGCCATTGCCGGAGAGGCCAAGGACTTCTACCTGGAGCGCTTCGAGACCGCGTTGCGGAGTGGCCAGGTGTGGCGGCACGAGTACGAGTGCTCGAGCGAGGCGGTCTTCCGCACCTTCCACCAGACGGTGTATCCTCTCGCCGGACAGGCCGGTCTCGTAGTGGTAAACAGCCTGGTGGTAGAGAGGCCGCACGACGCCGCGGAACGTCCGCCGCACCCGCCGCTGGCCGGCCTCTATTGCAACGAACACGGGCTGATCAGCCAGTGCAGCAACTGCCGGCGCGTCCACAGAAGGGCCGATCCCGAGCGCTGGGACTGGGTTCCCGCCTGGGTGGCCAGCATGCCCGAAAACATCACCCACACCTTTTGCCGGACCTGCTTCGAGTATTATTTTCTCCGTACCGTCCGCTGATACCGCATGAGACTTCCCCACGAGGAGAACAGTAAGCCGATGGACCCCCTCCGCAAACCCGCCTGGCTACAGAAAAAGATGACCCCCTCCGCCCACGCCGAGATGGAGGGGCTCTTGAGCGAGCTTCGTCTGAACACCGTCTGCCAGCAGGCGCGTTGCCCGAACATCAGCGAGTGTTTCAAGAACCGCCAAGCCACCTTCCTCATCCTCGGCAGGATCTGCACCCGGCTTTGCTCCTTCTGCAGCGTCAGCAAGGAACGCCCCTTCCCTCCCGACCCCGGCGAACCGGCCCAGGTGGTGGAAGCGATCCGCCGGTTGAAGCTTTCCCACGTGGTGATTACCAGCCCCACCCGGGACGATCTGGCCGATGGAGGCGCCTCCCTCTACGCCGCGACGGTAGCTGCCATCCGCGAGGGGGCTCCGGGAACCAAGGTCGAGCTCCTGATTCCCGATTTCGCCGGGAACGAGGCCGCCCTGGCCACGGTGCTCGCATCTTCCCCGGACATCCTGGCCCACAACGTGGAGACGGTGCCGCGGCTGTACCACATCCGCTCGGGGGCCGACTATCGCCGCTCCCTTCACCTGCTGGCCGAGGCGCGGCGGCTGGCCCCCGGTCTCAAGACCAAGTCGGGGTTGATGCTGGGGTTGGGAGAGCGCGAGGAAGAACTCTTCGCGGTGCTGGAAGAGCTGGTTGCGGCGGGATGCTCGTACCTGAGCCTGGGACAGTACCTGGCGCCCAGCCGGGCGCACCATCCGGTCGAGCGGTACGTGGAGCCGGAGCTTTTCGACCGGTACCGGGAACGGGCGTTGGCGATGGGATTTCTGCATGTGGAGAGCGGGCCGTACGTGCGGAGCTCCTACCACGCGGAGCAGTACGATCGGCCTTAGCCCCTTTAGGGAAGGGCGGGGCGCAGGCCGGGTGAGGGTGCAAAAGGCCGGAAAAGGAAAAGGGACCGCCACGTGGGCCGGTCCCTTTTCTTTTCTCGTACCGGGAAAGCGTACTCTCCCTTGCCCGCTAAGGCTCGGCCAGCAGCCGCTTGACGGTATCCTCGATCGCCTTGGCGGTCTGGTCGGAATACCCCTGAAACTTCTCCGCCACCATGCCGCGCTTGTTGATCACGTAGATGGTCGGGATGGAGCGCAGGCCGTAATCGGTCTGCATATCCTCCCCCCCCATGGCAACGGGGTAGTTGATCCTGCGCGCGGCGATGAAATCTTTCACCTCGCGGTCGGTTCCCTCGTCCACGCTCACCCCGAGGACCTGCAACCCCTGCCGGCCGTACTTGCGGTTCAGGTCGATCAGGTGCGGGATCGATTCCCGGCAGGGAACGCACCAGGTGGCGAAGAAATCCATCACCAGCACGTATCCCCGGTAGTTGTTGAGAGTGATCGCCTGACCCGAGGTGGTGGAGAGCTTGATCTGGGGAGCCTTGTCCCCCTTCTGGAGGATGGCGGCTGCCGGCTGGATGGAGATCAGCAGACCGGCAACCGCGAGCGGGAATACCTTACAGAAAAACTTCCTAAACGGGATCTGCTTCTTCATCTTAGAGTGCCTTTTTGATCAGGGCCTCCAGCTGGGTTTTCGGGATGGCACCGACTACCTGGTCAAGCACTTTGCCGTCCTTGATCAGGATCACGGTCGGGATGCCGCGCACCCCGTACTTCCCGGGGGTGGCCGGGTTGTCGTCCACGTTGACTTTTCCGACCTTGACGCGGCCTTCGTACTCGGAGGCTACTGCGTCGATGAGCGGCGCGATGGCTTTGCAGGGGGCGCACCAGGTGGCCCAGAAGTCTACCAGGACGGGGATTGGGGACTGGAGAACCTCTTTTTCAAAGTTGTCGTCGGTGAACGTAAGTACGTTTTCGCTGGCCATGTAACCGTCTCCTTTAATAAAAAAAGTGAGTATTACTATAAATGAGCGGTCGAAAAAATCAAGGGGGTAATTTCTCCGTGATTTTGAGGTTTTGGCGGACAAAAACCCTGCTAACTCGTTGAAATCGGAACCTTAAACCGGGGCGGCCCAGCCATTCGTACCACCTGCTCCCTACGGTAGGGCCTCCCTGCTTCCCTCCGGATATTCCACCCGCCGGAGGGGGTGTTTCCCCATTAATCATACTACTTCCGCCAGCCGTGCGTCTCTTTTAAAGCCGCCATTAAAATTCATTGTCGATTGACACCGCCGGCTCCCCGCGCTATCTTGGCGCCTCCGTGGGAGGTGCGTTGCGCTACTATCCGATCAATCTCAACCTGCAGGGAAAAGATGCCGTCATCGTGGGAGGCGGTCCGGTTGCCGCCCGCAAGGCTGCCCGTCTCATCGCTTCCGGCGCCCGGGTCACCGTGATCGCCCCCTGTCTTGACGAGCGGCTGACCGTGCTCGCCTCCCGGGGAGAGCTCCGCCATCTCGACCGGGTCTATGTCCCGGGGGACCTGGCCGGAGCCGCGCTCGTCTTCGCCGCCACCGGGCGTGCCGAGGTCAACCGGGCGGTCGCCGAGGAGGGGAGGGCACACGGGATCCCGGTGGACCGGGTGGACGAACCGGCCCAGGGGGACTTCACCACCCCGGCGGTTCTGGAACAGGGAGGCCTCCTGATCACTGTCTCGACTTCCGGCGCCAGTCCGGCACTGGCACAGCGGATCGTCAAAGAGCTCGAGAAGCATTTTGGACCAGAGTACGCCGAGGCCGTTTCGCTTTTGGGCACCCTCCGTGAAAAGAGATTGACTGAAAAGGGGGGGAGCGCATACAATGAGCGGGTTTTTGCCGAGCTTGCCGCTCTTGACCTTCCCGCTCTGATCAGAAACGGACAGAGGGATGCGATAGAACAGATACTCCTGAAATTCTCCGGCTCCGGGTCAGGCCCGGTCACCGATGGAGCTGACAAAAAGGATCCGTCATGAACGCCACGCTCTTCTACAGCACCTTTGTCATCTATGCGGTTGCCACCATCCTCTACCTCTGTTTCCTGGTAAAGCCCAAGGATCAGCTCGGGAGCGCGGCCCGGTGGTCGCTCTACCTGGGCTTCCTCCTGCACCTCGGCTTCACCGCCAACCGCTATCTCGAGGCGGGGCACACCCCGATCACCAACCTCCACGAAGCGCTCTCCTTCTTCAGCCTTTCGGTCGTCGCAGTTTTCATCCTCTGCGAAAGACGCTACAAGGTCTCCATCCTCGGTTCCTTCGTGGTACCGCTGGCGCTGATCATCCTGGCCGTCTCGGCCGCCTTTTCCTCGGTGATCCCCCCCCTGAACCCGGCCTTGAAGAGCCGGTGGCTCGTGGTCCACACCGTGATGGCCTTCCTGGGATACGCCGCTTTCGCTATCTCCTTCGGCACCAGCATCATGTACCTCATCCAGTCGCACTTTTTGAAGAAGCGCCGGCTGGGTTCGCTCTTCCAGAAGCTTCCGCCTTTGGACATCCTGGACGAGATCAGCTACCGCTGCCTGACCTGGGGCTTTCCGCTTCTGACCTTCGCCATCATCTCGGGGGCCATCTGGGCGGAGACCGCCTGGGGGACCTACTGGAGCTGGGACCCCAAGGAGACCTGGTCGCTCATCACCTGGTTCATCTACGCAGCCCTTCTCCACGGCCGGCTCACCACCGGCTGGCGCGGGAGGAAGGCCGCCATGCTTTCCATCTTCGGATTTGTCATCATGCTATTCACCTTCCTGGGAGTGAACCTCTTCCTGCCGGGGCTGCACAGCTACAAGTGAGCATGATCGAGACGGCGTTCCCCGCGCCTCCACTCTTGAGAAGGGACAGTACCTTATGAACATAATCGTGGTTGGGCTATCGCACAAAACAGCCGGGGTCGAGATCCGGGAGAAGGTGGCCTTTTCGCCTACCCAGATGGAGAAGCCGCTGCACCAGGTGGTGGATCTGCCCGACATTACCGAAGCGGTCATCGTTTCCACCTGCAACCGTGTCGAGATCTACGCCACCACCCGCGACGTCGCCGGCGGGATGGCGCGGCTGAAGCGCTTTCTGGCCGAGTACCACAATTTCCCGCTGGAGACCCTCGAGCCCCATCTCTACAGCTACCACGGCGAGGACGCCACCCGTCACGTCTTCCGGGTCGCCTCCAGCCTCGACTCCATGGTGGTGGGCGAGCCGCAGATCCTCGGCCAGATCAAGACCTCCTACGGCTACGCCGCCGAATACAGGAGCTCGGGGATCATCCTCAACCGCTTCCTCCACAAGGCCTTCTCGGTCGCCAAAAGGGTGAGGACCGAGACCAAGATCGCCTCCTCGGCGGTTTCGGTCGCCTTCGCCGCGGTGGAGCTCGCCAAGAAGATCTTCGGCGACCTCTCCGACAAGACCGTTCTGCTGATCGGCGCCGGCGAGATGTGCGAGCTGGCCGCCAAGCACTTCATCAACGTCGGCGTCCGTGGCGTGATGGTCACCAACCGTACCTACGAGCGGGCCGAGAAGCTCGCCGAGGAATTCGACGCCAAACCGATCAAGTTCGAGGACCTGTTCGACCAGCTCCACAAGGCGGACATCATCCTCTCCTCGACCGGCGCCCCCCACTTCATCATCCGCGAGAAGGACATGCACGAGGTGCTCCGCCGCCGGAAGATGAAGCCGATGTTCTTCATCGACATCGCCGTTCCGAGGGATATCGACCCCAAGGTGAACGACGTCGAGAACATCTACCTCTATACGGTGGACGATCTCAACGGCGTGGTGGCCACCAACCTCGAGCAGCGCAAGATCGAGGCGGCCAAGGCCGAGGCGATCGTCGAGCAGGAGATCGGCCAGTTCTTCAAGTGGCTCTCCTCGCTGGAGGTGACCCCGACCATCGTGGCGCTCAGGAGCCACTTCGACGAGATCAGGAAGGGCGAGCTCGCCAAGACCCTCGCCGGGTGGAAGAACCTCCCCCCCGACGCCGAGAAGAAGCTCGAAGCCCTGACCAACGCCTACATGAACAAGCTGCTGCACCACCCGACCAGCGTGCTGAAGAAAACCGAGCAAGGAAACCGCAACGACCTCTACGTCGACGCCCTGCGGCACCTCTTCGACCTCGAGACCGGCGCCCCGCAGGAAGGGCTGATGGAGCTCGAGGACTAGCGGCAACCAAAGCTGAGAACCCTACCGATTCGGATGAAAAGGAGATAGATGATGGCGCTGAAAGAGCTGAGAATTGGGACCCGTGCGAGCCAGTTGGCCCTTTGGCAGGCAAACTGGGTGAAGTCCGAGCTGGAGAAACGCTACCCCGGCATGACCGTCACCCTGGTCAAGATCAAGACCATCGGCGACAAGATCCTCGACGTGCCGCTGGCCCAGGTGGGCGGCAAGGGGCTCTTCGTGAAGGAGATCGAGGAGGCCATGCTGAGGGGGGAGATCGACCTCGCCGTCCACAGCATGAAGGACGTCCCGACCGAGTTCCCGGAAGGTCTCGGCCTTTACTGCATCACCGAGCGCGAAGATCCGCGTGACGCCCTCATCTCCCGCGGGGTGAAGTTCGCCGACCTGCCGCAGGGGGCCAAGATAGGTACCTCCGCGCTGCGCCGCCAGGCTCAGCTCCTCAAGGTCCGCCCGGACCTGGAGATGGTCATCATCCGCGGCAACGTGGAGACCAGGATCAACAAGCTCGAGACCGAGAACCTCGACGCTGTCATCCTGGCCGCCGCCGGCCTGAACCGTCTCGGCTTCGCCGACAAGGCCACCGAGCTTCTCTCGACCGACCTGTCGCTGCCGGCCATCGGTCAGGGGGCGCTCGGCATCGAGTGCAACCTCTCCAACGAAGAAGTGAAGAACGCCATCGCCTTCTTCAATCACCCCGACACCGCCCACGCCGTCCGCGCCGAGCGCGCTCTCTTGTGGCGCTGCGAGGGTGGCTGCCAGGTACCGATCGCGGCCTATGGCGAGGTGTCCGGCGACCAGCTGAACCTGACCGGCTTCATCGCCTCCGTGGACGGCAAGGTATCCGTCAAGGGGAGCGTGACCGGCCCGGCGGTGGATTGCGAGAAGCTGGGCGTGAAGCTCGCCGAGCAGCTTCTGGCCGAAGGGGGGCACGCCATCCTCGCCGAGGTGTACCAGCGCGAGGTTTCCAAGGAGAAGGAGATCCCGGTCTAAGGAGCAAGGCCGCTGTCCGCAGCCGCGCCGGATGCACCGGACCGAGACCGACAATAGAGGCAAAAGGCTAAAGGACATCCCTTAGCCTTTTGCTGTTTTAGCATGTTTGCCACCACGCTCTTGGCACTCGTACAGCGGAGCATGTCTCGCTCCAACGTTCCCCCCTCGGTAAAGGGGGTGGCAGGGGGGATTTGCCCTTTGAGTTGGCAGCTAATCCCAGCCCTCCTTTAACAAGGGGGGAGTAAGGCCCCATGGGGGGCGACAGAGCCGAGGCTATGACACACTCCAATTCAAAAAAAGGTTTCGTCTACCTCATCGGTGCCGGTCCCGGCGATCCCGGGCTGATCACCGTCAAGGGGCGCGATTGCCTTGCCAAGGCCGAGGTGGTCCTCTACGACTACCTGGCCAACGACGAGCTTCTGAAGATCGCCCCCAAGGATGCCGAACTCATCTACGCCGGGAAGATCGGCGGCGAGCACAACCGCGAGCAGAGCCAGATCAACGAGCTGCTGGTGGAAAAGGCGCTCTCGGGTAAGGTGGTGGCCCGCCTCAAAGGGGGCGACTCCTTCATCTTCGGCCGTGGCGGTGAGGAGTGCGAAGCGCTGGTCGACGCCGGGATACCCTTTGAGGTGGTCCCCGGCATCACCGCCGGTGTCGGTGCTACCAGCTACGCCGGGATCCCGCTCACCCACCGCAAGGTGACCACCTCGGTCGCCTTCGTGACCGGGCACGAAGATCCGGGGAAGGCGAGCTCGGAGATCGACTGGGAAGGGCTCTCGCTGGGGAGCGGAACCGTGGTCTTCTACATGGGGGTGCGGAATCTTCCCCAGATCGCCGCCAATCTCATGGCCCATGGCCGCTCGCCCGAGACCCCGGTGGCGCTCGTCCGCTGGGGGACCCGCCCCGAGCAGGAAGTCCTCACCGGTACCCTCGCCGATATCGCCCAGAAGGCCCGCCAGGCCTCCTTCAAGGCACCCGCCATCACCGTGGTCGGCGAGGTGGTGAAACTGAGGGAGACGCTGCGGTGGTTCGACAACCGTCCGCTCTTCGGCCGCAGCGTGCTGGTCACCAGGAGCGCCGACCAGGCGGGCGAGTTCGCGACCAAGCTGGAGCGGCTGGGGGCGAGGGTCTACAGCTGCCCCACCATCGACATCACTCCCCCGGTGACCTACACCGAGCTCGACGCCGCCATCGAGGCGCTGGAGAGCTGCCACTGGGTGATCTTTACCTCCTACAACGCGGTGAAATACTTCTTTGCACGACTCAGCGACCTCGGACTCGACACCCGGGCGCTTTGCTGCACGCGCGTCTGCGCGGTCGGGCCGAAGACCGCCGCTGCCTTGCTCCCCTACGGAGTGCGGGCCGACCTGGTCCCCGAAGATTACAAGGCGGAAGGTGTCGTCACCGCCTTCAAGAATCTCGATATCGCCGGGAAACGGGTTCTCTTTCCCCGCGGTGACCGGGCGCGCGAAGTGATCCCCGAAAAGCTGAGGGAGATGGGGGCCGACGTGCTCGCCCCGGTAGCCTACGCGAACATCACTCCCGCCGATATCCCGGCTGCCGCGCTCCGGGCGCTGGAAGAGGGGAGGGTGGACTGTGCCACCTTCACTTCCTCCTCGACTGTCCAGAATCTGGCCGCCATCCTGGGCGACAACCGGTTCCTGCACCTGATGCAAGGAGTCAGGATCGCCTCTATCGGTCCGGTGACCTCCAAGACCTGCCGGGAGCTTGGCCTGGAGATCCACATGGAGCCGGACGAGTACACGCTGGACGCGCTGACCGCGCTGATGATCGAGCACTTCTCGGCGCCCGGCCAGTAGGAATCCTCCCCTGTCTCATCTTCTGCTCTCGGCCTTCAAGGGGGAGGGCAGTGAGGATGGAGGGGACGGAAGTCCGGAGGGAAGGTGGCTTTCCTGGGGACTTCGCAGTAGTGGTAGCGTTATAATTAACTTCACCGCCGCAAGCACTTCATTGAATGCGCCTATCTGCGGCAACGGGAATACCTGCCATAGCCAGGCCGGTGCCGGCATCAACAGCAAAGGAGAGAGCACATGTACTACCCTGTGTACAGAGCGAGACGAATCCGGAGTAAGGAAATCTTCAGGAGCATGGTCAGGGAGACCTCGGTATCCAGCCACGACCTGATCTACCCGATGTTTTCCGCTTTCGGTAAAGGGATCAAGAAAGAGATCTCCTCGATGCCGGGCATCTACCAGCAGTCCATCGAGAACATCGTCGAGGAGGCCCAGGAGGCTTACGAACTGGGCGTTCCGGCGGTCATCCTGTTCGGTATCCCCGAGCAGAAGGACGCCATGGGGAGCGACGCCTACTCCGAGTGCGGCATCATCCAGGAGACCATCCGGGCCATCAAGAAGAGCGTTCCCAAGCTCGCCGTCATCACCGACGTCTGCCTCTGCGAGTACACCGACCACGGCCACTGCGGCGTGATCAAGAACGGCGACGTCGACAACGACGAGACGCTGGAACTGCTCGCCAAGGAAGCCCTCTCCCACGCCCAGGCCGGCGCCGACATGGTCGCCCCCTCCGACATGATGGACGGCCGGGTGGCCGCCATCCGCGAGGCGCTCGACAACAACGGCTACAAGGACATCCCGCTCATGAGCTACGCGGTCAAGTACGCCTCCGGCTACTACGGACCGTTCCGCGAGGCTGCCGAGTCCACCCCGCAGTTCGGCGACCGCCGCAGCTACCAGATGGACCCCGCCAACCGCCTCGAGGCGATCCGCGAAGCCAACATGGACGTCGAGGAAGGGGCCGACATCCTGATGGTGAAGCCGGGCCTTCCCTACCTCGACATCGTGCGGGACGTCAGAAACGCCTTCAATCTCCCGACCGCCGTCTACAACGTCTCCGGCGAGTACAGCATGGTGAAGGCCGCGGCCAATATGGGTTGGATCGACGAGGACAGGGTGGTGATGGAGACCATGATGGCTTTCAAGAGGGCGGGCGCCGACCTGATCCTCACCTACCACTCCAAAGAAGTCGCCAAGCTCCTGAAAAAGGGGTACGAGGCCGCCGTCCAGGAAAGAACCACCTGCGGCTGCCGCTAGTCTTTCGTTGCCACCCTGCACCCCACTAGTCTCTCCCTCCCCTCTAAGCGGAGGGCAGGGGTGAGGATGGGGGTTACATAAAAAATCCCCCGCGTGCTCATATCGGCCCGCGGGGGATTTTCATTTTTATCCTACGGTAAAGGTTACGCCCTGATCATCACCAAGAGCATCTTGAACTTTTTCACCCCCCTAAGCGAATGGGGTTTGTTGGCCGGCATGATGATGATCTCCCCAGCCGAAACCGTCTGCGCCTTCCCCTCGATGGTGATCTCCGCCTCCCCGTCGAGGATCTGCACGAACGCGTCATAGGGAGCGGTATGCTCGCTCAACCCCTCGCCGGCGTCGAAAGAGAAAGCGGTAATGGTTCCTACCGGCTTGTCAATCACCGTCCGGCTGACAACCGCCCCATCCTGATACCCCGCCAGATTCGCCAGATTCAGTTTCTCGCCAAGCTCTACACCTTTTTTCAGTGCCATGATGCTCTCCTTTTCTGTTATGGCTCTCTCTTAATTGTACTTTAAGCCTTTCCGGCGCGGTGTCCATTGATCGAGATCAACGAAATGATAAAATGAGGCCATGCCGAAGCCATTTCGCTACCTTGAACCGACCTTCTTTGCCGGGCTCTTCGACGATCCCTTGCTGCTCGTGCGGGTCCGTCCTACCGGGCGCTCGCTCCTCTTCGACTGCGGCAAGATGCACCACCTCGCCAAGCGGATTTACACCTCCATCGATGCCATCTTCATCAGCCACGCCCACATGGACCATTTCATGGGGATGGACAGCGTCATCCGCCACAGTCATGCCTCCCCGCGAACCATCGAAGTCTTCGGCCCGCCCGGTCTTGCGGGCCGGATGGCCAACAAGTTCTCCAGCTACGACTGGAATCTCGCCGAGACCTTCTGGGGTAACTTCCGGGTGAGCGAGATCGAGGGCGAGCGCATTGCCAGCACCCTCTTCAGCGGTCCTGAGGCATTCGCCCCGCGAGATGAGGGAAAGAGGGGGGGAGAGCTCTACCGGAACCGGTTTCTATCGGTAAGGAGCGTGGAGTGCGAGCACCGGATTCCGGTCCTCTCCTACCGGGTGGACGAGGCGGACGCTTTCGTCGTCGACGATGCAAAGATGGCGGCCGAAGGGGTGATGAAAGGTGAGTGGCTGAGGACGCTCGAGAGGCTTTTTCACACCGGCACCCTTGCGGGAAGTGCGGTATGGTATCCGGCCAGGGTAGGGGAGGCGATTGAAGAGCGGACCGAGCCCGACGCTGCCGCCCTATACCGGCGGATCACGAAAGAGGAGACACCGGCGAGCATCGGCTACCTCACCGACATCGGCTACTCGGAGGAGAACATGGACAAGCTGGTGGGGCTCCACCAGGGAGTGACGCTGCTCATCTGCGAATGTGCCTTTCTTGCCTCGGAGTGTCAAAAAGCCAGGCTCTCCCGCCACCTCTGCACGCCGGACCTCAATCTCCTGCTGGACAAGCTGCGCCCTTCCTACGTGCTCCCCATGCACTTCTCGAAAACCTATCAGCGGGGGAGCGCTCCCCTCTACGAGGAAATAGAGCCACCCGCCGGGGTGACCGTATTAAAGATCCCCGACCGGCTCACCCCCCGCCCGATCATGGAGAGCGAGGTCCCCAAGCCGCTCGAGCTCCCCTCAAACAACCGGTGAAGGTGCCCGCTGGTTCCCCCCTTTGCGAAGGTTCGTCGGGGAATTCCGGGGACCAGTGCCGAAACTAGGTCCCCCCCCTTGTCAAAGGGGGGACCGGGGGGGGGTACACACAGTGCCGTGAGCCAGATGCCGGCATCGCTAAAGTCGCCGGCCTGTATCTGTAAGGGAGTGAGAGGTTTCCTGAAAGCAATTCTCTTTGTTGGTGTATGAGCCACGGCATTTGCCGTTGCCTCCCCGCCTCCTTTTCTGCTATGTAAACCTCTATGAAAAAGAGTCATTCCAACAACGAAGCCCCTGTCGTCTACTCCACCGAATTCGGAAGGATGTGCCCGGGATGCGGAAAGCCGGCTAAGGAGTGCGTCTGCCGGAAGAATGCGGGAGCCCCCGCCGGAGACGGTGTGGTGCGGATTCGCAGGGAGAGCAAGGGGCGCGGCGGCAAAAACGTCATGGTCATCACCGGTCTCCCTCTGGATGCAACGGAGCTGACCAACCTGGCGGGAGAATTGAAGCGCCGCTGTGGCTGCGGTGGAACCGCCAAGGACGGTACCATCGAGATCCAGGGGGACCACGGCGAGCTGCTGCTCGCCGAATTGACCAAGCGCGGCTACAAGGCCAAGCGCGCGGGCGGGTGAGCCTATTCAACGAGGAAGCTGTTTTCCCCCAGCTCGACCCGGTCGCCGGGACGCAGTTTCCTTCCCCGGCGCAGTTCCACCTCGCCGTTGACAGTGACCATTCCCTCCGAGATGATGATCTTGGCCTCGCCCCCCGAGCAGACCGCATCGACTGCCTTGAGGAAACTGTCCAGCTTGATGAACTCGGTATCTATCTTCATGGTGCCTCCTGGTTTAGTTGTCGAATTGTTGAAGTTACCATGCTTTTCTGATAAATAAGAGAGAATTTCGCAAAGGAGATCTTCATGTACACCACCAACGACTTCAAAAAGGGCCTTGTCATTCAGCAGGACAACGCCCCCTGTGTTATCGTAGACGTCAGTTTCCAGTCCCCCTCCGCCCGCGGGGCCAACACCATGGTCAAGACCAAGTACAAGAACCTGATTACCGGCCAGGTGCTTGAGAAGACCTTCCGTTCCGGCGATAAGGTCGACGAGGCCGATTTCGAGCGCCACAAGGGGCAGTTCCTCTATGCCGACGGCGGCAAGGGGGTCTTCATGGACCTGGAGACCTACGAGCAGTTCGAGATGGAAGAGGATTCCTTCTCCGCCCTCGCGCCGTTTCTTCTGGACGGGACCGAGGTCCAGCTCGGCATCTTCGAGGAGCGCATGGTGAACGTCGACCTGCCCATGGTGGTCGAGTTGGTGGTCACCGAGACCCTCCCCGCGCTGAAGAATGCCACCGCCACCGCCCAGACCAAGGAAGCGACCCTGGAGACCGGCCACAAGCTCCAGGTTCCTCCCTATCTGGAGACCGGCGAGAAGATCAAGGTCGACACCCGCGACGGCCGCTTCATCTCCCGCGCCTAGTCTACGATAAGTAGGCCTATCTTAGACTGACACCGCATCCCCCCAGATACTTCTTCCGGCTTCAACCACTCTCTCCCTCCCCTTCAAGGGGAGGGTAGGGGTGAGGATGGGGTATCGTGAGCCAACGAAATTGATTGCTCACTAGGTTAAAAAAGGGTTGACTCCCCCGGATAATTAAAGTATAAAGTTGGTCTCTTGCCCAGGTAGCTCAGTCGGTAGAGCAGAGGATTGAAAATCCTCGTGTCGGCGGTTCGATTCCGTCCCTGGGCACCATACAGCTACCTACAGAAAAGGCACTTACGATAACCGCGTAAGTGCCTTTTCTTCGTTTTGACGCAGATGCTGGGCGCAGGTCTCGTCCCCAGATTCCAGCCCGGTTGTTTTCAGCGCGTTGCGCTCTTTTGGCCCTCGTCCCTGCCGGTACGCTGCGTGCCTCAAAAAGACAGCTTCCTCCCGGATCACCCGCTCCCCTTCCAGTGTCGGCTCAACGTGGCTTTGCGCTGCCCCGTCGCGCATAAGTCAGCACTTTTTTCGGCCATAAGCAATTCCAAGTCTGTCCATACGCGCCCTTAGTGTGGTCGGCTTGATGCCGAGCACCGTTGCCGCCCCGCCGGGACCGTGGATTTTCCCGTTGGTCGCTTTCAAGACCTTGCTGATGTAGCTGGCAATCATTTCGTCGAGGGTCTGAGAGGGGGCTGAATCGCGTTCCTCCCGGCGATGAGACTCCCTCACCTTCCTTTGGGGGGAGAGCAATCCATCGAAGAAAAGCTGCCCACCTTTGTGCCGTATCAGCTCCCTTTCGGTCAGGTTTTCCAGCTCGCGGACATTTCCGGGCCAGTCGAACTGCGTGAGCCTCTCCAGCGCCCCCGGGGCGATGGCGGGTGGGATGGCGATGCCGAGCTCCCTGCTTTTCAGTTCGACGAAGTACCTCGTCAGGGCAGGGATGTCTTCCTTTCTCTGGCGCAGGGGAGGGACCATGATGGGAAAGACGTTGAGACGGAACCAGAGGTCCTCCCGGAACCGGTTCTCGGCAACCATGTTCTCGAGGTTGCGGTGGGTGGCGGCAATCACCCGGATGTCGACCGGAATCGCCCTGGTTCCCCCTACCCGTTCGATCTCCCGGTTCTGAAGGACACGCAGCAGCCGGACCTGCGCATGGCTGGAGAGTTCACCGACCTCGTCGAGGAAAATGGTGCCTCCATTGGCCCGCTCGAAACGTCCCCGCTTTTCCACCGTGGCCCCGGTGAAGGCCCCTTTTTCGTGGCCGAACAGCTCGCTGTCGATGAGGGATTCCGGAATGGCGCCGCAGTTCACCTTGATGAACGGGCCATCCTTGCGCCGGGAACTGAAATGAATCGCGTTGGCAATCAGTTCCTTCCCGGTACCTGTTTCCCCGAGAAGCAGCACGGTATTGGAAAGTCCCGCTACCTGCCGAATCGTCTCCATAACGTTTCTCAGCCCGGAATTCCCCCCGATAATCTCGTCCCCCTTCTGGGGAAAGAGCTCCTTTTGCAGGAAGCGGTTGTCGTCAAGAAGCAGATCACTGTACTTGAGCACGGCCTCGTGAGCCAAGGCGTTGGCGAGGGCGATGGCGAACGGCTCGGAGATCACCGACAGGATCTCGGTCTGCTCAGCACGGTACCTCCCGAGCCCCTGTGCCCGTAGCACCAGGAAACCGATGGGGTGTCCCTCGATTTTTAGCGGGACCACGAGGTCCGAAACTCCTACCAGCTTGACCAGCGGGGTCATGGCCTGGGCATGCGGATCGGCCGGATCCATGATGAAGGGGACATCTTTCCCGGTCAGCCAGTTCTTGAGCTTTTCCGGGAGCGGGACGATCAGTTCCGGGACCAGAACCTTCCCTCCCCTGATATGTGCGATCCTTCGTATCGCCCCAAGATCGGCATCAAGGATGTCCAGGAACAGCTCATCAATCGGAAAAAATTCGTTCAGATAGTCGTAAGCGCTTTTAAGGGCGTTATCTATCTTGAGGCTGCTGCAGATCCTGAGCGTCGCCTGTCTGAAAAAAACGTCTCGGTTGAACCTCACGTAACCCTCCTCCGCTTTCTCCGTCACGCCACCGCAACGAGTTACATTATTTCGTAATTATCCCAGTTGTTACAATATAATGCAATAGCGATTACGCTATTTTGTAATCGGGTGCCGCGTTGAGTCGGTAACCTGCCTTTTTAAGGGGATGTTCCGCTGGCACGGTTGTGGCTAGAGGAACGGTTAACCAGCAACGGCACCACCGCCACCACCGCCGCCACCGAGGACGATGAAATGGCCTCACTGCTCTACATAACCTGCAACCTCAAACCCGTGGAGCAATCTAACAGCCTCACGGTCGGGAAGGCTTTTCTGGACGGGTACCTACGGCGCAATCCCGAGGATGAGGTCCGCATTCTCGACCTCTACCGGGACAACATCCAGAGGTTCGATGCCGATGTTTTGAGCGGCGTCGCCAAGTTGCGAAGCGGTCAAAAGTTCGTTGCCCTTGCGGAGGAGGAACAGCGGAAGCTGGGAAGGATCTACCGGCTTGCGGACCAGTTCATTGCCGCCGACAAGTACGTCTTCGTCACCCCCATGTGGAACCTGAGCTTCCCGGCCGAGTTCAAGATGTACATCGATGCCATCTGCGTGTACGGCAAGACCTTGCGCGATACCGCCACCGGGCCGGAGGGGCTGTTGAAAGGCAAAGGGAAGAAATGCCTGCATATCCACGCGAGCGGCGGTTTCCATTTCGGCAAGGAGGAGGACCATTCGGTACCCTACCTCAAGGCGGTCATGGAGGTCATGGGGGTTGAGCAGTTCGAGGCGATAGTGCTGGAAGGAGGGGGGCTCCCTACGGAGCAGGGTGCAGAATTAAAGAGGGAGGCGGTCCGGAAGGCCCTTGAGACTGCCGCTCGATTCTGACTGAACGGGAAGGATAACCGCGCAAACAGCGAAAGGAGAGAGTATGAAACGCATCGTCGCAAGCATCACCACATTCCTCGCACTGGTCATGCCGACCATTGCCCTTGCTTCCAACTGGAGCATCGACCCGGACCACACCACCATCGGCTTCAAGGTGAAACACATGATGGTTTCCACGGTGAACGGCAACTTCCTGAAGCATACCGGGACCGTGACCATCAACGACAAGGACATCACCAAGTCCCGGGTGGAGATCAGCATAGATACCGCCTCCATCAACACGAACGTTGCCAAGCGTGACGAACACCTGAGGAGCGCCGACTTCTTCGACGTCGCCAAGTACCCGGCCATGACCTTCGTGTCGAAAACCGTGGCCAAAGCGGGCAAGGGCAAACTCAAAGTCACCGGGGACCTGACCCTGCACGGCGTGACCAAGGAGGTGGTGCTCACCGTTGATGGGCCTACCAGGGAGAGCAAGGACCCGTGGGGCAACCTCCGTCGCGGGGCCACCGCCACCACCAGGATCAATCGCCAGGATTTCGGGCTGGTCTGGAACAAGACCCTGGAGACCGGCGGGGTGCTGATCGGCAACGACATCGTCATCATCCTGGAGATCGAGATGATCAAGGATAAGGACAACACGGCCCTGCTTCAGCAGTTGAAGTAGGCGGTCTCAGGGATCACTAGGCCAATCAAGGGGAATCTTTTATGAGCAGATCATTTTTTGAGGCCGTGAAGAGCCGGAGGTCCTACTACGCTCTCTCCAAAGACCCGGTCGCCACCGACGAGCGGATCGAGGAGATCGTCGGCGAGGCGGTAAAGCACGTGCCGTCATCGTTCAATTCGCAGGGGGGGAGGGTGGTCATCCTCCTGGGCGACCATCATGACCGGCTCTGGGACCTGACCAAGGCGGAACTGATGAAGATCGTGGCGCCGGAGGGGTTCCCGGCTACCGAAGCCAAGATCGACGGGGCGTTCCGCAGCGGGTACGGCTCCATCCTCTATTTCGAGGATACCAGCGTGGTCGAAGGGCTGCAGCAGAAGTTTCCCCTGTACAGGGAGAACTTTCCGGTCTGGGCCAGCCAATCATCGGCCATGCTGCAGTTCGCCATCTGGACCGCCCTCGAACAGGAGGGGTTCGGAGCGACGCTTCAGCACTACAACCCGATCATCGACGAGGCGGTAAAAGAGGCCTGGGGCGTCCCCGCCACCTGGAGGCTGATCGCCCAGATGCCTTTCGGTAAGCCGGTCGGTCAGCCTGCCGAGAAGGAATTCCAGCCTCTGGCGGGCCGGGTGAAACTCTTCAAATAGCGATCACCGCGAGGCTGAAAGCGGCTCTTCAGGGAAGGGGCACCGCTTTCAGCCTCATCAACCAGTACGTCAAAGCGAGGTTTACCGTATGAGCGTTGCCGTCTCGAATGCCGATCCCCCCGCGACCGTCGGCCCCGGTCGAGGGGGGGTGGTCAACGACTTCTCCATCACCGTGGCCACCGTGAACGGCTCCGGGAGCCAGACCGCCAACAACACGCTGCTGCGGGCCATCCACAAGATGGGTGTCCCGGTCAGCGGCAAGAACATCTTCCCCTCCAACATCCAGGGGCTCCCCACCTGGTTCACCATCCGGGTGAACCGTGACGGTTTTCTCGCCCGCTGCGACGAGACCCGGATCCTGGTGGCGATGAACAGGGCGACCATCCAGGAAGATGTCAGGACGCTGGAGCCTGGTGGCATCTGCCTCTATCCGGGGGAGGAAGAGCCCGTGGCAAGGCGCGACGACGTGACCTACTACCCGATGCCAGTGAACGAACTGGTCCAGCAGTCCGGCGCCGAAACCAGGCTCAGGCCGTACGTCGCCAACATGGTGTACGTCGGCACGCTGGCGTATCTGCTCGGCATCGGCTTGGCGGAGATCGAGGAGGCCCTGGCCTACAACCTGAACGGCAAGGAGAAGGCGGTCGCCCTGAATCTCGGTGTTGCCAAGGCCGCCTACCAGCGGGCGGCCGCGCAGATGGCCAAGACCGACCCCTTCCGTGTCGAACGGATGGACAAGACCGAGGGAACCTTCCTGATCACCGGCAACAGCGCCGCAGCGCTCGGCGCGGTCTTCGGAGGGGTGCAGTTCGTGGGGTGGTATCCCATCACGCCGGCGACCTCCATAGTGGATAACCTGAGCGAGTACCTCCCGGAGCTGCGCTGCGATGGCGAGGGGAGGGCGACCTATTCTATCGTGCAGACCGAAGACGAACTGGCGGCCATCGGCATGGTGGTCGGCGCGGGGTGGGCAGGGGCGCGTTCGATGACCTCGACCTCGGGACCCGGCCTTTCGCTGATGGCGGAATTCGCGGGGTACTCCTATTTCGCGGAAATCCCTGCGGTGATCTGGGACGTGCAGCGGATGGGGCCGGCCACCGGCCTGCCGACGCGGGTGGCACAGGGGGATCTGCTCGCCGCGTACACCCTCGGTCACGGCGACGGCCGGCATGTCTGCCTGATCCCCGCATCGATCGCCGAATGTTTCGAATTCGGCGGCAGCGCACTCGATCTCGCGGAACGCCTGCAGACGTTGGTCATCGTCCTGAGCGATCTGGACCTGGGAACCAACCTCTGGCCGGCCCGCCCCTTCGAGTACCCCGACAAACCGCTCGATCGCGGTAAAGTCCTCTCCGCAGAAGATCTCACCCGCTTGAACGGGGCATGGCAGCGCTACGCCGATGCCGACGGAGACGGCATCGGCTACCGTACCCTTCCCGGCACGGGCCATCCGGCGGCGGGGTACTTCACCCGGGGGACCGGCCACGACGAGGCGGCCGCCTACAGCGAACGCCCCGAGGTCTGGGCGGCGAACCTGGCCCGGCTGGCGAAAAAGCACGACCACGCGCGCAGCATCGTCCCGGGGCCGGTCACCGAACTGACCGCCCACGCCGAGGTGGGCCTCGTCTCCTACGGGAGCAACGACCTCGCCGTACAGGAGGCGCGGGCCCTTCTGGAGGGGACGGGGGTTCCGACCTCCTACCTGAGGGTGCGCGCGCTCCCGCTGGAGCAGAGCCTGGTGGAATTCATCGGCAACCATGAGCGGGTATACGTGGTCGAGAACAACCTGGACGGGCAGATGCACCAACTGGTGCAACTACATGCCCCGGCCGTGGCCGGCCGCCTCGTCTCGATAGCGAAGTGCGACGGGCTCCCTCTGACCGCTACTTGGATCAGCGGATCGGTCCTGGCGCACGAGGCAAAGGAGAAAGCATGACTGACGTTGCCAAGGGTTCTGCCACCGCCAACCAACCCGGCTTGAACAGGGCCGACTATAACGGTTCCAAATCCACCTTCTGTAACGGCTGCGGCCACAACGCGATCGCCAACGTGATCGTCGGTGCCGCCTACGACCTCTCGCTGGACATGACCCGCGTCGCCAAGTTCAGCGGCATCGGCTGTTCCAGCAAGAGCCCGACCTACTTCCTCGGCCGCTCGCATGGCATCAACGGCCTGCACGGGCGCATGCCGTCGCTGGCCACCGGCGCGACCACCGTCAACAGCGATCTCATCGCCATCGGCGTCAGCGGGGACGGGGACACCGGCTCCATCGGCCTCGGCCAGTTCAAGCACCTGCTGCGCCGCAACGTCGACATGGTCTACATCATAATGAACAACGGAGTCTACGGCCTGACGAAAGGGCAGCTCTCCGCGACCGCAGATCTGGGGCAGAAGCTGAAGCATAAAGGGGTGAACGAACTGCCGCCGCTGGACCTCTGCCTGGAGGCGATCATGGCCGGCTGCGGCTTCGTCGCCCGCTCCTTCGCAGGCGATCCGAGGCAGCTGCAGGAGCTTCTCAAAGCGGCGTTCTCCCACCGCGGCACTGCCGTTTTGAACGTCATCAGCCCCTGTGTCTCCTTCAATAATGGCGAAGGCTCCACCAAAAGTTATTCCTGGGGCAAGGAGCACGACCTGCCGCTGCACGAGATCAACTTTCTCCCCATGGACCACGAGGAGATCCGGGCCGACTATGAACCGGGGACGGTCAGGGAGGTTGAGTTGCACGACGGATCGGTGATCCGCCTTAAGAAGACTGGCAAGGAGTACGATCCGACCGACCGGATGGGAGCCGTCACGTTGCTCGAGGAAGAGAGGAACGGGAAGGTCTTCACTACGGGGCTGCTGTATGTGAACGAAGGGCGGCAAGCGTTTGCCGAGCACGAAATGCTCGTTGTCACGCCGCTTGTCAAGCTGCCGGACGAAAAATTACGCCCCTCGAAGGAGGCGCTGGAAAAGATCAACGCCAAATACAGGTAAAGAACAATTGGCCATCGCCCCCAAGGAGGCGTCAGGTCAATCGGAGATAATCTATGAGTTGCTGCTCTCAACAGGAACACCAAGGGCATCTGTGCGAATTGGAAAGCCAGCAGGAGTGGGAGATTCTCAGACAGGTCACCGACCATCCGACCGTCCGGTGTGAAAACTGCGGAAGCGTGGCGAACTCGGTCAAAAACGTCTGCCTGCCACAGGCGCTGTGACCGGAATTTCAACTGTCTGGCGGGTTTGAGCCGATACAGGACTCAATCACCAGCAGAACAACCAAACAAAAAGGAGCCAAACATGAGCGACGTCGTCATCACCCCCAACAAGCCCATTGCCATCGAACTCGAGCCCGGAACCTACTACCGCTGCGCCTGCGGCAAATCCACCAACCAGCCGTTTTGCAGCGGTGCCCACCACGGGACCGGCCTTACTCCGATCGCCTTCGAGGTCAAGGAGAAGAGGGAGGTTCACCTGTGCAACTGCGGAAAAACCGCCAATAGCCCGTACTGCGACGGAAGCCACGCAAAATAGCGGACGCCTACACACGTCCGTTGCAGACCTGATCGGGTGGTATCCTGAGCGTGTGGGAGGTGCTCTTAAGGGGAGTGACTGCGTAGTCACGCTTCACGTAGCACTTTTTGCTATCAAACGGTTACCCCGCGGTGCCCAGGATTGGAAATCCTCGTGTCGGCGGTTCGATTCCGTCCTGGGCACCATACAGCTACCTACAGAAAAGGCACTTACGATAACCGCGTAAGTGCCTTTTCTTCTTTCTGATTGCAAATTCCCTCTCCATGCCCCTTCCCTCCACGTGGCCCGTCCTCCTTCCCGCTACGAAGATACAGCCCTGAGGTCTGCTTGAGTGTAGGTTAAGAAGTCAGCACATCTCTTCGTCGGCGGTGGCATGGCGGGCTTGGTCCTGCGATAGGCATGGTTGGTCCTTGCGACAGGTTTGGTTAGTCCTGTGATCGCCTTCTCCGCTCTTTCGGGAAGAACGATTGCCGGAGTTGACCCCTCTACTCACACCGGTTGTCCATTTATCGAGCGCAACAATCATCTCCTTAAGCGGTACCCGTCGCGGCGGCGAGGTCTTAGATGGCTTACTTACTCCTCCGCCCGCACTCTTTACCTTGACGATAGCATTGGATATGACGTGGATGGTCTTCACAACCCCAGACACGAGAATTTCTCGTGCTACAAAAGGAATGGTCAAGATGCAGATCGCAATCCTTCGACTCGGTGACGGTGATGATAAGGGGCTCGTAGGTATCGTAGCGCTTACTATAGGCGTCTTAGGACTACCTATGGGTATCCCAGGACTGATGATGATCATCGGGGGACTAAGTTATCGCAGGTCGCTAGATTAACCTTGGAGGGGCGGGGTACTACGTGGTGTCCGAGGAATTGCCAACAGGTATGCACCACCAAACATCGTCATCTCAAGTCCTGAAATCGGTGCGGAGAGGGGCCGCATCGCTGGCGCAAGACCGGCCTTCAGCATCCAACGACCAAGCCGGGCGACGGACATCGTAATAATGGTTGCCTATCAGCTCAAGCAAGCCTATTTAGAGACCGATGCCGGTAACCTGTCTGGTAGCAATGGCAATTGGGGATATTGACGTTAGATGTCGGTAGACTGGGCGAGCAGACGTGATTGGTGGGAGCGCCTGCCCTCCCCAAAGGGTGGGCAGGCGACCTGATGCGGCGGAATCTCAGACGGCCGGTGCGGGGGCAGCTTTCTTGCGAGCGCCGAAGCGCCGTACCCCAAACCCCGACTGAATGAGTGCCGGGATATCCTCGTCGGTTGCCACCGACTGTAAGTAGCTGATGATCCTTTTGAACATGTCCGTGACATCGCGGCGGGCTATCTTGCGTAGCTCGATATGCACTCGATTTCCGGTCGTCCCACCCTCGAACGCTGCCTGCAAGGCGTCGATTCTCTCCTTGGCCTGTTCAAGGCTGGGGAGGCCGGCGGGCGGGTTCCGGTACAACGCTAAGTTGGCCAAACCGCTGTGGTAGCGATAGCAGTTGCTGATGAAAACGGCGTCTTTTCCGGTAAGGTCGATTGTGATGAATAGCATGGACATTTGGTGTCACCCCCTTCCGCCGCGCGGGCGGACGTTTACTGTGGCGTATTAGCAAATACTAACTTTTGTTTCTCCGAATGCAACCCCTATAGTTTTGGTTGCGGATGGAACGGGACCCGGCATCGAGCCGAACGCGGAACGGCAGCGTGCGGTGCTGGACCTTGTCGTGGTTGCGATAGAAGCCCGGCGGATTTTCCTGTGTTTCGTGCTATTTGGCCGCGGCAACCAATTGTTCGTTGTGGCTGATAAAGCCGTTGACGCAGTATCTGGTGCGGTGGTATTCTCTCGCGATTGGCATGACATTCTGACCAGAGGACCTTTTGGATCGCTGGCTGGAAAATACAATGGAATAGGAGTTGACCCGTGAGAAAACTAGTTACTCTGGCATCCGCCGTACTTGCAGTCGCCCTCTCTGTTTCTTCGGCCGTTGCCGCCCCCGCCGGCAAGGCTCTGATCGG
Source organism: Geomonas sp. Red32 (assembly GCF_023652955.1). Lineage (GTDB taxonomy): Bacteria > Desulfobacterota > Desulfuromonadia > Geobacterales > Geobacteraceae > Geomonas. Next base: position 360,655 of record NZ_JAKLOY010000001.1, on the reverse strand, counting down.
GGTCTCGAAGATAGTTTCCCATCCCGCCCTCGACGCCGTCGAGAAAGGGATCCAGGACGAGCTGGCTGCCGAGAAGGTTAACGTCCAGTACGACCTCCAGAATGCCAACGGCGACTCCAATACCGCCGCTTCCATCGCCAACAAGTTCAAGTCCGAAAAGGTCGCCGTAGCGGTCGGCATCGCCACTCCCACCGCCCAGGCCCTGGTCAACACCCTGAAGACCACCCCGGTGATCTTCTCCGCCGTCACCGACCCGGTCAAGGCCGGGCTGGTCAGGTCGCTCACCAAGAGCCCCCGCTATGTGACCGGCGTCTCCGACATGACCCCGGTCAAACAGCAGATCGAACTGCTCCTCAAGATGAAAAAGGTGAAGCGCCTTGGCCACATCTACACCAGCTCCGAGGAGAACGCGGTGGTGCTGGCCGGCGTCGTCAAGCAGGCCTGCAAGGATCTCCACATCGAGTACGTCGAGACCACCGTCTCCAAGTCCTCTGAGGTGAAGGAGGCCGTACAGGCGATCATCAGGAGGGTCGACGCCATCTACATCTCCACCGACAACACCGTGGTCTCGGCACTCTCCGCGGTGACCGACGTCGCGATGAAGAACAAGGTGCCGGTCATGTCGGCCGACCCGAGCTCCGCCGAGAAATTCCCGGTGCTGGCCGCCTGGGGCTTCGACTACTACAAGATGGGACGGGTCACCGGCAGGATGGTGGCCGAGATCCTCAAAGGAAAGCGCCCCGACCAGATGCCGACCCGCTTCATGACCAAGGCCTCGGACGTCGACCTCCTCATCAACCTGGACGTGGCGAAAAAGCTGGGGCTGAGCGTTCCGCCCAACCTGGTCAAGACCGCGAACAAGATCGTCCAGAACGGCAAGCTCGTAAAGAAGTAATCATCACGTAGTCCAAGAGGCCCCGTGTCCTTCCGCAAAATGGAGGTCACGGGGTTTCGCTCTGATAAAAGAACAAGGAAACAGCGTCGTCATGATTGAAGGTATCTTCGTAGAAGGACTCATTTACGGAATCATGGTGCTCGGGGTCTTCATCTCCTTCCGGGTGCTCGACTTCCCCGACCTCACGGTGGACGGCTCGTTCCCGCTCGGCGCGGCGATCATGGCCACCTGCATCCTGGCCGGGGTCAACCTCTGGCTGGCTCTCCTGCTCGCCTTCGCGGGCGGCGTCATCGCCGGGTACGTCACGGCTCTCATCCACAACCACCTCAAGGTGCCGAACCTCCTGGCCGGTATCCTGACCATGACCATGCTCTACTCGGTCAACATCCGGGTGCTCGGCAACCGCGCCAACGTGCCGCTTCTCAACGTCGACACCGTTCTCACCGTCGTCAACGACAAGCTGGATGGGATCGTGCCGGACGACTACAAGTCGCTGGTCTTCTTCGTGCTGGTGGCGCTCCTCCTCAAGTTCCTCCTCGACCTCTTCTTCCGCACCGACCTGGGGCTCACCATCGGGGCGATGGGGAACAACGAGCAGATGGTCGTTTCCCAGGGGGTGAACCCGAAGACGCTCAAGGCGATCGGCCTCGGGCTCTCCAACGGTCTGGTGGCCCTTTCCGGCGCCTTCGCCGCGCAGTATCTGGGTTTCGCCGACGTAGGCCTCGGCCAGGGGATCATCATCTCCGGCCTCGCCTCGGTCATGATCGGCGAATTCCTGATCATGAAGAGCAACCGGATCAGCGTCCTCACGTTATGCGCGCTGCTCGGTTCCGTCTGCTTCCACGGCGTTCTCTACGTGGGGCGCTACTACGGCTACCTCATCAACATGACGCCGAACGATCTGAATCTTATCAAGGGTATCCTGATTATCGTGCTCCTGGTCCTGACCCAGAGCAGGAAACTGAAGAGGCCCTCTAAGGCAGTGGTGAAAAATGATTGAGTTAAAAGACGTACGCATGATCTTCGGCCAGGGGACGGTCAACGAGAACGTGGCCATCTCCAATATCAATCTCAAGGTCAAGGAAGGTGATTTCATCACCGTCATCGGTTCCAACGGCGCCGGCAAGTCAACCCTCTTCAACCTGATCGCCGGGACCATCACCCCGACGATAGGCAGCATCTTCCTCAACGACAAAAACGTCACCCGGGAGCCCGAGTACAAGCGGGCCAGGCATATCGGCAGGATCTTCCAGAATCCCCTGTTGGGGACCGCCTCCAACATGAGCCTGGAAGACAATATGATGATCACCTACCGGAAGGGGTTCAAGTGGCTTAAGCGCAGCCTGAACCACGCGAAGCGCGAGCTCTTCAGGCAGGAGCTCACCCAGCTCAAGATGGGGCTGGAGAACCGGATGAAGGAGAACCTCGCCATGTTCTCGGGCGGCCAGCGGCAGGCGCTGACGCTCCTCATGGTGGTACTCTCCAAGCCGGACCTGATCCTTCTGGACGAGCACACCGCGGCCCTCGATCCGAAGAACGCGGAGATCGTGCTGGAGCTCACCAACAAGTTCATCGAGGAGTACAAGCTCACCGGCATGATGATCACCCACAACATGAGCCACGCCATCGAGTTCGGCAACCGGCTCCTGATGATGGACAAGGGCGAGATCATCTTCGATGTGGAAGGGGAAGAGAAGAAGGCGCTCACCGTGGAACGCCTCCTCGAGAAGTTCCACGAGATCAGGCATACGAGCTTCCAGAACGACCGCACCCTGCTCGCCGAAGACAAATAGATTTACCAAGACGGTACGCAAAAAGGCGCCCGGCAGAGATGCCCGGCGTCTTTTTACGTTTAAGTCTGCCCCTCACTCCAGGCCTTCCCTTCTTACCTCAAGACCGATATCGCCCAGTAAAGTCCCATGCCCACGATCACCGTTCCCACCAGCGACCGGGTCTTCAGCGCAAAGAGCAGCGTGGGGATGGCGGCCAAGAGGTCGGGCTTGGAGAGGTCGAGCACCCGCGGCGTCCCGGAGGTCACGAGCCCCGGCGCAAGGAGCGCGCTCAGGATGGAGACCGGGATGAGATCGAGCCAGTCGGTCAGCCAGCGCGGAAGCTTGCGGTTGGCCAGCACGGTCAGGGGGAGCATGCGCGGGAGGTAGGTGGCAAGCCCCATCCCGAAGACGATCAGCAGGTAACCGGTGTCAGGCATCGCCCCTCCTCTTGGCCCGCCTCTTGAGGAGAAAGCCGATGGTGGCCGCCCCGCAGGAGGCGGCGATGACGTGGCCGTTCCCCGTGAAGATCAGGGAGAAGGAGACCGACAGGAGGGCGGCGATGACGGCGGTCACCATGTGGAGCCGTTCCCGGAACTGGAAGATCAGGAGGCAGATGAACATGGCGGGGAGGGCGAAATCGATTCCGAAGGCCCCGGCAGGGACCATGTCGCCGATGTAGACCCCGGCGACGGTGCTGACGATCCAGCAGAGGTTGGTGATGTGGTTGACCGCCAGCGCGCGCCAGCGGTCCCACCCCTCTTTCCGGAAGCAGGCCATGTTGACGGCGAAGCTCTCGTCGGTGACCCCGTAGGCGAAGAGGGCCAGGAAGCGCTTGCGGACGCCGGGAAAGCGTACCGACATGGCGGAGCTCATCAGGAGGTGCCGCAGGTTCACGACGAAGGTGGTCGCCACGATGGCGGCGGCCGAGGCGCCACCCTGCAGCATGGAGACGGCGATGAACTGGGAGCTCCCGGCGAAGACCACCGTCGACATCAGGAGCACGTGTACCGGCCCAAGCCCCGCCTTCTGCGCCAGCACCCCGAAGGAGAGCCCGATCGGGATGAAGCCGAGACAGATCGGCCAGGCGGTCTTCAGCCCGTCCGCGAGGCATGATGTCCGCCCGGCAGCCGCCGCGCCGGAGCTTGCTTCCTCCATGGCGTCGCTCATTCGGCGGCTGTCTCCATGCGCGCGCTCGCAACGGCAGGCTTGCGGGCAAAGGCGATGGCGGACCAGGAATAGACGGCCAGCCCGCTCCAGACGCAGAGGAAGGTGACCAGGTGGGTCGCGTTGAACTCCTCCCCGTAGAGGCAGACCGCCAAAAGGAAGTGGATGCTCGGGGTGATGTACTGGAGAAAGCCGATGGTCATGAGCCTCAGGCGCTTGGCCGCGGCGGTGAAGATCAGAAGCGGTATGGCGGTGACCACCCCGGAGAGAAGGAGCACCGTGCTGTCTCCCAGGGAGCCGGCCAGGAAGGTGCCCTGCCCGGTCGCACCCAGGTATCCCAGGTAGATGGCAGCGGCGGGTCCGGCCAGGAAGGTCTCCACTGAGAGCCCAACCAGGGAGTCGACCGGCACTGTTTTTCGCAAAAGGCCGTAGAGCCCGAAGGTGGCCGCCAGGCCGAGCGCGATCCAGGGGATGGTACCCAGCCGGAGGGCTGAAAGGGTGAGGCCAACGACGGCCAGCATGACCCCGATAGCCTGTCCGCGCTTCATCCGCTCGTGAAGGAAGACGAAGCCGAGCACGATGTTCACCAGCGGGGTCATGAAGTAGCCGAGGCTCGACTGGAGCACCTCTCCCTTGCCGATGGCATAGATGAAGACCAGCCAGTTGGTTGCAATGAGGACGGTGGTGGCACAGAGCGTGGCCAGCGTCTTGTGGGTCCCGAAGGCGGCACGGAGGTCTCCCCAGCGGCCCTTGACGGTGACCAGGATCGTCAGGAAGACCATCGACCAGACGACCCGGTGGGCGACGACCTCCAGGGGCGGAACCTGGGAGACCAGCTTGAAGAAGATCGGAAAGAAGCCCCAGACCAGGTAGGCCGCGAGACCGCAGATGACGCCGAGCCTCGCCTCCCGGGATGAATCCCTATCGAGCGATGCAACGGTAGTCATGTCATCTCCCGCACGGAAGCGACCCGGCCGTCAGTGATGACGGTGAGCTCCTTCGGGGTAAGCCGGAAGAGAGCCGCCGGGGTTCCCGCCGCCGCCCAGAGCTCGGAGTACTGCAGCAGGTCCTCGTCGACGATGGTGGCGAGTTTCTCGGGGTGCCCCAAGGGAGCCACGCCGCCGATGGCGAACCCGGTCTTCTCGCGGACGAAGGAGGCATCGGCCTTGCCGATCGGCTCACCGGCCAGGGCCGCGAGCTTGTCGACGCAGACCCGGTTGCGTCCGCTGGCGAGCACGAAGAGCGGCTGACCGGTCACCTCACCGCGGAAAAGGAGGGATTTCACGATCTGGCCGACGTCGCAGCCGACCACCTGGGCAGCCTCTTCGGCGCTACGGGTGCTGGCGGAACGTTCCTCCACCTGGCAGGAGAGGCCGAGGCCGGCCAGGGCGTCCTGGACTTTCTGTGCGCTTTTGCTGAGCTTTTTTTCCATATACCTCTCCTTAAGATGGTGTAGTTTTCGTGGTCCGGGTGGGTTATGCCGAGCCGACCAGGTGCCACGATTCGGTGCCGCGGGTACGGGCGGCGGCGGTATCGGCGGCGGTGCATTTAAGGCGCGCTGCGCCCCAGGCCTCGACCACCACCTGGTCCCGCTTCCCGATCTCCATCTGCTCGCCGGGGCCGAGGCAGTAATCCCTCGGGTCGCCGGTGCGGGTCACGTAGAGCGCCCCTTCCAGACATCGCACGGCACAGAGCCCGTGCCTGCCGTCAATTCCCAGTACCGCGCCGTCATCGAGCACGATTTCCATGGCTCTCCCCCTTTTCGCCGCTGTATGCGGCCGTCACCTCATTGTGATGATGACAACTATAGCGGAGGAGAGTCGAGAGTGACAGATACATTAAATTATAATTGTTACCGTAACAGTTTGACAAAGCGGAAACTGTAACCGTATATTATGACCGCAACTGTTACTTTTCCACTGTCAGTGTACGCGATAGGATGTCACGCCATGGAGACCATGATCCAGTCTAACAGCTCGAAAGTGCCGCTCTATGAGGAGGTGGCCGGCAAGGTGTCCCACCTGATAGAGGAGGGGACCTTCGGCCCCGGCTCCCGTATTCCGTCGGTGCGCGCCCTGAGCCGGCAGCTGAGCGTCAGCATCAACACCGTGATGGAGGCCTACGGCCTTTTGGAGGACCGCCGTCTCATCGAGGCCCGCCCCCAGTCCGGCTACTACGTGCTCGCGCGCCGGGGGAACATCCCTGCCGAGCCCTCCATGTCCACTGTCCGCTCCCTCCCAACCAAGGTGAGCATCAAGGAACTCTCCAGCATGATCATGCGCGACATGCGGGACCGCTCGCTGGTGCCTTTGGGGGCCGCCATCCCGAACCCGGAACATCTTCCCATCGACCGCCTGAACCGGATGCTCTCCACCGAGGCGAGACGCTACCGGGAGCAGAGCGTCTCCTACGAGAGCCCCCCGGGGTGCGAGAAGCTCCGGGTACAGGTGGCCCGCCGCCTCGTCTATGCCGGGTGTACCCTCACTCCCGACCAGATCGTCACCACCTGCGGATGCATGGAGGCCGTGAACCTGGCGCTCCTCGCGACCTGCCGTCCCGGTGACACCGTGGCCATCGAGTCCCCCTCCTACTACAACTTTCTCCAGGCACTGGAGCTGTACGGCCTGAAGGCCCTGGAGATCCCGACCCATCCCCGGGACGGGATGAGCATCGACGCCCTTCGCTACGCCCTCGAGCACAACAGGATCAGCGCCTGCCTGGCCGTTACCAATTTTTCCAATCCCCTCGGGTGCCTGATGCCGGATGACAGGAAAAAGGAACTGGTGGAGCTGCTCTCATCGCACCAGGTGCCGCTCATCGAGGACGACCTGAACGGGGACCTGAGTTTCTCACCCGAGCGGCCGCGGGTGGCCAAGTCCTACGACAAGGACGGCTCGGTCCTGCTCTGCTCGTCGTTCTCCAAGACGCTCGCCCCCGGCTACCGCGTCGGGTGGATCGCGCCGGGACGGTATCAGTCCGAGATCGAACGGCTGAAGGGGGTGATCACCATCGCCGACGCCACGCCGCCGCAGCTCGCCATCGCCGAGTTCCTGGCCAATGGCGGCTACGATCACCACCTGCGGAGCCTCCGGCGCATCCACGCCCGACAGACCATGCAGATGGCCCAGGCGGTGGGGCGCTACTTCCCGGAGGGGACCCGGATCTCCAACCCGGCGGGGGGCTTCGTCCTCTGGGTGGAGTTCCCTTCCTACGTCGATTCCCTGGTGCTCTATGAGCAGGCGCTGAAGGCGGGGATCACCATCGCACCCGGCCCGGCCTTCAGCCCACGGCAGAAGTACCAAAACTGCATACGTCTCAACGCCGGTTATTGGTCGGAAGAGGTGGAGCGGGCGATCCAGACGCTCGGGGAGCTGGCGGCGGCGATGAAATAAAAGGGGGGGGATTTCGCATTGGCTGCCAAGGCAAATCCCCCTAAATCCCCCTTTTCCAAAGGGGGATTTTGAACCCCCTAATACCTCCGATGAGGCTTCACGAGAGGAATGTGCATCTAAAAGAAAGGGGACTGGCACCTGTGGCGCCAGTCCCCTTTGTACGTTTAGACGATGTGCAGGAAGTTCTTGATCCCGGAAAAGACCAGCTGGGCAGCGATGGCGGCCAGCATCAAGCCGGTCAGCTTGCTCAGGATGGTGATCCCCTTTCTTCCGATGACGTGCTCGATGGCAGAGGCGCAGAAGAGTATCACCCCGATGCAGACCACCGCCGCCGCCAGTGCGGCACACCCCGCAATGACCTGCCAGTTCTCCTGAAGATCCGCCCCCATGACCATCAGCGCACCGGTGGTCGCGGGCCCCACCGTGATGGGAATCGCCAGCGGGACCACCGAGATGTCGTCCTGCCGCTCGCCGGGCGCCACCGCCTCTCCCTGCACCATCTGAACCGCGGAGAGGAAGAGAAGGACCCCGGCGCCGATCCGGAAGGAGTCCAGGGTGATACCGAACAGCGAGAAGAGGTGGTTACCGAAGAAGTAAAGGGTAAAGCAGGCAAGGAGCACAGCCAGGGTTACCCGCACGGCAAGCTTGCGCCGTTCGCGCCCTCCCATCTCCTGGGTCATGGAAAGAAAGACCGAGAGAACGAAGAAGGGGGTGAGGAGGAAGAAGAATTTGATCCAGATACTGATGAAGAAGTTGAAATAGGCGTTCATGATGCTTCCGTCGCGGACGCGGTGAGCGCCCCTTGGTTCTTGGTGAAACGGGCGGAGACGCGGGTGAAGATGAAAAGCCCCGTGAAGATGATGGAGCCCCCGAGGAGCTGCCGGGTGGTCGGATACTCCTTGAGGAAGATCGAGGCCCAGACGATGGCCCCCAGCGGCTCGCCGAGGATGCTCACCGAAACCACGGACGCCTGCACGTAGCGGAGCGCCCAGTTGAAGGTGGTGTGGCCAAGGACGGTGCAGATGGCGGCCAGCCCGAAGAAGAGGGCCCAGTCGGTGGCAGGGTAGGGGTAGAACGGAACCCGGGCCGCCAGCGTCCCTACCGCCAGCACCAGCGAGCTCGCGCCGTAGGTGACCAGGGTGTACCCGGAGAGCTCCACGCTTCCGCGCAGCCTGCGTCCGATGAGGATGTAGCCGGAGATGAAGATGGCAGCCGCGAGCGCCAGCAGGTCGCCAAGGAAGGCTTCCATCCCCATCCTGAAGTCCCCGGCGCCGATCACCAAGCTCCCCGAGATGGCCAAGAGCCCGCCGTACACGGCCTTGCGGGGGACCTTCTCCTTGTAGAACAGCCACGACCCCAGGACCACGAAGACCGGCTGGGTGGTGACGATCACGACCGAGCTGGCGATCGAGGTGTATTTGAGCGAGGTGAACCAGGTGACGAAGTGGAGCGCCAGGAAGACGCCGCTGCCCGCGGAGAGGAGGAACTGACGGCGATTCATCTCCCGGATGCCGGAGAAGCGGCTGGCGAGGCCGGCGGGGAGGAGCAGGAGAAAGGTGAAGATGAGACGGTAGCTCGCGATGACGAGCGGCGGAGCGCTGCAAAGCCGCACGAAGAGCGCCGAGAAAGAGACGGCAAAAACCCCTACCAGGACAGCCAGGTAGGGGTTAACCAGCGGTTGATGTGCGGGGCGCGGCACCCTATTCACCCAGGTACGCCTTCCTTACCTCGGGGTCGGCGGCCAGCTCCTTCGCGTCGCCCTTCAGCACCACCTCGCCGGTCTCCAGGACGTAGGCGCGGTTGGCTATTGAGAGGGCCATGTGGGCATTCTGCTCGACCAGCATGATGGTGGTCCCGGCCTTGTTGATCTCGGTGACCACCTCGAAGATCTTCTCGACCAGCATCGGGGCGAGGCCCATGGACGGCTCGTCGAGAAGGAGCAGGCGGGGGTTGGTCATCAGGGCGCGGCCCATGGCGAGCATCTGCTGTTCTCCGCCGGAAAGGGTCTTGGCGAGCTGCTTGCGGCGCTCGGCCAGGCGCGGGAACATCTGGAAGGCGCGCTCGATCCCCTCCTGCATCATCTTCTTGTCGTTCTTGGAGTAGGCACCCATCTCCAGGTTCTCCAGCACGCTCATCTTCGAAAAGACGCGGCGCCCCTCGGGGACCTGGCAGATGCCGAGCTTCACGATGTCGTGGGCCGGGACCTGGGTGATGTCTTTACCCTCGAAGGTGATCCGCCCGCTGGCAGCGGGGACGATACCGGAGATGGTGTTGAGGATGGTGGTCTTCCCGGCGCCGTTGGCACCGATCAGGGCTACGATCTCACCATGCTTGACCTCGCAGTTCACCTCGGTGAGGGCCTTGATCGCCTTGTAATTTACGGAGAGTTGTTCGACAACGAGCATAAAAACCTCTGGAAACAGTTCTACGTTCTCTGTTCTACGTTCTACGTTCTACGTTGAGACCAAATGGCGTAGAGGCGTGAACCGCGACCTAGAGCTGCGTACTATGCTTAAATTATCAAAATGCTGCCTATGCTGCTTCACCAAATCAGTGGTACTTGTAACGTGGAACCTGGAACGTAGAACCTGGAACCAGTATTACTGGTTCGCCGCCTTGCCGAGGTAGGCCTCGATAACCTTCGGGTTGGCGCGTACCTCTTCCGGCGTCCCGTCGGCGATTTTAATCCCATAGTCGAGAACCGCGATCCGGTCGGAGATCCCCATGACGAACTTCATATCGTGTTCCACCAGGAAAACGGTGACGCCGGTGGCCCTGATCTTCTTCACGATATCCATGAGGGCCTGTTTCTCGAAGGGGTTCATGCCGGCGGCCGGCTCGTCGAGGAGGATGATCTTCGGCCGAAGTGCCAGGGCGCGGGCGATTTCCAGGCGGCGCTGCTGCCCGTAGGAGAGGTTACTGGCCAGCTCGCCCGCCTTGCCGGTCAGCTCCACGCGATGGAGGCACTCCATGGCAAGATCGACCAGCTCGGCTTCCTTCTTTTTCATCCAGGGGGTCGGCGCCATGAGGGTGCCGAAGAGGTCCCAGTTCCCCTGGGTGTGGGCGCCGATCAGCACGTTTTCCAGGACGGACAGCTCGTTGAAGAGACGGATGTTCTGGAAGGTTCTCCCCACCCCTTGGGCGGCGATCTGGTGGGTCTTCTTGCCGCTGATGAGGTTTCCGCCGAAGCGGATCTCCCCTTCGGTCGGGGTGTAGATCCCGGTGATCAGGTTGAAGAGGGTGCTCTTGCCGGCGCCGTTGGGGCCGATGAGCGCCTGGATGCTCCCCTCCTCGACCGCGAGGTCGACCTTGTCGACCGCCACGAGGCCGCCGAAGCGGATGGTTACTTTATCGAGTTTCAGTATGCTTGCCATGCGGAAAATTCCTTCGGTAAGGTGAGGCCTCGAAGGCCCTTACAGCTCGCGCCGCTTCGGATCCGCGGCGAGGGTTTCGCTTGCCCTGCGGCCCAGCGCCTTCATCAGCATCCCGGTGAAGTTGACACCGCCCAAAAGGCCGTTGGGGCGGAAGACCATGAGGCAGACGAGAAGCGCGCCGTAGACGAGCATACGGTACTGCGACATGAAGCGGAGAAACTCCGGGGCGGCGGAGAGGACGGCGGCGCCGAACACGGTGCCGGGGATGCTTCCCAGGCCGCCGAGCACCACCATGCTGAGGATATCGACCGACTTGAGGAACCCGAAGTCGGAAGGGTTGATGTAGTTGATGAAGTGGGCGTAAAGGCAGCCGCCGATACCGGCCAGGAAGGTGCCGATGGCGAAGGACTTGACCTTGTAGATCGCCAGGTTGATCCCCATAGCCTCGGCAGCGATCTCGTCTTCCCGGATCGCCTTCAGGGCGCGGCCCAGGCGGGAGGACTGCAGGAAGGTCACGAACACGATGGAGATGATGGCCACCACCCAGACGTAGATCGGCATCGGGATCGAGGTTTTGGCCGGTACTACCTGCATGCCGAGCGCCTTGTTGGTGATGTCCAGGTTGAGGAAAACGACCTTGACGATCTCGGCGAAGCCCAGGGTGCAGATGGCCAGGTAATCGCCGGTCAGCCGCAGGATCGGGAAGCCGATCAGCACGCCGATCAGCGCAGTCAGCAGGCCGGTCAGGATCAGGTTCAGCTCGAAGGGGAGCCCGAGCCGGTTGGTGAGGATGGCACCGATGAACGCCCCGATGCTCATGAACGCCGCGTGTCCCAGCGAGAGCTGCCCGGTCAGGCCGGTAATGACGTTGAGGCCGAGGGCAAGCGGGATGGCAATCCCGATGTTGACGATGATCTGGAGGGTATACGGGTCGACGGACCCGACGATGCTCTGAAGGAAGTGACCCATATCTATTAAACCTTTTTCTGGATTTTCTGGCCGAGGAGGCCGGTGGGCTTCAGCAGGAGCACCAGGACGAGAATGGTGAAGGCGATGGCGTCCCGGTACGAGGAATAGCCGATGGCGACCCCGAAGACCTCGGTAACCCCGAGGAGGACCCCGCCGAGCATGGCGCCCGGGATGGAGCCGATCCCGCCCAGGACGGCGGCTGCGAAGGCTTTAAGGCCGGCCATGAGTCCCATGTTGAAGGTGACGGCGTTGAAAAGGAGTCCCACCAGCATGCCGCCGGCGGCGGCCAGGGCGGAACCGAGGGCGAAGGTGAAGGAGATGACGCGGTTGACGTTGATTCCCATCAGGGCGGCGGCGGTGTAGTCCTCGGAAGTGGCCCGCATTGCCTTGCCGATCTTGGTCTTCTGGACGATGAACTCGAGGGTGAGCATCAACAGGGCCGAGATGCCGATGATGGAGAGCTGGAGGGTGGAGACCTCGGCGCTGCCGATCTTGATCTGCCGAAGCGGGAACACATCGTCCGGGAAGGCCTTGGCGTCGGCGCCGAAGATCATGAGCGCCAGCGACGAGAGGAAGATCGAAACCCCGATGGCGGAGATCAGCGCCGAGAGCCTCGACGAGCGGCGCAGCCTGCGGTAGGCGACCAGCTCGATCACCACCCCGAGGATCATGCAGAAGCTCATCGAGAGGAACATCGCCACGAAGATGTTGAGCTTGAAGTAGGTGATCAGGAGGAGCCCGACGAAGGCGCCGACCATGAAGATCTCGCCATGGGCAAAGTTGATGAGGGTGATGATGCCGTACACCATGGTGTAGCCGAGAGCTATCAGCGCGTACGTGCTCCCGAGGGCTACCCCGTTGATCAGTTGCTGTAGGAACATTGACGGTCCTTTGTCAGGAGTGGTCTCCGGTCTGGCCGGTAGTTGAATTGTCTCGCCAGCGCCTTCCGTTCCCAACCTAATTTCTCTCGACATTACAGAGAGATGACGACGCGGACGGCACTGTATACTCTTTTTAAACAAACGGGGCTTTCTACCACGTTTTGGCGCCGCTGAGCAAGACAATTATTTGGTCTTACCAAAATAAGCTAATCTTAATTATATTGATAGTTCGCATGCTTAGCATTTTTGGACCATTTGTCAGGCCCCTGCCCAGGCTGCCTCACCCCGGCAGGCCAGGGGAGTTTTGTCCCGCAAAACTCTCCCTCGTCCGGCAATCCGCCTGGGATGGCCGGCTCTACCCTTCGGCTCCCCTTCCTCACCCCGTCCCTCTCCGCCAAAAGGGCGGGGGTAGCGGGGTTAGATCAGCCTGCTTAAAAAGCTCTTGATCCTCTCGTTGCCACCCTGGTTGTCGAAGAACTCCTGCGGCGTTCCCTGCGCAATGAAGTCCCCCTTTTCCATGAACATCACCCGGTCGGCGAGCTCGCGCGCGAACCCCATGTGGTGGGTGACGATGATCATGGTCATCCCCTCGTCGGCCAGGGTGTGGATGGTGTCGAAGACCTCCCCGACGAGCTCCGGGTCGAGGGCCGAGGTCGGTTCGTCGAAGAGCATCAGCTTGGGGCGCATGGCGAGCGCCCTGGCGATGGCCACCCGCTGCTTCTGCCCCCCCGAAAGGGTGGCGGGGTAGACGTCCTGCTTGTCGGAGAGCCCCACCTTGGCGAGCATGTCGAGGGCGATCTGCCGTGCCTCGGCGGCCGGCTTCTTCTGGACGGTGAGCGGTCCCTCCATGACGTTGCCGAGTACGGTCATATGGGGAAAGAGGTGGAAGTGCTGGAAGACCATCCCGATCTCGGCCCTAAGGGGGCAGATCACCGACTGCTTGTCGAGGTGGAGCTTGCCGTGGCGCCGGTGGTACCCCACCTCGTGCCCCTCGAAGCGGACCGTCCCCTCGTCGATCTCTTCCAGGAAGTTGATCGAACGGAGCAAGGTCGATTTTCCCGAGCCGGAGGGGCCGATGATGACGAGCTTTTCGCCGGGGTAGACGGAGAGGGAGACCCCGTTGACGGCGGTCAGGCTCTTGAAGCGTTTGACGATCCCCTGAAGCTCTATGAGCGGCTGCCTATCGGTGTTCATAAATCCCCGCACGGTACTCGATCCTTTGGAAGATGAAGGTGAAGAGGGTGGTGAAGGCGAGGTAGACCAGGGCAGCCAGCACCAGGGCCGTCACGTTGAAGTAGGTGTTGAAGAGCTGGTCGGCCGAGCGCATGAGTTCCACCATGGCGATGGTGGAAACGAGCGCGGTGTCCTTGATGAGGGCGATGAACTCGTTGCCGATGGGGGGCATGAGTCTCTTGTAGGTCTGCGGGATGATGACCCTCCGCATCGCCTGGCGGTAGGTCATCCCGATCGCCTTGGCGGCCTCCATCTGGCCGTGGTCGATGCTCTGGATCCCGCCGCGGATGATCTCACCGAGGTAGGCCGAATAGTTGAGCCCGAGGCCGATGATGGCGGCGGTGGCGGGGGGAAGGGTGATCCCCAGCGAAGGGAGGCCGTAGTAGATGAAAAAGAGCTGGAGCAAAAGCGGCGTGCCGCGGAAGAACCAGATGACGAACCAGCAAAGGGCCGAGACCGGGCGGAAGGCGCTGATCCTTCCGAGGGCGATCAAAAGGCCCCCCAGGGGGGAGATCAGCATGGTGCCGACCACCAGGAGCAGGGTGGTCACCGCCCCCTTCAGCAGGGAAGGGAGGAACCGGAGGCAATCCTTGAAGAAGGTGACGTAGCCGGGCTGGCGCGCGGCAGCCACCGAGGCCGCGAAATTCTTCGCCTCGCTGTTGTCGGGGTAGAGAGCGAGCACGTCTTTGGCGGCGGCGCTAGCCTTCTCCATCTCCCCCAGCGAGAACTCGAGCCTAGCGATCTGCATCCGGCTCCGGGCGTACGCCTCGCCGTCCTCCCCCTTGGCGGGTTTGGGGATCTTCTGGAGCTCGGCGACCGCGGCGGAGAGATCCCCCTGCGCCATGATGTCGCTGGCATTTTTGAAAACCTGGTCGGGATCCACAGGGGCGGCGCAGGCGGCGAAAGGAAGGGCGAGCGCCCACAAAAAAAGCAGGGTCGCGATGACGACCCTGCCGGATGGTTTGCTGAAAAGAGTCATAGTACTGCCTTCACATAGTGCGGAATAAAAGCCGGGACCCGTCGAGTACGGGTCCCTTTCTACCATACCGGAGAGATTCCGGCTACCACTTCTTCGGGTTGGTGATGTCCTCGGCGAACCACTTGCGGGAGATCTTCGCCATGGTGCCGTCCTTGACCATCTTGTCGAGGGCCTGCTGAACCTTGGTGCGCAGCGCGGTGTCTTCCTTGCGGAAGGCGACCCCGAACGGCTCCTTGCTGATGAAGCCGGGGAGGACCTTGAACTGGCCGGGGCGCTTGGCGATGAAGTCGCGGCCGGTGACGTTGTCCATCACCACCACGTCGATGCGGGAGGCTTCCAGGTCGAGGAGCGCCTTAGGGTTGTCCTCGTACTCTTTGAGCTCAACCGGAGCGGTGGGGAGTTTCTTCACGGCGCTCAGGGCGGAGGAGCCTTTCTGGGCGCCGACCTTCACCTTTTTGAGGTCCTTGAGGGACTTGAAGCGCTTGTCCTTGAAGCGGACCACGGCGATCTGGCCGTCCATGATGTACGGCTTGGTGAAGGCCACTTCTTTGGCGCGCTCGTCGGTGATGGTCATGCCGTTCCAGATGCAGTCGAATTTCTTGGCGTTGAGGGAGTGGATCACGCCTTCCCAGGCGGTCGGCTGCCACTCGATCTTGATCCCGAGACGCTTGCCGACTTCCTCGGCGGCGTCGATGTCGAAGCCGATCAGCTTCCCTTTGTCATCGCGGTAGCCCATGGGAGGGAAGGCGTCATCGAGGCCAATGACGATTTTGCCGGCGCTTTTGGCCTTGTTGAAGGAGCCATCGGCGGCGAGGGCCGGGATGGTAAGCGCGGCGATAAGGGTGACGGCGATAAGCAGGATTAACTTTTTCATCTTCCCTCCGATATCATTAGCATTGGCTAAGGTCTATTGGTCAGACCGGCGGGCCATTATTCCAGAAAGGAGCCGCTGCGTCAAGGGTTTCCGTAAACAGATTTTGCTGTGGTCAAACAAGCGGTTCCCTCCCCCTTGGAGGGGGAGGCTAGGGAGAGGGGGAAGTGGCGGGGTGCGGAAGCGGGGTACACGAAAAAAGCGGATGGCGGCGGGCTGCCCCGTCACCATCCGCTTTTATTCACTGCAGGTTTGCTTCCTTCTTACGGCAGGTCATCCCCCGCTTCCACTGGTGCGAAGCCGCGGCGCATGGTGTTTTCGGTGATGACGCGCGGGTCCATGAAGTGCAGGAGGTAGTCGTGGCCCCCCGCCTTGGTCCCGACCCCGGACATCCGGGAGCCGCCGAACGGCTGACGCCCAACCAGCGCGCCGGTGTTGTTCCTGTTCAGGTAGAGGTTCCCCACCCGGAACTCGCGGCGGGCCTTGTCCAGGTGCTCCGGGCTGCGGCTGAAGACCCCGCCGGTGAGGGCGAAGCGGGTGGAGTTGGCCCACTCGATCGCCTGGTCGAAGTCCTTGACCCGCATGACGGCCAGCACCGGTCCGAAGATCTCTTCCTGGGCGATCCGGTGCTCGGGGCGGATCCCGCCGACGATGGTCATCGGGACGTAGTATCCTTCGCCCTGCGGGACCGGGCTCTCGTAAAGGAGGTGCCCCTCCTTCTTCCCGATGGAGGCGTACTCCATGATGGTCCGCTGGGCGTTACTGTCGGATACCGCCCCCATGTAGTAGGCCGGGTCCTCGGAGGGGCCGACCTGGGTCGCCTTGGCCATGGATACCAGCCGGTCGATGAACTTGTCGTAGACTGCGTCCACCACGATGACCCGCGAGCAGGCCGAGCACTTCTGCCCCTGGAAACCGAAGGCGGAGTAGAGGACGTGCGGGACCGCCTCGTCGAGATCGGCGTCGTCGTCGATGATGATGGCGTTCTTGCCCCCCATCTCGCAGACGATCTTCTTCACGTTCTGCTGCCCCGGGTAGACCTTGGCCGCCCGCTCGATGATCCGGAGACCCACTTCCATGGAGCCGGTGAAGGCGATCAGGCTGATGTCCGGGTGGTCCACCAGGTAGTCGCCCATCACCGAGCCGCGTCCCGGGGTGAAGTTGAAGACGCCGGCGGGGAGTCCCGCCTCGCGGAAGATCTCCACCAGGTGCCAGCCGATGATCGAGGTGAGGGCGGAGGGCTTGAAGACCACGGTGTTGCCGGCCACGATGGCGGCAGAGACCATCCCCATGCTGATGGCGAGCGGGAAGTTCCAGGGGGCGATGACCGCTGCCACCCCTTTGGGCTCGTAGAAGTAGTGGTTCAGCTCGCCCGGGGCGTTCCCCACGCGGGAGGGCTTGCCGAGGCGGATCATCTCGCGGGCGTAGTACTCGAGGAAGTCGATCGCCTCGGTGACGTCGGCGTACGCCTGGTCCCACTGTTTGCCGATCTCGAGCACCTGCCAGGCGGCGAGCTCGAAGGCGCGCTTGCGGGCGGCCTCGGCCCCCTTGAGGAGGTATTCGGCGCGCTTTTCCGGCGCGGTGTCACGCCAGGCGGGGAAGGCCCCCTTGGCGGCGGCGACCGCCTTGCCGACCTCGGCGGTTCCGGACTGGCAGACCCTTCCGAGCACCTCCGAGGGGCGGTTGGGGTTCACCGTCGGGATCACCTCCTCCATCCGGACCTCTTTGCCGTCGATGAAGAGGGGATAGACCTTGCCGAGCTGGCCGCGCACCGCCGCAATCTGCTTCGGGAAGGCCTCGCGGTGCTCCGGACGGGTGAAGTCCACCATCGCCTCGTTTTTAAAGGGGGGAACGCCTTCGGATACCTTGGAGGCCGCGACCGGGCGCGCCTGCTTCTCCCTGCTCACGGTGAGGACCGGATCCTCGAGGAGCCGCTCGATCTCGGCGTCGCCGGCGAAGCTTTGACGGAGGAACGACTCGTTGGCGGTATTTTCCAGCAGGCGGCGCACCAGGTATCCCATCCCCGGCACCATGTCGCCGTACGGGCAGTAGAGGCGGATCCTGCCGGCAACCTTGAGGATGCTGCGGCGCACCGGCTCCGCCATCCCGTAGAGGACCTGGAACTCGTAGCGCTCCTCGGGTACCCCCAGCTGGCGGGCGGCCTCCATCACGGAGGAGATGGTGCGGATGTTATGGGAGGCGCAGGCGAAGTGGCAGATGTCGTGGTTCTCGAGGATCTTCCTCGCCTGGCGCTCGTAGGCGGCGTCGCTTTCCGCCTTGATGGTCCAGACCGGTACCTCCCAGTCGTTCTGCTTGGCCTTTACGGTCTCGTAGTCCCAGTAGGCCCCCTTCACCAGTCGGACGGAAATCTGCACCCCTTCCTTCCTCGCCCAGCCGAGGAGCTCGTCCAGGTCGCGGTCGGTATCCTTCAGGTAGGCTTGCAGCACGATCCCCAGGTGCGGGTAGCTGCGGTATTCGAGCTTCAGCCGGCGGAAGGCCTCCAGGATGATCCCCTTGTGGCGGTACGATTCCATGTCGATGCACATGAAGCCGTTGAGGTCCACCACCTTGACCATGATCTGGCGCAGCCTGGCGAGGATGGCGGTGACCGACCCCTCGAAATCCTGGGGGTTGGCCAGGCAGAAGAGGGCGGTCGGCTTGACGGCGACGTTGACCTTGGGTGCGTGACCCCAGTCGAGGGAGCCGCCGCCGTTACCGAGCGGTTTCCATCCGGCCTGCTCCTTCTTCAGCGCGTCGAGAAGCTCCAGGTAGGTGTTGGTGTAGGCCTCCGCCTCGGCCTCGGAAAGGGTGGCCTCCCCAAGGACGTCGACCACGAAGGCGAAGCCGTCTTTTCTCAGCTTCTCGAGGTTTTTCACCGCCTCCTTGGTGTTCTCCCCCACGATGAACTGGCGTGCCATCTCCTGGATGTTCGAAGAGAGCACCTTGTTGAGCACGGCGCCCCCCAAAGAGCCGAACATCCCGGCCGCCTTGGCTCCCCACGAGAGGACCGCCGGCATGTCCTTGTCTTCGCCGAAATACTCGCGGATGTGGTCGGTCAGCAGCCGGCTGGTGGTCAACGAAGGGAAAACGTCCACGAAGCGGAACATCTGGACCTTGAACTGCTCGTTCTGCATGCTCCAGTCCATGACCTTCCCCATCCAGGCCCCTTTGTCGAACAGCGACGGTTTTTCACCGCTGATGGTGCTGAAAAACTCTTTTCCCCGGGAGACGATCTTCTCGTTGAGCGCGCTTTGCATGGCAGGACTCCTGTAGAATGATAGTAATGGTTGGACCATTAGATACCTCAAGCGAAGGCGCTTGTCAACAGCTTCCTAGATGTTCGATATTGCAATGGATATACTCTCCTGATATAAAGGTTGTACCGTTGCCAGGAAGCCCAGCGGCAGCCCCATCACCGCACGAGCGAAAGGATTCTTGATGTTCCGTCAGGCAAAGCAGAGCAGGGTGTACCAGGATGTAGTGGAGCAGATCCAGGAGGCGATCGTCACCGGGAAGCTGAAGACCGGGGACCAGCTCCCGGCCGAGAGGGATCTCAAGGAGAGGTTTCAGGTGAGCCGGGGGACGCTCAGGGAGGCGCTCAGGGTTCTCGAACAGAAGGGACTGATCGAGATCAGGACCGGGGTGGCCGGCGGCTCCATCGTCAAAGGGGTGGGGACCGAGCAGGTCAGTGCCAGCCTCGGGCTTTTGATCCGCTACAAGAAGGTCTCCCTGCAGAACCTGGCAGAGTTCCGTATCGGGCTCGAAGGCGATATCGCGGCGCTGGCCGCCCGCCGGGCCGACACGGAGGATCTGGTCAAGCTGAAGGCGCTTCTCTCTGCCGCCGGCGATCATCTCGCCAACGGCCCGGACCACTGGGACAGCTTCATCACCACCGACGAACAGATTCATCTCAAGATCGCCGAAACGACTAGGAACCCGCTCTTCATCTCGGTGCTGGAGTCCCTATCCTGGAACATCCACACCTATTACGAGAGCTTCCTCCCGAAGGACGAGGAGCTCATGAAGGAGAACCACCAGGACATGGTGCAGTTGATCGCCGCCATCGAGGCCCACGACTCCGAAGAAGCCCGCCGCATCGCCCGCGAGCACGTCCGCCGCTTCAGCGCCTACATGGAGAAGCAGAAGGTCAAGTAGCATCAAGCCCCCCTGCAGGCAAATCCCTAGGGGCCAAAAGTCCCCCTTGTTAAAGGGGGATTTAGGGGGATTTGCTTCTCCATCTGTGTGAGTCAAATCCCCCCTGTCCCCCCTTTGTGTTCCCCCTGTAATTGCGGGAAGAACCAAGTAAAGCGGTGTTGGGGCACCCGGAAATAAAAAAGGCCCGGCAGATCGCTCTGCCGGGCCTTTTCATTGGGAAGATTCCCTTCTTTGCAGCCTAGTCCATCTTGACCGGTACCTTGGCCTTCAGGGCGTACTTGCCTTTTTTGACTTCCAGCAGGGCAAGCGGAGTCTTGATCGGCTCGCGGTTGGCGCGGATGGTGATGGTGCCGGAGACACCTTCGAAGTTCTTGGTCTGGCCGAGAGCGGCCTTGAAGACCTTCGGATCGTTGCTCTGGGCGCGCTTCATGGCGTCGGCAAGCAGCATGACGGCGTCGTAGCCCTGGGCGTCGAACAGACCCGGCTCCTGGCCGTTGAACTTCTTCTTGAAGGACTCGACGAACTTGGCGGTCGTCGGGGAAGCCTGCTCAGGCGAGAAGCCCAGAGCGCACATGGAGCCATCGACGGCCGGGCCGCCGAGCTCGATGAACTTCGGAGAGAAGAGGCCGTCGCCGCCGAACATGTTGGCTTTGAGCCCCTGCTTGCGGGCTTCCTTCATGATGAGGGCGCCCTCGGTGTAGTAGCCGGAGAAGAAGATGACGTCCGGGTTCTTCGCCTTGATGTTGGTGATCTGGGCGGAGAAGTCCTTGTCGCCGTCCTTGACCTTCTCGTCGGCCACGATCTGGATCCCTTTCCCTTTGGCGGCATCGCGGAAGGTCTGGGACAGACCGACGGAGTAGTCGTTGTTGTCGGAGGTGATGACGGCGACTTTCTTGAACCCGAGGTCCTTGGTGAAGTAGTCGATGCAGGCGGGGATGGCGACGGAGTCGAGCAGGGTGTCGCGGTAGATGAAGTCGCCGTTTTCGACCACGCCCGGGCCGGTGGCGCCGGCGGAGAGCAGGACCACCTGGGCTTTCTGGGCGATGGGGGCGGCCACCTTGGTGATGCCGGTGGTCGGGTCGCCGACGATGGCGGCTACGCCGTCGCGGGTGATGAGTTTCTGGGTGACCGAGGCGCCTTCCTGCTTGTCGCCGCGGTCGTCGGCTTCGACGACCTCGATCTTCTTGCCGTTGACACCGCCGGCCGCGTTGATCTCGTCGGCGGCCATCTTCATCCCTTCCAGGGTCGGTTTTCCGAACATGGCGACGTCGCCGGTCAATGCACCCAGGAAGCCGATCTTCACGGTGTTGCCGCTAGCGGCCGGGGCTCCCCCTTCTTCCTTCTTCTTGCAGCCGAAGCCGCCAGCGGCCAACAGACCGACCAGCAACAGAGCCGCGCACTTCTTCATGGTCATGAGCACTCCCTCCTTGTTGAGAATACAGACTGCGCAACATTAAAGTATTTTTGCCGAATCACAAAGGAAAATCAGCGGTTTTACCGGCCGCCACCGCCACCGCCGGCTCCGCCGGGCTTGTTGAGGTCGTTGAGGAGCGCGGAGACCTCGTCGAGCTTGCGCTTGAGCGTCTGGAGCTCGTCCTTGGTGTAGACCTTGTTCCCCTTCTTGATCTCTTTCTGCAGCTTCTTGACTTGTTTCTGGATGGAATCTACCTCACCTGCGCAACCCTTAGCGGCCAGCAGGCACTCGTCCTTGTCGGGGGAGCTCTGGGCGTGGACCGGTGCGGCGGCGAGCATCAGACCCGCCAGTATCATCACAACAAGTTTCTTCATGGCAGCCTCCTGTAGAAAAGATGGTGGAAGAGCCGCCGGGGCTACCCCCGGCGGCGGGCGGTTAGAAGGTGTAGTTCACGAGCATTTTGACGTCCCACGGGTTGTCCGGGGTTTCGCCGTTCTGGGCCACGCTGTTGTAGTAGCCGCCCAGGAAGACGTAGCCGCCACGGGCGGAGAAGGTCACCGAGTCGTTGAACTTGTAGTTCGCCTCGGCGTTGAGCTCGGTGCCGAGGTAGCTGGTAGCGTTCACGGAACCGGTCTTGGCGTTCACCGAGGTGTACTGGTTGCCCTTCGCGATGGCGGCGAAGCCCGCGTTCACGCTGGCGGTGATCTTGTCGGTGCAGGGATGGTCGTACCCTACCGAACCAAAGTATACACCTTGGTTTTTGTTGTTGGCGTCGAACACGATGGCGGAGTCGTTGGTGAGACCGTTTTTGTCGCGGCCCAGAATGACCATCTCGTTGTTCCAGAAGCCGGACTCGCTGTAGCCGAAGTTGGCCGGGGTGTAGAAGGCGTTGGTGGTGTGGCCGTTGCCGTTGTCGCCGGAGACGTAGAGGAACTCGCTTCTCAGGGTGCCGGTGCCGACCTTGGTGCGGGCGCCGACGTTGGCGGCCCAGGCACTGCGGTGCCTGCTGGCGTTGTTCACACCCGGGGTGGTGAAGAAGTCCTGGTTGAGGCTGCCGTTGTGGCCGAACTGGTAGAGGGCGAAGCCGTCCAGGGTGACCGGGCCGACGTTGGTCTGGAAGTTGAGGCCGGTGGTGTGGGCGGTGAGGTCCTCGATGAGCTGGTTGCCGTTGCCGTCCATGATGTCCACGTGGGTGGCGTTCACGAAGTAGTAGGCGAGACCCACTTTGGTGTTGTCATTGATCTTGTACTTGCCGTCGAACAGGGCCATGTCGCGGGCGTCGTGGCCAAGCGAGGTGAACGGGTTGACCTTGCCGGTGGTGTCGTTCCAGCGGAAGAGACCGACCGAAGCGGTGACCGGAAGGTGCTTGCAATCGTGGGTGAGGAGGAGGCCGGCCATGTCGGCCGAGAAGAAGATCCCCTTGAAGGCATCGTCGACGCCCTGCATACCAACCTTGGCGTTGGTGGCGAGGGAAGCGTTGTTGAGATCAAGGTAGATGTTCTTGGTCTCGATGTTGACGGTGTCGGCGCCCAGCGCACCACCCTGGTTGCGATGGGTGGTGTAGCTCGAGTTACCCCAGTAGGAGTAGTCGAGCTCGAACTTGGTGATCAGCTTCACGTCCTGGTTCGCCTTGGCGATGTAGGCGAGACGTGCGCGCTGCTCGAAGAAGTTCGCGTTGTGGGCGTCGGACGGCTTCCCGTCCGGGGTGTAGCGGGCCCCGGCAGCGTCGAGGTTGCCGGTGCCGTTGAAGTTCGAATCGTCGAACTGCAACTGGAACATCCCGTGGAATTCGTTCTCCAGCGCAAGAGCCGGAGCTGCGGTGGCGGTCAGCGCGCCGGCGAGCGCGAGGACCAGGAGTTTACTGCTAGGTTTCATGGTGCCCTCCTTGAAAATTTGGTGGTGAGGCTAATGCCCGCCACCTTGTTGCAACTGCACAGTTACAGGATCTGACTCAAAAACAGCTGGGTCCGGGGATGGGCCGGGGCGGTGAAGAAGTGCTCCGGCGTCCCCGCCTCGAGGACGGCGCCCCGGTCCATGAACAGCACCCGGTCGGCTACCTCGCGCGCAAAGCCCATCTCGTGGGTCACCACCACCATGGTCATCCCTTCCCGGGCCAAGCCCTTCATGACCTCGAGCACCTCGCCGATCATCTCAGGGTCGAGCGCCGAGGTCGGCTCGTCGAACAGAATCATCTTGGGATCCATGGCGAGCGAGCGGGCGATCGCCACCCGCTGCTGCTGCCCGCCCGAAAGGCGCCCCGGGTAGGCGCTTGCCTTGTCGGTCAGCCCCACCTTGGCCAAAAGTTTCGAGGCCCGCTCGACCGCCTCGTCCTTGGGACGCTTTCTCACCACCATCTGGGCGAGGGTGAGGTTCTCCATCACGGTCTTGTGCGGGAAGAGATTGAAGGACTGGAAGACCATCCCGACCTCCTCGCGCACCTTGGTGATGTCGGTCTTGGGGGCGTAGAGGTCGACGCCGTTGACGATCATGCTCCCGGAATCGATCTCCTCCAGGCGGTTCATGGCGCGCAGCAGGGTGCTCTTCCCCGAGCCGGAGGGGCCTATGATGACCACCTTCTCCCCCTCGGCAACGTCGACCGAGACGCGGTCGAGGGCCTTGAACTTTCCGTAGTACTTGACGACCTCGCGTGCTTCCACCATCTTGCGGGTATTACCTGCCGGCATTGATACGCTCCTCCATGATTCCGATCAGCTTCGAGAAAAACAGGGTGATGATGAGGTAGATCAACGCGATCACCGTGTAGGTCTCGAAGTAGGTGAAGGACTCGGAGGCGAACTCGCGGCCGCGCCGCAAGAGGTCGGCCACCGCGAGGATGGAAACCAGCGAGGAGTCTTTCAATAGCGCGATGAACTCGTTGCCGACCGGCGGCAGCACCACCTTGAACGCCTGGGGGACGACGACGTGGCGCATGGCCTGGCTCCGGGTCATCCCCAGGGTGAGCGCCGCCTCCATCTGCCCCTTGGGAATCGACTGGATCCCGGCCCGGAAGACCTCTCCCATGTAGGCGCCGTAGCAGACGGCCATGGCGATGATCGCGGAGAGCATGTCGGGGACCTTCACGAAGCGCCCCAGGGCGTAATAGATGTAGAAGATCTGGACCAGCAGCGGGATGCCGCGGATCACCTCCACGTAGAGGGAGGCGAGCCCGTTGGCGAGGCGGTTGTTGGCGACCCGCCCCAATCCGGCGATGAGGCCGATGACCAGCGCGAGGAGGATCGCTCCCACGGTAACCTTGAAGGTGACCACGATACCGTCGGGGACGAACTTGAGAATGGTGAGGTAGGGGTCCGGCTTGGCATAGGTAAGCCAGCCGAGGACGGCGATGGCGCCGAAAAAGGCGATGCGCCACGCGGTGAATAGCCCGAGGTCCTTTTTGGTGGGAATGGCGGCGCCATCACCCACTTCGATCTGCTTCTTTGCTTCGTTTTCGTGCATTCGCTTCGATTCCTTCACTGCTCTTGCGTATCCGGCACTGCCAGCTCTCCGGTTCCCGCCTCTCAAACGAGACGGGGATGGAGGGTTGCCGCGCATCCCCCATCCCCGGAGCCTTCCTCGAAGACTACTTCAGCCACTTCTTCTTGAGCTGCTGGTCGATCTTCTTTTTCTTGACGGCGGTGATGCCGCGGTTGAGGAGGGAGACCAGCTCCTTGTTACCCTTCTTCACGCAGATGCCGTAGGCTTCCTTGGTGAACGGCTTGCCGGCGATCTTGAACTTGGCCTTGTACTCTTTTTTCTGCAGCGCGTAGATGATGGCGGTCGGCTCGTCGCAGACGACCCCCTGGATGCGGCCGGCGGCCATGTCCTCGAAGGCGAGGCCGATCTCGTCGTAGGTCTTAAGCTCTACGCCGTTGACCTTCTTGATCTCGAAGGCGCCGGTGGTGCCGATCTGGGCGCCGATCTTCTTCCCTTTCATATCGGCCAGCCTAGTGGCGCGCTCGCTCTTGGGAACCACGAGGATCTGGCCGGCATCGATGTAGGGGAGGGAGAAGTCGTACTTCTTCTGGCGCTCCGGAGTGATGGTCACCGAGGAGATGACGGCGTCGTACTGGCCGGAGTCGAGACCGGCGAAGATGCCGTCCCAGGCGGTGTTCTTGAAGACCACCTTAAATCCTGCTTCCTTGGCGGCCGCGTTGAGGAAGTCAATGTCGTAGCCGA
The DNA here is from genome assembly GCF_023652955.1 of Geomonas sp. Red32. Classification (GTDB taxonomy): domain Bacteria; phylum Desulfobacterota; class Desulfuromonadia; order Geobacterales; family Geobacteraceae; genus Geomonas. The sequence continues at coordinate 335,380 of NZ_JAKLOY010000001.1, read as the reverse complement.
CGATGTTCTTGTTGGCGTCGACCATCTCCATGGGCGGCCAGGTGGCATCGGTAGCTACGGTAATGGTGCGGGCGGCAAGGGCAGGAGAGACGACGGACAGGGTGAGAGCAAGCACAGGCAACAGCAGGAGAAGTAACTTCTTCATGGACACGACCTCCATCTTGAGATAATAAACAATTGTTTTGGCTGTTTGAACGGACTACTTGTAAACAGCTTTTGCCGTAATGTCAATTGCTTTGGTACAACCATTTGCTTTTTGTTTGCTTTTGAAGGCGGAAATGATAAGAATGTGGCAAACTTCGCCGACACCCCTTTCTTATTCAGTGGTTGGCGGGGTTAACTTTCCCGGGGGCGTGATATCGCTCACTTCGCTGCGGGAGCGCTGCCGGAGAACGGTGCCGGTTCCGTAAAGCGGTCAGGCCATTAGGCCGCATGGCAGTCGGCCGGCGGCCGGGGGCATCGGCGGGTGGAGCTTCTGCGGGAGCCGGTTCCGGGAAATCAAAACCGGCCATTTTCAGGGCGGGTACGGAGTTTTATTCATGCTGAAAAAAGGGATGGCGGCGTTGCTGCTGCTTGTCACCACCTTCTTCTGGGGCGTTACCTTCACGGTGGTCAAGGATGCGGTTGCCAAGGCCGACGTCTTCGTCTTCCTCGCCCAGCGCTTCTTCGTGGGGTTCGCGCTGCTGGTCCTCCTCTGCCTGGTAAAGAGAAGGGCTCTCACCCGCGCCACCGCGGTAGACGGCGCCGTCCTCGGGTTCCTTCTCTTCCTCGCCTTTGCCTTCCAGACCGTCGCCCTTTGCTACACCAGCGCCACCAACACCGGGTTTCTCACCGGCCTCAACGTGGTGCTGGTTCCGCTTTTGGGGGCGCTCTTCTTCCGGCAGCAGGTGACCCTCCCCGTCGGCCTTGGGGTCACGATCGCCGCCGCCGGACTTTTTCTGCTCTGCACCGGCGGCAAGGGGCTCACCCTCAACCCCGGGGATCTTTTGGCCGCCATCTGCGCCGTTTGCGTCGCCCTGCATCTCCTCTATACCAGCCGGTTCGCCCGCAAGGGGGGAAGCGACGTCTTCTGGCTGACCGCCGTCCAGATCGGTACCGTCTTTGCTCTAAGCCTGCTGGTGGCTCTCGGGCGCGGAAAAGCGGTGCTCGTGCTGGTCCCCGGGACCGGATGGGCCATCGCCATCTGCGCGCTCTTTGCCACCGTCTTCGCTTTTTTGGTCCAGACCTCGATGCAGCGCGTGCTGAGCCCGGCCCACACGGCGCTCATCTTCTGCTGCGAGCCGGTCTTTGCCGCGCTCTACGCCTACCGCTTCGGCAACGAGGTGCTGGGGGAGTACGGCATGGCCGGGGCCGGTCTCATCGTGGCGAGCATGCTCGTCTCGGAACTTTTGCCCGCCCCCGGGCAGGCGCCGCTCATGGGAGCCGGCGGGAGCACCGATTAAATAGTGCCGTTACCTTCACCGGCCCTGGTGGCTCCTTCCAAGCCGAAGGGGGCCGCGGCAGGGCCTTTCGACAACGTAAAGGGGAGACCAATGAAGCGCAGCATGGCAGTAATCCTACTTTTCATCACTCTTACCGCGACGGCCGCGCTGGCGGAGACCCCTCCGGCCGCGGCCGAAACCGCCCAATCGCTCTACCTCCAGGCGGGGAAGGCCGAACGCCAGGAGCAGCCCGCCAAGGCGAGGGAGCTTTACGAGGCGATCATCGACCGTTTTCCGAGCAGTGAGCTGGCGGTAAAGGCGAACGACCGGCTGCTGGAGCTTTACCGCGTCCATTCCGCCCCGGTCCAGGCCAAGCCGGCACCGGTGGCGAGCGGTCCCAAGGCGAAGGCACGCGAACTGCTGGAGCTCAAGAACCGGGCCGCCGAGATCTGGGACAAGGAGCGCCGCCGCCTTTCCCTCGCCTTCTTCAACCGCTTCGACCACCGCTTCAACCGCAGCGAGCTGCGTGAGCACGAGGTGGAGTGGGACCAGGCCGCCGAGGCCAAGGTCAAGCAGGAGCTGGGAATGGGGAGCGCGGAGATCCAGAAGAAGCTTAACGAAGCCTGTCTCGAGCTGGGAATCACCGGCAGCTGCGACGAGAAGGCGCTGAAGTAGACGGCTGTTCCCCCAACAGGAAAGGGCCCGTCCCCCGTGGGGCGGGCCCTTTTTCTTACTTTTTTCCGTGACCAGACTCTTTTCTCCGGAGGGAGGCCCCGGTGGCGGGGGCGAGTTTCCTCCCGGGGGAGCATTGGAAACGGTTGCCACTCATGAGAACGAAAGAAGAATGCCCGGTAACAGTGCGGTATCGCTCAGATTGGAATGTTATAATATTAAAGAGATCGACTTGTCACCAAAGTCGGCGTATAGGGACAATGACAACTGAATAGGTTGCTACCGAAACGGCAAAGCTGGGGTAACCCTGTGACGCAAAGCTACCTGTCCATTGGCACGAATGGATCGAGGGGCTACCGAAGGAGCAGTACCATTGAGCCTACCCACTCCCGTGCCGGTAGGCTTTTGTTTTTTTTGGCCGTTGGTGCTGTTTTAATGTCTTGGGTGACTGTTTTGTAGTGTGGCGGCTATGTTCATGAATTTCGATGCTATCGGTACCCGCAACCCTTTTACCGCCTTCTATCTAAAGCTCTGCTTTCTGATCTCGCTCGTGATCATCCTGCTGTACGGGGGCTTCTACGTGCGAAACGCCGCACTGCTGGAAGCGGCGGTCAAACAGCAGGCCAGGGCCTATCTGAGCCTCATCCTCAAGGTTCGCCGTTGGAACGCCAACTACGGCGGTGTCTACGTAGAGAAAAAGGACGGCGTCGGGACCAACCGCTTCCTGAAGGAGATGGGGGTCGGCGCCGAACTTACCGCCCGCGACGGCCGGGTGCTGACCCTGAAGAACCCGTTCCTGATGACCTACGAGATTTCCAAGCTCTCCAGCCAGGACGTCGGCATCTCCTATCACATCACCAGCCTCAGGCTGGTCGACCAGCAAAACGCCCCCGACCGTTTCGAGTACGACTCGCTGAAGAAGTTCGAAGCCGGGGAGACCGAGGCGTGGTCCCTGGAGAAGAGCTCCGCCGGTCCCGTCCTTCGTTTCATGGCCCCCCTGATCATCGAGAAGCCCTGCCTTAAATGTCACGCCAGCATGAACTACCGGCTGGGGGACATCCGGGGCGGCATCTGCATCAACATCCCTTACCAGGAGGCGCAGCACAACCTGGTGGTGAACCGGGTCTGGCTGGTATCGCTTTCCGTCGGCACGCTGCTGCTGCTCCTTGGCTCGGCCTACCTCATGCTGAACCGGCTGGGTATCAAGCTGGACCTGGCGCAGAAGAGCCTGCAGGAGGCGGCCATCACCGACGAGCTGACCGGCCTTCACAACCGCCGCTTCTTCATCTCCCGCTTCGAGGAGGAGGTCTCCCGCTCGCGCCGTGACGGGCTGCGTCTGGGGCTGATGATGATCGATCTGGACGATTTCAAGTTGATCAACGACGGCTGCGGGCATCCCTTCGGAGACCTCGTCCTTTCCACTACCGCCAAAGCGCTGGCCGCCAATCTGCGCGATTACGACGTCGCGGCCAGGTACGGCGGCGAGGAATTCGCCTTCCTCATCCCCCTCATCTCGGAAGAGGACCTGGTGGCGCTGGCGGAGAGGGTCGCCAGCAGCATCGCCAACATCCAGTTCCGGCACGAGGATCAGATCGTGCGGGTCACCGCCAGTATCGGCGCCACCTTGATCAGGTCGGAAGACACCTGCGAGTCCATGATGAAGCGGGCCGATGACGGCCTGTATCGAGCCAAGACCGAAGGAAAGAACAGGATCATCTTCGTCTGAGAGGCCCACCGGGGCCGTCCAGGCCCCCTCGCCGTCCCCTTTCCCATCGTTCCCCCCTTGCCACCGCCGCCAACCGCCCGGCCCCCGGTCCGCCAACCGCCCCGGCCCTCCGCTCCGCGACAGGCTGCCGCCCCCCCGGTCAACCGGCTGCCTGCTCCGCGCTCTGCTTCGTCATCGTTTTGTAACGGGCTATGGCATTCGCCAGGGCGTGCTGCTCCGTGGTGCCGCATCTCACCACCGTACTGCCGTCGCGGAACTCGATGGTGCATTTGTAGTGCGGGCTTTTGACGAATCGGCAATGCCCGCCAGGCGCCACCGGTTCCATCCGGATGTAGGCAATGTCGTCTTCCACCATGCCGCACCTCCACCCGGCCACCGGCCCATCCCGGCCGTGGCCGCCGTCTTCCCCCCCCCCGATTGTTTCCGTGCCTGCCTGGATCGCAACCCCAGCCGCCTGCATGCGCCGCCTTTCCCACCGAACTCGCGGCGTGCTAAAATGGGGCCATGCATAACAGAAGGGGCGCAGGCCCCTGGTATCAGCATACAATAAAATTTTTTAATGGTGTCATTGGTTAGCCTGGACCGGCAGAGCGATGGCAGTCGTCGCCACCAACGTGAAGAGTGCGGCGCAAGCCGGGAGGAACAATCATGAAATCCAGCACGAAAGACACAACGAAAGGAATGCTGCATGAAGCAAAAGGTAAACTGAAAGAAGGTGCCGGCCGGATAACCCGCAACGTTTCGCTGGAAAACGAGGGAACGGCGGAGAAGATCGCGGGGAAGATCCAGAAAAACGTCGGCAAGGTTGAGAAAAACGTCGAGAGAGACTTCGACGAGGAGCGGTAGCTGACCTGGCTGCCGCGCCGGCGCATCGGTTCCGTGCGCGGCAGCGAGATATCTTGCGACAGTAGCTGCGATCGCTCTGCCTGCTGCGCGAGCAGCCGGTAACCAGGCGGGAGGGGTGCTATGAACGGAGGGCAAGGAGGAATCCTGTCATGCCCTTGATCCAGGTGATACTCGTGCTGATCGTGGTGGGAGTCTTGCTGTGGCTGGTGAACACCTACATCCCCATGGCGGCTTCCATCAAATCAATTCTCAATGCGGTAGTGGTCATCGTGGTCGTCCTGTGGCTTCTGAACGTCTTTGGCATCTTGCACACTATCACCCGGCTCCGGGTGGGACGATGAGAGGGGGAACCTTCACCGGCGGCCTGTCCGCCTGACTCCATCCGCCCCTCCCCGGAATCTTCCCGGGGCAGCCGGGCAAAACGTCCAACGGGTCAACGAGGCCCGTGAGGAGGAGATCATGCTTTGGACCATCGTGGTAATCCTGCTGATCCTGTGGCTCCTGGGGCTGGTCAGCAGCTACACCCTGGGGGGCTTCATTCACCTGTTGCTGGTACTTGCCGTCATCCTGATCGTGGTCAACCTGATTCAGGGGCGGCGCCCGTTGTGACCGCGGCAAGCCCGCGGCCGCCTTTCTGGTAAACTTGTTCCGGTACCCGGTGTCCCCCCCGCCAGCGGACGGGATGGGGCGCCAGGGACCGAGACTCCAGGTCAAAGGGGGAAGCGATGAGACGATTGCTGCTTGTGATTGCGGTTTTGGCCGTCAGCGCGGTGTCCTGCTTCGCGGATGGCGGCTATGGCATGGGGGGAGGGGGGTACGGTGCCGGGGGCGGAGGCGGCCCGATGGTGATGGGGGGCAAGTCCGATCCCCAGATGATGCTGATGATGGCCTACCACAAGGAGATCATGATCTTCGGGCGCACCCTCCAGCGCATGGCGGGCCAGCGTGAGATGGTGCCGGCCGGCATTGTGCGAACCGTGGTGGGTGAGATGAGGCGCGGCGCCGAGCAGATGGAGAAGTATCGCGCCGGTGCCATGGCCGCCATGCCGCCCGAGATGAGGACGCCGGACAGGCAGAAGATGATGGACCAGCACCTGGTGGACGTGAAGACCCATCTGCGCCAGCTCGATGAGCTGGCGGCTAAAGGCGACGTCCCTTCCGGGGAGGTCAACCGACATCTCGACGCCATCTTCCATGGGTGCGACGAGATGGGATGTGGCATGGCCGGGAGAGGGATGCATGGCAAAGGCATGCACGGCTGCATGACAGACGGGCGGTGCGGTTGCATGCACGAACAGCGTTGCGGCAGCCAATGGGGAGGTCACGACATGATGCCCGAACACCGGAAGATGATGCAGGAGATGACCCAGAAGCTCGAGGCCCAGGACGCCGATCTCATGAAGCGCGTTGAGGAAATGAAACGTGCCCCGCGGGATGCGAAAGTGGACATGCTGGGGGAAATCGTCGACCGGATGGTACATCAGCGGGCCGAAATGACCAGGCAGATGGAGAAGATGCAGAAGGCGCACATGGAGCATCACCACGGGGACGGGGGGGCGATGGAGCATGGCTGCGGCCCCGGCAGTGACATGGAGATGGGGGACATGAACATGGAAGGCGCCGACGAGTAGCCGGCGGCGTAGAGCGGGTAAAGCCGAAGAAAGCAGAAGAAAGCAGAAGAAAGCAGAAGAAAGCAGAAGAAAGCAGAAGAAAGCAGAAGAAAGCAGAAGAAAGCAGAAGAAAGCCGGGCAGGCCATGCCGCCGCCCGGCTTTTCTTTTGCCGGTCAGTCACCCTCCGCTCGTTAACTGTGCCGCAACTCCTAATGCCTTCCCTGCATCCTACCCCTCGGGTTGTGCAGGAAGTTGGGCCTCTGTTTGAGAAGGGTGGTGATCGCGGGGGCCGGAATGGGGTGGCTGAAGTAGTACCCTTGGGCTTCCTCGCTCCCCTCCGCCTGGAGCCAGGCCAGCTGCGAGGCGTTTTCCACCCCTTCGGCGATCACCTTGAGCTGCATGCTCCGCCCTATGCTGATCACCGCCCGTACCACCGCCGCGTTGTCCGCGTCGCTCGCTATGTTGTGGATGAAGGACTGGTCGATCTTCAGCTTGTCGATCGGGAGTTTCTTCAGATAGCTGAGGCTCGAGTAGCCGGTACCGAAGTCGTCGATGGAAAGCAGCAGCCCGAGCGCCTTCATGGCCGCCATGCTCCCCAGCACCTTTTGCGGATCGCTCATGATGGTCGCCTCGGTGAGCTCCAGCTCGAGCGACTCGGGTGGGATCCCGGTCTCCAAAAGGGCCTGCTCGATGGTGTCCTCGAAGTCGCGATGCTGGAAGAAGGTGGCGGAAAGGTTGACCGCCACCGATACCGGAGGGATCCCCTGCTGCTGCCACTGCTGGATCTGGCGGGTGACGGTCTTGATGATCCATTTGCTGATCTGGGTCAAAAGGCCGCTCTCCTCGGCGATGCGGATGAATTGCTCGGGGTGGATCAGCCCCCTGACCGGGTGCTGCCAGCGGATCAGCGCCTCGATCCCGCTGAACTTTCCGGTGGTGAGGTCCACCTTGGGCTGGTAGTGCAGCACGAACTCGTCATGCTCGATGGCCCGCCGCAGCTCGACTTCCACCGCGAAGCGCTGGTGGGCCTGCTGGTTTAGCTTGGGCGTGAAGAAGGCGAAGTTGCTTCCCCCCGTCTTCTTGGCGTGGTACATGGCGATGTCGGCGCACTTCAAAAGCTCCAGGTAGTCGTTACCGTCGTCGGGATAGATGCTGATCCCGATGCTGGTGTTGACCGCCGCCTGGCTCCCCTCCAGGGAAAAGCCGGTGCCGATGATCTTCTCCGCCACCACGGTGGTCTCCGAAACCCCGCAGTCCCACAGTACGATCACGAACTCGTCCCCCCCAAGCCGCGCCACCACGTCGCACGAGCGCGTGCAGTCGCTCAGCCTGCGGGCGATCGACTGCAACAGCATGTCGCCGACGTCGTGCCCCATGGTGTCGTTGATCTGCTTGAACCCGTCGATGTCGAGGAAGAGGAGGGCGACGTTGCGTCTCGCCTTCTGGGCCACCGAGAGGACCTGTTCGATACGGGCGTAGAGGGTGCTCCGGTTGGGGAGTTTGGTGAGCGGGTCGTGGTGGGCGAGGAAGAAGATGTTCTCCTCCGCCTGCTTGATGTCGGTGATGTCGAGGATGAAACCGTCCAGCCTCGCGATGGCCTGGGGATCGGTGCTGCTTCTTTGCACGGCGCAGTTGTTGAGTATCCACCGCTCGCTGCCGTTTTTGTGGATGATGCGGTGCCGGATCGGATCGTGGTCGTTGCCGGCGAAGATCTCGTTGAGGAAGTTGATCACCACCTCCCGGTCGTCCGGGTGGATCATGGTGAACCACAGCGACGGGTCCTGGTAGTAATCCTCGGGGGTGTAACCGGTGATGTCCAGGCACTTCGGGCTGTGATAGACCGACCGGATGTCGCCGTTTTCGAAGCGGACGCTGTAGACGTACTCGTTGATGTTGCTGATCAGGGTGCGGCACTGCTCCTCGCTCTTGAGCAGCGCATCCTCGGCTTGTTTGCGGATGGTGATGTCGCGGATGTTGTACTGGATCACCCGGTGATCGGTCACCTGGTAGCTGGTGCTCATCACCTCGACGACGATCTGGCGGCCGTCCCTGGTCCGGATCGGGAGGTCCTGATGGAGAAGATACTCGCGGTGCTGGAGGGCTTCGAAATGGTCGCGGGAGCCGGCAAATCCGGAGAAGTGTTCGATCTCCCAGAGCTTTCTTCCGAGCAGTTCCTCGCGCGGGATCGCCAGCATCTCGCCCAGGAAGGGGTTAACCTCGTTGATCTCGCCGGTCTCGGCGTCGACCACCATGATGCCGTCCTTGGCGGTCTCGAACAGGCGCCGGTAGCGCGCCTCGGAGACCAGCAGGGCATCCTCGGAGCGCCTGCGGCCGGTGATGTCGAGGACCGCCAGCCGGAATTCGTGCCCCTGACCGCAGCTGGTCGCCTCGATGCGGACAAAGAGGGGCTTCTCATCTTTGGAAAGCAGGGAGACTTCGCAGGTGCCGCTCTCCTCCCCGTGGGAGATACCCTCCAGCAGGGAGTCGAACTCCGGCCGGGTCTCCTCGGCGACCAGGCGGTCGAACTTCCACCCCACCAGGGTCCCCTGGTCCCGGCCGGCCAGCCTGGCGGCGGCCATGTTGGCGCCGCGGATGATACCGCTGCGGTCGAGGGTGAAGTAGCCGACCGGGGCGAACTCATAGAGATCCGTATAGCGCTGGAGAGCCCTGGTTAGCTCCTCGCACGACTCACACACGGGCGACCCCCTCCGTGCCTCATCTGCCATCGGTTGCAGTTGCGCATGGGTCAGGCGTCTGGTGGCCGTGGGTTCCGGTACAGCTTTACGGCTTCTCATGATCACCTCGAAAGGCTTAGTCGTACCCTCTAAAGGTTATGATGCTGAAAATGATAGCGCAATACAACGGTAACTTCATCCCGGGACCTTCCCTTTGTGTCTTCTTTAATATTAAAGTTGGATAATGACAGTGGTCCCCTTTTTCTTATGACTGTTTTACGAATCTAATTGATTGATTTTACGAAAAAAATGGTTCCATTGTGGCCGGAAGATGACTATAATTTTCCCCGTTTCCGTCGGCTTCTCTGTTCCGTTGCCATTCGATTAGTTCTTGCACCCAGCCCTCACCCGGCACCACCGCCCCCTCGGCCTCCTCCCCTCTCCGGGTCTAGACGCAGGACCATTGCAGTAGCCGATCTCACCCACCCGTCATTCCCCTCCGGGCCAGGCCTCGCGGCCGGTCCAGGACCATCTGCCCCCGGATTGCCGTCCGGGATTAAGGGAAGGGTGCGCCCTTGGCGTCACCCGATGGGGAGCAGTGCGCCCGGCGTCCCACCCCGGTTCCACCGGCGGTGTTGCCGGAACAGAGTCCGCTTCAGATACTGCCAGTTCTCCCGTCCGTCCGCCTCCGGGTGTGGGGCGATGGGAGGCAAACCTCAACCAGTCAAGGAGAAAGGTCAATGATTATCAGCAGAAAACTTGCGGCGCTCTGCGCTTTCGTGGCGGTGGCGGCTATACCTGCCGTCAGCTTCGCCAATGCCCCCGACCCCGGCGGGTACATCTCCTTCTTTGCCGGTTCATCCACCCCGCAGGACACCACCGTCAGCACCACCGCCTACAATCCGGTAACCACCAAGTCCGCCCTCGTGCAGTTCGATCCCGGCATCAACATCGGGGGGACCGCCGGGTACGATTTCGGTTTCGTGAGGGTGGAAGGGGAGCTCTCCTACAAGGAAGGGGAGATGAATAACGTCTCCGAGCCCACCTACGGCACCCATTACGTCAACGTGGACGGCCATGTGGGCGCCTTCTCGGCTATGCTTAACAGCTTCTTCGACATCCACAACCAAAGCCCGGTAACCCCTTACCTCGGTGGCGGGATGGGATTCTCCTCGGTGAGCGTCAGCACCGCCAAGGGGGTGGACGCCAACACCGGCGCCCTCAACTACCACATCTTCAACTCCGACGACGCGGTGGCCTTCGCCTACCAGCTGGGGGGCGGGATGGACCTCGCCTTGAACCGCAGGCTGTCGCTGGACGTCGGCTATCGCTACTTCGGGACCAGCCGGGCCAGCCTTAGCAAGGACTGGCCCAATTCCACCGACTTGAAGCTCGCCAGCCACAACGCCACCGTAGGGCTCAGGCTGAAGTTCTAGCCGCGGCCGGGAGATACCAACATGAAGAAATGGATCAAACTCGCTCTCGCGGTCCTGGTCGTGGCTGGGCTTGCCGGTTGCGGGGTGGGGGATCGGAACAGCGGCGTGGCCGGGACCGTGCCTCCATCCCAGCCCACCACCATAGTGGCGGCCACCGGAACCTTGGCCAGCGACTCCTGGGGGTACACCGGCGCCGGAGCGGTGCCGGTCCCGGCACCTTCCGGGAACCAGGTGGTGCTGGCCGGGCACACCCTCCTCGAGGATGCCGGCCACGCGGTCGTTTCCGGTACCACCGGCACCAAGGTGAGCTATTCCACCGACGAGACCAACCTTCCTGCCACCGCGAGGGGGACCGCCCCGTCCGGGTTCCTGAGCTACCTGACCGTCGAGGCGGGAGTCGTCAGCAGCGTCCTCCCCGCCCTTTCGGTCACCATTTCGGCCGGCCCGGCCACCGCCGGCCAAGCGGTCATCGTCTGCCGGTACGACGCCGCCACGGGAACCTGGACCCAGTTGGCCACTGCCACGGTGACCGCCAGCGGCGATGCCAGCTTCTCCGCCGGCCTCATGGGTACCTACGCCCTCTTCAAGGCCAGTTGATCCGCCCCCTCCGGCTGCCGCACCACTCTTCGTTGAGCATGCGATGATACCCTCGCCCCTTTAGGGGGGGCCCGAAGGGCGGGCGAGGGCGGTTTTGAGAAGGCACGAGTGCCTCGCGAAACCGGCTGCCATGTTTATGTCCTCTCCGGGACGGCCTCACGGCCGTCCTTTTTTTTATCCCTTCCCCTCCACTGCCGCCTATTCCCTCCGCTCCTCGGCCTTCCTTGTTTCTGCCGCTTCGGCGCTGAGTGCGAGCCGGGGCTTTTGCCTAGGCGGGTGGGGATGGGGTGCTATCATTAAACAAGAAACCAGTTGTTAACCGATCTTCACTGCGTTATTGTCCCCAGCGTATCCGAGGTCCCCCATGAGCGACCCGATCCTCGTCCAGCCGGACACCGAAGACAACCGTAACCTTGCCGCCAACCTCCACCCCTCCGGCTGGGTCAACCCGGTCCCGTCGGGGCGCTATAACCTGGTGGTGGTCGGCGGAGGAACCGCCGGCCTGGTCTGCGCCGCCGGGGCTGCGGGGCTTGGCGCCAAGGTGGCCCTCGTCGAGCGCCACCTGTTGGGGGGCGACTGCCTGAACGTCGGCTGTGTCCCCTCCAAGGCGCTCATTCACTCATCCCGGATGTTTTGGGAATCGCAGGGGAGAGCTTTCCCGGAGCGGCGGGCGGGGGAAATCGCCTTCGGCAAAGCCCTCGAGCGGATGCGCCGCCTGCGCGCGGAGCTGAGCCCTCACGACTCCGCCCGGCGATTCCGGGACGAGCTGGGGGTGGACGTCTTCTTCGGCCAGGGGAGCTTCACCGCCCCCGGCGAGATCGAGGTGGACGGGCGCCGCCTCCTCTTCGCCCGCGCCGTGCTCTGCACCGGAGGACGCCCCGCCGCCCCCGGCATTCCGGGGCTTTCCGAAGCGGGCTATCTCACCAACGAGACCGTCTTCGCCCTCACCTCGCTTCCCCCACGGCTGGCGGTGATCGGTGCCGGTCCCATCGGCTGCGAGCTCGCCCAGGTCTTCGCCCGGTTCGGGAGCCGTGTCACCATCCTCGAGCGAGGCGGCCGGCTTCTTCCCCGGGAGGACGCCGATGCCGGGGAGCTCCTGCTGCGCTCTTTCGTCCGCGAGGGGATAGATGTCCGCTTCCACTCGGCCATCGCATCCGTCTCGGCCGGGGAGGGGGGCAAGGCCCTGGTGCTGGAGCGGGAAGGGGAACGGGTCGAGCTGGAGGTCGACGCCATCCTGGTGGCGGCCGGCCGGATCCCCAACCTGGAGGGGCTGGGATTGGAGAGCGCGGGAATCGCTTCCGGCCGGAGCGGCGTCGTGGTGGATGATTTCTTGAGGACCACCAACCGGCGGGTGTACGCGGCGGGCGACGTCTGCCCGGGACTGAAGTTCACCCACTTGGCCGACGCCCAGGCAAGGATCGTGATTGCTAACGCGCTTTTTCACGGGCGCCAGCGCAACTCGCGGCTGACCGTCCCCTGGTGCACTTACACCGATCCCGAAATAGCCCACGTCGGAAACTACCCGGAGGAGGCTGCGGCCCGCGGGGTCGAGGCCTCCACGCTGACCGTCCCGCTTGCCGAAGTCGACCGTGCCCTCCTCGACGGCGAGACCGATGGCTTCGCCCGGGTGTACCTGAAGAAGGGGAGCGACCGCATTCTCGGGGCGACCCTGGTGGCACGTCACGCAGGAGAGATGCTCAACGAGCTGTCGCTGGCGATCGGCTCCGGGGCCGGTCTCTCCGCCATCGGGAGGACCGTTCATCCCTATCCCACCCAGGCCGAGGCTATCCGCAAGCTGGCCGACCTCTACAACCGCAGCCGGCTCACCCCCCGGCTGAAGAACCTGCTGACTGCCTGGCTTCGCTGGCAGCGGCACTAGAAAGGAGTAATCCTTGCCGGTAAAGAAAGTCATCCTGCTCGTCATCGCCCTGCTGGCGGTGGGGCTCTTCTTCTACTTCGACCTCGGGCGTTACCTGACCCTGGAGTCGCTGAAGGCCAACCGCGAGGCGGCCGCCCGCTACAACGAGATGCACCCGCTCCTCACCGTGGCCGCCTTTACTGCCATCTACATCCTCCAGACTGCCCTTTCCCTCCCCGGCGCCGCCATCCTTTCCCTTGCCGCCGGCGCCCTTTTCGGCTCCTGGCTTGGGACCGTCTACGCGGTCGCCGCCGCCACCGTCGGGGCCACCCTCGCTTTTCTGGTCGCCCGCTATCTGTTGCGGGACACCGTGCTCCGCCGCTTCGGCCCCCGCCTGGAGGGGCTTAACAGGGAACTGGAGCTCCGCGGTTTCAACTACCTCCTCTTTCTGAGGCTGGTGCCGCTCTTTCCCTTCTTCCTCATCAACCTGGCCGCCGGGCTCACCGGGATCAGGCTCGGGACCTTCGTCACGGCAACCCTGATCGGCATCATCCCCGGCGGCTTCGTCTACGTGAACGCCGGCGCGGGGCTGGCCGGCATCCACTCCCTGGGCGACGTCGCTTCGCCGCGGGTGCTTGGCTCTTTCGCCCTTTTGGGGCTCTTCGCACTGGTTCCCGCCCTTTATTCCCGGTTCGCCGCCAAGCGGCGTCAGCCATAGGGAGCGCTCTGCGGGCCTCAATGGATGGGCGGGACTCTATCAGGGCGTTATCATTACTCTCTTTGCTATCGATGACGGTGTGGTACACTTTTTGGCAGAGCACGACCAACCTCCCCTGAGAGCCCTGACCATGCCAGACACGGTAATCGCGACGTTCCAGGTACGCCAGCTCACCATCCTCGACCCCTCCGGCGACGTGGATCTGGCACTCCTTCCGAAGCTATCCGACGATCGACTCTGGGAGATGTACCGTTTCATGGTACTCACCCGCGTCTTCGACGAGCGTGCGGTCTCCCTGCAGCGGGAAGGCCGGATGGGGACCTATCCCCCGGTGAAGGGGCAGGAGGCCACCCAGGTCGGAAGCGCCTTCGCCCTCACCAAGGAAGACTGGATCTTCCCCTCCTTCCGGGAGATGGGGGTACACCTAACCCTGGGCTTCCCGATCCCGCAGCTCCTCCAGTACTGGACCGGCGACGAACGGGCCCAGCGGATCCCCGAACAGTTCAAGATCTTCCCTTTTTGCGTGGCGGTGGGAAGCCAGCTTCCCCAGGCGGTGGGGGCGGCACTGGCGGTCCGGTACCGGCGCGAGCCGGCCGCGGTGGCCGTCTTCTTCGGCGACGGCGCCACCTCGAAGGGGGACTTCCACGAGGCGATGAACATGGCCGGGGTCTACCGGCTCCCCATCGTCTTCATCTGCCAGAACAACCAGTGGGCCATCTCGGTCCCGGTGAAGGGGCAGACCGCCTCGGCGACCCTGGCCCAGAAGGCGGTCGGGTACGGGTTCGAGGGGATCCAGGTGGACGGCAACGACGTGCTGGCGGTCTATGCCGCGGTTTCCGGTGCGCTCGAGAAGGCGCGGCGCGGTGAGGGACCGGCCATGGTCGAGTGCCTGACCTACCGCATGGCCGATCATACCACCGCCGACGACGCCGGCCGCTACCGCTCGCCCGAAGAGGTGGAGTACTGGCGGAGCCGGGACCCCCTCTTGAGAATGGAGCGGTACCTGGAATCGCGTGGCCGCTGGACGCCTGAGGCTGCCGGCGAGGTCCGGGGGTGGGCCACCGCCGCCATCGATCAGGCGGTACGGGAAATGGAGGAAATCCCTCCCCCGGAACCGGCCGAGCTTTTCGAGGGCGCCCTGGCCGAGCTCACCCCCCGCCAAAAGCGGCAAAGGAAGGAGCGCTGATATGGCCCAGCTGAACATGGTACAGGCCATCAACCAGGCGCTGGCCCAGGAGATGGCGCGGGACGACCGGGTGGTGATCATCGGCGAGGATGTCGGGCGCGACGGCGGCGTCTTCCGGGTCACCGAGGGGCTTCAGGACCGTTTCGGCCCGGAGCGGGTGCTGGACACTCCGCTCAGCGAATCCGGGATCATGGGCGCCGCCATCGGCATGGCCGCCTGTGGCCTGAGGCCGGTCCCCGAGATCCAGTTCATGGGGTTCACCTACTCCGCTTTCGAGCAGCTCTTCGCCCATGGGGCGCGCCTTCGCTCCCGCTCCCGGGGGCGCTTCGGGTGCCCCATGGTGGTCCGCACCCCCTACGGCGGCGGCATCAAGGCCCCCGAACTCCACGAAGAAAGCACCGAGGCCCTTTTTTGCCAAGCCCCCGGTCTCAAGGTGGTGGTCCCCTCAGGCCCGTACAACGCGAAGGGGCTTTTACTCGCCTCCCTGCGTGACCCGGACCCGGTACTCTTCCTGGAGCCGACCCGGCTCTACCGGATGATCAAGGAGGAGGTGCCGGAGGGGGAATACCTCGTGGAGCTCGGCCGGGCCAGGGTGGCGCGGCCGGGGCGCGAGGTCACCGTTGTCGCCTGGGGAAGCATGCTGGAGCGGGTGCTGAAAGCGGTTGCCGGGTTCGATGCCGAAGTCATCGACATGCTGACCTTGAACCCCCTCGATATGGAGTGCGTACTCGGCTCGGTGAAGAAGACCGGCCGGGCGGTGATCGTTCACGAGGCGGCGCTGACCTGCGGGGTCGGGGCAGAGATCGCGGCGACCTTGGCCTGCGACGGGATCCTCTTTCTGCGGGGACCGGTCAAGCGGGTGGCCGCCCCCGACGTCCCGGTTCCCCTGGCCAAGCTGATCGACCACTACCTCCCCTCGATACAGCAGATCCAGGCCGCCGTCGAGGACGTCCTCAAATACTAGGCCCTCCCGATCCGGGCACCCGCCCCCCCGGATGAAGGGCCTTACAAACCCCAGTCCCTATACAACGGGCGCTGAATATCCCCCGATATGCGATGACAGGAGATTCCATGGCCTTTGATTTCAAACTCCCCGATCTGGGCGAAGGTATCGCCGAGGTGGAACTGCGCAAGTGGCTGGTTTCCGAGGGAGACCGGGTGACGCAGCACCAGGCGGTGCTCGAGGTGGAGACCGACAAGGCCGTGGTCGAGGTGCCTTCCCCGCGTGCCGGCCGGATCGTGCGGATCCACCGCCAGGAGGGGGAGACGGTAAAGGTTGGGGAAACGCTACTCTCCATCGAGGAGGGTGAGGCTGCAAGGGAAGGGGGAGAGCCGCCCCGGCGGCCATCGGTGGGGATTGTTGGATCGCTTCCGGAGGCGGAGGAGCACGCCCCCTCGACTCCGGAAGCTCCGAGGGCGGGTAGTGCCGCTCCCTCGCCCAGTGGCGCCCCGAGTGGGGAAGGGGCCGCCGCTGGCTCCTTCGAAGGACTGGCCACCCCGATGGTGCGCCGGATCGCGCGGGAACGCGGGATCGATCTCCGGACCGTCCGGGGAAGCGGGCCGCGCGGCTGCATCCGGCCCGAGGATCTGGAAGCAAAAGGGGAAAGGCATCGCCGCGAAGAGGCGGCGGAAGCGCTTACCGTCCCGGCGGCCTGCCCCGGAGAGGGGCTCCCGCTACGGGGGCTGAGAAAGACCATCGCCCGCAACGTCCTTGCCTCGCAACGGATGACCGCCTTCGTGACCAGTATGGAGGAGGCCGATATAACCGAGATCTGGGAGATGAGGATGCGGGAGCAGGAAGTGGTCGAATCCCGTGGCGCCCACCTCACCTTCCTCCCCTTCTTCATGAAGGCGGCCCAGCACGCCCTGCGCGAGTACCCGCTTTTGAACGCATCCATCGACGAGGAGGCCGAGGTGATCTGCCTCAAGAAGGAGTACCATTTCGGGATCGCAGTTGACACCCCCGAGGGACTCATGGTACCCGTCATCCGGGACGTGGACAAGAAGAGCATCATCGAACTGGCGGAGGCGGTGCAGGAGTTGGGTAAAAAGGCGCGGGAGCGGACCATCGCCCTCGACGAGCTGCGCGGTTCGAGCTTCACCATCACCAACTACGGGCACTTCGGGGGGACCTTCGCGACCCCCATCATCAACTGGCCGGACGTCGCCATCCTGGGCTTCGGCCGGATCGTCGAGCGTCCCTGGGTCCACCACGGGAAGATTGCCATCCGGAAGATCCTCCCCCTTTCGCTCACCTTTGACCACCGCGCCACCGACGGCGCCTATGCCGCCCGCTTCCTCGGAAAGGTACTCCACTACCTGGAGGATCCGGCTTTATTACTGCTCGAAGCGACCTGATCTTCGTAAAGGCCGAGGAAGGAAACGAAATGTCCAGACGTGCTATCTACTGTTCACATTGCGGCCGGCTCATCGGAAGCTCGGATGACCGCTGCCCCTGGTGCGGAGCCCGCCGCCCCGGCCTCTTTGCCTCGCTGGGCGACCTGAACCGGGTGGATCCCGACGGCCAGGGGCTCGTCAAGGCGATCATCACCGTCAACGTGATCTTCTTTCTCCTTTCCCTGGTCATCAGCCATAACAGGATGGGGGGCATGGGGATGAGCCTCAGCCCCTTCAGCTTCCTTTCTCCCGGGGAGCGAAGCCTCCTCGTGTTGGGGGCTACCGGGACCGTCCCGATGGAAATCGGCGGCTACTGGACCCTCGTTTCGGCGAGCTATCTCCACGGCGGTATCCTCCATCTGCTGTTCAACATGATGGCCCTGCGCCAGATCGGCCCCTGGGTTGCGATGGAGTACGGCCCCAGCCGGATGTTCGTCATCTACACCTTAAGCGGCGTGTTGGGTTACCTCGTCTCCTTCCTGGCCGGGGTTCCCTTGACCATCGGAGCCTCCGCTGCCATCTGCGGCCTGATCGGCGCCCTTTACTACTTCGGCAGGAGCAGCGGCGGGCGGTACGGGATGGCCGTCTCCAAGGAGGTCAACGGGTGGCTGATCTCCCTGGTCCTCTTCGGGCTCGTGATGCCCGGCATCAACAACTGGGGGCATGGCGGCGGCGTTTTGGGGGGCGTTGTCCTCGGGAAGCTCCTCGGCTATCAGCAGCAACGGAAAGAGAACTCAGTGCATCGCATCCTGATGGTGATCACCGTGCTGGGGACCCTTGCCATCCTGGGGCTGGCCGCTTTCCAGGCGCTCACCTACTCTCCCCACGGGCATTCCTTCTAAACGGCAGGCTGCGCTCTCCCTCCCGGAGGGAGAGCCGCCCAACGCCGCAAGTGCCGCCCGCGCTTCGCGCCCTCACCCTACTCCACTCTCACGCCCCTCACCAACGTCCCTTCACGCACCGCCACGCCAGTTTCAAGCAGGTCCAAACCAAGCCACGCCAACTCCTGCAGGTCCACCCAGGCCCCCCGCAGTCCCCCGCAGTCCACGCAGTCCCCCGCAGTCCACGCAGTCCCCCGCAGTCCACGCAGTCCACGCAGTCCACGCAGTCCACGCAGTCCACGCAGTCCACGCAGGTGGCGTCTGGTATCTCGTTGGGCCCCGCCTTGCCAACAAGGGCGGCGACGGTATAATGAATTAAAAAAATTTTATCTTTAGGGGAGTCTGAAGCACCGGCATGACGTGGAGGGAGCCGTAAAATGCGGCCGCAGGGTCATCAACTTCAAGGAGGTCATTCATGAAGGGAAACGAGAGGGTGATCGAACAGCTTAACGTGCGGCTGGCCGAAGAGCTGACCGCGATCAACCAGTACATGGTGCATGCGGAGATGTGTGAGAACTGGGGCTACAAAAAGCTGCAGTCCCTCATCCGCGAGCGGGCCATTGTGGAGATGAAGCACGCCGAAAAGCTCATCGAGCGGATTCTCTTTTTGGAGGGAAGGCCGGTGGTGAGCCGGCTGGATCCGATCCACATCGGCGGCGAAGTACCGAAGATGCACCAGTTCGACCACGCCTCGGAGGAAACCGCCATTCGCGGCTACAATGAGAGCATCCGCGTCGCGGTCGAGATGGGCGACAACGGCACCCGCGATCTATTGCAGTCCATCCTGGAGCACGAGGAGGCCCACATCGACGACATCGAGGCCCAGCTCAACCAGATCGCCCAGATGGGCGTGCAGCTGTATCTCTCGGAGCAAACCTGACGGGAGGTGGAGCGATTTCCCCCTCCCCTGGCGGGAGGGGGCGATCCCCCATCTTTAACCTCTTATCCCTGTGACATTTTCTCCAGCTCAGCCAGCCGCGTCCTCAACTCCTTTTCCTTTTGCCACTTGGCAGTCACGTCCCGCACCACGGCCGCGGTCCCTGCGACCTTTCCCTCGCCGTCGCGCACGATGGTCATCGAGAATTCGGTCGAGATCCGGCTCCCGTCCTTGCGGATGGCCGGCGCCGCCAGCAGCTGGGTCGCGTAGCGGGTGGTCCCGCTCTCCATGACCCGGAAGTATCCCTCCCAGTGCTTGGCCCGCTGGTTTTCGGGGATGAAGATGTCGAGCGACTGCCCGAGCGCCTCCTCCGCGCTGAAGCCGAACATCTTCTCGGCGGCCTCGTTCCAGAGCCGGATCTTTCCTTCCCGGTCGGAATAGACGACGGCGTCGCCGCAATGCTGCACCAGTTGCCGATAGAGCTCATCAAACGGTATCTCTTTCACGGTTACACCTCCTGCCTTAAAGCCTACCATCTCCCGTGCTCCTTTTTTTTGACCAAGGTCAACAGCGTACCGTTTCTCTCCCTCCTGCCGCTTGCGGCCTTTTTCGCCTCGCGGGCCCGGTGCGCGGCGCCGTGAAGATTATGTTAACGGCCCGGTTAAAGTGTAAACAAGATGTGCCGATAATAAGAATCACAACGGTGTTTTTCTCATGGGAGGCGCGATGTTCCGGAATAAATTGATGAAAAAGATCCTGCTCATCATCGGGGTTACCCTGTTCGTGGGGGTCTCGGTGCTGGGGCTTCTATCCCTCGGCCTCCAGTACCGCGCCAGCATGGATCTGCAGGAGAAGAACAGCCGGACCCTTGCCGCCGTCATCGTCAACGAGATCAACGAGTTCATGATGAAGGCCGACACCAAAGGGGTCATCGACCTCGCCAAGGTCGCCAAGGACCGTTTCGGCTTCGACCTGAAGATCTACAACAAGGAGGGAAAGGACGCCAATAATCCGTCGAGCGCGGTGAGCGGCGACGTGCTGAAGGCGCTCTCCACCGGCAAGACCCTGGAGACCCGCCTGGTGGAAAACGGCACCCACACCCTGCGCGCGGTGGTCCCCCTGGTCAACGAGGAGCGCTGCAAGCAGTGTCACGACCCCGGCGAAAAGTACCGCGGTGCGGTGGTGCTGACCTCCTCCATGGAGGCCGGATACCAGAGCGCGCTCAAGATGATGGCCATGCTGCTGGTTGCCGGTTGCTGCTTCTTCCTTGCCATGATCGGGAGCATGTACCTGTTCTTCAAGAAGACGGTGGTGCGCGACATCATGGACTTCTCCACCAAGATCGACGACCTGGTGGCGGGGGAGGGAGACCTCACCAAGGAGATCACCGTCCGCTCCGACGACGAGATTGGCCAGCTCGCCAACCAGATCAACCGGCTGATCGGGAAGCTGCGGGAAACCATCACCGTTCTTTACCAGTTGGCGGAGAACATTTCCATCTCCCTTTGCCAGGTCTCCAACCTGACCGGCAGGACCCTCATTTCGGCGGCGGAACAGAAGGAACGCTCCCAGACGGTGGCGGTGGCGGCCGAGGAGATGGCCACCACCCTTAATGTCGTGGCCGGCAACACGCACCAGGCGGCCGGTTTCTCGGTGGAGGTCGACCTGGCCGCCAACGACGGGATGGCAGTCGTCGATGGTGTCTGCCAGGCGATCGAGCTCGTCAAGGGGAACGTCGCCAAGACCCTCGACACGGTCGGTAAGCTGGAGACCTCCTCCGGGCAGATCGGCGACATCATCAACCTCATCGAGGACATCGCCGATCAGACCAAGCTCCTGGCCCTCAATGCCGCCATCGAGGCGGCGCGGGCCGGAGAACACGGCCGCGGCTTCGCCGTGGTCGCCGACGAGGTGAAGCTCCTTTCGGAGAAGACCGCCACCTCGACCAAGGAGATCGCCAGGATCATCACCACCATTCAGCAGGAGAGCCGCGAAGCGGTGAGCTCCATCAGCGAAGAACAGGAGCGGGTCGAGGAGGGGGTGACGAAATCCACCCAGGCCCGGGAGTGTCTCGAAAAGATCCTCTCCCTGGCAGGGGAGACGGCGCAGCTCATCAACCAGATCGCCTCCGCGACCGAGGAGCAGAGCGCAACCACCTCCGAGATCTCGGAAAAGATCCACAACGTCTCCACTTCGGCCACCACCGTGCACCATGACATGCAGGAAAGCGGCAAGGCCTTCAACGTGCTGACCGAGGTGGCGGAGAAGATCTTCTCGACCGTCGGCAAGTTCAGCGTCGGCAACCGGCACGACATCATCAAGGGGATGGCCTCCGAGATGCGCGACCGGGTCATCGCCCTCGCCGAGGAGGCGATCGCCCAGGGCAAAATCACCGAGGCCGACCTCTTCGACCGCAACTACCGGCCGGTTCCCAACACCTCGCCGCAAAAGTACGAGACCGCCTTCCACAGCTACTTCGACCGCTTCGTCTCCCCTGTCCAGGAGGAGATCCTGGCGCGGCAGCAATCGTTTCTGTTTGTCATCTGCGTGGACGACAACGGCTACGTTCCCTGCCACAACCTCCGCTACACCGAGCCGTTGACCGGGGACGCCGAGTACGACAAGAACCACAACCGTACCAAGAGGATCTTCAACGACAAGACCGGCCTGAAGAGCGCACGCAACACCGACCCTTTCCTGCTGCAGACCTACCAGCGGGATACCGGCGAGATCCTCAACGACCTTTCCACCCCCATCTACATCAGGAACCGGCACTGGGGAGCGGTCCGGATCGGGTACCAGGCGGACTACGGTTTGAAGCTCGAATAACGGTTAGATAGGACGCTATTATTTCAAAGGGCGTTTTAAGGCCGCCCCCCGACGGGGGCGGCCTTTGTTTTACCCGCTCCCTTCCAGCTGGCCGGGGCGGGGTGCGGGGGGATGCCGGGGGGAGGTTGTTATCATTAAGAATAAAACGCCGCGAATTTACGGAAACGTAAATCATCTTGATGACTAAGGTTTATGTCGGCACGCCCCCCGCCGGGCCGGAAACTTTTTATCAAACCCGTTTTTGTCTTGACGTTGCCGGCGGATAAGATTAGATTGCATACTGTATACACCTCCCCCGTCTCCTCCTTCCGGGGTGTTGCCGTCGCCGTGTCCGGCACCGACACGAGCCGTCCTGGTCCAGCCAGCCGAACAATAAATCTGCCGTATTTACCCTTGACTATGAGACTGGCGTTAAGTAGAATCCGGTTCTACTTTTGCCCTTAGCGGCGCCTCATGTTGAGGCGCGAGGCGGCAGCCAGCCGCACACCAAAGCCATGTCCTTATCAGTGTTTAAAGGCTCGCGTCTGTAAACACCAAAACCAAACAGGAGGAAAAAGATGTCCGAATACGGTACGCTCCAAGACCGGGTACGTTGCAAGTCGCTTCTCAGCAAGGTGATGACGCCGGAACAGACCATCCAGTTCTTCAAGCCTGGCATGAACCTCGGCTGGTCCGGGTTCACCCCCGCCGGTTACCCCAAAGTGGTGCCCATCGCGGTTGCCGAGCACGTCGAGAAGAACAACCTGCAGGGCAAGTGGAAGTTCAACCTGTTCATCGGCGCCTCCGTCGGCGCCGAGACCGAGAACCGCTGGGCACAGAACGACATGATCGACCGTCGTTGGCCCTACCAGACCGGCAAGGACATAGCCGCCGGCATCAACGCCGGCCGCATCCGGATGGGCGACAAGCACCTCTCCCTCTTCGCTCAGGACCTGGGCTACGGCTTCTATACCAAGGACACCGAGACCGGCAAGCTTGACCTGGCCATCATCGAGGTTTCCGCCATCACCGAGGACGGCGGCCTGGTTCCGACCTCCTCCTGCGGCGTCATCCCCGAGATCCTGATGATCTGCGACAAGGTGATTATCGAGGTGAACACCGGACAGCCCTCCTTCGAAGGGATCCACGACAACATCTCCTGCAACCATCCGCCGAACCGCCAGGTGCTGAATATCACCCACGCGAGCTCCAGGATCGGCACCACCTACGTCCCCTGCGATCCCTCCAAGATCATCGCCGTGGTCGAGTCCAAGCTGCGCGACCAGGGCCGCGCCTTTGCCGAGCAGGACGACACCTCCGAGGCCATTGCCGGCCACGTCATCGAGTTCTTCACCCAGGAAGTAAAGGCTGGCCGTCTTCCGAAGAACCTGCTGCCGCTGCAGTCGGGCGTCGGTTCCATCGCCAACGCCGTCATCGGCGGCCTGGCCAAAGGGCCCTTCAGCAACCTGACCGTCTACACCGAGGTGCTGCAGGACACCATGCTCGACCTGTTCGACTCCGGGAAGCTGGACCACGCGTCCTCCTGCTCGCTGTCGCTCTCCGCGACCCCGGGCTTCCCGCGCTTCTTCGAGAACATGGACAAGTACTTCGACAAGATCACCCTGCGTCCGCTCTCCATCTCCAACGCACCGGAGCCGATCCGCCGTTTGGGTTGCATCGCAATGAACACCCCGGTCGAGATCGACATCTACGCACACGCCAACTCGACCCTGGTCGGCGGTACCCGTATGATCAACGGCCTGGGCGGTTCCGGCGACTTCCTGCGTAACGGCTTCCTCAAGATCATGCACACCCCGTCGAGCCGTCCGTCCAAGACCGACCCGAACGGTATCTCCTGCGTGGTCCCGCACTGCTCCCACATCGACCACACCGAGCACGACCTCGACTGCGTGGTCACCGAGCAGGGTCTGGCCGACCTCCGCGGTCTGGCTCCGAAGGATCGCGCCAAGCGCATCATCGAGAAGTGCGCCCACCCGGACTACAAGGCTCAGCTGACCGAGTATCTCGAGATGGCTTCCAAGGACTGCCTCGCCCGCAAGGTCGGTCACGAGCCGCAGCTGTGGGATCGTGCCTTCAAGATGCACCTCAACCTTGAGAAGAACGGCACCATGAAGCTCAAGAACTGGGATGTGAAGATCGACCTCTGCGAGTAATCGCACGGTTTCGATAGCGGCAACAAAAAGGCCCCGCCATCCGGCGGGGCCTTTTTTCGTGTGTGCCGGGCAGGGCGGTAGCTCGTAAGCGCCATCGACGGCGTTTCCGCCGATCCGGTAACTCCTGCCCGTGCTTGCAACCAGGCTCTTTTAGGAACCCCCCGTGGCTTGTCGGGAGGCTCGGGCGTTTGTGCAGAAAACCCGCGGTTTGTCCGGGAACCCTACGGTTTGCACGGGTGGCCTGCGGTTTGTACGGGTGGCCTGCGGTTTGTACGGGATGGCTGCGGTTTGTACGGGATGGCTGCGGTTTGTACGGGATGGCTACGGTTTGTACGGGTGGCCTGCGGTTTGTACGGGACGCCTGCGGTTTGTACGGGACGCCTGCGGTTTGTACAGGACGCCTGCGGTTTGTACAGGACGCCTGCGGTTTGTACAGGACGCCTGCGGTTTGTACAGGACGCCTGCGGTTTGTACGGGACGCCTGCCGTTTGTACGGGACGCCTGCCGTTTGTGCAGAAGCCCCGCGGTTTGTACAGGCCCCGCCCATAGCCGGTAGGAACACAATGCGACTTGTGGAAAAAACGGCAACTATGGTAAGTAGGGGTGGGGGCGCCTGCCTAAATTGGAAACCAGAAAAGAATATCGAATTAATAAACATCTTCAGGTTCGACACACATTAATATTCGGTTTACTGTTTGTAAATAATTACAGATAGTTCGTGTCGATAAGGATGCTTCTGCCACTGAATACATTAAAAATGATGTGAGAGGTCACGAAAAAGAGTAATTTTTATTCGCCTCAGCCTCTATTCAATGCAAATTCCTGCGCTACACTTCCCATTGTCTGCCCGCAAACGTGCAAAAGGAGGTGACCCTATGGTGAAAACACCACGGAAGTTTCAAATGCAGTTACAGGTATTTCGGCACCCGAACTTGAGGACGGTTCCCGAACGTCTGGATCTTTTGAGGGGGGTGAACTCTAACCTGGAGAGCCACGCCTCATATCGGGAATGCCAGACCGACCCGAGCCGGGAGCACCTGAAGACCTGCGAGCTGGAGTTATCCAACGTCCAACTCGCGGTGCAGGCTGGGAATCGCACGATGATTCCCCAGAGGAATCTCGTAGTGGAAAGGGTGGACGAGGCCCTGTACGACTTCGTTCATTTCGTGGAGAAGAAAGGGAGGAAGGAGCCCGAAGCTCTCCACAACATCGGTCTGGATTCCTTGTTCATCACCCAGAGCAAGAAGTCTGCGGTCGTCGCACCGGGAAGTTCTCCTTTCCTGTTCGAAGTAGTCAACGGAAATCATCTCGGACAGATGCTCGGCTCGGTTGGGGTCCTGCCGGGGGTGCGGAGCTGGGAGATGTGGTTAAACGCCGGGGACCCGAACGACGAATCGGCCTGGCGGTTTTACAAGACCTATTTCAAGACGACCGGCATGGTCATTGCCGGTCTGGAGTCCGGCAGGGTCTACTACTTCAGGATCAGAGGACTCAACTCGGCGGGCGCGAGCCCTTGGTCGGCCGTGGTGAGCCTCAGGGCTCTCTAGCTTATCCGGGCAGACATCAAGGCCTCCATTGGTTACCGCAATGGAGGCCTTTCATTCGTGCGTCCGGCAGGGAAGGGCCGTCTCGCGGAAGCCGATGAGCATTACTCGGCTGGGAGCCGCCTCACGAAAAGGCGCGGCTTTTCACTCCGGCTTTCAGCGGGCCTTGGGATGGGCTTTGTCGTAGACTTCCATGAGGCGGTCGATACTGACGTGGGTGTACTTCTGGGTAGTGGAGAGGGATGCATGCCCGAGGAGCTCCTGGATACCGCGCAGGTCGGCACCCCCTTCCAGCATGTGGGTGGCGAAGGTGTGCCGGAGGGTATGGGGGGAGGCTTTGCGCATGGTGGGGATCAGCAGCATGTGGGCGTCGACGATACGGGCGACGCTGCGCCGGGTAAGGCGGCCTCCGCGGGCGTTCAGGATCAGCGGTTCGGGCGGCTTCGGGGCCCCCCGCTCCTCGAGGTAGCCGGCGAGCACCTGGAGGGCTAGCCTTCCTACCGGGACGATCCGCTCTTTCCCCCCTTTCCCCATCACCCGGGCCAACCCCTCATGGAGATCGAGGTCCCCCACGTTCATCGAGGTGAGCTCGCTGACACGGAGCCCGCACGAGTACAGGATCTCGAGTATGGCCCGGTCGCGGAGGGGAAGGCCGGCGGCGCCGGCAGGCGCTTCCACCAGTGCGGTGACCTGGTCGATGTTCAGGTGGAACGGGAGCCGCTTCTCCTTCTTGGGGGTGGCGACCAGCTCGGCGGGGTTCTTGTCCACCTTCCCTTCCCGCACGAGATAGCGAAAGAGGGCGCGTATGGCGGAAAGCTTCCTTCCGAGGGAGCTTTTTTTGTGGGTTTTGTGGAGGGAGGCCAGGTAGCGCCGGACGGCAAGGTGGTCGACCTCGCCGGGGCTTGCCGCTCCGCCGAGGAAATTCGCGAAAAAAGCGAGGTCGCTCCGGTAGGCTGCCACGGTGTGAGCCGAGACATTACGTTCGCTTTCGAGGTACTTGCAGAATTGCTCGATGGCGCTGTTCATGGTATCAACCTCTATAGCAAAATTTAGGGCGGCGTGCCATGGGAATCGCTGGGGAGACCTTTGTCCTGGGACAAAATGAGGTGACGATGTATCGGGTTAGTTTGCAGAGGGTGCCGTCGTACGACCGCGACGAGGTGATGGGGGGGCTGGTGCGGCTTTTGGAGCCGCTCGGCGGGATGGGGCGCTTCGTCAAGGCGGGGGAGCGGGTCCTCATCAAGCCGAACATGCTGGCGGCCAAGCCTCCGGAGGCGGCGGTCACCACCCATCCGGAACTGCTGCGGGCGGTGATCGAGCTGGTGAAAGGGGAGGGGGGGATCCCTCTCGTGGGAGATTCCCCCGGCATCGGGAGCCCTCACCGGGTGGCCGAGAAGTCCGGCCTTTTGAAGGTCATCGAGGAGACCGGGGCGGCCTTCGCTCCCTTCCTCGACTCGCTGCCGGTCAAAGGGGAGGGGACCTTCAAGGAGTTCGAGCTGGCCCGGCCTTACCTGGAGGCGGACAAGCTCATCAACCTCCCCAAGCTGAAGACCCACGAGATGATGACCATGACCTGCGCAGTGAAAAACCTCTTCGGCGCGGTGGTCGGCACGCAGAAGGCGGCCTGGCACCTGAAGGCGGGTGCCGACAAGGAGCTCTTCGCCCGCATGCTCATCGAGGTCTACCGGCTGCGGATGCCGGAGCTCAACATCGTCGATGCCATAACCGCCATGGAGGGGAACGGGCCGGGAAGCGGCGATCCGCGTCAGGTCGGCTACCTTTTGGCCGGGGGCAATGCGGTGGCAGTGGACGTCATCGCGGCGGAGCTCGCCTCCATCCCCCGCAACCTTCTTTATGTCGAAAGTGCGGCCCGCTCCCTAGCACTTCCCGGCGCCAATCGTGAGGAGATCGAGTGTGTGGGGGATAGCCCCCGGGAGGGCGGTATCGCCCCCTTTAAACTCCCGCACCTCTCGGACGTGCAGTTCGGGCTCCCCAAGTTTCTCAAGAACCGGCTCCGCAACCAGCTTACCTCCCGCCCGGAGGCCGCCGGGGAGGTCTGCCGTCTCTGCGAGGTCTGCGTGAGGGCCTGCCCTCCCAAGGCCATTGCCGTCCAGGGAGGGCGCCTTCGCTTCGATTACCACCGCTGCATCCGCTGCATGTGCTGCCGCGAGCTTTGTCCCCACGCGGCACTGAAGCTGAAGGACGGGCTTCTGTTATCGGTAATCAAAAAGCTGAGTTAGCATTTTAATGATAGGGGCGACATTGACAATACCGGGGGTGAGTATTATTATCAGAGCATCCTCCGGGAAGCACACAGCGAGGGATGTAAATCCACCAACAGGGAATAAGGAGATCAGTAATGAACTTTACTGCCTGGTACGCGATTCGTCCCGTAACCCACTGCAAAGAGGGTTGCCCTAGTTAGCCCGTCGCCACCGGCGGCGGGCGTTCCAGAGCCCCCCTGACCTCAGGGGGCTTCCTAAAAATTGAAAAGGCCTCCCGTTTTAAAAGCGGGGGGCCTTTTTCTGTTTCCGGGCAGGTCGTGCAGCAACCCCCTTAGAACTCGATAACGCCCCCTCTCATTGACAAAAGCGCCGGATTCCGTTATCCTGCACTGCCTCCACGTCCCCCGTGCGAGGCCGACAAGGAGTCCAATGACCAAATCGATTCTCTTCATACTGGCGCTTTTTGCCCCGGCGACCGTCTTCGGTTTCCAGCTGCCGGGAGGATCCAGCGACCACGATTACCGGCACGCCACTTCGGGGGGTGACCGGGTGCTGCTCGCGTCGACCTCTCCCGAGGTGGGACTCTCCAAGGCGCTGGGAGTCCAGGGCAACGACGTCGAGGACATCGACGCCGGCGCCGACGAGGACCTGGCGTTCGAACTGAAACTTCCCGAAGAAGATCTCCCCGAGTCCGACATCCCCCTCACCTTCAACAGCAAGGTCGATTACTTCATCCGCTACTTCCAGAATTCCGGTCACTCCTCCTTCGCCAAGTGGCTCTCCCGGAGCGAGCGCTACATCCCGATGATGCGGAGTGTCTTGAAAAAGGAGGGGATGCCCGAGGACCTCGTCTACCTGGCGATGATCGAAAGCGGTTTCTCGCCGCGGGCTCTCTCGGTGGCGAGCGCGGTCGGCCCCTGGCAGTTCATGTCGGGCACCGGCAAGCACTATGCGCTGAGGATCGATCCCTGGATCGACGAGCGCCGCGACCCCCTCAAGTCGACCGTAGCGGCCGCACTCTACCTGAAGGAGCTCTACGGGCTCTTCAACAAGGACTGGTACCTCGCCGCAGCCGGCTACAACGCGGGGGAGAACAAGATCCTGCGCGCCATCAACATGTACAACAGCCGCGACTTCTGGGAGCTCTCCAAGGGGGGGTACTTAAAGCGCGAGACCAAGGATTACGTCCCCAAGCTGATCGCCGCCGCCATCATCGCCAAGGAGCCGGCCAAGTACGGTTTCGCGGACGTGGCCTACCTCCCGGCCGTCGACTTCGATGTGGTGAAGATCCCCGCCCGGACCGATCTCGAGGTGGTGGCCAAGGCATGCGGGGTGAGCACCCAGACCATCCGGGAGCTCAACCCGGAGTTGAGGCGTCTCTCCACCCCTCCCGATTATCCCGGCTACGAACTGAAGATCCCCAAGGGGACCACCGCGCTTTTCGAGGCGGCCTATGCCAAGATCCCCGAGACCGAGCGCTACACCGAGCGGGTCCGCCACGTCCAGTACCGCGCCAAGAAGAAGGACACCCTGGTCTCCATCGCCCGGCGCTTCAACACCACCCCGCAGACCCTCGCCGAGCTGAACAACCTCGGGAAGAGGACCAAGCAGCTCAAGGGGAAGACCCTCATCATTCCCGTCCAGGTCGCCGCAGGAGTGGAACCGAAGCCCGTCCAGCAGCCGGTGGTGGCCGAGGCGGAGCTCAAAGCGGAAAAGCCGTCCCACAAATACTACACGGTCAAAAAGGGTGACACCCTCTTCTCGCTGGCCAAACGCTTCAATGTCACCGCCAAGATTCTCTCCGCCTGGAACAACCTGAAGTCGAGGGTTGCTCTCCGCCCGGGGCGCCGCATCATCGTCTGGAAAGAGCCGGGCAAAGAGTCGGGGTGATCCGGAAGCTTCCCCTGGAACCAAGTACCTAATCCAATCGATCAAAAGGATACAGCGATGTATAACTTCATAATCTCCGGCGTTGCCGCAGTGGTCGTCTTCTTCATTGTCTGCCTCGCCTCCAGCTTCAGCTACTGGTGGGCCGCCCTCCTCGCCGCCCTCATCGTCTTCGCCGGCATCTTCCTCCTCATCGCCCGCACCGTTACCAAGAAGCTCGAGGCGATCATGGAGCCGGCCATGAAGGATATCCAGGCCCAGCGCTTCGAGAAGGGGATCCGCGACCTCAAGGAGGGGCTCAAGTACGCCAAGTGGCAGATCTACACCGAGAGCCAGATCAACTCCGCCATCGGCATGGTCTACTTCGTCAAGCGCGAGTTCTCCACCGCCTTCCCGTACCTCGAGAAAGGGTTCTTCAAGAACTGGGTCACCATGGGGATGCTCGGCGTCACCTACATGAAGCGCAACAAGCACGACAAGATGAAGGAGACCTTCGACAAGGCGATCCTGGCCTCCCCGAAGGAGTCGCTCCTCTACAGTCTGTACGCCTACTGCCTCAACGAGACCGGCGAGAACGTGAAGGCGTGCGAGATCATGGCCAAGGCCCAGTCCAAGCTTCCGGGCGACGAGAACATCAAGCAGAACCTGGAGCTTTTGAGGGAAGGTAAAAAGATGAAAATGAAGGGGTACGGCGAGATGTGGCTCCAGTTCCACCTCGAGCCGATCGGCGTTCTGCAGAAGCAGGCCATGGCCCAGATGGGTAAAAGGCCCCGCATCATCAGAAAATAGCTTGTAAAGTGCCGCCGAACATGCAATATTGAGTCGCTTCAGACGAGCGTTATGCTCGTCTTTTTATTTTGACAGAGCTGATACGCAAGGAGTCGTACGTAAATGCAGGAAAAGATCAGAAACATCGCCATTATCGCCCACGTTGACCACGGCAAGACCACCCTGGTCGACGCTATGCTTAAGCAGTCCGGAGTGTTCCGCGAGAACGAAGCCATCACCGAGCGCGTGATGGATTCCAACGATCTCGAGAAGGAGCGCGGCATCACCATCCTCGCCAAGAACCTGAGCATCCACCACGGCGGATTCAAGATCAACATCGTCGACACCCCGGGCCACGCCGACTTCGGCGGCGAGGTGGAGCGCGTCCTGAAGATGGTCGACTCCGTGCTCCTCCTGGTGGACGCCCTCGACGGCCCGATGCCGCAGACCCGCTTCGTCCTCAAGAAGTCGCTCGACCTGGGGCTGCGCCCCATCGTGGTCATCAACAAGATCGACCGTCCCGGCGCCCGCCCGAGCGAAGTGGTCGACATGGTCTTCGACCTCTTCTGCGAGCTGCAGGCCTCCGACGCCCAGCTGGACTTCGCCATCTGCTACACCAGCGCGAAGATAGGGTACGCCATGCGGGAGCTCGACGAGGCCTCCGACAACATGGAGCCGCTCTTCCAGCTGATCAAGGACAACGTCCATCCCCCCGAAGGGGACGTGGCCGCTCCCTTCCAGCTGCTGGTCACCAACATCGACTACAACGATTACATCGGCCGCATCGCCACCGGTAAGATCTTCAACGGCAAGGTGACCGCCGGCGAGACCGTGGCGCTGATCCGCCGCGACGGAAGCATCTCCAAGGGGCGCGTCACCAAGCTTTTGGGCTACGACGGCCTGAAGCAGGTGGAGATCCCGGAAGCCTTCACCGGCGACATCGTGACCATCGCCGGCTTCACCGATGTCGGCATCGGCGAGACCCTGGCCGCCGCCGACAACCCGATCGCGCTCCCCTACGTGGCGATCGACGAGCCGACCCTCTCCATGAACTTCATCGTCAACTCCTCCCCCTTCGCAGGGCGCGAGGGGAAAATGGTCACCTCCCGCAACATCAGGGAGCGCCTCGATCGCGAACTCCGCACCAACGTGTCGCTCAGGGTCGAGGATACCGGCAACCCCGATACCTTCCAGGTCTCCGGCCGCGGTGAGCTCCACCTCTCCATCCTGATCGAGAACATGCGCCGCGAAGGGTTCGAGATGGCGGTCTCCAAGCCCGAGGTCATCATGCGGGAGGTCGACGGCAAGAAGTACGAGCCGATGGAGTACCTGGTGGTGGATGTCCCCTCCGAGTACCAGGGGGTCATCATCGAGCGGATGGGACCGAGGAAGGGTGAGATGGTCTCCATGACCCCGATGGGTGAGACCATTCGTCTCGAGTTCATCGTGCCGGCCCGCGGCCTCATCGGCATCAGGGGCGAGTTCCTCACCGAGAGCCGCGGCACCGCGGTGATCACCCACACCTTCCACGAGTATGCGCCCTTCAAGGGGGATATCCCGGGGAGGAAGAACGGAGTCCTGGTCGCCATGGAGCAGGGTGAGACCACCGCCTACTCGCTGGACGCGCTCCAGCCGCGCGGCGTCCTCTTCCTGGGCCCGGGCGTCGAGGTCTACGGCGGCATGATCATCGGCCAGCACGCCAAGGACAACGACCTCGAGGTGAACCCCTGCAAAGGGAAGAAGCTCACCAACGTCCGCGCCTCCGGCTCCGACGATGCCATCAAGCTTACTCCGCCGCGCCTTTTGACCCTGGAGCAGGCGCTCGAGTTCATCGACGACGACGAGCTGGTCGAGGTCACCCCGCAGTCGATCCGCCTGCGGAAAAAAGAGCTCGACCCGATCCTGCGTAAGCGCGCCTCGCGCGCCTAGCCCAGGCTGAACCAACTTCGATAGGAGTCCAGCATGTCCTTGCGAATCGTGAGCTCCCTGGCACTTTTCTCCCTGGTAACCCTTCTCGCCTCCTGTTCGTCGGCCCCCAAGCCGGTGAAGAGTGCCGACCAGTACTATCAGGAGGCGGAGGCCGCCTACGCCAGGCGTAACTACGAAGAGGCCGTTACCGCCTACAAGAAGGTCAAGGAAGCCTACAGTTCGCCGGAGTTGACCGCCAAGGCGGAGTTGAAGATCGCGGACGCCCATTACGCCAACGAGTCGTACATCGAGGCGGCGGCCGCCTACGAGGATTTCCGCAAGCTCCACCCGACCAATCCGAAGGCTCCCTACGCCCTGTACCGGGCGGCGCTGAGCCACTACCACCAGATCACCGGGATCGATACCGATCAGACGCCGGTGAAAAACGCGGTGATCACTCTCGAGAGTTTCCTCAGGCAGTACCCGAGCTCCGAGTACGCTCCCGAGGTGCGGGAGAAGCTCGCGGACTGCCGGGACAAGCAGCTCGAGTACGAGACCTACGTCGGCAATTTCTATCTCCGGACCGATAAGACGGCCGCGGGGATAAAACGTCTCTCCGACGCGGTGCTGCACTTCCCGAAGTCTCCCAAGCTGGACCGGACCCTGTACCTTCTGGGTAAGGGATACCTGGAGGAGGGGAACCGTCAGCAGGCCGACCTGGTCTTCTCCCAGCTGGCCTCCCAGTTCCCGGGCAGCGAGTACCACAAGGAAGCGGTCAAGACCGCGGCTAAGTTCGCCGGCTACACCTCGCACGGAAAGTAGGCGATCGCCCCCGCCCCTTCAGGGAGGAGGGTGCATCGGAGGCCGGCCCTCCCCGTCTAGCGAGAGGGGGACGGCTGGGGCGAAGTGATAGCGGGATGAGTTAATAAAGGGAAGGACGAATCAGGACTGGCTGGTGTGGCCGGTGTTGAGTTCGAGTTGATCGTGAGGGCGCGGAACGGCATTTTTGCCTCGGCGCCCTTTCTTTTGCCGGTACATCCGCTGATCCGCTATCCGCCAGGCGGTGGACAGCTCGTTGCCGCTGTGGGCGGTGGCGGCGCCGATGGAGAGGTTTAAGGGGAGACCGCCATGCTCGGCGTTACTTAAGGCGAGGTGCTGCTGGAGCCTTTCCATCGCCTCCTTGAGTGCCGTTTCGTCCGTGTTGGGGAGCAGGGCGGCAAACTCGTCCCCCCCGATCCTGGCCGCCACATCCTCCTTCCGGAAGGCCCCCTTGAACACCTCGGCCGTCTGCTTTAGGAGCTCATCCCCCGCCGCATGCCCCAGCTGGTCGTTGGTTTCCTTCAGGCCGTCCACGTCGGCCATCACGATGCTGACCGGGAATTTCCTCCCTTTCTTCAGCCGGTCGAGCTCCTCGTCGAAATAGGCTCGGTTGTAGATGCCGGTCAGCATGTCGTGGGTGCTCAGGTAGCGAAGCCTGGTCTCCGAACGCTTGCGCTCCGAGATGTCGAGCAGCGCTCCCACCATTCCCCCCACCGAACTGTCCGAGGTGTTGAAGACGGCGCTGTAGAAGATGACGTCGCGGTTTTCGCCGCTCGCGCAGGTGATGGTTCCTTCGAAGGATTTCGGGCCCTCGCCGGCCTCCATTTTAACCTCCCCGCGTGAGTAATGCTTGGCGAGGTCGGGGGGGAGGATTTCGTAGACGGACTTGTTGAGGATCTCCCCGCGCTTCACTCCGAGCTGCTCCTCGAAGGCGCGGTTGCACCCGAGGTAATGGCCGTTGGGATCGTTGTAGAAGATGGGGGTGGGGAGGGTATCGATCAGGACCTGGATGAACTCCAGCTTGTCGCGGAGCTCTTTGTCGGCGCGGCGGTGCTCCTCGCGGCGGGCGGCCTCGGCGAGCTCCTTCTTGACCACGGGAACCAGGCGGACCAGGCGGTCCTTGAGGACGAAGTCGTCGGCACCGGCACGGATGGCGTCGGCGACCGCTTCCTCGCCGACCTTGCCGGAGACCATGATGAACGGCTGGTCGCCTCCCCGCTCGCGAACCATGCGGAGTGCCTCCATGCCGCTGAAACCGGGGAGGGAGAAATCGCAGACGACGAGGTCCCAGGAACTGAGGAGTGCGCGGGATAGCTCTTCGCCGGAGGAGACCGTTTCGTGTTTGACCCGGTACCCGCCGTGTTCGAGCTCCCTCACCACCAGCCGGGCATCATCCGGGTCGTCCTCGACGATCAGAACCCTGAGCTGCGTCTCCATTGCCACTTTCTCCCTGTCCGCGTGCTTCTCTCCGGCCGTGGTCAATGGGCGGTCTCCCACCCGCCTGCGTTCCTGAGCGCGTTCCTCACTTGGGCGCCCTTCAGGCTCCGGGAGGAGTGCATGGATCACGAGATGGTGAGGTATAACATTATCACGGACGGACATCGATGCAATTTCCCCCTAGTCATTTACTCTCTGAGCCGGGCAATGTCTTTTCCGGTGGCGGAAGTTTGTGTATAATCCAGCACACTTTCACGAGGAGGTATCTATGACGGAAGAAAAGAAAGAACGGTGGCTGAACTGGATGGCATTGACCACTATCATCCTTGCTGTCTGTGCCACCTTGGCAACGTTCAAAGGAGGAGGCTTCTCGACCCGCTCCGTGCTGAGTCAGACACAGGCCTCCGACCAGTGGGCCTTTTACCAGTCTAAGAGCATCAAGGGGTACCTCTATGAGATGCAGAGGGACCAGATGGAGATGCAGTTGAAGATGCTGGGCGGGAAGGTTCCTCCGGCGCTGGCCCAGCAGTATCAAAGCAAGATCGACGGCTATGCTGCCAAGATCTCCAAGTACGAAGGGGAGAAGGCCAAGATCCTGGCGGATGCCAAGAAGCTCGAGGCCATCAGGGACGATGCCGCCAAGCACGGCAAGGTCTTCGGCGTCGCCGTCATTTTCCTGCAGATCGCCATCCTGCTCTCGTCGATCGCCGCGCTTATCAAGAAGAAGTACGTCTGGGTGATCGGTATCACGATCGGCGCCTACGGCATCGTCCAGTTCGCGAACGGCTTCTTACTGTTCATGTAGGACCCAGTCGACCTAAGGGACCTAAGGGACCTAAGGGACCTAAGGGAACCGAGGGGAGCCCGCAGAGAACATGGGCACGACTGGGAGCCTACGGGAGGCGGTGGCGGCCGGCTCCGGAAGGGGGGCGGTCCGCTCTCAGGCGGGGGCGCCTCCTTTGAGGAGCTCCTGCATGGTGGTCCCCATCTTGGTGGGGCTCGGGGAGACCGCGACGCCACACTCGGTGAGGGTCCGTATCTTGTCTTCGGCCTTACCCTTGCCGCCGGTGATGATCGCGCCGGCGTGCCCCATCCTCTTGCCGGGAGGCGCCGTGACGCCGGCGATGAAGGCCGCCACCGGCTTCTTCATGTGCTTCTTGATCCAGTACGCCGCCTCCTCTTCCGCTCCCCCGCCGATCTCGCCGATCATGAAAACCCCGTCGGTGTTGGGGTCTTCGTTGAACCGCTTGAGGACGTCGATGAAGTTCATGCCGATGATCGGGTCCCCCCCGATCCCCACGCAGGTCGACTGCCCGAGCCCCACATCGGAGAGCTGCTTGACCGCCTCGTAAGTGAGGGTGCCGCTGCGGGAGACCACGCCGATCCTCCCGGGCTTGTGTATGTAGCCCGGCATGATGCCGACCTTGCACTGCCCCGGCGTAATCACTCCCGGGCAGTTGGGCCCGACCAGGAGCGTCTTGCTCTTCTCCTGGACCTGGCGGGCGAGCACCATGTCCCGGACCGGGATCCCCTCGGTGATGCAGACCGCGAGCTCGAGCCCGGCGTCGCACGCTTCGAGGATGGCGTCGGCCGCTCCCGGGGGAGGGACGAAGATCATGGAGACGTCGGCCTTGGTATAGCGGACCGCCTCCTCCACCGTGTTGAAGACCGGGATCCCTTCGATGTGGATCCCCCCCTTGCCCGGGGTAACCCCCGCCACGATGTTGGTGCCGTAGTCGCGGCACTGCTGGGTATGGAAAAGGCCGCTTCTTCCGGTGATCCCCTGGACCACCACCCGCGACTCGCTGCTGAGCAGTATGGACATTAAACCCTCCTTGCGGTACACCCCATCCTCACCCTGTCTTTCCCCTCGAAGGGGAGGGGACCCTGTGGGCGCTTGCGCCTGCGATTGATCCGGTCAGCTCCCCAGCATGGCGACGATCTTCGAGGCCCCGTCGCCGAGGTTATCGGCGGTCTGCACGTTCAACCCCGATTCGGCCAAAAGTCTCTTTCCCTCCTCGACCTGGCTTCCGTCCATGCGGACCACGATCGGGAGGGTGCAGTTCATCTCGGCCGCCGCTTCGATGATCCCCTGGGCGATGACGTCGCAGCGCATGATCCCCCCGAAGATGTTGACGAAGACCCCCTTGGCGTCGTTGTCCTCCAGGATGATCTTGAAGGCCTCGGCGACCTTCTCCCGGGTGGCGCCCCCCCCTACATCGAGGAAGTTGGCCGGCTCGCCGCCGAACTCCTTGAGAACGTCGAGGGTCGCCATGGCAAGCCCCGCGCCGTTCACCATGCAACCGATCGACCCCTGCAGCTTTATATAAGATAGGTCGTACTTGCCGGCGTTGATCTCCAGGGTGTCGAGCTGCGAGTAGTCCATCATGTCCGGGTACTCGTGGTGGCGGAAGATGGCGTTGTCGTCGAAGCTGATCTTGGCGTCCATCGCGAGCAGCCAGCCCGCCCGGGTCACCACCAGGGGGTTGATCTCCACCAGGAAGCAGTCCTTCTCCAGGCAGAGACGGTACAGGTTCAGCATGAGCTGGACGCAGTCCTCGCAGATGCTTCCGGTCAGGCCGAGCTTCAGGGCCAGTTTCCTCGCCTGGTAGGGGCGAAGCCCGGTGGCCGGGTCGATGTTGAACATGTTGATCTTTTCGGGGCTGCGGCGGGCGACCTCCTCGATCTCGACTCCCCCTTCGGCGCTGGCGATCAGGCAGTAACGGGAGGTGGCCCGGTCCAGGGTGATGGAGAGGTAGAACTCGCGGGCGATGTCCACCGCCTCCTCGACCAGGATCCTGCGGACCTTGAGCCCCTCCGGGCCGGTCTGCGGGGTGACCAGCCGCTTGCCGAAGAGCTCTTTGCCGAGCTCCTGGGCCTGCTCGGGGTGGTGAACCACCTTGACCCCCCCCGCCTTGCCGCGGCCCCCGGCATAGATCTGTGCCTTAACCACGCAATGGCCGCCGAGCTCCTTGGCCGCCCGTTCCACCTGGTCGGAGGTGAGCGCCACCCGGCCGCGCGGGACGGGAATGGAATACGACTGGAGGATCTCCTTGGCCTGGTACTCATGAATATTCATGTCGGCTCCCCTTCACCTGGGTTTACACCACTGCAATGTTTATCATGAACGGCATGGTTATCAAGTGACGGGAGGGGGAAATTTTCGCGTCACTGCTGGGCTTTCGGGGGGCGGATCGGCGGCCCGCGGAAAGGGGGCGGGGGGCTTTTAGCGTTGCGCGTCCCGGCCGGGGGAGTGTATAGTCCTCATGAGCAAGGCAAGAACCCTTTGCTAATCAGCTTCTATGGATTTTTCTATGACCACCGATCATTTTTTCGCCACCACCGCCAAGGGGGTGGAAGAGGTGCTGGCTGCCGAACTGACCCGGCTGGGGATCGAGAATGTTTCGATCGAAAGCGGCGGGGTGCGTTTCGGCGGCGGGATGCCGGCGGCCTATAAGGCCAACCTTTGGCTGCGGACCGCGAGCAGGGTGCTGATGCCGCTCGCCGAGTTCCCGTGCGAGACCCCCGAGCAGCTCTACCAGGGGGTGCGGAGCGTTTCCTGGCCCCGCTACCTCACCACCGAGATGACCCTGGCGGTCGACTGCACCCTGAGGGATTGCGCCATGACCCATTCCGGGTTCGTGGCCTTGAAGACCAAGGACGCCATCGTCGACACCATGCGGGACCGCTTCGGGGGCCGCCCCAGCGTGGACACGCGGGATCCCGATCTCAGGGTCAACGTGCGGCTCTTCAGAAACCGCTGTTTTCTCAGCCTCGACTGCTCGGGGACGCCGCTGGACCGGCGGGGCTACCGGCTGGACAAGCACGAGGCGCCGCTCAAGGAGAACCTGGCCGCCGCGCTGGTGGAGATGACCGGCTGGGACGGGAGCGTTCCCTTCGTCGATCCCATGTGCGGGACCGGGACCATCGCCATCGAAGCGGCCATGAAGGCGCTTCGCATCCCTCCGGGGCTTTTGCGGACCAAGTTCGGCTTCCAGCGCTGGCCCGGCTACGACCGCACGCTCTGGACTACTCTCGCCAAGGAGGCGCGGCAGGGGATCCTCCCCGCGCTGCCGGCGCCGGTGGTGGCATCCGACATCTCGCACTCGGCTATCGCCATGGCGCACGAGAACGCCGGGCGGGCGGGGGTGGGGGAGGCGGTCACCATCGGGCGGGGTGCGGTGGGGGAGTTGATCCCGCCGCCGGGGCCGGGAGTGATCGTCATGAATCCCCCCTACGGGAAGAGGCTCGGCGAGGAGGAGGCGCTCCGCCCCCTCTACAAGGAGATCGGCGACGTCCTGAAGCAGCGCTGCAAAGGGTACACGGCCTATATATTCACCGGAAACCTGGAGCTCGCCAAGGGGGTGGGCCTGAAGGCGGCGCGGAGGATCGTGCTCTTCAACGGGCCGATCGAGTGCCGGCTGTTGAAGTACGAGATGTACTAAAGCAAATCCCCCCTGTCCCCCCTTCGCAAAGGGGGGGACGTTGAGCCGGCGCCGTTCCCGCCGCCGGCTCACCTTTGTGCCTCTGTACGCGGGCGGTACGGGTGGGAAGATTAAAATAGGACCTTGACACTGCTTATCTTTTAACCTATAGTTAAATTTCGCTTTTCGGGCCTATAGCTCAGTTGGTTAGAGCTACCGGCTCATAACCGGTCGGTCCCAGGTTCGAGTCCTGGTGGGCCCACCACCCTCAACAATTAGGATGATGTGGGGATGCCCTTAAAGCACCTGGTCAGACGAAAGAATAAACTCAAAGTGGAGAGAAAGAGTGCACACCAAGCGGTTGCACTCTTTTTCTTTTGTGCGCGATGATAACTCCTAGAATTTCGGATCTACTTGGAATAACTAACAAAATCGCTCCCGCGGAGTATGCGGAGTCCTGGGATAACGTGGGCCTGCAGCTCGGGGACCCGGTCCGGCAGGTCTCCCGGCTCATGGTGGCGCTGGATCCCGGCCCCCCCGCAGTCGAGGCCGCGATAGAGGCCGGCTGCCAGTTGCTGATCACCCACCACCCCTTCATCTTCACCCCCCTCAAGAAGATCTCCACCGCCGACGAAGTCGGGCGGCTGACCATAGCGGCCATCAAGAACGACCTGGCCATCATCTCCCTGCACACCAACTACGATATCGCCTCCGGCGGCGTCAACGACCTCCTGGCCGGCCGTCTCGGCCTGGCCGAGGTGGCGCCCCTGAAGATCACCGGTTCCCAGGAACTGGCGAAGATGGCCGTCTTCGTTCCCCACGGTTACGAGGAGAAGGTCCTCGAGGGGCTCTCGCGTTTCATGGCCCCCATCGGCAACTACCGCGACTGCTCCTTCCAGGGAGACGGCGTCGGCCGTTTCCGGGCCCTGGAAGGCGCCTCCCCCTTTGTCGGGGAGATCGGTGTGCTGCACCAGGAGAAGGAGAGCCGGCTCGAGTTCCTGCTTCCCAAGGAGCTCACCGGGGCAGCCGTGACTGCGCTCAAGAAGGTGCATCCGTACGAGGAGCCTGCCTTCGACCTCTACCCGGTGCTGGCGCGTGGCGCGGCGCGGGGGATCGGGAGGATCGGGCTGCTGGCCGAACCGGTGACCGCCGGGGTCTTCGCCTGCCGGGTCAAGGAGGCGCTCGGCGCCGCCGGGGTGCGGCTGGTGGGGGGGAGTGACCGTCCGGTGAAGAAGGTCGCCCTGTGCGGCGGCAGCGGGGCGTTCCTCGTCCACGAAGCGGCCCGCAAGGGGGCCGACGTCCTGGTGACGGGCGATCTTAAGTACCACGAAGCGCGCGAGGCGGAGGCGCTCGGCATCGCCGTCCTCGACGCCGGGCATTTCGCCACCGAGCATCCCATGGTGGAAGGTTTGGCTGCCACCCTGCGGGAGGTTCTGGCAGCAAGGAAGTATGAGACGGAAGTGATCGAGTACAAGCACGAGCGGGAGCCGTTCAGTTTCTGGTAAACCCGCCGGGCATCAACAATAGAGGTGTTGGGGAGGCAGATTTTGCGTAACAAGCTGAAGTCGTTATACGAATTGCAGGAGATCGATCTGAGGATCGACGGTCTGGACAGCGAAAAAGGGCAGCTCCTTGCCGAGGCACAGGCCCTGGAAGCCAAGCTCGCCGAGGCGCGGGAGCAGATCGCGGCCCGCCGCGAGGAGTCCGAAACGGTGGCAGCGGAGAAGGCGGAGCTCGACGCGAGCCTCGCTACCGAGAACGAGAACATCGTGCGGTCGGAGTCCCACCAGAAAGAGATCAAGACCCAGAAGGAGTACCAGGCGGTCTCCAAGGAGATCTCCGGCGCCAAGAAGATGATCGCCGAGCTCGAGGACCAGATCCTTCAGAAGATCAATGCCCTGGAAGAGATCGCTGCCGACATCGCCAAGAAGGAGACCGATCTTGAGGAGCTCGAGGCCAACGTGGCCACCCAGCAGGCCGAGCTCCAGGCCAAGGTCACCGCGCTGGAGACCGGCATCGCGGCCGACGCCGTGACCCGTGAGGAGGCCGTCAAGATTCTCTCGGCCTCGGTGATGAAGCGCTACTCCAAGCTTCGCGACCAGCGCCGCGGCGTGGCCGTGGTCGAGGCGAGGGAAGGGAACTGCATGGGGTGCAACATGCACCTTCCGCCGCAGCTCTACAACACCCTGTTCCGCGCCGACGACGTGATCACCTGCCCGCACTGCCAGCGGATCCTGATCATGAAGCAGGAGCTGGACGGTTAGAACATAGAAGGCGCTTCACGCAGTTTTTCGTTTTGGCCGAAGCAGACCAGATGGCCGCCGTCCCCCGTAGCCTCGTGCGAAGGGGGAGGGAGGAAAGTCCGGGCTCCATAGGGCAGGGTGCTGGATAACGTCCAGCGGGGGCAACCCCAGGGATAGTGCCACAGAGAGAAGTCCGCCCGCCAAAGCTGCCGCGCTCGCGCGGCGTCCAGCGAAGGCGGGTAAGGGTGAAAGGGTGAGGTAAGAGCTCACCGGGTCCGGCGGTGACGCCGGATGCCAGGTAAACCCCACCAGGAGCAAGACCAAATAGGGAAGCGTTAAGGGCGGCCCGTCCGTGCTTCCGGGTTGGTTGCTTGAGGGCGCCGGTAACGGCGCTCCTAGATGAATGACCATCGCCCGCGTGCGGGGTAACCTGCCGCGGGAACAGAACCCGGCTTACGGGCTGCTTCGGCCAATTTTTGCAGTAAACGGCAACAAGACGCCATCACGGCTTCGCGGCCTGGATGGCGTTTTTGCGCAGATATACAGGAGGCTGGCTCCATGAGCCTTCAGAAACAATGGCAGGACGGACTCCGCAACGTGGCGGCGGTCTGGGTGATGCTCCCGATCCAGGACCGGGAGCGGGTGGGTAACCTGTGCCAGGAGATGATCGAGTGCAAGGAGGCGCTGCAGGATATCGCCTCCCGGGCCAATGCCGAAGCGCACTGTGCCGCCTGTGACGGCGCCTGCTGCGTGACCGGCAGGCTCCACTTCGCCAAGGCCGATCTCCTGGTCTACCTGGTGACCGCCAAGCCGATCTTCACTCCGCGCTTCGAAAGTCCCCGTTGTCCCTACCTCACCACCGCCGGCTGTCTCATGCCACCGGGATACCGCCCGTTCAACTGCATCACCTTCAACTGCGAAGTGATCGAGGACCGGCTCCCCGAGGAGACGGTGACCGAATTCTACCGCCTCGAGCAGGAGTTGAAGGGAGTCTACGCCGAACTGCGCGCGCTCTTTCCGCCCACTTCGATGGACGGTCCCCTCATCAGCGGGGAGCCCTGACGGGCAACGACAACTCGAGAGGAAACCCAACTTCATGGCAACCATCAACGATCTCGTGCTCGCGCACATCGACAACAAGCCCGCCTTCTACGCCAGAATCGAGGACATCTCGCCCGACGTCAAGCCGGGGTGGTGGAAGGTCAAACTGCTGGTCCTCACCGTGCCGCTCCAGGTCTATACCTGGATCCTCGACGAGAGCCAGGTGAACGGCGCCCCCTTCACCATGGGGAACACCCCGATCATGCTGGAAAAGGTGGTCCCTCCCGAGCCCCCGTCACCGGTAGCCCCGGTCGAAAAAGGGGGCGACGCTCCCAAAAAGGGTGGCAAGGTGGTCTCCCTCTTCGACCGTAAGAAGTAGCCCCCGTTACCCGGCGAAAGCCCCCCTTTCAAAAAGGGGAAAAATTCCCCCTCCGGACCTCCCTTTTCAAGGGGAGGGAGGAGCTCTTCACCGATAGATAGCGACCA
Organism: Geomonas sp. Red32; assembly: GCF_023652955.1. Lineage (GTDB taxonomy): Bacteria > Desulfobacterota > Desulfuromonadia > Geobacterales > Geobacteraceae > Geomonas. The sequence continues at coordinate 292,715 of NZ_JAKLOY010000001.1, read as the reverse complement.
ATCATACGAAGTTCCCTCTGCAGGACCCGTCCCTTCCCCCGACCGGGGGAGGGGGCCCGCCCCGACACACACCGCCTGACCTCCCCGTGCAGCAGTCGTTCGAACTCCCTGACCATCCATTCCGGAGCCGGTTCTGCCTCCCGTTTGCCCCTCTTTACCACCTTCTTCCCCGCCTCCGGTTCTCTCATTTAAACCCTTGGAAAATCTTCGGAAAGGATCACTTTTTCGTGACAATTTTGCCTTGACATCACTCTATCCCTCCCGTATAGTTCAGCCGACGGTGGTATAAAGTGGTATAAAGTGGCAATGAGTGCCGGGGAAAACATGTTCAGAGGGAAGTTCGACACGACCATCGACGCCAAGGGGCGCACCAGCATTCCCGCGAAATTCCGCGAGGTTCTGGTGGAGACCTTCGGCGACGAGCGTTTCTTCCTCACCAAGTCGAGTCCGGTCCGGCTTGGCAATGGGGAGGTCTGCTATGGTCTGGCCATCTACCCGTACCATGAATTCCTTGCCATCGAGGAGAAGCTCAAAGACGGCACCTCGCTCGGCTTGAGCGTCGCGGAGCTGGCTGCCGTCAGGAGGATGATCCTGGTCCCCGCCGTCGAATGCACCGCCGACAAGCTCGGCAGGCTCCTGGTCCCCTCGGATCTCCGGAAGACCGCCCAGCTCGAGCGGGACATCCACTTCGTCGGGATGCAGACCAAGATCGACGTTTACAGCCAGTCCGTCTGGACCAAGGTCTGCGAGCAGGACGAGCAGAACTTCCCGACCGACTCGGCGGCCTTGGCCGGGCTGGGGCTCTAGATGGTGGACTTCCACCACATCTCGGTCATGCCCGACGAGGTCCTCAGGGCGCTCTCCCCCCGCTCCGGCGGGATCTACGTGGACGGGACGCTCGGGGGCGCCGGGCACGCCGGGCTGATCCTGACCGCGAGCTCCCCCGAGGGGGTGCTCCTGGGCTTCGACCGCGACGCCGAGGCGATCGCGGCGGCCACCGAGAGGCTCGCCCCCTTCGGCGCCCGGGCCCGGATCTTCCAGAGGAACTTCGCCGACATCGCCGAGACCCTGGCCGGGATCGGGGTCGAGGCCATCGACGGTTTCGTGCTGGACCTCGGTGTCTCCTCGCACCAGCTGGACCGCGAGGAACGGGGATTCAGCTTCATGCAGGACGCCCCGCTCGACATGCGGATGAACAGGGAGGAAGGCCCCACCGCCGCCGACCTGGTCAACGAGCTCTCCGAGGGGGAGCTCACCCGCATCATCTCCGACTACGGGGAGGAGCGCTGGGCCAAGCGGGTCGCCTCCTTCATCGTGAAGGCGAGGAGCGAGCAGCCGATCGAGACCACCTTCCAGCTGGTGGACATCATCAAGGGGGCCATCCCCAAGGCCAAGTGGGAAGAGCGGCTCCACCCGGCGACCAGGACCTTCCAGGGGTTGCGGATCGCGGTCAACGAGGAGCTGAAGAGCCTCGAGGATGGGCTCGCGGCCCTGCTGAAGCTTTTGAGAAAAGGGGGGCGCGGCGCGGTGATCTCCTTCCACTCGCTGGAAGACCGCATCGTCAAGGAGTCCTTCCGGGCCGCCGCCACCGGCTGCACCTGCCCCAAAGAGCTTCCCATCTGCGTCTGCGGGAAGGTCCCGCAGTGCAAGGTGATAACCGGCAAGCCGCTCATGGCCAGCGAACAGGAAGTTAAGGAAAATCCGAGGTCCCGCAGCGCCAAGCTGAGGGTTGTTGAAAAGATCGTATAGAGGGATTAAGCCATGGCACAGAGCAAGGTCGAATACGGCAAAGTAGCCGCACCGGTAAGAACCGGGGTCGTAATCAGGGACCACTGGGTCAGTTTCCGCTACCTCATCGGGGTGATGGTGCTTTTGACCCTGGTCTCCATCTTCCACGTCTGGTCGAGGGTCGAGGTCATCGATCTCAACCTGAAGATCTCCGATACCGCCCGCCTCCTGAAGGAGCAGCAGCAGGAGAACCAGCGGTTGAAGGTGGAAGTCGCTTCCCTTAAGACCCCTGCCAGGATCGAGGAAATCGCCAAGGGCCAGCTCGGCATGGCGCTCCCGACCGACCAGCAGGTGGTTGTGGTCAAGTGATAGAGAAGCACGAAAAATGGGCCAGGGTGCGGATGCGCTCGGTGGCCGCTCTTTTCGTCGTATTCTTCGTACTGACCGCCGGGCGCGCCCTCTTTCTGCAGGTGTTGCAGAAGGACAAGCTGGTGAAGCTCGCGGAGAAGCAGCATCAGCGGATCGTGCAACTCACCCCGGGACGCGGGGCGATCTTTGACAGGAATAACGCACCGCTGGCGGTCTCCCTGGAGATGGATTCCTGCTACGCCGAGACCCGCGAGATGGAGAACCTCCCGGACGAGGCGGCCAAGCTGGCTCCCATCCTCGGTATCCCCCAGCCGGAGCTGGAGGCGAAGCTCAAGGCGAGCCGCAACTTCGTCTGGCTGGCCCGCAGGATTCCGCCCGAGCAGGCGAAGAAGATCAGGGATCTCGACCTCGACGGCATCGGTTTCGTGAAGGAGACCAAACGCTACTACCCGAACTCGGAGGTGGCGGCGGCTGTGGTAGGCTTTACGGGGCTCGACCCGACCGGACTGGAGGGGATCGAGAAGAAGTACGATTCCACCATCCTGGGGAACACCGGCTACCTGGTGACCGAGCGGGACGCGCTGGGGCGGGACATCGATCTCAAGAAGGGGAAGCAGGGCTCCAAAGGGAGCAACGTCGTCCTCACCCTCGATAAGAACATCCAGTACATAGCCGAGAAGGAGCTGACCAAGGCGGTCGAGAAGAACGGCGCCAAATCGGGGATCGCCATCGTGATGGAGCCGGACACCGGGCGGGTGCTGGCGATGGCCAACTACCCGACCTTCAACCCGAACGCCTTCTCCAAGTACGGCCAGGATGCACTGAGAAACCGGGCCATCTCGGACAGCTTCGAGCCGGGTTCCACCTTCAAGATCTTCCTGGTCGCCTCGGCGCTGGAAAGCCACGTGATCAGGGCGGGCGACGCCTTCAACTGCGAGAACGGCAGCTGGGCCTTTGCCGGCAAGACCATCCACGACACCCACAGCTACGGCGCGCTCAGCGTGGCGCAGGTGCTCAAATTCTCGAGTAACATCGGGGCGGCCAAGATCGGCGGCCGGCTCGGCTCCCAGAGGCTCTACGATGCACTGACCGCCTTCGGGTTCGGCGAGCGGAGCGAAATCGACCTTCCGGGCGAGGCGGCCGGGATGTTAAGGCCGCAGGCCAAGTGGTACCCGATCGACCTGGCGACCATCTCCTTCGGGCAGGGGGTGACCGCCACCGCGCTGCAGATCACCACGGCGGTTTCGGCGGTGGCCAACGGCGGCAACCTGATGAAGCCCTACCTGGTGGACCGGATCACCAACGAGGACGGCGAGGTACTGAAACAGTTCGGACCTCAGCTCAAGAGGAAGGTGATCTCCCCCTCCACGGCCAAGACGGTGGCCCACATGCTCGAAGGGGTCGTCAACGAGGGGGGGACCGGCACCGCCGCCCAGGTCGACGGCTACTCGGTGGCGGGGAAGACCGGTACCGCCCAGAAGGTTGACCACGCATCCCACGCCTACTCGGCCAAGAAACGGACCGCCTCCTTCGTAGGGTTCGTGCCGGTGGACAACCCGAAACTCACCATCCTCGTGGTAGTGGATGAGCCGACCACCAGCCCGTACGGCGGCGTGGTGGCCGCCCCGGCCTTCAGCGCCATCGCCCAGCAGAGCCTTTGCTACCTGGGGGTGCCGCCGGAGAAGAGTTTCAAGAAGAAGCCGGTGTCCGTGGAGGCCAAGGAGGTGCGGGATCCCGATCCCCCTCAGGTCTCCGAAGGGGGGAGCGTCGAAGGAACCCCGGCCGGGGCCATGCCCAACTTCCGCGGGATGAGCATGCGCCAGGTGCTGAGAGTCATGGAGAAACGGGGGCTCAACGTGAAACTGGAGGGAAGCGGACGGGCCGTGGAGCAGCACCCGGCACCGGGAAGCCCCATCACCACCGAGGAAGAAGTCTGGGTCCGGTTCGTGCCGTCGGCCTGACCCGAGGAGATAGCAATGAAACTCACACAACTGCTTAGCTGTGTAGAGGGCGTCCGGGTAACCGGCAACTCCGATATCGAGATCGGGGGACTCTACTACGACTCGCGACAGGTCGGACCCGGCGGGATTTTCTTTGCCCTGCAAGGAGTTAAGACCGACGGTTGCCAGTTCGTCGAGGCTGCAGTCAAGGGGGGGGCGGTCGCCATTGTGGCGGACCGCCCCTGCGCCGTTGCCGGGGCTACCCTCGTCGAGGTCCCCGACGCCCGGCGGGCCATGTCGTTGATGGCGGCCGTTTTCTACGGCCTCCCGACGGCGGGAGTGCCGACCGTGGGGATCACCGGGACCAACGGAAAGACCACCACCACCTACCTGGTGGAAGGGATCCTGGCGGCGGCGGGCTATCCCCCGGCCGTGCTCGGGACCATCAGCTACCGTTTCGGCGATGTCTCGATTCCCGCTCCCAACACGACGCCGGAGTCGGTCGATCTGCAGCAGACGCTGCGCCAGCTGGTGGACGAGGGGGCCAAGGGGGTGGTGATGGAAGTCTCCTCCCACAGCCTCGAACAGCGCAGAGCCGACGGCTGCCTCTTCGACGTGGCGGTCTTCAGCAACCTGACCCGCGACCATCTCGACTACCACGTGGACATGGAATCCTACTTCGGGAGCAAGCTGAGGCTCTTCACCGATCTCCTCACCCCCGACGGCGAGAAACCCAAGCGCTGCGCGGTGGTCAATCTGGACGACCCGTACGGGCGGCGGATCAAGGAAGAGTCGGCCGCTCCCGTCCTTGGCTACTCGGCGGGCCAGGAAGGGGACATCGCCGTCCAGGACGTCCAGTTCACCGTACACGGCATCTGCTGCCAGCTGAAGACCCCGCGCGGGAGCCTGAAGTTCTCTTCGGATCTCCTGGGGCGCTTCAACCTGTACAACATCCTCTCGGCGGTCGGGGCCGGCATTGCGCTGGACCTCCCGGATTCCGCCATCGTGGCGGGGATCGAGGGGCACAAGAAGGTTCCCGGGCGCCTGGAGCGGGTAGAGAACGACAAAGGACTCACGGTACTGGTCGATTACGCCCACACCGGAGATGCCCTGGAGAACGTGCTGGCCACCGTGGCCGAGCTGAAGGCCGGCAGGATCATTACCCTCTTCGGCTGCGGCGGCGACCGCGACAAGGGGAAGCGCCCGGTGATGGGCGAGATCGCCGCCCGCTACAGCGACCTGGCCATCGTGACCTCCGACAACCCGCGCACCGAAGACCCCTTCGCCATCCTCGAGGACGTGAAGGCGGGGATCCTGCCGCTCGGGCTCAGGGAGTACCGGCCGGAGGAGCTGGCAGGCGGGATCGCTGAAAAGGGATTCGTCACCATCGAGAGCCGCCACGACGCCATCGAGCTCGCCATCCGGATCGCCAAGGCCGGGGACATCGTTCTTCTGGCAGGCAAGGGGCACGAGGATTACCAGATCGTCGGCACGGTGAAGCACCACTTCGACGACCGCGAAGAGGCCGCCAAGGCGCTGGCCAACAAATAGCCTCACCTCCCCCTCCCCTTGAGGGAGGGGGTAGGGGGGTGGGGGAATTATCCACGGAGTCCAGTGGCCGGCCTCCCCCCCACCCTGACCCTCCCCCTCAGGGGGGGAGGGAATGTTAAGAAAATAGACAAAAGAAGGGACGTACCGATCAATGGCAAGTTTCACCCTTAAAGAGATAGCCGAGGCGACCGGCGGCAGCATGGTGGGAGACCCCGCTGTCACGGTGGCCGGCGTCTCCACCGACTCTCGCGCGGTGGCGGCGGGTGAACTTTTTATCGCGCTCCGGGGGGATCGCTTCGATGGGCACCAATTCGTAAAAGGGGCGGCGGAGAAAGGTGTCTCCGTCTTCCTCGTCGACAACCACTGGAAAAAGGAGAACGAGCTCCCTGAGGGCGCTGCCGGGGTGGTGGTCGAGAACACCGAGCGGGCGCTGGGGGATCTGGCCTCCTTCCACCGCCGCCGCTTCAAGATCAAGATGGTGGCGGTGACCGGCTCCAACGGTAAGACCACCACCAAGGAAATGCTCTCCTGTATCCTCTCCCAGACCGGACCGGGCCTCAAGACCGAGGGAAACCTCAACAACCTGATCGGCCTCCCGCTCACCCTCCTTAGGCTGACCGGGCGCGAGCGCTGGGCGGTGGTCGAGCTCGGCATGAGCGCCTTCGGCGAGATCGACCGGCTGGCGGAGATCGCCGACCCGGACGTCGGCATCATCACCAACGCCTTCCCGGCTCACCTGGAGACCCTGGGGAGCGTGGAAGGGGTCGCCAAGGCCAAAGGGGAGCTCTTCCTGAGGCTCAAGCCCGGCTCGAGCGCGGTCTACAACGTCGACGATCCGCTCATCTCCAAGTGCCCGACCCACCTGAACGTGACCCGCCTCACCTTCGGCCTCAGAGGGGCCGAGGTCAGTAGCGCCAACATCACGAGCCTCGGCAAGGCGGGCGAAAGCTTCGTCCTGCGGCTTCCCGGCGAGGAGCAGCCTATCCACCTCCGCGCCTACGGCCGCCACAACATCTACAACGCCCTGGCCGCAGCCGCGGCAGCCCAGGCGCTCGGGATCTCCGGCGAGGTCATCCGGCAGGGGCTCGAGGAGTTCACCCCCTACGACAAGAGGTTCCAGCTCGAAGAGACCGCCGGGGTGATCCTCATCAACGACAGCTACAACGCCAATCCGGCCTCCATGGCGGCGGCTCTGAAGACCCTCCACGAAGTGGTGGAAGGGGGAGGGCGCTGCGTGGCGGTGCTGGGCGACATGCTGGAGCTCGGCACCGGCACCGTCGAGGCGCATCGCGAGCTCGGCAAGCTGGCCGCCGCCTCGGTGGCCCGGCTCTATCTCCTGGGGGATCTGGCCGGCGAGGTCGCCCGCGGGGCCCTCGACGCCGGCCTTCCCGCCGGCCAGGTAATGATCGGCAAGGACCACGAGGAGGTGGCCCGCGAAGTGGCCGCCTGGGTGGAGCCGGGAGACTGCGTGCTCTTCAAGGGGTCGCGCGGGATGCGCATGGAACGGGCGGCCCAGCTGGCCAAAGAGGCCCTGCTGGCTGAGGCGAAAGGGGGACGTCACTAATGCTGTACCATCTGCTGGTTCCGCTCGCCTCGAGCGTCAAGCTCTTCAACGTTTTCAAGTACCTGACCTTCAGGACCATCTACGCCATGATCACCGCGCTGGTCCTGTCCTTCATCGTCGGTCCCTGGGTGATCCGCCGCCTCGAGACGCTCCAGGCCCGCCAGGTCATCCGCACCGACGGCCCCGAGTCCCATCTCAAGAAACAGGGAACCCCCACCATGGGGGGCGTGCTGATCCTGGTCTGCATCGTGCTGCCGACCCTGCTCTGGGCCGATCTCACCAACCACTTCATCTGGCTCACCCTCTTCATCACCATCGGCTACGGCGTCCTGGGGTTCGTGGACGACTACAAGAAGGTGGTCGAGAAGAACCCGAAGGGGCTTTCCCCCCGGCAGAAGATGTTCTGGCAGATCATCCTGGCCGGCCTCGTGGGGATCGTGCTCTACTGCCTCCCCTACTTCAAGGTGACCGGCTTCTCCACCGAGCTGTATCTCCCGTTCTTCAAGCGGGTGCACCCGGACCTGGGGATTCTCTTCATCCCGTTCGTGACCCTGGTCATCGTCGGCGCCTCCAACGCCGTCAACCTGACCGACGGCCTTGACGGGCTGGCCATCGGCCCGGTGGCGATCAACGCGGCGACCTACATGCTCTTCGGCTACATCGCCGGTAACGCCAAGCTTTCCGGCTACCTGCAGATCCCCTACGTCCCCGGCTCGGGCGAGCTTGCCATCCTCTGCGGGGCCATGGTCGGCGCGGGGATCGGGTTCCTCTGGTACAACTCGTACCCGGCCGAGGTCTTCATGGGCGACGTCGGCTCCCTCTCCCTGGGGGGGACGCTCGGGACCCTGGCGGTCCTGACCAAGCAGGAGATCCTCCTGGTGATCGTCGGCGGCGTCTTCGTGGTGGAGGCGCTCTCGGTCATCTTCCAGGTCGGCTCCTACAAGTACCGCGGGAAGAGGATCTTCAGGATGGCCCCCATCCATCACCACTTCGAGCTGAAAGGGGTGGCGGAGCCGAAGATCATCGTGAGGTTCTGGATCATCACCATCATCCTCGCGCTGGTGGCCATCTCCACCCTTAAGATGAGGTAAATGAATAGCCGATAAATGTTTGAATCTGAGTGAATTTTCACGCAAAGGGCTGGCATTTTCGGGTATCATGGCGGGTCCGTTTCAGAATCCGCAAAGCAGCAAGAAAGGCAACGATGGAACTCGCAGGTAAGAACATACTGGTAGTCGGCCTGGCGCGCACCGGCGTCGCCGTCACCCGTTTCCTGGCCGAAAAGGGGGCGCGGGTCACGGTGACCGACATGCGCGATTACGATGCGCTGGCCGGCGTGCTGGCGGAACTGGAGGACCTTGAGCTCAACCTGGAGCTCGGCCGCCACGTCCCGCACTCCTTCCTGATGGCCGACCTGATCGTGGTGAGCCCCGGCGTCCCCATGGATATCAAGCCCCTCCAGATGGCCCGCTCGCAGAAGCGCCGGGTGGTGAGCGAGGTGGAGCTCGCCTCCTGGTTCATCAAGGCCCCCATGGTCGCCATCACCGGCACCAACGGCAAGACCACCACGACCACCCTGACCGGCGAGATCTTCCGCGCCTGCGGCTTCGAGACCTACGTCGGCGGCAACATCGGCGACCCGCTCATCGACCTGGTCACCAGCGGCCAGGAGGTTGAGCGGGTGGTGGTCGAGCTCTCCTCCTTCCAACTGGAGGGGATCGAGAGTTTACGCCCCGACGTGGCCGTGCTCCTCAACATCACCGAGGACCACCTGGACCGCTACCACAGCTACCAGGAGTACATCGACGCGAAGCTTCGGATCTTCGAGAACCAGACGGAGAGCGACTACGCGGTCCTCAACATCGACGACCCGCTGGTGGCCGCCTGCGCCGGTAAGCTCAAGGCCCGCATCTTCCCGATGAGCCGCGAGCAGGAGCTCGAAGAAGGGATCAGCTGCCGCGACGGCTTCATCACCTTCAACCATAACGGGAAATCGCTCTCCTTCGGGACCGAGGGGCTCCTCTTGAAAGGGGTCCACAACCTCGACAACATCATGGCGAGCCTCGCCTCCACGCTCCTCATGCGCTGCGACGGCGACTGCGCCTACCAGGCGGTCAAGACCTTCAAGGGGCTCCCGCACCGGATGGAGCTGGTGACCACCGTCGACGGCGTCGGCTACTACGAGGACAGCAAGGGGACCAACGTCGGGAGCGTCGTGAAGTCGCTGGAGAGCTTCCCAAAAGGGATCACCCTGATCGCCGGCGGCAAGGACAAGGGGGGCTCCTACGAGCCGCTCGCACCGCTCGTCAAAGAGCGGGTGAGCCACCTCATCCTGATCGGGGAGGCCAAGGAAAGGATGAGCGGGGCGCTCGGCTCCCTGACCGACACCCGTTTCGCCGCCACCCTCGAGGAGGCGGTCGAGCTCTCCCATAAGCTCACCAAGCCCGGCGGCGTGGTGCTCTTCTCCCCCGCCTGCTCAAGCTTCGACATGTTCAAGGACTACCTGGAGCGCGCCAACTGCTTCAAGGCCGCGGTCCGCGCTCTGGCACCCAAGAAGGAGGATGCGTGAAGCGTCTGGAGGGTTACGACATCATTGTGCTGATGATGGTGGTGATCCTCACCTGCTTCGGGGTCGTCATGGTCTACTCCGCCTCCTCGGTGATGGCGGCCAAGAAGTACCACGACGGTTTCTACTTCTTAAAGCGCCAGTCCATCTACGCCGCGGTCGGCTTCACCGCCATGGGCGTGATCATGCACATCGACTACCACGTCTGGAAGAAGTGGGCGGTGCCCCTTTTCTTCGGCTGCTTCTTCCTGCTCCTTTTGGTCTTCGTCCCCGGCATCGGCGGCGCCGCCAAAGGTGCCTCGCGCTGGATCAGGCTCCCGGGCTTCAACTTCCAGCCCTCCGAGCTCGCCAAGGTGGCGCTCATCATCTACATGGCCTACTCGCTCGACAAGCGGCAGGAGAAGCTACGCCAGTTCGCCTCCGGGTTCTTCCCGTACCTCCTGATCCTGGGGATCTTCATCGCGGTCCTCTTGAAGCAGCACGACATGGGGGCCGCCATGACCATGGCGACGGTGGCCATCGTGATGCTCTTCGCCGCCGGGACCCGCCTCCAGTACATCCTCGGGATGGGGCTCGTGGCCCTGCCGGGGATCTGCTACCTGGTCTTCACCGAGGCCTACCGGATGCGGAGGATCACTGCCTTCATGAATCCCTGGAACGATCCGACCGACACCGGGTTCCAGATCATCCAGTCCTGGCTGGCCCTGGGAACCGGAGGGATCTTCGGGCAGGGGCTGGGCGAAGGGAAGCAGAAGCTTTTCTACCTTCCCGAGGCGCACACGGACTTCATACTCTCGGTCTGCGGCGAGGAGCTGGGCTTCATCGGGGTGATCGTCATCGCCTCGATGTTTCTGTTGCTGGTACAGCGCTCGATCCGGGTCGCCATCGCGGCCGAGGATAACTTCGGGCGCTTCCTGGCCTTCGGGATCGCCATCCTGATCGGCCTGGAGGCCTTCATCAACATGGCGGTGGTTACCGGGATGCTCCCGACCAAAGGTCTGGCGCTCCCCTTCCTAAGCTACGGCGGAAGCTCGCTCATCATCTCGCTCTGCGCGATCGGCATCCTCCTTAACGTATCAACCAGCATGAGGGGGCAGGCATGAGACTGATCGTAGCGGGAGGAGGGACCGGCGGGCATCTGTTCCCGGGGATCGCGGTGGCCGAGGAGTTCCTGGCCCGGGCGCCGGAGAACGAGGTCCTCTTCGTGGGGACCAACCACGGCATCGAGGCGCGCATGCTTCCCAAGCTTGGGTACACGCTCGCCACCATCAGCGCCAGCGGGATGAAGGGGCTCGGTACCACCAGGAAGCTCTTGAGCGCGGGACGCCTTCTCTTCGGGTACGCGCAGTCGCGCAAGATCCTGAAGGAGTTCCGTCCGGATCTCGTGCTCGGCGTCGGCGGCTATGCCTCGGCTCCGCTTGTGCTGGCTGCCCGCGGGATGGGGATCCCCCGTTTCATTCACGAGCAGAACGCCTTCCCGGGGATCACCAACAAGGTGCTCGGGCGGATCGCCGACGGTATCTACATCTCGATGCCGGAATCGGCGGCCTTCTTCCCCGAGGGGAGCACGCTTTTGACCGGCAACCCGATCCGCAAGGAGATCCTCTGGAGCTTCCACGAGCGGATCCCGGCCGAGGGGGACCACTTCAGCCTGCTGGTCTTCGGCGGGAGCGCCGGGGCGCACCGGATCAACACCACCCTGATCGACTCGCTGCCGTTTCTGGCGGGGATGAAGGAGCGGCTGAAGATCGTCCACCAGACCGGGCAAAAGGATGTCGAGGAGGTGCGGGCGGGGTACCAGGCGGCCGGTTTCCAGGCCGAGGTGCTCCCCTTCATCGACGACATGTCGGCCGCCTACGGCGCCGCGGACCTGGTAATCTGCCGGGCGGGGGCAACCACCATCGCCGAGGTCACCGCCTGCGGCAAGGCCTGCATCTTCATACCGTTCCCCCACGCGGCGGACGACCACCAGAGAAAGAATGCCGAGTCGCTCATCAACCGGGGCGCAGGCTTCATGATCCTGGAGGAAGACCTCTCCGGCGAGGTGCTGGCCAAGGAGATCGTCTCCCACATGGGGAACCCGGAGGGGCTCGCCGAGGTGGAGCGTAACGCCCGCTCGCTGGCCCAGCTGGACGCCGCCCAGGCCATCGTGGCTGCCATGATGGAGAAGGTGAACCTGGCGAAGCGGATGAAGTAACCTGCCCTCCTTCCCCCTCCCCCGGAGGGAGGGGGCGAGAGGGTGGGGGAAGCCGGCCGGTAGGAAAAGGCGGGCAGCTTGAAGAGTTGGTAGAGGATAGTGAAATCCCCCCTGTCCCCCCTTCGCAAAGGGGGGGACCTGCTGCGGGGCAAAGACGAGCAAACGAAAGGATATTCCGTGTACGGAAAAATCGAAAAAATACATTTTGTGGGGATCGGCGGGATCGGGATGAGCGGCATCGCCGAGGTCCTTTTGAACCTCGGCTACAAGGTCTCCGGTTCCGACCTCCGCTCCTCCGAGATCACCGAGCGCCTGGCCGGGCTGGGGGGCGAGATCTTCTACGGGCACACCCGCGAAAACGTCGCCAACGTCGACGTGGTGGTCATCTCCAGCGCCGTCCATGACGACAACCCCGAGGTGATCGAGGCCCACGAGAAGCTGATCCCGGTCATCCCCCGCGCCGAGATGCTGGCCGAACTGATGCGGATGAAGTACGGGATCGCGGTCGCCGGCACCCACGGTAAGACCACCACCACCTCCCTGGTGGCTACCCTCCTTTCCAAGGGGGGGATCGATCCGACCATCGTGATCGGCGGGCGGCTCAATTCGCTCGGGACCAACGCGCGGCTCGGGCAGGGGCAGTTCCTGGTCGCCGAGGCGGACGAGTCGGACGGCTCCTTCCTCCTCCTTTCCCCGACCATTGCCATCGTGACCAACATCGACGCCGACCACCTCGACTTCTACAGCGGGATCGACGAGATCAAGGACACCTTCGTCGAGTTCATCAACAAGATCCCCTTCTACGGGCTGGCGGTCCTCTGCCTGGACAACGGCAACGTGGCGGACATCCTCCCGCGGGTCAAGAAGCGCTTCACGAGCTACGGGCTCTCCGCCCAGGCCGATTACCGCGCCACCGACGTTAAACTCTCCGGTTTCACCACGAGCTTCGTCGCCCACCACAAGGGTGTGCGGCTCGGCGAGATCACCTTCCACATGCCGGGAGCCCACAACGTCCTCAATGCGCTGGCCTCCATCGCGGTCGCCCGCGAGCTGGACATCCCGTTCGACGTGATCCGGGAAGGGTTCGCGTCCTTCGGCGGCGTCGGGCGCCGCTTCCACCTCAAGGGGGAGGTCAACGGCATCATGGTGGTGGACGATTACGGTCACCACCCGACCGAGATCCGCGCCACCCTGGCCGCCGCCAAGTCGGGATGGAGCGAGCGCCGGCTGGTGGTGGTCTTCCAGCCGCATCGTTACACGAGGACCAAGGAGCTCTTCGAGGAGTTCGTGAAGGCCTTCCACGACGCCGACGTGCTGATCCTGACCGACATCTACCCGGCCGGCGAGGCGCCGATCGAGGGGGTCAACGCCGAAAACCTGGCCGGAAGAGTCCGCCGTCACGGTCACCGCGAGGTCTCCTGGATCTCCGACCGCGACCAGCTCTGCGACCACCTGGAGCAGATGCTGCAGCCGGGCGACATCCTGCTGACGCTTGGGGCCGGTAACGTCTGGCAGGTAGGGGAGACCATGCTGAAGCGGCTCTCCGGCGGCGCCGAGGGATAGGCCTGGTGCTGCGCGAACAGCTCAAAGCCATCGCGGCCGAGTTCCGCGGCGAGGTCCGCTGGGATGAGCCGATGGCGCAGCATACCGGCCTGCGGGTCGGCGGCCCCGCCGATCTCTACATCGAGCCGGCCGATCTTCCCGATCTCAGGTGGGCGGTGGCCAAGATGGAAGAGGCGTCCATCCCCTACACGGTGGTGGGTGCCGGGTTCAACCTGCTGGTCCGCGACGGCGGTATCAGGGGATGCGTGATCTCTCTCAAGGCGCTCGACGCGGTGAAACCGATGCCGGGAGCCCGGCTCGAAGTGGAGGCCGGGGTCTTCAACGCCATGCTCTGCCGGATCGCCGCCGAGCACTGCCTCTCCGGGGTGGAATTCCTCTGCGGCATCCCCGGCACCTTCGGCGGGGCGGTAGCCATGAACGCCGGGGCGCACGGATGGGAGACCCTGCAGCGGGTGGAGACGCTGACCACCCTCCTCGAAGGGGAGCTCAAGGTCAGGAAGGCTGGTGAGCTGGAGTTCGGCTACCGTTACCTGAAGCTGGACCCGCGGGAGATCGTGGTAGGCGCCAAGCTCAGGATGGAGCCGGCCGAACGGAGGGTGATCGAGGAAACCATGTCCTCCTACCTCCACATCCGGGGCAAGTCGCAGCGGGTCGGCTTCCCGAGTGCCGGTTCCTTCTTCAAGAATCCCCCGGGGACCCAGGCCTGGCGGCTGATCGAGCAGGCGGGGCTTAGAGGTACCACGGTGGGAGGGGCCCAGGTCTCCGAGGTTCACACGAACTTCCTCGTGAACCGCGGCGGCGCCAAGGCTGCCGATCTCCTGGCCCTGGCGGCCCTGGTGAAGGTGAGGGTCAAGGAGCAGTCGGGGGTGGATCTGGAAGAGGAAGTACGCATTATCGGGGAAGGATAGCCAAGGCAATTCCTCCGCATCCAGTTCCCTCCCCCCTTGAGGGGGAGGGGTAGGGTGGGGGGGAGGTCGGCTTCGGCACGATGTGGCAACTTCCCCCACCCCCCTGCCCCTCCCTCAAGGGGAGGGGGATGCCATGAAGGGGCAGATAACGAGTTTGACCATGAATGTGAAAGGGGAAAGGGCCTGACGATGACCGTCGAGGATATGAAACATAAGAAGATCGGTGTATTGATGGGTGGGCTTTCCGCCGAGCGCGAGGTCTCGCTTTCGAGCGGGCAGGCGGTGCTCAGGGCCCTGAACTCGCTCGGGTACCGTGCGGTCGGCATCGACGTCGGCCGCGACCTGGCGGGCCGGGTGGCCGCCGAGGGGATCGAGATAGCCTTCATAGCCCTCCATGGCCGCTTCGGCGAGGACGGCTCCGTCCAGGGGCTCCTCGAGCTGATGGGCATTCCCTACACCGGTTCCGGCGTGCTGGCCAGCGCCCTCGCCATCAACAAGATCTTCTCCAAGACCGTCTTCTCCGCAGCCGGGCTTTCCGTCGCACCGTACCAGGTGCTCCGGCGGGGCGAGCCGCTCAACCTGAGCTTCCCGCTCCCGGTGGTGGTGAAACCCTCCCAGGAAGGCTCCTCGGTCGGGGTCAGCATCGTGAAGGAGCTCTCCCAGATGGCGGCCGCCCTCGAGGAGGCATTCAAGTACGACTCCGAGATCCTGGTCGAGACGTTCATCGCCGGGCGCGAGGTCCAGGTGGGGATCCTGGACGGGAGGGCTCTGGGGGCCATCGAGATCGTTCCCAAGCGGGAGTTCTACGATTTCGAGGCCAAGTACACCGCCGGGATGGCCGAGCACATTCTCCCCGCCCGGCTCCCCGAGGCGACCTACGAGAAGGTACTGAGGGCCGGAGAAAAGGCCCACGCCTGCCTCGCCTGCGACTGCTACAGCAGGGGCGACTTCCTGGTCACCGAGAGCGGCGACTGCTACATCCTTGAGGTCAACACCCTGCCGGGTATGACCGACCTGAGCCTGCTGCCGGAGATCGCCGGCGGGGCCGGTATAAGTTTTCAGTATTTGGTCGAGAAGATCGTCCTGTCGGCCTCGCTGAAAATCTAACCCCTTGCTTCTCCTTCCGCCTCCCCAGGGAGGCAGGGCCGAGGGGGTCGGCCCGGGGGCCGGTCTCTGGTCCCACTCTCTGGGGAACAAGCGGGAAACCGGATTGGTTTTTATGCGGCAAAAGCCGCTTTGAATGAAGTCATTGAACTGTATTGATCGTTAACCTCGAACGGTGTCCGGATGCGTGATCTGCATACAAAAAAGCCGCGCCAAGTAGCCCACAACCGGGTGAAGAAGGCGCCCAAGCAGCGCAAGCCGGTCAACTGGCGCCCGATCATCACCTGGCTTTCCAGGGGGATCGGCGCCGTGGCCATCTGCGGCCTGCTCGGTTTCGGAGGGGTGAAAGCCTACCGGACGGTCTCGCGCATCACCCCCTTCCGGCTGGAAACCATCGAGGTCTCGCCGACCAAGAAACTCTCCCGCGACGAGGTCGTCGCCATGGCCGGGATCAAGCCGGGAGATTCCATGCTCGCGGTCAGGCTCAAAGGGGTCGTGGAGCGGCTCTCCAAGAACCCGTGGATCGAGAGGGTCCAGGTCCGCCGCTACTTCCCCCACACCATCTCCATCGCGCTTACCGAGCGCTCCGCCGCTGCGGTGGCCAACGTCGGCTGCCTCTATTACCTGGATGCCAAGGGTAACCTTTTCAAGCAGCTGGCGGAGGGGGACCGCCTCGATTACCCGCTGATCACCGGCGTCGCCGAGGAGGATCTCGAGAAGGATCCCTCCGGAAGCCACGAGGCGTTCGCGAGCGCCCTCAAGCTGGTCGACACCCTGAGAAAGGGGAAAGGCTTCGGGATGGAGGACGTTTCCGAGATCCACTACGACAAGGGGTACGGGTTCACCCTCTTCACCATGGCGGGGGGAATTCCCATCAAGCTGGGCAAAGGGGACTTCGACGAGAAGCTGGCCCGCTTCTCCACCATCTACGCGAACCTGAAGCCCCAGATGCAGGCGCTCGACTACATCGATCTGGATTACACAGACAAAATAATAGTTAAAAAGGTATAGGGGGGAGTTATGTCCGGCAGAAGAGACAACCTGATCGTAGGACTCGACATCGGCACCACCAAGATTTGCGCCATCGTGGGCAACCTGACCGAAGACGGTCTCGACATCGTCGGCATCGGCACCAGCCCCTCCAAGGGGCTCCGCAAAGGGGTGGTCATCAACATCGAGAGCACGGTGTCGGCCATCAAGAAGGCGGTCGAAGAGGCCGAGCTGATGGCCGGATGCGAGATCAAGTCGGTCTACGCCGGCATCGCGGGAGGGCACATCAAGGGGTTCAATTCCCAGGGTGTCATCGCCATCAAGAACCGTGAAGTCTCCCCCGAGGACGTGAAAAGGGTCATCGAGGCCGCCAAGGCGATCGCCATCCCGATGGACCGCGAGGTCATCCATATCCTCCCCCAGGAATTCATCATCGACGACCAGGACGGCATCCGCGAACCGCTCGGGATGAGCGGCGTCCGGCTGGAGGCCAAGGTCCACATCGTCACCGGCGCGGTGGCGAGCGCCCAGAACATCGTCAAGTCCTGCAACCGGGCCGGCCTCGAGGTGGCCGACATCGTCCTCGAGCAGCTCTCCTCCTCCGAGGCGGTGCTCTCGGCCGACGAGAAGGAGCTCGGCGTGGCCCTGGTCGACATCGGCGGCGGCACCACCGACATCGCCATCTTCGTGGACGGCGCCATCAAGCACACCTCGGTCCTGTCGCTTGGCGGGAACCACCTGACCAACGACATCGCGGTGGGGCTGCGCACCCCGATGGCCGAGGCCGAAAGGATCAAGCAGAAGTACGGCTGCTGCCTCTCCACCATGGTCGGCAAAGACGAGACCATCGAGGTCCCGAGCGTCGGCGGCCGCAAGCCGCGGGTCCTTTCCCGCCAGCTCTTGTGCGAGATCCTCGAGCCGCGCGTCGAGGAGATCTTCACCCTGGTCAACCGCGAGATCGTCAAGAGCGGCCTCGAGGACATGATCGCCTCCGGCGTGGTCATCACCGGCGGCAGCACCATCCTCGAGGGGATGCCGGAGCTCGCGGAGCAGATTTTCAACCTCCCGGTCCGCCGCGGACTCCCCCAGAAAATCGGCGGTTTGACGGACGTGGTCAACTCCCCGGTCTATGCAACCGGCGTGGGGCTCGTGGTGTACGGCAGCAAGAACGTCGGGGTACATGAATTCCCCACCCAGCAGAGCGACGAAACCGTCTTCCGCCGGGTAAGTAGGCGAATGAAGGACTGGTTTGGCGAGTTCTTCTAGAAGCCGCCAACCGGGCCACTAGCTCGGAATGACTGGCGAAACGGGAGGCCGAAAAGTTATCTCTCAGTGCATTTTCGGCTTCCAATGAAAAACAAAACGTAGTATAAAGGCGGTTAATTTAAACTTCGGCCGGGGGGCACGAAAAAGGAGGGGGAGGCGACATGTTTCACTTCGATGAGAGCATCGATCAAAGCGCGAAAATTAAGGTAATCGGGGTTGGTGGATCCGGCGGAAACGCGGTCAACACCATGATGGCGGTCGGCATCGCCGGCGTCGATTTTATCGTCGCCAACACCGACGCCCAGGCACTCAGGATGTCGAAAGCGCAGGTAAAAATCCAGATCGGGACCGAGCTTACCAAGGGCCTTGGCGCGGGTGCCAACCCGAACGTCGGGCGCGATGCCGCTCTTGAAGACAAAGACAAGCTTACCGAGGCACTCAAGGGTGCCGACATGATCTTCATCGCCGCCGGCATGGGCGGCGGTACCGGTACCGGTGCCGCCCCGATCATCGCCGAAGTGGCCCGCGAGCAGGGTGCCCTGACCGTCGGCGTGGTGACCAAGCCGTTCACCCGCGAGGGGCGTCAGCGTCTGACCAAGGGTGAGGACGGTATCAAGGAGCTCAAGAAGCACGTCGACTCCCTGATCGTCATCCCCAACGACCGTCTGCTCGGCCTGGCCGGGAAGTCCATGTCCATCCTCGACGCCTTCAAACCCTCCGACGACGTACTCCGTCAGGCGGTCCAGGGCATCTCCGACCTGATCACCCAGTCCGGCCTGATCAACGTCGACTTCGCCGACGTGAAGTCGATCATGAGCGAACGCGGCATGGCCATGATGGGTATCGGTCTCGGCAACGGCGAGAACCGCGCCATCGACGCCGCCGTGCGCGCCATCTCCAGCCCGCTGCTCGAGGACATCGACATCTCCGGCGCCAAGGGCGTGCTGGTCAACATCTCCGGCTCCGCCTCCATGACCATGGACGAGTTCGACGCCGCCAGCAAGATCATCCACGAGAAGGTCCACGAGGACGCCAACATCATCATCGGTCTGGTCATCGACGAAAGCCTCGGCGAGACCATCAAGATCACCGCCATCGCCACCGGCTTCGGCGACCGTTTCGACCTCGAGAAGGGGCGTCACGAGCTGAAGAACGTCTCCGCCGTGGCCAAGCAGCGGGAGGTCGACCGCGAGATCCCGACCTTCATCCGCGAGAAGCATCAGCGCGACACCCAGATCCGTTCCCAGCGCAACGCCTTCCTGATGGACGACGAGGACCAGTACGACATCCCGACCTTCCTCAGGAAGTCGGTCGACTAGCAGTACCCCTTCCGCCCCCCACTGAAAAGCCCGGCCCGTCAACGGCGCCGGGCTTTTCTTAGTTCGGCTCTTCCCCTTTCCTTTCCGCCGCCATGTACTCCGAATACCCTCCCCCTGTCCTTCAATTCCCGCTTTTCCATTAAAGAGGAGACCATTTTCTCCGATAGGGAAGGAGACAGGCACCAGAAGGTGCCGTCCCCCGCACCGAAACGGAGCGCCTCTTTAATGCCAGCCAGTCCGCAGCTCTACAACAGCAGGATCGTCAACACCTTCGTGACGCTCATCAGGCGTAAATACCGGTACATTGACGTCGAAGAACTGTTGAGCTACGCCGGTATGACCACGCACGAGGTCGGCGACGAAGGGCACTGGTTTACCCAGCGCCAGATCGACCTCTTCCACGAGAAGCTGAAGACGCTGATCGGCCACGACATCTCCCGGGAAGCCGGGCGCTTCGCAGCCTCGCTCGATTGCCTCGGCGTGGGCGCCAAGTGCCTCCTCGGCATGGTCAGCCCCGCCGTGGTCTTCAACGGCATCGCCCGCTCCGTTCCCAAGTTGACCCGCTCCTCTCTCTACACCTCGCAGCGCCTGGCGGATACCACCTACGAGATCACCGCGCAACCGGTGAAGGGAGTCCAGGAGCGTGCCTACCAGTGCGAAAACCGGCTCGGCTTCCTGGAGGCGGTCCCGCTGGTCTTCAACTTCGGCCTCCCCAAGGTCGAACACCCCGAGTGCATGTTCAGGGGGGGAGACTGCTGCCGCTATATCGTGACCTGGAACAAGCCGGCCTACGTGCGCATCCGCACGGTGAGAAACCGCCTGACGCCGCTGCTGCTGTTCTCGGCCGCCGCTTCGCCCCTCTTCGTCTCCACCCAGATGGTGGCGGCGCTTTCCTCATTGCTGGTGCTGGCGTTCCTGGGAGCTTCCTATGCCGCGGAACTCCTGGAAAGGAGGGAATTGACCGGGGCCCTGCTGGAGTTGAGGGAATCGTCGGAGCACCTGGTCGAGCAGGTGGAGTCCAACTACAACAATGCCCGCATGGTCAACGAGGTCGGCCAGGCGATCAGCAGGCAGAGCGATATCGACGAGGTACTGGAGAGCGTGATCAAGGCGCTGGAAAACCGCCTCCGCTACGACCGCTGCCTCATCCTGCTGGCCGACGAGAGCCAGTCCGAGCTGACCTTCCGGACCGGTTTCGGCTATCGCGGCGACCAGCTCGACCTCCTGCGGGAGACTCCCTTCAAGCTCGATCCGGCTTCCAACGGGGTCCTCGTCCGGACCTTCCGGGAGCAGCGTCCGGTGCTGGTCAACGACCTGGCCGAGACCGGCGCCCACCACTCCGCCCGCAGCGCCGCCTTCACCGAAATGATGGAGGCCCAGTCCTTCATCTGCTGCCCCATCGTCTACGAGGGGGAATCCCTCGGCGTGCTGGCGGTGGACAACGTGAGGACAAAACGGCTCCTCGTGCAAAGCGACCTGAACCTTCTGATGGGGATCGCCCCGGTGATCGGGATGAGCGTCCGCAACGCCATGTACGTGGAGCGGGAGCGGCGGATGGCGGAGCAGCTGCGCCATTCCCAGAAGATGGAGGCCGTGGGGCAGCTGGCGGGAGGGATCGCGCACGATTTCAACAACCTCCTCACCGTCATCATCGGCTTTGCCAACCTTTCAGAGGGGAGCGTCGGCCCCGATCATCCCGCGGCGAAATATCTCGAGCAGGTGCAGCTCGCAGCCGACCGGGCCTCCAACCTCACCGAGGGGCTCCTGGCCTTCAGCCGGAAACAGGTGAAAGATCCCCGGGCGGTCGAGCTCAACCACGTGGTCGAGAACATCAACAAGCTGCTGAGGCGGCTGATCACCGCCGAGATCGAGCTGGACATCGAACTCTCCCGGCAACGGCTCCCCATCCTGGCGGACCCGGGACAGATCGAGCAGGTCCTGATGAACCTGGTCGCCAACGCACGGGACGCCATCGCCGGATCCGGCCGGCTCAGCATCAGCACCTCGGTGGCCGAGCTGACTCCGGAGCTGGTCAAAAAACGGGGCGCCGGCAAGGCGGGACGCTATGCCATGCTCTCGGTAGCGGACACCGGCGCCGGCATGGACGCCGACACCAAAGCGCGCATCTTCGAGCCGTTTTTCACCACCAAAGAGGTCGGCAAGGGAACCGGGCTCGGGATGGCCATCGTGTACGGCATCGTCCAGCAGCACGACGGTTTCATCCACGTGACGAGCGAGCCGGGAGTCGGTACCATCTTCGACGTCTACCTCCCCATTCTCAGCAAGGACGTAGACCGGGCCGTTGCCGATGTCGTCGATAACGTCCGCTACACGGGGAGCGAGACGGTGCTGGTCGCCGAAGACGCGCCGGAAGTCCGCAGGCTGACTTCGGAGGTCTTGTCCAGTAACGGTTACCGGGTCATCGAGGCGGTGGACGGGGAGGATGCCGTCAACCGCTTCCTCGAGCACCGGGAGAGCGTCGATCTCATCATCATGGACGTGGTCATGCCGAAGATGAACGGCAAAGACGCCTACGCCGCCATCGCGAGGAAGAACCCGCGGACCAAAGTCCTCTTCACCAGCGGTTACACCCCGAACGATGTGGACCGGAAGGGGGTGACCTTCGCCAAGGGGAATTTCCTTCCCAAACCGAGCACACCGCAGGAGCTGCTCAAGAAGGTGCGGGAGGTCCTGGCCGCCTGAAGCTCCTGCCGATCCTGACGCTTTGCCCGTTCCGGCAGCAATGCTGCTGACCTTTTTATCCGTTTCCGGCCCGTTTCGGGACAACTGACGCTTTTCGGGACACCCCTTCATCACTCGCTTTCCGCCTCACCGATCCCCCTCTAATTGCTCTCTAATTCCAATTTCATGTCTGGTTGCGGCCTTATAGGATCATGATAGTCCTATTAGATCTCTGGCATGGTAGTTGTAACCTTTCGAGGCACGACCCTTACTGACAGTAGGGTGGCAATCTGTGCTTCGGAGGGTGTTCAAATGACAGACGCTACCAGACATAACGTCATAGACTTCAGGCAAAAAGCCAAGGAGTTACGCATAAAGCACGTGTCCAAGAAGGCTTCCGCCGGCGTATCCGACCTCGAGGCGGAGCGGGCGGAGGCATTGGGACTTCTGCACCTGATGGGTGAAGGGGGGGCGTGGGACCCGGAGAAGGCGGCAGGTTATCTGGCCACCGCCGCCAAAGCGGGACGGGCGCGGGCGCAACACGAACTGGGCCTGCTTCACCTCCAGGGCACAGGCGTTCCCCACGACGTCCCTCGGGCCGTCGAGCTTCTCGAGAGCGCGTGGCAGGGTGGACATGCCGCCAGTGTCATAGCGCTCGCCGAGCTCTTCATCTTCGGCGAGCACTGCCAGAAAGACATCGAGCGTGCCTTGGATCTCCTCTACGAGGTCGTTTTCGATGGCGAGACGGCGGCTATGTATTACCTGGCCTACATCTACGACCGCGATGCCGGGCACCACAACCCCTTCGAAGCCGCCTACTGGTATCGCAGGGCCGCAGAGTACGGCCACTTCAAGTCCCAGATCCGGCTTGCCTGCCTCTATGCGGTCGGGCAGGGAGTTCCCCGTTGTCTCGAAACCGCCGAAGGATTTCTTCAGGCGGCGATGAAGAGTACCGACGCGCAGGATCCGAAGTTCCTCTATTGGCAGGGAGCGCGCCTTGGCGAGACACCGGAGACCGAGTTCCTGGGGCAAGCCCTGATCAAGGCCGCCGCCGCGATGAAATACACCCCGGCCCAGCGCTTCCTGATGGAACACGGCTGGCGGGCGAATTCACGGTGAAGGAGGATCGGGGTGCGGCGTCAATCGAGGAAACCTACCCACTTGACCCTCAGCGTCGCCACCCCGAACTCTTCCTCGACGATCCCTTTCAATAGGTATGGCCGTCGCTGCGAGAGCTTACGGCAGAACCTTGCGTAGACGTCCGGGAAGAAGGTCGCGTCGTAGATGGCGGTGACGTCCTCGAAGGAGACGAACTCCATGGGGCGGCCGTGCTTGTCCTCCACCATCTTGGTGGTGATCCACCACCCGACCATGGTGACCCACTTACCGGCGTGGCGGATGAGATCCGTGCCTTTGACCGGCCGGTGCTTCAGCCACTGTTCCCGGTAGAGAGTGAGCGGGTGCCGGGAAACCAGGAAGCCGAGGGTCTCCACCTCCTGTCTCAGCACCGTCTTCTCGTCGTATGCCTGCGCCTGCGGCAGCTCGGTCTTCTGCTCGAAGAGAAAGCCGGTCGATTGCTGCTGGTGGTGCAGCAGTTCCCAGATGAGCGCCGGCCGCCTCCCGATCCCCTCCAGCGAGTCGAAACACCCCGCCTTGATCAGCCGCTCGACATCGCTCCTCCCCGCCGCCACCCGCCGCTGGAAATCCGCAAACGAAGCGAATGCCCCCCGCTCCGCTCTCTCTTTCAAAAGCTTCTCGACGCAGCCGGTGGTGAGCCCGTCGACCTGCATCAGCCCGATCCGCAGATTCATATCTTTCGCGGTATAGCGCTGCTCGCTCGCATTGATGTCGGGAGGAAGCACGGCGATCCCCATGCGCCTGCTTTCCGACAGGTAGGCAAAGGGAGAGTAGTACCCCCCTTGGTTGGAAATGACCGCCCCCATGAACTCGGCCGGGAAGTGGGCCTTGAGATAGGCGGCCTTGGCGCTCAAGTGGGCGTAGCTTGCCGAGTGGGGTTTGCAGAACGAGTAGCCCGAGAAGGAGAGGATCTGGTCCCAGATCGCCTCGAGTACCAGCTGTTCGACCCCTTTGGCCGCCGCTCCCGAGTAGAACTTGGCCCGGAAATCGGCCAGCTTCTTCTCCCGGTGCTTCTTGGTGATCACCTTCCGCAGCTGATCCCCTTCGCTGGCGGAGAAGCCGGCCAGTTCCATGGCGATCTGGGTAATCTGCTCCTGGTAGATGGCGATTCCCAGCGTTTCGCCGAGCACGCTCTCCAAAAGCGGGTGGAGGTGCGCCCACGATTTCCCCTGCATCCTCGCCACGTACTCCTGGATGAAGCTGTTGGCGGCGGGGCGGATGATGGAGGAGGCCTGCACGAGCACCTCGAAGAGGTCGTAATTGAAGGTAGCTGCGGGTGCCGTCGGGCTCCAGATCTTGCGCATCAGCAGGCGGATGGAGGGGGATTCCAGGTAGAAGCAGCCGATGGTACCCCCGGAGCGGAGCTGCTCGCAGGTCTTCCCGTCGTCGAGCGGGCGCCAGGACGGGTAATCGATCTCGATACCGTAATTCACCTTGGCTGCGGCCATGGCGTCGCGCACCACCGCGAGAGAGCGGTTGCCGAGGATGTCGATCTTCACGAGCCCCGCATCCTCGGTCTGGTCCTTCTCCCACTGGATGAACGGCAGCCCCTTGCGCGAGATCTCCACCGGCACATACTTGCGGATCTCGTCCGGGACGATGACCAGCCCGCCGCAGTGCAGGGAGAGGTGGCGAAGCTGCCCGCTCAGCCTTTGCGCGGTGGCGACGATCTCCACCCAGTCTTGCGAAAGCCTTTCATCCTTGAACAGCGGATGGCCGCCGATGGCCGCGGCGCTCTGCTCGGCCTTCCAGAAGCTGGAGATCCTTTCCGTCATCTCCTTGATCTCGTAGTCGGGGAGCCCGTAGACCTTGGCCACCTCGCGCAGCGCCGAGCGCCCCTTGAATCCCACGTGATTGGAGACCATGGCGGCGCGCTTGGCCCCGTAGCGGGCGAAGGCGAAGTCGAGGATGTCGTCCCGTTCGTCCCACGGAAAGTCCATGTCGATGTCGGGAGGATCGCTTCTCCCCTCGTTGAGGAAGCGCTCGAAGAAGAGGTTGTGCTTGATCGGATCGACGTGGGTGATGCCGAGGCAGTAGGCGACCAGCGAGGCCGCCGCGCTCCCCCGGCCGCAGGTCCGCTGCGACTGCTTGGAGATCTCCTCCACCACCAGGAAATAGTGGGCGAACCCCTTGTCGCGGATGATGGAGAGCTCCTTGCCCAGCCGGCCCTCCACCTTCTCGTCGATGGCGCCGTAACGCCAGAGGGCCCCTGCGCGGGCGCGGCGGGTCAGCTCGTCGAACGCCGTGCCGTTGGCGAAGTCGCGGAAGGCGGGGAAGATGGTGCTGGAGAAATCCCAGTCGTAGCGGCAGAGATCCGCCACCTTGAGAGAGTTGGATACCGCCTCCGGGCAGTGGGGGAAGAATTCGGCGATGCGGGCGGCCGGGTAGAGGTAGTCGGAGTCGCAGGCAGTCGCCTCGGGCGCGAGCCGGGAGAGCTTGGTGTTGAGATCGATGGCGCGAAGCACCCGGTGCAGGTGGAAGTCATCCTTGCGCAGAAGGAGAGCGCGCGAAGTAGCGACCGGCGGCAGCCGCATTTCGCGGGAGAGCGAGAGCGCGCGGTGGAGCGCGTGCCCGGGGGAGAGCTCGACGAAGAGGCCGTCGGCGGAATCCTTCTTGAGCGAGGAGAGAAGCCTGGCATCGTCCGAGAGGATGACGATCCCCTGCCGGAACTCGGCGATTGCCGAGGGGAGGTCGAACCCCTTCCGGCAGTGAAGCTCCGAGATGAGCCGGGAGATGTTCGCGTACCCCTCCTGGTTGCGGGCGAGAAGCACCGCCCGGTTATCGGTGGTGACCGCCTCCGTGCCAATGATGGGAGAGATCCCAGCCTCCCGGGCAGCATCGATGAAGCGCGGCACGCCGTAGAGGCCGTTGCGGTCCGTGATGGCGATGGCCGGAAACCCCATCGCTGCCGCCGACGCGCAGAGCCTCTCGGGAGGGTGGATGCCCCAGTTGGGAGAGAGAGAAGAATGGACATGGAGGTGGACGAACATGGAAAACCTATCAAGTCAAAGGCGATGGAACGCGGATGACGCGGATTGAGCGGATCAACGCGGATAAAACCTTAACAACCAAAGGCATGGAACACGGATCAACCTTTTTGGGGTAAGGCAAAAACAAGGCAATAGAACACGGATCAAATCTGATTGAACGGATTTACACAGATAAAGCCTTTTCAAGTTAACCCCACCCCCAAACCCGTTCGTAACCCGTGACAATTTTCGGAGGTAACGTCCCCCCCTTTGCGAAGGGGGGACAGGGGGGATTTCGCCGCTGGTCTTTTTGCCTTTCCCCTAAAAAAGCTTATGCCTTACCGCTTGATCCGCCTTTATCCGTAAAATCCGTGTCATCCGTGTTCCATTGCCTTAAAAGGTTTATCCGCGAAAATCCGCCCAATCCGCGTCATCCGCGTTCTATTGTTTGGTCACTGTCATATATTTATTCGCTTCCGCGTCCCACGCCGCTATCTTCTCGCTCAGCGTCACCCTCTCCCTATGAGCGGCCACCCCTTTCCCCCATCGGACGATCTCGTTTCCGTGCTTCTCCCTCAACGCATCCAGCGTACTCTGCAAGTCCGACTGCTTCTTGCAGAGACTCTGCTGCGTCATGGCCGTGAAGAGATCCATCTGCCCCGCCTGCTCGGCAACCTGATCGCAGGTGAGCCGCAACCCGCGCACGCGCTGCCTCCTCTTGCAGGTGGCGAAGAACAGCTCCTCCACCTCGTGCAGAAGCAGCAGGTCGAGCGAAACCGGCTCGGGGAGGATCTTCTTTCCCTGCTCCGCCACCCCGTCGGCGTACATCACCGAGAGGGCGATCTTCCTCGCCCCCTTACCCATCCGCCGCAGCCTCACCCCGCATCCTTCCACCAGTCGCAGCAGTTCGCACAAGAGCACCGCGTCGTCGTTCTCCTCCTGGTCCAAAAGCCCTTCCTCCACGATCTCCGTACTCATGCGTGGGGGCTGCACCGGAGAGCGGTCGATCCCGCAGGCGCGATCGTGAAGAAGGGGGGCGAACGGTCCCACCGCCAGCCGCAGTTGCGGAACGGAGAGGGACGCCACCTGTTCCACCACTTGAAGGTTGAGGTCCCGGAACAGAAGCGCCTGGCGGGACTCCCCCACCCCCGGCAGGACGGACACCGGGAAGGGAGCGAGGAAGTACCTCTCTGCCCCATGGAAGACGTCGTACACCCCCGGTTCCTCCATGACGTCCGCCGCCACCCGCGATACGAGCTTGTTGATCCCGGTCCCGGCCATCGCCTCCAGGCTAAGGCGCGACGCGATCGACTTCTCCAGCCTGGCCGCCACGTCCCGTGCCGGTCCGAAGAGCCTGCGCGACGCGGTGACGTCCAGGAAGACCCTCCCGGCCCCCGGTTCCACCACCGGGGTGTATTCCGACGACAGTTCCATGAGCCCTTGGCTCCCTTTGGCGCTCAGGTGCGGATCGGGCGCGATGACGATGAGCGAGGGGCACGTCTTGCGGGCCTGGAAGATGGAGGTGCCGGGATGGACGCCGTCGGAAACAGCCTCATGCGAGGCACACTGTATGAGCGCGCGTTCCGAGTTGAGCGGAGCGACCGCCACCGGCCGGCCGCGCAGGTGGGAATGCACGACGCGCGCAAGCGCGATGGGGAAGGCGGGAATGGTTATATGGAGGATTTCCCTGTCCACTTGCGGTAAAACCTCATGGAGCCGACCAGCACCCCTCGAATCCGGAAATCGTCGACCTCGGTTACGATGATTGGCTGCATCGCCACGTTGGCGGGGCGCAGTTCGATCACGTCCCCCTTCCTGAAGTACGTCTTGATGGTGATCGAACCGTTGACCTCCGCGATCACCGTCTGGCCGTTTTCGGCCACCGCCTGCGGGTGGACCGCCACGTAATCCCCGTTCATGATTCCCATCTCCACCATGGAATCGCCGCGGACCTCGTACACCACGTTCCCCGGTCCCGCCATGGCCGACGGCACCTCGATGGCGTCCGCCATCTGGTACGCCTCCACCGGCCTCCCCGCCGCCACGATCCCGATCAGCGGCAGCTCCGTATGCGCCGCCGCCCGCAGTATCTCGATCTCCGGCCCGAGCGTCCCCCGGTGCCCGGACGTCCCCCCCTTGTTAAAGGCCGCCTCATACTCCCCCCCTTTGGCAAAGGGGGGCCAGGGGGGATTTCCCTCTTGCCCTTCCGCCACCGTCAGCCTAAGTCCCCTCTTCGCGTTCCACTGTCGGGAAAGAAACCCGTCCCTCTCCAGTATCCGCAGGTAATGCTGCACCGTCCCCAGCGACTCGAACCCGCACCCCTTGGCTATTTCCTGCTGAGACGGCTGGTACCCCTGCCGCTGCTGAAACTCCAGGATAAACTCCAGCACCTTCCTCTGCTTAGGCGTCATCTTCCCTCCCGCCAAACTTTCTTCGCCCGGCAACAATACTCGTAAGTTTGTCGTAAGTCAAGAGGGCCTAAAGGAGGAGTTATTGGACAAAGCATTCATGCCGAACAGCAGATTTGTGGCAATCTTCTCCCCATCCATGATCCGGCCCCGGTTCATTCCTTTTTGTGAAACAAAGCGATCAAAGCGATGCAAAACCAGCTAATTAATGTCACAAATACCAGTATTTTCATGCCCTGTTGTCTCTTGTTGCCGTGGTAGCTCCATGATAATTCGGGGCGCCTTGTCGGCGCCCCGTGGTTCCTGCGTATCTGCCTGCTCGAGAGGGATAAGTCACTGGCCTGCAGTCCTTACGTGGACCAGGATCGCGATGAAGCCCCCCATGAATCCGCTCATCAGACCACTCATCCCATTGCCGACGGCATTGGCCATCTCGGTCCCGGAAAACGGGATGACCAGGTAGTTGAGCAGGAAGCTCATGACAAACCCCATGATGCCGCCGACGATTCCGTTCTTCAATGCGCTGTTCATCCGGTTGTCCTTTTGCCGCGGGTTGCCGCGTCGTATCGCTGTCAGAAGTCCTTCGCCAGTTCGACCGCCTGGTTCCTCGCGAGCTCCTGGATTTCGTTCGCCCGGTCCGGGAAGGCGTCCACCCCTTCGATGACGATGGGATGAAAGTCGTCGATTCCCATGAAATTCATGATCTCTCGCAGATACGGGACCGAATGGTCTTCCGCCTTGCCGAAATGAAACCCACCGTTTGAGTGGATGTGCAGGCACTTCTTCCCCCTGCCGCGTAGGAGCCCCTGTGCGCCTGCCTCCGTATAGACGAAGGTCTTGCCGACGACACAGACGTTGTCGATGTACGTTTTCAGTTCGGCGGGAAAGCCCAGGTTGAACATGGGAGTCACGAACACGTACTTGTCGGCGGCGACGAACTGATCCGCGTGTCTCGTGATACGGCTGATCTTGCGCTGTTCGTCGGCTGAGAGTGAGGCGAAGCTTTCGCCGTTGCGCATCTTCCCCCAGCCGCTTAAGACGTCGGCATCGATTCGCTGTATGTTGTCACGATAAAGGTCGAGAAAATGCACTTCGTCATCGGGGTTATGTTTCAGGTATTCGTCCAGGAATTCCTTGCCGACCGAGAGGCTGCGCGAGACCTCTGCGGGTTTCAGGTTGCAGGTGACATAGAGTAAGGTTGCCATGACGTTCTCCTCTTTGTGGTGAGTTCTCGTTGTTAAAAGGCCTTGGAAAGCCGGAATATGGCCTTGATCCCTTCCGGGCGATTTTCGGCTCCGGTCTCAAAGTAGCTGTTGAGATAGAGCGACAGTCCGTCACCAGCCAACTGGAGACCCGGCCCGATGCCGAAAATCCGTTCCTCGGAATTCGCCTGGCTGCGGCCGTCGACCTTGTCCGCGGTCAGCTGCTGCAGGACGTAGCCGTTGACCCCGAGCCGCACTCCCTTGACTATTTCGTACGATGCCGCGTAGTTGGCGTGGAATGCCTGACCCGGTTGCACGGTCCCCGCACCAAGCCCCGCAAACGGCTTGTCATTCTCCGAGTTCCAGAGATAGTGGAGGCGGGCGCTAACCTCAAGCTTGTCGGTAGGCATGATTGTGAACGCATAGTAGGGATCGATGCTGACCAGGTTGGTCCCGATGTTTACGGCCCGGTTGCGGTCGTAGTCGCCGGTCGGCAGCGTGATGTCGAAGACAAATCTGTGAAAGTACGGCATGCTGAAAAGTTTGTTGTCGGTCC
This sequence comes from Geomonas sp. Red32, assembly GCF_023652955.1. Classification (GTDB taxonomy): domain Bacteria; phylum Desulfobacterota; class Desulfuromonadia; order Geobacterales; family Geobacteraceae; genus Geomonas. The sequence goes on along the minus strand of NZ_JAKLOY010000001.1, from coordinate 262,696 downwards.
ACTGCAGAATGAAGGGGCTGACAATGAGGTCTCCGATTCCCCGGTTCCGGTCCTTCGCTCCTAGGCTGGTGTCGACATCCACATCGGCTAACGGGAGAAGGACTTCGGCCCCATAGAAGCCGCCAAGCAGCTGCAAGTTAGAAATATAGGCAATGTGGGTGGTGGCACTCACGGCAGTGACCTTATTCGAGCCCGAAAGCTTGTTGCCATCGTGGTCGTTGATCTGTCCTGCGTGGTAATAGTTCATGGTCTCTTCCACGAGCCATCCAGGGAAAGCGATGCCGTCTTGGAAGCTCGTATCTCCCAGGTTCACCGTCGGCAGCGAGACGACGTCAGCTGCCGGCGCGGGGCCGGCGCAGAAAAGGAGCCCCATCCCGGCGAGGACGGCGAAAACCATCTTGACCGCGGTGGCGGGGCTGCTTTTCCTGCGAGAGGTTTTTCCTGCCGTGCTGATTTCCTTATTCGCTTCATTTTTCATACAACTACCCCTTTTCTTCGTAATCGTAGGCAGCCTCGAGGGCGCCAACCGGAAATCTCACTACGACCTCCTGTGCCATGATTAGCGACATTCGTGCCAAGGGTTATATTGCATTAAATTCAGTATGTTGCGTGAGGGGGGTGGCTGAAATTCACCAAATATCGCAAAATAGCTGTCGATGTGTTTGTTAAATGTGGTAAATTGCCAAATATCGCGATACAACGACGAGGCGCAAATGGTCACGGATGTGAACAGGGATGAATTTTTCAGAACGGTAACCCTCAAGGTGTGCAGCAGTCTGGATATCGGGGTTGCCGTGAAACGGGCTTCCGACTACCTGCAGGATCATTTCCCGCTGGACGAGGTGTACCTCGACATTCTGGATAGCCAACTCGGGGCGATCCGGCGCATCGTGCATTTCGCCAAGAGCGATGGCGAGCGTGCCGAAGAGATCGTGCCGCTGCCGGAAGGGGTGTGGGAATGGGCAAGAACCCTGACCGGCCCCCAAATTATCGATGCCCGGACGGCAAGCGGCCCTGCCGGAGCGATTGTCTCGCTCGTCAAGATGGGGGGGAAATCCGACCTGGCCCTTCCGCTGCGGGTCGAGGGCGAACTGGTGGGGATGTTGGTTTTGCGGGCGTACGGGGAAGGTAAATACGAGCAGAGTCATGCCGAGCTGCTCTCGATGGTGGCGGAGCCTTTTGCGCTGGCGCTGGCCAACGCACTCTCCTATCGAGAGGTACTCCGTTACCGGGACATTCTCCTCGACGACAACCAGTTCTTGAATAGGGAGCTCCTCTCTCGGGCGGGGGACGAGGTGATCGGCGGGAACTCGGGACTGCGCAACGTCATGGAGATGGTCCGGCAGGTGGCGCCGCTTTCCAATACCGTGCTACTGCTCGGGGAGACGGGAACCGGCAAGGAAGTGATCGCCAACGCGATCCATTTCGCTTCGCCGCGCAAGGACGGTCCCTTCATCAAGGTGAACTGCGGTGCCATCCCGGAAAGCCTGATCGACAGCGAGTTGTTCGGCCACGAAAAGGGCGCTTTCACCGGAGCGGTAACCGAAAAGCGTGGGCGCTTCGAGCGTGCCGCGGGAGGCACCATCTTTCTCGACGAGATTGGTGAACTGCCGTCCCAGGCACAAGTCCGGCTATTGCGTGTGCTTCAGAACCGGGAAGTCGAACGGGTGGGCGGGGACAAACCGATACCGGTAGATATCCGGGTAATTGCAGCCACCCACCGCAATCTCGAAACCATGGTCTCGGAAAACCAGTTTCGGGAAGACTTGTGGTTCAGGCTGAACGTCTTTCCTATTATCGTGCCTCCTTTGAGACAGCGAAAGGAAGACGTCCCGGCACTGACCCGGCATTTCGTTGCACTCAAGAGCCGGGAGCTCGGGATTGCCACCCCCCCAGCCATTGCGCCAGGCGCCTTGGAGAGGCTCGTGAACTACAGTTGGCCGGGGAACGTCCGGGAGTTGGAAAACCTGGTGGAAAGGGAACTGATCCGGCATCAGGGAGGTCAACTAAAGTTCGATTCCATGGGGCCGATTACAGGTAGGGGCAAAGTGGAAACGGTTATGGGTGAGAGCACCGGAGGCCCATTAGATCTTGATGAAGCGATGTCGCTGCACATTGCCAAGGTTCTGGAAATGACCAAGGGGAAGGTACACGGTCCTGGAGGCGCGGCGGAATTGCTCGGAATCAACCCGAATACGCTTAGGGCGCGAATGAACAAACTCGGAGTTAATTACGGGCGCAAAAAAGGGTAAGGCGGGGGGGGGCACAACCACGACTGGCTGAGCGCGTCGATGCAACAACGGCAGCGTTCAACGTGGGCCACGAGAGTGCGTCGCAATTTTGCGGGGGAGACTATGGGGCCATGCTTTGAAGTTTGCAAGTTGGGGCGTAGAGTTGCCCGTTTTTAAGCCCGGCCCCCTTCAGCCTTCCGCTGGCAGATGGATGCGGGATCGAAGGGCGTTCGCCAATCAGATCTTCAGAGGAGAAAACTGCATGGTCATAAGGCCGGTCTCGAAAATAGTTTCTCTCGACAATCTGCTGGCTAACATTACCGAGGATAACCTCCACTCTGAAGTCAATTCCGGTGCGACCGGTCGGGAAGGAGCGTTGATGAGGAATACGATTCGAAAGCACAGCCGATGCTCTGTCGTTCAATAACAAACCATGTCAAAGGCCATTGCCCCTCAGGTGGGACAATGGCCTTTGCTGTATAGGAAATGAGGCCATAATGGTGGAGGGATGAATTAACCATAGGAGCGGACTGGGACAGTGAAAAAGGCAAGCAGGGGACGGGGAGGGGGACGTTGTTGAGTTCGTTGAGTTGCTCCTCGGGCGAATGGTGGGCGGAGCGGATCTGGGGGCTGTGACGCTGCCCTTGCAATCAATGATGCGTAGAGCCGGAAAGGGGGACAGGCTGCTTTTTTAGAAAGTAGCCTGTCCCCCTTTTTTGATGCCCAGCGCCAAGGACTCGATGCCCATGATCAGCATCAGGCGTCGGACGCGATCTCGTGCCACTGGGGCCTCTGGGGTGGAAAGCTGATCCGCTAACTTCAGTTTGGTCAAACAGGGGAATTGCCCGATCTCAAGCTGCCAATGCAAGAAAATTCAGCAAATGATATAGTTATATATGGAAGCAATTAAGCCGTGAAGTGAAGGATTCGTTTTGCTGCTGCTCTTTTCCGGGTGGTGGCGCGATGACGAGCACGGCACGGGCGTAGTGGTAAGTACGGTGAACACCGATAGCCTTATGGAGACCCGGTGAAAGAGGAGGCTACTATGAAGACCTGGATGAAAACAGTCGTGGGCTTGTTTAAAACCAGAAACGAAGCCCAGTTTGCCATAAATGACCTCATAAACTGTGGCGTGCAACAGGACGCTATTACCCTTAGGTCTGGCAACGTTGAGCATCACGTTTGGTCGGAAGAAGAGGAGACAGACTTCGAAAAAGTAAAAGGGAATGAAGAACAGGTTAACGTCCAGCAGGATGTGGTGCGTCTGGTGGGGAGGGGGAATGCTCGCGAGACCGGCGTCCATGTGGGCCGCGGGGATATAGCGGCACTAACTGACCTAGGTATATCTGAATCAGACGCCCGCTACTATTCAGAGAGGATCGGTCGCGGCGGCTATCTGCTGACCGTGGTAGTTAACAACGACCGGGCCGAAGAGACCGCCGAGATCATCCAGCGCCACGGTGCCGTCGAGGACGGACACGGTATTTTTGGGTTTGGACGGGGACGGACGGCAGAAGCGGGGTCTCTTGAACAGTCGGTAAGACCGCGGGTCTCTCCGGAATACGAGCCGCTGGCACATGATACCTTGAGTGAACAATTGGAACGCGCAGAAGTTTTTAAAGATAGGGAGGAGGTGGCAGCTGACCTCGCAGGAAGGCACGTACAGCAATTCGTCGGTACAGAGGTGTCGCTGCCCTCGGCAAATATCTTCGGAGAGCGCGACATCCTGCGATTCGAGGCCCAGCAGCGGGAACTCCAGGATGTCAAATTACAGAAGCGGTAATTACAGCATCCTGAAACCGGAGCCTGCCGTCGCCAGCCCGAGCGTTCAACCAGGGGCGGCAGAGAGGGCTTTGGCGGGGATAAAAACCCGGAGGCATCACTGAGAGCGTAGCGGCTGCGGGAGCGTATCACTTAGCCGCATTGGAGATACTATGCTGAATATCTACGACAATCCCAACGAAAAGCAGGAGCAGCAAAGGGAAGACCATGAAAGTCACACCATAGGTAACGGACCCGCCGGCTTATCTGCGCAGATGGACAACCGGATAAACCTTGCCCTGATAGTGGTAACCTTTGCCGTACTTCTAGCCCTTATGCTTTTCTAGCATGCGAGAGGTGAGGAACTGCAGGGGGGAGTGAGCCAGGCCGAGACGGCCTGCACCGTTCTAGGATCGATCACTACTGTATCGTGACTCCCCCCCGCACGACCTTCCCTTTTCCCTTCAGTTGCGCTGCCACCGATTTCACCATATTGCAGCCTCACTATCCCCTGGGGCACGGTATGGGCCAGCCCGAATGGATTACCTATGGCAAGGACAGGAGGAACTCCCATGGGAAGGGCCGTTCGGTGGGACCAGGGTAATCCTTCGGGTCAGGTTCGACTTTTGGACTATTGAACAAGCGAAATTTCTCTCTCAAAACTAGAAGAGTATCCGAATGTGGAACCTGACCCCGGAGCCCTTGAACTTACAAGTCGTAAGAACCTCTGTGGTTTCTATCACCTACGCGATCTCCACAGGCCATAAGCTGCGATACCTGCTGCTGTAGCGATGGAAATTGCGGGTCCACCAACCGGAGTTGCTGGAATCTGAGCGGCAATAACAGGAGGCGGAGGAGGTCCGGCCCAAGCTGCACTGAAAAGGCTGGTGACAGTAAGAATTGCTAATGTACACGTTTCAGCGATGCGAATGAATTTTTGGCGCATTGATTGTCCCTCCTATTGTTGGTCAGCGATAATCACGTCCAGCGCTGATCCCCGGCTACACAGCCGAAAACGTAAACTTTTGAGGCTGAGTCCGTATCCTTCCCTGTCCCCGTCTCCGTATGGATTCCAAACCGTGAGGTGCTAAGCCCCCGATTTCTCATCATTGGCTCTTGGATCGGCGTATGTGTTTTACCCCGTGATGATGGTGTTGTCGAAATATGAGTTAATCGGTAGTAGGACAAGATAAGGATGCGATGATACTGTCAGTTGATACATTGTCGATACCATGCTAATGTTTATGCAACAAAGCATGAGGAGGCATTTCTATGCTGGTTAAAGCTCAAAAATGGGGGAACAGTTTGGCGGTACGATTGCCGAAGGCATTGGCAGATGAATGCGGGATCGAAGCGAATTCTCCCATTGAGATCGTCAGAGAAGAAAACTGCATCGTCATCAAGCCGGTCAGGAAAAAAGTTTCCCTGGACAGCCTGCTGGCCAACATTACCGAAGATAACCTCCACTCAGAAGTCGAAACCGGTCAACCGGTCGGGAGGGAGCGGTGGTGAAGAAAATAACGTATGTCCCTGAGAAAGGTGACGTGGTCTGGCTGGATTTCGATCCTCAGGCCGGTCATGAACAGGCAGGCCGGCGACCTGCCTTTGTGCTTTCTCCGGCTCGTTACAATGCAATAACGGGGCTGATGCTCTGTTGTCCAATAACCAACCAGGTCAAAGGGTACCCATTCGAAGTGGCTGTCGAGGGGGCCGTCAACGTTCAGGGCGTGATACTGTCCGATCAGGTGAAAAGCCTCGATTGGCGAATAAGAAGAGCCGAGAAAAAAGGATCTGCTTCGCTAGAAGCCTTGGAGGAGGTCGTCGGAAATATAGTGGCAATTCTTGAGGACGGTCACTGAAAATTCACCCTGTCCAGGGTGATCCAAACAGAGTGGGCAGATTGAACGAGGAAAATCAAAGGCCATTGCCCCCGGTGGGACAACGGCCTTTGCTGTATGGGAAATGAGGCCATAATGGTGGAGGGAATAGGTAACTGTGGGAGCGGGGCTGGGACAGTGGAAAAAACAAACCTCGAAATTATTCTGAAGTCGCCTATAACTCTTCAGTTGAGCTACCGCCCGCCGTATCAGTGGCAGCAGATGCTGAACTTTCTTGCCCTGCGGGCCATACCTGGGGTGGAGAGTGCCGTGGATGGGGAATATCTTCGCACGGTAACCTTGGCTACCAGAGGGAAACGGCCGGTTCGCGGATGGGTCCGAGTAGGTTTCCTGCAACAACGTAACGTTCTATCCGTATCTTGTAGCCCCGCCTTACTGCCGGTATTGACCCCGTTGCTGGCCCGGATTCGTCATCTGTTCGACTTGCACTGCGAGCCATATGCGGTCTATGAGGCTCTTGCCTCCATGAACACGATCCGCCCCGGCCTCTGCATCTTGGGCACGCGCTTGCCCGGCTGTTTCGATCCCTTCGAAATGGCGGTGCGGGCAGTTCTGGGACAGCAAATCACCGTGAAAGCGGCTCGCACACTGGCAGCAAGGCTGGTCGACGCCTATGGCACTCCATTTGATACCGGAGTAGACCATCTCACCCGCATCTTCCCGTCGCCCGAAGCGATCATGGCTTTGGATGGCCCAATCGAAAATCGTTTGGGACCGTTGGGCATCACAGGAGTACGGGCGCGAACGATCTTGAAGCTGGCCGAGGCGGTTGTCCGGAGAGAAGTCGATCTTCGCTTCGGTGCCCGGCCCGAAACCGAGATAAAGAAACTGATGGCAATCCCCGGCATCGGCCCCTGGACAGCGCAGTACATCGCCATGCGGGCACTGGGGTGGTCCGACGCATTTCCTCATACGGATTTCGGAGTTACCAAAGCGCTGGAGCCCCGTACACCAAAAGAAATTCTGGCCCTGGCAGAAACGTGGCGTCCCTGGCGAAGTTATGCAACGGTAAATCTGTGGAACTCTCACTAACTCTCACAATGTAGCGAGGTGGGCTGGGCAGAGGAGGGCGGATATCTCGATCCTGCGGAATTTTTGCCCGATACTCCGAAAGCCTGATAAACCGTTGAAAGAGTGTATGGCGGCAAGTAAGATGTGACGCAGAAGCAGGGCGCGAACTTGCTGGATTTGGCGGGGAGTGAAAGGGTGTCATGGAAAATGCGATGGAAGCTTTAGGGAAAAGCATTGCACGATGGACCGAACAAGGGGAGTTGCAGTCAACGGCGGTCCCCGGGCTCTCCCTTTTCAGACGGGTGGAGCCGACGGAGCCGATAAGTGGTATGTACGAGCCGAGTGTCTGCCTCGTCGCGCAAGGGGCCAAACGGGTGCAACTCGGTGACGACTCGTTCGTCTACGACGCGAACCACTTCCTGATCACGGCCGTCCATCTCCCCACTCTCGTTCAGATCATCGAGGCGAGCCCGGAAAAGCCGTACCTGGGTCTTCGGTTGACACTCGATCTGCGCGAGGTTTCCCAGCTGATGCTCGACTCGAGCCTCCCCCAGCCACGCGCCCAGCGCTCGAGCCGTGGCATGGCAACCGGGGAGGTCACCGGGCCGTTGGTCAATGCCTTCCAGCGCTTGATCGACCTCCTCGACGACGAGACGGATATCCCCATCCTTTCGCCGGTCATCCAGAAGGAAATCATCTACCGTCTGCTGGTAGGCGATCAGGGGGACCGGTTGCGTCAGATAGCTTCGACGGGAAGCCAGGGCAACCAGATTGCGCGGGCGATCGATTGGCTGAAGGGGAACTTCACCTCGCCTCTGCGCATCGATGACCTGGCGACCAAAGTCAACATGAGCACCTCCACGTTCCATCATCACTTCCGGACCCTGACGGCCATGAGCCCGTTGCAGTACCAGAAAATGCTGCGTTTGAACGAGGCGCGGCGCTTGATGCTGACCGAACGCCTCGATGCAACTACCGCGGCATTCAATGTCGGTTACGAGAGCGCGTCGCAGTTTTGCCGCGAATACGGCCGCCTCTTCGGTGCCCCTCCCTTGAGAGATATCAACAGGCTGCGCCAGACATCTGCCGCCGCCTGAACGTCAGTAGGACCTCCCTGACAAAAGGGGATCGGCACCTCGGGTGCCGGTCCCCTTTTTAGCTTCCGGAGGATCAGGCAAACATCAGGCAGGATCGAACTACCTCCTTTTTCTGCACCGGGTGTACGCTCCAACCATCGAAACCAACAACAGTGAAGGAGCACGAACGTGGAAAATTTCATTTACAGCATTCCCACCACCGCCTACTTCGGCAAGGGGCAGATCAACATTCTCGGCGATACCATCAAGGCCCATGGCGGCTCCAAGGTGCTGCTCGCCTATGGCGGCGGCAGCATCAAGCAAAACGGCATCTACGGGGCCATCCTCGATCAGCTCGCCCAAGCCGGCCTCGCTCACGTGGAGTTGAGCGGAATCCAGCCGAACCCGCGGGTCGAAAGCGTGGAGGAAGGAATCGAGATCTACCGCACCAACGGCTGCGATTTCATCCTGGCAGTGGGAGGCGGATCGACGCTGGATGCCTGCAAGGTGATCGCCGCCGGGGTGAAGTATGACGGCCCGGTCAACGACCTCTTTCGTGGCGGGCCGGGGGCAGACCTCAAAGCCGCGGCCCCCTTGGCCACCGTGCTGACTATGGCGGGGACCGGTTCGGAGATGGATATGGGGGCGGTCATCACCGTCGGCAAGGACCACAAGAAAAAGGTGCTCATGCACCCGCTGGTGAATCCGAAGTTCTCCATCCTCGATCCGGAGTACACCTATACCGTGCCCGAGTACCATTCGATGGCCGGCGTCGCCGACATCCTCTGCCATCTCATGGAGCAGTACTTCACCCCCGAGTCTGGCGCCAACGTCCAGGACCGCATGAACGAAGGCTTTATGAAGTCGGTGCTGGAGGAGGCCCCGAAGATCCTGGCGAACCCGGAGGACTATGACGCCCGTGCCAATATCATGTGGGCAAGCTCGATGGCGCTGGCAGGCTTCCAGCTGTTGCTCGGCAAGCCGATGTCCGCCTTCCCGCTGCACAGCATGGGGCACGAGCTCTCCAGCAAGTACGACATGACCCACGGCGTAACCCTGGCACTTTTGACCCCCGCCTGGATGCGCCACACCATGGCTTCGGCTCCCGCATACCTGCCGCTCTTCGCGAGATTCGCCCGCAATGTCATGGATCTCCGCGAGGAGGACGATGCCAAGGCCGCGGAGGCAGGGGTGCAGAAACTGGAAGCTTTCTACGGCGCCATCAAGATGCCGGCCAGCCTGCGCGAAGCCGGGGTCAGGGAAGAAGACCTCGACCTCATCGCCGGAAAAGCCGTGGAGGACGGCAATGTCGGCATACTGACGCCGCTCGGCAAAGACGAGGTCCTACAGATTCTGCGGGCCGCTTTCTGATTATCCTCCGGAAGACGAGCTTTCGAACCGTTCCCCCCTGGTCCAGGGGGGAACGGTTAATCGAGCGGGAGACCTACCACCGGTGGTCCGCCGGAAAGCGGCTGGTACAGGTTTCCCCCCAGGGGAAGAGCACCAAGGAAGCTGTCCTCCGTTCGCGAATCCTGAAACAGCCGGGACCGGTTCCCTGGGGAGAGACAAGACCGCTGTTTTCCATTCCGCGGCGCAATTCTTTTTCGACCTTCCGGTGGAGACTTTGCGGTGCATCATGCTGGATCTCCCGGCTCGTTGGCGTTTTTTCCTTCCCGCGCGACGGACTTCTTGCGGCCGTATGCCGATAACTCCTGAGTCCCCCATCTTTCTGAACAGCCAAAGCTATTATTTTCCCATCCATCGGAATTTCCCGCCTCTCTTCGCATCTCCCCAAAGCTAAGAACCGTGATGGGCACTCTGGCCAATCTGCCAGCTCGGAGATCGGTCCACCCGCCGGTTTAATGGTATCCCGCCGGGGCCTGCAATATGCCGGGGAACGATAAGCGATTGGCGGCAGGAACAGCGAAAATCTTCCGGGATCTTCGTTGTCCCATTTCAAATCTGTTATTACGGGTGGTTGCGTGGAGGGGGATAACGAAGATCTTTTGGCAAGTTCGTACTGTTTCGGCGGAGGGCGATTTTACGCACCGATCATAGGATAGTGTTGGGCTGAACCTGTTCTTACGGTGGTAACGGTGGGGGGGGAGGTTGAAGGGAAAGATCCAGGCGCGGGTGAAACAGCTCCCCCCTCCCCTGGCACGGGAGGGGGGAGAACAGTTTCAGGTAACCATGAGGTGGACATAGGTGGACCAGGGACCGAGGCCGGCATGGCCGAGGCACCTGACGCGGACGTAGTAGACTTTCCCGGGCTCGAGCCCATTCAGGCTGACCCCTCCTTTGATCTTGGTGAACTGCCACTCCAGGGTCCACGCGGCCTCGTCGTTGGGGTCCCCCAGGCAGGCCTGGACGTGGTAGGCGGCGGCTCCTTTTACCCTTCCGATCAGATAACGCAAGGCACCGGTCATGGGGTCCTGCTCCAGGGAGACTTTGGAGGGAGCGGGCAGCATGACAGGAGCGGTGCTCCTCGGGGCGGGATCTTTCTTGTGGTCTACCCCGAGGTTACTGACGTATTCGAAGTCCTTTTCCATCAGGTATCTCATCCCCGCCCAGTTCAGCGCCAGCGTGGTGGCCAGCACAGCTTTCACGCGAAGCGCGTCGCGCTCGCTTTTCCTGCCGAAAGTACCGGCCATTACCGCGTAGGTCAGTTCATGGTAACGGGTGCCGATATCCTTGATTTCGGCTCCGTGGGGAACCCCCGGGGGCATCTCCTGATAATACTTATGGACCGAGAATGCCTCGCCGATACCCATGATGTGGCTAGCGAGTTGGAGATGCGGGTAGTTGAGGAAACTGGTGTCAAAGACGCTGATCGGGTTGATCGGTAACGGCATGCGACACCCCCTTTGGATGAGATGGTTAACGCAATCTAATATAATCGCTGCCGTTCTGCTGTCAAGTCCCCATGGTGAGAATGTTCCCGGGGCCCTCCCTGCGGTGGGGGAATGGGCCCCGGCGGCTGTCGTGTCATCTTCAGCTTCCCATCATCTTACGTGACCACCCTCCTCGCGGGGGCCTCCTCCGCCGTGCGGTGCCGGAGGCGCTTCACGAGGCGCCCCGCGCGGTTCGGCGGGCCCGCCCATTGGCGGGGGAGCCATGCGCGGCATCTCCCGGGCGGGGGCGCGTTCCGGAGGGCGGAATTCCCGGACGGCCGGCGGTTCCCGGCGCTGAACCGGTGGTGGGGCGAACTCCCGCGGGGCCCGCTCTTCGCGGCGCGGTTCTGCCGGCGGGCGGTATGTCGTTGCGCCCGGCCGTTCGTGGCGAGGCGCCGCCTGCTGGCGGTTAGGCGGAGCGGGCTCGTGGCGGGCCCGTTCTGCCGGGGCTCCTCCCTGAACTTTCTCCCGTCCGCCGGGTTGATGTGCGGCGGGAGCCCGGTACGGCGCGCCTGCCCGTTTCGCCGGGACCACTCCCGGACCGCTCAGGGCACCCGGTCTCACCGTGGCGGCAATGCCGGGACGGCCATGGTTGGCCGAGGCACGCAGCCCCGGATCGCGGCGGGCCGCCTGGCTGTGCTCCCGTTGCGGAGTGATGGGGCCGGAGCCCCGCCCCCTGGCTGCCGCCAGCTGGGCCGATGTCGGGCGTACATGCACCCCCCGCTCGCCGCCGCTGAAGCTCACCTGCCGGGCCGTGCTGCGCTGGACGGGGCTTCGGTAGACGGTCGTGACGTTCGACCCTACGTTGTTCACGGCGCGGTTATAGTAGAAATGTCTTCCCCGCCAGTATCCACCGTAGTAGCCATACCCGTTATAGCCGCAGCCGTAGTTGATCCCTCCGTAGTAGCCTACCACCGGGCCCCAATACCCTTCGTTCCAGATATAGATCCCGTTGCCCCACCCCCAGTAGCCGGGAGTCCATAGCCAGCCGGGGTAGGGGGCGGGTACCCAGGTGCCGGGCACCCAGTAGTAGCCGTAGTCCGGATCCCAGGCCCAGTATCCCGGAACCCAGATGTAGTCCGGGGCGGGGGGGGGTGGCTGGACGTAGACCGGCAGCGCCGGCGGTGCGAAGCTGACCGAAATCCCCACCGACACTTCGGCAAACGATGGGGCCGGGACGGCCACGATGGAAACGGTGGAAAGGATAAGCGCCGCCAAGAGCACGCCCTTGGCGGCAGTGAAGATAAGGTACCAGCGCTTTGCTCCCTGGAGTGGAAAGGCCGCCGGGAGGAGGGCGCCGGTATGCTCGTCACGAATAGTCTCTTCTTCTGTCATGGATCACCTCGCGGAGCTGTGATTCTTATATCCGGATCGGCGCAGATCGTACTCTATGTGTATGTCAATTTTATCACTTCAGGCACTATTGCGGCTCAATGGAAATGCTCTGACACCGGGAACTGACTCAGCGCCCTTACTTGTTGTGAGCTTGGGCCGATTATCCCTTGAAAGATCTCTGACGCCTTGACTTTGAGGCGATGTTAGGTCAATGTGAACCGCTGTACACCGCGGTCTTGCCGGCCGTATCCGCTTTTTCTCCGAGTCAATGGCCGATGCTTTTCAAGAAACTTCCCGACGACATTTTCAGACCGCTGGCTGGCCCGAACCGGCATCTCTACGAGGATGTGCTGCTGGCTTTGTATCCCGTTTTCTTCGACGAGAACGAGGCTGAGGATTTCTTTCCGCGCCGCGATGCCGTGATCGCCGAGATACAGGAAACCCTTGGGCGGATCGAACGTCTGCAGTGGGTCGCGGAGAGCGCGGAGGATACGGAGGAGATCGAACAGTTCCCTACCGTCCCGCGCTGCGCGGACTATCTCTATCACCGGCTGATCAGGACCGGCTGGCTCGAGGAAGACCAGGAAGGGTACAACAAGACGGTGGTCATGCCTCCCATCGTCAGCTCGCTGCTTGCTGCGCTCATCTCCATCTCCCACAACGAGAAGAAGAGCTACGGCGGCACCGTGCTCGGGATCCTCGTCCAGATCGAGGCCGCCATCGGCAACCCGGAAGAGATGGGGCAGCTCCTCATCGAGGCGGTCGACAACACCCGCAAGTTCACGAGCCACCTGACCAGCATCATCTACGGGCTGAAGGACATCCAGTCCCAGATCATCGCCAGCCGTTCGCCGCGCGACATCTTCGCCACCTTCTTCGACGACTTCGTCACCAATATCCTGATCGCCGACTACAAGACCCTGCAGTCGGAGAACAATCCCTTCCGCTTCCGCACGAGGATCCTCCAGCACCTGCGCGTGCTGCAGGGAAAGTACGATACCGCGGTGGCCATCGCGAAGCACTACGCCGAGCGCTACGGCGAAACCGATACCAGGTCGCTCATGCGGGTGATGGACGACATCCAGTACCTCGTGCGCTCGTTCGAGCTGGTGGACCGGCGGCTGGCCAAGATCGACCAGTTCCGCGCCCGCCTCGAAGACCGGGTCGCCGAAACGGTGCGCTACCTCGACAAGACGACGCCGGGGATGCGCAACCGGATCGCCGCCATCCTGGAAGCGGTCGGTGCGGCGGAAGAAAAAGGGCTCGGCTGGGATGCAGAGTTCCCCTCACCCCCGACCCTGATGAGCCACCCGCTCCTCTCCCCCAACAGTGTCCGGTTCGTCGCGCGGCGCCGTTCACCGCTGTCGGGGCAGGTCCTGCGCGAGGCGGCGGTCTCCGCGGAGGTCATCGCCAAGAGCCGGGCGCTCACCCTGTACATGGCCCGCCGGAGGGTGACGCCGGAGAAGGTGGCCGCCTACCTCGAGCGGCACCTTGCAACGAAGGACCAGGTGGAAGCGCAGGAGATGGAGATCGAGACGGTGGAGGATTACGTCGCCTTCACCCACGTGAGACATCTGTCGAAGCTCGGCGGCAAAGGGTTCGCCTTCGCGGCCCGGTACGAAGTCGCCCCGACCGGCGAGCCGTGCCGCAACCGGTGGCTCGAATGTGGCGGCTTCGTGGTGCGGAGGCGGAAATAATTCATTTCGAGTTTTGTCGAATTGGGTGCCCCTCCGCAATCTGCGCCCACCGCCCCGCGGCTAGCGGCGGCTAAAATCCCCCCTGTTCCGCCTTCGCGCAAGGCTACGGCGGACAAGCCCGCCTTTGCGCAAGGGGGCATCGAAGAATTACGGGGAGATGTGAAAGTCCCCCTTGTTAAAGGGGGATTTAGGGGGATTTGCCTCTCGAATCTGAACGGCAAATCCCCCCCTGTCCCCCCCTTTGACAAGGGGGGGACCTGATTCCCCCCGGAATTCTTCGAAGAACCTTCGCAAAGGGGGGGGCGCCGGGCCGGGCATAGTCCCGGCGCGGAGTGTTTTGGCTGGCGGAAAGTTGGCTGAGCGGCAGATTGTGACTCGGCAGCAGATGTGTTTGTTTCGACACTTGTCGAATCCCAGTAGTTGTGCAAGGAGATGGGATGCTTAACGAATTGAAGAGACTGTTGGATGCGGAGGCCGATCTGCAAGCGGCCGACATGCGCCAGACGGCCTCGGTCCTTCTGGAACGGCAGTTTCTCTATGCCGATCAAAGCCGGGACAAGAAGCACTACCACCGGGTGATCGGGCACATACCCTATTTCACCAACCTCTTCGATGCCCTCAACCGCAGGCTCGTGTACGACCAGGATTACGGGCTGGTCGGGATACTGCCGCAAGACGGCGCGCGGGTCGTGCAACTGGCCCAGGAAGAGTCGCTGCTTCTCCTTTGCCTGCGCCTTCTCTACGAGGAGGGGGTGGAGAAGTTCGAGGCGCGCCAGGGCTCGGTGTTCACCGAGACCGAGGCTCTCCTCAACCGGTACCAGACCCTGGTCCGCCGCGAGCGCCCGGGGCTCGTGCGCCTGCGCGAGATCCTGCGCACCTTCTGCCGCTTCGGGATCATCGAGGTCGAGGACGAGCAGGACCGGGTGATCTCCCTGCAGATACGTCCCGCCGTGCGCCTGGTCACCACGGAAGGGTACATCGGGCAGTTAGAGTCGATGATCTCGGGGGGCGAAGCGGAGGCTGACGGGGAGGAGAGCGAGGAAACTGGGGAGAGCGCAGATGAAGAAGCTTAACAAGATCGTACTGGTGCAGTGGTATCTCCTTTCCGCGGTGGAGATCCCGGTGCGCGGGAACATGGCGATCGTCGGCCCCAACGCCTCCGGCAAATCCTCCATCCTCGACGCGGTGCAGACCGTTTTGACCGGCGCCAACAAGAACCGCGTGATGTTGAACGCCGGAGCCGGCGAGCGGAGCCGGAGGAGCATCCGCGAGTACTGCCTCGGCGTGGTGGACGATCCCAACCTCTCCGCCTCGATCCGTCCCCGCGAGCAGGCGACCACCTACCTCGCCCTCGGGTTTGTCGACGAGGAGACCGGCGAAGAGACCTGCGTGGGGCTTGCCTTTAGCGCCACCCTTTCCGACCCCGACGAGAGGGTCGACGGGCGCTTCATCGTTCCCGGCCTGTCGGTCGGTATCGGCGACTTCGTCCGCTCGACGCCGCAGGGGCGGGAGACCATCCCCTGGAGCGAGGTGAAGCTCTCCTTCAGCAGGCGCTTTCCCGGCACCGTTTCCTTCCCGACCCAGGCGGGGCGCTTCACCAAGGAGCTCTTCGCCCAGTTGAGCGAGGACAAGGGGTATCCCAACGACGACGAGACGATCCTCAAGAACCTGAAAAACGCCATCGTCTTCTCCCCCATCACCGACACCACCGAATTCGTCCGGAAGTTCATCCTGGAGGAGGACGAGTCGCTCAAGCTGGGGGATCTGCGCCGTGCGCTGAAGAACTACCGGGACATGAGCACCAAGGCCGACGAGGTGGGGGCCCGGATCGAGAATCTCTCCGCCATCACCGCCACCTGCGATGCTGCGATCAAGGCGCACAAGGCCAAGGCGGCCTTCACCTGGATCGGCCACTCGGCCCAGGTCGACCGCATCATGGACCTCATGGGGCCCCAGCAGGAGTCGCTGGAGGCGGCCGAATCGCAACTGGAGGAGCTCGCGCAGGACGAGGAGCGCCTCGACCAGAAGATCGAGGCCGGCATCGGCACGCTGGCCGAGAAGAGGGCACTGCTCGCCAACTCCGACATCGAGCACCGCAAAAAGAAGCTCGAGCTCGACCTGGAGCGCTCGGAGCGGGAGACGGCGGAATCCCTCAAGGCGCTCGCCGGGGTGCGGAAAACGCTCAAGGCGCTTCCCGAGCGAAAGGAGCTTATCGAGGCCGCCCCGGCGCCGCTTGCCCGGGCCATCCGTGACGGCAACGCTCTGGCCAATGCAGGAGAGGGGATCATGGAGTCGCTGTGGCCGCCGGATCCGGCAGCGGCGGATGCGGCGATCTCTTCTTTGCTGGCCGCCATCGACGAGCACCTGCCGTCCCTGGAGAAGACCAGCAGCGCCTTCGGTTCCCGCCTGGTCGACATCGACCGCCAGGTGACCGAACTCGCCAAGCGGGCCGCCAAGCTGAAGGTTGGCAAGGCGATCAGCGACGAAACGGAAAGCCTCTGCGATCTTTTGGCGGAGTTCAAGATACCCTCCACGCCGCTGTGCGACCTGGTGGACGTGTCCGACCCGCGCTGGCGAAACGCGATCGAGAGCTGTCTCGGTGCGCACCGCGAGGCGCTGATCGTCGATCCTGCGCAGGCGACCGATGCCATCCGGGTCTACCGGCGCGAAGGGCGGCAGTTCAACAAGGGACAGCGGGTGGTCGACACCACCAAGAGTGCCCGCTGGCTCAACAAGGCGCTGCCGGGTTCGCTGGCGGAGCTGGTGACCACCGATAACGACCATGCGCGGGCATACGTGAACCGTCACTTGGGCAACGTGATGCGGGTGGAGACGGAGCAGGATCTCATCAAGCACGACCGCGCCGCCACCGCCGACCTCATGCTCTATACCGGCGGGGCCACCACCGCCATGCGGCCGGTCGATTCCATTCTCGGGCGCCAGTCCAGGGAGCAGCTCCTGGAACGGATCCAGGAGGAGGCGCGGGAGAAAAACCTGGACCGCGAAGCACTCCAGAAGAACGTCGAGGTCCTCTTCGGGCTGCGCCAGGCGCTGGGGAAGGTGCAGGCGCTGAAGGAGTTTCCCCTGAGCCTCCAGGAACTCTCCCGGGTGCGGGACGAAGGGCAGGGGCTGCTGGAGCAGCTCAGGCAGGAGATCCAGGATCTTACCCAGCACGAGGACAAGGGGCTCAAGGGGGCCATTGCCGCCCTGGAGAAGACGATCGAGGAGACCAAGAAGGGGCGCGAAGCGCTGAAGCGGAAGACGGTCGAGCTGCAAAATGCCGTCGCCAAGCTCAAGAGCGACCTCGAGGCCAAGGAACGGATGCTCGATCATTTCGGCAAGGAGCGGGACAACTGCAGCCACAGCCGCCACTTCGCCGCCGCCGAGGCGATGGATGTCATGGACCGGCTGCGGGAGAAGTTCGCTTGGGACTACAACGCCCTGATCGATCATGCCGAGCAGGAGGCGCGACAGGCTGCCGACCGTATCGGGCGCACCGAGGAGAAGGCCCGGGGGCAGTTCCGGGAGCACTGCAACCGCTACCTGCAGACCTCCGAGGATCTCCCTCCGGCGGGAGACGGTGCTTTCGAGGAAGTCTCCCATGCCGTGCGGCTGATGAAGAAGTCCCTGGAAGACACGTCGCTGGCGGAGTACCGGGAAAAAGCCTCGCGCGCACTGTACGAGGCGGAGATTGCCTTCCGGGCCAAATTTGTGGTCAACCTCAACGCCCGGCTGGAAAAGGTGAAGTCGCTCGTCACCGACCTTAACCGCCATCTGAAGAAGCGCCCCTTCCACGACGAGATCTACCAGTTCAAATGGAAGAACAATCCGCAGTACGAGAAGATCCTCTCCTACATCGCATCGCTCGACGCCGCCAGCCAGGCCAACGTGGGCGGACTCTTCGATCTGGCCAACGATCCCACCTCGCCGCACCGCGAGGCCATCGAGGATATCGCCGAGGCGCTCAAGGACGAGAATCATTCCAAGCATCTGGAAGATTACCGGAACTACCTGGTCTTCGACTTCACCATGTTCGACAGGGACGGGACCCAGAAGACTTCGCTCAAGCAGCGGATCCAGAAGGGCTCCGGCGGCGAGAACCAGGCGCCCTTCTACGTGGCCATCGGGGCGTCGCTCGCCTCCGCTTACCGGATCGGGTCCACGGCGGCCGGGAAGGGGCGGGGAGGGGTGGCGCTGGCGCTCTTCGACGAGGCCTTCAACAAGCTCGACCTGGAGAACTGTTCCAACTGCCTCACGTTCTTGAAGGACATCCACCTGCAGGTGATCCTCGCCGCCCCCGACGAGAAGTACGGCATCATGTCGGAGAACATGAGCACCATCGTCCGGATCTTCCGTGACGGGGGTAACGTCGATCTCGAGGTGGAGTACCCGACCGAGGAGGGGCAGCGCCTTTTAAGGTCGGACAACCCCTACTTCGTGCCGCAGGCGGAACAGCCCGAAACCCTCGGCTACCCGGGCGGGGAGGCCGAGTCGGCGGTGGGGATCGCCGCCCGGTAAGCCGGGATTGGGAGGCGTAGGCAAGCGATTTAAAAATCCGCCCTTTCTGGCATTCTTTTACCTTGGGACCTCACCTGGGAAGCCGCGGGGGCACGGACCATGGTTACTGCACGAAAAGATTTGCTGCGGCAAAAATGGCGGGTGCTGATGGCAGCCGCCTTGATGATGGTGTTCGCCGGGTGCACGGGCGGTAAGACGTGGAAATATCTGCCGGCATCGAAGGCCCAGGAGCGCACAATTTATGTGGTAGCGCACGGATGGCACACGGGGATCGTTGTGTCGGCGGATGACCTGGGGCAGGAGCTCGGCTTCGTGAAAGAGTATCTGTCGCCGGGGAGGTACTACGAGTTCGGCTGGGGCGAGGCGGAATTCTACCAGGCGGAAAAGGTCTCCACGTGGATCTTCTTGAAGACGGTATTCTGGCGGAATCCCAGCGTCATGCATGTCTTTACCGTTCCGGTCTCTCCGGCTCAATCGTTTAGCGGAAGCGAGATCGTGGAGCTCAACGTGTCGGAAACCGGTTTGGAGCGGATGAGGGAGAGGTTGCGCGCGAGCTTCAAGCTGGACGGGGGGAACAGGCCGTATCCCCTCAAGGACGGCGCTCGTGGGGCGGGGAGGTTTTTCGAGGCGCTTGGATATTACGTGATCTTCGACACCTGCAACACCTGGACGGCAAAGGTGCTTCAGAGCGGAGGGGTTCCGATGGACACTGGCTTCACCCTGCGGGCCGCCGGGGTGATGAGGCAAGTCAGGGAGGCGAAGAAAGAGTACCTGCGGTTGCGGCCGCCGGTGAGTTTGCATCACTCACCGGCTTTCGGACAACCCGGTCCGTAGGTTATGGAGTGGGCACTTGGTGCCCACGCTAGGGGGGGCTACCAGGTCTGGGTGATGGAGTCGGGATCGATGGCCAGCGCGGCGCGGACCCAGCTGAACTTGGACTTCAGGAGGTCGAAGTCCGGGCCGGAGGTTTCGAAGCTCGCCTTCCCCTTGATGAGGAACCCGGCGCCCGGTCCGTGCAGGCCCTGCACTTTGCTGCTCCCGAGGGTGATGAGAATGTTGGGGTTGGAGGCGACGTTCGCTTCGGTGCGGTTCATGTAGCCGGCGGGGATCAGCAACCGCCCCTCTTCGGTGATCTTGACGTAGCTGTTCCAGGTGTTGACCATGTGCGGCCCGTCTTCCCCCAGGGTCGCGATGGCGACGATGCCATCCTGTTTCAGAATTTCCAGCAGCTTCTCGGGAATCATCATACTTCTCCTCTCTCTTTGCATCGGTTGACCGGTTCGTTCATCGCGGATCTACGGCGGTGTAGCGCCTCTAGCGGCAACTCCCTCCGCGGTAGGGAGTCAGGTGCGTTCGGGACAGCTTGCCACTCATTGAGCATAGACGAGATGTGTCCCCATTAAAAGGTACAGTTACGAAATAAAATATGGGGGCAGAGGGGGCGGCCAAGGCTAAACGGTGCCGGACGGTAAAAGAAGAAGGCCGCCCCGGCGATGGGGGCGGCCTTCTTTGCGGCAGCCTCAGAACTTCACGAATTCGACCCGCCGGTTGTTGGCCCTTCCTTCCGGGCTCTTGTTGCTGTCGATCGGCTTGCCGTCGCCGAAGCCGGAGTGCTTCAGGCGGCCGGAGTCGATCCCCTTTCCTTCCAGCCACGACCTGACCGCCGCTGCGCGCTCCTCGGAGAGCGGCTGGTTGATCTTCTTGTTCCCCTGGTTGTCGGTGTGCCCCTCGATGGAGAACTTGAGCTCCGGATCCTCGTTCAATAGCCCCAGGATCATCTTGAGGGTCGGGAGTGATTCACCCTTGATGGAGGATTTGCCGGTGTCGAACAGGATGCCGTGGGTGACGATCCTGCCGTCGGTGTCCAGCGCCGACTTGATCTCCTTGCCGCCGGCCGCCAGCCTGAAATTGGTGAACATCACGTTCTCGGCCTTGAAATTGTTGGGGGTGGACATCTGCAGGCCGAGCTGCTTGATGGGACGCTTCACCCCGTCCGGGTCGTTGATCACCCGCTGGTTGTCGACGTAGGCCTTGACGAAGGTGCCGTTCACGCTGATCGAGACATGGTGCACCCTACCGTCGTTGAGCTTTACCTTGGTCATGGTGTTGGCGGAGACGTTGTCCTGGCCGGAGATCTGGATGGCGGCGGGGCTCCCCCGTCTCCAGAGGTCGATCTTCTTGTCGGCGGGCACGAAGAGGACCCGGTACATGACGTAGTAGACCGGCGAGTTGTTGACCGACGAGAGGACCGCGTCGAACTCGATGGTGAACTTCTCCGGGAAGTCTCCCTTCTGGTCCAGCCGCAGGTACTGGGTCGCAGGGGGCATCCCGCCGGTGCCGGGAACCGAACGGAGGAAATGTTTCCCCTGGTACTCGACGACGTCGACCGTGTTGTTGTTCCCCTGCTTCGGCCCGTCGAGCGTCCACTTGCGGGGGAACTCGCCCACCTCCGTCTCGGCGAAGTCGTCGTGGAAGATCATCTGGTCACCGGGGACGAAGTCGAACTTGGTGAGGACCCTTTCCGCCTCTTCGATGGAGAGATCCCCCGGCGGAACGGCCGTCCCCTGCTGCTGGAGCATCTGCTGCTGCCCCCCCTGCTGGGGTTGCTTGGCGTTGGGCGCCGTCCCCTTCTTGTCCCCTTTTACGGCCCCCTTGGCCGAGTCGTAGGCGCTGTTGCCTGCGTCGTTCACCGCACGGTTGCCGAGTCTCTTCCCGGCCCCCTGGATCGTGTCGCTCAGCCAGTCGGCATAGCAGATCCCCGCGCCGGCCAACAGGAGTACTCCTCCCAGCAGTAGCTGTCGTTTCATGGCTATCCCCCTTACTTGAATTAGTTCTTGGGCCGTTTTTTGTTATTTGCCGGTCACTGCCTTGCCGATCTCCCCCCAGTCCGAGGTGTGCAGGGACTGCCATACCCGGAAGGGGCTGATATCGCCGTGGACGGTCTTGCCGGGGGCGTCGTGGTCGAGGTTGCCGCTGTAGCAGAAGCGGAGCGCGATCAGCTGGAACGCGGAGCGTGGCAGGGACGGGTCGTACCAGGCCGGGTTGATCCGCACCAGCGGCCGCCCCTCTTCGCTTCCTGCCGGTGCGAGGGTCGGCTCGTACGGGTCCCAGGTCAGCTGGCGCGCCTGCATCTTCCGCTCCTCCGGCGTCATCCGGTCCAGGGCGGTCTGGTGCCTGCCGACGATCTGCGGGAGGAACACGGTCTCCTGCGGGGTCTCCTTGGCCATCGACTGCCAGTATTTGAGATAGACCGAGACGTACTCCTCCCGGGTCACCGGTATCCACGGGACCACCCCCTGGCGGGTGAGGAGCACGAGCTCGTCGCCGCCGTCCATCCGGTAGACCGGGAAGCCCGCCATCTCTCCCACCTTTTGCGGCTCGTAGATCGCCTTGGTGGCGAACCCGCTCTGCCCCCCGATGCCGTCGAATCCCTGGCCGGGGTCGTTGATGGAGGCGTAGATCTCGTCGGTGGTGCAGCAGATGCGGACCGGTTTCCCCGTCTTGGGGGCGAGGTGGTAGAAGTGGAAACGGAGGTAGCCGAAGCCGGGAACCGGAAGTTTGGTGGAGGCGGGAAGGGAGTCGTTGGGGCGGAAGTAGCCGATCACCTCCACCCCGAGGGGGGGCTGGAATACGGGCTGCTTGAGGATGAGATCCCGCAGTCTTTCCAGGTTCCGCTTGTAGGCGGCGGCATCCTGACGGCTCAGCAGTTTTTGCGGCTGGTTGGCCACGGTTACCGTCGCGGTTGCCTTGCCGGGATGTTCGGTGAGGAAGGTGAACTCGCCGGCCTGCGCAACCGGTATCGGGAGGGGCGGCAGTATCAGCAGCACGACGGTAAAGACAAAGACGAGGAGGATGGTTCCTCTCCGGAGTGTATGGTCCATCGGATCATCCCACCGCACAGAGTGGCGAGCCGGACAGTAAGGCCACCCTTGCTCATTGGATTGCGCAGGATCCTATCTGGATCCCCGTTAAAGCCAGTTGCTGAATGGATTCTATTAATCTACTTCGCCTAAGTGACATGTCAATGCCGGTGCGGCAAAGAAAGCTACTGTCGGCGATAGCGCTGACCTATTCCCATGCCGTTGGTAATTCCACATTTCATGCACACTGCCTGCACAGTCAGGCGGTATGAGAATGTTAATACTGCTTTGGGGGGAGGGGGCCATGGACGAAAGGGTGAGGGGATCCGGGTGGAACAGGGTGGCGGCCGCCGCCGGGGCGGTGCTCCTTGCGGCGCTGGTCCTGATGCTGGGCGGCTGCACGAGCCTGCGGGTCTGGATGGGGAGCCGGGTCCGCCTGGAGAAGGTCCCGGTAGAGAGGATGGAGGCGTGGCTCCCTCAGGGCCCGGCCATGTATCCCGGCCAGACCACCCCTTTGGTGGTTGCGGTCACCGATACTGCGGGGAAGATTCTCCTCACCGAGGGGGCGGGTAACGGGAAGGTCCTGTGGGATGATCTCGTCGTCACCCCAGCCCTCATGGCGGCGAACCGGAAGGGGATGGTCACCATGCCGGCCGATCCCCGGGTCACCGATACCGCCTTCCCGTCTCTCACGGTGACCGCCCCCTCCCATCCCTGGATTTTCACCAAGCTGGACGTCTTTCTCCGCTATGACCACGACTTCGCCGCCAATTTCTCGGGGAGGAATGGGCGGTCCGGGATGGACGGCTCCAACGGCATTGACGGCACCAGCGGGATGAGCGGATCGACCGATCTCGAGAATCCCTCCCCCGGGGGAGACGGATCGGACGGAACCGACGGCGGGGACGGCGATGACGGCGGCGCGGGCGAGGATGCCGGGCCGGTACGGGTTCTCCTCACCCTCAGGTCCGGCGGCAATCCACTGCTGCAGGCCGAGGTCAGCGGGAAGGGGCGGGACGAATATTTCCTGGTCGACCCGGTGGGGGGCTCGCTGACGGTAAAGGCGGAAGGGGGCTCGGGAGGTGCCGGAGGACGCGGAGGGCGTGGCGGCAGGGGAGGCTCCGGCGGCTCGGGATGGCCGAGCGGATCGAGCGGCAGGGACGGCAGGGATGGCCGCGACGGGTTCCCCGGCGCCCCGGGAAAAGGGGGAAGGATCACGGTCGTCTACGACCCGGCCGCCAGACCGTACCTCTCCTTGCTCACGCTCTCCAGCCGCGACGGCAACGGAAGGAAGGGACCGGATCCCGTCTTCACGGAACAGGCGGTACCGCCGCTTTGGTGAGCGGCCGGGGAATGCCTCGACCGAGGACCTGCGGCAGGCGATGATCCACTAGCGGAGCCTGTTCAACGAGTTGACCGGCTGCCGCGAGTTGACGACTGCCAAGTTCATGGAGGGGGAAGAGCCGGAAAGGAGAAAGGCCGTGTAAGGTGGGCCAAGAGAGGGGGGGCGGCCGGGTACGCCCATCCCCACTCCCCTGCGGAGGTGATCTGGGGCTGCATCGGCCGGTATGATGCGGCGAAAGGCTGGGGTCAGCCGGCGGTAAGGGTATGGGTCTGTATCTTGTTGGTGAGGTTCCAGACTTTGACGAAGTCGGCGAACTCTACGTCGACCTCGAGGATGTGGTGGGTGATCCAGTTGTGGATGAAGTTCAGGGTTTCAAGGGTGACCTCTTTTTCTTCCTGGTGGCGTCTCGTGAGAGCCAGTACTCTCTCGGTAAAGAGCGCGTGCTCTTTTCTATGCCTTGGCAGGTCGGGATAACCGGCGGACGCCATCCATCCCTCCTCACAGGCGAAGTGATAGTTCGCGTAGTCAACGAGCTCGATGAGGAGTGGCCGAAGGTCGGGCGGCGAAGCATCGTCATTCAACTGGCTATACCCTTTGTTCAGCAGGTCCACCAGATGCCGGTGATGCCGGTCGACCTCTTCAATACCAACCACGAAAGCAAAATTCCACTTTATCATTGCCATGACGGGCCCTGCCGAATGAATGAAGATATGCTGCTCTATCCTGAAAGGTTGCCGTCTGCCACTCTCTTTGTCAAGGCACTGTAGGAATTTCACTTGGTTATGTCATTCTTTGCCGCTGGTTAGCGTTCTTCTGTCTGAAGGTAAGGACTCCTGAAACTGACTGCCTTCCGCATCGACAACCCCACATCTCTTTACCGGTCGGGGTGAGCATGAAGGGTATCCGGGGTTGCCTTTAATGTGAATTTGATGTATTAATGAACTCTTTGCTTCACCATTTCAATCCTGGAGGAAAAAGTTCAATGAAGAAGATTTTCCTTGCTGTCTTCGGCCTCGTGATGATGACAGCTACCGCCGCGCGCGCGGAACACAAGCTGCTGGTAACCGATATCCTCGACCCTAAACAGGTGGAAGCTCAGGCAACCCTCGAGTACACCCATGCCGCAGGCAACGTCGCAAGCCCCTTAGACGGGACCGGCAAGGTCTACTACAACACCACCGAATCCCTCTACTCCGTCGGCGTCGGCATCGTCCCCGGCTTTGAAATGTCCGCTTCCATTCCCTACCTCTTCAACGAGCGCGCCAAGGTCGAGATGCCCGGCCTGAATCCCGAGCTGGAGCAGCGCGACGGCTTCGGCGACTTCGCCCTGGAAGGGAAGTTCCACCTGCTGGGCGGCGAGGAGGAGCGCTACGCGGTGGTCGGCGGCCTCGGCCTGAAATTCGACACCGCCGGCAAGGGTTCCGGCGGCACCGGCACCACCGACGTGAGCCCGTTCCTGGCCGCCAGCTGCAAGGTGAACCACCACCACACCCCGTACGCCATCTACCGCGCCACCATCAGGAACAACGGTGAGCAGGACACCCACACCCTGACCCTCGGCGTGGAGAAGGAGATCAACCACACCTTCACCCTCGACGCCAAGTTCGATGCGAACTTCAACACCGCCACCAGCAAGGTGACCGCTAACGAAGACTTCGACCTCGAAGCCGCCACCTACGTCCAGGTCGCTCACAACTTCTACCTGATCCCGAGCGTCGCTTACGTCTGGGCTACCGATGCCTCCGACAAGGAGACCGGTGTCAAGGTGAAGGACGTCGACGGCGTCCGCCTCGGCTTCTCGCTCTACTACCTCTTCTAGGCCGCATTCGGCAGCTGTGAAAAGGAAAGCCGCCCATGGGAATCTCCCCGGGCGGCTTTTTTTACGTCAAGACCGTTTGAACGCCGATTTTCGCGTATGACGCGGATCTCCGCGGATAAAGCTTTCGGGTTCCCCCTTTAAAGTTTTTGCCTTATCCGCGTAAATCCGCTCAATCCGCGTCATCCGCGTTCTAAGGTTTTCGTCCGACCCGATCCAGCACCCACTCGATGGCGGCGACCACGTCCCTCGCCACCATCCCGCCATCGCCTACGAGCTTCTCATCCCCCTCCCGGTATTTCCCCGTCTTGACCAGTATCCCGTGCAGTCCCGCCCGTACCGCGGCGGCCACGTCCGTTTCCGGATCGTCCCCGATCATCACGCACTCCGAGGGGTGAAGCCCCAGCTCTTCGGCCGCCTCCAGGAAGAAATCCGCGGACGGTTTGCCGAGGACCACCGCGCTCATCTGGGCGGCGTACTCCAGGGCCGCGACGTAGGGACCGGCGTCCAACTCCAGCCCGTCCTTTCCCTCGAAGTAGCGGGTGCGGCCGGTCGCGAGGAGCTTGGCCCCCTGCTTGAGCAGCCGGAAGGCCTCGTTCATCTTTTCATAGCTGAAATCGTCCTCGGCATCCCCCACCACGACGGCATTGGGGTTCTCCCGGGGGATCCCCTGGAAATCGGCAAAGAGGTTGGGGTGGACCAGCAGGTAGGGGCGCAGGCTGTGCAACTCCAGGTAGCGCCGGACCGCGAGCGGTGCGGTGAAGATGTGCTCGCGAGGGATGTTGAAACCCATTTCGTTGAGATCGCGGTAAAGGGTGTCGCGTGTCCTGCGGGAGGTGTTGGTGACGAAACGGACCGGTATCCCCCGCTTTTCGAGGGAGCCTACCGCAGCGACCGCTCCCGGCAAGGGATTCGGGCCGAGGTGTATGGTGCCGCTGAGATCGAGAAGTACTCCTTTTATCATGTCTGCCTCCGGTGGGCTCGTTAGGTTGAACAGCCTGGCCGCCCGGGTCACCCTTCTCCCGCAAGAGCGCCGGTAACCCGCGCATCGCTCATGATCGGGATCATCCACTCCGGGTAGGCCTTGGGGATCTCGGTGAGCTGGTTCAGGCGGGCCAGTTCCTCGGCGGAAAGGACCAGCGAGGCGGCCTTCAGGTTTTCGTGCAACTGGGCGAGCTTGCTCGCTCCCACCAGGATACTCGCCACGCAGCGCTTGGTGAGGAGCCACGCCAGGGAGACCGCGGCCACCGTGGTCAGGTGAGCCTCGGCGATCTCGCGCAGGACGTCGATCAGCTGGTACCCCTTATCGCGGTCGAAGGGGATGATGTCGAATCCGGAGAGCCTTCCCCCGCCGCCCCCCGGATTGTCGCGGGTGTACTTCCCGGAGAGGAAGCCCCCGGCCAGCGGGCTCCAGACCACCATCCCCACCTGGCAATCCTCCAGAAGGGGGACCAGTTCCCGCTCGACGTCCCGACCGACCAGCGAATAGAAAAGCTGTGCCGCCTGGAAACGGGGCCATCCCCGCCCCTGTTGCAGCCCGATCGCCTTGGCGGCCATCCAGGCAGGCCAGTTGGAAAAGCCGGTGTAGCGCGCCTTCCCCTGCCGGACGATGTCGGTCAGCGCCTCGATAGTCTCTTCCAAAGGTGTGTGGGGATCGATGCGATGGACGCTGAAGAGGTCGATGTAGTCGGTGCCGAGCCGCTTGAGGCTCCCCTCGATGGAGGCCATCAGGTGATGGCGGGAGAGACCTTGGTCGATGAGGGCTTCGCCGCTGCGGAAGCCCGCCTTGGTCGAGATCACCACCTCCTTGCGGCGGGAGCCGAGGGCGGCGCCCAGGATGATCTCGGAGTCCCCGCCCGCATAGGCGTCGGCGGTGTCGAAGAAATTGATGCCGGCGTCGAGGCAGGTTCCCACCAGGTGATCGGCCAGGGTCTGCTCCACCTTGTAGACCGACCTGAAGTCCCCCTCGGCCGCCGAGCCGAAGGTCATGGCGCCGAACGCCAGCCGCGACACGATGAGGCCGGTATTTCCCAGTCTGTTGTATTGCATCCGCTCCTCCTTTTCTTCCGGTGGCGATCCACCGGAGAGGGCCGTTTCGCTTCACATCTGGAAGTATACCGGCCAGGAGGGCGTCCGCAGCCCGGCGCCGAAAAGGGTGCTTGGGTCCGGATGGTTAGGCTGAGGAGGCGCCGCCGCCATCGGTCCGGCAGATGAAATGGCGGCAGATGGCGGGGCGGTGGAGGTAGATGCCGCAGCGGCTTCCCACCTGGAATTCGCAGCCGTTTTCGATCATGAGCCTCGGCGGGCCGTAGAGGGCGAATTCGAGGCGGGTGGCGCCCAGGGCCTGGAGTTGCTCGTATTCCTCCCAGGTGAGCTCCACGCTCGGGAAGGAGCGGCAGCAGATCCCGTCGCAGCCGCGGCAACAGGCTGGGTCGTCAACCGGATTCTCCAGCAGTATTCCATGCCGGACTTCTTTCTCACGCCTGGGAAATAACATAGCCACACCCCCTCTATGACAGCACGTTCAATGACAGGGAAACACGGTGACCTGGGCGGATCGGAGGATGAGGGGACTATACTGCAAAAGGGGAGGAATTTTCAATGAAATCACACGAGGAATGGCTTAGAAAAAAGGCTTTGCCTGCTGGAATTCGTGCTATAAGGTCGTAGCATTGATCAGGATTGGCCGGACGGACGCGCTGTTGGAGTAGGTAATCTTTCCAATGTGAGACGGCTATCGCCGTGTGAGCATGACAGGAGGCATTATCATGGCTGACAGAAACGGCAGGGGGATCGGCAGGAGGACTTTCATCGCGGCGGGGATGGTGGGGACCACCTCGGCGCTTTTGGGCGGCAAGGCGCTGGCCGAGGTCGTGCAGCAGTACGCCGGGACCGCTCCCGCGGAGTTTCCGGCTCCCGTCTACCGCACCTTGGGCCGGACCGGGCTCAAGGTGACCGTGGTCAGCTTCGGCGCCATGCTCACGCCCGAGCCGGAGGTGATCCGGGTGGCCCTGGAGCACGGCGTCAACTACGTCGATACCGCCCGCAAGTACATGGGGGGGAACAACGAGGCCATCGTGGCCAAGGCGATCAAGGGGCGGCGGGACAAGATCTTCCTCGCCACCAAGACGCTCCCCGACTCCCGCTCCAAGGTGGGGATCATCCAGGACGTGGAGGCGAGTCTCCGGGCGCTCAAAACGGACTACATCGACGTCATCCAGTTGCACAACCTGACCAACAAGCAGCGGATCTTCATTCCTGAAACGCGGGAGGCGCTCCTGGAGCTGAAGAAGCAGGGGAAGGTGAGGTTTTGCGGAGTGACCACCCACACCAACCAGGCCGAGGTGCTGAACGCGCTGGTGGACGACCGGGAGAGTTTCTTCGACACCTGCCTGGTTTCTTACAACTTCAAAACCCCTCCCGAGGTGGGGCTGGCCATTTCCCGGGCGGCCAAGGCGGGAATCGGCATCATCGCCATGAAGACCCAGGCGGGAGGCTACCGGACCGCCTCCCTCGGCAGCATCACTCCGCACCAGGCGGCGCTCAAGTGGGTGCTGCAAAACCCCGATGTCTCGGTGGCGATCCCCGGGATGAAGGATCTCGCCCAGCTGAGGGAGAACATCGCGGTGATGGGGATGAAGTTCACCTACGCGGATAGGCGGCGGCTCGAGCGCTACGCCGAGGCGGTGGAGGGAATTTACTGCACCATGTGCGGCTCCTGCCAGGCGGGGTGCCCGGCCGGGGTCGAGATCAGTAACGTAAACCGCGCGCTCATGTACGCGGAAGGGGGGTACGGCGACCACGACCTGGCGCGGTCGACCTACCGCGAGATCCGCCCCGGCGCCGATGCTGCCGCCTGCCTCGACTGCGGCAGCTGCCAGGCGCGCTGCATCAACGGGCTCGACATTGCGGCCAAGATGGAACGGGCGAGGGGACTTTTAGGATGAGATTCATGCCAAGGGTTTTCGGTGAATAAATTGATCTGCCGCCTGCGCGAGTAGCCCAGAACGGGACATATGGTTCTGCTCTGCATACTCGTCGATTTCGTACAGCAATTTTTCCGACAGTGTGATATTCACCCGCCTTGCCTTGACCTTTAGCTTAGCCAGGTCGATATCAACTAAAAGCCAGACCCCCCCCTGGTAATCGGGATTGGCGGCCAGCTTCTCCAAGGAGGTTGGCGCGGGAACGGGAATATCTTCACCGTCAAAATAAACCTCCGCGGCCTCCTGGATCATCCGTGGCAGGTCGGCCCACTCGTCGGCTGCTGAAAAACAACCGGGGAAATCCGGGATGGTGACACCGTGGGCGTGTTCCTCATCACCAAGGTGGATATACGCGGGATACAACATGGCTACCTCCACTCCCAACCGGCTTGGCGGTAAATGTTCCGCAAGGTTCCGGTCGGTATTTCTTTTCGTGGGTGCGGGACTACGACATGACCAGGCTTGGACGGGTGTTTGTACTTTTGGTGGTCTCCCTTGCCGCCCACGCAGTACCAGCCTTCGGCTTCAAGGCGTCTGATAAGTTCTTTGCTGGTCATGACCCATTTTATACACACTGATACACACGCTGTCAACGAGCACCGCGACGCTTTGGCGAATGCCCTAGGTAATAACCGCAGATGGAGAGGTATGAAAGTCGATACTGGTATGATAGGACGCTTGATGGTGGTGGCCGTGGCGGGACATTTACTGGCATCTGTTGCACTTGCTGCGGATGACCCGGCGCGGCTTCTGCCGAAGCCTGCCTGCGGGGCGGGGTGGTCGCTGGAGGGGAGGCCGGCTGTCTACGGCCGGGAGACGCTCTCCGACCGCATCGACGGCGAGGCTGAGATCTTCTTTCCTTACGGATTCGAGTTCCTTTCCTACGGGCGCTACGTCAATAAGGAGCAGGGCTTCGACGTCGACGTCTACAGGATGGGGTCTGCGCTCGATGCCTTCGGGATGTTCTCCGGATACCGCCCGGAAGGGGCCGAGACGGTCAAGACCGGCAGCGATGGGGCCGTGACCGAGAGCCAGCTCTTCTTCTACCAGGACCGCTACTTTGTCCGGCTCCAGTCGACCGGTACCCCCGAAACCGGCAAGGGGCCGCTGGAGGCCTGCGCCAGGGAGGTCTCCCGCCTGCTTCCCCCCGCTACGGGGGCGCCCAAGGAAACCAAGCTGCTCGATCTTCCCGAGGTGGTGAAGGGGAGCGTTCAGTACAAGGCGACGAGCCTTCTCGGCTACGACTTTTTCCCGAGGGGACTGGTCGCGGACGTCATGGTCGGGGGAGAACCGGCCCGGGTCTACATCGTGCTGACCGACTCGGTGACCGACGCGGTTGCCGCCTTTGGCAACTACCGGGCCTACCTGAGAAACAGCGGCAGCATGGTCCTCTACGGGGAGGACCGCTTCGGCGCGACCCTGACCGGGACCGATCCCCTCTACGGAAACATGCTGGCCGAGCAGCGGGGCCCGTATGTCTTCGGCCTGGTGAGGCTCAATAAAACCGCCGCCGGATTCCCGCTGATGGGGAAAATCCGCGCGAGGCTCGTCCGCTAACTCTTCACGCCGAACAGGAAATAGGATAGCGACAGGAGCGCCAGCACCCAGACGCCGCTCTTCACTTCCCTCACCCGGCCGGTCGCCGCCTTCATCAGCGGATAGCTTATGAAACCGGCGGTCATTCCCACCCCGATGTTGTAGGTGAAGACCATCAGCACGATGGTCAAAAAGGCGGGGATCAGCTCGGTGAGGTCGTTGAAATCGACCCTGGTGAGCGGCTCCAGCATGAAGGAGCCGATGACGATGAGGGCGATCCCGTAGGCGTGCGGCGGCACCAGGGTGAAGAGCGGGGCGAGGAAAAGCGCCAGCAGGAAGAAGAGGGCGGTCACCAGCGAGGCGAAGCCGGTCCTCCCGCCTTCCTCGATGCCGGCCGCCGACTCGATGTAGGCGCCGGTAGTCGTCGTCCCCAGAAGCGGGGCCACCATGGTCGCCAGGGCGTCCGCCATCATCGGTTTCTCGATTTCCGGGAGGTTGCCGTTCTCGTCCAAGAGGTCGGCCCGCATGGAGAGCCCGAGGAGGGTTCCCACCGTGTCGAGGAAGGCCATGATGAAGATGGTGAGCACGATCGGGAAGAAGGCCGGCTGCAGCGCCCCGTGGAGATCGAGCTTCAACAGGATCGGGGAGAGATCGGGGGGGAGGCTCACGTACGCCTTGGGAAGGGGGGTGACCTTGAGGGCGATGGAGCCGATGGTGGTCGCCACGATCCCGATCATCATGGCGCCGGGGATGCGCCGGGACATCAGGATCACCGTGAAGAGGAGCCCCGCCACCGCCAGGAGCACCGGAGGTTGAGCGAGGCTTCCGAGCTTGACGGGAGCGCCGGGGATGCCGAGGGTGACGATCCCGGTCTCGTTGAGGCCGATAAAGGTGAGGAAGAGCCCGATGCCGGTGGCGAAGGCGCACTTTAGCGATAAGGGGATGGCCTCGGCGAGCCAGCTCCGCACCTTCAAGAGGGTGAGCAGGGTGAAGATGACCCCGGCGAAGAAGACCGCCGCCAGCGCCGTCTGCCACGAATACCCCATGACCTTGACCACCACGAAGGCGATGAAGGCGTTCTCGCTCATGTAGGGCGCGATGGCGAACGGCCGGTTGGCGAAGAGCGCCATGATGACGGTGCCGAACACGGAGGCGAGGATGGTGGCCGTGGTGGAGGGGCCGCGGGGGATGCCGCCGTTTTCGAGGATGGCCGGGTTGACGATGATGATGTAGGCCATGGTGAGGAAGGTGGTGAGGCCGGCCACCGTCTCACGGCGGAAGGTGGTCCCGTGATGGTCGAACTTGAAGAATGCCGCGATGCTGTTCATGAAGCCTCCTTCTTTGCCTGCTGACATCGGAAGCAACCTAGCAGACACCGCCGGCGATTTCAACCCATTAGGCAGCCAACACTTCCCCCTCCCCTTGAGGGAGGGGGGTAGGGGGTGGGGGAAGTCCGCCTTCAATGAAAGGCCGGTCCTGGCTAAAATCCCCCCTGTCCCCCTTCGCAAAGGGGGAGACCTCAGGCTGTCGTCACCTCGCTGATAAATCCTGAAAAGGATTGGGTTGTCGCTGCCGGGCAAAAGATGGTACTCTCACCCGATGTCGCGCAAGAGCATAGAAAAAAGACGCACCATCCTGGCCGGCGAGAGCGGAGGCGGGCTGGGGAACCGCGGCGGGAGGCTTTCCTGCTGCCTGGTCTATCCCAACCGCTACCACGCCGGCATGAGCAACCTCGGCTTCCAGGCGGTCTACGCCATGATGAACGACTACCCAGAGGTAGTCTGCGACCGCGCGTTTCTCCCGGACCACGACGAGCTCGATGAGCTCCTCCGTACCGGCGGAACCCTCCTCTCCCTCGAGTCCCAGCGTCCGCTCTCCTCCTTCGACGTCCTGGCCTTCTCGGTCTCCTTCGAAAGCGATTACCTCGCCATCCCCACCATCTTCAGGCTGTCCGGTATGGCTCCCATGGCGGAGGATCGTTCCCCGTTGCAGCCGCTCATCATCGGCGGCGGGGCGGCCCTCTTCCTCAATCCCGAGCCGGTGGCTCCCTTGCTCGACCTGGTATGCGTCGGCGAGGCGGAACCGATGCTCCCCGCGCTGCTCGATTTGATGAAAGAAGGGGCGGAGTCGCGTCACGAACTGCTGCGGCAGGCCGCCGGGATTCCCGGCGTGTACGTCCCCTCCCTCTACCGTCCCGTCTACCAGGGGAGCGCCCTTGTCTCGATGAACCCGGAAGCGGATGCCCCCAAGGCGGTCAGCCGGGTCTGGGAGGCGCACCTTGACGACCGCCCCACCGTCACCGAGATCCATACCGAGGCCACCGAGTTTTCCGGCATGCACCTGGTGGAGCTCTCCCGCGGCTGCCCGCGAGGCTGCCGGTTCTGTGCGGCCGGGTTCATCTACCTCCCCTATCGCACCCGGTCCAAGGAGTCGGTCCGCGCTGAGGTCATGAAGGGGGTGGAGGAGGGAAGAAAGGTCGGTCTCGTTGCCGCCGCCGTCTCCGATTACCAGGGGATCGGGGATCTCGCGGTAGAGATCGTGGAGGGGGGAGGGAAGTTTTCCGTCTCCTCGTTCCGCATCGACCACCTCGACCACCGGATGATCGAGGCCCTGAAGGCCAGCGGCCAAAAGAGCGTCGCCCTGGCCCCGGAGGGGGGCTCGCAGCGGCTTCGCGACCTGATCAGGAAGGGAATCGACGAGGAGCAGATCCTCGCCGCCTGCGACCTATTGACCGGTCACGACATCCTGAACCTGAAGCTCTACTTCATCATCGGCCTTCCCACCGAGACGGTGGAGGACCTCGATGAACTGGTGGCTCTGGTCGGCAGGATCCGGGAGCGGGTGGTGGCCGCCGCCAAAGCCAACAAGCGGCTTGGCGAGATCCAGCTCTCCGTCAATCCCTTCATCCCGAAGCCGTTCACGCCGTTCCAGTGGTGCGGGATGGAAGAGATCAGGTCGGTGGAGAAGAAGTGGAAGTATCTGCAGAAGGCGCTCGGACGGCTCTCCAACGTGAAGCTCCAGATCGAGAGCCCGCGTGAAGCCTATCTGCAGGCGCTCCTGTCGCGTGGGGACCGCAGGCTGGCCCCGCTTTTGGTGGCGGCCGACCGGTTGGGGAACTGGAAGGCGGCGGCCCGGGAGGTGGGGATCGACACCGACAGTGTGGTGTACCGCGACATCCCCCTGGATGAGCCGCTGCCGTGGGGCTTCATCGAGGGGGGGGACGTAGGCAGGCTGGAAAGGGAGTACCGCCGCGCCTTCGGCCTTCCGGAAGAAAATATCCAGTAGATACCTCTGCCCTGGTGGTCCCCCTTTGACCAAGGATCTTCCGGGAATTCCAGGGGAATACAGGTCCCCCCCTTGTCAAAGGGGGGACAGGGGGGATTTGCTTTTTGCGGTACCCCCTGAAGTTCTCTGCGCCAAAATGAAAAAGCCCCCTCTCCATCCGGAAAGGGGGCTTTTTGCGTCGATGGGGTGAAGCTAGTTGAAGAAGAACCTGGCTCCCACCGTGAAGGCGAAGTTGGAGGGATCGAACTCGCCGATCTTTGCCCCGCCGAAGTCCCTTACGTCGGCCGAGAATGCCTCGACCCCTTTGATCTCGGCGTTGAGCGCCACCTGCCTCATGAGCATGTAATCGACCCCGACCGCGAGATGGGCGCCCACCACCGTGTCGACCACCTTGTCGCTGAGATCGTTGATGAGGACGTCGAGGCCTGCGCCGCCGTAGGGGACGAAGCGCTGCCGCTCGGGGAGCCGGTACTGCCCGCCCATGGAGAGGTTGGTGATTCCCGCCGTCCCGAGGCCCGAGGTATGGAAGACGGAGCGGGTGATGTCGATTTCGATGGCGATGTTGTCGTCGACCCCGAAGAGGAGGCCGCCGCCACCGATGATGCCGGGGTCGGTCGATACCAGCAGGGTGCCGTCCCTATCGGCCATCTGGCTGTTGGACGGATTGATTAACCCGAACCTGGCGTTGAGCGCCACTCTTCCCCTTAGTTCCTCGGCAGCCGCGTTTCCGGCGGCCAGGGCGGTGAGTAACACACAGACAGCCAGTACGATCAGTTTCTTCATCTCGATTGTTCCCTCCATTGAATCATGTATAGATCTGCTTACTCCGTGTCTTCCGCTGGCTCCAACTCTCCCTCCCCTTCAAGAAAGGGCTGGGGTGAGGATGGGGAAGGGGGGGCAACGTGCTGCGGAAGATCAGTTTCCCTCGGTGGTGCGTTACTTGATGAGGTCGATGGTGGCCTTCACCGCCTTCTCGATCCCTTCGGCCGCCTCGGCGATGTGGGTTGCCAGCATGTAGGCGGGGGTGGTGACGATGAGGTGCTCCTTGTCGATCACGAACTCGTTCACCGGGCAGTTGACATGCTTGCTGCCGGTGCCGTTGATGGCTTGGGCGGTCCCTTCGTCGGTCCCGATGGTGACCTGGGGAGCGAGATCCTTGCCGAGCGCCAGCGCGAGGACCGCCGGCGCGATGCAGATGGCGCAGATCGGCTTGCGGGCCTGGGACATCTCGCGGATCAGGCGGAGCACATCCGGCTGCACGCTTCCCGCCGGCCCCTCGGTGGCGAAGCTGCAGAGGTTCTTGGCGGCGCCGAAGCCACCCGGGAGGATCAGGGCGTCGAGATCGGCGGCCTTGGCGTTCTTGACGTCGCTTATGTCGCCCCGGGCGATCCGGGCCGATTCGACCAGCACGTTGCGCTTGGCACCGGTCTCTTTCATCGTCACATGGTTGATCTCGTCCAGCTCAATGTCGGGGGCGAAACAGACAGCCTTGGCGCCGCTTCTGTCAATGGCGAGCAGGGTCAAGACCGCTTCGTGAATCTCGCTTCCGTCACGTACTCCGCAGCCCGAAAGTACCACGCCTATCTTTTTCATGTAAGCTCCCTCCGGTCTCATTGATGTGCTTCTAAGGATTGGGTATTTTATTCGGGATAGACTAATCGTGCAAGGGGTTTATCTCGCTTCGCCCGTGCCCGTGTCATAAATCGCCTCTCCAACCTCACCTTGACAGTTCTTTTGTATTCTCATACATTATAGCCCTTCCGGTTCTGTCTTGGTCGTGGTGCTGTGCGTGAGCTGAAAGTGAGGACGAGATGGGGTATCAGGAAGTAAGGGCCTCTGCCCGGGTGTTGGTGCCGGTTATCGACAGTCATCGCTGTTCGGGGTGTGGACGTTGTGTGTCGGCGTGCCCCGAGCGCCGCTACTCACTCGAGGTGGAAGGTTACCGCAAGCAGGCGGCCCGTAGCGAAGGGGACTGCAGGACGTGCGGCAAATGTTTCGGCCAGTGCCCGGTGGGAGCGCTGTATCCGGGTGAAAAACGCTGAACGCCGCTAAGGGTGTGGCGTGTAGGCCAGGTTTTTCTTCTTCAGTTTCTCGATCAGGGTAGTCCGCTTCAGGTTGAGCAGGATCGCCGCCTCCTTCTTGTTTCCCCCCGTCTTCTGCAGTGCCTGCAGAATCAGCCCGTTTTCGAACTCCTCTACTGCCGCCTGCAGCGAAATGCCGCTGGCCGGCAGCACCATCTGAGGTGACCCCGCCGGGCCCACCGCTCCTTCCCGTGGGACCGTCCTTCCTCCCCGGTACTTTTCCGGCAGATCCTCGTAGCCGACGCGGGGAGAGTTGCAGACGATCACCAGACGCTCGACGAGGTTTTCCAGCTCCCGCACGTTTCCGGGCCACCGGTAATGGGTGAGGATCTCCGTGACCTGGTCGTCGAACCCCTCCACCTTGCGGTGGCTCACCTTGTTGAACTTGTTCAGGAAGCTGTTCAGCAGGAGCTTTATGTCGCTTCCCCGTTCGCGCAGGGGGGGGAGGTGGATCGGTATCACCGAAAGACGGTAGTAGAGATCCTCACGGAAGGTCTTCTCCGCGACCATCTGCTCCAGGTTCTGGTTGGTGGCCGCGATGATCCGCACGTCCACCTTCTTTGGCCTTGTTCCCCCCACCGGCTCCACTTCCCTGCTCTGGAGAACGCGCAGCAGCTTGACTTGCAGGTTGGGCTTCATGTCCCCGATCTCGTCGAGGAAGAGCGTCCCCTTGTTGGCCAGCTCGAACCTTCCCAACCGGGTCACCACCGCGCCGGTGAACGATCCCTTCACGTGGCCGAAGAGTTCGCTTTCCAGGAGGTCGTCGGGAATCGCCGCGCAGTTCACCGCCACGAAGTTGCCCTCCGCACGGGAGGAGAGATCGTGGATGGCATGGGCCACGAGCTCCTTCCCGGTACCAGATTCGCCATGGATCATGATGGTCGAGTCGGTCCCCGCGACCTTTTCCACCATCTCGAAAAGCTCCTGCATCTTCTCGCTTTCGCCGATGATGTTTTTCAGACGGTCGCGGTTTTTCACCTTAGGTTTATGGCGCAGCGAGCGGGCTTGAAGCTCCTGGTGTTCCAGCCCCTGGCGGATGGCGGTCTCCAGGCGCTCGAGGTTGAATGGCTTCTCCATGACGGCAAACGCCCCGGCCTTCAACGTCTCCTCGGTGGTTTCCCGGTTGACGAAGGGGCTGTAGGCGATGATCACGATCTCCGGGCGGTGATCCTTGACGTTCTTGATGAACTCGATCCCACTGTTATGTTGCATGCGGGTGTCGGCGATGACCATGTCGACCGCGCTCTCCTCCACCCGCTGCAGGGCATCCTCCGCGTCCGCCGCCTGGATCACCAGGCACCCCTTGAAGACCAGGAAGGCGGCCAGGAAATCGAGCGTCTTCTTGTCCTCGTCCAGTAAGAGAATAGTTTGGCCTTCCATCGGCTGGTCTGGCTCCGTTGGTTCAGGTAAAAAGCCATTAATTTTGAATATTTGAGGCACTTATCGTGCTGTGGTTACTATACCGTCGCCGGTGGAGGCGTGTCAACGTTATGACACCGAGGCGTAATCGGCACCACTCCCGCCGGCGTGGACTGCGTGGGCTGCTGCGGACGTGCGAAGACGTGCGAAGAAGGTGCGAAGAAGGTGCGAAGAAGGTGCGAAGAAGGTGCGCCGAGGGTGCGCTGGGGAGACGCCGGGGAGACGCCGGGGAGACGCCGGGGAGACGCCGGGAGGGCGGAGGCGTGTGAGTGCGTGTGAGTGCGTGTGAGTGCGTGTGAGTGCCGCGGGCAGGCCAGTCCCTGCTTGAAAGTTTACCTTATGTCCCTGGGGTCCCTGAGGTCCCTAAAGTCCCTAAAGTCCCTTTACTGCAGCCGGTCCACCTCCACCAATTTCGGAAACAGCCTCATCCACAGAAGCACCACGACTATCGTCCCTACCCCGCCGATGATGACCGCGGGCACCGTACCGAACAGTGCGGCGGTAGCCCCCGACTCGAACTCGCCTAACTGGTTAGAGGTGCCGATGAAGAGCATGTTGACCGCGCTGACCCTTCCCCGCATCTCATCCGGCGTCGAGATCTGCACCAGCGAGCTTCTGATGACCACGCTGATGACATCCGCCGCCCCGAGCACGATGAGTGCGCAGACGGAGAGGGTGAAAGAGGTCGAGACGGCGAAGACAATGGTCCCCACCCCGAAGACCGCCACGCTGGCGAACATGATGCGTCCCACGTGGTGGCGTAGCGGCGTCCGTGCCAGGAATGCCGACATCCCCAGCGCTCCCACGGCCGGCGCCGCTCGCAGGAACCCGAGCCCCCATGGCCCGCTGTGAAGGATGTCACGCGCGTAGACCGGCAGGAGGGCGGTGGCTCCGCCGAGCAGCACCGCGAAGAGGTCGAGGGAGATGGCGCCCAGGATTTCCGGACGGCTCTTGATGAAGGAGATCCCGGCGAAGAGCGAGCTGACGCTGACCGGTTCCTTCCTGGCCGGTGCCCGCTCCACCCTGATCGAGGAGACCATGAAGCTCGCAGTCAGAAAGAGAAGAGAGCCGGTTGCGTACACGATGGTGGGGCCGGCGGCGTAGAGAATTCCTCCCAGCGCGGGGCCGACGATGCTGGCGGTCTGGTTGGCTGAGGCGGACCAGGCCGCCGCCCGCGGAATCCACTCCTGGGGGACCAGGGTGGGGAGTAACGCCTGCATGGTGGGGGACTCGAAGGCACGCGCCGCCCCGGTCACGAAGACGATCCCGAGGATGGCCTCCTTGGTGAGCCATCCACCATAGCTACCGGCTGCCATGGCCGCTAGCGCGCCCCCCTCGATAAGCTGGCAGAAGGCGGCGATTTTACGCCGGTCGTAGCGGTCGGCGGTGTGCCCGACCACCAGGGTCAGGAGGAACATCGGAAGAAATTGGGCGAGACCGGCCAGCCCGAGATACCAGGCACTGCCGGTCAAAGCGTAAATCTGCCATCCTACCGCGACTCCCTGCATCTGGAAGGAGAGGGTGGAGGCGAGCCGTCCGAGCCAGAATTGCCGGAAGGGGTGGTGCCGCAGCATCGGCGTATGGGGGGCGAGGATTTCGGTGGTCTCAGTCATGGCTCGGATGGTCAAGCGGGCAAGGGGGCAAGGAGTGGTCGGCGTTACTATGTCTGTTGTCGCGGAGGTTGTAAACCACTTTGTGTGGCGTTGACATGAGATACCTTTAACCTGATACTTTATCCAGTCAACCATCCGGAAGCAAAGGGGGAACGGCATGCTCTACTTCATCAAGAACCAGGTCATTCACCAGTACCCGGTCGCCAACGGCTGTAGCGCCCGCTATGACGAAGAGCAGTTGAGGGACACCATCCCTCATAACGTGAAGGAGTGCCCGTACTGCCTGAGAAACTGGCCTGACCGCAGGTACTAGCCGAGGCGTGGAGACCACCGAAACGGAAAAGGCCGCTTCCCGAAGGAGGCGGCCTTTTCTTGTGCTGCAAAGATGGTGATCCCAAGGGGACTTGAACCCCTGTTACCGACGTGAAAGGCCGGTGTCCTAACCACTAGACGATGGGACCTAAAACAAACCCCTGTCCTGAAAGGGCAGGGGGCGTGGTAGAAATGGTGAGCCGCGTTGGGATCGAACCAACGACCACCTGATTAAAAGTCAGGTGCTCTACCAACTGAGCTAGCGGCTCGTACTGCAACTGCTGGTGAAAAAAGCCCTGAATCGCTTCCGGGCCCTTTTTCGAATGGCGTCCCCAGCCGGATTTGAACCGGCGTCGCCGCCGTGAAAGGGCGGTGTCCTGGGCCGGGCTAGACGATGGGGACGAATGGTGAGCCGCGTTGGGATCGAACCAACGACCACCTGATTAAAAGTCAGGTGCTCTACCAACTGAGCTAGCGGCTCATTCTGCTGCTCGGCGAAACAAGAACAACCTTATAACAAATGAAGTTGGCTGCGTCAACCGATTTTTTCAAAGAGAGCGAAAAAAGTAAATTCAAAGAAGCGCTGCATGGATAGAGTCTAATTGAGCGGGCGCCCGGCGGCTAAAGCTCCCTAAAGCCTTATCCGCGTGAATCCGCCCAATCCACGTCAGCCGTGTTTATTGCCTTTGAGCTATTTCTCGAACGGATTCCTCAGCACGATGGTCTCGTCCCTGCGCGGGCCGACCGAAACCAGCACCACCGGGGCGCCGGAGAGCTCCTCGATGCGGGTGACGTAGCGGCGGGCGTTCTCGGGGAGTTCGTCCATGCTCTTAGCGCCGGTGATGTCGCCGCTCCAGCCGGGAAGCTCCTCGTAGATCGGGGTGCACTGCTCCATCACCTCGAGGCTGGCCGGGATCTCGTCCAGCACGGTCCCGTTGTAGTTGTAACCGGTGCAGACCTTGATGGTCTCCAGGCCGGAGAGTACGTCGAGCTTGGTGATGGCGATACCGGAGAGACCGTTGACCCGGACGGCATAGCGGGCGACCAG
Organism: Geomonas sp. Red32; assembly: GCF_023652955.1. Classification (GTDB taxonomy): domain Bacteria; phylum Desulfobacterota; class Desulfuromonadia; order Geobacterales; family Geobacteraceae; genus Geomonas. Next base: position 221,977 of record NZ_JAKLOY010000001.1, on the reverse strand, counting down.
CGCGTCCCACCAGCCACAGCGGCGCGGACGGCCGGTGGTGGAGCCGAACTCGCGGCCCGCATCGCGGAGCGCGTCGCCTGCCGCGTCCAAGAGCTCGGTCGGGAAGGGGCCGCTCCCCACGCGGGTGGCGTAGGCCTTGGAGATGCCGATCACCTCGTGGATCTCGCGCGGGCTGACACCGCTGCCGGTGCAGGCGCCGCCAGCGCAGGTGGAGGAGGAGGTTACGTACGGATAGGTGCCGTGGTCGACGTCGAGCAGGGTGCCCTGCGCCCCTTCGAAGAGGAGGCTCTTGCCGGCCTTGATGTCCTGGTGAAGGAGGAGCGCGGTGTCGGCGGCGTACTTTCTGAGGATCTCCGCGTACGGCATGTACTCGTTGTAGATCTCTTCGAAGGTGAACGGCTTGTCCCCCAGGAGCTGGGTGAGGATCAGGTTCTTCTCGGCGAGGATCTCTTTGACCTTGCGGGTGAAGGTCTTCTCGTCCAGAAGGTCCATCAGGCGGATGCCGCGGCGGCCGATCTTGTCCTCGTAGGCGGGGCCGATGCCGCGGCCGGTGGTCCCGATCTTCTTGGAGCCGCTCTTGGCTTCGCGGGCGATGTCGATCCGCTTGTGGTACGGCATGATGATGTGGAGCCCCTCGGAGAGGAGCAGTGCCTTGTCGTCTTTCAGGTAGCCGTTTTTCTTCAGCCTGGTGATCTCCATGATGAAGACCTCGGGATCGAGCACCACGCCGTTACCGATCACGCACCTGGTCCCTTCGTGGAGGATGCCGGACGGAATGAGGTGCAGGATGACCTTCTCGTCCCCCACCACCAGCGTGTGGCCGGCATTGTTGCCGCCCTGGTAACGCACCACGTCGTCCGCGAACTCCGTGTAGATGTCTACCACTTTCCCTTTGCCTTCGTCACCCCACTGGGCGCCGATTACAACGACGTTAGCCATGGTTTTCCCCTTGCCGGTCGAATTTCGTTTCTAATTCTTTATCGAACAACTCATCTCTGGATACCACCATGCCGCTTCTGTCAGCGGTACGTACCAGATAGTATTGGTTTTCTTTGCAGTTCTCGGCGCCGATCACCAGGAGCATCCGGATCCCCATCTTCTTCGCATAGACCAGGGAATCGTCGAAGTCGCGCTTGATGATGTCCCGCGCGCAGGTGAGGCCGCTGGCCCTAAGCTGCTGGGCAAGTTCCAGTGCCTCGCGGCGGTCGTCCTTCTGGTTGAAGATCAAGAGGTCGCGGCTGCGGCTGCCGGCGTCCCGCTGGGAGAGGCTCGCCAAAAGCGCCATGATGTTGAAGGCGAAGCCGGTGGCGGGCGCGGGGAAGCCGTACTTGGCGGTCAGTCCGTCGTAGCGTCCGCCGTTGCAGACCGCCTCGCCGACGCCGGGGACGAATCCCTCGAAGGTGATGCCGGTATGGTAGTCGAGGCCGCGCAACTCCCCGAGGTCCAGGGTGAGGTGCTCGGAAACTCCGTGAATGTCGAGGATCTCCAGGGTCTGGGCCAGGTTCTCGAGGGCCTGCTTGGAACGGTCGTTGTCGGCGATGGCCGCCGCCTGGTCGAGCACTTCGCGGCCGCCGTAGAGACGGGGAAGCAGGGAGATCTGTTCCTTGACCCGGTCGGAGACCCGCGCTCCCTCAAGGAGGGTGCGGACCGCGGAGGCCTCTTTCTTCTCGATTGCCTCCTGCAGCGGGCGCCGCACGGCGTCGGAGATCTCGGCGGCGTCCATGATGCCGCGGTAGAAAGCCACCTGCCCCAGGTCGATCTTGAAGCCGGTGAACCCAAGGTCCTTGAAGACCTCGACCGCCATGGCGATCATCTCGGCATCCGCCTCCGGCGAGTCGAGTCCGATGAGCTCCACACCCGACTGAAAGATCTCGCGGCTTCGGCCGGACTGCATCGCCTGCTGGCGCAGAACGCGGCCGTTGTAGTAGATACGGTGCGGCAGCGGCAGGGCGTGCATCCTGGTGGCCACGATGCGGGCAACCTGCGGGGTTATGTCGGGGGGGATGGCGAGCAGGCGGCCGCTTTGGCGGTCGTCGAAACGGAAGGTCTTGCCGCGCAGTTCCTCGCCCATGCCGAGGGCCAGCACCTCCTCGAATTCGAGCAACGGGGTGATGATGCGCCTGAAGCCCCAGAGGTCGAATACGCGGTGAATGCGGCTCGCAATGTAGCTGATCTTGTCGGCAGTCTCGGGGAGGAAATCGCTCACCCCTTTGGGGAGGGGCGCTTCAATGCATGAGGGGTTCGTCACGGTCGATCCTGGATAACGTTGCTTGGCCCGGAGTCCGGGCGAAAAAAGAAAAAATTAACAGCATAGCAGGGGGAAGTCAACGATAAATTCCCCCCGCCCTACTGGGCGGGAATTACCTGCACGGTGCTGGCCCCGCCGGTGAAGATTCCCTTCCCCTGCACGACTTCCAGCAGCACCAGTTCGTTTTTGGCCGGATCGAAGTAGTAGTCGGCCAAGTAGGAACGGGACGGCTTGGAACGCCAGCGCTCTTCCATGATCACCCCGGTCCAGACGAAAGAGCCGACCGAGTAGCTCGTGTAGCTCCGTACGTTCCCCATCATGATGAAGCCGCTGTTTTGAGGAACCAGCACCCGCCCGTCGGGGGCCACCGTTATCCGCTGCTCGAGGAAGCGGTTGCGGGTGAGCGAGCCGGAGACCCGGACGTTGTTGCCGGTTTCCCGCGAGAAGTAGGTTTCGCTGCCACCCTGGCGGTCGGGACTGGTCCAGAGCTCCTCGCCCTTTTGCGAGTAGACCACCATGCTCCCGCTTTCCTTGATGACGATGGTGACCGGGTTCCCCGAGGGATCGCGCACCATGTTGAAGTTGAAGATGTTGGCACCCGCCGGGAGCTTGACCGGATTCTTCAGCTGGTAGCCCGAAGGGGTATCGATCAGTTCGAAGACGTCGCCATAGAAGTCCTCTTCCCTCCCCATCTGCTGGGCGTAGATGCGCGGGGTGGCGCCGAAGAGGGCGATGGAGCGGAACAGGTACGGGAGGTTCTTGGCTACCAGCTTGAGCCCGTTCTGGTCGGCGCGGTAGATCCGGGAGACCGGGGCGTCGCTGTCCATCACGGTAAGGTAGGCAAAGAGGGCGCCGTCGGCCAGGCGGGTGTCGAGGGCGATCACCTTCTCGGTGATCCCTACCTCGTCCTCGCCGAGGAGGGTGAGCTCCTTGGCCTGGCGGTAGAGCCGGATCCCGCGATCGGAGGCGGTGAAGTATTCGCGGCCACCTTCGACGGGCCTGCCCGGCGCCACGGCGCAGAGCTCACCGGGAAGCCTCTGGTTCTTCCAGCTCCGCCCGGCGGCGGCCGCAGCCGGAACCGGAAGGGCGGGGGCGGCCCCGGCGGCCGGAGGGGGGCTTGTCTGTGGCGAAGCGGGGGCCGCCGTAAGGTTGCGGAAGGAATCCGCCACCGCGGCGTGCAGTTTCGGGCAGATCTTGTTGAGGGCGGGGATCAGCCCCTCCTCGTCCTGGAACTGCTCGAATGCGGTGGCGAGCACACGTCCCGAGGGGAGCTTGGCCAGGGCGTCCAGGCTGTAGCTTTTTCCGAGCTTGGTGTAGCTCCCGGTGAAGACCACATCCGCCTCGGCGGCGCTTCCGACGATGACCAGATCGTCTCCCGCAATTCGGGAGGTGAAGAGGGTGCCGACCGGCGGAGGGGAGCTGCCGGGGGCGCTGATCGAAAAGTCGCCCACGAACGCGCGGATCTGGGCGGCCGAAGCCGCGAGAGGGATGAAGAGGATGCAGGCGAAAAAGGCAGCAAAGATCGATTTTCTCATGGCGGCTCCTGTTGGTGGGTCGGACCGCTGGATTATCGCAGAGGAGCCCCGCTTAGTCAAAGGATTATCCGGTCGACTTGACACGAAAAAAGGCGGCCTTGCGGCCGCCTTGTTCTTTCCGGTGATCGATCGGCTGGTGCGCCGATTCTTAACTGCCGCCCTTCTCGGTCATGTCATCCAGCAGGTCTTGGGTCTCTTTCAGTTTGTCCTGGAGTTTCTTCAGTTCCGCCGGTGTGTAGACCCTGGTTCCCTTTTTGATCTCCCGGTCGAGCTTGTGGATTCTCTTGTAGATGTCGTCGACCTGGGAGGTGCAATTCTTGGACGCCAGCAGGCATTCGTTTTTCTCCTCTGGCGTCATTTGCGGGAAGGCCGGTGCCGACGAAATCAGGAAGACAGCTGCTGCAAGCATCAGTGTGATCTTTTTCATGCGGGCTCTCCTTTAGTGTAAATGGTGGCCATACTTGAAAATTAAAGCACGCATATGTTTGTTGTCAACTTCCCATCTTCTCACCATCATGCACTGTGACTGCCCGGCAAGTCAATGCGCCCCCCTTTGGGGTGTCAGTGCCGGTCCGGCCATAGGATGAGAGGCCCGTGGTGACAGATGATGGATGGCAGTTGCTGTGGGCAAATTGTTTTTTGAGATCCTGCTGTGACAAAGGAAGGATGTGTGAGAGGGGGTGATACTCTGGCGTGCTGAAACAAAAAAAAGGCGAACCAGACGGTTCGCCTTTTTGGCGCAGCGGGTGGTGGGCCGGAGGAGACCTCCGGCCCATCCGGATTAGAATACGTAGCTCACGACGAAGCGTACGGAGTAGGGGTTGGCCGGATCGTCGCCAGCGGTGGAGACGCTGGTCCCTTTGTAGTAGTCGCCCAGGATCACGTAGGCAGCCTGAACGGAAGCGGTCAGGTTGTCGTAGAGTTTGTAGCCGCCCTCGACGTTGATCTCGGTGCCGAGGAAGTTGCTGGAGTTGAAGGCGTTGGTCTTCAGGTTCTTCGGCTTGATGGCGTCGGAGTCACCTTTGTCGTTGAGGTTTTTGGTGCGGTCTTCGGCGGTGAAGCCGATACCGACGTTGGCGGAAGCGTAGACTTTCGGGGTGATGGTGGCGTCGTAGCCGGCGAAGGCGCCGATGATCCCCTGATCCCTGTTGCCGGTGGTGTACATGATGGAACGGTCAGAGGACCCGCCCTGAGCGGCAGCGTTCCTGTTGAGGAGCATCATGCCGGACTCGTTGTAGGTGTTGAGGGCACCGGCCTTGGTAGCCGAGGGGAGGCCGTTAACCGACTGCTGGAGGCTCTGCCAGGACTTGTTCTTCCCGGCATCGGAGCCGTCGTCGCCGGAGGTGTACAGGAAGGCGAGGCGTGCGCTGCCGGGGCCGACTTTGACTTTGGCGGCGGCGTTGGCAGCGAAGCCGCTCAGGTCGATATTGCCGGTGCCGCCGTTCATGGGGGAAGCCACGCCGGCGTCGTTGTAAATTTTGCCGAACTGGCCGGCCACGAAGCCGCTCAGGGCAACCGGCCCGACCTTGCCATCGGCGAAGGCGGCGACGGTGTGGTCGAACATCTGGTCAACAAAGGCGCGGTAGTCATAGATGCCGTAGTAGGCCAGGCCGACCGAGAGGTCTTTGCTGACGGCGTACTTGCCTTCGACGATGGCGAGATCGAGGTTGTTGACGCCCATCTTCAGGCCGAGGCCGGCGGTGCCGCCGCCGTTCACGTCGCCGGCGTTCCCTTCGTAGCCGCGGAAGTACCCGACGTTTACGGTGGCGTCGGCGAGCTTGGTGGAGGTGTAGATACCGGCGGCGTCGCAGTCGAAGAGAACGCCCTTGAGGGAGTCCTTGATCGGCTGGGCGCCGACTTTCACGTTGGTGGTGGTGTTGGGCACGTTGAAGTCGAGGTAGACCCACTTGGTCTCCAGGTTGACGGCGTCGGTGTCGAGCGCGCCGCCGGAGTTCCTGAAGGCGGTGGTGATGTTGCCGGCGCCGCCGACGCCGGTGGAGCCGGCCAGGGTACCCTGGGATTTGTCGCCGAAGACGGAGTCGAGCTCGAAGCCGGTGACCAGTTTGAGGTTGTCGTTAGCCTTGGCGGTGTAGAAGAGGCGGGCGCGCTGCTCGAAGTAGTTGACGGCCGAGCGGCTGGTGGTGGCCGCTGTGGTCTCGGCGTAGTAACCGGAGCCGCTGTTGTCGAAGTTCGAGATGAAGTACTTCATCTTGTACATGCCGTGGAACTCGTTCTCCAGCGCCATTGCCGGTACTGCAGTTGCGGTGACGACCCCTGCTGCTGCGATTGCAAGCATAGTTTTCTTGAAGCTCATCATTTCCTCCTGTTTGTTTGTTTCACTGTGAGTGAAATTGCATTTACGGCTCAACTGCTCGGTTACTGCTGGTTGCTGAAGCTCCTCCTTTAAGCAAAAAGGCCCTCGCATCCCGTGCCGCTATTGCGGCCTCAAGAAGTGAGAGCCTTAGAACAGGTATGCAGAGGGCTACTTTCAGTCTTCATGCGACTCCCGTTGAAGTGCTGCGCCAAAAACTCGGCAGGTCATTTCGGAAAAAGCAAACCGTGTTATATAAAGTGGTGCCAATATATAATTATCCAAACAAAAGTCAACACAAAAATAAGGCGTTCATGAAATTGTAACTCTTGCCGGTTGGCCGGTCCTCCTTCAGTGACTCTGACAGAGTTCGGTCAGTACGCCGCCGCTGCTTTTGGGATGTACGAAGGCGATCTTGGCGCCGTGGGCGCCGATCCGCGGAACGGCGTCGATCATTCTTGCGCCGCTTTCGGTGAGGGAAGCTATGGCGGCCTCGATATCCTCCACCCCGTAGGCCACGTGGTGGATTCCCGGCCCGTTTTTCTCCAGGAATTTGGCCACCGGACTCTCCGGCGAGGTCGGTTCCAGTAGCTCGATGTTTGATTCCCCCACGGTGAGGAAGGCAACCCTGACCATCTGCGAGGGGACCTCTTCGGTCCCGGTCAGTTTCATTCCCAAAACATCGCGATAGAACGGGAGAGTCTCTTCGATGGAGCGGACGGCAACCCCGAGATGGCTGATCTTGCTAAGCATAAGAACTTCCTAATAAAATGGGTATACCAGCTTTCGCGGTTAAAGATACCCTAAAACCCCAATAAGTGCAAGCTTTTGAAAAAATTTTTACCTGATTGTAAGGGTAGAAATTGCAGAATGCCGACTGGCGGGCGCTCTAATTGCTTGAAGTACCGTGACAATGGCAAATATATGATAAATCACATGATAATGGCTGTGACATTGCGGTAACAAGCTGAGACAGTGACGTTTTGACGGGAGAGGAGTGATGAAAGAGATGGAACTTTAGGCGAGGCGGATGAGAGGAAAATGGGTCCGGTGCGGGCAGCCTGCTTTGGCCCGCACCGGACCTCTTTGTTTTACTTAAGACTACAGGACTACCGTCTCGCGATGGGTGCCGAACACCTTTCTAAAGACGTTGGCGATCTCGCCCAAGGTGGCGTAGCTCTTCACCGCGTCGAGAATGAACGGCATCAGGTTGGAGCTTCCCTGGGCTGCCTCCTCGAGGGCCTTCAGGGTGCTCTCCACTTTGGCCGCGTCGCGTCCGCCCTTCATTCTGGCCAGGCTGGCCTTCTGGGTGACCTCGACCTCGTCGGAGATCTTCAGCAGGTCTTCGGGCGGCTGCTCCTCGATGGTGAACTTGTTGACACCGACGATGATGGTCTCGTTCTTTTCGATGGAGCGCTGGTAGGCGTAGGCGGAGTCCTGGATCTCCTTCTGCTGGAAGCCGCGCGAGATCGCCTCCACGGCCCCCCCCAGCGAGTCGATCCGCTCGATGTAGGCGCTGGCCTCCTTCTCGATCTGGTCAGTGAGCGATTCGACCAGGAAGGAGCCGGCCAGGGGGTCGCAGGAGTCGGCTACACCGGACTCGTAGGCGATCACCTGCTGGGTGCGGAGCGCGATGCGGACCGAGTCCTCGGTGGGGAGTGCGAGCGCCTCGTCGCGGGAGTTGGTGTGCAGCGACTGGGTCCCACCCAAGACGGCGGCCAGGGCCTGCAGGGTGACCCTCATGATGTTGTTGTCGGGCTGCTGGGCGGTCAGCGTGCAGCCGGCGGTCTGGGTGTGGAAACGGAGCATCTGGGAGCGCGGGTCCTTGGCCTTGAAGCGCTCCTTCATGATCTTGGACCACATGCGGCGGGCGGCGCGGAACTTGGCCACCTCTTCCAGAAGGTTGTTGTGGGCGTTGAAGAAGAAGGCCAGCCGCGGGGCGAACTGGTCGACGTCGAGCCCCGCCTTGATGGCGGCTTCCACGTAGGCGATGCCGTCGGCCAGGGTGAAGGCGACTTCCTGCACTGCGGAGGAGCCCGCCTCCCGGATGTGGTAGCCGGAGATGGAGATGGTGTTCCACTTGGGGACGTTGTCCTTGCAGTAGGCGAAGATGTCGGTGATGATCCTCATCGACTCCTTGGGGGGATAGATGTAGGTGCCGCGCGCCATGTACTCCTTGAGGATATCGTTCTGGATGGTGCCGGAGATCTGGGCGGGGGAGACTCCCTGCTTCTCGGCTACCGCGATGTACATGGCCAGGAGGATGGAGGCGGTGGAGTTGATGGTCATCGAGGTGGAGACCTTGTCGAGCGGGATGCCGTCGAAGAGGACTTCCATGTCGGCCAGGGAGTCGATGGCGACCCCGACCTTGCCGACTTCGCCGCGGCTCATGGAGGCGTCGGAGTCGTACCCCATCTGGGTCGGGAGGTCGAAGGCGATGGAAAGACCGGTCTGCCCGGCGGAAAGCAGGTACTTGTAGCGCTCGTTGGATTCGGCGGCGTTGCCGAAACCGGCGTACTGACGCATGGTCCAGAAGCGTCCGCGGTACATGGTCGGCTGTACGCCACGGGTGTACGGGTACTGGCCGGGGAAACCCAGCTGCTCCTCGTAACCGGGGTAGTCGAAGCCGGGGGTGTAGCAACGGTCAACCTCGACGTCGGAACTGGTTTTGAAGGAGCTTTGGCGCTCGGGTGCCTTGGCGAGGCTTTTGTCTACGATCTGCTGCCATGCCTGTTTCTTTTCGGAAATGCTCATGGTGCTCTCCTGACCTCAAGTGAAGTGGCGACTGTGTCGTTCGGTGAGTTGAAAAACCTTATTAGACCTTTCGAATGTCGCCGGCAAGAAAATTTTTTTTCCGGTACCGTTGACGTGAAAAGGGCGCCAGGGGCGCGCGGTTGTTTTATTTTACAAAATGATGGTCTATTTCGTTTGCCTACGTAAAAACAGCAGGTTACCGGCGTGCTAGCCGCGGCAGGCGGCGCTGATTGTTTTATTTTTGTTTATAGATTTAAAATGACGATTTGTCCAGCAAAACGCCGGAAAGCTCTAACATGTTGTTTTGAGAGGTTTTTGGCGATTTTTTTAGCTTGAAAAATCTTTCCGCTCTACCTATAGTTTTAAAAAAATTGATACGCGTTCTAGTCTCGGAAGGCTAAAAGGAGAAAAAGCATGCAATGCCCCGTCTGCAAAAACCATGAAAACGAAACCACCGACCTCCGGTCCGGTCAGTTCATCGAAGGTCTGATCGAGTGCCACATCTGCGGCACGGTCTGGTCGGTCAATCGCGGTCAGATGGCCATCGTCAAGGATCCCATGGCCGATTCTTTCATGGAGGCTCTGTCCGCTTCGGTGGAAGGGGACAACTACTGCTTTGCCGCGGCCTGACGAGGCGCGCTAAAAAAAGACCCCGGCTGGCCGGGGTCGGTTACCAGAGGGCTCCGGATGATGACATCCGGAGCCCTTTTTGCGTCTGATGCCCTGGGGGACTCTAGAGGACGGCCTTCAGGTACTCGGCGGTGATGGCGCGGCGCTCCTTCTCCACTGCGGTGGCATCCACCTCGACGAACTTCTCGTCCGGGGAGACCTTGAAGAGCGGCTGCCCCTTGGAGACGATGGTCCCGTCGGTGCCGGTCATCAGGATCTTCTCGATGGTACCGGAGAAGGGTGCGTAGACCTTGTTGAACATCTTCATGACCTCGATGATGTACAAAGGCTGCCCCTTGTCGAAGTGCATCCCCTCGTAAACGAACGGCGGCATCCCCGGAGCTTCCTGGCCGTAGTACATCCCGCCGCAGACGGCGACGATCTCGTCGGCCTTGGTGGCCGGCGGCGGAACCAGGACCTTCTTCATGCGGGCCTGCAGCTCCGGATCGTGGAGGTACTCGGGGATGGTGATCTCGAGGTCTTTCTCGACCTTGAGATCCCAGAAGCGGGTCTGCTGGCCGATCATGAAGAGCATGCCGAGCATCTCGAGGCCTGCCTCGTAGCCGAAGTGGGCGCTTCTGATCTGCTGCCAGGTCTCGGCGTCGAAGCCTCCCTGCGGCTCCTCCTTCTGGAGGATTTCGTGGAGGGTGTGGTACTCGTCGCGGGCCAGGCCGAACTTCTCGCGGATGGTGCGGGAGAAACGGAGCGCCTGCTGCAGGAGTTCGTTGTCGTGCCCCCAGATGATCTCGGCGGCCGGCTTGTGCGGACGGTGGTTCATGTGGAGGTATTCGTAGGTCTCGTTGAGGACCCCCACCGGGTTACGGAGCCAGACCACCTTGCCGTTGTCGATCCGGAAGTTCTTGGTGTTCATGGAGAGCCAGCCGGAGAGGAGATGCGGGTCGCCCAAGAGTCTCTCGATCGGGCGGGTGATCAGGGTCCCTTTCCGGTCGAGCAGGGTGGAGATGTTCTTCGCTTCCTTGGCGCCGGTCTCCGGGTCGCTCGCGTAGAGGTCGGTGATCAGCTTCTGGTAGTGCCTCTTCATCTGCAGGAAGGCGTAGACCGGGTCGATCTTGTTGGCCACTTCCTTGAGGGTCCCGACCAGGGTGAGGTAAGGGACCACGAAGCGGGTGGTCGGCTTGGCCATCACGTTTCTGCCGAGGAACCAGTTGACCAGACCGTAGTGGAATTCGAGGTTGGTGGCCAGGTCGCTCCCCCTGAGGGTGGTGGCACGCAGCACTTCCGACATCTTCTCGTAGCTGTCGAGGCGGTCGTTACCCTTGGTGAGCAGGAGCGCGATGTTGGAGTCGTAGGCGCCGGCCACCTTGTACTTCATGAAGAGGTTGGTGTCCGGGTTGACCATGCTGATCCCCTGGTCGTCGCGGATCTCGCCGTCGATCGGCTTGGACCAGTAACGGATCATGCCGCCCGCGTGCGGGGAGAGGGAGGCGTCGGTGGCGTTCAGACGGGCCTCGACGGCGGCGTTGAAGCGGACGAAACGCTGCGGCTTGGGAACCCGCTTCTTGTGGCGGGCCAAAAGGGCCATCGCCTCGACCAGGCTCTCCACCACGAAGAAGTCGTTCTCGTCCTCGGGGTTCGCGAACTTGAGCGCGTAGCAGAGCTCGGTGACGCGGTGCTCCACCTGGATCCTGGTGTTCACTTCCATGAAGTAGTGGCGGTCGCGGTCCACGATGCACTCGAAGGTGGAGGCGGAGTCGAGGCCGACGGCCTTGCCGAAGCGCTCGGACTCTTCCTCCATCCTTTTGAGGACGCCGAGGTCGCTCTCGAGTGCCTTCACCTCGGCGGTGCGGCCGGCGGTCTTGGCGGCCTCGATGGCGGCCAGGAGTCCTTCCTGGGTGACGGAGACCTCGAGGAGCTTCTGCTCGTGCATCTGCAGGGAGCAGTCGCGGCCGCCCAAGGCGATGCACCACTCGCCGTTACCGAGGAGCTGGATCTCGTTGTGGCGGGTCTGCTCGATGTTGAGCTCGACCAGCACGTTCTTGTTGTCGCCGATGCCGTTGGCTTTTACCTCGTTGAGGATCTCGCGCACGAGGGCCGGGGCCTCGGCCGCCTCCTTGGCGATCATCGCGTCGGTGGCGTTTTTCTCGTTCAGAAGGGAAGCGCCCAAAAGCCGCTGCCCTTTGCCGCCGCCGCCGCCGATCGCCTTCAGACGGACGCGGCTCTGCGGGAACTTCTTCAGCATCCCGGTCACTTCCTCCTGCACCTGGGCGCAGAGCTCCTCGATGGAGAAGAGGTCGATCCCCTTGGCGTAGGATGCGTAGAGGACCAGGTCGGCCAGGTCTTCGAGGGAGTCAGCCTTCTTGACCGCCTCCTGGTCGCACTCGAGAGCGTGGGACTTGATCAGGGCCAGCAGCTTGTCGCGGCTCGGGTGCTTCTTGACCAGGGTCTTGGCGGTGACGTTGTCGATACCCGGGGTGACCGAGACGTTCACCGACAGCGCGGTCCTCTTCGCCTCGTCCTTCTTGCCGGCGCCGGCCTGGGTGGCGGCGCAGGGGCCGATGAACTTCAGCCCCGCCTGCTCGATGGCGCCGACGAACTCGTCGTCCTCGGCCATGAAGCCGTAGCCGGCGAAGATGGAGTCGTAGCCGTTATCGAGCGCGATCTGGATGATCTGGTGGATACGCTCGACGCGCTCCTCCTTGGAGGCGCCGGTGTAGTCGGGCACCCGGTGCACGCGGGTCGAATCGGTCAATTTCCTGAGCTCGGGGGCCAGGGCGTTGGCATAGACGATGGAGTCCTTCTCGGAGAGGAGGATGCCGTAGTGGGTGATTCCCATCTCCTGGTAGACGTCCATGGCCTCCATGCGGATCGGGCCACGACAGACGATCAAAGGCTTGAGGTCTTCGCTGGAGAACGAGCGGACCCAGGCGGAGGTGGACTTGGAAAGCCGCCGGTCGCGGTGGACCAGCGGGTTATTGGCGTAGTTATCGTGTGACATCGGCTTCCTCTCGACGTTTAATAGACGCAGCGGGCGCTCCTGGTGGCCGAAGCCCTTCTGTTCGCCAGCGGTCCCCATTCCGATATTAAGAGTAGTCATTAGTGGAACTCCCTCTGGACGGCCTGCATCGGCCCCGGTTTGTAGTGGCGCAGGAAGAAGTTGAGGTTTTCGCCCAGCACTTTCCTGAGGTCGGTCGGCATGACGAGCGAGGAGATGGAGCCGAGCGAGAGCGCCTCTTTCGGGTTCATGAGCTCCTTCTCGTAGCGGCTGTTGAGAACGGCCTCCTCGGCCCTCAACCAGTCGGCAGCTTCCTTCTCGGCGTCGGCCTTGGCGGCATCCGGCTTCACGCCGGCGTCGATCCGCTCCTGGGTGCCGCGCTTGACGCGCTCGACCACTTCGGTCCTGATCTTCCTGAGCTCGTTCTTGTAGACGAACTCCTTACCGGCCGGGCCCATGACGGCGAGGCGGGTGGTGGGGAGGGCAAGGACCAGGTCGGCGCCGGTCGGGTAGTTGTTGTAGGAGGCGTAGGCGCCGCCGTAGGCGTTTCTCAGGATGAGGAGGATCCTCGGGGTGCGGATGTCGACGATGGAGTCGAGCATGGCGCGGCCGGCCTGGACGATGCCGCGTGCCTCCTGCTCGCGCCCCGGGAGGAAGCCGGTGGTGTCTTCCATGAAAATTATCGGAATGTTGTAGATGTTGCAGAAGCGGTTGAAGCGGGCGATCTTGTAGGCGGCGTCGCAGTCGATCTGGCCGGAGTCCACCGCGGAGTTGTTGGCCACGAAACCGACCACGTTGCCGCCGAGGCGGCCGAAGGCGGTGACGACGTTACGGGCGCGGGTCGGCTGGATCTCGAAGTAGTCGCCGTGGTCGCAGATCTGCTGGATGATGATGGAGACGTCGAACGGGGTGTTGAAGCCGGTCGGGGAGTTGAATGCCTTCTTCAAGAGGGTGTTGATCTCCCAGGTCTTGCGGTCCAGGGGGTCGCTGGTGGCCTGGAACGGAGCCAGCACCGAGTTGTTGTCCGGGATGTAGCTGAGGAGTTGGATCGCGAGGCGCAGCGCCCCGACCTCGTCCTCGGCGGTCAGGTCGGCGACGCCGGTCTGGCTGTGGACGTTGGGTCCGCCCAGTTCCTCGGGGGTGACGTCCTCGCCGAGCACGCTTTTCACGACCCCCGGGCCGGTCAGGCCGAAGAAGGTGTCCTTGGGCTGGATGACGAAGCTCCCCTGGCGCGGGAGGTAGGAACCGCCGCCTGCGTTGAAGCCGAACATGCACATGATGGAGGGGACCACGCCGCTGATCTTCCTGAGCGCGGTGAAGACTTCGGCGTAGCCGTCGAGACCGCCGACCCCGGCGGGGACGAAGGCGCCGGCCGAGTCGTTCATGCCGATGACCGGGATACCCTTCTCGCCGGCCATGTACATGAGCCTCGCGAGCTTGTTGCCGTTGGTGGCGTCCATGGAGCCGGCGCGCACGGTGAAGTCGTGGCCGTAGATGGCGACGTCGCGGCCCTGGACGTTCAGGATGCCGGTGACCAGCGAGGCGCCGTCAAGATTCTTGCCCCAGTTCTGGAACAGGATGTTCGGCTCTTCCTCGGTGAGGACGCGGATCCTCTCCCAGACGGTCATACGCTTCTTGAAGTGCTGTTTCTCGATCTGGTCGATGCTGACCGACTTGATGGGGCGCTGGATAAGGTCGTGACCTTCCTTCATCGCCTCCTCGTAGCCGCCCGTGGCGCGCGATATCTCGCCCGGGATGTTGAACTCGACCTTTTCTGCCTTCTCGAAGGGGTTCTTCAGGGTGGGCTTGATCATTTTAATGGACATTGCGGGTATCCTTCCGATGGGTGGGATTTTCCATCTGCTGCTTAAAAGTGGTCATGGTGGTTTGCCTTCCTCCGTTTTGGTAGTTAAAACAAAAAAGCGGTTCACGTAAGCGAAATCGGAGCCCCCAGAGGGCAGTCTTGGTCCATTTGCAGTCACCGTTTCACCTGGCTTTTGGCGGGATGCCCCGCCAAATCAACAGGTTGGGTGGCGTAGTCGTTGGCCTGGCCCATTTTGAGTGAGCTGTTTTATTCGGGACACTGTTTCATCCCGGAGGCCGTCAGAGAGACTGGTGCTACGATGCATTGTGCTGCGCGAAGCCAGGAAGGGTAGCCGTTGCGGTGAGACAATCGGTGTTGAAGCCGGTAGATAAGACCCCTGACTCGGTGTTCTGAGCGGCAGTTTTTTCTATAACATTCCAAATAACAGTCACTTGCGCTGTTCAGTGCCGCCGGCATCGCTTTTTGAGCCAGTGGTATGCGCAAAAATAGAACACGATTTTCGGGGAAAGTGAACGTAAAAGTAAATAAGGTTTTGCTCGGGAAAAGTCAATAAGAAAAACGGCGTATACGGAAGAAAATTCGGCGGAACAGGTAGTTGCGGCGGGGAAGTTTGGCGGGAGTGAAAAAAAGGCGCTGCGGGGGAAACCCCGTCAGCGCCCCAGTTTTCTGGCGAGAAGTTCCACGGTATGGAGAACCTTTGTTTTATCACCTTTCTGCTTGAGACCGTCGGAGAGCTGCATGATGCAGCCGGGGCAGCCGGTGACCACGCAGTCGGCGCCGGTGGCCTGGATGGCGGCGGTCTTGGATGCGTTGATGTCAAGGGAGCTTTCGTAGTGGTAGACGTTGAAGGTGCCGCCCAGCCCGCAGCAGCGGTCGGCCCCTTCCATCTCGGCGATCTCGATGCCGGGAGTGGCTTTCAGCATGGTGCGCGGCTGCTTGGTGATGCCGGCCGTCCGGTGATGGCAGGGATCGTGGTAGGTGATCTTGAGCGATTCCCCCTCGCCGGTCACCGACGGGTCGAGGCCGAGCTTCTGGAGAAGGACGGTGGCGTCCATGGTCTTGTCCGCCAAAGCCTGCAGGCGCGCTTTAAGCTCCGGGTTCCTTTTCCCGATTACCAGCGGGTAGAGTTTGTGGAGGGCTCCCCCGCAGGTGGCGCAGGCGGTCATCACGTAGTCCGCCTGGTGGCGCTCCATGGCGGCCAGGTTTCTTTCCGCGAGCTCGCGGACGGTTTCGAGGTCGCCCCCGGACATGCCGGGAAGGCCGCAGCACTGCTGGTCATGCGGGATGATGACGGTGCAGCCCAGGTGCTTGAAGAGGGCGAGGGTGGCCTCGCCGATGCCGGTGTAGACGAAGTTGGTCATGCAGCCGACGAAGAAGACGATGCGCGGCTTGCCGGGTTCACCCTCGATGACCTCCGGGTGGCGGGTCATGAAGGGGTGGCGGGCGATCTCGGGGATGTGGCGTGTCCCCCCCAGGAAGGGGATCGGGAAACGGAGCCTTAAGCCCGAGGTGGCCGGGACCTTGCGGAAGAAGAGCGGACCGAGGATGGCAGAGGCGAGCGCCCCCATCTTCATGAGCTTTCTGTTCTTGATGACCTGGCCGACCGCCTTGTGGAAGGTGGTGAGGCCGCGCCGCTGGGCGAGCGCCTCGCGGGCGGCGATGACGATCTCGTCGGTGGGGACCTGGTTCGGGCACTTCTCCACGCAGGAGCCGCACAAAAGACACTTGGACATGGCAGCGTAAGTGCCGTCGTCGAGCGGCATGTCGCCGCGGGCCACGTGCTGGGCGAGGGCGACCTTGCCGCGGGCGGTGGCGGGCTCGCGCTGGAAGGTGGCGAAGGCCGGGCAGTGGGCACGGCAGGCGCCGCATTTTACGCATTTCTTGAGTTCGCTTTGCACCCGCTCGAGCGGGTCGTTCTGCTTTTTGGACATCTCTTTTCTCTTTCCTTCTCTCTGACCTATGACGTCCGACCCCATCAGACCGATCGGTCGGATCCGGCTGACCGGTCCGATTTGACTAGTCGAGTGGCAGCATCTTCCCCGGGTTGAGGATGTTCTTGGGGTCGAGCGCCCTTTTGATGGCCTTCATGGCGGCGACCTGGTCGGCCGAGAGCTCCATCGGGATGAAGGGCTGCTTGGCGAGCCCGACGCCGTGCTCTCCCGACATGGTGCCGCCCAGGTCGAGGGCCGCCTGGAAGACCTCCTTGATCGCCTCGTGCGCCTTCTCCAGTTGTCCGGGGACCGACTTGTCGATCATGATGTTCACGTGGATGTTGCCGTCGCCCGCGTGACCGAAGTTGACGATCGGGATCTCGTAGCGGGTCTGGATCTGCTCGATCTTCCGGATGACGTCGGGGACCTTGCTCCTCGGGACCACGATGTCCTCGTTGAACTTGTCCGGGTTCACGTCGCGCAGAGACGGAGAAACCAGCCGGCGCACCCGCCAGAGTTCCTCGCTCTCGGCGGCGTCCTTGGCCACCCGGAACTGCACGAGCCCAAGCGGCTTGATCAGGTCGTGGATCTGGTTGGCCTGCTTCTCGATCAGGTCCGGGTCGCCGTCCACCTCGATGAGGAGCACCGCGCGCCCTTCCTCGGGGATGCCGAGGTTGAAGCGCCGCTCAACGCAGGTCAGGGTTGCATGGTCCATGAACTCCAGGGTGGTCGGGATGATTTTCCCTTTAATAATAGTGGAGACCGCCCGGGCCGCGCCGTCGATGGAGTCGAAGATGGTCAGCATGGTCTTCTTGGAAGCCGGGTAGGGGAGGAGTTTGAAGATGATCTTGGTGATCACCCCCAGCGTCCCTTCCGAGCCGCACAGCAGCTTGGTGAGGTCGTAGCCGACCACCCCTTTCACGGTCTCGCCGCCGGTGCGGATGATCTCGCCGGTCGGGAGCACCACCTCGAGTCCCATCACGAAGTCCTTGGTGACGCCGTACTTGACGGCGCGGGGGCCGCCGGCACACTCGGCGACGTTCCCGCCGACGGTGGAGAATTTCAAGGAGGCGGGATCGGGGGGATAGAAGAGGCCGAGCTTTTCGACCGCCATCTGGAAGGCCTCGGTCACCACGCCGGGCTCGACCTCGGCGACCAGGTTGTCGGTGTCGATCCTCAGGATGCGGTTCATCCGGGTGGTTACCAGCACCACGCCGCCCCCTTTGGGCAACGCCCCGCCGGTGAAGCCGCTTCCTGCCCCGCGGGGGAAGACCGGGAACCCTTCCTTGTTGGCGAGCTTGAGGATGCGGGATACCTCTTCCGGATCGGCCGGATGCACCACGCAGTCGGGAAGGAATTCCATCTGGGTGGCGTCGTAGCCGTAGCAGACCAACTCCTGCGCGCCGGTAGCGAAATTGCCGGCGCCCACTATCTCTTTCAGTTCATCGAGGATGCGTTTTTCGAGCATCGATTCCCTTTCTCTATTTAAATAATATGTAGGTCGCGTTGCGGGACGAAACGCGACGTTCTCGGTTTCAGCTCCCTCCCCTTCAAGGGGAGGGCAGGGGCGAGGATGGGGTAAGCACCGGGAGCACGATCCCCCCCTCCGGGATGAGGTACGCCCGCCAATCCTCAGGCAGAAGCGGCAGTGCCAGGGCCAGTGCGGCCTGGGCCGTCTCCGCCGGTGTCATCCCCATGGTCACCACCTCCTCGGGAGGAAGCTGCGACACGAGAAAGATCCTGAACCGCTCCGCCTTTTCCTTCACCGACCAGGCCGTCTGCCCGTTGATCTCGTAGCGCTTCCTGAGCGCCGCCTCCAATTCTCCACAGGTCGCATAGCTGAACCAGTTGAAGAAAGTGGCGTTTCCGTAGCCGTCCCGGCACTCGGCCAAAACGATCATTACCCCGCCCGGCTTCAGTGCCCGGCTCGCGTAGGTCATCGACTTGTTGGCCTGGATGACGTTGATGTCCTTGGGAAAGCCACCGCAGGAAACCACCACCAGGTCCGCCTGCTTCTCGATGGGGGCGGAAAAGGCGTCGGCGTAGAAGCGGCATCCCTCGTGGTGGGCGTCTTTCCAGTCGCCGGCGAAGACAGCGAGGATGCTCTTGTCCGGGGCGAGCACCGTGTTGAGGATGAACTCGGGGGGGCGCATGGCGCACGCTTCCATGATGGCCTCGTGAACCGGGTTCCCTTCCAGGTTGGCGGTGACCGCCTTGGGGTTGCGCCCGCTCCCTTCCGCGGGGTTCAACACGGAGAAGTGGCTTGCCATGCAGCTGCGGCGGCTGGAGACCCCGGGCAGGAAGCTCTTGCGGCCGCCGCCGAAGCCGGCGAAGTAGTGGAAGGCGACGGCTCCGGTCAGGATGAGCCGGTCGGCCTCGGCCACCCGGCGGTTCACCTCCACCGGAATCCCGTTGGAGGTTTCTCCCAGGTAAACGAGTCCGCCCGGATCGTCGCAGTCGTGGTCGATGACGGCGATGCGCCCGTAGAGCTCGCCCACGATCTTTTTATGCTCGGCGGCGGACTGTTTCCGGTGGATTCCCAGCGCAAAGACGATCTCGATGTCGCGGTCGGGGATACCGAGCCGGTTCAGCCGGGCGACCAGCAGCGGCAGGTACACCTCGCTTCCGGTCGGCCTGGTGACGTCCGAGGTGACGATGACAACCTTGTCTCCGGGATTGAAGGAGGAGAGGTGGGAAGCGCAGCTGTCCAGAGCCCATTCCACCAACTCGCGGGGGGATCCGGTCGGCTGGGGGACAGGTGGGCGAAGTACCGAAAGTACACGCTCCGGAGCTATCGAGAGCGGGAGGGTCTTCTCGCCGCATTTGAGGTCAAGCATGCGGTCCATGATACATTTTCAACCCCTGATGCGCAACTGGTTTACTGGGAAACTCGGAGCTGGCCCAAAATAGGTTGACAAATAACGGGGTTTCCGATAACAATCTCCCGTTTCTATGACCATTTTTATGCAATACAAGCGTCCCGAGCGTCCCCGGCAGTGAAGATCGCGCCTTTATTTAGAGGCATAACTAAATAGGAGGATTTTGGTAATGGAACAGTATGCAGTAGTGTTCGCCCTGGCTTGCGCTGTGGCGGCAGTCGCCTACGGCCTCATCTCGGCCCAATGGATTCTGGGACTCCCCCAGGGCAACGACCGGATGCGTCAGATCGCCGCCGCAATTCAGGAAGGTGCCGGGGCTTACATGAAGCGCCAGTACACCATCATCGCCGCCGTGGGCGTGGTGATGTTCATCGCCCTCTTTGCCACCCTGGGGTGGATGACCGCAGTCGGCTTCGCCGTCGGCGCGATCTTCTCCGGCCTCACCGGCTTCATCGGTATGTTCGTCTCGGTCCGTGCCAACGTGAGGACCACCGAGGCCGCCAAGTCCGGCATCCACAAGGCCCTCAACGTCGCCTTCAAGGGGGGCGCCATCACCGGCATGCTGGTGGTTGGTCTGGGCCTGCTCGGCGTCGCCGGTTACTACATGCTGCTCCAGAAACTCATGCCGGGCGCGCCCGCTAAGGAAGTTGTCGGCCAGCTGGTCGGCCTCGGCTTCGGTGGCTCCCTGATCTCCATCTTCGCCCGTCTGGGCGGCGGCATCTTCACCAAGGGCGCCGACGTCGGCGCCGACCTGGTCGGGAAAGTCGAAGCCGGCATCCCCGAAGACGACCCGCGTAACCCGGCCGTCATCGCCGACAACGTCGGCGACAACGTCGGCGACTGCGCCGGTATGGCCGCCGACCTCTTCGAGACCTACGCCGTTACCCTGATCGCGTCCATGCTGCTCGGCGCCATCACCTTCAGCAACTCCGCAGCCGTTAGCTATCCGCTGATCCTGGGCGGCATCTCCATCATCGCCTCCATCATCGGCACCTTCTTCGTGAAGCTGGGCGGCAGCGGGAAGATCATGGGCGCCCTCTACAAAGGCCTCATCGCTTCCGCCGTGCTGGCCTGCATCGCCTTCTACTTCGTGACCGTGCAGATGTTCCCGGACGGCCTCTCCGCCGGCGGCGCCACCATCTCCGCCACCAACCTGTTCATCTCCGCCCTGGTCGGCCTCGCGGTAACCGGTGCCATCTTCTGGATCACCGAGTACTACACCGCCACCGAGTACGGCCCGGTCAAGCACATCGCCGAAGCCTCCAAGACCGGCCACGCCACCAACATCATCGCCGGCCTCGGCGTTTCCATGAAATCCACCGCGCTGCCGGTCATCGTGATCGCCGCCGGCATCATCGTCGCTTCCAACTGCGCCGGCGTCTACGGCATTGCGATCGCCGCCGTCTCCATGCTCTCCCTGACCGGCATCGTCGTCGCCATGGACGCTTACGGCCCGATCACCGATAACGCCGGCGGCATCGCCGAAATGGCTGAGCTCGACGAGTCCGTCCGCGCCGTCACCGACCCGCTGGACGCCGTCGGCAACACCACCAAGGCCGTCACCAAAGGCTACGCCATCGGCTCCGCCGGTCTGGCCGCCATCATCCTGTTCACCTCCTACGTTCAGGAGCTGACCATCGCCGACAAGACCTTCTCGCTGTCCGACCCGTACATCATCGTCGGCCTCTTCATCGGTGGCATGCTCCCCTACTACTTCGCCGCCATGTGCATGGAAGCGGTGGGCAAGGCAGGCGGCGCGGTTGTCGACGAAGTCCGCCGCCAGTTCCGCACCATCAAAGGAATCATGGAAGGCACCGGCAAGCCGGATTACGCTGCCTGCGTCGACATCGTGACCAAGACTGCCCTCAAAGAGATGGTCATCCCGGGCCTCATCCCGATCCTGGCCCCGATCGTCGTCGGCTTCGCCCTCGGGCCCAAGGCTCTGGGTGGCGTCATCGTCGGCTCCATCGTCACCGGTATCTTCGTCGCCATCTCCATGACCACCGGCGGCGGCGCCTGGGACAACGCCAAGAAGTACATCGAGGACGGCTTCCACGGTGGCAAAGGTAGCGACGCCCACAAGGCTGCCGTTACCGGCGACACCGTCGGCGACCCGTACAAAGACACTGCCGGCCCGGCCGTCAACCCGATGATCAAAATCATCAACATCGTCTCCCTGCTCATCGTTCCGCTGCTGAACAAGATGCACTAAGACGAGGCCCTCGGGCCAAGATAGAGGCAAAAAAAGGCGCCCCGTTAACCCGGGGCGCCTTTTTCTTTTATTTCGATCATTCCCCCTCCCCTGGAGGGAGGGGGCGAGGGGGTGGGGAAAGCCGGCCGAACCGAGGACGCCGGAAACGTATGATTAAAAAAAATCAATTATAACCCTTGCCATACTCTCCCTCAGTGCTATTTTTTTGAGGAGTTTGCAACGACGATTCGGGAGGCGCGCCATGGTCCAATTCAATTATCCCATTACGAACAACGTCTTCGACATGAGCCAATTTGTGACAATGAGCCACCGTGCCATCATCGGGTGGCTGTCCACCGCGGCGAGCAAGCAGGATAAGCATGTCTTTTTCGGCGCGGACAAGCCCGATTGGGCGCCGGGGCCGGTGCGGTTCAGGGAGCATATGTCCAACCTGGAAAGGAAAGAAGAGTGCGCCCGGTTCAAGGACACCCAAGCTCTCAAGGAACTTGATCTGGAGCGGGCGGCGACCCTGGAATCGATTCACATGAACGCAGCCTACATAGTCATCATGGCGCGGCATAAAAACGACGACAGCCTCCTCGACAACACCGGGCACGACTTCAAAGACCACACCAAGAAAGCCTATACGCACACCTCGGTTTCACGTCTTCCTCTAAAAGTGACCGCGAAGAGAGGCGATGAGCCGGGTTCGCTCGTGATCACCGTCGAAAGGGATCCTGGGGCCGGCGTATACGAGGTGCAGCTATGCAAGGGCGTGCCGGCCGGCGATGAATCGTACAGCACCTACGGCAACTACAAGAGCGTGAGGATCTTCATTCCCGGTCTGGAGCGCGCAGGTTGGTACTACATCCGGGTGAGGAGCCACGGCAACAACGAGACCAGCCCCTGGAGCGCACCCGTCGACATCATCGTAGGCTAACCGGCGAATCGTAAGCAAGGATGGAAGGGGGACTGGCTCAATCAGGCGCCAGTCCCCCTGTTCGTATTCGTCCCATTCGGCGGGAGGTGCAAGCTTCCCGTTGTCCCCAGCCCAATTCGAAATCCCCGCCACCGATCAATATTCCCCCTCGCCAAATCCGGATTTTTAGCGGCTAATTGTGATTTTCCGCCAACGAATTGAGATTTCCACCGAGGAATTGAGATTTCTGCCGAGGAATTGAGATTTCTGCCGAGGAATTGAGATTTCTGCCGAGGAATTGAGATTTCCGGCGAGCAATTGAGATTTCCGGCGAGGAATTGAGATTTCCGGCGAGGAATTGAGATTTCCGGCGAGGAATTGAGATTTCCGGCGAGCAATTGAGATTTCTGCCGAGCAATTGAGATTTCTGCCGAGCAATTGAGATTTCTGCCGAGCAATTGAGATTTCTGCCGAGCAATTGAGATTTCCGCCGAGCAATTGAGATTTCTACTGAGGAATTGAGATTTCCACCGAGGAATTGAGATTTCCTTTTGGTAATTGAGGTTGTCTGGCGAGGAATGCTGATTTCTGACAACCTATCGAGATTTCGAGGGACCAATCGCGTTTGTCGGCTGCAAAATTAAGATTGCCGGTGCTGTAGCCTCTTAGAAATGGCCCTTCGGAGCCACTTGAAGTTGTTCAGGCACTGAACCACTAAGATTCGAAACATTGTATACTCTGGTAATGAATCAAGGGATGGATTACCTGTTGGTGCGAAAGGAAATGGTGCGACCATGAACTCGACCCGGACGAGTTCTCCCGACCCGGTATTGAGCAATCTGGATGCCATGCTCGCGGATTTGGAGGCTCTCTACAAGGATGTGCACTCCCATCCCGAACTCTCGATGCAGGAGACGCGTACGGCAAGGTTGGTGGCCGACCGTCTTCGTAAAGCCGGCTTTGACGTCACGACCGGTGTCGGCAAAACCGGCGTTGTCGGCCTGCTCCGCAACGGTGATGGGCCTACAGTCATGCTGCGAGCCGATATGGACGCGCTGCCGGTCGCAGAAGCGACGGGTCTGCCGTATGCCAGCAAGATAACTGCCACCGATCGAGAGGGTAATACCGTGCCGGTCTCGCATATGTGCGGCCATGACATGCATGTGACGTGGCTCTGTGGTGCCACGAAATTGCTGGCCGACGCACGCACAACCTGGCGCGGCACCTTGATGGCGGTATTTCAACCCGGAGAAGAAACGGCGGAAGGTGCGCAAGCTATGATCGACGATGGCCTCTTCAAACGCTTTCCTAAGCCGGACGTGGTACTTGGCCAGCATCTCATGGTGGGGCCGGCGGGTACAGTGGCCGGGCGCGCGGGCCCCATTACTTCCGCGGCGGACAGCCTGCAAATCCGTTTGTTTGGTCGCGGTGCGCATGGATCCATGCCGCAGGCTAGTGTCGATCCCGTCGTCATGGCGGCGGCAACCGTGATGCGGCTACAAACCATAGTCTCGCGCGAAGTCGCAGCTGCTGATGCCGCGGTTGTCACGGTGGGTGTATTGCAGGCCGGGACGAAAGAGAATGTCATTCCCGAGGAAGCCATTATTAAACTCAATGTACGGACCTTCGATGCGGGCGTGCGCGAACGGGTGCTGGGGGCAATCGAGCGAATCGTCAACGCCGAGGCTGAGGCTTCGGGTGCCCCGCGCAAACCCGAGATAACGTCTTTGGACCATTACCCGCTCAATGTGAACAGCCCCGACGCCAGCACCCGGCTGGCCGACGCTTTTCGCGGGTATTTCGGTGCAGAACGGGTCCGTGAGACGGGGCCTGCGCCAGCGAGCGAGGATTTTGGATTGTTTGGCGCCAAGTGGCACGTGCCGTCGGTCTTCTGGTTCGTGGGCGGCACGGACCCGGAACTCTACGAACAAGCCAAGCAGTCGAATAGACTGAATGAACTTCCTGTCAATCACAGTCCCAAGTTCGCGCCTGTCCTTCACCCCACCTTGCAGACCGGAGTGGAGAGCCTGGTCGTTGCCGCGCGGGCGTGGCTGGCAGCGGCGTAAGATTAACCTTAACTGGGATCCTCCGGGATCTTATTTTCTGACTGGACAGAGGTGGTGACTATGGCTGAAACAACAATTAAGGATCGCGCGGCCGGTGCCCTCATGGGGGCCTTCATTGGGGATGCCCTGGGGCTCGGGCCGCACTGGTACTACGATCTTGCCGAACTGCGCCGCGACTACGGCGAGTGGATAACCGGGTACACCGATCCCAAGCCCGGCCGCTACCACGCCGGGCTTAAGGCTGGCCAGCTCTCCCAGGCCGGATTCATCCTCAAGCTGTTGCTGGCCTCGCTGGTTTCCTGTGGAGGGTACGACGAGGCTGACTTCTGCCGCCGCATGGATGAGGATCTGCTGCCGTTTCTGGACGGCACCCCCATGAGCGGCCCGGGCGGCTACACCAGCCAGTCGATCCGCGAACTGTGGCGGCAAAGGGTAGAGCAGAGGCTGCCCTGGGGGCAGACCGGCGGACATGCCGACACCACCGAGGCGGTAGAGCGCACCCTTGCTCTCGCAGTGCGTTACGCGGCTGACCCCGCGCAGCTTGCCGCCACCATCACCGGCAACACCCTCCTTACTCAAAACGACGATGTAGTGGTATCCATGACCGTGGCCTACGGCGCTGTGCTGGGGCAGTTGGTCCAGGGGCACCTCCTGGACACGCATCTTTCCAACCGATTGATGAAGCTGGTGAAAAACGGGGCGCTGCCGTTTCATGCCGTCACCGGCGACAACCTGGGCCCGCCGCGCCCCGGCGCTCCGGACCCGCCCCGGGCCGGACGGTTCGCCTCGCCCGATGCCCTGCTTACGCCATCCTACATGGCTGCAGCGGTGGCCGACCCCGCGATCCGCATCGAGCCGGCCTGGAAGGTGTCGATCGTCTACGGCATGCCGTGCGCCATCTATCACCAGTTGCCGGCGGCCTATTACCTTGCGGCACGCTTCAGCGGCGACTTCGAATCCGCCCTGCTCCATGCGGTGAACGGTGGCGGCCAGAATCAGGCGCGCGCCATCCTGGTCGGCGCCCTGGTCGGCGCCCAGGTCGGCATGTCGGGCATCCCGCAGCGCTTCCTCGACGGGTTGGCGGACTGCGCCACCCTGTCCGGGCTGGCGGCAGAGCTGGCCGCAAGCACTGCCAGCAGCTAGGAAAAACAGGGAGCCCCGATGAACACCAAGAGAGTCAGCTTCCCCAATGCAAGAGGAGAGCAGCTCGCAGCCAGGCTGGAACTCCCGGAGGACGAGCGTCCCCTCGCCTATGCGCTCTTCGCCCACTGCTTTACCTGCTCCAAGGACCTCACCGCCGCGGTGCATATCTGCCGCGCACTGAGCGGCCGGCGCATCGCCGTGCTGCGCTTTGACTTCACCGGGATCGGGGAGAGCGAGGGGGAGTTCGCAACGACCAACTTCTCCTCCGAGATAAGCGACCTGGTGGCGGCTGCCCGCTTCCTGGAGCGCGAGTATGAGGCTCCGCAGCTTTTGATCGGCCACTCCCTGGGCGGAGCCGCCGTCCTGGCCGCAGTGGCGGAGATCCCCTCGGCGAAGGCCGTGGCCACCATCGCGGCTCCTTTCCGTCCGGCCCATCTGCGGGGGATGCTGGGCGAGACGGCTGCCCAGATCGAACAAAGCGGCCAGGCCTCGGTCCGCATCGGCGGGCGCGACTTCACCATTCGCAAGAGCCTGCTCGATGACCTCGAGGCTCAGCGGCCGTCCGAAACGCTGGCCCAACTAGCGGCGGCACTCCTGGTCCTGCACTCCCCGCGCGACCAGGTGGTGGGGATCGATAACGCAAGCGCCATCTACCAGGCCGCTCGCCATCCCAAGAGCTTCATCTCCCTCGACCCGGCGGATCATCTCCTCTCCGACGCCAGGGACTCCCGCTACGCCGGTGAGATGATCGCCGCCTGGGCCGATCGTTATCTGATCCTCCCGGGGACCCTGGCCGCCTCAACCCTGCCGTCCGTCGTGCTCGACAACCGGGTGACGGCGCGCACCGGGGCGGAGGGGTTTCATACCGAGATCTTCGCCAACGGTTTCCACCTGGTGGCCGACGAGCCGGTGGCCTACGGCGGCAACAACGAGGGCCCCTCGCCCTACGAGTACCTGCTGTCCGCCCTCGGCGCCTGCACCGGGATGACGCTCCAGATGTATGCGCGCCGCAAGAGCTGGCCGCTGGCCGGGGTGGTGGTGCGGCTTTCTCACGAGAAGGTACACGCTCAGGATTGCGAAAACTGCACGGAAAGCGAGAGCCGGATCGACAGATTCGTGCGTGAGATAGAGCTTGCCGGGGAGTTGGATGAGGCGCAAAGGCAGCGGCTTTTGGAGATCGCCGACCACTGCCCGGTGCACCGCACCCTTACTGGAGAAGTGCGAATTGAGACTACCTTGAGGAAGTCATAACCAAGGATCCCCCTCGACCCAGAAAAGATTGGATCAACTGCGGGTTGGTACGAAAAAGGCGCTCCAAAATCTGGGCGCGGTTCCCTTACAGATCCCCTGTGAGGGCGAGCCAGACGCGGGCGGTCAGCCGGGCGTCGTCGAGGGCTCGATGGAAGGTGAGGTCAGCGGGAAGGCCGGGGAGGAGATGCCGGGCTACGGTTTCCAACTTGTGGTTGGGCAGATGGGGAAGCTTCCGGCGGGAGAGCTCGACGGTGCAGTACCAGCGGTTCGGGAGACGGTGTCCCAGCCTGCTCAGTTCATTCAAAATGAAGGAGCTGTCGAACGGGGAGTTGTGGGCGACCAGGGAGGCATTGCCGACAAAATCCCTGAAGCCTGGCCAGACGTCGGAGGGGCCAGGTTTTCCCCGCAGCATCGCCTGCGAGATGCCGTGGGTGCGGAGTGCTCCCGCAGCGATGGGTGCCCTGGCGTCAATGAGGGTGGTGAACTCTTCCGTCAGCTGCCCGTTTTCTACGGCGACTGCTCCGACCTCTATCACTCTCGCGCCCTGACGCGCGGAGAAACCGGTAGTCTCCACGTCCACGACGACGAACCTGCCGCCTTTTTCCATCCGCCCCTCCTGGTCCTGTATAACGCCGCACCCGATTGAATCTTCGTTCCCGGTATCGTCTATTAAAAAAATTGGCGAGCACGTTTCTACAACGGATCGGCTGGCGTGTCAAAGGGTATGAAAGGCGGGGCCTAACCCTCCCCTTGAAGGGGAGGGATCTTTCATTGGAGAGGGAACGCTTTTGAAATCCTACCTGAGTTCGAGGTTAGGCTGGGAGGCTTTCGCCTTTGCCGAGGGGAGGGGCGGGGGCGGGGATGGATGACGGGACGGAGCGCTCGGCTTCTTTCTGGCGGAAGCGGGCGTCGCCGAGGCGCAGACGCATCGCGTCCAGGTAGAGGGCCTCGTATTTGGCGGCAGCTTCTTCCCACGTGAAGCGTTTGGCCATGCCGCGGCGCCTCAACGCCTGGATGGCGTCGGGATGGTGGTACCAGGTGTGCACGGCCCAGCCGACGGTGTCGTAGAGAGCGCCGGCGGTGAGGTCCCAGAACTTGAAACCGGTGCCGGTTCCGGCGGCCTGGTCGAAGTTTTCGACGGAGTCATCCAATCCGCCGGTGGCGCGGACGATGGGGATGGTGCCGTAGCGGAGGCTGTACATCTGGTTGAGGCCGCACGGCTCGAAAGCGGACGGCATCAGGAAGAAGTCGCACCCTCCTTCGATCCGGTGGGCGAGTCCGTTGTTGTACCCGATCCGGCAGGCGAAACGGCCGGGGTGGGAGGCTGCCACGTCTCCGAAATAGAAATGCGCCCACGGTTCCCCCGCCCCCAAGAGGACCACCTGGATGTCCATCTCCAGCATCCGGTGGATGGCCTCGGCCAGGACGTCGATCCCTTTCTGCTTCACCAGCCTGGTGACCAGGCCGAACAGCGGCACCTCCTCCCGCTCGGGGAGTCCCATCTCCCGCTGTAAGGCGCGCTTGCAAAGGGCCTTGCCTGAGAGATCGTCAGATCCGAAATTGACCGGCAGGTGCCGATCAGTCTCCGGGTTCCACTCCTGGTAATCCACCCCGTTCAGTATCCCGCGCAGCACCGGCGAACGCTCCCGCACCACCCCTTCAAGCCCCCATCCGAAGGCGGGTGTCTGGATCTCCCGGGCGTATCCCTCGCTGACCGTGTTCAGCACGGTCGCGTGGTAGATGCCACCCTTGAGGAGATTGACCTGGTCGTTCATTTCCAGCTCCAGGAAGTTGAAATGCTGCCACCCGATGCCGAGGATGTCCATGACCCCTTCGTAGAAGGAACCCTGGTGCTGCATGTTGTGGATGGTGAGGAGAGAGGCCGCCTCGTGGAGGTGCGGGTCGTGGCGGTAGGCGGTGTTGAGGAGGATGGGAGCGGCGGCGGTATGCCAGTCGTGGGCATGAACCACGTCCGGCCTGAAGTCGAGCATCTTGCAGATCTCCAGGCTCGCCCGCGACAGGAAGACGAAGCGGTTGTCGTTGTCGAGATATCCCTCGTTGTCGCGGTCGTAGAGCGGGTCGCGGCCGAAGAACTCCTCGTGCTCGAGGAGGTAGATGGGGACGTCGCTGCCGGGGAGTCTCCCCTCGTAGACGCCGCAGTACATCATGCCGATGATCCCCATGGGGACCACCAGCACCCCGGGGAGCTGTCTCAGCCCATAGGCGTCGCGGTCGACCTTGTAGTAGCGGGGCATCACCACTCGCACATCGTGCCCCAGCCCCTTGAGGTACTTGGGGAGGGCTCCCACCACGTCGGCGAGGCCCCCCTCTTTGGCAAACGGCACCGCCTCGGAAGCGGTCATCAGGATCTTCAGGTGCATGGTATCTGACTCCTTCGGAAGCGCTCGGCAATTCCTCGGGAATTAATACCATGTAATGGTCGCTCAGGCAACGTTTCGCTGGCGCGGATCGCCCGCTATTATCATCTAAGCGCCCGCACGGGGGCCGCCGTAGATTTTGAGCTTGCTCTCTTGCCGGGCCCGCTGTTTCTCTTCCCGTTCCCTGACCCCGGCTAATTTGCGGTCGCGGATGGTTCCCCGAGGTTTTTTCCTACGCTCCTTGCCGTCCCATGCCTTATTGACTGCTTTTCGTTCCTCCGTTTTTCCGGCGTCCCTGGCCGCTTCCCTGACGGCTGCGCCACGGGCCTCGGCCGCCTCTATTTGACGCTGCTCGGTGTGCTTTTTCAGCTTCCTGCCGATAGTCTCTGCTCGTTCGATGGTGTCCTTTGGCAGGAGGGTGAAGTGTCTGAGTTTCCCGATCCCGGTGAAGAGCAGCGCGGCTCCGGCGAAGACGTAAAGAGCGGTGACGATGAGGGCGGAGAGCCAGACGGGAAGTACGAGCGCCAAGGCGGCGATGGCCGTGGCGGTCCCGGCGACCAGGGAGAAGAGGAGCAGGGCGCCCCCCAGGGCAACAATGGCGACTCCTGTTTTGGCAGAATCGACGTTGCGTCTGATCTCCATCACCCCGAGCTTCAGTTCCAGGAAGACGAGCACGATCGATTGCTCGACCAGTTCCAGGACAAGCCGTACGATGGAGTGTCTCTTCTCGGTCCGTTCCATGTAGTTACCTCCTTGACCGCGGCTTTGGCTCCGCCTCGGCAACGGTCGGTATTCCTCCTTTCATTTGTGCCGCAGGGGGAGGTACCTTCAGTCTACACCCGAAGGGACCAGAGGGACGACAGGGACGACAGGGACGACAGGGACGACAGGGACGACAGGGCGAGAGAGGGCGAGAGAGGGCGAGAGAGGGCGAGAGAGGGCGAGAGAGGGCGAGGGACAAAAAAAGACCGGGAGGATGCCCGGTCTTTTTTCTACTTCTTCGCCCATATTGTTGAAATTGTCAGGATCCTTCTTCCTTCAGCGGGATGATGGCCACGTTGGCCTTTCCCGATCCGAAGAATCCCAGCTTCTTTGCCGCAGCCCGTGACAAATCAATGAACGGGGAGTTTCTCTTGCGGCAACGGTCATTCACTACAACCGTAACTTCTTTGTCGTTGTCCAGGTTCTTGACCCGGACTTTGGTCCCCAGGGGGAGGCTCTGGTGAGCCGCGGTGAGCTTCTCGGGGTGATATCGTTCCCCCGACGTGGTCCGGCGTCCCTGGAATTTCTTGGCGTAGTAGGTAGCTATACCGACCAGCCTCTTGACCAACGACTTTTTCTGCGGTTCTTCTGCGGGTGTTGCCTGCGTTACTTTGCTTTCTACTCCGGTTTCAGCAGCCAGCAGGGGAAGCGTGTGGATCGGGAGGAGCATCAGACAGAGTGCCAAAACCAGCACCAGCCTGCCGCTCCGCTCGGGTGATGCCATGCGCACCTCCTTTGTTGGGCGAGGTTCTCATATATCATGAGACAGGGGGTAAGTCAAGTTTCAATGAGGCCGCGGTCGGCTAAGTGCTTGATTTGCCGACTTCTAATGAGGGTCTTGGCGCGGTGTGGCGAGGCGGAGATGGGTGGGGGTGTGGCGCAGCCGGATGCGGGAGGTGTCGTTGATGATGATGACCTCGCGCACCGAGCCGTCGATCTCCGGGGTCGGCAGCGGGTAGCGGTTGAGCACGAAGCGCTTGCCGCTTCCCTCGTGGGGCAGTTCCACGCCAGGGGCCTGCAGGTGGGCCTTCAGTCCGTGCTCCTCGAGGAGCTCCAGCCAGTCCCGGCCGACTAGGTCGCGATGGGCAAGCCGGGTGAAATCCTCCAACGCGCGGTTGAAGCGGCGGATCTTTCCGAAGTGGTCGGCGAGGATGAACATATCGCTGATGCTGTCCATGATCTCTTCCCACTCGCGACGGATGCCCTCCATCTGGTGGAAGAGGTTCTTCAGTTCCTCGTGCTTCATGAAGAGGCGCGCGTCGCTTTCCAAAAGCTCCTTCTCCAGGTGCCGCTGATCGGTGACGTCGCGGGAGATGGCGATCAGGCAGGCCTCGTTCCGGTACTCGATCACCTCCGCCGACCAGAGCAGCTCGCGGATCTCCCCGGACTTGACCCGGAACTTCACGTCGAGGTTGCGGACGTGGCCGAACTGGTTCAAAAGCCTCAGCATGACCATGCGCGCCTCGGGCTCGGCCCAGAGCTCGAGCTCCATGGAGGTCTTGCCGATCACCTCGTCGCGGGTGTAGCCGGTGATCTCCTGGAAGGCCTCGTTGACGTCGATGTACATCCCGTCCTCGGCGCGGGTGATGACGATCGAGTCGGGGCTGGCCCGGAAGGCCTTGGAGAATTTTTCCTCGGAGACCCTGAGCGCCTGCTCCGCCTCCATCCTCCAGGTGACGTCCTGGTTGGTGCCGACCATCCGCAGCGGGTTCCCCTGGGCGTCGTAGCTGACCTCGCCGCGGGCCGAATGGGTCCTGATCACTCCGCCGGGGAGGACCAGGCGGTAATCCAAATGGTACGGTTTGCGGTTGTAGAGCGCCTCGTTGACCGCCCGTACCACGGTGTCGCGGTCGTCGGGATGGACGACCCCGATGAAATAGTCGAAGCTCGGCTTGAAGGTGCCCGGCTCGACGTCGAACATGTGGAACATCTCCTCCGACCAGGTGATGGTGTCGGTGGTGACATCCCATTCCCAGTTGCCGAGGCGGGAGATCCGCTGGGCCAGGGCCAGGGTAGCCTGGCTCTCCCTCAGTTCCTTCTCGATGTGCTTTTGGGAGGTGATGTCCACCAGGGAAAGGACTGCCTCCTCGGTTCCCGCGATGGGAGCCCAACTCCCGGTCATGGTTCTTACCGTTCCGAAGCCGTTGACCAGGCAGATCTCGAAAAGCTGCCCGGCGTCGTCTCCGTGCGACAGTCCACCGTACTGCTGGTGGATGATCTCCTCCTGCCCCGGTGCCAGGAATTCGGTCCAGCGCTTCTTCGCCTCGAGCTCGTTCCTCGAGAAGCCGGTCATCGCCTCGAACTCGCGGTTGACCATCCGCAGCGTCCCGTCGGGGAGCACGATGGCCAGGGCGGTGCCGGTGTTCTCGAAGATCGCCCGGTACCGCGCCTCCGATTCCCTGAGCAGCGACTCCGAGGTGCGGCGCACGGTGACGTCGCGCGAGACCTGACAGATGCGGTCGATGCCCTGCTCGAGGTCGCCGATGGGATGGGTCTGGACCTCCTCGTAATGGCGGTCACCCCCCGCCCGGAGATAGGTGATCTCCCGGGTCAGCGAGGAGCCGGTGGCGGCCGCCTCGGTGATCATGGCGAGGAATTCCTCGGGGAGGTACCCCTGCTCGATCAGCCACGGCATCTCCTTGCCGGTGGCCGTTTTCCGGGTGAGCCCGTAGCGGGTCAGGAAAACCTCGTTCAGCGAGGTTACCTGCAGCCCGCGAGGGTTGATGACGAGGATGGCATCCTTGGTGGACTCGATGAAGAGGCGGGAGAGTTCGTCGGAATGTTTGAGGGCCAGTTCGTCCTGGCGCTTGCGGTCTCTGAAGTACTGGTAGGCGGCAAAAAGGATCGACAGCATCGCGGCCATGGTGGTCCGCATGTAGAGTTCGCGGGGCTCGGCGGTGCGTAGCGCGATCCAGAACGACTCGTGGCCGAAGGTCACGGCATCGATCGTGGCGTCGGTCAGCCAAAAAAGCACGAAGGCGCCCAATATGACCAGGCACAGCCGCTTATTTGGAAACCAATGTGACATCCTTATCCTCCGTGGGTGACCGTGCCGCCACCTCCGAGACACTTCGGCGGCGACGGCGAAAACTTGAGTGAATAGTGGGACCTCGGGGCTTTTCGCCCCGGCGGCTACCGCTCGGCGAAGAGCCCTTCCGGCGGCGCGGGGAGGATCCCTTCCCGCGCGGCACGGTCGAGCAGGTAACGGACGGCGGCCTCCCCCTCGTTCCCGAGGGCGCGGGTGAAATCGTTCACGTAGAGCCCGATGTGGGCGTCGCAGACTTCATCGCTCATCTCCTGGGAGTGGGCGCGGATGTACCCCCTGGCCGAGCCGGGGTTGGCGAAGGCGTGCCCCACGCTGCGGGCGATGCCGTCTTCCAGGGCCAGCAGGGTCTCCCTTCCCAGCGACCGCTTGGCGGCGATCCCCCCGAGTGGTATCGGGTGCCCGGTCTCTTTCTCCCACCATTCGCCGAGGTCCTGGACCTTGACCAGCCCATGGGAGGGGTAGGTGAAGCGGGACTCGTGAATGATCACCCCGGCGTCCAGCGATCCGTCCGCCACCGCTGTCATGATCCGGTCAAAGGGGAGGTAAACGAAATCGGTCAGTTGGGGGGCGAAGAGCCGCAAAAGAAGAGCGGCGGTGGTGTAGCGGCCGGGAAGGGCGATCCTCTTCCCCGCCAGCCTCGCGGGATCCAGCGGTTCACGGGCCACCAGCAGGGGACCACATCCCCGGCCGAGTGCGCCGCCGCTGCGCAAGAGCTGGTAATCCTTGAGGATGTGGCCGAGCAGATGATAGGAGATCTTGGAGACGTCCAGGACACTGCCGAGCGCAAGCTGGTTCAGGGTCTCGACGTCCTCGAGCCGCTCGGTAAACCCGAGCCCCCCGCAGGGAGTGAGGCCATGAACCATGGCATGGAAAATAAAGGTGTCGTTGGGGCAGGGGGAGAACCCCAGGGTGAGTCTCTTGGTGGATCCGCCGGTCTCAGTCAAATTCGAAGTTGCTATTGTCATTATCCTGCCTGAATCATTAACGGTTTCGACTTCGTACTCTCAGTGTGGTTGGGTGTTGCTCATTGAGGAGTGGTAATTTAGTGATTGGGGCCGGTTCGCTTGCCCGTGCCTGTTTCCGATACTGGCACTGTCCTAACAGAGCCGGTTGTGGATCATTTTAGGCCTGTTCTGCCATGTTCGTCTATCTATAGCACGAAATGGAAATGAGAATAAATAAACTTTTTTCTTAGCTTGGGGCTTTCACTCCACGGGGGTGTGAGAGTAGGGGAAAGACCCCAGCGTTTCGCCCGGAGAACGGTTAGCGGTGGGGCAGGGGGAGGGGGGACTGGAGCAGTTCGAGCACGAAGCTTTGGGCGGCGGTGACGGCGCCTTTGAGGTCCCAGCGGGAGAGGTCGCGGTCTTCCACGAGGTTGCTGATGCCGCGGACCTCCAGGAATGGGACCCCGTAGAGCAGCGCCATCTGTGCGACGGCGGCCCCCTCCATGTTTTCGCACAGGGCGGGGAAGTGGGCGAGGAGTTCGGCGGCGCGGGCGGAGGTGCCGGAGCAGGTGGAGACGGTGAGAAACGGTCCCTGCTGGGCGCTCACCCCCAGGCGGCGGGCGAGTTGCAGCGAGAAGGAGGCGAGCTCCCCGGGAAGCTCCACGGCGTTGAAGACCGGCCGGCCGCCGTGCTCGAAGAGGGGGATGCCGATCAGATCCAGTCCGTGCCATCCCTGCGGGGTCAACACCCCCTCGTCGGCGAAGCATTCCGAGGTGGCGATGGCGAGCCCCCCGACGGAGAGCCCTTGGCCGGGGAAGGCACCGCCGCAGCCGATGTTGACCAGCAGTTCGATCTCCTTGCGCTCCAGCAGGACGGTGGTGGCGGAGGCCGCGTTGGCCTTGCCGATGCCGGTGACGGCGCAGAGGACCTCCCGCCCGGCCACGCTCCCCCGGTAGGCTTCCAGGTGGCCAAGCTCGACGGGGACGGCCGAGGCGGCCTTGACGAGCTGGGAGAGCTCCATGATGGTCGAGGCGAGTATGGCGATTGGGGGCATGGTCTGGCTCCTGGAGTTCGGAACGGCGGCTGAGTCTAGCACAGCACCTGTTCGCCTTCAAGATTCTCGGCGGGGGCTACTACGGCTGAAATCCCCCCTGTCCCCCCTTTGTCAAAGGGGGGGACCTGTTATCCGCCGGGGGAGGTGAGGCCGCCGGGGGAGGGGACATTCCTTTTTAAACGGAGGACGGGGCGATATCGGCGTCAATCTGCTGACGAGTCAAAAAAATGTGCGCAGCAGGGGGCGGCGGAGGCCTTATGAAAACGGCGGCTCGAAGGTCTTCATGGGAGCGCCATTGCAATGAGGGAGCCGTTTAGCTACAATGAAGTACCCGTTCGTCCGCCCAGCTCCTGAAGTGGCACGCCACTTGCTGTAAACGGGGTCGGCTCATAAGTCCCGAAGGCCGGCCGACTCATTATAGCGTTCCCTTTTTTGAGTTGCATAACGCGGGTCCATCTAATATATTCAGACAGTTCTAACGCTAGGAAATCAAAGGGCCCTTCATGCCGCGGTGGATTCTTCCCCTCAACGTTCTGCTGGCCGTGCTGGCTATCGCAGCCATGGCGCTTATCGCCGCCGACCTGGTCAGTTTCAAGATTTCCTCTCTTTATCCGCGAACCGCCCGACCCGCCGCCCAGCAATCGACTCAGTCTCCGGCTTCCGAGGATCTGCAGAGCTTCTCGGCCATCCTGGAAAAAGGGCTTTTCGGGAAGGCCACCCAGGGCAAGCTGACCCCGATCAGCCAGGCTCCGGCCGGCGCTCCCGGTGCGGCGGCTGCGGCGGCTCCGGCCCCCTCGGCCGGCGACCTGACCCTGCTCGGGACCGCGGTCGGTTCCTTCCGGGAAAGCTTCGCTTTGGTCGCCAAGGGGACCACCCACGAGGAGCGGGTCTTCCGGCTGGGAGACATCGTCTTTTCGGCGGGGCCGCTGGTGGCGGTCAGGAAGGACGTGGCGGAGATCCTGGTGGGAGGAAAGCGTGTCAAGATCCTGACGCCGACCGCGGCCGCGGCGGCGGCATCCACTCCCGCGGCGGCCCCCGCCCAGTCGGCGGCCGGAGGTCTGGCGGCCGCCACCGGGTCCGGGAATTACGTGGTAGACCAGCGGGCCCTGAACGCCGCCCTCGACAACATCGGGCAGGCGATGACCGACGCCCGGCTCCTTCCCAGCATGAAGGACGGCAAGGTCGAGGGGTTCCGCGCCTCGGAGGTGAAGCCCCAGGGGATCTTCGGCACCATCGGCATCAGAAACGGCGACGTGCTGATGAAGATCAACGACTTCCCGATCGATTCCCCGGAGAAGGCGATCCAGTCCTTCGCCTCGCTCAAGGGGCAAAGCCGCATCAAGCTGGACCTCGTCCGCGACGGACAGCCCACCACCTTCACCTATGACATTCGATAGAGAATGCATTCTCTTTGAACATTGACAGGAGAGATGACTTGAAAAGTCGATTCGCACGTACCATTGCCATGCTGATGTTCCTGCTGGCCGCCCCGAACCTGGCTCTGGCCAAGGGGGTGGTGCTGAACTTTACGGACGTGGACATCGCCACCATGGTGAAATTCATCAGCGACCTGACCGGGAAGAACTTCGTGATGGACGACCGGGTCAAGGGGAAGATCTCCATCTTCTCGCCGACCAAGCTCTCCAACGAGGACGCCTACAACGTCTTCACCTCGGTGCTGGAGCTCAAGGGGTTCACGGTGGTACCGGCGGGGAAGGTGATGAAGATCGTCCCCACGGCGGCGGCCAAGCAGTCCGGGATGAGGGTGCTGGTGGACGGCGAGCGGTCGGTGGTGAACGATACCTACCAGGCGCGGGTCCTCCCGCTGCAGCACATCGCTCCCCAGGATGCGGTGAGCGTCCTGCAGCCGCTCATCTCCCGTGACGGGCAGATCACCGCCTTCGGCAGCAACATGCTCCTGTTGATCGACTCGGCCCTTAACGCCCAGAAGATCATGGGGATCCTCAAGTACGTCGACACCGACCAGGTGCGCGAAAAGCCAGAGCTGGTCTTTCTCAAAAACGCCTCCGTGGACAGCGTCCTCAACGTGGTGAAGGACTGGCTGGGGGGGCGCAGCGGCAAGCAGGCGGCCGCGGCAGGTGCGGGGGGAGCTCCGGCAGCGAGCTCCGGCACCACCAGCGTGGTGGCCGACACCCGCCTGAATGCACTCATCGTCTTCGGCTCGGAAAAGGACAAGCGGGACGTGAGGAACCTGGTCTCCCTGGTCGACGTGGTCCCGCCCACCACCAGCAGCAAGGTGAACGTCTACTACCTGGAGAATGCCGAGGCCGCCGAGGTCGCCAAGGTGCTCGAGGGGGTGGTGAAGGGTACGGCGGCAACCGCCGCCCCGGCCACTCCGGGCGCCGCTGCCGCACCGCAGGCAGCCGTCTTCGACAAGCTGAGCATCACTCCGGACAAGGCCACCAACTCGCTGGTTGTCGTGGCCTCGCCCACCGACTACCAGAACCTCGTGCAGGTGATCCAGAAGCTCGACCGCAGAAGCCGCCAGGTTTTCGTGCAGGCCATGATAGCCGAGGTCTCCATCAACAAGGCCAAGGCCCTCGGCGTCCAGTGGGGCTTTTTGGGTGCCGCCTCCAACGGTTCGGTTTCCACCGCGGCGAGCTTCGACCCCTTCAACACCTTTGCCGGGCTGGGATCCACCCTCGCGGCACTGACCACCGCCGGGGTCTCGGTCAGTAACCTGAACCTCCTGGGGAGCGCCGCCAACTTCCCGGTGGTGCTCCAGGCGCTGCAGACCAACGGGGCCTTGAACGTCCTTTCCACCCCGAACGTGATGACCAGCGACAACAAGGAGGCGGAGATCTTCGTGGGCGAAAACGTCCCCTTCCTCTCCGGGACCAACCTGACTTCCACCGGCCTTTCCCAGCAGTCGATCGAGCGGAAGGACACCGGTATCATCCTCAAGATCAAGCCGCAGATCAGCGAGGGTGAGTACATCAAGCTCGACATCTACCAGGAGATCTCGGCAGTCAAGGACTTCGGCACCGCCACCAACCCTAACCTCGGGAGCACCAAGCGCTCCGCCAAGACCTCGGTGGTGGTGAAGAACACGGACACCGTGGTGATCGGCGGGCTGATCCAGGACCGCGACCAGGTGACGGAGAGCAAGATCCCGCTCTTGGGCGATATCCCGGGGCTTGGGTGGCTCTTCAAGACCAAGAACACTACGCGCGAGAAGACCAACCTGTTGATCATGCTCACCCCGCGGATCATCAAGGACGCCCGCGACATGGCCGACGCCTCGACCTCCCAGAAAAACAGCTTCGCCGACGCGGCAAAGAGCGAGAAGCAGCTGAACGTCCCGGAGGCGATCAAGGCGACGCCGGCAGTGGCGCTGCCGGCGCCGGCGCCGCCGGCCCCATAAAGGTACCCTCCTTTCCCCCTCCCCTGGAGGGAGGGGCGTTTCTTTAAGGACCACATGCCAGAATTGATGACGGACATAGAAAATGTGGCGACCCGGCTGGGGCTTCCCTTCCAGGCGGAGATCGACGACAGCAAGGTGGACACGGGGCTCGTTAACCGGATTCCGCTGAATTTCGCCCGCAACAACCTGCTCCTTCCCCTGCGGCTGGAGGACGGCATCATCGTGGCGGCCAGCGCCGACCCGGCCAACCTCCTCGCGGTTGACGAGATGGCGGGACTCTTCGGCCACCCGGTTTCCGTGGTGGTGGTCCCGCGCCCGGCGCTCCTCGATGCCGTGAACCGGCTCTACGCACGGCTCTCCGGCTCCTCCGCCCAAGAGGTGGTCGAGGAGCTCGAAGGGGAGGAACTCTCCGCCGTCGCCACCTCCTTCAACGAACCGCGCGACCTGATGGAGCTGACCGACGAGGCGCCGGTCATCAGGCTTTTGAACTCCATCCTCTTCCAGGCGGTCAAGGAGCGGGCGAGCGATATCCACATCGAGCCGTTCGAGCGGGATCTCGAGGTCCGCTTCCGGATCGACGGCCTCCTCTACAAGATGCTTTCGCCCCCCAAGGTGATCCAGGAGGCGCTCACCTCCCGTGTGAAGATCATGGCCGGGCTCAACATCGCCGAGAAGAGGCTCCCGCAGGACGGGCGCATCAAGATCAAGGTCGCGGGCCGCGACGTCGACATCCGTGTCTCCCTCATCCCGACCTATTTCGGCGAACGCGTGGTGCTGAGGCTTCTGGACAAGCAGCGGGGGATCCTCTCCCTGACCGAGATCGGCCTTTCCGGGCGTAACGACGCCCTGATGGGGAGGCTCCTCTCCCGGACGAGCGGGATCATCCTGGTCACCGGCCCGACCGGTTCCGGTAAGAGCACCACCCTCTACGCGGCGCTCAACCAGATCAACTCGCCGGAGAAGAACATCATCACCGTCGAGGACCCGATCGAATACCAGCTGAAAGGGGTAGGGCAGATCCAGGTCAATCCGAAGATCGAGCTGACCTTCGCCGCCGGGCTGCGCTCCATCCTGCGCCAGGACCCGGACGTGGTCATGATAGGCGAGATCCGCGACGCCGAGACCGCGGAGATCGCCATGCAGGCGTCGCTCACCGGCCACCTGGTGCTCTCCACCCTGCACACCAACGACGCCGCCACCGCGGTCACCCGCCTGATCGACATGGGGATCGAGCCGTTCATGGTCGCCTCCTCGCTCTCGGCGGTGCTCGCCCAGCGCCTGGTCCGGGTGATCTGCCCGCACTGCAAGGAGTCCTATGTCCCGGAGACGAGTTATCCCGGGGTGGAGCTCCCGCCGGTCCTCTACCGCGGGCGCGGCTGCGAGAAGTGTTTCAACCTCGGCACCGTGGGGCGGATCGGGATCTACGAGCTCCTCACCATCGACGCCGAGCTCTGCTCGATGATCATCCGCCAGGCTTCGTCCGGCGCCATCAAGGAGTACGCCACTTCCAAGGGGATGCGGACCTTGCGTGACGACGGAATGGAAAAGGTCGCCCGGGGGATCACCACCATCGAGGAGGTCCTGAGGGTAACCCAGGAGGACTATGCCGATCTTTCGCTATAGCGCCTTCAATGCCGCCGGCGCGGAGGTCTCCGGTGTGGT
Source organism: Geomonas sp. Red32 (assembly GCF_023652955.1). Classification (GTDB taxonomy): domain Bacteria; phylum Desulfobacterota; class Desulfuromonadia; order Geobacterales; family Geobacteraceae; genus Geomonas. The sequence continues at coordinate 182,071 of NZ_JAKLOY010000001.1, read as the reverse complement.
CGATGCCCCGACTCTCAACGAGGCCCGCGTCCAGCTCAAGCAGAAAGGGCTCTACGCCAAGGACATCGCCCCGGCCGCCGAGGCCGGCGGGAAGGGGCTTTTAAAGTCTCGCGTCAGCGTCCCCGACCTCTCGCTGGCCACCCGCCGGCTCGCCACTCTCTTGGGGAGCGCGGTACCGGTCTACGAGGCGGTAGCGACCCTCTGGGAACAGGAGCCGCCGGGGGAGCTCAAGCGGGTGCTTGGGCGGGTGCGCGACCGGCTGGCTGAAGGTCAGGGGCTCGCCCAGTCGCTCTCCGCCGAGCCTGCGGTCTTCTCCGAGAGCTATGTCGGCATGGTGGCGGCCGGTGAGGCGTCCGGCGCCCTGGAAGTGGTGCTGGAGCGGCTGGCCGAGTTCCAGGAAGACCAGGCGGCAGTCAGAAGCCGGGTCATCACCGCACTGATCTATCCTGCCATCATGGTAGTGGTGGGGACCGGTGTCATGCTGGTCCTCCTCGCCTTCGTGGTCCCCAAGATCGTCACCGTATTCCAGCAGAACAAGGCGACCCTCCCGTTCATCACCATCGTCCTCATCAAGGCCAGCACCCTGGTAAGGAAAGGGTGGTGGGCGCTCCTTTTGGCGGGGGGCGGCGTCTACTACGCCCTGAAACGGATCTCCAAGGACGAGGAGATGGTCAAGAAGCGGGACCGGCTCCTCTTGAAGGTTCCCCTGGTGGGGGCGCTCTGGCGGCAGCTCGTGCTGTCGCGTTTCACCAAGGTCCTCGGGCTCCTTTTGCAGAGCGGGGTGCCGATCATCAAGGCGATGGACATCACCGGGGAGGCGGTCGTCAACCGGGAGTACAAGACCTTCCTGGCCGAGGCGCGCGAGACGCTGATCCAGGGGGGGAGCCTCTCGGCGGCGCTCAAGGCGAGCCCGCTCTTTCCGCCGCTCCTTACCCACATGGCGGCGGTCGGCGAGAAGAGCGGCGAGCTGGACCGGATGCTGATCAAGTCCGGCGACGCCTTCCAGAACGAGTTCAACGCCTCGGTCACCCGCTCCATGGCCCTCCTCGAACCGATGCTCATCCTCGGCATGGGGCTCGCCATCGGCTTCATGGTCATCGCGGTGCTGCTCCCGATCATGGAGATGAACGAGCTGGTGAAATAGCAGAAGATTTACTCCCGTCGCCGACGGGCTGATGCGTAAAAGTCCAACACGGAGAGGTACACATGTTGAAGTTGAAAGAAAGCCGCGGCTTCACTCTTATCGAACTCATGGTGGTCATCGTCATCCTCGGCATCCTGGCAGCCGTGGTCGCGCCGAAAATCATCGGCCGGAGCGACGACGCCAAGATCTCCGACGCCAAGGTGCAGATCCGCAACATCGAGACCGCGCTGAAGCTGTACAAACTCGACAACGGTTTCTACCCCTCCACCGACCAGGGGCTCCAGGCGCTGGTCACCAAGCCGACTACCGGCAAGATCCCGACCAAGTACAAGGACGAAGGGTACCTCGAGAACAAGAGCGTTCCCAAGGATCCCTGGGGGACCGACTACGTCTACCTCTCCCCGGGCGAGCACGGCGATTACGACCTCTACTCCTTCGGGGCCGACGGCGTACGCGGCGGCGATGGCAAAAACGCCGACATCGAGAGCTGGAACCTCGGGAAGTAGTGCCGGTGCCGCAAGGCGTGGGGAGCGGACGAGCTGAATCCGGAACGTAAAGCCATGACAATATCTCGCCGGCGCCAAGCTTCGAGCTTCTCACCCTCTTCTCCCCCCTTTGAAAAAGGGGGGGCGGGGGGGATTTGCTGCAGCCGACGCTTGGAGAAAATCCCCCTAAATCCCCCTTTTCCAAAGGGGGACTTTCTTCTCAGGAGGATCGGGGCTAGGGGGGCAATGGTAAGGTACCAGGCGGGATTCACCCTGATCGAGATGGTCGTGGTGATTCTCATCGTGGCCCTGGCCGCGGCGGTGGTGGTGCCCCGTCTGCCGGCGCCCGAGGGGACCAGGCTGAAGAACTCCGCCCGCAACTTAGCCTCCGGCATCCGGTTCCTCAACGATCAGGCCATCGTCACCAAGGGGATCTACCGGCTGCACCTGAACATCTCGGAGAGCACCACCTCGATTGCCAAGCTCAGCTCGGGAGGCGAGGAGGGGGCCCCCGACGATAACTTCATGGGGCGCCGGCTGATCGAGGAAGGGATCACCATCGAGGACGTGCTGGTCCCCCAGCTCGGCAAGGTCTCGGAAGGGGAGGTGGTCCTTCCCTTCGGTCCCGGCGGCTACTCCGACTGCATCGTCGTCCATCTGAAGGGGGGCGAGGAGCACTACACGGTGATCGCCTACCCCTCCGGCGGCAAGGTCCAGGTGCTGGAAGGATACAAGTCGCTCGACGGGGAGGTGGTCTCGTGAGAGGTTTCACGCTCCTCGAGGTGATGATCGCCCTCGCCATCGCGGCCGGTGTGCTGCTGACGGTGATCTCCTCCCTCAACTACAACCTCGCGCTGGTGAGCAGCGACGCGGAAGAGACCACCGCCGTGCTGGCCGGCCGGGCCAAGCTCGACGACCCCGAATTCGCCAAAACCCAGGACACCGAGGGTACCTTCAAGGAGCACCCGGAGCTGAAGTGGGGGCGCGAGATCACCCCGGTCCCCGATCTTCCGGGGCTCAACCGGATCGTTTTGACCGTCAGCTGGGACGACGGCAAGAAGAAGGTTTCCCTGGTCCAGTATGCAGCCAAGAATGCTCAACAGTAAGGGATTCACCCTGATAGAGCTGCTGGTGGCACTGGCCCTCATGGTCATCCTCACCGGGGCGCTCTACGGCACCTATTTCTCGGTGACCGCGGCCCGCGAGCGCGGCGGCGCCCGGATCGAGGCGCGGCGCGAGCTCTCCTCGACCTTGGGACGGCTCCACAACGAGATCGCCTCGGCCTACTTTCCCGCCATGGGGGCCAATACGGCCAGTAAGGCCATTTTCAAGGTCGAGGACCGCGACGTCTTCGGCAAACCGGCGTCGCTCATCGCCTTCACCTTCTTCGCTCCCCCCCGGGTGGACACGGCCCCGGGATCCGGGCTGACCCTGGTGAGCTACTTCGTCCGCGAGAAGGATGGGGTGCTGACCCTGGTCCGGGAGTCGCGCGACCCCTATTTCGACACCACGGTGAAGAGCTATCCCTACCCGGTCATCGATCAGGTGGAGAGCTTCCTGGTGGAGTGCTACGACGGTGGGAAGTGGGTTAAGACGTGGGACTCCGCGCCGGGCTTCAACCCGGGAATCCCTAACGCGGTGCGGATCACGGTGACCACCAAGGGGGGCGGAACCTTCACCACCATCGCCTCGCCGGGGATGAAGCGGGGGGCGCCATGAGAAACGAGCGCGGCTTCGCCCTGGTCATCACCCTGATCGTCACCGCCCTGCTGGTGGCGCTCCTGGTGGAATTCATGAACGAGGTCTATGTCGACACCTCGCACAGCCACAACTTCGCCGCTTCGCAGCAGGCTTCGCTTCTGGCGGAGTCCGGGGTCACCGGCGCCATGAAGCTTTTGCAGATGTCGAGTCTCCTGCGGCAGGGGAGCAAGAACAGCGCCTACTCCTCGCTCTTGGAGCCGTGGGCCAAGCCGCAGAGCTACGACGCCGGGGTGGGGACGGTCTCCTTCACCATCGAGGAAGAGACCGGCAAGTTCAACCTGAACACCGCCACCACCCCCAACGGAACCCGTAACGACCAGACGGAGATGGCGCTGCGCCTTTTCAACAAACTGAAGATCCAGGGGGCGGGGGACCTGATCGACACTCTGCTCGACTGGGTAGACACGAACGACGCCCCTCACCCCGGCGGAGCCGAGACCAATTATTACCGGGCGCTGAAGGTCCCCTACCAGGCGAAGAACGCAAGGCTCGAAACCGTTGACGAACTCGCCCTGCTCAAGGGGTACACCCCGGCCCTGGTGGACAAGCTGAAGCCTTACGTCACCGTGTACGGCAGCCAGTCGGATTCCGAATCCGCCACCCAGGTCAATGTCAACACCGCGCCGAGAGAGGTGCTCTGCGCACTCGACACCTCCCTCACCGACGACAAGGTGGACAGCATCATCGACGCCCGGAGCAAGAAGCCGATCGCTTCCATAGGCGATCTCAACGCCATCTCCGGCATCGAGTCCATCTCCATGAACTTCTCAACCAAGGTCTGCTACCAGGGTTCCGTCTACCGGATTCATTCGGAGGGTAAGGTCGGGGAGAGTGTGAGTGTGGCGGAAGCGGTAGTCAGGATGGGTGGCACGCAGCCCCTCATCGTTTATTGGAGAGAGTATTGATGGATATCCTGGTCGTCCAGCTGAAGACCGATGAATTGATCCTGGCGCGCTTTAGGCCCAAGCGGGGCGGCGTCGGGTTTCTCTCCGCCGAGCGCCACGCCGTCACCGGTGACGAAGAGGTGGCCCGCATCCTCGCCGAGGCGGTAGCCGCCAGCGGGGGTGATCACCGGGTCGCCCTGGCGCTTCCCCCTTCCCATCTGTTCATGAGGGAAGTCCAGCTCCCCATCTCCGACCGGGCCAAGGTCCGCGAGCTGCTCCCCTTGGAGCTCAAGGGGGAGACCGCGCTCGATACCGACGCGGTGGTCTTCGACGCCCTCCCGCTCACCGACGGCAGAATGCTGGCGATCTGGGGACGGCTCCACGAGCTCACCTCCCGGATCGAGCTTTTGAAGGGGGCGGGGGCCGAGCCGGAGACGGTGACGGCTTCGCTTTTCCACTGGAACAAGCTCGCCCCGGAAACGGGCGACGTCGCGGTGACCGATGGCGAGGCGCTGGCGGTCTACGCCAACGGCGTCACCTCCTTTTGCCGGGCGCTCCCCCCGGGTTCCGGCGAGGACGAGGTACACCGCACCCTCACCGCGCTGGAGCTCTCCCGCGAGGTGAAGGTGGAGCGGGTCATCTCCCATTCCAACCAGTCGGCCGAGGGCGAGACGCTGGCCAAGGCCTCCCCGTCGCTTGCCGAGTCCTTCGGCGGCGATGCCCACGCCGCCCACGACCTGGCCGGCGCCTACGCGGTGGCTGCCGCGGTGGCCGACGGAAGCGCCATCAACCTCCGCCGCGGACCGCTCGCCTACACCGCAGGAAACGAAAAGCTCTACCGCAAGTTGCGCATGACGGTTCTCCTCGCCGCCGCCGTGGTGCTTCTCTTCCTCGTCGAGAGCGGCGTCCGCTTTTACCTCGTGAAGAGGGACCTCGCCTCGCTCGACAAGTCCATCTCCGGGATCTACCGCGAGGTTTTTCCCTCCCGCAAGAAGGCGGTGGACGAAGTCTCCGAGGTCCGTGCCGAGATCAAGCGGCTGGAAGGGACGAGGACCAGCAGCAACGTGTTGAAGCTCCTCCAGGACCTCGCCCTGGCCAAGAACGACGATATCGGCGGGATCTACGAGACGGAGATCACCGGCACCGATGTCCGCCTGAAGGGTGACGCCAAAAGCGCCGAGGCGGTCAACGCCTTCAAGGGGCGCGCCGCCCCCCTCTTTGCCTCGCTCGACGTCGGGGAGGTCAAGTCGCGTCCCGACGGGAGCGTGACCTTCACCCTGACCGGAACCCTCAAGGGGGCCCAGAAATGACCCACCAGGAACTGATCGCCAACTTCCAGCGGCTCGACGTCCGCACCCGGCAGCGGCTCGGGATCGTGCTGGCCGCCTTGCTGATCGTCGTGGTGACCCTCTCCGCCATCAACAGCAGGATCTCCGCGCTGGAGAAGAAGAGACGGGCCCGCGAGGCGGACGTCAGCGAGATGATGCGGCTCAAGATCCGCTACCAGGGCGCCAACGCCGTGGCCCAGCGGATGGCCAACCGGCTGGCGTCCACCAAGCTCGACGACACCCCCGCCAAGATCATCGACGAGATCGGGATCAAGGGGCGCGGCGTGCAGGTCAAGCCGGTCAAGGGTGACGACATCCCGGGCTACCAGGAAGACGCCGCCGACATCAAGATCGACGCCCTCACCGCCAACGAGCTCGCCAACCTTTTGTTCCGGCTGGAGAAGGGGACGCGGCCGGTCACCGTCAAGAAGGCACTCGTCAAGCAGCGTTTCGACGATCCTTCCAAGCTGGACGTCACCCTCACCGTTGCCCTGCTCAAGCCGGCTCCGGCCGCGACCGCTCGATGAAACAGCGCCTCGTCTACTACGTGGCCGGCATTCCCGCCGGCCTTTTGGCCTTTCTCTTCCTCACCCTCGTCTTCACCCCCAACGACGCCATCAGAGGGGTGATCGTGCGGGCGGCGGAGAATGCCGGCTACACCGTCGCCTTCACCGGCTTCGGCAAGGCCTTCCCGGTCGGGGTCAAGGCCGACAACGTCGAGATCTCCTCGGACAAGGGGTCTCTTCTCAAACTACGCAGGGCACGGGTCCGTCTGGAGATTTTCCCCCTCTTCACCGGCAAGGCGGTTTTCGCCTACCATGCCGGGGTAGGGGCGGGGGGAGAGCTCTCCGGCGAGGCCACCGCGGGACGGACCCAGGGGTGGAACCTGAAAGGGAATGGGATTCGGCTGGAGGACGTCCCCTTCTTCACCTCGGTGGCCGAGGCCAAGGTCCGCGGGGAGCTCAAGGTGGACGGCCAGGTGAAGATGGTGAACCACGCCCCGGAGGGTGACATCAAGCTGGAGGTGCGGGGGGCCGAGCTGGGCGGGGTGAAGATCGGAGCCATGCCACTTCCCGACGCCTCCTACCGCCAGGTGCGAGGTGCGCTCGCCATCACCAAGGGGAAGGCCGACCTCAAGAGCTTCACCCTGGAAGGGGACGGCATCTACGTCCGGCTGAAAGGGGCCAGCGTCCTTGCCAACCCGGTTGCCAATTCCCCCCTCGACCTCACCCTGGAGATGATGCCCAAGCCCGAGTTCCTCGAGCGTCAGAAGTTCGTCTTCCTGCTGCTGGTCAAGTACCAGACTTCCCCCGGCGCCTACTCCATACCGATCCGCGGCACCCTCGGACACCCATCGATCTAAGTTCCCGGCTCCTTCTCCCTCCTGCGGCTCATCTCCCTGTCCCCCCGTTGCGAAGGAGGGACAGGGGGAATTTCAGCGGACTTCCCGGCTCACGCAAACCCGATTATTTCCCAGCCGCTTTCAACGCTTCCCTGACCCCCGTCCTCTCTCCCGGGGCACGTGGCAAAGTGGAAAGCGCACTGGCACAGAAAATAAGTTCAATCACACAGTTGCACAATCTCGATCACCTCGTATGATATAGATCCGGGATTTCTGACAATGCCGTTTTAATTTTGTTCAGGACGGCCAAACTTTGAGTTGCAATTCATGTAACTGTTACTTAAGATGCAACGGATTTCCATCCGTTTTCCTTGTATCCAAGAGCCTCTGGGAGTTCAGATGATTACCTTCGAGGGTGTCCACAAGTGGTTCAAGAAGCTGCATGTGCTTAACGATATCAACCTGCATGTCAAACCAGGTGAAGTCGTCGTTGTCTGCGGTCCCTCCGGAAGCGGCAAGTCGACCCTGATCAGGACTATCAACCAGCTGGAACCGATCAACGAAGGACGCCTGGTCGTCGACGGCATGGATCTCTCCGACAAGAAGACCGACATCAATAAGCTCAGGGCCGAGGTCGGTTTCGTATTCCAGCAGTTCAACCTCTATCCGCACCTTTCGGTGCTTTCCAACATCACCCTGGCCCCCATCAAGATCAGGAAGACTCCCAAAAAGGAGGCCGAGGAGCAGGCCATGGCGCTCCTGGAGCGCGTCGGGCTGGCCGTGAAGAGGGATGCCTATCCCACCCAGCTCTCCGGCGGGCAGCAGCAGCGCGTCGCCATCGCCCGGGCGCTGGCGATGAAGCCGCGGATCATGCTGTTCGACGAGCCGACCTCCGCCCTGGACCCGGAGATGATCGGCGAGGTGCTGGCGGTCATGCAGGATCTGGCCAAGAGCGGAATGACCATGGTGGTGGTAACCCACGAGATGGGATTTGCCCGCGAGGTCTCCGACCGGGTGGTCTTCATGGACGCCGGTGTCATCCTCGAGGAGAGAGAGCCAGAGGCATTCTTCAAGAATCCCCAGCACGAAAGGGCGCAGCAGTTCCTGAAACAGCTGCTCTCGCCCATGCATTGATTAGCCCGGTCCTCGCCCTGTCCACTCCCTGGAGAGAGGGGAACTTGGCTGGCGGAGTTTTCCGAGTATCGCCTTTCTCCCGGTCACCCCTCATCGGGGGCGGCTGGGAGGAGGATAGTCGTCGTACCTTTTCATGCTGCACTACCATTAACTCAAGGAGGATGCACGATGAAGAAACTGATGACCCTGTTTGCCGCTGTACTGCTGGTCGGCACTCTCGCCCACAGCGCCCTCGCTGCCGGCGACACCCTGGCCGAGGTGAAAAAGAAAGGTGTGCTGGTGGTCGGCGTGAAGGACTCCCTTCCCCCCTTCGGCTACATCGACGAGAAGACCCGCGAGATCGTCGGGTACGACATCGACTTCTGCAAGTACATCGCGAAGAAACTCGGCGTGAAGCTTGAGCTCAAGCCGGTTACCTCCGCCAGCAGGATGCCGCAGCTCGAGGAAGGCAACATCGACATCATCGCCGCCACCATGACCAAAAACCCGGAGCGCGCGAAGCAGATCGACTTCTCCTACACCTACTTCCTGACCGGCCAGAAGTTCATCACCCCGAAAGGGAAGGTGAGGAGCCTCAAGGACCTGGCCGGCAAGAAGATCGGCACCGCCAAGGGTTCCACCTCCGAGCAGAACGTGAAGGCCGCCATCCCGACCGCCACCGTCCTCTCCTTCGACGACTATCCGCAGGCCTTCCTGGCCCTGCAGCAGGGTAAGGTCGCCGCCGTCACCACCGACGAGTCCATCTTGGCCGGTATCCTCGGCAAGGCTCCCAACAAGAACAAGTTCGAGATCCCGAACATCCAGATCTCCAACGAGCCCTACGGACTCGGCATGCGCAAAGGCGACACCAACTTCGTGAAGTTTGTCGACAAGACCCTCCTCGAGATGGAGAGAAACGGCGAAGCCCGGAAGATCTTCGAGCGCTGGTTCGGTCCGAAGACCTCCACCCCGCTCAAGCGCACCTTCAAAATCACCGCTGACAAATAAGGTCCGCCTTGCCCCCCTTCCCATCCGGAGGGGGGGCAGGGATACCCTCGCGAGAGGGTGCTGCCACCTGCCGCTCCCCTGAAGGGGGAGGGGATGCCGATGCGTTATCCGATGAGTAGATAAACCATAGAGGCTCGTTGATGCTCAATTATCATTTCGACTGGTCGATCATCACCTCGGGTAAATACTTCGAGTGGCTCGTCTCCGGCGTCAAGGTGACCCTGGAGCTTTCCGCCATCTCCATCGTCTTCGCCTTCGTTTTGGGGCTCTTGCTGGCCGTGCTCCGCATGAGCCAGGTGAAGCCGGTCCGTTACATCGCACTGGCCTACCTGGAGTTCTTCAGGAACACCCCGCTGCTGGTCCAGATCTTCTTCTGGTACTTCGGCTCCTACAAGATCCTCCCCCAGGCCGTCAACGACTGGCTGAACAACACCAACTTCGAATTCGCCGCCGCCGTCATCGCGCTCTCCATTTACACCTCGGCCTTCATTGCGGAGGACATCCGCTCCGGCATCCTCTCCATCCCCAAGGAGCAGATGGAAGCCGCCCGCAGTGCAGGGTTCTCCTACCTGCGCTCGATGCAGTACATCATTCTTCCCCAGGCGGTGCGCATCACGGTGCCCCCCCTGGTGAACCAGTTCCTGAACCTCGCCAAAAACTCTTCGCTGGCGATGACCATCGGCGTTGCCGAGCTCACCTACCAGGCCCGCCAGGTGGAAAGTTACACCTTCAAGGGGTTCGAGGCCTTCGGGGCGGCCACCGTCGTTTACCTCGTCATCTCCAGCAGCATCACCTTCCTGGTGTATCAGTATGACCGGCGGGTCCTCAACCCGCACAAGGCGGCATAGCGATGGAACCGTTCCTCGATTTTCACGTCATCGCCGACAACATCACCTACTTCATGATCGGCCGCTACCCCAACGGGCCGCTCGGTGGATTCGCCCTCACCATCTGGCTGGCCGTGGTCTCCTGCGTCCTTTCGCTCTTCGGCGGCCTCGTCCTCGGGCTTTTGAGCATCTCGCGGCAGCGCCTGATCCGGATCCCGGTCATGGTGTTCATCAACACGGTCCGCGGGCTCCCGCTTTTGATGGTGATCTTCTGGATGTACTTCCTTCTCCCGCTCATCCTCGGGAAGACCACCCCGGAAAGCGAGACCGTCATCATGGGGCTCACCCTCTTCACCTCCGCCTACATGTCCCAGATCGTCAGGGCGGGGATCGAGGGGATCCCCAAGGGGCAGACCGAGGCTGCCCTCTCCACGGGGCTCAAGCCGTGGCAGGCGATGCTCTACATCGTCCTCCCCCAGGGGCTTCGCAACATGATCCCCTCCTTCGTGAACCAGTTCGTCTCGCTGATCAAGGACACCTCGCTGGCCTTCATCGTGGGGGTCTCCGAGCTGACCCACGTAGCGACCCAGATCAACAACCGGACCATGGCCTACCCGACGGAAATCTTCATCTTCATCGCGGCGGTCTACTTCGTGATCTGCTACGCGTTCACCTCCCTTTCGAGGCTGCTGGAACGCAAACTTGCCTGGAACAAGTCGATGTAGCCCCCTAAATTCCGCCGGGGCCCAAAATAACGACGATCCGCGACAGGCAATGGTTGACAAGCACCTAAAGACGTTATATAAATCCGTGATTAAAATCCGTAATTAAATTAAACTCGATTTATTTAAAACCAAGGAGGGGGCAATGAGAGTAGCAAGACTAATCAACCTTATACCGGCATTCGTACTGACCGTTCTGGTCGGGACGGCAATGGCCGCTGACCCCGCACAGCCGGTTGCCAAGCTGACCAGCGCTGACTGCGTAAAGTGTCACGAGGCTCCGCCGCGCGATATCGCAGCCAACGGCGGCAAGCACAAGACCGAGGTCACCTGCCAGGACTGCCACCAGGGTCATCCCCCCAAGGTTAAGCATCCCATCCCGCAGTGCAACATGTGCCACACCGACAAGCCGCACTTCAAGCTCCAGGGCTGCCTTGGTTGCCACACCAACCCGCACACCCCGAAGATCATCAAGTTCGGCAACAACGTGACCGACCCCTGCCTGACCTGCCACACCCAGCAGATCCAGCAGCTGCGGGCGAACCCGAGCAAGCATACTGCCCTCGCCTGCTCCTTCTGCCATAACGTTCACGGCTTCAAGCCGGCTTGCACCAAGTGCCACAACTCGCACTCGGCTGACATCACCGCCAAGGACTGCTCGGCCTGCCACAAGGCTCACCAGCCCAAGAACGTGACCTACAAGTCCGACATTCCGCCGAAATACTGCGCCGCCTGCCACAAGCGCGCCTACACCCTGCTGAGCGCCAGCCCCTTCAAGCACAGCAAGCTCTCCTGCGCTTACTGCCACAAGGACAAGCATAAGACCGTTCCGCAGTGCACCCAGTGCCACGGCAAGCCGCACGCCGCCGCCATCCACGCCAAGTTCACCAAGTGCGGCGACTGCCACAACATCGCCCACGACCTGAACCACTTCGTCCAGGACGCCGAGGCGAAGAAGGCCGCCGCTGCCCCGGCTGCTCCGGCTGCCCCGGCTGAGAAGGCTCCTGCCAAGGCCGTGAAGCACAAGAAGAAGTAACACCCCTGCCAACGACGGGGAGGCCGCATGACGGCCTCCCCGTTTTTTCATTTCCGAATCTTCCAGGGAGGCTCGCATGCTTTTGCTCCAGATCACTTCCGCGGTGACGGCCCTGACTCTGGTGATCCTCGCCCTCTGTCTGATCCCCGTACTCGCCGAACTCAAGAAAACCGCCGCCACCTTGCGGTCGGTATCGGAGACCCTGCAGTCCGAGCTCCAGCCGCTCATCGGCGATCTCCGCTCCACCCTCTCCGACGTCAAGGTGGTGACCAGTGCTACTGCCGCCAACGCGGAAGGGGTGAACCTTCTGCTGGAAGAGCTGGGGCACGCCGGCCACAACATCCGGATGATCAACAAGATTATCGGCGTCGCCACCCAGGTTACCAACACCTCTTCGGCCTGGATTACCGGGGCCAAGGTTGCGGGCCGCTACATAGCTGATAGACTTATTAAAAAAAAATAGGGGGGCACTTTCATGGCAAAGGATAAGGATATCGGGACCGGGACCATGCTTCTTTCGTTTCTGGCTGGCGCAGCGGTAGGCGTCGGAGCCGCTTTGCTCTTCGCGCCCAAGACCGGCGAGGAGATGCGCGGCAAGATCCGCGATCTGGCCGACGATGCGGTCGACAAGATCAAGGAGTACGCCAACGAGGCCCAGGAGAAGATCCGTACCACCTACGAGGACGGCAAGGATCTGGTCCTGGAGAAGAAGAGCATCATCACCTCGGCCATCGAAGCAGGCAAGCAGGCGATGGACCGGGAAAAGGAAAAACAGCAGGCGCAGCTCTAACGGAGCCCGTCCCCTGAAAAGCCCACTCCGGTGGGCTTTTTTCTTTCCAGCCCTTAGCTTTTCGATCGGGAATTTATGGACGGAACGTCCGCTAACAAGGGGTTCATGCAGAGACTGTGGGAGCTCGACCCAGCAGCCTATCCGGGGGCAAAGGGGCGCGGGATCAAACTCCTTCACTTTCTCGTCTACGTCGGGACCAATTTCTTCAGCCACGACGCCTTCCTGCGCGCCACCGCACTCTCCTTCACCACCGTATTATCCCTCGTGCCGCTGCTCGCCCTCTGTTTCTCGGTCCTCAAGGGGCTGGGCGCCCAGAACAAGCTGGCCCCCTGGGTCATCAACCAGATGGCGGCGGGCTCCGAGGTGGTGGTCACCCGCATCATCACCTACATCGGCAACACCAACATGAGCTCGGTCGGTGCCATCGGTGTCGCCGCCCTCATCTACACCTCGATCTCCATGCTCTCCAGCATCGAGGACGCCTTCAACGCGGTCTGGGGTGTAGGGGAGACCCGCACTTTCTACCGGAAGTTTAGCGATTACCTGAGCGTGCTGGTCAGCGCGCCCATCCTGCTGCTGGCCGCTACCAGTATCGCCACCACCCTTCAAAGCCCGCACCTTATGGGGTGGTTTTTCGAGTACGCATACCTGGGAGACGTCTTCCTTTTCCTCTTGAGTCTCATTCCCTACCTGACGGTCTGGGCCGCCTTCTTTCTCCTCTATCTCTTCATCCCCAACACCCGCGTCCGCTACATGTCGGCCCTGATCGGCGCGGTCCTGGCCGGAACCCTCTGGGAGCTTGCCCAGTGGATCTACATCCATTTCCAGGTGGGAGCCGCCCGCTATAACGCCATCTACGGCACCCTGGCCGCGCTCCCCATCCTGATGGTCTGGATCTACACGAGTTGGATCATCGTCCTCTTCGGGATGGAGGTGGTGGCGGCACACCAGCACCGGAGGACGTTCCGCCGCGACATCCGCGGTGAGGCCATCAGCCACTCGCTGCGCGAACTGGTCGCCCTCGCCGCCCTTCGCCACATCGTCGAGGCCTTCGAGGCCGGCGCACCCGGCTGGAACGACGAGCAACTGGCGCTGAGACTGCGGGTGCCGCTCCGGGTAATGAGCGACATCCTCTCCCAGCTGGTCGACTCCGGATTCATCGTCCAGACCGGCGGGATCCGCGGCCCCTACTACCCGGCCAAGGAGCCCGACCGGGTCCCGCTGGCCGACCTCGTGCTCGGCCTGAGAGGACATGGAGCATCCGCTCCCATCCCCGGTGAGGAGCAGGCGGCCGAGCTTTTGCTGATCGCCGACCGGGCGGTCGTGAAGGCCTTCGAGGGACTGACGATGAAGGATCTGGTGAGCCCGGAAAAGTTCCCGCCCGGCGTTGACAAAGGGGGACCAGTTGCCTTATAGTGGCGCGATTACATGAAGAGAAAAGCGGGTTTATGCAAGACTTTAAAGATCTGGAAAAACGCAAAAAGACCAGCCACAACAGGCTCAAAGGACCTGAGCAGGAGTCCCGCAGCCTCTACCACAAGATCAAGGAAAGCAAGGTCCAGAAAGGGAGATTGAAGATCATCCTTCCCCTGGTCGCTCTGCTTTTGGCCAGCTACCCCATCATCTCCCTTTTCGGCTCCACCAAGGGGAGTGCCGGCCGCCCCCTCCCCAAGACCTCCGCCGCCGTCGAGCTCAAGAATATGGACAACTGGGGCGCCTTCAAGGTTGCCGCCGACGCCTATCCGGCTGCCCGCGCCGACCAGAGCGGCGTCACCGCCCAGCTCCCGCAGGGAGGGAAGGTCGTCTACGCCATCAACGAGGCGATGCAGCGCCGGGTGGAGAAGGTCCTCACCGACTTCCGCGTCCCCTACGGGATGTTCGTCGCCATCGAACCGAAGACCGGCCGCGTGCTGGCCCTCGTGGCGCACTCCTCGGCGCAGCCTGGGTGGGAGAAGAACGCCTGCTACGGGCTCTACCCGATGGCCTCCCTCTTCAAGATCGTGACCGCCACCGCGGCGCTCGAAGAGAAGAAGGTGGCCCCGGATACCATGTTCGCCTTCAACGGGAAGCTGACCTCCGAGAGCCCGAAATACTGGCACGTCCGGCCCCGCGGGCGTAACCAGCAGATGACCCTCACCATGGCCATGGGCAAGTCCGTCAACCCGGTCTTCGGCCGCCTGGCCGGAGAGGTGGTCGGGCGCGACCCGCTCCTTCTCTATGCCGGGCGCTACGGCTTCAACGAGAAGCTCTTCCCCGGTTCTCCGGTCTTGGCGAGCCAGGCTCCCCCTCCCGGCACCGTCGACCAGTTGATGCTGATGGGTGCCGGCCTCAACCGCGAGGTCAAGATCTCTCCGTTCCATGCGGCGACCATCATGGCCACCGTGGCCAACGGCGGGGTAATGATGGCCCCCTCCTTCGCCAAGGAGATCATCGACGCCAAGGGAAAGAGCGTCTACGCCCACCAGCCGCAGCCGCTCAGGACGGTGATCGCCCCGGAAACCGCCGCTTCGCTGGCCCGGATGCTCTCGGCCACCGTAGTGAGCGGTACCTCCCGCCGGGCCTTCCACGACCGCAGGGGGCGTCCGATGCTCGCCTCGGTTAAGGTCGCCGCCAAGACCGGCTCCATCGACGGCAAGGACCCCGCTGGCCACTACAGCTGGTTTGCCGCCTACGCGCCGATGGAGGATCCTCAGATCGCGCTGGCAGCCCTGGTGATCAACGAGAACAAGTGGCGCATCAAGGCCACCACCGTGGGTGAACAGGCGCTGGAGGCTTTCTTCAGGTAGGAGTCGAAATGGAATGTGCAAGGTGCGGGACCTGCTGCGTGGCCCCCGACATCAGCACGTTGGGGAAAAGGGTAGGGGAGCGCTGCCGGCATCTCAACGAGCGCTTCGAGTGCAGTATGTACGAGGATCGTCCCGCCGTCTGCCGCGGCTACCGTCCGGACGCGATCTGCCGCGAGATTTCCGCTCCGACTCTCGACGAACGGGTCGCCACCTATCTGAAAATCTTCGAGATCGAACGGTAGGGTGTAGGGCAAGCGGGGTGAGGATGGCGTCAGCCTTCCTGGTACCGCTCCAGGGTGAATATTCCATCCTCCCACTGCGCATAGGAGAACTGGGTAATCCAGTCCCCCAGTGCAATGAAGGTATGGGTCCCTTCCCGCTGAAGCGTGGGGCGATGGAAGTGGCCGATGATGACGGAGTCGCATCCCTCGCGAAAGCGCTCGCGGGCGAAGCCGGCCATGATCTTCGGATAGTCCCAGCGGTGGCGCCGGTACTCGTGCTTCCCGCTGCTGCGCCGCGACAGGTATTCCGCGGTTTTGGAGGTTAACCGGCGGGAGACCAGGGGGACCAGCGCCCCGGCGGCCCTGCTGTGCAGCACGCCCCGGAAGATGCGGTACCGGTAGTCCTCCCGGTTGATCAGGTCCCCGTGACCGAGGTAGACCCTGTTTCCTCCGATATCCACCACCTCCCCCTCACGGTACACCTCGGCCTGCAGCTCTCTGGTGAAGAAGCCTGCCAGGTGGAAGTCGTGGTTCCCTTCGAAGTAGACGATCCTTACCCCGCGCCCCCGCACCTCCTTCAGGCAGTCGACGATCTCGCGGTAGTGAGGGTAGACCGGCTCAGGATCGCCGATCCAGAATTCGAAGAGATCGCCCAGTATGTAGAGGGTGTCGGTGCCGGCGGGGAGTTCACGCAGGAAGGCCAGCAGTTTCCGGTAATTGGCGTCACCGGGGTTTCTCAGGTGGGCGTCGGCGATGAAGATCTTGCGCATTGGCGCAATATATACAAAAATGTCTCGAAGGCCAATGAGAAATGGCGTAACCTCAGTTCCATGAACTCGTTGTGCGTCCCGCCCGTGGAAAGTTATAGTTAACGCTGTAGAAGGAACGACATGCAAGCGATGCGCAATCTTGAGATCGTGTGGGAGGACCTGATGGAGGCCTTCGAGAACACCGATCCGGATATGATTTTTTACCTCGACCGTGAGACCGGCGAGGTGTTTTCGGTGCCGTCCGATTACGACGATGACGCTTTCTGGACCGAGGTCGAGATCCAGGAGGAGCGTTACCTGGAGATCCCGCACTACGACTACGGCCAGGAGCGTCAACTGGTGCATACCTTTATCCAGGGAATCGCCAATCCTTCCCTCAAGTCCCTGCTGGTCAGGGCCTTCGTCGGAGCCCACGCGCACGGCAGGTTGGGAGAGATCCTTTCCTTTTACCCGGAAGAGTTGGAGCGCTACCAGGCCGTCCGCGAAGACGCCTTGAATACCCGGGCCGCCCATTGGCTCGAGGAACACGACATCTATCCGCCTGCTTAGCCGGCCGGGATTCGAGTGCACTAACCGCGAGGCCGGTGACGGCCGGCAGCCGTAGAGAACTCCGCGGAAAATCCCATTCCTACCCGCAGCGTCCCCCCCTGGGTTAAAGGGAGGACAAGACAGCCGAGCACCATCTTGGGAGACCGTATGCTGTCGAAACCCAATACCGCCAACCGGGCCATGCTGACCTTGGCCGTCGCCGCCATGCTTTTCGCTGTCGGCCATCTCCTGCGCCACACGGTTTCCTGTTTTCTCCTCTCCTTCGTGATCGCCTACCTCCTCGATCCTTTCGTGGTGCATCTCGAGGGGAAACGGCTGTCGCGTGCCAAGGGGATCGTGGCGATCTACATCGTCCTTTCCATCTTCTCCGTCTTTTTCTTTTCTTTCTTCGTGCCGTTGGCGATCATTCGCTGGCGCGCGTTGCTGCCGAACCTCCCCATCTATATCCAGGACATCAAAAACCTAACGCTCCAGTTCCAGACCCGCTTCGAGCCCTTTTACGGCGCCGAGGAATGGAGCTGGCTGTTCGACAATGCGGTTGATTGGGTGAACAAAGTCGTGGCCGGTCTCGGCGCGGGGGTCTACTCCGCTGCCGCCAGCATGGTTTTCAACATCTTCAACCTGATCCTCTCTCCGATACTGGTTTTCTTCATGCTTTTCTACAAGGCGGAGATAAAGAGAACCGTGGCAGGATGGCTTCCCGACAAGCGGAAAGCGGTGCTCCTGGAGATTGGGAACGAGGTGAACGACAGCATCGGCGGCTACATCCGCGGGCAGGTCATTGTCTCCCTCATCGTCGCCATCCTCTCGGCCGGGGCGCTTTTCATTCTCGACGTCGACTATGCGCTCTTCAACGGGATCTTCGCCGGGCTGGCGTCGGTGCTCCCCTTCATCGGCGTGATCATCGCCATGATACCGGCGCTTTTCTTTGCCTACGTCAAGTTCCACACCTGGATAGCCCTCGTGAAGGTGGGGATCGCCTTCGCCGTGATCTATTTCCTGGAGGGGTACCTCGTCAAGCCGCTGGTTTTCAAGCGCTCCATGAACCTCAACCCGCTGCTCACCATCATCATGGTGATGGCTTTGGGAGAGCTGATCGGCTTCTGGGGGATCTTGCTGGCGATCCCGGTAGCAGCCGCCGCCAAGATCGTATCCATGGCCTTCCAGCGCGGGGATTTCCGCGACCCGGAAGAAAGCAAAGAGGCCGCCAGCACCGAAGGGTGAACAAGGGGAGACGCGACTGCCGGATTAAGAAAGCCGCCCGAAGCGGTTTAATGATGGGTTGACCTTTTCCGGCAAAATGACGTACCATCGGTGATGTAGAAGCCGTCCCCCGCCACTTATCCCCTTCCCGAATCTTTCTGTAATGAACTTGAATTGAACCGGCTTCCGGCGCCTTTGGTGCCTGTGTGCGTGCGCCCGGATGGGAAGGGTGAAGGGGATGCAGAGGATACCGTGAAAAATTCCTTGCTGGTTACGTCACTGGAGATCGCAGCCATCGTGCTGATCGCCGCCGTCCTCGGGATCGGGTGGAACCGCACCCTGCTCGCAAGCGCCTGGAAGGGAGAAGCGGCCATCCAGCAACCGGCCTCCCCGCAAGCCCAGACCGCGCAGGCCGGTGGGGAGGAACTCGTCCCGATGCCGATTCCCCTGGCGCAGGTCAAAGATATGCACGACGGCAAGCAGGCGGTCGTGATCGATGCCCGGAGCGCCTCGACCTTCATCCAAGGTCATATTGCCGGGGCCGTCAGCCTTCCGCTGGAAGAGGCGCGCAAGAATCCCTCCTCCCTCAAAGGCCGCTTCTCCAAGGACGCCACCATCATCGCCTACTGCAACGGATTTTCCTGCCACGACAGCATGGATCTCGGCAAGCTCATGATGCAGGCCGGCTACGCCAACGTCTATGTGTACGAGGGGGGCTTCCCGGAGTGGCGCGATTCGGGATATCCGGTAGCGAAGGGGGGAGCATGAAGAACGTGACCGGTCATCTCCCGAGCGTAGCCAGGGTGGCCCTTGGTGGGATCTTCGTCTACGCTGCGGTTTTGAAAATCTCCGACCCGGTCGCCTTCGCCGGGAGCATCGCCGCCTACCAGATCCTTCCCTACTTCGCGAGCTACCTCGCCGCCGCCATCCTGCCGTTTCTCGAGCTGATCTGCGGCCTGCTGCTGATCTGCAACTACCGGGTGCGGGGCGCTGCGGTGATCGTCGGTGTGCTCAATCTGGTCTTCATGGCTGCGCTCGCCTCGGCCATCGTGCGCGGGCTCGACATCGATTGCGGCTGCTTCAAACAGGGCGGTGCCAAGACTTCGCCTTGGCTGGCCATGGCCCGGGATGCCGTTTTTCTCGCCATGACCGTCGTGGTCATCAAAGGCCGCAACCGCCAAGAGGAAGCCGTGCTGGTCTCTCTTCCTATCCGGGAGCAATAGCTTTTCCGGGTCTCACCTTGCAGTTTGCTCCGAAATGCTGTAGGATGCGCCGGACTCATTAACCTCTCCGGAGACCTCTTTGAAAGAATATGCTTTACTCGTCTGCGCCTATCTGCTGGGCTCGGTTCCTACCGGACTGCTCCTGGCTCAGGCCTTCGGCGTCAACATCCGCGAAACCGGCAGCGGCAACATCGGTGCCACCAACGTTTACCGTACCCTCGGCCGTAAAGTAGGCATCTTCACCCTCCTGGGGGATTGTCTCAAAGGGCTCATCCCCGTCCTGGCCGCCAAGGCTCTCCACCTCCCCGATATCTGGATCGCCTCCGTAGGTCTCGCCGCCTTTCTCGGACACGTCTACACTGTCTTCCTCGGTTTTAAGGGAGGCAAAGGGGTCGCCACCGCACTCGGCGTTTTCCTGGCTGCCTCGCCGCTATCCGTGCTGGTAGCGCTCTTCGTTTTCGTCGCCGTCGTCTACAAGTCGCGTTACGTCTCCCTCGCCTCCATCACCGCAGCGGCGGTGATCCCCCCCCTGGTTGCTGCCATCGAGCGGACGCCGGCGATGATCGCCATGTCCGTCATCATTGCCGCCCTCGTCATCTACAAGCACAAAGAAAACATCTCCCGTCTCCGCGCCGGGACCGAAAACAAGTTCAAAGCCTAGCGCTATCCATTTCCGCCGCCACCAACCTTTCCTTTGCAAGCGTCCTCAGGCCTCCCGCTTGATGGTTATACGGTCAGCCTCCTCGGCTTTGGGACCAGTGGCTTGCCGCCATCTAGCGGCGATTCTCACCATGACCACTTTCGTGGGAGAGACAACGACAGCGGGAGTCTGAGACCAGCGCAAGCGCAGACACTCCCCCTCTTTTCAGTATTTCGCCCTCCGATTATCCAGTTCCTTCACCTTTGACAACGATAATGAATCTCTATATAGTCCTTTTCCCGAGAGTGGCCTGTCCTCCATCGAGGAGAGCGGCTCTGTGACATCTTCGCTAATCGCCAAGTAGTGAGGATGCTTGCCGGCCAAGTGTTGACTTCGAACGGCAAAGGGAGCGTACGACGATGCGACTGTCAACTTCTGCGGTGTCAGGATTAAGATGTCTGGCTCTTTCACTCATTCTCATCCTGTCGTTGGCCGTCGAGTCAAAAGCTGCCGCGCCGCTAGCTCCCCCATCTCTGGGGAAGTTGGCTATGTCTGCATCATCGTTTTCCTGGGGTGTCGTAAAATCCGGAGCTAAAATCGTTGCCACCAACCGGATGACGAAACGGACTTTTACCGTCTTTGCAGACTCAGAAGAGGAGGGGACCGTCGAGGGGGGAAACCGGGCGTTCGAATCCGGCACCAGCTATGAAGTGGTATCTCTTGTCGGTCCGGTCCTCTCCGTTTGCGAGTCCTGGTATTCCGATTCCGGGGCACATCCCTCCTACGGGTCCAGATTCCGGACCGTCAATCTCGACCGAGGGAAGGAAGAGCTGTCTCTTACCGATATTTTCGACGAATCGGAGGTGCTCACCGCACTTCTGAAGGATCGGATAATCGGCAAGCACCTTGGCAAGGTCACGCCGAAGCGTCTTGCCGATCTGGAGGCGCTCGATGGCGGGTGCGAAATCGATTTCCAGGGGCTCAACAGGTCATTCGCATTTCATCATCTGAAAGGCGGTGCGGTGGCGGTTCGCATTGGACTTCCGCATGGTTGTGAAGTGATGAGGGGGAACTTCACCCAGTTGGGGATCTATCTGCCGCTATCCAGGCCTGCCATCGGCTATTTCAGGCACGCTGAGAAGAACAAGACCCTGATGCGCTACCTATGGCGTGAAGCCGCGAAATAGCCGTTGTGATGGCAGCCGATAGTGCGATACGGCCGCCAAACTGAGGACGTCTTAGATGAAGATAGTAGGCATAGTCGGCAGCCCGAGGAAGCAGATGAACACAGACATCCTCGTCCAGAGGGTTCTGGACGGATGTCAGGCGGCGGGCGCTTTGGTCTCCAAGATCTACTTGGGCGACCTGAACATCCAGCCCTGTAAGTCATGCAAGGTGCAGGATGGGACCGGCTGTGTGTTTAAAGACGATATGGCCGAAATCTGCGATCTTTTCGAGAAGGCGGATGGTCTCGTTCTCGGGACTCCGGTCTATTACAACACGGTGTCGAGCCAGATGAAGCTGATGATCGACCGCTCGTACTGCCTTGCAAAGCCGGTGGCACTGCCAACGGGCGAGCGGGCGTATGTAAGTTCGGTAAAAAAGCGGAAAAAGGGAGTGGTGGTTTCGGTGTGCGGAAGCGGCACCAATCCGGAATGTGTCCTTCCGGTCTTCGATATCTGGTCGCCGGAAGCGAATCTTGAGATCGTCGATTCTCTATTGGCCAGCCGTTTCCAATTGGGGAAACCTCCGATGGATAGCCGGGATATCCTCGAAGAAGCTTTTGGAAAGGGCGAGAAGCTGGTCCGTACGATCAGGAAGATGATGCCAGTAGAGGATTGAAAACGGCCGGCGAGGGGGCATCCGAGGGATGGCTGGCCAATAACGGATGGCGGCCTAAGCAGAAATAAAGGGAGTGGGTTGAGGAGGTCATCAGATGTCGAATCAACAGATAACCCTGGAAAATCTGGGGTGGGAACCGTGGTTTGACAGGCACGCAGCACTCCACGACTACTCAATGGAAACGGTTGCCCGTGTGGCTGCGGTGGATCGCGAGCAGCTTTTACTTTTGAATGCCAAGGGTGCCTTCCGGGCGAAGCTCTCGGGTAGCTATCTCCACCATCACCATCGAGCGGAAGAATTGCCCTGCGTCGGAGATTGGGTCTCCGTCGAAAAGGGCGGGAATGATGACTTCGGTCTCGTTCATTCTCTGCTCGACCGGAAAACAAGCCTTCGCCGCAAGGCGGCAGGAGGGGCGGTTGACAGTCAGATGATCGCGGCGAATCTCGACTACGTGATCATTGTCCAGTCCTGTCACTTTGATTTCAACGTGAACCGGTTGGAGCGTTATCTCGTGATGGTGACGGCCGGCGGCGCTAAGCCATGTCTGCTTCTTACCAAGACCGACCTGATCGCGCCTGATACTTTGGCCAAGCAAATTTCCACGATTCGTGCTGCCGGTATCGTTGCGCCGGTCCTCACCTTAAGTAACGTCACGCGGGATGGAATCGACGAGTTGAAGGGGATGTTGTTGCCGGGGAAGACGTACTGCTTTGTTGGCTCGTCGGGAGTCGGCAAGAGTACGATCATCAACGAACTGATCGGGCAGAGCCAACTCGAGACTCAAAGCGTCAGCGGCACCGGCGAGGGTAAACATACCACCGTGCGCCGTCAACTCATCCTCCTCGAAAATGGAGCGATGGTAATCGATAACCCCGGAATGCGCGAGTTCGGCATCATTGGCGGGGAACGTGGAATTGCCGCAGGCTTCGTCGACATAAACTCACTGGGAACCCGATGCCGCTACGGGGATTGCACCCATACCCGCGAGCCGGGATGTGCCGTGCTCCAAGCTTTAAGCGCAGGTGAAATCGATCAAGCTCACTACGAAAACTACCGGAAGCTCAAAGGAGAATTGGAATTTAACGAGATGTCGTACGCCGAGAAGAGAAAAAAAGACCGAGCCTTTGGCAAGTTCCTCAAGGTTGCCAAGAAAGACATGCGGGATGATTAAAGATTGAGGCATGGCGGTCGCACCGGCAGGAAGGAGCAGAAAAAATGAAGCTGGAATCGCAGAACTTGCAGGACTACCTAGTTTCCGACTCGATAATTGACTGGAAGACTCCTGAGGTGCGGCAGAAGGCGCTGGACCTCACGCGGCCGCTTTCCGATGATGTGGAGAAAGCTCGTTTACTTTACGAATGGGTGAGGGACGTCATCCCTCATTCAAACGACGCCGGATTGGATATCTTGACCTGCACCGCTAGCGAGGTCCTCCGCTACGGGACGGGAATCTGTTTTCCGAAAAGCCATCTGCTGGCGGCATTTTTGCGGGCGGTCGGGATTCCCGCCGGTTTCTGCTATCAGGCCCTGCGGCTCGACCCGCCGGTCAACAACGAGTTGGTCCTGCACGGTTTCAACGGTGTCTATCTCGCCGGACTTGGCAAGTGGATCCGGGTGGACCCGCGCGGAAACACTGGCGGCATCGATGCCCTGTTTGATGCCGACCGCGAGCAGCTTGCCTTTGCCATGGATCCCTCGGCGGGGGAATTCATTTACGAGACCATCTTCGCCGCACCGGCGACGAGCGTGGTCGAAAGGCTGAGGAAATACGACACAAGAACGGAGCTTTGGCGGGATCTGCCCAGACCGTTTTAAATTCTTTGCTACCCCAAGGAGGTTTCCCATGCGCTACATCAACACCGACAAGATCCTTGCCGCACAACTCACCACTCCGGCCGAAAATCCCCTGGTCGGGGACGACACCCGTCTCACCGACGTCTGGTTCGACGGGAGCTCGGTGCGAAAGCAGCTTTTCAAGAAGGTTAAAAAGAGCGAGCAGGAGGCGATGGCCCAGGAACTCGAGAGCAGGGGCTTCATCCGCTCCGGCAATCTCCTCATCAATCCGCGGGCGGTCCTCTTCGCCGAAATGGAACACGAGATCGTGGGCGGCCTGGTCACGATCGGCTACCAGAATAATGGCAACCCCGTGGAGCTCAAGGTCGACAGCGAGGCGTTCAAGGATCTCTGCGAGCGTCTGTCGGGAGTTTAAGCAGAGGAGACGGGACCGGTTAGCTGCCACAATATAAAAAGGGGCGCCTTCCGTTTGGAAGGCGCCCCTTGTCTTTTATCGTCTGCTGCTTTCTCTTACGCTGCTTCGGGCGAGAGCACCAGCGGGGTGAGGAAGCGCTTCATCTTTTTCAGTGCGCCCTCCTCGATCTGGCGGACCCTTTCGCGGGAGATGGAGAAATGGTCGGCAATCTCCTGCAGCGTCATCGGTGTGTCGGCGGTTACCCGGTTTTCGATCACGAAGCGCTCTTTCTCGTTGAGGGTCTGAAGCGCGCTCGCCACTCCCCGTTCCAGGATCACGGTCTCCTGCCGCTCGGCCAGCATCTCCTCCTGGTTCTGCCGCGAGTCCGGCAGGGTCTCCAGGAAGGTTCCGCTTTCTCCTCCCATCATCTCGACGTCCAGGGAGAGTTCCCCCCTCAGGCGCTGCTCCATTTCCTGGGCCTCGGAATCCTTCACATGGAGGGCAAGGGCGGTGGAGTGCAGGTCGCTTTCGCCGGTCATGTTCATGATGGCCTGCTTGGCCTGGTTGAGCTTAAAGAAAAGTTTCCGCTGGGCCTGGGTGGTCCCGATCTTCAAAAGGCTCCAGGCCGAGATGATGTGGTTCTGGATGTAGGCGCGGATCCACCAGACCGCGTAGGAGATGAGGCGGACCCCCTTGGACGGGTCGAATTTTCTGACCGCCATCATGAGGCCGATGTTTCCTTCCTGGATCAGGTCCAGCATCTTCATTCCGTAGGAACGGTACTCCCCGGCGACTTTCACTACGAAGCGCAGATTGGCGGTGATCAGGCGGTGGGCCGCCTCGAGATCTCCATCGTTACGGAACCGGTAGGCCAGGTCGGTCTCCTCCTCGGCGCTCAAAAGCGGGAAGCGGTTGATCTCCGCAAGGTAGAGCGTAAGGTTGTCTATCGGTACCGGCATCGTGTGTGTCACGGCGTGTATCTCCTTGACCTCGTGAGTTTTTCGGGTGCCAGTTGGCACTCACTTTCTCTGAGTGCTAATAATATAGCAATGGCCATCCGAAAAATCAAGGGGTGGCCGGGTAACTTTTCAGCTCCCAAATCCGCTTGCCGTAAAGGTTAAATTGCTTGCCGGTGGGGATCTAATGTGATAAACGAAAAGGTCAATTAGCGACGCCTGGCGCCGAGAAAACCGGAGGTTGAGCAGATGGAGATAAGCGTACTACCGTTAAGTGAAGCCGAGAAGAAGCCCAAGTTCACCGACGAATCCCAGCTTGGTTTCGGCAAGATCTTCACCGACCGCATGCTGCTGGTCGAATGGAAGATC
This sequence comes from Geomonas sp. Red32, assembly GCF_023652955.1. GTDB lineage: Bacteria > Desulfobacterota > Desulfuromonadia > Geobacterales > Geobacteraceae > Geomonas. Next base: position 156,884 of record NZ_JAKLOY010000001.1, on the reverse strand, counting down.
GGCCAGGGGTGGGTAGATGCCCGCATCAAGAAGTACGAGCCGTTCGTACTCGACCCGGCCGCGCTGGTATTCCATTACGCGCAGGAGATCTTCGAAGGGCTCAAGGCGTACAAGTGGGCCGACGGCACCATCGCCCTCTTCCGCCCCGAGATGAACGCCCGCCGTTTCAACCACTCGGCCGAGCGTCTCTGCATGCCGGAGGTCCCGGAGGAGCTTTTCCTGGAGGGGATCGAGAAGCTGGTCTCCGTCGAGCGTGACTGGATCCCGACCGCCGAAGGAACTTCCCTCTACATCCGCCCGACCATGATCGCCGTCGAGCCGCTGGTCGGCATCAAGCCGTCCGATCACTACTACTTCTACGTGATCCTTTCCCCGGTCGGTGCCTACTACTCCCAGGGGTTCAAGCCCGTCCGCATCATGGTGGAAGACAAATACGTCCGTGCCACCCCCGGCGGCACCGGCGAGGCCAAGACCGGCGGCAACTATGCCTCCTCCCTCAAGGCCGGCCTCGAGGCAAAGAAGAAGGGCTTCGACCAGGTCCTCTGGCTGGACGGCGTGCACCGCCGCTACATCGAGGAAGTGGGCGCCATGAACATGTTCTTCGCCTACGGCGACACCATCGTGACCGCTCCGCTGGAAGGGACCATCCTCCACGGCGTCACCCGCGACTCGGTGCTCACCCTGGCCCGCTCCCTCAACATGAAGGTCGAGGAGCGCAAGATCGACGTGAATGACCTGATGAACGACATCCGCAGCGGCAAGATCACCGAGGCCTTCGGCAGCGGCACTGCCGCCGTGGTCACCCCGGTCGGCGCCCTCTGCTACGCCAACGAGTGCCTGGAAGTGAACGGCGGCGGGGTCGGCAAGATCACCCAGACCCTCTACGACACCCTTACCGGTATCCAGACCGGCAAGATCGCGGACAAGTTCGGGTGGATCAGGAAGGTCAAGTAAGGCAACAACCGCCGTCAAGCATTCCGCTTGCGGCCCTACGAAGAAATGGCCGGGGGTGGCGCTGTCATCCCCGGCCAAGATTGGCACCATGAAGAAACCTCCTTCCGAAACGAATTCCCTCTGTCTCTCCTGTCGCCGCAGCTGCAAGCAGACGGTCAACGCCCTCATTGCCGCCTGCCCGCGATACTATCAGGGCCCAAAGATCAAACGAGTAGAATGGAAGCAGCCGGATCTTCCACTGGAATAAACCCGCCGTACTGCATCGCCGCAAGCTGAACATCCTCATTACCACTGCCTACTATAAGGGGAATCGTATGCTCGACTTCGCTATCAACAGGGATACCTGTACCTCCTGCGGCCAGTGCGTGGCCGATTGTCCTGCCCGCATCATCGATCTCGTCGACTCCTTCCCGGCCATCGCCGCCGATAAGGAGGCCACCTGCTACCGCTGCCAGCACTGCTTCGCCGTCTGTCCCACTGGCGCTCTCTCCATCTTCGGCCTGCGCCCGGAAAACAGCCTCCCGGTGCCGGGGCACCTCCCTTCGCCGCTCCAGATGGAGACCCTCATCAAGGGGCGCCGCTCGGTCAGGAACTACCGCCAGGAGAACCTGGAGCCGGCCTTGCTCGACAAGCTCCTGCAGGTCGCCGCCGACGCCCCCTCCGGGATGAACACCCGCCAGGTGCTCTTCACCGTGGTGGACGACCGCGAAAAGCTTGCCGGCCTGCGCGACGAGCTGATCGCCGGCCTGATCCGGATGAGGGATAACGGCGGCTTCCCAGCCGGTCTCGAATTCGTGGGGAGCTTCCTGAAACTGTGGGAGGATTACCGGGTGGACTTTCTTTTCCGCGGGGCGCCTCACCTTTTGATCGTCTCCGGTCCGCAGATAGTGTCGCCTATCCAGGACTCCATGATCGCCCTCTCTTACTTCGAGCTCTTCGCCCAGGCCAACGGAGTGGGTACCGTTTGGGACGGGCTGGCCAAGCTCGCCATCTGCGACCTGCTGCCGGAATTCCGCACCCGGCTCGGGATCCCGGAGGATCACGTCGTCGGCTACGCCATGGCCTTCGGCCGCCCCGCCGTCCACTACGCCCGCACGGCGCAGCATCCCCCGGCGCAGATAAACCGCTACTAACACCTCCGCCGGGCTCATGTGCTGAGGCACCGTCTCCCCCCACGTTCCCCCCTTTGCGAACGGGGACAGGGGGGGGAGGGGCCCGCCTCCCACGACTCACTTGAGGCCGCCTCCTCCCCACCCCCTGCCCCCCTCCCTCAGGGGGAGGGGGGCAGGGGCTATTCTCCGGTTTCCGCCCTTCCTCAAATAGGTTCCCCCCAACCTCATTTCCGGCTTATCGCCCCAGCTTTTTCGCCGAAGAAATAGTCAGATATGCCGTCTTTTGCAGCCTTGCCACGCCGTGGTCTGTCGCTATTGGCCGGAACCATTGAGCTTTTAAAAGATGGCACGACGTATGCTCTGAAATGAGGCAGATGACGCTGACAACAACGCCGCTCAAACCGAGTCAGCCGGGATGGAAAAAGATGCGCCAGTGAGCACGTAGGAGGCTGTCATGAAACCCCATACCTACACCTACCTGAAGAAAAGAGAAGACGACTCCATTGTCGAGGAGGTCGAGACAGCCGGGGCGGAGAGCGAGACGATCCCCGCTCCCGAGACTTCGTTTGGCAAAGTCGCCTACGAATGGAACAACGCCCTGCTGATCGCCGCCGAGAGGATATGGGGCGAACACGGCAACTCCAGTCACCAGTAGCCGGCTCCCCGGTTGTAACCCCGCCGCGATCGTCCTCGATTGAGGCTCTCCCTTCCGCTGTTCTCTTCCGGTAACTTCTGCGGCCTTTCCCCTTCAGGCGTTCCATACGGTAGGGCCCTCCCAACCACCCTCATCCATTCCCCGGACAGAGTGCGCCGCGCAAACGGCCGAAACGTATACCGCAGGTAGCGTATACCTTCTTTGACATTGAAAGCGCGTGTACTAAAGTTTTAGGCAACTTGACTCCCGGGAGATGTGCCATGCCAAAAGAGACCACCATTTCTCTAGGCTTACACTTCGAAAAATTCATCTCGCAGCAGATTGCCGAGGGGCGTTTCACTTCGACCAACGAGGCCATTGAGGCCGCCCTGTCGCTTTTGGAGGAACGCGAGCAGCGCATCTCCCTCGTCCGCCGTGCGCTCCGCGAAGGGCTCGACCCTGCCGCCGTCGATTCCGTCATCCGTGGGATGATGGCGGAACCCAAGGAGAGTTCACGCCCGTAGCTCGCCCCGTTGCGCTCCCAACCCCATCCTCTCCCCGGTCCCCTGTGCACTGGCGCCGGTCCCGATCCGTAGGTGGGCTCCCCTGCCCGCCATTCCCCACCTTGTCGCTCCTTCCCTGTTGGACCCTCGCGGGCACGGGATGCCCACCCTGCTCCGGTTCGCGCGGCACGGGTTGGCCACCAGGAGCGCCGTCCTTTTTGCCCATCGGCTCGGAATCCTGTAGCGTCTTAACCCCTTGCCGCGGCATGGTTCATGAGTAATCCGTTGATTTTTTAGCGCCGAATTTATATAGTGGCGTGATAGTTTGGCTCCATTAAAAGGAAAAACGTATGCTACTCACCATTCTGACCTACCCGAACCCGGAGCTGAAAAAGCGCTCCAACCCGGTCACGGTCATTACCGACAAGACCCGCGAACTGGTCAGGGACATGGCGGAAACCATGTACCATGCCCCCGGCGTCGGCCTGGCCGCGCCCCAGGTAGGGGTACACCAGAGGGTGATCGTCATCGACGTGTCGGGGGATGAAAACCCCGAACTGATCGTCGCCATCAACCCGGAGATCATTCACGCCGAGGGAGAGGTTTTCGACGAGGAGGGGTGCCTCTCGGTCCCCAAGTTCTCCGCCAACGTCCGCAGGCATGCCCGCGTGGTCGTCAAGGCCCTCAACCTCGATGGCGAAGAGATAACCTACCGCGCCGACGGCCTCCTGGCCATCGCCTTCCAGCACGAGATCGACCACCTGGACGGCACCCTTTTCATCGACCATCTTTCCCCGCTCAAGAAGGGTATCTTCCGCAAGCGCTACCTGCGGACCGTCGAGGAGCAGAAGGAGTTTAGCAAATGACCGGTATGCGCATTGTCTTCATGGGGACCCCCGACTTTGCCTGCCCCACGCTGGCAACGCTCGTCGATCGGGGTGAGCAGGTGGTTGCCGTAGTAACCCAGCCGGACCGCCCGAAGGGGCGCGGGCAGCAGACCCTGCCGCCGCCGGTCAAGGTGTTGGCGGAAAGCCACAACATCCCGGTCCTGCAGCCGGTCAAGGTGCGCCTCCCCGAGTCCATCGAGGAGATCAAGGCCCTTAACCCGGACCTGATCGTGGTGGTCGCCTTCGGGCAGATCCTCCCCAAGGCCCTTTTGGACATCCCGAAGCACGGCTGCATCAACGTCCACGCCTCGCTTTTGCCGCGCTACCGCGGCGCCGCTCCCCTCAACTGGTGCATCATCAACGGCGAGGCCGAGACCGGCGTCACCACCATGATGATGGACGTGGGGCTCGATACCGGCGACATGCTCCTCAAGGCGGTCACCCCCATCGATCCCGACGAGGATACCCTGAGTCTCCACGACCGGCTCTCCAAGCTCGGTGCCGGCCTTCTCGCCACCACCATCGACGAGCTGGCGGCCGGACGCCTGGTGGCGGAAAAGCAGGACGACTCGCTCACCTGCTATGCTCCGATGCTCAAGAAGGAGGACGGCCAGATCGACTGGGAGAAGGATGCCGCCTCCATCAAGAACCTGGTGCGGGGAATGACTCCCTGGCCGGGCGCCTTCACCTTTGTCGACGGTAAGCTTCTCAAGGTCTACCGCGTGCAGACCGCCGCCGGGAGCGGGAAGCCGGGCGAGGTGCTGAGCGCCAATCGCGCCGGCATCGAGATCGCCTGTGGCAGCGGCAGCATAGTGATTTCCGAGCTGCAGCTGGAAGGGAAAAAGCGGCTTCCCGCCGCCGATTTCCTGGCCGGCTGCCGGCTTGAACCGGGGCAGATCCTCGGTAAGAAGGGGTAACACGCTTGTCTCGTAACACCGATAATCAAAAACCTCCCCAGAAGCGCCTCTTCGTGGCCCTGATGGGGGTCACCTGCATCCTGGTGGTAGGGCTCATCTACCTCGGCTGGTACATCCCGACCAAGGGGCTCGCCAACATCCATCCCGATCTCCCCCGCTGGGCCGGCATGATCTTCGGCATCCTCTCCGGCATCGCCCTGTTCGGGACGCTGCTTTTGGTGCTGACCACCGCCCTCGGCAAGGACATCCTGTTCACCAAGTTCATGAGGGGGGTCGTCATCAAGTTTCTCCTTCCCCTCATCGAGCAGATCGGGCGGCTGTGCGGGATCTCCAAGGACACCATCCGCCAGTCCTTTGTGGCGATGAACAACAGCCTGGTCATCTCCCAGCGCCTGAAGATCAAGCCGGACCGCATCCTGATCCTCTTGCCGCACTGCCTCCAGCTCTCCGACTGCGAGATCAAGGTGACCGGCGACATCAACAAGTGCGTGGGGTGCGGCCGCTGCACCATCATGGGGCTCGCCGAGATCGGGAGGAAGTACCACATCGATATCTCGGTGGCCACCGGGGGAACCCTGGCCCGCAAGGTGATCATCGAGAAGCGCCCCAAGCTGGTGCTTGCGGTGGCGTGCGAGCGCGACCTCACCTCCGGGATCAAGGACTGCTACCCCCTGCCGGTCATCGGCGTCCTCAACGACCGCCCCTACGGCCCCTGCTATAACACCCTGGTCGACGTCACCAAGATCGAGGAAGCCCTCCTCTCCGTGCTGGCCTGAAGATGAAACCTTTGCGGGGCCTGGTCCCCTGCCTGATTTGCCTGCTGCTGCTCGTCCCGCTGCTGGCGGCGGGCGCCGAGATCGGCGACTACCGGGTCATCAAACGCCCGGTCGCCGACGCCGCCGGCAAGAGCTACCTGGCCATCAGGAGCTTCACCTCCAGCGGCGTTCCCCATCTCCTGGTGGTCGATCCGGCCACCCTCGCGAGTTACGATCTCCCCGCCTCCTCGCTGCGCGCCTCCACCGCATCGCTCGAGGGTGCCCTCGGCTCCACCCCCTATCTCCGGGCCCTGGAGCGCTATACCTCCGGTCCCCATCGCCTCCAAAACGACGGAGCCCGCCGCGCCGACCGTCCGAGCGACGGTGCCTATCTCACCGTCGACCTCTGCCCTTCGCACCGCCCGTTCGAAAAGGATATCTTCGACGCTGCCGAGGCCCTCTCCAAGGGGAGGCCGGCCCCCGTGGCGCTGATGATCAGCGGGCTTTGGCTGGAGAAGCATCCCGACGAGATCGCCTATCTCAAGCGTGAAATAACCGCCCGCCGCTTGGCCGTCACCTGGGTCAACCACTCGTACCACCACACCTACGAGCCCAAGGCTCCCCTGGCCGAGAACTTCGTGCTCACGCCGGGGACCGATTTCCTCCACGAGGTGATCGATCTGGAGCAGCGGCTCCTGGCGGCCGGGCTGGTGCCGTCGCCGTTTTTCCGCTATCCCGGGCTGGTGTCCGATGCCGCCACCATGAAGACCCTGCGGGAGCTTTCCCTGGTCCCGGTGGGAAGCGATGCGTGGCTCGCCAAGGGTGAGTCGCCGACCCGGGGAAGCTTCATCCTGGTCCATGGCAACGGCAACGAGCCCAAGGGGGTCAAACTGCTGCTGCCGATTCTGAAGAGCGGCCACCTCAAGCTGCTACCGCTCCCCGAGGCCTTCACCGAGAAGAAATGACCGTGTTCCACCTGCCAAACACACAACGCCGTCGCCTGTTCCGTCCCCTCGCCCTCCTTCTCTTTTCGCTGCTACTCCTTTTTGCCGCCACCCTCTTCGCCGGCGAGCCTCCCCGCTACGTGGTGGCCATTTCGCCGGCACCGGTGCTGAAGACCCCGGATTTCCCCAAGGTCTTCGGGGGCTCAAACAAGCTCGACCCCTGCCAGGGGGTGCGCCCCATCGAGTTCGTGGCGCTCCCGGGAACCCTCTTCCGGGTCGAGGGGGTACAGCGGGTGGGGGGCGTGGTAGTCTACCGTGTCACCACCAACGACTATCCGTATCCGGCCAAATCCGGCTACTTCGTCGATGCCCGCTTCGTAGCCGAGCCGGAAGGGACCCCGGTGGAGCGCCCCCGCGCGCTCCCGCCGCTGGCCGAGGTGCAGAAACGGCTGATGGCCGCCCTCGGCAAGCCGTACGTCTGGGGAGGGAACGTCAGGGATGGCATCCCGCTTCTCAAGGAGCTCTACCCCAAGGGCGATCCGCTGGCCGGGGTGGACTGCTCCGGTCTTCTCTACCAGGCTACCGGCGGCTTCACCCCGAGGAACACCTCGGCGCTGACCTCGTTCGGCAAGGGGGTCCCGGTGGCGGGGCTGACCGTGGACGAGATCGCGGACCGGCTGGAGCCGCTCGACCTGATTGTCTGGAAGGGACACGTGATGGTGGTGCTGGACGGCGATTCGGTGATTCAGAGCACCATGGGGTGCCGTGGGGTAGGGGGCGTGCATATCTCCGGCCGCAGGGAGACCATCCGGCGGCTTGTGAAGGTGAGAAAGCCGGCCGACACCCTGGAGGGGAGCGGCAAAGGGAAAAGCTTCGTGATCAGAAGGTGGTTCAGACGCTGAAGCGGCGCAAAAGCGGCGTCTCCGCGGAGATGGTCGCTTCCTTCTCGGCGGCGAAGAGGTCGTGCCGGGGAAGGAGATCCTCGGTGGTGGGGATGGGGCCTTCCGGAATGATGTCGAGGAAGATGGAGACGATGTTGGGATCGAGCGCGGTCCCGGAGAGCGATCTCACCATCTCGCGCGCCTGGCGGGTCGGAAAGCTCTTGCGGTAGGGGCGGTCCATGATGAGGGCATCGTAGACGTCGGCCACCGACACGATGCGGGTTTCGACCGGGATATCCTCTCCGGCGAGCCCGGCCGGGTAACCGGAGCCGTCGAACCGCTCGTGGTGGTACTGGATGATGTTGCGTGCCACGTCGGAAAGCCCCGCCTTCTCGGCCACGTCCGCCCCCCAGTGGGTGTGCATCTTCATCGTTTCGAACTCCAGCTCGGTCAGCCCCTCGGTCCCGTTGAGGATCGACTCCGATACCCCGATCTTTCCGCAGTCGTGCAACCAGCTCCCGTACTTGATCTGGCGCTGGACTTCCTTCGGTATCCGCATCGCCTCCGCAATCATCAGCGCATACACCGCCACCCGGTCGCAGTGACCCTTGGTCCGCGGATCCTTCAGTTCGATGGTCTGGGCCAGCGAGCGGAGCACCGCCTCGTCCTCGCGCCGCATGGTATGCACCATCCGGTAGCGCCTCAGCCCCTCCTTGACCACCTCCAGGATCTCCTCGTTTTTCCACGGTTTAATCAGATAGCGGAAGACTTCCGAGCTGTTGATGGCGGCCAGTGCGGTGGGAAGGTCGACGAAGGCGGAGATGAGCACCTTGACGGTGTCGGGGGAGATCGATTTGACGTGGGAGAGGAACTCCAGGCCGGTCATCCCCGGCATCTGGTTGTCGGAGACGACGACGGCAATCTCGTGGTCGCTGAAGAATTCCAGCGCCTCCTCGGCGTTGGCGGCGGTGAGTATGCTCACCCCTTTGGAGAGGAAAAGGTCTCTGGAGAAACGAAGAATAAGGTTGTCGTCGTCGACGAAGAGGATCTCAGCCATCACCCACCTCATGAAGCCAGCCGTTCGATACCGCTCCTTATCCAATAGGGACGGCAATCGGGGATTGATATTAAGCTCTCATGAAGGTGTTGTCAATTAGAGTTTTCGCACGCCCCGCTTGTTGCACTCCTCCCGGATCGCCGCCTGCTGCTGCGGAGTGAGGTGCCTGGCGAGGGAGAGTGCCTGGAGCTCCGGGGCCGGAAGGCCGGAAAGGAGCATGTGGAACCAGACGAGCGGCGTCTTGCGATTCTTGAGCAGGGCGGAGCGCAGGTTTGGCCGGCTCTTCCAGCGGGGGTGGCGGGCGATGGCGGAGATGGTTTCGGCGGTGGCGGCGCCGGAGCCGAGGAACGTGTAGAGGGTGGCCTCCTTAAGCTTCGGGTTGTCGAGCACCGCTTCCACCAGGCGCGGGTCTCCCCCCTTGATGAGGGCGTCGAGGATGGCGGCGGTTCCCCGGCGGGCCAGGGTGATCTTGTTCCCCAGCTCCGTTTCCGGGATCTTGGCCAGCACGACCCGCTCCACGGCGTACTTCATGTCGGCGGGGGCGCCGGGGATATGGAGCAGGGCCACCAGTTCGAAGAGGAAAAGCTGGGGAAGGATGGAGGAGAGCACGTGGGCCGGGGTGCTGGGATTGGCGGCGACCGCGATGGTGAGGCGGCGGCTCCCGGTGACCAGCGGATGCCGGGCGAGCGCCTTCACCAGGGATTCCGGCAGGTCTCTCCTCTTCAAGAGGGCCAGCAGGTGGTCCTCGGAGAGACCCGGGTTTTTGAGGATGTTGGCGGTGACCTCCGGATCGGTGTCGTCGAGGAGAGCGAAGAGTTCGTCGTGCCCGGCGGTGAGGGCCTGGTAGAGGCGGGCCGCCTTGGGGGCGTCGAGTCTCCCCTGCTTCTCCGCGGGAGCCGTGGGGCGCTCATCGCCAGCGAAGGATCCGCTCGTAATCTCTTCAGGCATCGGTGTTCCTTTCGATAACAGAAATTCCCCCTCCCCTTGAGGGAGGGGGCGAGGGGGTGGGGGGAGTTTCCACGCAGTGCCGAAACCGGCCTCCCCCCCACCTTGGTCCTCCCTCAAGGGGGGAGGGGATGATGATTACTCGGCACAGCAGGAGAGCCGTTCGATATCCCGCCTGAACGCCTGCGCGCAGAGGCGGAGCCCCTCTCCGATGGAGGGGTAGACGTGGAGGGTTTCGGCCAGCTGTCCCACCGTCATTCCCATCCGGATTGCGACCGCCGCCTCGTTGATCAGGTCGGCGCCGCGGTGCAGGGCCAGGTGGATGCCGAGGATCCTGCCGGTCGCCTCGTCGGCCACCATCTTGATCGCCCCCTTGAGCTCCCCGGTCACATGGGCCTTCGGGATGCTGGAGGCGGGAATGGTGTGGGTCATGACCTGGAAACCGGCCCGGCGGGCCGCCTCCTCGCCGTATCCCACCGTCCCCACTTCCGGATCGGTGAAGATGGCCATCGGGATGCTGAGGTAGTCGACGGCGCAGCGGCATTCGTCCAGCATGTTGTCGACCGCCGCGATCCCCTCGCGCGCCCCCTTGGTGGCGATCTGCGCCCCCCCGGTGACGTCCCCGGCCGCCCAGATGCCGGGGGCGGTAGTTCTCAGCTCGCGGTCCACCTTGATGAAGCCCCGCTCGTCCGTTTCCACCCCGGCAGCCTCCAGGCCGATCCCCTTGGAGGCCGGCGCGGTTCCCACCGCGAGCAGCAGGTGGCTGGAATGGAAGCGCCGCGGTTCTCCCCCCACCAGCGCCTCCACCCGGATCATCCCTTCGTGCGGTCCCACCGAGCAGACCGTGGCGCCCGGCACCACCTCCATCCCCTCGGCGATCAGCGCCTCCTGGAGCGCCAGCGCGGGTTCGGCCTCCACCCCCGGTAAGAGCCTCTGGCCGTGCTCGAGGACGGTCACCCGCACCCCCAGCCGCATGAACATCTGGCCGAGCTCCAGCGCGATCACCCCGCCCCCGATGATGGTGAGGGAGTCGGGGAGGTGCTTCATCAAGAGCGCACTCTTACTGGTGAGGAAGGGGACCGTGTCGAGCCCCGGAATGGCCGGGACCCGGGGGAAGCCGCCGGTGGCGATCAGGATGCGGTCGCTTTCGATGGTGCGCTCGCCCGCCTGCACGGTGCGGTGGTCGAGGAAGACGGCGTTTCCCTTGATGAGGGTGAGATCGGGGACTCTTTCGAGGACGTCGAGGTACTTGGTCTGCCGCAGCTCGTCGACCACCTCGTCCTTGTGCCGGTCCAGGAGCCCGAAGTCGAGTTCCCCGGCGCGGGTCCCTAAGCCCAGGCGCTCTCCCAGCCGCGCCTGGTGCCGGTAGAGGGCGGTATGGATCAGGGTCTTGCTCGGGATGCACCCCCAGTTGATGCAGGTGCCGCCCAGGACACTCTTCTCGATCATCACCGGATGCGCTCCCTTGGCCTGCGCCCGTAAGGCGGCGGCGAAGGCGGTAGAGCCCGAACCAAGGATGACGATCTCGGCTCCCTTATTCATTAATCTCACCCCCGCTTAAATTCTAACGCAGATTTAGCGGAGTGGTAAACAGGAGAATCCGGCTAATGCCCGCGTCCGGCGCCGGATAATCCTTGACACAGGCCGGTGCGGGATTGTATTCTGGCGAGCCTGATTTAGTGTGTACTGCATACCTTTTAGCCGGTGTGAGCGCCAGATAAAACAGCAAGTTACCGGAGGAGAGCGTGTTAACATTCCAGGAGCTGATTCTCTCCCTGCAGGGGTATTGGGCAGGGCAGGGATGCGTCATCCAGCAACCCTATGATACCGAGAAGGGGGCGGGTACCTTCAACCCGGCCACCTTCCTGCGCGTGCTCGGCCCCGAGCCGTGGAACGTCGCCTACGTGGAGCCTTCCCGCCGCCCGACCGACGGCCGCTACGGTGAGAACCCGAACCGGCTCCAGCACTACTACCAGTTCCAGGTCATCATGAAGCCGTCCCCGGCCAACATCCTCGACCTGTACCTCGATTCGCTGCGCGCCTTCGGCATCGATCCCAACAAGCACGACATCCGCTTCGTCGAGGACGACTGGGAGTCGCCGACCCTGGGTGCCTGGGGGCTTGGCTGGGAAGTCTGGCTGGACGGGATGGAGATCACCCAGTTCACCTACTTCCAGCAGGCGGGCGGCATCGACCTCAAACCGGTCTCCTCCGAGATCACCTACGGCTGCGAGCGGATCGCCATGTACCTGCAGGGGGTCGACAACGTCTACGACCTCGAGTGGGTCAAAGGGGTCAAGTACGGCGACATCCACCACGAAAGCGAAGTGGAATTCTCCACCTACAACTTCGAGGAAGCCGACGTCGACATGCTCCTCACCCTCTTCAAGATGTACGAGAAGGAGTGCATCCGTCTCGTCGAGAAGGGGCTGGTCCTTCCCGCCTACGATTACGTCATGAAGTGCTCCCATACCTTCAACCTTTTGGATGCCCGCGGCGCCATCTCGGTGACCGAGCGCGCCTCCTACATCGGGAAGGTGAGGAACGTGGCAAGGCTTTGCGCCGAGGGATACCTGCAGATGCGCGAGCGGCTCGGCTTCCCGCTCCTGAAAGGAGGCCGCTAATGGCTAAGGACCTTTTCCTTGAGATAGGGTGCGAGGAGATCCCGGCCGGCTTCATCCCGAAGGCGATGGCCGACATGGAGCAGATCATCCGGCGCGAATTCGAGAGCGCCCGCATCGAGTTCGGCGAGATCGTGACGCTCGGTACCCCGCGCCGCCTGGCGCTGGCAGTCAAAGGGGTCGCGGAGCAGCAGCCGGACGCCGAACTGGTGGCGATGGGCCCCTCCAAGCAGGTCGCCTTCGACGCCGACGGGAATCCGACCAAGGCCGCCCAGGGCTTCGCCCGCGGCCAGGGAGTCGACGTCTCCCAGCTCACCATCGTTGCCACCGAGAAGGGCGAGTACATCGCCGCCAAGAAGAGTGAGATCGGGCGCGCCACCGCCGAGCTTTTGACCGAGATCCTCCCGCGGCTGGTCACCTCCATCCCCTTCAAGAAATCCATGCGCTGGGCCGACCTCGACGTCCGCTTCGCCCGCCCCATCCACTGGATCGTGGCGCTCTTCGACGGCGTGGTGGTTCCCTTTTCCTTCGGCCCCATCGAGAGCGGCTCGGTTTCCCGCGGGCATCGCTTCATGGCCAACACCACCTTCCCGGTACGCGACTTCGCCCACTACCTCGAGGAGTGCGAGCGCCACTTCGTGATCCCGGATCCGGAGAAGAGAAAGGCGATCATCCGCCGCGAGATCGAGGCGGTCGCCGCCAAGGCCCAGGCCAAGGTGCTCCCCGACGAGGCGCTCCTCGAGCAGGTGAGCTTCCTGGTCGAGTACCCGAGCGCGGTGCGCGGCACCTTCTCCCCGGACTTCCTGGTGGTCCCCCGCGAGGTGCTCATCACCTCGATGCGCGAGCACCAGCGTTACTTCTCGCTGGTGGACGGCGAGGGGAAACTCCTCCCCGGCTTCATCACCATCAACAACACGTTGACCGAGGATCCCGAGGTGGTCGTCAAAGGGAACGAGCGCGTACTGCGCGCCCGCCTCTCCGACGCCCGCTTCTTCTTCGACGAGGATAGGAAGCACACCCTGGAGAGCCGCGTCGACGCGCTGAAGTCGGTGGTCTACCAGGCGAAGCTCGGCACCTCCTACGAGAAGATGGAGCGCTTCCGGGAGCTGGCCCGCCAGCTGGCCGGGAAGCACAACCCGGCCGTCGAGGCCCAGGTCCTCCGTGCCGCGACGCTGTGCAAGGCCGACCTCGTCACCGGAATGGTCGGCGAATTCCCCGAGGTCCAGGGGATCATGGGGCGCGAATATGCCCTGCATGACGGCGAGGAGCCGGCCGTGGCCAGCGCCATCGCCGAGCACTACCTCCCGACCCAGGCCGGTGGCGAGCTTCCTGCCTCCGACGTCGGCGCCTTCGTCTCCCTGGCCGACAAGATGGACACCATCTGCGGCTGCTTCAGCGTCGGCCTCATCCCGACTGGCTCCGCCGACCCGTACGCCCTTCGCCGCTGCGCGATCGGCATCATCAACATCATCCTCTCCAAGGGGTACCGCGAGCCGATCCAGGGCTTCATCTCCGCCTCGCTCGATCTCCTTGCCGCCAAGAGCACCCGGCCCCGCGAAGAGGTCCAGAAGGACGTCGTCGACTTCTTCCGCGGCCGCTTCGTGAACCTGATGGCCGACCGCTATCCCTCCGACGCCGTGGACGGCGTGATCTCGGTCTCCTTCGACGACCTCGCCGAGGCGGCCGCCAAGATCGCGGCACTGGCCGAGTTCAGAAACCGCGAGGACTTCGCCCAGCTGGCGGTGGCCTTCAAGCGGGTCGGCAACATCGTGAAGGGGGGCGTGGAGACTCCGGTTTCCGAGGCTCTCTTCCAGGAGCCCGCCGAGCCGGCACTCTACCAGTCGCTGAAAGGGGTGACCGGTAAGGTCGAGGCGGCCATCGCCTCCGGCGAGTACCTCACGGCGCTCACCGAGATTGCCACCTTGAAGGAGGCGGTCGACACCTTCTTCGACAAGGTCATGGTCATGGCCGAGGACGAGAAGGTCCGCGAGAACCGCCTGGCACTTCTCACCGGCATCGCGCGCCTGTTCGCACGACTGGCCGATTTCTCGAGGCTATCGCCGTGACGAAACGGTGTTGTGGGAGGCAGCGGGACATTACGATCCTAACCGCAAAAGCGGGCTGCCTCACCTCGCTTAAAAACGACGCTCACGTAAACAGCCGTTTGCTATAAAAAGCAAACGGCTGTTTGCGTTTTTGCAGATTTGATGTTATCTATTAAGTCTTTCTCATACTACGGCTACCAAACTACACAGTTGGTTACACAACATCAAGGAGGGCAACAATGGGAGCACAGAAGTACGTCTATTTCTTCGGCGCCGGCAAGGCCGACGGAAACGCCAAGATGAAGGAACTCCTGGGGGGTAAGGGAGCCAACCTGGCGGAAATGACCAGCATCGGGCTGCCGGTGCCGGCCGGCTTCACCATCACCACCGAGGTCTGCACCGAGTACTACAAGAACGGCAGAAAGTACCCGGCGGCCCTCGACGCCGAAGTGAAGACCAACCTGGCCGCGGTCGAGAAGCTGATGGGCAAAAAGTTCGGTGATCCTTCCAACCCGCTGCTGGTCTCGGTCCGCTCCGGCGCCCGTGCCTCCATGCCGGGCATGATGGACACCATCTTGAACCTCGGCCTCAACGATACCACCGTCAAGGGGATCATCGCCCAGAGCGGCGACGAGCGTTTCGCCTACGACGCCTACCGCCGCTTCGTCCAGATGTACTCCGACGTCGTCATGGGGATGGACAAGGAAGCCCTTGAGCACCTCCTGGAGCGGAAGAAAGAGGCCCGCGGCGTCCACCTCGACACCGACCTCACCGCCGCCGACTGGAAGGAGCTGGTGGTAGCCTTCAAGGCCAAGGTCAAGGAGACCCTCGGGGCCGATTTCCCGGAGGATCCGGAGGAGCAGCTCTGGGGCGCCATCGGCGCCGTGTTCGGTTCCTGGATGAACCAGCGCGCCATCACCTACCGCAAGCTCAACAGCATCCCGGCCGAATGGGGCACCGCCGTCAACGTCCAGTCCATGGTGTTCGGCAACATGGGTAACGACTGCGCCACCGGCGTCGCCTTCACCCGCGACCCCTCCACCGGCGAGAACTACTTCTACGGCGAGTACCTGGTCAACGCCCAGGGCGAGGACGTGGTGGCCGGTATCCGCACCCCGCAGCCGATCAACAAGGCCAAGCAGAAGGCAGGCGACCTTCCCGCCATGGAGGACGTGCTCCCCGAGTGCTACCTGCAGCTTTGCAACATCCGCGACATCCTCGAGCGCCACTACAAGGACATGCAGGACATCGAGTTCACCATCGAGAAGGGCGTCCTCTACATGCTGCAGTGCAGAAGCGGCAAGCGGACTGCCAAGGCGGCGATCAAGATCGCCGTCGATATGGTAAAGGAAGGGCTCATCGACGAGAAGACCGCGGTACTCCGCGTGGCGCCGAGCCAGCTCGACCAGCTGCTCCATCCCTCCCTCGACCCCAAGGCAAAGAAAGAGATCATCGCCAAGGGTCTCCCGGCTTCCCCGGGTGCCGCCTCCGGCGAGGTGGTCTTCACCGCCGACGAGGCCGAAGCCGCCGCCAAGCTCGGCAACAAGGTGATCCTGGTCCGCGTAGAGACGAGCCCCGAGGACATCCACGGCATGCACGCCGCCCAGGGTATCCTCACCGCCCGCGGCGGGATGACCTCCCACGCCGCCGTCGTTGCCCGCGGTATGGGCAAGTGCTGCGTGGCCGGCTGCGGCGACATCAAGGTCGACTACGCCGGCCACAAGCTCGTCGCCAAGAACGGCGTGGTGGTCAAGAAGGGTGATGTCATCACCCTCGACGGCTCCACCGGCGAGGTCATGCTGGGTGCAGTCCCCACCGTGGCCGCCGAGGTCTCCGGCGACTTCGCCACCCTCATGGGTTGGGTCGACAAGTTCCGCCGCATGAAGGTCCGCGCCAACGCCGACACCCCGCACGACGCCAAGACCGCCCGCGACTTCGGCGCCGAGGGTATCGGCCTTTGCCGTACCGAGCACATGTTCTTCGAGGCGAACCGCATCGCCGCCGTCCGTGAAATGATCCTCTCCGAGGACATCGAAGGACGCCGCAAGGCCCTCCTCAAGATTCTCCCGATGCAGAAAGGGGACTTCAAAGGTCTCTTCAGGGAGATGAAGGGGCTGCCGGTCACCATCCGTCTTCTTGACCCGCCGCTGCACGAGTTCCTCCCCCAGGAGGAGAAGGACATCAAGGCGCTGGCCGAAACCATGGGTGTTCCCGCCGAGACCCTGCGCCACAAGGTGGAGTTCCTCCACGAGTTCAACCCGATGCTCGGCCACCGCGGCTGCCGCCTCGGCGTCACCTTCCCCGAGATCTACGACATGCAGGTGCAGGCCATCATGGAGGCCGCCTGCGAGCTCGTTAAGGACGAGGGCTTCCAGATCGTCCCCGAGATCATGATCCCGCTGGTCGCCGTCACCAAGGAGCTCGGCATCATGCGCGCCAACGCGGTGGCTGTCTGCGAAGAGGTCATGGCCAAGTACGGCGTCAAGATCGAGTACCTGATCGGCACCATGATCGAGCTGCCGCGCGCCGCCATCACCGCCGACTCCATCGCCACCGAGGCTGACTTCTTCTCCTTCGGCACCAACGACCTGACCCAGACCACCTTCGGTCTTTCCCGCGACGACGCCGGCAAGTTCCTCCCCTTCTACGTGGAGAACGGCATCCTCGACGACGACCCGTTCGTCACCCTGGACCAGAACGGCGTCGGCTGCCTGGTGAAGATGGGATGCGAGAAGGGGCGCCAGACCAAGGCAGGCATCAAGCTCGGCATCTGCGGCGAGCACGGCGGCGATCCGGCCTCCGTCATGTTCTGCGACAAGGTCGGCCTCGACTACGTCTCCTGCTCCCCGTTCCGGGTACCGATCGCGCGGCTGGCCGCCGCCCATGCTTCCCTGGGCGCCTGATAGGACGATTCCTCCCCCCGGTTAGCCGCCGGGGGGAGGAAACATTCTTGACAGGTAAAAGCGAAACGTGTAATACGGCAGGAATGAAAAGCCGCTAAAGCAGGCTTTAGACAAAGGCGATTCGTGACGAAGAAAGGCAAGCATTCCTTCTCCGGGAGGGAGAGGGGGGCAGGCCGAGAGGAAGGCAGTGACGGATCGGTAAAACGAACGGGGGAAAAGAGTAATGGCTAAGGGTGTGGTAAAGTGGTTCAACGACGCGAAGGGTTTCGGGTTCATCCAGACTGAGGACGGCGGTGACGTCTTCGTTCATTTCTCTTCCATTCAGGGAGATGGGTTCAAGACCCTCGCTGAGGGGGAAGCGGTAACCTTCGAAGTCACCCAAGGCACCAAGGGGCCCCAGGCCTCCAACGTGGTCAGGGGCTAGGCTCCAAACGGCAACCCGGCCCCGGAGAGATCCGGGGCCTTTTCATTTTCAGGGGCGCAGATGCGCATCGATGAGAAAGCAAAATCGCGCGCCGTCGCGAAGAGAGGGAAGGGGACCCCGGCCAAAAGTGTGACCGGCGTCAACGCCCCCCTATTCGCCAACCGGCTGACCGCCATCGCCCGGAGCAACTCCGACTACGCAGGCGAGCTCCAGCAGTTGAAGGAGCTGATCGACAAGGCGGGAGACGTCCTGGAGCAGGAGCCGACCATCTCCAACTTCAAGGCCTTCCGCGAGCTGATCGCCACCATGGCGAGAAAGGTCACCTCCGAGGCCTACCGGGTCGAGATGCTCTCGGGCGGCCTCTCCGGCCGTACCCACGAGATCATCGCCGTTATCGACAAGGAAGCCGACCTCCTCTACCACCTGGTCATGCGTGAGCAAAAAGACCACATCCGCATCACCGGCCAGATCATCAAGATCAAAGGGTTAGTCGTGGACTTCATTCTCTAGCCTAACCTTCGTATCTCCTCCGCCTCCCCTTGTAACGATCCCTCTCCTCTGTTAACGCACCCTTCCCAGGCTCTCGACCGGCCTGCCGTAAGTCACGACAAACCTGTAAAGTTCATTAGAATCAAAAGAATAGTCATTCCGGATACCTCACGGACCTTAAAAACAGGTGTGACGCGAGTCGCGACGAACCTTCCCACGCAGCCAACAAAACCTACCGCCCTTACAGCTAACCGGTCACCGAGTCTGACCAGTCCGATTGCGGGTGCTTCGGCACATCCCCTCCCCCTCAACGAAAATAAAAAAGAGAATGGCCGGCTGCAATTAAATTAATACAGCTTAATCTAAAGGGAGACACCATTCCGGTCAAAGGGAGGAGAGAGATGGCGAGGCTAAAGACGACGTTTCCAAAGTCAATTCCTGCTTTGATTGCGTTCGCGCGGCTGGTGAAGACCTCCACGTCGAGCAGTCCCTACTTCATGCAGATATCACCGGAGTTCGCTGCCGTTTTGGTCAAGTTGGGGGAAGACATTGAGACGCTTCAGAAAGCCCACGATGACGCCGCCTACGGGGGAACCCAGAAGACCGCCTACCGCAACCAGGCTGCGGCAGTACTTGTTGCCACGCTAAAGAACGTGGTCAGGCACATCGAGCTTGTTGCCGACGGCGACGTGGCTATCCTGAAGAGCAGCGGGTTCGAGGTCGTCCAAGCCGCGGAACAGAAGTGGAGGATTCCCGCCACCCTTCCGCAGGTGGCAGTTTCGTTGATGCCGGGCGAGGAGGAAGGAACGATGATCGCGGAGGCGCTGCCGATTCCGTACGCGTTTCGCTACGAGGCCCATGTAACGCAAGGCGACCCCAATGTCGCGGCAAACTGGAACCACTTCGGGTACTACCAAAAGCCGACCATGCACCTGAAAGGATTCACCACCGGCCAGGATTACAAACTTAGGTTCCGCATGATCTGTTCCCAGGGCGAAGGCCCCTGGTCCCCCACCCACACCTTCACCTCCCACTGAGCCACACACGCCGCCCTGGCCCACAAAACAGGTCAGGGGCACAAAGCCGGGGCTAGGATGAGATTTTAAGGACATCTGCTTGATGCCTATGATAAGAAGGCGGCAGCGAGGCCCGGAACGCGGCCACTGCCGAATAGTGTACTGGCGCAGGGTATGATTGACTGACAGGTATGAACCGGATGGTGGGATCTTCATAGACGGGACTGACCTTTGGGGGCCAGTCCCTTTTTTCGTATTATCGCTGAGCTACCGGACGGTGACGGAAAGCTTGCCGACGCCTTCGATGGCGGCGGAGACTTTATCGCCGCTTTTGATCGGGCCGACGCCGGCGGGGGTGCCGGTCAGGATGAGGTCGCCGGGCTCCAGGGTGAAGATGCCGGAGAGGTAGGCGATAAGCTCGGGGATGCGGTGCATCATGAGTGCGGTGGAGCCGTCCTGGCGGGGCTCGCCGTTCACCGACAGGGTGATCCTCACGTCCTGCGGATTGGCGACGGAGGAGGCGGGGACGAAGTCGGAGAGGGGGCAGGCGGTGTCAAACCCCTTGGCGATGTCCCAGGGAAGCCCCTTCTTCTTGAGATCGGCCTGCACGTCCCGCAGGGTCAGGTCGATAGCGACACCGTAGCCGGCCAGATGGTTGAGCGCGCCGGAGGCGGGGATGTCCTTGCCGCGGGTGCCGACCAGGAGCGCCAGTTCCGCCTCGTGGTGGCAGTCGCTCGAGTAGGAGGGGATGACGATCTCCTCTCCCTCGCCGATGACGCTGGTGGCGGGTTTGGTGAAGATCACCGGACGCTCCGGCATCTCGTTTCCCAGCTCCTTGATGTGGTCCACGTAGTTCCTGCCGATGCAGAGTATCTTCCCGATGACGAACTCCTGCCCGCTGCCGGTTACCTTGACCTTCCGCATGTAAACCTCCTGAAAACAGTTCTAGGTTCTACCTACCATTACCACTCGCCGTTGGCGGCTTTGATGCTGTCGGGGAGACGGCAGCCTTGCCAGGTGCCGCGCCTTCTCAGCTCGTTCACGATCTGGTACCACATCTGGTTGTTCTTGAGGTCCCAGTTGGGGGCGACCCGGATGGCGACCGGAGCGGAGCCGTAGAGCCTTTGGATGGAAACGCGCGGGGGGAGCTCCTCGATGAAGTCGCAAACCGCACCGACGTACTCGGCGAGGGAGATCGGACGGTAGCTTCCGTCGCGGTAGTGGTCCGCGAGCCGCGTGCCGTCCACGGCATGGAGCTGGTGTATCTTGACCGAGCTGATGGGGAGCGAGCTGATGAGCCGCGCCGACTTCAGGAACGATTCCCTGGTCTCGCCGGGGAAGCCGTAGATCAGGTGGGTGCAGAGATCGATCCCGCGCCCGGAGAGCCTCTTCACGGTGGCCAGGTATTCGTCGAGGGTGTGCCCGCGGTTGATGCTGGTCAGGATGCCGTCGTCCATGGACTGCAGGCCCAGTTCCACGCAGATGTAGCGGTCCCGGGCCAGCTCGGTCAACAGCTCGACCGCCTCGTCGCTCACCGAGTCGGGACGGGTGCCTATGGAGAGGCCGAGTACGTCGGGGTGGGCCAGCGCGCGGCGGTAGAGGTCGGAGAGGCGCTCGACCGGGGCGTAGGTGTTGGTGAACTTCTGGAAATAGACGAGGAACTTCTCGCTTTTGAGGCGCAGGCGATGGTAGGCCATGCCGGCTTCCATCTGTTCCTCGATGGGAACGATGGAGACGGTTTCCTTGGGCGAGAACGAGCGGTTGTCGCAGTAGATGCACCCGCCGGTGCCGCGGCTGCCGTCCCGGTTGGGACAGGTGAAGCCGCCGTCGACGTTCACCTTGCTCACCCGGCAGCCGAAGTGCCGGCGTAAATAGGTGCCGTAGGAATTGAAACGGAGTTCCTTATGGATCAGATGGTCAGTCATTATCTTGTTTTCTTAAAGGGTAGGCTCCAGCGGAGGGAGCTTGGCGATCAGGGCACGGGCCGCCTCGCGGGGATCGTCGGCCGACAGGATGGCGGAGATCAGGGCGATCCCCCGCACGCGGCAGGCGAGCACCTCGTCGCAGTTGGTCAGGTTAATCCCCCCCAGCGCGAAGACCGGAATCTGGAGGATATCGGTGACCGTGCAGAGCCTTTCCAGTCCGACCGGATCACCGTAGGGGGCCTTGGATGCGGTATAGAAGACCGGGCCGAAGGTGATGAAGTCGGCCCCCAGTTCCTGGGCGGTGATAGCCTGGACCTGATTGTGGCAGGAGACGCCGATCACTTTCCGCTCTCCTAGAAGTTTCCTCACCTTGTAGATGGGGAGGCTCTGGACGCCGATGTGGACCCCGTCGGCATCGACCGCTAAAGCGATGTCGACCCGGTCGTTGATGATCAGTTTCGCGCCGTACCGGGTGGTCAAACGGCGGAGCTCGTAGGCGGTTTCGTAAAGTTCCTTGGTGCTGGCACTCTTGTCCCTCAACTGGATGGCACGCACGCCTCCGCGCAGCGCCTCCTCCACCACCTCGTCAAGATTCCGGCCGCGGCACTCGTCGCGGCCGGTGATCAGGTAGAGGTTGAAGTCTATCCAGGGGGATTCCAGCTCTCTCACGCGATGAGCCCGGTCAGGGGGGAAGATGCGCTGGCGTGGAGCTTCATCGGAATGCGGCCGGCCAGGTAGGCGAGCCGGCCGGCGGCGACCGCGTACTTCATGGCGGTGGCCATGGCGACCGGGTCCTGGGCGCCGGCGATACCGGTGTTCATGAGGACGCCGTGGCAGCCGAGTTCCATGGCGATGGCGGCGTCGGAGGCGGTCCCCACCCCGGCGTCGACGATGACCGGTACCTTCACGGTATCGAGGATGATCCGGATGTTGTACGGGTTCCTGATCCCGAGCCCGCTCCCGATCGGTGCGCCCAGCGGCATGACGGCGGCGCACCCCAGGTCCTCGAGCTTCTTGCAGACGATGGGATCGTCGGTCGTGTAGGGAAGGACGGTGAAGCCTTCGGCGACCAGCACCTTGACGGCCTTCAAAAGTTCCTCGTTGTTCGGGAAGAGGGTCTTCTCGTCGCCGAGCACCTCGAGCTTCACGAAGTCGGAGAGCCCGGCCTCGCGGGCCAGCCGGCAGGTGCGGATGGCGTCGTCGGCGGTGTAGCAGCCGGCGGTGTTGGGGAGCAGGGTGTACTTCTTGAGGTCGATGTGGTCGAGCAGCGATTCCTTGCTGCGGTCCGAGATGTTGACCCTTCTCACCGCCACGGTGATGATCTGGGCGCCGGAAGCCTCGATGGCGTCCACCATCTGCTGGAAGGTTGCGTATTTACCGGTACCGACCATCAGGCGGGAGTCGAATTCCCGTCCGGCGATGATCAGTTTGTCGTTCTTTTCTACCATGGGTTGTTCTCCAGTTCAGTTAGCAGGTTTGCGGTGACGGGGGCGTTGCGGGCGGGGGGGGCCTGCCTTGATAGTGGGAGGCTCGGGAAAAGGATGTCGCCCGCGAGGTAAGGGCCGCTGTCAGGGGAAGCCGGGGAGGGGACGGGATACGCTCCCCCCTCCCACGAAATGGACGATCTCCACGGAGTCGCCCTCCTTAAGCATGGTATCGGCGTACTGAGTCTTGGGGAGGATGTCCCGGTTGAGCTCCACGGCCACCCGGCGGGGATCGATCCCCAGGGAGACCAGGTAATCCTGTATGGTGAGCGGTTCGATAGAAACGGGTTCGCCGTTGGCGGTGATATTCACTGCAGCTCCGAATGGTGATTGGTGATTGGGATTAAAGGCCTTCCGGGACGGGGGCGGCGGTGGCCGAGGAGGTTGGAACCGGCGTTTTGGCGGCACGTCAGCCATGTGGTGGCCCGACCGTAAACTAGCAATATTGTGTTACCTGTGTCAAATGATTTCTTCCAGCGGACGCCGGTTTAGGCGGGGTGGGAGGGGGCCGGAAAGGAGGCTGCGCCGGGGCCGGATTGGCACGCGGAGCCGGCCGTTTCGGAGGGGGGATCGAGGGGAAGCCGGATGGTGAAGGTGGTGCCGGTGCCGACCTCGCTGCGGACGTCGATCCCTCCTCCGTGCTTCTCGATGATGCCGTAGGAGACCGAGAGCCCGAGGCCGGTCCCCTTGTTCTCCTTGGTCGAGAAGAAGGGGTCGAAGATCTTGGAGAGGATGGCGGGGGGGATGCCGCAGCCGTTGTCGGTGACCTTCACCACCGCCCACCCCTGCTGCGGGTCGGCCCAGGTGGTGATCTCGAGCACCCCCTCTCCCATCATGGCCTGGCCTGCGTTGAGGAACATGTTGACCAGCACCTGCTCGAACTGGTTGGGGTCCAGAAGGACCGGCGGCACCTCTCCGTAGTTCCTGATCACCTTGATGTCGTGGAACAGGATCTGGTACTCGATGAGGGTCAGCGCGGCCTCGGAGACCTCGTTGACGCTGTAGAGCCCCTTTTGCGGGGTGGAGACCCGGGCGAACTCGAGGAGCCCCTTGACGATGTCGGCGCAGCGCTTGGTCTCCCGCATGACGGTGGCGATATCGTTTTTCATGGTCTCGTCGAGCTTGGGGTTGCTCTGGATGAGGGAGGAGAACATGAGGATCCCGGTCAGGGGGTTGTTGATCTCGTGAGCGATACCGGCGACCAGCTCCCCGAGCGAGGCGAGCTTCTCCGAGCGGATCAGCTGGGCCTGGATCTGGGTGACCTCCTGGGTCCGTTCCAGCACCATCTGTTCGAGGGTCTTTCCCCACCCCTCGAGCTCCTCGCGCGCCTTCCTGAGGTTGAGGGTCATGGCGTTGAAGGAGTCGGCCAGTTCGCCGAGCTCGTCGTTGGCGAAGGGGTGGACCTGCCCGTCCAGCTCCCCGCGGGAGAGGCGCTTCGTGTGCTCCAAAAGCTCGCGGACCGGGCGGTTGACCAGATGCTGGGTGCAGAGGGTGAGGGAGAGGGCGGTGAGCGAGATGAGGAGCACGGTGACCGCGATGTTGCGGTCTCGGTAGGCGTCGAGGAGGGCGTGCATCTGGTCCAGGGAGACCACCACGTCGAGAACCCCGAGCACCCGGAAGGACTCCGGGTGGAAGTGGCAGCTTGCCGTGAAGCAGCTCTCCTCGTTATAGATGGCGTTGGTGATACCGAGGTACTCGCGGCCGGTAGCGTCGAAGAAGCGCCGGCTGCGGTTTTTGGAGGAGGCGCTGATCAAGAGGGTGCTCCCGCCGTGGCAGACGCTGCACATCTCCGAGCTCTTGCCGAGCACGGTGCCGATCTCGGCCTCCTTGGTGGAGAAGATCACCCGGCCGGTCTTGTTGATCAGCCTGATCCGCTCCACTTCGCGCTGGGCGCCGATGTCCTCTATTGTTTTATAGAACAGGGGGCGGTCGTCGCGGAGCATCTGGTCGTGGGTAGTCCGCAGGATGCTCTCGCTGATCTTGTCCGCGTCGTTGATAGCTTCGCCTAGCAGGAGGTCGTGAAGCCCTCTGAGGTTGAGATAGGCGAAGAGCACCATGGTCCCGAGGAGGACCGTCGAGGTGGCCAGCGCCAGTTTGGTGATGAGATTAAGACGCAAGGGCGCTCCCGGTGCGCCGAGCCGGTGGGAGGCGGGAAAAGCCCGGCAGGGCGCGGTTTTGCCGCTTGACTTATTTAGAACATTATTCTATATCTTATGTACCAGTTTTAACGCTTTTCTGCGTGGTTAGCCGTAACTGCCGCTATGACAGAGAACGCGACGCTCTGACAATGGCCGGGCAACGGTTTTTTGAGTCTAATAACATTAAAACAATTTATCAAGTTTTAATTTCTTCTTGACAGTCAGTGCCAAATGGCTTAGTTACTACCGTTTGGAATTTTTCTACTAATAAAACAGGTGCAGCCGATGGCGAAAAAAGAAAAATCGGAATACATCATCCAGGCCGTATCTCACGCACTTGACCTCCTCGAGCAGTTTCACGATGAGGTGGACGAGCTTGGGGTGACGGAACTCAGCAAGAGGTTAAAACTCCACAAAAACAACGTTTTCCGCCTCCTGGCCACTCTCGAGTCGCGAAACTACATCGAGCAGAACAAGGTCACCGAGAACTACCGTCTCGGTCTGAAAACCCTGGAGCTCGGTCAGACCTTCATCAAGCAGATGGGGCTCTTGCGGCAGTCGCGCCCTGTTTTAGAGGCGCTGGTCAAGGAGTGCAACGAGACGACCTACGTGGCGATCCTCAAAGAGGCCCACATAGTGTACCTCGACGTGGTGGAGACCGACCTCACCGTCCGGGTGGTTCCCCGGGTGGGGGCACGGCTTCCCGCCTACTGCACCGCAGCCGGCAAGATTCAGATCGCCTACATGACCGACGAGGAGCTCGAGAACTACCTCCCGGTCAAGGAGATGAAGCGCTACACTCCGAACACCCTCACCGACAAGGACGACCTGAAGAAGCACCTCAAGATGGTGGCCGATCAGGGGTACGCCATCGACGACGAGGAGATGGATGTCGGCGTGAAGTGCGTGGGCGCTCCGATCCGCGACTACACCCGCCGCATCATCGGCGCGGTGAGCATCTCCGGCCCCTCGATGCGCTTCACCGACGAGCGGCTTGAAAAAGAGCTGATCCCGCTGGTGGTCAAAGCCGGCGAGGAGATCTCCCACAAACTCGGCTACCACAAATAAAACAGAAAAGGCCCCGCCTCGGCGGGGCCTTTTTTTGTCTCTCCGGCGTTATCCCGTCACCTCCCGGTGACCGCCTCCTCGGAGAGCCCGAGGATCTCCCTCCGCCAGGCCCGGGTCACCTCCCCCTCCAGTTCCTCGACCGTCCCATTGTTGTCGATCACCACGCTTCCCAGCTGCTTTTTCTGTTCCATCGGCATCTGGGAGGTTATACGCGCCATGGCGGCCTCCCTGGTGAGGGCGTCGCGGACCATCAGCCGCTGGAGCTGCTGCCGGGGATCGAGGTAGACCACCCAGATCTCCTGGAAGCGGGAGGCGATCCCCACCTCGTAGATGAGCGGTGCCATGTAGAATACCACCTTGGCACCCGTTTCCCTGAGCTCCTTGAGCCTTTGGTCGGCCCGCTTCCTGATGGCGGGGTGGGTGATCGCTTCGAGGGTGCGGCGCGCCGCCTCGTCTGCGAAGACGATCTCCCCGAGGGCGGCCCGGTTCAAGGTGCCGTCGCCCAGCAGCACCCGGCCGCCGAAGCTCTCCGCGATGCGGGCCAGGGCCTCCTCTCCCGGTTCCACCACCTCGCGCGCCAACTGGTCGGCGTCCACCACCTTGGCCCCCAGCCGCTCCAGGATCTTCGCCACGCTGCTCTTTCCCGAGGCGATCCCCCCGGTCAGGCCGATCAATCGCATCAGCTTCCCTACCTCCTTGAGAGTACTTCAATGCTCCGGGATTCCAGCTCCCGGAACCGTGGTTGACCCGGCAACCGGCTCCGGACTTCCGGCTCCCCGGACCCGGCCGCCGCCCGCCCGGATGGCACGCCGATCGGGATCTTAGGATCAATGCCTTTTAAAAACAACCGTTAATTCTGGCCGCAAAGCCGGTTTCCTGTATACCGGCTATGACGGCGATTATGCGAGTGATTTTTCCCTTGATTAGAGCGGTGTGATGTGGTAAAAACTGGATACTGTATACAATCTGACCCGTCTAATTTACTCAATAAATGTAAATATTTAGCCTAAAATTGGCGGAATTTTACAGCTATTTCGGAGGCCTAAGTGGCAGAGGTTGTTTTTTCCAGCTGGGGCAGAAACATCGTGGACAACCGCAAAGGTGGTGAGGTGAAGCCGGCGAGCTTCAAACTCCCGGTCACCTACGACGGTGAGCGTCCCCTGTCCGCCTTCATCGGCTGGGACGGCATCATCCTGTACAACAAGGATGTCGACATCCCGGTCATGCTTGCCGAGTACATGAAGAGAGCCCAGACCAAGTACGTCTGCGGCAAGTGCACCCCCGGCAAGAAGGGGACCCGCGTCATCATGGACGCCCTGACCCGGATCGTTCAGGGGAACGGCAAGGAAGAGGACCTGGATACCATCCTGGAGGTTTGCGAGCTCCTCTCGCATGCCAAGTGTACGCTCTGCCCGAGCTGCGCGGTGCCGGTGCGCGATGCGGTCACCCACTTCCGCGATGCCTTCGTGAACTACATCCGGGGGGCCAAGAGCCTCTCCAAGGAGTTCACCTACATCGAGAAGTACACCGCCCCCTGCATGGACAAGTGTCCTGCCCACATCGACATCCCGGCCTACATCGAGGCCATCAAGGATTACCGTTACGATCTCTCCCTGGAGGCCATCCGCAACTCCATGCCGCTGCCGTCGGTCTGCGGCCGCGTCTGCCCGCACCCCTGCGAGACCGCCTGCCGCAGAAAGAACGTGGACGAGTCGATCAACATCATGGTCCTGAAGCGTACCGCCTCCGACTACGAGTGGATGCACGAGAGACAGCCCCCCATGCTGCCCAAGCCGAAGAAGGGGAAATCGATCGGCGTGGTCGGCGCCGGCCCGGCCGGTCTCGCTGCCGCCTACTACCTCGCTCTGGAAGGGTACCCGGTCACCATCTACGAGGCGCTCCCGATCGGCGGAGGGATGGTCGCGGTGGGGATCCCGCCGTACCGCCAGCCGCGCCACCTGCTGCAGCGCGACATCGACATCATCCAGTCGCTCGGCGTGGAGATCGACTACAACTGCCGCGTCGGCAAGGACATCTCGCTGGACGAGCTCAAGAAGAAGCACGCCGCGGTGTTCCTGGCTCCCGGCGCCCACCGCTCCAAGCCGATGGGGGTGGAAGGCGAGGATAAAGGGTACCAAGGCTTCCTTACCGGCGGTATCGACTTCCTGAGGGCCGCCTACCTCGGCCTTCCGACCGGGATGGGGAAGAAGGTCTTCGTGGTGGGGGGCGGCAACACCGCCATCGACTGCGTCAGGGTGGCGCTTCGCGAGGGTGCCGAGGAGTCGACCCTGGTCTACCGCCGTTCCCGGGCTGAGATGCCGGCCGACGTGTGGGAGGTCGACGGGGCGGACCACGAGGGGGTCAAGTTCGAGTTCCAGGTACTTCCCACCAAGGTCATCGCCAACGAGAAGAACGAAGTCACCGGTGTCGAGCTGATCAGGATGGCGCTGGGCGAGCCGGACGCCTCCGGGCGCCGCCGTCCGGAACCGGTCCCGGGCTCCGAGTTCATCATCGAGTGCGACACCATCATCCCGGCCATCGGCCAGGACGCCGACCTCTCCTTCATCCCGGCCGAACTTGGGATCGACACCACCAAGTGGAGCACCATCGTTACCAAGTACGTTCCGCTCAAGGGGGAAAACGGCAAGGACCTGATGGACAGCATGGGGAACCCGCTCTCCAGGACGCTCATCACCAACTGCGACGGCATCTTCGCCGGCGGCGACGCCGAGATCGGCCCGCTGACCGTGGTCGCCTGCATCGGGAGCGGCCACCGGGCCGCCAAGGTGATCGCCCGTTACCTCGAAGGGGAGGGGATCTCGCTCACCGACGACGAGCGGATGGAGGACATCCTCAGCTACTTCGGCGTGTACGACAAGAACGAGAAGGTCTCCTGGCTCGACAGCGCCTCCCGTGAAGGCCAGTCCGAGATCCACGGCGCCGAGCGGGCGAGCTACAAGAACTACTGCGAGGTCGAGCTGGGCTTCGTCAACAGCCAGGCGGTGCGCGAGGCGGAGAGGTGCCTGCGCTGCTACCGCATCGGCATGGTGGCCGTCTAGGCCCGTTCCGCTTACCTTTCCATACGAATTCAATAACTGAAAGTCTGAGGTTTTTTACATGGTCAGTTTAACCATCGATGGCAAGAGCGTCCAGGTCGAGAAAGGTACCACCATACTGGAGGCCGCGGCAACCGTAGGCATCAAGATCCCGACGCTCTGCTGGCTCAAGAAGGTATCCCCGACCGGCGCCTGCCGCGTCTGCGCGGTGGAGGTCGAAGGGGTCGACCGCACCATGACCGCCTGCAACACCCCGGTCAAGGAGGGGATCAAGGTCACCACCGACACCCCGGCCCTGAAAGAGGCCCGCAAGAAGATCATGGAGCTCATGCTGGTGAACCACCCGCTGGACTGCCCGGTCTGCGACGCCGGCGGCGAGTGCGACCTGCAGGATTCCTGCTACGGCCTGGGCGCCACCAGGCAGGAGTACTCGGCCGTCCTGGAGCGCCGCCCGATCCGCTACGACTGGCCGATCCTGGAGAGCGACCCCAACCGCTGCATCCTCTGCGAGAAGTGCGTGAAGGTGGACCACGAGGTGGTCGGCTGCAACGCCATCGAGGTGGTGGACCGCGGCGAGGCGACCATCATCGACACCGTGGACGGCAAGCCCCTCAACTGCGAGTTCTGCGGAAACTGCGCGGCCGTCTGCCCGACCGGCGCCCTGATTACCAAGTCCTTCAAGTTCAAGGGACGCCCCTGGTCCTTCGCCCGTGTGCAGAGCGTCTGCAACTTCTGCGGCTCCGGCTGCCAGATCGAGTATCACGCCAAGGAAGGGCGCGTCATGAGGGTGACCAGCGACGACGCCACCTTCAACGACGGCAACCTCTGCATCAACGGCCGCTTCGGCTACAGCTACCTCGAATCCCCCGAGCGTCTTACCACCCCGATGGTGAAGGATGGCTCCGGCAAGCTCGCCATCTGCGACTGGAAGACCGCTATCTCCACCGCCGCAGGCAAGCTCAAGGAGATCGTCTCCCGCGACGGCGCGGCCGCGGTGGCCGGCCTCGGCTCCCCCCGCGTCACCAACGAGGAGAGCTTCCTCTTCCAGAAATTCCTGAAGGGCGCGGTCGGGACCGGCAACGTCGATTCGGAGGCGGGCTTAGGCTTCGCCCAGGCCCAGGCCCTGATGGCCGAGAAGTTCGGCTTCACCGGGACCAGCGCCACCATCGACACCATCGACAAGGCCCAGGCCATCATCGTGTTCGGCACCGACCTGAACGCCGAGGCGACCAACGTCGAGTACCGCGTCATCAAGGCGGCCACCAAGAACGACGCCAAGCTGATCCTCGCCAACATGAGGGACGTGAAGCTCAAGAAGTTCGCCAACAAGAACCTGAAGTACCTCCCGGGGAGCGAGCTCTCCCTCATCTACGCACTCATGAAGGCCATCCTCGAGTCCGGCGCGCCGCTGCCGGCCGGTGCCGAGGCCCTCAAGGCCGATCTCGACGCGGTCACCCTGACCGACCTGGCTGCCCAGTGCGGGATCCCCGCCGACTCGATCGCCCAGGCCGGCAAGCTCATCGCCGGCAAGGAGCGGGTGGCGCTCATCTTCGGCTCCGACGTGATCCGCAGCCAGCAGGCCGCCGCCAAGGTCGCCGCCCTGGCCGACCTCGCCGTGATCGCCGGCGCTAACCGCGAAAACGGCGGCGTCTTCCCGCTCGATCCCAAGAACAACACGGTAGGCCTCCTCGACATGGGGGTCGCTCCGGCCGCCAGCGCCCAGGGGCTTTGGGGGATCGTGGAAGGAATCGAGAAGGGGAGCATCAAGGCCCTTTACCTCATGGGGTGCGACCTGGCGGGCTTCCCCGAGAGCGCCCGCATGAAGAAGGCGCTCGCCAAGCTCGAGCTTCTGATCGTCCAGGACATCTTCCACAACGACTCGCTCCCGTTTGCCGACGTGGTCTTCCCGGCCGCGGCGGCCGCCGAGAAGAGCGGGACCTTCACCTCCAGCGACAACCGGGTCCAGCCCCTCGCGAAGTCGATCAACGCCCCGGGCGATGCCCGCGACGACGCCGCCATCCTGGCCGACCTCTACACCGCCTACACCGGCACCACCCAGAAAGGGTCGCACTGGGCCATCTTCTGCGAGCTGGAGGACGCCACTCCCTACAAAGAGTCCAACGGCTCCTACCGCAAGGCCGCACCGGCCGTGAAGAGCGCCCACGCCTTCGCCCCGGTAGCCAAGGCTGCCGCCTCTGCCCAGGGCAAGCTCCAGCTGCTGGTCGGTGCCATCGGCTTCCATAACGGCACCTCGACCACCCGTTCCGAGAACAACCTCTCGGTATCCCCGGCCGGCTACATCGAGCTCCACCACACCGACGCCGTCTCCCTCGGGATCAAGGACGGCGGCCAGGTGAAACTCTCCTCCGCCGCCGGTTCGGTGACCGGCACGGCCAAGGTCTCCGACAAGGTGCAGCCGGGGCTCCTCTTCGCCCCGGTCCACTTCCGTGACCTCAACGCCAACGGCGCCCTGCTGGGAAACAGCAACATCGTCGAGGTGAAGGTGGAGAAGGCCTAGGCCTCGCCCCTCAACTTGAAACGTAAAAAGGCCCCGGGATTCCCGGGGCCTTTTTTTTGTACCGCAGCCGCTGTAAGCCGCGTCAGTTGGCCGAGTGGACCAGCTTGAGGCTCATGCGGCGTATCTGGATATCCAACTCCCTGAGCTTCGCCTCGTATTCGCGAAGGTAGTAACTCTTCTTGCTCTCTTCGTGGAAGGTCACCCCTTCCTGGAGCATCTGAATGCGTGATTTGGCCATTTCCCTCATCATGACGAGGGATTCCTTCAAGTCCGACACGGGTCTCCTCCTTGGCGGGTCAATCCGCCGCAGGTGGCACTATGACGGGTCAAAGGCCACCCCATAACATGGTAGGTGCTTCATGGAACGGATGCTATCACTGAGCTGCATGTGCGTCAAAGGATATTTTCCTTGCGTGGCCGGTAGTTGGAACGTGAGTTGTCCGTCCAATCATTACAAATGGGACACTCGACCCGGAGCCGTATCTGAGGTTCCGGCGTGGCCGTGACAGTCATTGCCGAAGTCATGACTGTCATCGTAAAATTAATGACTATCGAGGGGCACGGTTATGTGGTATCAACATGGTATGTGGTGCCAGCCGTGACAACGGGAGGAGGGGGCTATGGGCGACGAACTGAGACAGGTGGCCATGGTGGCCGGCATGGATAAGGACGTAGTCGAAAAGCTGGACCAGCTCCTGACCGGGCCCAACGACAGGGCGTTCGTGGTCTGTACCTACACGGATTGCCAGATCAACATCAAAGGACGCTGCACGATCTTCACGGTGATGGATGTGCCGAAGATGAAGACTGGGCAGCCATGCCAGCGTTACCAACCGGCCACCCCGCAGAGCTCTCAGTAGCAATCAGTAGCTATCATCATCCTCGTCTTCGTCATCCTTGACCGGCAGCCGTCCGGTCCGGTCGAGGTAGGCGAGCTGTTGCTCTTTCTTGGCGAGCTGCTGCTGCGACCATGTCCAGATCCGGTAGCTCTCGAGGCTGAGGACGGTGAAGCCTGCGCCGAAGACCGCCCAGTAGTTGTCTTGAAGCCCTTGGGCGAAATAGTAGAAGAGGTAAAAGACTCCGGTATAGCCGACGTGGCAGAAGCTGCTGGCGTGCTTGAGGCCGGCCATCAGCCTGGAGAGGCTCAGGATGATGGCGGAGAAGGTGTAGAGGACCAGCACGATGCTGATGGTCTGGGGGGAAGGGGGCGCTCCCAGCGAGGCGACGATCTTCTCCGGGCGCGGCAGGAACCAGAAGTCTCGCCAGGCCAGGGTGCTCACCACCAAAAAAAGGGAAAGCGCCAGGAGACCGCGGTTCGAGAAGTGCCTGAGACTAGCCATCTCGTCCAGCAGTTCCTGGCGCAGCGAGGCGAGCGGCTTGCACGCCGCCTGCTCAACCGCCTCCACCTGATTTGCCCCCGCTTGCTCCATCTGTTACTCTCCGGCTGCCGCCGTTACTTTCTCCCTGGCAGCGCAATCCCTTCAGAGCGCTTTACAAAGCGGATTTATCAATTTCTCCTAATTTTGTCCTGATAAAGTAATAGGATTTGGCAATCTTGTCAAGCTCATAAGGGAGGTCGGTCGGCTGTGTTACGTTGCTGTTGTGTTCGCTTTTCTCAGTGAACCTCTGCAGCTTCTGAAGCGGAACCAGCACGATGATCTTTAAGAGGGTGATGACACCGGCCACCGTGAGTATCAGGGTCAGGACCGAGAAGAAGATCATCTGCATCCTGATGGAGTTGAGTGCCCCGAGAGTCGCCTCGCGGGAGAGCCCGATGTCCAGGGTCCCCAGCACCTGTTGCGAGGCAGAGTGGAAGTGGCAGGCTGCCTCGTAGCACTCGGGCTCGTTGTAGATCGGGGCGGTGATCGCGAGGACGTCGGTGCCGGCGGCGTTGCGGAAGGTCCTCGCCTTTTGCATGGCCCCCACGCTGGCGACCGGGACGGCTTTCTCGTGGCAGATCACGCATCCTTCGGCCTTCTTGTCGACCTGGCGGTTGACTTCGTTCGGCCGGGAGGAGAAGGCGACGATCCCCTTCTTGTTGAAGATCCGGACGTGCTCGACCCCTTTTTGCTCGCTGATGTTCTTGATGATGGTGTTGTTGAGAGTACGGTCGGAGTTCATCATCGCATAGCGGGTCGACTTGAGTACGATCCCCGCCAGGTTGTTGGCCTGGCCGGCCGCGTCCCGGATGACGATGTCCTTGATGCCGGCATAGAGCAGCACGAAACAGACCGCCAAGAAACCGGTGACTACCACCCCCACTGGAACCAGAGCCCTGCCTGCGATTTTGTCGAACATGGCCGTTCTCCCGATTGTGCCCCGCGGGTCCATCTTTGCCGGCCGCGGAGCTTCCCCCTGCCTTCGCTTGCCTGTCTGCCCTATCTGACCTGCCTGACCTCTACCGTAAGGGGGGGGCGCCGGCCGTCCCTCGACAGCCGGCAGCCCCGCCATCTTGTTTCTCAATCCAGCCTGGTGGTCGACTTGTAGGAGCCAACCGGAAGCCCGTCGCGGCTTCTCACCGGCAGCGGCTCAAGCGCCGCCTCGGTTTCGGTCACCGGCTCCACCGCTTCTTCGGCCTTCCACTGGTACAGGATCGGCAGCCGGTAGAGGATGAAACGGTAGACCACGATGTAGGTCGCGAAGAGCATGATGCTGATGATGAACTCGCGCAGCGGCGGGATCTCGCGCTCGGTAAGCTTCCAGTTGAAGGTGATCATCGCGGTGTTGACGCGGTTGAGGACCACGCCGATGACGGTCAAGAGGGCGCCGAAGCGCACGATGCCGATCTTCTTCGTGTGGGCGCCGTAGGTCATCAGTACGAGCGGGAGCATGAAGCCGACGATGATCTCCAGCATGAACCACTGCCCCCAGCCGGTGTCGAGGTAGCTCCACTTGTTGTCGTGGGCGATCCCGATCAGCTTGATGGTGATGTAGGTGGCGATCCCCATGCAGGCGCCCTTGGCAAGCGAGATCTGGCAACGCTCGAGGCTCTTGTGGAACCGCACATCGCCGCGCCAGGTCATCATCTTGCTGGCGATGGTGCTGACGGTGATCACCATGCAGAGACCGCCCGGCAGCGAAGAGACGAAGAAGTGCAGCCACTGGAAGGAGGAGGAGTACCAAAGCGGGTGTACCTTCCCCGGGGCGTAGGTGAAGAGCGCGCCGAGCGCACCTTGGTGCAGGGTCGAAAGGATGATGCCCGCGACGGTTAACCCCAGGGTGATCCTTCTCACCGCGGCCTTGCCGGCGGGAAGCCCGATCCACTCGAAGAAGGCGGAGGAGACCTCCAGGACCTGCACCGAGAGATAGGTGGCGACGTGCCAGGCGACCAGGAAGAGAACGGCGGCCGGGCCGAAGGAGACCACCATCGGGTAGGGGAGCCGCCACGGCTGGCCGAGGTCGGCCAACAGGTACATGACGGCGAAGAAGTAGCCCAGCAGACCGTTCAAAAGTGCCAGCCGCTCGATCGGTTCCAGGTCGTGCCTGCCGAAGATCTCGCAGGCGGTGCCGAGCTGGAAGCCCGAGGAGGAGAGGGGGACCATGGCGAAGAGGCCGAAGCCCAAAAAGAGTCCCCAGGGGTAGTCGTAGGAGCCGCTGGTCGCCCAGGCGAGGCCGTAGTAGAAGCGGCCGATAAGGACCGGGATCCCGATCGCGAAGATGACGGCCAGCACCCAGTTGAAGGGGTTCCTGAGCGCCTGCACCAGGTACTCGCCCGGGGTGAGCCCGAGGAGGAGCTTGTTCATCACGGTCCGTTTGTCGCCGTTCTCGTTGAACGGGGAGGTTACCGGTGAGAAACCTCGCTTCACGTATCTTTTCATTGGTTATCCCTCCTGCCCGGGTTCGTTATGGTGGCCGTGGTCATCGTGCCCCTCCTTCTTGGAGAGGAGGTGGATCCCCGAGAAGAGCGCCGGCCAGATGGAGAGCACCATCGGCACCATCCCGAGGAAGTCCTTCACGTTGGAGATGATCGGATCGTTGGAGAGGGTGGTGTCGAAGCCGATCTTGTCGAACGGTACCCGGGAGAGGTACATCCAGCTGGTCCCGCCGACCTCTTTTTCCCCGTAGACGTGGTCGTAGTAGCGCTCGGGGTTCTCCCTGATCCGCTCGTGGGCCAGCTTGACGAGGTCGGCGCGGTGGCCGAAGGTCAGGGCCTCCTGCGGGCAGATTTCGACGCAGGCGGGGGGCCTGCCGTTTTTGAGGCGGGTGTCGTAGCAGAGGATGCATTTCTTCACCACCGGGTTGGTCGCGCTTTCGTAGCTGTAGCCCGGGACGTTGAACGGGCAGGCGATCATGCAGTTTCGGCATCCCACGCAGATCTTCGGGTTGTAGATGACCGCCCCTTCCTTGGTCTTCGTGTAGGCGTTGACGAAGCAGGAGGTGAGGCAGGCCGGCTCGTTGCAGTGGTTGCACTGGATCTTGCGGTAGACCGGACCTTCCGACGCCTTCTTCTCGTACTCGTTTACGACGGTGTAGGCGGTGGAGGTCGGGCGCCGGTTCTCTTCGAAGACCGATTTGTCGGTGAAGGAGGTCTCCGGCTCGGGAAGGTTCTGCTCCTTGTTGCAGGCGGCTTCGCAGCTGCGGCAGCCGATGCAGCGGGTGGTATCGACCAGGACTCCCATCGCCTCGGGATATCCCTCGAACGAGCCGCTCGCCCACCCCTTGTTGGTCTTGCCCAGCGTGATGGTTGCTCCGCCTATGACGCACGCTTTCAGGAAATTTCTACGTTTCATCGCGGTTTCCTCCGGAATAGATGATGGACTTGCGGGCTAGCCTAAGGGTTATTCGCTCTTGGCATGTTTGGCGGCCGGGCCGCGGGCCTGCTTGTCGGCGTTGTAAAAGGCGTCACCATCCTTGGTGCGCGGATGGCACTCCTGGCAGCCGACCGGCCCCTGGGAGCGCTTGCTGTGACACCCGATGCAGTTTTCATGCATGGCCCCCTTGAGCCCGATCTTGTCGAGGTGGTAGCGCCCCTTGGCCTCGCGCTTTTCGGCCAGGGTGGCGGGGCTGAACGGGGTGGAGGAGTGGCATCCCTTGCAGGAGACCACCGCGGTCGGGCTGGAGTTCGCGTGGCATCTCACGCAGTTGGGATCGGTCACCAGGGTGCCGGTGGTGTGGTGGTGGCAGTCGGAGCACTCCTTGATGAGCGAGATGTGCTTCGCGTGATCGAAGCTGAATGGCTTGTAGAGCTTGCCGTTCTGGTTGAGGGTGACGCTGTCCGGCAACGACGTGGACCATGCCTGGGTCGCCATCAGGGACAGCGCGAGGGCGGCGAGTATGAAGGTTCTGAAAGAGGGCATGTCGTTCTCCTGAGGTGCGGGGGGCGGTCGGCGCCCCCCAGCCCTTGGTAATGGGTCGCATGAAAGAGGTGTTCAGATGACCGTCAGTGCTGCGACGGGGCAGTCTTCTCGTCCTGCTCGCGCTTGTGGAGGTAGCGGTAGAACACCGGGAACCCGATGAAGAAGGCGACGCAGATCAGGTATTCGACACCTTTTATGTACTGGTAGAAGTCAACCAGGGTGAAGACTTCCTTGAATTGTCCGATTTGGTCGAGCATGGCCTTACTCCTTTATCCTGAGAGTGGGTTGGCTAATCAGTGTCCCCTTACCCGGCTGGCTGCCTTCTCCTGTTCCTTGGTGACCCCTTTGAGCATCCCGTAGAGGGTCATCATGGCCGGGATCAGCTGGACCACCAGCACGAGGGCGCAGAAGCCCAGGAAGATGAAGATGCCGATCTTGCTGATGAAGACCTTGTTGGTGGAGGCGGCGTGGGCGTTGATGGTCCACATGAGGGTGATGAGAGCCGCGTTCACTGCCACTGGGAGCCTCGATGTCGTTTTCATGGTGTTCCTCCTTGGTGTCCTTTTGGTGTTGTTTCTCGCCTATTGTTCAGCTCATTGCTGTCGTCGGTCTGGTGGTCAGGTCGGCTGCAGCCGTACGCTCTCGAAGGCGCACTGCACCGCCTGTCTGATCTCCTCCCGGTCCTCGGCGTCTACCGGCTTGAGGGCGTGGTAGAAGATCCCCTCGGTTCTCAGCTTCCTGATGAGCGGCAGCGAAGTGTCGGCTGCGACCAGGATGATGGTCAGTTTGCGGTTGCACTGCTTCAGGAGCGGGATCAACTCGGCGGCGGTCAGTTCGTCGAACTTGGTTCCCAGAAGCACCACCTGGGCGGTCTTCTTGAGGATCCCGGAGAGAGCGCTTTCCACCGAGTTCGTTACGATCACGTTGTAGCCAAACTCTATGAACATGGAGGCCATCTGTTTGCGGCAGTCCATGTCTTCATCCACGATGAGTAGTCCTTGCATAGCTTTGCCCTCATGCTGGTGGTACCCGTCGCCTTGGCGTTGGCCGGGGCGCTTATCCCTACTTGCCTCCGACGACCTCCTTCTCCCGTCTTTCGGAGGAGAAGATCCCTTTCAGCATCCCGACGAAGAGGGAGAGGCCGGGTACCATTTGGAACAGAATGATGAGCACCGCGAACGCGATGAAAAACGTAGTGAGGAGCCCCATCCCTTCGTGATTCTCCCCTCCGGAGGCGAGGGCCTGGGTGGCGGTGATGACCAGCGATAGTGCCGTTGCAGATAAGGTTTTCATGGTGTTCTCCTTTTTCGGCAGCATTAGCGTCATCTGATGGCAGATATATCGTTTGTAACCTTTAATAGCATCGAGCGTGCCATCGGGCGCTGTTATTGGTAACATGTTGAAAATAAAGGAGTTTAATGCCTTGGTGAAACCGCCGGCACCCCCCGCCCTGTATACCGCCGCTATACAGTCTGCCGGTCCTGCCTGTTCGTGGAAGGGGGAAAATAATCAGTAAAAGCAAGATATTGCAAAGCAGACACTGTCTGTGCCGAGTGTATGGGGAGGACATACACCCGTTTATTGTGACGGTGAACCCGGTAAGCAGCTGAAGTTGGGTCTTTGTTCAGGCAGGGTTTTGGGGTATTACTTATTGGTGAATTTGCTGTGAAGCCATTTTCATGACTTTTGGTTGACAATGGTGTCGTTGTGAGACATAGTGAAGCAGCATAATTGCGCCCTACGGCTGACCCGCTGTCTCATCCCGGGAGGCATGAGACAAAAGGTGGCACTGCAATGGATCTCACTGGCATCTTTCAATGCGCTAAGAGGGTCGGGCTATGAACATCCTTGTAGTCGATGATGAAGCTGTTATTAGGGAGGGACTCACACGCATCCTGGAAGGCGATTCCTTTGCCGTCGAAGTGGCCAAGAACGGGCACACCGCCATAGAGATTTTGCAGCAAAGAGAGTTCGACCTTATCATCACTGACTTGAAGATGCCGGGTATGAGCGGATTCGAGGTACTGAATGCGGTCAAGATCCTGCAGCCGGACAAACCGGTCATCATGATCACCGGCTTCGCCACCGTGGAGACCGCGGTCGACGCCATGAAAAACGGCGCCGTCGACTACATCGTGAAACCGTTCGCCCCCGACCAGATCCTGGAGAAGGTGCACCGGGCCCTGGAACAGAAGAAGAACTCCCCCGACGACATCTACATACGCAAGGAGATCGACTGCCACCACGGCTTCGACCAGTTCGTGGGAGAAAGCCGCGAGATGCAGAAGGTCTACCATCGCATCATCCAGGTCGCGGCCACTGACAGCACGGTCTTGATCACCGGGGAGAGCGGGACCGGCAAGGAGCTCGCCGCCCGT
This sequence comes from Geomonas sp. Red32, assembly GCF_023652955.1. GTDB lineage: Bacteria > Desulfobacterota > Desulfuromonadia > Geobacterales > Geobacteraceae > Geomonas. The sequence continues at coordinate 117,933 of NZ_JAKLOY010000001.1, read as the reverse complement.
GCCATCCACAAGAACAGCTCCCGCCGCGATCAGCCGTTTGTGGCGGTGGATTGCACCGCCCTGGCCGAGAACCTCCTGGAGAGCGAGCTCTTTGGACACGTGAAGGGCTCCTTCACCGGCGCCGTACAGACCAAGATGGGACTTCTCATGGTCGCCGACGGCGGCACCCTCTTCCTGGACGAGGTGTCCAACATCAGCCTCTCCACCCAGGCGAAGCTCCTGCGGGTACTCCAGGAGCGCCAGGTGACCCCGATCGGCGGGACCCAGCCGGTGGCGTTCAACATCCGCCTGGTCGCCGCCACCAACAAAAATCTCAAGCCGATGATCGCGGACGGCAAATTCCGCGAGGACCTCTACTTCCGCCTCAACATCATCCCCCTCGACCTTCCCCCCCTGCGCGAGCGCAAGGGTGATCTCCCGCTTCTCATCCGCCATTTCTTCAACAAGTTCGTCCAGGAGGTCGGCAAAGACCTCAAAGGGTTCGCCCCCGACGCCATGGAGTTCCTCGAGAATTACGCCTACCCCGGCAACGTGCGGGAGCTGGTCAACACCATCGAGCGGGCCGTGGTGCTCGCCGAAGGGAGCGTTGTCCAGAAAGAGAACCTGGAGCTGGCCGAGGCGGCGGAAGGCGCCCCCGGTTTCGACGGTTATGTCCCCACCACCGCCGAGGACTTGAAGGAGATGAAACGCCAGATACGCGACCGCTCGGTCGAAAGCGTGGAGAAGGCCTTCGTCATGAACGCGCTCAAACGAAGCAACTGGAACATCTCCCGGGCCGCCGAGGAGACCGGTATGCTCCGTCCCAATTTCCAAACCATGCTCAAACGGCTCGGGATCTCGGTGAAGGATTACTTCGAGAAAGGGGTCAACTGACCTCCTCATCCGATCTAGCCCCTCACGGGTATGCTTCACCCCTTCTCTCCGCGGCGGCTTCATCTCCGGCGCGAAGAGGCATCTCCGTAAGGCGAGGGGGGAGGCACCTGCCAGCGAAGGAGCCCCCCCAGGGAGCGTTCCAAGGGTGCCTGTGCGTCCCGTACCCGGCGGGGCTGTCAGAGCTTTTCTCTTCGTTGTCAGCCGGTTGCCATGCCGTGGCGAGAGGAGGGAATCATGAATGCCAGGCAGTTGAACAGAAGGCTCACCCCTCTCAATATCAGCATCATCTATGCGGTGATCGGGGTCGCCTGGGGGGCGGTCTTCTGTCTCTTCCCGGTCGCCATCGCCAATCCCGGCGATCTCGCCAAGGTAACTGCCGAGACCGCCAGCCATACCCTGTTCATCTTCGCCACCGCCGCTCTCCTCTTTTTCCTCATCAGGCGCTCGGATAGCGAGACCTCCCGCGGCAGGGAATCGCTCTCGCGGGTCAACCGGGCCCTGAAGACCTTCAGCGGCTGCAACCAGGCCATGGTGCGCGCCACCGACGAGCTGCAGCTTATGAAGGAGATCTGCAGAACCATCGTCGAGATCGGCGGTTACAAGGTCGCCTGGGTGGGGATGGCGGAGCACGACAGCTGGAAGAAGGTCCGGCCGGTGGCCCAGTGGGGGGATCAGGATGCCTACCTCACGAGCCTCGACATGAGCTGGGCCGATATCGACCGGGGGCGGGGCCCGACCGGGACCGCCATCCGGACCGGCACCACCCGCATCGTCCAGAACATCCTCTACGACCCTTCCTGGGCACTGTGGCGCGAGGAGGGGATCAAGCACGGCTTCGCCTCTTCTATCTCGCTTCCGCTGACCAGCGACGGCCACCCGCTGGGCGCACTGGTGATCTTCGCCGCCGAGAAACGGGCCTTCGGCAAGGAGGAGGTCAAGCTCCTGGAGGAACTGGCCCAGGATCTCTCCTTCGGGATCTCCACCCTCAGGATGAACGCCGAGCGGCGCGTCGTGGAGAAGGAGAAAAAGATGCTCGCCTCGGTGGTCGAGCAGTCGATGGAAGGGATCATCCTGCTCGACCCGGACGGCACCATCAAGTACGTGAACCCCGCCATCCGGAGCATCACCGGGCCTATCCCGGACGAGATGGTGGGAAAGAAGATCAATACTCTCGGAGAGGAGCGGCAGACGGGGGCGTTTTTCAGCGCCATCTGGACGGCACTCTGCAACGGCTACCAGCGGACCGGAAACTTCATCCAGAAGGGTGAGGGTGGGGACCTCTACGAGATCGACGCCCGGCTCTGGTCCATCCTGGACGCCAGCGGCGCGGTGTCGAACCATGCCGTGCTGATCCGGGACGTCACCCACGAGGTACACCTGGAGCGCCAACTCCGGCAGGCCCAGCGGATGGAAGCCATCGCCACCCTGGCCGGCGGGATCGCCCACGACTTCAACAATCACCTGGCCTCGATCATCACCTGCACCGAGCTCGCCCTGGACGATATTCCGGAGGAGAGCTCGCTTAAGGAACTTATGGAGGTGGTGCTGAAGTCGAGCCACCGGGGGAGAAAGCTCGTCCGGCAGATACTCACCTTCTGCTGCCAAGGCGAGCAGGAGCGCCAGCCGGTGGAGGTTGCCCCCATCCTCAACGAGTGCCTGAACCTCCTGAGAGGATCGTTTTCCAGCTCCATCTCGGTCCGCACCAAGATCGCCGACCCCCTGGGGCTCATCATGGGGGACCCGACCCAGATCCACCAGATCATCATGAACCTCACCACCAACGCGATCCACGCCATGGGGCAGAAGGGGGGGACGCTGGAGGTGGCCCTCGAGAACGTCGGTCTCGATACCGCCGCCGCTACCGGCGGGCCCGACCTCCCGTCGGGGTGCTATCTCAAGCTGACCATCAAGGATACCGGGCACGGCATGGCCCCGGCGGTCATGGAACGGATCTTCGATCCCTTCTTCACCACCAAGGGTAAGACGGAGGGGACCGGTTTGGGGCTCTCGGTGGTCCACGGCATCGTGAGAAACCACGGCGGGGCGATTACCGTCAGCAGCCGCCCCGGCGAAGGATCGACTTTCGAGGTGTTCCTCCCTCGCATCGGCGAACCGGGGGTGGCGGAGCCGGCGGTAAAGGCGCCCGCTCTGGCCCTTTCGGGAGGGGAACGGATCCTCTTTGTCGACGACGAGGAGGAGGTGGCCTTCTCGGCGAAGAAGATGCTCGAGAGGATGGGGTACCGGGTAACCGTGGGACGGGACGGCCTGGAAGGGCTTAAGCTCTTCAAGGCGCGGGCGGACGAGTTCGACCTGGTGATCACGGATCAGACCATGCCGGGGATGACCGGCACCGAGTTGACCCGGGAAGTGATCTCCATCCGGCCCGATATCCCCGTCATCCTCTGCACGGGGCTGGGCCCTGCCGCCGAAAAGGCGCTGCAGCGGGCCGGCGAGGAGTTGGAAGGTATCCGGGAGGTGGCCCACAAGCCGCTCGACCGGGAGGAAATGGCGGCGGCTATCCGCCGGGCTCTCACGCGGCCACAGGAAGGGCAAGGAGAACATGGCGCGCATTCTGATCATCGATGACGAGGAAACGATTTGCCAGTCGATGTCCCTGGTCGGGAAACGGGCCGGGCACGAGGCGGTCTGCGAGCGGACCCTGAAGGATGGGCTGGTGCGGGTGGCGGAAGAGTTCGACCTGGTCCTGCTCGACGTCCGGTTGCCCGATGGCAACGGCCTTGACGTCCTTCCCCGTATTGCCCAGGCCCCCTCGCGACCCGAAGTCATCATCATGACCGGTTTCGGCGACCCGCGGGGAGCCGAGCTCGCCATCGGGCACGGCGCCTGGGATTACATCGAGAAAGGGGCCTCCGTCAAGGACATCACCCTGGCACTCACCCGCGCCCTGGAGTACCGCAAGCAGAAGAAGCAGGCGGCCGCCGCGGGGGTCGTGGCGCTCAAACGGGAAAACATCATCGGCAACAGCGCCCGCCTCAACGGCTGCCTCGACTTGGTGGCCAAGGCGGCGGGAAGCGACGCAGGCGTGCTGATCCTGGGAGAAACAGGCACCGGCAAGGAGCTCTTCGCGCGCGCGGTGCATCTCAACAGCAAGAGGGCCGGCCGCCAGTTCGTGGTGGCTGACTGTGCAAGCCTCCCGGAGACCCTGGTGGAAAGCCTTCTCTTCGGTCACGAGAAAGGAGCCTTCACCGGCGCCGAGCGGGCCCGGGAGGGGCTGGTAGGGGAGGCGAACGGGGGGACCCTCTTCCTCGACGAGATCGGGGAACTTCCCCATGCCGCCCAGAAAGCATTTCTACGGGTACTACAGGAGCGGCGTTTCCGCCCGGTGGGAAGCAATCGGGAGGTGGAGAGCGACTTCCGCCTGGTGGCGGCCACCAACCGTAATCTGGACGAGATGGTGGAATCGGGAACCTTCCGCGGCGATCTCTTGTTCAGGCTCAGCACCTTCGTCATCGAGCTTCCTCCGTTGAGGGAGAGGCTGGACGACATCAAGGACCTGGCCCGCTTCTACATGGACCGCTTCTGTGAACGGTACGGTCTTTCCCCGAAAGGGAGCTGCCCGGAATTCATGGAAACCCTCCTCGCTTACCCCTGGCCGGGAAACGTCCGTGAGTTCATCAATACCATCGAGAGAAGCGTGCTGGCGGCCCGGGACGAGCCAATACTCTTCGCCCAGCACCTGCCGACTCACATCCGGGTCCAAGTTGCCCAGGAGGAGGTGCGTCGGCACCATGACCGGGACTCCTCCATTGCGCCCCCTCCGCTTCCTCCCTCGGAGCTTCCGAAGCTCAACGAGTTCCGCGAGAACGTCTACGCCGACGCGGAGAAACGCTACCTGAGCGACCTCATGTCGCTGACCGGCCACGACATTGCCGAAGCGTGCCGTCTCTCCGGTCTATCTCAGTCGCGCCTCTACGCCCTCCTCAAGTCCCACCAGCTTACCCGCTAGCCGCTCCCGCGAGCACCCTGGTCCCCCGCCCCACTCTCAGTCCACTCGCCAACCTCGACGCGATCCTTAATGCATCCGGCAGCGCCTCCCCGACTCTCCAGCTCTTTCCCCAACCTCCTCAACTCCCAACCTCCTCGACTCCTCCACTCCTCCACTCCTCCACTCCTCCACTCCTCCACTCCTCCACTCCTCCACTCCTCCACTCCTCCACTCCTCCACTCCTCGTCCCCGCGCACCCCACTTTGCCTTCCTTCCTTTTTTCCTGAGCGGCAGGAATCGTTCTTGCCCGGCAGGAAAGAAGGGTTGGTCGCACTCGAGGGATGGTTTCCGCCGCAAGTTATTGAAAATACGCTGATGACGCTGTGGCCGCACTCCATCGGCACTCTTCTTTCGCGAGAAAAGGGGACTTTCCCTGCTGAGAATGAAATTGGTGTAACCGGCTGATATGTTAGTCGTTTTTGTGATATTGGCAAGTTGGCATCATGATTGCTCTTTAATGGTTGACCCACCGGAAAAAATACAATCGCAAGGAGAGCGTCATGAAAACCAAAAGCGAAAACACCCTGGCATCGCGTGTCTCGAGTTGGTCCATCATCAGTCTGGTCGTCGCCGGTACCTTCCTCATCGCCGGAGTAGCCGACCTCTCCGCGGCGAGCGGCGTTATGGCCAAACTCTTCCTATTCTTCCTGGCTGCCGTCATCGTGGTCCAGGTCATCCCGGGCATCATGCTTCTCGGCGCCATGTTGAAAGGGATCTACGGCATGGTCGGCAAAAAAGCGAAGGTGGCTGTCGGCGAGGAGAAGAAGTAGCCTCAAAGTCTGCCGCAACGGTGCGAGGTGAAGTATGGACGAGCGAGGAATCCTGATAGCGGACAAAGATGGTAAGTACCGTCGGCAACTCGCGGACTTCTTCCAGAAGGCCGGCTATGCAGTAGAAACCACCGATTCGGCCGTCCACGTCCTGTGCAGCATCCTGGAGAAGCAGACCCCCGTCCTGCTGCTCAGTAGCGACTTCGACAAGAAGGTCTCCTCACGGGACCTGATCCATCTGCTCAAGAAGTGCAACCGCCACCTGAACGTCATCATGGTCTCCGATGAGATGCCGCTGGCCGAGGCACGCCAGGTACGCAACGAGGGTATCTTCTACCACGCCCTCAGACCCTCGTCGCCGGACGACACCGCTGAACTGAGTCAGGCCGTGGAGTGCGCCTTCGGGAAGAAGCAGCACGAGGCGGGGGCACTCCCGGAGGCGAGCCACAGCAGCCAGGCCGCTCCCGAACCGGGGATCGACGCAGAACTGGAAGAGGGAATGAGCCGTGAGGAGGGGAGACATCCGGTGACCAGCGCGTGGTGGCTGACAGCTTTGGCCGCCCTGGTCGTGGCAACCAGTTTTCTTTCGCTGACCGCGGCCCAGAGGGCCTCCGAGGAAGGGAGCAGCACCGCCATCTGGCTTTTCCTCGGCTTCTGCGGCTTGATCATCGTGACGCAGGTACTGCCTATATTCGGAATCAAGCTCCCCTCCCGCTTCAGGAAAGGGGTGCCTAGGGAAAGAGACAATACCAACGGAGAGCAATCCCGCTAGCCGGGGGAACTCGGGAGCAAAGGAGGGTCCACGTGAAAAAAGAGCGCGTAAACTTCATCACCCTGCCCATCGTAATCATGGCGCTCGCGGCCTTTGCGGGGCTGTGTGCGGCGGGAGAGAACGCAGCCGGCTATTCCTACGGGGATTCAGCCGCCAGGAACGAGGCCTGTCTTGTCTGTCATGCCGACGCCGCCAAGGTCAAGCCGGCCTTCTTCGTGGACAGGGCCAGGTACGCTCACACCACCCATGCAAACATCAGCTGCCCTACCTGCCATGGCGGCTCCGCCGTCACCCATCCTGCGGCCGGTGCGGCGAAGGCTGACTGCCGGGCATGCCACCAGGCCGAAAGCGAGGAGTACGCCTCCGGGATTCACGCCGGCAAGACCGGCTGCGCCGGGTGTCACAACCCCCACAAGGTCAAGACACCGGTCGAGATATCCGGGGAGGAGATCAACAAGATCTGCTCGGGATGTCACAACGGCTTCGAAATGACCGCCAAGCACAGCGAATGGCTCCCCCAGGCGGACCTCCACCTGAGAATGCTTCCCTGCATCACCTGCCACACGGCGTCACCTGACTACTACTTAAGCCTCTACGTGGTGAAGGGGAAAGATGGCTCCCGTTTCGGCCGGCCGGAACTGGCGACCTATGACGATCTCAAGAGACTCGCCGGGGGCAAAGATGTCGTTTCCCTCATCGACACCAATGGGGACCGCACCATCTCCATCGACGAGTTGCGCGCCTTCAACAAGGATGCGTCCCACCGGTTTCTGAGGCTGCAGGGGATGATGACGCCGGAGGTCGCCAGCCACAAGTTCGAGATCCTGGATGACCGCCGCAACTGCACCTTCTGCCACGCCTCGGGTACGCCCCACATGCAGAAGAGCTATCTCTCGCTCCCCCAGGCGGGCGGCACCTTCCAGCGGATCGCCGTCCAAAGGGGACCCGTGCTGGACGTCGTGTACAGCACCCCCGATTTCTACCTGATGGGATCGACCAAGAGCTCCCGGATGAACGTCGTCGGGTTGGCCATTATCTGCGGTGGATTGATCATGCCGGTCGGGCACGGTACGCTGCGCTTCCTGACCCGCAAGAATAGAAAAGAAGAGGAGGAACCGTGATGAAAGAGAAAATACGGATATACCTGCAGCCGATACCGGTGAGGATCTGGCACTGGATTAATGCCTTCGGCATCATCACGCTGATAGTCACCGGAACCCAGATCCGTTTTCCGGAAACCGTCCAGATCCTGGGGAGCTATCGCAACGCCATCCACGTCCACAATGTCGCCGGCGTGATCGTCTCCGTCTCGTTCTCGTTCTGGTTCTTCTACTACAAGATGGTCAAACACAGTCTGGACCGTCTCTACATCCCGAACGAGGAGGACCTGAAGCACGGCATCGTTCGCCAGCTCATGTTCTACTGCTTCTGGTATTTCCTCGGGAGGCCGAGTCCCTTCCACGCCACTCCGGAGGAGAAGTTCAACCCCATGCAGAAGTCTGCCTACCTCGCCGTGATGTTCGTCCTCATGCCGCTGGTCGGGCTGACCGGGATCCTGCTCATGAACGTCACCCCGCTGCGGGTGCTGATCCTCGCCTGGGGGGGGCTGAAGGTGATCGACGGGCTCCACTTCCTGCTGGCCTGCTCGCTCTGTGCCTTCCTCTTCACCCATGTCTACCTGGCGACGCTGGGCGCCACCCCGATGGCCTACATCAAACCGATGCTCACCGGGTGGGAGGAGCTCCCCAAACACGACGACCACCACGGCCCGAGCGAGGACGATGCGCTGGCTCCTCCCGGCTACCGCCCGGTCCGCCACTACCCCGAATACTGCGGCGGGCCACGCCACGGCGGAGGGGGACACCTGCCAGGATAGCAGCCACTGATGCGGTACGGTAAAGGAGGCACGCCATGTTAGGACACCTGATAGAGCAGCTTCGACCTAAGAGTGCCGTTCACCATGTGCGTTCGATATATGAGCCGGTCCACGAGACCACCTGCGAGCGGATGGAAGAGCAACTGGACGCCCTCCATGCTCTTTCCCGCCGTGGCCTGTGGGGGATCGTCCTCTTCATGGCGGTGAGCGCGGCCGCCCTTTACGGCAGTTCCTCGGGGCTCTTCAGCCTGATCCCGGCGGAGGTGCGGGAGATGGTTGGGGAAGGGCCGCCACCGGCCGCCCTTTATCTGGTGCTGGCGGTATCGTGGCTCTCCTCCTTTGTCCTCATCATCGGGCGCCGGGGAGGGGACGGCCAACCGGGGTACTGCTGGTACAACGTCGGCCTTCCGACCGTCTTCTATCCCCTCGCTATCTTCACGCAAGAGGCGGCTACTCTCTTCCCGGTGGTTTTCGTGGCTGGCCTGATTCTGTTACTGCTGGAGCACTTCACGGTGACAAGCTACGCCTCCCGGGCCATCCGCGAGACGACCGCCAGGCTTGAGCGGATCCGCAAGTTCCAATGATCCCCATCCTTCCTTTCGCACGACGCCCTCTCCCGGATCGGGAGGGGGCGTTTTTTGTGGAGCGGCTGTGGCTACCCCGTTCGATCCCTTCCAGAAATCCCGCTATCCTTTCTCATCCCCCGGAGTGGAGGCCGCCCGGCTATCCTTGATGTGACAGGAGTCGCAGTTGCCCGAGACCGAGAAGGCCTTCTGGCCGTCGTGGCACAGGCCACAGGACTTGGCGCGGTGCATCTCTGACATGGTCACCGGCCTTGCCTTGGTGGAAAGCGGGAAGGTGCCGGTGTGGCAGGCGCTGCACTTGTACTTGGCCAGGTGCTTGTCGTGATCGAACTTGGCGTTGGAGATGCTGGCCAGCTTGAAGGTGATCTCCTTGGTGGGGTGGCACTTGCTGCACTGGGCAACCGCGAAGGCGTCCCGCGAGTTGTGGCAGGCGCCGCACGACTTACCCTTCTCCATGGCGGCCATGCTGACGTGCCTGCTCGATCCCAGCGGGTAGATCCTGGTGTGGCAGGCGCTGCAGCTGTACTTCTCCACGTGCCGGGCATGGCTGAAAACGGTGGGGCCGGTTTCCTTGATCTTGAAGACCACCTGCTTGGGCGACGGATGGCAGCTGCCGCACTTCTCGATGCTGAAGGCCTTGGTCCCGTTGTGGCAGGCGCCGCACGACTTCCCGTGTTCCATCTCCGCCATGCTGACCGATTTGTTGGGGCCGGTGTTGAAGAGCTTGTTGTGGCAGGAGTTGCACTGCATGCTCTTTAAATGGCTGTTGTGGCTGAAGCGGACCGGGCCGGTTTCCTTCACCTGGAAGGTGATCTCCTTGACCTTGTGGCAGCCGGTGCACTTGGCAAGGGCGAAGGCTTTCTGGCCGGTATGGCACCTGCCGCACGACTTTCCTTTTTCCATGTCGGCCATGGTGAAGTGGACACCCGGCTTGGCGGCGATGTCATGGCACGATTTGCAGCTGACGTTGCGGCTCTTCAGCTCCTTTTTCTTCAGGTGCTTTTCGTGGCTGAAGACCACCTTTCCGCCACCGTTGGTGTTGAAGGTGACGTCCTTCAGTTCCAGGGCGTGGGCCCCGGAAATCCCGCAGGTAAGCACAGCCAGGATCACGATGCTCAATGGCAGTCTCATGGTTTCTCCTCCCGATCGGTTTTTACTCCGGAAAATAAATGAATGGTCGTGCCCCCTCTCCCCGGAGGGGAAGCGGGACAACGGCCTCGATATGGTCCCCTTTCCTCGGTTAGCATTTGCCGTGCCTTAAATTAGTAAAAATTGTACTTTTCGCTAAGTGTCTGGTTTTGAAAGGATTGATGCTGGCCGCCCGGCGTCTTCAATGCTCCTTGCGACCGGCTGGTGTATAGGCTGGGTATACAGGGGAAAGGGAGGGAGGATGGGTGGGGGGTGGCCAAGAGCCGCATCTGCCGCAGATTCGGCGGGTTCGGCCACCCCGGGGGGCTGTATAGAAAAGTTATACGCCGGATGCACCACCGGCCGGCCCATCTTCACCGACCGAGGCGAGCACCCCCTTGAGGATGGCGGCCGAGCGGAGGAGTTTGTCCCGTTCGTCATCGGCGAGTTGAGGTTTCAGTACCCGCTCGATCCCCCGTTTCCCCACGACGGCCGGCATGCTGAGGCAGACGTCGCCGATGCCGTAGAAATCGTTGACCAGGGTGGAGACGGTCAGCACCTCCTTCTTGTCGAGCAGGATCGCCTCCACCGCCCGGGCTACCGACATGGCGGTGGCGTACTGGGTGCTGTCCTTGGTGACCCGGACCATGGCCGCGCCGCGCCTGGTGATATCGAAGATGTCCTCCATCTCCTGCTGGTCGTAGCCCGGGAACTCCGCCAGCGGGATCCCGCAGATCGAGGCCCGCGACCAGAGCGGAATCATCGAATCGCCGTGTTCCCCGATGATCAACCCCTGGACGTTGGCAGGGTGGACGTTGAAATGCCGGCTCAGAAACGACTGGAAACGCTGGCAATCGAGCACTGTCCCCGATCCGATGATCCGCTGCCAGGGGAGCCCCGAATAACGCAGCGCGAGCCAGGTGTTCACGTCGACCGGGTTGGTGACCACCAGGAAGATGGCGTCCCGGTTATGCTCCAGGATGCTCGGGATGAGCTCCCGGAAGATGGCCGCATTGGCGGCGACGATCTCCAGGCGCGACTGTCCCTTGACGGTGGCCGCGCCCGCCGTTACCACCACGACCTCGGCCCCTTCGCAGGCGCGGTAGTCGCCGGAATAGATCTTCACCGAATGCGACGCCGAGGCGAGGGCATGGGTCATGTCAAGCGCCTCGCCGAAGGCCTTCTCCCGGGTCCTGTTGACGATGGCGATCTCGGAGACGAACCCCTTGATGAGGAGCGTGTAGGCGAGGGTGGTCCCGATGTGTCCCGCGCCGATGATGGCGACCTTCATGGCATGCCTCCCGCGGTCAAAAGCCTCTGCGCCTCCTCCCTGGTGGCGGTCGCCGGGATCATGGTATTGAACCCGGACATGGTCATCAGGTCCTCCACGAAGGGGTGCAGCCGCGCCAGCACGATCTCCCCCCCGAGCGCCCTGACCATCTTGGTCATCACCAGCAGCACCCGTAAGCCGCCGCTCGAGACGTAGTCCACCTCGCTCATCTCCACGATGAAGCGGCAGCTTTCGGGAGTAAGAGCCTGCTGGAAGCGATCCTGGAGAAGCGGGGCGGTGCTCGCGTCGAGCCTGCCGGAAAGCGAGATGACCTGGTGGTCCTGCTGCTGCTGTAAGGAGATCTGCATCTGCCCACCTCCTGGCCGTTATGCGGCGATGAACTGGTTAATGAAATGGAGCGTCAAGGGGATGGTTATCAACCCCGCGAGCGTCCCCAGCGCCACCATGGAGGCGGCCTTTTGGGGACAGTTGTTGAACTTCACGTTGAGGAGATACGCCATGACCGGTCCGGGCATGGCGGCGTTGAGGATGATGATCGCCTCGGTGGTGCGGTACCCCATGGTGACGAGCGGGTCCGGACCGGCGCCGGCCGGGATCCAGCCGAGCTTGCGGTAGCAGATGACCACGCCGAAAGCGAGCAGCGGCCCGAGCACGACCCGCAGGAAGGCTCCGGTGGCGTCGTCTTTGAGGGTGGTCAGCTTGGTGGTCACGCTCATGGAGTAGCCGAGATTGACGATCAGCAGCGGAATCGCGGCGTAGGCGAGGAGATCGCTCACCTTGCAGACGATGGCGTACCCCTGCATGAGCGTTTCGGGGACCGGGAGAGTCGTGGTGGCCGCCAGCACACCGAGGAGGGTGGCGTAAAGGGCGGGGATCTTGAGGAACTGCCGGAGGTCGGTCTGGCCGCTCACCAGGTAGACGCCGTAGGAATAGAGGACGAGGATGTTCATCATGTGGAAGAGGATGGCCTTGGCGAGGCCGTCGTTGCCGAAGAGGAGCAGCGCGATCGGCAGCGAGATGTTCCCCGTGTTCATGAAGATGATGGGGAGGCAGTAGCCGTTCTCCCTGACCCCGGCCCGGCGCTTGAAGAAGAAGGCGATGGGGGTCATGACCGCGATGAGGAGAAAGGCCGCCCCCCCGATCAGGGCGAACTCTACGAAGTCGAAGGACCTCTTGTGGAGCGACGAGAAGACCAGGCAGGGGGTGAAGAAATAGTAGACCATGTTGGAGATGGTCTTCTGGTTCAACTCCCGCCGGCGGTCCATCTTCCCCAGCAGCACCCCGAGCAGGGCGATGGTGAAGGAGGGAAGCACGGCGCGGACGACCATCAGCGTTTCAGGCGAGATAATGGGCATGGATTGTTCTCGACTCCTCCGGGAAAGGGCACGTGTTGGCCTTCGATGGGTGAAGCGGTCCCTAGTGCGGGAATATGTAGATATCGATGATAAAAACCACCGTGATGACGGTGACGGTGCTCCCCACGACGCTGACCAGGAAGGTGCCGCTTTCCGCCTCGGAAGCGATGAGCCCCTCGCCTGCCTCCATCCGGAGGGCGTGATGTGACGACGGCATGGATGCCCCCAGCATCAGGAGCGCCTCGGTGGTGCGCCGGTCGATGAAGGTAAGGATGTCGTACCCCTTTTCCATGCTGAGCCATCCACCGTGACGGTAGAGGTAGACGACGGCAAGCCCCAGCAGCGGCCCGCCGACGATCCGCAGGAGCCCCCCGGCAATCCCCTTGCGCAGGGCCGATAACTTGATGAGCCCCAGCGGGTAGCCGAAATTGATGAGCAAAAGCGGCAGCGCGCCCAGCCCGGCGATCTGTATCCCCTTTTCCATCAGCCAGCCCAGTTCCAGGACATTATCGGAGGCGGGCACCGGTAACGAGGCGGTCCCGATCGCCAGCGCCACCGCATAGGGGAACGGGACCTTGAAAAAGGAGGGGAGGTTGCTGCTTCCCTTCACGAGGTGAGCTCCCAGGGTGTGGAGCAGCAGGAGGACGAACAGGTGGAAATAGATGGCCTTCACCAGCCCCTCGTTGCCGAACAGGACGTAAGCCAGAGGGAGGAGGATGGTGCCGCTGCTCATGAAAATGGTGGCCAGATGGTTCCAGCCGGCTCCGCCCCTGCCGTCTCCCACCAGGTAGATGGCGGCCACGGTCGACAAAGAGACCATCACCGCAACCGCCACTCCTATCTGCAGCAGCTCGTCCAGGTCGAACGGGTGCCGGTGCAGGGCGGAAAACACCAGGCAGGGGAGGAAAACGTAGTCGATCAGTTTGATCAGGGTAGCCTGGTGCCTGAACTCGTCCAGTTTGCCGACCAGGACGCCGATGGCGACCACCAGGACCGTCGGGATATACCCGCGCAGTATCATGAGCATTTCGGTCGCGTTGATGGAGAAGAATCCGGTATCGGTCACCATGGCCCCCTTGCTGCGAAGTCCCCCCTCGAATAGGGACGACGGATGCGGTCCCGCGTGCTCCTGGCGATGCGTTCCCTAGCGAACCACCGCCGCCATCGACAGTAGCTGCAACGGGAAGATGATGCCCAGCCGGTCCGCGGTCCGGAGGTTTATGCAGAGATGGAGCGTCCGCACGGTCTGCGAGGGAACCTCGGCCGGCCGCTTCCCGCCCAAAACTTCCAGGGCGTTCCGGGCCGCCAGCTGCCCGAGTTCGTAGTAGTCGGGCCCCAGGGAGATCAGGGCGCCGTTTTCGCTCACCATCTCCGGTATCATGGCGATGGTCGGGATCCGGTGTTCGTTGAGCGAGGACACGATGGCCCCCGCGTTGGCCTTCACGAAGGAGTCCGCGGGAAGAAGGACCGCGTCGACCTTGGCGCTCACCCCGAGCCCGATGGCCCCCGAAATCGATTCCCGGTCCCGCACTGGCATGTCGAAGATCCGGAAGCCGTACTTCTTCTGGAGCTTCTCGACTTCTCCCCTCTGGATCAGCGAGGCGGGATCCTGATCGTTGTAGATGAGCCCGAGCTTGCGGATGCTCATCACCAGCGTGAGGGCCCTGAAGGCGCTTTCGGTGGCGACGATGTTCGAGGCGCCGGTCACGTTGTTCCCGGAGTCGCCCCAGCTCCTGATGATCCCCGCCTCGACGGGGCGCTGGACGACGTTGTAGACGATCGGGACGCCCTTGATCCTCTCCATGGCCGATTGGGTGGCCATGGTGCCGAAGGTATAGATGAGGTCGTACTGGGAGGGATCGATGACCGCCATGATCTCCCGCAGCCGCTCCTGGCTCTGCCCCGCGTTGAAGGTCCGGCAGCGCACCAGGAAATCGCGCGATGCGTGGATGGTGTCCCGGAATCCCTGCTCGGAAGGGGTTTCCCCCCGGAAGAGGATCATCGCCACCCTGCGCACCTTCCGGTCGGCTCCCGGGGCGTGGGCGGCGGTCAGGCAGAAGAGCGCCGCCAGCACGAGCACGATGGCGAGCCTCACCCTGCCGGGACCGAAGAAGCTAGGCCTCACGGGACACCCCCCTGAACTTGAGTGCCAGCATGGTGACGTCGTCGGACTGGGGCGCGCCGCCGGCGTGCTCGTCCACCCGGGTACGTATCGCCTGCACCATGGCCGCCAGATCGCCCACCTCTCCCCCGTTGAGCGCCTCCAGCAGCCTTTTTTCTCCGTACAGTTCACCCGCGGGGTTCTTCGCCTCGGTGATGCCGTCGGTGTAGAGGAAGAGGAGGTCGTTGGCCCCAAGGGTGACCCTCTCCATCGTGTAGCTGCTGTCCGGCATGGGGCCGAGCACGAACCCCGCCCGGATCTTCAGGAACTCGAACCCGCGCCCGGTCCGGTAGAGGAGGGGGGGATTGTGGCCGGCGTTGGAGAAGCGGACCTCGCCGCTGGCGGTGTCGAGCAGGGCGCAGAAGACGGTGACGAACATGCAGCTGTCGTTGTCGGCCAGGAGGTTGTTGACCCGGAACAGGATCTCGTCCGGCCCAAGGCCGCGCAGCGCCTCGGTCTTGAGAAGGGTCTTCGCCACCATCATGTAGAGGGCGGCCGGCACCCCCTTGTCCGAGACGTCCGCGATGAGAAAGCAGAGGGTCTTGTCGTCGACGAAGAAGAAGTCGTAGAAGTCCCCCCCCACCTCCTTGGCCGGGTCCATGTGGGCGAAGATGTCGAATTCCTTGCGGGCCGGAAACGGTGGGAACAGCCTCGGCAGCAGGCTCGCCTGGATGTCGGTCGCCACCTTGAGCTCGCCCTGGATCCTTTCCTTGGCGGCGGTGGTCTCGGTCAGGGTCCGGACGTACTCCCGGAGGCTGCCGGTCATCTTGTTGAAGGTCTCGGCCAGGGCCTCGATTTCGTCCCCGGTGTGTACCTCTATCCGGTAATCGAGATTGCCGTCGCCGATCACCTTCGCCCCGGCATCGAGCACGAGGATCGGGTCGGTGATGACGCGCGCGAGCTCCCGGGCGACCAGGTAGACCGCGGTGATGGCGGCGAAGAAGAGCAGGATCAGGACGACCATCAGCCTTCTCATCCCGAGGGCGAGCTGGGAGATGACGGTGACGAAGGCGGTTTCGGTAGGAACGGCAGGTGCGTCCCCCCCTTCGGCCGGCGCGCTGCAGGCGTGGACGGCAAAGTCCTCGATCTGGCTGATGCCGTGCAGCGAGATCACCGTGAAACAGAGCAGCGATAAAACGGAGACCCCGAGGAGAGCCCGCAGGATGCGTCCCCTGATGTTCCCCTTAGGGATGACGACCGGGAACAGGGCCGGTAGCCCCCGCAGGGCCCGCAGAATCATCCTCCCGATACTTGGTGCGCCGAACGGCTTGGTCAGCATGGCTCACTCTCCGGTTCGAACCTCTCACCCTCGCTTCAGGCCGCCCCGTTCGGGGTACGGTTCATGACGAAGATGTTGCGGTTGACGTCATGGGCCCGCTCGTAGCGGAAGGCGTCGACGCTCTTGAGAACGAGGAAGATGCCGAGGCCGCCTATGGCACGCTCCTCCAGGGGGAGGTTCAAGTCATCTTCGGCGGGAAGGCGGTGGCTCAAGGGATCGAAGGGAAGGCCGCCGTCTTCCAAGACGACGGTCAGGGAATCGTCGGTCAAGGCCACGCTGACCGTCACCACCCCGCTTATTCCCGCTTCCTCGTGGCCGTGGGTGACGATGTTGGTGGCGATCTCGTCCACCGCCAGGCGCAGACCGTAGGCCGCCTTGGCGGCGAGCTTTGCCTCGGCGGTTGCCCGGACGACGTAGCTCCCGAGCTTTTCGAGCGAATCCAATTTTGCGGGGAGGCTTAACGGCTCCATCGGATACCCCTGCAGAAAGCGCCCCGGGTCACCGGCTGCGGCGGGAGGCGCTTGGGCGGTGGAAAAGAACGGTGGAATTGACGGTGGCGCGGCTGGTCACGAGTCGGCGAAGGTGTCCTGGATATGGACGCCGTGGTGGAATCCGGTCATCTCGAGGGTGCCCAGCACGGGGCCTTGGCTGCCGACCACGTAGATATCGACGTCGGCCCCCATCTTCCGCCGGGCGAAGATGAGCAGCTGCAGGCCGGCACTGGCCAGAAACTCCAGCTTCTCCATGAAAAGGACCAGCTTTCCGGCCTCCTGGGCCGCGGCCTGCTCGATGACCTCCCGGAAACGGGGGGCCGAGGCGGCGTCCAGCGAGCCGGCCAGGGTGATTCTCGCCACCCCCTGCGCCATCTGCAATTGGGCCTCGAATGCCATGGGGTTCTCCCTTCTTGAGCCCTAACTCAGCGTGAACTGACCCACGAGCTTTTCCTGTTCCTCGGCCAGCCGCGACAGCTGGAGGGCCGAACTGGCCGATTCCTGAGCGCTCCTGGCCGTTTCCTGGACCACCTCGTTGATGTTCTGGATGTTGTTGCTGATCTCCCCGGTGGTGGCGGTCTGCTGTTCGGCGGCGGTGGCGATCTGGTTCACCTGCATGGCGACCGCGCTGATCTGCTGAAGGATCTCCTCCAGCGCGCTCCCCGATTTCGACGCCTCGACGGTACCTTGCTCCACCCGGATCACTCCGGACTCCATCACCTTCATCGCCCCCTTGGTCTGCTGCTGGACCGATTTGATCATGGCGGCGATCTCGCGGGTGGCGCTCCCGGTTTTCTCGGCCAGTGCCCGCACCTCGTCGGCCACCACCGCGAAGCCGCGCCCGTGCTCGCCGGCGCGCGCCGCCTCGATGGCGGCGTTGAGGGCCAGCAGGTTGGTCTGGTCGGCGATGTCGTTGATGGTCTTCACGATGGCGCCAATCTGCTCCGATTGGCTGCCGAGGTTCCCGATGGTGACCGCCGACTCCCTCACATTCTCGGCGATCAGGTTCATCCCCTCCACGGTCTGCTTGACCACTTCGGCGCCGGTGATGGCCGCGTCGTTGGCCTGCTGGGAGCCGGTCGCCGCCTGGGTGCAGTTGAGGGCGATCTCGCTCGAGGTGGCCGCCATCTGTTCGCTGGCGGTGGCGACGGTGGCGGCCTGCTCGGCGACCCGGGCGGCCCCCGAGGCCATCATGTCGGAGGCGTTGGAGAGGAGGGCCGAGGCCGAAGCGACCTGGCGGGTGTTGTGGGTGACTCGGGAGATGACCTCGTGGAAGTGGATCACGATGTTATTGATGCTGTCGCAGATCTCGCCGATCTCGTCGCGGGTCTTGAGCTCGATCCTCCTCGTCAGGTTGCCGTTGGCGATGTCGGCGGTGACCAGCTTGGCGTGCCCGAGCGGTTTGGTGATCGAGGAGATGATCCTCAAGCTGATGATGAGCGAGACCAGCGCCACTCCGAAGGAGACCCCGATCATCACCATCGACAAAAGCGAAGCGTTGTCCACCGCCTGGCGGACGCCGGTCAGGATCTGCTGCTGGTTCTCGCCGATGCTCTTCACCTGCTCTTCGCTTCGCTGGGCCTGCTCCCGCGAGATCCCCCGGGCCGACTCCAGGGCCTTGTGCATGGCCTGGTTGCTCTTGATCACGTTCAGCTTGGTGGCCTCGATCTTCTGGATGGAGGAACCGGCCCGCCGGATGGTCCCCGATACCTCGGCGATGCTCCTGGCGAGTTCCTTCTGGCCGTTTTGCAGCAGGATTCCCCGCGCCACGGAGACGTTGGCCTCGATCCTCCGCTGGGCCTGCCCTAGGGTGGCTGCCAAACCCGCCACCTCCTGCTCGGCCGTGCAGAGCATGATCTGGCGCACCCCGGCGTTCAGCTCCTTGACGTCGACGCTGATGCCGCTTCCCGCCTCCATCACCGTGCTGGCGGCATTTTGGAAGCCGAGCGAGGAGACCACCTTGTTGCGGTCCTTCACGATCTGCAGCTCGAGGGCGTCGATGGTGTTGAAGATCTTCTTGCTGTTCTCCTCCAGCGGCCTCATGATCTCCGCCCGCTTGGCGGCGTACTGCTCCGTCTCGGTCTTCTCCGGGGTGCTGAGGATTTCCAGCCTCAGCGCCACCAGCCCCCCCTCATCGGAAGCGATCCGGTTGAGGATGTCGAGCGCCACCCCCCGCACCTCTTTGATGGCCGGATTGTCCCCGGCCCCGGCCTCGATATTGCGGGTCAGCTCCACGGTGTTCTTGATGCGCTCCTTGAGGGGGGCGATCTTGAACTTGTTCTTCACGAGCTCGAGGTCGCTCAGGATGATGTTGATGTCCTTCAGGCGGCTTTGCAGGGTGAGGAGCTTCTTGATGCTGCTGTTGACCTGGAGGTTGGCCGACTGGGAGGAGTTGATGGCGGAGAGGGCGTTGCTCCCCATCTTGCTGATGCTTTTACGCATCGCGCCGACGCTGCTCTCCGCCTTTTGGAGCTCTGTGTTCACCGAGGCGATCTCGTTCTTGAAGAGCGACATGTCCTTCAGGCGCTGGCTGGCGACTCGCACCACCGTTTTCTCGATCTCCTTCAGAACGCCGGTGTCGACCCCGCTCGAGGCAGCCCCCCCCGCCACGATCTCCTCGTTGAGCGTCTCCATGCGCTGGATCCGTTCGGTGATGGTCTGGGAAAGCTTGTTTACCTCGCCCGGTTCCGTGGTCATCTCCAGCCGCATGAAGTCGGCGGAAACCTTCTCCACCGTCTGCTGCAGTTCCAGCATCTTCAAATGCAGCGGTGTCGATTTCCCGGTCAGGATCTCGATGCTCGATTTGACCTTGGTGATGGAGAAGAGCCCTATCCCGGCGATCACGGCAATGCCGACGATGGTCAGTACGACGTTTCCCAGCAACTTGCTCTTGACTGTCATGGACCGCTCCCACCTCGTACGGGGTTCCCTGAGGTCCGGGGTGGGCGTAAGCCGCCTCCCCTTTGGTGCAGGGTCGTGTTATGAGCCTCCTGCAAAGTGACGGGACTGGGGCCAGGTAACCTAGAGCGTGAACTGTCCCACGAGCTTTTGCTGCTCCTCGGCCAGCTGGGATAGCTGCAGGGCGGAGCCGGCCGATTCCTGTGCGCTCCTGGCGGTTTCCTGGACCACCTCGTTGATGTTCTGGATGTTGGCGCTGATCTCCCCGGTGGTGGCCGTCTGCTCCTCCGCCGCGGTGGCGATCTGACCGACCTGGGAGGCGACCGAGCTGATCTGCTGCAGGATCTCCGCCAGCGCGGTCCCCGACTTGGCCGCCTCCACGGTTCCCCCCTCCACCTGGGTCACCCCGGCCTCCATCACCTTCATCGCCCCTTTGGTCTGCTGCTGGACCGACTTGATCATGGCCCCGATCTCGCGCGTCGCATCCGCGGTCTTCTCGGCCAGCGCCCGCACCTCGTCGGCCACCACCGCGAAGCCGCGCCCCCCCTCGCCGGCCCGGGCCGCCTCGATGGCCGCGTTGAGGGCCAGCAGGTTGGTCTGGTCCGCGATGTCGTTGATGGTCTTGACGATGGCCCCGATCTGCTCCGACTGGCTGCCGAGGTTGCCGATGGTGACCGCGGACTCGCGGACGTTGTCGGCGATCAGGTTCATTCCCCGCACGGTCTCCTTGACCACCGAGGCGCCAGTGATGGCGGCGTCGTTGGCCTGCTGGGAGCCGGCCGCGGCCTGGGTGCAGTTGAGGGCGATCTCGTTGGAGGTGGCGGCCATCTCTTCGCTGGCGGTGGCCACCGTGGCCGCCTGCTCGGCCACCCGCGACGCACCCGAGGCCATCTGCTCGGAGACGCGGGAGAGGCTGGCCGAGGCCGAGGCGACCTGCTGCGTGTTGTGGGAGACCCGCGAGATCACCTCGTGGAAGTTCGCCACCATGTTGTTGATGCTGTGGCAGATCTCGCTGATCTCGTCGTTGCAGCGGGGCGCGATCCGCTTGGTGAGGTTGCCCGCGGCGATCTCGGCGGTGACCAGCTTGGCGTGCCCCAGCGGCTTGGTGATGGAAGAGATGATCCTCAGGCTGATGATGAGCGAGACGAGCGCTACCCCGATGGAGACCCCGATCATCACGATCGATAAAAGCGAGGCGTTTTCCACCGCCCGGCGGACGCCGGTCAGGATCTGCTGCTGATTCTCGCCGATGCTTTTGACCTGCTCCTCGCTTTTTTGCGCCTGCTCTTTGGATATGCCGCGCGCAGAATCGAGGGCCTTCTGCATGGCAAGGTTGCTCCTGATCACGCTGAGCTTGGTCGCTTCGATGTTCCGGATCGAGGCGGCGGCCCGGCGTATGGTGCCGGAGACCTCGGCGATACTTCCGGCGAGTTCCTTCTGCCCGCTTTGCACCAGGAGCCCGCGTGCCATCGCGACGTTCGATTCGACCCGCTGCTGGGCCTGGGCAAGCAGGGAGGAGACGCCCGCCACCTCCTGCTCGGAACTGCAGAGCATGATCTGGCGCACCCCGGCGTTCAGTTCCTTGACGTCCACGCTGATGCTGCTGCCGGCCTCCATCACTCTGCTGGCCGCGTTCTGGAAGCCGAGCGAGGAGACCACCTGGTTGCGGTCCTTCTTGATCTGCAGCTCGAGGGTGTCGATGGTGTTGAAGATCTTCCTGCTGTTCTCCTCGAGGGGGTTCATGATCTCGGCCCGCTTGGCCGCGTACTGTTCCGTCTCGGTCTTTTCGGGGGTATTCAGAATGGCGAGCCGCAACGCCATCAGCCCCCCCTCTTCGGCGCCGATCCGGTTGAGGATATCGATGGCGACTCCCTTGACCTCCTTGATGGCCGGGTTGTCGCCGTTTTCGACCTCGATGGTGCGGGTGATTTCCACCGTATTCTTGAGACGCTCCTTGAGCGGACCGATCTTGAACTTGTTCTTGACGAGCTCCAGGTCGCTCAGGATGATGTCGATGTCCTTCAGGCGGCTTTGCAGGGTCAGGAGCTTCTTGATGCTGTTGTTCACCTGGAGGTTGGCGGCCTGCGAGGAGTTGATGGCCGACAGGGCATTGCTCCCCATTTTGCTGATGCTCTTGCGCATGCCGGTTACGCTCGCCTCGGCCTTCCGCAACTCGCCGTTGACCGAGGCGATCTCGCTTTTGAAGAGGTTCATGTCCTTGAGTCTTTGGGAGGCGACCTGCACCACGGTCCTCTCGATCTCCCGCAGCACCTTGGTGTCGACCCCGCTGGAAGCGGCCCCCCCCGCGACGATCTCCTCGTTGAGGGTCTCCATCCTCTGGATCCTGCTGGTGATGGTTTCCGAGAGTTTGGCCACCTCCGAGGGCTCGGTGGTCATCTCCAGGCGCATGAAATCGGCGGAGACCTTCTCCACGGTCTGCTGCAGTTCAAGCATCTTCAAATGCAGCGGCGTCGACTTCCCGGTCAGGATCTCGATGCTCGCCTTGACCTTCGAGATGGAGAACAACCCGATCCCGGCGATCACCGCGATGCCGATGATGGTCAGGGCCAGGTTGCCGAGCAGTTTGGTTTTGACGGTCATCGCGCCGCTCCCCTTAGTCCTTCATCGGGACCAGCTTCCCGCCCTGCACGATGTACAGGTAGACGTTGTCCTGCCCGGTGTGGTCGGTCGGGGAGAAGGTGAGCTTGATGCCACCGAGATCGGCGTCCTTCATGCTCTCGTAGGCGTTGACGAAACCCTCCTTGGTGGGAGGATTGCCCGCCTTCTCCAGTGCCATCACCATCGACTTGGCCGCCATGCCCCCCTCGAGGCTGATGGTGTTGAACCCGACCTCCTCGGGATTCTTCTCGATTGCCTCCTTGCACTCCTTGGTGACCGGCAGCGAGAGATCGTCGAGGTCCGGGACGACCTGGCTCATCACAAGCCCTTCGGCGGCGTCGCCGGAGGCCTTCACCAGGTTGGAGCCCCCGGCAAAGGAGCAGGAGGCGAGATGGGCTTTGACCCCTTCCTTGCGGGCGAGCTTGATGAACTCGGCGCCCGGAGCGTACACCGCCCCTACGATGATGGCATCGGGTTTCCCCTCCATGACTGAGGCGAGCCCTGCGGTCACCGCCTTCGTGTTGCGCTCGAAGGAGCCCTTGGAGACCACGCTCAGGCCGTGGCGCTGCACCGCCTTTTCGGTGGAAACGAGCACGTCGGTCCCGAAGGCGTCGTTCTGGTAGAAGACCGCGAAGCGCTTGGCTCCCTTCTTGACCAGCGCGTCGACGATCTTGTCGATCTCCTGTTTATAGCTCGCCCTGATGTGGAGGACCTCCCTGATGAGCGGCTCCCGCAATTCGGTGGCGCCGGTGCGGGGATTGACGAAGGGGAGTTTGTACTCCTTGACGATGGGAAGGCTCGCCACGCAGTTGGGGGTGCCGACCGAGCCGACTACCGCGAATACCTTCTGTTCGTCCGCCAGCTTGAGAAGTCCGTCCACCGTTTTGTCCATGACCATCTGGTCGTCCACCACCACCAGTTGGAGTTTCCTGCCGTTGACGCCACCCTTGGCGTTGACCGCCTTGAAGTAGGCGTCGACGCCGACCTTCATCCCCCGCCCTGAACCTTTGTTGGCGCCGGTCTGGTCGTTGACCATGCCGATCTTGATGACGTCGCCAGCCGGTTCGGCGGCCTGGCCTGCTACCGCGCTGCAAAGAAGCACGGCGATGAGCAAAGCGATCCTCTTCATGGGATCCTCCTTTCCCGCTACCAGGGCAGGGAACTGCCCTGAGGTGGTCTTGCCTTTGGAATTGGGTTTAATGGGGGTACGGTTTGAATGCTTTAAATAATACAAACTAATGATCGAAGATCAAGGGCGGGTCAAAGGAAAGACGAGGCGATGGGGGGCTACTGGTCTGACTGGGGCGGGCAAGGCCGGGCGCGGCGAGCCTGCAGGAGTCGGCGGCGAGGAGAGGTGGGTGGTCGGGGGGGGCCGGGGGTGTGCCGGGGTGAGTCGAGTGAGCGCGCCACCGTCAGGGGGGGCGATGTGGTGGGGGGGGCGGGAGGCGGCCGGGGGATCAGCCGAAGATGCGTTTGAAAAGGCCTTTCTTCTCCGCTTCCTTGCGCTCGGCGATGATGGCGAGGCCCTTCTGGGCCAGCCGGTCGCGCGGGCTCGCCTTGAGCGCCTTCTGGAATTCTCCCTCGGCAAGCCCGTCCCTCCCTTCGTCCATGAGCATCCAGCCGCGGAAGGCGAAGGCCTCGGAGCACCGTCCCATCTGGAGACTCTTCGAGAGGAGCATGCGGGACTTCTCCTGGGCGGCGTGGGACCCCTTGTTGGAGGGATTGCGGTAGATGGACCAGGCGAGGAAGGCGCAGGTCACCGCGTCCTGCGGGTCGAGGGTGTAGGCCTCCTGAAGCGTCTTCTCGGCGTTGGCGTAATCCTCCATCTCCAGGAAGACCTTGCCGGACTGGAACTGTATCCGTGCCTGGAGCTGGTCTTCCTCACGGCCGGAACCGATGCTGTTTGCCTTCAGCATCTCGTCGTAGCGCTCCTTGGCGATGACGTTGGAGAGGGTGTTGTAGGCGTTGGCGTAGTGGGAGAGGACGTCCTGGGCGCGCGAGAGGGTGGCGCCGGAGAGCTCCATGAAACGTTCGGGGGAGTACTGCCGGGTCTTGGCGAAGTACGCTTCCTTCAAACCGGAGAAGCTGAAGGTGGCCTGGGTCAGCCCGAAGATCTCGTAATAGTTCTTGTCCTGGATGGCGGCGTAATCGCGCTGGACGTCCTGCTCGAAGGTGATCTCGCTGGCGGAGAGCGGCGCCGCCATCCCTTCCTCGCCGACCACCAGCTCGACCGAGTCGGAAACTTCCTCCACCAGGTCGTCGAAACTCATGGTCTCGCCGTCCCCGCCGTTGACCTCCTCGATCGGGGTGTTGAATAGGCGCTTCTGCGGGAAGTCGGCCTGCTCGCCCCCCTGGGGTGACGCCTCCAGAGAGATCATCCCCATCCGGACCAGGAAATCGATGAAGGAGGCCCGCTTTCCCTGGTCCTCCCCGTGCGAGACGAGGGCCGCAAGGTTGGCGCCGCGGCCGACCTGCTCGAGGAGCTCGATCTCATCGCGCCCCATGCTGAAGAGGTTGGCCAGCCGGAAGTACTCCTTGGTCTTGGCGGGAAAGAGGGGGCCGCGCTGCTGGAGGAAGGGGGCGATTTCGAAGCCGGTCGCCGCGCTGCGGGAGACCTGGTGCATGACGCGGGGAAGAAAGACCGGGGTAAGCGGAAGCTCCGGCTCGACCTTGCCGGGGACGAAGCGGGCACCCTGCTGCTGGTGAAGGGCGTCGCTCAGGGTCTTCACGAGGAAGAGCCGCGACTTGTCGAGGAGCTCGTCGTAGCTCAAAAGCCCCGCCTCGGTGAGCCCCAGCCGCGCTCCCCCGTGCTGGCGGTAGCGTTCGAGCTCCCCCTCGGCGACGGCGCCCCCGGAGACCAGGAAGCCGTGGAACCCTTCCGAGCTGCAGGAAATGGCTTCCCCGCCGACCACCGTCACGCTCGGCCCGCCGGAGAGCTGGAGGGTGCCGCTTTGGCGGTTACGGTAGAGCTCCACCAAAAGCTCGGCGAGATTTCGCTGTTTCTCACCCGCTGCCGCGGCCACCGCCTTCAGAAAATCCTCCTTGCCGAACGGCTTCTCCAGGTAGGCTTTCACCCCCAGCTTCAGCGCGGCCTGGGCATAGTTCCCGCCGCGGTAGACGCCGGTCATCACGATGACCTCGATCCCCTGGTACTGCGGGGTCCTGCGCACCGTCTTGAGGATCTCCACCCCGTTTATCCCGGGGAGCTTGAGATCGAGGATCAGCAGATCGACTCCGCCGGCGTTGATGGCCGCCAGGGCCGCGTTGCCGTCTGCCGCGGTGGCCACCCGGTGACCGAGCGATTCCAGAAAGCCGCGCAGCATCTCGCGAAGCCGCTCGTTATCCTCCGCCAGCAGAATTCGGCTGCTCATCGGCTCCCTCCCGGGGGTGCGCCCGGTGTTCTCAAAAACCTCCGCACCGCCTCGTTGTGGGCGGTGAGATCGCTGCTGAACTGGTGGCTCCCGTCGCCCCGGGCCACGAAGTAGAGGTAGGGGACCGGGGGATGGCTCAAGACCGCCTGGATGGCCTCCCTTCCGGGGTTGCCGATCGGCCCGGGAGGCAGTCCCGGGATCAGGTACGTGTTGTAAGGCGTCGCCCGCATGATATCCTGCTTGGTGACCTTGCCGCCGAAAGCCCTGACTCCGTAGGTCGCCGTCGGGTCGCTCTGCAGCCGCATCCCCTTTCTCAGACGGTTTTCGAAGACCGCTGCGATGAGCGGTTTTTCGATCGGGAGCACCGCCTCCTTTTCGACCATCGAGGCGAGGGTGAGGATCTCCCGGTGCGAGAGGTGGCGGGGAGCCGCCGGAGTAGTCTTGATGCAGCTCTCCAGCATGGCCCGCTGACGGGTCACCATTTCCCGCACCACGTCGCGTTCGCTCTTGCCGGGGAGCATGTTGTAGCTGCCGGGGTAGAGGTATCCTTCCACACTTTTAGCCCGGATACCGAGCTCTGCCAGGAGGGTGGGATCGCTGCAGGCGTCCAGGAAGGCCTCTTTCTTGAAGAAGCCCCGCTTTTCCATCATCTCCGCCACCTGGTAGCTCGAGTACCCCTCCGGAAGGGCGAAGATCCGCTGGTAGACGTCGCCGGAGATCATCTTGGCGAGGATCTGCCCCGGGTGCATGCCGTCGTGGAGCTGGTAGATCCCCGCCTTGATCCGCGAGTCCCCACCCCTGAAACGGGCGAGAAGGGTGAAGAGCCTAGCACTGCTGATCACGCCGCGGGACTCGAGGTCGGCGGCCAGGGCCCTAAGCGGGCGTCCCCGGCCGACCTCCACCAACTCTATGCGGCTTCCGTTGCCGGGAGAGACCTCGAGGAAGGTGACGATGCGGATGGCCGGGATGAGTATCAGTAGCAGAATCGCGGCAGCAACTTCCTTACGCCGCGTGCGCAGAATTTGTGTAATGCCTGAAACGGTAATGACGTCTTCCCTTTGTAAAAACGATGCCTTCGCTAAATATGCTAGATTTAGGTCAAATCGCAAACTGTGTCAAGGGTAAACCCGGCCGCATAGGCGGATGCTCTTCAGATTTCAAATTGTTAATAAATTTTAGTAAAGACAGTGGCCGAAATCCGTTGTATGATGTATGGCCTTAACCACTCCATCAGGACGAGGTGCCTATGAAGCAGAGATTTGTGAACTCCGATTATTTTCCCTTCGACATACAGATCTCCGCCGAGTGCGGCGTTCGCATAGGGCTGCGGAACCTTCTGGAGGAGCTCGGGACCGTCCCCGGCATCATCTACACCCGGCGGGTGGCCGCCCGCGTCAACCGCGAGGTCGCGGCGGGCGAGCCGCGGGTCCAGCCGGGGCTTCTCCATCTTTACGGCATGCTGAACCGGGTCTTCCGCTACGTCATCGGCCAGTACTGCATCGAGCAGCAGCCACGGGTGCTCGTGAAGGTGGCCGAGCGGGCGGGCTATCCCTCCTTCTCCGGAGAGGCGGGCCAATCCATGCTCCGCTTCATGGAGCTCTTCCCCTCCCGCCGGATGGTGCTGGGGGAGGAGACCGCGGCGGGCTACCTCGCTGCCGATGACGACTCCCTGACCCGGCGCTCCTCGCTGGCCGGGGAGCTCCTCCTCCTGATGCTGTGCGGCGAGAACCGGGCCGTCGACGAGTTCCGCCGGCTCTTCGATGCCAGCGGCCTCGAGGAGACCTCCCCCTACCGGACGGTGACCGGCAAGCTCGACCGCCGGCTCGCCGAGGCCCCTCCCTTCCAGCCGGTGGGGGTACCGCTCCCCGAGCTCTTGAGGGCTCCCCTCAAGGCTTCCCCCGGCTCTCTCACCGGCCAGATCGCCTACATCAAGGAACACTGGGCGTCGTTTCTCCCCGCCGACCTGCTGGCCGAGCTGACCACCGCCCTCGATATCGTCGCCCAGGAGCAGCGCTCCTTCTTCCAGGGCCGCGGCGGGGCCGGGACCGACGTGCTCCGTTTCGGCCGCTTAGGGAAAGGGGGAGACTATCCCGAATACGAACGCTTCTCCCCCGACGCCGACTGGATGCCCAACGTCGTAATGATCGCCAAGATGGTCTACGTCTGGCTCGACCAGCTCTCCCGCTACTACCAGCGCGAGGTGCGCACCCTCGACCAGATCCCGGACGCCGAGCTCGACAGGCTCTCCCGCTGGGGCTTCACGGCGCTCTGGCTGATCGGCATCTGGGAGCGCTCCCCTTCCTCGCAGAGCATCAAGCACATAAGCGGCAACGTCGACGCCATCTCCTCGGCCTACTCGCTCTACGACTACGTGATCGCCAACGACCTGGGGGGGGAGTGGGCACTGGACAACCTGAAAAGGCGCTGCGCAGCCCGCGGGATCCGGCTCGCCTCCGACATGGTCCCCAACCACACCGGGCTCTTCTCGAAGTGGACGATGGAGCATCCAGACTGGTACGTCCAGCTCGACTATCCCCCCTATCCGGACTACCAGTTCAACGGCCCCGATCTGTCGGCGGACGGGAGGATCGGCCTCTTCATCGAGGATGGTTATTGGGACAAGCGGGACGCGGCGGTGGTCTTCAAGCACCTCGACCGGGGTAACGGCCGGGTCCGCTACATCTACCACGGCAACGACGGCACCTCGACCCCCTGGAACGACACCGCGCAGCTGAACTACCTCCTCCCCGAGGTCCGCGAGGCGGTCATCCAGACCATCCTCCACGTAGCGCGCCAGACCCCGATCATCCGCTTCGACGCCGCCATGACGCTCGCCAAGAAGCACTACCAGCGCCTGTGGTATCCCCTCCCGGGCCACGGCAGCGGTGTCCCTTCCCGCGCCGAGCACGGCATGGACCAGGAGGCTTTCGACCGGGTCTTCCCGGAGGAGTTCTGGCGCGAGGTGGTGGACCGGGTGGCGGTGGAAGCCCCCGACACCCTCCTTTTGGCCGAGGCCTTCTGGCTCATGGAGGGATACTTCGTCCGGACGCTGGGGATGCACCGGGTCTACAACTCCGCCTTCATGAACATGCTGAAGATGGAGGAGAACGCCAAGTACCGGCAGACCCTGAAAAACGTCCTCGAGTTCGAGCCGGAGATCCTCAAGCGCTTCGTCAACTTCATGAACAACCCCGACGAGCGGACCGCCGTCGACCAGTTCGGCAAGGAGGGGAAATACTTCGGCGCCACCCTGCTTTTGGTCACCATGCCGGGGCTCCCGATGTTCGGCCACGGCCAGGTCGAGGGGTTCCACGAGAAGTACGGGATGGAGTACAAACGGGCCTACTGGGACGAGCCGGTCGACCAGGACCTGGTGCGGCGGCACGAGACCCACATCTTCCCGCTCATGCGCCGGCGCCACATCTTCTCCGGCTCCGACCAGTTCGTCCTCTACGACTTCTACAGCGGCAGCCAGGTGGACGAGAACGTCTTCGCCTACTCGAACCGCGCGGGAAACGAGCGCGGCCTCGTCCTCTACAACAACCGCTACGGCTCCACCGCCGGCTGGATCCGCTACTCCTGCGCCATCCTCAGGAAGGACGTAAGCGGCGGGAGCCGGCTCGTGCAGCGAAGCCTCGGTGAGGCGCTCGACTTCAACGGCGACGGCCGCCACTACTACCGCTTCCGCGATTTCGGCTCGGGACTGAGCTACCTGAGAAACGGCCGCGATCTCTGGGAGCAGGGACTCTACGTGGAGATGGATGCCTACGAATACCACGCCTTCGTCGACTTCGAGGAGATCCGGGACGACGACTACGGCACCTGGGGGACCCTCTGCTACCGGCTCAACGGCGCCGGGGTGGAGAGCCTTGACGAGGAGGTAAAGCAGATCCGCTACGGCGCGGCCAACGACGCGCTGCGGGCGCTGCTCGCCAAGCTCGCCTCGGCAGCGGGCGAGCCGGGCGAGGAGGCGGAAACCATGATCCCGCTGGTCGAGCCTCTTCTGGCCGGCTTCCTGAAAACCCTGGCCCCGGACGCTACCGGCAAGGCCCAGCGCTCCCTGCTGGTCTCTTTCGGAACCGGGATCACCGCGGCCCTCAAGGATGGGATGGCCGATCCGGCCGCCGATCCCCAAGGGTGGCTCCTTTTGAACGCCTTCCTGATCCTGCACCGGATCGCCGGGCTCTTCGACGGCGAGGATGCCCCTTCCCAGGCGCACGAGGCGTTCGATCACTTCGGCCTCGGCCGTCCGTTGGTGGAGGCCTTCGCCTCGCTCCCCGAGCCGGCCGCAACCGCGGTTCAGCTCTCCCCCGTCGACTGGAGCGACCTTCTCCGGGTGCTGCTGCGGCACCAGGAGTTCCTGGCCGGTTACAGCCAAGAGGGTGAACGGGAGACCCTGACGGAGCTTATGGAGGAACCGGCGGCAGGAGGCTTCATCCTGCTCCACGAAAGCGACGGGGTCGAGTGGTTCAACAAGGAGCGCTTCGAGATCCTCCTCGACTGGCTCACCCGCATCGCCAGCTACGCCAAGCCCGGGGGCGAGGACCCCGAGGCCGTGGCGGCCCGCCTGGCCGAGCTGGCGGCGGTGGCCGGTTACCGCCTCGACCATTTCCTCGAACAGCTGAAGAGTGCCTCCCCCGCCTGACGTATGCCGCCCGTTTGGTAGAATGTGAGGGTGCCGCGAGCCCGTTACCGGCGGAGCTCGCGGCGATTCACACCCAAGGGGGCCCTCCATGGCGATCATCAATACCCAGTTGCAGGACAACATCGGCACCATCACCTTCAACAATCCCGAGCACCGCAACGTCCTCAGCAAGGAGCTCATCAACGAGACCCTGCAGTCCATCGGCGCGCTTCAGAAGGGGAAGATGCGGGTGCTGATCATCCGGGCCCTCAAGGGATCGAAGGTCTGGTCGGCCGGGCATGACGTGCACGAGCTCCCCATGCCGGGGCGCGACCCGCTGAGCTACCACGATCCCCTGGTGACCGTTTTGAGGTCCATCCAGAGCCTCCCCATCCCGGTCATCGCCATGATCGAGGGGAGCGTCTGGGGAGGCGCCTGCGACCTCGCGCTCTCCTGCGATATCCAGATCGGCTGCCAGACCTCCTCCTTCTGCATGACTCCCGCGAAGATCGGGGTGCCGTACAACGTCACCGGGATCCTGCACTTCATGAACATCATGGGGGTCAACGTGGCCAAGGAGATGTTCTTCACCGCCCAGCCCCTCTCCGCCGAGCGGGCCTACCAGTCCGGCCTTTTGAACCACCTGGTGGACGTGGACGACTTGGAGAACTTCACCTACGACCTGGCGGCCAGCATCACCAAGAACAGCCCCTTGAGCATCGGGGTCATCAAGGAGCAGATCCGGCTTTTGGCGAGCGCCCACCCGCTCAACCCGGTCACCTTCGAACGGGTGCAGGGGCTCAGGCGGACGGTCTACGACAGCAAGGATTACGCGGAAGGGATCAAGGCCTTCCTGGAGAAACGGACGCCGCACTTCTCGGGGGACTAGGGGGGGGGGCAATAAAAAGGCCGGGGGCATACGCCTCCGGCCTTTTCTGTAGGGCAGGTTACAACCGCTGCTTATTCCTCAGCTTTCTCGAAGTTCCCCTTCTCCTGGCACTGGGGGCACTTCTGCGGTTTGCATCTTCCTTCCTTGGTGAATCCACAGCTCTTGCATTTCCACGTTGCCATAATACTTCCTCCTATTTAATGGTCAGGCTTATTTCGCGCACGCTCCCGAATTCGGAGAGCGGCCTGTCGAACTTTTTCTCGTCACCCACCACCACCAGCTTCATCGCCTCCGGCTGGAGATACTTCCTGGCCACCCTCAGGACGTCCTCCTTGGTGACCTTGGCGACGTTGTCGCGGAAGTTCTCCAAAAAGCCCGGGGGGTACCCGTAGAACTCGAGCCGTGCCTGCTGGTTGACCACCACGTCGCTCCTTTCAAATCCGAAGATGAAGGAGTTGACGATGTGGTCCTTGGCGAGTTTGAGCTCGGCGTCGGTGACCTCGTTTTTGGTCATCTCCTCGACGATCTGGCGGATGAGCTCGATGGTCTTGGCGGTGGTTTCCGTCTTGGTTTCCGTCTCGATCACGAATGGGGCGGGGAGGCGCCGGCCGGTCTCGAAGTAGCTCTCCACGTTATAGGCGAGTCCGCGGTCGGAGCGGATCTGCTGGGTGAGCCGCGAAGTGAAGCCCCCTCCCAGGATGTAATCCATCACCTTGATCGCGTAGAGGTCGGGATTGTTCTTGTCGATCCCCAGGTGCCCCATCCGGATCACCGACTGGTTGACCTCCTTCTGGGCGTGCAGCACCTCGGGAGTCTTGTCCTCCACCGGCATCGGGAAGTTCCGCACCGGCTGGCGGTGGTCCGGCCAGGAGGCGAAGAGCCGGTTGAGCTCGGCGAGGATCTTCACCCGGTCGAAGTCGCCGGAGACCGCCAGCATGGTGTTGCCGGGGTAGAAGTAGCGCTGGTGGAAGGCTTTGAGGTCGTCGCGGGTGATAGCGCGGACCGAGGCGATGGTAGGCATCCTTCCCAGCGGGTGTCCCGCGTAGATCGCCTTCGTGAGCTCCCGGCCGGCGATCCCCTTCGGATCGTCGTTCTGGCGCCGGATCCCCTCGATGGCGCGGTTTCTCTCCTTCTCGAAGCGGGCGGCATCGAAGGCCGGTTTGGTCATCACCTCGGCAAAGAGGGTGAGGGTGCGGTCGAGGTTCCTGGTCAGGGTGGACATGGAGACGGTCGCGTGGTCGGCGTTGATCGAGGACTCGATGGAGGAGGCCATGAACTCAAGTTCCTGGTCGAGCTTGCCGGGCGGGGTGGAAAGAGTCCCCCCGTCGCGGATGGCGGCCCCGGCCAGCGACGCGAGACCCACCTTGTCGTCGGGCTCGAAGATGCTCCCCCCGCTCAGGTAGGCGGTGATCTGGACCAGCGGGAGCTCATGGTCCTGGAGGAGGTAAACGACGATGCCGTTATCGAGCACCACCCGCTCGCTCTTGGGGAGCTGGAATTTCAGGGCCGGGAAGGCCATGGTGCGGGGATTGGCGAGCTCGGCCGCGGCCTTGGCGGTCCCGGCGGAGGCTCCCGGCGTGGTGGCGCAACCGGCCGCAGCCAGGGCGGCCACCCCGAGGATCAGGGTGCGGGTCGCGCGGAACAAAGATTTCGATGTCAGAGGTGCAATCATCTGCTGCTCCCTTGATGAATGGTATATCGGGCACCCCACCCTTGGATGGGCGAGGGGATACTATAAGCTCCTGCGCGGGCAGGGGATCACTGTTTCTTGGTCAGGTAGCCGACGTTCCGGTTCTCTTTGGTGAAGTACTGGTTGGCGACCCGCATCACGTCCTGGGGGGTGATGGCCGCCACCTTCTGGCGGTGTTCGATCAGGTAGCGCCAGGTCCCGGCGACCGCCTCGTACTCGGTGAGGTTTCTCGCCAGGCCGCCGTTGGAAGCCATCTGGCGCGACTCCTCCGCCTCCAGCTGGTTGAGGATCTGCTGCAGTTCGCGGGCGGTCATCGGCTCCTTCTTCAGCCGCTCCAGCTCCTCGTCGATCGACTTCTCCACCTCGGCCACGCTATGGGGAGCGAGCGGGGTGGCGGAGATGATGAAGAGGTTGGGATAGCGGCTTCCCGGCGCGGTGAAGCTGGAGACCGAGGTGGCGATCTGCTGCTCCATGACCAGCTTCTTGTAGAGCCTCGAGGTGCGCCCGCTGGTCAACAGCATGTCGATGACGTCGAAGACGTAGTCGTCGAAGGCGGGGAGGGTCGGCTTGTGGAAGCCGACGTACAGCTCCGCCTCCGCGTCCCCGATCACCTCGGTCCGCTTCTCACCCGCCTGCTGCGGCTCCTCCACGGTCACCGGCGGGACCGGTTGGCCGGGGGGGATGTTGCCGAAGTACTTCTCGATGAGCGCTATCGCCTGGGACGGCTCGAAATCCCCCACCAGGGCCATGATGGCGTTGTTGGGCGCGTAGTACTTGTGGAGGAACCTCTCCGCCTTGGTCCGGGTCAGCTGCTCGATGTCCGACATCCAGCCGATGGTCGGCTGGCCGTTAGGGTGCGCGTTGAAGGCATCGGCGATGAAGGTCTCCCAGAGTTTCCCTTCCGGCTCCGCGTCGTAGGAGCGGCGGCGCTCCTCCTTGACCACCTTCATCTCGGTGTAGAACTCGCGGAGCACCGCGTTCTGCATCCGGTCCGACTCGATGGCCGCCCAGAGCTCGAGCTTGTTGGAGGGGAGGTTGATGATGTAGGTGGTGCCGTCCTTGCTGGTGAAGGCGTTGTACCCGGTGGCACCGTTTCTCGCGTAGATATCCGCGAATTCTTCCTTGACGACGTACTTCTCCCCTTCCTTCTCGAGCCGGTTGAGATCCGCTGTCAGCTTGGCCACCACCTTGGGATCGGCCTTGTCCTTCTTGGCCTCTTCGGCCATTAGGGCTTGGGCGGTCTTCTCGATCTGGTCCAGGACCGGCTTTTCGGCCGCGTAGTCACGGGTCCCGAGCGTCTTGGTCCCCTTGAAGAGCATGTGCTCGAGCAGGTGCGCAAGCCCCCGCTCGTCGCTCCGCTCGTCGACGCTCCCCACCTTGAAGCGGATCCAGGCCGCCACCGTGGGGGAGGTGTGGCGGGGGACCATGAGAACCTTCATGCCGTTTTTCAACGTGTATTCCTGCACTTTGTCGGCCAGACCCTGCGCGAAACTGGTTGCCGAAAGGAGCAACAAGGCGCAGGCGGCCGCGGTGCTGAGCACTCTCTTCATGATAACCTCGGGCCTTCTCTATTCATCTGCAAATGAGGAAAAAGATAACACCAACCAATAGCTTATGCAACGTCCACGGCGAGGCTTCTCCTGCCATTTGGCGGCCTCGCCGCGGTCCTTTGGCGTCCGGCCGGGAGGGTGGCTGTTCAATCGTTGATGGGGGGTGCTGTTCAAAAAGGCCGCAGTTTCGGGTAAATCGGATCGGCAAGGGATGGAATGCCAGTGATTGCCGCGCTCTAAGTGCCGGTGAAATAAAGGGAAATCGATTAAGGAAAAATAACTGCGGGCCCCGCCGGTTTTGGACCCTTTTGTGCTGAGGGAGATATCGAGCTTCGAGACGACAGTTGCCAGGAGGGCGTGATGACACTTTTGCCGGCATTGATGATCACCGTCACCTTTACCACTTTCGTAATCATGGTTCCCAGGATGTACATCGCCTGGCTGAACGCGGAATGGATGATCGAAGAGGAAGAGGTGGAACTGGTGAAGGTGCTGTTGGAGATGGAACAGGACTGGGTTAAGCGCCACGTGGGCTCGGCGATTGCCGGAGTGGTGGTGGCCATCATCCTCTCCCGTTTCCAGGACGGCGATGTCTCCCCCGGCGCCCTTACCAAGTGCGTCGGGATCTACGCCACCAGCGCCTTGGTGCTCGCGGTGGCGGAGTCGCTGATCGCCCAGAAGATCGGGCGCTGGCTGGACGAGATACCGGTCAAGGTGAAGGTCCGCGCCGAGTAGCTAGTCCCCGATCCACCATCCCCGGACGGCGAAGCACTTGGAATCGCTCGTACGGTCGGGATGGCACTCGAATTCGAAGAGGTTCCAGGGGGTCAGTTGCTGCAGCGGCTCCCCGAACCACTGCAGGACGTCCTCCGAGGCAACCAGCTCTTCCCGCGGGGGGAGGAACACCGCGACGTCCTCGGACGCACGGCGCTCCAGCAGGACCAGGGTGTAGGAAGTCTGGTACTCGACCCGCAGGACCCGTCCCTCCACGTTAACCGTCTTTTCCGGATCGAGGTTGGCCGGAGTATAGACGAGGTCGGGAGCGGCGCTGACGGTCCCCGGCCTCCCCCAGTTCACTACGGCATCGATCTTCCACTCCCCCGATTCCTTCTTCAAGGCTACCGACTCCCGCACGGCCGAACGCGGACGCTCTGCTTTCCACTCGTCCAGGGTGGGGGCAACCCCCTCCAGGTAGAGCGTCACGCTGCTGCGGTCTCTTTTCAATTTCCAGCTGACATGCTGAATGGTGTAGGAATCGGGGGCCAGCGAGCGGGCCTTGAGCAGGAAACCTTCCTGCGCATCCATCGCCAGGTTCTGCTCCCGCTTGATCCGCTGCTCGTCTTCAGTGTAGAGCGACATCAGCTTTTCGAAATCGCCCGTCCTGGCCGCGGCACAGTATTCGTCGAAGACCTGCGCCGCCTCGGAGAGGTCGTCTCCCCACGCCGGGCACGAAGCGCCCGTCACCACCATCCACGCCACTGCCAACGCCGCTGGACGTATCCGCACTATGAGCCTCCTTCGAGGTCGCCCCACTCCAGCCGTCAACTAACGGTCCGGAACCCCTCTCCCCTTGTCAATGGAGCAGGCAGACAGGTTACGGTACTGGACGGATCTCCTTTCTTGAATGAATCGGCCATCGCGTGTATTGTGTTGAGCGTTTTTTACTGACAACGGCAAGGGAACTTCTGTGGATAGAGCCGGTAGCATGCGATGGCTTCCTCTGTTGGCGGGCCTGCTTCTTTCCCTGTCACTCTTCCAGGCTACGGCAGGCGCGGACGAGTGGAGGCATCTTCGCACGAGGCACGGGCTGGCCGTGATGGGGCGGCCGGTGGAGGGGGCACGGTTCATGGAGTTGAGGATCGAGACCTCGACCGGGACCCCGAGCGCGAAGCTCGTCTCCTACCTCATGGGGCCCTACATCGACGAGGCGGACCCGGGGATGACGAGAAAGATCCTGGAGCGCTCGGCCGAGGCGGCGGCCTGGACCGATCTCATCAAGACGCCGGTGCTCTCCGACCGCTGCGCTTCCGCCCGCACCTGGGTGAGGCGGGAGGCCAACGGGACGGTGGAGGTCGAGTTCGAGAGCCGGGACGAGTGGTCGAGAGGAAAGCCCGCTCCCGGCTGCGTTGCCATCCGGGCCCGTGGGCGCTGGGTACTGAGGCCCGCGGCCGGCGGGACCAGGATCACCTACACCATCCTCGCCGACCCCGGTGGGAGCGTCCCCGTTTTCCTGGTGCGGGGGATGATGGAGGACGACGCCTTGAACCGGGTGCGGAGAGTGGTCGCCGAGGCGGCGAAGTTGTAGGAGCCCGGCCTAGAAGAGGGAAAACTTGAAGTAGCGCTTGGGATGCTCGCGGACGTCCTTCAGAAGCGAATTGAGATCGTCCACCGCACCGTTGAGATTGTCGTAGAGAACTCGCTCGTTCACCAGCCTGCCGGCCGTCCCCTGGCCGCTCTTCACCCGTTCCATCACTTCCTCAAGCGTAGCCATCGACCGGTCGGCCCTCTCGATGGCCGCCAC
The DNA here is from genome assembly GCF_023652955.1 of Geomonas sp. Red32. Lineage (GTDB taxonomy): Bacteria > Desulfobacterota > Desulfuromonadia > Geobacterales > Geobacteraceae > Geomonas. The sequence continues at coordinate 81,185 of NZ_JAKLOY010000001.1, read as the reverse complement.
CCCCTTGTCGTAGAACTCCCGGTCCTGGACCAGCTTCCCGATGGTTCCCTGCGGCGAGAGGAGCTTCACGTTCAGGGCGTGCATGTCGTCGGCGGCCTGACGGCTCTTGTCGGCCAGCGAGAGGAGCTTGTCGTAGAGCGCGCGGTCGTGGATCAGCAGGTTCATGGTCCCCTGGCCGTTCTGGAAATCGGCCAGGGTGCGGTCGGCCCGCTCGAGGGTGCTCACCAGCTTCTCGTAGATCTCGGGGTTGCGGTTGAGCTTGCCGATGGTCCCTTGCCCCTTGTTGGCGGTGGCGACGAAGGTGTTCATCTCGGCGGTCAACTGGGTCAGGTTCTGGTAGAGCCTGGGGTCGGCGATCATCTGTCCCATCGTCCCTTTCCCGTTGACGATCTTCTCCATGGTGGCGTTGAGGTTGTCGAAGGCGGTAGCGGCCTTTTGCATCACGTCGTCGAGCTTCGGGACGTTGGTCCCGTAGACACGGGTCAACGGGACGGTCACCAGGTGGCCGCTCGGGGTGATGTCGACGTACTTCTCCCCCATCAGGCCGCGGGTCTTGATGGTGATCACCGAATCCTTGCCGATCTTCTTCTGCGACTCCTTCTCCACCTCAAGCTGGATCTCCACGTTGTTGTTCGCCTCGGGATGCTCGAAGTGAATCGCGCGCACCACCCCTATCTCTACCCCCGCCAGCCAGACCGGGGCCCCTTCCTTGAGCCCCGCCACGTCGGTCATGATCAGGGAGACCTTCCCCTTGGAGATAAACATCTTGGTCTTCTCCCCCAATAGGAGGATGCCCAGGCAGAGGAGCACGAGGGCCACCACCACGAAGATCCCGATCCTGAGCTGGGAGCGCGCTATGTTCTCGCTACGGTTCATGCCGTGGTCCTTTCTGGGGAAGTGTAGGCGAAGAGGGAGCGGGGGGTAGGGGAGAGGAACTCCCTGGTCACCTCCATCCCGGCCGCCATCAGCTCTTCCCGGGTCCCCTCGAAGACCAGGCGGGCCTCGTGGAGAAAGGAGAATCGCTGGGAAACCTGGAAGGCGGTGTGCAGGTCGTGGGTCACCATCAGGGTGGTCTTCCCCTGCTGCTGCAGGCGCCTCATCAACTCGCAGATGTTGTAGACCCCGATGGGATCGAGGCCGGTGGTCGGCTCGTCGAACAGGATGTAGCCGGGATCGGCGGCAAGGGCCCGCGCGATGGCCACCCGCTTCTTCATCCCTCCCGAAAGCTCGGCAGGGTAAAGGTCGATGGCGTCCTCCAGCCCCACGAAGCCGAGCTTTTCCAGTACGACCCGCTCGATCTCGGCCGGGTTTTTGGTCCCCTGCTCGATCAGCCGGTACCCGACGTTCTCCCCCACCGTCATCGAGTCGAAGAGGGCGCCCCCCTGGAAGACGACCGCGATGGGGCGGCGCACCTCGCGAAGCCTCGCCTCGGAGAGTCCGGTGATCTCGGTGCCGTCGATGGTGATGCTTCCGCTGTTGGGAGGGATGAGCCCCAGGATGAGCTTGAGGATGGTGGTCTTGCCGGCGCCGGAGACGCCGAGGATGGTGCGGTTCACCCCGCGGTCGAGGGAGAGGTCGAAGTCCTGGAGGATCAAGCGGCCGCCGACGCTGTAGGTCACCTTGTCGAGTCTGATTCCTGTGGAGGGCATGATCCCCATCCTCACCCTGTCCATCACCACTGCCCCTCTCCCCAGAAGGGGCGAGGGAATGTCTGCCCGGTCACCTGAAGGCGATGAAGATCTTGGTCAGGAAGAAGTCGGCGACCAGGATCAGCACCGAGGAGAGGACCACCGCCCGTTTCGCGGAGCTGCCGACCCCTTCGGCGCCGCCGCGGGTGCTCAGGCCGACCTGGCACCCGATCATCGCGATGATCACCCCGAAGAAGGCCGGTTTGGCGAGCCCCTCGAACATGTCCTGCAGCGCCATGAACTGCGGTATTGAGTGCAGGTACATGATGAGGTTGACCCCCGACCCGGCGGCCATCAGGTACCCGCCGAAGAGGGCGACGGTGTCGGTCACCACCGCCAAAAGGGGAAGCGCCACCAGGATAGCCTTCAGCCGCGAGACCACCAGGCGCTTGACGATGTCCGTCCCCTCCACCCGCATGGCGTCCACCTGCTCGGTGACTACCATGGTGCCGAGCTCGGCGGTGATGGCGGAGCCGACCCGCCCGGTGACCATCAAAGCGGAGAGGACCGGCCCGAGCTCCTTCACCATCACCATGGCCACCATTCCCCCGACGTAGCTGGTGGCGGCGAACGGTTTGAGCTGGATAAGCGCCTGGAGCGACATCACCATCCCGGTGAAAAGCCCGGTCAGGAGAATGATAAAGAGGGAGCCGACCCCGATCTTGTCGAGCTGGGTCACGAACTCCCTCTGGTAGTAAGGCTTTTGAAAGATACCGGTTATGGCGCGCAGGGTGAGTGCCGCAATGGCCCCGGTCTCCCGGAAGATCTCCTGCACCCTGGTGCTGATTGTCATGGATCGATCGGGCATCGCCGGCTTCGCGGCGCCCCTACTGGAGCGCCTGGGCGAAGACCTCGCGCACGTCCTCGACGAAGCAGAACTCGAGCTCCTGCTTGACGTTGTCCGGGATATCATCGAGGTCCTTCTTGTTCTTGGCCGGGGCCAGCACCTTCTTCACCCCGGCGCGCCGGGCGGCCAGCACCTTCTCCTTCAGGCCGCCGATGGCAAGCACCCGGCCGGTCAGGCTCATCTCCCCGGTCATCGCCACGTCCCGGCGGGCGGGGCGCCCCGAGAAGAGGGAAACGATGGTGGTGGCCATGGTGATGCCGGCCGAGGGGCCATCTTTCGGGATAGAGCCGGCCGGGACGTGGATGTGGACGGTGGTGTTGTCGAACTCCTTCTTGTCGATCCCCAGCTCCTCGCAGTTGGCCCGCACGAAGGAGACCGCCGCCCTGGCCGATTCCTTCATCACCTCGCCAAGCGACCCGGTGAGGATCAGGTCCTCTTTTCCCTTCATCATGGTCGCCTCGACGAAGATGATGTCCCCGCCGCTCTCGGTCCAGGCGAGCCCGGTCGCCACCCCGACCCGGTCCTTCTCGCTGGCCACCTCGTCGAAGTACCGGGGCGGCCCGAGGAGCTCGGCGACGTCGTCGGGGGCGATGAGCTTGCGCGCCTCTTTCCCCTGGGAGACTTCTTTGGCGATCTTGCGGCAGATGGAGGCGATGTTCCGCTGCAGGTTCCTCACCCCAGCCTCGCGGGTGTAGTCGTGGGTGATCCGGTAGATCGCCTCGTCGTTGAACTCGGGCGGCATCTCGTTCAGCCCGTTCTCCTCGATTTCGCGCGCCACCAGGTAAGTCTTGGCGATGTTGAGCTTCTCCTCGTCGGTGTAGCCCGACAGCGAGATGACCTCCATCCGGTCCTTCAGGGGGGCCGGGATCGGGTCGAGCAGGTTCGCCGTGGTGATGAACATCACGTTGGTGAGGTCGAAGGGGACGTCGAGGTAGTGGTCGGTGAAGGAGAAGTTCTGCTCCGGATCCAGCACCTCGAGAAGGGCACTGGCGGGGTCACCGCGGAAGTCGGCGCCGATCTTGTCCACCTCGTCGAGCATGAAGACCGGGTTGTTGGAGCCCGCCCGGTTGATCTCCTGGATGATGCGGCCCGGGAGCGCCCCGATGTAGGTGCGCCTATGCCCGCGGATCTCCGCCTCGTCCCGCATACCGCCCAGCGAGATCCTGATGAACTTTCTCCCGAGTGTCCTGGCGATCGACTTCCCGAGGCTGGTCTTGCCGACTCCCGGAGGGCCGACGAAGCAGAGGATGGGCCCCTTCATCTTCTCTTTCAGGGAGCGGACGGCCAGGTACTCGAGGATCCTCTCCTTGACCTTCTTCAGGTCGTAATGGTCCTCGTTCAAGACCTTCTCGGCCTGGTTGATGTCCTTGTTGTCCGGCGTGCTGGTCTGCCAGGGGATCCCGGTCAGGTAGTCGAGGTAGGTGCGGGAGACCGTGTACTCCGGTGAGGCAGGGTTGATCCGCTCGAGCCTTTTCAGCTCCTTCTCGGCGATCTTCCGGACCTCTTCCGGCATCTTGGCGTTCTCCAGCTTGGTACGGAGCTCGTTGGCCTCTCCCTGCTTGGAATCCTCCTCGCCGAGCTCCTCCTGGATCTGCTTCATCTGCTCGCGAAGCAGGAACTCCTTCTGGCTTTTGCCGACCTTCTTGGTCACCTCGGCCTGCACCTCGCCCTTGATCTGCAGCCTCTGGACCTCGTTGGTGAGGTGCATGTAGACCTTTTTCAGGCGCTCGAGGGGATCGACGGTCTCCAGCAGGTTCTGAAGCTCGTCCACTGGAAGGTTCAGGTAGAGGGCGACCAGGTCGGAGAGGCGGGCGGGGTTGTCGATGAAGTCGATCATCTTCATGACGTCGTCCGGGAGCGGGCGGCCGTAGGAGAGGGCGATCTTCAAAAGGGCGTTGAGGCTTCCCACTAACGCCTCGGACACCATCGACTTCTCGGCGAACTCGCGGACTGGCTCGAGGCGGGAGAGCGCCACCGGGGTCTGCTGGACGATGGCGAGGACCCTGATGCGGACCACCCCTTCCAGCACGACCTTGGCCCCACCCTGCGGGAGCTTGTTGATCTGCATTACCTTGCAGAGGGTGCCGATCTCATGAAGGGCGGAGAAGAGCTCCCCTGTCGGCTCCTGCCTCAGCTTGACGAGCGCCACCAGGTTGTTGAAGAGCACCGCTTCTTCGAAGGGGGGCATGTCCTCGTGCTTGAGGAAGATGGTGAAAACCATGTACGGGAAGGCGATGATCTCGCGCAGCGGGTACAGGGGGACGATCTCGGGCATGTTGATGGTGATGTTCTCGGTCATTGGGTCTCCCATGAGAGCGGGACTGGATATTTTCCCAATACTAAGAGTAATGGAGTTGCGTCACCTGTCAACAAACGTGGTGGGGAAAATCCTAAAGTTACTATGCAATTAGGCGGGGTTAGGAGAGTGACTCCCAGGCTTGGTAGAGCTCGGAAATCTCCGTGGTGAGGAGGGCGTGTTTCTCCCCTGCTACCCGGGCGGCTTCGACGTCTTTGAAGAAGTCCGGGGCCGCCATGGCCGTTTCGAGGCCGGCCAGCTCCCCTTCCTTGGCGGAGATGTTCTTCTCGATTTCGGCAAGTTTCTTCTCCTTGGCCCGCTCCTCCTTCTGGCGCTGTTTCTCATCCTCGCGCTGCTGCTGACGGGAGGCCTTGGAGGCCATGGGGGGAAGCGGGGCGGGATCGCCGTTTCTGCGCGGCGCCTCCCCTTCCTGGGCGGGCTTGGCGAGCTGGGGTGCCTCCGGGCGGATCGCTTCGCCCTGGCCGCTCTTCTCTAGGTAGTACTCGTAATCGCCGTAGTAGTTCTCGAGCATGCCGCCGGCCACCTCGACCACCCGGGTGGCGAGGCCGTCGATGAAGTGGCGGTCGTGGGAGACGAAGACCACGGTGCCGGGGAAATTCTTGAGCGCTTCGAGGAGGACTTCCTTGCTGAAGAGGTCGAGGTGGTTGGTCGGCTCGTCCATGAGGAGGAGGTTCGAGGGGCGCAGGAGGAGCTTGGCGAGCGCGAGCCGGTTGCGCTCCCCGCCGGAGAGGACCGCCACTTTCTTGTGGATGTCGTCGCCGGAGAAGAGGAAGGCGCCCAGGATATCGCGCAGCTGCGGCACCATGTCGAAGGGGGCGTCGGCGTAGATCTCCTCGTAGGCGGTCCGGGTGGCATCGAGCTCCTGGGCCTGGTCCTGGGCGAAGTAGTCGCGGATCACGTTGTGGCCGGCCTTGACGGCCCCGCCGGTGACGTCGCCGCCTGCCAATACCCTCATGAGGGTCGATTTTCCCGCCCCGTTGTGGCCGACAAGCGCCACCCGCTCCCCGCTCTCGATCAGGAGATCCACCTGGTTCAGCACCACGTTGGAGCCGTAAGCCTTGGTGACCCCGGAGAGCTCCATCACCGTCTTGCCGCTTTTGGGCGGGGTCGGGAAGGTGAAGCGGATTCTTTTGCGCTCCGGCGGGAGGATGATCCGCTCGACCTTCTCCAGCTGTTTGATGCGGGACTGCACCAGCGACGCCTTGGTCGCCTGGTAGCGGAAGCGGGAGATGAAATCCTCCATCTTCTCGACCTCTTCGTCCTGGCGCTTCTTGGCCTCCCTCAAGGCCGAGACCCGTTCCTCGCGAAGAACGAGGTAACGGCTGTAGTTGCAGTGGTAGTCGGTGATGGCGTGGTTCCAGACCTCGGCGATGCGGGAGCAGACCTGGTCGAGGAAGAAGCGGTCGTGGGAGACCAGCATGACCGAGTAGGGGTACCCCTGCAGGTATCCCTCCAGCCAGTTGCGGGCCTCGATGTCGAGGTGGTTGGTCGGCTCGTCGAGCAAAAGGACGTTGGGCTTTTTCAAAAGGAGCTTGGCGAGCGCGATGCGCATCTGCCATCCGCCGGAGAACTCCCCGCACTCCTTCTGCCAATCGGCGGGAGAGAAGCCGAGGCCGGAGAGAACGTTCCCCACCTCGCTCTCCATGGCGTAGCCACCCTTGAGGCGGAACTCCTCCTGGAGGTGGCCGAAGCGGTCGAGCATCTGCTCGTGGCCCGGCGCGTCATGCGGCTCGAGCTCGAGCCGCGCGGTGAGCTCGGCGAGTTCCCGCTCGATGGCCTGCAGCTCGGAGAGGGCGGTCATCACCTCCTCGAAGAGGGGGCGCCCCTTGGCGACGATACCGTCCTGGGGGAGGTAGCCGACGGTGCCGCCGCGGGCGATCTGGATCTCGCCGCTCGATGCCTCCACCTCGGAGGCGATGATCCTCATCAAGGTGGATTTCCCGGCGCCGTTTTCCCCGACCAGGCCGACCCGCTCGCCTTTCTTGAGGTGCCAGCTGATATCGGTGAAGAGCGGTTTGCCCGCGAAATCTTTGGAGAGTTTTTTGAGGTGGAGCATCGTATATCGTCCTTTTCGGTAGAGCTTTTTTCACATCCACAAAGCAAATCCCCCCGTCCCCCCTTCGCAAAGGGGGGGACCTGCGGGCACCACGGAAGAGAACTATGCCGGATGGTGGGGGGACGCAGGGCGCCTTCGGATCGTCATGAGAAGAACGAGGCGGGCGGCGCCAATCGGGCATTGTAGGGGGAGGGGAGGCTTTTTGTCAAAAACTCTCTGCCGGCGCGTTCTGTCCCGGAGTAGGGTGGGCCCCCCGTCCGGCGCCGGAAGCCTTTACCGCTTCTTGTCCTTTCCGGCCAGGTAGTCGGCCAGGATGGTGCGGCTGTGCTCGTCGTCGTGACAGTACACGCAGAGATTTTCCCAATTGCTGCCGTCGGGGGGATTGTAGTTGTGGTTGCCGTCTTTGTGGTGGACGGTCAAAAGGTGCAGGTTGGCGAGCTCGAACTCCCGACCGCACTTGGCGCAGATCCAGCCGTGGATCTTCAGCGAGCGTTCCCGGTAGTTCTCCGGCCGGGTCTGCTCGCCTCTCATCTTGCGGACGATCTCGTCGATCTCTTCGGCGCTCTTTGGTGGCACCGTTTTGGGGCCGCGGGGACGGTACGAGGGCGACATGGTTTCCTCCTTGAATCGATACCGGGTGGCAACGTGGCGATGGTAGCCAAGAAGGGGAGTGGTGTCAATACGGCGGCCGTCTCTTCGGCGGCCGCAAGCTCAATGGAAAACCTGCCTCTCAATCAACCCTCGGTTGGTGCCTGTCAGGGGGTCGATGTGCCGCGTTTAATCTCTCTTCGGCGCCGTCGAAGAAGCGGCTAAAGTCCTGTGATTCACGGCCCTTTGAGTATAAAACACGGGCCCATTCTGCGTTGACAACGCTTGTCTATAATGATACTTTCCGTCACGTTACTCATCATATATCTACTCCGCTCGGAAAGGTTCTTCACGTGCATGTATATAAAGTTTTCCGTGCTTCAGTCCTGAAATTTCTCGCCGTCCTTCTGCTTATAGCAGTCCTCGTTCCAGCACCTGCCTTTTCTCTCGATTCCGAAGACTCGAAGATGTTCATCACCGGGTTCAACGCCTATCAGAGGAAGGATTATAAGAGTGCGGTCCAGACGATGTCGTCGCTGCTCAAGAAGTATCCCGAAACGCCTCTCAAGGACATGGCGATCTTCTGGCTGGCACGGGCGAACTACCGGGCCGGCAACAAGAACGAGGCCGCCAAGTACATGGCGCAGTTCTTCCGCGACTATCCCGACAACCCGCTGAAGGGAACCGTGGAGGAGGAACTGGTTCAACTCGCCGAGAATTACGGGGCGGGGCAGAAGCCGGCGGCCGGGGCCGCGGTGGCGCAGAAGGCCCCCGCCGAGACGGTTGCCTCGGAAAAGGTGGTGCCGGAGCAGGCCGGGGCCGAAGAGTCCGCCGCTACGGAGAAGGCCGCCGCCGACAAGCTGGCCGCCGAGAAACTGGCCGCCGAGAAACTGGCCGCCGAGAAGCTGGCCGCCGACAAAGCCGCGGCTGAAAGAGCCGCTACCGCCAAGGCCGCCGCCGAGAAGGCCGAGGCTGATCGCCTGGCCGCCGAGAAAGCCGCCGCCGAGAAGATGGCTGCCGAGCGCGCTGCCGCTGAACGGATGGCTGCCGAGAAGTCCGCCCAAGACAAAGCCGCCGCCGAAAAGGCCGCGGCGGAGAAAGCTGCCGCCGAGCGGGTCGCCCAGGAGAAGGCCTCCGCCGAAAGGGCTGCCGCCGAGAAGGCCGCTGCCGACCGCGCCGCTGCCGAGCGGCTGGCGGCGGAAAAGGCTGCCGCCGAGAAGCTGGCTGCCGAAAAGGCACTGGCCGAGAAAGCCGCCGCGGACAAGGCCGCTGCCGAGAAGGCTGCCGCGGAACGAGGCGCCGAGCAGGAGAAGATCGCCATGCGTAACAAGGCGATCGACGCCTACAAGGGTGTGGTCGACAAATTCCCCGGCAGTGCGGCGGCCGCCAATGCCACCGCCAAGCTCCGCCAGCTCGGGATCGAGTACCCGGCTCCCAAGCAGATGGCCGCCACCCGGCCCGCCGAGACCTCCCAGGTCTTCAACCTCGAGGTCGCCCAGTACGCCAACCTCGACGTCCGCGTAGGTCCGGTTCCGGAGACCGAGGAAGCCGGCAAGCAGTTCATCATCCCCATCGACGTCGTCAACACCGGCAACGGCAACGACAGCTTCTACCTCGAGTCCGGTTTCCCCCGCGATTTCGATTTCCATTTCGCCGCACCGGGCACCCCGGACATCCCGATCAACACCACCCCGACCCTGGCCAACGGCGAGAAGTTCAGGATGGTGGCGGTGGGGACCATTCCGCGCTCCAACATCGACGGGCAGCGGAACACCTACCCGATCAAGATCGTCTCCTCCTTCGCCCACGAGGCTTCCCAGTCGCGCGAGATCGAGCTGGCCACCTCGGCACCGCTGCTTCGCGCGGTGGTGAAGACCGACAAGCCTAAACTGGTCCCCGGCGAAAAGGTCTCTTACCGTATCTCGCTTCTGAACATCGGTACCGCCCCGGCCCGCGGGGTGACCATGAGGGTCAACTACCCGCCGCAGTACGAGCCGGTCGGGGCCGTCGCCTCCGGATTCAAGCAGGAGAGCAAGGCGGCCCTGGTGCTCGACAGCGTCCAGCTGAAGAGCGGCGAGAGCAAGGACTTCAACCTCGCCTTCCAGCTTAAGGACGAGGCGCTGGCCGACCAGGAGCTCTTCCTGCGGGCCGATGTCATCAACAACGACCTCGAGAAGAGGGATTCCTTCGTCTCGGCCACCTCCGTGGTGCAGAAGGTGAGCGGAGTGGCGGTGAGGACGACCGCCGGCAAGCTGGTGGTCATCCCCGGCCAGGTGGTTGCCGTTCCCCTCATCGTCACCAACACCGGCAACTCGCGCGAGGTCTTCGCCATCAAGGCGAACGTCGGCGGAGGCGCCACCTACACCTTCTTCGATGACCTGAACCGCGACGGTAAGCGCCAGGCCAACGAACCGATCATCAACCATGTCGGGCCGCTCTCTCCCAAGGAAGAGGCCTACGTGGTGCTGGAGATCGCCACCCCGGCCTCCGCCAACGACGGGCAGGTGGCCAGCGCCTCGGTATCCTTCGAGCCGGAGAACGCTCCCGAGCGGGTCGCCTCCACCGACGTCCAGCTCACCTTCTCGCGGCCGATTCTCGAGCTCTCCATGGCCGCCAAGGGTGGCCGCCTCAAGCCGGGCGAGGTCTCGTCGCTCGACCTCAACTGCGTGAACCGCGGCACCAACATGGCCAAGCAGGTCACCCTGGAGAGCGTGCTCCCCAACCAGCTCGAGCTGGTGGCCGCCGATCCTGCCTTCACCCGCGCCGACAACGGCGTCTACTCCTGGCGCTTCGATGAGCTCGGCGCCGGCGAGACCCGCAGCATCAAGGTCACCTACCGCGTGAAGCCCGGAACCGCCGTGGGAACCAACATGCAGCTCAAGAACCTGTTAAACTACCAGGATCAAATCGGCAACAGGTACTGATCATGAAGAAGGCGGCCCTGCTCACCACTTCGCTTTTGGCGGTACTGATGGTTCCTTCCCTCTCCGTGGGGGAGGAGTTCCTCCTCTATTTGCCCAAGCCTGCCAGCGGTGAAAAGGCCCCCGCCAACCCCTCCGAAGGGGTGCTGGTCCGCAAGGTCACGGTCAAGCCGGGAGACACGCTGAAAAAGATCTCTCGCAGGCACACCGGCGTGGCGAGTTGGTTTCCGCAGGTGCTGGTCTTCAACACCATCAAGAATCCCGACCTGATCCATCCGGGCGACGAGCTGCTGGTGCCGGTCAAGAAGGGGAGCGAGGCGGGGGAGAGTTCCGCCAAAGGGAAAAAGCACCCGGCCGCCAAAAGTAAAAAAGCCCGCCATCACCGCCTGAAGCGGGTAAGGGCGGGCCAGGTCGAGGCTCCTAAGGGTGAGAAGGCGGCCGAGGAAGGTTCGGGCAAGCAGGTGAACAAGCCCGCCGGAAGCGAGGCCGTGGCCCCGCCGGTTGCGCCGAAGCAGGAGGCCGCCTCGGCCCCCCAGCCGGGTGTGCCGGCGAAGAGTTCGATTAACGGCAAAAAGTCCAAGTCCGCCAGAAGTTCCAAGTCCAATGGCACCAAAGGGACCGCGGCCTCCCCGGCTGCCGAGCAGGATGCCTACCAGCAGGCCAAACGCGCCTATCTGAAAGGAGAGTACCGGCAATCGCTGGCTCTCTTCGACACCTTCCTGAAGAAGTTCCCGAATTCGCCGCTCGCCTCCGACGCATCTCTCTACCGCGCCGACTGCTACCTCCGCCTCTCCTCCCCCTAGTTCCTATCCTTTTAATACCTCGCAGAGAGAGGGGTGGCCGAAGGCCGGGTGAGGGAGGTTTTCCCCTCTACCGCGTCTGCATCCGGTACCCATTCGCCTCCGCCAGTTCCTGCACCAGCGGATCCACCTTCTTGTCCGTAATAAAGACGGTCCGGCCGTTTTCCCCCTCCCGCACCATGGTTCCCGCGAGCTTCACCCCGTATCCCACATCCCTGAGCGACCAGAGGTCCTGCTCCCGGTAGCGCGCCGGGATCTGCATCCGGGAGAGCATCCGGTCGGCCACCTGGGCCAGGTCATCCCCCTTCTGAAGCACGATGACCTTGTACCCTTTGGTCTCCAGGAGCCGGACCAGGGTGTACATCACCGGATCGTCCCTGAAGAGCGCCACCACGTACCGCTGCCCCCGGATTTCGAAGTAGCGGTCCACCGGCACCTCCAGGCGGATGCCGAGGTTGTCCCCGGCGTACAGGTCGAGGTTCAGCTCACCCTGGGGGCGGATGGAAAGCGCGTCCAAGACCGCATCGCACAGTGCCGTCGGTTCCTTCTCGCTCACCTGGTAGAGGACCTTCGGCTCGCCCTGCTTCCCTTCCACGTGATAGCGGTTGGCCTCGATAAGGTTGAACCCGCTCCCCGCCAGCATTTTCACCAGACCCTCCGGGACGGCGGGACGGTTGTTGTCGACGTTCAAGAGGGTGATGTCCTGCTTGGCGAGGCTCTCCGGGGTCTTCTCGATCTTGAAGTCGGCCCGCACGGTGATCTTGGGATCCGCTCCCAGGTAGACCTGGAAATCCTCCTCGAAAGAGTAGAAGTGGGAGGCGTCCAGGAGCGAGCGGTAGAAGCGGCGGGTGTTGTCGGGATCCTCGTTGACGATCCGCAGCTTCGGGTTCTTCTCCAAGATGAGCGACTTGACCAGCGGAGGAAGGCTCCCGTTGGCGTCCACCAGGATACTCCCGCCGTCCTGGGCGGGAAGGAGCGGGTAGCGGTCGGGATCGAGCGACAGCGAAAAAGTGCTGGAGAGATAGCCGTAGCGGTCGTTCGGTGCAGCCGGGGCGGTCACCAGCCGTCCCCAGACCTCGCGGGCATCCGGGAGCGCCTGCGAGAGCCGCAGCGGCAGCAAGGGGGCACCCGGCGAGGTGGAGCCGGCGGCAACGCTGGGGCTCACTGGCACGCCCGGCGTCTCTTCCTGGTAGGCGGCTTCCACCCTGCGTGACACGGTCTTGCTCCGGCGGGCGGGGGAGGCAACGTGCCGGGCGGCGGTCCGGCGGTGGCTTCCGGCCATCCCGGCCGGGAGGAGGATGGTGGAGCCGACCTGGAGGCCGCGCACGTTGGAGAGATGGTTCAGCTGCCTGGTTTCCCGTACCAGGCGATCCGCCCGGTCGCCGGTGACGCCGTACTCGCGGGCCAAAATCCGGTATAGCTGGTCCCCCGGTTTCACCGTGTAACGCACGGTCTCCCGGCTCCCCTCATGCTTCTCCGAAGCGCGCGATGTCCCGGCGTGGGATGTCCCGGCGTGGGATGTTGCGGCGCGCGATGGCGCGGACGGGGAGGGCGCAGCTGAGGAAGCGGGGGCGTGCGATGGTCCGGCGGGTGCAGAAGCGGCCGGTGCCTTCCTGGTCAGCTGCTGGGGAGCGATCTCGAACTTGGCGTCGAGGGCCCGGGCCGACAGGGGGAGCCCCGCCACGAGGAGCGTGGCCAGGAGAAGATGACGGTATCCGGCGGGAAACGCGAGCTGCATGTATTCTCCGATTTGCCGCCACCAATCCGCCAATAAAGGGCCAATTGGTCGAGGCAGTGAAAATTGCTGTTGGACTAGCGCGGCGGATTCTGCCCCGCGGCTGGCGCGGGCGCGGCCGCCGGGAGCGAGAGGACGAAGCCGCGGATGTCGCCTTCGGGGACGCTGCGGTAGATGGCGAATTCGGTGCCGTTGGCCAGCAAGCCGCCTCCCACCTCGAAGCCGCCTTGCAGGCGGACGTTACTGGCGGCAGGGAGCTCGAGACCGGTGGCGATGCGGGCCCAGGTTTTCACCAGCGGCACCGTGATGGTCCCCTGCTCCTTGGCGACTATCTGGATGGCCCTGATCGCCCCCTGCTCGCGGAACACGAGGTATTCGAGACCGTCGGCCTGATAGCGTTCCCATCCGGGGTGGGTGGCGCCGTAACGGGCATCGGCGGCTTCCTTCGGGATGAAGGCCGGGAGTCCCGGCGGGGCGGCCGGGGCCGGAGCCGTGGCCGCCGGACGGGGCTGCGTCATGGCCGGTTGGTCTGGCGCCGGGTGGCCCGGCCCGCCGCTTTTGCCGATGTGCAGGCGCGGCCAGAGGTAGGCAGCGGCCAGGACGAGGCAGACCACCACGGCACCCGCCAGCGCGACGGTGGCGCTCGAGACGGCCGTCCTGCGGCCGGATGCGCTCTGGTCGATCTTAAGCGAACCGGCGTCGAACTCGTCGGGGGGAGCCTGGAAGAGGCTGTCGTCGATCTTGTCGGGAGCCGTGGGGGCGGCCGGCTTTCTGACCCCTTGGGCGTGCTGCTCTGCCGGGGTGGTGACCTTTCCGCGCGATGCCGGCTTCGGATCCCTTTGGCCGGAGCCGTTTCCCTGCGAGCGCCTTGGCTCCTCCTCGGGAAGGGGCGGCTGATCGTTCCCCTCTTCGGAGATGTTCCCGAACAGCCGGTCGGCACGCTCGCGTTCGACCCGGTCGTAGGTCGGGATGATCGGTGGTGAATAGCGCAGTTTCGGGGGAAGCTCCTCCATGTCGGGGAGGAGCTCCTCCGCCAGGAGATCGGACGGGACCGGAGGCTCTGCCGCCGCTTCCGGTTCGGCAGCTTCCGCGGCGGAAGGCTCTTCTCCCGGTACCGGAGTCGTCCAGTGGTCCTCCTCGATGGGAGGCGGAGGGGAGGGCGGGATCGCGGGGGCGGCCGCGGCCGGCGGAAACAGCTCGGCCGGGAGCGGGTCCACTACCGGCAGGGGAAGGTCCTCCCAGTCGTCGGAGGAGCTCCCGGTGGGGAGGTCGTAGATTGGCAGCCCGAACTCGTCGGTGGTCATCCGCATGCCGAGCTCCTCGCCGGGAGGAGGTCCGGAAGGGGCGATTTCGCTCTGGTCGGGGACCGGCTGGGGGCTCACTCCGGCCTCGGCGGCGAAATCCCAGTTGTTGACCTCCTCGCTGGCGGCGGTGGTGGTGTAGGTCCAGAATTCCTCGATCTTGTCCTCGGGCAGGGTGATTTCCACCTCGTCGGCCAAGTCGGAAGAGGGAGGCTCCTCCGCCGCGGCGGCAGGCTCGTTCCCCGGCTCTGCCGCCATCTCCCGGAGCTTCAAGACCAGGTCGTCGAAGGAAACGCGGAGATCTATCACCTCTTCGAAGGTGTCACCCAAGGGGCGGGAGCCGTCGTCGGAGAGGAGGACCAGCCGTGCGGGACTTCCGCCGAGCAGCATCTTCACCTGCCGCGCCGCCTTGTCGCAAGGAATCCCACCGACGGTCCCCTGGAAAAGGATCAGGTCGGGACGGTCGTCGAAGATGCGCCTGATCCCGGCAGAGAGATCGTTCTCTACGGCGAGCGGCTGATCTATCAGCAATTGCAGGTTCTCGGCGAGAGATGCAATGTACTGAGAGTCTGTTATGAATAAAATTCCCGGCATCGAGTAATATTAAATATTTCTGTTGATAAAGAAAGGCAGAGTGAGTACTGTATCTGGCATAGGGTCGGACGGCTTTTTCTACTATGACTGAATTTTTCTGAAAATCAATCAATCTTGCATAAAAGTCAATATAAAATATACTGTTAGGCAGTACCAGAACCATGATCGGTTATTTGCGGGGGAGCAGGTAAATGGATCAAGATAGCGGCAGCACTGGTATAGGGCTTGGCGGCAGCGATGTGCTGGAGGTATGTGAGGCGGTCGAGTTGCGGTGTGCCGAGCTCTACCATTATTTCGCTGAGTTATTCAAAGAGAAGCGGGAGTCCTCCCATCTCTGGATCAAGGTGGCCATGGAGGAGGAGAACCAGGCGAGGCTTTTCGCCCTGCTCTTCAAACTCCGGCGAAGCAACATCATCGTTTCGGTGGGGATCGAACTGGTCGAGGCGGAGGTGGCTCTTATCTACGTCCTGTCGGTGATGGAGAAGGCGATGGCCAATCCTCCCACCCTGGAGGAGGCCACCCTCATCGCGCTCGACCTGAAGTCCAAGTTGAACCGTTTCATGCCGGAACACAGCATCGTCTTCGCCGACAGTTCCTACGAAAAATCTTTCCGCAACGTCAACACGCCGGTGGATGAGCTGCGGGAGGCCTTCGAGCGGTTGTCGCTGCCGCCGGGGAGAAGGCCCGCCAATCACGGCCGGTAGAAAGCCACCGCGTTGTCGTAGAGCGCTTTTCTCCCCTGTTCTTCGCCCAGGGCATCGAGCACGAGGGTGAGATCCTCGTCCCGGTAGGGGCGGGGCGCCCGGGTGGAGGGGCGGTCGGTGCCAAACATGAGCGCGGCGGGATTGGCCGCGCAGATCTCCTTCAGGGCACTCTTGACGTCGAAGTCCACCCGGCCGAACCCGGTCGCCTTCACCCGTACCCCGCGCTCCACCAGCCACAGCAGCGTCCCGAATCCCTCTTTGGCCAGTCCGAGGTGGTCGATGCTCACCGCCGGCAGGCCCGCCAGCGTCTCCTTCAGGTCCCCCAGGTCGCGGGAGTCGACGTAGAGCTCGACGTGCCAGCCGGCCAGTTCGTGGACGCGGCGGGCCATCTGCTCCAGGTGTTCCACCCCCTCCGATCCTCCCCGCTTCAGGTTGAACCGGACCGCACGCACCCCCGCCTTGTCGAGACGAAGCAGCTCGCCGTCGCTCACGGTGGCGGGAAGCTGGGTCACCCCCACGAAGCCGGGGCCGAGCTTCCCCAGCGCATCCACCAGGTACTCCTGGTCCAGGGCCTGGAACGATCCCGATACCACCGCTCCCCCCTTGAGGTTGAAGGAGGAGGTGCGGGCGAGGTACTGCTCGCAGGTGAAATCGTCCGGCAGGTACCCCTGGTTGGGGGTCAGCGGAAAACGGCGGTCGATGATATGGAAGTGGCTGTCGAAAACGGGGAGGAGCTGTCTCATCGGATTCTCCTAACGTCGGGCGCTAGCGGTTGGGGCCGATCTTGAGGCTCGCCTTGGCGACGAAGACCTCCCTAAGGAAATGGATCAGCCCGGTGACCAGCACCAGCATGGCCAGGATGAACAGCAGGGCGACCGGCTGGGACATGTCGTAGCGGAGATAGTCGCCCAGAAAGAGAAGCGCGATGACGGTGCAGACCATGACGGCGGTGGAGGTGCAGAGGAAGATGGCGCGGCCGATCAGGTCGGCGCGGCGCCGGAGGGTGGCCAGGGAATCGTGCAGCTTGGCGATGTCTTCGGGGCGGGCGGCCTCGAGTTTTCCCTCGTAGTGGCGGGCCCGGTCGATGATCCTGGCCAGCCGGTTGATCATCACCCCCAGCATGGTCCCCACGGCGGTCAGCAGAAAGACCGGCGCGACCGAGAGTTGGATGACATGGGCGACCGCGCCAACGTTCTGAAAGTCTCGTACCATCGGGGCTCCAGAAAAACGAGGATGAAAGCATATCCCTTGCCAGCGGGAGAAGTTAGGGCAAAATAACATGAAAGTCGGCTTCGTCAAAACTTAATTATTAGAAGGCACGGTGAGGTGCTGTCATTGGTGCGGTCGCGGGCGGCGGGGAGGATGACGCCGGATTTTTCGATCCCCTCATGGCGTTAATGATAATTTCTCCCGGCCTCCGGAAGGTGCGAAGTTGGGAAATCCCGCTGAACCTCTGTGTTTTTTATGTGCGGGGACGAATTCTTCTGTTATAATCCCAGGGTTTTTCATTAACATTGCCGCCCACTAATGGGCTTGCAAATAGAGAATGACGGCACCCTTGGGGGGCGCCGATACCAAACTGGAGCGCAGAACGCCGGAAGACCATCCGGTGCCGCGCCGGCCAAAAGGAAAGGAAACAACTAATTTATGTCAAAAAAAATGCTGATCAATGCGCTGCACGCCGAAGAAGCGCGGGTGGCGATCGTTGAGGACGGGAGGCTGGTCGATCTCGACGTGGAGATCGCCGGGAGCGAGCAGATCCGCGGCAACATCTACCGGGGCGTCGTGGTCCGCGTGGAGCCGGGGCTGCAGGCCGCCTTTGTCGACGTGGGGCTCAAGAAGCTCGGCTTTCTGCAGATGGGCGAGATCCACCCCGAGAACTACAAGTGGCGCGACGACATCGCCGAGGACCAGCGGCACCGCCGTCCCCGCATCCAGGAGATCCTGAGGCGGGGGCAGGAGCTGATCGTCCAGGTCGAGAAGGGGGAGCGCGACAACAAGGGGAGCGCCCTTACCAGCTACGTCTCGCTGCCGGGGCGCTACATGGTGCTCATGCCGGGAAGCGATTCCTCCGGGATCTCCCGCAAGGTAGAGAGCGAGTCGGAAAGGAAGAAGCTCAAGGAAATCATCTCCGAGATGGCCATCCCCGAGGGGTACGGCTACATCATCCGGACCGAGGCGATGGGGAGGACCAGGGAGGAGCTCCAGAAGGACCTCGACTCGCTGGTCGCCCTGTACGAGGATGTCCGGGAGAAAGGGCTTTCCGGCAAGGGGGCGGGACTCATCTACCAGGAGTCGGCGCTCTTCATAAGGACCATCCGCGACTACTTCTCCTCCGACATCGACGAGGTCCTGGTCGACAGCAAGGACGTCTTCAAGGACGTGCGCGACTGCCTCAAAGAGATCGATCCCCAGTTCGAGAAGCTCGTCAAACTGCACCAGGAGAAGCGTCCCATCTTCTCCCGCTACCAGCTGGAAGAGCAGATCGACCTCATCTACGAGAAGAAGGTTCCCCTCAAATCCGGCGGCTCCATCTTCATCGAGCCGACCGAGGCGCTCGTTTCCATCGACGTCAACTCCGGCAAGTCGACCGGCGAGAAGGGGGTGGAAGACACCGCCTTCAAGACCAACCTCGAGGCCGCCGAGGAGGCCGCCCGGCAGCTCAGGCTGCGCGACCTGGGCGGGCTCATCGTCATCGACTTCATCGACATGCGGGAGAGAAAGCACAACATCGAGGTGGAGAAGACCCTCAAGTCCGCGCTCAAGGCCGACAAGGCGCGGGTCAACGTCTCCCGCATCTCGGAGTTCGGCCTGCTCGAGATGTCCCGCCAGAGGATCCGCCAGAACATCCACCAGGCTTCCACCCTGGAGTGCCCGCACTGCGACGGGCGCGGCAAGGTGAAGTCGGTGGAGGCGATGGCGCTCTCCTTCCTGAGAAAGGTCCATGCGGCAGCGGCCAAGGGGACGGTGGCCGAGGTCCTCGGAAGCCTCCCGCTGGAGGTCGCCTACTACCTCTTGAACCGTAAGCGGCAAGAGCTCTCCCGGATCGAAAGCGACTACGACATCGAGGTCACGGTCAAGGGTAAACCTTCCTACCTCCTCAACCAGATGGACCTCGAGCTCATCAAGCGCGAGAAGATCTCCCTGGAGGAGGCTCCCCAGGAGAAGCCGGCCGCCAAGGCGGTCAAGGCGGTCAAGGAGGAGGGGGCCGTCCAGGAGGGCGCTCCGGCCGATGGCCGCAAGAAGAAGAAAAAGAAAGGGAAAGGGGCGGCCGAAGCCGAGGCTGTCGTCGAGTCAGTCACCGAGGCGGTGCCTGCCGCGGCTGCCGCCCACGCCGAGGGGGAAGAGGCGCCCGAGCAGGTGCCGGTCGCCCTGGCGGTGGAACCGGATGGTGCCGAGCACGTCCTCACCGAAGGGGAACACGAGGAGCACAAGAAGAAGCGCCGCCGGAAGCGGAAGCGGGGCAAGGGTGGGGGCGCCGAAGCGCAGGCCAACGAACAGGCCGAGGTGGCCATCGACCTCCCCGAAGCGCCTGCCGGACTGTTCCCGGCCGAGGTGGCTCCCGAAGGAGAGACCGCCGAAGCGGCCGAACATCCGGAGCAGGGCGAGGAGCACAAGAAGAAGCGCCGGCGCCGGAGACGGCGGGGCAAAGGTGGCGCCCATGAGGCCGCTGCCGAGACCGGTGGCGAGGCCACCGAAGAGATAGCTGGCGAAGAGGCACCCTCCGGGGGGGCCCACGAAGCTGCCGCCGAAGGTGGCCCCGAAGCTGCCGCGGCACCCAAGAAGGCGAAAACCCGCCGCTCCAAGAAGAAGCCCGCCGAGGGCGCCGCGGTCACCCCGGAAGTTGTTGAGGCCACCGGGGAAGCCGCGACCGCTATCCAGGAAGTTCCGGCCGCCGCCGTCTCCGGGGTGGTCGATGCCTCCGTGATGGAGGAGGCTGCCGGCGAGGAGCCCCGCCAGGAAGGGAAGGGGCGCCGCTCCCGCGGGAAGCGCGGTGGCAAAGCTGCCAAGGAAGTGGCCGTTGCCGAACCTGCCGTCCAGGAGATGGCCGGTGGGATGGCTCCCGAGGCGGTCCATGAGGTTGTGGTGCAGGAGGCAGCGAACGCTGCCGCTTCGCAGGCTCCTGCCGCCAAGCCGGCCCGCAAGAGGGGTGGAAAGGGGACCAAGGCCAAGGAGGGGAGCGAGCCTGCCGCCGCCGTCGCATCGGCAGCCGAGTCCGAGCCCGCCGCGGCCAAAGCGGAAGGCGCCGCGAAGAAGGCGAAGCCGGGCACCATCAAAGCGGAGCCCGCCGCGGCCAACACCGAGGCGGCACCCGCCGCCGGAGCGGGCGAGGGGGGGGCTGTTCCCACCAAAGCGGCCGGGAAAGCCAAGGGCAGGGCTCCTAAAGCCGCTGCCAAGGCGCCGGTGACTGCTGCTCCCAAGGCGGAGGTCGAGGCCGGGAAGGGCGAAGCTGAAGCGGCGCCCAAAGCGAAAGCGGGATCGAAGCGGGCCACGAAGTCCCCCGCCAAGGCCCAGCCGGAGCCGGAAACCAAGGCCGAACCGCAATCCGAGGCGAAGGGGGAGGCGAAAGCCAAGCCTGCCAAGGGGGCCAAGGCCGCCGGTAAGGCGAAAAAGGAGACCGCTTCCGCTGCCAAGGCGGGCGAAGCTGCCCCGGCGCCGGAGGGCGAGCCCGTCAAAAAGCCCCGCTCGCCGCGCAAGAAAAAGGGAGAAAGCCAGGAGTAATGGGATTAGGCAAGACGATCACGCCGCTCCTGGCCGCCGCGGTGATGTCGATGTGCGGTGCGGGGGCTGCGTCCGCCGCCTCATTCGAAGAAGTCACCCCCTACCTTTCGGCGCTGCACCACTACTGGGACGAGTACTACGGCGGACGGACCAGGCTCAAGGAGAGCGGGGCCATCTTCGCCCTCGGAGTGGTAGGGACGGTGGCCACCGAGACACCGGTGCTGTTCCGGGGGAGGAGCGAGATCTTCGGGGGCGACGTCGATTACGACGGCGAGACCCAGGGGCTCACCCCCGTCCCCGCCAAGACCGACGTGGTCTACCTTGGCGTTCGTGAAGAGCTGGACCTCGCCTACCGTATCCGGCTCTCCCGGGTGACGGTGGAGCCCTTCGGGGGGCTCGGCTACCGTTTTTGGCTGCGGGACCTGCAGGACACCATGACCCAGGCGGGGGCCGCTCACGGCTACACGGAGGCGTGGCAAAGCTGGTATTGGCTGGCGGGGCTCCGTTCCCGTTATCCCCTGGCCGAGCGGACCACCCTGGAGCTGGAGGGGGGGGCCAAATATCCCTTCTACGTCAGCAACACCGTCAACTCCGCCACCGTCCGGCCCCAGGGAGAGTGGAGCGCCTTCGCGGAAGGCGGAGTAACCGTCGGGAACCTGAAAGTAAGCCTCAGTTACCAGGGATTTCGCTTCACCCAGTCCCCCCTCGAGCTCTCCGGAGCAAATTACATCTATCAGCCCGACTCCTCCTCCGACATCTGGGGGGTGAACGTCGGGTGGAAGTTCCAGTAGCCCGGCGGCTGGCAACGCACCCCCGGCACCTTACCACCCATAGGGAGTGAGCTATGTCTGATCACGCAGAGGCCGAGGAACTGACCCTGATCAGGGTCTTCATTGGAGAGGGAGACCGCCTCCGGCACATCCCGCTCTACGAGGCACTGGTCGAAATGCTTCGCAAAGAGGGATTCGCCGGCGCCACCGTCCTGCGCGGGATCGCCGGATTCGGCCCCCGCGGCGGTATCCACTCCGAACGGCTGTTGCGCCTCTCCTCGGATCTTCCGGTGGTGGTCGAGGTCATCGACGAGCCCGCCAAGTGCGAAGCGGTCATCCCCAAGATCGAGGAGATGCTCGACGGGGGACTCATCACCACCGAGAGCATCACCGTCCGCCGTTACGCAAGGAAATCGGCCCCTTGAAAGGAAAACCTCATCTGCTAAACTTCGATAAGCTCATGAGCGCCCGACGCTCATGAAACCGAAAAGGAGCAGACGATGGGAATGCCGGACAATGTGAGTCCCCTGTGGATCGAAAACCAGTACCAGCTTTGGAAGGAGAATCCTGAAGCTCTTTCCGACGAGTGGCGCGCCTTCTTCACCGGTTTCGACCTGGGACTTGCTCCTCGCGGAGAGTCAGGGGGGGCTCCCTGCACCGTCGAGGAGCTCATGAAGCACTCGGGGGTTCAATCCCTCATCTACCGTTACCGGGACATCGGCCACCTGCTGGCCTGCACCGATCCTCTCTCACCCTGCAAGCTCGAACACCCGCACCTTGCCCTCTCCGCCTTCGAGCTGGACACCTCAGACCTCGACACCTCCTTCCACACGCGCAGGTTCACCAAGAGTCCCGTGACACTCAGGGAAGTCGTCCAGGTCATGCGGAGCACCTACTGCGGCTCGACCGGGGTCGAGTTCATGCACCTGCAGTCCCCCGAGGAGCGCCAGTGGCTGATCGACCAGATGGAGCCGACCTGCAACCGCGGGGAGTTCGAGGGCGACCGGCGGCTCACCATCCTCAAGAAGCTCAAGGAGGCGGCGCTCTTCGAGCGGGTGCTGCAGAAGAAGTTCCCCGGGCAGACCCGTTTCTCCCTGGAAGGGGGCGACGTCCTGATCCCGATGCTCGACGCGGCGATCAAGAAGGCGGCCTCGCTCGGGGTGACCGACGTGGTGCTCGGGATGCCGCACCGGGGGCGTCTTAACGTCCTTTGCAACATCTTCGGGATGCCGTACGAGAACATGTTCGCCGAGTTCGCCGACAACTCCGAGTTCGGGGTGGTGGGTGAGGGAGACGTCAAGTACCACAAGGGGTATTCCGCCGACTTCACGGTGGCCGGCGACCGTTCCATTCACCTGACCATGGCCTCCAACCCGAGCCACCTGGAGGCGATCGATCCGGTGGTGGAGGGAAAGGCCCGCGCCCGCCAGGACCGACTGGGGAGCGACGGCGAGACCCGCGTCCTCCCGCTGCTCATCCACGGCGACGCCGCCTTCTCCGGCCAGGGGGTGGTGGCGGAGACCTTGAACCTGTCGCAGCTGACCGGTTACCGTACCGGCGGCACCCTCCACGTCGTCCTCAACAACCAGATCGGCTTCACGACCCTCCCCGCCGACGCCCGTTCCACCTGCTACGCGACCGATGCCGCCAAGATGGTCAACGCCCCCGTCTTCCATGTCTACGGCGACGATCCCGAGGCGGTCATCCATGCCACCGAGCTGGCGCTGGCCTTCCGTGACCGCTACCACCGCGACGTGGTGGTGGAGGTGATCTGCTACCGCCGTTTCGGCCACAACGAGGGGGACGAGCCGTACTTCACCCAGCCCCTCATGTACCAGCAGATCAAGCTCCGCCCCCAACTCCACGAACTCTACCAGAGCGAGCTGATCGCCGAGGGGGAGGACCCCGAGAGCCTGAAGGGGATCGAGGCCGAGGTGGCCGAGGAGCTCCGGCTGGCGAGCGAGCGCGAGTCGGTCCCCCGCGAGTCCGCCTTCCTGGCCCGCTGGAGCGGCATGAAACCGGCAATCCCGCGGGAATCGGTTAAGACCTCGGTGGGGGACGACGTCATCCAGGCCCTCGCCGAAAAGATCTCCGTCACCCCGCAGGGATTCAATCCCCATCCCAAGGTGGCCGCCCTCCTGCAGAAGCGCCGCGAGGCGGTGCAGAAAGGGGGACCGCTCGACTGGGGGAACGCCGAGACCCTCGCCTATGCGACCCTCCTCAACCAGGGGGTCAGCGTCCGCATCTCGGGGCAGGACGTCCGCCGCGGCACCTTCAGCCATCGCCACGCGGCCCTTTTCGACCAGGTCACCGGGGACCCCTTCTATCCCCTCTCCACGGCAGCCACCGGGGAGGCCGCCTTCTGCGCCTTCGACAGCATGCTCGCCGAGTTCTCGGTCCTGGGCTTCGAGTACGGCTACTCGCTCGAGTCCCCCGACTCGTTGGTCGTTTGGGAGGCGCAGTACGGTGACTTCGTCAACGGCGCCGAGGTCATCATCGACCAGTTCATCACCAGCGGCGAGGCCAAGTGGGAGCGCTCCAGCGGCCTCGTGCTTATGCTCCCGCACGGCTACGAGGGGCAGGGGGCCGAGCATTCCAGCGCCCGCATCGAGCGCTTCCTCGCCCTCTCCGCCGCCGGCAACCTCCAGGTAGTCTATCCCTCCACCCCGGCCCAGCTTTTCCACGTGCTGAGGCGGCAGATCGTGCAGAGTTTCCGGAAGCCGTTGATCCTCTTCACGCCGAAAAGCCTTCTCCGTCATCCCTCCTGCGTTTCCAAGGTAGAGGATCTGACCGGCGGGCAGTTCCGCGAGGTGATCGCCGAGCCACCCCAGCAGGGGAACGTGCGCCAGGTGCTCATCTGCACCGGGAAGATCTACTACGACCTCGCCGACCGCATCGCCCGCGACCAGATCCAGGGAACGGCCCTGGTCCGGATCGAGCAGCTCTACCCCCTGGGAGTGGACCAGCTCCGCAACGAGCTGCAGCGCTACCCGAACGACGTCCCCTTCAGCTGGGTCCAGGAAGAGCCCCACAACATGGGCGCCTGGCGGTTCATGAGGCCGGTGCTGACCGACATCCTGGGCCATGTCCCGCGCTACGTCGGGCGTCCCGAAGCTGCCGCGCCGGCCTCCGGCTCTCACCGGCTGGACCGGGTGGAGCAGGAGCGGATCGTCAGCGAAGCGCTGGGAATCTAAACCAATCAATAACTGCTGCAATTTTTTTAGACATACCTGTTTTTAGGAGGAATTTTATGGAGATCAAGGTCCCCTCAGTCGGCGAATCGGTGTTCGAGGCGCTGATCGCCAGGTGGCTTAAGAAGGATGGCGAGCAGGTGGCCAAGGACGAGCCGCTTTGCGAGATAGAGACCGACAAGATTACCCTCGAAGTCACCGCCGAGGCGGACGGGGTCCTGCACATCCTGGTCCCGGAGGTGGAGACGGTAAAGATCGGTGCGGTCATCGGGACCATCGAGGAGGGGGCCACCGCGGAGGCTCCTCCGGCAGGCGAACCGGCACCACCGGTACGGGAGCCCGCACCGCCGAAGCCCCCGGTGGAGGAGCCCAAGCCGACTCCCCCGCCGGTCAAAGAGCCTCCCTCCGGCCCCGAGCCCCCCATGTCTCCGTCGGGGCGGAAGCTCGCCCGCGAGATGGGGGTGGATGCGCGGGAAGTGAAGGGGAGCGGCCGGGGCGGACGGGTGACCGTGGAGGACCTTCAAAAGGCCGCCTCCGCCGGGGCCGAGCCCGCTTTGGCGCTCAGCCAGGCGGTTAAGGGAAACGGCCGCTCGCAGGCACGCGAGGCTGCCCCCGCTGCCGCGCCGTCCGCTGCGGCCGTATCGGCACCCGCCCCGGCACCGGCACCCGCCGCGGCCCCAGCCCCGCCGTCCGGCGAAGAAGGGCGCATCACCCGCAAGGCCATGCCCCCCATCCGGAAGCGGATCGCCGAGCGGCTGGTGGCGGTGCGCCAGCAGACGGCCATGCTGACCACCTTCAACGAGGCGGACATGTCCAAGGTCATCGAGCTCCGCAAACAGCACGGCGATTTCTTCCTCAAGCGCCACCAGGTGAAGCTCGGGTTCATGTCGCTGTTCGTGCGGGCCTGCTGCCAGGCGCTGAAGGATTGCCCGGAGGTCAACGCCAGCATCGAGGGGGATGACATCGTCTATCACCACTACTGCGACATCGGCGTCGCGGTGGGTGGGGAGAAGGGGCTGGTCGTCCCGGTCTTGAGGGACGCCGACCGGATGACCCTCGCCCAGATCGAGCAGCAGATCGCGGCGTTCGGGGAGAAGATCCGCACCAACCGGCTGGCGGTCTCCGACCTGGAGGGAGGTACCTTCACGGTCTCCAACGGCGGTGTCTACGGCTCGCTCCTCTCCACTCCGATCCTCAATGCTCCCCAAAGCGGGGTGCTCGGGATGCACACGATCCAGGACCGGGCAGTGGTCCGGGACGGCCAGATCGTGATTCGTCCGATGATGTACCTGGCCCTCTCCTACGACCACCGGCTGGTGGACGGCAAGGGGGCGGTCAGCTTCCTGAAGCAGGTCAAAGAGTACATTGAGGAGCCGGAGGAGATGCTTCTGGAGGGATAAGAACCTAATCCTCAACCTGTCCCTCCCCGTGAAGGGGAGGGATCGCTCCGCCAACGGCATTGAAGAAACCGGCTATAGTTTAAGGGGAGGCGACTCCCTTTCCTTTTTTCTCATTACAATCTCACGCGGCAGCCAAAGCGAGGGCCGCATACGTTCAGGAGGACGAGGCATGTCTGAAGAGATCTTCGACCTGGTGGTGATCGGCGCCGGACCGGGCGGTTACGTGGCTGCCATCAGGGCGGCACAGTTGGGAATGAAGGTGGCGGTGGTGGAGAAACGTTCCGCCATGGGCGGGGTCTGCCTCAACGAGGGGTGCATCCCGAGCAAGGCGCTCCTCGATTCGAGCGAGCTGTTCCACCTGGCCCGCGACCGCTTCGCCCACCACGGGATCGAAGTCGCTCCCCCGACCATCGACGTCGGCCGCATGATGTCCCGCAAGGAAGACGTCGTGAAGAAGCTCACCGACGGCATCGCCTTCCTATTCAAGAAAAACGGCATCTCCTCCTTCGCCGGCGAGGGGCGGCTGGCAGGGGCGGACGGCAACGGGGTACACCGGGTCGAGGTGAAGGGGGATTCCCCCGCCACGGTATCGGCCCACAAAGTCCTCGTCGCCACCGGGAGCGAAGCGGTGGAGATCCCGGCCCTTCCCTTCGACGGCGAGAGCGTGGTGAGCGCCCGCGAGGCCCTCTCTTTTCCTGCCGTGCCGGAACACCTGCTGGTGGTCGGGGGCGGCTACATCGGGCTGGAGCTCGGATCCGTCTGGCTGAGGCTGGGCGCCCGGGTGACGGTGGTGGAGATGCTCCCGCGGCTGGTGGCGGGGAGCGACGGCCAGGTTGCCGACGGACTGATGCGGTCCCTCAAGAAGCAGGGGATGGAGTTCGTGATGCAGGCCAAGGTGGCCGGGGTCGAGAAACGGGACGGCAAGCTGGTGGCCCGGGTCGAAACCGAAGGTGGCAACCAGGAAATCGAGTGCGACAAGATCCTCGTCGCGGTGGGGCGCAAGCCGCTCACGGCGGGGCTTGGCATAGAGGAGCTCGGGATCCGGCTGGACCGGGGGCGGGTGGTGGTGGATGGCGAGTACCAGACCAACGTCCCCGGCATCTACGCCATCGGCGACCTGATCGCCGGCCCGATGCTGGCCCACAAGGCCTCCGAAGAAGGAGTGGTCTGCGTGGAACGGATGAAGGGAGAGCCGAGCCTGGTCGATTACGGCTGCATCCCCGGGGTCTGCTACACCTGGCCGGAAGCCGCCTCCGTCGGGAAGACCGAGGAGGCCCTCAAGGAGGAGGGCGTGGAGTACAAGGCCGGGCGGTTCAACTTCATGGGGAACGGCCGGGCCAAGTGCATGGACGAGACCGACGGCTTCGTGAAGGTGCTCGCCGAGAAGGAAGGGGGGCGGGTGCTCGGCATCCACATCCTCGGCCCCCGCGCCTCCGACATGATCGCCGAGGCGGTTGCCGTGATGAGCTTCGGCGGGAGCGCCGAGGACATCGCCCTCACCGTCCACGCCCATCCCACCCTCTCCGAGGCACTGCGAGAGGCGGCCCTGGACGTTGACAAAAAGGCCATCCACGCGTGAGCTGCCCCTTCCCCCTCCCCTTGAGGGAGGGGGCCAGGGGGTGGGGGAAGCCTCCACGAAGTGCCAAAGCCCCGACTAAGAAGGAACCCATGCAGATACTCGATCTCGGAACCATATCCTTCACCGACGCCTTCGCTTTTCAGGAGCGGAAGGTCGCTGAGGTCGCCGACGGCGGAGAGGATACGCTGCTCCTTCTCGAGCACGAGCCGATCTACACCATCGGTTCGGCGGGGAGCCTCGATAACCTCCTCGACCCCGCCATCGACGCCGTCCGTATCAACCGCGGCGGAGACGTCACCTACCACGGCCCGGGACAGCTGGTCGGCTACCCGATCATCGCCCTTTCCCGCCGCGGCCGCGATCTCCACCGCTACCTCCGTTTCCTGGAGGAGTTCCTGGTGGAGGTGGCCGGTGAATTCGGGGTCCCGGGGCACACGGTAGCGGGGCGGACCGGGGTCTGGAGCCAAGGGGGGAAGATCGCTTCCATTGGCGTCGGGGTGAGACGCTGGGTCTCCATGCACGGCTTCTGCCTCAACGTCGGCCACGACGTCTCCGCGTTTCGTCGTATCAACCCGTGCGGGATGGAGGGGTGCCCCATCACCTCCCTGTCGCGGGAAAGGGGGGATACCCCCCCGATGGATCAAGTGAAAGCGCTGGTCGCCGAGCGGTTTCACCCAAGGCTGGATAGCCGGTTGCCGCGCTGCTGAGGCGGCCCCGTCAAAGGGAGACCGCCGCTTTCTTCCCCTGCCGGATCGCCGCTGCCCAAGGAGGCTCCCATGTCGGAATCCGATCGCAAAGTCCCCGTCGATAAACTGAGATGGGTCTGTGACCCCTCAGTCTTCACCTTCAACTCCACCTCCGACATCTCCGGGCTGGAAGGGAGCATCGGCCAGCAGCGCGCGCTCACCTCCATCGACTTCGGCCTCGGCATGTCCAGCCACGGCTTCAACCTCTACCTGGCCGGCGAGCCAGGAACCGGCCGGAGCACCACCATCGAAAGCATGCTCCGCAAGCGGACCATGGACAGTCCCCCGCCGCCAGACTGGTGCTACGTTAACAACTTCGAGACCCCCGATTCCCCGTTAGCCATCTCGCTCCCCGCCGGCAAGGGGGCCGAGTTCGCCGACGACATGCAGGAGCTCCTCGACTACGTCCGTTCCAACATCCCGGCCGTCCTGGAGAGCAAGGAGTACGAGAGCGACCGGGTCTCCATCATCGAGCAGTACCAGGAGAGAAACGGCGAGATCTTCTCCCAGCTCGAACAGGATGCCACCGAGCAGGGGTTCGCCCTGCAGCGGACGGTCTCCGGCCTGGTGATCGTGCCCCAGAAGGAGGGGCGCAACTACACCCAGGAGGAGTACGAAGGGCTCGATAAGGACGAGCGGGAGCGGATGGACGGCGTCGGCCGGGAGCTGACCGAGAAGCTCAACGACGCCCTGAGGCAGGTGCGGGAAAACGAGAAGGGGTTGCGCGACGACCTGGCCCGCCTCGACCGCGAGCTCGGGATCTCGGCCATCGGCCATCACCTCGATCCCCTCAAGGAGAAGTACGCCGGCTTCCAGAAGGTCCTCCACTACCTGGAGTCCGTGCAGGAGGACCTCCTTTTGAACCTGGAGGACTTCAAGCCGCAGACTCCGCCTCCCCAGATCCCCGGGCTCAAGCTTCCCCGGCAGGAGCCGACATTCGAGCGCTACGAGGTGAACGTGGTGGTCGAAAACGACCCCGACTCGGGCGCCCCCATCATCTTCGAGAGTAACCCCACCTACAACAACCTCTTCGGCCGCATCGAGAACGTGATGCAGATGGGAGGGGTGGCGACTACCAACTTCACCCTCATCAAGGCGGGGGCGCTGCACCGGGCCAACGGCGGCTACCTCATCGTGGACGCCCGCGAAGTGCTGCTCAACCCCTTCGCCTGGGAGTCGTTGAAGCGCTGCATCCGCAACTCGGAGATCCGGATCGAGGACGTCCTCGAGCAGTACCGTTTCATGACCGTGGTGTCGCTCAAGCCGGAGCCGATCCCGCTGCACGCGAAGATCATCATGATCGGCTCCCTCTGGATCTATCACCTCCTCTTCTACCTCGATCCCGACTACCGCAAGTTCTTCAAGGTCCGCGCCGACTTCGATTCGAGGATCCATCGCACGCCGGAGGTCCTGCAGGACTACGCCCTCTTCGTCGCCGCCCACTGCCGCAAGGAAGGGCTGCTCCCCTTCAGCCCCAGCGGCGTCGCTGCCCTCCTCGAGTACGCCGCCCGCCAGGTCGAGGACCAGGAACGTCTCACCACCCAGTTCATGGAGCTCTCCGACACCATCCGCGAAGCGAGCTTCTGGGCCAGCCGGGGAGGCGGTCAGGTGGTGGACCGCAAATGGGTGAGGAAGACTATCGACGAGAAGATCTACCGCTCCAACCGGATCGAGGAGAGGATCCAGGAGTACCTGGCCGACGGCACCATCCTCTGCGACATCGACGGCGCCGTGGTGGGCCAGATCAACGGTCTCTCCGTCCTCACCATGGCCGACTACAGCTTCGGGCGCCCCTCCCGGGTCACCGCCCGGGTCTCCTTGGGGCGGGCCGGGATGGTCAACATTGAGCGGGAGGTCAAGCTCTCGGGGCCGATCCACGACAAGGGGATGCTGATCCTGACCGGCTTCTTGCGCGGGCGCTTCGGCAACGACAAGCCGCTTTCCTTCTCGGCCTCCATCTGCTTCGAGCAGTCCTACGAGGGGATCGAGGGGGACAGCGCCTCCTCCACCGAGCTCTATGCGCTCCTTTCAGCCCTCTCCGGGCTCCCGATCCGGCAGGGGATTGCGGTGACCGGGAGCGTCAACCAGCACGGGCAGGTGCAGCCGATCGGCGGTGTGAATCAGAAGATCGAAGGATTCTTTGCGCTGTGCAAGGCGAAGGGGCTGACCGGCAGCCAGGGAGTGATGGTTCCATCCATCAACGAGCGGAACCTGATGCTGAACGACGAGGTGGTAGAGGCGGTGGAGGCGGGGCGCTTCCACATCTGGAGTGTGAGCACCATCGACCAGGGAATCGAGATCCTCACCGGCGTTCCCGCGGGCGAGCCGGGGGCGGATGGCCGCTATCCAGAGGGGAGTGTCAACTTCCTGGTCGACCGCCGTCTGCGGGAGATGATGGAAAGCATGCACCGCTTCGCCGTAGAGGAAAAAGAAGCCGCCAAGCTCGAAGCCCCCAAAGGCGACCCGGCTTAGGCGATTGCTTAACAGAAGAACCAGGTGCTGCCGCGTTGGTGACGGGGGTCACCAGGGGGGCGGGAGGGGTGTGGTAGGGTGGGGGGAACAGGTACTGGCGATAGACGACAATACTAAAGCTTCCGCGAGGGAGTGACGGAAAGCCTAAAGGGTCTCACCGAGACAGCCGGGTTGCCGAAATATCTAACGATATTCGCGCCCGGCTTTTTTCGTTCTGCGGCAACAGCCGGGACTCATAAGCAGTCCATCCCCCAAAAGAAGGAGAAACTTATGCGGAGAGTTCTGGTACTTGTCTTTTCACTGCTGCTGGCGGCATCGACGGCGGCGTCGGCCGCCCAATTGATCTACGATTCCTTCACCGACACATCCAACATCCCCCTGGTCAATCACGCCGGCGAAGTCAATTCCGGGTGGAAACAGGGCTGGAACTCGAACAGTTACATCGACACGGCCAACAAGGCCACCTACTCCACAACCGACGGCAACATCTGGAATACCGGCACCCTTTCTACCGGCGATTACAGCGTGATTGGCACCATCCACTGCTTCGGCTGGACCTCCGGGACCAACGCCGGCGTCTCCGGGCGCATCCAGACCAGCGGCAGCTACACCAACGGCCGCTACTTCGCCGACTTCGCCCACGGCGTCGGCTGGCGGCTGATGAAGGAGGTGAGCGGCACCGAGACTCAGTTGGGCTCCACCTACCTCGACCCGGCCGGCGGCACCGACCTGGTGGCCGGGAGCACCCATACCGTCGAGCTGAGGATGATCGGCACGGCCATCAGCATGTACGTGGACAACGTTTTGGCCGCCTCCGCCACCGATGCCAACTTCTCCACCGGCGCGGCGGGGCTTGAAGTGGCTGCCTCGCCGTCGGCGGGAAGCATGTACGAATTCACCAGTTTCACCGTCTCGACTCCTACTACCTCCACCACTCCCGCCACGTTGGTGACCCGCGCCGTATTCTCCCCCGACGGGCTGGCCACTCACACCTGGAGCACGGCCACCGCAACCCCTACAGGCTGCCCGGCCGGCTCGGTCGTCCTGCAAAAGGCCCAAAGCCCCGGCACCGAAATCGATCTCCTGTACGCCCCCTCGACCGACGCAACCTGCGCAAAGAACCTGGGCGCCTATCTCGACCTCGTCCTGGCCAAGAGCCCCGCAAACGGCACCGTGACCCTCCCCTGACAAGCACGGCATTTTTTTCAAAGCCGCAGGTGGTGCAGCCGGAAGTTGTAGCGGAGGAGAGTCTCGCCCGCTCTGGCGCAAGCACAGACGGTTGCGTGCGCCATGCCCAATTCGGCGGCCACCGCCTTGCCGGGATGGCAATTCCGTATGTACGCCAGATAACAGATCACGCTACGCGCCTTGCGGACCTCGGGAGCCCGGCACCGCCGGCGCACCTGCTCCGGGCTCAGCCCGACCGCGGCAGCTACTTTTTCGACCAGTTCCGATAGGGAAACCACGGCGCGGCGGGGAGTATATATGTTCTCCGCCCGACCTCGTACCGGCGCCCGTTGCCACTGCTGCGCTTCCACGATCTCCTGGACGAAGGCGCTGGTGCCCAGCATGCGCGCGTCGCACCGGGTTGGACGCGCCTCCACCCCCAGCCTTCGCACCCGCCGCTTTCCTCCCCCGGCCAGCTCCCGCCGCTCGCCTTGCCCCCTGCCCGCTTTGACGAAGCGGCGGTAGGCCAGGAGGCAGCGCTCCCTTTTCCTGCCGAAACGCCCCAGCACCTCGTCCACGCTTTGCCAGCCCTGCATCGAGGAGTCGATGATAGCACCGTGGCCGCACCATGGGTGACGCTCCAGATCCCTGTATTTCGCCACCTCGCCCGAGCGCAACGGGTGGAGGTGGAGGTAGCGGACGAGCTCCTTGAGTACGGTGTTGTCCTCACAGGCCACCGACTTGTAGCGTCCGCGGAACAGGCGGCCGCGCCGGCCGTGCCGCTTGTTGAAGCCGCGGGCATAGCCGACCAAGAGCGGCAGCATCAGGGTGGTGAGCCTGTACGTGGTGGGGCGAAGCAGCAGGTGGAAGTGGTCGGGCAGCAGGACCCAGGCGAGGCACCTGGTCCCCGTCCGGGCGAGGAGAGGCTTCAGCATACTGAGGAAGGTGTCACGGTCGGTGTCGTCCTCGAAGAGCCGTTGGCCCGGGACGGCTTTGACGATGACGTGCTGGAGAAGTTCAACCTGGTCTATGCGGGCGAGGGTAGGCATGTGGGAAGTCTATCAGCCTCCCCCTCACCGGCAACCGAAAGCTGTACCCGTTTTGACGGTCCTGGATGGGCAGATTATGGACATGCCGACCTCTTGGCGATATCAAATTACGTAGCAATTTCGAGTGAATAGCCGCGGTCACTCCATGTGCTCCCGCTCCGATGGTTCGCCGTCGAGGGGTGATGGTTTTTTCGGTAATCCTAAGTGATTACGGTCTGTTAAGTCATTTCTTTCTAGGTCCTATAAAATATGCATTTTCCTCCCTCATCCCTGTCGGCCCCTTTGAAGGAGGCGGAAGCGACCTGTCGGTGCTGGAGTGGTCATAGAGGATTGGTGCCGCATTCTGCGGCGATGATGCGGTAGGGGACGGCGCGGAGGATCTCGGAGAGGGGGATCGTTCCCTGGCGGGCCTTGTCGAGGGCGTCGGCGAGCAGGGAGCGCATGCCTTTCTCCAACGCACGCCTTCGGATGAGGTGCATCGACTGCTCGGAGGTTATCATGTCGGCGATCTCGTCGTCGGGGATGAAGAGCTCGTAAATGCCGGTCCGACCCTTGAACCCGGTATGGTCGCAGGCTTCGCAACCTGGGGCGGTGAAATACCTTCCGCCGGCGGGGAGGTTGAACAGGAGACGCTCCTGCTCGGTGGGCGCGGTCTCCTGCTTGCACTTGTCACACAGTTTCCGCACCAGCCGCTGCGAGATCGCCCCGAGCAGCGAGCTGGCAATCAGGCTGGCATCGATTCCCAAGGTCAGGAGCCTCGACACGGTGCGCACGGAGTCGTTGGTGTGCAGCGTGCTGAGCACGAGGTGGCCGGTCTGCGCCGCGCGCATGGCAGCGGAGGCGGTCTCCTCGTCGCGTATCTCGCCGATCAGGATGATATCGGGGTCCTGGCGCATGAAGGAGCACGCGTAGTCGGCAAAGCTCATGAACGGGGTGATCTGCTTCTGATTGATCTTGTCGAAGGTGTACTCGATCGGGTCTTCGACGGTGAGGATCTTGTTCTCGGGAGTGTTGATCTTTTGGAGGGCGGAATAGAGCGTGGTGGTCTTGCCGCTCCCGGTAGGGCCGGTGACCAGGATGAGCCCTTCGGGGTTGGATGCGATCTGCTCGAACTGGGTCATCACATCCCTGTGGAAGCCAAGCTTTTCCAGTCCGATCAATGGATTGGAGCTGTCGAGGATGCGCATGACCACATCCTCCCCAAACGGCCCCGGCACCACCGACACGCGGAAGTCGACGTCGCGGGCCGTTCCGTCATGCTGACAGCAGGCGGCGATGCGTCCATCCTGGGCGCGGTGACGTTCGGTGATGTCGAGTCCGGCGAGGATCTTGATGCGGGAGACGATAGAGCTGATGTTGTCGTTATCGATGGCGGTGGAGAAGCCTCGCAGCAGTCCATCCACCCTGATCCGCACATCCACATCCTCCTCGTAGCTCTCGAAGTGGATATCGGTCGCGCCGCACTCCAAGGCCTTGCCGAGGATCTCGTCGAGCAATTGTGAGGAAGACAAGTCGGGGGAGAAGGACAGGGTTCGAACCGGAGTGAGGGGGAGCCGGTTGGAAGAACCGTTCAGGTCGGCGCCATGGCCGATGTTAATCGCCTTCACGATCTCGTAGTCGTTAAGCTGCACCGGTGTGACCTGTCGTTGCAGTAGTCCCGATACCTCCCCGATCAGAATCTCGTTCTTAGGGTTCAGGCAGCCAAGCGTAATCGTGGAATCGGCAGCGGGCTCAACCCTCCCCAGGATGACGATCAAATTCCGGAGGCAATACGGTTTCGGAAGCAACCGCACCGACCCCGGATCGACGAT
Source organism: Geomonas sp. Red32 (assembly GCF_023652955.1). Lineage (GTDB taxonomy): Bacteria > Desulfobacterota > Desulfuromonadia > Geobacterales > Geobacteraceae > Geomonas. The sequence goes on along the minus strand of NZ_JAKLOY010000001.1, from coordinate 46,727 downwards.
GAACTGGCACAACTCGGTAAACATCTGGCCGCTATGAGTATCCACGCTGGTTTCCTCTCTTCTCTATCACCCGCTCCGGCCTCCTGAGGGCGGATTCCAGAACAGGCCCCTCGAATCTCTGAATCGGATGATCTTTCCACTTTCCGCTGCCAATTAACGGCTAAGGAAAAGAGCGAGTTGCCCCATCACCCAAACTCCGCATAGCCAATGGGATCTGCACAGGGAAGGTTGCTACATCCCAGACGATCGCAAAAGGATATAGGGTATAACTCACGACCTTCCATGCGGGGCTTTCCGATTCCTTCAAAGGAAGAGCAGGAAGGGAAATGATCTCGATATTGTTGTCTTCGTGCTGGAACATTAAATATTGGTAGTAATTCTCCGGAGCTTCGCCGAACCTTTCCAGAATCAAAGCAATCGGTTCATCTGTAGTTATGGCATCGTCAACGTCAGTATAAACAGGAACGGTAACGTTGCATTTTGTGTCAAACGTAGAATATTTCGCTACGGTGATAGGGATAAAGCGTCCTCCGCGTGTATGTGTTTCCGGCTCGTATACGAGCTCGACCAATTTTTTTCTGGTGTAACTATTTAACCTATGACCAAACTGCCTCGGTGTCAGCTGATTGATTCTGCCGAGATTAAAACTGATCCTTTGCTGGTCGCCGACAGAGGATGGCTTCATATCCTTGTCGTATGCAAGTCCTAATCTCGTGTGATAGAGGTAAGGCACATAGTCCACGAACAGTTCATTGCCCGCCATACATGCACTCTTAACCTCACCAACATCTTCGACTTGCTTTGGAAGACGCTTTACCATTTCTGTTGCGCACCCGCAGAGAATCAGAAAGAGACCCCACAGGAGTGCACGTATGCAGCATTTCATTTCCCCTCCGATCGAAACCAAGCTGACGGGGTCGAATTCAAAACCATCAGCACCCCTCTTATTAGTATTGCGTCCCACCAATCCCCATCATGCTCTAGATCGGCAATGATCTAAGCGCGTATATTGGGTGCGGGGTGCATTATCTAAATAACCATCGCTGAACCAGTCTGGTATAGCGGGGCATTACCACGTACACCATAAGGAAAACAACGAGTCCCGTCACCGCCAATGTTGTTATTAGACGGTTATTCGGAATCCCAAGGTCTTGCAGAATTGGAGTAACGACCAGAGGCACACTTAACGCTAGAGGGTAGATGGCTGACCATGTCACCAGGTACTGTTTCCAGCGTACAGGCACCTTGGCCTTCGCTCCCGCGGGGGTAAACCAGAAATCCAATCCGCTACTGATAAAAAAGTCATCCTTGGTCATAAGCAGTGGCCGAACTTTTTCTATCAAACGGGCGCGGGTTGGGGACTCCATCCACTCCCGCAAATGCGCCTCGGTATCAAATCGAATTATGACGGTGTACGTTTCCGTCAACCCTGGTATCGGACGGACGATGTGCCAGTCCAGATGACCGGGTGAAGCTTTGCAAAGAGGGGCGATCTCCTCGAGCCACCTTTCATATTCTGCCTGCTTATTTTCGCGCAACCTGTGCGTAATAACTACCGTAGCGCCCGCGGCTGGATTTTGATCAGCTGATATAACTGTGCTCATGGGACTGCGCCCTCTCATCATTGCTAGGCCTAACTTCTGGATGGACTTCTCTTAGTGATTTCCGGCTCTCATCCGCCAACAAGTTAAGCGAATAGAAAGACGATGGGGTCAGCCATTGATATATTGATATCTCGGGGCGTGCCACAAAAACTTATCCGGTTATCAATGGCTGACCCCATGGCCCTTCCTTTCATAGCTCCCGTAGTTCTTCTCCCCGACTAACTCAACGAAGTAACCAGCGTCCCATACTCCCCATAAGCCTCTTCTTGGTGGCTATCTGGTTCGACTGCCGACTTGATGCAGTCACGGAGAAATGATCTTTGTGGCTCAGCTAAGCCTGGAGCCTCCAACTTTCGTTTGGCAAATTCCAAGACCTTCTTGTGTTGACGGCAGTTGGCCTTGAATGACCATGTAGCTGAACCGATCACCATCAACCGCTCGATGTCCCCTTTGGGAAGCTCGAGGCCAGCATAATTGAAGATCCTTTCTAGATACCTCTCATCACCCGTAGCGAAGAAACTGGCCCACCACACATCCAATTTCCCTGGATCAACTTGCGCATCGTCGGAAACATACTTCGCTAATTTCGATTCGCCTTTCGCGATTTCTCGTGCGAGATCGCCTAGCGCACCGTCCGTGATCGGCCACCCGTTCTTTTCCGAGATCCTTGCGATCATTACTGCCGTGAGAACCTTAGCGCCGTTACCTGCCTTCTCAAATTGTCCGCGAAACTTGTCTGCCTTTGCCTGGAAAGCTTTAAACCCTTCCGCAGAAGGGGCCAGGTAAAAGTAGGACATCTGTGAGCCGAAGTCCTCCAACTCATCTGCTATCGCAGGAAGGCAGATAAGGAGAACCAGCAGGAAGGCTAGGGACATTGCTCGTTTCATAGGCCGCTCAAGTTCAGTAAGTTAGAAGTGTGTGTGGGGGGGGGGAGAGGCTAAATGAATGAAAGGCAATCAAGGTGGACGCCCATGCGTTCCATGCGTTTCTCGCCGCACGCGGTCCTCGTTCTCCTCTGGCGATCCTTTCATCCGGGAAACGCATGCATCGCATGGGCGTCCCCCTCGGCTTCCCCTTTCATCCGGGAAACGCATGCATCGCATGGGCGTCCCCCTCGGCTTCCCTTGATATAGTGATTTCTCGGGGCGTGCCATAAAAGCTTATCCGGTTATCAATGGCTGGCCCCCTTTGTCTGGCCCAAAACCTTTCCCCGTTTAGAAGGCTGTGGGTAGGATGTGGTAGTCACCATTGCTGCCATATCCGATTCGAAATACGAGTTTTTTACCTTTGGTTACAGACGCTTTTGATTCTGACAAGCCACCACCGCAAATGCTATTGGGTTCCGCGCCTACAAGATGGTCGCCTTCAGGTAAGAACAGGACTACCTTTTCCGCCGGATCTACATAGGCGATAAAGATTGCGTCAATATAAACCTTTGAAAAACAACCAGAGCCTAGAAATCCCTTGTCTCTTTTGACAATAACTTCACCGGTGCCTTCGCGCTCTTGTAGATATCGATTATCATGGATCTGGTTGCTAGGTACAAGAGTGGCTTCCTCTGACGGAACCGGTGTAGTGGCACATCCAAAGGCAAAGATGGAAAATGTTAAAGCGATAAAGACGTACCAAAAGTTACCTTTGAAGTTCATTTGGCCTCCCCTAGACTGCAACCTTGTCACAGTCTGTGAAATCTGGGACCATAGTGGGTCCACCCATTGATAAATGGACATCTCGGGACGTTATTGCGTAATGCACGAGGACGCCTTGAGTTATCCGGTTATCAATGGGTGGCCCCATCTCCCCCAACCTGTGTGTAATAACTACGGCAAACTTGAGGCTTTAAAAGCCTGGCCCCATCGCCTTTTATCTCGTCCGCGACGATTCTATAGATTTCCTTCAGGCACGCTATCACTACTAGCGCCCCCTTCAAGGTGAAGGAAAAGGGGACAGGCTACTTTTCCCTCCCCGACCTGTTCGATTTACTGCAAAAGTAGCCTGTCCCCTTTTTCTCCGGCTGGGCTAGCTCGTCGGGTAGGAGCCTACCGATGGAAGAAGGGTGGGGAAGTTTTTTCACCGTCCCCTTGCTTTGCCTCGGAAATTCAACATTCAGGACTTGACCCCCAGGCTGCCCGAATCTCGTTCTTAGGGTTGAGGCACCCGAGCGTAATCGAGGGAGTCGGCAGCGGGCTCAACCCTCCCCAGGATCACGATCAAATTCCGGAGGCAATACGGTTTCGGAAGCAACCGCACCGACCCCGGATCGACGATGAACTGGCACAACTCGGTGAACGTCTGGCCGCTATGATTATCCACGCTGGTTTCCTCTCTTCTCTATCACCGGCTCCGGCCTCCTGAGGGCGGATTCCAGAACAGGCCCCTCGAATCTGCTGAATCGGAAGATCTTTCCACTTTCCGCTGCCAATTAACGGTGAAGGAAAAGGGGACAGGCTACTTTTCCCTCCCCGACCTGTTCGATTTACTGCAAAAGTAGCCTGTCCCCTTTTTCTCCGGCTCGATAACGGTTTCCCGGAAATTCAACATTCAAGACTTGACCCCCAGGCTGCCCCTTTGAAGTTCATTTTGCCTCCCCTAGACTGCAACCTTGTCACAGTCTGTGAAATCTGGGGCCATAGTGGGTCCACCCATTGATAAATGGACATCTCGGGACGTTATTGCGTAATGCACGAGGACGCCTTGAGTTATCCGGTTATCAATGGGTGGCCCCATCTCCCCCAACCTGTGTGTAATAACTACGGCAAACTTGAGACCTTAAAAGCCTGGCCCCATCGCCTTTTATCTCGTCCGCGACGATTCTATAGATTTCCTTCAGGCACGCTATCACTACTAGCGCCCCCTTCAATCTATCAACTTCTCAACACCCGGTCCCACTGCCCCTACCCTTGACCCCCAGGCTGCCTGCATGGCGGATCCTGGACTTGGCCCCTCAGACGTTCCCTGCATAGAGAAACGCATGCAACGCATGACCGTCCCCTTGCTTTGAACCGGGTCCTTCGCACCTTCCAACAACCTGCTAGGGTTCTACCTTCCGATCCGGGGTAGAATGTTCCGCACCGCATTTGGTAGCAGGTGCACCTCGGTCTGGAGGTCGCTGCGAAAACCGGGGTCGTCTTTGGCAGACGGGGTGGTGAATCCACTTATGCCGAGGAGATCCTTCCAGGGAATCTTGTTCCTGCGTAATGCACTTGCCCCCAGCGACCTAAGTCTCAGACCCGCCTCCTCCGTCAGGTTCATCTCGAGTATGCCGAGGTTGTTTTTAAGGTAGTCGGGAACCTGGGGCCAGTCGGGTTCCCCCACCGCGTTTCGGATTGACGCTGGAAGGCCAGCGAAGCGCTCAGCCTCCTCGTTTTTTTGGTAATCCGTGAAATGGGATGCCCACGAGGCCCAATGCGGTCTTGTGGCGCTGTACTTTCTTTCCCACAGACGGTTCATCCGGTCGAGGACCTCGTAGGAGAAGGCATCCGCCAGCGTTTCGATGAGCCCGTTAGTCCGTAACGGCCCCATTACCGCATGCCCGAGTTCGTGGCCGAGTTGGAAGGCAAACTTTGCATAATCCCGCCTTACCATCAGGTCGTCATCTGTCATTGAGAGAAAAATCAACAGGAACTTGGGGTCGGTGGTGGCGTCGATATACGGTACTGGCCTTGAAGTTATGCCAATTTTGATCTCACGCGGATCGGAGAGGGGGGTCCCCGTGATCAGATCCTTTACGATGCAGATCACGTCGTGCGCCACTACCCTGAAATCTTCGCCCACCGGCTGACCATTGGGATCATTACCCGGGAAGGTACCGTCCAGATGCCACCGCATGACCTGTTTTGTTCTGGTGGGAGCTTTTTTCCCCTTTCTACTTTTCTTTTGTTTGCTTGTCACCTACCCTCCTCCCCCAACGCCCCGCTGACCCGGCTTTGACCTGGTCCTGCGGATGGTTGGAAAACCGCTGCTTATATTGTCTCCGTCATTAATCAATCCTGCCCCAATTGCCCCTATTTTCTCTTACGCCTCAGCTCACGAATTAGTTTTTCAAACTCAACCCATATGAATTCTTTATCCTTTATCTCACGTCGATATAGGATATAAGCAGAGTATCTGTCATAATTCTGAATTAAGTTAGCTCCGCTTATTTTGTTGAGAACGTCAATGTCAAAGATGCCGATGTTAGCCGCCAAGCACATTCGTTCGTAAGCATTAAGTATCTTATGAAGTTTAACAGTATATTCGCTATCCTTCAGAATCTGCGCGCACGTGTCACGTGTAAGAGTCGAACCGTATTTTTTCCTAACGTCACCTTTTGCAGTTTTTATCTCTTGGTTCACCTTTTCGTAATATTCGAGAGTCGACTTCATTCTATCTCTCTTGTTTGTTTGATAAATTGACCACACTGCAACAAATATTTGTATGGCAATCAAGATTGCAGCTATGGTAGTACCAGCCTTGCTTGTCATGTCCCAATCAATCATTGAGGTGGCTTGCTTGACGCACGTGCAATTATGCATAAAAGGCCTCCCTGGTAAAGTATTGCCACTGCTAGTGCTTACAATTTGTGTCTAGGTCGGGGCGGACATGACAGGTTCGGCGGGCATCGGTCAGTCATCCGCAATCAGTTTGCCCTTACCTTTGCCTTATGGCTCATCTTCCTCTTCATCTACGATTGCATCTAAACCAGCTTTTGCTTGTTTTTTCTTCTCATCAAGCGTCTTTCTTGTTTTCTTCTCCAATACCGAAACAAGCTTAGATAAACCTGGAATTTCGGCTATCTTATCAATAGTGTTACCCAATTTCACACTTTTTTCCAAAGCATCCATAAGTGGGTGGTCTGACTTATTATAATCAGTAATCAATTTTCCTGGATTTTCAGAGTTAACTTCAAGTATGTTATAAAGCAGTTTGATCTTTAAATCCGAGGAAATCTCTTGGTCTTCAATATTTTCAATCTGTCTTGATAGCCCCTCAAACGTTTTGCTCAATACCTCCTTGTGTGTGTATTCTTCAATAAGTCTTTTAGATAATTTTATACTTTTGTTAGAGGAATATGCTAACCACAAAACAGGAATGTACAAAGGAAGAATTGCAAGAACAAGTCTTGGCATATCCAGTAAAACCTTTTCCAATGGCGTGGCTACATACCATGAATAAATACTCACTGCAAACGGAATCAACGAAACTACCACCATACCAATAATAGCCTTAACAAACTTACTAGTTAGTATTTCGCTTTCCTTAATTTCAGCTTCCTTTTTGTCATGGTACGCTGCGCTCAGGCCAGCTGTAAGCGCATCTGGCAATAAATCTTTGATTCTTTTTAAAGCTACATTGTATTCGTTTTTCCACTTATCAAGCGTTGAACTAAATTCATTTTCTTTAGCTTGAGTATAAGAAGTAAGTTCGGATTCGGTAGTTGCTTCTATCTCTGTAATTTTTTGACCTAACTTACCAGCTAAGTCTTGAAGTTCATTATACTCATTTTCCAATTTATCTTTTAATCCAGGTACCTTTACATCTCCTCCTTTGTCGTCTTTACCAATGTAACCGACAATATTTAAATGAAGTTTATTGATTTGTTCACTTTTCCCAAGTACAGTTTTATGAAATTGTTCAATTTTAGCGGCAAGGTCATCACCTTTTGAATATAATTCCTCAAGTTTCGTCACTTTTTCTACGTACCCAGAATGACTTGAGTATATTGTATTAAGCTCATTTACCTTTTCTGTTACCCCTTTATGCAGTGTTTCTATATTCAGCATTAATTGCTTTACGTTCTTTTCCTCGGTTTGCGCTGAGATATGGAATTGACTTATCTCCGGTTGTAAAGCGGCAGCTGTCTGTAATGCAGCACGTATTTCCTCAAGCTTAACACTAGCCTCTGCCTGAAAATTGCTGATGTTCTCAAACGATGCCTTGCTATTTGTTTCATATGAAGAGGCTTTTTCAGAAGATTCTTTTGCTTCAGCCTCATAGTCACTTGTTTTCTTTGCCAGTGCTACTTCGAGTGCGCGTGACTGCTCTTTCAGTGATTGACACTCTCCTTGGGTATTGCGCAGTTGTTCTTGAAGCGCAGTGACTTGTCCCCAGAGCTTCTGTCTTTCCGCTTCCAGATAGTCAACTCTCTCATCGCCAAAAATTCCCATAACACCTCCTCACGTATGCTTTTTCCCGAGATCACTTCGTAATTTGGTCATTGTCGCTGTGAATCCTATAGAGAAGCTTTCACTGTGTCATTTGCCTCTCTAAGGTCAATGTTAGTGTCTTTCCCGCCAACGGCGCGGCATGACCGGCGGAGCGCTCAACTCCTTCCAGCTTTCACCAACACTCTCAATCGCGGAGACCTGGTCCATGCGCTTGGTTGGCAACTTTTCTTCTTTCTCGGCGTCAGATTAAATGGTGGCGGACACGTCGGGTTTTTCAGCCTCTTTAGCTGCCCCACCTTCACCCGAGGATTATTCTTCCTCTGGACAAACCACTCCCGGATCGGAGATTTCGACTGGTTCGATGACGGTGCCATCCATCATTACTACGATGTTGAATGAGTTTGCCATGTCGTTACGGTCTAGGATCGAGATCATGTACTTCCAGCGGTTCTTCACTTTTTTGGAGATCACGCGATCGATCGTAATAGTCCCAAGTGCGAGGTGGCCGATGTCTTTGTTGTGCTTCTTAAGGTAATCTCTTGAGATGGCAATAGCCTTGTGGGGAGGAAGAGGGGCGGGGTCATCGAAGGGATTCCATTGCGGTACCTTGGTGAGGTTCTCCACGGATATCCTGTGCTCGTACCACTTCCCACTCACCATTGACTTTGAAAGCGAGACATAGCTTTGTGCATTGGCTGCGGACGAAAAGAAGACAAAAAACAGAGTCATTATCATTCGAAATTTCATTGTGATCCTTCCTTTTACCTCGCCAACAACTTATTGACCGGAAATTGTTGATATCACACCCGCACCATGCGCGGCGTAAAGTGGGTGATGCCGACTGCTGACGTAACCGGTTGATATACCGCACTCGTGTGGTGGTGAAATGTTCCGTTTGGGGGGATGAGCGGAAAAAACGGTCATCCCGCCAGGGGCGTTTGCATACTTCTCAAGACCCCGGCCTCCCCTCTAATGCCTTACACCTAGCTGGCAAATTAATGCGGACTATATAGAGATCAGGGGGGCTTGTCAAAGGTGAACCTTTGGCAGACGCTATTCATCGCATTTTTTTAAGGATCAGGACTTCCTTCAACATTCAAAGCATAGCTTCTGGGTGATTGTGATTGGGGGGGGAATGGGGTATATAGCTGGGACGGCTTTTTTCTACTCTATGTCTGAGGTGACGCTTGGGACGTCGGTGCTTTGTCATTGTTAATCCTACTTCGGGGAGCTTCTCGCAACCCAAAGTTGATTCCATTATGAACGGACTTAAGCAGGGGGGGATGGAGGCGGAGCTGCTTCCCACTACCTCTGCTCTGGATCCGGCTCTCTTTGCCAAACGGCTCTGCGACGAGGTGGCTGATCCGCTCATCGTGGTGGCGGGGGGGGACGGGACGGTCAACGGGGTCCTCAACGGGCTCACGGCTAAGGCGGCTACGCTGGCGGTGGTGCCTATGGGGACGTCGAACGTGCTGGCCCGGGAACTGAAAATCGCCACGGCGGAGGATGCGGTCGCCCGCATCGTGCGCGGGGATACGCGTCCGGTATCGGTGGGGGAGATCTCGTGCGGGGGGGAGACGAAACGGTTTCTCCTCATGGCCGGGGTCGGGGTGGACGGCGCGGTGGTCGAAGGGGTCCGGCTCGCGGAGAAGAGACGGTTCGGGAAGGGGGCCTACGCGCTGTCGGCGTTCCGGGTGATGCGCGATTGGGACCGCGCAAGCCTCACGGTTACCGGGGGCGGGAGGAGCGTCGAGTGCCATAGCGTGATCGTCTGCAACGCGGTGCGGTATGCGGGGGATTTTCTGCTCGCGCCGCAGGCGGATCTCTTCGCGCCGGGGTTCCAGGTGGTTTGCATCAAGGGGGGGAGAACGGACTACTTCAAGCTCTTTCTGCTGCTGCTCGCGGGGCGGGTTTCCGAGGGGAGCGGGGTGACGGTCTTTTCCGCGGAAGAGGTGGAGATCACGGGGAATAAGGCGGTGCAGTGCGATGGGGATTATTTCGGGTGCGCGCCGCTCAGGATGAGATCGTTGGGGGAATTTATGAGAGTGGTTGTGTAAGAAGGGGGGGGAGCCCATCCTCACCCTGGCCCTCCCCTTGAAGGGGAGGGGACGCGAGGATTTCGGTGGTGGCGGTAGGGACTGGCTTTGGTTAAAATCCCCCCTGTCCCCCCTTCGCAAAGGGGGGGACGACATGCCGGCTTCGTTGCCCGGTCTTGCTTTGGGTGGGAGGGCGGGGGGGGCGGGGCGGACAGGAATAATTTGCGTTGACAAAGGGGCGGCAATATTGGTTAATTGCTGAAATTTTTCGTGTAGTGCTGTTGGCACTGTGAAATTTTGACGAGGTGCTGACGGCTCGCACGTGACAGGAACGGGGGGAGTCAGGTGGCGAAAGCGAAGATACTGCTGGTCGACGACACCAGGCTGGTGCTGGAACTGGAGAAGAGCTTCCTGAAGATCTCGGAGGTGGACGTCTTCACCGCCGCCAACGGGGTCGAGGCGCTGGAGGTCATCCGCAAGGAGGCTCCCGACCTGGTCTTCATGGACATGCACATGCCGGAGATGGACGGGCTCGAGTGTTGCGCCGCCATCAAGGCTGATCCCTTCATCTGCGATACCCCGGTGATCATCCTGACCACCGCCGGCCACGACGAGGACCGCGAGAAGGCCCTCCGGGCCGGGTGCAACGACTTCCTGACCAAACCGGTCCAGCGCCGGGAGTTCCTGGAGATGGCCCGCCGCTACACGAGCACGGTCGACCGCCGCGACGTCCGTCTCCCCTGTCATTTCCCGGTCCTCGTCCTGATCGGCAACAGCTCCCTGAGCGCCAACGCCCTCGACATCAGCGACGGCGGCATCTTCGTGGCGAGCCATCAGAAGGTGCCGTGCGACACGCCGGTCAAGGTGGCCTTCTACCTGGAAGGGGAGAGCCCGCTCCTCTTGGAGGTCAAGGGGCGGGTCGCCTGGCTCAACGAGGAGACCGGCCGGATCAAGTCCACCCTGCCGGGCGGCTTCGGCATCGAGTTCGTCGAACTGGGCGAGGAGGAGGCCCCCCGCCTCAAATCCTACCTGGAGGCCGACGCCGCCATCATCGACGGCACCGCCTGAGGACCAGCCGGAACCAGAGCCGGACCAGCCACGAGGCGGCCAGATCCGCCACCCCATTATCGAGCAACCTCCCCACCAGGCGGTCGTGCAGCGAGAGGAAGATTCCCCCCTTGCCGCCGGCCGCCTTTTTCATGACCACGTCTAAGAAAAACGGGATCTGCCAGGCGTTTAGCCTCACGTAGCGCCCGGTCTTTCTCCAGAGATCCCTCCGCTCCGCCGGCGGCAGCCCGGCAATCCGCATCCGCAGATTCTCCAGCAAAGGGGAAAGATCGAGCCGGCCGGTCCGGTCCTGGCTCCGGTAGGTCTCCCTGAGCGAGTCGATCAGGTCGAGCCTGCCGACGGCGGCCAGGTCCATGAGGATGGCGTTCAGCGTCTGGCGGGGGAGGAGCCCCTCGGCGAGGAAGCGCCGCGGCGAGGTGGCGATGGGGGTGGAGAGCAGGATCCATCGCCCCTGCCGCCGGATCCGCTCCGCCAGGACGTTGTCCTCCATGAGCGGGAGCTCCGGGTCGAAGGGGCCGAGCTCGCGGAAGAGGGGGAGGGGGATCAGGAATCCCTGGTCGCCGTGGGTACACCCCGGGCGGTCGAGGGCCGCCTTTTCGCCGTAAAAGCGGTAGGGGAGCGGCGGTGAACCGGGGAAGGCGAAGGTGAGGGGAAAGTGGCCGGCAACCGGCAGCGGGCTCGTGCGCCCCGCCTGCTCGAGCGCATCGACTCCCTTGCGGAAAGAAAGGGGATCGCCGAAGGCCGAATCGGCGTGCAAAAAGAGGAGCATCCCGCTGCGGGCTTCGGCGGCCCCACGGTTCAGCTGGGCGCCCCGCCCCTTGCTCCCCGTCACCACCTTCACCGGGAAGGGGAGGGAGGGGACGAGCCGGGAGAGTTCGGCGAGGGTGCCGTCGGAAGAGCCGCCGTCGGAGAGGATCACCTCAAAATCGATCGCTTGTTGGAGGGCCAGTTCGTTCAGGAAGGAAGCGATGGCCCGCTCCTCGTTGAAGAGCGGGACCACCACGGAAAGCTCGGGGGGATGGGTCAGTGGACGAGGCTGTCCGCCCGCTCCACCAGGTTGGGAAGGTCCGGCTTGGTCAGGATGTCGTTGGCGCCCAGGTTCTTCCATTTGGCCTTGTTGTCGTCGGTGGCGAGCGAAGAGAAGAGGACCACCGGCATCTCGTCGAGCATCGATTCCTTGCGGATCAGCGCGGTGAGGTGCAGGCCGTCCATGCGCGGCATCTCGATGTCGGTGATCACCAAGTTGAGCAGCTGGGAGATCGGGCTTCCCTGCTGGGCGGCCCGGTCCCGCAGGCTGGTCACCTGCTCCCAGGCGTCCTCGCCGTTCTCGGCCTCCAGCACCTGGTACCCGGCTTCCCGCAGGGAGCTGGAGATGGTGCTGCGGATGAACCTGGAGTCGTCGGCGACCAGGATGGTCTTTTCGCTCCGGTTGAGCGGGGCGTTGGCGAGGAGCTCGTCGCTGGGGCGGGAGAGTGCCTCCCCGAAGGAGAGCTCGCTGACGATCTTCTCGAAGTCGAGGATCAGGATGATCCGGTCCTCCATCTTCACTACGCCGGTTATGTTGGCGTCGTGGATGGCCTTGACCGGCGGCTCCACGTTTTCCCAGGAGATCCGGTAGATGCGGGAGACCGAATGGACGAGCATCCCCACCACGATCCGGTTGAACTCGAGGACGATGACCCGGTCGGCGGCGATGCCGTCGGTGTTCTTGTTGAGCGACCGGGAGAGGTCGATCAGGGTGATGACCTGCTCCCTCAGCTTGATCATCCCGCAGACCGCGGGGTGGGCGTTGACCACCTTGCGCAGGTTCGGCAGCCGGATGATCTCCCGCACCTTGGCGACGTTGACGCCGAAATAGCAGGGAACCACGTTCCCCTTGGCATCGACCTCGTCGATCCTGAACTCCACTATCTCGAGCTCGTTGGTACCGCTTTCGAGAAGGATCTTGCTGTTAGCCTCCATACCGCCCCCCGCTTTCGTGCTTTAATCGCGCTTCCCTTTTCTACATCGGCAGCGGTGAACAAAGCATGAGGGAAAATGTCGGAGGCGCCAGGGGCCTGGCAGCAGAGGGGCGGCCCCCTTTTACGGATCGCGGAGGGAGTGAAGAGGGCGGTGGCCGCGGACTAAGGGCGCGGCTAAGGGGACAGGCACCTGGCGGAGCCAGTCCCCTCCCTCGGGCAGTCTCCTTATTCCGGGCGGACGTCCACCCGGTTGTCGTAGAAGGTGCTCCCTCCCCCCTGGTCGGTCAGCCGCTGGGAGGTGAGGGCGTTCACCGAGCGGTTCCCCGGGGCATGGGCGATCCACCAGACACCCTCGGCCACCACCACGCCGGGAGGGACGCGGTCGGTGGCGTCCAGGAAGAAGGGGACCTCGCCGAGCTCGTTGAAGGCGACCACCCGCTCCCCGTGCTTGAGGCCGCGGGCGTCGGCGTCGGAAGGATTCATCTGCAGGCGCATTCCCCCCTGCTTCTCCCGCAGGTCCGGCTGGTCGTAGAAGGTGGCGTTGAGCGCGAACGGGTTGGGGGCGGTCATCAGCCGGAAGGGGAGTTTCCCCTCCTCCTCGTGGGTCGGAAGGTAGCAGGGGAGCGGCTCCGGCAGGCTCCGGTTGAGGATCTCGATCTTCCCGGAGCGGGTGAGATACCCGCCGTCCCGATTGACGGTCAGCTCCACTCCCTTCCCCTCGGCGAGGGCGCGGGTGTCGATCCCCTCCCTCATCGGCGACGGAAGCGCCAGCAGGCGGTCGATCAATTCGTCGGCGGTCAGGGTGAAGGGCTCCTCCTCGAAGCCCAGGGCCTTGGCCAGCAGGGAGAAGACCTCCCAGTTGGACTTGCTCTCCCCCACCGGGTCGACGGCGGCGCGGGCCCTTTGGATGCAGTAGGTCCCGTAGGCGCGGTAGATGTCGCTGTGTTCAAGCGACGAGGTGGCGGGGAGGACGATGTCGGCGTAGCGGGCGGTGTCGGTCAGGAAGCGCTCGTGGACCACGGTGAAGAGGTCGTCGCGGGAAAGCCCCCTGAGGACCGCGTTCTGGTCCGGGGTCACCGCCGCCGGGTTCGAGTGGTAGACGTAGAGGCTCATCACGGGGGGATTGTTCAGCGTGTTCAGCGCCTCCCCGAGCCGGTTCATGTTGACGATGCGGGTGGGGGTGGTGACGAAGTCCTCGCGCAGGACGTGCTCCATGGCGAAGGCGCCGCCGGTGGAGGTGTCGGGGAAGGCTCCGCCCCCCTCGCGCTCCCAGGCTCCCACGAGCGCGGGAAGGCAGGCGATGCAGCGTACCGTCATGGCGCCGTTGCCGTAGCGGGACAGCCCGCTCCCGATCCGGATGAAGGGCGCCTTGGCCGCCGCGTACCTGCGGGCCAGCTCCTCGATGGTGGCGACGGGAAGTCCGGTGAGCCGGGATGCCTCGTCAAGGGTGAAGGTGCCGAGCACCTCGCGCCGGAACTCCCGGTAGCCGAGGACGCTCTCTGCCACAAACGGCTCGTTCACGAGCCCCTCGCGGGCAAGGACGTGCATGATGCCGAGGGCGAGCGCCGCGTCGCTGCCGGGACGGACCAGGATGGTGCGGTCGGCGGCGGCCGCGGTCGGGGTCCGGTAGGTGTCGATCAGCCAGACCTCGCCTCCCCGCTGCTTGACCTCACGGACCGCGTTGAGGAAATGGATGCTGGTGGCGGCGGCGTTGATCCCCCAGAGGATGAGGAGATCGCTCTTACCCGCGCTGTCGGGGTGCGGGGTCGGCGTCTTTCCCATGACCGCCTGCCATCCCGCCCCCTTGGCGGGTGAGCAGATGGTGCGGTCCAGGCGGGAGGCCCCTAGCCGGTGGAAGAAGGGGTGCCCGGCGTTCCGCTGCACGACCCCCATGGTCCCGGCGTAGGAGTAGGGGAGGATCGCCTCGGCGCCGTGGGTGGCGATGATCTCCTTCCAGCGCCCGGCGATGGCCGCCACCGCTTCGTCCCAGGAGATGGGGGCGAATTCGCCGGAACCCTTGGCTCCGGTTCTTTTGAGCGGGGTGGTAAGCCGCAGCGGCGAATGCACGCTCTTCTCGTAGTGGAGCATCTTCGGACAGAGGGAGCCGCGGGTGTACGGGTGCTCGGGATCTCCTTTGACCGCCACGGCTCGCCCTCCCTCGACCTCGACCAACAGGCCGCAGGTGTCCGGGCAGTCGAACGGGCAGACCGATCTCTTGGTAACGCTCATGGCAATACTCTCCTTGCGTCGCTCTATTAATCAGGGATTGTTCGATTTCGGGAGATGGACACCGCCGTCCTGTCCGGCTGGCGGCGGATCGTTTCCGCGGGGGCCGGAGCGGGCCGGCTGAAAGGATCGAGGAGGGGGAACTGCTCAACTCCTGCCGTCAGCGGCGCCTTCAACTGGCGCGCCCCTTCGGCAGGGTGCGCGCCCCGGCTACTATAGCAGAGCCGGGGCGCATTCCGAAAGATTTACTTCTTGTGGCACTTGGCGCAGTTGCCCATTGCTTTGAAGGCTTTCTTGCCGTTGTGGCACACACCGCAGTACTTGCCGGCGTAGATGTCCGACATCTTGAACACATCGGCTCCTTTTTTCATCTTGAAAATCTTGGTGTGGCAGTCGGCGCACTTCAATCCTTTTTTGGCGTGGACGTCGCCGCTGAACACCACCTTGCCGTTCGGGGTCTGCCACTCCACCGTCTTGCCCGGGGGAACCGCCAGGGCGCTCGTTGCCGCCAGTACCAGGATAAGAGCCGCTGCTGCCTTCGCCACATTTTTCATGATGAATACCTCCCTAGTTGAATTAAATGAGAAAACTTGGACCATCCTGTGATAGCACAGGCTCGGGAACTGTCAAGGGCTTTCCTTCATGAAAATGGCATCGAAGGCCCCTTTTCTTCCGGTAACCTGTTGCAATCACGCCGTAGTGCAGTTTAATGATATGGACGTTGCCGCTGTTATTATGAGCAGGGAGCAGTCATGGTGGAGAATTACTACGACGCCTACCGCGAATTCCTGAACCCCGGGTCCCGCATCGAGGTCGGCATTCCGCTCTCCGGTGGCGGGGTGTTCCGCGAGTGGGCGGTGGTGGGGGAGTTCGAGGGGGACGAGCTGCAGGTCCAGATCTCCCGCGACGTCCTCCCGGCCGAAGTACACATCGACCAGGGGTACATCCTCGACGTCAGCATCCGGATCAAAAACGAGCACTACACCTGCAGCGGGATCATCACGGACAAGCAGAGCCAGAAGGTGCTGCGGATACGGCTCTTCGGCCCCTTCACTCTCAAGGAGCGGCGTCAGTTCTTCCGGATCAACCTCGACCTGCGGATCAAGTACGCCTTCATCAAGGAGGCCGCCTACAGCTCCGTCGAGGCCGACTGGAAGCAGCGCCGCGAGATCGAGCAGATGAAGTTCCAGGGGTTCGACGAGGTGGTCATCGCCGCCCACCGAGCCCGTTACCGTCCCACCGTTCCGCTCGAGTGGCGCGACCTGCCTCACTGGGAGATCAACCTCGGCGGCGGAGGGCTCGCCTTTCTCCTCGGCCACCACGCCTATCCGGACGACCTGGTGGCGATGGAGATCCACCTCCCGCTGGCGCCTCCCCGGCTGATTCACACGGTGGCCCGGGTCATTCACGTGATACCCGCCAAGGTCAGGGGGAAGGCCGGGTGCCGGGCCGGGATGTCGTTCGCCATGCTGGCCGAGCACGACCGCGACCTGCTGTTCCAGCACATCTCCGCCACCCAGATGGAGTTTTTACGCAACCGCGCCGACCGCCGCGAGTTCGGATTTTCCGAGCCGCCCCCTCCCGAGCCGCTCACCACCCGCGAGAAGGTGCTGCGGGGGATCCTCGTCGCGGTCGTCTTCCTGGTGACCGTGTACCTAGTACGCCAGCTCGCAAATTACGTCAAGCAGGGCTCCCCCAACGAAATCCAGCAGACCTACCAGAAATCCCTCAAGCAGTACCGCCACGAAGACCACTAGAAGTCCCTCAAGTAGGATGACCGTGGAAACCATCGCGTTTCGTTCCTCAACACGACCTACGCTGCTTGTCATCACGTCCCCCCCTTTGAAAAAGGGGGGACAGGGGGGATTTATGGCGCTGGCAACGGCGGAAATCCCCCTAAATCCCCCTTTTCCAAAGGGGGACTTTCAAGAGCGGAGGTTGCGTTCACCACCAAAGTGGTCTATCATGAGCCCGGCATAAGCCCCTGCTTCATTGGCCCACAGGAGGGTGGCATGAACGTCCGGACGATTATGTTGTCGATGTTGTTGCTGATGGCGTGGAGTGGTCTGACCTACGGGGAGGATCGCTGGTACAACTTTGCCGAGGACGGCGATCTCAAGTACTACCTGGACCGCAAGTCGGTCCACCCGCTTCCCGACAACGTCTACGTCTTCTGGATCAAGTCGGTGGCCAAGGACAAGGAGTACTACCGCAGGGAGTACAACGTCTCCAACCTCGCCTACATCCTGACCAACTACGAGCTGGACTGCGCGGTTTCGAGTTACCGGGTGCGCGGCACCATCATGTTCGACAAGGGGAGAAGGGAGCTCGGCAAGACGCTCGCCTCGGGCGAGCCGGTCTTCGAACCGGTCCCCCCCGAGTCGGTTTTGGAGATGGCCCAAGACGAGATCTGCACGGGCGAGCAGAACGCCTCCGGCGAACCGGAGGAAGAAGAGCACGGCGCCGCCAAGGCCGCGCGCCCCGCGTCGCCTCCTCCTACCCTCTCCTCCGAGGACGCGGCGGCGAATCCTCCGCCGTCCATCTCGCCGGACGGTGGCGTGCTCGGGGCTTCCGTGCCCCAGCCGACTCCGCCGGCGGCCAATCCCGAGACCGCGCTCCCGGCCGATCTTCCGGCGGCCCCGGCGGGCGGCGGGCAGGTTCCTCCGGCGGTGGCCGAAGGGGCGGGAAACGAGCCGGCTGCGGTTCCGGCAATCCCGCCCGCAGCACCGGTCCAGCCTCCCGGCGAAACGAAATAACGGAGTAACAGCCAAACGATGACCAACATGATCAGCGCCGAAGGGCGCAAGAAATTGCAGGAACGCTACGACTATCTCTGGGAGAACGAACGCCCCCGGATGGTGAAGAACATGGCGGACGCCGCCGCCGAAGGGGACCGCTCCGAGAACGCGGAATATATCTATTCCAAGAAGCGGCTGAGGGAGATCGACCGGGAACTGAAGCACCTGGGGGACCGGCTGAAGGTGGTGAAGGTGGTGTATCCGCCGCTCAACCCCACCTCGGTCAGCTTCGGCTGCTGGGTAACCTACGAGGACGAGAACGGCGACGAGCGCTGCTACCAGCTGGTGGGGCCCGACGAGTTCGACGTGAGCCTCGGGAGGATCAGCGTCGACTCCCCGGTGGGCAAAGCCTTGTTGGGGAAGAAGGTTGACGACGAGGTGACCGTGAAACGTCCCGCCGGCGACCTCTCCGTGGTCATCACCGCCGTCACCTCGAGCAAGCCGGGAAAGTGAACTAATCCCCCATCCTCACCCCGACCCTCTCCTTGAAGGGGAGGGAGAAGGCTTTGGGGTCAGGCGAAGAAGACGCTGAAGAGGATGAGCAGGGTGATCTGGCAGGTGGCCACCAGCCAGCCGTTTCTGATCATGGATTTAAGGTCCTCGGACTCGGCGAAGCCGAGCGAGCTCACCATGTTGGCCCCGGGGAAGACGAAATTGTTGACCCGGGTGGCGACCACCAGGGCGAGCGACCAGGCGAGCATCGAGACGGCGTAGCGGGATAAAAGCGGGTTGAACATCTCGTGCAGTAGCTTCAGGGTGGCCACCGTCGCTCCGCTGATCCCGAAGGCTCCCAATAGCCCCCCGGTGATGACGATCACCGGCTTTCCCCCCAACTCCATCATCGGCCTGATCAGTTTCGCCAGGGCCGCGAATCCCCCCGCCTGCTGAACGAACACGATGAACGGGTCGAGGAGCAGGAAGAGAAGGAACAGCCCGACGTTCCCCGCCATCCCCTTGATCACCAGCCTCAGGATCTCATCCAGCTTCAGTCCCCCCACCAGCCCGGTTACCAGCGAAAGTCCCAGCATGATGACGATGACGAAGGAGGTCGGCGCCTTGACCGCCATGCCGTAGACGACGGCGGCCAGGAAACAGCCGGCGAAGGCCAGCGTCGCGCGGCGGCTTTGCCTGGTGGGGTGGAAGAGCTCGATCCCTTCCGGTTTCTCGTAGGGGTGGATGTCCTTGGTCTGGCGCTGGATGCGGCGGACCATGAACCAGGTCGCGGTGATGGTTACCAGGGCGACCGGGCCGGAGACGAAGAGGAGCATGGCCCCGTAGGATATCTTGGTCAGCCCGAGCAGGGTGATGACGGGAGGGGTGAAGGGGCCGAGGATCAGCGCCTCCTCGCCGACCGCCTGGAAGACGATGGCGACCGTGCTCCGGGAGAGGCCGACGGCGGCGGCGATGGGGAGCACGATGGGGGCGATGATCGCGTTCCCCCCGGCCATGGTGCCGAGCAGGCCGACGATGGTGAGACAGGCGAGCATGATGCCGGCGATCGCCTTGTTCTCGGTGTCGACCCCGACGGTGAAGATGATGCGGTGGACGATGGTGTGGGAAACTTTGGTGGCGCTTAGCACCTCGCCGAGCCCCCGGCCGAGCATGATGATGAGGCCGACCAGGGCGAGGAAGGAGCTCATGCTGTTGGCGAGGGCGGCGGCGAAGGAGAGGGCGCTCTGGTGGCTGAGGATGGCTCCGAGGATCACGGAGATGACGGTGGCGGTGAGGATCTCCACGTCGCGGAAAACCAGCACCACGTAGACAAGAAGCGGCAGGAGCCCCAAAAGCCCCATCCAAAGCTGCTGATCGAACATCGCTACTCCGTTCCTTTACCGGCCTCGACCGTCCGTGTTCGCCTCCATCGGACGGTTAACCGTTGATACCATCCCTTTCCCGATCAAGGCAAGTATAAGGTGGGAGTAAGGCTTTATCCTAGCCGGAACTCCTTCAGTTAACGGCCGTGGTGCCGATGTGGGATGAATGGGTACCTGCCCCCGGCATCGAACGGTGAGGGTGCCGACATGACGATTGACCTTCCAGAGTCAGACGCTATAGTGTAGCAGGTCGTCGCGGCGGAAGGCCTTTGATCCGGAACCACAGGACATAGTAGAGACAGGACAGAAGACGCCGATGGAAAATCTCAGGGTGCTGATTGTAGTGAATGACGCTGAGGCGGGGAGTGCGTACGAAAAGGCCCTCGCCGAAATCGGCGTCATGTGTGATATCGCGGCCTCGTTCAACGAGATGGCCGCGATCGCGATGGATCGTCCCATCAACGGATTGCTGGTAGACATCCTCACCCTGGTTCGTTGCAGCAAGGAAGAGAAGCAGGTCGCCTATGAGTGTTTCAACATCTTCCCCATCCTGAGGGTCAAGTGGGACAAGAAGCACAGGAAGATCGCCCTGAGTCCTCTCGAGCAGACCTTTTCCCCCGATGCCGGTTCCGTCCTTAACTATTTCATCGAAAGCAGGTGCCGTGCCTTTCCGGCCAGGTGTCTTCGCCGCCACAAGAGGCGGGAGGTCGTTCTCAACGTCCTCGTCTCCGCCGATGCCGGGTTCGTCGAGGCCACCAAGTCGTTCTGCGTCAACATCTCCCAGGGGGGGATCTATCTCCACTCCATGCAGGAGCTTCACGAGGGGGACAAGATCTGGCTCCGCTTCACCGAGTTCAGGGACCAGACCCCCATTCCCGCCACTGTCCGCTGGTCGCACCCGTG
Organism: Geomonas sp. Red32; assembly: GCF_023652955.1. GTDB lineage: Bacteria > Desulfobacterota > Desulfuromonadia > Geobacterales > Geobacteraceae > Geomonas. Next base: position 26,171 of record NZ_JAKLOY010000001.1, on the reverse strand, counting down.
GGGGATTTCACGGAGTATTCCCGGCGCCGGGGTGAGCTTCGACAGCGTAACCGACGCGCAGCAGAAATCCATCAACTCCATTCTCAACTTTTGACCCTGGCGTAGAGCTGCCGGGGGAACGCTAACGAGACCTACTCCCGATGTGTACCCTCCTGATCGCCTGCTCAGCCCATCCCCGCTATCCGCTGGTGATAGCCGCCAACCGCGACGAGTTTTACGACCGACCGACCGCCGCGGCTTCATCTTGGCAAGACGCCCCCGGTCTCTTCGGAGGGCGTGATCTCCTCCATGGGGGAACCTGGCTCGGGGTGACCGAGACCGGCCGGATCGCCGCCCTTACCAACTATCGCCAGCCGCACACGCACCCGCCCGACGCGCCGACCCGGGGAAAGCTGGTCTCCGGTTTCCTCGCCGGGGAGAAGGGGGCGGAACGGTACCTCGACGAGCTGCACGCCGCCGGGCTTCCCTATTGCGGCTTCAACCTCGTGGTGGGAGAGGTTGGGAGCCTCTATCACTATTCGAACAAGAGCGGCCTGGTCACTCCTCTTACCTCCGGCATCTTCGGGATCAGCAATCGCCTGCTGGATACTCCCTGGCCGAAGGTGGAGCGGGGGAAGGCGGGGCTACAGAGGGTGCTCGCGGGGGAGGATCCTTCAGCGGAGGAGCTCTTCGCCGTGCTGGCCGACGGGACCAAGGCTCCCGACGAGGAGTTGCCGGACACCGGGGTGGGGCTCGAATGGGAGCGGCTGCTATCGTCGATCTTCATCGAAAGCGAGCGCTACGGGACCCGCTGTTCCACGGTGATCATGGTGGACAGCGATCTGCAGGCGCTCTTCGTGGAGCGAACCTTCAACGGCGGCGGAGTCTCAGAGGTAAAGCGGGAGTTCGACTGGTCCGGGAGGACTGAAGGGAAGGGAGATTAGGACCAAAGAAGAAGCAGGGCCCCCCCTTGTCAAAGGGGGGACAGGGGGGGATTTGCCCCTCTGAGAGAGACAATGCCTATCAGCCGAAAAGAAAAAGGCGGCTCCCTTGCTGATTAACCAGCGGGAGCCGCCTTTTAAGTTTTAAAACCCAGCCGAACCTACTGGTACTGGATGTAGATCGGCTTCGGATTAAGTTTGAGCACCTCGGCGGGAGTCAGCAGCGCGTCGCCCTTCTTGGTGTCGTTGTGGTAGAAGAGTTTGAAGCCCGTCAGCTCCACCGGCTCGGAGACGATGTAGTCCTTGTAGGAATCGCGCTTGAGCCACGGTGCGCCCCAGCCGTCCATGTTCATGACGATCTGGACCTCCGGCCGCAGCGCGATGTTGCGGTAGTTGGTGACGCCGTTGCGGGTGAAGCGGTGGACGATCAGCACCTTGGGCGGAAGGTTGTACTTCTTGACGATGTCCTTCAGGTAGTTCGACGCGTAGTTGATGTCGGAGGCGTCGTAGGTGCCGATCTTGCTCCCCGGGCGCGCCTTGCTCTTGATCAGGTTGAACTCGGGGTCCATCCCGAGGTGGACGTCGGGGTTCTTGAGCAGCCACTCGAAGCGCGGCAGCACGGCGCGGATATTGTCGTGGCCGGTCTGGATGTCGATGAACAGGATGGCCCCGGCCTCCTTGGCCCAGCTGTAGACATCGTTGATGACTTTGTCCGGCATCACCATCCGGTAGAGCCCCGCCTTGCCCGGGTCGCCCTGGGCCACTACGGCGATCAGGTGCAGGGCCGGTTGGACCGGGTGGGAGGGGTCGGCGGCCTGCCAGCGGCTCGCTTCGCGCTTGAGGCGCTGCAGCATCTCCGGCTTCGGGTATTCGCCGAGCGCACCCATCCTCTTGGAGAGCGGATTGCCGTAGTAGGCAACGATCCTCTTCTGGGGAAGGAGGGAGCCCGGAAGCGGTGCGGGGAATTTCACCGGCCATCCCTTGCGGGCGGCGAAGTCGGGGTCCTCACCGGCGCGGTACTTGATGGAGGGGGTCGCCTGCTCGGCGCCCTTGGCCCCTTTACCTTTGGGCTTCTTGGTGCCCTGCTTGGCGCTGGTGGCGTTGGCCATGGCGGCTGCGCCGGCGGCTACTGCCGGTTGGCCGGTGGCAGAGGTGGCGGCCGGATTGGGGGCCGCTGCTTTGGCGGAGCTCGGGCTGTCCTGCTTGACCGCCTCGGCGGGGGCCATAAGCTGCTGGGCTGCCGCTGCCTTCTTCTCTTCCTTGCAGCCGGTCAGGACCAGCGGGCAGGCGAGAATGGCGAGCAGCAGCACGGATATCGACTGGTAATGACGGGGCGCGCACAGGTGCTTCACAGGTTACTCCTTACATGGTGATAGATGCGCACACAGGCCATGGCCTGCCGGGAATACCGCCTGCCCGTGCCGCCTGGGGTCCGCATGAATGGTGTACTTTCAGGTGATGATGCAGTGGCCAACCGACTTCAGCGTGGTGAGGATAAGCGGTACGTCAGCGTAGTGGTGGGCGATTTCCAGCGGTAATGTACCCTGTTTGGATCGATTCTGTCAATAAATGACGATTTATTACTCCTCCGGCCGCGCCGAGAGGCTCTCTATGATGACCGGGTTCACCCGGTCCGGGTCGTTAACCGGGCCCATGTGGCCGGTATCGACCTCCAGCAGACGGCAGGCCGGGACCCCGTCGGCCAGCAGATGGGCGACCCTGAGGGCGGTGGGGCGGCTCGATCTTCCGGCGATGACGGTGACCGGCATAGGGAGCTCACGGTAGTCGCCGATCGTGAAGGGGGTCCCGGTAATGGCGTGGAAATCGAAGACCAGCTTTTCCGCCCGTGCCACGAAGTCGTTGCGCACCCGGGGCGGGAAGCCGGCGAAGGTGCCGGGGGCGCCCCAGTAGTCGACGAAGGTCTCCACCGCTTCTTGCGGCTTCCCGGCGGCAACCAGATCCCGCATACGCAGCATGAAGTCGCGGGATCCGGTCAGCGCGGGATCCCCCTCGGGGAGGAGGTGGAAGGAGACCGGCTCGAAGACGGTGAGACCGGAGACCCGTTCGGGAAAGAGGTGGCTGAAGCAAAGGGCCGCCGCTCCGCCGTAGGAGTGCCCGACAAGCTGGAAGCGCTCTCCCGGCACGAGCTCGTCCGCCAGCGCCCGCACGAGCTCCGCTTCGTCTGCCAGGGTGAAGTTCCCGGCAGCAACGGCCGGCATCGGGGTGTCGCCGTACCCGTAGAGGTCGAGGGCGATCACCCGGTGGCTCCCCTGGAGCAGGGAGGCGAGCGCCCGCCACTGGTTCTTGGAGCTGAGGGTGCAGTGAAGAAGGATCACCGCCGGGCCGTCGCCGGCGCTGAAATAGGACGGCAGTAACTTGTTCATGGAGCCTCCCTGGATGAACTACACCAATACCTGCCGGTACGGGTAAAAGCAAGTAATACCAGGTTGACTTCTTCACCCCATCCTCACCCCAGCCCTCCCCTTGAAGGGGAGGGAGAGCCGGTCGAGGAGGGGACGAGGGGGGGAGGGACAGGGTGAGGATGGGGGGGAGGAAGAGGGAGCTTCGAGGCGTGCGGGATCACTGAAAAAATTTAGTTCATGCCTGAACGATTTGCGGTATAGTGTCCTCCTTGTGTATACACACAAAGCTTCGTGAAGTGGAAGGGAGCATTCGTGGCTAGAAAACCTTGGGTCGACCAGGATGAATGTATCAGTTGCGGGATCTGCATGAAGAACTGTCCGGAAGTTTTCCGTTTCAATCCCCAGCGAAAATCGGAAGTCTATAATCCTGATGGTGCTTCGGAAGAGGATATACAGACCAAGGCCATCGATCTTTGTCCGGTTTCCTGTATCTCCTGGACCGAATAGGCGTACCGGGAGCGCTATGAAGCGATCGGAGATCCTCAGAGTCGTCGCCCTGCTTGTCTGCGTGGTCGGGATCAGTCTCCTGCACTACCTGACCCCGCTCAGGCTCGCAATGCTGCACGACATCTTCCAGCGTCTCTACTACATCCCGATCATCCTTTCCGCCTACTGGTTCGGGTTCCGCGGGGGGATCGGATGCGCGATCCTGGTCACCATCTGCTACGCGCCGCACATCCTTTTCCAGTGGGGCGGCCACCTCGCCATGGAGATGGAGAAGTACCTCGAGGTGATCCTCTATAACGTGGTCGGGGGAATCACCGGCATGCTGTCGCAGCAGGAACGCTCCCGCCGCGAGCAGCTGGAAGAGACCGCCAAGGGGCTCGAAGCCTCCTACCAGCAGTTGCAGAGCCAATCCGACCTCATCATCCAGATCGAAGAGCAGTTGCGCCGTGCCGAGCGTCTCTCCGCCCTGGGGGAGCTTTCCGCCATGCTCGCCCACGAGATCCGCAACCCGCTCGCTTCCATCCGCGGCACCGCCGAGATCCTCATGGAGGGAGGCGCCTCCGACGAAAACCGGGTCGAGTTCCTCGACATCCTGGTGAAGGAATCGGACCGGCTGAACGGCGTGGTGGAAGATTTTCTCCGCCTGGCCCGGCCGGAGCCGACCGGCAAGGGGCCCTGCAACATCAACGGCGAACTCTCCAACATCGTTACCCTCCTCTCCGCCGAGGCCCGTTCCCGCAGGGTCTCCATCGAGTTCCATCCCTCCGCCGTCCCGGAGGTGACCGCCGACGGGCAAAAGCTTCGCCAGGCCTTCATGAACCTCATCCTCAACGGTATCCAGGCCGCGCCCGCCGGCGGCAAGGTCACCATCACTACCTTCTTTTCCGGGGACCGCAACTCGGTCGACATCCGTTTCTGCGACAACGGTCCCGGTATCCCCCCCGAAACGCTCCCGCAGATCTTCGAGCCTTTCTTCACCACCAAGGGAAACGGTACCGGGCTGGGGCTCCCCATCACCAGGAAGATCATCGAGGGGCATGGCGGCACCATCGTCGCCGAAAACGTCCCCGGCAACGGTGCCTGTTTCAGAATTTCCCTTCCGCTTAGCCATTAATAAACGCCAGCCCCGCTTGCATGGGCTCCCGTCTCTTGTAGAATATTCCCCAGCGCCCGGTAGGATATTCTCCTTTTCTCCTACTCCTTTCGCACAGTTCCACCATCTTCCGGTAGTTTCCGCTGCTGGCACACCCGTTGCTAGTCCAGGAAAGATCGTTTGAACCCCCAGGAGTCTCCATGACTGCCAGAATCGTAACCATCCTGTTCTTAGTGCTACTGACGGCGCCGGCCTTCGCCGCCCCGGAGGCTCTTCCCCCGGAGAGTCTCCCGAAGCTGCTCGACGCCGCCGTCTCCAACAATCCCGATATCAAGTCCGCCGCCATCCACGTGGGAACCCTGAAGAGCCGTGCGCGGCAGGCGGGGAGTCTCGACGACCCGATGCTGATGCTGAAGATCCAGAACGGCCTGATCAACGACCCGCTGAACTTTTCCAAGGACGCCATGACCCAGAAGGTGATCGGGATCTCCCAGCAGCTTCCCTTCTTCGGAAAACGGGCCCTGCGGGAAGAGGTTGCCAACAAGGAGGCGGAGGCCTTTCACTATACCCACGAGGAGAAGACGCTGGAGCTGATCCGCCAGGTGAAGGAAGTCTATTACCAGCTCTACTTCACCGACCGCTCGCTGGCCATCGTCCAGAAGAACATCGGGGTGCTCGACACCTTCATCACCCTGGCGGAGACCAAGTACTCGGTTGGGCAGGGGGCCCAGCAGGACGTCTACAAGGCGCAGCTCGAGCGCTCCAAGATGCTCGACATGCAGATCTCGCTGGAACAGCAGCGGAAGTCGCTGGAGATTGCCCTTAACTCCCTGCTCTACCGTCCGGCTACCCAGCCGGTGGGCCCCATACCGGAGCCGGTTCTGAAGGACAACCTTCCCCCGGCCAAGACCCTGGCCGAGCTGGCGGAGCAGAACCGCCCGGCGCTGAAGAACCTGAAGACCATGATCGAGCGGTGGGAAAGTTCCTACAAGCTCGCCAAGATGGAGAATTACCCGGATTTCAACGTCTCCTTCGAGTACATGCAGCGCGACCGCGCCATGGGGAGTAACGGCGACGACATGTATTCCCTGGGGGTGACCTTCAACCTCCCGGTCCGCAAGGAACGGCGCCAGGCGCTGCAGGCGGAGTCCACCTCGGAGGTCAATATGACCACCGAGGACCTGAACGCCGCACGCAACACCATCTCCAGCGGGATCGCCGACCTGCTGGTGCAGATGGAGCGGAGAAAGAAGCTGATCGAGCTCTACAAGACCGGCATCATCCCCCAGGCCGAGCAGTCGCTGGAGTCGGCCACCATCGGCTACCGGGTGAACAAGGTAGACTTCCTCACCCTTCTGGACAGCCGGGTGACCCTCTTCAACTACGAGCGGGAGTACTACGACTCGGTGGCGGATTACCAGGTGAAGAGGGCGCAGCTGGAAGCGCTGGTCGGCAAAGAGCTGGAGTAAGGGCGGGCGGCAACCGATAGGTTAATTGAAGAGTTTTATAAATCGCGATCGAAGCGAGGCCATAGCAACCATGAACAAGAAAATCGCCATACCCCTGACTGTCGTGACCCTGACCCTGGTGGTGGGAAGCTGGATGTATAAGAGCGGGAAGCTGCAGAAGGTCCCGGGCTGGAGCAAGGGGGACGGCACCGCCAAGCTGGAGACCTCCTCCAAGGTCCTCTACACCTGCCCGATGCACCCGTTCATCATCAAGGACGCCCCGGGCGTCTGCCCGATCTGCGGGATGCAGCTCATCAAGAAGGTGAACCAGGCCCAGGAAGCGACCGCGCAGACGCCGGAGCAGAAGCAGCAGGCGGCGCAGCTTGGCCAGGTCGCCCTCTCCCCGACCCAGCAGGTGATGGCCAACGTGGAAACGGTGGCGGTGAAGAAATCTCCGATGTACAAGGAGATCGCCGCCGTGGGCATCGTCCAGTACGACCAGGCCCGCCAGGCCAAGGTCACCGCCTGGGCCGCCGGCAGGATCGACCGTCTCAACATCAATACGGTCGGGGCCTACGTCTCCAAGGACCGCCCGGTTGCCGAGCTGTACTCGCCGGACCTGGTGGCCGCGCAGCAGGAATACCTGCTGGCATTGAAGAGCCGCGACCAGTTGAAGAACTCCCCGATCCAGTCCATCTCGCAGGGAGGGCAGGGGCTGGTGGCCTCCGCACGGCAGCGGCTGAAGCTTCTCGGGGTGAAGGACAGCCAGATCGCCTCCCTGGAGAAGGCCGGCGAGCCGAACATCCGCATCCCGATCTATACGCCGCTCTCCGGCATCGTCATCGAGAAGATCGTGCAGCAGGGGCAGTACGTGAACATGGGCGATCCCCTCTTCTCCATTGCCGACCTGTCGCGGGTCTGGGTGGAGGTCGAGGTGTACGAGAACGACTTCCCGTCGGTGAAGGTGGGGGAGGGGGTGGCGATCACCTCGCAGTCCTATCCCGGTAAGACCTTCAACGGGAGGGTCTCCTTCGTCTATCCCTTCCTCGATCCCAAGACCCGGACCGTGAAGGTGAGGGTAGCGCTCAATAACCCGGGGCTCATGCTGAAGCCGGACATGTTCGTGAATGCGGTGCTCAAGTCGTCCTTGGGGAACACCATGACCGTGCCGAGCCAGGCGGTGATCGACACCGGGGTGAGGCAGGTGGTCTGGGTGGAGAAGAGCGCCGGCGTCTTCGAGCCGCGCGAGGTGAAGGTGGGGGCGAAGGCCGGCGACAAGATCCAGATCCTGTCGGGGCTTAACGTCGGCGACAAGGTAGCCGCCACCGGAGGGTATCTGATCGACTCCGAAAGCAAGTTGAGAGGCGGGCCCGGTACCCAGGGGAGCATGCCGGGGATGGACATGAGTAAGCCAGCCCCCGGAGCCTCCCCGGCGGCACCGGGGAAGAAGAAGGACGGCATGGATATGAACGACATGAAGATGTAAAACCGAGGCAAACCCACGGCAATGGAACACGGATGACACGGATTGAACGGATAAAGGCGGATTAGACAAAGACAAAGGCAAGGCTTTTAGGGGAGAGGCAAAGGCTTTTTGAGGGGGAATCAAAACCGGGAAGCAAGCGGAGGGAGATGTGCTCCACGAGGCTGCGACGGAACGGATTATTGGCTGCTTCTATAAGGTCTACAATACGCTTGGGTATGGCTTTCTCGAGAAGGTCTACCAGAACGCGATTGCCCTGGAGTTGACGGAACATGGCTTCACTGCCAACCCTCAACAACACATCCCCGTTTTCTACAAGGGTGTGGTGGTCGGTGACTACTTCGCCGATCTCATGGTGGATGACCAGATCATTCTCGAGCTAAAAGCGGCGGAGTCATTGCGGCAAGAGCACATCGCCCAGCTTACCAACTATCTCAAGGCGACCGGAAAGGAACTCGGCCTCGTCCTTAACTTCGGAAAGAAGCCGGAGCTTCGGAGGGTGATTTACACCCTGGATCAGTTCGATGTTGACTAGCTTTTACCTTAAAAAGGTTCTGACTTAGCCTTATCCGTGTTAATCCGTTCAATCCGTGTCATCCGTGTTCTATTGGTTTTTTTACTCTCTTAAGGTCCGGTTTTTATGATCGAGAAAATCATCGAATATTCCGCCCGCAACCGCGTCGTCGTCCTGATGCTCTTCGCGCTGATCATCGCCGCCGGGGTCTGGGCGGTCTACCGCACCCCGGTCGACGCCATCCCCGACCTCTCGGATAACCAGGTCATCGTCTTCACGGACTACCCCGGCCGCTCGCCTCAGGTGGTGGAGGACCAGGTTACCTACCCCCTGGCCGTCAACCTCCAGGGGCTCCCCATGGTCAAGGCGGTCCGCGCTTCCTCGGCCTTCGGCTATTCGATGATCTATGTGATCTTCGACGACAAGGCGGATATCTACTGGGCCAGGACCCGCGTCCTCGAACGCCTGAACTACGCCGCCTCGCTCCTTCCTGCCGGGGTCACCCCGACGCTCGGCCCGGACGGCACCGGTGTCGGCCACGTATTCTGGTACACCATCGACGGGAAAGGGTACGACCTCGAACAGCTCCGCACGCTGCAGGACTGGTTCGTCCGCTACCAGCTCAATACGGTCCCCGGGGTCGCCGAGGTGGCCTCCATCGGCGGCTTCGTCCGCGAATACCAGATCGACCTCGACCCCAACCGCCTCTTCTCCTACAAGGTCTCGGTGGACGACGTCATGAACGCCATCAAGCGCTCCAACAACGACGTCGGCGGCGGCCTCATGGAACACGCGGACGCCGAGTACCTGATCCGCGGCACCGGCTACGTCAAGTCGGCTTCCGACCTGGAGAACATCGTGGTCGGCTCCGGCGCCTTCGGCACTCCCATCTACGTCAAGAACCTCGGCACCGTCCAATTGGGCGGCGCCATCCGGCGCGGCCTCCTCGACTTGAACGGCGACGGCGAGGCGGTGGGGGGCATCGTCGTCATGCGCTACGGCGAAAACGCCAACGACGTCATCGAACGGGTCAAGGAGAAGATCGCCGCCCTCTCCAAGGGGCTTCCCCCCGGCGTCACCATCACCGCCCGCTACGACCGCTCCGACCTCATCGAACGGGCCATCCATACCCTGAAGCACGCCCTCACCGAGGAGTCGGTCGTCGTGTCGCTGGTGGTGCTGGTCTTCCTGCTCCACTTCCAGAGCGCGCTGGTCATCGTGCTGACCCTTCCCATCGCGGTGCTCATGTCCTTCATCACCATGAAGTTCATGGGGGTCACCTCCAACATCATGTCGCTGGGGGGGATCGCCATCGCCATCGGGGTCCTGGTCGACGCCGGGGTCATCATGGTGGAGAACTGCTACCGCCACCTCTCGGAGATGCCCCCCGAGGAGCGGCAGGAGAAGCGCCTCGAGGTGATCATCGCGAGTGCGAAGCAGGTCGGCCGCGCCATCTTCTTCTCGCTCGCCATCATCGTCCTCTCCTTCGTGCCGGTCTTCATGCTGGAAGGGCAGGAGGGGAAACTCTTCCATCCGCTCGCCTTCACCAAGACCTTTTCCATGGTCGGCTCGGCGCTCATCGCCATCACCCTGGTGCCGGTCCTCATGTACTACCTCATGCGGGGCAAGATGCCGCCGGAGAGCTCGAACCCGGTGTCGCTCTTCTTCATCAAGCTCTACTCGCCGGTCATCCGCTGGGTCCTTAAGTACAAGAAGACCACCATCCTCCTGAACGTCATCGCGCTCGCCATCGCCATCCCGATGTTCATGTCGATCGGCTCGGAGTTCATGCCGCCTTTGGACGAGGGGAGCCTTCTCTACATGCCGGTGACGCTTCCCAACATCTCCATCACCGAGGCGAAGCGGATCATCCAGGTGCAGGACAAGATCATCAAGGAGCAGCCCGAGGTGGCCTACGTGCTCGGCAAGGTGGGGCGCGCGGAAACCTCCACCGACCCGGCCCCGGTCTCCATGTTCGAGTCGATCATCATCCTGAAGCCCAAGGAGCAGTGGCGCCCCGGCATCACCAAGGCGGACATCGTCTCCGAGCTCGACGCGAAGCTCCAGATCCCCGGGGTGCGTAACGGCTGGACCCAGCCGATCATCAACCGGATCAACATGCTCTCCACCGGGGTCCGGACCGACCTCGGGGTCAAGATCTTCGGCAAGGACCTGGAGGTCCTGAAGGATCTCGCCGTGCAGTCGGAAGGGATCCTGAAGACGGTGCCCGGGGCGGCGGACGTGGTGGCCGAAAGGGTCACCGGCGGCAACTACGTCGACATCGACGTCGACCGCGAGGCGGCGGCGCGCTACGGCATGGACGTGGGAGCCGTGCAGCAGATCATCGAGACAGCACTCGGCGGGATGCAGCTCACCACCGCGGTGGAAGGGCGCGACCGCTTCCCGATCAGGCTCCGCTACCTGCGCGACCTGCGCGGGGACATCCCCTCCATCCAGCGGATGCTGGTGACGACCAAGGACGGCTCCCAGATCCCGCTCTCCCTGGTGACCAAGGTGAAGGTCTCCACCGGCGCTCCCGAGATCGCCAGCGAGGGGGGCCTTCTCAGGTCGCTCGTCTACCTGAACGTGCGCGGCCGCGACATGGGTGGCTTCGTGACGGAGGCCCAGAAGGTGCTGGAGAAGAACCTGAAGCTTCCCCCGGGTTACTACGTCGCCTGGTCGGGACAGTGGGAGAACCAGGTGCGCGCCAAGGCGCGGCTGCAGGTCCTGGTCCCCGCCGGTATGGTGATCATCTTCGTCCTTTTGTACTTCACCTTCCACTCGGCCTTGGAGGCGAGCATGGTCATGCTCTCGGTCCCCTTCGCACTGGTGGGAGGCGTCTACCTGGTCAAGGCGCTCGGCTACAACATGTCGGTGGCGGTCTGGGTCGGCTTCATCGCCCTCTACGGGATCGCGGTGGAGACCGGGGTGGTCATGGTCATCTACCTACACGAGGCACTGGATAGAAAGCTCATCCACGGAACCTGCACCGAACAGGACATCTACGACGCCACCTACGAGGGGGCGGTCTTGCGGCTCAGGCCGAAGCTGATGACGGTGGCGGTGGCCCTCATCGGCCTCGTTCCCATCATGTGGTCTACCGGTACCGGCGCCGACATCATGAAACCGATCGCCGCCCCCATGATCGGGGGGATGATCTCCTCGGCGGTCCACGTGCTGATCATGACGCCGGTCATCTTCGTGCTGATGAAAAAACGGGATCTCAAGAAGGGGAAACTGAAGTACTCGGGGATGAAGCACTGACCACCGCGAAAGTGGTACGATAAGCCCAGGTCCCGGAAATTGAAAGTGCAGATCATAATGGGGTATTCCTAACCGCTTTCACAGAGTTAAGTGAGGTTCGGCATGCCGAACCTCGGTCATGCATTTTCACTAATAGTGAAATTGCTGCAAAAAACACAAAAATGACAAGGAGTCGCAGATGAGAAGAATCGTCTTGGTACTGGCAGCAGCATTGGCCCTTTCCGCACCGGCCTGGGCCATGGATCATTCGGGTATGAACATGGAGCACGGCTCCATGAAGGGGCATGCCGCCCACGAGGAGGTCGTCGACGGGGTGAAGGCGACCTTCAAGGTCACCACCATGAAAGAGGCGATGAAGGAGATGGGGATGGAGATGCCGGAAGGGGTCAAGGAGACCCATCACATCTCGGTCTCTTTCGTCGACGCCAAGACCGGCAAGCCGATCACCGATGGGAAGGTGAAGGTGAAGGTGCTCGGGCCGGACAAAAGCGAGCAGACCAAGGACCTCATGGCGATGCACGGCCACTTCGGCGGCGACTTCGACATGGCCAAGAAAGGGAAGTACGGCGTGATGTCCAAGTTCCAGATCAAAGACGGCAAGACCCGTTCGGCGAAGTTCTGGTACACCGTGAAGTAGCCCCGCGGCCGGTACCCTCTCCCCGCCTCCCGGGGAGGGGGCACCGGGTGGGCTCCGCCGCACCGTTGTAGAAAATGCTACTTCTCTTTGAAGACTATTCCTCACCCCCTCCCGCCGCTCTCCGCTTTCCCTCTCGCAAACCCGCCATTCACGCCGTTTCGGTCCGGCCGCCGCCGTGGCACGCTCCTTGTATCCATCCGGCTCGTAGGGTACGGCCGGGGGATGCCCGGCTACAGGAGTTTCCGCATGCGTAACAAAGTCATCAACATTTCCCTGGTAGCCCTGGTCCTCGTGGTGCTGGCCGTTTTCGGCCGCTACGTCAGGATGGGAGCTTGCGCCGATGCGGTAGTGGTGCTGAAGACCAGCGGGATCACCTGCGACCGCTGCGTCCAGCAGGTGACCCGTGCGCTGCAGTCCCAGCGGGGGGTGGCTGCCATCGAGGTCGATCTCAAGAAGGGATGGGTGGTGGCCGGCTACGACTCGAAGCAGGTGGCCCCCGGGGAACTCGCGAAGAAGGTCTGCGATAGCGGGTTCTGCAGCCAGGTGGAGAAGGTGCTCACTCCGCAGCAGTTCAAGGCGGTGGCCGGTCACGAGGTCAGCCGGCAGACCGGCGGCTGTTGCGGTCAAAGGATCTGCAGCGGCAAAGAATAGGACGTCAGGAAACGAAGAAGAGCATTCTGCATCACATAAAGGAGTCGACACATGGAAAGGTTGTGCAAAAACGGAATCAAACTGGGCGTCTTAGCCGTCGTCCTCGCGGTCGCGGTGGCCACCGCGGTCTGTGCCTTCGAGTTCCCCAGCTTCGGCGGGAAGTACCAGAAGGTGAAGCCGGTCAACGGCGTGGTGTCGGTCCCGCTGGCCAAGGTCAACGACGGGAAGGCCCACTTCTTCAAGTACTCCGAAGGGGGGAAGGAGCTGGACTTCTTCGTCGTGAAGGGGAGCGACGGCCAGATCCACACCGCCTTCGACGCCTGCGATGTCTGCTATCACGAGAAGAAAGGGTACGTCCAGCAGGGGGGGAACATGATCTGCAAGAACTGCAACAAGAAGTTCCCGATCACCCAGATCGGCGCCCAGGCCGACGGCGGCTGCAACCCCTCCTACCTTCCCGCCAAGGTGGACGCCTCGACGGTACGCATCAAGGTGAGCGACCTCAAAAGCGGGGCGCGGCTTTTTTAAGGGTCACCCCGCTCCCGCCCCCTCTCCTTGATGAGGTGGGGGGGAGGTTGTCTTAAGCGGAAGCAAGCGGCTAATCTCTCCGGAAATAGGTACTGCCCGTGAAACTGCACAACATCTCCTTCAACAACCTCCGCCGCCGCAAGGCCAAGATGGCCTTTCTGACCGTCGGCCTGGTGGTCGGCATCGCCACCATCGTGACCCTGCTCACCCTGACCCGCTCCATGTCGGCCGACATCGAACGGAAGATGGACGAGTTCGGGGCCAACATCCTGATCACTCCGCAGCAAAACGGCCTCTCCCTCACCTACGGCGGGATCAGCCTGGGAGGGGTCAGCTTCGACCAGACCGAGATCAAGGAATCCGACCTGGCCGTCATCAAGACCATCGCCAACCACAAGAACATCTCCGCCGTCGCTCCCAAGGTGCTGGGCGGGGTGCAGGCCGGGGGGCACCAGGTGCTGCTCGTCGGGGTGCAGTTCCCGCAGGAGCTGAAGATGAAGCAGTGGTGGAAGGTTTTCGGGGAAACGCCCAAGGGGCCGGACGAACTCCTCGTCGGGAGCGAGGCCGCCAAGGTGCTCAACCTGATGACCGGGGATACCCTGGATATCAAGGGAAAGAGCTTCAAGGTGAGCGGGATCCTCGACGAGACCGGCTCCCAGGACGACTCCCTGGTCTTCGTCGATCTTCCGGTAGCCCAGCGGATCCTCGGCAAGGAGGGGAGGGTGAGCCTGGTCGAGGTGGCCGCCCTCTGCTCCGGCTGCCCGATCGCCGACATGGTGCAGCAGCTGGCCGAGAAGCTCCCGGGAACCAAGGTGAGCGCGATCCAGCAGGTGGTGGAGGGGCGGCTCAAGGCCATCGACCAGTTCAAGCGCTTCTCCTACGCCATGACGGCGGTGGTGGTCTTCATCGGGTCGCTGATGGTCTTCGTGACCATGATGGGGAGCGTCAACGAACGGACCACCGAGATCGGGGTCTTCCGGGCCATCGGGTTCAGGAAGAGCCACATCATGCGGATCATCCTGGTGGAGGCCGCCGTGGTGGGGATCCTGGCCGGGGTGATCGGGTACGCAGCGGGGATCGGCGGGGCGCGGCTCGCGCTTCCCTTCATGTCCGACGGCAAGGCGCTGCATCTCGTGGTGGACGGCGGACTGGCCGGAGCGGCGCTCGCGCTGTCGGTCCTTTTGGCCCTCTTGGGGAGCCTCTACCCGGCCCTGCATGCGAGCAAGCTCGATCCCACCGAGGCGCTCAGGGCGCTTTAAGCTCCGGCTGGGCGGCAGATCATAGGAAAGGAACGTCATGGCACTTATCGAGGTAACCGGAGTCAGCAAGAGCTATACGACGGGGGACGAGACGGTCGCCGCCCTCCGCGGGATCGACTTCTCCATCGCGGAGGGGGAATTCGTCACCATCATGGGGAGATCCGGCTCGGGGAAGAGCACCCTCCTCTCCGTTTTAGGGGGGCTCAACCGCCCTACCGGCGGCACGGTCACGATCGCCGGGGTAGACCTCTACGCCCTCCCGGGGGAGCGACTGGCGGACTTCCGGAGCCAGCGGATGGGGTTCGTCTTCCAGTCCTTCAATCTGATCCCCTACCTGACCGCCCTGGAGAACGTCATGCTCCCCCTCGCCATCTCCCCCTGGAAACCGGCGGAGAAGCAGGCGGCGGCCCGCGAGGCGCTCGACCGGGTGGGTCTTTCCGGCAAGGGGGACCGCCTCCCCAGCCAGATCTCGGGGGGCGAGCAGGAACGGGTGGCCATCGCCCGCGCCATCGTCAACCGGCCGGCCATCCTCTTCGCCGACGAGCCGACCGGCAACCTCGACACCGGCACCTCCAACCGGATGATGGAGCTCTTCCGCTCGCTCAACGAGGGGGGGCAGACGGTGGTCATGGTCACCCACAACCCGGAGAACTGCAGCTACGCCGAGCGCACCATCCACATCCGCGACGGGGTGGTCGAGGCCATCGGCCAGGGCGGAGGAGGGATTGCTTGACACCCGTCTCTCCCGCGGTGTATTACAGAGTCAGACGTCACGGGAGATTCACCACTCATGAGTAAAGATAAGGACGAGCGGAAGAGAACGCACCTGAAACTGGTGGTTAACAACCCCGAGATCAGGAGCGCGAGACCGGCAGGTGGAGAGCAGGAGTTTATCCCCCTGGAGGATCTGATCGCCAACCGCGACACCTTCCGCCCCGCATTCTACCGCGGCATGGGGAGGGTGCAGAGCAAGGCGTACCGGCTTCTCGAGCGGTTCCTCGAGCTCCGCAACGCCCCCTACGGCATCGACCCGGTACACGGCAAAGTGCTGGTGCTCCCCGCGGGGAGCGTTTCCCCCGAATCCCAGGAGTTCGGCTCCCCCCAGGACGAGGTGCTCCTGAGCATCACCGAGGACGCCGGCGGCTCCGGCCTCTGCTTCTCCCTGGAAATGATCCTCCCCTACTTCAGCGAGGACGACGCCGTCATGGAAGAGGCGCTCCTTTTCGCCCCGGTCCTGCAGTACGGCGCCCTCTTCCTGGAGGAGAACCCCCACGACGGGCTGCTCGACCTCATCTACCGCCTGTCGGTGCCGCTCTACCCGCCGGTCCCCACCAGCCGCCTGGTGGACCGGATGTTCGCCATCTTCTCGTTCGAGCTCAAGGAGACCTTCCTCGCGCTCTCCGACTACCCCGAAGGATGACCCCGCGGCAGCACCGTCACCCTCTCCATCGCGCCGGCCATTAATCCTACTAAAATAACGGCTTCTGTCTCTTAGCCGGGGGCGTTAGCTCATAGCCGCTCCAAGCGCGCGGTATCCGCTGGTCTTTACGTCCCCGCTTCTGACACGGGGAGTCCGGCCACAGAATTTTCCCTTTTCAAGTGTCCTGTAAAGGTGTTAATGGTAGACCGCTTAATAAACAGGGGATAATAAATCTTTTCCTGGTTTCCGGATCTTTGTCAGGATTTCAGGCAGCTAGCCGGGCCTGACAAGCATTTCGTGTTGAAAAAAAATGGCGAATCTGATAAATAGCCTGAGGATTTTGCTGGCTTTCCAACCTTGAGTTGGCATATGCTCTGGCAAAACTTTTCCGGTGACAGGCACACGAAGCAGGTGTCCGGCGCACTTACTCTGCCGGAGGCGGCATAGGCACGGGGGGCATGACTTTTCAGGCCCTTTTTTTACGCGTTGAGCCTGTACGGGCTCCTGAGTAACTTGCGCATCGCATTGTGGCAGTATCCTCCGCACGGAAACTCCCCGCGGGCGGGCCACTATCACAACTTCGGGCGGGATGACATTCAATGAAAAGTCATGTTGCAATTTCTATCGTGCTGACCCTCCTCGTCCTGTGCCTCGCCGGTCCGGCCCACGCCGGTTCCTGTCTCACTGCCGGCTGCCACGCCGACATCGCCGCCTTGAAGAACCCGCACGCCCCGGTGAAGGATGAGGATTGCACCTCCTGCCACACCCAGGTCGTGAAGGAACACCCGGTCAAGGGGGCCAAGAGCTTCAAGCTCTCCTCGAAACAACCCTCCCTTTGCTTCGGCTGCCACGATCCCTTCGGGAAGAAGAAGTTCCAGCACTCCCCGGTCAAAGACGGCGAGTGCACCGCCTGCCACCGCCCGCACGGCTCCAACCAGCCGTTCCTGCTGGAGGCCGGCGAGGACCGCGCTCCCCTTTGCCTCAACTGCCACGAGTCGGATCCCTTCAAGCAGAAGTACATGCACGGCCCCGCCGCGGTCGGCTCCTGCAACACCTGCCACGAGCCGCACGAGTCGAACGAGAAGGCGCTCATGAAGGGGCCGGTGCGCGAGGTCTGCCTGAAGTGCCATGCCGACTTCGCGGCGGCCTTCAAGGCGGCCCCGGTGGTCCATCCGCCGGTCCGCGACGACGCCTGCACCGCCTGCCACAATCCCCACGGCTCGCCGGTCAAGATGTTCCTCAAGAACAAGATGCCCGACCTTTGCCTCGGCTGCCACAAGAGCATGGCGGCCACGCTGGCCGCCGTCAAGGTACCCCACAAGCCGGTGATCTCCGAGGGGGCCTGCGCCAACTGCCATGCCGCCCACTACGGAAAGGCCAAGGGGCTTCTGGCCGCCGACCAGATGACCGTCTGCCTCGGCTGCCACGGCGTCGACAACCTCGGTACCCCGCCTCTCAAGAACATCAAGAAACAGATCGAAGGGAAGCCCTACCTGCACGGGCCGATCAAGAAGGGAAGCTGCAAGGCGTGCCACAACCCGCACGGCTCTGCCTACTTCCGCCTGCTCCCCGGCAACTACCCGAGCGAGCTCTACTACCCGTACCAGGACGGCGCCTACGACGCCTGCCTCAAGTGCCACGAGAAGAACCTCCTCCGGTTCCCGGAGACCACCATCTACACCAACTTCCGCAACGGAAACCGCAACCTCCATTACGTACACGTGGTGAGCCGCAAGGGACGCACCTGCCGGATCTGCCACCAGCCCCACGCCTCCGACGGGCCGAAGCTGATCAACAAGAATGGAGCGGAATTCGGCGAGTGGAAGATCCCGATTAACTTCATGATCACTTCCACCGGAGGAAGTTGCGCCCCCGGCTGCCACCGCAAACTGAAGTACGACCGGGTCAAGCCCGAGACCTACCAGTAACATCGGTGCTGGCAGGCGGACGGCTCTCCTGCCGCCCGTCCCAGCAGGAAGCATGTGTTGCAAAGGAGCAAGAAACATGGTGAAGGGGATTAGTGGCATTGTGAAGTCGTTGAAGTCCGTGGACCTGAGGCTGCCGGTCCTGCTGCTGCTCGTGGCACTGCTGGCGGGATGTGCCGAGACCAAGAACGCCCAGACCGGGCCGGTGTTTTTCCCGCCCCCGCCTGACGAGCCGCACATCCAGTACCTGACCGGCATCTCCAACTCGGCCGACCTGACCGGCAAGCAGAGCATCTTCTCCCGGCTTCTGACCGGGGGAACCCAGACCGTCGTCCGGCTCTCCAAGCCGTACGGGGTGGCGGTGCATGGCGGCAAGATCTACGTCTGCGACATCGGTGCCTCCCAGATCGTGGTGATCGACATGGTCAACAAGACCATGAAGAACCTCAACGAGGAGATCGGGGCCGCCGAGCTCAAGAAGCCGATCAGCGTGACGGTGGACGACGACGGCTACGTCTACGTGGCTGACAACGGCAGGAAGGACATCGCCGTCTACGACGCGGATGGCAAGTACGTGAAGTCGATGGGGAAAGACCTGGGCACCACTCGCAGTATCATCGCGGTCTACGCCTACAAGGATTACCTCCTGGCCCTTGACAACCGGCTCGGGGAGATCTTCGTCATGGAGAGAAAGAGCGGCGACCTGATCTCCACATTGGGGAGGAACCCCGACAAGAGCAAGAACATGGCGCTCCCCAACGGCATGACGGTCGATTCCAAGGGGAACATCCACGTCGTCAACATCGGTAACGGCAAGGTCAAGGAGTACGACCTCGACGGCCACCTCCTCTCCGAGTTCGGCAGGATGGGGGACGGGTTCGGCGAGTTCACCCGCCCCCGCGGGATCACGGTGGACGACGAGGGGAACATCTTCATCGTCGACGCCGGACACCAGGTGGTGCAGGTCTTCAACTCGCAGCGCCGCCTGCTCGGCTTCTTCGGCCGCCCGGGGCTTCCCGCCGGCTCCCTCAACCTCCCGGCCGGCATCGTGGTCACCAAGGAGAACCTCCCGCTGTTCCAGAAGTATGCGGCGCCGGGATTCAAGCTCAATCAGGTGGTGATCGTCGCCAACCAGTACGCAAGCCCCATCAACTACTCGCTCGCCTTCTACGGGATGGGGGAGATGGAGAAAAAGCCGGAAGACAAGGCCAAGAAAGAGAAGGCGGACGTGAAGGCCAAGAAGCCCGAAGAGAAGGGCGCCGCCGCGCCGGCTGCCGCCCCGGCCGCTACCCCGGCTGCTACCCCGGCTGCCAAGTAACGATACGGTGCAATGAGCCGCCGCGCGGGTGACGGGACGGTCCCCGCGCGGCGGGTGCAGTGATGAATTCGGGAATCGGAGTGCTGATGCGGAAGACGCTGGTAGCTATGTTCGGAATGTTGGTCGCCTCGGCGGCCCTGTGGGGGTGTGACCCGGTCACCGTCCACAAGGTCACCTCGACCATTTTCGACGGAGTACCCGCCATGCCTCCCGCCGAGCAGTACTGCGAGGACTACCACCTGAAAAAGCTCCAGGAGGAGAAGGAGGCCGCTCTCAAGAAGAACTCCGCTTCGGCCGCGGGCGAAGGGGAAGGCTCCGCCCACCCCCCGTACAAGCAGAAGAAGTGCGACAACTGCCACGACAAGTCGAAGGACTCCGGGTTGAAGAAGCCCAAGGAGCAGCTCTGCTTCATGTGCCACCCGAAGATCCTCAAGGGGTACTTCCTGCACGGCCCGGCCGCGGTCGGCGCCTGCCTCGAGTGCCACGATCCCCATTCCTCTCCCAACAAGTCGCTCATGAAGCTGGAGCGCGCGAAGCTTTGCGTGCAGTGCCACCGCGAACCGCGGCAGGCCAAGGCCATGCACGACAAGGTCACCGCCACCGGACTCTTCTGCATGGACTGCCACGACCCGCACTCCGGGCAGGCGAAGTACTTCCTCAAATAGCGGCATGCGCGCCTGGGTCCTTTATCTTTTTCTGGCACTGTGGCTTCTTGGGGAAGGCACCGCGCTTGCGGCCCGCAACGAGGAGGTTATCCAGTACCCGAGCCTTTTGATGCTGGGGGACATCAACCAGTCCCTCGGGGTCTCCTACAGCTACGCCGAGCACATAAGCCCGAGTAATTCGAGCTCCGTCTCCAACTCGCTGATGGAGAAGTACACCATCAACGCCACCGGCGCCGTGCTCGACCCGCACCTTTTGAGCCTCCAGATGCTCGGGGGGCTCACCTACTCCCAGCAGTTCAGCCAGGAAAACCTGAAGCTGTTCGACGCCGAATACAGCATCGTGGGAAGCGGCCTCGACCTTACCTACCACCCGTTCTCGTTCGGCAGCTCGCACACCACCTCCTACATCAGCAACGGCTACCAGCCGACCTACGCGGTGACCAGCAACAACAACCAGGTCAGCGCCACCCTGATGAACTCCAAGGTGCCGCTCCAGCTCTTCTACCTCCACAGCACGTCCGATACCGAGGGGCGCGACGAGAACACCCACAGTGCGACCGACGCGGCCGGTATCCTGCTCCATCACGACTACCAGGATATCAGCAACACCAACCTCTCGATGACCACCACCAGCACTGAGGCGGGGACCACCAATTCCAGCGGCTACTCGCTCGCCTTCGGCAACGACCTGGCCTTCGACAAGGCGCGCCAGTACCGGCTCTCCACCAACCTGAACATCAACGACAGCCGGGTGCAGGGGGTTCCGCAGCGGAACATCTCGCTCACGAGCCAGCTCGGAACCGCGCTCGGGAAAGCGCTGCAGGGGACCCTGGGGGACAGCTACACCTACAACTCGACGCTGAACTTCCAGAACGAGAACCAGACCGAGCGGAGCAACACCCTCTCCGGCTCCCTTTCCCACCGGCTCTACCAAAGCCTCCTCACCAGCGTCTCCGGGTCGATGACCAACGGGCGCTTCCTGGGGGGGTCGACCGAGTCGTACTCGGGGAGCGGGAAGGTCATCTACATGAAGCAGCTCCCCGCGCAGGCGAACATGATGGTTACCTTCGACGGCGCGCTCTCCTACTCGAGCCAGGAGTTCCCCCTCTCCCAGCTCGCCGTGAGGGACGAGGTGCATGCCAAGGTCAACTGGGGGGACAAGATCAAGCCGAACGTGGCGGGTCAGCTGACCGCGGTGATCACCGTCACCAGCGCGGACAAGCTGATCATCTACCAGGAGGGGTCCGACTACCGGGTGGACCTGGTGCTCGGCACCATCGAGATCCTGACGGCGGGGCAGATCCTCCCCGGTTCCGACATCGCCATCTCCTACACGGTGGCGGTCAACAACTCCATCCGCTACCGCACCGGTACCTACGGGACCTTCGCGAACCTGGCCCTGGCGGGGGGGCGCTACAACCTGTCGGCGAGCTATTCGACCCAGCAGCAGACCCTGCTGGCCGGGCAGGCGACCACCCAGGGGCTCTCGCGCTCGACCGCCCTGCTTTTGCGCGCCGATGCCAACTGGCTCGACCTCCAGGCGGGGGCCGAGTACGGGGAGATCTCCTCCACCCAGGAGGATTCCTACCACGCCTCGGGCTACACCAACTACAACTGGCGCACCGACGATAACGCCCTCCTGGGCTTCTCCCTGCGGGACACCTATGCGGTGCTGAAGGGCTCCCGCGGCGTCGGCAACTCGGGCCAGAACTCGGCGAGCCTGGCGGCCAACTACAGCCGCAGGATATTCGGATTCATCAGCGCCTACACCGCGCTCACCATCAACGACACCCGCGGCTCCGGGGCCTACGCGGACTTCATGTCGCTGCGCTGCGCCCTGAACGGCATGTTCAACCAGCTGCAGTTCACCTTGAGCGGCCAGTACATCTACCGTCTGGCCGGCTCGACGAGCACCCAGGACAGGAACATCACCTGCTCCGTGACGAGGTTCTTCTAGTGAAACCTGGTATCCGTGCCCCGAAGACCTACCGGCTGTGGAGCCGTCTTTTCAGACTGTCCCTGGCCGGGCTTTTCCTTTTGACCTCCGCCTGCGCAACCGGGCAGACGAACCTCCTGCAGCGCTCCAAGCCGGGCCCCCAGTGGCCGGAAGCCCCCATGGCCCCCCAGATCGAATGGGTGAGGAGTATCTCCACGCCTGAGGACGCCGGGATCGGGGTCTCCTTCTGGAAGAAGATCGTCAAGTTGATCGCCGGCCCCGATCCCCGCCAGTTCACCAAGCCGTATGGCGTCCTCTACGACGCGGCCGACCGGCTCTTCGTGGCCGACACCGGGGCGGGGGTGGTGCACCTGATGGACACCCGCCAGCGGCAGTACCGGCGGATCACCAAGGAGCAGGGGCGCGCCTTCATCTCTCCCATCGGGCTCGCCGAGGACGCCTCGGGGCGGCTGTACATCACCGACTCCGAGGCGGGCGCGGTCTACCGTTACGACCTGGCCACCGGGCAGCTCTCCCTTTTCATGGGTAAGCTCGCCCGCCCGACCGGCATCGCCTACAACGCCGTCAATCATCTTTTGTACATCTCGGAGACCACCGCCCACCGGGTGCTGGCCGTGGACGAGAACGCGAAGGTCAAGTGGAGCTTCGGCGACACCCCGGGGAGCATAGGGACCGTCCCGTTCAACCTCCCGACCGACGTCACCGTCGACCGCAAGGGGCAGGTGTACGTCAACGACCCCCTTAACTACAAGATCAGGATCTTCACCCCCGAGGGTCTGCAGGTCGGGCAGTTCGGCGCCATGGGGGATTCAAGCGGAGAGATGAACAAGCCGAAAGGGATAGCGGTGGACCCGGAGGGGAGCATCTACGTGGCGGACGCCCTGCTGGACGCCGTGCAGATCTTCGACGACACCGGCCAGTTCCTCTTCACCTTCGGCGGAGTCGGGACCGAGGACGGCGCCTTCTGGATGCCCTCGGGAATCTTCATCCGGGGTGAGTTCATCTTCGTCACCGACACCTATAACCAGAGGATCCAGATCTTCAGGCGCGTGGCGCCCGAGCGGGAATCGTCGGCGGTCTCAGGCGTTGCCGCGGCGCCCAAGAGGTAACAACCATGGCTTCAATGCGTAGCATCACGATCCTGGCCCGGCGGCTTCGTCTCCCCGCGCTGGCGCTCGTCGCCGCCCTTGGTGCCGCCGGGGCGGCCCACGGCAAGATGAGCGTCCTCGACTCCCCCCACAACCTCTCCGCCTCCGGCGGCCGGGGGCGGACCTCGGGGCTTCCCGGGGTGACCTTCGCCGGCGAGACCCAGGTCTGCGTCTTTTGCCATGTCCCCCACAACGCGATCAGCGGCACTCCGCTTTGGAGCCGTTCGCTGCCGCCGGACACCACACCGTACCAGCCGTACAACCAGTCCTCGACCCTGAACGCGAGCCCGAAGCCGGACAAGCCGACCGGCGCCTCCAGGCTCTGCCTGAGCTGCCACGACGGAACGCTGGCGCTGTCGAAGTACGTCGGGAGCCACCTCTCCGACCAGACCTACATGCCCTACGACCAGATCGCGGGGGCTTCCGGGGCGCTCAACGCCACCGTCAACGCCAAGCTCGGCACCGACCTCAGGGACGATCACCCGATCTCCTTCCAGTACACCGATACCCTGGCCCTGGCGAGCCACCTGGTCTCTCCGTCCAATCTCCCCCCCCAGATCCGGCTCGAGAAGGGGATCAACCTGGAATGCACCGCCTGCCACGACCCGCACGACAACGAGTTCGGCAACTTCCTGGTCATGAACAACGGTTCCGACAACCCGGCCAGCCCCAACTACATGACCGGCTCGCCGCTCTGCGTGGCCTGCCACCAGCCGGCCGGGTGGTCCGCCACCACCCACAACAACACCAAGGATCCCACCCTCGGCCACCAGTGCCTGAGCTGCCACAGCGTTCACAGCGCCCCCGGCCCGGTGCGGCTTCTGAGCTGGGCGAACATGGAGGACAACTGTCTGGCCTCCTGCCACAACGGGAGCGCCACCGCCACCACCTCGGTGAACGTCAAGCCGCTTTTCGACCCGACCACCCTTTACCGTCACCCGGTCAACGTCCACAACCCGAACCCGCTGCTCGATCACGACGAGAAGGAGTCCCTGCCGGTGGCGGCCTCCCACTACCACGTGCAGTGCGTGGACTGCCACAACCCGCACCAGGTGAACGGCACCAACGCGCCGCTTTCCAACCCTCCCAACATCGACGGGCGGCTGGCGGGGGTGAGGGTGGACGCGGCGGGGAACTACGCGCAGACCGAGTTCGACGTCTGCTTCAAGTGCCACTCCGGGCCGTCGGCCGCCCAGTTCTCCGGGCAGACCGAGCCGATGCCCAACCGGATGATCCCGGAGCCCGACCAGCAGCAGCGGTTCAACACGGCCAACCCCTCCTACCACCCGGTGACCGGGGTGAGCAAGATCGGCTCGGCGAGCCTTTTGAGCAACCTGCAGCCGATGCCCCGGATCTACTGCTCCGACTGCCACAACAGCGACCAGAGTACCAAGGCGGGAGGGATCGGTCCCAACGGCCCGCACGGCTCCAACTTCGTCCACATCCTGATGGCCCGCTACTACATGCCGCTGGGCTCGACCGATCCCTCGACCCGCGAGTCCTACAGCAGCGCCCTCTATGCGGTCTGTTTCCGCTGCCACTCGGAGAACTACATCATCAGTAACGGGTCGGCCTTCAGCACCGGGGTGACCAATCACCACTTCAGCCATGTGGTGACCAGGCGGATTCCCTGCTTCGCCTGCCATGATCCGCACGGGGTCCCGATCAGCAACCCGAAGGTGACCGCCGTCAACAACGCGCACCTCATCAACTTCGACCGGGATTACGCGGCGTCGGACACCTTCACCAACCCCTACTACGCGACTACCTCCCCCGGCAACGGGACCTGCGTGGTGGTCTGCCACCAGGCGCCCGGGAACTCGGAGTCGTACGGCCCTATTTCGGGGGTGCTTAAGATGAGGCGCGGGCTGGTCTTTCCACGGCTGCGCTGATGACGCTATTTTGCTCTTGAATGAAAAAGGGCCTTCCCGCTTGACGGGGAGGCTCTTTTTCGTGGACCCGCCGGACAGAGAAGCTCTGGTGCCACCCGCCACCACACCTGCCACCACACCTGCCACCACACCTGCCACCACACCTGCCACCACACCTGCCACCACACCTGCCACCACACCTGCCACCACACCTGCCACCACACCTGCCACCACACCTGCCACCACACCTGCCGTTGGGGGGGGCACCGTTATTCCCCCGGTCCCCACCTCGTGAAAAGACCAAGCCACCCATCGCTAAATAGCCGAATCACCCCCGTCTGGGACGTTGCCGGGGGCTCTGCGGGCCATTCTCTCCCTGACTGATTGGGGCCACAAAGGCCAAAAATGACCACTAAATGACAATTGATCATCGGTTTTAAGAACACCGACGCAACTAATGGTGAACACGCCATTATAATGCCCCTCATACTTCTTTCCGTTACAACGTTTCGACTTCGTAACGCCGAATGTGGTGCGCATGTTGCTGTTACGAAATCGTGACGGGTGGCGCATTCCGTAACCCGCACCAGAAAAAGCCAGACGAGCCGGTAGCAAAAGTCTTGAAATGATCGCAGTTAAATTTAGGAAAGGGGGGGCAACGGAAGAGCCAGGAGCAGGTCGGTAGTTCTCTCAATTCATGAAGTTACGATTCCCGTGAGGGATGAATGCAATAGCATTCAATTCAATGCAAAGGAGAAGCACGAATGAAAAAGGTATTAGCAGTAGCAGCAGTGTTCGGGTCCTTCGCCGTGGCGGGGACCGCCATCGCCGGTCTTCCGGCTGGCACCGGGGTTAACGGCTCCCTGCACGACATGACTAAGGTTGTCGGTCCGACCGCCGACTCCATGGGTCGAGTCTGCGTGTTCTGCCACACCCCGCACCACGCTCAGTCCTCCGACGGCGGGTTCAACCTTCCGCTGTGGAACCACACCATTCCGGACACCACCACCTACACCCCGTACGCTTGGGCCACTCCGCTCAACTCCAACAACGGCACCTTCACCATCACCGATCCGCTGGCCGGCCCGAGCCGTCTCTGCATGAGCTGCCATGACGGCGCCATCGCTATCGACGAGCACGGTTCCGCTCTGGGCAACACCACCGGCACCACCTCCATCGCCAACGTGGACACCGGCTTCG